>NZ_QFWW01000009.1:67578-75166 GCF_003265345.1 Lentzea terrae | reverse complement strand
ACATAGCTGCTTCTGGAGCCTGGACGTCGAATTCGACGTCGAATTCGACGACTACTCAGCGTGGCACCCCCACGACCATGATTGATCGTGCAAACACCCAGGTGAAGCACCTGCAGGCGGCGCCGAAAAGCTCTTCAAAAACAAATGGAGATCACGTACTGTGCTCGATCGGAGTGCGGCACGGGGGAACAGGTTCAGCGACAGAGGCATGTGGGCGGTCACATCGGTGACCGAGGAGTCCCACTGTGTTCGAACTGAACTTCCGAGGGGATCCACGTAAATGGGGCAACGCCCGTTCAGAGTCATGTCCGCAGCCGTGGCGTGTCTCGCCGTGTCCGCATGCGCCGCCAACAGCGCGCCGCCACCGCCGCCGGAGCCCGTGGTGACGGTCGCCGTGTGGGGTGGCGACCAGGACGCCAAGACGTACCAGCAACGCGTCGACCTCGCGAGCGACCGCGTCCCGGGGGTCAACGTCAAGCTGTTGCACATCAAGGACGACTTCGGCTCGAAGATCGGCAAGATGATCGCGGAGGGCAACCCGCCCGACATCATCGAGGTCAACGAGTCCGTGCACAGCCACAGCAGCAAGAACCAGTTGCTGCCGCTGAACTCGTACATCGAGACGGAGAAGCTCGACCTCGTGGGCAGGTTCGGCGAGCGGGCCGCGCGCTCCTACGACCGCGACGGCAAGACGTGGGCGCTGCCGGATCGCAACGGGCCGATGGTCCTGTACTACAACAAAGATCTGTTCGACAAGGACGGCGTCGCCTACCCGACCGCCGACTGGAAGTGGCCGGACTTCCTGGCCGCCGCGCAGAAGCTGACGGTCAGGGACGGCGAGAAGACCATGCGGTACGGCTTCGCCGCCGGCGACTGGTGGCCCTGGTGGATGGCGTTCATGCTGCAGAACGGCGGCAAGATCCTCGACGACGCGGGCAAGCCGGTGATCAACTCGCCGGAGAACGTCAAGGCGATGCAGTTCTACGCGGACCTGGTGCACAAGCACCGCGTCGCGCCGTCCAAAAAGGACTACGAGGCGCTCAAGGTCGCCAATCCGGACCAGCTGTTCGCCCAGGGCAACGCCGCCATGATCATGACCGGCTTCTGGAACATCGCCTCGCTCAAGAACGCCCCGCAGGTGCGGTGGGGCATCTCGCCGCTGTTCAAGAACACCAAGCAGGCGACCATCTCGTTCCAGAGCGGCCTCGCGATCACGAAGTCGAGCACGCGTCCCGAGCTCGCGTTCGAGGTGCTCGAGTTTCTGACCAGCGCGGAGGGGCAGAAACCCATCGCCACCACCGGTCAGGACGCGCCGGCCAACCGGGAGGTGCAGGACAGCGACGACTTCCTGCGCCCGGCGTGGGCGATCGGCGACGTGAACCTGGACGCCTTCAAGCAGTCGGCCGAGTTCGCCTTCACGCCACCGATGACGCCGGAGTGGGGCGGCATGCAGAAGGCCTTCTCGACGATCATCGGCGAGATCTGCGACGGGCTCGTGACGCCGAAGGACGGCCTGGCAGCCGCCCAGCGCTCACTGGAGAGCCTGGGCAAATGACCGTTCGGGAGGGCGGGGTCGAACCCGCCCTCCGGTTTGCATTGACCAGCTATCGAGCGCCAGCTATGTTTGCGCGCACTTCCGGGACTGTCCGCGCGTTCCCCTTGAAAGCAACCCTGGGGCACCTGCGCGTGCCCGTCGGGAAAGGCCGGCATGTCCTTTCGTCACTTCACCTTCACCTCGGCGCTCCTCGCCGTCGCCCTCAGCGCGACCGGGCTCGCGATCTCCGTCACGACCAGTGCGGCGGCCACTCTCGACGACGGCCTGGTCGTGCACTACGACACCTCGCTGGGTGCCGAAGGCCTGCGCCTGCCCGGCGACGTGATCAGCGGGCTCACCGACGTGACCGTCTCGGTCCAGGCCGACCTCGGCACCGGCTGGCGCACGATCACCTGCACGCTCGACGGCGGCACCGCGACCCGCTACGAGGACGGCGTCGCGATCTCCAGGAAGACCGGCGTGACCACCACTGCCGCCGTCGACCACTTCGGCAACGACCTCAAGGGCAAGATCCGCGACTTCCGGCTCTACCGCCGTGCGCTGAGCCCCGGCGAAGCACGCGAGCTGGGCAAGACGACGGCGTCGGCCAGGCCTGCTGCCGACGTGGCGACCCTCAGCCTCGCGGACACCGCGACCGAGGACCTCGCGCTGCCGGCCAAAGCGGGCGGCTCGGTGCTCTCCTGGGAGTCGAGCAAGCCCTCCGTGGTGTCGGCGACCGGCCTCGTCACGCGGCCAGCGCCACGGGCGGGCAACGTGACGGTGACGCTCACCGCGACCGCCACCTACGCCGGGTACACGGCGACGCGCGACTTCACCGTGACCGTGCCGGAGGATCTCACCGACCGGCAGAAGGTCGACAACGCGTTGAAGGACATCGTGATTCACGACGAGGACGCGATCCGCGGCAACATCACGCTGCCGGCCAAGGGCGGTCGCGACGTCGCGTTCACCTGGCAGAGCAGTGATCCCCGCGTCGTCACCACCACCGGCGAGGTGATCAGGCCACCGCACGGATCCCGGCCGCGCACCGCCCGTCTCTCGGTCCGGGCGACGAAGGGCTACACCAGCAACACCCGCTACTTCTCGCTCACCGTCCTGCCGCTGCCCAAGAAGGTGGACATGGAGGGCTACCTGTTCACCTACTCCTCCAACGAGCAGGTGCGCTTCGCGGTGAGCAACGACCTGGTGCGCTGGGACGTGCTGAACGATCTTCCGGTGGTGAGGTCGGAGCACCGCGACCCGTTCCTCGTCCGCAGCCAGGAAGGTGACCGCTTCTTCCTCGTTGCGGGCGGCGGCAGTCAACTGGAGATCCGGGAGTCGACCGACCTGATCACCTGGTCGGACCCTCGGCTGTCCACTGTGCACTCGACTACACGAGACCTCCGCACGGTCACCGTCGTGCTGGACGGGGCATCGCGCCACGGCACGGCGCTGCCGGTGTCGAAGGCCGAGCTGGACCGGCTGCGGAAGGGCCCGCCACCGGTGCGCGCCAACAAGAAGGGCGTCGTGGCCGACTACGACCTGACCGGTGGTACGGGCGCGGCGATCGCCGACCTGTCCGGAAACGGCCGCACGGCAACGATCCGGGGCGACGTAAGCCGCTCACCGGCCGGGCTCGTCTTCGGTGGCACGGACGGCTACCTCGACCTGCCGGACAACCTCACGGCCGGACTGAACGCGCTGACCATCTCCGCGCAGGTGTGGGTCGATCCCGCGCAGCAGGGGCAGTACTCCTTGTGGGACATGGGCAACGCGAACGTCGACCACGCCGTGTCGCGCGGCAGCTGGCACACCATCACCTGCACGTTGTCGAACGGAACTGCTCGTCTGTTCGACAACAACGTCGAACAGACGACCGTGGACGGCATCACGGCGAAACCGACGGAGAACTCCGCCGGCAAGCATTTCAAGGGCAAGATGCGCAGGCTGACGGTGTGGAACCGCGCTCTGAACGCGGAGGAGATCGCCGCAGGACGGCGCTGACGAGGAGATCTGTCCACCGGACAAGCCGATGTCATGGGCTTGTCCGCAACGGACAGGTTCCGCCGGTGGGCCACTCGGCGGTGTGGCAGCGGATTTCCGGGTGGTTACAGTCCGATTTCTGGGAGCGCTCCCGGAATTCGGATTTCCCCCTGTCGGACATCCTCAGGAGGTCGTTTTGACCTGGCGATTTCTCCGAGCGGTGGTGGCCGGTCTGCTCCTGGCGGCCTGCGCGGTCATCGCTCCAGCTCCGGCCGGTGCGGCCGCCCCCGCGCGGATCATGGCACTCGGCGACTCCATCACCGGCTCACCAGGCTGCTGGCGGGCGCTGCTCTGGAAGCACTTGCAGGACACCGGACACACGGACGTCGACTTCGTGGGTTCGTTGCCGGCGCCCGGTTGCGGGTTCACCTACGACGGCGAGAACGAGGGTCATGGCGGGATCCTCGCGACGAACATCGTGCGGGACAACCAGCTCCCCGGCTGGCTGTCGTCGGCACGCCCGGACGTCGTGCTGATGCACCTCGGCACCAACGACGTCTGGAACAACATCCCTGCCGCCACGATCCTGAACGCCTACACGACGATGCTCGGCCAGATGCGGGCGAGCAATCCCGCGACCAAGCTGATCGTCGCGAAGATCATCCCGATGAACCCGGCGAACTGCTCGGCGTGCGGGCAGCGGGTGGTCGACCTGAACGCCGCGATTCCCGGCTGGGCACAGGCGAACAGCACGGCGGCCTCACCGATCACCGTGGTCGACCAGTGGACCGGGTTCAGCACCTCGGCCGACACCACGGACGGCGTGCACCCCAACACTTCCACCGGCATCCAGAAGATCGAGAGCCGCTGGTACCCGGCCGTGGTCGCGGCGCTGGGCGGCGGCAGCACCCCGGCGACCGGCCTGCACGTCGAGGGCACGCGGGTCGTCGAAGGCAACGGCAACGCGTTCGTGATGCGCGGCATCAACCACGCGTACGTCTGGTACCCGAGCCAGAACAGGGCCTTCGCGGACATGAAGTCCTTCGGCACCAACACGGTTCGCGTCGTGCTCGGCAGCGGCCAGCGATGGGGACCGACGCCGGCCGCCGAGGTCACGAACGTGATCTCGTTGTGCAAGACGAACAAGATGATCTGCGTGCTGGAAGTCCACGACACCACCGGGTACGGCGAGCAGAGCGGCGCCGCGACCCTGGACCAGGCGGCGACGTACTGGATCGGCGTGGCGAACGCGTTGAAGGGTCAGGAGAACTACGTCGTCATCAACCTGGGCAACGAGCCGTTCGGCAACAACGCGTCGGTCAGTGCCACCTGGGCGAGTGCGACGAGCAGTGCGATCAGCCGGCTGCGCGGTGCCGGGCTGCAGCACCTGATCATGGCCGACGCACCGATGTGGGGTCAGGACTGGAGCAACATCATGCGGGACAACGCGCGGGCGGTGTTCAACGCGGACCCGCAGCGCAACACGGTGTTCTCCATCCACATGTACGGCGTCTACGACACCGCGGCCGAGATCAACGCCTACTTCGACGCCTTCCAGACCGCCGGGCTGCCGTTGGTGGTGGGGGAGTTCGGGCACAACCACTCGGACGGTGACCCGGACGAGGCCACGATCATGGCTCAGGCGCATGCCCGCGGCCTCGGTTACCTGGGCTGGTCGTGGAGCGGTAACAGCAGCGATGTCGCATACCTCGACATGACCAACAACTTCAACCCGGCGAGCCTCACGCCGTGGGGAGAGCGGTTCCTCAACGGTGTCAACGGCGTCCGGCAGACGTCGAAGGAAGCGACGATCTTCGGCGGCGGTGGCCCCGGCGACACGCAGCCGCCGACCACGCCGGGCACTCCGACGACCTCGGGTGTCACGTCGACCGGTCTCACGTTGAACTGGACGGCGTCGACGGACAACGTCGGTGTCACCGGGTACGACGTGTTCCGCGCGCTGGGCAGTGGCTCGTTCGCGCTCGTGGGTTCGGCGGCGTCCACGTCCTTCACGGACAGCGGGCTGACCCCGTCAACGAGCTACCGGTACCAGGTGCGGGCCAGGGACGCGGCGGGCAACGTGTCGGCCAACTCCGGCATCGTGACAGCCACGACCAGCGCGGGCGGCGGCACCGGCACGTGCAAGGTCGGTTACTCGCCCCAGAACTGGGGTGGCGGCAACGGGTTCACCGCGAGCGTGACCATCACGAACACGGGTACGAGCACGATCAACGGCTGGACGCTGGCCTTCAGCTATCCGAACGGCCAGCGGGTCACCCTGCCCGGCTGGGGTGCCACGTGGGCGCAGTCCGGCGCCGACGTGACAGCCACCAACCTGAGCTGGAACGGCACGCTGGCGCCGAACGGGTCGACGAACGTCGGGTTCAACGGCACCTACAGCGGCTCCAACCCCGCGCCGACGTCGTTCACCCTCAACGGCAGCACGTGCACCACGTCCTGAGCCGATCGCCGGCCCTGGCGGCCTCGACGGGTCGCCAGGGCCGGATGACAGCGTTGACGGTCACCTCAGGTCACCGTCCGATGCTGTTAGAGTGATCTCTTCGCCCGTCGGTCTGAGAGCGCTTTCTTCCCAAACTGGGCTGGAAGTTCTCATCGGAAGATGACGCGGCGACTTTCGTTGAGCCGGAAGGCCGTTTCGCACGTACTCCTGATCATGCACGGCATGAGCGAGGAGGACGTATGACACACCGCGAAGCCGACAGACGGAAGTTCCGCCTGATCGCGTCGTTGTCGGCGGTCGCCGTGGTGGCTGCGGGCACCGCCACCGTGGCACTGGCGGCGAAGGACGGTGAGCCCGCACCGGTCGGTGCGTTCGTGCGCATCGAGCAGGTCGCCAAGAACGTCGTCAACCCGAAGGTGCAGCAGAACGGCGCCAAGGGCGTTTTCACGGTCGACTGCGGCACCAACGAGGGCGGCAAGTTCAGCGCCGACAACCCGGTCGCCCAGCCAGGCCTGCCCCACGGCGCGCAGCACGTCCACGACTTCGTCGGCAACCTGTCGATCAGCGCCGACTCGACCGACGACAGCCTGGCCGACTCGGAGACGACCTGCAAGAACGGTGACAAGTCGTCCTACTTCTGGCCGGTCGTGCGGATCAACCCGAAGGCGAACGTGAACTCGTCCGGGTCGAATCCGGACAAGGTCAAGGAAGCGGGCGCGCCCCACATCGCCTGCCCGTCGGTCAAGGACCGGCTGCCCGCCGTGCCGCAGCAGGCGCGCGGCGAAGTGGATCGGAACCTCGAGCTGCTGGACAAGCAGGTCAAGGAAGCCAACGACCGGGTGGCGCGCAACGAGAACCCCGGTGACCCGAACTTCGTCAACAACGCGATTCTCAACCCGTTGCGCGACAAGCGGGTGGCCACCCTGGACCGGATGGCGATCGCGATCGGCCGCAGCGCGCCCAAGCCGAACCTGACCTCGCTCGCCGACTGCGAGATGTTCTTCGGCGCGGGACACGGCGGCAACGGCCAGGCCCCGCGCAAGTTCAGCGGCCAGCAGGGCGGCTCGCAGGAGCACGGCGAGCACGCCGACCACGGTCAGGCTCCGCGCAAGCTCGCCGGCCAGCCCGGCGGAAACGGCGCCGATGCGACGCCGACCGTGAAGTGCCCCTCGGTGCGCGGCGAGCTGGGTGCCGTGCCGGACCAGGCGATCGCCGAGGTGGACCGCAACCTCGCGCTGCTGGACAAGCAGATCGCGGAGGCGAACCAGCGGATCGTGACCACCAAGGGACAGGGCGGTCCGAACTTCATCAACAACGCCATTCTGGGTCCGTTGAAGGACAAGCGGGTCGCCACGATCGACCGGATGGCCATCGCGATCGGCCGCAACGCCCAGAAGCCGCAGGGCCTGGAGCGCCTGGCGCCTTGCAAGCTCAGCAACGACAACGGCGGCGGGAACAACAACGGCGGTAACAACAACGGCGGTAACAACGGCAACAACAACGGTGGCGGCAACAACAACGGCGGGAACAACGGCGGCGGCGACGCGGCCCTGGCCGTTCCCTCCGGGCCGAACCTGGAGCTCGTCGGCAACAACGGCAAGATCGAACGG
>NZ_QFWW01000009.1:61701-67415 GCF_003265345.1 Lentzea terrae | reverse complement strand
AAGTTCGCGGACAAGAACAGCGGCGCGTGCCCGAACGGCACCAAGGCCATCCCGCAGCTGCGGATCAGCATCTCCTACAACATCCCGAAGGACGTGCAGGAGAAGGGCCAGTACCAGCTCGACGCGTTCCCGGAGGAGAACCACAACCCGTTCTCCGACCACAACGACTACGTCAACGTCAACTCCGAGCAGACGATGGCGCAGATCGTGAAGTGCGTGAACGACGGGCGCAAGTGCTCCTGAGTGGGTGAAGGTGGCCGGGCCTCACTTCGGAGGCCCGGCCCGCACTCTCACCTCGAGCTGAGATCAACCAGCTTCGGCGACTCGGGCAGCGTCGACGCCACGTACGGCGTCTCGGTGGTCGGTGGCGTGGGGCCGAGCAAGGCCTTGCGCCACACCCGCATCGCGTCGAGGATCACGATGATCACCAGCAGCGCGAACACGGCGGCCAGCACGCCGTCCACTGTGGAGTTGGTGATGATCGCCTCCATCTGGTCGGTGTTCTTGGCCGGCGCGAGGAGCTTGCCCTGCGCCAGCGCGTCGGCGTACTTCTCCCGTTGCGCGAAGAAACCGAGCTTCGGGTCGGAGCTGAACACCTTCTGCCAGCTGGCCGTCAGCGTGACGGCCACGTCCCACGCCAGCGGAATGCCGGTGACCCAGGCCCACTTCACCCGGCCGCTCTTGATCAGCAGCGTGGTGCACACGGTCAACGCGATGGCCGCGAGGAGCTGGTTCGCGATGCCGAACAACGGGAACAGCTGGTTGATGCCGCCCAACGGGTCGCTCACGCCGGCGTACAGGAAGTAGCCCCACGCGAGCACGACGGCGGCGCTGCAGATCCACAGGCCCGGCCGCCAGGACACCCGCGCGAACGGCTTCCACACGTTGCCGAGGCCGTCCTGCAGCATGAACCGGCCGACCCGCGTGCCCGCGTCCACGGTGGTGAGGATGAACAGGGCCTCGAACATGATCGCGAAGTGGTACCAGAACGCCTTCATCGCGTCGCCGCCGAGGAACTCGGAGAAGATCTCGGACATGCCGACGGCGAACGTGGGCGCGCCACCGGTGCGGGCGACGAGCGTGGTCTCCTGCACGGCGGCCGCCGCGGCTTGGAGCTCGGCCGGGGTGATGGTGAAGCCGAGGTTGCTGACGGCCTCGGCCGCGGACTGCACGGTCGTGCCGACGACGCCGGCGGGGGCGTTCATGGCGAAGTAGATGCCGGGGTCGAGCATGCACGCGGCGATGAGCGCCATGACCGCGACGAACGACTCCGCGAGCATCGCGCCGTAGCCGATCAGGCGGACCTGGGACTCCTTCTGGATCAGCTTCGGGGTGGTGCCCGACGCGATCAGCGAGTGGAAGCCGGACAGGGCGCCGCAGGCGATCGTGATGAACACGAACGGGAACAGCGATCCGGCGAACACCGGCCCGGTGCCGCTGAACGCGAACTCCGTGAACGCCTCGGTCTTCAACACGGGCGCGGTGACCAGGACGCCCACCGCGAGCAGCACGATGGTGCCGATCTTCATGAACGTGGAGAGGTAGTCGCGCGGGGCGAGCAGCATCCACACCGGCAGCACCGACGCGACGAACCCGTAGCCCACCAGCCACAGCACGAGCGTCTTCGGCTCCAGGGTGAAGAACCCGGCCCAGCTGGACGTCTGCACCCAGCCGCCCGCCACGATGGCGGCGATCAGCAGGACAACGCCGATGACGCTCGTCTCGACCACCCGGCCGGGCCGGAAGATCCTCAGGTAGACGCCCATGAACAACGCGATCGGGATGGTCATCGCGATCGAGAAGGTGCCCCACGGCGACTTCGCGAGGGCGTTCACCACGACCAGCGCCAGCACCGCCAGCAGGATGATCATGATGGCGAAGACGCCGACCAGCGCCGCCGCGCCGCCGATCGGCCCGATCTCGTCGCGGGCCATCTGACCGAGGCTCTTGCCGTCCCGCCGCATCGAGAAGAACAGCGTGACCATGTCCTGCACCGCGCCGGCGAAGATCACGCCGACGATGATCCAGATCGTGCCCGGCAGGTAACCCATCTGGGCGGCCAGCACCGGACCCACCAGCGGGCCGGCGCCCGCGATCGCGGCGAAGTGGTGTCCGAAGAGGACACGACGGTCGGTGGGCTGGTAGTCCACGCCGTCGTCGAGCCGTTCCGCCGGGGTGGCGCGGGTGTCGTCCACCTTCAGCACCTTTTTGGCGATGAAGCGGGCGTAGAAGCGGTAGCCGATCGCGTACGAGCCGAGCGCCGCGGCCACCAGCCACACCGCGGACACGTTCTCGCCCCTGGACAGCGCGAGCACCGCCCAGGCGACCGCACCCACGACGGCGACGACCGTCCACACCAGGACGGATCGCAACCTGGTCTTGTTCACTGGAACTCCTTGTCAGCGTTGAAAAAGAGCGCGCGAGTCCGGCCGGCCGCTCGGGGTGAGCGGTCGGTGGGGGAGGGATTTCGGTCAGCTGGGTGGCAGGCGGCCCATGCAGGCGCGCAGACCGGCGTCCGGCGGCAGGTCCGTCGTGAACCAGCGGATCGGCCCGATGCGACGGCAGCTCACCGTCACGTCGCGGCCGGCCAGATGTGCCCAGGCGGTGGGATGTGCGTAGACGGCGCCGGACGGCATCGCGTCGACTGCGCGGAGGCCCCTGTGCAGTTTGCCGCGGCGCAGCACCCGCACCGAGAACTCACCGGAGTCGGCGCAACACATCCCGGTGACGTGCCAGTCGACCACGACCACCTCGTGCGGCCGGAGTTCGTTGCACGCCACGGCATCCAGCCGGATCGTCACGTGTCCTCCCGATGCAGCCGCAACGCCACGGAGAGGCACAGAACGGTGACGATGAGGCATCCGAACTGGTACCAGTAGAAGAAGGGCACGCCGACAAGGCGAGGTTCGGTCCGTGCGTACAAGGGCACCGCCATCGCGGTCAGGCAGGGCAGCACCAGCAGGGCCACCGTTAGTGCTGAACTTCGCGGCCGCACAGTCGCACCTCCTCGTCGTGTGTTTCCCATGAGTTGCGCGGGTGACGCGTTCGGTTTACACAGACGCGGAAATTTTTGTCGCGTATGTTGCGCCGGTGCCCGACGAGGAGGACGAGTCGTGACCGGAGTCGACGTGCCCGCGCTGCTCGCGTTCGGGGCCGTCCTCGTGCTGACCTCCGCGGTGGCGGTGGCCGCCCGCTGGTTCTACCGCGCCGACGTGCTGCCGACGCCGACCGACTGGGCGCTGGCCGGCCGCCGGTTCGGCACCGTCACCACCTGGTTCCTGCTCGGCGGCACGATCTACACCGCGTACACGTTCGTGGCCGTGCCCGGCGTGGTCTACGCCGAGGGTGCGATCGGCTTCTTCGCGCTGCCGTACACGGTGATCGTGTACCCGCTGGCGTTCTGGCTGCTGCCGAAGCTGTGGCGCGAGGCCCGCGACGTCGGCGCGGTGACGATCGCGGACGTCGTGCGGGTGCGGTACGACTCGCCAGGACTGGCGCTCGCCGTGGCGTTGACGGGAATCCTCGTCACGATGCCGTACGTGGCCCTGCAGCTGCTGGGCATCCGCACGGTGCTGACCGTGCTCGGCGTCTACCCGGCAGGCGTGACCGGTGACGTGATCCTGGGCGTGGTGTTCGCGGTGCTCGCGGTGGCGACGTACCGCAACGGGCTGCGCGCGGCGGCGGTGATCGCCTTCCTCAAGGGCGTGCTGGTGTTCGCGGCCATCGTGGTGATCATGGCGCTGCTGGGGCCGCCGAACCGCCTGTTCGCCGAGGCGGAACGGCGCTCGACCGGCTCGCCGGACCTCGTGTCGGCCGGGGTGGACGGCGGGGTGGTCACCACCCACCTCGATCCCGGGCTGTCCACCGCGTACGTGACTTTGGCCGTCGGCTCGGCGCTGGCGTTGCTGATGTACCCGCACGTGCTGACGGCGGCGTTCTCGGCGCGCGGTGAGCAGGTGCTCCGCCGCAACTCGGTGGCACTGCTGGGGTGGACGGCGCTGCTCGGCCTGTTCGCGCTGCTCGGTGTCGCCGCGCACGCACTGGGCGTGGTCGTCGCGCAGGGCAGGGCCGAGCTCGCGGTGCCGACGATGATCACGCAGATCATGCCGGGCTGGGCGGCGGGCGCGGTCTTCGGCGCGCTCGCGATCGGGGCGCTGGTGCCGGCGTCGATCATGTCGGTCGCCGCGGCGATGTTGTTCACCCGCAACGTCTACGTGGAGTACCTCAACCCGAACACGACACCGAAGCAGCAGACGTCGATCGCGCGGTTCGTGTCGCTGCTGGTGAAGTTCGGCGCGCTCGGGTTCGTGCTGCTGCTCGCCGCGCAGGACACGATCAACCTGCAGCTGCTCGGCGGGGTGTGGGTGCTGCAGACGTTCCCCGCGGTCGTGCTCGGCGCGCTCACCCGCAGGTTGTCGCCCGCGGGCATGCTCGCCGGCTGGGCCGTCGGCATGCTGACGGGCACCCTGCTGGTGACGTCCGGCGGGTTCTCGGCGGTGGTGATGGTCGGCGGCTTCCAGATCTACGCCGCCGTGATCGCACTCGCGGTGAACCTGGTGGTCGCGTTCGCGGTGAGCGCGGTGTGGCGCCGGTGAGCGAGGACCTGCCGGACACCGTCGAGACGCTCGCCGGTCGCGACGCCGACCGGGAGAGCGCGCTCGCCGCGTTGTTCCACCGGCACCACCTGGAGCTGGTGCGGCTCGCGACGCTGCTGGGGGCGGAGTCCGACGCGGAGGACGTGGTGGCCGACGCCTTCTGCGAGCTGCACCGCGGGTGGAAGCGGCTGCGCTCGGAGCAGGCGGCGCTACCCTATTTGCGTGCGGTCATCGTGAACCGGGTCCGGATGCGCGTCCGGCATCTGCAGGTCGTGCGCAAGCACGTCGAGTGGGTGCGCGAGGACGTCGCGTCCGCCGAGTCCCAGGCCATGGTGCGCGACGACCAGCGCGCGTTGGTGGCGGCATTGCGTTCGTTGCCGGAGCGGCAGCGCGAGGCGCTGGTGCTGCGGTACTGGCTGGGCTTGAAGGAGGTCGAGATCGCCGAGGCGATGGGCATCAGCGCCGGAGCGGTCAAAGCGCACACCGCGCGCGGCATGGCGAAACTGGGCAAGGTGCTGGAGGGGCAGGATGACGACTAGCGGCGAACAACGGCTCGAAGAGGCCCTCCGCACGGTCGCCGCCGAGGTGACGGCGTCTCCCGGCGCCTACCGCGAGGTGCAGTCCCGCTGGCGCCGCAAGGAACGCCGCCGCCGGCTGATCGTCGCCGCCCTGGCGACCGCGGTCGTGCTCGCGACCAACGGCATCGCGCTGTGGGCGCTCAACGACGCCCGCCCCGACCAGCACATCATCTTCACGGATCCCACGCAGACGCGCTGACCCTCGGTGTTCCGGGAACGGTGTTGGCGCCCGCCGTGTCGCGGGTGAGAGATAGCGCGGTGACCACCGCGAGCGCTCCTAGCCCGTATCGGGCAGTCCCCATGAGTTTCCCCGGATCGTCAGTCCAGGCCGATGACCGCCGGCGGTGGAGGGGTCGTCCAGCTACGTCATGGCTTCTCACTGAGGTCTGGGCATTCGAGAATCCGCAGCTCACTAAGATCGAAGTGTCACGACCGGCGCGACCCCGCTCTGACGCTCGATTGAAGCGTTTCAACCTCCTTGTCCGGTTGTGGACAGGCTTGTCCTCCTCGTCTTGACGCACTGCACTCGGCCGAACACGCT
>NZ_QFWW01000009.1:1132-61664 GCF_003265345.1 Lentzea terrae | reverse complement strand
GGCTGACGTCTCAGGAATTGAAACGTTTCATCCAGCGACGAAGGTGGAGACGACGTGCGGCGACGGGAGTTCCTGAAAACATCGGCGGTCGGGCTGTCCGTGAGCGCGTTGCCGGTCGGGGTGGCGGAGGCGGCGCAGGACCACGCGGGCGAGGTGGCGGAGGTGGCGCCGGACCGGGCGGGCGGGGTGCGGGTCGTGCGCACCACGGTCGAGTACGCGGAGACGTTGCTGGGCACCGACGTCGCGGTGCCGCGGCTCGGCTGGGTGCTGGCAGCGGGCGGCACCGGTGCCCGGCAGACGGCCTACCAGGTGGAGGTCGGCACCGCGCCGGGCCGGGCCGACGTGTGGCGGTCCGGCCGGGTGAGCTCCGACCGCACCACTGGAATCCCCTACGGCGGCAAGGCCTTGCAGCCGCGCACGCGGTACCACTGGCGGGTGCGGGTGTGGGACGGCTCGGGCAGGTCGTCGGCGTGGAGCAGCAACAGCTGGTGGGAGACCGCGTTGCTGGGCACGCCGTGGCAGGCGCGGTGGATCGGCGCCGCGGACACCTCGATCGGCTTCACCGGCGCCTCGTGGATCTGGTCGGCGACCACGCCACCGCAAAGCCGTTGGTTCCGCACCGCGATCGACCTGCCGGCGGACGCGGCAAGAGCCCAGCTGGTCGCGACTGCGGACGACGACTTCACGTTGTACGTCAACGGATCCGAGGCGCTGCACGTGCCGGAGCAGACGGACGTGTGGAAGGTCGGCCAACGCGCCGACGTCACTCGGCTGATCAACGGCAGGCGAATCGTGCTGGCCGCGCGGGCCACGAACCGGTCGGACGGCCCAGCCGGGTTCCTCCTGAGGCTGCTGGTCGACCTCCCCGGCGGCCAACGGGAGTTCGTCACCGGTCCTGGCTGGAAGGTGGCCGACACCGAGCAAGCAGGTTGGCAGACACCGGGATTCGACGACTCGGCGTGGACTGCGGCGACCGTGTACAACCCGTACGGCGAGGGGCCGTGGGGTTCGAACGTGACGGTGAAGGAGCAGCCGGCGCCGTTGCTGCGCAAGGAGTTCGCGATAAGCAAACCGGTCACCAGAGCGAGGTTGTACGTCAGCGGACTGGCCTACCACGAGACCGAGGTCAACGGCCGGCGCGTCGGCGATCGCGTGCTCGATCCCGGCTTCACCGACTACGACAACACCGTCCTGTACGCGACGCACGACGTCACCGGGCTGGTTCGCGCGGGCCGCAACGCGATCGGCGTGACACTGGGCCGCGGCTTCTACGGCATGAAGACGCCGAACGTGTGGCGCTGGGAGCGCCCGCCGTGGCACGACGAGCCGAAGCTGCTGGCACAGCTGGAGATCGACCACCCGGACGGCACCCGCACGACGATCGCCTCGGACGAGACCTGGCGCCTCACCGACGGCCCCACTCTGTCGAACTCGCAGTACACCGGCGAAACCTACGACGCCCGGCTCGCGCCGAAAGACTGGACCAAGCCCGGATTCGACGACCGCAAGTGGCAGACCGCGCCGGTCCGGCCCGCACCGAAGGGCACGCTGAAAGCCCAGGAACACGAACCGATCCGCGTGATCGAGTCGGTCACGCCTGTGGTCAGCTCACCGAAGCCCGGCGTGTTCGTCGCGGACATGGGCCGGACGATGTCGGGCTGGACGCAGCTCACGGTGAACGCGCCCGCGGGCACCGTCGTGCGGCTCAAGCACGGCGAGACGCTGAACTCCGACGGCACCGTGCGCATGGAGAACGGGCACGTGACCGGCAGCCGCATCCAGCTCGACGAGTACATCTGCGCGGGCCGCGAGGAGACGTGGGAACCGAAGTTCTCCTACAAGGGTTTCCGCTACGTCGAGGTGACCGGACTGCCGGCGGCACCGAAGCTGCGAGGCCGCCTCGTCCACTCGGACGTCAAGCACACCAGCACGTTCCGGTGTTCGGAGCCGTTGTTCGAGCAGTACGACGCCGCGATGCGCCGCACCGTCCTGAACAACCTGCACGGCATCCCCACCGACACCCCGACCTACGAGAAGAACGGCTGGACCGGTGACGCCCAGGTCGGCGCACCGTCGATGCTGGCCGAGTTCGGCCTGGCGAAGTTCTTCACCAAGTGGCTCGGCGACCTCGCGGACAGCCAGGACGAGGCCGGCCAGCTGCCGGTGATCGTGCCGAGCGGCGGCTGGGGCTATCGCGAACTCGCGCCCGCGCCGGAGTGGACGACGGTGTACCCGTTCGTGCTGCGGGAGATGTACCGCGTCTACGGCGACGACCGCCTGCCCGCCCAGCACTGGCCGGTGCTCACCAAGTACCTCGACTGGGAGATCGGCAGGCTCCGCGACGGGCTGGCAGTCACGGCGCTCGGCGACTTCCTGCCGCCGAACTCCGGTGGCATCCCGCCGGAGGACACCAGGCTCACCGCCACGGCCTACCTCTACCGCGCCCTCCTGCACACCGCCGAACTCGGTGACGTCATCGGCAAACCGATGCCGCGTTACCGCGAAGTGGCCGCGAACCTCCTGACCGCGTTCAACAACGCGTTCCTCGGCGCGGGCCACTACCGCACCGGCAAGGAATCGGACTACCGCCAGACGTCCAACGCGATCCCGCTGGCGTTCGGCATGGTGCCCGCCGGCTCCGTGCAGGCCGTGGCCGACCGGCTGGCAACCGAGGTGAAGGCCAACGGCAACCACGTCAACGTCGGCTGCCTCGGCGCGAGCGTGCTGCTGAAAGCCTTGAGCGACAACGGACACGCGGACGTCGCCACGGCCATGGCCACCGAGCGTTCGTACCCGAGCTGGGGCCACTGGTTCGCGAACGGCGCCGACACCATGTGGGAGATGTGGGACACCGGCACCCGTTCGCGCAACCACTACTTCAAAGGCACTGTCGCGCAGTGGTTGTACGAGCACGTCGCCGGACTGGTGCCGGGCGACGCGGGCTACCGGAAGTTCACCGTGCGGCCCAACGCCACCGCCGGGCTGTCGTGGGCGCGCCTCGAGTTCGATAGCGTGCGCGGACGCATCGGCGTGGCGTGGGCACGGGTCGACGGCGTGCTGCGGCTGACCGTCGACGTGCCGGTGGGCTCCACCGCTGAGGTGCACGTGCCCGGCTCGGGAGTGAAAACCGTGCCGCACGGGAGGTGGACGTTCAACGGAAGAGCTTGAGGGGAACGGCCTCGGCGAGCATGCGGTAGCCGGTCGGGTTGAGGTGCAGGTGGTCGCCGACGTCCGCGGCGGGCAGGAGCTGGCGCGGGTTGGCCGGGTCGCGGACGGCGGCGTCGAAGTCGACGACCGCGTCGAACCTGCGGCTGGTGCGGATCCAGCGGTTCACGGTCTGCCGGGACTCCTCGCGGAAGCCCTCGTCGTAGAAGCTGGCGCCGAACGGGGTGATCGTCGCGCCGTACACCTTGATGTCGTGTGCGTGGGCTCGCTCGAGGATTTGCTGGTAGGCGGCGATCAGGTCGTCTGCCAGCTGTTTCTGGGCGGCTTCGGTCGTCGCCGCCGTGCCGATGTCGTTGACGCCCTCGAACAGCAGCAGCCATTGGACGCCGCTCTGTGCCAGGAGGTCTCGGTCCAGGCGGGCCAGCACGCTGGGGCCGAGGCCGTCGTTGAGCACGCGGTTGCCGCCGGCGGCCTGGTTGAGCACCGCGACGTCGCCGCGCGTCCGGTCGAAGAACTGGTCAGGCCAGCGGTTGTTGCCGTTGGTGGTGGAACCCCGGCCGTCCGTCAGCGAGTCACCGATCAGCACCAGCGCCGGCGCGGTCGAGAGCACCTCTACGCCGCTGAGGAGGTACCAGTGGTCGGTGGGCGTGGCACCGGGCAGGTCGGCCGACTCGACGTGGTTGCCCACCAGCAGGTGTGAGGTGGTGCGGGAGCCGGGGTGCGAGGTGATCTCGTTGGACGCCTGCCCGGTCGCCAGGTAGGTCGTCACGGTGAGGTTCGTGCCCGGTGCCAGGGTGAAGTCCAGCGGGTCGGACACGACCAGCGCGCCCTTCGGAACGTCCACTGAGGACCGTCCGCTGAACGTGACGCGGCGGACAGTGCCCGGTTGGATGGCGCTGACACCCGCGTGGCCGTCCTTCGGCAGCGCGATGGTCACCGCGGTGATCGGCAGCACCGTGCCGCCGAACGCGTTGGAGAAGCGCAACCGCATCCGCCGCCCACCCGTCGTGACCCGGACGGTCTGGCGCAACGTGGCGTTGGCCAGCACCAGACCGTCCTGGGTGAACGGCGGAGGCGGCATGTTGTGCGGTTCGGTCAGCTGCGGCATCGACGTCCAGGTGTTGACCCAGCGCCGGCTCCTCGGGGCCGCTTGCGCGACGGCCGGGGTGAGCACTCCGGTGGCTGCCAGACCGAGAAATGACCGTCTCCGCATGAGATCAACGTAAAAGTGTGCGCAAAAGGCCGTCAATCACTAGGGGTTTCGAATTCATTTTCGAAAGTTTTCGGGACCCACGAGCGGTGCGACCGTCACGTAGTCGATCTCGGGAGCGAACTTCGAGCGCTGACCGTACTCGTTGTACGTCTTCCCGTCCCAGTTCGGGAGTTCCTTCGAGGTGAACTTGATCGTGTTCGCCCCGGGGTTCAGCCAGACGGGCACCGCCAGGTCGCGGAACTGGTTGGCGTGGAACGTGTTCGGGAAGTCGACGCGGTTCGCCGGCCCGCCGTTGACCGAGATGTCCGCGTGCCGGGCGACCGGATCCGGGTTGTAGTGGGTGGGAATGGACTCCTGCGGGTTGGCGTACCGGACCACGAGCACGTGCTGCCCCGGCCGGGTGGCGTTGACCTGCACCGTGAGCGCGTTGGCCGGGCCGTCGCCGACGTTGGTCGCCACACCACCGGAAGCGAACGAGAACTCGGTGCTGATCCGCGCGGCGCCGGTCACCGTGCCGCTCTCCGCCTCGACCTTCGCCGGTGTCGGTTGCAACGCGGGGGACGTGCGCACGCGGTCGAGTCGAAGACCGCCCACGGTGCCGGTGACCTTGAGCTGGTTGATGCCGGCCGACAGGAACAGCGGCACGGACTGGGTTCCGTTTTGCGCGCCGACCAGAAGCCCGTCGACGTTGCGCCCGTTCAGCTGCACCGACGCGAGGCCGCCGCCGGTGTGGTCGAAGGACACGGTCGAGTAGCCGTCGCGGTCGGAGTGGACCCAGAACGTCGCCGACTGTCCCGAGCCGATCCTGGCGACGCCGGGGCCTGATGAGCTCTGGACGTTGTACTGAATCCGGGCCTTGGCGAGGGCGGCGTACTCGGCCTCGTAGACCGACCGTCCGTCGGTGTTCGCGTCCACGGCGGTGAGGTCGATCTTGTCGATGATCGCGTCACCACGGGTCGTGCCGAGCTGCGGGTCGGACGCGGCGAGCGTGATCGTGTGCTTGCCGGCGCTCAGTTGTACGCGAGTGTCGGTGTGGTCCCACACCACCCACTGGTACGACACGGGCAGACGCAGCTCCTGCGGCCGTTCGCCGTCGATGCGCATGAAGACGTTGGTTGGGCCCTGCTGCACGACGCTGGCGTACTTGTTGTGCGTGCTGGAGAAGACGCTCAGGTCGTACACGCCGGTGCGCGGCACGTCGACGTCGAACGACAGCACGACGTTCGAACCTGTGCGCAGGCCACCGACGTTGTAGTTGCCGGAGGTGGCGAACTTGCTGACGTTCTGCGGGCTGCCTTCCGGGCCGTTGAGGCTCCAGCCGGTGCCGGTGTGGCGCGCGTTCTCGGCCTCGTAGGTCTGGCTCCACGGCACGGACACCGCGGTGGTGTTGCCGCTCGCGCCGGGGCTGAGGATCACCTGGTAGGCGGACATCTCCTTCAGCCCGGTGAAGGGCAGGGTCACGCTGCCGTCGGACGCGACCGCGAGCCTGGTGTCGAGCAACGGGCGCGGTTCGGGGGAGTCGCCGACCTGGCCGGTCCACGGGATCTCGCGGACGCTGGCGTGCACCGTGCTGCCGAACAGTTTCCGGTCCACGTTGGTGAACTTGACGTCCGCTGTTCCGTTCGCGCCACCGAAGATGGTCCGTGCCTGGCGCTTGTCCTTGTCGAGCGTGGCGATGCCCTGCAACGTGTACTGCTGACCCGGCGAGGGCGGCGTCACGCGCACCGTGTCGCCGGTCATCTGGCCGTAGGCGTTGAACAGCCACCACTGGCCGTTGCCCTTGTTGGCCTCGACCGTCGAGTCGTTGAGGTTGCCGTCGATGTTCCAGTACGCCAGGTCGGCGTCTACTTTGGACTCCTCGATCGCGGACATCCACTGGATCATCTGGCCGGGCACCGAGAGGTGGTAGCGGTAGGCGTACTCGTCGATGTTGATCGGCAGCGGGGCGATGCCGAGCTCGCGTTCCCAGCCGCGGTACTTCGCGACGCTCTTGCGCACGACGTCCGGTGACGACAGCTCGTGCCAGGTCGTCACCTCCGGCAGGCAGTTGTTCGCCTTGCAGTACTGCAGAAAGCCCTTGACCTGGTCGTAGAGCAGGGACGTGTTCGGCCCGGCGATGCGGGCCTTCGGGTCCAGGCCCTTGATCAGGTCGTGGATCTGCTTGTACTCCTCGAAGAAGTACTTCGGGTCGGTCAGCCAGCTGATGTTGTTGTAGCTGTACTGGCCCGTGCCGTACCAGTTGCCTTCCGGCTCGTTGAACGGCACGTACACGACGTTGTCGCGGTGGCCGGAGCCGAGCACCTGACGCACCTGCGACTCGACCTTGGCGCGGAAGTCGTCCCGGCCGGCCTGACCCTGCGCGCGCTGGTAGGGAAAGCCCCGGTAGATGTCCGTCATGTAGATGTAGACGTCGCCGCCGCCGTTGGCCACCCACGGCCCCGCGACCTCGAGCGCGTCGGCGCCGGGGTGCTGGGGACCGTCCTGGGCCTTGGTGGCGAGCGTCTTCGGGTAGAACCCGGCGAGCGCCGCGTTGCTCGGCACACCGGGGCCGTAGACGCCGTACAGGGAGCCGGCGGCGCCGCCGTGGAACGCCCCGGTGCTCGTGGCGAGATCGACGGTGAGCGTGCTGGTGGCAGCGGCGCTCGTGGTTGCGGGGAGGAGTGCGGCCGAGAGCATCGCGGCGAACGCGAGCGCAGTTCGTCGTTGAACCATGGAGACTCCGAACGAGACAGGGGACACGGAGGTCGAACCGGTTCGATCAGATCGAGAACGTACGCGCACACCTTCAGGAAACGCAAGGAACAACCTTGTCGAACCGGTTCGAGCTCGCGTTGGAGCGCGATGAAGGGTCCCTTCATCGCGTTCAGCGTGCCGGGGTCAGGGGCGGCGGCGCGCTCCGGTGCTGGAGCGCAGCGTGATCGACGGTGCGAACATGCGGTGGCGGGGCGTCGCGGACGGGTCGTTGATCTGCTCCAGCAGCAGGTCGACGGCCAGTTGCGCCATGTCGCCGGCGGGCACGTCGGCGGCCGTCAGCGGCGGGTGGAAGTCCTCGGCCAGCCGGTCCGCGATCACGCCGGTGAGGGAGAAGTCTCGCGGCACGTCGAGCCCGGCCCGGTGCAGACCCCGCTGCACGCCGGGCAGCGCCGCCTCGTTGATCGTCACCGCCGCCGTCACGTCCGGCCAGCGGGTCCTGATCTCGTCGACGCACGCCATGCCGGCGGCCGCCTCGTCCGCGCAGCACACCGTGCGGGCCGTGAT
Source organism: Lentzea terrae (assembly GCF_003265345.1). Classification (GTDB taxonomy): domain Bacteria; phylum Actinomycetota; class Actinomycetes; order Mycobacteriales; family Pseudonocardiaceae; genus Lentzea; species Lentzea terrae. The sequence goes on along the minus strand of NZ_QFWW01000009.1, from coordinate 54,028 downwards.
GCCGCACTCCTCGGCGGTCTCGGCGAACGCCGTCGTGGCGCGCAGGGCCGGGCCGTAGCCCGCGGCGACCAGCTCGTCGGACCGGTTGATCAGCACGACGTCGGAGTGGCCGAGGTCGGCGAGGTGGCGGACGCAGCGGGTGATCAGCCCGGCGTAGTCGACGTCGATCCACCACGAGGCGGCCGGGTCGGCGACGTGGCCGATCGTCACGAACGGCAGTCCGGCGCTGGTCAGCCGGTCGACCCTGGGGTCCTGCAGGAGGATCTCCATCAGGATCACGCCGTCGACGCGGCGACCGGTGACGATCCGCTCGAACGACCGGTCGTGGTCGCCGCCGCTGGGGGACAGCAGCACGTCGTGGTCGTGGGTCGCGGCGGCCTCCACGACGCTCGCGACGAACGCCAGCTGGACGTCGGTGAGCCGGGTGCTCGCGGGCGGTATCACCAGCCCGAACGTGCGGGTGCGTCCTTCGGCGAGCGCGCGGGCGCTGGCGTTGGGCCGGTAGCCGAGCTCGTCGATGACGTCGTTGATCCGCTGGGCGGTCGCCGCGGACACCGGGCGCTTCCCGCTCAGCGCGTACGACACCGTGCTCCGCGACACCCCGGCCCGCTTGGCGATCTCTCCGATGTTCATCGCTGCCCCACGTGTGTTGAGAACCGGTTCGACTGCGCGCCATCGTAGAACTTTCCCTCTTGCAAGACAGCAGGGCGGCGGATTACGTTGACGCCCACTTCCACAAGTCGAACCGGTTCGACCTCTTGCCGTCAGCGCAGCCGCCAGGAAGGACCCCTCCGTGTTCCCCGCAACTCTTCCCACCAGACTGCTGGCCGCATTCGGCCTGGTCGTCTCCGTGGCCGCCTGCTCGTCCACGCCGGCCACCACGACCCCGGACACCTTCTCCGTCTGGGACCCGTACCCGCAGTTCACCGCCGAGTCCGAGTGGGCGAAGACGATCGACAAGTGTGGATCGGAGGCGGGCGTCAAGATCCAGCGCCAGGCCTACGACACCACGGACCTGACCAGCAAGGTCCTGCTCGCCGCGCAACAGGGCACCGCACCGCACGTGCTGGTGCTGGACAACCCGGTGGTGTCCACGCTCGCCGAGGGAGGGGTGCTCAAGGCGAACTCCGAAGCAGGCCTCGACGCCTCGCAGGTCTCGCCGAACCTGGCCGCCGCAGGAACCCTGAACGGCCAGACCTACGGCGTGCCGATCGGCGCGAACACCCTGGCCCTCTACTACAACAAGGCCGTGCTGTCCGCCGCGGGCGTCGACCCGGCGTCGGTGAAGGACTGGGACTCGCTGAACGCCGCGCTGGCCAAGGTGAAGGCCGCCGGCAAGAAGGGGATCACCTTCTCCGCCATCGGCACCGAGGAGGGCACCTTCCAGTTCCTGCCGTGGTTCTGGGGCGCGAACGGGTCGCTGACCGACCTGCCGTCGGGGAAGTCCGCGCTCGAGCTGTGGAAGTCGTGGCTGGACAACGGCTACGCGCCGAACTCGATCGTGAACAACACCCAGACCACCAGCTGGCAGGAGTTCGCCACGGGTGAGTACGCGTTCGCCGAGAACGGCACCTGGCAGCTCGGGAACGCGAAGAAGGCGGGCTTCGAGTACGGCGTGATCCCGATTCCCGGTCGCACCGGCGGAACCGCGCCCGCGCCGACGGGTGGTGAGTTCGTCACCGTCCCGGTGCAGAACAACAAGGACACCGAGACGAAGGCCGGCCGCATCGCCACGTGTCTCACCGCACCGGACAAGGTGCTGGCCGCCGACACCGCGCTGACCTACATCTCAGCCGTGCCTTCCGTGCAGCAGCAACAGGTTTCGGCCCAGCCGGAGCTGGCTGTGTGGGTGGAGGCGGTGAAGAGCGCCAAGGGACGTACCGGCGACAACCTCGGCACGAAGTACCCCAAGATCTCGCAGCCGCTGTGGGGTGCCGTGCAGGCCGCGCTCACCGGTGCCAAGACGCCGGAAGCGGCACTGCGGGACGCCCAGGCGGCGGTGAAGTAGGTGCGTTCGAGGCTGGCCGCGTGGGCGTTCCTGCTCCCGCTCGTGGCATATCTCGCGGTGTGCTACGCCTATCCGCTGTTCACCAACGTCGATCTGAGCATCCGCGGGTACACCGTGCGCTCGTTCGTGCACGGCGGTGCGCCGTTGGTCGGGTTCGCCAACTACGCCACTGTGTTCGGCGACCCGACCTTCCGCACGGCGTTGGTGAACACGGTCCTGTTCACCCTGGTTTCGTTGTTCTTCCAGTACACGATCGGCCTCGCCGCGGCGCTGTTCTTCGCGCGCGGGTTCCGGTTGTCGGCGACGCTGCGCGCGTTGTTCCTCGTGCCGTGGCTTTTGCCGTTGATCGTCTCGGCCTCGACGTGGGCGTGGCTGCTCAACAGCGAGTCGGGTCTCGTCAACGCGGTGCTGGAGGGCGTGGGCCTGACTCAGGTCAACTGGCTGACCTCGCCGCAGTGGTCGCTCGTGGCGGTGACGATCGCGAACATCTGGATCGGCATCCCGTTCAACCTCGTCGTGCTCTACAGCGGGCTGCAGAACATCCCTCGCGAGGTGTACGAGGCGTCCGCTTTGGACGGTGCGAACGGCTGGCAGACGTTCTGGCGCGTCACGTTCCCGTTGCTGCGGCCGGTGTCGGCGATCACGCTGTTGCTCGGGCTGGTCTACACGCTGAAGGTGTTCGACGTCATCTGGATCATGACGAAGGGCGGGCCGAGCGGCTCGTCCACCACCCTCGCCACCTGGTCGTACGAGCTGGGGTTCGGCAACATGCTGCCGCGCTTCGGGCCCAGTGCGGCCGTCGGCAACGTGCTGATCTTGATCGCCGTGGTGGCCGGATTGCTGTACATCCGGATGCAGCGCAGGCAGGAGCTCTCATGAGGACCGCGGTCGGCGTGCTGCTGACGGCACTGATGCTGTTCCCGGTCTACTGGATGATCAATGTGTCGCTCACGCCGATGAGCGACATGCGCAAGGCGCCCAGCCTGTTCCCGGTCAACCCCACGACCGAGGGCTACGAGCGGGTGCTGCGCGAGCAGCTGCCGTACCTCGGCACCAGCCTGCTCGTCGCGCTCGGGACGGTGGTGCTGACCCTCGTGCTCGCGGCACCGGCCGCGTACTCGCTCGCGAAGCTCCGCCCGGCCGGTCGGCAGACGCTCAGCTTCCTGTTGCTGGTCGCGCAGATGATTCCCGGAATCATCATGGCGCTGGGCTTCTACGGCATCTACGTCAAGCTCGGCATCACGAACACCTGGTGGGGACTGGTGCTCGCGGACTCGACCATCGCGGTGCCGTTCGCCGTGCTGGTCCTCACCTCGTTCATGGCGTCCGTGCCCGACGAGGTGCTGCAGGCGGCGAAGATCGACGGTGCCGGGCCGTGGCGGTCGTTCGTCTCGATCGTGCTGCCCGCGAGCCGCAACGGCGTGGTGACCGCCGCGCTGTTCTCGTTCCTGTGGGCGTGGTCGGACTTCCTGTTCGCCGCCACGCTCGACTCGGGCGGCCGGCTGCAACCGGTCACCCTCGGCATCTACCGCTACATCGGCAACAACAACCAGGAGTGGAACTCGATCATGGCGACCGCCGTGGTCGCGTCCGTGCCCGCGACGGTGCTCATCGTGGTGGCTCAGCGGTTCGTCGCCGCGGGTGTCACGTCCGGTGCCGTCAAGGACTGAGAGGAAACCCTGTGGCCACCGAGTTCTCCGTGCGGGAGATCCCGTTCAGCCGTGCCGGCGCGTGGTTCGGCCTCTCGCCGGTGGTGGGACTGGCCAGGTACGCGCAGGACGTGCACGTGGTGTCGCACCGCAACGGCATGCACGCCGTGCTGTCCCTGGTGCCCTCGCGGCCCACCGAGATCATTGCCGAACCCGCGGTGCTCACGTGGCGCAGCGGCGAGGCGGAGATCCGGGCCGTCTACTCGGCTCCGGACACGCTCCGGATCACCGGGCGCGGCCTGGGAATGCGGGTCGCCGCCGCCGAACGGACGCTGACTCCGTTCACCGGCACGTACTTCTTCCCCGACCCGTCCGGCGGCGCGGTCTTCACCTCGTACGAGACCGGGCACCGGTTCCGCGTCGCAGTCCTTTCCGGACAGTCGGAGCTCGTCGGCGCGGAGGAGCTCGGGACCGCGGACCGGGCGGTCGTCCTGGGCGAGGAGCCGTGGGAGCTGGTGATCGAGGAGCTCACGACAGCGCGGGTGCCGTTCCGGGACGACACGAGCTTCGACCGCGCGGTGGCTGCGGCACGTGCGGAGTTCGGGCGGTTCGCCGACGCCGTGGCACCGTCGCACGCACCTGCCGCCGAGCTGGCCTGTTACGTGATCTGGTCGGCCACCGTCGCCCCGGCGGGGTTCGTCACGCGTCCGGCGGTGCTGATGTCCAAGCACTGGATGGACAAGGTGTGGAGCTGGGACCACTGCTTCAACGCGCTGGCCCTCGCGCCCGGCGCGCCGGAGCTGGCCTGGCACCAGTTCCAGCTGGTGTTCGACCACCAGGACGCGCAGGGTGCGTTGCCGGACTCGATCACGCATTCCGAGGTGCTGCGCAACTTCGTCAAGCCGCCGGTGCACGGCTGGACCGTCAGCCGGTTGCGGTCACGGCTGCCCGGTGGATTGCCCGATCCGGAGCTCACCTACCGGCGGCTTTCGGCGTGGACGTCGTTCTGGCTCGACCACCGGCGCGCGCCGGGCCGGCGGCTCCCGTTCTACGAGCACGGCAACGACAGCGGCTGGGACAACTCCACGGTGTTCGCCCGCGAACGGCTGGTGGAGTCGGCCGACCTCGCCGCGTTCCTGGTGCTGCAGATGAAGGAACTGGCCGTGCTCGCTGCCGAGGTGGGGGACGCGACGCCGTGGGCGGAACGGGCTGACGAAATGCTGTCCGCGCTGCTGGAGGAACTGTGGGACGGCAGCAGGTTCGTCAGCCGTGGCGTGGTGTCGGGCGAATTGCGTGCCACGGCGAGCCTGCTCGACCTCATGCCCGTCGTGCTCGGCGAGCACCTGCCGCGGGAGATCTTCGACCGGCTGTGTGCCGGGGTCGCCGAGCACCTGACGTCGGTCGGTCCGGCCACCGAACTGCCCAGCTCGCCGCACTACGAGGCGGACGGCTACTGGCGGGGCCCGGTGTGGGCCCCGGCCACCGTGCTGATCGAGGACGGCCTGCGCCGGGGTGGCGCGGTGGAGCTGGCCGACGAGGTGAGCGCGCGGTTCCGGGCGACGTGCGAGAAGTCCGGGTTCGCCGAGAACTTCGACGCGCTCACCGGGCAGGGCCTGCGCGACCGCGCCTACACCTGGACGGCCAGCGCCTACCTCCTGCTCAGCGGGGGAGATAGCGCCGCAACGGCTGCGACTCCCTGACCAGCGTCCTGAGGTCGGCCAGCGTGCCGTGCACCGCGCCCACGGCACGCGCCTGCACCAGGACGTTCCCCAGCGCGGTCGCCTCGGCGGGCCCTGCGACCACGGGGAGACCGCACGCGTCGGCGGTGAGCTGGCACAGCAACTCGTTGTGCGAGCCGCCGCCGACGATGTGCACGACCTCGACCTCCTTGCCGGACAACCGCTGGGCGTCCGCGATGGCGTCGCGGTGCGCGATTGCCAGACTGTCCAGGACGGACCGGACGATCTCGGGCCTGGTCATGGTCTTCCCGCACCGCTCCTGGATCCGCGCGGGCATGTCGCCGGGCGGGAGGAACACCGGGTCGTTGGGGTCGAACACCGATCCTGTCGCGTGCGCGGCTTCCTGCAACAACGGCTCCAGGTCGGTGTCCCAGCACCGCAGGCACTCCTGCAACAGCCACAGGCCCATCACGTTGCGGAGGTAGCGGATCGTGCCGTCCACGCCGCCCTCGTTGGTGAAGTTCGCGGCCTGGCTTTCCGGGGTGAGCACGGGTTTGGTGAGCTCGACGCCCACCAACGACCACGTGCCGCAGGAGATGTAGGCGAACCGGTCGTTCTCGGCCGGCACCGCGACGACTGCGGACGCGGTGTCGTGCGAGCCGACCGCGGTGACCGGGACGCCCTCGTACGTGCCGGCCGGATCGCCCGGGTGGCGCAGGTCGGGCAGCAGGCCTGCGGGCAGATCCTTCGTCAGTTCGGCCGACCACTGTCCACTTCGGACGTCGATCAGCCCGGTCGTGGTGGCGTTGGTGTACTCGGCGCCGCGCTCGCCGGTCAGCCAGTACGAGAGCAGGTCCGGGATGAGGAGGAGCTGCTGCGCGTGGGGCAGCAGCGGTTCCGCCATCAGCTGGAACATCGTGTTGAACGGCTGGAACTGCAGTCCGTTGACCTCGTACAGGCCGTCCGGCGGGGTGATGCCCTCGGTGCGGGAGTCGCGGTAGTGCACCGGGTTGCCCAGCAGCGCACCACGTGCGTCGAGCAGGCCGTAGTCGACCGCCCAGCTGTCGATGCCGATGCTGTCGAGGCCGACGGCGTCCAGTTCCGCCGCGAGTCGCAGCCCGGTGAGCACTTCCTGGTACAGCGCCAGAACGTTCCAGTGCAGCCGGCCGAGCAGGTGCACCGGCCCGTTGGGGAACCGGTGCACCTCCTCGGTGTGCAGCTTGCCGTCGCCGACGCGGCCCAGCAGCACGCGGCCGCTGGAGGCGCCGAGGTCGACGGCCGTGACGGTTGCCGTCATCGCAGGAACGCCGCTGCGACACCGGCGTCGACCGGCACGTGCAGGCCCGTGGTCAGCGCCAGGTCGCCCGCCGTCAGCACGAACACCGCCGCCGCCACGTGCTCGGGCAGCACCTCGCGCTTGAGCAGGGTGCGCTGGGCGTAGAACTCGCCGAGCTTCTCCTCCGGCACGCCGTAGACGGCCGCGCGCTGGGCACCCCAGCCGCCCGCGAAGATGCCGGAGCCGCGGACCACGCCGTCCGGGTTGATGCCGTTCACGCGGATGCCGTCCGCGCCGAGCTCCGCCGCCAGCAACCGGACCTGGTGCGCCTGATCCGCCTTGGCCGCACCGTAGGCGACGTTGTTGGGGCCCGCGAAGACCGCGTTCTTGCTGGAGATGTAGACGATGTCGCCGCCCATCCGCTGGGCGCGCATGACCTTGGCGGCGGCCTGCGAGACCAGGAACGAGCCCTTGGCCATCACGCCGTGCTGCAGGTCCCAGTCCGCCTCGGTGGTGTCCGCGAGCGGCTTGGAGATCGACAGGCCGGCGTTGTTGACCACCAGGTCCACGCCGCCGAACGCGAGCGACGCCGCCCGGAACGCTGCGGCGATGCCCGCCGTGTCGGTCACGTCGACGGTGACGGGGATTGCGACGTCGGTGTTGCCAATGCCCTCAGCGACCTCACGCGCAGCGTCGCCGTTGCGGTCGGCAACGACCACGCACGCGCCCTCGGCGGCCAGTCGTCGCGCGATGGCCTTGCCGATGCCGGAGCCGCCACCGGTGACCAGCGCGACGCGGGTGGCGAGGGGCTTGGGCTTCGGCATTCGTTGCAGCTTGGCCTCTTCGAGCGCCCAGTACTCGATGCGGAACTTCTCGCGTTCCTCGATCGGGGCGTACCGGGAGACCGACTCGGCGCCGCGCATCACGTTGATGGCGTTGACGTAGAACTCGCCGGCCACTCGCGCGGTCTGCTTGTTCTTGCCGAAGCTGAACATGCCGACGCCCGGCACGAGCACGATGGCCGGGTTCGCTCCGCGCATCGGCGGGCTGTCCGGCTCGGCGTGCCGCTCGTAGTAGCCCTTGTAGTCGTCGCGGTAGGCGTCGTGCAGGTGTTCCAGCCGCTCGACGACGTCTGCGAGCGGTGCGGTCGGCGGCAGGTCGACGACCAGCGGCCGGACCTTGGTGCGCAGGAAGTGGTCGGGGCACGACGTGCCGAGGGCGGCGAGTTCGGGATGCCGTTCGCGGGACAGGAAGTCGAGCACCACGTCGGCGTCGGTGAAGTGGCCGACCTGCGGGGAGTCCGTGGACGCCAGGCCGCGGATCACCGGCGCGAGCTCGGCTGCGCGCACGCGGCGTTCGTCCTCGGGCAGTGGTTCGTGGACCACCGGGCCGAACGGTTCTGCCCGGCCGTGCTCGTCGAGGTAGCGCTGGGCGGTGTTGATGATGTCGAGCGAGTTGGCCTCGCACTCCTCGCTCGTCGCGCCCCACGCGGTGATGCCGTGCCCGCCCAGGATCACGCCGATGGCCTGCGGGTTGGCCTGCTTGACCGCCGCGATGTCCAGCCCGAGCTGGAAACCGGGCCGCCGCCACGGCACCCACACGACCCGATCGCCGAAGCACGCCTTCACCAGTGCCTCGCCGTCGGCGGCCGTGGCGAACGCGATGCCCGCGTCCGGGTGCAGGTGGTCGACGTGCGCCGCTTCGACGAGACCGTGCATGGCCGTGTCGATCGACGGCGCCGCGCCGCCCTTGCCGTGCAGGCAGAAGTCGAACGCGGCGACCATCTCGTCTTCGCGTTCGACACCGGGGTAGACCGACGTCAGCGCGCGCAACCGGTCCAGCCGCAGCACCGCGAGCCCGGCCTCGGTCAGCGTGCCGAGGTCACCGCCGGATCCCTTGACCCACATCAGTTCCACCGGGTGACCGGTGACCGGGTCGAGCTGTTCACCCTTGGCCGACGTGTTGCCGCCCGCGTAGTTGGTGTTGTGCGGGTCGGCTCCCAGCCGGTTGGAACGGTGGAGGAGGGCTTCCACCTCAGTCATCTCAGGCACCCCATCCGGCGGCCTCGCCGCCGACTCGTTCACGGACGATCTGCTCGGCGTACCCGGACCGCTGGTACGCGGCCATCGGGTCGGGATCGAGGCCCATCTCCTCGCGCAGCTCTTTGAGCAATGGGCGGACATCGGTGTTGTAGGCGTCCATCAAGGCGCCGTTCGCGGCGAGCACGTCACCGGCCTGTTGTGCTTGAGCTAGTGCCTCGTGGTCGACCAGAAGCGCCTTGGCCGTGGCCTCCTGGACGTTGAGCACCGAGCGGATGATCGCCGGGATCTTCGGCTCGATGTTGTGGCACTGGTCGAGCATGAACGCGATGCCCGCGGCCGGCTTCAGCGCGTCGGCCAGCACGATCTCGTGCATGATCCGGAACAGCTGGAACGGGTCGGCCGAGCCCACCATCAGGTCGTCGTCGGCGTAGAACCGCGAGTTGAAGTCGAACGCGCCGAGCTTGTCGACGCGCAACAGGAACGACACGATGAACTCGATGTTCGTGCTCGGCGCGTGGTGACCGGTGTCGATCACGACCTGCGCCTTGTCGCCCAGCTGCAGGCAGTGCGCGTACGCCGTGCCCCAGTCCGGCACGTCGGTCGCGTAGAAGGCCGGCTCGAAGAGCTTGTACTCCAGCAGCATCCGCTGGTCGGCGCCGAGCCGGTCGTAGGTCTCCCGCAACGCCTCGGCGAGCCGGTCCTGCCGGGCGCGGAGGTTGTCCTGGCCGGGGTAGTTGATGCCGTCGGCGAACCACAGCTTCAGGTCCCGCGACCCCGTCTGGTCCATGATGTCGACGCACTCGAGCAGGTGCCCGATCGCCTTGCGGCGCACGGCGGCGTCCGGGTGGCAGACGCTGCCCAGCTTGTAGTCGTCGTCCTGGAAGACGTTGGAGTTGATGGCGCCCAACGCAACGCCGCGGTCACGCGCGTAGGACGCGAGCTTGCCGTAGTCGTCGACCTTGTCCCACGGGATGTGCAGCGCGACCGTCGGTGCGACACCGGTGAGCCGGTGCACGACCGCCGCGTCGTCGATCTTCTCGTACGGCGTGCGCGGAACTCCCTGCTGCGCGAACACCTTGAACCGGGTGCCGGAGTTCGCGTACGCCCATGACGGCGTCTCGATCCGCTGCTCCCGCAACGCGTCCTTCACGCTCATCTTTTCTCCATTGTGCTCAGTCGAGGTGGAAGACCTCGTCGAGCGGCCGCATCCGTTCGTCGGCGTTTCCGTCGCCTTCGAAGAACTCCGCCATCTCGGCTTGCCAGCGGGCATTGACTTCGGTGCGTGCCATCTCGGCCAGTGCCGCGTCGAAGTCGTCGCACTCGAGGTAGCCGATCAGCAGGCCGTCCCCGGCGAGGTAGAGGCTGTAGTTGCGCCAGCCCGCGTCGCTGAGGGCGGCCCGCATCTCGGGCCACACCTCGCGGTGCCGCGCCCGGTACTCGTCGAGCCGGTCGCGGCGAACCCGCAAGGTGAAGCAGACCCGCATGTCAGAAGTCGAACTTGTCGATGTTGTCCTTGGTGAAGACCTGCGGCGGGCCGAGCACGACCTCGCCCTTGGCGCCGATCGTGTACTCGCCGAGCTCGCCGGCCTTGTACTTCTCGCCTTCCGCACCGGTGATCTGCCCGGACGCGAGCGCGGCCGCGGTGTAGGTGGCGAGGTAGCCGAGCTTGGTCGGGTCCCACAGCGCGAACGACTTCACCGTGCCGTCCTGGACGAACTTGCGCATCTGGTTCGGCGTGCCGAGGCCGGTCAGCTGGACCTTGCCCTTGTACTCCGACGAGCTGAGGTAACGAGCCGCGGCGGCGACACCGACGGTGGTCGGCGAGATGATGCCCTTGAGGTTCGGGTGCGCCTGCAGCAGACCCTGCGTCTTCTGGAACGACGTCTGGTCGTCGTCGTTGCCGTACGCGGTCTCCACCAGCTTCAGGCCCGAGTACTCGGGCTTCGCGAGCTCGGTCTTCATGACCTCGATCCACGCGTTCTGGTTGGTGGCGTTCGGGGTCGCGGACAGGATCGCGATCTCACCGCTGCCGCCGACCGCCTCGGAGATCAGCTTCACCTGGCCGGCCGCGATCTCGTTCGAGGTGGCCTGGTTGATGAAGACGTCGCGGGCGTCCGGTGCGGCGTCGGAGTCGAAGGTGACGACCTTCAGGCCCTGGCCACGCGCCGACTTGAGCGCCGGTGCGACGGCGTTGGCGTCGTTCGCGGAGATCACCAGCGCGTTCTGCTTCTGCTGCGCGGCGGTGTTGATGTAGGTGACCTGCGAGCTCGCGGCGGCGTCGGACGGGCCGGTGGCCTTGACCTCGGCCTTGATCGCGGTACCGGCCTGCTCGGCACCCTTCTGCGCCACCGTGAAGTACGGGTTGTTGACCTGCTTGGGCAGGAAGGTGATCTTGAGTCCTTCCTTCATCGGCGCGTTCGGGTCGGCCTTGGCGGCGTTGGTGGTGCCGCCGGACTGCTGGCTCGAACTGTCCTTCGTGGTGCCACCGCACGCGGTGAGCGCGACAGCCCCGGACACCACCAGGGCGAGCACTAGACGTGTGTTCTTCACGGTGTGGCCTTTCGCAGAGTTCCAACGCGACGGGTGATGGAAGGGGCGAGAACGCTCACCAGCAGCAGAAGGCCGGTGACGATGGTGAGGACCTCCGTGGAGGTGTCTTGCAGGATCAACAGGTTGCGCAGACCGCCGAGCAGCAGCACGCCCGCGAGCACGCCGAAGAGCGATCCCTTGCCGCCGAAGATGGACACGCCGCCGAGCAGCACGGCGGCGACGACGGCCAGTTCGAGCCCGAGACCGTTGTCGGCGCGGGCGCTGGAGAAGCGGAACGTGTAGACGATGCCGGCGATCGCGGCGACCGCTCCGGCGAGTACGAACAGGATCAGCTTGACGCGCTTGACCCGGATGCCGGAGAAGCGCGCGCCCTCCTCGTTGGCGCCGATCGCGTACACGGACCGGCCGAACGAGCTGGCGTGCAGCGCGACGCCGAACAGGACGGCGAGGATCGCGGCGAGCACGATCGGGTACGGGATGTTGGTTCCGGGCACCGGAGTCGTGCCGAACGCCGTGTAGCTCGCCGGGAAGTCGGCGACCGCCGTGTCGCCCAGCACCACCAGCGCGAGGCCGCGGTAGAGGGCGAGCGTGCCGATGGTGACCGCGAGGCTCGGCAGTCCGAGCTTCGTGACCAGGAATCCGTTGAACGCTCCGCAGATCGCGCCGACCACGATGACGGTCGGCAGGATCAGTTCGAGCGACCAGCCCGCGTTCCACAGCCAGCCGATCAACGCGCTGGACAACCCGAGCACCGAGGCCACGGACAGGTCGATCTCGCCCGCGACGATCACCAGCGTCAGCGGCAGGGCGATCAGCGCGATCTCGCCGATGTCCAGGCCGAGGTAGAAGAGGTTGCCGCCGGACAGGAACGACCCGTCCGTGCTGACCTGGCCGGTGAGGGCCACGACGATCAGCAGGAACACCAGTGCGGTCTCCCACCGCAGGAGGTTACGCATGGCTGGTTCCTTCCGAGGTGCGCAAGGCCTTGGCCAGTCGGAGTGCGAGCAGCCGGTCGACCGTGATGGCGCTGAGCAGCAACGCGCCCGCGATGGCCTGCTGCCAGAACGCGGGAATCTGCAGCACCACCAGGCAACTCGTGATCGTGCCGAGCAACAGCGCGCCGAGCGCGGCACCGGCCACGGTCCCGGACCCGCCGAAGATCGCCACGCCGCCGACCACCACGGCCGCCACGACCTGGAGTTCCAGCCCGGTGCCCGCCGCCGCGTCGACCGTGCCGTACCGCGCGACCCACAGCGCGCCGGCGAGTCCCGCGACCAGTCCGGAAAGGACGAACGTGGTGAGTGTGCGCTTGGCCACCGGAATGCCCGCGAGGGTGGCGGCCTCCGGGTTGGAGCCGATCGCGTACAGCTCGCGGCCGGAGCGGTAGGAGCGCAGGTAGACCGCCGCCACCGCGATCACCACGACGGTGACGAGCACCAGGATCGGGATGCCGAGGACGCGGGCGCTGCCGAGGTTCAGCAGCGCGTCCGGGAGGTTCGCGGCGTTGACCTGCCTGCCTTGGGCGAGGGCGTAGTCGATGCCGCGGAAGACGTAGAGGGTGCCGAGCGTGACCACGAGACTCGGGACGTTGCCCAGGGCCACCAGGAGTCCGTTGAGCAGACCACAGGCCAGGCCCACCGCCACGCCGAAGCCGATGCCGGCCAGCAGCGGGGTGCCGGGATGGTCGGCGAACTGCTGTGCGGTGAGGAAAGCCGCCAGGCCCAGGACCGAGCCCACGGAGAGGTCGACGTTCCGGGTGATGACGACCAGAGTTTGGCCCACTGCCAGGAGGGCGACGATCGAGGCGTTGAGGAGGAGGTCGCGGAGGCTTTGGGGCTGGATGAACCTCGGGTTCACGATCGCCGTCGGGATGACCACCAGGGCCAGGGCCACGACGATGCCCAGCTCGCGGACGCGGCCGACTCGGGTGGAGAGGCGGCGGGCCGCGGTGCGGCGTGCGGAGGGTGGGGCGGCGGCGGTGTCGAGTTGGGTGGTCATCGCGTCACCGCCTGTCCTGCGGCAGCCATCGCCACCCGTTCCTCGGTGGCCTCAGCCCGCGACAGCTCCTCGACGAGCCGGCCCTCGTGCATCACCAGCACGCGGTCGGCCATCCCGAGCACCTCCGGCAGCTCCGACGAGATCATCAGCACGGCGACGCCCTGCCCAGCCAACTCCGACAGCAACCGGTGCACCTCGGCTTTCGTCCCCACGTCGATGCCGCGCGTCGGTTCGTCCACGATCAGCACGGAAGGCTTGCGCGCCAGCCACTTCGCCAGCACGACCTTCTGCTGGTTGCCGCCGGACAGCACGCCGACCGGGTCGCTCAGCTTCGCGAACTTCAGCCGCAGCTTGACCGCCCAGTCCTGCGCCAGCGCGCGTTCGGAACTGCGCCGCAGCAAGCCGAACGTCGAGAGCCGGCCCAGCGAGGCCAGCGCGGTGTTGCGTTCGATCGACGCGTCCATCACGAGGCCCTGCTGGCGGCGGTCCTCCGGCACGAAGCCGATGCCCGCGGCCATCGCGGCGGTGGGGGAGCCGTACTTCAGCTTCCGGCCGCGCACGTGCACCGAACCTCCGTCGGGGCGGTCGATGCCGAACACCGCCCGCGCGACTTCACTGCGGCCGGCGCCGACCAACCCGGACAGCGCCACGATCTCGCCGGCCCGGACGTCGAACGACACGTCGGTGAACACGCCCTCGCGGGTGAGTCGCTGCACCGAGAGCAGGACGTCGCCGGCGGCGGTGTCCTCCTTGGGGAAGAGCTGGGAGAGTTCGCGGCCGACCATCCGGCGCACGAGGGAGTCCGGCGTCTCGTCGGTCAGCGGGCCGGACCAGACGAACTCGCCGTCGCGCAGCACGGTGGCGCGTTGACAGAGCGAGAACACCTCGTCGAGACGGTGCGACACGAAGAGCACGGCCGCGTCCTGTGCGCGCAACGCCTGCACCACACCGAAGAGCCGCTGGACCTCGTGGGCGGACAGCGCGGCCGTCGGCTCGTCCATGACGATCACACGGGCGTCGAACGACAGCGCCTTGGCGATCTCGACGAGCTGCTGGTCCGCAATGGACAGTCCGCGGGCCGGCCGGGCCGGGTCGAGCCGGACGCCCAGGCGGGAGAACAGCTCCGAGGTGCGGGCGTGCATCGCGGCTTCGTCGATGCGGCGGCCGAAGCCGAGCGGCTGGCGGCCCATGAAGACGTTCTCGGCCACCGAGAGGTCGCCGAAGAGCGTCGGCTCCTGGTAGATGATCGCGATGCCGGCGGCCAGCGCGTCGGCGGGGGTCGAAAACCTGCGTTCGGAGCCGTCGACCTCGACCCGCCCGGAGTCTGGGCGGTGCACGCCGGCCAGGGTCTTGATCAGCGTCGACTTGCCGGCGCCGTTCTCCCCGAGCAGCGCGTGGGCCTCGCCGGGCAGCAGCCGCAGCGACACCCCGGACAACGCGCGGACGGCGCCGAAGGACTTGCTCACCTCGTCCAGCGCCACCACGGGAGGTCGATCCACCGTCTCGTCTCCTCGATGTTGAAACGTTTTAACGACTGAGTTACGTGCACTCTGGGTGCGTCACGGCCACATGTCAAGGGACTCGGGGTACGATTCGTTGTCACGTTTCAACAAAGGAGCCGCCGGTGAAGCCGTCAGTGGGCATCCGCGACGTCGCGCAGCACGCCGGCGTGTCGAACGCGACCGTCTCGAACGTGCTCAACCGGCCCGACGTCGTGGCCCCGGCGACCAGGCAACGGGTGCTGGCCGCGATCGAGGAGCTGGGCTTCGTGCGCAACGAGTCCGCACGTCAGCTCAGGGCGGGCCGCAGCCGGGTGATCGCCTACGTCGTGCTCGACGCGGCGAACCCGTTCTTCACCGACGTGGCGCGCGGGGTCGAGGACGCGGCGCGCGAGGCGGGGTTCGCACTGTTCCTGTGCAACAGCGCGTCCGACGACACTCGCGAGCGCGAGTACCTGGAACTGCTGCACGAACAGCGCGTCGAGGGCATCCTGATCACCCCGGTCGACGGCGAGGCCGCGCGGTTCGCCGAACGCGGCACGCCGGTCGTGCTGGTCGATCGCGAGTCGGTGGACGGGACGCACTGCTCGGTCGCCGTCGACGACGTGCTGGGCGGTGAGCTCGCGGTGACCCACCTGATCGAGAACGGCCACACCCGCATCGCGATGGTCGGCGGCCCGCTGTCGATACAGCAGGTGCGTGACCGGTACGAGGGAGCGATGCGCGCGCTGGCGAACGCCGGTCTGCCGAAGAGCGCTTTGACGCTGTTGGAGACCAAGGGCCTGCAGGTGGCGGAAGGCAAGGGGGCGGGGGAGCGGCTCGTGGGCCTGCCGTCGTCACGCCGTCCCACGGCGGCGTTCTGCGCCAACGACCTGCTCGCGTTGGGACTGCTGCAGTCGATGACGCAGCAGGGGCTGAAGGTGCCGGACGATCTCGCGGTCGTGGGCTACGACGACATCGACTTCGCCGCGGCCGCCGCCGTGCCGCTGACGTCGGTGCGGCAGCCGCGCGACCAGCTGGGTCGCACGGCCGCCGCGCTGTTGCTGTCCGAGAACGAGCCGGACCACGAGCACCGGCACGTGAAGTTTCAGCCGGAACTCGTGGTCCGCGCGTCCAGCGCCGTCAAACGCTGAATTACCGGACGAGCACGATTTCTCGCGCTTCTTCGACCGTGGTCGAGTTGTCGGGCGGAAGATAGACGTTCAGCGAAGCGGACGTGAATGCGACGCCCTGCCGGAACGCCTTCGTGCGCGACACCACGGTCACGTCCATCTTGTGGAATTGGCCGGTGCACGGAACGCTCGGCACGTATTTGTCGCCGATCGCGAGCTCACCGCGCACGTTCTGGGTGATCTGCACCCACAGCGACCCGCTGGCGCCGTTCTCGCACATCACCCGCATCGGCAAGGTCACAGCAGCTCCACGCGCCTCCAGCCGGCCCTGCGACTGGATGGCCACCGCGGCGTCGACCTGCGGGGCGGCCGCGGCCGGCAATGCGGTGGCCACTATTGCCGCTGCCGTCAGCACGAACGTCGAAAATGCACGCATGGTTTGTCCACCTCGTTGTTGTTGGCGGTTGTTGCGGCCGCACGCCGAACATTAGCCACGGGGTGATCAACCGAGCGAGGGGCCAAATGGAATTCAACTTTCACCGAACATCGCGGTGCGCACGGTGTCGCCGTGTTCATCGGCCCACACGCCCAGCGCGAAGATCGGCACCAGCAGGTCCCGACCGGCTTTCGTCAACGAGTACTCGACGCGCGGCGGCGCCTCGGCGTACCGGCGGCGTTCCACGAGTGCCATGTTCTCCATGCGCCGCAACGTCTGCGTGAGCATCTTCTGGCTGATGTGCCCGATGGTCGCGCGCAGCTCACCGGGGCGCATCGGGCCGTCGCGCAACGTGTAGACGATCACCGTCAGCCAGGAGTTGCTGAACAGGTCGACCGCGATCCTGGCCGGGCAGTCTGCCTCGAAGTCGCCGTACGGCCCCAGGTCCATCCGTTCGGGTGTCACGGGTTTCAGCTTGCCAGCGCCGTTGCACACCTGTGGGTGCCTTTCGGACTTCCTACCGTCGACGGCATGCGAATTGGAATCATCGGTGCCGGGCAGATGGCACGAGCACTGGGCAACGGCTGGACCGCCGCGGGCCACGAGGTCCGGTGCGGCAAGCGCGGCGAGATCCGCGAAACCGCGGCGTTCGGGGACGTCGTACTGCTGGCGGTGCCCGTGTCCGCGTTGACGGAAGTGCTGGCACAGGCGGACTTCGGCCACAAGACGTTGATCGACTGCACGAACGCCTTCGAGCCGGACGAGGGCACGATGGTGCTCAGCGAGGACGCGGTCGCGGAACGGATCGCGCGACTCGCACCGAACGCGCACGTGGTGAAGGCGTTCAACCTGTGCGCCGCCGAGGTGTGGACGTCTCCGGAACGCGTGTTCGAAGGGCAGCGGCTGGTCGTGCCGCTGTGTGGTGACGACGCGGACGCACTCGGTCGCGTCGGGCAACTCGTCCGCGACCTGAAGGCGGAACCGGCCAGGGCGGGCGGTCTCCACCGC
Source organism: Lentzea terrae (assembly GCF_003265345.1). GTDB lineage: Bacteria > Actinomycetota > Actinomycetes > Mycobacteriales > Pseudonocardiaceae > Lentzea > Lentzea terrae. Next base: position 36,771 of record NZ_QFWW01000009.1, on the reverse strand, counting down.
GCCCGCTACCTGGAGGCGATGTCCGTCTTGGTGGTCGGACTGTGGTTCACGGGCACGGACGCCCGTGCCGCCCTTCCGCCGCTGGCAGCGGCGTTCGCCGTCGCGGACTGAGGGGTTGAGGCGTCTGTCCGGCGGGAACCCTGGACCATGCCGGACACACGTCTTCTCGCCGACCGCTACCGGTTGGGCGAACTGCTGGGGACGGGCGGCGTGGCGGAGGTCCGCCGGGCCAGGGACGTCGTGCTGGCGCGGGACGTCGCGGTCAAGCTCTTCCGGTACGGCAGGGACGCGGCGGACGCACGGCGGTTCGACAACGAGATCCGCACCCTCGCGACGCTGTCACATCCGGGACTGGTGACCGTCTACGACGCGGACACGACCGGCGAAACTCCGTTCATGGTGCTGGAATTGGTCGAGGGCCGCACATTGCGCGACCGGATCACGAACGGGCCGATGGGTGTCAACGAGGTGCGCCGGCTGGGGGCGGCACTGGCCGACGCCCTGGCACACGTGCACGCGCACCGGTTCATCCACCGCGATGTCAAGCCCTCCAACATCCTGCTCGACGACGATGACGTGCCGCGCCTCGCCGACTTCGGTCTCGCCCGCCTGGCCGACGGCGCCCGGCTGACGCGCGCCGACCAGGTCGTCGGCACGGCGGCCTACCTGGCACCGGAACAGGTGCGCGGCGAGGAGATCACCCCGGCGGTCGACGTGTACGCGCTGGGACTGGTGCTGCTGGAGTGCCTGACCGGGCACCGCGAGTACGAGGGCGCGGAGATCGAGGCGGCCGTCGCCCGGCTGCACCGTCCGCCGGTGATCCCGGACGACCTGCCGTTCGACCTCGTGCGGTTGTTGTCGCTCATGACGTCCCTGACCCCGGCTCGGCGGCCGTCCGCGCGCAAGTGCGCCGCCGCTCTGCGGGCCGCCAATCCGCCGACCCGCGTCATGCCACTTCCTGGACGCTCGCGCGGCGTCCTGGTGGCCGCCTCCTTCGCGGTGCTGCTCGCCGCTGCCGGCACCGGGCTGGTCGTGCAGAACCGGGCCGCCCCGATGGAGTCGGCGCCGCCGGTCACGGAGCCGAGCACTGTTCAGCCTGCCCCGGTCGCCGAGCAGCCCGTGGCCGAGACCACCACCGTGCGGCAACCACCTGCTCAGCCGGACCAGAAGGACAACAGCGGCAAGGGGAAATCCGGCAAGGGCAAGGGCAAGGACAAGCCCTGAACCGTCACCGGTTGGACGACGGGAAGTGGCCGCCGCTGCTGCCCAGCGCGATCAGCTCGGTGTACTGATCCTGCCAGGACCGTTCGGTGGCCAGCAGATCCGCGAGCCGTTGCACCCACTCGGCGCTCACGGGCGGTGTGGCGCCGGTCGCGAGGTGCTGTTCCGTTTCCTCGCGGGCCTTGCGCCACTCGGACAGGGTGGGGCCGATCGCCGGGCCGGCCTGCTCTTCTGACATGCACCGACAGTACTGCGAACCGCGCAGCGCACACCTCTGCTGTACAGTCGGGCCGGTCGGGGTTCGCCAGTTGTCGGCAGCCTGCCGTCGCGGTCCCCCGATCCAGTTCGGCGCGGTGGTAATCCGGCCGAAGACAGGAGCACCGGCTTGCTGCCGGATCATCAGCTCTACCTCGTTTCACCCGAGTTCTTCCCAGCCGCTGAGTCTCGACGTTCCTCCGTGGGGCTGATGCCCGGATGACGTCGATCGAACCGCGGGTCCGCAACCGCCGCGCGGCGACCGACTTCGCCGAGGCGAGAGTCGCCGCCGAGCAGGCAGAAGCCGTTCAACAGCACGCGGCAGCCCGCAGAGTGGCTGAACACGCCCACGACGTGGGCGACTGCCGAGAACTACTTTCGATGCTCGGTCTTTCCGGCCGGCCGATGCAGGGAGCGCGCGAATGACTCGGGGCACCATCAAGTGGTTCAGCGGTAGCAAGGGGTTCGGTTTCATCGCGCCGGAAGGCGGTGGCGCCGACCTCTTCGTGCACCAGTCCGAGATCGACGGATACAACTTCCAGGGCATCCCGGACGACCAGCCCGTCGAGTTCGAGATCGGTGAGGGCCGCAAGGGGCCGCAGGCGGTTTCCGTTCGCGTCCTCTGACGTTCAGCGCACGGGCAGGATGATCGCGGACGGCCGGTCTGGTCCGAAGTGGACTGTCTGGTCGGCCGCGAGCATCGTGACGGCGGTGGCCCGTGACTCGCCGGTGCCGGGATTGCGGGCGTAGCGCGGGAAAGCGCCGCTGGAGACCTGCACGCGGATGCGGTGCCCACGCCGGAACCGGTACGCCGTCGGCCACAACCGGACGGTGGCGCACTGCGGTTGCTCGGCCCCGGTCAGGCTCACCAGGCCGTCGCAGACGTTCCACGACCGCCCCTCGGCGTCGACGTCGCAGAGACGCACGAACACGTCGGCGTGCGCAAGGCTGGACGAGAACCAGATCTCGGCGCTCACCTCACCGATCACCTCGACGTCGGAGTCCAGCACCGGCGTGGTGTAGGTGAGCACGTCCGGACGAGCCTCCAACGCGGTGTTGTCGACGCGGCCCGCGGTCCCGGACAGGCGCACCCCACCCTCCGCCGGCGTCGGATCGGCCGGGTCGTAGCGGTAGGAATCCATTGAGGACTCACCGGGCGCAGAGCCCAGCAGCCCACCGGAACCCAGGTGGAAGCGCTGCGGGGTGTACCCGGCAGGCGGCCACGACGAGAAGTCGCGCCAAGCCTCCTCACCCATCACGTACAGCCGGACCGGCGCGCGGTCGGGAGGCTGCACACCGCCGGCGTGCGCGAGCCCGAACGTGACGGCCTCGTCGATCGGCGTGGAGTCGAACTCCGTGTGCGTCCACGGGCCGACGGTCAACCGCGCGGGACGCCCGTTGCGCTGCAGCACCTGGAAGTCGCGCAGCTGACCGGGCAGGAAGATGTCGTACCAGCCACCGATCGAGCTGACCGGCACGGAGACCTCGGCGACCCGGTGGCTGTGATCGAACCCCTCCCACCGCGCGGAGCCAGCGTCGTGGTCCAGGATGTCCTGGATGTAGGCGGAGCGCTCGCCGAACGCGGCGATGTCGGCCTCGCGCAACGGAAGCGTCTGCAGCGCCTGCGCGGTCTTCTTGTCCTGGAACGGTTTGCGCAGCATCGCCAGCGGTCGTTCCTGGGTGCCGACCAGCACACCCCACCCGAACGGCGTTTCCAGCGACATGCCGTCCGGACGGAGGAACTCGAGCGTCAGCGCCGACTCGGTGACGATCGGGATCATCGCCTTGACCTGCGGCGGCAGCTGGTCGGCGACCGTCCACTGCACGTGCCCCAGGTAGCTCAGCCCGTACAGGACGATCGCGTCGCTCCACGGCTGCGCGACCAGCCAGTCGAGGGTCGCGAGCCCGTCCTCGCGCTCCTGCCGCATCGGGTCGAACGTGCCGCCGGAGCCGAAGCCGCCGCGCACGCTCTGGATCAGCACCTGGTAGCCGCGCTCGGCCAGCGGCCGCGCGAACATCTGGCCGAACATGCCCCTGCCGTAGGGGGAGCGGATCAACGCGGTCGGCAGCCCGTCGCCACCGGAACGCGGCATCCACCGGTCCGCCAGCAGTTCGACGCCGTCGCGCATCGGCACGCGGATGTTTCGCTGCACCACCACGTTCCTGGTCGGCGGCGGAGAGAGCTTCATCATGCGCTGGACGATGTGGCTGATCACTTGAGCTCCATCATGAGTGAGATGACGCCGAGCAGTCGGTCGGTGAACGCCTCCGGGTCGGGCGCGCCGTCGATCACCCAGGCCGTGACGAACGAGCCCGCGCCGCCGGTGATGAAAGCAGCGAGGTCGTCGATGGCTTGAGGGGAGAGCCGGTCGCCGTACTTGTGCGCGACGCCCTGGCGGTTGGCCGGCAGCATCAGGCTGATCAGTCCGCGGTCCAGGGCGTACGCGCAGGATCCGGTCAGCAGGGCGCGGTAGAACACCTGGTTGTCCGCGAAGTGCCGGGCCAGGACGAGCGTCTCCGCCCGACCGTCCACAGGTTCGCGAAGATCCGCCAGGCGGGGCAGCAGCTCACGCCGCGCGAGGTCGAGACCGGCCTCCAGCAGCACCGTGTCGAGGTCGCCGAAGTGCTGGTACACGACCCGGCGGCTGACGTCCGCGGCCTCGGCGATCTCGGAGACCGTGACCGCCGTGGTGCCGCGTCCGGTGACCAGGTCGAAGACGGCCTGCAGCACGGCCGCACGGGTGCGGCGCACCCGTGGATCACGCGCAGGCTCGGCCTCGTGCAGATCCATGACGACAGATCGTGCACAGCTGTTACTAAGTAGTCAAGTGTTACTTATCTGAGCTGCTGTCCGTTGATCTGGGCCACGAGCGCGGGTTTCGCAGCCTGCCGCACCCCGACGTCGGCTCCGAGGGCTCGCAGACGCGCGGTGATCAGCGTCGGATCGGGGTGCTCGACGTGCAGCGACTCCAGGACGAGGCCGGCCGGTGCGGACAGCGCCGGCGACGGGGTGTCGCCCCAGCTGATCAGGAACGGCACCACGCCGCCAACGAGTGCGTTGCTGGTGAGCCGCCACCGCAGCACGTCGCCGCCAGCCGTCCGCCGCCGGCCTTCGATCACCTCACCGGGATCGAAGCCACGCGCAGCGGCGACCTCCCGCGCCTGGTCGATGTCGTCGCACGAGACCGCCCATCCGACCAGGCCGGGCTCGGTCACACCGTCCACTCCGAACGGTCGCGGCAGCTCCGGTTCCGGCTGACGCGGGTCCGGAGCGATGATCTCCAGGTACGTCCGCGGCCCGAGCGCCAGCAACCTGTTGTGCGTGCCCAGCCCGACGTGCTGGCCACCACCCGAAGCTCGAACTCCGAACCGTTCCGCGACGGCGTCCACCGCAGCGTCCAGCTCCGGTGCGGCGTAGACGAGGTGGTCGATCACGCGCCCCGGCCCAGGTACTTCTTGATGCAGTGCACGACCCCGAGCCGGCTGGCGAACGCGTTGAAGTCGGCGAGCCGGACCACGGTGAACCCGAGACCGGTCCACAGCTGTTCCATCTCGTCGTCGATCACGGCGAGATCGGCCTGGTCGCCGTGCCCGAACGTGGGCAGGTAGACCGTGCGACCAGCGCTGGAACTGTTCTCCACCAAGCAGTTGTTCCAGGTGATGTGGTGCCACGACCGGACCTGGATCGGGGTGTCGTCCACCGCGCCCGCCGCCGCGAAGGCCGCGACCACCTCGCGCAGTTCCGCGCCGTCCGCGGTGCCGGCGAACTCCCGCAGCGCGGCGAACGAGAGCTCCTGGGTGATCTCCGGCCGGTGCACGAGCGGATTGCGCTCGACCGCGAAGCCGCGCTGTGCGAACTCGGCCGCGATCTCGTCGTACGCGCTCTGCAGGGAGAACGGCGACGTGGTGCCGAGCGTGGCGTCGGCCAGGTCCGGACTGCCCACCAGCACGCGGAACCGGCCGTCGTCGCCGGGGCCGGCCAGTGTCACGAACATGTCGATGTGGAAGATCGGCTGGAGGTCGCCGGTGCCGCCGCCGGGCAGGTCGAGGAAGTACTCGCCGTCCGTCACGGTCGCGTAGTACTTCTTGAGGCCCAGCGGGCGTTTCGTGCCGACGAGCTGGAGCTCGCGCGCGCTGTCGACGTGCCGGCTGAACAGCTCGCGCACGAACTCGACCTCCGTGCGGCCCGCCGGCACGCTGACCGGGAGCTCGCCGCTGCGGATCAGTTCGAGCGTGTCGAGGAAGTAGTCGGTGCCGAGCAGCCAGAAGTCGTCGCCGATCAGGCAGTTGCCGCCCTGGAACACCAGCGGCGCCTGGCTCGCTCGCACCGAGGTGTGCTCCTCGACGTTGTCCGCGATCAGCGAGTCGCCGGAGCGCGGGAACGACCACGGCTCCAGCAGGTAGGTGAGACTCCCGGCAGCGTCGTCAAGATCGACGAGCGCCAGGTAACCGTCCTCGGCCCAGTCGGTGAAGTCCACGTAGTCGGGCATCGGCACGTACGAAACGTTCTCCGCAGGATGCCCGCTGAACCACGCCGAGACGGTCTCCCGGTCGCTCGCGTGGTGCACCACGACGAACCGGGTGCCCGGCCGCATCGCGTCGATCACCGAGCGGTATCCCGCCGTCAGCTCGGCGCTGTGCACCCCGTAGGAGGGAAAGGAGAGCAGCAGGTGGTCGATCGACCCCGACCACGACGAGATCAGGCTCGGCCGCTGCACACCCGGCCGCGCGCGGAACACGTTCAGCGTCGCGGCACGGGTGGAGTCGAGGGCGGGGAACAGGTCCCGGTCGGTGCGCTTGTGGTGCGGCGCATCAGGGACGAGGAAGCGGTAGGCGGCGTCTCCGTACGTGCCGGCACCCAAGGTGCACCTCCGAGATCGGCGGGATCAAAGGCAGGATCCCACAGCGATCACTCCGATTCGGGGGATTCCCGATGTCCGTGCAGCGAACCGGCGTGGGCCTTCGCCGTCGGGTCGTTGCGGGTCTTGATGAGGCTCGCGACCGTCACGACCACCAGGATCGAGATGATCACGCCGAGGCTGAGCGGCGTCGGCACCTCGGGGATCGAGGCGGAGATGTCGACGTGGCCCCAGTGCAGGATCAGCTTGACGCCGATGAACGCCAGGATGATCGCGAGCCCCGCCGACAGGTACACCAGCCGGTCGAGCAGACCCTTCACGAGGAAGAACAACGCGCGCAGGCCGAGCAGCGCGAACGCGTTGGCGGTGAACACGATGTAGGGCTGTTCGGTCACACCGAACACCGCCGGGATGGAATCCAGAGCGAACAGCAGGTCGACGCCGCCGATGGCCACCAGCACCACGAACAGGGGAGTGGCCATGCGCTTGCCGTCGATCCGCGTGAAGATCTTGCCGCCCACGTAGTCGTCGGTGACCGGGAGGAGCTTGCGCGCGGTCTTCACCACGACGTTGTTCTCGACGTCCGGGTCCTCGTTGCGGTGCCGGAACAGCTGCACGGCCGTGTAGATCAGCAGCAGGCCGAACAGCAGGAACATGAACGAGAACAACGACAGCAGCGTCGCGCCCACCGCGATGAAGATGCCGCGCATGATCAGCGCCAGCACGATGCCGAACGTCAGCACCTTGTGCTGGTGCTCCTCCGGCACCAGGAACGTCGTCATGATGATCACGAAGACGAACAGGTTGTCGACCGACAGGCTCTTCTCGACGATGTACCCGGCGAAGTACTCCGCACCGAACCCGCCGCCGTGCGCGGTGGCGAACCACACACCGAACCCGATGGCGACGAGGATGTAGAACACCGACCACAGACTGGCCTCGCGGAAGCCGATCCGGTGCGGGCGCACCGCCGCGAGCACGAGGTCGACCGCCAGCAGCAGCACGATCACCCCGATCGTGACCGCCCACGTCAGTCCGCTGATCTCCAGCACGAAGCACTCCTCCGAGAAGACCGGTCCGTCTTAAAAGGACGTTACCGGATCGGGCAGGCGTGATCGTTGAGGGAGAACCCTGCCGGCGCCGGGTTGTCCATCCGGTGGGCCGCGGTGAAGCCCACGACCTGAGTGGCTCCGGCCGGAATCGTCTTCGTGTAGTCGACGTTGGTGGCGCGCACCTCCTGACCGTACTGCTGCGCCGTGGCGTTCCACATGTCCGTCACCGTCTGATCTCGGGTGAACTTCCAGCGCAGCGTCCAGCCGGAGATCGGCACGTTCCCCGTGTTGGTGATCGTGACGTCGGCGTTGAAGCCGCCGTTCCACCGGTACGTGACGCGGTAGTTGACCGCACATCCGAACACCGGCGGCGGAGCAGGAGCGGTCGTCTTCGTCGTCGGCACGGGCGAGGGCACCGTGACGACGACTGGGGGCGGTGTGGCGCTGGTGGGTGCCTTGGCCTGGCCACGGCAGGGATCGCCCCACAGACCGAGACCCGCCTTCGTCGCGGACGCCTCGGCCTCCACGAACGCGGGATCGTGCGGTGCGTCGCCGCGCAGGATCCCCTGGCCGACGGCGAGCAACGCGTACTCGGTGCCGTCCTCGAGCCACAGCGGCGCCTCGTCGACGATCGTGGGGTCGCCGGGGTCGACCTTCACCGGCTTGTCGAGCAGGAACGCCTTGGCGAACGCGGCGGCTGCCTTCGCCCAGCACTCCTCCGGCGCGGCGAGCCCGGCCATGCGGATCTTGGTGCCGTCCGACAGCAGGACGGTGCGGCCGTCCTCCACCCCGTGGACGGTCAGCGTGTTCGTGAGCGTCGGCGGCGCGATGGGCCGGTGCGAGGTCGGCGGACCGGACGACGCGAGCGGAACGGGTGCTGCCGTGCATCCGGTGGCGAGAAATATCGCGGTTATCGCCAGGACGGCAGGTCTGAGTCTCATTCTTCCCCCGGTACTGCGGTGGTACGAGTGGAGCTGGGCAATGGCGGGAAACTAGAGGCCGTTCGGCCTACGGTCAATACGAGACTGATCAGTCTCGTTCGATGATCAGGGCGTCGAATGTCGTCGAACGAGCAGGTGGCGGCGTCGAAAAGTGGTTCGACCGCGTCTCAAATCGTGATGCGCACGTCACCTGACATGTACACCGAGGCCTCGGATGTAAATTCGAATTGGTTCGATTCGAATTTCTGTCGAATTCCGCGTCGAATTGTCGAAGGCATTCATTTGATTGACGCCTGCCGCACGCGTTCGTAATATCCGGTTCACGCTCGTGGACGGCGTTCATGAATATGAACAACCTCTCGAAGGGTAATGCGCCATGCGGTTATTCGTACGTGCGCTAGTGCTGGCCTGTGCCTGCACAGGACTGGTGAGCGCGCCCGCACACGCCGGCCACGACCCGGCCAGACAGGTGTTGCCCGCTGGAGACGGATGGGCCTCGAGCGGACAGGGGACCACCGGTGGCTCGGCCGCGCCCGCCGATCACGTGCACACCGTGCGCACCCGCGCCGAGCTCGTCGCCGCACTGGCCGCGCCCGCGCCGCGGATCATCCGGGTCAAAGGCGTGATCGAGGCGAACACCGGCCCTGACGGAAAACCGTTGAGCTGCAACGACTACGCGACCGGTGGCTACACGCTGCCCGCATACCTCGCCGCCTACGACCCCGCCGTCTGGGGACGTGACCGCAAGCCGCAGGGACCCCTCGAAGACGCACGGGCGGCCTCCGCGCGCAACCAGCTGGCGGTGATCGGATTCCCGGTCGGCTCGGACACGACGATCATCGGCGCCACGCCCGGCGCCGGTATCACCGGCGGCAGCCTGCGCATTCACGGCGCGCGCAACGTGATCGTGCGCAACCTGACTTTCCGCGACACCCGTGACTGCTTCCCCGCCTGGGATCCGACCGACAACAGCCCCGGCGCCCCGCCCGGCAACTGGAACTCGCTCTGGGACTCGGTCTCGATCCAGCAGTCCGAGCACGTCTGGGTCGACCACAACACGTTCACCGACGAACCGAACCCCGACAGCACCCAGCCGCTCTACTTCGAGCGGCCCTACCAGGTGCACGACGGCCAGCTCGACATCACCGCGGCCGCCGACCTGGTCACCGTGTCGCGCAACGTCTTCGCCGAGCACGGCAAGACCATGCTGATCGGCGGGTCCAACACCTCGACGACCGACCCCGGCAAGCTGCGGGTCTCGGTGCACCACAACGTCTTCCGCAACACCCAGGAACGCGCGCCGCGGGTCCGGTTCGGCCAGGTGCACGTCTACAACAACCTGTACGAGGGCGCGCAGGTGTACAGCTGGGGCGTCGGCGTGAAGTCCCAGATCTACGCCCAGAACAACCACATCCGCGGCATCACGCCGGAGAAGGTCGTCTACAACTGGGGCGGCACGGCGATCACGGACACCGGCAACCTGGTCGACGGCAAACCCATGAGCCTCGTCGAAGCGTTCAACACCGCGTTCCCGGACAAGAAACTCGGCACGGACGCGGGCTGGACGCCGACGCTGAACCGCGGTCTCGAACCCGCGTACCGGATCAAGCACCTGAAGGCGGGCGCTCAACCAGCAGGCCGGCACCTCGTGGTGGGCCACGGCTTCGCGACCGTGCAGTCCGCGATCGACGCCGCCCAGGCCGGTGCCGTGATCACGTTGCCCAAGGGCGTGTACCGCGAGGTCATCAAGATCCCCGCGAGCAAGAAGGGCCTGACCCTGCGTGGTGCCACCGGACGCGCGCAGGACGTCGTGATCGACTACGACAACGCCAACGGCACCAAAAAACCCGACGGCACCACGTACGGCACTTCCGGCAGCGCCACCGCGACCATCGCCGCGGACGACTTCGAGGCGCGCGACCTCACGTTCCGCAACTCGTTCGACCGCAGGAAACATCCGGAGATCACGAACACCCAGGCCGTGGCGGTGAAGACCACCGGCGACCGGATGTTCTTCGACCGCGTCCACTTCGAGGGCCACCAGGACACCTTGTACGCGGACAGCCCCAACGTGACCACGCGGTCCCGGCAGTACTACCGCGACTGCGCGATCACCGGTGACGTCGACTTCATCTTCGGCCGCGCCACCGCCGTGTTCGACCGCGCCACGATCACCGCGCTCACTCGAGGCAGTGACCCGAACGGCTACGTCACCGCCGCCAGCACCCAGCGCGCCAACCCGTACGGCTTCTTGATCGTGAACTCGCAGATCCGCAGCGACGCACCGGCGGGCACCTACTTCCTCGGCCGGCCGTGGCACCCCGGCGGTGACCCGGAAGCGATCGCGCAGGTGGTCATCCGCAACACCTCGCTGCCCGCCGCGATCAAGGCCGCGCCGTGGACGGACATGTCCGGCTTCCCGTGGCGTGGCGCCAGGTTCGCGGAGTACCGCAACACCGGTCCGGGCGCGGGGCAGGGCGCCGACCGGCCGCAGCTGACCGACGAGCAGGCGCAGCGGTTCACCAGGAGCGCCTACCTGGGCGGGTGGAACCCCGCGTGAGGACCCGCACTTGGGCGCCGTACGCGCTCATCGCCCCGACGCTGCTGCTGATGGCGGTGTTCCTGGTCTACCCGATCGCGTCGGTCGGGTGGTTCAGCCTCCGTCAGCACACCGTCACCCAGCCCTGGAAGAACGGCTTCATCGGGTTCGAGAACTTCCGCCGGATGTTGTTCGAGGACCAGCTGTTCTGGCAGAGCCTCGCGTTCAGCGCGAAGTGGGTCGTGGTCGAGGTCGGGCTGCAGCTCGTGCTGGGCCTGGTCCTCGCGCTGATCGTCAACGAGACGTTCGTCGGCCGCGCGCTGGCCCGGTCGCTGGTGTTCTCGCCGTGGGCGGTGTCCGGTGTGCTCACCACCGGCATCTGGATCCTGCTCTACAACCCGTCCACGGGCATCTTCCAACAGCTCGCGCAGTGGGGCATCGGCGATCCCGGCACGTCGGTGCTCGGTGACCCGGCGACGGTCTTCCCCGCCACCGTGGTCACCGAACTGTGGCGCGGCGTGCCGTTCTTCGCGATCCTGCTGCTCGCCGATCTGCAGACCATCCCCAACGACCTGTACGAGGCCGCGTCGGTCGACGGTGCCGGACGGTGGCGCCGGTTCATCAGCGTCACCCTGCCGCACCTGCGCGACGCGATCGTGCTGTCGACGCTGCTGCGCGCGGTGTGGGAGTTCAACAACGTCGACCTGATCTACACGCTGACCGGTGGCGGTCCGGCGAACCAGACCACGACGTTGCCGCTGTACGTGGCGCGCAAAGCCGTGGACTCGCACGACTTCGGTTATGGCTCGGCGCTGACGATGGCCGGCTTCGTGATCCTGCTGTTCTTCTCGATCCTCTACCTGAGGCTGTCCAAGTTCGGGAGCCGAGCGTGACCCAGACCCTCACCCGCCCGGAAACCCCGGTGTCACCGCCACCTCCAGCGCCACCGCGGCGCAAGAAGCACCGCGATCCCAGCCGGTTCTTCCGCCTGCACCTGCCGCTGGCGTTCTACCTGCTGTTCACGCTGATCCCGTTCTACTGGATGCTCGTCTTCGCGCTCCGGCCGGCCGGGGAGACCGCGCTGGTGCCGTGGCCGATCACGTTCGAGCACTTCGACACCGTGTGGAACGGCATCGGCTTCGGGTTGTTCTTCCAGAACAGCCTGATCATCGGCGTCGGCACGCTCGTCGTCGTCACCGTGTTCGCGCTCATGGGCGGCTACGCGCTGGCGCGCTTCAAGTTCCGCGGTCAGCGGGTGTTCCTGCTGGCGTTGTTGTGCACGCAGTTCATCCCCGGCGCGATGATGCTGATCCCGCTGTTCGTGATCTTCAAGAGCGCCGGGCTGCTGAACAGCCTCACGGGCCTGATCATCGCGGACACCGCGTTCCAGCTGCCGCTCGCACTGATCCTGATGAGCGGGTTCGTCCGCAACGTGCCGGTCGAGCTGGAAGAAGCCGCGATGGTCGACGGCTGCTCACGGCTGCGCGCGTTCTTCGCGGTGACTTTGCCCCAGCTTCGGCCGGCACTGGTGGCCGTCGGGTCGTTCGCATTCATCGGAGCGTGGAACAACTTCCTGTTCGCGCTGATGTTCGCGAGCAAGCAGGACAAGTTCACTTTGCCCGTCGGGCTGAGCTACGCGCTGGGCGAGTTCAACACCGACTTCGGGGCGCTCGCGGCGGGCGGAGTCGTCGCCGCGGTGCCGGTCGTGCTGGTTTTCGCCGTGGTGCAGCGGTTCCTGGTGCAGGGACTGAGCGCCGGTGCCGTGAAGGGATAGGGGAGTCGCATGAAGAGACTGCTGGTCGCGCTCGCGCTCGTGGTGAGCGCTTGTTCCGCCGGGCAGGACGGTCCCACCACGATCACGTTCTGGGACAACAACGGCGGCCCCGGCCGCACGCCCATCTACGAAGAGCTGATCAAGCGCTTCGAGGCGGCGAACCCGACCATCAAGGTCGAGTACGTCGGCATCCCGAGCTCGTCCGTCCAGCAGAAGTACGACACGGCCATCGCGGGCGGGTCGACGCCGGACGTCGGCGGCGTGACGACCTCCTACCTCGCGCACCTCGTCGGACAGGACGCGCTGGAACCGCTGGACGAGCGGGTGGAGTCGGGCCCGTTGAAGGGGAAGTTGTTGCCCGGCCTGCTGGAGACCGTGCGGCAGACCGCGATGGACGGCAAGCTCTACGCCGCGCCGGCGTCGGGCAACCTCGACGTGATCTGGTACCGCTCCGACCTGTTCGCCGAGCAGAAGATCGCCGTTCCGTCCACCTGGGACCAACTGGTCGACGCGGCCGCCAAACTGACCAAACCCGCCGAGAACAAGTACGGGTTCACCATTCGCGGTGGGGCCGGCTCGGTCTTCCAGCTGCTCGCCGAGGCCTACTCCTACTCCGGCGTCGACAAGTTCTACGACGGCGGCAAGAGCACGGTCGCCGACCCGCGCAACGCCGAGCTGGTCAGCAAGATCGCGGGCATCTACAAGAAGTCCACGCCGGAAGCGGACGTCAACAACAGCTACACGCAGATGGTCGCCCAGTTCACCGGTGGCACGGTGGCGATGATGCACCACAACCTGGGCTCCACCGGCGACGTCATGAAGGCGCTCGGTGCGCAGAAGGTCAGCGCCATGCCGTTGCCGGTCGGCCCGTCCGGCAAGCGCACCGTGGTGCCGAACCCCACCGACGGTTTCGCGGTGTTCAAGGGCAGCAAGAACTCCGACGCGGCCTGGAAGTTCGTCGAGTTCCTGACCTCGGCCGAGAGCAACGGGTACTGGAACGAGAAGGTCGGCCAGATCCCCGCCAACACCGACGTCCGCAGCGCCGAGTGGATCCAGAAGAACCCGGCCGTGAAGATGGCCCTGGGGGTGCTGGAGGACCCGGCGACGGTGCTCGTGCCCGCGCCGGTCTACCTGCCGGAGTACTCGTCGATCACGAAGACCGACACCGAGCCGCTGTACCAGAAGGTGTTGCTGGGCCAGCTGTCCGCGCAGGAGTTCCTGAACCAGCTCGCGGCCAAGCTCACGACCGCCCAGCAGGAGTGGGAGAAGCGGAAGTGATCGAACGGGTGGCCGTGCGGACGTTCACCACGACCGCGTGCACGGCCGTGGACCCCGAGGGACACCGGCATCCCGCGCCGGAGCACGAGGTGACCGAGGCGCTGCTGGAGATCACCGACACCGACGGCGTCACCGGGTACTGCCAGATCCAGCCCGACCACCTCCGGCCCGCCGTGCTGGACAAGCACGTGCGGCCGGTGCTGCACGGCCAGGACCCGTGGGACCGCGAACGGTTGTGGCGGTTGCTGGGCCGGCGGCAACGGGGCTCGGGCGGCGGGTTCACCGACCGCGCGCTCGGGTTCGTCGACACGGCGCTGTGGGACCTCGTCGCCCGCAAGGCCGGACTGCCCGCGTGGAAGCTCGCGGGTGGTGCGCGCGACCGGATCCCGGCCTACGCCAGCACGATGTGCGGTGACACCGACGGTCTGGCGACGCCGGGGGACTACGCGGACTTCGCGAAGCAGCTGGTGTCGCTGGGATATCGGGCGATCAAGCTGCACACCTGGATGCCGCCGGTACCGGGCGCGCCGAGCGTCTCCCGTGACATCGAGGCGTGCCAGGCCGTGCGGGAGGCGGTGGGACCGGACGTCGAGCTGATGCTGGACGCGAGCCACTGGTACTCCAGGATGGAGGCGCTGCGCCTCGGCAGGGCGTTGGAGGAGCTGGGTTTCTACTGGTTCGAGGAACCGATGGAGGAGGCGTCGATCAGCTCCTACCGGTGGCTCGCCGAGCAGCTGGCGATCCCGGTGATCGGCCCGGAGGTGGCGTGGGGCAAGCACATGACCCGCGCCGAGTGGGTTGCGGTGGGCGCGTGCGACATCCTGCGGGCGGGCCCGGCCGGCACCGGTGGCATCACGCCGGTGCTCAAGACCGTGCACCTCGCGGAGTCGTTCAACGTCGAGTGCGAGATCCACGGCAACGGCACGGCCAGCCTCACGGTGCTCGGCGCCACCGACGCGGGCCGGTGGTACGAACGGGGCTTGCTGCACCCGCACGTCGACTTCGACCGGGTGCCGCCGCACCGCAACACCATCGCCGACCCGCTCGACGAAAACGGCAACGTCGCGTTTTCGCTGCAACCTGGAATCGGTGACGACTGGAATTTCGATCACATCGGTTCGCACGTCGTCGAATCCTGGTGAGAAAAGGCCCCGGACCGCTGTCCCGGGGCCTTTTCGCTAGCGGTAGGTGACGTCCGATGTTTTGTACAGGCAGTGCGTGCCGTCCGGGCCGCTGCCGATCTTCGACGGCTCACCGCTGGTGACACCGCGGTACTTTTCGCAGGCGACGATCTTCTTGTTCTGGTCGCCGACGATCGTGATTTTCGACAGCCGCGCGGTGTCCCCGTAGTTGGTGTTGATGCCCACCAGGGACTTGCCGGGGGAGAACGCGGTGATGTTCTCCAGGACGACGTGCCGTTTGTGCTGGGTCTTGCAGTTGCCGCAGGACCGGTAGAGCTTGCCGAAGTCGTCCACCTGGAAGTTGCGGATGATCATCGTGCCCGGCCCGTTGTGCTGGAACACCTTGTCCGACGCCTTCCGCGCGCCACCACCGTTGACGGTCATGGTCTGCGAAGACGACTTGCCCTTGAACGTGGCCGCGTCCTCGCCGACGTCCTCCCACCACACGTTGGTGAGCGTGCAGGTGCCCAGGCAGTGGACGCCGTCCGCGGCCGGAGCGCCGAGCACCACGTTCTTCAGCGTCGCGCCGTCGGCGAGCTGGAAGATCGGGTCCTGGCCCTCGTTCTGACCGCCGGAACCGAGGTTGCCGGTGCCGTAGAACCGTTTCATGCCACCGTCGTAGACGCCCGCGGGCACCTTGATCGTCGCGCCGACGGGCTTGGGGCCGGTCGGTGTCGGGAAGGTGCTGCCCGCGGCCTGGGCCTGGGGTGCGAGAAACGCGGCCAAAGCCACGGCCAACACCGTTGTTGCCAGTTTCTTCATGTGCGCTCCGCATGCAGAGGATGCGCGGCGGTAATTTGATCGTAGGGCGGAGATGTTTTCTGTCAACTATCGTCGACGGTTCGATTCGAATATCTTCGAATTGGTTGACCGGTTTGTTCGGAACTCGCTACCTTCGATGCACCGCCGCTTCACAACTTGGAAGGCATGGAATGATTCCAAAACGTGCAGCATTGATTTCCGCAGTGGCGCTGGTAGCCGGTGCCGTTTCTGTTCCGCAGGCCTCCGCCGCACCGTTCGGGCTGGTCGGCTGGGCCACTCAGGGTGGCGGAACGACGGGTGGTGGCGGCGCTGCGCCGGTCACGGTCACCACGGCCTCCGCGTTCGTCGCGGCCGCGAAGGCCTCTGGCGCGGCGGTGATCCGGGTCTCCGGCACGATCTCGTTGCCGAGCATGACGAAGGTCGCCTCGAACAAGACCATCGAGGGTGTCGGCTCGTCCGCGACGATCACCGGGCAGGGTCTCAACATCGCCAACGCCTCGAACGTGATCGTGCGCAACCTCAACTTCCGCAACTGGGGTGACGACGCGATCAACGTCCAGTACTCCACCCGCGTGTGGGTCGACCACAACAGCTTCTCGAGTGGCAACGACGGCGCCGTCGACGTCAAGCGCGCGTCCGACTACGTCACGGTGTCGTGGAACAAGTTCTCCAGCCACGACAAGACGATGTTGTTGGGTCACAGCGACGACAACGGGTCGGAGGACCGGGGCAAGCTCCGGGTTACCTACCACCACAACTGGTTTGCGGGCACCAAGCAGCGGCACCCGCGAGTGCGGTTCGGCAACCCGGTGCACGTCTACAACAACTACTACGGCGGCGTCACCTCGTACGGCGTCGCCTCCACGATGGAAGCCGGTGTCCTGGTCGAGGGCAACTACTTCGAGAACACCTCGGACACCTTCCACCGCGGTGAGGGCAGCTCGCCCGCCGGCGCACTGGTGGCGCGCAACAACCACTTCGTGAACTCCGGTTCGGGTCAGCAGGGCGGCTCGGTCAAGAGCATCCCGTACTCCTACCCGCTCGACGGCGCGAGCAGCGTGAAGAGCGTGGTCACGGCCGGTGCGGGCGCCGGTCGGGGCTGACGAGACCAGGGGGCGCTCCCGGTGGCGAGGGGCGCCCTCCTCTCTTTCTGGGAGCGTTCCCAAGATTCCACCTGAACGGAGCAGCAAGACGGTGGTAAGAGCGACAAGCGGATGAGCGCTCGCTGCCCTTCGTGGCCTAGTTCCCAGCCCTGAGTGGCGGAGCGACTACGGAGCGTGCCTCCAGTTGGCCCACGTGACCCACGTTACAGTGCGGTGAAATCTGGGAGCGCTCCCAGTTGTCGAGAGGCGGCGGCATGACTCGGCGAACTGTGGCATTGACGGCTGCGGCCGTGATGATGATCGGCGGAGTGCCCGCGGTGGCGGCACCCGCGGCGGTCGCCTGCACCGTCACGTACCAGGTCACCAGGGAGTGGAACACCGGCTTCGGCGCGACCGCGTCGATCCGCAACGACGGTGACGCACTCGACGGCTGGCGGCTCACCTGGACGTTCCCCGACGGGCAACGTGTCACACAGGGCTGGAACGGCGTCTTCAGCCAGAGCGGCGACGTGGTGACGGTGACCAACCCGGACTGGGGGCGCACGATCCCGGCGGGTGGCACCGCGCAGGTCGGTTTCAACGGCAGCAAGGGTTCTGCCAACCGGCCGCCGACCGACTTCGCGGTCAACGGCGTGGCGTGCACCGGCCCGAACCAGCCGCCGTCCGTGGCGCTGACCGCGCCGGCCACGGGCGCCACCTACACCCTGCCCGCCCAGATCCCGCTCGCGGCGGCCGCGCAGGACACCGACGGCACCATCGCGAAGGTCGAGTTCTACGCGGGCGACCAGTTGATCGCGACGGACAGCTCCGCGCCGTTCAGCGGCAGCTGGACCACGGCACCGGCCGGTGATCACCGGATCACCGCGCGGGCGTACGACAACCGTGGCGCCACCACCACCTCAGGGCCCGCGATGGTCAAGGTGCTCGCCGGACCAGCCGTGCTCGCAACGCCGAGCACGCTCACCGTCCGGCAGGGCCAGACCGCGACGTTCGACGTCGCGCTGGCCAACGCGCCGGCCCAGCCCGTCACCGTGACGATCGGTCGCAGCGGCAGCGCCGATCTCACGGTGACCCCCAGCACGCTGACGTTCGGCAGCGCGGCCAAGCAGACCGTCACGGTCACGTCCGCCGACAACGGCGGTGACCTGGCGACGGCGACCTTCACCGCGAGCGCGACCGGCCACACCCCTGCCCCGGTCGCGGTCCGGGAGATCTCCCAGTCCACTTCGGACTTCGCGAAGGCGTTCCTCGACCAGTACGACAAGATCAAGAGTCCGTCGAGCGGCTACTTCCGCAACTTCGGCGGTCTGCTGGTGCCGTACCACTCGGTCGAGACGCTCATGGTCGAGGCGCCGGACCACGGTCACCAGACCACGTCGGAGGCGTTCAGCTACTACCTGTGGCTGGAGGCGAGCTACGGCCGTCACACCGGTGACTGGGCGCCGTTCAAGTCCGCGTGGGCGTCGATGGAGAAGTTCATCATCCCGGCCAAGGCCGACCAGCCCACCAATGACAAGTACAACGCTTCGAAGCCCGCGACCTATGCGCCGGAACACCCGCGGATGGACCGCTACCCGGCGGTGCTGGACGCGAACATCCCGGTCGGCTCCGACCCGATCGCGGCCGAGCTGAAGTCCGCGTACGGCACGGATGACATCTACGGCATGCACTGGCTGCTCGACGTCGACAACACCTACGGCTTCGGCCGGTGCGGTGACGGCACCACAGCACCGTCGTACATCAACACCTATCAGCGCGGTTCGTCGGAGTCGGTGTGGGAGACGATCCCGCAGCCGTCGTGCGACACGTTCAAGCACGGTGGCCCCAACGGCTTCCTGGACCTGTTCACCAAGGACGCCTCCTACGCCAGGCAGTGGAAGTACACCAACGCGCCGGACGCGGACGCCCGCGTGGTGCAGGTGGCGCTGCTGGCTCAGCAGTGGGCCACGGCGCAGGGCAACGCGGGGCAGATCTCCAGCGAGCTCGGCAAGGCCGCGAAGATGGGCGACTACCTGCGGTACGCCATGTTCGACAAGTACTTCAAACGCATCGGCAACTGCACGAGCCCGAGTGCCTGCCCCGGCGGCACGGGCAAGAGCAGCGAGCACTACCTGATGTCCTGGTACTACGCGTGGGGCGGTGCGACCGACACGAGCGCCGGCTGGGCGTGGCGGATCGGTGACGGAGCCTCGCACCAGGGCTACCAGAACCCGTTGGCAGCACACGCTCTCGCCAACGTGCCCGCGCTCAAGCCGTTGTCCGCCACCGGGCAGCAGGACTGGGCGACGAGCCTGAACAGGCAGCTGGAACTGCTGCAGTGGCTGCAGTCCGCCGACGGTGCGCTCGCCGGCGGTGTCACGAACAGCTGGGACGGCCAGTACGGCACGCCTCCCGCAGGGACACCGACGTTCTACGGCATGTTCTACGACGCCCACCCGGTGTGGCGCGACCCGCCGTCGAACCGCTGGTTCGGCTTCCAGGTGTGGGGATTGGAGAGGACTGCTGCTCTCTACCGGATGACCGGGGATGCCCGCGCGAAGAAGATCCTCGACAAGTGGGTGCCGTGGGCGCTCGCGAACACCACGACCGGCACGAACTTCCAGATCCCCGACCAGCTCGAATGGACGGGCGCCCCGGACACGTGGAACCCGTCGAGCCCAGGCGCGAACGCGAACCTCCGGGTCCGCGTGGCGACGAAGAACCAGGACGTCGGCATCGCCGCTTCGTACGCGAAGGTGCTGCTGAACTACGCGTCGAAGTCCGGGCACGCGGCGGCGAAGACGACCGGCGAAGCGCTTCTCACGGCTTTGCTGGCGCACCAGGACAGCCTCGGCATCGCGGTTCCGGAGACCCGTGCGGACTACAACCGCTTCGACGACGTCTACAACGCGTCGAACGGTGAGGGTCCGTACGTGCCGCCGGGCTGGACCGGCCGGATGCCCAACGGCGACCAGATCGCCCAGGGCGCGTCGTTCCTGTCGATCCGGTCGATGTTCCGCAACGACCCGCAGTGGCCCAAGGTCCAGTCCTATTTGAACGGTGGCCCGGTGCCGACGTTCACCTACCACCGGTTCTGGGCCCAGGCCGAGATCGCCACCGCCTTCTCCCTGCACACCGAGCTCTTCGGCTGAGGAGTACGAGATGAGGAAACGACTAGCGCTGTTCACCGTGGTCGCCTGCACGGCCGCGGTCCTGGTGCACACCGGCGGCACGGCCCTTGCGCACGGTTCGATGGTGTGGCCCGGCAGCCGCACGTACCTCTGCTACGAGGACGGCCGTGCCGGTAGCGGCGGCGGCGACCTGCAGCCCACCAACCCCGCGTGCGTCGCGGCGGTCGCACAGGGCGGGAAGCAGCCGTTGTGGGACTGGTTCGGCAACCTGATCAGCAACGCGGCCGGCCGGCACCGGGAGATCGTCGCGGACGGGAAGCTCTGCGGCCCCACCACGAAGTACGACGCCTACAACCTCGCCCGCGCCGACTGGCCCGTGACGCGCGTGACGGCCAACCAGACGGTCACGTTGCGGTACAACGCATGGGCGCCGCACCCCGGCACCTGGGAGCAGTACGTCACCAAGGACGGCTTCGACGTCACCAAGCCGTTGAAGTGGTCCGACCTGGAGCCCGTGCCGTTCGACAAGATCACCAACCCGCCGCTGGCGAACGGTGAGTACAGCTGGCAGGCCAGGCTGCCCAACAAGTCCGGCCGGCACATCATCTACTCGCTCTGGCAGCGCTCCGACAGCCCGGAAGCCTTCTACAGCTGCTCCGACGTGATGTTCGGCGGCGGCGTGCCGGACACCCAGCCGCCCACCGCGCCCGGCACGCCGGTCGCGTCCGCCATCACCGGCAACTCGGTGCAGCTCGACTGGCCGGCGGCCACGGACAACCTGGGCGTGACGAGCTACCGCGTGCAGAACGGCAGCCAGGTGGTGGCGACCTCGGGCACCAACTCCGCCACGGTCACCGGGCTCACCCCGAACACCGACTACAGCCTCGCCGTGGTCGCGCTGGACGCGGCGGGCAACGCCTCACCGGCCTCGCCGAGCGTCGCGGTCAGAACCGGCAGCGTCGGGACGTGTTCGGTGGCGTACACGAAACCGAGCACGTGGAACAGCGGCTTCACGGCGAACGTGAAGATCACCAACTCCGGGACGTCCGCGATCTCCGCCTGGCAGCTCGTCTGGGACTTCCCCGCCGGGCAGACGCTCGCACAGGCCTGGTCGTCCACGATCTCCGTGGTGGACGGGAAGGCGACCGCCAAGGGCGCGTCCTACAACGCCGACGTGCCGGCCGGTGGCTCGGTCAACTTCGGCTTCAACGCCAACACGACCGGAGCGGTGGCGGACCCGACGTCCTTCACGCTCAACGGTTCCGCCTGCGCCACCGGGTGAACAGAGCTCTCCTCGCGGACACGTGTTCGTCGTGCGGATCGAACACCTTTGATGAGAAGGAGACCGAAGAACAATGTCGTTCTTTGCGAAGTTCCACGGACGAAGGCGGTGGGCCTCGGCGGGAGTCGTGGCCGCCACCGCCGTCGCCACGGCGGGGATCGCGCTGAGCGCGCCTCCCGCGGGCGCCGCACCCGGTTGCCGGGTCGACTACACCGCGAGCAACTGGGGTGGTGGTGGCTTCGGCGGCAAGGTGAAGATCACCAACCTGGGTGACGCCACGTCCTCCTGGACGTTGAAGTTCACGTTCCCCGGCACCCAGAGAGTCACCCAGGGCTGGAGCGCGACCTGGTCGCAGTCGGGCGCGGACGTGACCGCGGCGAGCATGTCGTGGAACGGCAGCCTGGGCACCGGTGCGTCGACCGAGATCGGTTTCAACGGCAGCTACACCGGTTCGAGCAACGTTGATCCGTCGTCGTTCTCCTTGAACGGCACGGTGTGCACCGGCCAGCAGCCGCCGACCTCCACGACGACCACCACGACCTCGGGCAACCCGAACCCCGGCAACCGCGTCGACAACCCGTACGTGGGCGCGAAGCAGTACGTCAACCCGGACTGGGCGGCCAAGGCGAACGCCGAGCCCGGCGGCAGCAGGATCGCGAACCAGCCGACCGCGGTGTGGATCGACCGCATCGCGGCGATCAACGGGACCGGCGGTGCCCGTGGCGTCGCGGCACACCTGGACGAGGCGGTGCGCCAGGCGGCGGGCGCTCAGCTGACCATCCAGTTCGTGATCTACAACCTGCCCGGCAGGGACTGCTCGGCACTCGCCTCCAACGGTGAGCTCAAAGCGGATGAGATCAACCGCTACAAGACGGACTACATCGACCCGATCGCGAGCATTCTCGCCAGGCCCGCGTACGCCAACCTGCGGATCGTCACAGTGGTCGAGATCGACTCGCTGCCGAACCTGATCACCAACGTCACGCCGCGGCCGACGTTCACACCGCAGTGCGACACGATGAAGGACAACGGCAACTACGTGAAGGGTGTCGGCTACGCGCTCGCGAAACTCGGCGCGGTGCCGAACGTCTACAACTACGTCGACATCGGCCACCACGGCTGGCTGGGCTGGGACGACAACTTCGGCCCGACGGCGGAGCTGCTGTACCAGGCGGCGAACGCCGAGGGCAGCACCAAGGCGAACGTGCACGGCTTCATCGCCAACACGGCGAACTACGGCATCTTGAAGGAGCCGTACTTCAAGATCGACGACAACATCAACGGCGAAGTGGTGCGCGAGAAGTCCAAGTGGGTCGACTGGAACCGGTACATCGACGAGGTCGGTTACGCCCAGGCGTTCCGCCAGCGTGCCGTGCAGGCCGGCTTCGACGCCGGTGTGGGCGTTCTCGTCGACACGAGTCGCAACGGCTGGGGAGGCGCGGCCCGTCCCACCGGACCCGGCCCGCGCACGACCGCCGACGCCTACGTCAACGGCGGCAGGCTCGACCGCCGCATCCACCTCGGCAACTGGTGCAACCAGTCCGGTGCCGGCATCGGCGAGCGTCCGAAGGCGGCGCCGGAATCGGGCATCGACGCCTACGTGTGGATCAAGCCGCCGGGCGAGTCCGACGGTGCCAGCAAGGAGATCCCGAACACCGAAGGCAAGGGCTTCGACCGGATGTGCGATCCGACGTACCCCGGCAACCCGCGCAACGGCAACAACATGTCCGGTGCGCTCGGCGACGCCCCGCTGTCCGGCCACTGGTTCTCCGCGCAGTTCCAAGAGCTCATGCGCAACGCCTACCCGGCACTGTGAGGAAGAGAGCGTCATGAAACTCCTGCACGTGCTGTTGCTCGTGCTGGCGTCGACCGTCGCCGTCGCAGCTCCCACTGCGACGGCGGCCGGCGATGCCTGCAAGGTTGCCTACACCGTGCCGAACGACTGGGGTTCCGGGTTCGTCGGCGCTCTGTCCATCACGAACACCGGTGGTGTGCCGATCGACGGGTGGACGTTGACGTTCTCGTTCCCCGGCAACCAGAGGATCTCGCACGGCTGGGGTGCGACGTGGACCCGGACGTCCGCGACCGCGATGAGCTGGAACCGGACCATCGCGCCCGGCGCGACGTTGTCCGGGCTCGGGTTCGTCGCGAGCTACAGCGGGTCGAACAGCCCGATGGGGGAGTTCCGGCTCAACGGGCAGCTGTGCAACGCGCCCGTCACTGCTCCGTTGCGGGATCTGGCTGCTGCCAAGGGGAAGTACTTCGGCAGCGCGCTGACCGTGACGGAGCTCGAGGACACGCAGAACCGTGAGTTGACCGCACGCGAGGCGGGTGTCATCACCGTCGGCAACGAGCTGAAGTGGGATGCCACCGAGCCCTCTCGCGGCCAGTTCACGTTCACCGGCGGCGACCGGATCTGGGCGGGTGCGGTCGCCGCCGGCCAACGCGTGCGCGGGCACACCCTGGTGTGGCACAACCAGACACCGCAGTGGGTGCAGGACCTGCCGGCCGCGGAGTTGCGGCAGGCGATGCTCGACCACATCCGCGTGGTCGCCGGGCACTACCGGGGCAAGGTGTTCGCCTGGGACGTCGTGAACGAGGCGTTCGAGGAGAACGGCACGCGCCGGCAGTCGTTCTGGCAGCAGAAGCTCGGTGACGGCTACCTCGCGGAGGCCTTCCGCGCGGCCCGTGCCGCCGACCCGGACGCCAAGCTCTACTACAACGACTACAACATCGACGGGCTCGGCGCGAAGAGCGACGCCGTGTACGAGCTGGTGCGGTCGTTCAAGCAGCAGGGCGTGCCGATCGACGGGGTCGGGTTGCAGGCGCACTTGCTGCTGGGCGGCGTGCCCTCGTCGATGCAGCAGAACCTGCAGCGGTTCGCCGACCTCGGCGTGGACGTCGCGATCACCGAGCTGGACGTGCGCATGAACCTGCCGGCGGACTCGGCGAAGCTCGCGACCCAGGCCGCGGACTACGGCGCGGTGGCCAGGGCGTGCCTCGCGGTGACCCGATGCGTCGGGATCACCACGTGGGCGCTGTCCGACAAGTACTCGTGGATCCCGTCGGTCTTTCCGGGCGAGGGCGCGGCACTGCCGTTCGACGAGGCCTTCGCGCCGAAACCCGCGTACGAGGCACTGGTGACAGCATTCAGATGACGAGTTGAGATGACGCAGAGATGTGAACGTGCCCACGCTCCGTGCATGGCTCATGTTTAACGCGGAGCGCGGGCGCGAACCCTCTGAGCTGCAGCAAGCTTTCGTTGTGGAACTTTCCAGACGACTCAATTCGTCTGGACCACATCCCACAGGCAATGTTAACGCGAACATAACCCTTGAGTTCACCTGATCGTGCTCCTTATCGTGTCGGGACACATCGGGTGAAGTGGGTTCGCGAGAGGGGTCGGTGTGGTCACCATCGCGGACGTCGCACGACACGCTGGTGTCGCCCCGAGCACTGTTTCCTACGTGCTCACGGGCAAGCGGTCGATCTCGGCGGACACCAAGTCGAGGGTCCGGGAGAGCATCAGGGCGCTCGGCTACCACCCGCACGCGGGTGAGCCCGCTTCGGGCACCGGCCGGGCCAACGTGATCGGGCTGGTCCTGCCGTTGCGCGCAGGCCTGCACCTGCCGGTGATGATGCGATTCGTCACCGCCGCCGTGACCGCCGCGCGCAGACACGAGAAGGACGTGCTCCTGATGACCGCGGAGGACGGTGCCGCCGCCCTGCGCAGGGCCGCGGACACGTCCCAGGTCGACGGTTTCCTGGTGATGGACGTCGAGATGGACGACGACCGGGTGCCGTTGCTGCGCGAGCTGGCGAAGCCGTCCGTCCTCATCGGACACCCGGCGGCGACGCGCGGACTGACCTGTGTGGACCTCGACTTCGAGGCCGCGGGAGCCAAGTGCGTCGACCACCTGGCCGACCTCGGCCACCGCTCGATCGGGTTTCTGGGCGCGCCGAGCGCCGTGTACCGCCGCAACACCGGCTTCGCCCACCGCGCGATGGCCGGGTTCAGCGCGGCGGCCATGCGCCGCGGCATCGCCACGACGGCCATGCCCGCGGAAGAGGACTACGAGTCGGTGCTCAGGTCCGTCCAGGCACTGATCCGCGCGCACCCGGCGATGACCGCGCTGGTGGTGCACAACGACGCTGCTCTGGGCTGGGTGACCGCCTGCCTGCGCGCCTCGGGCCGCAAGGTGCCCGGCGACGTCGCCGTGGTCGCCATCTGCCCCGACGAGCTCGCCGAACAGGTGTCGCCACCGCTGACGTCGGTGCGGCTGCCGGTGGACGAGCTGGGCCGGCACGCGGTGGAGCTGCTGGCCGGCAAGCTGGACGGCCGGGCGGTGCCACCGCTGCTGTTGCTGCCGCCACGCCTGTCCCGCCGGGTGAGCACTCCGGAGCTGGCCTCGGCCAGGTTCGGGGCGGCCTCGTCGGGCTGACCCCGTCGGGGCGGACGTAGGATCGCTCCGTGGACCTGACAAATGCCTTGGCGCAGCGGGTGGTCGTGCTCGACGGCGGGATGTCGACGGCTCTGGAACTGGCCGGGCACGACCTGTCCGACTCGCTGTGGTCGGGCAGGCTCCTGCTGACCGATCCCGACGCCGTCCGCGACGCGCACCTGGCCTTCTACCGCGCGGGCGCCGAGGTCGCGATCACCGCGAGTTACCAGGTGACCTACCCCGGTTTCGCCCGTGCCGGCATCAGCGCGGACGAGACCGCGCGCTTGTTGAAGGCGAGCGTCGGTCTGGCCCGTTCCGCGGCCTCCGAAGTGGACGGACCGCGCTGGGTCGCCGCCTCGGTCGGGCCCTACGGCGCCATGCTCGCGGACGGCTCCGAGTACCGCGGCCGCTACGGCCTGAGCCAGCAGGAGCTCGTGGACTTCCACCGCCCGCGCATCGAGACTCTGGCGGAGGCATCGCCGGACGTGCTCGCCGTGGAGACGATCCCGGACGTCGACGAGGCCACGGCCGTGCTCGAGGTCGTGCGCGGCAGCGGCGTGCCGGTGTGGCTGTCGTACAGCATCCGGGGCGATCGCACGTGCGCGGGCCAGTCGCTGGAGGAGGCGTTCGCGGTCGCCGAGGGCATCGACGAGGTGATCGCCGTCGGGGTGAACTGCTGTCCGCCGGAGGACGTCGCGCACGCGGTGGACGTCGCCGGGAAGACCGGGCTGCCCGTCGTGGTCTACCCGAACAGCGGTGAGGAGTGGGACGCGGGAGAGCGTGCCTGGACCGGAGATGGCACGGGGTTCGCGGCGCTGGCGGGGGAGTGGACCGGGCGTGGCGCCAGGCTGGTCGGCGGGTGCTGCCGGACCGGCCCGGACGCCATCGAGGTGCTCGCGAAGGCCTTGGCCGCTTGAGCAGAGCGCGGCGTCGGGATCGGCTGTGGTGCTCTATCCGAGTGAGCAGGCCATCCCACTGAGCGTGAACGCGGTCGGCTGCACGTTGGGCCCAGTCGTGACGGCGTTGAACCGCAACGAAACCTGCCCACCCGCGCCGATCGAGCCGTTCGGATCCTGGCTCACCGCGAAGACGTCAGCCCCGTACTGCCGGGCCGTCATACCCCAGGTCTCCCGGATCTGCTGACCGCTCGGGAACCGCCACTGCAGCTTCCACTGCGCGAACGGCTTGTCGGTGTTGTTGCGGACGATCAGCTCGGTGTGGAAGCCACCGGCCCACTCCCTGGCCACGCGATACGTGAGCGAGCAATCCGGCCGCGGGGCCGGCGGCGCGGTAGTGGTCGGCGCCGGTGCAGGCGCAGGTGGTGGAGGCGGTGGAGGAGCTGGCGCCGGCGTGGTGTCCTGCCCCTTGCACGGCGATCCCCACAGGCCGAGACCCGCCTTCTGCGCCACCTTCTCCGGTTCGGCCAGCACGGGGTCGTCCTTCTCCGCCCGCATGGCACCGGCACTCACCGCGAGCGAGGCGTAGTCGCTGCTGTTGAGCAGCCGCAAGGTGATCGCGGACTCCGAGGCACGGCTGTAGCGCACCTGCTGCCCGGCCAACGTGTCCTTGGCGAACTTCAGCGCGCCTGCCGACCAGCACTCACCCGGCGCGGCGAGGCCGAGCACGCGTGCCCGCAACCCGTTGGACAGCAACACGGTCCGGCCGTCCACGACCTCCTCCACCACCTCGGGAGGAGCAGGCAGCACGCTGACGCTCGGCGGTGTCGACGGCGACACAGGCGCGGCGACGGGCGAAGGCGTGGTCTCCGTGGTCGCCGCGGTGGCACACGCGGCGGCGACGACGATCAGCACTGCGGCGGGGGTGTAGAGGTGCAGCGGTCTCACGAGACTCCCAAGAGGCGCGGTTCGACCCCGAGGCGGCGGAACGGGGTCGAACCGCGCGGGTTCAGTTGGCCAACGCCCGGCAGTGCTGCGGCCGGATCTTTTGCGGAGCAACGCTTTCCAGCGTGGGTACGACCGGTGCGATGGTACCGTCGCGGTTGAAGCGCATCCGGTCGATCGTGGTCTCCCGGTGCGTCCCGTCCCCGCCGGGAATGGCGAAGCGGTGGTACACCAGGTACCAGTCGTCCGTGCCGGGCACCTGCAGCATCGAGCTGTGGCCGGTGCCGAGCACGCCGAGCTTCGGGTCCTTCTGGAGGATCAGGCCTCGGTTGGTGAACGGCCCGAGCGGGCTCGAAGCCGTCGCGTACCCGACGCGGTAGTCCTCGCTGCGGGTGTCGTCGATCGACCAGCTCAGGTAGTAGGTGCCCTTGCGCTCCACCATGAACAGGCCCTCGCGGAACCCGTCGAGCCCGGTCAGCCGCGTGATGCGAGCCGGGTCGTACGAGACCATGTCGGCGTTCAGCGGCACGACGAAGGCCTCGCCGTTGCCCCAGTACAGGTACGGCTGGCCGGACTTGTCGACGAACACCGCCGGGTCGATCGCCTGGCCACCGCCGCCCGGGTTGGCGGCGATCAGCGGCTTGCCGGAGTCGACGAACGGACCGGTCGGCGAGTCGGACACCGCGACACCGATCTTGGCGTCCGCGCAGAAGTAGAAGTAGTACTTGCCGTTCCGCTCGACGATCGTCGGCGCCCACGCCCGGCTGTCCGCCCAGCTGACGTCCGGGCCGAGGTCGAGGATGACGCCCTCGTCCTTCCAGTCGACGAGGTTCTTCGACGACCAGGTGGAGAACTTGGTGCCGCTCCAGCCGTCGAACCCGTCCGTGGTCGCGTAGATGTAGTAGGTGTCCCCGAACGCGATGATGTTCGGGTCGGCGTTCAGACCGGGCAGCACCGGGCTGCGCATCTCGTGCGCCTCGACCGTCCACTCCCGACGGTCGCCGGACGCGTTGGTGACGGTGAACTTCTTCGGCTTGCGCAGGTCGACGGTCCCGGTCGGAGTGATCCGGGCGCCGGGCGCCAGAACGAACTCCGGGGCGAGCCGGCGCAGGTCGGTACCGGGCTTGACCGGCAGCACCACGGTGTTCGCCGCGGAGTCGATCACGGCGGGAACCTTCAGCGACGCCAGCGAAACCGACCTGATCACCGTGCTGTTCGACGGCAGCCCGGCGACCTCCGCACCCGACAGGGCGCGGTTGTAGAGCCGGACGTCCTTCATCCTGCCCGTGAGGGTGCGGTCGCCGGAGTAGACCGATCGGCCGAGGTAGTTCGCTGCCGTGACGCCGCCGCCGATGTCAGACGGCTTGATCGTGACGTTGGTGTTGCGGCCCGCCTCGACGCCGTCCAGGTACAGCACCTCGACGCCGTTGCCGACGGTCAGCGTGACGTTCTTCCAAACACCGCGCGGCAAGGCTCTGCCGGAGTCGACGCCCTGTTCGGTCGCCCAGTTCCCGGTCGCGATCGCACCGCGGTAGTTGTTGCCGGTGCTGAAGAGGTAGCCGTTGCCCCAGCCGTTCGTCCCGGTGTTGCCGAAGCCGTAGAGGAAGTAGGGCGTCTGCTGGCTCGGGTCGACCAGGACGTCCGCGGACATCGTGACCGCGGAGGCGCCGGTCAGCATGTTGTTGGGCAGCTGGACGTGCCCGGTGCGGCCGCCGAACGACAGCGCACCGCCGGACCAGCTCACGTCACCCGCGAGCGCGCCGTCGTAGCCGTGTCCGGTGGCGTCCGCGGCGACCCGCCCGGACGTGGCGTTGAGCGGCCAGTGCGCGACGAGACCCTTGCTGTCCGCCTTGACCGGGGCAGGGGGAGCGGTCAAGCGGCTCAGCTCGGCCTGCGTCACCGGCAGCACCGTGCCGTGGCGCGGGGAAGCAGGCAGCCGCGCGCCGGTCGACATCGTCCACTTGCCGGACGCGAGGTCGGTGGTCTCGAACGGCACGTAGCCGCGGCCGCCGAACTCGTCGATGAACAGGTACCACTTGTTCTCGGTGTTGGACTTGAAACCAGTCGGCCCCTCACCCGCGGAGAGCCCGGGGCTCGTCGGGGTGGCCTTGCCGATGCACTCCGCGACGAAGTCGTACTTCGGGTTGAGCACGTCGGTCGACTTCTCCGCGGTGATGAACTTGCTGCACGGCGTGGTCGACGTGTTGTTCCGCTCGTCCTTGGTGTACCGGTAGTAGGTGCCCTTGTCCTCGATGATCGTCGAGTCGATCACCGAGTAACCGGGGTCGATCCACACCTTGGGCGCGCTGAACGTCACGAAGTCGCGCGTCGTCGCGTACATCATGCGGTTGTAGCTGTCGCCCTTGTGGTCCGGGTCGTTCTCCGCGTACAGCTTCGAGGCCCAGTAGACGACGTACGTGCCGCGCTTGGTGTCCCAGAACGCTTCCGGGGCCCACGTGTTGCCCGCGGTCGGCGGCGACACCTCGACACTGCGCTGGCGCGACCAGTGCGCGAGGTCGGTCGACTCCCACACCATGATCGATCGGCTGCCGGTGCGCTGCGCCGCGTCCCAGCCGTTGCCGCCGTTGATCTTCAGGTCGGTGGCGAGCAGGAAGAACTTGTCACCCTCGGGGGAACGGAGGATGAACGGGTCGCGCACGCCCAGCTCACCGAGGCTCGACTTGAGGATCGGCTGGCCGTTGTTCAGCTCGGTCCAGTCCAGCGGGTTGTTGCCCTTGCTGGCGGCGGCGTAGATCTGCTCGCCGTTCGGGCTGCCCTCGCCGGTGAAGTAGAAGAAGCTGTAGCCCGCCAAGGGTTCCTTGGCGGGCTGTGGGACGACGGTGGCCGTCAGCTTCCTGGTCGTGCTCTGGAACCCGCGGCTCACCTTGGCCGTCAGCACGACCTTGGTCGGCTTGGCCCCGGTGGCCGGACGGGTGACCTCGCCGGTCGGCGTGATCACCGACCGGTTCGACGACGTCCACGAGACCTTGGTGTCGTTGAACCCGTTCGTGGGCAACGTCAGATGCCCGCGGACATCGTCGAGATTCGGTACGGACAGCGCCTCGGCGGCGGTCTTGACCACCGACTCGGCCGCGTTTGCAGGGACGGGCACGAGAGCGGCCGCGACCGCGACCACGACGCCGAGGCGACGCAGGGATAACAACATCGTTGTTGTCTGCCTTCCGAAATGAAAAGGGGTCAGGAAGCCCTTCGCTTGGTCCACACGTCATAGGCGACAGCCGCGAGCAGGACCAAACCCTTCACGAGCATCACGCGCTCACTGGGGGCACCGATCAGAGACATGCCGTTGTTGATCACGCCCATGATCAGGCCGCCGGTGATCGCGCCGACGACCTTGCCGACACCGCCCTGCACCGCCGCGCCGCCGATGAACGCCGCCGCGATGGCGTCGAGCTCGAACGCGACGCCCGCGGTCGGACCGGCCTGGTTGAGCCGGCCCGCGAAGATGACGCCGGCGAGCGCGGCCAGCGCGCCCATGTTCACGAACACCCAGAACGTGACGGCCTTGACCTTCACGCCGGACAGAGTGGCGGCCTGCAGGTTGCCGCCGATCGAGTAGATGTGCCGTCCGAACACGGAGTTGTTGGCCATCAACGAGTAACCGAGCGCCAGCGCAGCGAGCAGCACCAGCACCCACGGCAGGTTGCGGAACCGTGCGAGCTGCACGACCACCGCCATCACGACGACCGCGACACCCACCAGCTTGAGCACGAACAACGGCATCGGGTCGACGGTCTGGCCGTAACCGAGCCGCGCGGCCCGCTTGCGCCACTGCGACAACGCGAACCCGGCCACGCACGCCACACCCGCGAGCAGGCTCACGAGGTCGGCGCCGCCGAGCGGGCCGAGACCGATGTTGCCGAGGTAGCCGCCGGTGAAGCCGTTGGACAGCGACCGGATCTCGTTCGGGAACGGCCCGATGCCCTGGTTGCCGAGCGTGGTGAGGGTCAACGCGCGGAACACCAGCATGCCGGCCAGCGTCACGATGAACGCGGGGATGCCGAAGTACGCGATCCAATAGCCTTGTGCCGCACCGATGATCGCGCCGGACAGCAACGTCAGCAGCACGGCGACCGGCCACGGGAGTCCCCATTGGACGGTCAGCACCGCGCAGATCGCACCCGTCAGCGCCACCGTCGAGCCGACCGAGAGGTCGATGTGCCCGCCGATGATCACCAGGATCATGCCGATCGCGAGGATCAGCACGTACGAGTTCTGCACGATGATGTTCGAGATGTTCTGCGGCTGCAGCAGGGCACCGTCGGTCAGGACCGCGAACAGCACGACGATCAGCGCGAACGCGACGTAGATCCCGGACTGCCGCAGGTTGATCGAGAGGCGGCTGGACGGCGCCGCCGGTGCGGCGACCGTCTGAGGCGCGGTCTTCGTGGTCATGAGTTCTGTCCTCGTGTCATGTACTGCATCAGGCGCTCCTGCGTGGCCTCTGCGCGGTCGAGCTCACCGGTGATCCGGCCTTCGGAGAGCGCGTAGACCCGGTCGCACAGGCCCAGCAGCTCCGGTAGTTCGGACGAGATCACCAGCACGGCCTTGCCCTGCGCGGCGAGGTCGTTGATGATCGAGTAGATCTCGTACTTCGCGCCGACGTCGATGCCGCGCGTGGGCTCGTCGAGGATCAGCACGTCCGGGTCGGTGAACATCCACTTGGCCAGCACGACCTTCTGCTGGTTGCCGCCGGAGAGCGTGCCGACCTGGGTCGACACCGCGGGTGTCCGGATGCCCATCGAACGGCGGAACCGTTCCGCGACCGAGAACTCCTCGTTCTCGTTCACCCAGCCGCGCTTGGCCAGCTTGTCCAGCGCCGCGGCGGAGACGTTGCGCTGCACGCCCTCGATCAGGTTGAGGCCGTACCGCTTGCGGTCCTCGCTGACGTACGCGAGGCCGTTGCGGATGGCGGCCTGCACGGTGCGGGTGTCGATCTCCGCGCCGTCCTTGACCACGCGGCCTGAGATGCCGGTGCCGTACGAGCGGCCGAACACGCTCATCGCGAGCTCGGTGCGGCCGGCGCCCATCAGCCCGGCGAGACCGACGATCTCACCGCGCCGCACGGACAGCGTCGCGTTGTCGACGACCACCCGGTCCGGCTGGGCGGGGCTGTGCACCGTCCAGTCCTCGATGCGCAGCACCTCGTCGCCGATGTCGGGCGTGCGCGGCGGGAACCGGTGCTCGAGGTCGCGGCCGACCATGCCCGCGATGATCCGCTCTTCGCTGAGGCCCTTGGCCGGCAGGGTTTCGATGGTCTTGCCGTCGCGCAGCACCGTGACGGTGTCGGCGATCCTGGTGACCTCGTTGAGCTTGTGCGAGATGATCACCGAGGTGATGCCCTCGTCGCGCAGGCCGTCCAGCAGGTCCAGCAGGTGCTGCGAGTCGTCGTCGTTCAACGCCGCCGTCGGCTCGTCCAGGATCAGCAGACTGACCTCTTTGGACAGTGCCTTGGCGATCTCGACCAGCTGCTGCTTGCCGACACCCAGGTCGTTGACCTGCGTCGTGGGGTTCTCCCGGAGCCCCACGCGGTCGAGCAACGCCTGTGCGTCGTGGTTGGTGCGGTTCCAGTCGATGAACCCGCGCCGCGCTCTTTCGTTGCCCAGGAACAGGTTCTCCGCCACGGAGAGCTGGCCGCACAGGGCCAGCTCCTGGTGGATGATCACGATGCCGCGCCGCTCGCTGTCGCGCACACCGTTGAACGCACACGGCTCGCCGGCGAAGACGATCTCGCCGTCGTAGGTGCCGTGGGGATGCACCCCGGACAGCACCTTCATCAGCGTGGACTTGCCGGCGCCGTTCTCTCCGCAGATCGCGTGGATCTCACCGCGCCGCACGCTCAACGAGACGTCGTGCAGCGCGGTGACCCCTGCGAACCTCTTGGTGATGCCGCGCATCACCAGGATTTCGTCAGACACGATGATTACCTGAGCTGGTCGGCGGTGTAGTAGCCGCTGTCGATCAGTTCCTTCTTGTAGTTGGCCTTGTCGACGGTGACCGGCTGCAGGAGGTACGACGGCACGACCTTGTTGCCGTTGTCGTAGTCCTTGGTGTTGTTGACCTCGGGCTTGCTGCCCTTGAGCACCGCGTCCGCCATGGTCACGGTGACCTCGGCGAGCTTGCGGGTGTCCTTGTGGATCGTCGAGTACTGCTCACCAGCGATGATCGACTTCACCGAGGCGACCTCGGCGTCCTGGCCGGTGACGATCGGGTACGCCTGCGCGGGCGTGCCGTAGCCGCTGCTCTTGAGCGCCGACAGGATGCCGATCGACAGACCGTCGTAGGGCGAGAGCACGCCGTCGACCTTGGCGCCGCCGTAGGTCGAGGTGAGCAGGTCCTCCATGCGCCGCTGCGCGGTGGCCGGTTCCCAGCGCAGGATCGCGACGGTCTTGAAGTCCTTCTGGCCGGACTTGACCACGAGCTTGCCCTGGTCGATCAGCGGCTGCAGCACGGACATCGCGCCGTTGAAGAAGAACGTGGCGTTGTTGTCGTCCGGCGAGCCCGCGAACAGCTCGATGTTGAACGGACCCTCACCGCGCGTCTTCAGGCCGGCCAGCAGCGAGTTCGCCTGCTCCACGCCGACCTTGAAGTTGTCGAACGTCGCGTAGTAGTCGACGTTCGGGCTCTTGCGGATCAGCCGGTCGTAGGCGATCACCGGGATCTTGGCGTCCGCGGCCTGCTGCAGCTGCGACGTGATCGCGGTGCCGTCGATCGAGGCCACGATCAGGAGCTTGGCCTTCTTGGTGATCTGGTTCTCGATCTGGTTCGCCTGCGTGGGGATGTCGTTCTCGGCGTACTGCAGGTCGACCTTGTAACCCTTGGCTTCCAAGGCCTTCTTGATGTTGTCGCCGTCGTGGATCCAACGTTCCGACGACCGGGTCGGCATGGTGACCCCGACCAGCGCGTCCTCGCTCGACGTGCTCTGCTGGTCGCCCGTCTTCTGGGTCGAGCCGCAGGCTGCGAGGGTGACGGTCAGCGCGGTGGCGGCCGCGATTCGGACAAGCCTCATTGGTTCTCCTCGATGTCACCGACAGGCAACAGTGCTGTAGGCGGCGAGTGTTATCGCTAACAATGGACCAGTCAAGTGACAGGTAGATAACGCCAGGCCAGCCTTGTTAGCGCTCACAGGTCGTTCGCCAGGCGAACCGAACCTGCGGATTTCGGTGGTCGAGGTTGGTTCAGTTCCGTCTCCTGAGCGCAGGCAGGATGCGGGCGAGGAGTGAACAGCGGTGAACGACGCACAACCAGCTGCCGCGACGGTGCGGACGGCGCAGGCAGGGCTCAGGCGCTCGCCCGGCGCACCAGCGAGGTCGGCAGCAGCATCGACAGCGGCAGCTTGTCGTCGCCGGCGAGCTCGGCCAGCAGCCGCCAGGTCATGGTGCGGCCGAACTTCTCCACGTCCTGCCGCACCGTGGTGAGCGGCGGCACCGCGGTGGAGGCGAGCACGGAGTCGTCGAAGCCGACCACGGCCACGTCCTCGGGAATCCGGTAGCCGCGCGCCTGCAGCACCCGCAGTGCGCCGAGCGCCATGATGTCGGCGGCGACGAAGACCGCGTCGAGGTCGGGTGCTCTGCGGAGCAGTTCCTCCATCGCGTGCGCGCCGGCCTCGGGGGTGAAGTCGCTGTGGACCACGCGTTCCACGGACATGCCGTGTTCGGCCAGGCCGGACCGCCACCCGCTGAGACGGTCCATGCCCACGGCCATGTCGCGCGGGCCCGCGATCGTGGCGATCCGCTGGCGGCCCAGCGACACCAGGTGGCGCACCGCTTCCAGGGCGCCGCTGAAGTTGTCCGCGTCGACGAACGGGACGGTGCCGCCCGCGAGCGGACGGCCGCCCACCACGATGGGCAGGCCGGCCTCGTGCAGCATGCGGGGGAGCGGGTCCTCGCCGTGCAGGCTCACGACGAGCGCGCCGTCGACGTGGCCGCCGGTCAGGTAGGCGACCTGGTCCTGGCCGTCCAGCGGCTGGTTCATCATC
>NZ_QFWW01000009.1:950-1058 GCF_003265345.1 Lentzea terrae | reverse complement strand
GGCCAGCGTGCGGGCGGCGTGGTTGGGGCTGTAGCCGAGCAGGGCGATGGCGCGGTGGACGGCTTGGCGGGAGCGTTCGCTGACGTATTTCTCGCCGTTGATCACCCT
>NZ_QFWW01000009.1:473-780 GCF_003265345.1 Lentzea terrae | reverse complement strand
GCCCCGCAGGTCCACGCCCGCCTTGATCGCCGTGTGGGCGGCGCGCAGGTGGGAGGCGATGTAGCCGGTGCGGTCGACGTCGTCGATCGAGCCGCCGCCGTTGACGTCGTCGCGGAAAGCGGCGCCGTTCTCGGTGATGTACAACGGCAGCCGCGGGTAGTCGTGGTGCAGCCGCAACAAGACCGTTGTGAGCCCGTCCGGCCTGACTTCCCAGTCCATGTCGGTGCGCGGGGCGTCCCTGCGGGGGAACGACGCGTGCTGCACGCCGACCCACGGCGACGGACCTGGCTCGCTGCCGTTGGGCGAC
>NZ_QFWW01000009.1:0-358 GCF_003265345.1 Lentzea terrae | reverse complement strand
CCGTGCGACGTCGAGGTCCCCTGGATCGCTCGGGTCGACGGGGATGATCGGGTACATGTTCAGCGTGATGCCGACCTTGGCCTCCGGTGCGGCGGCGCGGATGGTGTCGGCGGCCAGGCCATGCCCGAGCAGCAGGTGGTGCACAGCGGCGACGGCGGCACTCGGCTCGGTGCGCCCGGGGGCGTGAATGCCGGCCGCGTAGCCGAGGAACGCCGAGCACCACGGCTCGTTCAACGTGGTCCAGGTGCCGACCCGGTCACCGAGTGCCTCCACGGTGGACGCCGCGTAGTCGGCGAACCGGAACGCGGTGTCGCGGTTGGCCCAGCCGCCGGCTTCTTCGAGCGTCTGAGGGAGGTCC
>NZ_QFWW01000008.1:529804-553689 GCF_003265345.1 Lentzea terrae | reverse complement strand
TGACGATCGGCGAGCCGGAGGAGAACAACGCCTTCCTGGCCGCCGCCCGCGCGTTCACTTCATGAGCAGCTGAACGATCGCCGCGACCCTCCAAGGTCGCGGCCTCTCTTTCAGATCAGCTGACCGAGAGCGATCTCGAAGGTGGTGGCGGCGATCCGTTCCCGGGCGGGCGACCGGTGGTGGCAGCGCTCGAGCGCCCCACCGATGGCACGAGAGACGTCCTGGAAGATCGCCTCGTCCGAGACCTCGGTCGCGCCCTCCATGAGCAGCGCGAAGGTGCGGCCATGCCGCAGTTGGCGATGAAGTCCGGGATCACCGAGACATGGGTGCCGGCGTGTTCGCATATCGGACCGTAGAAGATCTCCGGGTCGGCGAAGGGGACGTTGGCACCGCAGGACACGACCTCCAGACCCGCGGTGATCATGGTGTCGACCCCCGGCATGCCCTGGAAGCTGTGGTTGCGTCTCAGCGTCCCTGTGGCGCCGGGTTCGAGGTGGGCGAAGCCGCGGTGGTCGACCTGAACGATGCCGAAGGAGAAGCCCTGTGGCACGTTCACCTTCACGGCAAGTTGGCAGTTCTTGCCGAAGTCCGTCGGCCGGGTACCTACACCAACCGCGGCGAGGTAACCGCTGTAGATCAAGTGGAAGGTGGCGTGCCCGGTGACACCGCCACCGCGACCGTGCCTCGGTAGCAGCCGGACCCGTTGACGGTGACCAGTTCGGCGGTGACCTCACCGGGCGGCGGTGTGCCGGCCGGTGGGAGAACGATGGCGGACATCGCCACGGCAGCGGCGGCAATCATGTTGATCATTGGACGCTCAGCTTCCGACGGGCCGGCTGCGGAGACCGCCGCACCTGTACCCAATCCGATGGCGGTGCCTGCGAACGCTCCGGTCGCCTTGCGATCACTTGACGATTCGCGGCGCAGCCCGACCAGGCTGCTTCCATTCGTACGCCGCCGGTACAGCGGTTAACGTTGCGGACAGCGTCTGGATTCGAGTGGGCACTCGAAGATCGAGCAGCAGACTTGGTCAGGTGAAGGTGTCATGTCCCCCGTTGCGCAGGGCAAGGCCGGGAACCTCCCCCTGGAGCTGACCAGTTTTGTGGGGCGTCGGCGTGAGGTGGCCGAGACCAAGCAGATGCTGTCGACCTCTCGTCTGGTGACGTTGACCGGAATCGGGGGTGTCGGCAAGTCCCGCCTTGCGCTGCGGGTGGCCACGCAGGTCCAGCGAGCCTTCGACGACGGGGGCTGGCTGGTCGAACTGGGTGAGGTGCAGGATCCGGCGTTGGTGGAGCACACAGTGGCAGATGCCTTCGGCTTGAGGGAGCAAGGCCCGCTGGGAGAGTCGTCGACGCCGGTCTCGAGACTGACGGAGCATCTGGCCGAGCGGCACGTGTTGCTGGTACTGGACAACTGCGGGCACGTGGTGGACGCGGTCGCGAAGCTGGGTGATGCGCTGCTGCGGTCCTGTCCGGAGTTGTGGGTGCTGGCCACCAGCCGGGAACCGCTGCGCATCGGCGGCGAGATCACCCGTCCGGTGCCGCCGCTGCCGACGCCTGAGTCGGACTCACGACGGCCACCCACCGTGCGGCAGGTGGCCCGGTTCGAAGCGGTGGCTCTGTTCACGGAGCGCGCCGGGGCGGTGGTTCCCGGATTCTGCCTCACGGCCGGCAACGCTGTCGTGGTCGCGGAGATCTGCCGCCGGGTGGAAGGGCTGCCGCTGGGGATCGAACTGGCCGCCGCCTGGTTGCGGGCGCTTTCGCCGGACGAGATTCTGCACCGCCTGTCCGACCGGTTCCGGCTCTTGGGCGTCGGTCCGCGCGGAACGCCGCACCGGCACCGCACCCTGCGGGCCTGCATCGACTGGAGCTACGGGCTGTGCACCCGCGCAGAACAGCTGCTGTGGGCTCGGCTGACCGTGTTCGCCGGTGGTTTCGAACTGGAGGCCGCCGAGAGTGTCTGTGCCGGTGGCGACCTCGCGTCGGGTGACGTGCTCGACCTGGTGACCTGCCTGGTGGACAAGTCGATCGTGATCCACGATCACGACGGCGCCGTGATGCGGTACCGGCTGTTGGACACGATCCGCGAATTCGGTCAGTACAAGCTGCGGGAATCCGGGCAGGACATCGCGTTGGCCCGGCAGCATCGAGATTGGTACGCCGCGGTGGTGGCGCAGGCGGAAGCCGAGTGGATCAGTCACCGGCAGGTGGACTGGTTCGCCCGCCTGAGACGGATGTACCCCAACATCCGGGCCGCGCTGGAGTTCTGTCTCGTGGAACCAGGTGAGTCCGCGGCCGCGCTGCGCATGGCCGCGTCCCTGTACCCGTACTGGTTCGGCCGCGGGCTGCTCACCGAGGGCCGGCACTGGCTCAACCGTGCCCTGGCTCTGCGGACGCACCCGAGTGCGGACCTCGCCCGTGCCCTCTACGCCGCCAGCATGCTGGCCGGGCACCAGAGCGACATCGCCGCCGCATCGACGCTGGTGGCCGAGGAGCAGCAGGTTTCCGAGCAGCTGGATGATGCCTCGACGCGCGCGATGTCCGGTCTCGCCTCGGGGTACCTCGCGATGTTCCAGGGTGACCTCCACCGCGCGGTCGCGCTCCTGAATGCCGCGGTCGACGCCTTCCGCGGCGCGGACGACGTGCTCATGTTGCTCGAAGCCCTTCTCGCGCTCGCGCTGGCCAGCGAAGGGCTCGGAGATCCCGCTCGAGCACTGGCCTGCCACGAAGAGGCACTTGCGATCACCGAACCCCGCGGCGAGGTGTGGTACCGGTCGATCTCGCTGTGGGTCCTCGGACTGGCGTTGTGGCAGCAGGGCCACCCACGACAGGCAGTCGGGTTGGTACAGCAGAGCCTGCGTCTGAAGCGCCCGCTCGATGACCTGCTCGGCGCCGCCTGGTGCCTGGAAGCCCTTGCCTGGATCGAGGCGGACGGACCGGATCCCCGTCGCGCCGCGACCCTGCTCGGCGCCGCCGCGGAACGCTGGCACGCCACCGACGCGTCCCCGGCGAAGTCCCCCCATTTGCTCGGATACCACGACATTTGCGAACAGCGGACACGTGGCGCGCTGGGCGAGCAGGCGTTCCAGACCGCGTTCCAGCGCGGGCTGGGCCTGAGCTTGGCAGATGCGAACGAATACGCCCTGAACGAGAAGCCTCAGGCGACGCCGTCACCCGACAGTCTCGCGAGGACTCTCACCCGGCGCGAGCAACAGGTGGCCGAACTGGTCGCGGAGGGCCTGACCAACAAGGAGATCGCCGCCCGCTTGGTGATCGCTCCGCGCACCGCGGAAACCCACGTGGAGAACATCCTGACCAAAGCCGGTCTGTCCAATCGCACTCAGATGGCCGCCTGGGTCAAGGAGCAGCGAGACAGCACCGACCGTTGACGGCGGAAGCCGACACCGAACTCCTTCGCGGGGCATCCGCGCACCGCTCACCGGATCAGGTCTCCCAATCCGATGCGTTCGCCTGATGAGGTGAACCCTTTCGCGGCAGCTGATCGACGCGCCGAGGTGGTCCGACCAGACCTGACAGGCCGCGATGGGACCGCTTTCGCGTTGGGCCCCAACGCGCCAGATGTCCCCAGCAAGTCTGTTGTGGACAGTATCCTCTGTCCACAATGGCCGGTTTCCGGCTGGAATTGATCCAGTGTGGCGCGCGGGACGCGGCGTGGATGTCAACTCCGCGCACTGTCGTGACCTGCTCCTGACGGGTGCAACATGTGACCAGCAGTTCAGGCACCGTGCGAGGTTCGATGTGGTCGGCCCGCCACCTGCTATGCAGATTGTGCAGTCCTACGCCGGTCAGCGGTAGCGCGGCGCCCTGGCGGCCTTGCGCCGGTCGAGCGTCTGCAGCAGCGGCATGGTGCGGAACGGGATGATCGCCGAGAGCACGACGATGCTGTCCGAACGGGAGACGAAGCGGGAGCGGCCGATCTCGATCAGCGCCTCCTGCAGCCCCTGGTGCGACTGGGCCGCGACCCGGCACAGGACGTCGCTGGCACCGGTGGTGGCGTACGCCTCGAGCACGCCGGGGATCGCGG
This sequence comes from Lentzea terrae, assembly GCF_003265345.1. Lineage (GTDB taxonomy): Bacteria > Actinomycetota > Actinomycetes > Mycobacteriales > Pseudonocardiaceae > Lentzea > Lentzea terrae. Next base: position 549,645 of record NZ_QFWW01000008.1, on the reverse strand, counting down.
CCAGGTCCTCGGCCACCTTGTCGAGCTCACCCTGGACGGTCTGCAGCTGCACGAAGCACTGCACCGGGAAGCCCGCGGCCGCCAGGTCGATGTGCGGCTGGTAGCCGGCGATCACGCCGGCCTCCTCGAGCTTGCGCAGCCTGGCCTGCACGGTCGCCCTGGCTACGTGGATGCGGCGCGAGGTCTCGAGCACGCCGATCTGCGGATGCTCGGCGAGCGACTCCAGGAGGGCGAAGTCGATGTCGTCGAGCCGAGCAGCCTCGCTCATGGCACCCCCGCTAGGCAATTTGCATAGTTGTGACGGGGTTCGTCTGTACGAGAGTAGCAGTATGAGCATTGTTCTCTGACGATATTGCTCAGCTTCTCGCAGTCCCCGCATGCTCCGTGACCAGACCACACCGCCCGCCGAGCACCTGCTGGAGGAAGCGACATGACCGTCGAAGGCACCCTGACCGCGGAGGAGAAGCTCGCCGGCCTCGACGCCGAGCAGCTCAGGCAGCTGGTCGGTCTCGTCGACTACGACGAGACCCGGGACCAGTTCCCGGTCAGCGGCTGGGACTCCATCGTGTTCGTCGTCGGCAACGCCACCCAGGCCGCGAGCTACTACCAGGCGACCTGGGGCATGGAGCTGGTCGCCTACTCCGGCCCGGAGAACGGCAACCGCGACCACAAGGCGTTCGTCCTCAAGTCCGGCTCGATCCGCTTCGTCGTCAAGGGTGCGGTCCACCCGGACAGCCCGCTGGTCGCCCACCACGCGAAGCACGGCGATGGCGTCGTCGACATCTCTCTCGAGGTGCCCGACGTCGACAAGTGCATCGCCCAGGCGAAGACGGCCGGAGCCACTGTCCTCGAGGAGCCTCACGACCTGACCGACGAGCACGGCACCGTCCGCGTCGCCGCGATCGCGACGTACGGCGAGACCCGGCACACGCTCGTCCAGCGCGTCGTCGACGGGGTCCGCTACGACGGCCCCCATCTCCCCGGCTACGAGCGGGCGTCGAGCACGTTCGTGAAGCGTGAGGGTGCGCCGAAGCGTCTCTTCCAGGCTCTCGACCACATCGTCGGCAACGTCGAGCTCGGGAAGATGGACGAGTGGGTCGGTTTCTACAACCGGGTCATGGGCTTCGTGAACATGGCGGAGTTCATCGGTGACGACATCGCCACCGACTACTCCGCACTGATGTCGAAGGTGGTCGCCAACGGCAACCACCGGGTGAAGTTCCCGCTCAACGAGCCGGCCGTCGCGAAGAAGAAGTCGCAGATCGACGAGTACCTCGAGTTCCACCGCGGCCCCGGCGCCCAGCACCTGGCGCTCGCGACCAACGACATCCTGCGCACCGTCGACGAGCTGCGGAAGGCAGGCGTCGACTTCCTCGACACCCCCGACGCCTACTACGACGACCCCGAGCTGCGGGCCCGCATCGGTGAGGTTCGGGTGCCGGTCGAGGAGCTGAAGAAGCGCGGCATCCTGGTCGACCGCGACGAGGACGGCTACCTGCTGCAGATCTTCACCAAGCCGCTCGGTGATCGGCCGACGGTCTTCTTCGAGCTGATCGAGCGGCACGGCTCGCTGGGCTTCGGCAAGGGCAACTTCAAGGCACTCTTCGAGTCCATCGAGCGCGAGCAGGATCGCCGTGGCAACCTCTGACGAGCTGGTCCGCGGCCTGGTCGACGACGCCGGGCTGTTCCCGCCGGAGGAGCTCGACATGGCCGCCGCCGTGGCCCGTCACCGGGCAGACCGGGCAGCCGCGAGCCCGGTGCTGACGCACCGCTTCGTGTGCCCGGTCGTCCGGTTCGCCGAGCTGAGGAAGCACCTGCCCGACGGGGACCGGATCGAACTGATCGCCCTCGGGCCGGCCACCTGGACGACCTGCCGGGAGATCGAGGCGGTGCTGGACGACCCGCGGCTCGTGCTGCGCGGGTTCGAGACCGTCCTGCCCGCCGGGGCGGCCGAACGCGAGGAGCTGCTCGCCGTCGCCGACGCGCTCGTCGCGCGGGTCCCAGGCCTCGAGGTCTGCGTCGAGGTCGGCATCCGGCCGGTGCACGGCACCGACCTCGACCTGCTGGCCGCGCATGGCCACCGGGCGAAGGTCCGCTGTGGCGGCGTACGGCGCGAGATGTTCCCGTCCGCGGCCGAACTTGCCGCGTTCCTCGTCGCCGCCGCCGAGCGGGGTCTCCCGTTCAAGGCCACCGCCGGGCTCCACCACGCGATCACCCACACCGACGGCACGACCGGTTTCGGCCACTTCGGCTTTCTCGACCTGATCGCGGGGACAGCCCGCGCGCTCGCCGGCGCACCTGTCGCCGAGGTCGAGGCGGCCCTGCTGGAGCGCGATCGCGCGACCGTCGTCGAGGCCACCGCGGGCCTGGCCGCGGCCACCGCCCGCGAGGTGCGCGACCTGTTCCGCTCCTTCGGCTCCTGCAGCACCAGCGAGCCCGTCGACGACCTGGCCGCGCTGGGTCTGCTTTCCACTGTCACCGCCTTCCAGCACCGAATCTGAGGAACTCGCGATGACCTCGTACCTTTCCGGTTTCGGCAACGGCTTCGAGACCGAGGCCCTTCCCCACGCCCTCCCGGTCGGCCGCAACTCGCCGCAGCGATGCGCCTACGGGTTGTACGCCGAGCAGTTGAGCGGCTCACCGTTCACCGCCCCGCGCGCCAGCAACGAGCGTTCCTGGCTCTACCGGATCCGTCCGAGCGTCGCCCACTGGGGCGAGTTCAGCCTCGTGCCGACCGAGGCGGGCAGCCCCACGGAGTCCGTGCAGCACTGGCGCTCGGCCCCGGACAACGCCCCCAAAGTGCCGATCGCGCAAATGCGGTGGGACCCGCACCCATTGCCGGACACCGAGCGGACCACCTTCATCACGGGCATCCGCACCATCACCACCGGCGGTGACGTCGAGGCGCAGACGGGCTTCGCCAACAGCGTCTACACGATCACCGACTCGATGGTCGACGAGTACTTCTACAACGGCGACGCCGAGATGCTCTTCGTCCTCGAGCACAACCCGGTCCGGTTCTGCACCGAGTTCGGCGTCATCGACGCGGAACCCGGTGAGATCGTGGTCGTCCCCCGTGGCGTGAAGCTGCGCGTCGAGGTGCCGGAAGGTCCCGCCCGCGGCTATCTCTGCGAGAACTACGGCGGCGCCTTCACGCTGCCCGAGCGCGGCCCGATCGGCGCGAACTGCCTGGCCAACCCGCGCGACTTCCTCACACCCGTCGCGGCGTTCGAGGACCGCGAGGTGCCCTCGACGCTCTACGTGAAGTGGGGCGGCGACCTGTGGCGCACGACGCTCGGCCACTCACCGCTCGACGTGGTCGCCTGGCACGGCAACTACGCGCCGTACAAGTACGACGTGCGACGGTTCTCGCCGGTGGGCCCGCTGCTCTTCGACCACGCGGATCCCTCGATCTTCACCGTGCTCACCTCGCCGAGCGAGACGCCGGGCACCGCCAACATCGACTTCGTCTGCTTCCCCGAGCGGTGGATGGTGGCCGAGGACACCTTCCGTCCCCCGTGGTACCACATGAACATCATGAGCGAGTTCATGGGACTCGTGTACGGCGTCTACGACGCCAAGCCCGGCGGCGGTTTCGCGCCTGGTGGCATCAGCCTCCACAACTGCATGATGCCGCACGGCCCGGATGCCAAGGCGTTCGAAGCAGGCAGCACGGAGGAGATGAAGCCGGTCAAGCAGGAGGGCACTCTCGCCTTCATGTTCGAGACCCGCTTCCCCCAGCGGGTCACGGCGTACGCCGCTGAGTCACCGCAGCGCCAGCGCGACTACGCCAACTGCTGGAGCGGCCTCGTCAAGCGCTTCACCCCGGAGCAGCCGTGAGCGCCCCGGTCGTCCTCGACGTCACGCACGACCCGAGCCTGCGCAGCTGGGTCGCGTCGGCGGGTGAGGGAAGCGACTTCCCGTTGCAGAACCTGCCGTTCGGTGTGGTCGCACCTCGCGCGGGCGGAGCACCGCGTGGTGTCGTGCGGATCGGTGACGAGGTGCTCGACCTGTCCGGGCTCGCCATCGCGGGCCTGCTCGAGGACGAGGCGCTGGCTGCCGCGAAGGCCGCGGGCGAGGGGTCCCTCAACGCGCTCTTCGCGCTGGGCGCCGGCCCCCGGCGGGCACTGCGGGCGGCACTGCACGGGCTGCTCGTCGAGGGCTCCCCGGCGCGGGAGCAGGTCGCGGCGCTGCTCACCCCGGTGGCTGAGGTCGACGTCCTGCTGCCGAGCGCGATCGGCGACTACACCGACTTCTACGTCGGCATCCACCACGCGGTGAACGTGGGCTCGATCTTCCGGCCCGACAACCCGCTGCTGCCCAACTACAAGTGGGTGCCGATCGGCTACCACGGCCGGGCGTCCAGCATCGGCGTCAGCGGCGGCACCGTCGTGCGGCCGCTCGGTCAGACGAAGCGCCCCGACGCCGACGCGCCGGCCTTCGTCCCCACCCAGCGGCTCGACATCGAGTTGGAGCTGGGGATCTGGATCGGCCAGGGCAACGAGCTCGGCGAGCCGATCGCGCTCGACGACGCCGAGGACCACGTCGCCGGCTTCTGCCTGCTCAACGACTGGAGCGCGCGCGACGTCCAGGCCTGGGAGTACCAGCCGCTGGGCCCGTTCCTGGCGAAGAACTTCGCCTCGACCGTCTCGGCGTGGGTGATCACCCCCGAGGCACTGGAGCCGTACCGGACGCCGTGGAACCGTCCCGCCGCCGATCCCGCCCCGCTGCCGCACCTCGACTCCGCGGCACACCGGCGGAGCTGCGGCTTCGACATCGACCTCGAGGTCCACCTGGTCACCGCGCGGATGCGGGCGGCGGGCGAGGAGCCCGTGCTAGTCAGTTCCTCGTCGACACGGCACATGTACTGGTCGGTGGCGCAGATGATCACCCATCACACCAGTAACGGCTGCAACCTGCGGCCCGGCGACCTGTTCGGCAGCGGCACGATCTCCGGTCCGACGCCGGGGTCGGAAGGCAGCTTCCTCGAGCTCACCCGCGGAGGAACCGAGCCGTTCGCCCTGCCCAACGGTGAGAAACGGACTTTCCTGCTCGACGGCGACGAGGTGGTCCTGCGTGCTCGCGCCCACCGCGAGGGCGCCGCCCCGATCGGCTTCGGAGAGTGCCGCGCCGCCATCTCTCCCGCTCCCGGAGGTGCGCGGTGATCGACAAGGTGCTCCACGACGCGGCCGCGGCCGTGGCGGACATCCCGTCCGGCGCGACCATCGCGGTCGGAGGCTTCGGGCTGTGCGGCATCCCGTCCGCGCTCATCGAGGCCCTGCTGGACAGCGGTGCCATCGACCTCGAGGTGGTCTCCAACAACTGTGGAGTCGACGACTGGGGCCTCGGCCGCCTGCTGCAGGCCGGCCGACTGCGGCGCATCGTGTCCTCGTACGTCGGGGAGAACAAGGAGTTCGCCCGGCAGTACCTCGCCGGAGAGCTCGAGGTGGAGCTCACGCCGCAGGGCACACTCGCCGAGCGGATGCGCGCGGGCGGATCCGGCATCCCGGCGTTCTTCACCGCGACCGGGAGCGGTACGCAAGTCGCCGATGGCGGCATCCCGTGGAAGTACGACGTCGAGGGCAACGTGGTCGTGAGTTCCCCGGCCAAGGAGACCCGCGTGTTCACGGTCGACGGCCACGAGCGCGAGCACGTCCTGGAGCAGGCGATCGTCGCTGACTTCGCCCTTGTCCGTGCCAGCAAGGGCGACCGTCACGGGAACCTCGTCTTCCGGCAGGCCGCGCGCAACTTCAACCCGCTCGCGGCAATGTGCGGGCGCATCACGCTCGCCGAAGTCGAGGAGCTCGTTGACCCCGGCGAGCTCGACCCCGACCAGATCCACACCCCAGGCGTCTTCGTGCAGCGCGTCGTCGCGCTCTCGCCGGAGGCGGCCGCCGACAAGCGCATCGAGAAGAGGACGGTCCAATGAGCTGGACCAGGGAGCAGATGGCCGCACGCGCGGCGGCCGAACTCGAGGACGGCGCCTACGTCAACCTCGGCATCGGGCTGCCGACCCTCGTGCCGAACTACGTGCCCGAGGGCGTCGAGCTCGTCCTGCAGTCGGAGAACGGCATTCTCGGCGTCGGGCCCTACCCCGACGAGGAGCACGTCGACGCGGACCTCGTCAACGCCGGCAAGGAGACGGTCACGGTGCGTCCGGGCGCGAGCTTCTTCGACTCGGCCACGTCGTTCGGCATGATCCGCGGCGGCAAGATCGACAGCGCCATCCTCGGCGCCATGCAGGTCTCGGCGACCGGGGACATCGCCAACTGGATGATCCCCGGCAAGATGGTCAAGGGCATGGGCGGCGCGATGGACCTGGTCCACGGCGCCCGCAAAGTCATCGTCCTCATGGAGCACCTCGCCAAGGACGGCTCGTTCAAGATCGTGGACGAGTGCAGCCTCCCGCTGACCGGCAGGGCCGTCGTCCAGCGGATCATCACCGACCTCTGCGTCCTCGACGTGACGGCCGACGGGCTGCGGCTGGCCGAGCTGGCGCCCGGGGTCACCGAGGACGAGGTGCGCGCGAAGACGGAGCCCGTCCTGCGCTGACGGCATGCCACCTTGCACAACCACGCGAAACCCGCAGAACCCGGAGTCGCCACGGTGGGCAACCGCCGACGTTCGACAAGGAGATCTACAAACAGCATCATGCGGTGGCGTGCGGCACGTCCGGAGCCTTGACCTGCCCGCTCGGATGTTCAGCTCGTCCGACGGCGAGTCCTGGCTGGCCGCCAACACGGTGGCCACCACGTGGTGACCGTTCCGGCGAGACGAGAGAAACTGACCGGTGGGGCCGCGCCCGCAGACAGTGTCGGCGCCGCCTGGCGAACGTGAGCTGGTGCCCGGTTTGCACTCGCGCGGCCGTGGCGGCGCATCATCAGGTCGCGATGCCACCTCAGCACCGTGTCCGGGCTGACCAGCAACCGGAGCCGGTGCAACGCCGCGCGGCCTAGGGACACAAGCAAAGCGGCGAGCAACACCCTGTCCTGAATGCGGCTGGCCGACCATTGATCAGCTCTCTGGCAGGGCGCCGTTGGCGATGGAACGAGCTGACTTGAAGGTCTTCGGTGCCCGAAGGCCTTGTGCCCGTCTGCGGGCGGTTCGGCTGTGAAGGCCCTTCAGTTGCCGCCCTTTCCTTCCTCGCCGCGCTTCTTGTCGTCCTTCTCGTCACCGCCGTCTTTCTTGTCGCCGTCCTCTTTCTTGCCGTTGACACGCTCGGACGTGAGGACCTGATCTGAGTCGATGAGCACCTTGGCGCCGTCGGTGATCAGGCGCAGCTGACGCGTCTCACGAAGCCGGCCACGGCTCTCGACGATGTATTCCACGCCGATGGTGACGGTGTCGGCGTTGATGGCCTGTGGTGCGTTGGTGATGACGAGATCCTTGACGTCCTTCCACGCCTTCTCGTAATGCTCCCTTCCTTGTGCCTGCATGGCCGGACTCAGTCGGGTCCACGCTTCGTCGAGGCGTTCGGGAAGCAAGGCGAAGTAGTCCGCAGCGGCCTGTCGCAGCTGAGCCGGAGCGACGGTAGTAGTCGTTGGCTGGTTAGCGGTCTGGTCGGGGGACGTCAACTGGGGGTACAGCAGTGCGATGAGCACGACGGCCGCGACCGCGGCGGCCACGATGGGGAGTGCGGTGCGCAGTCGGCGAGTTGCTGGTGCCTGGGGGTCTGCGAGCGGCTGCAGGTCCACGCGAGTCCGGGTCGGCGCTGGGTGGCCGACCGCCGCCGCGCGCAAGCTCTCCGTTGCCTGGGCCATCGTGGGACGGGCCGCAGGATCGGGTCGCATCATGTGCAGCACGACGTCGGTGATCGGGCCGTGGTGAGCGGGCGGGATCATCCGCCCTGCGGCCACGGCGTGCAGGAGCGCGATGGCGTTGTCACCGTCTCCGAACGGGGCACGTCCTTCCAGCGCGGTGTAGAGAGTGGCGCCGAGGGAGAACACGTCGCTGGCGGCGCTGGATTCGTGTCCCTGCGCCACTTCCGGTGCCAGGAACGCCGGTGTGCCGACCAACAGGCCGGTGGCGGTGACGGTGGTGTCGCCGTGGGCGCGGGCGATGCCGAAGTCGGTGATCTTCGCGGTTCCGGTGCCGGTGATCAGGACGTTGGCGGGCTTGACGTCCCGGTGCACGATGCCGGCCTCATGCGCCGCCGCCAGCGCGGCGGCTACCTGGCTCCCGATCTGAGCAAGCTGCGCGACGGGCAGAGGTCCGCGGGCCGCGATGATCTCAGCGAGGCTCTGCGCCGGCACGTACTCCATCACCAGGACCGGCTGGCCGCCGTCCTCGGTGACGTCGTGCACCGTGACCGCTCCCGGATGCTGCAGCCGGGCCGCGATCCGCGCTTCCCGCACCGCGCGTTGCCGGGCCTGCTCGGCCTCCTCAGTGGACAGTCCGGGCGCCAGCACGAGGTGCTTGAGCGCCACAACCCGGTCGAGGCGCTCGTCGAACGCCTGCCACACCACGCCCATGCCGCCGACGCCGATCTGTCTTTCGAGCCGATAACGCCCTGCAACCAGATCGCCCTGCTCAGTCACCGGCGCCTCCTCTGATCACAGCTGGTCGCTGGAGCTTATGTGCCGCCACAACGTGGATACCCTCCTCAGTGGACGAACGCACGCCCTGCACACGGTTGGCGATCATGACGCTTGGGAATACGTCGGGCACCTGATCTCCGACCGGAGGGCTGCCATGTCCGTGTCCGCCGACGACCGTGTGCTCGCCGAGCGTTACGAGCTCGGCGAGTTGCTGGGTTCGGGCGCTATGGCGGAGGTTCGCCGCGCGTGGGACACCCGGCTGCGGCGCCAGGTCGCGGTCAAACTGTTCCGAGCCGGATCCGAGGTCGGCGACGTGCTCCGGTTCGACAACGAGATCAAAACCCTGGCCGGGTTGTCTCATCCCGGCCTTGTGCAGGTCCACGACGCCGGAACGACCGCGGACACCCCGTTCGTCGTCCTGCAGCTCGTCGACGGCTGCACGCTGCGCGACCGCATCGCCGGTGGGCGACTCGCCGCCGACGACGTGCGACGGTTCGGCGCGGATCTCGCCGACGCGCTCGCCCACGTGCACGCACGCGGCGTGATGCATCGCGACATCAAGCCGTCCAACATTCTGATCGACCGCGACGGCAACGCCCACCTCGCCGACTTCGGACTGGCCCGCCTGATCGGCACCACCCGGCTGACCAGGCCCGATCAACTGGTCGGCACCGCCGCCTACCTCGCCCCCGAACAGGTACGCGGCGACGACTTCGGCTGCCCCGTGGACATCTACGCTCTCGGTCTGGTGTTGCTCGAATGCCTCACCGGCAAGCGGGAGTACCAAGGCAGCGAGATCGAAGCCGCAGTCGCTCGACTGCACCGCCAGCCCACCATTCCCGACGAGCTGCCCGCAGACCTCAAGCGCCTGCTCACGCTGATGACCTCGCTGTCGCCACGCCGGCGCCCGACGGCCGCCGAATGCGCAGGTGCCCTGCGCGAGCCGCGCGGGACTTCCACGCTTCTCGATGCGCCCATCCATCCGCGCCGCCCGATCCGCCTGCTCGTCACCTCCGCCGCGTTGGCGCTGTTCACCGCGGCAGGCATCACCGCGGCCGTTCTCCCTGCACCGCCACCCGCCGAATCCTCACCACCGCCAACCACCACACCGGCAACACCAGTCCCGACCAGCGCACCGGCAGCGGTTTCACCTCAGCCGCAGAACATCCCGTCCCCTGTCGCCCCGACCCAGGCAAACACGACCGGCGACGGCGAGAAGGGGGATGACAAGCGCAAGGAAGAAAAGTCCAAGGAAGTGGACAAGAACAACGACAAGGGGCGCGACGGCTGACTCACCTCAGCCGGCCCCGGCCTCGATCAGGGCGCGTCCCGCACCAGTCCGCAAGTCAAGTGGCGGGGAAGCTCCGCAAGGCCCTCCCGCACAAGGCGCTGGGCGGCATCGAGCCTCTGGACGCCGTACGGCCGCTGGTACGCCACGAAGATCCGCTCCAGCACCACGGCACCTGCGACGCAAGCAGCAGAGAAGACGAACGGCCACGTCACGCGTTCCACCGCCGCAAGCACGCCGTGCACCGCGGCAATGATCAAGAACACGACCGCGAGGCAGCGGACCTCGAGCTGAGCTGCACGCCCCGACCGTTCGGTCTTCCGACTCATAGGGGGCTGATCGTGACGGCTCCTCACATCGTTACGCCGTCTCAGACGCAATGCCCGCGGCGCCGAAGGAGAACTCGGCCCAGACCGTCTTCCGGTCTGCCCTCGCAAACACGCCCAATGTCGGGCACGTTCGTGGGAGCGCTGCACGCAGGTAGTCCGCCGGCGGCCACCTTCCCCTTCGCTGGCGTTTGCGGCCGATGAGGTTTCATGTCCACATCGGATGCGCCGACCTTCCTGTCATGGTTTGCAGGACACAGGATCCTCGATCGTTCGACAAATCGCGACGGCACAGACACTCAACGTCGCGCACCGGCGAGGCACAAGAAAATGTCCACTCTGGTCGGATGCTTTTCGCGTTTGGTGTGGCGTACCAGGGATATCCACAGAACGAACAACGTGCTTCAACCCACGATCGACAAAGACGGCGACGGCGTTCGGTGAGCGCCTGACCGCGGAGAAGTACTCGGTGGCGATGACTTCGCCGTCGACGAACGAGTGGAGGTGTCATGGAGATCACCGGCATCCTCAGCGCTTTGATCGTCGGCCTGGTGATCGGTGTGCTCGCCAAACTGATCATGCCAGGCAGACAGAAGACCCCGATCTGGCTCACGATTCTCGTCGGCATCGTCGCCGCTTTTATCGGAACGGCCATCGCCCGCGGGCTCGACGTGGCGAACACGGAAGGCATCGACTGGATCGAAGTGGTCATCCAGGTCGCGCTCGCTGCCGCCGGCATCGCCATCGTCGCGGGGACCCGCAAGCGCAAGTCGATCCTTTGACAGCCGCCTTGTTGGGCAAGATCTTGCCGCTCGATGGTCTGGTCGAGGGAAGATCGGTTGCGACCTTCGACCTTTCTGCTGGCCACTGAGTGGCTCGCCGGGGCTCCGATCACCGCTTGGCCACGGCGGGAATCGGAGCCCGCCACGCTTCAGGCAGACGTCAACGCGGACCCGCAGTCACGGCGTTGGTCTGTTCTGACATGCGTTGTCCTGCCAGCACATCCACGTCGACGGTGCCGGCTGCTGCGTGGACTACGACTGCGGATGGCCCTCGCTCCAGATCAACGCCTGATCACTACCTGGCGATCCCGCCGGTACCAACCTCGCCGCTGACCCACTGGTAGCGCGATTCGCGAGATCAAGTTCGTCAGCAACGCCCCGATAACGAGCCACAGCACCGCCGCCAAGCCCTCGTTCACCAGAGCGGCGAGCGCCTCGTTGCCCATTGTGAACAGATCGCTCGACCCGAAGGTGATGGCGCCGGCCCACTTCGTCACGAGGGCAGCGAACCCGTGGCTGATGCTTGCGCCCGCCACGACGAGGACGACGTGCACCAGCAGGACGGCGGCGAGCACCCAACACACAATGCTGACCACCGCGCAGATCGAGCGAACGGTGCGCAACCTGGCGTAGCCGTCTCGAGCGGCGACTACCTCCTCGACGACCACAGGCTCGCCCCACTCGAAGGGAAACCATCTGTCTGTTTCCTGTGACTGTGTCATGACGGCATCCCAGTGGTGACGTGTGATGAGACCAAGTCGTGCGGGTCCAATGTCCCGAGCTGTCGCTGCGGGTCAGCGCCCCGTTGCGCAGTTCTGTCAGGGCCGGACCGACCTCCTGAACCAGGCCCGTCGCTCGTCAACCGGTAGCGCCACGCGGCTGATCAGGTGTGTGAGCAACGCACCGATCGCAAGCCAGAGCAGTGCGGCGACACCTTCGTTGAGCAGAACGGCCGCCTTCTCATTGGCCGGGGTGAACAGACCGTCCAAGCCGAAATCGATTCCACCAGCCCAGCCGGAGATGAATGTGGCGAAGCCGTTGCCCATGTTCGCGCCCGCAACCACGAGCAGGATGTGCAGCAACAGGACGAGTGCGAACACCCAGCACACGATGTCGATCACTGCGCAGATCGTGCGTACCGCACGTGCCTTGCCGTAGCCGTCGCGGGCGGTGACCTCTTCCTCCACGACCGGAGGTTCCTCTGGCAACAGGTAGTCGTGCTCGTACTCCCTGCGCCGCCGTCTCTCGGGGTCAACTGGTCGAGTCATGCCTTCGGGTACCCGACGCGATCCAGTGTCGAAACGCGGTGAATGAGCCATGGCTGCAGCTTCTAGGTCCACTTCGGATTGTCCACATCGCCCCTCACCACTTGCTGTGGACGTGCCACTGCGGTGTGTGCCGCTAGCTCGTGATCGTGTGCCCGGCTGGCTCACGAACCGTGCTTCCCCTTGCCGTCATTGCTCTTCTGTGCGCGCTTTCGGGCCTTCGCCGGGGAATCATCGGACTCGATCGAACCGGGCCGGACAGCGATCGACGTCGCAGGAACGTCCGGTGGAACCAGGCCCGCACGCGGTCCGTTTGGTTGCTCCGCAACGAGTTTCTCATCGGAAGCCGGTGGCGCAGCGTCGTGCGCCACGTCCGCACTGCAGGCGGCGACGAGCAGGCTCGCAAGCGCGGCGGCCAGCAACGCCTGTGCGCGAGAACGCCAAGGACGCTGCTGGACCCGTGCCCTGGTGGTGACCGTACCGATGGCCTCGGAGCGGCCGATCGCACGCAGGATGCGGGCGCACTCGTACGCGGATGGCCTCTCGCCAGGATGTAGCGAGGTCATCAACGTCAACAAACGCGCCAGCTGGAACGGGAGACGGTCGGGCACGTGTGGCGAGCGGTGCAGCCGGGCGAGGGCTATCTCGATCGCGCTGCCTTCGTACTCCCGAAGTCCGGTCAGGCATTCCAGCAGCACCAGACCGAGCGCGTACACGTCGACCGCGGGTGTGATCTCGCCACCGCGCACCTGTTCCGGGGCGAGGTAGGCTGCCGTGCCCACGAACTGGTCGCTCCTGGTGAGCCGGGTGGTGCCGGCTGCTCGGGCCAGACCGAAGTCCGCCAGGTACACGGTGCCGTCTCGGTCACGCAGGATGTTGGAGGGCTTGATGTCACGGTGCACTACGCCGTGTGTGTGCACGTGGCCGAGAGCCTCCGCAAGGGAGCGGCCCAACTCGCACACCACTGTTATCGGCAACGGTCCGTACGCGATGCGATCGCGCAACGTGGACCCGTCGACGAGTTGCATCACCACGAAAGGCGTGGGCCCGATGGTGCCCGCGTCGTACACCGACACCAGCCCCGGGTGGGACAGCCCGGCCAGCGTGTGGATCTCGTTGTCGAACCGGCGCCGGTCGGCCGCGTCGTATCCGTTGCGGAGCAACTTGATCGCCACGGCGCGCCGCAGGACGGTGTCCCACGCGCGTCGTACTTCCGCCACACCCCCGACACCCAGAATCCCGGCCAACCGATAACGATCGGCGACAAGATCGTAATAGCCGGGCACGAGCGGCACCTTTCGTTCAGCATGCACTTTGTGGGTGCCCGCCAACAGGGTGAGCCAATCCCGCGGTGGTGCGAAACATCGCGCACGGGTACTCGGTCGGCTCCGCCATGATCTCCGCCGCGAGTTGGTCCACTACGTTGTGCAGTGATCGCGCTACACCGAACGCCTTGCGTTGCCTAGTGGCACCGTCGCCGCATCTGTCCACAACGGACAGAATGTTCTGCACCAGACGCAGATCCCCGACGGCGACGAGTTGATCCCGCACTCGGCTCACCAGCCGGTCCATCAGCAGCCGCGCGGGAAGCAGCCTCCCGGACATCACGTCGAACGCCTGACCTCTCAAGCCTTCTCGGGCCGCCTTCCAGGCGGCGAACCGCAGGAGTTCGACGGGGACGTTGCTCGCGACCAAACCCCGCCGCACGTCGCACACCGCGGTGGCGACGAGCGCACGTGTCACAGCGGCCAGCAGCACTGCCTCGTCCACAGTGGCCGCCACGTCAGCGACCCGGACTTCCACGGTGGGCAGGTGCGACGACGGCCGGACATCCCAGTAGATCATCTTCAGGTCGCGTGCCGCTCCGGTGGCCACCAGTGAGTCGCACACTTCGTCGTAGTGCTGCGCGGAACTGAACCAGGGTGGCGGTCCCGACACCGGCCAGCGTGACCACACCATCGACCGCCAGCTGGCATAGCCGGTGTCACGACCGTGGGCGAACGGAGAGTTCGCGGTCACCATGCCGAGCACGGGCAACCAGAGGCGCACGTGGTTGCACACCTGCACCGCGATCTCGCGATTCGGCACCGAGACGTGCACGTGGCAGCCGCAGATCACCTGCTCTACGGCCAACCGCCCGTAATCGTCGGCAATCTGCCGGTAGCGGTCGTCCGAGTTGATCGGCATCTTCGACGCGCCGATCGGTGGCACCGCCACAGCGAGGAGGAGACAGCCGAGCTGACGAGCGGACTGAGCCGCGATGAACCGCGCACCCAGCAACTGCCGCCGCACCTCCGCGAGGTCGTGGCACACCGTGGTCTTTGTCTCCAGCTGCGCGGCGGTGAGTTCGAGGTCGAACTCCACACCGAACTGCTCGCGTGCCCGCCGCACGACGTCCGGGCCTCGTGGCACCGGCTCGCCTGTACGCGGGTCGACCAGCAGGAACTCCTCCTCGACGCCGAGGCTCAGGATCGCGTTCACGAGCACCTCCGAGGAGTTCGCAACGTCGGTGACGCCGCACGATCTGGTTACCCGGATCGGAGGCGGGCCAAAGCTCTTGGTGTGCAACGAGAAGCGACGCTCTACCCGCGGCCCTCGGTGTCGTTGCCGAGCAGGGGACCCAGTGGGCCGAGATCGATGTCGAGGTCTTCCGCGGTGAGGCCGAACTGGTCGCGCAGCTCGTTCATGCGCTGCTCCAGAGCCATGAACGTCCGGCCCATCCGTTCCACCTGCTCATCACTGAGGTCGCCGTGCTCGATCCTGCGCAGGGCCTGGCGTTCCATGAGCTGGCGGAGCAGTTCGATGATCGTGAGCACGAGCGACGCGAGACCGCGTTCGACGTTCTCGTGATCGGTGTTGATGCGTTCGGGCAGCTGGCTCACGGGCTGTCCAGCTCGTCGCTCAAGGGATTCAGGGCGCTGACAGAGGTGATCAAGGTGCGCAGGGAGATGTGGACCAGGTCCACATCGGCGACGGACAGCCTCACGTCGCCGACGATGACGACACCGCCGGCGAGTACGCGGTCAAGCAGGTCGACCAGCGCGATACGCCGATCGCCGACCGGCGCGGGCGATCGCGAAGACGTGGGTTCGATCTCTGTCATCCTTGCCTCCCTTCTGCTTGGGGGCGCTGCGGGGAAATCTGATCGACACCGGCGAACGAGTAGGGCGGCCAGGGACCGGTCAGATCCAGGTCGATACCGGGGTGCTGATCATCGAGTGCCCGCACGGCGTCCGCGAATTCATCGGCTCGTTCGTTGTCGACGAGGTAGGTCCCGTTGAGGACGATCTGGGCTCGCTTGCTGAGGAGTTGGGCGTGCGGAACCGGCTGTCTCTTCGCGACGACGGCGATCCGGCTGAGAGCCTCGTGAATTTCGTGGGCGTTGGCGGCGGCCTTGGATTCCGCCGCCTGCTGGGCGGAGAGCACGGCCCGCCGCCTGAGCAGGTAGGCCGTTCCTTCACCGACACCCCCGGCTCGCTCATCGATGCTGTGCTGCGCGATGGAGTGGGGATCCGCGTAGCCCTTGACCCCCCACTCGGTTCGCCCCGTCACGCGGCGCAGTGCGGTGTCGAACTCGCCGCGATGTGCCACCAGCGACGCGCGCACGCTGTCGTCGTCGCGATAGACGGTGGCGAGGCGAAGTGGCACGGTGGGGCCGAAGTGGGTCACGAGGTCGACCACGGCGTCGTGGGCTCGTGCGGTCGCTTCCAACCAGTCGAGGTCCTCGAGATTGCGGCGGAGGGCATCCTCTCCGAACTCGTCGGCACCGACAGAGCCGACGACGGCCACCAGGTCGGCGGCCTCGACGATGCGCACTGGTTCCTGGGCCACCCCGGTCGTCGCGGGAAACTGTGCGAAGTCCAGTCGCCTGGTGACCGCGTACAGCCACACCACGTGCTGCTCACCCATCGTCGGGACCCTCATCCAGTTCCCGCAGGGCGTCCCGGTCCAGTTCGGCCAGTCGCGTCCGCAGCCGCTGGTTCTCCCGTTCGAGTTCGCGTCCCCTCCCCCCGTCACCGGACAGCCAGGGATCGTGCTCCCACCAGTTGATGCCGACCTCGCGGGCCGCTTCCAGTGACGCGATCACGAGGCGCAGTTTGATGGTGAGCAGTTCGATGTCGAGCAGGTTCACCTGGATGTCCCCGGCGATCACCACGCCTTTGTCGAGTACTCGCTCGAGGATGTCGGCGAGGTTCGCGGACTGGTGTCCCGCGGAACCGCCGAGCGGTTGCGGCAACCCTGCACCGGACCTGCTCGGTCTGGTCATCGCCGATCTCCAGAATTCCCGTCGATCCTGGCGCCGCGCGGATACCGCTGGGTGCGGTTGTAGGACAGCAACGTTCCGTCCAGGTCCAGATCCACCTCGTAGAGCGCGAGGAGGTCCGCCGAGGACGGAATGCGCTTCTCCTCGACCACTTCCACTTCGACCAGCCAGCCTTCCTCGGTGGGTTTCACCGCTGTCGCCCCGATCGGGTCCTTGCCGGTCAGATCGCCTATCGCCTCGATCGCGGCATCGGCTGCCTCCGCCGCGGACACCTCGGGCTCGTCGTCCGAGGGCTCGTCGACAGGCCGCTCACGACCTTCTCCGGCCGTCACTGTCGATCACCTCCGCTCCGCTCCACCTGCCGACGTTGCTGACTCATCAGACTTTCCGTGATCCTCCGCGCCTCCTCGTACTCCTCCTCTTCGGACAGTTCACCCGCGGCCACCCTTTCCTCGAGCTGGTCCAGTTCACGGCGAGTCTGCAGCCGCAGCTCCTCCTCGGCCTGCTCCAGCAGAACCTCGGCGAGGGCGATGACCCCGCGTACAGGTGCCAGTGGCAGGCCGAGGAGAAACCAGAGCAGGGCTGTCACGTCATTCCTCCGGTGTGGTGCGCGAGGTCGCGAAGTCGTACGGAGCCAATGGCCCCAGCAGCCGCAGCCCGACCCTGTTCGTCCAGTTCTCGGCGATCTCCTCCACGGCGGCACGGAACTCCTGCTCGTGGTCGATGCCGACGAGGAACGCGATGTTGACGGCGTCGTCCTCGTTCCTCGGATCACGCGGGGCGATGGAGACACTGAGTGGTGCGATCGCCTCGGCCACCGTGTGCGAATCGGCTTCGCGCTTGGCGGCAATGGCGTTGAAGATGAGTTCACCGAGTGCGACGAGGTCTTGCTGGTCGGCTTCCTCGCCTTGCGCCCGGATCCGTTCGTGCAGCCGAGCCGCCTCCTCGTTCTCGGTCAGCACCTCGCGCAGGATCGTCTCTTCCACGTAGCGGGCGTGCACGACGAACTCCCGCCGCCCCTCGAACTCGGAGAGCGCGGAAAGGAACTCATCGTGATACGGCGCGAGAAGTTCATCCCTGACAGCGTGTTCACTGCTCATGACCGAACCGAAGCGAAACGGGAGCACCGGTGTCTCGGCCGCCGCCAGGTCCAGCAGTCGCTCGTGCGCGACCAGGTCCTCCGCCTGGCCCAGCATCGTGTCGTGGGGAATGAGACTGACCAATGCCGCGATCTTGCCCTGCATCACCGTTTCGACGGGGGAGTCGCCGACTCCGCGTGCCCGCTCATCGGTGGCCACGTCCGCCGGCACGATGCCGTACACGTAACACACCGTGTCCTTGTCCTCTTCGGGCGATTGCGCCTCCGCGCGTGCCTCGGCCATGACACTCACTCGCCCTTCCGCCGTCTCGAGGGCTCCCGCCGTTCGAACTCCTCGCGTTTGTCGTGCAGTGCGTCTGACACCTTCTCGCCCACCGCGTCCAGCACGCCGCGGGTCTTGCCCTTGGCAACTCCCTTCGTCGTGTCACCCACGAGCTCCGGCATGCCGGCCCCCTTCTGAGAGGAGAGGTCGAGGCGGTTGGTCGCCTCGGCGAAGCGCAGATAGGTGTCCACGCTGGCGATGACGACTCGCGCGTTGATGGTCACCAACTCGATGCCGACGATCGACACGCTGACGTAGGCGTCGAGCACGAGGCCCTTGTCGAGGATGCTGTCGATGACGTCGGCCAAGCCGCCTGAGGCTCCGCCGCCACCTCCGGTTTGTTGTAGGGCTGTGGTCATCTCCTGGGCCGTTCCTTCCTGGTCCGAAGTCGTGGTGTTGCGATCTCGCCGGTTCGCCGCGGCAGTCATGCCCTGCGCGCGGTTCGCCGGCCTGCCCTGCCCGAGGTCGGGAGGTCCTGCTCCTCTTCCTCTTCCTCTTCCTCGTCCTCCTGGTCCTCGTCGTCCTCGGCCTCGTCCTCGACCTCGTCTTCCTCGTCGTCCTCGACCTCGTCTTCGTCCTCCCACTGCTCGTCCTCGTCGACGTCCGACTCGTCGTCATAGGCATCCGACTGGTCGTCATCCACCGAGTGCTCACCGTGGATCTCGCCGCGCCAGCCTTCGAGCTCGTCGGCGTGCAGAATCGTGTCCGTCATGACATGACGCTGGAAGTTCTTGAGCTCCAAACGGGCCCGGCGGCCCTGGGCGCGCCAGAGATTTCCCGTTCGCTCGAACAATCCGTGCGGGTGGTATTCGAGGATGAGCAGGATGCGAGTGAGGTCCGGCGTCAACTCGTGGAAGGTCACCGCACCGTCGACGTACCCCTTGTCCCCTTCCGAACGCCACACGATGCGTTCGTCGGGAACCTGCTCGATGATCGTGGACGTCCAGGTGCGCCGAGACCACCAGATCTTGGCCGTCCAGACCAGCTTCTCGTCGGACTCCTGCTCGACGTTCTCGACCTTCTTCATGAAACTGGGGAAGTCGGTGAACATCGTCCACTGGTCGTAGGCGACCTGAATCGGGACTCCCACGTCGATCTGCTCGACGATGTTGGTCAGCTTGAGCTTGTTGCCGCTTTGTTTGTTGCTGCCACCGAAAGGCAGAGCGTGCAGCACACCGCCGGCAAGGCCTTTGACCTTGTCCTTGACCTGCCCGACCACTTGCCCGCCCACCAACTCCGTCGCGTGGGACGCCACGTCGGCCAGCCGGTCGGTCAGCCCGGGCTTCGCAGCCGACGCGTCCTTGTCCCCGGACTTCTTCTTCGATCCCGTCAGCGCCGACGCCAGTCCACCTCCGTCGCCACGGGCGAGGTCGTTGATCCGCCCCGCCGCGCCCGTGACCCGGTCGGTCACCTTCGCGGCAGCCCGGTCGACCACTGCCGAAGCGAGGTTCTGGAACGAATCCTTGAGCGTGCTGTTCGGAGTGCTGTCACTCGCTGATCGCTTGACAGTGCTCGTCATCCCACGTCACCTCCGTGTGCGCTGCGCCGACGAACGGCCCGTACCGCTCGTCGAGCGCGCGGCCCGACGCCGCGGCGTCGCCTTCTTGCTGTCGTCGGATCCGGCGTCCTTGGAATCGGATTGCTTGGTCCGGCGAGAGGTGGCGCGGTTCGCCGCCGAGCGGCGCGCAGGCTTGGCCGGCGGTTCGGGTTCGTCGGTGTCCTCGTCGGGCTCGTCGTTGGCGCGGCGGGAAGCACCGCGGCCCGACGCCGAACGGCGAGTGCGCCGGACAGGTGCCTCGGACTCCTCGGCGTCCTCGTCCGAGTCCTCATCGGGCTCGTCGTTGGCCCGGCGGGAAGCACCGCCGCCCGACGCCGAACGGCGAGTGCGCCGGACAGGTGCCTCGGACTCCTCGGCGTCCTCGTCCGAGTCCTCATCGGATTCGTCGTCGCCACGACGA
>NZ_QFWW01000008.1:434906-529759 GCF_003265345.1 Lentzea terrae | reverse complement strand
GAAGCACCGCCGCCCGACGCCGAACGGCGAGTGCGCCGGACAGGTGCCTCGGACTCCTCGTCGGGTTCCTGATCCGTGGCACTGTCCTGCAGGTCCTCGTCCTCTTCGTCCTCTGGAGGTTCGGTGTCGTCCAGTGCCTTGCGGGGGTTCCTGATCCGATCACTCAGCGAGTCGATGCGGCTGCTCGTCGCGCTCAGGGCGGCGGCCTTGACGGCGCCGACCAACTCACCGCGAATGGTCTCGGTCATCTTCGCCAGCTCTGGGGATGCGCTGAGACCGCGCTGCAACAACGCCTCCGGTGAGCCGACCTTGCCCGCGGCCCCTGCCGCCGCGACCATCAGTGCCAGCCGCATCTTGTGCGAGCGCCCGAGGAGGTAGCCGATCCCGACCCCCAGCGCCATGCGCGCTCCTGTTTTCATAGTTCATTCCTTTGCGATCAATGCCGTTGTGAGTCCACGACGGACCCGACGACCGCCGGTGTGGCGCGAAGAGAACCGCTTCCCGGTGGCCGTCGTCCCGACCGGTTGGGTCAACTGATGTGTCCGCGGCTGGGGAACGCGCGCAGGGCCCAGATCGCGTGGTTGTTACGGCCGCGGTCCTTCCGGGGGTGAAGTCCGGGGCCCGACCGGTGGCATGGTCTCGGATGCCGCGTGCCGTGGGCGTTCGCTGAATGCGACATCCTGGTCACGCATGGCGTCTTCGCGACCCCGTTGGTACGCCTCGGTGTGCGCCCGGGCCTCCGGAATCTCCGCTTCCACGCGGTTGAGCCACCGATCCCACCGCTGCTGCATCGGCCGCAACAGACCGCCGCCGACACCGATCACGATCACGCCGCCGACGGTGGCGAGGATGGCGATCAGGACCGGGGTCGTCACCTGGGTCGCGACACCGATCTGGTTGAGCGCGGCGATGACACCGAGACCGATGATGATCGCCTGCACCACCCTGGCCAGCACCCTGCCGTAGCTCAGTCCGCCAAGCGCACCGAGCATGAGTTCGGCGACGGCGTTGGCCACAGCGGTGACCACGACCACGATGATGACCGCCACGATCGCCCTGGGCAGCCACGCCACGATCGCCGACAGAATGTCGCTGACCGGATTCGGTCCGAACACGGAGAAAGCCAGCTGCAGGGCAACCAGCAACACCGCGTAGTAGACCAGTGTCGCAATGAGACCACTGGCGTCGTATCTGGACCGAGCGAGAGCGTTCTTGACACCTCCGCGTTCCACCGCGCGGTCGAAGCCGACCCGCTCCAGGAGTACTTTCACCACCTTGCGCAAGGCCTTCGCGATCAACCAGCCGATCAGCAGGATGATCAGGAAGATGACGACCTTCGGCGCCCACAATATGATGTTGCGAACAACATCGTTCCACGCGCCACGAATGTCCATTCGATTCCACTTCCTTCCGGCGCACGCACGTGCTCACACACCGACGCCCGCGGCAGACCGTCTCGATCTACCTGTCCGACTACCCCCACACCGTCCACAAGAAACTGTCTTCTCACATATATCCCCGCAACCGTCCATTTCGGACCGAACGGCGCCGGAGATATAAGATCCACACTGAGCCAACCAAAGGCGACAGATTTCGACTCCGCCACAGCAGACCGTCACCGACGCCTGCCAGGAGGCTTCATCGTGGCGACTCAAAGATCAAAGCGAGGCCTTGCGGAGAGGCAGGAAACTCATCTTGCGACACCTTGCGAGCGCACGAACACCGAGCGTCGCAAGTGGCGCACCGTCCACTTATGACCGGCGTTTGACGCTTTCCACCACGGCTATCCACACACCACAACAGCTCCAAACGCGATCAACGTGAGCGGGATGGCGCGGCGGGCTTGTTCCGCCGGCACGTTGTCGCGGGGGAAGCGCTCAGGCGGCGGGACACCCGCCGTCGACAAATGAGTGGAGACGTCATGGACATCACCGGCATCCTCAGCGCCTTGATCATTGGCCTGGTCATCGGCGTACTCGCCAAACTGATCGTTCCTGGCAGGCAGAAGACGCCAATCTGGCTGACGATCCTCGTCGGCATCGTCGCCGCGTTCATCGGCACAGCGATCGCCCGAGGGATCGGCGTCGAAAACACCGAAGGCATCGACTGGATCGAGGTGGCCATCCAGGTCGCCATCGCGGCCGTCGGCGTCGCACTCGTCGCCGGCACCCGTCGGCGCAAGTCGATCCTGTGACGGTCAGCCTGGTTTGCGGTGATCCATTGCCGCCGCACGTCCTCGCTGGCGGTGGAAGCGCGCCCGCGGGCGATCAGAATTCAATCTGCGTGCGCGGCGCTCAAAACATGTGGGCGTGACTACACCGGTTCGAGCTATCCAATAGCGCGCGAACATACAAACCGCGCAAGCTTGCCACCTGCGGGGACACAAACCCCCTTCAGACACGAAATATCGCAAATTTGCGACCTCTGCGTGGCCAACTCGTCGAACGGCACCGGATGAGCACTGCTGAGGCTGTGCACCGCGGGAAGATGCCACGCGATCGCGTCATGGCTTGCCATTCGCCCTTCGCCGGCGATCAGCACCGGCGGTGCCGCGCCGAGTACCGCCTCCACCATCGCGTGGCACGACGCGGTGACAACGGATGCGTCGGGCTGCACGATCAACGTGCGACGGCCGATCCGGATTCAGAGAGCGGAGTGTCGCAGCAGCTGGCCAAGCGGCTCATGGAGTCCTGTCACCGAGGACCAGACGCGGCCGGTCGTCGAGCTGATGGGCCACCTTGAAGGTCGCGTCCAGTGTGGACGGTGAGGTCGGCACCTCTTGGAAGGTGATGGCAGCAGATCGTTGGTGTTTTCGTTGAGGCCGCGCTGCCACGGTGAGTGCGGGTCGCAGAAGTAGATCTGGAATCCTGTCAGTGCCTCGCGATCTCCTCGTGCAGGATGAGTTCGCGGTCCTGGTCCCAGCTGAGAGTTCTGCCAAGCGGTGCGGAGATGTCGGCGGTCTGCGCAACGAGCGCGTCTCGGGTCTGCGGACGCCCCCTGAGGAAGTTCGCAACCAACCGATCGGATTGCGGGCGGGTGACGGTGGCGAGGGCGCCAAAGTGACTCATCACCCGATGAGGTGAACCCTGCAGCAGCAGCTGATCGGACGCTCCGAGTGGCCGCTATCTACATCGAGCAGGTCTTGCCTCGGAAGTGGAGGGAACTGGCGCGGGCGATCCTGCGGTCACCGAGACGGTTGCGCCTCAACACAGTGCTGACCTCAGCGCAGAGCGGACGACTCGACCACGGCGGAGGCAACGTGACAAAGGCGATCAAGATTGCGAGCATCACCACCGGTGGGGTTTTCGTCCTCGTGGTGTTCATCAGCCTGATCGGCTCATCGCCGGAAACCGTACGGGCAGGCAAGACCGAACCGACGGCGTCAGCGATCACCACGACGGCCGACGTGCCACTTCCCCCAGCGGCCACAACGGCAGCACCAACGAAACCTGCGGCCGCACCAACGACCGAGAGCAAGCAAGCAGCCGTGCCGGTTGAGCACAGGTCCGCCCTCAAGAAGGCCGAGTCGTACGTCGATCTCATGCACATGTCGAAGCAGGGAGTTTACGATCAGCTCACATCCGACTACGGCGAGAAGTTTTCCGCGGCTGCCGCACAGTATGCGGTCGACAACCTGAAGGCCGACTGGAACGCTCAAGCCCTGGCAAGTGCGAAGAATTATCAGGACACCATGCACATGTCGCCGTCCGCTATTCACGATCAGCTGACCTCCGAGTACGGCGAGAAGTTCACGGTGGCGGAGGCGGACTATGCCATTGCCCATTTGAACGACTGACGACGTGACATGTTGCGGAATCACGTTGCCGATCGAGGAGGAACGACCTCGTGCCGCTCGGCGGGAACAACCGCACCGCAGGAGCTTGCGTCGGGGCCCAGACCCGTCCTGGGCTCGCAGGCGGGCGACGACGCGATTCAGCCCAACGGGTGGCTCACGACAAACATCGAATGGTCGCTTCTCCCTGCAAAATGGAGGACCGGACGCGGATGCCGGATCAGCGGCCCGGTCATCGGAGCGACCACCTTGACGAAGTCCGACGACAGCATCGACACAGCAGCCAGCACGCTCGAGGACGAGCTCGGCCTGCGACATGTCGTCGTGCACGGCTACCGCCGCGCGTTCAGGATGGCCGGCAGTGGCCCGGCCCTGCTGTTCATTCACGGGATCGGCGACAGCTCGGCCACCTGGCTGCACGTGCTGCCGAAGCTGGCCCGGCATTTCACCGTGATCGCACCGGATCTGCTCGGCCACGGAGGGTCCGACAAGCCGAGTGCCGACTACTCCGTTGCCGGGTACGCGTGTGGCATGCGGGATCTGCTGGCTGTGCTGGACATCGATCGGGTGACCGTGGTCGGACACTCGCTCGGCGGTGGCGTGGCGATCCAGTTCGCCTACCAGTTTCCCGAGCGGTGTGAACGGCTCGTTCTGGTGGGAAGCGGCGGCATCGGCAAGCACGTGCATCCGCTGCTTCGGCTGGCTTGCCTGCCCGGCGCCGACCTGGTCATCTCACTGGCCACCACTGCGCCGGTCCTGCTGGCCACCTCGCTTCTCGCCCCGCTCGTGCGCGACGTCGGTGGCCTCGGACTCGGGTCCGACCTCCACTACGCCCTGGAGCGGTTCCGCTCGTTGGCCGACGACACCAGCCGACGAGCGTTCCTGAGGACCTTGCGGTCCGCGGTCGACTGGCGTGGGCAAACAGTCACCATGCTCGACCGGACCTATCTGCTCCTCGGGATCCCCACCCTGTTGGTGTGGGGTGATCGGGACCGGGTCGTCTCGATCGACCACGCGGATCTCGCACGGGCGGCCATGCCCAACAGCCGCCTGGAGATCTTCACGGGCGCCGGTCACTTTCCCCACCAGGCCGATCCCGAACGATTCGTCGCGCTGCTGGCAGACTTCCACGCCGCCACCGCGGCTGCCCGGCACGACCACAACCTCTGGCGCACGATGCTGTGCACCGGCCACTTCAACCGCGCCCAGCAGGAGCCAGTCGCACCGGAAATCCTCGATGCGGTGCACCAGGCCACTCACCCCAGCGGCTCGTGACGGCGTCCGCCACGGGCTGAGTTCAACGGTCGGCCGCGGCAGCGGTTCTCCTCGATCGGCCTGCGCAGCGCTGTGAACTGGTCGGCAGCCTCGAGGAACAGCGCGGCGGCCTGGGTGGTCTGCCCGGCCGCGCGGCGCAGTTCGGCCCGGACCTCCCACAACACGGCCGACCACGGACCGCCCTGCCACAGCCCGCTGATCCGCTCCGCCTCGGCGAGGTGGCGGCGTGCCCTGCCCAGGTCGTTCGCGCGGGCGCAGGCCCGTGCCGCCTCGATCCGGAAGCCCGTCGAGCACGGCCGGATGCACGTGCGGATGGACGACGGCACCGAGGCCGAGGCGGGCCCCGGCGACGCGGTCCTGATCGAGCCGGGTCACGACGCCTGGATCGTCGGCGCACGCGGCCATCCCCGGCACCGGCACCGTCACCAGCCCGGTGACCGTTTCCGGCCGCACGGGCAATGCCCCTGCCAACCTGAGGGTGAACGTGGACATCAAGCACAGCGCACGCGGCGACCTGACCATCGACCTGCTCGCGCCGGACGGCAGTGCCTACCCGCTGCTGACCGCCAAGGAGTCCGACGACTCCGCCAACCTGGCAGCTCCCCACACCGTCAACGCCTCCGGCGAGGCCGCCAACGGCGTGTGGCGGCTACGGGTGCAAGACGTCTACCGCGCCACCGACAGCGGCTACGTCGACTCCTGGCAGCTCGTTTTCTGATCGAGGTCGTGGTGCGTGAGTGTCATCGGAGACTGACAGATTCTGCGCCGAGGTCGGCGAACCGGCATCGTCCACACAGAACGTTGCCGCTGGAGAGTCACCCGCGGGCTCCCACCGCGTGGCACAGGTCCCGGAGAACCTGCACTCCGACGGTGAGCATCGCCACGTCGATGTCGGTGCTGCCGGCCAGCCCGGCATAGGCGGAGCGGGCGCGGGAGAGGGCGTCGTGGTTCTTGCGCGTCCACTCGTGCAGGCCGTTGGCCGCGAGGACGTCGGTGGCGATCGCGACGGTGAGCGCGGTGAGCTCGTCACGCAGAGCGGCCTTGGCCAGCTGGACCCAGTGCGAGTCCGCCGGCGTGATCGGAATCGTGGCGTACAGCCATGTGAGCCCCAGGGTCTCCTCCGCCGCAGCACAGGTCATCTGGAGGTCCACCACGTCGAACCCGCTGTCTTCAGCGGCCGCGGCCAGAGGGAGAGCCGCCTGCATCCGCGACGCCGCCCAGCAGGCTGTCAGCAGTTCCTCGGAGATGCCGAGGCCGGCGAGGTCGCGCAGGCTCCCGCCGAGCGACGAACCGTCCTCAGCGGGAGGTTGTGCGGCCATGGCCGCGCCGAGCCGGCCGACGGCAGGGCGGAACACCGCCGCCTCGGCGTCGATCGCCCCCAGTTTGCTCTTCCGCCGAACCAGCCACGCCACGTTGTACTCCAAGGCCCGCTCGAGCGAACGCCGGAGCGGGATGGTCGGCGTGACGGGGTACGGCGCGAGCCCGTCCCACAGCTCGTTCAGGCCGAGGAGGTTCTCGACGACCAGCACCGACCTGATCACCTGATCGGTGGGGGCGCCGGTGCGGTCCTCGACGCGATAGATGAAACCGGGGCCGACCCGGTTGATCAGCTCGTTGGCCAGCCGCGTCGCGACGATCTCGCGCGCCAGCTGATGAGACGAGATCTGCTCGGCGTACTCCTCGCGCAGGGCCTCCGGGAAGTAGCCGGTCAGGACGTCCGCCATCCCGGCATCCTCCGGAATGGTGCTCTTCCGCAGGATTTCGTGCACGAGGTTCTTGGCATGCGCCAGAATCACCGCGATCTCCGGCCGGGTGAGTCCGCGACCAGTTGCCCGCCGCCGCTCGATCTCCTGGGCGTCGGGCAGGTGTTCGCGGACACGAACGAAACCGTCGTGGGTCTCGAGATCGTGGATCACCTGCTCGTGCCGGTCCAGGGCCGTCAGGCCGTATCCCTCCTCGACGCTCATCGCGAGCGTCAGCCGCTCGCTGTCGACCAGTACGGCATCAACGACCTCGGCGGAGCAGGCGGCGAGGATCCTGTTGCGCCGCATGCGGTCGATGAGCCCCGACTGCTCCGCCGAACCCAGCAGGATCTTGAGGTTGACCTCGCGGTCGGAGGTGTTGACTCCCGCGGCGTTGTCGATGAAGTCGGCGTTCACGCGTCCTCCGGCCGTGGAGAACTCGATGCGCGCGAGCTGGGTCAGTCCCAGGTTGCCCCCTTCGCCGACCACGCGGCAACGCAGCCGGTCGACCGGCACCCGCACCCGGTCGTTGCCGCGATCCGCCACATCGGTGTCGGACTCGTGCGAGGCCCGCACGTAGGTGCCGATCCCCCCGTTCCACAGCAGGTCCACCGGCGCCTGGAGCACCGCCTTGACGAGTTCGTCGGCAGACAGCACTTCCGCGTCGACACCGAGCGCGGCCCGCGCTTGCCTCGACAGCGCGACAGCTCGGCCCGACCGCGAGAACACACCGCCGCCGGCAGAGATCAACACGGGGTCGTAGTCCGCCCACGACGATCCCTGCAGTGCGGCAAGCCTCGCTCGCTCAGCGAACGAGGTCATCGGATCGGGATCGGGGTCCAGGAAGATGTGCCGGTGGTCGAAGGCGGCGACGAGGCGAAGCCGGTTGGACAGGAGCATGCCGTTGCCGAAGACGTCTCCTGACATGTCGCCGATCCCCACGGCGGTGATCTCGTCCTGCTCCGGGTCGATGCCGAGCTCGGTGAAGTGCCGGCGCACCGCCACCCAGGCTCCTCGTGCCGTCACGCCGAGCAGCTTGTGGTTGAAGCCGGTGGAGCCACCGGAGGCGAACGCGTCGTCGAGCCAGTGCCCGGACTCGGCCGACTCCGCGTTCGCGAGGTCGGAGAAGGCCGCAGTGCCCTTGTCCGCCGCCACCACGAGGTACGGGTCGGGGCCGTCGATGGCCACGACGGCGGGTGGGGTCACCACGCCGGCATCGGTGATCGTGTCAGTGACGTCCAGCAGGCCACGCACGAACAGCCGATAGCAGCGACGCACCACGTCCGCCGACTCGGCAGGCGCCAGATCGGCGATGGAGGCCTTCACGACGAACGCGCCCTTTGCTCCGGCTGGAACGATCAGTGAGTTCTTGACCTGCTGGGCCTTGGCGAGCGCGATCACCTCATCCCGGTAGTCCTCGGCCCGATCCGACCACCTCAGGCCTCCCCTGGCCAGCGGGCCGTACCGCACGTGCAGACCTTCGACGTCCGGGTGGTGCACGAACGTCTCCACCCGAACCGCGGGGTCAGCGGGAAAGGGCAGCCTCGCCGGGTCGAGCTTGAGCACGATGGTGGCCGGTGCCCGGCCGGCCTGGTCGCGCCGGAAGTAGCTGGTCCGCGTGACCGCGTCCACCAGACCCGTGTACCAGTCGAGCACCCTGAACTCGTCCCTGGTCGTGGCGGCGTCGGCGTACTTCGCGAGCCTGTTGTCGACCGGTGGGAATCCGCTGGGGTCGAACCGCTGCTCGAACACCTCGATCCAGTGCTGGACGAACTGCGGGTGAGCCGACAGGATGCCGCGCACGTACGACGCGCTGGCGCCGAGCCCCGCCTGGCGGAGGTACTGACCGGCCGCGCGAACGAGCTGAACCTGCCTGGGGCTCAGATGCGCCTTGAGCACCAGCGAGGCGAACTCGTCGCGGTCCACCTCACGTTCCCACGCTGCGGTGAACGCCTCGGCGAGCAACGGCAGCAACTCGTCCAGACGAGGGTCCTCGACCGGCGCGAACACGAAGCTGTCCTCGGCCTCATCGGGCTCGTGGTCGGTGAGGACCAGTCCGAGGTGCTCGAACAAGGGCAACACGTGCGCCAGCGGAGGCCGGCCGCCGCGCCAGCCGACCACGCAACTGAGCCGCGAATCGTCGGCCGCCCACGCGACGCGGGGTGGCACTGCCGGTGCCCTGCGCAGGTCGGCCACAGCCATGTCGCGCCTCCGCTACCAGGCTATGTCCGACCGGCGAGGACCGCAGGAGGACTCCATCATCCCGTGGCCGGGCTACTGGGTCTTCCACTCCGCGTTGTCGGGAATCGACTTGTCCGGCACCACGACCTGGATGATGGACGGGCTGGTCGAGTTCGCCAGGGCACCCGCCACGGCGTCCTGCAGCTCCCCGTACGTGCTGACCTTCCAGCCCCGGCACCCGAACACGTCGGCCAGCTTGCTGTAGTTCCACGGGTGCAGGACGCATGACTCGTAGAACGGCTTGTCCGTGTGGAAGACCGTTGAGTCGGCGAGCCATTGCTCCACGCCGTAGACGCCGTTGTCGATCACGAAGATGACGGGGTTGAGCTTGAAACGAGTTTGCGTCGAGAGGCACTGGGCGGTCATCTGGAAGCCGCCGTCACCCGAGAACACCATCACTCTCCGGCTGGGCCCCTTCGCCAGGCAGAGTCCGGTCGCCGCGGCTGCGATGTAACCGATCGACGAGTAGGACGACTGAGCGACGAACGCTCCCTGGCCGGGTACGTCGAGCAGCAGGCTGCCGAAGTAGTTCAGGCTCGAATCGCTGCCGACGATGGTGTCCTCGTCGATGTACTGCTGAACGAAGTCGTAGAACCCCTGATAGGTGATCTGATCAGTGGAAGCCGTGGTCGGTGCGCCGTAAACCGGCTTCTCCGGCACACTCCACACCTTGGGTGCGAGCCGTTTTTCCAGGATCCCGTCGATCAGGTGTTCCAACGCGACCTGGCCGCCGAAATAGGTTCCGAGCTTGACCGCGTCCATCGACGCGAAGGCGGTCGTGTCGAAGTCCGGATCCCAGCCCAACGAGTTGATGTCGGTCAGCCAGACGCCGAGGGCCAGTGTGAAATCGGACCTCTTGACCAGGTCCGCGACGGCGGCCGACGACGCCTGGCCGTCGAGCACGCCGAAGAAGTGCGGGTCGTCTTCAGGGAGTACGGACTTGCTCATGAGTTCCGTGACGAACGGGACGTTCAGTTGCCGGATCAGGCTCATGGCCTTGTCCTGAAGGCCCAGCCGGTCGATCTCCACACCGACCCAGATCAGGGGGTTCTCCGCGCTGTCGAGCTTCGCGCAGATCTGCGCCACCGACTGTTCCAGACTGACCTCGTCCGACAACACCCTGGCCGGCTTCAGAACGCCTCTCGGCGGCTCGCACTCCAGGTCGACCATGTCCTCGAGCAGTTCGACGTACACCGGGCGCCGTTCGCTGATGCACTGAGTCAGCGCATAGTCGATCTCCAAAGGAGCAAGGTCGGGATTGTCGATTCGCACGGTTGCGACAGTGATGTGCTCGAACGACTGCCGATCGGTTTCTCGCCCGCTGATGAAGTGATGCGAACTGAAGCCGGTCTGTTCGAAGGTGAGCGTCCTCTTGATGCTCGGCGTGCCGTTGATCAGTACGAGCGGAACCTTCTCGACGTAAGCACCGGCGACGGCGTTCACCGCGCACAACGCACCCGCGGAGTAGGTGACGCAGAGAGCCCCGATGCCCTTCAGCCTCGCGTACCCGTCCGCCGCATAACCGGCGTTCACCTCGTTGACTTCTTCGATTATCTCAATGCTGCTCGGCGTGACATACCGGTTCAGCCAGTCGATCGAGTAGTCGCCCGCGATGGAGAACAGGTGGTCCAGGCCCAGTTGATGGAGCCGGTCCACCAGGTATTGCCCTACGGTGTATCGCTCGTTCATGGTTGAGCACCTTCGCAGTCAGTAGTCGCTGGCGTCGCCGAACAGTCGGGGCAGGTAGATGTCGAAAATGCCCGGACATTTGCGTTCGGGATACCGTTGCAGCATGAAGTCCTTGAAGGCGTCGTTCGTCAACCCGCTACCGATCGCCCGTTGAGCGGCCAAGAGGTACTCGATGTTGCGAGCGACTTCGTTCTTGTCGGCCGGCAGACCGTGGCCCGGCATGAACAGTTCGTAGTCCGACACCAGCATTTCCCGCAGTACCCGGATCCAGTGAGCCATCTGTTTGGTCAGATAGAGATGGGTACCGCTGTAGATCAGATCCTGGGCGAAGCACACCCCGAGGTCGGGAAGCCCGATGGTGAGCTGGAAGTCGATTTCCGCCTCTTCCACCTGCTCGAAGACGTACCTGACCCCGTCGATCGTCTCTTCACTGAGGCTGACGACCTTCTGGGGCACGACCACTTCGCCCGGCACCAGGTCACCGAGCTTCCAGTGGTCGCTCACCGAGTCTTCGCCGTGTTCCTGGATGAAGCTCGCGGTTTCAGCCAACGCGTAGAC
This sequence comes from Lentzea terrae, assembly GCF_003265345.1. Lineage (GTDB taxonomy): Bacteria > Actinomycetota > Actinomycetes > Mycobacteriales > Pseudonocardiaceae > Lentzea > Lentzea terrae. The sequence goes on along the minus strand of NZ_QFWW01000008.1, from coordinate 518,461 downwards.
GGTGACGTCGCTGAACGCGGTACCCAGACCGAACCAGTGATCGGGGTGCCGGTGCGAGACGTACAGCCGTTCGATCGGCTTGCCCAGACTGTCGGCGTAGTCCCGGAACGCCCTCGCGTACGGAGCGAGAAACTGCGCGTCGACGAGGACTAGTTGGTTCCTGGTCTCGATGATGTGCGTGGCATTCGCGATGTTGTCGTACGTGAAGGACGAGACGAAGGTGTGAATCCGGACATCGCCCGCCTGCTTGGCGACCATGGTGATGGGATCTGACAGTTGAGCCGGCATTCGGGGCCCTCCTGAGGTGGTGGAGAGATGCGCCTGTCAAGCAGGGTCAGACGCGGCTGGTGGCCAGGCGCGACGGGTCGGATGACTTCCGGGCGGCGCGAGCGACCTGCTCTCGCAGTTCGTCCAGCGCGGCCATGGCAACGTCGTAGGCGCTGTCGGCGTTGGGCGTCGGCTCGTCCTCGCCCGGCCGCCAGAAGCGCCGGCGGGCCATTCGCATGGAGCTGTCGAACGGCGGGATCGCGTTGAACACCTCGATCAGGTACGGCCCGCGATAGACGGGTTCGAGCTCGTTCAGGACGATGTCCCACGGGATCCAGCTGTCCCGCACCGCGCCCCGGTCAGGTGCGGAGAGGTGGACGTAGTAGAGCCGATCCCGTCGTGCCGCTCGGGCGACGTTGTCCCTGAAGACCGATGGCCCCTGGCTTTCCATCACGACCTGGGCGGTGTCGATCGTCACGCCGCAGTGCCGGTGCTCGAGGCCGTCCAGGAAGTCCAGCACCTCGGAGACCATGTTGGGCGGGGGTGTCTCCCAGCTCTTCACCGGTTCGATGGCGAGCTTCACCTTCTGCGTCTCGGCGTAGGCGGCCAGATCCTCGAAGACCGAACGCGCCGCGTGATAGCGCGACTTCATCCAGTCGAGGAGGGCGTCGCTCCAGATCGGCTCACCGGAGTCCGTGACCGGAAAGACGCCGTAGGGGTAGAGGAACGGTCCTGACATGATCGAGTCGCCGCCCAGGACCCGGGTGATGTCGACGCGTGACTTGAGGTAGGACAGGGCCTGGCTGCGCTGTTCCTCGTAGGGCGACGTCGGGTCGAAGGTCCGCGTGGTCCCGACGTTGGTCGTGAACTTCACGTCCTTCAGCCCTGCCTTGTCGAACGCTTTCTTCAGGCCGACGTAGCTTTCGACCTCGAGCCGGTGGTCGACGGCCACGGGCCGGGAGGCGATGTGCAGGTCGAAGCCGTCGTAACCCATGTCGACGAGGGTTTTCAGATGGTTGATCAGGATCTGTGTGTAGCGCGGGTCCTGTGGCCTCAAGTCGGCCGTGAACATGAAGAAGCTGAAGAACACGTCTCGTTCGAATGTCGCGTCCATACCTGATGTCCTCGCTGTTCTGAGTGGTGCCCGAACGCCAGTCCAACGGCTGCGATTCCGGAGTGCGCTACCAGCCCAAGACGTCGGCGAGGTAGGCGCGGGCCTTCTTGGCGTACTCGAGCGGGATGGCCTTGTTCGGGTCCTGCTCGGCCTCCACGACGAGCCACCCCTGGTAGTCGGCGTCGGCCAGCGCCTCGAGGATCGGCCGGAAGTCGATCGCGCCGTCGCCGGGCACGGTGAAGACGCCGAGCTCGACGGCCTCCTGGAACGACAGACCTTCTTCACGCACCTGGCTCACGACCTCGGGCCGGATGCTCTTCAGGTGGACGTGGCCGATGCGGTCGGCGTGAGCTCGTGCCAGGTCCAGCGGATCATCGCCGGCGAAGGCGATGTGGGCGGTGTCGAGCAACAGGTGGACCAGGGCCGGGTCGGTCGAGGCCATCAGCCGGTCGACGTCGGCTCTGGTCATGACGCCGGTTCCCATGTGGTGGTGGTAGCTGAGCCTCATCCCGGCCGAGTTGGCGATCTTGCCGAGTTCCTCCAGGCCCGACGTCAGGCTGTCCCACTGCTCGTCGGTGAAGACCGGGCGGTTGGCGAACACGTCGACGGGGAGCAGGTGCGACGAAGCTCCGAACTCCGCCACGACCACTTCGGTCCCGCCCAGCGCCTTGACGTGGGCCAGCGTCTCCTCGAAGGCGGCGATCGTCTTCTGCCGCATCTTGCTGATCGTGAAGTACGTGCTCGTCCAGGGTTCGGACACCTGCAGTCCGCGGAGATCGAGAGCGGCCTTGAGCACGGCGGCATCGGTCGGGTACTTGTGCCCGATGCTGCAGCCCTGGAAGCCGGCGAGCGCCATCTCGCTCACGGCCTGGCCGAAGGGAATGCCGGCGTCGATGGAGGGGAAGTCGTCGTTCCACCACAGGGTGCAGCAGACGCCGAGCTTCACCTTGTCCGGGCTGAGGCGGTCACCCAGTTCTGTCATTTGGCTGCTCTTTTCAGGTAGCGGGGCTCGATGCGAGGTGGCTCGGCCCAGGTGCCGTAGCCGGGCGCCTTGGCGCCGGGAGGATTGGCTCCGATGGCGCGCCAGAGCAGCCCTTCCTGGTAGGAGGCGGCGGTGACGGTGGAGGTTTCGGCTGCCGCGTTGGCGCCGTAGCAGTCGGTCCACTCGGGTGGCAGGCCGTACCACGTCCCGGAGTACCAGAGCTTGATCACGTTGCGGGCGACCGGTCCGAGGCGGTCGTCGCTGAAGATCCGGTGACGCAGGGCCCGGTCGAGCCGGTTCCTGTCGGGGCTGCCGTTGTGACCGGCTGCGTCGGCCCTCGCCGCCCGGTGGGCGTTCAGGAGTGCGGTGACGACCTCGTCGCCGCAGGCAGCCCGCGCCTTGGCGAGGTAGTCGTCGGCCAGACCGGTGCCGAGCAGGTCGGTCTCCCCGAAGGCCGTGAGGTCGACCGACAGCGCCAGGAACTGTTCGGACAACTGGCCGGTCACCACGTCGCCTCGGCCATCTCGTCGGCTGTCGTGGAAGCGTCCGGATCGGACCAGGACACCGGCGGGATCTCGAAGGTGGGAGCGGCATTCAGACCGCCACTGCCTGGCAGCGGGTTGCGCACCAGCCGGGTGAACTCGTCGCGCAGGCGGAACATGGACCCGACGGCGTCCTGCATGAGGTTCGGTCGTCCGTTGAACGTCTTGGTGAGCAGGGCGAGGAAGGCCCCGTACTCGGCGTTGAACTTGCGGGCGGCCGCGGCGAGTTCGGATCCCAGCGGGTAGTCGGTCAGCCGGGCACTCACCTTCACCGGGTACACGTCGTCCCAGGTGATGCTCAGCGGTGGCCCTGTAGGTGCGTCAGGGTCGTCGCCCACCTCGTAGTAGCGGCCGAACTGCAGCTGACGGAACCGGTAGTAGTGGGCCAGTTCGCCGTCGGCGTCGTGGATGCCCGAATCGAGGCCCTCGCCCTGGTCGGCGATGAAACGGAGCGCTTGCAGGGCGGAGTCCAAGTCGGAGACGGGAATCACCGACCCGCCGCCCGAGTAGAAGTACTCGGGTCCAACCTGCCGTGCGGGATCCCCGCAGAAGAGCTCGGGATCGACGGCCTCCACCTTCTCCAGTCCTTCGATGATCTCCTCGTAGAACTCGCCGATGCTGTAGAAGCGCATCCCCTCGACCGTCGGGCTGGAGACCAGCAGCGAGCTGCTGCCCTCCGGTACTGGCACCAGCCGTGCACGAACACCGGGAGCGGCGCCTGGGCGCTCGATCTTGCAGAACGTCTCGATCGCCTCCGGGGAGAACGGGCGGAGGTCGACGGTGAAGTCGTCCTCCCCGTCCGGGAGGTAGGCGGGGTAGGACGGCACGAAACCGGGGCGGGTCAGGTCGGGTTTCCCGCCGATGGCGTTCAGGACGTTGGCGGCCAGCGTCAGGTGCAGCATCTCCTCCACCGCGGTCACCCGGATGATGTGAGCGGCGTCGGAGTTGGTCGTGGGACGGATGGAGTAGTACGCGGTCAGGTAGGGCGGGATGGTCGCGTGCTCGAGCGCCATCGCCGTGTGCAGGTAGCTGATCAGGTCGTCACGGTTCGCGATGGTCGGCGCGGTCACCCGGTTACCTCCTGAAGTCGGCCGTTCGTGCTGACGGCGATCGGTGCGGTCTCGGAGTCGAGCTGGGCCAACATGGCCCGGACGCTGCGCAGGCACAGGGCGGCGACGGTGAGCGTCACGTTCGACGTGCTCACGGTGGGCAGGCTCCCCCCGCCGACGAGGTAGAGGTTCTGGTGGTCCCAGCTCCGCTGATCCACGTTGACCACCGAGGTCGACGGGTTGCGGCCCATCATGTGGGTGCCGGCGAGATGGTTGCCCCCTCGGATCTCGTAGCCCTCGCCGCCGTACACCGCATAGCCCCAGAAGTTCGGGTCGTACTCGGTGTGGTCCTCGGCCCCGAGCCGGGCGAAGATCCGTTTCGACAACTGCCGGGCGTACGCCACCCCGCGCATCGTGTAGTCGGGCAGGTCGTAGGTGAGGATGGGCCGCATGTTCCCGAGGTTGTCGGTGTAGGCCGGGTCCACCGTGATCCGGTTGCTCGGGTTGGCGGGGACCTCGACCATGAACGCCAGCTGCAACTGGCGGGACACCCGGTCCACCAGGCCCTGGCGGAGGGACTCGCCGTAGCGGCCGCCGGCGTCCACCAAATCGACCAGGTCGCTCATCGGTGCCCCGCGTGCCCAGCCCCAGCCGTCGTTGTGGATGTCGACGCTGAATGCCGCCTGGTGGCGCCGGAAGTGCCCCCCGCGCAGGTCCGTGATGCCGCCGGTGCAGTTCGTGCCCCGGAAGGTGCCGGCCACCTCCGGGAGCAGGCCCCACGCCAGGAGATAGGCGTGGTCCATGAAGTTCCGCCCCATCAGGCCGCTCGAGCCGCGCAGGCCGGAGGCCAGCATCAGCCGGGGGTTTTCCACCGCGTTTGCGGCCAGGATGAACAGCCGGCCCCTGGCTCGCACGGTGGTGAAGTCCGGGCTGTCGGGCCGGTCGTAGCGGCGGTACTCGATCTCGGTCACCCGGCGGGTGACCTTGTCGACGTGCACCTTGTAGGCCACCGCCTGGGCCACCAGGTCGACTCGGCCGCTCTGGAGCGCGACGGCGAGGGTCTTGCCCGCGTGGTACTTGGCCTGCACCGGGCAGATGGGCACGCAGTTGTTGTTGCCCTGGCACCGTCCGCCGACCTCGACCTGGTACGTGCTCACTGCTCCCCGCGGCACGTAACCGTTCCCGCCGTCGTAGGCCGGGTTCGGTATTCCGTTCCGCCCCTGTGGCCACGGACGGACCCGCAGCTTCCGCTTCTCCCCGCCGAGCTCGACCGGCATCCCGTCCAGGTCCCTGGCGACCATCTTGTCCAAATAGGACAGCGGCAGGCCCTTCATGGGGAACACGTAGTCCTCGCTGAAGGTGATCCCGAGGTAGGCCTGGTCCTCCACATCGGCGGAGACGCCGATTTCGCGTTCGGCCTCGTCGTAGTACGGGGAGAGGTCGTCGTAGGTGAGCGGCCAGTCAGCCCCTTCGCCGTAGAGCGTGCGCATCCGGAAGTCCTCCGGCAGCATGCGCGGCGTCTTGGCCTCCCAGTGCATCGTGGTGCCGCCGAGAACCCTCGTGTAGGTGGTGTCGGTGGCGAGAGGTCCACTTTGGACGATGTAGGCCGAGGCGTCTGGCGTACCGGGCACGATGCGCCGTGCGTCGGTGCCGCGCGGCATCGGGGCGTTGGCCACGACCGGGTACGGGGACTGGTTGTCCTTGCCGGGTGCCGCGTAGAAACGGTCGAGGTAGCTTTCGTAGCCCCTCAGCGTGAGGTCTTCGGCCGAGCCTGCTTCGAGGATCAGCACTCTCTTGCCCGCGTCGCTCAGCCGCGAGGCGATGATGGCGCCGGCGATCCCGCCGCCGACGATGACGGCGTCGTAAAGAATCTCGGCCGTCGCCGCGGGGTCGGTGCGCTTCGCCGCCCCGTGGGGGAATTTCACGTACATGGCGCAGTCACTCCTCTGCCAGGCCGCGGGGGTCAGACGGCCTGCGCCCGAGCTCGCAAGGCGGACAGGTAGGCGGCGTAGCTCCACGTCAGGTTGTGCACGCTGCGCTCGTAGCCGGTGGTGCCGTCGAACTGCTCGGAAAGCTCCAAGTGATCGCTGTGATAGACGACGGCCCGCACCATGGCGTCACCAGTCGCCACCAAGCCGGCGGCCGCTACCACCGGGGCCGTCGACGAGTCGATGCCGGACTGGGCGAAGAAGGGAGCCGACAGGTCGTCCAGGGGTACCTTGCGGCTCGACCTGATCTCGGCCGCCAGGCGGTAGTGCAGCTCGGCGACATTGCACGTGGAGAGGGCCCACGGGTGACCGCCGAGCACCGGGTGGGCGGTGTCGCCGTCGTAGACATCTCCCGGGTAGCGGCCGAACAGTGGCCCGATACCGAAATTCTCCTTGTCCGCCTTGTTGATCGGGTAGAAGGCGATGCCGCCTTCCTCCCACTGCGAGCGCAGCTGGGCCGCCGTCGCCAGCAGCTTGGTGTCCGTAACTGGAATGGCGCCGTAAACGGCTGACTGGACGATGTCGATGTTCGGGTCGTAACCGCTGACGACCGGATTCTGCGGTGATGGCGGGGTCCCGTCACCGGGGTCGGCCAGCAGGCTCACGTACTTGCTCCCGTCCCAGTGGCCGGCGAGGGCCTGACGCAGCCACTTGATGGCGGGCCGCAACTCGGCCGGCTTGTCGATGCCGGCGATGGTCGAGGCCTGGATCTCCTCGAAGCAACGCAGCTGGGCGGACCGAGCGAAGAAGCTGAACCCGCTGTGCTCCTCCCACAGGTTCGTGGTGGGGTCCTGGTAGACCTCGAGGAGGAAGGCGGTGTTCGAGTTCACCAGGTCGACCGCCAGCTTCTGGGCACCGTGATCGAGCTGGTCGAACGCGGCCAGAATGGTGATCGACTGCAACGCCGGACCGTCGTTCTGCTCGGTCCACGGGCGGACGTCGCCGGCGATGGTGAAGCAGGCATGCCCCTTGGTCGGCTGGGCGTTGGAGTGGCAGAGGTCGGCGAACTTCACGTAGTCGTTGAGCGTCTGCACCGTCCCGTCGGGGCCGGTGGGCATGGCGGCCTTGACCACCTCCATGGCCGTGATGGCCCCGTCGCGCACCCAGTTGAAGACGTAGTCCTCGTCGGTGCCGGGGGTTTCGGCGGGAAACGACGGGGCGGCGATGACGCAACCCGGCTTCGAGTCCCGGGAGATGTCGCCCGGCGACTGCGGATCACTGAAGATGAAGCCGTCACTGGCGATGTTGCGGAACATGAAGGCGTACATGACCGGCACGAGCGCCGCCAGGTCCACCGCTCCGGAGGCAAAGGAGTTCTGGACCGTCGCCCGAACTCGGGAAGTGTCGTCTGGCCGGTTCGTGCGAGCGGGCACATCGGACGGGATGGTGGACTCGACCATTTCTGGACTCCGTTGTGTCGAACGGATTTGGCTTCGGGGAGCAGCTAGTTGTTCTGCCGGTTCTTTCGCCATCCAAGCCGGTCACTGGCCGCCGTCTTCGTGATGGCCGCGGGTCGGAGCAAACCTTCCGATACGCAAACAAAGTGTCCGAGCGCGAGCCCGGGCCAGGAGTGACCATCAACCCGACAGTCGGTTTGCCACCCGCCCGCGACGCCTCCAACTGAGTCAATGCTCGACCCCACCCAAAAGATCGTCAAGACCCGAAATCAACGTGCGCCCAATGGTGTTGAGCCCACGCCGGAAGCAGCGACGATTTGTACGTCGCACCGCGCGGTGCGCAGAGGGACCTGTAATCACGGCAACATTTTGATCGCCGGGTTGAAAATCACATTCACCCTGTTCATCGACGCGCCCACGAACTTTGATCCCTCTTTCAGGCGGTGACTGGAGGTCGAGAGCCTCATCCACACTCGTCGATCAAGCCGCCGTTGACTGACCCGACCACGCATCATGACGCCACATGTCGCCGCGCTCAGCGAGGCCGACGGTGGTTGTAGTGGGAACACGCCCACCACCCTCGGTCCGCCGCCACAGGGCGACGTGGTCGCGACGCCTATTTCCAGAGAATGAAAGTTCGTCGATATCACCAGGGTTGGCGATCACCGTCGGATTGGCCCTTTGAAGGGAAAAGAGGTACCCATTCCACATGAACACGCGAATGGATCACCCTTGCCACGTGCGAGGGTGATCCATCTCGGACATTCTCTTACCCCACGGGATTCTAACGATGCAGCAGACCCGTCCAACATCCGTCACTGCTGACTTGCTGGCTGTCTTCGCCCTGCGTCCGTCTCTCCCGGACCCCGAGACGGGTCGTCACGCCCGCGACTACTACACAGCCTCGGCCCCACTCTCAAGCCACCAGCCGGAAACGGGCCTGCCCGTGACTGTCCCGGATGGACAGTCATCGGGCGACTCTCGGGTGGTTCCCACGTTCACCAAGTAATCGATCGGCCAGCGAGGCGCCCAGCTCTACTCCGGCAGCATCGCCACGGCTACGCCGCAGACCTTCACCATGGCCTCCCCACCGTTGGAACTACACGGCTTCGGAGTTGACGACCGGACACAACCCCGTCCGGACATCACGCGCTGCACACCGGCCCATATCCACCAGATTGGATCCGACTTCGCTGTTACGAAGCGTCAACCGCTGGTTCACTCTCGTTACACCGTCTGGCCTTGCCGAACAAGCCCGCACCGTCTGGCAGTCCCGGCACGTCCCGCCCTTGTCGGGGCCGCTTGCCGCCCTTCCCGGCGTTCCTCCAGGTCAGGCTGCCCCCAGGCTTCACCCGGCAGCTGCGACAGCCGGGCGGGAAAGGTCTCTCACCCCTCCTCGATCACCTCGGCGCCTCGTGGCGCACAACTCCGCCGCAAAGAAACTGGCCGCTGACCTCAAGATCTGGTTCGCCCGCCGCAGCTCACGATTCTCCCGCTCCAGCCGCGCGACCCGCTCCGCCTCGCTTGACGTGGTGCCTGGCCGGTCACCGGCGTCGATCTCCGCGCGCTTGCCCGGGATGCGTTGCTCCGTGCGGGAAATGCTGACCCAGTTGGCCGGCATCGGAGAAAGTGTGTTGACCTACCCCTCGACCGGAGGTCGACCCAAAGCCCGTCGCATGCTCACCGAAACCACCCCCGAACAAGACCGACTCGCTACCGTCTTCGGGCTAGGCTGGCTCGACCAGTCAGCGGCGACGAGGGGTTGGGGCCTGTGGCTCGGCGTTCGGACTCACCGGTGGTGATCCTGAGCATTCTGCTCGTGCTTTCACTCGCCGGGTGGTTCGGCTTCGACTACCTGCACGAACGGCTCTCCTCTTCGAGCTGTGACACGGTCGCCACGCTGAGCGTCGTGGCCGCGCCGGGCATCGCCTCGGCCGTGGCCCGTGTGTCGGAACAGGACGGTGCCGCGTGCTATCGAGTCGAAGTGATAGCGCGGGAATCCGCTGAGGCCGTCGAGTCCCTCGCGCAGGCCAAACCGGATGTGTGGATCCCGGAGTCGTCCCAGTGGCTGCTGCGCGCCCAGCGGCGGGGTACGTGGGACATCCCCGTCACGGGCCCGTCGATCGCGTCCTCGCCCATTGTGCTGGGGCTGACCGAGACCGCCGCGCGGCGGTTCGGCTGGCCAGAGCGAACGCCCACCTGGGCCCAGGTGTTCAGCGGCGAGCCGGCGATCGGATTCGTCGACCCGGCCGTCGACCCGGCAGGCCTGTCGGCGTTGATCGCCACAGGTGAGCTGACCGGATCCGCTCCGGACCCGGCCGGTTCCTATGCCCTGACACTGCGCAAGCTCACCAAGCACGCCGTCCAGAAACCCGCCGAGCTGTTCGATCCCGCCCGGCCACTGGACGGCGTGGTGACACCGGAGTCGGACTTGGGAAAACACGGTCTGGTCGGGGTGTACGCCGATCCCGCCGTGCCTTCGCTGGACTACCCGTACGTCGTCCTGCCCGGTCCCGATCAGGGCAAACGTGATGTGGCGCAACAGTTCCTGAGTCGCTTGCTCGACCAGACCTCCGCCGGGCAGTTCGCCGAGGAGGGCCTACGCGGGCCCGACGGGCGGGCGCTCGGGGGTTCGAGCGCCGCAGTGGTCCGACCGGTCGCCCCTCCCGCCGACCCCGACCAACTGCTCAACCAGTGGGCGGCGGTCAACCGCAGCGCCCGGATGCAGGTGCTGCTGGACGTGTCCGGATCGATGGCCCAGGTCGTCCCCGAGGCCGCCACCGACCGGATGACGCTCACCATCCGGGCCGCCGAGTTGGGCATCAGGCTGTTCAAGCCGACCACGAAGATCGGCCTGTGGCGGTTCTCCACGAACCTCGACGGCGACAAGGACCACAAGGAACTCCTGCCGGTGCGGCCGGTGGGTGAGCTCCTGGCCGACGGCTCGCTGAACGAACTCCGCAAGGTCAAGGCGATCCACAACGGCGCCACCGGCCTGTACGACTCGGTGCTGGCCGCCTACACCTCGGCCCGGCAGAACTGGGAGCCGGGCCGGATCAACCTGGTGGTGGTGCTCACCGACGGCAAGAACGAGGATCCCCAAGGGATCACCCAGGAACAGCTGCTCGCCCAACTGGCCGAGTTGCAGGACCCGAAACGGCCACTGCAGATCATCGGCATCGGCATCGGGCCGGACATCGACCCGGTCGAGCTGCGGGCGATCTCGCGGGCGACCGGCGGCGACGCCTACACCACCGAGGACCCGACCAAGATCGTCGACGTGTTCTACGCAGCGATGGGCAGGTTGCTGAAGACGTGACCACCACCACCGAACCGCGGCAGATCGTCCTGGCCTGGCCCCGGCCGATCACCCTGGCCGCGGTCGCGATCGGCGTCATCCCGTTCGCGATCCACGCCTGGATGGCGTTCAACGGCTACTTCGGGCACGACGACTTCGTGATCCTGCACCGGGCGGCGGCCCACGGGCCGTTCGACCTCGACTACCTCTTCCAGGACTACAGCGGCCACCTGGCGCCCGGCATGTTCCTGCTGGCGTGGTTCATCACGGCGGTCGCGCCGCTGAGCCACGTGTTCGCCGTGCTCCCGCTGCTCATGATGCTCGCGGTGGCGTCCGTGCTGTTCTGGCGGGTGCTGACGCGGTGCTTCGGGTCGCGCTGGACACTGCTGTTGCCGTTCGCGGTGTACGCGTTCTCCCCCCTGATCCTGTACCCCACCCTGTGGTGGGCCTACGGCGTGCAGCTCTTCCCGTTGCTGCTGACCATGTTCGGCGCGATCAACGCGCACCTGACCTACCTGCGCACTCGCGCCACGAAGCAGGTCGTCATCACCCTGCTGTGGACCGTCGCCGGGCTGGCCTTCTACGAGAAGGCGGCGTTGTTCATCGCCGTGCTGTTCGGGCTGACGCTGCTGCTGGGCGAACGGGTGCCGTGGCGGGTGTGGCTGGCGCACGGGGTTCCCCTCGTCGCGTTCGCCGTCCTGTTCCTCAGCCTGACCACCAGCCGTGTCAAGAACGACCTGCCGTCCGCGTACTCCATTGTGGAGTTCGTCGGCCTCGCGGTGGTGAACACCTTCCTGCCGGGGTTGTTCGGCGGCCCGTGGACCGGTCCCGCGCCCGGCGCGACCATCTCGACGTCACCGCTGTGGCTGCGCCTCACCGTGGCCGCGGTGGCCGTGGTGGTGCTCGTGGGCGGACTGCTCAAGGCGCCGCGGCGCGCTGGGGCGGCGTGGCTGATGCTGGCCGGGTACTTCGCGGTCGACTTGGGGCTGGTGATCGTGACCAGGCTGCCCGAGATCGGGCCACTGATCGGCAACGACCCCCGGTACGTCGCCGACGCGGTGCCGATCGCCGTGCTCTGCGCGACGTTCGCGTTCCTCGAACCGGGCGAGCGCACCGGCGGCCTGAAACGGCCGGTCGTGCTCGGCCTGGTGACGCTGCTCGGGATCAGCGCCACGTTCAGCTTCCTGTGGCTCGCACCCGGTCTGCGGTTCGCCAAGTCGGAGCAGTACGTCAGCACCGCGCGTGCCGCGCTGACGGCGAACCCGTCGATCGTGCTCTACGACACGCATGTCCCGAGCGAGGTCATGTCGGAGTGGTTCGTCTACGACAGCCTGGCATCCAGGGTGGTCGGTCTGCTCCCTCAGCGGCCGAAGTTCGACCAGCCCGCGGAGGAGATGTTCCTGTTGGACGACAACGGATCGCCGCAAAAGATCACCGGCGTCAAGGATCCGGTTGTCGGCAGGAAAGGTCCGGTGGCCGACTGCGGCTACCCGGTCGGCGGCCAGGTCGTGACGATTCCGCTGAGCAGCCGGGTGGAGGGCCGTCGGCTGCTGCGGATGGAGTACTACACCTCCAGCGCGGGCCCGGTGCGGCTCGCGCTGGGAACGGTCGCCCAGGAGGTGAACCTCGTCGAGGGCCTGCACGTGCTGTACGTCGTCGTGAACAGCGGCTCAGACCGGCTGGAGATCAACCGCGGCACCGAAGTGGACCCGATATGCCTTGTGGACGTCCGGATCGGTTCCCCTACGACGTGACCGGACCTAGACTCCGCCGAATGACATTCGACCAGGTGCGCCGCGACTGGACCCGGCTCGGCGAAGCGGATCCACTGTGGGCGGTGCACGTGGCGCCGGACAAGCGCGGCGGCCGGTGGGAGGTCGACCAGTTCCTCGAACTGGGGCGCCAGGACGTGGCGGTCGCCCGTGAGTGGCTCGCCGGGCTCGACCTGCCGGTGACCTGGCGGCGGGTGCTGGACTTCGGGTGCGGGGCCGGGCGGCTGTCGCAGGCGCTGGCCGAGCACGCCGACGAGGTCGTCGGCGTGGACGTCTCGCCGCCGATGCTCTCCACCGCCGAGAACCTGGACCGCAGCGGCGGGAAGTGCCGGTTCGTCCACAACGACACGCCGGATCTGCACCGGTTCCCCGACGGCGATTTCGACCTGGTCTACACCGAACTGGTGTTGCAGCACCTGCCGCGCACGGCGATCGAGGGCTACCTGGCGGAGTTCATGCGCGTGCTGCGTCCCGGTGGCGTGGCGGTGTTGCAGTGCACGACGAGTCCGTTGTGGACGCTCAGGGGCATGCTCTGGCGGTTCGCGCCCTACCGCCTGGTGGCCTGGGGGCAGCGCGTCGTGCTGCGCTACCCGGCGCCGATGCGGATGACCGCGCTGGCGCCGGACCGGCTCCGCGCCGTGGTGGCCGAGCACGGCGGTGAGGTGGTGGACAGCGTGTCCGAGGACATCCCGGTCAGCCACTGGCGGTCCACGAGATACGTCGTCCGCAAGAGGTGACGCGCGTCAGGGTGGCCGTGGGCTTGCACCGCAACCCCACGGCGTGGGTCATGCTGGGTCTCACGCTGCTGTCGTTCCTGCAACGCCCCGGCCGCACGACTTTCGACACCAAGCTCGACCTCGTGGTCGACCCGCTGGCGTTCCTCGGCCGCGCGCTGCACCTGTGGAACCCCGCGGCCAGCGGTGGCGAACTGCAGAACCAGGCGTACGGCTACCTGTTCCCGATGGGGCCGTACTTCGCGGTGTGCCAGGTGCTCGGGCTGCCGCCGTGGATCTCCCAACGCCTGTGGTGCGCCCTGCTGCTGTGCGGCGCGTTCGGCGGTGTCCTCGCGGTCGCGCGGGCGCTGCGGATCGGCACCGCCCCGGCGCAGTACCTGGGGGCCGTCGCGTACGCGCTGGCGCCGCGGATGCTCACCGAGATCGGCCCGCTGTCGGCGGAGATGGTCGCCGCCGTGATGCTGCCGTGGATCCTGCTGCCCTTGATCAAGGCCGACCGGATCTCCTCGCCACGACGGGCGGCCGGCTTGTCCGGGCTGGCGACCCTCGGCGTCGGCGGGATGAACGGCGCGCTGGTGCTCACGGTCCTGCTGCTGCCCGGTCTGTGGCTGCTGACCCGGCAGTGGACCGCGCGGCACGTCCGGCTCGTGCTCTGGTGGTTCGCGTCCGTGGTGGCGGCCGTGCTGTGGTGGTTGCTGCCGCTGATGCTGCTCGGCGAGTACAGCCTGCCGTTCGTCGACTACGTCGAGTCGGCCGCCAACACCACGGCGCCGACGTCGCTGTTCCAGGTCCTGCGCGGCACCAACCAGTGGGTGGCCTACGTCGTGCAGGGCAGCCCGTGGTGGCCCTCCGGTTTCATGCTGGTCGACAACCCGGTTCTGATGCTGGCCACCGGGCTCCTCGCGGCGGCCGGCCTCGCCGGGCTGGTCCGCCGCGGACTGCCGGAGCGGCTCTTCCTGACGATCGGCGTCATCGCGGGCGTCGCCGTGATGACCATCGGCTACGTCGGGGCGCTCGACAGCCCGCTGTCCCACACCGTTCGCGCCCTGCTGGACGGTCCGCTGGCCCCCCTGCGCAACGTGCACAAGTTCGAGCCCGGCCTGCGGCTGCCGTTGATGCTCGCGTTCATGCACGCGGTGTCACGCGTCCGAATCCCGGCCGCCGCGACCACCGCGGTCGCGGGCAAGGTCCGGCTCGCCGTCGGCGTCCTGCTGGTGGCCGTGATGGCCGTGCCCGCGTGGACGCTCACGTTGCGGCCGGGGCCGGGGTGGCAGGAGATCCCGGACTACTGGCGTTCCGCGATGACGTGGCTGGCAGACAACGACCCGGACGCCCGCACCCTCCTGCTGCCCGGCACCGGGTTCGGCGAGTACACCTGGGGCAAGACGGTCGACGAGCCCGCCCAAGCGCTGGCCCGGTCACCCTGGGCGCTGCGCAGCCAGATCCCGCTCGGCTCGGAGGGCAACATCCGGCTGATGGACGCGGTCGAGGACGCGCTCGCCGACGGGCGCGGCGCACCCGGACTGGCCGACTTCCTCGCTCGGTCCGGGCACAGGTTCCTGTTGGTGCGCAACGACATCGACCGGGTCGCCACCGATGCGCCACCGGTCACGATGATGCGGGACGCGCTGGCCCGCTCCGCCGGGATCGAACGCGTGATGACGTTCGGCCCGGTGGTCAAGCCGGGTGACCAGCCGGTCGTCAACTCGATCGACCTCGACGCCGCGCCCGCGCCCGCGTTGGAGATCTACGAGGTGAAGCGGTCGGTGCCGCGCGCGGTCGCGGTGAACGCCGAGGACATCGCGACGGTGAGCGGCGGGCCGGAATCCCTGTTGCCGCTGCTCGACTCGGGAGTGCTGCGGGGAGATCGTCCTGCCGTGCTGGCCGGTGACGGCGGCTCGCCCGAGAGCCGGGACTGGCTCGTCACCGACGGGCTGCGCCACCGGGAGCGCAACGTCGGGCGGGTGCGCGACAACCTGAGCCAGACGCTCGCTGCCAACGAGCGGCCGAGGCTGGACCGACCGGTGTCCGACATCCTGCCGTTCCCCGGTCCGGAGCACCTGACGGTCGCGGCCTACCGCGGGATCCGCGGCGTCACCGCGTCGAGTTCGGCCGGGTTCGCGGACTCCGTCCGCGCCTCCGACCCGTCGTCCATGCCATTCGCCGCGATCGACGGAGATCCGTACAGCGCCTGGCAGTCCTCCACCCTCGCCGGACCGGCCGAGCAGTGGCTCGAAGTCGGCCTGGACACACCGCGGGTCGTCGACCAGGTGGCGCTGCGGATGGTCGACGACATCCGGGTCGGCTGGCCGGTCACCCGGATCAGGATCACCACCGACTCGGGTTTCCGCGACCACGAGGTCGCCAGGGGCTCCGCGGAGCAGGTGTTCGCGGCGTCGCCGGGGCTCACGAGCAGGGTCCGGATCACCGTGCTGTCGGTGGCGGCGCAGTTGACCAGCGGCTCCGTCGGCATCGCCGAACTGTCGGTGCCCGGAGTGACCGCCCAACGGGCGTTGCGGGTGCCCACCGACGTCCTGCCCGGCCCCGAACAGCGGACGACCTTCGCCTTCAGCCGCGGCCCTCAGCCGCGCTACTCCTGCACCGGCACCGACGGCGACCAGCGGTGCGACGTGGGACTGGCCAGGAGCGGCGAGGAACCCGACGGGATCCACCGGCTCTTCCGCACCCGCGACGACGCCAACTACCGTCTCGAAGGGACGGTCCTGCCCACCGTCGGCGGCACCCTCCCTGTCACCGCACCGGGGTTGACCGTCTCCAGCACGACCCAGTTGGCCGGTGACCCGGCCGCCGCGCCTCTGGCCGCGGTAGACGTGAACCCCACCACGACGTGGATCGCCGACTACACCGACGAGGAACCCACGCTGCGCCTGGCCTGGCCCACCGCCCGCGACGTGACCGGCTTGCGGCTGACCACGTCGGCGCTGTCCGGCGCGTCCCGCCCGACCGAGGTGCAGATCACCACCCCGCAGCTGAGCCGGACCGTGCCGGTGTTCTCCGACGGCTCGGTCGACTTCGTCGCGACCACCGACCGGCTGGACATCACGATCAAGAAGAGCGAAGGGGTTCCCGACCGCGTTCCGGGACCGGTGGGCATCAGCGACGTCGAGATCGTCGGTGCGCCCGACCTGGTGCAGCCGATCCCACTGGACACCCCGTTCACCGTGCCGTGCGGCTCCGGCCCGGCCATCACCATCGACGGAACCGCCTACGCCACCACGGTTTCCGGCACGCTGCGGGACGTGTTCCAGCACCGTCCGCTACCGCTGGGCACCTGTCGGGACCTGGTCGAAGGCGTCGACCTCGAAGGTCGGGAGCACGAGGTGAGCACAGCTCGATCTGCCTCCTTCGTGGTGCAGGACCTCACCCTGCGGCCCAGTACCGCGGCCGCCACCGAGCCGCCGCCGGGTCACCGCGCGATCGACTTCGAGCAGTGGGGTGCCGCACACCGTGAACTGCGGGTGGCCGCCGGGCAGGCCGCGGTCCTCAGCATCCCGGAGAACGCCAACGACGGCTGGGTGGCCAAGGTGGACGGCGAGCCGCTCGCCCGCACCAGGATCGACGGGTGGCAGCAGGCCTGGGTGCTGCCGGCCGGTGGCGTGACGACCGTGGTGCTGGACTTCGAGCCCGACACGACCTACCGGCAACGGCTTCTGGTCGGCGCTGTCGCCGCGGCGCTCCTGCTGTTGGTCACGCTTTTGCCGGTGCGCAGACGGGTCCGGATCACCACGTCCCCAGCGGGCAAGCGGTGGGTGCCGGCGGTGCTGGTGGTGCTGCTCGCGGCCGTCGGCGGGATCCTGCCGGTCGTCCTGCTGATCGCGAGCCTGCTCGTCCGTGCCGTGGCCCAGCGGTTCACCGCGCGGTTCAACGTCACGGCCTTGATCGTCGTCGCCGGAATGGCGACCGCCACCGGGATCGCGGTCGTCGGACGCCTGCAAGGACACGGGCAGGACTGGGCGTACGGGACCGCCACGCAGGCCGCCATCCTCGTCGCCCTGGCCGCGGCGGTATCACCGTGCCTCGACTGGTTCGACACGGGACCGGAACTCGATCAGGGCTCCGAAGCAGGCGAGCAGGGCGGTGGCGGTGATGGCCCCGGCGACGACCTGGGTCGGCGAACCGTGCCACCAGCCGAGAACGAGCACGACCTCGAACCCGGCCGCCAGCCAGGTCAGTGACGTGGACCGGCGGTCGGCGCCCGCGATCCTGGAGTACAACAGGATCTGCACGAGCGACAGCAGCGATCCGACCACGGCGAACGGCCACACCGGAAGGCTGCTCGCCGCGTAGGCCGAACCGCCGACGAGCGACACCACCATGCGGCCGAACACCGCGCAACCCAGTACCACCACCGCGTCCACGGCGGCGCAGACGCCCAGCGCGATCGGCACGATCCGGCGGCGGGCCTTCTCGTCGGCCAGCTTGGGCAGGACGACGACGGCGATCGCGTACGGCAGCCAGTACGCGATCTTGGTGATCACCGAGCCCACCGCGTACTCCCCCGCCTCACGGGCGGGAAGGCTGTGCCGGGCCAGCACCAGGTCCAGGTTCACCAGCAGCACCAGCGCCAGCAACGCCTGCACGGTGTGCAGCACGTCGCGCACGTGCCCTGCGGTGCGGGGGCCCGGCACCGGTCTGCCGCAGATCAGCCAGCCCACGAAGGCGACGACGACCGACCCCGCAACCGTCCCGGCGAACGCCCCTGCGGGCGTGCGGAACACGAGCAGGCCAAGCAGTGTGCCGCCGACCCGCCCGACCCCCTCGGTCGCGATCAGGTGGGCCATCGACCGGAACCGCTGCGTGCCCTGCAGGACTCCGTAGCACAGGCCGACGAGCGTGATCGGCGCGAGCGAGCAGGCGAGCAGCAGCACCGCCCACGGCCCCGGCAGGTGCAGCAACGCCATCAGCACGGGCGAGACGGCCAGCGCGGTGACCAGGACGGTGGCACTGGTCATCAGACCGAGCGTCACCAGCGGCCCGCGATCCTGTTCGGGCGCCCGCGCCACCCGCAGGGCGATCACGGTCTGCAAGCCCATCGCCGGCACCGCACCGATCGCCAGGAGCGCCAGCAGCGAGCCCATTTCCCCGAAGACCGGCGGCGCGAGCAGCCGCGCGGCGATCACCGTGAGCAGGTAGCTGGCGACATTGTTGCCGCCGAAGGCCACCGCGACCGCGATCGCGTCGACGCGGGTCCTGGCCGGAAGTGTGTCCGCCACTGGCTTCGTCCCCTAAGTTACCGAAGGGTAGTGGTCGGGGAACTATAGTCCCGCAGTCCAGGTTCCGGGCTGCCGACGAGAAGTGTGGGTGCGATGCGGCTGGTTCTGCCCGCGGTGTCCGCCGTGCTCGCCCTGCTCGTGCTCACCCCGTTGCTCGGCCGCGGCTTCGTCCTGAACTACGACATGGTGTTCGCGCCGGACCAGTCGCTCCTGCCCGACGGCCTCGGCCTCGGCTCGGCGCTGCCCAGGTCGGTCCCGGCGGACGCGGTGATGTCGTTCGCGACCGCCCTGCTGCCGGGCGACGTCGTGCAGAAGGTCGTGCTCCTGGCGGCCTTGTTCGCCGGTCCGCTCGGCGCGGGCAGGCTCGTGCCCACGAACTCGGTGGCGATCCGGGTCGTAGCCGCGGTCTGGTACGGGTGGAGCGCGTACGTGGCCGAGCGACTTTTCATGGGTCATTGGCCGTACGTGGTCACGTACGCCTGCCTGCCGTGGATCGCGGCGGCCGGGCTCGCGGTCCGCCGAGGGGAACCCAAAGCGCTCCCGAAGCTGATCCTGGCCTGCGCTCCCGCGGTCCTCACGCCGACCGGTGGAATCATCGCCGCGGTGCTCGCGGTCGTGTGCTCGGGCCGCCGCAAACTCGCGGTCACCGTGCCGGTCACGGTCCTGCTGAACATGCCGTGGCTGCTGCCTTCCGTGCTGCACCCCGGCGGCTCACTGTCCAGTCCGGACGGTGTCGGGGCGTTCGCCGCCAGGGTCGAGAACTGGGGTTCTCCGGTCACCAGCGTGCTCGGCCTCGGTGGGATGTGGAACGCCGAGGTCGTGCCGGGCAGCCGGGAGATGCCACTGCTGCCGGTGATCACCCTGCTGTCGGTCGCCGTAGCCCTGGTGGGGCTGCGTTCGCTCGCGCCGCGATGGGGCCTGGCGCCCGCGCGTTCGTTCGTCGTCCTCGGCGCGATCGGCGTCGCGATCGCGGTGTTCGGCACGTTGCCGGGCGGTGGTGACGTGCTGGCGTGGGCGGTTTCCCACGTGCCCGGCGCGGGTCTGCTGCGGGACTCGCAGAAGTGGGTCGCGTGGTGGGCGCTCCCGCTCTCGCTCGGGTTCGCCCTCGGTGTGGAGGCGGCGGGGAAGTACCTGACCAACAGGGCCGCGCTCGTGGCGCTGGCGGCGCTGGTCCCGCTCGTCACGATGCCCGACTTCGCCTGGGCGGGGTTGGGGCGCCTGGAGGTGGTGGACTACCCGGCCGACTGGAGTGCCGTGCGAACCGTGCTGGCGGCGGACGACGGAGCGGGCGACGTGCTGGCCCTGCCGATGTCCGCGTTCCGGCGGTTCTCCTGGAACGGTGACCGGACGCAACTCGATCCGGCGCCCCGGTTCCTGCCGAGGACCGTCGTCATCGACGACGTCGTGTACGTCGGTGGCAGACCGGTGTCCGGGGAAGACGGCAGGGTCGCGACGATTCGCCGGGCGATGGCCCGCAACGACGATCTCGGCGCGTTCGGGATCGGCTGGGTGCTGGTGGAGCACGGGACCCCCGGCTCGGTCGACCGCGGTGTGCTCAGGGGTCTGCGGGAGGTGTGGTCCGGGCCGTGGCTGACCCTCTACCGGGTGCCGGGGGTGATCGCGCCGCCACCGGCCGGAGCGCCGCGATTGCCTGTTGTCGCAGGAGATCTCGGTGCATTGGCGGTTGTCGCGTACAGCCTATTGTGGCTGCTGTTACCAGCCGGTAGATTCAGCCGATCCAGCTACTCGCGGACAGCTGAGGAGTAAGCGTGCGCACATTGATCGGTGCCGTCATCGCCGTCGTCGCCGGGCTCGCGTTCGCCGGTGGCGGAACGTACGCCCTGGTCAACTCTCTCGCGCCGGACAAGGGCGTCGAGTTCAAGAACGCCCCGGCGCCCAACAACTCCAACCCCGACACCGTCAACTACGGCACGCCGTAAGGTGCCGGGCCAGGCGACGCTGGACCGGTCGATCCGCCTGTTCAAGGCATTCCGCAACGAGCAGACCGACCGGGACACCTTCTACCGGTTGCTGGCCGAGGACTCCGCACGACAGGTCGCCGAGTTCACCTCCCTCGCCGGCCGGAGTCTGCTCGACGTCGGTGGCGGCCCTGGGTACTTCGCCGACGCGTTCCGCGCGGCCGGCGCCTACTACGTCGGCCTGGATCCCGATGTCGGCGAACTGTCGGCCCGCGGCGAGTACACCGCAGGGATGATTCGGGCCAGTGGCACGCGATTGCCCGTCCGAACGTCCTCAGTGGACATCTGCTATTCGTCGAACGTGCTGGAACACGTGGACGAGCCGCGCACGATGCTCGACGAGATGGTGCGCGTGACGAAGCCCGGCGGGACGGTGTTCCTGTCGTTCACGCCGTGGTACTCCCCCTGGGGCGGCCACGAAACCTCGCCGTGGCACTTCATCGGCGGCCACTACGCCCGCCGCCGGTTCCGGGACAACCACGGCCAGGAGCCCAAGAACCGTTACGGGGAAAGCCTTTTCGCGGTGTCCGTCGGCTCGGCGCTGCGTTGGGCACGGAACCACCCGGAGGCAGAACTGGAACGCGCACTTCCCAGGTACCACCCGTGGTGGGCGACCTGGGTCGTGCGCGTTCCGGTGTTTCGCGAGGTCGTGTCCTGGAACCTCGTGCTGGTCCTGCGGAAAAAGCCCTAGGGCCCGTCCTCAAAGCCAGAAGGTGAGGGTGGCCAGGTCGATCATGGCTTGGTAGGACAGGGCGGTCTTGTCGTATCGGGTGGCGATTGCGCGGAACTGCTTAAGCCGGTTGAAGCAGCGCTCGACGACGTTGCGGCGCTTGTAGATCACCGGATCGAAGAGAGGTGGGCGGCCACCAGCCCGGCCTCGACGGACTCGGCCGTCGCGTTGGTCGCGGCGTTCGGGGATGGTGGCCCGGATGCCGCGACGGCGCAGGTAACCGCGGATGGCCCGGCTGGAGTAACCCTTGTCCGCGATCAACCGCGCCGGCCGCGTCGCGAGCCGGCCCGGCCGTGCCGGCGGGAACCACACGCCCGCCAGCACGGCCTCGAACATGGTGCAGTCATTGGTGTTCCCGCCGGTCAGTACCGTCGCCAGCGGGCGGCCGTGTCCATCACAGGCGAGGTGGATCTTGGTAGACAGACCACCTCGTGACCGGCCGATAGCATGATCATCTGGCTCGGTCTGCCCGCCACACGACCCGCTCGCCCCCCGTGTGAGCACGCGGACGGCGGCGGGCGCCGGCCGCGTGCTGATGGGCACGCACGATGCTGGAGTCGACCGAGACCTCCCGGTCCAACTCGTCGATCGCCTCCGCGATCACCCGCACCTTGGCCACCAGCATCGTGAGGGTGCCGTTGCGCGACCACCGCCAGAACCGGTTGTAGACCGTCTTCCACGGCCCGTACCGCTCCGGCAGATCACGCCACGACACCCCGGTCTTGGCCTTGAACAACATCCCGTTGATCACACGCCGGTCATCCACACGAGGACGCCCCTTCGCGCCCGACACCGGCAACAAAGGCTGCAACGCCTGCCACTGCTCATCAGTCAGCTCATGCCTGCGCACCACGACACAAGATCAAAGCACGTCAGACGAACGGGCTTTGAGGACGGGCCCTAGGCGGTACGGCGGCGGCCGGCGAGCAGCAGGACGAGGCCGACGGCCAGCAGGAGGCCACCCGCGATCCACAGGATCACCGGAAGACCGGTGAGCAGCCACAGCTTGGACGTGTTCTCCTCGGCCACCCGCACGTTGTTGTCGACCGTCTCCTTGTTGAGCTCCAACGTTCCGTCGAACACCGCGGTGCCGTTACCCGCGCTCTGGCCCGAGGTGCGCAGCTCCTGCTTCACCGACTGACGCACCTTGATGAGCGCGCCGGTGACCGGCTCGACCCACAGCGTCTTTTCCGCCTGGTAGTACAAGCTGGCCGAGACGGTCGGTTCGGGCCTGTCGATCAGCGAGCCGGGCACGTCCCGGCTGTCGACGTTGGTGGCCGGCACGGACTGCTTGAACCGGTACACCGGCAGGCCCTGCAGTGTCTCCTCACCGTCGAACTTGGCGTCCACCGGCTTACCTACCCCGCTGTCGTACCAGGGGTAGGTCCGCTTCTCGGTCTGGAAGGGGAACTTGAAGTTCAGGCCGGGGAACTGAGCCTGGCCGCGCGTGCCGGGGATCTTCGTGTCCTTGCCGTTCTCCGACTTCTCCTTCTGGAGGTACTGCGTGGTGCAGGGTGCGACGGCCTCCGCGGTGAACCGGTCCAGGCACAGCTCACGCACGCTCGCGCTGAGCGTCAGCCTGTCCTTGTCCTCCCTGATACGGGTGGCCTCGTTCCACACGGTCATGCCGCCGGCGGCCTGGGCCTCGGGCGCCCGCAGGTTACCGGAGACGCGCGTGCTCGACGTCACGCTGAGGTTGCGGCGGATCTCGGGCTTTGCCGGGCCTCCGTCCTGCGGCACGTAGACGAGTGCGGTGACGCCGCTGCCCTGGGCCACCGCGGTCGTGTTGGGGTCGTGCGGGATCTTGGCGAGGGCCGGATAGGCGTAGAACCGCAGCAACAGCCCGGTCGCGATCCCGAACACGCCGAGTCCGAGCAGGACGAAGGTCAGGACGCGTCGCAAAGGTCCTCCTCAGGAACTGGGCCGCCGACGCGGCCTGTGGTTGAACTGTCGAGCAGGGTGGACACCACGGCGACGAACATCCGTCCGCTGGTGGCCCAGTCGAAACCGGCGGCCCAGGCCCGGCACGCGTCGGCCACGACCGAGGCGTCGTCGGGGCGGGCCAGCAGCGTGAGAGCGTCGTGGATCGCGCCGCCGACGTCCTCGTCGTCCCGTACCAGCCAGCCGGTCTCCTTGTGCCGCACGGAGTCGCGCAACCCGTCGACCTCGCGGCAGACGGTCGGGACGCCGTGCGCGGCCGCCTCGATCACGGCCAGTCCCCAGCCTTCGCCGTCAGACAGGGTGACGTTGAGCCAGGATTCCCGCAGCAGAGCGCTTTTCGTCGAGTCGTCGACGAAACCGTGCATCACGACGGAATCCGCGAACGGTGCCGCGGCCTTGCGCACCGCGGCTTCGTCCGGTCCACGGCCGATCACGTGCAGGCGCAGACCGGGCCAGTGGCCGCGCAGCGTGCCGACGATCTCGATCAGCCGGTCGACCCGCTTGTGCGTGACGAGCCTGCCCAGGCACACCAGCGAGGGGTGCGAGGAACGTGTGCCGTCCGCGGACGGCGGGTGGTCCGTGCCGTTGGGCACCACGAAGATCCGGCCACGCCAGGCGAGGCGCTCGCGCATCGCGCGCACGGTGGACCGCGACACGGCGACCGTCACCGCGTGGCGGTAGACCTTGCGCGCGGCAGGACCTTCGAGCCAGCGGCCGATCCGGGCCAGCCACGGCGGGAAGTGCACGGCGAACTGGGCGTCGTGCACGTGGTGCACCACCAGCACGACCTTCGTCCACCTGGCGACCACCAGGGGGCTGAAGAAGGGGATCCCGTTCTGGCAGTCGATCACCAGGTCGATGCGACTTCGGTTGCGCAGCAGCCACAACAGCGCCCAGAAGTACACCGTCCACCGGCCGCCGCGACGCACGGTCGACTCGTCGCCGCCGCTCTGCCCCTCCCCCTTGGCCGTGAGGAAGGTGACCTGCGCCCCGGCGGCGGTCATCGCGTCCGCCATGCGGGCGGCGTATTCCTCGGCGCCACCGGCGTGCGGATGCCCGCGGTCGCGCCAGTTCACCACTACCACCCGCGCACCGTTGAGCGGTGGTCTCACTCAGGCCACCTCCGCCACGGATGTCATGACCGGGGCGACGGCGGGCGTCTTCTCCGCGCCGAGGATCGCCCGGATCCTGGCGAGCGCGGCGAAACTGCGGCAGCCGTCCCGCATCGGGCGGAACGTGGACCCCGGCACGTCCCTCCAGCTCACCGGCAGTTCGACGATCATCGCGCCGATCCGTTGCGCCCTGGCGAGCAGTTCGACGTCGAACGCCCACCCCGGTGTGCGCAGCGGTCGGAAGATCGCGTCGGCGGTGTGCCGGTCGAAGAACTTGTAGCCGCACTGGGTGTCGCCGACGCCAGGCACGATCGCGTTGGCCGCGCGCCGAAAGGCCCACGCGCCTGCCCGCCGGACCTGGTTGTGCCTCGCACGCACGATCGAGTTCGGGTGCGCCCGCGATCCGACGACCACGTTCACGCCGGTGCTCAGGAACCTGAGCGTCGGCGCCAGCGCTGCCATGTCGGTCGCCAGATCGGCATCGCAGAAGCCGACGTAGCGGCTGTCGGTCCGCAGCACTCCGGTCCGCACCGCTGCGCCCTTCCCCGGCTGGGCACAGCGGACCAGCCGCACCGGGATCGATCCGGACCGGTGCTCGCGGGCGACCTCGCCGCTGCGGTCGGTGCTGGAGTTGTCGACCACGACGATCTCGCACGGCTCACGGGTGGCTGCGAGCGCCACCGTGAGCGCGGACAACGTGGCCGACAGCCGCGACTCCTCATTGCGCACAGGCACGACAATGGAAAGCAGCGTCATGTACTCGCCGTTATTCCGAGCGCACAGAACCCAGCATGGTGTCGCAAGAGTCCTCCCATGACGTGACGCAGGTCTCAGGACGGCGAAAGTTACCCAACGGTAGTTCCCTGGAAATGAAAGGGAAGTGTGATGTGTGTCACATTCTCTGCGGAGTAACAGGCACCTTCGAACTTTGTACCTTTCAGCGTCAAAAATTGAGCTGGACGGGCTAATCAGATGACCGATGACCGGATGAGCATCCCCCACCGAACAAAGATCCGGCGATGCTCCCGCCACGCGCCAGGCGGGAGCATCGCCGATAGGCGAAGAACGCAGGTCAAATCATCTGAATGGATCTACCAACATGTCGAAGTAGCAGGTCAGGCGCTCCTGATACCACAAGTCCACGCACTTGACGTCGCCATCCCAGGCGTCAGTTGCATATCGATTCAAACAAGATCTCGACCATAAACACAAAGAAAACAGCCGCCCGATTCAAATAGTTAATAGATACAGTCCGTTCCGTAATAAAAGCAAGGAATTCGGCTACATCACGATCAACGTGTCCATTCACGGGTGAGTACCCGGCCCGCCCTCGACCCGTGCGGCCCGCGACCAGGAGCTGACCGGGAAGATCAAGCGAGTGCACAAGGACCACTACGACGTCTACGGGGCGCGCAAGGTGTGGAGGCAGCTGAACCGGGAGGGCGTCGACGTGGCCAGGTGCACCGTCGAGCGGCTCATACGCGAGAGCGGGCTGCGTGGCTTGCTGCGCGACAGGTCGCCGCGCACCACACGCCCGGCGGCGGAGACCGGCAGGCCCGCTGACCTGGTGGAACGTGACTTCACGGCCACGCGCGTCAACGAGCTGTGGGTCGCGGACATCACCTACGTGCGCACCGCCGCCGGCTGGGTCTACGCGGCGTTCGTGCTCGATGTCTTCTCCCGCATGATCGTGGGCTGGCAGGTCGCCACCAGCCTCTACACCCAGCGTCTCGCCGAGGCCGATGCTGTCGCATCCGTTGGCAGCAAAGGAGATTCCTACGAAAACGCCATGGCCGAGGCGTTCAACTCGTTGTACGAGGCCGAACTCGTCCGCAACCGCGGGTCATGGCGAGGCATCGACGACCTCGAGCTCACCACCGTCGAGTACATCGACTGGTACGACAACCGGCGCCTGCACGGCGAGCTCAGGCACGTGCCACCTGCCGAGTACGAAGCACTACACGCGATGACCCACCCGGTCACCGCAACCCTGGAAACCCAACTAATCCAGTCTCCACCCAACCCGGTACTTGACACCTGCTTTGTCTGCGGGAGAAGAACTACACCATCCGCTGGCAACCGGCCAGCCCCACCCTGATCCGAGCCCTGCTCCAGCACCGCGACCAACGTGGCACCCGCCGGCCATCACCCGAGCCGTTGCTCCGCTACCGCGGCGGAACACCGATCAGCCGCCGGCGATACGACGGCCTCTGGCGACGGGTTGGAAACCGACTCCCGTGGGCGGCCGCACAAGGCATCTCCACGCACTGGCTGCGACACACCACACTCACCTGCGTCGAACGCCATTTCGAACACGCGGTCGCCCACGTCTACGCCGGCCACACCGACCACCACAACGACACCACCGGGGTCTACACCCGCGCCCAACTGCCTGAGGTCGCCGCCGCGCTCGCCGCCCTCGTCGGCGAATCACATCCGCTTGCGCCCCAACAGCCGCAGAGCAACCTCACGCTTCTCGCCACTACGAGGTGGGCGACATGACCGAGGCCACCGTCCCGCTGTTCGTGCCGCCATCCCCGACAGCATCACCGATATCGCCCTCCAACCCGCTCCGATTGCAGCAGATCCCTCAACCGGCCCGCACACGCTGTTGACGATGGTCATCGCGAAGATCGACCACTCCGGCCGCATTCCCGCTCCCGATGTCATCGCCGCAACGCACTGGGCCGTCGGCGACCGCACCCATGCTCACTCAGTACCGACGCCATCATCGTCCGGAGAGCAACCAGCGAACGTCCGGCGACTCCAATCGACTCACGACGACAACTGTTCATCCCCCGCAGGTGCTCGAGCACAATTCGGTCTCAACGCCATGGCCGTGCTGGACGACGCACTGCGCTGATCCGCGGAGGCGCGCGGCCCTTCCCACGCCCACGAGCCTCGCGAAACGTGAGACAGTTGAGGTCTGCGCCCCTCTCGCTCCTGGCCGCAGGCTCATCCTCATCCGGCGCGGACGTTGCCTCGTCCAGGCACGTTTCGCCGCCGCCGGAAAGTTCGCACCACTCCACGCCCACGACCGGGCACCTGAACAACCCCACGAGGGAGATCTCCCATCACCGCTTCCGCGCTCACGCCGGCCATGACCGCTCCTCGCACCCTCACCGACATCTACGGTCCCGACGTCGCCGTTTGCGCGCGCCCCGCCCAGGAACCGGCGGTGCCGTCGAGCAAGCACCGCAACACCCGCGACGTCCTGTCCGCCCGTCCCCTCGCCGTCGCCGCCACCACCCCCGTCATCACCAGCGCGGGCGGCACCGAACCCAACCTGGTCGCCGCCCTCCGCGACGGCGGCCTGCCCGTCGGCACCGACCCGCGCGAGTTCCGCACCGAAGCAGAGTTCGCCACCCGCGTCAGCGAAGCCCTCAGCGACGGACTCCGCCTGTCCATGGAATATCCCCAGCCCACCAGCCTGTATCCCGACGAACGCTCCGTGAAGAGCACCGAGCTCGTCGGCTATCTCAACAACAAAGCCAGCATCAGCACCTTTGTCGACCCCCGTTTCCAGGCCCGCCGCCAGATCGTCACGATCGGCGAACTCGCCCAGGCCGCCCCCGTCGAGAAGTCCTGGGTTCTCAAGGCCGCCACCAACGCCGCCCACGGCGCCAGCCTCGACGTCTACCTGCACCGAGCCGGGGATCTGGTGACCCTGCCCGCGTTCACCGACGTCCTGAACGAGGTCGTCGTCGAGGAATACCTGAACATCCACCGCAACTGGGGCATCCAGCTCTACGTCGCCGCCGACGGCCAGGCCCGCCTGCTCGCCGTCACCGACCAGCGCGTCGACGCCGACGGCATCTACACCGGCGGCCGCTTCGGGCTCGTCTCCCCGCTCCCCGCCGACCTGCTCACCGAATGCCTGGCGATCGCCCAGCGCGCGGCCGACGTCGGCTACCGCGGCATGTGCAGCCTCGACTGCGCCCAGACCCACGACGGCAAACTCGTCATGCTCGACCTCAACTTCCGCATCACCAGCGGCTCCGTCCCGCTGCTGGCGCTGCACACCATCCGCCCCGATGCCCTGAACCGCCCATCGGAGTCCACGAAACTCACCACCGCGGCACCCATCGCCGCACTGCTCGCAGCGCTGCGGCCGGCGCTGGAGCGCGGAGGGCTCCTCGTCACCGGCGGCCACGACACCCGCCGCACCGACAACCCGATCAAGCGGACCACACTGCACCTCGTCGTCTTCGGCGACGATCCTCACGACGTGACCACCCGCCGCACCGCGCTGGAATCCATGTACAACCACTGACCGATCCGGATGACTGTCCACTATGGATCGGCTGGCCTGCTCGACACCTGCGCAGAACCTTCACAGAACCTCCCCACAACACGGCCAACGCAGACGGTGCCCCGGCCGTCTTCCGGTCATGTTCACCACGTGGGTCGAGAACTTCGAGGCCGAAGCCGCACGCCGGAAGCGAACGGGTGACCCCGACTGGGCCGTCGGCGCACGGCTGCACCCCGACGTCGTCAAAAGCGTGCAACGGTTCCAGGTCGGCGAGTCCGGCGACGGCGCCAACCTGATCGCCAAGGCCGGGGGCGGCACGTACGGCGAGGCGGTGCGGTTGTTCGTCGCCGAGGAACAGAACCACGCGCGGCTGCTGGAGCACCTGCTGCGGGCAGCCGGCCAGCCGACGATCAGTGCACACTGGACGGACGCGGTGTTCGTGCGGCTGCGTCGTGCGTTGGGACTGCGGCTGGAGCTGATGGTGCTGCTCATCGCGGAAACCGTGGCGCTGCGGTACTACCGGGCGTTGCGGGACGGCAGCCGGGACCCGCTCACCGCCGCCGTCGCGGACCGCATTCTGCGGGACGAGGAGCGGCACGTTCCGTTCCACCAGGCCCGGCTCGGCCGGGTTCACCGGCCCGCACGAGCGTTCTGGTGGCTGCTGTTCGCCGGGGCCGTGGTGACGGTCGCGCATGATCACGCGCCAGGGCTGCGGCAGCTCGGCGTCGGGCCGTGGCAGTTCGTCGTGCAAACGCTCCAAATCGTTCGACGGCAAGAAATCATGGACGGCGATGCGCGACGTCCCACACGCACGAACGCGCCCTGATCTGGCAACCCGACCGTCCTCCCCGGTGGGGTCTAGACCATCGCTTGAACACCGCCTCCTGCCGGCGCGATGATGGTCGTCCCCTGCCTCCGTGTGGAGTTGACCATGAGACTTCGACGTTCCACCCTGGCGATGGCGGTCAGTGCCGCCGTGTGCGCGGGCCTGTTGGTGTCAGCCCCTACGACCGGAGCTGTTGTCGTCGGTGCGTCGAGGGAACTGATGAGCAGCGCGTCCGGCAGGTGTCTGGAGGTCCCGGGCGCGAACACAGCCGATGCGGTTCAGTCGGCGGCGTGGTGAAGTGCCTGGACGTCCGCGGTGGCGGGACCGCGAACGGCACCTTGGTGCAGTTGCGGACGTGCCGGGTGGCGGGCATCAACCAGACCTGGATGCAGCGGACCCTGAACCGCCCGGCCGGCGTGTACTTCCAGGACACCGGCGCCATCGAGGGATGGGACCGCGCCTACGAGCAGAAGAGCAGTTCTCCTCAACCGATCCGCAGGTCCGACCGATCACCGGCGCGCACCTGCTTCACCGAGGCGTCACAACCGACGTGGAGTCCGATGTGGACGGTCCCCACAACCGGTGGTTCTGTCCCGTTGCGGGCCTTCGGGCAGCTCGTACCGCAACCCAGGCCGGCGGTGTTCGCGCAGGACCAGTTGGGCAGCGACCTCAGACCTGGCTGACGGCCGAGGCGTCCGGCAGCGGCGCGGTTGCGATTTCGCGAGCTTCGTCGAGCGGGACTCCGAGCATGCGCAGCAGTTGTTCGGCCACCTCGTCGCACGTCGCGTCGGTGACACCCTCCGGGTTCGCCAGCGACACGTGCAGCACGGCCAGCAGCGCGCCGGCTGTGGTCGCCAGAGCCAGCCGCGGCTCACCGACTTTGAAGCGGCCGGACGCGATTCCCGTCTCGATGTCGCGCAGGGCACGCGGAGCGAGCCCGGCGTCGGCGTCGATGTACGCCATCCCGTGCCGCACCAGTACCTGCGCCGTCTCCGGCCGCGCCACCGCGAGGCGCGCGGTCAACCGCATCGACTGCGCGAAGGCCACCGCCGGATCGTCGACGTTGCTGCTGAGGTCGTCCAGCAGTCGGCCGAGCTCCTCCAGCACCTCCGACACGGCCGCCTCGAACAGCTCGGCCTTGCTGGCGAAGTGGTTGTAGAACGAACCGAAACCCACGTCCGCTTCGTCGGTGATGTCCTGAATGCTCACCGTGGTGTGCCTGTCGCCGGCGAGGAAACCGCGCGCCGCATCGATCAGTTTCTGACGAGTCTGGGCCTTGCGCCGCTCTGTGCGCGTGGCGGACTCGGCACTGCCGGATCGCGGTGTGGCCATATCTGCAAAATACTGCATGCCAGTCCTGATGATTCAATCAATGTGAACCTCACCCATAACGGTCAGTTGAGCTCGCGCAGTGCAGCGACCGGACAGACGTCGACAGCGGCTCGCGCCACTGCACGGTGCTCGAGCGGCACGGTCTGGCCTTCGAACCGGTAGACGACCTGCGCGTCGTCGTCGAGGTCGAAGACGGCAGGAGCCTGGCCGGCACACAGGCCGTGGCCCTCGCAGCGGTCGTGGTCGACGGAGATCCGCACGGGTCTCCCCTTTCGTCAGGCGGGAACGAGTTCGAGCGGCAGCCGGTGGAGACGGCGGATGATGTCCGGCGCGTATGCGGGAACGTCAGGGCGTCGGGGCAACGTTGCTCCTCACGGTGAACCGGGGCAGGGAGAGGCACAGCCGGGAGAGGCTGTTGCTCGTGCTCAGCACCGTGCCGTCCGGGCGGATGACGGCGGCGCGGGTGCGACCGGCACGGAGCCAGTGATGCAGCTCGTCGGAGCGCCGGGTGGTGACGAGCACCGCCCCGTACTCCTCGACGGCGGCGCGTTCGGCTTCCGTCGGGGCGATCGCCGTGACAACGGCGAAGCGGCCGGCGGCAACGTCGTCCAAGCGGCGTCCGTCGTCGAGAAGGGCGTTGGGACACAGCCGTCCCGCCAGGGTCCGCCGCAGACGTGGCCGCACGACCAGGCCCGAGCGGCGCAGCGGGGGTGTCTCGCTGTCGAGGACGTGGACCGACAAGCCAGGAAACAGAGCCAAGCGTGGTGCCAGCACCCGGCGGAGGAGTTCACCGAGCCGGCCGCCCTCGGTCATGGCCGTGCCGATCAGCTTCGCCATCCGGATCATGGCGCGCGCGTGCGGCTTGCGCTCCGCCTCGTAGGTGTCGAGCGCCTGTTCGGGCAGGGTTCCGCCGAGGACGCCCGCGAGCTTCCAGGCGAGGTTGACGGCGTCACGCAACCCGGCGCCCATCCCCTGCCCGACGAACGGAGGCGTGAGGTGCGCCGCGTCGCCGAGCAGGAACACCCGCCGGTCCCGCCACCGGTCCGCGACCTGCGCGCGGAAGGTGTACTCGGCCACGCGAACGACCTCCAGCTCGTCCGCCGGGATCTCCCCGGTCCACGGTCCGATCAACCGGTGCAGCCGGTCCCGGTCGTGGAAGTCGCCGCCGTTCTCGCCCGGCAGCAGGCGGAACTCCCAGCGGTAGCGGGTCTTGCCGATGCGCATGTAGGTCGCGGCGCGGCCGGGGTCGCAGACCTGGTGCACGCCTTCCCATTCGCCGAGATCGGCGGTGGTGGCGATGTCGACCACGAGCCAGCGCTGGTCGAACTTCAGGTCCGTCATCGCCGCGCCGATCGCCTTCCTGGTGAGACTGTTGGCGCCGTCGCAGCCGAGCACGTAGTCCGCATGGATCGTCTCGCACTCACCGGTGACGCGGTCGGTCACTTCGACCCGCACCGGTCCGACCCCGCCCTGGACGATCCCGGTGACCTCGGCGTTGCTGCGGAGGGTGGCCGTGCGGGTGGCCTCCAGTCCGGCACGGAGGATGCGCTCCAGGTCGGGTTGGTCGAACATGTTCGCGCGCGGATAACCGTGGCGGCCGGTGTCGGGGGCGCGCCGGAACTCGGCCAGCACGCGCAGGTCCGGGTCGAGCAGCCGCAACCCGTGGCAGTGCCACGAGATGGCGGCGAACTCGCCGGCCAGTCCGAGGCGCCCGAGGATGCGGTAGACCTCGTCGTCCAGGTGGACCGCGCGCGGCTGCGGGAAGACCGACTCCCAGCGCTCCAGCACCACGCACTCGACGCCGTACCGGGCGAGCAGTGTCGCGGCGGCCAGCCCGGTGGGGCCCGCGCCGACGACTACCACGGGAACCTTCACGACGACGCGCCGAGAGCTGCGAGATAGGCCGCGACGAGCACCGTGCAGACCAGCGCCGGAGCGATCTCGCGGATCCCGTCCCGGTTGCGGGCGTGGGTGATCACCGCGCCCGCGAGCAGGAGCAGCAGACCCGCACCCGCCGAAGCCCCGAGAACCGGCACGGTCAGTCCGAGGAGAAGTCCGCCGGCGCCCGCCAGCTCCAGCGCACCGATCCCCCGGTAGGCCGCGACGGAGAACCCGGCGTGCTCGGCGAGTTCACGCATGCGTGGCAACGCCAGCACTTTGCCGATGCCGAGCAGCACGAAGAGAACTGCCAGCAGAACGGACAACACCGTCAACACGATCATGATCTGTCCTCTGAGGTCAGCCTGGGAAGCGGTACGAGATGGCGTAGCGGCCGAGCAGGTCCTTCACCGCGGACTCGTCCACTTCGGACGGTACGGTGACCGTCACGACGACGGTCCCGTCCTCGATCACCGCGTCGGCGTCCACTCCGTCGAACCCGGCGAGCGCCTCGAAGATCACGCGGCGGGTCGCGTCGGCACGCAGCGGAAGCTTGTAGGGCTTGCCGATGTCGGTCACCGGCAGCGCGTCGAGCACCGTGACGACCTTCGGTGCGGCGGCACGCTCAGGCACGCGGTCGGCAGCCCACGCCAGCAGGTCGGCCTCCGCCGCGGTAACCCCGGGGGTGAGGGTGACGTACGCGACCGGTACCTCGCCGGCGTGTGGATCAGGGCTGCCGACCGCGCAGGCGGCCGTCACCGCGGGATGCGCCAGCAGGGCGTCCTCGATGACGACGGGGTCGATGTTGTGGCCGCCGCGGATGATGAGGTCCTTGGCCCGGCCTGCCAGGCTCAGGAACCCGTCCCCGTCGAGGCGGGCCAGGTCGCCGGTGTTCAGCCAGCCGCCGGCCAGCCTGCCGCGTCCGTCGAGGACGTGACCGCTGTCGTCGCGTGCGACGACATAACCGGGAAACACGGTAGGACCGCTGATCGCCAGGACGCCGGTCCGTCCAGGCGGTAGTTCCTCTCCGGTGTCCGGGTCGACCACCTTCATGCGCTGGTACGGCATGCGCTGGCCGAGCGCGTCCGGTCGCGGTCCGTCGGGGAAACTGCGTGCACTGGCGCAGGTGGCTTCGGTGAGCCCGTAGCCCTCCACGAGTGAGACGCCGGTGTGGGACTGGAAGTTCTCCCGCACCGCAGCGGGCAGTGGTGAGGCACCGACCATCGCGAAGCGCAGGCTGGTGATGTCGGCGTCGAGCGGACACTGCGCGAGAACCGCGTACACGGTGGGCACCGCGCTCATCGCGGCGATCCGGTAGTGCTCGACGATCTTCCAGAACTGCCCGTACAGCGCGAGGTCGCGGTAGCCCAGCGGACCCGCCCACACCGTCGGCTGGCCCTTGAACAGCGGCGCGAGCAGGGTGACGACCAGCGCGTTGACGTGGAACAACGGCAGCGCGGCGAAGACGACCGAATCGTCGCCGAGCAGCGAGTTGAGGGCGATCATCCACGCGTCGGCGACCTCGTTGGCGTGCGTGTGCGCGGCCAGCTTCGGCGCACCGGTGGTGCCGCCGGTGTGGAACAACGCGGCCAGGTCCGACGACAGCGGCAGCGCACCGGCGAAAGCGTCCGGGTCCGATTCGGCGGCGAGATCACCGAGGTGGCCCACGCATACGCCTTCGATGGCGGGCAACGGCTCCGGGACACCTGCCGCGCCGGTCGGGCGCAGCACGAGAATCGCGTCGAGTTCGCCGGCCAGTGCCTGCGCCCTCGCCCACACGTCCGATGCCAGTTCCGGCCCTGCGGTGATCAGGACCCGTGCACCGGAAAGGCGGAGCAGCTCGGTGAGGTGGTCGCGGGACAGGTTGCCGTTGAGCGGCGCCGCGATCCCGGCCAGCTGCGCGGCCAGGGTCGCCGGCACGAGGTCGGCGCAGTTGGGTGACATCAGCGCCACCGCGTCGCCGCGCCGAACACCCAGCTCCCGCAACAGGTTCGCGTAGCGGTGCACGTCCGCCAGCAGACCGGTGAAGGTGCGGTCGACGGGCTCCTGCCACCGGGTGGCATCGGGCAACACGCTGATCGCCGTGCGCTGCGGCCACAGCCGGGCGGCGCGCGCCAGCAACGCGTAGGTCGACTCGGGCAATCCCCTGTCGGCAAGTGGCACGGCTTCGATCGCGGGCAGGTCGGCGGGTTCGGTGTAGCGCGGCCACAGCAGGTTGTCGGTCATCGCGCGTACCGCACCTTCGTTCGCTGGGTGCCGAGGTCGATCGCGCCGTCGGAGGTGGCGACGCGGGCTTCGATGACGTCGCCGTCGGCCAGGTACTTCGGGTTTTTGGCCTGTCCGTTGAAGAACAGCTTCCACTTCACCGCGGCGGGCAGCAGGGCGGCGATCTTCTCGACGGCCTTGGGCGGCGCGGACAGCGCGGTGCCGGCCGGAGTCCCGGTCAGGATCAGGTCACCGGCGTCCAGTCGCTGGAACCTCATCAGCGCTCGCAGCGCCTCCAGCGGCCGGTAGATCATGTCGGTGCCGACGCCCGAGTCCTGCCGGGTCTCGCCGTTCACCGACAGCGTCAGCCGCAGGTCGGTGAACCGCCTGAACTCACCGGCGTCGAGCAGCACCAGCCAGGGCCCGACCGGGGTGAAGGTCGGATAGGACTTGGCCTCGTAGAACTGGGTCTGCGGCAACTGGATGTCGCGAGCGGACACGTCGTTGGTCACGACCAGACCCGCCACGAACTCGTGCAGGCTGCCTTCGGTGACCTCGGTGCCGACCGGCATCGTGCGACCGATCACCAGTCCGATCTCGACCTCGTAGTCGAGCAGCCGCACGTGCGCCGGTTTCAGCACGTCGTCGACCGGACCGCTGATCGACCCGGACGTCTTGCGGAAGAACGTCAACGGCACGGTCTCCGGGTCCATCCCGGCATCTGCCACGTGCGAGGCGAAGTTGGTCATCTGGGCGACGACCCGGCAGGGCGCGGTGATCGGCGAGACCAACGCGAGGTCCTCGACGCGGTCCGTGGCCGCGCCGGCGACGGCAGCCGCGATGGCCTGACGGTCGGCCAGCAGCTCGCCGGTGGTCGTGGCATCGGTGCTGATCTTCACGGCTCCACCGGCCGTGGCGACGTACCAGGCGTCGGCGGTGCGCAGAATCGAGGTGCTCAAAAGTTCTCCTGGGGACGGGCGCGGTTCACGTGCGGGCGACCTTCATCAGGCCCAGCAGGCGGCGGAGATCGAACTCGTTGTCCTCGCGCAGTGCGGAGAGCAACGTGCGCAGCTCGCGCAGGGACTCCTTGCCCGGCTTGACGCCGAGGAAGTCGGCGGTGGCGGGCGGTCCCCACTGCGCGAGGCCGGAGGCGGTCATCGGCGCCCAGCCCGGTTCGAGGGTGCAGTCGAACAGGTCGCCGTCGCTGAAGTGCTCGACCAGGAATCCGTCCGGGTCGCGCCAGTAGTCGAAGATCTGGCTGCCCTGGACGTGTCGGCCGATGCCCCACGAGCGCTGATAGCCGTGATCGTGCAGGTACTCCCCGCCCGCGGCGAGCGCGTCCAGGTCGGCGACCTGGTAGGCCGAGTGCACGTACCGATTTGACGGACCGAGCGTCAGCGCCAGCGTGTGGTGGTCGGCGGGGGTGGCGCCGCGGTCGCAGCGGATGAAGCTCATCACCGGGCCGCGCTCGCGTTGTCCCAGGTAGTACAGGAAGTCGCTGACGATCAGTCCGAGGTGCTTCAGGTACCAGTCGAGCGTCTGCCGGTACGTCGTCGTCTGCAGCACGACATGCCCAAGCCGCTGCACCCGCGCGGGCTCCCGTGGCGGACGCTGCGTGGCGTTGGTGCGCCGTGCCGCGCGGCCGAAGTTGAGCGTGTGCGGAACCTGTGGCGGTAACGCGCGCAAGTCGTCGGTGCCGGAAACGACCCGCGTTCGCAGACCGCTCGGGTCGAGCAGGTCGACGGTGATCCCGCCCAGGGTCTCCGGCAGCTCGGTGACCCGATGCCCGGTGGCTTCGGCCAGCCGCAGCACGTCGTTCGGATCAGCGGCCCGGAACGCCGGGCCGAGGAACCTCGACCTCGGCCCCCTGCGGATGATCACGCACGGCGCGCCCTCGTCGGTCCCGCGCAGGTGCAGCTCGTGCCTGGTGCGCAAGCACGTCGTGAAACCGAACGCGCCCGCGAAGGCCTCCGCGCGCTCCAGGTCGGGCTTCGCGAACTCCAGCCAGGCCAGGTCGTGCACCTTGATCACCGGGTTCCTGGCTCGCCCGGGGTGTTCGCCGGCGAGCGCGCCGTGCTCGCTGTGCAAGCCGGTGTGCGGATCGCTGTGGTCGATCACAGGCCGCTCCTTCCGCGTAACTGATGACATCATCAGTTACGCGGAAGTAATCAGTCAAGGCTTTCTGATGACTTCATCAGAAACGATGGGAGTCGTCACACCTGCTGCAGAGGGCGCGCGACCACCGCGGGGTGATCGGCGCGCAGGCGAAGCCTCCGGGTCGACAGGTAGCGACGGCGGTCCGTGACCAGCACGGTGGCCAGGCCGCCGATGAGCAACCAGGCGCACAGTTGCGCCGCTCCCGTTGCCAGGCCTGGCCCGCCGGTTGACACCGCCCGCAGAGCCACCACCGCTCCACGGGTCGGTAGGTAGCCGGCGCGCGCCGTGCTGGCACGCGACCTTCCCGGGCTGGACGGGCCGTAGGTGGGTCTGGTTCCAGATCTTCACCCAGCGTTTGATGATGGAGTTCATGCGGGGCATCCGAACACCGGTCAGCACCGTCGCGGCTGACCAAGGCGGCTGTACAGGAGTGCGTCCTGCGGCTGGTCGGGACGCTGCGGATTGCCGCCAACCGGCCGGTGACCGCCGGGTTCAGAGGTAGCTGACGCCGGTCAGTTCCTCGGCCGCTGCCCAGAGTCGCTTGCCCACGGCCGGATCGGCGGCCTCCCGGCTGAGCCGGGCCTCGGTGACCCGGCCCCGCGTCTCCCAGAGTCCGGACGGGCCGAAGAACTGGCCGCCCCGCACCTCAAGTCCGGTCGCGGCCAACAACTGTGGCAGCGCGCCCTGTTCCACCGACTGGGTGGCCAGCAGGCCGAACCGCGCGATCATCCGCCCGAACCGGCCACGGTGCTCCCAGGCACGCGGAGTCAGGTTGGTGCGAGTGAGACCGGGGTGGGCCAGCACGCTGATGATCGGCGATCCGGCGACGCCCAGGCGACGGTCCAGCTCGACACCGAAGACGGTGGTGGCGAGCTTGGACCGGCCGTAGGCGGCGCTGGCACGGTAGTCACGCTCGAACATCAGGTCGTCGAAGTCCAGGTGCGCGGATTTGTGGGTGATCGAACTGAGACTGACCACCCGGGCCTCCCCCGCCGCGGCCAGGTTGCCGAGCAGCAGGCCGGTCAGCGCGAAATGGCCCAGCATGTTGGTGCCGAACTGCAGCTCGAAACCGTCGGCGGAGGTGCGGCGCGGTCCGAGCAGCACCACGCCGGCGTTGTTGACCAGCAGGTCGATCACCGGGTGATCGGCAGCCAGCTTCGCCGCGAAGGCCCGCACGGAGGCCAGGGAAGCCAGGTCCAGCTCGCGCACCTCGACGTCGCCGCCGATCCGGCGGGCGGCCTCCTCGCCGGCGGCGGTGTCGCGGACGGCCAGCACGACCTGGGCGCCGTGGCGGGCAAGCTCAGTGGCGGTGACCAGGCCGAGGCCCGAGTTCGCGCCCGTCACGACGGCGACCCGGCCGCGCTGGTCGGGGATGCGGTCGGCCGTCCATTCGGTCATCTGCTGCTCCTGGAGGTGTCAGTGCGCTGGCACCGACAACGCTAGGAGCGATCCGGGACGGCTCACTGGTTCCCGGTTGCCTGGGTCCAAGAGACCTACCTTCGGCGGTCGGGGCCGCGGCACACTTGCGGCGTGAGCAGCCCTCATCCGTACGCTCGTGAACTCGGAGACTTCCTGCGCGCCCGACGCGGCCGGCTGCGTCCACACGACGTCGGCCTGGAGCCGGGCGGGCGGCGCAAGGTCACCGGGCTGCGACGCGAGGAGCTGGCCCTGCTGGCCGGGCTGAGCACCGACTACTACCAGCGGATGGAGCAGGGCCGGGAGGTGCGCCCGTCCGATGACGTCCTGGACGCGCTCGCCCGTGCGCTCGGCCTCGACGACAAGGAACGCCGACACCTGTTCGCTCTGGCCCGCGCCGCCCGCCAGCCGATGCCCGCCCAGGTGAACCGCGGTCCGGAACAGGTGCCGGATCACACACGGCGTCTGCTGCGGATGACGGACACCCCGGCGGTCGTACTCGGCCGGCATCTCGACCTGCTCGACTGGAACCTGATGGCGGAGGCGCTGCTCGGCGCCCCGGACGGCTACCCTCCCGACCGGCTCAACATGCTCCTGCTGATGTTCGACGACACGCTGACCGGCGAACGGAGCTGCCCGGACTGGGAACGGCAGGCCCTGGACTACATCGGCATGATGCGCGCCGCTGTCGCCACCGACCCCACCCATCCCCGCGCCACCGCGATCGTCGGTGAGCTGAGCATCCGCAGCGCCGAGTTCCGGCGGCTGTGGGCCCGGCACGACGTACGCGAATCGGTCAGCGGCACCAAGACCTTCAGTTTTCCCGAGACCGGCGACATCGTCCTGGACTGGGACACGTACCCACTGCCAGGCAATCCCGGCCCGATCATGCTGGTCTTCACCGCCGAGCCGGGCAGCGCCGACGCGGACCGGCTGCAGCTGCTGGCGTCGTTGCACGCGACCCGCTCAGCGCTCGCCAACGAGCACTT
This sequence comes from Lentzea terrae, assembly GCF_003265345.1. Classification (GTDB taxonomy): domain Bacteria; phylum Actinomycetota; class Actinomycetes; order Mycobacteriales; family Pseudonocardiaceae; genus Lentzea; species Lentzea terrae. The sequence goes on along the minus strand of NZ_QFWW01000008.1, from coordinate 479,267 downwards.
CTCCTAGTACTCCAGCCGCACGTCGTGATCATTTACCGTGCTGGGCTTGTGTCGGACGATGAGGATCTTGTCGCATGGGTCGCGGGTCTGGACGAGTTGTTCGGGCGTGTGGCAGGTCGGTTTCACCGGGCAGAACCACGACGTCGTGCCCGTGCCTACGTGCGTGGTTGCTGGCGCCGCTGGCAGGCAAGAACGGGTGGACGTTGGCCGAGGCCGCGACCACCACATCGTGGTCGCCCACGAACCCAGTGCCCGTCCACTCGCCGACCACAAAGCCCACACACGACGAGCCCCGCAAGCAGGTAGCTCCGGACCTCGGCGTCCTTGGCAGGCTTGGCCACCCGCATCCCCTGCACCGCTACGAACGTCTCGTCATCAACGAGAGGCTCGTGTGCGATCTGCTCAGACACCTCCCACTCGCTGACCGGGTTGTACCGAAGCGCTCCTGAACCGCGGCCACCTGCCTTGTGGCCGGCCGTGCTGCTTCGCTGCCCGTTTCCCTGCTACACAAGCTCATTGCAACGCGAACGAGCGTGCGCCGGCTCGCGAACCTGCAAGCAGGCCAACGCGTCCTGGCCCAGCGGGCCGTGGCGCGTCCGAGTTCAAACCCCTGGGCATGCTCGTTGACCGGACCGCTCCCCGCCCATGCCCATGATCAATGCGATCGCGTCCTCCGAGCACGCCCCCGGCGTCAGAACCTCCTGCAGCAGCAGGCCACGGATCGCGGCGATGACGACCGTGGCTTTCGTCAGGGCTTCCCCGGCGCCGAGCCCTTCGCGCTCCGCCAGCGAGGCCAGCATCCTGGTGAGGTCGTCCAGCGACGAGATGAACTCGCGGAAGTCGTCCGGGCTGTATGCGGCCAGCCCCACGACGTGGAAGAACCCGCGGATACGCGACAGCTGCTCCGGGCGGGTGTAGGCCCGCCAGGTCGCCAGGACGAGGTCGTCGAATGTCCCCTGCCCAGCGGTCCTGAACAGCGCCTCGTTGTCGCGGCTCCGCTGCGCCCCGAGCATGGCCGCCAGGACGCCCGTGAGCGACCCGAAGTGGTACCGCAGGAGCGCGTGGCTGGTTTCGATCCGGGCCGCGATCTCGCGGAGTGACGTCTCCGGTGGCGGAAGACCGTCGTCGAAGACGTCGAGGAGCCGCGCCAGGAGGCGCTCGCGTGCGTCGCCGTTGCGTGCCGTGCTTGACAGGACCACTCCCCTAGTTTATCCATTGGAAAAGAGATTTATCCATTGGAAAACCGGCCGGAGGGCTTGTAGGACGTGAAGGACCTTCGATGAACACCATGTGGCACGGCTGCCTCGCCGACACCGACTACTTCGAGCTGCGTTCCAGCCGTGGGCACGACTACGGCGTCTGGGTCACCACGCCGCCACGCTACGACCCGGCCACAACGCAGGCGCCCGCCGTGTACGTGCTCGACGGCAACTGGGCGGTGGGCCAGACGGCCCCGCTCATCGTCACCCAGCAGGACCCCATGCAGAAGATCAAGCCGTACATCCAGGTCAGCGTCGGCTACGCGGGCGAGGAAGCGGAGCATTGGGCGAGACTGCGCAACAGGGACCTCGTGCCACCCGGCGAGCCCGTCGCCCAGGAGTTCCTCGACGCCGTGGAAATGGGAATCCAGGCGGGTGCGATGACCCGCGAGCAAGCCGGCGCCTATCTCGACGAACTGCGCCACACCCAGGGCGACGCGTTCCTGCGCTTCCTCACCGACGAACTGCACCCCCGGATCGAACGCGACTACAGCACGGCCACGAGCGGTCACGGCCTCTTCGGCTACTCCTACGGCGGACTCTTCAGCCTCTACGCCTGGCTCACCGGCACCACGCTCTTCGAGAGCATCGGAGCCGGCAGCCCCGGCGTCGCCAGCGAGGGCAGCCAGGTCTTCACCCAGATCCAGGAGCTGGGCGACCAGCCGGCCAAGCTCCACCTGACCTTCAACGACCGGGAGCTCCTCGGGAACGTACCCATCTACCAGAACCTCACGAAGAACGCGGCCACCGTCCTGCACCGCCTCACCTCCCGCGGCGCGACCGTCACCAGTGAGGTGCTGCGCGAAACGCACGTGACCGGCCTGCAGGCCTCGTTCCTCAGCTACCTCAGGACCTGCCGTGCCCTGTGACCTCCAGAACACCTGAGCCAGGGCGATCACGCCGAACACCGCGAAGACCACGCCGGCGACACACTTGGATCCGGTGCGAGCGTCAAGTCTTCCTTGCCACAACGAAAAGCTCTTGGCCAACCGCATCCAGAACGCTGCAGTCGAAACGCGCGACTTCACCGACGACGTCGGTCCACGAGACCTCCATCAGCAGCCTGGCAATGCAAACCCGGCAGCGCTTGCAACATCTGATCGCGCGATGCTCCACAAGACTTTCCTGCGTTCCCAGTCCCTCTCGATCTTCTGAAGGAGGCTCTCCGCAAGTTCGAGATCTCCCAGGCCAATCGCGGCGTCGGCGACAGGGGCCAGGATCCAGTCCCTCACATCGCTTTCCTCCACCGCGTCTGCGATCATCTGTGCCTCTGACACCAGCCGTCGGGCAACATCCACTTCGCCTACGTCACAGGCGGTTCGAGCCATCCTTCCCAGCCACCAGGCCCGGACTTGATCTTCCGCTGCGGTGTTCGCCAGCCGTTCTGCGTACGCGAGCCACGCCCTCGACATAGGACTCCACGCACAGCCCGATCTGCCGTCCGGCCTGGATGTCCAGCCCGGCTGCGATCAGCCACGTGTTGATCACGGTGTCCATGCAGGCGTGGTGGACGACGTTGTTCACGTGCCCGTAGACGTCGTTGTCCGCCCAGCGGGTCGGAATCCGCTGCCAGTACCGGTACTCGTCACGCGCTCGAAATTCCTGCTCGCCTGGTCGAGTCTGCTGGCGAGCTCGACCCTCGACCGCACGCCGAGCCGCGCGAAAATGTTGCGCAGGTGGTGCTCGACGGTGCGGTGGCTCAGGAACAACCGCGCGGCGATCTCGCGGTTCGTGGCACCCTCGGCGACCAGCCCGGCGATCTGCGCCTGCTGCGGCGTCAGCGCGGCTGTGCCGCTCGGCTCGCCGGCGGTGTCTCCCGCCGCGCGCAGCTCGGCGCGGGCGCGGGCCACCCAGTGATCTGCCTGGTAGGACTGGAAGATGTGCAAAGCGTCCCGCAGATGTCCGCGCGCCACCTTGGGTTTGCGGCCGCGGCGCAGCCGGTTTCCGTACAGCAGCTCGGTCTTCGCGAGTTCCAGGGCGGTGCCGGCCGCCCGGTGCAGCCGGATCGCCTCCTCGAAGTGCTCGTCGGCGGTTCCGCTCGCCAGCAGGGCGTGGCACCGGTGTGAGAGCGCCAGCCGGGCCGTGCTGCCGGTGACGTCCGCCCACTTCTCGAACCGCCGCAGTGCTCTGTCGCCTGTGGACGGTTGACCGCAGGCGACAGCGGCCTCCACGACGTGCGGTGCGGCCATCACCTTGACACCGGCGTGGCCACGGTGCAGGCGCAGCCGGTCCAGCGCGTCGGCCGGACGGTCTCGGGTCAGGTCGACGCACGCGAACGCCCACGCACGGAGCGTGCCTGGCCGGATGAGTCCGCGCTGGGTGATGTGTTCATCGGCGGTGTTGATCCGGTGCAGCGCACTGTCCGCATCACCGCGCAATGCCGCCAGCAGAGCGAGGATCGTCAGGTGGTCGACCACCGCGTTGTGCTGCCCGATCGCCGTCGCCGCGTGCACGCCCTCGGTGGCGGCCGTCAGCGCCGCGGCGTGCTGGTCCAGCAGCAGCGCCGACAGCGCTCGGTAGACCAGCGCCCACGGCACCAGGGCGGTCAGTCCGCACTCTCGAGCCGACGTGACCGCGCTCGTGGCCATCTCGTGAGAACGGGCGGCGTCGCCCAGCACGTAGGCGGCCTGACTCCCCCAGATCCGTGCCTGGGGTCCGGGAACCTGCCCGGCGAGCTCGATCACCGTACGGAGCGCGGGCAGAGCCTCGTCGTGCCGTCCGGCGAACGTCGCGGACATCCCGGCCAGGTGATCGAGGGTGAGGCGGATCTCTGGCGGTTCGTCGTCGCGGCGGATCGCCCTGGCGAACTCCGCGGCGGCGGCGTGCCGACGCTGGTCTCCCGCGATGTTCGCCGCCTCGCCCGCGAATCCCAGCGCGGCGACCGCGAGCGCGTGGCGGGTACCCGCGAGCCCCGTCGCCGCGCGGACCAGGCGGTCCGCCGCGAGGTCCGGCAGGCTCTCGCCCAGTTCGATGCCGCCAGTGACCAGGTCTATGAGCGCCAACAGCTCCGGGCTGTCGGTCAGCCGCACCGCCGTGCGCAGGACGGCACGTGACCGGTGCGGCGCGCCGTTTGTCCAGTGATCACCGGCGGCGTTGAGCAGTCGGCGGGCCTTCTTCTCGGGGTCGCCGGTCAGCTGGGCGGCCCGGTCGTGGTCGCGCGCAGCAGTGGCGAAGTCGCCGCACCGGCGGGCGTGCCGCGCGTGCGCGGTGAGGACGTCCGCGAGGCCGGCGTCCTGGGTCGTGACCGCCTCGTGCCACGTGCGACGAGCTCCTGGCGGCAACGTTCGCGCCAGTTCGGCCTGCGCCCGCAACCGCAGCGCCGGCGGCACCTCCGCCCGCACCGCCGATCGGACCAGCCTGCGCGGGTCGAGCAACGGGCCGGCCTCCACCACGGCGTCCAGGTCGAGCCGTGCCAGTGCGTCGGCGTCGAGTTCCTCGTCCACCGCGGCCAGCGCGACGACGCGCTGAGCGCGGGGTGACAGCGCTTCGAACCGAGCCCTCCAGCGCAGACGCAGCGAGCTGTTCTCCGGCAGCACGTCCGGCGCCGGCGCCGTACCACCGAGCTGGGCGGACGTGAGCGACCCCGCCAGCTCGGCCAGCGCCAGCGGGTTACCGCAGGCCAGGTCGGCGAGGTCCACGGCGAGGGGGGCGGGCACGCCGGGCACCAGGTCGTGCAGCACGCGCAGGCTTGTCGCGCGGTCCAGCGGGTCGAGGGTCACGCTCGGCAGGCCGCGCGGCTGTCCCTCGGTGGCGATGAGCAACGCCGCCCTCGTACCTGCGACATCACGGGCGAGCCGCACGAGGTCGTCGCCGAGAGGGGCGACATCGAGAGAGGGGACGTCCACACACAACAACGCGTCATAGGTGTACCGCACAGCGTTGAGCAACGCAGTCTTGCCCAAACCGGCCTCGCCGCGCAGCACCAGCACCCCACCGCACCCAGCGCGCGCACGGTCGACCAACGCGTCCACGGCGGCGCGCTGCCGGTCACGACCACGCAGCATCCGGCCAGTCTTACGGCCCCTTGAGGACCTGCGGAAGAGACGGCGCCGAAATTCACCTACCGCTGTTGGACTTCTGACCGAACTCGGGCACCAAGACCGGTGGTTGCACCGATGCGAACGGGGGCGCAGGGATTGCAGGGTCGAGACGTCCTCGGTTCCCCTGCCGAATGAGGTGTACAGCGACGTGCAACTCCGCAGACTGATCCCTGTCGCACTCTCCCTGCTGCTCCTGACCGGTACCGCCCACGCGGCGAACAACCCGTACGAACGCGGCCCCGCGCCGACCGTCGCGAGCATCGAGGCCGCGCGCGGACCGTTCGCCATCTCCCAGACGCCCGTGCCGGCTCCGGTCAACGGCTTCGGCGGCGGCACGATCTACTACCCGACGGACACCGGCGCCGGCACGTTCGGCGCGGTCGCGATCTCGCCCGGCTTCCTCGGCACACAGGCCAACATCTCGTGGCTGGGCCCGCGCATCGCGTCGCAGGGCTTCGTGGTGTTCACCATCGACACGATCTCCACCTGGGACCCACCGGACAGCCGCGCCACCCAGCTCCTCGCGGCGCTGGACCACCTGACGCAGCAGAGCAGCGTGCGATCGCGGATCGACGCGTCCCGGCTCGGCGTCATGGGCCACTCGATGGGCGGAGGCGGCGCGCTGCGCGCGTCCGTCCAGCGCCCCGCACTGCAGGCCGCGATCCCGCTGACCCCGTGGCACACCACGAAGAACTGGTCGACGGTGCGCGTGCCGACGATGGTGATCGGCGCCGAGAACGACTCCGTCGCGCCCGTCGCGACGCACTCCGAGCCGTTCTACACGTCGTTGCCGTCCACGTTGGAAAAGGCGTACCTGGAGCTCAACAACGCCTCGCACTTCGCGCCGAACTCGCCCAACACCACGATCGGCAAGTACAGCATCTCGTGGCTCAAGCGGTTCATCGACAACGACACCCGCTACCAGCAGTTCCTCTGCCCGGCGCCGGCCCGCGGCGATCTGATCGAGGAGTACCGGGAAAACTGCCCGTACATCTGATCAGGCGAGTGGGAAGGGCGCCACGACCGGCGCGTGATCAGATCCGGGCTCTCCCTTGTGGCCGCGGCGGTCGGTAGGCGCTGGCCATCGCGTTCGCGAGTCAGGAGCACGCAGCGTTGGTTCGGCCATGTCGTCGCGCGGTCCTGACGACCTCGAGCGGTTGAGTGGCACCGACCAGGAAGACTTCGACGTCCCTACGAGCCGGGAGCCGGTCTTGAGGGAGACTCCGGTGTCACCAGGGCCGCTTGGCCGGAATCCGGAATGACGAGCGAGGGGACATCGATGGCCGGGTCGGTCGACAGCGGTCGCCAGCTCCCGGCGAAGTGCCTGTCGGACATCGCATCCGGCTTCAGCGGCAACCTCAGACCGTGTTGCACGGTCGACGCCGCAGTAGTGCAGAGCAGGTCCGAGATCATCTCGGTGCTCCCGCCTCCAGCTGAACCAGCCGGGTCTCGTGGTGCGCCCAAGGCGGCATCAGCTTGACCGCCGGTGCTACGACGTGCCTTCCGTTGACTCCATCCTACGCCGCTCCAGCTGCGGGAAGGTCCGAGGAGGTCAACGCCGCGGCGAACGACAACGCCGGGCAGCAACACCGCCTTCTCCTTGCCGTCCATTGTGGAGCGTTGGTGGAGGGCACCCGGCGGACGAAGCCGCGCAGCCGAGTACGAGCACGACCGGGATCGCGAGCAGGGATCAAATCGAGTTCGTCCACCAAGCTGTCGTGTTGCGGAAGTGCCTCGCCCAGGCCTGCTCGCCTCACAGGCACTCGATGGCACATCCCGATCAGGCGCCTTCGTGTCGAGGCGTTGCCGGACCGACCGGCGCCAGCGCCGCTAGCCGATTTCGGGCAGTGTCGGGACGGACCGCAGCGCGCGGTTGCTGCGCGGCTCGGTACGAGTCTTGGTCTCGCCGACCTGACGGATCAGTTCGTCGCGGACCTCGTTGAGCGCCGCGGGAAGCTCTCGCTGGGCCGAGGTGGCAACGAGGTGCAGCCGATGGCCGTGGTTGATCCAGCACTGCAGCATGACGCGCTGCTCGGCGCCCTTGCGGTCCTTGAGGCTGATCTCCAGTTCGATCTCGTCGTCGCGGTATGACCGCAGACGCGAACCGAGCGCCGCCAGGCGATCCACGACCCAGTCGCGTTCCGACGAGTGGAAGCCGCTGGCGAGGTGCAGGCGCTGTGCGATCACTGAAGCATCTTCGGGAGTTGCGTTCATGCGTTGTCGCTGACGGTGCTCACTGAAATCTCTCCTCATGACCAAGACGAACTGCCTGCCCTGCGGGCGGGGAGCTGGTCTCAGCCGCAGATCTGAAAACGTCGAAATATCTCTTTCGCATACTCTATATCACCCGCGCGCCCTATCACCTGAAATTCATATGAGAATCCGGCGATGACAGCCCTTGGGTCGCCGAGGAGCACAGGCAATCCCGCATCCAACCCGCCACAGCGGCATCTAGCAGCGCGAACGAGCCGACCGGCGGCGGTGCGCTTGACGCTTCGCAGGCGCCTGCCGACGACACAATCAACGCGAGATATTTCAGCCGATCAGGAGCGGAAGGGTGTAGGGTTGATTTTTCCGAGAACATCTCGCACCTGAGCGGCCTAACCCAGGTCGTACTCGGTGAAACCTGAACCGGCCGTTTTCTCCGGCCGAGTCAGCTGGATACCACAGCCCCGAGAGTGAGAAGTGCGCCTGCAGCACAGCAGGGTTTGTGACCGGCGTGGCAGGGAACTCCGAGCAGAGGCAGGCGGACACCTGCCGACACACCGATGACCCCAGACCCCGGCGTCGGAAATCGACACCGGAGGTGTGGACGTGGTGAGCACCGACCGCGGTGACGTGCCGCCCACGCGGGATCCGATTCCCGCGGTGCTGCGGGTCAGCGCGGCGTTGAGCTGGCGCTTTCTGGTCGTGGTCGCGGCGCTCTACGTCGTCGGTGTCATCTTCAGCAGGCTGGCGGCACTCGCCGTGCCTCTCGCGATCGCGCTGCTGCTGGCCGCCTTGCTCGCACCGGCCGTCGCTTTCCTGATGGCACATCGAGTTCCCCGAGCCCTCGCCACCGTGCTGGTGCTGGTCGGCGGACTGCTCCTGCTCGGCGGGATGCTGACGTTCGTCGTGGTGACCTTCGTCAACGGCCTGCCGGACCTGGCCGCGCAACTGGCGCGCGGCATCGACGCGATCTCCGGCTGGCTGGTCAACGGCCCGCTGCAGCTGAGCGAGACGCAGCTGCGCGACTTCGCCGACCGGATCGTGAAAACGTTGCAGGACAACCAGTCCGGTATCACGACGGGCGCCATCACCACCGCGGCGACCGTCGGCGAGACCCTCGCCGAGATGCTGCTGGTGCTGTTCGCGCTCGCGTTCCTGCTCTACGACGGACCCCGGATCTGGCAGTTCCTCATCCGCGTCGTCCCCGATGGACCCCGCAGGCGGGTCGACGTCGCGGGCCGGCGCAGCCTCGCCGCACTGGTCAGCTACGTCCGCGCCACCGGAGCAGTCGCGGTGGTGGACGCGATCGGCATCGGCGTCGGACTGGCCGTGCTGCGCGTACCCCTGGCGGTTCCGTTGGCGGCGCTGGTGTTCATCTGCGCGTTCGTCCCGATCTTCGGCGCGGTGGTGGCCGGCGCCGTCGCCGTCCTCATCGCACTCGTCGCGAACGGTCCCCTGACCGCGGTGATCGTCCTGATCATCGTCATCGCGGTGAACCAGCTGGAAAGCCACATCCTGCAACCGTTCCTGCTCGGACGCGCGGTGAAGCTGCACCCACTCGCGGTGGTCCTGGCCATCGCGGCAGGCCTGCTCGTCGCGGGCATCGCCGGCGCACTGCTCGCCGTTCCCCTGCTGGCGGTGCTCAACTCCGCGATCCGCTCCCTGCGCAGCGAAGCCGACGAACACGTGTCACCCGCCGACGTGCACACCAGCCAACCCGAGGAGTCCGGCCCGGACGAACCCGGCCTGGACACCGAAGCCGAGAAATGAACCCCACAACGGCTCCACACAGCCACCTACCCGGAGCAGATACATGACCTCAACGCACGACGTCGTGGCAGATACGACTGACCGCCCTCGCGGCAGCGACTTCGCCCGGCTCACCAAGGAACTCAAGGCCGCCGGCCTGCTGGATCGGCGGCGCGGCTACTACCTGCTGCGGATGGCGGTCAACGCGCTGCTGCTCGGCGCGATCGCCGTGACGTTCGCGCTGCTGGGCGACTCCTGGTGGCAACTGCTCACGGCAGCCGCCCTGGCCGTCGCCTCAACACAGCTGGCATTCATCGGCCACGACGCGGGGCACCGGCAGATCTTCCGCAGCCACCGCCACAACAACGTCGTCGGGCACCTGCACGGCAGCCTCACCGGCATCAGCTACCAGTGGTGGGTCGCCAAGCACAACCGCCACCACGCCAACCCCAACCACGAGGACCACGACCCGGACATCGAGATCCACGCCCTCGCGTTCAGCCGCGCACAGGCTGCCCAGAAACGCGGCCTGTACAGCTGGATCACCAAACACCAGGCATTCCTGTTCTTCCCACTGCTGCTCGCCGAGGCGGCCGTGCTGCGCATCTCCGGCCTCGTCGCGTTGTGCCGCAACGAACTGCGCAACCCGTGGCGCGAAGCCGCACTCCAGATCCTGCCGATGATCGCCTACCTGACGGCCTTGTTCCTCGTGCTGTCACCGGCGAAGGCCATCGTGTTCATCGCCGTGCACCAAGGCCTCATGGGCGTCTACCTCGGCTGTTCCTTCGCACCCAACCACAAGGGAATGCCGATCATCACCGAGGGTCAGCGCCTCGACCACCTCCACAAGCAGGTGCTCACCTCCCGCAACGTCACCGGCGGCCGCTGGGTCGACGCCCTGCTCGGCGGCCTCAACCACCAGATCGAGCACCACCTCTACCCGCACATGCCCCGCCCGAACCTGCGGCGCGCACAACCCGTCGTCGAGAACTTCTGCATCCGGCACGGCATCCCCTACAGCAAAACCACCCTGCGCCGCTCCTACGCCCAGGTACTGCGCCACCTGCACGACGCCGGGTCACCACTACGCCACCCGGGACAGTGAACGAGCAAAGCCCGCCGGTTGGGCTCAACCGGCGGGCTTTGTGGTTCGTGCGTGCACGCCGCTGGTCGACCAGCGGCTGAACACGGACTAGGCGGGGACGACGTTGTCCGCCTGCGGGCCCTTCTGGCCCTGCGTGATCTCGAAGGAGACCTTCTGGCCTTCCTGGAGCTCGCGGTAGCCCTGGGCGGCGATGTTCGAGTAGTGCACGAAGACGTCGGCGCCACCGCCGTCCTGCTCGATGAAGCCGAAGCCCTTTTCAGAGTTGAACCACTTGACGGTTCCGGTGGCCATGTGCACTCCAAGCATGATTCGGCACCCGCACGATGCGGAGCCGGAGGTGATCCGTCATGGCCGCGGAGACGCTGAACAGCAAAACGCCCGTGACACGTGATCACGGGCGACCGGTACTTCGGAACCATGACTGATGGCACCACACTACACCGGCTGCTCGGCGGTGGGTCCACCGCGTCATCGCCAGGCGGGCGCGAAGTCCTCTTCGGCGTGGACGACCATCGACTCCAGCAATGGGCCCCGAAGGTGGTGGCCATTGCGACATCGGCGGCGTCCCTGCCACGACCGATGTTGCCCCGTCGGCTGGTACGTCGAGGTCCGGCAGGTAGCCGAAGACGTAGCGGGCCGGAATGTTGAGGTCCCGGCAGAACGAGATCGCGATCTGCCGCACCCGGCGATAGCCGCGCGGCTGCGCTCCTGTCGGCACCTCTGCGCGCTAGGTGAAGGTGCACCCGATGCGCAGCAGCCGGGTGCTCACAGGCAACTCCTCGGCGGCAGGAAGGCTCGGACTGTTCGACCGGGGTGGGGCAGTGATCAGCGCACCTGCTCCGGGATGTGGTCCAGCGCGCCCAGCACGTGCACTGCGAGGCCTCGTGCGTCCTTCTTGCTGAGTTTGGCATGCGCGGACAGCACTTCCTGGACGAGCCTGACTCTGCGCTCGTACAAGGACACATAGGTCGACGCGGTCATGAGGTGCACCTGCTCTTCTGTTCTGGGATTCCTTCGATCTGTGTGGTCACGCTGACACCCGCGGCGAGCAGGTCGTCGACGGTCTGGGAGTTGTCGCGATCCGCCGCGAGCATCATGGTCTGGTGCGCGGCGGCCGCGTCGGTGTGCGACGGCACGACGAGCAGTGTGAGACGGCGCTTGTCCGCCGCGAGCACGTCCACGGTGTGCGCGGGCCTGGAGATGAACCCGTCGAGCCGGATCTGGCGGCCACCACTGATGATGCGGCGGGGCGCGGAGTCCCACTCGGTGAGGTTGTAGCTGACCCGCAGGACGTCGCCCAGCCGAACTGCCAGCGTTGCGAGCAACGCCGGCAGTTCGGCGGCGAGGTCCCGGGAACGTGGCCACCAGGCACCGTCGACATGCCCCGTCGTGGGCGCCTTCGGCCGCAACCGCAATCGTTGCGGATGACGAGGCCGCTCGGTGACCGCAGTGGCCACTGGGGCGATGGGAAGGTGGGGTGCCGACGTCATGCCGGGACTCCCGTCCCCGGCCGGAAAAACGGCCGGTATAGGTTTCGCCGAGCACGACATGAGCTTGACCACCCATGTGCGAGATGTTCTCGACAGCTCGACTCTACACCGATTCAGTCATGATCGGCCGAAATGTTGCCAAATTTCGCGAAAAACACCTCCAGCAGGCAAACCTGCAGCTCAAAGCCTCACAGCTGATTCTCAGGAAGCGTTCGTCGGTTTTTCTGATCAGGCAGGACTCGCTCATACGCGCCGGTGATGCGTGTAACATGGAGGCAAAAGTGCCGCTTTTTCAACAGCCTCCTTGATCCTTCCCGAAATGGCCTGACGATCCATATCGGACCATTTGCTCGAACATCACCCGGCCAGAACACGCAGCCGGGGGACGGAGTACCGATATGAGCACGTCGACCTGGACCACCCACGCGTTGACCACGGAACGACTGACGTTGCGGCCCTGGCTGGTCGACGACGCAGAGGCCGCGCTGGACGTTTACGGCCACGCCGAGGTGACTCGCTGGCTCAGCCCCGACATGGACCGGGTGCCAGACCTCGCGGCCATGCGGCTGCTGCTGCAGCAGTGGAGCGCCGAAGGTGCCCGGTTGCCTGCTCCGGCAGGTCGATGGGCCATCCAACGCAACACCGACGACCGTGTGATCGGCGGCGCCATCCTGCTCCCGCTACCGCCAGGCAACGAGGATCTGGAGATCGGCTGGCAGCTGCGCCCCGACGCCTGGGGCAACGGCTACGCCACCGAAACCACCCATGCGCTGGCGGCCTGGGCGTTCAGCCAGGACGTCCAGGAGATCTTCGCCGTCGTCCGGCCCGGCAACGCCCGCGCCGCGGCCACCGTCCGGAACAACGGCATGCACTGGGTCGGCGAGACCACCAAGTACTTCGGTGTCGAGCTGCAGGTGTTCCGCCTCCGCGTGGCCGACCTCGACCTGACGGCACCCACGGCACTCCAGCCGCCCAACCTCAGTGGCGACTGACTCCCTCTGTCGCGGAAACCACCATCAAGGAAAACAGGGCACACGTGGATCAGCTCAGCCTCGGAGTCATCGCACAGTCCCGCAAGGAGAACGAACTCCGGCTTCCCATCCACCCGCTGCACCTGGCTCGGATCGACGCGGATCTTCGTGACCGGATCTACCTCGAACACGGCTACGGAGAACGCTTCGGCGTCTCCGACGAGCAACTCGCCGCATCCGTCGCCGGGTTGCGCTCGCGCGCGGAGCTCATCGCAGAATGCGATGTCATCCTGCTGCCCAAACCGCTCGCCGAGGACGTCGCGGAGCTGAGGGAAAGACAGGTGCTGTGGGGATGGCCGCACTGCGTCCAGGACGAGAAGCTCACGCAGCTGGCCGTTGACCGGCGGCTGACGCTCATCGCTTTCGAGGCGATGAACCACTGGACCTCCGACGGTTCGTTCGGCCTACATGTCTTCCACAAGAACAACGAGCTCGCCGGCTACTGCTCGGTCCTGCACGCCCTGCAGCTCATCGGCTCGACCGGCGACTACGGGCGGCGGCTGCGCGCCGTCGTGATCGGCTTCGGCGCAACCGCGCGAGGCGCCGTGACCGCCCTCAACGCGCACGGGGTGCACGAGGTCAACATCCTCACCAACCGCGGCGTCGCGGCCGTCAGCTCGCCGATCCACTCCGCGCGGATGGTCCACTTCGACCACGACGCCGCCAATCCGCGGCGCAGTCACGCTTTCACCGACGGCGGCCGCGTGCCGCTGGCGGGATTCCTCGCAGAGCACGACATCATCGTCAACTGCGTGCTCCAGGACACCAACGCGCCGCTGACGTTCCTCGTCAACGACGATCTGTCCACTTTGGCCTCGGGAACGCTGGTGGTCGACGTCTCCTGCGACGAGGGCATGGGCTTCGAATGGGCGCGCCCCACCTCGTTCGCACAGCCGGACTTCCTGGTGGGAGACCACGTGCGCTACTACGGCGTGGACCACAGCCCGTCCTACCTGTGGAACTCGGCGACCTGGGAGATCAGCGAAGCGCTGCTTCCGCACCTGCGCACGGTGCTCACCGGCGCCTGGGACTCCAGCGAGATCATCCGGCGCGCCATCGAGATCCGCGACGGAACCATCCAGAACCCCCGCATCCTCTCGTTCCAGCATCGATCATCGGAGTACCCGCATGCACGTGTCTGAACTGCAAACCGCCGTACTGACCGACGACACCGGCCACTCCGACGGTGCCGGCATCTGTGCCGTGTGCCCTCACCTGTGGCACGAGCACGACCCGATCGGCGTTCGCTATTGCACCGCGACCACGGCTGCCGCGCTGTCCCGAGGCTGCATCTGCCGGTGACGCACGACACCTGATGTCACCACGGGAACTAAACCGGCCACGACGGTCTTGTACGGGATGGTCGTAGAGTTTTGTGTTCGTGGTTCAACGCGGAGAAGGGCTTCGGGCCCGCAGAGCACCTCCGTCCGCGCCGCCTGACCTCACATCGTGCTCCTACCAGCTGACACACGCTGACGGAGACACCGACCCGGTGCCCCTCGACCATCCCCCGATCGAGGGGCACCGGCCTCATCACGCCGGTTTTGCCGCCACCACACGCGAGTTCGCATCACCGGGTGAAAGTGCATGAGTACCCGCCTGCCAGAACCTCGCTCCGTACAGCCACTCCGGCTCCAGCAGACGGCGCTGGTCCTTGGTGTGCGCCTCGATCGTGGTCACCGACAGACATCAGGCCCTCGCCGACCCACCGCCGCGCCACGGCGGTCACCCGGTCCAAGAACGCGCTCCTGGACGTGAACGGCGCCGCCACCCACACCTCGTCGAGGAATGTCGACCCGTCCGCGCGCACGGGGTGCCAGCGTCACCTCGCCGAGCCTGAAGTGCAGCGGGCTGCCCGCGACCGGCTGGAGGTTGCCGGCCAGATCGCCGGAGAGCGCCGCACGCCCGCACAGGCCGAGTTCCAGCAACGCACGCCGCGCATCGCGCGCCACGAGGTTGATCGGGCCGTACATCAGCGACTGCACGAGAGGCTGGTCCGGCGTGCGCTCCGCCCGCAGCCCGAACGGCATCCGCACGCGCACAACATCCCCGCTGCGCCACGACCGGGACAACGTCACATAGAGACGAAGTACAGCAATCACAACGCCACGCCCACGATCATGCCCTCAGAACGACAGAACAAGATCACCGAAGCTCAGCGCATCAGTGTGGAGTTCTGACACCCCACAGGACCTCGCTGGCGTGCCTGGCCGTCCTGGACGGGGTGCCGGCCGTCGAGGCGGTCGCGTACGTGCGGGCGCGCTACGACCACCGGGCGGGCGAGACGCCGTGGCAGCGCCGCTACGTCGCCCGCTTCGAGGCGTCGTGGGACCGTCCCGGACGGTCAGGCGTGCTCGACGGCGTCGGCCTGCGGGCCCCGGTCGCTCTGCCGGATGCGGAAGCGCACCCGCTCGCCGGCCACCAGGGGCTCGCCGGAGACCACCGAGACGTGCACGAACAGGTCGGGCCCGCCCGCGTCGGGGGTGATGAAGCCGAAGCCGCGGTCGGCGTCGTAGCGGGCCACCGTGCCGTTACCGGCGCGGGCTGTGGGCCGGATGGCCGAACGGGCCTGGCTGGGGGCCGCGGCAGCCTCCACCGGCTCGCCGGTGGCCACGAACCGCACCTCACGCGCCTGACGACCCTGGTCCACGGTGACCGTGGTGAACGAGACCCGGTCGCCCTCGGCCGGCAGGTACAGGTCGTCGACCAGGGCGCGCACGTGCAGGAAGACGTCACCCGCCCCGTCGTCGGCGGCCACGAAGCCGAACGACTTCTCCTCGTCGAACCACAGGACGGAGCCGTCGGCGCCGTCGCCGGGCGTGACCAGGGGGCCTCTGCGGACCCCGGCGTCGAAGCTCAGCGGCACCAGGTGCTGGGCCTGCGGCCCCTTCTCGCCGGCGACGATGACGAAGGCCACCCGCTGCCCAGCCGCGAGGACGCCCCCGGTGACGATGGCGGAGGAGTGCACGAACACCTCCGCACCCCCGCCGTCCGGCGCGGCGAACCCGTAGCCCTTGGCCGGCTCGTACCAGGAGACTGTGGCTAGCACACCCAAGGCCGCGTCAGGCGCGACGTCCCCGGTGACGGCAACGTGCAGCGCCTGCGGACCGCGGGGTCCCTCACCGGTCTCGAACTGCACCGTCTGGCCCTCGCGCAGCGCCCGGGCCGCGCCCTCGCCCTGCACCTGCGAGACGTGCACGAAGATGTCGGCGCTGCCGTCGTCCGGGGCGAGGAAGCCGAAGCCGCGCTCGAGGTCGTACCAGCGGACGGTTCCCTGCTGCACGGTGCACTCCTGGTCTAGCGGGTGGTCGAGGGTCCAGTATCCCAGGCGCCGTATGTACATCCTGATCCCGGCGCGCGGCAGCTCCGCCGTGAGTACATCGCCGAAGTCACCGAGTTCGCGCGCCGTCACCAGCCGTTGCCCGAGTATGCGGACGTGTGGGGTGCCAAAACTATGCCTGGTGGTCTGACCTGCGCCTCAGGCCGCCACAGATTCGTACTCGTTGATCAAGTGGCCGGCCGTGGTGGAGTGCGTAAAGCTGAGGGTCACGTTCGTTGGTCAGCAGTGAGCTGTACCGCCCGGACGAGACCGTCACGACCGTGGCCTTCCTGCTGGGATCACGGGTGATGCCGAGGACGCCGGGCGCCGCGTGGAGCGGCTTGCCCGATTCCGTCACCGAACCGGCGCTCTCGGACGGACCCACGATCTCGGCGGTGGCGTTGGCCGGCACGGTGGTTGAAAGAGTTCATGTCCACCGGGCCGAAGGAGCCGTCGGGCTGGATCGAGTTCCAGCGCTCCCAGATGGTGGTGACGCCCTTGCCGATCTCGTAGCCCCACGAGGGATAGTCCTCTTTGGACAACAGAGCGTTGTTCGGCACTTCTGCGGCGTGGTGTGATCCTCGCCTGCATCGCCTCGGCCTGGGCCGAGCAGCCGGCGGCGGAACCGGTTGCCGAGCCCGTGGTCGGCGCAACCCACCCTTGGTCAGGTGTGAGTTCTTCCGCCACGGGTAGCCGCTGCACGAGAGCTGGCGAGGTCGAGGAGGAAGACGTAGTGGCTACCCACAAGCCGGGCAAGCTCGTGAAGGCGGCACTCGAGAAGGCCGTGGACAAGGTCACCGAACTGGTCAACCCACCGATCCCCGGAGCCCCGAACAGCGAACCGCCGTCACTCGACGAGCCGACCGACCCGCGTGAGCCGTTACCGCCCAAGCCGGACCAGGCCGGGCCCGAGACGGTGTCGCCGACCGGCGCTCCGACCGGTGCCTCGCAGCTGTCCCAAGGACAACAGGGCGACTTCCTCACCACCTCGGCTGGCGCACGGCTGTACGACACCGACCATTCGTTGAAAGCCGGAGAGCGCGGACCGACGCTGCTGCAGGATCACCACCTGCGCGAGAAGGTCATGCACTTCGACCACGAGCGCATTCCGGAGCGGGTCGTGCACGCACGCGGCTACGGCGCGCACGGCGTGTTCGTGGGCTACGGCACGGCCGCGAACGTCTGCAGGGCCGCGTTCCTGGGTGACGGCGTCGAAACGCCGGTGTTCGTGCGGTTCTCGACCGTGCTGGGCTCGCGCGGATCAGCGGACACCGTGCGCGACACCCGCGGGTTCGCGACGAAGTTCTACACCCAGGAAGGCAACTTCGACCTGGTGGGCAACAACATCCCGGTCTTCTTCATTCAGGACGGGATCAAGTTCCCGGACATCATCCACGCGGGCAAGCCGCACCCGGACCGCGAGATCCCGCAGGCGCAGAGCGCGCACGACACGTTCTGGGACTTCGTGTCGACCCACACCGAAGCGACCCACCACGTCATGTGGAACATGTCCGACCGCGGCCTCCCTCGGTCCTACCGCACGATGGAGGGCTTCGGCGTCCACACGTTCCGGCTCGTCAACGCCGCCGGTGAGACCTCGCTCGCGAAGTTCCACTGGAAGCCGAAGCTGGGCGTGCACTCCCTGATGTGGGAGGAGGCGCAGATGATCAACGGCATCGACCCGGACTTCCACCGCCGCGACCTGGCCGACGCCATCGAGTCCGGCGCGTACCCGCAGTGGGAGCTCGGCCTGCAGATCCTGCCCGACACGCCCCGGCAGACGTTCGAGAACATCGACCTGCTCGACCCGACGAAGATCGTGCCGGAGGAGCTCGCGCCGGTGCAGCCGGTCGGGATGCTGACGCTCAACCGCAACCCGATGAACTTCTTCGCGGAGACCGAGCAGGTCGCGTTCCACCTCGGCAACCTGGTGCCGGGCATCGACGTCACCGACGACCCGCTGCTGCAGGCCCGGCTGTTCTCCTACCTGGACACCCAGCTGACCAGGCTCTCCGGGCCGAACTTCAACCAGATCCCGATCAACCGCCCGCACGCGCCGGTCAACGACATGTTCCGCGACGGCTTCCACCAGCACGCGGTGCACGCCGGTGTGGCCCCGTACCGGCCGAACACCCTCGACGGCGGCAACCCGTTCGAAGCACGAGCCGAGGACCGGCCCCTGGTCGAGGTGGCGCAGCCGTTGCCGAAGGCGGTGAAGGTCCGGCAGTCGCCCACATCGTTCGCCGACCACTACACGCAGCCGCGGCTGTTCTGGCAGAGCCTCTCGCCGGTCGAGAAGGAGCACGTGGTGCGCGCGTTCACCTTCGAGCTCGGCAAGTGCTACGAGCAGGCCATCAAGGAACGCCAGCTGCTGGTGCTGGCCAACGTCGACCCGACGCTGTGCCGGGAGGTGGCGCAGGGCCTCGGACTTCCGGCGCCGGCAGCCACCGTCCGGCCGAAGAAGGTCACGCCGAGTCCTGCCCTCTCCCAGATCGGGCGGACGTGGCCGACCGACGGACGGATGATCGGGATCGTGGTCGATCCGGCCGATCTCGACGGCGTGCGAACGCTCCGTGAGACGATCCTGGCCGGCGGCATGGTGCCACTGCTGATCGCCCCGACCGGCGGACCGCTCAACGACGAGAGCGGCCTGGTCGCCCAGCGCACGTTCCTCACCGCGCGGTCGGTCGAGTTCGACGCACTGCTGCTCGCAGGCAGCCCACCGCCTGGCGCCGACGCGGTGCCGGCCAGGGACGCGAAGGCCGGCGCACCGGCCGGCGCCGTCGATCCGCGGGTCGTCCTGATGATCCAGGAGTGCTTCCGCCACGCCAAAGCCATCGGCGGCTGGGGAGGCGGCCGCGCCGCCCTCGAGGCCGCCGGGTGCGCCACCGGGCCGGGCGTCGTAATCGACGACGACCCGTCGGCCGTGCTCAAGGCAGTGACGATGCTGCTGGAATCCCACCGCGTGTGGGAACGCTTCCCCGCGACGATCTCCTGAGGAGCCCGGTCGTGACCACGCAGCTCACCGAGCAGGAGCTGACCTTCCTGCGCTCGATGTTCGACCTGGCCCGCACCGGTGACACCGACGGGCTGACCGAGGCCATCGACGCGGGCGTACCGGTGAACCTCACCAACAGCTCAGGCGACTCGCTGCTCGTCCTCGCCGCCTACCACGACCACCCGGAGACCGTCCGGGCGTTGCTGGAGCGGGGCGCCGACACCGGGCGGGTCAACGACCGGGGACAGACGGCGCTCGGAGCGGCGGTCTTCCGCCGCTCCGAGCGCACCGTCCGCCTGCTGCTGGACGCGGGAGCGGACCCCGCTCTCGGACCGAGGTCGGCGCTCGACGTGGCCAGGTACTTCGACCTGCCGGAAATGCTGAGCCTGCTGACCGAACGGTCCTAGTGCTCCAGCCGCACTTCGTGATCGGTCCCAGGTAGCTTACCGATCTTGTGTTGTCTGAAGAGGATCTCGCTGCCCTGGAGCGCGGGTTGGACGACCTGTTGGGGCGGGTGGCGGGGCGGTTCACCGGGTAGACCCACGACGTCGTGCCCGTGCCTGGTGAACGAGACCGGTTTCCTGAAGAAGGGCACTGGATCCGCCGGAGTGCAGCGGATTTCAACGTCCTTCTCACGATCGGTCATGCGCAAGAGCCATAGCGCAGCAAGGCATACGAGGCGGTGAGATAAGCGAAACGGACTGGCACGGCCGCGATCATGCCGGATGACCGGCAAGACGCCGATGCCTACTGACCTGCACGGACATACTTCTCGGCACGCACACCACTACGCGGCCTGCCCTTGTGGCCGTGGTGCGGGGCACTGCAACCTGATCGCCGGGGCGCACGGTGGTCAGGGCACGACCAGGAACACCCACGTCCGTCCCGGGGCCAGGGGAACCTCGGTGCCGTCGGCGGCGGTGTAGCGGGTCGGCTCGGTGGCCGTCGGGCGGGACCATGTGACGTCGAAGGCGAGGCCGTCGCGCAGGACCACACCCGAACCGGACCCGACCGTCACCACGACGGGGGACGGCTGACCGCTGGCGTCCTCCACGTACTGACCCGATCGGGTGGAGACCTGCTGCAGGACGACGGTGGTGGCCTTGACCTGGCCCGACTCCGTCGACTTCAGCGGGGACCCGTCGAGCGAGATCGCCCAGCCGCCGTTCCAGGCAAGGTCGAAGCGGTCACCCAGGTAGGTGACGTCCCGGCTGGTGACCGGACGTCCGCCGGGTGGGGCCGGGCCGGTCTGCGGGGTCTTCGCCGGACCGGCGGCCGGTCCGGGCAGCCGTTGCGGCCGGACGTAGAGGTTGTGCGGCGCAACCCTGGCGTTGTCCCGGGAGTACGCGTCGGCCACGTCCTCCGGTGTCGCGCGGACCAGACCGGACCGGCCGAGCATGGGCGCGAGTTCGGGCGCGGAGCCGGAATAGGCGAGGACCGGCTGCCCGTACTGGGCCAGCAGGTCGAGGTCCGTTTCGCGGGCGCTGCGCACCGGTCCCACCACCTCGGGTGGTGACGAGTACACGGCGGCGAACCGCGTCAGGCCGCCCTCGACCGGTTCCACGTACACCACGTCGGCCGATCCCAGACCGGTCTGTGGACGGGCGGCGGCGGCGTTGTCGATCTTGACGACGTACACCCCGGGCAGGGTGTTCGCGGACGTCGTGGGCGAGGTGGTGGCCGTGCCGGGCTCACCGCCCCGAGGCAGGAACACGACGACAGCGGCGATCGCTGCGGCGACCGCCGCCACGGCGAGAGCGATTTTCATGCGCACGTCCCGGCCTCCCCAGCGCTCCATCGTGAAATTCGTCCGCTTTCTCCGACGACCCGCCACCGGTGGCCCTGCCACCACGACCGAAAGTCCTCAAGACGAGTGGAGCGCCCGGCGCAACCGTTCGTACTCCTCGGTATCGATCTCACCCCAGGCCAAACGCCCGTCCAGGATGCGCGCACCTGTCCGCACCCCGCCGCGCAAGGATACGACCGCGAACACCACCGCGCCGCCGAGCAGCACCAGCGTCCACAGGACCGTGGGCAGCACGACGTCCCGTTCCGCGCCATAAACCCAGTGCGTGACACCTCCGTGACGCTTCCCAACAGGCCGGCTCGGGAAAGTTCGCGACGCGGTCGGAGCTCCTTTCCGGACAGAGGCCAAGTCCGGAATCGTCGTGCCCCCGTCGACAACCTCCAGGGAGTTGATTGATCGGGGACGTCGCATGGTGGCGAAAGGAAGCGTTGCGGACGTTCCTCGCGGCGTGGCGATACTCGTGGATGACTCCGCCGAGACGGTCTTGTCGGTCTGGTGGTCATCAACAGGCCCCAGCTCGTCGTAGACAGCCTGGATGAACGCTTGGACGTCACGGGCTTCCGGCTCGGCGGTGAAGCTGCCGCTGATCGGGAGCTGTGGCACATCTGGCAGGCCAACCGGCTGGACCTGCACTCCGAGCAGGCGCACGCCTCGCCGTCCACAGGAAGCAGCCACGCTCGGCCGGCTGGCCGACATCCACGAGGCGGAACAGGATGCTGCGGCCCGAGCAACGCGCTGCGGCGGGCACTCTCCAAGCGCGGCACCACCCTGACGCCGCCGACCTGCGGCAGGACTCCGCGTCCTCGCCTCGCTGTGGGTGTCAAAACACGGCCGCTGCAGCCTGACCTGTGCACCAGGCGCGTGGGTTCGTACTCGTTGATCAGTCCGCGAGGACTGATCAACGAGTACCGACCGCCTCGTCGAGGAAGCCACCGGACTGGTGGCGCCACAGCTTCGCGTACGTCCCGCCCACGTCGAGCAGTTCCGCGTGGGTGCCCTGTTCGACGATCCGGCCCCGGTCGAGCACGATCAGCCGATCCATCCGCACGACCGTGCTCAGCCGGTGTGCCACGACGATCGCGGTGCGGCCCTCCATGAGCCGCCACAGCGCCTCTTGGACCAGCACCTCGCTCTCCGAGTCCAGCGCACTGGTCGCCTCGTCCAGCAGCAGGATCGGCGCGTCACGCAGGATCGCCCGGGCCAGCGCGACCCGCTGCCGCTGTCCGCCGGACAGTTTGATGCCGCGTTCGCCGACCATCGTGTCGAACCCGTCGGGCAGCGCGTCCGCGAACTCCGTCACGTGCGCGGCATGCGCGGCACGGTAGATCTCGGCGTCCGTCGCGCCTGGCCGTGCGAACGCGATGTTCTCGCGCAGCGTCCGGTGGAACATGGCCGGGTCCTGGGGCACGTACCCGATCAGGCCGCGCAGGTCGGCCTGACTCAGGCGGGCGATGTCCTGACCGCCGATGAGGACGCGGCCCCGATCGACGTCCATCAGCCGCAGAAGCAAGCGGGTGAGCGTGGTCTTGCCGCCGCCGGAGCGGCCGACGAGCCCTATCCGCGTGCCCGCCGGGATGTCCAGGTCGAGCCCGTCGAACAGCGGCTCACCGCCGCCGTGCGTGAACACCACGTTCTCGAACCGGACCTGGGAGTCCTTCACCCGCAACGGTTCCGGGTGCACCGGGTCGAGCACGACCGGCGGGTCGAGCAGCAGTTCGGTGAACTGAGCTGCCTCGGTGAGCGCACTCTCCACCTGCCGGTAGATCTGGTTGAACTCGAACATGATCCGCGTCGCGTTCCCGAAGTAGGCGAACGTCACGACGATCGCCTCCACGCCGAGCCCATCACTGACCCCGATCGCGACCACGAGGCCGAGCACGTTGGTGAGCACGGACAGCGGTGCGATCACGGTGTCGATGCGCAGGTTGTTGTAGTCCCACGACCGCAGTGCCAGCGTTCGCTGCTTGGCGGCACGGGTCCGGTGCTCCGCGCCCTCGCGCCGCTCGGCGGCGAACGCCCGCACCGTCTCCATGTTCGTCAGCGTGTCCGAGACGTGGCCGGACACCTGGGCGATGGCGGCCTCGCGCTCGTCGACCAGCCGCTGGCGTTGGCGGATGAGCGGCGCAACCACACATCCCGTGACCAGGATGAGGCCGAGCAGCACCGCGACGAGCACCGGGTGGTAGGTCCACAGCACGACGCAGGCGAAACCCAGCGGGATGAGGTTGGCGAAGATCTTGAACGCCAGCGTGTCCACGAAGTCCTCGAAGCGGAACGCGAAACTCAGCACCCGTTTGGTGAGCGACCCGGCGAAGTTGTCGTGGAAGAACGCCGCGTCCTTCCCCAGCAGTTCATCCATCGCGAGGGCGGACAGGTTCTCGATCCCGCGGCCGTCCACGCGGTTGAGGCAGTGCAGGCCGATGCGCCACAACAGTTCCGAGAGCAGCATGAAACCGGCGAACGCCAGCACGTACGGCAGGACGGAGCCGAGGCTTGTGCCGCCACCGCCCGCAAGCCTTCCCACGAGCCCGCCCACCGCCAACGGCGCGAGGTAGAGCTGACACGTGACGCCCAGCGCGGGCAACACGAGTGCGCCCGCGGTGATGAATCCGTGGCGCCGCAGTTCCTTTCCGTACAAGCGCAGGGCGAGCGGCACCGCGTTCTTGCGGACGGGCCTTTCCGAACCTGGCACGACCATCCGCCCCCCTCCGGACACCTCGGCTTCCTCATGCTGCCGCAGAGGGGCGGATGGCAGCGATCGAATATCGCCGCGTGGACACGGCCGGCGGAGTGACTCGCGACGATGCGGTCGCGATCTCTGCGAGGTGGCGGCGCCGCGATCCGAGTCGTTGTGGGGGCACCAAAGCACGGCCTCATCCGTCTGATCCGCGCATCAGGCTGCCACAGGTTCGTACTCGTGAGTTCTGGAACAGGTACCCCAGGTGTGAACGGCGAAGGCGGTTCGCGGCGAGAGTGTGCGGCCCTGGCGCCTTGTTGCCGAGCAACCGGACCTCACCGGAGTCAGGGGCGTCCAGCAACCCGACCAGGTTGAGGACTGTGGACTTCCCTTTCCCACTCGCACCGGTGATCGCGATGAACTCGCCGGCCTCGACGCGGAGGTCAAAGCCGTCCAGGACCTTGCGGCTGCCGTATTGCTTGCGCACTTCCAGGAGTTCGCAACAGAATTCCGCCACTACAGCTCCTTCAATCGCTTGACCGCGTTCCGGCGCTCCACTATGCGCGCAACCACGATTACGAGCAGAGCCTCGACCACCAACGACACGAGAGCCACGGCGAGTAGTTTGGGCAACTGGGCGTACGGGTTCACCTCGATGCCGGGCACCGACATCGTCTGCCGTCCGAGAAACACGACCGCAGCGGCGGCGATGAGGCTCTGAACCAGCCATGTCCCACCCAGCAGGAAAAGCAGCTCCCGGTAGGACCGGATGAACCCGATGCCGTGGAGCCTGCGCACGGTGAGGCGCCTGCGCAGCCGATCGGAACCGATGACCACTATCACCGCGTTCAACACGATCATGACGAGCAGCGCGCCTGCGGCGAACGCGATGGCCTGGGTCAGGCCGCTGCGCAACTCGCTGATCTGTGCGCCGATGGCGTCGTGCACGCTCACCAGGTGTCGCAGGTTGTCGTTGAGTTTGAGCTCCCGCAACAGCGGGCCGAGGTCGGCCAGCACGGCCGCGGGATCGCCGTCGACGCGAACCTTCAACGCGGTGTCCAGACCACCGGTGATGGCGTTCAGCCGGTCCACCGTCAAGCTGTTCGCAGGCGTCATGACCTCGATCACGGGATCGGTGATCATGTTCCCGTGATCGGGGTTGACCTTGGGGTCGAAGCCGAACACCTTCTGCCCCGAAGCCGTCCAGATAATGCGGATCTCCTGGTTGACGAACCGCTCGGGCGCCTTCACCCCGACTATTCGTGCCTCCGCCTGCGCGGCGCCGGTGATTCCCTGTCCCCCAGCTCGCATCCTCTGGAACAGCTCTTTGAGCTGGGCTTCTCGCGCCTTGAACTGTTCCGGGCACGGCGACGATCCATGCCTGTTCATCGTCCGCGACGGTGATCTGCTTTCCTGAGTCGTCCACGATCGGGTACTGCTCGAGGTAGTTGGTGTTCACCCGGATCGGCGGCGCCGGCCAGGGCGACGACGGGTCGTTCGGCGCGCCGGCCTGATAGTTGACGGAGTCGATGTAGAGCGCGCCCGCCTCTTCGAGGACCGGGTACAGGCGGCGTGCCTCCGCGACCGACGAGGCGTTGCCGCCGGTCTCCAGCTCCTGCTGGTCATCCCCGACGAGACGCGGGTAGAAGATCGCGTAGTTCTGGACTTTCTCCCAGGGAGCCATCGACTCCAGCCGCTTGTCCAGTTCGGCGAACTGCTGCCACACCACCGGGAGCGAAGAAGGCCCTGCAGGAGATCTACAACGCCGAGGACCGCGACCACGCACTCGCAGCGGTCGCGGCGTTTGAGAAGACCTACGGCGAGAAATGGGCCAAGGCCGTCAAGAAGCTCACCGACGACGTGGACGAACTGCTGGCGTACTACGACTTCCCCGCCGCGCATTGGATCCATCTGCGCACGACGAACCCCATCGAGTCCACGTTCGCCACCGTCCGCCTGTGCACGAAGGTCACCAAGGGCGCCGGCAGCGCGGCCGCCGCCTTGGCCATGGTGTTCAAGCTCGTCGAGTCCGCCCAGCATCGGTGGCGGGCCGTGAACGCACCCCATCTCGTCGCCCTCGTCCGCGCCGGAGCCCGCTTCGAACGCGGCCAGCTCGTTGAACGGCCACGGATGACTGCGGCATGAATAGGGTGGCGGACCTTCCTCAAAGTTCGAGATCATCCGACCATGTCGGATGACGCGCCAGGACAAGTCCTTCCGGTGGGCTTCGGGTTCCGGCCGTATCGCGGCGACGAAGACCACGGCCCCATGGCCGTGGTGCGGCTGGGATGTGCTGAACGGGACCGGATCGACGCCCATTCGGTTGTGGAAGGGCTCCCGACAGCGGCTGAGATCGCCGAAGCCTCTGCCAAGCTGGAGGAGCCGTCCAAGAACCAGATCCTGGTGGTGCACGACGGGAGCGTGGTCGGCTACTCGACGATCCGGTGGTGGCAGGAGCGGGACGACACGTGGCTGTACCTGCACCGCGGCTACCTCTTACCCGAACATCGCCGTCAGGGCATCGGCTCAGCCATGCTGAGCTGGGGCGAAGAGCGGATCCGCCAGCTCGCCAAACAGCATGGAACGGCCCGCACGGCAGTGATCGGCGCGAACGCCATGGCCTCCGAACAGGACGCCACGGCGCTACTGCTCGCAGCCGACTACCGACGTGTCTTCAGCCTGGTCGAGCTGAAGCTGGGCGATCTCCGGCAGTTGCCCGAGCCGGGCAGCGAACTGCCGGCCGGGATACGGACGGGGCCGATCGGGACAAGCCACTACCGTGCCGCCTGGAGGACGGTCGTCGATTCGTATGCGGATACCAGCCCCACTCGAAAATGGACTTTCCAGGACTTCGTCGACACCGCTGACCCGGCATGCTGGAGAGCGGCATGGAACGAGCAGGACATGGTCGGCGTCGCCCTCTGCTCCATCCGCCGTCACCACCACACCGTGGGCGAGGTCGAAGAGTTGAGTGTCCGGACGGACCACCGACGCCTGGGAATCGGCCGGGTCCTGCTGCTGGATGGGCTGCGAAGTCTTCGCGAGCAGGGTGCAACGACTGCGCGGCTGTTCACGGGCACGGCAAATCCGCACCGGTCCTACGATCTTTACGAGAGTGTGGGGTTCCGGCGGCAGAACGAGTACGTCCGTTACCGCAAGCCGCTTGCTTGATCAACCGGTCATTTGACTGTCCGGTCAGTCCACAGGATTTGACAATTCCTCGCGTCGAAGAACCTCGCCGGAGCACCCGACAGGACATGCCGCTGATCGCGGTCCTACTGCCTGGCGCCCTCGGCGACCAGATCGCGCAACTGTTCGACGATCTGTCCACCCTGCCGCGCAGGGCGGCGACCCTGAGCGGGACTCCCTTGCCCTCGATGACGATCACTACATCGTCGAACACGACGACACCGTCGATCTCTTCGAGGCCGGCCGGTCCCTCGATGTGGACGTTCGTGACGGCCTGACTACCGGGCAACGCCCGCTGGATCAACGCAACCGCGTGCTCGTCGACAGCACGTGCGCGCTGTAGGCCGCTTCGGGAACGTCCGCGCCAGCAGAGTTTCGACCAGCAAGTGGAGATCAGCCGAGAACGCGGCGAGGTTGACTGGAAGCGCCATCGGGGCACCCGTGTCTTCGCCACCAGGGCCGAGAGGACTCGGCAACACGGCGATCGGCTTGGTGCGGTGCGGCGGATCCACGAGAACAGAACGCACAGGCTGCGCTGCGCCCGGCTCGATTCCCAGCGCCTTCACGATCGCGGCTGACCAGGCGCCTGCACCGGAGACACCCAGAACTCAGCAAGGTCCTCCTGCACTACGGGCTCGAGCTCGCCACCTCGGAGAACGGACTGGCTCCCGGTGCCCGCCGCGACATCGAGGCCGCAGTGCGCGGCCGCCTGAACCCAGCCGCGCCTCGAAGAGAATTACACTGCCGATCCCTCCGCCGTCGCGGATGTGCTGATCCGCCAACCGCTTCCGCTCAGCCGATTGACCACTGACGCATCACGGTGCTGTCCTCCCTGATCGGCACCGTCGGGAACGCGGTCACTGTCGGACTGTGGTCCAAGCCGGCGGCACGTCATCGCCAGCACGATCGCCGGACTGCTTTACGCCATCGCCTCGGCCGCAGTCGCCTTCGGCTACCTCGCCGTCTACATGGCACTCGCCCTCACCGCACTGGCCTGGGCCGCCCAACACCTGTGCCGCTCGAAAGTCGTCGTCCGCAGTAGATCGACGATGACACCGTCTCGAGAGCATGGCCGGGCGATTGTGCCTCTGCTGTACAGGGCGATACGGAGGTTGCTGTCCGAGTGCTCGTACTTGCGCTTCGCCGGCAATGAGCGATCCAGTCCGCTACAAGCCCTGCGCATCGGTCCTGGTTCTCCGTCCTGTCCAGATTCGTGGATCATCAGCGATGGAAAGCGTCTGACTGGCCGCCCGCTTCAAAGCCAGTGCGAACGAGGTAACAACCTGAACAGGATCGTGCCAACATTCTTAACTCACAGCGGAAACCCGCGTCACCCATGTACCCAGTGCCCGTCCATCCGCCGGCCACAAAGCCCCGCATACGACGAGCCCCGAAAGCACGTAGCTCCGGACCTCGCCTTGGCAGGCTTCGCCACTCGCAACCCCTGCACCGCGACGAACGTCTCGTCATCCACGAGTGGTTCGTGCGCGATCCGTTCAGGCACCTCCCACTCGCTGACCGGATTCCACCGCGATGCTCCCGTGGTCAAACCAGTCGAACCACGCGGTGCCCTCGGTGACGTACATGCCGATCACCCGGCCGGTGAAGCCGGTGGCGACCTCCGTGGACAGGTACCTGCCGTCGAGCTCGGCCAGCGGCTCGGGGTCCGTGCCGACGTGGAAGGCGACGAAGTCGGGTGCGGCGACGTGCAGGCCCGACAGCCTCTCCTCCCCCACCGACCACTTCCGGGCGGACCTGGTGGTGATCACGAGGGCCACCGGGCCGGCCGGCACGGTGCGGGTGGCCACGACCTGGCGCAGGGGTCCGATGCGGGCGATCACGCTCGCCTGTCCGTCGACCACCTCCAGGTCGTAGTGGTGGCCCTCGTCCAGGCGCACCGACAGGCCGGCGCGACCGGCGCTGTGGTCCAGCAGCACCGCGGTCCGGCTCTCGGGGTGCTGCTGGCGGCGGCCGACGAAGGTGCAGCCCGGCTGGTCCAGCGTGCCGCCGGTGGCGTGCAGGGCGAGCCACCCCTGCCGCTCGGTCAACGACCACGAGCCGTCCGGGCGCGACCGCGGCGAGATCAGCCGGGGTTCCAACTCCGACGCGTCGAAGTCGTCGCGCTGCGGTGCCGGCTCCTGCGGTCGCAGGACGCCCGGCGCCCGCTCCCTGAGGTTGACGGGGCCGACGCGCGGCCAGCCGTCCTCCCACTGGACGGGGGTGAGGAACGTTTCCCGGCCCAAGACGTGGAACTTGGGGCTGTAGCCAGCCGGGCGGGTGGCCAGCAGGACCATCCACCACTCGCCGTCCGGTGTGGTGACCAGGTCGGCGTGGCCGGTGCTCTGGACCGGGTGGTCGGTGCTGCGGTGCGACAGGATCGGGTTGGCCGGCGCCGACTCCCACGGACCGCGCGGCGAACGGGCGCGCGCCATGGCCACGGTGTGGCCGCGTTCGGTGCCGCCCTCGGCGATCAGCAGGTACCACCACTCGCCGACGCGGTACAGGTGGGGCGCCTCCGGCCACTGCAACCCGGTGCCGGCCCAGGCGGGGAACGGGTCCTCCAGCACCTTCCCGCTTTCGGGGTCGATGCGGGCGATCTGCACGCCGGAGAAGCTGGGGCCGTCGGCGCCGGCGAAGGCGCACCAGCAGTTGCCGTCGTCGTCCCAGGCCAGGTCGGGGTCGATGCCGGGCAGGCTCAGCCACACCGGGTCCGACCAGGGGCCTTCGGGCCGTTCGGCGGTGACGACGAAGTTGCCGCCCTGCGAGACGTTCGTGGTGATCATCCAGAACCGGCCGCCGTGGTGCCGGATCGTGGGGGCGTAAATGCCGTCGGACGCCATCGCGTCGGCCGGCAGCGGCAACTGTGCCGGGCGGTCGAGGACGTTGCCGATCTGCCGCCAGTGCACCAGGTCGCGGCTGTGGAAGATCGGCACGCCTGGGAAGTACTCGAAGCTGGAGCACACCAGGTAGTAGTCCTCGCCGACCCGGCACACACTGGGGTCGGGGTGGAACCCGGGGATCACGGGGTTGTCGTAGAACGACGCGCCGGAGTTCGGTGAGTTCATGGTTTTCCTTGTTGTGCGAGGGCTTCAGCCCTTGAAGGCGCCTTCGAGGATTCCGGCGACCATGCGGCGGCCGACCAGGACGAACAGCACGACCAGCGGGATGGTGGCCAGGAACGAGCCGGACATGGCCAGGCCGAGGTCGACGTCGTAGCTGTTCTGCAGCGCCTTGATGGCGATCTGGGCGGTGTAGCGCTCGGGTGACTTGAGCACGATGAACGGCCACAGGAAGTCGTTCCACGCGGTGACGAACCCGAACAGGCCCAGGACGAACGCGGCCGGCCGCACGATCGGGAACACGATGCGCCAGAACACCTGCCCGGTGCTCGCGCCGTCGATGCGGGCCGCCTGCATCAGCTCGTCGCTGATGGTGGCCGAGATGTGCTGGCGCATCCAGAAGATGCCGAACGCACTCGCCAGGCCGGGCACGACGAGCGCCTGCAGCGTGTCGACCCAGCCCAGCTCGGACATGATCAGGTACTGCGGGATGACCGAGAGCTGCGTCGGCACGGTCATCGTCAGCACCACCACCAGGAACAGCGCGTTGCGGCCGGGGAAGCGCAGCTTCGCGAACGCGAAACCGGCCAGCGCGCACAGCACCGCCTGGCCGATCCCGATCGAGGTGGCCACGACCAGGCTGTTGAGCAGCGACTGCACGAACGGCACCGTGTCCATGACCAGGCCCGCGAGGTGGAGGAAGTTGCCGCCGGGCACGACCTCCGGCGGCATCCGCGTCGCGGTCGCGGTGTCCGTCGTGGCCACGATGAACATCCAGTACAGCGGGAACAGGCACACGACGGTGGCGACGCCCAGCAGCAGGTAGGTCCACCAGCGGACCCGGTCGAGGCGCCGACGGCGCGGGGCGGTGGTGGTCGTCATCGGTCCGCCTTGATCCGGGTGGACAGCAGGTAGTTGAGTGCAGCGATCGCCACGACCATGACGAACAGCGCGACGCCGACCGCCGAGCCGTAGCCGAACTCGAACTGCCCGAAGCCCTGTTCGTAGAGGAACAGCGTCAGCGTCTGGCACTGCCGCACCGCCCCGCACGTGAGTGGCGCGCCCGTGGCGATCAGCAGTGGCTCGGTGAAGATCTGCAGGCCGCCGATGGTCGAGGTGACCACGGTGAAGATGATCACCGCGCGCAGCGAGGGCACGGTGATGTGGCGGAAGCGCTGCCACGGGCCCGCGCCGTCGATGGCCGCCGCCTCGAACACCGAGCGGGGCACCGACTGGAGCGAGGCCAGGTAGAGCAGCGTGGTGTAGCCGAACCACCGCCACATCACCATGGTCGCGATCAGCAGGTGACTGCCCCAAGTGGACTGCACGAAGTCGATTGGCTCTACGCCGACCAGCCCGAGCAGCCAGTTGAACAGGCCGTAGTCGCGGTCGAACAGCTGCACGAACACGATCGCCGTGGCCGCCACCGAGGTGATGTACGGGACCAGCACCGACATCCGGAAGAACAGCGCGAACCGCAGCCGGGCGTGGTTGAGCACGTGCGCCAGCACCAGGGCGAGCAGCAGCTGCGGCACGGTGGACAGCGCCCAGATGCTCACCGTGTTGCCGGCGGCGTTCCAGAACCGCGGATCGCCGAACATCCGGACGAAGTTGTCGAACCCGATGAACACCTGGTCGCCGATGGGGTTCCAGTCGAACAGGGCCACGTAGAACGTGAAGGCGAACGGGAACAGCCCGAACACGCCGAAGATCACGAAGAACGGGGCGATGTAGGCGTACGCCGACAGGCGCTCGCCCACACCCGCGATCTTCTTGGTCCTGGGAGGAGGTGGCGCGGCCCTGGAGGCCTGGGAGAGCGTGGCGGTCACGGCGGTCACTCGCCGATGGCGGTCTTGATGTTGCGCAACGCGTCGTCCCACGCCGTGGCCGGGTTGCCGCCGCTCTGCTCGACGTTGGTGATGGCGTTGAGGAACTCCTGGCCGATGGCCGCGCTGTCGGGGCCGATGTAGAACGGCTTGAGGCCGAGCAGCGAGTCGGTGTAGATCTTGCCGGTCGGCGCGTCGGAGAAGAACGGGTCCTTCGCGTCGGTGAGCTTCGAGTCCTGGTAGACCGCGGGCGTCGAGGGCAGCGCGCCGACCCGGGCGAAGTGCTCCAGCTGGCCCTGCGGCGACTGCATCTCCTTGATGTACTCCCAGGCCGCCTGCGGGTTCTTCGCGCGCTTGGGGATGGCCAGGTAGCTGCCGCCCCAGTTGCCGGAGCCGCCAGGGATCTTCGCGATGTCCCACTTGCCCTTGGTGTCGGGCGCAGTGCTCCGGATGCTGTTGAGCATCCACGACGGCGCGGACACGGCCGCGTACTGGCCCTGCGCCATGCCGGCGCTCCACGCGCTCTCGAACGAGGACTGCCCGGAGGTGATCCCGGCGGTCGCCGCCTTGATGCCGAGGTCGAACGCGGCCTTCACCTGCGGGTTGGTGCTGTAGACCAGCTTGCGGTCCGCGCTGTAGTACTTCTCCGACACCTGGTTGACCGCCTGGTAGAACACGCTGGTGGCCGCGTTGTCGGTGAACGCCTTGCCGGTGGCCTGCTTGTAGCGCTTGCCCGTCTCGATGAACGCGTCCCACGTCGGCCACAGCGCGCTCACCGCGGCTCGGTCGGTGGGCAGCCCGGCGGCGGCGAACAGGTCGGTCCGGTACGCCACGGCCATCCCGCCCACGTCGGTGGGCACGCCCAGCACCTCGCCGTCCTTGGCGACGCTCTGCCGCCACACCCAGTCCAGGTAGTCGCCCTTGACGTCGTCGGCGCCCAACGTCCGCAAGTCCACGAAGTTCTGCGGCTGCTGCACGAACTGCGGCAGGTTGTCGCCCTGGATGAGCACCAGGTCCGGCACCTTGCCGCCGGCCAGCGCAGTGGTCAGCGACTGGGCAGTCTCCGTGGAGGTGCCCACCTCGGTCAGCTTGATCTGGATGTCTGGGCGCTTCGCCTGGTACGCGTCGACGGTCAGCTTCTGGTTTATGGCGGAGAACGACCAGAACTCGAAGGACTTGCCGTCGCCTCCCCCTCCGCCTCCAGTGCCGGGTGTGCAGGCAGTGAGGAGGGCCAGGGCCGCAGCGGCGCTGAGCAGGGGTGAGCGGAGTTTCACGACGTTTCTCCAAGGTGTGCGAGAACAAGTGGCACCGCCACCGCGCGGTGGGCCACCGAAAGCGGGCGATCGCGTGAATCGGGTCGAACTCCTGCCTCACCGCACGGTCGAAACTTTTCGTCTCAACCGCGATTGTTAGCGCTCACGACAGTAAGCGGCGCCACAGGGGTCGTCAAGAACCGTTGTGCTACCTGCAATCGCCCAACCATAAAATGGTCCACAGTGGACCTCTGCCACAAACTTTGTGAACGCGAACTAGCTAAAAGTTTCCAAACCCTTTAGCGGTGACGGCCTGGTCGACGTTGGGGCTGCTGACTACCCGGTCCATGCAGCTCAAAGCTTTGCGCTGTTGCATCTGCTGTCCGTGAGCGATCGGGACAGGGACGTGGAAGTTCGGCGGCCTGATTGTGCGGAGCGAACCGTCCACAATGGATATTTGCCGCCGCCGCCAGGACGCTCCTCGTCGGCTGGATCCTGGTTCAGGTCGCGATCATCCGCACGTTCAGCCGTCTCCAGCCGGTGATGGCGTCAGGAGGCCTCGCCGTTCTGTTCTGCGCCGCCACCGGGACCAAAGTCCTCACCCGGAAGCGACTTCCCAACTGCTTCCTCCCGGACCTGATCGCGCAAGCACGGAGGCGATCGGAACAAGAACAGCCGATGCGCCTTCCGGTTCCGTCCAGCACCCGTCGTCGAGGAGACACCTGTGTTTTCAGCTGCTTCGGCGCCGTGGTCCGCCGTTCATCGGTCGAGTCAGCGAAAGGCGTCTCCGAGCCGGTATGTGAGCGCGACTCCCTCAGGCCAGCCGACACGCACGAAGGCGTTCAGCAGTGAGCGAATCGAGGCCAGCAGGTCGGGGTTTGCCGCAAGGTACTCGCGGAACTCAGCGAGGTAGCGCTCGATCAGCCCAATCCAACCGCGCACGGCGATGGCCTCGACGCAACGATCATGCCCTCAGGACTGCAGAACCTGATCACCGCACCTCAGCGGGTGAGTACGGAGTTCTGGCACCCCACAGGCTGCACGGCACCCTCGGGGAAGCCGCCTCCGCGGCCGCCCGCACCAACCACACCTACCTGCACACCCGCTACCGGCAACTGGCCGACCGCCACGGCAAGAAACGAGCCCTCGTCGCCGTCGACCACTGCATCCTCACCGCTACCTGGCACATGATCACCAACGAAGTCGGCTACCACGAGGACTATTTTCTACTCAGTCCCACATCCATGGCGCGTGCCGAGGTCGTCGAGGTGCCGTTGCACCCGCTCGGCGTCGGTGTCGCGGCCTTGTTTCCGGTAGAGCCCCAGCGCCGCGCCCCACACCGCGCGGGCCTCGTCGTACTGGCCCAAGGCCGCGTGCGGATGACCCAGTCCGTCGAGGCCGTTGGCGAGTTCATATGTGTTTCCGAGGTCTCGGTACAGGGTGAGGGACTGCTGGTAGTGGTGGATGGCCTGCTCGTGACGGCCGGTGTGGTGATCGATGTAGCCGAGGCAGTCCCAGGTGGCCGCCTCACCGTGGGCGTCGGGATGACGGCGGTACAGGGCTAGCGCGGCCTGGCAGTGGTCGCGGGCCTGCTCGTGATCGCCGAGTCGGGCGGCGCACCAGCTCATCTCGTTGAGCGCCCAGGCTTCCCACACCGGGGTGTCGAGGGAGCGGAAGATGCCCAGGGCGTGGGCGGCGTGCCCCAGTGCCCGCCGCTCGTCTCCCCACAATCCCCACGCGCGCGAGAGCATCCGGTGGGCGTGGGCCTGGTTGGCGTGGTCGTGGTGGCGTTCCGCCAGCACAAGGGCCTGGTGCAGGTGTCTGATCGCCTCGTCGCGCCGTCCCAGGCGGGCGTAGGCGATACCGATGTGCCGGTGGGCCAGGGTGTGGACGGCGGGATCGTCGACCTGTTGGGCGGCGGCGAGTCCGGCCTGCCAGACGGCGAGCCGATTGTGGCGGTGTCCTCGCCGGAGGTGGAAGGTGGTCAGGGCCCAGGCCAGGTGCCACACGGCTTGATGCCACTGGTGGATGGTGGCGGTGTGCTGGGCGGCCAGCAAGCAGGGGTGTTCGCTGTCGAGCCAGGCCAGCGCTGTCGGGATGTCGGGCAGCGGGTGGGGGCGGCTGCTGGGTTCGGGCGGGTCGAACTGCTGGGGGTGGCGGTGCGGGTTCAGGAGTTGGTCGGCGGTGTGGGCGGTGTGCCGGTAGAAGTCGACCACCCGCCGCAGTGCTGTCCTCCGCTCGTCGCCGGGCAGATCGCGGGCCGTGGTGGCGGCGTAGGCACGGACCAGGTCGTGCATCGCGTACCGGCCATTCGGCCGCCGTTCGAGCAGCGACGCCTCCTCCAGCGCGACCAGCACCCTGCGTGCGCGAGCTGGAGACAGGGCGGTGAGGGCGACCACGGCGGGCAGGGTGGTGTCCGGGCCGGGGACGATGCCCAGCAACCCGAACACGGTGCGCTGCTCGTCGGTGAGCCGGCGCAGCGACCACGAGAGGACCGCGGGCAGGCTGGCGGCGGGGTCGGTGTCGTGGTCGAGCATCTCCAGGCCCAGGTCACGCAGCTCTGCGGAGATCTCGGCGAGTGGGAGGGCGGGGCGGATGGCGGCGTTGCGGGCGGCGATCGACAAGGCCAGCGGATAGCCCCCGCACAACTCGATCAGTTCGTCGACCGCGCCTGGTTCCGCGGCGACACGGCCGGTGCCCAGGCGTGCGGTCAGCAGGGCACGTGCCTCGGCGCGGGCGAGCACATCCAGTTGCAGATGTTGGGCGCTGTGCCGGTCGATCAGCGATGCCAGCCTGGTGCGGGCGGTGATCAGCACGGTGCAGGCAGGGCTGCTCGGCAGCAACGGGACGACCTGTTCGGTGGCGGCGGCGTTGTCCAGCACCACCAGCATCCGCCGATCCGCGATCAGGCTCCGGTACAGCGCGGCCTGCGCATCCAGGTCCGGCGGGATCCGGCCGGGGTCGACTCCCAGGGCGTCGAGGAACCCGCGCACCGCCGCAGCAGGGGTCATCGGTTCGACGGCGGGACTGAACCCGTGCAGGTCCACGAACAGCTGCCCATCGGGGAAGCGGTCCAGGTGACGGTGCGCCCACGCCAGGACCGTCCAAGTTTTGCCAATTCCCCCGGCCCCGCCGATCGCTGAGACCACCACAGTCGCACCCCCGACGGGCACGTCGACGGGCACGTTGGAGCGGGCCGGTCCCCGCACGGACGGCGTGGTGGCGGTCAGTGCCCGGTCCAACCTAGCCAGCTCCGCCGCCCGTCCCGCGAAGTGCGCCGGCGCGGCGGGCAGCTGGCGTGGCACCACCGGCGCATGTGCCACAGGTGCCGCGTGCAGGTGCACGTCACCGTGCACCGTCCCGGCTTGCACCACCGCACCCACAACATCGTGAACCCTGTTGCGCACGCCAGGCCCGTCTCTGTCGGAGGGCTCGGCGTCACGGTCGTCGGGCTGGTCCAACTCGGGTGTCACGAACGGAGGACCCCTCCCTTGTTCGGTCACTGACTGGTGGGATACCAGCGTTCCACCACGTCACCGGCACACTGGTCGGTACCTCCGAGATTCACCCGACCGCCCGAACCGCCCTGCAAAGACGTATCCACCTCATACACGGCCTGGAATCAAGTGGTGATCCAACATCTGGACCGCTATGTGTTCCACTACAACCACCGTCGACCACATCGAGCGCGGCACCACACGCCACCACGACCCGATCGCACAGCCGGGCTGAGATCCATACGTCGCCAGCGAGTCCGCGGTGGGCTGATCAACGAGTACGAACCTGTAGCAGCCTCTTCTTCGAAACAGTCACAGTCACCGGCGCACGAATGTCCGTGCTGGCCGTGATCGAACACGCACACCGCCGCATCCGGCTCCTCAGCGTGCGAGGGCACTGAGACGAACGGATCCGCCGTGCACAACTCTGAGCTGCCGCAACGAGGTCAGCCGGGCGAGCAGGCCGAAATCGAGGTCGCCGGGATCGCGAACAGTGAGTTCCTGCGGGGTCGGCGGCCGGGAGACGTGCTGACCGCAGCCGCTGATAGCTGCCCCTACCAATTCGTGACCGTCGCTGGCGTCCGCGCGACCCCTGACCGTCCGGAAGCCCATCCGCACTCTGGCACCTCGCGGCACGCCTCGCGGCGGTTCATACTGGATGCTTCTGGGCTGGCTCATCGAGGCTGGTGGATCACATGCGGATTCCAGGGCGTCGACCGCGGCGGGGCGCGAAGGTGGCAGGTGCCAAGGATTCCGCCGCCGTGCGTCTGGTTGCACTGCGGTCGCTGCTGGAGGTGGCCACCTGTGCGGTCGCACTCCAGCCCGCCGCCGAGGAGATCATCGGCGCCTGCGCGCAGCCTGGCGACGTCCCGGCGCAGGTGGCCCGCCGGGGCGGCCGGGTCGCGTCCGACTACTGCCGGCTGCACGGGTGGGCGATGGACCTCATCGGCGACGCCGACCGCGCGTCGCTCGAGTTCCGATTGACTGAGCTGCTGCACTACCACGCCGAGATGATCGACACGTGCCTCAAGCTCGCCTTTCCGAAGTTCCGGAGCCCCAGGCTCGAACAGCGGCGGCTGGCGTTGCGCGGACTCGGCGAGCCGGCACGCACCCTGCGGGACGCACAGGCGGCGCTCGCGCTGTGGATCTCGGACCTCGAACGGACCGACGGCGTCGAGCCGCCACACTGAACCTGTGCGTGCCGAAAACACGTACATGCAGCAGTTCAAGGCGCGTGGCGATACTCCATGATCCGTTCGCAGTGCGCGTTCATCCGGGAAGCGCGCGGTTCCTCGCCTGCCGCACCGTCCAGTCACGTGTCGGATGCGCGGTGACGCCGGTGATGTGCAGGCGCCCGGTGCAGTGTTCGAGAAACGCCAGCGCGTACAGACGTTGGCCGAGCACGGTGTCGATGTGGAGGAAGTCCGCCGCGATGATGCCCTCAGCCTGCGCGGTCAGAAACCCCGCCAGATCGCGGAGCCGGATCGATGCGCGCGCGGTTCAACATCTCCCCAGACCGTCGAGGCGCCGACGCTACCCGGCCCGGTCAACTGCCGACGAAGCACGGCGTTCTCGTGCCGCAGCAACAGAAGCTCTGCGTCCTTGGCTGACTCACTGCGAAGCAGCAGCGTCTTGCTGGTGAAGCCGGTCGCAGCGAGCAGGGTGTGACAGTGGGCGCCGGTCAGAGCCATGGCCCGTGGATCGCCGAACCTCCCACCGTCACTTCTCCCTTACTTGCAACGCTTCCAGGCGAAGTGGTGGACGGTGCCGAAGAAATTGTCGATCGAGTCCATCGCCATGTAGCTCGTCGTGGTCTTCGGATCCGACGTGCCCGCGCTGACCCGCAGCTCGGTGTTCACGTACAGGTACCTTTTCTCGTGGCACGGCCGGTATGGGGGCTCCACCGGGAGATCGGACCTGTCCGAGGCCAGCCAGTCGTCGTTCAGCGGGCCCTTGAAAGTATGAGTCCAGTACCCCGGTGTCGTCATGCCCTGGAAGTAGTGGTTGCTTCTCTCCGTGCCGGTAGCGCCGATTTCGAGGTGGGCGAAGCCGGTGTGGTCGACCTGGTGGATGGCGAAGGTGAAGTCCGCCGGCGCGTTCACCTGAAGGACGAGCTGGCAGTTCTTCCGGAAGTCTGTAGGCCTGGTACCGACACCGACCGCGGCGAGGTAGTCGCTGTAGAGCGCGTAGAAGGCCGAGTTGTCCTGCGCCACCGACAGCGAGACCGTGCCCGCCCGGCAGCCGGACCCGTTGACCGTGACCACCTCGATGGTGACCTCACCGGGCGGCGGCCTCTCGGCCGACGGGACGACGACGGTGGACATCGCCATGACGGCGGCCGCGATCGTGTTGCTCATTCGACGCTCTCCTTCCTGCTCGGGCGCTCGGCGACGGCGGAGAAGTCGGTGTGATTCGTGATCACACGCAGGTCGGTGTTGATGTTGAACAGCCTGCGCTAGCCACACGGCGCGTGGACGATCGAGGCCACCGCCGTCTTGTCGGTGGCCTGCCAGTTGTCGCTGACAGGGCCGTGGAAGGTGTGGCTCTTCGAGGCCGTCTCGGGGTGGCCGGCGAAGCAGTAGTTCGCCTGTTCCTCCCCGCGCACGCCCGCCGCGAGGTGCCCGAAACCGCGGTAGTCGGCCTGGGCGAGAAACTGCTGCAGGTCACGGTGAACGCCGTGTTGTCGTCGGCCGCGGCGACCGCGGCCGTGCCGGCGGAGCACCCGGATCCATTGACCCGTGACATGCAACGTGGTCCAGCCTTTCGGGCATCTGGGAGGCGGCAGCGTTTGTACCCAACCCGATAACGGGGATCGCGAACGCGCCGGTCACCTTGCGATTACCTGACGATCCGCGCCAACGCGACGCTCGTTCCACCTCCAGACGAGCTGGAAGATGCGTCCCGGAATGCCGGCGAGGTAGAGCACCCTCAGCAGGGCCCCTCACGCGGCCGAACTGGGCCAGCTTCCCGGTGATGTCCAGTTCTGTTTGGACGACCACAGTGGACCCTGGCCCGGTACTCGGCCCGAGTTTGATCTTGGCGTTGCCCTCGTAGGACCCCCGTCGACGCCGACGAGTGATCGGTGGGTGCGGTGCTCGTTGTAGTGCCACTCCTCCGACTCGCTGGTCATGGGCCGGTCGTCGCGCTCGCTGCGGTCGGCCTCGTCCTGCCGGATCCAGTTACGCAGTGCCTCGTGGCGCACCTCGAACTGCTCGGCCAGTCGGCGGATCACCGGCTTCGGATCCGACTCCCGCCCGTCGCGACGCAGCCAAGTCCTTAATGGACTAATTGCGCATCGGTACGAGGGTGTCTGCGAAAGATCGATGAGCACGCTCACTAATGAGCAACCCGTAGTTTCGAAACGATCAAGAACTCATCTTGCCAGCAGGTGCCTTGGCGTCGATCGCAGACTGTGTTAGCGTTCACATAACAGTGTGTTCCGATTCGCGCACAGACCGGATCGGTCGCTGTTGCGCTGTTCGTGCTCGCCGTCAACGATGATGGGGTCCGCATGTGCAGTCCAGCACGCTTTCGACGTCAGCAGAAGACGAAAGTCTCTTTTCTGCGTCGTCGACTGAATTGCGCCACTGGGGCCAGGACAACGTGTGGACCTGGGACGCGGGTATGGGCAACAGCTGGCGCACCACCGGTGACATCGCGGCGAACTACAACAGCATGCTCAACATCTTCCACGCCAACGTCGGCCTCGCGAGCTACGCGGGATCCGGCGGGTGGAACGACCCGGACATGCTCGAGATCGGCAACGGCATGTCCGCGACCGAGGACCGGACCCAGTTCAGCCTGTGAGCCCAGATGGCCGCACCACTGATCGCCGGCAACAACATCCCGAACGCCAGCGCCACCACGGTCTCCATTCTCACCAACACGCGGGTGATCGCGGTCGATCAGGACGCGCTCGGCCGGGAGGGCTGGATGGTGTCCTCTCACAAACGGATCCTCTGGTCCTGCAACGGCCAGACGAACCAGCAGTGGCTGCGCAACTCCGGCGGCTCGGTGATCGGTGTCCAGTCAGGACTGTGCCTCGACGTCACCGGAGGGTCCACGGCCGACAGTGCGCTGGTGCAGCTGTGGACGTGCAACGGCGGCAGCAACCAGCGATGGACCCTGGGATAGGAGTTGCGTGATGGACCTGCCCATCGACCGCAGGCGTTTCCTCACCGCCGCCGCGCTGACCGGGGCCTCAGCCCTACCCGGTGGGTGGCTGTCCGGTACTGCGGCGGCGGCCGTACCGCCGCAGATCACCCTGCCCGAGCGGGGTATCCACGACACCAGTCCGGCCACGTCCTGGACGGACGGTTTCCTGACCGGCAACGGTGAGTACGGCGCCACGCTGTACGGAGCGCCGACGCTGGAGAAGGTGATCCTCAACTACCACCGCCTCGTGCTGCCCAACGGTTCCCGATCGCTGATCCCGCCGGTGATTTCGGGACGTCTGCAAAGTGTCCGGGACAAGGCGCTCGCCGGTGACTACGCCGGTGCGAACCGGGACTTCGCGGCCGGCTGGTCGCTGCGCTGGACCCAGACCTACCACCCGGCGTACGAGCTGCGGATCGCCACGCCGGACGTGACCACGGCCAACGACTACGGCCGCGTGACCGACTTCCGCACCGGCGAGGTCACCACCAGCTGGACCGACAGCTACGGCACGTGGACCCGCCGAGCGTTCGTCTCCCGCGCCGACCGGGTGATCGTCCACGAACTGACGCCGGCGCCCGGCCGGACGATCGATGCGACCCTGAGCGTGCACACCGCGTTGGACGGAGTGCCCGGCAACGTGGGCTTCGCGACCCGCGCCGCGGTCAGCAACGGTTCCGGCTACCTGAACCTGCGCGGCACCTATCCCGCCGGACAGGGCGCGTTCGGCTACGAGGGCGTCACGCGCGTTGTCGCGACCGGAGGCACCGTCTCCGCCAGCGGGACCACCATCGTCGTGTCCAGGGCGACGCGGCTGTTGCTGCTCACCAAGCTCGACCGGTACGAGACGCCGAACGCGTGGGACTCCCAGCCGCTGCACGCGGCGCTGGCCGCGGTCGACACCGACTACACCGCGTTGCGTGCACGGCACACCGCGGTCCACACCGCCTGGTACGACCGCTCGCGGCTGGACCTCAACGTCTCGGCCGCCGACCGGAGCCTGTCGGTCAGCCAGCTGATCGCCAGGCAGAACAACAACAAGAGCGTCATCGACATCGCGCTGCTGGAGCGCCTCTACGACTCGGGGCGGTACCTGTTCATCAGCTCCAGCGGGATCCTGCCGCCGCGGCTGACGGGGATCTGGACCGGCACGTGGACCGGCGCCTGGGCCGACGACTTCACCACCGACGCCAACATCAACCTCCAGGTCGCCGGCGGCAACATCCTGGACACCCCTGAGGCCATGCAGGGCTACTTCACCCTCGTCCTCGGCCAACTCGCCCAGTGGCGCACCAACGCGCGGAACCTCTACGGCGCCCGTGGTTTCCTCGCCCCGTCCCGTACCGACGGCGAGTACGGGCACATGCTCCACTTCGATGCCGGCTTCCCCGGCCAGACCTGGACCGGCGGCGCCGACTGGCTGCTCTACCCGCTCGTCGAGTACTGGGAGGTCACCGGCGACCAGGCGTTCCTGCGGGACAAGCTGGGGCCCGCGCTCATGGAACTGGCGCTATTCTACGAGGACTTCCTGACCCGAACCGACGCGAGCGGCAAAGTCGTGTTCGTACCGTCGTTCTCGATGGAGAACGCGCCCGGCAACACCCGCGTGTTGTTCTCCGTCAACGCGACCGGCGACATCATGGCCGGCAAGCACGCGCTCCAGGCCGCCATCGCCGCGGCCAACACACTCGGCGTGGAGCAGGGCAGCGGCCAGGGCGTCCAGCGCTGGACGGCGTTGCTCGGGAAACTGCCCGCGTACCGGATCAACGGGGACAACGCCCTGGCGGAGTGGTCTTGGCCGAGCCTGAACGACAACTACAACCACCGGCACGTCCACCACCTGTACGGGGCCTGGCCACTGCACGAGATCAATCCCGAGACCCGGCCCGACCTGGTCGCACCCGCGTTGCGGGCACTGGAGCTGCGCGGCGACGAGAACCTCTCCGCCCACGGGAGCCTGCACCGGGCGCTGGCCGCCACCCGGCTCAAGGACGGCGGGAAGGTCTACGCCAACCTCCGCAAGATCATCGGCAACAACATGGTCTTCCGGTCGCTGATGACCTCGCACAACCCGAACCTGGAGACCTACAACGCCGACGCCGCCCACGCGATACCCGGTGTGCTGGCCGAGGCGTTGCTCTACTCCCGGCCCGGCGTGCTGGAGATCCTCCCGGCCCTGCCCGGGCAACTGGCCAAGGGCTCGATCACCGGCGTACGGGCGCGTGGCCAGATCCGGGTCCACAACCTCAGCTGGGACCTGTCCGCCCGCACGGCCACGCTGTCCGTGACGTCGGCGATCGACCAGGACGTCACGCTGATCAGCCGCCGCGGCATGACGTCCGTGACCACCTCCGCGCCCGTCACCGTGTCGCCGCTGGGGCCGTACGCCAGAGTCTTGTCCCTGACGGCAGGCCGGCGCGTCGATGTCACCGTCGCGCTGCAGCGCGGGTACGTGCGACTGGTCAACCGGCGCAGCGGCAAGGTTCTCGACGTCACCGGAAACGGAACGGCCGACGGTGTCAAGGTCGTCCAGTGGACCTGGTCCGGCGGTGCCAACCAGCAGTGGCAGCTTCTGTCCAATCCGGACGGTTCGGTCCGCCTGGTGAACCGCAACAGCGGCCGGCTGCTCGAGAGCCCGAGCGGAGCCGGCCAGGGCACCCAGCTGGACCAGTGGCAGGACACCAACAGCGACAACCAGTGGTGGAAGCTCACCGACACCGGTGACGGCTACTACCGGCTCGTCAACGTGCGCACCGGTCTGTGCGCGGACGTGGACGGCGGCTCGACGAGCGACGGTGCCCGCGTGATCGAGTGGCCCGCCAACACGGGGACCAACCAGCAGTGGCAGATCATCGACGGATGACCCGATCGCCCTGGTTTCTCGCCAGGAGACGGGACATGCGCGGCAGACACCAGCCGGCCTTTGCCGCTCGAAAATCATCGCTGCAGCTCACGCCGCATACCGATACTCGTTGATCACCCCAGCGAGGATCCGGGTGCGAAGTGGTGGACGACATGCGCATTCATCCGGGGAGCTCGCGGCGTCGTCGCAATCACACGCAGTTCCTCTGCCTCGAAGACGGCGTCGAACGCGTCACCGTAGCGGGTTTCCCCGT
The DNA here is from genome assembly GCF_003265345.1 of Lentzea terrae. GTDB lineage: Bacteria > Actinomycetota > Actinomycetes > Mycobacteriales > Pseudonocardiaceae > Lentzea > Lentzea terrae. The sequence continues at coordinate 435,489 of NZ_QFWW01000008.1, read as the reverse complement.
GCGGTTCCTTCAGTTCTGCGGCAAGAGTTGCCATTGCTGGTTGGCACCACCGTTAGCGGTCCATTGCACGACTTGGGCACCGTCGCTTGTGGACGCTCCGTAGACGTCCGCCACGAGACCGTTGCCGACGTTGACGATCGTGAAGAACCCGTCAGCCGCCGACCGCAGGAACCACTGCTGGTTGGTGCCGCTGTTCGCGGTCCACTGCTGCAGCTGCAGGCCCGTGGTGGAAGAAGAACCGTTGACGTCGAGCACCTTGCCGGTCGCGTCGTAGCGCAGGGTGAAGGATCCGTTCTGCCCGGCGCTGATGGTCCAGGTCGCGTTTCCGTTCTGCTGCACGGCTTTGGCACCGTCGGCGGTGGAGTTGCCCGCGATGGCCAGCGGCTTGCCGCTGTTGCGGTTGACGATGCGGTACTTGCCCGGCGTGGGACCCTGGCCGGCGCCCAGGGTGAAGTACTCGGCGGCGTCGGTGAACGTGGTGACGCCGGACTTGCTGGTGGACAGGACGAGGTACACCCGTGAGCCGCTGGCGGGGGTCGTGAAGGACACGGGCTGGTTCACGCGCGAACCCAGCGGGATGGTG
>NZ_QFWW01000008.1:433380-434786 GCF_003265345.1 Lentzea terrae | reverse complement strand
CGGCAGGTTGTCCACGCCGTAGACGGGGCGGCTGCCCTCCTCCGTCGTGAAGTCCGTGGTCCGCACGCCGGGGATGACGCTCGCCCAGGCGGACAGCAGGGTGTAGGGCCGCAGGTCGCTGGTGTCCTTGCCGCGCTTGGCCGCGGTCGCGGTGGCGAACCACGTGAAGCCCTGCCTGGTGCTGCACGCGGGCCAGATGTACTCGCCCTCACCGTCCGGCCGGCCCGCCACGGACCAGGTCTGCTCGCCGTATCGGCCGGTGCCGTCGAGGTAGTGCGGGATGACGTTGAAGTTGGCCTGCGTCATGGTGGGATACCGGTTGGGCGATGCGCCGGGGGCCACCTCGACGATGATCGGTCTGGTGCCGTCGGCGGCGTTCACAGCCGCGTACAGGTCTCGCTGGAACTGCTCGGAGTCGGAGTCGGCGAGGTTCGGCTCGTTGACCTGGCTCCAGCGGATGATCGACGGGTGGTTGCGGTCGCGCAGCGTCAGCGCGCGAGCGTGGGCCACCATGTTGGCGCGGCCCGCGTTGAAGTCCTGTGCGTTGCCGGCACCGCGGATGGCGGTCTCGTCGATGATCATCAGACCGAGCTCGTCGGCCACGTCGAGCATGTACGGACTGGCGGGCTCCTGGTGGATGCGGACGACGTTGAAGTTGAGCCGCAGGTAGTTGTCGACAGCCTGCGGCCAGCCGCCGTTGCCGGCCGACGGCGGGAGGAAGCCGGGCAGCGTGTGGTAGGCGTCGCCCTTGCCGCCGTTGTTGATCCGGTCGTAGTTGGCGCCCTGCAGGTTGTCGCCGCGCACGTTCAGCCGCACGCCGTTGAGGCGGTAGTACTCGCCGTTCTGGGTGCTTTCCCTGAACCCGAAGCGGTACGTGGCGTCGCTGGTGCGGCCGTCATCGGTGGACGCGTGCACCGACAGCCGGTGCAACTGGGCGCGATATCCCTGCCGGTACGGCACGTTCGGCCACCAGTACGAGGCCGCGCCGAGATTCCACACCACCGGACCGACGGTCACGGTCGCGGTGGAACGGGCCGCGACGGTGACCGTGCGGCTGGGCAGCGCGGGGTAGGCGAAGGCCTGTCCGTTGTCCGAGGCGAGCGTGCCGCCGAGGGTCACGGTACGGGCGCTGCCGGAGGTGTTGGCGACCGTCACGTCGTAGGTCAGGGTCTGGTCGGTCACCGAGGTGCGAACGAAGGCGTCGCTCACGTGCACGGCCGGGTACACGCGCAGGAACGCCGAACGGAAGATCCCCTGCGGAACCGCCTCCGACCAGTTGGCGGCGTCGGGAACCAGGTACTTGCCCGCCGGCGTCTTCAACGCGTTGCGGCCCTTCACGTTCACGCTGATCGTGTGTGTCGTGCCGGGCGTCGTGAAGGAGGTGATGTCGAAGTTCGACGGCGTGT
>NZ_QFWW01000008.1:291439-433299 GCF_003265345.1 Lentzea terrae | reverse complement strand
GAAGCCCTGCTTGTACCAGCCACCACCGGGCACGGTGATCGTCGTAGCCGGCCGGCCCGCCGGCGTGAAGCTCCACCTGCCGGCCAGATCGACCGACCCGATCGCGGCGTTGCCCGCGGCGGCCCCGTTCACGTCCGCGAGCGCGGCGGCGGAACCGGCCGCTGAAACCGGGACCGTCATACCTGACACAGCGAGCACCACCGCGGCCACGGTCGCGAACAGCCCTCTAGCCATGCTTGAGCTCCTTGTCCGCCAGCCAGGAGTTCTTGTGCTGGCACCATTTCCGAGTTGTGTCCACAACGGATAGAGGTTCCGGTGACGGCGGACGCGCCGGACATGGTCCTGGGCGGACCGAAGAAGATGGATGCCGTGACCCCGGCCGGCGAGCTCAGCGGCCTGCTCAGCGAGCCACACGCGCCAGCCGGTCGGCTGGTCGCGGACCTCGCGGCGAAGCGCGCCTGGTGGTGATCACAGGCAGCGCCACCGCGTCGAGCACAAAGGTCTGGACAGAGTACGAGACAGCGTTGTCACAGGTACTCCTCGAATCGTGGGCAGGGTGCGCGCCGACACGCGCGATTCGTTCGTTGACCATCGAACAATTAGTCGGACCGTTTCCACGGTAGGGCCTGGGGCAGACTCGGTCAATAGGTCGTACATGTTGCCCGAATGAGTCAGGTTGCTCCACAGGGCGCAAGTCGACGCCGATCAGCCGAGTCACCCAGCCCTGCCAGCGACCAGCTCGTTCTCGACAGGCATGCGGTCGCTACCAGCCCGTGATCCACACAGCGGGAGACAACCCCATCCGCCCCACTGACCTTCCTCGGGCGGCCGTTATTTGTATGACTCATTTCCGCCACTCGCCAATCAATTGGTGAACTACCGATCAGTCCTAAGCGATCCCGGAGGAGAGGACCGCTCGTGTGAACCCTCGTTCGTCTGGACTCAGCGGTGGTTCGGTCACGCCTCACGGACGGTGCCACGTCCAGGATGTCGGTTACACAGGGCTTCGCAGCCGGGCGGCGCGCAGGGTGAGATAGCGCTGTTCGGGCAGGCTGGCGGTCATTCTCGCGGCCCGCGCGTACGACTCGCGGGCCGCGGTCAGGTCTCCCGCCCGTTCGAGCAGATGTGCCCGGACCGCTTCGAGCCGGTGGCTGTGCGCCATCCGGTCGTCCGTGTCGAGGGTGCCGAGCACGGCGAGCCCGGCACGTGGGCCGTGCACCTCTGCCACTGCAACGGCGCGGCTGAGCGTGACCACGGGACCTGGCGCGACCTGGGCGAGCACGTCGTAGAGCGCCAGGATCTGCGGCCAGTCGGTGTCCTGCGCGGCGGCGGCCTCGTCGTGCACTGCGGCGATGGCCGCCTGCAGCTGGTACGGCCCCACCGGACCGGTGCCGAGCGTCCGCTCCACCAGCGCCACGCCTTCCGCGATCAGTGCGGCGTCCCAGAGGTCCCGGCGTTGCTCGGCGAGCGGCACGATCGCGCCGGCGTCGTCCGTTCGCGCCGCCCGGCGTGCGTCGGTGAGCAGCATCAACGCCAACAGACCCGCGCCCTCGCACTCACCGGGCAGCAGCCGGTGCAGCAGGCGGGTCAGCCGGATCGCCTCGGCAGTCAGGTCGGCGCGACCCAGCTCCGGTCCGCTGCTGGCGGTGTGGCCCTCGTTGAACATCAGGTAGAGCACGTGCAGCACCACGCTCAGGCGTTCCGGCCGCTCCGCTTCCGACGGCAACGCGAACCGCGCACCACGGATCCGTTGCTTGGCCCGGCTGATGCGCTGGGCCATCGTGGTCTCGGGCACCAGGAACGCCGCCGCGATCTCCGCGGTGGTCAGCCCGCCCACAGCGCGCAAGGTCAACGCGAGCTGCGAAGGCGGCGACAGAGCCGGGTGACAGCACAGGAACAGCAACACGAGGGTGTCGTCCTGGTCGGCCACCTCCACCGGTTCCAGTGCCCCGACCGCCGCTTCACGGCGGCGCCGGGCGCTGTCGCTGCGCCACGCGTTCACCAGCGACCGGCTACCCGCAGTCATGGCACGGAACCCGTCCGCGCTGTCGAAGCGCGCCACCGGACCGCGGAACGTGAAGTCCTCGGCCAGTGCCACGCCTGTCATGTCACCGGCGTGGTCCGTCCACGCCTGGTAGTACCTTTGCACGATCTCTCGTGGGTCCACTCGGAACTCCTGTGGTCGGGCCGCGACGCGGCCGTTCATCCCCCTTGATCCCGGCGAAGACCCGAACTCATCGCTGCAAGCGCACAGGATTGACGAGAGCCGCGCACCGTCACGCGTTGATCTTCCTGTTGGCGTGGGTTTCGTACATGCGTGCGGCGACCACGGCTCCGGACAGCGCGGTGAGTGCGGCGACCACCCACACGGCGGCGCGCAGGCCCCAGAGATCGGCGACGATGCCGCCGAGCAGCGCGCCCACGGCGAAGCCGCCGTCACGCCAAAGCCGGTAGACGCCAACGGCCCTGGCGCGCCACGCCGGATGGGCGACGTCGCCGATCGCCGCCAGCAGGGTCGGGTAGACCATCGCGGTGCCCGCGCCCAGCAGCACGGCCGCCATCAGCCAGACCGTGAAGGTGTCCGCGAGTGCGACGAGGGCGAGTGCGGCGGCTTGGAGAAGCATGCCCGCGGTGATGAGGTGTTTGCGGCCCCATCGGTCGGAGAGAGGGCCGGTGACGAGCTGCCCGAGGCCCCACACGGCCGGGTAGACGGCGGCCAGAACGCCGATCTGGGCGACCGACAGGCCGGCGGTGGCGAACAGGATCGGTAACAGGCCCCAGGCGAGGCCGTCGTTGAGGTTGTTCACCATCCCGGCCTGGCTCGCCGCTGACAGTGCGGGCTCCCGCAGGCTCGTGCGGGTGAAGATCTCTCGATCGCTCGGTGTTTCCTCGGCAGCAGCGGGGTGTTGCGTCGCTTCGAGGCGGGCGTGTTCTCGGGTCTCCCCCACGGCGAACACGGTCAGGCCGAGCCCGATGACCACATAGGACAGTCCGAGCAGGAACGGTGCCGGGCGCAACCCGTGGCGGGCGGCGAGGTAGCCGGTGGCGAGCGCGGTGACGGCGACCGCGAGGTAGCCGGCGGCTTCGTTGAGTCCCATCGCGAGCCCGCGGCGGGACGGTCCGGCGAGGTCGATCTTCATGATGACGGTGGTGGACCAGGTCAGGCCCTGGTTGACGCCGAGCAGCACGTTCGCCGCGACCACCCAGCCCCACGACGGTGCCCAGATCAGCATCAGCGGCACTGGGATCGCGGCCAGCCAGCCCGCGAGCAGCACCGGGCGGCGGCCGAAGCGGTCGGACCAGGTGCCCGCGAAGTAGTTGGTGGCGGCCTTGGTCAGGCCGAAGGCGACCACGTAGGTGAGGACGAACGTGTAGCCGGTCAGGCCGAACTCGTCTTCGGCCAGCAGCGGCAGCACCGCACGCTCCTGCCCGAGCACGCCGCCGACAAGTGCGTTGACGGCGACGAGCAGGCTGAACTGGGCGAGGTTGGCGCGCAGGCCGAGTCGCAGGCTCACCGGCCGCTCTCCAGGCGTCTGCCTGTCGCGGCGGCCCAGTCGCCGGGTCCGCCGGTGAGCACGGCGACGTCGCGATGTCCGGCCTGTTCGAGCAGGCTGGCGGCGCCCATCGCGCGTTCGCCGTGGCCGCACATGACCACGAGCGGTTCCCGCGGCACGTCGTCGACGTGGTCGGGCAGGTCACCGAGTTCCACGTGCTGTGCTCCTGGCAGGTGTCCGGAGGCGAACTCGGCGCTCTGCCGGATGTCCAGCACCGGTCCGCGCACCTCGGCCGGGCTGACCAACCTTGTTGTGGCGATGGGAAGTTCCGCGGCGGTCCACGCGTCCATGCCGCCGTCGAGCTCGGCCAGGTCGAGGTAGCCGATCTTGGCGGCCTGCCAGGCGATCTCGGCCGGGTCCTGATCGGCACCGCGCACCACGATCAACGGGACGTCGTGCGGTGCGAGCCAGCCGAGCCAGGAGGCGAACACCGGTCGCAGCGGGATCGACAGCGCGCCGGGAACGTGCGCGGCGGCGAACTCGGCGAGGGGCCGCACGTCGATCAGTCGTGCGCCGTCGGCCAGCCGCCGCACCGCGCTGACGTCCAGCCGCGGCAGGCTGGGCGTCCCGGTGAGAACACCGTGGCGGTTGATCTCGCCGAGTCGCCGGAAGTACGGCGGATAGCTGCCGAGCGACCCGAGCAGCTCTTCGACGAAGGCGTCCTCGTCGGGCGCGCGTAGCAATGAGTTGGTGGCTTTCTCTCGGCCAATGGTGCTGGTGCGATCCGCGCCAGGCGGGGCGGAGCAGAAGGATCCTGCGCCGTGTGTGGGCCAGACCGCCACGTCGTCGGGCAACTCGGCGAGCCTGCGCAGCGACGCGTACTGAGCGCGTGCGAGTTCCTCGGTCCGATCAGGAGAAACGAGGTCCGTGCGGGCGGCGGCACCGACGATCAACGAGCCGCCGGTGAACACCCCGAGTGGACGGTCGCCATCGAGCAGCAGGAACGACAGGTGCTCGTCGGTGTGGCCAGGAGTTCCCAGGGCCCGCAGGCGCAAGCCTCCCAGGTCGACCTCGTCGCCATCGTGCAGCCCGTTGTGCGTGAACTCGCGATGCCCAGCCGCCGATGCGAGCACACGGGTGCCCTCGCTCGCCGACAGCTGCCGGGCTCCGGACAGGAAATCGGCGTGCAGGTGGGTGTCGGCGGCGAACGCCACGCTCAACCCACGTCGCTGCGCGGCGCGGCCGACGTCCCGGAGATCGAGGCTCACGTCGACGACCAGCGCCCGACCGTCACCCAGATCGACCAGGTACGCGGAGTTCCCCAGCCCTTCGTCCACAAGCGCAAGTACCTCAGTCACGTGTACTACAGTATTCCAAAGATGATTGGAGGACCATGGGTGACCGGGACGCGAAGACTGCGTTGTTCGACCAGTTCGCTCGCGTGGGGAAGGCTCTGGCGAGCGGGAAGCGGCTTGAGCTGCTCGACCTGCTGGCCCAGGGCGAGCGCACGGTCGACGCGCTCGCGAAGTCGGCGGAGCTCGGCCTGACCACCGCGTCGGCTCATCTGCAGACCCTCAAGCAGGCCAATCTCGTGGTCACCCGGCGCGAGGGCACGAAGATCTTCTACCGGCTGGCCGGGGACGACGTCGCCCAGCTGTTCACGCTGCTGCGCACCGTCGCCGACGACCGGCTGCCCGATGTGCGGTCGGCGCGTGAGGCCTACCTCGGCGATGACACCGAAGCCGTCAGCCGTGCCGAGTTGCTCGACCGTGTCCGATCGGGACGCGCGACCGTGATCGACGTGCGGCCCGCCGAGGAGTTCGCCGCCGGCCACATCCCCGGCGCCGTCTCCGTTCCGCTGGACGAGCTGGCGGACCGGCTGGCCGGACTTCCTGCGGACCAGGAGATCGTGGCGTACTGCCGCGGCGCTTACTGCGTGCTCTCCCACGAGGCCGTCCGCCTGCTCACCGCGCACGGACGAACCGCCCTCCGTCTCGCCGACGGCATGCTCGAGTGGCGCCTCGCCGAACTCCCCGTCGCGGTCTGAGGCCCGGAGAAATGGACACTGTGATCACTCAACACCCTGCTCAGCGACGGATCCTGTCCGTGCTCGTCACGGCCCAGATCCTCAGCGGCGCCGGCCTGGCCGCGGGCATCACGGTCGGCGCCCTGCTCGCCCAGGACATGCTCGGCGCCACCAGCGCGGCAGGCTTACCCGCGGCGTTGTTCACCATCGGCTCGGCGCTCGCGGCCGTGCTGGTCGCTCGCGTCTCCGGCCTTCATGGCAGACGCGCCGGTCTCGCGGGCGGCTACCTCGCCGGCGCGGTGGGCGCTCTCGGGGTCGTCATCGCCGCCACCACTGACAACGTCGTGCTGCTGTTCGTGGCGCTGTTCGTCTACGGCGCGGGCAGCTCCACCAATCTCCAGGCCCGCTACGCCGGTGCCGATCTCGCCTCACCGCAACGCCGCGGCCGCGCGGTGAGCACCGTGCTCGTCGCCACCACGCTGGGCGCGGTGCTCGGCCCCAACCTCGTCACCCCGACCGGCGCACTGGCCACCAGCTGGGGCGTGCCGGCGCTCGCTGGACCGTTCATCCTCGCGGCTTTCGCCTACACCGCGGGCGCCATCGTGCTCTGGGTGATGCTGCGCCCCGATCCACTGCTCACCGCCCGTTCCCTGCCGGTCGATCCCGTGACGACCGGCAACTCCAGCGGCAACCCGCGACTGCTGCTGATCGGCGCGACCACCATGGTCGTCATCCAGCTGGTGATGATCGCGATCATGACCATGACCCCGGTGCACATGCAGCACCACGGCCACGGTCTCGCGGCGACCGGATTCGTCATCGCCGTCCACGTGGCGGGGATGTTCCTGCCGTCACCGCTCAGCGGCTGGCTCGTGGACCGCTTCGGCAGGCTCCCGGTCATCGCCGCTTCCGGCGTCACCCTGCTGGCTGCCGGGCTGGTGGGCGGTTTCGCCCCTGCCTCGTCGACTCCGCTGCTGACGGTGGCGCTCGGACTGCTCGGGCTGGGCTGGAACCTCGGGCTGGTCAGCGGCACCGCGCTGATCACCGACGCCGTTCCGCTCGAATCTCGCGCATCGGTGCAGGGCCGCATCGACATGGCGATCGCGGTGGCGGGTGCGACCGGTGGCATGGCCTCGGGCTTCGTGGTCGCCAGCAGCAGCTACCCCGCCTTGTCGTTCGCGGGCGGCATTGTCGCGCTCGCCCTCGTGCCGCTCGTCGTCGTCCGGCCTCGCGTCAAAGTCTGACGGGCATGTCGAGTTCCGGTGGGTTCGATCGTCTTCTGCTGAACGGGATCGCCGATCTGGAGAAAGTCACCACCACTCCCGAGGACGTGAGCGCGGCCGACGTTCCGGACGGGCTTACGCGGGCGGCGGTGCTGGACGCGTTGCACGTCAACCTGATCTGGACCATCGTCAACAGGCTGGCCAACGCCTTCGGCTTCCAACAGCACTCGAAGGAGCAACTCTCCAAGGGCACGCAGTCATTGCACCGCTTCGGCTATCGCTTCCCAGGCTTCCTCACCGGCGACACCAACGGCACCGCGACCGGTGATCGTCACGAACGGCTGGTCGCCAACCTGCGCACGGCGGTGTTCGCCCCCCGGTAAGACGACCCGACGACACGCCGTGCGGCAGGCGGCGGTGAGCCGTCCGACGCACCGTGGGCGGCCGGCTGCGCAGCCTGGACGCCGGTCTTCGCGCGCAGCCACCGCTGCTGTGCCTCGCGCCGTCCCCGGTGACCCGGCTGCATCGCGCGATCGCGCTGCGGTCCGTCTCCGGTGCGGAGAAGGCGTTGGCGGAACTGGATTCCCTCGATCTGGATCGCTATCACCTCTACCACGCCACGCGCGCCGAACTGCTCCGCGATCTCGGCCGCGACGACGAGGCACGCCAGGCCGATCAGCGCGCGTTGGAGCTGACCGCCAACCCGGCCGAGCAGGCACTGCTGGAGCAGCGCCTCAGGCCTTGACCGCGGCCACCCGCTCGACCATGCCGAGCTTGAGCCGTTCCTGCCGCTGCACCACGAAACCGGCCTGCTCCACCAACGGCAGCGGCCGCCGGGTCTGGTAGTCGCCCATCATCCGGACGGTGAGCTTCTCCAGCAACGACTGACCGAAGTGGACGATCCGGTGATGGCTGCCGACGTGGTCGAGCAACAGCAACTTGCCGCCGGGCCGCAGCACGCGGTGCATCTCGGCGATCGCCGCGCGTTCGTCCGGGACACCGCACAACCCGAGCGTGCAGACCACGGTGTCGAACGAGGCGTCCGGGAACGGCAGTGCCTGCGCGTCTCCCTCGCGCAGCTCGACTTCGCGGCCGAGCTCGGCGGCGCGGGTGCGGGCGATGTCCAGCATGGCCGGGCTGAGATCCAGACCGGTGAGCGTGATGTCCTTCGGATAGTGCGGGAGGTTGAGACCGGTGCCGATAGCCACTTCGAGCACCTTGCCGGTGGCTTGCGGGCACACCCATTCGCGGCCGCCGGCGAACTGGACGCGTTCGAAGAAGCTGATGTCGCGGTCGTAGCGCGGTGCGTAGCGGTCCCACACCTCACGGAGGCCGTCCGTGGTGAGCTTCTTGCTCATGTCGATGTCCCTTCAGGCAGCAGTCCACGCGTGAGCAGGCCTGCCAGCGTGGCTGGAACAGCAGCGCTGTCGACGGGTTGCCGGGCGGGATCCCAGTGCAGGTGCACCGCCCACAACACGCAGGTCTCCAGGATCGTGCGGGCGACCAGCGGCGCCGGTCCTGGCAGTCGCAATGCCTTGCGCCGCTGGAGATACTCGGTCAGGACGACAACCAGGCCCGAGCGGCCCTGGCCGAACCAGACCTCGGCCAGCTCCGGCAACTCGGAGGCGCAGCGGTCGACCAGCTTGATGCTGACCCGGTGCCGGGCCAGCGTCTCGTAGAGGTTCGTGATGATCTCGCTCAGCTCCGCGGCGAGCGGGCCACGTCGCCGCGCCGACACCGCCTCGACCAGCCGCAGCCGGCCGATTTCGCAGCCGAGTCGCTCGGCCACCAGCGCCGCCAACTCCCCCTCCGCCGGCGCGCGGACCGGCAGCTCCTCCGGTCCAGGCAACGGCTCCACGCCGTCGGCGTAGCGCAGCGCGGCCCCGAGCAGCGCGTCCTTGTTCTCCACGTGGCCGTAGACGGTCCCCTTCGCCACTCCGAGCGCGTCGGCGACATCCTGCATCTGGGTCCGGTGGAAACCGTGCGCGATGAACGTCTCGGCCGCGACCGAGACGAGCCGGGGAAACATGTCGGCGGAACGAGTGCGTGGCACCCGTCCAGGGAAGTGATCTCCTCGGCCACGTCACTTGCCGCTCACCTCACGACGCCCCCACCGTCAGCCACTCATCCCGGCGATCACGGTGCGCTCGGAGTCGGTGAGGTAGGAAGCCAATTCCGACTCGGCGGAGCCAACGTCACCAGCCAAGATCAACTCCGCAATCCGCCGATTCCACTCGAGATAGGGCTCGTGCAACGCTTGAGCGTCCCCGGTCATCAGGAAGGCCAAGCGAAGTTCCGCGAACAGTTGGCCGGACATCCGGTCCAGCCGAGCACTCCGGCACGATCGCACCAAGGCTCGATGCAGATCCAGGTTCGCGGTTCCCACCTCCCGCCAGCGCCCGTGTTCCGCCGCAACGGCTGCGGAATCGACGATGTCCAGCAACGCTCCTGCCAGTACCTTGTCGCGCGCTGACGGACCGATGCCCAACGGCTCCATCAGGCGACGCGTCCGAAAGATGTCGGACACGTCGTCGATCGACATCTCCCGGACGAACGCGCCTCGATGCTGGGCACGCACGACCATGCCTTCGTGCACCAGCAACTGGAACGCCTCACGAACGGTGTGTCGAGACACGCCCAACGCTGTGGAAAGCTCGTCCTCCTTCAACCACAGACCTGGCTCCAGGAGACCGTCAGCGATTCGACGCCTCAACACCGAAGCGACCTGCTCGGCCGTCCGGCTGCGCTGCAGTGGATCCAGACCCATTCGTCGCTCCCCATGCGGCTGTCGTGCGAACATAGCGCGGCGAAGGCGCTTCACTCCCCGAGCACGCCGGCAAGCTCAAGCACCATGCGGCGCACCGTGGCGGGATCCCTCCCTGCCAACGCACATGCCTTCTCCAGCCGCCGCGAAAGCGGCGGTGGAAGCCGAGTTCGAGGTCGACGGATCGCAGGCCACCAGGACCAGGCTGCGCGCCGCCGATCAGCGACCGCGCGGCGTCGCCCGAGGAGGGTAGCGAGGTCGAACTGGAGGCCGCGGTCGTGACGCGAGACCGGGCTGACCGACCAGCAGTGCTGGGATACGGCGACAACGTTCCTGATGAACGTGTTCGACCCGCCCGCTACCCGCCGGCCTCGCGCGTGGGCAACGCGATGTGCGAGGCGCATCAGAGCGCGTTCAGCCCGGAGCACTCGTTCGAGTTCGGCCCTGGACGGCGTGGCGAAGCCCGTCGCCTCCCGCTGAGCACGACTAGCCTCGCGGTGGTACACGACACCTGGGGATCCGATGAACGCACCGATCACACCGGAAGGACGGCGCAGGCTCCGCGAAGCGCTGCTGGAGCTGCCCGACCAGGACTCGGGTGACGAGCCCGCGGCCAAGAGCGAGGTCGACATCCTCGGCGAGGTGATGGTGATGCTTGCGTTCCACGGGATGAACGTGGCCAGGCGAGTTCGGACGGCGCCCGGCGTGAGCGCCGACCCGCGCGCGGCGCGCCTGCTCGACGAGTACGAGGAGCTACTAACCCGAGCGGGCTCATTGTCGCAGCAGTTCTTCGGTCTCGCGAAGCGCTTCGGCGAACCGAACGGCTCGTGAACAGGGTGCCCGATCGCGTGGGGGTGCCAAAACCCCGGCCCAGCAGCCTGACCTGGCCTTCTGGCAGAACGCGCTGTACCAGCCCGGTCAGCGGCCCGGTTTCGCCGTGTACGACCGGGGGTCCGTTGGCACTGCACCCACCGCATGTCAGGAAAACGCGTTCAACGCTATTTGCAGGGAGGCGAATAGTCGATACCCGGCAGGTACTTCTCCCACTCCTCCTCGGTGATCCGCGGCCACGCCACCTCGCACACCCTGGCCGCCGCGCGCTCCGGATCGAGGTCCCAAATCCGGCTCGTGCGGTCCAATCCCGACGTGACGAGCGTCTGCCCGTTGGGACTGAACGCCACCGACGAGACCGTGTTCGTGTGCCCGGTGAGCGTCGCGATCTCTCGTGAAGTCGTCACGTCCCACACCTTGACGCTCATGTCCGTGCCCGCCGTGGCGAGAGTGCGGCCGTCGGCGCTGAACGCCATGGCGTCGACGCTCGAGGTGTGCCCGCCGAAAGCCGACAGCGCCAGAGGCCGCCGGAGGTCCGCGACGTCCCACAGCCTGATCTTCAGGTCGGCGCCGGCCGCGGCCAGCATCCGGCCGTCCGAGGAGAACGTCGCCGCCTCGAACTGGCCGGGCAGCGCGGCAAGCTCCACGAGGTCGCCGTCCACCTGCCACAGCCGCAGGGTCCGGTCAGCCTGAACGGTGATGACGACCCGGCCATCCGCACTGATCCCCAGGTAGGCGGTGATGCTGTCGGGTGCCCTCAACATGTGCAGCTCGCGGCCGCTCGCCAGGTCCCACACGCGGAGAGTGCGGTCGAGGCCTGCGCTCGTCAGCGTCCCATCGCGACCGAAAGCCAGTCCCAGCACCCCGGGATCGTGGCCGGCGAGCTCGACGGGTGGCCGCCGCGGGTCCGCCAGGTCCCAGACGAGGATCCGCGGTTCGTCACCGGCGGTGGCGAGGAACCGGCCGTCGCGGCTGAACGCGATCGTCTGGATGTCCTCGTGGTGGCGGCCGAGCGCCGCCACCATTCCGCGGGCGCCGGAGTCCCAGAGCCTGGCCACCTTGTCGGTGGTCACCACCGTGCGACCGTCCGGTGAGAACCCCGCCTGGTGGGACACGCCGTTGTGGTGCGTGAAGTCGAACCACCCGACGTCCTCGAGGCGCACGGTCCGGTCACGGCTCGCGGTGGCGAGCGTGCTCCCGTCCGGGCTGAACGTCACCGCGTGCACGCGACCGGTGTGCCCGGACATCCTCGTCAGCAACGTGGCCGAGCCCACGTCCCACAGCGCCGCGCCCGGTACGCCGCCGGTCGCGAGCTTGGTGCCGTCGGGACTGAACGCGAGCGTGACGAGTGCACCACTGTCCAATGTGGAGCGTCTGGTTCTGCTCTCCGTGTCCCACAGGAAGACGGCGTGTTCCGCGTCGCCCGTGGCGAGCGTGCGCCCGTCCGGGCTGAACGCCACCGCCGTCACGTCCCCGGTGTGCCCTTCCAGCGTCGCGAGCGGAACCGGCGTACGCGGATCCCACAACCGCACGGTGTTGTCCTCGCTGCCGGTGGCCAGCAGCCGTCCGTCCGGGCTGAACGCGAGCGACTCCACGACCTGGGCGTGCGCGGACCAGGTCGTGAGCGCACGGCGGCCCGCCACGTCCCACACCCGGATCCTGCCGGCGCGGTCGCCGCTGACCAGCGTGCGGCCGTCCGGGCTGAACGCGAGCGCGTGCACGGCGGCAGCGTGTCCTGTCAGGGCGGCTACTTCCCGGTCGCCGTCCCACAACCGCACCGTGCGATCCGTTCCGGCGGAGGCCAGCAGCCGGCCGTCCGGACTGAAGGTGACCATCCTGACCTCGTCGGTGTGCCCGGTCAGCACCGCGACCTCGCGCGTTCCCCGCCACAACCGGACAGTGCGATCCACTCCGGCGGAAGCCAGCAGCGCCCCGTCCGGGCGGTAGGCGAGCGTGCTCACCGCATCGGTGTGCCCGGTCAGCCTGGTCGCGTACGGCGTCGCGAAAGTGGACAGCAGGTGGTCCCGCGTCTGGGCGGACGGGGCGAGGCGGTGGGCGGCCAGGCCGAGCTGGACGGCGAGCGCGGGAGTGGTGGCGCGCAATGCTTTCGCGTCCCAGACCAGGCGGCTCGCCAGTGCCACGTCACGTTGCGTGCTGACCGCCGACCGGGTGAGCGCGGCGTAGACCACCGCGCTGGCGGTCATCAGCAGCACCACCGCCAGCAGTACCACGACCTGGCGCAGCCGACGGGTTTGGCGGACCTGGAGATGCCTGCTCGCATCGAGGAACGCGCGCTCGCGCGTGGTCAGCGCGACATCGTTGACCGCCGCCCAGTCCATGGTCGTGGAAAGGCGCGCGCCGCGGTACAACGCGCCGGGATCGCGGTCGAGCGTCGTCCATTCGTCGGTGGCGTCGGTGAGCGCTCGGTGGATCCGCCTTCCCTCGCGGTCCTCCGCGAGCCAGTCCCGCAACCTGGGCCAGCATCGGAGCAACGCCTCGTGCGCGATCTCCACGTCGTCGGAACCCAGGGTCAGCAGCCGGGCCCGTGCGAGCTCGTCCAGCACCACAGAGGTCTCCTGGTCGAACTCACGCCGGTGCACCCGGCGTTTGGTGTCGCCGTCGAGCGTGGTCAGGCGCAAAAAGATCTGTTTCGCGACGCACAACTGGTCGGCGTCGAGCGCGAGGCAGACGTCCTCCGCGGTCCGCGCGATGGCGTGCTGGATCCCGCCGGCGGCCTCGTACCCGTTCACGGTGAGGGTGGCCCCGCGTCGGCGCCGCCAGGTCTCCAGCAGCGCGTGTGACAGCAACGGCAGCACGCCCGGCTGCCCGGCGGTGTCGGCGACCAGCCTGGTCACCAGGGCCGACTCCACCATCGCGCCGGCGTGGACGGCCGGCTTCGTGATCGCCGCCCGCAGCTCGTCCGGCGTCATCTGCCCGACCAGGATCTGGCTGTCCCGCAGCACCCGTACCAGCTCGGGGTACTGCCCGCAGTGCCCGTAGAAGTCCGCCCGTACGCCCAGCACCACCCTGGTCCTGCTGGTGACGTCCTCGGCAGCGTGGACGAGTGCCGCGACGAACCCGGCCCGTTCGTCCTCTCGCGCCACCGTGAAGACCTCCTCGAACTGGTCCACGACGATCAGCAGGTCCGTGCCGGGCCGCGTGGCCAGCAGCTGACGGACGTGCAGGCCGAGACTCGTGGGGTCTGCGGCAAGCTCGGCGTACAGGCCGACGGCCGACGTGCCGGTCAGCCCGGCGAGCTGGACCGCGCACTCCTGCAGCGGCCGCGGACCGGGCGCGAACAGCAGCACAGGCGTGGTCGTCGCGGCCACGAGGCCCGCCCGCAGGATCGACGACTTCCCCGAACCCGAGGCTCCGAACACCCCGACGAAACGGCGCTCATTCACACTTCTCAACAGATCGGCAACGAGCCTTTCCCTGCCGAAGAAGAACCGAGCGTCACCGGCCTGAAAGGCCGCCAGGCCGACATAAGGCGGATCACCGTTCTCTTCTATTCTGGGCGACACAGAATGGGAACGGGCTTGCCCGGAAGCGACAGCCTGCCACCGGGGCCGCCACTGTTCCGCGTCGCCTCCGCACGCCGTCACGTACGCCAGCGTGACCGCGAGACTGGGCAGATCCCGTCCGGCGGCGGCTGCGGACAACGTCGCCACCGCGTAGTGCGCACGCCTGCTGAGCTCGCGATACGTCGGACTTCCCGACTCTTTCCGCAGCTGCCGCAGATCGGCGGCGAACCGCAACAGCGCCGTGTCCCCCTCTTCCAGTGGACGTTCCCGTCTCGGCACGCCACCACCCCCTCACCCCGAGGTCGATTGTTCGGGGAAGTTTGTTAGCCAACTTCGCCACCGAAGCCGAACAACAGATCTGACGTACACAGTTCCGTGGCAACAGAGCCATCCACACAATTGAGGGGCAAACGTGAGATTCCGACGCACACTCGCGGTCGCATTCGCCGCAATCGCCGCCACCGTGACGGTGGCTCCGGCGGCCAGCGCGGACGGCTACTACTCCATCTGGAACGTCGGCAGTGACAAGTGCATCCAGCCGAACCCGTTCGCCGCCAACCCGAACGCCCCGGCCACGAGGGTCCTGCAACGGCCCTGCGACGGCACCGACGCGCAGAAGTGGTCGCCCGTCCTGCTCAGCGGCGACATCTACAAGCTGCAGCACAAGTCCAGCGGGCTCTGCCTGAACGTCGCGGGCGGCAACCAGGACTCGACCCCGCTCGATCTCTGGACGTGCGGCGTGCCGAACAGCAACCTGAAGTGGCAGCTTCCGCACCACCCCACCGGATCCTCCCCGATCCGGATCATCTCCAAGGTCAGCAACGGCAGCCGCTGCATGGACGTCCGCAGCGGATCGCTCGAAGACAACGCGCAGATCCAGATCTACCGCTGCACGGCCGACAACCTCGCGCAGCTGTGGCACGTGCGGTAGCGGTCGGCTAGCAGGGCTCGGGCGGACCGGTTTCCGCCCGAGTCTCACCAAGCTGCCGAAGTCACCGCGGCGGACTGAGGCAGCGACTCGTGACGGCCAGGAACAGATGCACCGCCAACACCAACGTGGCCAGCGGTATCACGACGTCAAGGTGTCCGTTCTAGGGTGGGCGGATGAAGGTTCTGTCCATCCAGTCGGTCGTCGCCCACGGCCACGTCGGCAACTCCGCCGCCGTGTTCCCGCTGCAACGCCTCGGGGTCGAGGTCGTCCCGATCCCCACGGTGAACTTCTCCAACCACACCGGGTACGGCGCGTGGCGCGGTCCGCTCCTGCCGCCGTCGGAGGTGGCCGAGATCCTGCTCGGGGTGGAGGAACGCGGAGTGTTCGGGCAGGTCGACGCCGTGCTGTCCGGCTACCAGGGCGGCACGGGCATCGCCGACGTGATCATCGACGCGGTGCGCAGGGTGAAGGCCGCGAACCCGGCAGCGCTCTACGCGTGCGACCCGGTGATGGGCAACGCCAAGTCCGGCTGCTTCGTCGCGCCCGAGATCCCCGTGCTGCTGCGCGACAGGGTCGTGCCGGTGGCCGACATCATCACCCCGAACCAGTTCGAGCTGGGCTTCCTCACCGGCACCGAACCGGCGAGCGTCGAGGAGACGCTGGCGTCGGCCGACCTCGCCCGCGCGATGGGCCCGTCGACCGTGGTGGTCACGAGCGTCGAGCGGCCCGACCGGGAGGAGGGCACGATCGAGATGCTCGTGGTGGACACCGCCGGGGCGTGGCTCGTGAGCACCCCGCACCTGCCGTTCAAGGCGAACGGGTCCGGCGACGTCACGGCCGCGCTGTTCACCGCCCACTACGTGCAGACGAAGGACGCGGCGCTGGCGCTGGAGCGCACCGCTTCGAGCGTCTTCGACCTGATCGACCTCACCTACCGCTCCGGTGAGCGCGAGCTGCGACTGGTGCAGGCCCAGGAGTTCTACGCGACGCCTCGGATGCAGTTCAAGGCTGAGCAGGTGCGCTGAGTCGATCGGGAGTCCCGCAGCACGAACGCCCGAGTACGGGCCGCAGCCGCGCTCCGCTCACGGTTTGGTCATGGCTTCGCGGGATCGGTGAAGCCGAGGTGAGCGGCCACCGTCCGGGCGTCCCACCGGGCGGCGCCCGAGCGCGCCGACAACGCGGATGACCGGGATGCTGCCGGAGCCCGCAGTTCGCAGCATTCAAACATTCCGAAAAATCGAGATTTCCACACTCGGTGACCACTTGTGACAATCCGTATTCGAAACATTTTCCAGAAATACACCACCATTTGAGGCGATTTTCGAGACGTTTCAGTCCAAACCCGCCCGTTCGAGTGGTTGCACTGCATCGATCAACAACTGAGCGTCACCAGCAAGCGCAGTAAAGCGTCCTATCGGGGTCTTTCAACGCCTGTGCTCCATTTGGCGGTGCCACGCCGTGACGAATATTTGACAGCGTACGAACCGCTGAACGGGCTAACCGGCTGAGCCCGGTGTACCCGATACGAAAGTTGCGACGAAATCGTTCTTGGGGGTCGACTTGTACTGCGAGGGAACATGTACGAGCTCCAGCTCCAGCCATTGTTGGAAAGACACTCCAGGCGCCACCTGATTCCGGGCGCCCAGCTCGCCGTGCAC
This sequence comes from Lentzea terrae, assembly GCF_003265345.1. Taxonomy (GTDB): domain Bacteria; phylum Actinomycetota; class Actinomycetes; order Mycobacteriales; family Pseudonocardiaceae; genus Lentzea; species Lentzea terrae. The sequence goes on along the minus strand of NZ_QFWW01000008.1, from coordinate 416,848 downwards.
CGCGACGGAATCACCCAGACGGTCGAGTTCGGCGTCCAGCACGCCGGCGGGCCGCCGATGACGCGGGCCGCGCGCGTGCCGGTGGGGTCGGTCAGCAAGACCTTCACGGCGGCGCTGGCGATGATCCTCGTGTCGGACGGGGACCTCGATCTCGACGAGCCGCTCGCCGAGTACCTGCCCGCCGCCGCGAGCCTGAGCGATCGGCTCACCGCTCGGCATCTGTTGAGCCACACCGGCGGATTGCCGTCCGACTCGGACGAGACCACGGCGTCGACGTTGAGCAGGCACGTGGCCGAGTGCCTGCGCCGCGCCGAACCGTTGCACGAGCCCGGTGACGGGTTCTCCTACTCGAACATCGGGTACAGCGCCGCCGGGCACCTGATCGAGGTCCTCACCGGTATGAGCTGGTGGGAGGCCATGTCGTCGGTGTTGCTGAGGCCTCTGGGCGTGGACGCGCACTTCGTGGTGGCGCCGGACGGGCCGCAGGACGCGGTGCCGGGGCACGCCGTCAATCCCGAACGGCACCGGGTGGTGCCGGTGCACCAGTCGCTCACGCTCGTGGACGCGCCGGCTGGTGCCGTCGCGGCCAGTGCGATCGATCTGGTGCGGCTCGGCCGGATGCTGGCCGGCGAGGGGCCGCCGCTGGTGCAGGACGCCGAGTTGCGCGAGATGCGGACTCCGGTCGCCGGTGCGGAGCCGTTCGGGATGGCCGACGCCTGGGGGCTCGGCGTGGCGTTGTTCGAGGGCGGGTGGTTCGGGCACGACGGCACGGGGGACGGCACGTCCTGCCACCTCCGCGTGCATCCGGAAAGCGGCACCGTGGTCGCGCTCACCACCAATGGCAGCACCGGATTCGCCATGTGGCGCGAATTGGCGCGCGAGCTCGGAGTAGGCGACTACGACGCTTGTCGCGGACTCGGGGAACGGGTCGCGGCGCCACCGCCCGACTGCATGGGACGTTTCCACAACGGCGACACCGAGTATTCCGTCTCGCCAGGAAAAGATACGCCGTTGCGACTCGTCGTCGACGGTGAGCCGTTCGCCGAGTTGACGCTCTACGACCGACTCATGTTCCGAATGCGCGACGTCGACACCGGCGACACTTCGCAAGCCGGACGTTTTCTGCGCGGTTCTCCCGGCCGCGACATCGGCTGGTTGCAGGTGGGCGGCAGGCTCGCCCGCCGCGCCGCCTGATCATTCCTCACTTTTCCGACTGATCCCCCGGAAAGGCTCCACCCCTCATGTTTCTCACGGCACTGTTCCGCGCCAGAGTCGCGTCGTCCCCGCACGCACCCGCGGTCATCGCGCCATCGGGCACGCTCACGTACCGGGAGCTGGACGTCCGCGCCAACCGCCTTGCGCACTGGTTGCGCGAGCGAGGGGCCGGTCCCGAACGGATCGTGGCGCTGCGGATGCCGAGGTCGGCCGGCATCGTGGTGGCACAGCTCGCCGTGCTGAAGGCAGGAGCCGCCTACCTGCCCGTCGACCCCGCCTATCCCGCCGAGCGGATCGACTTCATGCTGCGCGACGCCGCGCCGGTGCTCACCCTCGAGTCCGAAGTGGACACGAGCGGGATGCCGGACACCGACCCGGAGGTCGCGGTGGACGCGGCGCATCCGGCGTACGTGATCTACACGTCCGGTTCGACCGGACGGCCCAAGGGCGTGGTCGTCACGCACACCGGGCTCGCGAACTTCGCGACCGCTGAGATCGAGCACTTCCAGGTGCGGCCGGGCGACCGGGTGCTGCAGTTCTCCTCCCCCAGCTTCGACGCGTCGGTGCTGGAGCTCTGCATGGCACTGCCGTCCGGCGCGGCGCTGGTCGTGCCGCCGGAGGGTCCGCTGCTGGGCGAGCAGCTCGCGGAGGTGCTGCGGGACAACAGGATCACGCACGCGCTGATCCCTCCGGTGGCCATGGCGACCGTGCCAGACGTGCCGCTGCCCGACTTCCGCACGCTGATCGTCGGCGGTGACGCCTGCACTCCCGAGCTGGTCGAGCGCTGGGCGCCGGGCCGGAGGATGATCAACGCCTACGGGCCGACCGAGTCCACGGTCGTGTCGACGTGGAGCGAGCCGCTCACCCCCGGTGGCCCGCCTCCGATCGGCAGGCCGATCCCCGGCACCGTCGCCCACGTGCTGGACGACGAGCTGCGGCCGGCGACCGAGGGCGAGCTGTACGTCACCGGCGCGGGTCTCGCGCGCGGCTACCTCCACCGGCCTGGGCTCACCGCGCAACGGTTCGTCGCCAACCCGTTCGGACCGGGGCGCCTGTACCGCACCGGCGACGTGGTGCGGTGGCGCGAGGGCGTGCTGGAGTTCGTCGGGCGCGCCGACCACCAGGTGAAGATCCGCGGGTTCCGCATCGAGCCCGGCGAGATCGAAGCGGTGCTGCGCGAACACTCCGGCGTGCGCGAGGCGGTCGTCGTCGCCTGCGCCGACCAGGGACTCAAGCGGCTCGTCGGCTACGTCACCGGCGATGCCGACCGAGCCGAGCTGCGGGCGCTGGTGGCCGCCAGGCTGCCCGAGCACATGGTGCCGTCGGCGTTCGTCGTCCTCGACGCGTTGCCGTTGAGCCCCAACGGCAAGCTCGACCGGCACGCGCTGCCGAAGCCGGCCGCCCCCGCGGAGACGCCGGGGTTCACGGCCCCGCGCACGCCCGCCGAGCACCGGGTAGCGCGGGCCTGGGCGGAGGTGCTCGGGCTCGACGCCGTCGGTGCCGAGGACGACTTCTTCCAGCTCGGCGGTGACTCGGTGCTCGCCACGCGAGCACTGGCGCTGCTGGGCGGTGGTCTGCCGCTGCGCGCGCTCTTCGAGCACCGCACGGTCGCGACACTGGCCGAAGCGCTGCCGGACCACACACCCGCCGAGATCCAGAAGGTCCACGAAGGACAGCCCGTGCCGCTGTCGCGCACGCAGAAGCGGCTCCAGGGCGCGGAAGGGCCGGACAGCAACACCGCGGTCGGCGTGCGCTTGACCGGGTCGCTCGACCTGGCCCGGTTGCAGGGCGCGCTGGACGAGCTGGTGGCCCGGCACGACGCGTTGCGGACCACCGTGCACGGCGAGACCCAGGAGATCAGTCCGCACGGCGTGGTGCCCCTGGAGCTGGTGGACGATCTGACCGCGGAGCTGGCCAAGCCGTTCGACCTGCGCACCGGACCGCTGACGCGGGCGCTGCTCACCCGCGACCAGGTGCTCGTGCTGTGCCAGCACCACATCATCACCGACGGCCGGTCTGTCACCGTGCTGCTCGACGAGCTGGCCAGGCTCTACGCCGGTGAGCAGCTGCCACCACCACGCCTGCAGTACCCGGACTTCGCTCTGTGGCAACAGGAACAGCCCGTACCCAGCGTGGACTACTGGCGGCACAAGCTCGACGGGCTCGAACCGCTCGACCTGCGCACCGACCGGGTGCGGCCGCCACTGCGCTCGACGGCGGGCGCGGTGCTGCGGCGCGGCCTCGGAGCCGGGCTCGTGCAGAGGCTCACGGCGTTGGGCAGGGCACACGACGCCACGCTGTTCATGACGCTCACCGCGCTGGTCAAGGTGACCATGGCTCGGCACAGCGGACAGCGCGACATCGCTGTCGGCACGGTGAACGCCGGACGGGACCGCGCGGAGCTGGACCGCGTCACGGGTTTCTTCGTCAACACGCTGGTGCTGCGCACGTGGCTCGACCCTCAGCAGCCCTTCACCACCTACCTGGACCAGGTGCGCGACACCGTGCTGGAGGCGTTCGCGCATGACGACGTGCCGTTCGACCAGCTCGTCGAAGAGCTCCGGCCCGACCGCGACCCGAGTCGGACGCCGCTGGTGCAGGCCGTCGTCGCACTCCAGCAACCACTGTTCACCCGCACGGACTTCGGCGGCCTCGCGGCCGAGGAGGTCGAGCTGCCACGGCCGGCCGCGCGGTTCGACCTCGTCACGGAGTTCTGGCCGCGCGGCGACGACCTCACGCTGACGCTCGAGTACAACACCGATCTGTTCGACGCGACCACGATCGAGCGCATGGCCGACGATCTCGTCGCGCTGTGCGAGGCCGTGACCGCGAATCCGGACCGGGACCTCGTCGAGTTCGCGGGCGAGGCGGAGGACGTGGCGCGCGTGCGCGGGTTCCGGGTCGACCCGGCGGTGGTCGAGGAGGTCCTGCGCAGCGCTGTCGACGACGCGCACGTGGTGGTGCACGACGGACGGCTCGTCGGTTACGTCACGCGGGCGAACCCGGCTGAGCTCAAGGGTTTCCTGAGCCAGGTGCTGCCGGACTACCTCATTCCGTCGGCGTGGGTGGTGCTGGACGAGATCGACCGCGCGAACCTGCCGGAACCGCCCGCGCCACGGGTCGATCGCGCCCGGTTCGTCGCGCCGCGCACGCCGGTCGAGGCCGTGCTCGCCTCGGTGTTCGCCGAGGTGCTCGGCGTCGGCCGGGTCGGGGTGCGCGACGGGTTCCTGGAGCTGGGCGGCGACTCGATCCTCGCGATCAGCGTCGTCACCAAGGCACGAGCGGCCGGCCTGCACCTGACCGCGCGCGACGTCTTCCAGCATCAGACGATCGCCGAGCTGGCTCTACGCGTGCGGTCCGCCGGTGGCACGACCGCCGAGCAGGGCACGGTCACCGGAGATGTGCCGCTCACGCCCATCCAGCACTGGTTCTTCGAGCACCACGACGGGCTGTGCCGGTTCGACCAGTCCGTGGTGCTCGACTTCGCCGAGGACGTCGACGCCGACCGGCTGGCCGAGGCTGTCGGCACGGTGGTGGAGCACCACGACGCCCTCCGCATGCGGTACAGACTGGACGACGGCTGGCACCAGTGCATCGAGCCGTCCGGGCACTCCCAGCTGCGGGCCGCGATCGTGGCGCCCCACCAGGTCCGGTTGTCCGCGCACCACCTCGTCGTGGACGGCATCTCGTGGCGGATCATCGCCGAGGACCTGCGCGCCGCCTACCGCGGCACACCGTTGCCGCCGAAGACGACCTCGTTGCGGGAGTGGGCGAACCAGCTCGTCGGCCACGCGCGAGCGGGCGGGTTCGACGACGAACGGGCGCACTGGGAGCAGATCACGGGTGGCAGCGCCAAGACGGGCACCACCGCGTCCCAGCACGGCATCACGGTCCGTCTGTCTGAAAAGGACACAGAGCACGTGCTGCGTGAGGTGCCGCCGGTCTACCGCACCCAGGTCAACGATGTCCTGCTGGCCGCGCTGGGGTGTGTGCTGAGCGGCTGGACCGGCTCTCAGCGCGTCCTGGTCGCGTTGGAGGGACACGGCCGCGAGGAGCTGTTCGACGGCGTCGACCTGTCCCGCACGGTCGGCTGGTTCACGTCGATGTTCCCGGTCGAGCTGGACCTGCCGGAAGCCGGTTGGGGCGAGACGCTCAAGGCGGTCAAGGAACAGCTGCGGGCGGTACCGCGGCGTGGCATCGGTTACGGCGCCCTGCGGTACCTCACCGACACGGGTCTGCCGGACGTGACGCCGGAGGTGGGGTTCAACCACCTCGGCCGGTTCGACGCCGGCCAGCGCGACCTGGATCTCGACGCCGACCAGGACTCACCGCGCCCGCACGCCATCGACGTGGTCAGCCACATCGAGGGCGACCAGCTCGAAGTGACCTGGTACTACAGCACCGACCTGCACGACGAGGAGACGATCACGCGGCTGGCGGACGAGATGCTGGTGGCGTTGCGGGACATCGCGCACCACTGCGCGCAACCGGACGCGGGAGGCCGCACACCGTCGGACTTCCCGCTCGCCCGGCTGGACCAGAGCGCGTGCGACCGGATCGCGCTGCCGCACGTCGAGGACGTGTATCCGCTCACGCCGATGCAGGCGGGCATGGTGTTCCACTCCCTCGACGGCGTGTACGTGCAGCAGACCAGCTTCGTCGTGACCGCCGATCCGGACGAGCTCGCGGCGGCGTGGCAACGGGTCGTCGACCGCACGCCGGTGTTGCGCAGCAACGTGGTCTGGGAGGGCGTGCCCGAGCCGCTGCAGGTCGTGCACGCGCACGCACCGGTGCCGATCCGCCACCTGGACTGGACTCGCGGCGATCGCGAGGAACTGCTGCGCGCGTTGCTGGAGACCGACCGCGCCGAAGGCCTGGACCTCGCGACCGCGCCGTTGATGCGACTGACACTGGCCCGCCTGCCGGAGAACGAGGTGCAGGTGCTGTGGACGTTCCACCACGTGCTGCTCGACGGCTGGAGCGTCTTCCAGGTGCTGACGGACGTTGTCGGCGACCCCGCCGACAACACCGAACGGCCGCCGTTCCGCGAGTACGTCGAATGGTTGCATCGCCAGGACGGCGAAGCGGCCGAACGTCACTGGCGTGAGGTGCTGGGCGACTTCACCGAGCCGACGCCGCTGCCGTTCGACCGCACACCGTCCGGGCAGCACGACTCCAGCACGACCGCGAACCTGCGGATCTCGTTGTCCGCCGCGGAATCCACCGCGCTGTACGCGTTCGCACGAGAGCAACGGCTGACGCCGGGAACGGTGGTGCAAGGCGCGTGGGCCGTGCTGCTCGCCCGTTACGGCGGACGGGACGACGTGTGTTTCGGCGCCACCGTGTCCGGCAGGCCCGCCGATCTGCCCGGCGTCGACGACATCACCGGGATCTTCATCAACACCCTGCCCGTCCGGGTGGCCGTGGACGACCACGAGCCTGTCGCGGCGTGGCTGCGCGGCTTGCAGGAGGCGCAGGTCGAGGCACGGCGGTTCGAGCACGTGCCGCTGACCGACCTGCACGCCTGGAGCGGCGTCGCAGGCGGGGTGAACCTGTTCGACAGCGTGCTGGTGTTCGAGAACTACCCCGCGGACGGCCTGCCGCTGCGCGACCTCCGAGCCGTGGAGACGACGAGCTTCCCGCTGAGCGCCACGGTCTACCCGGACAGCGAACTGACCGTGCTGCTCGGCTACGACCCCGCGGTGTTCGACGAGTCGACCGCGCGCAGGCTCGGCGATCACCTGCGCGCGCTGCTCACCGGCATCGCCGAAGACGCCAACCGGCAGGTCGGTGCACTGCCGCTGCTCACGGTCGAGGAGCGGCACCAAGTGCTCGTCGAGTGGAACGACACCGACCGCCAGGTGCCCAACCGCACCCTGCTGGATCTGCTGGCACCCCACGACGAGGAGGCCGTGCGGTTCGAGGGCGAGGCGATCACCGCCGCGGAACTGGAGCGGCGGGCGAACCGGCTGGCGCACCGGCTGATCGCGGAGGGCGCCGGTCCGGAACGCGTGGTCGCCGTGTCCTTGCCGCGGTCGATCGAACTGGTCGTGACGCTCCTGGCCGTGCTCAAGGCGGGCGCGGCGTACCTCCCGATCGACGCCGAACTGCCCGACGAGCGCATCGCGTTCATGCTCGGCGACGCCGACCCGGTGCTCGTGGTCGACTCGCCGCTGGACACGGACGATCAGCTGTCGACAGCGCCCGAGATCGCGCTCACGCCGGACCACCCGGCCTACGTCATCTACACGTCCGGCTCGACGGGCAGGCCCAAAGCCGTCGTCGTGCCGCACCGGGGCGCCGTCAACCGTCTCTTGTGGACACAGCACGAGTACGGGCTCACACCCGGCGACCGGGTGCTGCAGAAGACGCCGGCGAGTTTCGACGTCTCGGTCTGGGAGTTCTTCTGGCCGCTGATCGCGGGAGCCACGCTGGTCGTGGCCAAGCCGGAGGGTCACCGAGATCCGGCCTACCTGGCCGACCTGATCCAGCGCGAGTCGATCACGACTGTGCACTTCGTGCCGTCGATGCTGCGGGCGTTCCTGCGCGAACCCTCCGCCGCGGGCTGCACGGGTCTGCGCCGGGTGCTGTGCAGCGGCGAGGCGCTGCCACCGGATCTGGTGCGCACCTGGTACGAGGTGCTCGACGTGCCGCTGCACAACCTCTACGGGCCGACCGAGGCGTCCGTGGACGTCACCAGCTGGCCGACTCGTCGTGACGCCGACGTCGTGCCGATCGGCAAGCCGGTGTGGAACACCGCCCTGCGCGTCCTCGACCACGAGCTGCGGCCGGTGCCGGCGGGTGTGCCCGGTGAGCTGTACCTCGCGGGCGTCCAGCTCGCGCGCGGCTACCTGAACCGGCCAGGACTCACGGCCTCGCGGTTCGTCGCCGACCCCTTCGGCCCCGCCGGCACGCGCATGTACCGCACCGGCGATCTCGCCCGGTGGCGGAACGACGGCTCCGTCGAGTACCTCGGGCGCACCGACCACCAGGTGAAGATCCGCGGGCTGCGCGTGGAGCTCGGCGAGATCGAGGCGGTGCTGGGCGACGCCGTCGTGGTCGTACGGGACGAACGACTTGTCGCTTACGTCAGGACGCCGGACGTGGACGCGTTGCGCAAGGCCGCGGAGGCCGCGCTGCCGGACTACATGGTGCCGTCGGCGATCGTGCCGCTGGACGAGTTCCCGTTGAGCCCGAACGGCAAGCTCGACCGCCGCGCGCTGCCCGATCCGGAGTGGACATCGGTCGAGCACGTCCCGCCGCGCACCCCGGCCGAGGAAGCCGTGGCCGCGATCTGGGCGCAGGCGCTCGATGCCGACCGGGTCGGCGCCGAGGACGACTTCTTCGCGCTGGGCGGTGACTCCATCCGCGGCATGCACGTCACCTCGCTGCTGCGCGACGCGTTCGGTGTCGCGCTGAGCCCGCGTGACGTGCTGTCCGCCCGCACGGTCGCCGCACTCGCCGACCTGGTCGAAGAACTCGTCCTGCGCGAGCTCGAGCGCACCGCCTCCGAGAACTGACCCTGCCGAACTCTGAGGAACCCCAGCACAATGACCACCTCCAAGCAGGACCGTGTCTCCGCCCTGCCCGCACACCTGCGGGACCAGCTGCGCAAGCGCCTCTCAGGTGCGGTGCCGACCGCTCCGGTGATCCCGGCGGTGCCGCGCAGGGGACCTTTGCCCACCTCCCCCGCCCAGCACCGGCTGTGGCTGCTCGACCGGCTGCGTCCCGGCGGCAACGACCACAACTCCGGGCGTGCGCTGCGGTTCCGCGGCCTGCTCGACGTGCCGAGGCTCGCGCAGTGCGTGCAGACACTGGTGGACCGGCATGAGGCGTTGCGCACCACCTTCGCCGAACGCGACGGCGCCGCCGTGCAGATCGTGCATCCGGCTCGGGACATCGACGTGCCGGTGGTCGACGAGTGCGACCTGGCAGCGGAGTTCGCACGGCCGTACGACCTGGAACGCGGGCCGTTGTTCCGCGCGCTGATCGTGCGGTTCGGGCCGCAGGACCACGTGCTGATGCTCGGCGCGCACCACATCGTGACCGACGGCTGGTCGCTCGGTGTGCTGACAGAGGAGCTGGCCGCGCTGTACCGCGGCGAGCGGTTGCCTGAGCCGTCGATCCAGTACGCGGATTTCGCCGCGTGGCACCGGGAGCAGCGCTGGGACGACGCGCTGGGACGGTGGCAGGAACGGCTCGCCGGAGTGTCGCCGTTGGAGCTGCCGACCGACCGGCTGCGGCCGGCGGAACGCAGTGGTGCGGGCGCGGCGCATCGGTTCGTCGTGCCGGCCGCGATCACCGGTGGCCTGGAGCGGGTCGCACGAGAGCACGACACCACGTTGTTCGGCGCGCTGATGGCAGCCTGCCAGGTGTTGTTCGCCCGCTACAGCGGCCAGTCCGACGTGGCGCTCGGCACGGTCACCTCCGGCCGGACACGCCCTGAGCTCAACGGCGTTGTGGGGTTCTTCGTCACCACGGCGGTCGTCCGCTCCACTGTGGATGGTGCGTTCACCGACCTGCTGCGACAGGACCACGCGCTGCACGACGAGGTGCCGTTCGAGATGCTCGTGGACGCGGTCGGCGCGACCCGTGACGCGAGCCGCAACCCGTTGTTCGACGTGATGGTGTTGCTGCAGAACACCGAGCGCGGCCTACCGGCGTTCCCCGGGCTCACCGTCGAGGACGTGCCGGTCGAGCGGTGGGCGGCGGACTTCGACCTGACCGTCGAGTTCACACCACGCGGTGACGAGCTGGAGTGCGTGCTGGAGTACAGCACCGACCTGTTCGACGCGGCGACCGTGGCACGGCTCGGCGAGCACCTGCTCGTGCTGCTCGGCGGTGTGGCCGAAGACCCGTCACGGCCGGTACACGCCCTGCCGCTGGTCACGAGGGCCGAGCTGGATCGGATGCGGGAGTGGAACGCCACCGCGCTCGACGCGCCGGTGACGACGTTCACCGCGATCTTCGAGGCGCAGGTTCGGCGCACACCGCATGCCACCGCACTGGTCTGCGGGGCGGAGACGTTGACGTACGCCGAGCTCAACGCGCGTGCGAACAGGCTGGCGCACTGGCTGATCGCTGAGGGCGTGCGGCCGGAGCAGGTGGTCGGGGTCTCGTTGCCCCGCACGACGGACGCGATCGTGGCGATGCTCGCGGTGCTGAAGGCCGGCGCGGTGTACCTGCCGATCGATCCCGGTCTGCCGCATGACCGCCAGGAGCACCTGCGCGTCGACGCCGGTGCAGTGCGGGTGCTCGACGGGCTGCCGGACACCGGCGAGCTGCCGGCAGCCGACCCGGCGGTGCCGATCCTGCCGTCCCAGGCCGCCTACGTCATCTACACCTCCGGCTCGACCGGCACACCGAAGGGTGTCGTGGTCGAGCACCGGAACCTGGTGAACCTCCTGCACAGCCACGTCACCGACTTCGCGGGCGGCGAACGGATGCGGGCCGCGCTGAGCGCCGTGTTCTCGTTCGACACGTCGTGGGAGGGCCCGGTGCTGATGGCCGCCGGGCACGAGCTGCACCTGCTGGGCGACGACGTGCGGCTCGACGCGGACGCGCTGGTCTCCTACGTCGGCGAGCACCGGATCGACTTCCTCGACCTGACGCCGTCCTATCTGCAACAGCTGATCCCGGCCGGATTGCTGGAGCACCACGCGCGCGTGCTGATGCTCGGCGGCGAGGCGCTGGGCGAACGGCTCTGGCGCGAGCTGGCCGGCACCAATGCCCACAACTTCTACGGCCCAACGGAATGCACGGTCGACGCGGTGTCGTGCCGGGTCGAGGGCGACCGGCCGGTGATCGGCAGACCACTGCGCAACCTCCAGGCGCACGTGCTCGACGCGGACCTGCGGCCGGTGCCGGTCGGGGTGGCCGGCGAGCTCTACCTGGCCGGTGCTCAGGTCGCGCGCGGCTACCTCGGGCAGCCCGGCCTGACCGCGTCGCGGTTCCTCGCGAACCCGTTCGGCGACAATGATTCTTCTGGGGCACGGATGTACCGCACGGGCGACCGGGTGCGGTGGACGGCCGAGGGGCAGCTCGAGTACCTGGGGCGGGTCGACGACCAGGTGAAGATCCGCGGGTTCCGCATCGAGCCCGGCGAGGTCGAGGCCGCTCTCGTCCGCCATCCCGATGTCACGGACGCGGTGGTCGTCGCGCGCGATGACCGGCTCGTCGGCTACGTGGTCGGCACACGAGCCGATCTGCGTCCCTGGCTGAAGGACAGCCTGCCGGACTATATGGTGCCGTCCGCGTTCGTCACGCTCGACCGGTTGCCGTTGACGGCCAACGGGAAGGTGGACCGCAAGGCGCTGCCCGCTCCCGTGCTGCGGCGGGAGGAGTTCCAGGCGCCGCGCACGCCCGCCGAGGAGACGCTGGCGGGCATCTGGTCCGAGGTGCTGGGTGTCGAGCACGTCGGCGTGGGCGACAACTTCTTCGGGCTCGGCGGTGACTCGATCCTCGCCATCCAGCTGGTGTCCCGTGCTCGGCGGGCCGGGCTCCAGCTCTCGTCGCGCGATGTGTTCCGGCACCAGACCGTGGCCGAGCTGGCACTCGTCGCGGCACCCGCCGTCGAAGCGGAGATCGCACACGTCGAGGGTCCGGCACCGCTCGCGCCGATCCAGCGGTGGTTCTTCGAGCACGACGGCAGCAACGACTACGCGATGTCGCTCGCAGTCGACGTTCCGTCCGATGTGGATGTTCAAAGCGGGTTGGATGTCGTTGTGGCGCTTCACGAGGCGCTGCGCTTGCGGTTCGTCGACGGGCGGATGGAGCTCGGCGCGCAACCGCCGGTGCTGGAGGTCTCCGACGAGTTCGAGCACCGCGACTTCGACCTGGCGCACGGACCGTTGCTGCGCGCGGTGCTGGTCGGGTCGCGGCTGTACCTGTCCGCACACCACCTGATCATCGACGGGGTGTCGTGGCGGATCCTGCTGGAGGACCTCGCGAAGGCGTGGCGCGGTGACCCGCTCGACCCGCCGACGACGCCGTTCACCCAGTGGGCGCACCATCTCACGCACCAGGACTTCCGCGACGCGTTGCCGTACTGGCGCCGCCAGCCGACCGGTGGTGCGGCGGTGGGAGAGCGCCGCAGCTTCACGGTGAGCCTGGACGCCGAGACGACGGCGGCGTTGCTGCACGACGTGCCCGGCGTCTACCACACGCAGATCAACGACGTGCTCCTCGCCGCGCTCGGCCGCTCGGAACTGACGTTGGAAGGACACGGCCGCGACGTGCTCGACGTCGACGTGTCCCGGACGATCGGCTGGTTCACCACGCAGTTCCCGGTCTCCCTGGACTTCCCGGACGGCGACTGGGGTGTGGTGCTCAAGTCGGTCAAGGAACAGCTGCGCGCGATCCCGCACAAAGGCCTGTCGTACGAGGCGTTGCGGTACCTCACGCCGGGCAGCGGCCTGAGCGGCGAGCTGCCGGATCTGTGCTTCAACTACCACGGGCACTTCGACGGAGGCCATGAAGTGCCCGGCCCCGATCTCGCCCGGCACCCGGTCGAGGTCAACGGCGTGGTGGCCGACGGGTGCCTGCGGTTCACGTGGTCGTACGCCGGCGAGAGTCCGCGGGCCGAGGCCGAGCGGATGCTGGCGTCGTTGCGGGAGATCGTCGAGCACTGCCGCACGAGTCCGGGCGGCCACACGCCGTCGGACTTCCCGCTGGCGCGCCTGACCCAGGCGCAGGTCGACGCGCTGCCCGCCGACGTCGAGGACGTCTACCCGCTCACGCCGCTGCAGTCCGGCATGCTGTTCCACCACCTGCTCGACCCCAGCGCGTACGTCGACCGGCTGGAGCTGGTGCTCGACGGTGTCCACGACCCGGAGGCGTTGCGCGCGGCCTGGCGGCGGGTCATCGCCCGCACACCGGTCCTGCGCACGAGCATCGTCTGGGAGGGCGTGGACGAGCCGGTGCAGGTGGTGCACCGCGAGGCGGCGCCGTTGCTGCGCATCGACATCACGCCGGTGAGCGGTTCTCGCGTGCGGCTGGTGTGGGAGTCGCACCACGTGCTGCTGGACGGCTGGAGCACCGCGCAGGTGTTCGCCGAGGTCGTCGCGGAGTACCGCGGCGAGCCGGCGTTCGCCCGCCGGCCGTTCCGCGACTACCTGCGGTGGCTGGCCGAGCAGGACACGACAGCCGCACAACGGTACTGGCGCGAGGTGCTGGACGGGGCCGAGCCCACTCCCCTGCCGTACGACCGCAAGCCCGCCGAGGCCCATCAGGCCGAGTCGACCGAGTCCATCAGCGTGTCGCTGTCCACAGAGGACTCCGAGGCGTTGCGCGCGGCCACACGCGAGCACGGCATCACGGTCAACACGGTGGTGCAGGGCGCGTGGGCGGTGCTGCTGGCGCGGCACAGCGGCACTCGCGACGTCGTCTTCGGCACGACCGTGTCCGGGCGTCCCGCCGAGCTGCCCGGCGTCGAGTCGATGATCGGCATGTTCATCAACACCGTGCCCACGCGGATCGGCGTGGCCGATGACCAGCCGGCCGCCGAATGGTTGCGTTCGTTGCAGCACGCGCAGAGCGAGGCGCGCGCGTTCGAGCACATTTCGCTGGCGCAGCTCGGTGGCGGGTTGTTCGACAGCGTCGTGGTGTTCGAGAACTACCCGTTCGACCGCGAGTCCACGGTCGCGCCGCGCGTCGTGGAGGTCACCGCGACCGACACGACCAACCTGCCGATCACGCTCACCGCGCACCTCGGCGACCGGCTGAGCTTCGACCTCGCCTACGACCCGCACCTGTTCGACGAAGCCACCGCGCGGCGGTTGAGCGAACGGCTGCACGTCCTGCTCAGCGGTATCGCCACCGACCCCCGCCGGCCGGTCGGCGCGCTGCCGTGGACCGTGCCCGGCGAGCTCGACCTGGCCGCGTGGACCGAGTTGGAGACGTCCGGCGAGCTCTACCACGAGGTCTTCGCCCGGCAGGCCGCCGCGACGCCGGACGCGATCGCGGTGTGGCCGCACACTTTCGCCGAGGTCAACGCCGCCGCGAACCGGTTGGCGCACAAGCTGATCGCGGACGGCGCCGGACCGGAACGACTCGTCGGCCTCGCACTCCCGCGTCAGGACGTGGTCGTCGCGCTGCTGGCCGTCATGAAGGCCGGTGCCGCGTACCTGCCGATCGACCGCGACCTCCCACCCGGCCGCCGGGAGTTCCTGCTCGCCGACGCGAAACCCGTGCTGGTGTTGGACGAGCTGCCCGACACCAGTGCGTTCCCGGACCACGAGCCGGGTGTCGAGGTGTTGCCGTCGCATCCGGCCTACGTGATCTACACGTCCGGGTCGACCGGGACGCCGAAGGGCGTGGTGATCGAGCACGCCCAGCTCGCCAATCTCTACGCCGACCACAGGGCGACGCTGATCCCCGATGAGCCGCAACGGTTCGCACTCACCGCGGCGTTCTCGTTCGACACGTCGTGGGAGGGGCTGCTGTTCCTCGCCGCCGGGCACGAGCTGCACGTCATCGGCGAGGAGCTGCGGCTCGACCCGCCCGCACTGGTTCGACACGTGCGGGAGCACGGGATCGGCGTGATGGACGTGACCCCGACGTACGCGCGCCAGCTCCTCCCCGCCGGGCTGCTCGACGCCGGGCTGCGGACGCTCATGCTCGGCGGTGAGGCGGTGGACGAGTCGCTGTGGCAGGAGGTCCGGGAGATCGGCCTCAACTACTACGGCCCGACCGAGTTCGCCGTTGACGCCACGTACTGCGCGCTCGCCGACCACGACCGGCCGGTGATCGGCAGGCCCGGTCACAACGTGCGGGCGTACGTGCTGGACGACGACTTGCGGCCGGTCCCGGCGGGTGTGCCCGGTGAGCTGTTCCTGGCGGGCGCGCAGGTGGCCCGCGGCTATCTCGGCCGCGCGGGCCTGACGGCGGAGCGGTTCGTGGCGAACCCGTTCGAGCCGGGCACGCGCATGTACGCCACCGGCGACCGCGTGCGGTGGTTGGCGAACGGGATGCTCGACTACCTCGGCCGCACCGACGACCAGGTCAAGATCCGCGGCATCCGGATCGAGCCGGGCGAGATCGTCGCCGCGCTGCTGGACGTCCCCGGTGTCGCGCAGGCCGCCGTGGTGGCGGTGGACGACCGGCTCGTCGCCTACCTAATCGGCTCGCCATCCGTGGACGTCCGGGCTGCGTTGAGCCGGACGTTGCCCGCGCACCTCGTACCGGCGGCGTTCGTGGAGCTGGCCGAGCTGCCGATGACTTCCAGCGGCAAGCTGGACCGCAGGGCGTTGCCTGCGCCCGAGTTCACCTCCGTCGAGTTCGTCGCGCCGCGCACCGATGCCGAACATGTGGTCGCCGCCGCGTGGGCTCAGGTGCTGGGCGTCGAACAGGTCGGCGCGCAGGACGACTTCTTCGCGCTGGGTGGAGACTCGATCCTCAGCATCCGGGTCGTCGCACGGCTGCGGGCGGCGTTCGGGATGCAGGTGTCACCGCGGGTGCTGTTCCAGCACCCCACCGTCGCGCAGCTGGCAGAGGCGTTGCGGGACGGTGACTCCGCGACGATTCCGGTGGTACCACGGGTCGACGTCCCCCAGTCGTTCGCGCAGGGGCGGCTGTGGTTCCTCGACCAGTTCGAGGCCGGCGGCACGGAGTACATCACTCCGACTGCGTTGCGGTTGCGCGGTTCGTTGGACGTGCGGCGGCTGAGCGGGGCGCTGACGGCGTTGGTGGCGCGGCACGAGTCACTGCGCACGACGTTCACCGACGGCCTGCAGATCATCGGCCAGCCGTACGAGGTGCGGCTGCGGCCGGAGGAGGGCGACCTCGACGCCGTCCTGCTGGACGAGACGACCACACCGTTCGACCTGCGCACCGGGCCGTTGCTGCGCACCCGGTTGGTTCGCGTCGACGACGAAGAACACGTGCTCGTCCTGACGTTGCACCACATCATCACCGACGGCTGGTCGACCGCGGTCCTCACCGGTGACCTGGCCGCGCTGTACGAGGGACGGGAGCTGCCGGAGCTGCCCGTGCAGTACGCGGACTTCGCGGTGTGGCAGCGCGGCCTCGATCTCGGCGCGCAGCAACGGTACTGGCGTGAGCAGCTGGCCGGGGTGGCGCCGCTGGAGTTGCCGACTGATCGGCCGCGTCCGGCCGTGCGCACGACATCCGGTGCCATGCACGAGTTCGAGCTGCCGGTCGCGGGACTGCGCGACGGCGGCACCACGTTGTTCATGACGCTCGTGGCGGCGTGCCAGCTGCTGTTCGCCCGGTACTCCGGGCAGTCCGACGTCGCGGTGGGCACGGTGACGTCCGGACGCGAACGGGCCGAGCTGGAGAACGTGGTCGGGTTCTTCGTGAACACGCTCGTGCTGCGCTCCACTGTGGACTCGAAGCCGTTCGGTGAGTTCCTGGCCGAGGTGCGGCAGACGGTGCTGGACGCGTTCGCGCATCAGGACCTGCCGTTCGAACGGGTCGTGGACGCCGTGGGGCCGGAGCGCGACCCGAGCCGCAACCCTTTGTTCGACGTGATGGTGCTGCTGCAGAACACCGCGGACGAGGTGCCGGAGATCGCCGGTCTCGCCGTGGAGGAGGTCCGGCTGCCTGTTGTCACGTCGACGTGCGACCTGACGCTCGAGTTCCAGGAACGCGGTGACGTGCTGCTCGGCGCGGTCGAGTACAACCCGGACCTGTTCGACGCGGCCACGATCGAGCGGATGACCCGGCACCTGGTGGTGCTGCTGAAGGAAGTCGCGGCGGGCCGTGAGCCCACGTTGCTCGACGACGCCGAACGCGGGCAGGTGCTCCAGGCAGGCAAAGGCACGGCGGTGACGGTCACCGATCCGCCGTTCCCGCGGATCTTCGAGCGGCAGGCCGTCCGCACGCCGGACGAGACCGCACTGGTCTGCGGCGCCGAGCGGCACACGTTCGCGGAGCTGGACGCGCGGGCGAACCGGTTGGCGCACCGGCTGATCGCCGAGGGCGCGCGTCCGGAGACGCTGGTGGCGGTGCGGTTGCCGCGCACAGCGGACTTCGTCGTGGCGGTGCTCGCCGTGTTCAAGACGGGGGCGGCGTACCTGCCGATCGACCGCGACCTGCCGGCGGAGCGGGTGGAACTGCTGCTCCGCGACGCCGAACCGGTGATCGTGCTGGACTCGGTCGGCGACCTGGACAGCCGGCCGGACAACGCGCCCGACGTGGAGATCGACCCGGCGAGCACGGCGTACGTCATCTACACGTCCGGTTCGACGGGCACGCCGAAGGGTGTCGCGGTGGAGCACCGCAACCTCACCAACCTCGTCGTCAACCACCGCGAGTACTTCGCGGGCCCGCGCATGAAGGCCGCGTTGACCGCGGTGTTCTCCTTCGACACGTCCCTGGAAGGCCTGGTGCTGCTGGCCAGTGGGCACGAGCTGCACCTGATCGTCGACGACGTGCGGCGCGAACCCAGCGCACTGGTCGGCCACGTGGCCGCGCACGGCATCGACTTCCTCGACCTCACGCCGTCCTACCTGCAGCAGCTGATCGCGGCCGGGCTGCTCGAGCACCGGCCGAGGGAGATCATGGTCGGCGGCGAGGCGCTCAGCGAGGGCCTGTGGCGGCAGCTCGGCGACGTCCGCGCGCACAACTTCTACGGCCCCACCGAGTGCACCATCGACGCCACCTGCGGCCGGGTGGCGGGAACGCGTCCGGTCATCGGCACGCCGTTGATCAACCAGCAGGCCCATGTGCTGGACGACCGCCTGCGGCCGGTTCCGGTGGGCGTGCCCGGCGAGCTGTACCTGGCCGGCACGCAGGTCACCCGCGGCTACCTCGGCCGTCCCGGCCTGACCGCGCAACGCTTTCTCGCGAACCCGTTCGGCGAAGGCAGGATGTACCGGACGGGCGACCGGGCGCGGTGGACGCCGGACGGGCAACTGGAGTTCCTCGGCAGGGCCGACGACCAGCTCAAGATCCGCGGGTTCCGGATCGAGCCGGCGGAGATCGAAGCCGTGCTGCTGCGTCACCCGGACGTCTCGGCGGCGGTCGTCGTCGGCAGGGACACGCGGCTGATCGCTTACGTAGTGGGCACCGCGGATCTCGCCGACTGGGCGCGCAGGTTCCTGCCCGCGCACCTGGTGCCGTCGGCGTTCGTCGAGCTGGAGTCGTTGCCGCTCACGCCCAGCGGCAAGGTGGATCGCCGCGCGTTGCCCGAACCGAAGTTCGCATCACGTGAGTTCGTCGCGCCGCGCACCGAACGAGAAGAACTCTTGGCCCGAACCTGGGCCGAGGCGCTGGGGATCGAGACCGTCGGGGCCGAGGACAACTTCTTCGCGCTCGGCGGCGACTCGATCCTCAGCATGCAGGTGGTCGCACGAGCCCGCGCTCACGGTCTGATGATCACGTCGAAGGATGTCTTCGTCCACCAGACCGTCGCCGCGCTCGCCGCCGCCGCGCAGGAGGCGCCGGATCCGGTGGTCCACGACCTGGTCACCGGCCCGGCGCCGCTCACGCCGATCCAGCACTGGTTCTTCGAGAACCTGGGCCGTGCCGACTACACGATGTCGCTGCGCCTCGAACTCGCACCCGGCACCGACATCGACGCGCTCGCCCGTGCCGTTCAGGTGGTCGCCGAGCACCACGAAGCGTTGCGGCTGCGGTTCGTCGACGGCAAGCAGGAGGCCACCGCACCGCTTGAGTCCACTATGGATGGATTCGACCTCGCGCAAGGGCCGTTGTTCCGCGCCACCCTGGTGGACGGCACGCTGCTGCTCGTCGCGCACCACCTGGTGATCGACGCGGTGTCGTGGCGGATCCTGCTCGAAGACCTGGAGACCGCCTATCGCGGCGATCCCCTGCCGCCGGCCACGCTGCCGTTCACACAGTGGGCGCACCAGCTGAACCGGCGGGCTCCCGAGTTCGCCGACGCATTGCCGTACTGGCAGTCGATTCCGCTCGGCACGACGACCGTGCCCGAGGAGCGGCACCACTTCAGCGTGGAACTGGACGAGGCGACCACGGCGGCGTTGCTGCGCGATGTTCCCGGCGTCTACCACACCAGGATCAACGACGTGCTGCTCAGCGCGCTCGGCAAGGCCGTCTCGCCGGTGTTCGCGTTGGAGGGGCACGGACGGGACGACAGCGTGTCCCGCACGATCGGCTGGTTCACCAGCCAGTTCCCGGTGGCGCTCGAACTCCCCGACGATGACTGGGGTGTCGTGCTCAAGTCCGTCAAGGAGCAGCTGCGGGCCATTCCGCACGACGGCCTGTCGTACGAGGTGCTGCGCTACCTCACGCCGGACAGCGGCCTGACCGGCGACCTGCCGGAGGTCTGCTTCAACTACCTCGGACAGTGGGACGACGGCGACGAGGACGGGGTGTTCCGCGGTCGTCTCGACACCGGCATTCCGGAGATTCCCACGCATCTGGTGGAGATCACCGCCGCGGTCGAGGGCGGCAGGCTCGTGCTCGACTGGGACCACGGGCTCTCCGAAACCGAAGCCCGACGGCTCGCTGACGGCATGCTTCAGGTGTTGCGGGAGATCGTCGATCACTGCCGCACGAGCGCCGGCGGGCACACGCCGTCCGACTTCCCGCTCGTCCGGCTCACTCAGGAGCAGGTCGACGCACTGGGCGACGTCGAGGACGTGTACCCGTTGACGCCGTTGCAGTCGGGCATGGTGTTCCACAGCATCAGCGACACCGACGCCTACGTCGACCGGCTGGAACTGCTGCTCGACGTCGACCTCGATCGGTTCCGCGCGGCCTGGCAACGGGTGATCGCTCGTACGTCCGCGTTGCGCACGGACGTCGTCTGGGAAGGTGTGGACGAGCCGGTGCAAGTGGTCCGGCGCGAGCAGTCACCCTTGCTGCGCCTGGACTTCTCCGAGGCAGGCGATCGGGTGCGGCTCGTCTGGTCCACGCACCACGTGCTGCTGGACGGGTGGAGCACGGCTCAGGTGTTCGCGGACGTGATCGCCGAGTACCGGGGCGAGCAACCGGTCGCGCGCAGGCCGTTCCGCGATCACCTGCGCTGGCTGTCCGAACAGGACACCGCGGCCGCCGAGACGTTCTGGCGCGGCGTGCTGGACGGGTTCACCACCCCGACGCCGCTGCCGTTCGACCGCAAGCCGCAGGGCCCGGCCGAGTCGAGTGCCGTGCTGCGGCGGGATCTGCCACTGGCGGATCTGCGGGAGCACGGACTGACGGTCAACACCGTGGTGCAGGGCGCGTGGGCGTTGTTGCTGGCCCGGCTGAGCGGTGAACGGGACGTGGTGTTCGGCACGACGGTGTCCGGTCGTCCCGCCGAACTGCCCGGCGCCGAGTCGATGATCGGCATGTTCATCAACACCGTGCCGTCGCGGGTGGTCGTCGACTTCGACCAGCCGGTGGCATCGTGGTTGCGCGATCTGCAAGCCCAGCAGAGCGAGGCACGCTCGTACGACCACGTGTCCCTGGCGCGGCTGGGCGGCGACCTGTTCCACAGCCTGCTCGCGTTCGAGAACTACCCGGTGGACGCGGACGACGACCTGCGGGTCGAGGTGCTGGAAAGTCGTGACACCACGACGCTGCCGCTGGCCGTGCGGGCGCATGCCGACGATGGTGCGCTGCACTTCGAGTTCACCTACGACCCGCACCTGTTCGAGGCGGCCACGATCGCATCGTTGGCCGACCGGATGGCGTTGGTACTGCACGAGTTCGCCTCGCGGCCGGACCGGGCGCTCGCGGACGTGCGGTGGACGACGCCGGAAGAGGATCACCGCGTCCTGGTCGAGTGGAACGGCACCGCGACCGGGCGGCCGGCCGCCACCCTGCCGCAGCTGTTCGAGGCCCAGGCCGCACGCACGCCGAATCGGGTGGCGGTCGGTGATCTCACCTATGCCGAGCTCAACGCCCGTGCGAACCGGCTGGCACACCGGCTGATCACGGACGGCGCCGGGCCCGAGCAGTTCGTCGGGCTGCGGCTGCCGCGCGGCACCGACGTGGTGGTGGCGATCCTCGGTGTCCTCAAGTCCGGTGCGGCGTACCTGCCGATCGACCTGAGCTACCCGGATGACCGCGCGGCGCGGATGCTGGAGGACGCCGCGCCGGTGGTGGTGCTGGAGTCGCTGCCGGACCTGAGCGGCTACCCGGACACCAACCCGGTCACTCCATTGAGGATGGACCATCCGGCGTACGTCATCTACACGTCCGGGTCGACAGGTGTGCCGAAGGGCGTGGTCGTACCGCACGCGAACGTGGTGCGGTTGTTCGAGCAGACCGCGGACTGGTTCTCGTTCGACGAGAACGACGTGTGGACGTTGTTCCACTCGGTGGCGTTCGACTTCTCGGTGTGGGAGCTGTGGGGTCCGCTGCTGCACGGCGGCAGGTTGGTCGTGGTACCGCACGAGGTGTCGCGCTCGCCGCGCGCGTTCCTGCAGCTGCTGCACGACGAGCAGGTCACGGTGCTCAACCAGACACCGTCGGCCTTCTACCAGCTGATGGCAGAGGAACAGGTGCCGCTGGCACTGCGGTACGTGATCTTCGGCGGTGAGGCACTCGACCTGACGCGGCTGTCCACCTGGTACGCGCACCACGATGCGCAGCTCGTGAACATGTACGGCATCACCGAGACGACGGTGCACGTCTCCTACCTGGCGCTCGACCCCGCACTGGCGGCGGAAGCGCCGGGCAGCCTGATCGGCACCGGCATCCCGGACCTGCGGATCTACCTGCTGGACGAGCACCTGCGGCCGGTGCCGCCTGGTGTGGTCGGCGAGATGTACGTGGCGGGCGAGGGACTGGCACGCGGATACCTCAACCGTCCGGGCCTGACCGCGTCGCGGTTCGTCGCGAACCCGTTCGGTGCAGGGCGCATGTACCGCACCGGCGACCTGGCGCGGTGGCGGTCAGGTGAGCTGGAGTACCTGGGCCGGGCCGACCAGCAGGTGAAGATCCGCGGGTTCCGGATCGAGCTGGGCGAGATCGAGGCCGTGCTGCACCCGGCGGTCGACCAGGTCGCCGTCGTCGCGAAGGACCAGCGCCTGATCGCCTACGTCGTGGGTGACGCGCCGGTCGACGAGCTGCGGTCCCTGGCCGCGGCCGTGTTGCCGGAGCACATGGTGCCGTCGGCGTTCGTCCGGCTGGATTGCCTGCCGCTCAACAACAACGGAAAGCTGGACGTGCGGGCGTTGCCGGAACCCGGCCGGGAGTCCGCGACCACACAGGAGTTCGTGGAGCCGCGCACGGACGCCGAACGCGCGATCGCCGGCATCTGGGCCGACGTGCTCGGCGTCGACCGGGTCGGTGTCACGGACCGGTTCGTCGAGCTGGGCGGTGACTCGATCAGCAGCATCCGGGTGATCTCGCGGCTGCGGGCGGAGTTCGGTGTCGACCTGACTCCGCGCGACCTGTTCGACCACCCGACCGTGGCAGGCCTCGCGCAGGTTCTGCCCGGGCGGGGCATGACCACCATCCCGGTGGTGTCGCGGGACGGCGAGCTGGAGCTGTCGTTCGCGCAGCAGCGGTTGTGGTTCCTCGACCAGCTCACGCCCGGCGGCACGGAGTACGTGACGCCGCTGGCGGTCCGGTTGGTCGGTGAGCTCGACGTCGCGGCGCTCACCGCGGCGATGTCCGCGCTGGTGGCCCGGCACGAGTCGCTGCGCACGACGTTCCGCGAGGTCGACGGCCGGGCCGTGCAGGTGGTGCACCCGCCGGCACCGGTGGAGATCCCGGTGGCCGTCGGCGAAGTCGAGGAGATGCTGGCGCGGGAGGCGAGCACGCCGTTCGACCTCACGACCGGCCCGTTGCTGCGACCGCTGCTGATCCGCGTGTCGGCACACGAGCACGTGCTGGCGTTGACGATGCACCACATCGTCACGGACGGCTGGTCCGGCGGGCTGATCATGGAGGAGCTGAGCGCGCTCTACGCCGGTCAGCCACTGCCTGCGCTGCCTGTGCAGTACGCGGACTTCGCCGCGTGGCAACGATCTCTGCCGCTCGACGAGCAGCTCGGCTACTGGTGCACGCAGCTCGCCGGCGTGCCCGCGCTGGAGCTGCCGACCGACCGGCCGCGCCCGCCCACGCACACCACGAACGGTGCGACGCTGGAGGTCGCGCTGCCCGCCGACGGCCTGCGGACGCTTGCTCGCGGCCAGGACACGACGTTGTTCACCGCGCTTGTCGCCGTGTGCACGCTGTTGCTGCGCCGGTGGAGCGGGCAGGACGACATCGCGGTCGGCACGGTGTCGTCCGGGCGCGAGCACCCGGAACTGGAGCGGCTCATCGGGTTCTTCGTCAACACGCTCACGCTCCGGTCCACAGTGGACGAGTCCGTGAGCTTCGCGGAGTTCCTCGACGGCGTGCGGGCGACGGTCAGGGACGCGTTCGCGCATCAGGACGTGCCGTTCGAACGGGTCGTGGACGCGCTGCAGCCCGACCGCGATCCGAGCCGCACGCCCCTGTTCCAGGTGCTGGTGGCGTTGCAGAACGCGCCGAGCCGGGCCGGCTCGCTGCCGGGCCTTGCGGGTGAGGACGTCGACCTGCCGGTGCACACCGCGTCTTTCGACGTGGCGTTCGAGTTCACCGAGATCGGCGACTCGCTGCACGGCACGATCACCTACAACACCGACCTCTTCGACCGCACCACCATCGAGCGGCTGGTACGGCATCTGAGCGTGCTGGTGGACGGTGTCGTCGCGGCACCCGCGCGCCCGATGGCCGAGCTGCCGATGCTCACCCCGGCCGAGCTGGACCAGCTGGAGGCGTGGAACGACACGGCGCTCGCGGTCGAGCCCTGCTCGTTCGCTCAGCTCGTCGAACGGCAGGTCGTCCGCACCCCGGACGCTCCCGCGCTGATCCACGCCGAGGGCGAGATCACCTTCGCCGAGCTCGACGCACGGGCGAACCAGCTCGCCCGGTTGCTCGCCGAACACGGCGCCGGCCCGGAGCGGATCGTCGCGGTGCGGCTGCCGCGGTCGGTGGACATCATCGTCACCGAGCTGGCGGTGATGAAGACCGGTGCGGCGTTCCTGCCGATCGACCCGGACTACCCGGCCGAGCGCGTGGAGTTCATGCTGCGCGACTCCGATCCGGTCGTCGTCGTGGACGGTCCGCTGGACGCGAGCGGGTACGACGCCTCGAGCCTCGACGTGCCGGTCGACCTGGCGCAACCGGCCTACGTGATCTACACGTCCGGGTCGACGGGACGGCCGAAGGGTGTGGTGGTCACGCACGCCGGGCTCGCTTCGTTCTCCACGGCCGAGATCGAGCACTTCCGGGTGCGGCCGGGCGACCGGGTCCTGGAGTTCTCCTCCCCCAGCTTCGACGCGTCCGTGCTGGAGCTGTGCATGTCGCTGCCGGCCGGTGCCGCGCTGGTCGTGCCGGCTGAGGGACCGTTGCTGGGCGAGCAGCTCGCCGAAGTGTTGCGGGACAACAAGGTCACGCACGCGTTGATACCGCCCGTGGCGATGGCGACCGTGCCCGACGTGCCACTGCCCGACTTCCGCACGCTCGTCGTCGGAGGCGACGCCTGCACCGCGGAACTCGTGGCGCGTTGGGCTCCGGGCCGCCGCATGATCAACGCTTACGGCCCGACCGAGTCCACTGTGGTCACCTCGTGGAGCGAGGAGCTGGAACCGGGCGGGGTACCGCCGATCGGCAAGCCGTTGCCGAACACTCGGGTGTACGTGCTCGATTCGTCGTTGCGGCCGGTGCCCGTCGGTGTGCCGGGTGAGCTGCACGTCAGCGGGCCTGCGCTGGCCCGCGGGTACCTCGGCCGACCGGGGCTGACGGCGGAACGGTTCATCGCGAACCCCTTCGAGCCGGGTCGCATGTACCGGACCGGCGACGTGGTGCGGTGGAACTCGTCGGGCGAACTGGAGTTCGTCGGACGCGCGGACGACCAGGTGAAGATCCGCGGCTTCCGCGTCGAGCTGGGTGAGGTCGAGTCGGCGCTGCTGCGGAACCCGTCAGTGCGGGAAGCGGTGGTCGTGGCGCAGGAGTTCAGCGGGCACAAGCGGCTGGTGGCCTATGTCGTCGGCGCGGTCGACGGTCTGCGTGAGTTCCTGGCCGAGACGCTGCCGGACTACCTGGTGCCGTCGGCGTTCGTCGCGGTCGACGAGATCCCGCTGAGTCCCAACGGCAAGGTGGACCGCAAGGCGCTGCCGGTGCCGGAGTTCACCTCCACCGCGCACGTCCCACCGCGCAACGACGTCGAGCGCGCCCTCTGCTCGTTGTGGGCGGACGTTCTCGCCGTCCAGGAGGTCGGCGTGAAGGACAACTTCTTCACGCTCGGCGGCGACTCGATCCTGAGCATCCAGGTCGTGGCCCGCGGTCGCCGGGCCGGACTGCACTTCACCGCCAAGGACCTGTTCACCCATCAGACGGTCGCCGGACTCGCACCGCACGTCACGGCCGAGACCGACACCGGTGAACGGGCGGACGTGACCGGCGACGTGCCGCTGCTGCCGATCCAGCGGTGGTTCTTCGCGGGAGTCCGCACAGCTCCGCACCACTTCAACCAGTCGCACCTGGTGGAGCTGACCACGGACGTGGACGTCACCGCGCTCCGGCAGTCGCTGGAAGCGCTGGTGCGCCACCACGACGCGCTGCGGATGCGGTTCACGTCCGACGAGTCCGGCTGGCACCAGCACAACCCGCCGTTCGAACCGGTCGATCTGCTGTCCGAGCACCCGGTGGAGGTTCTCGAGCAGGTGGCGGACGAGCTGCACGCGAGCTTCGACCTGGCCGGCGGACCGCTGCTGCGGGCGGCGCTCTTCGGGTCGCGGCGGTTGTTCCTGGTGGCGCACCACCTCGTGGTCGACGGCGTGTCGTGGCGCATCCTGCTGGACGACCTCGACACCGCCTACCACCAGGCGCTGCGGGGCGAGCCGATCGATCTCGGCCGCAAGTCGACCTCGGTGCACGACTGGGCGGTCAAACTCTGGTCCTTTGTGGACTCCGGCGCGCTCGACCACGAGATCGAGCACTGGCGGTCGATCACGGCGTCGCCGGTCGACGCTTCCGGTGAGGAGGCGGCCTCGTCGTTCGAACTGAGCGCGGAGGACACGGACGCGTTGCTGCGCGGCGCACCCACCGCCTATCGCACCGCCATCAACGACGTGCTGCTCGCGGCACTGGCGTGGGCGCTCGCGCGGTGGACCGGCACGCCCGCGGTGACGATCGACCTCGAGGGCCACGGCCGCGAGGAGGTGCTCGACGACGTCGACCTGTCCAGGACGGTCGGCTGGTTCACCACGATGTTCCCGGTCGGGCTGGAGGTTCCGGACTCGTCCTGGCGCGACCGGGTGAAGTCCGTGCGCCGGCAGCTGCGGCGGGTGCCCGGCAACGGGTTCGGCTACGGCGCGCTGCGCTGGTCGGGTCGTGTGCCGGGCATCGAGGCGCCGGTGTCGTTCAACTATCTCGGCCAGTTCGACGCGCGGTCGGAGGACGAGTCGTTGTTCGGCGAGGTGCTGCCCGCGGTCGGCCGGGACCACGTCGACCGCGACCCGCACGTGGTCCAGGTGGTCGGCGAGGTGGCGGACGGGCGGATGACGTTCGGCGTCGTGCACCGCGTTCCCGTCGAGGGGCTGGTCGAGGACTTCGCCTCGGCGTTGCGCGCCATCGCCGCGGACTGCCGGGAGGCGCGATGACCCCGTTGTCGCGCAACCGGAACTACACGCTGCTGTGGGGCAGCCAGGCGCTGTCCGAGGTGGGCTTCAACGCTTCCCTGATCGCGTTCCCGCTGGTCGTGCTGATGGTGACCGGCTCGGCGGCGGCGTCGGGCCTGGTGCTCGCCGTCGACGCGGTCGCTCAGCTCGTCGTCGGCCTGCCCGGCGGCGCGCTGGCCGACCGCTGGGACCGCCGGCGAGTGATGCTCTGCAGCGAAGCCGTGCAGGCGGTCGCCGTGGCCAGCCTCGCGGTGGCGTTGTGGCAGGGCATCGCGACCGTGCCGCACATGGTGGCCGTGGCGGCTGTGCTCGGCGCCTGCCGGGCGCTCTTCGAACCGGCCGAGGACGCGAGCCTGCCGCGGATCGTGCCGGAGTCCCAGCTCGCCGCTGCCGTGTCGCTCAACGCCGCCCGCTCGTCCGTTGGGCAGATGGCGGGCACCGCGCTGGGCGGCTTCCTCGTGGCGGTCGGCCGCTGGGTGCCGTTCGCGGTCGACGCCGTGACGCATGCGATGGCGTTCGTGGGCTTGCTCTTCCTGCGAGTGCCGCCTTCGCCGCCGGCGGAGCGACGGCACTTCCTCCGCGAGGTGCTCGACGGCCTGCGGTGGGTGCTGGGCAGGCCCGAGATGCGCGTGACGGCGTGGTGCGCGGTGACGCTCAACCTGTTCTTCAGCGCCTACTACCTGGTGATCATCGTGCTGGCGCAGTCCCGCGGCGTGCCGTCCGGCGAGATCGGCGTGATGGCCGCGATGCTCGGCGCCGGCGGTGTGCTGGGTGCGTTGATCGCCCCGCGCCTGAGTGCGTTGTTGTCGCCGCACCAAGCGATCGCCGGTGTGTTCTGGGCACTGACGGCACTGGCGCCGCTGGCCGTGTTCGTCTCCAACGGTTACCTGATGGGCGCGCTGTTCGCGGGCATGGCCCTGCTCGCGCCCACGGCCAACACGGTGATCACCACCTACCAGTTGCTGCGCACACCCGACGAGTTGCGCGGCCGGCTGAGCGGCGTCATGAACGTGGTCGTCGGCACGGCCGCGGCCCTCGGCCCCGCACTCGGCGGTGTGCTGGCCCAACTCCTCCCAGGTTCAGGTGCGGTGCTGCTGTGCGCGGGCGGCATCGCGGTCATCACGGTGCTGGTCACCGTGCATCCCGTTCTCCGCGCATATCCACGAAAGGACGTCATGGCATGAGGGACGACATCGAGTACCAGGTCCTGGTCAACGACGAGGACCAGTACTCGCTCTGGCCCGCGACGCACGAGGTGCCAGCGGGATGGCGCCCGGACGGGTTCCGCGGCACCAAGGACGAGTGCTCCGCCCACGTGGACGAGGTGTGGACCGACATGAGGCCGCGCAGCTTGCGCGAGCGCATGGCCGCGGGATGACGGGTGTGCCGCCCGGCCACCGCGGCCGGGCGGCCGCCCCAGCGGGACCTCAGGAGCCGCACCGACGTACTTCTCTGCGCGCACAGGGCGTGCGATAGCTTGCCCGACGTGACCGATCTTGGACCTGGTGCCTGGCCACCTGCCCCGATCAGGACCGAGCGGCTCGTGCTCCGCGAGTCCGAGGCCCGGGACCGTGCGGCGCTCATCGAGTTGTTCGCCTCGCCGGAGGTGGGCACCTACATCGGTGGCGCTCGACCGCGTGATGAGCTTGACCGCACGGTGCCTGAGGTGCCTGGTCGGCGCCCTGGCTTCTTCGTGGTCGATCTCGACGGAGCGATGATCGGCATGATCACGTTCGATCGGCGCGACGCGAACGCTCCGGGTCCCGTCCGTCCGGATGCCGGGGAGGCCTGGCTGGGCTACCTGTTCCTGCCGAACGCGTGGGGACGCGGGTACGCCGCCGAGGCGTGCGCGGCGGCGCTCGGCTGGTTCGCCGACGCGCTTCCCGGCGAGCCGGTGGTGCTCTGCACCCAGACTGCCAACGACCGCGCGATGCGCCTGGCGGCGAAGTTGGGGTTCACCGAGGTGGAGAGGTTCGAGGCGTTCGGTGCCGAGCAGTGGTTCGGCGAGTGGTCCTCGGTCACGCCGTCCGGTCACTGAGCATCGGGCCTCCGTGTGCGGGGCAGATCCGACTCATGCCCCACACACGGAAAGTCGCGATCCAGGCCACCTCAGGGTGGTGGCTGCACTAGAACGGACTGTGGTCACAGCCGTTGGTCATGACGTTGCCCGGATAGGTCCAGACCGGGAACTTCACCCAGTCGGAGGTCGCCGGCCCGTATTCACCGTCCTCCTGGAGTCCGGCGTTGTAGGAGGCGTTCATCCGCTGCTGCAGGTTCAGCACGGCGCCGCGGGTGTTCGACCCGTACTGCCCGTCGATGCTGAGGGAGTAGCCGCTGCAGTACCGCAGGGCGCGTTGTAAGACCTTCACCGCGTCGTTCTTGGCGCCGTAGCGCAGTGCGCAGCTCTTGTTGAAGGTGTTACGGCCCAGCGTCGGGACGTGCACCACGTAATCGGTCGTGTAAGCGGCGAAGTGTGTCGACCAGGTCGTGCAGGTCGGCAGTGCGGTGGGAGCCACTGGTGCGGCGGTGGCGGCAGGTGGCACGGCCAGGGCCGTGCTCGCGGCCATCGCCAGACCGAGGAATGTGATTCTGAAACTGCGGGTTCTCATGGCACCTCTCTTCAGGTTCAGCAAACTCGGGTGAGAATTCGTTTCAGCTCGGCGTGCTCGGCTGGGGTGACGGCCAGGTGGTAGACACGTTTGACGTGGATCCACGACTTGGCATAGGTGCACTGGTACGACACGTCCGGCAGCCATTGATCTGGTGAGCGGTCCTGTTTTTGGCTGTTGCTGGAGCGACTCACGGCGATCAGTTGCGGGTGTTCGAGGTCGTTGGCGAAGGTCTGTTTCTTGACCGACGACCACGCGTGTGCCCCCGAGATCCACGCGTCCTTCAACGCGACGAGGTGGTCAATGGGCACCTTGGCCCTGTCGGTCTCGGTGACGAGGTCGTACCGGCTGAACCACGTCCCTCCGGTCACCGGACAACCAGTGGCGGGTTGGACGGCCGTGCTGTCGCGCCGCAGCACCACTTCCCGTGTGTCGCATCCGGGCACCGCGGTTCGCCAGTCGCCGAAGTCGCGGCGCACGTAGGCAGGTGGATTTCCCGGCGAGTAGCCCTGCAGCTCGTGCAGCTCGGCTGCGGCGATCCGCGTGTCGGGTGGCGCCGGCGGGCCGACCCTGTCCGTGAGGGCGTTCAGCGTCGTGACGAATGCGGCGGCGTAGCGGTCCGCAGCGGATCGCTTCGGGTGGAAGGACTGCTGCGAGATCGTGGCGCTGGGGTCCTCGCCCTCGGTCTTGTCCGCGACGACTCGGTGAATCGACTCCGGGTCAGCGCTGGCGCCCGAGCAGACCTGGGTGAGCTCGAACTCCGTTCTCGGGTCCGAATAGGACGTTCGCACGCCTTCCGTCGCCAGGGTGAAGGCGGTCTCGTGCAACGCGTCGTTGAGCAGGTCGGCCATGTCGTTGAGGAAGTCGATCTCTGCGTCGTTGAGGCCCGTGGTCAGCTTGCACGCGGTTGACCTGTGGGAAGTTGTGCCGTCACCGATGAGTGGGAACAACCTCGGGTAGCCCATGACCACGATCCGGGCGTTGCGCGCCTTGGAGTGCGCATCTCGCAACACAGTGTCGACCGAGGCTTTGACCTCCTCGTTGATGATCTTCGGTAGCGCCGCTCTGAGCGGCAGCGGTGATGGCGGTGGATCGTTGAACCAGTCGTTCGGTGCGGTGGAGTCGGCGCAGTTCTGCAGAGGTGTCGGGGTGCCGACCGTGCAGGCCTTCAGGACGTCGGCGAAGTGCGCGTCGTTGCCCCCGATGCTGACCACGACGGTCGTGGTGTTGCCGTCGAGGAACCCGCGGTCCAGTTGGGAGAGTTCCTTGTGCGAGCCGCGCCCGTACTCGAATCTGGCGTTGTGCGAGGTGCTGGGCAGCAGGTGCTCGGTCTGCGCGCCGGAGCAGGCGAGCAGGTGGTAGTCCAGGCTGTCGTCGAGCCGGTCCGCCCTCGTCCCGACCGGCTCGGAGGTGTCCGGCAGCACGGCCTGGCGCGACCACGTGTTCCTCGAACGGTGGCAGCCGTTGCGGAACGCCGAACCGCCGGTGCCGCTGTCGTCGCTCTCCTCGTAGTAGCTCCCCGCGCCCTCCCCCGAGGCGTAGGAGTCGCCGAGCACGACCATCTGCTCCGCCGGTTTGCGAGGCAGTGGTACGAACGCGACGGCGTCGAAGGCGATGTCCTGGGTCCCGTCGCCCTCTCCGGTGATCGAGGACAACGACACCGATGGAGTCCCCGCGAACGGGAACGCCCCGAGCGAGACCCAGCGGTGTTCCTGGGTCTTCTGCAGGATGCTGCGCCGCCTGGTCTCCCCGTTGCCGAGGTTGACCGTGTAGGTGCCCTGCTGGGTGTGCGCCCCGTGATCGGGCATGTGGACGAGCACGCGGGCCCACTGGGCGAGCGAGCGGTCGAGCGTCCAGGTCCCGGTCACCTCGAAGTTCTTGGCCGCGTTGGCATCCACCGTGCGGGTGTGGGTGAACCAGAAGTGGCCGCCGAACCCGCCGCCGATCTGGTGGAAGTCCACTTTGGAGTGGTAGAGACCGTCGGTGTGCCGGGCGAAGTTCAGGTCGAACCTGCCCCGGCTGGCCCACGTCCGCGTGCATCCCTCTCTCAGCGACGGCACCGAGTCCGGTACGTCGTCGACGACGAGCGTTCCCTGCGGCAGGCCGTCCAGTGCGCACCTGGGCCGGTAGCGGTTGCGCGACTCGTCGGCATAGGCGCCGGAGGCGTCGGCGTCAGGCGGCTCAGCTGTGCCGGGCGCGGTGATCCTGGCCTCGTAACCACAGGCCACGCTGCTGGACGAGCAGTGTTTCCACGAGGCTGACGCGTGCCACCAGCAGTGGGAGTCGGTGAGCCGGCACGGGTTGGTGGTCGTGCCGATGTTGTTGGGGTCGCAGCGGTTCCCGTCAGTCGAATGGGTGCTGCAGAACGTGCCGACGGGCGGCTTCGCACTGGTGCGGAAGTCCTCGCTGGTCCACCAGGCCTGTTTGTAGCCGGCCTCGTACCCGTTGCCGCCGGTGTACTTCACGATGGGATAGGCGGCCCAGCCGATGACCTTCTCCGGGTACGGCCAGTGCTGCGGGTGCCGCGCGTCGTCGTAGTTGTTCTTGTCCAGGAACGGAGTGCGGTTGAAGGGGTAGTCCGGGCGCGCCGGGTTGTTCGACCATCCGAGGCCGTAGTTGCCGCCCGGCCCGTTGCCCGGCGCGTCGGTGCAGTTGGGCCCCGGTGTGCATCCGGTGGTGTTGCCGGTGCTGGCCTGGGGGTTGATCCCGCTGTTGTAGGCCCACAGCGCGGCGAACCAGCTCTCGATCCTCGCCGGGTCTCCGCCGTTGACGGTCACGCCGAGCGCGCGGACCTGGTTCCACTTGTCCTGCAGGATCCGCACCCCGGCGGCGATGTTGGTGGCGTAGTCGACCGCGACGGCGAGTTGTTCTTCCGGGGCGAGCGTGCCCGGGCCCGTGCGGCGCATGCCGTCGGTGACCTGTGCGACGCCGTACCCGCAGTCGGCCTTGCTCCAGTCGATGCCCCAGCCGTCCTCGACCCCGTAGAAGCTGCCGACCAGAGGGTTGCCCGTCACGCCCTCCGCGACGTGGAACGAGGCCTGCCACAGGTTGGACTCCTGCGCCAGCACGCCGAGCAGAACCTGCGCGGGCACCCGGCCGCCACCGGCCAGCTCGATCGGCGGGAACATCTCCTGCGGTCGCCAGGCGGCCGGTGCGCCCGAGTGCTTCCAGTTCGCCGGCCGCACGACGTTCAGCGCCTTCTGCACGGCGAGCTCGGCTGCCCATTCGACCTGGCTCCAGTGTGGTTGGTACACCTGGATCCGCGAGTCGTTGCGTGCGACCGAGCACGTCCGGTCGCGGTCCACGGGATCGGACGGCGACTCGGCGCTCGCCGCGAGATCCGGCGCGGCCTTCGACGCCTGCAACCCCTGCGCCGCGTTCGCGGACGGCCGGGCAACGGGACTCACGACGAAGTCCACGGCGGCACCGGTCGCCCGCACGGTGGCCCGCAACGAGATCGTCCGGTCGGCGGCGGCACCTGAGGTGAGCGCGGCCGTCCTGGCCTGAGCCGTGCGCTGGACGGTGACGCCGCCCTCGGTGGACACCTCGGCACCGGCGGGAGCCTGGACGCCGGCGACGGCGGCCGGCAGGGACTTCGCCAGCCGCGGACTGCCGGTGATGAACACCCGGCCCCCGGTACCCGCGACCAGGTTGACGTCCGTGAGAGGCCCACGTCCGAGCTCGCGGGTCCGCCCACCGGCGAATCGCGTGACCACTGACTGGTCACCGTCGCGCTGGAGGTGGACGATCCCGCCCCCGGCGTCCGGGTGCAGCCGGATCGCCGTGCCACGGGTGTCCACGAGCCGCGTGATCGCGCCGCCGTCGTCGACGCGGACGATCTGGCCGCCCCGTGCGGCCACGATCCCGTCGCGGGCGGGGACCGCGGACGTGACCTCACCCTCGATCTCGTGCACCCGCCGGACCTCGCCGCCGGCGGTGTCGACGACGTGCAGCCGTGTCCTGCCGAGATCGGTGGCACCGGACTGGGTCAGCACGGCGGTCTCCCCCAGACCGCATCCCGGGTCGTAGTACGCCAGTGAGACGGTCACGCCCAGCTTGGTGACCGCACCGGAGCTCAGATCGACCACTGCGGCGAACGCTCCCCGGTCGAACAGGTGCGCCCGGTTGGTGAAGTGCCGCGGCGCGTACACCACCACCGCCCGCCGCCCCGACTCGGTCAGGCACGCGTTGCCGATCCACCGGTCCGTCTCGATCGACGGTTCCGCCAGAGTGGCCGCGGTGCGCCAGGTGTAGCCGGACCTCGCGTCCGCGACCAGCAGGTGAAACCCCGTGGAGTCGCCATCGGTGGTCCACGCCAGGTCACCGGACGAGCGCCAGCCGGGGAAGAGCACCTCGTCGCGCCGCTCGGGGTCGACCGTCGACGGGTCGGAGGCGGCTTCGCCGGGAGGGCCCTGGGACACCTGCTCCCGAGCGACGGGCGCGGCAACGGCGGCCGCCGGCGAGAGCACCGTGACAGCCAGAACGACCGTTGCCGCGTACAGCAGAAGTCTCGGCAGAAGCGCCGTGCGCGAACGAATGCGCGACCGTCCCCGACTCACACTTCTCGGCATTCCCAATTCTCCTTAATCAGGGTGCCCGACAGCGGAAGAATTAGGTCGACTCAGCCGGCCCGCCGATTTCCCGACGAATTGGAATATCGCGTCGAGATCGGCGGGCCGGCGAATCCCTGCCTCCCCCTGCAGGCCCTCGGCTGCTCAGTGCAGCAGCCCGCGCGGATCCGGCGGAAGGTCGATTGACAGGTCCGCACAAGTCCGTACAGTCGACGTTCGTGCTCGTGTCAGCACTTGCCAGGGGAAGCGGGGAGGCCTGGTGAGCCGTGCCGAGAACCCCTCCAATCCGAACGCCGTATCAACCAAGAGGGAATTCGGACGTGCTTTGACGAACGTGCGGGAGAGCGCCGGTTTCACCGTGCGCGATCTCGCCAGAAGTGTGGACGTGCCATTCGGCACGATCAGCGGGTGGTGCACCGGACGCCATTTGCCGACCTTGTCGCAGAAGGATCTGTTCCTGCGGTTGCTCACGACGTGCGGGGTGACCGAGGAAGACCTCGTCGAAGAATGGCTGGCGTGCTGGTTGCGGCTGCGGCGACCGCTGGGACATCAGCGACTCGACGCACCCACCCCGTACCGGGGGCTGGAGGCATTTCAGCCGGAACACGCCGACTGGTTCTTCGGGCGTTCGCGGCTGACCGAGGCCCTGGTCCACCGGATCACCTCCGGTGCGCCGGGGATGACCTTCGCCGTCGGCCCGTCCGGCTCCGGCAAGTCGTCGCTCCTGCGCGCCGGCGTCGTACCCGCCCTGTGCGGGAACGGCCGGTCCGACCGCTGGCAGGGCCTCTCGCTCGTGCCAGGTGCGCGCCCGCTGTCCACGTTGGCGGCCCAGCTCTCGATGCTCACCGATCTGGCTCCGGACGTGATCGAGGGGGAACTGCGGGACCGGCCCGCGCAGGCGGCCCGACGAATGCGGCGCCTTGTGGCCGATCAGGTGCTCGTCGTCGTCGACCAGTTCGAGGAGGTGTTCACGGCAGGCCGTGCCGACGTCGCGGAACAGGGCGCTTTCCTCGACGCGCTGCACTCACTGGCCGAGCCGGGGAAAGGCGGGCTGCGCGTGGTCGCCGGCATGCGCGCCGACTTCTACCCCGACGCGCTGCGCTGGCCCGTGCTGGCCGCCGCCCTGCAGGACAACCAGGTCACGATCGGTCCGATGACGGAGACCGAACTGCGCCAGGCCATCGTCGAACCGGCCAGACTGGCGGGAATCGAGATCGAACCGGGGCTGGTCGACCTGCTCCTGCGCGACGTCACGCCGGCGGGGGCCCGGCACGGCCAGACGGACACGGGCTCGCTACCGCTGCTGTCGCACGCGCTCCTCGCGACCTGGGAACAGGGCCGGCACCGGACCATGTCCATCGCGGACTACGCGGCGACCGGCGGGATCCACGGCGCCGTCGCCCGCACCGCGGAGATCGTCTTCACCGGTCTCGCCGAGTCGGACCAGGACCTGGCGCGGCAGCTGTTCCTGCGGCTGGTCAGCGTCGGCGACAAGACACCGAACACCCGCCGGCGGGTCTCGCTCGAGGAGCTGACCGGCGGCAGCGACGACAGGACCGCGAGGACCAGGGAGCTCCTGGGCCGCTACGTGGACCGCCGCCTGATCACGGCCGACGTCGACGGGGTGCAGATCAGCCACGAGGCGCTGCTCGACTCCTGGCCGCGGCTGCGTGAGTGGATCGACGCCAACCGGTCCGGCCTGCGGCTGCACCAGCGGCTGACCGAGTCGGCGAAGGGCTGGCAGGACGCCGGGCGCGACGCGGGAGCGCTGTATCGAGGGGTGCGACTCGACGCCGCGGTCGAGTGGGTGACCCACCAGAACCACCGCGACGACCTCAACCAGCTCGAGCAGGACTTCCTCGACGCCAGCGTCCAGGCGAACCGCGCGGAGCGTCTCCTCGACCGGCGCAGAACGCGGCGGCTCCGCTGGCTCGTCTCCGCCCTGACCGTGCTGCTCGTGCTCTCCGCGGCCGCCACCGCCTACTCCCTCCACCAGCAGGCGGTCGCCGAACGGGAACGCAACCTCGCGATCTCCCGCCAGGTCGCCGGAACCGCCACCCGGCTGGCGGAGAGCGATCCGGCCCTGGCCGCGCAACTGGCGGTGGCGGCCTACCGCATCGCGCCCACCGTCGAGGCCACCTCGAGCCTCCTCGCCGCCACGGGACGGCCGACCGTCACGCGGATGGTGCGTCCTGGTGGCGCGTTGCAGGCGGCAGCGGTCAACCCGGCGGGAACGCTTCTCGCAGCCGCCGGCGCCGACGAGTCGGACACCGCGGTGCTGCTGTGGGACCTGCGGGACCCGCGGCGGCCCGCGCTCCTGGACTCCCGGCTGACGGGCCACGGCGACGCGATCTACGCCGCCGCCTTCTCCCCCGACGGCGCCACCCTGGCCACCGGCTCCGCCGACCACACCGTGCGGCTGTGGGACGTCACCGACCCTGCTCACCCCAGACAACTCGGTCAGCCGCTCACCGGACCTGCCGACGAGGTCCTCTCCGTTGAGTTCAGCCCAGACGGCAAGACGCTCGCGGCGGGCGGCCGCGACAGGACGATCCGGCTGTGGAACGTGAGCGACCGGGAACACCCCGCCGCGGCCGGTCCCGCGCTCACCGGGGCAACCGGCGCGGTGCAGTCCATCGCCTTCCATCCTGGGGGCACCGTCATGGCGGTGGCGGACGCCGGCGGCGCGGTCCGCGTCTGGGACACGGGCGACCAGCGACAGCCGCGCCCGCTCGGCACACCGTGGACCGGGCCGAGCCGCGTCAACGCCGTCGCGTTCAGCCCGGACGGCAAGACGCTCGCGGCGGGCAGCAACGACTCCAGCGTGCGTTTGTGGACCATGACCGATCCCTCCAGCCCGGTCCCGGCCGGCATGCTCACCGGCACGACCGGCTGGATCAACGCGATCACCTTCAGCGCCGACGGGACACTGCTGGCCGCCGCCAACGCGTCCGCCAGGGTCCAGCTCTGGGACCTCACCACCCGGCAGGTACGACTCGATCTTCCGCATTCCGAGCCCGCCACCGCGGTCGCCTTCCGCGACGGCGACCGCGCGCTCTACACCAACAGCGCCGACGGCGTCGCACGCAGATGGCTGGTGCCCGGCCCGGTTCTGCCCACCCGAGGCCGGCAGATCACCGGTCTCGCCTTCCACCCCGACCGGCCACTGCTCATCGACGGCGGAATCGACACCCGCCTGTGGGACCTCGAGGATCGCGACAGGGCCGTTCCGGTCGGAACTCCCCTGACCGCACCTCCCGACTCCGATCGCATGACCGGCAACATCGCCCTGAGCCCGGACGGCGAGGTGCTCGCCGCGGCGGCTCGGTCCGGCAACACCGTCGTGCTCTGGGACATCACGCGGGCGGACGCACCCCGGCTGGAGCCCGTCCGCCTCACCGGCCACACGGCGCTGCTCGAACACGTCCAGTTCAGCCACAAGGGCCGGCTGCTCGCGAGCGCCAGTGACGACGGCACCGTCCGCTTGTGGGACACGACCGGCCCGCACCCGCTCTCCACCCTGGACGCGGACACGGGGATCGTCTACGCGTCCGCCTTCAGTCCAAGCGACGACGTGCTCGCGGCTGTGACCGAGAACGGCTACGTCGCGCTGTGGGACGTCCGGAACCCCCGCGAGCCTGCACCGCTGGGACGTCCGATCAAGGTCGCCCCCGACGACGCCCGCTCCCTCGCGATCAGCCCGGACGGCAGGACGCTCGCGGTGGGCATCGCCAACGGGACGGTGCTGATGTGGGACATGGGGAATCCTCGTGCTCCCCAGCCCATCGGCGACGCCACCGCGGGTCCCGACGGTTTCGTGCACGCGCTCACGTTCAGCCCCGACGGCACCGTCCTCGCCGGAGGTGCCGGCACCGGCCAGACGTGGATGTGGCGGGTCACCGGGGAGCGGCACCTGGCACCCGTGGCCATCCTGCAGGCGTCACCGACGACGACGTGGGCTCTCCAGTTCAGCCCGGACGGACGGCAACTGGCGGCAGCCGCCGGTGACGTTCACCTGTGGGAAACCGATCCTGACCGCGCCATCAGCCACGTCTGTCAGCACGCGGGCGACCGGCTGAGCGACGCCGAGTGGGCCAAGAACATCCCGGACACCCCGTACCGCAGCGTTTGCTCCTGACCCGGCGGGCCGCCGGTGTCAGTAGCGCGGCCCGCACGTGTACTGCCCACCGGACTGCGGGTAGAAGATGCACGCCCTGGCAGTGAGCCCGGCATCGTTCACCACGGCGGTGACGCCGATGTGGTCACTGCCGCCGGCGGCGTAGGAGGTCCGGAAAGAGCCGTCAGCGTTGAACCCTTGGATCATCACTCCGTGCAGCCCGCCACGCGCCCAGGCAATCCTGCACCGGCGGCTGTACCGAAGCTCCACGTACCCCGTGCCCTCCGGATCGTGCGTGTAGATCGTCCGCGCGTCGTTGGTGCACGGGATGAACCTCTCGTCCGGTGTCACGAACACCGCCTTGTTCGGGTCAGTCCCATCGCAGATGTAGTAGCAGCTGACAGCCGCCGGCCGGGTGTCCGCAGCCGCTGAACCGACTGGGCCGGGTGCCACCACGACTCCCGCGACCGCCGCGATGACGGCCAGGCCCGCGCCTCTCCACCCCGGAACCCTGATCTTCGACCACATTCGAGCCTCCCCTTCGCCTCCGAGGCGGTACCACCCGCCTGCCCCACGAAGTTTCAGCACCGCCCACCGCGGTGGGAAGGCTGCGACCGGGGTCCACACAACCCCGCACATCCGCGCCCACTACGACCGCATCGAACTCGGCGGATGCCAGGGTGGGTGGATGTACTCGATTGCTCAGGGAGACCACGGATTCCGGCAGTCTGGATCACAGGCTCTTGCGAATCCATCTGCTCCAACGAGATCCACATCGGCAAGGTCCGACTGCTGCGGACGCTCATGCGGCTCTCGCCGGGGCTCGGCTACCGCATGCTCCGCGACAGCTGACGACACTTTGATCGGATCGGGGAGTCGTGGTTGACGTCAAGCCGCGGCGAGGCGTGTCATTCGGCGGGATGGCGCAACGCGTGCGCGACGGCCTCGGCGCGGCTCGAGGCGCCGAGTTTCTCGAGGATGCTGCTGACGTGGTGCTCGACCGTGCGCTTGCTGATGAACAGCCGCTCGGCGATCTGCTCGTTGGTCCGGCCCTCGCACAGCTCTCGCAGCACCTCGTCCTCCCGTTTGCTCAGTGAGCCGGGTGTGCGCGGGGCCGCGCGGTGGTGATCTCCACGCGCGCGGAGGAACCGTGCGGCCTCGTGGGCGTCGAGTGCGGCCGAGAGTTCGTCGAAGGTGGACAGTGCCGATCGTGCTTCCGCGGTGGCCACCACAGGATTCGTCGAGGCCAGCAGCCGGGCGATCGCCATGCGGGTACGAGCCGCCTCGAGCCGCAGTCCCGCCAGCGTGAACAACGGCAGCGCTCGTTCGAACTGTTCCAGCGCACGCTCATCCCCGGACGCCACGCAGACCAGGCCGGCGGCGTGGTGCGCGAGGGCCTGGGTGTAGTTCACGTCGGCCACCTGCGTGAGCTGGTCGCACGACACCCTCGCGCCGTCGATGTTGCCTGCGGCGATCTCCGCTTCGACCAGCAGCGCGAGCTCCGGGGCCTGGAGTGGTCCGGTACCGGCGGATCCCAGGAACCGCCGCAGCAGCACGAGGGCGAGTTCCGGCTCCCCGCAGGCGAGGTGCAGGCGGGCCAGCGGGCGCACCGCGTAGGAGTCGAACTCGAAGCCGGACAGCAGGCGGCGCGCCTCGTCGAGCCTGCCCTGCCGCACTCGCAGGTCGGCCAGCCGGACCATCGCACTGGACCGCAAGGCGCGGTAGCTGCGGTCGTAGCGCTGCAACGCGGTGCTGAGCTCGACTTCGGCCTCGTCCCATCGGCCGGCGGCGGTGAGGATGCCGCCGTAGTAGGTGCGGCAGATGGCGGAGACCCACGGAACGTTCTCGCGCCGGTCGAAGTCCGTCGCGACCGCGATCCACTGCTGGGCGCGGTGCACGTCGAGGGTCAACTCGCAGCACAACAACATCTTGCAGTAGATCTCCCCCGCGGTCAGGTAGTCGCGGACCTCGCCGCAGGTGGCCGCGGTCGCGGCCTCGT
The DNA here is from genome assembly GCF_003265345.1 of Lentzea terrae. Classification (GTDB taxonomy): domain Bacteria; phylum Actinomycetota; class Actinomycetes; order Mycobacteriales; family Pseudonocardiaceae; genus Lentzea; species Lentzea terrae. The sequence continues at coordinate 376,751 of NZ_QFWW01000008.1, read as the reverse complement.
CCACCAACCGGATGCCCTCGGTGATCTGCCCGCGCAGCACCAGGATCAGCCCCTCGTAGCCCAGCGCGCAGAACCGCAGATCGTCGTCGTCGAACCGGTGCGCGACGGTGGTCGCTCGCCGCACGTGGTCCGCCATGGCGTCGACGTCTCCGGTGGAGAGCGCGTCTGCCAGTGCCACCCAGCCGTGTTCGACGCAGTCGCCTGCCTCGTCGACCAGCCGATGCGCCCTGGCCAGCCAGCCTTCGGCGACCGCGCCGTTGCCGTACACCGCGGCGTGCAGGAACGCGAGTTCACGCCCGGCGATCAGTGCCGGACGGCGCACCTCGCCTCGTCGCCGATAGCCGGCGAAAGCCTGTTCGTAGTGCCGGACGGCCGCCTCGTAGTCCGCGCCCCATTCCTCGGCACGCGCCAGCTGGTAGCGGATGTCCGGGTGGTCCTCCAGAGCCAGCGCGGCCGTCAGCAGCGACCTGGCCGATGCCCAGTCGCCACCGTCGAGCGCCGCGGTTGCCTCCGCGAGCAGCGACCGCGAGGTGGTCACGGACCACAGCATCGCACCGAAATAGGTGTCCGGTTGAGTGGTGACACCCAAGATTCGGAGTCGCTTTGGCGCGCACACTCTCGGCGCACCGAAAGGAGTGCGTCATGAGTGCGGAGACTTTTCAACTGCCGCTGGCCGCGGCGGAGATCTACGAGTCCGAGTTCGTACCCGCCATCTTCGCCGAGTGGGCGCCGCTGCTGGTCGGCATGGCGGGCGTCGGCCCGGGTCAGGCCGTGCTCGACGTGGCCTGCGGCACCGGGATCGTGGCACGCGTCGCCGCGGACCACATCGGAACCGAGGGCGTCGTCGGAGTGGATCTCAACGAGGCGATGCTGACCGTTGCCCGCCGGGTGCGGCCGGAGCTCGAGTGGCGTCGCGCGGACGCGCTCGCGCTGCCGTTCCACGCCGAGTCGTTCGACACCGTGTTGTGCCAGATGGCGCTGATGTTCTTCCCGGACCGTCCCCGTGCCGTGGCCGAGATGGCGCGGGTGACTCGCGCCGGCGGCCGCGTCGGGCTGGTCGTGCCCGCGGCCATCGAGGACCAGCCCGCGTACCGACTGCTCGTGGACATCGTGCGGGAACACGCCGGGCAGGACGGTACGAGCCTGCTGGACACCTACTGGTCCTGCGGTGACCTCGCTGGGCTGCGCCGCCTCGTCGAGGGGGCCGGTCTGCGGCCAGACGGGCTGCGCACGCACATCGGTACCGCGCGGTTCGGCTCCCCCGACGAACTCGTCACCACCGAGGTCGAGGGAACACCCCTGGCCGAACGCATCAGCGCCGAGACCTACCGGCGCATCCGCCGGGACGCGCGAGAAGCGTTGCGGCCGTTCATCGCCGACGACGGCACACTGCACGCGCCCCTGCACGGCCACGTTCTGATCGCCACGAAGGCGAGCTGAGCGGCAACGGTCTTCGCCGAACCGGACCGTGTCGACGTCATCCGCGCAGCCTTCGCCCACCTCACCTTCGGGCACGGCGCTCGTTACTTGCGGGCTCACCGCCCTTCCGGTGACGTGGGATCGTTGACCTGGCGCAGGGTGCGCTCGTGTTCTGCCGGATCGAGAATCTCCCAGGTCGACTGGCCGACGGCGAGGAAGCCGCGGGCGGGCAGGGCGACGTCGCCGATCATCGGGTTCTCCGCCAGCCGGACCGGGATGCCGAGGTCGGCCCCGTCGAGCGTCGCGTGCGAGTCGTCGACGTCGTACATCCGCTCGGGCATGAGCTTTCCGTTGTGGCCGCTGGGCATCACGCCGGCCATCTTGAGCTTTCCCATGCCCAGCGCCTGCGCCATGAGCTCGCGGGCGCGCACCAGGGGCCGCGGCTTCCAGCTGGCGAGCGGCATCGCGGGGCTGAGGACGTTGAGGACGTCGAGCAGCCGCGTCGAGCGGGCGGTGAGCGTCCAGTCCAGTGCCGGCGAGTCCATGGTGATGTGCAGGGAGGTCCTGCCGGTCCAGGTGACGTCGATGCGGGCGTGCGCGGTGTGGCTGCAGGCGGCGCCGTAGTAGCGGGGGCAGGCCGTGCCGAGTCGCGGGCCGTCGACGTAGATCGACCAGTTGCCGGTGGGATCGCGGTGCCAGATCGTGCGGTACGGGCCGAAGTCGCTTTCCGCGAAGACACGCATGGCCAGAACGTGGCCGGAGTCGAACGGCAGGCCGAACACGCCCCAACCTTTCGCGTACTCATGGCCGGGCCACGGCGCCGGGTTCGTGCACCTCCGCGAGGTGAGGCTGCAGTCGACCGCCAGGCTGCTGGCGATGGGCTGTCGTGGGTGCGGGCCGTCCGGACGGCCCGCACCCGTCGCGCTGTCAGCTGTGGTTCAGCCGCACAGCGTGGACGTCGGCCCCGTCAGCGATCGTCGAGGTGAAGAACGCGATGGTGCTGTTGCCCGAGATCGTTTCGAGCCCCATGTAGTCGCCGAGGAACAGTCCTCGCGGGTCGTCCGGCGCGAAGTACGAGATCGGGGCGGTGTAGTGGTCGAACGGTCCGTGCAGGTGCTGTTCGGGCTCCCAGCTCGCGGTGCCGTTGTGCGAGTGGCGGACCCACATGTCGGTGGTGGCGATGCCGTCACCGAGCACGTTGTTGCGGTCGTCCCAGTAGGTCAGGGTGACCATGCCGGTGTCCGACACGTCGATCGCGTGGTTGTACGACTGCACGCCCGGTCCGCCGGTGGCGACGACGGTGGGGCCGCTCCAGTGCCGGCCGCCGTCGGTGGACTTGGCGAGCACGACCTTGTTCAGCGCGGTGCCGAGGCTGTCGGCCCAGACGACGTAGATCGCGCCGCTGGTCATGTCGACGGCGATGTCGGGCAGGTAGTCCTCCGCGCGGATCGGGAAGTTGTCGTCGGGCACGAACAGCTGGGCGAACCCGATCGGCGCGATCTTCGCGGGAGCCGACCAGTGCAGGCCGGCGTCGCGGGAGGTCATGACGCCCATGTAGACACCGTTGTCGTTCAGGCCCGCTCCGGTGAACAGGTTCGCCGCGACGTTGTACAACGTGCCGTCCGGGCCGACTGCGATCTGATTGCCCTGGAAGTAGGCGTTCGAGTCGCGCATCGGCACCGGCGTGGACCACGTCAGCCCGCCGTCGGTCGTGCGGGAGAACATCGGCTTGCCGCGGTAGGCGAACGAGTGCAGGTCCGCGATCGGGTGCTGCCGGCCGTCGTTGGGATAGCTGCCGCGGATCCACGTCGCGTACGCGTAGCCGGCGCGCGTCGGGTCGCCGGTGATGGAGACCTTGTCGTTGAAGACGAAGCGGTCGCCGGTGTCCTCCTGGATGATCGTCGGTGGCCGCCAGGTGCCGGTGGTCCGGTCGAGGCTCGTCACGGAGATCGCGGACAGGCCGAGCGCGGCCGAGTCGATCGGCTGGCCGATGAAGTAGGCGTTGCCCGCCTTGTCGTAGGACACCCACGGGTCGGTGACACGGCCGAACCGGGTCGGGCCGCCCTGGCAGGCGCTCCACGGCACGTCCGGCAGCTTGGCCCACGAGTCGCCGCCGTCGTGGGTGATCCACGAGCTCAGGCCACGCGCGCCACCGTCCGGCCACCGGTCCTGCTGGGTCGCACCGATCATCTCGTCCGGGTTGACCGGGTTGACCGCGACCTGGGGTTCGACCTCGGTGTTGTCGTAGGCGGCGGCGAAGTCGGCCGAGGCGCCGAAGGGACAGGCCGTCAGCGCGGACGGGCCGCTGACCAGGATGTCAGGGCCGGCGGCAAAGGGTGCCGCCGACGCTGTGGGCGCCGTGCTGAACAGAATCAGAGGGACGGCTGCCGCGGCGGCGGTGAGCCGTCTGGTCGCATGCATGGGGGTACCTCCGCATGTCCGCTTTCCCCCTCATGGGTGAATCGCCGCAGCGGACCGGATCGTTGCGGAGCACGCGGCACGAGCTTCATGCCGGCGGGGTCGGCGCGTCGCGGACACCGGAATCGAAGGACACCTCGACGGTGGCAGCGAACGCGGGATTCGTCGGCTTGCGTGGCTGACGCGGAAGCCGGCGCCAGATCACGACACCGACCAGGAACACGCCGAGCGCCTTCTGCAGCGACGCAAGGGGTGCGTGAGCAAGTAGCACTCCACCGATCGCCGCGCACGGCACCGCCCCGAGGCCGAACCAGGCGATCAGCGGCCAGCGCAGGCCCCGCCGGTTGAGCCAGACCCGCGATCCGTTGCTGGACAACCGCCTCAGCACGAGCATCGGCACGGCAGCACGGAGTCCGAACAGGACGGTGAACACCGGCAGCCGCTCGCTTCAGCATCGAAGGTCACCGACCCTCGGCCAGCGTTGCGTCACAACCCCACCCCCGCGCTGATCTTGCGGGCGCAATGCGACTACCTCCGCTGGGAAGTCACCCGCGAATACCGCGACAGAAGCGCCGTGGCAACGCTGAGACGCTGGACGCCACAGGCCGTAGCCAGTTGAGTCCGTGATCATCGATCGAGCCCTCTGACTGCAGGCGTTGCTCGCGGACCTGATCGACCGCGGACGGCGCCGCGCAGCATCGACAGCTCCCGGAAATCGGCTGGTCAGCGGATCGTGAAACCGCGGGCAGATGGCGTAGTAAATGGCGTGGAGGTGACCGTGGTGGCGGTGGAACTGCGCGTGCTCGGACCAGTCGACCTGCGGGTCGACGGCCGGTCGGTGGAGATCGGCCACGCGCGGCAACGGTGCGTCCTGGCCGTCTTGTTGATGGAGGCCAACCGGGTCGTCACGATGGAACAGCTGCTGGACCGCGTGTGGGCGGACCGGTTGCCTCAAAAGGCACGGCAGGTGGCCAGCAACTACGTGTCGCGACTGCGGCAGGTGCTGGTGGACGACGTCGCGATCGTGCGGCAGGGCGGCGGCTACGTCCTGCGAGTGGATCCGGAGGCGGTGGACGTCCATCGGTTCCGCCGGCTCGTGGAACAGGCACGCGGCCAGGACGACGCACAGGCGCTGGCGTCGCTGGAACAGGCCGCTGAGCTGTGGCTGGGTGAGGCGTTCGAAGGTCTGGACACGCCCTGGATCACCACTGTTCGCGAAGGCCTGGCACGGGAACGGTTCGCCGCCGACGCCGACAGGGCGGACCTGGCGCTGGCGCAGGGCCGGCACGCGGAGCTGTGCGCGGAGCTGACCGAGCGGGCGGACGCGCATCCCCTGGACGAACGGGTCACCGCCCAGCTGATGCTCGCTCTGTACCGCACCGGCCGCCAAGCCGAGGCACTCCTGCGGTTCGACCGCATCCGCGCGCGCCTGGCGGACGAGGTGGGTGCCGATCCCGGGACTGAGCTGCGGGACCTGCATCGACGCATCCTCGACACGGATTCCGCGCTCGCCCGCGTCACCACACCGCAGGTGCCGCGGCAACTGCCCGCGCCGCCGGCGTTCACCGGCCGTGTCACCGAATTGGCGCTCCTGGACAAGGCGCTCGCGGAGGCACCCGGCACGGTGCTGATCTCGGCGATCGGCGGCGCGGGTGGTCTCGGCAAGACCTGGCTGGCACTGGCGTGGGCGCACCAGCACGCCGAGCAGTTCCCCGACGGGCAGCTGTTCGTGGACCTGCACGGGTTCAGTCCCCTGGAGGAACCGATGCCGCCGGCGGTGGCGATGCGCGGGTTCCTCGACGCCCTGGGCGCTGACCCCGCCCGGATCCCGGCGGACCTCGACGCGCAGGCGGCGCTGTACCGGAGCCTGGTCGCAGGCCGGCGGATGCTGATCGTGCTGGACAACGCCGCCACCGCGGAGCAGGTCGTCCCGCTGCTGCCGGGCAACCCGCACTGCACCGTGCTGATCACCGGCCGCACCAGGCTGGTCTCGCTGATCGACCGGCACGGCGCGCGCCACCTGCAACTGGACGTCCTGGCCAGGGACGAGGCCAGGGCCCTGCTGGCCGCACGCCTCGGTGCCGACCGCGTCGCCGCCGAACCCGCCGCCGCCGAGCTGATCGAGCTGTGCGGGGGTTACCCGCTGGCCCTGTCGATCACCGCCCGCCAGGCCACTGCCATCCCGCTGGCCGAGGTCGCCGCCGAACTACGTGAGCTCGGCCTGGAAATGCTCGACCACGACGCCGATCCCGCTTCCAGCCTGCCCGTCGTCCTCTCGTGGTCCCTGCGCCGCCTCACCGACGAGCACCGCACCGTGTTCGCGCTGCTCGGCATCGCCCCCGGCCCGGACACCACTCTGCCCGCCGCGATCTCCCTCACCGGACTGTCACCGGTCCGCGCGCGCAGGGCGTTATCGGCGCTGCAGGAGGCGTCCCTGCTCGAACGGCGACCGGGTGGCCGGTACGCGATGCACGACCTGATCCGCGCCTACGCCGCCACCACCGCACACAAGCTGCCCGACGACGTGCGAGAGCTGGCCCTGGTGCGCGTGACGGACTTCTACCTGCACACCGCCTTCGCCGCAGACCGGCTTCTGGACCCCACCCGCCAACTCCTGCAACCCGAACCACCCGCGCCCGGCGTGCACCCGCACCCGCTGCCCGACCTCGCGGCCGCGCTGGCTTGGCTGCAAGCCGAGCACACCGCCATCCTGGCCGCCCAGCGCGCCGCCATCTCCTTCGGCCGGCACCAGGTCGTCTGGCACCTCACCTGGGCACTCGACACCTTCCACTCCCGGCGGGGGCACCTGCGCGACAGACTCGCCTCGTGGCGAGCCGCGCTGGACGCCGCCGCACACCTGCCCGACCACACCGTCCGCATCCGCACCCACCGACTCCTCGGCAACACCTGTTCCCAGCTGGGCCTGCACGAGGAGTCCATCGGGCACCTGGACCAGGCCCTCGCCGTCGCCGTGCGCCATCACGACCTCAGCCAACAGGCACACACCCACCAAGTGCTTGCGGCAGCCTGGCAGGAACGGGGAGACGACCGACGAGCGCTGGACCACGCCCGGCACGCCCGCGACCTGTACCGCACTCTCGGCCACGCGGCCCGGGAAGCCGACGCGCTCAACCAAGTCGGCTGGTTCGCCGCACGCCTGGGCGACTTCGACGCGGCCCGCGACCACTGCCACGCCGCCCTCACCCTGTTCCGGCAGCACCACGATCCCGACGGTGAGGCGGCCACCCTGGACAGCCTCGGGTTCATCGCCCACCGCACCCGTGAACACCAGCAGGCCGTCGACCACTACCACCAGGCCCTCGCGCTGTACCGCACCGTCGGCGACGCCTACCGGGTCGCGGACGCCCTCGACAACCTCGGCCGCCCCCACTCCGCCCTCGGACAACACGACCAGGCCCGCAAGGCGTGGCAGGAGGCACTGGAGCTGTACCGGGAACAAGGCCGCGACGACGCCGCCCGCGTCCAACGACAACTCGACGACCTCGCCACCGCGACTGCCACGTGAACCCAGCACGCGGTGGCGCGCAGTTTCGACCGCGCGCCACCACACCCCCCGAGCCGTTCAGTTGTGGTCGGACACCCACTTCGAGCACGGATCCCCGCCGAACTGAACGTCCACGCACGCCCGGTACACGATGGCGAAGTACCCGGTCTGCAGGTTGACGCCGGAGGTGTTGCCACAGCCTCCGCCGTTGGTGAAGCGCTTGGTCCCGCCGTCGTTGATCCGGTACTCGACGTACACCGAGTGCGCGTCGCACTTGGCGTCGTAGAGGTCGATCCACGCCTTGCCGGCGTGCGAGCCGGACGTCGAGCGGTTGAAGAACGCCTCGGCGGCACGGGTCTTGTCGGTGTTGACGATCGCGCTGCTGCTCGCAGCCGCGGACGCCGGTGTGGTGAACCCGATCGCGAGCCCCGCGGTGACGAGCGCGCCCACGGTCGCACGGACCGCGGTACGGGAGACTCTGTGCATCTGATCAGCCCTTCTGTGCTCCGGCAGCGGTTGGCTGTCGTGGTGCACAGAGTCGGCGACCGGTTCGCAACGATCACACCGCGTTGTGGCAATCGGCTGGTCAGCGGTGTTCAGCCGGTCCGGCACCAACAATCAGGACAGGCGCATTACTCCAGGTGCGCGAGTTACTACCCCATGTGAATGATCACGAACCGCGCCCTTACCTTTGGCGTTCACCGAACCCGGCTCGGACAAGGCCGTACCGGCTCGTCGCGGTCCGTGCCGCAGGTGCGACTCCACATGAGATTGGAGGGATGTGGGCGTGGCGCGAAACTGCCAAAGTGTCACCGTGCCGAATCCTGCGCAGGCGCCGGAGCCGATCCGACTGCTCGTCGTTGAGGACGACCGGGAGACGGCGGCGATGCTGGCCGAACTGTTCGCGAGCGAGGGCTACGAGGTCGACGTGGCGCTGGACGGGCAGCAGGGGGTGCACCTCGCGTTGAGCCGCAAGCCGGACATCATGGTGCTGGACCGCGGGCTGCCCGCGATCGACGGACTGGACCTCATGGTCCGGCTGCGGCGGGTGGGGGTGACCGCGAAGATCCTGATGCTGACCGGTCACTCCGACGTCGCCGAACGGGTGCGGGGGCTGAACGCCGGGGCGGAGGACTACCTCGGCAAGCCGTTCGACGTGGACGAGCTGATCGCCAGAGTGCGGGCGCTGCACCGCAGGCACCTCGAGCACACCGACCTGCTCCCCCTCGGCCAGGGTTACCTCGACCTGCGTCAACGCGAGGTGCTGACCTCGCAGGGAGGTTCGGTCAAGCTGTCCGCCCGCGAATGTGACCTGCTCCGCACGCTCGCCGTCGCGCCCAACGTCATCTGCCGGCGTACGGATCTGCGCACACAGGTGTTCCCGGAAGCCACCTCGGAGTCCATAGTGGACACGTACGTGCACTATCTGCGCCGCAAGCTCGGGCGCGAGGCCATTCGCACCGTGCACGGTCTGGGCTACCGGGCTGGGTCCGTCTGATGGCCGCCACCACCGCTCGGCTGACGCTGCTGACCGTGCTGATCGTGCTGCTCATCGAGTGCGTCATCTACATCATCACGGCGCACATGCGCGAGAACGACATCCGCAGCGACCTGCTGTGGACAGTGGAGAACTCGTCGATCGCCAGCCCACCCGCGTGCACCTGGCTGGTCGTCGAACGCGACGGCGTGGTCGCCGGAACGCCGGGGCTGCCCGCGGGGTTCCCGTTGACCGAGAGCCTGCGCAACGCCGACGCGCCGCGGTTCGAGCAGGTCAAGCGCGACGGGGAGACCTACCGCGTCCTCACCCAGCGGCGCGGCGCGGAGATCGTGCAGGTCGTCTACGACGAGCGGTTCCGCTTGCTGGAGCGGCAGAATCTGTTGTTCGCGTTCAGTGTGGCGCTGCTGCTGACCGCGCTGACAGTGGGCGTCGTCGTCCCTGCCGGGAGCCGTTTCCTCTACCACCGGTCGATAGCGCCGCTGAACGAAGCCCTGGCACGGCAACGGAGGTTCGTCGCCGACGCGAGCCACGAGCTGCGTGCCCCACTGACCCGGCTGCACACGCAAGCGCAACTGCTGGCACGCAAGGCGGACAAGATGGAATGCCCGGAGGCCCTGGCCGCCGAGATGCGCCGGCTGGTCAACGGCACCCGCCAGCTCGGTGACGTGGTCGACGACATCCTCCACTCCGCGATCTCCGCCGAACAGTCGCAGCCGGATCTGGTGGACCTGGCGGAACTGGCCGCCGAGGTGGTCGAGGCGGAGGAGGTGCGAGCCACCGAAGCGGGACTGGTGCTGAAGGTTCAGCACGAAGCGGGTCCGTTCCTCGTGTCCGGCGAGGTCTCCGCGCTGCGCCGGGTGGTGACCGCGTTGGTGGACAACGCGATCGGCCACACTCCGGAGGGCGGCACCGTCGTCGTCGTGCTCGAGGTGCCGACCGCGGACACGGTCCGGTTGTCGGTCCGCGACAACGGGGTCGGCTTCGACCAGGCGAACGGGCGGTCGCTGTTCGAGCGCTTCCACCACGGCGCGGCCGGACGGGGGAAGCGGTTCGGCATCGGCCTGTCGCTGGTCCGCGAGGTCGTGGAAGCCCACCACGGCACGGTTTCCGCCGAGGGCAGGTCCGGCGCGGGCGCGGTGTTCACAGTGGACCTGCCCGCCGTGGCACCCGCGATCGGGTTGACCGCCATCACGTCCGCCTCGGTGACGCGGGTGCTGCAGTGGGCCTCGGGGAGTTCACATAGCGCCGATAGTCGACCGGGTCGGGCTCCAGCACGAGAAACGGCTTGCGAGAGCGGAAAACCTCGTCGGACGCCATCGTGACGAGGTCGGTCGCGACGCCGGCCAGCGGTGAGCCGGGCTGCCAGACCAGCATGGTGCGGCGCCAGAGCGGCTCGTCGGCGAGGGGACGGAACACCACGTCGGGCACGGAAGCCGAGGTCAGGGGGAACAGGCCGACGGTCGTGCCGGAGCCGACGATGGCGGCCGCGGTGCCGTGGTCCGCTCCGAAGTGGCGGAACCGCGGCACGAACCCGGCCCGCTCGCAGGCGGTGCGCAGGCTCTGCCGCAAGCCGCCCTCCTTGTCGGCCGGCGCGATCCAGTCGTACTCGGCGAGCTGCGCCAGGTGGATCCGGTCGCGGCCGGCCTCCGGGTGATCAAACCGCAGGCCGATCAGCAGCGGCTCGACGCCGAGGTCGCGGAAGACCAGCCGTTGCGGTTTCGGCGCCGGGGCGTCCGGATGCTCGGTGATCACCGCGAGGTCGAGCCGCGAGGTGCGCACCAGCTCCACGACCGCCTCCGAGTTCTCCTCCACGTAGGTGATCTGCTCGTGGTCCGGCAGCAGGCCGCGCAACGCCGCGGCGACGGTGGAGATCCACGGGCTGTCCACGCCTCCCAGCCGGACGGTCGCCGCTCCGCCGCCGTGCGCACGGGTGCGCGCCGCGGCGATCAGGTCGTTGAACTGATCGATCAGCAGCCGCGCCCCGAGCACGACTTGGGTGCCCAGTTCGGTCGGCTCGACCCCGTGCGAGCGGCGCAGGAACAGCGGTGCGCCGAACTCCCGCTCGATCCGGCCGAGCTGCGCGGTGAGGCCGGACTGTGCGATCTGCAACGTGGCCGCGGCCCGGCTGACGCTGCCCGCCTCGGCCACCGCCACGACGACCTGCAGATGCCGAAGTCCCAACTCCATGACGCCCTAACCCCTCCGATCGGAAACATCTGAGCACGAACGCGACGCGAACAGCAGGGCGATGCTGCCGCCGGCGAACAGCTTCACGTCGAAGCTCGGGTGTTCGGCGAAGCGCTGCACCAGCACGAACCACGTCGGGAGCCCTATTCACAGTGAAAGCGCCCTCTTGCCCGCGACGACGATCCGCGCGTACTCGGCAACTCTTCTGCCCAGGTATTCGGCGGTCTGCAGATCGGCCTTGTGCATCAGTTCGGGGCCTTCGTCGATGTTGGACTGCGCGGCGGCACCGTGCGAGAAGCCCAGTCGGTTCAGGTCGTACTCACTGCCGTTGGTGGAACACCATCCGGAACGCAGGCCCAGGTTGACCCACACCATTCCGTGCTGGGCGGCGAACGTGGTGAAGTACCCGAGCGTGCCGGACTTGTCACCGGCCTTCGCACCGGAGTTCGTGAAGCCCGCCGCCAGCTTGTCCTGCCAGCGCCGGGTCAGCCAACGACGACTGCTGGCCTCCGCGAACTGGTGGAACGCGGCCGACGCGGACCCCATGTACGTCGGGGCGCCGAAGATCACGGCGTGTGCTTCGTCGAGCTGGAACCACTGCTCAGAGGTGATCTCGTCGACCGCGATGGCCGCGACGTCGACGCCGGCCACGTCCTGGGCTCCCTGCCGGACCGCCGCGGCGAGCCTGCCGGTGTGCCCGCGCCCCTCATGACACGCCACGACCAGGCGCACCGGATCCGTCGGCTCCTTCAAGAGGACCTCCTGCTCTTCATCGAGACTGCGGCACCGCAGAATCTGTCAGAAGAAAATGAGAAAGTTCTTAGAGCACCGACATGTTCGCGCACCGTCCGATTGGGCGGCACGACACGTCCGCACGGCCCACACCGAAAATAGTGCTCTTTGGGCCTGAACCGGCATAACTGCCGAGTTATGCGCAAGAGTTATTTGTTCGAGCCTGCGACCGTGACTAGCCTGCCGACTTGAAAGTTTTTCATTCACATTCTTCGCTGAACCAGCTTTCGAAAAGGAGGGTTCAGACGGCATGACGAATACCGGAAAGCTATTCCGACTGCGCCGGTTGTCCTCGGCGAACGACGGGAGGCACCTGTTCGTCCCGCTGGACCACAGCGTGTCCGACGGTCCGGTCGCGCCCCACGACCGATGGCACGACCTGCTCCGGAACCTGGTGGCGGGAGGAGCGGACGCACTCATCGTCCACAAAGGACGAGCACGGCTGGTGCCCCCGGCCATCCTGGCTTCCTGCGCTCTGGTGGTGCACCTCAGCGCGGGCACCGCCCACGCCGCCGACACCAACGCCAAGGTGCTCGTCGGCATGGCAGAGGACGCGCTGCGGCTGGGCGCCGACGCGGTCAGCGTGCACGTGAACATCGGTTCCGACACCGAGGCGCGGCAACTCGCCGACCTCGGCGCGGTCGCGACGGCGTGCGAGGCCTGGGGACTGCCGCTGATCGCGATGATCTACCCGCGGGGACCGCGGATCATCGACCCGAAGGACCCGGCGCTGCTCGCGCACGTCGTCAACATCGCCGCCGACCTCGGCGCCGACCTGGTGAAGACCTCGGTCACCCTGCCGGTGCGGCGGATGGCGGAGGTCGTGGCGAACTCTCCGATCCCGGTGCTCGCCGCGGGCGGACCGATCGACGGTTCCGACTTGATCGCCTGCGCCACCGAACTGATGGCGGCGGGCTGCGCGGGCCTCGCGGTGGGCCGCAAGGTCTTCACCTCCCCCAATCCGGCATCGCTGGTGGCCAGGCTGGCCGCCGTGGTGCACGGGCCGCACGCCGCGGTGCCGGATTCCGCAGCACACCAGGCGGCACACCAGACCGACCTCTCCCGAATCCCGACGATGACGACAGGTGCCCGATGACGCTCGCTTGGATCGATCTCCGGACCGTGGCCCCGCACCACGTCGAAGGCGTCGTCGACGCCGCCATCCACTCCCGGTTGCACGGCATCGTGTCCGACGACCCCGCCGTCCTCGCGACCCTGCCCCCGACCATCGCAAACATCCTGGTGGGCGCGGCCGAGGGCTTCACCGGCATCACCACGACCGTCATAGCGGACCAGGCCGAACTGGACGCGCTCGTGCTGGCGGCTGGCGATCGCGAGAACGTCGCCGCATGGGTGGACGTGCACGACGACCGCACGCTCCAACTCGCGTGCGCCGCCGCCGTCGCACTGCCCTACAGCGTCGTGCGGTTCGCCGACCCCACCAAGATCCCGTTGGAGATCGTGCTGGCCTCCGCCGACCGCGCGCCCGGCAAGCTGTTCACGGTCTGCGGTGACCTCGAAGAAGCGTCGATCGTCGTCGACGTGCTGGAACGCGGTTCCGAGGGCGTGCTGCTCGCGCCGAAGGACGCGACCGAGGTCTTCGCGCTGAGCCGGATGCTGGAGGCGACCAGCCCGAAGCTGGAACTGGCGACGCTCGTCGTCGACCGGATCGAGCACCACGGCCTCGGCGACCGGGTGTGCGTCGACACCTGCACGCACTTCGAGGAGGACGAAGGCATCCTGGTCGGCTCGTTCTCGACCGGATTCCTGTTGAGCTGCAGCGAAACCCACCCGCTGCCCTACATGCCGACCCGGCCGTTCCGGGTCAACGCGGGCGCGTTGCACTCGTACGTGCTCGGCCCGGAGAACCGGACCAACTACCTCAGCGAGCTGCACTCCGGCAGCACGGTCCTCGCGGTCAACTCCGAGGGGCGTACCCGCCGGGTCGTGGTCGGCCGGTCCAAGCTGGAGTCCCGCCCGCTGCTCAGCATCACCGCGCACTCCGTCGACGGCATCGAGATCAGCCTGACCGTGCAGGACGACTGGCACGTCCGGCTGCTCGGCCCCGGCGGCAAGGTCCGCAACGTCACCGAGCTCCAGCGGGGCGACGAGCTGCTCGGCTACCTGGCGACCGACCAGCGGCACGTCGGCATCCCGATCGGCGAGTTCTGCAAGGAGCAGTGAGATGCGGGACCTTCTCGAAGAGCTGTTCGACGCCCATCCCGGCGAGCTGCCCTACCTGGTGCACGACGGACATGTCGTGTCCCGTGCCGAGGTCCGCTCGGCCGTCGCCGAGGAAGCCAAGGTGTTCGGCGGTTTCGGCATCGGGGACGGCTCGACCGTCCTGGTGCAGGTGCCGCCGAGCCGCACCCAGGTCGAGGTGGTGTTCGCGCTGTGGTCGCTGGGCGCGCAGGTGATGCTGGTGGACCACCGGCTCGCACCAGCCGAAGTCGACGCGCTGCGTTCGTTGTGCCGCCCCGAGTTCACCGTCCGAGCCATGGCCGGTGGGCGGTTCGCGATGGCGTTCCAGCCCGCCTGCGAGGTGGTCACCGAGCACCACCGCGACGGTGAGCGGGCGACGACCGAGCACCGGCTGATCCAGTTCAGCTCGGGCTCTACCGGGCAACCGAAGGTGATCGGCCGGACACCGGCATCGCTGGCCGCGGAGGTCGAGCGGTTCACCCGGATCGACGGGATGCCCAGTGCGGGCGAACGGCTGCTGCTGCTCAGCTCGACCGCGCACAGCTTCGGGCTGATCGCCGGGCTGTTGCACTCGCTCGTGGCGGGCGTGGCCGTGGTGTTCACCCGGCGACTGTCCGCCAAGGACGTGCTCACCACCGCCGAGGAACACGAGGTGCACGTCATCTTCGGCACTCCCTTCCACTACGAACTGCTGACCACGGCGAAGTCCGTGCCCGCACTGCCCTCGCTGCGGGCGGCGGTGTCCGGTGGCGAGCTGATGAGCGACGGGCTCGCCGAGGCGTTCCTGGAACGCTTCGGTTTCCGCCTCGGCGACTCCTACGGCACCACCGAGACCGGTGTGATCGCGATGGACGTCAGCGGAACGTCCCGGCCGGCGGTCGGCCCGGCCGCACCCGGCATCGTGGTGCGGGTCAACCACGGCGAGCTGGAGGTGGAGCTGCCCGACGGCACCCCCTACCTGCGGGGGTCCGATGTGGACAGATACTCCGCCGGCTGGCTGCGCACGTACGACAGGGCCGAGCAGGACGAGCACGGGACCGTGCGACTGCTCGGCCGCAGCGACTCGCTGGTGGTGATCGGCGGGCTGAAGGTCGACCTGATCGAGGTCGAGTCCGTGCTGCGCCAGCACCCCCGGATCACCGACGTGGTGGTGATCCACGCCGAGTCCATCGAGGCGTACGTGGCCGCGGTGGAGGACGGCCCCGCCGCCGGGGAACTGGCGGGCTGGTGCCGCGACCGCCTGGCCGCCTACAAGGTCCCGAGGCTGATCCGGGTGCTGCCGGAACTGCCCCGCACCTCCAACGGGAAGTTGATCCGGCGCACGCAGGCCCTGCGCGAAGCCGTTTCCCAACCGTCCTGATTTCCCAACGCAGAAGGGTTGGCCCATGCCGACGCTGGAGAAAGAGATCCGCGACTTCATCCTCACCACGGTCGTGGAGGAGATGAACCACCCGATCGAGCCCGACCAGATGACCACCGAGAGCCCCCTGGGCAGCGGTGGGATCGACCTGGACTCGCTGAGCCTGATCGAGCTGACCATGCGCCTGGAACGCCGGTTCAACGTGCAGTTCCCGGAGACCGACATCGAGCCGCTCAGCGCGATGACGCTGGGCGAGCTGGCCGCCGTCACCGTGGAGCGGGGCGCCACGGCATGACCACGCGCGTGGAGATCACGACCGCAGTCGTGCGTGAACTGCTCTCCGACCCCAAGATCTTCCCCGACCTGCCGGCGGACCTCGACGAGGACGCCGAGCTGGCGCTGGACTCGTTGGCGCTGGTGTGGTTCCTGCACCAGCTCGGCACCAGGTACGACCTGGTGGTCGAGCCGGCGGACGAACACCTCACCGAGTTCGGATCGCTGCGCGGCATCACCGAGTACCTCAGCCAGGTGCAGGCGGGTGGATCCGGCGATGAGTGAGGTGGTGGTGACCGGGTTCGGGGTGCGGACGGCGTTCGGCCAGGGTGCGGACGCCCTCCGCCGCGGAGTTTTCGGTGGTGTGCCTGCATTCGCGCCCACCACGCGGTTCGACACCGGCCCGTACCGGACGCCGTTCGCCGCCACCACCGGGACCGACAAACCCGACCTGATGCGGGACGTGCTCGGCGAGTGCACCGACGAAGCCGTGGAGATGGCCGGCTTCACCGCGCACGACGACACGGCCGTGCTGGTCGGGACGTCGGGCGACTTCGCGGTGCTGACCCGGTTCTGGCGCGGCGAGGCCGGCGTCGAGGCGGCCGACACGGTCCCCGCGTGGCAGGCCGACCTGCTCGCCGCGCGGATCGGCGCCTCCTCCGGGCGGCGGCTGGCGTTCACCAACGCGTGCGTCGCCTCGGCGGCGGCGATCATCCACGCCTGCGGGCTGATCGCGTCCGGCCGGGTGGAGTCGGCCGTCTGCGCCGGGGCCTACCTCGTGGAGGAGGAGGTCTTCGCCAAGTTCGACTCGGGCCGGGCCATGTCGCGCGACGGCTTCGTCCGGCCGTTCAGCGCGGACCGCGGCGGAATGCTGCTGGGCGACGGTGTCGCGACCGTGGTGCTGGAGTCCGCGGAGGCGGTGCGACGCCGCGGTGGCCGGCCGCTCGCCGCGGTCGTGGGCTGGGGCGCGGGCTCCGACGCGCACCACGTCTCGCGGCCGCACCCGGACGGCGCCGGACTGGCCGCCGCGGCCCAGCGGGCACTGCGCCGCGCGGACGACCCCGACGGGCTGCGCATCGACTACGTGAACGCGCACGGCACCGCCACCAAGTTCAACGATCCCGCGGAGACCCGTGGCCTGCGCCGGGTGTTCGGCACGCGGGCCGACCAGGTGCCGGTCAGCTCCACGAAGAGCACGACCGGGCACATGCTGGAGGCCGCCGGGGTCGTGGAGTTCGTGATCACCTTGCTGGCGCTCACCGACGGCGTGCTGCCGCCGACGGCGAACTTCACCGAGGCCGACCCGGACTGCGACCTCGACTACGTGCCCAACGTGGCCCGCGACGCCGACGTGCGCCGCGCGTTGAACGTCAACGCGGCGTTCGGCGGGGTCAACACCGCACTCGTGCTGGAGCGCCGATGATCACCGCCAACCGCGCGGATCCCGTACCGGGGTTCGTGGAGTCCCCGTTCAACCCGCTGATCCACGAGGTCGCACGGCGCTGCCTGACCGAACGGCCCGGCGACGGCACGCGGACCGCGCTGCTGGTGGGCAGCACCGTCGGCGACTCGGGCACGACGGACCTGGCGAGCAGGTTGCTGATCAGCGGGCAGGTGAGCAACCCGCTGCTGTTCATGCAGGCCACCGCGAACGCGATCCTCGGCTACGTGAGCAAGGAGTTCGGGATCACCGGGCCGCTGATCGCGATGTCCGCGCTGACCGACCTCGGTTCCGCACTGCTCGACACCGCGCACGTCCTGCTGGACGACGAGGAACTGGACAGGGTTCTGGTCGTCGGCGTCGAACTGGCCGGGAGCGACCGCACCGCCGCGTTCTGCCGGGAGCTGGGGCTGGAGCAGCCCACCGAGGACTTCGCGGTCGCCCTGCTGGTCGACCGGGACACCTCGTTCGAGGACTCCGGCGGGTACGACCTCCGACAACTGGCTGAAGGACCAACACCATGATCAGCAAAGCGGAACGCGCACAGGTGCTGGCGGACGTGACGCTCGGCGCGGGCAACGTGATCCACCGGTTGAAGGCCTACGGCCGGCCGTTGGACGAGGAGGTCCTGCGGACCGACGGCACGTGGCAGGCGCCCGACGGCAGCTACCCGGCGGCGTTGACGCTCGGCGACCTGCACGCCGTCGTCGAGGTCTACGCGTCGTGGTTCCACGCCCAGGGGGTGAAACCGCGTGACATCGTGGCCGTCCAGACCCGGTCCAGCACCGAGTTCGCGGTCAACTACCTGGCGCTGACGTCGTTGGGCGCGATCCCGTCGCTGGTGAACGGCAACCTGCGCCCCGAGATCGCCCGCGAGTACATCCGCCGCCAGCGCGTGGTCGGTGCGGTGGCCGACGACGAGCACGCGCGGACCCTGGCCGACCTGGACCTCGGATTCCTTGTCACCGCAGGGGAAATCACTGGCGAGGGGCCGTTGCCGGAGAACTACCCGTACCGGCACCATCGCACCGACCCGATCATCATCTCGCACTCGTCCGGCACGACCGGGATGCCCAAAGGCGTGCCGCACACCCACGAAACCCTGCTGTACGCCCAGTTGTACCGGCTGAAGCTGTCGGTCGGCGACGCGATGGGCAGGCTGCTCGTGGCGATGCCCGGCTCGCACAACGCGGCGGTGTCGGTGATGTTGTTCGGCTTCCTGCTGCGCTCGCCGATGTTGCTGCTGTCGAGTCAGCGCGGCGCCGACGTGCTGGACGCGATCGAGGAGTTCCGGCCCACGACCGTCTTCGCGTTCGCCGGGACGTACGGCGAGATCGTCGCCGAGGACCTGGACGCGCGCGACCTGGAGAGCGTGGAGGCCTGGTACAACAGCGGGGACGCGATCCATGAGGCGTATGTGCGCGAGCTCGTCACGCGGGGCAGCCACGTGACCGTGAACGAGGACTTCCAACGCGTCCGGGTGCCAGGCTCGGTGTTCACCGACGGCCTCGGCTCGTCGGAAGCCGGCTACTCGATGTTCCACATCGGCCACCGGACGGGAAGTTCGACTTACGGCCGGTGCGTCGGCAAGCCGATCAGCTTCGCCGAGGCCGCCGTGCTGTCCGAGGACGGGCAACCGCTGCCCGCCGGCGTCGTCGGCAGGCTCGGGTTGCGCTCCCCCACGCTGACGCCGGGCTACTGGAACGACTCGCTGACGTTCTACCAGCTGCGGCTCGGCGGCTACTGGCTGACCGGCGACCTGGCCGTTCGGGACGAGGAGGGCAACTTCTACCACCTCGACCGCGTGCCGGACGCGATCAGGACGAGTGAGGGCATCGTCTTCAGCACCTGCACCGAAGAGCTGCTGCTGGCCGAACTCCCCGAGCTGGCCGACTGCACGGTGGTCGGCGTGGCGCCGGAGGGTGTGCGTGCGGACTGGGAGGGCGACGGCGTGGCGGACGCGTACGCGCTCCTGCAAGTCGCGGACGGTGGCCCGGACGATGCCAAGTGGACGGAGCTGGTCAACGATGCGTTGCGCGCCAAGGGTTTCCCACCCGTCACGCGAGCACTGCGGATGGACGCGGCCGACGTGATCAAGGGAGCGACCGGCAAGGTGCTCAAGCGGCTCATGCGCGAGCGGTTCTCCGAACAGCTCGCCGGAGGACGCGGATGACCACGATGAACGACCCGGACACCACGACCCGCGCGGAGCTGATGGACGTCTACCGCTCGTGGTGGCTGCATGACGCCCGCTGGTACCAGGGGGTGGCGAAGCGGTTCGGACCGGCCGTCGCGAACGAGATCAACGCGGAGGCGCTGCGGTTCGTGGCGACGAGTGTCGGCCGGAAGGTCGCGCGCCAGTTCGGCGGAAAACCCGCGCGGGACGTGGAAGAGCTGCGGCAGCGCTACGAGATGTGCGCCGACCGGACGTTCCCGCGCGAGCTGCGGGACCTCCAGGCGGTGGTGCTCGACGACGACGTGATCGAGGTCGTCATGCGGCAGAACTTCGCGGTCACCATGGTCCGGATGGCGGGTTCGCTCGAGGGCTACGAGTGCCCGTGCACCGAGGTGCACGCCGGGTGGTCGGACGGGCTGGGCGTGCCGCTCGCGGAGAACTGCTCGACCGGATGCCTGCGCTTCGGCGACCCGGCGTGCCGAATGCTGATCCGTGTCAAGCCAGAAGGAGTTCAGTCATGAGAGTTGTCGTCGCGGGCGCCACCGGGCTCATCGGGACCGCGCTGCTCCCGTTGCTGCGGGCCAAGGGGCACCACGTGACCGCGCTGGTGCGGGACGAGTCGAAAGCCGTGGCCGCCGACACCGTCGTCGCGGACGCGCTGGACCCGGTGGCCGTGCGCGGCGCGCTGCTCGCGGCCCGGCCGGACGTCGTGGTGCACCAGCTGACCGCGCTGCGGCAGATGAGCGCGGAAGCGTTCGAGACCACGGCGCGGCTGCGCACCGAGGGCACCGCGAACCTGATCATGGCGGCCAGGGAGGCCGGGGCCGCGAAGCTGGTGGTGCAGAGCATTTCCTTCGCCACGGCCCCACTCGGCGACCCCGTCCTGACCGAGGACGCGCCGCTGTACCTGGACGCACCGGATCCGGGGTGGGCGAGAACCGTGCAGGCCGTGGCCGAGATGGAACGACTGGTGCTGGGCACACCGGACATCGCGGGCACGATCCTGCGCTACGGCACGTTGTTCGGCCCGCAGACGCAGTACGACCCCGCCGGCCCGTTCGGTGCCATGATCGGCAGGGGCCAGATCCCGATCCCGTCGACCGCCACGGGCGTGACGTCGTTCCTGCACGTCCAGGACGCCGCACTGGCCGCTCTGTCCGCTGTGGACAGTGACGTCACCGGCGTGTTCAACATCGCCGACGACGAACCGGCGGAGGGTGCGACGTGGCTGCCCGAGTACGCGCGGCTGCTCGGCGGCCCGCCGCCGCGCCAAATTCCGTCCGACCTGGCCGAGAAGGCGTTGGGGTGGTTCGCGAACTACCAGCTCACCGCCATGCGCGGCGCGCGAACGGACCGGGCGCGCACGGAACTGGGCTGGAAGCCGACGGTGTCCTGGCGCCACGGCCTGGCCTCCGGGTGAGCGCTCTGCGGATCTGCCTGGTCGGGGCCGGGCCGCGCGGAACCTCGGTGCTGGAACGGATCTGCGCCAACGCCGACGGCCGCGCGGTCGAGGTGCACGTCGTGGATCCGTTCCCGCCGGGACCGGGCGGGGTGTGGCGCACCGGGCAGTCCGGTCATCTGCTGATGAACACGGTCGCCTCGCAGATCAGCCTGTTCACCGACGACAGCGTCCCGTGCGAGGGGCCTGTGGTGCCGGGGCCCAGCTTGTACGAGTGGGCGCGGACGGCCGGCTGCGCACTCGGTCCGGACGACTACCCGACCAGGGCGTTCTACGGCCGGTACCTGCGCTGGGTGTTCCACCGGCTGGTCACCACCGCGCCGGAGTCGATCACCGTTGTCGTGCACACCGGCACTGCGGTAGCCCTGGACGACGCTGACGGGCAGCAAACCGTCACGCTGCTCGACGGCACCCGCCTGACCGGGATGGACGCGGTCGTGCTGGCACTCGGCCACGGTCCGCTGGCGCGCAGCCGTGAGCAGGCCGAGAACCGCCGGTTCGCGTTGCGGCACAAGCTCTGCCACATCGAGCCCGCCAACCCGGCCGATGTCGACCTGAGCCCGATCACGCCGGGCATGGCCGTCGCGGTCCAAGGCGTCGGCCTGAACTTCTTCGACTACCTGGCACTGCTCACCGCTGGCCGTGGCGGTGCGTTCGAGCAGACCCCCGAAGGTCTGCGCTACCTCCCGTCCGGCCGGGAACCGGTGCTGTACGTGGGTTCTCGCCGCGGCATGCCGTACCACGCGCGCGGCGAGAACCAGAAGGGTGCGCACGGCAGGCACCACCCGTACTTCCTCACCGAGTTGGTCATCGCGAACCTGCGCAAGCGCGCCGACTCCGGCGAGCCGGTCGGTTTCCGCGAAGCGGTGTGGCCGTTGGTGGATCGAGAGGTCCGCGCCGTCTACTACAGCCTGGTCGTCAAGGCCGGGCGCGACGACACGGCGTCGCAGGCGTTCCTCCAGTCGTTCGTGCAAGGCATCCCGGACGACGACGAACGACTGCTGGACCAGTACGGGGTCACCGAACGGTGGGACTGGGACCGCATCGAGCGGCCGCAGGGCGACCGGGTGTTCGCCGACCGCGCCGAGTTCCGCGGCTGGCTGCTCGACCACCTGCGCGACGACGTGCGGGAGGCGCGGCTGGGCAACCTGTCCAGCCCGCTCAAGTCGGCACTGGACGTGCTGCGGGATCTGCGCAACGAGATCCGGCTCGTGGTGGACCACAGCGGGATCAGCGGCGACTCCTACCGTCACGAGCTGGAGGGTTGGTACAACCCGCTCAACGCGTTCACCTCGATCGGCCCACCGGTGCGGCGGATCGAGGAGATGATCGCGCTGGTCGAGGCGGGCGTGCTGCACGTGGTCGGCCCGCGGATCCGGATCCGCCGCCACACCACCGAAGGCGTGTTCCTGGTCGACTCCCAGGCGGTCCCCGGCCCGCCCGTCCGCTGCCGCGCCCTCATCGAGGCCCGGCTGCCGGACATCGACCTGCGGCGCAGCGCCAACCCGCTGTTGCGCTACCTGCTCACCACCGGCCAGTCCCAGCCCTACCACGTCGGCGGCTACGAGAGCGGCGGCCTGGCCGTGACCGGACGCCCGTACCGACTTGTCGACCGCGCCGGTCTGGCGCACCCGGCCAGGTTCGCGTTCGGCGTGCCCACCGAAGGCGTGCACTGGGTGACGGCGGCGGGCATCCGTCCCGGCGTCGGCTCGGTGACGCTGGAGGACTCCGACGCCATCGCCAGAGCAGTGCTGACCGTCCACACCCAGCACAGGAGCGTGAACGCATGAGCCGCACCGATTCCGGCCTGCTCGCCCCGACGTGGGCCGGCACGCCGGCCGAAGCCGCCACGTGCGACGAGGCGTGGCTGAGCGCGATGTTGGAGGTGGAGGCGGCGCTGGCCCGCAGCCAGGCCCGGCTGGGCCTGATTCCCGCCGCACACGCCCTGGTGATCACCAAAGCCGCCGAGGCGGGCGGCCTCGACGTCGTCGCCCTGGCCAGGGCCGCCCGCGCGGCCGCGAACCCCGTGGTGGCGCTGGTCCCCGCGTTCACCGCGCTGGTGGCCGCCGTGGACCCGGAGGCCGCCGAGTACGTGCACCGCGGCTCCACCAGCCAGGACGTGCTCGACTCCGCCGCGATGCTGATCGCCCGCCGCGTGCTGGCCCAGATCGACGGCGACCTGAGCCGGGTGGCCGCTGCGCTGGCCGCGACGGCGGAGGAGCACCGCGACACCCTGGTCGCGGGCCGGACGCTGACCCAGCACGCCGTGCCCACGACGTTCGGCCTGAAAGCGGCGGGCTGGCTGCAACTGGTGCTGGACGCACTGGCGAAGGTCCGTTCCGTGGCGTGCGCGGGCCTGCCCGCCTCGCTGGGAGGCGCGGCGGGAACCCTGGCCGCGTATGGCGAGTTCGCCAGGCAGGCAGGCCGCCCGGCACTGGACGGGTGTGAGTTGATCGCCCCCTTCGCCGAGGAACTGGGCTTGGCCGAACCCGTGCTGCCCTGGCACACCGTGCGCACCCCGATCGCGGATCTGGGCGCGGTGCTCAGCTTCGTCGCCGGGGCGCTGGGCAAGTTCGCGGTGGACGTGCAGACGCTCTCCCGCACCGAGATCGGCGAGGTCACCGAACCCGCGGCCGACGGCAGGGGCGCGTCATCCGCCATGCCGCAGAAGCGAAACCCGGTCCTGGCAACGCTCATCCTGTCCGCCGGCCGGCAGGTCCCCGCCCTCGCACTGGTGCTGGCGCAGTCGATGATCGCCGAGGACGAGCGTCCGGCCGGTGCGTGGCACACCGAGTGGCAAGCACTGCGCGAGGCCTTGCGGCTGGCGGGCGGAGCGGCGTTCACCGCGGCGGAACTGGCGGAAGGCCTGGAAGTCCACCCCGACCGGATGCGGGCGAACATCGAACTGACCCATGGCGCCGTCGTCGCCGAACGGCTGGCGGTGGCCCTGACCCCCGAGCTGGGCAAGGCCCGGGCCAAGGCGTTGCTCACCAGGGCGTCCACCACACCGGGGTCGACGTTCGGCGAGGTCCTGCGCACCCTGCCGGAGCTGGCGGGCCTCGACCTGGACGACCTGCTCGACCCGGCCCGCTACACCGGCGCCGCGGGCCCGCTGGTGGACCGGGTGCTGCTCCGCTACCGCAGCTACACCGGTCTTTGACTTCTCCCTGTCCTGAAGGGCAGGGATCCCACCCGCCGTGTGGCGGGTAGCGCTCACGCGCTGTGCCTCGCGGCGCGGGGTTCCTGTTTCACTGCCGATCGCGGAAGGGAGGGCCCTTGCCGTCTGACATCAGCTCCGCAGGCATCACCCGAGACAGTGCCTCGGGCTACGGCTCGACCAGCCGCAAGGATGTTCTTGGCCGCGTTGAGGTCCCGGTCGTGCCGGGTGCGACAGCTCGGACACGTCCAGTGCCGGGTGGACAAAGCAAGCCTTGCGAGCACGTGCCCGCAGGCCGAGCAGGTCTTGCTGGACGGGAACCAGCGGTCGATCACGACCAGCGTGCGACCGGCGCGATCGCACTTGTACCCCAGCTGCCTGCGGAACTCACCCCAGCCCGCATCGGAGATGGCGCGGGCGAGGTGGCGGTTGCGCACCATGTTCTGGACCGACAGGTCCTCGATCGCGATCACGTCGGCCGAGCGCACCAGGCCCGTGGTGGTGCGGTGCAGGAAGTCCTGCCGGGCGGTGCGGACCTTGCGGTGCGCGCGGGCGACCTTGGCCTGCTGCGCCGCGAACACACCCCGTACCGGCGCCAGCTGCGGGTCTCGGTTCAGCAGTTCCAGGTACCGGGTCAGCTGCTCCACGCCGTCGAAATCTTGGAAGGATTCCGGAATTGAACACCGTGAACCCGATCACCACCTTGCGCCCCGACGCCACCATCTCGGAGCAGTACCGCAAGGAGGGCCACTGGCGCTCCGGCACCATCCTGGACGACCTGGCGCGGTGGCGTGCCGAGACTCCAGACGCCCCCGCGCTTCTCGTGTCGGAGGCCGGCCGGGGCACCCTGGAGCTGAGCTACGCGCAGTACGCCGAGTACGTGGACCGCTTCGCCGGCGCGCTGCACGCGCTGGGGGTGCGCAGCGGTCAGGTCGTCGCGATGCAGCTGCCGAACATCTGGCAGGTCGGACCGCTGGTGCTGGCCTGTGCCCGGCTCGGGGCCGTCGCGGCGCCGATCATGTGCGCGTTCCGCCCCCGTGAGCTGGAGCGGATGCTCCGCCGGCTGGATGTCGTCGTCTGCGTGACCGTCGATCAGTGGGACAACTTCGACCACGCGGCGGCGCTGGCCGAGATGGCACCCAGGCTGCCCGCACTGCGTCACCGCGTGGTGCTCGGCGAGCGGACCACCGGCGAACGAACTACAGGCGGCGAAGTCGGCTTCCGCGAGTACTTCGAGCAGACGGAGCACGACATCCTGCCGGATCCGTCCATTGTGGACCCGGACCGGGTCTCCCTGGTGCTGTTCACCTCCGGTACCTCCGGCGAGCCGAAGGCCGTCCTGCACACCCTCAACACCTCGTACGCCTGGTACGCCCCCGTGGCGGCCGCCGACGGCATCGGCCAGGACAGCCGCGTCTACTCACCGAACGCGGCAACGCACATCGTCGGCCTCAACCTGGGCATCTTCCTGCCGTTGCACCGCGGGGCCTGCGCGGTCGTGACGGACCGCTGGGAGCCGGAGGCCGTCATCCCCTTCCTGGCCCGGGCCCGGGTCAGCTGGATGGTCATCGTCCCGGTCTTCCTCTCCGTCCTGATCGACGCGATGGAACGCACGTCGCAGCGACTGCCCACGGTGCGGATCATCCGCGCGGGAGGCACGATCGTCCCGCAGCCGCTGTTCCGGCGAGTGACCGAGACCTTCGGAATCCCGCTGGACGTGGGCTGGGGCATGACGGAGGGCGCCACCACCTTCACCCGCACCGGAGAGCACCCGGAGCTGGCCGGCCGCACCGTCGGGCGCGGTGCCCCTGGCCACGAGATCGACCTGCGAGCCGACCACCCGATCAGCGACGATCGACCTGGGCGCCTCTACGTCCGCAGCCCTTCGCTGTGCCTGGCCACCTGGGGCCGGGACGACGGCCGGCTGACCGTGCTCACCGAGCACGACGACGGCTGGTACGACACCGGTGACCTGGCGGCGCCGGACGGCCACGGCGGCATCCGCCTGCACGGCCGCGCCGAGGACCGGATCGGCGTCATCATGATCCCGGTCAGCGACGTCGAGTCGGTGCTGCTGGACCACCCCGACGTGCGGGACGTCGCCCTGGTCGGCTACCCGGACGGCCACGGCGGCGAACTCGCCTGCGCGGTCGTCGTACCGGGACGGGGAACGCCCACCCTCGACGGCCTGCGCGACTGGCTCGACGGGCTCGGCATGAGCGAGTGGTGCCAGCCGTCCCGCCTGGAGCTCCTACCCCAACTGCCGCGCAACGAGACCGGCAAGGTGCGCAAGAACCTGCTCCGGGAACGGCTTCGGTCGTGTTCAGCCGACTGAGGAGGATGGTCGGGTCGCTCGGGCGACCCGACCATCAGGCTCCTCATGACCTACGACGCCAGGCGGGCCGTGGTGACGAAGAAGGTCGCCGTCGCGGTGAAGGCGTTCCGGCGGGACAGATCGCCCAGGTCGTCCTTCCACCGCGCCGCCGCCGCCTCGCTGACGACGCCCCGGGTGAGAGCCGCCGTCAGGGCCGGCTCCAGCACCACGCCGAACGCGGACGCATGGTCGTTCAGGCTCGCCATGACGGGAACGACGGAGATGTCGGTGAATCCGGCGTCGGCGAGGTGGTAGGCGTTGTGGGTGCCGGCGTGGGGATTCGGGACGGCCGAGCAGAACGCGTCCTTGACCGCGTCGGTCGTCTCCGGGATCCGCGAACTCACCACCATCGACGCGAGATCAGGGTCCGCGAGCACGATCGTCCCGCCCGGCCTCAGCACTCTGCGGGCCTCGGACAGCGCCGCGGCGGGATCGGGGAAGTGCAGGAAGGTCCGCTCGGACCGGTACCACGACAGTTCAGCGTCCTCGAAGGGCAACTCGAAGGCGCTGCCCCTGACGACGTGACAGTGCGGGAACCGGGCCAGGGCCGCGTCGACCATGGCCTGACTGCTGTCGACCCCCACGGCGTCCTTCCCGAGCTGGACGAGATCCGCGACGGCGCGTCCGGCGCCGCACCCGATGTCCGCTCCCCTGCTCCCGGCGGCCTCCACGGCGCGATAGGTGGCCTCTCGCACCGCGCGGCCGCTCTCGCTCTCCTCCATCTTCCGCAGATAGGCGATGAAGTCCTCGGGAACGGCGGAGGAATCGACGTCATGAAATTGTGCGGCAATGCTTTCGGCGGTGCGTGGTCCGATGGTATCCACGTGCTGCTGTCTCCCGTCAGGAGGTACCTGATGTTTCAGCGCTATGCGGTTTCGCAAGATTTACCGACAGCCCCAACTTAGCGTATTTGCACGGGAGTTGACAGTGATTCGAGAGGACAAAACGCTCCAGGAAATCGGCCGAGCAGATCGAGTTGGAGATACTGCGTCACCGTAACGCGAAACTAGAGGCAGACCTGACGAAAACCCGATTGGCGCTGGCCATCGCGGCAAAAGCGCACGCACTCTTGGAAGAACTCTTCGACAGTGCGGACAACAGAGAAGCGGGCCGGCCTGACCATGCCCTCATTTCGTGCCCACTCCGATGTTGAGCGGGGCGGTGAGAATTGCCGGGCCGGTGTCGGCGAACCGTTCGCGGACCATGCCGTCGAGCACCCGGACGATGTCCTCGCGCTGCTCGTCGGTGAAGCCCGCGACGAGCGCTCCGGGGATCGGGTTTCCGCCGAGGCACCAGTTCCACAGCTGCCGCCCGGTGCGCACCTCGATCCGCTCCTGGTGGTTCGTGTCGACGGTGACGTCGGTCAGGCCCGCGTCGGTCAGTCGCCGGCGCAGCACGTCCGGGTCCGCCACCTGGAACTCGAGCAGGGGCTCGTCCTCGGCGGGGCCCTCGAACTCGGGGACGACCGCCTGCACCGCGGCGATGAAGAAGTGCAGTGCCTCGAACGCGACCGGGTCGCCGTAGGCGATGAGGAGCACGCGGCCGCCGGGCTTGGTCACCCGGACCATCTCCCGCAGCGCCGCCGCCTGATCCGGGACCAGCATGACGCCGAACTGCGAGCCCGTGACGTCGTAGGTGTCATCGGGGATGTCGAGCCGGTGGCAGTCCATCACGCGCCCCTCGGCGTCCAGGTCTTCGGCCGCCGCCCGCGCGGTGAAGTGGTCGATCATCCTGGGCGACCAGTCGGTTGCCAGCACCTTCGCGCCGAGGCGTGCCGCGGGCAGGCTCAGTCCGCCGGTGCCGGCGGCGACGTCGAGGAACGTGTCGCCCGCCCTGACTCCCGCGAGCCGCAGTCCGGCGAGAGCCAGCTCGGACTCGCCGGGTGTGACGTGCTCGTCGTACCGCGCGGCGATCGCGTCCCACGCCTCGACCGGTGCGCTGTGCTCGGCTTGCTGTGTCGTCTCGTGCCGCACGTCCGTCATGTCGAACTCCTTTCCGGTTTCCCCTCGCACCGGACGTTAGGAGCGGCAAGACCGATCGGCTTCGGGCGAACGACCCAGACGCCCTCGCGAGGGCGTGGGTAGTTCTGTCCACGCGCGCCGTCTCAGATCAGGGCGTGCTCGTAGGCGTAGGCGGTGGCCGCCGCGCGGGAAGGTACTCGGATCTTGGTGAAGCAGTTGCTCACGTGGCGGGCGACGGTCTTCTCCGACAGGCCGAGCTGCTTGGCTATCGCGCGGTTCGTCCGACCGGCCGCGACCAGCCTCAGCACCTCCACCTCACGTGCGGTCAGACCGCCGTGGGCCTTCCCGTGCGGCAACGCCGTGAGTGCTTCGAGTCGTTCGACATCCGGTGTGGCCCCGAGCTGCTCGAAGACCGCCCGCGCGCCGCGGAGCTCCATCGCGGACGACTCGGGGTCGTCGAGCGCGCGGCAGGCCAGCCCGATGAGCACCCGGACACGTGCGGTCTCGTGCGGTGCGTCCAGCTCGCGCCACGCCGACGCGGCGCGGCGCAGTTCGGGCAACGCTCTGGCCGTGTCGCCTTCGGCGAGCAGGACCGCTCCCCTGGCCGACGCCGCCATCGCGGCCAGGTACGGAGTGTCGAGCGCAGCAGCGACGCCTGCGAGTTCGTCGGCTCCCGCACGGGCCGCCGGCACGTCCCCGGCGGCGATCATGACCTCGACGTGGGCGGACAGCACCCGCGACCGCGCGGACGGGTCCTCGGTTTCGGCGATGACGCGGCGCATCACGGCGGCCGCCACGTCGACGCGTCCCTGCGCCAGCCTGAGCAGCGCGAGGCCCGGCTCAGGCCGGCGGCCGGTCTCAGCCGCCTTGCGGTAGCTCTCCTCAGCCGCCGCGAACTCGCCGCGCAGCCGTTGCAGCTCGCCGAGCTGGTAATGCGCCGCGCCCAGGGTGTCCCACTCGACCGGGCCGGACAGCAGGGCGCACGCCTGCTCGGCGGCCTGCGTCGCGTCGTTCCACGCGCCCTGCAGCTGCATCAGTTCGCACCGGTGGACCAGGCAGTTGCCCCGGTACGGGACGAGGTCGGGCTGCGAGTCGCACCACCGGGTGAGCGCCGCGGTCCATTCGCGGGCGCGGCGCAGGTCGAACAGGTCCGCGCAGGCCGCGATCACGGTGCAGTACACGATCCCTGCGTACATCGGCGTGACTTCACCGGACATCACCCCGGCCATGACCTCGTCGAGCAGACCGACACCTGGGGCGACGTCGCCCAGCATGACCAGGCACATGCCCTGGCCCAGCCGCGACATCGTCACCAGGTCCACGTCGCCGAAGCGGCGGCCGATCTCGACGCTCTCGATGAACGCCGGCTGCGCCGTCGCGGGGTCTCCGCCCCACATCCGCACGAACGCGTTCCACGTCAGCAGCCACGCGTGTTCGGCGCACTCGCCGCAGCCTTCGAGCACGCGTGCGGCCCGGGCGAACCACCCCATCCCGGGCGCGGTCTCGCCTCGGAACATCAGACCGGCGCCGATCAACACGGCGTTACGCGCGGCGCGCCGCGGATCATCACGCAGGAGGGCCTCGTGCTGGGCCCGCGTCCACACACGCGTGGCCACCTCGTCATTGCCCGTGAGATACGCGGCGAGCGCGAATCGCTCGAGGTCGTCGAGGCCGAGAGGCGTATCCGCGTCGGCAGCCGCGAACCGCGCGTACGCCACGCCCCATGACCCCTGCGCGAAGGACGTCCGCCCACGCTCGAGCTCCTCGGTCGCCATCGCTCCATTGTGGTCGTGCAGCCTCGCCCCGGCAGCGCGCGACCGGGACCAATGCACGCCAAGCATCAATGCATCGGACATTGCTGTTGGACCACGCGCAGAACCCGGCAGCAAACTCAGGGCCACGCCGCAGCTCGACGACGAGACGAGGGCCCATGAGAGGAATTTCCAGGCGCACCGCGCTCGCTCTGGCCGCAGGCGTGGCCGCTGCCCCGGCCGTTCGCACCGCGACGGCGTCGGCCGCGACAACACCGCGGCCGACGGCGTCCGGGCTCAACCCGGTCGTGCGCGCCGATCTCATCACCACCGTGACGCCGAGCGGCGGCTGGCGCGTGACCGCAGTGGCCATCCGGTACGCGAACCTCATCGACCTGCGCGGCGGCACGATCCCCCTGACCGCGTTCCACGTCACCGCCACCGTGCAGCGGCAAACCGCGCCGCGCACCGTGACCAGGGTCTACTCGAACACCAAGGCAGAAGTGGCCGATCGCGGCCGGCCGGGCGACCACCTGATCATCGAACTGGCCGCGAGCGACGCCAACGCGTCCGCCGCCGGCACCGACCCGTTTCCGCTCGACCGCGCCTACACGGTCCGGCAGCTGGCGGACCTGACGACTCCGGCGGGTGGCGTTGTTCTCCCCGCGAGCCCTCTCGCGGTCCGCAACGACGGCGTGCGCAACCCCGTGGTCGACGACTTCACCGCGGGCTCGTTCGTCGACTCTGCCGGTTTCGAACTGGACTACCGGCTCTGCCAGCCGGTGGACCTCCTGAGGAACACCCGGTACCCGCTGGTCGTCACCCTGCACGGCGGCGGCGAGGTCGCCGACAACAACATGACCCAGCTGACCGCCAACCGGGTCGCCGTCACGTTCGCCAAGCCCGAACGGCGGCGCAGGCATCCGGCGTTCGTGCTCTCGCCGCAGATCCCGTTGCCGCGCCCGATGGAGGGACCCGACGGCACGGACTGGACCGACCCGCGCGTGCAGCGGGCAACCGTCGAGCTCGTCGACACGGTCACGGCCCGGTACCCGGTCGACACCGAGCGGATCTACGTCGTTGGCCTGTCCTCTGGCGGCCGCGGCGTGTTCAGCCTGCTGCCGCAGTACCCCGGCAAGTTCGCGGCGGCCGTTGCCACCGCGGGCTGGGGCAATCAGTCCACAATGGAACGCATGGTCGACGTCCCGCTGTGGGCCGACCACTCGGTGGACGACCCGATCGTGCCGTACCGCGAGGGCCGGTTCGGCAAGCCCGGCACCTGGACGCTGATGAACGCGCTCGAAGCGGCGGGCGCGAAGGTGACGCGCGGCGAGTGGGCCAACAACCTGCCGAAGGCGGAGTTCGAGGCACGGTCACGGGAACTGCTGCGCAGGCACGAGCGACCGGCAGCCACGTCCTGTTCACCAGCTACCCGGTGGGGACGACGGAGGTGAACCCCCACTTCTCGTGGGCGCAGACCTACGAGAACGACGTGATCATCGAGTGGCTGTTCGCCCAGTCACGTCGCCGGCGGCGCTGACGGGCAGGGACAGCAGCCTGGAGCTCAGCGACTTCCCGTGCGTGTCCAGTGCCAGCGAAGTCGTCACGCCGCCGTCGATGACCTGGTGGCACACGAAGTGCAGGGCCGCCAGGTTCGGCAGCTCGTGGCGCACCACGGCGCCGGCGACGAACTCCGCGAGGTGCTCGCGGACCCGCTCGGCGGTGACCTCGCGCAGCAACAGCGAGAAAAACCTTTCGTCGTAGGGGAAAACGGACAGGGTGGCAACATTTCCCTTGTCACCGGCGCGGCAGTGGGCGAGGTCATGGAGCAACATCGGCGGTCTCCACCAGAGTGACCACGGGACGCACCAGTTCCCGCGGGATGAGGGTTGACGCGATCCCGAGCACCTCGCCGATGTGCACGCGCACCCCGCCGCCGCCGGCGGGACCGTTGGTGTACAACGACTCGACCTCGTCTCCGATCGCTTCGAGCACCACGTCGTCGTGGCTGATCGCGGCCACGCGCAGGCGGCAGTCCGTTTCGCCGCCGAGCACCTCGGCCCGCAACGGCAGGCCGGACAGCCGGGTGGTGACGATCTCAGCGGCCAGCGCCGCCCGTGCGGCGGCGTTCGGGCCCACGTACGAGATCTCGGCCTCGACCTTCTTCCCGGCGCGGTAACCGACGCTCACCTTGAGCCGGTCGGGTCGCGCCGTCCCACGCGCGCCCGCGACGCGCACCCCGCGTGGGTGCTCGTCGACAGTCACCGCGCGCACGTCGAGCACGACGTCGGGCGTTCGGTACGCGGCCGGATCGGTGATCTCGTACAGCAGTTGCTCCCGCACGGTCGCGCGGGACAGCACACCACCGGTGCCGGGCAGCTTGCCCAGTTCCGCCGTCCCGTCCGCGGCCACGTCGGCGAACGGGAAACCGAGGTTGGCCAGATCAGGCACGTCCTGGTAACCGGGATCGGCGAAGTAGCCGCCGGTGAGCTGGCCCGCGCACTCCAGCAGGTGCCCGACGAGGGTGCCGGCGGCGGTCGTCACGACGTCGCCGAGGTCCCAGCCGAGCCGGTGCGCGAGCGGGGCCAGGAACAGCGACGGATCGGCGACCCGGCCGGTGATGATCACGTCCGCGCCGGCGTCCAGGGCCGGCAGGATCGCGTCTGCGCCGAGGTAGGCGTTGGCCGAGACGATCTCGCCGTGCTCGCGCAACGGGATGCCGTTCTCCCAGGCGGGTGCGTCCAGGTCGACCTCGGCGAGCACGTCGTCCCCGGTCACGACAGCGACCGCGGCGCGTGCCCCGATCCGGTCCAGCAGCGCCCTGGTGACCCGGCCCGCAGCCAGTGGATTCGCCGCGCCCATGTTCGTCAGCACTCGCACGCCGTGCTCGACCGCCGGCGGCAGCAGCCGTTCGAACCGGGCGGGCAGCCGGTGGTCGTACCCGGCGCCGGGGTCGGTGAGCCTGCGCTGCTGGGCCAACGCGATCGTGCGCTCCCCCAGGCACTCCAGCACGAGGTCGGCGAGTCCGGCGCGGTGCAGCAGGTCCTCCGCCGGCTCGATCCGGTCACCGGCGAACCCCGCGCCGCAGCCGATCCTGGTCGTTGGCATGTGGTCCCCTCGTGGTGTGGCCCGGAACGTTGCCGGGGAATTCGCGGTCAGACGGGTGCATCGTGGTGCCGCCCCCGCTTCCTCATCCTGGTTGGCTGTGGGCGCGGGGGCGGTGCCGCGAGGCGCCCTGCTGAGCGTGGATCACCTCGCCAACGTTCCGGGACGCGCCACTAGAACGAGATCGCGCCGGTGAGCAGGGCCACGACGGTCATCACGATCGTCGTGCCGAACGCCCATTTGAAGATGAACCGCTGGTGTGCGCCCAAATCCACCCCGCTCATGCCGACGAGGATGAACGTGGACGCGGTCAGCGGGCTCAACGGGAAGCCGGTCGTCATCTGCCCGAGAATCGCCGCCGTGCCGATCTCGGCCGCGCTGCCGCCGAAGGCGGACGACGTCTCCGCGAGCACCGGCAGCACACCGAAGTAGTACGCGTCCGGCGTGAACACCAGGCTCAGCGGCATGCTCGTGACGGCGACCACGATCGGCAGCAGCCCGCCGGCACCGTCCGGGATGACGCCGGCCAGGCTGCGCGCCATCGCGGGAATCATCCCGGTACCGGTCAGGATGCCGGTGAACACGCCCGCCGCGAAGATCATCGCCGTGACCAGCACGACGTTGCCGCCGTGCTTGGCGAACAACTCCTGCTGCTGAGCCCACGCCGGCCGGTTCACGATCACCGCGACCACGAAGGCGATCACGAAGGCCACTTCGAGCTTCACCAACTGCCCGAGGAGCACGACGACCAGCGCGAGCGTGAGCACCACGTTGAACCAGAAGCGGAAGCTCTCCAGCCGGGTGCGCTCGGGCGGCTCCGCGTCGTCGTCGACTTCCACCACCCCGAGCCGCTTGCGCTCGGTCCGTCCGATGAGGAAGGCGGCTACGAGCACCCACACGATGCCGGCGGCCATCGCGGGAAGGGCGGGCACGAACACCTCGGAGCTGTCTAGCTCGAGCGCAGCCATGGCCCGCGCGGTCGGGCCGCCCCACGGCACCATGTTCATCACGCCCGCCCCGAGGCAGATCACCCCGGCCAGCACCAGCGGGCGCATGCCCAGCCTGTGGTAGATCGGCAGCAGCGCCGAGACGGTGATCAGGAACGTCGAGGCGCCGTCCCCGTCGAGCGCGACGAGCAGGGTCAGCACCGCCGTGCCGACCGTGATCTTGAGCGGATCCCCTTTCGCCCAGCGCAACACGCGCCTCACCGCGGGGTCGAACAGGCCGACGTCGACCATCAGGCTGAAGTAGAGGACCGCGAACGTGATCATGACGGCGACCGGGGCGACCTTGATCAGCCCGTCGCCGATCAGCGTGCCCAGCCTGCCGCCGAACCCCGTCAGCAGCGCGGCCAGGATCGGCAGCGCGGTCAGCGCGATGAGCACCGACACCCGCCGGGACAACACCGCAACCAGGAACACGGCAATCGTGATGAAGCCACCCGCGGCGAGCATCGTCGACCTCCTTCGAGTGCCCCAACCTTGCGGCGAATGCGCTATCGCTTTCAAGCATTGGAATTCGATAGATTGATGTACTGTGCGCATGGATCTGACCATC
This sequence comes from Lentzea terrae, assembly GCF_003265345.1. Lineage (GTDB taxonomy): Bacteria > Actinomycetota > Actinomycetes > Mycobacteriales > Pseudonocardiaceae > Lentzea > Lentzea terrae. The sequence goes on along the minus strand of NZ_QFWW01000008.1, from coordinate 342,116 downwards.
CAGCAGCTCCGCGTGGTCGTCGCCGTGCACGACGCCGGCAGCTTCACCACGGCCGCGGAAGAACTTCTGCTCGCGCAGTCGTCACTGAGCCGATGCGTGCTGGAGGTGGAACGCAAGCTCGGCGTCGCATTGTTCGAACGCACCACGCGCCGGCTGGAGCCGACCGCGGAAGGACGCGAGTTCGTCGCGACCGCACGCTCGACGCTCGCGACGTTCGACGCGAACCTCCGGCACTTCGAGGGTTTCCTGGACGGGCGGCGCGGACGGGTCCGGGTGGCCGCGCTGCCGTCGCTCGCCGCGATCCTGTTGCCCTCCATCGTGTCCACCTACCAGCGGGCACGCCCGGACGTCGAACTGTCCATTGAGGACGCTCTGGCGACCGAGGTGCTCGACCGGGTGCGCACGGGTGTCGTCGACTTCGCGGTCACCGTCGTGTCCGCGGTGGCCGAGCCCGCGGACGACCTCGAGGTCACCCCGGTGGCGACCGATCGGTTCTGCTGCGTCTTCCCACCGGACCACGCCTTCGCCGCACTCGACGAGGTGGCCTGGGCGGATCTCGCCGGCGAGGCGTTCATCGCGTTCGACCGCACGACCAGCATCCGCCAGCACCTCGACCGCGCGTTCGCCGAGTCCGGCGCCCGCCCGAGAAACGCGATCGAGGCACGCAACATCAGCGCCGTGGCCGGCCTCGTCGCGGCGGGCCTGGGCGTGTCGGCCGTGCCCGGCCTGGTGCTGCCGCTGACGCAGTTCGCCGGCCTGCTGCACCGGCCGCTCGGCACACCACGCACCGAGCGCCGCATCGCCATCGTCCGCGTGCCCCACCGGCCGCTGTCGCCGGCCGCTGCCGCGTTCCGCACCGCGATCACCGACGCGGGCCGCCGGCGTCTTCCGCTGCCGCCGGAAAGCACTTGGCTGCCGCAACGGCCGGCAGCGCCCGCCAGGCCGTCCCCCAGGTGATGTGGGGGACTCCAGCGACGATGACTTTTGACCGGCCCGCGCAACCGGACGTTTCGGGGAGGGACGAAACGTGTCAGCGAAGTTGACGTTGTTCGCGCACCGCTGGCAGGGTCGATCCCGGAGGGCGTCTTCACGCGGCTGGGGGGTGAACGGCCCGAAACTGTCCACTGACGATTGCTGTCGACGGGCTGCTTCTCATACGTGGCCCGGCAGTGATTCCGCACCAACGCCCGAGGTTGCTCGAACCACGGCGAGTTTCACTTCATCGCAGAAAGATCGAGGGGAAGTCTTTTGAAATTGAGAACCAGAATTATTGCGCTCATCACGTTCACTCTGTCCGCGGTCTTGGTCGGTACCACGCCGGCGCCTGCCGCCACTGCCCAGACCGTGGAACTCGCGGCGCCGGCGGGCAGCGGCCTCCCGCCCTACGTCGCCGTCATCAAGCCGGTCACCGCGAAACGGCTCGCTTCCAGCTGGCGCGAAGAGTGCCCCATCGGGCCCGATCAGCTGCGGCTGATCAGCCTGAACTTCGTCGGCTTCGACGGTGCGGTGCACCGCGGCGAACTGGTCGTCAACGCCGATCTCGCCGTCGAGGTCGCCCGCGTCTTCGCCGACCTGTACTTCGGCCGGTTCCCCATCCAGCGGATGGAGACCGTGGAGAAGTACAACTCCGACGACGACGCCTCGATGGCGGCGAACAACACCTCGGCGTTCAACTGCCGGCCGATCACCGGCGGCACCGCCTGGTCCAACCACTCCTACGGACGTGCCATCGACATCAACCCCGTGCAGAACCCCTACATCTCCCGCAGCGGCGCGGTCTACCCGCCCAACGGCGCGCCCTACGTCGACCGCACCCAGCACGTGCCCGGCATGATCCACGCGGGCGACGCCACCGAGCAGGCGTTCACCACACGCGGCTGGACCTGGGGCGGCTTCTGGGACACTCCGATCGACTACCAGCACTTCGAGAAGCCCTGACGCCGACCCGAGAAGCCGTCGGTGCGGCGTGCCGCACCGAGTGACGCGAACAGCGCCTGGGATCGCCGCCGGACGGAGTGGCGGCGGTCCCAGGCGTCAACGCCCTCCGCAAGTCCAATATGGACAGAAGGTGAACTGTCCAGCATGAGAGTCATCCGGCTGGGGCTGGCGCCGTGGTGTCGCACCGGATCGGGCTCGACGACGTCGGTGGCAGGTTCGACGGGATGAGAACAGGCACCCGACTCGCGATCCCTGCTCGTGTTCACGTCTTGACCCCCTCTCGCCAGAGTTGTTTGGATGACATCTCGGGGAGAGGAGCCGGCGATGCGGCCCATTCGTTCAGCGTGTCTTGCGATCCTTCTTCTTTCGGCGTCAGTTGCCTGCACGAGTGAGCCGGGTGCAGTGGGCACCACGACCAAGGTCACCTACCTCACGTCGTTCAACACGTTCGGACGCGACGCTTACGCCTATGTCGCGCAGGAGAAGGGTTTCTTCACCGCTGCCGGTCTCGACGTGACGATCAACCCCGGCAGCGGCACGGTGGACGTGCTCAAGCTGGTGGCCGGCGGACGGGCGCACTTCGGGGTCGCCGACGCCACCGGCACAATGATCACGCTGGCCAAGGAGAAAATGCCTGTGATCGCGGTCGCCGCGGTCCAGCAGCGCACCGTGGCGGCCATCATCGCCCTCGAAGGCGGCCGGATCGCGGCGCCGGCGGACCTCGTCGGCAAGAAGGTCGCCGACCCGCCCGGCTCGACGGTCAAGCTGATGTTCCCGTTGTACGCCAAGGCCGCAGGCATCGACCCCGGCAAGGTCGAGTTCGTGCCCTCAGCGCCGCCCGCGCTGCCGCAGTTGCTGGCCTCCGGGCAGGTGGACGCGATCGGTCAGTTCGTCGTCGGCAAGCCGCTGATCGAGGCGGCAGCGTCCGGACGCAAGGCGATCGTCCTGCCCTACGGCGATCTCCTGCCGGACCTGTACGGCAACATGCTGGTCACGACGAAGGACCTGGCCGACCGGGACCCTGAACTGGTCCGGCGGTTCAGTGACGCGTTGCTCAAGGGGCTCCAGTATTCGATCGAGCATGCTGACGAGGCCGGCCAGATCCTCCGCAAGTACCAGCCCACGCAGAACTCCGACGTGGCCTCCGCAGAGATGCGACTGATGACCGGCTATTCCAGGCCGGACGGGTTCGGCGGCCCTCTCGGCGCGGTCGACGAGGGCCGGATCGACACGATCATCCAGTTGCTCGAACAGGCACAGGCGATCCCGGCAGGATCGCTGCGGCCCGCCGATCTGGTGAACTTCGGGCTGGCTCCCAAGTCGTGACGCACTCAGTGCGCCCCGGGCACCAGCTCCAGGAACTCCCAACGGGCGTCCTGAGCCAGACCGGCCAGCCACTTGCCGCAGTTCTGCAGCACCACCGGGCCGGACGTGATGTGCTGAGTGCCCGCGTTGAGATCGCGGTAGTACCGCTGCAGGTCGCCCTGGCGCATCGCGGCGGTGGCGGCCCACTGGTACACGATCTGACCGACGGATTGCACGGACCAGGTCGTGTTGTTGAGCATCAACCGCGTCAGGGTCTCCTGCTCGGTGCTCAGTTTCTCGCCGCGGTCCAGCGTCGCCTCGTTGTCGGCCCAAACCTCCATGGCCCACGCGCGAGCCGCGCGGAACTTCGCCTCGGCCCGCGCGAAGGTGGCATGGAAGTAGCCGGTGTCGACCGAGGCGTTGTGCGTACCCGTTTTGGTGGCTGCCAAGGCTTTCATCTCGTCGAGCATCCGCCGTCCGACGCCGAGCGCCCAGCCGGTGTGGCATATCCCGGACAGGTTCACCAAGCCGAGGCGGTAGTACGCGCCACCGTGCAGGTTCTCTGTCGTGGTGGCGTCGTACACGTGCGTCGCCGGAACGAACACGTCCTGGCACCCGTAGTCGATGCTGTGCGTCGCACGGAGTCCCAGCACATCCCAGTTGTCGACCAGGGTCGCCTGTTCCTTGGGAAAGGTGAAGACCAGCGGCCGGCCCGTCTCGGCGCAGAACGCGGCGGTGTGGATGTGACTGGCCAGCTGGATTCCGGAGGCGAAGCTCCACTGCCCGCTGATCCGGTAGCCGCCGTCGACGCGCACCGCATCGCCCAGCCGCGTTCCCTGCCCGGCGATGGTGGCGTGCCGGCCGGCGGGCACGTCCGGGTAAAGGTCCTCGGCGGCCTCCCGACCGAGGTAGGCGCCGGTGGAGCCGGTGACCATCTGCAGCGCCATGACCGACCAGCCCGCGGACGCTTCGTGATAAGAAAGCCGCTCGATGGTCTGCATCACCTGCGACGGTGAGAACTCGTACCCGCCGAGCTCCCGGGGAATGCTGATCTTCACGACCTCCGTCGCGTCCAGTGCTCGCATCATCTCCTCGGTGAGCTGACGCACCGTCTCGCTCTTGTCCGCTTCACTGCGCAGGACGGGCGCGACGTCCTCGATCCGGCGGGCAATGGTGTCGTATTCGGCACTGACATGCAGCTGTCCCATACGAACCCCCAAGATGCGACGCGACAAACCCCAGCATAGGGCGACGCGCAACCCGTTGCGACCGCCTCAGGCGGACAGGGAACGGCGCGGACGGTGACGGGCGACCGTCCATCTATCCGTCCTAAGAGGACAGAGCGGGCAAGCTGGCCCGCCTGCAGACCATGGCGTTTCAGCCGGCAAGCTCGACCAGTTCCGACTCGGTCGAGTCCGGAGTGACCACGCCGTCAAAGCTGTAGCTGTCGTCGCAGAAGATGACGTCTATGTCTTCCGGAACGAGTTTCCGGTACCAGATCGCGAACTTCACCACCAGACCGATGCCGCCCTTCAGGTACAGACAGGTGCCGTCCTTGGCCGTGTACGCCTCAACGATGGCGTCTTCGGTCCGGTAGAACCAGTGCACGTCCCCGACCTCGCTCACGATGTGCGGTGCGGGCGGCTGCATCTCGGCAGCCGGCCACTCCTCACGCAGTGCGGCGCGCAGCACGTCGGCGTCGACGTGCCAGGTCGAGCTGTCGAACACGACCAGGTACGACACACAACACCTTCCCTGTGGTCAGCGACTTCAAGCACCGAATTCCAATGCACTTGACTCGAGTTCGCGCTTGAAGAACGTCTCCGGATGCATGAGGCCGTCCGGTGGATCCTGGATCGCGGCGGCTCGTCGCCGAAGTTCCGAGATGTACTGCGGGTCCAGGACGGTGCCGGCGGCGATGGGCTGACGCAGCATAAGCGCACGAGGGCCGGTGTACATGTAGGCGTCTGCTCCGGGGTATCCCTTGCCGGCAGGAGGCTGCCCGGGCCTCGACTCGAAGTACGAGGAGTCCAGTTCGCCCAGCCAGCTTCGTGCGAACGGGATGACCGACGGCCTCGGCCAGGAGGACATCCGCTGTTCCAGCGTGTCGTTCTCCTTCTGAAATCCGTAGTGCGTGGCGATGGTGTACGTCACGTTGGGATACTCGCGTTCATACATCGCCACCGCGCTGCCGCCACCGTGGAGCAGGTGGCTTATTCCGAAGAGCATGAGCGCCTTGTGGTTCTTGGCGAGCACTTCCCTCTTCATCACCGCGGCGACGTGACGGTCACGCTCTTCGAACGGAGCCAGGTCCTCTGGAGTGGTCACCCTGCTCCAGTCGATGGGTGGATCACCGGCCAGCACGCGCAGCTTCTTCGCCGGTGGCAGCTTCTTGTTGACCTGGCGCACCACGGGGAAGAACTGCTCGTAGAAGGCCGAGAAACCACAACTCGGCTGGGTGGTGTTCCGCCACGCCTGGCGCACCTCGCTCAGCGGCACGTCCTCGCCGGCGATGTAGCGGTCCAGGAGTGGCTGGTAGAGCGAGTTGGCACACTCCACGGCGATGTCGTCGACCTTGTCGGGGAACGAGGGGTCACGGATCAGGTCGAGGAACACGGTGTTCGGACTGGCCGCTCCCACGACCTCGTACTTGTCGAATGCGGCGAGGATGGCTTTTGTCGCGTCTTTCGGGCTGGCGCCTGCCTCAGCAGCCGATGTGGTTGAGACGGCCGCCGTAGCGGCCATGACCACGGCCACGGTGAGGCGGATGAGTTCACGCGTCAAGGTCTTCCCTTTCGTTGTCCGGTGCGGAAAACCGTCATGCGAGGCGGAGGATGCGGCGGACGGCGACGTAGAGCAGCAGCGCGGCGAGGGCGACGAAGATGGCGGTCTCGATGCCTTGGAACAACCAGAACCGATCGCCGGGCTGGTAGAGCTGCCAGTTGTGGGCGTCACCCGGAATGCCGAGGCTGGCGCCGCAGTCGGCCCCCGGTCCCGTAGCGTCCGGCGGGCACGCGATCTGCGCGTTCGGGGTGAGCATGGTGCCGGATGCGTCTCGGATGCCGTAGGAGACGACCCAGTCGCCGGCTGCCGGGTTCGTCTGAACGGTGGCCCCCTTGACCGGGAACGTCAGGGTCTCGGCTGGCAGGTAATGCGGTCTGACGAGGGTGGTCAGGGCGATGCGCAGGCCGACGAAGCCGACGAGGGTGGCGGCCATGGCGGGCAGCACTTTCGGCCAAACGGTGCCGGCGAAGACACCCAGCGCCACCGTGAAAAGGGTGTAGCCGACGGGGGCGATGCCCTGCATGTCGAAGAAGAACGTGCTGAAGCGACCGTGTTGCCCGGCCTGGCTGATCGGGGTGAGCCACCAGGACATGCCCAGTCCGCAGCCGACCGCGGCGGCGAGTGTGCCGGCTCCGACGACGCCGCATTTGACCAGGGCCCAGTGCCGCCGGCTGATGCCCTGGGTCCAGACCATGCGGTGTGTGCCGTGTTCGATCTCGCGAGCGACCAGTGGGGCGCCCCAGAACAACCCCATCAGCAGCGGGAGGACGAGGAACAGCACGCCGATCATGCTCATCGCGTTGTACTGGTTGTTGAACTCCGTGAACAACCGGCCGCAGGTGTCAGCGTCGGCCGCGATCAGTGAGGCACGCCCCAGCGCACGGACGCAGTCGTCCAGGCCTTTGTCGGCGAAGGACTGCCGCATCGCCAGGCCGGTCGGGAGCATCAGTGCCGCGAGGACCACGAGTCCCAGCGCGGTGAACAACGCTTGCTTGCGGTGTTGCCGCCAGGCCAGCCAGATCATGCCGACACTCCCCATCCGACGTGAGTGCGACCGGCACCGAGGTCGTCGTCGGCGAGGTAGGCCAGGATGAGGTCCTCCAACGTCACCTCGTGCGACTGCCAGGCGCGATCGTGGATGGGACCGTTGGTGCGGACCAGGAGCGTGGTACTCCGGTCGGTGTGACTGGTCCGGACCACCTGTGCGATCCCGGCAGCCGGCGGGCTGGCGTGCCGGGGGCCGATCAGTTGCCGGTGCTCGCCGCGCAGCTCATCGACGCCGCCGACGAGCTTCGTCTGCGAGGCGTGCACCACGATCAGGAAGTCACAGGTGCGTTCCAAGTCCGCCAGGATGTGCGAGGACAGCAGCACGGTGGTGCCCGTCTCGGCGACGACGCCGGTCAGCGCGTGCAGGAACTCCCGCCGGGCAAGCGGGTCGATGCTGGCGACCGGTTCGTCGAGCAGCAGCAGCCGTGGCCGTTTCGCCATCGCCAGGGCGAGCGCGACCTGTGCCCGTTGGCCACCGGACAGCTTGCCGACCGGCTTGTCGCGCGGGATGCCGATCTGTCCGAGCCGGTCGCGGGCCAGTGCCGTGTCGAAGCGCCGGTTCAGCTTGGCACCCGTGGTGAACAGTTCGTCCGCGGTGAAGTCCCGGTACAGCGGGGTGTCCTGGGCCACGAACCCGATCTCGGCCAGGACCGCCGTGCTGTCGTACGGCGCCTGGCCGAAGACCCGTACCGTGCCCGCGTCGGGCCGCAGCAGGCCGACCGCCATGTGCAGCAGCGTGCTCTTGCCCGCGCCATTGGGACCGACCAGTGCGGCGAACCGCCCGGCAGGCAAGCGCAGCGAGCAGTCCCGCAATGCCCAGGCCCTGCCGTATCTCTTCCCCAGCTGGTCGGTTTCCAGCACGACGTCCATTCGGGAGCCCTCTCGTCCGGCTTGCGCGGTGTGCAGGCTCCGGTTCTACGTGGACACAGGTGGCAGCACGGTGTCGGCGAACGACACGGCGGCGACACCAAAGCGTGCGGGCACGTTGGCGCTGACACCGTGCCGTCACCTGTGGAGTGGCATCTTGGGATCATGCGCGTACTCGTCGTTGAGGATTTCGAGATTCTGGCCCGGACACTCGGTACCGGGCTGCGCCGCGAGGGCATGGCGGTCGACGTCGTCCTCGATGGTGGCGAAGCACTCGAACACCTGGCGATCACGCGCTACGACGTCGTGGTGCTCGACCGGGACCTGCCAGGTGTACCGGGCGACGAAATCTGCCGCCGGATCGTGGCCGAGCACTCCGCGAGCCGGGTGTTGATGCTGACCGCGGCCGCTGCTGTGAAGCAGCGGATCGACGGCCTCGGTCTGGGTGCCGACGACTACCTGCCCAAGCCGTTCGACTTCGCCGAACTGGTGGCGCGGATCCGGGCGTTGGGGCGCCGGGCCGGCGTGGCGGTGCCGCCGATCCTGGACAACGGTGAGCTGACGCTCGATCCCAGCCGGCGCGTCGCGTCCCGCGCCGGGCGCCGGCTGGACCTCAGCCCGAAGGAGTTCGCGGTCCTGGAGTGCCTGCTGGCCGCGGACGGTCGGCTCGTCTCCGCCGAGGAACTCCTCGAACGGGTCTGGGACGAGGCGGCTGACCCGTTCACCACGGCGGTGAAGACAACCATCCGCCGGCTGCGGGCCAAACTCGGTGATCCGCCGATCGTCCACACCGTTCGCGAGGGCGGGTACCGGATCGGCGAACCGTGATGAGGCGCCTGCGGATCCCCCGACGAAGCCTGCACGTCCAGTTGACCCTGCTGTACGCGGTACCTTTCTTCCTCTCCGGCGCCGCGCTGCTCGCGATCCCGCTGCTGGGAACCAACCAGGCCGTTCCGGCCGGTGCAGTCCCCGCCCCTGGCGCCGGTCAGGTCGACAGCAGCGATCTCGACAACCAGCTCGCGAGTTCGGCGGTCGGTGTCGCCGGCACGTTGGTGGTCGCCCTCGTGCTCGGCTGGTTCGTCGCCGGACGATTCCTCCGCCCACTGCGCGCCATCACCACGACCGCCCGGGACATCTCCGCCAACGACCTGCACCGGCGGCTCGGCCGCACCGGTCTGCACGACGAGTTCACCGAACTGGCCGAGACACTCGACGACCTGTTCCAGCGGCTGGAAGCGTCGTTCGAGTCACAGCGGCACTTCGTGGCCAACGCCGCGCACGAACTGCGGACCCCGCTCACCGCGGAACGGACAGTGCTCCAAGTCGCCCTCGCCGACCCGAACACCACGGTCGACACGTTACGCGCAGCCTGCCAGGAGGTTCTCACGCTCAGCGCGCAGCAGGAACGCCTCATCGACGCGTTGCTCACATTGGCCCACGGCGAGCAGGGCATCGAACGGCGAACCCCGCTCGACCTCGCCGAGCTCACCGGCAAGGTGGTCGCCTCCCGTGCCCAGGACGCCGGCCGTCGAGGCGCCCAGCTCCGCACCACGTTCGGTGCCGCACCAGCGGCAGGCGACCCGGACCTGATCGAGCACCTGGTCGTGAACCTGGTCGACAACGCCCTGCGGCACAACACCGCGGCAGGCTGGGCCGAGATCATCACCACGACCACCACAGCGGGCGGCACCCTCCGGGTCAGCAACACCGGGCCGGTGGTGCCACCCGACGAGGTCGAGGCCCTCTTCCAACCCTTCCGGCAACTCGGCGGCCGACGGATCAGGCACGCCGACGGACACGGGCACGGACTCGGTCTGGCCATCGTCCGCGCGATCGCAACCGCGCACGGGGCGCGCCTGAGCGCACAGGCCCGTCCTGGCGGCGGACTGGACATCGAGGTCAGCTTTCCGGCCCAGACGTGTCACTCCCGAATGGAGCGTGCGTGATACCGACGGGATCTCGCGGCACTCAACGTGCCGGATTCCGCTGAACTTGCGCTTGCCGAACGGCAGGATCACCGGGGCGGCCACGAGCTCCCGGCTCGCCACGATCCGCTGCGGCTCCCAGACCAGCAACGCTCTCTCGGTGTCCACAACGGTCTCGTCCCCGACCATCGCCCTGATCCGGCTCGGGATCGGATGATCACGCAGCTCGTGGTGAGCGCTGAAGACCACGTCCGCCATCCGCACCGCCTTGACTGCCTTCTCACGCCCCGCGCAACGCGGCCAGGACGGCCAGCACCCGGCGATGGTCGTCCGGAGCCTCGTGCAGACCGAGTTTGCTGAAAATGCTCGCGTTGTGGCTCTCCACCGTCTTCCCGGCGACCACCAGCCGTTGCGCGATCGCGGTGTTCGACCGGCCCTGCGCCATGAGGGCGAGCACCTCGTGCTCCCGGTCGGTCAGCCGCAGCAACGGGTTGTGAGCCCGCATCAGGTGCCGCATGATCTCCGGATCCACCGCAGTGCGCTCTGCCGCTGGCAGAGCGCCGCGGCCGCTGGCTCTGTCCCGACCAGAAGACCCTGACCAGCCCGATCAAGGCCACCGCCCCCGCGGAGGGGTACTGCGAGGCGTGGGCCTGCCGTTATCGCTACAACGACTTCTTCGCCGACATGAGCGTGCACGGAATCTGGGGATGGAACGGCACAATGCTCGGCCAGATGGACGGATACGCGGACATCCAGCTGACCGGTGCGCAGAGCTGGAGCAAGCCGGTTCGCTACGTCAATTCGAGGGATACTCACGAAGTCATCTTCACGGGTGATCTGCTGAACGCCGCGCCGGGTGCCGAGGGCGACCAGATCGACGGCAAGTTCAGCCTCTACCTCGCCGGAAACGCGGGTGCCGGACAATCCAAGACGTGGGACCCGAACGGCTACAAAGCCTACGACAACACAATGTGGGACCACACACTCGTGCACCAGTTCTCGTTCAAGCACGGCGAATATCCGGGATATTGGTACCTCTACGTCAAGAGCACCTGCATGCACACCGATGACAAACAGATCTACCGCTACTGTGGCGTGAGGCAGGTACCCGCGAACTCGGACGGCGGAGGCTGGCGCCGATGACCGATCTTCCACTGCGCTATCGCGACTACCTCACCGGCTCGGGTGAGGCGGCGCCCACCGGCGCGCCGGATCCCGCGTTCGAGGAGTCGGCGGTCGTGATGAAGCTGCGCGATGGAAGTTGGCACGCGGTCCTGCAGGGACCGACTGCCGTGCTCGAGGAGTTCGTCGGCACTCGGCAGAACGCGATCGACTGGGCACGTCGGCGTTCATCCCGATGCTGGGTCTGTGCGGAAGAACGCGGCGACGTCGAACTGCTCGACGAGTGACGCTCGGCGCCACGACGAGCCCGCTGGCTCCGCACCCTTCACGCAGAGCCAGCGGGCATGGCCCGCTGTCCCTGAAGGTCAAGGACGATGCCATCGGCAGTACGCCCAGTGAGGTCGGAACAACCCGGCACGGTCCTCGCCGGACGACCGGTCTGGTTCGGCAGGTCCACTTCTTCGCGACCAGGCGCCGATGCCATCGCAGCACCGTGCCGGGCAACACCAGTCGATGATCCCGCAACGACACCGGAAGCCGTTGCACCAACTCAGCCGGCACCGCGCGATCAGCCCAAGTTCAACTGCGGACGGCGATCGCCTCGGCGCAACACCGCAACCTCGTGTCGCAACACGAGCTACTCCGAGTCCTTGGCCGCCGAGGACCGACAGAGCAGAACCAACCAACCGACGAGCAGAACGAAGACGACGTACAGCAGTCGTGGCGCCACATTCACGATCCTGCCGCTCCCCCGACCCACGCCCGGATCGCCTCGGCGGTGGTGCCTGCATGATCGGTGAGCACCGTGTCGTGGTGACCCGGCACGTCGACCGAGGAGTGCGGCAACGGCCAGCGCGGCTTCCAGTCGCGCGCCGGGTCGACCTCTGCCATCTCAGGTGTCGGGCCACCGCGCACCAGCAAGGTCGGCACCGGCGAGGCCTCGGGCCGCCAGCCGTCGAAGACTCTGCAGTAGCCACCACCCGCGAGCGCCACCTGGTCTGCGGCGGGATCGTCGTAAAGCTCGCTGGGACGACGTTTTTCAGCGGCCAGCAACGCGAGCGCGCGGGCGTCGTCACGGCTCGCCACACCGTGGTCGGTTTCCAGCAGCACCACACTTGCCGGAGCCTCACCGGTCGCGGCCAGGTGGCCTGCCAGAGCGTGTGCCACCAGGCCACCAGCACAATGTCCGATGAGGACGGTCGGCCGGTCCTCGGCCACCGCGCGCACCGAGTCGGCCAAGGTGCGGACGAGCGTTTTCACGTCCTCCGGAATGCCTCGGTCGGCACCGAAACCGGGATAACCCAACAGGAAGAGGTCGTATTCGCCCTCGAACCGCTGGCTCAGCTGGACTGGTACCGGGTCGCCGACCGCGAGGTAGCTGGGCAGGTAGCACAACACGGGTTCGGCATCCCCCGCCGCGAGCCGCATCGGCGCTACCACGTGCCGCGCGCGCTCGTCGGTGGAGAACGACGGCAGCGCGTACGACGCCAGGATCCTCAGGCCCATCGCCTTGGCCGGGTCCTGGTTGCGCAGGACCTGGTGGTACAGCGCGGCCGGGCGGAGGTTCGGCGACGGAGCTGCGGGAGCAGCCCCGATCAGCAGGGAGTGGACGTGAGTGGCGAGCCGCGGCAGTGTCGGATGGTCGAAAACCGTCGTCGGGCTCAGCCGCAGCCCGGTGACCGCTCCGATCCGGTTGCGCAGCTGCAACACCGTCAGCGAGTCGAATCCCAGTTCGGCGAAGTCCTTGTCCGGCGGCAGTGCAGCCGGGTCCGGGAAGCCGAGCACCGCGGCGACCTCGGCCCGCAGCAGGTCGGTGAGCACCGCGAGACGCTCTTCCGCCGGTACCTCGGCGAGGGTGTGGCTCCAGGTGGCCGGTTCGGCGTCCGCCGCGTCGTGGATCAGGTCACGCAGGATCGCGGGCGCGGGGCCCTGTCGACGCGCGTCCAGCAGGACGGGCACGAGCACGGGTTCGGCGATGCGCATCGCCCGGTCGAACGCGGCCATGCCGGCGGCCGCGCTGAGCGGGAGCACACCGTCGTTCTGCCGCGGCGAGCTCATGCCACCGTCCGACTCCCACAGACCCCAGGCGAGGGACCGTGCGGGCAGTCCGTGCGCGGTCCGGTGCTTGGCCAGCGCGTCGAGGAAGCTGTTCGCCGCCGCGTAGTTCGACTGTCCCGGCCTGCCCAGCACTCCGGCGGCCGACGAGTAGAGCACGAACGCCGACAGCTCCAGGTCCGCCGTGGCATCGTGCAGGTGCCAGGCGGCATCCGCCTTCGGGGCGAGCACCTTCGCGAACCGGTTCGAGTCCATGGCGCCCAGCACGCCGTCGTCCAGCACACCCGCGAGGTGGAACACCGCGGTCAACGCCGGGTCGCAGGAGGCCACGAGGTGGTCGACGGCTGCTCGGTCGCTGACGTCGCACGCCACCACGACGACCTTCGCGGCCAGCTCGTCCGCCCAGTCCGGTCGTTCACCGCGGCGGCTCGCCAGCGTCAGGTTCCGCGCACCGTGTTCGGACACGAGGTGGCGGGCGAGGATCGCGCCCAACGCACCGGTGCCGCCGGTGATCAGCACCGTGCCGTCGGGGTTGAGCGCCAACGGGTCACCTTCCGGAGCGGGTGCGCGGACCAGCCTCGGGGTGAGGAGCTGCCCGCCGCGGACGGACACCTGCGCCGCACCCGAGGTGATGGCGATGTCCAGTGCGGCGTCCGATGCCGGGTGGCCGCACAGGTCGACCAGCACCACGCTGCCGGGTTGTTCCTGCTGCGCGCTGCTCACCATCCCCCAGACCGCGGCGCCGGCCAGATCCGGATCAGGGCCGGTGGCGTTGCGGGTGATCACGACGAGCGGGTCGGCGTGCGGCTTCTTCAGACGGTCGAGTGCTGCCGCGGTCAACTGCCGGGTGCGCTCCGGCGGCGTTCCGGTCGCCCTGATGGCGCGGGTGTCGAACACCTCCCCCGCAGGCACCGCGGGTGCACGTGGGACCGGAACCCAGTCGATCCGGTGCAGCGCACGAGCAGCGACGGCGGCGGCGTGGGCACGACCGTCGAGGCGTCTCGTCACCAGCGACTCGATCGTCGCGATCAACCTGCCCGCCGGGTCGGTGAGCCGGACCCGGACGTCGTCCGGACCGTTGCGGGTGATCCGCACGCGCGCCGCCACCGCATCGGTCCGGTGCAGCTCGACACCCGTGAACGCGAACGGAATCCGCACCACGTCCTGTTCCTCCGGGGCCGCGGCCAGCAACGAGGCGTGCAGGGCGGCGTCCAGCAGGCACGGGTGCAGGGCGTGCGCGGCAACGGCCTGGGTCTCACCGCGCGGCAGGTCCACGTCGGCGAACACCTCGTCGCCGCGCCTCCACAGCGCGGTGACGGCCCGGAAAGCGGGACCATAGCGGTGCCCGCGCACGGCCAGCTTGCCGTAGCTGATGGGCACTCGTTGCGCCCCAGGGGGTGGCCATGCGCCGGGTGATTCCTCAGGCGCACGGGATGTCGCGGGCGCAGCGGTCGCGGTGGCGTGCCGCGTCCACTCACCGTCCGAAGCCGCCCAGATGGAGACCTCGAGCCCGGTTGCGACGACCTGGATCCGTGCCTCGCCCTCCAGCAGCAACGGCTGGTGCACGACCAGCTCGTCCAGCCGCGCCGTACCGGTCGCCTGGAACACCATGTCCACGAAGGCGGCCGCGGGCACGACCACGTCGTCGTTGACCCGGTGATCGGCGAGCCACGGCTGCCCGGCGGTCGACAAAACGCTGGTGTGCCGGACTTCCGGACCGTCGGCGTCGGGTTGTGGCTCGCCCAGCAACGGCGCGCGGACCTGGGCCACCGGCGTGTGGTCGAGCCAGTAGCGCTCGCGCTGGAACGGATGAGTCGGGAGATCGCAGCGGCGGGCGCCGCTGCCCGCGTACACCGCGGGCCAGTCCACGGGTACTCCGTGGACGTGCAGCGTGGCCAGCGCGTCGAGCAGCGCAGCCGGCTCGTTCCCAGCAGACCGGGACATCGGCACGGCACCGTCCACGAGCACGGTGAGCGCGGTGGCCGGGCCGACCTCGGTGAAGATCGTGGCGCCTGCCTCCGCGAGCCAGTCGACCGCGGCGGCGAAACGAACCGGTTCCCTGGCCTGCCGCACCCAGTAACCGGCCTCGGTGAGCGCCTCGGACTCCGGGCGACCGGTCACCGTCGACACCACCGGCACCGTCGGCCGGCGGTAGGTGACCGACTCGGCGACCGCGCGGAACTCGGCGAGGACCGGGTCCAGCAGCGGCGAGTGGAACGCGTAACCGCCCCGCAGCACCTTGTGCGGCCGCCCGATCCGCGCGACCGCCGCGTCCACTGCCGCGGCGGTTCCGGAGAGCACCACGGCACCGGGCCCGTTGACCGCGGCGATGGCGACAGCACCGTCGAGGTGTTGTGCCGCATGCGCTTCGGTCGTCTGCACCGAGACCATCACACCCGGCCGCATCGCGGCCATCGCCCGGCCTCGCGCCGCGACGAGCCGGACCGCGTCGGGCAGGGACAGCACTCCGGCGACGTGCGCCGCGGCCAGTTCGCCGATCGAGTGACCGACGACGTGCCCCGGCCGGACACCCTGCGCGTCGAGCAACGCGCACATCGCCACCTCGAACGCGAACAGTGCGGGCTGCGTGTAGTCCGTGCGGTCCAGCAGATCCGCGGGCAGGTCTGCCAGTGAGATGCCGAACGACGCGAACTCGGCGAAGACCGAGCGGTACGCCTCCCCGAAGGCGGGGAACGCCTCGGCCAGTTCCCGTCCCATGCCCGGCCGTTGTGCGCCCTGACCGGTGAACAGGAACACCGGCCGCAGGTCGTGCTGTGCGATCGCCTTGCGGACCAAAGTATTTCCGGCGCCCCTCGCCAGATCACGCACACCAGCAAGCATCTCCGCGCGGTCCCCGGTGAGCACTGCCGCCCGGTGGCGCAGCGGTGCCCTGGTCGTCGCCAACGAGTATCCGATGTCCACAACGGACTCATCGGACAGCGCCGCGGCGATTCTGGCCGCGTTGGCCCGCAATCCGGCCTCATCGGCGCCGCCGATCACCCACGGCGCCGTGACCACCGTCAGCGGGGACCGGGGGTCCGGTGCAGGCGGTTCCTCGATGATGACGTGCGCGTTGGTGCCGCCGATGCCGAACGACGAGACCGCGCCACGCCGGGGCCGCTCCCCCTTCGGCCACGCCGCGTGCTCGGCCACCAGCCGCACCGCACCGGCCGACCAGTCCACGTGGGGCGAGGGAACGTCCGCGTACAACGACTTCGGCAGCTCGTCGTGGCGCAGCGCCCAGATGAGCTTGATCAGCCCGGCCACCCCTGCCGCGGCCTGCGTGTGCCCGAGGTTCGACTTGACCGACCCGAGCAGCAGTGGGCGGTCCTCTGCGCGGCCCCTGCCGTACGTGGCCAGCAGCGCGGCGACCTCGACCGGATCACCGAGCCTGGTCGCCGTGCCGTGCCCCTCGACGACGTCCACATCGGACTCGTTCAGGCGCGCGTCCGCGAGTGCGAGGCGGATGACCTCCTGCTGCGCCACCGTGCTGGGCGCGGTGAGCCCGTTGGAAGCACCGTCGGAGTTCACCGCGGACCCGCGCAGCACGGCGAGCACCGGATGGCCGTTGCGGCGCGCGTCCGCCAGCCGTTCCAGCACGACCACGCCCGCGCCCTCGGCCCACCCGGTGCCGTCCGCGCCCGCCGAGTACGAGCGGCACCGGCCGTCCGGGGACAGGGCCCGCTGCTGGCTGAACGCGATGAAGGACCGCGGGGTGGCCATCACCGTGGCGCCACCGGCCAGTGCCAGCGAGCACTCACCCGCGCGCAGTGCCCTGGCTGCCAGGTGCAGGGCGACCAGTGAGGACGAGCAGGCCGTGTCGATCGTCATCGACGGACCGCGCAGGCCGAGCACGTAGGAGATTCGTCCGGAAGCGACGCTGCCCGCCGAGCCGAGCACCAGGTGGGACTCCATGTCGGGCAGGTCGAGCCTGGATTCGTAGCCACCGTGCATCAGTCCGACGAAGACGCCGGTGTCCGTGCCGCGCAACGACGACGGCGCGACACCGGAGCGTTCGAAGGCTTCCCAGGCGACCTCCAGGAGCAACCGCTGCTGGGGGTCCATCGCCAGTGCTTCCCGCGGTGAGATCCCGAAGAACGACGGGTCGAAGTCCGCCACGTCCCGCAGGAACCCGCCCCGGCGGGTGTAGCTGGTCCCGGCCCGCTCGGCGTCCGGGTCGTACACCGAGTCCAGGTCCCAGCCCCGGTCGGCGGGGAAGTCGCCGGTCGCGTCGGCACCGTCGCGCACCAGCCGCCACAGGTCCTCGGGTGAGGCCACGCCGCCGGGGTACCGGCAACCGATCCCGACGATCGCCACCGGCTCGGCGGGGTCGTGGCGAGGAGTCACCCGGTCGGTGACCTCGACGGCACCGCCACCCAGCAGTCCCGTGAGGTGCGCCGCCAGTGCTTCGGGAGTCGGGTGCTCCCAGACCAGGGTGGCCGCCAGCCGCAGCCCGGTCCTGGCGGTGAGGCGCTGCCACAACGTCGTCGCCTGCAGCGACGTGACGCCGAAGTCGGCGAACGCGGTGCGCGGATCGGGCCGGGTGCCGTTGATGGCGGCGAGCTCGTCCAGCACCAGTTCGAGCGCCCCGGCGAGGCGTTCGCCGGGTGGGCGCGCGGCGAGCGACTCGGCGACGTCCGTGCGCGCCCGCACCAGCGAATCGCGGAGCACCCGGCGTCGCGGCTTGCCGGACCCCGTGCGCGGAACCGCCGGGATGAACAGGACCTCCTCCGGGACCTTGTGCGCGGAGAGGACCTCAGCGCAGGCACCGAGCAACGCGGCCGGGTCGACCGCATCATCCGCGGGCACGACGAACGCCACCGGCGCCTCGCCCGTGAGCGGGTGTGGTCGCGCAACCACAGCCACGTCGTGGACGCCCGGCAGACCGAGCAACACCCGTTCGACCTCGGCCGGGTCGATCTTGTGCCCACCCCGCACGATGCGATCGCTCACCCGCCCGGTGACGGTGAGGTGCCCGTGCCCGTCCAGGCGCCCCTGGTCGCCGGTGCGGTACCACCCGTCCGGCATCGCCTCCGCGGTCAGCTCCGGTGCGTTGTGGTAGCCGGAGATCAGACCGGGGCCGCGCACCCAGATCTCGTCGTCGGGACCGGTCAGCCGGACCTCGACACCGGGGATCGGCGGGCCGCTCGTGCCGGGCACGCGTGGCGCGCCCGCCGGTTCGACGGCGATCATGCCGCACGTCTCGGTGCTGCCGTAGCAGTCGTGCAGCGGTGCGCCGAGCGCCGCTTCCACCTCCGTGCGCAGCACCGCGTCGCTGGGAGCGCCCGCCGTGAGGCAGATCCGCAGCGACGGTGCCTGCACCAGGCCGGTGGCGAGCAGCTGACGGTAGGTCGCGGGCACGCCGGCCAGCACTGTCGGTTCGAAGCTGGTGATCAGTCCCGCCACGGCGGCCGGATCCCGGCGGGTGCACACCCGCGCGCTCGCACCGGCCACCACGATCCCCAGCAGGCACAGGGAATGGGCGAAGCTGTGCGACATCGGCAGCGGCCACAGCAACCGGTCTCGCTCGGACAGCCCCAGCACCGGCCCGTAGCAGTGCACCGGTGACCACAGGGCCGCACGCTGCGTGGAGACCGCCGCTTTCGGCGTGCCACCCGTGCCGGAGGTGTAGATGAGCCACGCGGGCTCGTCGAGTCCGAGATCGTCGCGCGGCCGCCCCGCCGTCTCCATGAGGGAGTCGTCGCCCAGAACGACGATCCGCTCGTGGCCGAGCGCCCGCACCCGCGGCAACCGCTCCCGATCGGTCACGACCAGCGCCGGTGCGCAGTCGGCGAACAGACCTGCCAGTTCCGCGTCCGTGTTGTGCGGACTGATGAGCACCCCGACCGCCGCCGCCCTGGTCACCGCCAGCAACGCCTCCACGAGCGCCACACCGTCGCCGAGCAGGAGAGCGACCCGCTCGCCGCGGCCGGCCCCGAGTCCCGCCGCCAGCCGCGCGGTCCTGGCCTCCAGCTCACGCCAGGTCACCATCCGGGAATCGTCCGCGTAGGCCACCTTGTCCCCGTGCACGCGAGCGTTGTCTTTCAACAGCTCAGGAAGAGGACGAACAAGCACGCGAACCCCCGACGATCTTCTCCGGCTGCGGACACCGCGAAACCCATGGTGCCCGAATCTGGCTAACGTGGGACGAAACAGCACTGCTTCAGGGGGACAGCAGCATGACGTACGACGTGATCGTCGTCGGTGGCGGCCCGGCGGGCTCGACCGCGGCCACAGTGGTCGCGATGCGCGGACACCGGGTACTGCTGCTGGAGAAGGAGACCTTTCCCAGGTACCAGATCGGCGAGTCCCTGCTGCCGTCCACCGTGCACGGTCTGTGCGGCTTGCTCGGCGTGGCGGACGAGGTGGAACGCGCGGGCTTCACGCTCAAGCGCGGAGGCACCTTCCGCTGGGGGAGCAACCCCGAACCGTGGCAGTTCAGCTTCGCCATGTCGCCTCGTGTGCCCGAACCGCAGTCGACGGCGTTCCAGGTGGAACGGTCGCGGTTCGACGAGATCCTGTTGCGCAACGCCGCCGCGAACGGCGTGGAGGTGCGGGAGAACTGCGCGGTGCGCGAGGTGCTCGAGGACGGTGACCGCTGCACCGGAGTCCGGTACGTGGACGCCGACGGCACGACGCACACCGCACAAGCACGCCACGTCGTGGACGCGTCCGGGAACACCAGCCGCATCCACCGCACGCTCGGCGACCGGATCCACTCCGACTTCTTCCGCAACCTCGCCGTCTTCGGCTACTTCGCCGGTGGCGCGCGGCTCCCGGAACCCCAGCGCGGCAACATCTTCTGCGCCGCGTTCGACGCGGGCTGGATCTGGTACATCCCACTGCGCGACAACCTGACCAGCGTGGGCGCCGTCGTGTCACCGGAGCTGAAATCGCTGGTGCAGGGAGATCCGCGCGAGGCCTGGACGAACCTGATCGCCGCCTGCCCCGAGGTCGCCGCGAAGCTTGAGGGCGTGCCCACCTCGACCGAACCTCCGTACGACCAGGTCCGGGTGCGCAAGGACTACTCGTACTGGAAGGAGAAGTTCTGGGCCCCCGGCATGGTGCTCGTCGGTGACGCGGCCTGCTTCGTGGACCCGGTGCTCTCCTCGGGCGTGCACCTCGCCACCTACGGCGCGCTGCTCGCCGCCCGTTCGATCAACAGCTGCCTCGACGGCGAGCTGGCGGAGGAGACCGCATTCGCCGAGTTCGAGAGCCGCTACCGCCACGAGTACTCGCTGTTCTACAAGTTCCTCATCTCCTTCTACGACATGCACCGCGACGAGAAGTCCTACTTCTGGTCCGCGAAGAAGCTGACCGAGGTGGACGCCGCGGAGACCGCGGCGTTCGCCGAGCTCGTGGGCGGGCTGGCTTCCGGTGACATGCTCGCCGAGCTCAGTACCGCAGCCGCCGACCTCGGCCGGAGCGTGGAGGAGCTGGCGGTCGCGGCCGACGGGACCAACCCGCTGTACTCCTCGCGCGTCGTCGGCGAGACGTTCCAGGAGGGCAGGAACCTCCAGGACGAGGCCCTGCACGGACCTGCGACCGACCACGGCGCGAGCGGTCTCGTGGTGAGCAAGGACGGATTGAGCTGGGAGAGAAGGTGACCTGGTCCTCCTTCCAGACGGGACCTTTCTCCAGCTCTGCCGTGCTCGGCGCGGTGGTCTACGGTCCCCAGCGCCGGAACCCGCACCTGGACCGCGGTTTCCCCGAGCTGACCGTGCACGCGGTGGCGGACTCCGCAGACGCCTTCACCGAGGTCTGGCACACCGACCGGCCGATCGAGCGCGGCACGCTCGACGGTGTGGTGCACGCACACGACGGTGAGACCCTTTTCTGTGCGGCCAGGATCGACTCTTCGGACGACTGCACGGAGGCGGTCCGGGCCGCCTACCTGACCGCCCTCGGCCTGACCAGGACGCTGGACTACCAGCGAATTTTCCGGATGTGGAACTTCGTCGAGAACATCAACGGCACGAACAGCGAGGGCCTGGAGGTCTACCGCGACTTCTGCCGGGGCCGGGCACAGGCGTTCCACGAGTTCGGGTTCACGGAGGAACAACTGCCCGCGGCCACAGGTGTCGGGGCACTCGGCGGCGGCATCGGTTTCTGCCTGCTGGCCGGCCGTTCCGCGCACCGCGTCACCATCGAGAACAGCCGCCAGGTGCCCGCCTACCGCTACCCGGAACGCTACGGCCCCTCCTCCCCCAGCTTCGCCCGCGCCACCCACGTGACAGCAGCGGGCAGCGGGGCGTCCATCTACGTGTCCGGCACCGCCAGCGTGGTCGGACACGAGACCCTGCACCGCGGCCAGCTCGCCGAGCAGTGCGGCGAGACGCTCGCCAACCTCGAACACCTGCTGAGCGCGGACAACCTGGCCCGGCACGGGCTGCGGCCCGGCAGGCGGCTCGAAGATCTGCGCAACATCAAGGTGTACGTCCGCGACCGGCAGGATCTCCTGACCGTGCGGGAGATCTGCGCGAAGGCGTTCAGCCCGGCCGCCGACATCGCGTTCCTCAACGTGGACCTCTGCCGCTCCGATCTGCTGGTCGAGATCGAGGGGATCGTCTTTCCGGACGTGGCCGGATGAGATCGCGCGCGTTCGGAGCCGGGTCAGCACACGTCGGGGTCGATCAACGACACGAAGGTCGCGATACTTCTGCCATGACGGTGAAAGCGGGCGCGGTCGTGACGGGTGCCGGGCGCGGCGTCGGCAAGCTGGTCGCGCGGATGCTGGTCGACCGCGGCTACACGGTGCTGGTCACCGACGTCGACGAAGCCACCGCGACCGCGACGGCCACCGAGATCGGCGCGATCGCGCGGGTGCTCGACGTGCGGGACGACGCGGCCGTGGAAGCGGCGTGCGACGACATCGTCGCCCGTGCGGGCCGGCTCGAGGTCTGGGTCAACAACGCGGGGGTTCTGGTGACCGGTCCCGCCTGGGAGCAGGACGCCGCCACCCGCAGGCTGATGGTCGAGGTCAACGCCCTCGGGACCATCAACGGCACGGTCGCCGCGATCCGGGCCATGCGCGGTCACGGCGGAGGGCACGTCGTGAACGTCGTGTCCCTCGCGGGCATCACGGCCGTCACGGGCGAAGCGGTGTACGCCGCCTCCAAGCACGCGGCCATCGGCTTCAGCCTCAGCACCCTCGCCGATCTCCGGCAGGCGGGCGTCCAGGACATCGACATCTCGTGCGTCTGCCCGGACGGCATCTGGACGCCGATGCTCTACGACAAGCTCGGTGATCCGGCCGCCGCACTGTCGTTCTCCGGCACGCTGCTGCAGCCAGCCGACATCGCCGCCGCCGTCGCCGCTGTGCTCGACAAACCGAAACCGGTCACCACCCTCCCGAGGTGGCGCGGAGCGCTGGCCCGGCTCGCCGACACGTTCCCGCGCTTCGGACTGCGCGCTGTTCCGTTCATGGTGGCGCAAGGTCGCCGGACCCAGCGCAAGCTCGTGGCACGCAACCAGCAAGACTGATGTACCAGGACATGGCTTCGCCCTCGCCCAACACGACTGCGGTACCGCGCCGGCTGTTCCTGGCCACTACCACGGGAACGCGGCCACCTCGACGTGTGCGCTTCCCGGGTTGAAGTAGGAGATCATCAGCTGGGAGTCGGTCGACAGCTCGGGATGTCCGGTCAGAGCACGACACAGGTCGACGCCACTGCCGCCGGAACAGCCGACCTTTCCTCCGCCGGCACGGGTCCACGGACCGGCCGGGCCGGGTGCCCGCCAGACCTCGAAGCCACCGGCCAGATCCTTCTGCACGATGGCGTTCAGGCCGTGACCGGTGAACTCGTGCACGGACAACGCCAACGGTGCGGCGGGCATGACATTCGTCGCGTTCGCCGGATCCCGTGACATACCTCCGGCGCTGTACCAGCGGTACCCGTTCACGGAACGCCACGACGCCGCATTCGCGGCTACGCGGGCGGTGTAGGTGCTGCCGCCGGCGCACACGCCCCAGGCCGACGCCGTGCATTCCGAGCCGTACAGGTACAGGTAGCCGCCGGAGATGATGGGAGACCCGAGGACTTCCGCGGCCCGCAGTTGCTCGCCGGGCCGGGAGATCACGGTGGTCTGCGCACGGATCACGTTCGCCGCCGGATCGTATTCGGCGATCCCGAAGCGCTGCACGAGGAACGGTGTCGCAGTCCGGGTCACGCACACGTCGCCATAGGTGATCAGCAGCATGCCCTGGTGGGCCGTGACCCCGGTGAGCCACGACGCCGGATACTGGGTGCCGTCGGCGGTGCACGGCTGCCCGCCGGGGTTCAGCAGTCCGGTCGGTGTCGGTAGGAACGGGGCCGGGCCGCCGTAGTGAGGGTGCGGACGTGGCGCGGCCGGCGGAGTCGGCAGTTCGTCGAGATCGGTCGGCACCTGACCGGGCGTGTACGGACCGACAGCCGCGGTGGAGCCGCCGATGAAGTGCTCGCCGTTGAAGTCGGTCCACGCCGTGTCGCAGAACAGCCAGACGCTCCGCCCCGGCGCGTTCGGCAACGCTTGGGAGAACCCGCAGTCCCGGTTGAGGCTGACGCCCCAGTAGTTCTCGAAGTTCGACAGCACCTTGGCCGGTGGTGCGGCGTCAGCAGCCGCGATCCCCCCACCGGCCAACAAAATCATCACGGACAAGAGCACGACTCGTCGCCACACAACGCCCCCTCGGCATCCGAGCACACGAACTTAGCAGCGACGTCGGCTCAGCACGAGGGGCCATCGTGATTGATCATCGCTGGGCCGTTCAGGTCGGCAACGACCCAGCCGCGGCCAGCAGCCGACGGAATCTGACGTACGTCCATTGCCTGTTCAGCTGCCGTCCAGTGGTTCCCAGCACGCTGGAGACGCTGTTGTCGCCCGCCAGGCCGACCGACGAACTTGGAGGACCCGTGCCAATCACAACCAGAGACCCGCGATGGTGACCGGTCGATCACCAAGGGCCGGTCGTCAGATGCGCTGTGCACGGCGTCAGGCATCACCGGCATGACGCGAGTCGGCCATCGCGGTGGCACGGCAGCCGATGGTGATCAGCTGGCCTTCCGAATCCTCGGGCCTCTGACTGTCACCGACGGAGCGAAAGTCGTCGATCCCGGCTCGGCCAAGCAGCGCACTCTGCTGGCGATCCTGTTGTGCCGGGCGAATTCTGTGGTTTCGACGAACGAGCTGGTCGAGACCCTGTGGCCACATGGGCAGCCTCGGACGGCACGGAAGAACCTCCAGGCCTACGTGAGCGGCCTGCGCAAGGCCATCGGCGATTGTTCCCTTGTCTTCAAGGCTGCGGGCTATCAGATCTCACTCGGGCGCTCCGCGCTTGACGCCGCGAAGTTCGACGCGTTGGCGCGGCAGGGCCGGTCGTGTCTGCGGTCAGGTGATCCGAGCAGTGCCACGGGGTTGCTCCGCGCGGCGCTGGATCTGTGGCAGGGTCCGGCGTTGGCGGAGTTCGCGGGGAATCCGGTGTTGCAGCACGAGGCGGACCGGCTGACCGCTCGCCGGATCGAGGCGTACGAGAACCTCGTCGAGGCCCAGTTGGCCACCGGGTCGGTGCTCGACATCCTGGACGAGATCGGGGAGCTGGCACGCGCGCACCCGATCCGGGAACGCCTTCGCGGCCTGCAGATGGCCGCGCTGCATCAGGCCGGCCGGCAAGCCGAGGCCTTCGCCGTCTACGACGAGGTGCGTCAGGAGTTGGCGCGCGAGCTGGGTCTCTCGCCGAGCCCGGTGCTGCATCAGCAGTACCAGGCGATGATCGCCTTGCAGCAGCCGAAACCGGGGAACGCGGCGTCGATGTTCTGGTTGCCGCGAGCCGTTGGCGACTTCGTCGGGCGCAAGCGGGAGCTCGACGAGCTGCTGCGAATCCTGGGCAGGCCGGGCGATGCGGCCGCACCCGCTGTGGCCGTCGTGCACGGCCTGCCCAGCGTCGGCAAGACGACGCTGGCTGTGCACGCCGCACACCGGCTGCGGTCGGCGTACCGCGACGGGCAGATTCTCGTCGAACTCCGGGACCGCGGGACGGGCGATGTGGTCGCGGAACTGCTCCGCAGGCTCGGTGCGCAGCCAGAAGCCGATGCGGTGTGCGAGGAGGACCGGGCGGCGCTGTTACGTGCGCTGCTGGTCGACCGGCGGGTTCTGCTCGTCCTCGACGACGCGACCGACGCGGAGAGCGTGTATCCCCTGCTCCCCGTGGCGGGCGGCAGCGCGGCGCTGGTCACCAGCCGGCGGCTGGTGGCCCTCGACTCCGCCCACTACGTGGGGTTGGACGCGTTCGCCGTGTCCGAAGCGGTCGAGTTGCTCGGCAAGATCGTGGGACCAGCCCGCGTCGGGGCTGATCCGAAGGCCGCCGAGCAGGTGGTACGAGCAGCCCGGCTGCTGCCTCTCGCGGTTCGGGTCGCCGCGACGGTGCTCGTCGCCCGGCCGGATGCCCCGCTGGTGTCGTCCTCAGTGGACGGTGCGGCAGCGGCGCGGGCGGCGATCGCCTCGCTCGTCGACGATCTGAGCATCGAGGAACGGCGCGTTCTCCACCGGCTGGCCGTGATCGGTACCGCCGAGGAGCCGGCTGACAGCACGGCGGATGACGTAGCGCCAGTGCTGGAAAGCCTGCTTCGGGCCCACGTGGTGAGCGATGCGGGCGCCGGGCACGAACCGCGGTATCGGCTGTCCGAGCTTCTCGCGCCGTACGCACGCGAGCTCGTCGAGCCGGTGCGGGATCGAACCGGCCTTGTACCGATCTCGAACCCGGCGTTCCTAACGTCGGTGTCGTCATTGGCACTCGAGTTGCTCGAAGGAGGTTAGCCATGTTGGACGAGCAGGCCATTGCCGACGTCATCCTGAACGTCATGTCCTACAACGACTGGGATGACGGCGAGCTCACGCCGCACTCCTGCGGCTGCTACGCCGAGAACTGATCTGTGCACCGACGGCCGGGGTCGATGCCGAGCTCTGGTAGCGGTCCCGGCCTTTGCTTCGCACCGAAGAATCGGAGTCGACCGATGCAAGACGCGCTCTACGTCCCCCGGCTGTTGAAAGGTGCCCGCGGCTGGTGGTACCTCGGCGGGCACAAGCTGTTGCTGCTCGGCGACGCGGCTGTGGACAGCGGCGGGCGGTTGCGCTCCGTTGTCGAGCATCGGCTGAACGCCATGGGGGTGAACGGTCCGGCCCCGCGTCCGGCTTACGCCCTGACCGTTCTGACCGCATCGGCCTGCAACCTCGGTTGCGCCTACTGTTTCCAGAACACCGCGCCCGACCCGACCGGGGGCAGCCGGCCCCCGCGCATCGCCACGGTGTCGCTGGACCGCCGGACCGCGGGCCGAATCCTGCGATTCGTCTCGGGCAAGATGGCCGAGTCCGGTTTGGACAAACTCGACGTCCACCTCTTCGGCGGCGAGCCCCTGCTCAACCCGGCCGGCTGCCGGGATCTGCTCGAACTCGCCGCGGACCACGGCCTCAGTTCGGCTCACATGACGTCGAACGGGACACTGCTGACCCCCGAGCTCGCTCAGGAACTGGCCGCGCTCGGGCTGGGCAGCGTGCAGATCACGTTCGACGGCAACCAGATCGAACACGACCAGACGCGGGTCCGCCGGTCCGGCACGGGCACGTTCGACGCGATCCTGTCGAACATCGCGGCAGCCAACGAGGTGACCTCGCTGCGCTGGGACCTGCGCGTGAACGTCAGCCAGCGCAACCGGAACGGCATCCCCGAGCTGATCGAGCAGATCGGGCGGCGCGTGGACCCGGCGCGGTGCAACATCTACTTCGCCCTGATCTACGACACGGGCATCGGGTTCGACAGCACCGCCGAACGCGAGTCGGAGTTGATCGACGAGGTGGTCGGCTGGACCGTGCGGGCGACCGAGCTGGGATTCCAGGTGAGCCGGCCGAAGCCTGCCCGGCCCTGCCTGTCCTGTGGATTTCGGGACGGCCGGTTGGGTGCCGTGGTCAACGCGGACGGCACCCTGTACAGCTGCTGGGAGTCGGCGGGCAAGCCCGGCTGGGAGATCGGGTCGGTCGATTCCGGTTACCTGCCGGCGAACCAGGTCGACGGGCGGTGGGTCGCCTGCGGTTACGGTGCGCGCAACGCCGACCAGAGTGAGATCACCAGATTCTCCGACGCGGTTGACGCCAGGATTCTCGACTACCTGCACGACATGGGACGGCTCGACAGCACGGCCGGTCAGTCGTCGCCATGACCAGGCACGGCCCGCTTCGGGACAACGTGGACTTCCGCCGGTACTGGATCGGCCAGGCCGCATCGGATCTGGGCACCCAGCTTTCGCTGGTCGCCTACCCGCTGCTGGTTCTCGCCCTCGGCGGTACGGCGGCGCAGGCCGGTGGGATCGCGTCCGCGTCACTGGCGACCCGGTTGATCTGCCGGCTACCCGCCGGAACTGTCGTCGACCGGTGCGACCGGCGCCGGATCATGCTCGGCAGCGACCTCGTCCGGGCTGTCGTGCTGGCGAGCATCCCCGTCGCGGCACTGCTCGGCGGTCCCGGGTACGTCCACATCCTTCTCGTCGCGGTCGTCGAGGGCGCTGCCGGCGCGGTGTTCCGCCCGGCCGCTGCGGTCGCGGTCCGGCAAATGGTGCCGGCCGACCAGCTCACCGTTGCGCTGTCCCGCAGTCAGTCGCGAGCGGCGGCGGTCTCGCTGATCGGTCCCGCGCTGGGCGGCTGGTTGTTCAGCCTGCACAGGCTGGTTCCGTTCGTCGCCGACGCGATCTCGTACCTGGTGTCGGCGCTGATGGTGGCGCGGATCAAAACGCCGCTCCGCCAGCCACAGCCCGCTCGTGTGCCGGACCGGCGGTTGTCCGCGGGCGTCCGCTGGTTGCTGCGCCGCCGGACACTGCGCAACGTGCTCACCTTCGCGGGCGTGGTGAACATGATCTCGGTGTCCGTCGTGCTGGTCGTCGTGGTGACCGCTGAAGCACACGGACGGTCGGCCACCGCGATCGGGTTCCTGCTCGCCTGCGTCGGCGTCGGAGCGGTGGCAGGTGCCGCCGTCGCGCCCGCCGTCTTGCACCGGTTCCCCGTTCCCGCTGTGTTCATCGGCCTTGGCGTCGGCTGGGTCATCACGACCACCGTGCTCGTTTTCACCTCGGCGCCCTGGGCTGTGGGTGCTGTCCTCGCAGTGGCGTTCGTGTTGTCGCCAACCGGCGGCGTCGTGGTCGGCAAGGCCATGCTGCTTGGTGCACCAGACGAACTGCAGGGCCGGGTCGCCTCAGCCGCCGATCTGCTGATGTCCGGTCTTGCGGCGCTCGGGCCGCTGCTGACCGGCTTCCTGCTCGACGTCACCGGCGCGCGCAACACACTGATCGTCCTCGCCGCGCTCGCCGCCTTGGCCACCGCCGCATGCCTGCCGACGTTCCGGACGCCGGGGTTCCTCGCGGCACCCAGCCCCAGCCAGTCACACGTCCGGACAGGAGAGTCACCATGACGTTCTTCGACAACCTGATCGACCAGTGGGGCGGTCGCGCCGCTTTCCGTGCCGCACTGGGTGAACGACGGCTGCACGGCCGGCTTCCCCGTTCCGACGTCGAGTCACTGGTCTCGTGGGACAGCATCGCCGCGTTGATGATCAACCAGCGGCTGAGCCCACCGAAGGTGAAGGTCGTCCAGACAGCGGGCCGCGCGGTCAATCCCCAGCGGTACCTCGATCAGGAGTCTTCGCCGCGCCGCAAGGACGCGCCGTTGGTCGATCTGGCCCGGCTGCGAGAGATCCTGCGAGGCGGGGCGACGCTGATGATCGACAACATCGACGAGATGGAACCCGCGATCGGCCGGACCGCATGGGAGCTGTCCGCCGCCGTCGGCGAGATCGTGCAGACCCACATGTACGCGACGGCCGGGAACATCCCGGCGTTCCCGCCGCACTGGGACGTGGTCGACGTGCTCGTGGTGCAGGTGGAAGGCTCGAAGCACTGGGACGTCTACGGTCCGGGCACCGTGAACCCGATCGACGCGAAGACCGACCCCGACAACACCCGCCCCGACGAGCCCGAGTGGTCCGGCGTCCTGTCCCCTGGCGACGTGCTCTACCTTCCCCGCGGCTGGTACCACGGGGTGCGTGGCACCGGAGGGACCAGCCTGCACCTCAGTTACGGGTTCCAGAGCCAGACCGGGCTCGCCTATCTGAAATGGCTGTCCACTCGTGCTCGGCACGCCGCTCCGTTCCGTGTGGACATTCCGAAGACAGACACGGACGAGGACGTCGCGCGACATGAGAAGGCGCTGATCGAGTGCCTCAACCAGCTGATCCGGGATCACCCGCTGCGCGACTACCTGGCTGAGCACAACGACAAGCTGGCGGCTCCGGCGCAACCGCGGTTGGCCGGGCTCGGATGACCGCCAGGGACTATCCCAGCGCCGATCGGCTGGATCTGGTGGAGATGGTGCACGGCCACCAGATCGCCGATCCGTACCGCTGGCTGGAGGACGTGGCCGATCCCCGTACGCGCACGTGGCGGGCCGCCCAGGAGGCGCTCTTCCAGCAGGAGCGCGCCAACTGGCCGGACCGCGAGCGCCTGAGCAGGCAACTCGCCGAGCTCTTCTCGTTCGACATCCACACCCTGCCGCGCCCGCGCGGAGACCGGATGTTCCTCGCCCGGCGCGGAGCCGACCAGGAACACGCCGTGGTCTTCGTGCTGGACTCGGACGGCAGTGAGACGACACTGCTCGACCCCATGCGCATCGATCCGACCGGGACGACGACGCTGGAGTGCTGGCATCCATCGGTTGAGGGGGACCTGCTCGCCTACCAACTGGCCGGTGGCGGCGTGGAAGACGGCGGACTGCGAGTGCTCGACGTGGCGACCGGCCAGGTCGTGGACGGGCCGATCGACCGGGTCCGGCGCACACCCGTCGCCTGGCTGCCAGGCGGGACGGCGTTCTACTACGTGCGGCGGCTGCCCGCCGACGCCGTCCCGGCAGGCGAGCAGCACTACCACCGCAGGGTCTACCTGCATCGCGTCGGCACTGATCCGGATTCCGACGTACTCATCTTCGGAACCGGCCGTGAGAAAGCTGACTACTACGGGGTGACGCTGACGGCCGACGGACGGTGGCTGGTCATCAGCGCCGCTGGCGGCACCGCCCGCCGGACCGATCTGTGGCTGGCGGACTTGTCCGAGACCGCGCCGGAGGACCCGAAACTCCGCGTGGTCCAGTCCGGTGTGGACGCACGAACGGTGCCCTACATCCGAGTCGGAACCGAACCTGACGAGCAGATCCCGATCCTCACCGAACGGGACGCCGGGCACGGCCGGTTGGCCACCGCCACCCCCGCGACCATGGCCGACGGCCCCTGGCCGGACCTGGTCGGCGAGGACTCGACCGCTGTCATGACCGACATCGCCGTGCTCGACGGCGCCGAGTTGGACCCGCCGCTCGCCATCGTCGTGCGCGCCAGGCACGCGGTGAGCGAGATGTCGGTGCACAGTCTGCGCGACGGCAGCCAGGTCGGCACGGTTCCTTTGCCCGGCAAAGGTTGGGTACGACACGTGGTCGACCGCGCCGCCGGTGGTCACGAAGCTTGGTTCACCTACACCGATTTCGCCACGCCGCTGACGGTGTACAGCTACGACGCACGCACCGCGGCGGTCCGGAAGGTGGGCCGTCCGTCCATTCCGGACGTACCGAAGATTCACACCCGGCAAGTCGTCTACCCGTCGAAGGACGGCACCCCGGTACGGATGTTCGTGATCTCGTCCTCGGGTGTGGCCGACCGGCCGCGGCCCGCGATCCTCGCGGGCTACGGCGGCTTCAGCTTCCCGATGGCGCCGGACTACTCGCCGCTGGCCCTGGCCTGGGTGCGAGCAGGCGGGGTGTACGTGATCGCGAACATCCGCGGCGGAGGCGAGGAAGGCGAGGACTGGCATCGCTCGGGGAGCCGAGCCCGCAAGCAGAACAGCTTCGACGACTTCGTCGCGGCCGCCGACTGGCTGATCGAAGGCGGCTGGACGACCGAGGAGCAACTCGGGATCTTCGGTGGCTCGAACGGCGGCCTGCTGGTGGGCGCGGTACTCGCCCAGCACCCGGAGAAGTTCGCCGCGGTGGTGTGCAACGCGCCTTTGCTGGACATGGTCCGCTACGAGCGGTTCGGGCTCGGCCCGTCCTGGCGCG
Source organism: Lentzea terrae (assembly GCF_003265345.1). GTDB lineage: Bacteria > Actinomycetota > Actinomycetes > Mycobacteriales > Pseudonocardiaceae > Lentzea > Lentzea terrae. The sequence goes on along the minus strand of NZ_QFWW01000008.1, from coordinate 310,959 downwards.
CCGAGTACGGCACCGCCGAGGATCCGGAGCAGTTCGAATGGCTGCTGTCCTACTCGCCGTACCACCAGGTTCGTTCCGGTACCGCGTATCCGGCTGTGTTGTTCCAGGTGTTCGACGGCGACACTCGCGTCGATCCGTCGCACGCTCGCAAGATGTGCGCCGCGCTGCAGCACGCGTCCAGCAGCGACCGGCCGATTCTGCTGCGTGCCGAGCAGGACGTCGGCCACGGCCTGCGGGCACGGTCCCGGGCTGTCGAGGTGATGGCCGACACCTTCACCTTCTTCGCCGGCCAGCTCGGTTTGGGGAGACAGCACAGCTAAGGAGACCCATGCCCGTACACGTCTTCGTCGGCCCGACGTTGTCCGCCGAGCAGGTGCTGTCGATCATCGCGGACGCGACGATCCATCCCCCTGCCGCGCACGGCGACCTGCTGCGGCTCGATCTCGGTCCCGGCGACACCGCAGTGGTCGTCGACGGCTACTACCACCAGAACGCCTCGGTGCGGCACAAGGAAATCCTCGCTGTGCTCGCCGCGGGAACCAGGGTCATCGGCTGTGCGAGCATGGGCGCGCTGCGTGCCGCCGAGCTGCACCCCTTCGGAATGATCGGCCACGGCACCGTGTTCGGTCTCTACCGGGACGGCGTGATCAACGGGGACGACGAGGTCGCGATCACCCACACCGAAGGTCCGCGGTACCGGGTGCTCAGCGTGCCGCTGGTCAACATCCGGCACGCGGTCGCGGTGGCCGCGGATCGCGGTGTTCTCCTGCCACAGCAGGGAGATGCCGTGATTCGCATCGCCAGTTCGCTGCACTACACCGAACGCGTGTGGCCGGCGATCGAGTTGGCGGCGCAGGACGCCGCCGACCGGTCCGCCGTCGCCGCGTTCCGCGCCTTCCTGGACGACCACCCGGAAGTCCGTGATGTCAAAGCCGATGACGCCGCGGACACGCTGGCCCGGATCGACGAACTGACCGTGCCCAGGCACCTGGAATGGACGTTCTCACCGGACTGGCGCAACCGGTTCCTGTACGACTGGGAGGCGAACTTCACCGGTGACGTCGTGGCCGGAAAGCACGTGTCACCGGCGATGGTCGCCAAGTACCAACAGATCTACCACCCCGGTTTCCCGGAGAGATGGCGGTCCTTCGCACTCGCTCGCATCGCCGAGACAGCACCGAACCTCAGCGACGATCTGAGCACCTGTGCGCTGGTGGCCGCGAGCGCTCACGGTGTCAGGCCGGCCAGTCTCACCGCGGATCAGTTGCGGTACTGGCTCACCCGGGACGAACACGACCGGCTGCCCGACCGCGACCAACTCCTGCTGGCGCTCACGCGGTCCTACCGAATGCCGAGGATGGCGAGCGACCTGGTGGAAGCGGCGGCCGACCTGGCGGACGACCCGCAAGCCAAGGCGGCGGTCGCCGAGTCCCACGTCGTCAACGCCGAAATGGCCAACCGGCAGAGCATGGGGATCGAGCGGATCAAGGCCGCGGTGATCCGGCGGCAGCTGGCCGAGACCTGGCGGGTCGGCGAGGATCCGGAAACGTTGCTCGCCGCCGCACGCGATCGGGGCTTCGAGACCGTCAGCTCCGCGGTCGCGGCCCTCCGCCCCTATTTCCTGAGACAACAGTTCCGCAAGGCCGTGCCCGCGAAACAGGTGACACCTTGACTTCCTCCCCTCGTGAACGAAGGGATTCCTACGGCTCGCGCCGCGGGGTTTTCTGCTTCGTCACCGACTGCCCGCCCGGAGGATTCCGTTGAGGTCTTACACCGGCTCCACAGACCGTCACCGCCAGCCCGGCGGCCAGGATGTTGCGTGCCGCGTTCACATCCCGATCATGGGTCACAGCGCAGCCGCAGGTCCACGTGCGCACGTGCAGCGGCATCGCCGCCGCGAGCGCGCCGCAGGCCGAGCACAGCTTGGACGACGGGAACCAGCGATCCACCACGACCACTTGCCGCCCGTACCAGTCCGCTTTGTACTGCAACTGCTGCCGGAACTGCCGCCAGCCCGCGTCATTGATCGCACGGGCCAAGCGGTGGTTGCCGACCATGTTCGACACCGCCAGATCCTCGATCACGAGCGTTTGGTTCTCGCGCACGAGCCGAGTAGTGATCTTGTGCAGGAAGTCCGTGCGCCGGTCGACGACCCGGGCGTGCACACGAGCGACCTTGACGCGGGCCTTGACCCGGTTGCTGCTGCCCTTCTGCTTGCGGCACAACACCCGCTGCGCCTTCGCCAGCGCCGTCCGGTCCCGGCGCTCGTGCCGGGGATTGCCGATCTTCTCCCCGGTCGACAACACCAGCAGATGATCAAGCCCGACATCGATCCCCACCACCGCATCCGTGGCGGGCAACGGCGTCACGCCAGGATCCTCACACAGCAGGGACACGAACCACCGCCCCGCCGCGTCCCGCGACACCCTCACCGTCGACGGCACCACTCCCTCGGGCAGTGGCCGCGACCAGCGGATGTCCAGCGGCTCAGCCATCTTCGCCAGCGTCAACCTGCCGTCACACCAGCGGAACGCCGACCGCGTGTACTCCGCACTGGCGTGCGACTTCTTCCGCGACTTGAACCGCGGAAACCGCGCCCGCTTCGCCCAGAAATTGCCGAAAGCCGTCTGCAGATGCCGCAACGCCTGCTGCAACGGCACCGACGACACCTCAGCCAGAAACGCCAGCTCCTCGGTGCGCTTCCACACGGTCAGCAACGCCGACGTGGCCTCGTAGCCCACCCGTTCGCGGCGCTGTGTCCACGCCTCCGAGCGGGCCTGCAACGCCAGGTTGTACACCTTGCGGACACACCCGAACGTGCGCGACAACTCCACCGCCTGCGCCTCGCTCGGATAGAAGCGGAACTTGAACGCCCGCTTCACCTGCCCAGCCACATCCACAAACATATCAGTCCACTATGGAACCCACGCAGCTGGTGACGGACACAGCTTCGCTCTGGCAACGAAACTACTACTCCTACCTGCCCTGCTCCGCAGGGTCCGATTCCTCCCCGCTCTCAAGGACGGGGTCTCCTCGGAGGACTTCAGATGACGTCAACGTCGGTTGCCGGTACCACGAAGGCGTTCTGGACGGGCACCCACCGGGTCCGCGTCCCCGAGGAGACGTGGGCCATCATCCGGCCGAAGCTGGCCCGCTTCGGCATCACCAGGGTGGCGGACGTGACCGGGCTGGACGTCCTCGGGATCCCGGTGGTCATGTCCGTGCGTCCGCTGGCGAAGCTGCTGTCCGTCTCCCAGGGCAAAGGGCAGACCGCCGAGCTGGCCGCCGTTTCCGGGGCAATGGAGAGCATCGAGCTGTGGCATGCGGAATACGCGGTTCCGGCCGCCGCCTACCCGCGCATCCCCGCCCGTGAATTCGACCTGCCCTACGACCTGAAAGACGTCCAGACCGTACCCGGCGGCCTGCTGACCACGGACACACCGCTGGACTGGATGGACGCGGTCGGCATGCAGACCGGTCGTACCGTTCCACTGCCAGTCGCCTTGGTCGGGCTGACCGCACCGTACGAGCAGAGCTGGAAACCGTGCGGACTGCGGTCGGGCAGCAACGGCCTCGCATCGGGCAACTGCAGTGCAGAGGCCGCGTTGCACGCGCTGTACGAGGTGATCGAGCGGGACGCGATCAGCCAGCGGAACTTCAACACCGTGCGCATCGACATCGACCCGCGATCGATCAGCGACAGCACGTGCGCCTCGCTGCTCGACCGGATGTACTCGGCCGGCGCCACAGTGCGGATCTTCCAGTTGCCCAACCGGTTCCGGGTACCGTGCTTCGGCGCAGAGGTCTGGACCGAGGACTTCCCGGTCGTCGCCCTCGGCTGGGGCGCACACCTGGCCGCCGAGGTGGCGGCGTCCAGAGCACTGACCGAGGCCGCACAGAGCAGGCTTGCCACGATCGTCGGCACCCGCGAGGACCTTCCACCGGTCTACGACCACGTGCGCCGAGGTACGACGAATCCGCTCACTCCACCAGAGCAGCCGGCGTCCTGGACCGACGTGACAGCCGGACAAGCCCCTCGCTTCACGGACGTCGCCGATGAGCTGGCGGCAGTCGTCACCCTGGCCACCGAAGTCACGGGCGCTGAGCCGATGATGGTCGACCTGAGCACCGATGACGACATCGCCGTCGTCCGTGTCGTACTGCCTGGCGCTGGAATCGACGTCGATCGCATCCATCCCAACGAAGGGTGAAGCCGTCCTTCCGATGAGCCGGGTCAAAACAGCGAATCGAGGACCAGAACAGCACACGCTTCATTCAGTCCACTTCGGGTTGAATTCGGGTGCTGCGATCACACAATTTCGGCAAATGTCGCTTGCGCCACTGCACATCTTCCTACTCTGGTGGTTCAGCCGGCGTGCGAAACGTGGAGTGGAGCGTGGCAGACAGCGCAGAGAGATGCCTGTGCGTGGTCGGGCATCCAGACGACGAAATGCTGTTCCTGAGTCCCGACCCCGCACAGGCGATCCTGCGCGATGTTCCCGTGACGATCGTGATCGTCTCGGCGGGCGAGTTCAACGGGGGCGAAGCGTACGCGGAGTCGCGCAGGCGAGGTGCCTGCGCGGCTTACGCGTTTGCGGCGGGTGTCGCGAACACGTGGACCCGGTCCGCCGTGACCTTCGCGGGCAAGGCGGTCGAGGTCAACACACTCGACGCCAAGCCAACGGTGAAGATGATCCAGTTGGCGTTGCCTGACGGAAACAACAACAACCACCTCCACGCGTTGACGAACATGTGGGCGAACCCGAACCACGTCGCCCCCACCCTGATCTATCCGGACAGCCCGGTGACGCAGGTCTTCAACTACAACCGCGCCGACCTCGTCAACGTGCTGAAGGCGATCATGGTCAGCACGCAGCCGACGCACGTCCAGGTCCAGGACGCGAACCCGGACCCGTTCCTGATGGGCGAGCACGAGGACCACATCGCGGTCGCCAACTTCGCCGCCGCCGCGATCGACGCCTACATGGCCGGTGGCGGCACACCGCCCCCGACGCTGGTCGCCCACCGCTGCTACAACACCGCCGACTACGCGGTGAACCTGTCCACCCCGGTCATGAACTTCAAGCGCGCCGTCTTCGACGTGTACCTGCCGTTCGACGGCTTCGCCGGGGGTCAACCAGGCTGGACCGACCGCGACTACCACCGCTGGGACCTGGGCACGACGTGGGTCGGCGTCGACGGAGGCGGGCGCATGCGCGCGTTCGCCGTGCGCGGCGGTCAGGTGTGGAACTGGCGCCAGAGTGCCGCGGGCGGCGCGTGGCAGGCACCGGTCAACATCGGTGGCGGCCCGGTCGCCGCGACGCTGACCGTGGAGGCCCAGGCGAACGGGCGGCTCGCCGTGTTCGCCCGCTCGCTCGCGAGCCACGACATCGTGACGAGCAAGCAGACCTCCAGCAACGGTCCGTTCGGGGCGTGGACGTCACTCGGCAACCCCAACGGACCCGGCGGCGCCCACACCGGTGCCCCGGTCGTCGGTGTGAACGAGGACGGCAGGCTGGAGGTCTTCGCCAGGAACTCCGGCGGCGGCGTCAGCACCGTCTACCAGACCGCGATCAACGGCGCGTACTCGAACTGGGTGGACTTCGGCGGCGGGCCGGACGTCAAGCAGGCGCAAGCGGTCATCACCTGCCACGACGGCCGCATGCTCCTCGCCGCGAGCGGCCGCAACGCCATCCGCACGTGGCTGCAGAACTCGCCGAACGCGGTCTGGCCGGGGTCGACCGTGCGCGCGAGCGAACCCGTCACCAGCGCTCCCTCGTTGGCGCTGAACGGGGACGGCCGCCCAGAGATCTTCTGGCGCTCCACCGGCGGCGCCGTGCGCACCGTCTACGTCATCCCCGGTGGGGAGTGGAGCAACCCGCCGACGGCGCTGGGCGGCAACGGCGTCGGCCCGATCGCCACGGCGCGGGCACAGGGCCTGATCTTCCTCGCGGGCCGCGACGAGAACGGCAAGGTCAGCGCCACCTGGCAGTTCGCACCGAACGCGGGCTTCCACCCGTGGCGCTTCCTGAACGGCAGCCCGGTGCTCGGCTCACCCGCCTTCGCCGTCCTCGACGACGTGCCGACGATCTTCGCCATCGGGGTCGGCGGCAAGATCATGACCAGCACGTTCAACGGCACGACGTTCGGTGCGTGGCAGACGCTGCCCTGAACAGTGCCGAGGACCACCCACGCGCTGCCCCTGGAGGAACCGGACCTGACGATCTCCCGGATCCTCACCCTCGTCGAAGACCACCGGGCGGGCTTGCCGGAATGAACCGGTTGAGGTCCGTTCATCAGCCGGGCTACCGGTCAGCGGCAAGAGCGTGCGTTCGGCTGGTCAGCCCTGATAGAGCCAGATCCAGTTGCCGCTGGGATCTCTGACGGCCGAACTGCGAGGCATGCCCTGCCGGTCTCGCGGCGCGACGACCTCGGTGGCTCCGGCGGCCAAGGCCCGCGAGTGCCGGGCGTCCAGGTCGTCAACGACCAGACCGAAGGTCGTGGGGCCAGGTCGGTCGGTGTCGACGACGTCGGCGCTCAACTGCAGCAGGAAGAAGCCGTCCCGGCCGTACTCGCCGAACATGAACGACGAGTGATCCGTGTCGTCGGTGCGGCGGGTTACCTCGTAACGCAGGTCGAACGCGGCCTCGTAGAACGTGATCGACGCGTCGAGGTCGTCCACGGCGATGGTGATCTGGACCGGCCGGCATTCCGACGGCGGAGCGGACATGGTGAACCCTTCCCTCAGAAGGCGATCGACGTTGTCGATCTGGGCGGTGAGCAGACCGCGCGTGCGCAGCAGCCGCTGGCGGTGGCCGGCCAGCACCGGACCCGCCTGACCGGCTTCGGCCAGCACCTGCCGGATCTCCTCGATCGGCAGGTCGATCCACCGCAGTTCGCGGATGAGGTGGGCCAGCCGCATCTGGTCCCGCCCGTAACGGCGGTAACCGGTCTGCGGATCGGTGTGGGCTGGGATCAACAGGCTGACGTCGTCGTAGTGGCGCAGCGCGTGGATCGACAACCCGGTCAGCCGGGCGAACCGCCCGATCGTCATCAGCTCCGCATCACCCACATGGCTACTCTGCCGTCTCGCCCAACCCGAGAGTCAACATCCCGCCGAACGATCGCTCGTCGGCCGAGAACTGAGTTGCCCGCGTCACATCGGGTGGAAGTTGACACCGGTGTCAACGCATAGCGTCGAAATCGTCCGCGATTCGACGTTTCAGGAGCTGTTCACGATGAGCAAAGCGTTGGGGTACACGAGTTTCGGCGACGCCGACGTCCAGGAGTTCTTCGAGCGGCCGGATCCCGCACCCAGTTCCGCCGAAGTGCTCGTCCGCGTCACGGCGGCCGGAGTGAATCCGGTGGACTACAAGCTGCGGTCCGGACACGCCACCGCGTTGAACGGCCACCTGCCCTTCCCGCAGGTCCTGGGAGTGGAAGCGGCCGGAACCGTGCTCGCGGTCGGCGCGGAGGTGACCGGCCTGGCCGTCGGCGACCGAGTCGCCGGGTTCGCGTTGACCGGCTCGGGCACGTACGCGGGAACGACGCTGCTGCTCGGCGACGCCACGGCCCGCATCCCCGACGCGCTGCCGGACACCTGGGCGGCGACCATCCCCGTCGCCGGCACCACCGCGCTGGACGTGCTGGATCAGCTCGACCTGCCCGCGGGATCCTCGTTGCTGGTCAACGGGATCGGCGGCGGCGTGGGCATCGCGGTGGCCCAGCTGGCCCGGGACCGAGGGCTGGTCGTGACGGGTACGGCGAGCGCGGCGAAGCGGGATCTCGTCACGTCGACCGGTGCGTCCTTTGTGGACTACACCGGCGGCGGTGTCGTGGAGCGGCTCCGCGCACAGGCCCCGGACGGCTTCGACGCCGCGGTCGACAACGTCGGCGGCGAGTCGCTGCGCGAGATCGCCCCGCTGGCGGCGAAGCTCATCTCCGTCGGAGACCCGTCCGTGACCGAACTCGGTGGTGTGCTGGTCCACCGCCGCCTCGACCGGGCAGGCCTCGAACGCGTCGCCGAGCTGATGGTCACCGGAAAGCTCGACCCGCACATCACTCAGACGTACCCGCTCGAACGCGCGCACGAGGCGTTGGCACTCGTCGAGTCCCTGCACGCCACGGGGAAGCTCGTCATCGACATGAGCCTCTGACCACGCTCACCCGGCACCGATCGTGTCCCGGTGCCGGGTGTTGATCTCGATCAGCTCGTCGAGGACGGCCCTGGCCTCGACGAGCCGGGCGATGTCGGCGGTCAGCTGGTCGCGCTCCTCGTGCATCGTGTTGAAAGCGTCTTCGGCGACGTTCTTGGCGTCGCTGTCCACGCACGGCAGCAACCGGGCGATCACCTTGCTGCTCAGCCCCGCGTCGAACAACCGCCGGATGATCTCGACCCGTTCGACCTCCGTCGCCGCGTAGTGCCGCTGCCCGCCGACGGAGCGCGTGCTGTGCATCAGCCCCTGCTGCTCGTAGTACCGCAACGAACGAGCGCTGACTCCGGTCAGCCGGGCCAGTTCCCCGATCTTCATCGTCGGGGCGGAGGACGTCGTGGTCACGACAACCAGCCTACGGCGCGTGGACCGGGTTGATGGGGGTGATGACGCCGGCACGGTCCTCGATGGCTTGCGCGGCGTCCAGAATCCAGCTCTCCCGGAAACGACCACCGATGATCTGAACCGAGCCCGGCAGCGTCCCGACGACTCCGGTCGGAACGGTCGCCGCGGGCAGACCCAGGCATGGCACGAAAGTCATGGGCCATTGTGCCCAGAGGAGCTGACTCGCTCGTTCGAACGACGAACAGTCCGCGCCGTGTTCGGGCGCACGGGCCGCCGAGAAGGGGGTCAGGAGCAGGGAGATGTCGGTGAAGTGGGTCTCCATCAGGGACAGGAGCTCGTTTCGCCGGGTGTGGCCGCGGAGGAAGGTCTCCAAGGTCGCGTTCGGTCCCCAGGCGGCGTCCTGGACGGCGAAGTTGTACTCCATGGCCTGACGGAGATCAGCGTCGCCGAGCGCCACCATCTCGGCCGCGCCGATGCGAAGTTCTTCGAAGAGGAGCAGAAGCCAGAGCCGATGCGCCTCGACGATCTCCGGAATGTTCACCTCGACCGTCCGGTAGCCCGCCTCCTCCAGCCACCCTGCCGCATCGTCAACCGCGCGCAGGTTCTCCTGGCAGGTTTCGACACCGGGCACCTCGCGCACCACTCCGACCTTGGCCCCCGGAGGCAGAGCCGGTTCGTCCCGGTAGCCGATCGGCAGCGATGCCGGGTCGCGCGGGTCGTGCACGGACATCGCTCGCAGAGCGATCCTCAAGTCCTTGACGTGCCTTGCGACCGGGCCTTCCACAGCCATGGTGGTCTCCGCGATGGACGGGGCTTGGCTCACCAGCGACGGCGCGGACCACTTCGGGACACGTCCCGCGGTGGGGCGGATTCCGGTGACACCGCAGACTGCCGCGGGATAGCGGATCGAACCACCGATGTCGTTCGCGTGAGCGATCGGCACGATCCCGGCCGCAACCGCCGCGGCGGCGCCACCACTCGAGCCTCCTGGCGTGTGCTCCGCGGTCCACGGGTTCAGCGTCCGCCCGAACAGGTCGTTCTCCGAGAACCAGCGCAGGCCCCAGGCCGGCAGATTGCTGCGCCCGACGAACACCGCCCCGCTCGAACGCAGTGCGGCCACCACGGACGCGTCCTCCTTGGCCACGTTGCCGGCGCCCTCGACGATCCCGCACGTGTTGGCGTGACCGGCCTGGTCGGTGTTGTCCTTGATGGAGACGGGGACACCGTGCAGAGGTGCGGTGCGGTCTGCCTGCGGGCGGGCGTCGAGTTCGCGTGCCGTGGCCAGCGCCTCCTCCCCCGACACGCTGATCAGTGCGTTGATCGAGCCGTTCACGTTGTCGCAGCGGTCCAGGTGTGCTGTCGCCACTTCGGTCGCGCTGACCTCGCCGCGCCGTATCGCATCGCGAAGCGACGTCGCCGACCACCGCCAGAGGTCGGTCGGCATCTCGTCCTGGTTGCGACTCATGATCGGTCTTCTCCTCGGGTGCCGTCGTTGCCGTTCGAAAGCTCCACATCGGACTCGTCACGCGCCAGCAGCGCGATCGTCTTCGGCCGGACTCTGCGCAGCACGAGACCGCCGGCCAGACCGAGGACGAGCACCGCGGGAACCACCGCCACGAGGGCGTCGTTGATCTCCTTCGGTGCGCTGGTGAGCACGTCGAGGTGCCGGACGACGACGTAGACGACCCAGGACATCAGGACGGCCGCGATCACCGAGCTCGCGATGAGGAAGGCGCGTCGCGCCATTCCCCGACGACGCAGGAAGAACGCGACCGCCGCCGCGGCCGCTAGCCCCTGCAACACGATGATGCCGATGACGCCCGGCGTGTTCACCTTGATCAGCAGGTCCTGGAACGGATCGAGGCCCGCCAGCGCGAAGACGATCACGACCATCCCGGCGAGCACGCTCTGCACCGCGCCCGCGAACGCCGGGCTCCCGGCTCGGTTCGTGCGCGCGAACATCCGCGGAAGCGCACCACTTTCCGCCATGCCGAAGACGTAGCGGTTGATGGCGTTGTGGAACGCGAGCTGTGCCGCGTACACGCTGGTGACGATGAGGACGTACATCGCTTGCTCGGCCCACGGGCCGACGTACTCGCGAATGGTCACGAAGAACAGCGCCGAGCCCGCCTTTCCCGCGGCGGACTGGACTTCCGTCTGCCCGAGCGCCTGCACCACGGTCCAGGAGATGAAGCAGTAGAAGAGAGCCATGAACGCGACCGCGATGTAGGTCGCCCGTGGGATCGTGCGTCCGGGATCGCGTGCCTCCGCGCGGTACAACGCCGTCGACTCGAAACCCATGAACGCCGCGAAGCAGATCCCGAGGACCGCCAGCACGCCGCCCTGGAAGACGTTGCCCGGATCGAACGACGCGACACCGAGGCCTTGAGCGCCGCCCTTGACGACGACGGCGATCGCCATGACCGCCAGGATCGCGGACTCCAGAGTGATCAGCACGACGAGCACCTTCGTGCCGACGTCGATCCCGAGTGCTCCCAGCACGAACACGGCCACGACCGCGATCGCCGAGATCACCCACCACGGAACACTCACGCCGAAGATGTTGTCGAGCGCCGCGCTGGCCTGGGTCCCCAGCAGACCGTAGGTCCCGATCTGGAGCAGGTTGTAGGACACGATCGCGAGCACGGCGGCGGCGAACCCGGCGGTTCCTCCGAAAGCGTGTCCGATGTAGACGAAGAAGCCGCCCGTCCGCTTGATCTGTGCCGCCATCGCGGTGAACCCGATCGCGAAGACGATCAGGACGACGCCGGCCAGCAGGTAGGCGCCCGGTACGCCGACGCCACCGATGGCCAGCGCAATGGGGGCGACGCCGGCCATGACCGTCAGCGGCGCGGCCGCGGAGACGACGGTCGCTGTCACGCCGACGGTACCGATCGCGTTCGCCCGCAGGGTCGCAGAGCCCGACGTCGACGGCGATGGTTCCGAACTCGACGAGGTGGAGCTGGAGAGGTGTGCAGACATGGCGACCTCGATGCGGTGACCGGATGTAGTTCGTCGAGGATCGCTGTGCACTGCATCACAGTCAAGAGTTTTGTACGAAAATCGGAGTGCAGGGTGACTGCTGATGGCCTTGCGGGACGCCCTGATCTCGTGCACGATTCGTACGAACGTACGGGAATGTGTGACAGGTAGGCAGGTGTCCATGGGACCAGGTAGCCGACCGGTGGCCGTCGTCACCGGCGCGGGCAGCGAAGACGGGATCGGCTTCGCCTGCGCTCGTCTGTTGGCCGAGGACCACGCGCTGGTGATCGCATCGACCACAGAACGCATCCATGAGCGCGTTCGACAACTGGGCGGCGAGCAGGCGGGCGTCGTGGGCTTCGTCGGCGATCTGACCGTCTCCGCGACCGCCGACGCCCTGATAGCACTCACTCTCCAGACTTTCGGGAGGATCGACGTCCTGGTGAACAACGCCGGCATGGCGGCGGTCTCCGGCGCGGAGGAAGCAGCGTCGGCCATGTCCACCACGGACGAGGACTGGCGCGCGGCCATCTCACGGAATCTGGACACGACCTTCTTCGTCACGCGGGCCGCCATTCCCCGCCTCACGGACGACGTGGGGAGGATCGTCAACATGTCGTCGGTGTCAGGCCCTCTGATGGCCTACGCGAACGACGCCGCGTATCACTCGGCGAAGGCCGCCGTCATCGGACTGACCAGGTCCACCGCCATCGACGTCGCATCCCGGGGCATCACCTGCAACGCGGTGGCTCCCGGTTGGATCGCGACAGCCTCGTCGACCTCCCACGAGGTGTCGATGGGTGAGGCGACACCAATGGGTCGCCCAGGCACACCGGAGGAGGTCGCCGCGGTCGTCCGGTTCCTCGCCTTGCCGTCGGCGTCCTATCTGACGGGCCAGATGATCGTGGTCGACGGCGCCAACTCGATCGCGGAGGAACGAGGCTCGCGCTGACAGATCCGCGGAATTCCGAACAGCCCCGGCTGTTTGCACCCAAGATCGCGGTAAGGGAAAGTGCACCAGCATGACGGGTACCGAAGATCTCCCCGATGACGTCAAGGGCATGCCTCCGAGCCGCAAGGGAGCCAAGCGCAAGACCGAGATCATCGACGCGGCGCTTCGCATCATCGGCAGAGACGGCATCCTTGCGGTGTCCATGAGAGCGGTGGCGGTCGAGGCAGCGGTACCGCTGGGAACCGTGACGTACTACTTCAGCAACAAGGAAGAGCTGATCGAAGCAGGCTTCCTGCGACACACGCAACGAGAGACCACGCGCATCGTCACCGCGATCGCACGCCTGGGCACGCTCACGCAGGCCGACGCTGCTCGCGGGCTCGCCGACTTCGTCATCCAGGGCCTGACCGAATACCGCGAACAACTGATCGCGGAGTACCAGTTCCTGAACGCGTCAGTGCGGCACGAGAATCTGCAGCGAGCGTCGACCGCCTGGTTGCAGACACTGTCAGCTCACCTCGAGGAAAGACTCACCGCATTTTCCTCGACGAGCCCGAAAACCGACGCAAAACTGATCCTCGCCGTGATCTCGGGCCTCGAGGTGGACAAACTGATCGCTCCGCTGGGGCCTGCGGACGAACGAGCCATTCGTGCGGTGATGGAAAGACTTTTCCAAGGCCTGGGGCAACTCTGGGCCCAGAACCAGGACTAGGGACTTCGACACAGGCCCCAGCCGGCTCGGATGCGAGGTAATGATGGAGAGAATCCTGCAGGCGGGCCGACCGCAGTTGTCGCCGAGCGACGCCGCCGCGCTGCTCGGCGAGCTGTTCGGGGTCGCCGCGGATGACGCGCGGGACCTCGGCAGCGAACGGGACCAGGCGTTCCTCGTGCAGTCCTCGGGGAGCCCGGTGAGCGTGCTCAAGGTGTCGAACCCCGCGGAGGATCCCCAGGTCCTCGACATGGAGGCCGCCGCGGCGCTGCACGTGCACCGGATCGACCCCGAGCTCGGGGTGGCCCTGCCGTGGGCGGTTCCGGGCGCCCCAGACACCTACCGTGCCGCGTGGAGCGATGGCGAGAACGTGTGCTGGGTGCGCGCGTACGACGTCCTTCCGGGCGCGGGGCGGGTCACTGCGACGACACTCGACGACCGAGCGTTGCGCGCCTGGGGCAGCACGTCGGCCCGGCTGGGCCGGGCCCTGCGCGGGTTCACGCACCCGAAGGCTCACCGCACCATGCTGTGGAACGTCCAGCACACCGCCCGTGTGCGAGAACTGCTCGTGCACATCCCGGACGGCGACCGGCGGGCCGCCGTGGAGCGGATCGTCGACCGGTTCGAGGAGGTGGTCGTCCCGGCGTGGCCGCGACTGCGGACCCAGGTCGTGCACGGCGACTTCACCGCGGACAACGCGCTGACCGCCGTCGACGGCACGGTCACCGGGATCGTGGACTTCGGCGACATGAGCCACGCCACGCTGCTCACCGATCTCGCGCCGCTGCTGGAATCGCTGGTGTGCGGGCGGTCCGGCGAGGAGATGTTCCGTGCCGCCCGGCTCGTGCTCGACGGGTACGAGCAGGTGACGCCGCTCGAACCGGAGGAGGTCGACCTGCTCGGTGAGGTGTGGGCGGCGCGGTGTGCGCTGACCATCGCGATCAGCGAGTGGCGGGTGGCGCAGGGGCTGGAGGACCCGGTCTTCGCGCGGCGCTACAACGACCCCGCCGCGGCGACGATCGCCGGCCTGGAGGCGGTCGGCTGGGATGACGCCCGCCGCCGGCTCGGGGGCCACCGGGTCGAGGCCCCGACAGCCCAGCTGAGGAAACGGCGTGACGCCGTCTTCGGCCCGGCCACCGAGCCGCTGTCGTACCGCGAGCCGTTGCACGTCGCGTCGGCGGAGGGGGTGTGGATCACCGACGTCACCGGCCGGCGCTACCTGGACTGCTACAACAACGTGCCGTGCGTGGGGCACGCCCATCCGCGGGTCACGGCCGCGATCTCCCGGCAGGCGCGCCGGATCAACACCCACACCCGCTACCTGTCCGAGCCGGCCGTCGAACTGGCCGAGCGGCTGGCCGCGTCGTGTCCGTCCGGTCTGGACACCGTGCTGCTCGTGAACTCGGGGTCGGAGGCGAACGACCTCGCCTGGCGGCTGGCCCGTGCCGCGACCGGCAGGGGCGGGGCGTTGTGCACCGACTTCGCCTACCACGGCCTGACCGAGGCCATCGCCGCCGTCTCCCCCGAGGCGTGGCTCGACGGACGCGGCCCGGACCACGTGGAAACCTGGACGCCGCCCGACCCCTACCGCGGCACGGCCCTCGGCGGGGAGCACTTCGAGGCGGCACTCGAACGCCTCGCGACGCGCGGGCACGAGCCGGCGGCGGTCTACCTGGACGCCGTTCTCACCAGCGACGGCATCGTCGACCTCGATCCGGCTCACGTGCGGGCACTGCACCGCCGCGCGAAGGCGGCCGGTGCGCTGTGGATCGCCGACGAGGTGCAGTCCGGCCACGGGCGCACCGGGGAGGCGCTGTGGGGTTTCTCCCGCTTCGGGATCGAGCCGGACTTCGTCACGCTCGGCAAGCCGATGGGCAACGGGCATCCGGTCGCGGCCGTGATCACCCGCAGCGACATCGTGCAGGCCGCGGTCGGCCGGACCCTCCTCTTCAGCACCTTCGGCGGCAACCCGGTCTCCGCCGCCGCGGCACTGGCGGTGCTCGACGTGATCGACGACGAACGCGTCCTCGACCGCGTCCGCGACACCGGCGAGAAGATGCGCGCCGCACTGCGGGAACTGGCGGACCGCCACCCTGCCATCGGCGACGTCCGCGGGGCAGGGCTGGCGGTCGGCGTCGAGATCGTCCACCCCGGCGGCACCCGACCCGACCGCGCCACGGCGGTCGCCGTCCGCGACGGCATGCGCGCCCGCGGCGTGCTCGTCGGGACCACTGGGCGAACCGGCAACGTGCTGAAGGTCCGGCCACCGCTCGCCTTCACCGACAGGGAGTTGCCGGTGTTCGTCGACGCGCTCGACTCCGCTCTGGCCGAACAGTCCGGCCGGTAACGCACCAAGCCGCTTCTGCCTACCGACGAACGGCTGATTCGACCGCCCTCCAAGAAAATTCCCGCATTCTCGGAAACGCTGTCCGACCGCAGAAACGTTATCGCCGAGCAACACCGCGGCGATAACGTCCTTTCGTCGCGCGACTGTCCATGCGACACGAATCCCTGCACCTAGGAGCTTCACAGCGTGCCAAGAAAAACGTCAACGAGTCGACTCAGGACGATGGCCGCGGCGGTGATCGCGGTGACCGCACTGGCAGGACTGCCCACGGTGAGCACCGCGGCGCCGGACAACCCGTGGACAGCGGTTCCCACACCAGGGGCGGCTTCCCTGTCCGCCGAGCAGCCCGAGATCCGAACCGGTCGATTCGCCGGCTACACGCTCGACCGCGCGGCCATGGCGTCCAAATTGGACGGTCAGGCCGCGCACGAGGTGCTCCTGCCCACTCCGGAAGGCACCTTCCAGCGGTTCCGGCTCGAGGACACACCGGTGCTGGAGGCCGGACTGGCCGCGGCGCACCCCGAGATCAGGACGTACTCGGGCAGGGGTGTCGACGATCCCGCCGCCACCGCGCGGGCCGACCTCACGCCGCTGGGCTTCCACGCATCCGTCCGGTCGCCGCGCGGTCAGTGGTACGTCGATCCGTACCACCGGGCCGGGCAAGGGTTGTACGCGAGCTACTACGGGCGTGACCTGGCCAAGCCGGCCAGTGCACTGGTGGAGCGCGGGTCCGTCCGGGGGAAGGCGTCCGAGGTGCAGGCGATCGGAGGCGGCGGGCCGGTGCGGCTGCGCACCTACCGCCTCGCGCTCGTCACCGACCCCTCGTACGCGGCCTATTTCGGTGCCGCCAACGTCACTGCCGCGAAGGCGACGCTCGTCAACCGGGTCAACCAGGTCTACGAGGACGAGACCGCGATCCGGCTGCTGCTGGTCAACGACACCGACAAGACGAACCTCAACACCGCGGCGATGGCCTTCGAGCCCAACGGGCCGTGTGGCGCGGAAGCCTGTTTCGCGCCCGGTCAACTCGACTTCTGCGACGTTCCCGGGCTCTACCGCAACCCGACCGTGCTCGGTCAGCTCGTCGGTGCGAGCAACTACGACGTCGGGCACATCGGCCTCGGTGTCAACGGCGGCGGGCTGGCGGCCCTCGGCGTGGTCGGCCGGGAGGACAAGGCGCTGGGGTGCACCGGGTTGCCAACGCCCGTCGGCGACTTCTACGCGGTCGACTACGTGGCGCACGAGATCGGCCACCAGTTCGGCGCCAACCACACGTTCAACGGAACGCAGCACGCCTGTGCTTCGGACAACCGCGTCGCGAGCAACTCCGTCGAGCCCGGCAGCGGGTCGTCGATCATGGCCTACGCCGGGATCTGCCGGCAGGACAACCTGCAACCGCACTCCGACCCGTACTGGTCGCAGCGCAGCTTCTCCGAGATCACCTCGTACGTCACGAGCACCCAGCCCGCGATGTTCGAGCAGCAGAACGTGGCGCTGCGCGACTTCGACGGCACGGACTCCTTCCGGATCAGCTACCGCGGCCAGGAGTCGGCGGTGATCGTGCGCGGCACGAACTACACGGACTCCGGCATCAAGGCCGCCATCGAGGCGCTCCCGAACTGGCCCGCCGGTGCGACCGTCGACGTGCTCGGGTTCGGCGGTCGCGAGATGACCGACGCCGGCTTCCGGGTCAGCTTCACCGGCGGACCGCTGGCGGGCAAGGACGTGGAGCCGCTCGTCATCACCGATGCGCACGGCACGTCGAGCCTCGTGGGCGAGGAGATCAAGGGCGGCAAGCCCGACAACGGCGGTCGGCGCGTCACCAACACCGGCAACCACGCGCCCGTGGTGAACGTCGCGCCGAAGTACACCATCCCGGTCCGCACGCCGTTCGCGTTGAACGGGCGTGCGATCGACGTCGACGGTGACACGGTGACGTACATGTGGGAGCAGAACGACCTCGGCGGCGCCACCGGCACGGCACTGGTGAGCAACACCAAGACGGACGGGCCGCTGTTCCGGCAGTTCGGCACCGCCGCCGCCGTCAGCAAGGAGGACGCGCTCAAGTACAACTCGCCGGGCCAGAACGCCGTGAACACCAATGCCACCAGGGTCTTCCCTGACCTCGCCCAGATCGCGGCGAACAACACCAACGCCCGCACCGGCGGATGCCCTGCCGCACCGCCGCCACCGACCACCGGCGGCGGGTCGAACGTGCCGCCCGAGCTGGTCGACTGCTACTCGGAGTTCCTGCCCACCGCGGACTGGGTCGGTGCCGGCAAGGACCGGACCCTGCACTTCCGGCTCACCGCCAGGGACGGACGTCCCGGTGGCGGTGGCATCAGCAGCGCCGACACCGCGCTCGTGCTGGCGCCGTCGGCGGGCCCGTTCCTCGTGACCTCGCAGGCGACCACGACCACGCTGACCGGTGGCACCGCGCAGTCGATCACCTGGGACGCGGCTCGCACCAACGTGGCTCCGGTCGGCGTGCGCGAGGTGAAGATCTCGCTGTCGCTCGACGGTGGCCTGACCTTCCCGCACGTGCTCGCGAGCCGCACGCCCAACGACGGCAGCGAGACCGTCTGCCTGCCGAGGGTGAGCACGACCAAGGCGAGGATCAAGATCGAAGCGGTCGGGAACGTCTTCTTCGACCTCAACGACGCCGACTTCGTCGTCCGGCCACCGTCCGCGCGAGCTGCCGGGATCCTGTGACATCGGTTCCATCAGAACGGAGGGGCGAGTGACTCGCCCCTCCGTTCCGGCTTTGTGGACCGGCCGACCGGCGGGGGCGGCTCCAGCCGGGTAGCGGGGTCGCTCCAGACGCCCGGCAGCTGGGAGACCAGGCCGGCATCCGCGACACTTGTGTCATCGCATTCCGAGAAGGCGTTGCAGCGAAATGAGATTTGTCTTCTCGGTGATGATGTCCGGTGCTGCGCATGAAGTTCCTCGGATGTCACGAACCACTTCGGTCATTCGGCCGAACTGACGTCCAAGGAGACAACGTGGCCATTTCCGGCATCTTCAGCGCACTCTTCATCGGTTTGATCATCGGTGCGCTGGGCAGACTGGTCGTACCGGGCAAGCAACGCATCCCCCTCTGGCTGACCATCCTGATCGGCATCGGCGCCGCACTGATCGGCACCTTCGCCGCCAACGCGCTCGGCGTGGGTGACACCCGCGGCATCGACTGGATCGAGCTGTTCATCCAGATCGCCCTCGCCGCCGGCGGTGTCAGCCTGGCGGCCGGGCTGTACGGCCGCAGGCACCCCTAGCCGCGCCCGAGCCCGCGCTGCAGGCGTCGCCCCACCCCCTCGACGACGCCTGCAGCGACCTGCCAGGCCGATCGGCGGGGTTGAGTCCAACACAACCTGCCAACGTCCGAACAACGTTGCACCAGAACTGATTTCATCCGTCCAAAGAGGAGACATCGTCATGTTCAGTCGAATGCTGAGCGCGTTCGGCATCGGTGGTCCGTCCGTCGACACCGTGCTGGACTCGCCGCACGCCGTGCCCGGCCAGCCGATCACCGGACAGGTCCGCATCCAGGGCGGCAGCTCGGACGCCGAGATCGGCCAGGTCGTGCTGTCGCTGGTCACCCAGGTCGAGGTCGAGCGCGGCGGCTTCGGCGGCTTCGGCGATTTCGGCGGCGATGACGAGCGTGGCGAGGTCGCGGAGTTCTTCCGGATGGTCGTGCAGCAGGGGCTGCGGGTGCCGGCGGGGCAACTGGTCTCGATCCCGTTCCAGCTGCCGGTGCCGTGGGAGACGCCGATCACCGCGGTCGGCGGCGCCGCCCTGCCGGGGATGAGCGTGGGTGTGCGCACCGAACTGCTCGTCGCGGGCGCCCCGGACAAGGGCGACCTGGACCCGGTGCTGGTCGCCCCGCTGCCCTCGCAGAACAAGGTGCTGGACGCGTTCGGACAGCTCGGGTTCTCGTTCCGCGGCGCCGACGTCGAGGCTGGCCGCCTGCCCGGC
>NZ_QFWW01000008.1:32289-291327 GCF_003265345.1 Lentzea terrae | reverse complement strand
TTCGGTTGTCCCACCAGGAGGCGCAGGTCACCGACTGGGCCGCGGCCATCAGCGGCTGGCTCGCGCAGGTCGCCGACCGAGGCCAGACCAACCCCGCGTTCGGCGGTGCTGCCCACAACCCGGCGTTCAGCGGCCAGAACGGCCACAACCCGGCGTTCGGCGGCCAGCACGGCTACGGCGGACAGCCCGGGTACGGCGGACAGCCCGGGTACGGCGGCCGCGGCTACGACCACGACGACCAGCACGGTCAGCGGCGCGGACCGGGCATGGGCGGCATGCTCGCCGCCGGTGCGGCCGGCGCCGCGGGCGGTGTGCTCGGTGGAATGGCGATCAGCAGCATGGCCGACGAGTTCTTCGGCGACGACGAAGGCTGACCGGACTCGCACCGAGACCTGCGTGACAGGCGTCACTCCCCCTCGGGCGCCTGTCACGCACCTTTCAGGCTGAGGAAGCAGACCACTTCCAACCATGGGATAAATGTCCACAGAGGACTTGCTCCTCCAGAGCGACCTGCGAACTTGCCGAGGAACGGATGCTCAGCCCAGTGGACTTGTCGCTGATCAACGGGCCGATCCCCGTCACCGCAACCGTTGCCGGCGTGCTCGCGCTGGTCGCTCTGGCAGTCCGGACGAACCGGACGTGGTGGACCCGGACCGTGCCGGTCGTCGTGCTGACCTGCGCGGCTGTGACAGCCGGGCTGAAGTTCCTGGTCGACCACGCGTGGAAGCCGTGGCCCGAGCCGCTTCCCGCGATCCTGACGCTGTGGGTGGGCGCGACGCTGCTCGCGGTCTGCCTGGCGGTCGCGCGGCTGCGGGCCGGGCGGTGGTACTGGCGGCTGCTGAGCGTCGTGCTGGTGCTGGTCGTGATGACCAGCGCAGTCACGGCGACGAACGCGCACTTCGGTTTCTACCCCACCTCACGCGCGGTGCTCGAGCTGCTCACGAACAACCGGGTGGATCTCGACGAGGCCGCCAAGCCGGCGTCGAGCGTGCTCGAGGTACCCGCGGGCGGCAAGCTCGCCGATGTCTGGCAGAAGCCCGCGGACCTGCCGGAGAAGGGCACGGTCTCGGAGGCGCCGATACCCGGTGCGTTCAACGCGCGTCCGGCGTGGATCTACCTGCCGCCCGCGTACGCCGCCACGCCCCGCCCGCGACTGCCCGTGGTGGTGTTGCTTCCAGGGCAACCGGGTTCGCCGCGTGACTGGTTCGACGCGGGCCGGCTCACCGACCGGCTGGACGCGTTCGCGCGTGAGCACAACGGACTGGCGCCGATCGTGGTCGTGGCCGACCAGCTCGGCGCACGGATGGCGAACCCGCTGTGCCTGGACTCGAAGCTGGGGCAGTCGGAGACCTACCTGGCTCGTGAGGTGCCCGCGTGGATCAAGCGGCGGCTGACGGTCGACGAGCGCCGCGAGGCCTGGACCATCGCGGGTTTGTCCCAGGGTGGCACGTGCGCGATTCAGCTCGCGGTGCGCGCGCCGGACGTGTACGGGAACTTCATCAACCTCACCGGGCAGCGCGAGCCGACGCTGAGCTCCCGGGCCGAGACGGTCAAAGCCGCGTTCGGCGGGGACGAGGCGGCGTTCGTGCGCGTCAACCCGATGGACGTCCTTGCCCGCGAACGATTTCCGCAGACCGCGGGCGTGATCGTCGCAGGGCGTGACGACGTGACCTACCGCCAGGCGGACGCCGAGGTGTTCGAGGCCTGTCGCAAGGCCGGTATGGACGTGCTGTGGAAAGAACTTCCGGGCGGGCACGACTGGAACGTGTGGCGGCCCGGCCTCTACGACTCCTTGCCGTGGCTCGCCTCGCGAACAGGGCTGAGCCGATGACCGAAGTCACCACCCGGAAACGAGAGACATGAGCACGCAACTGGACCGGATCACCAGGCTGGTCGGCAGGCTGTTCCGGACCGCTCCCCTGACGAGCGTCTTCGTCATCGCGTTCTGGACCGTCGGCGCACTGACCGGTGCGCTGGGTGGCCCGAACGAGGAACTGCTCGGGCGGATCGGCTTCGGCACCGGCAGTCCGTTGTGGACGGCGCTCTCCTCAGCGCTGTGGGCCATGGATCTCACGGGTTACGTGGCAACCACGGTGCTGCTGCTCGTCTTCGGCACCATGGCCGAACGCGAACTCGGCGCTCTGCGCACCGCGACGATCTTCCTCGCCTCCCACGTGATCGGCGTGTTCCTGGGCCTGGGTGTCGTGTTGCTCGGCAGCAACCTCGGCTGGTCCTGGCTGGAGTCGCTCACCGGCGCGGTCGCGGCCGGGCCGTCGATCGGCGCGGCGGGACTCGCGCTGGCGCTGACGTTCCGCATGCCGGTGTTGTGGCGGCGGCGCGTCCGGCTCATGACCGCCCTGGCGCTGGTCGTACTCGTGTTGTACTCGGGCTGGCTGGAGGACCTGCTGCGGCTGACCGGTGGCGTGGCCGGACTGCTGATCGGGCTGTTCTTCCTCCGCCGGGACGTTGCCCGCACGCCGGGAACCCTGGCGGAGAAGCGGGTTCTCATCGGCCTGCTGGTGGCGGCATCCGCGCTCGGACCGGTGGTGGCGATGATGTCGCCGTTCCCGAACGGCCCGCTGGCGTGGTTCTCCGACGTGGTGGCGGTCGCCCAGCCGGCGCGGGACGACGTGGACCTCGCGTGCGCCTCCGACGCGGCCGAGCAGTGCCGCACGATGCTGATCCAGCTGTCCTACGGACGGTTCCCCGCGCTGGTGATGTCACTGCTGCCTGCGTTGCTGCTGCTGGTGCTCGCCGAAGGGCTGCGGCGCGGGCGGCGGTTCGCCTGGTGGTCGGCGCTGGGCGTCACCACGGCGTACGCGGCGGTCACCGGCTGGTACGTCGCCGAAGCCGCGCGGTTCCCGGACAACGGTGACCTGGAAGTCGGTTTCTCCTACGGCCTGCCGATCCTGGCACCGCTCGCCATCACCCTCGTGCTGCTGTTGACCCGCAAGTACTTCACCGTGCGGCTACCCCGGCACGCGATCCGGAAGTTCTGGCGGTTCACGCTGGGCAGCATCGGCCTGCTGTCCGCGCTGTACGTGTTCGGCGGCTACCTCGTGCGCGACCAGTTCACACCGCAACCCGGTTTTCTCCAGCTGCTGGCCGACCTGCCGACCCGGTTCCTGCCGCCGGGCTACCTCGGCCTGGTACCGCTGCACTTCCAGGCCCACGGATTCGCCGGCACGCTGCTGTACGAGTACACCGGCGTGGTGTTCTGGCTGATCGTGCTGGCAGGTCTGCTGATGGCCTCGTGGCGCGCATGGCCGTCCTCATCGGAGCAGGAAGCGGCCCAGGCCCGCGAACTGATGCTGCGGCACGGCGGTTCGTCGTTGGCGTACATGACCACGTGGCGCGGCAACCAGTACTGGTTCACCCCGGACGGCGAGACGGTGATCGCGTACCGGGTGGTGGCCACGATCGCGCTGACCGTCGGCGACCCGATCGGACCCGGCCGCATCGACGCCGTGCGCGGATTCGCCGAGTTCTGCCAGGAGAACGGCTGGACTCCATGTCTGTACAGCATCAGTGCCGAGACACGGGACGAGGTTGCCCCGCTCGGCTGGCCGGCGGTGCAGGTCGCCGAGGACACCGTGATCGAGCTCGACACGCTGGCCTTCACCGGCAAGAAGTGGCAGGACGTCCGCACCGCCCTGAACAAGGCCGCCAAGGAAGGCATCACCGCCGAGTGGTGCACCTACGCCGACGCACCTCCCGCGATCACCGACCAGATCCGGTCGATCTCCTCGGAATGGGTGGCGGACAAGGGTTTGCCCGAGATGGGCTTCACCCTCGGCGGCCTCGAGGAGCTCACCGGAGACGGCGTGCGGTGCCTGCTCGCGATCGACACCGACCGCACCGTGCACGGCATCACGAGCTGGCTGCCGGTCTACTCCGACGGTGAGGTCGTCGGCTACACGCTCGACTTCATGCGCCGCCGTGCCAACGGTTTCCGCGGCACGATGGAGTTCCTGATCGCCTCGGCCGCACTGGAGCTGAAGAACGAGGGTGCCCGGTTCCTGAGCCTGTCCGGCGCACCGCTCGCCCGGCTGGACCGGGGTGAACGTCCCCGCCTGCTGCAGCGGGTGCTGGACCTCACCGGACAGGTGATGGAACCGGTCTACGGGTTCCGTTCGCTGTTCGCGTTCAAGGCGAAGTTCCAGCCCGTGTACCGGCCGATGTACATGGCCTACCCGGACGCCGCCGCGCTGCCCCGCATCGCGAACGCGGTCAGCCGCGCCTACCTGCCCCACGTCACCCCACGACAGGGCTTCCGCCTCGCGGCCAGGGTGATCGTCCGCTCCTGAACGGCCCGGCGCGCAGCACGACTCGTCGGAGCTCGTTCAGTTGCCTGCCAGGAAAGCTCCTGCTACTTTCCAACTAGGAAAGTACTTTCGGGGAGGGCATCATGGCAGACGGCTTACGACCTGACGACGCCGCTCGAGCGCTTGCCGAGATCGAGCAGCGCCGGGGACAAGTGATCGAACTGGCGATCATCCCCTGGTGGTTCTGGTGGGCCATCGCCGGACTGCAGGTCGGCCTGGTGGTGGCGATCGAGTCGCGTCAGCCGCTCGCGATCGGCATCGGTACCGGCGGTTTCGTACTCGGTGTCCTGGCCGCCACCGGCTGGGTGATGGCCGGTGCTCTGCGGAGGGCGCAGCCGCGCAACAACCTGCTCGGCCCGGTGGGCGTCCTGGCGATCCTCGGCTTCGTGGCGGCAGTCCTGGCGGTCTCTCTGCCGACCGCGTTCACGCTGGACGCCAACGGAATCGCCCATGCGGCGCTCTGGGGCGTGCTGCTGGGCGGCGTTGTCATGGTCGTCGGCGGGCCGTTGCTGATGCGGTTCCTGCGGCGAATCATGCTGGCCGGCCGCTCGGGCGGCGTCCGATGACCAAGCCGCGGTTCGACGAGCTCATCCACGCGCCGACCCGGTTGTCCATCGTGGCGCTGCTCGCGGCCACCGAGTGGTCGGAGTTCAAGTTCATCCGCGACAGCGTCGGGCTGTCGGACTCGGCGCTGTCCAAGCAGTTGACCACCCTGGAAGAAGCCGGATACGTCGAGATCCGCAAGGGTTTCGTCGGCAAACGGCCGCGTACCTCGGCACGGCTCAGCAGCGTCGGGCGTGCCGCGTTCGACCAGCACGTCGCCGCGCTGCAGGAGATCGTGGCCCGCGCCGGCGCCTCGGTTCTGCCCCGTTGACGAACCGGATCGCGACTTCGGTCAACAGGAAGCATGACCATGTCAAAACCCTCGGCCGAACCTGCTCGGCGGGGCGAGCCGCCGCCTGAGATCTCGGACGAGGACCTGCTCGCGGAGTCCCTGGTCACGCCAGAACGGTTCGCGACGATCTTCGACCGGTACGCCCCGGTCGTACACGGGTACCTGTCCCGGCGGGTCGGCGTGCTGGCGGACGACCTGGCGAGCGAGACCTTCCTGCTCGCGTTCCGCGGCCGAACCGGCTACGCCCCCGACCGCGGGCCGGTGCGAGCGTGGCTGTTCGGCATCGCCACCAACCTCGTGCGCCGGCACGCCCGCGACGAGGAGCGGCGGTACCGGGCGTTCGGCCGCGCGGCAGGACACCTCGAGACCACCACCGAGCTCGGCGAGGTGGCCGGCCGCGTCGACGCCCACGCGCTGCGCGGCGAGTTGGCCGAGGCACTCGCCGCGTTGTCCGGAGAGGACCGGGACGTGCTGCTGCTGTGGACGTATCCGCAGCTGTCCTACGCCGAGATCTCCGTCGCGCTCGACATCCCGGTCGGCACCGTCCGATCCCGGCTGCACCGCGCTCGCAGCAAGGTTCGCGACCGCCTCAGCGACCGCTGGCTGACCACCGAGGAGACAGCATGAACGAGTTCACCATGATCCGGGAGCACGGCCCGGCGCCGACTCCGCTGTCCGACGAGGTGCTGGCCAAGGCCCGCGCCGACCTGCTGGCCGAGATCCACGCCACCACACGCACCAAGACCGGCCGGCCGAGCCGCCTTCGTCGCCGCACGACGATCATCGCCGCCGCGGCTGCCGCGGTCGCCGTCGTCGCAGGGGTCATCGCGAACGAAGGCACCCGCACGCCGAAGTCACCGTCCCCCACCCACGAGGCTCCTGTGCTGATCAAGTTCCACATGCCGACCCTGCCGCCGGAACTGAACCCGGTTCCGAGCGGTGTGACCGAGCCGGGCTTCACCGCGGAACCCGGATGGCTCGCCGCGGTCTACCGCGACGCCGAGAACAAACCTGGCGAACAGA
The DNA here is from genome assembly GCF_003265345.1 of Lentzea terrae. Classification (GTDB taxonomy): domain Bacteria; phylum Actinomycetota; class Actinomycetes; order Mycobacteriales; family Pseudonocardiaceae; genus Lentzea; species Lentzea terrae. The sequence goes on along the minus strand of NZ_QFWW01000008.1, from coordinate 285,084 downwards.
TGAGCACGATCTACGTCGTCGCCTCCTCGAGCCAGCCGGGCGGCGACGGTGCCCAGACGACCTATGCCGGCAAGCCGGCCGTAGTCGAGAAGATCGACCAGAAGGAACCCGCGTATCGCGCGGTGACCCTCAGCTGGGAACGGTCGCCCGGCCAGTGGATCAAACTCACCGGTTCCGGCCGCTTCGCCGACGAGCACACCGTCCGCTCGCTGGCCGGCACCCTGGTCGACACGGACAAGCGGTTGAGCCTGGACATCAGCGTCGCCCCGGCCGGCTGGGAGCTCCACGCCTTCAAGGACGCCGCCCAGGACGGTGCCGGAGCGGTCACCTCACTGCGGGATCCGCGCAACCCGGACCGCACCATCCACGTGAGCACCATGCTCGGACTCGTCCCGAACTACGGGCGGGCCGTCGAAGGCGGCCCCCGGGACGCCATCCCCGTGTCCGTCAACGGCCGGCAGGGCGACCTCGTCCAGATCCCCGGGAAGCGGTGGATGCTGCAGGCTCCCCTGCCCGACGGCCGGGCCTTCCAGCTCCAGGTCCCTGCCGACTTCACCCAGCGGCAGGTGATCGAACTGGCCGAAGGCGTCAGCTGACCCCAGAGCTTGATCATCAACCGATCGGTTGATGTGTGCGGTGTGCCAGGCTGTCACTGTCAGGATCATGAAACGACTTCTGGGGGCGATGGTCGCCGTTGGCGCGCTGGTGCTGGGTGCCGCGCCTGCCGTGGCTGGTGCCAACGCTGCGGTGCGTACCGACGACGGCCTGGTGCGGGGCACCACGAATGCGAATGTCCGTTCCTACGAAGGAATCCCCTACGCGGCACCGCCGGTCGGCGGCCTCCGGTGGCACTCACCCGTGCCACCGGTGCCGTGGTCCGGGGTGCTGGACGCGACCCGGCCGGGCAGTCGATGCCCTCAGGCCGCTGTCGGCGGCCGGCCGGCCAGCGTGACCGAAGACTGCCTTTTCCTCGACGTCACCACACCTCTTGCGGCCAGGAAGGCACCGGTGCTGGTGTGGCTGCACGGCGGCGGGCTCATGAACGGCGCGGGCAGCGACTACCTGCCGAGCCGGATGGTCAAGCGAGGCGGTCTGGTCGTGGTGACCGTCAACTACCGGCTGGGGAACTTCGGTTTCCTCGGTTTTCCCGGGCTCGCGAACGGTGGCGCGTTCGGCATCGAGGACCAACAGGCGGCACTGCGCTGGGTGCGGCGCAACATCGCGGCGTTCGGCGGTGACCCGAACAACGTCACCCTCGCCGGGGAGTCCGCCGGGGCGCACTCGGTGTGCGCACAGCTCGCGTCACCGGGCGCGGCCGGGTTGTTCCAGCGGGCGATCGCGCAGAGCACGGCCTGTGTGCCCAACTCCTTCGCAGGCAAGGACTTCCGGCCGTTGCTGGACGTGCCGCTGTTCGTCCCGCACGAGTGGCACCAGGGGCATGGCCAGAGCATCGCCACCCAGCTGGGGTGCGCGACACTCGACTGCTTGCGCGGAAAGCCCGTCCCTGACCTGCTCGCCGCGCCGGCGTTTCCCTTGCCCGCCTTCGGGAACACGGTGCTGCCGGAGGACCCCGCGGTGGCGGTGCCGGCCGGGCGGTTCAACCACGTGCCGCTGCTGACCGGCACCACTCGCGACGAGGGCACGTTCTTCGCGCCGCTGCTGTTCCCCGGTCTCGGTCCCGACGGCTACGCGGCCGCGTTGACGAAGCACTTCGGGTCGCACGCGGCGGCGGTCGCACAGCGGTACCCGCTCGAAGCGCACGGCGGTTCCGCGGTGCAGGCGATGGGCGCGATCATGACCGACCTCGACTGGACGTGGCCACAACGTGCGGCGGATCGCCAGTTCGCCACCAAGATCCCGGTGTACGCCTACGAGTTCCTCGACCGCACGGCACCGGCGATTCCCGAGTTCCCGTCCGGTGTCGAGCCGCTCGCCGCACACGGCTCCGAGCTGCGGTACCTGTTCGACCTGCGCGCCGACGACGTGCAGCTGACCACCGCACAGCGCCGCCTCGGCGACCGCATGATCGACTACTGGGTCCGCTTCGCGACCACGGGCGACCCCAACCGGCCCGGTCTGCCGGCGTGGCCCCGCGTCGACCCGGCTGACACCACGCCGTACGTGCAGGGCCTCGACCTCGGTCGAATCGGCCGGTTCGACCGGGAGAGCAACCACAACCTGGCTTTCTGGGACGAAGAGGCCGGTCAACGCACCACGGCTGGTGATCACGGTGAAGCAGGACGTGTCAGCAGCCCGAGTGCACTCACCAGCAGAGCGGCAAGGGCGTCGCGGTGAGCAGGCGTGTCCCGCCATCGCACGCTGCGTCCGGCCTCGACCACCACGCCGAACCCGGCGTGCACCAGCGCTCGCGCCTGGCGTGAGTCGAGTTCGGGACGTACCAGCCGCAGTTGCTGCTCCCACACGGCGATGTGCTCGCGCTGCGCGACGACCAGGGGCCGCCGCACGTCGGGCGGCAGGCCGGCGACCTCGGCCTGGGCGACGCTGGTGAGTGCGGTGTGCTCGAAGCTGTAGGCCACGTAGGTGGCCGCCAGCACGGTCACGGCGTCGTGCGGATCGGTGACGCCGCGGAGGTTCTGTTCCACCGCCTGCGTGAGCAGTCCGGCTGCCTGCAGGCAGGCGGCCGCCAGGATGTCGGCCTTGCCGGGGAAGTAGCGGTAGAGCGCGGACGGAACCAGGCCCACGGCCTCGGCGATCATGCCGTTCGTGACGCTGGCGAAACCGTCCCGCTCGAACAGGGGAATGGCGGCCGCGAGGATCTCGGCGCGACGAGTGCGGGGCACGGGCTGTGCGGGGAGTTCGACGCGGCGGGCGTTTCCGGCGGCGGCCGCGGGGTCGGCGGCTGCCACGCGCAGGGCGGACGCCAGCAGCAGTTCTTCGGCCCTGCGTGGTGAGATCGAGGTGTGGTGCATCGTGATGGACCCGATCACGCCGAGGGCCGCCGCGGCTCGCAGGTGCTCGTCGGGCAGCGGGTGCTCACGCCTCAGCACCTCGGTCACCCTGCCGACTACGTGGCCGAACTTCGTCCGGAGCACCTTGCGGTCCTGGCGGTTGAGGTAGCGGGCCTCCCACCGGTACACGCCGCCCGAAGCGCGATGGGCGACGGTGACCCGGGTGAGGGCCGCGAGCACGTCCGCCAGGGCCGCTTCGCCGGCCACCTCGCCGAGTGCCGCGACCAGCCGATCGACCATCACGTTCGCACACTCGGCGAACAGCGCGTACTTGTTCGGGAAGTGCCGGTACAGGGCCGCCGCGGTGATGCCCACGCTGGCGGCGATCTCCTCCATCGACGCCGCGTGGTAACCGTGCTCGCTGAAGGCACGACCGGCCGCGTCCACGATGAGTTGCCTGCGGTTGCGCGGCCGGACGGCCGCAGCCGGCTCGGCGGTCACCACGGCACCCGGACGTACGTACGCGAAACCAAGCCCATGTGCGCCAGTGAACCACGGAACGAACCCTGCGTCCCCCGACCTGCCGCTGTGTGATTCCTGATTTACATAATCCTTCTCAACCAGCCGCTCGGCAGGCATACTGACCCCCGCGAGCAACGCCGATCCGGCAGCGGAGAGGAGCGGTCACATGCCGACCGCCGCGGTTCCAGCCTGGTCTTTCCGGCACCATTGGATGGCACACGCCGCCACGCACGCGATGATGCGACCGGACAAGCCGGCACTGCGGTACCTCGGGCAGACCACGACCTGGGCGCAGTTGTCGCAGCGGTCGTTGCGACTGGCCGCCGCGCTCGCCGCCCGAGGAGTGGCGCGGGGTGACCGCGTCGCGATGCTCACCCTGAACCACCCGTGGTTCGTGGAAAGCGTGTTCGCGGCCAACAGCTTGGGGGCCATGGCCGTCCCGCTCAGCTTCCGGCTCGCACCGCTGGAGCTCGACCACGTCCTGACCGACTGCACGCCGTCGGCCATCGTCGTCGACGCGCGACTGCTGCCGCTGTTCGAGTCCGTGCCGTGCGCCGCGTCGATCGGCACGGTGATCGTCATCGGAGAACCGGACAGCGCCGGAGCGCACGCCGCGTACGAGGAGTTGTTGTCCGCACATGAGCCGATGGAGCTGCCCGACGTCGCCGAGGAGTCAACGGCACTGATCATGTACACCTCGGGCACCACCGGCCGACCGAAGGGAGTGCTGCTGTCCCACCGCAACCTGCAGCTGCAAGCGCTCACCTGCATCAGGGCGATGGAGATGTTCGACGACTCCGACGTCGGCTTCCTGACCGCGCCCTTCTTCCACATCGCTGGTCTGGGTTCGATGGTGGCGAACATCCTGGTCGGCGGCACGGTCGTGATCCACCCGCTGGGCGCCTTCGATCCCCGCGCGGTGCTCGACGCCTACGAACGCGAGGGTGCCACCGTGGTGTTCAACGTTCCGCAGCAGTGGGACCTGATCTGTGCCCAGCCGGACATCGGCGAGCGCGATCTGAAGCTGCGGATCATCAGCTGGGGTGCCGCCCCCGCGAGCCGGGCGACGCTGCTCGCCATGGCCGAGAAGTTCCCCGGTGCCCTGAACGTGGCCGTGTTCGGCCAGACCGAGACCTCACCGATCACCTGCGTGCTGCGTGGCGAGGACTCGTCGCGCAAGCTCGGATCCGTGGGCCGGCCGATCCCCACGATCCAGTACCGCATCGTCGACGACGCCATGAACGACGTCGCCACGGGCGAGGTGGGCGAGATCGTCTATCGCGGGCCCACCGTGACGCAGGGGTACTGGAACAAGCCGAAGGAGACCGCGGAGGCGTTCGCGGGAGGCTGGTTCCACTCCGGTGATCTGGTCAGGCAGGACGACGAGGGCTTCGTCTGGGTGGTCGACCGCAAGAAGGACATGATCATCAGCGGCGGTGAGAACATCTACTGCGCCGAACTGGAGAACGTCATCGCGGAGCACCCTTCGGTGCTGGAGGTCGCGGTGATCGGCAGGGCGGACGACCGCTGGGGCCAGGTGCCGGTCGCGTTCGTCACCGTCGCGCCCGGCAGCGAGGTGTCCCTGTCGGAGCTGACCGAGTTCCTCGCCGGACGGCTCGCCTCGTTCAAGATGCCCAGGGATCTCGTGGTGGTCGCCGGACTCCCCCGCAACGCGGGCGGGAAGGTGACCAAGGATTTACTTCGCACCATGGACGAGGAGCGCAGGGCGTCATAGCCCGAGATCGCGGCCGACGATCTCTTTCATGATCTCCGTGGTGCCGCCGTAGATCGTGGTGATGCGCGAGTCGAGGTAGTCGTGGGCGATGCGGTACTCGAGCATGTAGCCGTAACCGCCGTGCAGTTGAAGGCAACGCCCGACGATGTCGACGTACTGCTCGGTGGTCCAGAACTTCGCCGCCGCCGCGTCCGCGGCGCTGAGCTCGCCGCGGGAGTGCCTGGCGAGCAGGTCGTCGACGTGGCTCCGGCTCACTCGTACGGCGGTGACCATCGAGGCCAGTTCGAAGCGCGTGTTCTGGAAGGATCCGATCGGCCGGCCGAACGCCTTGCGTTGCTTGACGTAGTCGAGGGTGCGTTCCAGCACGCCCTCGGCCGAGGCCACGGCATTGGCGGCGATCGAGATCCGTTCCTGGGGCAGGTTGCGCATCAGGCCGAGGAAGCCGGATCCCTCCTCGCCGAGCAGGTTGGCGACGGGAACCCGGACGTCGGAGAAGAAGAGCTCGCTGGTGTCCTGGGCGTGCAGCCCGATCTTCTCGAGGTTGCGGCCACGGGAGAAGCCGGCGCGATCGGCCTCGACGACCAGCAGGCTGAGCCCCTGGTGGCGGTCGGGGCCGGTGCGGACGGCGGTCACCACGAGGTCGGCGTTCTGCCCGTTGGAGATGAAGACCTTGCTGCCGTTGACCACGTAGTGGTCCCCGTCGCGAACGGCGGTGGTGCTGATCCCGGCCAGGTCGCTCCCGGTTCCCGGTTCGGTCATCGCGATCGCGACGATGAGCTTTCCCGCGGCGATACCGGGCAACCAGCGGGCCTTCTGCTCGGCGTTGGCCAGGCCGGTGAAGTAGGGCACGACGATGTCGTTGGACAGCGCGACCCCGGCGAGCCCGTCCGACACCGGGTTGCGGCAGAACTCCTCCCCGATCACCGCGTTGAAGCGGTAGTCGGTGATGCCGGCACCGCCGTACTCCTCGGGAATGCCGAAACCGAGGAGTCCCGCCTTGGCCGCCTCCTCGAACAGCGCGCGGTCGACCTTGCCCTCCGCCCGCCACCGCTCGGCGTGGGGTGCGGCGTGCTTGTCGACGAAGGCGCGGACCGTGTCGCGCAGCAGCTCGTGGTCGTCCTCGTAGAGCGATCGTTGTGGGGAGATCACGCTGCTCATCCCGATCCTCACTCGCGTTCCAGGCCGAAGTAGAAGTGGCGGCCGTCCGCGAGCACGACGTCCGGTTTGCCGTTCATGATGCCCATCAGCGTGTTGTCGTCCACGCGCTTGAAGTGGTCGAGGACCGGCATGCCGTCGTACACCATCGTGGCGGTGACCTCACCGCGGAACTCGACGTTCCACAGGCTGGCTTCGCCCTTGCCCGCGTTGGTGTCGGAGTAGAGGCTGCCGTCGTCGGCCCGGCAGACCAGCGGTGTGGCGTCGTTCGGCGCGGCGAACCGCTTGCCGTGCCAACGGCTTCTCGCCAGCACCCGTTCGACGGGGTGTCCGGTCGGGAAGGCGAAGCCGCGCCAGGAGCCGACGAGCGCCGACGCCACGACGACCTCGAGATCCGCCCACAGGGCGTCGAGGTCGACCGGGTCGATGGGGCCCGGCGCCGCGCGAAGTGCCTTCCACCGTGCCATCGTGTCGTCGCTCATCGGATCCCCAGGCGCCGCAGCAGGGCCAGCTGCCGGTTGGTGCGGTGGACGAAGCTCTGCGCGGACGACTTCGGCGACGGGCCGAGAGGCATGAGGCGCTGCACGGCGATCGTCTGGCTCTCGGTGTACTTGCGGATCCCCTCGGCCCCGTGGCGCCTGCCGAGCCCGCTGTCGCCCATACCGCCCATCCCGGCCTCGACGCTGCCGGCGGCGGCCGCCGCGCCATCGTTGACGTTGATCGAGCCGGCGCGGATCCGCGACGCCATCCGGCTGGCCATGCGGGTGTCACGCGACCAGATCGATGCCGACAGGCCGTAGGTCCCCTGGTTGGCCAGCGAAACAGGATCGCTGTCGGCTGCGTAGGGGTACAAGGAGATCACTGGGCCGAACGTCTCCTCCCCGAAAACGGCCATGTCCGGGGTGACGCCTTCGAGGATCGTCGGCTCGTAGCACAACGGGCCGACGTCCGGACGAGCGCGGCCGCCCACGAGCACGGTCGCCCCTTTGCCCACCGCGTCGTCGACGTGTGCCTCGACGGCCGCGAGCTGAGCCGCGGAGATCAGTGACCCGATGTCGGCCGAGTAGTCGTAGGTCTGCCCCAACCGCAGTGCGCTGGTCGCCCGCACCAGCTCGTCGCGGAACGCGTCGTAGACCCCCTCGTGCACGTAGACGCGTTCGACGTGGATGCACATCTGTCCGGTGTTGGCGAAAGCGGCCACCACGGTGCCGGCCGCCGCGGCGGCGACGTCGGCGTCCTCGCGCACGATGAGCGGGTTCTTGCCGCCGAGTTCGAGGGACGCGCCGATGAGCCGCCGCGCGGCACGCTCGGCCACCGTGCGGCCGGTGGCGGTCGATCCGGTGAAGCAGACGAAGTCGACGGAGTCGACCAGAGCGGTCCCCACCACGTCCCCCGGACCTGTCACGATCTGCCACAGGTCGTCCGGCAGGCCCGCCTCCGCCATCAGGGCACGGGTCCACAACAGGGTCAGCGGTGTCCGGGAGTCAGCCTTCGAGACGACCGCGTTGCCGGCGAGCAGTGCGGGCAACACGTCGCCGGCGCCGAGGTAGAGCGGATAGTTCCAGGGAGAGATGACGCCGACGACGCCCTTCGGCACTCTCACCTCCCTGACTCTCGTCAGGCCCGGCACCATTCCGCGCACCCGGCGAGGTCCGAGGTAATGCCGTGCCCGGCGCGCGTAGTGGCGAGCGATCGTCGCGACCTGAGCCACCTCCTGCCAGGCGTGGTACCGCGCCTTGCCGGTCTCCCACTGGATCAGGTCGAGCACCTGCCCCTGCCGCGCCAACAGCAGGTCGTGGAAGGCGAGCACGATCTCGCCACGGCCCGCGACCGATGTTCGCGCCCACTCCCGCTGGGCCTGCCCGGCGCTCACGACAGCGGACGCGACGTCTTCGTCGGCACACGCCGGAACCGCCGGAGTCGGTGCCAGGTCGTAAGGCGCGACAGCGGTCACCGGATCCGGGTTCCCGTGCCGCGTCACCTCTCGACGCACCCACGCGCACCACTGTTCGACCAGCTCTTCGGTCACCCAGGCGGGGCGAGAACTCGCGACCGAGGCTGCTGGGATCCGGGTCTGCTCCGCGGCCATCGAGACTCCTCTGGAGTAGCGGACCGATTCAGGTCGGCGATCGGCTTGCCGCTGGACGGCGGCCTGGTGCAGCCTGACTATGTTAACGAGAAATCTCATGCAGGATCAAGGAGGACCCAGCACCGGACTGCTGCTCGATACCCAAAAAATCGGCAAACATGCCTACCATGGAAGCCAGGTAAGTAAATGAGCAATCTCAACAGGAGGAACGTCCTCACACTCGGCGTCGCGCTGGGTCTGGCGAGCGTGGCCGGCGCCGCTCCGGCAGGGGCGGCCCCGGTGGGCGACGGCTTGGCGAGCAGCGACCCGTGGTGGGTGTGGGACGACGAGGTGGACCGTCTGCTCGCGAGCCTTCTCGACAACGGCCAGGTTCCGGCGGTCAACACCGCGATGCGGTCGTGGGTGAACAACAACGACCCACTGCCCAGCGGCCTGCCGGCCGGGCTCGCCGCCTACCTGCAGAAGGTCAACCGGCTGCCTTCCTTCGCCGACCGCGCCAAGCTGCGCCTCGCCGCCGACTTCAACCGGCGCAAGGACACCTACCTGTTCCTGCTGTACGGCCTCGGTAGCGGCATCATGAGCACCGTCATCCCACGTGAGGCCAAGTCGGTCTACTGGTCCGCAGGCGGCGCCGACATGAAGGACCGCGCGGCCAAGACCTTCACCTTCGGCTACGACATGAGCGAGCTGAACGCTTTCGAACCCACGGGCCAATTCGTGGTGACAGCCAACAAGACTCGCCTGGTGCACGCGGCGGTGCGACACCTGCTCCCCCAGTCGCCGCAGTGGCAGGCGGTCAACGACGAGCAGATCCCGATCAGCAACGGCGACATCCTGGTCACCTTCCACAGCCTCGGCACCTTCGTGCACAGGAAGCTGCGCGAATGGCGCGTTCCGATGTCGGCCGCGGAAGAGGACGCGTTCCTGCACATGTGGCAGGTCGCCATCCATCTGCTGGGTGTGCGGGACGAGTTCATCCCCAAGACCTGGGCCGCCGCGTACGCCCAGTCGGCACAGGTGCTGACGCCGATCCTCGCCCCGACCCGCGAGGGCCGGGAGCTGGCCGAGGACCTTCTCGGGCTGACCGCGCAGATCGACCTGGGCGTCACTCGCGGATTCCTCAACGAGTTCGTCCGCTACGTGCTCAGCGACGCGATCGGCGACTGGCTGGGACTGCGCCGCGACTACGCGGCGGCGGCGATGATCCGCACCGGGTGGCCGGCCTACATCGCTTTCCGCGAAGGACTGCTGCCCGTCATGCCCGTCGGGTTCTACCTGTTCGACCAGTTCATCCGCGCGCTGGCAATGTTGTTCCTCAACAAAGGAACTTCACCGAAGGCCACCCTCATCACGATCCCCACCGCGAACCGTCCCGAAGCCTGAACCCAACTCGGCAGCACTGTCCACTTGAGCCACTTGACTTCGACGGGGCGTCACTTGACGAACTGCTGAGCGAACCATCCGCAGCAGACAGTGCCACCAGTTGGCCGCAGTTTCCCTTGTCTCGCAACTATTCCTGTTTGCCCCTGCGGCACAGCGGAAATCCGGGCCTCGCAGCGGATCATCATCCGCGGCGTTCCGTCCAGTAGCGAGCAGAGAGGTACATCTGTTGCCAGCCAACAAGTCCTTCACGCATCTCGCCCTCGCAGGCGCCATGGCCGCGTTGACCGGAACACTGGTCGCACACCCACCGGCATCGGCGGCTGAGACCGCCGCCGCACCCTGTGTGCAGAAGGTGGCCGTGGTGAACAACGCGGGGTTCGTGCTGTCGTTCCGCGTCACGACCCGCTCCGGAGGGCTCTCACCCGAGACCGACAACTACCCGATCAACCAGTGGCGGGTCGTCGACCTCACCGCGACCGAACTGGCAGAAGGCTCCGACGTGCGCCCCCTCGTGCAGGCCGTCGGCGGAACCAGCCAGACCGGCAACACATTCGTCTCGTACTGCCGCAACGGTCAGACGGCAACCTACACCGCTAGCGGCGCCACCCTGAACTACACCGTCGTTCTCATCAACTGACGACTCGCGTGAAAGCACAGCCAGGCAAGTCCGCCTGACGTACCTCAAGAGGTCCGTGGGAGACGAGTGAAACGAGCTCGTCTCCCACGGCCCGACACCGCCGAAAGTCCACAGTGGACTGCAAAGCCGCGCCCGGCCCGATCCCCATCCGTCAGGCGGGCGGCGCCAGCACGACCGCGGAGTTGTGGCCACCCATGCCGAGTGACGACTTGATCGTGAGACCGGCGCCGAGCGGTGTGAGCCCGTCCAGCAGTCGCGGGTGCCCTGAGGCGACCACCGGTGGCGCCGGGATCACCCCGCTGTCGTACGCCATCGCGGTCACCGCGACTTCGATCGACGACGCCGCGCCCTGGCAGTGTCCCGTCAGCGGCTTCACCGAGTAGATCTCGGTTTCCGGCGCGAACAGCTGCTCCAGCACGGCCGCCTCGGCGGCGTCGCACTGCGCGGTGCCGGGACCGTGCGCGTTGAGGTAACGCACGTCAGCCGCGCTCACCGACGCGTTCCCCAGCGCGTCGCTGAAGCACGCGGTGATCTGGTCGAGCCGTGGATCGATCGACGTCACGTGGTAAGCGTCGTGCGACATCGCACCACCGAGCGTGAACGCGTACGGACGTGTCGCACGGCGCGAAAGGACGAACGCCACTGACGCCTCGCCCATCACGAAACCCCTGCTGCCCTGCTGGAACGGACGGCACGCGTCGAGCGGCTCGGCGTCCACGATCGCCACCCCGAGCCGGACGAAGTGAGACACGTTCTCCGGCGTGAGCGAAAGATCCGTCGCGACGAACACGACGTCGTCGACGATCCCGGCGTCCAGCCATGCTTTCGCGGTGATCAGGCCGGCGTTGCCCGACGCGCACATCGCCGAGACGTTCACAGCCGGGCCGTGGAAACCGTATTCCTGCATCAACATCGACATGGGCGTGGACGGCATCAACGCCAGGTAGTCGCGCACCGGTAGCTCGCCACCGCGCGTGACGTAGAAGTCGCGCCACAGGTCCACCTCGCCCAGCACGACCGCGTGCAACAGGCCGACTCGCCGGCCGGGACTCCAGCCTCGCGCACCCGCGTCCTCGATGGCCTCTCTCGCGGCGGCGCGCATCGCCTGCGCGAACCTGCTCGGCCCGTCGGCCGGATCACCGCCCTCGCCGACCCGCGCCGCCCAGACCGTGTCGCCGGGAAATCGGCCCAGCTCAGGGACGACGGCAGCGGCGGGCTTCCCGCTCAGCAGTCCCTCCCAGAGCGACCGACGGCTCCACCCGTACGCGCTGACCACGCCGATTCCGCAGATACCCACACCTCGCGCGACCATATCCAGCTCCCCCACACCGAGGGCCGACACCTCACTTCCAGGGTAACCGCGCCGACGACCTCGCACGAAGGAATTCATTCGTCCACAATGGACATTGTGAGCGAACCCTGACAGTCCGGCGGAGCAGACGACCGGATATAACGGTTCACCGTGTTTACGCCAGACGGATGCGGCTCTGGTCAAGCGTGTAGTAGGACTTCACGATGGTCACGCCACCGCGCATCCGGGAAGACGTCGGATCTGGGAGCCAAGACGTGAGCGGCCTGATCGGTGATGCCGGGTTCGACCAGGAGCTGCTGGTCGAGCTCGCGCTCTCGGTCGGCACCGCCGTCGTGTGGTGGCTGGACCTCGGCGCGGAGCAGTTCGGGTGGATGCCGGGCCTCGACGTGGTGATCGGCGTTCCCGGCGCTGACACCCGGACCGTGCGCGCAAGACTGGCCGAGCTGGTCGCACCGCTCACCTTGGCCGCGAAGACGGCGCCGGCGTGGCAGGACTTCGAGCTGGAGCAGCCCCTCGAGTCCAAGGCCGGCCCGCGCTGGCTCCACTTCCGCGCCCGTGTCTCCACCCACGGTTCCGCACGGGCCCTGGTCGGCGTCGTCGCCGACGTGACCCGGCGCCACGCCCAGCAACGGGAACTGGCGGATCTCGCCGACCGCTACCGGCTCCTGGTGGACCTCTCCCCCGACGCGATCGTGGTGCACGAGGCAGGCCGGCTCGTGTACGCGAACCCGGCGGCGATCCGGTTCGTGCGGGCGCGGTCCGACGCCGACCTCCTCGGGCGGCCGATCACCGACTTCGTCCACCCGGACTCACAGCCGGAAATGCTGCGGCGGATCGCCAAGCTGGCCGAGCCGGGCGCGACGAGCGATCCGGCGGACGCCGTGCTGGTCCGGTTCGACGGCGGCACCACCGACATCGAGTCGGTCTCGGTGCGCACGACCTGGGAGGGCCGCCCGGCGTTCCAGGTGATCATGCGGGACGTCACCGAGCAGAAGGCGGCCGCGGCCGCGATGCGCTACCAGGCCGCGCTTGCCGAGCACGTCAGCGACGCGCTCATCGCGACCACGTCCGAGGGCGTCGTGACGAGCTGGAACCCCGGCGCGGAGAAGGTCTACGGCCTGCGCGCGGCCGACGCGATCGGGCAGTCCATCGGCCAGGTGATCGGTGCGCCGCTGGACCCGGCGGCGGTGCTGGAAGGCGGAGGTGTGGTCCACGCGGTGCACCGCAGATCCGACGGCGACACGCTGGCGGTGCGGGCCTCGGTCGCCCGGATGGACGGCGGGTACGTGCTGATCTGCGCGGACGAGACCGCCCGCAGGCGCGCCGAGCAGCACTTCACGGCAGTGGTCGCTGCCATCGGGGAGGGTGTGCTCGTCGTCGGCAGCACGGGACTCGTCGAGTCCGTGAACCCAGCGGCCGAGCGAATCCTCGGCATCCGCGCGCCGGAGGTGATCGGCAAAGCGGCGTCGTTGACCGAACTGCACGACGAGGCCGGCCAGCCGATCCCGCCCGAGCACTTCCCGTCGGCCATCACCCGGACGACCGGCACAGCGCAGCACGGGCGGATCCTCCGCGCGCGACGCCCGGACGGCACCCACGTCTGGCTGTCGCTGAGCGCCCGGGCACTCGCCCAGGACGGACGTCTGCCGTCGGCGACAGTCGTGTCGTTCACCGACATCACCGAACGCCGCATGATCGACAGCAGGCTGGAGCACGATGCGACGCACGACGCGTTGACCGGCCTGTGCAACCGCGCGGTGACCATCGACCGGCTCAGTCCAGCCGCGCGGGCACACCGGTCCGGGCTGACCGCTGCGTTGTTCATCGACCTCGACAAGTTCAAGGTCATCAACGACTCCCTCGGCCACAGCACCGGTGACGAGGTGCTGCGGATCGTCGGCACGCGGCTGAGCCGAAGCTCTCGCCGCGGCGACGTCGTGGGCAGGCTCGGCGGTGACGAGTTCGCCGTCATCGCTTTCGGCGTGACCGGCCCGGACGAGGCGACCGCTCTCGCGAACCACATCCGCGCCGAGCTCAACCGGCCGATCTCGGTGGAGGGACGGCAGCTGCACGTCGACGCGAGCGTGGGCATCGTGATCGCGGAACCCGGCGACCCCCGCGACGGCTCCGACCTGCTCCGCGACGCCGACCTCGCCATGTACCAGGCGAAAACCACGGGCCGGGGCCGCGTCGCGTTCTTCGACGTCGAACTGCGCGAAAGCATCCAGCGCCGCCTGCAGCTGGAGCAGGACCTGCGCATGGCACCGCTGGGTGACGAGCTGTGGCTCGCCTACCAGCCGATCATCGATCTCCGCACGGACCGGCGCACGGCCGTCGAAGGCCTGCTGCGCTGGACGCACCCGTGCTACGGCCTCATCTCCCCCTGCGAGTTCATCCCGCTCGCCGAGGAAAGCGACCTGATCGACATCATCGGCGCCCACATGTTGCACATCGCCACCCGCGAGATCGCCGCGGGAGCGCCGGAACTCGAGCTGTCCGTGAACCTCTCCGCTCGCCAGCTGGACGACCCGTGGCTCATGTCCACGATCCGGCACGCCACCCACAAGGCAGGGCTGGACCCCAGCTCGCTGTGCCTCGAGATCACCGAAAGCGCCCTGACACGCGACCCGGCGCAGGCCGCCCGCACCCTGGCGGCGTTGCGCGACCTGGGCGTGCGGCTCGCGATCGACGACTTCGGCACCGGCTACTCCTCCCTCGCCCAGCTGCTCACCCTGCCGCTGGACACGCTCAAGATCGACCGCTCCTTCACGGCGGGGCTGGGCCGTTCGGACGAGGCGGAAGCGATCGTCACGAGCATCATCGCCATGGCCCACGCCGTCGACCTGACCGTGATCGCCGAGGGCGTGGAGCAGGTGGAACAGCTGGAGATCCTGCGGACGCTCGGGTGCGACCAGGCACAGGGATTCCACCTGGGGAGGCCGGCGCGGCTGGTCGAGCTGTGAAGTCCCACCGCCTGCGTCCGGAGAGAAGAGCCGCCGGTCGCCCGGCGGCTCTCTCGTTGACCTAGTAGACCCACACGCCGTAGTTGTACATCGCCTCGACGACGGGCTGGAAGAACGTCTGGCCGCCGGTCCTGCAGTCGCCGCTGCCGCCAGAAGTGAGGCCCAGCGCGGTGTTGCCCGCGAACAACGAGCCACCGCTGTCACCAGGCTCGGCGCAGACCGTCGTCGCGATCATGCCGTACACCGAACCTTCCTCGTAGTTCACCGTCACGTTCAGGCCGGTGACCACACCGCCATGCCTGCCGGTGGTGCTACCGCTGCGTTCCACACCTTGCCCCACATACGGATCGGCCGCGGCGTTGATGTCCCGCACGGTCCCGTCGTACATGTACACGCCGCCCGGCCGGTCCCAGCCGTCGGCGTAGCGGATGATCCCGTAGTCGTTGCCGGGGAACGAACTTCCGGTGCGCCAGCCGAGAAACCGGCCACCCGGTCCGGTCCAGTCCGGCCCGGTGTTGGTGCAGTGCCCGGCCGTGAGCGCGTACGCGGTGCCGTCGGCCGACGCCACGTTGAACCCGAGCGAACAACGCCACGGACCGTTGTAGATGGGATTGCCACCCGCGATGAACGGCCGCATGACGCCGGGCACCGCCTCGAGCCGCGCCTTGTCCCCGAGCGCGGCGACGGCCGCTCGCAACCGGTCGAGCTTCGCGCCCGTCACGGTGCTGTCGGCGGTGACGCGCACCTGGTTGGTGACCGGGTCCACACCCCACGCCGTGCCGGGGACGGTGGCCGAGCGGCGCAACTCGTCGGTCGCGGCTCGCAGAACGGCACCGCTGTGCTTGACGATCTTGGCCGTGCCGCCGGCGGCGCGTACCCGCTGCGCTTCTGCTTTCGTGGTCACGTTCACCACCATCGCCCCGGTGCTCTGGTCCAAATAGGACCCGGCGTCCGACGGCGCCGCTTGCGCGGCCGGTGCCGCCAGCGCGGCGCCGACGACCACTCCCACCACGATCGCGCGTTTGATCTTCACAACTGCCTCCCCGATGCAGGGGACACACCGAGGCCGGCGTGTCCAGGGATGGCCTGGCTCGGCAGGGAACCGATGCAGGGATCTCCGATCGTTGTGCGCGCTCTCACGGCGTGTCAATGACACGTTTCAATTCACGTATGAACCTGGCCTGTCCTGTCAATTGAGGACAGCACCGTGTCAGAAATTGAACGTTTCAATACTGACGCGACCAGCAGTCGTCAGGCCCGGAACCATCGAGGTTCCGGGCCTGCGACCAGGTTTTCCGGTTACGGGCAACGCTTCCAGGAGAAGTGGTAGACCGTCTTGGCGTAGCCGTCGAGCGAGTCCATCGCCATGAAGCTCGTCTTCTTCCGATCCGACGTGCCCACGTTGACCCGCAGCTCGGTGTTGATGTTGAGGTTCCTGTTCACGCCGCAGGGCGGGTAGATGATCGGCGAGCCCACGTCCGTGGCCTGCCACTCGTCATCCATCGGGCCCTGCCAGTTGTGGCTGCGGGAGCCCGTGTCCGTCATGCCCTGGAAGTAGTAGTTGGACTTCAGGGTGCTGGTGGCACCGCGTTCGAGGTGGAGGTAGCCGGCGTAGTCGACCTCGGCTATGCCGTAGACGAAGCCCTCCGGCGCGTTCACCCTGATGCTCAGCTGGCAGTTCTTCCGGAAGTCCGTCGGCGCGGCACCGGGGCCGACCTTGGCCGCATAGCTGCTGAAGACCACGTGGAAGGCGGAGTTGTCCGGCGACACCGTCACCGAGGTCGTGCCTTTCGGGCAGCCGCTTCCGTTGATCATGTCGATGGTGACCGCACCGGGTGGCGGGATGTCGGCCTGTGGGAGGACGGCGGTGGACATCGCCATGGCCGCGGCGACAATCGCGTGGATCATTGGACACCTTCCGGCTCGTACGCTGGGCAGCGGCGGAGTAGAAGTACCCAACCCGATGACGGCGGCTTGGTGGGTTTCCTGCCGCCTTGCGATTACCTGACGATCGGCCGAGCCGGTGTCGTCGTCAAAGCCGCGCCGGCCACCGCCAACGCCCGCCAGACGACAACACCGGCCCTCTGCCCGACGTCGCCGCAGCTACGTCCCGGTCACCCAGAACCTGTACCCCCAGTGTTGATCGGCAACAGGTTCTGGTTCACCCCTGTTCGAGCCGCAGTCAGTGCGGCAGGACGAGCCGGCTGGCGATGTCGTACAGGTCGGCCTGCGGTACCCGGCCGGCGATGACGACCGGGGCTCCGCCGACCGCGTCGAGGACCCACAACTGGCGGTAGCCGTTCTCGTCGGCGTAGCGCGTCGCGTGGCCCTGCACGGGTTGTCCCGGCGTGCCGGGCGGGTTGCCGCCGACAGCGCTGTTGACGAAGATCGACGGCTGGACTGTGCACGTGCCCAGCCGGTAGCTCGTGTTGGTCCCTGGCCCGGCCGGGCCCCCCTGTGTGACGTCGAAGGCGCAGATGCGCATCCCGTTGGGCAGGTCGCGCAGGCCGTACGCCGGGGTGACGGTCGTCGTGCCCGGGAAGCGGATGTTCTCCGCGATCCGGCGGCCGGCGTCGACGAGTTGCTGCGGGGGCGCATTGCTGCCGGGGGCGGCGGACACGTTCACGTACATCGAACCGCCGTCGGGGTGCGCCACGTACAGCTCGTAGCCACCTGGCCCGGTGGACACCGAACTCTCGACCCCGCGCTGCCCGTTGATCGTCACGGACTTGCCCGGGCCCGACTTGAACGCCGCCTCGTCCACCGACACCATCCGGAACTGCTGGACGTCGACCTGCAGGACCTGGCCGTCGGCCGTGACGGTCAGCATGTACTCACCGCCGTACAGGGGCACGTCCGGCTTGGCCCCGCTCGACCCGACGTTGATTCGGTGGACGCGGTAGGCGACCGAGCCAGGCGGGAGCCAGCCGAGGGAGTAGGGCATCTGCAGCCCTGCCGCGGCCGGCGCGGTAGCGGTCGGGGTTTGGCTTTGCGATCCGTTGGTGGGGGCGGCGATCTGGGCGTGTTCCGCGGGCTCCGGCCGGTTCAGCACCACAGCGGTGACCGCGCCGAGGGTCAGCACGGTGGCCCCGGCGGCGACCGCGAACGGGCGGCTCAGTCCCGAGCGCCTGCTGTCGATGCGTTGGCGTGCCGCGGCGAGCACCGCCTCGCTGTCGGGCGCGTCGTGTTCGTGCGCCGCGAAGGTGTCCTTGATCAGGTTCTCGATGTTCATCACGTCTCCCTGGCCTCCGCCATCTGCTCGATGGCCAAGCCGTTCCGCAGTGCCGCAAATGCCTTGTGGGCGTGTGCCCGGACGGTGGCCTGGGCGCAGCCGAGCAGCCCGGCGATCTCGGGATCGGACAGTTGCTCGTAGTACCGCAGCACCACCACGGCCCGCTGGCGCTTGGGCAGCCGCGCCAAGCGCTGCCACATGTCCTCGCGCGCGGCGTGGTCCGAAGCGAAATCGTCCGCCCGTGCCTCGTCGGGGACGTCACCCGACGCGATCACACGCGCAGACCAGCTATGTCGCCAGGACAGGTAGCCGTTGGTCACCATCCGCAGCACATACCGGTCGGGGTGATCCGTGCCGCTGATCCGGGACCAGTGCCGGTACACCTTGACCAGCACGTCCTGCACCAGATCAGCCGCCTGCTCCCGCTCGCCGGTGAGCATCGTCGCGTACCGCAGCAACCGCGGTAGTTGCGCACGGGCGAAGTCGTCGTAGTCAGCCATCACCCTTGAAGACTCACCTCGACGGCGATCCGTTTACCGGCTTCGGCGAATAAACAGAGTGATCCACTCAACGAGTCATGGAGACAGGGGAACTACCAGACGACGTCACAAGGGGCGATCTGTGCACAAACGCAGTTTGATCCACGCGGCGGTCTTCGCCGTGGTGGCCAGCGGTGTCGCCGTCCTGCCGGCGGCCGCGCAGCCATCCGCACCCGCGCCGGCCGAGGCGCCCAGGACGGTCACGCTGATCACCGGCGACAAGGTGACCGTGACCAGGAAGGACGGCTCCTGGGACGCGAAGATCCAGCCGGCCGCCCGGCTCGGGCCGGTGCGGTTCATCAAGTCGGTCAGCGCCAAGGGCGTCACGGTGATCCCGTCGATCGCCGAGCCGCTGATCCGGGCGGGCAGACTGGATCGCAAGCTGTTCGACGTGACCGGTCTGATCGACCTGGGCTACGACGACGCCCACACGCCTGAGATCCCGCTGCTGGTCGAGTCCAACGGCGCCCGGACGCTCGGCAAGATCACCCGTGAACTGCCGACGGTCGGGCTCTCCGCGGTGGCCACGCCGAAGAACAAGGCCGCGGAACTGTTCGACAAGGCCGACGCGGGCAAGATCTGGCTCAACGGCAAGGTTCAGCCATCACTGGACGTGAGCGTGCCGCAGGTCGGCGCGCCGGCCGCCTGGCAGGCCGGGCACACCGGCGCGGGCGCGACCGTCGCGGTCCTCGACACCGGCTACGACCCGAAACACCCCGACCTGGCCGGGATCGTGAAGGGCGAGAAGGACTTCACCGGCGAAGGCATCGTCGACAACGTGGGGCACGGCACGCACGTGGCCTCGACCGTCGCCGGCCGTGGCGCCAAGTACACCGGCGTCGCCAAGGGTGCGGACCTGCTGATCGGCAAGGTCTGCCAGACCGGCGGCTGCCGGTTCGACGCGATCCTCGCGGGCATGCAGTGGGCCGCGGACAGCGGCGCCGAGGTCGTGAACATGAGCTTGGGCGGCGGACCCGGCGACGGCGTCAGCGACCCGCTGGAGATCGCGCTCAACCGGCTCTCGGCCGAGAAGGGCACGTTGTTCGTGGTCGCGGCCGGCAACTACGGTCAGCGAACGCCGGTCTCGAGCCCGGCGTCCGCGGACGCCGCCCTGGCCGTGGCCAGCGTGAACAAACAGGACAGGTACAGCACGTTCTCGCAGCCAGGACCGCGGCTCAAGGACTACGCCGTCAAACCGGACATCGCCGCGCCCGGTGAGGACATCGTGGCCGCGCGGGCCGAGGGCACGCTCGCCGACCGCGCTGTCGGCGAGCACCACGCACGGCTGAGCGGCACCTCCATGGCGACGCCGCACGTGGCTGGTGCCGCGGCGATCCTGGCCGCGCAGCATCCGGACTGGACCGGCCGGCAGATCAAGGCGGCGCTGATGGGCAGCGCGACCCCGATCGACGCCACGATCTACCAGCAGGGCGCCGGCCGGCTCGATGTCGGCCGGGCGTCCAGGCAGACGATCATCCCCAGCGCGGGGAGCCTGAGCCTCGGTTTCGTGCGGTGGCCGCACAACCAGCCCACGCCGACCAAGCAGATCACGTACAGCAACACCGGCAGCGCACCGGTTTCACTGCGGCTGAGCGTGGACGTCCCGGCGTTCCACACGAACGTCGACCAGATCGTGGTGCCCGCCAACGGCGAGGCCACGGTGTCGGTCACCTTCGACCACTCGGCCGCGCAGATCGGTGTCCACGGCGGCAGGCTCGTCGCCAAGAGCGGCGCCGGCGACACGGTGATCCAGACGCCGGTCGGCGCGTACAAGGAACCGGAAAGCTACGACCTGACGACGAAGCTGATCGACCAGAACGGCGCTGCGCCGGCCGACGGCCTGCTGGCGAGCGCGATGTGGGTTCCGCTGGGCACCGGCCAGGATGATTTCGACCTGATGGGGAACAACAGCACCGTGCGGCTGCCTGCGGGCCGGTACGCCGTGCTGGGCACGATCAAGACCGCGGTGCCTGGTCAGCCCCTGCCGACGAGCACCAGGGTGGCCGACCCGGAGGTCGACCTGCACAAGGACACCGTCGTCACGCTGGACGCCAGGAACAGCGAGAAGGTCACCGTGCAGACCGACGAGAAGGACGCCCGCCCGTTTTCTTGGACGAACGGGATGGTCGTCGACACCGGAGCACGTGGAGTGGGCTACTACAGCTTGTCGGACTTCAACGACTACACCGCGCCCACCACCAAGCGCACCAAGGAGTTCCGGTACTTCGACCGGATGAAGCTCGAACGGCCACAGGTCCGGTTGACGGTCGACAAGCCCGAGTCGTTCGACGTGCCCGTGGAGTGGGTGCCGGGCTCGCCGCGGACGGCCGACACCCGCGCGCTGTCCGCTGTGGACGTTGGGCGTGCCACCCCCGGCGAGATCGCCGCGGCCGATCTCAAGGGCAAACTCGCGGTGTTCACCCTGGGCAACGGTGAGGCCCTCGAGTTCAGCCCACGGGTGCGGGCGATCGCCGAGGCGGGCGCGAACTCCGCGCTGTTCCACTTCTCCGGCAGCGCCGTGCGGTTGACGGAGGCGCCGCCACTGCCGTTGACGGTCACGTTCGGCACCGAGGGCGCTCGGCTGGCGAAGTTGCCGAACGCGTCCGTGACGTTGACCGGCTTACCCCTGAGCCCGTTCAGGTACGAGCTGGTGTTCCCCAGCTACGGGGACATTCCGGCGAACGTGACCTACCGGCCGCGCAACAGCGATCTGGCCACGGTGAAGACGACCTACCGGGCGCCGGTGGACGGTGTGGGCTACGCGGCGATGTTCGCCACCGACGGGAAGTACGACCTGGAGGGCGCACTGGAGTCGACGTCGACGCCGGTTCCCCTGGAGCGGACCGAGTACTACTCGCCCGCCACTTGGGCGAACTCCGTCAGCGTGCCGGCAGGCGGTGCCGCGCAGGACTACGAGGCCGCCAAGCGGACCTTCAAGCCCGGCGAAAAGGCCACTGTGGACTGGGGCAAGGCCGTGATCGGGCCGGGTGTCACCGGGTCGGTGGGCTTCTTCTCGACCGAGCCGCACCTGGCGTACCGCGCGGGCGAGAAGATCAACACCCGGCTGCCGCTGTTCTCCGACTCGGCCGGCCACTCCGGGTTCCCCGACTCCGGTGACACCGGCGACACCGTGCTCTACCTCGACGGCAAGGAGATCGCCCGCAGCGGCCAACCCGGCAGCGGACAGTTCTCGGTGCCCGTGGGCCCGGCGAACTACCGGCTCACCGCCGAGGCGAGCCGGAGCAACCCGGGATGGCCACTGTCCACAAAGGTCAGCGCGGAATGGGGCTTTCGGTCGGAGCACACGACCGCAGCCACACCACTGCCGTTGCTGTCGATCGGTTTCGACCCCGAACTCGACCTGACGAACCACGCGCCCCGCAACGCCCTCATCCCGGTACCGCTCCGCGTCGACCGGCAGCCGGGCGCACCGGGCGGCAAGGCCGTGCCGAACCAGGTCGAGGTGTCCCACAACGACGGGCAGACCTGGCGGCGGGTGCCGGTGCTGCGCGCGAACGGCACCTGGTTGGCGGTCATCCAGAACCCGGCGTCCGGGTTCGTGTCGCTGCGCGCGAACGCCGCGGACCAGGACGGAAACACGGTGACCCAGACGGTCATCAGGGCCTACCGGGTGAAGTGACCCGCAGTTGCTGACTGCGCGGCGGTCGCGACAGCGTCCGCCGCGCTACCGGCTGTTCGTTGCTGACCGACCCTGCAGGATCCGGTGTTCGGGTGGATCACCTGAGGGTTCGGGTTCTGCAATTCCCGTCATCGGTCGGCAACCGTGTCGCTACTCTCCGACACGGGGAGGTTTCATGTCAGAGAGCGGCAGGGTGGAGCGCGCACCGGAGTACGAGGCCCGGCTCGCCGAGCAGCATCGACGGCTGGCGCAGGCGCGAGCAGGCGTTGTACCGCCTGCACCAGAGGAATACGAGCTCGAGGACTCCGTCGGCACAGCGGGTGGCGTGCGCGTTGTGGTGCGGCACCGCAGGATTCTCTCGGTCGAGATCGGCCACGGCGTGCTCGGGCAACCTCCCAGCGCCGTGTCGGGGCTGTTGAGAGAGGCCATCAACGCCGCCCTGGCGCAGTCGCTGATCGACACGCCCGCGGCCGGCGATCCAGGCCCGGATCTCGCCGCGCTGGGTCAGCAGCTGGCTGACTTCGCTCGTCAGGGCGGCGACACGCTGCGACGGATCCAGGGCCTGCTGGAGGCGTCGATGGCGAAGACCGGCCTGCGCGGCGACTCCACGCCCCAGTACGTGGACTACCTGTTCCAGGACGCGATGGACGTGGTGAGTTCCACTCAGGCCGCGCTGTCGGCGGACCCGGCGCCGCTGATCACCGGTGAGGGCCGGGACGAGGCGAACGAGGTGTCCGCCGCCGTCACCAACGGCCAGGTCAACGCGCTCTCACTGACGGTCGTCGCGGTGCAGTTCGCGCCCGCCCAGTTGGGCCAGGCTGTGATCCAGGCGGTCAACGATGCGATCGGCGACTGGGAACGTCGAGCCGCCACCGCGGGACGGTCGGCGCTGGATGTGGAGGCGCTGCAGCAGGTCAGTGAGCGGGCCGAGAAGGTGCGCGCGCAGAGCATGGAACACCTGCGCACCTACACGACGAACCTGACCTCGATCATGCGCAACATCGACTAGGGGGTCGGCACGATGACGGGGATGAACGTCAACGCCGAGATGATCGGCGGATCAGCGAAAGAGATCCTGGGAACCGGCGACTCACTGGCAAGCGACGTCGCCGCGTTCCGCGGCCAGGTCGACGCGCTCGCCGGCGCGTTCGGCGGCGACGACCTCGGCTCGGTGCTGGGCATGATCTACCAGATCATCGCCGAGGCCGCGTTCGAGTCGTTCGAGGACAACGCCGACGGTCTTGGCGAGATCGGCCGCAACATGCAGGGCATGGCCGACGACTACTCGGCCACCGAAACCGCCAACAACGACATGTTCACGCAGCTGATGGGAGGCCTGGCATGACCACCGGCATGATGCTGCCGCCAGAGCTGTCCGGGCTGCTCAACACACTGGGCTTCAACTGGCCCGAAAGCGACGAGGGCAAGCTCTTCGACCTCGGCGGCCTCTGGTCCGGCTTCGCCGATCGTCTCGGGCCCGCCGCGGCCGATGCCGATGGTCAGGCCCAACAGGTGCTGGGCGCGAACAGCGGCGCGGCCATCGACAAGTTCAAGGAGTTCTGGACCGACGGCGAATCACCGAAGCAGAACCTCGACGACGGCGCCACCGCCTCGTCGCTGGTCGGTGCCGGTCTCTACGTCTGCGCGGGCGTCGTCGTCGCGCTCAAGATCGCCGTCGTCGTGCAGCTGACCATGCTCGCCATCCAGATCGCGCAGGCCATCGCCACCGCGGTGCCGACATTCGGCGCTTCGCTGCTGGAGATCCCGATCTTCAAGGAGATCACCTCGATCCTGCTCGACCAGGCGCTCGACCTCGCCATCAGCCAGGTGCTCAGTGCCTAGGAAGAAGCCGGCCAAGGCAGCACGGGCCGTCGCCAACGCCGGCGTCTTCACCCCCATCGGCAAGAAGCTGCGCAAGGCAAAACGCCCCGCCGGCGGTCACGTCAAGCCGCTCGAGGTCGGCGAGTACAAGAGTCTCAAGGCACGGGAGAAAGTCGGCGACAACCTGGAGCACGACCACATCCCGTCCTCCGCCGCGCTCAAGCGGGCCGAAGAAAACCGGCTCGGCCGCAAACTGACGAGGAAGGAAGCCGACGACCTGCACAACAAGGGAACCGCGATCGAACTGCCGAAAGGCGTCCACTCCAAAGGCGACACCTGGCGAGGCAGAAACACGCAGGACCAGATCGACGCCGACGCGGCGGATCTCAGCAAGGCCGCGGAGAGAGACTATGCTACGACGCGCAAGAACCTCATCGCCGACGGTTTCTCACCCAAGGACGTCGACGCGGCCCTCGACAAGATGCGCGAGGCGAACCGAAAGAAGGGCATATGACCACGGTTTCCGGTGAGATCGCCGTTATGCTGGACGTGCTGGGCCACCGCAAGGGTGACAGCCGCATCCTCGACGCGATCGTTCTGATCGGCCCGAAGATGGAGGTCAGCGAGTACGACTTCGACGGCGAGAAGTCCACGTACTACGTCTTCAAAGATGCAGGTACGGAACTGCTTTTCGAAGACGACGTCCTGGCGTCGATCATGGTGCGCACCCAGCCGGATCCCGAGGACGAAACCTATGGTCAGTATCCGCGCCCCGGAGAGCTGGTGGAGGGGCTTTCCGCCACCGCCACACGCAGCGAAGTCACCGCATTCCTGGGCAATCCGGAACGCACCGGACCGAGTTTCGATCGATACCAGACCAACAACCGCTATCTGCATTTCGAGTTCGGTCCGAATGGCCGGGTTGCCAGGATCTCCGCGCTGCTCGAGCCGGTCTGAGACTCAGCAGCACGAGGCCGGCGGATCAGGACTTGTGCTCGCCCTGACGAGGCCTGCTGGTTGTTCGCGGTCTCGCTGATCGCGCCGAGGCGCAATCCCTGCCGCTTCGTCAGGTCTCGCGCGGCACCGCTTGCCATGATGACCGGATGGACGTCAACGAGGTTCTGCTGCCCGGTGTCGGCCTGCGCTACGAGTTCACCAACGCCGACGGTGACCGCATCGGCATCGTCGCGCGCCGCGAGGGCAGCTTCGAGGTGATCCGCTACTCGGCCGACGACCCGGACGAGGCGAAGCCGCTGTTCCGGCTCACCACCGCCGAGGCCGACACCGTCGCCGAGATCCTCGGCGCGCCGCGCATCGCCGAGCGGTTCGCGGACCTGACCAGGGAGGTACCGGGGCTCAGTGCCGGACAGGTCGTCGTGCCCGCCGCGTCCGCGCACACCGGCAAACCGCTCGGCCACACGCGAGCGCGCACTCGCACCGGGGCGTCGATCGTCGCGATCGTGCGCAGCGAGGACGTGATCGCCTCCCCGACGCCCGACGAGGTGCTGCGCGCGGGCGATGTCCTCGTGGTGATCGGCACGCACGACGGCATCAACGGCGTGCGCCGGATCATCGAGGCCTGACGGTGCACACGTCTCTCGCGCTGCTGCTCGAGCTCGGCGTCATCCTCGTCGGGCTCAGCGTGCTCGGCGCGGCCGCGAGACGGTGGTCCTTCTCCCCCATCCCGCTCTACCTGCTCGCCGGTCTCGCGCTCGGCAACGGCGGCATCGCACCGGTGCCCGCCGCCGGCGACTTCGTCGAGGTCGGTGCCTCCATCGGCGTCGTGCTGCTCCTGCTCACCCTCGGGCTCGAGTTCAACACCGCCGAGCTCACCCACAGCCTGCGCCGCCACGTTCCGTCCGCGGTGCTCGACTTCGTCCTCAACGCGACACCGGGCCTGGTCGCGGGATGGCTGCTCGGCCTGCCGTGGCCGGGCGTCCTCGCGCTCGCCGGCGCCACCTGGGTCTCGTCCTCCGGCATCATCTCCCGGCTGCTCAGCGACCTGCGCCGGCTCGGCAACCGCGAGACGCCGGCCATCCTCTCCATCCTGGTGATGGAGGACTTCGCCATGGCGATCTACCTGCCGGTGCTCGTGGTGCTGGCCTCCGGTGGCAGCTGGTGGCAGGCCGTCATCGGCGTGGTCATCGCGATCGCCAGCGTGACGGCTGCGTTCGCCGCGTCCCACCGCTGGGGCCACCACGTCAACCGCTGGCTCGCCCACCCCGACGACGAGCAGCTCATGCTGCGCATCCTCGGCACCACCCTCGTCGTCGCGGCACTCGCCGAGCTGGTGTCGGTCTCGGCCGCGGTCGGAGCGTTCCTCGTCGGACTCACCCTCACCGGCGCCACCGCCGAACGGGCACGCGCCGTCCTCGCACCCCTGCGCGACCTGTTCGCCGCGGCGTTCTTCCTCGCCATCGGGTTCGCCGTCAGCCCGGCCCAGCTGTTCCCCGCGTTGCCCGCCGCGCTCGCCCTCGCCGCGACAGGCATCGCCACGAAGATCGCCACCGGCTGGTACGCCGCACGCCGCGACGGCATCGCCCCGCGCGGCCGGCTCCGCGCCGGCACCGCGTTGGTCGCACGCGGCGAGTTCTCCGTCGTGATCATGAGCCTGGCCGGCGCCACGAGCCCCGAACTCGGACCTGTGGTCACGGCGTACGTGCTGCTTCTCGCCACGATCGGACCACTCATCACGCGCTGGTCCGGCGACTGGCTTTCACCTCAACGCGTCCGCGCCCCCAGAAGCTCTTGACGAAGCCGCCTGCCTGGCGTCCGCCACCGATCCCGAACTGGACGCCGTAGCCGCCTCAGCTTCGATCACCACGCCGGTGGCGACAACCACCCAACCCACGCCCGCGATCACCGGCCACAACACGGACTCGACCACCGCGATCAGCACGTTGACGACACCTGCTGACAACAGCACGCCCACAGCGACCACCAGCACGGTTTGCATCCGGACGTCGGCCAGGTCCCGTCCCGCCATCACGGTCCCTTCCCATTCCTCCTGACGTGGGGATGTATCGCCCCGTGTTCGGTCCTGGTTACGGAAGGAGGTACATGTGCAACCTTCCATCGAGACCTCTCGTCCCGACGATGGTTGCACCGTCGAACCATCTGGTTGTACGGTCGAACCATGCAGAGCGGGGAGACGGACGCGGCACAGGAAGCCCTGATGCGGTTCGTCCGCAACTTCGGCCTCCATCAGCCCGACCGCACACCATGCGGACAGCCGCTGCCGGTCTCGGAGGCGCACGCCATGGTGGAGATCGCCCGGGAAGGGCAGCTCCGTCAGGTGGAGCTGGCTCGCCGGTTGCGGTTGGAGAAGAGCACCGTCAGCCGCCTGGTCACCAACCTCGTCGGCCGGGGCTGGGTGCACCGGGAAGCCGCCGACGGCGATGGCCGCGGCGTCCTGTTGGTGCTCACCGACGCCGGTGCCACCGCCGCCGCGCGGCAGGCCGACGCCCGCCGCGACCGGCTCACCACCCTGCTCGAACGCGTACCCGACGACCAACGCGCCGCCGTGGTGCGCGCGCTCCAGATCCTCGCGGAGGCCACTGTTGAACCGATTTGACCGTTCGCTGACCCGCCGAGCCCTGCTGCTGGTGGTCGCAGGTGCTGTCGCACTCAGCAGCGGTTGCGCCGCCGGCCCGTCGACGGCAGCGCACTCCGACCGACAGGCCGAGGTCGCCGAGCGCGGCTCGTCCGTCATGCCGTTCGACCTGGAACGCACCACCCACCGGTTCACCAAGACCGACACCGGCGGCGTGCAGACCGTGGTCGCCGACGACGCGCGGGACTCCGCCCAGATCACCCTCATCCAGGAACACCTGACCGCGGAGGTGGACCGCTTCCGGCGTGGCGACTTCACCGACCCCGCACGCATCCACGGCAACGAGATGCCCGGCCTGGAAGCGCTCCGAGCGCACAGCGGGCGGATCACCATCGAGCACCAGAACACCCCGGACGGTGCACGCGCCACCTACACCACCAGCGACACCGAGCTTCGCAACGCCCTGCACGCCTGGTTCGACGCCCAGGTCAGCGACCACGGCCCGCACGCCACCAGCTGACCGCCCCAGATCAGCCGCAGGAACCGCGGGCGATGAGCGCCGGCTGGAAGACGATCCTGGCCGGGGCCGCGGGTTCCTCGATGACGAGTTGCGCGGCCCTGCGCCCCATCTCGTACGAAGGCTGGGCGACCACGCTGATGCCGAGCGCGCTCGCCCACGGGAAGTCGTCCATGGTCAGGAAGCCGGCGTCGTCGGGCATCTTGAGGCCCCGAGCGGTCAGTGCCGTGTGGACGGCCACGGTCAGACGGCCCGTCGTGCACACGACGGTGTCGTTGCGGTGCAACAGCGAACCGACAGCGGCATCGACATCGACCTCGTTCTCCACGACGACCTCCTCCGGCTGCCGCAGGCCTCGTTCGACCAGGCCCTGGCGCAGTCCTTCGACGCGCTTGACCTGCGTCGGCCTGGTGCCTCCGCGCACGACTCCCACCCGCGTGCGGCCGCAGTCGGCCAGATGCGCGGCCATCAACTGTCCGGCGGCGACATCGTCGAGGCTGACCGAGTGCAGCCCTGGTGGGGTGCGCGCGACGACCACGCACGGCGTGCCGTTCTGCGCCATTCGCCGTGCCTGGTCGTCGGCGGTCTCGTCGGCGGTGATGATCAGGCCACGTACCCGTTGCTGGTCCATCGCCCGCACCTGGGCGACTTCCCGGTCGGTGCGGCGGTAGGTGTTGGCCAGCATCACCGGGCTGTCGCCGGCGGCGGCCACCTCGTCGACGCCCCGGATCAGGTCCAGGTAGAACGGGCTGTTCAGGTCGCGGATGATCACGCCGATCGTGCTCGACCGGCCGGCGAAGATGCTCCTGGTCAACGCGTTCGGGCTGTAGCCGAGGCTTTCGGCGGACTGCCACACCCTGGCGGCCGTCGACTCGGCCACCAGACCGCCGTTCAGCACGCGGGAGACCGTCGCGGTGGACACTCCCGCGTGTGCGGCGACATCACCGATCGTGACTCGCTTCATCCGTGACCCGCCTGCCTTCCCGCACGACGATCTTGCCACCGATCATGACGGTCCGGACATTCTCGAGCGCCGCCGGGTCGGTCACCACCAGGTCGGCGATCGCGCCCGGCACGATCCGGCCACGCCGCGGGGCGAGACCCGGGAACGTGTCGGCGACGGTGGAGGTGGCCATCGCGATGGCGGCGGGCAGGGTCACCACGCCCGCCTTGGTGGCCCGGTCGATCGCCAGCAGGATCGGGTCGTGGTGGCCGGCCGCGTAGTCGGTCGAGATCGTGTCCACCAGCCCGGCCTCGAACATGGCGTAGAGCAACGGGATCATGTCCGGCCGCTGACCGCCGAAAGTGTCCAGAACGGACACATCGATCACCACTCCCCGTTCCTTCAACCACTCCGCGTGGTCCACGGCCTCCCGCATGGTGAAGCTGGGGTGGTTGGAGTGTCCGGCGATCAGCCGCACGTCCGTTCTGGCGATCGAGGCGACCTGCGTCATCGACGCGGCCGCGTTGTGCACGAGCACCGGAACGTCCAGCTCCCGGGCCTGGTCGGCCGCTTCGGCCAAGCCGCGCAGCGCGACGTCGAACGCGGGCAGAACCACGCCGGACACGATCTCGCGGGCGTCGTCGACGGACAGCAGTCCGGTCAGGCCGGCGCTCGCGAGCGCCTCCTCCACCGTGTCACGGTCGAACGCCGACGTCCTGATGTGCCTGCCCAGCACCGCGACCTTCAGCTCGTTCGCCTGCAACGCCGTGACTGTCACGCCGGTGCGCCGGGCGATCTGCTCGGGGATGTACAGGTAGCTCGCGCCACCTCCGCCGAGCGTGTGTCCCGCGCCGATCTCACCCAGCGCGACCGCGCCTTCGGCCACGGCCTGGCGGGCGGTAAGGGCCCGATGCGCCTCGGTGAGCCCGCTTCCGTCGGCGATGGTCGCCGCCTTCAGGCACGCGGGTGTGTTGCAGGAGGCCGCCTTCACGTTCACCGGGTGCGCTTCGTCAGTCGCGGCAACGGCTTCCGCGGTGATGAACCCGTCGACGCAGAGCACCGTCGTCGTGCCTTCCAGCAGGTGCCGGTCGAGGTTCGCGTTCACCTGCGCGACGGGCAACGGTTCGTGGCCGCTGGGGAACAGCGGGCCGTGCGCGGTGCCGTGCGTGTGGTTGTTGATCAGGCCGGGAATCACCAGCATTCCCTCTGCGGCAACGACTTCCGCCGCCGGGTAGGCGCGGCTTCCCGGCTCCAGGATCTCCCGGATCGTGTCACCCTCGATGACGATGTCGACCCCGCTCCGCCGTTCGGTGCCCCGGCCGTCGACGAGGTCGCAGCCACGCACGACGATCGTCATCGCGACTCCTCGAACCGCTCGAAGCGGAACGGTGCCAGCGCGTCGTCGCGGTTCTCACCGAGCACCTCGTCAGCGACGAGCTCCCCCGCGTGCAAACACAACGTCACTCCGCTGTGCGACACGGCGAAGAAGTAGTTGCGCACGTCCGCGACCCGCCCGAGCACGGGCAGCCCGTCGCCGGGAATCGGCCGCTGCCCCTTGCGCACGCTCTCGACCGTCGCCGCTCGCATCCCGGGGTAGAGCGACGCGGCGTCCCGCACCAACCGCTCGACCGCCTCCTGCCCGCCCTGGTCGACCTCGCCGGAGTGCAGCAGAATCCGGCCGCCACCTTCCGGTCGCAAGTGGACGTTCGGGGCGTGCACGACCCTCGACAGCGGCACCGCGACCGGCGAGCTGTACACGAGCACGCAGGGCAGGTTGCGCATCGGCAGCGCCAGCCCGGCCAGCGCGGCCACCTCGGCAGCCTGTGGCCCCGCGCAGTTCACGACCACGTCCGCGGTGAGCACCCGCCCGGACGCCAGCCGCACGGACCGCACCACGTCGCCGATCAGGTCGAGCCCGATCACGGCGTCATCGGCGACCACTTCGACTTTCGCCGACAGCAGATGTGCGATCAGGCGTCTCGGCTCGACCCACGCCTCGCCGGGGAAGTACGCGGTTCCACCGGACGGAAGCCGGTCCGGATCGATGCCCGGTTCCAGTTCGAGCGTCTCGGCACGGGTCAGCCACTTGGCCTCGTAGCCGAGCGCGAGAAGTGCGTCGACCTTCGCACGCAGCGCTGTTTCGTCGGTGGTCCATTCGATGCCGCCACCACCGTGGTACCAGTCGCCGAGCGGGAACTCGGCCGCCAGCCGTCGGTGCGCCGCCATTCCCGCGACGTTGAGCTCGTGATAGACCAGCGGCTGTTTGTTGCGCGAGTTGACCCACGAGAACGTCGCACCGGACGTCCCCGAACCCGGCGCACCGGCGTCGACGACCGTCACCGTCGCGCCGCGACGAACCAGTGCCGCTCCCACGGCCGCTCCGTAGACACCGGCACCCACCACGACGACCTTCATCCCGGCCTCCTGCAACTAGTTTCATGCAACTAGTTACAGGACAGCAGGACGCCTGGTCGAGCCCGCTCTCGCCAAATCACCCGATTGGACTCAAACATCGTAGTTCTGCGAACCGGAACCACATTGGCTCAGACCATTCTTATGCCAACTCCGCAGGCCACACGGATGCATTGCGAAACGAGGACGGGAAGTACAGGAAGTCGTTGCCCCATTCGAGAACCCGAGCACGAACCGAAGGGGTTGCGCACAGGGGCTAGTCTTGGCGACCTCAATTGATCCTGGATTCGCGAGCTTTTCG
Organism: Lentzea terrae; assembly: GCF_003265345.1. Classification (GTDB taxonomy): domain Bacteria; phylum Actinomycetota; class Actinomycetes; order Mycobacteriales; family Pseudonocardiaceae; genus Lentzea; species Lentzea terrae. Next base: position 253,421 of record NZ_QFWW01000008.1, on the reverse strand, counting down.
TCCAGGTGCATGTAAAAGAACACGGAGTCTCCGGGGACCTCCGCATTCGGTGCACTGAGAATGTGCACAGGAAGCGTGCAGACAGATGACTGAGACCGGTGACTGACCGTTGTACGAAAATTACGGCACGCAGGCTCGCAACGCCGTCGAACGCGAGGCCCAGCCACCGGCAACCAGGCACCTTCCTCGCCCCGCGGGCGAATAGCACTCCCCCACAACAGAATCTCACAGGAGTTCGGTTTGATTTCCCGCCGCATCAGCCGTTTCTTGATCGCACTCATGTTGCTGTGCGCCACAGCCTGCACATCGGCCCCGACATCCGCGGGCAAGATCACGCTGGGGTTCAGCGCGTGGCCCGGCTGGTTCCCGTGGCAGGTCGCCCAGGAACAAGACTTCTTCCGCCGCAACGGCATCGACGTCGAGCTGAAGTACTTCGACAGCTACACCGACAGCCTCAACGCGTTGTCGAGCGGCGCGATCGACGCCAACAGCCAGACGCTCAACGACACGCTCGCGTCGGTCAGCGGTGGCGCGCGCCAGACGATCGTCCTCGTCAACGACAACTCCACGGGCAACGACCAGGTGATCGCCCGTGAGGGCATCTCCGCCATTGCCGACCTGAAGGGCAAGAAGGTCGCCGTCGAGCAGGGCACCGTCGACCACTACCTGCTGCTGCTCGCGTTGACCGAAGCCGGTCTGTCGCAAAAGGACATCGAGCTGGTACCGCTGGCCACCGACGCTGCCGCAGCCGCCTTCGTCGCGGGCAAGGTCGACGCCGTGGGCGCCTTCGCCCCGTTCACGACCACCGCACTGCAACGACCCGGCAGCCGCGCGATCGCGACCTCCGCCGAGTTCCCCGGCGCCATCCCCGACCACCTCGTCGTGTCCAGCACGCTCGCGAAGGACCGCCCGGAGGCCGCCCAGGCGTTGGTCGACACGTGGTTCGACACGCTCGACTGGATCAAGCAGAACCACGACCGGGCCGTCGAGATCATGGCCGCACGCGGCGGCGTGAGCACCGGCGACTACGAGAGCTACGACGCCGGCACGAGCATCTTCACGTTGCGGCAGAACCTCGACGCGTTCACGCCGGGGGTCACCCCCACGCACCTCAACCACCAGGCGGGGAAGATCGCGGACTTCCTGGTCAGCACCGGGCTCACGCAGAACCGGCCGTCGCTGGACGGGCTGTTCGACGACAGGTTCGTGAAGGCGGTGCAGAGATGAGGACCGCGCTGGCCGACCGCACCCCGGACGTCCGCACCACGTGGCCACCGCTCCCCCGCCGCACCCGCCCGCGCCGCACCGCGCTCACCATCCGCACACCGATCTCCCGCCGCGCCACCACCATCCTCACCGTCCTCTCACTGGCCGTGCCGTTCTCCGCGTGGGTGGTGCTCAGCGCGAGCGGTGCCGTACCCGCAACCTTCCTGCCGCCGCCGGGCGCCGTGGTGTCCGCCGGCTGGGAGACGGCGCGCTCGGGCGAGCTCGCCGTGGACGTGTGGACGACCACCCGGCGCGTGCTGCAAGGCTTCGGGCTCGCCGTGCTGGTGTCGGTGCCGCTCGGCATCCTGATGGGCGCCTTCCAGGCCGGGCAGGCGGCGTTCGAGCCGTTGATCGGGCTGCTGCGGTACCTGCCCGCCAGCGCGTTCATCCCGTTGCTCATCATCTGGCTCGGGCTCGGCGAACCGTCCAAGATCGCGATCCTGTTCATCGGCACGGTCTTCTTCAACACGCTGATGACCGCCGATGTCGTGCGGGGTGTGCCGCGGCCTCTCATCGACGTCTCCTACACGCTCGGCGCGCGCCGGGGCGAGGTGTTGCGCAAGGTCGTGGTGCCGCACTCGTTGCCGGGCATCATCGACGCTGTTCGCGTCAACGCGGCGGCGGCGTGGAACTTCGTGGTGGTGGCGGAGCTGGTCAACTCCACGGCCGGGCTCGGGTACCGGATCGTTCGCGCGCAACGGTTTCTGCAGACGGACAAGATCTTCGCGGTGCTCGTCGTGATCGGCGTCATCGGTGTGACGATCGACGTGGCCCTGCGCCTGGTGCGCGCTCGAGTGGGGCGGTGGGCCGCATGACGTTGGCACTCACCGATGTTTCCAAGGAATACGGTCAGAAGCTTGCGCTGGACGGGGTGAACCTCACGGTGTCGCCGCGCGAGTTCCTCTGCGTCGTCGGCGCGAGCGGTTCGGGGAAGTCGACCCTGCTGTCGCTGGTCGCCGGGCTCATGATGCCTACCACGGGCGAGATCACCGTCGACGGTCATCCGATCACCGGGCCCGGGCCCGACCGCGGCTTGGTCTTCCAGAACGGATCGCTCTACCCGTGGCGCACCGTGGAGCGCAATGTCGCTTTTGGACTCGAGCTGCTCGCGCTGGACACCGCCGAGCGTGACCGCAGGGTCGACTGGTACCTCGCGGAGACCGGCCTCGCGGGCGTGCGGCGGTCGCTGCCGCGCCGGCTGTCGGGCGGCCAGCAGCAGCGTGTCGCGATCGCGCGGGCGCTGGTCTGCGAACCGGACGTGCTGCTGCTCGACGAACCGTTCGGCGCGCTCGACGTGCAGACGAAGGAGGACATGCAGCTGTTGATCAGGCAGATCTGGCTCGACACGGGCACCACCGTGCTCATGGTCACCCACGACGTCGAGGAGGCCGTGTTCCTCGGCACCAGGGTCGTCGTGCTCGCGAGCGACCCCGGTCGCGTCGCCGCCGAGGTCCGCGTCCCGCTCGCGGAGGACAGGGATCTCGCGGTCAAGCGCACGCCCGCGTTCCTGGCGTTGCGCGCGTCCGTCGAGGACATGGTCCGCTGCGGGGTGACCAGGTGATGCGGCGCGTGCTCCACGGGCACTCCATCGGACGGAAGCTGAACCTGCTGATCGTGCCAGGACTGGTCGCGGCGGTGGTCGTGGCGGTGCCGTTCCTGCTCGGTCAGGCCGGGGACGCGCGATCGGCCGCGGGTACCGCCGAGTCCGCACGGCACGTGCGCGAACTGGGGAACCTGATCTGGGAGCTGCAACAGGAACGCGTGCTCACGGCCGCGCACCTCGCGTCTCCCGGCAACGACGGCGAGAACCTGAAGCGCCAGCACGCAAACGTGGACAGGGCGGCCGGGAACGTGCGCGCCGTGCTCGGGGACTCCATGTCCGACGAGCTCACGAACGCGTTGGTGCGGCTGGGTTCGCTGACCGGACTGCGGCAGAACGCCCTGCGCGGCGGCGCCTCGTCCGACGGCGTCGCGCGGACGTACCACGCCGTCATCACCGCGGTCATCGACTCGCTGCGCCTGGTCCCGCAACCCACCGGCGACGCGGAGGGCACGCGACAGCTCACCGCGCTCGAAGCCCTGCTGCGCGCCACCGAGCAGCACTCCCTGCGCGACACCGGGATGATCATCGCCGCGACGAGGAGGCAGACAGGCCAGGACCTGCACAACGACGCCGTGATGCAGGCCCGTGCGTTCACCGAGCGGTTCGTGCAGCAGGCCGACGCGGACCACGCGGCGCTGGCCGTGACGGTGGAAGAAGGACCCGAAGCTCGCCGGGTCGACGAGCTCGCCTCTCGGTTGCCTGGCCAGCCGAGCCCGGCGTTCGCGGCGGAGGCGTTGGCCGCCGTGACCGCGCAGGCCGAGCTGCGCAAGGTCGCGCAGGACCAGGTCACCGACGAGATCACCGCCGCGGCCGCGGCACGCGCGGGCTGGGCGAACGCCGTCGCGTGGACGGTGGGTGCCGGCGGTGCCGCGCTGCTCGTCCTGGTCGGGTGGCTCGCGATCGCCGTCCGCCGCTCGATCGCCACCCCGTTGCGCAAGCTCACCGACGCGGCGGGCGCGGTGGCCGATCTCGCCGGCCGGGAACTGGTGCGCGTCACCGACACCGAGGTGCCCGACCAGCAGGTGCCTCGGCTGCACGAGATCGAGGTCTCGTCCGGCAACGAGCTGGGCCGCCTCGCCGAGGCGTTCAACCGCGTGCAGGGCACGGCGGCGCAGCTCGTGGAACGGCAGGCGATCACGCGACGCAACGTGAGCTTGATGTTCGCCAACGTCGCCAAGCGCACGCGCAGCCTCGTCGGCAGGCAGCTCGCCCTCGTCGACGAACTGGAGCGCGACGAGCAGAACGAGCGGCTGCTCGCCAGCCTGTACCAGCTCGACCACCTCTCCACCCGGTTGCGGCGCACGGCCGACAACCTGCTCGTGATCGCGGGCGCCCGCGAGGACGGCGGGTTCGCCGGACCGATGACTCTCGGCACCGTGCTGCGCTCGGCGCTGGCGGAGATCGAGGACTACCAACGGGTCCGGCTCGGCACCGTCGGCAAGAACAGGGTGACGTCCTCGGCCGGGACGGACCTGATCCTGTTGTTCGCCGAACTGCTGGACAACGCGACCTCGTTCTCGCCGCCGGAGTCCACTGTGGAGGTCGACGTCGCACGCACGGCCGACGGGTCCTGCGTCGTGCGGATCGTCGACCACGGCATCGGGATGACCGAGGCCGCCCTCGCCGAGGAGAACCTGCGCCTGGTGGAACGCGAGCGCCTGGACATCGCGCCGACCAGAGTGCTCGGCCTGTTCGTGGTGGGCAGGTTGGCGCGCAGGCACTCGCTCGCCGTCGAACTGCTCCCGACCGAGGGCGGCGGCGTCACCGCGCGGGTGACCGTGCCTGCCGACCTGCAGACGCGGGAAGACGCGCCGTCGCGGCCACTGGTCATGTCCTCGCCACCGTTGCCGGACAGGGACTTCGGCTGGTTCATGACCGACACCACGACGACGTTGCCCGCGGTGAACGACCAGCCCGACCACCTGTCGGGCGAACTGACCACGGAGATCACGCTGGTGTCGACCGCCATCGCCCGCGTGGCGGTCGTGCCGCAACCCGTTGCGGCGCCCCCGATCACACCGGAGCCGGCCGGACGCGCAGGGCTCACCCGCCGGGTGCCGGGCGCCAACCTGGCACCGAGCCTGCGCACCCCCGAGGCGCCGGCCGACCCCGCTCCCGAGAACACCGCCTCCTGGCAGCAGCGCGACCCCGCCGCCGAACGAGCCGCGCTCGACGCGTTCGCCAACGGCCTGGCACTGGGCGCCGCCGCCGGAGCAGGCACGCAACCCACGAGAGAAGGCAGCGAATGACCGCGCTTCCCGCCGCACGGACGAGCGTCGAGGCACAGAACTTCAACTGGCTCGTGACCCGCTTCGCACAAGGGACCCCTGGCGCCCTCGCTGCGATCGCCGTGTCCGCCGACGGTCTGCTCATCGCGACGTCGTCGAAACTGGTGCGGGAGAACGCCGACCGGCTGGCGGCGATCACGTCGGCGATGCTGAGCCTCGCGGGCGGCGTCGCCGACTGCCACCCGCTCGGCACACCGGACAAGGTCATCGTCGAGCTGGGGCAGGGCTACCTCATGGTCTGCACCATCAGCATCGGCTGCGCGCTCGGCGTGCTGGCGTCCAAACAGGCCAGTCTCGGCACGATCGGCTACGAGATGGCGATGTTCGCCAACCGCGCCAGCGCCGTCCTCACCCCGCAGGTGATCGAGGAACTCAAGTTCACGGTCGGGCGGTAGGACATGCCGGACCCGGACGTCTCGCTGCTGCGGCCGTACCTGCTCACGTCCGGACGGACCGAGCCGATCGACCGCGACCTGGAGATCGAGACCCAGGTGCTGACCAGTGAGCTCGGCGCGGCGTCGCACGCGAGCCTGTCGTTCGAGCGCCGCGACATCGTGGCGCTGTGCACGAAGACCATGTCGGTGGCGGAGGTCGCCGCGATCCTCGGGCTGCACATCGGTGTGGCCCGAGTGCTCGTGGCGGACCTGGCGGCGCTGCGGTACGTGGTCATCCACCGCCCGGCCGCTGGCCTCGCCGGCGATCCCGCCATGATCGAGAGGATCATCCGCCGCCTTGAAGCCATCAGCTGAGCCCCGCACCCCGACACCGGTCAAGATCATCATCGCGGGAGGTTTCGGGGTCGGCAAGACGACGGCGGTGTCGTCCATCTCCGAGATCACGCCACTGCGCACCGAGGCGGCCATCACCACGGCCTCCGACGACGTGGACCGCACCGGCCACGTGCCGGGCAAGACCACCACCACGGTGGCATTGGACTTCGGCTGCATCACGATCGACGACGACGTCAAGCTGTACCTGTTCGGCACACCGGGCCAGGACCGCTTCGGCTTCATGTGGCGCGACCTGGCACACGGTGCGCTGGGCGCGCTCGTGATCGTCGACACGCGGCGCATGGACGAGTGCTATCCGGCCGTCGACTACTTCGAGAAGGCGGGCCTGCCGTTCGTCGTCGCGGTCAACCTGTTCGAGGGCAGGCTCAGCCACGCGACGGCGGACATCCGCTGGGCGCTGGCGATCGCCGACCACGTCCCGCTCATCACGTTCGACGCCCGCGCCAAGCTCTCGGTTCGCGACGCGCTCCTGACCGTTCTGCGGACGACGCTGGAGCGCGCGACTTCGTAGCGGCGGCGGTCTACCTGAACCAGCGCAGGTAGACCGCCGCCGGTCCGTCAACTCGTCGTGCTGACGATCCGATCGTCACCGGGGCGGACGCTGCCGCGTCCGTCGCGGTTCGACGTCGAGAACCACAGCGTGCCGTCCGGTGCCGAAGCGACCCCGCGCAACCGGCCGTAGGTGCCGGAGAACAGGGCCGCCGGCTGGCCGACGGCGCCGTCGGCGCCGACCGGGATCTTCCACAGTCGCTGTCCGCGCAACGCCGCCATGTAGAGGCTTCCGTTGTGGAAGGCCAGACCGCTGGGTGAGGCCGTCGCGGTGGACCACGTCAGCAGCGGGTCGACGAACCTGGGGTCGTTGCACGCACCTTCGCAGGTCGGCCAGCCGTAGTTGCCGCCGGCCCGGATGCCGTTCAGCTCGTCGAGCCGGTTCTGCCCCAGTTCGGCGGCGAACATCCGGCCGCCGGTGTCCCAGGCCAGGCCCTGGACGTTGCGGTGGCCGAGGCTGTAGACGAGCGACGAGGTCGGGTTGCCCGGTGCGGGCGTGCCGTCCATCGTCATGCGCAGGATCTTGCCCGCCAACGAGCTCGGGTTCTGCGCGTTGGCGGTGTTGCCCGCGTCGCCGGTGCCCGCGTAGAGCAGTCCGTCCGGGCCGAACGACAAACCGCCGCCGTTGTGGATCGTCCGGCCGCGCGGGATGCCGGTCACGATCGGCTGCGGTGTCTCGCCGATGCGGAACCTCGCGATTCGATTGTCCGAAGTGGACGTGTAGTAGACGAACACGTACCCGTCGGTGGTGTAGCTCGGTGACACGGCGATGCCCAGCAGGCCGCCCTCACCCTCCGCCACGACGCCGGGGATGCGGGCCACCTCGCGCGTCGTCCCGTCGCTGACGGACAGCACGCGGGCCGAGCCGCGTTCGGTCACCAGCGCCGACTGATCCGGCAGGAACGCGATGTCCCACGGCACGACCAGGTCCGTCGCCACGTCGCGCTCGACGGCGGCAGCGGTCCCCGGTGTCAGCGACAGGCCCATGGCCACTGCCGCTACGGCCAGCAGACCTTCACGAAATCTCATGCATGCCTCCTTGTGGACGCAATGTCGGCGGCGGCGGCAGCGCGAGAACTCAGTCCTATGCAAGCACACTGTGAGAGCGCGCCCAACACCCTCGGGCGCAGGGCCGGGTGTCGGAGTTTTCGAAACATTACCAAATAACGCCGTCGCGCTCCCTCCTGGAAGCCTTGCCACCGCAGCGGATTCCTGCGGCCCAACAGGCCCGCTCACCTGTGCTTTCACCAGCACGGCAAGATCTTCTTCACAGGCCCGCCGGCGTTCGCCGATTTGCCGGCCGAGCCGGAAGTCATCCTTGATCGGCCGAACTCTTTCAGTTGATACTGCTCAGCGCTTCACTTCGGGCATCGTTTGGACAAGGCGCGATCCGGACCGCCCGCACCGAGTAAAAACCCATTCGCGCCCGCGTTCCGCGGGTGCTTTCTCAGAAAGCGCCGAACATGACACTGACACTGAAGTCAGTCGCACGAGTCGCGCTCGTGTCATCCCTGGTCGCCGCCGCTGCCGGCACCGCGATCCTGGGCGCCTCACCCGCCAGCGGCGCCGCCTCCACGCTCGCGGCGGCGGCCCAGCAAAGCGGCCGCTACTTCGGCACCGCGGTGGCCGCGAACAAGCTGGGTGACTCGACCTACACCGGAATCCTCAACCGCGAGTTCGACATGGTCACGGCCGAGAACGAGATGAAGATGGACGCGACCGAGCCGAACCAGGGCCGGTTCAGCTACGGCAACGCGGACCGGATCGTGAACCACGCGCGCAACCAGGGCAAGCGGGTGCGCGGGCACGCGTTGGCGTGGCACTCGCAACAGCCCGGCTGGATGCAGAACATGTCCGGCACCGCGCTGCGCAACGCGGTGCAGAACCACGTCACGCAGGTCGCGACCTACTACCGCGGCAAGATCTACGCCTGGGACGTGGTGAACGAGGCGTTCGCCGACGGCAGCAGCGGCGCCCGGCGCGACTCCAACCTCCAGCGCACCGGCAACGACTGGATCGAGGCCGCCTTCCGCGCGGCCCGCGCGGCCGACGCCGGCGCCAAACTCTGCTACAACGACTACAACACCGACAACTGGTCCCACGCCAAGACCCAGGCCGTCTACCGGATGGTGCAGGACTTCAAGTCCCGCGGCGTCCCCATCGACTGCGTCGGGTTCCAGGCACACTTCAACAGCGGCAACCCGGTTCCCTCCAACTACCACACCACCCTGCAGAACTTCGCCAACCTCGGCGTCGACGTGCAGATCACCGAACTCGACATCGAGGGCTCCGGCAGCACGCAGGCCCAGCAGTACCAGGGCGTCACGCAGGCCTGCCTCGCCGTGTCGCGCTGCACCGGCATCACCGTGTGGGGCATCCGCGACACCGACTCCTGGCGCGCTTCCGGCACGCCGCTGTTGTTCGACGGCAACGGCAACAAGAAGGCCGCCTACACCTCGGTCCTCAACGTCCTGAACGGTGCGACGGGCACCAACCCGCCGACCACCACGACCACCGCACCGAACCCCGGCGGCTGCACCGCGACCTACGCCGAGGGTGAGAAGTGGAGCGACCGCTTCAACGGCCAGGTCACCGTCTCCGGCACGGACAACTGGGTCGTCACCGTCACCGTCAGCTCACCCCAGCGGATCATCGCCACCTGGAACACCAACGCGACCTGGGACACGGCGGACGTGATGACCGCACGCCCCAACGGCAACGGCAACACGTTCGGCTTCACGATCATGCACGGCGGCAACTGGAGCTGGCCCAGCATCTCCTGCCGGGTCGGCTGAGCGCGCGGGAGAGCCCCGGCCGGGGCTCTCCCGGTGTTCACGGACGGTGGAGCCACTCGACGAGCTCGGGCGGAGCCAGTTCGGCCACGCGGCTGCGGTAGCGGTCGAGTGCGGCGGAGTCGAGCAGGCTCCGCCACTGGCCGCTGGTGCCGGAGCGGAAGAAGTTCTCGTTGCTGCGCCACAGTTTGTGGTCGACGCCGGGAGCCAGCTCGTCGGCGCGGCCGCGCATGCGGTCGAACGTCGCCGCGGCCACCAGCTCGTCGACGCGTTCGTCGCTGATCTCGATCGACAGCAGCCGCGCCAGGCGCCGCAGTTCGCCGGGCAGGTCGGCTTTGAGGTCCGCGTAGTGGAACAGCGCGACCTGGGGCTCGTTGCGACGGTCCCAGAACGTGCGCACGTGGTTGACCAGGTTGGCCAGACTCACGCCGAACGAAGTCGTGTCGTTGAGGAGATCCGAGTCGGCCCACGCCCAGAACCGGTCGACCGGGTCCAGTGGCGGGGGCGGGGGCTGCTCCGGGTCGAACCCGCCTGGGGGGATGGCATCCGGATGGATGTTGGCCGTGGCGTTCTCGAAGGACAGCATGGCGTCCCTCGGGTCGCGCCCGACGCAGATGTAGGTGACGTCCTCGTGGAACGGCAGGCCGTCGAGCGGTGTGTGGGTCTTGATGAAACGCCGGTGCTCCTGGCTTTCCAGCGCGGCCAGCGTCGCAGCCGTGTCGTAGGTCGTCGCGTCGAGCCACGGGGAGATCTCGGTGAGCGGCCGGTCGAACTCGGTCTTGTCGAAGATCAGCAACGCGCACAGCATCTGCATCCAGGTCGTGCCGCACTTCGCCGGCGGGCTGAGCACGACGTCCCCTGGCCGGAACGGGAAGTCGGCCCACAGGGCGCTGTCGGACACCACCGTGCGATAACGCCGCAACGCAGCCATGTTCAGCTCCCCCACTGTTGACGCCTGCGCTCTCAGGGTGCCACGCGCGGGCACCCGGCCAGCAGGTCCCAGCGGCCCAATCACGAGGTCAGCGAGATCCGCCACAAGGCACCAGTCGACGACCGGGAAGGACGTTGGCAGCCCGGCGCAGAACCAGGACGTCGGAACTACGCCAATGTTGTCGACTTCGCGGACCTCGAAGACGACATGTGGATGCCCGCAAGAGATCGACCACCGATAGGTACACCGAGACATCACCAGGCGCCGAAACCAGTTTGAAATGCTTGAACCAGCCTTCTCCAGGCGAATTCCAGGCCATTCATAATGATCGAGGGACACTCGCCTGCACATCACCGAAATGGAGTACTTTTAGGCCGATCGATCCAGCTCGACACGCCATCCGGACGCACGTGACGACACCCTTCTGCCAGGCGGTTCCCTTTTGTGGACTATGAGAACACCAACGATGGTGTGAGGATCGCGCATCGACATCGAACCCGCTCGGGTTGCCGGCCCCGATAGCCATCGATAGCGTCGAATTGCAACAGCGAGATTGTTGCCGCTGTCGCATTTTAACGGGGCGCGCAGGTATCCGAGGGGTCAGTGGTGATCGAACAATTCACAGAACGGCTGTGCCATGCCGACGGCGTGCGTCCTGCCGACCTGAAAGCCATGGATTTACCGGAGCTGAACGAACTGGCGGGGGCGATTCGGTCCTTTTTGATCGACCGGGTGACGCGGTCCGGTGGCCATCTGGGGTCGAACCTCGGCGTGGTCGAGCTGACGCTGGCGTTGCACCGCAGCTTCACCTCACCGGCGGACCGGATCATCTGGGACACCGGGCACCAGGCGTACGTGCACAAGATGGTCACCGGGCGGTCGGCCGACTTCGTCCGGTTGCGCACGTCGTCCGGGCTGTCGGGTTATCCGAGCCGCAAGGAGTCCGAGCACGATCACGTGGAGAACTCCCACGCGTCGACCGCGCTGTCGTACGCCGACGGGTTCGCGAAGGCGGACGAGGTGAGTCGTGTCGCAGACCGGCACGTCGTCGCCATCATCGGCGACGGCACGCTGACGGGTGGCATGGCGTGGGAGGCCTTGAACAACATCGGCGAGGCCGAACGCAAGGTCATCGTGGTGCTCAACGACAACGGGCGTTCCTACAGTCCCACGGTGGGCGTGGCCGGGCGGCTGCACATGAACGATGACGCGGGCTTGTTCGTCCACATGGGACTTGCCTACCTCGGTCCCGTCGATGGGCATGATCTCGTTGCGCTGCAGGAGGCATTCGAGGAGGCGAAGCGCGTACCGGGGCCGGTGATCGTGCATTGCCGGACCGTGAAGGGACGCGGGTACCGGCCTGCCGAAACCGACGAGACAGACCGGCTGCACGCGGTGCCGGCGCAACGATCGGCAGCAACAGCAGCAGGCCTGACGTGGACGCGGGTGTTCGGTGACGAACTGGTCCGGCTCGCCGAGGATCGGCCGGACATCGTCGCGGTCACCGCCGCCATGTTGCACCCGGTCGGCCTCGGCGCGTTCGCAGCACGGTATCCGGACCGCGTGTTCGACGTGGGGCTCGCCGAGCAGCACGCGGTGACCTCGAGTGCCGCTATGGCGATGGCGGGTCTGCGGCCGGTGGTGCCGATCTACTCGACGTTCCTCAACCGCGCGTTCGACCAGGTGCTGCTGGACTGCGGGCTGCACGAGTGCCCGGTCACCTTCGTGCTGGACAGATCAGGTATCACCGGCGAGGACGGTCCGAGCCACCACGGCATGTGGGATCTGTCGCTGCTGCGGATCGTGCCGAACATGCGCTTGGCCGCACCGCGCGATGGCACGACGTTGCGGCAGGCCCTGCGCGCCGGAGTGGAGAACGCGGGAGGGCCGACGGCGGTGCGCTTCCCGAAAGGCGAGCTGCCTGCCGACTTTCCCGTTCGTGAGGTGTGCGACGGCATCGACGTCTTGCACGGGGAGGGACGGCCGAAGCGCAAGCGCGACGTGCTGCTCGTCGCCGTGGGTGCGATGGCGGCGGAATGCCTTGCCGCGGCAGCCGAACTGGAAGCACAGGGCGTGACCGTCACCGTGGTGGACCCGCGCTGGGTGGTGCCGTTGCCGGACACGCTGGCGAGCGCGGCGGCTCACCATCGGATCACGATGTCGGTGGAGGACAACACCCGCACCGGCGGTGTCGGCACCGCACTCGTGCAGTTGTTGCAGGACAACGACATCACCCAGCCGGTCCGCACGATGGCGGTCGAGCCCGCGTTCCACGCTCATGGCAGCCGCAAGAGCATCCTGTCCGGTCTCGGGCTGACCGGCCCGTGCATCGCCGAAACCGCTCGCACGACGCTGTGCCACTGGTTTGGCGAACACTCGATCTGCGCGGAGGTGTCGTGATGCCTGCTACCTCACGCCGTCCCACCCGTCAGCTCTCGCTGGGCAAAGTCGGTGTGGGCAGCGAACATCCTGTTTCGGTGCAGTCCATGACCACGACGCCGACCGCGCACGTCGACGCCACCCTGCAGCAGATCGCGGAGCTGACAGCGGCGGGCTGCGACATCGTGCGGGTGGCGTGTCCGAGTGCCGACGACGCCGAGGCGCTGCCCTCGATCGCGCGGAAGTCACCGATTCCGGTGGTGGCCGACATCCACTTCCAGCCGCGATACGTGTTCGCGGCGATCGAGGCCGGCTGCGCCGGAGTCCGGGTCAACCCCGGCAACATCCGGAAGTTCGACGACCAGGTCGAGGAGATCGCCGCGGCAGCGCGCGACCACGGCACGCCCATCCGGATCGGGGTGAACGCCGGCTCGCTCGACCGGCGGCTGCTGGCCAAGCACGGTTCGGCGACCCCCGAGGCGCTGGCGGAGTCCGCGTTGTGGGAGGCGGGTCTCTTCGCCGAGCACGGGTTCCACGACCTCAAGATCTCGGTCAAGCACCACGACCCGACGACGATGGTTCGCGCGTACGAAATTCTTGCGGCGCAATGTGATTATCCGTTGCACCTGGGCGTGACGGAGGCGGGTCCGCTGATCCAGGGCACGGTCAAGTCCGCGGTCGCGTTCAGCGCGTTGCTGCGGCAGGGAATCGGCGACACCATCCGGGTCTCGTTGTCCGCGCCACCGGTCGAGGAGGTCAAGGTCGGCACACAGATCCTGCAGTCGCTCGACCTGCGGCCGCGCAAGCTGGAGATCGTCTCCTGCCCGTCGTGCGGACGTGCCCAGGTCGACGTGTACCGGCTGACCGAAGAGGTGACCGCGGCGCTGGAAGGGATCGAGACACCGCTGCGGGTCGCCGTGATGGGCTGCGTCGTGAACGGGCCCGGCGAGGCCAGGGAAGCCGACCTCGGTGTGGCGTCCGGTAACGGCAAAGGCCAGATCTTCGTGCGAGGCGAGGTCGTGAAGACCGTTCCCGAGGCGCAGATCGCCGAAACCCTGATCGAGGAAGCCCTGCGGCTGAGCGAAGAACAAGGGAGTCCGGCATGACCTCGCTGCTCGTCTACAGCGACGATGCCGCACTCGCTCGCACGATCAGTGAGAGCGTGCCCGCGGCCACCGTTCTGCCTTTCGGTCACCGGTCGCAGCACGCGGCCAACGGACGGCTTGGCGTGGCCGTGCGGCGTGGTGACGCCACCGCGGCCACCGACGACCTCATCGTGGCGGCGTTGCGGGCCGACGGTGTGCCCGCCGGCCGTGATCGGAGCCCGGCGCTGCTGCCGACGGTCACGTTTTCCCGCCACGACGGCGACGAAGCACTGGCGGCCGCGCTGAAGCGCTGGTCGGCGGCGCGTTCGGACCGTGCTGTTGTGCTCGCGGCGCCGCGAGCGGCGTGCGCCGGTGTCGACCGCGCCGTGGAGATCGTCGAGCTCGCACTGCGCAGATTCGGCCGACCGGTGTACGTGCGCAAACAGATCGTCCACAACGAACACGTCGTCGCAGACCTGGCGGGACGGGGTGCGGTGTTCGTGGAGTCCGTTGAAGAAGTGCCGCACGGCGCCACTGTCGTGTTTTCCGCACACGGTGTCTCACCAGCGGTCCGTGCGGCGGCATCGGACCGGAACCTCGTCACGATCGACGCAACCTGCCCACTGGTGGCCAAGGTGCATTCGGAGGCGCGCAAACACGCCGAACACGGACGCACCATAGCCTTCATCGGACATGCCGGACACGAGGAAACCGAAGGTACGTTGGGAGAAGCGCCCGGCGTGACGCACCTCGTGGAGACCGTCGAGGACGCCGAGACGTTCGATCCCGGAGATCCGGAACGCGTCGCCTTCCTGACCCAGACCACGCTGGCGACCGCCGAAGCCGAGCGCATTGCCTCGGTCATCCGCCGCCGTTTTCCCACCGCGCACGGACCGCGAGGCGCGGACATCTGCTATGCCACCACCAACCGCCAGCAAGCCGTCCAGGCGGTCGCAAGCCGCGCCGAACTCGTGCTCGTCGTCGGCTCGGCCACGTCGTCGAACGCCAACCGGCTCGTGGAGGTCGCGAGCAGGGCAGGCAGCCGGTCCTTGCTCATCGAGGACGCGACGGAGCTGGATCCGGCGCTGCTGACCGGCGTCACGACCATCGGCCTCACCGCGGCGGCGTCCACACCCGAACTGCTCGTCGAACAGGTGCTCGACGCCCTGCGCGGGCTCGGTGAGATCTCGGTGGACGAGGTCCGGGTCGCACGCGAGGACATCACCTTCACGCTTCCCGCGCAGCTCCGCTGACCAGAGGGGGACGAAATGACCATCGACCAAGCTCTGACCGTCCACGACGTGTATCCGGCTGTGCGCGCCCGGATCGAGCGCCTGCTGGACGACCTCGCCGATGACAGGCAGATGCACCAGGCCGTGGCGTTGCTGCTGCAGACGCGTGCGCCGGAAGACGCAATGCTGTTGACGCCGCTGCTCGTGCACGACGCGGAGGCCGAAAACCCAGGTGACGCGGTGGCCATCGCATCGGCCCACCACCTGTGGTGGCTGGCCGCGCACGTCATGGACGACGTGATCGACTCAGCGCCGTTGACGTACAACAACGAGCTCGGCGCCGGCGAGTCGGTGATGGCGGCGGTGTGCTGCGGCATCAGCTTGCCCACCAAGCTGATCTGCGCCGACTTCCCGTCCGCGACCGCCACCGCGATCCTGCGCGAGTACGCCGACGCGTGGACCACGTCCAACAACGGCCAGATCCGCGACCTGCGCAACCAGGTCGGCAACACCTCGTGCGGCGAGGTGTTGCGCACCTACCGGGACAAGAACGGCGCGGCCTACGGCATGGCGTGCGCGGCGGCCGCGCTGGCCGCGGGCGCGGCGCCCAGCCGGGTGGAGGCGTGGCGGGAGTTCGGGTACGCGCTCGGCACCGTCGGCCAGTTCCGCAACGACCAGGAGGACATCGTCTCCGGGGAGCACGAAGACCTGCACAACGGCACCGCCACGTTCCTGCTGACGCACTTCCTCGAGAACTGCTGCACCACGGCTGATCGACGGCGCTGGCTCGCCTTGCTCGGCTCGGGCGACCCCGCACCCGAGGACCTCGAAGCCCTCGTGCGCGAGATGACCGACCCGCGGTGTCTGGCCGGCTACTACGCGACGATCGCCGAGATGCACGACCGGGTGGTCACGCTGCTGCGCGATCTCACCGAAGGGCTTCGCGAGCGCCCTGTCGTGCGGCAGCTGCACGTGCTCGCCGATCGGGCGGCGGCACCTGTGGACGGGTTTCCGCGCGTGACCGGCCGGTTACCCACCGCAGGAGCCGCACCTGCGGCCAGCTGACGGAGGTCGACTCGCCGTGCCCGTGACCGCTCACCGTGCCACGCGCCCCGGCCTCCCGCTCGCCGCCGGACTG
Organism: Lentzea terrae; assembly: GCF_003265345.1. Classification (GTDB taxonomy): domain Bacteria; phylum Actinomycetota; class Actinomycetes; order Mycobacteriales; family Pseudonocardiaceae; genus Lentzea; species Lentzea terrae. The sequence goes on along the minus strand of NZ_QFWW01000008.1, from coordinate 237,367 downwards.
CTGTCGGCGCAGCTGATCACCACGCTGGACACCTCCATCGTCAACGTCGCCCTGCCCAGCATGCGGTCGGCGCTGCGGATCCCGGCCGCGCAGCTGCACTGGGTCGTGACCGCCTATCTGGTGGTACTGGGCGGGTTCCTGCTGGTGTGCGGCAGGCTGGCCGACCACGTCGAGCCGCGCGCCATGCTGCGCGCGGGCTTCCTGCTGTTCCTGGCGGGATCGGTGCTGGGTGCGCTTGCCACGCAGCCGTGGATGCTGATCACCGGCCGCTCGGTGCAGGGCCTCGCGGCCGCGATCATCACTCCCGCCGCACTGGCGTTGATCACCGCTGTCTCCGTTGCCGGGGAGCGACGGCTGTGGCTGCTCGGCTGGTGGTCGGCAGTCGGCTCGATCGGCTTCGCCGGCGGTGGTGTGGTGGGCGGCATCCTGGTCCGCTACCTGTCGTGGCAGGCGGTGATGTGGGTGAACGTTCCGCTGTGCCTGCTGGCCATCGCGTTGCTGACTGCGGTGCCCGGCACGCCGCCCGGTGCTCGCCGGCCGTGGCCTGGTCTTCGCGCGGTGGTCAGCTCCGCGCTCGTCACCACCGCGTCCGGCGCACTGATGCTGGTGCTGAGCTCGGTGACCACCGGATCGGGTCGCTCGACCGCGTTCATCGCCGCAGCGGTGTGTCTGCTCACTGCCGGCACCGCGTTCATGCTGGAACGGAGCCGGGCCGAACCGTTGATCCCCTTGCCCCAGCTGCACACTCGCGCGCTGCTGGTCTCCATCACGATCATCCTGTTGTTCGGCGTCGTGGCCACGAGCGGCCTCTTCGTCATCATGACCCTCCACCTCCAGGACGTGCTGCGGCTGGATCCGCTGTGGACAGGTATCGCCTTCCTGCCGATCGCCGTCGTCGCCGCACTCGCCGCACCGATGGTGGAGCGGGTGCGGCGACACCTGTCCCGGCGTGCGCTGCTGTTGACCGGGCTTGGCCTGATCGGCGCGGGCCTCGGATGGCTGACGTCGCTGGACCGGTCCCACGACTACCTGACCGGAATGCTGCCGGCGATGGTGCTCGTCGGTGTCGGCTTCGTGCCCGTGCTCGTGATCGCGACCGAAGTCGGCACCAACGCCGCCACCGCGGAAGCCCGCGGTGCGGCGTCCGGCATCGTGAACATGACCTCCCAGCTCGCCGGTGCGCTCGGCGTGGTCCTGTACCTGACGTCGAGCGCCAACGGCTACGCCGCCACGTTCACGGTCACCACCGTCCTGACCGCCCTCGCGTTCGCGCTCGTCGCGCTGCCTGCGGTGGGCGACGTGCTCCGCGACGAACCGCTTGAGGAGAACCGATGACGACTCCCCCACGGGTGCAGGACGTCATGACCCGCCAGACACCGGCAGACGCACCGGAGCGGCTGCTGACAGCACACGACGACACACCACGGCAGTTGACGTTCCCCACCGGTGAGACCGGTCTGCTCGTCACCGGCTACGACGACGTCCGCCGAGTGCTCTCCGACGCAGAGGCGTTCAGCTCCGTCGACGCCCCGTTCGGTCACCTGATCAACGACGATCCAGGAGCCCCGGTTCCGCCAGGGGCGATGCTCGGCATGAACGGTGCCGACCACATGCGCCTGCGCGGGAAACTGGTCGCCGAGTTCACCGTGCGGCGCATGCGTTCCTTCGCACCCCACGTACGCTCCATTGTGGACGACGTGCTGGACGGGCTCACCGGCCACACCGCCGACCTCAACCGCGAGTTCTCCCAACGCGTCACCGCCCACACCATCGGCGAACTGCTCGGCCTGCCCACGCAGGACCGGGAGCAACTCGGCCACTGGGCCACCCAGATCAACGACATCACCCTGCCGAGCGCGACCCGCCGCAGCGCCGACGACCACGTGCACCACTACGTCCGCGAGCGCCTGCACGCCGGCACCCCGGGCCTGCTCAGCAGGCTGGCACGCAGTTCGGCGGAATCCGACGACCCGCTCTCCGACGACGAGCTCACCACCATTGGCGCCACGCTGGTCGTCGCCGGCCAGGAGACCACCGCGAACGCGATCAGCCTCGGGGCACTCACCCTCATCCGCTATCCCGAGCTGCGCCGCCACCTCGCCACCGCCCCCTCGTCGATCACAGACCTGAGCGAGGAACTGCTGCGGTACCAGTCGATCGTGCACCTGGGCGTCGCCCGGAGGTGCACCTCCGCCACCACCGTGGCAGGACGCGAGGTCCGGCGCGGCGACCTCGTCGTCCCCTCCATCGCCGATGCCAACCACGACCCCGCGCTCACCTCGTGCCCTCAGAGGCTGGACCCGCGCCGCGGCCGCACCCGGCACGTCGCCTTCGGACACGGCGCCCACCAGTGCCTGGGCCAGCACCTCGCCCGGCTCCAGCTCGCCGAGTCGCTGACGGCGCTCGTCCGGCGCGTACCGTCGCTGGCGCTCGCAGTGCCGGTGGATCAGGTCCGCGGTCTGATGAACATGACGGTCTACGGTGTTGATGAACTTCCAGTCAGGTGGCAGGAGATCCTTCCACGGTCGTCGAACGGCTCTGATCCGCGCTGATCGACCGGGCGTTGGTCTCGTCCACGTCGCTGTACTCGTCGGCGGTGAGCCCCGGTTCCTCCGCCACCAGAACGAGCTTCTCCTCGACATCCGCGATCAGCTCGTCCTGCCGCGTGTCGGTGACCAAGGAATTCGACTGCGCGTGGAATCAGTTCTTCATCCACAATGGACATCTCGTGCCGCACCCGCGAACGGCCGCACTAGTGGCCGACTTGCAGTCCCACGAGGAGTTCCGCTCGTTGTGGGACCGCCACGACGTACGCCCGTCCCGCGACGAGATCAAGCGGTTCAACCACCCCGACGCCGGCTTCTCACCCTGCGCCGCCAGACCCTCACCGTCGCCGGAGCCGAGGACCACGTGATCATCGTCTACCAACCGGAGCCCGGCAGTTCCTCGGCCGACGCCCTGACAAGGTTGCTCTAGCCAGAACGGCTCGCTCCGCCGCGGCAGCAGGGTCAGCACTCACCGGCAGCGAGAACGTCGGCCAGTAGGCTTCACGACATCGGATTCCGTTGTGGGGGCGGGGGGGTTCTGGCCTGTGCTGGATCAGGTGCGGTGGGCGCTGGACGCCATCGTCTTCGTGTTGTCGGATCCGCTCACCGCAGGCGGCGTGGTGGTCGGAGCGGCGGCGCTGGGCGCGAGCGGGTGGTTCGCGGCGCGGAGGTTCGGGTGGCGGCCGGTTCCCTCCGTGTTCGCGGGGATCTTTCTCGGCCTTGTGCTCGCCCTGACGTTCTCGCGGTCTCAGCCGAGCTGGGCGTTGGTCGGCACGGAGTTCTGTCTCCTCAACGGCTTCTCGCTGCACGGGGTGTCAGAGCTGTTCAACGCGCTGCTGTTCGTGCCGGTGGTGTGGTGCGCGGCGCTCGCGACGCGACGGCCGCTCGCGGTGCTGGTGTCGGCGGTGGCGTTGAGCGCGGTGATCGAGGTCCTGCAGCCGCTCGTCGGGCGCGGTATGTGCGAGACGCAGGACTTTTTCAACAACAGTGCCGGAGCCGTGGTGGCGGCTGCTGTCGCGGCCGGTTACGTGGCGTTGCGCGACCGTACGACGGTACAGTGATAAACGGGACCCCGTCAGTCCTCGCACACCCTGAGGGGATCGCCTCGGCGCACGCCGGGAACGTCGGCCAGGACCGCGAACACGGCCTGGCTCACGTACAGCAGCGCCGCGCGTCGGGGGTGCCGGGACACCACATCGGCCGTGCCGACCACGCTGCGCGGCACCCAGAAGTCGCCGTCGACGGAGCTCTTTGCCGTGCCGCACGACGAACACGGCGGCTCGCCCTCGAAGCGCGTGTGGCGCGGGCACGGGGTGAGGACGGCGACTTCGGCACGCAGTGCGGCCATGCGGGCCGAAGTCTCGCCGTGCGCGTCCAGGAGGTCCTCGACGACCAGTCCTTCCGCGACTTCGCGCAGTGCGGAGATGAGCCGCGTCGACAGCAGGAGGCCGCCGTCCGGGAGGTTCACGACCTCCCAGCCGTTCGGCCCCGGGTGTCCGCCGTCGGGAGCGGGCGCGTCGAGCAGGGACTCGTCGATGCGGACCGGCCGCACCTGCGTGACGTCGAAGGCGTCGTGGTGGCCGCATTCGGGACACGGTGGGTCGTCGCGGAAGGGTTCGCCGAGCACGAACGGCGGGTCGAGGGACAGGTCGGCGCCGGTGACCCCGATGAAGTCGGCCGTGGCGTAGTCCTGGTCCTCGAAGTCGGTTCGCGACGACCGCAGCGGCGTCAGACCGAGTGCTGTCACCGCGTCCGCCAGCGCATCGGCGACTTCGACGGAACCGGTGTGCGCCAGCCACATCACCTCGCCGACCGGGGAGATCTCGGCCCGGTCCGCCCAGGAGCCCATGACCTGGCCGACGTGTCGCCAGTCCACGTCCAGCCGATCGTCGCGGGCCACCGCGACGGACCACGTGCGCCTCATCTGTCCCCTCGCCGTCAGATCAGTTTCGCCGCCGAGTCTGCGATGCCGGCGCCATAAGCGCTCGGTGGGATTCCTGGATCGGTCTGGGTGTGCAGAAGCAGGTAGTAGGCGGTCATCGCGGCGGCGAACTGGGCCTTGTCGCCGGGGTTCGCGCGCAGGTGCGCGATGAACGCGACCGCCACCGCGTTCGGCACCACCACGAACTTCTTGGCGGCCGCGAACGCCGCGATGTCCACGTGCAGTTCGGGATGGATGACGTGCAGGTGGATGTCGTGCCGCACGTTCATCAACGGCTGGTCGAACGCTCCGCCGACGTACTTCGGCCACGAGTGGTGCCCGTGGATGGGATGCCCGCCCCTGCCGAGCTTCCCGTTCCAGTCCAGAATGCCGCCCAGGAAACGCAGGTTCCACCGGAACGGCTTCTTGCTGCGCTTCCGCCTCCGCCGCGCCCTCTCCCGTTCGCGCTCGCGGGGCACGGGCTTGGGCTTGGCCTTCGCGATCTCCTTGATGAGCAGGTAGAGCAGCACGATCACGGCGATGACCAGCAGCACGATGCCCAGCCACCACAGGACCGTGGCGATCGAGACCCCGGCGGCGATCGGGATGGCGATCGCGGCAGCCGCGGCGGGCGGTGAGGCCATCCGCGCGGCCGACCGCAGCCGTGCCGTGGTGAAGCCCTCCAGCGGCGCGGTCACGGCGGTGTCGTTCTGCCCGCCACCACCACCGGTCAGGAACTCGCGGATCCTGCCGGCGACGGACCGCAGCAGCGACCTGGCACCGTCCACAACGGACCGTCCGGCGTCGGCCAGCGCGGTGACCGGGGCGCGGACGAGGTCCAGCACCGTCGAGGCGATGTCCCGCAGCGCCTGGCCGACCTTGGTGGCGTAGCCGCGCACCACGTCGAGAGCCTGCCGCACCACCGCCGTCACGGCCTCGCGCACCTTCGCGAACACGTCGGCGGCGATCGAGCCCACCTTCTGCCCGACCGCGGCGATCCCCTCGCGCAGGCGGTTCGCGTAGTCGCTCGCCGACGCACGGGTCGCGGCGAGGATCCCGCCCTGCGCGGCCGCCGCCTGGGCGACCGTGGCGGAGTTCTCGGCGCTGACGTGCGCGACCTCCTCGACGTCGGTCGCCGGGTCACCGCCCACGTCGAGGTTGGCCAGCCCGTCGGCGCGGTTCGCCTCGATGCGCGCCACCGCACCCCGTTCGACGGCCGTGACGTGCCCGGCCGACTCGCCGAACAGCTTGCGCACCGCGCTCTTCGCCGACATCCAGGCCGACCTCAGCGCCGAGGTGACGCCGCGGACGACTCGCCGCAGCGCTCCGGAGATCGCGTCGATGCCCCGTTCGACCATGGACCGGATCGCGTCGCCGACCCGGCGGATGGCGCCCTGAGCGGTCCGCGCGACCTGCTCGACCAGCCCTGCCGTCTCGCTGACGATGCTGGAGAGGAACCCCGTCACCTGTGAGACCACGGACCGCACGCGTCCGGCAACCCGTTCGGCCGCGCCCAGCACCCAGGTCCGCAGCCTGCCCACGCCCGGAAGGTTCGGGATCGGCAGTGCTCTGGCGAACGACAGCACGCCGGACGCGACGCGCCCCACCGTGTTGTTCACCGTGGACCGTGCCGCGGCGGCCCCGGAGCGCATCCGTGCCGCCGTTCCCGCGACCAGCCCCGCCGTGCCTGCGGCGAGCCCGGTCACCGTGCCGACGACCGAACCGGCGGTACCGCGCAACCATCCCGCGACCTGCCCGATGGCCCCGTCCACGGCGGCACCCACCCGTCCGACCGCGCCACCGAACCCGGCGTCCACGCCTTGGCCCGCTTGGGCTTCCTGCGCTGCCAGCTCGGTGCGGCGGGCCTGCGAGGCGGTGCGCACGGTCGTGATGGACGTCTGGGTGTCCGCGTCGATCGCGGCGGCCTGCCCGGTGACGGACTCCGGCAGCTCGGCGGACTCCCCGGTCGGCGCTTCCTGGTCGGCGGCGGGCGCCGGGGCAGCGGGCTCGAGCAACCGCTGGACCGCCGCGTTGCCTGCGGACCGTTGCAGGGCCAGCAGTCTGCCGCGGGGACCACCTGGCAGCGCGGGAGCGGCGCGGTGGGTGCGTTCGCGCGCCGGAGCGCCGACCCGTTCGGTCTCGCCCTCGCCCTGCCTCGTGATGGCCATGGCTGCCCTCCGTCACGCCGAGGACCACGATGCCTTCCTGGCGACCAGCTCGGACAGCCCGTGACGCCAACCGCTCGGGCAGAATTCACTGCCCTGGCGGGCACCGTGCTGGTGGAGCGGAAGCCCAACAACGCTCTGAGACCGCGTGGACCGATCAGACGAGGCGGTGCTCGAACGCGAACGCCGCCGCCGCGGTGCGCGACCCGACGTCCAGCTTGGCGAAGATGTTCGACAGGTGCCGGGCGACGGTCTTCTCCGACAACACCAGCACCGAGGCGATCTCCGGGTTGCTGCGACCCGCCGCCACGAGCCGCAGCACCTCGATCTCGCGTGGACTCAGGCCGCCGGGCGCCTCCCGGTCGGCGACGAGCTCGGCCACCGCCCGCTCCGCCGGTCGCGCGCCCAGCTCGGCGAAGACCTTCCTGGCTGCGGTCAGTTCACCGGCCGCGGACTCCTCGTCGCCGAGCAGCCGGAGTGCCCTGCCGATCAGGACTCGGCTCCTGGCGACCTCGTGGGGTGCGGAGAGCTGGTTCCACCCGCTGACGGCCTCGCGTGCCGCGGCGAGTCCCACGTCCGCGTTTCCCTGGGCCAGGGCGACCGACGCGGCGGCGTACGCGGCGGACGCCTGCAGGGCCGTGCAGTCGAAGGAGTCGGCGATCTCGCGCAGTTGCTGCGCGAGCGGCGCGGCCTCGTCCGCCGCGCCCGCCTCGACCAGCACCTCGACCGCCGCCGGGAGTGCCTGCGACCGGTGGACCGGGTCCTGCCACTCCGCCAGCAACCGGTGGACCGCAGCCGCCGCGGCTTCGCGGCGTCCCCTCGCCAGCCACAGCAGTGCGCGGCCCGGTTGAGCGGGATGACCGTGGCCGGCCGCCTCCTCGTACGCGGCCTCGGCGGCGTCGTGGTCACCTTGGAGTCGCAGCGCCTCGCCCCGCTCGTAGGAGGCCTGGCCGACGGCCTGGTGGCCGCCCTGTGCCGCATACCGCCGGGCGGCGTGCTCGAGCTCGGCGACCGCCTCGCCGTAGGCACCGTGCAGCCGCATCAACTGGCCGCGGTGGACGGCGCACTGCCCCGTGAACGCGACCAGGCCGGGCTGGGCGTCGCACCAGATGGTCAGCGCACGGGTCCATTCACCCGCACGGCGGAAGTCGCACACTTCCTGGCACGCCTCGATCGACGAGCAGTAGACGATGCCCGCGAAGATCGGCGAAGCCTCCCCCGCCAGCACCCCCACCATCGCCTCGTCGAGCAGCCGCAGCCCGTCGGCGACCCTCCCGGAGAAGATCGTCAGCCGGCCTTCGCAGTGCAGCCCGAGGGCGACCAGGTCGGGCTCGTGGAAACGTTGCCCGTAGCCGGTGACCTGCGGAGCCAACGCGACCGCCGCGCCGAACTCCCCCTTCACGATATGGCTCATCAGCTGCTGGTAGCAGAGGAAGCCGCGCTCGGCCACGTCGCCGGCCACGTCGTCGAGGATCCGCTGGGCCCGCGACGCCCAGCCGCTTCCGATCGCCGCCTCGCCGCCGTGGAACAGCACGGTCGAGAGCCAGAGCGCGGAACGGGCGGCGGCGAGCACCTCGCCGTGGTCGACATTGATCTGGTACGACCGCTGCAAGGCCTGGACGCAGTCGTTGCCCTGCCCGAGCAGGAAGGCCGTGGTGGCGAGCGAGACGAAGTCGTCGGCGGTCAGCTCTGCCTCTTCCAGGCCTGAGAGAGCCTCGTACGCCAGCACCCATTCGCGACGCACGAAGGCCTCGCGGGCCTGACGCAGATCGTCCACGACGCTCATGGCGCACCATCCTCTTGCGCCATGAGCGTAACCGCCGGGGCGAGCTAGTGGCGTGGCCCAGAACGACGGCCGGGTAATTCACGCTCAGCAGGGCGCCTCGCGGCACCGCCCCCGCGCCCCCATACGTCCGGTATGAGGACGCGGGGGCGGCACCACGATGCACCCGTCTGACCGCGAATTCGCCTGGCAACGTTCTGGGCCACGCCACTAGCGCCGGGAGATCATCTCCGCCGCGATCGGGAGCAGCGCCAGCAGCGCCGCGGCCGACTGCAGGTAGAACTGCACCACGCCGATCGGCACGAGCCGGGACAGCCCGAAGACGACCAGTGCGGCGGCGATCAGGACGGCCCTGCTCCTTCCCGTCGCGGCTGAGCGCACCACCGCCACCGCGAAGAGCAGCGTGCCCACGGCGAACAGCAGCGAACCGCCGATCAGCACCGGCACGAACCAGCCCTCCAGCGCGTCCTGCGTGGCCGCGAGGTCGGCACCGGTCTCGTGCGCGGCCAGCACCGAGAGCTCCATGCCGGGCAGTACGGCGTACAGCGTGCTGCCGGCCACCACGAACCCGAGGCCGACCGCGCTCAGCGAGTGGTCGCCACGCTCCCGCAGATGGCCGCGGACCGCGATGAACGCCAGTGCGATCAGCGCCGACGCGACCGCCGCAGCGAGATGGGACAGTCCCCAGCGGGTGAGGTCGCCGGCCGCGGCGTGGGCCACCGCCTCGCTGTCCGGCAGACGACCGGGCAACGGTGGATGCCACAGCAACGCCCCTGCGAGCGCAAGCGGGCCGCTCGCGACGAGGACTGCTCTCCCCTTGGACGCGGTCTCGCGCGCCGTCTGTTCCAGGCTGATGGACATGGCTTCCTCCTTCGTCCGGCGGTGTCACGCCACGGCCGGCGTTGCGGCCGGAGCTCTGGCGGCGATGCGGTGCGCGAGATGGGCCGCGTCTCGGCTGACGCCGTCGACCTCTCCCGACGCGAAGCAGTACTGGAAGGCCAGCCCGCAGAAGTAGAACCCCGGTACGTCGTCGACGACGCCGCGGTACTCGACCGGCCAGCCGTCCTCGATCGGCAGTGGCAGGTCGATCCAGTCGTAGGTGTGCCGGAATCCGGTCGCCCAGATGACGCTCGCGACGTCGAAGCTCCGGCCGTCCGCGAGGCAGGGCCGCCCGCCGGCGACACCGGTGACGTGCTCGGTGATCCACTCCACGCCGCGCTCGCCGAGGTGCCGGCGCTTGACCCGCAACTGCGGAACCCCGTGGTGCCGGACCTGCCGCATCTTCTTGCGGCCCATCGGGGTGCGCCGGGTGAGCACGTGGTTGAACGCGAACTCGATGAGCGGGAACGCCCGCCGGAACCCGGAGGACCCCCACTCGAGCGGAATGTTCCCGCGATCAGGGCCGACCAGCGTGACCGGACGCGTCGCGGCCACCTCGTGGGCGATGTCCAGGCCGCTGTGCGACGCGCCGACGACGAGCACCGGCCCCTCGGGAAGCTCGCCAGGACGCCGGTAGGCGCTGGAGTGGAGCTGCCGGATGCCGGGGTCGATCCTGGCGGCGAACGCCGGCACCTGCGCCGCCCGGCCGAAGGTGCCGGTGGCCACGACGACGTTGTCGCAGGTGATCTCGTCGGTGCCGATGGTGGCCGCGAATCCGCCGCCGGCCCTGGCGGAGAGCCGTTCCACTCGGGTCTGCATCCGCACCGGAAGGCCGTGGGTGACGGCGTACAGCTCGAGGTACTCGGCGAACTCGTCCTTGGTGGGGAAGCGCCAGGGGTCGCCGGGGAACGGCATGCCGTCCAGGCTGTTCGCTCTGGCAGGCGTGAACAGGGTCAAACTGTCGTAGTGGCAGCGCCAGTTGTCTCCGATGCGGGCCATCCCGTCGAGGACCAGGAACTCACGGCCGAGCCGCTTGAGCTGGTACCCGGTCGCCAGACCGGCCTGGCCCGCACCGATGATCAGTGTCTCGATGTGTTGTGTGGTCATGCCGCCGACGCTAGGTACGACGAACCGCACCTCACATCGGTCGGCACACCCATCCACTCACCGGGACCGATGGGTGGATCGACCCATCACTTGGTGATCTCGACACCGGACAGTTCGTCGAGCGGGTCGATCGTCGCGGTGTCGGTGCCCGCACCGCCGTCCACGATGTCGTCCGTCCCGTCCTTCACCAGCAACGTGTCGTTGCCGGAACCTCCGAAGACGCGGTCGCTGCCGGTGCCGGGGTTGATGGTGTCGGCACCGCCGAGCCCGAAGAACGAGTTGAACTTCTCGTCACCGGTCAGCTTGTCGGCGAACGCGCTGCCGGACACCGCCTCGACGTCGTCGCGAACGTTGTCGCCGCTGGTGGTACCGAACGAATTGATGAGTCCGTCGTTGTTGATGTCGTCCATCGTCACGGACACTGCAGCCACGGCACGTTCGTAGCTGACGGTGTCGAAGTCCTTGCCACCGTTGTAGATGATCTCCGAGTCGCCGCAGCAGTCCTTCTGGCCCGCCAGCATGAGGTCGTTGCCCGCCTCGCCGAACACGTTGCCGAAGAACCGGCCCTCCACCGACACCCGGTCGCCCAGGTCGCCGAGCCGCACCGTCACCTGACGGACCTCCCGGCCGAGGAACCGCTGCTCGCACAGAACCTTCGTCGCCGTGGCCGAGACACAACCCTCGCCCGCCGTGATGGCCACGACGTCGGTGACGGAGATCTTCGTGCCCTCACGCACGATCCGCAGGTTGTTCGCGTTGCCGACGCCGCCGTCGTAGGCGATCCCGGAGCCGAACGTGGTGCTGTTGTTCAGCTTGACGGTGGCGGGGGTGGCTGCCTGGGCGCTGCTCGCGACGGCCGGCATCACACCGGCCACGACCACCCCCGTGCACGCGGCCAGCCACGACAGCCGCCGCTTGGTCGTCGTCCTCATTGCCTTCTCCTTCAGTCCGTGCCGCCATCGAGGCGGGCTCTCACTGATGAAGGCGTGAGTTCGCACCTCACTGCGGAAGGTCCGGCCTCACAACCGGAAGGCGGTGGCGCAGGAGGGCGTGGCGATTGTGCCGACCGGCCGTTGTCACGCTCAGCGGACGCGCGGTAGACAGCGAGAGTGCAGGCGACAACGACCGCGTTGGTCGGGCGCGACCCCGATGTCGTGCAGTTGCGGGAGTTGCTGGCCGTCGAACGGTTGGTGACCGTGACCGGGCCCGGCGGGGTCGGCAAGACGCGACTGGCGCTGGACGCGGTGGCGGGCGGTGGGTGGTCGGTGTGCGAGCTGACGGACGTCGACGACGCGGAGGACGTGCCGGGCGCGGTCGCCGAGTCGTTGGGGTTCCCGAGTGTCGATGCCGCGGTTGTCGGTGTCGGCGACACCGAGCGGCGGCTCGTGCTGGACAACTGCGAGCACCTGGTGAGCGCCGCAGCCGCGGTGGCGGCGCTGTTGCTGCGCCGGTGTCCGCGGCTGCGGATTCTGGCCACCAGCCGGGAGCCGTTGCACGTCGACGGCGAACACGTGGTGCCGCTCGCCCCGCTGGACGTGCCGACCGGCGACGACCCGGACCACGTGCGGGACGCCCCCGCGGTCCGGCTGTTCCTGGATCGGGCCAGGATGTACGGAGTGGCGTTGGCCGTCGACGAGCAGACGGCGCCCGCGCTCGCTGCCCTGGCGCGTCGGCTCGACGGGCTGCCACTGGCCATCGAGCTGGCCGCGGCCCGCACGCCGGTGTTCACGTCGGCCGAGATCGTTGAGCACCTGGATGCCCGGCTGGACCCGCTGGAACGGCGCCGGGCGGGCGGACCGCACCACCACCGGAGTCTGGCGGCGGCGATCGCGTGGTCCTACGAACGGTTGCCGGAGGAGACACGTCAGTTCTTCACCCGGCTTGGTGTGTTCCCGGGCAGTTTCACCGCGGACGTCGCCGCCGCGGTGGCGGCCGGCCCCGAGCACGACCGGTCGGTCGTGCTCGTCCACCTCGATCGGCTCGTGGGCGGCTCGCTCGTCACGGTCGAGCGCCGCACCGAACGCACCTGGTACCGGCTGCTGGAGACGTTGCGGGACTTCGCCCGCGACCGGTTGCGCGAACAGGGCGAGCTGGACCGGATCCAGGACCGCTGGGTGGACGCGCTGGTGCGGGTCGCCACGGACCAGGTGGAGACCGTTCTTCGCACCTGGTCGCTGGAGCTGTACGTGGCCATCCACACGTTGCCCGGCCAGTTGGCGCAGGCGATCCGGTGGTGTCTCGGTCACGACGACCGTCCGGACCGGGCGCACGCGTTGTTCCTGCCGCTGTTCGGCATCCTGCGCAGCGCCAACGGGGACTTCGTCGCCGATCTCGGTGAACGGCTCCTGCGCCGCTGGCCGGACGAGTCGGCGCCCAACTGGGCCATCACCACGGCCATCACCGCCACCGCGCACGTCAGCCTCGGCCGGTTCACGACCGGTGCCGCGCTGGCTGAACGCGCACTCCGCGCGCCCGACCCCGGATACGCGGCGGTGGTCGCACGGCGAGCCCTGTTCCTGTGCGATCGGGCGAGCGGTCACGACGACCGGGCGTTGCGGTGGGTGCGGGAAGGGCTTGCCGAGGCGGAGCGGTTGGACATTCCGCCGTTCCACACCGAGCTGCAGGGGTTTCACGCCGTCGCGCTCGCCGGCGTCGGCCGGTTCGACGAGGCGCTGACCGCGGCGGCCGACGCTCACCGGGACGCGGTGCGCCAGGACAGCCGGCTGTTGAAGATGTTCACCCTGCTGACCCACGGATCGCTGCTGGCGTTGCGGGACGACGCCGCGGGCGCGCGCGTTCTCGCCGAGGCGACTGCGCTCGCGCGGGTGGTCGGCAAGCCGTTCTGGGTCGGCGTCGGACACCGCAGCTCGGGCCTGTGCGCCCTGCTGGCCGGACGGCTCGACGATGCGGCAGAGGAGCTCCGGCGTGCCCTGGACGTGTTCGTGGGCAGCGGTGACGTTCCGGAAACGTGGCTGACGATCAGGTCGGTTGCGGCGTTCCTGGTCGCCTCCGGGCGGGATCGTGCCGCCGTCGTGCTCGCCTCGTCGGCCGGCACGGTGCCCGCGATCGGCGGCGTCGACGTGCTGAGACGCGAGGTCTCCACCCGTCTGCCGGCCGACCCGGACACGAGCGGACCGGTGCTGCCGCTCCGCGAGGCCGTCGCGCTGGCACGGCGGGAACTCGCCCGTCCACCCCTGAGCACACCTGCGCCGGTGAACCAGTTCGATCGCAACGGTGCTGTGTGGACACTCAGCTTCTCCGGCACGTCAGTCCTTCTGCCGGACAGCAAAGGACTCACCGACATCGCCACCCTGCTCCGCCGCCCCGGACACGAGGTGCACTGCACCGAGCTCGCGAAAGTGGCCGTCCACGAGTCAGACGTCGGCGTCGTCCTCGACGAACAGGCCAGGCGCAGCTACGAGAAGCGCGTCACCGAGTTGCAGAGCGAGCTGACCGAGGCCGAGGACGCCCACGACATCGCCCGCGCCGAGCGGATCCGAGTCGAGCTGGACCTGCTCGTCGACCAGCTCGTCGCCGCCACCGGCCGCGGAGGGCGCCGACGTGTCCAGGGCGGCACCGGCGAACGAGCCCGCGCGGCCGTCGGCTGGCGCATCCGGGCCGCCGTAAAGCGGGTCGAACAGGTGCACCCGGAACTGGGCAGGCACCTGCGGCTGAGCCTCCGCACCGGCGCCTGGTGCGTCTACCAGCCCGAGGTCCCGGTCGACTGGCAAGTGCGAGCCTGAAGCCGCGCGCACCCCAGGTGATCACTTCCAGGAAGTTTCGCGAATCAGTGCGGCGAGGCCGGCGCGGTTGGTGAGGCCGAGCTTGCGGTAGACCTGTTCGAGGTGCTTGTGCACGGTTCGCGGGCTGATGCCGAGGTTGCGGGCGATCTCCCGGTCGGTCGATCCGTCCGCCACGTGCGCTGCGACGTGCCGTTCCCGCGGTGTGAGGTCGGACAGCAGGGCGGAGGAGACCGCGAACCGCTCGGACACGAGCGACGTGTGCCGGGCCGCGGCGACCAGGGCGGCCAGCCGCTCGCGCCGGATCAGGGCCTGCGTCAGGTGGGGTCCGAGCAGGTCGACGACCGCCCGGTCGCGCCGGGAGAAGCCGGGGCGGGAGCGGCTGAACACCACCACGCTGCCCCTGCGCCCGTTCAGCCGCACCACGCGCAGCAGCTGGTCCACCCTCCCTTCCGGACGGTAGAAGTCGGCGTAAAGCGGTAGCCGCGCCAGGGTTCGCCGGTCGGCCAGGTCGGTCAGCGCCACCGAGGACGCGGGCGACAACCGGCCGGACCGGTACGCGGTGAACGCCGGGTGGTGGGCCACCGCGGCCGCGAAACCCGGACGGCCCATCAGGTTTCGTTCGGGCCGGGTGACGTGGACACTCGTCAGCCGCCGTGCGACGTGGTCGCTGCCGATGATGCTCGCAGTGTCGCAGCCGACCAGGCGCTCCAGCCCGTCGAGGGTCAGGGAGGCGTCGTCGTCATTCCACTCGTGCACGAGGTCGAGGGCGCGGCGCAGGTCGCGTGCGGTCAGGTCAGCCACAGAACCAAAGACCGGCACTGGCGCCGGCAGATACGAGCTTGACTCGCTGGCTAATGATGATAGCTTTTAGCTAATGTCATTAGCCGACCTGGAGGCAGCCTTGACCGAGTTCCTGAACGTCGACGGCGGGACGATTGCCTACGAGGTGACCGGCGCCGGACCACTGGTCGTGCTCGCCCACGGCATGGGAGACAGCAAGGAGGCCTACCGGTTCGTCGTCCCCGCGCTGGTCGAAGCAGGGTTCCGGGTCGCCGCAACGGATCTGCGCGGCCACGGCGAGTCCGGTGTCAGCTGGCCCTCCTGCACCCGCACCGATCTCGCGGGAGACCTGATCGCCCTGGTGAAACACCTCGGTGAGCCCGCTGTGCTCGTTGGCCACTCCATCTCCGGCGGCGCGGTCACGATCGCCGCCGCGAAGGCGCCGGAACTGGTCACCGCACTGGTCGAGCTCGCGCCGTTCACCCGCAGGCAGCAGGTCCGGCTGTCCGACTTCCGGGTGCGCGGCTACCGCCGCGGCATGACCCACCTCCTGGGCACCGCCCTCCTCGGCAGCACCAGGCAGTGGGCCAAGTACCTGGACGTCGCCTACCCCGGCGTCAAACCGGCGGACTGGGACGCCCGCCTGGCGGAGATCACCGCGATGCTGGACGATCCCGGACGCATGAAGGTCCTCCAGGCGATGGGCAAGACCTCCCCCGCCGATGCCGGCGAGCAGCTGGCCAACGTCACCTGCCCGGTGCTCGTCGTCCAGGGAACGCACGATCCCGACTGGGCCTCGCCGCGAACGGAGGGCGAGGCGATCATCGCCGATCTCCCGACCGGCCTGGGCGAGCTGAAGATGATCGAGGGTGCCGGTCACTACCCGCACGTCCAGTTCCCCGAGCAGACCGTCGCCGCGATCCTGACGTTCCTCGACGGTGTCCGTGCCTAGGGCGGGCCTGCACGCGGACACGATCACCGCGGCCGGCGCCGCACTGGCCGACGAGATCGGCTTCACCGAACTGACCATGGGCGGGCTGGCGGAACGACTCGGCGTGCGCACCCCGTCCCTGTACAAGCACATCGACGGCCAGGACGACCTCAACCGCCGGATCGCGGCACTCGCCCACGTGGAGATCGCCGACGCCGTCGGCACGGCCACCCAGGGCCGCGCGGGACGGGACGCGCTGGCAGCCGCCGCACACGCCCTGCGCGACTTCGTGCTCGCCCACCCCGGCCGCTACGCCGCCACTCTCGGCCTGACCCCGACCGGCCCCGACGACCCGGTCGCGATCGCCGCCCTGCGCGGACTCGGCCCCTTCGAAGCCGTCCTGCGGGCCTACGACATCGCTCCGGAGAAGACGACCCACGCACTGCGTGCGCTGCGCAGCGTCTTCCACGGCTTCGCGGACCTCCAGGCCACCGGCGGCTTCCAGTGGTCCACCGATGTCGGCGAGAGCTTCGAGTGGCTCATCGACCTGATCGACCACGGCCTGCGCCACACCGCGGGCTAGTGGCCCAGAACGTTGCCAGGCGAATTCGCGGTCAGACGGGTGCATCGTGGTGCCGCCCCCGCGTCTTCACACCGGACGTATGGGGGCGCGGGGGCGGTGCCGCGATGCACCCTGCTGAGCGTGAATTACCCGGCCGTCGTTCTGGGCCACGCCAACTAGACGCCGCCCGGCTCACTTGTCCACGAGGACGACCTCGTACTGGTCGGCGGTCGGCGGGAAGCCGGTGTCGAACTTCGCGTTCACGACGGCGAGCCGGTTGCCGTGCAACGCGGCCGTGGTCGGCACGTGGAAGAGCGGGCTGGTGATCGTCTTCTCGAGCGCGCCCGAGGTCAGGTCGGGGCTGAGCTGCCACCGGGTGACCTGGTTGATGAAGTTCTGCACCACCCACAGGTGTGGTCCTTCGAGCACGATGCCGTCCACGAACGGCACCTGGACGCCGACGTCGGCGCTCGCGCCGGACACCGGGTCGACCGTGTAGATCGCCGCGTTCGCCGTGTGCGCCACCAGCAGCGTCTTGCCGTCCGGGGTGACCTCGATGCCGTTGAGGTTGAAGTCGCCGGTGATGGCCGCGGCCGGGCCGCTGAGGTCCAGCACGCGTGCCGGTCCCGGTACGCCGGTCTCGCTGACCGGGACGAAGTACAGCTTCGGCTGGACGGAGTCGGTGAACCAGGCGCCACCGGGCGCTACCACCACGTCGTTGACGATGCCGCCGAGCTGGTAGGTGGCGACCTCGGTCCCGGTCACTCCGTCGTACAGGTGGGCCTGGCCGGTGAAGGCGCCCGCCACGAACAGCAACTGGGTGGCGTCGTCGAACTTGAGGCCCGCCGCCATGCGGCCGGCCGGTGCGCTGATGAACAGCTCGGCGGTGCCGCGCTGGAGGTCGCCGCGGTAGATGTCACCGTTGAACAGGTCACCCGCGAAGAAGGTGGCGCCCCGGCCGGTGGCGATGCCCTCGGCCGACGTCGCGCCGGGCAGCACGATCAGCTCGCTCGCCGGTGCGGCGATCGCGGGAGACGTCAGCGCCGCGACGAGCACGCCGGCCGCAAGGAGAACTCCGGGTCTCATGGTCACCTCCAGGGATGAGGAACCATCATGGAACGTCCAGCGCCGAATTCTCAGGGGCAACCGATCGGGTCCAACGGCCCATGTCGGACCGGGCCGATCGGCCTGCGCGCGTGGAGAGCGAACAGCGCCGCAGACCTCCTGCGTCCGCTGAGGACAGTGAGTGTCCACGGCTGCACCGTCCCAGGCGGTCCCGGCAGAAAGGGCATGGTGTTCCGCGCCCACGAGGCGCACGCTGTGGGCATGACCACGCCAGGCGAGAGGTTCGCGACGGCGCTCGCGGCCAAGGACGAGGCCGGGGTCCGTGCCGTCACGACGCCGGACCTGGACTTCCGTGCGATGACGCCGAACCGGTTCTGGGAGGCGCACTCCCACGACGACCTGCTCGAGGTCCTCTTCGCCAACTGGCTGGAGCCGAGCGACGAGGTGGTGGCGCTTCTGTCCACTTCGGCCGGTGAGGTGTCCGCACGCCAGCACGTCACGTACCGCCTGCACCTGCGCAACGCGGACGGCGACTCGTTGATGGAACAACAGATGTACTACGACGTGGTCGACGGCCGGATCAGCTGGGCGCGCGTGATGTGCTCGGGGTTCGTGCGCGTCTAGTGCCGCCGGTGTTCGATGGCATGGTTGCGGAAAGGCGCTATCCCCGGCGTCCGCCCTGTGGCACCGCACCGTCCGGTGGCCAGCCGGCTTCGTGGACCTCGCTCGAACTGGACACCCGCCACTTCGAGGAGGAGTCCGGTCCGAAGATCGAGCCGGTCGGTTCGAACATGATCGCGATGTCGTAGTCCCAGCCCGCCGCGGTGAACTCCCGGTCGTCGACCTCGCCGCCGCCCGCCAGCTCCGTCGTGGTCCCGGGGTGCAGGTCTGCCACGTCGATCCACGTCAGCTTGGGGTGGATGCGGACGATGGTGTCGCCACCGTCCTGTTCGACGTGAACGCGGCCGCGGATCTCGATGCGGTGGCAGCCGTGCAGCGTGAGCCGCATCGACTCCAGCTCGTTGAGCCGGACACCGGTGATGTCCTGCGAGATGTCGCGGTATCCGCCGAGCCAGGCGTTGCCGGTGGGGCCGAGAGCCGCTTGGGTCTTGGCGATCTGCTTGAACACGGGGAGCAGGGCGGCCTGGATCTCGGGCCGGCCGAGCATGAACTCGTTCCAGTCCGAGTCGGCACGGCCGTACTTGACGAAGGCCTGACCGAGCCCGATGACCCGCCAGCGCATCAGCTCGCGGGCGAACGGCGCGCCGGCGTCGGTCATCCGCAGGTACATTTCGCCGCCGCGGTGGAGCGCGTCCAGTGGACCGCGTTGGACCACGAGCTTCTGCACGGCCTGGTTGCCCGCGCTGCGTTGCAGCCTCAATAGGCTTTCCGCGGGCGGCGAACCGCCCACCGCCGGGTTGGCGGCCGAGGTTCGCTCTCCGGCTTTGTCGACGTGCTTACGCATTGTTGCCCCGAAGCCGCAACTGCGCAGGTGGTGCGGCGTCGATCCACGGAATCGTCTCGTTCGTGGTGATGTCGAGGAGAGGTGCGCGATCCGTGGTGTCGCCCGATTCCCAGGCATAGCGCCGCCAAGTGCCGTCCTCGATGAGGAACACGGCGACTCCGGTGTCCCCCGACGAGACCCAGACGCGGCCGGCGGAGTCCCAGGCGGCGTCCAGCGGCAACCAGTCGGGCCACGTGACGGCGGACGAGAAAGTGCCGCGACCATCGGCATCTCCGATGACAAGACGGCTCAGCCTCGTGTCGTCGGTCCACGGTTCGAAGGCGAACCAATGACGCCCGTCAGGCGCTGGAATCCGTTCCTTCACCACAGCGCCCAGCATCGGCGGCGTGCGTCGCAAGACACAATGCCCGAACGGTCAGGCATGGGGGCGACGGTCTTGGCACCACCGAAGCCACAAGGGCGCGCTACCGGCCGGTGCAACCGGCCGATAGCGCGCGAGCTACTGGTTCACGAGATGACCGTCATTCCCACCAGTTGACTGCGAGGCCACCGGAGTTGGTGCGGACGAACGCGTACGGACGGTGCGACGGTTCCGCCACGATCGTCGTCCCGATCCCTCCCGCGATGCCGCTGCCCGCACTGCCCTGGTTCGCCCAGTTCCAGGCGCGGCCGGTCCACCAGTGCACCCACAGGTTCCCGTCACCGGCCCGCACGAACGCGTAGGGCCGCGCGTTGTCCACCGTCAACGCGCCCACTCCGTCGGTGACGCCGCCGCTGGGCGCGCCCTGGTTGGACCACGCCCAGGCGCGTCCGCTCCACCAGTTGAGCCACAGGTTGCCGTCAGCGCCCCGGACGAACGCGTATGGGCGTTGGGCGCCTCCCGAGCTGTTCCTGACGGCGGTCGCTCCCACGCCCGCAGCGATGCCGCCGCCGGGCGCGCCCTGGTTGGACCAGACCCAGGAGCTGCCGGACCACCAGTTGAGCCACAGGTTGCCGTCTCCGCCGCGCACGAACGCGTACGGGCGTTCTTGGCTCCCCGCGCTGTCCTTCACCGTGGTCAGGCCGACCGCACCGGTGATACCGCCGCTGGGCGTGCCCTGGTTGGACCAGACCCAGGCGCTGCCCGTCCACGAGTGGATCCAGAGGTTCCCGTCGTTGCCGCGAACGTACGCGAACGCGCGCTCAGGCCGGTTGGGGTCGTCCCGCACCGTGATGGCACCGATGCCCTCGGCGACTCCACCCGCGGGCGCGCCGTGGTTGGTCCAGGTCGAGCTGACGCCGTTCCACACGTTCCGCCAGAGGTTTCCGTCGCCGCCCCGGACGAACGTGTACGCCTGGTAGCCGTCCCCGATCCGGGCGACACCCACACCGCCGGCGACACCGGAGGCGGGGGCGCCGAGAATGGTCCAGAGCCAGGACGAGCCGGTCCACCAGTTGAGCCACAGGTTTCCGTCGGACCCGCGAACGAAGGCGTGCACCCGACTGTCCGGCCCGCTACCTCCTGGGGGCCGCATGGACACCGTGCCGACTCGCTCGGCCACCGTGGTGTTACCCGGCGTCCCCTGGTCCGCCCAATGCCAAGCGGCCAGTATCGAAGGCTCGGCGTTCGAGGCGCCGACGGTCCCGGCACCTATCGTCAGGAAAGCCAACAACAAGCAGGCGACTCGTCTGAGTCCACCGCGCATCTGCTTTCTCCTTGTTCTCGTGGTCGCGCCGGGGGCGGCTGCCACCGCGAGATCCGCGGCGGTGCGACGGAAGCAAGCCCAGGCGCATCGTGTGCTTGGTGATTGCGCGGCAAGTGTGTCGGCCCGGTCATGACCGATTCGTTGGCTGCGATTGAGTGCGCTGGTCACCACCGCGGAACGTCGCTTTCTGTTATTGAGGGCCGCCTCAACAGCGGTTTTCTCCCCATCCTCGCCCGATGTTTAACTGCGCCGATCGAGTGGGCGGACTGACCACGGAAAGCAGCACCATTGCGCTGAACGGGTGGCAATGGAAGCCGAATTGCGCCAACCAGGCGGCATTCATCGGCAGGGTTGCGACTCACCGTCATGCAGGTCTAAGACTGAGGCAGGGGTCACATTCACTCTTTTCACTCGGGGGCGTTGTGCTTGCCGTTGAACTCGAAAGGCGACTGACCGACGGTTCGGAGTTCGCCGACAGCCGGATACCCGCGCTGGTCGCGGAGAACTGGACGAGCTTCGGCGTGGACGTGCTGGCCGGGCGGATCCCGGCCGCGGCAGTGCTGATCGAGGCGCTCGACCGGGTCCCGGAGTGGACCGACCTCGCGTTCCGGTCGACGGCGGTGCGCATCGCCGTCGCCGACCTGCTGAAGGGTGACACCGACGACGCGGTGCTCGAAGAGGTCGCCGCACTCGTGTGGTCGTCGCCGCCGACGCATCCCGAGGGCGAGGTGATTCCCCTTGGGACGCCCGGAAACGGCCGCACGTTGCCGTTGCTCGTGCCCGATCCGCGCCGGGTGTCGTGCCGTGTGGTGTGCGAGCGGTTCGAACGCACCATCGGCGCTGATCTGGTGCGCGAGGGTCAGCAGCCGGCCGCGATCGACGCACCGATGGAACCCGAGGTGGCGGTGCTGCGCGCCGGCGTGGATCTGCTGGCCGCGCTGGTGCCGAGACTGGCCGCGTCGGTGGCCGAGCACGTGCACCTCGTCGCGGTGGTGCGGCCAGCCGATCGGGCGTTGAGCGCCTCGAACGCGGCCGTGCCCGGTGCGGTGTTCCTCGCGGGCGGGGCGCTGAGCGACCGGCTCTCGGCCGCGGAGGGAGTGCTGCACGAGGCGACGCACCTGCGGTTGTACGAGCTGGCGCTGTACCGGCGGCTGTACGCCGAGCACCCGGCCAAGACCATCACACCGCCCTGGTACGGCGCGGAGTCCGGTGGCGGGCTGGCCTGGCCGGTCGACCGCGCGCTGGCCGCGTTCCACGTCTACGTGCACCTCGCCGCGCTGTGGTTCGCCGCGGCGGGCAGCACGGACGTCCTCACCTCGGGCGAACTGACGCAGGCACGCGCCCGGTTCGACCGATGCCTGGACAAGGGCGGCTACCTCGCCCACGCACTCCTCGGTCCACTGTGGACCGACCTCGGCCCGGACGGCGCGCGGTTCGCGGAGGGGCTCGCCGCGCAACTCGAACAGATCGGAGAGGCCTCATGACCATCGAGCAGGCGCCCGTCAGGACGGTGTACGCGCTGGAGCCGGACGTGCGGATCCGGCCGCTGCCGGAGTGGGCTGGTGCGCTCGTCTACACCCCGCACTCCCCCGACCTGCACTACCTCAACACCACGGCGTGGACGGTGCTCGAACTGTGCCCCGGCCGCACCCGCGATGAGCTGGCCGAGGCGTTCGTCGAGTTCGTCGGCGACACCGGCGTCGAGCCCGAACAGGCACGCGAGCTGCTCGCCGACACGGTTGCCACGCTCCGGAAGCAGCACATCATCGCCGAGACCGGTTGATCAGTCGATTCGCAACGAAGGAGGTGAAGTTCCATGCGTGAGCAGGAAGATCGCCTGAGCGGTCTGAAGGATCAGTTGAAGAAGCGCGGCCTCGAGTCCTCGGTCGTGCACCGGGTAGAGCCGTCACTGCGGACCGGGTCGCAGGTCGCGTTCAACCCGTCCCTGGTGGACGAGATCGTCAAGCCGGGCAAGGAAGAAACGCCGGGCTGAGTTGCACGCGCCCCGAGAGGAGCCGGCCCTCTCGGGAGCGCACAACCCGTTGGGAGGGGCGAGGATGACCAAGCCGCAGATGACGCTCGAGACACCGATCGTGGTGGGTTGCCAGGTGACGAACATCTGCAACCTCGACTGCAAGCAGTGCTACACCGAGTGCAGCCGCTCCTCGCCTCCCGGCGAGATGACGTTCGACGAGTGGAAGCAGCAGATCGACTACCTGGCCGACAACGGCGTCGTGCACCTGTACTTCGAGGGCGGCGACCCGTTGCTGCGGCCGGACTTCCTGGACCTGCTGCGGTATGCGCAGAAGCGGTTCCTGCTGTGGTTCCGCACGCACGCCACCACCATGACACCGCAGCTCGCGAAGGAGATCGCCGACATCGGGCTGGGCCGGGTGGTGATCGACTTCTTCGGCACGGACGCCGAGATGCACGACCACCTGACCGGCGTGCCGGGGTCGTTCGAACGGACCTGGGCGGGCGCGCGGTTGCTGCGAGCCGAGGGCGTCCCGGTGATCCCGGCCGCGATCGTGAACCGGCTGAACGTGCCGCACCTGCAGCGCTACGTCGAGTTCGGGACGGAGCTCGAGGCAGAGGAGCTCGGGCTGCTGCGGCTGTACCCGATCGGCGCGGCGAAGCGGAACTGGGCCGAGCTGTCGCCGCGGCCGCTCGACATCATCGAGGCGATCGCGGCGCTGGACGTGCCGGACGGGTTCCGGGTGATGAACGGCTTCCACCCGCACGACGCGAACTGCTGCTGGGTGAACGCGCACATCACCTCGACCGGTGACAGCATCGGCTGCCCGTACCTGCGCGGCATGACGAACTACGGCAACGTGCGCGAGGTGCCGTTCCTGGAGACCTGGGGCCACCCGCTGTACGAACAGCTGCGCTCCCAGCCGATCGAGGGCGACTGTCCTGAGTGCACGAAGAACCGGATGCTGAGCCCCGGCGGCTGCCGATCGAGCGCGTACACGTTCACCGGTCGCTGGGACGGCGCGGATCCCTACTGCCCCAACATGAACTACCACGACATCGACGTGACGGTGCTGCCGGGCACGCGGATGTTGCCGGTGGTCGACCGTGGCTGAGCACCAGTTCGAGGACGACGCGGTGCTCACCGTGGTCGGCACCGGGATCAAGCTGGTGTCGCACCTGACCACGGAGGCGCGCGAGGCGATCGAGAAGGCGGACGTGCTGCTGCACGCCACGCAGACGCCCGGGATGCCGCAGTGGCTGCGCTCGCTCAACTCCGCGGAGTTCGACCTGACGTCGTTCTACGCGCCCGGCCGGGACCGGTGGGTGACCTACCGGATGATGGCTGATCGGGCGCTGGAGGAGCTGGGCCGCGGACAGCGGGTGTGTGCGGCGTTCTACGGTCACCCGGCCGTGTACGTCACCCCTGGGGTGGAAATGGTGCGGCGAGCCCGCGAAAACGGGTACACCGCACGCATGTTGCCCGGTGTGTCCGCGGAGGACTGCTTGTTCGCCGATCTCGGTGTCGATCCCGGCGTCGCCGGGTGGCAGAGCTACGACGCCACCCCGTTCCTGGTCTACCGGCCGCGGTTCGACACGTCCGCCGGGCTGGTGCTGTGGCAGCTCGACGCGCTGGGGCACCGCGACTACCAGCCGCGACACGAACGCTCGAACTACGAGGTGCTGGCGCGGGTGCTCGCCGAGCACTACGGGCCGGACCACGAGGTGGTCGCCTACCTCGCGGCCCAGTACCCGAGCGTCGCGCCGATCGCGCAGCCGTTGCCGATCTCCGCACTGCCGCTGCATCCGGGCATGTCGACGTTGTACGTGCCGCCGCTCGGGCCGCGCGTCGCCGACCGGGAGATGCTCGCCGAGCTCGGCCTGGTCGGACCTGGGGAGTAGATGCGCGGGCACGTGGGCGACGTGCCGCGGCTGCGCGAGGAGCCGCGGTTCGCCCGGCTGCTCGCGTCCGACTTCGTCAGCGGTGTCGGCGACCAGCTGAACCGGGTCGCCGTGCTGGCGCTGGTGTACCAGGTGTCCGGGTCGGGCTACGCGGTGTCGGCCGTGCTGGTGGCGCGGATGCTGGCGACGATCGTGGCGGCGCCGTTCGGCGCGGTGCTCGCCGACTGGCTGCCGCGCCGGGACGTGCTGGTGGTGTCCGGGCTGGTGCGGATGATCGTGGCACTCGCGATGGTGTTCAGCCACGGGTTGGTGCTGCTGATCGCGCTGGTCGCGCTGCTGGAGGCGTTGTCGGCGCTGTCGACGCCCGCGCGGTCCGCGTTGATCCCGCACCTCGTCCGGGAGCACCGGGTGATGTGGGCGAACGGTCTCGACCAGGGCATGTTCGGCCTGATCATGGCGGTCGGGTCGTTCGCGGGCGGCGCGGCTCTGGCGTTGATCGGCACGTCCGGGGCGTTCGTCGCGAACAGCGCGTCGTTCCTGCTGTCGTCGTTGCTGTTGCTGGGTCTGCCACGAGGGATTCCTGGCGGTGGTGCGGAGAAACGGGACCGGCGGCTGCTGGCGGCGCTGCCCGCGCTGGCCGATCCGGGGCTGCGCCTGTCGGTGCTGTTGAGCGCGGTGTGGCCGTTGGCCGGCGGGGCGTTGAGCGTGCTGATCACCGCGTACTCGTTCGACACGTTCCACGCCGGCGGGTTCGGCATCGGGTTGCTGTACTCGGCGCTCGGCGCGGGCTACCTCGTCGGCGGTGTGGCGATCGGGCGGCTGCCGGCGCTGGCACGGGTGCGACCGACTCGGATCGCACCGGTTTCCTTTGCGGTGGAAGGCGTTTGTCACGTGCTGGTGAGCCAGTCGCCGACGCTGTGGCTCGCGACGGGGTTGCTGTTCGCCGGCGCCTGCTCGGCGGCGTGCGGCAACGCGGCAATTGGGAAGCTGCTGATGGGCGCGCCGGACGACGTGCGCGGCCGGGTCATCGGGATTTCCAAGGGCTTGGCGGCGTGCGGGCAGATCACGTCGATGGCGGTCGCGGGCGTGCTGCTGGAGGCGGCGGGCGCGCGGCCGGTCGGGTTCGGTTCGGGGGCTTTGCTGGTGGTGCTGGTCGTGGTGACGGGGTGGATGGTGCGGCGATGACCGAGGTGCTGGCGGGAGGGGCGAGCAACTACGGCAAGGTGCTGCGGGTCGGCGAGACGGTGCGCCGGCCGTTGCGGCCGCACAGTCCGGCCGTGCACCGGTTGCTGCGGCACCTGGAGGACGTCGGATTCGTTGGCGCGCCGCGGTTTCTGGGCGTGGTGGACGGGCACGAAGTGCTGACGTTCGTCGACGGCGAGGTGCTGCTGCCACCGTTGCCGTCGTGGGCGTTCGATTCCTCCTTGCTGGCGTCGGTCGCCCGGTTGGTGCGCGCGTTCCACGACGCCTGCGCTTCTTTTCCGGTGCTCGCGGACGACGGCTGGGATCAGCGCACTCCGGCGCGGTGGAGCGGTTCCGTGCTGTGCCACGGCGATCTGGTGCGGTCGAACGTGGTGCTGCGCGACCGCCGCCCGGTCGCGTTGATCGACTTCGACCTGGTGGCACCGGCGTCGCGGGTGTGGGAGATCGCGTGCGCGCTGCGGCATTGGGTGCCGCTGCGCGGCGAGGGCCCGGAAGGCGCCGCGGCGGCGCCGTTCGTGACGGGAGAGCGGCTGCGCGCGTTCTGCGACGCCTACGGGTTGCCCGCGGCGGAACGGCCGGACGTGCTGGACGCCGTGCTCGACGCGGAGGACCTGCAGCTGCGCCTGCTGCGGCAGTGGGTCGCCGCTGGTCACGAGGAGTACCGGCGGATCTGGGAGGCGGGTGCACCGGACCGGATCGCGGCGCGGGTGCACTGGGTGACCGAGCATCGCGCGTTGTTGTTGGCGGCGATGACGTGAGGACGTACGAGCCGTACCGCGTGGCCACCGATCTGCACCGGCCAGGCCCGCCGCTGCGGGTGGCCGCCGAGAACGGCTCCGCAGCCTGGCTGGTGACTCGTTGGGAGGACGCGCGGGAGGCGTTGTCCGACCCGCTGCTCTCGGCCGATCCGAGCCTGCCCGGTTATCCGGCTGGCCCCGGCCATCGCGGCGCGAGCACCGGCGGTTCGATGATCAGGCTGGACGGCGCGGCGCACCGGCGGGTGCGGCGGATGTTCACCGGCGAGTTCTCGGTGCACCGAGTGGAACGGATGCGACCTCTGATCGCGTCCTGCGTGGCGTCCGCGGTAGCCGACCTGCGAGCGCAGGGCCCCGGCGCCGACCTGATCCCGACCGTCGCGCTGACGGTGCCGCAGGCGGTGATCCTGCGGCTGATCGGCGTGCCGGAGTCCGAGGTGCCGGCGACGATCGCTGCGGCCCGGCACCTGCACGACCGCACGTTCCCGCGCTCGTCGCTGGCGTCGGCGGAGAAGGCGTTCCTGGCCAGGCTGCGGGCGCTGGTCCGCCGCGGTCCGGCCGACGACCTGACGGGCAGACTGGTCGCGTCCGGCGAGCTGACCGAGGACGAGGCCGTGGTGAACCTGCGCCTGGTGGTGGCCGCGAGCGTGCAGACGACGTCGAGCATGATCGGCCTGGCCGTCCTGTCCCGCCTGACCGACCCGTCCCGCTCGGTGGACGACCTGCTGGCCGACTGGAGCGTGGTGCAAACGGGCCCGCGCCGAGTGGCGGTCGCCGACACGTCGATCGGCGGCGTACCGGTGCGTGCGGGCGAGGGCGTGGTGGTCTCGCTGCCGGCCGCCAACGCGAGCCGCCCACCCGGTGCCGGGCACGTGGCGTTCGGCTTCGGCCCGCACCAGTGCCTGGGCCAGCACCTGGCCCGCACCGAACTGGACGAGGTGCTGAACGGCTTGTTCCCCGTTCGCCCAGCCACCCCCGACTTGCGCACGTACGACGCATCGGTGATCTACGGCGTGGAATCGCTTCCCGTCACGTGGTGACGTCGACGCGGATTTCCGCCGTCGAATCGACCTGACGTTCGACGGTCCGCGCCATGTCCGAAGAAAGACGGGAAAGCCTTGGCGGACGCCGGAATGGCCATTTTCTTCTGCTCCTGGAACGTCCGCGAACTCGTTCGACAAATCTGCCCTGCAGTTGACACGGCGATACTCTGGGAGCGCTCCCATAGTCTGCTGGAGGAGTCATCATGCGAAGGACCGTCCGTGCCGTCGCTGCTGCCGGCTTGCTCTTCGCGAGCACGTTGGTCACGACAGCGAGTCCGGCTCAGGCCGATGTGACCATCTGCGACCAATACGGCTCGACCACCATCCAGGGCCGTTACGTGGTTCAGAACAACCGGTGGGGCACCTCGGCGCAGCAGTGCATCAACGTCACGTCGTCCGGCTTCCAGATCACCACTCAGCAGGGTTCGGCCCCGACCAACGGGGCGCCGGTGTCGTACCCGTCGGTGTTCCTCGGTTGCCACTACACCAACTGCTCCCCCGGCTCCACGCTGCCGATGCAGGTCAGCCGGATCCGCAGCGCCACGTCGTCGATCAACTACCGGTTCGCCGGCGGCACCTACAACGCCTCGTACGACATCTGGCTCGATCCGACGCCGAAGACCAACGGCGTGAACCAGATGGAGATCATGATCTGGTTCCAGCGCCAGGGCCCGATCCAGCCCATCGGCAGCGCGGTCGGAACGACCAACATCGGCGGGCGCAGCTGGCAGGTGTGGCGCGGCAGCAACGGTTCCAACAACGTCATCTCCTACGTCGCGCCGTCGGCGATCACCTCGTGGTCGTTCAACGTGCTCGACTTCATCAACGACGTGCGCGCCCGCGGAGCGATCACGAACTCCTGGTACCTGACCAGCATCCAAGCCGGGTTCGAACCGTGGAACGGCGGCGTCGGCCTGGCCGTCAACAACTTCTCGGCCTCAGTCAGCGGCTGAGCCGCCCCCGGTCTGCTTCGGGGATCCGACCGCGCCGATCGCGGTCTGGCCGCCGTCGACCCGGATCGTCTCGGCGGTGATGTACGCGGCCGCCGGCGTGGCGAGGAAACGGACGGCGGCGGCCACCTCCTCGGGATGTCCCATGCGGCCCAACGGGATGCGCTCGGCGACGCGGCGCGCCTGCGCCGGATCGGTGAAGGCGTCGTCGTTGATCGGGGTGCGGATGAAGCCGGGGTTGACGACGTTGACGGTGATCCGGTGCGGCGCGAGCTCCGCGGCGAGTTGCCGGGTCAGTGCGATGATCCCGCCTTTCGAGGCGGTGTACGCGGGATAGGCGTAGCCGATCTCCCCGGCGCACGAGCCGATGTTGATGATCCGCTTGGTCCCGTCCGCCGCACCGTCGAGCAGATGGGGAAGCGCTGCCTGGCACACCCGGAAGGCGCCGGTGAGATTGATGTCGAGCACCCTCGCCCAGGTCTCGGCGTCGGTGTCGGCCAAACCGGTCCGGTGGAGCACTCCGGCGGCGTTGACCACGACGTCGAGCCGCCCACGCCACGCGATCACGTCCGCGACGGCCTGGTGCACGGCCCGCTCGTCGCGGAGGTCCGCGGTGAGCGCCAGCCCTTCGGCACAACGCTTCGCCGTGGTTTCGGCACCGCGCCCGTCGCGGTCCAGCACCGCGACGTCGAACCCGTCCTCGTGCAGCGCCACGCACGTCGCGGCACCGATGCCGGACGCTCCGCCGGTGACCAATGCGACCCGTCGTTCCACCACGGTCATACCTCCCAGGCTGCGAGCGTGCCGGGATGATCATGTCACTGCCCTGACCTGGCCCGAGACTGGACACCATGACCCGAACGCTGCTCGCGGTGCACGCCCATCCCGACGACGAGTCGACGTCCACCGGCGGCATCCTGGCCCACTACGCCTCGCTCGGCACCAGAATCGTGCTCGTGACCTGCACGAACGGCGAGCTCGGCGACGCACCGGGCGGCGCCGAACCGTTCACCCCCGCGCATGATCCCGCACGGGTCGCGTCGCACCGGCTCGGCGAGCTGCAAGCGGCGTGCCGCGTCCTCGGGGTGACCGACGTCGAACTGCTCGGCTACCACGACTCGGGCATCGCGGCGTGGGAGAAACCGCGCGGCGCCTTCGTCGACGTGCCGGTGTCCACGGCCGCCGACCGGGTGG
Organism: Lentzea terrae; assembly: GCF_003265345.1. Taxonomy (GTDB): domain Bacteria; phylum Actinomycetota; class Actinomycetes; order Mycobacteriales; family Pseudonocardiaceae; genus Lentzea; species Lentzea terrae. Next base: position 207,714 of record NZ_QFWW01000008.1, on the reverse strand, counting down.
CGAGGCTGATCGAGCACTACGAGCCGCAGGTCGTCGTGACCTACGACGCCGAGAACACCGCGCAGCACCGCGACCACCTGCACGCCGCACGAGTCGCGGTAGCGGCGTTCGAGGAGTCCGGGGTGGCGGCCAAGCTCTACTTCAAGGCGCACGGCCGGACGTACTGGGAACGCGTCATCCGAGTGGCCGCCTCGGTCGGAGTCCACCGGAACGTGCCCACCGGCCTCGACGACGTCGACCGGCGCATCACCACGACCATCGACACCCGCGCGGTCGTCGACCGCAAGCGCGCCGCCCTGCACTGCCACGCCTCCCAGCTCTCCTCGTCGATCGCGGGCAGGCTGCCACCGGCCGAGTTCGCCGAGGCGTTCGGGGTCGAGGACTTCATCCGGGCGCGGGACACCACGGGATCACCTGTTCCGGAGACCGACCTCTTCGCCGGTCTCGGGTGAGAGGAGCACCCGCGCCTCAGCCGCGGTGGCCGCTGGAAGAGATCAGCAGGTCACCTTGACGGTCGCGTTCGCCTGGAACGACACGTGCACGTGGTCCATGTGGTTGGCGGTGGGACTACCGCGATCCTCCATCGGCTTCCAGCCGCTGCCGTCGTTGTAGCGCTGGCGCCAGATCACGTAGCTCACGCCGAAGGCCCGGCGGTTGGCCAGCACGTAGTCGGCCAGGGCGTTGCCGGTGGCGGTGTCGACCATGAAGTCGAGCGCCAGGCCGAGGGGATGGTCACCAGAGCCGGCGCGGCCGGCGGCGCCGCCGATGTCGTCCACGCCGAACTTGCCCGAGACGTGGTGACCCACCTGGGCCACGTGTGGTTTGACGCCGTCCAGGGTGGTCGGGCAGGGCGGCGGCGGAGGAGGCGGGGGCGGCGGGGGCGGCGTGGTGGTCTCGGGGGTCGTGGTCACCGGAGGCGGTGTGGTGGTCACCGGAGGCGATGAGGAGGACGGCGCGCTGGTCGAGGTCGTGACTTGACTGGCAGACGTGGCGGCCAGGTTGGCGGCCGCGCCGGTGGGGTCGATCTGCTGGCCGGAACCGCCGACCACCCAGTAGGTCGCGGCCAGGCCCGCGCCGAGGGTGACGGCGACGGCGATGGGCAGCATCCGGCTGGGTAACTGCTTCGTATTCGTATTATGTCGGCCCGGCATTCGGGAACACCTTGCGTCGGGGACAGGGGCATGCTCACACGGCGGGCCATGTTACGAAATGAACACGGCGACCTCCCAACCCAGTGTTCATGGTCACATCTCTGCTGGTGACCGTGTTGCTACCGAACGTGATAACCGGTGCGTCCGCCGAGGTCAGCGGGCATCATGACAGACCGAGGCGTTGCTGCTCGGCCTGCACCACTCGCTGTTCCACCGACACCGCTGAATCCAATGCGCTCGCGTGTGAGTGCTTCGTGTCGCTCTCGCGCGCGTAGTGATCGAACAGCAGGGTCTTGTGGTCGCGGATCTCCTGCACCCGTGCGTCCACGCTGTCCTTGACCAGCAACCGGTGCACGTGGACCTTGCGGACCTGGCCCATCCGGTGACAACGGGCGATCGCCTGGTCCTCCGTGCTCGGCTTCCACTGGGGCTCGGCGATGATCACCACGGACGCGGCCTGGATGTTGAGGCCCACGCCGCCCGCCTCGATCTGGGCCAGCAGCACCGCGTGGTCCTCGCACGCCGTGAACGCGTCCACCATTTGCTGACGGCTCTGCGCCGACGTCGCGCCGGTCAGGGGACCGAAGACTTCGACGTGGTTCGCGACCGTGTCCAGCACGTCGTGGAAGTACGAGAACACCACGACCTTCCAGCCGTTGTCCCGCGACTCGTCGATGATCTCCAGCAGCCGCTCCAGCTTCGCCGAGCCGCGGGGCGTGCCCGGCGCGTAGGCAGCGCGGCGCATCGCCATCAGGTTCCCCTTGCGCACCGCGTCGAGGTACGCACGCCGGTCCTGCTTGCCGAACTCGACCCAGTCCTCCATCTCCAGCAGCTCCGGCAGCTCCCCCAGCACGTCCTCCTGGTTGCGCCGCAGGTACACCGGCGCGACAACGCGGCGGAAAGCCTTCGCTCCCACCACGGCGTCGATGGCGCCCGTGCGGGCCGCGACGTTCGGCTGGAGGTAGCCGACCAGGTTGCGGAACTCCTCGACGCGGTTCTCCATCGGCGTGCCGGTGAGGAGCACGGCCCGCTCCGCGCGTTGCACGATCGTGTTGACCGCCTGCGAGCGCTGCGTGTCCGGGTTCTTCACGTAGTGCGCCTCGTCGACCACGACCAGCGCCGGGCGGAACCTCTTGGGCAGCACCAGTTTCGGCAACGTGCCGAACGTCGTCACGCCGACGCCGCCCTGCGCCAGCCACTCGCCGACCGCGCCGTCACGGCCCGCGCCGTGCATCCGGTGCGGCACGAGGTCGCTGTGCCTGGCGATCTCGTTGACCCAGTTGACGACGACGCTAGCCGGGCACACCACCAGGAACCCGCGCCGCCCACCGGCGGCGAGACTGGCCATCACCGCGATGGCCTCGATCGTCTTGCCCAGTCCCATCTCGTCGCCGATGATGACGCGTTTGCGTGCCAGCGCGAACTTGGCCCCGAACACCTGATAGCCGCGCAGCGACACCTTCAGCAGGCTGGTGTCCAGTGTGGTCGCGTCGACCTCGTGCTCGATGTCGGCCGGCACGAAACCCTTGGCGGCACTGCGATCCGGCAACGCGTCCGCACCGGCGAGGTCGGCGAGGAGCGTGTTGTAGGCGGCCGCGTCGAGCTCGTAGTCACGCCACAGCGCGCGATGATCCAGGTCCGGCACGCGCAGCTGTGTGCCCACCGCGCGCAACGCCGCCACGTCGCGACTGGCCAGCAACGCCTCGAGCCGACCAAGCGCATCGATCGCGGCCTGCCGGTTCTTCCGCAACGAGAAGAACATCCGCACCCGGCTCCAGGCCCGGGACGCGGCGCGCACGTCGGCGTCGACCCTGCCCAGCACGTCGCCGAGCGGCTCGTGCAGCGGACCGACGAGCTGGTTCGCCCTGCGCAGCTTGGACATCAGCTGCAACAGCGCGGTCTGGTCGCGGTCAGCGCGGTCGGGGTTCAGCCGGACAGTCGTTTCGCGCGCGACACCGTCGACGAAGGCGCGGGCGACCCGCACGATCTGCTCGGCGGACTGCCTGCCGACGCCGGGCACGCCGTCGAGCTGTTCCGCGCGCGCCTCGGCGACATCGGCGACAGTCCGATACCCGGCGGCCTTCAGCTTGCTCAGCCGCAGGTTCGCCTTCTTGTCCCGGAGCTTGTCCACCGGCATGGCGCGGAGCTGGTCGGCCACCAGCGCGTCCCGGACCGCCTGGTACTGCGCGGCGGCGAGCGCGAGCAGCCGTTCCGGTTCCGCGCGCACCCCCGCTGCCTCGGCGCGGAACGCCTTCGCGGCGGCCAGCACCGCGCGGGCATGCCTGCCGACCTTCGACGAGTCGTCCACCCGTGTCCTTTCGTGAGGCGGCCCGAGAGTACCGAAACCAGGCGGGTCGTCGGTGGCCGGAGCGCCGTGTTCGCTCTCCACGCGGCACGCAGCGACTGCCGATGTCGTCGAGGGTTGGGCGACGCCGAACGCGAGCGGGACGGCGATCTCGTTGCACGACAGCAACGACACCCGCGTCGGCAATGGCTACGTCGTCGCCGGCGCGTCGTGGGCCGGCCGGGACGGCATGTGGCACAACGATGCGGACGGGCCCACTTGCCCTAACAGCGCGATCAGCGGCTTCCTGCCGCGTCCGCGTGTGTCCAGCAAGTCCGCAGATCTTGAACGCTGATCGGCTCCGCTGAAGGATGCCGTCCATGGACGGTCTCCTGGACGAACCGGTGACGCTGCAGATGTCCGCACGAATCTGGGCGGGCATCGACGCCGGCGTCGACAACGTCGTGGCTCTTGCCGCTCAGAACGGTGACGAACAGGTCATGCACATCGGGCAGACCATCCGGCAGGCGGGCTGGGACCAGGTTCCGTGGGTGAACGGGGATTGGCCGCCCATGAACCAGATCATCGCCATCCGATTGACCCGCGCTCAATGGCGGTTCGCAGCCGATGAAGCCCGCAAGAGCATTGCCGTGTGCGAAGCACTCCACGACGACGAGTCGGCCCAGTTGAACCGAGACGCGCTCGCCGTCATCGAAGCTGCTGCTTTGTGACGAGTGCGCCAAGGCCGTCTACGGCACCACTGCGGCTGCCACGAGCCCCACGCCGATCGCACCGTGTCCGCTCGTGCCGATGAGTGAACACGGTCAGCCGGGAAAACCCGTTGTGAGTCGTTGGTGCGGCGTGCCAGGTTGATCGGCCACCGATCACCGGAGAGAACATGACGCCCGTGCCGCTGCCCACCCCGACGCTGCACACCACCCGCCTTCGCTTGCGTCCCTTCACCGACGCGGACGGGGACGCTCTCTTCGCCCTGCACAGCAACGCCCACGTGCTGCGCTACTGGGACTCGCCGCCCTGGAGCGAACGTGCACGCGCCGAGCGCTTCATCGCGGCGTGCCGGCAGATGGCGGACGAGGGCACCGGGGCGCGGCTGGCCATCGACCGTGCGACCGACGGAACGTTCATCGGCTGGTGCGGTCTGACCAGCTGGAACCCGGACTACCGCAGCGCATCGCTGGGTTACGTCCTCGACGACGCGGCGTGGGGCCACGGCTATGCGACGGAGGCCGCAGGCGCCGTGCTGCGGTGGGCGTATGACGCGCTGGACCTGAACCGCGTCCAGGCCGAGGCCGACACGCGCAACGCGGCATCTGCCCGCGTGCTGGAGAAGCTCGGGTTCGTACGTGAAGGGACGTTGCGGGAAGACTGCGTCGTGAACGGCGACGTATCGGATTCGTGGGTGTACGGGCTGATCAGGCGCGAGTGGCGGCCCTCAGCCGGAACGCTTGAGTTCAACCTGCACTGAAATTACTGTGAACGCAGGCAACGAAGACCACGCGAAGCGGCCGGTTCACAGGGTCGGCGGCAGGGCCAGCCACGGTTTGTCGCCGGCGTCGAACCCGGTTAGCTCGGCGATCTTCCCGTCGACGACGCGCAGGACCGCGATGGCGAACAGCCGGTGCTCCTGGTCGTCGGGGGCGCGGAGGTACAGCGCGGCGGCAGGCATGCGGTTGACCGTCGTGGCGACACCGCGCCAGTCGTCGTGGCCGCGTTGGAAGAGCCCACCGGAGACCCAGCCGTCCACCGCTTCCTGAGCCGTCATGTTCGCGGCGCCCAGCTCGGGCAGCATCGCGAAGCGCAGGTCGTCGCGCAGCAGGGACGTCAGCCCGGCGAGGTCGTTGCGCTCATGGGCCTCGATGTACGACTTCACCACGTCGCGCTCGTCGCTCGACAGCTCGTGGGTGGCGGGGCTCCGCCAGTCGAGGCGACGGTCGGGCAGCTGCTCGCGCATCGTCACGCGCGCCCGCTGCAGCGCGCTGGTCACCGATGCGACGGTCAGCTCCAGGGCGTCAGCGACCTTCGACGCCGGCCAGCCGTGGACGTCGCGCAGGATGAACACCGCCCGCTGCCGTGGCGGCAGGTGCTGGATGGCGACGATGAACGCCAGCTCGATCGTCTCCCGCGCCACCACCGACTCCTGCGGGTCCTCGGGGAGCATGCGGTCGGGGTACGGCTGCAGGTGCAGCACTTCGGACGCCACGGGGGTGGGCTTCTCCAGGAAGTCGAGGCAGACGTTCGTCGCGATCCGGTACAGCCAGGTCCGCAGTGCCGCGTGGCCCTTGAACGACTCCCGCTTGTGCCACGCTCGCAGGAACGTCTCCTGCGTCATGTCCTGGGCGTCCTCGTAGTTCGCGAGCATCCGGTAGCAGTGCACCTGCAGCTCACGCCGGTGGCGCTCCGTGATGAGCGCGAACTGCGCCGCATTGCCTGAGCGGGCCACCGCGATGAAGGCGGCCTCGTCGGCGCCGAGCGGTCTGGCGTCGGTCATGGTCGGCAATCCTTTCACCGGTGTGAGGGGGCTGCCAGAACTGACGACGTGGCGGAGGATTTCTGATCGGTTGCCCGCGAGGTTGATGTCCACGGGCTGTGGGAACACCTGAGGCACCTGATCGCCGACGGAAAGGCTGCTATGTCCGCACGGGACACCCGAAGGTCGTTCTCCGGGCGGGCGGTCCGTTGAGTGCCGCGCAGCTCGACATCAGCGTGTTGACGTGGGCGTTGACCGTCGGCTTCGTCGTGGTGCTGCTGGTCGCGGACCTGGTGGTGGCGGCCGCGCGCCCGCACCGCGTCGGTTTCGGCGAGGCGGCCGCGTGGTCGGTGTTCTACGTCGCGATCGCGGCCGGCTTCGGGGTCTGGTTCACGCTGCGCTACGGCACCCAGCCCGGCACCGAGTACTTCGTCGGCTACCTGGTCGAGAAGAGCCTGTCGGTCGACAACCTGTTCGTGTTCGTGATCATCATGACCACCTTCGCGGTACCGGAAGAACACCAGCACAAGGTGCTGACCTTCGGCATCGTGCTGGCACTGGTCATGCGCGCGATCTTCATCGCGCTCGGCGCCACGCTGCTGTCGCTGTTCTCCTTCGTGTTCCTGCTCTTCGGGCTGCTGCTGATCTACACGGCCGTGCAGCTGTACCGGCACCGCGACGAAGATCCCGACATCGAGGACAACGTCGTCGTCAAGACGTCGCGCCGCGTCCTGCCCGTCACGGACAACTACAGCGAGGGCGAGCTCGTCACCCACGCCGGCAACCGCCGCAAGGTGACGCCACTGTTCATCGTGCTCATCGCCATCGGCACGATCGACCTGCTGTTCGCGCTCGACTCCATTCCCGCGGTCTTCGGCATCACCGCGCAGCCCTACGTCGTCTTCGCCGCCAACGCCTTCGCCCTGCTCGGCCTGCGCGCCTTGTTCTTCCTGGTGCAGGGCCTGCTGGACCGGTTGGTGTACCTGTCCACCGGACTCGCGATCATCCTCGCCTTCATCGGCGTCAAGCTGATCCTGCACTGGGCCCACGAAGACCTCGACCAGCGCGTCCCCGAGGTCCCGACGCTGCTCAGCCTCGCGGTGATCGCCGTCGTGCTGCTGATCGTGACGGTGGCCAGCCTCGTCAAGACGAAACGCGATCCCACGGCCAAAGCGCACCCCGGTTCCCTGCGCGCCCGCCGAGCGAGGGCGGAGGAAGCCCGTGAGCACCGATGATTCCACCTCACGCACGCCGGGTAGCCGGTGACGTGCGAAGGAGGTAGCCCCCATGGCTCAGCTCGTTCGAGAACTGATGACCCCTGATCCGGTCGTGTTCTCCCCTGACACGCCAGTCCGCCGAGCAGCACAGGCGATGCGCGAACACGACATCGGCGACGTCCTCGTGGTGGACGGCGACCGGCTGTGCGGCATCGTCACCGACCGTGATCTGGTCGTCCGCGGACTGGCCGAACGCGACGACCTGTCCGACTGCTGCCTGCGCGACGTGTGCACCGACGACGTCGTCACCACGGCCCTCACCGACACGCTCGACACCGCGGTGGCGCGCATGCGCGAGCACGCCGTGCGCCGCATTCCCGTGGTGGACAAGGACAAGCTCGTCGGTGTGCTGTCGCTCGGCGACGCGGCCGTGGAGCAGGACCCGAACTCCGCACTCGGGCAGATCAGCGCCGCACCCGAGAACAGCTGAGGCGGTCGTGATGCCCGGCGACCGTGCGGTCGTGGTCGGGTTCGACGGCTCCGAGCAGGCGCGGCAGGCCACCCGGTGGGCAGCCCACGAGGCGTCGAGCCGAGGCTGCGGTCTGGTCATCGTGCACGCACTGCGCGGACCGGTGCCCGAGCTGGTGTACACGCCCATGTCCATGCCACTGCCCGAGGCCGTGAGCGACCAGGCGGTGCGCTCCCGCACCGAAAGCCGGCTGGCCGACCTGGCCGCCGAATGCGAGCGGCAGTGGTCCGATGTGGACGTTCGGACGTGCCTCGAGCACGGAAACCCCGCAGAGGTGCTGAGGCACGCCGGTCGCGACGCCGACCTGATCGTGGTCGGCTCGTCCGGACACTCCGGACTGGCTCGAGCCCTGCTCGGATCCGTCCCGGCAGATCTGGCCCGTTCCTGCGAACGTCCAGTCGTCGTCGTCCGCGACGATGCGACGCGCGACGGCCGCGTGGTGGTGGGAGTGGACGGATCGGAGACCGGCGCGAAGGCCATCGACTTCGCCTTCGAGTACGCCGCACGGCACCAACGCGACCTGCTCGCCGTGCACGCGTGGGCCGATCTGCCCGTTGACGCCCTCGCCCCGCTGCGGGAGTGGGACTACAACTGGAACCAGGTGCGCGGGGAGTCCGACGCGCTGATCGCCCGCTGCCTGGCCGGCCACCACGAGCGTCACCCGGACGTCCACGTCGAACGAGTCGTGTCCTTCGACGGACCGGCACACGCGTTGCTCGACGCGGCCAAGGATGCCGCATTGCTGGTGGTCGGCAGTCACGGCCGTGGCCTCCTCCGCCGGGCGCTGCTCGGCTCGGTCAGCCACGCCGTGCTCTACCAGGCGCCGTGCTCAGTCGCGGTGGTGCACCACGACGACTCTCAACAGCGATAGGTCAGCTCGGCCAGTCAGAATCGGATCAGCCGCCACTGCGTGCAGTCCACAGAGGACGGAGCGAACCTCGCCGGGCTCTGGCCACCCGCCGCCCACTCCTCACCGGTGAAGATGCCGAGGTTGGAGCGGTTGAACATGCCGAACCGCAGGTTGACCAGATTGGACAGATCTGCCTGAGGATCGGCGGCGCGAGCCAGCGGCGAGAGCCCGGTCAGCCCCGGCGGGACAGGCCTGATGTCGTCCCCGATGTCGCCGTTGACACTCCAGTCTGGTCAGGATCAGTTCACGGGGCGGGAGGTCCACCGCTGGTTCGTGCTGCCGGTGCAGGTCCACTGGATCAGCTTGGTCCCGCTGGCAGTGCTGGACGAGGGGACGTCAAGGCACTTGCCGCTGGCGCGGTTGACCAGTGACACGGTGGTCGCGTCAACAGTGCGCACGGTCCACTGCTGGTTGACGCCTCCGTGGCAGCGCCACTGCAGCACGCTCGCGCCGTTCGCGGCCGAACCGCCGGACACGTCCAGGCACGAGCCGGTGGCCCGGTTGATGACCTCGACGTGGCCACCCGGCTTCGCACGGAGCTGCCACTGCTGGGACTCCGCGGCCGACGGGGTCGCCTGCTGGACCGCTGATCCCGCCGTGTCCAGCCGCAAACCGCTGTGTTGTGCGGTGAACGTGGCGAACGGCCCCACACCGCCCGCGGTCTGCGTCACCGTGCGGATCGTGCCGTCGGGGTTGTGGAAGAGCCGGTCCATCACAACCGACCTCTTGTGGTTGCCGCCGCCCTCAAGGGCGTTCTTGTGGTACGCGACGTACCACTGGCCCTGGTACTGGAACAGCCCGGAGATTTGACGGCTCACAGCTCGCGTCAGCGGCAAGACTGTTAACGCTAACATCCCGCCGAACGCCGAATCCTCCACTGTGGACAGAAGGACTACCGGATCGTCCAGGTCACGGACACTCGTGCGCACAGCCGGCAACGGCAGGCCGTCCGGGTGAACTGATCGGATGGCATCATGGCCGCCATGTGCGCCTACGTCCTGGTAGCCGAAGACGAGCCGAGACAGGCCGAGCTGATCGGGCGCTTCCTCACTCGGGAGAACCACACGTTTCTGCTCGTCGGCGACGGACGCACGGCGCTCGACGAGATCAGGGGCCGGCGCCCGGACCTGCTGGTGCTGGACCTGATGCTGCCGGGTGTGGACGGGTGGGACGTCTGCCGGGCGGTCCGGGCCGAGGACGCCGACCTGCCGGTGCTGGTGATCAGCGCACGGGCGGAGGCCGACGACAAGCTGCTCGGGTTCGATCTCGGCGCGGACGACTACCTCGCCAAGCCGTACGACCCCCGTGAGCTGATGGCACGAGTACGGGCGTTGTTGCGCCGTTCCGGTGCGAAGAGCGCAGCAGCACGGCGAACGCTACGAGTCGGCGACCTGGAACTGGAGCCGATGCGGCACGAGGTGCGGGTCGCCGGTCGGCCGGTCGCCTGCACGCCGGCCGAGTTCCGCATCCTCGCGGTGCTGACCGCCGAGCCGGGGCGGGTGTTCAGCCGGGCCCAGCTGCTCGAGGACGGTTACGGGCTGGACGGGTTCATCACCGAGCGCACGATCGACGTGCACGTGCGCAACCTGCGGCGCAAGATCGAGGCCGACCCGGCTGCCCCGGCGTATCTGCTGACGGTCTACGGGGTCGGGTACAAGATCGCGGACCAGGGCGATCGTGACCAGTAGACCTCGCCGGCTGCGGTTGCTGTTGCTGGCGGGCACGGTGCTGGTGTCGGCGTGTTCGATCGCGGCGACGGCGTGGCTGTCGGTGCAGAGCACGACGCGGACGTTGCGGGCCGAGCAAGGTCGCGAGCAGGCAGGACTGGCCCGCGTCTACGACGCCGTGCTCGGACACGGGGCCACCCATCCGGACTGGTCGGGCAGCAAGCCGCTGATCGAGGACCTCAGTCGCGAGACCGGGTTGCACATCCGGCTCACCACGACGGAACGGACCCTCATCGGTGGCACGGCCGGCGCGGACGACCTGCAGGACGCCGGCCAGCCGGCCGCGGTGGTCGATCCGCTCAACGTCGACCTCGAGCTGAGACCGGACACTCCGCAGGACCGCATCGACCCGCGCGCCGTGGGTCCGTTCCTGCTCACCACCGAGCAACAGCAGGCGTCCCGAGCAGCAGCCGACGCGGACGCCGCCTGCGCACGTCGTCAGGGAGTCGCGGCCGAGGTCAGGACGAGCGCGAGCGGACGCTCGTACTCCGTGCCCGCAACGGACGGGTGCGTGTCGCTGGCGTTGCACAGGGCCGTTGACCAAAGTGCTCTCCGGCAGATCAACGAGCACGTGCGGGAGTGCCAGGCCGGCAACGGCGTGCCGTACAGCCCTGCGTATCTCGGCGCGGACGGTGTGCTGAAACTGGTGGCAGGCCCGAACACGCTGCCGGCGCACGAGAAGTGCCTGGACTCTGCGCGGCGCGCGGTGCTCGCGTCCCACGTGGCTCCCGCCGCGTTCCTGTTCGTCGGGCAACCGGCGGTCCGGCAGACCGTGGTGGGCCTGCCCGCCGCCGGGGTCGCGCAGATCGCACTGGCAGCGGCGCTGGTGCTGGTGTTCGCGATCGCCGTGAGCTTTCTGTTGGCAGGGCGGGTGTTGCGGCCGCTGACCGTGCTCACCGAGGCGGCCAGGCGGATGCGCGCGGGCGACCTGTCGGCGCGGGCGGAGGTCACGGCGCGCTGGGAGGTCGCCGAGGTCGCGGCGGCGTTCAACGACATGTCCGAGCACCTCGCGCGAGCGGAGACGTTGCGCAAGAACATGGTCAACGACCTGTCGCACGAGCTGCGCACGCCGTTGGGCACGATGCGCGGGTGGGTGGTCGCCGCGCAGGAGGGTGTCGCGGAGCTGGACGCCGACCTGCTGGACCTGTTGCTGCAGGAGACGCTGGTGTTGCAGCAGTTGGTCGAGGATTTGCAGGAGCTCGCAGCTGCCGACGCGGGTGCGCTGAACCTGCGTCCGGAACCGGTGGACGCCGCTGAACTGCTGGCCGGAGTCGCCGCCGCGCACCAGGTCGTCCTCGACGTGCCCGCCGGGGAGGAACTGCGGCTGACCGCGGACCCGGTGCGGCTGCGGCAGGTGGTGCGCAACCTCGTGGTCAACGCCGTGCAGCACACCCCCGCGGACGGGCGGGTCGTGGTCAGCGGCCGCATCCAGGGCGACGAGGTCGTGCTGACCGTCTCCGACACGGGGCACGGCATCGCGGCGGAGGACCTGCCGCACGTGTTCGACCGGTTCTGGCGGGCCGACCGGTCCCGTGCTCGCGTCACCGGCGGACGTGGCCTCGGCCTGGCGATCGCGAAGCACCACGTCCTCGCGCACCGAGGAACGATCAGCGCGACGAGTGAGGTGGGAGAAGGCACGACGTTCACCGTTCGGCTGCCCCGCGAAGGAACCTGAACATCATCTACCCGAGTTCTTAACACGGTGCCGCGATCTTGGCGGCCATGCGAACCCAGCGGCTCCCCCCGCCACCATCGGCGCTGCGCGGACGCATCGTCGTCGCAGCGGTCGCAATGGGCGCGTTCTCCACGGCGTTCGCGGGCCAGACCCTGCAGGCCGCCCAGCTCACGAACCGTGCGGACGGCGCAGCCACGTTCGACGGCGCAGGTGGCGACGGCGCCTCGGCCCCGCAGGTCCTCACGGTCTCCAGGAGAACGGCATCGGAAGGTGCCGCGGAAGCCGCCAAGCTCCTGCGCAGCCAGCAGCTCACGACGCGGCGCGAGGCCGCGGACGCCGAGCACAAGCGCCCGAAGTTCGCCCGCCCCACCGTCGGCGACTTCACCTCCACCTACGGCGCCCGCTGGGGCAAGGCGCACCTCGGCATCGACATCGCCGGCCCCGTCGGCACCCCGATCCTCGCCGCCGCCGACGGCGTCGTGAAGGACGCGGGCCCGATCTCCGGCTTCGGCCAATGGGTCCAGCTGACCCACGCCGACGGCACCATCACCGTCTACGGCCACGTGGACAGCTACAGCGTCCGCGCGGGCCAGCGGGTCCAGGCCGGTCAGCAGATCGCCCGCATGGGCAACCGCGGCCAGTCCACCGGCCCCCACCTCCACTTCGAGGTCTGGAGCCCTGGTGGCCAGAAAATCAACCCGCTCACCTGGCTCAACGACCGAGGCATCACCGTCTGAGTGCGCCAGGCACACGAAAAGGAGGACCGCGACGTGGTGTCGCACCCCTCACGCCGCGCCGTGCGCGGAGCGTTCGTCACAACGGCGGCAGTCGTCGCGGCCGTGCTCCCCACGACGCCGGGCAACGCACAGCCTTCCGCCGCCGACGCGCTCGCGAAGTACAACGAGCTGTCCGCGAAGGCCGCCCAGGTCAACCAGGACAAGCTGAAGGCGCAGGGCGACCTTGCCGCCAAGCAGAGCGAACTGGACAGGGCCAAGGGCGACCTGGCCACCGCGCAGCAGGCCGCGGAGTCCCTGCGGGGCCGGGTGGACCTCCTCACCGAGGTCACCTACTCGGGCGCGCGCTTCAACCAGATCTCCGCGCTGCTGGTGAGCGACTCGCAACAGGACTTCCTCAACCGCCTGTCGGCCATCAACATTCTCGCGGCCGACAACGCCGAGGCACTGCAGAAGCTCACCAACGCCGTCAACACCGCGGACGCCGCCGCCAAAACGGCAGACGAGGCGACCTCGGCGTCTCAGACGCTGCTCGCCGAGATCGACCAGAAGAGCGCCGACCTGCAGAAGCAGCTGGCCGAGGCCCGCACTCAGTACAACTCGCTGAGCGCCTCGACCAGGAACGCCCTCAAGAACGCCGGCGACATGTCGACGATCCAGGCCCCGCCGGGCACCGCCGGCAAGGCACTGCAGTTCGCACTCGACCAGCGTGGCGACCGGTACGTCCACGGCGCCAACGGCCCGGACGCCTGGGACTGCTCCTCGCTCATCCAGGCCGCCTACCGCTCCGCGAACGTGTCCATCGGCCGCACCAGCTACGACCAGGCCAAGGCGGGGCGCGCGGTCAGCCGCGGCGAGGTCAGGCCCGGCGACATCATCGTCTACTACTCCGGCCAGTCCCACGTGGCCATGGCGGTGGACAGCGTGCGCGCCGTGCACGCGTCGACCGAGGGGGTGCCGGTGAAGATCGCCGACATCGACTCGATCGGCCCGATCAGCGTGATCCGCCGCATCGCCGACTGAGTTGCGAACGGTCATGGCCACGGCAAGGGGAAGGCCACCGGTCGAGGCCCGGTGGCCTTCCCCTCGGCACTGCGGTCGCGGGTGGGCTAGTGGCGTGGCTCGCAATGTTGCCGGGGGAATTTGCGGTCAGACGGGCGCATCGTGGTGCCGCCCCCGCTTCCTCATCCTGGTTGGCTGTGGGAGTGGGGGCGGTGCCGCGAGGCGTCCTGCTGAGCGTGAATTACCTCGCCAACGTTGCGGGACACGCCACTAGCTCGTCACCTGAACCAGCGACCACTGCTGCTCGAGCCGGTTCTGGTCCGGCCACTGGATGACCTGCGCGCCGTCGGCGGTCGACCCGCCCGCGACGCTGAGCAGCTTGCCGCTGTGGCGGGCGCGGATCTTGTAGTAGGCGCCGACCGGTTCGAGCGTGAAGGCCTGGTCGGCCGCGGTGTTCTGCACCCACTGCGCGGCTCGTGCGCCGTCGTCGAGGCTCGCGCCGAAGATGGACACGGCCCGGCCGCTGTTGCGGTTGAGGAGCGTCCGGTGGCCGTAGCCGGTGTCCGTGACGTGCCAGTGCTGGTTGAAGCCGCCGTTGTCCGCCCACTGCACCAGGTTCGTGCCGTCGGCCAGGCTGTTCTGGAACGCGTCGAGCACCTTGCCGCTCTGCCGGTTGACCAGCTTGTAGTACGGCCCGGCGGAACGTCCGAAGTCGATGTCGGCGTGCCGGATGGTGCCGGCACCGGACAGGATCAGCACGCGGCCGGTGCGGGGGACGTAGGTCAGGTTGCGGAAGTAGCCGGACTGGATGGTGGTGAGCTGGCGCGTCCACGCACCGGTGCTGCTGCCGCTCGGGTTGACCCAGACGTCACCGCTGCCCGCCGCGTTGAACATCAGCCGGCCCTCGGGAAGCCGGACTACGACAGGGCTTCCTCCCCTGGAGAGCGTGGGAGATCCGGCGGTGACCGGAAGGGCGCTGATGTTGGTCCCGGCCGCGCCGCCGACGGAGAAGAAGTTCAGCGGGTTCGACGAGATCTTGTAGCGCACGTTGTCGCCGCCGCCGAAGTACTCGTAGGTCATCATCCACTGGCCGTCGGTGGTCTGCACGACGTTCGGCATGCCCGGACGTCCGCCGCCGATCTGGTTGACGCCGCCGACGCTCTGGTTGAGGCCGGCGACGTCCAGCACCGGAGCGCTCCACGGGCTGGAGGTGTTGCCGTTCCACGTCCGGTGCGCGATGACCTGCCCGTGGGAGTCACCCGCGGTGGCGTTGTCGGCGCGCATGGTCAGGACACCCGTTGAGGTGTCGTAGCCGGTGTAGTCGTTCTCGTCGGAGTAGTACGCCACGAGCTGGTTGTTGTACACCATCAGGTACGTCTCCCACACGGGATCGACCTGCCGGTACGTGTTGGCGTTCGCGATGCGCTGCCCGATGGCGCCCGCGCTGCCGCCCTGCCACCCGCCCGCCGTGACGATGTTGAGGAAGTTCCAGGACGCGCCCTGGTCCGTGCTGGAGTAGAGCGCGAGCGCCACGTCGCGACGGTCGCCGTCGTTGGTCGGCACCCAGTTGGGGTCCAAGGCTTTCTGTTCGGTGAAGTAGTGGTCCTCGCCCGTGACCAAAGTGGACAGGAGCAACGTGCCCGCGGTCAGGCTGCCCACGTTCTGCGGAAGAACGTAGAAGTACGGGGCACCCCAGTTGCTCGTGTACTTCGCGTACGCGGGGTTGCTCGACAGGTAGGCCGGCGCGCGCACGTCGGACAGCCACTGCCACGTCGTGCCGTCGTCGTCGCTGCGGTACACCGGGATCACCTGCCCGACCGCTGTTCCGGTCGGGCCGACGATCGCCCTCTCGAACCCGGCGACCAGGCGCCCGCTCGGCAGTGCGGCAGCCTTGGAGTAGATCACGCAGTTGCCCAGACCCTTGGTGCACTGGGCGTTGGCCCGAAGCTGGTACAGCGTCTGGGGTGTCGGGCTGACGGCCTGGACGGAGGTGGCCGGGAACGTCAGCAGCGCCGCGCCCATCACAGCGGTCACGGCCCTGGCGAGCCACTTCTTCAAGTTCACGGACTGTCCTATCGGGAGAGTGGGCGACTGTGCCGGGGAGTGAGTCGGATCAGCGTCACCGACTCGCGCAGCGCGTGGATCGCCCCGATGGCGACTCGCACCACACCATGTTCACGTGAACATCGCCTATGTTCACGTGAACATGGCGCCGGTTCTCGCGGCTGCAGCCGCAGTTGCCAGGAGTCATGTTAACGTGAACATGCACGATGCTCACATCACGTCGTAGAGGCGTCAAGACCCGGTTACGTCAGAACGTCCAGTCGGAAGGCGGTACGGCGTTGGCAGCTCGAGACACCTCGCCACGAACACCGGAGCTCTCCGGGCGCAAGAAGCGCGGAGTCTCCATCGCCGACGTCGCACGGCTGGCCGGCGTTTCGTCGCAGACGGTGTCCCGGGTCTCCACCGGCCACCCCAGGGTGATCGCGTCCACCCGTGAGCGCGTCCTCGCCGCCATGGAAGAACTGGGCTACCGCCCCAACAACGCCGCGCGGGCGCTGAGACTCGGCGAGTTCCGCACCATCGGCGTCGTCCTGTTCACGTTGTCCACCACCGGAAACAGCCGCACGGTGGAAGCGATCGCCGACCACGCCGCCGCCGAGGGCTACGCGATCACCCTGATCCCCGTCGCGTCACCGACCCAGGACGACGTCCTCGGGGCGTTCACCCGGCTCGAAGAACTGGCCGTGGACGGCGTCATCGTGATCATGGAAGTGCACCTGCTGGACGCCGCCACGGTGACGTTGCCGCCCGGAGTGCAGGTGGTCGTGGTGGACTCCGACGCGGGCGACCGCTACGCGGTGGTCGACAGCGACCAGTTCGACGGGGCCGGGCAAGCAGTTCGCCACCTGCTGGACCTGGGACACCGCACGGTCTGGCACGTCGCCGGCCCCACCGGATCATTCGCCGCCGAACGCCGCGCCAACGCCTGGCGCACAACGCTGCAGGAGGCCGGCCGGCGCGTTCCCGCCGTCGAGCGCGGCGACTGGTCAGCCGAGTCGGGCTACCTCGCCGGCGTGCGACTGGCCGAACGAGCCCGATGCACCGCCGTGTTCGCCGCGAACGACCAGATGGCCCTGGGCGTGCTGCGAGCCTTCCACGAGCACGGTCGCGCCGTGCCCGGCGACGTGAGCGTGGTCGGGTTCGACGACATCCCGGACGCGGGTTGCTTCTACCCACCGTTGACCACCGTCCGCCAGGACTTCGCCGAGGTGGGCCGACGCTGCGTGGAACGCCTGCTCCGGCAGATCCGCCGCGAAGCGGTCGAACCCGGCATGGCCCTGGTGCCCACCCGGCTGGTCGTTCGGCACAGCACCGCACGACCTCGGTGACCTTCATCGTCGTGCGTCGGAGTACGACCGCAACGCGCGCAGGAAGTCGAGGTACCGGAACCCGGGCCAGTGCACGTCGCAGAAGTGCAGCTCCGCGAATGCCGCCTGCCACAACAGGAAACCGGACAGGCGCACCTCGCCGCTGGTGCGGATCACCAGGTCGGGATCGGGTTGCCCGGCCGTGTAGAGGTGCCGGGCGATGTCGTCCGGCGTGATGCTCGCCGCCAGTTCTTCCAGTCCTGGTCCGCTTTCCAGCAGCGAGCGCACCGCGTCCACGAGCTCGAACCGGCCGTCGTAACCCACGGCGATGGTCAGGTGGAACTCGGCGTCGCGGTCGCGGGTGTCCTCCACCGCGAGCTTCAAGGCGTGCCTGGTGGTGTCGGGCAGCAGGTCCACCCGGCCGGCGACGTGTGTCCGCCAGCGTTCGGACGCGACCGCTTGTGGCACCACGATTCGCTCGACGACCTCTTCCATCAGGAAGCACATCTCGGCGTTGGCGCGCTTCTTCAGGTTGTCCGCGGACGCGAGGTACACCGTCAGGCGAGGAATGCCGATGTCCTCGCACCAGCCCATGACGTTCTTCAGGTGCTCGCCGCCGCGCTGGTGCCCTGAACTCGCGTTCTCCAGCCCCACCTGCCTGGCCCAGCGCCGGTTGCCGTCCATGATCACGGCGAGGTGCCTGGGCAGTGTCGCGTTCTTCAGCTTGGCGCGGAGGCGGCGGGCGTAGATATCCTGCAGAGCCGCACGCATGATCTTCACGAAGCCGACGCTAACACCGGCAACGGTCTCCCCCGGCGGAGAACGGGGCACGTTCACAGCTTCTCCACATCTCGCGGGCGACGCTGTTAGCGTGCGTCCGTTCACTCGAGAACTGGAGCGCTCCGCCATGAAGTACACCGTCTCGATGGAGATCGCCCTGCCGCGGGAGAGGGTGGCTCAGTTGCTCGCCGACCCGGAACACCTGCCGAAGTGGTTGCGGGGCCTGGTGCTGCACGAGCCGCTGAGCGGGGAGCACGGGCAGGTCGGCACGAAGTCGCGAGTCGTGCTGCAGATGGGGCAGCAGAAGTTCGAGGGCATCGAGACCATCACGCGCCGGGAACCGGTGGAGCTGCACGGGATCCCGAGTGAGAGCGTCGTCCTCTTCGAACGCGAGATCGTCGGCGAAGGCATGCGGAGCACCGCGCGCGAACGCCTGACCGAAGCCGGCCCCGAGACGACGCTCTGGGTGAGCGAGAACGAGTACCGGTTCAGCGGCTTGCTGATGCGGCTGGTGGGGCTCTTGATGCCCGGCGCGTTTCGCAAGCAGTCGCTGCAGCACATGCAGGATTTCAAGGCGTTCGCCGAGCACGGAACGGACGTCCGCGAGGCGAAGGGCTGAACCGCGACTACGCTCGGAACTCCGGTCAGCACAGGGATCCGAGGGAGCTACCGACGTGGTCGAGACGCACGACATCGTTCGCCCGCCTGCTGAGCTCAGTGCAGCCCTTGCGGCTATTGGCAGCGCAACGGCCAGCGCCGAGCTCAGCCGCATGGGCATCCGCAGCGCGTTCATCCGCGGCCCGGTTTCGGTGACCCCCGGCGTGCGCGTGGCCGGCCCGGCGCTGACGCTGCAGTTCTTGCCCAAGCGGGAGGATCTGTACCCCGTCGACGAGTACGCCGAGCCGGAGAAGCAGTTGCACCGGCACGTCATGTACCACGCTCAGCCCGGCGACATGATCGTCGTGGATGCGCGTGGGGACATGAGCAGCGGCGTGTTCGGCGAGATGATGCTGACCTACTTCAAGGGTCGCGGTGGTGCCGGTGTGGTGATCGACGGGTGTTTGCGCGACATCGGTGAGGCCAAGAAGCTCGGGCTCGGGTTGTGGATTCGTGGTGCCACGCCGAACTTCCACGCCCAGACCGACATCGTGCCGGTTGCCGTCAACGTGCCGGTGGCGTGCGGTGGCACGCTGGTCGAGCCGGGCGACATCGTGGTGGCGGACGACGACGGGGCGGTCGTGGTGCCGGCCAAGCTCGCGCCCGCGCTCATCGCGGTCGCTCAGGAGCACGCGGAGTGGGAGGAGTTCTCCCGGATCCGGCTGGCCGAGGGTGGCGACCTGCGGTTGTACTACCCGCTGTCGGAACAGGCGCGGCCCGAGTACGAGAAGTGGCGCGCCGAACAGGGACGCGCCTGATCAGCTCCACAGGCGGTCGTGGCTCGACTCGCCGTCCCAGTGCGTCGTCTCGGCGAAGAACACCGGGTCGCGCGGGTCGAGCAGACGGCTGATCAGATCCTCGTCGAGCGAGCCGAAACCCAGCCCTGGCGTGTCCGGCACCTTGATGTGGCCGTTCTGGATCAACGGGCGGGGCAGGTCGGTGACGAGGTCGCTCCAGAACTCCACGTCGGCTGCGTGGTGTTCTAGTGCGAGGAAGTTCTCGGTGGCTGCGGCCAGGTGCACGCACGCCATTGTCGCGATGGGCGACGCCGCCAGGTGCAGCGCCATCGGGATGCCGCGGTCCTGCGCGTAGTCGCCGAGCCGCTTGGTCTCCGCGATCCCGCCCGCCGTCGCCGGGTCGGGGTGCACGACGCGGATGGCGCCCGCGTCGAGCAGCGGCCGGAAACCGTCGAGCAGGTAGATGTCCTCCCCCGTGCACGTCGGGACGGCGACGGCCTCGGTGAGCTGGCGCCACTGGTCGGTCAGCTGCCACGGGATGAGGTCTTCGATCCAGGCCAGGGTGAACGGTTCCAGCGCGCGGCCGATCCGGATGCAGGAGTCGAGCGCGATGTGACCGAAGTGGTCGGCGGCGAGCGCGATGTCGTAGCCGACCACGGACCGGACGGTGTCCACATAGGACGCCAGGTGGTCCACGCCCTTCGCGGTGACCTGGATGCCGGTGAACGGGTGCATCGTCGTCAGGTTCGCGCGGGCACCGGGCGGCGCGATCAGCGCGCTCGGCACGTCCCACAGCAGGTCGATGCCCACGTCCATCTTCAGCATCGTGTACCCGCGCTGCTTGCGGTCCAGCAAGCGGGCGCCCATCGCGTGCGGGTCCGGCAGTGACGGGGTGTCCGCGTAGCAACGGACCTCGTCGCGGAACCGGCCCCCGATCAGCGCGTACGCCGGTACTCCGTAGGCCTTGCCGGCGAGGTCCATCAGCGCCATCTCCACGCCGGAGACCCCGCCGCCCTGACGGCCGTGGTGCCCGAACTGCTTGATCTTGCGGAAGATCTTGTCGACGTTGCAGGGGTTCTCCCCCACCAGGCGGCTCTTGAGCATCAGCGCGTAGGTGGCACTGGCCTGGTCGCGCACCTCCCCGTACCCGGCCAGGCCCTGGTTCGTGTCGATCCTGATGATCGACGAGCGGAACGGCACACCGTCCACATTGGCCACCCGCAGGTCGGTGATGCGCAGGTCGCCGGGCCGGGACGCCGTCGGGACGTGTTCCTCCGTGACCACGGGGATCATCCCTTCACGGCCCCCGCGGTGAGGCCCTCGGTCAGGAACCGCTGCCCGAACGCGTACATGACCACGACCGGGATGCTGATCAGCAGCGACGCCGCGGCCAGCTGCCCCTGCGGCACGACGTCACCGAAGATCATCGACTGCATGCCGACGGGCAGCGTCTTGTAGTCGTCCTTGGTGATGAACACGAAGGCGAACAAGAACTCGTTCCACGCGTTGGTGAGCGTGAACAGCGCCACCGCGAGCAGGCCCGGTTTCGCCAGCGGGAGCACGATCCGCAGGAACGCCCCGAACCGCGTGCAGCCGTCGACCAGCGCGGCCTCCTCGAGGTCGGCCGGGATCGACTTGAAGTAGCCGACGAGCAGCCACGTCGCGAACGGCAGCGTGAACGTGGGGTAAGCGAGCACGAGCGACCACAAGGAGTCGTTGAGCCCGATCCCGCTCATCATCTGGTACAGCGGGATGAACAGCAGCGCGCCCGGCATCACGTAGGTGAGCAGGATCGTCACCGTGAAGCTCTCCGAACCCCGGAACTTCAACCGTGCCAACGCGTAGCCGGCCAGTGCCGCGCAGACCAGTGCGATCACGGTGGACGCCAGCGACACCAGGATCGTGTTGACGTACCAGGTGCCGAACGTGCCGGTGAACAGGTTGGTGAACTGCTCGGTGGTCCACGGGGTCGGCCAGAGGTCGTCGGTGCGCGACACGATCTGGGCGTCGGACTTGAAGGCCGTGACCGTCATCCAGTACAGCGGGGCGAGCACGAAGCCCAGCAGGCCCACGAGCGCGATCCCGGTGCCGCCGCCACTGACCAGGCGCGCGGCCAGCCGGTTGCCCCGTGCGGCGAGCACGGAGACCAACCGTCCCACTGCAGCCGCAAGCAGCACGAACACGCCCAGCACGAACGCGGCCTTCCACACGATGTGCGGCGACGCCCAGACCAGCACGAGGATCGAGGCCACGACGATCACCCACGGCAGGGCCCTGCGCTGCGCGGGAGTGAGTCGCCTGCGCCCCAGATCGCTCGCGCCCGGCTGGTCGCCGCGGCGCATCATCCGCACGAGGATCACCACGAGGACGCCGATGATCGGCATCATCACCAGCGTGACCGCGGCACCCGCGCCCAGCTGCAGCTGCAGGATGGCCTTCGAGTAGGCCACCATCACGTACGGGGCGGTGGCGTCCCCCGGTCCGCCCTGGGTCATCAGCCAGATCAGGTCGAAGTTGTTGAACGTCCAGATCGACGACAGCAGCACCGTCACGATCATGATGTTGCGCAGGCCCGGCAGCGTGATGTGCACGAAGCGCTGCCACGGCGACGCACCGTCCACAATGGCCGCTTCGTAGAGACTGCCGTCGATGGCCTTGAGCCCGGCGAGGAACGTCACGGTGAAGAACGGGATGCCCTTCCAGACGTTGACCAGGATGACCGCCGGCATCGCGAGCGCGGGATCGGACAGCCACTCCGCGGGCCATCTGTCGACGAGCCCGATCGTGGCGAGAAAAGGGCCGATCCCGGAATCGGTGAGCAGAACGTTGACGCTGCCGAAGATCGGGTCGAACAACGACCGCCAGGTGAAGGCCGTGACGACCGTCGGCACCACCCACGGCAGCAGGATCACCCCGGCGATGATCGCCCGGCCGCGGCGCATGTGGTGCAGCATCAACGCCGCGATGAGGCCGAGGGTCACCTTGAAGATCTCGGCGTACGCGGTGAAGACGAACGAGTTGAGCACACCCTTGTGGAACACGCCGTCGTCGAGGAGGGCGGTGTAGTTGTCCAGCCCGACGAAGACCGTCTCCGCACCGTGGCGTTCCGTGGCGCTGGTGAGGACCGAGCTGACGATCGGGATCAGGATCAGGCCCGCGACCAGCACCAGCGTCGGCCCGATGAACACCGCTGCGAGACGCCAGTCGCGCCCGAGCAGCCGCTGCGACGTGGAGAGCGAGGAGGACGAGCTCGGCGCCGGACGAGCCGGCGCCGGTCGCGTGCGCAGGTCGGTCACTGCTTGTAGCCCTGCTGCTCGAAGACCTGGACCATCCGGGCGTGGGTCGAGGCGACGGCCTCGGCCGGTTTGGTGCCCTGGATGACCGACTGCATCATGTCGGTCAGCAGATAGGCGGCGGTGGCGGCCTGGTCGCCGGGGCTCGGGGCCTGGGGGAACGAGTAGCCGGTCTTCGTGGTCAGCGGAAGCCGCGTGCGGGTCTGCTCCCGCAGCGC
Source organism: Lentzea terrae (assembly GCF_003265345.1). GTDB lineage: Bacteria > Actinomycetota > Actinomycetes > Mycobacteriales > Pseudonocardiaceae > Lentzea > Lentzea terrae. The sequence goes on along the minus strand of NZ_QFWW01000008.1, from coordinate 184,941 downwards.
GGGGAAGGCCGGGTCACCGCTGGTGTAGTACGGGTCGGAGTCCCACACCTTGTCCCATGAGGGGTTGACCAGGCACGGTGCTTCCTTCGCGACACCGAGCAGCGCGCTCCCGCCGGCCATGAACTTCGCCACCAGCTTGGCGAGGTCGGGGTTCTTCGCCCCCTTGAACACGACGAACGAGTTGGACTCGCCGAACGCGAGCGGCTTGTCGATCGCCGGTCCGGTGGCGCCGTTGAACGGGTGCGTGTTGGCGTAGACCGGGTTCTTCTTCGTCTTCGAGTCGGCGTACACGCTGAACTGGTTGAGCGTGAGCCCCAGGATCTGAGCCAGCCAGTTCTCGTTGTTGCTCGAGTCGGTCCAGCTGCCGATCCCAGGGGGCAGCATCGGCGCGTACTTCGGGTTCGTGTAGATGTCGCCGATGAACGTGACGGCGGCGACCGTCTCCGGCGAGTTGAACACCACCTTTGTGCCGGTGTTGTCCGCGATCGCCCCGCCGTAGGTGTTGATGACGTTCCCGATGAAGCCGTTGGCGTCGCCGGAGCGGTTCACCGTGAGGCCCCAGCCGAAGCGCCGCTTCGCCGGGTCGGAGACCTCCAACGCGTTGTCCCGCAGCTCCTCCCACGTGTAGTGGGGCTTGAGCGGGAGACCCTTCTCCGTGTACCAGTCCTTGCGCAGGTACATCGCGGACGCGATGAAGTGGTAGGGGATCGCGAACCAGCGCCCGCCGAACACGCAGTAGGTGCTCGCCTCCGTCGCCGGTTCCCCGTAGAGCTTGCGCATCTCGTCGACCACGTCGGTGACGTCGGTGAGGGCGCCGAGGTTGTGGAGCTGGCCGACGAACCGCCGATCGCTCACGAAGGCGAGATCGCGGTTGGTGCCCGCCTTCACCTCGGCGTCCATCTTCGCGACCATGTCGCCCGCGTCGCCGGACACCAGGTCGTTGCGGATCGTGGTGCCGGTGGCCTGGGCGAACACCTGCAGCGACCGGTCCAGCGCCTTGTTGGCGGCCTCCGAGTACAGCTTCTGCGAGAGCATCCCCGCCGACCCACCGCGCAGTGCGGCCGCCTGGTCGAGCAGTGCCTGGGGCACCTGGACGTCGACCTGCGGCGCGGGTGCTGGACCACCCCCGCACCCGGCGAGACCGAGCACGCCCAGCGCGCTCACGCCGAGGAACGTGCGCCTTGATAAGTCCGTTTTCTCTTCCATGAGCACTCCTCTCGCGTCCGGCCGAGCGGACGCTTGCCGACGGGCGACGTTGCAACCGGCGGGACAGCGGGGCTCGCTGCCGGGTCGTGCATGCGGAGAAGGACGTCGTGCGCTAGCGACGCCGAGCGGCCCGCTTGGTCTGCTTCCCCTTCTCAGCGACGAGCGTGGAGTAGTTGTTGCTCAGGTGCCTGCGCATTGCCGCGCGGGCGCCTGCCGGGTCGCGCGCCACAAGCGCGTCGTAGATCTCCGTGTGCTCGGCGGTGGCGCGGCACAGCCCGGCCGGCGCCTCGTTGGTGATGCGTCTGCTGGCCGTGCCGAGCCAGCGGGCGGAGTACATGATCCGGTCGAGGATGCGGTTGTCGGCCGCCCGGCAGATCTCCATGTGGAACTCGTGGTCGACCTCGAGGTAGGCGTTGGGATCCCCTTCCAACGCCGACATGCGGTCGATCTCGTCTCTGAGCCGGTGCAGCGTCTCGTCGGTCATGCCGGCGGCGGCCATCGCGGCGAGCTCGGGCTCGAGCAGCACGCGCATCTGGTGCAGCTCTTGCAGCAGCTCGCCGACGATCTCCGCGGGCAGCCACTCGATCAGCAAGGGGCTCAGGTAGTCCCACTCGGCGCGGGGGCGCACCACCACCCGGCGGCCCTGTGCGACGTCGACGATGTCGAGCGAGGCGAGGATCTTGAGCGTCTCCCGCGCCACCACCCGGGACACCCCGAACTCGCGCGAGATCTCGAGCTCCGACGGAGCCCGGCCGTCCTCGATCTCGCCACTGACGATGCGCCGGGTCAGGTGTGCCGCCACCTGAACCGGAAGGGTCCGGACCTTGACAGCGTCCGGAGACTCTTGTCCCCTTTGCATGTCATCAGCTTATAGGACAAGTTGGACCTCGCGACAGTCTCTCAGGTGCACATCCCAGCGGCGGGAGAGCAAATGCGGATTGTGAACGTCACGACGGCAGTGGTGGCCTACCACGGTGAGGCCACCCTGGTGCGGATCGACACGGACGAGGGCCTCAGCGGGTTCGGCGAGGCCAACCCCGACGCCGGCGCGGGCGCCGTCGTCGGAATGATCGAGTTCCTGACTCCCCTGTTGCTCGGCGAGGACCCGCGCAACGTCGAGCGGTGCTGGGAGAAGCTGCGGCGCAACAAGGTTTTCGCGGGCCCGCAGGGCGGAGTGTTCGTGATCGCCCTGTCCGGGATCGAGCTCGCGCTGTGGGACCTCGCGGGCAAGGCCGCCGGCCAGCCGGTCCACCGGTTGCTCGGTGGCAAGTTCCGCGACCGGATCCGCCTCTACGCCGACTGCGGCGACGGCGACGACCCGGCCGGGTCGATCTCCGGGTGCGTCGACCGGGCCCAGCGGATGGTCGCCGAAGGCTTCACCGCCATCAAGTTCGACGTCGACAACCTCAACCACCCGGCCAAGTTCGACGCCTTCAACCACACGGTCAACGCCGCCGAGCTGCGGTCGATGATCGAGCGCGTGGCGGCCGTCCGGGAGGCGATCGGACCGGACGTCGACCTGGCCATCGACCTGCACGCCCGCTACGACGTGCCGAGCGCCTGCCGGATCGCGTGGGAGCTCGAGCCGTTCCACCTGATGTGGCTCGAGGAACCGCTGCCGGCGGAGAACGTCGACGCGCTGGTGCGGGTGCGCGAACAGACCCGCACACCGATCTGCGCGGGCGAGAACCTCTACCTGCGCTGGGGATTCCGCGAACTGCTCGAACGCGGCGCCGTGGACGTCATCGAGCCGGACGTGCCGAAGTGCGGCGGGCTCGCCGAGGCCAAGAAGATCGCCAACCTCGCCGAGCTGCACTACATCCCCTTCGCACCGCACCTGGTGTCCACGCCACTGGGCACGATGGCCACGTCGCACCAGTGCGCGGCGATCCCCAACTTCTTCGTCCAGGAATGGCATGCCCTGGAGGAACGCGCCGTGTGGGACAGCTACGTCCACGCGCCTGACGGAAGCGGCTCGATCGTGAAGGACGGCTACATCACGCTGCCCGACACTCCCGGCATCGGCGTGGAGCTCGACATGGACGGCGTGCGGGCGCACGCCGTCGCGGGATACGGAGTTTTCGAGTAGTCGTCACCGGGTGGCGTAGGGGTCCTGGCCGAGCAGGTGGACCTTGAACCCCTCGCCGACGCCGGGCTCCGGCGTGCCGTTCCAGTCCTTGATGAGCACGGCTCCGGTGCTGCAGCCCCACGGGTTCCAGGTCCACGCGAGGTAGCTCAGGTGGTGCGCGTCGGCCCAGTTCACCAAGCGCTGCATGTAGTCGAAGCCGCAGTTGTCCTGGCCGAACTCGCCGAGCACGACCGGGACCTGCTGCGCCAGTGGGGCGATCTGGCTGTCCCAGCAGGTTTCACTGGCGCAGGCGTTGAAGCTGTAGGCGTGCCAGGACGCCGCGATGTTGTTCAACGGGTCGGATGGCTTGTGCGCCAGCCATTCCCGCATGTCGTTGGCCCACTCCAGGCCGCCCAGCATGAGGATGTTGGTCGCACCGGTGGCCCGCACCGCGTCGACCAGGTCCTGCATGCCGGCGGTCTCGTAGGGCAGGCCGGTGCAGGTGCCCCCGTCCCGCCAGCACTGCCAGCCCAGGGTCTTGTTCCAGTCGCTGGCGATCTCCGGGTACGGCTCGTTGAACAGGTCGAAGACGACGGCGTCGTTGCCCTTGAACGCGGTGGCGACGCCGGCCCAGAACTGCGGCGCGTACCGCGCGTCCGGCATCGGCTTCTGGCACACCGCGTGCTCGTCCTTGCAGTGCCAGTCCGGCCCGTTCGAGTAGGCGCCCCAGGTCCAGTGCAGGTCGAGGATCACGTTGATGCCGTTGCCCACCAACAGATCCACGTAGTCCTTGACGGCCTGCTGGTAGGTGGCGCCACCTGGTGAGCCGTGGACGCCCAGCCAGCACTCCTCGTTCAACGGGATCCGCACCGCGTGGATGTTCCAGGTCTTCATCGCGTTCACCGACGCCTGGTCCACGGGACCGCCGTCCCACATGCCCTTGCCCTGCACGCAGGCGAACTCGCCGCTGGAACGACTCACCCCCAGCAACCGGTACGGCTCGCCCTGCGCCGTGACGATCCTGTTGCCGGAGACGCGCAACGCCGGTGCGGGACCGTCGCCCGGGGCGGTGCCGGTGCACTCGGCACCGTTGACGGCGAAGTCCGCAGGCTTGGCGTTGCTGCCGCTGTAGGAGAAGTTCGCCCCGGTGCTGACGCTGCCACCCGCCGGGACGGAGCTGTTCCAGCTCATGCTGGTGACGGTGATCTGCTTGCCCGACTGGGACCAGTTGCCGCTCCAGCCGTGTTGCAAGGTCTGGTCGCCGGCGTAGCTGTAGGTCAGCGTCCAGCCGTCGACCGCAGCCGAACCGACGTTCGAGATGGTCACGCCGGCGCCGAACCCGCTGCCCCAGTCGTTGGTCGTGTAGTCGACCCGGCACGCGAACGGGGCGTTCGACTCACTCGCCGCTGCCGTCAGGACCGTGCAGGCGACGGACGCCGCGGCAGCCAAGGCGGCGAGCGCGGTGCGGCGTTTCCTGGTTCCTCGCAACATCAGCACTCCTTTGTGCAGGCGATGTTCAGCCGCCGGCGCGCCTCCGGAGGTGGTCACGGTGCGCCCGCCTGGGAGCGCTCCCAGGCCGACCGTAGCGAAGATGGCGCGACACGTGAAGACTCCACGACTCACTTCGCCTGGAAGCCGCCGTCGATGTTCAGGATCGCGCCGGCGACGAACGACGACTGGTCGGACAGCAGCCAGTGGATGCCCGCGGCGATCTCCCGCGGCTGCCTCATGCGGGCAATCGGGTGCATGTCGACGATGGTCTCCTCGTCGTACTGACCGAGCGAGATGGCGCGGGCGATGATGTCGGTCTTGATCGCGCCGGGGGCCACCGCGTTCACCCGGACGCCACGCGAGGAGTACTCGAGTCCGGCGGTCTTGGTCAGGCCGACCACGGCGTGCTTGGTGGCCGCGTACGGGCCGCTGTGCGGAATGCCGTTCAGCCCGGCGATGGAGGCGAGGTTGACGATGGCGCCACCGCGTCCGCTCGCGAGCATCTCCCTGATCTCCCGCTGCAGACACAGGAACAGGCCCCCATCACGTTCGTCGAGAGCATCTCCTGGAACTTCACCGGATCCGCGTCGACGATCGAGGCGGTCTCGTGGGCGAGGCCGGCGTTGTTGACCGCGTAGTCCAGGCGGCCGTACTCGCGCTGCCACCGTTCGCGGTGAGCTCCGTGACCGCGTCCCCGCCGGCGCGCAGCAGTTCGCCGCGACCGTGCTGATGATGCCGGGAACCGTCTGGACGCACGCAGTTCCCTCCGAGGCGACGCGCTTGCCTGTGCGCGTGATCCGGAGCTGGCGCCCCTCCTCAGCGGCCTGCTGATGTCAGCGGCCGGCCACGCCCCGGCCTGACAGACAGCCGGCGCCCTCACCCGATGACGGTGAGGGCGCCGGCCGGTGTCACGCGATCAGCGTTGCAGCGTCAGCACTCCCGGCCGGTACGGCAGCAGGCCGTACTCGACGCCGTCGGAGCTGGGGCTGCGACCCTGGTACAGCAGCTGCAGGTTGCACGGGTCGATCGTCTTGGTCTGATCGGGGTTGCTGCGGATCAGGTCGCCGTGGCTGATGTCGTTGGTCCACGTGGCGCCGCTGTTCGCCTTGCCGGCGAACGGGTTGCTCTCGGTCGCCGCCTGCGGGGTCCACGACCCGTTCAGGCTGCTGGACGTGAACGAGCGGAAGAAGCGCCCGTTGCGCCCCATCGCCTCGACGATCATGAGGTACTGGTTCTGGCCCTGGACCTTGTAGACCTCGACGCCCTCGAACAGGTTCGCCTGCGTGTCGCTCATGATCTCGGTCCAGGCCGAGCCGAAGCTGCCGGGGAAGTTCCCGATCGGCATGCTGGCGCGGTAGATCTTGCCGTTGTCGCCGGCGAAGAAGAGGTACATGTTCGTACCGTCACCGATGATCGTCTGGTCGATCGGGCCCGTGCCGGAGTTCGGGATGCGTCCGGTGAAGAGCGTCTGGACCGCGGACCACCCGTTCGCGTTGGTGGGGTCGGTCGACGTCCGGTAGCTGAAGGTGGTCGGGCCCCACTGGTAGGTCAGCACCCAGATGTTCTTCGGGGCGAAGTAGAACAGCGTGGGAGCGACGGTGCCGGAGTTCATCTTGTTCTGACTGGCCGAACCCATGTCGGACCAGTTCGTGAACGTCCCGAAGTTCATCGAGCCCCAGCTCGTGCCCGTGTCGTGCGTCGTCGCGTAGACCAGGTGCTTGCCGTTGTACATGACGTGGGTGAAGTCCTTGAGCGAGACCCATCCCTGCCTCGGCTGCGCCAGCGGGCCGGTCGACGACCAGCGGTAGGTCGACGGAAGGCTGCACGTGCCCGGCGGGTTGCTCGTCGTGGTGGTGGGACCTGTCCCGCCGCCGACTCGGACGAGCTGCCACTGCTGGTTCGCGCCGCCCCAGTCGCTGTACTGGACGACGTTGCCGCCGTCCGCGGTCGAGGCGCCCTGGACCTCGACGGCCTTGTTGCTGTTGCGGTTGATCAGACGCACGTGGCCGCCGTCGGAGTCGGCGAGGCGGAACTGCTGGTTGGTGCCGTTGGCGTCGGACCACTGGACGATGTTGCCGCCGTCCGCCGTCGAGAAGTTGTAGACGTCGAGGACCTTGCCCGACAGCCGGGACTTCAGCCGGTAGTAGCCGCCGCCGGAGTCGACGAACTGCCACTGCTGCTGGTTGCCGTCGTTGCGCGTCCACTGGGTGATGCGTGCGCCATCGTTCGTGGCGAGGTTGTAGACGTCCAGCGCCTTGCCGCTGTTGCGGTTGACCAACACGTACCAGGCGGTGGTGTCGACGGTCGCGGCCGACACGGGCGCCGCGTTGAACGCCGCCACCAGCCCGCCGAGCAGGACGGCGACGGCGGCGGTGACAGCGGCCAGGCGACGCCTTCGGGCTCCGGAAACGGGGGTGGGCGGATGGTGGCCTGATCCGGCCATTGGCCTACTCCTCTTCGTCGAGGTGGGACAAACCGCGGCACGGGCAACGTCCGAATGACCGCTTGCGCCGAGTGGTCCATCGCGCGCCCTCTGGACGAACAGCGTTTATGTCAGCCATTCGCACATAGCAAAACTGTGGAGGACGATCTCGGTTCGGTCAAGACGCGTGAAGACCGCACTGGACTGCTAAAAGAAAAGAGAATTCTTTAGCTCGTGCACTGCGGTCAGACGCCGCGTGACCAGGTCCGACCTTGCGCCGCACGCGCAGTCCCCGAGCACCTGTTCGCGATTCGACGCGCCTCCCGGGTTTTGTTCGACGACCTTTTCCCGCATTCGACCAGCAAGCGACCGGTGTCAGCGAAAAGGGAATCGAACGGAGACGTGATCCAGACCACAACCGCGTCGCGCAGTAGCGGACATCCACCGTCCTAGAAGGACGGAAAAGTAGCGCTTGCCCACCGGAAATCCGCTTCTGACCAGGAGAAACATCATGTCCGTCAGCACCGCGCCGCACCTCAACTTCCGCGGCGACGCCCGCCAGGCGCTCGAGTTCTACCAGAAGGCCTCCGGCGGAGACCTGGCCGTCATCACCTACCGGGACATGGGCGACGTCGAGAACCCGGACGAGGCCGACCAGGTCGTGTGGGGCCAGGTCCGCGGCGCCAACGGCTTCCACGTCATGGCCTACGACGTTCCCTCCGCCAGGCCCTTCAGCCGCGGCGACGACCCGTTCTTCGTGTCGCTGCGGGGCGACTCCGCCGACGAGATCTCCGCGCTGTGGGAGAAGCTGGCCGACGACGCCACCGTCATCGTCCCGCTGGCCCCCTCTCCCTGGGCGCCGCTGTACGGCATGCTCAAGGACCGCTTCGGCATCACGTGGGTGCTCGACATCGCGGCCGAGTACAACCCCGCCTGACCGGAAAAGCCCGTTCGTCGTGCCTGGCGCGACGAACGGGCTTCTCAGGTCGCGGACTCGCGGTAGCGGCGCGCGAGCCGCAGAGCGGCGTTGCGCAGCTCCACCGGGCCGACGATGTGGACGGCGGCGTCGAACCGGCCCAGCGAGGCCGCGAGGCCGATCCACGACCAGGACCCGGCGACGATCCGGCACCGGTCGTCACCGAGGGGCTCGACGACGCCGTCCCCCGCGAACGGCGCCACCTCGGCGGCCGGCAGGTCGATCACGGCCTCCCCCTGGCACGGCCAGGCGTCCCGGCCGCCCGCGGCTCCTTTGAACTTGGCGTTGACGAACGCGGCGACGTCACCACCGGGGAGTTCGCGCGGGGTGAACCGGGGGCCGGTGGGCGTTTTCGGCGTCATGCGGTCGGCTCGGAAGATCCGCCAGTCGTCGTGGTCGAGGTCCCAGCAGACCAGGTACCAGCGCCCGGCACGGTTGATCAGGTGATGCGGTTCGACGCGGCGGGGTGGTCTGAAGCCGGTTCCTCGCACGTCGTTCTCGTAGTCGAACCGCAGCACCTCGCGGGCCCGCACGGCGGCGCTGAGTGCCAGCAACACCGCGCTGTCGACCTTCTCCGCCGGACGTTGGGCGCTGCGTTCGACGACGGTCACCTGCACCGCGTCGATGCGGTGCCGCAACCGGGCAGGCATCACCTGGCGCATCGTGGCCAGCGCACGGGTGGCGGCGTCGCCGATGTCCGCGCCGGAGCCCGCCGCGAGCTGCAACGCCACCGTGACCGCCACCGCCTGGTCGTCGTCGAACAGCAGCGGTGGCACCTCGGTGCCGGCTTCGAGCCGGTAGCCGCCGTCCGGTCCTTTCACGGCCACCACGGGATAACCGAGCTCGCGCAACCGGTCGATGTCGCGGCGCACCGTGCGGGGCGTGACCTTGAGCCGTTCGGCGAGCAGCTGGCCCGGCCAGTCCCGGCGCGCCTGCAGCAAGGACAGCAGGGACAGCAACCGGCCCGATGCCTGAGTCATGGCAGTCACCTTCTCACCGACGCGCGACCGCGAAACGGTTGCACGACAACGGTGTCGCCGTCGGCGATCCAGTTGATCGAGCCCAATGCGCTGAGAACAGTCATGTCCGCTCTTCCTTCGACGACAACGGCCCGGTGCCGTGTCCTACTTTCGCGACCGAAGAGGACACGGCCGGTCCGCTACTTCACGACGATCCGGTGGCCTGGGTCACACCGCGCGCGCTGAGATTTGGCCACTTGGGCGACCACCCGGCGCCGCAAGAGACTGCTGGGTATGAGCAACTGTCGAAGATCAGTGGTGCCCGCTCTCCTCGCGACGGCGGGTTTGACGCTCTGGCCGATCGGCACCGCCTCCGCGCAGCCACCGCAGACGTGCAACGGGCTGTCCGCGACGCAGGTCGGGACGAACGGCAACGACGTGCTGTTCGGCACCAATGGTCCGGACGTGTTCGTCACGCTCGGCGGCGACGACGTCGTGTTCGGTCTCAACGGGAACGACACGGCCTGCCTGGGGGCCGGTGCCGACGAGTTCTTCGGTGGCAACGGAAACGACTGGGCCAGCGGAGAAACCGGTGCCGACACCCTCAACGGCGAAGCGGGCAACGACGTGCTGCTCGGCGGCGAGGGGCCGGATCGCCTCGACGGCGCGGCCGGCAACGACACCCTCAACGGTGGCGCGGCCGCTGACACCATCGAGGCCGGGGCCGGCGACGACGTGGTCAACGCGGGTGCGGGTGCGGACTCGGTGAGTGGTGGTGAAGGCGCCGACACGCTCAACGGGCAGAACGGCGCGGACCGGATCAACGGCGACAACGGCAACGACCGCCTCAACGGTGGTGCGGGCGTCGACGACCTCGATGGCGGCGCCGGCAACGACATCGTCAACGGTGACGCGGGCAACGACACCCTCACCGACCCGTCCGGGCTGGACGTCGGCGACGGTGGTGCCGGGCCGGCCGACCGGTGCGACTCGCGCTTCGAGTCGCTGTCCAACTGCGAGATCATCTTCTGACGGGTCCACTGTGGACGCAGGATTCAGACCAGACCGTTCGACTGGGCGTAGAGAGCGGCCTGGGTGCGGTCGCGGAGCCCGAGCCTGGTGAGGATGCGGGAGATGTGGTTCTTCACCGTGCCCTCGGACAGGTACAGGCGCTCGGCGATCTCCCGGTTGGTGGCACCGGCCGCGACCAGCCGCAGCACCTCGACCTCGCGCACGGTCAGCGGTTCGGGGTGGCGGTCGGACCGGGAGAGCACCGCGGTCAGGCGAGCCGCGGCGGCGGGGTCGAACTGGGCCACGCCGACCGCGGCGAGCTTGACCGCCGCCGCGAGTTCCTGCGACGGCAGGTCCTTGAGCAGGTAGCCGGTGGCGCCCGCGCGCAGCGAGCGCACCACGTAGTCCTCGTCGTCGAAGGTGGTCAGCATGACCACGCGGCACGTCGGCGCGTGCCTGCGCAGCAACGCCACGGCCTCCACGCCGTCGATGCCCGGCATCCGGACGTCCATCAGCACCACGTCCGGGGTCAGCGCCACCGCCTGCTCCACCGCTTCGCGACCGTCGGCCGCGGTGCCGACGACCTCGATGCCGGGCTGCAGGCCCAGCAACGACGCGATGCCCTCGCGGATCAGCCGCTGGTCGTCGACGACCAGCACGCGGGTCACACCGTCCTCGCCGCGGGGATCGTCACGGTCAGCCTCGTGCCGGACGAGGAGCTGGCGAGGTCGACCCGACCGCCGGACAGCGCCACCCGCTCGCGCATGCCGAGCAGCCCGAACCCCTCGGCCGCCGCTCCCATGCCACGTCCGTCGTCGGCCACGGTCAGCCGTGCGTTTTCGCTGTCGAGGTCGACCGCGACGGCGATGTGCGTGGCGCCGGCGTGTCGGCGCGAGTTGGTGATGCCCTCCTGCGCCGCCCGGTACAGCGCGTGCAGGGCGCCGGTGCCGTGGCCGTCGGGCGAGCCGCTGACCGTCAGGGTGACGTCGTTCTTGCCCGCCACCAGTTCGTCGAGGGCGGCGAGCAGGTGGAACGAGCGCAGCGACCGCACCGACTCGCGCACCTCGCCGAGCGCACGTCGCGCGGACCGTTCGGCGTCGAGGACGGCGGCCTTCGCGGTGGCGGGTTCACGGTCGTGGAAAGAGGAGGCCTTCTCCAGCTGCACCACGATCGCCGTCAGGTGATGGCCGAGGTCGTCGTGCAGGTCCCTCGCCACCCTCGCCCGTTCCGCCGCCGCCGACAGCTCCGCCACGGTGCGATGCGACTCCTGCAGTCGGATCCGCCCGTCGCGTTCGCGCACCGCCACCGCGGCCATCGTGATCGTGAGCACCAACCCCACGGTGAGCATCACCAGGTCCGACACCCGCTCCACGTGCGCGTACCAGTCCGGGACGCTCACCGCGGCCGCCGCCAGGCACACCGCGGCCAGTCCGATGGCAACGGCCTGCCCGAACGCGAAGTACGCGGTGAACGGCACGAGCACCAGCAAGATCCGCGCGAGCCCGGAACCTTCCACATAGGCCAGTCCCACGTACAGGGCGGCCCGCAGTGCCAGCAGTCCAGCCGCCACCGGCTTCGGCGTGCGCACCGGGTAGCGGCGGAACTCGGCGAGGTCCACCGCCACGAGCACCACCAGCCCGCCGATCAGCAGCGGCAGCCTGGTGGTGCCGAGCCCGGAGATCGCGGCGTAGATCCCCGCGACGAGCACCGCGACGCACAACACCGGTGAGACCCAGAACGCCGGCCGCGAGGTGTGCATGCCGCTCAGGCTACGGAACGCGCCGGCCACACCGATGCGGACAGCCACACCAGCACCGCCGCGCAGACGACGTGCAGCAGCGCGGACCAGGGCGTGTCCGGCAGCGCCGCGAACACCGCGAGCAGCGTGAAGCTGATCCCGTACCCCCACGCCGGCACCGCGGGGAACACCTTCGCGCGCACCATCGACGCCCCGAACACCGCCGTGCCGAGCACGAACACCAGCGACACCACCTTCAGCACCACCTTCGTCAGCGGCGCCACCTGGTCCGGCTGCTGGAAGAAGATCACCACGTTCAACGCGAACGCCACGCCGGTGAACAACCCCAGCCCGATCAGGTTCGCCGCGAACGCGAACGCCCCGAACCGGCCGGACGCATGCGCCTGATGCCCGTGGAAGGCCAGCACCGCCGGCGCCCCGAACGCCGTCCCCAGCCCGATCACGAGGCTCGTCAGCGCGGTCTCACCGGTGAACGCCTCGACGGCGCCCGGCACCCCGATCGACAGGGCGAGGACGACTCCGCACACCGCACCGAACCTCGGCAAGAAGATCTTGTTGTCCGTCACGCCGCCGACGGTATTTTCGCGCTCGTCGTGCTCCGAAGTACCGACCGGCCACTTCGGCGGCCAGAGGTCATGGTGGTGGGGGTGCCCATCGGCACATGACCACGACCTTCCGATCACGACTTCCGGGACCAAGGTCCTGACCGGGAAGCGACGTTCCTACCTGAGCTCACCCGCAGCTGATCACGCAAGCTCGAGATGCGACGCCCGATTCCCCGCCCATCACAAGGAGTTCTTGTGCTTTCCGCTGCTTCAGCTGCCGTAGTGCGCGCGACCCTGCCCGTTGTCCGCGACCACGCCGCCGAGATCACCGCCGAGTTCTACCCGTCGATGTTCGCCGCGCACCCGGAGCTGCTGAACCTGTTCAACCAGGGCAACCAGGCCAGCGGCAAGCAGCAGGTCGCACTGGCCGCGGCGGTCGTCGCCTACGCCCAGCACCTGCTCGACGGCATCCCGTTCGGCCCGATCGCCGAACGCATCGCCCACAAGCACGTCTCGCTCGGCGTGCGTCCCGACCAGTACCCGATCGTCGGCAGGCACCTCATCGCTGCCGTCGCCACCGTCCTCGGAGACGCCGTCACACCCGAGATCGCCGCCGCCTGGGAGGAGGTCTACTGGCTGTTCGCGGTCTCCCTGATCGCCGCGGAAGCCCGCCTGTTCCAGCAGGCGGGTGTCACGCCCGACACGATCTGGCGGCCTTGGCGGGTGGCCAAGCGCGACGACGAGGCGGTCGACACGGTGTCCTTCACCCTGCTGCCCGACGACGGTGGACCGGTTCCAGTGTTCGCGCCCGGTCAGTACGTCTCCGTCGCGGTCGACCTCCCCGGCGGACATCGGCAGCCGCGCCAGTACTCGCTGTCGCACGGGCCCGGCCGCGGCGAGCTGCGCATCACCGTGCGGCGAGTGCGCGGGTTGGACGGCGCGCCGGACGGTGCGGTGTCGAACTTCCTGCACGACCACGTGCACGCCGACGACACCTTGCTCGTCGGTCCGCCGGCCGGCGAGGTCACGCTGGTGCCCGACGACCGGCCGGTGGTGCTGATCAGTGCGGGCATCGGCATCACGCCGATGTTGTCGATGCTCGACCACCTCGCCGCCGCACAGCCGGAACGCCAGGTCGTCGCCGTGCACGCCGAGCTCTCGGCGGACCGGCACGCACACCGCGCGGAGTGCGACCGCCTCGCCGGCTGCCGGCAGCTGACCTGGTACGAGAACGGCGACGAAGGCGGGCAGGCCGGTCGCGTCGACGTGGACGCGATCCCGGTGCCCGCCAACGCGATCGCGTACCTCTGCGGCCCGATCGCCTTCATGCGCGACGTGCGTGCCGGACTTCTGCGTCGTGGGATGCACGCCGACGACATCCGGTACGAGGTGTTCGGCCCCGGCATGCTCGGGCGGTGAGCTCAGCGGTCGGTCGTGGACTCGCGCAGGAACGCCAGCACCGCCGCCACCCTGCGGTGCACCGGTTCGTCCGAGAGACCGAGCTTGCTGAAGATCGCGTTGACGTGCTTCTCCACGGTCGAGCAGGACAGGCGCAGCGCCTGCTCGATGCCGGCGTTCGTCTTGCCCTGCGCCATTTCCCTGAGCACGTCGAGCTCACGGGTGGTGAGCACGGCGAGCGGTGAACTGGTGGTCCTCGTGCGCCGGCTGACGAGTGCCTCCACCACGACGGGGTCGATGACGGATCCGCCGTTCGCGACCTCGCGCAGGGCCCGGACGAGGTCCTCGAGGTCGCCCAGGCGGTCCTTCAGCAGGTAGGCCAGGCCCGTCGTGCCGTTGCGGAGCAGCGCCAGGGCGTAGCTCTCGTCGGTGTGTTGCGACAGCACGGCGACGCCGATGTGGGGGTGCTCCGCGCGGATGGCGTGCGCGGCCTCGATGCCCTCCATGTGGTGGCCGGGTGGCATGCGGATGTCGGTCAGCACCGCCTGGGGACTGAGCCTGCGGACCGCGTCGCGCAGCTCGTCGGCGTTGCCCACGGCGGCGAGCACGGCGACCTCGCCGGAGTCCTCCAGCAGGCGCCGAGTTCCTTCGCGGACCAGGTAGTTGTCCTCGGCGATCACCACGCGCAGCCGGTCAGCCATGGGCCGCTCCCAGCGGTAGGTCCGCGTGCACCCTCGCACCGGCGCCCGGCGCACCCGACACCGTCAGGTTGCCGCCCAGTGCCTCGACTCGGTCGCGGAGGTTGGTCAGGCCCTGGCCGGTGCCGCTGCCCAGGCCGACCCCCTCGTCCCGCACGTCGACCTCCAGGTGGCCGTTCGAGACGGACAGCCCGACCAGTGCGTTCGTGGCCGCCGAGTGCTTGACGACGTTGGTCAGCGCCTCGCAGACGACGAAGTACGCGGCGCCTTCGACGTCGGCGCCCAGGCGGCGTTCGCGCAGGCCGGGTGATGCCTGCACGGTCACGTCCAGCGGCAGCCGGTCGGTCCTCGCCTCCACCGCGGCGACCAGGCCGCGGTCGCTGAGCACCGGCGGGTGGATGCCGTGGGCCAGTTCGCGCAGGTCTGCCAGGAGCTCCCTGGCGTCGTTCTGCAGCTCGTCCAGCACGGCGTCCGCGGTGCGCTCGCCCCGGCCGAGCTGGTTGCGGGCCAGGCGCATCTTCATGATCAGCGCGACGATCTGCTGCTGTGCGCCGTCGTGGAGGTCCTGCTCGATGCGGCGGCGCTCGGTGTCCTGCGCGGTGATGATCCTGGTGCGCGACCGGGCCAGTTCGTCGACCTGTTCGGCGAGCCTGGCGGTGAGCTGGACGTTGGCGATCGCCGTGGCGGCCTGGCCGGCGAGGGTCGCGAGGAGCTCGCGGTCGGCCGCCGGGTACCCGCCCTCCTTCTGGCCGCACTCGATCCGGCCGATCGTCTCGCCGGCGCGTTCCAACGGCACCGTCAGCGCGGGTTCACCGGCCGGTCGTCCCGCGACCGCGTGCGCGCTGGGCAGCGTCACCCGCACCCAGTCCGCCGCCAGTCCTTCGTGGACGGTGTCGGCGAGGCGCGGCAACAGGTCCGCGAGCTCGACGGTCTGCTCCAGGCCGGCGCCGAACCTGGCGACCAGCTCGTAGCGGTTCACCCGCTCGCCGAACACCAGCCGGTCGGCCAGCTTCTCCAGCCGTCTGCGCACCGGCTGGAACGCCGCCGCCGCGGCGATCGTCAGCACGACCGCCACCTCGACCGGGATCTGGTCGCCGAGCGCGAGTCCCGGCGCCGCGCTCAGTCCCATGTAGACGGCCGCGATGCCGAGCGACAGCAGACCGAACGTCACCGAGCGGCGAATGGCGAGGTCGATGTCGTACAGCCGGTGCCGGACCACCCCGATGACGACGCTCACCGGCACCATCGCCAGCAGCACGACCGACGCGCCGCGCAGCAGCTGCAGCCAGACCGGGTTCTGCGGAAAGCGGTCCTGCACCGTCGCAAGCACCCCGAACGCGACGATCAGCCCGACGGTCACGTACAACATCAGCCGCATCCGCGCGCGCAGCTCGGCGTCCGCCTGGACGAACCGCACGAACAGCAGGCTGACCAGCGCGGCGGCGCCGAAGTAGCCGACGTACAGGCTCTCCACCGGGCCGCCGAGCGGGGTCAGCCAGGACACCGCGAACGGGCTGGGCACCAGCGGCGGCGGGTTGATCAGGAACACGTCGATCACGAGATGCGGCCTGGTCAGCAGCAACAGCACGGGCACCGCGAGGTGCAGCCACACCGCGCCGAGCACGCGGCGTTGCCACGGCCGCTCGACCACGCCGTCCGGGAACGACGCGAGCAGCAACACGCCCGCGATCAGCGCCAGCACGCCCGAGTACTGGTAGACGAGGTTGGCCGGCCAGAACCAGCCGCCGGGACCGTACGCCTCGAACGCCTGCCGGATCGGGATCTCGATGCCCGCGTTGACCGCCAGCGCCGTGCTCATCAGCAGCATCCGGCGGGCCTGCGGGTGATCCGGACGCCGCCGCGTCAGCCAGACCGCCACCCCGTACATCGGCGCGACACCCAGCAGCACCCACCCCAGCCCGCCGAGCGCGCCGTGCGCGCCGGTCGCCAGGAACAGCCGGGTGCCCACGGCAGCCGCCAGCCCGGCACCGCCGACGACGGTGCCGGTGATCCACGCGATCCGGGGCCAGGTGGGCACATCGGAATTGTGTGCGCGGCCCGATCCGGGCGCCACGGGGAAAACCGCACAGTCACCCTGCGGAAAACCCCACCCCGATTGTGCGGGTTACCGCGATCCGCCCGCCGCGCCAGGTGCCGAAGATCGGTGTGGCACGAAAGGAGCCGTCACCTTGAACCCCCTGCCCTGCAACCTCACCGGGCAACCGCACATCGGGATCCAGATCGGAGTGCTGTGATGACCACGACCACAACCAATACCACCCGGAACTGGGCACTCGCGGCCGGTCTCGCCGGCCTGGCAGCCGACGTCCTGCTGGTGCTCTTCTTCGCGATCGACCAACCGTGGCGGCCGGGGCCGCACGGCACGGGGTGGCTCGGCCCCGCGAACGACGTGGTGTTCGCCGCGCAGTGCGCCGCGCTGATACCGGTGGCACTCGCATTGCGGCGCGGCGCCGTGCTCGGTGTGCCGGCGATGGCCGCCATCGTGGTGCTGCAGCTGTTGTTGCTCACCGGCGTGCTGCCGTTCGCGGTGCAGGTGTACTTCGTGACGGCCGGCATCGCGATCGTCATGGGCTGGCTGCTCGTGGTCAGCACACGGGTCGGTCTGCCGCGCCCGGCCGCCCGGCTGGGCACCGTCCTGGCCGTCACCTGGTTCGCGGGCCTGGTCCTGGTGCTGGCGTCGTTGCCGATGTCCGGCGCGGCGCGATGGGTCCTGCTCGGACCGGGTCTCGTCGTGGGCCTCGTCGGCTTCCTCGGCTTCGGGGCGTGGCCGCTGTGCCTGGTCAAGCCGTCCGAGGAGGAGAGATGATCGTCGAGGACGCCCCCGCGGTGGCACCCGTCGGACCGCGCAAGACGCTGAGCTGGTTGCGGGTCATCGCCGTGCTGCACTCGCTGTGCGCGGTCGCTCAGCCCGCGCTGGCCGGTCTGTACCTCAGCGGCGTGGTCGACGCGCGGTTCATCCACGGCCGCAACGGCGACGCGGTCATCGCGTTCGGGTTGTTCCAGCTGATCGCCGCGATCGTCTACGTGTGGCGCGGCAGGGGCCACCGGTGGCCGTTGTGGACGGCGATCGCGCTCTTCCTCGCGGAGAACGTGCAGATGCCGCTCGGCATCGAAGGCGTGGTGGCGCTGCACATCCCGCTCGGCGTGTCCATCATCGCCGCGCAAGTTCTGTTCACCGTGTGGTTGTTCCGTGCGACGGCGTACCGGCGGCGGCCATGAACATCAGCAGACGCGGATTCCTCGGAGCGCTGGGCATCACCGCGCTCGGCGCGACGAGCTTCGCCAACGCACTGCTGCCGGCCGGCCACACCGCTGAGTTGCTGCGCAGCCGGGTGCGCCTGCCGCAGCCGTTCACCGTGCCGCTGCCGGTGCCGCCGCTCGCCAGACAGGTGGCGCCGGACCACTACGAGATCGTGCAGCGGCACGCGTCCGTGGAGATCCTGCCGGGGCTGCGCACGCAGGTGCTGTCCTACGACGGCACGTACCCCGGCCCGACCGTGGTGAGCCGCCGCGGACGCACGACCACCGTGACGCACCGCAACGAGCTCGACGTGCCGACCGTCGTGCACCTGCACGGCGGGCACACGCCGGCGGACAGCGACGGCTACCCGACCGACCTGCTGCTCCCCGTGTCGGGCTGGACGCCGACCGGCCACGCCATGCACGGCGCGCTGGCCCACGGCAGCCGCGACCACGTCTTCCCGTGCGACCAGCCGGCCGCGACGCTGTGGTACCACGACCACCGGATGGACTTCACCGGGCCGCAGGTCTACCGCGGTCTCGCCGGCTTCCACCTCGTGCACGACGACGAGGAGGACGCGTTGCCGCTGCCCAAGGGCGACCGGGACATCCCGCTGATGATCGCCGACCGCGCGTTCGACGAGGACGGCTCGCTGCTCTACCCGTCGCGCGGGCCGGAGGTTCCCGGTGTCACCGACGACTACATGGAGGGCGTCCTGGGTGACGTGATCCTGGTCAACGGCAAGCCGTGGCCGGTGCTGGAGGTCGACGCCGCGCGCTACCGGCTGCGGATCCTCAACGCCTCCAACGCCCGCCGCTACCGCCTCACCGGGTTGCCGGTCACGCAGATCGGCTCGGACGGCGGCCTGCTCGAACGACCGGTCCCCCACACCGAGCTCCTGATCGCTCCCGGCGAGAGGTTCGACGTAGTCGCCGACTTCTCCGACCTGGCACCCGGCGCCGAGGTGATCGTCCACAACGGACTCGGCAGCGGCCCCACCGCCGTGGTCATGAAGTTCCGGGTGACCAGGCGGGTGCGCGACGACAGCAGGGTGCCGCAGGTGCTCACCAGGTTCGAGACACCGGATCCCGCGCGTGCGGTGCGCACTCGCGACTGGCGGTTCAGCCGGGGCCGGTTGGGCGAGGGGCACGGCTGGCTGATCAACGGCAAAGCGTTCGACCCGCATCGCGCCGACGCCGCGATCCGCCTGGGAGAGCTGGAGATCTGGCGGTTCAGCAGCGACCTGCACCACCCGGTGCACGTGCACCTCGACCCCTTCCAGGTGGTGTCGCGCGACGGCGCCGCACCGGGCCCCTACGACGCGGGCCGGAAGGACACGGTGCAGCTCGGTTCGGTGGACTACGTCGAGGTCGCCGTCCGGTTCACCGACTACGCCGGCAGGTTCATGCTGCACTGCCACGCGCTGGAGCACGAGGACATGGCGATGATGGCCGCGTTCGACACCCGCTAGCGGAGTCGCCCGTCACGCGACGCGGCGCCCGGTGCCGATCAAGGTGGTGGCGTCGAGCTCTGTCAGACCCGCATCTCGCAGTGACGTCAGGTAGGTGGTCCGCACGGCCTCCACCGCGTCCGCGGGCACCTTCGTCAACGCCCCGCGGAAACCGGACCCGACGATCACCAGCCACGCCACTTCCGGTGTCATCGTCAACGTCATCTCGTGCACGGTCACGTCGACGTCCGCCAGACCGCGCTCGGTCAACCACTCCGCGTAGGTGTCCGCCTGGTTGATGCGGTCGATCAGGTGCTCCGGACGTGGTGCCGGCACCGGCGTGTTCGTGACCTCGGCGATGGCGAGGCCGAGGTGGCGGCCGGCCGCGACCATCGACTCGCCGCGCCAGATGGTGAACACCACTCGCCCACCGGGCCGGGCCAGGCTGATCAGGTGGTCGGTGCCCGCGGTCATGTCGGGGAAGAAGAAGATCCCGAGGGCCGACTGCACCACGTCATAGCTCTCCGCCTGCCAGGTGGTCACGTCCGCGTGGTGGGTGTGCAGCTGAGGCAGGTCCGACAGCCGCCGCAACCCGTCGACCATCGGGCCGGACATGTCGACGGCGTCGACATGTCCGTTCGGGCCGACGAGCTCGGCCGCCGGAATCGCCGAGGCACCGGTGCCGCAGCAGGCGTCGAGAACGCGCTCGCCAGGCTTCGGATCGGCGACAGCGACCGCCCTCGTGGCGATCGGGCCCCACAGATGACGGCCCAGCGCGGTGAAGTCCGCTGCCGCCGCGTCGAACGCGCCGCGGATCTCGGTCTGCCGGTCCTCAGCCATGAACTCCTCGTTTCGTTCCCGTGCGACGATCACTGCACGCTCCAGGGTGCACGCTCCTCGACGTCTGCCGCACGGATTCGCGACACTGCCCGGTCAGAGGGCTCCGGCCGGTCGGCGCCCGTCGGTCAGCGCCTCGACCTGCTCGGCGGTGAACGGCGGGTGCAGCAGGTCGAGGCGCAACCCGTGGCAGCGGAACATGTCCGCGATGTAGTGCATCCGGTCCGGCAGGTCGGCCCAGTCGCGGGCGGCCGTGTCGAGCAGGCTGTCCGGGGTCGGGTCGACGATCTCGAGCAACGCGAGCAGTTCCGGGTCGACCAGCTCCACGAGCTCCGGCGGGAAGGTCGCGGGCAGGTCGTCGCTCAGGTCCAGCACCTCACCGCCGGGCAGCGCCAAGGTCATCAGGTGCTTGGTGACCGCCCTCCGGACCAGCGTCCGTGCCTGGTCGGCCAGCTGCTGGGCGGCGACGCGGACAGCGGACCGCCTGCCGAGCACGGTCAGCCAGGCCAGGCGCAGCCACCTGACCACCCGGTTGCCCGGCAGGAACAGGTCGAACAGGCGGCGTTCGAGTGCGCCGGGATCCACCACGGGTGCCTGCAGCGCGGCGGCGATCTCCGGTTGCAACCGCGTCTGCTCGTGCAGGCCGACCTCGATGTTGGCCAGCAGCAGGAGCTCGGCCCGCTGCTTCGGGTCGCTCGTGGTCATCGCGCGGTGATACCGGGTGAAGGCCTGCCGGAGGTAGCGCTGCCCCTCCGGCGGTTCACCGGATCTCAGCCCGTCGCAGAACTCCGCGATGCGCCGCTCGTCGCCGGAGCCCGCGTCGTGGGCGAACACGGCGAGAAAGCGCGCGAACTCTCGCGCGATCTCCTCGAAGACCTTGAGATTGCCTCGTGCCGACGCTGCGCTCACGTCGTCGAGACGTGCGGTCGTCACCACCGCTCGACGCACCATCTCGTGCACCCGGTCCACCTCGTGCTGCGGAACGGCCCGCCGCAGGCTGCGGACCACCAGGCCGATCCCGGTGGCCGCTTCGGGCGAGGACTTCAGCAGGCGCTCCACGGTGCGCGACAGGTCCTCCTGCCGAATGGTCTGCCCGACCTGTTTGGACGCCCACACCGCGAAGGTGCACCAGTTCGCGGCGCCTCCGGTGCGGGCGGCCAGCGCGCGCGACAGCTGGTGGTAGCAGTGGGTGATCTGCAGGTTGCGGACGACGGGGTCGGGGTGTGCCGCGATCCGGTCGACGTCGGCGACGACCGGCGGGATGCCGTCGCTCAGGTCGTGCACGTCCGCACTGGTCCGACTCATGAGGCCGACCTCTCTCTTCCAGAGCTCACACCTCTTGGTCGTCCCTGGCACGATGAACGTGACGTGCGTCGAGCGTCACACTCCGACGTCTAGGGACGCAGGCTGTCCTCGGCCCGCTCCGCCGCGGCGATCACGGCCTGACGGTCCGCTGCGGTGAACCGGCCGTGTGCCTGCCACTGTGCCGCCACGGTTCGCACTTGCCGGACGAAGCGGCTGTGGCTGGAGAACGGGGCTGCCTGCCAGACGCGGTCGAGGAACGACAGACCCTCCTCGTCCACCTTCTCGTTCGACACCCCGGAGTCGGCCGATCCGAAGACCACAGCCGGCTCCGACCTCCGGAAGTACACGTGGTGCGCGTCGTCGATGCCGATGTAGAGCGGGCGCAACGTGTGGCCGTGCGTGCTGAAGAAGTTCGGCTGTGCCAGTGGGCGGACGACCGCGCCGAGGTCGCCGTCGAGTTTGAGGTGCCGGTAGAACGAGAACGTCCGCCACGTCCGGGAGCCGTGCAAGGCCGGCAGCACCAGCGGTCCGTAGCAGAGGCTCTGCACCGACGGATCGTCGAGCGCGCGCTCGATCCGCAGGCTGAACGGCAGCGAGACCTCGATCCGGTCTCCTGACGACCAGACCCGTTTCAGGCTGAGATACGTGCCGGGGCGGGCCTGCACGTCCTGGCGAACGCCGTTGATCCTGACCGCGAAGCCTTTCGTCGCCCAGCCCGGCACCCGGAGCTTGATCTCCAGCCGGCCGCGTCCGGTCACGGTCAGCGTGCTGCGCTGCTCGCGGGGGAAGTCGGTGTGCTGGGTGACGGTGAAACCGTTCCACCGCAAGGTCGACGCGAGGTAGAGGTTGACGTGGAGGGTGTCGCCTGCGGCCGACCGGAAGTAGATCGAGTCCTGGTACTTGGTGTGGTTCTCCAACCCGGTGCCGCCGCAGCAGGTGCCGAGGTTGCCGAACCCTCTGGTGGCACCGGGATGTGCCGGCAGGAAGTAGGTCACCAACGGCTCGGCGGCGCTGTCCGCGTCCTGCCGGGAGCCCAGGACGTGGTTCAGCAGACCGCGTTCGTAGTAGTCCACGTAGGCCGGGTCCGGGTCGTGGCAGAACAGGTTCCTGGTCAGCTTCAGGAGGTTGTAGGTGGAGCAGGTCTCGCCGCCACCGCTGTCCGGCTCGGTCTCGGGTCGCGTCTGGTACGTCAGCGAACCCGCTATGTCGCCGCGCGGCTGGAACAGCTCGGCGTTGGTGTTCTGCGGGTAGCCCTCGCCCGCCGCGTACTGGCCGCCGGCCGAGCCGTGGCTGAACATCCGGTGCGGCACGACCATGTGCCAGAAGTTCTCCGCCGCCGTGAAGTACTCGCGGGCGCCGGGGTCCTGTTCGAAGATGCGCAGGTAGCCGATGAACTGCGGCACGTGCTGGTTGACGTGGATGCCGCGCAGCACGTCGCGGTTCTCCACGACAGCCGGGAACACCGTGCGGCGGTTGTCGAAGCACTTGGCGGTCGCCAGGTAGCGGGCCTTGCGGGCCGGGTCCGGTTCGAGGGCCGCCAGGTCGGCCATGACCTCGTTCATCCCGCCGTACTCGCCGGCGATGTGCAGCGACCACATCCGGTTCAGCCGCTCACGCTCTACTGTGGACAGTCGGCTGTGCACCCAGTCGCCCACCTTTCGGGCGATCCGCAGTGCCCGTTCGCTGCCGGCCAGGTGGTAGGCGTCGAGCAGGCCGCGAGCGATCTTGTGCAGGGTGTAGTACGGCGCCCAGATGCCGGCGCCGCTGTAGTTCGTGAACTCCTCCAGCCGGATGAACTGGGCCTCGGTGTACGCCGAGAGGAATCCGGGATGACGCCGCCCGTCGGTGGCGCCGAAGAACTCGGCGTGGTTGCCGCGCCCGGAGGAGTCCTCCAGGCGCGGACCGGGAGCTTCGTCGAACCGGTACCACGCCACCAGGTCGTCGGTGCCCACCGCTGCGGCGTTCTGGGCCACGGCGGCCATCTCCGCGCCGGTGAGCGCGCGGCGGAAGAGCTGGAACTCGTCGATCGTGGCGTTCAGGAACTTGATGTTGGCCTGCGGGAACTGCGCCCGGCCGAGCCAGTTGGCGGTGGTGTCGCCCAGATCCGCCGGCCCCAGCGTGAGCGTGCCCGTACCGGCGGGCGCTCCGTCGACGTAGAGGGTGCCGACGTTGCCCGCTTTGGTGATCGCGAGGTGCGTCCACCGGCCGGCGACCAGTTGCGTGGAGGTGTCGATGCGCTGCTCGCCCGCAGCGCCGCTGGTAGTGATCGCGAAGCGCGGGCCGCCGTTCGAGGTGTGCGCGGTGAGGTACATCCGGACCTGCGCGTCGGCTGCGCTGTCGCCGGGCCGGCCGAAGTCGAAGATCCGCGCGTCGGCGTCGCGGACCGCGAGGTTGATCCAGGTGGCGACGGTGAAGTCGGTGAGCCCCTTGGTGATTCCGGCAGGCAGCGCGACGTGGTCCGCGTCGCCGGTGACGTGTCCGTTCGGGGTGCCGGTCAACCGCACGGCGGTGCCCGTCCGGCCGGACACCCTGGGAGTCGGCCTGCGCGCGGCCGCGGCCAGCGCGTCCTGGCACTCCCCCAACGCGGTGACGAGGTAGTCGAGCTTGTCCCGGTAGATCCGCTCTCCGGTCGACGCATAAGCCTGCGCCAACAACGTGAGGAAGTGGCCGGTGTAATGGCCGCGCAGGTTGCCGTCCGGGGTCTCCCAGCTGCCGATCGGTTCGGCGCCCTTGTGGTCGAGCCCCGCGTTCACCCGAAAACTGCGCAGCATCCGGTCCGGGCCCCGGCGGTCGTCGCGCACACCGTCGACGACGCTCGGCCCGTACTCGCGCGCGAAGTGCAGCAGCCGGTCGCGCTTCTCCCGGAACACGCTGTGGCCGAGAGTCACCTGATCCAGCTCGAACGGCCGCACGACCCAGCTTCGCGGAACGGGGAGACCCTGCGGTGCCACCGGATCAGCATGCGCCGTGCCGGGGATCGCGGGAAGTGCCGCGGCCAGAGCGCCCAGCTGCAGGGCCTTGCGCCGCGAGAAGTCCTTGTGCATCAAGCGCACCACCATTCACATGTGCCGGATGACGGGCAGTGATTGCGACGTTACTGACCGAAAGGGTTTCGTGAGGTTGCGTTGCGGGCCTGCCCCACCGATGCGCCGGCCCGTGATCGCCTGCATGATCTGCGTCATGCGCAGCTCACTGTTCAACCACCAGGAACGGTCCGTCGAGCCGGGAAGCTTCCAACTGCAGAACGACCGCATGCTGAAGGTGGACCTCACCGGCAGCGGCGGCTTCTTCTTCGCGAAGCAGGGATCGATGGTCGCCTACCAGGGCGACGTCGACTTCGCCTACGAAGGCGCAGGCGGCCTCGGCAAGCTGTTCAAGAAGGCCTTCACCGGTGAAGGCATGTCGCTGATGAAGGTGTCGGGCACCGGAGACGTCTTCCTCGCCCAGGACGCGGACGAGATCTTCGTGCTGTACCTGGAGAACGAGGGCGTCACCGTGAACGGCAAGAACGTCCTCGCCTTCGACAGCACGCTCAAGTGGGACATCAACCGCACCGAAGGCGCGTCGATGCTCAGCGGCGGCCTGTTCAACACCACGTTCACCGGCACCGGAGCGCTGGCCGTCACCGCCTACGGCACGCCGGTCGTGCTGAACGTGGACGTGCCTACGTTCGTCGACATGCAGTCCGCCGTGCTGTGGTCCACCTCGCTGCACTCCTCGATCCGCAAGACGGCCAAGCTCGGTGCGGTCATCGGACGTGGCTCCGGTGAGGCGTACCAGCTCGCGCTCTCGGGTCAGGGCATCGTCGTCGTGCAGGCGTCGGAAGGTCACCCCGTGCCGACTGCGCAGTGATCCTCGGGCTCGGCGTCCTGCTGGTCCGGCACGGTGCGGACCAGCAGGGCCTCGGCTGTTCGCGGGCAGCGCGTTCCGCCGGTCAGGTGCACCATGGTGCAGTGAACGAGGTCGACCAGTGGTTCCTCGACAAGGCGCACCCGCTCGACGAGCTGATGCGTCAGGTTCGCGCCGTCATTCTGGACGCGGACAGTCGCGTTGCCGAGTCCATCAAGTGGCAGACGCCGACGTTCTCCTTCCACGGCAACATCGTGAGCTTCAACCCGGCCAAGAACTTCGTCAGCCTCCTGTTCCACCGCGGCGCCGAGATCCCCGGCGACCACCCGCGCCTCGAAGGCGACGGAAAGCTGACCCGCACGATGCGCTTCCGCTCCTCCGCCGAACTGGAGGCCGGGCGGGCCGAACTGGCAGCCGTCATCCGGGCCTGGTGCGACTGGAAAGCCTGACCTAGCGGTACTCGGGGTTCTCGAAGTCGTATCGGCAACCAGCGTCCCAGCCCGAGCGCTGGTTGCCGTGCGCGGGAATCCCGCCCGCGTCCTTGAGCATCCTGGCCAGGTGCAGCAGGTTCCACGTCATGAACGTGGTGTTGCGGTTGGTGAAGTCGTTCTCCGGCCCGCCCGATCCCGGGTCCAGATAGGACGGTCCCGGCCCGGCCTCGCCGATCCAGCCCGCGTCGGCCTGCGGCGGGATGGTGTAGCCGAGGTGCTGCAGGCTGTAGAGGACGTTCATGGCGCAGTGCTTGACGCCGTCCTCGTTTCCGGTGATCAGGCACCCGCCGACCCGGCCGTAGTAGGCGTACTGCCCGGCGTCGTTGAGCAGGTGCGAACACGCGTAGAGGCGCTCGATCACCTGCTTGGTGACGGAACTGTTGTCTCCCAGCCAGATCGGGCCGGCGATCACCAGGATGTCGGACGCCATGACGCGGTCGTAGATGGCCGGCCAGGCGTCGGTCGCCCAGCCGTGCTCTCTCATGTCCGGCCACACGCCGATCGCGATGTCGTGGTCGATCGCGCGCACCACCTCGACCCGCACGCCCTGCTTTTCCATGATCGCGCGGCTGAGGTCCACCAGGCCCTCGGTGTTGCTGCGTTCGGGCGAACGCTTCAGCGTGCAGTTGACGAACATCGCCTTGAGATCGCTGTAGCCGGTCATGTGAAACGCTCCTTCACCGCGGGTCCCTTCGACCAAGGACATGGTGGGAGACGCCGGCGTGACGCGCAGGGCGAGCGCCTGAGCAGCGGGTTCGCGCAACCTGAACACTTTCGGCGCGCGTTGGCAAAGACGGGGTGCAAGGGCGAAGCGACAACCGAGGAGCTTCATGTCGTCAGACGCGGAACTGATCGGCAGATCGCTGCGCGGAGACACCAATGCCTTCGTGGAAGTGATCAGCCGGCACGAGACGGCGATCGGGAACTACCTCGCACGCAGAGTGGGACGTCAGGCCGCCGAGGACGTGCTCGGCGACGTGTGGGTGGCGGCCTACGAGTCCCGGGCGACGTACGACCGCTCGTATCCCGAAGCCAGGCCATGGCTGTACGGAGTCGCGCTGAACAGGTTGCGGCGGCACTGGCGGTCCGAACCGGCCGAGGAGCCGGCGCCGGACCTGTCCGGGGTGGCGAGCGACTGGGACCCCTGGCCGGCGGTGGACGCCCGCGTGGACACGCAGGCGTTGCTGCGCAGGGCCCTGGCCCGGCTGAAACCGGAGGAGCGGGAGGTCCTGGGCCTGGTGGCCTGGGAGGACCTGACCGTCGCGGAGGCCGGGCGGGTGCTCGACATCCCCGCCGGCACGGCTCGCCGCCTGTTGCACCAGGCGCGCAAGGCGTTGCGAGAGGCCCCGGAAGTGGCCGCGCTGCTGCAAGTCCCGACGACGTGAGAAGACGACTCATGGATGAAATGGATCTGATGAAGAAGCTGAGTGATGTGCCGTCCCCGAGTCCTGAGGCCTACGACCGGGCTCGCACGGCGTTGCAGACGGCGATGGCGGAGCCCGTGAACGAAGTCGTGCGGCCGAAGCAGTGGTTTTCCTGGCCCAGGGCGGGTTTCGCCGCCGCGGGTGCGGCGGCGGTCGCCGTGGCCGTGGTGATGGGCATGACGGGCGGCAGCGGGCCGAGCGCCCCCTCCCCGCAGGCGGCCCCGCCGGTGGCCGAGTCGCCCCAGGTGGTCGACTCACCGCTGGTGAAGCTCGCCTCCCAGGTCAAGGCGGGCGGCGCGCAGCCAGGAGACGCGTCGCTGATCATCAACACGAAGTTCGACAAGAACAACACGCCGCACCAGTACTACACGATCTACACCGACCAGGGCCGGATCTTCACCGGCGACTCGGTGCAGAACCTGGCGGCCACGGTGGCCAAGGGCAACGCCGAGCCCGCTTCGCCGTACCACGCGAACGTGATGGCGGCGGCCCGCGAAGCCGCGAACGGCGACGTGGAGAAGGCCAGGATCGCGATGATCACCGCGGCCCACAACGTCACGGGACTCGGCCTGAGCGACGCCGAGGCGGACAAGGCCTGGGCCGACGCCCAGGCGCGGATCGCGGAGGACTTCCGCAAGATGGGCAAGCCGGTGCCCCCTGCCAAGCCGCGTCCGACGGGCAAGGACCTGGAGAACTTCCGCAACAACCACCTGTGGAGCAACGCCACGTCCGCGCTGTTCGTCGGTGCCGCCAACGCTGAGGTCCGCGCGGGTGTGCTGAAGCTGATCGCGACCATCAAGGAGGCGGCCGTCGGCGAGACCCAGATCGACGGTCAGCGCGCGCTGACCATCTCCGCCGGCCCCGAGATCCAGGGCGGCAGCTCGTCCTCGGTGCTCGCCATCAACGCCGACAACGGCCTGCCCATGCGCGATGAGATCACCCCGGTCGGCGAACAGCGTCCGAAGTGGGTGGTGAACTACAAGTCGTCCCGCGTGACCCTCGCCGACGTGGCGGCGGGCAAGATCTGATCCTTCCCCCGCTGAACCGCCTGTGGTCCTGCCGCAGGCGGTTCACGCTTTACACGGTGTCGGCGACGTCGTCCGTGACGCCGAGGCCGAGGTGCTCGATGTGGTAGACCGCCTCGTCGAGCAGCATCGCGACGTGGTTGTCGTACAGGCTGTAGACGATGCTGCGGCCCTGGCGCGTGCCGGTCACCAGGCCGAGCGCCCGCAGCAGCCGGAGCTGGTGCGACACCGCGGACTGCTCCATCTCCACGGCCTCCGCGAGCTCGCCCACCGAGCACGAGCCGTGCCGGAGCCGGGTCAGAATCCGCAGGCGGCTCGGCGTCGCGAGCGCCTGGAGGGTGGCCGCCACCGTCGCCGCCGACTCGGCGTCCAGCTGCGCGGGCGGCGTGCTCCGCCCCTCTACCCCGTGACCCATGGACACATCCTACTCAGTGAACACATGAAGACCTCTTCAGATGTCCATGTATGGTGCACCCGTGACTTCGACGCTCCTCATCGACGCCCCGCACCGCCCGACCACGCCCCGACGACCATCACCGTTCGCCCTCACCGAGGTCCGCTGGGCAGCCGCGGCCACCGTCCTGTTCGCACTCGGCCTCGCCGCCAAGTTCGCGGGCACGCCACCGTGGACGTGGTGGACGTTGCTGCTGGCCTGCTACGTCGCGGGCGGCTGGGAACCCGCGCTCGCCGGCTTCCAGGCGCTGCGCGAGCGCACGCTCGACGTCGATCTCCTGATGATCGTCGCCGCGATCGGCGCGGCCGCGATCGGTCAGGTCGTGGACGGCGGACTGCTGATCGTCATCTTCGCGACGTCCGGGGCCCTGGAAGCCGTGCTCACCCAACGGACGGCGGACTCGGTCCGAGGCCTGCTCGATCTCACCCCGCAGCGCGCCACGTTGCTGTTGGCGGACGGCGGCGAACGGGAGGTCGACGCGGCCGCGCTGCAGGTCGGTGACGAGATCCTGGTGCGGCCGGGCGAACGGATCAGCGCGGACGGCGAGGTGGCCGACGGGCGCAGCGAGGCCGACCAGGCCTCGATCACCGGTGAGTCGATGCCGGCGCCCAAGGCACCTGGTTCCGAGGTCTTCGCCGGTTCGCTCAACGGCACCGGCGTGCTGCGCGTGCGGGTCACCCGCGCGGCGCACGAGACCGTGATCGCCCGCATCGTCAAAATGGTCGAACAGGCGTCCGCCACCAAGGCGAAGACACAGCTGTTCATCGAGAAGATCGAACAGCGCTACTCGGTCGGAGTCGTGGCCGTGACGCTCGCCTTGTTCGCGGTGCCGCTGTTGTTCGGTGCGGCGCTGGAGCCGACGTTGCTGCGCGCCATGACGTTCATGATCGTCGCTTCACCGTGCGCGCTCGTGCTGGCCACCATGCCGCCACTGCTGGCGGCGATCGCCAACGCCGGCAAGCGCGGTGTGCTGGTGAAGTCCGCGGTGGCGATGGAACAGCTCGGCACCGTCAGCACGGTGGCGTTCGACAAGACCGGCACCCTCACCGAGGGCACGCCGCAGGTCGTCCGCGTCACCACCGGCGAGCGCGAAGACGACGTGCTCGTGCTGGCCGCGTCGGCCGAGCAGTTCAGCGAGCACCCGCTCGGCCGCGCCATCGTCGCGGAGGCCAGGACCCGCGGGCTCGCACTGCAGCCGGCCACCGACTTCGCCGCCACGCCGGGCGTCGGCGTGACCGCACTCGTCGGCAGCCAACGAATTTCGGTGCGCAGGCACGACTCCGGCCAGCACGACGACACCGCCGTCCTCGTCACGGCCGGCGAACGCGAGATCGGCGTCATCGAGCTGACCGACCAGCTGCGCCCGTCCAGTGCGGCCGCCGTCCAGCGCCTGACCGAGCTCACCGGACGGAGTCCCGCACTGCTGACCGGCGACAACCACGCTGCGGGACAACGCGTCGCCGACTCGGTCGGCATCATCGACGTGCGCGCGGAACTGCTGCCCCAGGACAAGGTCCAAGCGGTTCAGGAGCTGCCCGGCCAGGTGCTCTTCGTCGGCGACGGCGTGAACGACGCTCCCGCACTCGCCACGGCGCACGCGGGAATCGCGTTGGGACGCAAGGGATCCGCCCTCACCGTGGACACCGCCGACGCCGTCGTGGTCGGCGACGACCTGACCGTGGTGCCGGCCGTCGTGGCCCTGGCCCGGCGCGCTCGCCGGGTCGTGCTCGCCAACCTCACGATCGCGGGCACCGTCATCGTGGTGCTCTCCGCGTGGGACCTGTTCGGCACGCTGCCGCTGCCCCTCGGCGTCGCGGGCCACGAGGGATCCACGGTCCTGGTCGCGCTCAACGGGATGCGGCTGCTGAGCAGGCGGGCTTGGGAGGCCTAGGGCCCGTCCTCAAAGCCAGAGGGTGAGGGTGGCCAGGTCGATCATGGCTTGGTAGGACAGGGCGGTCTTGTCGTAGCGGGTGGCGATCGCGCGGAACTGCTTGAGCCGGTTGGAGCAGCGTTCGACGACGTTGCGGTGCTTGTAGATCACCGGGTCGAAGGCGGGTGGACGGCCGCCCGCCTGGCCGCGGCGAGCCCGGTTGTCGCGCTGGTCGCGGCGTTCGGGGATGGTGGCTCGAATACCGCGCCGACGCAGATGGACGCGAATGGCGCGAGTGGAATAACCCTTGTCCGCGATCACCCGGTCCGGCCGCGTCGCGGGCCTGCTTTGTCCGGGTCGTTGGAATCGGACACGGGACAGCACAGTCTCGAACATGGTGCAGTCGTTGACGTTGCCACCCGTCAGGGCGACCGCCAGCGGACGACCATGACCGTCACACGCGAGATGAATCTTGGTCGAAGGTCCTCCGCGTGACCGGCCGATAGCATGATCATCTGGTTCGGTCTGCCCGCCACACGACCCGCTCGCCCCCTGTGTGGGAACTCCGGCGGCGGGCACCAGCCGCGTGCTGATGGGCACGCACGATGCTGGAATCGACCGACACCTCACGGTCCAGCTCGTCGATCGCTTCCGCGATTACCCGCACCTTCGTCACCAACATGGTCAGGGTGCCGTTGCGTGACCAGCGCCAGAACCGGTTGTAAACCGTCTTCCACGGCCCGTACCGCTCCGGCAGGTCCCGCCACGACACCCCGGTCTTGGCCTTGAACAACATCCCGTTGATCACACGCCGGTCGTCCACCCGAGGACGACCATTCGCCCCCGACGGCGGCAACAACGGCTCCACCACACGCCACTGCTCGTCAGTCAGCTCATGCCTGCGCACCACGACCCAAGATCAAAGCAGATCAGCCACGCTGCCTTTGAGGACAGGGCCTAGCGCGGCCAGCGTTCGTGGTGGTCGTCGATGCGGAACTCGTGGGCGTGCCGGTAGACGCCGCCCGCGAGCACCGCGTCGTGCAGGTGGTCGTGTCCGGCCTGGAGGTCGCAGTGCTCGTGCTCGACCACCGCCGGGTCGTGCCGCGGCCACAACCGGACCGCGGTCAGCGCGCCCGCGGCCGTGATCACGCCGAGCACGAGGAACGCCGTCGTCGGCCCGGCCGCGGTCGCGACCCAGCCGGCCAGCGGGTAGCAGAGCAGCCAGCAGGCGTGCGACAGCGCGAAGTCGGCGGCGAACAACGCGGGCCGGTCGGCGGACTGCGCGGACCGGCGCAGCAGCCGGGCGCCGGGGGTCAACGCGAAGGAGCATCCGGCGCCGATCACCGCCCACAGCACCAGGAGCGCCGGCCAGTGGTCTCCGCCGAACGTGGCACCGATGAGCAGTGCCGCGAGCAAGGCGAGCACCGCGCGCAGCACCACGTCCCGGTCGGAGACGCGGTCGAGGAGCCTGGGCAGCAGCAACGCGGCGGCCAGGGAGCCGACACCGTTGAACGCCAGCGCGACAGCGACGTCGGTGGCGCTGCGGTCGAGCACGTCGCGGACGAGCACAACGGTGTTCACGAGCACCATCGAGCCGGCCGCGGCAGCCGCGAGGTGCACGGCGAGCAGACCGCGCAGCCGTGGCGTGGCGAGGTAGATCCGGATGCCTCTGGTCGTTGCGGCGTAACGACTTTCCCGGCGGGTCACCAGTTCGGGTCGCGGCACGACGGCTGAGCCGACGAGCAGTGCGGAACCGACGAACCCGATCGCCGTGCCCAGGAACAGGTTGCTGGAGCTCGTGAGCACCAGCAAAGCAGCGGCCAGCGCCGGACTCAGCAGGCCCTCGATGTCGTAGGCCATCCTCGAGAGCGTGACGGCGCGGGTGTACTCGCGTTCGTCCGGCAGCACGTCCGGGATCGCCGCCTGGAAGATCGGCGTGAACGCCGCCGACGCCGCCTGCAGCACGAAGATCAGGACGTAGACCTGCCAGACCTGGTCCACCCACGGCAGCGCGACCGCCACCCCTGCGCGCACGAGATCGAGCATGATCAGGACCGCGCGCCGCGGCAACGCACCGAGCAGGGCCGCCGCGACCGGCGCGACGCTGACGTAGGCGACCATCTTGATCGCCAGCGCCGTACCGAGCACGGCGCCCGCGTGCGCACCGGCGATGTCGTAGGCCAGCAGTCCCAGCGCGACGGTCGCCAGACCGGTACCCGTGAGGGCTACGACGTGTGCGCCGAACAGGTGGCGGTACGTGCGATTGCGCAGGACGGCGAGCATGCGTGGCACTATATGTGCTCATGTACGCACGCGACGACGTTGCAACAACGGATCACTGGCAACAGCTACCTTCTGGCACGCACGTCGAGGCGGCCGTCGACGGGTTCCGGATGCTGGCCGACCCGACGCGTTTTCGCATGTTGTGGCTGCTGTGCGGCGGCGAGTACGACGTGACGACGCTGGCCGCGGAGGTCGGCATCGCGCGTCCGGCGGTCTCGCAACATTTGGCGAAACTGCGTCTGACCGGACTGGTCACGGTGCGCCGGGACGGCCGGCGCGCGCTCTACGAGGCACGGGGCGGGCACGTCCGGCGACTGCTGTTCGAGGCCGTGAACGCCGCCGACCACCACCTCACCGGCAAGCCCGACCACGACTGACGGGGAGCTGACAGCGATGGACCAGCGAGGGCGCAACTTCACCCGGATCGTGGCGGCCGTGGCCGTCGCGGCGATCGTGCTGACGCTGCTTTACACGGCGGTGGCGAGCTTCTGATCGACCGTCCCCGGGAGGCGGTAGATCTTTGAAAACGGTAATGATTACCATGTTCCTCAGTCGGCCGCGGGAGTCGCGGCCGAGGAGGGGGACATGTGGCTCACCTGTTGATGATCGAGAGCTGGGTCGGCGCAATGAGCTCGTTGCTGCCCAGGGCGATCAACGAGTCAGGGCACCGCTTCACCTTCATCACCCGCGACCTGCACCACTACCTGCGCGCGGCCCCCGCGCACCCGCATCCGTTGCTGGCCGCGGAGAACGTGCTCACCGCCGAGACCAACGACGTGCCCGCCCTGCTCGACCACGTCGAGCGCCTGCACGCGGTGCTGCGCTTCGACGGCGTGATCTCGTCGTGCGACTACTACCTCCCGACCGCCGCACGACTGGCCGCGCACCTCGGCCTGCCCGGTCCCGATCCGGACGCGGTGGAACGGGCCTGCCGCAAGGACCTCACCCGCACCACGCTCGGCGAGGCCGGTGTGCCCGGTCCGCGCTTCGCCCTCGCCGACGACTGGCCGGCGCTCGCCAAGGCGGCCGCTGACCTGGGTTACCCGCTGGTGGTGAAGCCGGTCGACCTGTGCGCGGGCATGTACGTGCGCAAGGTGGCCGACGAGGCGGGGCTGCGCGAGGCGTTCGGCGCGATCGAGGCGTTCCCGGTCAACGCCCGCAACCAGCCCAGGGTGCGAACGGTGCTGGTGGAGGAGCTGCTGACCGGGCCGGAGGTGAGCGTCGAGACCGTCACCGTGGACGGCACCACGCACGTCGTCGGCGTGACCGACAAGAGCATCGCGGGCGATCCGTGGTTCGTGGAGAGCGGGCACATGTTCCCCGCCGACCTGCCCACCGCCGCGGCGGAAGCGGTCGCCGTCGCCGCGATCGAGGCGCTGGGCCTGGACCGCGGCGTCGCGCACACCGAGGTCAAGCTGACCCCGGACGGCCCGAAGCTCGTCGAGGTCAACCCGCGTCCCGCCGGCAACCAGATCACCGAGCTGGTCCGCCGCGTCACCGGCGTCGACCTGCCCGCCGCGTACGCACAGCTGGCCGCAGGGGAACGACCGGAGCTCCGCCCGGCGGACACCGGTGTCCGCAGCGCCGCGATCTCGTTCCTGCTGCCGCCGCGCTCCGGCCAGGTGTCCGCTGTGCGCGGCGCCGAGACGCTCTCCTCCGCACCTGACGTCGTCGACTGGACGGTCAAGCAGCCCGGCCACCGCGCGGGTGAGCCGACCAGCAACAACAGCTACCTCGGCCACGTCGTGGTGACCGACTCGGCCGGTCTCGGTGCTCGTGCGCGGGCCGAGCAGCTCGTGGGCGGTCTGTCCGTCGAGTACGCCGAGGAGTCCGCGTGACCCTCGCCGATCTCGTCGCACAAGTTCGCAGCAGTGCGTTGGGGCCCGATCCGGCGACGTGCTCGGTGAGCGTCGGGTTCACCACCAGGCAGGGCGCCCGGCACGCCACGCGCGGGCAGTCCTACCGCAACACCGTGGTCAGCCTCCGCGTGGAGGAGGCCGTCGGCTCGTGCGCGGTCGAGGACATCACCGACGGCGAGGTGCACGACTGCGTCGGCGCGTCGGTGCTCGAGCTGCTCGACCACCCGTCCCCCGCCATCCGCACCGCCGCGCTGGACGCCTACCTGGCGCACGTCCGGCCGCACCACCTGTCCGCCACCAAGTCGATCACCGTCGGGCCCGGCAGCTCGCTGGCCAAGTCGATGGCCCGCGCACAGGCCGTGGTGGACCTGCTAGACCCGGCGCCGGGCGACCACGTGCTGGTGGTCGGCGTGGTCAACTCGCTGCTGCACCACCTGCGCTCGCGCGGTGCGACCTATGTGGCGTGCGACCTCAAGGGCGGCCGGACCGAGTGGGACGAGCCGATCGTGACCGAGGCGGCTCTGGACGACTGCGACCTCGTCCTCGCATCGGGGATGACGGTCGGCAACGGCACGTTCGAGCCACTGCTGTCGCGCGCGGTCGCGGCAGGCGCTCCGATGGTGCTGTTCGCGCAAACCGCCGCCGCGATCCTGCCGTGGTTCATCGGGAGCGGCGTGCGAGCCGTGTCCGCTGAGCCCTACCCGTTCTTCTGGCTCGACGGCGGCCCCACGACGATCCACCACCACACGGAGCGTCCGTCGTGATGATCCCGCGACAGAACCGGCACCTGCTCGGGCTGCTCGGCCAGAGCCCGGTCGCCCGCATCGACACGCCACTCCCCCACCGGCACAACGGGTTCTGGGCCAAGCTCGAATGCCTGAGCGCCGGTGGCATGAAGGCCAGGCCGGCCGTGTCCATGCTGCGCGCCGCACGCGACCGCGGCGAGCTGCGTCCCGGCGCGGTCGTCGTGGAGTCGACCAGCGGCACCCTCGGTCTCGGGCTCGCGTTCGCCGGCCAGGTCTTCGGCCACCCGGTGGTCCTGGTGGTGGACAGCGAACTCGAGCCGTCGATGCGCACCATGCTGCGCGCGCACGGGGCCCGGCTGGAGGTGGTCGACCGGCCGCATCCGGTGGGCGGCTGGCAACAGGCACGCCTGGACCGGCTGCAGGCCGTGCTGCGCTCGTACCCCGACGCCTACTGGCCTGATCAGTACAACAACCCCGACAATCCGCGCGGCTACGTCGGACTCGCGCGGGAGCTCGTCGAGCAGCTCGACCAGGTCGACGTGCTGGTCTGCAGCGTGGGCACCGGCGGGCACAGCGCCGGTGTCGTCCAGGAGCTGCGCCGGTACTGGCCCGGCGTGCGGCTGATCGGCGTGGACACCGTCGGCTCCACGATCTTCGGCCAGCCCGCGCGTGTTCGGGTGATGCGCGGGCTGGGCAGCAGCATCCACCCCCGCAACGTCGACTACCCGTCGTTCGACGAGGTGCACTGGCTCGGCCCGGTCGAGGTGGTGGACGCCTGCCGCCGGCTCGCCCGCGACACCTTCGTCACCGGCGGCTGGAGCAGCGGCGCCGTCGCTCTGGTCGCCGCGTGGGCAGCCAGGATCGAGCCGGGCGCGGTGGTGGCGACGATCTTCCCGGACGGCCCGCACCGCTACCTCGGCACGATCTTCGACGACGACTTCTGCACCGCGCGCGGCCTGCTCGGCCGGGCCGCCGACCGCCCGGTGGAGATCGGCGACCCGCTCCGCGTCGAGGCGACGGGCTGGTCGCGCTGCCGCACGGTCGTTGCGCCGCTGGTGCTCGCATGAAGGTTTCCTGGGAGGTCTACGGCCTCGAACTCGGCACACCGCTGCGCATCTCCCGGTCGGTGATGTCGCGGCGCGACGCGGTGCGGGTCGTCGTGGAGCACGACGGGCTGCGTGGGCATGGGGAGGTGGTGACCAGCACCTACTACGGGCTCGACGTTTCGGCGATCACGTCGTGGCTTTCGCGGCTGCTCCCCGTCCTCGTCGGCTCCCCGTCGGTCGCGCTCGACGCGCTGCACGCTGAAGGTGGTGTGCCGTCAGGGGTACGGGCTGCGGTCGACGCTGCGTTGCACGACCTGCTCGCCCTTTCACGCGACGCACCGGTGCACGCCCTCACCGGAATCCCGGTGTGGCAGGACGTTCCGACCGCTTACACCATCGGCATCACCTCGCCGGAGGACGCTGCGGCTCAAGCCGGGGTGTTGGCCGGGCGCGGGTTCTCCGTGCTCAAGGTGAAGGCGGGGGCCGATCCGGACCGGGACGTCGCCGCCGCGGTCGCAGTCCGTGCCGCGGCGCCGGACGCCCGGCTGGTGCTCGACCCCAACGGCGGCTGGAGCCCGGACTCGACGGTGCGCGTGGTGGACCGGCTCACCGCCGCCGGTGTCGTGCTGGACGCGGTGGAGCAGCCGATCCCACCGGGCTCCCCGGACGCGCTGGGGTGGGTTCGCTCGCGCTGTCCCGCGCCGCTGATCGCCGACGAGGACGCCGCCACCGTCGCCGACGTGCGAAAACTCGCGGGTGCGGTGGACGGGGTCAACATCAAGCTCGCCAAGTGCGGAGGGCTGCGGCCGGCGATGGAGATCGTGTCGGCTGCGCGCGAGTGCGGGCTGGACGTGATGCTCGGTTGTCTGGTGGCCAGTTCGCTCGGGATCGCGCCCGCCGTTCACCTCGCCGGGCACGCGCGGTGGGTGGACCTGGACGGGCATCTGCTGCTGGCGCACGACCCGTGGGTGGGCATCGGCGGGGAGGACGGCACGCTGCGGCTGTCCGGGGAGCCGGGGCTGGGGGTGGTGCGGCGATGACCCGGTTCGCGCTGCCCGTGCGGTTGCTGCTGGTCAACCAGTTCGCCGTCAACACCGGCTTCTACCTGCTCATCCCCTACCTGGCCACCCACCTCGGCGGCCTGGGCATGTCCGCGGCCGTCATCGGCGTGGTGCTCGGCGTGCGGACGTTGAGCCAGCAGGGCCTGTTCCTGTTGGGCGGCACCGCGTCCGACCGGCTGGGTCCGCGGGCCACCATCCTCGCCGGCTGCGCGTTGCGGGCGGTGGGGTTCGGGTTGTTCGCGATCGGCGAGTCGTTCGCGGTCGTGCTGGCCGCGTCGGTCCTCAGTGGACTGGCGGGGGCGCTGTTCAACCCGGCGGTGCGCGCGTACATCGCGTTGGAGGCGGGCGAAGGGCGCGCGGAGGCGTTCGCGCGGTTCAACGTGTACGCCCAGGCTGGTGCGTTGTGCGGGCCGGTGCTCGGCAGCGTGTTGCTGTTGTGGGACTTCCGGGTTGCCGCGGTGGTGGCGGCTGGGATCTTCGCGGTGTTGACCATCGCGCAGGCCGTCGTGCTGCCCGCGCGGCCGGCCGCGCGCAAGGGCGGGTCGATCCTCGGGGATTGGCGCGAGTGCCTCACGAACCGGCGGTTCGTCGCGTTCACGTGTGTGCTCAGCGGGATTTTCGTGCTGCAGAACCAGCTTTACCTGTTGCTGCCGATCCAGGCGCAGCAGGCCACCGGGGCGAACGCGGTGGTCGCCGCGCTGTTCATCGTGTCCACGGTCGCGACGCTGCTGTTCCAGGTCCGCATCACGCGCTTGGTGGCGAACAGGAAACGCGGACCGGTGATTGCCGTGGGCATGGCCGTCATGGGTGCGGGCTTCGCGGCGCCGGCGTTGTGGTCCGGGCTCGTGCCGGTGCTCATCGCCACGCTCGCGCTCGCCACCGGCGTGATGATCGCGCATCCGCTGGTCTACGACCTGATTCCCTCGTTCGGCCCGGACAGCTTGGCGGGCACGCACTTCGGCGTGTTCTACCTGGGCTCCGGGTTGGCCGCCGCGCTCGGCAACACCGCGATCGGATGGGTGATCGGGTTCGGTGACCGGCTCGCGTCACTGATGTGTGTCGCGATCGGACTCACCAGCGCCGCGGGTGTGGCGTGGCTGCACTGCCGTGGGGCGCTCACGCCACGACAGCCGGAGGTCGCCCGATGAACCTGCTCACCGACAACCCTGAGCTGTACGAGCACCAGTTCCCCGACCCCGAGCACGGAGCCGCGCGATTCGTGCACGACATCATCACGAGGTTCGACACCACGGGACGGGATCTGCTCGACATCGGCTGCGGCACCGGCCGGGACGCGGGATGGTTGGCCCGCAACGGTTATCGCGTCGCCGGGGTGGACAGCTCCGCGAACATGCTGAAGCACGTGCGCGAGCACCACCCGGAAGTCGACGTGACACAGGCCGACATGCGGGAGTTCGACCTCGGCCGCAGCTTCGACGTCATCACGTGTCTGGACAGCGCGATGCTGTACTGCCACACCAACGCCGACCTCGAAGCGTTCCTGGGTCGCTGCCGCGCACACCTCCAGCCGGGCGGTCTGCTCATAGCCGAGATGCGCAACGGCGCGTTCTTCCTCGGCAACACCGAACTCCTCGACGGCGTGCGCACCCGTTCGGTCACGTGGCGAGGCACCGAGTACACGTCGCACACCGAACTGTGGATCGACCACGCCGCACAACTCCTGCGCCGCAAGCGAACCTGGGAGTGGGCAGGAATCGAGAAACCGCTCGTGCAACGGTCGGCGTGGCGACTGCTGTTCCCCCAGGAACTGCGCCACCTGCTCGACCGAGCCGGGTTCGAGGTGCTCGCGCTGTTCGACGCACCCGGCCCGCGCACCGACCAGCCCTGGACCGCCGACGCCCCGCTGAGCGGCGCGCTGTCCGGCGACCGCCTCCACCTCGTGGCCCGCCGAAGCGGGCACCCCCGAAAGGAACCAGCATGCCCCTGAACCGCCGCGGTTTCCTCGGCCTCACCACCGGCCTCACGGTCGTCACCCTCGCCGGCTGCGGCAGCGGGGCCGCGCCGGCGTCTGCCCCGCGCACCGGCGGCAGGCTCAGAGCCGCGTTCGCCGGTGGTGGCGCCAAGGAGGTCCTCGACCCGCACCTGGCCAACCTGTTCGTCGAAGCCGCCCGGTCCAAGGCGATGTTCGACAAGCTCGCGGACCTCGGCACAGACGTCTCCCCGCAGCCGCGGCTGGCCGAGAAGTGGGAGCCGAACGCGGACCTGACGAGGTGGCGGATCACCTTGCGCCAGGCCAAGTTCCACGACGGCAAGCCCGTCAGAGCCCAGGACGTGCTCGCCAGCTACGCGCGCATCCTCGACCCGAACCGCGCGTTCCGGGCCAAGTCGAGCCTCGCGCTGATCGACCTGCCGAACAGCCGCGCGGTCGACGACCGCACCGTGGAGTTCGCCCTGAAGCGGCCCTTCGGCGAGTTCCCCAACGCCCTCGCCGCGTTCGGCGCCTACATCGTGCCCGAGGGCGCGGAGGACTTCACCAAGCCGGTCGGGTCCGGGGCGTTCAGCTTCGTGTCGTTCGAGCCGGGCAGGTCCGTGCTGCTCAAGCGCAACCCGGACTACTGGGAGGGTGCGCCGCTGCTGGACGAGCTGGAGTTCGTGATCGCCAACGAGGAGTCCGCGCGCACCAACGCGTTGCTGGGCGGTCAGGTCGAGTACGCGCACGACCTGACGCCCACCACCGCGCGCAGCCACGCCGCCGGCGACCGGATGACGATCCACCGCTCCCCCAACAGCGCCGTCCAGGCGTTCGCCATGAAGGTGGACCGGGCGCCGTTCGACAACCGCGACCTGCGCGAGGCGATGTTCCTGCTCGCCGACCGGCCCCAGCTGGTGGAGTCGGTGCTCGCGGGCAGCGGCCAGGTCGGCAACGACCTGTTCGGCAAGGACTACCAGCACTACGCGAGCGACCTTCCCCAACGACAGCGCGACCTGGACAAGGCCAAGTTCCTGATCCGCAAGGCCGGCGCCGAGGGCCTGACGGTCAAGCTCGACACCTCCACGGCGGCGGCCGGCATGGTCGAGGCCGCCACCGTGTTCGCCGACCAGGCCAAGGGTTCCGGCCTGACGATCGAGGTCGTGCAGGGCAACAAGGACAGCTACTGGGCGGACACGCTCAAGAACGGCTCCCTGTCGAGCTTCCGCTCCGGCGCCATGCCCATCGAGACCCACATCGCGCAACGCCTGCTCAAGGGGTCGGGCACCAACGTCACCAAGTGGGCCCGGCCGGAGTTCGACGCGCTGTACGAGAAGGCGGTGTCCACTTCGGACCAAAGCGCGCGAAATGATGCCTACCGCGAGATGCAGCGGGTGCTGCACGCCGAGGGCGGCTACCTGATGTGGGGCTTCGCCGACTGGATCGTGGGTGCGAAGCCGAACGTCGGCGGCATCTCCACCGCACCGGCCAACACGCTGGACTGGGCCCGCTTCGACAAGGTGTGGCTGGGGTGACGCTGGCGTCCTACACGGTCCGGCGAGCCGCGCTCGGGCTGGTGCAGGTGCTCGCCGTGGTCACCCTCGTGTTCTTCCTCGTCGAAGCACTGCCGGGGGACGCGGCGGTGGCCTTGGCCGGCGACAACCCCGACCCCGCGCGGATCGCCCAGATCCGCGCGGCCATGGGCCTCGACCGGCCGACGCTGGAGCGGTACGCGGAGTGGCTCCTCGGTTTGCCGCAGCTGGACTTCGGCGTGTCGCTGGTGTCGGGCCGGCCGGTCGCCGACTTCCTGTTCGGTGGAATCGGACCGACCGTCGCACTGGCGGCGCTGACCCTGGCGCTGCTGGTCCCGATCTCGGTGCTGGTCGGCGTCCTGGCCGCGGTGCGCGAGGGCAGCCTGCTGGACCGGGCGCTGACGTCGGTCAGCGTGGCGCTGCACTCGATCCCCGAGTTCGCGCTCGCCGTGGTGCTGATCGCGGTGTTCGGCGTGCAGCTGGCCTGGCTGCCGCCGACCGCGGTCGGCGCGGACCTGTTCGCCCAGCCCGCGGTGCTGGTGCTGCCGCTGGTGGTGCTGCTCGCCCGGCCGATCTGCTCGATCAGCCGGCTGGTGCGCGCGGGCATGGTGGACGCGCTGGCGTCGGACTACGTGCGGCACGCCCGCCGGCTGGGGATCGGTGAGACGCGGGTGCGGTTCGCCCACGCCCTGCCGAACGCGCTGGCGCCGGCGGTGCAGCAGGTCGCGCGGACCACGGACTGGTTGCTGGGCGGCGTGATCGTCGTCGAGGCCGTGTTCGTGATCCCCGGCCTCGGCACCGTCCTGGTCGACTCCGTGGCTGCCCGCGACCTTCCGGTGGTGCAGGGCCTGGCCGTGGTCTTCGCCGTCACCACGGTGGCCGTGAACCTGCTGGCGGACCTGGTGGCGTTCCGGCTCGCACCGCGCGCGGAGGTGGTCGCGTGAAGCGCGCGGGCATCGGCGGGCTGCTGATCGCGGTGCCGCTGGCGTTGGCACTGCTGGGACCGCTGTTCGTGCCGGACGAACAGAAGCGTGGCGCTCCGTTCATGCCGCAGGGCTTGTTGGGCACCGACTTCGTGGGACGCGACGCCTGGTACCAGGTGCTCGCGGGCGGCCAGACGGTGGTGCTCGTGGCGTTGCTCGCCACCGTGCTGTCCTATCTGGCCGGTGTCCCGTACGGCGTCCTCGCGGCCACGACCCGGCTGCGGCTGGTCGACGAGGTGCTGATGCGGCCGCTGGACGTGCTGTTGGCGGTGCCGTCGTTGCTGGTGCTGATCCTCGTGGCCGCCATCGCAGGGCCAGGCCTCGCGGTGCTCGTCGGCGTGGTCACGCTCGTCAACTTCCCCGACGTCGCCCGCCTCTCGCGGGCGACGGCACTCGAGATCTCCGGACGGCCCGCGTTGGAGGCGATGCGCATGCAGGGCGAGTCGTGGTGGCAGACTTCGATCGTCTACACAGGACGGTCGATGCTGCGCACACTCGCCGCCGACGTGGGCGTCCGGCTCACGTCGGCGCTGTACCTGGTGGCATCGGCCAGTTTCCTCGGTGTCGGTGTACGGCCCGACGCCGCCGACTGGGCCGTGATGGTGGACCGCAACCGAGGAGGGTTGTTCCTGCAACCGTTGACCGTAGTGGTGCCGGCACTGCTGATCGTCGCGTTGTCCGTCGGGCTGAACCTGGTGTTCGACCGCGCGCTGCGGAAGGTGCGCACATGACCCCCGTCGTGCACGTCGAAGACCTGTGTGCCGAGGCAGGCGGACAGGTCCTGCTCGACCGCGTCAGCTTCGCGCTGTCCGCCGGCCGCGTGCTCGCGCTGGTCGGCGCCTCGGGCAGCGGCAAGACCACCACCGGCCTCGCCCTGCTCGGCGAACACGGTTCCGGCGTCGACGTGAGCGGACGCGTAGAGGTGCACGGACGCGTCGGGTTCGTGCCGCAGCAACCCGCCTCCGCGCTGAACCCGGTGCGTCGCATGGGCGCCGTGTTCCGCGAGATCGCCGCACTGCACGAAGGTGATCCCGCAGAGTTGGTGGCGACGGCGCTGCGCCGGGCGCGAGTTCCTGCCGATCTGCTGCGCCGCTACCCGCACCAGCTCTCCGGCGGCCAGCAGCAGCGGGTCGTGCTCGCCCAGGCGCTGGTGGGCGACCCGGCGGTGCTGGTGGCCGACGAACCCACCACCGGGCAGGACGCCCTGACCCGCGCCGAGGTCGTGGACGAGCTCAGCGCCGTGGTCGCGCAGGGCGTGGCGCTGGTGCTGCTGACGCACGACGTCGAGGTGGTGCGGGCGCTCGCCGACGAGATCGTGGTGCTGCGCGCGGGTCGCGTCGTCGAAGCCGGCCCCGCGCACGAGCTCCTGACCAATCCCCGCGAGGACTACACCCGCGCGTTGCTCGACGCCGCGCCGCAGGTGTTCGCCGACGTCCCCGAGCGGGCGCCTCGCCTGCGGGCGCGCGGCCTGACCGCGCGGTACCGCAACGCCACCGTCCTGCACGACGTGGACCTCGACGTCGGCGAACGGCTGGCGATCGTCGGCCGGTCCGGCAGCGGCAAGACCACCCTCGGCCGGTGCCTG
Organism: Lentzea terrae; assembly: GCF_003265345.1. Classification (GTDB taxonomy): domain Bacteria; phylum Actinomycetota; class Actinomycetes; order Mycobacteriales; family Pseudonocardiaceae; genus Lentzea; species Lentzea terrae. Next base: position 141,416 of record NZ_QFWW01000008.1, on the reverse strand, counting down.
GCGGGTCTGCACCAGCAGGCCACCGGCGAGGTGCTCCTGCACGACCGGGCGCTCGCCCGGTCGCTGCGCCGCCGGCCGCGGGCCGCACTCGCCGCCGTGCAATACGTGTTCCAGGACGCGCGGGGCTCGTTCGACGAACACCGCTCCGTGCTCGACCAGGTCGCCAGGACCGCGGTGCGGCTGCGTGGAGTGCGGACCGCCGAGGCACGTGCCGCGGCACTCGCCGCGCTGGGCAGGGTCGGCCTGGGCGAGGAGACGGTCCTCCGGCGGCCGCGCGGCCTGTCCGGCGGCGAGCTGCAACGGGCCGCGCTGGTGCGTGCGTTGCTGGCCGAACCCGAAGTGCTCGTGTGCGACGAGATCACCTCGGGCCTGGACGCGGTGACCCGCGCCGACTTGCTCGACCTGCTCGCGAGCGTGCCGTGCGCGCTCGTGCTGATCAGCCACGACCTCGACGTCGTGGCCCGCCTCGCCGACCAGGTGGTCGTGCTCCACGAGGGCCGCGTCGCCGTGCACGGCCCCGTCGCGACCACCCTGGACGGCGCGAAAGAGAGGATGAAGTGAACAAGCACCACCCAACGGGGTCCTACGACGTGCGGCCGGCGACTCCCGCCGACCTGCCAGGAGCCCGCAGCGTCATGCTGGACACCTTCTACCGCGAGTTCGGCCACGGCTACCGCCCCCAGTGGCACACCGACGTGATCGACCTGGCCGGCACCTACCTCGACACCCCGCGGCACGCGCTGTTCGTCGCGGTCTGCGGCGACGAGGTCGTGGGCACCACGGCCGTGCGCGCCCAGGGACCCGCGAGCCCGCCCCATCCCGCCTGGCTCGCCGAGCGGTACTCCGGTGACCGGACAGCGCAGCTCTTCCGCGTGTACGTCCGGGCCGAGCACCGGCGTCGCGGCCTGGCGCGCGCACTCGTCGACGCCGCGGTCCGGTTCATCGCCGAAACTCCCGGCTACGAACAGATCTACCTGCACACCGACACCCGAGTGGCCGGTGCGGAGGGGTTCTGGCGTTCGGTCGCGGTCGAGGTCTGCGACGCCCGTGACGGCGACCCGGACCGCAACCAGACCGTCCACTTCGAAATCCCCGTTCCCGCCCTCGCCAGGACGACGTGACGCCGGTCCACTGTGTACAGATGACACACCCGAACGAGTGACTGGCGAATCGACGCCGTAACGGCCGGTCCACGCTCGACGACCCCGTGTAGAAGGCCCTCCACGCGGGAGGCTGCATGACGGGCACCAACTGGCTGGAGATCCAGAATCGCCTGCTGGCCTCCTACGAGGAAGTCCGGCAGGAGCTGGAGCGCATCCCCGGGGTCGTCGAGGTCGGGGTCGGCTTGCGCCGCCGGGCAGGCGCGCTCGTCGACGAGGCCGTCTACGTCGTGTCGGTGCGCCGCAAGCTGCCGCCCGAGCAGGTTCCGCGCGGCGAGCTCGTCCCGTCCGAATCCGCGGCGTACCGACGGAGGTCGAGGAGCAAGGCCGAGACCGAACGCCTCTTGGCACTGCTGCCGGACGTCCGCGACCGGCTGATCGGCATCCCCGGCGTCACGAAGGTGGCGGTCGGTGTGCGGGAACGCGGTGGCGAGCTCACCGACGAGTTCGTGTTCCGGGTGCACGTCGAGCAGAAGCTCCCGGCCGACGAGGTTCCGGCCGACCAGATGGTCCCCGCGGAGGTGGCGGGCGTGCCGACCGACGTGGTGGTCCGGCGGCGGCCGGTGCCCGAGATCGGCTTCGGCGACGAGGACGACTGGACCTCCTACTCCCCCAAGGTGGGCGGCAGCCGGCTGGGCGCCGAGGTCGCCGGCGGCACCGGCACGCTCGGCTGCTTCTGCGAGCGCACCTCCGACGGCAAGGTCGTCTTCCTCAGCAACTGGCACGTCCTCATCGATCCCGGCGGGGCCAACGGGGACGGGGTCGGCCATCCGAAGTGGTGGAAGAGCTGCTGCTGCACCACCGGCAAGATCGGTGAGGTCGTCGACTTCGACGAGGATCTCGACTGCGCGATCGGCCTGCTGGACAGCGGGTCACCTACGCGCCGAAGATCCGCAGGATCAAGCGGGCGGACGGCACCACCGAGCTCGAGGGCCGGATCGAGGGTTCCGCCGCGCCCGTCGCCGACGACGAGGTGTGGAAGGTGGGCGCCCGCACCGGGTTGACCAGGGGCACCATCACCGACATCGATCCGGAGGAGATCGAGGTGACGCCGCTGGCCGCGTTCCCCCGCATGAGCAACAAGGGCGACTCCGGCTCGGTCTACGTCAGCCTGGCCAGCGGCAACGTGTGCGGCCTGCACCGCGCGGGCGACGCGCCTGGACCGGCACCTGGACTCCGCGGGCCCAGTCCCAACCGAGGATGGTCTCGACTGCGAGTTCTGGAAGGAGCGACTGAAGGACTTCAGCCAGCGCATGAGCGGAGACGGAGACGGCGTTCACGTTCCGGCCGGCTGGTCAAGAGGTCGTCGACGAGATCAGTACCAACTTGGACCGTCAAAGACCCGTCAGCACCGCAGCCCAAGGCGGTCAGCCCGCATTCAGGAGGCTCAGGAGGGCAGTTCGCCGCTTGCTCAACGGCTGACACCGGAATTGCACGAGTGACGCGAATGTGCTGACCGACGAGGTGTCGAGTCCGCTCGATCCGCCGAGTTGATGCTCGTTCCGGACGTGGTGCTGGAAGATTCAAGGCATGTCTGCCATGCACTCGCTCACGCTGGTCGCGCGCAGCGGACCCGACCACCCGAGCGCCCGCCACGTCGCCGTTGTGAGGGAGCGTGTCTGAGCACGTGTTTCCGACCGTCACCCAGTTCGCCAGCGCCGACCTGGTCGAAGCCATCGTCTACCGGGGCCACGACCCGGCGGAGGACGCCGGCTGGAGGGAGTCCGGCGCTCCGGACCTCGCCACCTACGCGCGCTGGTGCGGGCACATCTGCGGGATGGCCTGTCTGCGCATGGCGCTGCTGAGCCGTGATGGTCAGGCGCCGTCCCTCTTCGACCTCCTCGACGGCGCGCGCAAGTACGGCGCGTACACCGAAGAGGGGCGGGACATCCGGGGCCTCATCTACGCGCCCTTCGCCGAGTACGTCAGGTCTGAACACGGACTGACCGCTGAGGTGCACGGTCGCCTCCAGACCGACGAGCTCGTCGGGCTGCTGGACGCCGGACGCATCGTGATGGCTTCCGTCCACAAGGAGATCCGGCGTCCTGACCGGGCTGCTCCGGGACAGGGCGGTCATCTCGTGCTCGTCACCGGCCACGCGGCCGGCACGCTCAGCTTCCGCAACCCCTCCGGGCACACCGCCGAGACCCGTGACGCCCGGCTTCCCGTTGCGCTCTTCGCCGGCTTCTACGGGCAGCGCGGCGTCTCGATCACCTGGTAGGGCTCAGTTCGTGTTCAGGATCGGCTACGAGCCGGCAGGCAGCTCGGGAAGGCCCGGATCGTAGAGGCTGTGGTGGGCGGGACACACCCAGGCGATGTCACCAGAAGGCGTGTGCACTCGCCGCAAGTCGCCGAACCCGCTCACCGGGTCGAGGGTGAGGAGCAGTGACCGCAGCGTCCGCAAGCCCGCGCCTTCGGCCTTCGTCATGCCCTGCGGCATGGAGGTGGTGGACTCGCCCTGGCTCTGCGGCAGCTTGTCGGCGAGCGTCTTCGTGAGCTCGATGTCCGCCTTGACCAGGTCGAGCTCGTCCTTGGTCAACGTGGTGGCGTAGCCGGCGCCGGCCACCGGAACCACGAACCGGAGCATCGAGGCGATGAACCGCACGTACGGGCCGACGGTGGTGATCCATTCCTTGGTGGGCTTGAAGTCGTACGTCGCGTCGGCCCAGGGGTGCTCGTGTCCCGACTCCTCGCACCACAACGTGATCTTGTAGTGCAGGCGGGTGGACATCGCGTGCACGACCGCTCGCCGGTCGGCCGGCGCGATCGTGAAGAGGCGAGGGCAGTCCGTCACCTCCGTGCTGAGCATGCGCAACGCGACTCGGAGGTGGCGCTGCGTCTCCGCCTCGAAGACCCGCTGGTGCCTGGCCTCCACAGTCATCGAGTTCTCCATGCGGCTCAGCTGTTCTCGTTGCTGCACCAGGGCTCGTTCGACGTTGCGCACCATGACCTCGAGCGAGCCGGTCGGCTGGGACAGACCGGAGATCAGCTCTTCCACGTCGCTCCACGACGCGCACGACGTGCAGATGATCCGGCGTTCCCTGCGCTGTCGGAACTTGACCAGCGCGCGGTACGGGAAGACGCCCACGCACCGCGTGCCGTCGCTCTCCGTTTTCCCGCACGGCACGAGGAACTCGTAGGTCAAGCCCTTCCACCGGTGGTGGATCAGGTCTTCGACGCCGTCCTTCAGCACGTGGAAGAAGTATTCGGGCGCCGGGCCGAACACGGTCAGCCGGAGGTCTCGGTCGTTGGGCATGAGCTCGAACAGAGCCTCTGCGTCGTGCTCCTCGTGGCGCAGCACGACGCCGCGTCGCCAGTGCTTGCCGACGGAGAACCGGTGATTGCGCACGGTCAGCCAGGCGATCAGGCCCGGCGCTTCCTCCCCGGTCCGGCAGATCGCCCGGATCACCCGACGGCGCGGCTCGACGTCGACCGCCTTGTCCTGCCAGATGTGCGTTGGCCGCTCGTACGGCACGAGCTGCGCGACCAGGCTCGCCCTCGAGTCCGGCAGCCGGTAGGAGACGTCGAACTTCTCCATCAACCGCAGGAACTACGGGTGGAACTCGGACGGGTAGAGCGGCCTTCCGCCCGGCGACCAGACGGTGCTCAGCCGGTCGTGCGGCAGTTCGCCCGCGTTCTCGCGGGTGAAGTCGTCCTCCAGCACGTATCCGATGGCTTTGGTGAGCCATTCCGGTCGCAACACCACGAGGTCCCGCAGACCGTCGTCGTCCGCGTAGTTGATGATGTGGCCGAGGTCGTGCATCAGCCCGGCGAGGGTCGCGGTGCTGTCCTCGGACAGTCCGTGCGACGCGCTCACCCGTTCGAAGGCCAGCCGGGTGATGTGCGACTCCTCATTTGCGAGCACCTCGTCACGGGCCAGCCGCCAGCTGTTGTTCAGCAACTCCCCCATCTGCGGCAGGCCGGCCGCGTGGCGGGCGATCGCCGCGCGCAGTTCGGCGATGCCCTCGCCGGTTTGGCTGTCCACCCGGAAGTAGTCGACGACGAGCTGGGGGAACTTGGACTTGAGATGGCCGAAGTCGAACTCGGCACGCCGTTCGCTCGCGTGCGTCGCGACGACGATCAACCTCGCCTGGTCGGCCACCCGCAGCCTGATCCGCCGGCACCACGACTCGACCCCGTTCTCGAGCTGGCCCTCCCGCGGCTTCCACACGCACAGGTACAGGGCTCGCCGGGAGAAGAAGAACTGGTGCGTGATCCGGTAGACCTCCTGGCCCCCGAAGTCCCAGGTGTTGAGGGTCATGCGAGCGTTGAGCTCGGGATGCGGCAGGTCGAGCGTGCCGATCTCGATGCCGTGCGTGGTAGGCCGGTTGTGCACGAACTCGTCCTCACGCAGCGCCGCGACGAGCGAGGACTTCCCGACGCCTCCCTCGCCGACCAGCAACACCTTCGCCTCGTACTGAGGTGCGCTGTCCTCCAGACTGCGGAGGTAGTTGAGCAGCGCCGGAACGCCGCGGGCGAGCAAGGTCGAGTACGGCTCGACCAGCGGATTTCCGTTGAGACGTAACAGAACTCCTGGCGGCAGGTACCCCAGTTCCCTGGGCAACCTGGTCAGCCGATTGCCCGACAGGTCCAGCTCGCGGAGGCTGCTGAGCTTGCCGATGTCCGCCGGCACCTCGGTCAACGCGTTGAACTCGAGCCGCAACGTCTCGAGGTTGCGCAGCGTCCCGATCTCAGCGGGCAACGCGCGGAGTTTGTTGTGCGAGAGGTCGAGCACCCGCAGCAGTCGCAGCTTGCTGATGTTGGGGGACACCTGGGACATGTCGTTGTATTCGAGCAGGAGCTGCTCGAGCTCGCGCAGCTGGCACAGGTCGTCGGTCAACATCAGCAGCTCGTTGTTGGCGGCGTCGAGAGTCCGCAGCTGACGCAGCCGGCCGATCCGGGCGGGCAGGGCGGTCAACAGGTTGCCGCTGACGTCGAGCTCCTCCAACGCGCCGAGCCCACCGAGCCCGGCAGGCAGTTCGTCCAGGTCGTTGTCGGAGACGTTGAGGTAGCGCAGGTTCGCCAGCTTCTGGATGTCCGCGGGCAACCTGGAGATCTTGTTCTGGGCGACGTTCAACGCCGTGAGCTGGGCCAGGTTCGTCAGCGACGCGGGCAACTCGGTGAGGTCGTTGTCGCTCACGTCCAGACACTCCAGCGCCAGGAGCTCCCCCACCTGACCAGGGAGCTCCTTCAACGCGTTGTTGTACACGTCGAGGTTGACGATGTCGCTGTGCAGATGACGTCGAGGATCGAGCTCGCTGATGCCGACGTAGGCGAGATCGATCGTCGGCTTTCTGCCCTCGATCGCGAGCAGCGCCTGCCGGTACTTCTGGTCGCCGGTCAGCACGTTCCGCTCGGGCAGGTAGTCCGCCGGCAAGACCGCCTCCTCTGTTTGGAGGCATTCGATCGTAGTGCGCGGCTCCTCCCGGTTTAAGACGCTTCGACCGGAGGTCGATCAACTGTCCTGGTTTTGTCAGGTTTTGGTGTCGGCGGCGTCGAACCAGTTCAGCGTTCGGCGCCACACCTCCGTCGCCGCGTGCGGGTTGAACCGGGCGCCCGTGTCGTTGAAGAAGGCGTGATCAGCCTCGGTGAAGGTGAGGAGCTCGTACTTCAGCCGCGCCGCCTCCAGCGCTGCCTTGGCCGCCGGGCGGGTTGCGTTGACTCGGGCGTCCAGGCCGCCGTAGACACCGAGCACGGCGGCGCGGGAGCCGGCGAAGGTGCCGCCTTCCGGGAACGGGCCGTAGTAGGCGGCGCCCGCGGCCAGGCGTGGCTCGTTCGAGGTGAGCAGGCGCCACACCATGTTGCCGCCGAAGCAGTAGCCGACCGCGCACAGCTTCTTGCCGCGCACGCGCCGTTTGAGCTCGGTCAGGGCGGCCTTCATGTCCGCCACGAAACGGTCCGGCGGGATCCGCGACAGCGCGGCCGCCACTTCGGCCTCGCCGGGGAACGAGCCGGTGCCGCCCTCCTCGGACAGCAGGTCGAGTGCGAGGGCTGAGTAGCCGCTGGCGGCGAACCGGCCGGCCACCGTGCGGATGTGGTCGTTCAGGCCGCGGTTCTCGTGGATGACCAGCAGGCCGCCACGGGGTTTGGCCGCAGGCGCCCAGGCGGCCATCAGTGGCACGCGGGGGCCTGGGAAGGTGATCGACTCCCGTGGGACGGGAGCCCAGCTCGTTTCGGACGAGGAACGCTTGCCGCTTTCCGGTTCGGCTGCCGCCGTGCCCGCGGACAGCAAGCCGGCCGCGGCCGCACCGGTCACGCCGAGCAGGCCCAGGCGGCGGAGCGCTTCCCTTCGGTTGATGATGCCGTCAGCCAGGTCTTCCGCGACTTCTTCTGCGAGATACCGCTGAATCTCCGTCATGGCCGCTCCCAGCAGAGTGGTATCGGACGAGCCTAGACCTCTGTGGAGATCGACTGGCCGAACCTGAAGGCACCGACAGGGTCGTGAGCCCGCTTGACTTCGCGCAGCCGTGCGGCGTTGGTGCCGTAGTAGGCGTGCTCCCAGTCGGGCAGGTCCGGATCGGGGTAGTTGGGATAGACGTGCCCGCTGCCGTGGGGATGCGTCAGCGCCCAGCTCGACGTGGCCCACCGGCTCGCGGCCCGGCGTTGCTCGTCGGTGGCGCGGCGGCCGGTCAGCACCGCGTGCCTGATCATGAAGCGGGCCTCGCGGTGCACGAACGCGGTGGCGTTGCGAGGAACCCGGCCGATCGCACCGCGCCACGGGACGAGCTCCAGCTCCCGGTGCTGGCCCTCGACCCGCTCGTGCACGAGGCCTGCGACGAGTGCGGCGATGGTGTCTTGGGGCAGCGGGTGGTCGAAGAACTCGGACTTGGTCACGCGGAGGCCGGGCCGGTCGCCCGGCGGCGGTGGGTCGAACGGGACCTCGGTGGCGGGCAGACCGGCATAGGTGTGGTGGCAGGCGGCGGCTCGGCCGGTCAGCGGGGTCAGCGAGGTCTCCGCACCGGGGATGCGATCGGTGAAAGCGGCGAGCTCAGCCACGTCCCCGACGACGACGCCGAAGACCGTCACCGAAGGCGGTTCGTCGAGCGAGTCCGGCACCGTCAGCGCGACCTCGGCGTTGACCTCGTCCGCGGCGTCAGGTGCCCACTGCTGCCACGCCTCGATCACGGCTGCTGCCTGGTGGTACGGCCACCGGACGCAGAACGAGACCAGCGCGGGCGCCGGTCGGGTGCGCAGCACGGCTGAGGTGACCGCGCCGAAGTTGCCACCGCCCGCGCCGCGCAGCGCCCAGAAGAGGTCAGGCTCGTGGTCGGCATCCGTCCGCACGGTCCGGCCGTCGGCCAGCACGACTTCGGCGGCCAGCAGGTGGTCGGCGCCGAGCCCGTAGAACCGGCTGAGCACACCGTATCCGCCGCCGAGCAGCGCGCCGGTCACGCCGACCGTCGGGCACCAGCCGCACGGCACCACCCGGTCGTGGTCGGCCAGGCGCCGCGCCAGACCGCCGACCAGGACACCAGGGCCGATCGTCACGGTCCCGGCACCCACGGCGATCGAGGTGAGCCCGCCGAGATCGATCAGCAGACCGCGGGTGGACGAGTGGCCGGCGAAGCTGTGGCCGCCGCCGCGCAACGCGAAGGGCAATCCGCAGGACCGCGCGAACGTGATCGCCTCGGCCACGTCGGCCGGGTCGGCGCAGCGCACGACGGCTTCGGGGAGCACCTCGTCGAGACCCCGGACGAACGCCGTGCGCGCCGACGAGTAGCCGGGTTCTCCTGGCAGCACGAGCCGGCCGTGCAGGCCGCGGGCCAGGCTCTGCAAGGCCGTCACGTGGTCGCGCCGGTGTACAGGTCGCCCAGCAGCACCAGCCAGCCGCGCAAACCGCGGACCAGCCCCTTCAACTCGGCCGTCACGTGGTCGCGCCGGTGTACATCTCGACCTGCAGCCCGTACAGCTGCGCGTACCGGCCCCCCGCCGCGAGCAGTTCGTCGTGCGTGCCCCGTTCGACCAGGCTGCCCTCGTGCAGCAGGTAGATCTGGTCGGCGTTGCGCACGCTGGCCAGCCGGTGCGTGATCAGCACGACCGTGCGGCTGCCCGCGAGTTGCCGCAACGACTCGTACACCGCGTATTCGGCCTTGGCGTCCAGCGGGGCGGTGGGCTCGTCCCAGATGACCAGCGGCGCGTCCCGGAACAGTCCGCGTGCGACGGCCAGGCGTTGCCACTGCCCGCCGGACAGCTCGTGGCCGTCGCGGAAGTACTTGGACAGCAACGTTTCCCAGCCACGAGGCAGCCCCTCGACCACCTCCGTGGCACGCGCCGAGTCGGCCGCGGAACGTAACGCCGCGTCGCCGGGATCGACACGGCGGTGGCGGCCCACCCGGACGTTGGTCCTGGCGTCGTGCGGCCACCGGACCGGGTCCTGCAGCACCACGACCACCTGGTCGGCCACGTCGAGCTCGGCGACGTCGCGGTCGTCCCAGCACACCTGGCCGCTGCTCGGCCGGTACAGGCCGGCGATGACCTTCGCCAGAGTGGTCTTGCCGGAGCCGTTCTCCCCCACCAGCGCGATGATCTGTCCTTTGTGGAGGGTTAGGCTGACGTCTCGGACGGCGTCCACAGCAGCGCCCGGATAGCGGAAACCGACGTCGTGCAACGTGATCCGGTTCGGGGGTCCCGCGACGGCACCAGCCGAACGACGACGTTCTCCTGCCGCACGAAGAAAAGACTGGTAGTCGCTGACGTAGAGGCTCTGCTCGAACAACTCGTTGCAGGCGCGCACCAGCTGACCGAGCGCCAACGAAGACGTCCGGATCGCGATCACCGCCGTGCCCGCGACCGCCAGGGGAATCCAGCCGGCGTACAACAACAATCCCAGCGCCACGAACGTGAGAGCGGTGGCCACCCCGGCACACGCCCGGCCGGCGATCCCGGTCCTGGCCTGGGCGAGCCCAACGGAAACCTCGTGGTCCCGCAACACATCCGCGACCTGCCGGTACTCGCCGAGCACGAACGGCTCGGCCTGGCAGGCCCTGATCTCGGCCGCCGGTTCGCGTTCGGTGGCCAGGTCCGAGATCATCCGCAGCCTGCGGTTCAACGTCACCAGGCGGGTCATGCCCTCGTAGCCCAGCCGGGCGGAGCGGAAGACCGCCCAGCCCTCCGGCAGCAGGCTGACCAGCAGCACGGGCAACAGCACCGGATGCAGCACACCGATGATGCCGGCGGCGCCCACGACGGCGAAGACCGCGCCGAGCAACGCGACCACATTGCTGGTGGCCTGTTCCAGGTAGAACAGGCCGCGGTCACGAGCCCGGTGCATGCGGTCGTAGAAGCGGTCGTCGTCGAACGCGATCAGCTCGGCGTGCAGGCTCGCGTCGAACAACCGCTCCTCGGCCACCCGGCGCACCCCTGGCACCACCCGCGCGGTGGCCAGCGCGACGCCCGCGTCCATGGCGGCCCGAGCCGAGTAGGCAAAGATCACCAGCAGCAACGACGGCACGGCCGCGAGCACCCGCTGCGCTGTCGGCCCCGCGGTCAGCAGTTCCTCGAGCACGCCGGTGGTCGCCAGCAACCCGAACGCCCCGGTGACGCCGGACGCGACCTGCAGCACGGCGATCACCGCGGCGGAGCGGGGCGCCGCCTGCCAGATCACCTCCACGACCGGCCTGCCCGCCGCGGGAAAACGGCGCAGCAGCTGCCAGAACGAGAGCGGCCTACCGGTGTCGTCGAGCCGCCAGTACGGGGACGCCAGCGCCTCGGTCATCGCCGGATCGGTCCAGGATCAGGCAGTAGAACGCTGGGCAGCGTGCAGTCCGGATGCATCCGCAGGAGCTGGTAGGCCACTCCGCCGAGCCCCGGCAGCAGGCCGGGCGAGAACGCCTCCCTGGCCATGCCGCTGATCGGGCCGTGCTCCTCCAGGCTGCTGAGCACGTGACCGTCCAGCGTCACCCGGTCCACGGGTCCCACCCCGGCGCCCAAAGCAGAGTCGACGACCTCCCACACGCCGAGATCTCCGTGGCAGAGCGTGTGGTTCCAGCCCAGGCCCGACTCCCAGCACGCTTCGGCCGCGCGCCGCAGCACGTCCCTCCAACGCCCTTCGCCGTTCTGCAGCAGATCGGCGGCGGCGACACCGATGCCGCCCGCACCGTGGCACCAGGCCGACGCGGCCATGCCCGGCGAACGCAGGTCCCGCCAGCCGCGCAAAGCCGGGTCGTAGAGCGACTCCTCGTAGGTGAACGCGGCTTCCGCGCCACGCCGGTGCGCGGCGTCGCCGGTGACCGCGGCGAGCCGGGCGAGTGCCCAGCCCATCCCGGTCACCCCGTGGGCGAACCCGCCGATCCCTTCCGGGAACGCGGCGGTCGGCCAGCAGCCCTCAGATGTGGCCGCGCCGATCAACCGGTCCCCGATCTGAGCCGCGAGGACCGTCCACCGGTGGTCGGCCTCGGCGAGCCGCAGCAGAGGCACCACCGCGCCCGCCATCCCGTGCAGCACGTCGAACGACTCGTCGACCCGCACACCGGCGGCGACCTGTCCGGCGAGTGCCGACGCTCGCTCGAGTCCCCCGGCCACCCCGATCCGGTGCAGCAGCAGCCATCCCCAGATCTGCGACCCGAGCCCGATGTAACCGCCGGGCGGCTCGGGACGCATGGCCGGCTCGCCTGCGTGCTCCCGCGCGATCTGGTCCTCGCCGAGCCGCATCGTGTACACCACGGCGGCGAGCAGGGAGTCGAGGCCTGAGACCTCGTCCGCCCGGTCGGCGTTCATCTCGACGATGTACGCGGCGAGGAGAACCGCCATCCCGGAGAGCCCGCCGTAGAGGTCAGGCCCGAGCGGCGTGACCGCCCATCCGGTTGGGTTGAGCACCGGCGCGATCCAGGTGACGGACCCGTCGTCGGCCCGCAGAGCGTGGTCCCGCACTGCGCGAACGATGTCCGCCGCCTGGGTGCGCCGACGGCGGTCGAGGTCGTCCGTGCGCACGGCGGTGGCGAGCAGGCGGCGGTCGTCCGGCAGCCAGCCCTCGTTCAGGTAGGCGCTCACCAACGCGGCCTCTGCCACCTGCCGGTCGAGCGCGAAATCGTTGCCGCGCCACCGGTGCAGCGCGTCGGCGACGAGATCCAGCGGTTCGCCCCAGGTGGTGCCGCCAGGCCCGGTCAGCACACCGTCGCGCGGTGTCGTGGCGAAGAACGGCACGTCGCCGGCGAGCAGGTCCGCGATCTCCGCGTCGATCACCGCCGGGTCACCGGGCGCACCCGGCGCGGTCTCCGCCTGCTTGGCGAGCAACCCGGCGGCGCGCTGCCGGGCGGCCTGCTCGCCGTGCAACGAGGTCGGGTGCCAGAGCATCCGGCCCAGCTCGGCGTAGGTCTCGGTGGCACGGGCCACGATCCGCACCGGGCAGTCGGCAAATCCGGCCAGCAACGGTTCCAGCCGGCCTTCGCGATCCATCTCCAGCAACCGCTCGGTCAGCTCGGTGAAGCCGTCGTAGATCCGTTGCCAGTGCTTGCCGAGCATCGGCTCGGCGCTGGGATGGTTGGCGGCCAACGCGATCGGGGCCTGCACCAGTTCCACCCTGGCGAGGTCCGTGCCGCCGCCGACGACCATCGGGACGGGCGCGGACGGCTGCTGGCCCGGCAACGAACCGATCGCGGACGAGTCGACGCCGCGCCAGCCGAGCGCGAGGCCTCGGCCGGGCAACAGGCCGGTCCGCAGCACGGTGCCGCCGACGAGACTGACGGCGCGGTCGACGGCGAGCCCGTAGCCGGACGGCTTGCCGAGCTCGTGCACGGGAGTGAACAGGGTTTCGCAGTCCACGACAACAGGAACCGGGCCGGCCGCGATCAGGTTCTCCGCGTGCAGGTCGCTGCCGCCGAGCAGGCGCATGACCGCGAGCCAGTGGCCCATCCCCCGGTAGAACGCGCGCAGCTCCTCGTCGCCGGAGCAGTAGCGGTGTTCGACGTGTGCGGCCCACCCGTAGCCGTCCCGCAGCAGCACATCGGGAACGCGGATCCGGCTGGCCGCGGGCTCGTCGGACAACAGCGCGCGCAACAGCCGGCCGAGCACCGCGTCGACTTCGACCGACCTCGGCTTGTAGACGACTCGACCGGCCGTGCAGCGCAGGACAGCCACGGTCTGCCCACCGCGGTGGCTGTCGCCCGCGCCGAACTCGACGGCGGTGAGCGTGCCGGGTGCCTTGCCGAGCAACGCGGCGAGCGAGGCCCGGTCCGCGCTGAACCGGTGGGCCAGCTGAACAGCCGCGGCGCAGCGGTTGCCGACCACCGTCGACAACCGCTGCCGCAGCTGCGGATAGTGCTCGTCCAGCCCGTCCCAGAACCGGCTGTCGCTCGCCCCGGCCAGCCACTGCGCGAACCGGGCCGCCGGATCCGCCGCGGTGAGCGCACCGGTGATCCGCGCGGCGTTCAGCTCGAGCACCAGCACGCGGCAAACCTTGCGGTACACGGCTTCCCGCACCGTGACCGAGGCCGCCGTGTGCACGACGTCCCGCTCCTCGTCGGCCAGCCCCGGCACCGCGCGGAGCTCGGCCGCGAGGCCTGCCAGGGCGGGCGCGACCAGGGGATCGAGCGCTGGGCCGAACTCACCTGCCAGTTCGTCGGGAAAAGCCGGACGCGGTTCATCGTTCCGCAGCATGGCCGCTGAAGCTCCTTTGTGGGCTACCGACTCAGCAGCACTGCCGTCCCTGCGAATAGGTGCAGACCGTGCCGCACTTGCCGGAGTGGCCGGTCATGGTGAGCTCGTGCTCGGCGTACTCGCCGCTGGGGAACAGCGGTCCGGCCGGGCCGTCCACGTCACCCGTGCGCCAGCCGGCGACGATGTCCTGAGCACGTTCCTTCATGAGCGTGGGCATCCTGCACTCCTTCACGAATAGTTCGGTTGACGCCGAATGCGGTCAGCATCCGTACGGCCGTTGCAGTTCGGTTGCAGAACCGGTCCGGAGGATCGAGAGGTGCAGGTCGCGGGTCTGCGGAGCCGGATCGATGCCCAGCTCGTCGGTCAGTTCGGCGCGCAACCGCTGGTAGGCGAGCACCGCGCGGGCCGGCTCGCCCACCGCCGCGTGCGCCTCCATCAGCACGCGGTAGGCCGCCTCGTCCAGCGGGTCCGCCGCGATCGCGATCTCCGCCACGGCCCGCGCCCGTTCGGGATCACCGGTGCGCAGCGCGCTTTCCGCCGCCACGTGCCACGCGCGGCGCACCAGTTCGGCGTGCCAGCGCCGCGCCTGCTCGGCCCACTCCCCCGCCGGGTGGTCCGTCAGCACCTGCGCCCCGCCGACCAGCCCCAGCGCCCGATCCGCGGCAACGCGTCCGTCCGCCGGCTCGCCCGCACGCAGCGCCAGCTCCGCCTCGGTGAGCAACGACTCCGCGTCGTGGACGTCGACCCGCACCGCGTCACCCAGCCGGTAGCCGGAACCGGCGCCCACGACCACCTCCTGCCCGAACCCGGCCCGCAGGCGACTCACCAGGGTGGCCACGCCCGCGACGGGGCGGCGTGGCGGACGATCACCCCACAGCGCGTCGGCGAGGACGTTCACCGTCACCCACTGACCGCACCGCAGTCCCAGCACCGCCAGCAACGTGCGCGCCTTGCGGCTGCCGATCTGGGCCGCGACCCGCGTCTCGCCCGCCCGGCACATGACCGTCTCCCCGACCAGCCGCAGGCACCAGCCCCGCCTCCCGCGATCCATCCGGTCAGGATCGCGGGCGGCGATTCGGAAACTCTTCGGGATCTGTTGCATCCGCAGGCAGGGCCAGCAAACGCTCCGCTCGTGCCGCCTGCCCGGCGCGGTGCTGGGCGCGGTACAGCGCGAGCGCCTGCCCCCACACCTCCCGTGCCGCCTCGTCCTGCCCGACGACGCGGTACGTCTCACCGAGGTGCTCGAGCGTGCAGGCCTCGGCGTAGACGTCGCCGCACTCGCGCCGCAGGATCAGCGCCTGGTGGTAGTGGTGCAGCGCCTCCTGGTGCCGCCCGGTGCAGTGCGCGATGTATCCCAGGCTGTTCAACGCCTCCGCTTCGCCTTCACGGTGGCCGTGCTCCCGGTGCACGGCCAACGCCATGGCGCAGCGGACCCGTCCGAGCTCGTGGTGACCCAGACGAGCCAGACACCACCCGGCCGTCTCCAGTGCGTTCGCGGTCCACACCGAGTTGTCGAACAACCGGGAAAGCCGCACGAGCCTCGCGGCGTGCAGCCACGCCCCGAGGTGGTCGTCCTGCACGTCCCGGATCCACGCGAGCAGCTGGTGCGCGCGGGCCTCCCCGAAGAGGTCACCGCACCGCGAGCTCAGCGCCAGCGCCTGGTTCAGGTGGTCCTCGGCCGCGGTGTGGTCACTCGCCTGGCCGTACGCCTGGCCCAGCTGCCGATGCGCGTGCGCCTGCAGCATCGGGACGCCGAGCCGGTCGGCGGCCACGAGACCGGCCTGCCAGCAGGCGAAGTGGTCCTCCAGGTGCCCGCGGCGCAGGTGGAAGATCGTCAACGCCCACGCCACCTGCCAGACGACCGCGTCCCACGAGTGCTCCAGCGCGAGACGCTGAACGGCACGCAGGCCGGCGTTGTTGGCCTCGAACCACGCCAGCGCGGCCGCGCGGTCCGGCAGCTCCAGCGGCACGCTGCCGGGTGCGGGCGGGTCCAGGTCGATCGGTGGCCGGTGCGGGTACAGCAGATCGGCCGCGCGACACGCCGTGTGCAGGTGGAAGTCGACCAACCGCCGCAGCGCCGCGTCGCGGTCCGCGCTCGGCTGGTCCCGCAGCGCGCGGTCGATCGCGTACAGGCGCACCAAGTCGTGCATGCGATAGCGGCCGGGCCGGTGTTCGAGCACGAGATGAGCGTCGGTCAGCGCACGCAGGAGCACCGCCGTGGCGGGTGCCGGCCTCGCGACGAGACCGGCCGCGGCCGCCAGTTCGACGTCCGGGCCGGGTGCGAGACCGAGCAGCCCGAACATCGTCGCCGCGCGCTCGTCCAGGGCCTCGTAGGACGACGAGAACACCGCCCGCAGGTTCGCCGACAGCTCACCGGCGTCCAGCGCGTCCAGCCCGGCGTCCCTGAGCTCCTCTGCCAGCACCGACAACGGGAAGTGCGGCCGGGCCGCGGCGCGCGCCGCGACGATGCTCAGGGCCAGGGGCAGGCCGTCGCAGTGCTTCAGCAGCTCGGTGACGGCCTCCGGCTGCTGACCGGTGGGCAGTTGCGCGGTGAGCAGTTGCCGGGCCTCGTCGTCGGCCAGCAGGTCGAGCGTCATCAGCCGGGCGCCGAAGGCCGCGCGCAGACCGGACAGCTGCCGGCGGCCGGTGACCAGCACCGTCACCGACGGCGACCCCGGCAGCAGTGGGGTCACCTGCTCGGTGTCACGGGCGTTGTCCAGCACGACCAGCATTCGCCTGCCCGCCACCGTGCTCCGGTAGAGCGCGGCCTGCGCGTCGGGATCGGCGGGGACGGTCGCGGGGTCCACGCCGAGCGCGTGCAGGAAGCCCCGCACGACCGCCGGCCACGGCACCGGTTGCCCCGTCGGCTCGAACCCGCGCAGGTTCACGTACAGCTGCCCGTCCGGGAACCGTTCGGCGTTGTCGTGCGCCCACCGCAGCGCCAGCCAGGTCTTGCCGACACCGCCGACGCCGCCGATCACCGAGATCATCAAGGTCGCCGGGTCACCGTGCGCATGGCCGAGCTCGTCGAGCTCGGCCGCACGACCGACGAATGCGCCCGGCGGAACGGGCAGCTGCTGCGGAACGGGCTGCCGGGAGGGTGCCACCGCGACGGTGAGGTCGGCGCTCAGCGCCCGCAGGTGCAGCCGCTGCAACGCCGGACTCGGATCGGCGCCCAGCTCCTCGGCCAGTCGCGCGCGAATCCGCTGGTAGTGGTCGAGCGCCTCGGCCTGCCGCCCGCAGTGGTACAGGGCGAGCATCAGCTGCGCCGCCAGCCGTTCGTCCAGCGGATGTGCCTCCGACCAGCGTTGCAGCCTGGGCAGCAACTCGGTGTGCCCGCCGAGGCGCAGCTGCACGTCGGTGCGGTCGAGCTCGGCCGCGAACCACTCGGCCTCGACCGTTGCCCGCATCCCGTTGAGCCACGGCGTGTTCAGGCTGCCGAACGGGTTGCCGCGCCACAGTCCGCAAGCCTCGTCGAAGAGCGCGGCGCGCGCGTGGTCGTCCTCGTTCGCCCGCGCTCGTCGTACCAGGGCGCGGAACCGGTGCAGGTCCACGGCCATCGGGTCGACCTCGAGCAGGTAACCGCGCGACTGCTGGGTGATGCGGGCCTCGTCGCCGAGAACCGCGCGCAGCCTGCTCACATAGCCGTACAGCGCGTTGCGCGGCCGGCGTGGCAACCGGTCTCCCCAGACGCGGTCGATCAGCCGCTCCACCGACACCACCCGCGCCGGCTCGGCCAGCAACGCCACCAGCACGCACCGCTGCCGGGAGTGGCCCACGTCCACCAGCTGCTCGCCGACGTGCACCTCGACGTCGCCGAGCAGCCGGATCTCCGCCGTCATGATGCCCTCATCGCGGAGCTGCTGAGCAGGCACTTCAAGGTTTTCCGAAGCTTTCCGGATGGTCCGCGGCTCACGGTCTGGTCGTGGCGCCGCCGCGCCTCCGGGGGGAGGACCTGACCTTCCCCTGCCGTGGATAGGGAGAGGTCCCATGAAGAAGATCGTTGTGCGCAAGCCCGGCACGGTCCGGCTGACCGCGCCTGCCGTGTACTGCTACTGCAGCTGCTGCTGCACGGTCCAGCCGAACTAGTGCCGTAACCGCCTACCTTCGCCGCGTCTTTCAGCGCCCAGCAGGGCGCCTCGCGGCACCGGCCCCGCGCCCACAGCCAACCAGGATGAGGACGCGGGGCCGGCACCACGATCCACCCGTCTGAACGCCGAAATACGGGGCAAAGGCAGGCGGTCACGGCACTAGCCAGTCGCAGACCCGCGGGTGCGGCACCACCGCACCCGCGGGAGACGAGTCCCGGGGTGGTCCATGGCAGTGCAGCTCGCCTTCCACGATCTGTCCTATGTAGACGACGGGGACGAGGTGGTAGTCGGCAGGCGCGACATCGACTCGTACGGCGTCTTCCCGCCGGACGGAGCGGCGCTTGTGCGCAAGCTGGCGAACGGGATGGAGCCGGCGGCCGCAGCGGCCTGGTACCAGGACACGTACGGCACGGCGGTCGACATGACCGACCTGATCGACACGCTGCGAGAGCTCCGGCTGCTGCGGGAGCACGACGAGCCGGACCCGCGTCCGGTGCGCTGGCAGCGGCTGGGCCGGTGGCTGTTCTCCCCCGCCGCGTGGGTGGTGTACGCATGCCTTGTTGTCGTCGCAATCGCCGTTTGCGTAGCACGACCGGGCCTGATTCCACATCGCGGCAACATCTTCTTCACCGACTACCTGGTCGTCATCGAGGTGACGCTGCTGCTCGGCCAGGTTCCGCTGACCCTGCTGCACGAGTGGTTCCACGTCATGGCCGGACGGCGGCTGGGCCTGCGGTCGAAGGTCGGGCTCGGCTGGCGCATGTACTTCGTCGTGTTCGAGACGTCGCTGGACGGCCTCGTGTCGGTGCCCCGGCGGTCGCGCTACCTGCCGATGCTGGCGGGCATGCTCATGGACCTGCTGGTGATGTCCGCGCTGACGGTGCTGGCGTACCTCACGTGGGACTCGCTGCTCGCCAAGGTGTGCCTGGCGTTCGCGTTCACCACGTTCCTGCGCATCACCTGGCAGTTCTACTTCTTCCTGCGCACCGACGTGTACTACCTCGTCACGACGGTGCTGGGCTGCGTCGACCTGCAGACCACGACGCGGGAGATGCTCCGCAACCGGGTCAACGCCGTCCTGGGCCGCCCGCTGACCAGCGAGGCCCACTGGCACCCCCGCGACCGCGCGGTGGCTCGGTGGTACCTCCCGCTGCACGTCGCGGGCTACGCGTTCATGATCGCGTTGCTCGTCACCGTGCTGCTGCCCATGACCTGGCAGTTCCTCGGCAACGCCGGGCACACGCTGCTCTCCGACGACGTGCCGCCGGCCAGGGTCGCCGACGCCGCGATCGTCCTCACCACCGCGGTCGCCCAGTTCGCACTCGCCGGATACCTGGCACTGCGGGCACGGCGGAACCGCGCCACATCAGCTCAGGAGGAGTCATGAACCGGATCTTCGTGGACGCGCACGCACGGTTGCGCGGACCGTACACCGCAGGTGGTGCGCTCCTGCGCTCATTGGTGCCGGATGCCCTGCGCGTCGCACCGGAGCTCGTCGCGCGCCACGACATCGAGATCCTCGCGATGGCGCCGGAGCTGCGCGCGGTGCTGACGTGCACCAGGGAGAACCTGACCTCCACCGCGTCGCTCGACGAGCGCACCCGGTACTACCCCATGAACTACACCTGGCGGCTCGCCCAGGGCGTGGCCGACTTCCTCATCGAGTACCTGCCGATGACCGGTGAGCCGACCACGCTCGTCGTCGACCACGCCGACGACGCCGATGCGACGGACAAGTTGCTGCTCTCCACGCTGCAACGCCGCGTCGACCCCGCTGTGCTGACTGTCGTGGCAGGCACGGACCTTTCAGTGCCGCACGACAATCGGACTCCCGCTGAGCGGTACGTCGCGTCCGAATGCCTCAGCGAAGACCCCGCCGAACGGGCCGCGTACGAGGAGCTGTCCGCGTCCGACCGTGCCGCGCTGCACGACGCCCGTGCCGACGAGCTGCTGGCCCGCAACGAGTTCTCCCTGACCCTGGGTGCGATCCCCTACCACCGCGAACGCGGAGCCGATCCGCGCGGCGCGGGCGCAGACGAGTTGTTCGCCGCGCTCACCCACTGCGGTCTGATGGGCTTCTACGACGCCGTGCGCGACCTGGGGAACCGCTGCCTGGCCCTGCTCGACTGGGCCACGCAGGTGGAGCGCTGCTGGATCGTCACCATGAAGATCAGCCTGGCGCACACCATGACCGACCAGCCGGAGCTGGCCGCGGAGGCCTACGAACAGGCCTGTGCCGCGAGCGCGGATCCCAGCGTGCACCTGCAGGCCGCCTACGGCCGCGCGATGCTCTACACCCGTTTCTACGAGCAGGGCCAACGCGATCACCAACAGGCGAAGGCGCACATCAACACGGCCATCGCCATCGCCTCGCTGTCACCGGGAAAGGCGAGGCGCGCCTACAACGTCACGTTCCAGGAGAACGGCCTGGCACTGATCGAGATGCACCTCGGCGACCTCGACGAGTCGCTGCGCCTGGTCACGGCGGGCCTGGACCGCATGAACACCGAGCTGGAGCCCGGCACCGAGATGCTGCACCGCTCGGTGCTCATGTCGAACCGGGCCCAGCTGCTCACCAGGATGCGCCGCACCGAGGAGGCCGAGGCGGCCTGGGCTGAGGTGATCGCCGTCGACCCGAACCACTCCGAGTACTACTTCGAACGCGCGGGCCTGTACCGCCGGCTCGGCAGGTACAACGAGGCGATGGCCGACTACGCGACGGCGATCAGACTGGCCCCGCCCTATCCGGAACCGCACTACAACAGGGCGGACCTGGCCCAGGAGCTCGGTGAACTCGACCTGGCCGAGGCCGAGTTCACCCGCGTGCTCGACCTCGACCCCGAGTTCGTCGACGCCTACGTCAACCGCGCGAGCCTGCGGTACGAGCGCGGCGACGCCGAGGGCGCCGCGGCCGACGTCTCGGCCGGCCTCGCCGTGGATCCCGACCAGCCGCACCTGCACTGCCTGCGCGGCCTCCTGGCGTCCGACACCGGAAACGCCGACGACGCCAGGGAGTCCTTCGAGACCGCGCTGCGTTTGGACCCTCAGCTGACCGGCGCGCTCGTCAACCTCGGGGTGCTCGCCTACGAGAGCGACGACCGCGCGCTGGCCGTCGAGTACTTCGACCGGGCACTGGAGATCGACGACGACCCGGACGTGCGGGCCAACCGCGAACTGGCTCTCGCAGCCGGCTCTTCGTGACTACTTGGCCCAGGGCTCGTTCGTCCACGGCAGCGTGTAGCGGCCGTTGGCGAGCTCGCGCGCACGGTTCAACGCGTCCTCTCTGGTGGCGTTGGGGTTGTTGGCGAACCAGTCCCTCCAGCCGTCGTTGTACTTCTCCTTGTTGTGGATCTGGCTGTGCGTCTTGTCGTCCACCCAGGTGCACCACTTGGGGTCGGACGTGTCGATGCGGAACCGGTCTCCGGCGAACTCCTTGTGCAGCTCGGCCGGGAAGGGGTGGTGTGCGTGGTAGTCCCGGCCGTCGTTCGGCGGCGGCCCGTGGATGGCCTCGCACTGCTCGCGGTAGTTGCGGCCGCGCTCGTAGTCCTGTTTGAACCGCTTCTCCAGCTCTTTGCGCTGTTCCATGTCCCGTTTGAGGAGCTCGCGCTCACGCTCGAGGAACTCCTTCTCGTTGCGCTGCTGGAGAGTCTTCTGCGGGGGATCGAAAACGGTGGGCTGCTTGGACTTCCGCGGTTTGCCCGGTGGAGGATTGGCCGGTGGTGGATTGGCTGGTGGCGGGGTCGTCGGCGGCGGGTTGGTTGGCGGCGGCTTGGTTGGTGGCGGGTTCGGTGGCGGCGGAGTGGTCGGCAGGTTCGTCGTCGGCGGCTTGGCCGGTGCCTGCGGCCCGGAACGGCCACCCCCGCCGCCACCACCGCAGACGTCGTCGAACGGGTTGAGCGTGTACACCTCGCCTGGTATGGGCTTCTGCCAGAGCGGCCCGCAGTTCATCGCCAGCCGAACTGGCTGCGCACCGGCCGAAGCGACCGCCGTGTCCCCACCGCCGCCCAGCAACGACTCGACGTTGCTCATCGACTGCCGCACCTCGTCCTCGACACGGACGATCGGCGCGCGGTAGGCGTCGATCATGCTGGAGGCCTGCGCCAGCACGTTCGGCGTGACGCCGCCCTCGACCGCCGACGCCGTCCGGACGTACGAGACCAGCCGCTGGACCAGGTCCGCGAGCCGATCTGCGGCAGTGCGCCGGGCATCGGCGACCACCTGCCCCATGTTGTCCGCGAGCGTGCCGACCATCGACGACAACGAAGCCGTCTCCTGCAACGCACCGGTGACTTCGGAGGCCCGGTTCCGATAGCCGGTACCGGAATCCGCCCGCCACCCGGCGGTGTCGGACGCGGCGATGCTGCCGAGGCGCTGCCCGACCTGCCCGACGGACTCGCCCACCCGCCGCCAGGTGTCGGCGAACGACTGGATCGCTTCGGCGTTGCCGGCCAACCGGTCCACCACGTCCTGCAGTTCCTGGACCTGTCCCGCGAGCGCGCCGAGCCCGGCCGAGCCGAGCTGGTCGATCGGCCGCGTGGCCGCACCGAGCCCGCCCATGCCCCCGCTCGCGGCGAGACCGCCCGCGACCCAGCCACAACCGGTGACGGCATCGCACACACCAGACGTCCTCATCGGAGCCCACTTCCCGCCGTGCGAATCCCGTCAACCGACTCGCCTTCCCGCCGGTCGAACTCCGCGGCCGACGCCCGCACCTTCGCCGCCTCCGCCTCCAGGCACTCGACGGCCAGCCGCAGCGTCGCCATCCCGGCCTCCGCCAACTCACCGAGCAGCGCGGCGAACGGCCGGCCGGTCTGCCCGTACGCGTCGCCGGTGATGTTCTGCCCACCGGCCAGCTCCACTGTGGACCGGAGCTCGTCGGACAGCCTGACCACGTTGATCGAGTGCGCGGTCAGCGCCGTCGTGTCCACTTCGAACGAATCGCTCATCAGATCCCGTCCTCCATGACGCTCTGCCCGTCCCAGTCGTCATCCACGCGGTCCGGCACCCGCTGTCTGCGCGGCTGCCACGCGGCCCGCGGAGCCGGTTCGGGAAACCGCTTTCTCGCGTCGGCCACGACGAGCTCCGCGGCGGGGTCGTTCGGCCCGACCGTCTCGAACAGGGCTCGCCCCAACAGGTCCGGGATCCGCGCCTGCGCCCGCGCCAGGCACTCCATGACCTGCGCCGCCACCGCACCGTCGCGGAGCACCAGACCGGTCAGCACACCGGAGGCCGCCACCGTGACCCGCACCGTCCCGTCTCTGGACGACTCGGTCACCGACAACCGCGCGATCCTGTCGTTGAGCTCGTCCCACTTCGCACTTCCAGCCACAACGCCTCCCTCGTAGGCGGGAAAACCGCAGCAGCTGGCACACGCATCGCAGGCGGTCCCAGTTCAGCCGAAGATGCGTTGGTCGCGCGAAATGGTCCGCCTGCCGGATCGACGGCTCGGCTGCAGGTTGGCAACGACCGCCTCCTGACGGCTAACGCCGGACGCGCGGATCGCGACTACGGGTTACCCGCGCCGCCACGCGGGCGATCGAACCCGGAAGGGGACTCCGCCATGCCCTTCTACAAGACCAATACGTGCGAGGAAACTGCTCAAGTCACCTTGGAGACCGCTGGTCCTAAGACGTTCCGGATCAAGGAGCCGTTCTGGTACCAGTATCCCGAGGGCTTCTCCAAGACCTACCGCAATGGTGACGTAGGCGTGGAGATCAGTGCTCACGAGGGAGAAACGACGACTGACCTTGCCTCGGTGCCCTCTTTCCTGCAGGGCGTGCTCGCGAGCTATGGACCGCATTTGCTTCCAGCTCTGCTGCACGACCAGCGGTGTGAGGAGATCCGAGCGAAGAAGAGGAAGGGAGAGAAGGGCCTCTTCCTGAAGCGCAGCACGGCCGACTACGAGTTCCGCAAGGCGCTGGCCGATGTCGGCGTCGGCCCGGTGCGGCGGCGCGTGTTCTGGGCGGGTGTGGCGCTGGGCAAGTACTTCAGTTACGGACCGCACCGGTGCCTTCTGCTCTTGTTGCACCTCAGCATCGGCATAGCTGCGCTGGCCGGGCTGGCGCTGACCGCGTTCGGAGTCCACTGGCTCGGCTTGGACACACTCTGGTTCGGCGTGCTGGGATTCGCACTCGTCGTATCGGCCTTTTGGGGGCGCGACTGGAGCTTGCCAATGATCGGTATTCTCGCCGGCCCGCTCCTGATCTCGGTGATTCTCTTCACCTACGCCGTGATGTTCGTCGTCTTCTTCTGGGACGGAGCCAGGCAGACCCCTGCGGCGATCAGAAAGGCTCGCGCGTGGATCAAGAAACTCTGGGAAGGGGCAGCCCGCAAGGTGAGAGGAACGTCAGGGCCAGCCACAGAAGCGGCCTAGTTGCCGGCGGGTGGCCGGGCACGCAGCCCGGCCACCCGAGAACAGGACTTGTCAGCCCTTCTTCACAATGCCGGGCATCGCCTTCTCAGCCAACCGGATGTCGGTGAACACGTCCGAGCAGTCACCGTCGTTGAAGTTGCCGCCACCGCTGATGATGCCCTTCGCGACGATCTTCCCGCCGCTGACCGTGTAGGTCGGGCCGCCGGAGTCGCCACGCCCGGTGCAGGTGCCGCCCTTCTTGCCCAGGGTCACGTTGCGCGCCATCTCGCCGTCGACGTACCGGATGTTGGTCTTGGCGTCCCAGACCTTCCAGCCGCACAGCTCGCCCTTGGTGGTGCCGCCCGTGCAGTACTTGTCGCCCTTCTTCGGCGCCCTGCTGGCGACTCCCTTGACCTTCCGATAGGTGCTCGAGTCCGGCCCGCCGACGTACATCTTGCCCGCGGTCTTCCAGCTGCCGTTCATCTTCACCAGCGCGAGGTCACCGCTGTAGTACGACACACCGCTCATCTTGGTCGAGCCGGTGGTGTTGTTCCAGTTGTCCTTGACGACCTTGCCGACCTTCTGGCTGCCGTAGCGCGGCATCCGCACGTCGCTGTTGGCACTCGTGCAGTGCCCGGCGGTGAGGAAGTAGCTCTCGCCCTCGTGCGTCCAGGAGAACCCGACCGTGCAGGTGCCCGCGTTGGTGTTGGTGGTGGAACCGCCGAAGAACGGGTTGGCGTCGTTGTCCCGGCTGACCTGCTTCTGCAAGAACGTGTTCGGAGCGAGGTGCACCGCGACCTTGTCGGCGCCGTACTTGCTCGCCAGCACCGTACGGGTCTCCTCGGTGAGCGCCGAGGCACGCACCACCACGCGGTTGCGCTCGGCGTCCACGGACGCGGCGTACAGGTTCTGCACACCGGGCACGTCGGACTCCAGCACCGCGTCCTTCACGGCGTCGAGGTCGGCCAGGCTGTACTTGGCCTTCGGCGTGCTCGGGTAGAAGAGCTTCGGGATGACGACCGCCTGCGCGGCTTCCGGCTCGGCCGCTGCGGTCTCGGACGCCGGTTCCTCGGTCTTGCCGGTCTCGAGGCCGTCCTGGTTCGCGTCGTCGTTCCCGTTGTCCACAGTGGACGGATCAACGCCGATGCTGCCTGCCGCGTAGGCGGTCTTCGTCGAGTCGGCGCCGGTGCGCACGCCCGCGACGATCCGGCCGGTGGCTCGGTCGACGTAAGGAGGCGCGAGGTCCGCCGGGTCCGCCTCGGCACGCGCCTCCGCCGCCTCCAGGGCCTGCGCCACGTCGTCGGCGAGCTGGTCCGGCAACTCGGGCGCCGCGGTGAACACCTCAACTGCCGTGGCGGTGGCCGGCCGGTCGCCGGTCACGTCGGTGCTCGCCACAACCGGCTGCCCGGCAGCGAGCACCGCCGCCGCCAAGCAACCGACGGCGATCACGCGGGTCAGGATTCGACGCTTGTGTCTGTTCAAAGAAAAACCCCCATGCAACGAACGACCACAGCGGAAAGCCGTGGCCTACAGGGGAGGAAACGCCGATCAGGCGAGGCCGGGTTGTCACGTCTGGCCGCCCAGACGGTGTGCTGATGATCACATCCGACCCGCCGGTGATTCGGTTTGCCTATTGGGCCGAATGCGATGGAACCGCACGTCGGGGTCAGGCGTCATGGCCGCCATGGGAGAGATGTTCCACGTCGTGCCAGATGAGCTGCGCGGCTACAGCGGGCTCCTCGAACGTCAGGCCGAGCACTTCCTGGCGATCCGGGAGCACGCGATCGTCAAGGGTGGGGACACGGCCGGGTTCACCGGGCTGCTGTCGCTGCTCGACCCCGTCGTGACCGGGGTCGCGCAGCTCTACGGCGAGACGCTCGACGCCGCCAACAAGAAGATGAGCCAGGACGCCGAGTCGTTGGTCAAGTCGGCCCGCGCCTACGAGAAGGCGGACGAGATCGGGGTCTGCCTGATCGACACCGCGGGCGGCAAGGCGGAGCCCCCGTCCTGGCTGGGGCGGTTCCTGGGGGTGGGTGAATGAGCGGCGGAGTGTGCAACGGCTACCAGGACATTGAAGATCCGAATGTCGCGCTGCGGGCCGCGCCCACCGACCGGCCCGGCCGGCAGACCGTCAAGGAGCTGATCGAGGCGGCCGGCTGGAAGATCCAGGGCGTCAACTGGATCTACCAGAAGGTCACCGGCGACGACCTGGTGCGCGATCTGGTCATGCCGCTGGCGGGCGACTTCGAGAAGATCGACGCGAACGCCGCGGCGTGGGACCGGGTCGCCAAGGCGCTCGACAACGTGCGGCACAACGTGCACAACGGCATCGAGGAACTCTCGCCGCACTGGAACGGCGGCGCCGCCCAGAGCTTCGAGAACCGCATGCGCCGCACGTGGACCACGGCGATCGAGTGGGACTCCCAGGTCGCGAAGTTCATCGGCGACCGCTTCAAGAACATGGCGAGCTCCTGCCGGTCGGCCGCGAAGCTCGCGCTGACGTTGCTCGACAAGATCTGCGACAAGCTGATGAAGGCCGCGATGACCTCGTGGATCCCGCTCGTCGGCTGGGGCCGCGCCGTGTGGATGGTCTACGACGTGGTCCAGATCGTCGACCAGGTGCGCAAGCTCATCCTGTCCATGCAGACGCTCATCGAGGGCGTCAAGAGCATGATCGACGGCCTCAAGCTGATGGGCACCGCACTGGCCAGGATCCCCGACGTGCGCGACGTCAACGACTTCTTCGACGTGGTCGACACGTGGCAGGACGGCACCGAGAAGCTGAGCGACGGCTCGTCCGCCGCGGTCAGCGGCGCGTGGGGCGCGGCCAAGGGCGCATACAAGGCGAACAGCGCGCATGACAAGGCGTTGAAGTTCGAGCGCGAGTAGGAACAGACCACTTCAGTTCAGGCGGTGAGAAAATGACGTTCCCGTACGACAGCGCTCGCCAGCAGTTGCAGGCGTGGCAACAAGATCTCGACGCCAGGGGCGCGCGGCTGGAACAGGTCGCCCAGCAGGCGGCCAGGGTGCAGACCCGCGGCGGCGACCTCTCCCCCGCGGACATCGCCGAGATCGAGAAGTTCGCCCGCTCCAAGGACGCGCCGAACGCGCTGAAGGACCTGCAGCGCAAGGTCGACTCGGGCCAGCTGTCCTGGCGGGACATCTCGTCCGGCCAGGCCGTCAACGATCCCGATGTGCAACGCGCGATGCAGACCAGCATGCCGTCGCTGAAGCGGGCGTACACGGCGATCAAGGAGGGCCAGAACCTCGACGAGATCATCGCCGCGGGTCAGCAGCGCACCAGAAAGTCGCGCGGCGACTTCGACGACGACATGCCGAGCGACTTCACCGAAGACGCCTTCTAGGGCTGCGTGGGGATCCGCCGCCTCGGATCCCCACGCAGGGCGGCCTCTCACCTCACCGTGATGTTGGAGTTGCCGCTGCTCCGGTATCCCTCGGTCGCGAGGACCATGTAGTAGCTGAAGTTGCCCAGCCGCATGCCGGCCCGGTTCCACGCGTCGAAGTGGTTGCCGGTGGTGATGGATCCGCCGGTCCGCTTCTGCTGCCGGACGCTCCAGAACTGCGGGAAGGTCTTGTTGCCTTCGACGGACGGCGCGTTGTACCGCATCGTCTGGTAGATGTCGTACGTGCCGCCGTCGCTGGTGACGGTGCCCTTGTAGGTGCCGGTGGGCCGATAAGTGCCCCAGTTGTCGACGATGTAGTACTCGACGAGCGGGTTCGACGTCCATCCGTACAGCGTCAGATACGCGTTGCCGGACGGGTTGAAGCTGCCGGAGTAGTTCACGGTCCGCCGGGAACCGTTGCTCCAGCCCTTGCCGCCGACGAAGTTGCCGACATTGCTCCACGAGGTGCTGTAGTTGCCGCCGGAGCCGAACTCCATGCAAACCCTGCCGCCACCATCAGTCCAGAACGAATAGTAGTAGCCACCGTGGTTGCCCGTCTGGCTGGAACACGTCGCCGCGATACCCACGTCAGCGCCGGCCACACCTGGCGTCAATGCGATGACCAGCGCCATGCAGGCGCTGCGGACGAGCAGGGCGGCACGGCCGCGTTTGCGGCTCGACGGTCGAGAACTGGTTTCGGACATGTGCGGGACTCCTCGTCATCGAGGTCGGCACGGCAGCAGATCAGGGCGATTCGAGCCCTGAGAGGCAATGGTCATCCGGTCGGCGACGCTAGCAGCGCCGTGGCGACGCAGTAATGCCGCCAACAATTTTCGACAAATTTTCGAAAATGGTCCGATCGACCTGGGGCCCCGCTAAAAGATTTAGCGGCTCATGTCCGTCAGCGCGGCACGTGCCGCGGAGATGTCGTCGAGCGCCACCACCTCGCGTCCGCCGGCCAGCACCAGGTCGTTGTCCGACGCGGCGGCGAGCATCGCGCGCTTCTCGGCCAGCGACTTCGCCTGCCGGACCACCCCTTTCGAGTCGACGCGGACGAGCGTGACCGAGGCGTCCGTCCAGTGGAACTGCCCGGCACTGCTCAACCTCTGGACACCGTCCAGGCTGAACCGGGTGAATCTCGGCATGTCCGTCACCCTCCAGGAGTGCTCACGGAATTGGTCTACACCAATGATACGCGCAGGGGTAAGGGGCCAGTTCGGGACTGGCCCCTCCGCGTTCACCTCCGTTGACGTAAACCGAACCCATGGAACACAAGAGAAGGCGACTGCGGTGGTTCGCGGCCTTGCTGCTCGTGGCACTCACCGCAGCACCCTCCTCCGCCGATCCACCGCGCCCAGCCACACCGTCCGAACAGGACAGAACTGTCACGCTGGTCACCGGTGACCAGGTGGTGGAGCGCAGAATCCCCGGTGGCCGCACCGTCTACCTGCCGCAGCCGGGACGCGGGCGCGACGGGATCCGGTTCCTGCAGCACGAGGTTCCCGGCCACCACTACGTCATTCCGGCCGACGCGGCAACGCTCGTGGCGGCAGGAAGACTCGACGAACAACTCTTCGACGTGCCGCAGCTCCTGGCCGAGGGCAACGACACCGAACTGCGGCTGGTGGTGCAGCACGACGAACGGGTCGCAGCGTTCGGGTCCGCGCGGAGGCTCGCGAGCCTGCCGGGTTCCGCGGTGCAGGTGCCCAAAACACAGGCGGCGTCCACCTGGTCGAAGCTGACCGCTCCGAGCGTCCGCAAGATCTGGCTCGACCGCAAGGTCCAGGTCTCGCTGCGCGACAGCATGCCGCAGATCGGCATGCCCGC
This sequence comes from Lentzea terrae, assembly GCF_003265345.1. Lineage (GTDB taxonomy): Bacteria > Actinomycetota > Actinomycetes > Mycobacteriales > Pseudonocardiaceae > Lentzea > Lentzea terrae. The sequence goes on along the minus strand of NZ_QFWW01000008.1, from coordinate 111,988 downwards.
GGCGTGGTCGGCCGGGTACAGCGGCAAGGGGATCAAGGTCGCGGTGCTGGACACCGGTGTCGACGCGGGACATCCCGACCTCGCGGGCGCGGTCGTGGCCGAGCGCGACTTCACCGGCAGCACCAGCGGCGCGTCCGACCGGTACGGCCACGGCACCCACGTGTCCTCGATCATCCGCGGCACCGGAACCGCGTCGGGCGACCACTTCCGCGGTGGTGCGCCCGCGACGTCGTTGCTGTCCGGCAAAGTGCTGGACGACTGGGGTTCCGGTTACCTGTCCTGGGTCGTCGCCGGCATGGAATGGGCGACCGAGAACGGCGCGCGGATCGTCAACCTCAGCCTCGGCACCGGTGCCCCCAGCGCGGGCGACGACGTCATGTCGGTCGCCGTCGACCGGCTCACGAAGCAGACGGGCGCGTTGTTCGTCGTGGCGGCGGGCAACAATCCCGCGGTGCTCGGCTCGCCTGCCGCCGCGCGGGAGGCGCTCACCGTCGGCGCGGTGACGAAGCAGGACGACGTCGCACGGTTCTCCGCTCGGGGTCCACGTGCGTTCGACAGCCTGCTCAAGCCCGAGATCACCGCACCCGGCGTCGACATCACCGCGGCGCGGGCGAAGGACACCGGGATGGGCACGCCCGTCGACGACCGCTACACCACGGCTTCCGGCACGTCGATGGCGGCACCGCACGTCGCCGCGGCCGCGGCGGTGCTCGCCGAGAGCCGCCCCGGCTGGCGGGCACCGGAGCTGAAGGCCGCGCTCATGAGCACCGCCAAGGTGTTGCCGGGAGAGACCGTGTACGCCCAGGGCGCCGGGCGGATCGACGTGGCGAGGCTCGTCCGGCAGCACCTCCACGCGAGCCCGGGCGGAGTGAGTTTCGGCCAGGTGTACGACCAGAACCTGAGCCAGGTCGTCACGATCCACAACACCGGTCAGGTACCGACGCCCCTCCGCCTCTCCACGGACGTGCGTGACAGCGCCGGGAATCCTGCGAGGGCTGGCATGTTCAGCACCGACGTCGACGAGGTGACCGTGCCGGCCGCGGGCACGGTCCAGGTCACCGTGCGGGCTGCCATCCACGTGTCCGCATCGTCCGGCAACTACAGCGGATGGCTGGTCGGGACGAACGGCCAGGACGTCGTGCGGGTACCGATCGCGCTGTCCAAGGACGCCGTGCCGCACCACGCCATCGATCTGGTGACGCTCGACAGCGCGGGAAAACCCTTCACCGGCTACCCCATCTGCGTCAGCCTCGAGACCGGCGAACGCTGCCGGTTCGTCCAGCGCGACGACGGCAGGCTCTCCGCACGGGTTCCGGCAGGCCGGCATCTGCTCGCCACCAACGTCTTCGAACCAGGAGCACGGCCCGACAGCTGGCAGGTCTCCGCGATCGTGCGGGTCGTCTCGATCGGCCAGGACGGCGCGTTCGTCCTCGACGCGCGGACCGCACGCCCGGCACAGGTCACCGTGGACCGCCCCGACAGCACCGATCTGGGCGGCACGCTCACCGTCGCGTGCGACACCCCTGCCGGCAAAGCGATGTTCAGCGCTTCGGCCGCGCGCCTGGCCGACCTCCGCATCGCACCGGCGAAGGACGACACCGGTTCGCAGTGCCGCAACACGGTCGGCACGGTCGTGGTGTCCGAAAAGGACTCCTCGTGGAGCTATCACCTGGTGTTCCCCTCCACCGGTCACATCCCCGAGCCGAGGTGGTCGGTGCACGACGACCAGCTCACCGCCGTCGAGACCAGGAACGCCTCCCAGGGCGAGGTGCCGCAGCACGTCGTCAAGACGGTCTCGGCCATCTCCGACGGGTGGTTCGTCGTCCCGTGGAACTCTCTCAGGACTCCATTGCCCAGCGTGCGCACCGAGTACCGCTCGCCCGGACCGTGGACCTGGCAGACCTACTTCAACGTCTACACCGACGACAGCGAAACCTTCGTGTCGCAGCAGATCGCCAGCAGCAGCTACCCGGCGGCCGGACGGGTCTCCGAACGCTGGAACGCCGCGGTGTTCGGCCCGAGCCTCGCGCCGGTGGACAGCGCGGCGTACCGCTTCGGCAACACCGTCCTCTTCCAGATCCCGTTGTACGGCGACCAGTCGCCCGGCCACTCGGGCTACCTGCCCGGCATGACCGGCACCGTGTCGTTGTTCCGCGACCACGACCTCATCGGACCGGGCTCCATCCCGTTCGGCAACGTCAGTGCCTGGGCTCAGTTGCCGGCCGAACCGGGCAGGTACCGGCTCGTCGCCGACGCCGAGCAGTCGGCCGCGGGCACGCCGTTGTCGCCGCGGATCCACGCCGAGTGGACGTTCCACTCAAGCCGGGTCGACGACACCACGTCGATCTCGCTGCCGCTGCAAGTGATCCGGTTCGCGCCACCGGTCGACGAGCGCAACGCCGCGCCGGCCGGGCAGGAGTTCCGCGTGCCGCTGACGGTGCAACGGATCACGGGTGCCCAACCGGCCGCGCTGATGGGGATCTCCGTCTTCGCCTCCTACGACGAAGGAACCACGTGGTTCCCCGTGCAGTTGCTGCCCACCGAGTCCGGGTGGGACGCGGTGCTGCACCACCCGCCGAACGCTCGCACGGTGTCGTTGCGCGCCACCGCCACCGACGCCGGCGACAACTCGGTGCAGCAGACGATCCTGCGCGCTTACGAGCTCAGGTGACCCGAAACCGATCAGCCGGAAAGATATGATCTCTGCTTCGCGCGGCGCATCGGGGGCTGGCATGGCACTGACCGACGAGGCCATCACGAAGATCCGGGCCATGATCCGGTCCGGTGAGCTGCCTCCCGGTGCGCGCCTGCCACCCGAACCCCAGCTGGCCGCCCAGATCGGGTTGTCCCGCAGCGGTGTGCGCGAAGCGGTCAAGGTCCTGGAGGCGGCGCGCGTGCTCGACGTGCGCCGCGGTGACGGCACGTACGTCACCAGCCTCGGGCCGCGGCTGCTGCTCGAAGGAGTCGGCCTCGCGGTGGAACTGCTGCGCGACGACACCATGCTGGAAGTCGTGGAGGTGCGGCGACTGCTGGAACCGATGGCCACCGGGCTGGCCGCGATCCGCATGTCGTCGGCGGACCTCGACGCCCTGGGCAAGATCCTCGAGGACATGCGGGCCGCTCAGGGTGACGCCGAACTGCTCATGCAGTACGACACCGCCTTCCACCGGACCGTGGTCGCCGCGACCGGCAACGAGACGCTGGCTTCCCTGCTGGAGGGGTTGTCCACCCGGACCGTCCGGGCACGGGTGTGGCGCGGCCTCATCGAGGGCAACGCCGCGCACATCACCCTCGCCGAGCACGAGGCGATCTACCGCGCACTGCTCTCGCGCGACCAGCTGCTCGCGCAGTCCACCGCCATGGTGCACGTCAACACCTCGGAAGCGTGGCTGCGCGCGATGCTGTCGAACGACAGCCGGAAGTCCGGAATGGACAGTTGAGCCCTCCTCGGTTTCGCGAGGAGACACAGTCCACTCGAACGGCCTATACATCGGATGAATCCCGTTCGCCGCAATTCGGCCACAAGGCAGAGCTGATCGTCGAACGACCGAGGTCAGCATGTCGATGCGACGCCGTCCAGCTACATAACCGCTGGTAACTAAGGGGATTCTCGGCTGGTTCACCTCCGACATCGACCCGCACGCGATTGTTGACGGTTCAGGTTTCCTGCCCTTAACGTCAGATGTCTCGGGTGTTGCGGCTGTCGCGCCGATCGGGAGGAACCTCATGCCACCAGTCCCCCGCAACCGTCGTTCGTTCCTCACCGCCTTGGGCGTGACCGGCGCGGCGACAGCGCTGTCCGGCACGTTCGACGTGGTGCGGCGCGTCCCCGCCGGTGCCACGATTCCCGGACCGGCCCACTACGACCCGACCTGGGCGTCGGTCGACCAGCACCCGCCGGCGCCGGAGTGGTTCCAGGACGCGAAGTTCGGGATCTACTTCCACTGGGGAGTGTTCAGCGTCCCGGCCTACGACAACGAGTGGTACCCGCGCAACATGTACCTCGCCGGTTCCAACGCGAACACTCACCACAAGAGCGTGTTCGGTGAACCGGCTGCCTGGCCGTACCACAACTTCATCGACGGGGCGCGGGACAAGAACGGCAACTTCCACCAGTTCGCCCCGAAGCTGCGGTCGGCGGGCGGCAACTTCGACCCCGTCGAGTGGGCGCAGCTGTTCGCCGACGCCGGCGCGAAGTTCGCGGGGCCGGTCGCCGAGCACCACGACGGCTACTCGATGTGGAACAGCGCCGTCAACGAGTGGAACTCCGTCGCGCGGGGACCTCGGCTGGACCTGGTGCGGCTGCACGCGGACGCGATCCGGGCCAAGGGCATGAAGCTCATGGTGGCGATGCACCACGCGTACAACTTCACCGGCTTCTACGAGCACGCGCCCATGCAGTCCAGCACCACCTTGCGGAAGCTCTACGGGCAGCTCGGCTCGGCCGCGGAGAACCAGCTCTGGTACGACAAGCTCAAGGAAGTCGTCGACGTCTTCCAGCCCGACATCCTGTGGCAGGACTTCAACCTGTCCGCTGTGGACGAAGGGCAACGGCTCAAGTTCCTGGCGTACTACTACAACAAAGCCGTGGCATGGGACAAGGAAGTCGTCGCCACCTACAAGGACGGCTTCAACAACAAGGGCCAGGTCTTCGACTTCGAGCGCGGCGGCCCAGCCGACATCCAGCACCCGTACTGGCTGACCGACGACAGCATCTCCAGCTCGAGCTGGTGCTACACCGTCGGAATCGGGTACTACTCGCTCAACGCCATGCTGCACTCGCTGATCGACCGGGTCAGCAAGAACGGCAACATGGTCCTCAACATCGCGCCGATGGCGGACGGCACCATCCCGGGTGAGCAGCGCTCGATCCTGCTGGGCATGGGCGACTACCTCAAGCGCTTCGGCGAGTCGATCTACGCCACCCGTGCCTGGACGGCGTACGGCGAAGGGCCGACCAAGATGGGCGGCGGTTCCTTCACCACGCCGCGGGCCGGGACCAACACGGACATCCGCTTCACCCGCAACAAGGCCGGCACGGTTCTCTACGCCACCGTGCTCGGCTGGCCGGGCAGCACCCTGAACATCACCACGCTGACCACGGCGCGGATCAACCTCGGCACGCTGGCCTCGGTGCAGCTGCTCGGCCCCACCGCGGGCACCTACACGAACCTGCCGAACCGCACGCAGGACAGCTCCGGCCTGCACATCTCCATGCCGTCCGCCGGCGCACCGTTCGCGGCGGCCGCGTACGTGGTGAAGCTGACCTTCTCCGGCCAAATTCCTGCGCTGGGCGCGGCACCGCTGCCGACCGGCTGGGCCCGGATCACCAACGCGACCAGCAACCTGGCCCTCGACGGCGGCGGCACCGTCGCGGCGGGGTCGATCGTGAAGCAGTGGACCTGGGACGGCAGCCCGAACCTCCAGTGGCAGCTGGTCGACGCAGGCGGCGGCTACTACCGGCTCGTCAACCGCACCAACGGCATGGTGGCCGACAGCGCGGGAGCCACGGCCAACGGTGCGAGCGCTGTGCAGAACACCTGGAACGGCAGCGTCAACCAGCAGTGGCGGCTCAACCACGTCGGCAACGGCCGCTACCAGATCATCAACCGGGGCACCGGAACCGCGCTGGACGGCGCCGGCAACACGACCTCGGGGTCCACGGTGGTCTTGTGGACTCCCAACGGCAGCACCAACAACCACTGGACGATCTCGGCCGTCTGACCGAGTTGAAGGAGAATCACCGTGGATTCGATGGGGCAGGTCACACCGAGAAAGCGGCGCAGCCGTTGGACGTCCGCGCTGAGCACCGCGCTCGCGACCGTCCTCGTGGGCGCCGCGGCAGTCGCGGTCAACACCAGCGCGGCGTCGGCGGCGACCGTCGACACCAACGCGTGGTACGTGTTGGTCAACCGCAACAGCGGCAAGGCGATGGACGTCGCCAGTTCTTCGTCCGCGGACGGTGCGGCGATCCACCAGTGGTCCCGGCACGACGGGGCCAACCAGCAGTGGCAGTTCGTGGACTCCGGCGGCGGCTACTACCGGTTGAAGTCGAAGAGCTCCGGCAAGGTCCTCGAGGTCGGCAGCTGGTCCACCGCGGACGGCGGGAAGGTCCAGCAGTGGACCGATCACAACGGCACCAACCAGCAGTTCCGGCTCGCGGACTCCGACGGCGGACACGTCAGGTTGCTCAACCGCAACAGCGGTAAGGCCGTCGAGGTGACCGGCCTGTCGACCGCGGACGGGGCGGCGGTCGTGCAGTACGGCGACTGGAACGGCGCCAACCAGCAGTGGCAGCTCGTCCGCGTGGGCGACAGCTCGTCGTGCTCGCTGCCGTCGACGTACCGCTGGTCGTCGACCGGCCCGCTGGCGAACCCGAAGTCGGACTGGATCTCGCTCAAGGACTTCACCACCGTTGTCCACAACGGCAAGCACCTGGTCTACGGATCTACGGTCGACAAGACCGGCCAGCACTACGGCTCGATGAACTTCGGGACGTTCACCAACTGGTCGGACATGGCCACGGCGCCGCAGAACACGATGAACATCGGCACCGTCGCGCCCACGCTGCTGTACTTCGCCCCGAAGAACATCTGGGTGCTCGCCTACCAGTGGGGTCCCACCACGTTCAGCTACCGGACCACCAGCGACCCCACCAACGCCAACGGGTGGTCCGCGCCGCAGGAGCTCTTCTCCGGCAACATCCCCGGCGGTGGCGCCCTCGACCAGACGCTGATCGCCGACGGCTCGAACATGTACATGTTCTTCGCCGGTGACAACGGAAACATCTACCGCGCCAGCATGCCGATCGGGAACTTCCCCGGCAGCTTCGGCACGTCCTACACCACGATCATGACCGACACGCGGGAGAAGCTCTTCGAAGCGGTCGAGGTCTACAAGGTCAAGGACCAGAACCAGTACCTCATGCTCGTCGAGGCGATGGGCACCAACGGGCGCTACTTCCGCTCGTTCACCGCCACCAGCCTGGGCGGCTCGTGGACCGAGCAGGCCGGCACCGAGAGCAACCCCTTCGCCGGCAAGGCCAACAGCGGCGCCACGTGGAGCAACGACATCAGCCACGGCGATCTCGTGCGCACCAACCCCGACCAGACCAAGACCATCGACCCCTGCAACCTGCAGCTGCTGTACCAGGGGCTGCCACCGGGCTCGGGCGGTCCGTACAACTCGCTGCCCTGGCGGCCGGCCGTGCTGACGCTCCAGCGCTGATCGTCTGACAGAGGACCCTCGCCGGCCGGGTGATCTTGTGCGCCCGGTCGGCGCAAGGGCTTCCATTTTCCGGAAACCACGCTACGAGGACGGCGGTGGTCTCGGTCACTCTGTGGCTTCCCCACCACGGAGAAGGAGTAGCCGATGACCGGCTTCCCGCGCGACCAGTGGTACGTCGCCGCGTACGGTTCGGAGATCGAGCACGAGCTGTTCACCCGGACCGTCTGCGGCGAGCCGATCCTGTTCTGGCGCACCCGCGACGGAGCCGTCACGGCCATGCCCGACCGTTGCGTGCACCGGAGGTTTCCGTTGTCGCAGCCGCCTTCGCGGCTCGTCGACGACCAGGTCGTGTGCGGTTACCACGGCTTCACCTACGACTCCGGCGGCAAGTGCGTCGCCGTGCCGGGACAGGCCCGGATCCCGCGCACCGCACGGCTTTTGCCGTATCCGGTGGTGGAACAGGACTCGTTCGTGTGGGTCTTCATCGGCGACCCGGCCAACGCGGACGCGACGCGGATCCCGCGGGCGCCGTGGCTCGTCGCACCGGACTACACGACGGTTTGCGGCATGGAACCGTTGAACGCCAGGTACGAGCTGCTCGTCGACAACCTGCTGGACCTCTCGCACGAGACGTACCTGCACGGCGGTTACATCGGCACGCCGGAGGTCGCCGCGACCCCGATCACGACCGAGGTCGACGAGGACGCCGGCATCGTCTACGTGTCACGACACATGGACGACGCGGAATGCCCGCCGTTCTACTCGAAGTCCACCGGTCTGCAGGGCAGGATCGCGCGCTGGCAGGACATCGAGTACACGCCGCCGTGTCTGTACAAACTGCACAGCCGCATCGCGCCGGTCGGGTCCGTGCCCAACCCCGACGGCTCCGACCCGGACGCGTTCCACGTCGAGGTCGTGTATGCGATCACGCCGGAGACCGAGAACACGACCCACGACTTCTGGGCCGTGGCGCGGGACTTCGCGCTCGGCGACGAGGAGGTCTCGGCGTTCCTCGCGGAGAACAACCGCACGGTCGTCATGCAGGACGTCGTGGCGCTGAACGTGCTGGAGCAGGTCATCGCGAACGAACCCGACGGCTACCAGGAACTGTCGGTCAACATCGACACCGGTGGACTCGCCGCGCGGCGGATGCTCAAGCGGCTGCGGGAGAAGGCATGAACGTGCTCACCGGCAACCGGGTGTTCCGCATCCACTGGGTGCTGGGCACCGACCGGCTCCGCGCGGTGTGCCACTGCGACGCCGAGCGCGAGTTCGAGGACCCGGTCGAGCTGTGGGAGTGGCTGCTCGACCACCCCGTGGGGCACACGCCATGAAACTCTTGCTGGAGAACAAGGAGACGGTCGCCGACGGCGTGGTGCTGCTGACGCTGCGGCATCCGGACGGCGACGCGCTGCCGGCCTGGACGCCGGGTGCCCACGTCGACCTGGTGCTCACCGACGGCCTGGTCCGCCAGTACTCGCTGTGCGGTGCACCGGACTCCACGACGTGGCAGGTCGCGGTCCTGCGCGAGCCCGACGGACGCGGTGGTTCGCAGCACGTCCACGACGTGCTCGCCGCGGGCGGGCTGATCGAGGTGACCGGGCCGCGCAACCACTTCGAACTCGTCGAGGCGAAGCGCTACCTGTTCATCGCGGGCGGCATCGGCATCACGCCGATCCTGCCGATGATCGCTCAAGCGGACCGGACCGGTCACGACTGGCGGCTGGTCTACGGCGGCAGGACGCGCTCGTCCATGGCGTTCCGCGACGAGCTGGAGCGCCTCGGCCACGTCGAGATCCGCCCGCAGGACGAGTACGGCCTGCTGGACCTGGAAACGCTGCTGGGCGAACCAGAAGAAGGCACCGCGGTGTACTGCTGCGGGCCGGAACCGCTGCTGGCCGCCGTCGAGCAGCAGTGCGCGGCGTGGCCGAAAGGCACCCTCCACGTGGAACGGTTCGCGCCGAAAGCCGATGCGGCGCGAGGACCCCGGCACGAGTTCGAGGTCGAGCTGGCGCAGTCGGGGACCGTGCTGCGGGTGCCGCCAGACCAGTCGGTGCTCGCGGTCGTCGAGCAGGCGGGCGTGGCCGTGCTCTCGTCGTGCCAGGAAGGCACCTGCGGCACCTGCGAGACGATCGTGCTCGACGGCGAGCCCGATCACCGCGACTCCGTGCTCACCGCGGAGGAACAGGAGTGCGGCGACGCGATGATGATCTGCGTGTCACGGTCGCGCTCACCCCGCCTGGTGCTCGACCTCTAAGAAACACTTGACAGTTCAACAACGCAGACCCATGCTTTCTATATCAGGATTCCTTATATTCGTGAACCTGATACCGACGCGCTCGACGAGGAGCTGAACCATGCGTGGTCACTAGGAGCCGGCGAGAGCGGCACGGCACCGGTTGAGCAGGTCGTGCAGCGCGGTTCGCTCGCCCTTGTCGAGCTTGCTCACCATCCGCTCCTCGATCGCCGCGATCTCGGCGGCGTGCTCGTCGAGGAACGTCCTGCCCTTGTCCGTGAGGCTGATCAGCAACCTCCTGCCGTGCGCGGGGTCCTGCTCGCGGACGATCAGCTCCCGCCGCTCCAGCGCGGCGACCATGTCGGTCATCGTCTGCGCCGTCACGAACGAGTTCCGCGCCAGCTCCGCTGACGTGAGGCCGTCGCGACCGGCCAGCACCGTCAGCGCGGTGTACTGCAGGGTCGTCACGCCGGCGGGGCGCAGCACCTCGTCCATCAGCGCGCGCACCGCGAGCTCCACCTGCTTGACCTCGTACATCAGCGACGGACGCAAGCGCCTCACCTTCCCCATCTTCGCTCCCCTCTTCCCCCGAAGCCTGTCACAGGAAGGCAAATTCCAATGACCACAGTCGACGAACGGCCGACCGCAACGCTGCGCCGCCCCGACGTCAAGCCTGGCAGGTTGTTCATCGGGGGCGAGTGGCGGGAGTCGGAGGAAGGCGGCCGGTTCAACGTCGTCGACCCGTCCACGGGAGCCGTGGTGACGTCCGTCGCCAGGGCCGGGACGGCGGACGTGAACGACGCGGTGGACGCGGCTCGTGCCGCGTTGGAGGGGTGGGCGGCGACACCGGGCAGGCACCGCGCCCGCATCCTGAACCGCGTTGCCGACATCGTGCGGACCAGGGCGGACGAACTCGTTGCGGTGGAGAGCCTCGACGTCGGCAAGCCGGTCTCGTTGTGCCGCCCGGTCGACGTGGAGACGACCGCGGAGCAGTACGAGTACTACGCGGCCCTGGCGCAGAGCATCGACGGGGCCACGCGGCAGATCCCCATTCCCGCGCACGCCTACACCCGCCGCGAGCCGGTCGGGGTGGTCGCCGCGATCACGCCGTTCAACTTCCCGCTGATCCTGTCGAGCTCGAAGATCGCCCCGGCACTGGCTGCCGGCTGCACGGTCGTGCACAAGCCGGCCGAGGACACGCCGCTCAGCGCGTTGCTGATGGCCGAGATCCTCGCCGAGGCCGGTGTGCCCGCGGGCGTGGTCAACGTGGTGACCGGGTACGGCAGCGAGATCGGCGAGCACCTGCTCCGCCACCCCGGCGTCGACAAGGTGGCCTTCACCGGGTCGACGGCCGTCGGCAGGCACGCGGCGAGCGTGGCGGGCGCCCAGCTCAAGCCGGTGACGATGGAGCTCGGCGGCAACGCGGCGCACATCATCTTCGAGGACGCCGACCTGGAGAAGGCGATCGGCGCCGCCATCAAGGGATTCGTGTTCAACACCGGCCAGTTCTGCATGGGCGGCCCCCGGCTGCTCGTCGCGGCGCCGTTGTACGACGCCGTCGTCGAGGCGCTCGCCGACGCCGTGCCGCACGTGCCGCTCGGCGACCCGTTCGACCCGGTGACCGTGATCGGCCCGATGGCCGGCGAACGTCATCTGTCCAAAGTGGAAGGGTATGTCGCGCAGGCGAAGGCGGCCGGTGCTCGGATCGTCGCGGGCGGGCAGCGTGCCGACCGCGACGGGTTCTTCTTCAACCCCACGGTGATCGCGGACCTGCCGGACAACTCCCCCGTCGTGCAGGAGGAGATCTTCGGGCCGGTGCTGACCGTGCAGCGGTTCGACACGGAGGACGAGGCGGTCGCCATGGCCAACGGCACCCCCTACGGCCTCGCCGCCGGCCTGCAGACCGAGAACCTCGCCCGCGCGCACCGGGTGGCCGCCCGGCTGCAGGCGGGCATCGTCTGGGTCAACGACTGGGCGATGCTCGACCCGGCGATCCCGTTCGGCGGAGTCAAGGACTCCGGTTACGGCCGCGAGTACGGCCCGGAGGCGCTCGCCGCCTACACCCGCACCAAGTCCGTCGTCATCTCCCTGGCCTGAGGGGAAAAACCATGTCCATCACAACGACGGCCGCCGTGGTCGAGTCCGCCGGCTCCGGGTTCACCCTCTCCGAGGTGACGCTGGACGACCTGCGCCCGGAGGAGATCCGCGTCCGCGTCACCGCCGCCGGCATCTGCCACACCGACCTCGGCGTCGCGGGCGGGCACCTGCCGTTCCCGCTGCCCGGCGTGCTCGGCCACGAGGGTGCCGGGATCGTCGAGGAGGTCGGTGCCGCGGTCACCAAGGTCGCGGCTGGCGACCGGGTGCTGCTGAGCTACACCTCCTGCGGCCGCTGCCCGAACTGCCGCGAAGGCCACCCGGCCTACTGCGACACCTGGCTGCCGTCGAACCTCATCGGCGGCGAACGAGCCGACGGGACGTCGCCGATCTCTCGCGACGGCGTCCCGCTCGGCGGTCACTTCTTCGGGCAGTCGAGCTTCGCCCACCACGCCGTCGTGGACGAACGCAGCGTCGTGAAGGCCCCCGCCGACGCACCGCTCGACCTGCTCGCCCCGCTCGGCTGCGGGGTCATGACCGGCGCCGGCGCGGTCTGGCACGCACTCGCCCCGCGACCCGGCGCCACCCTCCTCGTCACGGGGGCCGGCGCGGTCGGCCTCTCCGCGGTCATGGCGGCCCGGCTCACCCCGGCCACCCGGATCATCGCCGTCGACCGCGTGGCGAAGCGCCTGGAGCTGGCCACCGAGCTGGGCGCCACCGACACGATCGACACCACCGTGAGCGATCTCGGCGAGGCCGTCGCGAAGCTGACATCGGGTCGCGGCGTCGACGGCGTCGTGGAGACCACCGGCAACGCCGACGTGCTCGGCGTGGCGATCTCCTCGCTCGCGACCCGCGGCACGGCGGTGATCGTCGGCGCGCCCGCGTTCGGCACCCAGGTGCCGGTCAACGTGAACTTCATGCTGCCCGGCCGCCGGATCGTCGGACTCACCATGGGCGACGCCGAAACCCAGTCGCTGATCCCGGTGCTCGTCGACCTCGTCGCGGCGGGCAGACTGCCGATCGACCGGCTGATCACCCACTACGAGTTCGGGGAGATCCAGCAGGCGGTCGACGACGCGGTGGCCGGCGTGACGATCAAGCCAGTGCTGCGGCTCGGGTGAGGTGACGATGACCGGACCGGCCAACCCCGGCGTCGGCAGCTGGCCGGCCCGCAGAGCGCGCATCTCCCCGCACCGCACCGCTTTGGTGCAGGCGGACCGCACGCTGACCTACGCGTCGCTCGCACACCGGGTCGACCGGCTGGCAGCCGTGCTGGCCGGGCTCGGTGTGCGGCGCGGCGACCGGGTCGCCTACCTCGGCGTCAACGACATCAGCGTGTTCGAGACGTTGTTCGCGACCGCGCTGTGCGGGGCGATCTTCGTGCCGCTGAACTACCGGCTGTCCGGCGCCGAGATCGGCTACATGCTCGCCGACAGCGGCGCATCCCTGCTCGTGCACAGCGCCGACGCCGACGAGCTGGTCGCGTCAGCCGGCCCGTTGCCGCCCGTGCTGCGGACCGCGGACTTCGACCTGCCGAGCGTTCTTGAGCCGTTTGCCACCGAGGTGTCGCTCGACGACCCGTGCGTGCTGCTCTACACCTCGGGCACGACGGGCAAGCCGAAGGCCGCGGTGCTGACGCACGGCAACCTGACCTGGAACACGGTCAACCAGCTCGCCCACTTCGACGTCCTGAGCACCGACCGGGCGTTGTGCATCGCGCCGTTGTTCCACTGCGTCGGCCTGGGCCAGATCACGCTGCCGACGTTGTTCAAGGGCGGCAGCGTCGAACCGGTCGCGCGGTTCGATCCAGGGGCGATCCTCGCGCGCATCGCATCGGCGCAGATCACCAGTTTCTCCGCTGTGCCAACGATGTTGCAGATGATGTGCCAGGACCCGGCCTGGGACACCACCGATCTCAGCTCGTTGACGTGCGTGCTCTACGGCGGTTCACCGGTGCAGGAACGCGTCGCGCGGGCGTGGCTCGACCGCGGCGTCCGGCTGCTGCAGGGCTACGGCATGACCGAGGCCTCCCCCGGCGTGTCGATGGGCACCCACGACGGCACGCCGGACCACCCGGTGTCGGCCGGTGTCCCGCACTTCTTCACGGATGTCGCGGCACTCGGCTTGGACGACCGCGTCACGCCCCTCGGCGCGGAACCGGCCGAGCTGCTCGTCCGCGGCCCGAACGTGTTCGCCGGCTACTGGAACCGTCCACAGGAGACGCGCGCCGGCTTCGTCGGCTCGGAGTGGTTCCGCACCGGCGACGTCGTGCGGGCCGACGACGGCTGGCTGCACGTGGTGGATCGGGTGAAGGACCTGTTCATCTCCGGCGGCGAGAACGTCTACCCCGCCGAGGTCGAGGCCGTCGTGGTGCAGCTCGACGAGGTCGAGTCGTGCGCGGTGGTCGGTGTGGCCGACGAGCGGTGGGGCGAGGTCGGGGTCGGCTACGTCGTGGTTCGCGGTGAGCTCGACGAGAGTGCGTTGCGGGCGCACCTGGAGGCGAACCTGGCCCGCTACAAGGTGCCGAAGCACCTGGTGTTCGTGGATGCCTTGCCGCGCAACGCCACCGGCAAGGTCCGGCGGGTGGAGCTGCGTGCCCGAGCCGCCGAAACCTTCGCACCGAGCTGACGTCTCAACCGAAGCCTCAGTCGTCCACAATGGATTCGAGCACGTCCGTGGCCAGCTCCCCTGCCTGCCGCGCCCATCCGCCCCGCAACGCGCGGAACCGTTCCATCGCGCGGGTCCCCGGCCACCCCTCCGGCAGCAACACAGCCGGCAACACCGGATCCCGCCGAATCAGCTGCAACCACTCCGCACCCAGCAGCACCCGCCGGGACAACTCGTCGAGCTGCTCGAACGCGCCGTCCGCCCAGCGCACCAGGAAGTCCGAATAGCCCGCGGCGATCGCCGGCAGGTCCCAGGCCTCGGCGGCGATCCGCGCTGGGTCGGTCCACCGGAACGCCTCCGCCCGGAACACCTCGGCGCGGTCGAGCAGGTCGAGCTCCGCCAGCGTCGCCGAGACGTCCGCCGCCGACGTCGACACCCACAGCCCGCTGCGCAGCGGGCCGAACCCGAACCAGCCGAGGCGGGTGCGCAGGGCGTGCCGGTCCGCGCGCCTGCTCTCCGGCACCGAGAACGACAGCAGCGTCCACCGGCCGTCCCAGTGCTGGTCGACGATGTCGCCGTCGAGCTTGCGCTGGCCGTCGCGGAGCACCTCGGTGCCGTGCTCGGTCAGCGCGAGGAACGCCTGGCGGCCGCGGCGCACCGTGCGCAGCAGGCCGCGGCGGCCCATCCGGCTCAGGGCCGTCCTGGTGGCGTGTTCGCCGATGCAGAGCCGGCCCAGCGCGGTGACGACACCACCCGTCGACACGGCCACGCCCCGATCGAGCACGTGGTCGCCGAACAGGGCGAGCGCGGCGGTTTCCGGGCGCACCGCGGATGCGGCCGCGCCACCGTCCGGCGGAGTCGGAACTGCTGACATCAGCCCATTATTCGTCGAATGACTCGCCACGTCATTCGTCAAAAGATTGACGGCCGTCAGAGATCTGAATACCTTCGGGGGCCCGGAATCCCTGAACCGGAGGTCGATGATGACCGCGCGCAAAACCTTCCTGACACTCGTCAGCGCATTGATCACCCTGGTCGGCGTCGTGCTCGCGCCGCAGGCTTCCGCCGCGTCACTGGTGGAGGTGACCAGCTTCGGCAACAACCCCGGCCGGATGCGGATGCACGTCTACGTCCCGGACGCTCGCCCTGCCCAGCCCGCGATCGTGGTCGCGATGCACGGCTGCGGCGGCTCCGGTCCCGGCTTCTACTCCGGCAGCGAGTTCGCCTCGCTCGCCAACCGCCACGGGTTCATCGTCATCTACCCGAGCGCGCAACAGCAGGCCGGGTTCGGCAAGTGCTTCGACACCTGGTCCGCCGAGGCGAAACGGCGGGGCGGCGGCAGTGATCCCGTTTCGATCGTCTCGATGGTGACCTACGTCCAGCAGCGCTACAGCGGTGACCCGAACCGCGTCTACGCCACCGGATCGTCGTCCGGCGGCATGATGACCCAGCACATGCTCGCCCTCTACCCCGACGTGTTCAAAGCGGGTGCGGCGTTCATGGGCGTGCCCTTCAACTGCTTCGCCAACGCGGCCGACTTCCCGCCGCCCGGCAGCAAGTGCACCAACGGAAGCATGAACCGCACCCCGCAGCAGTGGGGTGACGCCGTCCGGCAGGCCTACCCCGGCTACACCGGCCAGCGCCCGCGCATGCAGTTGTGGCACGGCACCAACGACACGCTCGTGCCCTACTCCCTGCTGCAGGAGTCGATCGAGCAGTGGACCAACGTGTTCGGGCTGAGCCAGACGCCGACGTCCACCGACACCCCGCGCCCCAACTGGAACCGGCGCCGCTACGCCGACAAGGTCGAGGCGTACAGCATCCAGGGCGCCGGTCACAGCCTGCCGTCGGCCGGGATGGCGGCGGTCGCACTGCAGTTCTTCGGCATCTCCAGCTGATCAGTCGTGAGTGGTTTCCGTTGCGGCGGCGGCGGAAACCACTCGCCCCTAGATCAGCTTCCAGGCACCTTCCAGCGCGAGCCGGATGATCTGCTCCATCTCGTCGAAGTGGGACTGGTCGCAGATCAACGGCGGTGAGAGCTGGACGACCGGTTCCGCGCGGTCGTCGGCACGGCAGTACAGACCGTTGTCGAACAAGGTGCTGGACACGTACCCCTTGAGGATCCGCTCGGACTCCTCCGCGGTGAAGCTCGTCTTGGCGTCCTTGTCCTTGACCAGTTCGATGCCGTAGAAGAAGCCCGTGCCGCGGACGTCGCCGACGATCGGCAGGTCTCGCAGCTTGTCCAAGGTGGACTTGAAAGCGTCCTGTTCGGACAGCACGTGCTGGTAGATGCCATCGCGCTCGATCAGGTCGAGGTTCGCGAGCGCCACCGCGCACGACACGGGGTGCCCGCCGTAGGTCGAGCCGTGCATGAAGATCGTGCCGTCCTGGCGGAACGGTTCCATCAGCCTCTCGTCCAGGATCACGGCACCGAGCGGGGCGTAGCCGGACGTGAGCCCCTTGGCGGTGGTGATCATGTCGGGCTGGTAGCCGAACCGCTGGGCGCCGAACGTGTGGCCGAGCCGGCCGATGGCGCACACCACCTCGTCCGAAACCAGCAGCACGTCGTGGCGGTCGCAGATCTCGCGGACGCGCTGGAAGTAGCCGGGCGGCGGCGGGAAGCAGCCGCCGGTGTTCTGCACCGGTTCGAGGAACACGGCCGCCACGGTGTCCGCGCCCTCGAACAGGATGGCCTGCTCGATCTGGTCCGCGGCCCACCGGCCGAACGCCTCGTAGTCGTCGGCGTGCTCCGGCGCGCGGTAGAAGTTGGTGTTGGGCACCCGGATCGTGCTGGGCACCAGCGGTTCGAAGTCCTTCTTCAGCGCGGGCAGCCCGGTGATCGACAGGGCGCCCTGCGAGGTGCCGTGGTAGGCGAGCGACCGGCTGATGACCTTGTGCTTGGTCGGCTTGCCGGTGAGCTTGAAGTAGTTCTTGGCGAGCTTCCACGCCGTTTCGACGGACTCGCCGCCGCTGACGGTGAAGAAGACCCGGTTGAGATCGCCCGGCGCGTCGGCGACCAGGCGCTCGGCCAGCTCGATCGCCCGCGGGTGGGCGGCCGACCACAGCGGGAAGTAGGCGAGCTCCCGCGTCTGCCTGGCCGCGGCCTCGGCGAGTTCCTCGCGGCCGTGGCCGACCTGCACGGCGAACAGGCCGGCGAGCCCGTCGAGGTACCGCCTGCCCTCGGTGTCCCAGACGTACGCGCCTTCTCCGCGCGCGATGACGGGCAGACCGTGGTCGTCGGCAGCGGAGTGGCGCGTGAAGTGCAACCAGAGATTGTCAAGCGGCATGCCTACGTTTATCGCACACGGAACGCGCGATAGCAAGCGAATCAGTAGCTGATGGCCGAACAGGCGACGAAATCCGCAGTCAGCGAGTGCCCCACTGGTACGACTGCTTGCGCAGCGACAGGTAGACGAGGACCTCGGTGTCGGCCACGCCCGGCAACGTGCGCACGCGACGAGAGATCAGGTCGAGCAGAGCGGCGTCGTCTTCACACACGACCTCGCACAGCACGTCGAAGCGACCAGCACAGATCACGACATACGCGACCTCGTCGATCTCGGCGAGCGCGTCGGCCACCGGCTCGATCGGCCCCTGCACGTTGACCGCCACGAGCGCCTGGCGGAACAGCCCGACCTGGAGCGGATCGGTGACCGCGACGATCTGGATGACACCGGCGTCCGACAGGCGCTGCACCCGCTGGCGCACCGCCGCCTCGGACAGCCCCACCGCCTTGCCGATCGTCGCGTACGCCCGCCGGCCGTCCTGCTGGAGCTGCTCGATGATCGCCTTGGAGACGTCGTCGATGATCAGCTGGTTGCGGTCGTCCGCGGGGCTCGTCCTCTTCACGCGCACAGTTTTACATCGCGAGATCACCAGCACGCTCCAGACACGACGCCGACGACGGATCCGGTCACACCAATCGCCATATGACTACGGATACGGTAGCTTGAAGGCATTCAATCGACTGATTCGGTTGTCGACATGCCCGCTGACCAAGGAGAAGCACCGTGAGCGACAAGCTGGAACTGCGCAACTTCGTCGGCGGCGAGCACACCGGCACGGTCGAGGACCACCGCGCGGACCTGATCGACCCCGCGAGCGGTGCGGCGTTCGGGAGCGCCCCGGTCTCCGGTGCCGAGGACGTCGACCGCGCCTGCCGGGTCGCCGCCAGGGCGTTCGAGACCTGGGGCGAGTCGACGCCCGCGCAACGGCAGCGCGCGTTGCTGGCGTTCGCCGACCTGGTGGAGGAGCACGCCGACGAGCTCGTGCGGGCCGAGAGCCGCAACACGGGCAAGCCCGTCGGACTCACGGCGAGCGAGGAACTGCCTACCGCGGTGGATCACCTGAGGTTCTTCGCGGGTGCCGCGCGCGTGCTGGAGGGCAAGGCCGCGAGCGAGTACCTGCCCGGCCACACCAGCTTCGTGCGGCGCGAGCCGATCGGCGTCGTCGGTCAGGTCACTCCGTGGAACTACCCGCTGCTGATGGCCGTCTGGAAGATCGCCCCCGCGCTCGCGGCCGGCAACACGATCGTGCTCAAGCCGTCCGACACGACCCCGGTGAGCACGTTGCGACTGGCCGAGCTCGCGGCCGAGGTCCTGCCCGCCGGGGTGTTCAACGTCGTGTGCGGCGGCCCGGAGACCGGGCGTGCCCTGGTGGAGCACGAGATCCCGCAGCTCGTGGCGATCACCGGCTCGGTGCGGGCGGGCAGCGCCGTGGCGACGTCGGCGGCGCGCGACCTCAAACGAGTGCACCTCGAGCTCGGCGGCAAGGCCCCGGTCGTCGTGTTCGACGACGCCGACGTGGAAGCCGCGGCCGCCGGGATCGCCACGGCGGGCTACTTCAACGCCGGGCAGGACTGCACGGCTGCCACCCGCGTGCTCGTGAGTCCGCGCGTCCACGACGACTTCGTGGCCGCACTCACCGAACAGGCCAAGCGCACGACCACAACCTTCGAGAAGGGCGCCGAGGACCCGGACGCATTGGTGCCGCCGGTGAACAACGCACGACAGCTCGCCCACGTCACCGGGTTCCTCGACCGCGCACCCGACCACGCCGAGATCACCGCGGGCGGCCGCCGCCAGGGCGACCGGGGTTTCTTCGTCGAGCCCACCGTCGTCACCGGACTGCGCCAGGACGACGAGATGGTGCAGCGCGAGATCTTCGGCCCGGTCATCACCGTGCAGCGGTTCGCCGACGAGGACCAGGCCGTCGCGTGGGCCAACGGCGTCGACTACGGCCTGGCGTCCAGCGTGTGGACCCGTGACTTCGGCCGCGCCATGCGGATGAGCAAGCGGCTGGACTTCGGCTGCGTCTGGATCAACACGCACATCCCGCTGGTCGCCGAGATGCCGCACGGTGGTTTCAAGCACTCCGGCTACGGCAAGGACCTCTCGATGTACGGGTTCGAGGAATACACGCGCGTCAAGCACGTCATGGCCAACATCGAGTCCTAAGTGGAGGAACCGCATGTCCCGCTACGGCGCCCAGTTCGGACCGGACGTCACCTTCCTGGGCGTCGAGCGGTGCAGCCTCGACGCCCCGGCGAGCTTCGCCGGGGCGGACGTCGTCGTCCTCGGCGCGCCCTTCGACGGCGGCACCTCCCACCGGCCGGGCACCCGCTTCGGCCCGCAGGCCATCCGCACCACCGACTACCTCCCGCACGACGGGTCGCGCCCCAGCCTCGCGCTGCGCACCGACGGCCTGCGGGACCTGCGCGTGCTCGACGCCGGCGACGTCGAGATGTACTCCGGTGACATCACGACCGCACTGGCCGCGCTGGAGCGCGCGGTCGAGACCGTGACCCGGTCCGGCGCGATTCCGGTCATCCTCGGCGGCGACCACTCCATCGCCTTCGCCGACGCCAAGGGCATCGCCAACGTCATCGGGCACGGCCGGATCTCCATGCTGCACTTCGACGCGCACGCCGACACCGGCGACATCGAGTTCGGCTCGCTGTGGGGACACGGCCAGCCGATGCGCAGGCTGATCGAGTCGGGGGCGTTGCGCGGAGACCGGTTCCTGCAGATCGGGTTGCGCGGCTACTGGCCCCCACCGTCGACATTGGACTGGATGGCCGCGCAACGCATGCGGTCCTACGAGATGACCGAGATCGGGCATCGCGGCCTGGACACCTGCCTGACCGAGGCGTTCGGCATCGCTGTCGACGAGTGCGAAGGCGTGTTCCTGTCCGTCGACATCGACGTGTGCGACCCCGGCCACGCACCCGGCACCGGCACGCCCGAACCGGGCGGGCTCTCCGCGCGCCAGCTGCTCGACTCGGTCCGCCGGATCTGCCTGGAGCTGCCGGTGGTCGGCATCGACGTCGTCGAGGTGAGCCCGCCGTACGACCACGCCGACATCACCGCCGCGCTGGCCAACCGCGTTGTCCTGGAAGCGTTGTCGGCCATCGCCCGCCGCCGCCAAGACGCCTCCACGGGCACCAGCTGGGATCCCTCACTCCCCCTGCTCGCCGACCGCCCCACCGAGCCCTGACCCGCTTTCGCGCGTGATGAAGGGCGCATCCATCCACCTCAAGTGGATAAATGCGCCCTTCATCGAATTTCAGCAGGCGAGGGTCCTCGGCCCGCCGTTCGTCGTGTTTCAGCGGGCTAGGGCTGACTCTGGTGCGTCGGCGGCGCGGTGCACGATCGTGCCGTCTACCGCTGTCAGCAGGATCGGGGCGTCGGCCAGTTCGTCGGGATCGGCGCGCAACGGGTCGACGGTGAACGCGGTGAAGTCGGCCCGACCGCCCACCGCGATCCGGCCGCCACCGGGTTCGCCCGCGGCGAGCGCGGCGTGCGATGTATAGCCCTCCAGCGCCATGCGAGCGGTCAGTCCCTGCGTCGGCCCCACGGGCGGCACGCCGGGCTCGAGCGCAGGTCGGCGCAGCATCGCCTCGGCGAGGCCGTGACGGGCGTCGAACGGCGCGACCGGCCAGTCCGAGCCGAGCACGACCGGCACGCCGGCGTCGCGCAGGTCGCGGCACCGCCAGGCGCGGTCCGCCCGTTCCGTGCCCAGGCGCGCGGACCAGTTGTCGCTGTGGTCGGCCTTGGTGAAGTGGCTGCAGTGCGTGGGTTGCATGCTCGCCACCACGCCCTGCCGGACGAACCGGTCGATCAGCGCACCCGGCAGGGTCTCGATGTGCTCGACGCGGTGCGGCACCGAAGCGGACCGCGTCAGTCCGTCGAGCGCGTCCAGGACGTGGCGGACGGCGGCGTCGCCGATGGCGTGGGTGGCGGTCGGGACGCCGGCCGCAGCGAGCGCGCGCAGGGCCGCCGTGTAGTCGTCGACGTCCGGCCAGAACGCGGCCGTCGACTCCCCCAGCGCGTCGGGCTGCTCCAGCCAGGCGGTGCCGTTGTCGATCGTGCCGTCGAGCATGAACTTGACCGCGCCGACGTGCCAGCGACGGCCACCGCGGCCCTGCAAGGCGATCAGTTCCGCGAGGCCGTCCGCGTCCACGCCGGGATCGCACCAAGGGGCGAACCGCAGTCGCAACGGCAGGTCGCCGAGCTCCTCGGCGGCGGTGAGGACCTCCTCGCTGTCGCCGAGCAGGTCCATGACATGACCGCCGGTGAGGCCGGTTGCTGCCATCCCGCGCAGCAGTTCGTGCAGCCGAACAGCGCGCGCGGCCACCGGCTCGACCGGGACGTGGGCGAGCACGAGTTCCATCGCCGCCGACTCGAGCAGCAACCCGGTCGGGCGACCGTCGGGGCCGCAGACCACGGTGGAGCGCTGGGCGAACTCCCTGGGCCCGTCAACGCCGGCGATCCGCAACGCGGCCGACGTCACCACGGCCGAGTGCGCGTCGAAGAGACGGACGAACGCGGGCCTGCCACCCACCGCGTCCTCGATCAGGCTGCTGTCCAACGGCCCGAACACGTTCGGGTCGAGTCCCCACGCCTGCACCCAGGCGTCCGGCGCCCGCGAAACGGCGGCCTCCGCGAGCAGCCGACGCACCTCCTCCGGTGACCGCGCGCCCGACAGGTCGACGTCGGCGGCCAGGCTCAGCCCGGCCACCGGGTGGCAGTGGCCGTCGACCAGGCCCGGCGTCAGCACGGCCCGGCCGAGGTCGACGACCTCGGTGCCGGGACCGCGCCAGTCCCGCACGTCGTGCCTGGTTCCGACCGCGCTGATCACCCCACCGCGGACCGCCACCGCCTCCACCGGGCGGGCGCCGACGGTCAGCGTGTGCACCGTGTGGACGGTGTCGGCGCAGAGGATGAGGTCCGCCTTCACGCAGCAACCTCCTGAACGGTCGAGCCCTTGCCCACGCGCGCATAGGTCTCCGGCCGCCGGGTGCGCAGCCAGACCGCGAGCACGCCACCCACCAGCAGGGTCGCCGGGACGAGGCCGACCAGCACGACGTTGACGCTCGCCGGCGCGTTGGTGAGCAGCGCGACGTTGCTGATCAGGATGTAGGTCGCCCCGGCCAGCAGCACGGCGGACGCGACCGCCGCGGTCAACGCCACCGGTGTGCTCGCGGCCTTGTTGCGCCGCAGGAAGTACACCGCGCAGGAGATCGCGGTCAGCGCCTGCAACACCACGATGCCGACGACACCGGGAGTGTTGACCCACAGCAGGAGGCCGGTGATCGGGTCTGCTCCGGCGAGCGCGAACCCGCCGATCACGACCACCGCGAGCACGGTCTGCACGACGCTCGCGCGGAAGGGCGACCCGTGCCGCGGGTGGACCTCGCCGATCCACGCGGGCAGCACGCCGTCCTGGGCGAGTGCGTGGGTGTAGCGGGTGATCGCGTTGTGGAACGCGATCTGCGAGGCGTACACGCTGGAGATCACGAGCAGGCGCATCAGCGTGGCCGCCCACGGTCCGACGTAGGTCTCGGTGGCCGCGAAGAACAGCCCGGCGACGTTCTCGGACGCCGCGCCGACGACCTTGTCGCTGCCGAACCCGACCACCACCGACCACACGATGACGCAGTAGAACAACGCCATGAACCCGACGGCGAAGTAGGTCGCACGGGGAATGGTGCGGGACGGGTCGCGAGCTTCCCTGCGGTACAGCGCGGTGGACTCGAAGCCCATGAACGCCGCGAAGGCGAAGGCGAGCACCGCGCCCATGCCGGGGTTGAAGGCCGCGGCCGGGGTGAACGACGCACCGTCCACACCGGACGCACCGCCGCTGGTGAAGATCCCGACGGCCATCAGCACGAGGATCCCGGACTCGAGGATCAGCAGGACGCCGAGCACCTTGGCGCCGACGTCGATGCCCATCCAGGCGATCATCAGCACCAGGGCGATGGCGACGACTGCGATCACCGGCCACGGGACGTCGATCCCGAAGAGATCGGCCAGTGTCGCCCTCGTCTGCGCGGCGAACAGGCCGTAGACGCCGATCTGCAGCGTGTTGTAGGAGACCAGCGCCAGCAGCGCGGCAGCGAGCCCCCAGCCGCTGCCCAGGCCTTTGGCGATGTAGGCGTAGAACGCGCCGCCGCCGCTGACGAACCTCGTCATGCGGGTGAACGCGACCGCGAAGATCACCAGCACCGCCCCGGCGGCCAGGTAGGCGAGCGGAGCGCCGACGCCACCGATCATGAGTCCCAGCGGCGCGACACCGGCCATGACGGTGAGCGGGGCGGCGGCCGCCACGACCATGAAAACGAGGCCACCGGTGCCGAGCACACCGCGTTTGAGCTCTCCCGCCGGTGCGAGGGCGCTGTTGTCGTCCGGGGAGGCGGTATGGGTCATGGCGGCCTTCCGATGTGTCTGGGGTCACTCGGACCGTGATTGCCGAATCATTGGCCAACCACCTCTCTGAGTCAAGGTTTTCGTAGCAAAGTCGGCTATTCGACACTCAAATCGTAGATTGGCCGTCCATCAGCAACGGAAACAGTTGCACCCGTCGAGCGCCGGGGTCACGGCATCGGTTCACCCGCGCGGACCAGGCCGCACTGGTAGGCGATGACGACGAGCTGCGCCCGATCGCGGGCACCGAGCTTCGCCATCGCCCGGTTCGCGTGGGTCTTGACCGTCAGCGGGGACAAGAACAGCCGCTCGCCGATGTCGTCGTTGGTCAGGCCGTGGGCGACGAGCACCAGCACCTCGCGTTCGCGGTCGGTCAGCGTGTCCAGCCCCACCGGCGGCGGCAGCGGGTCTGGCTGCGCCTGGCTCAGGAACTGGCCGACCAGACCGCGCGTGGCGGCCGGGGACAGCAGAGCCTCGCCCGCGGCGACGACCCGGATGGCGCGCAGCAGTTCGGCCGGCTCGACGTTCTTGCCCAGGAACCCGCTGGCGCCGGCCCGCAGTGCGCGCACGACGTTCTCGTCGTTCTCGAACGTGGTGAGCACGAGGATCCGGACGCCCGCGAGGTCGTCGGAGGCGGCGATCTCGCGGGTCGCCTCGATGCCGTCGAGCTCGGGCATCCGGATGTCCATCAGCACCACGTCGGCGCGGCACGTTCCGGCCAGCCGCACGGCCTCCCGCCCGTTGCCCGCCTCCCCCACGATCTCGATGTCGGGCTCGGCGGCGAGGAACATCCGGAAGCCCGCGCGGATCAGCGGCTGGTCGTCGACGAGCAGCACCCGGATGATCATGCGGTCACCGCGTGCACGTCCGTGGGCAGGGACGCGTGCACCGCGAACCGGCCGGAGCCGTCCACCCCGGCGGTGACGCTGCCGCCGAGCGCCGCGGCGCGCTCGCACATGCCGAGAATGCCGTAGCCGGACCCACGACCCTGCGCCTTGCCGATGGGGTTGGTGATGTCCAGCGTGACGGCTTGCGGTGTGTAGGCGACGGTCAGGTCAGCCGTCCCGTTCCCGTACTTCCTCGCGTTGGTGAGCGCTTCCAGTGCGATCCGGTAGGCCGCGGCGTCGACGGCGGCGGGCAGCTGCCGTGCCTCGCCGGACCGGTGGAGGTCGACGGTGAGGTGGTCGGCGACGTCCTCGAGCAGGTTCGTCAGCTGCGCGAGGCCACGGGGCGGCGTGGTGGGTGCCGCCGGATCGCGGGCGTCCCGCAGGAGGCCGACGACGTAGGCCGTCTCCTTCAGCGCGGCGTCGGCGGACCGGCTGATGGCGTCCAGCGCCGCCGCTACCTGTTTCGGCCGGCTCGGCCCGATGTGCCTGGCGCCGGTGGCCTGCACCTTGACGACGGCGATGTGGTGGGCGACGACGTCGTGCAGTTCCCTGGCGATGCGGAGCCGTTCCTCGGCGACCCGGCGGCGGGCCTCCTCCTCGCGGGTCTGCTCGGCGCGCGTCGCGCGGTCTTCGACGGCGGCGATGTAGGCCCGCCGGCTGCGGGTCGCGTCGCCGTAGGCTGCGGCCAGCCCGAGGAACGCGAGATCCACGCTGTTGCCCGGATCCCACCAGGGTTCCGGGCCGCCGGCGAGGTGGGCGAGCCAGCCGACCGCGAACACGCCGAGCGTCGCGAGCCAGACGGTGCGGCGGTCGGTCGCCAGCGCCACGGTGTAGATGGCGGCCATGAGCGCAATGGTCACCGCCAGCGGCTGGCTGCCGAGCACGACCGTGAGCGGGACCGCCGCGACGGTCGTGCCGGCCAGCACAAGCCACGGTGCGAGGCGACGGCACGCGACTGCGGCGAACACCAGAACCGCCGCGACGACGTGGAGTCCGGTGAACTCCTGCTGGGGCTCTCCGAGCGGGGAGAACTGCGCAGTGACGATCGACAGCGCGCCCAGGACGAGCCCCACCGCGGCATCCGTCCACTGTGGATGAAGTCCGGCCGCCCGCCGCAAACCGGCAAGTTCCATGGCTTTCATCGTAAGGAGCGCGGCTGGCTCGCGCGTCATCCTCACGCAGTACCCGGGACGCTCCGGGCGCGGTATGCGCTGACCGCGCCGGGACGACGCGCCCGGACGACCGGTCCGGCGATGGTGAACGCCCAAGATCCGACCGACTCGAGGGAATCGCCATCATGTCTGCACTGGCTCGGTTGAGCCTCGCCAACCGGGGGCTGGTCGCGCTCAGCACGCTGATCGTGCTGGGCTTCGGGGCCTACGCCATCCCCCAGCTCAAACAGCAGCTGCTGCCACCGCTCTCGCTGCCGGTGGCGGTCGTCACGGCCCAACTTCCCAGCGCACCACCGGACATCGTCGCGCAGCAGCTCACGACCCCGATCGAGACCGCGGTGAAGTCGGTCAACGGCGCCACCTCGGTCACCTCGGTCTCCCGCGAGGGGCAGGCGACGGTCGAGGTCTCGTTCGACTACAGCACTCCGTCCGACGACATGGTCAGCCGGCTGCAGTCCGCGGTCGCCCGCATCACCGGGCAGCTCCCCCAGGGCAGCGACCCGCAGGTGAGCGCCGGCTCCTTCGAGAGCGTTCCGATCATCCAGGTGTCGGCGGCGAGCAACGGCGACGCGCGGGCGTTCACCGAACGGCTCCAGCGCGCAGTCGTGCCGAAGCTGCAGGGCGTCAAGGGAGTGCGCGGTGTGCAGCTCAACGGCGGCACCACCGACCAGGTCCGGATCACCCTCGACCCCGCGAAGGCCGCCGCGGCGGGAGTGACCACCGCAGCCGTCTCCGAAGTGTTGCGCTCCAACGGTTCCGCGTCCCCGGCCGGCACGCTGACGCAGCAGAAGGAGTCGCTCTCGATCCAGGTCGGCGCCGCCCTGCGCACCGTCGACGACGTCCGCAACCTGTTCGTGGCACCGCAGGCGCAGTCCGACGGACCACCACCCGCTCCCGTGCGGCTGAGCTCCGTCGCGACCATCGAGTTGGCGCCCAACGAGGTCACGTCGGTCGCCCGCGTCGACGGCAAGCCGAGCATCGGCCTGTCGGTGACGATGCGCCCGGACGGCAACGCGGTGTCGATCTCGCACGACGTCCGCGCGTTGCTGCCCGATCTCCAGCGCGACCTCGGCGGGGACGCGAAGCTCACCATCACCTCCGACACCGCGCCGGCCATCGAGAAGGCCGTCGAGGGGCTCACCATCGAGGGGATGCTCGGCCTGGGGTTCGCCGTCCTGGTGATCCTGGTCTTCCTGATGTCGCTGCGCTCGACGCTGGTGACCGCGCTGTCCATCCCGGTGTCGCTGGTGATCGCCCTGCTCGCGCTGTGGTCACGCGGCTACACGCTCAACCTGCTCACGTTGGGGGCGTTGACCATCGCCGTCGGCCGGGTCGTCGACGACTCGATCGTGGTGCTGGAGAACATCAAACGCCACCTCAGCTACGGCGAACCCAAACGTGCGGCGGTCCTCACCGGCGTCCGGGAGGTCACCGGTGCGGTCGTCGCCTCGACGCTCACCACGGTCGCGGTGTTCCTGCCGATCGCGTTCATCGGCGGCTTCATCGGACAGGTCTTCGGGCCGTTCGCGATCACCATCACGGTGGCGCTGCTGGCCTCCCTGCTGGTCTCGCTCACCATCGTGCCCGCGTTCGCGTACTGGTTCCTCCGCTCGCCCTCCAGCGCCGACTCTCCGGAGGAACGCGAACGGATCCACCAGGAGGCGTCCGCGAAGGAACGCCGCAGCCTGTTGCAGCGGAGCTACGTACCGGTGATCGAGTTCGCCACCCGGCGCCGGGTCACGACGCTGGTGCTCGGCGCGCTGGTGTTCGTCGGCACCGCCGGTCTCGCCACCCAGCTGCAGACGACCTACCTCGACCAGAGCGACACCACCACGGTCACCGTGGCACAGCAGCTGCCCGTCGGCACCAGTCTCGCGGCCACCGACGCCGCGGCGGCCAAGGTCGAGAAGATCCTCACCGAGTTCCCCGAGATCGCGATCTCCCAGGTGACGATCGGCTCCTCCGGCAGCTCCGGCGCGTTCGGCGAGGAGAGCAACGGCGGCGGCGAGGCCTCGTTCACCATCACCGCGAAGGAGGGCACCGATCTCACGGCGTTCTCGCGGAAGCTGCGGGACCGGCTCGCGACGCTGACCGACGCCGGGAAGACCACGGTCGGGGTCGGTGACGACGTGGGCAGCTCCAGCGGACTCGAAGTCGTCGTCCGCTCCTCCGACCCGGCGACCCTCGCCGAGGCGGCCGACCAGGTCCGCGCGGCCATGGCCGCCACGCCGAACGTCCTCAACGTGGCCAGCAACCTCACGGCCAGCGCCCCGCGGGTCGACATCACCGTCAACCGCGAGGCCGCCGCCCGCCACGGCCTCAGCGACACCGCGATCGCCGAGCACGTCTCCACCGTGTACCGCGGGGTGACCCTCACCTCGGCCACCGTCGAGGGCAGGCAACGCGACATCGTGCTGCGCAACGGCACCGCGCCGGCCGACCTGGAGGCCATGAAGGCACTGCCGGTGCCGACCTCCTCCGGCTCCGTGCGCCTCGACGCGCTCGCCACCGTGCAGCGGGTCGCGGGCCCGGTGCAGATCACGCACGCCGACGGGGTGCGCTTCGCGTCGATCACCGGCACCCCCGACACCTCCGACACCGGCGCCGTCACCGACGAGCTGGCGACCAGGCTGGCGGCGCTGAAGCTCCCGGTCGGTGCCTCCTACACGATCGGCGGGGTCAGCGCCGACCTGACGCTCGCGTTCACCGACCTGGGCCTGGCACTGGCCGCCGCGATCCTGCTGGTGTTCCTGATCATGGTGGCCACGTTCCGCAGCCTCGTGCAGCCGCTCATCCTGCTGGTCTCGATCCCGTTCGCGGCCACCGGCGCGGTGCTCCTGCTGCTGCTCACCGGCACCGCGCTCGGCCTGGCGGGCCTGATCGGCCTGCTGATGCTGATCGGCATCGTGGTGACCAACGCGATCGTGCTGATGGACCTGATCAACCAGTACCGCGCCCAGGGCATGGGCATCCACGAGGCGGTCGTCGAGGGCGGCCGGCGGCGGCTGCGCCCGATCCTCATGACCGCCGTCGCCACGATCTGCGCCCTGAGCCCGATGGCGCTCGGCATCACCAACAGCGGCGAGTTCATCTCGCGGCCGCTGGCGATCGTGGTCATCGGCGGGCTCATCAGCTCGACGCTGCTGACGCTGGTGCTGGTACCGACGCTGTACACCATGGTCGAGGGGGCGAAGGAACGGCGGAAAGCCCGGCGGCAGGCCAGGAAGGCGCCTGCCGAGCCCGCGCTGACCGTGGCCGGCTGAGCCTCTCCCGGCGGCTCGTGGTGTCCACAATGGACACCACGAGCCGGCGGGCCAGGTAGTGTCGTCCGGGTGGACCTGGAGAAGACCGCCGCCCGCCTGGGAGTTCCCGTGGAGGAGGTGGACCGCGTGCACCGGCTCGCCGGCCACCTGCCGTCCGCTCCGCTGCCCGCGAAGGCCGACGCACCCGCGCTCCTCGACCGGCTCGCGGTGCCGCCGGACGACGCCGCCGAGATCATGGCCGGCTGGCCGGACTCTCCACTGTGGACTCCAGAGCTGCGCTGGCTGCTGGACCGCTCGATCGCGTTGGTGCAGGCCGACCTGGGCGGTCACGACTGGCTGCCACCCGGTCCGGAGCTGCCGCGCGATCGCGGCCCGGCCTGGCGGCACCTCTACGTGTACGCGTACCTGGCCCTGGTCGACGTCGTCACTCAGTACCACCGCGACCACGGCATCACCGAGGCCGTGTCCTGGACGACCCTCGCGGACCTCGGCCGCAACCTCGCGATCGACCGGCGGATGCACGGCGAGGGCTGGCCGACCATGCAGAGCTGGCTGACGCTGCACCCGCGCGGCGCCGTCTACGAGCTGGGCCGCCTGCAGCACCACCGCGGCGACACCGCCATCAGCCTGCACATCCCCGACTCGGGACCGCTGACCCCGGACGCGGTCGCCGCGTCGCTCGACGAAGCCCGCGCGTTCTTCCCGCGTCACTTCCCCGACGAGCACTACACCGCGTTCTCCTGCGGCTCGTGGCTGCTCGATCCACAACTGCAGGAGTACCTGCCCGCCGACTCCAACATCATCCGGTTCCAGCAACGGTTCGAGCTGGAGCCGTACGAAGAGGTGGAAGGCGTCGACGCCGACGTCGAGGTGCTGCGGTTCGTGTTCCGCACCCTGACGACGCCGCTCGACCAGCTACCCCGCCGCACCGTGCTCCAGCGGGCGATCGTCGACCACCTGCTGGCCGGCCACCACTGGCAGTGGCGGCGCGGCACCTTCCCGATCTGACCGCTGCCTGCGGTAGGCGGACCGAGGCCACCCGCCGGCCAGGACTTCCTTCTCGAGGCCCTTGACCGCTACCACGTCCACGTGCACCAGGGAATGTCCACAGTGGCCGGACCGTTCGACGGCGTTCGACGGCGTCGTCGAACGAGATCGCGGGACGCTCAGGTCTTGATTGTTATCGCTAACAGTGCTTGCTACCACCTCCAGGCCAGTCCAGCCAACACTTGCCCATTGCCATGCGTCCGCACGGACCACAGAATGTTAACGCTCACCATCCGGTGCCTCCCACTGTCGCAAGGAGCCGGTTCATGCGTTCATCCCTGCTGATCGCTGTCACGACCGCGCTGGTCGCCATGACCGGCGCCGCCGCCACCTCACCGGTCGCGTCGGCCGCAGGCCCAGTACCGCACTACCTGATGACCGCGTTCACCAACAGCAGCGAGTCGAACATGTACGTCTACGACTCGCCGAACGCGACCGGCTTCACCCAGGTCAGGGCCAACGCCTACACGCCGCCGTCGGGCCTGATCCGCGATCCCAGCGTCATCAGGCACACCGACGGCTACTACTACATCGTCTACACGACGAACTGGACGGGCGACACGATCGGATTCGCCCGCAGCGCGGACTACGTGAACTGGACGTTCCTGCGCAACGTCCGCGTCGGCCTCAACGGCGCCACCGGCAGCACCTGGGCGCCGGAGTGGTTCAAGGACTCCGACGGCAGCGTGCACGTGATCTTCTCCGCGTCCACGTCCGGGACGGCCGGGCAGTTCCGCCCGTACCGGATCACCGCGACGAACGCGGACCTGTCCGCGTGGACCAGCCCGGTCGCGCTCGGCATCCCTGCCAACTACATCGACAGCTTCGTGGTCAAGACCGGCGGGACGTACCACAACTTCCTCAAGAACGAGACCACCAAGTACATCGAGCACGCCACCGCCACGTCGCTGAACGGGCCGTGGACGTTCGTGGGCACCGGCAACTGGGCGGGCTGGGGATCCGGGCTGGAGGGTCCCGCGCTCGTGCAGCTGCCCGACGGCCGGTGGCGGATCTACTTCGACCAGTACGGCCAGAAGCGCTACTTCTACGCCGACAGCGCGAACCTGACCACCTTCACCGCCAAGACCGAACTGCCCGGCCTGTCCGGCACCGCCCGGCACTTCACGGTGCTGCGCGAGGACTCCGGTGACGGCACGGCGGTGGCCACGGGCAACCGGTCGTTCCGCTCGGTCAACTACCCCGACCGCTACGTCCGGCACCGCGACAACCTGGCCTACGTGGAGCCGGCGAGCACTGCTTCGGCCCGTCAGGACGCGACTTTCACGGTCGTGACCGGCCTCGCGAACGCCGGCTGCTACTCGTTCCGGTCGGTGAACTTCCCCGACCGGTACCTGCGCCACTACGACTTCCGCGTCCGGCTGGACACCAACACCGGTGACGCCGTGTTCGCCCGCGACGCCACGTTCTGCGGCCGCACCGGTCTCGCGGGCGGCGGCAGCACGTCGTTCGAGTCCTACTCCCACCCCGGACGTTTCCTGCGCAACTACGGCTTCGCGCTGCGCGTCGACTGGCGCACGTCCGACGCGGCGTTCGCCAACGACGCCTCGTTCACCGTGTCCTCGCCACTGGCCTGAAAGGACAGACGATGAAGAAGATCTTCCTGCGGTTCACCGTGCTGGTCCTGGCCGCCGTCACGTGCGTGGCCGGCCCGCCCGTGCCCCTGGCGAGCGCCACACCCGCCGTGCGGTACACGAACCCGATCGCGGAACGGCGCGCCGACCCGCACATCTTCAAGCACACCGACGGTTTCTACTACTTCACCGCGACCGTCCCGGAGTACGACCGGATCGTCCTGCGCCGCGCCACCACGATCCAGGGCCTCGCCTCGGCGCCGGAGACGGTGATCTGGCGCAAGCACTCGAGCGGTGACATGGCCGCGCACATCTGGGCGCCGGAGATCCACTTCATCAACGGCAAGTGGTACGTGTACTTCGCCGCGGGCCGCAGCGACGACGTCTGGCGCATCCGGATGTGGGTGCTGGAGAGCTCGAGCGCCAACCCGCTGACCGGGACGTGGACCGAACGCGGCCGCATCACGACCCCGTGGGACACCTTCTCGCTGGACGCCTCCACGTTCGTGCACAACGGCGTGCGCTACCTGATCTGGGCGCAGCAGGAACCGGGCATCTCCACCAACTCCAACCTCTACATCGCCCGCACGGGCGCGAATCCGTGGACCATCACCGGCACGGTCACCAGGCTGACGGTCCCGACACTGGCCTGGGAGACCCGCGGGTTCAAGGTGGCGGAAGGGCCGACAGTCCTGCAGCGCAACGGAAGGATCTTCCTCACCTATTCGGCCAGCGCCACCGACGCGAACTACTGCCTCGGCCTGCTGACGGCGTCCGCGTCGGCGGACCTGCTCAACGCCGCCTCGTGGACCAAGAGCCCCGACCCCGTGTTCGCCACCAACAGCGCGACCGGCCAGTACGGTCCCGGCCACAACTCGTTCACGGTGTCCGAGGACGGCCGCAGCGACGTGATGGTCTACCACGACCGCAACTACCGCGACATCAACGGTGACCCGCTCAACGACCCGAACCGCCGCACCCGCGTGCAGAAGGTCTACTACCGGGCCGACGGCACCCCGGACTTCGGCGTGCCGGTGCCCGACGGCCCCACTCCGGTCCGGCTCAAGTCGTACAACCTGCCCGACCGGTTCGTGCGGCACTGGGAGTACCGCGCGAAACTGGAGGCCAACGTGTCCCCGCTGGCCGACTCGCAGTTCAAGGTGGTGACCGGCCTGACCGGCTCCGGCACGGTGTCGCTGGAGTCGACCAACTTCCCCGGCTACTACCTGCGGCACCGCAACAACGAACTGTGGGTGGAGCGCACCGACAACAGCACCCTGTTCCGCAACGACGCCAGCTTCTCGCAACGCGCGGGCCTCGCCGACGGCGCCGCGGTGTCGTTCGAGTCCGTGAACTTCCCCGGCCGCTTCCTCAGGCACAGCAACGGATTGCTCTACCTGCAGGCCGTGAGCGACGCACCGGGGCGGGCGGACGCCACGTTCGTGCTGGAGTGACGGCGGTGCCCGCCGCGAGCGCGATGTTCGCGAGCTCGCGGCGGGTCCAGCCGCTCGACGCCGGAATGTTCAGCGTGGCTGTAGTCGATCTCAGTGCCCGCGAGCGGGCTTCGTCGTCCCGCCCCGCACTTCAACCACAACTTCGGCGACGTCAACAACGGCAACACCTCCAAGGACGTCTCCCAGATCCTCACCAACACACTCGCCCTCAACACCAGCGGACCGCTGGCCGGACGCGTCAACACCGGCATCGGCGTCGGCGTCTCCGGCCACTCCCTCGGCGGCATGGTCACCCACGGCCTGCTCACCTCGTGGCCCGACCAGCGGATCGTCTCCGCCAACCCGCAGTCCTGTGTGGACATGGGCAACCCGTCGAGCTCCGTCACCGCCGAGGTCCTGTTCGTCCACGGCGACCGCGACTCGACCACGAGCTACTCCTCGGCGCGGCAGGCCTACAGCGAGATCAGGTGACCCAAGGTGTTCCTCACCTTCCTGGGCGGCAGACACCGCCACGCGTGACCGGCTCCCCTCCGACGCGGCCGGGTCCAGGACCAGGTGGGAAGCCCAGCTGGGCAGCTGAGCCGGGCGCTCAGGCCTGGCCCAGTCGCCTGCGCAGCTCGGTGATCTTGTCCTGGGCGGCGGCGAGCTCGTCCTGCAGCCCGATGATGCGGGCCGTCGCGGCGAGGGTGTGGCCCTCGTCGAACAGGACGCGGATCCGGCCGGCCAGTTCGAGCTGGCGGCGGCTGTAGCGGCGGTGGCCGCCGTCGGAGCGGTGCGGGCGCAGCAGGTCCGCGGTGTCCAGGCTGCGCAGGAACGCCTGCTGCACGCCGAGCAGGTCGGCGGCCTGCCCGGTCGTGTAGGCCGGGTAGTCCGCGTCGTCGAGGTCGTCGAGGGGCACGGTGGGCGGCTCCTTGCTCAGGTGCTCAAGGCTATCTTCCGCAGATGCTTGACACAATCTGCAGTGCGCGCTATAAGAAAAGTGTCGGTCAGAGACCAGGTGACAGTTGCCCGGGAGTGATCGAGATGGTCGCCGAGAGCGTGGTCCCCCACGTCGAGCGTGGCAGCGCGCAGGCCTTCACGGACGTGGTCGCCGCTGATCTCGACTGGGTGCGGGCGGAGTTCGACGAGATCGTGGCCGCGAACTTCCTGGAGCCCGCCCCGCCGCTTCGACGACGTCCGCGCAAGCGTCCGAGCCACCCGGCGCCGCCGACGAGGACGGCACCACCGTCCGAACAGGAGTCCGGCGATCTCGCCCGGACGGCGCGCCGAGCGAGCGCGCGGGAGCGTTCTCCTCCGCGCCGGGGATGCACCGCTGTCGCGAAAGCCTCGAACGTCAGGTAGGAGGTGAGCGCTGAACTTCCGCAGACCTTCGAGTTGAGTCCGAGCACGCCCGCCACGGAAACCCGTGGCGGGCATTGGATTGTGCCGGGGAAAGGAGGTACGCACACCGATGGACGAGCCGCGGAACGACGGGACCGGCTTGGGCGCGGTCCTGGAGCAGGCCACCCTCGCCGCACACCACGCCGCCTTCGAGTACGCCGACCAGTCCTGCGCACCCGAGCTCGCGACAGCGCGTGCCGAGTCCTGGCGGCTGATCCACCTGCTGGGCGCCCTCAGCGATCTCGCCACCGCGTTGGCGGCCTACACCGGCGACTGTCCACAACGGCACGAGCTGCGCTCCGACGACGACGTCGAACCCTCCCGGCACCTGGCCCACGCCAGCCGCGGCTGGGCCGGTCTGCGCCACGCATTGGAGGACGCTCAGCGCGCCTGCCGTGAGGCGTACACGGCCCTGAGCCACGTCCAGCTCCTTCCGGGCAGCAGCTCTCTCCGGAAGTGAGAGAACCATGCCGGCGCACGGAAACGCGGCAACTCCGGACCCGTACCGGGTGCTGGGCGTAGCGCGCGACGCCTCCCCCGCCCAGATCCGCGCTGCCTACCGGGCCCTCCTGCTCGCGCTCCACCCGGACACCCGTGCCGAGCCCGCCGACCCGGCGCGGCTGGCCCAGGTG
This sequence comes from Lentzea terrae, assembly GCF_003265345.1. Taxonomy (GTDB): domain Bacteria; phylum Actinomycetota; class Actinomycetes; order Mycobacteriales; family Pseudonocardiaceae; genus Lentzea; species Lentzea terrae. The sequence goes on along the minus strand of NZ_QFWW01000008.1, from coordinate 76,690 downwards.
GTGGCCGCGCACGCCCAACTGCGCGATGCCGGCCGCACCGCGACCGGAGTCTCCATTCCCGTCCGGGTGCGCGCTCCCCGTCATGAGCGCCGGGACATCCGCGTGGGCCCCGTCCGACGCTCGTAGCTCGTACTCAGCAACCTCGACCTGTGATGCGCGTCACCAGATGTGAGGGGGTGCAGCTCGAAGGGAGCCGAGAGACATGAGAAAGATCCTGAGACGCATGGCCGCGCTGACGGCCCTGCTGACGATGGCCGGACTGCTGCTCGTGCCGTCCGCGTCCGCCGCACCGTACTGCGGCATCACCTGGGGCTCGCTGGCAAAGGCGGGTCCGGGCTACGCACACACGACGGCAACCATCAACAACGTGCGCGCCGGACGGCACGACTGCTACGACCGGCTCGTGGTCGACATGGCCGGCGGTCCGGCCCCGGACTGGTACCACGTCCAGTACGTGACGACCGTGCACCAGCAGGGCAGCGGCTTCCCCGTTCCGTTGGCGGGCGGCGCCTTCCTCAACGTCATCGTCGGCTCGGCCGCGCACGACGCGGACTACAACCCGACCTACTCGCCGGCCAACCCGATGCAGGCCGTCGACGTCACCGGGTTCTCGACCTTCCGCCAGGTCGCGTTCCTCGGCACGTTCGAGGGGCAGACGCAGTTCGGCATGGGCGTCCGCGCCCGCCTGCCGTTCCGGGTGTTCACCCTCGCCGGGCCCGGTTCCGGCGCGCGCCTGGTGATCGACGTCGCGCACCGCTGGTAGAGCCGCGCAACTCCTCGCCCCGGCCACCAGACCGGGGCAAGGACTGGTTTCGAGACCCAGGGACGTGCGGAGCGGGCGCAAATCCGCGCTGATCGCCTCGGCCGTGTTGTCCACTGTGGACTCCTTGTGGACTTCTTCCCTGCGGTCGAGCGGATGTCAGTCCGACGACCGCAGGAACCACGTGCATCGGCCCGGTACGACGCGGACCGTGACACCTCAACCTCGTTGTGCGGACTAGGAACCCTGCTGCGACACCCACATCGCGACCTGCACCCTGGACTTGAACCCGAGCTTGGCCAGGATGTGCTCCGTGTGGGTCTCCGCGGTCCGCACCGAGATCACCAGCCGGTCCGCGATCTCCCTGCTGGTCAGTCCCTCGGCGATGAGGTCGGCGATCTCCCGCTCGCGCCGGGTCAGCACGCTCGGCGCGACTTCCGGCACCACCTCCGGCGGCTGCTCGTTCAGGGAGAACGCGATGGCCTCGTCGACGCTCATCGCCCGCCCGCGCCCGAACGCCTCCTCGAATCCCTTGTCGCCCAGCCGTTCCCGCCCGGCCCGCTCGGTTTCCTCGTGGTAGGGGTAAAGGTGCTGGTAGGTGCGCAGCGGCCGGCCCATGATCTCCCAGACCCGGTCCGCCACGCCGAGCAGCGTCACCGCCGGCACCACGTGCCCCAGCGCGGACTCGACCCACGACAGCGACTCCACCGACCAGCCGATCCCGGTGAGGTCGCGGATGTCGCGGCGCAGCCGGATGCTCTCGCGTAGCAGCTCGGCAGCGCGGTCGTGGTCGCCCTGCGCCATCGCGAACAGGCCCATGGCCCAGAGCGCGTACGAGCGGTGGAAGCACTCGCCGGCCGGCTCGGTGATCCGCAGCCACTCCTCGTGACAGGCGGTGGCGCGGGCGACGTCACCGACCAGTCCCACCGCGCTCGAGTAGCTCAGCATCAGGTCGAGGCGCAACTGCGTGTCCACTCCGGGTGGGAGCGCCGCGAGGCCCTGCTCGAAGACCGCGATCGCGGCCGGCAGGTTCCCGCTGTACAGGTCGACACTGCCTTCCACCCAGCAGCAGAAGGCCGTGATGCGCGGATCGTCCGCCATGGTCGCCGCGATGGCTCTGGCCTCGGCCAGGCGGGCCAGGCTGACGTCGAACTCCCCGTCCGCGGACGCCAGGCTGCCGTCGGTGAGCAGGGCCATGGCACGCAGCTCGGACGGCGTGCTCGCCCGGTCGAGCGCACGGGCGAGCCACAGGCGGCCCTCCCTGGCCCAGCCGCGGCCCCACCAGTAGAAGTGGAACAACCCGGCCAGCATCCGGAACGCGGCGTCCAGCTCGCCCGGTTCGGTGAGGCAGTAGTTCACGGCCGCCTGGACGTTCGCGTGTTCGCGGTCCAGCCGGGCGAACCAGAACGCCTGCCGGGAGCTCACCCAGTCGTCGTTGGCCCGCTCGATCAGCCCGAGGTGGAAGTCGCGGTGCGCGCGCAGCAGGCCGGCGAGCTCACCGGTGTCCTTGAGCTGCTCCACGCCGAACTCGCGGATGGTCTCCAGCATCCGGTACCGCATCATGTCGCCGTCCTGCTCGGCGACCAGGATCGACTTGTCCACCAGCGAGGTCACCGTGCTCAGCACGTCCTCGACGGGGAGCCCGGCACCGGAGCAGACCGCCTCCACCGCGTCGAGCTCGAACCCGCCGGCGAACACCGACAGCCGCGCCCAGAGCACCTTCTCCTGGTCGGAGCACAGGCCGTGGCTCCACTCGATGCACGACCGCAGCGTCTGCTGCCGGGCGGGGAGGTGGCGCAGCCTGGTGGTGAGCAGCTGGGGCTGGTCCCGCAGCCGCGCGAGGATGTCCTTCTCCGACAGCGCCCGCACCCGTGCCGCCGCCAGCTCGATCGCCAGCGGAAGGCCGTCCAGGCGATGGCAGATCTCGGCCACCACCTCGCCGTTGACGGAGTTCACGGTGAAGCCGCGGCGCACGGACGACGCCCGCTCCGCGAACAGCAGCACCGCCTCGGACCTGCTCAGCTCCTGCTCGGTCACCGGCTGCTCCGGCATCGGGAGGCTGAGCGGTGGCACGGGCATGACGGCCTCGCCGGGGACACCCAGCCACTCCCGGCTCGTGGCCAGGATCCGCAGCTCGTGGCAGTTCTGCAGCAGCACGCGGGACAGCTCGGCGACCGCTTCGACCAGGTGCTCGGAGTTGTCCAGCACCAGCAGCAGCCGCCGGGACGCCAGGTAGTCGACCAGCATCTCGAGCGAGGTCCGGCCCGCCTGACGCATGCCGACCGCCTGCGCCACCGCGTTCGCCACGAGCTCCGCGTCGCGCAGCTCGTCCAGCTCGACCAGCACCACCCCGTCCGGGAACGCCCGGTGCACGGCGCGGCTCACCTCCAGGGCGAGCCTCGTCTTGCCGACTCCGCCCGGTCCCGTTAGCGTCACTACGCGTGACATAGACAGCAGGCGCTTGGCCTCGTTCACCTCCTGGCGCCGGCCCACGAAGCTGCTCAGTTCGAGCGGCAGACCCGACGTCCCCCTCCGGACGATCGTGCTCATGACAACGCACGGTAGTGCGGTGTCCTCCGCGGCGCAGGAGCAGGCCCGCAACGGTTCGGCCACGTCGTATCCGTAGCGTTCTACGTACTTCTCCCGATGTGTGGGCGGCGCGGCCCGAGCACCCTTCTTACATGTGGCCCGGAACACACAGGCCGGCGCGGAACCGGCCACCGGGGTCACCAGGAGTGCAAGCCATGTGCCAGCACGAACCACAGTGCCCAGCAGCGGCGGACCCGCGCGGCCCGTGGGCAGAAATCGTCGTCGCCCACCCGGAGCAGGGCTGGTACCTGCTGTGCAACGGGATCGTGCTGTTCGACGACGGCGGCATGATGTTGCCCGACCACCGCGTGGTCGCTCCTGCCGCCTGATCTCGTTCGGGGGTGGTCTGAGTCCGTCGACCGCTCTCAAACGTGCCCGGTGGTCCCCCGATGACGGTGTCGCCTCCCCCCTCCGGCACCGACGCGCACCGGGTTGGCGGGGTGGACGGTCTGCTCGCCGCAGCGCGCCTCTGCGGTCGGACCGTCCGCCCCGCAGTCCACCTCACGCCTCTCGGGAGAACTGCCATGACCATCGACTCGGCGCCGCAGCCCTGCCCGCACTGCCTCCGGCCGACGGTGCTGGTCACCCACCGCCGCGGGCGTGAATGGCTGCACGTCGGCACCTGGCTCGCCCGGTGCGGCCGGGTCGTGCACACCGTCTGAACCTCTCCGCTGTCACATTCCACCCCTCGTCCTTGTCTTCACTGTCGAGTCGACGTGGAGAGGACGAGCGCGATGAAGATGGCAGTGGCCGGGGGCACCGGCTGGGTCGGCAGGCTGGTGGTCCAGCAGGCCCGCGAGCGCGGCCACGAGGTCGTGGTGATCTCGCGGTCGGGCGGCGTGGACCTGATGACCGGAGCCGGTCTCGACGACGCGCTGCGCGGGGTGGACGTCGTGGTCGACGTGGCGAACGTGTCGACGCTCAGCCGCAAGGCATCGGTGGCGTTCTTCGAGACCGAGACGCGCAACCTGCTGGCGGCCGAGGAGCGCGCGGGGGTGGGCCACCACGTGGTCCTGTCGATCGTCGGCGTCGACCGGGTCGACTCCGGCTACTACTTCGGCAAGCGCCGCCAGGAGGAGCTCGCACTCGCCGGCCCGATCCCGGTGACGTTGCTGCGGGTGACGCAGTTCCACGAGTTCGCGGCGCAGATGCTCGACAAGGTGCCCGGCCCGGTGAAGGTCGCGCCGTTGATGCAGAGCCGGCCGGTCGCCGCCTCCGAGGTCGCCGCCGAGCTCGTCCGCCTGGCAGAAGGCCCCGCCCAGGGCAGGGCGACCGAACTCGCCGGCCCCGAGGTGCTGACGATGGCCTCGATGATGCGCCGGCTGGCCAAGGGCAAGCTGGTGCTGACGGTGCCGGTCGGCAAGGCGATGGCGAACGGCGGCGTGCTGCCGACCGGCGACTTCCACCGCGGCAAGATCACCTTCGAGCAGTGGGCGCGGTCGCGGTGACGATCGCGGGCAAGCGCTGGATGGCCGGGGTGCTGGCCTTCGCAGCGGCTTACCAGGGCGTGTGGGCCGCAGCTTTCCCGTTGTCGTTCTACAACGACTTCCCAGGGCCAGGACTGCACTGGGTGGCGGCGCTCGGCCCGTACAACGAGCACCTGGCCCGCGACGTGGGAGCGCTCAACCTGGCGCTGATGGTGCTGAGCGTGTGGGCGGTGCGCCGCAAGACCCAGGACGCCATGGTGGTGACCGGGGCGGCCTGGTCGATCTACAACGCGATCCACTTCCTGTGGCACGTGGTGCACCTGGAGGCGTTCCGGACCGTCGACAAGATCAGCGTGGCGACGATCCTGGCCGGCCTCCTGATCCTCTCCGTCCTGCTGATGCTGCCCGTGAAGGAGCGACTGTGATCGGCGACGAGTACGACCTGGAACACGCGGTGCAGGACGAGCTGAGGCTGGCGGAGGCGGGCCGTCCCGAGGAGGAGCTGGGCCTGCCGATCGCGGACTGGCAGTTCGACCCGACCGACGTCCAGCGCTACGAGGTAGGGCTGCACACCCTGCTCGACGCGGTGGAGGCCGAGCACGAACAGGGGCCGTGACCGTCAGGCCGAGTCCGCGGCGTCCTGGGGCAGGATGTCGCGGATCTCCCGGCGGGAGGCGCTGCCGAGCTTCGAGAACACCTTGCGCAGGTGCCATTCGACCGTGTGCGAGCTGATGAACAACCGGGTGCCGATCTCCGCGTTCGTGAGACCGTCCGCGGCGAGCCGGGCGATCTGGGTCTCCTGCGGGGTGAGGAGGTCTTTCGTCGTGACAGAGGCGCGTTTGCGCACCGTCACGCCGGTGGCCTGCAACTCGCGGCGCGCACGGTCGGCGAACGCCTCGGCGCCGATCTTGCCGAACAGGTCGTGCGCGATCCCCAGCTGGGCACGGGCGTCGACGCGGCGGTTCTCGCGGCGCAGCCACTCGCCGTACAACAGGTGCACGCGGGCCAGCTCCACGCGAACCCTGGTCCTGGACAGTCGGTCGATCGCCTCGCGGTAGCAGCGCTCTGCCGCGTCGCCCTCGCTCAGCAACGCCCGTGAGCGCGCTTCCACGCCCAGTGCCCAGTCCGTGCCACTCGCCCGTGCCGCCGCCGACAGTTGTTCGAGCGCAACGGTGGCCTGCTCGGGTGCGTCGGTCCGCGCGGCGGCCTCGACCAGCTCGGCCAGGCCCCAGCGCGGCGAGGCGAACTCCTCGGGGTGCGCGGCCGCCTGCTGGGCGGCGGTCAGCGCGTCCGCGTAGTGGCCCAAGCTGTTGCAGAGCAGCGCGTGGTAACAGAGCGTGACGGTGACGACGGCTCCCTGGCCGCTCGGCACCGCGTCGCTCATCAGCGCCTCGATCAACGTCCTGGCCTCGCGCTCGCGACCGCGCCAGACGGCCAGGCCGAGCGGCCCGACGCGCGCCGGGGTGCTCCCGATCGCCGTGCAGACCGTGCTGCCCTCCTCGATCAGCGCCGCGGCGGCCGCCAGTTCCCCGGTGAGGAGGTGCATGTGGGCGCAGGAGTCGATGGCGTCGGGAAGCTCGCTGAGCGCACCGGACTCGCGGATGAGTTTCAGCTGACGGTGCACGACGACGTGCCAGCGCTCGTCGTCCCACAGATCCGCGGCGACCACGGACGCGAGCCAGAACCAGCGCAACGTCTCGTGCGCCGGGATCTCCTGGTCGCAGCACGATTCGAGGACGTCCCGCATCATCGGCGCCGAAGCGGCGTAACCGTCAGTCAGCCGTACGGCGACGGCGTCCAGCAGCAGGTCGGGCATCCGGGGCACCGCCGGCGACGCCGCGCCGCGGGCGGCCTCTCCGACCTCCCGCAGTCCGGTGCCGTTCGCGAGCCGACCGGCGTAGATCGCCGCCGCCACCGCGTCCAAATAGGTGTCCCTGGCGAGCGGAACGTCGTGCTGCTCGATCCGGCGCGCTGCGGCGAGCAACAGCGGAGGAGCTTCGGCGCCGCGGTTGTGCACGAACGCGATCTGGGCCTGCAGCACGTCGATCCGCGCCCGCGTGAAGTCGTCGCCCCCTCCGCTGTCCGCCGTCGTGAGGACGGCGGCCGCCGATTCGAACGCGCCGGCCTGGAGGTTCGCCTGGGCGGCGTCGACGGCGCGCTGCACCCGTCGCGCGGGATCCGGGGTGAGCGCGACCGCGCGCTCCAGGAACGCAGCCGCCGCAGCGACCCCGCCGCGGGCCTGCGCGCGATCCGCGGACCGCACCAGGTCGGCCGCCACCGCCTCGTCAGGTCCCGCCGTCGCGCGGGCCAGGTGCCACGCCCGGCGGTCGGGGTCGAGCTCGGCATCGGTCTCGTGCGCCAACGCCAGGTGGATCTCGCGCAGCTCGTCCTGGCGCGCCGCGCGATAAGCCGCCGACCGCACGAGCGGGTGCCGGAACCGCACGGTGGTGCCGAGCGTGATCATCGTCGGCACCTCGGCGTGCGACACGGCGGCGTCGATGTCGATCCCCAGCCGCATGGCCGCCCGCTGCAACAACGCCACGTCGCCCACGGGTTCGGCGGCCGCGGTGCTCAGCAGCCGCCGGGACTCGGCGGGAAGGGCCTCGACGCGGCGGAGGAACTCCTGCTCGATCCGGCTCGGCGACTGCCGCGCACCCGGCCGCCCGAAGCCGGCCAGCTCCGCCGTCGTCAACCCGCGGGGGAACTCCAGCAGCGCCAACGGATTGCCACGGGTCTCGGCCACGATCCGGTCGCGCACCCGTTCGTCGAGCGGGCCGGTGACGACGGAGGTGAGCAGCGTTCGCGAGTCGTGCTCGGTCAACCCGGTGACGCGCAGCTCGGGAAGACCGGCGAACGTCTCCCCCTGGCTCGGCTCACGAATGGAGAAGACCAGCACGATCGGCTCGGCCTGCAGCCGCCGGGCGACGAACTCGAAGGTCTGCGCCGACACGCGATCGAGCCACTGCGCGTCGTCCACGAGGCAGACGAGCGGCCGGTCCGCCGCGGCGTCGGCGAGCAGGCTCAGCGTGGCCAGGCCGACGAGAAACCGGTTCGGCACCGTGCCACGACTGAGGCCGAACGCCGTGCTCAAGGCGTCGCGCTGCGGCTCCGGGAGCTGGTCCAAGCCGCCGAGCAGCGGCGCGCAGAGCTGGTGCAGGCCGGCGTGCGAAAGCTCCATTTCGGACTGAACGCCGGCGGCGCGCACGACGCGGCACGACGTGGAACGCTCGCGGAGGTGCTGCAGCAGTGCGGTCTTGCCGATTCCCGGCTCTCCGCGCAGGACCAGGGCCGCACTCCGCCCCGCCCTGGCGCCGGCCAGCAGGTCGTCGAGGGCCTGACACTCGTCACGCCGCCCGAGGAGTCCCACCGCAGCGAGATTACGGCAACCGGTACACGTCCCGGTACATCGACCGGAACTGTCACACCGCGCCTCCGCGTCCGGTCTCAACTGGTGACCCGACCGCGGATGGGAAGGCGTGCCGATGGACCTGACCCTTTGTCCAAAATGTTCCGAAGTGAGCGAAATCCAGTGGCTCACGGTCATCGACAGCACCGACGGGCCGGTCGACCACGCGAAGATCTTCTGCGTCAACCGGCACTGGTTCTTCCTGCCGGTCAGCTCGCTCGGCGAGAACTCCGTGCGACTGGAGGAAGTCGTGCCGCCGGGGCGGCATCAGACCGTGCGCCAGGTGATGACGCCGCCGATGATCACGATCGAGGCGGGCGCACATCTGGCCGCAGCCGCGTTTCTCATGAGGCACGCTCACATCTCGTCGCTCGTGGTGGTGGCCGACAACACCCGCGAGCCGATCGCGATGATCGCCGAGGCCGACGTCGCCAACGCGGTGGCGCGGGGTCAGGACACCGAGAACACGCGCATCCACGAGGTCATCCGGGCCAACCTCGTGGCGGTCAGGGCCGATGCCCTCATCGCCGACGCCATCCGGTTGATGCTGCCGGAAGGCACGTGGTTCCTGCCGGTGGTCGAGGACCGGCTGCTCGTCGGCATGGTCAAGCTCGCCGACCTGGTGCGCGCGTACCTGCTGGCCGGCTCACTCCCGGCAGGACAGGGCGTCCTCGACGAGCAGACGTTCGAGCCGGGCCAGGGCACCGGTCCGGCCCGCGTCGCGCACGGCGCTCAGCAACCGGTCGGAGGCCGCCCGTGGCACGGGCAGGTGCCGTGACCCGGTGAGGTGCTCGGCCGATCTCCGCCGGATCTGACGCGCGTTGGCCTCGCTCAGCTGGAGTGCCCTGGCGATGTCCCGGAACGGGTAGCCGCACGCCTCTCGCAGCACGAAGACCGCGCGTTCAGTCGGGGACAACCGCTGAAGCAGCAGGAGCACGCCCTGCTCCAGTTCGGCTGACCGTTCCACGGCCAGCGTCGGGTCCTCGGAGACGGGCACCTGGCCCGGCAGCCAGCGGCCGACCGGAACCTCCCGGCGGACGCGGGCCGAGGCGAGGAAGTTGAGCGTGACCCGCGTCGTGATCGTCGCGAGGAACGCGACCCGGTCGCGCACCTGGGCCCGGTCCGCGCTCTGCCACCGGAGCCACACGTCCTGCACGACGTCCTCGGCGTCGGCCACCCGGCCCAGCATTCGGTACGCGATTCCGAACAGACGCGGGCGAACGCTCTGGAACTCCGCGGTGTCCGCTGCTTCTTCGGCGGTCGTGGACGGCATGTCAGCCACCGTCGTCCGGCGCACGTGGTGATCGCGCCCTTGACCGCCCCTGGTGCACCCCTGGCCGCACGCGACCAGGGACACGTGACCGGAGTGGGTCCTCCCGGCCGGTCGACCGGCGGTGCATCATGAGACGGCCCGTCGTTGATCAACGCCGGGCACGTCGACGTGCGCGGTGGTGGTGGATGGCGGGCAACGGTCCTCAGCGCGGCTTGCGGGGCAGACGCACCGAGTGCGAGACGCTGGATCGGTTGCTCACGCAGGCGAGATCCGGCCGGAGCCAGGTGCTCGTGCTGCGCGGCGAGGCGGGCATCGGCAAGTCCGCGCTCGTGGACCACCTGGTGGACGGCGCGGCGGGGTTCCGGATCGCGCGCGCTGTCGGCGTCGAGTCCGAGATGGAGTTGGCGTTCGCCGCGTTGCACCAGCTGTGCGCGCCGATGATGACGCACCTCGGCCGCCTCCCGGATCCGCAGCGGGACGCGTTGATGATCGCGTTCGGGCTGCGCGGCGGCAGTGCGCCGGACCGCTTCCTGGTCGGGCTGGCGGTGCTCAGCCTGCTGGCCGAGGTGGCGGAGGACCAGCCGCTGCTCTGCGTCGTGGACGACGCCCAGTGGCTCGACCGCGTGTCCGCCCAGACCTTGGCCTTCGCCGCCCGGCGGCTGCTCGCCGAGCGGGTGGTGTTCCTGTTCGCGGTGCGGTCCGCGACAGGCGACGACCAGCTGGAGGGGTTGCCGGAACTCGCGGTGCGGGGTCTGCCCGAACACGATGCGCGCGCACTGCTGGACTCCGTCGTGCTCGGACGGGTCGACGAGCACGTCAAGGACCGGATCGTCGCCGAAGCCCGCGGCAACCCGTTGGCGCTGCTGGAGTTGCCGCGCGACCTGACCGGCGCCGAGCTGGCCGGCGGGTTCGCCCGTCCGGACGCGCGGCCGCTCGCGAGCCAGATCGAGCAGAGCTTCCTGCGGCGCATCGGGTCGTTGCCCGGCGAGACCCAGAGGCTGCTGCTGGTGGCGGCCGCAGAACCGGTGGGCGACGTGGCGTTGCTGCGGCGCGTGGCCGAGCGACTCGACATCGGCGCGGAGGCAGCGGCGGCCGCCGAGGCGGCCGGACTCATCAAGTTCGGCGCACGCGTGCGGTTTCACCATCCACTGGTGCGCTCAGCGGCTTATCGCGCGGCCGACACGGCAGAACGCCGGGACGTGCACCGCGCGTTGGCGGCGGCGACCGATCCCGAGTCCGACCCCGATCGCCGGGCCTGGCACCGCGCGCACGCGGCGGTCGAACCCGATGAGGCGGTGGCAGTGGAGCTGGAGCTCTCCGCCGGCCGGGCTCAGGCTCGTGGCGGTGTCGCGGCGGCGGCCGCGTTCCTCACGCGTGCGGCCGGACTGACACCGGACCCGGCCGCACGCGGAACGAGAGCGCTGGCCGCGGCGCACGCCACGTTCGAGGCGGGAGCCCCCGACGCGGCGCTGGAACTTCTCGCCGCCGCGGAGATGAGCCCGTTGGACGCGCTCCAACGCGGACGGCTGACCCGGCTGCGCGCGCAGATCGCCTTTGCCCGCAGACGCGGCGGTGATGCGCTGCCGTTGCTGCTGGACGCGGCCGACCGGCTGGAACGGCTCGACGGCGGCCAAGCCCGTGAGGTCTACCTCGAGGCCATCGGGTCGGCGGTGTTCGCGGGCCGGCTGAACGGGAACGGCGCACTCGCGGAGGTGGCCGAGGCCGCCCGCACCGCGCCACCGGGTCCGCAGCCGCCACGGCCGGTGGACGCCCTGCTCGACGGGCTGACCGCGCGGTTCGCCGACGGCTACGTCGCGGGCGCTCCCCTGCTGAACCACGCCCTGCGGGCGTTCCGGCAGGAGACGCCGGACGACATCATGCGCTGGCTGTGGCTGGCGTGGCTGACCGCCGCGGACATGTGGAACGACGAGACCTGGCACGACCTGGTCACGCACGCGGTCCGGACGGCTCGCGACACCGGCGCGCTCAACTTCCTGCCGCTGGCCCTGTCCTACCGGGCTCTCGTGCACCTGCACGCCGGTGAGTTCGACCTCGCCTCGACGTTGATCGAGGAGTCCGACGCGATCCTGAAGGTGACCGGCAACTCGCACCTCGGCTACCCGAGGCTGGCACTGCTGGCCTGGCGTGGCGACCCCGGGGCGGCCTCGGCGCTCAAGGCCGGTGCCCGGTGGGCGAGCACCTGGGGTGAGGGACGAGCCATCGGTGGCGGCTCCTTCTTGAACGCCGTGCTGTACAACGGACTTGGCCGGTACGAGGACGCCTTTTCGAGCGCCCGGCGCGCGTGCGAGCACGACGATCTGGGGATCTTCGGTCTCGCACTGCTGGAACTGGTCGAGGCCGCGGCCGGGGCCGGCACACCCGAAGATGCCGCCGACGCCCTGCGGCAGATCGAGGAGCGCGCCACCGCCAGCGGCACGGAGTGGGCGCTCGGTGTGCTTGCGTGGTCGACCGCGCTGCTGACCGACGGCCCGGACGCCGATCGGTTGTACCGCAAGGCGATCGAACACCTCCAGCGCACGCGCGTCGCCGTCTATCTCGCGCGCGCCCACCTCGGGTACGGCGAGTGGCTCAGTCGCGCGAACCGCCGCGACGAAGCTCGCACCCAGCTGCGCACCGCGCACGAGATGCTGGACCGGTTCGGCGCCAACGCCTTCGCTGAGCGCGCCCGACGCTCGTTGCTGACCATCGGCGAGGCCGTGCACCACCGCGCGGACGCGACGCGGGAACCCCTCACCGCGCAGGAAGCCCAGATCGCCAGGCTCGCCGGTGCCGGCAGGACGAACTCCGAGATCGGCGCCGAGCTGTTCCTCAGCCCGCGCACCGTGGAATGGCACCTGCGCAAGGTGTTCGCCAAGCTCGACGTCGCCTCGCGCAAGGAGCTCCCCGCGGCGCTGGCCTGACACGTGTCACAAAGCCGTGGTGCGACCTGTCCTAGTGGTGTGGCCTGGAACGTTGCCGGGGTAGTTCGCGGTCAGACGGGTGCATCGTGGTGCCGCGAGGCGCCCTGCTGAGCGTGAACTACCTCGCCAACGTTCCGGGACGCGCCACCAGGCAAAGGACTCGGGACAGGAGCATCACATGGGACAGTGGCGAGACAAGGGCCTGCCGATCGTCGTCGGCATCGACGGGTCGTCCTCAGCCCTCGATGCCGCCCGCTGGGCCGCCCAGGAGGCCGCGCGCCACAGCGCACCTCTGTACCTGGTCAGCGCCTTCGGCTGGTCGGGGCACCGGCACCTCGGCGACCCCGGCCTCGGCAACTACCGGGAGTCGTTGTTGCAGGACACCTGGAAAACGGTCGCGGTAGCTGCCGACGCGGCCAGGCACGTCGCCGAGGGTGTCGAGATCTCCGAGCTGACCCTCGACGGATATCCGGTGCCGCTGCTGGTCACCGAGTCGCGCACCGCCGGTCTCCTGGTGATCGGCGACCGCGGCCTCGGCGGGTTCACCTCGCTGCTGATCGGTTCGGTCGCGATCAGGCTGGCCGCCCAGGCGGAATGTCCGGTCGTCGTCGTGCGCGGCGAAGAGTCCGACTCCGGGCCGGTCGTCGTCGGCGTCGACGGCTCACCGATCAGCGAGGCAGCACTGGAGTTCGCGTTCGACGCGGCGGACGCGCGCGGAGTGCCGTTGATCGCGGTGCACGTGTGGAACGACTACGCGGTCGCCCCAGCCGTGACGGAGCCGGTGGAGTGGGACGCCGTCGAAACCGAGGAGCACCGGGCCCTCGCCGAGCGGCTGGCGGGGTGGAGCGAGAAGTACCCCGACGTCGAGGTCCGGCGCGTGGTCGTGAGCGACGGCCCCGCGCACGCCCTGATCGCGCAGGCCACCGCGAACAAGGCACAGCTGGTGGTCGTCGGCTCGCACGGCCGGGGCAGCGCGGCCGGCCTCGTGCTCGGCTCCGTCAGCCACGCGCTGCTGCACCACTCCCCCTGCCCGGTCGCCGTCGTGCGGCCGGAGCCGAGCCCCGTGCCGTGAACCGCCGCGAGCAACGCGCACTGCGCGCCATCGAGAAGAACATCAGGATCGACGACCCGGCGCTGGCCGAGCAGCTCCGCTCGTTCGGAGATGGCGGAGGCGCGCGCCGGAAGTGGTACGCCGGGGCGTTCGCGCTGGCGCTGATGCTGATCGGCACGAACACCGGCTCCTCGGTGCTCCTGCTGGCGGGCCTCCTCCTCGCGCTGGCGCTCGGTCTCAAGTGGACGTTCCAAGCCACGCACTAACCGTCTTCTCGTCAGGAGATCCACATGACCACCGCAACCACGACCACGATCCCCGGTTACGTCGCAGGCACCTGGGACATCGACCCGGCCCACTCCGACATCTCGTTCAGCGTCCGGCACATGATGGTGGGCAAGGTCCGGGGCCGGTTCGCGACGTTCTCCGGGCAGATCGTCACGGGCGACGACGTGACCGGCTCGGCCGTCACCGCAGTGATCGAGCCGGCGTCCATCGACACGGGCAACGCGCAGCGCGACGCGCACGTGCGCTCGGCCGACTTCTTCGACGTCGAGAACCATCCACTGTGGACGTTCAGCTCCACCGGCGTCCGCCACGGCCGTCGCGGCCTCGTGGTCGACGGCGAGTTGACGATCAAGGGCGTCACGCGTTCGGTGCAGCTCGCGTTGGACGTGAACGGCATCGGGCCGGACGACGGCGGCGGCACGCGCCTCGGTGTGTCTGCCTCGACGGTCATCGACCGCAACGACTTCGGCGTCGACATCAAGCTGCCGCTCGACGGCGGCGGCGTCGTGGTCGGCGACAAGGTGCAGATCAGCCTGGAGATCGAGGCGGTGCTGCACCCGGCAACGCGTCCCGCAGCTGTCGCCGGGACGTGATCGACAGTTTGGCGAAGACCTTGCGCAGGTGCCATTCGACCGTGCGCGCGCTGATGAAGAGCTGCGCACCGACTTCCGAGTTGGACAGGCCGTCCCGCACCAGCAGCGCGATCTGTCTTTCCTGGGGTGTCAGCTTCGTGCTCGGCGACGCGTCGTCGGTGCGCTCGCGGGCCATGTCCCCGTTGGCGAGCAGCTCGCGGCGGGCACGTTCGGCGAACGCCGCCATGCCGATCGACACGAACATCTCGTGTGCGGTGGTGAGCTGATGCCGTGCGTCGGCCTGCCGTGACTGCCGGCGCAACCACTCGCCGTACAGCAGGTGCGCACGCGCGATGTCGGGGCGCAACAACGTCCGGCCCAACCGGTCGATCGCCTCGCGGTAGAGGTCCTCCGCGGCTTCGCCGGCAAGCAGCGCACGGCACCGGGCCAGGATCCCCTGCGCCCAGTTCGTGTCGCACGCTTCCGCCGCGTTCCCCAGCCGTGCCAACGCATCGAGCGCGATCTCGTCCGCACCGAGGCGCGCGGCTGCCTCGACGAGTTCGGGCAGCACCCACACCGAGACGACCAGCTGTGCGGTCGCCGCGCTCGCCTGAGCCGCCGCCAGCGCTTGCTGGTAGCGGCCCAGGCCGTTGTGCAGCACCGCGTTCGCCCACTGAGCGGTCGGCACGCCGGCCGACCGGCGATCCGCGACGGGGTGCTCGATCGTGGCGGCGATCAGTTGCGCGGCCTCGGCCTCGCCCTGCAGCGCCGTCAGGATGAGCGTCGCGTACGGCGCGAACTGGCTGCCCGTGGTGGCGGCGACGGCCTCGGCCTCGGCGATCAGCGAGGCGGCGGCCGCGAAGTCCCCGATCAGCGAGTTCGCCGACCCCAGGCACACGAGGTAGATCGGCAGCTCGGTCAGGATCCCGGCGGTCCTCGCCACCTCGACGGCTCTGGCGTACGTCTCGCACATGACCTGCTCGTCCCAGACGGCCGGGCTGACCCCGCAGGCCGCCCAGCCCCACTTGAGCAGGTCCGGCACGGGGAGGTCGGACAGTGCGGCCATCGCCTGGCGCAAGGTGCTGATCGCGGCGCCGCGTCCGTCGGTGACGAGCAGCGCGCATCCGGTCAGCACCAGGTCGATCGGACGTGAGTCTCCTTCCGGCGGAGGCAGTGCCCTGATCGACTGGGAGATCGCCACGAGACGCTCGCCGTCCGCGGCGGTGCCCCAGGCCAGGAGGTAGGTCTCCCGAGCGAGGTCCAGGTCGAAGCGTTCCAGCTGCTGCGCGGCCGCCAGCAACATGCCCTGCGCCTCGACGTACGAGCCGGTCGCGTACGCGATGCGAGCGCGGACCAGTTGGGCTCGGACGCGGAGGAATTCGCTCTGCGCCTCGAGCTCCACGATGCCGGCGAGCTCCCGTGCGGCAGCCAGGTCGCCTGCCCGGACGCTGGCGTCCGCGGCCTGCATTGCACGTTCGACGCGGCGCACCGGATCGACGGTGAGCGTCACGGACCGCTGCAGGAAAGCCGCGGCCGCGGCCAGTCCACCACGGGCCTGCGCACGGCCGGCGGACCGTTCGAGCTCCACGGCGACGGCCTCGTCCGGTTCGGCGGCGGCGGCGGACGCCAGGTGCCAGGCACGGCGGTCCGGGTCCAGGTGCCGGTCGGTGACCTCCGCCAGCGCGAGGTGCGCGGCGCGGCGGTCCTCCTCCTTGGCGGCCCGGTAGACGGCCGAGCGCACGAGCGGATGCCGGAAGATCACGCGCACGTCGAACGACAGCAGCTCGTCCAGCTCGTCGGCGAGCGCCGTCGTGGAGGCGACCCCGAGCCGTTCGGCGGCGCGCCACACCGCGGTGGGATCACCGACCGGCTCGGCGGCGGCCACCAGCAGGAGCAGCCGGCTGTGCTCGGACAACCCCTCGATCCGCGTCAGGAAGCTCTCTTCGATCCGGTGGGGCAACGCCTCGGTGCGCAGCAGGCCGAACCCGCCCGCCATCTGGGTCACCGTCAGCTCGCGCGGCAGTTCCATCAGGGCGAGCGGGTTGCCCCTGGCCTCGGCGAGGATCCGGTCGCGGATCCGGTGGTCGAGCCGGGCGTGCGTCGCGGAGTCGAGCAGGGCCAGTGCGTCGGCCTGGCCCAGCCCGGTGATCTCCAGCTCCGGCAGGCCGAACAGGTCCCGCGCCCGGTGGCGCGCGGCGAAGACGAGGGCGATCGGCTCGGCCAGCAGGCGGCGGGCCACGAAACCGAGGACCTGAGCCGACGCCTGGTCCATCCACTGCGCGTCGTCCACCAGGCACAGCACCGGGCTGCTCCCCGATGCGTCCGACAGCAGGCTCAGCACCGCCAGCCCGACCAGCAAGCGTTCGGGCTGCGCGCTGCCCGAACGCATCCCGAACGCCGTCTCGAGCGCATCACGTTGCGGCGCGGGCAGGTCCTGCACCCGGTCCAGCAGCGGAACGCAGAACTGGTGCAGCGTGGCGAACGCCAGCTCCATCTCGGACTCGACGCCGGCCGCGCGCAGCACCCGCAGGCCCGTCGCCGAGGTCTCCAGGTGTGCGAGCAGTGCCGACTTCCCCACCCCTGGCTCGCCGTGCAGCAGGAGCACGCGGCTCTCCCCCGCGCGGGCGGCCCTGATCAGCTGATCGAGGACAGCGCACTCCGGTGCCCGCCCGATGAGTTCCGCACGCCTTCGCACCGGGCTCATCTTGTACCGGGAATTCCCGGTACGAAAGGTCTACGTGATCACGCCGTGGCGACTGCGGATCAGCGCGATCACGGTTTCGGCGGTGCGGTCGAGGTGGGTTCGTCCGTCGGGCAGCACCGCGGTCGGGCTGATGTAGCTCTGCGGCCCGACGTGCGTGGCCGGGTCGAGCAACCGCGTGGTCACCTTCCCTGCGCGGCGGGCGCGGTTCCACCCGCTGGTGCGCCACAGCCGCCAGCGTTGGGGGAACAGCCACGTGCCGACCCGTTCGATCCGGTCGGCGGCACTCGTGAGCTGGTACAGGTGCTCCGCTCGGCTGATGTCGTTCGCGCCGTTGTGAAATCCGCCGAGCGTGATCAGCACCAGCGGGCAGCGCAACCGCGTGTGCAGCACGTCGACCGCGCCGGTGGCGACCTGGGCGCCGCCGCTGTAGCTCAGCAGCACCACCGGGATCGCGCTGCCGGGCAGGTAACCGGCGAGCTCGAGCTGGGTGGCGATCTGGGTGCCGACGGCCCGGTTGTAGAGGGGGCGGTACCGATGATCGGCGGCGACGAAGATCTGCATCACGTTGTGCAGGAACAACAACAGCCCGGCCCGGCGGCGCAACCACACCCACACCGGCCGGTCAGCAAGCGGTTCGGCCAGCGGCGAGTATGGCTGAACCTGGCCCAGCACCCGCAGTTCCGGTGCGCCGGCCAGGAGCGCCTCGACCAGCTGGCCACCGTCGCGGCTGTCGCGGGCCCGCCGCTTGCCGATCCCGTCCAGGTAGACCAGATAGGCGTCCGGGGGCCGCTCGGCGTCCGCACCGCGCGCACGGGGCACGCCCGCCGGGAGCTCGCTGCCAGGAGCCCGCCACCCGGCGCCGTAGATCAGCAGCTCGTACCGGGCCAGCAGGCCTTCCGCCAGCAGCACCGGCCCGAACACGATCGCCCAGAGCAGGAAGCCGTTCACGCGACCACCGCCCGCACCTCGGCCGCCGTCAGCCGCCCGACCAGCCGGCGAACGGCCTCCACCGCGACACCGAGCCCGGCCCCGGCGATCGCCACGCACCCGGCGGCGGCCCACCAGTCCAGTCCGGTCGTCGCGGCCAGCGAGCTCACCAGGCCTGCTCCGACGCCGGCCAACAGCAGCAGGTGCAGCAGGGGCCCGAGCAGCGGGAACGCGAGCACGGCCGACAACAGCAGCGGGGCGACCAAGCCCGGCGTCCACACCAGCAAGTCGCCCGGCGTGGACGTCGACAGGCCGGCCAGCGTCCACGCGGTCAACGGCCACAGCGCGAACACGGCGGCCTCGATCAGGCCACCGGTCGTCAGCAAGCTGACCACTACCCGCCACGACGTGCCGGGCCGGCGCGCGAGGAACGGCAGGACGCGGCCGACGGCCTCCGAAAGCCCGGCCGCCAGCAGCAGGACCACGACGACGGGCGACATCACTCGGCCCCGCTGCGTTGCGCGACCGGGCGTGCGTTGCGCAGGTAGTCCTCGAGTTCGTCGGCGGCCCGCCGGTAGCCACCCGCCTCGCGCTGGGCGGTCTGCAGTTCGCTCGCACCGGCGCGGAACCGCGGGTCTTCGAGCAGACTCCTGGCTCGCGCACGCACCGCGTCCTCCGCGACGTCCTGAGGCCGGAGCGACAGACCCGCGCCCAGCTCGACGATCCGCCTGGCCACCAGCGGCTGGTCGGCACCCTGCGGAACCACGAGCAACGGGACACCGGCGTACAGGGCCTCGTTGGCGCTGTTCATCCCGCCGTGAGTGACGAACAACGCGGCGCGGGCCAGCACCTCCGGCTGCGGCACGAAGCGGCGGGCGATCACGTTGGCGGGCAACGTTCCCAGCGCGCAGGGGTCGGTCTGTCCAGTTGAGACGATCACGGTGCCGCCCAGCGGAGCCAGCGCGGTGGCGAAGGTGCGCAGCAGCTTCGGGTCCGCGTTGAACACCGTGCCCAGCGACGCGTACAGCACCGGTCCGCGCAGCACGTCGACCGGGAACGACGGGTCGGCCGGGCGGGCGCCGATGCTCGGGCCGACGAACCGGTAGGACTGGTCGAAGTCCTCTGCGCCGGGCTGGAACGCGCGCGACGTGAACACCAGGTTGAGCGGCTGGCGGATGTTGCCCAGGTCGACCACGGGTAGCCCGCGCGCGTCGAACCGGCGGCTGAGCTGCCGGCGCGACCGCAGGAAGCTCGCGAAGTACCCAGGTTTGGCTCCCTGCAACAGGTCCAGCGACGCGCGGGTCGGGCTGGGCACCTGCCGGTTGAAGGCGAACGTCGTGTACGACGAAGCCGCCGGTACGCCGAGCTCGCGCGCGGCGACCGCACCCCACACACAGGCGTTGTCGTGGACGATCAGGTCCGGCCGGACTCGGCTCAGGTCGCCGCGCACGGCGGGCACCAGCTCGATCGCGCCACGCACGAGTCCGTCCACCAGCGTGATCGGCAACGGCGGATTCGGCAACGGCTGGTCGCCTCCCGGGTAGAGGTGCACCGTCGCGCCGGCCGCCTCGATCTCGTCCCGGAACGCGGGCGACGTGTGGTACGTGACGGTGTGGCCGCGCCGGACGAGCTCGGCGACGACCGGCAGCGTCGGGTTGACCCGGCCGTGCATGCCGATGTTGAGGAACGCGATGGTGCTCATCGGCCGACCCCCGCCGGTTGCGCGGCACCTTCCCGGTACAGGCCAGGCCCTTCTGCGTTCAGTCCGTCGAGAAAGCGCCCCGCCGTGCGCGACGCCGTGCTGATCAGCCGCCCGGAATGGCGGAAGTCCCACGGCCCGGGCCAGTCCTTGACGCCGGTCGGCAGCACGACGACGGGAATCTGGTCGGACACCTCGCGCAGATCGCGTTCGATCTGATGACGCAGCAGGAGCAGCCCGGCGCGAGCGGCGATCGCTCCAGCACGCCGGCGCAGCACGGTCGGGAACAGGGGCGAGCTCTCCGGCCCGGCCGCGAGCACCACCACGCTGGCGGCCCCGGCTTTGTGAGCCGCTCGCACCGGGACGTAAGCGACGACTCCCCCGTCGACAAGCGTGCGACCGTCGCGATCGACCGGGGGCAGCACGCCGGGAATGGCCGCGCTGGCGAGCAACGCGGACTCGAGGTCGCCGTGGTCGAGCAGCACCTCGGCACCGGTGTCCAAGTCCATGGCAACCGCGGTGAACGGGATCGCCAGCTGCTCGATCCGCGCCGGCAGTCCCGCACGAGCGATCAACCGGCGCAGCCCGCGGTCAGTGAAGAGGCTGGCTCGCGAGGACAACCAGCCGAGCGGAAACACTTCCCTGCGCCGCAACCGGATCCACACGTCGTCCAGCCACGGCGCGGCCGTTCCGGGGTGCGCGGCCGCGATCGCCCCGGTGAGGGCACCCACCGAGGTGCCGACGACCAGGTCCGGCACGAACCCGCGCTGCTCCAACGCATGCCCGACGCCGACGTGCGCGGCTCCCACCACCCCGCCGCCACCCACGGCCACCGCCACCGGACGAGGAAGGGCGCGCAGACCCGCCGACGACGAAGGCGCTTCCTGGTGTCTACCCCTCATGACGTCCTGCCTTCCTCGCCGCTGCGCCGAATCGGACCCGTTCAGCAGCTAGGACAAGGCAGCCACGCGAAGTTGTGACAGCAGGGGCGTCAGCGGGAACCCGACGGTCGCTCGCCGACCGGCTGCGCCAGCCACCTCAGCTCCGCCGCGAGCACACCGAGCTGGAACCGGGACTGCACGCCCAGCAACGACTGCAGGCGCGCGATGCGCCGGTTCAGGGTGCGGAGGCTGACGTCGAGTTCACGGGCGATCGCGCGGTCGGTCGCGCCGGTGCGCATGAGCCGCAGCAGCCGCCGGGTCGCCACCGTGGGCTCCTTGCCGACGGTCACCCCCGGTGTTGCGTGGGCCACAGTCATGAGGCGACGGTAGGCCCGACTATTGGCGACTGTCAATCAAAAGTCGGCACTTCACCGTCGAAGCTCACGTGCCTTAAGGATGAGAGCCGCCATTACTAGGCCGTCTGGACCCAGTGGAGGTCTTCGTCAGACGGGATCGGTGAACGAGATCGGCTTGCCGTTGGCGCGGGCATAGGCGATCTCCCTGCACGTGGACTCGCCGATGTACCCGCCGGGGTTGACGACCAGAACCCGGTCGGCCAGGTCGATCTTGCGCAGGTGGAGGGCGTCCAGCGCGGTCTTCTGCTCGTCGGTGATCGGCTCGTCCGTTTCGCCCGGCGCGACGACGATGACACCTGCGAAGGTCAGATCCCGGTTCGCCGCACGCATCTCGTCCACGAACCGGGCGGAGCCGCAGATGCAGACGATCTCAGGCCGGTCGGGCACGGCTCAGGTGGCGTGCGAAGACAGCCGCACCTCACCGGCGGCACCACCAGCGGCGACCTCGCCCAGCCGCGCGTCCAGCACCTCCGGCGACAACACGTGCCGCACCACCATCGCCGCCGCACCCAACGCCCCTGCCGTCTCACCGGCGCCCGACGCGACGATCCGCAGGTTCTCCGTGGCCAGCGGCAGCGAGCGCCGGTAGATCGACTCGCGCACGCCGGCCAGCAGCATCTCGCCCGCCTCCGCCAGCAGGCCGCCGATGACCACCAGCGACGGGTTGAACATGCTGACGCAGCCGGCGAGCACCTCGCCGATGTCCCTGCCCGCCTGGCGCACGACCCGGCCTGCCTCGAGGTTGCCGGCCCGGACCAGGTTCACCACGTCGGCCGTAGACGCGGCGGGATGTCCCAGGTTCCGCAGCTTCGCCGCCAGCGCGGGACCGGCGGCGACCGCCTCCAGGCAGTCGGTGTTGCCGCACCGGCACAGCGCCCCGCCGCCCTCCGGCACCCTGATGTGTCCCAGGTCCCCCGCCGCGCCCGCCGCGCCGCGGTGCAGCACGCCGTTGCTGATCAGCCCGGCGCCGATGCCGGTCGCCGCCTTCACCACGATCATGTGTGCCACGTCCGGGTGCGAGGCGGTGTGCTCGCCCAGTGCCTCCAGGTTGACCTCGTTGTCGACCAGCACCGGCACGTCGAACTCCGCCGTGATCGCCGCCGGCACGTCGAACCCGTCCCAGCCCGGCATGATCGGCGGGTTGTTCGGGCGGCCGGTGGAGTGCTCGACCGGGCCGGGCAGGCCGATGCCGACGCCCGCGATCTCGGCGGCGTCCACGTCCGAGAGCAACGAGCGCCAGGTCGTGACCAGGAGCGGCAGGATCGCCGCCGGTCCGTCCGCCACGTCGAGGTCCACCTGTTCGACGGCGAGCAACCGGCAGCCCAGGTCGGAGACGGCGACGGTGGCGTGGGTGGCTCCCACCTCGGCCGCCAGCACGTGCTGGGCGCCGGGGTTGAACCCGAACCGGCCGGCCGGGCGGCCGCCGGTGGACTCCCCCGTGCCGCTGCCCGTCACCAGCCCGGCGGCCACGAGCAGGTCCAGCCTCGCCCGCACGGTGGACCGGGCGAGACCGGTCGCGGCCACGATCTCCGCTCGGGTGCGCGGGCTGCCGTCCATCAGCATGCGCAGCACAGCGGCCGGTGATCCAGCCTCGACACCCAAGGTGCTCTCCATCGAACGATTGTCCCATCGGCACGGAAAGTCAGCGGCCGGACGTGTCACCCGCCAGAGCTGAACGCGGCGTCGAACGACGCCGACGGCGGGTCGAAAGCGTTGCGGCGGATGAACTCCAGTGCCTCGGGCGCACCGAGGAGCCGGTCCATTCCCGCGTCCTCCCACTCGACGCTGATCGGCCCGGCGTAGCCGATGGTGTTGAGCATCCGGAACGACTGCTCCCACGGCACGTCGCCGCGCCCGGTGGAGACGAAGTCCCAGCCCCGCCGCGGGTCCGCCCACGGCAGGTGCGAGCCGAGCCGGCCGTTGCGGCCGTTGCCGACCTGGCGCCGGGCGTCCTTGCAGTCGACGTGGTAGATCCGGTCGCGGAAGTCCCACAGGAACCCGACCGGGTCGAGGTCCTGCCAGACGAAGTGCGACGGGTCCCAGTTCAGGCCGAACGCCGGCCGGTGCCCGATCGCCTCCAGCGCGCGGACGGTCGTCCAGTAGTCGTAGGCGATCTCGGACGGGTGGACCTCGTGCGCGAACCGGACGCCGACCTCGTCGAACACGTCCAGGATCGGGTTCCAGCGGTCGGCGAAGTCCTGGTAGCCCGCGTCGATCATCGAGGCGGGCGCCGGCGGGAACATGGCGACGGTCTTCCAGATCGACGAGCCGGTGAACCCCACGACGGTGTCGACGCCGAGCCTGGCCGCGGCCCGCGCGGTCGCCTTCATCTCCTCGGCCGCCCGCTGCCGCACGCCTTCGGGGTCGCCGTCACCCCAGTTGCGAGCGGACAGGATGCCCTGGTGCCGCTCGTCGATCGGGTCGTCGCAGACGGCCTGACCGGTGAGGTGGTTCGAGATCGCCCACACCTTCAGGTCGTGCTTGGCGAGGATCGCGAGCCGGTCCGCGACGTAGTCGTCGTCCTCCGCCGCCCGCCACGGCTCGAGGTGGTCGCCCCAGCAGGCGATCTCCAGGCCGTCGTAGCCCCAGCCGGAGGCCAGCCGGGCGACCTCCTCGAACGGCAGGTCGGCCCACTGACCGGTGAACAACGTGATCGGACGTGCCATCTCGGTTCCCTCCTCAGACCTGGTGCCACGTGCGGGACGCGGCGCTGTCCTCGACGGCGGCGAGGACGCGCTGCACCTGGAGCCCGTCGGCGAACGACGGTGCGGGGTCGGTTCCGGCTGCCACCGCGCGCACGAAGTCGACCGCCTGGTGGGTGAACGCGTGCTCGTAGCCCAGACCGTGCCCGGCAGGCCACCAGGCGCCGACGTACGGATGCGCCGGCTCGGTCACCATGATCCGGCGGAACCCCGCGACGGCCGAGTCCTCGGTGCCGTCGAAGAACTGCAGCACGTTCATGTCCTCCAGGTCGAACGCCAGGCTGCCCGCCGAGCCGTTGACCTCGATGCGCAGCGCGTTCTTGCGGCCGTTGGCGAACCGCGTGGCCTCGAACGAGCCGAGCGCGCCGCCCGAGAACCTGGCCAGGAACAACGCGGCGTCGTCCACGGTGACCTGCCCGGTCTGTCCGGCCGCAGCGGTACCGGACAGCCCGGAGTGAGCGGACGCCAGCGGGCGCTCGGACACGAACGTCTGCAGCGTCCCGGACACCTCGGCGATGGTGTCGCCGAGGATGAACTGCGCGGCGTCCACCACGTGCGCGCCGATGTCCCCGAGTGCGCCGGAACCGGCCTTCTCCTTGTCGAGCCGCCACGACAGCGGCGCGGCGGGGTCGACGATCCAGTCCTGCAGGTACTGGGCGCGCACGTGGTGGATCTTCCCCAGCCTGCCCTGGGCGACCAGCTCTCTGGCCAGACCCAGGGCAGGCACCCTCCGGTAGCTGAAGCCGACCATCGCGCGCACCCCACGCCGTGCGGCTCGTTCGGCGGCCTCGACCATGGCCACTGCTTCGGTAACGCTGTTGGCCATCGGCTTCTCGCACAGCACGTGCTTGCCCGCGTCCAGGGCGGCGACGGCGATCTCGGCGTGCGTGTCGCCCGGCGTGCAGATGTCCACCACGTGCACGTCGTCGCGGTCGAGCACGGACTTCCAGTCCGTCACGGCCTCGGCCCATCCCAGGCGTTCCGCGGCGGCCCGCGTCCGGTCGGCGTCCCTGCCGCACAGCACGGACATCACCGGCCGCACCGGCAGGTCGAAGAAGCGCGGCGCGACCCGCCACGCCTGGGAGTGCGCGGCTCCCATGAAGGCGTGGCCGACCATCGCGATGCCAAGATCAGTCACAGTGGACGGTCCTCTCTTTTTCAGGACTCGAAGGCGGTGGGCAGGTAGCGGTCGACGTTGTCCTTCGTGACGACCGGCGCGTACAGCTGGACCTGACGGGGGACCTCCACCTCTACCAGGTCGCCGAGGCTCTTGTTCTGCACCGCGAGCCGCGCGAGCCGGATGCCGTCCGCGCCCTGGGTGGACGGGTAGATGACGGTGGCCTTGTGCGGGCCGTTGTCCGCCTTGATCTCCCGCATCACGTTCGCCGATCCCGCGCCACCGACCATGAAGAACTCGCTGCGGCCGGAGTTCTTGATCGCGGCGGTGACGCCGACGCCCTGGTCGTCGTCGTGGTTCCAGATGGCGTCGATGCGGGGTGCGGCCTGCAGCAGGTTCGCGGCGGCTCGCTCGCCGCTCTCCACGGTGAACTCGGCCGCCACCCGGTTGCTGACCTTGAGGCCACAGCTCTGCAACGCCTCCGCGAAGCCCTTGCTGCGGTCCTGGGTCAGCGGCAACGAGTCGATGCCGGCGATCTCCGCGACCACCGCACCTGCCTTGCCCTTCAACCGTTCGCAGACGTACGTGCCCGCGGACACGCCCATGCCGTGGTTGTCGCCCAGCACGGTGGAGCGCGCGGCGAACGGGCTGTCGAACTCGCGGTCGACGTTGATCACGGTGATGCCGGCCTTCATGGCCTTGAGCGCGACCGGCGTGAGCGCGGCGCCGTCGAACGGCAGCAGGACGATCGCGTCCACCTTGTCGTTGATGAACGTCTCGACCTGGCTGATCTGCAGGTTGACGTCGTTGGTGCCCTCGACGACGCGCAGCTCCACGTCGGAGTACTTGCCGGCCTCCGCCTTCGCGGCGTTGGTGATCGCGGCCATCCAGCCGTGGTCGGCGGCCGGTGCGGAGAAGCCGATGACGACCTTCTTGCCCGGTTCGTCGTTGGCGACCCTCACCCCGCCCTGGTTTCCACCTCCCTGGTTCTGCGGCGTGTTGCCCGTGCACGCGGTGAGTGCGAGTGTCAACGCGGCGATCAGAACGACGATTCTCTTGTGCGGCATGGGTTCTGTCTCCTCTGTGGCAGCGTCAGGCGCCGCTGCGTCGGGCGAGCCGCTGCTGGAGAAGGACGGCGACCACGATGATCGCGCCCTTCGCGACGGCCTGGGCGGAGATGGAGAGGTTGTTGAGGGTGAAGACGTTCGACAGCGTCGTGAAGATCAGGACACCGAAGACGGTGCCCGCGATCGTGCCGCGGCCACCGGTCAGCAGCGTGCCGCCGATCACGACCGCGGCGATCGCGTCGAGCTCGTACAGGCCGCCGTGGGTCGCGCTGCCGGTCGTGGTGCGGGCGATGAGCATGACGGCCGCGAGCCCGCAGCACAGCCCGAGCAGCGTGTAGAGCCACACGGTGTGCCGCCGCACGTCGATGCCCGCCAGCCGCGCCGCCTCGGGGTTGCCGCCCACGGCGAACGTCCTGCGGCCGAACGTGGTGCGGTTGAGCAGCACCCATCCGCCTGCCGCGAGCACCGCGAAGATCACCACGAGAACCGGTACCCCCAGCACCGATGCGTCGAAGAACGCGGTGAAGCCCGGCACGTTCACGATCTGCGTCTTGCGGTTGGAGATGATCTCGGCCAAGCCCCTGGCGGCGGCCAGGCTCGCCAGTGTCGCGATGAACGCCACGACCCGTCCGTACGCGATGAGCACGCCGTTGATCAGTCCGCAGGCCCCGCCCACCAGCAACGCGGTGAACACGATGACGATCCAGTGCAGATCGTTGGCGATCCCTTGGGTCGCAAGGGTTGTCGCCCACACCGACGACAGCGCGACGATCGCGCCCACCGACAGGTCGATCCCGCCGCCGGTGATCACGAAGGTCATGCCGACGCTCACGACGCCGATCACCGCCGCGAGGCGCAGGATGGTGAGCAGGTTGTCGACGTCGGCGAACCGGTCGCCCGCGGTGACCACACCGCCGAGGCACAGCAGGACCAGTGCGACGACGAGTCCGGTGTTGCGCCCGGCCGGGGAGCCGAGCAACGCCGAGATGCTGGATTCTTTCGCGATGGGAGCACTTTTCTGCGCGGGCACGGCGGCGGTGTCCTCGCTCATGCGGCGTGTCCTTCCATGACCAGGTCGAGGACCCGGGACTCGTCGATCTCGTCGGCAGGACCGTCGTGCACCACGCGGCCCTCGCGCACCACCAGGACCCGGTCGGCCAGGCCGAGGACCTCCTCCACGTCGCTGGACACGACGACGACAGCCACGCCCGAGTCCGCCAGTTCGCGGATGAGCTCGTAGATCTCGCTGCGCGCGCCCACGTCCACACCGCGAGTGGGTTCGTCCAGCAGCAGCACCCGGCACTCGCGCAACAGCCACCGCGCGAGCACGACCTTCTGCTGGTTGCCTCCGGACAGGCCCCGCACGACGCGGCCGACGCCGGGAGGGCGGACGTCCAGTGCCTCGGTGAGTTTCATCGAGCGGGCGCGTTCGGCGCGGTCGTCCAGGAACCCGAAACTGGCGAACGACGACAGCGACGAGACGGTGATGTTGCGGTAGACGGCCTGGTCCAGCAGCAACCCCTGGCTCTTGCGCTCCTCCGGGCACAACCCCATCCCCGCGCGCACGGCCGCGCCGACACTCCCCCGCCGCAGTTTCCTGCCGTCGACCTCGACCGTGCCCTCGGCCGCTTTCCTCGCGCCGTAGACGGTTTCCAGGATCTCCGAGCGGCCCGACCCGACGAGACCCGCGAGCCCGACCACCTCACCGGCGTGGACGGTGAGGTCCACGCCGGCGAAGCGGTCGCCGTCGGCCAGTCCGCGCACCACCAGCACCTCGGGAGCGGCCGGGTCGACCGGTTTCCGTTGCGGGAACACGTTGTCCAGCACGCGCCCGGTCATCAACGCGATCAGTTCCGAGGTCTTCGTCTCGCGTGCGGACAGGCCCGTCGCGACCGTGCGGCCGTCCTTGAGGACGGTCACCCGGTCGCCGATCTCCCTGATCTCGGCCAGCCGGTGCGAGATGTAGATCACCGCCACCCCCTGGGCGGTGATCTCCCTGATGATCCCGAACAGGACCCGAACCTCGTCCGGGTCCAGCACGGCCGAGGGCTCGTCCATGATCAGCAGCTGGCCGTCCAGCGACAACGCCCGTGCCATGCTGACGACCTGCTGATGCGCCACGGACAACCGGCCGACGTCGCGGTCGGGCGAGATGTCCGGGTGTCCCAGCCGGTCGAGCAGCGCGCGGGTCCTGCGGCGTGCCTCCGACCGCCTGCTGAAGCCCATTGTGGACAGTTCGTGGCCGAGGAACACGTTGTCCGCCACCGACAAGCCCGCCACGAGGTCCAGCTCCTGGTAGATGGCGGCCACACCGCTGCGCATCGCGGCGGTCGGGTTGCCGAACGACACGACCTCGCCCCGCCAGCGGATCTCTCCCTCGTCCGGCCGGTGCGCGCCGGACAGCACCTTGATCAGCGTCGACTTGCCGGCGCCGTTCTGCCCGAGCAGGCAGTGCACCTCGCCCGCGCGCACCTCGAAGTCCACGCCCTGCAGTGCCGTCACCCCGGGGAAGCGCTTCACCAGCCCCCGGACCGACAGCAGCGCCGTCATCGGGTCACCTCTGTCCACGACCGGACAAGCGCGCGACAACGCGCGGGCGAGCTCGTCATTGAGTCCTCCGGGCCACGGAAAACGTTGTGCCAAAAGGGAAATCTGTCCTACGGAGGGTTAAACTAAATAGCCGCTCTTCCCCAGGTCAAGATTGTCGAAGTGGCACATATCGGCCAATTTTTCTCTTGACGGGATCCCGTCATGCCACTGCCAGTCCGGCGACGGTGGGCGGCGCACGGCAGGATGGGAGGATGAGTGCACGTTTCCAGGAACTCGACTGGCGCCAGACACCACTGGGTGAGCTCAGCCTGCGTCAACGGATCGATCCCGGCAGCGGCCAGGAGATCCACGAGATCAAGCTCAACGACGAGTTCCTGATGTCCAGCCTGTTCACCGTCGCCGAGGTCGAACTGGCCCGCCTGGCGCTCGCGGACCTGCCACGGGAGCCCCTGCACGTGGTCGTGGGCGGCCTCGGGCTCGGCTACACGGCACAAACCGTGCTGGAGCATCCGCACGTCGGCTCGCTGCTGGTGGTCGACGCCCTCAAGGAGGTGATCGAATGGCACCGGCAGGGGCTCATCCCCGCCGGGAAGGCGCTGACGGCCGACGAGCGTTGCCGTCTGGTCCACGGTGACTTCTTCGCCATGGTCCGCTCCGGTCACGGCTTCGACCCGGTGGCCCCCGGCAGGCTGTTCGACGCGATCATCGTCGACATCGACCACTCCCCGCGGCACCTGCTGCACCCCGGCAACGCCGACTTCTACCAGCCAGAGGGCCAGCGGCGGCTCGCCGAACTGCTGCGTCCCGGCGGAGTCTTCGCGCTGTGGTCCAACGACCCGCCCGACGAGGAGTACGCGGCCACGCTCGCCACGACCTTCACCGCGGTTCGGGCCGAGATCGTCAGCTTTCCCAACCCCTTGCAGGACAGGTGCTCCACCAACACCGTCTACCTCGCGAAGCGCGGTTGAGGCCGCGACGTCACCGCTTCTTCGGCCAAGGGATCAGCAGCACGAGGCCACCGAAGGCGCACAGCAGCCCGATCGTCGTCCACAGCTTCTGCCCCGTCATGAAGCTGCCCTCCAGATGCCCCAGACCCTGCGCCGTCCACACCCCGCCGAGCAGGAGCAGCACGATCCCGAGCCCGGTCGCCAGTTTTCTGCCCATCCTGGCAGCCTACCGGCCGTCGTCACCAGCGCGTCCACAGTGGACTGAACCGGGCGACCTGACCCAAGCCTCACGGGTCGGTGTGCCTTGCCGCTATTGGCGGTCACGCCACGTCGGAACCGCCACCGGACCGCACGAACGACACCGCAGCGCCGACCCGTGACGCGACACCGAGCTTGAGAATGATCCTGCTGACGTGGGCGCAACTCTCCTTCGCACGGCGAAGAAGGAGCGCCTGTACCCCCACGGCCAACCGGGAGGCGAACCTCGCCCGGTCACCGAAGCAGGAACAGACGACCCTCGTGGTCGGGTTCAGTGTGCCGGCTCGACACCGACCACGAGCAGGGTCAGGCTTGCATGGCCTCCCGCACCACCGCGGTGTCCACGAACTGTTCGAAGCGGACGATGAGCCCGCCCCGGACGACGAAGTGGTGCGCGACGCGAACGGCGAGCGGCTTGCCGGTGGCCTTGTTGACCGCCGTGTACCGGGCGAGCACGACGACGTTCTCGCCTTCGGCGACGTAGGTGTCGTCGTGCGCGGCCCAGTCGTCCCACTCCTCGGCCAGCTTCTCCATCACGTTCGACGTGACGCCGGAGGGTGTGCGGTAGGTGCCGGCCAGCGGGAAGCCCGCCATCTCGGTCCACTCGACGTCCGGTGCGAGGGTGGCGCGCAACGCGTTCAGGTCGCGGGTGGCCGAGGCCAGGTACTGGCGGCGGACCACATCGGCGGGCTCGGTGGAGGTCATGTCGGTCAGCCCCAGGTCATTTCGCCCTTGGCGACCTTCGCGCCGATGACGGCGGCGACGATCATGCCGTGGTCCGGGTAGCGCTCGGTGAGCGCCTCGGTCAGCGACGGGCCGTCCTCGGCGGCGGCGAGCTCTTCTTCGAAGGCGAGGAGGTACTCGCGCGTGTTGGCGATGGCGGTGGCGTCGGCCGGCGCGTCCGGCAGGCGGTGGCCCGGCACGACGAGCTCCGGGTTCAGCGCCTCCATCTCGTCGAGCAGGCCGCGCCACGCGGTGCGCTGCTCCGGCTTCGCGGTGTCGGCGACCCAGACGTGCTCGTGCTGGAACAGCAGGACGCCGCCGAGGAGGGCGCGCTGCTCGGCCTGCCACAGGTAGTGGCGGTCGGGGAGCTCGGCGGTGCCGCCCCTGAGCTCGAAGCGGTGGCCTTCGAGCGTGATGTCACCGGTGAGCGGCTGGAGGTCGACCAGCCGGGTGGGCAGGTTGACGCCGGACGACGCCCACGCCTTCAGCTTGCCCTCGTAGGAGTGCTGGATGTGCTCGATGACGTGCGAGGTGGCGACGAAGACGGCGTTCGGGAACGCGTCGGCGACCACCTCGGCGCCGAAGTAGAAGTCCGGGTCACCGTGGCTGATGAACACCGTGGTGAGCGTCTTGCCGGAGTCGAGCACGGCGGCGACCAGGCGGTGGCCGTCGGCCAGGGTGAAGC
Organism: Lentzea terrae; assembly: GCF_003265345.1. Taxonomy (GTDB): domain Bacteria; phylum Actinomycetota; class Actinomycetes; order Mycobacteriales; family Pseudonocardiaceae; genus Lentzea; species Lentzea terrae. Next base: position 45,727 of record NZ_QFWW01000008.1, on the reverse strand, counting down.
CGGCGTCGACCAGCAGCGCCTCGTTCTCGCCGGTGACGAGGGTGGCGGTCTTGTTCTTGCTGCCGACCGGGAAGTCCAGGTCGAGGACGGTGAAGTCGAGGGTGCTCACGGAAACTCCTTGGGCTCAGCGGAAGGACACAACCGGCAGGCGGCGATCAGCTCGGCAAGGCGGGACTCAGCGGGCGGACAGGACCGACAGGCGGCGGTCGACGTCGTCAGCGGTGGCGTGGCCGCGGGCCAGCACCGTGACACGGTCGCCGTCCACCGCGAGCAGCGTCGGATAGGCGTCGACACCGAGCTCGGCGGCACGGTCGAAGTCGTCGACGGGCGAGTCCAGCGCGGCGAGCACGGGACCCGGCTCGAGCCCGGCCTCCTCGGCGATGCGCGCGTACGTGGCCGGCTCGGACAGGCTGAGCCCGTCGACGTAGAAGGCGCGCTGGACGGCGACGGCGAACTCCGCGGCCCGGTCGGGAGCGGCCACGCGCAGTGCGGCGACACCGCGGGCGGCGGCCGCGGAGTCCATCACGAACTCCCCGTCCGCGATCAGCCGCTCGTAGGCGGCACCGAACTCGGCGCCGGTGAGCTCGGTGATCTTGGCGTTCGCGCCCTGGATGTAGCCGAACTGGCGGATCGGCACGCGCCGCGCACCGGTGAACAGGCCACCGGAGACGACCTCCACCGGCAGCTCCGGATGGCGGCGGGCCACCTCGGTCAGCACACCGGAGAAGCCGTGGGACCACCCGCAGTACGCGTCGAAGACGTAGACCAGCTGCACGGAAAGACCTCACTTCAGGTCACGCCCGCACGGCGCAGGCGAACTACCTGACACAACAGTATCTGACGTGTCAGATATTTCCCGCGCTAGGTGGTTTGGGTCACGCCCGCTCAGGACGGCGAGACAGCACGTCCCTCGCCGCGTGGCTGAGGATCCGCAGGTCCTCCGCGAACTGCTCGCGGTGCGCCTCGGGCAACGGCTCGACGAAGTAGCGCCGGATGTTCTCCAGGTGCACCCGCGACGCCCGCACGACGGTCTCCTCCCCCACCGCGGTCAGCCGGACCAGCCGGCCACGCCGGTCACCGGGGTCCGCGGCCCGTTCCACCAGCCCGGCCGCCTCCATCCGGTCCACGAGCCGCGTCACCCCGCCGCTGGTGAGCACCTGCTCCCTGGCGATCGCACCCATCGACAGGCCCGGCTCGCCGGCCCGGCCCAGGATCAGCAGCACCTCGTACACCAGGTGGCTGATCCCGCACTCCACCTCGAGCGCGCGGCCCAGGAGGTGCTCCAGCCGGCCGGCCGCGCCCTGCAGGCGACCGAAGGCGAGGATCAGCTCGTGCTGGGCCGCCTCGGCAGCCGTCGAGATCGGAGCTTCGTCCACCTCGCGATCATGCCACCAGGGTCAGGGCTCGATGAGGACCTTCAAGCTCTTGCGGTCGGCCATGTCTTGGTAGCCGGCCGCAATGCCGTCGAGGTCGGTGGTGGCGTCGAACACCTTGCCCCTACCTGTTCGACCTGGCCCGCGCCGGCCCGCCGCACGCCGTCACGCCGCAAGGACGTCGACGTCCCTCCCCGCATCGAGTGGCTGCTCGGCTCAATCACGATGTCCGGTGCCTTCGTGCGCACCGGCCGCCTTGACGTCCTCGCCCGCAACGCGCTCGGCCGGGCCCTGCACGCGCCGATGTTCGACAGCCCCACCACGGCGCAGTACGGCCGCGCCAATTTCGCCCGCTACTTCGTCCTCCTCGTCCGTGTCCGGCCATCGGCGTACCTGCTGTCCGAATGATCGGTCACATCCACCCTCAACTCCCCGCGTGCACCTGATCGGCGGTGAACCGGACGTCGGTCACGCCTGCGACCGCGCGCACCAGCACGTCGACCACGTGGCGCTCCGTGTCGGCACGGCCCGCCTTGTCCACAATGGACACCTTGCCGCCGGCCACCGCGATCTGCCACCGCTGCGCACCCCCGACCATGCCGAGCCGGTTGCGGATCTCGGCTTCGACGACCCAGTCCGCGCGGGAGATCGAGCGGAGCAGGTCGCGGCGGGTCACGATGCCGGCGAGGCGGCCCTCGTGCACGACCGGCAGGCTGCGCACACCGTGCTCCAGCATCAGGTCGGCGACGTCGGCCAGGTCGGTGTTCGGCCCGACCGTCACCGACGGCGTCGCCATCACCTGAGCCACCACGTCCGCCGGCACCTGCCTCACCTCGACGGGCTCGCCGTGGACGAGCCACCGGGAGTCCTGCGGCAGGCGGTTCCGCAACAACTCGGCCTCACCGACCACGCCGACCAGCGCGCCCCGTGCGTCCACCACCGGCAGTGCGGTGAAGCCGCGTTCGGAGAGCAGCCGTGCGGCGTCACGTGCCGGGGTGTCCGGTGCCGCGACGACCACGTCGGTCGTCATCACGTCTCGAGTCCTCACGACGCTCCTCGGTCGAAGATCACGGTTTGTGCGAAGTTCCTGCCTGCCGCAAGCCTTCTCGCCTCGGGAGCGGCCGCACACCGGCCAACGACGTGGTTCGGGCGTGCCTCGGGTTCCGGCCGAGCCAGGACGTTGGCCGGTGTGCGGCCGGATTTTCATGTGCGCGAACCTCACCAGACCGAACAACAAGGCCATCCCACCGACCACCACACCCCACAACAGCAGGGCGCTGAAGATCGCGCCGACCGCGGCGCCATGGTTGGTCAGCGGAGGCTCGGTCACCTCGCCGCGGGCTTCGCTCACCGACGGAGCGTCCTCCACCAGCACCGCGTTCACCTGCGTCCGGCTCTTCTGCTCCACCTCGACGCGCGCCTCGTGCGTCGCGTAGATCTCCGAGCCGACCGCGCCGGCCGCTGCACCAACCTGCTCGACGGCATGGTCTACGAACAGCCCGACGACCTCAGTCCGCTGTACGTGGCGCTGGAGCCGTGGGGGTGCCATCTGTTCGCGGGGGCCTGAGCAGGGCCGCCGCCCATCCCGCCGCCGGGTCGAGGTCGACCAGCAACACCTTCACCAGCACGGTGAGCGGCACCGCCAGCAACGCGCCGAGCGGGCCGAGCACCCAGGCCCAGAACACCAGGGCCAGGAACGTGACGGTGGTCGACAGCCCGGCGGCGTCGCCGGTGAACCGCGGCTGGATCAGCGACTGCACCACGAAGTTCAGCACCCCGTAGAACACCAGCACGGCCAGCGCCCGGCGCGGGCCGTGCTGCAGCAGCGCCAGCACGGCGGGCGGCGCCACCCCGAGCAGGAACCCGATGTTGGGGATGTAGTTGGTGACGAAGGACAACACGCCCCACAGCAGCGCGAGCGGAATGCCCAGCAAGGCGAGCGCCACCGTGTCCAGCACCGCCACGACGAACCCGAAGACCGTCGTGACGAGGACGTAGCGCCGGGTCCGGCGGACGAACTCGATCAGCGCCTCCCGCAGCTGTGGCCGGTCGACCGCGATCTCCGCCAGCCGCGCACCGGCCCAGCCCACCTCGACACCCAGGAACAGCAGCAGCGCCAACAGGAACACGAGACTGGTGGTGAGGCTCGTCAGCTCGGTGAGCAGTCCGCCGATCGCGCCCACCAACTGGCCGCGGTCGACACCGTTGATCGCCTCGGAGGCCCGCACGACCAGCTCGTCGCGCGCGAACTCCGGCAACATCGCGACCAGCCGCGCACCGGACACCACGACCGTCACCGCCACGATCGCCAGCACTCCGTAGACGAGCACGACCACGGTCAGCGTCGCCAGCCACGGCGGCGCGCCGCGGCCGCGCAGCCACCGGTGCACGGGACTGATCGCGATGACGACCAGCAACGCCAGCATCGCCGGCGCCACCAGCCACGCGACCGCCCGCACCCCGGCGACCACGACGACCGCGGCCGCGCCACCGAGCAGGATCGTGAGCGCGCGTGGCATCAATGGTGCGTGGACTCGAAGCTGGTCTTGATGTCCGCTTCGGGCCCGTGCACGACCACGGCCCAGATCACCGTGACGCACAGGGCGATGACGATCGTGGACCACAGCGGGTGCACCGACACGAACGCCAGCTGCGCCACCGCGTTGATGACCGCGAGCACCACCGCGACCACCCGCGCCCACGCGGCACCGGAGAGCAACGCGCCTCCCGCGAGCACCACCAGGATCCCGATCAGAAGGGTGATCCAGCCCCACGCGGTGATGTCGAAGACGAGCACCTGCTCCTCGGTCACGACGTAGTACTCACCGCGGAACAACGCCACCAGCCCCTCAATGGCGTTGAACGAGCCCATCACGATCATCATGATGCCCGCGAACCAGATCCAGCCGAGCCAGCCTGTCTCCCGCATCGTGCCTCCGTTGTCTCTTCGACGGGATTGCCCGGTCACCGTGACACCGGCGCGCGGGACGGATCTTCACCCCTTTCGCGCGAGAGGCTGCGCGGTGTTCCGTCCGCGAGGGTGAAGACCCCGGCCGGCCCCCCGGTGAGGCTCGCTGCCATGACGACACCACCCTCGTACCCGCTGATCGCCGACCACGGGCTGATCGGCGACCTGCAGACCGCCGCGCTCGTGTGCACCGACGGCACGGTGAACTGGTTCTGCAGCCCGCGCTTCGACTCGCCGTCCGTGTTCGCGTCGCTGCTCGACCGGCAGCGCGGCGGGTTCTGCCGCATCCGCCCCATCGGCCACACCGGCCCCGGACGGCAGCTCTACTTCCCGGAGACCGCCGTGCTGATCACCCGGTTCATGACCGAGGAGGGCACCGGTGAGGTCGTCGACTTCATGCCGCCGCTGCCCGACGAGGACGCGACCGAACGGCATCGGCTGGTGCGGATCGTGCGGTGCGTGCGCGGCCGCGTCACGTTCGAACTCGATGTGGCGCCACGGTTCGACTACGGCCGCCGCGCCCACCGCGCCAAGATCACCGACGACGGGGTGATCTTCGACTGCGGCCCGTTCGGCCTGGTGCTGCACGTGGTGCGCGAGCCCGGCGATCCCCGGCTCGGCACCGGGGAGATCACCGAAACGCAGGACCTGCACGCCACGCTCTCGTTGGTGGAAGGGCAGACGCGCGGCATCGTGCTGGAGTCCGGGGTCACGGGACCACCCCGTGCCGTCACGTCCGCCCAGGCACGGGAACTGTTCGAGGCCACGGTGCAGTTCTGGCACGGCTGGCTCGCCCAGTCGACCTACCGCGGCCGGTGGCGCGAGGCGGTCGACCGGTCGGCGATCACGTTGAAACTGCTGACCTACGCGCCGTCCGGTGCGCTGATCGCGGCGCCGACCGCGGGTCTGCCCGAGCAGCTCGGCGGTGAGCGGAACTGGGACTACCGGTACACGTGGGTCCGTGACGCGTCGTTCGCCGTGTCGTCGTTGCTGCGGCTGGGTTTCACCGAGGAGGCTCGCGCGTTCGGGGGCTGGCTCACCCAGCGGTGCCAGGAGGGCGGACCGCTGCAGGTGATGTACGCGGTCGACGGATCGGCCGACCTCACCGAGCACGTCCTTCCGCACTTCGAGGGCTACCGGGGCTCGGCGCCGGTGCGCTCGGGCAACGGCGCGGCCGGTCAGCTGCAGCTCGACATCCACGGCGAGTTCATGGACAGCGTGTACGCGGCGCACCTCGCCGGTCTGCGGATCTCGCACCGCGGCTGGCACGCGGTGCTGGAACAGCTGGAGTGGCTGGCGGACAACTGGGACCAGCCGGAGGAGGGGATCTGGGAGACGCGCTCCGGCCGGGCCGACTTCACCTACGGCCGGGTGATGAGCTGGGTCGCGTTCGACCGCGCCATCCGCGTCGCCACCGCGGAGGGGCGGCCGGGGCCGGTGGAGCGCTGGCGGTCGGTGCGCGACCGGATCCACGGCCAGGTGTGGGAGCGCGGCTGGAACCGCGTGAGCAGCGCCTTCGTGCAGCGGTACGGCTCGTCCGCGCTGGACTCGTCGTTGCTGCGGCTGCCGCAGGTCGGTTTCGTGGCGCCGCGCGACCCGCTGTGGCTGGACGCGTTGGCCGCCATGGAGTCGCTCGTGCACGACAGCCTGGTGCTGCGCTACGACACCGAGGCCGCGCCGGACGGGCTGCGCGGGTCGGAGGGCACCTTTTCGTTGTGCACCTTCAACTACGTGACCGCGCTGGCGTTGTCCGGCCGCGACCGCGAGGCACGGCTGGTGTTCGAGAAGATGCTGACCTACGGCAACCACCTCGGGCTCTTCGCCGAGGAGATCGACCTGACCGGCGAGCAGCTCGGCAACGTCCCGCAGGCGTTCACCCACCTGGCCCTCATCGACGCCGCCGTCACCCTCGACGACCGGCTCACCCGTCGCGGGTGAGGACCGGTGCCGCCCGTCTCTCGCACAGTTTCGGTCATGGCCACTTTGACCGTGTGGAAGTTCGACACCTCCGACGGGGCGCGCAACGCGCTCGACCTGTTGCAGAAGCTCCAGGAACAACAACTGATCACCATCCGCGACACGGCGTACGTCTACTGGGAGGCCGATGCGAAACGCCCCAAGACCAAGGAGCTCGGCAAGCTCACCGGTGCCGGCGCGCTCGGCGGGGCGTTCTGGGGCCTGCTGTTCGGGCTGATCTTCTTCATCCCCGTGCTGGGTGCGGCGATCGGCGCCGGTGTGGGCGCGCTGGCCGGGTCGTTGTCGCGCGCGGGCATTGACGACGACTTCGTCCAGGACGTCCGGGAGAGCGTCACGCCGGGCACGTCGGCGTTGTTCGTGATGTCCGAGCGCGCGGTCGTCGACCGGGTGGCCGACCAGTTCAAGCAGACCGGCGCGAAGCTGATCACGACGAACCTGTCGACGGAACAGGAGAAGCTGCTGAAGGAGACGTTCACCGCATGACCTGGGCGGTGGTACGGCCGGCAACGACTGTCGGGGTGCTGCTGCTGGTCTACTACCGCCTGCCGATGGACCAGCCGGAGGACGGATACACCGTGCTCCGGCTGGTCTCTGCGCTTGCGTTGGTGGGACTGGTCTTCTGGTGGCAGGTGCGGATGATCGGCCGGTCCGCGCACCCCGGCTGGCAGGGCGCGCAGGCGCTCGCGTTGGTCATCCCCTTGTTCCTGCTGGTGTTCGCGCAGGCGTGTGTCCTGCTGGCTCGGCATCAGCCCGGCAGCTTCACGATTCCGTTGAGCCGCACGGACGCGCTGTACTTCGTCGTCACGGTGTTCGCCACGGTCGGATTCGGTGACATCGCACCGGTTTCGCAAGCCGCGCGCGTGCTGGTGACCGTGCAGATGATCGGCAACCTGCTCGTGGCAGGCGTGGCGCTGAAGGTCATCCTCGCCGCGGTTCGCCGTCGCGCCGGATGAACAGCGCCAAGCCCAGCCCGACGACGGAGAACAACACCAGCAGCGTCAGCGCCGCGCGGTACGGGTGTCCCGCGCCGGTGAGCACCGAGCCGACCAGCGCGGTGCCGAACGACGACCCCAGGTTCGAGACGGCGCGCGACACCCCGGACACGTCCGCCTGGTCGGCGTCGGGCCAGCGCGACTGCACGACGTTGACCGAGGCCGTCAGCATGATCCCGATGCCGGCGCCGAGCAGGAACAACCCGACAGGCTGCTGCACGGTGCCGGCGATGGTCAGCAGGAAACCCACGCGGATCAACGTCCGTTGCGAGTGCCGCCGGGCGAACCTGCCCGCCAGCGCGGACGTGACGAGCATGCCGATCGTCGCGGGCAACAGGGCGAGGCCGGTGTCGATCGCGCTGAGGTGCTGTTCCTGCTGCAGGTGCACGGAAAGGACGAAGAACGTGCCCTGCAGCACCAGCCACTGGACCAGCTGGGTGCCCAGCCCGAGGTTCGACGTGCGGTCCCTGAACAGCTTCGGATCGCACAACGGGTTCTCGACCCGCCGGATGTGGACCGCGAACACGGCCAGCACCGCCGCTCCAGCGCCGATGAGCAGCCACGTGCTGAGCTGCCAGCCGTTCACGTTGGTGCGCAACACACCCAGCACCAGCAGGAACAGGCCCGCACCGGACAGGAACGCGCCCAGCAGGTCGAACCCGGTGCTCTTGCCACTGGTCCTGGGCAGGTTCCGCGCCAGCACGATGATCACCGCGACCACCAGCACCTGCAGCAGGAAGGAGGCGCGCCAGCTGAACGTGCTGGTGATCAGGCCGCCCAGCAACGGTCCCGCCGCCGCGCCCAGCCCGCCCGCGCCGGAGACCGCGCCGAATCCCTTGGCCCGCGCGGTTGCGTCTGCGGCGAGCGCGGTGACGAGGATGTAGATCGGCGGGATCATCAACGCCGACCCGACGCCTTCGAGGAGCGCGTAGCCGACCAGCAGCAGGCCGGGACCGGGGGCGAACGCGGCGAGCAGCGCGCCCGTGCCGTAGATCGCGAGGCCCAGCACGAAGCACCGGCGGCGGCCCCAGCGGTCGGTGAGCTTGCTGCCCGGCACCATGAGCGCGGCCATGACGAGCGTGAACAACGTGATCGTGGTCTGGACGCCGGTGATCGTGGTGTCGAGGTCGTCGGCGATCGTGCTGATGGCCACGTTCATGTTGGTGGCGGCGTAGCTCGCGATGAACTGGGCCAGCGCCAACGGGAGGACCTTCACCGGCCGTTCCCCACCTGCAGGTGCCCGGCCGCCCTCCCCAGCAGCGAGTGCACGACCCGCAGCACGTCCGCCACCCGGTCCCGGTGCTCCCGCAGCACCTCGGCTTCCCGCGCCGCCTCCCGCACCATCCGCTCGGCCCGCGACCGCGCGGTCTCCTCCAGGACGTGGAGATCCCGCAGGGCATCCTTGCGCCGCAACGTCATCGCCAGCTCGAAGTCCTCGGCGACCTGGGCCCGGTGCTGGGCCGCGGCCTCGTCCAGGGCCCGGCGGCGAGCCTCGCCCTCACGGACCAGCCTGCTCATCCGTTCGCGGGTGGTGGCCAGCAGGTCGAGATGTTCGGCGTGGGTCTGCCGCGCGGACGCCCACACGTGTTCTTCGACGGCGCTGGCGCGTTCGACGATCGCGGCGGCCTCCGCCAGCGCCGCGTCGACCGCGTGGCGGAGGCGTTCGCCCACCGAGTCCGGGGACAGCGGCTGCCGGCACAACCGGTCGATGCGGTCGCGCAGCGCGAAGTTCTCCTCTCTCACCGCGTCCAGCTTCTTGGCCAGCGAGAGCGCTCTCGCCTCCGCGGCGTCCCGATCGGCGGCCAGCAGTTCGAAGTCGCGTTCGGTCACGTCCACGTAGTGCCGGACCTGGTCGCGGCGGTAGCCGACCCACGCCACGTCGAAACCGGTGCGCAGCGGCACCAGCTCGGTGGTCATGAGCGCACCAGGGAGAGCTGCGCGCGGCAGAGCCCACCGATGCCCTCGAACGGCGCCGACGGAAGCGCTGCGGCCACCACGTGCACCCGCGTGCCGCTGAGCAGTGCGGCGCGGACCGCCACGTCCGCCAGCAGACCGCAGCGACGGACCGGGGACCAGCAGCGGGACACGTCGGTGGGCGCGGGCCCGTACCAGGCGGTGGCCGTGATGTCCTCCGGGTAGCTGACGAGCAGGTCGTCCAGGCGGCCCGTGGCGATCGCGGCCAGGGTGGCGTCGGCGCCCTCCACCGCGAGCTCGCGGGCACGGCCGCGGTCGTTGAAGTCGGCCAGCACACCGTCGGTCCACTCGCGTGCGGCGGCGCGGGTTTCGGTGGCGATGCGGCTCGGGCTGAGGTCGCGACCGGTCCAGCGGACCACGACATCGCGGCGGACGGGGGCGGGCAGCGCCTCCCACAACGCGCCCACCACCTCGTCCTCCCCCGCCACCACCAGCAGCCGGGCCTCCTGACGGCCGAGCATCTCCGCACACGCGGCCGCCGCCGACCGCACCCCGTCCGGCCACTGCGGTTCCGGGTAGTTCAACGAGATCCGTTCGCTGCCCGCCGCCAGGTCGGCGCTGCGGCGTCCGGCGGTCACGGCGACGCGCGGCGGACGGTCCTGCAGCCAGGCGAGCACCGGCAGGACGTGCGCTGGCGAGCTGAACCAGGCGAGGTCCAAGTGTCGCAGACCGGGCGTGTGGAAGACGCGTGGCGGCAACTCCTCGCCGGCGAACGCGACGAGCGTGTCCGCCTTCGGGTAGAGGGCACGGGCCCGCTGCAGCACCTCGCCGATCGCGGCAACCACGTCGGGGCCCGCGCCGTCGCAGTGCAGCTGGTCGGCGAGGCGGTGCCAGCGCGCCTCCCACGCCCGCAGCGGACTCGAACCCAGGTACACGGACGCGACGGGGCGGGCAGGGCGGACGACGTCGACGAGGTCGGCCAAGGCAAGTCGGTGGCTCATGTGGCCCAGGTTCTGCGGCCCGGGATGCCCGCTGCTTCACCCGCCGCAGGTGAACCCCCTCCCGCGCGGCCTGCCGCTACCGCCCGGTCCGGGGGAGGCCGCGCACGTGTCCGGGCGAGCAGCGTCGGCGGTGGAGGTGACCGATCTTGAGCCGTCGACCCGACCGTTCCCGTTCCCGGCGCATCGTGCTCGTCGTGGCGGTGTTCCTCGCTGTCGTCGTGAGCACCGGCAGTGAGGACTGCGTGCCGTCCGGCGAGACCGCGGCGCTGGCGTTGCTGCCCCGGTTCTTGGGGGTGCTGGGCCGGGGACTGTGGCTGATTTCCGTTTCCGGCAAGGCCAACGAGGGTGAATGTCCGCCCTGATTCGAATGCGGTTCGATCACGCGATCATGCCCTGACAAATTCATCGGGAGACAAAGCGCGATGTCCGACAGTTCGGAGTGTGAGCCTTCCAGCCCCGAGACCGGCCAGGCCAAGTTGCGCGTGCCGACGGCGGCGACACCGCTCGTGCCGCGCCGAGCACTACTATCCACATTGGACGCTCACGTGTCGTCGGTGCCGGTCACGGTGGTCACCGGTCCCGCAGGTTGCGGCAAGACCACGTTGCTGGCCGAGTGGGCGCGACGGCGCGACGACCGGGTGGCGTGGCTGACGCTCGACGAGCACGACAACCAACCGGCGCGGCTGCGGGCCGCCGTCCGTGACGCCCTCGCGTTGCCGGAGACGATCCCGCTGGCCGAGCCGGGATTCTCCTCGGCGATCATCGCCGCGTTCGACCAACTGCCCACCTCGGTGTGCCTCGTGCTGGACAACGTGCACGAGATCCGCGACGCAGACGCGCTCGCGAGCATCGACCTGCTCACCCGCCGGCCACCCGACCGGCTGCGGCTCGTGCTGCTGGGCCGCTTCCCGCCGCCGCTGCACCTCGGCCGCCTGCACCTGGAGGGACGGCTGCGCGAGGTGCTGCCGCACGAGTTCGCCTTCACCCGCGCCGAAACCGAGTCGCTGGTCGCCGCACACGGACTGCAGCTCTCACCCGGAGACATCGACCTGCTGCTGAGACGGACGGAGGGCTGGATCGGCGGGCTGCGCTTCGCGGTCATGCGCCTGGCCGCGACCTCCGGCGGGCCGCGCGACCTGCTGATGTTCGCCGGTCTGGACCAGGTCGTGAGCCGCTACCTCGGCGAGGAGGTGCTGGCGCGGCACCCGCAGCCGGTGCGGGACATGCTCGTCGCGACCAGCGTGTGCGACACCGTCAGCGCGGAATTGGCCGGTGAGCTGACGCAACACCCGAGCCCTGGGATCGTGCTCGACGCGCTGGAGCGCACCAACTCGTTCGTCAGCAGGCTCGAAGCAGCGCCCGAGTGGTACCGCTGCCATCCGGTGCTGCGCGCGCACCTGTCCGCGGAGTTGCGCAAGTCGCGGCCCGCCGACGAGATGTCGCTGCACCGGACGGCGGCCCACTGGTACCACCGCAACGACGAACCCGCAGTGGCGCTGCGACACGCGTTGCGCGCCGGTGACGACCAGCTGACCGCCGAGATCGTCGAGCACTCGGTGCTGCCCGAGGTGCTGCGGGAGGGCAGCGGGCGGCTGCGGGCCGTGTTCGACGCGGTGCCCGGCCATGTGCTCGCCCGTCCGCAGGTCGGGGTCGTCGCGGCACTGGTGGCGATGGACGCGGGCGATGTGGCGGCCGCGGACCGAGTGCTCACCGGGCTGGGCGGCGAACCGCTCGCGTTGCGGCAGGACCGGGTGCGGGTGCTGCACGCGACGGCGTTGTTGCGGCGCGGCCGGTTCGACGCGCGGCTCGGGGAGGCGTTGCGGGTGATGGCACGCACGGCGGCGGGGCGTGGCGGCACCGATGCGGAGGTGGCGGCGTTGCTGAACCGCGGGGTCGCGGCGATGCTGTCCGGTGATCACACGGGCGCGGAGCACGACCTGGTGCGCGCGGCGGCAATCGCACGGCAGGAGGGCTTCGACCACGCGGTGCTCGACTGCCAGGTGCAGCTGGCGACGCTGGCCAGCGTCGCCGGCGACCTCCGCGGCGCGGCTCGGCAGGCCGGCGAGGCGCTGGAGTTCGCCGAGGAGAAGGGCTGGCAGTCGCACTTCGTCTGCGCGCTCGCCTACACGCTGGTCGGGGTGCAGGCCTACCTGCGGCTGGACGACGCACGGGCGGTCGAACTGTCGGGCCGAGCCGTGCACGCGCTGGGCGACCGCCCCGATCCGGCGATCGGCCTTGCGGTGTCCACTTTGGACGCCGCAGTGTCGTTCCCCACGGCGGCCGACCCTCGCGCGGTCGTCGGCCGCGTTCGCGCGCAATGGCAGGACGTCGCAGGACGCCAGGTGATACCGCCGGTCATCGCACACATCGCCCCCGCCGTGCAGCGGATCGCGTTGCGCTCGGGCGACGAGCAGTGGGCGTCCGCCATGCCGGACCAGGTCGAGGCGATGTTCGGCCCGTGCGGCGAACAGGCGGTGCTGCGCGCCGTCGTGCACACCCACCACGCCCGCACGTCGCAGGCCCGCAAGCTCGTGGAACCGCTGCTGTCAGGCGAACTACCGGCCCTGGCGGCACCGACCGTCGTGGACGGCTGGCTGCTGGAGGCGGTGCTGGTCGATCGCGCCGGCGACCAGCGACGCGCGCACGAAGCCGTGAGCCGAGCACTGGCCGCCGCCGAACCGGTCGACGTGCTGCGACCGTTCCTCAACGCCGGCAAGCCCGTGCGCGACCTGCTGGCCCGTGGCGCGGGCCGGTTCGGCCGGCTGGAGTCGTTCGCCACCACCACGATGACCGCGCTGCCCGCCGCGTCGGTTGCCTCCACCGACGTGCTGACCAGCCGCGAACGCGACCTGCTGCTCGAACTGCCGTCGATGCGCACCACCGAGGAAATAGCCGACTCGCTGTTCGTGTCGGTCAACACGGTGAAGACACACCTGCGCGGCATCTACCGCAAGCTCGGCGTGAACCAGCGCCGCGACGCCGTGCTGGCAGCACGACGCCTGGGTCTGATCTGATTTTGGCCCCTTGGGCCTTTTCGGCGCCCGCGCCACACTTGATCCACGCGGGCCCACTCTTCGCCCGGCTCGTCGCACTCGCCACCAGCGAGCCAACTCCGTTTCACCGGCACCCCCGGCCGTGCGCTGTTCTTGTGCTGCGCGCGGCCGGGTGGGGTGCCGCCACGCGAGTTGGTGTCTGCAGGGTTTCCGGAGAGCG
>NZ_QFWW01000008.1:32062-32196 GCF_003265345.1 Lentzea terrae | reverse complement strand
GCGGCTCGGTCACGCGGCTCGGTCACGCGGCTCGGTCACGCGGCTCGGTCACGCGGCTCGGTCACGCGGCTCGGTCACGCGGCTCGGGTGGTGAGCGACCACACAGATCACCCGGAAACACCTGAGGATGCGCG
>NZ_QFWW01000008.1:31603-32021 GCF_003265345.1 Lentzea terrae | reverse complement strand
CCGTTGTAGAGAGTGGTCGGTGCGGTCCTGGTCCCCCGGGCCTCACTTGAATCGCCTTCGCGGAAGACCGTTCGGCTGGTACCGCGTCGCGCCCCTCGCCGAGAGGCGACCGCCGCATCGACCGCCGCATCGACCATCACCAACTCGCTCTCGGTCCGTCGCGTTCTCCCCCGACGACGGCCTGAGAGCATGCCGCGGATCCTCTTGGGCACTTGAGGAGGATCCGCCCCCAGCTCGCCCTCAGGCCGTCACTCTCCCCCGACGGACGACCTGAGGGCGTCCTACTTCCATTGACATGCAATGGTTTCAACGTTTCCACTGCGGGGATGTGTTCCCAGACACGTTGAGGCGGCACGGTTTCAGCGGTGCTGTTGGTGAGCGACAACACAGATCAGCTGGAAACACAACGGATCCCCGT
>NZ_QFWW01000008.1:486-31568 GCF_003265345.1 Lentzea terrae | reverse complement strand
CCGTTGTAGAGAGTGGTCGGTGCGGTCCTGGTCCCCCGGGCCTCACTTGAATCGCCTTCGCGGAAGACCGTTCGGCTGGTACCGCGTTGTGCCCACCGCCGAGAGGCGACCGCCGCACCGACCATCACAGACCAGCTTTCGGGCCGTCCCCCAGGCGGCTCGAAAGCATCGCGCTCAGGCCGTCGCACCCCCTCGCGGCGGAGTGAGCGGCACCGCCCTCAGGCCGTCGCATCCCCCCGCGGCGGTCTGAGCGGCACCGCCCTCAGGCCGTCGCCCCCAGACGGCTTGACGGCACCACGCTCAAGCCGTCGCATCCCCCCGCGGCGGAGTGAGCGGCACAGCGTCAGGTCGTTCCCCAAGACGGCTTGACGGCATCGCCCTCAGGCCGCCGCACACCCCCCAACGGCGGCCTGAGGGCAGCAAACCTCAAGCCGTCACCTGCACCCCGACGGCGGCTTGAGCAGCACGCCCCCAAGGTCGTCGCATCCCCCCAGCGGCGATCTGAGCGGCACCGCCTCAGGCCGTCACCCCCAGACGACCTGACGGCACCGCGCTCACTCCGTCGCATCCCCCCGCGACGGAGTGAGCGACACCGCCTCAGGCCGCCCCCGACGGCTTGACGGCATCGCCCTCAGGCCGTCACACACACCCAACGGCGGCCTGAGGGCAGCAAAACCTCAAGCCGTCAGCTATCCCCCGACGCCGTCAGCTATCCCCCGACGGCGGCCTGTGCAGCACGCCCCAGGTCGTCGCACGCCCGGCGGCGATCTGAGCGGCACCGCCTCAGGTCGTTCCCGCAGACGGCTTGACGGCACCGCGCTCGAGCCGTCTCATCCCCCGGCGGCGGCTTGAGCAGCACCGCCCTCAGGTCGTCACCTGTCCCCCGACGGCGGCCTGAGGGCGTTTTGCCGCAACGGCTTCAGGCGATGCCCGCGTCGATCAGCACCTTCCAGATCTCGCCCTGGTCGACCACCTCGACGCCGAGCTTCTCCGCCTTCGTCAGCTTGCTCGCGCCCACGCCGGCGCCCGTGATGAGCAGGTCCGTGGTCGCGGACACCGAGGACGCGGCCGTGGCGCCCGCGCGCTCGCACATCTTCTGGAACGTCGGACGGGTGACCTTCTCGCCCGAGCGCGGGTCGCTGATCGACCCCGTGATGACGACGGACTTGCCGTCCAGAGGAGCGCCGGCGACCACCTTGGGGGGCAGGTCCTCCTCGCGGACCTCCAGCGAGACGCCGCGTTCGCGCAGGCGCTCGATCTCCGGGCGCAGGCGGGCCAGGTGGTGGGTCAGCGACTCGGCGACCTTCTGCCCGATGTCCTCCACCGCCACCAGCTTCTCGACGCCCGCGTCGGCGACCTCCTCCAACGAGCCGAAGCCCGCGCGGCACAGGCGGGCGGCGGTGCCTTCGGAAGCCATCGGGATCGAGAGGCCGATCAGGGCTCGGCGCAGGCCCACGGCGCGGCTGCGGTCGATGGACTCGATCATGCGGGTCGCGGAGATCTCGCCCACGCGGTCGAACTCCAGCAGGCGTTCTTTGGTGAGCGTGTAGAAGTCGGACGGGTTCACCAGGTCGCCGGTCTCGGCGAGGCGTTCGATCCACACCTGGCCGATCGCGTCGATGTCGGCGGCGGCGCGGGAGGACCAGTGGATCAGGCGGCGGACGGTCTGGGCCGGGCAGGCGGCGTTGGTGCAGAACAGTTCGCGGCTGTTGCCCTGTTCGGTCAACCCCTGGGCACACGACGGGCACGACGAGGGCGGGACGATCTCGCGCTCGGCTCCGGTGCGCTTCGAGGCGTCCAGGACGCCGGCCACGAACGGGATCACGTCGCCGGCGCGGCGGACCAGCACGGTGTCGCCGATCTTGATGCCGCGCGAGCGGATGACCTCCTGGTTGGCCAGGGTGGCGCGGGTGACGGTGGTGCCGCCCACGAAGACGGGCTCGAGCCAGGCGACCGGGGCGATCTTGCCGGTCTTGCCGACGTCCCAGACGACGTCCAGCAGCACCGTGGTCTTCTCCTCGGCGGCGAACTTGTACGCGATCGCGCCGCGCGGCGAGGACGAGCGGGTGCCGGCGGCGGCGAACGCGTCGCGGTTGGCCAGGCGCAGCACGGCGCCGTCGAGGTCGTAGTCCAGCGAGTTGCGCGCCTCTTCGATGCCCTCGATCAGCTTCTGGGCTTCCGCAGCGGACGAGCAGTGGCTCATCTCGGCGACGCTGAAGCCGAGCTTGCGCAGGCCCGCGTCGAGGTCGGAGTCGGCGCTCTCCGGTTCGGTGGTGAGGTCGAACGCGAAGAACTGCATGCGGCGGCCCTCGACGGCCTTCGGGTCCTTGGCGCGCAGGGTGCCCGCCGCCGCGTTGCGCGGGTTGATCAGCGGCTTGTCCGGGTGGGCCGCGTTGTAGGTGTTGAACGTCGAGCGCAGCATCACGCACTCGCCGCGCACCTCGACCCGGCCCGGCGCGTCGACCTTGTCCGGCACGCCGTCGCACAGAGCACGCGTCAAAAACGTCACGTCGTCGCCCGTCGTGCCGTCGCCGCGGGTGACGGCACGCGCCAGCCGCCCGTTCTCGTAGACCAGGGCCAGCGACAGGCCGTCGAGCTTGGGCATGACGACCACCGGCTGGCCGGGGAACCTGGCGAAGAACGCCTCGACCTGCTCCGCCTTGTTCGCCTTCTCCAGCGACAGCATCGGCCGCGAGTGGCGCACCGGCGCGTGCAGCACCGACGGCGCGCCCACGTGGTCGAGCGGGTTGTCCTCCGGCGCCAGCTCCGGGTGCTTCGCGACCAACGCCCGGAACTCGTCCTCGATCGCGTCGTACTCGGCGTCGGCCACGAGCGGCTCGCCCTGGTAGTACGCGCCGCGCAGCTCGACGATCCGCGCGGCGAGCTCCTGAATCCGGTCCCCAGCACTCATGGGAGGGACGTTACCCGGCAGCACTGACAATTCCCGTGCAGTCGCGATCGAGCGCCGCTCAAGCCGCGTTCACGCGCTCCCAGAGCCACCCGAACCGGTCAATGCGCCACAGCTGCGCGACCACGACCAGTGTCGCCCCGAACACCGTCGGCCACACCGAGAGCGCCACCAGTCCCCAGATGATCAACCCGAAGCCCACCGACCCCAGCAAGACCAGGATCCGCAGCACCGACCGGTGGTCCGGTGGCACCGCAGACCGGTTCTCCAGCCAGGTGCGTTCGCCGTAGATGCCCCGCGACGTCCAGCCGCGCGGCGAAGAGACCGGCGCGAACACCTTGACGTTCAGCCACAGCCACACGACCACCACGAAGATCGGCACGAGACACCACCAGCCGATCCACGTCCGGCTCCAGATCGCCAGCAGCATGGCCGGGATCGCCGCGAACCGCGTCCAGACGCTCCACGGGTTCGCGTGCCGCCGCCACGCCTCGTCGTCCATCCGGAACAACCGGGCCACCCGCTCAACGTCCACTGTGCACCTCCGAGAACGCCGACAGGAACCGGTCGTCGGTGAAGAGCCCGTGCGTCAGCATCTCCAGCCCGGCCACCGCACCCCGCACAGCGACCGCGGTCTCGGCCGGGTCACCGCCGAGCAACCGGCCAACCTGCTGCCCCAGCACAAGCGGCGCCAACAGCCACGACACGTACGTAACGGCCCGAGCGCGCGCATCGGAGCAAGGCCGCACCCATCCCTCGACCTCTCCCCCAGCGAGCCATGACTCCGTGCGCGCCACGATCGAGTCGAACAAAGCAGCCGCACCAACGGTTCCATCCAACAGCGAACGAGCCAGGTAGCGGCGAACCGGCGTCGCGGCGGACAAGACCTCCCCGAGATCACCCTCAGCGGAGAACCCGTCCAGCACGTACTCGTCGCACGCCTGCCGCAGCCCGTCCTTCGACCCGAAGTGGTGCAGCACCAAAGCGGCCGACACCCCGGCATCGGCCGCGACTGCCCGCACGGACGTCCCAGCCACCCCGTCGGCGCCGAAGCGCGCCAGGGCGGCGTCCCGGATACGGGCGCGCGCCGTCAGATCTGAACGCATGTTCAGAGTATTGAACAAACGTTCAGCCGAAGCAACTAGTCCCGCGGGCCGCGCAACGTCAGAACAACCCGCAGCACGTGCTCGACGGCCGCCGGGAACACCGCTCCCCGCAGCTCATCGCGGTGCGCGAGGGTCTGCCCCGCGAACTCGAGCATGCGCTCCGGCCCCACCCGGCCGACCACCAACGCGGCGACCTCCTCCAGCTCCAGGCCGGGGTTGTCCAAACGGGTGAGCGCGAACTCGACGATCAGCTCCTCCTCGGTCACCGGCGCCTCCTCCCAGATTCGTCGGATTCTCCCACCGATACAGATCGAAAACATGCGCTGGACCGACGATCGGCACCACCGCACGCTGTCCTCATGAAGTTCTTGCGCCCAGCCACCACCTGGACGTGCCCGCCCGCGCCCGCGACAGTGCGGGACTTCCACGCGCGACTTCCCGATTACGCGCCCACTCCGCTGACGGAACTCCCCGCCCTCGCCACGGAACTGAAAGTCGGCCGGTTGTTCGTCAAGGACGAATCCTCCCGGCTCGGCCTGCCCGCGTTCAAGGCCCTCGGCGCGTCCTGGGCGGTGCACCAGGTCCTGAAAGACCAAACCGGACAGGTCACGCTCACCACGGCGACCGACGGCAACCACGGCCGCGCGGTCGCCCGCATGGCCCGGATCTTCGGCCACAAAGCGCACATCTTCGTGCCGCACAACGTTCCAGAGCACGCCGTCGCAGCCATCAAAGCCGAACAGGCCGAAGTCACGATCGTCAACGGCAACTACGACGACGCGGTCGGCATGGCAGCGCAGGCCGACGGAATTCTCGTCCAGGACATGGGCTGGCCGGGCTACGAGCAGATCCCGGCCTGGATCGTCGAGAGCTACAGCACCCTGTGCACGGAGATCGACGAGCAACTCGACCAAGAACCCGACCTCGTCGTCATCCCGGTCGGCGTGGGCTCGTTCGCCCAGGCCGTGATCACGCACTACCGCAGCCGCAACTCCAAGACCAAGCTCCTGGCCGTCGAACCCGACACCGCCGCGTGCGTACTGGAAAGCCTGAAAGCCGGCGAGCGAAAGACCATCCGCACCAAAGACACGATCATGACCGGACTCAACTGCGGCACCCCCAGCGCGACCGCCTGGCCGTTCCTGCACAACGGTTTGGACGCCGCGGTGGCCATCACCGACGCCGAGTGCGCCAAAGCAGTCAACGACCTCAGAGCGCACAACGTCCACTCCGGACCCTGCGGTGCCGCGTCACTCGCCGGGCTCCGCGCCATCCGCACCGACTTCGACGACCTGAACACCGTCGTGCTCATCAGCACCGAAGGGGCCCGATGAACACACGTGACCTGCTGGCCGAGCTGATCGCCATCGACTCGGTCAACCCCGACCTCGTCCCCGGCGGCAACGGCGAGTCCGAGATCGCCGACTTCTGCACCGAATGGTTCAAGCGCAACAACTTCGAGGTCCACCGCTTGGAGCAGCGAAAGGGCAGACCGTCAGTGGTCGCCGTCAAACGCGGAACCGGCGGCGGCAGGTCGTTGATGCTCAACGGCCACATCGACACGGTCGGCACGTCGAACTACGACGGCGACCCGCTTCACCCGGAGATCAGCGACGGCAAGATGTTCGGCCGCGGCACGTTCGACATGAAGGGCGGCGTGGCGGCGATGATGGTCGCCGCAGGCAAAGCCACCGAACACCCGCTCCGAGGTGACGTGATCGTCGCGTGCGTGGCCGACGAAGAACACGGCAGCCACGGCACGGAAGAAGTGCTCACGAGATTCACCGCCGACGCCGCCATCGTCACCGAACCCAGCCACCTCGAAGTCACGTTGGCGCACAAGGGTTTCGTGTGGTTCGACGTGGAGGTCGCAGGCAAAGCGGCGCACGGCTCACGACCAGAGCTGGGCGTCGACGCGATCGCCAAAGCGGGCCACTTCCTGGTGGCGCTGGACCAGATGAACCTCACCACCGAACACCATCTCCTCGGGACGGGCACCATCCACGCGTCGCTGATCAGCGGCGGCGAGGAGGCCTCCACCTACCCGTCGAGCTGCAAGATCACCCTCGAACGCCGCACGGTCCCCGGCGAAACCCCGGACCAGGTCGAAGCCGAGCTCACGAAGATCCTCGACCACCTCACCGCCACCGTCCCCGACTTCAAGGCCGAACTCACCCGCGGTCTCGCAAGAGACCCGTTCGAAGCCGACGAGAACGCCGACATCGTCCGCACGCTGATCGCCAACCTCGGCGAACCGCCGGTCATCCGCGCCGAACCGTTCTGGACCGACTGCGCCCTGCTGGACCAGGCAGGCATCCCCTGCCTGCTGTTCGGCGTCGACGGCGCGGGCGCCCACGCGGCCACCGAGCACGTCGACCTCGCCTCGCTCGACCGCGTCACCGACGTGCTGACCAGAACGATCATCGACTTCTGCAGGTGAGATCCCTAGATTCGGGGAGATGCCACGCAAGGAACGGCCGCTCGACGACGGCGACACCGCGGTGCTCAGTTTCGCGCGCGAGCTCAGGTCGTTGCGGGAGCGGGCGGGCATGCCCACCTACCGCCGGCTGAGCTCGCTCACGCACTACTCGGAGGCGGCGCTGTCGCAGGCCGCCGGCGGGCGCAAGCTGCCGACGCTGCAGGTCACGCTCGCCTACGTCCGGGCGTGCGGCGGCTCGGAGGAGGAGTGGGAACGCCGTTGGTACGCCACGGCCGCCGACGAGCCGCAGCCGGAACCGGACACCACCTCGCCCTACCGAGGCCTCGCCGCCTTCCAGCAGGAGGACGCGGACCGGTTCTTCGGCCGCGCCCAGCTCGTCGACGAACTGGAGGAGCAGGTCGGCGAGCACCGCGTCGTCCTGGTCGTCGGCGCGTCCGGCGCGGGCAAGTCGTCGCTGCTCAGGGCCGGTCTGATGCCACGACTGGGCGACCGGGCCGTGCTCATCACCCCAGGCCGGCAGCCGCTCGACGAGTGCGCCAAAGCGACCGCCGGCACCGTTCTCGTCGTCGACCAGTTCGAGGAGATCTTCACGCTCTGCGAGAACCGCGAGATCCGACGGAAGTTCGTCGAGCAGATCACCGAGCATCGCGTCGTGCTCGGCGTGCGAGCGGACTTCTACGGCCACTGCACGGACTTCCCCGCACTGGTCAAAGCCATGGGCACGGCACAGGTCACCGTCGGCCCGATGACCACCGACGAGCTGCGCGCCGCGATCATCCAGCCCGCGCGCACGACCGGTCACGCCGTCGAGACCGCCCTGGTCGCCGAACTGGTCGCGAACTGCGTCGAACAGGCTGGCGCGCTGCCGTTGCTCTCGCACGCCCTGCTGGAGACCTGGCACCGCCGCAAGGGAAACACCCTGACGCTGCAAGGCTTCCGCGCCGCCGGCGGGTTCGAGGGCGCGCTGACCCGCACGGCCGAGTCGGCGTTCCAGAGCCTCACCCCGGCGCAGCAGGACCTGGCCAAGTCGCTGTTCATCCGGCTCACCGCGGTCGGGGAGAACACCGAGGACACCAAACGCCGCATCTGCCGCAGCGAACTGGACGACGAGCCGGACACCGCGCTGGTCCTCGAAGCGCTGACGGCCCACCGGTTGATCACGGTCGACCAGGACCGCGTCGAGATCACCCACGAGGCCTTGATCCGCTGCTGGCCCCGGCTGAAGGAGTGGCTGGCGGCCGACCGCGACGGCCTGCGCGCCCACCGCGACCTGGCCGAGGCCGCCGCCGTCTGGGAGTCGCTCGACCGCGATCCCGGCTCGCTCATCCGCGGCGCCCGGCTCGCGTCGTTCCGCTCGTGGCTCGACCGGCCCGCACACCCGTTGAGCGCCCGCGAACGCGACTTCCTCACCGCCAGCCTCACAGCGGAGACAGCCGGCCGAAGACGCCTGCAGCTCCTCGTCGGCCTGCTGACCGTGCTGCTGATCGCCACCACCGGAGTCAGCATCGCCGCACTCCGAGCCACTTCAGAAGCGACCGAGCAACGCAACAACGCGCTCTCGCAGAAGGTCGCCCAGGACGCCGAACGGCTGCACAGCGCCGATCCCGCGCTGGCCGCCCAGCTCGCGCTCGCCGCCTACCGGCTCGCCCCCACGCAGGACGCCCGCAGCGCGCTGCTCAGCTCCTTCACCCCGGCCTACGCCACCAAGCTGACCGCGCACCGCGACAACGTCAACGCGGTCGCGCACTCGCCGCGAAGACAGCTGCTCGCCAGCTCCAGCCGGGACCGGACGGTCAGGCTGACCGACGTCGCCGACCCGCACCATCCGCGCGAGGTCGCCACGCTCTCCGGCCACACGGACAACGTCGCGCACGTCGCGTTCAGCTCCGACGGCACGATGCTCGCCACCGCCGCGTGGGACCGCACGGCGCGTTTGTGGGACACGACCACCGGCAACCTTCTGGCCACGCTCAACCACGCCGACCGGGTCAACGCCGTGGCGTTCAGCGGCGACAGCCACGTCCTGGCCACCGCGAGCAGCGACAAGACCGTCCGGCTCTGGGACCTCACCACACCCGAGCCACGCCGGACCGCGGCCTTCCCCCACCCCGGCGCCGTCATCTCGCTCGCGTTCAGCCCGACCTCCCCGCATCTCGCCGCCGGTACCTGGGACGGCACCGCACGCCTGTGGGACCTGGCCGGCACCCACCGCGACCTGCCGGGCAAGGGCCCGGTGCACGCCGTCGCCGTCAGCCAGGACGGCAAGCAGATCGCGACCAGCAACGACCGCACCGTGCAGGTCTGGCCGGTGGAAGGCGGCGAACCCCGCGTCCTGTCGGGCCACTCCGACACCGTCCGCGGCCTCGCGTTCAGCCCCGACGGCCGCCTGGCCAGCACCGGCGTCGACCGCACGGTCCGCATCTGGGACCAGGGCGATCCGCTCGTGCTCGCCGGCCACACCGCCGCGGTCGTGGGAGCGACGTTCCTCGGCACCGCGCTGGCGACCGCGAGCGACGACCACACGGTCCGGCTCTGGGACCTGCCCGGCAACCTCCTCCAGGCCCACAGCGACTCCGTGTACTCAGTGGCGACGCACGGCTCGCTCATCGCCACCGGAAGCTACGACCGCACAGTCAAGCTCTGGCAGGACGGGAAGCTACTCACCGTCCTAAATGGACCAAACGATGCCGTCAACACCGTCCGCTTCTCCCCCGACGGCAAGACCCTCCTGGCCGCCAGCGCCGACCACCGCGTGCACCGCTGGCGGATCACCGGCCGGCCTGAGCCGCTGCCGGCCCTGGAAGGCCACTCCGACGCCGTCAACACCCTGGCCGTCAGCCCGGACGGCGAGCTCATCGCCACCGGCAGCACCGACCGCACCATCGTGGTGTGGGACGCGCGAACCGGAACCTCGCTCGGCACCCTGCCCGGCCACGCCGACTCGGTCGAAGCACTCGCGTTCAGCCCCGACAGCCGCCTGCTGGCCAGTGGATCGGGCGACTTCAGCGTCCGGATCTGGGACGTCGCCGGGCGCAAAGTGGTCTCGCACCTCACCGGCCAGAGCCATGCCGTGAAGTCGGTGGCGTTCAGCCCGGACGGCAAAGAGCTCGCCACTGGCAGCACCGACTTCGCCGTCCGCCTCTGGGACGTCGCCACCGGCACCCGCACGGCCGAGCTCACCGGCCACACCGACACCGTGCACGCCGTCGCGTTCTCCCCCGACGGCCGGACCCTCGCCAGCGCCGCCGCCGACCACGACGTGCGGCTCTGGCGACTGGCCGACCGCACCCCGCTCGCCACGCTGTCCGACCACGCCGAACGGGTCTACGCGCTGGCGTTCACCCCCGACGGCAACGCCCTGCTGAGCGCGAGCGGCGACCGCACGGTCCGGCGTTGGGAGGCCGACGAAGAACACGCCTCCCAACGCATCTGCGCGGCGGCCTCCCCACCGCTCACCCAGGACCACTGGACCCGCTACCTACCCGACGTCGACCACACCCCCATCTGCTCGAACTGACTGGTCAGGACGACCGCGGCAAACCCACCTCACTGGTTCTCATGCCGACCTGTCTAGCCGCCAGGAGATCTTCACGTTCGAGGTCAGCGCGTTGAACAACAAACGTTGAACAGCCGTCACGGGCAGGGCGGCTGGAACTCCACGCCCGGCAGGTAGCGGTCCCACTCCGCGCGGGTCAGCCGCGGCTGGGCAAGCCGGCAGATCCGCCTCGCCACCTGGTCCGGGTCGGTCGTCCACAGCCGCGTCGTCCGGTCCATGCCCGCGCTCACCAGCTCGCCGCCGTCCGGCCGGAACGCCACCGACCAGACGGTGTTGGTGTGACCGGTGAGGGTCGCGTCGAGGCGCGGGGCGCGCGGGTCGGCGACGTTCCACAACCGGATCGCCATGTCCGCGCCCGCCGTGGCGAGCGAGCGGCCGTCCGGGCTGAACGCCATCGCGTAGACGCTCTCGGTGCCGCCGACGAACCACGCCAGCTCGGTGCCGGCGCTGTCCCACAGCTTGAAGGTCAGGTCCGGTCCGGCGGTGGCGACCAGGCCGCCCGGACCGAACGCGATCGCCTCCGCTTCGGCCGGCAGCGTGACCCGGTCGCGGTAGCCCGCGCGCCAGACGGAGATCCGGCGATCGGGTTCCATGGTCGTGAGCCGGCCGTCCGTGCTGAACGACAGGACCTCGGTGATGCCGTCCGGCGCGGGATGCGTGGCCTTGACGGTGGCGCCGGCGACGTCCCACTCCCGCCAGACGCGGTCGCGGCCCGCGCTGTGCAACGTGCGGCCGTCCACGCTGAAGATCAGCGCGTCGATCTCGCCCGTGTCGGCGGCCAGCGCGATCGGCGGGCGGCTCGAGTCGGTCAGGTCCCACACGAGGATGCGCGGCTCCTCGCCCGCCGTGGCGAGCAGGCGGTTGTCGGGACTGAACGCCACCACGTTCACGCTGCCGACGTGCCCGGGAAAAATCGCCGCGCTGCGCATGTTCTGGACGTCCCACACCAGCGTGGTCGTCTCCTTGCCCGTCGCGGTGGTGACGAGCTTGCCGTCTGGGGAGAACCCCGCCTGGTAGGCGAACCCGGTGTGGCCGGTGAACGACAGCTCGGCCATGTTCTCGACGCGCACGGTCCGGTCGCGGCTGGTCGTGACGAGCTTGCGGCCGTCGGGGCTGAACGCGAGCGCCAGCACGTCGCCGGTGTGGCCGGGGACGGCGGCGATCTCGGTCGGCTTGTCGCGCACGTCCCACAGCCGGACGCCCCGGTTGACGCCACCGGTGACGAGCGTGCCGTCGTGACCGAACGCCAGCGCGTTGACCGCGCCCGCGTCGAGACTCGCGATCTTCGTCGAGCCGCGCCACAGGATCGTGGTGCGGTCGGCGTCGGCGGAGGCCATGATCCCGTCCGGGCCGAACGCCAGCGCGACGGTGTCTCCGGTGTGGCCGGTGAGCACGGCGGTCTGGGCGCCGTCCTTCCACAATCTGACCGTGTTGTCCCAGCTGGCGGTCGCGAGCGTGTCGTCCGGCCCGAACGCGACGGCCGCCACGACGTCGGTGTGGCCGTCGAGGGTCGCCGTGAGCGTGCCGGTCTCGGCGTCCCACAGGCGGACCTTGCCGTCGTAGCCACCGGTGGCGATGGTGCGGCCGTACTTGCTGAACGCGACCGCCTCGACCTGAGCGGGATGTGGCAGGACGGTGACCTTGCTGAGGTCGTGCAGCCGTCGGAGACGCACGGTCTTGTCCGCGCCCGCGGTGGCGAGCAGGCCGTTCTGGCTGAACGCCACCGCCCTGACCGCGCCGGTGTGGTCGCTGATCACGGCCTTCTCGTACGGCTGCTCGGCCATCGCCCAGAGGCGCACCGTGCGGTCGTGCGCGCCGGTGGCGAGCATCGTGCCGTCGGGACTGAACGCCGCTGCGGCCACCGCATCGGTGTGACCGGTGAGTCTCGCCGCGTACGGGGTGGCGAACGAGCTGAGCAGGTGGTTCCGCGTGTCGGTGCTGGGCGCGAGCCGGTGCGCGGCCAGTCCCAGCTGCAACGACAGCGCGGGGTTGGCGTCGCGCAGGGCGTTGGCGTCCCCGAGCACCTTCCTCACCAACGCCAGATCGCGTTGGTCGGCGGCAGACCGTTGCGCGCGCATGGCGATGACGACGGCCGTGGTAGTGAGGAGGAGCAGCACGGTCAGGACGGCGACGAGTTGGCGCATCCTCCGGCCACGGCGCGTTTGGGCGTCACGGCCCGCCTTGAGGAACGCGCGCTCGCGGGCAGTGAGCGCGTCGTCGTTCTTCGCGGCCCAGTCGAGGGCGGCGTCGAGCCGGGTGCCGCGGTAGAGCGTGCTCGGGTCGTGCTTCAGCTCGTCCCACTCGCCGGTGGCCTCGGTGAGCGCGCGGTGCACGCGCAGCCCGTCGCGGTCCTCGGTCAGCCACTCCTTGAGCCGCGGCCAGCAGCGGATCAACGCCTCGTGGGTGATCTCGACGTCGTCGCGGTCGAGCATGAGCAGGCGGGCTTTGGCCAGTTCCTCCAGCACCTTGCCGGCGTCGTCGTCGAGCTCGCGGCGGCTGATCCGGCGTTTGGTGTCGTCGGTGTGCGTGCCGAGCGCGGTGAGCCGGAGGAAGATCTGCTTGGCGATCCGCTGCTGGGCCGGGTTCAGCGCGGTGTAGGCGTTCTCGGCACTGACCGCGACGGCGTCGTGAATACCGCCCGCCTCCTCGTAGCCGGTCAGCGTGAGCTTCGTGCCGCGCCTCCTTCGCCACGTCTCGAGCATCGCGTGCGACACGAGCGGCAACGCGCCCGGCTGGCCGTTCGCGTCGGCGATCACCCGCGTGATCAGCGCGGTCTCCACGATCAGCCCGGACCTGGCGGCCGGCCGGGTGATCGCGGCGTGCAGCTCCTCCGCGGTCATCGCACCGACCATGACCTGGCCGTCCTTGAGCGCCTCGACGAGCTCGGGGTGCCGCGCGCAGTGGGCGTAGAAATCGGCTCGCACCCCGATGACGACCTTGGCCGTGTGCGCGGTCAGTGCCCTGATGAACTCGATCCGCTCGGTCTCCTCGCACAGCGTGAAGACCTCCTCGAACTGGTCGACCACGATGACGTCGGCGTCCTGGAGCTGCGGGTGCTCACCCGGGGTGATCAGCACGGCATTGCCGAGGTGCGGGATCAGGCCTGCTCTGAGCAACGACGACTTGCCCGCGCCAGACGCCCCGAAAACACCGGTGAACTGTCGCTTGTGGACGGTCGCCCGCAGTTCCGCGACGAGCTTCTCCCGGCCGAAGAACAGGTCCGCGTCATCCGGTTGGAACGGGGCGAGGCCGACGTAGGGCGGGTTCTCCTCCTCGTCCGGGATCTTGGCGAGCTCTTCCCACCTGGCGCGCCACTCGTCCGGGTCGCCGCCGCACGCCGTGACGTACGCGAGAGTCACCGCGAGAGTGGGGAGCTCGCGTCCGGCGGCGGCTTCGGACAACGTGGTGACGCTGTAGTGCGCGAGCTTGCTGAGGTCGCGGTAGGTGGGGCTGCCCGCCGTCTGCCGCAGCCGGCGCAGGTCCGCCGCGAACCTGATCAGCGGGCTGTCCTCCGGGCCCAGCGGCCGTTCTCGTCTCGGCACATCGGCAGCCTATTCAGGTCTGCCGCAGGTAGGGTCCGCCAGGTGAAGAGCTGTCAGGTCTACGCGCGGCGCGGCCAGCTGTTCGTGGTCGCCCAGGCCAGGGTCGGCAACGGGCTGTGGATCTCCTGGCCGCCGTTCACCAAGGTGCCGCAGGACTCGCCGGAGATCGGGCCGCTCGTCCTCGCCACCCTGGACCAGACCGCGTACGACATCCCGGCGCCGAACTTCCGCACGGATCCCGCGCCCATCACGCCGGTTCTCCAGCTCGCCGGGGTGAAGTCGTGGGGCACGTTCGTCAAGGGGACCGACCTCGTCGGGGTCGAGCTCGACGGCGAGCAGCTCTCGCTCCTGCCCATGGTGAACAGGGGCGCCAAAGAGGGCTTCGACTACCCGGCACCCGAACAGGTCGTGCGCACCACGGACCTGGACCCCGCCACGATCGGGCGGCTGATCAAGGATCTCTTCGCAGCGCCCGCTTGAAGTCCGGGCACTCCACCAACGGCTCGTGCGTGCACGTCGACGCGTGGTCCAAGCTGTCCCGCATGCGCTGCAACCGCGCGATGTCCTCGTCCAGCACCGCGACCTTGTCGGCCATCCTCGCCCGCACCGCGGCATCGCCCGGCATCGCGGTGAGGAACCGGCTGATCTCCGCGATCGAGAACCCCGCCCGCCGCGCACAGTTGATCAGCTCCAGCCGGTGCACCACCTCGGGTTCGTAGGTGCGACGCAGCCCGTTGCGGCCGCTCGACTCGAGCAGCCCCTTCTTCTCGTAGAACCGCAGAGCCGACGGCGCCAGTCCCGTCTGCTCGGCCACTTCGGCGATGTCCAGCACGCCGTCGAGGCTAATCCCGATCTTGACGTTCTTCGAACAAACCTCGAACCACGCCCGGTTCTGGGTCCGGCAACGTACCGCCCCGAACGTTTCCACGAGAGGGGTAGGGGCATGAAACTGAGACGGGTGGTCTTAGGTCTGTCGATCGCTGCGGTGCTGCTGGCAGGCGGCGTCCCGGCTTCGGCGACCGCACCGGCACGTCTCTCGGTGGCGGGCGCGAACGTCGTGGATCCGGCGGGGAACCCGATCGTGCTGCGGGGGTACAACTGGGGACATTGGGGCACGGTCCAGCCGAAGGATCCCGGAGCGCACGTGGCGGCGGGCGCAAACTCGGTGCGGATCCCGTTGCGCTGGTGGGGTGAGTGGAAGGACGACGTCGACAGCCGCGACACCGACCCGGACAACCTCAGCCACATCAAGCCCGGTCACCTGGAGCTGCTCAACCAGACCATCGAGCAGGCGAGCGCCGCGG
Source organism: Lentzea terrae (assembly GCF_003265345.1). Taxonomy (GTDB): domain Bacteria; phylum Actinomycetota; class Actinomycetes; order Mycobacteriales; family Pseudonocardiaceae; genus Lentzea; species Lentzea terrae. Next base: position 16,712 of record NZ_QFWW01000008.1, on the reverse strand, counting down.
GCATGTGGATCACGCTGTTCGTCGACTCCGACTACGGCCAGGGCGCGGGCGGCAACACGAACAACTTCTGGACCAACCCCGAGATGAAGCAGCAGTTCAAGGAGGTCTGGCAGTTCCTCGTCCGGAAGTACAAGTACACGCCGTACATGGGCGCGTTCGAGATCCTTCCTGAGCCCAAGCCGTTCGGGAAGACCGACGCAGAGGTGCGGGAGTTCTACGAGGAGATGGCCCTCGCGATCCGCGAGATCGACCGCCGCACGCCGGTCGTGATGGGGCCTAACAACAACTACGCCTGCAGCAGCCTCGACGGCGCCTACAGCACGATCGACCCGAAGATCATCTACACCTGCAACTACTTCATCTTCGACAACCCGCTCAACCGGATCGGGCAGATCACCGACTTCCGCCGCGATCACAACGTGCCGGTGTGGATCAACCAGGTCGGTATCGAAGGCTGCGACACCGACACAGTTGCCCTGGGGAAGGCCGACAAGGTTCTGGACGCCTTCGAGAAGAACAGCATCGGCTGGGCGTGGTGGACCTATCGCCTCAACGGCACCAACCCGTGCACGCACGGCATCTTCCACCTCGACCCGAGCGAGCCCGACGGCTGGAAGCTCAAGAAGAACTGGCGGAACTTGGTGAACGGCTACCTCGTCGCATGACCGGTTCCTCCACGTAACGCCAGCTGAGCGCCGCCGCCACGACCGTCAGGACCGCCGCGACCGGTCCGGCGGCGGCGCCCAGTTCCGGCCGCAGCCACAACGTCAGCGGGTAGTTCCACAGGTAGGCGCCGTAGGAGAGCACGCCCAGCGCCACCAGCGGACGGATCGGCGTCGCCACCTCCTCCCACTTCGACCACGCGAGCAGCAGCACCGCCGTGCAGCCCGCGATCGCCGGGCCCGCCACCAGGTACGTCAACACGTGACCGCGCAACGGAACCACGGACAGCACCGCCAGCCCGGTCAGGGCAACAGGAACGGCCCAACGCGGGACAGACTTCCCCTTGAGTCGCACCGCAGCACCGATCACGAAGCACACGAACCACGACGTCGGCAGGGCGTAGGCGTTGTCGGCGTTCGGCCACAACCAGATCAGCGTCGCCGTGCACGCCGCGATCGCCGCCAGCGCAGTGGCCGCCAGTGCCGCGCCCGTCCGGTTGCGCACCCACGCGAACGCCAGCAACGCGGGCCACAGCAGGTAGAACTGCTCCTCGGTCGCGAGCGTCCAGCTGTGGAACGCCGCCGGGCTGACCCCGCTGATCGGCAGGTTGCCCGTGAACGTCACCAGCACGATCGCCGTCTTGAGCAGCTTGTCGCGCTCCCCCAACGGGTCGAACACGAGCGTGACCACGGCGAACACCACGGTCAGCGCGAGCAACGCCGGCAACAGCCTGCGCGCCCGGCGCAGGTAGAACCGCTTGAAGTCGACGCGCCCCTTGGCCTGCAGCTCGCGGCTGAGCACGCCGGTGATCAGGTACCCGCTCAACGTGAAGAACACGACCACGCCGACCACACCGGCACCGGGGAACACCTCAGGGAACGCGTGCCGCAGCATCACCAGCAGAATGGCGATGCCGCGCAAGACGTCCAGCCCGGCAATCCGCTTCACCGCATCGCTCCCCGGACGAGCTTGTCCAGCAGGTCCGCATAGGACAGTCCGGCGCTCGCGAACATCTTGGGCACCTGCGACTCCGCGGTCATGCCCGGCATGGTGTTGACCTCGTTGAGCACCAGCCCGTCGGCGGTCAGGAAGAAGTCGACCCGCGCCAGCCCACGGCACCCCAACGCCTCGTAGACGCGCAGCGCCGCGTCCTCCAGCGCCTTCAGCTCGGTGTCGGCCAACGGCGCCGGGATCACGAACCTGGCGCTGCCGTCGTACTTCACGGTGGTGTCGAACAGCCCCGGCACCTGGATCTCCAGCGGCGGCCCGGTCCTGCGGCCCTCGTCCGGGTCGTCGAGCACGGCGATGTCGATCTCCCGGCCCGTCAGCACCTCCTCGACGAGCACCCGGTCGTCGAGCTCCAGCGCCTGGCGGACCGCGGGTTCGAGGTCGGCCTCGTGCTCGACGAGCCGCACGCCGAAGCTCGACCCCGCCGCCACCGGCTTCACCACGACCGGACCGGTGAAGTCCACAGTGGACGGATCGGTCACCAGCCTGCCCCGCGCGGTGCGGACCCCGACCGCCTCCGCGACCAGCTTGGTGGCCCACTTGTCCATCGCGAGCGCACCGGCCCGCAGCGGCGACCCCACGTACGGCACGCCGGCCAGCTCGCACAGCCCGGCCAGCGTGCCGTCCTCCCCCAACGGCCCGTGCACCAACGGCAGCACGACGTCGCAGCCGGCGATCACGTCCAGCGCGGCGGCGAGACTGCCGGACGCCGGCGTGTCGAGCACCTGCCCGTCCGTCCCGTGCCACCTGCCGTCCCGGCCGATGGTCAGCGAGACGGCCTCGTACCTGGCCGGGTCGAGCGCCGCCCGCACCGAAGCCGCCGACGCGACCGACACGTCGTGCTCGCAGTTCTGTCCGCCGCCGATGACGGCGACCCTGATTCCCCTCAACGCCGCACCCCGGAAACGCTAGTTTTGGTCAACACTGAAGCAATGGAGATAATCAACGAACGCACCGTCGCACCCGCGTCCCGATGCCCGTCACGATCTCGTGCGGGATCGTGCCCGCCCACCGAGCCCAGTCCCCGACCGTCGGCTCACCCTCGTCCCCCGGCCCGAACACCAGGGCCTCGTCGCCCGGCAGCACCGGGTCGTCCCCGACGTCGACCACGACCTGGTCCATCGAGATCACCCCGACGACCGGCCTGCGACGTCCGCCGACGAACACCTCAGCGCGCCCGGAAGCCGTGCGCGGCAAGCCATCCGCATAACCGACCGGCAGCAGCGCCAACGTGGTCGCGCGCTCGGTCACGTGCGAATGTCCATAACCGACCCCGGTGCCCGTCTCCACCCGCCGCACCTGGACCACTGGCGCGGTGAGCCGCAACGCGGACCGCAGCCGGGTGGTCCCGGAGGGGTCGATCCCCACCAACCCCGCGCCGATCCGGACCACGTCCAGATGGGTGCCGGGATCCGTCAACGCCGCACTCGTGGCGGCCAAATGCCTTGTGGACGGCCGCAATCCGGCCTGTCGCGCCATTTCGACGCCGCGCAGCAACGCCCGTGTCCCGATCTCGTTCAGCCCGGGCGTGTCGGCGCACGGCAGATGTCCCATCACCCCGACGACCGAGACCCTGCCGGCCAGTTCCGCACGGCGAGCCGCGGACATCAACGCCAGCCACGAGTCCGGCGAGGCGCCGTCGCGGGCCATCCCGGTGTCGAGCTGCAGGTGCACCCGGACCGGTCCGGCCTGCTCGATCACCGCGAGGTGGTGCAGGCTCGGCACGCCGAGGTCGATCCCGTACCTGGCCGCGACGCGCGCGTCCACGTCCACCGGGTTGAGCCAGCTGAGCACCGGAGTGTCCACACCGGACTCGCGCACCGCCACCGCCTCGGCCAGCGACGTGACGCCGATCCACGTCGCACCGGCGGCGACCGCCGTCCTGGCGACGTCTCCGAGCCCGTGCCCGAAGCCGTCCGCCTTCACCACGGCCATGACCTCGCCGCGCGCCAGTTCCACGAACCGCCGCGTGTTGGCCGCCACAGCCGAGAGGTCCACGGACAACGAAGGTTCGGCCGACGCCTGGCGGATGCTCGTCACGAGCGCGCCCACGCAGGCACCTCCACCGGTCCGTAGAGGGCGTGGTCGGCCCCGGTCAGCAAGGCCCAGTACCGATCGCCGTACGACCAGTGCCACCACTCGGTCGGATAGTTGACCAGTCCGGCGCCGCTCAACGCGTCCGCCAGGATCGTCCGGTTGCGCCGCGCCTCCGCGTCCACCTCGGCGTTGAAGAAGCACGCGCCGGCGCTCTGCTCCGGCGTGGCGTCGACCACCGTGCCCATCCACAGCTCGTCGCCCCACGAGTCGACCAGCGTCAGATCGACGGCCGCGCCCGCGACGTGCGGCGCGACGGCGAGCGGTGCGACGAAGCGGCTCGACAACCGGTTCAGCTCGACCGCGTCGGCGTCCGGGTGGAGCTCCCGCAACTCGTCGGTGTACTGCTCGATGATCGCAGCCTGGTTCGCGATGCTGCGGTGTCCCTCGATCACTTTCAGGTCCACATCGGACGGCAGCGCGTTGCGGGCGTCCACGAGCCGCAGCGCGAGCCCCTGCCTGACCAGCACGTCAGGCGCGAATATCAGTGGTACCAACGGATCACCGTTGTCGAGCGCGCGAACGGCGCGCACGACCGGATCTGCCAGCAGGATGGTCATGTGCCCAACCTAGGAACGCGCCGAGCGCCCGGACTCCCCCTCAAGGCCACCCCGAAGCGCCGAACGGCCGGTTCGGCACAGCCTGCATCAGCCATTCGGCCGAGGGGGTTGACTTGAACCGCGCTTCAAGTCGCACCCTCGTCCCCATGAAGATCCACCACCTGAACTGCGGTTCCATGCGCCGGCTCGATCCCACCTGCGAAGGTCTGCCGAACGCGGCCGCCGTCAACCACTGTCTGCTGGGGCAAACCGAAAGCGGGCTCGTCCTCGTGGAGACCGGTCTCGGTCTCGACAACGTCCGCGACCCCGCCGGCACCCTCGGCGCCGACTGGGTGGAGATGGCCGCTCCCGTCCTCGACGAGGGCGAAACCGCCGTCCGTCAGATCGAACGGCTCGGCTTCTCGGCGGCCGACGTCGAGCACGTCGTCGTCACGCACCTCGACGTGGACCACTGTGGAGGGTTGCCGGACTTCCCGCACGCCACGGTCCACGTGCTGGGTGCCGAACTCCGCGCGGCCACGTCGGAGGCACCGAGCTTCCGCTACCGACCGGCCCACTGGGCGCACGGTCCACAGTGGCGCACCTACGAGTCCACGAACGACCAGTGGTTCGGCTTCGACGCGATTCAACCCGTCGGGCTCCCCGACGAGATCAAGCTCGTCCCGCTGGGCGGCCACACCGACGGACACACCGGCATCGCGGTGCACGACGGATCCCGCTGGCTGCTGCACTGCGGCGACGCCTACTACTACCACCGCGAACTTGACTCCGAGCCCGAACCGCACCCCGTCCTCGACATCGTGCAGACACGCTCCGAGGTCGACCACGGCAAGCGCGTCACCACGCAGGACCGCCTCCGCACCCTCGCCCGCGACCACTCCGCCGAGGTCACGCTCTTCAGCGCACACGACCCGTGGGAATTCGGCAGACTGGCTTCGTGACCCGACTGAGGAACAGCTGACGTGCACGCCGCCGGCCTGGTGCTGCACCCGCAACGCGACTCCGCCGACGCCGTCGCCGCCGTGCTCGGCTGGGCGACCAACCGCGGTGTCGAGATCCTCGGCATCTCCGACGAGATCCAGCGACTCCGCTGCGAGGCCACCCCGGTCTCGGCGGAGGAGCTGGGCCGCCGCGCCGACCTGGTGGTGAGCCTCGGCGGCGACGGCACGATGCTGCGCGCCATGCGCCTGGCCGACGGCGAGCGCGCCCCGGTCCTCGGCGTCAACCTCGGCAAGCTCGGCTTCCTGGCCGAGGTCGACGTCCCGGACCTGCCCGCGGCGTTGAGCGCCATCGACGCCCACGACTTCACCGTCGAACCGCGGCTCGCCGTCGACGCGGAGTTCAACGGCGGCAAGGTCACGGCGTTCAACGACGTCGCCGTCGTCCGCATCCCCGGCGAGGGCAGCGCGCGGGTGGCGGTCAGGGTCGCCGGTCAGCCGTTCGTCAGCTACGCGGCGGACGCGGTCATCGTCGCCACCCCGACCGGATCCACCGCGTACAGCTTCAGCGCGGGCGGGCCGATCACCAGCCCGTCCGTCGAAGCGCTGCTGGTCACCCCGGCCGCGCCGCACTCCGCGTACAGCCGCGGCGTGGTGCTGTCGGTCGACGACGACGTGGAGCTCGACCTGCTGCCGTCGAGCGGCCGGCTCGCGGTCGAGGTGGACGGCATCGTCGCGGGCTACGTCGAGCCGGGCGAACGGGTGTCGTTGCGCGGCCGGCCCGGCGCCGCCCGCGTCGTCCGCCTGGGGATGACCACGTTCTACCAACGGGCGCGGCGCAAGCTGCAGCTCACGGACTCGGCGGAGCTGACGTGAAACTGCGCGAGTGGACCGTTGAAGACGCCGCCTGGTACGCGGAAGCCACCAGGGACCCCGAGGTCCAGCGCTACACCGCCGACCCGCCCACGATCACCGCGGCACAGGTGGCGGCAGCCATCGAAGCACGCCGCGACCACCCGGCCGCCAAGTCGTTCTGCATCGAGGACGCCGGCGAACGCTGCGGCAACGTCGCGGTCGACGTCGAGGACGGCATCGGCCACGTGTCCTATCTGGTCGCGGCGCCCGCACGCGGACGAGGGCTCGCCACCAAGGCGCTCACCGAGTTCGTGGCCTGGATCGTCGCCCACCACGACGTCACCGAGCTGAGGTTGTGGGCCCACCGCGACAACGTCGGCTCCCGCAAGGTGGCCGAACGCGCCGGGTTCGTCCGCGACGAAGCACGCGACCAGGACCGCGAGATCAAAGGCGCGGTCTGGCCGACCGTGGCGTACCGGCTCGTTCCCTGATCTCCAGCCGTGCTCAAGCGCCGCTTGCTCGGATGTCGGCGCCGAGTTACGGACGGGGGCGAGGGACATGGAGCTGAACAGACGCAAGGTGTTCGCGCTGGGTGCGGGCGCCGCGCTCGCCGCGAGCACGGGGGCGCCGGCAGCGGCAGCGGACGCCGCGAAGTTCGAGGAGGCCGGTCTTCCCGGTTTCCGGCACAACTACGCCAGGGTGAACGGGGTACGGCTGCACTACGTCACCGGCGGCGAGGGCGAGCCGCTCGTCCTGTTGCCCGGCTGGCCGCAGACCTGGTGGCTGTACCGCAAGATCATGCCCGCGCTGGCCACGAGGTTCCGGCTCATCGCGGTGGATCTGCGCGGTCAGGGCGGCTCGGAGAAGCCGCAGGGCGGGTTCGACAAGAAGACGATGGCGACCGACATCCACGAGCTCGTCCGCAAGCTCGGGTACGACCAGGTCAACGTCGTCGGGCACGACCTGGGCAGCATGGCGGCGTTCGCCTTCGCGGCCAACTTCCCCGGCGCGACGAAGAAGGTCGCGTTCATGGACGTGTTGCATCCCGACGAGAGCTTCTACCAGATCCCACTGCTGCCGCGGCCGGGTGGGTTCAGCCTGTGGTGGTTCGCGTTCAACCAGGTCCAGACGCTGCCGGAGCAGCTGCTGGCCGGACGGTTCCGGTACCTGATCGACTGGCTGTTCGCCAACACCGCGTTCAACCCCGCGGCGATCGACGAACGCTCCAGGGAGATCTACGCGCGGGCGTACAACTCGCCGGACGCCATCCGGGCGAGCAACGGCTGGTACCAGGCGTTCCACCAGGACATCGCGGACGGCAAGACGTACGGCAAGCTCGCCGCGCCGGTGCTGGGGCTCGCTTCCGTCTCCTCCTACGACCAGTTCGTGGCGGCCCTGCCGAACCTCGCGAACCGGTTCGAGGTCGTGCGCGTCGACGGGTCCGGCCACTGGCTCGCCGAGGAGCAGCCGGACGTCGTGGCCCGCGAGCTCATGCGGTTTTTCGGCTGACCCGCGGGATGAACGCCGCGATCGCGACTGCCAGCAGCGCGGTCGCGGCGCCCAGGCCCATGATCAGCCGGAAGCTGAGCGGGATCGTCACCTGCGTGAGCACGACGCCGGCGACCGCGCTGGAGATCGACGTGCCGATCGCGCGCATCAACGTGTTGAGGCTGTTGGCAGCGGCCGTTTCGGACGCCGGCACCGCACCCATGATCAGGGCGGGCATCGCACCGTAGGCCAGGCCGATGCCGGCCCCGATGGTGGCCGACACGACGACCAGCTGCCACACCGCGGACATCAGGAAAACGCCTGTGCCGTAACCGAAAGCCACGACCAGCGCGCCCAGCATCAGGGTGGTACGAGGGCCACGTGCGTTGGAGATCCGCGCCGACACCGGTGCCATCGCCATCATCACCAGTCCGGACGGCACCAGCACGAGACCGGTGACGAGCAGCGACTGACCGAGCCCGTGGCCGGTCGCCTTCGGCAGCTGCAGGATCTGCGGCAGCACCAACGACTGCGCGAACATGGCGAACGCGAACACCGCTGAGGCGACGTTGGTCAGCAGCACCTGACGACGGGCCGTGGTGCGCAGGTCGACCAGCGGCTGCGACGACCGCAGTTCCCACCAGCCCCACAGCAGCAACACGACCGCCGCCGTCACGAACAGCCCGGTGACCGTCCCCGCGCTCCACGAAGACGCCTTGGAAACGCCGAGCAGCAGGCAGATCAGCGCGACCGAGAGCCCGAACGCGCCGGGGAGGTCGAACCGGCCACCACTGCGGACCGGGGACTCCGGCACGACGACCAGCACCGAGACCAGCACGATCGCGCCGGCGGCCGCCGAGGTCCAGAACAGCAGGTGCCAGTCGCTCTGCTCGGCCAGGAACGCCGCCGCGGGCAGGCCCAGCGCTCCCCCGACGCCCAGCGAGGCGCTCATCAGCGCGGTCGCCGAAGCCAGCCGTTCGACGGGCAGTTCGTCGCGCATGATGCTGATGCCGAGCGGGATCACGCCCACCGCAAGGCCCTGCACCACGCGCCCGACGATCATCGGCAGCAGCGAGTGGCTGAGCGCGGCGATCACCGAGCCGGCGATCAGCATGACCAGGCTGACCAGCAGCATGCGGCGCTTGCCGTACATGTCGCCCAGCCGGCCGACGACGGGCGTGGCGACCGCGCTGGCCAGCAGCGTCGACGTGACCACCCACGCGGTGTCGGCCGGCGACGAGCCCAGGAGCTGCGGAAATCGCGGCAGGAGCGGGATCACCAGCGTCTGCATCAGCGAGACGGTGATGCCGCCCATCGCCAGCACGGCCACGACCACGTTCGGGCGCGTCACCGGACGCGTTTGTTCGAGGAGCACGTCGTCAGTCTAAGTCAGTCACTTGACTTAAATGAACCCCGTCGGCATGGTGGAAAAAGAGACGCCTCCCACCACGAAGGAAGTCCCGAATGTCCGAAGTAGACGAACTGCCGCGTTTTCCGTTCGAGTCCGACGCCGCGCTCGAACCCCCTGCCGAGTGGGCTGAGCTGCGGTCGAAATGCCCGGTGGCACACGTGAAACTCGCCAGTGGCGACCAGGCCGCGCTGCTCACCAGGCACGCGGACGTCAAGCAGATCCTGTCCGACCCGCGGTTCACCAGGCCCACGCCCGCGGACGACGCCGCTCGGATCTCGGACAGCGAGGAAGGCGGCATCTTCAACAGCGACATGGCCGAGGTGATCCCCCAGCACGGCGAGGCGCACCTGACGTGGCGGCGCGGCATCGGCAAGTGGTTCACCGCCAAGCGCATGAACGCGTTGCGGCCGGGGATCGCGGCGATGACCGAACAGCTGATCGACGAGATGGTCGCCAAGGGCGTGCCCGCGGATCTCAAGGCCTCGCTCGGTTTCCCGCTGCCCGTCTGGGTCATCTGCGACATGCTCGGCGTGCCCGACGCCGACCGGGACCGGTTCGCGCACTGGTCGGACACGATGCTGAGCATGACCCGCTTCAGCGCGGCCGAGATGAAGGCGGCCGAGCAGGAGTTCGGCATGTACATGGCCGGCCACATCGCGTTGAAGCGCGCGAACCCGGGCGATGACCTGCTCAGCGCGTTGATCACCGACCCGGAGCCGATGTCCGACGTGACGCTGATCGCCACCGGCATCGGACTGCTGATCGCGGGCCACGAGACCACCGCGAACATGATCACGAAGATGGTCGCGATGCTGCTCTCCGACCGCACCCGCTGGGAGTCGCTGCTCGCCGACCCTTCGCTGGTGCGCACCGCCGTCGAGGAGGCGCTTCGCCTCGACGCCAACGCGGGTGTCGGCATGGCCCGGTACCTGACCGAGGACGTCGAGATCGCCGGCACCGTGCTGCCGCGCGGCACGACGGCGATGTGCAGCATGGCCGCGGCGAACCGGGACGAGGAGGCGTTCGCCCGCGCCGCCGAGATGGACCTGGGCCGCACGCCCAACCAGCACCTGGCGTTCGGTGCCGGCGCCCACGCCTGCCTGGGCCAGCCGCTCGCGCGCACGGAGCTGCAGGTGGTGCTCGAGGTGCTGTTGCGCAAGCTCCCGTCGCTGGACCTGGCGGTTCCGGTGCAAGATCTACGCCGAGTCGAGGGGCTCGTCGTGGGCGGGCTCGTGGAACTACCGGTGCGATGGTGAGCTGACATGAACAAGGTCGACGACAACCCGTCACGGGCGGAGCGGGCGCACGCCACCCGCGAGCTGATCCTGACCGCGGCCGAGCGCCTGTTCGCCGAGCACGGGGTGTTGGCTGTCTCGAACCGGCAGGTCAGCGAGGCCGCCGGGCAGGGCAACAACACGGCCGTCGGCTATCACTTCGGCACCAAGGCCGACCTCGTGCGCGCCATCGCCCGCAAGCACCTCGCGCAGATCGAGGAGCGCCGGCAGCAGCTGCTCGCGGCGATCGGCGACAGCACGGACGTCCGCGACTGGCTGTCCTGCCTGGTGCAGCCGGTCACGGACCACCTCGCGGAGGTGGGCAGCCCGACCTGGTTCGCGCGGTTCGGCGCGCAGGTCATGACCGATCCGACGCTGCGGCCGATCATCGTCGAGGAGACGCACTCGTCGCCGTCGATGGTGCGGGTGCTGGCGGGCCTCGGCGTCTGCCTGCAGCACCTCCCGGACGACGTGCGGGCCGAACGGTTCGACATGTCGAGGCAGCTGCTCGTGCACATGATCGCCGAACGCGAGCGCGCCCTCGCCGATGGCACCCCGACCCCGCGAGCCAGCTGGCACGACGCCGCGACCGGCCTGGTCGACGCGCTCGTCGGCCTGTGGCTCGCGCCGGTCACCAACGACTCTTGAGAAGGACTCTTTTCGTGAAGATCACCGTGGACCAGGACAAGTGCTGCGGCGCCGGAACGTGCGTGCTGCTCGCGCCGGACGTGTTCGACCAGCGCGATGAAGACGGCATCGTGGTGCTGCTGGACTCCTCGCCGCCGGCTGCCCTGCACTCGCTCGTCGACGAGGCCGCGAGCGTCTGCCCCGCCGCCGCCATCACCGTGAGCTCGTCGTGACGCTCGTCGTCGGCGCCTCCGCCGCCGGTCTCGCCACCGCCGAGGCGTTGCGCCGCAAGGGTTACACCGGTCCGCTGACAATTCTGGGTTCCGAGCCGCACCTGCCGTACGACCGGCCGCCACTGTCCAAACAGGTCTTGTCGGGCAGCTGGGCACCGGACCGGGTCGCGCTGCGGTCGGCGGACGCGCTCGCGGCGTTGGACGTCGACTTCGTGCTCGGCGATCCGGCCGTGCACCTCGATGTGGTGGAACGGGCGGTGCACACGGCATCCGGCCGCGTGCTCAAAGCCGACAACATCGTGCTGGCGACCGGGTTGCGGCCGCGCACGTTGCCCGGACAGCCCACGCTCCGGACTCTCGACGACGCATTGGCGCTGAGAGAACGGTTTTCGCAGGCCTCACGGGCGGTCGTGGTCGGCGACGGCGTGCTCGGCGCCGAGATCGCGGCGACCGCGCGTCAGCTGGGCGTGCCGGTCACCCTCGCCGGTCCGCAACAGGCCCCGATGGCGCTGCAGCTCGGGCCTCTCGTGGCCGCGCAACTCGCGTCGCTGCACACGTCTTCTGGCGTCGAGCTTCGGCTCGGTGCGGCGGTCACGAGCGTCTCCGAGGACGGTGTGCTGCTGGAAACCGGCGAGGTGCTGCCCGCGGACCTCGTCGTGGTCGCGTTCGGTTCCGCACCGGCGACCTCCTGGCTGGAGGACAGCGGTCTCGTTCTCGGCGACGGCATCGTCTGCGACTCGCGCTGCCGTGCCGCCGAGGGCATCTACGCCGCCGGTGACGTCGCCCGCTGGCACCACGAAACGCTCGGCCGGCTGGTGCGGCTGGAGAACCGGACCAACGCCACCGAGATGGGCATCGCGGTGGCGGGGAACATCCTCGGCGCGGACGAGCCCTACGTGCCGGTGCCGTACTTCTGGACCGACCAGTTCGACGCGAAGATCCACGTCCACGGCTTCGTCGGCCCGGAAGTGTCCGTTGTGGAGGGCAGCCTGGCCGAACGTCGTTTCGTGGTGCGGTATCACCGCGACGGCGAGCTGACCGGCGTGCTGGGCTGGAACATGCCCAAGCAGGCCCGCCTGCACCGCCAGGACATCAGCCTGCGTTGTCGCGCAACCGTCGCAACATCAACGCCAGGTGCAGCCTGAACCGTCCGGATGCCGAGTCGAGCTCGAACCCGAGCATCGACTCGGCCCGGGCCAGCCGTGCGGTCATCGTGCTGTGGTGGCGGTGCAACGCGGCCGCAGCCTGGCGAACCGACCCGGTGGCACACAACGCTTCGAGCGTGATGATCAGGTCAGGATCAGCGTTGTCCAGTGCTTTGACGTCGGGCAGCGCGGCGATGTCGGAGTGGTCCAGCTGCTCGGCGAGGTGAGCGAGGCTGCCGAGCTTCTCCCACCACACCACCGGCTCACCGTCCGATGTGTACCGCAACGCCGTCCGCGCGGCCTGCCAGGACCTGGCGGCCTCGATCGCGGGCAGGGCGGGGCCGACGCCGAGGCGGCCGCCGGCGGGATCAGCCACCGGATCTTCCGTCACCAGCACCGCCCGCACGTCACCGAGCACCACCGACCGCCCGGCCACCTCCCCCGTGGCCGCCAGCACCCGCAGCGGCGCCGTGACACCGATGCCGAGCAGGTGCAGGGCGCGAGATCGTTCCGCGGTGCCAATGTTTTCGGAGAGGACCAGCTCGACGAGCGCGGGATCGCCCAGCTCCGGCAGCGGCACGCTGGAGTGCTCGAGCAGCACGGCGGCGGCAATCGCGAACCGCTCCAGCAGCATGTCGTCCAACGGCGCGGGCTTGCCCTCGCGCGCGACCCAGACCTGCACGCCCCCTTCCAACGTCCGAACCGCCGCCTTGGCGGGCACAGAGCCCGTCGTGACAGCACCCCCGACATCGGCCCGCAGCGCGAGCCCCTGCCCCGGCGCGTGCAAGCCGACCGGGCACCCGGCAAGCTCGGCCGTGGTGCGCACCAGCGTGTCGAGACCCGCGCGCTCCGTGATGAGGCGATCGAAGAAACCGATCACCCGCACCGCGTTCTCGGCATCGGCGTCGAGAGCGGACAACCTGAGCAGCAGGCCTCGCATCCGGCCACCATAACCGTTACCTGAAATGTGAGTGAATATGAGTTCACGGTCTTCAGGTAGCCGTCGCCTTGTGGCGGCGGCGTTGGCCCGCACCGGGTGGTGCGGGTCTTCCCGTGGCGGTACCCGCTGCCCACGCGGTGTGGGTCTGACATGGGTTTCCATCGGGCGTGTTCAGCATCCCGGCGCAACTCGCCGCGGACGTGCCGCCCGCCGTTTCGCCGACGCCGGCGATCTGGCGGGCCAGGCGGCGGTTGCGCAGCATGCCGGACACGTTGAGGTCTTCCAGCACGATCGTGCCGAACCCGCGGACCAGTCGGGTGGTGAGCTTGTGCAGCCCGTCCCGGCGTGCGTTCGCGACCCGCGCGTGCAGCCGCGCAATTGCGGGCCTGGGTCTTACGCCACCGGTTCGACGGTGCCCGGCCGCATCGCCTGTCCGGGCCGCAGCGGCGTGACGCCTGACGCTGTAGTCGGCGCAACTCCCGCAACGCGATGTCGAGATGCCTTGGGTTGGCGATGACCTCCCCAGTGGACAGCACCGACCGCAGAGCCAGCTGCTGCCCCACGCTCGGATCGAGCGCAAACCGGTACGCCTGGATCACCGTGACCATCTCGCCGTCACGGTAGCGGGCGACACTGACAGTCCCCGCCACGCGGCCAACTCAGCACCACGCCCCACCCGACATCACGCCCCGCCACCTGGCTGCCCCCACAGCACAATTGCCCGCCACCTGTCGGCTGCCCCAACGACCGTCCCGAGCCGAGGATCGCCACATGAGCTACGCCATCGACCCCGAGCTGGTCCCCTGGCTCGACATGCTGCCCAAGGTCGCCCTCACCGACTACGAGAGCCTCGTAGCCGCGCGAAACCAGCGGTCCGAGCTGAACCACCTCATGCCGACCTACGAGCCGACCAACCCCATCGACGTCCGCGACACCACGGTGCCCGGCCCGTCCGACGCCCCGGACGTGCCGGTCCGCATCTACACCCCGGCGAACCGGACGGAAGCGCTGCCGGGCCTGGTCTACATCCACGGCGGCGGGTTCGTGCTCGGCGACCTCGACATGTTCCACGCGCACGTGCTGAAGCTGGCCGACGAGCTCGGCATCGTCATCGTGTCGGTGGACTACCGGCTGGCGCCCGAGCACCCGTTCCCCGCGCCGGTCGAGGACTGCTACGCCGCGCTGCAGTGGGTGGCGGCCAAGGCCGACGAGCTCGGCATCGACCCCAAGCGGATCGGCATCGGTGGCGAGAGCGCGGGCGGCGGACTCAGCGCCGGCACCGCGCTGCTGGCCCGTGACCGCGGCGGGCCCGAGCTCTGCTTCCAGTACCTCGGCATCCCCGAGCTCGACGACCGCCTCGACACGGAGTCGATGCGCGACTACGTCGACACGCCGCTGTGGCACCGTCCCAACGCGATCTACAGCTGGACGAGCTACCTCGGTGCCGACGCTGGGGACGACGTCTCGCCGTACGCCGCGCCCTCCCGCGCCACCGACCTGAAAGGTCTGCCGCCCGCGTTCGTGACGACGTGCCAGTACGACCCGCTGCGCGACGAGGGCATCGAGTACGCCCGCCGCCTCGCGCACGCCGGCGTGCCGACCGAGCTGCGCCACTACCCCGGGACGTTCCACGGGTCCGGGTTCGTGGAGAGCGCGGCCATCACGAAGCGGATGTTCGCCGACGAGGTGGAGGCGCTGCGCCGCGGCCTGCGGGTCTGAGCGCGCTCCCACAGGTTCGCACGGTTTCGAACTACGATGCACGGCATGACGGAGATCGACCGGCCACGACGTCCCGGCCCGCGGATCGAGGAGGTCGCCCGGCTGGCCGGGGTGTCGAAGTCGACGGTCTCCAGGGTGATCAACGATGAGCAGTACGTGAGCGCCAAAGCGCGCGAAGCGGTGCACACGGCGATCACCCGCCTGCGGTACAGCCCGAACCACGCTGCCCGTTCGCTCGCGGGCAGCAAGGCGAACGCCATCGCGCTGATCGTCTCCGAACAGGGCAGCCGGGTGCTCGGCGACCCGTTCTTCGCCGGGGTGCTGCGCGGGGTGCACGCCGAGCTCGCCGGGCGGCGCATCCAGCTGCTGCTCATGCTCAGCCGGCCGGAGGACCACGACGACCTCCTCGCCTACCTCGCGGGCGGTCACGTCGACGGGGCGCTGCTGGTGAGCCTGCACGGCGACGACCCGCTGCCCAACCGGCTGCACGAGGTCGGCATGCCGGTCGTCGTCGGCGGCCGCCCGCTCGGCACCGCCCCCGTCCCGTTCGTCGACTCGGACAACTTCACCGGCGGCCTGGACGCGGCGCGGCACCTCGTCTCACTCGGCCGGCAGAAGATCGCGACCGTCGCCGGGCCGCGCGACATGGCCGTGGGCATCGACCGCCTCAGCGGCTGGCGGCGGGGGCTCGGCGAGGCGAAGCTCGCCACCGACCTCGTGGCGGAGGCCGACTTCACGCCGGAGAGCGGCGCCCGCGCGATGACCGAGCTGCTCGACCGCGCGCCCGACATCGACGCCGTGTTCGTCGCCGCCGACATCATCGCGCTCGGCGCGTTGCAGGTGCTGCACGCCCGCGGCCGCCGGGTGCCGGAGGACGTCGCGGTCGTCGGGTTCGACGACTCGCTGCTCGCCTCCACGGCCACTCCGCCGCTCACCACGGTCCGGCAGGACGTCGAGCAGCTCGGCCGCACGATGACCTGGCGGCTGCTGGGCGAGCTCGCTGGGGAGGACGGCCTTCCGCCGTCGTTGCTGCTGCCGACCTCTCTCGTGCGCCGCGCGAGCGCGTAACGCACCCGCTAACACACGCAGAGTTAACGCGCGCGCCACAGTTCCGGGAGCGCTCCCAATTTGCCCAACTGTGACCTAGTCCACGAACGACGAGGTCACCCCACTCGTCAACACCGAAACTACCTGATCCGGGCCGAAGTGTGTCTTGACACACATTCGACACCAAGGCGACACTCCTCGGCATCTGGGAGCGCTCCCAGAAC
>NZ_QFWW01000008.1:293-437 GCF_003265345.1 Lentzea terrae | reverse complement strand
CGAGACCAGAGGAGTTCTCCCGTGCGACACCGTTGGATCAGCGTGCTGATCTGTGCCGCCGTGTCCGCCGCCGCCACCACAGCGTGCGGGTCGGGCGGGGCCAGTCAGGGCGCGGACGGCAAGACCGAGCTCACCATCGCGACC
>NZ_QFWW01000008.1:0-247 GCF_003265345.1 Lentzea terrae | reverse complement strand
CAACGAGTTCGGCTACGAAGAGCTGTTCAAGGAGTACGAGGCCGCGCACTCCGATGTGAAGATCACGCAGCGCAAGACCGGCCAGGGCCAGCCGCACCACCAGAACCTGTTCACCAAGCTCGGCGCCGGCTCCGGTCTCGCGGACATCGAGGCGATCGAAGAGGGCTACCTGAGCCAGGTGATGTCGAAGTCCGGGCAGTTCAACGATCTCAAGGAGATCGGCCCGAAGATCGAGGACAACCGCTGG
>NZ_QFWW01000007.1:84035-476156 GCF_003265345.1 Lentzea terrae | reverse complement strand
TAGTTAAGCCCTTCTGCGCCGATGGTACTGCACTGGTTACGGTGTGGGAGAGTAGGTCGCCGCCGAACTTAATTTGGCCCTGCGGGTCGAGTTGCCACAAGCGACTCCCCGCAGGGCCTTTTCACGTTCTGCCGAAGTCACCCGGCGCTGCGGCGCCACTCCCTGGGGAGCACGCCGAACGCGGCCCGGAACCGGCGCGTGAAGTGCGTCGGATCCTTGAAGCCCCAGCGCCGCGCGACCCTGTTGATGGACAGGTGCTGGGAACTGGGGTGGGCCAGCTCCGCCTTCGCGTGGTCGAGCCTGCGAGCGATGATCCACTGCTCCAGGCGCAGGCCGGCGTTCGCGCAGACGCGGTGCAGGTGGCGAGGTGAGATGGCGAGTGCCGCGGCGATCGTGCCGGGCGAGAGGTCGGGATCGCGCAGGTGCTGCCGCACGTAGGCGCGGATCTGGACGATCAGGGTCTGCTCGACGATGTCACGGGTGCCGGCCACGTCGTCGACGGCCGTTGCGATGAGCGCACGGGCCAGTTCGATGCTCGCGGCACCCAGCATGCCGGCCGCCGGGCTGCCGCTGAGCAGGTCGGCGTTCCGGGTTATGTCCACGATGTGGCGGCTGAACAACCCGTACAGCGGGCTGGATCTCAGCAGCGGTCCTGCTTTCCTGATGAGATCGCCGGGCAGCGCCAGGTCGTCGGCCGTCGTGTTGAGCGACAGCGCGGCGCCATGGCCGCGCCATCCGAAGCCGAACGGCCGGCTGACGTCCACCACCAGAACTTCCCCAGGCTGCACCGTCTGGGAGAGCGCTCCCACCTGGTAATGGGCGACGCCGAGCTCGTGCACGCCGATCGCGATGTGCTCGCCCGACGCCGCACGAGCGGACTTCGTGGTGCCGATGTTGGCGAAGCCGTTCGAGTCCGCCCGCAGGATCGACGCGGTGCCGAGGGACCAGAGGTCCACCCGTGCCCGCACGGGCTCGTCGTCCACCAGCTCCACCCGTGACGTGCCGGACGCCTCGCGCATCGTGGTGATCAGCGCGTCTCGCCTGTCCCGCAACGGAAGCGTCGTCGTGTCGAGCAGAAGTGCCATGCCGTGTCCCCCTGGTGTGGCGGTGTGAGCCGACGGCACGGCGCTGTGAACCGATTCGGCACGCGTGCTGGATCTTAGATTCCACTCATGAGTTTCGTCACCGCCGCCGATGGGGCGCAGATCTTCTACAAGGACTGGGGCAGCGGGAAACCCGTGGTGTTCAGCCACGGCTGGCCGCTCAACTCCGACAGCTGGGAAGCGCAGATGCTCTTCCTGGCGAGCAACGGCTGCCGCGCGGTCGCACACGACCGGCGCGGCCACGGCAGGTCCACGCAGACCTGGCACGGCAACGAGATGGACACCTACGCCGACGACCTCGCGGCGTTGCTCGACGCGCTCGACCTGCGCGAGGTCACCCTGGTCGGGTTCTCCACCGGCGGCGGCGAGGTCGTCCGCTACGTCGGAAGGTACGGCACCGCAAGGGTTGCGAAGGTCGCGCTCGTCGCCGCGGTGCCGCCGTTCATGCTGCAGACCCCGGACAACCCAGGTGGTGTGCCGATCGAGGTGTTCGACGGTCTGCGCGCGGCTTCGCTCGCCGACCGGTCACAGCTCTACCGCGACCTCGCCGACGGGCCGTTCTTCGGCAACAACCGTCCTGGCGCGGCGGTCTCCCAGGGCACGCGGGACGCGTTCTGGCGGCAGAGCCTGCAAGCAGGGCACCGCAACGCCCTGGAGTCCATCGCCGCGTTCTCCGCCACCGACTTCCGCAAGGACCTCGAGGCGATCGACGTGCCGACGCTGATCATCCACGGCGACGACGACCAGGTCGTGCCGATCGACGTGGGCGGAAAGGCTTCCGCCGCACGGATTCCCGGCGCCGCGCTCACGGTCTATCCGGGCGCCCCGCACGGCATCACCGACACCCACAAGGAGCAGCTCGGCGTGGACCTGCTCGCCTTCGTCAACTCGGAAGAGGCGGCATCATGAAGACCATCGTCCTGGTCCACGGTTTCTGGGTGACGCCGCGCAGCTGGGAGCACTGGGTCGACCGCTACCAACGCGCCGGTTACCACGTCGTCGCGCCCGCCTACCCCGGCTTCGAGGTGGAGGTCGAGGCGCTCAACGCCGACCCGTCACCCATCGAGGACGTCACCGCGCCCGCGATCATCGAGCACCTCGAGTCCGTCATCAGACAGCTCGACGAACCGCCGATCATCATCGGCCACTCCGCGGGCGGTGCGTTCACCCAGGTGCTGCTGGACCACGGTTTCGGCGCGGCCGGCGTGGCGCTCAACTCGGCGCCGACCGAAGGCGTGCTCGTCACCCCGCTGTCCCAGATCCGCTCGACGTTGCCGGTGCTGAAGAACCCGGCCAACCGGCACAAGGCGGTCGGCCTGACCCCGGAGCAGTGGCGCTACGCGTTCACCAACACCTTCACCGAGGAGGAGTCGCTGGAGCTGTACCAGCGCTACCACGTCCCGGCGTCCGGCCGGATCCTGTGGGGCGGGGTGCTCGCCAACTTCATCCCCGGCCCGCAGGACATCCACGTCGACTACCACAACGACAAGCGCGCCCCGCTGCTGTTCGTGTCCGGCAGCGAGGACCACATCATGCCGCCGTCGGTGCAACGTTCGAACGCCAAGCACTACAAATCGAACACCGTCACCGAAATCCGGGAGTACGAGGGCATGGCCCACCTGCTGCCCGCGCAGGAGGGCTGGGAGCAGATCGCCGACGACGTCCTGGCCTGGGCCGTCGAACACGCCGGCTGGCAGGCCTCGACCAGCGCATGAAGGACGTCCGCCTCACCCACATCGGTGGACCCACGACGCTGATCGAGGTCCACGGATGGCGCTTGCTCACCGATCCGACGTTCGACGCCCCCGGCCGGAGGTACAACTTCGGCTGGGGCACGTCGTCGCGGAAGCTGACCGGCCCCGCGATCGCCGCCGCCGACCTGGGCCCGATCGACGCCGTGCTGCTCACCCACGACCACCATGCCGACAACCTCGACGACGCCGGCCGAGCCCTGCTCACCACGGTCGGCACCGTCGTCACCACTGTTCCCGGCGCCCGACGGCTTGGTGGACGTGGCCTCACCCCCTGGGCCACCACGCTTTTGAGCGCACCGGACCGGCCGTCGATCGAGATCACCGCGACGCCGTGCCGCCACGGTCCACCCCTGTCCCGCCCCATCACCGGCGACGTCATCGGCTTCGCCCTGCACTGGGACGGCCAGGACCACGGCGCGCTGTGGATCTCCGGCGACACCGTGCTGTACGACGGCGTCCGCGAGGTCGCTCAACGCCTCGAGGTCGACCTGGCCCTGCTGCACCTCGGCGGCGTCCGCTTCCCGATCACCGGCCCACTGCACTACACGATGACCGCCGCCGACGCCGTCGAGCTTTGTCGTTTGGTACGTCCGCGCACGGTCGTTCCCGTGCACTACGAAGGCTGGCAACACTTCCGCGAGGGCCGCGCCTTTGCCGAGTCGGCCTTCGCCGCCTCTGATGTCCGCGTTCGCTGGCTACCGCTCGGCATCGGAACAGATCTGGCCGACTGAGCGGGGATCTCGCTAGCGTCGATTCATGAGGATCTTCGCGTTGTTGTGCCTCTTCCTGTCCACCGCGGTGGTACCGGCTCACGCTTCTGGGATCCGCTGCACACCGCCGACCGTCACCACGTTCTTGTCCGCTCCTACCTGGTACGAAAACCTGGAGTTCGACCGCGGCACCATCTGGCTCTCCAACCTCACCGGCAACCGCATCGAGCAGTACAGCCTCACCGGCAAACTGCTGCAGACACATGAGCTCCGCGCTCCCGGCGCCATCCGCAAGTCCCGCGACGGCGTCCTGCACGTCAACTTCGGCAACGACGGCCCGGACACCCGCCCGTTGCCCTCCGGCGTGGTCCGCCTGACCCCGAAGCCTTCCGAGTGGATCGGCGGCGACACCCTGAGCTCCGCCAACGGCGCCGAGTTCGACGCCCGCGGCCATCTCTACGTCTCCGACCCCTTCACGGGCCTGTACGAGTTCGACCGCCGCGGCTCGCTCGTCCGCCACCTCGACATCGCCTACCCCAACGGCATCGTCACCATCGGCAACACCGTCTTCACCAACATCGTCATCGACCCGAAGTCCGCCATCGTCCGCATCACCGGCAACCGCCAGACCCGCATCGAACTGGGCGCCCCGGACAAGGGCCTCGACGACCTCGCCGTCGGGCCCGACGGCAAGCTCTACGTCACCACCTACACCAGCGGCGAGATCATCAAGGTCGACCCGTGGACCGGCGCCAACTGCGTCCTGATGTCCGGCCTCAAGAACCCGACGGCCGCCCGCTTCCTGCCTGGGACGCGCACGATGTTCGTCACCCAGGCGTCGGGTTCGGTCTTGAAGGTCCGCCTCTAGAACAACCTGTTCGCCAGGCCCGCAACCGCTTGCGCATCGCAGTCGCGCAGCAGTTCGCGCAGGTTCGCCGCGGCTTTCCGGTCGGAGTAGGCGAACCCGAGCTTGGCGATCGCCGCGCCCCACTGGACGTCGTCGTCGACCGCGTCGGCCAGGTCCTGCCACGCCCCGCGCAGCCGGTGCAGGTAGGCAGGCCACCGCGTGGCGATCTCGGCGACGGCGACCAGGCGCCCCGCCTGCACGACATCGTTCGTGGAGAGCACGCGCAGGTAGAGCTGCCAGACGTTCAGCAGTCGCTTCTCCTCGCGCACGGACTGCTCCGGCTGTGCCCTGAGCCGCCGCCTGAGATGTTCGCGCACCTCGGGATGCTGCTCGATCATGACCAAGGTGCTGTCGTCCGCCAGCAACCCGTCGAGCTCGCCGGGCTCGAAGATCGGGCGGTCGTCAGGAACTGGAGCGGGTTCGGGATCGTCCCGGTGCACGGGCCCGAGCTGGGCGAGCAGGATCTGGTCGACGTTGTCCTCGGTCGTGCGCGGCAGCCGGACCGGCAGCTGCACCAGTTTGCGCAGGAACGTCCATCCCGGACTCGGGTCGTCCGGGTGCGTCACGATCTTCGCGTCGGCGAGCTCCTTGTAGGCGTTGTCGACGTGCGCCGCGACGACGGCGGTGTCGAGGCCCAGCACGAACCTCGTGGCGGGGAAGTCGTCGGACAGGAACACGTTGATCGCCTCGAACACCTGAGCCGTGGTGCGCGGTGTGCACCGGTCGAGGTCGTCGATCAGCAGGATGACGCGATACCTGTGCGCCTCCAGGTCTTTCAGCAACGCCCTGATGTCGTGCTGCACCAGGTAGAGGTAGCCAGACCGGGCGTTGTAGTACGGGTCCCGGATCAACGGATCTGTTGTGGCGCCGGAGAAAGCGTTGCTCGTGACCGGCCCGGCGAACAGCTCGCCCGGCAGGAATGCCGACGCCTTGCCGAAGAGGTACCGCAGTCCGGTGTGCAGCACGCCGGCCACGGCCAGCCCGGCAGTGGCCCACCACGCCCAACCGACGTTGAGCTTGGTCAGCCCGGCGAGCAGCGAGAGCCCGAAACCGAGACCGGCGAACGACAACAGCGGCGAGAAGATCCGCTTCCACAGCTGGCGCTGGAGGTGTCGGCGATCGACCCGACCGGCGTTGCGGGCGAACCAGTAGCGATCACGGTTGTTCTGGTGCGGCATGATCGCCGCCTCGGCGGCCTCGGTCACGGCCTTCGCGAGCCCCGCCCACACCTGCTCGCTCGACTGGTGCCGCCACGGGTTGAACGACACCACCAGCGGCTTGATCATCGGATTGAACTTCGTCGGCTTCTGCTTCGGCGGTGGCATCCCCGCCAGGGGCCGATACAGCATCCAGTCCGCTTGTGACACGGTGAACCTGCGCCGCCGCCGGATCGTGGCGGGCGGGGTGTGCAACCGGTTCTTCACCAGTTCCAGCAGTGTGCTCTTGCCCGAACCCCAGGCACCTTCGACCGTGATCACGGTGGGCCCGTCGTCGTCATCCGGCCGCAGCACGTCCCTGAGCGCCTCCACCAGCGTGCCCCGGTCGAGCAGGTCTTCCTGCGCGACGCGGTCGTTGAACCCGCGGGTGGATACAGGACCGACCTGGGGAACGCGCGGCAGCGACGGATCCCAGACGTACAGCCTGCCCTCATCCCCTCCGGACGCGATGCGTGGCCGTCCGTCTGGTCCTCGGTAGCTGAGCAGGGCGGTGATGGGACTCTGCTGTCCGGCGACCCGCACTTGCAGGCCGCTGCGCACGTCCCACAGTTTGATGTTGCCGGCCTCGCTCGCTGTCATCAGCAGTGATTCGCAGAGACCCATCGCGGTGATATCGGTCTCGTGCGCGCGCAACACATTGCCGGTGGACAGGGCGATATCGCCGCCGACCACCTCGGCGGTGATGCCCCTCAGCGTCACTGGGGAAGTTCCGGCGAACCCAGGTCGGTACACCGTGTCTCCACGGACGCCGCCGCGCTCACCCGTGTAGGAGTGCACGACCACCGAGACGTCGCCACCGATGATCATCGTCCACGGGCCGTCCGGTGGATCCGGGTTCACTCTGAGTCCGGTGATGGGCCGGCCGAACTCGACGACGCGTTCGAGCCTCATGCGCATGGGCGTCGGATCCAGCGGTTCAGCGGAGCTCACGCCTGGGAAGGTACCGATTTTCGTTTCCGGGAGGTTTCTGTCTGGACTGGGTAGTGCGTAATTGGCGTAACAGGGGTGAAGATGTGGACCATGGAACGCCGCCGAGCCCGCACCTCAGGACTGCGCCGCAGCCGCACGGTCACCACGCCGAGGCTCGGCGAGCTGTTCAACGGCTATCTGGACCCCGCGCGGCCGCACGCGGGGGCGTACGACGAGATGTTCTCCACCGACAACGGTGTGCGATCGGCCTATCGCGCGTTGTACGAGTCGGTGGCTCCGTCGCAGGTCAACGAGCTGAACGCGCGGAGTGAAGCGCTCGGCAGGGCGTTTGTCGACCAAGGCATCACGTTCAGTCTCAGTGGGCAGGAGCGGCCGTTCCCGCTCGACCTCATCCCGCGCATCATCACGGCCAGTGAGTGGGCGAAGCTCGAACGCGGCATCGTGCAGCGGGTGCGGGCGATGGAGATGTTCCTGGCGGACATCTACGGGGATGCGCAGATCGTCCGGGATGGAGTGTTGCCGCGGCGTCTCATTACGAGCTGCGAGCACTTCCACCGGGAGGCGGCCGGCATCAACCCGCCGAACGGGGTGCGCATCCACGTCGCGGGCGTCGACCTCGTCCGGGACGAGCAGGGCACGTTCCGGGTGCTCGAGGACAATCTGCGGTGTCCGTCCGGGGTCAGTTACGTCATGGAGAACCGCCGGACGATGGCGCGGGTGTTCCCGGACCTGTTCGCGCGGCATCGTGTGCGCGCGGTGGGCGATTACGCGGTTCACCTACTACGAGCGCTCAGGAACGCCGCCGCGCCCAACGCGGCCGATCCGAACGTCGTGGTCCTCACCCCAGGCCTCGCGAACTCCGCGTACTTCGAGCACTCGCTGCTGGCGCGGCAGATGGGTGTGGAGCTGGTTGAGGGTCGGGACCTGTTCTGTCGTGACAACTTCGTGTACCTCAGGACGACTGAGGGGGAGCGGCAGGTCGACGTCATCTATCGGCGGATCGACGACGACTTCCTGGATCCGGTGCATTTCCGGCCGGACTCGGTGCTCGGCATCGCGGGGCTGCTGAACGCGGCGCGGGCGGGCAATGTCGTTGTGGCCAACGCGGTGGGGAACGGGGTGGCGGACGACAAGCTCGTCTACACGTACATGCCCGAGATCGTGCAGTACTACCTCGGCGAGAAGGCGTTGTTGCCCAACGTCGACACGTTCCGGTGCTGGTTGCAGGACGAGCGGGCGCACGTGCTGGACAAGCTCGACGAGTTGGTCGTGAAGCCCGTCGAGGGGTCTGGTGGGTACGGGATCGTGTTCGGGCCGGACGCGTCGGCCAAAGAGCTGAACTCGCTGCGGAAGCGGATCAAGAGCAACCCGCGCGGGTGGATCGCGCAGCCGGTCGTGCAGTTGAGCACCGTGCCCACGAAGGTCGGGGACAAGCTGGCGCCGCGGCACGTCGACCTGCGGCCGTTCGCGGTGAACGACGGGAACTTCATCTTCGTGCTGCCGGGTGGGCTGACGCGGGTGGCGTTGCCGGAGGGCAGTTTGATCGTCAACTCGTCGCAGGGCGGCGGGTCGAAGGACACGTGGGTGCTGGCGCCCAAGTCGTCCACTGTGGAGCGCGAACTGGCGGAGCCGGGGCTGGCCGGAACGTCCAAAATGGAGTCGGCGGCCGCGGAGCAGGGGCCGGAGCTGACCACGTCCCAGCAACAGCAGCAACAGCAGTAAGGAGGCGCGCGAAATGCTGGCACGCAACGCGGAGTCGCTGTACTGGATCGGCCGTTACGTCGAACGGGCGGACGACACGGCGCGCATCCTGGACGTTTCGGTCCATCAGCTGTTGGAGGACGCGACGGTTGATCCGGACGCCACGTCACGGCAGCTGTTGACCGTTCTGGGGATCAAGCCGCCGGTCGGGGCGGACCAGTTCGACGTGTGGTCGTTGACGGAACTGGTGGCGTACAACAAGGACAACCCCAGTTCGATCGTCAGCTCAGTCAACAGCGCACGCGAGAACACGCGTGGTGCGCGCGAGGTCGTGTCGACCGAAATGTGGGAGTGCCTCAACGCGATGTGGAATGCCGTCGCGGAACGGCAGACCTACGCGCGCGCGATGGGGCCGCACGCGTTCTTCAGCTTTGTTGAGGAACGCGCGGCGATGTTCGCTGGGCTGGCGGACTCCACGATGTCGCGGGACGACGGGTGGCGGTTCCTGGTGCTGGGGCGGTCGGTTGAGCGTGTCGACATGATCGTTCGGCTGCTGCTGGCGCGTGTGGGGGACCGGGCGTCGTCGCCTGGGTGGGTCACGGTGCTGCGGTCGGCCGGCGCGCACGACACGTATCTGCGGACCTATCGAGGTGCGCTGGATGCGTCGCGTGTGGTGCAGTTCTTGTTGCTGGACAGGCTGTTCCCGCGTTCGGTGTTCCATGCTTTGAGGCAAGCCGAGTCGTGTCTGGAGCAGCTGGAGAACCAGCCGTCGGTGCGGGTTGGAGCGCGGGCGGAGGCGCTGCGGTTGCTCGGCAAGGCGCGGAGTGAGCTGGAGTTTCTCCGGCCGCACGACTTGCTCGACGACCTGCCGAAACGTCTTGCGGCACTGCAGAAGACGGTTCGTGATGTTGGTGAGGCCGTGTCACAGCAGTACTTCCACGTGGCGCCGTGGGTCGCCTGGACGAACACCGAGGTGGGCTGACCTATGAGCTGGCGTGTACGTGTGGTGCACACGACGGGTTATGTGTATGAGGCGCCGGTTGTGCAGTCGTACAACGAGGCGCGGCTGACTCCGCGTGGTGACCGGCGGCAGAACGTCGTCGTCTCGCGCGTTGAGACCAATCCGGCTACGCGTGCCTATCGGTACACGGACTACTGGGGGACTGAGGTCACGTCGTTCGACCTGCATGCGCCGCACACGGAGCTGAAGGTGGTCGCGTCGTCGGTCGTCGAGACGAGCTCGGAGATCGAACCCATCACCACCGGTACGTGGGCGGACATGCGCGAGGAGAACCTCGTGGACCGCTACACGGAGTTCTTGGAGCCCACGCGCTACACGCCGCGCAACCGTGAGCTGCTGGCCAAGGCGCGTGAGCTGAAGAAGGGCCTCTCGCCGTCGGACGCCGTGCTGGCCGCCTCGCAGTGGGTGTGGGAGCAGCTCAAGTACCAGGCGGGCTCGACGGGCGTGCACAGTTCGGCCGTGGACGCCTGGCAGGAGAAGAAGGGCGTCTGCCAGGACTTCGCGCATCTGTCGTTGGTGTTGTTGCGCGGTATGGGGATTCCGGCGCGCTATGTGTCCGGTTACCTGCACACGAAGAAGGACGGTGCGCCGCGAGAGACGGTGCGCGGCGAGTCGCACGCGTGGATCGAGGCGTGGACCGGCGGGTGGTGGGGGTACGACCCGACCAACGCGATGCCGGTCGGGCCACGACACGTGTGGGTGGCACTGGGGCGTGACTACGCGGATGTGGCGCCGTTGAAGGGGATTTACTCGGGCGGGGCGGCGACTGCGCTGGAGGTGACGGTCGACATCACGCGCCTCGCCTGACGTTTTTCACCCGAACGAGCCGCTTCTTTGGAGCAGGGGCAAGGCCTAGCGTCGGGTCTATGACTGTGATCACAGCGACGGTGTGCAGCAGGGCTCTGGGCGACGAGCTGCGCCGCGTTCGGGAGGCCTGCACCGACCTCGGCGGTGCCCAGATGGCGATGAAACTCGGCTGGCACCCGAGCAAGGTGACCAACATCGAGAAAGGCAAGGCGCGCGCCAGCGAGATCGACCTGGTGCAGTACCTGACGATGTGTGACAAGGACATCGACTTCTTCGAGAACTTCCGGATGCGGTACAAGAACGCCTTCGAGGAGTACGTGGTGCAGGTCCCGGACAACCTGCGCACAGTCGCGATGGCCGAGTCGACGGCAAAGACGATCACCAGCTACACCACGCAGTCGGTGCCGGGCCTGGTGCAGACGCCGGAGTACGCCGACGCGTTCTTCCGGCTCGGCGGATTGATGACCGAAGAGCGAATCGCGGCGAACTTGCGATTCCGCATGGACCGCCAGGCGGTTTTGCGGCGACACGATCGGCCGACTTGCTTGTTCTACGTCCATGAGGTAGCGCTGACGCAGCGAGTCGGTGACGACCGGATCATGGAGGACCAGTACGCCCGGCTGTTGTTCGAAACGCACGACATTCGGATAGTGCCTCTGGACGTGGTGGTTCCCTCCTACGGCTGCGTGCTGTGGGAGTTCGAGAAGTCGATGCCGGTGGCCTACAGCGAAACCGATCTCGCGCAGGTGTTCGTGCAAGATCCGGGTGCCATCGCGCGGACCAGGCTCCTCTTCAACCACTTGGACGAGGTCGCGTTGGATGCGGAACAATCGCGGAGCAAGCTGGCGGAGTACGTCAGCCCACCGCGAGAGGAATTCGATGGCCGAGGACCGCGTCTGGCGTAAGAGCAGCCACAGCGGAGCTGCCGATGGCGCCGAATGCATCGAGGTTTCGTTCGCCCACGACGTGCTGGTTCGTGACTCCAAGAACGCCGACGCGGGCACGCTGGGCTTCAGCGCACCCGCGTGGCGTGCGTTCGTTCAGCGGTCGCCCAGGGCGTAGTCGAGCGGCGCAGCGGGCTGGGTGGCGGTGTCGGGCCACTCGGCGACCACCGTCTCGGCCCACTCCGCCCAGCGGATCACGGTTTCGGCCTGGTCCCACATGAACCTGAGCACCAGGGCGTTGACGTGCAGGCGGTCCGGGAACGGGCCGCCCGTCACGGCGAGGTCGGCCGCCAGTTCGGCGTGGTGCTCGCGCGTGGCCTCGGCGTCCGCGCGGATCGTCGCCAGCGTCTGCAGCAGGTCGTCCTTGGTGCCTTGTTCGGCGAAGAGGACCTTGACCAGTCCCTCGAACTCGACCAGCGGCAGGCTGCCGGGGGTCGCCAGCCACTCGCGCAGTGCGGTGCGGCCGGCGTCGGTGATCTCGTAGACGGTGCGCGGGCGGCGGCCGACGTCCTCGCGCGTGGCCGTGGCGAGGCCCAGTGAGACGAGCTTCTTGGGCTCCTCGTAGAGGTGGCTTTCGGCGCGCGGCCAGTAGTACCGGATGCTGCGCTTCATCTGTTTGGCCAGCTCGTACGTCGACCAGCGGCGCAGCGCGAGCAGGCCCAGGATCACGTAGGTAGTCGTCGTCATCTTCACTTGACGAATACTCCCAACTGGAGGAAATTTACTCCCGTTGGGAGTATAGGGGCCGCCGCCATGGATCCTGCAACTCGACATCTCGTGCGTGACGCACGGCCGGAAGAGACCGCCGCCGTCGCCGCGTTGCTGGCTGAGGCCTATGAGGCGTTCCGCCCGCGTTTTCCCGACTACGCCTGGCAGGCCTACGTCGGGGAGATCGCCGACGTGCAGAGCCGGTTGGCCGACTCGCAGCTGCTCGTGGCCGAGTGCGCGGGCCGGGTGGCCGGGACTGTTGCTCTTTACCCGGAGGCGACGAGGTCGTCCCTCGAACACTGGCCGCCGGGGTGGGCATCCATCCGAGCGCTCGCCGTGCGCGCCGAGGCCCGCGGGTCGGGTGTCGGCAGCGCCCTCGGGGCCGAGTGCGTGCGGCGGGCGCGGGAGCTCGGGGCGACGGCGATAGGGCTGCACACGGCGTCGTTCATGACGGCGGCGACCCGGATCTACCTGCGGCTAGGTTTTGAACGAAGGCCCGCCGACGACATCGAGGCCGGCGAGATGTTCACCGGCACCGCGCTGCCCGCCGAGTTCTCGTGGCAGGCGCAGGCGTACTGGCTCGACCTGACGAAGGAGTGATCAACGATGGACAAGTGCGTGCTCATCCGTTCCGGCGCAGGGGAGACCGGTACGACCGGGGTGACCTACGCGTCCGGGGTCTCGGCGGCCAGCGCCGGTGCCCGCGGGCTGTGCCTGGAGCTCGCGTCGTTGCCGCCGGGCGCGTTCGCCAAAGCCCACGTGCACACCGGGCACGAGTCGGCCGCCTACGTGCTCAGCGGCGAACTGACGTTGTTCTTCGGCGAACGGCTGGAGGAGCGGATTGTCGCGCGGGCGGGCGACTTCCTTTACATCCCAAGCGGTGTGCCGCACCTGCCCGCAAACGAAGGCACCGAGCCGGCCGTGGCGGTGCTTGCGCGCACGGACCCGCACGAGCAGGAGAGCACCGTCGCATTGCCTGAACTGGACGCACTCGTGGAGGTGACGAGATGAAGATCGAAGCGAAACTCGAGGAGATGGGCCTGCGTCTGCCCGAACCGCTGCAGCCACCTCCTGGCGTCGTGCTGCCGTTCGAATGGGTGCGGGTGCGCGGCAACCGGGCCTACATCTCCGGCCACGTCCCGCTCAACGACGACGGCACCCTGGCCGAGCCGCTGGGCAAGGTGGACACCGACGTGACGGCGGACCAGGGCTACGAGGCAGCCCGCCGCGTCGCCCTCGCCCACCTGGCCAGTCTCAAACGCGCGCTCGGTGACCTCGACCGCGTGACATCGTGGCTGCGCGTCTTCGCGATGGTCAACGTGGCGCCCGGTTTCAACCAGACGCCACGGGTCACCAACGGCTACTCCGACCTGATCCTGGAGCTGTACGGGCCGGAGATCGGCGCGCACGCCCGTTCGTCGATCGGCATGGCGATCCCGCTCAACGCGCCGGTCAACTGCGAGGCGGAGGTGGAGATCGATCAGCGCCAGCCGTGACGTTCGCGCAGGGCGTCCACGACCAGGCCGAAAGCTGCGGGTCCTAGCACGGCACCCTCACGCCGGATGTCGTCGTCCGAATCGAGGGCGAAGACCCGGTCGAGCCGCAAGAACGACGGCCGGCCGTCGCGGTCCCAGGCGCCCGCGCCCAGTTCGATGTAGTCGTCGCGCGGCTCCTTCGAGGAGAGCATCAACGCGATGAGCTCGCCGTTCGCGCGCCCGACGACCAGCAACGGCCGGTCCTTGCCGCGCGAGGCGTCCTCTTCGAAGGGCACCCACGCCCAGATGACCTCGCCGGGGTCCGCGTCGCCGTCCATCGAGGGCTCGTACTCGAGCTTCGCGGCGTCGGCGGCGTCGAAGATCTCGCGGACCGCACCGCGCGCGGGGCGGGGGTCCTCACCGTTCATCAGCACGAACGCACCCTAGTGGTGCAGGGCACACCGGACGCTATGGGACCATAAGGGGACACCCGTCCGATTTCCTGCTGAGGACCACCTTGACCACGTTCGCCGACACGACCTTCACGCCGCCGGAGCTCATCCGGAACTTCTGCATCATCGCGCACATCGACCACGGAAAGTCCACGCTGGCCGACCGGATGCTGCAGATCACGGGCGTGGTCGAGGCGCGAGCGATGCGCGCTCAGTACCTCGATCGCATGGATATCGAGCGCGAGCGCGGTATCACCATCAAGGCGCAGAACGTGCGTCTGCCGTGGCAGGTCGACGGGCAGGACCACGTCCTGCACATGATCGACACGCCCGGCCACGTGGACTTCACCTACGAGGTGTCCCGCGCGCTGGAGGCCTGTGAGGGCGCCGTGCTGCTGGTCGACGCCGCGCAGGGCATCGAGGCGCAGACGCTCGCGAACCTGTACCTGGCGATGGAGAACGACCTCACCATCATCCCGGTGCTGAACAAGATCGACCTGCCGGCCGCCGACCCGGACAAGTACGCCAAGGAGATCGCGCACATCACCGGCTGCGAGCCGGAGGAGGTGCTGCGCGTCTCGGCGAAGACCGGCTTCGGCGTCGGTGAACTGCTGGACGAGGTCGTGAAGAAGGTCCCCGCGCCCGTTGGTGAGGCGGACTCGCCCGCCCGCGCGATGATCTTCGACTCGGTCTACGACACCTACCGCGGTGTCGTCACGTACATCAGGGTCGTCGACGGCAAGATCACGCCGCGCGAGCGCATCAAGATGATGTCGACGGGCGCCACCCACGAGATCCTCGAGGTCGGCATCGTCTCGCCCGAGCCGAAGCCGTCGCGCGGCCTCGGCGTCGGCGAGGTGGGCTACCTGATCACCGGCGTGAAGGACGTGCGCCAGTCGAAGGTCGGCGACACCGTCACGTCCGAGAAGAAGGGCGCCGCCGAGCCGCTGGCCGGCTACCGCGAGCCGCGCCCGATGGTCTACTCGGGCCTGTACCCGGTCGACGGCTCCGACTACCCGGAGCTGCGCGAGGCGCTGGAGAAGCTGCAGCTCAACGACGCGGCGCTGACGTTCGAACCGGAGACGTCGGCCGCGCTGGGCTTCGGTTTCCGCTGCGGCTTCCTCGGCCTGCTGCACCTGGAGATCACCCGCGACCGCCTGGAGCGCGAGTACGGCCTCGACCTGATCTCCACGGCCCCCAACGTCGTCTACCGCGTGATCATGGAAGACGGCACCGAGCACGTCGTGACGAACCCGTCCGACTGGCCGGAGGGCAAGCGCGCCGAGGTGTACGAGCCCGTCACCAAGTGCACGATCATCGCGCCGTCCGACTACATCGGCGCGATCATGGAACTCTGCCAGGCCAAGCGCGGCCAGCTCGGCGGCATGGACTACCTGTCCGAGGACCGCGTCGAGCTGCGCTACACGATGCCGCTGGGCGAGATCATCTTCGACTTCTTCGACTCGCTGAAGTCGCGCACCCGCGGCTACGCGTCGCTCGACTACGAAGAGTCCGGCGAGGCCGAGGCGGAGCTGGTCAAGGTCGACATCCTGCTGCAGGGCGAGGCCGTCGACGCGTTCTCCGCGATCGTGCACAAGGACCACGCGTACGGGTACGGCACGCGCATGGCCACGAAGCTGCGCGAGCTGATCCCGCGGCAGCAGTTCGAGGTGCCGATCCAGGCGGCGATCGGGTCCCGCGTGATCGCGCGCGAGACGATCCGGGCGATCCGCAAGGACGTTCTTGCCAAGTGCTACGGCGGTGACATCACCCGCAAGCGCAAGCTGCTCGAGAAGCAGAAGGAAGGCAAGAAGCGGATGAAGATGGTGGGGCGCGTGGAGGTGCCGCAGGAGGCCTTCGTCGCCGCACTGTCCACTGAGGAGCCGAAGGGCAAGAAGTAGGCGCAGTGGCACGTCTTCACGTCGGCTGCGCCATGTGGAACCACAAGGCGTGGCTCGGGCGGTTCCTGCCGCAGTCGCTCCCTGCCGGGGAGCGACTGCGGGCTTACGCGGGCTGGTGCAACGCCGTCGAGGGCAACACCACGTTCTACGCGACACCCGCCCGGAAGACCGTCGAGACGTGGGCGCGGCAGACCGATCCCGGCTTCCGGTTCGTGGTCAAGCTGCCCAAGGTCGTCACGCACGAGCGTCGGCTGGCCGGCGTCGAGGTCGAGATGCGGGCGTTCCTGGACGCGATCGAACCCCTCGGTGAACGCGCGGTCCTGTGGACCCAGATGCCCGGCTCGTTCGGCCCGGCGGAGGTCGACGCCCTGGGTCGCTTCCTGCGCAGGCTGCCGGCCGGCCTCCGGCGTGCCGTGGAGGTGCGTCACCCGACGTTCTTCACCGACGCCGGCGCGACGTCGCTGCTGGAGAGGGCACTCGCCGACGCGGACGCCGAGTGGGTGCCGTTCGACACCGAGGTCTTCTTCCAGGGCCCGCCGACCAGCGAGGCCGAGCGGGAGGCCTGGGACCGCAAACCGCGGCTGCCACGGCGGACACGGGCGCTGACCGACCAGCCGATCGTCCGCTACCTGGGCCGGGACTCGGTCGAGGACACGGTCGAGGGGTGGCAGCCGTGGACCGAGGTGGTCGCCGACTGGCTGCGGGAGGGACGGTCGCCCACGGTGTTCGTGCACACCCCCGACAACGACGACGCGCCCGCGCTCGCCCGCCGGTTCCACGAGGACGTGCGAGCGCTCGTGCCCGGCCTCGACGCACTGCCCGAGCCCGAGCCGGTCGAGCCCGCGACGCTGTTCTGAGCGATCAGCGCTGTACCTCTCTCAGCGCAGGGCGTTCTCGACCAGCGCTACGGTCTCGCGCGGGTCGTCGACCTGGAGGACCAGGCGGGCGTAGCGCTCGTCGGCCAGTTCGATCACGACGGCCTTCGACTCGTCCTTGACGTCCCAGAAGATCTTCTCGCCGTCGAGGTGGAACGTGCCGGCCGTGATCACGCCGGGCAGGTGGGCACCCGGCGCGCGGATTCCCTTGGGGTCGGCGGCGATGCCGGGGTCCGCGGTCGCGCCGCGGACGTTGGCCAGCGGGATGGTCAGGCTGCTCTTGAAGGCCCAGAGCTTGTCGAGACCCTCGATCACGACGACGAGGTCGTTGCCGTCGATGTGGACCAGTGCCATGTCGGGTTTCCTTGTCAGTGAAGGGAATCGAGCCGTTGGGTCAGTGCGCTGCCGACGCCGTCGGGGTTGCCGCGCAGGACGATGCCCAGTGCGGCGGCCGTGAGGGCGGCGGCGAGGGCGGTGGACATGCCGAGCGCGTCGGCGATCGCCTGGTCGACCGCGGCCAACGCCGTTGCCACCTCGGCGGCCACCTCCTCGTCGGCCGGTGCCCGTTCGACCGCCGCGAGCAGCAGCAGGCCGAGGTCGGCCGACGTGATGAGCCGCAGCGCGGTCGCGGCATCCGGTGCCGTGGCGAGCGCTTCGGTCAGGGGGCGGACGTCGTCGGCGAGGTGGCGGCGCAAGGCGATCAGGTAGAGGCCGCGCTTGCTGCCGAACGTCTTGTACAGGCTGTTGCGGTGCACGCCGAGATGGGTGACGAGGTCGTCGACGGACACCCCGTCGTACGCGCGGCCACCGAACAGTCCCACGGCGGCGCGCACCACCTCGTCCTCGTCGAACGCCCGTTTTCTGCCCATGCCACGACGGTAGACGTTTGAGGAACGATCAGTCAAGAACGATCGTTCCTCAAACGAGACGCGCTATCGGCGGCGGCGCAAGAGCGCTAACATCGAGTCTCCGCCGCATTGTTAGCGCTAACATTGAATCCGTCCTCCGCTGGAGGGGCGCAATGAAGCTACGCAGGCGACGTGTGACGGCACTGCTGACCGTGATGGCGCTGGCCGTTGCGACAGCGGTCGCGATCGGCGCACCGAGAGCGGCCGTCGCGTGGGACAACGGAACGGCGAACACCCCACCGATGGGGTGGAACAGCTACGACGCGTTCAACTGGAGCGTCACCGAGGCGGACGTCAAAGCGAACGCCGACTACCTGAGGGTCAACCTCCGGCAGCACGGCTGGCAGTACGTCGTCATCGACTGGGCGTGGTACTACCCGGGCAGGCACAACAGCAGTCCCAACCAGGACGGGAACCTCAACCCCCGGCTGCGCATGGACGCCAACGGCCGGCTGCTGCCCGACACGACGCGGTTCCCGTCGGCGGTGGGGAACAACGGGTTCAAGCCGCTCGCCGACTACGTGCACGCGCAGGGCCTGAAGTTCGGCGTGCACCTGATGCGCGGCATCCCGCGGCAGGCCGTCGCCGACAACGTGCCGATCCTGGGCACGAGCTGCCGCGCCAACCAGATCAACAACAACACCACCGCGGCCTGGCTGAACCTCATGTGGGGCCTGAACATGAGCAACGCCTGCGCGCAGGCGTACCTCGACTCGATGTTCCAGCTGCTGGCGAGTTGGGGCGTGGACTACGTGAAGGTCGACGACATCGCCGCGCCCACGTACCGGCAGGCCGAGGTCGAGGGTTATCGGCTGGCCATCCAGCGCAGCGGACGGCCGATGGTGCTCAGCCTCTCGCCCGGCCCGACCCCGCTGTCCGCCGGCCCGCACGTGCAGGCCAACGCCCACATGTGGCGCATCGTCAACGACCTGTGGGACGACTGGCCCGGCGTCAACAACCTGTTCGACCAGTTGCGGAACTGGGCGACGTACCGCGCGCAGGGCGCCTACCCCGATCCCGACATGATCCCGATCGGCAGGCTGTCCAAGTTCGGCCCGAACGGCTCGCCCCGGTACTCGAACCTCACCCCGGACGAGCAACGCACCCTCATGACACTGTGGACGATCAACCGCTCGCCGTTGATGTGGGGCGGAAATCCGGTCGAGAACCGCGCTTCCGAGCTGGCGCTGATGACCAACGCCGCGGTGCTGGCCGTCGATCAGAACAGCGTGAACAACCGTCAGGTCGTCGGCGGTGCACGTCAGGTGTGGGCGGCCGACGTGCCCGGCAGCGGCGACAGGTACGTCGCATTGTTCAACCGCGACAACACGTCCGGGAACGTGTCGCTCACCCTCTCCGCGCTCGGCATGGGCTCGGCCACCGTCACCGACCTGTGGTCCGGCGCCGATCTCGGGACGGTCAGCGGAACGTTCACCCGCTCACTGCCCGCTCACGGCGCCGGGTTGTACCGGCTCTCGCCGCGGACCACCGCCACCGCGTACACGCTCACCGCCCAGCACAGCGGCAAACTGCTGGACGTCCTCAACCTGTCCACAGAGGACGGAGCCGACGTGGGGCAGTGGACGGCCAACGGGCAGAACAACCAGCGCTGGGTGTTCAACGACTCCGGCACCGTGGTCAACGTCAACAGCGGCAAGTGCCTGGACGTCCACGGAGGTGCCGTGGACGACGGTGTCCGGATCACCCAGTGGACCTGCCACACCGGCACCAACCAGCAGTGGCGGCTTCAGGACACCGGCGGCCGTCTGCAGCTGATCGCCCGGCACAGCAACAAATGTCTCACCATCCAGGGCGCGGGAACCGCGGACGGGGCACGGGCCGTGCAGATGACGTGCGGTACTGGCGCTGATCAACAGTGGCTGCGCCAGGCAGTCTGAGAGCTAGATCGCGGCCGCGAGTGCGGCGACCCGCGCGGTACGGGCACCGGTGCGCCAGCACAGCACCCAGCGCACCGGTGGTGAGCCTGGAGCGAAGGGCACCATCGCGAGGGTGGGGCGGGCGAAGTAGTCGGCGGCGTGCGCGGCCAACGGGCACACGCCCTCCCCAGCGGCGACCCGCGCCATGAGGTCCAACAGGGTTGCGGGGGTCGGCGGTTCGGGGTCGCGGCGATAGGGCGCGGCACGACGGCCGGCCCGGAACACCACCTCGCCGTCGAGGTCGTCGAGGGTCACCGCCGTGCGGGTGGCCAGCCGGTGCCCGCGTGCCACGGCCAGCACGACAGGTTCGGTGTGCAGGACCGGGCCTTCCTCGAACCCGGCTTCGTCGACGGGTGCGTTGGTGACGGCGACGTCGACGTCTCCGGAGCGCAGCAGGTCGAGCGGGTCGGTGAAGCCGGTCTCGCGGAAGACGATCTCGACGCCGGGGTTGTTCTGCCGGAACCGGGTGAACACCGGGGCGGCGAGCTCGGCGACCGCGGGTGCTTCCAGACCGACGGTGAGCACGCCGGTGATCCCGCGGCCGGCCGCGATGGCGGCGGCGACCCCGCGTTCGATGCGGTCGTGTCCCGCGCGGACGTCGGCGTAGAGGGCGGCGCCGACCGGAGTGAGCGCGACCCGTCGGCTGGTGCGCTCGAACAGGGCCACTCCGAACTGGCGCTCCAGCCGGGCGATCGTCTGGCTCACGCGCGCCTGCGACACCAGCAGCCGCTGTGCCGTGCGACCGAAATGCAGCTCCTCCGCGAGCGTCAGGAAGATCTCGATCTCGCGCCGTTCCATAACCTCCAGGTTATCAGTCGATGCTCGATGTGAGATTGTTTCCGCAGCTCAGCGTCGACAGGATCGAGTCATGACCGATTACCTCACCAAGACCGATCCCGGCTACGACACCGAGCGCCTCGGCTACAACCTCTCCGTCGAGCACCGGCCCGAGGTCGTCGTTCCGGCAGCCTCCGTCGACGACGTGATCGCCGCCGTCCGTCACGCCGCCGCCCACGGTCTGGGCGTTGCCGTTCAGGCCACCGGGCACGGCCCGTCCCGCAGCGCCGACGGTCAGGTCCTGATCACCACGTCGCGGCTCGACGGGATCACCGTCGACCCGGACGCTCGCACCGCCCGGATCGAGGCCGGGGTGCGCGGCGGAGCGCTGGTGCGGGCCGCCGCGGAACACGGGCTGGCGCCGCTCAGCGGGTCCTCACCCGAGGTCGGCGCGGTCTCCTACCACCTCGGCGGCGGGCTGGGGATCCTCGGCCGCGGCCTCGGCTGGGCCGTCGACCACGTGCGCGCCATCGAGATCGTCACCGCCGACGCGGCCGGCCACGTCGAGCTGCGCCGCGTCACCGCGACCCAGGACCCGGACCTGTTCTGGGCGTTGCGCGGCGGCGGCAAGGGCACGTTCGGCGTCGTCACCGCCATCGAGATCGACCTGCACCCGATCGCCCGGCTCTACGGCGGCGGCATGCACTTCGCCGCCGACACCGCCGAACGCGCCCTCGCCACCTGGGCGGAGTGGACCCGCACCGTCCCCGAGGCGATGAGCTCGTCGGTGCTGCTCATCCGGATGCCCGACATTCCCGCTCTGCCCGACAACCTGCGCGGCCAGTACGTGCTGCACCTGCGGTTCGCCCACACCGGCTCCGCGGACGAGGGGAAGCAGCTCGTCCACCCGTTCCGCGAGCTCGGACCGATCACCGACACCGTCGCCGAGATGCCCTACAGCGCCGTCGGCACGATCCACGCCGAGCCCACCACCCCGGTGAAGTTCCACGCCCGCAACACCATGCTCGAATCGCTGGACCCCGCCGCCGTCACGGAACTGCTGCGCCACGCCGGTCCCGCTGCCGACGCCCCGTACCTCGTCGAACTGCGTCACACCGGCGGCGCGCTGAACCGGCCCGGCGTGATCCCCAGCGCGCTCGCCCGCCGCGACGGCCAGTACGTCCTCTACGCCGGAGCCGCCGCGGAGCCCGCACAACTACCGGCGCTGCACACAGCGTTCGCCCGGCTGTTCACCGCGATGAACCCGTGGAGCACCGGCGGCGTCTGCGTGAACTTCCTGTCCGGGCCCGACATCACCGCCGCCGAGCTCGCCACCGGTTACCTGCCCGGCGACCTCGACCGGCTCACCGCCATCAAGCAGACCGTCGACCCGCGTGACATGTTCCGCACGCACCACGGCCGAGCTCAGCGCGTGACGCGGTAGGTGACGTGCGTGAAACCGTTGCCCTGCCGTGAATCCACCTGTTCCAGGTCGAGTGCCGGAACGCCGTCGAACAACCGCGTGCCGGCGCCGAGCGTCAGCGGCACGATGCGCAGCCGCAGCTCGTCGATCAGACCGGCCTTGAGGTACTGGTTGATGGTGGTCGCGCCGCCGTGGATGGAGATGTTGCCGTCGCCGGCCGCTTCACGGGCCAGCTTGAACGCGGCTTCGATGCCGTCGGTGATGAAGTGGAACGTCGTGCCGCCCTCCATCGGCTGCGGCTCGCGCGCGTGATGCGTGAGCACGAAAACCGGTGCGTGGTACGGCGGGTTGTCGCCCCACCAGCCGTTCCACTCGCGGTCCCACTCGCCGCGGATCGGGCCGAACATGTTGCGGCCCATGATGTACGCCTTGGTCTGCGCCAGCTTCTCCTGCTGGTACTGCTGTTCCGCCGGGTCCGAGTACCAGGCGTGCAGCTTGCTGCCCCAGCCGTCGCCGCCGTCGTCGCCGAACGGGCGGTCCTCGCTCTGGTTGAGCCCGGCGGAGTAGCCGTCGAGTGAGATCGTCAGGTCGCACGTCACCTTGGTCATGGGCTTCAGCGTGGACCGGTACAGGTATGACGTCCAATGCCAAAACCATGCGGGTTTCATCGATACTCTTGATGGGTGCTCAGTCTGGTGCACCTCAAGGTCCTGGCGGCGGTCGCGCGGCACGGTTCCGTGACCGAAGCGGCCAGGCAGCTGCACTACTCGCAGCCGTCGGTGAGTCATCACCTGTCGCGGCTGGAGGCGGCGACGGGCGTGCGGCTCGTGCAACGGGTCGGGCGCGGCATCCGGTTGACGCCGGAGGGCATGTTGCTCGCCGGACGTGCCGCGGAGATCGTGGGACGGGTCGACGCGGCGGCCAACGAGCTCGCCGCGCAGGTCGGGTTGCAGGCGGGACGCGTGCGGTTGGCCGCCAACGCTTCCGCGCTCGCGACGATCGTGCCCAGGGCGGCTGCGGCGTTGGCCTCGCAGCATCCGGGGCTGGAGTTGTCGCTGTACGAGGAACACCCCGTCGAGGCACTGCAGATGCTGCGGCACGGGGAGATCGACGTCGCGCTGGTGTTCCGGTTCCCCGGCACGCCGGTCGAGGACGGGCTGCGGCTCGTGCACCTCGGGGACGACACGATCAACCTGATCAGTCGTCGCACGGACGACCGCGTCGCGAACCACCGCGACTCCCCGTGGATCGGTGGGTGCGACCAGTGCCAGGGCGAGCTGGACGCGGTCACCGAGGGCTTCGTGCCGCGCATCGGCTCGCACAGCGACGACATGGTCGTGGTGCAGGCGCTGGTCGCGGCCGGTGTCGGCGTGGCGCTGCTGCCCGGTCTCGCGTTGCAGGCCCATCGCCGGCCGGACGTCTGCGCCACCGAGATTCCCGGCTTCCGGCGGCAGATCCACGCCGCCACCTACGGAGATCCGCCCGATCCGCCCGCGGTCGCTGCCGTGCTGGCCGCTCTCGTTGCCGCTTTGGCAACGTAGGTTGCTGATCCGGCACGACTGCGCGCATCTTGGAGACATGACGACTGCGCAGGAGTTCTGGGAAGCCTTCTACTCGGAGCGGGACCAGGTGTGGTCCGGCAAGCCGAACCCGTTGCTGGTGCGGGAAGCCGAGCGGTTGACGCCCGGGAGCGCTTTGGACATCGGGTGCGCCGAGGGCGGCGACGCCGTGTGGCTGGCCAAGCGCGGCTGGCGCGTGCTGGGCGTGGACGTGTCGCAGGTGGCGCTGGACCGCGCGTTGAAGCACGCCTACGACGAGGGCGTCGAGTTCGCGGTGGAGCGGCACGACCTCAAGGAGACGTTCCCCGAAGGGCTGTACGACCTGGTCAGCGCGCAGTTCCTGCACTCGCCCGTCGAGGAGGACGGGGAGCGGAACAGCATCCTCCGCAGAGCTGCGGACGCGGTGGCGCCGGGCGGCTACTTGATCATCGGTGGCCACGCGGGCGCGCCGTCGTGGTCCGAGCACCAGGACTACTACTTCCCGACGACCAAGGACGTGCTCGACCACCTCAAGCTGGCCGACAACTGGATCGTCGTCACCGACGAGGTGGTGGAGCGGCCGCTGGTAGGGCCGGATGGCCAGCAGGAGTCCCGAAAGGACAACGTTCTGACCGTCAAACGCCTCTGGTGATGGAACAACTGTTGCAATCGCGGTTGGTCCGAGCGGACCGTGTTCGGCGTGGCCAATCCGCTGCTGATGCGCGAAGTCGAGCGACTCAGACCCGGCAGCGCACTCGATCTCGGGTGTGCTGAGGGTGGTGACGGCGTCTGGCTGGCCGGGCGCGGGTGGTGGGTGACCGTTGTCGAGCGGCTGGATCTGCCGGAGAAGTTCCCCGACGGTGAGTTCGACCTGATCAGTGCCCGGTTCCTGCACTCGCCGGCCGACCGGGGCCTGGCGAGCTGCCGCGTGCTCCGGCGGGCCACGGAGTCCGTTGCCCCAGGCGGTTACCTGGTGATCATCGACCACGCCGAGACCCCGTCGTGGTCGGAATACCTGGACTGCGACTTCCCGACGACGAAGAACGTCCTCGACCGCCTCAAGCTCCTCGACAACTGGATCATCATCACCAACGAGGTGGTCCGCTGGGAGGAGACCGGTGCGTGCGGGTTCGTGGAGACGTGCGCGGACAACGTGCTGACGTTGAAGCGCCTCTTCTAGAAACGCAAAAGGCCACCCTCGGCACCATTGCCGGGGTGGCCCACACGTGAACCGATCAGGCGGAACGCAGGAGGCGGTCCATCGCCTGGCGGTTGATGATCGAACGGAGCTCGGTCGTCTCCTCGGCGCTGTGGCGGGAGAGGATGGCGTCCAGCTCGATCCGGTCGCTCTCGGAGGTGTAGCTGGCCAACTGCCGCTCCAGGCTCTGACGCTTCAAACGAGCCGCGCGGCGGGAGGCCAGGCTCGAGCGCAGGGACTTCACGGACAGGTCGTGGCGGGTCATCTTGTCCTTCCAATCTTGGTTACGTTTCGATAATACACCCTGTTCAGATGACCTGTACCGATGAAGAAGGTTAGTTAGCTCACGAACTGATCGAGCAACCTCAGCGCGGTGGCGTACTTGATCTCCAGCCGAGCCCGTGTCGCGTCGTCCAGGCGAGCCATCCGGGCGGGGGAGAGGTTGTCGGCGATGTCCGCGCGCTTCACGGTCACCGCCAACGGGTTCGCGGCGACCCGGCGCAGGTAGTCCTCCTGCGGCTCGCCGGGCAGGTGGGACAGCGCGACGACGGCGTC
The DNA here is from genome assembly GCF_003265345.1 of Lentzea terrae. Classification (GTDB taxonomy): domain Bacteria; phylum Actinomycetota; class Actinomycetes; order Mycobacteriales; family Pseudonocardiaceae; genus Lentzea; species Lentzea terrae. The sequence continues at coordinate 451,315 of NZ_QFWW01000007.1, read as the reverse complement.
GACAACGTTCGACGGACACCCACGGGCCGTTAGATCCGCTGCTGTCACAGGGGTGTCCTCGATGACGTCGTGCAGTACGGCGGCCATCTGCGCGTGTTCACCCTCGACCGACTTCATCACCCGCAGCGGGTGCCCGATGTAGGGACGGCCGGATTTGTCGACCTGGCCGTCGTGGGCGGAGGTGGCGATCGCGATGGCATCGGAGAGGGTGAACACGCGCTTCAAGTTAGTGGCGTGACCGACCATTCCGTCAGCCGTTCTCGCCGACGGCCCGCCGCAGCCGTTCACCCAGCAACGCGATCCGTTCCACGGGTTCGTTGCTGAACACGAACCGGATGTGCCGATCGGCGACCTCGCCGCCCCAGCCGCGGATCGGCGTCGCCGCCACCTGCTCCTTCAGCAACCGTTCGGACAGGTCGGCGCAGTCGATGCCCATGGCCGCGGTGTCGAGCAGCAACGACCATCCGCCCGCCGCGCTGACCACGGGCAATCCGCTGAGCTGACGCACGGTCTCGTCGCGCCTGCGCTCCCACTCCGCGTTCGCGGCCGCTTGGCCGGAGTCGGGTTCGTCGAGCGCGACACGGACGCCGATCTGTGCGAAGCCACTCGCCACCAGGCCGTTGTAGATGTGCACGCGGGAGACGTCGTTGACGAGGTCGCCGGGTGACACCACCCAGCCGACCCGCCAGCCGATCATGCGTTTCTCCAAGGCTGACCCGACCGTGACAGTGCGGTCCCGCATGCCGGGAAGGGCGGCGGGGTGCCGGAGCGGACGGCCGTCGAACAGGACACTCTCGAAGTCGGCCCAGTAGAGCAGCCACAGGTCGTGCGAGCGGCAGAGTGCCGCGATCGCGTCCCACTCCTCGTCGCTCGCGACCCAGCCGCTCGGGAACGACGGGTTGTTGACGAAGACGACCCTGGTGCGATCGCCGACCGCCGCGCGAAGGAGATCGAGGTCGAGCCGCCACTCGCCGTTCACGACGCGCAGCGGGGCCAACCGGGGAACGGCGCCGACGAGGCGGACTCTGTTGAGCATGCCCGCGTACGTCGGATCGGTGAGGACGACCTCGTCGCCCGGATCTGTCAGGCAGAAGAGCGCATCGAGCAAGGCATCGCCCTCACCCGAGGTGATGACGATCTCTCGCCTGCCGTCGTAGCGCGGCCCGCCCCGACGCTCGATGAAGGCGGCCACGGCATCCTTGAGGTCGTCGCGGCCGGTGAACGGCAGCCAGCTGTTGGCGTCGTCCTCACCGATCGCCGCCCTCGTCGCGTCGAGCGCGGCAGCGGGCGGCGGGATGTCGGTGTCGAGGTTCTCGAGACGCAGCACGTCGGGGTCGTCACCGGCAGCGGCGGCCACGCGATCGATGTTGAACCCTGGAATGTTTTCCAGCCGGCGAACACTCATGGCGTCCTCCTACCCGCACGGACACCGATTGTGCGCCGTATCGCGAACGTCGGCTCGGTGCATCTTTGTCAGGTCGGCACGGCCACACCCCAAATACATCCGATGACCAGCGCAACGCTTGACCAGGCACAGTGGTCTAGTCCATTTTTAGTCCAACTCACAGCATGGCCGCCGCATGATGTGTGGAGGTGGACCATGTCCAAGACCAGACGAGCAGCGATAGCGCTGCTGGCCGCGCTGTTCGCCTGCGCCGGTCTGGTGTTGGTGATCAACGGCAGCGCCGTCGCCGCGAACCTCGCGGCCAACAGCGGCTTCGAGGCCGGCAACCTCAGCGGCTGGACCTGCACTGAGGGCACCAGCGCCACCACGAGCACCAAGCGCACCGGCAGCTACGCCCTGCAGGGCGCGCCGGCCGGGCAGAGCAACGCGCGTTGCCAGCAAACCGTGACGGTGCAACCGAACACGGCGTACAAGCTGAGCGCGTGGGTGCAGGGCAGCTACGTCTACCTCGGTGTCACCGGCGGTGTGGAGAAGCAGACCTGGACGCCGGGCACGAACGGTTTCCAGCAGCTCAGCATCGACTTCACCAGCGGCAGCGCCACCAGCGTCACGATCTACGTGCACGGCTGGTACGGCCAGCCCGCCTACTACGCCGACGACTTCAACCTCGACGGCCCCGGCACGCCGCCGACGACGACGAGCACGACCACCACAACTACTACGACCACGACGACCACCACAACTACTACGACCACGACGACCACCACTGGAAACCCGCCGAACACCGGTCTGCCCAAGCACGTCCTGACGGGCTACTGGCAGAACTTCTACAACGGTGCGCGCGCTCTGCGGCTTGCTGACGTCCCCACCACCTACGACATCGTGGCGGTGGCGTTCGCCGACGCGACTGCAACGCCCGGCGCGGTCGCGTTCAACCTGGACTCCGGCCTGAGCAGCCAGCTCGGCGGGTACACCGACGCGCAGTTCCGCGCCGACATCAGGACCCTGCAGAACCGCGGCCAGAAGGTGATCATCTCCGTCGGCGGTGAGCTCGGCACGATCCGCGTCGACAACCCCACCGCGGCGACCAACTTCGCCAACAGCATCAAGTCGTTGATCTCCACCTACGGCTTCAACGGCGTCGACATCGACCTCGAGAACGGCGTCAACGCCACCTACATGGCCCAGGCGCTGCGCAGCATCCACGCCGGTGGCGGCACCGTGATCACGATGGCGCCGCAGACGATCGACATGCAGAACACGGGCGCCGAGTACTTCAAGCTGGCGTTGTCGATCAAGGACATCCTCACCATCGTCAACATGCAGTACTACAACTCCGGCACGATGCTCGGCTGCGACCAGCAGGTCTACGGCCAGGGCACGGTCAACTTCCTGACCGCGCTCGCGTGCATCCAGCTGCAGAACGGCCTGCGTCCGGACCAGGTCGGCCTCGGCCTGCCCGCGTCACCGTCCGGAGCCGGCGGCGGCTACCAGTCGCCGAGCAACGTCAACAACGCGCTCAGCTGCCTCGCCCGCGGCACCAACTGCGGGACGTTCAAGCCGAGCACGACCTGGCCGTCGATCCGCGGCGCCATGACGTGGTCGATCAACTGGGACGCGTCGAACAACTGGCAGTTCGCCAACACGGTCGCCCCTCATCTGGACTCCCTGCCCTAGATGATGGAACCACCCGGCGGCATGGGGAGGCCGAACAGCCTCTCCACCGTCGGGTCGGCCTCCACAGTGGACACCCCGCCCGCCACGAGCAGCGGCACCGGTGCCGCCGGACCGGGCACCCTGCTGACCACGGATTCCAGGTGCCGCAACGCCACCGCGCGCTCGGAGGCGGGCCCGGTCCAGCGGAGCTCGTTCCGCGCGACGACGACTTTGCCGCGCAGCAACGAGTCCGCGTCGATGTGGCGCTGCAACGACACCGCGGCGCACCCACCGGCGACGACCACCAGCACCGACTGGTCCCAGCGCCCGGTCGCCTTGAGATGGCGCACGAGCTTGCCCACCTGTTCGTCCGCGGTGCGCACGGCCAGCGAGCGGACGAATCCCAGTGGTGGGTCGCAGTCGCCGAACTTCGCGAACACCAGGCCGGGATCGGTTTCGTCGATCAGGGTGTGCAGGGCGTGCGACGTGAACGCGTCCGCCGGGCGTGCCGGGTCGGGCAGGACCACCTGGAAACCCAGTTCCAGCACCGACGTCATGAGGTCGGGCACGGTCACCGGCGGACAGCGGGTTCCCTCGTCGAGCAGGGTCAGGAGGTTGGGGGTCAGCGCCTCGCTGACCTCCGCAGACCGCAATCCGTCGAGGACCACGACATAAACACGACGCTTCACCCCGACACCTTGGCCTACCAGCGTGGCCGGAAAGTGAACGACACAGTTCAGGCAGTGTTCGTCCGAATGCCGTTGCGTCATCAAGGACACAGCTGCTTCACCGGGCATCCACCGGCCGGTCCAACTAGGTTGTGCTCATGTTCCACACGCTCGCCGTGCCCGTGATCGCCGCGCCCATGGCAGGCGGCGCGTCCACCCCCGAACTGGTCGCCGCCGTGAGCGAGGCAGGCGGGTTCGGGTTCCTCGCGGCCGGCTACATCACCGTCGAGCAGCTCGCGGAGAAGATCACCCAGACGAGCCAGCTCACCGGCAAGCCGTTCGGGGTCAACCTGTTCGTGCCGGGCACGCGGCCGACCGCCGACATCTCGTCCTACGTGGACCGCGTCACGGCGTGCGCGCAGAAGCTCGGGGCGGTGCCCGGCGACCCGCGCTGGGACGACGACAACTACGCGGCCAAGCTCGAGCTGGTGCTGGCGTTGCGGGTGCCGGTGGTGTCGTTCACGTTCGGGCTGCCCGACGCGGACGACGTGCAGCGGCTGAAGGCGACCGGGACCACGATCGTCGTGACGGTCACCACACCGAGTGAGGCTCGGCAGGCGCAGCAGATCGGTGCGGACGTGCTGTGCGTGCAGGGTGCCGACGCCGGCGCCCACCGCGGCACGTTCACCGACGACGGAATTTCGCCCGGCGGCGGCGAGCTGTACGGGACGCTGGCGGCGTTGACGCTCGTGCGCAGCGCCGTCGACCTGCCGGTGATCGCGACCGGCGGGCTGATGAACGGGGCGGACGTGGCCGCGGTGCTGGCGGCGGGGGCGGTCGCGGCTCAGCTCGGCACCGCGTTCCTCGGTTGCCCGGAGGCCGGAACCGCTGCGGCGCACCGGGAAGCGCTCGCGGAAGGTGCGCGCAGGACGGCGTTGACGCGGGCGTTCAGCGGACGGCCCGCCCGTGGGCTGGTGAACCGGTTCCTGATCGAGAACAGCCCGCACGCGCCCGCCGCGTACCCGAACGTGCACCACCTCACCAAGCCGGTGCGCGCGACCGGTGAGCTGGAGGTCATGTCGCTCTGGGCGGGCACCACGTACGCGCTGGCGACCGCGGAACCGGCCGCCGACGTCGTGCGAAGGCTCCACGACGAGCTCACCGATGTGGTCAATTCCTTGGCGGAGCGCTTCAAGCGCAGCTAAGAAGGAGGGTGTGACCTCGCTCTCCGATGAGACGTTCCAGGCGATGATGGACTGGACGCCGATTTTCGCCACGGTCGTCGGCGTACCCGGCTGGGACGACCGGCTCGAAGACCTCAGCGTCGACGGCCAGCAGGCCCTGCGCGCACGGCTCGAAAACATCCTGAGCCGCGTCGACGAGAGCGACGAGGAGCCGGTCGCGAAAGACGTGATCCGGCACCAGGCGACCTCGATCATCACCAGCATCGACGCCAGGCTCGTCGAGCACAGCGTGTCCCGCGGGTTGAACGCGCCGGTCGCGGCTCTGCTCAGGATGGCTTCGCAGACCGACTTCTCCCAGCGGCTGCACCTCATCCCGCACTTCCTCGACCAGGCGGCGGAACGGCTGCTCAACACCGACCGCAGGCCGTTGCGCCGGCACGCGCAGGGCGGGGCGGCCCACGTCGAACGGTTCCTCTCCTCGCCGAGGCAGGAGTGGGAGGGCGACGCGGACCTGCGCCCGTCGTTCGCCCGGTTCCGCGAGGTCCTGCTCGGCCTGCCGGGACGCGACGACGAGCAGGCCGGCCTCTGCTGGTTGCCCGAGGGCGAGGAGAACTACCGCAAGCTGGTCCGCGACTACACGACGGCGTCCTACACCCCGGCCGAGCTGCACCAGCTGGGGCTCGACCTGATCGCCGGGTTGCGCGAGGAGTACGCCGAGATCGGCTCGCGGGTGTGGGGCACGACCGACGTGCCGGAGATCTTCCGGCGGTTGCGCACGGATCTGTTGTGGGCCAACGAGGACGACATGCTCGTCAGCGCCGTGGAGGCCGTTGGGCGGGCCGAGGCCGTGGCACCTCAGTGGTTCGGCCGGCTGCCGAAAGCGCGCTGCGAGGTCCGGTTCGTGCCGGAGGTCGACCGCGAGAGCGCCGCGTTCGCGTACTACGTCGACGCCGCGCTCGACGGCTCCCGTCCCGGCACGTACTTCGTGAACCCGTTGAACGCCACCGGACGCAGCCGCACGGTGTCCGAGGTGACGGCGTTCCACGAGGCGACGCCCGGCCACCACTTCCAGCTCTCCATCGCCGCCGAGACCGAGCTGTCGAACCTGCGCAAGTTCGCGTTCATCGACTCCTACCTCGAAGGCTGGGGCCTCTACACCGAGCGCTTGGCCGACGAGATGGGTCTGTACTCGTCCGACGAGGCACGGCTCGGCATGCTCGGCCTCGACGCGATGCGCGCCGGTCGGCTCGTGGTCGACACCGGCCTGCACGCGTTCGGGTGGTCGCGGCAGCAGGCCGTCGACTACCTGCGCGAGAACACCGTGATGGACGACACCGAGATCAACGGCGAGGTCGACCGGTACATCGAGACGCCGGGCCAGGCGCTCGCGTACATGGTGGGGCGCTTGGAGATCCAGCGGGTGCGCCGCGAGGCCGAGGCGAAGATGGGCGCGCGGTTCGACATCAAGGCGTTCCACGACCTGGTGCTGGAGAACGGCGCGGTGCCGTTGTCCACGCTGGGTGATCTGGTCACCGACTGGGCGGGGAGGCCCTGATGTCGCTCGCAGACGAGATGTTCGCCGCGGCCATGGACTGGTCGCCGTTCCTGCCCTCGATGTACGGCCTGCCCGGCTGGGACGACAAGCTCGAGGACCTCAGCGTCGAGGGCGAACAGGCGTTGCGGGCCCGGATCGCGGACATCCTGCGCCGGGCCGAGACGAGCGACGAGGACCCGGTCACGCTCGCCGTGCTCAGGCACCAGGGTGAGTCGATCGTGGCGCGGATCGACGCCAGGCTGGTCGAGCACACCGTCGCGACCGGGATGAGCGCGCCGGTGAACGCGTTGCTGCAGATGGCGGCGCAGCTGGACGTGTCGCAGCGGCAGGACAAGATCGCGCGGCACGTCGACCAGGCCGCCCAGCGAGTGCGCGACTCCGACCGCAGGCCGTTGCTGCGGCACCTGCGGGCCGGTGCGACGCGGATGGAGCGGTTCCTCGCCTCGCCGGTGCAGGAGTGGGAAGGGACGGCGTCGCCGGAGATCCGCGCGGCCATCGCCCGGTACCGCGAGGTGCTGATGTCCGTCGACGGCCGTCCGGACGACCAGCCGGGCATCTGCTGGCTGCCCGAGGGCGAGCAGAACTACGCCAACCTCGTCCGCAACTACACGACCACCTCGTACACCCCGGCCGCGCTGCACCGGCTCGGGCTGGACCTGATCGCCGGGTTGCGCGAGGAGTACGCGGAGATCGGCTCGCGGGTGTGGGGCACCAGCGACGTGCTGGAGATCTTCCACCGGTTGCGCAGAGAACTGTTGTGGGACAACGAGGACCAGATGGTCGAGCACGCGGTGGACGCGATCGCGCGGGCCGAAGCCGTTGCGCCGCAGTGGTTCGGGCGCATGCCGAAGGTCGGCTGCCAGGTGCTGCTGGTCGGTGAGGCGGAACGGCCGACGGCGCCGATCGCGTACTACCAGCCGGCACCGCTGGACGGCAGCCGTCCCGGCACGTACTGGCTGAACCCGTTGGGCGCCACCGAACGCAGCCGCACGCTGTCGGAGGTGACGGCGTTCCACGAGGCCGTGCCGGGCCACCACTACCAGCTCTCGATCGCCGCCGAGACCGAGCAGTCGAACCTGCGCCGGTTCGCGTTCATCGAGGCGTACCTGGAGGGCTGGGGCCTCTACACCGAGCGCCTGGCCGACGAGATGGGGCTGTACTCGTCGGAGGAGCAACGCCTCGGCATGCTCGGGCTGGACGCGATGCGCGCCGGCCGGCTGGTGGTCGACACGGGCATCCACGCGTTCGGCTGGACCCGGCAGCAGGCTGTGGACTTCCTGCGCGAGAACACGGTGATGACCGAGCCCGAGATCAACTCCGAGGTCGACCGGTACATCGAGGTGCCGGGCCAGGCGCTCGCGTACATGGTGGGGCGCCTGGAGATCCAGCGCATCCGCGGCGAAGCGGCCGCCCGGCTGGGCGACCGCTTCGACGTCAGGGCGTTCCACGACCTCGTGATCGGGCTCGGACCGGTGCCGCTGTCCGTGCTCGACCAGGAGGTCACCGCTCGGACTGCTGCTTCTCCATGACGGAGTGGCGCTTCGAGTAGGCGAAGTAGATCACCAGGCCGATCAGGAACCAGACCGCGAACCGCAGCCAGGTCTCCGGCGTGAGGAACGTGATCAGCCAGATCGAGAACACCACACCGATGATCGGGACGACCGGCATGCCCGGCGTCCTGAACGTGCGCGGCAGGTCGGGCTGCTTGTAGCGCAACACGATCACGGCGATGCACACGACGACGAACGCCAGCAGGATGCCGATGTTGGTGAGCTCGGCGGCCTCCGCGATCGGCAGGAACCCGGCGATGACGGCCGAGGCGACGCCCAGCACCCACGTGATGCGCGACGGCACGTGCTTCACCGGGTGCGTCTTCGCGAACCACTGGGGCAGCAGGCCGTCGCGGCTCATCGAGAAGCCGACGCGGGCCGCGCCCAGCAGGAACGTGAAGAGCACCGTCGTGATGCCGAGGATCGCGCCGACGCTGATGATGATGCCCAGCCAGTGGAAACCGATGTCGGCGAACGCCGTGGCGAACGCGCTCTCCGAGTCGACGTCCTTGTAGTTGACCATGCCGGTGAGCACGAGGCAGGCCAGCACGTAAAGGACCATCGAGATCGCCAGCGAGTAGATGATCGCCTTGGGCATGTGCCGCTGGGAGTCCTTCGACTCCTCGGCCGCCGTGCTCATCGCGTCGTAGCCGAACACCGCGAAGAAGACCGTTGCGGCGCCGGTGAAAGCGCCGCTCAGCCCGAACGGGAAGAACGGGTTGTAGTTGTCCGTGTTGATGTGGAAGACGCCGACGACGATCACCAGCAGCACGACGGCGATCTTCAGGTACACCAACGTGGTCTCGAACCGCGCCGCGTTCTTCATGCCGAGGTTCAGCACGTACGCGATCAGCAGGCACAGGACCACGGCGAACAGGTTGACCTTGTAACTTCCCGGTTCTACGCCCGCGCCTTCGGTACCCGGCGCACCCAGCATCCATTGGGGGAGCTGGATGTTCAGCAGGCTCAGCAGTTCGGTGAAGTAGCCCGAGATGCCGATCGCGACCACCGCCACGATCGCGGTGTACTCCAGCAGCAGGTCCCAGCCGATGAACCAGCCGACGACCTCGCCCAGCACGGCGTACCCGTAGGTGTAGGCGCTGCCCGCCTTGGGGATCAGGCCGGCGAACTCCGCGTACGAGAACGCCGCCGCCGCGCTCGCGACACCCGCCACCAGGAACGAGATCAGCACGGCCGGGCCCGCCGTCTTGTTCGCGACGGCGCCGGCGAGCGAGAAGATGCCCGCGCCGATGATGCCGCCGATGCCGATCGCGGTCAGCTGCCACAGGCCCAGCGTTCTGGTGAGCCCGTCGCCCTTGTCCTCCGCGATCTGGTCGATGGGCTTGCGCCTGAAGACGCCCTGCATAGTCATGCCGTCATCTCCCTTGATGGTGGGTCCGGCTGAACCTATGCGTGTCAAATGTGACGCGCTTTGTCCGAACCCACCAATCAGGGAGCCGATTTTTGGCCGATCGTTCTGTTTACGGCTATCGCACGAAGACGATCTTGCCGGCCGTCTCGCCGTCGAGCATGGACCTGAGGCCCTGCTCGGCGTCCTCGAACTTGAGCTCGGCGCCGATCTGCGGCTTGAGGTCGTTGAGCGCGCAGAACTGGATGAGATCGCCCAGTTCCTCGCGGGTGCCCATGGTCGAGCCGACCACGCGCAGCTGCAGGAAGAACAACCGCTGCAGCTCGGCCGCCGTCGCGTCACCGGACGTCGCGCCGGAGATCACCACGATGCCGCCGGGCTTGAGCGCCTTCATCGAGTGCGACCAGGTGGCCTTGCCGACGGTCTCGAACACCGCGTCGACCCGTTCGGGCAGCCTGGCGCCGGACTCGAAGGTCTCGTGGGCACCGAGGGTGGTGGCCAGCGCGCGCTTCTCCTCGGTGCGGCCGGTGACCCAGACGCGGAACCCGGCGGCGCGGCCGAGCTGGATGAGCGCGGTCGACACACCGCCGGACGCGCCCTGCACGAGCATCGTCTGGCCGGGGCGCAGACCGGACTTCACGAACAGCATCCGGTACGCCGTCAGCCACGCCGTGCCCATGCAGGCCGCCTCGGCGAACGACAGGCCGGCCGGCTTGGGCAGCGCGTTGCGGGCCGGCACCGTGACGTAGTCGGCGAACGTGCCCTGGTGCTTCTCGGTGAGCAGCGTGCGCTTCGGGTCGAGCGTCTCCTCACCGGACCAGTTCGGGTCGCCGATGACGGAGTGCAGCACCACCTCGGTGCCGTCGTCGAGGGTGCCGGCGCCGTCGCAGCCCAGGATCATCGGGAACTGCTCCGGCTTGATGCCGACGCCGCGCAACGTCCACAGGTCGTGCATGTTGAGGCTGGCCGCCTTGACCGCGACGCGCACCCACCCGCTCGGGACCTCGGGCTCGGGGCGCTCGCCGACGCGAAGCGAGGCCAGCGGGTTCTCAGGACTGGGTTCTGCTGCGTAAACGGCGAACATGGTTCGCAACATACCTATCTCGGGCCTGGGCAAATGCCGTGACACCGGTCACGAGACTAGGGTGGACCGGGTGGATTGGCTTTGGCAGTGGTGGGACGGCGTCGAGTTGTGGCTCGTGCAGCTGCCCGTCGCCGTGCAGTTCCCGGTCGTGATGGTCGTCGTGCTGCCGCTCTGCCTGGGCGTGGCGCGGCTGATCGACCGCGTCGCGGACTGGGGTGCGAAGAACCCGGCGTCGCTGGTCGAGGCGGCGCCGGAGCCCGAGCCCGAACCGGAGAAGGTCGCCGCGTGAGTCCTGGTCGCCGCCTGACCGTCGCATTGGTCGGGCTCATCGCTCTGGTCGTGGTCGGCTGGTTCGTCAAGGACAACGTCTCGAACCCCGAGCGGCCGCCCGCTGACCTGCCCGCCTCGGCCTCCCAGCTCGCCGTGCCCGGCGGCTCGTCCGGTCTGGACGTCAAGGCGCTGTCCTCGTTGCCCGCCGAGGCCGGCGCGACCTGGAAGCTGATCGAGGCGAACGGCCCGTTCCCGTACCCGCGCAACGACGGCGTGACGTTCCAGAACCGGGAGAAGCGGCTGCCGCAGCAGAAGTCCGGGTACTACAAGGAGTACACCGTGCCGACGCCGGGCAGTCCCGACCGCGGCGCGCGCCGGCTCGTGACCGGGTCCGAGAAGGAAGTGTTCTACACCGGCGACCACTATTCGACGTTCGTCGTCGTGGACGTGCGCAAATGAAACGGCACATTCTCGTTTCGGAGAAGTCCGCTGCGATCGCGGCCATTGCCGAGGCGTTGTCGTTTCCGTCCTGGTTCGGGCAGAACCTCGACGCGTTGTACGACAGCCTGACCGATCTGTCCTGGCTGCCCGCCGGTGAGTACGTGCTGGTCGTCCCAAATGACCTGGATGCTTCCGTGCTGGAAGTGCTTCGTGACGCTGTGAAGCGGAACGCTGAATCAGGTGATCACGAACTGCGGGTCGTTCGCACAGAACGGTGACCCGCGCTGCGGAATTTCTGTCCAGAGTGGACAGTGCGATTCCATGGGAACGCATTTCCGTCGCACGGCATTTCTGCTCGTGCTTGCCGCGGCCGTCGCTGCCTGCGACTCGGCCGCGGATCTGGGTCAGATGTCCGCCGCCTCCGTGAGCGAGGTCTCCGCCGGCACCGGGGACCCCGGCTGCACGCAGGAGGAGCCGTTCACGCCGTTCGACACGATCGACGGCGACAACCCGATCGTCATGCAGAACGGCCGGGTGATCGAGCTGCGCGCGTCGAACAAGTCCAAGTGCGCGTGGGGCCGCATCTCGTCCGGCGCGCCCGGCGAGGAGGTCTGGACTGACCGGAAGGACCCCGCGGCCAACGAGCACGAGGGGCCCCTCGGTCACACGCGCATCGACTCGGGCACCGCGAAGTACACCGAGGCGTTCAAGAACGACGGCAAGGTGATGCGTGCCTGCGGTTCGTCACAGGGCGTCGTCGAGTGCACCGGCTGGTTCTAGTTCTCTTCTGGCACCCAGGAGGGCCTGCGCTTCTCCTTGAACGCCGCGATGCCCTCCTGGCCCTCCGGTCCGCCGAAGTGCTGTGCCGACAGCTCGAGCATGTCCGCGAAGACCTCGCCGAGGTTCGTGGACCGCTCCTGCTGCAGCATCTCCTTGGTGGCGGCGAGGGCCTTGGGCGCGCCGAGCGCGAGCATGTCGGTGTAGCGGCGGACCTCGGCGTCGACACCGTCGACCGGCACGGCGGAGTTGAGCAGGCCGATCTCCACCGCGCGCCGGGAGTCGAACGCCTCGCCGGTGAGGAACAGTTCGTGGGCCTGGCGGGGGACCAGCCGCGGCAGCACGGTCACCGAGATGACGGCCGGTACGACACCGATCCGGACCTCGCTGAACGCGAACGTGGCCTCGTTGGCCGCGATGGCGATGTCGCACGCCGCGATGATGCCGACGCCGCCCGCGCGGGCCGGGCCCTTGAGCGCGGCCACGACCGGTTTTGGACTGGTCCAGAGCTGCTCGAGGATCGCCGGGAACTCGTTGACGCCCTGGTCTCCCGCGCTCGCGCCGGCGGCCTCCTTGAGGTCCATGCCGGAACAGAACACGGAGCCCGTGTGGGTCAGCACGACCACACGCACCTGGTCGTCTTTTGCGGCCTGGCTCAGGTGGTCCCTGAGCTCGCGGCGCAGCTGTGCCGACAGGGCGTTGCGGTTGTGCGGAGAGTCCAGCGTGATCGTCGCGATGCCACGCTGCACCTCGTAGTGGACCAGCTCGTCTGCCATGTCGCTGACCTTAACGCTCGCGGTAGTTGACAGCATGCTGTCAATTATGACAGTCTACTGTCATGACAACGCAGACGGTGTACCTCGCTCTGGTCGACGGGCTTTCGGACTGGGAGTACGGCCACGCGGCCGCCCAGATCAACATCCAGGCGTTCCAGCAGCAGCCGGGTCGCTACGAGATCAAGACCGCGGCCTCGTCCGCGGAGCCGGTGCGGACTGCTGGTGGTGTGCGGATGCTGCCGGACGTGACGGTCGAGGACGTGTCTTTGGACGACGCCGCGATGCTGCTGCTGATCGGCAGCGACTCGTGGGAGGCGGGACAGAACGCGGCTCTGGGCAAGCTCGCGCGGCGGTTCCGGGAGGCGGGCAAGCCGGTGGCGGCGATCTGCGGCGCGACGATCGGGCTGGCGCGCGAAGGGTTGCTGGACGACGTCAAGCACACGTCGAACTTCCCCGGCGAGCTCGGTTCCTACGGTGGTTCGGAGCTGTACCAGGACGCGCGGGCCGTGCGGGACCAGGGCGTGATCACGGCGGGCGGTGCGAGCGCGTTGGAGTGGACCCGCGAGGTGCTGCTCGAACTGGAGGCCTACCGGTCGCAGACCGTCGACGCCTGGTACGAGTTGTACCGCGACGACAGCATGGCGGCGTTCGAGAGGCTGATGGCGAGTGTCCAGGACTGAAGCGGGTGACGTCCTCACCGACGTCGTGATGCGTACTTTTCGGCTCTACGGGGCTTTTCTGGACGCGGCCGAGGTGATGACCAAGCCTGTCGGCCTGACCGCGGCGTGGTGGCAGGTGCTGGGCGCGGTGCTGCGCGAGCCGTTGTCGGTCTCCGGCACCGCGCGGGAGATGGGGCTGGCTCGTCAGTCGGTGCAGCGGATCGCGGACCTGTTGGTGGACAAGGGTTTGGCGGAGTACCTGCCGAACCCCGCCCATCAACGCGCGAAGCTCGTGCGGCCCACGGCCGAGGGCTTTGCCGCCATCGCGCGGTTGCGGGAGGCGCAGCACGAGTTCGCGAACCGCGTCAGTGCGCAGGTCCCGTTGGAGGACCTGCGCACGACGCTCGCCACGATGACCAAACTGATCGCGGCTATCTCCTGATGCCCGGCAGGGGTTGGGGCATCAGGGTTTTCAGCCGATCGTGGTGGTCGTCAGGACGGGGTTGGGGTCCGGGTAGCCCTTCGCGGCCGCGTTGACCGGGAACCCGATGACCGTGACCACGGCGGTGAAGGTGAGGCCGGGCGCGTCGTAGCTGGTGCCGCCCAGCTTCGTGGTGATCGTGCCGGTGCCGCCGGCCTGCAGGTTGATCGTGACGGTCGGCAGCTCGAAGTCCGCACCACCCTTGATCGGACCGGGCACGCTCAGCACAACGTCGTTGCCCTGCAAGGCAACCGTCGGCGTGCCACCCAGCCCGGCACCGCCCGACAGCGACGCGGACTGGAACTTCGAGTTGCCCGGCACCGGCAGCTTGAGCGCCAGCCCCTTGATCTCCCGCACCTGCCGGCCACCGGCCTCGGCGGGGATCTTGTTGGGCGCGGGGTCGATGGTGACCTTGACGGCGCCGTTGGGGGCGACACTCGCGGGTGCCGATGCGTCGACGCCCTGGTCGAGCGTGAAGTCCGACGACTGCCCGGCGGCGCTCGCCCGGAGCTTGTAGGTGACGGTCTGCGGTGCGGCTGACGCGTGGGTGGTGGCTGAGAACATCAGCATCGGTACCAGTAGCAGGATTCCGGCTAGCTTCATGACCTCTCCCCGATGAGTGGACGAGGGACATTTCCAGCACGCGGCGCAATCACCTGACTACTCATGAGTAGGTTTCACGTCAACAGTTCACACTTCACATCGCCCGAACGGCGCTGTGTGTTCGATCTTGTGGCGGTGGTCGGAAGTGGACCTTCGCTGGGCTTTGCGGGGCAACAGCGGTTGGGCTCAAATGTGCTATGCTGAGTTCATCGCCTCCGCCACTAGGTGGAGGAAGTGAGCCCAGGTGCGCTTCCGGACGGTTGCTGCCTGGGCTTCGCGCTTTTCAGGGCTCGATGCGCGTCACCAGGGGATTGACCCGCCGTACCCAGTCGCCGCCGGCGCCGATGCACCAGGCGACCGCGTCGCTCACCCAGAGCGCGGGTTCCGCGGACGACTGGATGTGCTCGTAGACGATGCCCGCGTCACGGGCTTTCGTGCGCGCGAGGACCACACGGTCGCGGCCGTTGCCCGCATGATCACGGGAGTCGAGAACGAGCCGGCTGACTCCCCGGTCGATCGCCTCGGTCACCAGTCGTTCCAGCAGAACGGCTCGCGCGGAATCGCCCTTCTCACTGCTGGCAACCACGATGACTTCGAAGGTTCGATCAACGAGGCGCGACACGATGAACTTGCGGCGGCTGTCCTTCTCGGACTTGAAGTGCACTCGCCGCTCGCCGGGCAGGAGGAGACTCCGCATCAGCGACCGGGTCGAGTGCAGTGCGGCGGGAGCGACGAGCGTCGCGGCCAGCAGGTGACCACCGCGTTCGGTCTCGTCGACGAACATATGCATCCAAACAGGATCGCAGGCGACACCGACAGTTCTCGTTCAGGTGATCAGGCGGCGAGCTGGCTCAGCGCCGCGACCAGATGCCCTGGGCGATCGCGCCGATCGCGTTCAGCACGAACCCGGCGACGAACAGCCCAAAACCGAGCTTCACGTCCGGACTCAGCTCCAGGGACAGCCCCTCCATCGGCGGGAAGCCCGCGCTGCCGCTGATCGGCGGCGCCGTGTCCAGCACGCCCAGCACGCTGAGGAAGATGACGGCCATGCCCGCCACCGCGAGGAGCGAGCCGAGGGACACGAACGCCTTGACCCAGCCCGGAGCCCCGGACAGGCCGGCCCGCCCGTGTCGCCCGCTCCGGCGCCGTGGGATCGCGGAGTCGTGGAACACATCATCAGCGTCGTCGGCGGTGCCGTCGTGGGACAGACCATGGGCTGGGAAGAGATCATGCGCGTCGTTGGGCGTGCCGTCGTAGAAGCCGTCCCGCGGGCTGAAACTGTCGTGGTGCGACGAGTTGTCGCTGCGCGGGTAGTCGTCGGACACGTCGCCCCCCAAGTGCTGATTTGGGAGTTAGTACCACGCTGAAGGGTCTGGACGGGGCGAATCGGTCAGGCAGCCACCGTTTGGCGTGCCAACGCCTCGTCGTATCGGTCCAGCACGAGCTGTGCGACCTCGACGTCGTCACCCAACGGCCGTGCCACCACAGCATCTCCGGCCAGCGCGGCGACCTTGTCCGGCAACAACCCCGGCGCGAGGAACCAGAACGCCACCGCGATCTTCGTGGCTCCCCTCATCCGCAACCGCTCGATCGCCTCGGGCACGGTGGGCGACGCGATCGACGCGAACGCCGCCTCGACCCCGGCCCACCCGGACTCGCGAGCCCAGCGCCGGGCCACCTTCGCGACGGCCTCGTTCGCCGGCGCGTGCGAGGACCCGGCACCGGCCAGCACCACGCCCAGCGACCGGTCATCGAAGTCGATCCCCGCCTCGGAAAGCCGCCGCAGAGCCGCCGACTCCAGTCGTGGATCCGGCCCCAGGACGTCGCTGACCACGGCAGGCACGCGTGACTCGGCAACGGCGGCCGGTACGTCGACCCGTGCGTGATAAGCCTTGCCCAGCAACAAAGGCACGACAACTGAGGGGCCGCGCAGCACATCGCTCAACCTGGGCGCGCACAGGTCGAGGAAGCAGCCGCGAACGTCGAGCTCAGGACGCAACGACCGCACCACGTCCAACAGAGCATGGATCGAAGCCGCCGAACGAGGATCACGGCTGCCATGTGCGACAGCGACAAGCGGGATCACAGCGCCCCCGTCAAGCCACGGGCCCGGAGCACAGCGCGCTCCAACGGCCGGAACAGCATCAGCTCGATCCCGATACCCACCAACAGGATCAGGAAGATCGCCGCGATCACCATGTTGATGTCGTTCAACGACGAGCCGTTGTGCAGGTACTGACCGAGCCCGACACCCAGCTGAGGCGAGGTCGCGATGATCTCCGCGGCCATCAGCGAGCGCCACGAGAACGCCCAGCCCTGCTTCAGACCGGCCAAGTACCCCGGCAAAGCAGCAGGCAACAGGATGTGCCGCGCGGAAGCCAGCCGCCCGGCCCCCAACGCCCGGCCAACGCGCGGTAGCAAAGGCGGAATCTGGTCGATCCCGGCCACCAGACCGTTGGCGATCGACGGCACGGACCCCATCAGCACCACGAAGTAGATCGTGGACGGCGTCACGCCGAACCACAGGATCGCCGCCGGCACCCAGGCCACCGAAGGCAGCGACTGCAGACCGGTCAGCAGCGACCCGATCGCCGCGCGCACCACGCGGACCTTGGCGATCAACAGGCCCAGCGGGGTCGCGATCAGCACAGCGGCGATGAACCCGAACACCGCGCGGTGCAACGAGGTCCACAGGATGCCGAAGGCCTCGCCGGTGGAGATCGAACGCACGAGCTCGTTCCACACGTTGACCGGGGCGGGCAGCTGGAACTCCGGCAGGATCGCCGAGGCCCACAGCGCCTGCCACACGCCCAGGAGCAGTGCGAACGCGATGATCGGTGGCACACCGGTCTTCAGGAAACGGCGCCACAAAGGCGGCTTGTGCGCCTCGACGGGCACGTCCAGTGCGTCGAGGCCGGCGCCGACCTTGTCGATCGTGTCAGACGGCGTGCCCACTGATGACCTCTCGCAGGTGGGTGTTGATCTCGTCGAGAACAGTGTTGGAGGAGTCCGTGACGTCCCACTCACGCACGACGCGGCCCGGACGCGAGGACAGCAGCACAACGCGCTGACCGAGGCGCACGGCCTCGCGGACGTCGTGCGTCACGAAGATGATCGCGGTGTTCGTGGTCTCCCACACGCGCAGAAGCTCGCTCTGCAGGACGTCACGCGTGATGGCGTCCAACGCGGCGAACGGCTCGTCCATCAGCAGCAAAGCAGGAGAACCGTCAGCCGACACGGTGGTGGACGCCAGCGCACGCGCCAGGGCCACGCGCTGGCGCATGCCACCGGACAGCTCGTGCGGACGCTTATCCGCGACGTCGCCAAGCCGCACCAGTTCGAGCAGCTCCAGCGCGCGACGCTTGCGGGCCAGGCGGCCGACGCCGGCGAAGCGCAGCGCCAGTTCGACGTTGCGGGCGGCGGTGAGCCACGGCATCAAAGCAGGCTCCTGGAACATCACGGCCGGGCGCGACGTGTTGAGCTGCAACGAGCCCGACGTCGCGCCGTCCAGGCCGGCGACGATGTTCAGCAGCGTGCTCTTGCCGCAGCCCGACGCGCCGAGAAGGCACACGAACTCACCGGGCTTGACCTTCAGGTCGACCCCGTCGAGCGCCACCACGGCCGAGTTGCCGTGGCCGAACACCTTGCGAACGCCGGCCAGTTCGACAGCGGTATCCACAGTGGACAGAACAGTGGTCTCGAGCGTGGCGGTCATGGTCGTGTGCCTTCCCCTCAACGTCTCGTGAACTACTTCTTGTCCAGGCCCGCTGCTTGGACCTGCGGCTTGCCCTGCGCCTGCAGGACCTTGTTCAGCAGCGTGAAGTCGGCGTACCCGGCGACGTTCGCGGCCTCCTTGGCCACGCCGGCGGTCACGGCGTCCTTCGCGAGCTGCGGGAAGGTCTTGGCCTGCGCGTCGGTCGTGAGCTCGATGTTGTCCCACGCGGCGTCGAGGACCTTGTCACCGAGCTTCTTGGAGGTGAGCTTCTCCAGCGCCGCGTTCACGGTCTTCTTCGCGTCGTCCTTGTTCGCCTTGGCCCAGTCGATCGCCGCGACGTGACCCTTCAGCACTGCCTCGACCGTCTCCGGGTGCTCCTGCAGGAACTTCGTCCGCACGATGATCACGGTGGTCGGGAACTGCCCGCCCTCCCAGAGGGTCTTCTCGTCGATCAGCACCTTGCCGCCCGCCTCGGCGACGATCCGCGCCGACCACGGCTGCGGCGACCAGGTAGCAGCGATCTCGCCCTTCTTGAACAGGTCGAGCGACGCGGCGTTCTCCACGTTCGTCACGGTGACCTGACCGGTGAGGCCCTTCTCCGCCAGGTACTTCTTCAGCGAGACGTCCTGGGTGTTGCCGAGCTGCGGCGTCGCGATCGTCTTGCCCTTGAGGTCCTCGATCGAGTTGATCTCGGGCTTGGTGACGAGCTGCGCGCCACCCGACGTCGCGCCCGCGATCAGCCGGACCGCCTCACCCTTCGACTTCGAGTACGCGTTGATCGCCGGGCCCGAGCCGATGTAGGCGATGTCGAGGGACTCGCCGAGCAGCGCGTTGACCTCGTCAGGGCCGGCGTTGAACGTCTGCGTCGTCAGTTTGGTGGAGCCGAGCTCCTTCTTGAAGAGCTCCTTCTCCACACCGATCAACGCGGCGGCGTGCGTGACGTTCGGGAAGTAGCCGACGCGAACCTCGGCCGCTGCGCCCTTCGACTGGGCGGCGGGAGTGTCGCTGGACCCGGCGCGGCTGCAACCGGAAAGTGCTGTCAGGGCGATGAGTGCGACGGCAACGGCGGGCTTGAGGTTCACGACTGGTTGGCCTTTCAGGGACCGGGGGAGACGAGGGCGTGGGTGTCGGGGGCAGCGGCGCTACCCCCGGTACAGCTCTCCACGCCGTCCTCAAGCAGCGGCAGCGGAGCCCCGACCAGACCGGCGGCGAGCGTGGAGCCGTCGCTCACGTCGATCACCAGGAAGGACCCGGTGCGCCGGCTGAAGCTGTAGTCGTCCAGCGGAACGGGCTCTGCCAGGCGCAGAGCCACTCGGCCGATCTCGTTCAGCTCCAACGAAGCCGGGCTGTCCACACTGGACAGCTTCTGCTCGTCGAAGCGGTCGCGCAGCTCGGTGACCATCGCCTGCACGGTGCGCGTGCCGTGCTTGACGAGAACTCGGGCGCCGGGCCGCAGCGACTTCTCCGCGAGCCAGCACAGCGTGGCCTCGAAGTCGTCCGTGACGGTCGGCGCGTTGCCCGCGGAGGCGATCAGGTCGCCGCGCGAGATGTCGATGTCGTCGGCCAGCAGCAGTGTTACCGACTGGCCCGCAGCGGCTTCGGCCAGTTCGCCGTCCGCTGTGTCGATCTTCGTGACGGTCGTGCGGCGACCCGACGGCAGCACGACGATCTCGTCGCCCGGCTTGACCGTGCCCGCGGCCACCAGACCGGCGTAGCCGCGGTAGTCGAGGTGCTCGGCGGTGCGCGGGCGGATCACGTACTGCACCGGGAAGCGGAACGGCGCGTCGTGCGGGTCGGGCTCGACCGGCACGTTCTCCAGGTGCTCCAACAGGGTCGGGCCCTCGTACCACGGCGTGTTCGCGGACTTCTCCACGACGTTGTCGCCGGCCAGCGCGGACACCGGGATCTCGACCACGGCGTCCTCGGTGTAGCCGAGAGCGGTCGCGTGCGCCGTGAACTCCTTCGCGATGCGGGAGAACGTCACCTCGTCGTAGTTCACGAGGTCGATCTTGTTGACCGCCAGCACAAGGCGCGGAACACCGAGGAGCGCGAGAACCGCGGCGTGGCGGCGAGTCTGCTCGATGACGCCCTTGCGCGCGTCGACCAGCAGGACCGCGAGCTGCGCCGTGGACGCGCCGGTCACCGTGTTGCGGGTGTACTGGACGTGGCCGGGGGTGTCCGCGAGCACGAACGATCGCTTGGGCGTCGCGAAGTACCGGTACGCCACGTCGATCGTGATGCCCTGCTCGCGCTCCGACCGCAGGCCGTCGACGAGCAGCGACAGGTCCGGCGTCGCGAGACCGCGGTCGGCGCTCGCGCGGTGCACGGCGTCGAGCGTGTCGGCGAGCACGGACTTGGTGTCGTAGAGCAGCCTGCCGACGAGCGTGGACTTGCCGTCGTCCACGCTGCCTGCGGTGGCCAACCTCAACAGGTCGCTCATTTAGAAGTAACCCTCCCGCTTGCGGTCTTCCATGGCGGCCTCGGACAGCCGGTCGTCGGCACGCGTGGCGCCGCGCTCGGTCAGTCGGGACGCGGCGACCTCGGCGATCACCGCGTGGATGTCGGCGGCGTCGGACTCGACGGCGCCGGTGCAGGAGCCGTCGCCGACCGTGCGGTAGCGAACCGTCTTGCGCTGCAACGTTTCGCCCTCACGCGCGGTCCCCCACGGGCCCTCGGCGAGCCACATGCCGTCGCGCAGGAACACCTCGCGCTCGTGCGAGTAGTAGATGTCCGGCAGCTCGATGCCCTCGCGCTCGATGTAGTTCCACACGTCGAGCTCGGTCCAGTTGGACAACGGGAACACGCGGACGTGCTCACCGGGGCGGTGCCGGCCGTTGTAGAGGTTCCACAGCTCGGGCCGCTGGCGCTTCGGGTCCCACTGGCCGAACGCCGTGCGCAGGCTGAAGATCCGCTCCTTGGCGCGAGCGCGCTCCTCGTCCCGGCGTCCGCCGCCGAAGACCGCGTCGAACTTGTGCTGCGTGATGGAGTCCAGCAGCGGCACGGTCTGCAACGGGTTGCGCGTGCCGTCCGGGCGCTCTTCGAGGCGGCCGTCGTCGATCCAGTCCTGGACCTTCGCGACCTCCAGGCGCAGACCGTGCTGCGCGACAACGCGGTCGCGGAACTCGATGACCTCGTCGAAGTTGTGCCCGGTGTCGACGTGCAGCAGCGGGAACGGCACCGGCGCCGGGTAGAACGCCTTGATCGCGAGGTGCAGCAGCAGCGTCGAGTCCTTGCCGCCGGAGAAGAGGATCACCGGCCGGTCGAACTCGCCCGCGACCTCGCGGAAGATGTGGATCGCCTCCGATTCGAGGCGTCCCAAGGTGTCCAGAGCGAGTGTCATCCGTGCAACCCACATTCCGTCTTCGACTGGCCGGCCCACCGGCCGCTGCGGGCGTCCTGCCCCGGCAACGGCTTCGACGTGCACGGCAGGCAGCCGATGGAGGGATATCCCTCCTGCACCAGCAAGTTCTCCAGGATGCCCTTCTCCTGGATGTAGGCGTTGAACTCGTCGTCGCTCCACGGCGCGATCGGGTTGATCTTCACCAGGCCGTTGCGCTCGTCCCACTGCACGATCGGCGTGTTCGCGCGGGTCGGCGCGTCGACGCGGCGCACACCGGTGACCCACGCGTCGTACTTCGCGAGCTCACGGCGCAGCGGGACGACCTTGCGCAGGTTGCAGCACTTGGCCGGATCCGACTGGTACAGCAGGCCGAACTCGCGTTCCTGGTCTTCGACCGACTGCTCGGCCTCGGCGTTCACGATGCGGACGTCCGGGTAGACGACCCCGACCGCGTCCCGCACGCCGATGGTCTCCGGGAAGTGGTAGCCGGTCTGCAGGAACAGCACGTCGAAGTCCGGCTTCACCTTCGCGGCGAGGTCGATCAGCACGGCGTCCTGCATGTTGGAGGCGACGATGTAGCTGTCGCCGAACGTCCGCGCCGTCCACTCCAGGGCCTCGATCGCGGTGGCGTCCTTTAGCTCCTGCGCGGCTGCTTCCGCGACGATCTTGAGGTCTTCCTTGAGATCGCTCACTTCTTCACCTCCTGCGGCAGGTTGAGCCCGACGAACTGGACCTTGAAGACGCGCCGGCACCCGGTGCACAGCCACGCGTAGCTGGGTTCCTCCTGCGGCCGGAGGTCCTCGTCGCCGCAGTAGGGGCAGTAGAAGGGCGTCGCGCGTTCGCTCACTTCAGCGCACCCTCTTCCGCGCGGGCGACCCACTGGGCGAAGCGCTCGTCGTCCTCGCGCTGCGCGACGAAGTTCCGCACGACCCGCTCGACGTACTCGGGCAGCTCGTTCGCGGTGACCTTGTGGCCGCGCAGCTTGCGGCCGAACCCGGCGTCGAGGCCGAGACCGCCGCCGAGGTGCACCTGGAAGCCCTCGACCTGGTTGCCCTGGTCGTCCGTGACGATCTGGCCCTTGAGTCCGATGTCCGCGGTCTGGATGCGGGCGCAGGAGTTGGGGCAGCCGTTGATGTGCACGGTGATCGGCTCGGTGACGCCGTCGACGATGTCCTTGAGGTTGGCCTCGAGCTGCACGACGAGGTCGTTGGCGCGGGCCTTGGTCTCGACGATCGCGAGCTTGCAGAACTCGATGCCGGTGCAGGCCATGATGCCCCGGCGCCACGGTGACGGGTCGACCTGCAGACCCAGCTTGGCGAGGTCGCTCTTGAGCGTCCCGACCTCGTTCTCCGGCACGTCCAGCACGATGATCTTCTGCTGCGGCGTGAACCGGACGCGCTGGGAGCCCGCCCGTTCGGCGATCTTCGCGACCTCGACCAGGATCGAGCCGGAGACGCGGCCCGCGACCGGCGCGGCACCGACGTAGAACAGGCCGTCCTTCTGCTTGTTCACACCGATGTGGTCGAGCTGCTGCTTCAGCGTTTCGGGCGCGGGGCCGTCGATCATCTTGCGCTTGAGGTACTCGTCCTCAACGACCTGGCGGAACTTCTCCGGGCCCCAGTCGGCGACGAGGAACTTGATGCGCGCGCGGTGCCGCAGCCGGCGGTAGCCGTAGTCGCGGAAGACGCTGATGACGGCTTCCCACACGTCGGGCACCTCGTCGAGCGGCACCCACGCGCCGAGACGCTTGCCCAGCATGGGGTTCGTGGACAGGCCGCCGCCGACCCAGAGGTCGAAGCCCGGCCCGTGCTCGGGGTGGTTCACGCCGACGAACGCGATGTCGTGGATCTCGTGCGCGACGTCCTGCAGGCCGGAGATGGCGGTCTTGAACTTGCGCGGCAGGTTCGAGAACCGCGGGTCGCCGATGTAGCGCTCGAGGATGGTGTCGATCGCCGGCTGGCCGTTGATGATCTCGTCCTCGGAAATGCCCGCGACCGGCGAGCCGAGGATGACGCGCGGGCTGTCACCGCACGCCTCCATCGTGGTGAGGCCGACCGCTTCCAGCTTCTGCCAGATCGTGGGCACGTCCTCGACCCGGATCCAGTGGTACTGGATGTTCTGCCGGTCGGTGATGTCGGCGGTGTCACGCGCGTAGGTCTGCGAGATCTCGCCGAGCACCTTGAGCTGCTGCGTCGAAAGCGCACCACCGTCGCTGCGGACGCGCATCATGAAGAACTCGTCGTCCAGCTCCTCCGGCTCGAGCGTGGCCGTGCGGCCGCCGTCGATACCGGGCTTGCGCTGGGTGTAGAGGCCGTACCACCGGAACCGCCCGCGCAGGTCGGCCGGGTCGATGGAGTCGAACCCCCGATGGGCGTAGATGTTCTCGATGCGGGCGCGGACGTTGAGCGGGTTGTCGTCCTTCTTGCTCCGCTCGTTGGGGTTCAGCGGCTCTCGGTAGCCGAGCGCCCACTGCCCCTCGCCGCGACGCTGCTTGGCGCGCGGTGACGTCTGCGGCGGGACCATCGCCATCCTCCGGGGTTTCGAGGCGCTTCATGCGCATGCGAGCCCAGAGGTGCTTGTGGTGGGGGCCTCGTCAGCGCACCAAGCGCCGACGGGAACAAATCAGCGCGCGGTTATGCCGAACGACGGCACATCGCGCTGGAGACACGACGGAAGTCGACGTGGCGGCGGGCCACGAGGCGGACTCCAGTCGAATGCATGTCCTCAGTGTGCCTGCCGTCCAGAGCATGGTCCACCGCCAACCGCATGCTGGGATTTCGCTGGGGAAGTTGACATCCTTCGCCGGTTTCGCAGAGTGATAGTTCTGTCACCGACAGAGATGTCCCCTGGCTGGGCACCGCCGTTCGGGCGGCGTGGGGGACACTGAGCGTCATGCCCTCCGCTTTGCCCGAAGGCGAGCCCGCGCCCGCCGACGGTTCGCTCCCCGATTCCGCTGTCGCCGCTGTCGGCACGCGTCCGTTCGGCATCTACGTGCACGTGCCGTTCTGCGCGACCCGCTGCGGCTACTGCGACTTCAACACCTACACGCCCGGCGAGCTCGGTTCGTCCGCGTCGCCGGAGTCGTGGCTGGAGGGGCTGCGGCGTGAGCTGGATCTCGCCGCCTCCGTGCTCGGGTCGCCGGTACCCGCCTCGACCGTCTTCGTGGGCGGCGGCACTCCGTCGTTGCTGGGCGCTTCGGGCCTGACTGATGTATTGGATGCGATATATCAGTCGTTCGGCCTGGCTCCGGACGCCGAGGTGACTACTGAATCCAATCCGGAGTCGACGTCTCCGGAGTTCTTCGAGGGCATACGGTCGGCTGGATACACGCGCGTGTCGCTCGGTATGCAGTCGGCTGCACGCCACGTGCTGGCCGTGCTGGACCGCAAGCACACGCCCGGCCGTGCCCTGGACGCTGCGCGGGAGGCCCGCGCGGCCGGCTTCGACCACGTGAACCTGGACCTGATCTACGGGACGCCGGGGGAGCGGCCGTCCGATCTTTCGGCGTCGCTGGACACCGTGCTGGAGGCCGGCGTCGACCACGTGTCCGCGTACGCGTTGATCGTGGAGGACGGCACCGGGCTGGCCCGGCGCATCCGTCGGGGCGACCTGCCGATGCCGGACGACGACGTGCTCGCGTCGTCCTACGAGATGGTCGACTCGGTGCTGTCCGGCGCGGGTTTCTCCTGGTACGAGGTCTCCAACTGGGCCACCTCTGCTGCTGCCCAGTGTCAGCACAACGTCCTGTACTGGAAGGGCGCTGACTGGTGGGGCTTCGGGCCCGGTGCGCACAGCCACATCGGCGGGGTCCGCTTCTGGAACGTGAAGCACCCGGCGCGCTACTCGTCTCTTTTGTCCGAGGGCAAGTCGCCTGCTGCCGGGCGTGAGGTGCTGTCGGCCGAGGACCGGCGCGTGGAGCGGGTGCTGCTGGAGCTGCGCCTGGCCGAGGGGCTGCCGACTGATGTATTGGACATCGCCGGTCGTGAGGAGGCGAAGCAGGCGATCGCGGACGGGCTGCTCGAACCGCTCGACGACCGCTGCGTGCTGACGGACCGCGGCCGGTTGCTGGCGGACGCGGTGGTCAGGCGCTTGTTGCCTTAGCGCGCGCGGATGTCGTGCTGGCTGCGGACCTCGATGAGCGTGCGGCCGTTCTTCTCGTACGTCACGGTGGCCCACCACAGCCCGTCCGCACGCCTCGCCGACTCCCAGATCAACGTACCGCGCCACCACTCGTCGTCGCTCATGACGAGGCACGGCTTCTCCGGCGCCGACTGCTTGCCGTGCCGCTCCAGCCACGCGGGCGCGCAGCAGTAGTCGCACGGCTGCAGCTGGCCGGGGCTGACGTCCGACCAGCTGACCGAGACGACCTCGTGCGTGTCCTTGCCGATGAGCCGCAGCCGGTTCTCGCCCTTGTGCAGCCACTCGCAGCGGGGGTCGCTGTGGAACGTGCGGCCGCCCTTCGTCCGCCAGCCCTGCTCGTCCACCACACCCCCTGCGTCCGTCCTGGTGGTTTGGACCCTAGCGACCGCCACCGACAAAAACAGGGCCGTTCGTGTTCCGCGCTGGTCAGGGGCGCGGCACGGGCACGTTGCCGTAAACGTCCCAACCCTCGGAGATCCGCTTGTAGTAGGTGTCAGCCCGCCCGGCGTCGCTCACCCAGTCGAACTCGCCCTTGCCGGGCGGCGCGGGATACGTCCGAACCGCGTCGGCCATCACCTTCGACTCGTCGAGGCCCTCCCAGATCGTGCGGGCCAGCTCTGTCGACGGCGTCCGCAGGTAGAGCCGGTACCCGAAGTAGGCCTTGGCGATCGAGCGGTGCAACTTGGCGGAGATCACCGTGCGCTCGAAGTACGCCTTCAGCTGCGCGTAGTCCGCGGGCTTCAGGAACCTCCGCACCGCCTCGATGTCGGCCAAGGATTTCGTGGCCAGCCGAACGCCGTGGTTCTTCTCGGTGACGACGTCGTCCAAATAGGACCGAACCATGAGGTTGCCCGGCGTCACCCAGCCGCGGTCCAGCACATAAGGCGTCTCGTTGCGCAGGATCGGGTCGAGCTTGCAGTGGGGCGGCGCGAGCGTGTTCACGACGTCGATCCAGTAGTGGTAGCGCTTGTTGACGCCGTGCTTCACGTGCGCGACAGGTGGGTCGATCCACTTGCCCGACACGCTGCGGTGGTAGCCGGGGCAGTACGGGTCGTAGTTCAGGCGGGAGTGGTCGCCGCTGTTGTTGCCGAGCGTGTAGAGGACCGACTCGACGATCTCCTGCGAGCGCGCCAACGCCTGGGCGACGCGGGGTGCGGCGAGCGGGCCGTAGCGCAGACGGGCGAACTCCCGGTAGATCTGGGCGTTGGTCAACGACGGCGCGCGGTGCAGGGCCCACAGGTTGACCTCGGTCGGGGTGCCGACGATGTGCGAGTCCTGGAAGCGGTCGGTGCGGGCCACGTAGCCGATGACGTTGGGCAGCTTGCGGTAGTGGCGCAGGCGATCGGCGTGGTCGGCCACGAACGCGCCGGCCATCTTGCCCTGGCCGTTGTACTCGCCGGTGGCGTCGTACTCGATCAGCACCGGGCGTTTGATGCGCGGCACGGTGACGTCGATCGGGTGGGTGAGGAAGAAGTCGTGCGGCTGGGCCTTCGCCATCACCCGGATGCCCTGGTTCTGCACGAGATCGACCGCGCGGAGGACGTTGTTCATCTCCTCCGGGAAGTACGCGAAGGTGCGGACGTACAGCAGCTTCTTCCGTTCGTCCGTGACGGACGCGACCTGGTCGACGAGGTAGGCGAGCTTCTCCTCCGCGGTCTTCAGGCGCGTGGAGTGCTGGCGTTCCACGCGGGCGCCGGTCTCGATGAAGGTCAGGATCACCGAGTCGACGTTGGGCAGCAGGTCGAGCATGGCGCGGTAGTCGGCCTTGAACCACTCCCAGAACGCCGGGTTGTCCAGGTCGATCGTGCCGCCGGGGCCGGTGCGGAACTGTTCTGGGTAGTAGGCGAGCGAGTAGAGGGCGTGGTCCCAGACGGCGACCTCCTTGATGCCCGCCGCGTGGGCCTGGTCGGTGAGTTTGACGGCGCGTTGTCTGCGGGACTCGGATTCCTTGAGCTGGCGCAGGTGGTGGATCACGTCGTGCGACAGTTGCAGGTGGTTGATCTGGTACTCGTGCGCGGCCGCGATCGTGCGTTCGTTGCCGGCATCGTTGTTGGACAACAACGTCCAGCCGCGGATCTCGTCGGGACTGGCAGAGGCGACTCCTGCTGGCGACAGCAAAGCCATCGTCAGCAGGGCAGCTGGGAACTTCTTCATGACTGTGTTTTTCAAGATCGGGGCACCTTGATGTTGGAGTAGCGGTCCCAGCCTTCGGAGATCCGCTTGTGGTAGAGGTCGGCCTGGTTGGCGTCGACCACCCAGTTCCACTCCCCGGTCGGCGGCGCCGGGTATGCCCTCACTCGGGCGGCAACGGCTTGCGCCTCGTCCAGACCGTCCCAAATGGAGCGTGCGAGCTCGGTGGACGGTTGCTGGACGTAGATCCGGTAGCCGAAGTACGCCTTGGCGACTGCCCTGTGCAGCTTGGCGGTCAGCACGGTCCGTTCGAAATAGGACTTCAGTTGCGAATAGTCGTTGAGACGCAGCAACTTTCGGACATGCTCGATGTCGCGCAACGACGCTTCGGCCAACCGAACGCCGTGGTTCTTCTCGATGTTCAGGTAGTCGAGGTACTCCTGCGTCATGAGGTTGCCGGGCGTCACCCAGCCGCGGTCGAGCACGTAGCCGGCCTCGCGGCGCAGGATGCCGTCGGACTTGCAGTGCGGTGGCGCCAGGTGGTTCGCGACGTCGATCCAGTAGTGGAACTTCCTGTTCACGCCGTGCCGCACGAACGTCTCAGGTGGGTCGACCCACTTGCCGGACACGCTGCGGTGGTAGCTGGAGCAGTACGGGTCGTAGTCCAGCCGCGAGTGGTTCGCGCTGTTGCTGCCCAACGTGTAGAGCGTCGAGGTGACGATCTCCGGTGACCGCGCCAGCGCCCGTGCCACCAGAGGTGCCGCGAGCAGGCCGTACTTGCGGGCCGCGAACTCCAGGTAGATCTGCGAGTTCGAGGCGCCCTCGCTGGCCCGTTTCAGCGCGAACAGGTTGATCTCGGTCGGCGTGTTGACGATCCGCGACTCGTCGTAGCGGTCGGTGCGGGCGACGTAGCCGATCACGTTGGGAAGCTTGCGGTAGTGCCGCAACCGATCGGCGTGCTCGGCGACGAACGCGTTCGCGATCTTGCCCTGGCCGTTGTACTCGCCGGTGGTGTCGTACTCGATCAGCATGGGCCGCTTGATGCGTGGCACGGTGACGTCGATCGGGTGGGTGAGGAAGAAGTCGTGCGGCTGGGCCTTGGCCATCACGCGGATGCGCTTGTTCTGCACGCGGTCGATCGCGCCGATCGTGCGTTCCATCTCGGCGGGGTAGTAGCCGAACGTGCGCAGGTACAGCAGCATGCCGCGCTCGTCGATCACCGAGGCGACCTGGTCGACGAGATAGGCGAGCTTCTCCTCCGCGGTCTTGAGCTTCGCGGAGTGCTGGTTCTCGACGCGGGCGCCGGTCTCGATGAACGTCAGGATGATCGAGTCGACCTTCGGCACCAGGTCCAGCATCGCGCGATAGTCGGCCTTGAACCACTCCCAGAACGCCGGGTTGTCCAGGTCGATCGTGCCGTTCGGGCCCGTGCGGAACTCGGCCGGGTAGTAGTTGAGGTTGTAGAGCGCGTGGTCCCAGGCGGCGACCTCCTTGACGCCCGACGCGTGGGCGAGGTCGGTGAGCCGGTTCACCTGGGCCTGCCGGCGCGGGTCGCGAACCTCCTGCAGGTCGTGGACGACGTCGTGGGACAGCTGCAGGTGGTTGACCCGGTACTGCCTGGCGGCCGCGATCACCTCGTCGGCGCCGGCGTCGCTGTCGGAGAGGATCGTCCAGCCGCGGATCGAGTCGTGCGCCGCCGCCACGCCAGGTGGCGAGAGCAGCATCACCGCCAGGAGCAGACACCAGACCTTGCGCATGCGCGCACCCCTCACTGTGACCGGGGCGACGGCGCCTCTACCCAACGGTTGGCTGAGTCGTCAGTCAAGGGAACCGGCGAGTTCTGCGGTGTTTACATCCGCCGGAGCTCAGAGCGGGCACCAGGCAGAAAACTTGCTGGGTAAACTCGGGAGTAAGTGGACACGGAGGTGAACAGCGGTGAACGCCGATGAGCGTCGGTTCGAGGTGCTGCGCGCCATCGTCGCCGACTACGTGTCCAACCAGGAGCCCGTCGGGTCGAAAGCCCTGGTCGAGCGGCACAACCTGGGTGTGTCCAGCGCGACCGTGCGCAACGACATGGCCGCGCTGGAGGACGAGGGCTACATCGCCCAGCCGCACACCAGCGCCGGCCGCGTGCCGACGGACAAGGGCTACCGGCTCTTCGTCGACAAGCTGAGCGAGATCAAGCCGCTCTCGCAGGCCGAGAAGCGGGCCATCCGCAGCTTCCTCGACGGGGCGCTCGACCTCGACGACGTGATGCGCCGCAGCGTCCGGTTGCTCGCGCAGCTCACCAGGCAGGTCGCGGTGATCCAGGTGCCGACCCTGTCCCGTGCGGCCGTGCGGCACCTGGAGGTGCTGCCGATCACGCCGTCGCGGCTGATGCTGGTGCTGATCACCGACACCGGCCGCGTCGACCAGCGCATCGTCGAGCTGGGCGACGTGATCAGCGAGGAGGACACGGCCCAGCTGCGCGGCGTGCTGAACACGGCCATGGCCGGGCAGCGGCTGGCCGACGCCTCGGCCAGAGTCGCCGAGCTGCCCGACGAGGTGCGGCAGGACCTGCGCGACCCGATGCTGCGGGTCGCGACGGTGCTGATCGAGACGCTCGTCGAGCACCCGGAGGAACGGCTCGTGCTCGGCGGCACCGCGAACCTCACGCGCAACGTCGCCGACTTCCCCGGCTCGCTCCGGCAGGTGCTGGAGGCGCTGGAGGAACAGGTGATCGTGCTCAAGCTGCTCGCCGCCTCCCGTGATCCGGGCCGGGTGCTGGTGCGCATCGGCGAGGAGAACGAGGCAGCTGAGATGCGCAGCACTTCCGTGGTGTCCATCGGCTACGGCAGCCGTGACAATCCGCTGGGCGGCCTCGGCGTCGTCGGGCCCACGCGCATGGACTACCCGGGAACCATGGCGGCCGTGCGTGCGGTCGCCAACTACGTGGGTGACATCCTGACCGGTCGTTAACTCCAGAAACTTTGCTCTGAAAGATGAACACGAAAGCGAACAAGGTGGCCAGGGATTACTACGGCATCCTCGGTGTCTCGCAGAACGCGACACAGGATGAGATCAAGCGCGCCTATCGCAAGCTCGCCAGGCAGCTGCACCCGGACGTCAATCCCAGCGAGGAGGCCCGCTTCAAGGAGGTGACGGCCGCCTACGAGGTGTTGTCGAACCCGGAGAAGCGCCGCGTCGTCGACCTCGGTGGCGACCCGCTCGACTCCAGTGGTGGCGGCCGCGCCGGCGGTGACCCGTTCGCGGGCTTCGGCCTCGGCGACATCATGGACGCCTTCTTCGGCGCCACGTCCGGCGGCGGCCGCGGTCCGCGCAGCCGTGTGCAGCCGGGCTCCGACGCGTTGATCCGGCTCGACATGACGCTGGAGGAGTGCGCGGCGGGCGCCACCCGTGAGCTGACCGTCGACACCGCGATCCTCTGCGACCGCTGCCACGGCGGCGGCGCCAACGGCGACTCCAAGCCGATCCGCTGCGACACGTGCAACGGCCGCGGCGAGGTCCAGTCCGTGCAGCGCTCGTTCCTCGGCCAGGTCGTGACGTCGCGCCCGTGCCCGGTGTGCCGCGGCTTCGGCGAGGTCATCCCCGACCCGTGCCAGCAGTGCGCGGGCGACGGCCGCGTCCGCTCGCGCCGCACGATCTCGGTGAACATCCCCGCCGGTGTCGCCGAGGGCATGCGCGTGCGCCTCGCGGGCCAGGGCGAGGTCGGCCCCGGCGGCGGCCCGGCCGGCGACCTCTACGTCGAGGTCGAGGAGCACCCGCACGAGATCTTCGAACGCGACGGCGCCGACCTGCACTGCGTGGTCCAGATCCCGATGACCACCGCCGCGCTGGGCGCCACGCTGCCGTTGAAGACTCTCGACGGCGAGGAAGAACTGCAGATCGACCCCGGCACGCAGCCGAACACGCAGCTCGTGCTGACCGGCCGCGGCATGCCGAAGCTGCGCTCCACCGGCCGCGTCGACGGCCGCGGCGACCTGCATGTGCACCTTGAGGTCGTCGTGCCCACCAAGCTCGACGCCGCGCAGACGTCCTTGCTGCGCGACCTCGCCGAGCTGCGTGGTGAGAACGAGCCTTCGTTGTCGCACAACGGCAAGGGCGGCGGCGGGCTGTTCTCCCGCCTGCGTGCCTCGCGCGGTCACCGGTGACCCTGCCGGTCTTCCTCGTCCCGGCGTTGCCGTCGGGCGAGGAGTTCCTGCTGGACGGCCCGGAAGGCCGCCACGCCGCCACCGTGCGGCGCCTGCGCGTGGACGAGGAACTCGTGCTGTCCGACGGTTCCGGCACGCTGGTGCGCTGTGCTGTCGTGGCGGTCGAGCGCGATGCCTTGTCGTTGCGGGTTGTCGAGCGTTGGGTGGAGCCCGAGCCGACGCCGCGCGTGGTGCTGGCGCAGGCGTTGGTGAAGGGCGACCGCGGCGAGCTCGCCGTCGAACTGGCCACCGAGGCCGGTGTGGACGGTGTGGTGCCGTGGCGCGCGTCCCGTTGCGTGGCCAAGTGGGAGGACGGCCCGCGCGGCGCGAAACAGTTGGGGCGCTGGCGTTCCACCGTTCGCGAGGCGGCGAAGCAGGCCCGCCGTTCGCGCGTGCCTTTCGTCGACGAACCCGTGAGCACGGCCCAGCTTTCTCAGCGCGTGTCGTCTGCCGCTTTGACGCTCGTGTTGCATGAGAGCGCGACCGACCGGCTGGCGGACGTCCCGTTGCCTGCTTCCGGAGACGTGCTGCTCGTCGTGGGTCCCGAAGGCGGGATCACGCCGGAAGAGCTCGAGGCTCTGCGATCTTCGGGTGCGCGGGTTGTTCGATTGGGTCCAACCGTTTTGCGTGCATCTACCGCTGCGGCGGTTGCTCTGGGCGCTCTCGGGGTACTCACGTCGCGCTGGTGACCCAGTTCACTCTGAAGGTGAACATCGGATGGATTGGCTTGACGCAAGTTGTAGCGAATCGCAGGCCGATGGGGTTACCCTACTTGCATGAGGGGTTGATTGGTCTATCCGGAAACGGAGTAGACGATTAGGCCCTTCTGACTAAAGGACTCGCCGGACACCTCCCCCCTCGGTCCGGCGTCGGCGCCTCGCGGCGAAGCGACCC
This sequence comes from Lentzea terrae, assembly GCF_003265345.1. Lineage (GTDB taxonomy): Bacteria > Actinomycetota > Actinomycetes > Mycobacteriales > Pseudonocardiaceae > Lentzea > Lentzea terrae. The sequence continues at coordinate 418,428 of NZ_QFWW01000007.1, read as the reverse complement.
CCAGGCTTCGGACCGCGAGGCGCCCCTTTTGGTTTGGGCCGGGCTGCTCGGCGCTGGCGCGCCTTCGCAGCTGGCCCAAAAGGGTGTCTTTTGGGGGCCGAGCCCCCAAACCCCAGCCGGGCGGCTTCGCCCCCGGACCCCCGGCCGACCTCGCCTTCGGCGTCGGCGGCCCTCCCGCCTCGTGCGGCGCTTGGGCTATCTCTTGGCTTCCCCTGTGGATCCTTTGCCCTCGCGTAGGTTCTGCGCGTGCAGCGAATTGCTTACGGTGAGCATCCCAGTCAGTTTGGGGAGCTTTTTCTTCCTGACGGTGTTGCTGAGGGTGCTGTTGTCGTTATCCACGGTGGTTTTTGGCATCAGCGGTACGGGTTGGAGCTTGGGCGGCCGCTTGCCGAGGTGCTTGTTGGTGAGGGATTTGCCGTCTGGAACATTGAGTATCGGCGCGTTGGTGGTGACGGTGGGTGGCCTGTTACCGGACAGGACGTGTTGGCGGCCATTGAAGCTGTCGACATCGGGCCTGTTGTGACGCTTGGACACAGTGCCGGCGGGCATCTCGCTGTGTGGGCGGCCAAACACAGTCCGCGAGTGGTCGGAGCGGTGGCTCAGGCTGCCGTACTCGACTTCACGAAGCACATCACGGCTCGGGCGTTGGAGTTGTGTGCTGAGGAGCAGTTTGCTGAGGCTTCGCCGACGGCGTTGGTGCCGATCGGCAAGCCGGTGATCTGCGTGCACGGTGATCTCGACGAGGACGTTCCGGTGGAGCAGAGCGTCGAGTTTTGTGCTGTGGAGCAGCAGGCGGAGCTCGTCGTGGTGCGGGGCGGCGGGCACATGGACGTGATCACGCCGGGCACCGAGTCGTGGGAGCGGTGCCGGGAGGCGGTCGTTCGGCTTGCGCGCGGCTGCTAGAAAGGGCCGGTGCCGAAGGTTGTCGACCACGAGGAACGCCGCCGTGAGCTGGCCGAGGCGGTGTGGCGCATCGTGCAGCGGGACGGGATCGACCACGCGTCCGTGCGCGCCGTTGCGGCCGAGTCCGGGTGGTCCAGCGGGTCGTTGCGCCATTACTTCCCCACGCAGGACTCGTTGCTGGGCTTTGCGATGGAGCTCGCGTACCGGCGGTTCCTCGCGCGGCTGGAGAAGATCGACGCCGCGGCCGGTAACCGGGAGCTGTTGAGGGCCTTCGCGCACGAGATGCTCGCGCTGGACGACGAGCGGCGGGTGGAGGCGGCGGTGCTGCTGTCGTTCCTGCCGCGGGCGATGGTTGAGCCGTCGTTGCACGAGTTGGAGCGCTACGGCACGCGGCAGCTTTACGACGGGATCGCGCGCGTTCTGACTGCCGCCCAGGAGGCAGGGGAGCTGCGGGACGGCGTCGTGCCCATCAAGGCGGCGCGGCGGTTCATCGTGCTGATCGACGGGCTCAACATCCACCACGGGCTGGGGCCCGACGAGCTCACGGCCGACGACATGATCGAGGCCGTCGACGAGCAACTGGACCGGTTCTTCGCCTAGCGTGCTGGGCATGTCCTGTTTGTTCTGCCGGATCGTCGACGGCGAGATTCCCGCGACGGTCGTGCACGAGACCAAGACGACGCTGGCGTTCCGCGACATCCAGCCCAAGGCACCGGTGCACGTGCTGGTCATCCCGCGCGAGCACGTGCCGAACGCGGTCGATCTGAGCGGGGAGCAGCTCGGCGACCTCTTCGCTGCCGCGAAGGAGGTCGCCGAGGCCGAAGGCGTTGCGGAGAGCGGCTATCGGCTGCTGTTCAACACCGGGCCGGACAGCGGGCAGGAGGTCTTCCACGCCCACCTGCACGTGCTCGGCGGACGGCGACTTTGACAAGCAGGGTCTCTAGCCGAGGGCCTGCAGGATCGGGGCGTGGTAGCGGGTGCGGTCGCCGGGCAGCCGGTCCGCGCCCCTGACCATCCACGCGCACTCGCCGAACGACTCGAGGCCGTGTTCGCGCACGAACGCGATCACTTCCGGGTCGTGCACGTCGACGCGGACCCTGCCGTGGCCGACGGCCGCGTCGGCGATGAGCGCGCACGCGTCGGCGGGGGAGTCCGCGATGACCGGGCCGATCACCAGCAAGTCCGGCCGGACGTGGTACGAGCCCACGACACCGTGCGACGACACCCGCACGGTTCCCATGGCGAGCAACGACTCCCAGAGGAACGTGCGCGTGATGCCCGTGACCTTGGTGTCGAGCGCGACGAGTTCGTCGAGGTCGGCGGCCGTGGCGATCTGCGATATATCGGATATCGGTCCCGTGAAGTAGCCGGCGTGGATGTCGACGAAGCCGACGGCGTGGAAGCCGAGCTGTTCGTAGAGCGGTTGGCCCATCTTCGTCGAGACCAGCGTCGAGACGCCCGTATCCAATACATGGGATACCAGTCGGCGGGCGTGGCCCTGGCGCTCACGGCGTTGTGCGACGAGCACCATGGCGACCGACGTCAGCTCCGGGTAGCGCGTCGCGATCGTCGTGCCGACCAGGCCCTCGTCGTCGAACAACCCCCACGCTTCGGAGTAGGTGATCAGGAATGCCCACTTGTTCTCCTCGCGCGGCCACGACCGGCTCTCGGCCAGGTCGGCGCACGCGGGGATGTCGTTCACGGTCAGTCGTCGTAGCTCCACAAATCCCCCAGGATCAGCCGAGTGCGTGCGAAGCGGGCGCGAAGTAGCGCGACCGGTCGCCCGGCACGTCATCGGCGCCCCGCACCATCAACGTGCAACCACCGCTGCGCTGCTCGAACCCCCGCTCCAGCAGGAACGTGCCCACGTCGGCGCTGTCGGTGTCCACGCGGACCCGGCCTGCCCCCGCGGCCACGTCCGCGATCATCTCGCACGCGACGGAGGCGGTGGGGGCGATCAGTGGACCGACCGTGAACCCGTCGGGATTCGGGCGGGTCGCGATCACGCCGGAGTCCGTCACCCGCACGGTGTAGGGCGTCGACGGGTCGAGCACACGCTTCCAGAACAACGGGCGGGTGTACCCGCTCACCTCGCGGTCGAGCGCCACCAGCCACTCAGCGTCGGCCGCGGTGGCCTCCCTTGACACGCCGGACGCCGCGCCGGGCAACACGCCGTGGTAGTCGGTCGTGGCCCCGACAGGGTGAAAGCCGAGCCGCACGTACAGCGGCGCGCCCATGGCCGTCGCGAACAGGGCGGATGGACCAATATCCAATATATTGGACATCAGTCCGGTGGCGATGCCCCGCCGTCCGGCCCACGACCCGACCAGCACGCCGCTGATCGCCTGCATTTCGGGATAGGGCGTCGTCAACGTCGTGCCGAGCAATCCGGTCGAGTCGAACGCGCCCCACCCCGGCCCCAGTTCGAGCATCAGCTCCCACTGCTCGGGGGTCCACGACCAACCCCGGTCCGTGATGAGCTTCATGCACTCGGGTGTGTCTGCGACGTCAAGCCTGCGGATCTCCACGAGGCCGAGCACACACGGTGAGCAATCCGGTAGCCACCCATTTTCGGCCGGACTAGCATCGACGCCACCAGATCCGAGCGACAGGAAGCAGGCCGGGGCCACGTGGCCGAAGAAACACAGCAGAGCACCAAGGAAGGTCAGTCCCGGTTCGCCGTGCCCGACGGCGCGGTGCTCAGCCTGCTGGGGTCGCGAGACGAAAACCTCCGGCTGGCGGAGGAACTGCTCGACGCCGACGTGCACGTGCGCGGAAACGAGATCACCCTGTCCGGCGACCCGGCCGACGTCGCCTTCGCGGAACGGGTCTTCAGCGAACTGGTCACCCTCGCCAGCCGCGGCCAGGCCGTCGACACGAACACCGTCCGCCGCACCGTCGCGATGCTCAGCGCGAACGCCGACGAGTCGCCCGCCGAGGTGCTGAGCCTGGACATCATCAGCCGCCGCGGCCGCACGATCCGGCCGAAGACGCTGAACCAGAAGCACTACGTCGACGCGATCGACAAGAACACCGTCGTGTTCGGCATCGGCCCCGCCGGCACCGGCAAGACGTACCTCGCCATGGCCAAGGCCGTGCAGGCGTTGCAGGCCAAGCAGGTCAACCGGATCATCCTCACCCGCCCGGCCGTCGAGGCGGGCGAGCGGCTCGGCTACCTGCCGGGCACGCTCTACGAGAAGATCGACCCGTACCTGCGCCCGCTGTACGACGCGCTGCACGACATGGTCGACCCGGAGTCGATCCCGCGCCTGACCCAGGCGGGCACGATCGAGGTCGCACCGCTGGCTTATATGCGTGGTCGCACGCTTAATGACGCGTTCATCATCCTCGACGAGGCGCAGAACACGACGCCCGAGCAGATGAAGATGTTCCTCACCAGGCTCGGCTTCGGCTCGAAGGTCGTCGTGACGGGTGACATCACCCAGGTCGACCTGCCCGGCGGCCAGCGCAGCGGTCTGAAGGTCGTCAAGGACATCCTCGAAGGTGTCGACGACGTGCACTTCTCGGTGCTGACCAGCCAGGACGTGGTGCGCCACCGCCTGGTCGGCGACATCGTCGACGCGTACGAGAAGTGGCAGGTCGAGCAGGACGTCATCGACCAGAACGGGCGACACCACGGACCCGGTGCACGCCGGGGGAACCAGCGCCGGGGACGATAGGCGCCGTGAGCATCGAGATCGCCAACGAGTCGGGTGTCGGAGTCGACGAGGGTTCCATCGTCTCCGCCGCCCGCTTCGCGCTGGACCGCATGGGCGTGAGCCCGCTGGCCGAGCTGTCCGTCCTGCTGGTGGAGCTGGACGTGATGGCCGACCTGCATGAACGCTGGATGGACCTGCCCGGCCCCACGGACGTCATGGCCTTCCCCATGGACGAGCTGGACTCCGCGCGCCGGCCGGACGCCGCCGGGCTCGGGCCCGCGCTGCTCGGGGACATCGTGCTGTGCCCGGCGTTCGCCAAGGACCAGGCCAAGAAGGCCGGTCACGGCCTGCTGGACGAGCTGCACCTGCTGACCGTTCACGGCGTGCTGCACCTGCTGGGCTACGACCACGCCGAGCCGGCCGAGGAACGTGAGATGTTCACGCTGCAGAACCGCATCCTCGCGGACTTCCGCACCGCGCGTGACGAGGCCGAGCGGGCCGCGCACCAGCGCAGCACCGACGACAAGGTGCTCGGCGCCGTGGGGCTGGACGAGCAGAAGCCGCTCCAGCATCCCGAAGAAGACTGACGCGCATGAGCGGGAACCCAGCCAGTGTCATCGTGCTGGCCGTCTTGCTCGTGCTCGCCGCCGGTGTCTTCGCGTGTGTCGACGCTGCGCTCGGCACCGTGTCGCGCGCACGGGTCGAGGCGCTGCAACGGCAGGGGCGCTGGGGCACGAACCAGTTGCTGCAGGTCCTCAACGACCGGCCGCGGCACGTCAACCTGTTGCTGCTGCTGCGGCTGTTCTGCGAGATGCTGGCCGCGGTCCTGGTCACGACGGTGTTCCTGCAGTACGAGGACGAGAACTGGCTCGCCGTCCTGTACTCGTGCCTGAGCATGCTCGTCGTGTCGTACGTGCTCGTCGGCGTCGGTCCGCGCACCCTCGGCCGTCAGCACCCGTATGGCGTGAGCCTGATCGCCGCGGGCACGGTCCGTCAGCTCGGCCGGGTGCTGGGGCCGTTGTCCAAGCTGCTGATCCTCATCGGTAACGCGATCACGCCGGGCAAGGGCTTCCGCGAGGGCCCGTTCAGCTCCGAGGTCGAGCTGCGCGAGCTCGTCGACATGGCGCAGGAACGCGGCGTCGTCGACGAGGGCGAGCGCGAGATGATCCACTCGGTGTTCGAGCTGGGCGACACCATCGCGCGCGAGGTCATGGTGCCGCGCACCGAGATCGTGTGGATCGAGCAGTCGAAGTCGTTGCGGCAGGCGCTCGCGCTGTCGTTGCGCTCCGGCTACACCCGCGTCCCGGTGATCGGCGAGAGCGTCGACGACGTGCTCGGCGTGGTGAACATCAAGGACCTCATGCGGGCCACGCTCGCCGAGGACGAGGACCCGAAGAGCGTCGCCGAGCTGATGCGCCCGATGAGCTTCATCCCGGACTCGAAGCCGATCGCCGACCTGCTGCGCGAGATGCAGGTGTCCCGCCGGCACATGGCGATCGTGGTCGACGAGTACGGCGGCACCGCGGGCCTGCTGACCATCGAGGACATCCTCGAGGAGATCGTCGGCGAGATCACCGACGAGTCCGACACCGACGACCGTCCGCCGGTCGAGCACCTGCCCGACGGCGCCGTGCGGGTCAGCGCGCGCCTGCCGGTCGACGACCTGGACGCGTTGTTCGGCACCGAGCTGGACGACCACGAGGTCGAGACCGTCGGCGGCCTGCTCGCGCAACGGCTCGGACGGGTGCCCCTGCCCGGCACGGAGGCCGAGATCGCGGGCCTGCGCATGCGGGCGGAGGGCGGCAAGGACGAACGCGGCCGCATCCGCGTCACCACTGTGCTCGTGCGTCCCGTGCAGAAGGAGACAGAAGAAGATGAGTGACCTCGACCCCGAGGACGCCAAGCTCGTGACGCTCGCGCGGTCCGTCCGCGCGCGCAACAGCGCTGCGGAGGGTGCGGCGGTGCGCGACCTCGACGGCCGCACGTACAACGCGTCCACGGTCGCGTTGCCGTCGTTGCAGCTGTCCGCGCTTCAGGCCGCCATCGCGGCTGCAGTGTCGAGCGGCGCCGAGGGCATCGAGGCGGCGGCCGTGGTGACGGGGGAGTCGGCGGTGGACGCCGCCTCGCTCGCGGCCGTGCGCGACCTGAGCCCTTCGGCGCCGGTGTTCCTCGCGGACGCGTCCGGGGAGTTCCGCGAGCAGGTCTAGGCGGGCATCAGGCCCAGCTGCATCATCATGCCCGCGGCGTCCGGGTGGGTGTGGAACTCCTTGATCTTGCCGTTCTCGGCCTTGAGGAAGTAGGTCCCGCGGCTGGTGACCGACTTGCCCGTGGGCGGGATCTGCATGCCGCCCATCGCGAGCGTGCCGGTGTTGGTGCCGGTGAACTCGAGTTCGCAGGCGATCTGGTCGTCGGCGCAGACCACGTTGGTCGTGCGGATGTGCATGTCCGGGAACGCGGTGAACCACGCCTCGGTGTAGGCGCGGGCCGCGTCCGGCGTGCGCATCGGCTCCGGTGTGGTGTCGTCGACCCACACGAAGTCGTCGGCCAGCAGCTTCACGAATCCGTCAGTGTCGTGGCGGTCCCACGCGCCGATGCCTTCGTCGTTCAGCCGCTCCAGTTCTTCTCTCGACATGTCGCATCTCCTTGTGCGCGAGCTACGAGTGGAGTGCGGGGGACACGGCGGTCAGCGTGCGCCCGTTCACCTGCCCGGACCAGTGCCGGAAGGCCCCGCGAACGGCCATAACCGGCGAGAGGGACAATGGACTGATGGATGGTTACCGCTCCGGGTTCGCGTGCTTCGTCGGACGCCCGAACGCAGGGAAGTCGACGCTGACGAACGCACTGGTGGGCACCAAGGTCGCCATCACGTCCAGCAAGCCGCAGACCACCCGCCACACGATCCGCGGCATCGTGCACCGTGAAGACGGCCAGCTGGTGCTCGTCGACACGCCCGGCCTGCACCGGCCGCGCACGTTGCTCGGCCAGCGGCTCAACGACCTGGTGCGGGAGACGTGGTCGGAGGTCGACGTCGTCGGCTTCTGCGTGCCCGCCGACCAGAAGGTGGGCCCCGGCGACAAGTTCATCGCCGCCGAGCTCGAGAAGGTCGCCAAGCGCACGCCCGTGGTCGGCATCGTCACCAAGACCGACCTGGTGTCGCAGCAGCAGGTGATGGAGCAGCTGCTCGCGTTGCAGAAGGTGATGGAGTTCGCCGAGATCATCCCGGTCTCCGCGGTCGACGGCTTCCAGGTCGACAAGCTGAGCGACCTGCTGCTGCAGAAGCTGCCGGAGGGCCCGCAGCTGTTCCCGGACGGCGACCTCACCGACGAGCCCGAGCAGACCCTCGTCGCCGAGCTGATCCGCGAGGCCGCGCTGGAGGGCGTCCGCGACGAGCTGCCGCACTCCATCGCCGTCGTGGTCGAGGAGATGATGCCGCGCGAGGGCCGTGACGACCTGATGGACATTCACGCGTTCGTGTTCGTGGAGCGGCCGTCGCAGAAGGCGATCATCCTGGGGCACCGGGGTGAACGGCTCAAGCAGGTCGGCATGACCGCGCGCAAGCAGATCGAGGCGCTGCTGGGCACGCGCGTGTACCTGGACCTGCACATCAAGATCGCCAAGGACTGGCAGCGCGATCCGAAACAGTTGCGCCGCCTGGGCTTCTGATGGCGAACCTGTACCGCGACACCGCGATCGTGCTGCGCGTGCAGAAGCTCGGTGAAGCGGACCGGATCATCACGTTCCTGACCCAGCGGCACGGCAAGCTGCGCGCCGTGGCGAAGGGCGTGCGCAGGACGTCGTCGAAGTTCGGTGCGCGGCTGGAGCCGTTCTGCCACGTCGACGCGCAGTTCCACCCCGGCCGGTCGCTCGACATCATCACGCAGGTGCAGACGCTGGACGCGTTCGGCGTGGGGATCGTCAACGACTACCAGCGCTACACGGCCGCGTGCGCGATTCTCGAGACCGCTGACCGGCTCACGGCCGAAGAGGGCGAACCGGTCGTGCGGCTCTATCTGCTCGTCACGGGCGCTCTCAGGGCGTTGGCCGCGGCGGAACGTGATCCGTCGCTGCTGCTGGACGCGTTCCTGATGCGTGCGATGGCGTTCGCCGGTTGGGCGCCTGCGGTCAACGAGTGCGCGAAGTGCGGCGATCCCGGTCCGCACCGGGCGTTCAGCGTCCAGGCAGGCGGCTCGTGCTGCCCGAACTGCCGTCCGCCCGGCTCGGCGTCGCCCTCGCAGGACACCCTGGCGTTGCTCTCCGCGCTGCTGCACGGGCAGTGGAGCGTGGTCGACGAGATCCCGCACGTCGCCCGCCGCGACGCGAGTGGCCTGGTCGCGGCACACCTGCAGTGGCACCTCGAACGGCAGCTCCGATCGTTGCCTCTGGTCGAGCGCAAGGCCAAGCCGGACGACGGGCCGTTGGGCTGATCGGGCCAAGTTGGCGCCACGACCGGGAAACCCGGCTCGAGATCTCTGTAGTTTCGCCGGGTGGCAGATCTGGGGCTGGTGGCACTCGTGGGGCGGTCCGCGGCGGAAGCCGTTGGCGGGCTTGCTGTTCGTGCTTCCGCGAGCGGATGGAAGGAGTCGGTCGACGCGGTGCTGCCGGCACCGGAGGCCGTGCGCCAGAACGCGGCGTGGGCCGAGCTCGAACTCGCCCGTGCCCACCAGGACGCCATCGCCGGGTACCTCTCCGGACGCCTGTGCACCGGGCTGCTGGAGCTGCTCGCGTTCCTCGAGCTTTCGGCAGAGGACCGCGCCGAGGAGCAGAACCAGCTCGCCGAGACGTTCGTCGAGGAGCTGACGGGCAGGCTGGACCTGCCCGGCGAGCGGGCCACCGCGATCGGCGCCGCGTTGTGGAACGCCCTGCACGACACGGTCCGGCTCACGGTCGTCGAGCTGCGGCAGACTGGCGCGCTCAACGAGAACGACCTGGTCCACGCGACGCGCCTCATCCAACGGCCGGGCGCGGCGAGCCCGATCTCGCAGGCGGTGGTCGACCGGGTGGAGATCTCCGCCGACTACGGCCGTGTCACCGCAGCGCATGCCGCCGTGCGGTCGATCAAGCAGCAGATGCGCAGGCGGTTCGCGAGGCTGGTGATGCCGCACTCGCGTGAGGACCACCAGGTGCCCATCGAGGACATCTACGTCAACCGCGTGCTGGCGCCGTGGTCGTCGGCCGGCACCGTGGGAACGGCGATCTCCGAGGACGACCTGGCCGAGCGCCGGTTCGTGGTGATCGGCAATCCGGGCGCGGGCAAGAGCACGTTCATCCGCCGGATGATGTACCAGCTCGGCGCGGAGGAGAGCAGGCTCGCGCCGCTCGTGCTGGAGCTCAAGGACCACCAGCGGCTGGGGGCGTCGTACACGACGTTGCTCGCCGAGCGGCTCAGCGTGCTGACACAGCACGACTACGACGTCGGTGTGGTGCGCGACGTGCTCGCGCTGGGGCTCGCGGTGATCGTGTTCGACGGCATCGACGAGATCAGCGACGTGGACCGCCGCCGGGAGACGGTGGACGCGATCGAGGCGTTCTGCATGAGCTATCCGCTGGTCCGGGTGGTCGTGACGGCACGGGAGGAGGGCTATTCGAGCGCACGGCTCGACCCTGCCGTCTTCCCGGTGTTCCACCTGCCCGACTTCACCGATCCGCAGGTGGAGACCTACGTCGAGCGGTGGTTCCTGCTCACCTCGGGACCGCACCACGGCGACCCCGAGCGGCGGGTCGCGCTGTTCCTGCTGGACAGCGTGCACGTTGGTGACCTGCGCACGAACCCGTTGATGCTCTCGCTGCTGTGCATGATCTACGAGTACGACGGCTACATCCCGGAGAACCGTCCGCAGGTCTACGAGCAGTGCGCCGAGCTGCTGTTCGAGCGCTGGGACCGGGTGCGGCAGCTGCCCGGCGCGTTCCGGCCGAAGAAGGATCACCGCTACCTGGTGCAGGAGCTGGCCTACTACTTCTTCAACCGGGTCGACTCACAAGGCGGCGAAACCGAGGGGAAGCTGCGCAATCTGATCGGCGACTACCTCTCCCGCGAGGTCTTCGACAACGAGGACAGAGCCGCCACGACGGCGGCACAGGAGTTCCTCGACTACTGCGGCGGGCGGGCGTGGCTGCTCACCCGCACCGGCGTCAACGCCCGCGGGGAGAGGCTCTACGGGTTCACCCACCGCACGTTCATGGAGTACTTCGCCGCGTGTTTCATGGTGCGGCACTGCAACGGCGCGCACGATCTGGTCAGCCGCATCCAGCCGTTGATCGTGAGCGGGCAGAGCGAGATGGTGCCGCAGATCGCGATCCAGGAGCTGGATCGGCGGCTGGTGCGGGCGATCGACAACTGCCTGATGCTGCTGGTGTTCGACCAGTACGGCGAGGGCAGGCAGAATCCGTCGCTGCTGGAGTTCGCGCTGCGGTCGCTGCGGTTCATGAGCCCGACGCCCAGGACACAACTGGCGCTGTACCGGCAGGCGGTCCGCGTCGTGGGCACCACGCTGGACAGCGCGGTGCTGACGTTGCTGCTCGACCTGCCGGAGGAGTACTGGTCGCTGCTGCGAAAGATCTGCGACGAGACCTTCGACGACGTGAGCGCTGGCGACGAGAGCGTGCCGGATCCGGTGCGCGGGCCGGCGCGGCTGGGGGCGGGACTGGTCTCCGTGCTGCTGGGGAGGTGGGGCCGCTCGCTGCCGGAAGGCCCGCGCACGCCCCCGCTGTACCTGCTCCACCGGGACGACGACTCCGGTCGGCTACCGGTGGCGGAGGAACTGGGCGGGCTGAGCGAGGTCGCTCCGGATGTCGTGCACCGGATGTTCGACCGCGGCCTGCTCACCGCCCGCGACTTCGTCGAGCTGCTCGGTGGCCGGGCGTTGCTGGAAAGCTCATTCGTGGATTGGGATCCACACGGGACCAAGTTGCACACCGGCGGTCCGTTGCTGACGGCGCTGCAGCGGTTGTTCCAGTCCGGCGAGGTCCATCCTGAGCTGGAGTACATGCTCGGCGTCGTCGCGGACGACGTGCGGTGCGTGCTGAACATGTCCGAGCCGGTGAACAGGGCACTGGTCAGGGTGGCCAGGCGGTTCTTGGGCATCGCCGAGCGGTTCTTCCCGCTGCGCGCGCCCGAGGACGGCAGAACGGCGGAGGACGCGGCGGGTTTCTACCGTTTGTTCTTGTTCACGTTGTGCGCGGGTTTCGGGATCCAAACCGAGGTCGCACCGTCCGAATACCTCAAACCGATCGTGGAGGGCCTGCCGCCGTTGCGCAGATGGGCGCAGGCGATGCGACGCGACCCGTTCAAGGGTCACAAGTGGTTCCCCCAGCCGGAGGACCTGCGGGAGATCGTTCCCGAGCTGTTGCGCCGGACCGGGCCGTGCGACGACTGGCAGGAGGCGTTCCGGCACTGGCTCGGGGGATGGGAGAAGAGCAAGCGGCCCTAGCGGCTACTGTGGCGGCCACCGACAACGGTTGTCATCGAAAGGATGCCGAGCCTCATGCTGCGTCGCCGCCGCTCCGAACGCGAGAAGCGCGTCCCGCGCCCGCCGGAGCCGCACCCGTCCGGCGCGACGCCCCCGGCGATCCCCGCCGAGTTCGTGCCGAAGCACATCGCGATCGTGATGGACGGCAACGGCCGCTGGGCGAACCAGCGCGGGCTGTCGCGGGTCGAGGGGCACAAGCGCGGCGAGCAGGTCGTCGTCGAGGTCGCCAAGGGCGCCATCGAGATGGGCGTGAAGTGGCTGTCGCTGTACGCCTTCTCCACCGAGAACTGGCGCCGCAGCCCGGAAGAGGTCCGGTTCCTGATGGGCTTCTCGCGCGACGTCATCCACCACCGCACGGACGAGCTCGACGAGCTGGGTGTCCGGGTGCGCTGGGCGGGGCGCCGGCCGCGGTTGTGGCGCAGCGTGATCAAGGAGCTGGAGGTCGCGGAGGAGCGCACCCGCGACAACGACCAGCTCAACCTCGCGATGTGCATCAACTACGGCGGCCGCGCGGAGATCGGTGACGCCGCCCGCGAGATCGCGCGGCTGGCCGCCGCCGGGCAGCTCAACCCGGACAAGGTCGACGAGAAGACCATCGCGCGCTACCTCTACCAGCCGGAGATGCCGGACGTGGACCTGTTCATCCGGCCGTCCGGTGAGCAGCGCACGTCGAACTTCATGCTCTGGCAGTCCGCGTACGCCGAGCTGGTGTTCCAGGACATCCTGTGGCCCGACTTCGACCGCACCGACCTGTGGCGGGCCGTCGAGAAGTTCGCCGAGCGCGACCGCCGCTTCGGTGGTGCGATCGACAAGCCCGATTCGGAGGTGTCGTGAACGCGAGCGGTGAGGCTCTCGAGGCCGCGCGCAAGGCGCTGGAGCTGTTCCACGACGTCTCCGTGGACGACGACGGCGCGTTGAGCTTCCGTCACGGCGATGTGCCGTGCGCCGTGCAGGGCATGGAACTGGCCGAGGGCCTGACCGTGCTCTCGTTGACGGTCGTGGTCGCGTGGGACCTGGTTGGCGACGTGGCCGTGTGGGTGGCCGAGCGCGCTGGTCAGGGCCTGTTCGGCACGCTCGGTGTCATTCAGTCCGAACGCGGCACCGACGTGATGCTGCGGTACGCGTTCCCGGCGGACGGCCTCAAGCCGGAACCGCTGAGCACGCTGCTCATGCTGGTCGTGTCGACCGCCTCGCAGGTGCGCGGCGAGCTCCTCTCCCGCTTTTCCTAGAAAGGACCCCTCGATGGGTGGCGTGATCATTTACGAGCCGGAAGAGGACTCGGACGTCAACGAGTTCCCGTGGACCGTCACGTTCGAGCCGTCGGGCGGCGACGACTGGGACTCGTTCATCTGCGGCCCGTACGAGCGCGACCACGCGGTCGCGCTGGCCGAGGCCGTGGCGCTGGACGACGCCGAGGGCGGCGTGCTGGCCATCGTGAAGCCGATGCTGCCCGCGCTGTCGGCTGAGGACGTCTCCGCGACCATCGAGGAGCTGCGTGAGGCGGCCCTTGAGGAAGAGGACGACGAGGAGACGGTCAACGGCACGCCCGTCGACTTCGACGACGACGAGGACCTCGAGGAAGAAGAGGCCGAGTTCGCCGAGCCGCCGTCGCCGGAGGAGATCCGCGAGGGCATGGCCCGCACCTACCGCCGTCTGCTCGACCTGGATGCGGACGCGGAATGACGATCACCGGCGAGATCCGCTCGTCGAAGCGGCGCTCCGGCCCGCCTAGGCTGAAGATCACGTCGTTGGAAGTGCTGTGCGCGATCCTCGTGCTCGCCCTGCTCTTCCAGTCGCGGCTGGTCGACCTGCTGGACGTGCCGAAGCTGCGCACCGCGTCGACCGTGTTCGTGGCGATCTGCGTGCAGGCCATGCCGTTCCTGGTCCTGGGCGTGCTGATCTCCGGCGCGATCGCGGCGTTCGTGCCGGCTTCGGCCTTACGTCGGTTGCTGCCCTCCAAGACCGCGCTGGCCGTGCCCGTGGCAGGTGTCGCGGGCGTGGCTCTGCCGGGCTGTGAGTGCGCTTCGGTGCCGGTGGCACGGCGGCTGATGCAGCAGGGCGTCGCGCCGGCCGTGGCGCTGACGTTCCTGCTGGCGGCGCCCGCGGTGAACCCGATCGTGCTGGTGTCGACGGCGGTGGCGTTCAACGACACCCCGATGATGGTCGTCGCGAGGTTCGTCGGCTCGCTGCTGACCGCGATGGTCATGGGCTGGCTGTGGGTCCGCTTCGGCAAGATGGAGTGGATCGCCGAACGTGCGCTGGCGCGTCTTGGAGATCACTCCGGTCAGAACAAGTGGGCGGTGTTCGCCGAGAGCGCGCGCCACGACCTCGTCGACGCCGGCGGGTTCCTGGTGCTGGGCGGGCTGTTCGCGGCGGCGTTCAAGACGTTCGTGCCCGTCGCGTGGATGCAGACGCTGGGCGGGCAGATCGTCCTGGGCGTGATCGTGATGGCTTTGCTGGCCGTGATCCTGGCCCTGTGCTCGGAGGCCGACGCGTTCGTGGCCGTCGCGTTCTCCGCACTGCCGCTGTTGCCGCGCCTGGTGTTCCTGGTCGTCGGCCCGGCCGTGGACGTGAAGCTGATCGCGCTGCAGGCAGGTGCGTTCGGCAAGTCCTTCGCCTTCCGCTTCGCACCGGCTACCTTCGTGGTGGCGATCTTGTGTGCCGTCCTGACGGGAGTGGTGCTGCTGTGAGGCGGGAAACCCAGAACATCCTGCTGGTGCTGCTCGGCGGCGCGCTGCTGAAGATCAGCTTCTCCGGGCTGTACCTCAGGTACGTCCAGAAAGGCCTGTTGCCGCTGCTGATCGCGGCCGGCGCCATCATGATCGGCCTGGCGCTGTTCGCGATCATCCGGGACATCCGGGCGGGCAAGGCCGCCGCCGCTGAGGACGACCACGGCCACTCGCACTCGTCGCGCTCGACCTGGCTGATGCTGCTGCCGGTGCTGGCGGTGTTCCTGATCTCGCCGCCCGCGCTGGGCGGCGACGTCGTCAGCTCGGCCGCCGACACGAACCAGACGCAGCGCTCCCGCAACCTGCTGGGCGAACTGCCGTCCGGCGACGTCATCCCGTTGTCCATGACGGAGTTCGTGACGCGCACGGCGTGGGACGAGTCGGGCACGCTGGACGGCCGCAAGGTGAAGCTGACCGGGTTCCTCACGCGCGCCGAGGGCAACACGTTCGTGGCGCGGCTCGCGATCTCGTGCTGTGCGGCGGACGCGCGGCCGTTGAAGGTCAAGCTGACCGGAGACGTGCCGTCGTTGCCCGACGAGCAGTGGGTCGAGGTGACCGGCCAGGTCGTGCCGAAGTCGGCCAACGAGCAGAACTCGTGGGTGCCGAGCTTCACGGTGGAGGCGAGCACTTCGGTGCCAGAGCCGGTCGAGCCCTACGAGAGCTAGTCGTGGCCAACGAGGTCTTCGACGCGTTCGCCGAACTGGGTTTTCGCCAGGCAGGCATGCATCCGGCGTGGTTTCAGGCCTATCGGGAAACGAAGATCATGCCGACGATGGACGGCTCCTTCCACCGCGACGAGGATCGCCGCGTGTGGCAGGACGCCGTCGACCGGTACCAGCGGCTCCATCTCGCCGCCGGACCGCCGTGTCACCCGCGCGAGTTCGCGAAATGGCGTGCGCATCAGGCGATGGCGCCGCTCGAGATGGCGGTGGCCGACCCCGAGTTCGGCCTGATCGTGCTCGAGTGGCTGCGCGATCGGACGGACAACCACCGCGCTCGCGCTGTCGTGGGCTTCCTCTCGGAGACCGAGGACGGTCAGGAGTTGGTGCGCGGTCCAGAAAGGTCACGAGACCGATCCGGCGGTTCACCTCGCCGCGCTCGCGGCCGTGCTCGCCGCACGGCCGCGTCGGAACCTATTTGAGGCCCTTGGCCGTGCACTCCGCGCACGTGCCGAAGATCTCGACGGTGTGGCTGACCTCGGAGAAGCCGTTCTCGGCTGCGACGCGGTCGGCCCACTTCTCGACGGCGGGCCCCTCCACCTCCACCGTGCGGCCGCAGTGGCGGCACACGAGGTGATGGTGGTGGTGGGCCGAGCAACGGCGGTAGATGGCCTCGCCCGAGTCGGTGCGCAGGACGTCGACCTGGCCCGCGTCCGCGAGGGACTGCAGGGTGCGGTAGACCGTCGTCAGGCCGATGCCCTCGCCGCGGCGGCGCAGTTCCTCGTGCAGTTCCTGGGCGCTGCGGAAGTCGTCGAGCTGGTCGAGCAGGTTCGACACCGCGGTGCGCTGTTTGGTGGACCTCAGTCCGGTCACAACTTCTCCTCGACGTGCGTCACAGCGTCCACGACGATGTGCGCCAGGTGTTCGTCTACCAGTCGATACACGACTTCGCGGCCGTGTCGTTCGCCGTGCACCACGCCAGCCGACTTGAGCACCCGCAGGTGCTGGCTGATCAGCGGCTGGGCCACGCCGAGAGCCTCGACCAGCTCGTGCACGCAGCGGTCGTGTTCGCGCAGCTGCAGGACGATGGCGATGCGGACGGGGGCGGCCAGGGCGCGCAGCAGGTCGCCCGCCTCGGCCAGGGTGTGTGCGGCTCTCGGTGGCGCGGGCGCGGGGGCCTCGCGTTCGGGGGAGTGCTCGCCGTGCAACTGGACGGTCATGGCGGCGCACCTCACCTGGTAGGGATTTTCACAACCAATTCTACGGTGATGACGACCAGTACCAGCAGGACCACCACGCGCAATGTGCGCTGAGCTGGGGAAAGCACCTTCCAGGTGGCCGCCAGCAGGGCGCCTGCGCCGATGATCAGCACGCCTAACAGCACCGCGCCGACCGTGCCGCCGACCAGGACGCCGGTGATGAACAACCCGAGCACGAGCAGGAACGCCACCGCCGGGCGGACGCGTGCGAACGGGCCGTCGCCGGGCAGCAGAGGGCGCTTGGAGGTCACCGTGTCATCCTTGCACCGTGCTGCTCGTGTGCCGTTTCCGCGTATCCGACCCTGAGACGTTTACTTCGCGGGTCAAGCGGGCGTTAGAGCTTCTAACTGCCCAACCGGGGTGTCACAAGGGCACGTTGGCGCGGTCGACCGACGAGGACGACCGGTGGGTGCTGACGGTCGAGTTCGAGTCCGTGGTGGCTTATCGGCGCGCGATGTCGCCGTTCCCCGTGCGCGAACACGTCATTCCGCTGCTGTCCGAGGCGCTGACCGACGAGCCCGCGATGTACGAGCCGACGTTGACCAGCGCCGACGGACAGGTCTCGCAGCACACGAGTCTCCTGGCCGAGGACGCGTTCACGGTGCGGCTCGGCGAGGCGGGCGGACCGGCTACGCCCCGCAGTTAGTTCTGGGCGGCGATGGCTTCCATCTCCTCGACCCATTCCTCCTGCGAGTCGTGGGGGAGGAGTTCGAGCGCCTTGCGGGCGGCTTCGGCGGCTTCTTCGTTGCGGCCCAGTGCGTGCAGCGTCTTGGCCTTGCCGCTCTCCGCGTAGGCCTCCGGCGTCTTCTCGAAGGCGTCCAGCGCCTCGTCGAAGCGCTCGTTCTCGTAGTAGTACCAGCCGAGGTTGTTGTGCAGAGGGCCCAGCCAGCGCGACAGCTCCGGGTTCGCCTCGACCAGTTCGAGGCCCTGCTTGGTCCACTTCTCGGGGTCGTCGACCAGTGACGCCATGTGCGCGGCGTCCACCGCCAGCGACAGGTCGCCGCGCGTCTTGGCCAGGATGAATGCCGCCACGAACAACGGTTGCGCGGCCGCGGGATCACCACCGGAGCGGTGCAGCCTGCCGCGTTCGAGCAGCACGCGCACCCGGCCCGTCGAGTCTGGGGCGACGAGCGTTTCCGCCTCGTCGACGAGGGCGTGACCTGCGGCGAAGTTGTCCCGCAGGCCCTCGACGCGGGCGAGCTGGGTCAGCACCTCAGCGCGCTCGTCCTCGGTTTCCACGTTGTGTTCGAGAAACGCGCGGAACCGCGCCTCGGTGCCGTCCAGGTCGGCGAAGTCCCACAGCTCTCGCAGCCGGTCTTCCATTCGTGCAGCGTAAGGCCCCGGTCGCCCGTTCGGGGCGCAACGTGACGGGCTAGGCTGTGGCCCCCGAATCTGATTCCCCCGATGGAGTTCCCGTTGGCCGCCGATCGCATCGAGACCGTTGTCAGCCTCTGCAAGCGCAGGGGGTTCGTCTACCCGTGCGGGGAGATCTACGGCGGCACCCGTTCGGCGTGGGACTACGGACCCCTGGGCGTCGAGCTCAAGGACAACATCAAGCGCCAGTGGTGGAACTTCATGGTCCGCGGCCGCGAGGACGTCGTCGGCCTCGACTCGTCGGTGATCCTGCCCCGTGACGTGTGGGTCGCCTCCGGTCACGTCGAGGCGTTCGTCGACCCGCTGATCGAGTGCGAGTCGTGCCACAAGCGGTTCCGCGCGGACACGCTGTCCGAGGAGTACGCCGAGCGCACCGGCAAGCCGGTGGCCGAGGGCGACGTGTCGGACGTGCCGTGCCCCAACTGCGGCGTGCGTGGCAAGTACACCGAGCCGAAGATGTTCAACGGCCTCTTGAAGACCCACCTCGGTCCGGTCGAGACCGAGGAGGGCCTGCACTACCTGCGCCCCGAGACCGCGCAGGGCATCTTCACGAACTTCCTGAACGTGCAGACGACGTCGCGCAAGAAGCCGCCGTTCGGCATCGGCCAGATCGGCAAGTCGTTCCGCAACGAGATCACGCCGGGCAACTTCATCTTCCGGACCCGCGAGTTCGAGCAGATGGAGATGGAGTTCTTCGTCGAGCCGGGCACGGACGAAGAGTGGCACCAGTACTGGATCGACGAGCGCACGCGCTGGTACACGGACCTCGGTGTGTCGAAGGAGAACCTGCGGCACTACGAGCACCCGAAGGAAAAGCTGTCGCACTACTCGAAGCGCACCGTCGACATCGAGTACCGCTTCCAGTTCGGCGGCCAGGAGTGGGGTGAGCTCGAGGGCATCGCGAACCGCACCGACTTCGACCTCACGACGCACTCGAACGCCTCCGGTGTCGACCTGTCGTACTTCGACCAGGCCACGAACTCGCGCTACAAGCCGTTCGTCATCGAGCCGGCCGCCGGTGTCGGCCGCCCGATGATGGCGTTCCTGCTCGAGGCGTACGTCGAGGACGAGGCGCCCAACGCCAAGGGCGGCGTGGACAAGCGGGTGGTCCTGAAGCTCGACCGCCGGTTGGCGCCGGTGAAGGTGGCCGTGCTGCCGCTGTCGCGCAACGCCGAGCTCTCGCCGAAGGCCCGCGACCTCGCGACGGCCCTGCGCCGCAACTGGAACGTCGACTTCGACGACGCCGGTGCCATCGGCCGCCGCTACCGCCGTCAGGACGAGATCGGCACGCCGTTCTGCGTGACGGTCGACTTCGACACGCTCACCGACCTCGCCGTGACGGTGCGGGAGCGCGACACGATGTCGCAGGAGCGGGTGGCGATGGACCAGCTCGAGTCGTACCTGGCTGCTCGCCTGATCGGCTGCTGACCAGTCGGCTGGTTGGCCGTCGCCGACCGCAGGAGCGTTTGCGTCCTGACGTCGGTGTGACCGCGGTCGTCGTACGGCTGGGCGTGGATTTGTGGCGTTCGGGCAACGGCTCGCGGTGGCCGGTTTCGCGAAACTGGTGAGAGGTTCGGCCGGTGAGTCATCGGCCGAGCCCAGCCGTCGCAATGGCTCGTGGCGGGCGGTGTCGTCGAACCGGTGAGAAGCTCGGCCGGTGATCGTCATCGGCCGGGGCCAGCCGCCGCAGTGGGTGTGGGTGTCTGCTGCGCGCGTGCAGTGGATGCGGGCGCGGCTGGCGGTGGTCGGGCTGGCCGTGGTCGGTGCGGCGCTGGTGTTCGGGATCGTGCTGGTGGCGGTTGGGCTGAAGCTGCCTTCGTCCCGCAACCCGATCAACGTGATCGGCGTGATGATCGCCGGGTTGGCCGCGTTCTGGGTGTTGCTGGCCGGGTTGAGCTTGCTCGGTGCCAGGTCTTGCGCTCAGCGCGAGCATGTTGACGTGAACGGGGCTCGCCTGGTTCGTCGCCTGCTCGGGGTGTGGTGGGGTGGGGCGATCTTTTGCGTGTTGGGCGCGTGGTTCGTTGAGGTGATGACGTTCCGCAGGGCGCCGGTCATGGTGGGGTCGGCGCTGTACCTCGCGTTGCTGGCGGTGATCGTCGTGCTGGGCGGGGTCGCGTTCTTCGCCGCGGGCAACATCCTGAGGCGTGCTCGCGTGTAAGGGGCATGAGGGGGATCAGGAGACGTGGCCTCGTGCAGGCCGTGGTGGGGTTGGTGCTCGTCGCCTGGGTGGTGGTCGTCGCGGCGCTGGTCAAGGTCGAGAACACCCAGGTGCTCGTCGCCACGGCGGTGAGCGGGGCGTTCGTGTGTTCGTGCGCGGTAGCGAGCGGTGTGGTGGCTGCGCGGCTCGTCGACGCTGCGGCGGCCGCTCGGCTGCGGCACGTGATCGTCGTGCTCGAAGGGGCCTCGTTGGCGACCTTCTTCGCGTTCTACTGGTTCCTGTCCGGGGTCGACCTCCTGGGGAACTACCCGCTGGTGGTTCTGCTCGCGTTCGCGGTGCCGGTGCTCGGCGCGGTGCTGCTCAGCGTGTATGGCAGCCGGGCCGTGCACCTGATCGTCGCGGCCGAGTCCGGGCCGCTGGTGCCGGACTCCGGTGCCGATGCGGCGCCGCGGATCCGAGTGCTCGGCACCGTGCTCGTCGTGGTGGGCGTCGCGTTGTCTGTCGGTGTGTCGGCGATTGTGCTCACTGCGCCGTCGCGGTTGCTGGTGCTCGACGTGTTCGGTCTGGTGGTGACGTTCGCGCCGGTGCTGCTCGGGGTGTCGCTGGGGCGGGTGAGGGACGTCTACTCGGCGCGCCGGAAGAATGTCGGCGCGTATCTCCTGCTGCCGATCGCGGGCGGATTCGCCCTGACCAAGTTCGCCTCCCTGGCCGGCGCAGCGGGGATGCTGTTCGGCGCGCTGGTCTTCGGGGCGGTCGTGCTCCTCGTGATCGCGCTCCTCGTGGTGCGGGAGTACGCCGGTGTTTGGGACCGGCCGTGGCGCGAACCGAAGCGGAAGGTCAGCTCTTGACGCCCAGCTTGGCGAGGAGGGCCTGGCTCACGGCGTTGATCGACTGCCGCGCGGTGGTCCAGTTGCCGGTCGGACTCGTGGTGAGCACGGCGATGGCGTAGCGGTTGTCGAGGACGCCCGCGCTGTGCAGGTAGACGTCGCTCGGCAGGTAGTACATCCAGCCCTGCTTGGCGTAGGCGCCGGTGACGCCGAGCAGGCCGAACGCCTGGTCGAAGCCGTCTGCGGCGGTCGGCGGGGCCGATGACAGCGCGGCGACGATGGTGTCGCGCGCCGGTGAGGCGAGGATGTAGCGGTAGAGCTGGACCATGTCGTCCGCGGTGATGACGACCTCTCCCCATTGCGAAGGGTCCTCCGGGGCGTGTGTGCCGGTGAGGCCCGCTTCGGCGGCGACTCGGCCGGTGGCGTCCATGCCGTCGAACCTCGTCCACAGCACGTCCATGGCTTCGTCGTCGCTGGCGCTCAACGCGCGGTGGATCAGGTCTTGGTCGTCGGCGGACAACGGCTGTTGCAACGCGTCGACGGCGAGGATCAGCTTCGACAGCGACGCCGAGTAGAACGGCTGGTCGCCCTCCTGCGAGATCACCTGGCCGGTCTGCAGGTCCAGGACCGCGACGCCGACGTCGGACTTTCCGCCGGCGGCGACGATATCCAATATATCAGTCGCCGATATATTGGATACTGCGGACGACGTGCCGGTATCCGATATATCAGGACTCGTATGCGATATATCGCCGTCCGCGGCAGCCTCCGATGTACCGGAGCCGGTATCCAATACATCAGGTCCGCGCGATATATCAGTTGAGGGCTTCGCGTGCGCGTTGCACGGCGACGCGTCCGGGACCACGAAAACGGCCGCCGTGATGAGGAGGATCAGAGCCCAGCGCACATATCCAAGGTCCGTCTCACAGGAGCCTGGTGTCGAGCTTTTCCTCCTGTGCGGTTGCTGAAGAATCCTCCCTGACCACGACATATGCACCGGAACCAGGACGTTCCGTCACCGCTTCGACGAGCTCGGTGCCGCGGTACAGCAGCCCGACGCCGTCGTCGGTGCAGTAGGTCGTCGGCAGCACACCCGCGGCCACCGCCTCGTGGATCTTCGGGCGGCGCAGCTCCTCGGAGTCGTAGTGCACGCCGTTGCCGTAGGGCAGGAAGCCGAGGCCGTTCGTGACGATGCGGAGGTCCGGGCCGAACGAGTCGGTGGCGCCACCCATGTGCCAGCACAACGAGCCCGCCGAGACGCCGCTGAGCACCACGCCCGCCTCCCACGCCGTGCGGAAGACCGCGCCGAGCCCGTGCACCTCCCACACCGCGAGCAGGTTCGCGACCGAGCCGCCGCCGACCCAGACGACGTCGTGGGACAGCACATAGCTTTCGAGGTCGTCGGTCGGCGGCATCGTGAAGAGGTTCAGCACCGAGACGTCGACGCCCGCGACGCTGCCCGCTTCCGCCATGTTCGCGTTCATGTACCGCTGGTCGCCCCCGGCTGTGCCGACGTAGCAGAGCCGCGGCCGGCGGCCCTCGACGCCCGCCAGATCCAAAGCGAAGTGGATCAGCTTGCCGAACTCGAGGAAGGTCCGGTGACCGGAGCGCAGGCCTCCGGACGTGGCGAGGATGGTGGGCTGCTCAGCAGGCATGATGATGATCCTTGCAGGGGCGTCAACGCAGCAGCCCTGAGGTTCTGGAACCATGCATGGGGTGCGGACCCCACCCCTCAAACCTCTGGCCAGGATTCGTCGGATCGTGTTGCGCCTGCTCTTCGGCGCGTTGGTGGTCGGTGTGCTCGTGGTGGGCGGCACGGCGTTCCGGGTGTGGCAGGTCGCGCGCGTGGACGACTGGACCAAAGCCGACATGGCGATCGTCCTCGGTGCCGCGCAGTACAACGGTGTCCCGTCCGACGTGCTCGAAGCGCGGTTGGAGCACGCGCTCGGTCTCTACCAGGAAGGCGTCGTCGGCTACATCGCCACGACCGGCGGCCGCCAGCCGGGCGACAACTTCACCGAGGGCCAGGTCGGCAAGCTGTGGCTGGTGAAGCGCGGCGTGCCGGAGGACCGGGTGCTGCAGGTCGGCGAGGGCGCGGACACGCTCGGCTCGCTGCGGGCCGTCGCGTCGGTCGCCGAGGAACGCGGTCTGAAGACCGCCGTGATCGTCAGCGACCCGTGGCACTCTTTGCGCGCCCGCACCATGGCCGAGGACGCCGGTCTGCACACGTGGACCTCGCCGACACGCGTCGGGCCGAACGTGCAGACGCGCGAGACGCAGTGGTTCTACATCAAGCGCGAGACCGGAGCGTTGCTCTACTACCGCCTGATGAAGGCGCACGCCGGCGTGTTCGACGAGCTCAAGCTCCCTAAAATCGGCTGATGGGATATACCGGCCACGACGCGGAGCGCCTGCTCGCTGAAGTTCCGAAGACCGCCGTGCTGCCGGGCGCCCGCACCGACACGCGCACGCCGTTCTCCCGCGACCGCGCCCGTGTGCTGCACTCGGCGGCGTTGCGCCGGCTCGCGGGCAAGACCCAGGTCGTCGGCCCCGGTGAGGGCTCCGAGGTCACCGGTGTTCCGCGCACCCGGCTCACGCACTCGCTGGAGGTCGCGCAGATCGGCCGCGGCATCGGCGAGGAACTGGGCTGTGACCCGGACATCGTCGACACAGCCGGCCTCGCGCACGACATCGGTCATCCGCCGTTCGGGCACAACGGCGAGAGGGCACTCAACGAGCTCGCCGGACCGTGCGGTGGTTTCGAGGGCAACGCGCAGACGTTCCGCATCCTCGCCCGTCTCGAACCGAAGTCCGCGCACGGACTGAACCTCACGCGCGCAGTGCTCGACGCGGCGACGAAGTACCCGTGGAAGCGCACGCCGGGCACGGTGAAGTTCGGCGTGTACGACGACGACCTCGAAGTGTTCGAGTGGATGCGTGCGGGTGCACCGGAACGTGAGCGGTGCATCGAGGCGCAGGTGATGGACTGGTCCGACGACGTGGCGTACTCGGTGCACGACGTCGAGGACGGCGTCCTGGCGCACCGCATCAGTCTCGGTGCGCTGGCCCGCCCGGACGAACGCGCCGCCATCGCGTCGCTCGCGGCCAAGACGTTCTCCGACGAGTCCGTGGCCGCGCTCGAAGCCACCGCCGAGCAACTGCTCGAGCTGCCGGTGATCGGCTACTGGACCGAGCACGAGTACGACGGCTCGCTCGGCGCGCAGGTCGCGTTGAAGAACCTCACCAGCGAGCTGGTCGGCCGGTTCGCGAGTGCCGCCGTCACCGCCACTCGTGAGGTGCACGGCGACGGCGCGCTCACGAGGTACAACGCGTCGCTGGAGATCCCGCGCCAGGTCGCGGCGGAAGTGGCCCTGCTCAAGGCGATGGCCGTCCGGTACGTGATGAGCGACCCGGCCCGCCTGGCCATGCAGGCCGAGCAACGCGACCTCATCGCCGAGCTGGTCACCCGGTTGCTGGAACGCCCGACGCTGCTCGACCCCGCGTTCCGCCCGGTGTTCGCGGCCGCTTCCTCTTACGCCGCACGGCTTCGCGTCGTCATCGACCAGGTCGCGCTGCTCACCGACGCGCAGGCCGTGGCCTGGCACCGCGCATCGGCGTAGCTTCGAAGCCATGGCGGACGAATCCAGACCGCCAGGCCGACCGTGGCCGTGGCGGAGACCGAGCAGGGAAGCCGTGCCCGTGGGCTTCGACGACCAGGGGGACGACGACGGCTCGGCCGGCGTGCGCGAACCTCGTCACCCCAAGCCGTTCGGGCCGATGGGAGGAGCGGGGGAGCGGCCCGTCCCGGAAGATCCGATCGTGATGGCACTGCCAGATCCACGACAGTAGGAGTTTCTCGTGACCGATCAGGCCGACTTCGCTCTGACCATGCACCGCGTCGCCGTACCTGATCCGTCCTCCAACGCGTGCTGGTCGCCGTTCTCGGTGGCCAGTGCGCTCGCGCTGGCCCGCGAGGCCGCGCGCGGCGAGACCCGTGCCGAGCTCGACGGGTTGCTGACGGACTTCGACGCCGCCGACGCCCTCGACGTGCCCGAACTGGCCGTCGCCAACACGTTGTGGGCCGACGACGACCTGACGTTGAACCCGGACTTCTCGCTCACGAAGTCGGTGCGGCGCACCGACTTCACCGACCCGACGACGGTCCGCAAGCTCGTCAACACCGACGTCGCCGAGACGACCCGCGGCCTGATCCCCGAACTGCTGACGAGTCCACCGCCTCCAGACGCCGCGGCGATCATCGTCAACGCGCTGTACCTCAAGGTCGGCTGGTTGAACCCGTTCGCCGCGTGGGAGACCGCGCCCAGGCCGTTCCACGCGCCCGGCGGCGACGTGGACGTGCCGACGATGAAGGTGACCGAGAAGTTCCGCTACGCCCGCCACGACGGCTGGCAGACGATCGTGCTCCCGGCGGCGTCCGGCGTCGAGACCCTGATCCTGCTGCCGGACACCTCACTGGAGCAGCCGCTCACCCCGTCGGTCCTCGAAGCGGCCAACCGGGTGAACATCGAGCTCTCACTGCCCAAAGTGGACGTACGGGAGAAGTTCCAGCTGAAAAACGTGTTGGAGCGCCTCGGGGTCCGGCGCATGTTCGCCAGGAACGCCGACTTCAGCGGCCTCTCGCCGGACGAGCGCCTGTTCGTCGACGACGTGATCCACGAGGCCGTGCTGCGAATCGACGAAGAAGGCCTGGAAGGAGCGGCGGCCACCGCCGTGACGTTCCGGACCGTGTCGCTCGAGCTCCCGACCGAGCCGATCGTGGTGACCGTCGACCGGCCGTTCCTGCTCGTCGTCCGGCACGCCCGGTCGAAGGCGATCTACTTCCTCGCGCAGGTCGCCCGTCCATAACACCTGGGAGGATTTTTGACTGATCAGGCGGCTTCGCCCTGAACCTGCACCGCGTCGCCGTCCCTGATCCGTCAGAGAACGCGTGCTGGTCACCGTTCTCGGTGGCCATAGCCCTGGCACTCGTCCGAGAGGGTGCCCGTGGCCAGACCCGCACGGCGCTCGACTCGCTGCTGCGGGACTTCGAGCCTGGCGCCCGACGATGAAGGTGACGGCCGAGCTCGGCTACACCCCCGCCACGACGGCTGGCAGACGGTCGCGCTGCCAGCCAAGTCCGGCGTGGAGGTGCTCGTGCTGCTGCCGGACAGCTCGCTGGAGCAGCCGCTCGACCCCTCGGTGTTCGTGGTCCGCGACACACCGCCAAGGTCACGCTGTCACTGCTCAAAGTGGACGTCAGCGCGAACTACGACCTGGTCGAGACGTTATCGGCCGCGGGGGTGGAGGCAGCCGCCGAGCGGGCCCGATCGTGGTACAGGTGGACCGGCCGTTCCTGCTCGTCGTCCGGCACGCCGAGTCGAAGGCGATCTCCTTCCTCGCCCAGGTCGCCCGTCCGTGACAGTCGCCCTGATGGGCGAGCTTTTCGCGCGGCGAGATCATGATCATGCCTTTACGGTTCCGGGCATGACCCAGCACGGTGCCGGCGAACAGTTCGTCGTGCTCGCCGCGGCCGGCGCCACGCAAATCACCTGCTTCAGCGGCGTCACCGTTCCCGTCCTCCTGCGGACCGAGTGCTACGCGAAGGCGCTCGCCGCGGCGTTGGGTCTCAGCCCGGCACCGGAGCTGCAACGCGACGGCGTGCTGCCACCGTGCGTGTTCTTCATCCACGAGTACGCGCTGCGCACCGTCGTCGGCAGCAACCGGCTGATGGAGGACCAGGTCCTGCACCTGCTGTTCCACGCGCCGTCGATCCGGATCGTGCCGGCCAGCGCGGGCGGGGCGGCGGCGGTCGGGATGGACTACGCGCTGATCCAGTACGAGCACGAGCCACCGCTCGTCTACCTCGCGAACTGGGCACTCGTCAGCGACGCGGCCACCGTCGAACGGGCGATGCTCGTCTTTCAGCGCATGCACGCCGTCGCGCTCGACAACGAGCGGTCGCGTGACCTGCTCATGGAGTACGTGGCCGTCTACGACCGTTAGTTCGGCGTGTTGCGACGCAGGAAAAGTCGCATTCCGTCCTCGCCGGGCAGCGCGCACAGCAGCAGTCGGACGTTCTGGTGACGCACCGGCACCGCGCACGAGTCGCCCGCCAGCAGTGTTCCCGCCAGCAGGCCGGCCGACTCGTGATCGATGTCCAGCACGAAGTCGTTGCTCATGCCAGGACCCTATGAGCTGCCTGCCCCGCAACCCAGTCACCCAAAGGTGTCACATTCTCTGGCGCCGGCTCGTCCAGTGGGCATGACGAGGATCAAGGGAGTCACCAAGAAGGACGCCGGCCTGCTCACCAGGGCCGTGTACTGGTTCGCGAGGCGGGAGTTCGGGGCGGTGCCGGAGCCGGTCACCGTGATGGCTCACCACCCGAAGCTGCTGGTCGCGAGCGGCCGGCACGAGCTGGCGGTCAAGAAGGCGGCCCACGGACCGTTGTTCGAGCTGTGCGTCTACCGGACGGCCGTGCAGCTCGGCTGCTCGTGGTGCGTCGACTTCGGCGCGATGCTGATGAAGCACGAAGGCCTGGACATCGAGCGGTTGAAGCACATCGACTCGTATGCCACGTCACCGCTGTTTACCGACCTCGAACGCAAGGCGCTCGCGTACGCCGACGCGATGACCACCACACCGGTCAGCGTCACCGACGAGCAGGTCGCGGAGCTGGAGGAGTTGCTGGGACGCAAGGAACTCGTCGCGCTGACCTACCAGATCGCGCTGGAGAACCAGCGGGCGCGGTTCAACAGCGCGTTCGAGATCAAGGACCAGGGCTTCACGAGCGGCGACGCCTGCCGCGTCCCGGCACACTAGAGCCGTGGAGAAGATCACCCTGACGGGTGCCCAGGAGACCATGCTCGCCACGCTGTACGGCCGGGCGGTGGACAGCGGGCGGGCCACCTCCGTGCTGCACGACGACGAGGCGCAGCGTGCGGTCGACCGCATCGACTACGACTTCGCCAAGACCGGGATGAACACGACGACCTCGGTCGGCGTCGCCATCCGCGCGAGGGTTCTCGACGACTGGACCCGCGAGTTCCTCCGCAGCAACCCGTCCTGCACGGTGCTGCACCTCGCGTGCGGGCTGGACACCCGCGCGCATCGCATCGAACGGCCGGACACCGTGCGGTGGGTCGACGTCGACATGCCGGACGTCGTCGCGTTGCGGCACAAGCTCTTGCCCGAACCGCCCGGCGACTACCGGCTCGTGGCCTCGTCCGTCACGGAGGACGCGTGGCTCGAAGCAGTGCCGGCGGACCGCCCGACGGTGGCCGTGTTCGAGGGCCTCTCGATGTACCTGACACGAGAGGAGGGCCACGCGTTGATCAGCAGGATCACCAACAGGTTCGCGAGCGGTGAGCTGCTGTTCGACGTATACGGCTCGTGGGGGATCAAGCTGCAGAAGCTCGTTCCGGCCGTGCGCAACGCCGGCGCCACACTGCACTGGGGCGTCGACGATCCGCGCGAGGTCGAGGCGCTGCACCCCGGACTGACCACTGTGGACGCCTGGCGCAGCGTGGACCTGCCGCACCTGGACGCGTTGCCCAGGTCCGGCAGGATCCAGATGAAGGTCGTCAGCGCGATCCCGAAGCTCAGGGACGTCGGGAAGCTGCTGCGACTCCGCTGGTGACCAGGACTCCACCACGAAGTCGAACTTCGCGGTGGAGCGGTTGCCGACGAGCGGGCCGAGCTTGTGAACGTTAGCGTCGAAACGATCCCGTGACGGTTACGGTCTGGACCCAAACTCCACGTGGCCGAGCTTGTCGGGGTTCGCCAGGTCGTAGACGGCGAGGACCTTGCCGTCGTGCACGGTGAACGTGGTGACGCGCGCCGCCACGTCGCCCTGGGCCGGCATGACCATGCCGAGGTCGCCGTTGACCAGTGCGGGCCGCATCTGTGGAAGATCGTCCTCGAAGCCGTACTTGCGGAGGAGTCCGAAGAAGAAGCGGGCGACCTTCTCCGCGCCGGACACCGTGTTGACCGCCGTGCGCGCCTTGCCGCCGCCGTCGCCGATCATCACCGCGTCCGGGTGCAGCAGGCTCAGCACGGCGTCGATGTCACCGCTCGACATGGCCTGCAGGAACTTCTCCAGCACCTCCTGCTGCTCGGCCAGCGCGGCGCGGGGCGGTGGCTCGGCACCCGCGACGGCCTTGCGGGCGCGCGAGGCGTGCTGGCGCGCGGAGGCTTCCGAGACCTGCAGCACGTCCGCGATCTCGTTGAACGGCAACGAGAAGGCGTCGTGCAGCACGAACGCGACGCGTTGCTCGGGAGTGAGCCGGTCCAGCACGACCAGCGCCGCCATGCGCACGCCGTCCGCCCGCACCACGGCCGCCAGCGGGTCGTCGTCCTCACCGGTGGTGAGCAGCGGTTCCGGCAGCCAGGAGCCCACGTAGGTCTCGCGGCGCACGGCCGCCGACCGCAGCCGGTCCAGGCAGATGCGGCTGACCACGGTCGTGAGCCAGCCGCGCACGTCCCTGACGCCCTCGGCGGCCGAGAAGCGCGGCCACGCCTCCTGCACGGCGTCCTCGGCGTCGGCAACGCTGCCGGTCAGCCGGTACGCCACGCCGATCAGGTGGGTCCGGTGCAGTGCGAAGTCGTCGGCCGTGGTCACGGTTGGCAGTTTGCCAAAGGATTAGACTCGGCGACGTGGCAGGACGCATCAGGGAGAGCGACATCGCATTGGTGCGTGAGCGCAGCCGCATCGATGAGGTCGTGGGTGACCAGGTATCGCTCAAGAGGGCCGGTGGGGGAGCGCTGAAGGGGTTGTGCCCCTTCCACGACGAGAAGACGCCCTCGTTCAACGTGCGCCCGTCGCACGGCACGTTCCACTGCTTCGGCTGCGGCGAGGGCGGCGACGTGATCGCCTTCGTGATGAAGGTCGAGCACCTGTCGTTCGTGGAGGCCGTCGAGCGGCTCGCGGACCGGGCGGGCATCCAGCTCACCTACGAGGGCGGCGGCGCCACGCCCCAGCGCGATCGCGGCACCCGCAGCAGGCTGATCGAGGCGCACAAGGCGGCGGCCGAGTACTACGCGGAGCAGCTCGCCTCGCCGGAGGCGCAGCAGGCCCGCGAGTTCCTGGCGGAGCGCGGGTTCGACGAGGCAGCGGCTCGCCAGTTCGGTTGCGGGTTCGCGCCCGGTGGCTGGGACAAGCTCACGAAGCACCTGCTGGGCCGCGGTTTCGAGCTGCAGGAGCTGATCAAGTCGCAGCTCACCAAGGAAGGCAGGCAGGGGCCGATCGACCGGTTCCACCGGCGGCTGCTCTGGCCGATCAAGGACATCGGCGGCGAGGTCGTCGGGTTCGGCGCGCGGCGGATCTTCGACGACGACCCGATCCAGGCGAAGTACCTCAACACCAGCGAGTCGATGATCTACAAGAAGTCGCAGGTGCTGTTCGGGCTCGACCAGGCCAAGCGGGAGATCGCGAAGCGCAAGCAGGCGGTCATCGTCGAGGGCTACACCGACGTCATGGCGATGCACCTGGCCGGCGTGCCGACGGCGGTCGCGTCGTGCGGCACCGCGTTCGGCACTGACCACATGAACGTGCTGCGCAGGCTGCTGATCGACGACGACGTGAACGGCGAGGTCATCTTCACCTTCGACGGCGACGAGGCGGGCCAGAAGGCCGCGCTGAAGGCGTTCGAGGGGGAGCAGCAGTTCTCCGCGCAGACCTACATCGCGGTGGCGCCGGACAACATGGACCCGTGCGAGCTGCGGCAGGCCAAGGGCGATGTCGCGGTGCGCGACCTGGTGGCGCGGCGCACGCCGTTGATCGAGTTCGCGATCAAGGCGCAGCTCAAGGCCTACGACCTCGACTCGGTGGACGGCCGCGTCGAGGCGTTGAAGAAGATGGTGCCGTTCGTCGCGCAGATCAAGGACCGCGCCAAGCGGGACGGATACGCGACGCGTTTGGCCTGGTGGGTGGGCTGGGACGACGAGGCGATGGTCGTGCGCCGGGTGCGTCAGGTCGCCGGCGGCAAGGCGCCGATGGCCACCGCGGCCCGCGTCGACCCGAACCAGATCGCGCTGAGCGTGGACGTCGACGGACCGGCGCGGCCGAACCCGCGCGACCCGCGGCTGGTGCCCGAACGCGAGGTGCTCAAGGTCGCGCTGCGGCTGCCCGAGTACGCCGGGCCGCTCTACGACTCGCTGCCGGACGAGGCGTTCACGGACCCCGCCTACGTGGCGCTGCACCGGGCGATCCGCGCCGCCGGTGGCGCGTCCTGCGGGCTCGCGGGCACGGCGTACCTGGACGCGATCTCGCAGGCCTGCTCGCACGCATCGGTGCGGTCGGTGCTGACCGAGCTCGCGGTGGAACCGTTGGCCGTCAAGCAGGACGACGAGTTCCGGTACGTGTCGATGGTGATCGCGCGGCTGCAGGAGGTGCAGGTCGGCAAGCAGATCGAGGACGTGAAGTCGCGGTTGCGGCGGCTGTCCCCGATCAAGGACGCCGACGAGTACCGGGCGCTGTGGGGCGACCTGGTGGCGCTGGAGGAGTACCGCAAGGCGCTCCTGCAGCAGAGCGCGGGAGTGCTGTAGTGGGGCTGTTCCGGCGGTTGTTCGGCTCTGGTGCGCCGGACGGGTTCACCGGTGCGCTGGAGCCGGACGAGACGGTGATCGCGTTCGCTCCCGTGCCGGACGGTCATCTCGTCGTCACGTCGCTCGGGCTGTGGGTGCCCGGTCCCCGGCGGATCGGGTGGCACCTGATCAGCAAGGTGAAGTGGGAGGGCGCGCTGCGCGTGGTCGAGGCGCAGGAGGCCGGCACCGAAGGCCCGGTCGTGCTGCTGGAAGACCTTCCCGCGCAACGGTTCGCGGTGGCGGAGCCCGGCCGGGTGCTGCGGGCGATCAGCCAACGCGTCGAGGGGGCGATCCGGCATCGCGAGCGCGTCGAGTCGCCAGGGGTGTGGATCCTGCAGCGCAAGATTCCTGGTCAAGACGGCGTCGTGTGGCAGGCGCGGGGCGATGCCGGGGTGGAGCTCGCGGACGTGCGGACGGCGGTGGCGAGGTTCGCCGAGGGGCTGACTCGCTAGCAGTACGCGTGTACTGTTAGTCGTATGTGGGATCCGGCGCAGTACTTGGCCTTCGCCGATCACCGGGGGCGGCCGTTCTACGAGCTGTTGGCGCGCGTGAGGGCCGAGTCCCCGCGCCGCGTGGTCGACGTGGGCTGCGGGCCTGGGAACCTGACCGTCTCGCTGTCGTCACGGTGGCCATCGGCTGTCGTGGAGGCGTTCGACTCGTCACCCGAGATGGTCGAGGCCGCTCGTGCCGCGGGCGTCGATGCGCGGGTGGACGACGTGACGACCTGGGAACCGTTGCCGGACACCGATGTCGTGGTGTCCAACGCGGTGCTGCAGTGGGTTCCGTCACATCCCTCGATCGTGGAGAAGTGGGCGGCGACACTGCCTTCCGGCGTGTGGCTCGCGTTCCAGGTGCCGGGCAACTACGCGGACGCGTCGCACCGGCTGATCCGCGAGGTCGCCGGGCCGGCGCTGGCGCACGTCTTCCGGGCCGAGAAGCCCGTGCTGGAGCCCGTGGAGTACGCCGACCTGCTGGCCGGGTGTTCCTCTGTGGACGCTTGGGAGACCACGTACGTGCAGCGGCTCACCGGGCCCGACCCCGTGCTGGAATGGGTCTACGGCACGGCATTGCGGCCGGTGCGCGCGGCACTGTCCTCATCGGACTGGGACGCGTACGTCGCGGAACTGGCGCCGCGGCTGCGCGAGGCCTACCCGCGGCGAGCCGACGGCACGACGTGGTTCCCGTTCAGGCGGATCTTCGTGGTGGCTCAGGTGTGAAGATGATCACGCCTCACGCGCGCGGGGTGGTGGCCGGCGGGGTCACCGGGCGCCCGTTGGCCTCCTCGTGATGGCGCCACGGAGCCTTCTCGGCGGCCTTCTCCGCAGCGTCCGCGGCGAGGTCTTTTGCCTGGTGAGCGGCCTCGAACGCCTTGTCCTTGGCCTGGCTCGCCGTCCGGCGCACCGTGGGGTTGTCGGCGAAGCGGTGCCACATCCGCACGATCTGGTCGTAGCGCTCCCGCCCGGCCTTGGCGCCGAGCACGTAGCCGACCGCCATGCCGACCAAGATGCCCTTCATGCGGGTCTCCTCTCACATCGTGCCTGGTCAGAGGCCAGTTTGCCGCAAATCGGGGGGTGCTTGCAGAACCCGTTTTGAGGCTCATGTAGAGTTACCCACTGTCAGGAGGAACCAAGCCTGACAAGCAGGACACAACAGAACATTCCCCCATAGCTCAATTGGCAGAGCATGCGACTGTTAATCGCAGGGTTACTGGTTCGAGTCCAGTTGGGGGAGCGTAACAGCAGGTGAGGCCCCTTCCGGATGCGGATGGGGCCTCTTCTCGTTTTGTGCGGAGCTGGCCCTGTGCGCATGATCTCGGTGATTACCGCCGTCTACGACCCGGAGCCGGGCCACCTTCTCGAGGCGTACCGATCGCTCGCGTCCCAGGAGCTTCCGGACGGCTGGGCGTGGGAATGGCTGGTGCAGGAGGACGGGCGCACCGGCGTCGCGCGTGACGTTCTTCCCCCTGACGAACGGGTTGTGCACGGTTCAGGGCGGAAGGGCGGGGTCGCGATCACCCGCAACCTCGCGCTGTCCCGCGCCCGCGGCGAGCTGGTGAAGAACCTGGACCAGGACGACGTGCTGACCCCCGGCGTATTGGCACGCGACGTCGCGGCGATCGGGAGCGGGGTCCAGTGGACCACGTCGCGGGCGCTCGACCTCATGCCCGACGGCTCGCTGGTCGAGTTCGACGGCGATCTTGCTGGAGGCCGGCTGGAGCCTGGTGTGGTGCTCGACCACTGGCGCCGCAACGACTTCCGCCTGCCCGTGCACCCCACGACGATGTGCCTGCGGCGTGATCTCGCGGTGCTGCTCGGCGGGTGGATGGCGGTGCCGGGCAGCGACGACACCGGTCTGTTGATCGCAGCGAGTGTTTTGACCGCCGGCTTTTTCGAGTCTGCTGTCGGGCTGCACTACCGGAAGTGGCCAGGGCAGGGGTCGGCGTCCGGCAGCGCGCACTACGAGACGGTCGAGTGGAACGCGCGGATGAAGCTGATCAACGAGCGGGCGGAGGCGCTCCAGTCCATGGTGGACACTCGCGCGTAGCCGGCTTGGACGCATTTCGCGCGCAGGGCTTCGTCTTCGAGCATCTTGATGACGGCTTCGGCCAGTCCGGTGCCGTCTGCGAGAAGCGCGTTCTCGTTGTGGGTGCAGAAGTCCTCGACGCCGCCGTTGCGGGTGCTGACCACCGCCGCTCCGCACGCCATCGCCTCTGCCGCGGGAAGGCCCCAGCCCTCGGTGCTGGAGCTGCACAGGAAGACCGCGCTGCGGTGGTAGACGTCTTCGACGAGCTGCTCGCCGTTCAGGCCGTGGTGGTAGGTCATCCACTCCGGCAGGTCGTCGGGGCGAGGGCTGACGCCGAACGCGTTGACCTTCAGGTCCGGGATCTTGGTTTTGACTTGTTCGAGTGCTTTTGTGCCCGTTGCGAATCCCTTGGACGGGTGTTTGCTGACGAGCATCGCCACTGAGTTGCCGCGTGGGTGGTCTGTTGTCGGTGGCCGGAACGTCTTGTGGTCCAGGCCGTTCGGCACCACGGTGACGTTGCTGTTGCCGAGGCCCTCGAGCGTCCTGGCGAGGTAGCTGGAGACGGCGATCTTGGGGAAGTCCATCTTCAGCACATCGTGTAGTTCTTCGACGCCGTCCCAGGTGTCGTAGTTCTGGACGAGGTGGAACGGCGTGCTCTGGACGTGGGGGAGCAGGCGCGCGGTCGGCCAGTGCGTGGCGATCGTGACGTCGGCCGGCGGAAGGTGCGCCGGCTTGAGCTCGGGCACGATCATCAGCCGGACCCGCGGGTCGATCTCGAACCAGCTCACGGCTCGTCGCAGCCGAGCCTGGCTCCGGCCGTGCCACAGATCGCGCATGGCCTCCTTGACGTCGTCCCGCCACCGCTCGTGGACGACGGTGACCTCGCATCCCAGGTCGGTCAGCCGGTTCGCGTACTCGTAGACGACGCGGAAGCCGCCGATGGGCGCGCGGGGAAAGAGGTGCAGGACGAAGGTGATGCGCAACGGTCGATCCTTGTCATCCGACTGGGGCCTGGTGCTTCTGCGGCGGTTGAGTCAGCTTGGGTGGATGGCCCGCTTCGCGAATCTACGCCGCATCACGTCGCTGGACCCCGTCACCGACCACGAGGAGATCATGCGGATCTCCGCGGGCCTGGACTTCCCGTGGGACTACCAGAAGTCGCTGGAGCTGGCGCTGTTCCGCACGTACTGCGTGCCGTCGATCTCGGGCCTGCTGGAACGCACCGGCGAGTTCGAACGCCGCCCGCAGAAGCGCTACGACGACACCGCGGTCCTGATGGCCGAGCTCGTCGAACACGGCTACGACTCCCCGCGCGGACGTGAGGCGTTGCGCGTCGTGAACCGGCAGCACGGCCGTTACTCCATCTCCAACGCCGACATGCTTTACGTGCTGTCGACGTTCATCTACGACCCGATCGACTGGATTGGTTTGTACGGATGGCGGCCGTTGTCGCGCAACGAGCAGTTGGCCGCGTTCCACTTCTACCGCGCGGTCGGTGCCCGCATGGGGATCCGGGACATTCCCGCGGACTTCGGTGCGTTCCGGGCCTTCAAGGAGGCCTATGAGCAGTCGAACTTCGTGTTCGCCCCGTCGAACCGCCGCATCGGCCAGTACACGCTCGACCTGTTCTGCTCGTGGTACCCGTCAGTGCTCGAGCCGGTGGTCTCGCGGGCGGTGATCGCACTGCTGGACCCGCTGATGGTGCGCGCGTTCGGGTTTTCGTCGCCGCCGGGGTGGGTTGGCGTGGTGGGGCGGCTGACGTTGCGGATGCGGGCGCTGGTGGTGCGCCGGATGCCAGTGCGTCGTTCGTTGAAGCTGACCCGCGCGCGCAACCGCACCTATCCCGGCTACCCGGACGGCTACCGGCCCTCGGACCTCGGGGCGATCTCCAGCACCGCGCGCTGACCGTTGACCGTGCAGCCCATGGCCTTGAGGAACTCCTTGCCGGGCTGGAAGTCCGTCAGGCTCACGTGCACCTGCGTGATGTCGGGGTAGCGCTGCGTGAGCGCCGTGGCCATCGCCCTGCCGATGCCCCACCTGCGGAGATCCTTCGGCACCAGGAAGAACCCGATGCTGGCCTCGTGCCGCGCGGGGTGGTCGAGGACGAGGTCGACGAACCCGATCATGCCCTGAGCCTCGGCGACCAGCAGGTGCTTCTGCTCGAACGTCGCCCCCTCCGGCAACGCGTAGAAAAGACTCTGCACGTCACCGGGCCCCGACGGATGTCCCGTGGCAGCCTGGAACCAGTCGTCGCAGCCGGCGAACAGCCGCAGCACCTCGGGCTCGTCCGCCGGGGTGAAGTCGCGGAGGATCAGACGCACGCGTGCAGCCTATGTGTCGCTCGCCACGGGGGCGCGCAAGGCCCGTTCGGCGTGATCGGTATCCTCCACCACGCAGCGTGAGCCGCGCGGGGGAAGTAGCTCAGTTGGTCAGAGCAGCGGACTCATAATCCGTCAGGTCGTGGGTTCGAGCCCCACCTTCCCCATCCACTCGTGGGCGAGGTGTGTCGGCGAAAAGCGCCGACCCGCCTCGCTCCTCGTGTCTTCTGGGGCACGAACCCCCAGACCTCCGCGGGCTCTTTGCGCTCTCATGGGGTTCGTGCGCGCAGGCCTTCGACGTAGATGGACAGGAAGCGCCGCCACTCGCTCGGCGAGTCCCGGATCACCTGGGCCATTGCCCTGGTCAGGGTGGCCATGTCCGCGATCGTGTAGTCGGCGCGCAGCGTGCCGGCCTCGATCGCGCGGGTGATCAGGGTGCCCACGTGGCTCGTGCCGCGGTGGCAGGCCGAGACCACCTCGGGGGCGTTGGGCAGGTCGCGGGCCAGGACGTCGTTCAGGCCGCGGTCCTCGGCCTGCAGGGTGTAGAGGTCTTCGAGGTAGCCGGCGAACGCGTGCCACGGGTCGGAGTCGGCCAGGGCCTTCGCGCCGATGACGTCCAGGGCGGCCAGGCGCTCGGGGAAGATCGCCGTCGTGAAGTCCTCGCGGGTCGGGAAGTGCTTGTAGAGCGTGCCGATGCTGACCTCTGCGCGGCGGGCGATGTGTTCGAGCGGCACGTCGAGGCCGCGTTCCGCGAACAGTTCCGCGGCCGCTGCCAGCAGCTTCTCCCGGTTGCGTGCCGCGTCCGCACGCAGGGGCCTCGACGCGGTGACCATGGCCGGGATCCTACGCGGCGGATAAGTCGAGGGTGCCCTCGAATTCCGTGGTAGCGTCGGCCGCATAAGTCGAGGGTGCCCTCGACTTGGCCTGAGGAAGGACGAAAGCCATGTCTCCCACCGCGGTTGTGCTCGGGGTCGGTCCTGGGCTCGGCATGTCCATCGCGCACCGGTTCGGGCGTGAGGGCTACGACGTCGTGCTGGTTTCGCGCAGCAGCGAACGGCATGGCAGGTATCTGGCCGAGCTGGCCGCAAAGGGTGTGCGGGCGCGGGCGTTCGCGGTCGACGTGCGCGAGAGGGAGCTGCTCAAGTCCACATTGGACGAAGTTGGTCCGGTCGACGTCGTCTACTACGGGCCCGGAGCCACCGACCTCGACGACCTGCCCAACGAGATCAGTTCGACGTCGTCCGACGAGGCGCGGGCCGCCATGGACTGGCTCTACCCGGCGATCGACGTCACCGAGCACGTGCTGCCGAAGATGATCGAGCGCGGAGGTGGGCTGCTGTTTGCGGGTGGGCTTAGCGCGGTGGTGCCGATGCCGGTGCTCGGTGCGTTGGCGTTGACGGCGGCGGCGTTGCGCAACTACGCCGTGACGCTGAACGCGGCGTTGGCGGACAAAGGTGTGTACGCGGGCACGCTCATCATCGGCGGTGTCGTCGAACGTGGTGACATCCATCAGGCCGTGCAGAGCAAGCCCGAGCAGTTCGGGAGCTTGGCCGGGCACACGCTCGACCCGGACGACATCGCCGAGACCGCGTGGCAGATGTTCGTGAAACGGGACCGGGCGGAGGAGGTGTTCAACATGC
Organism: Lentzea terrae; assembly: GCF_003265345.1. Classification (GTDB taxonomy): domain Bacteria; phylum Actinomycetota; class Actinomycetes; order Mycobacteriales; family Pseudonocardiaceae; genus Lentzea; species Lentzea terrae. Next base: position 380,332 of record NZ_QFWW01000007.1, on the reverse strand, counting down.
TCTGAAGCGTTCGATGCGGGCTTGAGTTCCGGTGACTACGGTTGACTGCGTGCGAGTGGCGACGTGGAACGTGAATTCGGTCAAGCAGCGCGTGCCGAGGCTCCTGCCCTGGCTGGACCAGCGCAAGCCCGATGTCGTGTGCCTGCAGGAGACCAAGCTGGCCGATGACGCCTTCACGGCCTTGCTCGGCGCGGAACTGGCTGAGCGCGGCTACGAGGTGGCGCTGTTCGGCGAGACGCAGTGGAACGGCGTCGCCCTGCTGTCCAGGGTCGGGCTGGACGACGTCGCGGTCGGCGTGGCCGGGGCGCCCGGATTCCCGCACGTCGAAGCCCGCGCGGTGTCCGCCACGTGTGGTGGGGTGCGCGTGCACTCGCTGTACGTGCCCAACGGCCGTGAGCCCGAGTCGGACCACTACAAGTACAAGCTGGAGTGGCTCGCCGCGTTGCGGGACGTGCTGGAGGCCGGGCCCGACGACGCCCTGGTGTGCGGGGACATCAACATCGCTCCTGCCGATGCCGACGTCTTCGATCCCGAGGCCTACATCGGGCAGACGCACGTGACCGAGCCGGAGCGGGCCGCGTTGCAGGCCATTCAGGCGCTCGGCTTTCACGACGTGGTGCGGGATCGGTGGCCCAACGAGCGGATCTTCAGCTACTGGGACTACCGGGCCGGGATGTTCCACCGGGACCTGGGAATGCGGATCGACCTGATCCTGGCTTCGTCTTCCGTCGCACCGAGGGTGCAGGCCGCTTGGGTCGACCGGCATGCGCGCAAGGGGACCGGGCCCAGCGACCACGCGCCGGTGATCGTGGACCTGGACACGGCGCCGGACGGGGACATCGGGCCGGTGGTGCCGCCGCCGTCGTCGCCCGGCGCGAAGAAGAAGGTCAAGCTGCCCCAGGCGAAGTAGGCAACGTGACGGTGAAGGCGGCGCCACCTTCCGGGGCAGGTCCCGCCTTGATCGTCCCGCCCATCCGCGTGACCAGCCCGTGCACCAGCGCCAGCCCCACCCCGGTGCCCACCGGCCGCGTCTCCTGGTACCGCGCGTGCAACACCCCGCGGTCGAACGCGACGGGGTAGTCCTCCGCCGCCAGTCCTGGCCCGCCGTCCCGCACCTCCAGCACGGACGACAGCGCGAGCACCACCGGGCGACCGGCGGGCGTGACGCGCAACGCGTTCTCCATCAGACCGTCGATGACCTGGCGCAACCGGCGCGCGTCGGCCCACACGGTGGGTGAGGCCGTGACATCCAAAGAGAAAGCCACGCCTCGCGCGTGGCAGCGGGCGTGCCAGACCTCGGCCGCTGAGCGCACGACGGGTTCCAGGGCCACGGCCGCCATGTCCAGGCGGAAGTCGTCGGCGCCCAGGCGGGCCAGGTCCAGCAGGTCGGTCACCAGCCGGTCCAGGCGACGGGCCTCGTCGAGGATGACCGTGCCGACCGGGGCCACCTGCGCGCCGGACACCACGCCGTCGGCCAGGGATTCCGCGAAGCCCGTCACGGCGGTGAGCGGGGTGCGGAGCTCGTGGGAGACCGAGAGCAGGAAGTCGCGTTGGCGGGATTCACTGCGCTGCAAGGCATCTGCGAGTGAGTTGACGGAGGTGGCCACCTCAGCGAGCTCGACCGTCCCCGCCACCGGCACGCGGAGGTCGCGGCGGCCCGTGCTCATCGAGTGCGCCACGGAGGCCACGCGTTTCAACGGACGGGCCAGGACGGAACCCAGGGCCAGGCCGGCCAGGCACGCCACGGCCAGGCCGATGCCCAGGGCGAACAGGATGTTGCGGACCAGTTTGCGGTAGGTGTTGCTGGTCTCGGTCTCCTGCACGAGAGCGAAGCCGCCGGCCCCTGACGCGCGGGCCTCCACGTTCAGGCGGCCGCTCACGCTGGACACCGGCTCACCGCCCACAACGCGACCCGCACCCACGTCGCGAGCCGCACGCACGGCTGCACGATCGGAGCCGGAAATCTCACCGGACGAGGAGATGCGGACGATCGCGATCCCCTGACCCTCCAGGACCTGCTCGACCCGAGCGTTGGAGATCTGGCCCGACACCACGTCGGCCTGGGAGCGCAGGATCTCGCGGCTCACCTGTTGTGAGGTGGACAGCACCAGCCGGGTCGACACGAGGCCGGCGACGAGCACGGCGACGAACGCGACTCCCAGACACAGCAAGGCGATGCGGGCGGCGAGGTTCATGACGCGTCCGCCGAGTAGCCGACACCGCGCACCGTCCGAATTGGACTCGAAGCGCCGAACTTGGCCCGCAGCTGGGCGATGTGCACGTCGACCGTGCGCGTGCCGGCGACGGAGGCGTAACCCCACACGGCGCTCAGCAACTGCTCGCGCGAGAACACCTGACGCGGGTGCTTCATCAGGTACGCGAGCAGGCTGAACTCCGTCGAGGTCAACGAAACCTCCGCAGAACCGGCAAACGCACGACGTTCGCCGACGTCCAGCCGCACCGAGCCCACCTGCAGAACCTCCGAGACAACACTGGAAGAGCGCCGCAGCACGGTTCGGACGCGCAGAGCCAGTTCGCGCGGGCTGAACGGTTTGGTGATGTAGTCGTCGGCGCCGAGTTCCAGGCCCAGCAAGCGATCCACCTCGTCATCGCGTGCGGTCACGAACAGCACCGGGGTCCAGTCGCCCGCGGCACGCAGCGCGCGGCAGACCTCGATGCCGTTCATGCCCGGCAGACCCACGTCCAGGACCACGGCGACCGGCGACAACGAACGGACCGCGGCCAGTGCCGCGTCCCCCGAGGACTCGACCTGCACGCCGAAGCCGTCGCGCCGCAGGTAGAGCGCGACGAGCTCGGCGATCGCCGGTTCGTCCTCCACGACGAGCACCAGGCCACGTTCCACGCGTTCACCCCGGCTGGTTGATGTCCGACTCGATGCTGTTCAGCGTTGATTCCACATCATCGAGGTCCGACACCGGCGCCTCGCCCCGGCACGCCGTCAGCGACAGGACCAACAGCACAAGAGCAACCCACCTCACTTGGACCCGCAGTGCTCGGACTTGAACTTGGCGACCCGCTCCGCGGCCTTGCCCAGCTTCACCAGTTGCGCGTCCCGCAGCTTCAGCCGCGCGTCCAGGACGTCGGCGCGTGCCGTGTTGCCGGCGGCACGAGCGTCGGCGGCCTTCTGCTCGATCCACTTCTTCGAGCCCAGCGTCTCCGGGCTGCCGTTGATCCGGTCGGTCAGCGCCTTGACGCGAGCCTCGGTCCGCGGCACCCGCTGAGAGCAGATCTGCTGCACCTTCTCCGGGCTGATCGTGATCGGTTCCTGCGCGGACGCGGTCCCAGCGCCCAGCAGCAGCATCCCGGCCACGAGCCCACCGATTCGCGAAATGTTCATGGCACAGAACGATGCGGCAGCACGGTCAGAAGACGGTCCGCCGAATGTTCGGGTTCTGCAAAGACTCAGCGCAACGAGACCCCGCGGGAAGCCGCCACCTGCAGCATCGGCCGCATCCGGTCCCACACCCGCTCGGACCGCAACCCCTCCGCGGCACTGATCGCCTGCAGCCCGACGGTCTGCGCCTGATCGTCGTCCCCGTCCAGGAAGTGGCACGAGGCCAGCGCGATCAGGCAGAACGTCGAGCTGCGCGCCATGCTCGGCCCGAACCCCTCGATCGCCGACGTCAACGCCGGAATCGCGTGCCGGGTGTCCCCGAGTTCGGCGTAGACGGTCCCGATCATCGCCGTCAGGTCGGTCTCGTCGTGGAACCGGGCCCAGTCCGGCACGTGCGAGAGGTCCGCGCGCGCGAACGCGTCCTGTGCCTTGCCCAACGCACGCAACGCTTCCGCTGAACGGGCCTGACGCGCGTACGCCCACGCCTCGTTCGAATGCATGATGCTCGCCGCCAACGGCGCGCACGCGCCCCTCTGGAAGTAAGCCAGCGCATCACCCGGTGCGCCGTGATGCAGATGCACGCGCCCACGCCGGTAAACGATGTTGGTCGTCAGGTCCTCGTCGTGACGCGCAAAATCGAGAGCACGGTCGAAATGGTGATACGCCGCGCCGACCTGACCGCTGTCGAACGACGTCCATCCCGCGAGGTTGTGCAGATCGGCTACTGCAGACAACAAACGCGAGCGCACCATGTCCGTGGCCGATGCCGCCAACAGCTGCTGCGCCCAGTAGATCCGGACGATGACGGCGTCACGGCACGCCCCTCCGCCGTACTGGTAGTCGACCGACCTCAGCGAATGCGTCTGCGACTCCAGCTGTTCCACATCGCTCATGCCGATGCGGGCGGAGTGCGGGGGAGGGAAGTACGCAGGATCTGCCATGTGGAATACCTCTGCGCCGCGCGGTCTGCACCGAGCCTAGGGTGCCCACGAGCGGGTGAGAAGAGGGTTCTATGCCGAATGGAATTCGGCGCAACTGACGATTAAACAGGTAATAATGCGGGTATACCTGACTCCGTCGGCAGAGCAAGGTTCTTGCCATGAGGCGACGCACGCACCTGCGGCTGGTGACCTCCTTCGAGGCGGAGGACTCGACGTTGACGGCGGTCCTCAGCGCCGAGGACCTGGCTGAGGAGCTCGGCCTCGATCCCCACGCCCGAGTGACGTGCGGTCTGCATCGTTGCTGGTTGCACCAGTGCGTCGCCTCGCCGGACCACGTCATCCCGGTCACCGGCCATCGCTGGTGCCGCCCGTGCCGCTGTCCTCTCGAGGTGTTCGTCAACGAGACGACTGCGCGGCTCTTCTGTCCCAGGTGCGGCACTGGCACCCCGGACACGGCGGCGAACCGTCAGGTCGTGCGGGCGTGCCGTACCAGCATCGCGGCGATGCACGCCCAGTAGAACGACCCGGAAGCGTTAAGCCTGGTGGGTGAAGACGGCGGCCTCCGGCAGGTAGCTCGGGGGCCGCTGGCTGTCCTCCGGCACATCGAGCAACGCCCAGATGATGTGCCGCCCACCGCCAGCCGGCGTCTCACCCATGGTGAAGTTGCAAACGGCGATGGACGCGACGTTGCGCCGCATGATGTTCCACTGCCTGAGGTCCAGCCGTGCGGTCGTGCGTACGGCAACGGACAACTTGTCCGCACGCATGCGCAGCAGCAGCGCCAACGGACTGTCCTCGTCCTCGATGTGCGACACGAGCTCCACGGCCACTTGCGGGGCGACGTCGAGCAACGACTGGACGCCCCACCGTTCGCAGGCGCGTTCGGTGATCCGTTCCGCCACGTGCGGCAGACACCGGCACGTCGGCAGCGCCGCGTCCACGCGGTCCTCGTGCCGCAGCCGGACGACCGCCGTCAGCGCGGCCTGCGTCGTGGGGTACATGGGGATGTGCCGGGGGAGACCACGCGACTCGAGCGTCGCCCGCAGCTGGTGATCACTGACGACGAGGCTCAGCGAGATGCCCGGCCAGCGCGCCGCGGACAGCCACACCACGTCGAACACCACGAGCAGCGCTGGCGACTCGGCGACGAGGTCGTCGAGCTGCACCACCACGCCGACGAGCTCCTTGGTGGCGCAGTCGAGCAGCACGTCCTGCACGCGCATGTACGTCGACCAGTCGAGGCGGCCGCTGAACCTGACGACGAGCACGCCGTTCTGCTCGCGGATGTCGACGTCGAGACCTCTGCTGTCACCGGCCATGATCCGTCCCCTCGCGCAAACGGCACCCAGCCTTCAAGGTTGGAGGCGTCACACCGGGAGACCTAGGGGGTAACTACCCGTGTTTCGGCGTTGGTACCTCCGGGGGACCGCGTTGCAGCGGGAGATCGCGCCGACCTAGGGTGCCGCTGTGGGCGGTTCGCTTTCCCCAGGTCGCAAAGGTAATTTGCCTGCTGACACAACTAGTTTCGTCGGCCGCAGGCTCGACGTCGCCGAGGTGAGGAGACTCCTGTCCGAGTCTCGTCTTGTCACTCTTACGGGTGTCGGTGGCGTCGGTAAGACACGCCTGGCGTTGCGCGCGGCCGGGGAGACGTCGAGGGCTTTCCGCGACGGTGTGTGGTTCGTCGAACTAAGTGGTGTCACGGATCCGGAACTGGTCGTGCACACGGTTCTGGAACAACTGGGCGTCCACGACGACACGGTCCGCCAGCACCGCACCGTCCTGGTGGAACACCTGCGGGACCGGCAGGCGCTGATGGTCCTCGACAACTGCGAGCACGTCGTCGAACCCGCGGCCGCCCTCGTGGACGCGTTGCTGCGTGGCGTGCCGGGGCTGCGCATCCTGATCACCAGCCGCGAACGTCTCGGCGTCGACGGCGAGCACCTCTGGCAGGTCGCCCCGTTGCCGCAGGACCCGGCCGTGGTCCTGTTCGCGGAACGGGCCGCGGCCGTCGAGCCCGGTTTCGCCGTGGGACTGCACAACCACGACAAGGTCACCCAGATCTGCACGCTGCTGGGCGGCATCCCGCTGGCCATCGAACTGGCGGCGGTGCGCCTGCGCGTCCTCACGCTCGACCACCTGCTGTCCAGATTGGACGACACGTTCCGGGTGCTCGCGGAGGGCAAGCGCGGCGGCGACCCGCGGCACCAGACGCTGCAGGCCGCGGTGGACTGGAGCTTTCACCTGTGCACGCGGTCCGAGCAGATCCTGTGGGCACGGGCGTCGGTCTTCGCCGGCACGTTCGACCTCGAAGCCGCGGAACGGGTCTGTTCCGGCGACAGCGTTACGCCGGAGGAGGTCATGCGTTCGCTCGCGGGCCTGGTCGACAAGTCCGTCGTCGTGGCGGAACCGCACCCGGCGGGCACGCGGTTCCGGTTGCTGGAGCCGTTGCGCCAGTACGGCCTGGAGAAGCTGCGCGCCGCCGGCCGGGAGCAGGTGTTGCGGGAACGGCATCGCGACCACTTCATCGAGTGGGCCGAACGCCGCGAGCAGGAGTGGTTCGGCCCGAGCCAGCCGGAGATCTTCGCGCGCACCCGGATGGAGCACGCGAATCTCCGGTCGGCACTGGACTTCTGCTTCGAGGAGAGCAGCGACCGCGGCGTGCACCTGGCCTCGACGCTGTGGTTCTTCTGGGCGTGCTGCGGGATGCTCGGCGAGGGCAGGCACTGGCTGGACCGCTCACTGCTCATCCCCGCGTCCCCGGCCGACCGCGCGAAGACCTTGTGGGTCAACGGATATGTGGCGACGTTGCAGGGCGACCTCACGGCGTCGGCCGCCATGCTGGAGGAGTGCAGGGAGTACGCGAAGTCGGCGGGTGACGAGGTCGCGCTCGCCTACGCGACGCACCGGCTGGCGTGCACCCATCTCGTCGGCGACGACCTGGACCAGGCCGACGGGCTGTTCGAGGAGGCGGTCCGCCTCTACCGCGGCCAGGGGACGGTCAACAGCCACACCATGCTCGCCGACATCGAGCTCGCGATCTCGGCGACGTTCCAGCACGACTTCCCCGCCGCGGAACGGCTCTGCCTGCGGGCGAAGACCGTCGGCGAGGAGCACGGCGAGCTGTGGGCGCAGGCGTACGCGATCTACGTGCTGGCGTTGTGCGCGTGGGTGAGCGGTGACTTCGACCGGGCCGACCAGTTCGGCCGCGAGTGCCTGCGGATCAAGCGGACGTTCCACGACCTGCTCGGCATCGTGCTCGCGATCGAGGTGCTGGCCTGGATCGCGGCCTCGCAGGGCAACGCGGTCCGCGCCGCGACGCTGCTGGGCGCCACCAGCGAGATCTGGCAGTCGGTCGGCTACCCGATGTTCGGGTCGCGCTACTTCGGTGCCCCGCACGGCGAATGCGAGGCCACGACCATCGCGGCGCTCGGCGAGCAGGAGTTCCGCGCCGTGTTCCGCAAGGGCATGGACCTCGAACTGGACGACGCCATCTCGTTCGCGATCGGGGACGAGGTCGCGGAGGAGCTGCCGGCCGTCGCCGCGCCCACACCGTTGACCAAGCGCGAGCAGCAGGTGGCCGACCTGATCGCCGGTGGCATGTCGAACAAGGAGATCGCGGCCAAGCTGGTGATCGCCCGCAGAACCGCGGAGGGGCACGTCGAGCGGATCCTGCAGAAGCTCGGCTTCACCTCCCGCGCCCAGATCGCGACCTGGGTGACCGAAAGGCGCGGTTAGACGGTTCTAGTCAATGCACGGCACGCCGTCGGCGGACGGCGGCGGCGCGGTGGCCAGTTCGGTCACCTTCGACCGCACCTTCTCGGCGTCGACCTTGTTCACGTCCTTGCCGTCGAGGTGCGCGCCGCCCTCGACCGGCAGCGTCTCGAACCGCACCTCGGTCGGCACGTTGCGGGCGAACTCGGTGAGGTCGAACCTGGCGTCCAGCACGACGTCCTGCTTCGCCATGTCGATCATCGACTGGACGGCCGCCACGTCCGCGCCCTTCACCCGGCGCACGACGGCCGCGAGGAACGCCTGCTGGCGCTTCGTGCGGTCCAGGTCGCCGTTCGGCAGGCCGTGCCGCTGGCGCACGAACGACAGCGACTGGCCGGCGTCCAGGTGCTGCGGGCCGGCGGGGAAGTCCGCGCCGGACAACGGGTCCTTGGTCGCCTTCTGCAGGCACACGTCCACGCCGCCGAGCCCTTCGGCGATGTGGAAGAACCCGATCAGCGAGATCTCCACGAGGTGGTCGACCGGCTGGTTCAGGAACCCCGCCACGGTCTGCACCTGGGCCTTGCGCCCGGCCTCCCGCCCGGCGCGTTCCAGCGTCCGCTTGTCGTTCTGGCCGATCGCCCGCAGCCGGTCCTCCTCGGCGACCTTGGCCCGCCCGTAGGCCTCCTTGATCTTGCCCTCGCCGCCGGACGCCAGCGGCACGAGGTTGTCGCGCGGCACGGACATCGCGACGGCCGGCCCGGAAACCGGAATGTGCAACAGGATCAGCGTGTTCGCGTTGTAGCCGCCGCGGTCGCTCTCGCCCGCCTGCAGGCGCCGCAGCACGTCGTCCGGCAGCGGTTCGCCGTGCAGGTCCAGCCGGGTGGTCAGGCCCATGATCAGGATGTTGCGGCCGGACGACGAGCGGGGAGCGTCGTCGGGGATCGCGTCGGACCGCTCGATGCCCGTCGAGATCGTGGCGACGGTCGACCAGGCGATGCCCGACACGACGAGCACAGCCGCGCACACGACCACCCACGTGGTACGCATGAGGACGAGAAAGGCCGTGCGGTGATAGCGGCCACGTGATCGCATGACGAGACACCCCCGGCGGCTATTCTAGGTGGTCATGGGGGTTCAGCTGCCGAGTCTGGCGGCGCTCGCGGTGCTGGCGGTGTTCACGCAGGTGGGGATCTGGGTGGACGGGGACAACCTCGGCTGGCCCTTCGGCGTCTGGTTGGTGGCGGGTGCGCTGCTGACTTCGGCGCTCGTGCGTCGCGTGGGGTTGTGGACGGTGGCACCGGCGCCACCTGTCGTGTTCTTGGTCGTCGCGGTGGGCAATGCGGCCTGGCGGCGGCAAACGCAGTGGCAGTCGTTCTGGGGGAGCAGCAAGGAGTTCGCCGCGGACGCGGTCCCGTGGTTCGTCAACGGGTTCCCGTGGCTCGCGGCGTCGGTCGGCGCGGCTCTGGTGGTCGTCGTCGTCCGGACGGTTTCCGGGGGGAAGAAGAAAGAATGCAGGTCTTCGTCGACGCGGTCGGCAGCAGACGGGTAGTGGCGCGGCTGGTCAGCCTGACCGTCGCAAGTGGACTGATCGGGTTCGCCGCCGTGGTCGGTGGCACGCTGCTGGAAGTGTGGTGAAGCGCCCGCCGCGGCTGCACTGGGTCTCCATCCTGCTCGGTTTGCTCGTGCTGATCAGCGTGGTCTCGTTCCACGCCCACACCGCGATCAGGCCGGAACCGGTGCAGCACGCCCGCGAACACCGGGAGCTGCCGGAACGCACGCTCGCGCTGGCGTTCCACGGCGGCCCGGATCCGAAGTGGACACCGCGGCTGCTCACCGCGCTGCGGGAGATCAACGTCAAGGCGACCTTCTTCGTCATCGGCACCCAGGTCACCCGCAATCCCGAGGTGACCAGGCGCATCGCGGACGAGGGCCACCAGATCGCCATCGACGGTTTCCGCGCCGAGGGCGACCACGGCGATGCGCTGAACCTCGCGTTCGCGCAGGCCGCGCTGGCGGACGCGCTCGGCGTTCACACGCGGCTCGTCGGCGCGCCCGTCGAGGTGGACAGCGGCGACCGCGACCACCAGGACATCGGCACGCTGGTGCGGATGTCGTTGCAGCACGGCAGGGGAGTCGTCCGGCTGCACGACGACGGCAGCATCGGCGCCGACATCGCCCGTGAACTGGCCAGGGCGCCCGGCTACCGGTTCGTCACGGTCACCGACGACCGCCCCGTCGAGGCCACCGCGACCCAACGCTTCACCGGTGCGGTGACGACGTGGTCGCAGCGCAACGGCGGCATCGTGCTGATGCTGCTCGGCACGGCGATCGCGATCGCGGCACTGCTCGGTCTGCTGCGCACCCTCATGCAGCTCGGCCTCGCGCACACCGACCGCCGGCTGCGCAGGGAGGCCGCGCAGTCGCCGCCACCGTGGATCACGCCACCGGTCTCGGTGATCATCCCGGCGTACAACGAGGCGCTGAACATCGCCGCCACGGTGCGGTCCATCGCCGCGAACAACCACTGCGCCGACGTCGAGGTGATCGTGGTCGACGACGGCTCGACGGACGGCACCGGCGACCGCGCGGAGGAGCTCGGCCTGCCCGGCGTCACGGTGCTCCGGCAGGCCAACCAGGGCAAGCCGGCCGCTCTCAACACCGGAATCCGCAAGGCGAAGCACGACGTGCTGGTGCTGCTCGACGGCGACACGATCTTCGAGCCGGACACGATCGGCGAGCTCGTGCAGCCGTTCGCCGACGAGCAGGTCGGCGCGGTCTCCGGCAACGCCAAGGTCGGCAACCGCACGGGCCTGCTGGGGCGCTGGCAGCACCTCGAGTACTGCGCCGGGTCCAACCTGGACCGGCAGATCCTGCACGCGTTGCGCTGCATCCCGACCGTGCCCGGCGCGGTCGGGGCGTTCCGCAAGTCCGCGCTCACCGACGTCGGCGGCATCAGCGACCACACGCTGGCCGAGGACACCGACCTCACGATGGCGGTCACGCGGGCGGGGTGGCGGGTCGCGTACCGGCAGCAGGCGAAGGCGTGGACCGAGGCGCCGAGCACGGTCCCCGGGCTGTTCCGGCAGCGTTACCGCTGGTCGTACGGCACTTTCCAGTCGATGTGGAAACATCGCGGGGCGTTGCTGGAGAACGGGCCGATGGGCAGGTTCGGCCTCATCTACCTGCTGGCGTTCCACCTGCTGCTGCCGCTGCTCGCGCCGCTGATGGATCTGTATGTTGTATACGGTTTTCTGGTGGCAGACGCGCCGCTCGGATTCGTCGTGTGGACGGTATTCCTGCTACTGCAGACCGCGAGCGCCGGCTACGCGCTGAGGCTGGACGGCGAGTCGCTCAAGCCGTTGTGGGCATATCCCCTACAGCAGATTGTATACAGGCAGCTGATGTACGCCGTGGTCATCCAGTCGTTGATCACCGCGCTGCACGGCACGCAGCTGCGGTGGATGAAGGTGCGGAGGACGGGTCTGCTCGCGGACGCGCCCGGCGGTACGGTGCACGTCACCTAAGTCGGTGTCGGGCAGGGAGCACGGTTGGGTCGCATGCCCTTGGACGCGCCGGAGCGTCTGCAGGAGGTCTTCGCCGCCGTGCTCGACGTGCTGGCCGAGGTCGGCTACGCCAGGTTCAACATGGACCTCGTCGCGGCCAGGGCGCGGGCCAGCAAGGCGAGTCTCTACCAGCGCTGGCCGTCCAAGGCGCGGTTGATCATGGATGCGCTGAAGGCGAACCTGCCGGAGCTGCCGCAGCCGGACGAGGGCACGTTCGCCGAGGACGTCCGGCAGATCCTGCGCTCGTGGGGCGAGCCGATGCCGTTCGACACCGCGGGGATCTTCCTCGGCCTGCTCGAGGGCAGCCGCCAGGACGCCGATCTCGCCTGCCTGCGCGAGGAGCACGTCGACCGCGCCTACACGAAGCACCTGCGGATCGCGGTCGACCGGGCGAAGGCGCGCGGCGAGCTGCCGGACCGCCTCGACGCCGACATCCTCATCACCGCGCTGATCTCGACGTTCGTCCTGCGGTCAGAAGAACAGGGCGTGATCGACGGAATCGTCGACGGCCTGTTGAGACCGCTGATCGGGACCTTTCGAACCAAATAACTCGTCAGCTCGTAGTTTCTTCGCTACGTTCGGTCATGGTTTCAAAAGAACAGTTTTGTTCTGTTGAGGAGACTCCCGTGACTGAAGCTGCCGTCTGTCCAGTCCCCCACGAGAACCGCGTACACCCGCTCGGGCCGCCCGCCGGCTTCGAGGAGGCCATCAGCAACGGACCCGTGCGGATGCGCTGGCCGAACGGCGTCGAGGGCTGGCTGATCAGCAGTTACGCCGGGGTGCGGCAGGTGCTGTCGGACCAGAGGTTCAGCGCGAACCGCAATGGTGGGCCGGAGATGCGCACCGAGGGCGAGCCCGTGCTCGACGCCGGTCAGCCCGGCAACATGAACTCGATGGACGGCGAGGAGCACCTCCGGCTGCGCCGTCCGTTGTCGCGCGGCTTCATGGTCAAGCGCCTCAACGAGATGCGGCCGCGCATCCAGCGAATCGTCGACGAGCACCTCGACGAGATGGAGCGCGCGGGTACTCCCGCCGACCTCGTGTCCTCGTTGTGCCTGCCGGTGCCGTCGCTGGTGATCGCCGAACTGCTCGGCGTTCCGCCAGAGCACCAGGCGCTGTTCCAGGCCACCGCCAGGGAGATGCTCGGCAAGAACGGTTCCAGGGCCGAGTACGAGGCGAAGGCCGCCGAGCTGGGCCAGGTGATCGCCAAGGTCGTCGCGGAGAAGAAGGCCTCCGGCGACACCAGCGACATGATCGGCCTGATGGTCAACGAGACCGACTTCGACATGGACGAGCTGATGCTGCTCGCCATCGGTCTGCTCGTGGCAGGCCACGAGACGACGTCGAACTTCTTCGGCCTCTTCACGCTCACCCTGTTCGAACGTCCCGACCAGCTGGAGATCCTGCAGCGCGACCCGAGCCGCGCCGACGTGATCGTCGAGGAGCTGATGCGGTACACGATCGGCAGGCTCGGCGGCGCCGGCATCGCGCGCAGGGCGCTGGAGGACGTCGAGGTCGACGGCGTGACCGTGCGGGCGGGCGAGTGGGCGGCGGTGTCGTTGCACGCCAACCTGGACGAGGAGCTCTGCCCGCACGCGAGCGAGCTGGACCTGGAACGCCGGGCCGTGTCGCACCTCGGGTTCGGCTTCGGTCCGCACCAGTGCCTGGGCGCGAACCTGGCCCGCGCGGAGCTGCAGATCCTGCTCCGGTCGCTCTTCACCCGGTTCCCGAACCTGCGCCCCGCGGTGCCCGTGACGGAGATGAGCTTCCGCGAGGACATGATCACTTACGGCGCGTCCGCGATCCCGGTGGTGTGGTGATGACGGTCCGGATAGACCAGACGGGATGCATCGGATCGGGTCAGTGCGTGCTCGCCGCACCGGACGTGTTCGATCAGTCGGATGACGACGGGCTCGGGTTCGTGGTGATCGCCGAACCTCCTGCCGACCTGTTGCCGGGGGTTCGTGACGCAGTCGACCGGTGCCCCGCTCAGGTGGTGAGCCTGGAAGAGTGACTTGATCGGCCGTTCCGGTGAGGTGTCCTCACTGGAAATTGATTCAGCTCCCTTTTGCTGACACCTCGATGGCCCCTTTCCGATCACGCTGCCCGTCCAGAATCGTAGGCGCGACCACCACGGCGTTGTGGTGGTCGCGCGCACGTGTTCCGGGAGAGTCCAAAGACCCTTCCCGACCAGGCCGAACAACGGGATGGTGGCGACGGCGCGGTGAGTACCGGCGGTGTGTAACGGGTACCTGTTTGCAGCGGGTGTCCAGCGCACGTCAGGAGGACCAGCTATGTTCAACGGCGAAGCTTTTCCAGCTCGCGTGGACAAAACAGACGTGCGGCACGTGGAAACGCTGACGAGTGCCTTGCGGGCACTCGACTACGAATACGGCGGAGGCGCCTGCCGGGATGCCTGCGTCGCATTGTTGAACTGGGCGAACCCGCTGCTCGACGCCGGCTCGTCCGGACACGTGCTGCAACGGCTCCAGGTGGCCATCGCGGACCTGCACAACCTGGCCGGCTGGGCGTCGTTCGACATGGGACTTCTGGAGTCCGCGCATCTGCACTTCGGCCGTGCGATGGATCTCGCGCGTGCCTCGGGCAACAGCGCGTTGGAGGCCAACATCCACTACCGGATGGGCCGCGTGCATCTGCACTACGAACTCGCCGAGGACGCGTTGGCGTCCTTTCAACGCGGTCTGCCCATCGCACAGGCCAGTGGCTCCACATTGGCCGTGTCGATCCTGCACGCCAACGAGGCGTGGGCGTTCGCGAAGATGGGTGCCGAAAGGCAGGCGTTGCGCCAGTTCGCACGCGCGGAGGAGGAGTTCCAACGCGCTGAGGCCGAGGACGCACCGCCGTGGGCACGTTTCTTCGACCTGGCCGACCTGGTGTCGATCGGCGGCATGGTCCACACCGAACTCGCGCGCACGTGCGACGTGAAGTACGCGCGGTCCGCCATCCCGTTGCTGACCAGGGCCATCGCCTCCGGTGGCGAGGAGGCGTCGCGCAGCCAGTCGTTCCGGCTTGCCGCGCTGGCCGTGAACTACCTGGTGCAGAACGAGGCCGAACACGCGCGGGACATCGGGGAGCAGGCGATCGCGGTGTCCGGCCCCATCCGCTCGGCGCGCACGCGGGACCGGATGCGGCCGTTGAAGCAGGAGGCGGAGCGGTTGCGGGGCAACGAGGCCGCGGACGAGCTGTCGACGCGCCTCGGGGAGTTCATGTCCTCGCGGGGAGCGGCTTGAACAGAGCGCTGTGACCGTCGGCCTTCGCCCCGTATTTCGACGCTCAGACGGCCGCGAGGCGCCCTGCTGAGCGCCGGAAGACGCGGCGGAGGCCGACGGTCACAGCACTCCTGGAAGGCACCGCCGGGGCTCGAGGAGAGGTTTGGGCTTCGAGTCCCGGCGGTGCCAGTGCCCGAACGACGCCTAGCTGGGGGGCCTTGGCGCCGCTCGGCGTTCTGGTGTGATCAGCAGCGGATGTCGGTGCGCACCCGGTAGGTCATGGCGCCGGAGTACCACTCGACGTACGCGGAGGTGCAGTCGTTCAGGGTGTTGGTGCCGCGGGACCACAGTTCCTGCTGGCGGTAGCGGCCCTTCTCCAGACCGGGGTGGCCGTACGGCTCAGTCGCGTCCTTGTGCGCCCATTGCTCGATCGAGATGAGCTTCGGCGTGTACGGAGCGCCGCCGTTGTGGACGTCCGACCAGGTGTAGACGTACGCCCAGTTCTTGCCGCAGCCCTTGAACTGCTTCACCGACGCCCACTGCTGCCCGTGGTCGCCGACGTGGGCGGTCCTGCCGATCTGCGTCACCGGTCCGCAGCCGGGAGCGCTCTCCGCCTGTGCCTGACCGGCCGTTGCCACTCCCAGGAGCAACGCGGCGGCGGCCACGAAGGTTGTGCGCTTCATGGGCGAGAAGCATCACGCTACCCGCTGACATTTCGCTGACACCTTGGGTTACCGGCTGGTTAGGATCGGCACATGCAGCGCCGGTGGGGGTTCAAGGTTCTCGGATCGTTGCAGGTCATCGACTCGGGCCGGGTCGTGGAGCTGCGTTCGGCCAAACAGCGTGTCCTGCTTGCCGCGTTGTTGATGAAGGCCAACGCGCCGGTCTCGTCGTACGAGCTGATGGAACACCTCTGGGGTGAGGAGCCGTCCGGTTCCGCGCGCGCGACGCTGCAGACGTACGTCATGCGGTTGCGCCAGTCGTTGGACGACCTCGCGGACCGCCAGCTGGTCCGCACCTGGCCGACCGGCTACTCGATCCACGTCGACGACGACCAGCTCGACCTGCTGACGTTCCAGCGACTGCGGGCAGAGGCTCGGCGCGCGCCCGACCTGGAGACCGAGGCCCGGCTGCTGGGCGAGGCCGCGGCGTTGTGGCGGGGCCCGGCGCTCGACCAGGTGTCGTCGCTGCGGATGGAACAGACCGACGTGCAGCGCCTCAACGAGCAGCGCTGGGAGGTGCTGGAGCGGCGCAACGACGCCGAGCTGCAGCTGGGCCGGCACGACCAGATCGTCGACGAGCTGCGGTCGCTGGTCGCCGAACACCCGCTGCGCGAACGCTTCTGGTACCAGCTGATGCTGGCGCTGCACCGGACCGGGCAGCAGGCGCAGGCCTTGGACGTGTTCCGCCGCGCCAGCGACGTGCTGGCCGACGAGCTCGGGATCGACCCGAACGCCGAGCTCCGCGCGCTGCACATGGAGGTGCTGACCGGGTCGTCCGCGCCGGTCGCCGTGCAGGCCGGGCCCTCGTGGCTGCCGCCGGCGGTCGGTGACTTCTCCGGACGGGCTGACGAGGTCGTGCGGCTGACCAACGGGTTGCGCGCCGGTGGGACCTGGACGATCACCGGACCCGGCGGTGTCGGAAAGACTTCGTTGGCCGTCCACTGTGCGCACGTCGTGCGGGACGCGTTCCCGGACGGGCAGCTGTACCTGAACCTGCGCGGGGGCGAGCACAAGCCCGTCGAACCGGCTGCCGCGCTGGACCGGTTGCTGCGGGGCCTCGGCGTCTCCGGCGGCGCCATTCCGTCCTCTGTGGACGATCGGGTGGACCTCTACCGGGACCTGTTGTCGGACCGGCGGATTCTGGTCGTGCTGGACAACGCGATCAACGAGGCCCAGGTGCGGCCGTTGCTGCCGGGGACCACTTCCGGGGCGGCGCTGGTGACGTCGCGGGCGGCGCTGGCCGGGCTGGAGGCCGCGCACGTCGTGCCGCTGGACGTGCTGCCCTCGGCTGACGCGCTGGCGTTGCTGCGTGCGGCGGTCGGCGAGGCGCGGTGTGCCGCGGAACCCGTGGCGGCCCAGGAGATCGTGACCTACTGCGGCCAGTTGCCGCTGGCGTTGCGGGTGGCCGCCGCACGGTTGGTGGCGCGTCCGCACTGGCAGCTCGCGAAGCTCGCGGGCCGGCTGTCCGACGAGCGGCGCCGGTTCGACGAACTGTCGCTGGGCGACCTGGACGTGCGTGCTTCGCTGGCCCTGTCCTACGACGGGCTGGACGAGTCGCACCGGACCGCGTTCCGGTTGCTGTCCTTGGTCGACACGCCGGATTTCCCGGCCTGGATGGCGTCACCGCTGCTGGGCCTGGACCTCGACGACGCAGAGGACCACGTCGAGGCGCTGGTCGACGCGCGGCTGGTCGACTACGCGGGCCGCGACGCGCTGGGCCAGGTGCGCTACCGGCTGCACGACCTGCTGCGCGCGTTCGGCCGGGAGGCGGCTTCCGAGGATCCCGCTGTTGCTTTGAAGGCGTTGTTCGAGCAGTGGCTGGACCTGGCCACGCGTGCCGACGTCGAGCTGCCGCACCAGGCGATCCGGCTGGAACCCGTTGCGCTGCCACGGTTCGACCTCGGCGACGCGGCCGACTGGTTCGACGCCGAGTGGCAGAACATCCACGCGGTGATCACCCAGGCCGCCGCACTGGGCCTCGGCTCGCTGGCCGCCGAGCTGGCCATCCGGTCGACGGCGTTCTGCGATCTGCGGGCCAGGTTCGACGACTGGGAGCAGATCAACGAGCTCGGCCTGTCCTGCGCGCCGCCGGAACGCAAGCCGATCCTGTTCCAGCAACGCGGAATCCTGTGCGGCCGGCTGCACAGGTACGCCGAGGCGTCCGCCAACTTCGCCGCCGCGCAGGAGGGTTTCGCGCTCGCCGGTGACGCGTGGGGCGAGGCCTACGCCTGGTACGGCATGGGGTGGATGCACGAGTGGAGCGGCCGCCAGGCGGAGGCGCTCGTGGCACACCGCGAGGCCATGACCCGGTTCGTGGTGTCGGGCAACCCGCACGGCGAGATCGAGGTGCTGTGCTCACTGGGCGCCATCGAACGGCGGGCCGGTGGCCTGGCCGCGGCGCAGGAGTACCTGGAACGGGCGCGGCGGATCGCACGTGAGCTGGGAGACGAGCAGAGCGAGCTGATGGCGACGCTGGAACTGGGGCGGCTGCACCAGTTCACCGGTGAGCTGGAGACGTCGGCGGCGTTCCTGCGGGCGTCGCTGGCCGCGGCGCAGAAGCTCGGCGACCCGGACTTCGCGGCGAACATGCGGCTGTTCCTCGCCGACACGCTGATCCGGTCCGGGCAGCTCCCGCTCGCCGAGGAGCAGCTGCGGCAGGCGTGGGAGTTCTTCGAGGAGCACAACGACCGGCAGGGCCGGATCTGGGTGTGGCGCTTGAGATCCGGGCTGGCCGACACGCCAGAGGAGGCGCTGCGGCTGGCGTCGCTGGCCCTGGAGTCGGCTCGGGAGATGGACTCGCCGCCGGAGTTCGGGCGGTCGTTGCGGGTGTTCGGCAACGCGTTGGAGCGGGCCGGGCGGGTGGACGAGGCTCGGGAGCACTGGCGGCAGGCGGAGGAGACGTTGACGGCGGCCGGGTTCCAGGCGGAGGTCGACGAGCTCCGCCTGGCCACGTCGTAGGCGGGCTAGCCCTGGTTCTGGCTCAGCACCGTGTCGACGGTGACGCCGGACGCCACGATCATGCTGAGCAACGGGTCCGGCACCTGCCGGTGGAACTGCACGACGTAGTTGTCCGCGGTCGAGAACATCGCCTTCGAAAAGCCCTGCCACGTCTTGGTGATCCGCGCGACCTCGGTGTCGGTGTGGTCGCGCAGCGAGAAGTTCCACGCGCGGAAGTTCTCGGCGTAGATGCCACCGACCTTCATCCCGTTGCACACGTAGGCGAACCGGACCTTGCCGAACACGTTCTCCTGCACGATCTCACCGATCGGCATGCCGTCCCCGCGCTCGACGAGCACCTTCGACTTCCACATCGTCGCCGGACGCACCAGGCGCAGCAGCGGATGTCCCTGCACGTCCCGGATCTCCAGCCGCACGTCCAGCATCGAGTCGAGCTTCGTGAAGGCGCGCAACGCTTTGGCGGCGCCGGACTGGCCGACCTGTTCGACGGTGCCGATGTGGCGGGCGTGCTGGTCGTAGATGACGTAGGAGTTCGACATCTCGATGAGCTTCGCCTTCTGGTTCACGACCAGGACGGGCTCGGTGAACAACGTGCCGCCGCCGAACCCGGCTCCTTGGGCACCGGCGCGCTGGACCTGCTGAGCCACGCGCTCCTGGCCCGTGCCGCCCATCTGCATTTCCACGTGGTGCGCGTCGGTCTGCTGCTGGCGCGGCTGCACGTGGGGCGTCCACTGGGCGCCGTCCCACCACCGCACGAAGCGCGGGTCGGCGTTGTCGGGATACCAGCCAGGCGCGAGGTTCACGCGGATGAGGGTAGTGCGGAAACCGGTGCCACGCGCCAGGATGCAAAGCATGTTCGCAGGCAAACGAATCCTGGCGGCCCTCGCGACCGCGACACTCGTCCTGTTCGGCATCAATGCCGGAACGGCCCAGGCCACCGCGGAAGCGTGCTCGGGCGCCTATCAAGGTGACAGCCGGCTCGGGCCCGAGACGTTGCCCAAGCCGTGGCAGAAGCCCGTCGGCCCGCTCGTGGCCGGGTACAAGCGGTTCGGGCAGCTCGACAAGGACGCGTTCCTCGCCAAGTACTGGAACGGCACGGGCTGGAACTACCCGCCGCAGGACGGGTTCTGGCTCAAGCCCGACGGCGAGCCGATCAAGTACCAGACCACGCTGCAGGCCAACACCAAGCTCGACCGGTTCGGCAGCGAGTTCGGCGGCTTCCTGGCGCGCAAGGGGGCGCGCTACGCGTCGCGCGCGATTCCGCCGCAGAGCCTCTACACGTTCGACCCCGCGTACCGGTGCAACTACCACGCCTACCAGGTCACGAAGGCGTTCGCGGTGTGGGAGGGGCCGATCGCGCCGTGGTTCGAGCAGCCCGGCGGTGGGTTGCAGCAGAAGCTGGACAGGGCGTTGGTGCCAGGCGACGGGGCACTGAATGTCGCCTGGCTGCTCTCCAACGGCTACCTCGTGCGGATCAACTGACCGTGATCGCGCTCGCCGGGCACAGGCTCGCCGCTTCCTTCGCGGTGGCCTCGTGCTCGGCGTCGGGGTGCTCCACGAGAAGCACCACCGTGCCGTCTTCTTCGCTCTGGTCGAAGAGGTCCGGGTCCGTCAGCACGCACATGCCCGAACCGCAGCACTTCGACTGGTCGACGGAAATCTTCATGTTCACCACGCTACTGGCAACGAGTGGACTCCGTAGATCCCCATGTCGGTGCGCAGCGGCACCTCCTCCGGCTCCACGTCCAGCCTGAGGTCGGGGAACTCCTGGAACAGCTTGGCGAACCCGATCCGCATCTCGATGCGGGCGAGCTGCTGGCCCAGGCACTGGTGGATGCCGTGCCCGAACGCGACGTGCCCCGACGCGGGCCGGCGCAGGTCGAGCTCGTCCGGGTTGCCGGTGAACTTCTCCGGGTCCCGGTTGGCCGCCGGCACGTGGATCAGCACGGTGTCGCCGGCCTTGATGAGGTGCCCGTCGATCTCCACGTCCTCGACCGCGGTGCGGACCGGTCCGAAGTGGATGATCGACAGGTAGCGCATGAGCTCCTCGACGGCGTTGTCGATGACCTCGGGCTCGTCCTTGAGGATCTTCAGCTGGTCCGGGTGCTGCAGGAGCGTGAACGTGCCGATGCCCAGCATGTTCGCCGTCGTCTCGTGCCCGGCGAGCAGCAGGAGCAGCGCCATGTTCGACGCTTCCTCGTCGGTCGGTTCGCCGGTGGCGAGCAGGTCGCTGATCATGTCGTCGCCGCCGGGGTTCGCCTTCTTGCGGGCGACCAGCTCGCGCATGAAGTCCTGGATGCGCGCCATCGCGTCCATGGCCTCCTTGAACGTGCTGTCCAGGCTCAGCATCTTCGCCGTGTCCTCCTGGAACCTGTGCCGCTCGTCGTAGTCGACGCCGAGCAGCGCGCAGATCACCAGGGACGGCACCGGCAGTGCGAACTCCTTGACGAGGTCCGCGCGGTTGCCGAGCGACCGCATGTGCGCGAGCTGGTCGTCCACGATCGTGGCGATCCACTCGGACAGCTGGTTCATCCGCCGGACCGTGAACTGGCCCTGCAGCATCTTGCGCAGCCGCGTGTGGTCCGGCGGGTCCTGGCTGAGGAACATGCCCGGCTCGGCCTTGCGCTTGTCCTCGGGCACGTCGCCCTGGAACCGCCGGTCGAGCAGGTGGTGCTTCTCCGGATTGTTGCTGAACTTGGGGCTCCCCAGGATCTCCCGCACCTGGTGGTGACCGGTGACGAGCCAGCCGAGGTGACCGTCGGCGAACTTCAGCCTGCTGATGCGGGCCTGCTCGCGGATCTCGGTGACCTCGGTGGGCGGGTCGAACGGGTTCGGCCGTTCGGTCGGCAGCTCAGCGGAGATCAGTTCGGTCATCTCGCACACCTCCCAGTGCTCGGTAGAGGACCTATTTCGAAGCTACAGAAGTTTCATGACTCCGTGAAGGTGAATCGAGGGTCACAACCCGCCAGGCACCGAAATCTGTCCGCATCTGCCGGTCGTGGGTCGCGACGGCCACCGCGGCTTTCGTGTGCTGGAGCGCCTCGGTCAGCTCGTCGACCAGCGCGATCGACAGGTGGTTGGTCGGTTCGTCGAGCAGCAGCACGTGCGGTCCGCTGCTCAGCAGGATCGCCAGGTCGAGTCGCCTGCGCTGTCCAGTGGACAGGCGGGAGACCGGCCGCGCGAGGTCTTTTCCTCCGAGCAGACCGAGTTCCTCCACCCGCGAACAGAGCTGGGCCGGGGTGGCGTCCTCGTTCTCGAACGCGGACTCCTGGGCCAGCAGTGCGACTCGGCCGACGTGGTGGACCGTGCCGGTGGCAGGCGTGACGCGACCCGCGAGGACGTTCAGCAACGTCGACTTCCCGGCCCCGTTCGGACCGGTGATCAGCAGCTTCTCGCCCGCGCTCAACGAGATCGGCTCGGTGAGGTTCAGCCTTTCGGGTACTTCCAGTGGGGTCGCGTGCAGCAGGTCACCGGCTGCGGTCAGGTCCGGCGGAGCGAAGCGCAACGGTGGCGGGGGAGCGTCGACCCGTTGGTCGTCCAGCTCCTCCAGCCGGCGTGCGACGTTGCGCATCTTGTTCGCCGCCCGCGTGCTGCGCTTGTGCTTGAACGCGCCCTTCGGCGGGCGCCAGGCGTCCTGCAGCCGGGACTGCGCGCGTTCGACCTTCTCGGCCAGTTCGTCGTGTTCGGCTTCCTCCTGGGCGAACCGCTGTTCCCAGCGTTGCCGTTCGGCGCGCTTCGCCTCCTTGAACGCCCGATAGCCGCCGCCGTGCAGGTGCACCTCGCCGTCCGGGGTCGGGTCGAGGTCGAGCAGCTGCGTGCAGACCTCGTCCAGCAACGTGCGGTCGTGGCTCACCAGCACCACGACGCCGTGGTGTTGCCGCAGGCGTTCGGTGAGGAAGTCGAGCGCACGCGCGTCCAGGTGGTTGGTCGGTTCGTCGAGCAGCAGGACGTCCGCGCGTTCGGCGAGCAGGCACGCGAGCCTGACCCGATAGCGTTGCCCCACACTGAGATGCTCGAGTTCGGTGGCACGGTCGTGGTCCGCGTCCAGTGCCTTCAACGCGATGTCGGCGCGGCGTTCGGCGTCCCACGCCTCGATGTCCTCGGCGTGGGCCAGCGCTTTCTCGTAACGCGCCTCGTCGAACGGCTCCGCCGCACTGTCCAGTTCGGACAGTGCGACCCGGCTTTCGCGCAGCGCTTCGGACAACAGGTCCCCCACCGTTTCGCCGTCGTGGAACGGCATTTCCTGTCGTACCAAGCTCAACGAACCGTGCCGGGTGACAGTTCCCTGATCTGGCGCCAGGTCGTCGGCGAGCAGCCGGAGGAGGGTGGTCTTGCCGCGGCCGTTCTCGCCGATGATACCGAGTCGTTGGCCTGCGGAGACTTTCAGCGAGATGCCGTCGACGACGGGCCCGGCCTCATAGCCCTTGGTGAGGTCTTGGGTCGTCAAATGGACATGCGAGCGCATGCGGATCCTCTTTTGGGTACGCGAAAACAGGACGTGTTGCGTGGTGGCACACGTCCTGAATCAGAGGTAGAAGACTCCGTACCCGAATCCCATGAGACCCACGGTATCTACGGTCGCAACGCCTTTTCGACCGCGGCGCGCAGGTCGGCCAGGCTTTCCTCGGTGCCCGGCGTCGGGCCCTTCGTGCTGCCGCCGCCGACCAGCCGGTAGAAGAGCAGGCCCTCGATGAACGCGGTGAAGTGCGCGCCCGCCCGTTCCGGATCCGCGTGGCCCAGGGCTTCGGCGAGCGCGGTCGCCTGCTCGCGCGGTGAGTGGACCATGATCGTCCTGAGCTCGGGGTGGTGCGTGGCCTCCAGCATCGCCGCGTACCTGGCGAGCGTGCGGTTCCGTTCGACGAGCCACCCGTCGATCGTCTTCGCGATGCCGCCCGCGAGGTCGGCGGGGTCGAGCACGATCTCGCGTTGCTCCTGCTCGGCGAGCCTCGCCACGAACCCCTCGACCAACGCCTTGCGCGTGCGGAAGTACGCGCTGGTCGAGCCCTCCGGCAGGCCGGCCCGGCGATCGACCGCGCGGTGGGTGAGGCCGCGCATGCCCTGTTCGGCGACGAGGTCGATCGCGGCATCGGTGATCAGGTCCTTGCGCACTGTGCTCCTAGTCTCTCTACAGCTGTAGTCTACAGGTGTAGAGTCTTCTACAGATGTAGAAGGGGAGGCGGGCATGAAGGCGATCGTGGTGGGCGGCGGCATCGGCGGGCTGGCGACAGCGGTGTCGTTGCGGCGGGTGGGCTGGGAAGTCCAGGTGCTGGAGCGGGCCGCGGAGTTCGGCGAGGTCGGGGCCGGGATCGGCGTGATGCCGAACGCGCTGCGGGCGCTGGAGTGGATGGGCGTCGCGGACGAGGCTCGGCGGCTGGGCACCTCGCGCGTGTCGGGCGGCATCAAAGCGTCCGAAGGGCGCTGGCTGGCCCACTTGCCAGAGGTCGGCCAGGAGAAGATCATCGCGATGCACCGGGCCGATCTGCACGGGGTGCTGCTGCGCGCGTTGCCGCCGGAGATCCTTTTCAACAACGTCGAGGTGCGGAGCGTTCAGGAGCTGGACGCAGACCTCGTGGTGGCGGCGGACGGCATCAACAGCCGCCTGCGCGCGGAACTGCTGCCCGACGCGCCGGGACCGGTGTACGCCGGGGCCACGGCGTGGCGAGGGGTGGCGCCGGGCCCGTTCGATCTCCCGATCTCGCAGACACTCGGTCCCGGCGGCGAGGCGGGGATCCTGCCGCTCGCGGACGGCCGGGTCTGCTGGTACGTCTCGACGGTGGCGCCCGCGCACGCCGACCTGGATCCGGCGGAGCTGTTCGCCGGCTGGCACGAGCCGATCCCGACGCTGATGGCGACGACGCCGGACATCCTCCGGCACGACATCTACGAGCTGCCGCTGCTGCCGACGTTCGTGTCGGGACGGGTGGTGCTGCTCGGCGACGCGGCGCACGCGATGGTGCCGTACATGGGGCAGGGGGCGTGCATGGCGCTGGAGGACGCCGTGACGCTGGCCGCGGTCGACGGTGACCCGGCCCGGTACGACGCGGCGCGCAGGCCTCGCGCGCAGGCGGTCTGGAAGGCCTCACGGATGGCGGGGAAGTTCGGGATCGAGGTGCGGTCGCCGCTTGCGCTGGCAGTGCGGAACTTCGCGTTGCGAGCAATGCCGGGCCAGGTCGCCGTGCGCGGAATGACCCGTTTCTCCGCGTGGCAGGTGCCCGCGATGCCACGATGACGTTCGTGGACCTCGTGTTCTTCCGCCGCGTGAGCACGGCGACGATGGTGCTGGTGATGACGGCGTTCCTGGTGTCGGCCGTGGTCGGTGCGGTCCGGAACGAACACCCGAGCGGGCTGACGTTGGCGCTGGCCGGCATCGCCATCGTGCTAGGGCTGGTGTTCGCGGGGATGCGCTCGTTGCGGTTCGCGGCGGTGGCGCGGGACATCAACACGCGTGGTCCGTTGCCGGTGTTCCTGTTCGTCCTGTTCGCCGGATTCATCGGCGGAATCGGCTTGCAGCAAACAGTTCTGGCACTGCAGCCCACTGTTTCGGTCATTGCCGAGGTCTCGTACTGCGGGACCAGCGGGCGCACGGTCAAGTGCTCCGGCGAGTACACAGTGGACGGTGTCGAGCACGACGGTGACATGCCCGTGCGTTCGGTGCCGTCCGATCGCAAGGTCGAGATCAAGGTGCTCGCCGCGGACCACGACGTCGTGGTTTCCAAGTCCTGGTTCGACATCGCGTTCTTCCGCGGCGGTGGGATCGCTCTCATCGGGCTCGCGATCGGGTACGGCGTGCGGTGGATTCGCTTGGCACGAACGGCAACCGTCGAACTTCTCGGGCGCGTCGGTTCACAAGTTCACTCGAACGGGTCGAATCCAGTGGTGAACTAGATCACCGGTCAATGTTTGGTATCGGGCAGATAACAGTCGAAAACCACTCTTTGTCCCGCTCTTTGTCACCCGGTTGCGGTATCAAGCACTCGCTGAGCGTGTCGGACGCGGTCCAGTGATCCAGATGGCGTAACGCGTCAGGCGGTTTCCGGTACACGAAAGCGCAACTACGGTGCCTCGCCATGACCCCCGTCCCGACTGATGTGATGCCCCGTTCCCTCACGGCGCTTCCCCCGGCGCAGGTCGAGAGCACCACCCCCGAGTTCGACATCGCCGAGGCAGAGGACTTCATCCGCCAGCACCACGCCGAGCACCCCGACCTGGGTCCGGTGGAGGACAGGCTGGCCGAGGTGCACGCGGAGATCGCCGCGACCGGCACCTACCGCCACACGACCGCCGAACTGACCTTCGGCGCCCGCGTGGCCTGGCGCAACAGCTCCCGCTGCATCGGGCGCCTGTACTGGC
This sequence comes from Lentzea terrae, assembly GCF_003265345.1. Taxonomy (GTDB): domain Bacteria; phylum Actinomycetota; class Actinomycetes; order Mycobacteriales; family Pseudonocardiaceae; genus Lentzea; species Lentzea terrae. The sequence continues at coordinate 354,502 of NZ_QFWW01000007.1, read as the reverse complement.
GGAGCTTGAAAGTGCGCGACCTGCGGGAAGTCTCCTCTCCCGCCGACGTGGCCGCCGAATGCGTCGAACACCTCCGCGTTGCCACGAACAAGGGCAAGATCCGCCCCGTCATCACGATCTTCGCCCCGGCCGAGCCCGGCCTGCCCGCCCCGTCGATCCTGAACGAGCAGATCGTCCGCTACGCCGCCTACCGCGGCTCCGACGGCGGAGTGCTCGGCGACGCCCGCAACCTGGCGCTGACCGAGCTCGCGTTGAAGCGCGGCTGGCAGCCACCGGCGGCGCGCGGCCCGTTCGACGTGCTGCCGCTGATGGTGTCCTGCAAGGGCCACGACCCCGCACTCGTCGAGATCCCCGCCGACGCGGTGCTGGAAGTTCCGCTCTCCCACCCGGAACTGCCGTGGCTCGAGGCGCTCGGCGTGAAGTGGCACGCCGTCCCCGCCATCAGCAACATGCGCCTGCGCGTCGGCGGGATCGACTACCCGTCGGCGCCGTTCAACGGCTGGTACATGGGCACCGAGATCGGCGCCCGCAACCTCGCCGACCACGATCGGTACGACCTGCTGCCGTACATCGCCAAACGAATGGGCCTGGACATGTCGTCGGAGGCGACGTTGTGGCGCGACAGGGCTTTGATCGAGCTCAACCGCGCCGTCCTGCACTCGTTCGGCGAGGCCGGGGTCACGATCACCGATCACCACACCGAGTCGAAGCGGTTCCTGACACACCTGGAGAAGGAGGAGGCGGCTGGACGTTCGTGCCCCGCGGACTGGTCGTGGATCGTGCCACCCGTGTCGGGCGGGCTCACCCCGGTCTACCACCGGTACTACGACTCGGGTGAACTGCTGCCGAACTTCTTCCCGGCCGGCAAGACCGGTTGTCCGGTAGTGCACTGAGCCGAGGCAGACTGACCGGGTGCAACTGACCCGGAGCCTGTCCCTGACCGACGCCGTCTTCGTCGGACTCGGCTCGATGATCGGCGCAGGTGTCTTCGCGGTGTTCGCCCCGGCTGCGGCGGCAGCCGGGTCCGCACTGCTCGTCAGCCTCGTCATCGCGGGTGTGATCGCCTGCTGCAACGCGTTGTCGAGCGCCTGGCTGGCCGCGAAGTACCCGCAGTCCGGCGGCACGTACGTCTACGGGCGCGAACGCCTCGGCCGCATCTGGGGCGACCTGGCCGGCTGGGCGTTCGTGCTGGGCAAGACGGCGTCGTGCGCGGCCATGGCGCTGACGGTCGGCACCTACGTCGGTGCACCCAAACCGGTCGCGGTCGCCGCGGTCGTCGCGTTGACCGTGCTGAACCTGACCGGGGTCCAGAAGTCCGCGCTGGCCACCCGGATCATCGTGATCGCTGTGTTGCTCGTGCTGGCCCTGACGACCGTGACGGCGCAGGACGCGGCGGAGCCGGCTGACTTCCTCCCGTCCGGCATTCTTCCCGCCGCCGCGCTCCTGTTCTTCGCGTTCGCGGGCTACGCGCGCATCGCCACGCTCGGAGAGGAGGTCAAAGAACCGCAGCGAACGATCCCGCGCGCCGTGGTCATCTCGTTGGCGATCACGTTGGTCGTCTACGCGATCGTGGCACTTACCGCCTTGAACGCTCTGGGCAGCGACCTCGCGACGAAGACCCTCGCCGACGTGTCGCCGACGTGGGCTCCCGTCATCCGGGTCGGCGCCTGCCTGGCCGCGCTCGGTTCGTTGCTCTCCCTGCAGTTGGGCGTGAGCCGGACCGCGCTGGCCATGGCACGCGACCGCCGGTTGCCTGGGTTCATGGCCGACCTGCGCTGGGCGGAGATCGTCACCGGGCTGGCGGCGATCGCGTTGGTGCTCGCCGTCGACGTCACGCGCGCGATCGTGTTCAGCTCGTTCTGCGTGCTGCTCTACTACGCGATCGCCAACGCCAGCGCGTGGACGCTCGGTAAGCGGTTCGTGCCCGCGCTTGGGCTGGTGGGGTGCCTGACGCTCGCCGGTGCGGTGTTGTGGCAATTGTGATGTGGCCCAGGTCACCTTTGATCGCGTAACGTGCGTACGGTGAAAGTGGGAACACCCGCAGAGTCGCGGCCCGCCGAGCGCCGCGTCGCCTGCGTACCCGAGACGGTGTCGTCGCTGGTCGACGCCGGACTGACCGTGCACGTCCAGGAAGGCGCCGGCCGCCACGCCCACGCCCCCGACGCCGCCTACCGCGCGGCCGGGGCGACCGTGACGCCCGACGACCCGACGGCCGAGTCCGACGTCGTCGTGTCCGTGCAGCCGCTGACCATCGAACAGGCCGGGTTGCTCAAACCCGGCGCGATCACGATCAGCTTCCTGCAGCCGGGCAGTGAGCGGGAGTTGCTCGAGGTCTACCGCGACCGCCGGGTGACGTCGTTCAGCTTCGACCTGCTGCCACGGGTGACGCGTGCCCAGAGCGCGGACGCCCTGTCCTCGCAGGCGCTGGTGGCGGGCTACCGGGCCGTCCTCGTCGCCGCCGAACGCCTGCCGCGCTTCCTGCCGATGTTCACCACGGCCGCCGGCACCGTGCCGCCGGCCAAGGTCCTGGTGCTGGGCGCGGGCGTCGCGGGCCTGCAGGCGATCGCGACCGCGCGGCGTCTGGGCGCGGTCGTCGAGGCCTACGACGTGCGCAAGGCCGCGGGCGAGGAGGTGCGCAGCCTCGGGGCGAAGTTCCTCGAACTGGACCTGGAGACGCAGTCCGGTGTGTACGCGTCCGTGCAGTCCGAGGAGTTCCTGGAACGCCAACGAGAACTCATCGGCGAGCACGTCGCGGCGTCCGACGTCGTGATCACCACGGCCGCGATCCCCGGCCGCAAGGCCCCCGTGCTCGTGACGACCGACATGCTCAAGGCGATGGCGCCGGGCAGCGTATTGGTGGACCTGGCCGCGGAGTCCGGCGGCAACTACGCCGGATCCGTTGCGGGCGAAGAAACCTGGGTCGGCGAAGTGCTCGTTTACGGCGCGCAGAACCTGCCGTCGACGATGCCCGTGCACGCGAGCCGGCTGTACTCGCGCAACGTGCTGAACCTGCTCAAGCTGATGATCGTGGACGGGGTCGTCCAGCCGAACCTCGACGACGAGGTGCTCGACGGCTGCTGCCTCACCCACGACGGTCAGATCCGCAAGGAGTTGCCGTGATCGACCTGCTGACGATCTTCGTGCTGGCCGTGTTCGTGGGCTTCGAGGTGGTCTCGAAGGTGTCCACGATCTTGCACACGCCGCTGATGTCCGGTGCGAACGCCATTCACGGCGTCATCCTCGTCGGCGCGATCCTGATCACCGGGTCCGCCGAGAGCACCCTGGAGCTCGTGCTCGGGCTGCTCGCGGTCTTCCTGGCCACGGTCAACGTCGTGGGCGGCTTCGTGGTGACCGACCGGATGCTGGAGATGTTCAAGAAATGATCGTCCAGCTGATGTACCTCGTCGCGGCGCTGTGCTTCATCCTGGCGCTGAAAGGCTTGAGCTCGCCCAAATACGCGCGCTACGGCAACTTCATCGGCGCGTTCGGCATGCTGGTCGCCGTCGTCACCGCGTACCTGCACGGCGTCGTCCACAACGGACTGTGGATCCTGGTCGCCGTTGCACTCGGCATCATCGTTGGCATTCCGGCCGCGCGGTCGGTGAAGATGACCGCCATCCCGCAGATGGTGGCGCTGTTCAACGGTGTCGGTGGCGCCGCGGCGGCACTGGTGGCGTTGGCCGAGTTCTTCGCGGTGCGCGACCCAGGCTTCCTGTTCCTGCTCGCGACCGTGCTGACGGTGCTGATCGGCTCGGTCAGCTTCTCCGGTTCGGTGGTCACGTTCCTGAAGCTGCAGGAGCTCATGACCACGCGGCCGGTGCTGCTGCCGGCCGGGCAACAGCTCGCGATCGCGGCCGGTGTCTCGTCGGTCGCCTTGTGCGCCTTGACGATCGCGACGCCGAACGGCTTCCTGCTGTGGCTGCTGGCCGTGGTCGGGCTCGCTCTGGGTGTGCTGTTCGTGCTGCCGGTCGGCGGTGCGGACGTGCCGATCGCGATCTCGTTGCTGAACGCGTTCACCGGCCTCGCCGTTGCCGCGTCCGGGTACGTGCTGGCGAACACGCTGCTGATCGTCGCGGGCACGCTCGTCGGCGCGTCCGGCACCATCCTGACCCGGTTGATGGCGCAGGCGATGGGGCGCTCGCTCGCGAACATCCTGTTCGGCGCCTTCCGGGCCACGACTGTTGCAGCGCAAGGGGAAGAGCAGCGGACGGTCAAGTCGGGCACGGTCGAGGACATCGCGATCCTGTTGGGGTACGCCAACAACGTGGTCGTGGTGCCCGGCTACGGACTCGCGGTCGCGCAGGCTCAGCACGCGGTGCGCGAGCTCGTGACGCAGTTGGAGAAGCGCGGTGTTTCCGTGGCGTACGGGATCCACCCCGTCGCCGGTCGCATGCCGGGGCACATGAACGTGTTGCTGGCGGAGGCCGACGTGCCGTACGAGCAGCTCAAGGAGCTCGACGACGTCAACCCCGGCATCACGTCGGTCGACGTCGCCGTGGTCGTCGGGGCGAACGACGTGGTGAACCCCGGTGCGCGCGACGAGCCGTCCAGCCCGATCTACGGCATGCCGATCTTCGACGTCGACCGCGCGAAGTCCGTGGTGTTCATGAAGCGGTCGATGCGGCCGGGCTTCGCGGGCGTGGACAACGAGCTGCTCTACAACCCGAAGACGACGTTGTTGTTCGGTGACGCCAAGGACTCGCTCACGAAACTGCTGGCGGCGGTGAAGCAGCTGTAGTCAGGAGCTCTGTCACCTCGTCCGCGGACAGGGCCGGCAGCAGCCCGATCACGGCGTCCGCGCCGACGGACCGCCAGTGCTCGGCCTCTTCGAGGGTGTGCACCTCGTCGACGCCGAACCGCACGCCGAAGCTGTGCACCGTGGCGATGAGGTCGCGCATCGCCTGGCGCAGAGGGGAGTCCGGGGTCGGCGCGACGGCGCGGGTGATCACCGCGCGGACCGTCACCTCGGTCAGCACGGCCAGTTCGTCGTGGCCGCCGTGGAACCCGTCCAGCGCCGTCACGATGCCGCTGTCGTGCAGCACCACGGCGTTGTCGTCGCCGGCCAGCACGGACGCGATGTCGAGTGCGATCCGCAACCGCTCCGGCGGCAGACCCGTCTCGTCGAGCGCCCGCTTGACGTCGGCGACCAGGTCCTCGTCGCGAGACTGCAAGGCGCCCAACGCGATGTGCAGCGTGGGCGCCCGGTCGCCGAACTCCTCCACCCATCTCGCGGCTTGAGCGCACGCCTCGCGCAGCAGCCACCTCCCGATCGGCAGCGACAGGCCCGTCGAGTCGGCCAGCGCCATCGTGTCGTTGTGGCTCAGGTCGTCCCAGTGCAGCCGGGCGACGGCGCCGAGCACCTCGCGCGTTTCGAGGTCGTGCACCGGCGCGTAGACGATCTCCAGCTCGCCGTGCTCCCACGCACCCGGCATCGACGCGGCCAGCGCGTACTTGCCGCGGCGGCGGGCGTCGTCGTGCGGGTCGTGCAGCGCCCACTGCCGCTTGCCGCGCGCCTTCGCTTGGCGCAGCGCGGCATTGGCGCACCGCATCAGCTCGTTGGCGGTGGCGAACGCCGGAGGCCGGTCCACCACACCGATGCTGGCCGACAGCGCGATGCCGTGATCGTCCACAAAGGTCGGTTCGGCGAGTGCGTCCTGGATCTCCTCGATCGTCGTGGTGACGTTGTCGGAGATCGTCATCATCGCGAACTCGTCGCCGCCGATGCGGGCCAGCGCGGCCTTCTTCTCACCGGCGAGCTTGCCGAGCCGGGATCCGACGATCTTGAGCAGCTTGTCGCCGGTCTCGTGGCCCAGGCCGTTGTTGACGACCGAGAAAGCGTCCAAACCCAGGTGGTACAAGGTGATCTGGTCGCTCGCGTGCCGTCGCTCGACCTGCGTGACGAAGTGCTGGCGGTTCGACAGGCCGGTGAGCGAGTCGTGCAGCAGCTGGTGGTCGAGGCTGCGCTGCAGCAGGTGCAGCTCGCTGATGTCCTCGACCATCGTGACGTGGTGCGTCGGCTCACCGTCCGCGTCGCGCAGCAACGACACCGCGAGGTAGACCCACACCGGCTCGCCGTCCTCGCGGATCAGCTTGCGCTGGTCGCGGAACCGGTCGACGTGCCCGTCGCGCACCTGCCGGTACTTGGCGCCGAGCGCGGCTGCGTCCTCCGGGTGGAAGAAGTCGATCAGCTCGCGTTCGGTGAAGTCCGCACCCGACTCCAGTCCGACGATCTCGGCGAGCGTGTCGTTGGCCTCGACGCACCTGCCGTCGAAGTCGGTGATCGCGATGCCCAGCGCGGAGGAGGCGAACACCTCCTGGAACCGCGCCTGGCTGACCTTCAACGTGCGTTCGACCCGTTGCTTGGCCCGCACGATCGCGACCTTGATCTGCTCCTGCTGGTCGAACGCGTCCATCCGCATGGACTGCGCGTAGGCAGAGCTCAACCTCGCGAGCAGAGGCAGTTCGAAAGTGGGCGAAAGAACTTCGATCGTGGCACGAAGCGAGTCAGGACCGGTTGCGTGCAGTGACACCAATCGATTGGCTACCGATTCAGGTGACTCCGGGAGCTCCACCAGCGAGTCGAGCAGAGCTTGCTCGATTTCGGCGTGGGACAGCGGGATGTACGCGGTCGACGTCAGCGCGTGCATCCAGCGGGCGGCGAGCTCCGGAAGGTTCATTCTGTGTGCAGAGCGTACGGAATCACCGCCCCCTGGCCAACAAGAGCGAGGGCGCTAGACCTTCCGGCCCACCGCCGCGTAGATGCCCGCCTTGTCGGGATCGTCCGTGTTCGTGCCCTCCGGCCGCCACAGGGGCAGCGGCACGATGCCGGGCTCGAGCACGTCGAACCCGTCGAAGAGCCCCTCGATCTCGGACTTCGTGCGCGGGAACATCGGGTTCTGGCTCTTCTTCATGACCTCGACGACCCCGGCCATCTCCTTCGGCTGCAGGTCCTGGGTGAACTGCGAGAAGGCCAGGTAGCTGCCGGCGGGCACGGCGTCGCGGTAGGCCGCGACGATCGCCTTCGGGTCGGCCTCCGGCGGCACGAAGTGGAAGACGCCGACGGTCAGCACGCCGACGGGCTGCGCGAAGTCGAGGAGACCGCTTTCATCGGCGGCCTTCAGGACGTCCCTGGGCTTGGTCATGTCCTCCTGGATGATCTCCGCCCGCGGGTCGTTCTCCAGGATGAGCTGGCTGTGCGCGACCGCGACCTCCTCGAAGTCCACGTACACGACGTGGGCCTCCGGGTCGGCCTTCTGCGCGATCTCGTGCACGTTGCCGACCGTCGGGATGCCTGAACCGAGGTCGAGGAACTGGCGGATGCCGTTGTCCATCATGAACAGCACGGCCCTGCGCAGAAACGCCCTGTTCAGCCGTGCGATCGTGCGCGCGTTCGGCTGGGCCTGCAGGAACTTCTCCGCGAGCGTCCGGTCGGCCGCGAAGTTGTGCCCGCCCCCGAGCAGGTAGTCGTAGAGGCGAGCAGCGCTCGGCTTTCCCGTGTCGACGCCTTCCGGAACCCAGCTCACCTGTTCAGACATGACACCAGGCTACTGCTGTCACGGAAGGGTGTGAATCAACGCGGTGGCGACCGCGACGCCCAGCGCCGTCCCGAGTCCTCGTGCGACGTTGACCAGTCCGCTGCCGACTCCCGCCGACGCCTCCGGCAACGCACTCATCACGCGTTTCGTGCAGGCCGGTGCGATGATGCCGAGCCCGACGCCCGCCAGCACGAGCTGAAGCACTTGTGGCACAGGCATGATCAGCGCGGTGGCCGTGATCAGTGCTCCGATCTTGATGCCCGGTTTGTGCAGCATCGTCGCCGCAACGGCGAATCCGAGCGGCAGTGCGGCCGTCGTGAGTCCTATGTGCGCCAACGGTTGCTTCATGGTGAACGGAAGCAACGTCATCGGCGCGAACAACGCGGCGTAGGTCAGCAGCACCCCGGCAAGCCCTGGCAGGACCCGCCAGGTCGGCTTTGCCTTCTCCGGCTTGGTCTTCGTGCGGGGGAGCAGGTAGTGACCCGCGATCATGGCGACCACGCCGATGGGCACGTTGATCGCGAACACCGCCTGCCAGCCGTGGTGCTCGGTCAGGTACCCGCCGAGGAGCGGCCCCGCCGCCAGTCCGGTCGCCTGCGCGGCGGCCTGGATCCCGAGCGCCTTCCTCCTGCTTTCGGGCGCCACCGCGGTGATCACCAGCGCGACGCTGTTGGCCTGCAACATCGCCGCGCCGGTCGCCTGCGCCACGCGAGCCGCGATGAGCGCGTCGAAGCTCGGCGCGTACACGCACGCGATGGACGCCCCGGTGAAGACCGCGAAGCCGTAGATATAGACGATCTTGCGACCCAGCCGGTCCGCGATCCTGCCCATTGGGACGAGCAGCGCCACGAGCGTGATCAGGTAACTGAGCGAGATCCACTCAGGATCGCTCTGGAAATGCTGACTCATAGCGGGGAACGCCAGCGTGACGATCGAGGCGTCCAACTGCCCCATGAACGCCCCGAAGCACACCGTCGCGATGACCAACCACGGCGCATACGACCGGCGCGCGATCCACGCCGGCCTGGGTGACTCCGTGACGAACCAGTTCATCGTACCCAGATTATATCTGACACAGAGCTATTGCTTTGCGTTCAGTAGTATTTCTGCATGTCAGACGAAGCCCGCACGCTCACCGACGTCGTCACTCGCCTGCGCCGGGCGCTGCGGACGAGCATCCGGGCGGACTGGCCCTGGGAATCCCTGCCGATGGCGCAGGTAGAACTGCTGCAAACCCTCGCGGAGCGCCCGCCGATGAAGGTCGGCGATCTCGCCGCCGCTCTCCGCCTGGCCCCCAACACCGTCTCCGGCCTGGTGTCCCAGCTGATCGACTCAGGCCTCGTCGTACGCGGCGCAGACCCCAAGGACAGGCGGGTAGCGCGGCTATCCGTCTCACCACGTGGACACGAACAGCTGCTCGTGTGGCAGCGCGAACACGAGAAGAGAATCGGGTCCGCCCTGTCGAAGCTGGAGCCCTCCGAGCGCGAGGACGTCGTGCGCGCGTTGAAGGCTCTCGACCACCTGGTTGAGCACCTTGCCGAACCCACTGCCTGACCCGGTCGACCCGGACGTCGACCTCCACGTCCCGGCCCAGCGCACCGAGCTGCACCTGCCGTTCGTGGCGTTGGTGTCGTTGGGCGGCGGGCTCGGCGGCGTGGCGCGCTACGGGCTGTCGTTGCTGGTGCCTGGGCCGTTGGGTTTGTTCGTCATCAACGTGCTCGGGTCGTTCCTGATCGGCGTGCTGATGGGGCTGGTGCCTCGGCCGTTGGTGCGCGCGTTCTTCGGAGTTGGACTGTTGGGCGGGTTCACGACCTTCTCGTCGTACGCCGCCGGTGGGTCGGTGTTCCTGTTGCTGACGCCCATTTTTGCTGTGCTGGCGGCGTTTCTCGGGTTGCGGGTGACGCGATGACCGTGTTGTTGGTGTTCCTCGGCGCTGCGCTTGGGGCCCCGTGTCGGTACCTGCTCGACCGGTTCGTGCAGTCGCGGCACTCGTCGGACTTCCCCTGGGGGACTTTGACGGTCAACCTCGTCGGGTGCTTCCTCATCGGGTTTGTCGTTGGCACGTCTTGGATGCCGCTGCTTGGCGTCGGGTTTTGCGGTGGGCTCACGACGTACTCGACCTTCAGCTACGAGACGGTGAAGCTGCTGGAGGCGGAGAAGTACCGCCCGGCACTGCTCAACGTCGTGGTCAGTGTTGTGCTCGGGGTAGGTGCGGCCGCTATTGGCCTGACAGTGTCACGCTGACCTCGCCGCGCTTCCAGCGTTCCAGGAACTCACCAACCGGTGCCGGAACGGAGTCGTGGTCCGGCCAGGGCTCGAACACAGCCCGGTCGTGATCGTCGTACTCCAGCAGGGGCAGGGCCAGCAACATCCGCAGACTGTCGTTGCCCGGAGTGCTGCGCGCGTAGATGGAGATGTGCCTGACTTGGAGGTAGTCATCGATCCAAGGTGTCGGTAGCGAGGTCATCGTGATTGCGATGGCATCGGTCGCGGCCGACGGGGGCAACTGCTCGTGCGACTCCAGCAGCACGTCCGCGATGCTGTTCCTGCTTCTGTCGTGGAACCAGCATCTCGTGTAGAGGACGTGCGCCCCGAAGCGCCGGATGAGGTCGTGGAGGATCTTCGGTTCGGCAAGTGAGAGCCGGCCCGCCCAGGAGACCGTGGTCTGCAGTTCGATCAGACGCGTGCGGTACCGGAAGCACAGGTCCCGCTGGATTTCCGGCCACCGGTCGTCATAGAAGACCTCGGGGTCCACCATGCACTCGAGTACCAGCGCGGCGCCGGGCTCACCGCGCTCGATCAGCTCGCTGAGGCGGCTGGGCACGGTCTGTTCGATGATCGACAGGTTCGCCGCGGAAGCCCCGTGCATGCAGGCAACCAGGGACACGTCGGCATCAATGGAGTCGCCCTGGTTCTCGAGGCGGAGGTCCAGCGGTACCAACACGGACTCGTCCACGGCCGCGGTGGCGATCGCCCGGACCGTGCGATGGCTGGGGTGCACGTGGTGGAGGGACCGTGCGGCGAAACCCAGGCCTCCCTGCGCGAGGGCTTCGTTCAGCAGTTCGTCGACGCCACCCTCGACGTTGCGGTCGTAGAGCTGGAGCACGATCTGTGCGACGACGTCCCACTGGTCGATGTTCGGCCGCAACGCCGACCACAACTCTGCGGCCGTGCGGTGGGTGCGGACCAGGTACTCGGCCGCGAAATACTCGAGGAACGTGCGGTGTGTGAACCCGAACTGCGGCTCGGACTCAGTCGCGCCCACGTCGGTGAGGATCCACGCCCGTCCGGTGCAGAACGCCAGGAACTCCTCGGCCATCGCCACGGACTCGTCGTGGTCGTCGAGCTTGGTGTCCAAGTAGCGGGCGAGGATGTTGACGATCCTGGTGCGCGGTAGGGGATTCCCGGACTTGGCGGCGTTGAACATCTGCCAGGCGAGGCGTTGCACCGCACCCCGCAGCCGGCCGTGAAACCTGAGGGACAACGCGATGCCACGCTTGGAGTCCCACTGCTCGAACAGCATCAGCGCACACCGCTCGTACACCTGAGCGAGGTTCTGCGGCAAGTAACGATCGCTGGAGTACATGGCGCACAACAACGTCAGCAGCAACGGGTTGCTGCGCAGTTCCGGGATCTGCACGCTGTCCCACAAGAAGGAGCGGGTGAGGTGAGCGGACTCCGCCGGAGAAGTCGCCTCGTCCAGTTCGAACCACCGGGTCACGTACTTGGTGACCTGGTTGTTGCTGAACTCCGCGATGTGGCTCGGGATGAACAGGTCGGTGCTCAGCGGCGCGTCCTCGTAGCCGATCTTCCGCGCCGTGACCAGGATCGGCACCAGCGGGTACAGGTGCGCGAATCCCTCCACCAACGCCACGACCCGGCGCCGCAACTCCGTCTGCACCAACTCGTCCAGCCCGTCGAGGATGACGACGGCCCGTCCGGTGCGCAGCAGGTACTCGACGCCGTCGCGCGGCGGCTTCACGTTGTACGGCGCCTGGCACAGCTTTTCCAGATAGTGCAGGAGATCGCGACCACCCTCGTCGAACGACGTGGTGAACTCCCGCAGCACCAACAGGAACGGCACTCGGCCCGAGTCCTCGGTCGCGATGTCGTGGGCGAACTTCGCGGCCAGCGTGGACTTGCCGGCACCGGGATCGCCCTGCACCAGAACGCGTTCGCCAGGAGCGCCGAGCTTGATGACGAAGGGCGAGGCCAGCGTGGGCTCCACGTAGAGCTGGTCGTACCGGACCGACCGGCTGACCCCGACGTGCGGCAGCCGGATCCTGTTGTGCAGCGCCACGACCTGGTCGCGCATGCGGGCGGCGAAGGCGTGGATGCGAGTGGCGGACTTGAGCCGCTTGAGCATCGCGCTGTTGCTCGCGGCCGCGGTGTAGAGGTCGCTGCGGTCGATCTTGGCACTGGCCCCGCCGAACTGCGGCGCCGCCTCCTGTCCGGCGGCGACCATGACGTCGTGCACCACCTCGGCTGTGCGCGTCAGCAGGTCGTCCGACAGCCCGGCCAGGCGAAGTCCTTGGTAGAGCTGGTCCTTCACCACCTTGCCCCCGACGCTGCCGACGCGGTGCTGGGCGACGACGGTGGCGAAGTCCGGCGAGTCCAGATACGCCTCCAGCGCCTCCGTGTCGGCACGGCGGAAGTCTCGCAGGAGCGCTTCGGTGGCCGCAGTCGAGGCCGAGGCCCGTCGGATCTCCACCTCGTCGGTCAGCTGGGGCGCGAGCCGGCCGCTCACCTCGGCGACGACCCGGATGACCGCCGACTCGATGCTGGGCAACGAGATCTCCTATTCGAAGACGTTGAAGTCCCTGGTGGTCCAGGCGTGCAGCAGGTCGGCCACAGCTTCGGACATGTCGTCGGGCGGGGTCCAGAGGAAGCCGCCCTCATCGGGTCCCAGCGCACGGCTCTCGGCCAGCTCGTCGAGGTGCGGCTCCAGGTCGAACGGTGTGGTGAAGCCGAAGTCCACGTGCGCTTCGAGGTGCGGCAGGCACAACAGGAACTCGAGCTCGGAACCGAGCTGACCGCACGGGTACAGCGGCGTGTCGACGCCCATCTCGACGTCGGCTGCCCACGACTCGTAGCGAATCCACGGTCGTCTTGAGTGTGCGATCTGGGTGGCCAGCCGATGCGCCACAGCGCGGTCGACGGGCGTGTCCCTGTCCATGCGCAGCAGTGTCGAAGCCGGCGAAAGGATCGCCAGACCGAAGTACACCTGGTACTCGAACAGCACTGTTGGGCCGAGCTTCGCCACGAGTGCGCACAGGTCGACCAGGTCGTCCAGGTGGCTGAGCCACGGCCGTCCGGATGAGTTGCCGTTCTGTCGCCAGTAGAGGTCGTGCATTGACGACGACAGTGCTGTGCCGGGTGGCAACGCGTTGGCCAGCATCCCGCGTACGAGGCCGCCGATGCCCGCGTTCTGCTCTTCGTAGAGCCGACTGACATCCTCGATCAGCACCCGTTCGACGACAGCGGCGTTCGCCGGAAGGCTCCCCACCAGGCAACACCACAGGGGATGGTCCTGCTCGACCCTCGCAACGTCCTGGAAGTAGGAAATCCGCACCTGCAGTGGGACGTCCGCCGCCCGTCGAAGCGAAGCGATGGCGATTCCGCGGACGATGTCCGGCCGGGGCACCACGTAGTGGAGCGCCTGGGCCGCGAAGAGGAGTTCGCCGTCGCGAATGGCCAGCGAAAGCACCTCGTCTACCCCGTCGTCCACGTTCCGGTCGTGCAGCTGCAAAGCAACCCGTGCGACGACATCCCAGGCGCCCTCGTTCACGTGTGGGCGCAGGACAGTCCACAACGCAGAAGAGGTGGTGTGCTTGCGCACCAGGTGTTCGGCGGCGAAGTACTCCATGAAGGTGCGGTGCGTGAAGCCGAACATCGGCTCGCTGGCGGACGCGCCCACGTCGGTGAGGATCCACGCGCGGCCGGTGCAGAACTCGGTGAAGCGTTCGGCGGCGCCCTCGGCCTCGTCGGGGTCGAAGGACTTGGTCACCAGATAGTTGGCCAGCAGCCGCACGATTCGACTGCGCGGTAAGGCACTGCCGGGTTCGGGGCCGTCGAAGAGGTACCACGCCAGGTGTTGGACGGCGGCGCGCAGACGGCCTTGGAACTGCACGGGGAGGGCTATGCCGCGCATCGAGTCCCAGCGGTCGAAGAGCATCACGGCGCAACGTTCGTAGACCTGGGCGAGGTTGCGCGGGAGGTAGTGCTCGCTGGAGTACATGGCGCACAACAAGGCGAGCAGCAACGGGTTGCGGCGGAGCTCCTCGATCTCGGAGCTCTCGTTCAGGAACGCCAGGGCGAGCTGGGAACGCTGATGCACAGGAGTCGCGGCGTCCAGGGCGAACCAGCGGGTGGCGTAGTCGGCGACCTGGCCCGAGTCGAAGTCGTCGACGGTGCCCGAAGCGAAGAGTGACGAGCTGAGGGGCGCTTCGCCGTAACCGACTTTGCGAGCCGTCACCACGATCGGGGTCAGCGGGTACTGGTGCGCGAAGCCTTCGACGAGCCGCACGACCCGGCGACGCAGTTCGGGTTGCACCAGCTCGTCCAGGCCGTCCAGAACCACGACGGCGCGGCCGTTGCGCAGCAGGTATTCCACGGCGTCGCGCGGGGGAGTGAGGTTGTACGGGTCGCTGCAGATGTCCTCGAAATACCGAAGCAGCTCGCGGCCACCGGACCGGAAGGAGGCGGTGAAGTCGCGCAGCACCAACAGGAACGGGACTCGGTCCGACGTGTCCGAAGCGATGTCCCACGTGAGTTTTCCCGCCAGCGTGGACTTTCCGGCGCCCGGATCGCCGAGCAGCACGGTGCGGCGGCCGGGGGAGGTGAGGGAGGAGATGGCCAAAGAGGGCGACAGGGTCGGCCGCACGTACAGCTCGTCGTACGGCACGGAGCGGCTGACCCCGATGTGGGGTAATCGCATCTCGCCGTGCATCGCGGCGATCCGCATGCGCAACTGGGAGGCGTAGGCGTGGAAGTCCGCCAACGACGGCGCGCGCCGCAGCACGAGGGTGTTGTTCTTGACGGCACTAGCCAGGTGCGCGACCCCGACCGCGGTCGGGGTGTCGAGGTCGCCTGACCGCAACGGTTCCGCCGACGTCAGAGCCGAAAGAACCGTGCGAGGGTCGGCGGCGGCACCGGACAGGCGCAGGCCCTGGACGATCTGTTCGCGCAGGTCGGCGGAGAGACCGGCGTCCAGCGAACCCCGCATCGCGCGCCACAGCACGACCTGGCGGGCCACCTCGGCGAAGTCAGGGGACTCCAGGTAGGCGAGCAGCACCGGGTCGACGTCCGGTGGTGGGGGAGGGACCAGCTGGGAGAGCCTGGGGGCGAGCTGGTTGCTGACGGACACGACGATTCGGCCGACCGCCGCGTCCACGCTCGCCACCCAGAGCCTCCGATCGTTTACGAAACGTCCTTCAGCCGGGATAGCACATCGGGCAGCGTTCCGGTGTGCACGACGCCGAGTCGTTGCGTGGCACGGGTCAGCGCGACGTAGAGATCAGACGCGCCGCGTGGCGACTCCTCCAGGATTCCCACCGGGTCGACCACGACGACCGAGTCGAACTCCAGGCCCTTCGCGTCGGTCACGCCGAGCACCACGACCTGCGCCTCCTCCAGGTCGTTGCCCATCGACGAGCCGGGCACCGCGGCGACGATCGACGAACCCACTGACTGCAGCAGCGCACCCGGCACGATCACGGCGATCTTGCCGTCACCCACGGCGGTGACCTCGCCGGCGATCAGGTCAGCAAGCCCGGAGGAGAACGACGGCACGCGGGAAACCCAAGGCGGCACACCGGTTTCGCGCACGGACGTCGGCGGCACCAAAGCGGAGTCCATCGACCCGAGGACGTCCGCGGCCACCTCCATGATCTCGGCCGGGGTGCGGTAGTTGACGGTCAGCTCCGTCAGCCTCCACCGGTTCTGCACGTACGGCGACAGCACGGTGTCCCACGAGGTGGCGCCGCCGATGTCGCCGGTCTGGGCGATGTCGCCGACGACCGTCATGGACTTGCTGGGGCAACGGCGCATCAGCGTGCGCCACGCCATCGCGGACAGCTCCTGGGCCTCGTCCACGATGATGTGGCCGAACGTCCAGGTGCGGTCGGCGGCAGCGCGTTCCGCCGCGGTCTCGTAGCGGTCCACGCCGTGGCGCTCGGCCAGGCGGTAGGCGTCCATCAGGTCCGTGGCCATCAGGATCTCGGGGTCGGCGTCGTCCTCCAGGTCGAGGATGTCGAGCACGCCCTGGGCGTACTCGATGGCCTGGCGGCGCTGGCGTTCGGCGCGTGCCTTGGCCTCCGTGTCGTCCTCGCCGAGCAGTTCCGCCGCCTCGTCCAGCAGCGGGACGTCGGCCGGAGTCCAGTCGTCCGACGTGCGCTGCAACAGGTCGCGTTCCTCGCGCGTGAACTTCGACATCGCGCGGTTGCGGCGCTTCGGGTTCGCGTACAGCTCGGACAGCAGCGTGAACGGGGTCAGCACCGGCCACAGCGACGAGATGGCGGCCTGGACCTCGTCGGACTCGCGGAGCTCGCGGCGGATGTCGTCCATGTCCGCCTTGTCGAGCAGGTGACCGCCGAGCCGGCCGGCCACCATGCCCGCCAGCGTCGAGATGATCTCGCGGGCGAACGTGCGGCGGGCCTCGTTGTGCGGGCGGCGGGTCCGGCGCGCCCTGCCCCGCGCGTCGGAGATCGCGCGGCGGTCGAGGCGCAGCACGTCGTTGTCGAAGCGGACGTCGACGAACGCCGGCGCCTCCTGGCGGTCGCGCACGGCCGCGGCGATCACGTCGGCCATCTGGATGCGGCCCTTCACGGCCGCCGCTTCAGCCGACTCACGGCCGGTCGCGGTCAGGCCGGGATACAGCTCGCCGACTGTGGACAGCAGGACGCCGGTCTCACCCAGAGACGGCAGCACCTGACTGATATATCGCAGGAACGTGGTGTTCGGGCCGACCACGAGAACACCGCGTTTTGCCAGCTGTCGACGGTGTGTATACAACAGGTACGCAGCGCGGTGCAGGGCCACCGCCGTCTTGCCGGTGCCGGGACCGCCCTGCACGACGACGACGCCGTTCAGCTCGGACCGGATGATGATGTCCTGCTCGGCCTGGATCGTCGCGACGATGTCGCTCATCTGGCCGGTGCGCGACTCGTTCAACGCCGCCAGCAGCGTCGCCTCGCCGGTCAGGCCCTCGTTGCGGGACGGCTCGACCGAGTTGATGTCGAGCACCTCGTCGTCGAGGCCGATGACCTTGCGCGAGCGGGTGCGCAGGTGCCGGCGCCGGCGCACGCCGTCCGGTGAGGCGGCGGTCGCGAGGTAGAACGGCCTGGCGGCGGGCGCCCGCCAGTCCATCAGCAGCGGCTCGTATTCCTTGTCCTCGTCGAAGAGACCGATTCGTCCGATGTAGAAGCGGTCGCCGTTGTGGAAATCGAGCCGGCCGAACGCGAGTCCGTTCTCGACCGCGCTGTACTGAGCCAATTGATCTGTGTACATCGCGACGGACGTGTCGCGCTCGGACCGCATCTGGTGGGTGCCACCAGTTTGTCGCAACGATTGTGCAAGTCGTTTCGACGTCTGTTCACGGAGGTCGTCGAGCCGGCCGTACAACATGGCCACGTATTCCTGCTCCGGCTCCATTTCGGCGAGCCGGAGGTCATCGGAGGGGCTTGACAACTTGCCTCATTTCTCGATACAATCCGACATCGGGTTTTATCCCGAGTCGGATCTCCCTGCCCGCACCCCGTTCGTGTGAGCGCAGACTGTCTAATCTACACGCAAATCAGCGTGATGCAGGTACGCCTTCCGCAGCAGTGTGGTGAGTTCAACGCGCTCTTGCGACGTCAACGGCGCCAGCAGCTCCTCTTCGTGTGCACGTGCCGTCTCCAGTCGCTCGTGCAACGCCAGTCGGCCTGGGTCCGTGATCGACACGGTGAACCGCCGTCGATCCCGCTCATCCCGTCTGCGCTGGGCGAACCCCCGCCGCTCGAGATCGTCGAGCACCGACACCAGGTCGCTGGGGTCCATCCGCACGCCGTCGCTGATCCGCTTCTGCGCGACCGCCTCCTGCTCGGCCAGGAAGGCCAGGACCGTCACCTGCGGCACAGGTAGATCCCTGGCCAGCTCGCTGCGCGCCAGCCGCCGGGCTTCCCTGACCAGCCCGAGCATCAGGTAGCTGGGCAAACGCAGAAGCTGATCAATGCTCATGTACTCAGCATAGGAAAGATCTGTCCCCCGATCGTGGATTGCGCTGCGTGATCAACCGGCTCGGACGAGGGCCAGTAGGGTGAGCGTTGGGGTGACGTTTCTCCGCAAACCACCTGGAAACGGCAAGGTGGGGGTATGACGCGTGCGGAGATCGCCCGGCTCGCCCGCTGCGTGGTGCGCAGGCCGCGGTGGCAGCTCGTCCTCGCGGTCCTGCTCTCCGCGTGGACGCTCGCCTGGGTGCTCGGCCAACTCGCCGACACACCCCTCACCCCGCTCGGCCTACTCGCCTGGACCGGCATTCCCCTCGACGCGGCATCCGTCTGGGTGCAGGAACGAGAGAGCGTTCTCGTTTGGCTCGCGACCCTCGGCGGGCTGAGCTGGGCCGCCACCACCGAGCAGGGTCAGCTGCCCGCGCTCGCCGGCTGGTTCGCGGTGCTGGTCGCGGGAGAAGCAGCCGGATACGAGCACGCGGTCCAGCGGGCGATGCTCAGCATGGTCGTGTTCTTGATCATCCTTGCGGTGGTGTCGCTCGCCGGGCGGCGCGCGTTCGTCGTCGACCGCGTCGCCGTCATGCCCAAGGACGTGATGCGAGCCGGCATCACAGCCGCCGTGCTGACCGCCGTGGTGCCGCTCATCGCCCCTGGTCTGGCCCTGACGCGTCTCGTTAGGCCCTATGTGACGAAACCGCCGAGGCCGCTGCGGCGGGTTGACACGCCCCTGCTGCGGGAAACCGGGTGAGGTGAGCGACTACCTGCCGCCCCCGGCGCCTCCGCGCAGTGCTCTGACGCTGCGGTTGTGGCTCGCCGGGTTTGGCCTGGTCTTCAACTCGGTGGCCGGGTGGCTGGCGTTCAGAGCTGACCTCGTTTGGCTCGGAGTCGTGCTTTTACTACTCGCCGTTGTCTGCGTTGTGGACTTCGGTTGGGTAGTTCATCGCAAACGGCGTGGAGATCCCGGCTGAAACCTGTCGGGAACCTGTGCTTGGGCTTAGCGGGTCGTATGGATAAAGATGTTCGCGTGCATGAAGACCCGGCCAAAGGCAGGTTAGCCAGGGTGATGCGTCGACAGCCGGTGCAACAGCGTGGCGCGGCTACTGTCTCCGCGATCCTGGACGCTTGTGCGAGCCTGCTGAACGAATACGACTACGACGACATCACCACGGCGCGCATCGTCGATGTGGCCGGAGTGCCCATTGGTTCCTTCTATCAGTACTTTCCGGACAAACGATCTGTTGTCCACGCGCTGGCACTGCGCGGGATGGAGACCTATCTCCGCGAGGTCGAGGAGCTGTTCGCCGCGGACCTGATCGCGGACACGTGGCGCGAGGCCATGACGCAGATCGTCAGCGTCTACATGCGGATGCTGACGGAGGTGCCCGGCTTCGGCCGGGTGCGGTTCAGCGACATGCTGGACAGCCACCGGCTCGACGCCAGCGTCGACCAGTACGAGCTGATGGCCGAACGGCTGGCGGAGATGTTCGTCAACCGGTTCGGTGCGCACGGCGAAGCCCCGGTGATGCTCACCTTCCGGATCGCCGTGCAGACCGCGGACGCGTTGTTCAAGCTCGCCGAACGCGTCGACTCCGACGACCGCGCGTACGTGGTCGGCACGGCGAACGAGCTGCTCGCCAGCATGCTCGGGTCCGTCCTGGAAGCGCCCTCAGAGGCCGTAAGCCTCGAGCAGCCGTAGCCAGACCTCGCTGATCGTCGGGTACGAGGGCACCGCGTGCCACAGCCGGTCCACGGTGACTTCCCCGACGATCGCGACGGTGGCCGAGTGCAGCAGCTCGGACACGTCCTGCCCGACGAACGTGACGCCGACCAGCGTCCGCGTGCGCTCGTCCACGACCATCCGCGTCTTGCCGCGGTACCCGTCCGCGTGCAGCGACGAGCCGGCGACCGCGATGTCGAGGTCGACCACCTTGACCTCACGGCCCTGAGCACGCGCCTCGGCGGCCGTGTGCCCGACGAACGCCACCTCGGGGTCGGTGAACACGACCTGCGGCACCGCCACGTGGTCCGCCCAGGCCTGCCCGGCCGACCACTGCTTCGGCTCGAACCCGCGCGACCGCTCCAGGATCGCCGTGCCGACCGCACGGCCCTGGTACTTGCCCTGGTGCGTCAGCAGCGCGCGCCCGGTGACGTCACCCGCCGCGTACAGCCATCGTCCGTCCACACCGGACACCAGACCGGAGTCGTCAATGGTCAGCGGCTTGCCGTCCTTCGTCGCCGGCACGCGTCCGGTCGCGACGAGGATCTCCGAGCCCTTGACGACCCGGCCGTCCTGCAACGTCAGCGCACCCGGTGCGATCGCCGACGCACGGGCGTTGAGCAGCACCTCGACGCCGTCTTCCTGCAAACCTTCGACGACCAGCGGCCCGACGAACTCCTCCATGCGCGGCAACGGCCGGTCGCCGGACACCACCAGCGTCACCTTCGACCCGAGCCGCGCCCAGGCCTGCGCCATCTCGACGCCGACCACGCCGCCGCCCAGCACCACCAACGAGTCGGGCACCGAACGCGCTGACGTGGCATCGCGCGACGTCCACACAGGAGTGTCGGCGATCCCGTCCAGCGGCGGCATCTTCGGCACGCTGCCCGTGCACACCACCACGGCCTGACGTGCCCGGTGGACGTCGCCGCCGACGGTGACCTCGCGCTCGCCGGTGACCTCACCGTCGCCGCGGATGACCGTGATGTTCTCCGACTCGGCCCACTTGACCTGGCCGGAGTCGTCCCAGTTGGAGGTGAAGCCGGTGCGCCGCGCCAGCACCTGTTCCGGGTCCAGCGATCCGGCGTTCACACCCTGCACGCGCCGGGCGGCCGCGAGCGCGTGACCGGGCCGCAGCAACGCCTTCGACGGCATGCACGCCCAGTACGAACACTCGCCGCCGACCAGCTCCTTCTCGATCATGGCGGTGGACAGGCCTCCCGCGGCCGTCCGCCACGCCACGTTCTCCCCAACAGGGCCACCACCGATGACGATGACGTCGAAGTCCATGCGGCCCACAGTAGGCCCTGCGCCGAGGGTCCTGTCCGCGAAAGCCGGGGCTGAGGCGGCCCCTGGGGGCACGGGCGGCCGACCCGAATACAACACCGGTATGCGGGTCGGCCGCCCGCACCGCCAGGAACCACCTCAGCCGCGGCTTTCATCGAACGAGACCCTCGGCGCAGGGCCTGCCTGAACTATGTGAGCCACACGAGGCAGAACGGGTGCCCCACAGGGTCCGCGTACACCCGGAACGTGTCGTCGTTGTCCTTCTGCACCAACCGTGCGCCGAGCGCCAACGCCTTGGGCTCGGCTTCCTCGATGTCCTCGACCAGCACGTCGAGGTGGAACTGCTGCGAGCCGTGCGGATCGGGGAACGTGGGCGGCTGGTAGTCGTCCGAACGCTGGAACGCGAGACGCGTGCCGCCGGCGACGATCACCACCCAGGTGTCGTCACCGCCCGCCAGGCGTTCGGCGCCGAGGAGTTTCTCGTAGAACGACGCCAGTTCGGAGGGATCAGGACAGTCCAGCACCACAGAGCGAAGTTGTCCGACCATGCCCCCACCCTCTACCGGGTGGCGGGCAGCCGCAACGCTTGCTTGGCGATCGGGTCGAGCACCTGGTCGCCCGCGCCACCGGACCACACGACGAACGCCAGCTGCACGTGGGTGCCCTTCACCCCGCTCGCGAACGCCGCGTTCTGCGGCGGGGTGCCGTCCAGCCCGTTGACGCCACCCGACCCCGGCGCGGTGACGATCTTGTGGAACGCGGCCGCGCTCGGTGCGTCGAGCAGGTCGAGGTCGGCCACCAGCACCGTGGCGGGCTTGTCCTGCACGGTCGTCTCGTAGGTGGCGCGCAGCAGTCCGCTGCATTCGTTCGCGACCAGCCACGCCTTGACGTCACCGAACGCCTGCGTCTGGCACTCCTTGTCCGCCTTCACGTCCTTCGGCACGAACGTCGTGCCGTCCACGACCACCGTGGTCGGCCCCGTCGCCGACGGTGTGGGCGTCGCATCGGCGGGCTTTTCGTCGCCCGGCAACGCCACCACCAGCCACACGACGAGCAGCAACGCGACGAGCGCGCCGATCGCGAGGTACGGCAACTTGATCGGCAAGCGTTTGCGCGAGGCGAGCGGTCCCGCGTGCACCTTCGGGATCAGCATCGTGCTGGCGGCCGCGAGGTCGGGCGAGACGGCGTCGCTGAACCCCTCGGCGAGCAGTGTCGCCGGCGTCGGCGGGGTGCCCGTGGTCTGCAGGATCGCGAGCAGCTTCGCCGCGTGGTCGGCCGTGCAGAGCACCGACGACGTCGCGAGCTCACGGGCCGCGGAGAGCAAAGTGGACGGTTTGGGGTGCAGCACGCGCACGCCGCGGTTGAGGTCGGAGGTGGGCTGCACGACCTGGCTCACGAACGGGCCGACCGCCACGACCGTGCTGACCGGCAACGGCTCCGCGCGCATCGCCTGGATCCGTTGCGCCACCGCGGTCGCCGCCGCCACCGCCTCGGTCGCCGGGTTCGCCGCCCCGTCCTCGCTGACCAGCGGCCACCCGTCGATCTTCCACTGACCGCCGAGCGGTGCCTCGAGCTTCACCGCCGGGTCCGGCAGGTCGACGCCGACGATCACCAGCACGCCCTTGGGCAGCACGACGATCGCGTCCAGCGGCACCGGGCAGTCGGGTGGTTGCACGCCGACGAGCGCGACGCCACCGAGGACCTCGGTACCGGCGCCGCACGCCGTCAGGGCGGCGCGAACGTCCGCCCCAACGGCCGATGGCTCAGCGCCCAGACGGATCAACCGCACGAGTCCACACCTTTCCGCACGGGGGGACACGGTAGCGGTCCGGGGCTGACCAAACGCAGCCAGTCGAGACGTTGCGTGACACCCGTCACCGATAAGTGGATCACTCGTTAGGTGGATTGCCTGCCTATGTTCACGGAGGGTCCATGTTCAAACGCGCCGCCCTGCTCGCCGTAGTGCTAGTGGCCGCCTCTACCCCTGTCGGGGCCGCCCAGACGTCCTCGACGGTCTACGTCCACGGCTCTGATCTCACCTCCGCCGAGCACGCGGTGGAGGCCGCCGGTCTGCAGAAGCTCACGAGCTTCCGCAAGATCGGCGTGGTTGCCGCCCGCGGCACCTCGACGCAGATCTCGTCCGCCCGCGCCAAGCCGGGCGTCACGCACGTCGAGGTGGCCAAACCGGCCAAGTTCCTGGGCTCCTCCGGCACCGCTGCCACGCGCAGCCGGGAAGCCCAGCAGTCCGGGCTGACCGGCGCGGGCGTCTCGGTCGCGGTGATCGACTCGGGCGTGGACCCGACGCACCCGGCGTTCGCGGGCGGCAAGATCGTCCGCAACCTGAAGAGCCTCTGCGTCGCCGACGGGTCCACGGACACCAGCTGCATCGTGTCGGTGCCGAACATCGTCGACACCGACACGACCTCGCTGGGCGGCCACGGCACGCACGTCACCGGCATCGCCATCGGCTCGCCGTACACGCTCGCCGACGGCACTCAGGTCGGCGGTTCCGCGCCGGGTGCGAAGGGCGTGGTCATCTCGACCGGTGCGGCGATCCTCATCCTCGGCGCGGACGCCGCGCTGAACTGGGTGCTGGAGAACCACAAGGCCCCGTGCGGTACCGGTGTGCCCGCCGCGACGTGCCCGCCGATCAAGGTGATCAACAACTCCTACGGGCCCTCTGGCGGCGGGGCGTTCGACCCTGCCTCGGTGACGGTCAAGCTGCAGCGCCAGTTGGTCGCCGAGGGTGTCGTCGTGGTGTGGGCGAACGGCAACGACGGCGGTGACGGCAGCACCAACCTGTCCAACCCGCCTGGTCAGGACCAGACGCCCGGCGTGCTCTCGGTGGCGTCCTACAACGACCAGGGGACCGGCACCCGCGACGGCGCGCTGTCGAGCTTCTCCTCGCGCGGTCTGGCCACCAACTCGGCCACCTGGCCGGACATCTCGGCGCCCGGCGAGAACATCGTCTCGGCCTGCCGGCTGTACCTGCCGATCTGCGCGACCGGCCTGGCCCCGCAGAACGGGCCAGGGCTGCTCGACCTCGGCACGTACAACACGATCAGCGGCACGTCGATGGCGGCTCCGCAGATCGCCGGCATCGTCGCGCAGCTGTTCCAGGCCAAGCCTTCCGCGACCCCCGCGGACATCGAGCGGGCGCTGAAGTCGACGGCGTACAAGTACGGCACCGGCTACGTGCCGGCCGGCCTCTACACCTCGTCGTTCGACAAGGGAACGGGTCTAGTCGACGTTGTCGCCGCGGTAAACGCTCTGTAGATCACGATCACGCATCACTCGGCCGGGGAGAACAGGACTTAAGACCTGTATCTGCCCCGGTCGGGTGATGATCGAGCTGGTTCTTATGGCGGACATGCCTCAAGGCAAGGCAGAATGCAGCGAACGGGTTTCACCACGATCACCTCGCTCGGCAAAGGCGTAGGGGAAGACGTCCCTCGTCGAGTAGCGGAGGTCAGCAGTGAGCACCCGTGGCAGCACCAGTGGCGTGGTCTACGTCCACTCGTCGCCGTCTGCGGTCTGTCCGCACGTCGAGTGGGCGATCTCGGGCACCCTTGGTGAACGAGTGGACCTCAGGTGGGCAGCGCAACCCGCGGCACCAGGCCAGTTGCGCGCCGAATGCGCATGGACCGGAGACGCCGGCACCGGCGCGAAACTAGTGGCTGCGCTGCGCGCGTGGCCCATGCTTCGCTTCGAGGTGACCGAGGAACCGTCGCCCGGTCAGGACGGCGAGCGTTTTTGCTTCGCGCCCGTTCTCGGACTGTGGCACGCCCGCACGTCCGCGAACGGTGACATCGTGGTCAACGAGGATCAGCTGCGTGCGCTCGCGGTCAGAGCCCGTGGCGGCGAGTCCTTCGCGCACGGCGTGGACGAACTGCTCGGCGCGGCGTGGGACGACGCGCTGGAACCGTTCCGGCGCGCGGGAGACGGCGCGCCGGTGACCTGGTTGCACCGGGTCGGATAAGTCCTGAGTGGACCCCGCTACCGGTTGGGCAGCGGGGTTTCCTCGTGGTGGGTGGGGTCCCAGGCCAGCATGAGCTGCCCGTAGAGCGCGGACGTCTTCAGCAGGTGTTCGTGCGTGCCGAGCAACGGCTTGCCGCCGTCCATGACCAGCACGCGGTTCGCGCGCAGTGCCGAGCTCAGCCGGTGGGCGATCACCACGAGAATGCCGTCCCTTTGGGCAAAAGCTCGTTCGACCCTGGCTTCCGCTGCCGGGTCCAGGTGTGAGGTCGCTTCGTCGAGGATCACCACGCCGGCAGACGTGACGTAGACCCGTGCGAGTGCCAGAAGTTGCGCCTCACCGGCGGAAACCCCTTCGCCCGCGTGGCCGAGTGCGGCGTCGAGGCCACCCAGCCGGTCCAGAAGTGGTTTGGCGCCAACCTTGTGCACCGCTTCGGTCAGATCTTCGTCGGTCGCCCACGGCGCGAGCAACGTCAGGTTTTCCCGCACAGTGCCCGTGAACAGGTACGTCTCCTGCGGAATCAGCGCGATGGCGTGGTGCCTGATCGTCGGCGTCACCAGGTCGACGGGTGAGCCGCCGAACAGCACACGGCCTTGGTCCGGTGGCATCAGACCGGTGAGCAGACTGGCCATTGTGGACTTGCCGATGCCGGACGGTCCGACCACGGCCAGGTGGTCGCCGGGACGGAGGTCGAGCGAGAGGCCGCGCACCACCGGTTCCGCGTCCGGACTCCAGCCGAACGTGACGTCCGTCAGCACGAACTCGCCGTTGGACGGCACTTCCGCACCCGGTTCATCGGTCTGCTGCGGCGCTGCTTCCTGAAGTCGTTTGAGCGCAACCATCAGACGCATCACGACGGTGCTGGTGGTGCGCGCGAGGCCGTGCAGCGCGGGGTTGACGTTGTTGGACAGGTAGACCACCGCGGCCAACACCGCGCCCGTGGTCAGCTGACCGGACGCCACGAGCGGGGGCGCGAACGCCACGAGCAGCACGATCGGAGCGAAGCCGCCGAGGGCGATCACGGTGGCGCGCAACGCGTTCGCCCACGCGACGGTGACGGTGGCACGGGCCTGCTGTCCGACCTGGGTGGCGATGTCGGAGTAGGCCTCGTCGGCGGCCCGGCAGGCGGCGACGTCGCGCAGCCCGGTCAGCACCGTTCCGGTCGCCTCGGCGGTGCGCTCGTCCGCCATGACGGCGTCACGTTGCCGCCTGGCCAGCGAGGGAAGCAGCAGACCGAACAACACGAGCGCCGCCACGATGGGCAGGACCACCAGCCAGATCAGCGCGGCGGCCGTCGTCGCGAGGCCGATGAGCGCGGCGAGCGTCGTGACGAGGAGCGCGCGGGCCTGCACCAGCACGCCGGCGGTGGCGTCGCGGACCACCTCGACGTGCCGGGTGATCATGGCGACCGCGCTGGCGTCCGGGGTCCTGCGGTGCGTCGGGTCCTTCAGCACACCCTGGACGATCCGCGTGACCAGGGCGTCGCGCATGGGTTCGACCACGTGGCCGAGCCGCGCGAACACCTGGCGCTGACCTAGTGCTCCTGCGATCGCGAGTGCCGCGAAGGCGAGCAGCCACAGGACGCCCGCCAGCGGATCACCTGCGGCGAAACCCCGGTCGACGGCCGTGCCGACGAGGCGGCCGCCGAAGAACGCCGGCACGCCTTCGAGCGCCGACCAGGCGAGCAGGACGAGGACGCCGCGGCGGTGCCCGGCGAGCGTGGACAGGTAGAAACGCATCATTCGCCCCCGGTGAAGACGGACCGGTAGTCCTCGTCGTCCCACAGCTCCTGGTGCGTGCCGGTGCCGCGCACCCGGCCGTTCTCCAGCCACACCACCAGGTCCGCTCGCGCCGCGGTCGCCGCGCGGTGCGTCACCACCACCCGTGTCCTGCCGGGCAGGGCCGTCGTCAGCGCCTTGTCCACTTTGGCCTCGGTCACCGTGTCCAGGCTGGCGGTGGCGTCGTCCAGCACGAGCACCTGGGGATCTCGCACGATCGCGCGGGCCAGCCCTATTCGTTGCGCCTCACCGCCGGAGAGCGGTGCGTCGGCGATCGGCGTCTCGTAGCCCTGCGGCAGCCGGATCAGCACGTCGTGCACCTGGGCGGCGACGGCTGCGTCCCGCACCTCGACTTCGTCCGCATCCGTTCCATAGCCGATCGAACGGCCGACCGTGGCGCCGAGCAGCGCAGGCCGTTCGAACGCGTAGCCGACCTCACCGTCGCGCCGCACCTCGCCGGAGTCCACAGGGGACAGTCCGCCCAGCACCGCGGCCAGCGTGGACTTCCCGGCGCCGGAACGGCCCACGACCGCGGCGAACGTGCCGGCCGGGATGGTCAGGTGCACACCGTGCAGGGCGCCGTCGACGCTGACGTCGCGCAGTTCGACGGAGCCGGACCCGAAGGTGGCGGTCTCGGCGCGTTCCGGCAGGGGAGTGTCGAGGACCTCGGCGATCCTGGTGGCGGAGGCGCGGGTGCGCTCCAGCGCGGTGAGCTGCGGCACCTGGCCGACGATGCTCATGCCCAGAGCGGCGTAGCCGAGCGCGGCCAGCACGTCACCGGGGCTCAGCCTGCCCGCCATCACGCCGAAACCGGCGGTGACCAGCACGACCACCTCGACGGCAGGCAACAGCAGACCCGCGCGCCACATCATCTTCGCCTGCGTGCGCCACATGCCCGCGCCGGCTTCGGCGAGCTTGGGCAGCGGCTGCAGCACCCGCCCGGCCTCCCGGTCGGCGATGCCCGCCGCGGCGATCGTGCGCTTGCCCGTCACGGCGTCGACGAGGCGTGCCGACACCTCGCCGGACACCTCCTGGTAGGCCAGCACGTCGTCGGCGGTGAGCTGCATGTGCGTGCGGACCAGGAACATCGCCAGCGGCACGCTCACCACGAACACCACCGCGAGCCGCCAGTCCAGCAACGCCAGCGCCACGACGGAGCCCACCGAGGTCACCGCCGCGATGGCCAGCGAGATCAGCGTGACCACGACACCGCCCGCGTTGCCGCAGTCACCGGTCACCCGGCTGACCGCGTCGCCGGCCGCGAACGGCGAGGGGTGCCCGAGCGCGAGCAGGTGGCGCGAGAGACGGTTGCGCAGCCAGGCCGTCGCCCGGCTGGTGATGCTCGCGGCCAGCACGATGCCGATCGCGTCACCGATGATCTCGGTCGCCGCCATCCCGAGCAGCCACAGCATCGTGAACAGCACGAACTTGCCGCCGAGCGCCATGTCGACGGCATCGGCGAGCGCCGCGGGGATCAGCAGACCGCCGGTCGTGGCGACGGCGGCGTTGAGCATCAGCAGCCACGGGCGGTGGTCCCGGCGGACCACGCGGAACAGCAGAGCGTCACCGGGTTTGGCCATCGGCTGTTCCTCCGGGGGTCACGAGGGCGCATCATGAGCGAGGGCCCGACAGCTGGCCGGCTGCCGGGCCCTGCAGAGGTGGGTGAGCGGCATACTTCGCCTATGCCGCTCATCTACCGCGGTGGTTCAGTTGAGACGCAGCTCAGCAGGCCAGCAGGCTGACGGTGCTGTGCGAGCAGGGGAGCAGCAGCGACGCGTTGGACGCCGTGGTGGAGCCGCCGCCGCCACCCGAGCCGCCGGACGCCATGACGCTCGTGGTCTCGGGGGTCTCGAGGTCCTGCATGTCAAGGATGAAGCCCATGACAATCTCTCCTTATTAGAGGATCTTTCTCGGGGGTTACTGCTACCGGTCCGCTAGAACCGGGGCTGGTGTGCTGCTCAGGAAGGGCAGCGGTGGACGTCCGTCCACTGTGGAGGCGATGGCGAGCAGGACGCCCGCACCGCCGGTGTTGAGGTCCATGGAAAGCCGGCGCAGCTGCACACCGGGGAACGCGAGCCCGCCGCCGTAGCGCGTGGCGTGCCAGCCGAGTGCCCGCAGGTGCTGCTGGACCGCGCGGTCGAGCCGTTCGTCGGGCTGGTGGCGCGTCGCGTGGGCGAGCGTGGCCATCAGGCCGGCCCTGCCCAGCGTGAGCGCCGGCTGGATCACGAACTCGCCGGTGCAGGCGCTGAGCAGCCCGGGGAGCTGCTCAGCGCACGGACGTTCCGGCGCCACCTGCGCGAACTCCGCCAGCGCCAGCGCGATGCCCGCCGCGCCGATGCCGACGTACGGCAGCGACCGGAAGTTGCCGTCCCGCACCTGCAGCGAGCCGTCGAGCGCGATCATCGTCTCGGCCAGGTCGCGTTCCAGCGCCTGCTCCGACAACCTGAGCCAGCGCCGTTCGCCGGTGTGCTCGAACATCCGCAGGAAGAACAGCGCGGGACCCGACCACCCGTGCAGCAGGCCGGCCTTCGCCTTGGCACCAGGTCCTGGTGCGCCGGCCAGCTGCTTCGCGAGCCGTTCGGCCAGTTCCTCGGCCTGCACGGCGAAGCGGTCGTCGTCGCGGGTGTCCGCGAAGTGCAGCAGGTTGAGTCCGATGCCTGCGAGCCCCGCGCTCAGCCCGTGGTCCCGCGTGGTGCCGACGAGCTGCGCGTAGCCGTCGACGAGCTCGGTCGCCAGATCGTGGTGGCCGAAGTTCTCCAGCACGTGCGCGATGCCGTGCGCACCGACGTAGAAACCGGGCTGCTTCGGCGGATCCTGCTTGACCGCCTTGATCAGCCAGTCCTCGTGCTCGGGGTAGCGGCCCTCGCCGCTGACGTCGAGCGCGTGCAGCACACCCGCCGCGCCGTAACCGAAGCACGTGCCGCCGACCTCGAACTGCTCGATGTCGCCGGGGAACAACCGGTCCTGGCGTTGTGGCGTGGCGCTGTGCAGGATCGCCGTCGCGATCGACTTCCGGACGACCGTCCAGTCCGGTTCCGGGTCGTCGAACGCGGTGAAGGCGGGCTCCTCCGGTGGGTCGATGCGCGGCGTGAGCACGTCGACGATCTGTTGGCAGTACTCGTCGTCGAGGCCGAAGCGCTGCTGGATGACGTGCACGTGCTGCTTCAACTTCGCCGGCGAGAGCTCCAGCACCGCGTTGAGCGGCAGGAAGATCCACAGCTTGAGCGCCGCGAGCGGGTACTCGTCGATCTCGAAGCCCTCGCGGTCGGTCGGCGCCTGGAACCCCGGCGCGCCGAGCGTCGGCCTCTTGACGTCCTCGATCGTCGACGACAGCTCGAAGTCGATCAGCGAGACCTCATCGTCGTCGTCCACCAGGATGTTGAGCGTGTGCAGGTCACCGAACACGACGCCGCGTTCGTGCACCCGTGCCATCAGGTCTTCGACCTTGCGGACGAGTTTCTGGGCCCGGTCGCGGTACTCGGCGAGCTGCTCCGCGGTGGTGTCCTTGTGCGTCAACGGGTAGTTCATGCCGAGCCACTGGCCGAGCGAGCGCCCAGGCATGAACTCCATGGCGACGAAGAGGTGCTCCCACTCGGTGAAGCGGTCGTACACCTCCGGCACGCCCTTGACGTTCTCGAGCTTCGTGAGGATCGCGTGCTCGAGCTCCAGCCGTGCCACGGCGTCGCGGCCCTCGCGGTCGAGGCCGGCGTGCGGCCGTGCCTCCTTGAGCACGACCTCCTTGCCGTCGCTCTTGCGGGTCGCCAGGTAGACGCCGCCGCCGTTGGAGAAGTGCAGCGAGCTCTTGATCTGGTACGGGAACCTGCTCGGGTCGCCGGCGTTGCGCTCGGCCAGATGCGGCGCGAGGAACTCCGGCAGCTCGATCCACTCCGGCACGCTGAAGACGGGCTTGCGCTTGTCCGGGATCAGGGTGCCGTCCGGCCCCTCGATCGCGAGCACCTGCTGGCCGTCCTGCTCGAGCCACTGCTCGGAGAACCCGCCGTAGCGCACGTAGAGCGGCCCCTTGCCGTACCGCAGGTCGCTGAGGATGTAGGCGCCGTGCTCACCGTTGAGGATTGCGCCGAGCTCGGTGAGGATCCGCTCGAGTTGCTCGGTGTCCGTCGGGTAGATCGTGATCAGCTTGCCGCTGCCCTCACGGGGCGCGTACTTCGAGTTGCGGGCCAGCACGATCGAGATCGTCGGCAGGTACTTGAACGGAATTCGCCGCTCGACGCAGTAGTCGAAAGTGGCCTTCAGGACCCTGGCCGAGTTGTCGAGGCCTGCGGAGACGTGGATCTTCCAGCCCTGCTTCGGCAACTGCACTCCGCGGGGGTGGAGGTGGCGCCACACGTTGCGCTCGGCCTGCACCCAGTCCACCGGGAGTTCGGGCAGCTCACGCGAAAAGTCGTCCCCTGGGAGCTCGCTTTCGGTGCTGCTCTGCAGATCGTAGAACCGTCGATCTGCGAAGCAGAACGCCTCGTATCTGAGGTCCACCGAATTCCCTCCCCGGCTCGTTTGCGTTTTCTTTGACGCGGCATATTCCCGCACAATTCGACGGCGGCGGCCAATCCGCCATCCGAGGTATATGGGTAGCCCGTTCGTGGCTGAATGAGGGGCGGTTACCGGTGCGTATGTCACGCTTGGTGGCGAGGTTTGGGACCGTCTCACCCGCCTGCGAGGTTTGCTGAGCGGTGACTCAGTCCACCTGTCTTGGGGTTATGCTAAACGGGACTGTATCGTTCTTGATGTGCGCAGGGCTCTGATCTGCGATATTCCAGGTCGATCTCGACGTATAGTTGGGGGTACGCAACCGTTGTGCACGCGCTGTGTTCTGTGCTCTTTTCGAGTGAAGCCGTAAATCGCTCCGAATGCGTGTTTGGTGCCGCCGATCGGCCGTATCGGGTCCCCCGAAAGAACTCATTCGGAGTATGAGATTGGGTTCTGCGCATTTATGTAGCAATCATTGTCTTGCTACATGCAACTTGCATCCGCGTGGAATGTAGTCTTTCGGATGAAGTTTTATGTTTTGATGTAACGGAACACCGTTTTGTGAGCAGGCCTCTGCTGTCCGGGTGCTGGGTTGAGCGGCCGTCTGCCGTCCTGCTGCCTGTCCTGCTGCTGGTTGCCGGGGCGTGCGACTAGGCTGCTCGCGTGGGGAGTGTGGCTAGCCGTTGGCTGGTGCCGGCCGTCGTGGTGATCACCGGTGCTGCGGTGGCGGCTGGGATGGTGGGGCGGACTGTTTACTCGCGTCCTGCCGAGGCTCAGGGGGAGCCGGTGGTGCCTTCTTCGTCGGCTGTTGGGGAGCCGTTGCCCGGGCCCGCGTTGGTGCGGTTGAGTCCTGATTCGTTCACGCATCCTGATCGGACTGCCGTGCAGGCGGTGTTGCAGCGGTACTTCGATGCGATCAACGCTCGGGATTTTGCCGGGTGGCTTGAGGTTGTGTCTTCTCGGCGGGCTTCGGCTGCCGTGGAGTCGACTTGGATGGCTGCATATGAGTCCACCCGGGATGGTGGGATGGTGGTGCAGCGGATCGAGTCCGATGTGGTCGGGCGGCGGTTGCGGGTTCTGATCTCGTTTGTGTCCACTCAGGACGTTGCCAAGGCTCCGGTTGCGTTGCCGGAGCGGTGTATTCGGTGGCGGGTTGTGTATGTGATGGTTTGGGAGGGTGGGGAGTTGAAGGTCGATGAGGCTCCCGAGAACCGGACTCCCCAGATGGAGAAGTGTTGAGGCGGGCCTCGCCTTCGGCTTCGGCGTCCCTGGCGCGTCGGTTGCGCAGGTCGTCCCCCTGTTTCGTCGGCGGGTGGCGGTTTGTTGTCCGTGCGGGATCGCTTTGCGTGCTTGGCGTTCCGGTTTCGTAGCGTTCCCGGCTTGCGTGCTCCCGTTCCTGTTGCGTGCTTCCCCTGGGTGACGCCGTCCCCCAGACCCCCTGCCAATCTGATCAGGGGGTACCGCGCCGCTCTCGGGTTGATGGCACGCCTGTTGCTGTGGGCGGCTGCCGGTTGCGTGGGTGGTGCGGTCCGGACGGGGACCCGCCCGCACCGCGTTTCAAGCGCAAAAGCAGCTCGCCTACGGCATCGCCAAACCAGCTCGGCTTCGCCTTCGCGGGATTGTTGCCTGGCAACGCAAAGCCCCGGCCTGCCGAAGCTGACCGGGGCGTTGTGTGGTGCGTTGGTGTTGCTAGGCCGGGGTGAAGGCCAGGGCAACGTTGTGGCCGCCGAAGCCGAACGAGTCGTTCACGGCGGCGTCCAGCTTGATCTTGCGCGGTTCGCCCGCCACCACGTCGAGTGATACGGCCGGGTCGAGGTTCTCCAGGTTGAGGCTCTGGGGAACCACGCCGTCGCGGATCGACAGGACGGTGATGATGGCCTCGACTGCTCCTGCTGCACCCAGCAGGTGGCCCAGGGCGCCCTTGGGGGCGGTCAGGACCGGGTGGTCGCCGATCGCCTTGCGGATTGCCACGGTTTCTGCGACGTCGCCCACCGGGGTGGAGGTGGCGTGGCAGTTCACGTGGCCCACGTCGGACGGGTCGATGCCGCCGGACCGCAGGGACGCGGCGATGGCACGGGATTGTCCGACGCCCTCGGGGTCCGGGGCGGTGATGTGGTAGCCGTCAGCGGAGGTACCGATGCCCGCGAGACGGCCGTAGATCTTGGCGCCGCGTGCTTCGGCGAACTCGCGGCGTTCCAGGACCATCACGCCCGCGCCTTCGCCCAGGACGAAGCCGTCGCGACCCGTGTCGAACGGGCGCGAGGCCTTTTCCGGTTCGTCGTTGCGGGTGCTCATGGTGCGGGCCTGCGAGAAGCCCGCCACCGGGATTGCCGTGATGCACGCTTCCGCGCCGCCTGCCACCACCACGTCGGCTTCGCCGGACATGATCATGCGGTAGGCCCACGCGATGGCCTCTGCGCCCGACGCGCAGGCGGAGACCGGGGCGTGCACGCCTGCCTGGGCCTTGAGTTCCAGGCCCACGTGGGCTGCCGGGCCGTTCGGCATCAGCATCGGGACGGTCAGCGGCGACACCTTGCGCAGGCCCTGCGTCTCCAGGAGGTCGTCCTGGGTCAGGAGGGTGATCGCGCCGCCGATGCCGGTGCCGATGATGACGGCCAGGCGCTGCTTGTCGACGGTGTCGTCGTTGTGACCGGCGTCGGACCACGCCTGGCGGGACGCCACGATGGCGACCTGCTCGGAGCGGTCCAGGCGCCGTGCCTCGACGCGGGGGAGCACCTCGGTCGGGTCGACGACGAGCTGTGAGGCGATCTTCACCGGCAGTTCGTACTTCTCCACCCAGTCGTGGGTGAGGGGGCGGACCCCGGATTTGCCGGCCAGGAGAGCGTCCCAGGTCGACGTGACGTCACCGCCGAGCGGGGTGGTGGCACCCAGCCCGGTGATGACGACCTCGATGCCCGAGGTCACTTGTTGCTGGTGATGTAGTTCACCGCGTCACCAACGGTCTTGAGGTTCGCCAGCTCGTCGTCCGGGATCTTCACGCCGAACTTGTCCTCCGCCTGGACGGCGATCTCGACCATCGACAGCGAGTCGATGTCGAGGTCGTCCACGAAGGACTTCTCAGCGGTGACGTCGTCGGCGGCCACGCCGGCGACCTCTTCGACGATCTCGGCAAGACCGGTAAGGACGTTGTCGCTCACTGAAGTTCCCTTTCGATTGAAACGATGAAAAAACCTTGGGTACTCACGGGCACCGGACCACCTGTCCCGCGTAGGACAGACCTGCGCCGAACCCGACCATCAGCACCACGTCTCCGCTGGAGATCTCGCCCGCCGCCCGCATGTGGTCCAGTGCCATGGGGATCGAGGCCGAGGAGGTGTTACCGGATTCGACGATGTCTCGAGCGACCTTCAGGTCCTCCCGCGCACCATTGTTGCGCAGGCGCTTGGCGATCGCTTCGATGATGCGGAGATTGGCTTGGTGCGGGGCGAAAACGTCCACATCGGACAGTTCGACACCCGCGAGCTCGGCGGCGCGGATCGCGACGGGCGCGATCTGGGTCGTCGCCCAGCGGAAGACCGTCTGGCCTTCCTGGTGGATGAACGAGTCGCGGTCGGCGATGGAGATGACTTCCGCCATCTCGCCGGCCGAACCCCACGCGACGGGGCCGATCTGGTTCTCGTCGCTGGCGCTGATCACGACGGCACCCGCGCCGTCCGCGAAGATGATCGCGGTCGAGCGGTCGTCCTGGTCGGTCCAGTCGGTGAGCTTCTCCGCGCCGATGACGAGGACGTTGCGCACCGTGCCGCCGCGGACGATGTCCGAGGCGGTCGCGACGGCGTAGCAGAAGCCCGCGCACGCGGCGTTGAGGTCGAACGCCGCGGCCGCCTTGATGCCGATCTTGGTGGCGACCTGGGCGGCGGCGTTCGGGATGGTCGACGGCATCGTGCACGTCGCCACGATCACGCCGCCGATGTCGGCCGGGGTGAGGCCCGCGTCCTCGATCGCCTTGGTGCCCGCGATGACGGACATGTCGACGACGCCCTCGTCCTTGGCCGCGATCCGCCGGTTCACGATGCCGACGCGGTCGCGGATCCACTCGTCCGAGGTGTCCATGCGCGCGGCGAGGTCGTGGTTGCTCACCACCGTCTCGGGCTGGTAGCTGCCGAGGCCGATGATGCGGCTACCCGCAGAGGCTTGCGGGGCCTGGAAGGTCGTCACTTAGTAGCTCCAACGGTGTCGAAGAGCTCCGCGACCTTCTCGAGCTGGTCAGGGGTCTTCAGGGCGAGGGTGGCGGTGCCCTTCATCGCACGCTTGGCGAGACCCGTGAGTGCGCCGGCGGGCGGCAGCTCGACCGAGCCGGACACGCCCTTCTCGACGAGGGTTGCCTGGCAGACGTCCCAACGGACCGGGCTGGTGACCTGGGAGACCAGGCGGCGCAGCACCTCGGTGCCCTCGGTGACGGCCTGACCGTCCTTGTTGGACAGCAGCGGCATCAACGGGTCGTGCGTGGTGACTTCGGCGGCACGCGCGCGCACAGCGTCTTCTGCGGGCGCCATGTACTTCGTGTGGAACGCGCCCGCGACCGCCAGTTTGCGGACCTTCGCCGTGCCCGGCGGGTTCTCCGCGAGCTCGTCGAGAGCGGGACGCGGACCAGCCGCGACGATCTGGCCCGCGCCGTTGCGGTTGGCGGGCACGAGGCCGAGCTCCTCGAGGCGCGCGAGCACCTCCGGCTCGTCGCCGCCGAGCACCGCGGCCATGCCGGTCGGCTCGAGCGCGCACGCCTGGGCCATCGCGGCACCGCGCACGGCGGCCAGAGCGACCGCGTCGTCGGCGCTGATGACGCCGGCGATCGACGCGGCGGCCAGCTCACCGACCGAGTGGCCCGCGACGATCACGTCGGCGGGCAGCTCGACGCGGCGGCGCAGCTCACCGAACGCGAGCAGCGCGAGAGCCACGACCAGCGGCTGGGTGATGGCGGTGTCGACGATCTCCTCGGCCTCCGCGGTGGTGCCGAGCCGCACGAGGTCGAGACCCGTGATCTCCGACCAGGTGCGCACCTGCTTCTCGGTCCCCTCCAGTTCGAGCCAGGGGGCGAGCATGCCAGGCGTCTGGGACCCTTGTCCGGGGGCGAGGAGTGCGATCACGTCGATTACTAAAGCTGGTGAACCCACCGGTACCCTATGCTGTAAAGAACGAAGTCCGGCGATCGTATTTGTAGAGACCCTACAAAAGTGTCGGCCAGGTGAACCGTTCGCGACGTATGCCCAGCTCAGCGCGTGGGCAGGTCGTTTGGCTCTCACCCTAACGGATGTGTGCGAACTCCGTCACAGGCCGTTCGCTACCACAGGCCCCGGGCTCGAGCAAGGCGTCCTACAGACAAAGCGACGCGAAGCACAAGCGCGTCTCGAGCGTCATGTGCATTTCTTCCGGTCATTTCCTGAACGCGCCGAAGGCGATATCTGACCGTGTTCGGGTGCACGAACAGCCTTTTCGCGCACGTCTCCAGCACGCCGCCGACCTCCAGGAACGCGTCCACGGTCTCCAGCAGCGCGCCGCCGGCGTCCTCCAACGGCCGGGCAACCCTGTCAACGAGCTGCCACTCGGCCTCCGGATCGCCCGCCAGCGCCCGTTCCGGCAGCAGGTCGAGGGACCGGACCGGTCTGGGTGCGGCGGGCCAGCCCACCACGGCCCGCAGCCCGCTCAACGCGTCGCTGGCGCTGCGGTGGGCCTCGGAAAGACTTCGCACAGTGGGCCCGGCCACGACAGGACCCTCGCCGAAGCCCTCGGCGATCCGGCCCAGCACGTCCTCACCGGTCTCCGTCGGCCCGCCGAGCACGACCACCAGCCGCGAACCCTGCACGGACAGCAGCACCGGCCGTCCCGCGCGGGCGGCCTTGCTGCGCACCGAGTAGATGATCGCGGGCGGGTCCTCACCGCCGGGGTTGCCGACCAGCACGGTGGCTTCGAGCGCCGGGTCCCAGCCGAGAGCGGCTGCCCTGCTGAGCAACGACTCCTCGGGATCGCCACGCACGATGCCGTCCACGACCAGCGCTTCCAGCCGGGCGTCCCACGCGCCGCGCGCCTCCGCGGCCGCCGCGTAGGAAGTGGCGGCGGAGAAGGCGATCTCCCGCCCGTACCGCAGCACGCCCTCCATCAGCAGCGCGCGTTCGGCCTCGTCCGCGGCCATCTTCGGCATCTGGTCCTCGAAGTGCTCCAGCGCTATCCGGACGAGCTCGACGGTCTGGCGCAGGCTGACCCAGCGCGAGATGTCCTTCGGCGCCGACCGGAACGCGTCCGCGGTGAGCCGGATCGCCTGCTGCCGGTCGTGCAGCCACTCGACGAACCCCGCCACGCCGTTCTGGATCAGCAGCAGCACGCTCGCGCGCTGGTCCGCCGGCATCCGGGCGAACCACGGCAACCGCTCCTCCATCTCGGACACGCTCGCGGTGGCGAGCGAGCCGGACGCGCGTTCGATCTTGCGCATCGTGCGGGCGGAGAGCGTCGGCGGATGCTCCTCCTTCGCCGTGGCTGCCTTGGTCATACCCGCAGCTTAAGCGCTTCTGGGTGACATCACCGGGACGGGTGACAGAACCGATGAAGCCGTTTGAACGGCCATACCTTCGGGCAGCAGAGGTCTTTTCGTACGGCGTGGAGGTTTTGTCTTGCGCAGGTTCCTGGCTTTCGTCCTCGGCGTGGTCGCGCTCACCGCCACGGGCGTGAGTGCCGCGGCCGACCCTCCCGATCCCCTCGCCGAGTACCACGCCCAACCGGTCAAGTGGGCGCAGTGCAGCGGAAAGCTCGCCGAGCTGGAGTGCGCGACGCTCATGGCGCCGCTCGACTACACCAAACCGGCCGGCGACCGGATCAACCTGACGATCAGCCGCAAGAAGGCGGCGGCGCAGGACCGCAGGCGCGGCGTGCTGTTCACCAATCCGGGTGGACCTGGCGGCTCCGGTCTGGGGCTGCCGCTGTTCCTGGCGAAGTCCGAGCTCGTGCAGGTCTACGACGTGATCGGCATCGACCCGCGCGGCGTCGGTGGGTCGACGGCGCTGAACTGCCGGGCGGCGCCCGCGATCGCCGAACCGGACTCCCGCCCGGCCGACGGCGAGTTCGGCAAGTGGGCGGCCGAGGCGCGCGAGGCGGAGGAGGCCTGCCAGAAGTCGTCCGGCGGGATCCGGCAGTTCGTCAGCACCGCGAACACCGCACGGGACATGGACGTCGTCCGGGCCGTGCTGGCCGAGGAGAAGATCAACTACCTGGGCTACTCCTACGGCACCTACCTGGGCGCGGTGTACGGGACGTTGTTCCCGAACCGCCTGGACCGCAGCGTGCTCGACTCCGCGGTGCACCCGGAGTGGATCTGGCACGAGCAGTTCCGCCAGCAGGCCGTGGCGTACCGGCGCAGCGTCGAGTCGTGGGCGTCGTGGGTGGGGGAGCGCAACGAGAAGTTCGCGCTGGGCAAGTCGCGCGACGAGGTGCTGGCCGAGGTCGAGAAGGTAGCCGCGAAGCTGCACAGCACGCCGATCGGTGAGCACAACCGGTCTTCCTTCGACGGCGCGGTCGGAGTCGGGGCCCGCTACCGTCCACTGTGGTCGGACCTGGCATCTGTCGTGATCAAGCTGCGGTCGGGCGAGAAGCCGGACAACGCCGCGGGCGCTAACGCGGGGCAGGTGCTCGCGAAGACCGGTCTGCAGGAGCTGCGGTCCGGCGTGTTCGACACGGTCACCTGCGAGTCGGACTGGCCGACCGACCTGCACGTCTACTACGAGGACATGCGCACGTTCCGGGAGCGCTACCCGTTCGGCTTCGGCATCGTCCGCGCCGCCCCGATGACGTGCACGTTCCGCTCGTTCACCCCGCCGGAGCAGCCCGTCAAGATCGGCCGCAACGGCTACCCGGTCGGCGTCGTCGTGCAGTCCGAGGGCGACACGCAGACCCAGTACGCGAGCGGCCCCGCGATGGCGGCCCGGCTCGGGCACAACCTGATCACCGTCGTCGACGAGGGCAAGCACGGCATCTACAACGGCGGCAACAAGTGCGTCGACGCGAAGGTGCACCGCTACCTGATCGACGGTGCGCTGCCGGGCAGCAGCTCCGAGTGCGCCGGTGACCCGCGGCCGGACGTGCCGAAGGACGGTCAGGGAGGCGCGGCGCCGGTGTTGTCGGGAGACCGGATTCAGGGCTACCTCGACGGGCGGGGCGTGAGTGCCGGACGGCCGTAGAAATGTGGAAGCGCCCGCCACAGAGAGTGGCGGGCGCTTCCCTCTCCCCGGTCCCCACCGGTAGCTCCACTCTGGACTGTATTGAGACAAAAATCCACGTCAGCCACCCTTTCGTGTCACAGTGTCGCGGTTGCTGAGCAGTGTGATCCGCGAAACGATCAACTGGTCGGATCTTCACTCACCGCAACTTTGTTCTAGGAGGGCCCGTGGGCTCGCAAATCACCGAGGGCCTGGGCCAGGCGTGGGCGATGGTCGCCACGTTCGTGCCGAAGCTGCTCGGCTTCCTGCTCGTTCTGGTCATCGGCTGGTTCATCGCCAAGGCGCTCGCCAAGGGCGTGCAGTTCCTGCTCAAGCGCGTCGGCTTCGAGCGGCTCGTCGAGCGGTCGGGCCTGCACGGCGCGATGCGGCAGTCGTCGATGGACGCGACCGGCCTGATCGCCAAGATCGTCTACTACTTCGTGCTGCTGATCGCGCTGCAGCTGGCGTTCGGCGTCTTCGGCGCGTCGAACCCGGTCAGCACGCTGCTCAACGAGGTCATCGCCTACCTGCCGCGCATCGTCGTGGCGATGGTGCTCGTGATCGTCGCGTCGGCGATCGGCACGGCTCTCAAGGGCCTCGTGACCGGTGCGCTGGGTCAGCGCTCCTACACCCGGATCATGGGCAACATCACCTACGGCTTCGTGATGGCGCTGGGCATCATCGCGGCGCTCAACCAACTGGGCATCGCGATCTCGGTGACCATGCCGGTCCTGATCGCCGTGCTCGCCACGGTGGCCGGCGTGATCGTCATCGGTGTGGGCGGCGGCCTGGTCCGGCCGATGCAGCAGCGTTGGGAGGGCTGGCTGAACCGCATGCAGGACGAGGCGGCCGCGGTCCAGTCGCCGATGCCGCGTGCGTCGCAGGAGATGCCGGCGAATGTGGGCGGTCGGATGGGTGACGTTCCGACGCCGCCGTCGGGCACCCCGATGCGGTAGTTAGATGTTCTAACTTCAAGAAGGGGCTCTCGCTGCTGAGAGCCCCTTCTTCGTTGTTTGGCGGTTCTCCAGTTGCGGTCCAGCGCACGCACGGACGCTCGTGTCCACCCGAACTGTCCGCTGTCGCGGTGTGGAGGACCTATGAAAGCCCTAGTGCTGTCCGCGGGCGTGCGCCCGGCCGGATACTCGCTGCCCCGCCACATCGTCCCCATCGCGAACAAGCCCGTGCTCGAGTACGTCGTGGAGAACCTGCGGGACGTCGGGATCACCGAGATCGGCATCGTCGTCGGCGAGGGCGGCCAGGAGATCACCGAGCTGTTCGGCGACGGGTCGTACCTGGGTGTGTCGATCAACTACATCCAGCAGGACAGACCGCTCGGTCTCGCCCACTGCGTGCGGATCTCCCGGCCGTTCCTCGGCGACGACGACTTCGTGCTGTACCTGGGCGACAACGTGCTGGCCGAGGGCATCGGGCAGATCGCGGACGAGTTCGCGCGGCTGCGGCCGTCCGCGCAGGTGCTCGTGGACAAGGTGGAGGACCCGCGGCTCTACGGCGTCGCCGAGGTGGACGAGAACTCGCGCGTGACGCGGCTGATCGAGCACCCGCAGGAGCCGCGCAGCGACCTCGCCATGATCGGCGTCTACTTCTTCACGCCCGCGATCCACGCCGCCATCGACGCGATCGAGCCGTCGTGGCGCGGGGAGTTCGAGATCACCGACGCGTTGCAGTGGCTGGTCACTCACGAGCGTGACGTGCGGGCCCGCGTCTACTCCGGGTTCTGGAAGGACACCGGGAAGGTCGAGGACGTGCTGGAGTGCAACCGCGAGCTGCTGATGGGGCTGCGGACGGACATCCAGGGCATCGTCGACGCCGAGTCGCGGCTGATCGGTGAGGTCGTGGTCGAGGAGGGTGCGCGGGTGGTGCGGTCGTGCATCGTCGGGCCCGCGATCATCGGCGCCGGCACGCTGGTCGAGGAGTCGATCGTCGGCCCGTACACGTCGATCGGCGCCGATTGCCGGATCACCGAGTCCGGGGTGGCCGACTCGATCGTGCTCAACGAGGCGTCGGTGCACAACGTGTCCGGCATCGAGACGTCGTTGATCGGCCGGCGTGCTCGGGTGGGCTCTGCGCGCCAGCACCGGCTGGTCGTCGGTGATGGCGCGCACGTCGACGTGGCCGCCTAGTTCTGCTCGATCCAGTCCTGAAGGCGGTCGCACTCCTCGGCGACCGCCTTCTGCCTGCTCTTGTCGAGCTGGTCGATGTAGTCGACGGTGACTCGGCGTTCTTTGGTGATGGACCACGTGGCGACCACGTAACCGTCGACGAGGACGGTGGGCTTGCCGCCGATGACCACGCCGAGCCGGTCGTCCGCGATGACCCTCCTGCGGTCGGCGTGGGCGAGCAGGATGTTGTCGAACTCGGGCAGCAGCCGGACCGGGACCGGGGTCTCCGGGTCGGGGCGCGGCGCGTCGGGGAGGTCGAACAGCTCCTTGCCGGCCTCGTTGCGGAAGGTCACCAGTTCCGGCCGGAGCTGTTCGAAGACCTCGCCGAGCCGGGTGAGGCCGGACCACTGCTGGGCGTCCAGCACGGTCGCCGGGCCGAACGCCTTGAGGTAGCGCCGAACCAGCCGTTCGCGGGGCATGGCGTGCTGCTCCTGGTCGAGCCACGACTCCATGGTCGTGCAGATCGCGCGGCCGCTCTTGTGCCACAGGCCGCGCGGCGGGAGCTGAACGAGCGCGAGCTTGTTGCGCAGTGCGTTGCCCAGGACGGTGTGCTCGCGGTCGGACCAGCGTTCCTTGAGCTGCTTGCCGGCGTCCGCGGTGCCCTGCGGGGTGTCTTCGAGGATCTTGCGGCCGGCTTCGGCGACGGCATCGAGATCGAGGTCTCTGAGGCGTTTGGCGAACGGGCCGCTCTGCAGCTCGCGGTCGAGCCGGAGCTGCATGTGAGGCCTGAGTGCGAGCGCGTCCTGCGCGCTGACCAGGTGGATCGTGCCTCGCATGAGCAGGATTCGGACGACGTACCTGCTGATGAGGAGGTCTTCGAGCTCCTGCGGCTGGAAGTTCTCGAGCCGGGTCCACAGTCCGATGTACGGGGACTTCGGTTCCTGCGCCTGGATGCCGAAGAGGCGCTCGATGGTGGCGAACGCGCCTATGTCGGCGCGTTCGCGCAGCATCTGTCGTTCGATCAACGCCCGGTTGAGTGCGTCCTGGCTCAGTGTCGTCCCCATCGGGACAGGTTAGAACCTGACGAACGCGAATCCGGTGCCATTCGGGCGTTCGCCGTCGTGGACGACCAGCAGGTTGAGCTTGCCGAGCACGATGTCGGCGCCGTCCGAGTGCTCGACGTCCTTGACCTTGAAGTCCTCGAGGGGCTTCATGTTGGCCTTGCGGTAGGCGACGAACCGCGAGTCGCCCTGGCTCGACGCGAGCAGCACGTCGTCCGCGATGGTGAGACCCTCGGCGTCGGCTTCGAGCCACTTGCCGCCGAAGCCGGGGTTGGGGCCGTCGGCTTCGCACTCCTCGGTGTCGGGGTTGTACTTCTGCGGCGCGCCCCACGTGCGGACCTTGTCGACCAGCTGCGGCTTGCCGAAGCCGTTGGCGCGCAACGGGATGCGCCAGATGCCCACGTCCTCCTGCGCGGCGTACAGCGTGTTGGTGCGCTCGTCGATCACCATGCCCTCGACCTGCGGGCCCTCGCCCGGTTCACCGCACACCGTCCACTGCTTGCCGTTCGGGAGGGTGAAGGTGCTCGGGAGGTCCAGAGTGGACACCTTCTTGGTGTCGTTGTCGTTGGTCACCTGGAGGAGCGCGATACTGGTCTCGTTGCGACGACTCGTGACGACGACGTCCTTGCCGTTGACGTGCCCGGCGGCGAGACCGTAGACGTTGTGCTGTTCGTCGACCTCTTGTTCGGTCTTGCTGAACACCGGCTTGGCGGCGGGGTTCGTGACGTCCTTCGCGCCGCGTTCGTCCACTTGGAACACCCGGATGCGGTCACGGCCGCGGTCGCTCACGAACGCGCGGTTCCCGAGGACGTCGACGTTGTTGTAACGCCCCGGCTTCGCGTCCGGCGTGGGTGGCAACGGTGCCGGGTAGACGCCGATCGTGCGGCCGTTCAGGTCGAACGCCGCCAGCCCGCCTTCCTTGAGTGTGCCCAGGACCACACTGCGTTCGGTGTTGCGCGGGTTCACCCAGATGGCCGGGTCGTCGGCGTCCGCGGGCTCCTCGAACGTCTGCGTGATCACCGTCGGTGTGATGACGGGCGTCGCGGGCGCGGCGAGGAACAAAGGCACGAGCGCCAGCGCTAAGGGAGATGACATGGTGGGACCGTAGGAAACGCCGGTATACAGCGACTGAACCACGAGGGAACAAGCCGTGTGGTACGAGGCAGGTTTGACGATCTTCGGCCAGAAGATCGCGTACACGGAGCTGGTCGGGCAGGTCCTGGCGCTGGCGGTGGTCTTCCTCGCGCAGCGCCGTTCACTCTTGACCTGGCCGGTGCAGCTGGTGTCGGTCGCTTTGCTGTTCACCGTCTACCTGTCCGCGCATCTGGGCGGTCTGGCAACCCGTCAGGTCGTCGTCGGGCTGATCGCCGTCTACGGCTGGTACGCGTGGGTGCGTCGCCGTGACCCGGTTTTCGGCGTGGTGGTGCGCAAGGGTTCCTGGCTCGAACGTGCTGTCGTCGCCGGTGTTTTCGTGCTCGGCACCGTCGCCTTCGCGCTGACCCTGCAATGGCTGGACGCGTCCTGGGCACCGTGGCCGGACGCCGCGATCTTCGTCGGCACGATCCTGGCGTTCACCCTGCAGGGCCTCGGCCTGGTGGAGTTCTGGCTGGTGTGGCTCGTCGTCGACTTCGTGGGCGTGCCGCTGCAGATCCAGTCGGGCCTGTACTTCAGCGCGTTCGTGTACCTGATCTTCGCGGGCCTGGTGATCCACGGTTACATCGACTGGAACCGCACCGCCCGCCGGTTGACACAGGCGGCAAAGTCTCCTCTATGAGGGGACTGATCGCATTACTGGCTGCTGTTTCGTTGCTGGTTCCCGTGCCGGCGCTCGCTGCTGCCGAGCCGCGGACGGGTTTCGAGAAGACCGGCAAGTGGACCACCGAGGCCGAGGAACAGGCCTACCTGCGTGCGACGGGCCTGCCGGTCTCGCAGATCGGTGTGACGGCGCAAGGACGTCCGATCCAGCTCGTCCGCGTCGGCACTCCGTCGGCCCGCACGG
The DNA here is from genome assembly GCF_003265345.1 of Lentzea terrae. Lineage (GTDB taxonomy): Bacteria > Actinomycetota > Actinomycetes > Mycobacteriales > Pseudonocardiaceae > Lentzea > Lentzea terrae. Next base: position 310,135 of record NZ_QFWW01000007.1, on the reverse strand, counting down.
TCGTGCTCTTCATCTGTTCCCAGCACGGCGACGAGCCGGCGGGCCGCGAAGCCTGCCTGATCCGCATGCGCTCGCTGCCGCGCTCTTCTTCGGTGACTTATCTGTTCGTCCCGAACGCCAACCCGGACGGCCGCGTCGCCGACACCCGCGGCAACTCCCAGGGCATCGACATCAACCGCGACCACCTGTTGCTGCGGTCAGCCGAGGGCCGCGCGATGGCCGCCGTCATCCGCGACTGGAAGCCCGACGTCATCCACGACCTCCACGAGTTCGGCCCTTCCGCGCCCTACTACGTGAAGGACTTCCTCTGGCTGTGGCCGCGCAACCTGAACGTGGCCGACGGCGTGCACTCGTTGTCCGAGACGCTCTCGCGCTCGTACATCCGTCCGTCCGTCGAGGCCGGCGGTCGCACGTCCGGTGTCTACGGCATCCACGTGGACCCGGTGACCGGTGAGCCGATCCGTCAGGTCGCCGGTGACCACCAGGAACGGATTCTCCGCAACACGTCCGGCCTCAAGCATTCCACCGGGCTGCTGGTGGAGACCAACGTCGACGGCACGCCCGCCTACCGCGTCGAGTCCCAGCTGCTCGGCCTCGACGGCACCCAGGCGTACGTCCGTGAGCGTCGTGCGGAGATCGAGGCCGCTACCGCTGCCTCGCGTGCTGTGCGGTCCGGCCCGGTGTACTTCGGCGGCGCGGACAACCAGCCTCCTGCTCCGGAGGACGTGCTCACTACGCCTCCCTGCGGCTACGTGCTCACCGGCGCCCAGTACGTAGAGGCGCGGGACGAACTCGCCCTGCACGGCGTCAAGTCGCAGTACCTGCGGGGTGGGGATCGGATCGTGCCCATGAAGCAGGAGGCTCGGCCGTTGATCCCGCTGCTGCTGGATGGTCACGCAGACGAGCCGTTGCTCAAGGCCCGTCGTGTCGCCCAGTGCTAGTCGCCCGCCAGCTCGCGTGCCTTCGAAGCCTGCAGCATCGTCAGTGACGGTCTGTCCGCTTCGATGGCCGCGCGGGCGTCGGCCGGGTCGTTCGACAGCAGCGCCCGCCGGAATCGCGCGTGCCACCGGCCGGCCGTTCGTCACGGGCGAGCACGACCGCGGCATCGTCGAGCAGGTGGTGCGCGACCTCGCGCAGACGTGGACCGCGCCGCCGATCACGGTGGAACTGGGCGACGCCCGATGGGTGCTCGGCGCGGGCGAACCGGTCGCGGTCGTGCGCTCGGACGACCTCGACTTCCTCTGCCACCTCTCCGGGCGCGACGGCGACCCCGCGCTCGATGTTGAGGGCGACGCATCGGTCGCCACCGCCGTCCTGGCTGCCCGCGTCGTGTTCTGACCGCCTGGACGCCCTCAGGACGTGCGAAGGGCCGCCCCGCGCGTTGCGGGGCGGCCCTCGTCAGGAAACGAACTACGCGAGGCCCGCGTCCGACGTGGACGGTCCGGCCGCTTGCACGTCGTCGATGCGGTACTTGCGGGCCGCCTCGACGACCTTGGCCTGCTCCACCTCGCCGCGCTTGGCCAGGGCGGCCAGCGTGGCGACGACGACGGACTCCGCGTCCACCAGGAAGTGGCGGCGGGCGGCCGGGCGGGTGTCGGAGAAGCCGAAGCCGTCCGTGCCCAGGGTCGTCATGTCGGTCGGGACGTACGGGCGGATCAGGTCCGGGATCGCCGACATCCAGTCGGACACGGCGACGACCGGGCCCTGCACGTTCGCCAGCACCTGCGTGACGTACGGCACGCGCGGCTCGGCGTCCGGGTGCAGCAGGTTGTGGCGGTCGGTGTCGACGGCGTCGCGGCGCAGCTCCGAGTACGACGTGGCGGACCACACGTCGGCGGAGACGCCCCACTCGTCGGCGAGCATCTGCTGGGCCTTCAGCGCCCACGGGAGGCCAACGCCGGAGCCGAGGATCTGGGCCCGCGGACCACCCGTCTGCGGGCCGTCCTGGTACTTGTAGAGGCCGCGCAGGAGGCCTTCCACGTCCAGACCCTCGGGCTCGGCCGGCTGCACGTACGGCTCGTTGTAGACCGTCATGTAGTAGAAGACGTTCTCGGCGTTCTCGCCGTACATCCTCCGCAGACCGTCCTTGACGATGTGCGCCACCTCGAACGACCACGCCGGGTCGTACGCGATCACGGCCGGGTTCGTGTGCGCCAGCAGCAGCGAGTGGCCGTCGGCGTGCTGCAGGCCCTCACCGGTCAGCGTGGTGCGGCCCGCGGTGGCACCGAGCACGAAGCCGCGCGCCATCTGGTCCGCCGCCGCCCACAGGCCGTCGCCCGTGCGCTGGAAGCCGAACATCGAGTAGAAGATGTAGATCGGGATCATCGGCTCGCCCTGCGTCGCGTAGGACGTGCCGACCGCCGTGAACGACGCCGTGGAACCCGCCTCGTTGATGCCCTCGTGCAGGATCTGGCCCTGCTCCGACTCCTTGTAGGCGAGCATCAGGTTGGCGTCCACCGAGGTGTACGCCTGACCGTTCGGGTTGTAGATCTTCTGCGTCGGGAACATGGAGTCCATGCCGAACGTGCGCGCCTCGTCCGGGATGATCGGGACGATGCGCGGGCCGATCTCCGGGTCCTTCGCGAGGTCGCGGACGAGCCGGACGAACGCCATCGTCGTGGCGACCTCCTGCTTGCCGGAGCCGCGCTTGATGCCGTCGTAGACCTTGTCGCCGGGCAGCACGAGAGCCTTGGACTTCGTGCGGCGCTCCGGCACGAAGCCGCCCAGCTGACGGCGGCGCTCCAGCATGTACTGGATCTCGGGGCTGTCCTGGCCGGGGTGGTAGTACGGCGGCAGGTACGGGTCCTTCTCGAGCACCTCGTCGGAGATCGGGATGCGCAGGCTGTCCCGGAAGCCCTTGAGGTCGTCCAGGGTCATCTTCTTCATCTGGTGCGTCGCGTTGCGCGCCGCGAAGTGCTTGCCGAGCGAGTAGCCCTTGATCGTCTTGGCGAGGATCACGGTCGGCTGGCCGACGGTCTCGGTGGCCGCCTTGTAGGCCGCGTAGACCTTGCGGTAGTCGTGGCCACCGCGCTTGAGGTTCCACACCTCGTCGTCGCTCATGGCGTCGACGAGCGCCTTCGTCCGCGGGTCGCGGCCGAAGAAGTGCTCCTTGATGTACGCGCCGTCGTTCGCCTTGTAGGTCTGGTAGTCACCGTCGGGCGTGGCGTTCATCAGGTTGACGAGCGCGCCGTCGCGGTCGGCGTGCAGCAGCGCGTCCCACTCGCGGCCCCAGACGACCTTGATGACGTTCCAGCCGGCACCCCGGAAGAACGACTCCAGCTCCTGGATGATCTTGCCGTTGCCGCGCACCGGGCCGTCGAGGCGCTGCAGGTTGCAGTTGACGACGAACGTGAGGTTGTCGAGGTGCTCGTTCGCGGCGAGCTGCAGCAGGCCGCGCGACTCCGGCTCGTCCATCTCGCCGTCGCCGAGGAACGCCCACACGTGCTGGTCGGACGTGTCCTTGAAGCCGCGGTCGTGCAGGTAGCGGTTGAACCGCGCCTGGTAGATCGCGTTCATCGGGCCGATGCCCATGGAGACCGTCGGGAACTCCCAGAAGTCCGGCATCAGCCGCGGGTGCGGGTACGACGGCAGGCCGCCACCCGGACCGGCGTGCGAGTACTCCTGGCGGAAGCCGTCGAGCTGGTGCTCGCTCAGCCGGCCCTCGAGGAAGGCGCGAGCGTAGACACCGGGGGAGGCGTGGCCCTGGATGAAGACCTGGTCGCCGCCGCCGGGGTGGTTCTTGCCCCGGAAGAAGTGGTTGAAGCCGACCTCGTAGAGCGACGCGCTCGACGCGTACGTCGAAATGTGGCCACCGACACCCACACCCGGCCGCTGCGCGCGGTGCACCGTCATCGCGGCGTTCCACCGGATCCACGCGCGGTAGCGGCGCTCCACCTCCTCGTCACCGGGGAACCACGGCTCCCGCTCGGTGGGGATGGTGTTGACGTAGTCGGTGCTGGTCAGCGAGGGCATGCCGACGTGGTTCTCACGCGCACGCTCCAGCAGACGCAACATCAGGTACCGGGCCCGCTGCTGGCCGCCGCCCTTGAGCACCTCGTCGAACGACTCCAGCCACTCGGACGTCTCTTCGGGGTCGATGTCAGGCAGGTGCGCGGCCAGGCCGTCACGAATGACACGTACCCGCTCGGGGCCGGTGTTCTGCGGGCTCAAGGTGTCTCCTCGGCTTCGTTGGCGGTACCTCGCGTTGGCCCGGAAACCGTGCCACGCGCTCCTATCGTTGTCCTTGCGCGACGACTTCGTCACCGCTACTGATCGGTAGTTCTGGATCGTGTCGCTCACGCGCGCGCGATAAGAGGTATGTAGAGCGTGCCTCATGCCAGTCTAGGGATCTCCACAGGGGTCCCTGTTACGGCGTGTCACGTGGTCAACAGTTGCGCCGGAGGTAGCTGACAGTGTTCGCTAGCCCGAGTAACGGACTCTGGCGGCAGTCTTAGGGCTGTCGCTCTTGCGTAGTTGGAGGAGTGAAAACCGTGGTCGCCGCGGAAGACGCCGGCAAGATCGGCGTCGCCGAGAAGCTCGGGATCGAATCGGGCATGGTCGTCCAGGAACTCGGCTGGGACGAGGACGTCGACGACAACCTCCGTGCCGCAGTCGAGGAGCAGATCGGCGGCGACCTCCTCGACGAGGATGCCGACGAGACTGTGAGCATCGTGCTGCTCTGGTGGCGGGAAGACGACGGTGACCTGGTCGACGCCTTGCTGGAAGCAACCGGCGTACTCGCCGAGGACGGCGTGATCTGGGTTCTCACCCCGAAGACCGGCCGCCCTGGCCACGTGGAGCCGTCGGACATCGCGGAGGCCGTGCCCACCGCGGGCCTGTCGCAGACCTCCAACATCAGCGTCGCCGACGACTGGGCGGGCACCCGCCTGGTGTGGCCGAAATCCACCAAGGCCAAGCGCTGACTCAGGTTCGGCTGACATAGGGTTGATCCACGGGCTCTGCCCGTGGATTCGTCTTGGTCAACCTGCGAGGGGTCTTTCATGGCGGTCGAGGTCGGTTCGGAAGCTCCGGACTTCACGCTCAACGACTACAACAAGCAGCCTGTGACGCTGTCGTCGTTCCGCGGTTCGAAGAACGTGCTCCTGGTCTTCTACCCGTTCGCGTTCAGCGGCATCTGCAACGGCGAGCTCTGCCAGCTGCGCGACGAGCTCGCCACGTACGAGGACGAGAACGTCCAGGTGCTCGGCGTGTCCGTGGACACCCCGTTCTCGCTGAAGGCGTGGGCCAACCAGGAGGGCTACCAGTTCCCGCTGCTGTCCGACTTCTGGCCGCACGGCGCCGTCGCCCAGTCCTACGGCGTGTTCAACGAGACCGCGGGCATGGCGCTGCGGGGCACGTTCCTGATCGACGCGTCCGGCGTGGTCCGGTTCGCGGAGGTCAACGCGCCCGGTGAGGCCCGCGATCAGAATGCCTGGAAGAAGGCCGTAGCCTCGCTCAAGGCATGATGTAGTTGTACCCCTGCGTCTTCGGGCGTGGGGTTGGGGCGTGTAGCTCAGCGGAAGAGCACTCGGTTTACACCCGAGCGGTCGCAGGTTCGATCCCTGTCGCGCCCACCAGCCAGAACGGCGCCTCCAAGAGCTTCGGAGGCGTCGCGTTGACTCGGTCGGGGTCTGAAAGCCGGTCCATCCGGGCTGTCAGCCGCCGCGCTGGACGCCTGGAGGCGGCCACTGCGGAACGCGCAAGCTTGGATCCTCGGACAGCTCGAACGTGCCCGCCGATGGGGTTTGATCCCGTTGTTGCGCCACAGTTCGCCGCGTATCCGTTGCCGTTGTCCGACCTGCACCGGACCGACTATGTGCGCAACATCAGCATACATTCGTGCTGTAGTTGCCCGCGTACGTTCTCCATCGCACGATGATCACCGTTTCTCCATTGCCGACAAGGCCGCAATTGGTCTCCGGGTGGAACCCGTTGCTATCGGTGTAGCCCATCTGCACATAGAGAGCGTAGCCGTTGCAGTTGCGGTAGGTCTGAGCCATGGGAAGGCCGAGCGGAGCTTGCGGTGCGAAATGACTCCAACACTGCGCCGCGCCACTGCTGCCTGTGTTGAATGAATACGTCGCAACGAAGTCGATTGAGGAGATCGACGCATCTGGCAGAGGCCGCAGCGACGTGGTGTCAGGGCTATGGGCCAGGTTGGGGGTCGAGGGGGACGCTGAGGCTGTGACGAGCGGGGCCATCAGCAAGGAACTGCCCAAGAGCAGGGCTAGTGCTGTTATTTGGGCGCGTGACCGGGAAGTCATGGACACCTCCGTGGTTAACGGAATTCCAGGCCTGTAATCACTGGTGTGACATGCGAACGACGGCCACTCGCCGCCGTCGCGAGAGCCACGCTCGGGTCATGAAATGAACGGGATTCTCCATAGCCGTTTGCGTAAACGGTCGGATTTCCAGTCTACTGCTTCGGGGTGTGATCCGGAAGGGTAAGCAAAGGAAGATCGGCCAACCAGTCTAGAACCCGCCATCGGCCGAACGAATATCATCAGCAGCAGTGAGTCTTTGATCGGCGTCACTGTGAGAGGCAGTTCGATCATGAGAATTGAAGCGCACTGTGTTCGAATAGTCAGTGCTTGTAGTGGTGACGTCAGATATTCGAAGTGTCGGAATGCCTGCTGTGTAGCCGAGCGACGGGGTGGCCGGAGTCAGCTGTCGAGGACGTGCGCGAGGAGCATGGTGGCCGGGCCGAAGCCGGCTCGCTGGTAGAAGCGCACTGAGCGTTCGCTGGGCGACAGGACGATGCGGGCGCAGTTGCGGGCGCGTGCGTACGTGACGGCCGCGTCGAGCAGGGCGGTCCCGATGCCGCGGTTGCGGTGGTCGGCGAGTACGAACGCGTTGCCGAGGTAAGCCCATCGGCTGGCTGACCGTCCCGGTTTGGGCATCCGTTCGAACAGGGCGAGGTTCATCATGCCGATGGCCTTGCCGCCGAGTTCGGCCACGAACGCCGCCCGGCGTGGTGCTTCTGCCGTGTACCACTGGGCGAAGCACTCCTCGAAGTCGTCGTCATCGAGCGGCTGTCCTGCCTGTTCTTCCGACCACGCCCGGCGCAGTGTCGCCAGCGCCGTGGTGTCGTGCTCACCGGTCTGTCGTATCGACACGGTGTACGGGGGCGTCATGGCTCGATCTTCCTGGGCGGGTCGTGATCGTTTGGTATGAATCGCGCCATGCAGACGCAGGTTTGGCCCGCGATTCTCTCCCTTGTCGGCGTGCTGTTCGGCGGCGGCCTGTCCTACCTGGTTCAGGCCAACGTGCAACGCCGGACCGAACGCGTTGAGCTACGGCGGCTGGCGACCGAGCGCGCTGAGGCGCGGCGCGTGGAGCAGCTGGAACTGTTGCGTGAGTTCGTTCGTGTCGCGCAGCGGGCTGAACGTGCGGCCGAGGACCGTGACACCACGCCCTCCTGGAAGGCATCGGCCCAGGACGCCCTCGATGAGCTCTGGGTGTGTGAGCGGATGATCCACATTCTGTTCGACTCGTCGCTGCACGACCTCGCTCGCGCCTACGTCAAGGCTCTCGACCACGTTCTCTGGCAGAAGCTCGAGGACGGTGCGCTGTGGGACTACCTCAAGGGGCCCAAAGCCGCGTTCCTCGCCGCGGCTCGCAGCGAGTTGAGCCGTTGACTTGATGCCGTATTTTGGACGCGTTGTCGGGGATGTTTGGGCCCGCCTCCTCCGAAGGACGACTACCTGTGAAGCGCAAGGGCAAGGCCGCGAAGCCCGTCCCCACCACCATCACGCAGGAGCAGATCAAGCTGCTCGCGCTGGTTGAGCAGGGTGGCGTGCACCGCGGCGCCACCAGCTGGTACCTCGAGCACCGGCCGGCCAAGCAGTGGGACGCCGAGGACCTGGAGATCCTGCAACTGCGGCACTGGATCACGTGGCAGCGGCCGGAACGGGCCATGGACCACGGGATGGCGGCTCCCGTCGACATCACGCCGGAGGGGCGGGCTGCGCTGCAGCACCACTTGCCGGGGTGGGTGCACGGGCGCAAGGCCATTGCCGCGCCGCCGCCTCGGTTGCCCGCGGTCGAGACGATCAAGGTGCTCGACGCGCTCCAGTGACCGGAACGATCGGTGGACATCGGCGTCGGTCGCGGTAGAAAGGTGACGGGGACTCTGCTGAGGGGCGAAGCCATGTCGAACCTGTTGACCGGCGGCGACTTGCGCGCACGTGAGCATCATCGGATCGAGGACGACGCACGAGCCGCAGGACCGCTGCACAGCGCGACGCGGCCCGACGGGGTGCGGGTTCAGGTGGTCACGGTCGGGTTGGAGCTCGCTCGCAAGCTGCTGGCCGACAAGCGGTTGTCCAAGGACAGCGACGCGCTGCAGAACGAGATCAGGCGCCAGTTCGCCGAGCAGGGCAGCACGCAGAGCGAGCTCGGCGGGCTGTTCGGTCCGAGCATGCTCAACAGCGACAGGCCGAAGCACACCCGGCTGCGGGCGCTCGCGGTCAAGGCGTTCAACGCTCAGGCGGTGGAGCAGCTCGCGCCGCGCATCGAAGAGATCACCGCGGAGCTGATCGACCGGCTGCCGGTCGGTGAGGAGATCGACCTCGTCAAGGCGTTCGCCGTGCCGATGCCGCTGCACATCATCGGCGAGGTGCTCGGCGTGCCCGAGAAGGACCGCGCCGAGGTCCGCACGTTGATCGAGACCATGATGTCGATGGACCACGACGTGTCGCAGCCCGCGAGCAACGCGCTAGGTGGCTACTTCCACGCGTTGCTCACGGGCGACGAACTCGACGAAAGCTCGCTCTTCGGGGCGTTGGTGGCGGCCGACGACAACGGTGACCACCTCACCCACGACGAGCTGATGGCGATGGCGTTCCTTCTCGTCGTGGCGGGCCACGAGACCACGGCGGCCCTCATCACGAACGTCGTGCACGACGCGTTGGACAACGAACTGTGGGAGAAAGCTGCGGCTGACCCCGGCCTGGTGCCGCTGCTCGTCGAGGAGACGTTGCGGCACAACCCGCCGGTCCGCAACGCCACGCACCGCATCACCACCGAACCGCTGGAGATCGACGGCGTCACGGTGCCCGAGAACACCGTGCTGATGATCAACTTTGGTGCTGCGGGACGGTGTCCGGTCGCCCACGAGGACGCCGCGCGGTACCGCATCGACCGGCCCACGACGGGCCACGTGGCGTTCGGGCACGGCCCGCACTTCTGCCTCGGGTCCGGGCTTGCCCGGCTGGAGACCGAGATCGTCCTGCGTGAGCTCACGAGCCGGTTCCCGCGCACCACCTACTCCGGCCACGAACAGCCCGCGGTCACGCGGAACGACATCATGGCCAGCCCGAAAACCCTTCCCCTCGTGCTGAGGCGCTGACCTACGCTGGCCCGCGTGGAGATCATCCGAGGGGGACCGGAACACGTCGACACGGCCGCGCTCATCTGGGCGCACGCGGTGAAGGTCAGAGACGGTTACGACGAGGTCCCGACGCTCGAAGAAGCGCGTCCCGGCATCGAGAACGCGTTGGCGAACGAGCCGTCGCTGTTGTTGCTGGCGCTCGAAAACGGTGTGGCGGTCGGCTTTCTCGCCGGCGGTCCACAAGAGACTGGCACGGCATACATCAACTACGTGGGCGTCCACCCCGACGCGTGGGGCAGGCGCGTCGGCGAAGCGTTGTTGCGCGCGCTGCCCGATGCGCTGACAGAGCGCGGGTACACGGACGCGGAGCTGTTGGTCTACGTCGACAACGTGCGAGGCGTACGCCTCTACGAACGCCTCGGATGGATCAAGGCCGGCGACCCCGCGCCGCATCCGCGCAACGGCCGAGTGGAGCAGCGCTACTCGTTCTCGGTCCCAGCGTGGGCTAGTGGGGCGTGAGAGCGTTTAGCCGGGGATTAGGGGATCAACCCCAATGCGGCTGACCAGGGCTATCGCCAAGTCCATTTGAGACGTAACTTTTGTTCCATGTCAGTGCGCACGTTCGCCGTCGTGGTCGGTCTCGCGTTCCTGCTCGGTGGAGGTGCGATCCTGCTCGTGATGCTGGCCGTCGAGGCGCCCAGCGGGTCGCTCGTCCCGTGCGGCAACGGTCTGGGCTTCGGTTTCGACGAGCCGGCGACCGCCGCGGTCAGTCCGGCCTTTGTGGACATCTGCGCCGATTTGCGGCATCGCCGACTGCTCTGGGCGTTGCCCGTGATCGGGGTGGGCGCACTGCTGCTGATCGGCTCTTTGGTCTCGTCTCGAAACGCTACTCGCCGGTAAGGTCGCGGCATGACGTGGATGGTCTACGGCGCCAACGGCTACACCGGACGCCTCATCGCGGAGCTCGCCGTCAAGCGTGGTGAACGCCCGATCCTCGCGGGCCGCTCAGCCGAGAAGGTCGAACCGATCGCCGACGCCCTGGGGCTGGAGCACCGGGCGTTCGACCTGAGCCAGGCGACGGCGCACCTGGAGGACGTCGACGCCGTCGTGCACTGCGCGGGCCCGTTCGCGCACACCGCCACCGCGATGGTCGATGCCTGCCTGAAGACCCGCACGCACTACCTCGACATCACGGGTGAGATCGACGTCTTCGAGTCCGTCGGCCTGAGGGACATCGACGCGCGCAAAGCCGGCATCGTGCTGTTGCCCGGCGCCGGGTTCGACGTCGTCCCCACGGACTGTCTCGCCGCGATCCTGGCCAAGGCCCTGCCCAGCGCCACCCACCTCGACCTGGCGTTCGTCGTCGGGGGAGGAGCGAGCGCCGGCACGACCAAGACGTCCGTCGAGGCCGCCGCCGTCGGTGGCCGGATCCGCGAGAACGGCGAGCTGAAGAGCGTCCGCATCGGGCACCGCCGCCGCACCGCCTACTTCCGCTCAGGGCCGCGCGAGGTCGGCAGCATCCCGTGGGGCGATGTGTCCACTGCGTACCGCTCGACCGGCATCCCGAACATCACGACGTTCACGCTCGTCCCCGGCGTGCTCGGGCCGCTGCAGCAGGTGTTCGCGCCCGTGCTGCAGACGCCGCTCGTGCAGAGCGTCGCGAAGACCGTCGCAGGGAAGGTCAAGGGCCCCGACGAGCGCAAGCGCGCCAACACCAGGGCCGAGGTGTTCGGCGAGGCGTGGGACGCCAAGAACAAGGTCGAGTGCGCGATCACCACGCCGAACGCCTACAGCCTCACCGCCGACTCCGTGCTGCGCGCCATCGGCAAGATCAACGGAGTCGCTCCTGGATCGCACACGCCGTCCAGCGCGTTCGGCGCCGACTTCATCCGCGAGCTCGACGGCGTCGTCGCGAGCGAGGTCCGCTTCAGCTAGCCACAAGCAGGTGTTTCACGAACGACCAGCTTTGTCGGCGAGGTATCGATCGATCGCCTTGATGTCGCGGAAGTGTTCGTGGCGGTAGTTCGGGAAGTTCTCGTCTCGCTGCTTCTTGGTCGAGCTCAGTCGCACGTCCTTGAACGGCACGGGGTCCGACGGCAGGGGGCCCGCGTTGGTGATGACCAGACAGGTGACCTGCTGGGAATCGGTGTGGGTGACGAGTTGGTAGATCCGGTGCATGCCGTCGACGACGACGTGCCTGCCGTCGGACTGCCTCTCGACGATCGGTGGCAGCATCAGTCGCTGTCCGCGGCTGCTCTCGATGACGCATGGTTCGAAAGGGTCGAGGCCGAATTTCTGGTATCCGTCGATCAAGGACGCCGCGCTCGGCAGCTTTGCGGTTTTGACCGTTTTGCAACAGGACTGCAGCGAGGTGCATGAAAGCTTTTCGATCGAGATGTCGCCGAGCGTGAGGTCTCGATAATGCGGGATCTGCGACAGAATTTGATGCAGGTCGTTGGCGGACAGCTTGCGCCGATCCAAGATTATCCCCGGTGGAAGGCTTGCCCAGATGGAGCCGAAAAGCTGGTGGAGCATTGCTATGTAGTTGATGTCTTGGTCGGGGAGGTACCGGCGAGCCTCGTAGTCGAACGAGCTGTCGGTGCCGGGCCGCCCTGGCGTCAGCGTGATACGCGGCTTCGGCGTCTTGACGACTGTCAGCGCGGTGCCCTGGTCGAGGCCAACTCTCGCGTCGGCCACCAGGCCGCGTACCTTCACCAGTTCGCCGTCGTAGTACTTGACCTCGACGCCTGCTTCGAGCAGGGTGCGGACCTGGCCGAGCAGGACGGGTGTCGACGGCCACCTGCACAACACGAGTATCGAGGTGCCTGCGCGAGTTCGCTCGGCTATCGCGCTCTTGTTCTGCCGAGCCCACGACACGTCGCCGGCGAACACCTCGACGGACGAATCTGCTCCGGTCAGCACAGTTCGCCAGGCGAGATCGACTTTTTCTTTTCCCTGAAACCTGTTGGGATCGCGGCGGACGAGTTGTAAGAGAACGAGAACGGTGAATGCGGCGAAAGAGGCGATGATCGCTGAGATTGCGATAGTTCTGTTCACGGGTATCAGCTTGTCCAGCGTCATCCCGGTGATGCCGACGGCGATGGCCGCCCACTGAATCGTGTTGACCAATCGCTGCTTCATCGCCGCCCGCTCTTCAAGTATTCGCCCCGATGAAGGGTGATCGTCGGGGATAGCCGGCTTGTTACGCCTGGGCCTGAGCCGGAAACAGAAAAGCAGGTCGACCGAGAGGTCGACCTGCTTCTCGAGTGCTGCGATCAGCGCGGGGCGAGCAGGCTCGTGATCTCCTGCGACGCCGAGACCGTCAGCAGGTGCTGGAGGTTCTCCGGCAGCTCCTCGCCGCGCGCCTGCTTGGCCTGTGCGTAGAGGCGGCCGGCGCGGTAGGAGGAGCGGACCAGCGGGCCCGCCATCACGCCGAGGAAGCCGATCTCCTCGGCCGTCTCCTTGTGCTCGACGAACTCCTCGGGCTTCACCCAGCGCTCGACCGGGTGGTGCCGCGGGGAGGGGCGCAGGTACTGGGTGATGGTGATGATGTCGCAGCCCGCGTCGTAGAGGTCGGCGAGCGCCTCGGTGACTTCCTCGGGGGTCTCGCCCATGCCGAGGATCAGGTTCGACTTGGTCACCAGGCCGAACTCGCGGGCCTTGGTGATCACCTCGAGGGAGCGCTCGTAGCGGAACGCCGGGCGGATGCGCTTGAAGATCCGCGGGACGGTCTCCAGGTTGTGCGCGAGCACCTCGGGACGGGACTCGAAGACCTCGGCGAGCTGCTCGGGGACCGCGTTGAAGTCCGGGATCAGCAGTTCGACGCCGGTGCCGGGGTTCAGCTCGTGGATCTGGCGGACGGTTTCGGCGTAGAGCCACGCGCCGCCGTCGGCGAGGTCGTCGCGGGCGACGCCCGTGACCGTGGAGTAGCGCAGGCCCATCGCCTGGACCGACTCGGCGACGCGGCGGGGCTCGTCGCGGTCGAGGTCGGCGGGCTTGCCCGTGTCGATCTGGCAGAAGTCGCAGCGCCTGGTGCACTGCTCGCCGCCGATCAGGAACGTGGCCTCGCGGTCTTCCCAGCACTCGTAGATGTTGGGACAGCCGGCCTCTTCGCAGACCGTGTGCAGGCCCTCGCGCTTGACCAGACCCTTGAGCTCCCGGTACTCGGGGCCCATCTTCGCCCGCGTCTTGATCCACGAGGGCTTCTTCTCGATCGGCGTCTGGCTGTTGCGGACCTCGAGCCGCAGCAGCTTCCGACCCTCAGGTACCACAGTCACCACCTCACCCTACGCTGCGCCCTCGCGTGTCCGGCGTCACGCACGTCCGGCCGAGGATAAGTGCCAGAACAAGGCTGCCGGTCGAGGATTCGTTGTTCACGATCCGTTGTTCACGGACGTTCTGTCGAACATGAACAACACCGGCCGGATGAAGATGTTCCCGGCCCGGAGGTGACGACCGGGCCCGCCGGCGCCCTCCCCGCCCCCCGGTGAGGGCGTCGGCCCCGTTACGGCAGGTCAGGCGTGATGCCCGTGAGCTTGATCGTGAGCTCCCACAGGCGGCTCGCGGCGAGGTCGTCGCGGGCGGCGGCGGTCATCCGTGCGACGGCCGGGTAGCCGCGATAGCCGTTGAAGCTGTCCGGGCCGTAGTACTGGCCACCCCGCGCGTCGGGGGACGTCGCCGCGTAGAGCTGTGGAAGTGCGCCCATCTCCACGGACTGCGAGAACAGGTGGCTGATCTTGCCGCCGAGTCGCAGGAGGAACGAGTTGTGTGCGCTGGCCATGTTGTTGGTCAGGTCGGTGACCGTGACGCCCGGATGCGCCGCGATGGACGTGACGTCCGATGAACGCCGTTCCAGCTCACGTGCGAACAGGATGTTTGCGAGCTTCGACTGGCCGTAGGAGCCGCGGTAGCTGTACGAGCGACGCTCCCAGTTCGGGTCGTCAAAGTTCATGTGGCCGTACTGGTGCGCTAGAGAGGCGACCGTGACGACGCGTGCGCCGGGACGTTGCCTCAACGCGGGGAGCAGCAGCCAGGTCAGGGCGGCGTGGCCCAGGTGGTTGGTGCCGAACTGGCGCTCGAAGCCGTCGACGGTCTTGCCGTGCGGAACGGCCATGATGCCCGCGTTGTTGATGAGCACGTCCAACGCGCTGACTGACTCAGCAGCAGCACGCACAGAGCTGAGGTCGGCGAGGTCGAGCTCGAGGACCTCAGCCGACCCCTGGACCGTGCGCCGTGCCTCCTGACCTCGGTGGACCGAGCGACAGCCCATGATCACGTGGGCCCCCTTGCCGGCGAGCACCTGGGCGGTGCGCAGGCCGAGACCGGAGTTCGCGCCGGTCACGAGGACGGTGCGGCCGGTCTGGTCGGGGATGTCGGCTTCGGTCCAACGACTCATGGAGTCATTCCTACCGTCCGGTAACTGCCGAGCGAAAGGTGTGCGTCCAGCACCGCGCGCAACACCGGCTCGTCGGCGGCGAGCTCGGCGGTGACGAGGTGCTCGTCGACGGGGCCCTCCAGTGCGGCGGTCTCCATGCGGGCGGTCAGCTTGTTCTGCCAGCGGTGGTCGAGCGCCAGCAGCAGTTCGTGCAGTGAGGAGAAGACGTCCGGATCCACGATCAGCGGCGCGGACGGGTCGCGACGGGCGTCGCGCAGCACGGCGTCGAGCGCGTCACGGCGGCGGTAGTGGTCTGCCCAGCCCATGTCTCGTACCCCCGGTTTCTCGCATACTCTTGGTATGACACGACCATACCACCGGTACGTACCGTCGGTATGTGAGATACGTTTCGGCTGTGCGAACACGGCGTGCCGAGTACTCGGAGTCGACCAGGCAGGCCCTGGTCGACAGCGCGGTCGACCTCTTCACCAAGCGCGGGTACGCCGGGACCTCGCTCGACGAGGTCGTCAAACGCGCCCGCGTGACGAAGGGCGCGCTCTACCACCACTTCAGCGGCAAGCAGGCGTTGTTCGAGGCGGCGTTCGCCCAGGTCGAGACGCAGACGATCGAGTCGCTCACCGCGGTGGTCACCGCCGACGGCGACGCGTGGGAGATCGCGACCGCCGGACTGCGCGCGTACGTCCGGAAGTGTCTGGACCCGGAGTACCAGCGGATCATCATCCACGAGGCGCCGGTGGTGATGGGCTGGGAACGCTGGCGCGAGGCGGAGGAGCACTTCAGCTTCGGTCTGCTCCGCACGGCCGTGCAGCTGCTCGTGGACGCCGGGGAGATCGAGGACCTGCCGGTCGAGATCATGGCCCGGCTGCTGTTCGGAGCACTGTCCTCGGGCGCCAGCACCATCGCCAGCTCGTCCGACCCGAAGCGCACCGGGCGCGAGGTCGAACGCGCGATCCTGCGGGTTCTCGAGGGATTGCGCAAGAAGTAGTCGAGTCGCTCCCTAGCGACCGGGCGCAACGTCGATCACCACGCGGACAACGAGGTGGTCAGCATCATGATCGAACCGGTCAACACGCGCCTGGGACTCGACGGAAAGATCGCTCTGGTCACGTCGGGAACCCACGGGCTCGGTCTCGCCATCGCGAGCAAGCTCTGCGACAACGGCGCCCACGTCATCCTCACGACATCCGACGACGACGTCGACCTCGAGCGCGCCAAGACCGTGCTCGCCGGCAAGCCGGGCTCGGTGACGGTCACCCAGATGGACATCCACGACGAGCACTCGGTGCGCCTCCTGCTCGACCAGATCAAGCAGGAACGCGGGCAGCTGGACGTCTTCGTCCACCACGCGGCGTCGCCGGACCTCACGCCGTTGCTCAACATCGTGGAGCCGCTCGCGAAATCGCTTCAGGACGGTGGTCGCGTGGTCATCGCCGGTTACACGGTCACCCCCGTGCACGGCGTGATCCGGACACTCGCCCTGGAAATGGCCTGGTACCGGGTCGCGGTGAACGCGGTTGTCACCACGGTCGTCGACAACGGACCCATGAACATCGACCCCGACCTGGTCGACCGGCTCGCGATCAAGAGCCCGTCCGGCCGCGTGACCTTGCCCGAGGACATCGCCAATGCCGTTGCGCTGCTCTGCACCGACGAAGCCGCGTGGATCCAAGGACAGGTGATCACCGTCGACGGCGGGCTCGAACTGCTCGAACGGTGGGGCGAGACGCGCTGAATCGCCTGCATGGGTACCGAATCGGTACTATCGGGCCGTGCTCGCGGCGCTCTCGAGCCGTCCCGGTTCCCGATTCGGTCCCTGCGCTATCCGTGAGCGACCGGTAACCGGATGTCATCCGCCGATTACCGTTATTAATTGGTCCTAGCGCATCTGGAGTAACGCCTGGCGCAGTCGGCCGCAATGCTTGTCCTGCGTGGTCACCGTCTGTAAAACTCAATTTGGTGACCTGGGGGCAAGCAAGGGGGTCGGATGATCAGAGTGCTACTCGCCGAGGACGTGCAAATGGTCCGCGGTGCTTTGGTCGCCTTGTTGAATCTCGAACCGGATATTGAGGTCGTCGCCTCCGTAGCAACAGGTGACGAAATCGTGGCGGCGGTTGCGAAGAACAAACCGGACGTAGCGGTCCTCGACATCGACCTGCCCGGTATGGACGGCCTTTCCGCCGCCACCGTGATCCACGACACCGTCCCCGAGACCCGCACGCTCATTCTCACGAGCCTGGGTCGTCCGGGCACCCTGCGTCGAGCCCTGAACGCCCGCGTCAACGGTTTCATCCTCAAGGACGCTCCGGTAGGCGAGCTGGCCGACGCGATTCGCGGGGTCTCGGTCGGACGGCGCGTCATCGACTCCCAGCTCGCGCTTTCGGCGTGGGACACCGACGAGTGCCCGCTGACGCCACGCGAGTTAGAGGTTCTGAGGCTTGCGTCCGACGGCGCCGACGCGATGGAGATCGCCACGACGCTGTTCCTGTCCGTCGGCACTGTCCGCAACTATCTGACGGCGGCGACGGCCAAGCTCGACGCCCGCAACCGCGTGGACGCCGTGCGCATCGCGCGCAAGTCCGGCTGGTTCTGACCTGCGCCTTCCAGCCTGCACCTGTTGACGTGCGCCATTGCAATGACACGTTTGCTGTCGACCGCAAACGAGCTGTTGCTAGGCGGCGGGCGGTGCTGGGATCGCGGCGTGGACGTGGAACGAGCCGTCGCCGACGTGGCGGGCGGTGAAGGTGCCGCCGGCGGCCTTGACGCGTTCGGCCTGGTTGCGGACGCCGTTGCAGTCGGCTGAGGCCGCGCGGTCGGCGGCGCCGTCGTTGATGACGTCGAGCAGGACTGTCGTGCCGGACTGGTGCACGCCGATGGTGCACGTGCGGGCGTCGCTGTGGCGCAGGACGTTGGTGACGGCCTCGCACAGGACGGCGGCGAGGACGGTTTCGACCGGCTCCGGGAGGGGGTCGTGGTCGAGTTCGACGCGAACGTCGATGTTCGACGCGGCCAGCATCGCCTTGGCCGAGGCCGAGGTGTCTGCCAGCGACAGTGGACGGTATGCGCGGGCCAGAGAGCGCACGTCAGCCAGGGCGTGGTGGGTGATATCCAATATATCGCTGATGTGCTCGCGGGCGTGTTCCGGACGGTCGGCGACGATCTTGTGGGCGAGCTCGCTCTTCAGCTTGATGGCGCTGAGGCTGTAGCCGAGGAGGTCGTGCAGGTCGCGGGCCACGCGGACGCGTTCGGCGGCGACGGCGTCGACTGCGTCGATCGGGGTGCTGAGGGCGACCCCGGAAGACCGGACCTCCGGGACGGCTTCCGGAGCGGTCAGGGAGCGGTGGGTGGCGAAGCCGGTGGCGAAGCCGGTGGCGAGGCCGGCGAGCAGTAGGGCGGTGGCCGCCGTGGCCATCATCGCCTCGCCGTGCGCCGTCTGGGCCAGGCCGGTCGCGACGACGGTGGCCACGAAGGCCGACCAGCCGAACGCCGGGCGCAGGACGACGAGGGCGTTGCCGGCGACCAGTCCCGCCACACCGGCCCAGGAGTGGCCGAACAAAACGTACGGCAGCACCAGCAGGACGCCCTGGGCCGCCAGCACGAGGTGGCGCTGAACCGGGCGGAGAGACCGGAAATAGGTCACTTGCAGCAGAACAAGTACTGCTAAATCAATGACCGACACCGCCAATTCGGTGATCTCGCCGACGAGAAGTAGCGCGCGGGTCAGGTCGGTCAGGCAGACCGCGGCGAAGACCGCGACGATGATCGCGCGGTATCTCGGTATCGCAGCCGATGCATTCACGTGCCCCCCAAGAGCTAACCGCTCCAGAGCCAAAACCCAGCGCGGAACTCCGGGCGAAACACCGCGTACGGCGTCCGCCCGACGCGAATACTAGACACGCGAGGGCAGATCAGGTCGGCAACTGTATCGGTTCAGAACGCCAAGGAACATTGATCCACCGCTCAATTTCACGCCAACGGACCAGTATTTCTGAGTGGCGTTACCTGGAGTGATCGAGCAATTACGGCATGGATCGGTTTGGGTTCGTTCGAGGCTATGAATATTTCACGTCCGGCGCAGTAGTTCGCCATCCGAGAGTCATGGCCGGATACGTGGCGTTCGATAGCCCGGCTCAGGTGAACTTGATGGCACGACCAAGTCGACCGCCGCTGAGCAGGGGAGGCTCCAATGGAGATCAAGGTTCTCGGACCGCTGGAGGCACGGGAGAACGGCGTCTCGATCGCGCCCAGTGCGGTGAAGCCCCGTCAGGTGCTCTCACTGCTCGGCCTGCAGGCCGGACACGTCGTCACGGTTCCGACGTTGATCGAAGAGCTTTGGGGGATGACACCGCCACGCAGCGCACTCACCACGCTGCAGACCTACGTGCTGCAGGTGCGCCGGCGCATCGAGGCGGCCATGCCGGGCGACGGTCCCGGCGTCGCGAAGAACGTTCTGGTGACCCGCTACGGCGGCTACATGCTGGACGTGCCGCCGGAGAGCGTGGACGTCCGCAGCTACGAGCGGCTCGCGAGTGCGGGTCAGCGCGCGTTCGAGGTCGGCGACCTGGAGTCCGCGAGCCGGCTGCTGCGCAGCGCCGCCGAGGTGTGGCGCGGACCGGTGCTGGTGGACGTGCAGATCGGCGTCCGGCTGGGCATGGAGGTCACCCGGTTGCAGGAAAGCCGCCTCGGCGTGCTGGAGACCCGCATCGAGGCCGACCTCCAGCTGGGCAAGCACCAGTCGCTGCTGAGCGAGCTCTCGGTGCTGACCGCGCAGCACCCGATGCACGAAAACCTTTGCGCGCAGTACATGCTCGCGCTCTACCGGGCGGGCCGGCAGTGGAAGTCGCTGGAGGCCTACCAGGCGCTGCGGGACACGTTGATCGAAGAGCTGGGGCTTGAGCCGTCCGAAAGGCTGCGTCAGTTGCAGCGGGCGATCCTGAGCTCCGAGCCGTCGCTCGACAAGCCGCTGTCCCCTCGCCAGCTGGAGCGCCAGCTCGCGGGCTGAGAGTAGTTCGGGAGCAACCGTGGATACCACCGGTGCAGGTGCGTTGATCAAGGCGCTCGAGGACGTCGGCTGCGAGGTGATCTTCGGCATGCCCGGCGGGGCGATCCTGCCCGCGTACGACCCGCTGTACGAGTCGAAGATCCGGCACGTCCTCGTGCGCCACGAGCAGGGCGCCGGCCACGCCGCACAGGGCTACGCGCAAGCGACCGGACGAGTCGGTGTGTGCATGGCGACATCAGGACCTGGGGCCACGAACCTGGTGACGCCACTGGCGGACGCGTACATGGACTCGGTGCCGATCGTCGCGATCACCGGTCAGGTCTCCAGAAGTGTGATCGGCACGGACGCCTTCCAGGAGGCGGACATCCGCAGCATCACGTTGCCGATCACCAAGCACAGCTTCCAGGTGCACGATCCCGCCGACATCCCGCGGGTGATCGCGGAGGCGTTCACGCTCGCGCTCACCGGACGGCCCGGACCGGTGCTGGTGGACCTGCCCAAGGACGTGCTGGCCACCGCCACCACCTACACGCCTCCGAAACCGGCCGCGCAGTCCCGTCCGGTGCTCTCGCCGGTGCAGATCCGCAACGCCGCCCAGCTGATCGGGAGCTCCCGGAAACCTGTGTTCTACGTCGGCGGGGGAGTGATCCGCAGCGGTGCGGCGGCGGAACTCCGCAAGCTCGCGGAGAAAACCCGCATCCCGGTCGTCACCACGCTGATGGCGCGCGGCGCGTTCCCCGACTCGCACGAGCTGCACCTCGGGATGCCGGGCATGCACGGCACGGTGCCCGCCGTCGCCGCACTGCAGAAGGCCGACCTGCTGATCGCGCTGGGGACCCGGTTCGACGACCGGGTCACCGGGCTGCTGCCGCACTTCGCGCCGCACGCCGCGGTGGTCCACGCCGACATCGACCCGGCCGAGATCTCCAAGAACCGCAAGGCGGACGTCGGCATCGTCGGCGACTGCCGGGACGTCCTGGCCGCCCTCACCGCGGTGGTCACCAGGGCTCCCGACCTCACCGGCTGGTGGGAGTACCTGGACGGCCTGCGCACCACCTACCCGCTCGGCTACGACTGGCCGGCGGACGGCATGCTCGCCCCGCAGTACGTGATCGAACGGCTCAGCACGCTCGTCGGTCCGGAGGCGATCTACACGGCAGGCGTCGGCCAGCACCAGATGTGGGCCGCGCAGTACGTGAAGTACGAACGCCCCGGCTCGTTCATCAACTCCGGTGGCGCCGGCACGATGGGCTTCGCGGTCCCGGCGGCGATGGGCGCACAGGCGGGCGCACCGGACCGCACGGTCTGGGCGATCGACGGCGACGGCTGCTTCCAGATGACCAACCAGGAGCTCGCGACCTGCGCCGCCGAGGGCATCCCGATCAAGGTCGCGATCATCAACAACGGCAACCTCGGCATGGTCCGCCAGTGGCAGACCCTGTTCTACGACGGCCGTTACTCCAACACCAGGCTCGGCACCCACGACCGCCATCCCGACTTCGTGCGGCTGGCGGAGGCGCTGGGCTGTGTCGGCCTGCGATGCGAGACCAAGTCCGAAGTGGACGGAGCCGTGCTCGAAGCCATGGCGGTCCGCGACCGGCCCGTCGTGATCGACTTCGTGGTGGGACAGGACGCCCAGGTGTGGCCGATGGTCGCCGCGGGCACGGGCAACGACGAAGTCATGGCCGCGCGGGGCATCCGGCCCCTGTTCGACGAGGAAGAGTGATGACCAGACATTCGCTGTCGCTGCTACTACGCAACGAACCCGGCGCGCTGGCGCGGATCGTCGTGCTGTTCTCCAGCCGTGGCGTCGACGTCGAGTCGCTGAGCCTCGGACCGGCCGAACGGGGCGACCTCTCCCGCCTCGACGTGGTCGTGGACCTGCAACCGGGACGCACGCCGGCGCAGCTCATCAAGCAGCTCGGCCGGATCGTCGACGTGAAGAGCGTCGTCGACCGCACTCACGACGAAGCGATCGAGCTGGGCGCGTAAGCGAAACGGCCGCCCCGGAGGCTTGGGGCGGCCGTTTCTTTTTCACAACGCCTGAGATTTCCGGGGGTTCTCAGGCGGCTCTCGGGATGTGCTTGTCCACCACGGCGGCGTACTTCTCGAGGGTCTCGCCGGGTGACGGACCGTCGAGCGCCTTGTGGATGCTCTCGGCGATCTCACCGTGGCGGTGCAGGTCGGCGTGGGTCAACGTCACCTTCGTGGTGGTCGGGCCCACGACCTCGAAGTCCACCTTGATGAACGAGGCCTTGTCGTCTTCGAAGATCGGCTGCCAGTAGGGACCGACCCGCCACGTCATCACGAGGCGCTTAGGCGGGTCCCACTCGGTGATGGTGCCCCAGGCGATCTCCTCGCCGTCCGCACCGCGCTCGAAGTAGCGCCCGCCGACGAACGGTTCGATCGTGATGGCCTGCCGGTCCTTCACGAACACGTGCGACTCCGGCCACCACTCGATCGGCTTCTCCGCGAAGATCGCGAACGCCTGCTCGATCGTCGCCTCGACCGTCACCGACTTGGCGACATCGGGAGTTGAGGCCATGTGGCCCTCCTCGCGAGTTGGGATGAAAACAGTCGGGGTCGACCGTGCCCTGCCCGTCTCAACCCCACCTTGAACCGGCGTGGAACCAGGACGACTCGACCGGATGTCCAGCGGGGGCACCCATATTCGCGGTAGCGAAACCGGCAGACCGAGGAGTTGTCGTGTCCCCAGTCAATGTTGCGGTCCACATCGAGGTACAGACGTTCTACGCCCGGCAGATGCGGCTGCTCGACGCGTTGGACGTGGAGGGCTACGCCCAGACGTTCACCGAGGACGGGGTCACCGACCACGCCCACCGCGGTGAGAAGGTCGAGGGCCGCGCCGCCCTGATCGCCGGCGCCAGCGCCGCGCTGCCCCGCTACAAGGGCGTCGCCGTGCGGCACTGGAACGACCACTACCTGATCGAAGAGGTCGACGAGAACACGCTGAACGTCAGCTACGCCTCGCTCGTCACGCGCACGACCGAGGAAGGCCAGGTCAGCTTCGAGCCGACGTTCTCCATCGAGGACGTGCTCGTGCGCATCGACGGCACGCTCTACACCAAGTCCCGCACCATTCACCGCGACCTGCCCGTTCAGGCTGCCTGATTTCCCAGGAGGTGACGAGGTGCAGGCTCAAGACACCGGCCTCGCGGCGGCGGCGGAGAAGGTCAAGCTGCTCGCGGCAGAACACGCCGGGCAGGCCGACGCCACCCGCAAGCTGGCCCCCGAGGTCGTGGAGGCACTGCGCGAAGCCGGGTTCGCGCGGCACTTCGTCGCAGCCGAACGCGGTGGCGCACAAGGAACTTTCGCCGAGCTGACGCAGGGCGTGTTCACCGTCGGCCAGGGTTGCGCGGCTGCGGCGTGGTGCGCGTCGCTCTCCGCCTACTCCTCCCGGTTCGCGGGACATCTGCCGCAGGCGGGACACGAGGAGCTCTGGGCGTCCAGTCCGGACACGTTCGTCGTGACGGCGTTGCCGCCCATGGGCAAGGGCACGACGATCGACGGCGGGCACCGGCTCAGCGGCCGTTGGACCTACGTCAGCGGGGTGGACTTCGCGGACTGGGCGCTGCTGTGCGGCGTGGTCGGCGAGGAAGGTCGCTTCTTCGCACTGCCGCGCAAGGACTTCGCCGTCCTCGAGACGTGGGACAGCATCGGCATGCGCGCGACGAGCAGCCACACCGTGGTGGTCGACGACGTGTTCGTGCCGGAGCACCTGTCGTTCCCGCGTTCGGACATGCTGGCGGGCACCAGCTGGTCGCCCGTGCCGAGCCACAACGTCCCGTTCCAGGCGGTCGGCGGCCTCACGTTCGCCGCTCCGACCGTCGGTGCGGCGATGGGAGCGTTCGACGCGTGCGTCGCGGTGCTGAACGGCAAGAAGCAGTCCGTGACCTCCGCGGTCGACCTGGTGCGCGCCGGCGCTCAGGTCGACTCGGCACGAATGCTGGTGGAGCAGAACGCCAAGGTGATCGACGACCGCGAGTTCACCCCTGCGGCGATGGCGCGCAACGAACGCAACGGCGCGTACACGGCCGAGGTCCTGGTGGACGCCGTCGGTGGTCTGGTGCGCGCCGCCGGCACCAGCGGGCTCGCGGAAGGCAGTGCGCTGCAACGGTTCTGGCGTGACGTCGTGAGCAGCTCCAGTCACATCGCGTTGCGGTACGAGACGGCTTCGGCGCGGACCTACCCCGCCTCGTTGTTCGGCTGAGCTGGAATTTCCGGCCCTGGCGTCCACGTGCGACGCCAGGGCCTTCGGCGTGCCCGCGATTCGCTCCGCCACGACCTGACCCGGACTCAAGCGGAGGGGATCACGCTGGGGGCCATCGACCGGCAGTCGTTTGGAGACAGGAGGTGGGAAGTTCCTTCACCCATCGCCTGTCGTGCGCAGCGAAAAAATCAGTCACTTGAGGAGAAATCGTGACCTCCACCAATACCAATCCCGACCTGGAGTCGCCACCGGCGACTGCCGCTGCGCAGGCGGCTGAGGTCGTCGACGCGCCGGCGGCCGACCCGCGCCGCTGGGCCGCGTTCATCATCATGACCGTCGCGACGTTCATGGACATGCTGGACGGCAGCATCGTCAACGTCGCACTGCCCGCGATCCAGGCGAACCTGGGCGCGAGCTTCGTGCAGCTGCAGTGGATCACCGCGGGCTACGTCTTCGCGTTCGCCCTCACGCTGATCACCGGCGGCCGTCTCGGCGACATCTACGGACGCCGCCGCATGTTCCAGCTCGGCGTGCTCGGCTTCGTCGTCACGTCGTTCCTGTGCGGCATCGCGGTCAGCCCCGAAATGCTGGTCGCCTCCCGTCTCGCCCAGGGTCTCGCGGCCGGTCTGATGGTGCCGCAGGTCATGTCGATCATCCACGTCACCTTCCCCGACAAGGAGAAGGGCGTCGTCTTCGCCATCCAGGGCACCATCGGTGGTCTCGCCGCCACGATCGCGCCGCTCGTCGGTGGCCTGATCATGGCCGCGAACATCTTCGACTGGGACTGGCGGCCGATCTTCCTGATCAACGTGCCGATCGGCATCGTCGGTTACCTCCTGGGCTGGAAGTACATCAACGAGTCCAAGGCGCAGGAGCGCATCAAGCTCGACCTCATCGGTGTCGTCCTGGCCACGGTCAGCTTGACCGCACTGCTGTTCCCGCTCACCTTCGGCCGCGAGCTGCACTGGCCGGCGTGGGGCTTCGTGCTGATGGCGGCTTCCGTCGTGGGCTTCCTCGGCTTCATCGCCTACGAGCGGGCCAAGCAGCGCAAGGACGGCATGCCGCTCGTGCCGCTCAACCTGTTCAAGTCCCGCAGCTTCTCCGCGGCCCTCGCGCTGATGCTGGGCATGTTCACCTTCACCGGCATGTTCATGCTGGCGCTCTACCTGTTCCTGCAGGAGGGTCTGGGCTTCTCGCCGCTGCGCACCGGTGTCACGCTGCTGGCGTTCTGCATCGGCGCGTTCATCACCGCCTCGGCCTCGGTCGTCGCGTTGGTGCCGAAGTTCGGTCGTGCCGTCCTGCAGGTCGGTGCCGTGGTGATCGCCGTCGGTATCGCGGTGTTCCTGCTGATGCTCAGCCCGGACATCACCAGTTGGGGCCTCGTGCCCGGACTGCTGCTGATCGGTCTCGGCTTCGGCATGACCGCCACCCCGATCGCGCTGTTCGCACTGCAGGAGGTGCCGCACCAGGACGCGGGTGCGGCGTCGGGCCTGATCAACACCAAGCAGCAGCTCGGTTTCGCCGTCGGTATCGCGATCGTGACGCTGGCGTTCTTCTCCCCGCTGGCCGCCGACGGCGCGTCGAACGCGAACTCGGTGGCGCCGCAGGTCCGTCAGGAACTGGTCGCGGCCGGTGTGGCCGA
Organism: Lentzea terrae; assembly: GCF_003265345.1. Classification (GTDB taxonomy): domain Bacteria; phylum Actinomycetota; class Actinomycetes; order Mycobacteriales; family Pseudonocardiaceae; genus Lentzea; species Lentzea terrae. The sequence continues at coordinate 284,537 of NZ_QFWW01000007.1, read as the reverse complement.
GGCCAAGGCCGACGAGCTGGCGAACGCCTTCAAGGCGTGCTCCTCGAACAGCCTCGCCGGCACGCCGGACGCCGCGGGTGCCGCCTGCGCGACGCTGCAGCAGGACGCGCAGGCCAAGGCGATCGCGGACAAGTACGCCCACGAGGTGGCGAACAAGTCGTTCACCTCTGCCTTCAACACCACGCTGTACGTCGGTTTCGGGTTCGCCGCACTGGCGCTGATCCTGGCTTCGTTCCTGCCTCGCTGGCTGAAGCAGGAGGAGTGGGGAGCGCCGGCTGAGGACGCCGCAGAGGGTTCTGAGGAGCCCGCCAAGGCGTGAGTTTCCCGTCGAAAGCCAGAGGCCCCAGGCGAACGTGCCTGGGGCCTCTGGCCGTTTCAGCGCTTCAGATGCGGAACGCGGCACCCTCGATGTCGACGGGTCCCTGCCACGGGGTGCCGTCGTTCATGTTGATGTAGGTGTGCGCCTTGGTGGTGAACTTCTTCTTGTTCGCGCTGATCTTGCCCAGGTGGCTCGCGTTGATCGAGCCGACGGGGTTGCCGTTGGGGTCGCGGTGGGCGTGGTGGGTGATCCAGAAGCTGAACTGGCCGTCCTTGGCCGCCGTCCAGATGCCCCTGCCCTCGAGCTGGTCGGGGTAGTCCGGCTTGGTCTTGCAGTGCAGCTGGTAGTCGGCGGTGAAGTCGCAGAACAGCGGGGTGAGGAGCGGCGGCTCCTCGATGTGGATGGTCACCGTGAGGTCCCAGCGGCCGACGAGTGCGTTCTCGTAGTTGGGTTTCGCGGTGGCACCAGCGGCGGCGACGACGGGGACTGCGAGCGCACAGGCGGCCACGGCGGCCAGTGCCTTCTTGCGGACGTTCATGGGGGATGCGCCTCCGGTCGAGGTGGGCAGCGGACGCGCTGAGTGTTGTTCGGGCAGCTCAAACACCCCTGTAGCGCCAGTTGTGACCCGAGGAGCCCTTGAGCCGGGTTGCCGACGATTGACCGAAAGCGAGAGGAGCTGGGGCATGTCCACATCGGTGACCGACGCGTTTCGCTGCCGGGCGGCCAGAACGCCCGATGCCGTTGCGGTGTCGGCGGAGCAGGGTTCGTTGACGTACGCCGAGCTGGACACGTGGTCCGACGCGCTGGCCGGCGAGCTCGTCGAGGCCGGCGTGCGGCCCGGTGACCGGGTGGCGGTGTGCCTGGAGCGGTCCGTGCAGCTCGTGGTGGCGCTGCTCGGTGTGCTGAAGGCCGGGGCGGCGTACGTGCCGATCGACCCGGAGGATCCCGAGTCGCGGGTGTCGATGATGCTGGCGGATGCCGACGTCTCGCTGGTGATCGGGCAGTTCTTCGCCGGGTTCACGACCTTGAAGGTGCCGCCGCGGTCAGGGCGGTCCACAGTGGACCTTCCGGGGGTGGCTCCCGAGGACCTCGCCTATCTGATGTACACCTCGGGCTCCACGGGCAAGCCGAAGTCCGTGATGGTCGAGCACCGCAACATCACCAACCTGGTCACCGCGCCGAACTACGTCGAGATCGGTCCCGCTGACCGGTTCCTGCAGCTCGCGCCGGTCGCGTTCGACGCGGCCACGTTCGAGATCTGGGGCGCGCTGCTCAACGGCGCACGGCTGGTGCTCGCACCGCCCGGCGTGGTGCAGGCCGAGGAGCTCGGCGACCTGCTGCGCGTCAACGAGATCAGCATCCTGTGGCTGACCGCCGCGTTGTTCCACCGGCAGATCGACGTCGACGTCGACGCGTTCAAAGGCCTGCACACCGTCCTGTCCGGCGGGGACGTGCTGTCCGTGCCGCACGTGCGGGCGTTGCGCGAAGCCGTGCCGGAGCTGCAGATCGTCAACGGCTACGGGCCGACCGAGACCACCACGTTCGCCACCTGCCACCGCATCGGCGCGGACGAGGACCTGGGCGGCGCCGTGCCGATCGGCGTGCAGCTGCAGAACGTCGAGGTCGTCGTGGTCTCCGACGGCAAGCCGGTGCTGGACGCGCCGGGCGAGCTGTGGATCGGGGGAGCGCAGGTGTCGCGCGGCTACTGGAAGCGGCCCGACCTCACCGACGAGAAGTTCGTCCGCGGCAGCTGGAACGGTGAGCGCTACTACCGCACCGGCGACCAGGCGCGGAAGCGCGCGGACGGCGTGGTCGAGTTCCTCGGCCGCATCGACGACCAGTTCAAGCTGCGCGGCTTCCGGATCGAGCCGGGTGAGGTCGAGAACGCGCTGACCGAACACCCGCAGGTGCGCAACGCGGCGGTCGGCGTCCGCACGCACCCCAACGGCGACCGCCGGCTGGTGGCCTGGATCGTGAAGTCCGGCGACGAGCTCGACAAGCGGGCACTGCGAACCCACATGCGCGCGAACATGCCCGAGCACATGGTGCCGGCCGGGTTCGTCGTCGTGGACGAGCTTCCGATCACGAGCAACGGCAAGACCGACCGCAAGGCGTTGCCGGAACCGGACTGGAACTCCAAGTCGCTCTACATCTGACACACGCGAAAGAGGGGCTTCCCGTGGGAAGCCCCTCTTTCGCGTGTGTCAGATCCAGGAAGGACGTTCGAGGATCTCGACCACGGCGGCGGTCCACACGTAACCGGCGCCGGAGGACTGCATCACCACGAAGTCGCCGGGCTTCGGGTCGCGGTCGGCCAGCACGTGGTCCAAGCCGAGCGCGAGGTCCGCGGTGCCGACCATGCTGTACTGCTTGGCCCAGTCGTAGGCCGTCGACTCGCGCTTCACCCCGAGCAGGCCGCAGATGCCGTGCGTGACAATGGTTTCCGCGAGCTGCTGGTGCAGGAAGAACCGCGCGTCCGACAGTACGATCTCGGCCTCGTGCAGGACCTGCTTGAGCGAGTGCTGCACGCCGCCCGCGATCTTGCCGACCATCTCGTCGAGGTCGACGTCCGCGTTCTGCAGGTAGTCCTCCATGCTGCGGTTGAGCTGCAGCGTCTCGCCGCCCTCGAACGGTGACACGGTCCACTCCTGGTAGCCGCGCGACATCTGCTCCAGCGACGAGTCGGCGTAGGAGTAGATCGCCCGCACCCGAGCGAAGCCGGACCTGTTCGACAGCACCAACGCGCCCGCGCCGTCGCCGTTGACGTTCTGGTCCTCGGAACTCCACCGGTCGATGTACGGCAGGTGGAACGCGTCACCGGCGGTGACGAGAGCCGCCGAGAAGTCCTTGTGCGAGCCCACATAAGCCGCCGCGAGGTCGACGCCGGCCAGGAACCCGTTGCAGCCCTGCCGCACCTCGAACGCGGGCCCGGTGCCGCCGACGGTGTTGGCCTGCACGTAGCTCGCCGGGGTCCACAGGTCGAGGCCTTGGTGCGACAGCGAAGCGTGCACGGTCAGGCCGAACTCGTCGTGGCTCAGCCGGGAGCGCTCCACCGCCTGACGGCCGGCGATCGCCGCCATCACCGGGCCGGTCTCACCGGGCGCGGCGATCCGCAGCTCCCGGTAGCCGTTCATGGCTTTCTTCTCCTCGGTGTACCGGCCGGCCGCGATGGCCTCGTCCACCGTCTCGACCTGCTCGGGCAGATACGTGCCCACACCGGCGATGTACAGGTCATTCCAGCGCATCAGAAACTCCTAGGCTGCCTGGTCCAGGTGCTTGGCGACGGCACGCGCCGTCGGGTCCTCGTAGAAGCTGCGCAACGTGACGCGGACGCCGTACCGCTCGTGGACCTGCTTGACCAGCTTGGACGCCAGCAGCGAGTGGCCGCCCAGGTCGAAGAAGTGGTCCTCCGGCTCGATCCCCGGCACGCCGAGCACCTCCCCGAACAGCTCGCAGAGTTCGGTCTCCCGTTCGGTCATGGCGGTAACTCTGCTCCTGCCGGGTCGAAACGGGCTTGTGCCGCAACGGAAAACCGCGCGTTCGAGCTGAGCTGCAGTCGTTCCTGAGGACGTTGGTCCACGGTTGCGCGCGTCCGTCGCACGCACACCGGGACTGGGAGCCACACAGATGCAGACGTTCTTCGCGCGCATAACAGCCATGACAGCCGTTGTCCTGCTTGCCTTATCGGGCTTGACCGCCACGGCGAACGCGACCAGCTGCACACCTGTGGGCACGTGGACGGGCTACGTGACCCGCACGGACGGAGACCACCCGACCAAGCTGGTGTTCAAGGCCAACGGGAGCGCCTTCGTCACGAACGAGCAGAACACCACGACCAAGGGCTCGTGGTGGGCCACCGGGAACAACACGTTCCACTACAAGTTCCGCGGCGAGAAGGTCTACGACGAGAACGGCGTCTACTTCGCCTACGTCGACTTCGACCAGGACGCGGTCCAGAGTGGACCGAACAACTTCACCAGCTCCGGCCCGTCCACGTTCTTCCTCGCGGACGGGACGAACCTGGGCACCTCGACCATCACCTTCACGATGACGCGCAGCTGAACTGGAGCAGCCGGGGACGCTGCTCCGTCCCCGGCTGCACCTGGCAGGTCAGGCCAGGAACGAGCCGTGTTCCTCGACCCACTGGCGGAAGGTGCGGCCCGGCTTGCCGGTGATCCGCTCGGCCGTGGCGCTGGTGTCCGCGACGACGCCGACCGCGGCCTCCCACTGCGCGAGCAGTGAGGCGAGGATCGGCGGCGGCACGAAGTTCGACATCTGCGCCTCGCCCTGCTCGCGGGTCAGCTCGTTGATCACGAGGTCGCGGCCGAGCACCTCGCCGATGATCTCCAGCTCCTGCCGGAACGTGAGCGACTCCGGGCCGGTCAGCAGCACGGTCTGGTTCTCGAGCGACGTCTCCGTCAGCGCGACCACGGCCACGTCGGCGATGTCGTCCTCGTGCACCGGGGCGACCTGCGCCTCGGGGAAGACCTGGTCGATGGTGTCGCCCGCCTGCAACGAGTAGCTCCAGCCGAACGCGTTGCTCATGAAAGCGCCGGGCCGCAGGATGGTGTAGGTCAGGCCGGAAGCGACGACCGCGTCCTCCACGATCTTGTGGTGGTGGGCCAGCGGGTCGTTCTCGGAACCAGGACCCTCGACGGTGCTGGACGACAACAGGACGATCTTCTCGACGCCCGCCTTCTCGGCCTCGTCGAGAAACTTCGCGATGCCGTCCGGCTCCGCGTACAGCAGCACCTTGGAGACGCCGGCGAGGGCCGCGACGAACGTCTCCTGGTCGTTGAGGTCCAGCGCGACGGTCTCCACACCGTCGGGGACGTCGAGCTCCGCGGGGTTTCGGCCGGACGCGCGGAGGCTGTGACCCGCCGCGTAGAGCCGCTGGAGCACACGACGGCCGACGTTGCCGCGCGCCCCGGTGACGAGGATGGTCATGGTGGATCTCCCGAATAGGGTCGTTCGCCTGGATGTCCGATCACGCTCAGCGTCCATGCGATCACTCGAACGGCACTAGACCGGGCTTCAGGTCGTGCCGCCTAACGTGCGGAAACATGGCTTCCTTTCCTGTTCCCGGATCCAGCTACCGCGGTCCGGCACCGGAGTTCGCGGAATTCCGCGCGTCGCAACCGGTCGTGCGCCTGCCCGCAGCCGGTGGCGGGCAATGCTGGGTTGCCACGACGCACGAATCGGTCCGAGCGGTGCTGGATGACGTGCGGTTCTCCCGTGCGGCGTCTTACGAACCGACGGCGCCGACGTTCCCGGGACTGTTCCAGGCGCCGCCCGGCATGATCATCTCTTTGGACCCGCCCGCGCACACGCGATTGCGCGCCCTGGTCTCGCAAGCGTTTTCGGTCGACCTGATCGAGGCCATGCGACCGCGAATCCGCCGGCTCGTGGGCGAGCTGCTGGACCGTGCGGGCGAGGAAGCCCTGGACGGGCCGGTGGATCTGCTCGGGAAGTTCACGTTCCCGTTGGCCATCATCGCGATCAGCGACCTGCTGGGTGTTCCGGCCGGCGAACGCGACACCTTCGCGCGGCTGATCCGGGAGTTCGCCGCGGTGGACGCGCCGGAGCTCGCGGCCGCGGCGGGGGAGAAGCTCGGCGAGTACATGGCCGCGTTGGTGTTCGGCAAGATGAACGCGCCCGGTGACGACGTGTTGTCCGCGCTGACGCAGGTCCGGATCGGCGACGACAAGCTGGAGGTCGGTGAGCTCATCGGCCTCGGATACACCTTGCTGGGCGCCGGTGGTGACTCCACCGCGTGTCACCTGGCCAGCTCGATCCTGACGTTGCTGGGGCACCACAACGACGTCTGGGTGCGACTGGGCGAGCACCCCGAGGAAGTGCCGGCCGCGGTGGAGGAGCTCCTGCGCTGGATCACGTTGTCCACCAACGACACGACCGGCCTGCCGCGGATCGCGCTGGAGGACGTGACGCTGTTCGGCGTCACGATTCCCAAGGGAGACGCGGTGTTCGTCTCGACGAACTCGGCGAACCGCGACTCGCAGGTGTTCGCAGACCCCGACCGGCTGGACTTCCAGCGAGCGGACAACGACCACATCGCGTTCGGCTACGGCATTCACCGCTGCCTCGGCGCCCCACTCGCCCGCATCGAGCTCACCACCTCGTTCGAAGAGCTGACCCGGCGCTTCCCGGCCGCTCGCCTCGCGGTCGCGGAACAAGACCTCGAGTGGCAGAAAGCCGACATGAACCACCGGCTCGTCGCGCTACCCGTTGACCTGCACGGCAAAGGATTCTGAACGCGGAAGGCCCCCGAGACCGGGGGCCTTCCGCGTTACTTCTTGCGTGGCACCGCGAAGGCGGCCAGCGCGCCGCAGAACGTGAAGACGCCGGCTGCGAACAGCGCGAGGCCGTAGCCGGAGCCGAGGGCGTGCCGGAGGGGTTCGCCCTGGGCCAGCAGGGAGTCCGCGCGGGCCGACGACATCGTGGCGAGCACGACCAGGCCGATCGCGCTGCCCATCTGGCGGATCGTGTTGAGCAGACCGGACGCCAAACCCGTTTGTTCACGCGGAACCCCGGACGTGGCGGCGTTCGTGGTGGCGTTGAGGACGGCGCCCATGCCCAGGCCCAGCAACGCGGCCGGCACGAGGATCGAGCCGAGGAACGTCGACGTCTCGTCCGCTGTGGACAGCCAGAGCAGGCCGACGCACCCCATGAGCAGGCCGACGATCAGCACCGGCCGCGGACCGACCTTGGGCACGATCCGGGCCACCCCGAAGCCGCCGAGCGCGATGCCGACCGACAGCGGGAGGTAGCTGAGGCCGGTGGCGAGCGGGCTGAAGCCCAGCACCTGCTGCATCACCAGGGTGAGGAAGTAGAAGGTGCTGAACAGGGCCGCGATCGCGAAGAACGCCACGATGTTCGCGGCGGTCACCGAACGGTTGCGGAAGATGCCGAGCGGCATCAACGGGTGGGCGGACTTCGTCTGCTGGCGCAGGAACAACGCGAACAGGATCACCGCGAGCACCAGCGAACCGCTGACCTGCCACGAACCCCAGCCCAGCTCGTGCGACCGCGCGATGCCGAAGACCAGTGCCATCAGGCCGATCGTCACGGTGATCGCGCCCGGCACGTCGAGGCTCTTGCGGCCGCCGCCACTCACGGTCTCCGGCACGGCGGCGCGGATCATGGCCACCAGCGCGATGCCCAGCGGCACGTTGATCAGCAGCACCCAGCGCCAGCCGAGCGACTCGGTGACGACACCGCCGAGCAGCACACCGACCGCGCCCGCCGAGCCGGACACCGCGCTCCACCAGCCGAACGCCTTGGCGCGGGCGGTGGGATCGGTGAACGTGGTGCCGAGCACGGTCAACGACGCCGGTGCCATCACGGCCGCGCCGAGGCCCTGGAACCCGCGGGCCGCGATCAGCGTGCCGGGTGAGGTCGCCATGCCGCCGACCGCGCTCGCCACGGTGAACAGCGCGGCACCGAAGAGGAACACCCGGCGCTGCCCGAACAGGTCGGCGAGCCGGCCGCCCAGCAGCAGGAACCCGCACACTGCGATCGTGTACGCGCTGTTGACCCACTGCAGGTCGTGCCGCTCGAACTTCAGTTCCTCGAAGATGGACGGGAGCGCGACGTTCATGACCGACGCGTCCAGCACGTTCATGAACTGGGCCAGGCAGCAGACCGTGAGCACGAGGCCGAGCTTGGTGCCCGGCCTGCTCATCGTGGCCGTCATGCGCGCACCATGCGGAAGAACGTCCGCAGCTCCTCGACGAGCACGTCCGGGTTCTCCAGCGCGGGGAAGTGGCCGCCGGACGGCATCTCCTTCCAGTACCGCAGATCCGTGAACCGGTGTTCGGCCCACGGCCTGGGCATCCGCGCGTCGGCCGGGAACACCGAGAACCCGGTCGGCACGTCGACCTGGGTCAGCGGCGACTTGTTGTAGCTCTCCCAGTACAACCGGCCAGACGAGGCGGCGGTCGCGGTGAACCAGCAGACGGACACCATGTCCAGGATCCGGTCGCGCGGAATGATCTTCTCGGCGTCGCCGTCGTGGTCGCTCCACGACCAGTACTTCTCACCGGCCCAGCCGAGCTGGCCGACGGGCGAGTCCGTCAGCCCGTACGCGAGCGACTGCGGCTTGGTGTTCATCACCGCCGCGTACGCGGACTCCTTGGCGGCGAACTCCTTCAGCGCGCCGAGCCCCCGGTAGTCCTCTTGGGACAGTTGGACGTCACCCTCCGGTGCGGACGCGAACGGCATGACGAGGTGGATGCCGTCGAGGTGGTCCGGCGCGATGTGGCCGAGGATGCCCGTGATGAACGAGCCCCAGTCGTTGCCGTGCGCGAAGAACCGGTCGTAGCCGATGCGGCCCATCAGCGTGACGAAGGCCGCTGCGATCCGTTCCAGCGTCCAGCCGGTTCCGGTCGGCTTGTCGCTGAACCCGTAGCCGGGCAACGAGGGTGCGACGACGTGGAACGCGTCGGCCGGGTCCGGTGGGTTCGTCAGCGGCTCGATGATGTCGAGGAACTCCGCGACCGAACCGGGCCAGCCGTGCGTGAGCAGCAACGGCCGTGCCTGCGGATGCGGTGAGCGGGCGTGCAGGAAGTGGATGCCCACCCCGTCGATCGACGTTTTGAACTGGGGGATGGCGTTGAGGCGTGCTTCCGTCGCGCGCCAGTCGTAGAGGTTCGCCCAGTACTCGGCCAGTTCCTTGGCGTAGGCCAGGGGCATGCCCTGGGACCAGTCGTCGACGGTCTCCGCGTCCGGCCACCTGGTCGCCGCCAGCCGCCGCCTGAGGTCAGCCAGTTCGGAGTCGGGAACATCGACCCGGAACGGCACGAGTGCAGTGTCCATGGCGGAAAAGCTAGGTAGAGCAGCTTGAGCCGCCTTCGAGGAACGCCGTGCAGGGTTCGGATGAGAGCCGACCCCGCAACCGGAGGTGTCCCGTGCTGTCCCCCGAACTGGACGAGGAGTTCCCGTTCACCGGCTCCTCCTACCGCGGCCCCGATCCCAAGTACGCCCGGCTGCGCGCGGAATGCCCGGTGGCCAAGGTGCCGACGAACTCCGGCACGCCGACCTGGGTGATCACCAAGTACGAGGACGTCCGCGCCGGGCTCGCCGATCCACGCCTCAGCCGCGCTCTCACCTGTGTCGAGGGCGCGCCGAACGTCGGTGGTGCGATGGCCACGACGCCCGAGATGATCATCTCGCTGGACGGTTCCGAGCACTCCCGGCTGCGCAAGCTGGTGATGGGCGCGTTCACCGTCCGCAAGGTCGAGGCGATGCGCGCCGGCGTGCAGAAGGTGTGCGACGAGCTGCTCGACGCGATCGAGGCCAAGGGCGGCCCGGTCAACCTCGTCGAGGCGCTTTGCGTTCCGCTGCCGCTCACGATCATCGGCGACCTGCTGGGCGTGCCCACCGAGGACCTGAAGATCTTCGAGACGGACGCGCGGGCGTTCGCGACGTTCGACGAGAACGACCCCGAGGCGCCGATGCGGGCGTTCGGGCGGCTCGCCGGGTACGTCATGGGGCTGATCGCGCAGAAGCGCGAGAACCCCGGCCAGGACATGTTGTCCGACCTGATCTCCGCGCGGGACAACGACGACAAGCTGAGCGAGCAGGAGCTGGTGACGTTCGCGTTCACCCTCATCGGCGCCGGCTTCGACACCGCGGCCAACCAGATCTCCAACTCGGTGCTGGCGTTGCTGCACGACCACCCGGACACGTGGAAGCGGCTGGTCGCGGACCCGTCGCTGATCCCCACGGCCGTCGAGGAACTGCTGCGGCACGTCAACCTCTTCGCCACTGACACCACCGGGTTCCACCGGATCGCGGCGGAGGACCTGGAACTCGGCGGGCAGCGGATCGCCAAGGGTGACGCGGTGTTCTTCGTGCTCTCCTCCGCCAACCGCGACGAAGACGTGTTCGAGAACGCCGACGTGCTCGACATCGACCGCGCTTCGAACCCGCACATCGCGTTCGGGCACGGCGTGCACTACTGCCTCGGCAAACAGCTGGGGCGCATGGAGATGGCGATCGCCATCGAAGGCCTGACCCGCCGCTTCCCCGACCTCCGGCTCGCCGTGCCGTACGAGGACCTGAAGTGGCACCAGGGCGAGATCAACCACTCACTCGTCACGTTCCCCGTCACCTGGTAGGAGAGTCATGCCCGAGAAGCAGTGGGAGGTCAGGCTCGCCAAGCACGTCGAGGACGGCCTGACCCTCGAGCACTTCGACGTCGTCGAGGTGGCCGTCCCCGAGCCCGGTGACGGTGAGGTGCTGGTGCGCGTCGACTACGTGTCGGTGGCCGCCGCGTTCAAGGAGTTCATGCGGTCCGACTGCCAGATCCCCGGTGTGCCGCCGTGGAAGGTCGGCGACCCCGCGGGTGCCGGTGGTGTCGGCACCGTCGTGAAGTCGAACAGCCCGGACCTCGAGGTCGGCGACTGCGTGCAGTGGTTCGGCGGCTGGCAGGAGTACTGGGTCGGCCCGGCGCAGCAGTTCATCAAGCAGAACCCGCAGTACGTGCCGTCACCGGTCTACTTCCTGTCGCAGGGACCGACGGCCTACTACGGCATGGCGACGATCGCGCAGGCGGGCGAGGGTGACGTCGTGTTCGTCACCGGTGCCGCCGGTGGGGTGGGTTCGCTGGCCGGGCAGATCGCGAAAGCCCGTGGTGCCAAGGTGATCGGCTCCGCGGGCAGCCAGGAGAAGGTCGACTGGCTGGTGAACGAGCTCGGGTTCGACGCCGCGTTCAACTACAAGGACGGCCCGGTGGTCGACCGGCTGCGCGAGCTGGCGCCGGACGGCATCACGGTCTTCTTCGACAACGTCGGCGGCGAGCAGTTCGAGGCCGCGATCCAGGCCGCACGCCCGCACGCGCGGTTCGCGTTGTGCGGCGCGCTGGCGAACCAGGTCGACGGCCAGGCCGAACACCCGCGGCTCGACCTGATGACGGCCATCACGAAGCACCTGGAGCTGCGCCCGTTCGCCTGCTACCACCTGCCGGAGCAGATCCAGGACTGGGTTATCCACTTCGGACAGTGGCTGCAGGAGGGGAAGTTCGTCTTCCCGCACACGATCGTCGAGGGCGGGATCAAGGCCGCACCGCAGGCGCTGGTCTCACTGCTGGCCGGCAAGTACACCGGCAACGTGACGGTCAAAGTCTCTTAGCGGTGATCCTGACGTGCGCCTCGCGGGCGGTGCTGCCGTCCGCGAGGCGCACTTTCGTAATGCCGCTGCTGATGAACTCGTCGCCCTTCAGCACGGCGTCCTGGGCGATCTCGATCGAGCCCTCCGGCAGCTCTTCGAGGATCCGGTAGGAGAACGTGCCGGGACCGGTCGCGGTCCACGTGCCGGATCCCCTGCCACCCACCGTGAGCGTGGCCGTGCCGTCCTCGGCGAACTCGAGCTCGCTCTCCGTGTCGCCACCGGGCCGGCCGACCCTCGCGCGCCATCTTCCCGCGGTTCCCATGCTCCCCAGGGTTTCCGTCCGACCTAGACCTGGACTCAAGGACCACCGAGCAGGGTTGGCGGTGACTGTCCTACCGAGAGAAAGAAGCTGGAGGCGTCATGTCGGACGCACCATTTGCCGGACAGCAGGTCGTCGTGACGGGTGGGGGAACCGGCATCGGCCGCGCGGCGGCGCTGGCGTTCGCCGACCTCGGCGCCGCGAACGTGATCATCACCGGCCGCCGCGAGAACCGGCTCGCCGAGGTCGTCGCCCTGCACCCCGCGATCAGCGCGGTGGTCGCGGACGTGACGACGGCCGAAGGCACCGCGAAGGTCGCGGCAGCGGTGAAGGAGGGCACGGGCAGGGTCGACGTGCTCGTGCACAACGCCGGGATCTTCCGGTTCACCCCGGTCGCCGGCTTCGACCTGGGCACCGCGCGGGACGTGCTGGAGACGAACCTGGTCGGCCCGCTGGTGCTGACCGCCGCGCTGCTGCCGCTGCTGACCTCGCCCGGCGCCAGCATCGTGTTCGTCTCCAGCAACGCGGGCCACATCGCGGTGCCCGGTGGTGGCGTGTACGGCGCCAGCAAGGCGGCGGTGGACAGCCTGGTCCGCAGCTGGGCCCTGGAGTTGGCGCCGCAGGGCATCCGGGTCAACGCGGTCGCGCCCGCTGCCGTGCGCACCGAGGTCTACGCGGCCAACGGCCTGAGCCCCGAGGAGGTCGAGGGCTACTTCGGTTTCCAGGCCTCGCAGACCCCGTTGGGCCGCACCGGCGAGGTCGACGACGTCGTTCCGTGGATCACCCGCTTCGCCGAGCCGGCGAGCTCGTGGGTGACCGGTCAGATCATCACGCTCGATGGCGGCGCTGACCTGGCGTGAGCCAACCGTTGCGATTAGGAGGAAGAACCAGATGACCAGCAGCGCCACCGAGCCCGATGTGGAGACGTTCCCGTACAAGCGCCAGTGCCCGTTCACCCCGCCGGCGCAGTACGAGGAGATGCGGGAAGAGGACGTCGTCGAGGTCACGCTGACCGGTTCCGGGCTGCGGATCTGGACGATCAGCGGGTACCACACGATCAAGAAGATCCTGACCGACCCGCGGATCAGCGCGTCGCGCAAGCACGCCAACTTCCCGTTCTACTTCATCGCGCCGCCGGAGTACCGCACCGAGACGTCGTTCATCGGCTACGACAACCCGGAGCACACCAAGACCCGGCGCAAGGCGGCCGTGACGTTCACCAACCGCCAGGTGAAGCGGCTGCGCCCGCGCATCCAGGAGATCGTCGACGAGTACATCGACAAGATCCTCACGATGACGCCGCCGATCGACTTCCACCGCGAGTTCTCGCTGGCCGTCCCGATGACCGTGATCTGCGAGCTGCTCGGCATCCCGCAGGACGAGCACGACTTCTTCATCCACCACGGCACGTGCCTGCTTGGCGGCCACTCGACGACCGAGCAGCGCCAGGCAGCCATCGTCGAGGTGAACGCCTACGTCGACAAGCTGATCACGTTGAAGGAGAAGGAACCCGGCGACGACCTGCTCAGCCGCGCGATGGCCGAGTACGCCGCGTCCGGCGAGGAGTACACGCGCCGCGACCTGTTCAACATGATCCGCCTGCTGATGAACGGCGGCCACGAGACCACCGCCTCGATGCTGTCACTCGGCACCGCCGCCCTGCTGGAGAACCCCGACCAGCTCAAGCTGCTGCTCGACGACCCCGAGGGCATGATCGAGCCGGCCGTCGAGGAGCTCGTCCGCATCGCCACGATCGGCGACACCGCGGTGCCGCGCGTGGCACTGGAGGACATCGAGATCGCGGGCAAGACCATCAAGGCCGGCGACGGCATCCTGTGCCTCGTGCTGAACGGCAACCGCGACCCGGAGATCTTCCCGGAGCCGGAGAAGCTGATCCTGGAGCGCGGCACCCGCAAGCACCTCGGGTTCGGTCACGGCCTGCACCACTGCATCGGCGCCGACCTCGCGCGCCTGGAGATGGAACTGGTGTGGTCGACGCTGTTCCAGCGGATCCCGTCGCTGCGCCTCGCCAAGCCGTTCCTGGAGATGCCGCGCAAGGAGGGCGCCGTGATCTACGGCCTCTGGGAGATGCCGGTCACCTGGGACGTCTGAGCCCCACGAGAAAGGGCCCCGCTCGCAGGCGAGCGGGGCCCTTTCGGCGTTTCAGTCCTGCGGGATGTCCGGGCGTTTGACGTGGCCGGGGACGGTGACGCGGGCCTCGGCCGGCAGCACGCCGTCGACCAGGTAGTCGTCGACGAGCGCGTCGAGAACCTCGTTGCCCGCCAAGGCATACACCTCGTGGTCACCGGAGTCCTCGATGACGACCAACGGGTGGTCCAGCAGCTCGGCCAGCACCACACCGCCCTCGTAGCGGTCCATCGGGTCGCCGTCCGCCTGCACCACGAGCCCCTTGGGGTAGCCGGGCTGCTCCAGCTTCGTCGGCGGCTCGAGGCTTTCGAACGTCCGGAACGCGCCGACCCACGGCTGGGCGCGCAGCACGCCGTAGCCGTACGGGTGCTGGGCGCGGTGCTTGCGGACGTCGTTGTAGTAGACCTCCAGGTCCTGCGGCCAGTACGTCTCCAGCGTGATGGCCTCCAGCACGCCGATCCGCAGGTCGCCCTCCTGGTCGTGCGGCCGCCACGTGTTCTGGCCGACGATCAACGTCCGCGCCTTGTCGAAGTTGTCGTCCTGCAGCGCGGTCCTGAGGTCGCCGATGAGGTAGCCCAGCGAGTCCCACTGCGCCCGGTCCGTGGACCGCGTGCCGACCGCGCCGTCCAGCAACGTGCGGAGGTGGATCTGGTCGCCCTCTTCGAGCTTCTCGACGACCGCCTCGATCTCGGCGATGACCGCGTCCGCGTCCCGTCCGAGGTGGAAGTGCCCGTCGCGGTCCGCGGTCCAGTTGGCCCAGTGCATGACGTTGCGGTAGACCGCCTCCGCCTGTGTGACGAACTGCTCGCGCCACGTCCACTGTGGATTGATGCACGAGTCGAGCACAGTGCGGTCCAGGTGCTCGGGGAACATCGTCCCGTACACCGCACCGACGTAAGTCCCGTAGGCGTATCCGACGAACGAGATCTTCTCCTCGCCCAGCACGACCCGGATGACGTCCATGTCACGGGCGGTGTTGCGGGTCGTGATGTGCGGCCTCAGGTCGCCGCCGGCCTTCTGGCACGCGAGCTCGCGCACCCGCATGTCCTCGGCCAGCTGCTCGAACAACTCATCCGGCGGCCGGGAGTCGAACGGCGCCTTGGGAATCGTGACCTCGCTGTAGAGCTTGGTCGACTCGCCGAACCCGCGCGGGTCGAACCCGATGAGGTCGTAGGTGGTCCGCAATCGCCTGCCGAAGTGCTTGATCAACCCGAGGCCGTCGCCGCCGTCGCCACCGGGCCCGCCGTTGACCGCCAGCAGCACGCCGCGGCGCTTGCCGGGATCGGTCGCGCGCAACCGGGCCAGCGCGATCGTGAGCTTCGGTCCGTCCGGGTCGGAATAGTCGCGTGGCACGACGACCGTCGCGCGTTCAAGGCCGTCCTCGAACGGCGGTGACCAGTTCACCTGCTGGTCGTAGAACTCCTTGAGGGGCACGGTGGAACCTCCGCGTGTGGATGTGCGCCGACACCGCAGCGTCCCAAGACGCCCTCGAATGCCAGCGGAACCTGTGACGTGCCCACAATCCTCATCGGTCTGTTTCGCGCCCAGACGGGCACCTCACGGCACCGCGATGCGCCCGCCTGGACACGAAACAGGCCGACGAGGGTTGGTGGACACGCCACAGCGCTCAAGGTGGTCTCCACCACCCGCAAAGCGGTGCAAAGCAAGGTGAACAACGTCCGGCGAGCCGCAGATCCGTGGGAGAACTGCCATGCCAAAGATCACTTACGTTTCGCACGACGGCATCGAGACCGTTGTCGACGTTGCCCAGGACGACACCGTGATGCGCGGCGCGGTTCTCAACGGCATCAAGGGAATCGTCGCCCAGTGCGGCGGCGGCGCCTCCTGCGGCACGTGCCACGTGTACGTCGATCCGGAGAACACCAAGCCGCTGTCGCAGATGCACCAGGTCGAGGACGAGCTCCTGTACTTCACGGCCTGTGAGCGCAGGGAGAACAGCCGGCTGAGCTGCCAGCTTCCCGTGACCGAGGAGCAGGACGGGCTCGTCGTGCACATGCCAGAGAAGCAACTCTGAGGGAGAGAAGACGCATGAGCAAGCGACGGGTCGCCCTGGTCACGGGCGCCACCAGTGGAATCGGTCTCGAGGTCGCGCGCAGCCTCGGCAGGGAGGGTCACGCGGTGTTCGTCGTGGCCCGCAACGCCGAGAACGTGCAGACCACGGTGAAGCAGCTCGAGGAAGAAGGCATCGAGGCCGACGGCGCGGCCACCGACGTGACGTCCACTGAGGACATTCGCAACGCCGTCCAGAAGGCCGTCGACGTCTTCGGTCCCATCGAGATCCTGGTGAACAACGCCGGCCGGGGTGGCGGCGGCATCACCGCCGAGCTGGACGAGAACCTCTGGCTGGACGTCATCGACACCAACCTCAACGGCGTCTTCCGCTTCACCAAAGAGGTTCTCTCAACCGGACAAATGGTCAAGCAGACCTGGGGCCGGATCATCAACATCGCCTCCACCGGCGGCAAGCAGGGCGTCGTGTTCGCCGCGCCCTACTCGGCGTCCAAGCACGGCGTCGTCGGCTTCACCAAGGCCGTCGGCATCGAGCTCGCGAAGTCCGGCATCACCGTCAACGCGGTGTGCCCCGGCTACGTCGAGACCCCCATGGCCGGCCGGGTGCGGCAGGGCTACGCGAACCACTGGGGTGTCACCGAGGAAGAGGTCCTCGAGAAGTTCAACGCCAAGATCCCGCTGGGTCGGTACAGCACGCCGGAAGAGGTCGCCGGTCTCGTGACTTACCTGACCACGGACACCGCGTCCTCGATCACCGCGCAGGCGCTGAACGTCTGCGGCGGGCTGGGCAACTACTGACATGCGCGGCGAGTCGGTAGTCGTCGTCGGGGCCGGGCAGGCGGGCTGCCAGGTCGCGGTGTCCCTGCGTGAACAGGGACACCGCGGCCCCATCACCATCGTCGGTGACGAGCGGGCCGCCCCGTACCAGCGGCCGCCGCTCACCAAGGCCTACCTGGCGGGGGAGACCGACCTCGCCGGGCTGGTCCTGCGGCAGGACTCGTACTACGACGACCACGGCATCAAGCTGGTCCGCGACGAACGAGTCATCGGAGTCGACCGGCAGGCACGGGTGGCCGTGCTCGGGTGCGCGAGGACGGTCAGCTACGACCATCTGGTGTTCGCGACGGGAGCGCGGCCGCGGCCGTTGCCCGTCCCCGGCGCCGAGCACGTGCTGAACTTGCGCACAATCGCCGATGCGGACGCCATCAAGCAGAAGCTCGACGGGCAGGTCGGGCTCGACGTCGTTGTCATCGGCGGCGGGTTCATCGGACTCGAATTCGCCGCCGTGGTCCGGAAACTGCGTCACGAGGTGACCGTCGTCGAGACCCAGCCGCAGGTGATGCAACGCGCTCTCTCAGCAGAAACGGCGAAACACCTCGCCGCCCGCCACCGCTCGGAAGGCGTGGAGATCCTCGCCGGGAAGAGCATCGCCGCGGTGAAGGAGGGCTTCGTCGAACTGACGGACGGCACGGTGCTCGTCGCGGACCTCGTGGTCGCGGGCATCGGCGTCATCCCGAACTCGGAGGTCGCGCAACGAGCGGGCCTCGCGGTCGACAACGGCATCATCGTCGACGCCCACCTGCGCACGGTCGACCCGCGCATCCACGCGGTCGGCGACTGCGCGCGGTTCGCCAGCCCGCTCACCGGCGGCCTGACGCGGCTGGAGTCGGTGCAGAACGCCACGGACCAGGGCACGACGGTCGCGAGCGCCATCCTGGGCAGCGCGGAGCCCTACACCGCCCTGCCGTGGTTCTGGAGCGACCAGTACGACGTGAAGCTGCAGATCGCAGGTCTCACCGACGGCCACGACCGCACGGTCACCGTCGGCGACCCGGCCGAGGGCAGGTTCTCGGTGTTCTGCTTCCGGGGCGACCGGCTGATCGGCATCGAGGCCTACAACCGCCCGATCGACTTCCTGATGGGACGCAGGATCCTCGAAGCGGGCAGCTCGCTGACCCCGGAGATCGTCGCCCGGCCGGGCTTCGATCTGCGCACCAGCCAGCAGCAGGCGGCGTGAGACATGCCATCCGCAGTGCCAGACACCCCTGGGCTAGAGCCAGCCGGCTTCCTCGGCGATGCGGATGGCGTCCACCCGGTTGCGCCCGTTGAGCTTGGTCATGATCGTCGTCATGTAGTTGCGGACCGTACCGACCGAAAGGGACAGCGCGACAGCGATGTCAGGAGCGTCGGCGCCGTTCGCGGCCAGCCGCAGCACCTCCAGCTCGCGGTCGGTCAGCGGGCACTCGCCGCGGTCCCACGCCGCCAGTGCGAGCTGGCTGTCCACCACGCGCTCGCCGGCGTTCACCCGGCGGATCGCGTCGGCCAGCTCCGTCGGCGGCGCGTCCTTCAGCAGGAACCCGTCCACGCGCGCGGCCAACGCCCTGCGCAACGTCCCCGGACGGCCGAGCGACGTCAGCATCAACGTCCTGACCTGCGGCATCGTCTCGCGGATCGTCGACGCGGCGGTGAGCCCGTCGAGGATCGGCAGGTCGATGTCGATCACGCAGACATCGGGTTTGTGCTGACGCGCGGTCGGCACGATCTTGTCGCCCGAGCTCACCTCGGCCACGACCTCGATGTCCGGTTCGAGGTTGAGCAGCGCGATGAGAGCACCGCGCACCATGTGCATGTCCTCCGCGAGCAGAACCCTGATCATCGCGCCCCTCCGCGCGCCACCTTATCTCCCAACGTTCATGTCGCGCTCCACGCCACATCGAGGCGACACCACAAGGGTGAAGTGAGCTGCTTTGCGAAGGGATGCGCCATGGAACGCAGCGTCAACGTGACGGTCGTGTACTACTCCTCGACGGGAACGATTCACCGGCTGGCGACCGAGATCGGCGAGACGGCCGAGAAACGCGGCGCTGAGGTGCGGCTGGTGCGGGCGGCGGAACTGGCGCCCGAGGCCGTGGTGCAGTCGCGTCCTGCCTGGGCAGCGCACCTGAAGGACACCGAGGACGTGCCGATCGCGTCCGTCGACGACGTGCTGTGGGCCGACGCCGTCGTCTTCGGCACGCCGACCCGGTTCGGGAACGTGTCCGCGCAGCTCAAGCAGTTCATCGACACGCTGGGGCCGGCGTGGTTCAGCGGCCTGCTGGCCGACAAGGTGTACAGCGCTTTCACGAGCGGGGGCAGCCTGCACGGCGGCATGGAGACCACGCTCGTGTCGATCTACAACATGGTCTGCCACTTCGGCGGGATCATCGTGCCGCCGGGAGGAGATCTCAACCCCTACGGCACCTCTCACGTCCTGGGCGCGGACAACCTGCCGGTCGGCGACATCGCGTTGCAGGCGGCCCAGGTGCAGGCGGAACGCGTGGTGCGCATCGCCCGCGCGCTGAAGGAGGTCTGACCGCAGTGCGAGTGAAGGATGTTTTCGTCAGTGGCACCGGTGTGCGCCTGCCAGAGACGCTGACGGTCGCGGACGCGATCGCCTCGGGGGAGTGCGAGCCGAAGCTCGTCGCACGAACGGACGTGGAGTCGGTCGCCGTGTCGCCGCACGAGTCGGCGGCCGAGATGGCGGTCGCCGCGGCACGGATCGCGTTGGAACGCGGGAGATCCGGGCCGGACGACGTCGACCTGATCCTGCACGCCACCACCTACCACCAGGGTCAGGACCTGTGGCCGGTCGGCTCGTACATCCAGCGGGAGACCGTCCGGAACAACTGTCTGGCACTGGAGATCCGGCAGATGTCGAACGGCGGTATGGCCGCTTTGGACCTCGCGGTGGCCTATTTGGCCTCCAGGCCGGGCAAGGACGCTCTGCTGACCACCTCGGACCGCTTCTGCCTGCCGGGGATCGACCGGTGGCGCACGGACCCGGGAACGCCCTACGGCGACGGCGCGTCGGCGGTCGTGCTGACCCAGCGCGGCGGGTACGCGCGGCTGCTTTCGTTGGCAATCAATGCGGATTCGGACTTGGAACCGCTCCACCGCGGCGACGTGCCGTTCGGTCTCGCGCCGTTCTCGCACCGCATCCCGGTGGACTTCGAGGAGGCCAAGCACACGTTCAGCCGCGAGTTCGGGCTCTCGTACGGCATCAACAAGGCCAACGCGGGCCAGGCGCGGTGCGTGGAGGAAGCGCTCTCGGACGCCGACATGAAGATCGGTGACGCCGACTGGGTGATCCTGCCGCACTTCGGCAGGCGCCGCCTGGACGTGAACTACCTGCGCCCGTACGACATCGACCCGGAGCGCACCACGTGGGAGTGGAGCCGCACGGTCGGTCACCTCGGCGCCGGCGACCAGTTCGCGAGCCTCGACCACCTCGTCGAGACCGGCAAGGCCGAGTCGGGCCAGCGGATCGTGATGTTCGGCGTGGGCGCCGGCTACAGCTGGGGCTGCGCGGTGCTCGAGATGGTCTGAGCGAGATCCCGTTGAGCGATCAGTTGCTCAACGGGATTTCCGCGTGCAACCGGAACGTGTGCTCAGGCGTCAGGCCGGCCTGCAGGTCACCACCGAGCGCGCGGACGCGGGTGGTGAGGTTGCCGATTCCGCTGCCGTCACGCGACTTCTGCTCGGTGACGGGGATGCCGTCGTTGATGATGTCCATCGTGACCAGATACCGCGAGCTGGACAGCACGATCTCGCAGTGCTCGGCCTTGCTGTGCCGTAAGAGGTTCGTGACGCCCTCGCGCAGCACGGTCGCGAGCGTCACCTTCACGTCTTTCGGCAGCTGGTCGCACGCGTCGATGCGAACCGTCACGTCGATGTCGGCCGCGGACAGCAACGCCTGCGCGGACTGGGTCTCCTCGTCGAACGACAGCTCGCGGTAGCTCAGCGCCACCGACCGCACGTCCGCCAGCGCCTGCCGGGAGATCTCCAGCACCTCGGTGAGCTCCTGCCGCGCCCGCTCGGGGTCGATGGTGGCCAGCCGGTGCGTGAGTTCGCTCTTCAGCGTGATGGCGGAAAGGCTGTAGCCGAGCAGGTCGTGCAGGTCGCGCGCGAACCGCAGCCGTTCCTGGGTGACCGCGGCCGTCGCCAGTTCCTCGCGCGCCTCGTGCAGCTCGTTCACCATCCACCGCAGCCGGATCAACGCGTACAACACGAGGCCGTGGTTTGTCGCAGACATGATGAACCACACGACACTGACGTTGTCTTCCCCGAGAGCGTTGGCGATGACGCCCTGCCCGGCGACGACCGCGACGAACGCCACCCAGTTGAGCCGGCGAGGCAGAAGCAGCGCCGCCGAGCCCGCGAGGAATCCAGGCACACCGCCGAGGTAGGGGTAGCTGAAAGCGAACTGGGGCACGTACACGCAGACCACCAGCCCGGCCAGTGCCGCGTAGGCGAGGGCGGGCGAAACATGCGGGCGGCGCACGATGCCCAGCACGAGCACGACCATCATCACGCTGCTCGCCGCGACGGTCGCGAGCGCGGCCGCGCTGACCGCGGGGGTGTGGAACCACACCACCACCGTCGCCATCACGCCGTAACCGATCACCACCGCCGTGAGCAGCACCTGGGCAAACCGCGTCGCGATCGGCGGGCCGGCCGGACGCGGGGTGCCGGACGGCTCCGCGTGTGCCGGATTGACCGGTACTTCGGCATGCAGCCGATAGGTGCCGTCGGAGGACGTCTGCGCGAGCAGCGAGCCACCTATGGCGGTGGTTCTGGTGGCGAGGTTGGTGAGACCGCTGCCCCGGCCGGTGCTCCCCCCGGCGGGCGCGCCGTCGTTGACGATGTCGATCGACACATCGTGGTCCGTGCCGCTGATGGTGATCGAGCACCGGGTGGCCTGGCTGTGCCGCAGCAGATTCGTCACGCCTTCGCGCAGAATCGTCGCGAGCACGGTCCGGGATCGGGGCGAGAGCTCGGTGTCGTCCGCATCGATCGTCGTCGCAACACCCGCCGCGGTCAGCACGGACCGCGCCGACTCGATCTCGTCGGTCAGCGACAGCTCGCGATAGCTCGACGCCACCGCACGAACGTCCGTCAGCGCCTCGCGGGCGATACCGAGGATCTCCGCCAGTTCCCGCAGGGCGCGGTCGGTGTGCGCACCGATCATCTTGCGGGCCAGCTCGACCTTCAGCGTGATCGCGGACAGGCTGAAGCCGAGCAGGTCGTGCAGGTCACGGGCGAACCGTAGCCGCTCATGCGACACGGCGAGGCCGGCGAGCTCCGACCTGGCGGTCTCCAGTTCCTTCACCAGCGACGGCAGCCGGGACAGGCCGTAGACGACCAGGCCCGCCACCACCGACGACACGGCGACATAGGCCAGCACGCCGACCGTAATTCGGTCCCCGGCCCTGATCACGGCATTGATCGTGGCGTTGGTGAGCGCCAACCCGCCGAACACGAACCACCGCACGCGGCCGGGCAGCACCAGCAGGGCGCTGCCCGCGAGGAAACCGGCCATGCCTCCCCACGCGTAGCCGAAGAACGGAACCGGCACGAACACCAGCAGCGCCATCGCACCCAGCGCCAGGTGTGCCGTGGGGGACCGCAGGTTGGCGCTCGGCCGGGAGAACACCCCCAGCTGCAGGTACCCGATCGAGAGCAGACAGGCCAGTGAGCCCACGATCCGCGCGGGCGTGGCGCCGGCCTGCAGGACGTAGAGGAAGGCGTTGCCGAGGTAGTTGGCGAACACCACGCTGATCACGACGTACGCCAACCGACGGGACACGGATGAACGTTCCTGTCGCAGCGTCACAGCAGCTCCCACGCGATGGTCGGGACGCGGCCATGATACGGGCGTGTCCTGGGAAGTTTCGCGGTTCGGGGTCCCCGATCGGAGCAACATGACGGTCGCTCAGCACCCCGCCACGACGACGAGGCCGGCCCCGGCTAGATAGGCGACGACGTCCGCGACCAGCGTCTTCTCCAACTGCAACGCCTCCGCCACCGCGGTGATCGACGTTTCGGCGTCCAGCAACGACTTGGCGATCTCCGTCGCCGGCGCGCTGTGCAGGATCACCTGGTACGCGAGGCCGGGGCAGGCCAGTGCCTGGTCGCCGTTCAGCCGTTCGATCTCGGTGCGCGGCCGCATCGTCACGACCTGGTCGTCCTCGATGTGCGGCAACGTGAACACGGCGTCACGGGTCACCGCCACCACCGAGAGGATCGGCCCGGCGCCGTCGTCCAGCCCGAGGGACGGCACGACACAACCACCGAGCAGATCGAGCGTGTTCTTCAGCTTGCGCCAGACGAGACACGGCCCCGATCCGGTCTTCCACCGGACGAAGTTCTCGTGCAGAACGGAGATGTTCTCCAGCGCCACGGGACCGAGGCTCATCCGGTGCAGCGCCTCGCGGACGAGCGGGCTGGTGTCGGCGATCTCGATCGCGCCCCATCTGCCGTGCACGGTGAGGTGCTCGGTTCCCTCGTCGACGATCGCGTCCTCCAGCAACGACCACAGCGGGCGGCCGGCCGGGATGTGCGACTGGGTGGGCACCACGGCGCCTCCGCTCTGGCAGTTACATGAACAGTGGGACGGGGTTCAGCTCGTCGTAGCGGCGAGGTCGGTCCAGTCGCCCCAGTTGTACCGGCACGTCGTAGAGCCGCCCTTGAGCGAATCTTGACCAGAAGTGCCGCAGTCCCGGCACGACCACCCGCACGACCGGCAGCCCGACGTCCGGTCTCGTCTGGTCGAGCACCAGCACCTCCATCCCCTTGGCTTCGAGCACCTCCCGGATGGCGCGGATGTCGTCCACCAGGTCCGCGCGGTGCGTGTAGCCGTGGTGGAACACGTCGCGCGCCGGCACGGCCGGATCGGGGGCCAGCCAGGGCTGCCCGGCCAGCCGCACGGTCTCGATCCAGTGCCGCATGTCGATGTCGAACCGCGAGAGGTCCACCGGTTCGGACAGGGCCGGCATGCTCTGGTTCAGCTCGGTGAGCGCGCGCCGCGCGGCGATGCGCGGGTCCAGGTGCGCACCGCAGCCGAACATGATGTCCTCGCGCGGACCGTTGTCCGTGCGGCGGGACACGGCGACCATCGTCGGCACGCCCAGATCGGCGGTGACGTCGAGCAGCCACACCTCGCGGCCGAGACTCGCGTGCGCCTCACGCAGCTCGTGGATCCACGGGTCGTGGAACGAGTCCAGGTCCATGCCGGGCACAGGCGTGCGGTTGTACCACCAGATCGCGACCGCGTCCCGTTCGACCAGCTCGAGAAGCCCTTGCAGCACCGCGTCCTCCAGGCTGCTGCCCGCGGCGCAGCCGTTGGAGTTCGACGTGACACTCGGCGGACAGGGGGCGCCGAAGTAGAGCATGCCGGTGGGCAGGAGCTTGTGCCGCCGTTCGGTGAGCGACCACAGCGGTGTCCAGTCCATCACCTCGTTCTCGTCGAACGGGGTGGTGACGTGCTGGAACGACGAGTGGCTCGCGTTCCACGCCTCCCGGTCCTCGAACTGGCGCGGGTGGTAGTGCTGCACGGTGTCGGGGTGGATCGCCAGGTTGCCCAGGGAGCGGTAGCTGCCGCGCACCCGTGCCTCCTCGCCGAAGTAGGCGCCGCTGCGCCGTTCCACGGCCTCGCACAGCGCGCCGACCTCGGCGTCGAGCGGCGTCACGCCCTTGCCCCCGGTGTCGGCCCGCAGCGACGAGCGGAGCCCTTCGATGCCCTCGCCCGCGGCCGCGAGGTTCGACCCGGACACGAAGGAGTTGAAGAACGCGGGCCCGCGGTCGTTGCGGCGGATCTCCCTGACGATCCCCGTGACCGGGCCGACGAGGTGGCGGTAGGTCTCGAGCACCTCCTGCGGGGACGACGACCGGTGGCCGCCGCCCTCGCAGGAGCGCTTCACGCGAGGAGTGAGTTCGACCGGCTCGAACGCCCTGCGCGCGACAACCTCGGGGTCACCGCAACCGGCGCACTGAGGGCGGCGCCGGACCTCGTGCTGCGTGACCTTCATGCTCAGGCTGTCGTAGTTCCAGATCGACCGCTGTGTCTCGTGGCGGATTCCCGCGAGCCATTTGGTCGCCTCGACCGATGCGATGTCCAGCGCCGTCGCCTGCAGTGACGGCAGACCGATGGCCGGGCGCGGCGCGGGACCGCGTTGTCCGCACCGCGCTCGCACATGAGCCTCCGCCTTCCGGTTCGCCGACAGGCGGGAGGCGAGGCAACGCCAGCACGGGCCCTCGCCAGGGGTGAAGAAGGGACCCACGCACACCTGCGCGCCGACGGGCTTGACCAGCAACCACGGGGTGCCGGCCGCGCGATGGGCGGCGTCGATGTCGCGGAGGTCGGGAGCCAGGTAGTCGGCACAGGCGACGACGGTGAGGTCACCACTCCCCGGGGCGACCGTCAGTCCGTTGCGGTGCAAGGCTTCCGCGAGTGCGTCCCGATCGGTGTCGCCGATCGCGACGACGGAGACGAGCGACGTCGTTGTCGCCGCCACCGCGTCCGCGGAGTCGAGACCCACCGCGTCCCAGTAGGCGAGTGAGGCCTCGGCCGTGGCTGAACCGGCCTCCATGCCCCGCCTGCCGATCAGGCCCGCCGCAGCGAGCCGTGTGAGCATGCGCTCCACCTTGTCGGCGGTGAGATCGGCGGGGACGTCGCGCAGCAGTGCGGCGAGATCGCGGGTGCCGTCGAGCAGCGGCGCCAGCGTCTCGACGTGGGTGCCCGCGATGGCCGTGACCCCGGACTCCCCGATGAGGTAGACGGCTTCACCCTGCACGATCTGCGGCCGGAGGTGTCGTTTGAACCCGATGCGTTGCTCGCCCGGTTCAGCCAGTTCGGGTCTCATGCCGCGAGGACCTCGTCTTGCGGCTTGAAGCGGGTACCGGGCGAGGTAAAGGTGTCGGCGATGATCCAAGTCCAGTCCATCGAGGCCTCACGGTCGAACTGGTAGATCTTCATGTCGTCGGAGTCGTCAGGGGCGGTGGTGACGGAAGCCAGGTGCTCCACGGTGACGGTGGGGTACATGTGCAGCTCCGATGTTTGCGTGTCATTTGATGTGGGTAATGATGCGGATCTGCGGTAATGGGCCGGTAGTTACCGCCTAATGCGCCCCGGTATGAAGTTTTCATACCCGGCACGGGCAGAACTCATCTGACATCGATGGCCTGTGCACTAACGCGGGTCCGTTGGGCCGAGCAGACTAATCCCGTGCTTGGAACCGAAGGAGGGGTCGCGATGCAGATCAAGGTCCTGGGGCCCGTCGAGGCCAAGGTGAACGGTCGCTCGGTGACGCCCACAGCGGCCAAGCCGAGGCAGATTCTCGCGCTGCTGGCGCTGCACTCCGGATCCGTCGTGTCGGTGCCGACGTTGATCGAGGAGCTGTGGGGAGACCGCCCGCCGCGCAGTGCCCGCACCACGTTGCAGACCTACATCCTGCAGCTGCGCAAGCTGATCGGGGACGCGCTGTCGGCGTCCGGGGAGAGCGGCGCGAAGGAAGTGCTGGTCACCCGGTACGGCGGCTACCTGCTCGACGTGCCGCCGGAGTCCGTGGACGTGCACGAGTTCGAACGGCTTTCACGCGCCGGCCAGCAGGCCTACGACGTCGAGGACTACGCGTCGGCCTCACGGTTGCTGCGGCAGGCGCTGGAGATGTGGCGTGGCCCGGCGGTCGTGGACGTGCGGCCCGGCATGCCGCTCGGCATCGAGGTCGTGCGCCTGGAGGAGCAGCGGCTCGGCGTGCTCGAGGCCCGCATCGACGCGGAGCTGCGGATGGGCAAGCACAAGGGGTTGCTCAGCGAGCTGTCCGTGTTGACGGTGCAGAACCCGATGAACGAGAACCTGTGCGCGCAGTACATGATCTCGCTGTTCCGCGCGGGACGGCAGTGGCAGGCGCTCGACGCGTTCAAGGCGTTGCGCAACACGCTGATCGAGGAGCTCGGCGTCGAGCCGTCGTCGCGCCTGCAGACGTTGCAGCACGCGATCCTCACGTCCGACCCGCGGCTCGACAGCGCGGAAACCCGGCAGTTGCAAAGACTCCTGGCCTGAGTTGGGCTCCAGCGGCCCTCGCCACACTGTGGCGAGGGCCGCTTTTCTTTGTGTGGCAACGGTTTCTTCGAGGACTCCTCCAGTGGCTTACAGGTGTGCGGTGGAAACCTCAGTCGTGGGCGCGCGGAAACCGCCCGCTGGAGGAAAGGAAAGCAGCCGTGAGCGCACTGACCATCGAGGGCCTCAAGGAGATCCTCAACGAGGCCGCGGGCGAGGACGACACGTTCAAGCCGGGCCAGGACATTTCCGACATCCCGTTCCTCGAGCTGGGCTTCGACTCGCTCGCCCTGCTGGAGACGGTCGCGCTGATCAAGCGCAAGCACGGGGTCGCCGTTGCCGACGACGAGCTGGCGTACATCGAGACGCCGCGTCAGCTGCTGGACAAGGTCAACGGACAGATCGCGGCCTGACGGCGAATCGGGAACGGAGACGAACATGACGCACACCACCACGCACACGGTCATGATCGGTGCTCCCGCCAAGGTGGTCTACGACCTGGTCGCGGACGTGACGACCTGGCCGTACACCTTCGGACCCACGGTGCACGCCGAGGTGTTCGAACGGGAGGGCTCGACCGAGCGGTTGCGGTTGCACGCGTTCGCCAACGGTGACGTGCGCACGTGGACGTCTCGTCGCGAGCTCGACCCGGCGAACCTGCACATCAAGTTCGAGCAGGAGCGGTCGGCGGCACCGGTGAAGACGATGGGCGGGGAGTGGCGGATCGTCCCGATCGCCGACTCGGCGACTCGGGTCGATCTGCTGCACCACTTCACCGCGGCCCAGCCGGAAGCGGTCGACCTCATCCTGAACGCCGTCAACAACAACAGCGACGCCGAGCTCGCGGCCCTGAAGCGGGCCGCCGAGTACGGCGACGACTACGACAAGCTCGTGCTGTCGTTCTCCGACAGCGTCACGATCCACGCGAGCCGCAAGGACGTCTTCGAGTTCCTGTACCGGTCGGACCTGTGGCCGGAGCGCCTCCCGCACGTGGCGCGGCTGGACCTCAAGGAAGCCGTCACCGGCGTGCAGTCCATGGAGATGGACACGCGCAGCCCGGACGGGTCGATCCACACCACGCACTCGGTGCGGGTCTGCTTCCCGTACGACAGCATCGTCTACAAGCAGACGGCCACGCCGGCGATCATGGCGGCGCACGTCGGCCGGTGGACGTTCAAGGACATCGGCGACGGCATCGAAGCCGGCATCGAGGCGACCTCGCACCACACGGTCGTCATCCGGCCGGAGGTCATCCCCGAGGTGCTGGGGGCCGACGGGACGATCGAGCGCGCTCGCGAGCTCATCCGTCACGCGCTGGGGACCAACAGCCTCACGACGCTCCGGCACGCGAAGGAATTCGCGGAGAACGGGTGAGGTGACGCGATGGGGTTGGCCGGCGCGGACTTGCTGACAGCCGCTGCGCGCGCCGCAAGCCGCAACGGGCTCTACGTGGTGTCCATGTACCTGGAGAAGGCCGCGGTCGAGCATCAGCGCAAGGGCTGCCCTTCTGAAGTGGGCCACTGCGCTTACGAGATCGAGGCTTCCCGCGTACTGCTGTCGGGGTTCTAGATGAAGCTCTACGACATCTCGCTGCGTCGCACCAGCCTGTCCATTTCGGACAGACTGGTCGCGGCGCGGCGCCTCGACGCGCTCGGAGTCGCGTTCGTCGACGGAGGCCGTCCCGCCCGGTCGTTCTACCACCGGGCGGCGATCGAGCTCCGGTTGCGGGCCGCCACCCTCATCGCATCAGGTGGTGCGGAGGACCTCGCCGCACTGCTCGCCGCGGAAACTCCCGCGGTGGCAATAGTTGTCCAAGGGCACGGTTTCTCGGTCATCCGAGAGGCCGTGCGTCAACTCGTGCGCGCCGAACGACGAGTGATCGTCGAGGCGCGGGACTTCTTCGACGGCTGGCTGATCGACCCCGAGCACGCTCTTGAGGTCGTGCTGACCGCCGCCGAAGCAGGAGCGGAAACCGTGTTGTTGCACGACACCGCGGGTGCGTTGTGGCCGGACCAGATCGGGGAGATCGTCTTGTCGGTCGCGGAAACCGGTGTGCCCCTTGGGTTCGGATGTCACGACGACGGCGGGTCCGCGGCGAAACAGCTGTTCGCGGCGGATGCGGGAGCAGGACTCGTACAGGGGTCCTACGCCGCCGTTCGAGGTGGCCTCGATCGGGCCGTTTCACCATCGGTTCATTCGGCAGAAACAGGTATCGCTCCCGTGCCCTGTCCGAGATTGGAGCAGACCGTGTCCGCACAGAAGGCGATTGGAGGTGTCCGATGAGTCGTCGCGCCGTCATCACCGGGGTGGGCGTGGTCGCACCTGGTGGCATCGGAACGAAGGCGTATTGGAAACTGCTGTCCGAAGGGCGTACGGCGACTCGCATCATCACGCACTTCGACGCGTCTCCGTACCGCTCCCGCATGGCGGGTGAAGCAGACTTCGACCCCGTGCGCGAAGGCCTTACGCCGCAGGAGATCCGCCGGCTCGACCGCGCCGCGCAGTTCGCGGTGGTGGCCGGCCGCGAGGCGATGGCCGACTCGGGCATCGAGTTCGACCAGCTCGACCCCGGCCGCATCGGTGTCTCGCTCGGCACCGCGGTCGGCTGCACGACCTCGCTGGAGCGCGAGTTCATCGTCGGCTCCGACCGGGGCAAGTACTGGGAGGTCGACCAGTCCTACGCCGTCCCGCACCTCTACGACTACTTCACGCCGTCCTCGATGGCGACGGAGCTGGCGTGGACCGTGGGCGCGGAAGGTCCGGTCTCGGTGGTCTCCACCGGCTGTACTTCCGGCTTGGACTCGGTGGGTTACGCCGCCGAGCTGATCATGGAGGGTTCCGCGGACGTCGTCGTCACGGGCGGCACGGAAGCCCCGCTCTCCCCGATCACCGTGGTGTGCTTCGACGTCATCCGCGCGTCCAGCACCCGCAACGACGACCCGACCACCGCGTGCCGCCCGTTCGACAAGACGCGGGACGGACTGGTGCTGGGCGAGGGTTCCGCGATCATCGTGCTCGAGGAGCTGGAGCACGCCCGCGCTCGCGGTGCCCACATCTACGGTGAGGTCGCCGGCTTCGCCTCGCGGTGCAACGCCTACCACATGACGGGCCTGCACCCCGAGGGCATCGAGATGTCCGACGCCATCAACATCGCGTTGAAGCAGGCGCGTGCGGACGCCACGGACGTCGGTTACATCAACGCACACGGGTCGGGCACCAAGCAGAACGACCTGCACGAGACGGCGGCGTTCAAGCGTTCCCTTGGGGCGCACGCGTACAAGACGCCGGTGTCGGGCTTCAAGTCCATGATCGGGCACTCGCTCGGCGCGATCGGGTCGCTGGAGATCGTCGGCTCGCTGCTGGCGTTCGAGGAGGACCTCATCCCGCCGACGGCCAACCTGCACGAGCCGGACCCCGAGTGCGACCTCGACTACACGCCGCTGGTCGCGCGCGAGAAGAAGGTGAACACGGTGCTGACCGTGGGCAGTGGTTTCGGTGGATTCCAGAGCGCCATGGTGCTCAAGAAGGTGGAAGGGGCAGGCCGGTGACTCGGGCGGTGGTGACGGGAATCGGCATCGCGTCGCCGAACGGGCTGGGGCCGACCGCGTACTGGCGGGCGACCCTGCACGGGGAGGCGGCGATCAAGCCGATCACCCGGTTCGACAGTGCCAACTACTGGGCGAAG
Organism: Lentzea terrae; assembly: GCF_003265345.1. Taxonomy (GTDB): domain Bacteria; phylum Actinomycetota; class Actinomycetes; order Mycobacteriales; family Pseudonocardiaceae; genus Lentzea; species Lentzea terrae. The sequence goes on along the minus strand of NZ_QFWW01000007.1, from coordinate 254,029 downwards.
ATCGCCGGTGAGGTGCCGGGCTTCGAGGCAGGCCGGCACCTGCAGGGCCGGCTGCTGCCGCAGACGGACCACATGACGCGGTTGACGCTGGTGGGCACGGACTGGGCGTTGCGCGGCGCGGGAGTGCAGCCCAACGACATCCCGGACACCGACATCGCGGTGATCACCGCGGCGACGGCGGGCGGGTACGAGTTCGGTCAGCGGGAGCTGCAGAAGCTGTGGCACCAGGGCCCGGAGTACGTTTCGGCGTACCAGTCGTTCGCGTGGTTCTACGCGGTCAACACGGGCCAGATCTCCATCCGGCACGGCACGCGTGGTCCCGGCGCGGTGGTGGTGTCCGAGCAGGCCGGTGGCATCGACTCCATCGGACACGCGCGCAGGCAGCTGCGCAAGGGTGTCCAGCTGGCGTTGACCGGCGGCATGGACTCCTCGCTGTGCCCGTGGGCCTGGGTGGCGCACCAGGCGTCGGGTTGCCTGTCCCGCAGCAACAACCCGAAGCGCGCCTACCTGCCGTTCGACCGCGACGCCTCCGGGTACGTCGCCGGTGAGGGCGGCGCGATCATGGTGGTCGAGACGCCGGAGTCGGCGGCCGGGCGTCCCGGCACCCGCATCTACGGCGAGATCGTCGGGTACGCCTCGACGTTCGACTCGCGGATGCCGTCGCGGGAGCCGGGGCTGATGCGGGCGGCCGAGCTGGCGTTGCGCGACGCCGGCATGGACGCCTCCGAGATCGACGTCGTCTTCGCCGACGCGGCGGGCATCCCCGAGCTCGACAAGGCAGAGGCCGAAGCGATCAAGGGGATCTTCGGGCCGTTCGGCGTGCCGGTGACGGCGCCGAAGACCATGACCGGCCGGCTGTTCGCCGGTGGTGGGTCGCTGGACGTCGCGTCGGCGATCCTCTCGATCTACTGGTCGGCGATTCCGCCCACCGTCAACGTCGAGAACCCCGTGCCGGAGTACGAGATCGACCTCGTGATGAACGAGGCGCGGCACGGCAAGGTGAAGGCCGCTCTGGTGCTCGGGCGCGGCAAGGGCGGGTTCAACTCCGCCATGGTGGTTCGCGAGTACAGGTGATGTTGTCGCTCGCACAGGGGTCGTGAGGTCTTCCTCGCGGCCCCTGTCGCAGTTCTGGAGGCTTCTTGTGGATGTGGCACTGATGTTTCCCGGGCAGGGGTCGCAGTACCCGCGGATGGCGGCGTCCCTGTACGGCCAGGATGTTGTGTTCACCTCGGTGATCGACGAGGTGTTCGAGCTGTTCGGCGAGGTCGGTTCGGTTGCTTGTGAGGACTGGTTGGCTGGCGCCGACGTCGATCACGTGTCCCGCGCGCAGCCGTTGCTGTTCGCGGTCGACTACGCGTTGGGGCGCATGGTCTTGTCGTGGGGTGTTCAGCCCGTTGCGCTGATCGGGCACTCCGCCGGTGAGGTCGTCGCTTCGGTGCTGGCCGGCGTTTTCTCGTTGGAGGACGCCGTGTCGATGGTGCGAGACCGGGTGTTGTCCGCCGTGTCGATTCCGTCCGGTGGCATGCTGGCCGTCGCGGCTTCTGAGGCTGACCTCTTGCCTTACCTGGTCGGCGATGTGGCGATCGCGGCGGTGAACTCGGCTCGGCAGACGATGCTGGCAGGGTCCGATGAACCGCTGGCTGCGGTGCGTGCCCGGTTGGAGGCGGACGAGTTCATCGTGGTGACCGTGCCGGCTTCGACGCCGTTCCACTCACCGGCGATGCAGCCCGCGGTCGACGAGGCGCTGGCTTTGTGGAGTGCTTCGCCTTCTGCGCCTTCGATGCCGGTGTACTCCGGTTACACGGGGAAGCTGATGACCGAGGAAGACGCGTTGTCTCCGCGGTTCTGGGCTCGGCAGCTGACCGACGCCGTCTACTTCGGACCGGCGTTGAGCGAGCTGGTGGCGATGTACGACGTGCTGCTGGTGGAGGCGGGCCCCGGACAGACGCTGACGTCGTTCGCGCGTCGCACGAAGGCCGTGCGGTCTGGTGCTTCTGCGGTGCTGCCGTTGCTGGACGCCTCGGATTCCGTTGAGGCGGCTCGTGCTCGCTTGGTGTGACGTATAAAAGGACCGCCCTCTCCTGGAGGGCGGTCCTTTGGCGGGTCTCTAGTCGATGCCGCGGACGATGTGGTCTTCGTTCTCTGGTGGCCATATTTCGTTGCTGTCCATACCTTTACGGTAAGGATGGTGATTCAGCTCTCACTTGAGAGCTAGTCGTCGAGGAGAGCGACGGCCCTGGTCCAGCCCGCGCCGGCGCCCTTGATCTTGACCGGGAACGCGACGACGGTGAAGCCGAAGTCCGGCAAGGCTTCCAGGTTGCTGAGGCGTTCGATCTGGCAGTACTCGCGGTCGCGGCCGGCGAAGTGGGCGGGCCACAGCACGCTCTGGTCCTTGGATGCGAGGTAGCGCTTCACGATGTCGGGGAACGGCGCGTCGAGGCTGAACGCGTCGGTGGCGATCACCTTGACTCCCAGGTCCAGCAACAGGTTCGTGGCCGGGCCGTCGAGTCCGGTGTAGTCCGTGAAGTAGGTCTGGGTGCCGGCGTGCTCGGCGGCGCCGGTGTCTAGGATGACGATGTCCATCGGCTTCGGCGTGTACCCGATGCGGGCGAACTCCTTTTCGAGGACCTCGGGACCGATGACGCCGGTGCCGTGGCCTTTCACGTCCAGCTTCACGCCGGGGTTGTGGAACCACTCCAGCGGCATCTCGTCGATGTGGCGCGGGATTCCGTTGCCGTACGTGGTCTTCGAGCCGTAGTGGCTCGGGGCGTCGACGTGGGTGCCGGTGTGGGAGGTGAGGCTGATCCGGTCCAGCGTCAGGAACTCCGAGTCCCGCAGCACGGACACGTCGAACTCGATGCCCAGCCTGGCCTTCAGCTGCTCGGCCATGTGTTCGGCACCCTGGGCGGCCGTGAGCACCTCGTGCGTCACCGGGTCCGCTTCGTACGCGGATGCGTCAATGTGGGAAGACAGATCGATGATGCGCATGCTGGCAGCGTGGCGGGCGTTCCTTGAGCACGTCTCAAGACGCGGTGTGCATGGTTTTCGTTACCTGACACCGTTCTTGGGGAGTGCCTGTCATGATCACCTTCGTCAACCGCTTCACGCTCACCGGTGACCCCGAGGAGTTCGAGAAGGCCTTCGACGAGACGGCGGCGTTCCTGCGCGACCAGCCGGGCCTGATCAAGTACACGCTGTCGCGCCAGCTGGACGACCCCGCCTCGTACGTGAACATCGCCTTGTGGGAGAGCGCGGACGCTCTGCGCGCCGCCCTGGCGCACCCGGACTTCGGCAACCACGCCAAGGCGATGCGGGGCCTGGCCGAGTCCACCGGCGCGATCTTCGCGCCCCGGCTCTCGTTCGAAGCCTGATGGGTCCTCTGGCGGGCTTGCAGGTCGTCGAGTTCGGCGGCATCGGACCAGGTCCGCACGGTGCGATGCTGCTCGCGGACCTCGGCGCGGAGGTCGTGCGCGTCGAGCGTCCGTCCGGTGGTCTGTCCGTGGTGCCGGACGCCTCCCGTGACTTCTTGTTGCGCGGCAGGCGTTCGGTGTCCGCGGATCTGAAGTCCGCGGATGGCCGTGCTGCTGTGCTGTCGCTGATCTCGTCGGCCGACGTGGTGATCGAGGGCTTTCGTCCGGGCGTGCTGGAACGGCTCGGTCTTGGCCCTTCCGACTGCTTGGCGGTCAATCCGGGCCTGGTCTACGCGCGGATGACCGGGTGGGGGCAGACCGGTCCGTTGGCCGATCGGGCCGGGCACGACATCAACTACCTGTCGCTGACCGGCGTGCTGCACGCGATCGGCAAGCCGCCGCTGAACCTGGTGGGGGACTTCGGCGGTGGGTCGTTGTACCTGGTGCTGGGTGTGCTGGCGGCGTTGTGGGAACGTCAGCGCACCGGCCGCGGTCAGGTCGTCGACGCGGCGATCGTCGACGGGGTGGCGTCGCTGGCGCAGATGATCTGGTCGATGAAGGCGCAGTCGGTGTGGGAGGACGCGCCGGACTCGAACCTCCTGGACGGCGGTTGCCCGTTCTACTCGATCTACGAGTGCGCGGACGGCCGTTCCGTCGCGGTGGGGGCGTTGGAGCCGCAGTTCTACGCGTTGCTGCTGGCCGGTTTGGGGCTGTCCGATCTGCCCGAGCAGATGGACCGCACGAGCTGGCCGTTGTTGCGCAAGACGTTCGCCGACACGTTCCTGAGCCGGCCCCGCGACGAGTGGGCAGAGGTGTTCGAGGGCACCGACGCCTGCGTGACGCCGGTGCTCACCCTGGAAGAAGCCTTGGCACACCCGCACCTGGTGGCCCGCGGAGTGTTCACTTCGGACGGTGCGGCCACCTCGGCACCGCGTTTCCTATAGCTTGCCGAAGAACTCGATGATGTCGGCGGCGTGTGCTTCTGGTTCCTCCATCGCGACGAAGTGACCGCCCGGATTGCCCTCGCCCCAGCGGACGATGTCGTTCGTCCGCTCGGCGAGCCGGCGGATCCCCGGCGCCCCGTGGTACACGCCGGTCGGTGCCTTGTTCTGCCCGGTGGGCCAGTGGAACCGCGTGTTGTCGTACATGAACCAGGACGAGCTCGCGGCGGTGCCGGTGAACCAGTAGATGCTCGCGTTGGTCAGCAGCTGGTCGCGGTCGATGGCCAGCTCCGGCAGCGCGGCGGTCGGCGTGAACTCCTGGAACTTCTGCATCAGCCAGCCGAGCAGCCCGACCGGTGAGTCGTGCCAGCCGTAGGAGAACGTCTGGGGCGCGACCCGCAGCAGCGTGTGGTGGTCGACGGCGTACTTCGACCACTGCTCGATCTGCGCGAAGATGCTCCGCTCGTCCTCGGTCAGCTCCGTTTCGCTCTCGTCGGGGAAGCCGAGGCCGCCGTCGATGTGCACGCCGATGACGCGTTCCGGATCGGCCTTCGCCACCTCCTGCGCGATGTAGGCGCCGAGGTCTCCGCCTTGTGCGCCATAGCGTTCGTACCCCAGCTTCTGCATGAGCCCTGCCCACATCTGCCCGACCTTCTTGGTGCTGAACCCGGTTTCCTTCGGCGCTTCGGAGAAACCGAATCCGGGTACCGACGGCACCACGACGTGGAAGTGCTCGGCGAGCAGGTCGATGGTCCTGGTGAACTCGACGATCGAGTTCGGCCAGCCGTGCGTGAGGATCAGCGCCGGTGCCTGCGGGTTCTGGTTCCGGACGTGCAGGAAATGCACGATCAACCCGTCGATTTCCGTTGTGTACTGCGGGAAGACGTTGAGCCGGCGTTCGTGCTCGCGCCAGTCGTAGCCGTGCCGCCAGTGGTGGGCGAGGTTCGTCAGGTAGTCGACCGGGACACCGCGGCTCCACCCGTCGCCGGGGAGTTGCCGCGGCCAGCGCGCCTGGTCGAGCCGGGCGTGCAGGTCGTCGAGGTCGGTCTGCGGGATCTCGATGCGGAACGGTGTGATCGTCATGTCCTGGACGTTATTGCCCATGTAGGCCTGGTTCGGTCCTACTTGCACGCGGGACATCGTTCGCAGGACTAAGTTCTTCTTCGTGGAACTGCGCATCTTCACCGAGCCCCAGCAGGGGGCGAGCTACGACGACCTGCTCAGGGTGGCCAGGACGGCGGAGGACGCCGGCTACGGCGCCTTCTTCCGCTCCGACCACTACCTCAAGATGGGCTCGGTCGACGGGCTGCCCGGCCCGACGGACCCGTGGATCACCTTCGCCGGTCTGGCCCGCGACACGTCGACGATCCGGCTGGGCACGCTGATGACCGCCGCGACGTTCCGCTACCCCGGCCCGCTCGCCATCAGCGTCGCCCAGGTCGACCAGATGTCCGGCGGCCGGGTGGAGTTCGGCATCGGCGCTGGCTGGTACGAGGCCGAGCACGCTGCCTACGGAATCCCGTTCCCGTCGCTCGGTGCCCGGTTCGAGCGCTACGAGGAGCAGCTCGCCATCATCACCGGCCTCTGGGAGACGCCGCTCGGCGGCACGTTCTCCTTCGAGGGCAAGCACTACTCGCTGACCGACTCCCCGGCGCTGCCGAAGCCGGCCCAGGAGCGGGTCCCGGTGCTGATCGGCGGCACGGGCGTGCGCCGGACACCGGCGCTGGCCGCTTCCTACGCCACCGAGTTCAACCTGCCGTTCGCCGGCATCGACGACGCCGTCGAGCAGTTCGCCCGCGTCGACGCCGCGTGCGCCGAGATCGACCGCGACCCGCGCGAGATCATCCGCTCGGTGGCCCTGGTCGCCTGCGTCGGCCGCACCGACGCCGACGTCGCCCGCCGGGCCGCGGTGATCGGCCGCGAGGTGTCCGAGCTCAAGCAGAACGGCCTGTGCGGCACCCCGGCCGAGGTCGTCGAGCGCATCGGTGCCTGGCGCGAGGCGACCGGCATCCAGCGGGTGTACCTGCAGATGCTGGACCTGTCCGACCTCGACCACATCACCGAGGTCGCCGCGGACGTCGCTCCGCAGCTCGGCTGATATCCGATATATCGGCTATCAGCACATCGGCTATCGGATATCGGTCAGGCGAGCGCGCGGCGTACCGCGTCCGGCATGGGCATCGCATACCGCGCGTATCGCCGCCGATATCCGATATACCGCAGCTGCAGCGCGGGGTCGTCGAGGTAGCGGCGTTCGAGGCCGTCCTCCCCGAGCACCAGCTTCAGCCCGCGTCCGAGCATGGACGGTGAGTCGAGGCCGAACCGGTCGCGCAATATATCGGCGGCCGCGTGGTCACCGAACTCGAGCGCGGCCCGTCGCACGGACTCGACCTGCACCATCAGGTCCTGCTCGTCGGCACGGACACCATCGCGATATGCGATATCCAATGCACTGAGCGCCTTCTGGTGCGCTCCGCCGTCGAGGCCGAGGTAGTACTGCTCCCAGTCGCCAATCCGGATCTCGCCACTCCACGTGCGCGCAGGAGCGGCCACCGCCGCCGCTCCGTTCGCACTGGCTGATCCGTACATGAGCGCCGTGACACCGGCAGCCGTGAACAACTGGCGTCGAGAAAGTCTCACGACGCATCCTCCTCCGGAAGCCCGCAACCCGCGCGGGGCTACGGAATGCTAGCGAAGGTGATCCCCGGCGCGACGGGTCCAGTGCGGGTCAAAGTGCGGTCCGTCAGGGGGAGCGTTCCCTCGAGCGCCGCAAGCACAGCGTCACGGGCCATCGGCAGCACTTCGGCCACTGTGACGTCCCGGCGCAGCTCGTGCGAGAGGGAAGCGACGCCCGCGTCCTTGATGCCGCACGGGATGATGTCGCCGAACGCGTCGAGGCTCGCGTTGCAGTTGATCTCGAAGCCGTGCATGGTCACGCCGCGCTGCACGCGGATGCCGATCGCGGCGACCTTGCGCTCCGGGCCGCGGTCGTCGGCGGGCAGCCACACGCCGCTGCGGCCCTCGACCCGGCCGGTGTGCACGCCGAGCTGGTCGCACACGTCGATCAGGCCCTGCTCGATGCGCCGCACGTACTCCACGACGTCGATCGGGTCGGTCAGCTTCACGATCGGGTAGCCGACCAGCTGACCGGGTCCGTGCCAGGTGATCTTGCCGCCGCGGTCGACGTCGATGACCGGGGTGTCGCCACCGCGCGGGCGTTCCTCCTCGAGGGTGCGCCGGCCGCACGTGTAGACCGGCGGGTGTTCGAGCAGGAGCAGGGTGTCCGGCCCTGGGCCGGCCGCGCGTGCCTCCGCGAGCTCCTTCTGCAGGTCCCACGCCGCCATGTAGTCGATGAGGCCCAGCTCACGGATCGCGACGGGGTCTGACGAGGTGCGGCACGAGTTCACGACCCGACGTTACCAACCCCAGGAGCAGTGCTGCCACGAGTCCCACGCCCGTCACACCCAGCGCCGCGCCGATGACGTCGGTGACCCAGTGCATCTCGAGCACGACCCTGGCGATGCCGGCCACGAGCACTGCCAGCACAGCCCACAGCACGCCGCGCCTCAGCAGGACGACCATCGTGAAACCGACCGACGCGACCGCCACCGTGTGCCCGCTCGGGTAGCTGGGCAGGTGGTACTCGACGGGCCGGACGCGGTCGAACAGCCACCGCACCAGCACCGTCGCGCAGCACAGCCCGTGCACCGCCAGCGCCTTCCACAACCGCAGATCGCGCCGCCGCCACGCCAGCACGAACAACACCGCCGCGAACGCCCACCCGATCGTCGGCCCGAGGATCAGGCTCACGACGTACGCGGTCGCCCGCAGCCACTCCGGGCGGGGCAACGACTCGTGCACCCACGTGTCGAGCCAGGTGACCTCGGGCATTCCCAGCAGGATCCACGAGATCATCAGCACCGCGGCGAGGACACGAGTCATGCGACCGCCGCGTTCAGCGCGGACGGCAACGCCGGGTGCATGAACTGGAACCCGTGGCTCTCCAGCGCCTTCGGCGTCAGCCCCGGCCCGCTCAGCAGCAGCTCCTGCGCCATCTCGGCGCCGAGCAACGTCTTCAGCGCGAACGCCGGCACCACCCACGGCGTCGGCCGGCGCAGTGCCGTTCCGACGGCCTTGGTGAACTCGGCGTTCGTCACCGGCGTCGGCCCGGCCACGTTCACCGGCCCGGTGATGTCGTCGTGCTCGGTGACGAACCGGTAGGCGGACACGACGTCATCCAGCGACACCCACGGGAAGAACTGCTCGCCGGTGCCGAGCTTGCCGCCGAGGAACAACTGGAAGACCGGCTTCAGCCGACCGAACACACCACCCGATGGCGAGATCACGACGGCGGTGCGCATCAGCACGACGCGGACGCCACCCTTCTGCGCCACGGACGTCGCCGCCTCCCAGTCCTGGGTCAGCCGCGACATGAACGTGTGTCCGCCCGGCGCGTCCTCGTCCGCGAGCCGCGAGCCGGTGTCGCCGTAGAAGTGGGCGCCCGACGCACTGACGAGCGTGGGCACGTCGTGCTCGACGACCGCCGCCGACAACACCTCGGCCGGCACGATCCGGCTGTCGTGCAGCACCTGCTTGCGCGCGTCGTCCCACCGCTTGTCGCCGATGCCCGCGCCGCACAGGTTGATGACGGCGTCGACACCGTCGAACGTGCCGTCGTCGATGCGCCCGGCGTACGGGTCCCAGCCGCGTTCGTCCGGCGCGGCGGCCTTGCGGCGCACCAGCCGCAGCACCTCGTGACCGGCGGCGCGCATCGACGCCACCAGGCTCGTCCCGATCAGTCCCGACGATCCCGCGATGACAACTCGCATAGGTAGATCGTTCCCCACTCAACCATCGCGTGCACAGCCGCACATCACATACCGGACTCAGGATGTGCCGAAGGCCACCCCGGCAAACCGGGGTGGCCTTCGATCACACTCGTCAGCGATATCCGACATATCAGCGATCAGTCGCCAATATATTGGATATCAGCGCTGGTCAGAGACCGAGGTCGGCCTCGAACGCGCCCTCCTCGAGACGGTTCTTGACCGTCGTGAGGAAGCGGCCCGCGTCGGCACCGTCGACCAGACGGTGGTCGTAGGTGAGCGCGAGGTACATCATCGAGCGGATCGCGATGGTGTCGTCGCCGGCCTCGTCGGTGATGACGACCGGACGCTTCTTCACCACACCGACGCCCAGGATGCCGACCTGCGGCTGCTGGATGATCGGGGTGTCGAAGAGCGCGCCGTTGCTGCCCAGGTTGGTCAGCGAGAACGTGCCACCGGTGAGCTCGTCCGGCGTGAGCTTGTTCGAACGGGCGCGCGCCGCCAGGTCACCGATCTTGTGGGCGATGCCCGACAGGTTCAGGTCACCGGCGTTGTGGATCACGGCGTTGAGCAGGCCGCGCTCCGTGTCGATCGCCAGACCGAGGTGCTCGGCACCGTGGTAGGTGACCTCCTTGCGCTCCTCGTCGATCGACGCGTTGAGCACCGGGTGGGCCTTGAGGGCCTCGATGGCGGCCTTCGCGAAGAACGGCAGGAACGTGAGCTTCGCGCCCTCACGCGCCTCGAACGCCTTCTTCGCCTGGTTGCGCAGGCGGGCGATCTTGGTGACGTCGACCTCGAACACCTGGGTGAGCTGGGCCGACATCTGCAGCGACTCGCGCGTGCGCTGCGCGACGATCTGGCGCAGCCGCGGGAGCTTCTGCACGGTGCCGCGCTTGCCCGAGTTGTCGACGGCCGGGGCGGTCGCGGTGCGGGCGGCGGGAGCGGTGGCAGCCGGAGCAGCGGCGGGCGCGGGAGCCGGGGCCTTCTTGGCCTCGACCGCGGCCAGCACGTCCTGCTTGCGGATGCGGCCACCGACGCCGGTGCCCTTCAGCGAGCCCAGGTCGATGCCGTTCTCCGACGCGAGCTTGCGCACGAGCGGCGTGACGTACGGCGTGCCGTTCGCGTCGTCGCCGGCAGGCGCGGCGGGCGCGGCCGGAGCAGCCTGCGGGGCCGGCGCGGGAGCCGGGGTCGGCGCGGCAGGAGCCGGAGCGGCCTGCGGTGCCGGTGCCGGAGCAGCCGGAGCGGGCGCCGGGGCCGGGGCGGGAGCGGCGGCCGGAGCCGGGCTGCCCGAACCGATGACGGCGAGCTTGCCGCCGACCTCGACGGTCTCGTCTTCACCGGCGCTGATCTCGAGCAGCGTGCCCGCGACCGGCGACGGGATCTCGGTGTCGACCTTGTCGGTCGAGACCTCGAGCAGCGGCTCGTCGACCTCGACGCTGTCGCCGACCTGCTTCAGCCAGCGGGTGACGGTGCCCTCGGTGACGGACTCGCCGAGCGCGGGCATCGTCACGTCGGTGCCCTCGGCCGAGCCACCGGACTGAGCAGGGGCCGGGGCGGGAGCGGCTTCCTCGGCGGGCGGCGCGGACGGCTGCGTCTGCTGAGGCTGCGCCGTTTCCTGGGGCGCGGACTCCTGGGCGGGAGCAGGCGCCGGCGCGGCGGAACCGCCGTCACCGTCACCGATGACCGCGAGCTCGCCGCCGACCTCGACGGTGTCGTCCTCCTGCGCGACGATCTTCTGCAGGACGCCCGCCGCCGGGGACGGGATCTCGGTGTCGACCTTGTCGGTGGACACCTCGAGCAACGGCTCGTCCACCTCCACCCGGTCGCCTTCCTGCTTCAACCACCGGGTGACCGTGCCCTCGGTGACGCTCTCACCGAGTGCGGGCATCTGGACGGAGAAGGCCATTGTTCGCTGACTCCTCGTGCTCTCGTGTGGCTGACTTGGATGGGGAACGGTCAGCCGTGCACGTGCAGCGGCTTGCCGGCCAGGGCGAGGAAGGCCTCGCCGAGGGCTTCAGTCTGGGTCGGGTGGGCGTGGATCAGCGGAGCCACGTCCTCCGGGTAAGCCTCCCAGCTGTAGATCAGCTGGGCCTCACCGATGAGCTCGCCGACGCGTTCGCCGACCATGGTGACGCCGACGACCGGGCCGTCGGGAGCCTTGACGAGCTTCACGCCACCAGCGGTCTTGAGGATCTGGCTCTTGCCGTTGCCCGCGAGGTCGTAGATGAACACCTCGGCGGACCCGTACTTCTCCTTGGCCGCGGCCTCGGTGAGACCGACGGAAGCGACCTCGGGCTTGCAGTAGGTGACGCGCGGGATGCCCGCCTCGTCGATCACCTTCGGGTTCTGGCCGGCGATCTCCTCGGCCACGAAGATGCCCTGCTGGAAACCGCGGTGCGCGAGCTGCAGGCCAGGCACGATGTCGCCGACCGCGTACACGTTCGGCAGGTTCGTGCGCAGGCGCTCGTCGGTGAGGACGAACCCGCGGTCGATCTTGATGCCGGCTTCCTCGTAGCCGTGGCCCGCGCTGTTCGGGCCGCGGCCGACCGCGACCAGCAGCAGGTCGGCGTCGAGGACGTCGCCGTTCTCCAGCGTGACGGACACGCCCGAGTCGGTCTGGGTGGCGCCGGTGAACTTCACGCCGGTCTTGAACTTGATGCCGCGCTTGCGGAAGGCGCGCTCGAGCTGCTTGGACGCGTACTCGTCCTCGGCCGGCACCAGGCGGGGCAGGGCCTCGACGATGGTCACGTCCGCGCCGAACGACCGCCACACGCTCGCGAACTCCACGCCGATGACGCCGCCGCCGAGGACGACGACCTTCTCCGGGATGAAGTCCAGGTTGAGCGCCTGGTCGCTGGTGATCACGCGGCCGCCGATCTCCAGACCGGGCAGGCTGCGGGCGTACGAACCGGTTGCGAGCACCACGTTCTTGCCCGTGTAGCGCTGACCGTTCACGACGACGGTGTTCGGGCCGACGAACGTGCCGGCACCCTCGACCATGGTGACCTTGTTGGCCTTCGCCAGACCCTGCAGGCCCTTGTAGAGCCGCGAGATCACGCCGTCCTTGTACGAGTTGACACCGGCGATGTCGATGCCCTCGAGCGAGCTCTTCACACCGAACTGGTCGCCTTCGCGGGCGTTGTCCGCGACCTCGGCCGCGTGCAGCAGCGCCTTGGTCGGGATGCAGCCGCGGTGCAGGCACGTGCCACCCAGCTTGTCCTTCTCGACCAGGACGACGGACAGGCCGAGCTCGGCCGCGCGGAACGCGCAGGCGTAGCCACCCGATCCACCGCCGAGGATCACGAGATCGGCGTTGGTGGCCGAATCCAGTTCCGGCGAAGTCACTTCGGATCTCCTCGGGATTACTTACTACGCGCGGGTGCGCGCGAGGTACGCGGCCATCTTGTCACTAGTTCCCGGAGCATGGTGATCCGGCATAGGACACCACGCCCCGTTCTGATCATTCACCTACTCATAACACCCTCACCTGGCACCATGGTGGAGGGAAGCCGTGGAGGTGCTCGATGGGGCTGTTCGATCGTTTTCGCAGGAAGCCGCGCCCTGGCGTGCTGCGGACCGCCTCCAACCAGGACACGAGCCACCTCGAGCAGTGGACGAAGAGCCGCCACGGTGTCGAGGCCTACGTGGAACCGAAGACCACGGTGACCGAAACCACTGTGGTCCTGGTCGCTCACGACGGCGAGTGGACCCGCCGCCGAGTCGCGTCCCCTGATGCCGCGCGTTCGTTCGCCCGCAAACTCGGCATGCCGATCTACGACGCCGGCATCGTCGGCTACCCGAAGCGCATGCGCGACTACACCGCGCGCAAAAAGGCCGCCGGCGATCTCTAAACCAGCACCGTCGGTTCGTGGCGCACCGGAAAATTGACGCTCGCCGCGATGAAGCACATCGAGTGCGCCTTCTCGTGCAACGCCTGCGCCGTCTCCCTGGTCGCGGGATCGGCAACGGTCACGACGGGGTTCAACGTCACCTCGGTGAACCGCCCGGACCCGTCGGGGTGCTCGGCCATCGTCCCGGTTGCGTGATCGCGGTAGCCGGTGACGACCACGCCGTTGACCGACGCGAGGTGCAGGTACCAAAGCATGTGGCACTGCGACAGCGACGCGACGAGCAGCTCCTCGGGGTTGTACCTGCTCCGGTCACCCCGGAACGACGGATCCGACGACCCGAGGATCAGCTCCTTGCCCTCAGCGCGAACCTCGTGCGCCCGCTCGTAGCTCTTGTACCCGGAAGTCCCGCTCCCGGTGTTGCCGGTCCAGACGACGTCGACCTCGTACTGATGCGTCCCCATGTGGAAATACTCCTCTCACGGGCCGCGCCGACCTAGCCCCGTGAGACACGTGTCTCCGTTCAGCCGCCACCCGACCGCGCCACCTCCATGGCCAACCCAAACCGATATATCAGTTCCACTCACCCCGCTGACCTGCGCCTTAGCAATGGCTCTTTGGACTTCGTCCGCAAAACACTCGTTGCTAAGGCCGTGCGCGCTGGACGGGAAACGCGAACGGGCGGAGTTCCCGGAGGAACCCCGCCCGTGTCGAAACAGCTGGGTCAGCCGTTGGCCGCGATGTCCGCGAGCACCGCCGCGATGGTCCGCACCGGAACGCCGGTGCCGCCCTTCGCGGTGTACCCGTACGGGCCACCCGTGTGGTACGCCGGGCCGGCGATGTCGATGTGCGCCCACTGCACGCCCTCGGCCACGAACTCGCGCAGGAACAGGCCGGCCGCGAGCATGCCGCCCCACCGGTGCCCGGTGACGTTGGCCAGGTCGGCCAGGCGCGAGTCGAGGTCCGCGCGGAGCTCCTCCGGCAGCGGCATCGGCCACGCCGACTCGCCGACCGCGGTGCCGATGGCCGCCACGCGGTCGCGGAACTCGTCGGAGCCCATGACGCCCGAGGTGCGCTTGCCCAGGGCGACGACCTGCGCGCCGGTCAGGGTCGCGGTCTCGATCAGGTAGTCAGGGCCGTCCTCGCACGCGCGCACGATGGCGTCGGACAGGATCAGCCGGCCCTCGGCGTCGGTGTTGAGCACCTCGACGGTCTTGCCGCCGTACATGGTCAGCACGTCGCCGGGGCGGTAGGCGTCGCCGGACGGCATGTTCTCCGCCATCGGGATCGACGCGATGATCTCCAGCGGGTACTTGAGCTTCGCGGCGAGCACCATGGTGGCGACGATCGCGGCGGCGCCGGACATGTCCGAGGTCATCTCGTCCATGTTCGCGGCCGGCTTGATCGAGATGCCGCCGGTGTCGAAGGTGATGCCCTTGCCGACCAGCGCGACCTTCTTGGTGGCCTTGGCGCCCTTGTACGAGATCCGCACGAGCCGCGGCTGGCGCGACGAACCGCCGCCGACGCCCAGGATGCCGCCGAAGCCCTGCTTCTTGAGCGCCTTCTCGTCGAGCACCTCGACGTCGAGACCGGCGGCGGTGGCGAGCTTGGCGGCGCGGTCGGCGAACGAGGCGGGGTAGAGGTCGTTCGGCGGGGTGTTGATGAAGTCGCGCGCGATGGCGACGGCCTCGGCGATCGCGACGGCGGCCTTCAGCGCGGCCTTGTTCTCCTTCGAGCCGGCGGCGATGAGGTCGACCTTCGCGACCGGGCCCTCACCCTTCTCCGACTTGTACTCGGTGAACGAGTAGGCACCGAGCAGCGTGCCCTCAGCGGCGGCGGCGACGTGCAGCGAAGCCAGCGTGTTGAGCGCGCGCTTCTTGCCGGCCAGTGCGCGGGCGGCGACACCGGACGCGCGGCGCACCTGCTCCTCGCCGGCGGTCTTGCCGAGGCCGACGGCCAGCACGAGCGGGGCGGCCAGCTTGCCGAACGTCGGCACCTTCACGAGCTCGTCGGCCTTGCCGGTCGCGCGCAGGGTCCCGAGCACCTCGAGCAGTGCGCCGTCGAACGCGGCGCTGACAGCTTCGGCACCGGGGGCGAGCTCCAGACCGTCCGCACCCTGCAGGGTGCCCACGACGACTGCGTCCGCGGCGGTGGTGCTCAGGTCACCTTCGGTGAGGGCCAGCTTCGGGGCTGTCACGTGCTGCTCCAGGGTTGTGCGTGGTAGGGGTGCTCGGAATCGTGACCTATGCTAAAGGTCCGACTGTCCACTAACGCCGTTGCCCGCCCCGTTCGGCCGCAATCAGTGACGTTCACAGTTGCGCACAGTGGCGATTCGCCCATTTCGCGCATCAGTCGACCGGGTGGTTACGACCGGATGCCGCATCTGCGAATGTGTACCCGTGACCCACAAGCCTCGCGAGATCGTTGCCACGGTCGCGCTCGGTCTCCCCGCGGTGCTCGGTGCCGGGGTCTTCGCCGGATTCGCCCCAGCAGCAAGCCTTGCGGGCTGGTGGGTGCTCCCGGCGCTGGCCATCTCCGCGTTCGCCGCGCTGTGCTGTGCTTTCTCGACCGCCGACCAGTCCCGCGCCTACCCGGACGTCGGTGGCGGTTACGGATATGTGCGCGCGCAGCTCGGCGTGTGGCCCGCACGGATGACGGCGAGCGCCCACCTGCTCGGCCGGTGCGCGATGGCGGCGGCGGTGGCGTTGATGTTCGGCGCGTACGTGGTGCCGGACCAGCCGGTGGTCGGCGCGCTCGCCCTCGTCGCGGGCACGGCGCTGCTCGGCGCGGTGGGGTTCCGCTTCAGCGCGGGTGTCAGCGTGCTCGTGTCGCTGGTGGTGCTCGGTGTGCTGGCCCTCGTGATCGCGTCGAGCTTCTCGATCGCACCGGTGCCGTCGGCGGGGGAGACGGGCACGGTCAACGAGCTCGTCGGCGTCGCGGGCCTGATGTTCATGGCGTTCACGGGTTTCGAACGCATCACCGCGCCCCAACGCGGTGAGCAGCCGCACTCGCCGTCCGTGCTGATGGTCGCGATTCCAGTCCTGATCGGACTGTCCTTCGTGGTCTATCTGGCCGTGGGCGCCGGTGTACTCCGTCAGCTCGGCAGCGCGCGCCTCGCGTTGTCGCCCGCGCCACTGCGAGACGCACTCGTCGCAGCAGACGCATCGGCGTTGGTGCCGTTAGTTCAGATCGCAGCAGCGGTGGCCGGTGTGGCCGCACTGCATTTCGTTCTCTCGTCCGCGCACCGCACGTTGATGGGACTCGTCGAGGACGGCGACCTGCCGTCGCGCCTCAAGCCGAGCGCGCTCACTCTCGCCGTCGTCGTGGGTTCCGCTCTCGCGATCGCGTTCATGCCGATGGCGACCGCGCTCGGCGTGGCGGCGTGCGCGACGTTGTTCTACTACGCCTTCACCAACGCGTCGGCTCGAGTGCTGCTGCAGAACGACCGCACGTGGCCGATGCGCACGGCTTGCCTCGGACTAGGGCTCTCGGTGCTGCTCGCGATGAGCACGCCGGTGCCCGCGCTGCTCATCTCCCTCGCGGGGCTGGGCGCGGGCACCGGACTCATCGGGCTGACAGCGTCACTGAGAGGAAAACGAGCAGCGTCACGCCAACGCACACCGCAAGCCCGATGATGCGGCCGTTGGTCGACGCGCTGTCCTTGGTCATCGCCCAGTAGCAGACCAGGAAGATCGCCGCGGCGAACACGGCGCCCACCACACCGCCGACACCGCCGAGCACCCAGCCGTCCAGCAACGTCATCCCGGTGCCCAGAACGAGCAGCGCGGCTTGTAACACGGTGCGGACGTCCGCACCCTTCGAAGATCGTTCCGCCTCGGTCATGGCCGGAGACTCTAACGAGCCTGACTTAGTAGGACGTCCGAGTTTTGAGAAGACGATTTTCCGTATCCCGACCAGCGGGTTACCGTGCTCACATGACGAGCGAGTTGCCTTTCACCCGGACTCCCCACCCGCACCCGGCGACCCCGGAGCGCGTAGCGGAGGTACTTGCCAAGCCGGGCTTCGGGCAGCACTTCACCGACCACATGGTGACGATCCGCTGGAACCGGGAGAAGGGCTGGCACGACGCCGAAGTCGGCCCCTACAGCTCTCTCTCACTCGACCCCGCGGCAATGGTGCTGCACTACGGCCAAGCGATCTTCGAAGGGCTCAAGGCCTACCGCCAGCCCGACGGTTCGATCGCGTCCTTCCGCCCTGAGGCCAACGCCGAGCGCTTCCGCTCCTCGGCCCGCCGCATGGCGATGCCCGAACTTCCCGACGAGCTCTTCCTGGAGTCCGTCCGGCAGATCCTCGCGGTCGACAGCCGCTGGGTGCCGTCGGCCGAGGAGGAGTCCCTCTACCTGCGGCCGTTCATGATCTCCACGGAGAAGGGCCTCGGCGTGCGACCCGCGTCCGAGTACCTCTACGTGCTGATCGCCTCACCCGCCGGCTCCTACTTCGCGAGCGGCGTCCGCCCGGTGAGCGTGTGGCTCTCGACCGAGTACGTGCGCGCCGCCCCCGGTGGCACCGGCGCGGCCAAGTTCGCCGGCAACTACGCCGCGTCGCTCGTGGCGCAGGCGCAGGCCGCCGAGAAGGGCTGCGACCAGGTCGTCTGGCTCGACGCGGTGGAACGCCGCTGGGTCGAGGAGATGGGCGGCATGAACCTGTTCTTCGTCTTCGGCGACAAGGTCGTCACCCCGGAGCTGACCGGCACGCTGCTGCCCGGCATCACCCGCAGCTCGCTGCTGCAGCTGGCCTCGGACCTCGGACTGTCCGTGGAGGAGCGGCGCATCTCCACCGACGAGTGGGAGAAGGCCAACGCCTCCGGTGAGCTCACCGAGGTCTTCGCCTGTGGCACGGCCGCGGTCATCACGCCGGTCGGTCACGTCAAGCACGCCGGCGGCGAGTTCGACATCGCAGGCGGTGGCACGGGTTCGGTGACGATGAAGCTGCGCGAGCGCCTGACCGGCCTCCAGCACGGCCACGTCGCCGACCCCCACGGCTGGATGACCACCCTGGGCTAAGCGATCACGAGCACTGCCAGAAGCGCGATTTCGGCGGCAGCACCGAGCACATCACCGGTGATGCCGCCGAAACGCTTTCCGGTGTGCCGCACCAGCAACCACACCAGCGCTGCCGCGACGACGACGGCGACGACCGCCCGCCAGCCGAGCGGAACCGCCGCCGCGGCGAGCACCACCCACGTGCCGACGACGAGCATTGGATGCTGTGTACCGGCGACCAGCGCGCCCAAACCTTCGGGACGCGCGGCGGACACACCTCGCACACAGCAGACACCGAACGCGGCTCGGCTCGTCGCGAACGCGAGCACGACAACGCCCCAGTGCGCGTGGGGGAGCGCGGCGGCCTGCGCCCCCAGCACCACGATCAACGTGACGACGCCGAACGGCCCGGCGCCGCCGTCCTTCATGACCTGCAGCGCGCGCTCCGGCGGCCCGTAGCACCCCAGACCGTCTGCAGTATCCGCAAGACCATCAAGGTGCATACCGCGCGTGCACAGCGCGACGACGCCGACGGCCAGGAAGCCTGCCACGAGCGCCGATATATTGGATATTGCGAACAGCTTGAGCACGCCGACGACGAACGCGCCGAGCAGAACGCCGACAACTGGCGTGCATGCGATGGCCCGCCCTGCCGCTTTGCGGTCGACGTTGTCGACGTGCAGCGGCAGGACGGTCAGCCACGACAGAGCCAGTTTCATTTGGGCAAAGCTTCATTCCTTGTTGGTGACGCCGGCGCTCTCGAACGTCGCCATCTCCGCGAGCACCTTCACCGCCGAGATCAGCAACGGCAGCGCCGCCACCGCACCGGAACCCTCGCCGAGTCGCATCTCGAACTCCAGCAGCGGCTTCAGGTTCAGGTGCCCGAGCGCGATCGCGTGCGCGGGCTCGGCCGACTGGTGCCCAGCCACCCACCACTCGCGCGCGCCCGGCGCCAGTTCCTCGGCGACGACAGCGGCCGCACCGACGACGACGCCGTCGAGCACGACCGGAGTCCGGCGCACCGCCGCCTGGGCCAGGAACCCGGCCATCGCGGCCAGGTCGGCACCACCGGCGGTGGCGAGCAACGCGATCGGGTCGCTGATCACCAGGCGAGCGCGGCGCAGCGAGTCCCGGATCGCCGCCGTCTTGCGCATCCACGCGTGGTCGTCGATGCCCGTGCCGCGCCCGACGACCGCGACGGGCTCAGACCCGGTCAGCGACGCGATCAGCACGGCAGCCGGAGTCGTGTTGCCGATGCCCATGTCACCGGCGACGAGTACGTCGGCGCCCGCGTCGACCTCTTCGTCCGCGATGGCACGGCCGGCCGCGATCGCGAGCTCGCACTCCTCGCGGGTGAGCGCGTCCTCGCGGTCGATCGACCCGGACGAGCGCCGCACCTTGTGCGTGCTGACGGCAGCCGGGGTGTCCGCGTCGACGGCCATGTCGACCACGCGCACCGTGGCGCCCGCGACCTGCGCGAGCACGTTCACCGCGGCGCCACCGGTCAGGAAGTTCGCGACCATCTGGCCGGTCACCTCGCTCGGGTACGCCGACACGCCCTGCGCCGTGATGCCGTGGTCGCCAGCGAAGACGACAACCCGAGGCCGCACGAACGGCTTCGGCGGCACCACGCCCTGGCACGCCGCGATCCAGTTGCCCAGCTCCTCGAGCCTGCCGAGCGAGCCGACCGGCTTGGTCAGCACCGCGTGCCGGGCCTCGGCCTCGCGCAGAACGGTCTCGTCCGGCGGCTCAACCGGCGGGAACTCGGTGCTCACCCTGTCGCTCCTATCGCAGTCTCAACGGAATGCCTGCGACGAGCAGCATGACCTCGTCGCACACCTCGGCGACGCGCGCGTTGAGCGCACCGAGGTGATCGCGGAAGAGTCTGCCTGAGCGTGTCGACGGAACAACGCCGAGGCCGACCTCCGCGGTCACGAGCACGAGTCGCGCGCGGCACGTGGCGACGGACCGCACCAGTTCGTCGACGTTCCGCTCGACCGAGTTCGCGCCGTGCCCTTCCCAGGCGTCGGCGTCGTCCAGCACACCGACCAGCCACGTCGACAGGTCGTCGACCAGGATCGGAGGGTCCTCGTACTGCGTCGCGGTGAGCAGTGCAGGCAGATCAGGTGGGGCCGACGCCTCGACCGTGTGCCAAGTGGACGGACGCCGGGCGACGTGCAACGCGATGCGCGCGTCCCAGTCCGGGTCGTCGGGGTAGCGGCGGGCGGTTGCGACGTAAGTCACGGCCGCGTCGGTCAGCAGGCCTTCCGCGTGCGCTGACTTGCCGGAACGCGCTCCGCCGAGCACGAGCGTGCGAGATGACAAGAGTTAGCCTTCGTCCCATGGAGTTCCGCTGGCGCTACCAGGATGCACAAGGCCGCGACGTCGCGGGACCGGACGTGGCGTTCGCCGAGCAGACCGACGCCGAGGAGTGGTTCAGCGCCGAGTGGCGTGACCTGCTCGACGCCGGGGTCGAGCAGGTCACGCTGCTGCGCTCGGAATCAGAGGTGTACGGCCCGATGAGCCTCCACCCGGCCGGCTAGCTCAGCCCTGGGCAGTGAGCCTCGGGTCGTCGGTGATGACGCCTTCGAGGACGTTGTCAATCCGCTTGAGCACGTCGTCGTCGAGCACGATGTCGATCGCCTTGACGTTCTCGAAGACCTGCTCCGGACGTGACGCGCCGATGATCGCGGACGCGACGTTCGGGTTCTTGAGCACCCACGCGACGGCGAGCTGCGCCATCGTGACGCCCATTTCTTCGGCGATCGGCTTGAGCTGCTGCACGGCGTTCAGGACGTCGTCACGCATCCAGCGCGCGATCATCTGCGAACCGCGCGCGTCGGCGAGCCGCGAGCCCTCCGGCACCTCGGCGCCCGGCAGGTACTTGCCGGTCAGGATGCCCTGCGCGACGGGGGAGAAGACGATCTGGCTGAGGCCCTCGCGCTCGCAGGCCGGGATGACCTGCGGCTCGATGACGCGCCACAGCATCGAGTACTGCGGCTGGTGCGACACGAACGGGATCTGCAGCTCGCGGGCCAGTGCGGCACCGCGGGTGATCTGCTCGGCGGTCCACTCGGAGACACCGACGTAGAGCACCTTGCCCTGGCGGACGAGGTCGGCGAACGCCAGCATCGTCTCTTCCAGCGGCACGCTGTAGTCGAACCGGTGGGCCTGGTACAGGTCGACGTAGTCGGTCTGCAGGCGCTTCAGCGACGCGTTGGCCGACTCCATGATGTGCTTGCGGCCGAGCCCGCGGTCGTTGGGGCCGCCGGGACCGGTCGGCCAGTAGACCTTGGTCAGGATCTCGAGCGACTCGCGCCGCTCGCCCCTGAGTGCACGGCCGAGCACCGACTCCGCGGCGGTGTTCGCGTAAACGTCGGCGGTGTCGAAGGTCGTGATGCCCGACTCGAGGGCCGCCTTCACACACGCGTGCGCCTGGTCTTCTTCAACCTGCGAGCCGTGAGTGAGCCAGTTGCCGTACGAGATCTCGCTGATGGACAGGCCGCTGCGGCCGAGTCGACGGAACTTCATACATCGGAGCTTAAACCGAAATCGTTCGTACTGCTAATGAACTTCGGGTGCTCGCCAGACCAGCGAGTACCGCCAGAACACGTGCCTGCGGATCCGCGCGCCGGGCACGATCTCCGGTGCCGCCGCGCGGATCTCCGGCAACGTCGGCGCGGTCATGACCACGGGCATCTCCGTGTCGTGCGGCTTGCCGCCGGTGCCGTTGATGGCCTTGGCGATGCCGACGACGGCGTTCGCGGGCAACGTCACGAGCTCCATCGCCCGATCGCTCTTCGTCGCCGTCATGTACAGGCCGACGACGATCAGCAGCCCGCCCGGCTTGGTCAGCCCGGCAAGCCTGGTGAGACCCTCTCGCAACGGCAAGTGGTGCAAGCTCGCCTCGGCGGTGACGACGTCGTAGCGCCCAAGGTCGTGGGTGAGCACGTCGCCGTGAATCCACTCGATCCTCTGGCTGGTCGCGCTCGCACGCTCGATCATCCGCGCGCTGGCGTCGATCGCGGTCACCTGGTCGGCGTTGATCGATCGCGCCAGATCGCCGAGACCGCAGCCCACGTCGAGCGCGGACTCGACCCGAGACGGCAACTGCCGGAGCAGCCAGCGGCGGTACCACTCGTTGTGGTTCCACCGCAGCTTCTCCGGCAGTTGGAGTCTGCGCTGCTTCCGGCGCACTTACTTGATGGCTTCGCCCGGCTTCACGCGCGGCTTCGGGACGCGAAGGCGACGCAGCTGGCTCGCGCGGATGAACGAGTACCAGCCGATCGACAGGCCCTTGATCGGCTCGGTCGGGAACTTCGCCCGCACCTTCTTCGTCACGAGCCGGCCGAGGACGAGGCCCTCGATGACCATCGCGATCAGCATGAACGTCGTCGCCAGCGTCGCGTACCGCTGCACGGCCAGCGACGGCGTCAGCAGCGCCACGAACACCAGGATCGCGAGCGGCATGAACAGGCCCATGAGGTTGCGGCGCGAGTCGACGAGGTCGCGGATGTACGCCTTGACCGGACCGCGGTCGCGCGGCAGCAGGTACTTGTCCTCGCCCGCCATCATGCGCTGACGACGCTCGACGGCCGCGGCACGGCGCTCTTCCTTGCTCACCTTGTTGCCGCGCATGCGCTTGAACGCCTCGCGCTGCGTGCGGGGAGGCGGCGGAACGGGACCCGTGCGCCTGCCCTGCGCCTCACGCCGCTTGGGCGTGGGCCTGCCCTTGCCCGCGGTGCGGGTGGAGTCGGCGGCCTCGGCGGTCGACTCGGTGGCCGGGGCTTCGGTATCGGCGGAGTTGCGGCGCAGGAACCTCACAGCACAAGGGTAGGACAGTGGTTCTTCTGTACCTTTCGCGAGGTGCGCGTACTCATCGCTCCGGACTGCTTCGGCGGCACCCTGACCGCCCGCGAGGCCGCCGACGCCATCGCCACCGGCTGGCGCGACGCCAAGCCCGACGACGCCATCACCGAACGCCCGCTGGCCGACGGCGGCCCCGGCTTCGTGGACGTCCTGCACGCCGCGCTGGACGGCGATATCCGATATATCAGCGTTACCGGCCCCCTCGGCAAGCCTGTCGAGGCGCGCTACCTCAGCGTGCCCACCGACGGTCGACGCGTCGCATACATCGAGTCCGCCGAAGCGTGTGGCCTGCACCTCATCCCGGCAGAGCTCCGCCCGGAATCCTGCGAGACGGCGACAACGCGAGGCGTCGGCGAGCTCATCGCGGCAGCTGCGGTTGACAACGATGTCATAACGGTCGGCCTGGGCGGCTCCGGCACGACCGACGGCGGCGCCGGCATGCTCGCCGCGCTCTCCGACGCTGCATCCAACTCCGGCGTCTCCCTAACTGATATATCGCTCGTCGCTGCATCGGACGTCGAGAACCCGCTCCTCGGCCCGCACGGCGCCGCCGGCACGTTCGGCCCGCAGAAGGGCGCTTCCCCGGAAGCGGTCGAACGCCTCGAAGCCAAGCTCGCCGCGATGGACGTGCTCAAACCCGTATCCGATATACCGGGCGCCGGAGCGGCTGGCGGACTGGGCGCCGCCCTCCTTTCACTGGGCGCGACGGTGCAGTCCGGCGCCGGACTGGTCCGCGAGCTCACCGGCCTCGACGACGCCCTCGACGACGCCGACGTCGTCGTCACCGGCGAAGGCAGCTTCGACTGGCAGTCACTGCGCGGCAAGCTCGTCACCGCCGTCGCCGGCGGCGCCGCCGAACGCGGCATCCCGTGCATCGCCATCGCCGGCCAGGTCAGCGTCGGCCGCCGCGAGATGGGCGCAGCCGGCGTCCAGGAGGCGTACTCGGTGTCCGACCACGTCGGCTCTGTGCAACAGTCGATTGCGGACGCCCGCAAAAGTCTCATTGCAACGGCCCAGCACGTCGCCCGGCAGTGGTCCCGTTAGAGGGTCTCGCTCAGGCACCATGGAGAACATGGGGGGACCTGACGGTCGGAGCGCGCGGGTTGACGCGTGGCTTGAGGACGAGTTCGGCGACGCGAGCACGGTGGTGCTCAAGGCGAGCCAGCTGGTGGGGCTGAACCTCGCCGCGCAACGGGGCGGGGTGCCGCCGGACGAGGTGATGGAGATCTGGCTGCACGCGATCTTCAACGCGCGGATCATGGCGGCGCAGTCCGAGGCGGGGTTCATCGACGCGGCTCGCGCGAAGGGCTGGTCGGACGCGCGGATCGGCGAACTGCTGATGGTCGAGCCGGAGCGGCTCGACGAGCACCGCGACGAGCAGATGAACTCCTACCGGAAGATCCATCCCGCGATCCGGCTCCGAAAAGAGTGAGCGGCAGGCGGACCGACTGATATATCGGATCGCCGGAGCGTGGTCCACGTGACGTTCGGCATGGGGCGCCGTTGTGGGACCATGGAAGTGGAACAAAGCGGGGAACGCCCGTGTTGTTGATGGGCGAACCGCCCGCAAAGGACCTCTTAGGAGAGCCATGACGACCGCTCAGGATGCCGCTTCGACCTCCGAGGCGCCCAGCCACGGCGTGACGCTGACCGATGCGGCCGCCTCCAAGGCGAAGGCGCTGCTCGACCAGGAGGGCCGCGACGACATGCACCTGCGCATCGCCGTCCAGCCCGGCGGTTGCGCTGGTCTGCGCTACCAGCTGTTTTTCGACGAGCGCTCGCTCGACGGTGACGCGCTGGTCGACTTCAACGGTATGAAGGTCGCCGTTGACCGCATGAGCGCGCCGTACGTCGAAGGTGCCGTCATCGACTTCGTGGACACGATCGAGAAGCAGGGCTTCACGATCGACAACCCGAACGCCGGCGGGTCGTGCGCCTGCGGCGACTCGTTCCACTAAGGCGAACAAACGCGCGAGGCCGCGTTCCCGCACCGGGAACGCGGCCTTTCGCTGTGAACCGGGGACTGGGCGGCAGCCCAGAGGTTCAGACGCCGTACTCGGCCAGGCCTTCGACCTGGTGGGCGCACCGCTCGTCGACCTGCCAGGGCGCGGCTGCGCGCGGGGCGGGAAGGGGGTGCTCGGGGTGCGTCAGAGCGAAGGGGAGCTGCGCACAGTCGTCGATCAGCTCACTCATCGTGGTCGCCTCAGGGATCGTCACGCGCTGACCGTATGACGGCGGTCTGACCTGCGGTAGCCCTACCAAACGGTAGTCTTCACAGCTGCACTCATCCGGGTGAGTTGTCACGCAGAGCAATAGGAAAGAGGAGCCGACGTGCCGGTAGCCGTGTGCGGCAGTATCGCGACCGACCATCTGATGCACTTTCCGGGTCGATTCGCGGACCAGCTGGTCGCGGAGCGTCTCGACCGTGTGTCACTGAGCTTCCTGGTCGACGACCTCGTAGTCCGCCGCGGTGGTATCGGCGCGAACATCGCGTTCGGCCTCGGTGTCCTCGGGGTGCGGCCGGTGCTCGTCGGCGCCGTGGGCAAGGACTTCGACGACTACCGCTCGTGGCTCGAGCGGCACGGCGTCGACACGTCGGGCGTGTACGTGTCCGAAGTCGCGCACACCGCGCGGTTCGTCTGCACGACGGACGACGACATGTGCCAGATCGCCTCCTTCTACGCGGGTGCGATGGCCGAGGCGCGCAACATCGAGCTGGCCCCGATCGCGAACCGCGTCGAGAACCTCGAGCTCGTCGTCATCAGCCCCGACGACCCCGCCGCGATGCTCCGGCACGCCGAGGAGTGCCGTCAGCGCGGCTTCAAGTTCGCCGTCGACCCGTCGCAGCAGCTGGCTCGCATGGACGGCGAGCAGGCGCGCGCGTTCATCGAGGGCGCCGAATACCTCTTCAGCAACGACTACGAGTGGGAACTGCTGCTGCAGAAGACCGGCTGGACCGAGGCCGACGTCCTCGGCCGCGTCGGCAAGCGCATCACCACGCTCGGTGCCAAGGGCGTCGAGATCGTCGACAAGGCCGGCTTCTCGCTGCACGTCCCGGCGGTCCCCGAGGTCGCGAAGACCGACCCGACCGGTGTCGGCGACGGCTTCCGCGCGGGCTTCCTGGCAGGCATCGCCGCGGGCCTGAGCATCGAACGCGCGGCTCAGCTCGGTTCGCTGATCGCCGTCGAGGTGCTCGAAACCGTGGGCACGCAGGAGTGGGTGCTCGAGCGCGACTCGGCGCTCGCCCGCATTCGTGGCGCGTTTGGTGCAGAAGCTGCTGAGGAGATCGCTCCGGTCCTGCCATGATCGGACAATGGGGACGTACCTGTTCGGCAACACCGGTGAGTTGCTCGATCCGCAGTTCGACGCGCTGAGCTCCCTGCTCGACGCGGGCACGTTCGCCCGCGTCGAGCAGCTCGGCATCGCCGACGGCTGGCGGTGTCTCGAGGTCGGGGGCGGCGGGGGATCGGTGGCGAACTGGCTCGCCGACGTCGTCGCGCCGTCCGGGCACGTGACGGTCACCGACATCGACGTCACCCGGCTCGAGGAACGCGACAACGTCACCGTCCTGGAGCACGACGTAGTATCCAATATATTGCCCGGCAACGCGTTTGACCTGGTCCACGCCCGGCTGGTGCTGTTCCACCTCCCCGCCCGCGACGCCGTCCTGCGCAAGCTGCGCGACGCGTTGCGCCCCGGTGGCTGGCTCGTGCTCGACGAGTTCGACTGTCTCCCGCTCGAAGTGCTGAAGACGGGTGACCCCGACGACGCGAAGCTGATCATGCGCGTGAAGAACGCCCTGCTGACGTTGCTCGAACAGGCAGGCGCGGAACTGGCCTGGGGCGCGCGCATCGAGAAGGCGCTGCTCGACACCGGCCTGCACGACGTCAGCGGGTCGCGTGAGGTGCAGGAGTGGGAGGGCGGCTCACCGGGCTGCCGGCTGCTCGCCACGTCCGCGCGTCAGGTGCGCGCGAAGCTGCCGTTGTCCGACGACGAGTTCGACCGCTACCTGGAGCTGATGGCGTCGCCCGACACCGTCGTCAGCTCGTATGCGATGTGCAGCGCGCAAGGGCGCAGGTGAAACGAAAGGGCCCCTCCGGAGAGGGGCCCTGACCGTCAGAGCTTGACCGGGTAGTGCGGTTCCGGCACCACCGGCTTGATGCGGCCCTCGACGAAGATGCCGTGCCAGATCATGAACACCAGCAGCGCCCAGATGCGGCGGCTGTGGTCGAGCACGCCGGAGCGGTGCTCCTCGATCAGGCGCAGCACCGCGTGCTTGTCGAGGTACTGATCGGTCTGCGACGTGCGCACGATGTCGACGGCCCAATCGTGCATCTCGTCCTTGAGCCAGTGCCGGATCGGCACCGGGAAGCCGAGCTTGCGGCGGTTCAGCACGTGCGCCGGCACGATGTCGCGGATCGCCTTGCGCAGCGCGAACTTCGTGGTGTCCTTGGTGATCTTCAGCTCGCTCGGGATCTGCGACGCGATCTTGAAGACCTCGGGGTCCAGGAACGGGACCCGCAGCTCCAGCGAGTTCGCCATGGTCATCTTGTCGGCCTTGACCAGGATGTCGCCGCGCAGCCACGTGAACAGGTCGACGTGCTGCATGCGCGTGACCGGGTCCCAGTTGAGCGACTCGCGGTACGGCTGGGCCGTGACGTCCATGTGCGAGACGTTCGGGTCGTACGTGCGCAACACCTCGCGCAGCTGCGGGTCGAGGAAGATGCGCGCGTTGCCGTAGTAGCGCTCCTCCAGCGTGAGCGCGCCACGACGCAGCAGGTCCTTGCCGCGCACGCCCTGCGGGATCTTCGTCGAGACCTTGCCCATCGCCTTGCGCAGCGCGCCGGGCACCTTCTCGAACGCCGACAGTGACAGCGGCTCGCGGTAGATCGTGTACCCGCCGAACAGCTCGTCGGCGCCCTCGCCGGACAGGACGACCTTCACGTGCTGACGCGCCTCACGGGCGATGAACCACAACGGCACGAGCGCCGGGTCGGCCACCGGGTCGTCGAGGTACCAGGTGATCAGCGGCAGGGAGTCCATCATCTCCTGCGCGCTGACCGTGCGGACGACGTGCTTCACGCCGATCAGCGCCGCCGACTCCGCGGCCACGTCGACCTCGGAGAAGCCCTGGCGCTCGAAACCGGTGGTGAACGTGATCAGGTCCGGGTTGTGCTCCTTGGCGAGCGCCGCGACCACCGTCGAGTCGATGCCGCCGGACAGGAACGAGCCGACCGTCACGTCCGCGCGCATGTGCTTGGCGACCGAGTCGCGCAGCGCCGCCGTGATCTCGTCGTACAGCGCGTCCGCCTCGGCCTCGCTGCGGACCGTGCGCACCTTGAAGCTCGCGGCGAAGTAGCGCTCGAACTTCGGTGCCTCACCCGGCACCAGCGTGAACGAGTGGCCGGACTCGACGCGGAAGATCTGGTCGTGCAGCGAGGCGGGCTCCGGCACGTACTGCAGCGCGAGGTAGTGCTGCAGGCCCTTGACGTTCATCTTCGGCTCGATGCCGAGCGTCGGGGCGATCTCCAGCAGGATCTTCTTCTCACTGGAGAACGCGACGCCCGCCTGGCCCTGCGCGTAGTAGAGCGGCTTGATGCCGAACGGGTCGCGGCCGCCGAACACCATCCGGCGCTCGGCGTCCCAGATGATGAAGGCGAACATGCCGCGCAGCTTCGTGATCGCCGCGGGGCCGAAGTAGTGGTACGCGGCGACGATCGTCTCGGTGTCGCCGTCGGTGTGGAAGACGGCGCCGTACTTCTCGGTGAGCTCGGCGCGCAGTTCCAGGTAGTTGTAGATCTCGCCGTTGAAGTTGATCGTGTACCGGCTCGGCGCCTCCGCCGGACCCCAGGTCAGGGGCTGGTGGGAGTGCTCGATGTCGATGATGGCGAGGCGGTTGAAGCCGAACACGACCTCGTCGACCCGCCGGGTGCCGCTCTCGTCCGGGCCGCGGTGGCGCATGCAGCGCAGGGCGGCCTCGACAGCCGGGCGCGCGTTCTCAGCCTCGTTCTCGCTGGGGCAAACAAGTCCTGCCAGGCCGCACAAGGCGCTCGCACCTCTCAAGAAATACGACGGGGGAAGACCTCAGTATGCCGAAGGCGCTCTATGTGACCGAAACTGCACCGCAGCGGCGGTGCCCCCAAGGGGTGAGCGCGGTTGCGCTGGGCTACGCTCCCGCTTGATCCGTTGGCATGGAACGAGGAGGCGGGCGAGCAGTGGGCCTGAAGGAGGGCACCAGGGCATCCCGGCTGGCGAAGACCGCCGGGCTGGTCGGCCTGGTCGGTATCGGGGCCACCGGTTGCTCCACGGAAGAGGTGCTGCGCTTCGGCTGGCCGGTGGCCGTCACGCCGCAGGCCGAGAAGATGCGCGAGCTCTGGACCTGGTCCGTGATCGCCGCGCTCGTCGTCGGCGTCATCGTGTGGGGCCTGATCCTGTGGTCGGTGGTGTTCCACCGCAAGAAGTCGGAGGAGCTGCCGCGTCAGACGGCGTACAACCTCCCGCTGGAGATCGTGCTCATCGTCGTGCCGACGGTGATCGTGGCGGTGCTGTTCTACTTCACCGCCGTCACGCAGAACTACGTCACGGACAAGTCGGGCAAGCCCGACGTCAACGTCGACGTGATCGCGTTCCAGTGGAACTGGGAGTTCCAGTACCCGGACCACAAGACCGAAGAGGGCAACGTCGTCAGCACGGTCGGCACCTCGGGCGAGATCCCGATCATGGTGCTGCCGGCCCACAAGCGCATCCAGTTCAAGCTGCGCTCGACCGACGTCATCCACTCGTTCTTCGTGCCGGAGTTCCACTTCAAGCGGGACGTCTTCCCACACCCGGAGAAGAACAACCAGGACAACGTCTTCCAGATCGACCAGATCGACCGTCCCGGTGCGTTCGTCGGCCGCTGCGCCGAGCTGTGCGGCTCCTACCACGCGGTGATGAACTTCGAGGTCCGCGCCCTGAACGAGGCCGACTTCGACAAGTACATCGAGCTCCGCAAGGAGATCAACTCCAAGACGGGCAAGCCGTACACCACGGCCGAGGCGCTTTCGCAGGTCAACTGCGGCGAGCTGTGCGCGCCGCTGGCCACCACGACCACCCCGTTCAACACCGACCGGACGGCCCGCGAGGCCTCCGGCGCGGGTCAGAAGTAGGGATCGCCCCGCGATGAAGATCGAAGCTCGCGTATTCGACCTGGTGATGGCCTTCTCGTTCCTGATGGCCGTCGTCTACGGCTACTGGACGCACCTGGCGACCGGCCACGTCGAGCCCACCGGCACGGTGGCGCTCGCGCTGACCGGTGGCCTGGCCCTCATCACCGGCACCTACTTCCGGTTCGTGGCCCGTCGCATCGAGGTGCGGCCGGAGGACAACCCCGACGCCGAGGTTTCCGACGGCGCCGGTGAGCTGGGCTTCTTCAGCCCCGG
This sequence comes from Lentzea terrae, assembly GCF_003265345.1. Classification (GTDB taxonomy): domain Bacteria; phylum Actinomycetota; class Actinomycetes; order Mycobacteriales; family Pseudonocardiaceae; genus Lentzea; species Lentzea terrae. Next base: position 223,711 of record NZ_QFWW01000007.1, on the reverse strand, counting down.
CTCGTACTGGCCGGTCGGTCTCGCGGCCGCGGCGGCGACCGCCGGTGTCGCGGTGGCGTTCTGGCACGTGTGGCTGCTCGTGATCGCCATCGTCATGGTGCTGATCATGGTCGGCGGCCTGGTGTTCGAGTACCACACCGGCCCCAACCACGACTGATATCCCGTACATCGGATATTGCGCACTGAGGCCCCCTCCGCCACGGAGGGGGCCTCAGTCGTGTGCGCGCCAGTTGTTTGTGCTCAGTCGTTTGCCCGGCCGATATCCAGCATGTGATGTATCGCATATTGGATATTGCGCAGGCCGCGGGTGGGGCGCCCACTGATATCCCGTACGCGATATATGGGCTCAAACTTGTCCCTCAAACCGTCGCCGTGAGCGGTATCCGATATATCAGCGCGGGGGTCCGGTATATCGCATATTGCGAGAAGGGCCCTTCCCACCGGGCTGGCGGGAAGGGCCCTTCCAAGGTCCTGAGCGCGCTGCTGACGCGTTGTCGGGGCGCTACGCGGCAACGGGCGTCTTCTGGTACGCGTCGACGTACTCCTGGCCGCTGAGGTCCAGGATGCGGTAGATGATCTCGTCGGTGACGCTGCGCAGCACAGGCAGCGACTCCTGCATGCCGTCGTAACGGCTGAAGTCGAGCGGCTCACCGAAGCGGACCGTCACGGGCACGATCTTCGGGAACCTGCTGCCGACGGGCTGCACCTTGTCCGTGCCGATGATGCCGACCGGCACGACCGGGGCCCCGGACTCGAGCGCCATGCGGGCCACACCGGTGCGGCCGCGGTGGAGCTTGCCGTCGAGTGACCGCGTGCCCTCCGGGTAGATCGCGAAGGCATCACCACGACCGAGGATCTCGGCTGCGGTGTCGAGCGCCGCGCGGGCGTCACGCCCCTTGCCGCGGTGCACCGGCACGTGGCCGAGCGAGGAGAAGAACCAGCGGGACAGCGCCCCCTTGACCCCGGTGCCGGTGAAGTACTCGGCCTTCGCGAGGAACGACACCCGGCGCGGCACGACCATCGGGATCACGACGCTGTCGATGAAGCTGAGGTGGTTCGCCGCCAGGATGACCGGGCCGTCGGTCGGGATGTTCTCCAGCCCCTCCACCACAGGGCGGTAGACAACTCGGGCTGCGCGCGCGACGACATGCTTCATCACCGGGTAGAGGACCATGCCTCCAGCATTCCAGGTGGCGGTTGCCGCCGCGTTACCACGTGGTGCGCATCTCCGGCCCGTCACTCGCTCGGACTACACCCATGAAGCGACCGTGCGAGAACGGTCACGCGCCGACGACGACGCGTGACCGAAAGCCCCGAAAATGCCCTCTAGCCCTTCAAGGACTGGGAAAGCTCTGCCCACCGGCTCAGGAGCGTTGCCGCCTTGCCCGAGTCGATCGCGTCGGCCGCGCGGCTCAGCGAAGCCTTCAGGTCCGCGTGCAGGTCGTCCGAGAACCCGCCATGCGCCGCGATGGCACCGGCGGCGTTGACGAGCACCGCGTCCCGCACCGAACCGGTCTTGCCGGCCACCAGGTCGCGGACCACCTGAGCGTTGACGGACGCGTCGCCGCCCTTCAGGTCCTCCTCGCGCGCGGGCTTCACCCCGAGTACGGCCGGGTCGATCGTCTCCGTGCGCACGACGCCGTCCTGGACGAGCCAGGCGGACGTCGTCGTGGTCGTGGTGATCTCGTCGAGGCCGTCGTCGCCGCGCACCACCAGGGCGGTGTTGCGGCGGCGGGCGAACACGCCGGCGATCAGCGGAGCCGCGGACGCCCGCGCGCAGCCGATCAGGCCGACGCTGGGCTGCGCGGGGTTCGTCAGCGGGCCGAGCAGGTTGAACGACGTCGGGATGCCGATCTCGCGCCGCACCGGACCCGCGTGCCGGAAGCCGGGGTGGAACACCGGCGCGAAGCAGAAGCCGATGCCCAGCTCCCGCACGGTCGCCTGGACGCCCTCGGGCGGCAGGTCGATCGCGACGCCCAGCGCCTCGAGCACGTCCGCCGTGCCGCACTGGGACGACGCCGCACGGTTGCCGTGCTTCACCACCGGCACGCCCGCCGCGGCCGTGACGATCGCGGCCATCGTCGAAATGTTCACCGAACCGGAATGGTCGCCGCCGGTGCCCACGATGTCGGTCGCCCGCACGTCCACGGTGAAGCGGCGCGCGTGGTTGAGCATCATCGTCGCGAGGCCGTCGATCTCCTCCGGCGTCTCGCCCTTGGCGCGCAGCGCGACGATGAACGCCGCGATCTGCGCGGGCGAGGCCTCGCCCGACATGACCTGGTCCATGCCCCACGACGTGTCGTCGGCGGTCAGGTCGGCGCCGTCCAGAAGTCTGTTGAGCAGCGAAGGCCAGGTGCGCTCGCTCATGGCCGGATCAGCCCTTGACGACGGGCAGAGCCGAGCCCCGCAGCACCTCGGCCACGGTCTCGGCGGCGGCCAGCGGGTCGAGCGGGTGCACGAGCACCGCGTCGGCCTGTGACCAGGTCGCGAGCCAGCGGTCGTCCTTGCGGCGCACGGCCACGACGATCGGCGGGCAGTTCGTGATCTCGTCCTTGAGCTGGCGGGACAGGCCCATGCCACCGGTCGGCTGCGCCTCGCCGTCGAGAATCAGCAGGTCGACCGTGTTGTTGTCCACCTCGTAGAGGACGTCCGCGATCGCACCGGCCTCGACGTAGTCGACGCGCAGCAGGTCCGGCGCCGGGCGGCGGCCGACGGCAGTGATGATCGTCTCACGCACCTCGGGCCGGTGGCTGAACACCAGGATCTTCGTGGTCTGCGTGCTCATCTCGCGATCCTCCGCAACGACTGCCTGACTGCGGCCACCAGAAAGTGACCAAGGTCGCCGCGATGTTATCGGGCGGCCGGGGAGCGTGGTTGCAGGGCGTCCCACCCCAGGGCCTCCCCGCCGAGCCGTTGCGCCAGCGACGCCATCCGGGACCGCTCCTGGGCGCAGTGCAGAGCGTCCAGCTTCTGCACCCGACTGATATGCGATATATCACCGGCGACCAGCACCCACCCGTCCGGAGTGAGCAGCTCTCGCGCGCGTTCTACCTGTTCAGAGGGGATGCGGACGTGATGACGCAGCACCGCGAGCTCGTCCGCGCGCCACTGCGGAGAGCGCGCCAGAACGGCCGAATCGGCCTCGACGATGTCGAACGCCTCGACGACCACGACCAGCGTCGGGTCGTCGATCGACAACGTCGGTTCGTCACGTCGGCCCAGCAGATCCCGCAATCGGCCCAGCAAGCCCATCCGTTGATCTCCTCGCGATCACCGGCTGTGTGACCCAGCCGACCCATGATCCGCCCAGGACCCGATGGGCGGACGGAAATAGCGCAGGCAATAATGCTGCCCGTGACCACGGCAGCGCCTTCAATCGGCCAGCGCGTGCACTCGCTGAACCGCCCGAACATGGTCAGCGTCGGCACGATCGTCTGGCTGTCCAGCGAGCTCATGTTCTTCGCTGGCCTCTTCGCCATGTTCTTCACGGTGAAGGCCCAGAACGACACGGGGCATTGGCCGCCAGCGCCAACCCACCTGAACATCCCCTACGCGTCGTTCTTCACGATCATCCTCGTGGCGTCGTCCTTCACGTGCCAGTGGGGCGTGTTCGCGGCGGAGCGGGGTGACGTCTTCGGTCTGCGTCGCTGGTACATCGTGACGCTGATCATGGGCACGATCTTCGTGGCCGGCCAGGCGGGCGAGTACTACAACCTCGTCCACGAGGGCACGACGATCCAGGCGTCGGCCTACGGAACGGTCTTCTACCTGACGACCGGCTTCCACGGACTGCACGTCATCGGCGGTCTGATCGCGTTCATCTTCCTGTTGATCCGGACGAAGCTGAGCAAGTTCACGCCGGCGCAGGCCACCGCATCGATCGTCGTGTCGTACTACTGGCACTTCGTCGACGTCGTGTGGATCGGGCTGTTCGCCATCATCTACATCGTGCCCTGACCTGCTCCCCAGCCACGAGCTCCCGAACTGACAGCAAGGGTTGCCGCACACCATGACCACCACGACGAAACGCCCCCGCGGCGCCCGCACGAAGCTGCGCCGCCGGGTCGCCGGACTGCTCGCACTGGGCTTCGGCCTGCTGAGCGCCGGCATGCTGTTCGCCGCCTTCGCACCCACGGCGCAGACCGCGGCGGCGCAGCAGCAGGACGCCCTGGTCCGCCAGGGCGAGCAGATCTACCTCAACACCTGCATGGGCTGCCACGGCGAGTCCCTGCAGGGCGTTCAGGACCGCGGGCCGAGCCTGATCGGCGTCGGTGACGCCGCGGTCTACTTCCAGACTTCCTCCGGCCGCATGCCCATGGCGCGGCAGGAGGCGCAGGCCATCCGCAAGCCCGCGAAGCTCACCCCCGAGCAGATCAACGCGCTGATGGCCTACATCACGGCGAACGGTGGCGAGGGCCCGAAGAAGCCCGCGGAGACCGGTGAGGGCCTGCGCGGCGACAACCCGGCGCGCGGCGGCGAGCTCTTCCGCCTCAACTGCTCGAGTTGCCACAACTTCACGGGTCGTGGTGGCGCGCTGTCGTCCGGCAAGTTCGCGCCGGCGCTCGACGGTGTCACCGAGGAGCAGATCTACACGGCGATGCTGACCGGCCCGCAGAACATGCCGAAGTTCGGCGAGCGCCAGCTCACGCCGGAAGAGAAGAAAGACATCATCGCGTACGTCAAGTCGGTCACCGACGGAAACAACAACTCCGGCGGTAACTCCCTGGGCGGGTTCGGACCCGTGTCCGAGGGACTGATCGCGTTCATCGTGGGTATCGCCGCGCTCATCGGCGTGACCCTCTGGATCGGAGCCAAGGCATGAGCGGCGACAAGCCGACCGAGCTGCCCAGCGAGGCAGAGCTCGCGGAGATGAGCCGGGACGACCTCGTCAGGCTCGGCACCAAGCTGGACGGCGTCGAGCTCGTCCACTACGAGGACAAGTGGCCGGTTCCCGGCACCCGCGCCGAGCGTCGCGCCCAGCGTCAGGTCGCGCTGTGGTTCATGATCTCCGCGGTGTCCGGCCTGGCCTTCCTCGGCGTGTTCCTGTTCTGGCCGTGGCAGTACGAGTCGCCCTCGAACGCCGAGGGTCACCTGCTGCACTCGCTGTACAACCCGCTGATCGGCCTGTTCCTGGGCCTGTCGGTGGTGGGCCTGGGCGTCGGCGCGCTGCTCTACACCAAGAAGTTCATCCCGGACGAGATCGCGGTGCAGCAGCGCCACGACGGTCCGTCGACCGAGGTCGACCGCGCCACGCTGGTCGCGGAGCTCGCCGACGCGGGTGAGCGCAGCGGCATCGGCCGGCGCAACCTGATCAAGCGCACCGCGGGCCTCGGCGCCGGTGTGCTGGGTCTGGGCGTGGCGGCGGTCCCGCTGGGCGCGCTGGTCAAGAACCCGCACTCGGACAGCGAGACCAAGGCCTCGCTGTGGCACACCGGCTGGAAGGCCGAAAAGGGCGAGAAGGTCTACCTCCGCCGCCACACCGGCAACTTCCACGAGGTCTCCCTGGTGCGCCCCGAGGACGTCGAGCCGGGTGGCTTCGAGACGGTCTTCCCGTTCCGCGAGTCGGAGCGCAACGACGAGCACGCGCTCGTCGCGGCCCTGAAGCGCGCCGACGCGCCGGTCATGCTCATCCGCCTGCGCCCCAACCAGGCGGTCACCAAGCGCGCCGGCCAGGAAGACTTCAACTACGGCGACCTGTACGCGTACTCGAAGATCTGCACGCACCTCGGCTGCCCGACCTCGCTGTTCGAGCAGCAGACCGGTCTGCTGCTCTGCCCGTGCCACCAGTCGCAGTTCGACGTGTTCGAGTACGCCAAGCCGCGGTTCGGCCCGGCGACCCGTCCTCTTCCCCAGCTTCCAATCACTGTGGACGAAGAGGGATACTTGGTTGCCCGCAGCGACTTCATCGAGGCTGTGGGTCCGGCGTTCTGGGAGCGGAAGTCATGAGTGCCATCACCACGCCGACGAAGCCGGCCAACGCGGCCGCGAGGGTCGCGGGCGCGGCGGCAAACGCTGCCGACGAGCGGTACCACGCCGCCAAGGGCATTCGTCACCAGATGAACAAGGTCTTCCCGACGCACTGGTCCTTCCTGCTCGGTGAGATCGCCCTCTACAGCTTCATCGTGCTGCTGCTGTCGGGCACGTACCTCGCGTTGTTCTTCGACCCGTCGATGACCGAGGTCACCTACAACGGCGCGTTCGAGAACCTGCGCGGCATCGAGATGTCGCGGGCGTTCGCGTCCACGCTCGACATCTCGTTCGAGACGCGCGGTGGCCTTTTCGTCCGCCAGGTGCACCACTGGGCGGCGCTGCTGTTCATGGCCGCGATCGTCGTGCACATGTTCCGGATCTTCTTCACCGGCGCGTTCCGCAAGCCGCGTGAGATCAACTGGGTCATCGGCATCGTGCTGTTCATGCTCGGCGCGATCGAGGGCTTCCTCGGCTACTCGCTGCCGGACGACCTGCTCTCGGGCACCGGCCTCCGCGTCATGGCGGCGCTGCTGATCTCGTTCCCGGTCATCGGCACGTGGCTGAACTGGCTGATGTTCGGCGGGGAGTTCCCCGGCACGGACATCATCCCGATGCTCTACACCGCGCACATCCTGATCATCCCGGCGATCATCCTCGGCCTGATCGCGGCGCACCTCGCGCTGGTCTGGTACCAGAAGCACACGCAGTTCCCCGGCGTGGGCCGCAAGGAGACCAACGTCGTCGGCGTCCGCATCATGCCGGTGTTCGCGGCCAAGGGCGGTGGCTTCTTCGCCATCGTCGTCGGTGTCATCGCGATCATGGGTGGCGTCTTCCAGATCAACCCGATCTGGAACTTCGGTCCGTACAACCCCGCGCAGATCTCCGCCGGATCGCAGCCCGACTGGTACATGGGCTGGACCGACGGCCTGGTCCGCATCTGGCCCGCGTGGGAGTTCTACCTGGGCAACTACACGATCCCGGCGCCGTTCCTGCCGTTCATCCTCGGTCTGCCGCTGCTGACCGGTATCGCGGCGGTGTACCCGTGGATCGAGAAGAAGATGACCAAGGACTACGCGCACCACAACCTGCTGCAGCGCCCGCGTGACGTGCCCGTCCGCACCGCGCTCGGCTGGATGGCGATCACGTACTTCATGGTCCTGCTGCTCATGGGCGGCAACGACATCTTCGCGTACAAGTTCGACATCTCGTTGAACCTGACGACGTGGATGGGCCGCATCGGCATGCTGGTCCTGCCGCCGATCGCGTACTTCATCGCCTACCGCATCTGCATCGGCCTGCAGCGCGGCGACCGCGAGGTGCTCGAGCACGGTGTCGAGACCGGCATCATCAAGCGCCTGCCGCACGGCGAGTTCATCGAGATCCACCAGCCGCTCGGCCCGGTGGACGACCACGGCCACCCGATCCCGCTCGCCTACCAGGGCGCGTCGGTGCCGAAGAAGATGAACAAGCTCGGCTCGGCCGGTCACCCGGTCCCCGGCAGCACGTGGTCGCCGGACCCGGCCGAGGAGACCGTGGCTCTGGAGAACGCGCGCAAGAAGAAGCATGTGGCCGAGGAGATCAGCGCCGAGGACAGGGCAGGCGAGCTCGCGGGCAAGCCGGCCGACCCGAAGGCCTGACCCTCCTGTTCTGAAACTGTGAAAAGCCCCCGTGAACCATCACGGGGGCTTTTCGTTACGTCAGTTGCGCCGAATGATTCCCGGCGCTCGGCCGTTCGTGGCGTGGGCTTGCTTACTGCGCGTCATCCAGGCCGATGGCGAAGGCCGCCTCGTCGTCTCGCTTCGAGTAGCTGCGGAACGCGATGTGCGTGTCGGTGTTCAGCACGCCGGCGACCTTGCTGATCTTGCCCGGCACCAGGGCGGCCAGATCCTCGTGCTTGCTCACCCGCACGAGCGCGATCAGGTCGACGTCACCTGCGCAGGAGTACACCTCGGTGACTCCGTCGATGTCGGCGATCTCCTGCGCCGCCTCGGGAATGCGTTCGGCGGCGGCCTGGATCAGCACGATGGCGGTGACCACGCTGTCCTCCTCTGGGTCTCAGCACGGGTAACTAAAGCACTCGTAGTCTGCCCTACCGGCTTATCGCTGGCGTGAGGACGTCGCTGCGAGCGTGGATCCCTCAAACCCCCTTTGTTGTTGAGGTGAACCCTTGTTCGCACGCAAGCTGATTGCCGAGGTGGCCGGAACGACCATCCTCTGCCTGTTCGGAATCTCCGCCGCCGTGTCCGTGGTCGCCGCGGGCAACGAACCCGCAGGCCTGCTCATCGTCGCCTTGGCCCACGGCCTTGCTCTGATGGCCGGCATCTACGCGTTCGGCGCCATCTCCGGCGCACATTTCAACCCGACCGTCACCATCGCTCTAGCCGTTTCCGGCCGCGTACCGTGGCGCGACGTGCCGGGCTACGTTGGCGCACAGCTCGTCGGTGGCGTTCTGGCCGCTTCACTAGCCCACGTCGTGCACGGCCCTCGGGCCATCGAGGCGGGGCTGGGTGCGACCGCGTTCGGTTCCGGCGTCACCGTGACCCAGGCCGCCGTCGCCGAGGCGCTCGGCGCGTTCATCCTCGTGACCGCCGTGTTCGCGCTCGCGGTCAACCCGAACGCCCCGCGCGGTCTGCACGGTGTCGGCATCGGCATGGCGCTCGCCACCCAGATCCTCGCCTTCGGTCCGATCGCCGGCGCCTCGGTGAACCTCGCCCGCACGTTCGGCCCCGACGTCGTGCTCACCTTCGCGGGCGGCAATCCGGCCTGGGAGCAGCTGCCGGTGTACCTGATCGCCCCGGTGTTCGGCGGCGTCCTGGCGGCCGGCCTCTACGCCCTGGTGACCTCCGCATCCCGCCGATCCGAGGCGATGAGCGCCCGCTGATTGTCGCCCTGTCGACATCCAGCCGATATATCAGTCGCTCTGACCTGCTTAAACCTGTCGGATGCAAAAGACGTTTGCGATCGTCCGCAAACGTTTTTTGCATCCGGGTCAGGTCCAGCGGTCGTGCAAGGGACGGGCGCCGGCGGCTTGTTCGGCCCACGGAACCCAGGCCGCGGCGGCACCGGCGGGGGAGGCCCAGGGTTCGTCCGCGTACACGAGGCGGGTGCCCGGCTGGTCGAGCCAACGCAGCACGACACCGGTCTCCTCGGGTGGCGCGCCGCGGAGCGGGCCGGGTGTGGGCACGACGGTTTCGGCGGACGCGACGAGTGCGTCGACCACCGGCATCGGGCGGGTGCCGCGGCGGGCCACCCCGGCCGAGGCGAGCCGGCCGTAGCGGACGACCGAGAACTCCCAGCCGCCCTCGCGGTCGGGCCGGGCGGCGACGAGTTGGGGCAGGGCGGCGAGGGCGGCCAGGCGTTGGGCGCGGTCCAGGGACCGGACCAGGCCGGCCAGCCGGTCGCGGCGCCGGGCCGCCTCCTCGAAGCGCTCGGCTGACGCCAGGCCGCCGAGCTGGGTGATGAGTGTTCGTAACGGGTCGGCGCTCCGGCCGACCACCAGATCGCGTACCGCCACGACCGCGGGGGAGTACTCCTCGACGGTCTGGTGGCCCGCGCACGGTGCTTGGCAGCGGCCCAGTTCGGCCAGCGCGCAGGGCGAGGCTCGCTGGTTCGTCGCCGGGATCTTGATCGTGCACGAGCGGAGCGGGACGGCGTCGAGCAGTGCGTCGGCGACCGACTCGGCTGCCTGGCGGGTGCGGAACGGGCCCAGCGCGCCGTCCCGCGGGTTGCGCACCAGCGACAGGCGCGGGAACGGCTCGTCGGTCAGCACCAGCCACCACGCGTGGTGCGGGTTCTTCGAGCGGCGGTTGTAGGCGGGACGGTGGGCGCGCAGCAGCCGCAGTTCGCGCACCTCGGCTTCCAATGGATGGGCGCACTCCACGGCGTCGACACGGACCGCGAGGGCGACCATCTCGCGGAGGCGGCGTCTGCCTTCGCTGGCGGTGAAGTACTGCCGCACCCGGCGCCGCAGATCCGAGGCCGTGCCCACGTAGAGCACCTCTTCCTTCGGACCGCGGAAGAGGTACACGCCCGGCTTGGACGGGAGGTGCGCGGCCAGGGAGCGCTTGCGGCGTTGTTCCGGCGTCACCTCCGGCAGGTACGCCAGCAGTTCTTCGAGGGAGTGCACGCCCACGTTGCCCACGCGTTCCAGCAGCGCGTGCAGGACCTCGACGGTCGTGCGGGCGTCGGCCAGCGCGCGGTGCGTCGGCCGGGTCGAGGTGTGGAAGAGGTCGGCCAATGCGGACAGACGGCACGACGGCGCCTCGTCGCGGCTCAGCACGCGCCGCGCCAGCTTCACCGTGCAGACGACCGACGGTTTCGGCCACCGGTAGCCGTGCCGTTCGCAGGCCGCTTTGAGAAAGCTGATGTCGAAGCCGGAGTTGTGCGCCACCAGCACCGCTCCCGCCGCGAACTCCAGGAACGCGGGCAGCACCGTCTCCAGTCTCGGCGCGCCCGTGACCATCAGCTGCGTGATGCCGGTCAGCTGCGCCACCTGCACGGGGATGCCGCGCTCAGGGTCGACGAGCGTGGCGAACTCGCCGAGCACCTCGCCGCCGCGCAACTTCACCGCGCCGATCTCGGTGATGGCGTCCTCTTCGTTGCTTCCGCCCGTTGTCTCCAGGTCGAAGACGACGAACGTCGTGTCGCGCAGGGGCGTACCGAGCTCGTCGAAGGACAGTTGACCGGTCACGATGTGGGACGTTAGCGACGGGGTCTGACATTTTTCGGCACCCGCCGCCCGCACGGCCTTTGACCTGGTGATTGAGCCGTGTGCCACCGCTCTGCCGGAGGCTTGTCCAGATCGTTGTTCCGCAGGCCGGAGATGTCCGTGCGCTGCTCAAGCAGCGGGGCTCTAGCCTGTTGGGGTGCCAGACCCGATGCCCGAGCCCGAGTTCGACCAGCCTGCCGAGGAGGTAGGCGAGTCCACTGTGGACTGGTCGGCCCTGCCGGAGCCGTTGCGGGTGAGGCTGGCGGAGCTGGGCGCCGACGCGCTGGGTGAGATGGCGAAGGTCGACGTGCCCCAGCACCTGCGTCCGGTGGCGAAGTTCGCCCCGACGAAACGTGCCCGGCTGGGCGGCGCTCAGGTCGTCGCCGGCCTGCGGGACTCGGCGAACTTCCGCACGGCCGTCGTGGAGTGGCTGCGCAAGAACCGGCCGTCGACGCTGGAGGTGACCTCGCCGGACCCGGTGACGGCGGCCGCGGCGGCGGTGCTGACCGGTGACGAGGTCGCGCTGCACTACGTGGAGCTGGTGTCGCGACGGGTCGGCGACGCTACGTTGCGGGCCGAGCGGGACGCCGCCGTGCTGCGGGCGGAACGGCTCGAGGGCGAGCTGGAGCGGCTCAAGACCGAGCGCAGCCAGCTCGACGGTGCCGCCGAACGCGTCCGCGCGGATGCGGAGATCGAGCTGGAACGCCTGCGCAAGCGGTTGCGGGAGCAGGGCGTGAAGCTGCGCGAGGCCAAGGACGCCGCCGAGGCCGCAGCTGCCGAGGTGCACAAGATCCAGGAACGCACGGCAGACGAGGTCAAGCGCCTCACCGCCGAACGTGATCGTGAGCGGGAACGCGCGGAGACCGAGCGCGGCAAGGCGCAGCGGGCGATCGCGGACGCCGAGGTGGCTCGTCAGTCGGCACGCGAGGCCCGGCAGGCGGACGAGGTTCGGCTCGCGCTGCTCGTGGACACGCTTGATGGTGCAGTGACGGGTTTGCGACGTGAGTTGGCGTTGGGTGGCACCGGTCCGCGTCCTGCTGACCTCGTGCGGGGCGCCAGTGCGTCGCAAGGGACCGTGGGACGCGTGGAGGACCCGGCTGCGCTCGACCGGCTGTTGGCGTTGCCCGCGGTGCACCTGGTGGTGGACGGCTACAACGTCACGAAGACCGGCTATCCGGAGCTGTCGTTGTCCGATCAGCGCGATCGGCTCGTGCATCAGCTCGCGGTGCTCGCCGCGCGCACGGGTGCTGAAGTGACGTTGGTGTTCGACGGCGCTGGTGTTGTGGCCGTGCCCGCGGCGGCTCCACGTGGCGTGCGCGTGCTCTTCAGCGACCCTGGTGTGCTCGCTGATGACGTGATCCGCGCGCTGGTCACCGCAGAGCCCGAGGGGCGTCCTGTGGTGGTGGTGACGTCCGACCGCGCGGTCGCCGACTCGGTGCGCCGACGTGGTGCGCACCCGGTGCCGTCCGCTGTGCTGCTGGCCCGTCTCGGCCGCGTTTGATCACCCGGTAGCCTGACGCCCGTCGATCTTGGTCTTGTTCTCGCGAAGGGGATCGGCGACCTCATGTCGCGCAAGCTCACCCGTGGTGTTCTGGTTTCCGTGCTGTTGTTGTCGGCGATGCCCGCTGTGTCTTTAGCCGCCCAGCCGGCCGATCCGGCGCGCGCGTACGCCGAGCTGACCGCGCAGGCGACGAAGCTGAACGAGGAAGTCCTGCGCGCACAGGAAGATCTCGTCCAGCGCCGTGCCGAGCTCGACCGCGCGACCACGGATGTGGCGGCGGCGCAGCAGATCGAGCGTCAGGCCAAGTCCGATGAGAACAACTACCGCGAGCAGGTCGACTTGATCACCCAGGCGTCGTTCGAGGGTGCGCGGTTCAACCAGCTGTCGGCGTTGCTCGTCGCGGACTCGCAGCAGGACTTCCTGAACCGCCTGGAGATGATGCGGGTGCTGGCCTCGGACAAGGCCGACTCGCTGGCCCGGCTGTCCGGAGCGGTGGAGAAGGCGCGTCAGGCGCACCAGGCGGCGGAGAACGCGCGCTCGCGTGCTGCTGAGGCGACCGCTGCAGCCGAACGGTTGAAGGGCGACCTGGACGGGCGGAGCCGCGCGTTGCAAGCCCAGATCGTCGAGGTGCGTGCGGCGCTCACGCGGCTGCCCGCGCCGGTCGTGACCAAGCTGCGGGATCCGGGGGACCGGTCGCCGGTCAGCGTTCCTGCGGGGACGGTGGGGCTTGCGCTGGCGTTCGCACTGCAGCAACGCGGGGACGACTACAAGTACGGCTCGACCGGACCCAACGAGTGGGACTGCGCCGGTCTGACGATGAAGGCTTACGCGGCGGCCGGCTACACGATTCCGCGCACGTCCGGTGGACAGGCCGGGGCCGGGCGCGCGGTGACGCGTGCCGACGTCCGTGCGGGCGATCTGATCGTCTACTACTCGAGCCGGTCGCACGTCGCCATGGCGGTCGACAACGCGCGGGCCGTGCACGCCTCCACCGAGGGGCAGCCGGTGAAGATCGCGCCGATCGACGCCATCGGGCCCATCGCGGTCATTCGACGCATCGAGGGCTAGCGTTGCGCCGGTGAAGCACCTCCGGACGTTGCTGGCGATCACGGTCGCCATGACGTTCCTGCTGGGCCTCAGCATTGCAACACGGCCTGTTGAGTTGCCGCCGACCGAAACAACTCATTGCAAAGAAGCGGTGCTGACAGCGTCGTCCGGCACCGTGACCAGCAGTTCTTGCGATGGCGCGCTGGCCGGGCGGGTGGCCGGGCTGGTGGACGACTCGGTGTCCGGCGTGGCCAATATATTGGATATTGGCTGGTCTCGGCGGGTCGACGTCGTCATCCCGGCGACGGATTCGGAGCTGGTTTCGCTCGTCGGGCCGGCGTTCGCGGACATGGCCGGCATCGCGATTCGCGATGGTGCTTCACAACGTGTCGTGCTCAACCGGGTGCGGGCGGCGTCGTTGACTCCGTTGGAGTTGCGTGTGCTGCTGCGGCACGAAATCACGCACGTGGCGACGCGCGACCTTACCTCGGACTCGGCGCCGTTGTGGTTGGTGGAGGGGTTCGCGGACTGGGTGGCCTTCCACGGGCTGGGGTTGTCGCTTCGGCAGGCCGCGCCGTTGCTCACGCCGGACGTCTCGGCGCTGCCCGTCGACTTCGGCGGGCCTGGGCGTGATCTGGCTTACCAGCAGGCGTACTCGATCATGGTCTACCTGGAGTCGCGGCTGGGGGAGCGGGGAGTCGTCGACTTCTTCCTGCAGCACGCGGCGCAGTCCGCTGTAGACGCGGGCGCGGTGGACGTGGCGGGCTGGCGCGAGTTCCTGCGATCGAGCATCGGATAGCGTTGGTTCCGTGCGCCGAACCTTGCTGGTGACCAACGACTTCCCGCCTCGCCCCGGTGGCATCCAGTCCTACCTGCACGCTTTGGCGACACGGCTGCCCGCGGACTCGCTCGTCGTGTACGCGCCGAAGTGGAAGGGCGCGGCGGAGTTCGACGCCGAGCAGCCATTCCCGGTGGTGCGGCATCCCACGTCGCTGATGTTGCCGACGCCCGACGTGCTCCGGCGCGCCCGCGACATCGCCCGCGCCGAGTCCTGCGACGCCGCGTGGTTCGGCGCGGCCGCCCCGCTGGCGTTGCTGGCGCCGTCACTGGGCCTGAGCCGGGCGGTCGCGTGCACGCACGGACACGAGGTCGGCTGGTCGATGTTGCCGGTGGCGCGCCAGGCGTTGCGGGCCATCGGGTCCGGTGTGGACGTCGTGACCTATGTCAGCCGCTACACCCGCTCGCGGTTCGCCGCCGCGTTCGGCCCGATGGCGGCGCTGGAACACCTTCCGTCCGGTGTGGACACCGACCTGTACCGGCCGGATCCCGCGGCGCGTGCGGAGATGCGCCGCCGGTACGGGTTGGGCGACCGCCCGGTGATCGTGTGCGTGTCGCGCCTGGTGCCGCGCAAGGGACAGGACGTCCTGATCCGCGCGCTGCCGTTGATCCAGCGGACAGTGCCGGACGCGGCGCTGTTGATCGTCGGCGGCGGGCCGTACCGCGGGACGCTCGAAAAGCTGGCCGCGGACGCCAAGCCCGGCGACGTCGTGCTGACCGGTTCGGTGCCGTGGGAGGAGCTGCCCGCGCACTACAACGCGGGCGACGTCTTCGCGATGCCGTGCCGCACGCGTGGTCGTGGTCTCGATGTCGAGGGGCTAGGAATCGTCTACCTCGAGGCCTCGGCAACTGGTCTGCCGGTGATCGCCGGACGGTCCGGCGGGGCGCCGGAGACCGTGCGCGACGGCATCACCGGCAACGTCGTCGACGGCCTCGACGTCGAGAACGTCGCCGAGAGGGTTGCCGCCCTGCTCGCCGATCCCGAGATGGCGGCCAAGATGGGGCGCGCCGGGCGGGAATGGGTGAGCGACCACTGGCGGTGGGACCAACTCGCGCACCGCCTCGAAGGCCTCATCGGCTAGACCGATATCCAATACGCGGTATCCAATACCCGATATATCGGCCGGCGTCGACGTCCGCATCCGGCATGTGATATCCGATATATCGGCTGGTACCGACCTCGGCGTCCACGTTCCGGCGTGCCATATCCGATATATCGGCTGGCACCGGCGTCGGTGCCCATGTCCGGCATGCCATATCCGATATATCGACGGAGGGCGGACACGAGAGGCCGGCGCCGATATCCAGCATGCGATATCCGATATATCAACCGTTGGCTGCCCGAACGGGCAGCCGACTCTGCCCCGATGCCCGCACGTCCGGCACACGAGTCCGTTGAGGATGGTCCGGGACCATCGACCCATGAGGGTTCACGGCGCGCACCCACACCCCGAACACCCCTCGCGCCGTGCCCTGGTTGAGGACGGTGTCCATCCGCTCACCGCCCTTCAGAGCGCGGCGGGGAACCGTGCGGTGCAGCGGTTGCTCGCCGATGAGTTCGCCGTGCAGCGCTATCGGGAGAAGTCCGCGATGAACTTCGGCGCCATGGACGGCGGCACTCTGGTCGAGAGCCCGTTCCGGAACGCGAAGAAGCAGCCGTGGATCTCGCTGATCACGGTCGAGTTCGACAGCGTCGTCCCCGACTCGAGCGGCGTCGACATGCCGAAGGGCACCGCCACCGCAACGTACTTCGCCAACCCGGCGGCGCTCTCGTCGTTCAGCTTCGAGGTGACCGGCGGGCCGCGCGGCCTGCGCAGCGACCCAGGGCACTTCACGGTGGGCCGCATCGAGGGAGTCGGCTACAACGACCCCGCCGCAGCCGCCGACATCGCAGCCACTCAGGGCGCGGGAGCGTTGGAAGGGCCCAAGCGCGGTGCACACCGGCGCTACACCAAACCCACGCCGGGCCAGAGCCGCTCGACCCTGGCGGCGTCGATGAGCCTCGCGGTCTTCTACAACGCGGGCGAGGCGTTCCACAACGCGCCGGCCAACGTCGCGTCGCACGGATGTCTGCACGTCGTCGACGCCAAGCTGATCCAGCTCAACTACCACAGCGTCGTCGGCCGGACGAAGGTGAACGTCAAGTACACCGGGGCGGCCAAGGCCGTGTTCGACCCCTGATACATCGGATATCAGATGAGTTCGCGGGCGCGGGTCTCCAGGGCGCGCAGACCCAGTTCGGCGCTGCGGCGGGCGGCCTCGTCCGCCATGGACTGGGCATCGGCGTGGCGGCCGAGATCACGCCACACCACCGCCAGGTTGATCAACGCGCGCACCTCGCCGGAGGCGTAGCCGATCCGCCGGGCCGTCGCCAGCGCCTGGTCGAAGAGCTCGGCCGCGACGTCGAAGTCGAACAACGCGCGCCGGATCTCGCCGAGCGTGAGCCGCACGGACGTCGCCACCTGCTGATCGCCGCCGTCCGCCACCAGGGACAGCGCACGCGAGGCCAGCGACAGCGCGACCTCGACGTTGCCGGAAGCGAGTTCCAGTGCGGCCAGGTTGTCCAGGGCCTCGGCCTCACCGGCGGGAACGTTGCCGATCTCCAGCGCGCGTTCGAGGTGGGCGCGGGCCTCGTCGAGACGTCCCTGCAGCCGCAACGCCAGGCCGAGGTAGGTGTGGCTGTCGGCGTTCGGAGCGAGCTCCAGCGCCTGGGAGAAGTGGTCGACGGCGGCGTCGATCTCGCCGAGCTCCACGGCGAGCTGGCCGAGGTTGTAGAGCCCGGTGCTGATGCTGTCGGCTGAGCGCAGCATCTCCAAGCAGCGCACCAGGGCCTCCCGAGCCTCGGTCAGCTGACCGGAGCGGCGGTGCACGAGGCTGAGGTTGTTCAGCACGCTCGCCTCGGCGTCCTTGTCGCCCAGGGCGCGGTACAGCTCGATGGCCCGGTTGTGGTGCTCGACCGACAACGCGTACTCGCCCAGCCGCAGGTAGAGGGTGCCGAGGTTGGCGTGCATCGCGGCCTCGGCCGGGCGGTGCGCGGAGGCCTGGGCCGCCTGCAGGCCGTGGTGGGCCGTCGCGAGCCACTCGCCGACGTGCTGGCCGATCCACAGGTAACCCCGCAGGGCGTCGGCCAGCTGCCACGCCATCGGGGCCGGACCGTGCTCCGCGGCGTGCCGGATCGCGGCGGTCAGGTTCGGGCGTTCCGCGTCGAGCCACGCCAGCGCCTCGGCCGAGCCCGTGATCCGGGGCGCCGGGCCGGACGCGGACGACGGCAGCCGCACGATGCCGGGGTAGAGCAGCTCGGCGCATCGCTCCACGCCGCGCACGTAGTGGTTCAGCAGCGCTGTCCAGGCCATGTGCTGCTCGGCCGCGGTGTCCCACTCCTCCCGCAACGCCGCCGCGTACCGCACCAGCTCGTCGTGGAACCGGTAACGACCGGGCGCAGCCGAGACCACCAGCTGGGCGATCTCCAGCACCGTCAGCAGCCCCTCGGCGTCCACATCGGCCAGAGCGGACGAGGCCTCCGCGGTGAAGTCGGGCCCTGGCACGAGCGACAACAGCCGGAACAAGCGCTGCGGCGCAGGCGGAAGCGCGGCGTAGGCCAGCTCGATCGGCGAGCCGGAAATCGTCACGTCGTCGCGCCCCGCGAGGTAGGCCGCCGCCACCCGCAACGCCAGCGGCAGATGTCCGCAGCGGGCCGCCAGCTCCGCGTGGTCACCGGGCCCCAGCAGCTGTGACAGCAACGCCGCGGACTCGGCCGGAGTGAACACGTCGACCGGCACGGTCCGCGCGCCGTTCATCGCGATCAGGCCGCGCAGGTCGTCGCGCGAGGTCACGATCACCCGGCACGACGCCGTCCCCGGCAGCAATGGCCGGACCTGGTCGGGCGCGGAAGCGTTGTCCAGCACCAGCAACATCCGCCGGCCCGACAGCAACGAGCGCAGCATCGTGCTCTGCTCGTCGGCGTCCGGCGGGATCTCGTCCGGCGGCACCCCGAGCGCGCGCAGGAACCGCGACAGCACGTCCAGTCCGTCCGCCGGCGGCCCCAGCGAGTATCCGCGCAGGTCGACGTACAGCTGTCCGTCCGGAAAACGGTCTCGCAGCAGGTGCGCCACGTGCACGGCCAACGTCGTCTTACCCACGCCGGGCTGTCCCGCCAGCGTCACGATCGGCACTGATCCGCCGGCGATCAGCCCGGAGATCCGCTCGACGTGCCACGCCCGTCCGGTGAAGTCGGCGATGTCGTCCGGCAGCTGCATCGGCGACGCCGGCGCGCGTTCCGGCTCACGCTCGGCGACCGGCGCGGCCAGCGACGGCGCTCCCACCAGGATCGCCTGGTGCAACGACTGCAGCTCAGCAGAAGGGTCGATGCCCAGCTGCTCGTCCAGCGTCCGGTCGAGCTGCCGGAACGCCTCCAGCGCCTCCGCCTGCCTGCTGCTGCGGTACAGCGCGAGCATCAGCTGTCCCCAGAACCGCTCGCGCAACGGGTGGTCCCGCGTCAGCGCGAACAGCTCCGGCAGCAGGTCCGCGTGGTTGCCCAGCGCCAGCTCCACGTCGATCCGCTGCTCGTGCACGGTCATCAGCAGCTCGGTCAGCCGCGGAGCGTGTTCGGAGTACAACGTTTCGGAAGGCACGTCCGACAGCACCGGTCCGCGCCACAGGTCCAACGCCTCGGCAAACGCTTTCCGCGCCGTGACCAGGTCGTCTGCGGAAGCCGCCGCCCGGCCGCGAGCTGCCGCGTCCGCGAACTGGTGCGCGTCCACTGCCAGCGGGTCGACGCGCATCCGATAGCCGTCGGGGGCGGTCTGGATCAGCGACGGGTCGCCCAGCGCGGCCCGCAACCGCATCACGTACGTCTGCAACGTCCCACGAGTGCGGGCAGGCGGTGCGTCACCCCACACGTGCTCGACGAGTTCCGTCACGGGCACGACGCGGTTCGGCCGCAGCAGCAACGCCGCCAGCAACGCCCTGTGCTTGCCCGCCCGCAGCACCACGGGGGAGCCGTCCAGGCGCACTTCCAACGGGCCGAGCAGCCGGAACTGCGGACCCGAAGCCATTGCCTTCCCTTCGCGCGCACCCGATGATCCCCGTCTACCGGACAGCCTAATTGCGCACTGTCGCCGAGTGACATCGGCGCGTCAGCGATACGTCAGCGACGTAAGGCAATCTTCTACTCGTCCCGGTCGGGGGGCCGGGGCAACAAACTTCTCGGGTTCCGCGGAGATCCGCGGATCACGATCGCTGGGGGTCGAAAGGCCCAGGAGCTCTCTCTCAGCTCCTGGGCCTTTCGCGCATTACACCCTCTTACTTCGCGTAGATGGCGTCGATGTCCGACGCGTACGTCGTCGCCACGACCGAGCGCTTCAGCTTCAGCGACGGCGTCATCTCGCCGCCGGCCTCGGTGAAGTCCACCGGCAGCACGCGGAACTTGCGGATCGCCTCCGCCTTCGACACCGACTTGTTCGCCTCGTCCACGACGGCCTGGATCTCGGCCAGCAGCTCGGCGTCCTCGATCAGGTCGGCGACCTCTGCCGACGCCGCCTTGCCGTGCGACTCCTTCCACGTCGGGAAGAACTCCGGGTCGATCGTGATCAGCGCGCCGATGAACGGCTGCTTGTCGCCGACGACCATGCACTGCGAGATCAGGGGGTGTGCCCGGATGCGGTCCTCGAGCTGCGCGGGGGAGACGTTCTTGCCACCGGCGGTGACGATGATCTCCTTCTTGCGGCCCGTGATCTTCAGGAAGCCGTCGTTGTCGAGCTCACCGATGTCACCGGTGTGGAACCAGCCGTCCTCGAGGGCCTCCTTGGTGGCGGCCTCGTTGTTCCAGTAGCCGGTGAAGACGATGTCGCCCTTGATGAGGATCTCGCCGTCCTCGGCGATCCGGATCGACGTGCCGGGCACCGGCAGGCCGACCGTGCCGACCTTCTCCTGGCCGCGGAACGTGACGCACGCCGCAGCCGACGTCTCGGTGAGGCCGTAGCCCTCGTAGACCGGGATGCCGCAGCCGCGGAAGAAGTGCGACAGCCGGTCGCCCAGCGGCGCGCCACCGGAGACAGCCGCGATCGCGCGACCGCCGAGGGCAGCGCGCAGCTTCGAGAACACCAGCTTGTCGAACACCGCGTGCTTGAGCCGCAGCACCAGGCCGGGGCCGCCGTTGTCCAGCGCGGTCGAGTACTCGACGGCGGTCGCCTCGGCCGCGTCGAAGATCTTGCCCTTGCCGCCGGCGTGCGCCTTCTGCTTGGCGCCGTTGTAGACCTTCTCGAACACGCGCGGCACCGCGACGACGAACGTCGGGCGGAACTGGCCCAGGTCCGCGACGAGGTTCTTCACGTCGGCGGTGTGGCCCAGCGTCGCACGCGAGTACACGCACGCCAGCGCCAGAGCGCGCGCCAGGATGTGCGCGAGCGGCAGGAACTCCAGCAGCGAGTTGCCCGCGGTGAGGATCTCCGGGAACCGCGAGAGCGCCGACCGCACCTCGGACAGCAGGTTGCGGTGCGTCAGCGTGCAGCCCTTGGGGCGGCCGGTGGTGCCGGACGTGTAGACGAGCGTCGCCGTCTCGTCCGCCTTCACCAGTCCGCGGCGCTCGTGCACCTGCTCGTCGGTGATCTCGGCGCCCAGCGCCGTCAGCTCGTCGACCGCGGCGGCCGAGCCTTCGATCTGCCACACGTGGCGCAGCTCCGGCAGCTTGCCGA
The DNA here is from genome assembly GCF_003265345.1 of Lentzea terrae. GTDB lineage: Bacteria > Actinomycetota > Actinomycetes > Mycobacteriales > Pseudonocardiaceae > Lentzea > Lentzea terrae. The sequence goes on along the minus strand of NZ_QFWW01000007.1, from coordinate 202,956 downwards.
CGACCTCGTCGACGAGCGCGCGGTGCGACGACGCCTCGACGAACACCGCCTTCGCACCGGAGTCGGACAGGATCCACTCGATCTGGTCCGCCGACGACGTCTCGTAGATCGGCACGGTGACGCCGCCCGCCGCCCAGATGGCGAAGTCGAGCAGCTGCCACTCGTAGCGGGTCTTGGAGACCAGGCCGATGCGGTCGCCGTGCTCGATGCCTGCGGCGATCATGCCCTTGGCGACCGCCATGACCTGCGCGGCGAAGTCACGCGCAGTGATGTCCACCCAGGTGCCGTCGACCTGCCTGCGGAAGCTGACGGCGTTGCCGAAGCGCTCCGCGTTGGCCCACACCATGTCGGTGAGGTTCTCCTCCGGAGCCACTGCGGCCGTGGCGGGGACGCTGAACTCGCGCACGTCAACCTCCGTACGGTGATTTGTTACTGGTGGGGAAACTTAGCGTGTGATTCCGGCGATACAAAGGTTGGTACGCCCTTCCGTTACCTTTTCACTCCATGGCCAGTGTGGACGTCGTCGACGAAACTTTCCTGGCGGTGCCGCCCGGCGTGGTCGCCGCCGCCTTCGCCGCGCCCTCTTCGTGGCGCGCGTTCTGGCCGGATCTCGAACTGGACGTCTACGCCGACCGCGGCGAAGAGGGACTGCGCTGGACCGTCGGCGGCGCGCTCGTCGGCACGATGGAGGTCTGGCTCGAGCCGATGCTCGACGGCACCCTGGTGCACTACTTCCTCCGCGCTGATCCGCCGGCCGGCTCGCTCACACCGCGCAACGCGCTTCGTGAGGTGCAACGCCGCCAGCTCGCCGCGAAGTCCGTTGCTCTGGGCCTGAAGCTGACTCTGGAGGACGGTCGTCCCGCTGGCTGCCCGCCGCACGGGTGATCTTGCTTGACGCCCGTCTCGGCCACCACCCCGTTCCCGTGAACTAGGTTGGACCACGTGCGGGTTCACGTGGTTTCGGATGTGCACGGCAACGCGGAGGCGCTCGCGCGCGCCGGTGACGGGGCGGACGCGCTCGTCGTGCTCGGCGACCTCATCGACTTCGTCGACTACCACGACCATTCCAAGGGGATCCTCGGGCGCGTTTTCGGGCCCGAGAAGGTGGGGATCTTCGCCGAGTTGAGACGCGGCACCAAGCGCGCGGACACGGCCGGCTACATCCGGTCCCTCTGGGACGGTCTCGCGGACGCCCGTTCCGTCGTGGAAGAAGCGGTGCTGGAGCAGTACCACGCGCTGTTCGCCGCGATGTCCGCGCCGACGTACGCGACACCGGGCAATGTGGACAGTCCGCAGCTGTGGCCACAGTTCGCCCGCGACGGTGTGCACGTCGTTGACGGCGAGGCGGTGGAGATCGGCGGGCTCAGGTTCGGGTTCGCGGGCGGCGGGCTGATGCTGCCCGGACTCGTGCGCAACCCCAACGCGCCGTGGTTCCCGTACCTCCGAACGGAGGAGAACATGGCGGCCGCGCTCGTTCAGATGGGACCGGTCGACGTGCTGTGCACGCACATCCCGCCGGCTGTCCCGGACCTGACGTACGACGTCGTCGCGCGCCGTCCCGAATGGGGATCTCGGTCCGCGCTGGAGAAGATCGTGCGCGAACGTCCGCGCTGGTCGGTGTTCGGACATGTGCACCAGCCGTTGGCCAGGCGCATGCGGATCGGCTACACCGAGTGCATCAACGTCGGGCACTTCCAGCGCAGCGGCAAGCCTCACGTCATCAACTGGTAAAGACGCGAGTAACCTCCTCACACATGGCCGACGAGTCCACTCAGTCCATCGTCATCGACGCGCCGCCTGAGAAGATCATGGCGATCATCGCGGATTTCCCGTCGTACCCGGACTGGGCGAACGGGATGAAAGACGTCGAGGTCCTCGACACCCGCGACGACGGCCGCGCCGAGCAGGTCCGGTTCCAGATCGACCAGGGTCCGGTCAAGGACGAGTACGTCCTGAAGTACGACTGGGCCGCCGACGGTCTTTCGGTGCAGTGGGACCTCATCAAGGGCACCATGCAGAAGTCGCAGCACGGCAGCTACGTGCTGGAGCCGTCCGGTACCGGCACCAAGGTCACCTACACGCTGTCGGTGCAGCTGGTGATCCCGATGATCGGGCTGTTCCGCCGCAAGGCCGAGAAGCTGATCCTCGACACCGCGCTCAAGGAGCTCAAGAAGCGCGCGGAGAAGGCGGCTTGAGCCGGGTCCTGCTCTTCACCGGCAAGGGCGGGGTCGGCAAGACGACGCTGGCCGCCGCGACGGCGGCCTCCCTCGCGGCACACGGTCGCAAGGCGCTCGTGGTGTCGACCGATCCCGCTCACTCGCTGGGCGACGCCCTCGACGTCCGGCTGGGCGCCGCACCGTCCGAAGTAGACACAGCGGACGGGCTTTTCGCGTGCCAGATCGACCCGCGCGGCCTCGTCGACGAGGCGTGGGGCGAGCTGCGCGGGCATCTGCGGACCGTGCTGGCCGGTGCCGGCGTCGACGAGCTCGACGCCGAGGAGCTGACCGTGCTGCCGGGCGTCGAGGAGCTGCTCGCGCTGGCGGAGGTGCGGCGGCTGGCTTCCAGCGGTCCGTGGGAGGTCGTGGTCGTCGACTGCGGGCCGACCGCGGAGACGTTGCGGCTGCTGTCGTTGCCCGAGGCGTTCGCGGGCTATCTGGAACGACTTTTCCCGACGCACCGGCGGGTGGTGCGCGGGTTGCTGGCCGGTGTCGCGGGCACCGGGACCGTCGAGAAGTGGGACGCGACGGCGGACGCGTTGAGCAGGCTCGCCGAGCGGCTGGACTCGTTGCGGACGATGCTCTCGGATCCTTCCTCCTGCTCGGTGCGGCTGGTGCTGACGCCGGAACGGGTCGTCGCCGCCGAGACGCGACGGACGTTGACCGCGTTGGCGTTGCAGGGAATCCGGGTCGACAGCGTGATCGCGAACCGGTTGGTGCCGTGTCCTGGTTCCGCGCGCGGTGCCGCGGCCACGTGGCTGCGGACGCGCCGGCACGAACAGGACGCAGTGCTGGCCGAGCTGACCGGTATCGGCGAGATCCGCACGGTCGACCACCGCGCGTCGGAGCCCGTTGGCGTGCCGGCGTTGCTCGAGGTGGCCTCGCAGCTCTACGGCGCCGAGGACCCGTTGCCCTGTGCCGCCGCCGTGTCGGAGTCGCTGCTGGAGGTGTCGGGCAGCGGACGTGGTCTCGACGCCCGATACTCGCTGCGTATCGCGTTGCCGCTCGCCGACGACACCGAGCTCGATCTCGCGCGCGTGGGCGACGACCTCGCGTTGACCATCGACGGTCGGCGTCGGCTCGTGGCTCTGCCGTCGTTGTTGAAGCGCTGCATCGTGACCGGTGCGGAGATGGACTCGGGTGGCGTCACCGTCGGGTTCCGTCCCGACCCGTCGTTGTGGCGCTGATCAGGAGCTTTCATGACACAGGACAACACAGGAAAGCTCGCTGAGGAGCTTCGTCTGCTCATCGACGCGGCAGCCGAGCGCATGCAGCCGTGGCTGCAGCGGGTGGCGGAGGCGGGCGACGGCTCGCACACGCCCGAGACGTGCGGCTGGTGCCCGCTGTGCAACGGCGTGGCGCTGCTGCGCGGCGACCGTTCCGAACTGGCCGCCAAGGCCGCCGAGCACGCCGCGGGTCTGGTGGCGGTGTTGCGTGCGGCCCTGCGCGAGCCGGATGTGCCGCCCACGCCGCCACCGCCCTCGGAGGACGGGCCTTCCGGGCAGCGGGTGCAGCACATCAAGGTCGTCAGGAAGTCGGACTAGTGCTCACCGTAGGAGTGGACATCGGTGGCACCAGCGTGCGCGCGGGCGTCGTGGACGCGCGTGGCTCGGTGCTGGACACCTCACGCGCCCCAACGCCGGCCGGCGAGCGCGCGCTCGAAGACGCGATCGTCGCCGCCGTGGAGGAGGTTGCGGACCGGCACGCGGTGAACGCCGTCGGTCTGGCCGTGGCGGGCTTCATCGCCTCAGACCGACGCACGGTCCGTTTCGCGCCGCATCTGGCGTGGCGGCAGGCCGACGTGGCCGACCGCATGAGCGACCGCCTGGGCATGCCCGTCGTCCTGGAGCACGACGCGAACGCCGCCGCCCTGGCCGAACACCGCTTCGGCGCCGCTCGTGGCGCCAAGACCGCCGTGCTGGTGGCCATCGGCACGGGTATCGGCGCCGCGCTTCTGCTGAACGGTGAGGTCTTCCGCGGTGCCCACGGCGTGGCCCCCGAACTGGGGCACCTGCGCGTGGTCCCGGACGGCCGACCCTGCCCGTGCGGCAAGAACGGGTGCTGGGAGCGCTACTGCAGCGGCACGGCTCTTTCGGCCACCGCGGTGGAGCTGCTGGCCAAGCATCCCGGCGTCTCGACCGTCCTCGCCCGCGAGGCGGCCGGCGACTCCCGCGCGGTGACCGGCCGCCGCGTCGCCGGAGCGGCCCGTGACGGCGACCCTCTCGCCAAGCGCGCGATGGCCGACCTGGCCCGCTGGCTCGGCGAGGGCCTGGCTCTGGTCGCGGACGTCTACGACCCCGAGGTGATCGTCATCGGGGGAGGTGTCTCGGAGTCGGCGCCGCTGTTCCTCGACGACGCCCGCGAGCGCTACGCCTCCGTCGTGACCGGCGCCGGTCACCGTCCGCTGGCCCGGATCCGCACCGCGCAGCTGGGTGACGACGCCGGCATCGTGGGCGCCGCGACCCTGGCCCGCGAGATGGCCGCGTCCATGACCCGCAACCACTCACGCCGCTCCTGACCCTCTGATATATCGGCTTCGTGCCGATATATCAGTTCCTTCGATGCCGCTGACCTGTGCCTTAGCAATGAGTCTTTGGACTTCGTCCGCAAACGTCTCATTGCAAAGGCCCAGTGCACATGCCGCGCACTCGGTCTGGGGGCGAGCCGCGACGCCTTCAGCCGCGCAGGAGTTGGGCGAGCCGCTTCTTGGCGAAGTCGATGAACGGGACGGCGTCCACGAGCTCGCAGCGGGCTCGGCCGATGACCTGCTGACGACTCTGCCCCCAGTCAGCGCCCACGCGCGGGAAATGCGTGTCGTTGTCGTTGCCGACGTCCTGCGCTTCGAGCCAGACCCGTTGCCCTTCGACGACGTAGGGGAACCGCCGCAGCTTCGTGCGATGACCCGGCACCAGCGACTCGGCGTGGTGCAGGAACGAGTTGCGGTTGTGCCCGACGCCGAGCAGGACGATCTGCGCCTTCAGGTCGTAGAGCCTGCTGAACGGCGAGGCCACGCCCAAGGCGTAGGCGAATGGCTGGTGCTAGGTGATGTGCTCCGCGGCCGGGCCAAGTGCGGTGACGGAAGCCTGCGGATGCCGGCTGCGCAGCCGGCCCGGCTCGGCCAGCACGGCGGTGGGAACCGCGCCCATGGTCGTCGGGGACGCGTCGTGGAACAGCGGCACACGCGCCCTCGCCGCCTCGACCTCGGGAACGCCGGGGGTGCGGCAGTCCGGATGCGGATCGGCGATCACGTCACCGGTGAAGGTTGGAACCACGATCGTCCCGGCCTCGCCGACGCAACTCCTCAGCGCGCGCAGGACCGTGTCAGCGCCACCGTCCACCTCGCCGAACGCCGACAGGGACGAGTGCACCACCAGCGTCGCGCCCTCGGTCACGCCGAGCGCCTGGAAACCCCGGTGCAGAAGATCGAAACCCACCCGCGTCATCAGTCATCCTGACCCGCCCACCGGTCCGGCTGCACGGCCTTTGCAATGGGTCTTTTGCGGACGAAGTCCAAAGAGTTGTTGCAAGGGTGCTGGTCGGGATGACTGATATATCGGATTGAGGAGTGTCGCGGCGGGCGTGTCGGGGTCTGTTCGCCCGCCGCGAACACCCGGCTCGGGTGGCCGGTCGAACGGCTAGCGGCCGAGCAGACGCAGGATGCGCGGGCGGCGCTTGGCGCGCTCCGCGTCCTTCTTGCTCAGGGTCGCCAGGGCGCGGGCCATCATCAGGTGCTGCATCTGGTCCATGCCCGACACGGTAAGCATGACCGAATCGTTATCTGAAGGTTTGAGTGGCCGTTATCACGTCGTTACCAAGCGGGACGTGACTTGTCACACCTGGGCGCCGTCGTCCCATCCGGAGTCGGGCGGAGGGGTGTTGCGCATGCGCAGGATCAGCCAGCCGACGCCCGCGCAGAGAGCGACGAGCGAGAGCGGTGTGCCGATGCGCGACTCCAGGCCGAAGAGGCCAGGGGCGACCAGGAGCACGATGCCCAGCACGAACAGGCCGAGTGCCGCGATGGTCGACGCGCGCAGCACCGGGAAGGGCGGCGGCTCCGGCGGAACGTAGTGGTCCTCGTCGTCCCGGTCGCGGCGTTCGGGCTCGTCCAGGAAGTCGGGGGCGGTGTCGTCGGCCGATTCGTCGCGTGCCCTGAGGTCGAGGTCGCTGGGGGCGCTCTTGGGCACACTCTCGGGGCTCGCCTCGTCGAGGTCGAGCCAGTCCTTGCCGACCCCGTCCCGTTCGAGACCCGCGACGATCTCGGCAAAGAGCTCGTCGACGTTCTCGGGGCCGTCGGTCGAGTCGCGCCGGGCGTTCATCCAGAGCCTCTCCGTGTGCCGCAACCCTCTTGACCCCTCATCGTTGCACGGGCGGGATGTGTTGCGGGTTACGGCAGTCGGCTCAGTCTCGGTCGTGACGCTCTACTTTGGGACTCGTTGTGTGAGGTGCGGTCGGCTCCGTAGGCTGATTGCCGGGATCAAGGTTCGCGGGGCTCTAAGGGAGGCGCTTCCCAAAGTGCTGTACTGGTTGATGAAGCACGTCCTCCTGGGACCGATTCTGCGGCTGTTCTTCCAGCCGAAGATCATCGAGGGTGCCGAGAACATCCCGAAGGAGGGCGGCGCGATCCTGGCGAGCAACCACCTCGCCGTCTCCGACTCGTTCTTCCTGCCGTTGATGTTGTCGCGGCGGGTGACCTTCCCCGCCAAGATCGAGTACTTCACGGGCACGGGGATCAAGGGCAAGCTGCAGAAGTGGTTCTTCTCCGGCGTCGGCCAGGTGCCGATCGACCGGTCCAGCGCCTCGGCCGCCCAGGGTGCGCTCGACACCGGTGTGCGGATCGTGCGCGAGGGCAAGCTGCTCGGCATCTACCCCGAGGGCACCCGTTCGCCGGACGCCCGGCTCTACAAGGGCAAGGTCGGCGTCGCGTGGATCGCGCTGGAGTCCGGTGCGCCGGTGATCCCGGTGGCGATGTTCGGCACGGACAAGGCCAACCCCATCGGTTCGAAGATGTGGAAGCCGTACCCGATCCGCATCAAGATCGGCAAGCCGCTCGACTTCTCCCGGTACGAGGGGCTGTCGGGCGACCGGTTCGTGCTGCGGTCGATCACCGACGAGATCATGTACGCGCTGATGGAACTCTCCGGTCAGGAATACGTCGACGTCTACGCGGCGAAGGCGAAGGAACAGCCGGCGGACGTCCCGGAGCAGGGCAAGTCCTCGGACCGGGTGCCCGAGAAGAAGGCGAGCTGACCTCACCCCCTAGGGTGTCGCGGTGCGGTTCTTCTACGACTGTGAGTTCATCGAGGACGGGGTGACGATCGACCTGGTGTCGATCGGAGTGGTCGACGAGGAAGGCCGCGAGTTCTACGCCGTGTCCACCGAGTTCGACCCCGAGCGGGCCGGGCCGTGGGTGCGGCAGAACGTCCTCAACCAGCTGCCGTCGCCCGCCGACAAGGCGTGGCGCAGCCGCGAGCGCATCCGTGAGGACCTGCTCGACTTCCTCGGCGCCCGCAACGCCGCCCGTGACGAGGTGGAGCTGTGGGCGTGGTTCGCCGCCTACGACCACGTCGCGCTGGCCCAGCTGTGGGGCGCGATGCCGGCGTTGCCGCGCGCCCTGCCCCGGTTCACCCGCGACCTGCGCCAGCGCTGGGACGACGTCGGCAGGCCCAAGCTGCCGGCGCCACCGGTCGACGCGCACGACGCCCTCGCCGACGCGCGCCACAACCTCGCGCGGTGGAAGGTGATCGAGGAACAACGGCGGAAAATCGGTTTTCCCGTCCGGTAAGTGAGACCCGCGTTGCTGCACCGATACAGCTCGTGAAAGTCTGAGTGACACAGAACACGAGAGATTGGGCAAGCAGATGCGCATCGGTGTGCTCACTGGCGGTGGTGACTGCCCCGGTCTGAACGCCGTGATCCGGGCCGTGGTCCGCAAGGGCATCAAGGCACACGGCTGGGAGATCGTCGGGTTCCGCAACGGCTGGCAGGGTCCGATCGAGAACCTCACCAAGCCGATCGGCCTCACGGACGTCGAGGACATCCTCACCCGCGGTGGCACCATCCTGGGCTCGTCGCGCACGAACCCCTACAAGGTCGAGGGCGGCGTCGACCGCATCCGCGAGGTCATCGCGGAGAACCAGATCGACGCGCTGATCGCGATCGGCGGCGAGGACACCCTCGGCGTCGCCAAGCGCCTCACCGACGACGGCATCGGCGTCGTCGGCGTGCCGAAGACGATCGACAACGACCTCGGCGCCACGGACTACACGTTCGGCTTCGACACCGCCGTGCACATCGCGACCGAGGCCATCGACCGCCTCCGCACCACGGCCGAGTCGCACCACCGCGCGCTCGTCGTCGAGGTCATGGGTCGCCACGCCGGCTGGATCGCGCTGCACTCCGGTCTCGCCGGTGGCGCGAACGTCATCCTCGTGCCCGAGCGCCCGTTCAGCGTCGACAAGGTCGTCGAGTGGGTCGAGCGCCGCTTCGAGCGCGAGTTCGCGCCGATCATCGTCGTCGCCGAGGGCGCGATCCCCGAGGGTGGCGCCGAGGTGCTGCACTCCGGTGAGCGCGACGCCTTCGGCCACGTCCGTCTCGGCGGCGTCGGCCAGTGGCTCGCGGAGGAGATCGCGGACCGCACCGGCAAGGAGTCCCGCGCGGCCATCCTCGGCCACATCCAGCGCGGCGGTACGCCGACCGCGTACGACCGCGTCCTCGCGACCCGCTTCGGCCTGCACGCCGTCGACGCCGTCGCGGCCGGCGACTTCGGCACCATGGTCGCGCTGCGCGGCACCGAGATCGTGCGCGTGAAGCTGTCCGAGGCGACGGCCGAGCTCAAGACCGTTCCGGCGGAGCGTTACGAAGAGGCAGAGGTTTTCTTCGGCGCCTGATATCCGATATATCGCGGGCAGTCGCAGCGTCGCGCAGCCCCGCCGATATATCAGTTATGCAAAAGACGTTTGCGGTCGTCCGCAAACGTCTTTTGCATGAGCGGGGTTTGTGCTGGTCAGAAGGCTTTGACGTCGAGGTAGGCGGCGAACGAGCCCAGCCAGTGGTCGGCCATGTAGCCGTGGCCGCCGAAGACGTAGGTCCACCCGGCTTCGCGATGCGCAGCGGCAGCGGTCCGGGCCAGCTCGGCATACCGGTGCCCGGACGGCAGCGAGTCCGCGATCGCCGCCCAGTTCCACGCGCGCGACAGAGCGAGCCCCGCCAGGTGGGAGCCGTAGGGGTCGCTGGGGTCGTCGACGGGGAAGGGCTCGCGCAGCACACGCCACCGTTCCGAGTCGAGCTCGGGCAGGTACGCGTCGAACCACGCCCCGAACTCCGGGGTGTCCAGAGCGCGCCGCATCAGGTCGGCCGTCGTCAGCGCCGGCGACAGGAAGTCGGCCGCGTCCGGCTCGAACCCGCCGTACGCCACCTCGTTCCGATGCCACCGCAGGGCTGCGTCGACGCACGCCGAAGCCAGCTCGGAGTCCCCGTTCACCTGAGCCGCGTCGAACACCAGCCCGGTCGCGAACGCGGTGTTGCCGTGCGTGCCGGTGCGCACCGGCAGCCGCGCCGCCGAGATCCACTCCAGCCACCGGTCGCGCAGCACGTCCGCGATCGGTGCCACCGACCACGGCAGCCCGGAGGTCCGCAGTTCGGCGTCGAGCAGCAGCAGCCACGCCCACCCGTACGGCCGCTCCCAGTGCCGTCCCGCCGGCGAGGCGAAGAAGGAAGCCTCGACGGCGCAGTTGTCGTGCGTGATCAGCTTGTCCAGCGCGTCACGGGCCGCGTCAGCCCCTGCGAGAAAGGGACGCAGCCGCAGCAACCGCACGGCGAGCCACGTCTGGTGCACGCACGAGTGCCAGTCGAACGACCCGGCGAACACGGGGTGCAGCACCCGCTGCGGTATCAGCCGGTCGTCGCCGTCGATGACGTGCGTCCAATGCACCGGGTGGTCGCGCTGGATGTTGTCGATCGCGATGGCCAGCAGCCGGTTCGCGGTGCTGTCATCCAATCGGGTGGCGTTCATGGCCACATCATGCAGGGCGTTGTCTCAATAGGGCAGAGGCCGATAGTTGACAAGTAACAGACTTCACCGCGACGCACCATCGGATGACGCCCAGGCCAACAGCCGTCGAACTGCTGACAGGCCCGACCCGGTCTCTCAGTGTGGGACAACTAGGATGAGCAGCGTGAACTGGACCGTGGACGTGCCCATCGACACGCTTCCCGAGCTTCCGCCGCTGCCTCCCGAGATGCGCAAGCGCCTGGACGACGCCCTGTCGCGCCCGGCCGCCCAGCAGCCCGAATGGCCTGACGCCGAACAGGTGCGTCGCGTGCGGACCGTGCTCGAGAGCGTGCCGCCGATCACCGTGCCCGCCGAGATCGACCGGCTGCACACGCAACTGGCGCAGGTCGCGAACGGTGAGGCGTTTCTTCTGCAGGGCGGTGACTGCGCGGAGACGTTCGCGGACAACACCGAGCCGCACATCCGCGCGAACATCCGGACCCTGCTGCAAATGGCCGTGGTGCTGACCTACGGCGCGAGCCTGCCGGTGGTGAAGGTCGGCCGCATCGCCGGCCAGTACGCCAAGCCGCGTTCGTCGAACATCGACGCGCTCGGCCTGCCGTCCTACCGCGGCGACATCATCAACTCCCTGGTGGCGACGCCGGAGGCCAGGATCCCCGACCCCGGCCGCATGATCCGCGCCTACGCCAACGCCGGTGCGGCCATGAACCTCCTGCGCGCGCTCACCGGCGCGGGGCTGGCCGACCTGCACCGCGTGCACGACTGGAACCGCGACTTCGTGCGCACCTCGCCCGCAGGCGAGCGCTACGAGGCCCTGGCCGGCGAGATCGACCGCGGCCTGAAGTTCATGTCGGCGTGCGGCGTCAACGACCAGTCGTTGCACGGCACCGAGATCTTCGCGTCGCACGAGGCGCTGCTGCTCGACTACGAGCGTGCGCTGCTGCGCCTGGACACCACCGGTGACCAGCCGAAGCTGTACGACCTGTCGTCGCACTTCGTGTGGATCGGCGAGCGCACCCGTCAGCTCGACGGCGCGCACATCGCGTTCGCGGAGATGCTCGCGAACCCGATCGGGCTGAAGATCGGCCCGACGACGTCGCCGGAGATGGCCGTCGAGTACGTCGAGCGCCTCGACCCGCGCAACGAGCCGGGCCGCCTGACGCTCATCTCGCGCATGGGCAACCAGAAGGTGCGCGACGTGCTGCCGGCGATCATCGAGAAGGTCGAGGCGTCCGGTCACAAGGTCATCTGGCAGTGCGACCCGATGCACGGCAACACGCACGAGTCGAGCACCGGCTACAAGACCCGGCACTTCGACCGGATCGTCGACGAGGTCCAGGGCTTCTTCGAGGTGCACCGCCGGCTCGGCACGCACCCCGGCGGCATCCACATCGAGCTCACGGGTGAGGACGTCACCGAGTGCCTGGGCGGCGCGCAGGAGATCTCCGACGACGACCTCGCCGGCCGCTACGAGACGGCGTGCGACCCGCGCCTGAACACGCAGCAGTCGCTCGAGCTCGCGTTCCTCGTCGCGGAGATGCTGCGTTCCTGAAGACGAGCTGAAGAACGAAGGGCCCCGCGTCGAGAACGCGGGGCCCTTCTGTTTCTCCTGATCAGAGACCGATGATGGTGATCTCCGTGCCGCGCCGGGCCTTGGTGCCCGGTTGCGGGTTCTGGTTCACGACCGTCGCCCTGTCGTTCTTGTTGAACTCGACCTTCACCCGGAAGCCGAGGTCCTCGAGCTCTTCCCTGGCATCCCGGACCCGTTTCCGGGTGACGTCCGGGACCTCGATCTCGGAGTTGTCCTGGAAGAACACGGTGACGCGCTTGTTCGCCGTCCCCTCCAGCACGGTGCCCGCAGCCGGATCTGTGCGCACCACGCGCGCGTCGTCGCCGTTGGCGGCGTCCCGGCCGGTCGCCTCGACCGGTTCCAGGCCGGCGCGCTGCAGTTCCGCGAACGCCTCGTCCTTCGTCTTGCCCTGCACGTTCGGGACCGGCCTGCGCGGCGCGGGTCCCTTGCTCAGCACCAGGGTCACCGGGCTGTCGATCTTGAGCGCGGTGCCGGGACGCGGGTCGAGCGCCACGACCTTGCCGACCGGCACGGTGTCGTGGAACGCGTCCTTCGTGGCGTCCTTGACCGCCTTGAGGCCCGCGGTCTGGATCTCCTTGGTCGCGGTCTCGACCTCGGCGCCGACGTTGATGAACGGCACCACGGGCTTGCCGCGCGAGACGATGAGCTTCACCGGTTGGCCCTTGCGCAGCTCGGTGTCCGCAGCGGGGTCGGTGCTGATGACCTGACCGTTGGGCACGTCGTCCGACGGCACCTTGTCGACGAGCGCCGTCAGGTCCGCGGCTCGCATCAGCTGCGAGGCGTTCGCCTCCGACTGCCCGACCACCGCGGGGACGGCCGTCCAGCGGCCGGCGCCGAGGTACCAGGAGAAGAGGCCGACGATCAGCACCAGCACGCCGACCACGGAGCCCCAGATGATGAAGAGCTTCTTGCGGCGCTTGCGCTCTTCCTCGACCGGGTCGACCTTCGGCTTCTTGGCCCTGGCCTGGGGCGGGCGACGACGTGGCTGCTCCGGCCGCTGCATCGTGCGCGTGGCGGAGATGCCGGGCGGCGGCGTCGGCGGACCCGTGTGGACGGTCGTCATCGCCGGCTGCAGTGGCTGCACGGGGCGGGTCGCCTCGGCGACCGACGGGGGAGTGGCGCCGACCGCGACCGGAACCGGACGCATGACCATGGTCTTGTCGTTCTCGGGCGCTGAGCCGGGAACAGGCACCGGCTGCGGCGTGAGCCCCAGCTCCGACCCGACCCGTTCGAGCTCGGCGAGGAACGCGTCGGCGTTGATCGGACGCAACGACGGGTCGCGCCGCGTCGCCTTGCGGACGAGCGTGTCGAGCGCCAGCGGGATCTCGGGGATCGAGGGGACGTCCGAGTTCACGTGCTGGTAGGCCACTGAGATGGCCGTGTCGCCCCGATACGGCGCCTGCCCTGCCAGCATCTCGTAGAGCACGATTCCGGCCGCGTAGACGTCACTGCGCGCGTCTGCGGCACCCGTCTCCACCTGTTCGGGGGAGAGGTAGGCCACAGTGCCGAGGATCTCGCTGTCGCTCGTGACGCCGTTCTCGGCGATCGCGCGGGCCAGCCCGAAGTCCGCCACCTTGACCTGACCGCCCGGTCCGATCAGCACGTTCTCCGGCTTCACGTCGCGGTGCACCAGCCCGGCGCGGTGGGCGGCACCCAACGCGGACAGCACGGGGCCGAGGACGCTCAACGCGACGGCAGGAGGGAGCTTTCCGCGCTGGTTCAGCAGGTCACGGAGGTTCCCGCCGTCGATCAGCTCCATCACCAGGTACACCTGGTCACCGTCGACGCCCTGGTCGTGCACCGACACCACGGCAGGGTGATGCAACTGGGCAGCCGCGCGCGCCTCGCGCTCGAAGCGCGCGACGAACGCCGGGTCCGCCGTCAGGTGCGGATCCATCACCTTGACGGCGACATCGCGATCGAGGCGGGTGTCGCGACCTCGATAGACGGTGGACATGCCACCGCGCGCGAGCACGGAGTCCACCCGGTAGCGCTGCTCGAGCAGTCCACCCATCACGTTCGAAACCGACCTCTCCACAGTGCGAGATGGTAAAGCTCAGGATGACCCGGTTGGCGGAAGGGCGTTCACAGTTCGGTTATGGCATCGTGACCCCCGTGAGTGCGATTCCTGCCGCTGCGGATGTACTGGCTGCCGACCTGGAGGTTCTTCCTCTCCCCGAGGTGGCCGACCGAATGGGGCTTCCGGTCACCCGGGTCCACCAACTGCTGCGCGACGGGCAACTGCTCGCCGTGCGCCGGGACGGCGTCCTCGTCGTTCCCGAAGCGTTTCTCGCCGCCGGAACGGTGGTGAAGGGTCTGCCCGGCACCATCACGGTGCTGCGCGACCAGAACTTTTCCACGGACGAGATTCTGCGCTGGCTCTTCACGGAGGACGAGAGCCTCCCTGGCACTCCGATCGAAGCATTGCGCGGAGACCGTGGGCGTGAGGTAAAGCGACGCGCGCAAGCCATGGGCTTCTAGTTCACCCGATGCAGCGGTTCCAGGCGTCTCCGCAGGCGGGAGACGCCTGGAACCCCTGAACTGGTGCACATGATCATCAGGACTCTGCTCGCCGGTCTCACGGCCGTCGGGCTTTTTCTCTCGCCGGTCGCCGCGACTGCTGCGCCGGCCGTGCACGCCAAGCCGACCACGCTGGAGCTCGACGCCGGCGGCGCCAAGGTCAAGCTGAAGAAGGGCAACCAGCTCCAGATCAAGGGCAAGCTCGGTGCCAACGGCGAGCGTCAGCTGACGCTGGGTCTCGACGTGTTCGCCCAGGTCAGGATCGGTGCGTCGACGTGGACCAACATCTACACCAAGTCCTGCACGCCGAACTCGACGTGGACCGCGAAGCTCAGCATCGACGCGTCGGCTGACCTGCGTCTCTACTTCCCCGGCACGAGCGTCTACGCCACGGCGACGTCCAACATCGTCGGCGTGGTCGTCATCTAAGCCCGGTTTCATCTGACCATCGCACGTGCGAGCAGTGCCCGGCCCGCGCCGGGCACTGCCACCGCGAGACGTCGTGAGTTCGGCACCGCCACGCGTCGCCACAGCACCTCGCAGCCGACGAGGCCGAGGATGTCGCGATACAGCGTGAATGCCGTCCGCATACAGGGCCGCGACGACGGCGACAGCATCGCGATCCCCGGCTCGGCCGACTGATATATCGCATACGAGTGCGCGACGAGGTCGTCGAGCGCCCTTTGCACCCGCACGTTTGCGCGACGATTGCAACGAACCCATTGCAAAAGGTCGCGGTCGACGCCGTGCGCGTTGAGGACGTCCTGCGGCAGGTAGACGCGGCCGCGGTCGAGGTCCTCGCCGACGTCGCGCAGGAAGTTCGTCAGCTGGAACGCCACCCCGAGCCGCGCCGCGTACGGTTCGGCTTCCGCGCGGGGCACGACGGTGCCGAGCACCGGCAGCATCTGCAGTCCGATGACCTCCGCTGAGCCGTGCATGTACACGCCGAGCGCGTCGAGGTCGGCGTAGTCGGTGACGTGGAGGTCCATCCGCATCGACTCGAGGAAGTCGGTGAACAAGACCCGGTCGATGTCGTAACGGCGCATCGTGTCCGTTAGAGCCTGGAGCACCGGGTTCGCGGGCTCACTGCTTTTGAGGTAACCGTCCAGGAGTCGCTCGAGGCGGTCGAGCTCGCCCGCGCGGTCGTCGACCCCGGCGGCGTCGACGATCTCGTCGGCCCAGCGCGCGAACGCGTACAGCGCGTGCACCGCCGGCCGCTGTTCGGGTCGCAGCAGGCGCGTGGCGAGGAAGAACGTCTTGCCGTAGCGAGCGTTGATCCGGCGGCACGCGGCGTACGCGGACGCGATATCCGATGTATTGGTGTTCATCCTGCTGCCCACCCTGGGCGCGGGGACAGGCCGAACGGGTCCGGCTCCACCAACGACCACGCCGCCAGAGCCGACACCCCGAGCGCGAAGGACAGGTAGCTCCAGAAGTACAGGCCCGTGTCTCCGTTCGGGAAAGTCACCAGCAGCAGGAAGACCGAGGCGAGCGCCACCGCCACCACCGCGCGCGTTGTCCACAGCAACCCCGCGGCAAGAGCCAGCGGCCAGCTGAAGTACCACGGCAGCGTCGTGGGGGACAGCAGCACGACGGCCAGCATCGTCACCGCGCCGCGCTGGATGGTGTCGCGCACGTCGCCGTCCCGCGCGGCCCACCACTGCGTCCACGCGACCCAGATCAGCACGACGAAGCCGAGCATCCGCGCGATGCTGACGAAGATGCCGCCGTCGACGTCGGCGAACCAGCTCACGACCATCCGCACGAAGGCGCCGATCCCGCTCGGGACCGACAGCCAGTTGATGATCACCGACGAGTTGCTGAGCGCCGGGATCCAGCCGAGGCCGACTCCGGCGACCATCGTGCAGGCCGCGAACGTTCCGAGGAACGCGGCCGCACTCGGCAGCAGCGCCTTGCGGAACCGGGCGAGCTTGCCGCCCTCCAGCCGCGCCGCCCAGATCCAGACGAGGAACGGCACGATCACGACAGCCGTCGCCTTCACCGAGAACGCGAGCCCGAGCACCACGAAGCCGAGCCCGTGCCTGCGGTCGAGCACCAGCAGCACGCCCGCGGCCATCAGCCCGATCATCATCAGGTCGTTGTGCGCGCCCCCGACCAGGTGGATCAGCAGCAACGGGTTCGCCGCTACCAGCCACAGCGCGATCGCGGACCGCCCGCCCAGGTGCCGGCTCAGACCCGGTAGCGCCCGGCAGAGCAGCACCAGCCCGCCGGCGATCGAGAGGCGCATCGCGACGACGCCGAGGACCACGCTGCCGCCGGTGAGCCACACGACCGCCTTGGCGAGGAGGATGAACAGCGGTCCGTACGGCGCGGGCGCGTTCTGCCACACCCCGCTGACGTTCTCGCTGAGCGCGCTCTGCAGCACCGCCGGCCCGACCTCGTACGGGTCGAAGCCGCTCAGCGCGAGCTGGCCCTGCGCGAGGTAGCTGTAGACGTCCTTGCTGAACAGCGGCGGTGCGAACAACAGCGGCAACGTCCAGAGGGCCACCGCGACGAGCACTGCGAAGTCGCCGGACTCACCTCGCCGCACGAGCCTGCCGAGCCGGATCCAGGCCCAGACGACGAGACCGAGACCCAGGTACAGCGTCATGCCCGCGAGGTCGCGGCCGTGGCCGTAGCGCAGCCAGCTCAGCCCGGCCTGGGCGAGCAGGGGGTCGTGCTCGGGGACCGCGCCCGCGCCCGTGCCGCCGAGCGCGATCAGCGTCGCGCCCAGCAGGCCGAGCACGGTCGTGTGAACGGGGATGGCGGCGTTCGCGCGTACGGCAGGTGAGGGCTCCAGCGGAGAAACCTGGGAGCTCGAACGGAGGAGTGACGGAGTTGCTGCCATCGCCGGAACATCGTTGCATAAGGCGCGGAAGCGTCCGCGCGGAACGGACTGCTAGAAGGTCCGCTTCGTGGAGCTGATCGCGAGGTCGGCGAGCTTCGTCGCGGCGGGCTCGGCGACCGGGGCGGCGTCGAGCGCGGCCAGCGCGCTCTTCGTCAGCTCCTCGATGCGATCCTCGACGGCGTCGACGGCGCCGACCTTCACGAGCGCCCGCCGAACCTCCTCGACCGTGTCGAGGTCGAGGTCCGGCTTGCCCAGCGCGATATCCAATATATCGGCACCGAACTGCGTACCGAGTGCCACGAGCAGCGTGCGCTTGCCCTCGGCGAGGTCGTCACCAGCGGGTTTGCCGGTCACCTCCGGGTCGCCGAACACGCCGAGCAGGTCGTCGCGCAGCTGGAACGCGACGCCGATGTCGGCACCGAACGCGCGCAGCCCGTCGATCAGCTCCGGCGAGCCACCCGCCATCGCCGCGCCCATGTGCAACGGCCGTTCGACGGTGTAGGCGGCGGTCTTGAGGCGGTCGATCCGCAGCGCCGCGTCGGCCGACGAGTCACCCCGCGCCTGAGTCAGCACGTCGAGGTACTGGCCGGCGAGCATCTCGGTGCGCATGTCCCGCCACGGCTCGCTCATCCGCCGCAGCACCTCGGCCGGCAGCCCGGCCGCGAAGAGCATGTCGTCCGCCCACGCCAGCGCGATGTCGCCGATCAAGACCGCCGCCGACATGCCGAACCGCTCCGACGACCCGAGCCAGCCCTGCTCGCGGTGGCGCGCACCGAACGCGATGTGCACGGTCGGCTTGCCCCGGCGCACCGAAGAGGCGTCCATCAGGTCGTCGTGGATCAACGCGCACGCCTGGATGAGCTCCAGCGAGCTGACCGCCGTGAGCACCTCGTCCGCGAGCTCGCCGTCCGGGTCGCCACCCGCCGCGCGCCACCCCCACCACGCGTAGGTCGGGCGGATGCGCTTGCCGCCGCCCAGCACGAAGTCCGCGAGCGCGTCCACCGCGCTCGCGAAGCTCGGGTCCATCGCCTCGCCGGACGCGCGCCGGGAGGCCAGGTACGTGGTCAACGCTTCGTCGACGTGCTGGGGCAGGGCAACGTCGATTGGGTGGTGGGACACGCCTCCATGGTCCGCTGTGTCCGGGACCACCCGCATGCCGGGGCCCGCGTACCACATCGTGAGCCGGTGTCTCACCCAGCGGAAGTACCATTAGGGTTGTCCGCATGACGTCGGTGGTGGAGAGGCTGCACAGCCCGGCGAGTGGCACGGCGCCGAAGTTCTCGGTCGAGTTCCTGCCACCGCGGGATGCCGAGGACGAGAAGATCCTGTGGAAGGCCGTCCGCGAGCTGGAGGGCCTCGACCCGGCGTTCGTGTCGATCACGTACGGCGCCGGCGGGTCGCGGCGGGACCGCACGATCCGCGCCACCGGTCGCATCGCGCAGGAGACGACGCTGCTGCCGGTCGCGCACCTGACCGCCGTCGACCACTCGGTGGCCGAGCTGCGCAACGTGATCGGCTGGTACGCGGCGATCGGCGTGCGCAACGTGCTGGCGCTGCGCGGCGACCCTCCCGGCGACCCGATGGGCGAGTGGGTCGCGCACCCGGAGGGGCTCAACTACGCCGACGAGCTGGTGCGGCTGGTCCGCGAGCTGGGCGACTTCTGCGTCGGCGTGGCCGCGTTCCCGTACGGGCACCCGCGCTCGAACGACCTCGACACCGACCTGAAATTCCTGCTGCGCAAGCTCAACGCGGGCGCGGACTACGCGGTGGCACAGCTGTTCCACGAGCCGGAGCCGTTCCTGCGGCTGCGCGACCGAGTGGCGGACGCGGGCTGCTCGGCGGCGATCCTGCCGGGCATCATGCCGATGCTGTCGGCGCGCGGCCTGTCCAAGATCGTGGAGCTCTCCGGTGCGGACCTGCCGGTGGAGCTCTCGCGCCGGCTGGAGCCGTACGCAGACGACCCGGCGGGGTTCCGCGCGACGGGCATCGACATCGCGACCGAGATGTGTCAGCGGTTGCTCGACGAGGGTGTTCCCGCGCTGCACTTCTACACCATGAACCGGGCGAAGGCGACGCGCGAAGTGTTGGGGCGCTTGGGTTTGGTGGCTCGCGCCTAGACCATCACGTTGCGCTTGTGCGCGATGAGAGCGAGTACGACGACGAGCAGCGCGGCACCGCCGGTAAGCCCGGCGACGAGCAGCGCCCAGCCGAAGAACGAGCTGGACTCCTCGCCCGCGTACTGCACGGTGGCCTGGAGCATCGACGCCTGACCGGGTTTCGGAGACCACGCGATCGTGTTGTTCTCCTCCTCGCGGCCGTTGGTGTTCACGATCTTGCCGGGGAAGCTGACCTTCACCTGGATGTCCGCGCGTTCCACGGGCACCTGCGTGAGGTCGACCGAGCCGGACAGCGTGACAAGATCACCCGACCGGCGGAAGTTCATGCTGTACCTGCTGTTCGACGAGCTGGTGGCGGTGGAGAGCGTGCGCATCTCGTCGAACGACAGGCCGTTGAAGAACAGCTGCGTACCCGCGTACGCCTCCACCCGGTACGGCTTGGTGGTGACGCGGCTCGCGAGCTCCGGCGGCACCTTGAGCTGCGGGCCGGGGTCGTTGTCCTGCGTCGGCGGCGTGGCCGCGACGATCTCACCCGAGATGCGGTCGTCGTCCGAGACGGCCATGGCCGCGTACACGCGAACGCAACCGCTCAAGGAGAACAGGGTGAGCAGCAGGAAGACCGGCACCAGAAGTGCCCGGGATCGACGCACGGCCGACATCCTGCCAGCACCCTCCAAACGACGCAGTTCCTCCTTTGGTCGTGAGCTTGACTAACTACCTTTTGGTGTCGAGGGCCGCGAGGTAGCGTCTCGCGCCATGGCATCCGTCCACGACATCAGCAACAAGTTCGTCAGCGACTACGTGGCGCTGGACCCCATCACGGCCACCAGCCTGGGCTTCGCGGGGTCCGACGACCAGCTGACGGACTTCTCGCCGGAAGGGCACGCGGCGCGCGACGAACTCGCCGCCCGCGCTCTCGCCGACATCACCGCCGCGACTCCCGCGGATGCTTCGGAAGAGGCCGCGCGCGCCGTCTTCCTGGAACGAACGGGCCTCGAGCACGAACTCTACGAGGCAGGCCAGGCCGAGTCGTCGTTGAACGTCATCGCGAGCCCGATCCAGTCGGTGCGCGACATCTTCGACCAGATGCCGACCGGAACGCCGGACGAGTGGGCCACGATCGGGCGTCGTCTTTCCGCCGTGCCCGCCGCTCTCGAAGGTCTCCGCGCGTCTCTCTCGCACGCCGCGTCCCGTGGACACGTTTCCGCACTGCGCCAGGTGACCAAGGTCGCCGAGCAGTGCGACGTCTGGGCCTCCACGTTCTTCACCTCGTTCGTCGCCTCGTCCCGCACCGAGGGCGCGCTGCGTTCGTCGTTGGACGCCGGTGCCGCCGCCGCTTCTGCCGCCTACGCCGAGTTCGCCTCGTTCCTGCGCACGTCGCTGGCTCCGCAGGCGCCGACGAAGGACGCCGTCGGCGAGGAGCGGTACCGCCTCGGCTCGCGCTACTTCACCGGGTCGCGGCTCGACCTGGCCGAGGCCTACGCGTGGGGCTGGGAGGAGTTCCTCGGCATCGAGGCCGAGATGAAGAAGGTCGCGGCGCGGCTGAAGCCGGGCGCGTCCCTGGCCGAGACCGCCGCCTACCTCGACGAGCACCCGCGCTACCAGGTGCACGGCCAGGACGGCCTGCGGGCGTGGATGCAGGAACTGTCCGACAAGGCCCTGCTCGACCTGCGCGACGTGCACTTCGACCTGCCGGACGCGCTGATGAACCTCGAGTGCAAGATCGCCCCGCCCGGCGGTGGCGTCGGCGCCTACTACACCCCGCCGACCGCCGACTTCTCCCGTCCCGGCCGCATGTGGTGGTCGATCGCCGAGGGCAAGACGGTCTTCCCGACGTGGCGCGAGACCTCGACCGTCTACCACGAGGGCGTGCCGGGCCATCACCTCCAGTGCGCGACGGCGGTGTACCAGTCGTCGACGCTCAACGACTTCCAGCGCCTGATGTGCTGGGTCTCCGGCCACGGCGAGGGCTGGGCGCTCTACGCGGAACGCCTCATGCGAGAGCTCGGCTACCTCGACGACGACGGCGACCTGCTCGGCATGCTCGACGCACACCTGTTCCGCGCCGCCCGCGTGATCATCGACATCGGCATGCACCTCGAGCTGGAGATCCCGGCCGGCACCGGCTTCCACCCCGGCGAGCGCTGGACCCCGGAGCTGGGTCTCGAGTTCATGCTGACCCGCACGCTGCAGGAGCCCGCGGCCGCCCGCGACGAGCTCGACCGCTACCTCGGCTGGCCGGGCCAGGCGCCGGCGTACAAGCTCGGCGAACGTCTCTGGCTCGCGGCCCGGGACGACGCGCGGGCTCGCAAGGGTGCCGACTTCGACCTCAAGCGCTTCCACAAGGACGCCCTGGAGATGGGCTCGATGGGCCTCGACACCTTGCGTGAACGGTTGGCGGCGCTCTGAGCCCACGCTGCAGCGCAGCCCTCTGACCTGCGTCAACGCGCCCTTATGCAAAAGACGTTTGCGGACGATCGCAAACGTCTTTTGCATAACTGATATATGGGATATCGGATTTGGCTGGTCAGCGCGGGTCGGCCCACCGCACGCGGATGCGGTTCGTGATCGGCTCGGCGTCGTCGGTCTGCACGAACTCCAGCCAAGGGCCGGGCTCCGGCCGCACCGAAGCGAACCCGTCCCCGCTGCGCACCACCGGATGCCCGGTCGCCTGAGCCGACGCCAGCGGGTCCGGCGAGTCGACGACGACGGCCGCGATCACCCCGGTGTACTCGGGCCGCGGCTCCAGGACGCAGAACTCGTTGCCCTGCGGATCGCGCAGCACCACCCACGGCACGTCGCGCTGGCCGATGTCGGCGTGCTCGGCGCCGAGCTTCAGCGCCCGCGCCACGATGTCCGCCTGGTGTTCGGGCGACGACGACGCGAGGTCGATGTGCACCCGGTTCTTCTCGATCTTCGGGGCGTCGCTCCACACGAACGTCAACTCGACCTCGTCGCCGGCGAACTCCGACCAGAACGCGGCCAGAGCGGGGGGATCTGCTGCCTCGAACGTGAGTTCCACGCGTGCGAGGGTACTGTCTCGCGGGTGGCGAAGCTGGTGCTCGGACCGCTCCTCAGGCATGTGAACGA
The DNA here is from genome assembly GCF_003265345.1 of Lentzea terrae. Lineage (GTDB taxonomy): Bacteria > Actinomycetota > Actinomycetes > Mycobacteriales > Pseudonocardiaceae > Lentzea > Lentzea terrae. The sequence goes on along the minus strand of NZ_QFWW01000007.1, from coordinate 180,563 downwards.
CACGTCCGCGACGGTGTGGGTCGAGACGGACGTGTCCTGCGACGTCACGATCGCAGGGCACACCGCGCGCACGTTCCAGGCCGGCGGCCAGCACTTCGCCCTTGTCAGACTGGAAAATCTCGGCCCGCGCACCGAGTACGACGTGAAGCTCGACCAGGTGACCGTCTGGCCGGAACCGGACAGCACGTTCCCCAAGCCGGTCATCCGCACGGGTGAGGTGACCAGGATCGCGTTCGGGTCGTGTCGCGCCGCGCCGAACCAGCCGGTCGGGCCCGACGCCCTCGACGCGTTCGCGCAACGGCTCATGAACACCCCGGAACAGGACTGGCCGCAGGCGCTGATCCTGTTGGGAGACCAGGTTTACGCCGACGAACCCACCGAAGCCACCAAGCAGTGGTTGCGCGACCACCGGCACGGCACACAGGAACCCGACGGCGAGGTCGTGCACTTCGCCGAGTACGCCCACCTCTACCACGAGACCTGGGGCGACCCGGAGATCCGCTGGCTGCTGTCGGTGGTGCCGTCCTCGATGATCTTCGACGACCACGACGTGCGCGACGACTGGAACACGTCCGCGGTGTGGCGCGCGGAGATGAAGGACAAACCCTGGTGGCGCAACAGGATTCGCGGTGCCATCGCCTCCTACTGGGTGTACCAGCACCTCGGCAACCTCGGCCCGGACGAGCTCGCCAAGGATCCCCTGTACGCCAAGGTGAAGGCCCAGGGCACGGATGTGCTGCCGTTGCTGGAGGAGTTCGCCGAGGAGGCGGACAAGGAGACGCAGGGCAGCAAGTCCACGTGGTGGAGCTTCCGCCGCGACTTCGGCCGCGCCAGGCTGCTGATGGTGGACACGCGCTGCGGCCGCATCCTCGAGAACGGCAAGCGGCAGATGATCAGCGACGCGGAGTTCGACTGGCTCGAGCGCAACTCCGAAGGCGAGTACGACCACCTGCTGATCGGCTCGTCGTTGCCGTGGCTGATGCCGCACGCGCTCAGCCACTTCCAGTCCCTCAACGAGATCGGCGCGCGCAAACCCGGCTGGCAGGGCAGGGCCGCCGAGAAGATCCGGCAGGCGGCCGACCTCGAGCACTGGCCGGCGTTCCGCGAGTCGTTCGACCGGCTCACCCGCATGATCGAGAAGGCGGCGAACAACGGCGCCGCAACGGTTTGCGTGCTCTCCGGCGACGTTCACCACAGCTACGTCGCCGAGGCCGAGTTCCCCACACCGACCAAGGCCCTGGTCACGCAGCTCGTGTGTTCGCCGGTGCACAACGAGCCGCCGAACGTGTTCCTGCCGATCTTCCGGCTGTCGTGGTCCCGCATCGCCGCGTGGGTGTTCCGCGGCCTCGCCACGTTCGTCGGTGTGCCGAAGGACCTGATGCGCTGGCGCAAGACCAGTGGCCCGCACTTCGGGAACTCCGTGGCACTGCTGGAGCTCGACGGCCGCCGCGCCCGCTACCGGCTGTTGTCGGCAACGGGCGCGGAGAACGCGAACGTGCTACTTGGTCGCGAGTCGCAGTAGCGCCCACAGCTGCGCGATCGCGTCGTGGTCGCCGATCACCGTGACCAGCCGGTCCGGCAGTCGTCCCCACAGCCAGCGGTACATCGTCATCGGGCTCGCCGACACCTGCGCGTCGGCGACGTGGGCGTCCTCCGGGTCGACCACCCGCCACGCCGACGAGCCGTGCGGACCGCAGCGCGTGAGCCACACGTCGTCCTCGACCTTGATGGCGACGAGCCCGTCCCGCGACCCCCGCACGCCGAGCACGTCCAGCTTGTGCCCCAGCCACAACGTGAGCACCTCGTCGACGCCGTCGACCGCGACCTCGTCGGTGACCGCGCCGACCTCCATGCCCGCGGCGCCCTGCACGTCCATGCGGTGCAACGTCGTCTCATGCGCGAGGCGCCGCCGCCAGAACCCGTAGTTCTGCTGCGCCGGCCACCACGTCGCGCACGGCTCGTCCTCCTCGTGCGCCTCCAGTTCCGTGAGTGCGGCCGCGGCGCCCGACCTCATGAACTCCAACGGGTCTTCCCCGTCGTCGGGAAAGTCCTGCCACTCCCCGGCTGCCGGCTCGCGGCCGAGCCGGATCCACTCCAGCGCCCTGCGGTAGCCGCTGCCGACGTGCCGGACGGTCTCCCCGAGGTTGAGTCCCGGACAGGCGGGCACGCCCTTGTGCGGTGGCTGGCCTATCGCGGACATGGCGAGCAGCTCGGCCTCACGACGCAGCACTTCCAGAGCGTTCACCGCCGAGCCTCGTTCATCACGCGGTCGACGAGGGTCACGAACTGATCGGTCTGGCGCACCAGGTCGTCGGCTGTGCGCGCGTTGACGTGCCGTGTGATGCCCGCGAGCACAGCAGCCCGCGTCGACGACCAAGATGCGAAGAACGTGGCCCACTCACGCATCTCCGGTGCGATCGAGGCGAGCAACACCCACGCGCTGGTCGGCCGCGAAGGCCCGCGATGGGGCCGCCCGCGTAACGCGAGCACCGCGGCGGCGGCACGCAGCGCGGCGAGGTAGGCGGTGGCGAACCGTTCCGGCGGCTCCGGCGTGCGTTCGGACTCGGCGAGCGAATCGCGAGCCTGCTGCAGCAACGCGAGCGCTGAAGCGGGTGGCAGTGGGAGGGGGAAGTCTGCCGGATAAGAAATCTCAGCTGTCATCTCGGCCTCCTCGTGGCGTCGGTGAACGACGTCTCCCGCCGAGGGGAAGCCGGCGGCTCTCGGAGGTGGGGTGCTTCCCCCACCCCACCTCCGAGGCATGGTGAGACTCGAACACATGTTCGAGTCCCTCCCAGCGTAGCTCCCTGCCGATGGATTCCTCAACCCGCCCCACCACGTAGGGGCCAGTCGTGGTCTGATGGTGATGTGAGTGCGCTCGAACACCCCGGAATCCGCAAAGTCGCGGAAGCCCTGCCACCCGCCACCGCCGAACGCATCGTCGTGCTCCCGGATGCCGTGCGGACCGCGGCAGCCGCGGCGGACGCGGTGGGCGTGCAGGTCGGCGCGATCGCGAACAGCCTGCTGTTCGCCGCGGTGCGCGACGGCGTGGCGGCCCCGCTGCTGGTGCTGACCTCGGGCGCGCACCGGGCGGACACGTCGGTGGTGGCCGAGCTCGTCGGCGCGGACGCGGTCAAGCGCGCCGACCCGGAATTCGTGCGTGAGCACACGGGTCAGGTGATCGGCGGCGTCTCGCCGGTCGGGCACCCGGCGCCGATCGAGACCGTGGTGGACGAGGCGTTGTCCGGCTACGCGGAGATCTGGGCGGCCGCGGGACATCCGCACGCCGTGTACCCCACGACCTTCGCGGATCTGGTGGAACTGACGGGCGGACGCGTGGCGGTGGTCTCGGCATGACGGCTTCACCTCGCTTGGAGCGCATCGTCGAGATGTCCGCCTCCGAGCTGAACGTCCGGCTCGGCGAAGCGCTCTCGCTGTACGTGACGGCGATGAACTACCCACCCGGCACCGTCGAGCAGCGCGCCCCGATGTGGCTCGCGCACATGATGCGCGAGGACTGGCGCTGCGTCGTGGCGCTGGGGGAGCAGGACGAGCTCGTCGGCATCGGCTACGGCTACCGCGGCGCCGCCGGGCAGTGGTGGCACGAACAGGTGCGGCGCGGTCTGATGGCCGTCTCGCCGCCCGCCGTCGTCGAGGACTGGCTCACCGACTACTTCGAGCTGACCGAGCTCCACGTGCTGCCGCGCGCGCAAGGCCGCGGCCTCGGCGAAGACCTGTTGCGCCGCCTCATGGAAGGCGTGCCGTCGTCCCGCGTGCTGCTGTCCACGCCGGAAGGCCCGAGCAAGGCGTGGAAGCTCTACCGCCGCGTCGGCTTCGTCGACGTGCTGCGGCACTACCAGTTCACCGGCGACCCGCGCCCGTTCGCGGTGCTCGGCCGCGCACTGCCCCTCGCCTGACTCCTGGAGACCACGACCCCCGAGCTGTCTGCTCGGGGGTTTTTGCTGTTCAACGGCCAGTGGTTGCGATCACTCAGGCCCAGCCCTACGCTGACTAATATGCAATATATTGGATATGGGTCGCTGAAGGAGCGGGCCGCGGCCGAGATCAGGTCGGCGATCGTGCGCGGCGACCTCGAACCAGGCACGGCCATCAAGGACGTCGAACTGGCGGAGAAGCTCGGCCTCTCCCGCACGCCGGTGCGCGAGGCGCTCGCCACGCTGACCGACGAGGGCCTCGTCGAGACCAAGCCGCACGCGTACACCCGCGTCACCGCGCTGGAAGCGGAGCCGGTGCTCGACGCACTCGTCGTCGTGCAGTCGCTGCACTCCCTCGCGATGGGCCTGGTCGTCCAGCGGAAGTCGCTCACGGCCGACGACATCGCCGCGATGCGCACCGCGAACAAGGCGTTCAAGAAAGCCCTCGACGCCAACGACGCCGTTGCCGCGCTGGCCGCCGACGACGAGTTCCACGCCGTGGCCATCAACTGCTGCAACAACTTCGCGATCGCCGCGACCATCGACCGTTACACGCCGCTCGTGCGCCGCGCCGAGCACAGCCGCTTCTCCTCGCCCAGCGCCCGCCACTCCGTCACCCAGCACCAGCAGATCATCGAAGCGTGCGAACAGGGCGACCACGTGCTCGCGGCCAGGCTGGTCGACGAGAACTGGAGCACCCTGCAGGAGGAACTGTGAACAGATTCCCGCTCCTCTTCGGTCCTTCCCCGGTCCACCGCCTGGACCGCCTGTCCACGCACCTCGGCGGCGCCTCGGTCTGGGCCAAGCGCGAGGACTGCAACTCCGGCCTCGCCTACGGCGGCAACAAGACCCGCAAGCTCGAGTACCTCGTCGCCGACGCGCTGGCCACCGGTTGCGACACACTGGTGTCGATCGGCGGCATCCAGTCCAACCACACCCGGCAGGTGGCGGCCGCGGCGGCCCGCGCGGGCCTGAAAGCCGTGCTGGTGCAGGAAAGCTGGGTCGACTGGACCGACGTCGGCAGTGACCGGGTGGGCAACATCCTGCTCAGCCGCATGATGGGAGCCGACGTCCGCCTGGTGAACGCCGAGTTCGGCATCGGCATCAAACCGGCCTGGGAACAGGCCATCGAGGACGTCCGCGCGTCCGGCGGCAAGCCCTACGCGATCCCGGCCGGCGCCTCCGACCACCCGCTGGGCGGCATGGGCTTCGCGAACTGGGCGGACGAGGTCCGCCAGCAGGAAGCCCAGCTGGGCGTCTTCTTCGACACCATCATCGTCTGCTCGGTCACCGGCAGCACGCAGGCCGGCATGGTCGCCGGCTTCGCGAACGACACCAACCGCCGCGTGCTCGGCATCGACGCCTCGGCCAAACCCGCCGAGACCCTCGACCAGATCACCCGCATCGCCCACAACACCGCCAAGCTCCGCGAGGTCACGGTGTCCGACGCGGACATCCTCCTCGACGACCGCTTCCACGCCGGCACCTACGGCGTCGCCGACGAGTCCACAGTGGACGCCATGCGCCTGGGCGCGAGCCTGGAAGGCATGATCACCGACCCCGTCTACGAGGGGAAGTCGCTGGCGGGCCTCATCCACCTGGTGTCGTCGGGCGAGATCGACCGCGACTCCACGGTGCTCTACGCCCACCTCGGCGGCCAACCGGCGCTGAACGCCTACAGCTCGCTGTTCCCGGCTTAGCACGCCGGGAGTCCGCGGCATGGCGGCTGTTCATGCTCTCAAGCGCAGTCCCTTCGGTGTGGCGCGAAAACCGGCTTCCTGGAGCACTGTCGCGAGGTGCGAGGTCAGCGCGACCTCGCCGTCGGCCCGTTGGACGGCCAGCTGACCCAGCCAGCCGTCGCGGACCGCCCGGCTCAGGGCGTTCGCGGCGATGCGCAACGTCGGCTCGTCGTCGGTGAAGGACAGCAGGGACTTGCCGCCTCGCTCGACGTACAGCGCCGGGGTGCCGTCGACCAGGACCGCCAGCGCACCGGCCTTGCGTGCTGGGCGATGTTTGCCTTCTCCCAACGGATCCGGCCACGGCAACGCGGCACCGTAGGGCTGAGCCGGGTCGGCCGCGGCGAGCACCACCGCCGCCTGGTCGGCTTGCGCCGGTTGGCCAGGTGGGCGCGACAACGCCCGCAGCCGGTCGACCGCACCGCGTGCCGCGAACTGGGCGGCACCCAGCCCTTCGACGACGTAGCCGCGGATGACCTGGCCGGACTCCTCCATCGCCCGCAGCACCTTGTAGACACCGCTGAACCCGCCGGTCACGCGTTCGGTGTCGAGGGCGCCGCGGGTCAGCACGCCGTGGCGTTCCAGGAAGGCCTCGGCTCTGGCGTGCGCCCGGCGGGTCGGGTCCTCCGCCGGGCTGACGGCCAGCGACCACCGGCCCGCCGCGGTGGGCGGACCCGTGCGCGACGGCATGTCCGGACGAGCGGCGCGCAGCCGGGCGTAGCGGCCCCGCGGCGCGCTGCGGCGAGGCTTGTGCGCCGCGCCGCCACCGGACACCAACGCGCGCAACGGGGACAGGGTGTCGTTGGTGATCAAGCCCGCCCACACCAGGTCCCACAAAGTGCCGACGACCTCGGCGTCCGTGCACGCCACGGACAGCGAGACGCGGTCGACCACCTGCCGGAAGAACAACGCCCCACCGGACAGGGCCTCCAGCACCGCCGTGTGCAGCGGCGACTCCGGGATCGACTCCGGCACCAGGTCGGGCAGCAGCAGGTCGGCCACGTCCGTTGGCGCCAAAGCGATCCAGCCGTCGCCACCGGCCAGCGCGCCGCAGCCCGTCCACGTCACCTCGCCCGACGCGGTCAGCTCGTCGAGCAGCGCCGGGTAGTAGCCGGGCAGCCGCGACGGGAGCAGCAGGGACTCCAGCGCACTGGCCGGAAGTGGTGCTCCCGCAAGCTGTTCGACCACCGAGAACACGTCGTCGACCGTCGGCGCCGAACGCAGCCGGCGGCCCAGGCCGTGCCACGCCGGCAGGAACCGGCCCAGTGCCGCCGGCTCGACCGGCTCCACCTCGGACCGCAGCCGCGCCAGCGAGGCACGGCGCAGGCGGCGGAGCACGTCCGCGTCGCAGTACTCGGTGTGTGTGCCGCCCGGCCGGAGCTCACCGCGGACCAGCCTGCCCGTGGCGGCCATCCGTTCCAGCACACCCGTCACCACGGCCACGCCCAGGCCGAACCGCGAAGCCGGCTCCGTGGCCGCGAACGGGCCGCGGGTGCGGGCGTAGCGGCTCAACAGGTCGCCCAGCGGATCGGCGACCGGTTCGGTGAAGGCCTCCGGGACGCCGACGGGGAGAGCTACCCCGAGCGCGTCGCGGACCCGGCCCGCGTCCTCGATCGCGATGGTGCGGTCCTCGCCGGCGATCCGGACGCGGATCGCCCGGCGCTGTGCCACCAGCTCGTCCAGCCACTCGCGGGGCACTCCGCGTTCGAGCGCCTCCGCGTCGGAGAGATCTCCGAGGAACCGCAACAGGTCCGCGGTGTCCTCTGCGTGCCGCGGGCGACGGTCTTCCGCCAGGCGTTGCAGGCTGCGTTCGACCTCGGCCACGACTTCCGGGTCCAGCAGCTCCCGGATCGCCTCGGAGCCGAGCAGCTCCGCGAGCAGCGTCGAGTCCAGTGACAGCGCTGCCGCACGACGTTCCGCCAGCGGAGCGTCCAGCTCGTAGAGGAACATGCCCACGTAACCGAAGAGCAGGCTGCGCGCGAACGGCGACGGCGACGGCGTCTCCACCTCGACCACGCGCACCCGGCGCGCGCGGACGTCCGACATCAGCTCGCGCAGGCCCGGCACGTCGTAGACGTCCTGCAGGCACTCGCGCATCGCCTCCAGGACCACCGGGAACCGCTCGTACTTCGCCGCCACCGACAACAGCTGCGCCGAGCGCTGCCGCTGTTGCCACAACGGGGTGCGCCGTTTGGGATCACGGCGGGGGAGCAGCAGGGAGCGGGCAGCGCACTCGCGGAACCGTGCCGCGAACAACGCCGAGCCGCCCACTTCCGCGACCACGATCTGCTCGACCTCGTCCGGATCCAGCAGCACGTCCTCGGCGCTCGCCGTCACCTCCATGCCCTCGAAGTCGAGCGCATCAGGAAGCCGCAGCACGATGCCGTCGTCGGAGTGCGCCGCCTGCACCTCGACGCCACGGCGTTCGCGCAGCCGTGCCGCGATCGCCAACGCCCACGGCGCGTTGACCTGAGCGCCGAACGGGGAGTGCACCACGAGCCGCCAGTCGCCCAGCTCGTCGCGGAACCGTTCCACCAGCACGGTTCTGTCGTTCGGGACGTGCCGTGTCGCCTCCCGCTGCTCGCCCAGATATGCCAGCAGGTTGTCCGTCGCCCACTCGTCCAGGCCGGCACTCGCGGCTCGTTCGCGGGCGGCTGAGTCCTCCATTGTGGACACTTCGCGGAGGAACTTGCCCATCGCACGGCCGAGCTCCAGCGGACGGCCCGGTGCGTCGCCCTTCCAGAACGGCATTCGCGCGGGCTGACCGGGAGCGGGCACCACGATCACTCGATCGTGGGTGATGTCCTCGACCCGCCACGACGACGTGCCCAGCAGGAACGTGTCGCCGACCCGCGACTCGTAGACCATCTCCTCGTCGAGCTCACCGACCCGCGAGCCGGGACCGTTCTCCGACGGCGGCGTCATCACCGCGAACAGCCCGCGGTCGGGAATCGTGCCGCCAGACGTGACCGCCAGCCGCTGCGAGCCAGGACGCCCGCGCAGCTCGGAGTTCACCCGGTCCCACGTGATCCGCGGCCGCAGCTCGCCGAACTCCTCGGACGGGTACCGGCCCGACAACATGTCCAGCACGGCGTGCAGCGCCGAGTCCGGCAGCCCGGCGAACGGCGCAGCCCGCCGCACCAGCGCCGTCAGCTCCTCGACCGTCCACGTCTCCATCGCCACCATCGCGACGATGTGCTGCGCCAGCACGTCGAGCGGGTTGCGCGGGAACTTCACGGCCTCGATCGCGCCGTTCTGCATCCGCTCCGCCACCACCGCGCACGACACCAGGTCGCCGCGGAACTTCGGGAACATCACGCCCCGCGACACCGCGCCCACCTGGTGACCGGCCCGGCCGACCCGCTGCAGCCCGGACGCGACCGACGGCGGCGCCTCGACCTGCACCACCAGGTCGACCGAGCCCATGTCGATGCCGAGCTCCAACGACGACGTGGCCACCACGCACGGCAGCCGCCCGGACTTCAGGTCTTCCTCCACGGCCGTGCGCTGCTCGCGGGACATCGAGCCGTGGTGCGCGCGGGCCACGGACGCGGTCTTCTGCACCGTCAGACCCGACTGACCGATCGCCTCAGCCGGGAACGACTCCAGTTCGGTGGCTTCTTCCGCGAGCTCGTTCAGGCGCGCGGTCAGCCGTTCGGCGAGCCGCCGCGAGTTCGCGAAGACGATCGTCGACCGGTGGGCTCGCACCAGTTCGAGCACCCGTGCCTCGACCGACGGCCAGATGGAGGTGCGTTGCTCGGCGCCGGCGGCCGAGCCCGACACCTCACCCGTCGGCTGGCCGAGCAGCGCCATGTCCTCGACCGGCACCTCCACCTCGACCTGGATGGTCTTGGGGGTCTTCGGCTGCACCACCGACACCGGCCGGCCGCCGGAGAGGAACGTGCTGATCTCCTCGACCGGCCGCACGGTCGCCGACAGGCCGATCCGCTGCGCCGGCCGTTCGAGCAGCGCGTCCAGCCGTTCGAGTGACAACGCCAGGTGCGCGCCGCGTTTGGTGCCCGCCACCGCGTGCACCTCGTCGACGATCACCGTCTCCACGCCGCGCAACGACTCGCGCGCCGACGACGTGAGCAGCAGGAACAACGACTCCGGCGTCGTCACCAGCACGTCAGGGGGAGTGCGCCCGAACGCCCGCCGTTCCTCGGGGGAGGTGTCGCCCGTCCGCATGCCCACGGTGATCGACGGTTCGGTGAGGTTCAGCCGGTGCGCTGCCTGCCGGATACCGGCCAGCGGCGCGCGGAGATTTCGCTCGACGTCCACCGCCAGCGCTTTCAACGGCGACACGTAAAGCACCCGGCACCGTCGTTTCGGCTCGGCCGGCACCGTGGAGGAAGCCAGCCGATCCAGCGCCCACAGGAACGCGGCCAGCGTCTTGCCCGAGCCCGTCGGGGCGATGACCAGCGCGTGCTCGCCCGCCGCCGCGGCCGCCCACGCACCCGTCTGCGCCTGGGTTGGCGCGGCGAAGGCCCCGGCGAACCATTGCCTGGTCGCGGGTGAGAAAGCCTCCATCACGTCCATGGCGACCATCATGACAACCGGGTCTGACAATTTCTGATTGCGCAGGTCCGAGCACCCGCCGAAGCCCGCTGTGGCACGATCACCCACGTACGTCCTGCGAGGGGAGCACGGTGCGCGTCCTGTCCGTCGACCTGGGCACCGCCAACACGGTTGCGGTGCTGTCCGACCACGGTGTGGTGGATCTGGACGGAGGTCCCACCATGCCCTCGTCCGTCTACCTCGACGAGGACGGCACCCTGCACGTCGGCAGAGAAGCGGAGCGGCGTTCGCGCCAGGACCCGTCGCGCTACGAGCCGAACCCGAAGCGCCACATCGACAAGGCGACGATCAAGCTCGGCGAGACGAACCTGCCGGTCAACGACGCGCTCGCGGCCATCTACGCGCGCGTGATGGAAGCCGTGACGCCGTTGCTGCAAGGTGGGCAGCTCGACGAGATCCGCCTGACCCTCCCCGCGGAATGGGGGCCGTCCAGGCGCAACAAGCTGCTGTCCTCGGCGAGGCTCGCGGGCATGACCGGCGAGCTCGTGCCGGTTCCCGAGGCCATCGCGGTGGCGTCGCTCGGCGGTGGCCGCCCGCTCGCGGTCTACGACTTCGGCGCCGACACGTTCGACGTCTCCGTGCTCGACTCCCAGCACCGGATCCTCGCGGACGGCAGCCTCAGCGACGTCGGTGGTCTCGACATCGACCAGGCGCTGCTCGAGCACATCGGCCGCGCGGTCTCCCACAAGGACCCGGCCGGGTGGCAGCGGTTGCTGCGCCCGACGTCCGTGGACGACCACCGCGCCCGGCTCGGCCTGCGCGAGGAGCTGCGCCTGGCCAAGGAGGACCTCTCCGAGCTGCCTCAGGTCGAGGTGCTGATGCCGGAGCCGTTCGAGAAGGTCGTCGTCACGCGTGCCGAGCTGGAGGCGTTGGTCCGGCCGAGCCTGATCCGCAGCACCGAGGTCCTCATCACGACCGTGCAGAAGGCAGGGGTCACGCCCGAGCACGTCTACCTCGTCGGCGGTTCCTGCCGGATGCCGCTGGTCGCGCAGGTCATCGCGGAGAGGGTCGGCATCGTCCCGACCAACCCGGACCACCCGGAGACGATCGTTGCGTCCGGCGCGCAGGTCGTGGACCGCGCGACGATCACGTTGAAGACCGAGGACGACAAGCCCAAGTACGTCGAGCCGCCGACGGTGGTGACCGCGCCGGTCAGCCCGGCCGTCACCGGCCCGCACCCGGTCGGCCCGAACGTCAGCGGCCCGAACCCCGTGATCAGCGGTGCGTACCCGAACCCGAACGTGAGCGGGCCGTACCCGAACCCGAACGTGAGCGGTTCGTACTCGGCGAGCGGCACCTACCAGCTGACCTCGCCGTACCCGAACCCGAACGTCAGCGGCAGCTACCCGATGAACTTCCCGCAGCAGGCGCCGCCGAAGAAGGACAACAAGAAGGTCCTCCTCGGCATCGGCGGTGCGGTGGTGGCGCTGGCCGTCGTCATCGGCGCGGTGTTCGCGTTCTCCGGCCCGGACCTGCCCAGCGCGAACGAGTGCAAGGACGACACCGCGCGGGACGGTCAGGGCTTCACGAAGTGCCTGCGCCAGCTCGCGGGCAACGTGCCGGACGGCGGTGGCTGCGAGAAGGCCGATTCCGCGCAGATCACCGGCATGGAGGAGATCAAGGGCACGGTCGTGAGCTGCACGATCCGCGACGGCTACGCGGTCCAGTACATCCTCACCGACAGCGTCACCGGCGCCGAGAACAACGCCAACACCATCGTGAAGTCGTTCCAGACCGACCGCGTCGAGGCCGACTGGACCGGCAACGGGCTGGAGGGCACCTACCGCGCGGCCACGTCGAGCGGCACCGGCGTGCTGGTGTTCACGGCCAAGGGACGGCCGATGTTCGGCATCCTCACCAAGAACGCCGAGGAGAACGCCGACGAGCTCAAGCCGGACGAGGTCGCCGACTTCTTCGAGCAGTCCGTTCAACCGGGTGAGTAACCGCCCCTGATGGACCTGTCGGCGCGCGGCCCGAGCGTGCCACCATCGCGATCATGGTGACCGTCGCGCCGCAGGTCGAACGCGTGCAGCGCAAGGTCGTCCGCGTGCTGACCGGCACCCAGATCCTGGGGTCGGCGGCGGTGACGATCGGCCTCGCGTTCAGCACGTTGATCGCCGCGGCGCTGTCCGGGTCCGAGGCGGTGGGCGGGCTCGCGCAGACCGCGGCCGTCGCCGGTGCCGCATTGCTCGCCTTACCCGGCGCCTGGCTGGCGCAACGGCATGGGCGCCGGCCCGCGTTGATCCTCGGCTACGGCATGGGCGCGCTCGGTGCGTTGATCGCCGCTGTCGCCGTGGGTTTCGCGTTGTGGCAAGTGTTGTTGGTCGGGCTGCTGCTGTTCGGAGGGGCATCCAGCGCGAACTATGCGGCTCGTTATGCCGCTACGGATTTGGCGGATCCGCAACGTCGTGCGCGTGAGCTCTCCCGTGTGGTGTGGGCCGCCATGATCGGCGCGATCATCGGGCCGAACCTCGCCGACCCGGCTGGACGGATGGCCGGCGCCCTGGGGCTGCCGGTGGGGGTCGGGCCGTTCCTGCTGGCTGCACTGGTGCTCGGCGCGGCCGTGCTGGTGATCCAGTTCGGGCTGCGGCCGGACCCGCTGGTCGTCGTGAAGAGCACCCGACCGGTTGAATCCGCGCACTGCGCCGGTGGCGGCTCGCCAGGCGGTCTGAAGATCTGGGGCTCGCTCGGGTCGATGGCGCGACTTGCACTCGTTGGAGTGATGTTGTGCCACACCGCGATGGTCGGGCTGATGTCGATGACGCCGGTGCACATGAACCACGCCGGGTCGTCGTTGCGCGTGGTCGGCGTGGTGATCAGCCTGCACGTCGCCGCGATGTACGCCGCGAGCCCGCTGTTCGGGTGGATGGCCGACCGGCTGGGGCGCGTGCCGGTGCTCGCGATCGGCGCGTCGCTGGTGGTGGCGGCGTCCGGCATCGCGGGGACGGCGCCGTCGCACGACGCACCGCAGCTCGCCGCGGGACTGGCGCTGCTCGGGTTCGGCTGGTCGGCGGGGCTGGTGTCGGGGTCGGCGTTGCTGACCGAGTCCGTGCGGGTCGAGGACCGGCCGGCCGCGCAGGGACTGTCCGATCTGCTGATGAACGTCGGTGGCGCCATTGGTGGCGCGGTGTCGGGGATCGTCGTGACGGCGTGGTCGTACGCGGCGCTCGGGCTGATCGTCGGGTTCACCGCGCTGCCGTTGCTCGTCGTGTGCCTCTTCGCATCGCTGCGCAGGCCTGTTCGTTAGGGTCTTCCGGTGCGCATCACCATGTTCCGCAAACTCATGGCAGGGGAGTTCGGCCAGGTCAGGGCCGAGATGATCGCCCACGACCACGTGCTGTCGTCGCTCGGCGGCCGCACCGCGGACCAGGCGCTGGAGGCAGGAATCAGCGCCAAGGAGGTCTGGGTCGCGGTCTGCAACGCGTTCGAAGTTCCCGAAAATCGGCGCTGAGCTGGCTGTTCGGAGTGTCGCGTGTGCTCGAACACGTGTTCGGCTAGAGTGGCTCCGACCCCGGCTTCGCAAAATTGTCAGACCCCGCCAGTAGCGTCAGGTCCAACATGACGAAGCAACGGCAGACGACAAAAGGTGGACCCAAGATGGCACCCGCAGCACCCGACCGGGACAAGGCGCTCGAGCTGGCCCTGGCGCAGATCGACAAGCAGTTCGGCAAGGGCTCCGTGATGCGCCTCGGCGAAGAGGGCCGCGCCCCGATCGAGGTCATCCCGACCGGTGCCATCGCGCTGGACGTGGCGCTGGGCATCGGTGGTCTGCCCAAGGGTCGTGTCGTCGAGATCTACGGTCCGGAGTCCTCCGGTAAGACCACCGTCGCGCTGCACGCCGTGGCGAACGCGCAGAAGAACGGTGGCATCGCCGCGTTCATCGACGCGGAGCACGCGCTCGACCCCGAGTACGCGAAGAAGCTGGGTGTCGACACCGACGCGCTGCTGGTGTCGCAGCCCGACACCGGTGAGCAGGCGCTCGAGATCGCGGACATGCTGGTCCGCTCCGGCGCGCTCGACATCCTGGTCATCGACTCGGTCGCCGCCCTCGTGCCGCGCGCCGAGATCGAGGGCGAGATGGGTGACAACCACGTCGGTCTGCAGGCCCGCCTGATGAGCCAGGCGCTGCGCAAGATCACCGGTGCGCTCAACGCGTCCAACACCACCGCGATCTTCATCAACCAGCTGCGCGAGAAGATCGGCGTGATGTTCGGCTCCCCGGAGACCACGACCGGTGGTAAGGCGCTGAAGTTCTACGCCTCCGTGCGTCTGGACGTGCGCCGCATCGAGACCCTGAAGGACGGCGGCGAGCCCGTCGGCAACCGCACCAGGGTCAAGGTCGTGAAGAACAAGGTCGCGCCGCCGTTCAAGCAGGCCGAGTTCGACATCCTCTACGGCAAGGGCATCAGCCGCGAGGGCTCGCTCATCGACATGGGCGTCGACCAGGGCATCCTGCGCAAGTCCGGTGCCTGGTACACCTACGAGGGCGACCAGCTGGGCCAGGGCAAGGAGAACGCCCGCAAGTTCCTGCTGGACAACCCGGACATCGCGAACGAGGTCGAGAAGCGCATCAAGGACAAGCTGGGCATCGGCGCCACCCTCGACGCCGACGATGCCGCCCCTGCCGCGCCGGTCGAGTTCTAAGAGGACAGGCAGAGATTGGACGAGGCTGAGGAGCAGCGCAAAGCACGCGACATCTGCTACGCGCTGCTCACCGCTCGCGCCCGATCCCGGCAAGAGCTGTACGACGCGTTGCTGCGCAAGGGAATCAGTGCCGGCGTGGCAGAGGTCGTGCTCGGCAAGTTCGACCGCGCCGGCCTGATCGACGACGCCCAGTTCGCCGAGATGTGGGTGCGCTCCCGCCACACCTACAACGGCCTGGGCCGCCGAGCCCTGGCCGTGGAGCTCCGCCGCAAGGGCGTGGCCGACGACGTGGTCGCCGAAGCCGTGGCCGCGGTCGACAGCGAGGCGGAGGAAGAACGGGCCCGCGAACTGGTCCGCAAACGCCTCCGCACGCTGTCCGGTGTGGACGAGACGACCAAGATCCGCCGCCTGGTGGGTGCGTTGGCGCGCAAGGGTTACGCCGAAGGCCTCGCCTACCGCGTGGTCCGCGACGAGCTCCGCGCGGCCGGCGACGAGGCCTCGGCCCTGGATGAGCCCTGGTCGTGAAGCCGTTGCCGGGCTTGCCGATCGGCCGCCTCCCGGTGGACGAACAGCTGGACGCACTGCGAGCGACCCTTGCCCGCAACGAGTTGCTGATGGAGGTCTTGGACCGCGCCGCGAAACTCGACCTCCCCGGCTGGTACCTGACGGCCGGGTGCCTGTTCCAGACCGTGTGGAACGTGGTCACCGGCCGTCCGCCGAGCGAGGGCATCAGGGACTACGACCTGTTCTACTTCGACGACTCCGATCTCGGCTGGGACGCCGAGAACGAGGTCATCGAGGCAGGCGAACGCGCCTTCGGCGACCTGCCCGCGGTGGTCGAGATCCGCAACGAGGCACGTGTGCACCTGTGGTACTCCGACCACTTCGGCGTTCCCTGCCCGCCGTACATCTCGACCGAAGCGGCCATCGACTCGTTCGCGGCGACGACCTGCTGTCTGGGCGTGCGGGTCGACAGCACCGGCAAGTGGCGCATCTACGCGCCGCACGGCTTGGCCGACGTGTTCAACCTCGTCGTTCGCCCCAACCCCGTGCTCGCCCCGCGCAGCGTCTACGAGACGAAGACACGGCGATGGCGCGAACAGTGGCCCGAGCTCACCGTGCTTCCCTGGCCGTAGCGGCTGACTACGTCGCGTGATTACATCGTGCACGAGTAGTCTGGCTGGTGTGAGCACCACTCCCGACGCACCGTCTGCGTCCACCCCCACGGTCTCCGACCTGCTCTGCTTCGACCTCTACACGACGTCGCGAGCAGTCACGGGCTTCTACCGCCCGATCTTGGACAAGGCCGGCATCACCTACCCGCAGTTCCTGGTGATGCTGCTGCTGTGGGAGCGCGACTCGCGGCCGATCCGGGAGCTCGTCCAGGAGCTCGACCTCGAGTACAGCACCTTGTCACCGTTGATCAAGCGGCTGGAGAAGAGCGGGCTGCTCGTGCGCGTCACGCATCCGGACGACGAGCGGTCCGTGCTCGTCCAGCTCACCGACAAGGGCCGTGACCTGCGGTGGATCGGCAGCGAGATGACCAGCCAGCTCGGTGAGGCGCTCGGCATGACCGACGACGAGATCACCGTCCTGCGCAAGGCGTTGCACCGGGTCAAGCACGGCGCCGAGCGCTAGTGAGCTGAATTACATCGCGTACGAGGTAACTTGTCGGGTAACTTACATCGTGCACGACCTAATCGAGCACGATGCACAGCCGACGAGAGAGTGAGAGAGCAATGCGAGTTCGTAAGGTGTTCGCCGTTCTTGGGTCCCTGCTGGCGCTGGCTGCGGTTGTCCCGTCGGGTGCGGGTGCCTCGGACGAGACCGAGAAGTCCGGCGCCAAGAAGCCGACCATCGTGCTGGTGCACGGCGCGTTCGCGGATGCGTCCAGTTGGAACGGTGTCGTGGAGCGCCTACAGCGCAAGGGATTCCCGGTCGTCGCGGTGGCGAACCCGCTGCGGTCGCTCACCGGTGACGCGAGCTACCTGCGCAAGGTGCTCGCCTCGATCGAGGGGCCGATCGTGCTCGCCGGCCACTCCTACGGCGGCATGGTCCAGTCCGAGGCTGCGCTCGGCAACCCGAACGTGAAGTCGCTCGTCTACGTCGCGGCGTTCGCACCGGAGAAGGGTGAGAGCGCGCTCGACCTGTCGAACAAGTTCCCCGGCGGCACCCTCGGCGACACGCTGCAGGCCATCGATCTCGGTGACGGCACCAACGACCTGGTGATCCAGCAGGACAAGTACTGGCAGCAGTTCGCCGCCGACGTGTCCCGCAAGGAGGCGACGCTGGCAGCGGCGACGCAGCGCCCGGTCAACGACACCGCGCTGACCGAGAAGGCCGGTGAGCCCGCGTGGCACAACATCCCGTCGTACTTCGTGGTGGCGGGCAAGGACAAGAACATTCCGATCGCGGCCCAGAAGTGGATGGCCGAGCGCGCTCACGCCCGCGCCGTCGTCGAGGTCGCCGACGCCTCGCACTCGGTGGCCGTGTCTCAGCCGGCAACTGTGGCCGACCTGATTGTCCGTGCGGCGCGTTAGTAGAAGCAGAAAGCCGGGGCGCAGCAGGGGCGCCCCGGCTTTCGCCATGTCCTACGGCTTCGCGACCTTGCAGCCGGGCAACGACAGGTTCAGCGTCGTGCCGGGACCGAAGCAGGGTACGAAGTCGAACGTCTGCTGGCCGTAGTTGATGCCCTTGCGGACGGTGATCCGGCCGGCGGCGTCGACCTCGCACGGGTTGTTCATCGTGCAGCGGCCGCCGCTTTCGTTGCCGGTGTTGTTGACGCCGACGACCTTGCCGCTCGCGTTGTCGACGACCGGCGAACCCGAGGTGCCGCCGATGGTGTTGCACGACGACGTGTAGCGCAGCGAGTCGCGCCAGGTCCAGTCGGCTTCCTTGAGCTGGTGCACGAAGCCGTCGATCTGGCAGGAGTAGATCCGCTTCCAGTAGCCGGAGACGACGCGGATGTCGGTCTTGGCCACGGGGTGCGACGCCGACAGTTCCAGCGCACGGCTGCCGTACTGCTGCTGGATCTGCCCATAGGTCGTGTTGAGCTGGTAGAACGCGGCGTCGGTGCCGGTCATCGTCGCGTAGACGAGTTTCGTGCCAGTCAGGGTCGCGATTTTCGAGCCAGAGCTGTTGAGCAGGCTGAAGCTGCGCGAGACCGACCGGTTGACGATCACCTGGCCAGCCTTCATGAGCTCGACGCAGTGCCCGTTCGTGAGCACGAGCGCCTTGTCCGCAGGTGCTGAGTTCGGCAACCGGACGAGGGAACCGGAACAGTTGTTGAGAGCCACGATTCCGGTGAAGTCGACGGCGGCCTGTGCGGGTGCCGTCGTCACACCGAGTGCGGCGATCGCCGCGAGCAGGGAAACGACGAGTCGTCGTGCCATGTGCAGGGTCCTTTCACAGGGATGGCATCCAGCGCCAAGCCTGTACGGATCGTAGTTGTCTCGCTACCTTCGGAAGTCGGCTGATGGGCGGCTCGTAACTCGATCGAGTGACGATGTGGTGGTGCGCTAACAGGCCAAGCGGACCAATCGACGTCGTGGTCACACATCGCAACCGCGAGGAGCCGTGATGACCTTTCCGACGCAGCCCGTCTACGCCCCTCCACCGGTCGCACCGCACAAGCCCGCGCGGTTCGGTGCGCTCGCGTGGACGGCGTTGATCCTCGGGATCGTCGGCGTCGTCGGCTCGCCGATCATCATCTTCAACAACCTCACCGCGATCGCCGCGTTCGTCGGTCTCGTGCTCGGCGTCATCGCGTTGTTCGGCACGCGCAAGATCCTTGCGGCGGTCGGCGTTGTCCTTTGTGTCGCGGCGATCGCCTTCACCGTGGTGGCGCAGAAGGCCGCGGTCGAGGAGCTCGACAAGATCCTCAACGAGGGACAGGCGGGCGACACGCCGAAGCAGGAGGCTCTCGTGCAGTCACCGACCTGGGGCGAGCGTCACACGTGGGCGAACGGCCTCTCGGTCGACGTCGAAGCGCCCGTCGCGTGCACGCCGGGCCAGTACGCGTCACCGCAGAACATCGCCCGCGCGGTGAAGTTCAAGGTCACCATCACCAACGGCACGGGCGCCGCGTTCGAGACCGCGTTGCTGTCGATGGGCGACGACGCGCAGTTCAACGGGCAGAAGGCAGAGCGGGTGTTCGACACCGGCGGTGGCTGCGGCGGTGGGTTCGAGTCGGCGACCGTGTTGCCCGGCAAGACCTACACCTACGAAGCGGCGTACTCCGTCGGCGCGCAGCCCGGTGAGATGCAGCTCGTGTTCGAACCGACGTTCAACTCCGACAAGGCCGCGTTCGTCGGCAAGGCGTAAACCGTTCGCGAGCGGGCGCCCGGACGGGTTACAAATCGGGGCATGTTGCGCAAGTATCCGCGAACGCCCCACCTCGAGGGCTCGCGCCTGCAACCGGGCGACGAGGACCTCGACCAGGTGCCGTTCCGCGCGATCGCGGGACGGCATCTGGTCGTCGAGGAGAAGCTCGACGGCGCCAACGCGGGCATCAGCTTCGACTCCGCCGGCACGCTGAAGTTGCAGTCACGCGGCCACTTCCTGACCGGCGGACCTCGTGAACGCCAGTTCGCGCCGTTGAAGGCGTGGGCCGCGACGCACCAGAGCGTGCTCTGGGAGAGGCTCGGCACGCGCTACGTCCTCTACGGGGAATGGTTGTACGCCAAGCACACCGTGTTCTACGACGCGTTGCCGCAGCACTTCTGCGAGTTCGACCTGCTCGACCGCGAGACCGGCGACTTCCTGTCCACGCCGGAACGCCGCCGCCTGCTCGACGGCACGCCGGTGGTCTCCGTGCCGGTGCTGCACGAGGGTCCGCTGCGGACGTTGAAGGACTTGACCGCGCTGATCGGCCCGTCCACCTGCCGCACGCCGGCGTGGCGCGACGCGCTGGTCGAGGCGGCGCGCGCGGCGGGGCAGGACCCGGAAGTCGTTGTCGCGGAGACGGATTCCGACGACCACATGGAAGGCCTCTACATCAAGGTGGAGGAGGACGGCCGCACGGTCGAGCGCTACAAGTGGGTGCGCCCGACGTTCCTCACGGCCGTGCTGGACTCGGGCAGCCACTGGCAGGACCGCCCGATCCTCCCGAACCGGGTGGTGTCCCGTGTTTGAGGAGCTCTGCCCAGTCGGTCCACAGTGGACTCTTGACTGGGACGCCGTTCGCTCGGCGTTCCCCTGGGTGCGCGCATTGGAAGGCGTCCCGCAGGATCCGATCCACCACGCGGAAGGCGACGTCGCCACGCACACCCGGATGGCCTGCGAGGCGCTCGTCGCACTACCGGAGTGGCGCGCACGCCCAGAGCCCGACCGCGTGCGCTTGTTCGCGACGGTCCTGCTGCACGACGTGGCGAAGCCCTTCCGCACCCAGATCGAGGACGGCCGCATCACCGCACACGGCCACTCCCGCGCCGGAGACCTGTTGGCGCGCAAGCTGTTGTGGGAGATGGGCCGTCCGATCGCCTGGCGCGAGCACGTCGCCGCGCTGGTGCGGCACCACCAGGTGCCGCTCTGGGCGCTGGAACGACCAGACCTCGACCAGATCGCGTTCCGGGTGAGCCTGGTCGCCCGGAACGACGACCTGGCCACGCTCGCCCGTGCCGACATCCTCGGGCGGATCTGCGGCGACACCGAGTCCGTGCTCGAGAACATCGCCCTGTTCGAGGAGTACTGCCGCGAACGCGACTGCCTCGACCGCCCGCGGCTCTTCCCGTCCGACCACGCACGCTTCCAGTACTTCCGCACACCTGGCCGCGACCCGAACTACGCCGCCTACGACGACACCCGCGTCGAGGTGACGGTGCTGTCCGGGTTGCCAGGTGTCGGCAAGGACCACTGGATCGCCAGTCATCGGCCGGGCTGGCCGGTGGTGAGCCTCGACTCGGTCCGCGAACGCCTGGGCATCGCGCCCGACGGCGACCAACGTGCGGTGGCGGCCGCAGCTTTCGAAGAGGCGCGGGTCCTGCTGAGAGCGGGGGAGCGGTTCGTCTGGAACGCGACCAACATCTCCCGCCAGCTGCGCGACCGCTGCATCGGACTCGCCGCGGACTACCGCGCCCGGATCACGCTGATCGGGCTCGAAGCTCCGCAGGCCGTGATCCACGCCCGCAACCGCGCCCGTCCGGAACCGGTGCCGGCCGCGGTGATCGACCGGCTCGTCGGCAAGTGGGAGGCGGTCGATCTCACCGAGGCGCATGCCGTCGAACGGGTGGACACGGCACAAATGTCGACACGTACATAGCCGCTCCACCGATGCCTCATACAAGGGATCCCTGCCAGGCCTTGTTGGAGGCGCGCACCATGACCGACGTTCCGGTGACCAGATCCGTCCGCCTGATCTTCGAGTTCACCGCTGACGGCGTCCGGCTGCTCGAGCAGCATCCGGTGAACGTGTCCGTCGGACTCTTCCGCGATGATCAAGCCGGCGACCACGTCGAGGTGCGCAACCGCGACGGCCGCGTCGTCAGCCGTGTCCCGGTGTGGGCGGGCCTCGGCAGCAACGTCGAAACGTTCCCCCAAGATCCATATATCACCTCGGAGGCCACGCGCATCCTGACGGTCGTCGTGCCCACTCCGCCCGACGCCGACCACGTCGCCGTCGTCCGCGACATCCGCACGGCCGGAAACACCGCCGGAGCCAGCCACGTTGAGGTTCTCGGCACGTTCCGCCTTCAACGCTGATTATGTCAACCTTCCACCTCGCTGACCTGCGCCTTAGCAACGAGACTTTGGACTTCGTCCGCAAAAGACTCATTGCTAGGGGTCGGGGAGGTGGGCCCGGCGGGCTGGCGGACGGCCCGCCGGGCGGTGATATATCGGTTGGCGAGGGCGGCGCAGCCGATATATCGGTGGGGCTAGCGGCGGTGTTCGCCGTGGTGGCCGATGGCTCGGACCAGCCAGAGGGTGCCCGCGCCGGCGACGACGAGGACGATGATGCCGGTGATGAAGCCGATGCTCGTGGACGAGTCGTCGGGCTGTGGGGGCGGGCTGTTGTTGGACTTGGTCTGAGCCATGGGCGGGATGTCGGTCATCAAGAGCGAGTTGGCCTTCACCAGGCCCGTGCCCTCCAGCAGCAGCATGTGCTTGAGGAGGAGTGTCAGACCGGTTTGTGCGGCGACGCGCGCGGGGACGCTCTTGGTCGTCGCGCGTGCCTGAGCGACCTGGATGATCAGCGAGCCGTCGGCGGCGCGCGACAGGTTCGCGTACATGCGGTCGAGCTCCTCGCCCGAGCTGTTCGTGATCGCGTTCGCCCACGACTTCTGCTCCGTCGTCGGTTCGGTCGGGAGGTCCACCCCGATCTGGCCGGCCGCCTCGGTGACCGCCGAGACGAGCTGGGTGTGCTCGGCCGCGAGCTGGCCGGCGACCTTGCGGACCTTCGCGTCCCTGGCTCGATCGGAGCTCTCGCGGCTCGCCGGTTTCTGCCAAAGCGAATGCTGGGTGAGCAGCACGAGCAATTCCCGGTCCGACGGTTCGATGTTCTGGCCGATGACGCGAACCGCGTTCACCTGTGCCTTGGCCGTCACCAATTCGAGGGCGGACGGGTCGACCAGTCCGGTGTTCTCGAGGACCGTCATCGTGCGGACGAGCATTTGCAGGGTTTGGTGAGCGAGCGTTCGAATTGTGGTGTTCTGCGTCGTGGCGCGCGTTTGTGTCGCCATTACGAGAAGGCCGCCCTGGGTCTGCCGCACGATCGTCGCGTAGGCGCGGTCGTGGTTGTCCCCGGTGCGTTCGGCCATCTCGTTGATGAGTGACTGGTGTTCACTGCTCACATCGTTCGGCAGGACGATGCCGAGTTCGAGGGCGGCTTTGAGAAGATCGACGTCGAGTCGGGAGTGGCCTTCGAAGATGTCCCTTCCGGCGTTGCTGATCCCCGCATTCGTCGTGCGCGCTGGAGCTTCTTTGCTGACTGGTATCAGCCACGAGTTCGCTTGGCGCAGAGATACCATGAAAGAGCGTTCTGAGGGTTGCACGTCAGTCGACTGCGCATTCGCCGGAACTGCTCCGATGAAAGCTCCGAGAAATACGACAGATGAGACGGCAAACAGCGCTGCATGCTGCCCCAGCGTGCCCAACCGGTGACGCATAGTGCCCGTTCCTCCCCGCGATCGAGCTGCCTTCGAAGGTGATACGTGCTGGTGGGGCCGTAGTTCATCACGCATGCCGACTTGATTATGTGACGTGGATCACAGTAGAACTTGCGAACCATTGCGGCTGAATTTACGTACCCGAGAGGATTTCGTGTTCACGATGTAGGATGCGATGGATTCCATGCTCGGCCACCGAGTCGCTAGGCCTGCCGCCCGAAGCGAAGCCGTCGCCGATATCTGGGGAGGTCGCAAGCTTCATGGTTGATCAGGGCAGGGTCGCTCAAGTCCATCAGGACGAGGAATTGCTCACGCTCCTCTACGGGCAGTTCCAGCGGATGCTGTTCTCGCAGGTCCTGTGTCTGACCAACTACGACCGCCAATGGACGGAAGACGTCGTCCAGGAGACGTTGATCAGGGCCTGGCAGAACTCCGCGCATCTCGTTCGTGAACCGGGGATGTTGCGCGGCTGGCTTTGTACCGTGGCTCGTCGCATTGTGATCGACGGATGGCGCAGCCGACAGGCGCGGCCGCAGGAAGTGGAATTGCTTCGCCCGGACATCGCCGAATCTCCGGACGACACCGAACAGACACTTTCGGTGATGGTCATTACCGACGTGGTACGCCAATTGAGTGAAGAACATCGTTCAGCTATCTACGAAACGTATGTCATGGGGCGAACGGTGAAGGAGGCCGCGATCGTTCTGGGAGTCCCAGAAGGAACCGTCAAGTCCCGGCTGTACAAGGCGATGCACACGATCCGCCGGGCGCTGCAGGACAGGAGCTAGCGTGATGGTGATCCGTCAACCACATCACGACCACGGGGAGCACGGGGCAGGAGCCTCAGACGAAGCCGCGAACGACGAAAACCGCACGAGCCCGGAGGGGTCGTGCGGTGATGTTGCGGCGTATGTGCTCGGGGTCCTCGAGCCCGACCAGCACGTGATCTTCTCCCGGCACCTAGCCGGGTGCGAGAGCTGCCAGCGCGACGCGGCCGACTTCGGCATGTTCGCGCCGGTGCTGCGTGAGGTCGTCGGCCAACCGGCCGGGCGCCACCCGTGCCGCATCACGCGCAGCATCCTGGTGGTGGCGGCGGGCGTCGTGGTGGCCGTCGCCGCGGTGCTCTCGGTGGTGGAGTCTTTGTCCACGCGCCCCGCCGACCCCGTCGAGGTCGGCACCCTGACGCGCGCGGTGTCCGCTCACGCTGAGCAGTTTCCGCTGTTCCGCCACGTCTGAGCGGGTGGGCGAGCCGATGAGCGCACAGACGAGGCGGAGCCACCCGCGCACCAGCCTGGCCCAGATCATCGCGCTCTCCCGCACAGCTCACAGTTCCGTTCACCGTTACCTGTGGGTAAGTTTGCCCGACGACGAAGCGCAGGTCTCTACGGTCCTCACCGAAGGAACACCGAAACCTTCGGCCTGCGGTCCTCTCGGTACCGAAAGCAGGGGTAGGCAGAGGTGACATCTCCACTGCTCGGCCGGGACGCGGAACTCGCGGCTCTCGGACGTTTGCTGGACGACGCACTGCAAGGAACGGCCTCCTGCGTGGTGGTCACCGGGGGCTTCGGCATCGGCAAGTCCGCGCTGCTCGACGCCCTCACCGCCGAGGCGAGGGATCGCGGGTTCACCGTCCGCCTGGCCAAGAGCGCCCGCCTGGAGAGCCACTTACCAGGGGCCGTGGTGCGTCAGCTCGCGCCATGTCTCGCGAACGAGCACGACCTGGAGGAGCTGTACGCGCGCACCACGAACTCCGCGCGCCGGGCACCGATCCTCATCGTCGTCGACGACGTCCACGTCGCCGACACCTTCTCCAAGCGCGCGCTCGCCTACCTGCGGCCGCGCCTGCAGGGCCTGCCGGTCGTCATGGCTCTCGGTGCCTCGCAGGGTTACCTGTCCACGGACGAGGTGACGCTGCCCGAGATCGCCGGTGCCCACCCGCACCGCATCGACCTCGACGGCCTCGACGTCGCGGCCATCGCGCAGCTCACCGAAGACCTCCCGGACCGAGATCCACAGCGCTGTCACGAGCTCACCGGCGGCAACCCGTATCTGCTACAAGCCTTGCTACGTGAGGAAGGCGAGGGTTCGGCCGCGGTCGGCGAGATGATCGGCATGCGGCTGCGCGAGTACACCGGTGCCGCCGAGGTCGCCCGATCCGCCGCCGTGCTGGACGGTGACGCCGGACTCGAGCTCCTGTCCGCGTTGACCGGGTTCGACGCGCTGCCCGCGGTCGACACGCTCGTCCGCCTCGGCGTGCTCGCCGACACGGACCCGCTGTCGTTCCGGTATCCGTTCGTGCGCAACAGCATCCTCGCCGACATGCCGATCGCGGTCCGGTCCGCCGCGCACGCCCGCGCCGCGTGGTTGCTGTTCGAGTCCGACGCGCCCGACGAACGCGTCGCCGAGCACGTCCTGAAGGCCAGGTCCGTCCGCCTGCCGTGGTCCGTCGACCTGTTGCGCGAGGTCGGCGGCGTCGAACACCTGGAACGGGCGCTCGACGAACAGCTGTCCGAAGAGGACCGCCTGTCGATCGAGGTCGAGCTCGGTCACGCCGAACACCTCAAGAACAACAAGGACGGCCGCGACCGGGTCCGGGACGCGCTCACCGCCTGCGAGGACCCGCACCTCGCCGCGAACGTCGCGCTGTCGTTGATCCAGAACATGTGCACGGGCTCGGACGCGCACTTCGCCGTCTCGCTGGCGATCATGGTGATCGCCCGGCTGCTGCCGGAGGACCGCGACACGGTCTGGAAGATCGTCTGCACCACGTATCTCTTGTCCGCCAACCGCGACGCCAGGATGGCCAACTGCGCGGGCAAGTACTTCGACGACCTCATCGGCGACATCCCGCAGGACCCGAACCTGCGGCGCGCGCGGTCGGCGTTGCTCGCGGTCGGCAACGCCTGCAGCGGCGACTCGGCCGCGGAAGCCGTCGACCACGCGCTGGAGGCACTCGACGGCGAGTGGGTCGACGTCCTCGGCGAGCCCTACCTGTTCACGTTCCTCGTGCCGGTGCTCGCCGATCATCCCGAGCACATCAACAAGCTCTGGCTCTCCCACAGCACCGCGCCGACGTCGTACGACCCGCACCTGCGCCGCGGAATGCTGAGCATGATCGCCCGCGCCGCCGCGTTCCACAACAGCGGTGATCTCGCGCGGGCCTACACCTTCCTGACGCCGCCGGTCTCGACGGGCAACCTCGACTGCCCGTCGGTCCTGCTGGCCACGGCGAAGCTCGCCGAGGTGTGCATCGAGATGGGGCAGTTCGACGAGGCCGCCCCGCTCGTCACCGAGGACGGCGACCTGTTGCAGCACATCAACGTCGTCTACGCCCGCGGCCGGCTCAAGCTCGCGTCCTGTCACGCGGAGGGCGCGCTGGAGGACCTGCTGGAGGTGGGCCGGCGGCTGGCTGCCCGGGAGATGCCGAACCCGGCGCTGATCCCGTGGCGCCACCACGCCGTGCGCGCTCACCTGGCGTTGGGCAACCGGGATGATGCCGCCAGGCTCGCTCACGAAGAGCTGGACCTGGCCAAGCGGTGGGGTTCCACGCGCGTGATCGGGACCGCGTTGATGAGCGTTGGCATCAGCACGGATGATGTCGATGTCCTCGTTGAGGCGGAACAGGTTCTCGCCTCGTCACCGCACCGGCTGCTGCACGCCCAGTCGTTGTACTGGCTCGGACATCACCTGCGCCGCAAAGGCCGCACTTGCGAGGCGGCTCCACATCTGCGCCGGGCTTTCGAGCTGGCGCGCCAGCTCAGCGCGCACCCGCTGGCCAAGCTCGCCGGCGACGAGGTTCGCAACGAGGGCGACGACCAGGTGCAGGGCCTGACCAAGCAGGAGAACAGGGTCGCGCGGATGGCGGCGCAGGGCCTGACGAACCGGCAGATCGCCGAGACCCTGCACCTGACCCGCCGCACGGTGGAGCTGCACCTGTCGAGCGCCTACCGCAAGCTCGGCATCACCGGGCGAGCTGAGCTCGTCGCCGCCTTGTGGTCCTGACGGCGATCAGCAGGCCCGCCAGCAGTGCCATCAGGATCACGGTGACGACCGACGACAGCACCAGGAACTCGTTGAGCTGCCCGCCCGCGAGGTAGGCACCGAGCGCGATCGCGACGACCGCGCACACCGCGCGGTCCATGATGGACTCCATCGAGAGAAGTGTTGCGCGGTACCGGGAATCCGGGATCGCGTCGTTGAGCAGCTGCTTCTGGATGGGGAAGCTCATGCCCGCCGTCACGGAGAACAGGCACAGCAACACGATCGTCACGACGCCACCGGACGGCACGATGAAGCCGATCGACAACGCCATCACGACCGTCAGCAGGAACACCGACTTCGCGGGCCCGATCTTGCGCGACAGCCAGCGCGGGCGTGCGGCTGCTATTGCTTCGAAGATCGTCATCGCGGCGAGCACCGAGCCGTACCAGCTGACCGAGACGTCCTTCGACTCGAGCACCGGCTGGAACAGGTTCACCTGCAGGATCCGGACCAGCGTGAACATCGCGATGCCCTGGACCATCAGCAGCAACAGCCAGCGCGAGGTCCTGAGCGAGCCGAACGCGCCGCCGACACCCGCGAGCAGCTTCGACGTCTTGCCCTCCGGACGTTGCCAGCCCGGAATCGGCGGGAGCTTCAGCGCGAGGACCACCGCGATCGCGGCGTTGATCGCGGTGAGCCAGTACGGCGACGGCATGTTCCACTGCATGAGCAGGCCGATCACCGGCCAGCACACGATCTTGCCGACCAGGCTGTACGACCGGCCGACGCCCTCGACCTTGAGGTAGAGGTGCCCGGCGTTGTGCGCGTTGAGGTACTCGTACAGGTACGCGCTCTGGGCGCCGGAGATCAACGACCTGGCCAGTGCGATCAGCAGGAAGTGGATCAGGAACCCGGTGTAGTTGCCGGCCAGCACCGGTACCAGGTTCGCCACGACCAGCACGCTCGCGCCGAGCCACATCGATGTGCGGTAGTCGAAGCGGTCCGCGACCATGCCGGTCGGGATCTCCATGAGGCAGAACGCGATGTAGTAGATCGACTGGATGCCGAAGATCTCGGCGTCGCTCAGCCCGAGCTGCTTCTGGTACTCGTAGAAGATCGGGATCCACAGCAGCAGCCCGAAGAAGAACTGGAAGCCGTACGTCAGGCGGACGGCACGCGCCACTTCCGGAGTCGCCGGTACGCGAAGACCCAGCATCAGATCGAGTACGGCCGCAGCTGCAGGACGTACAGGATCTCGTCGGTGGCGAGCCACTCGATGTCGACCGGCGAGTCGAACGTGTAGTCCGGCGAGAAGTGCGCCTGCAGCAACCGCCCGACGACCGCGAGCCGTTGCAGCTGGGCGTGCCCGTTGGCGTCGAGGTCTGCACTCGCGTCACCGAGGGAGACGGTTCGTCCACCACCCTCCACAGTGGAGTAGAGGTACTGCATCGGCTGCTTCGAGCCCTCGACGACGTCGGTGACGTTCGGCGAGACGTTGATGTAGACGTTGCGGAAGTCGTTGCGGTTCATGGGGTTCGTGGTGACCATGACGCCGCCGAAGCCCGCCTGGACCTGCTCCTGGATCACGACGCCCATGAAGCAGTCGTCGAGCGAGATGCCGGCCTGCTGCCGCAGCCGGACGCTGCGGGCGGAGACGAGGGAGGCCCACACCTCCTTGACCGACTCCACGATCTTCTCGGCGCTGGTGACGTGGTTGTACGACTCGTAGATGCCTGCCGCGGAGAACCCGGCGAGGTCCTCGGCGTTCGACGAGCTGCGCACCACGAAGGTCCGGACACCGGCCAGGTTCTCGATGAGCGCACTGTCCAGCTCGGACAGCAAGTAGTCCGGCACACGCGTCTTGCGGATCAACCGCTGCAGCTCGACGCACAACGGCTCGATCTCGCGGGCGTTGAGCTCCAGCGCCATCTTCAGCTTGCCGATGGCCTGCTGGATCTTCGGCGACGACTCCAGGAAGCCCTGGTGCATCGAGAACGGCAACGCGATGCCGCGCGGCACCCGCACCCGTTCCGCGAGCAACTGCTGGGCGGCCGCGAGCAGGTCGTCGTCTTCGTTCTTGCCGAGCAGTTTCGCCAGGTACGGCATGAGGTTGTCGCGCGGCGGGCGTGGCACCGAGAAGAAGCCGAGCAGCCGGCGCTGTGATTCGTTCGCGAGCACGTGGTGCAGCTCGCCGAGGTTGGCGGCCTTGGTGCCGTAGCGGTGGCTGTCG
The DNA here is from genome assembly GCF_003265345.1 of Lentzea terrae. Taxonomy (GTDB): domain Bacteria; phylum Actinomycetota; class Actinomycetes; order Mycobacteriales; family Pseudonocardiaceae; genus Lentzea; species Lentzea terrae. The sequence continues at coordinate 151,360 of NZ_QFWW01000007.1, read as the reverse complement.
TTGTAGCGGATCTTGCCGAGGTTGAGGATCGGGTTGTAGGTGTCCTCCGGCTCCTCCAGCGTGATGCGCTGCGCGTACCAGGCTGGCCGCTGGCCCAGGTCCTCCGGCTCGTCGATCAGCCGCAGGCCGACCTCGGCGCTCTTCGGTGACACCTCGTACTCGACCCACTGGCCGTCCAGGTGCTCGCGGTCGATCAGGTCGAACGCGCCGAGCTGGATGGCGTTCGGGATGGACCAGCCGGTCGCCAGGACGTTCGTGTGCGACAGGGGAGTGGTGTGGCTCGCGTTGATGATGCCGGCCAACCTCGGAATGTCGTCGGGAACGCGGTGCATCACGACGATGTCGAACCACTCCAGCGAGTTCTGCCGGTACTCCTGCTCTGTGCGGAATGCGCGCAGCCGGCCCTTCGTCGTACCCGGATTCAACGCCACGAACTCCGCAGTGGAGAACAATTCGTGCGCCAGGATCCGTGGAAGCCTTTCCACGGGCAACTCCGCGACCGCCTGTTCCTGGAGGTGGTTGGCGGGCTTGAAGAACAACGGCGTCGCGGCGTCGACGTTCTTGCGCACTTCGCCGTAGAAGAACTCGATCATGTCGGTCGACATGGTGTCGACCTCGACCGTCTCCAGCGAGAACATGCGCTTGTCCTCGCGCTTGTGCAGCGACAGGATGCCGAGGAAGAACCGCCGGTCAGAGGCGTGGTAGAAGCTCTGGTTGAACTCGTCGATCCGCGCGCGCATCTCTTCTTCGGCGATGCCCAGGATCTCCTGGCCGATGTAGATGGCGTGGAACTCGTGGCGCGCGTTGTTCAGGAAGTGGATCGTCCCGTTGTGCCGGTCGACGACCACCTTGACGAAGGAATAACCACCCAGACTGCCGGAAAGCTGGTTGAAAGCCGACATAGTCAGCTGCTCCCCGACCAACCCCGCCACGTCGGCTTCCTGGACAGCCACACCTGCTCCTCTCGCGCGTCATTGCAACGAGCAAGTGTGACACCGGCGAGATGAGCGTTATTCCGGTGCGAATCTCAATTGGTCCGCGCGCGGTTCGCCTTTCCTCAAACTCCTGTCAATTGGAGACCGGCGTCACCTCCCGTTGGGTGAGTGTTCCAACGTGGTGGGACGCCGGTCTCGTGATGTGAGCCGAATTTCCGGTCGGTGACCTGGGTTACCCGAGCCGGCTGGCCTCGCGGGCAAGCGTTTCGATGCGGTCCCAGTCGCCCTGCGCGAGCGCGTCCTTCGGGGCGAGCCACGAGCCGCCGACGCAGCCGACGTTCGGGAGCGCGAGGTAGTTCGGCGCGGTCTGCGGGGTGATGCCGCCGGTCGGGCAGAACTTCACCTGCGGGATCGGACCGCCGATCGACTTCAGGTAGTCGACGCCGCCCGCCGCCTCGGCCGGGAAGAACTTCAGCGCGTTCAGCCCGCGCTCGGTCAGCCGCATCACCTCGGACACGGTCGCCGCGCCCGGCAGGTACGGCAGCCCGGTCGCGTCGGCGGCGTCGAGGACCCGGTCGGTGCTGCCGGGCGTGACGAGGAACGCCGCCCCGGCCTTCGCGGCCTGCTCGGCGTGCTCCGGCGCCGTGACGGTGCCCGCGCCGATCACGATCTCCGGCACCTCGCGCGCGACGTTCTCGATCGCGGCGAGCGCGGCCGGGGTGCGCAGCGTGAGCTCGATGACGCGGACGCCACCGCGCAGCAATGCCTGGGCGAGCGGCACCGCGTGGTCGGCGTCGTCGACCACGACGACGGGGATGACGGGCGAGAGCGCGAGCAGGTCGGCTCCGGTGGTCGCCCTGGGATTGTCGCCGTTGGTCACGGTGTCACTCCTTGCCACTTCGAAGATCGAAAACTGATATATCGCATGCTGCTAGGTTCCGCTGCCCACCGCCGCCGCCTCGTCCACCGCCTGCTTACCACCCTCGGATGCAAAAAACGTTTGCGGACGAAGTCAAAAGACTCATTGCAAAGGCGGTCGAGCGGGCATCGGAGGGAGCGGGGCTGGCCTGGGCGGCGGGGTGCGGCGCCGACCGGCTGCCGACGCCCCTTGCAATAGCTCGTTTGCGGACGAAGTCAAAAGAGTCATTGCTAAGGGGCAGGTCGGCGGGCATGTCGAGCGCCAATATATTGATTGGGGGGCTGGTCAGAGGAGCGAGACCGGGGCGAAGTGGTCGGCGGTAATGGGGCCGAACACCGTTGCGCCGCGGTCGGCAGGCCCGACGGTGCGGCGCAGAGCGGCGAACAGCTCGCGCCCCGTGCCGACCCATTCGCGCCCGGTCGGCGGGAAGTCGACGAGCGGACGTGAGGCGAGCTCCTCGGCCGACACCTGGACCTCGAGAGTGCCGGCGGTGGCGTCCAACCGGACGACGTCGCCGTCGCGGACCCGGCCGAGCGGGCCGCCTACCGCAGCCTCCGGGGTGAGCTGGATGGCGGCGGGGATCTTGCCCGAAGCGCCGGACATGCGGCCGTCCGTCACCAGGGCGACCTTGTAGCCGCGGTCCATCAGGACGCCGAGCGGCGGGGTGAGCTTGTGCAGTTCGGGCATGCCGTTGGCCTGGGGGCCCTGCTGGCGGACGACGACGACCACGTCGCGGTCGAGCTCGCCTGCCTTGAAGGCTTCCTGGAAGGCCTCCTGCGTGGTGAAGACGCGGGCGGGGGCCTCCACGACGTGGTTCTCGTGAGCCACTGCGGAGACCTTGATGACCGAGCGGCCGAGGTTGCCGGAGAGCATGCGCAGGCCGCCGTCGGAGGCGAACGGGTCGGAAGCGGGGCGCAGGACGTCGAGGTCCAGCGAGCGGCCAGGGCCGTCCACCCAGACCAGTGCGCCGTCGGAGAGCATCGGTTCCTGGCGGTAGCGGTCGAGGCCGTGGCCCACCACGGTGTTGACGTCTGCGTGCAGCAACCCGGCGTCCAGCAAAGTGCCGACTACGAACTGGACGCCGCCCGCGGCCTGGAAGTGGTTGATGTCGGCGCTGCCGTTCGGGTAGACCCGCGCGATCAGCGGCACGACGGACGACAGGTCGGAGAAGTCGTCCCAGCTCAGCTCGATGCCCGCGGCGGCGGCGATGGCGACCAGGTGCATCGTGTGGTTGGTGGAGCCGCCGGTCGCGAGCAGAGCGACGACGCCGTTGACGACGGCCTTCTCGTCGACGATGTGGGCGATCGGGGTGTAGCCCTCGCCGCGGGCCATCTCGACGGCGCGGCGTCCGGCGTGCTCGGTCAAAGCGCGGCGCAGACCAGTGCCCGGCGGGACGAACGAGGCGCCCGGCAGGTGCAGGCCCATGACCTCGACGACCATCTGGTTCGAGTTCGCGGTGCCGTAGAACGTGCAGGTGCCGGGGGAGTGGTACGACGCGGCCTCGGCCTCCAGCAGGTCCTCGCGCGACGCCTTGCCCTCCGCGTATAGCTGCCGGACGCGGGCCTTCTCCTTGTTGGAGAGTCCGGACGCCATCGGGCCCGCGGGTACCAGGATCGACGGCAGGTGGCCGAACGACAGCGCGCCGATCAAGAGCCCGGGCACGATCTTGTCGCAGACGCCCAGCAGCACGGCGGCGTCGAACATCTCGTGGGACAGGGCGATACCGGTGGACATCGCGATGACGTCGCGGCTGAACAGCGACAGCTCCATGCCCTCGCGGCCCTGGGTGATGCCGTCGCACATCGCGGGCACGCCGCCCGCGAACTGGGACACGCCGCCGGCCAGACGGACCGAGTCCTTGATCCAGGCCGGGTACTCCTGGAACGGCTGGTGGGCCGACAGCATGTCGTTGTAGGACGACACGATCGCGACGTTGGACTTGCGCAGCGCCCGCAGCGCCGCCTTGTCGCCGCCGGTGATTCCGGCGAAGCCGTGCGCCAGGTTGCTGCACGCGAAGCCGGACCGGGACGTTCCGTCCTGTGCGGCGGCGGCCACACGTTCGAGGTACGCACGGCGGGTGTCGGCGCTTCGGGCGGCGATCCGGCGTGTCACCTCTGTCAGAACAGGATGCAGTTCGGTCATGGGGGTCTCCGGGTCATCACGGGCCGTGGTGGGGCCCTCACGAGACGACAACGGTGGCGTCCCACGGACGGGCGTGACGCCACACACAGTAAGTCATGGCTGGTCGTAGACACAAAAACGATTCAGTAGCTGAGACGTGGCCAGTTTTGAATCTTGGCGTGTGGTGCTTGTCACATGGCTTGAGATTGGGCAGAGTGCGGGGCACGACCTTGGAACGGAGGTGTCCCATGACGTCCACGGAGATCGTCGAACTGCGCCGGGTCATCGGTCAGATGCGGCACTGCGTCAGCTCGTTGCGCGCCAAGTACGGCGACGTGGCAGCTGTGCAACGCCTTGCCAACGACGTAGAACGCATGGACATCGACGCCACCGAACTCGTCGATCTCGGCACCACCCCGAGGCAGCGGGAAGCGCCTCAAGTGGAACGCGAGGTCGTGGTCGTGCCAGACACGCCCTACGACGAGTCGTTGTGGAAGGACGCAGACGACGAAGGACTCGGTGGCTACCGCAACCGGACCTGAGCCGACCTGATCAGACGGCCCCCGCGAGACGCGGGGGCCGTTCGGCGTTTCTCCACAACGGCGTGGACCCCCAGAAAGGTGAGTAATGGCGAGGGCAGAGATCGCCGCCAGGACTCTGCGCACGGACCGATGGTGGTTGCCGCCGCTGACGACATTCGTCGGCCTGCTGCTCATCTCGATCTACGCGGCGTTCCGCACGTTCCAGGGGGACTTCTACTGGGTCGACCAGTACCACTACCTCACACCGATGTACTCGCCGTGCCTCACCGAGGAGTGCGTCCCGGCGGCCGCGCACTTCGGTCAGTGGTTCCCGGCACTGCCGGGCTTCCTCACGCCGCCGGTGATCATCATCCCGTTCCTGCTGGGCTTCCGGATCACCTGCTACTACTACCGCAAGGCCTACTACCGGGCCGCCTGGGCGTCGCCGCCCGCGTGCGCCGTGGCCGAGCCGCACAGCAAGTACACCGGTGAGACGAAGTTCCCGCTGATCGCGCAGAACCTGCACCGGTACTTCTTCTACGCGGCCTCGGTCCTGCTGCTGATCAACATCTACGACGCGATCCTCGCGTTCGGCACCGGCGTCGGCCTCGGCAACATCATCCTGCTGGTCAACGTCGGCCTGCTCGCCGCGTACACGCTGTCGTGCCACTCGTGCCGGCACATCGCGGGCGGGCGGCTCAAGCACTTCTCCAAGCACCCGGTCCGGTACTGGATGTGGACGCAGATCTCCAAGCTGAACAACCGGCACATGCTGCTCGCCTGGACTTCGCTGATCTTCGTCTGCCTCACCGACCTGTACGTCGCGCTGGTCGCCTCGGGAACGATCTCCGACCTCCGCTTCATCAACTAAGGAGTGGTTTTGCCCGAGCTGGAAAGGCATTCGTTCGACGTTCTCGTGATCGGTGCCGGTGGTGCCGGGTTGCGTGCCGCGATCGAGGCCCGTGAGCACGGCATGCGCACCGCCGTTCTCTGCAAGTCGTTGTTCGGCAAGGCCCACACGGTGATGGCCGAGGGTGGCATCGCCGCCGCCATGGGCAACGTGAACTCGAGCGACAGCTGGCAGGTGCACTTCCGCGACACCATGCGCGGTGGCAAGTTCCTCAACAACTGGCGGATGGCCGAGCTGCACGCGCAGGAGGCACCGCAACGGGTCTGGGAACTCGAGACGTACGGCGCGCTGTTCGACCGCACGAAGGACGGCCGCATCTCGCAGCGCAACTTCGGTGGCCACGAGTACCCGCGCCTCGCGCACGTCGGTGACCGCACCGGCCTCGAACTGATCCGCACGTTGCAGCAGAAGATCGTTTCGTTGCAGCAGGAGGACTTCAAGGAGTTCGGCGACTACGAGGAACGCCTGCGGGTGTTCCAGGAGTTCACCGTCACCGACCTGGTCAAGGACGGTGACCGGATCGCCGGCGCGTTCGGCTACTGGCGCGAGTCCGGCCGGTTCGTGCTGTTCGAGGCGCCGGCGGTGATCCTCGCGACCGGTGGCATCGGCAAGTCGTTCAAGGTCACGTCGAACTCCTGGGAGTACACCGGCGACGGCCACGCGCTGGCACTGCGCGCGGGCGCCTCGCTGATCAACATGGAGTTCATCCAGTTCCACCCCACCGGGATGGTCTGGCCGCCTTCTGTGAAAGGCATCCTCGTCACCGAGTCCGTCCGCGGTGACGGTGGCGTGCTGCGGAACTCCGAAGGCAAGCGGTTCATGTTCGACTACATCCCCGAGGTGTTCAAGGACAAGTACGCCGACAACGAAGAAGAAGGCGACCGCTGGTACACCGACCAGGCCAACAACCGGCGCCCACCGGAGCTGCTGCCACGCGACGAGGTCGCGCGCGCCATCAACTCCGAGGTGAAAGCCGGGCGCGGGTCGCCCCACGGCGGCGTTTTCCTCGACGTGTCAACGCGTCTACCCGCCGAGGAGATCCGCAAGCGGCTGCCGTCGATGCACCACCAGTTCAAGGAACTGGCCGATGTGGACATCACCGCGCAGCCGATGGAAGTCGGGCCGACCTGTCACTACGTGATGGGCGGCGTCGAAGTCGACCCGGACACCGGATCCTCCTCCGTGGCAGGGCTTTACGCCGCCGGTGAGGTCTCCGGCGGCATGCACGGCTCGAACCGCCTAGGTGGAAATTCGCTGTCGGACCTGCTGGTGTTCGGACGCAGGGCCGGTGCGGGTGCCTCGGAGTACGTGCGGGCACTCGAACAGCGCCCGGCCGTCTCCGAGGACACGGTCACCGAGGCACGGGCGACCGCGCTCAAGCCGTTCCAGCAGGAAGGCGGGGAGAACCCGTACACGCTGCACATGGAGCTGCAGCAGTCGATGAACGACCTGGTCGGCATCATCCGCCGGCAGGCCGAGATGGAAGAGGCGTTGCAGCGCCTGGAGAAGCTCAAGGAGCGGGCCCAGTCGCTGACGGTCGAGGGACACCAGCAGTTCAACCCGGGCTGGCACCTCGCGCTCGACCTGAGGAACATGTTGCTGGTGTCGGAATGCGTGGCCAAGGCGGCACTGCTGCGCACGGAGTCCCGCGGCGGCCACACCCGCGACGACCATCCGTCGATGGACGCGGAGTGGCGGCGGAAGTTGTTGGTGTGCAACGTCTCCGGCGACGGCGTGACGGTCGAGGAGAAACCGCAGATCCCGATCCGCTCCGACCTGCTGGACCTGTTCGACCGGACCGAGCTGGAGAAGTACCTCACCGCCGAGGAGTTGTCATGAGCTACCAGGGGAAGTTCCGGGTGTGGCGCGGTGACGACTCCGGCGGCGCGCTGGAGGACTTCACCGTCGAGGTCAACGAGGGTGAGGTCGTGCTCGACATCATCCACCGGCTGCAGGCCACGCAGGCACCGGACCTCGCGGTGCGGTGGAACTGCAAGGCGGGCAAGTGCGGCTCGTGCTCCGCGGAGATCAACGGACGCCCGCGGCTGCTGTGCATGACCCGGATGTCGGTCTTCGAGGAGTCGGAGACGATCACGGTCACGCCGATGCGGACGTTCCCGATCATCCGCGACCTCGTCACCGACGTGTCCTTCAACTACACCAAGGCGCGCGAGGTCCCGTCGTTCGCGCCGCCGAAGGACCTGGCACCGGGCGAGTACCGGATGCAGCAGGTGGACGTCGAGCGCTCGCAGGAGTTCCGCAAGTGCATCGAGTGCTTCCTGTGTCAGAACACCTGCCACGTGGTCCGTGACCACGAGGAGAACAAGGAAGCGTTCTCCGGGCCCAGGTTCCTGATGCGGGTGGCGGAGCTCGAGATGCACCCGCTCGACACGGCCGACCGCGTCGACCAGGCGCAGGACGACCACGGGCTCGGGTACTGCAACATCACCAAGTGCTGCAGCGAGGTGTGCCCCGAGCACATCCACATCACCGACAACGCGCTCATCCCGATGAAGGAACGCGTGGCGGACCGCAAGTACGACCCGATCGTCTGGCTCGGCAACAAGCTGTTCAAGCGCTAGCAAGCCGTCTCGTGGGCCGGGCATCGTAGCTCCGGCCCACGGGACGCGGGGCTGTTTTCGCCCGATTGCCACGTTCGTGGGTTTCCCCCGGTTTTCAGTGCGCCCGTGTCGGCGTCCGGTGCTGTACTGAGGATCCAGCACGAATTGGGGGATTCGAATATGCGAGCATTTTTCGCTGTCGTCGTGGCGGCGTTGATGTCGGTTCTGCTTGTTCCGTCGGCATCCGCGCGGGAATCGGGTTGTTCCGTACCCGATCCCCAGGGAAACGGCGTGGTGGCGCTGCACATCCTCGGGCAGAGAGGTGACAGCTGCTCGGTGTTGCGGATGATGGGGCAGCTCACGCCCGTGGGTCCGGCCAGTCACACCGGTTTCTACCGGATGTTCGGCCCGAACGGTCACATCGCCGACAGCGAGACGAAGTTCTGGACTTTCGAGGAGTCCTATCGCGTCGAGGTGAACCAGAAGGCGTTCGACGGTTCGCTGTGGTGTGCGGAGTTCTGGATGAAGACGGGAGACACGTTCACGCGTGCCGCTGATCCGGTTTGTGGCGAGTTCTGACATTTCTGGGGGGAAGAGATGAAGATTCTGGGATTGCTGGTGACCGCTGTGCTCGTGCTGCTGCCGGCACCTGCCCATGCGGCGATCCAGGGCAGCACGAACGGCGTGTGCGGGCCGATTCCGTCGCAGAGCGACTGCTCCATCGCGACCGACCAGTTCCCCGGCGGCCGGCTCTCCGTCGACGCCGACCTCGTCCGGAGCTGGCCGTTCGGCAACTACCGCGCCAGCTGGGAGGTGTGGGACAGCCAGGGCCCCACCGGTTGCAAGCGCGAGATCTGGTCGGACGACCCGGCCGGTTCGTGGACCTGTGAGGGCGTCCACGCCGGGTACGTCTCGGTGAGCATCAACAAGATGAGCCCGGACTTCGCCCACCTCGGCCTGCGCTGGTAGTCACCCGGCGAGCTGCGGCGTGACCAGCCCGGACTCGTAGGCCGTCACCACGGCCTGGGCCCTGCTGGTCAGCCGCAGCTTCGTCATCACGCGGTTGAGGTGCGTCTTCACCGTGCCCTCGGTGACGCTGAGCTTGCTCGCAATCGCTGCGTTGGTCATGCCGGTGGCGACCAGCCTCAGGACCTCCCGTTCGCGCTCGGTGAGGTCGCCCAGACCGATCGGAACCCACGGCGCGGCAGGAACATCACCGCGCAGGTAGGCCGCGACGAGCCGGCGCAGCACGGTGGGACTGAACTGCATCTCGCCGGACGCCACGGCCTTGATCGCCGCGAGCAGCCTGGCCGGTTCGGACTCCTTCAGCACGATCCCCGCGGCACCCAGCCGCAGCGCCTCGTGGACGTCCTCGTCGAGGTCGAAGGTGGTCAGCACCAGCACCCGCGCCGAAGCCGCCACCCGTTTCAACGCGGTGAGCCTCGGCAGGCGGATGTCCATCAGGATCACGTCCGGCCGCGTCGACTCGGCCAGGCGCACGGCGGTATCGCCGTCCGCGGCCTCGCCGACGACGGTCAGATCCGGTGCAGCGTTGAGCAACGCGACCAGGCCCGCTCTGAACAACGGCTGGTCGTCAACTACGAGAACGCGCGTCACAAGGCCCCTCAATCATGTGACGTCACCGCGGTAGATCCCCCAACTCAGAGCGTACCGCGAAAGTTGACGGGAGATCCACTGTTCGTGAGACGACCCGGTTCCGCTCGCGTCGATACGTTCCGCGGCATGCGCACCGCATCGGCCGACCTGCTCGCCGTCCGCACGATCACCGCCGACGGATCGGACGTCTACCTGCGGGTCACGTCCAGTTCCGGCGATCTGGAGATCCGCTGGTTCCGCGACGGCGACCACCGCGTGGCCGGCAGTCCCGTCCTGTTCCCGGCTGGGGACCGCGCGCGCCGGCGCATCGGCTCGAACTTTCCCGCCGGCACGACGTTCCACTTGGAAGTCGTGGGCAGCGAGCCGGACTGGTGCGGCGTCGTCGACTGGAACGTCTACTCCTGAGGGGGATCTCTTGATGAAACGTGTTATCGCCGTTGTGGCCGCCGTGGGGTTTGCCATGCTGTCGGCGGCGCCCGCACAGGCCGCGTCAACCACGATCACGGTGCCGTTCAAGAAGGACCAGATCACCTGGTTCACCAACGCGCGCACGATCACCGTCGCCGGATCGAACATCGACGCCAGGGTCGCGCTCGGCGGCGTCATGCAGCTCGCCTGGTACAAGTGCGGCGACCGCAACACGCGCGGCTCCTTCGTGCGGATGGAGGAGACCCGCAAGCACGTGGGCACGAACTTCAGGGCGGGCACCAAGTTCTGTCTCGCGTCGAACAGCCCGTACACCGAGGGCACCGTCGGGGGAACGCTGTGGTGGAGCGGCAACTGACCGCACTGCTCGCGGTGGCTCTGGTGGCCGGTTGTGCGGCACCACAAGCACAACCACAGCTGGTGAACCAGCAGCAGTACGCGAAAGCCGTGCAGGACAGCTCCGCCAGGTTCACCTGGCCGGACGGTCGCAAGCCGGATCTGGCCGTGCTGGCGGAGAAATCAGGGCCGGGACCGGACAGGGCACCGGCGGGCAGTGAGCGGATCGTCCTGGAGATGACCAACTCGTGCGCCTGGTACCTCGGCTGGGAGGACGCGCGGAAACGTGGCGACCGGACAGCCGAGTCCAAGGCGCTCGAGGTGATGGACGAGGTGCTGCCGAAGTTCTCGCCGGAGGACCCGGACGGGCAGCGCTACGCCCGCGAGGCGGCCGCCAAGGCCAAGAAGGGCGACGGCTCACTGGCCGCGGACTACGTGGCGAACAACTGCGAGTCCGTGCGCTGGAAGTAAAACGGGGCGTGTCCGATGTGGACACGCCCCGTTCCTGTCGTTCACGTCAGACCGGCGCCATCTCGGGAATGTCGTCGGCATCCACGTGGATGACCTTCTTGTTGCGGCGGTTGCGCTTCTCGAGGTAGTTCGCGAGCCACGCCAGCAACAGGCACAGTCCGATGTAGATCGCGGCGACCACGATCATCACCGAGATGATCGGCCGGCCGAAGTTCACCGCGTCACCACCGATGCGGGTACCCCACCTCAGCAGCTCCTCGAAGGTGATCAAGAAGCCGAGCGCCGTGTCCTTCAGCAGCACCACGAGCTGGCTGATGATGGTCGGCATCATCGCCCGCAACGCCTGCGGCAGCAGCACGAACGTCATCACCTGCGTCTTGCGCATGCCCAGCGCGTACGCCGCCTCGCTCTGCCCCTTGGGCAACGAGTTGATGCCCGCGCGGAAGATCTCCGCGAGCACCGAGCCGTTGTAGAGCATCAGGCTCAACACGACCGCCGTGAACGCGCTCAGCTTCACCCCGGCCACGGGCAGGCCGTAGTAGAAGAAGAACATCATGATCACGAGCGGGATCGCGCGGAAGATCTCGACGATCACCGCCGCGGGAGCGCGCACCCACGCGTGGTCGGACAGCCGGGCCGCCGCGAAGATCGCACCGAACGCGAGCGCCAGCACCGCGCCTGCCGCGAACGCGCTGAGCGTGTTGCCGATCGCCTCGACGAGCGACAGCTGGATCTGCTTGTAGTTGATCCAGTCCAGCCTGCGCTCGGAGAACTGGTCGGTGGCGATGAACCGCCAGGCGACGTACGCCACCCCGGCGAGCACGGCCGCGATGCCGATGACCGCCATGACCTTGTGACGTGCGTGGGCCTTCGGGCCGGGGACGTCGAACAGCACCATGCTCATCGGGCCACGCTCCACCGCTTCTCGAAGACCTGCTGGGCGTACGTCAGCGGCATCACCAGGATGACGAAGCCGAGCGCGACCCACAGGAGTCCGAGCAGGACGTTCTCACCCTGCTCCGACAGCGACTCGCGGATGTTGCCGGCCTGGACGACGGCGAACCCGGACGCGACGGTCGTGTTCTTCAGCAACGCGATCATGGTGCTCGTCATCGGCGGCACCACCGAGCGCAACGCCTGCGGCAGCACCACGTTGCCCAGCATCTGCACGAACGTGAGACCGAGCGCGCGGGACGCCTCGGCCTGGCCGACCGGCACCGTGTTGATGCCGGACCGCACGACCTCACAGACGAAAGCCGCCGTGTAGAGCGACAACGACACCACAGCCGCGACGTAGTTGTCGATCCTCAGGATCTCCAGCAGCGGGTACGCGAAGACGAAGAACACGAACACCAGCGTCAACGGCGTGTTGCGCAGGACCGTCACGTAGAGCGTGCCGATGCCCCGGAACACCGGCACCGGGCTGACCCGCAGCGCGGCGAGGAACGTGCCCAGCACCAGCGACAGCACAGCGGAGATCGCGAAGAGTTGCAGTGTCTGCCCGAACAGGCGCAGGAACAGATCTAGGTTGTTGGTGAGGACGCTCATCGGTTTCCTTGCCGTCGTCCGCTTTCAAAGGAACGGCCGGTGGACCCACGTGGGATCCACCGGCCACGTGCGAAACCGTCAGTACCTGTCGATCTTCGGCTTCTGGGCGGACGAGCCCGACTTGCCCAGGGTGCCGTCGTAGATCTTCTGCCAGGTGCCGTCGTCCAGCGACGCCTGCAGGATGTCGTTCACCTTGCCGCGCAGGGCGGTGTCCTCCTTGGGCAGGCCGACGCCGTACGGCTCGCTGGAGAACGTCTTGCCGACGACCTTCAGCTTGCCGTCCTCGGCGGCCGCGTAGCCCTTGAGGATCGCGTCGTCCGTGGTGACCGCGTCGACCTCACCGTTGAGCAGCTTGGTGACGCACTGCGAGTAGCCCTGGAACTCCTCGATGCTGCCGCCCGGCTCCGTGAGCTTCTCGTCGCGGATGCGCTTGGCCGGCGTCGAACCGGTCACCGAGCAGACCTTCTTGCCCTTGAGGGCTTCCTTGCCGGTGATGTCGGTGTTGTCCTTCTTCACCAGCAGGTCCTGACCGGCGACGAAGTACGGACCGGCGAAGCCGACCTTCTCCTTGCGGCCCGCGTTGATCGTGTAGGTGCCGACGTAGTAGTCGACGTCACCGTTGATCAGCGCCTGCTCGCGTGCGGCCGACTGGATCGTCTTGAACTGGATCTTCTCGGGGTCGAAGCCCAGCTTCGCGGAGATCAGTCGCGCGATGTCGATGTCGAAGCCGCTGTACTTGTTCGTCGTCGGGTCCTTGTAGCCCAGGCCCGGCTGGTCTTCCTTGACGCCGACGACGAGGTTGCCGCGAGCCTTGACCTTCTCGAACGTGGGCGAACCGTCGACCTTGACGTCCTTGGCGACCTCGAAGAGGCCGGCGGGCGCGCCGGAATCGGTCGGACTGCCCTCCTTGCCACACGCGGTCAGGGCCAGTGCGCCCGTCAGCAGCACCGCCGCAAGGGTGCGAACCCTCATCGTCCTTCTCCTGCCATTCGTTCGAAAGTGGGCTGACTTCTAGTGAGTCAGGATCTTGCCAAGGAAGTCCTTCGCGCGGTTGGACTTCGGGGCCGAGAAGAACTCTTCCGGGGTGGAGTCCTCGACGACCTCGCCGTCGGACATGAAGATCACCCGGTCCGCGGCCTTGCGGGCGAAGCCCATCTCGTGCGTGACGACCAGCATCGTCATGCCGTCCTTGGCCAGGCCCGTCATGACGTCCAGGACCTCCTGGACCATCTCGGGGTCGAGCGCGGACGTGGGCTCGTCGAACAGCATCACCTTGGGCTTCATCGCCAGCGCGCGGGCGATCGCCGCACGCTGCTGCTGCCCACCTGAGAGCTGAGCCGGGAACTTCTCCGCCTGGTTGGCGATCCCGACGCGCTCCAGCAGCTCCATCGCGGTCTTGCGCGCCTCGGCCGCCGGGGTCTTGCGCACCTTCACCGGAGCGAGCATCACGTTCTCGACGATGGTTTTGTGCGCGAAAAGGTTGAAGGACTGGAACACCATGCCGACATCGGCACGAAGGCGGGCCAGTTCCTTTCCTTCGGCGGGAAGAGGCTGCCCGTCGACCTCGATGACGCCGGAATCAATCGGCTCGAGTCGGTTGATGGTCCGGCACAGGGTCGACTTACCGGAACCCGACGGCCCCAGCACGACCACGACCTGCCCCTTCGGCACCTCCAGCTGCACGTTCTTGAGCACGTGCAACGGGCCGAAGAACTTGTCCACACCCGCCACACGAATCATCGGCGGGGCAGAGGCGGCAGTCATCCAGTCCTCCATTTGGGGTCGTCGGCGTTGGCGGAAACCTAGGTGTCCGCCACCACACCAGTCCAGGACATTGAGCAAGACTTAGGGTCTCAACTCTGTCACAGGCAGACATCGGTTGCCCGGGAGGTAGCGAAAGTGCGCGTGCTGCTCGTCGAGGACGACGACAGGGTCGCAGAGGCCTTGGTCCCAGCCCTGACCAGACGAGGTTTCCAGGTGGACCGGCAGGCCACCGGACGCGGCACGCTCGACCGCCTCACCGGCGTCGACGTGGTGCTGCTCGACCTCGGCCTGCCCGACATGGACGGCGTGACGCTGTGCCGCGCCATCCGGGCCGCCTCGGACGTCGCGATCATCGTCGTGTCGGCGCGAGGGGAGATCGACGACCGGATCCTCGGCCTGCACGCCGGGGCCGACGATTACCTGGTCAAGCCCTATGACGTGGGCGAACTGGTCGCGCGTGTGCACGCCGTCCGGCGCCGGCGCGGAGCCGATCCGGTCGGGGTGGGAGCGGTGTCGACGGAGGTGTTCGAGACCGGCGACGTGCGGGTCGACCTGGGGCGTCACGAAGTCACCGTGGCGGGTGAAGCCGTCGCCCTGTCGCGCAAGGAGTTCCAGGTGCTCGCGCTGGTGATGGCGGCGGGTGGCGCGGTGTGCACACGGGAGCGGATCCTCGCCGAGGTGTGGGGACGCACGTGGTCCGGCGCCAACCGCACACTGGACGTGCACGTCGCCACGTTGCGGACGAAGCTGGGCCGTCCCGCGCTGCTGGAGACCGTGCGCGGCGTCGGGTACCGGCTGGGACAGGTGTGATCTCGAATGGGTGATCTTTCGTCGGCGTGTCGCCGTGGGGTGGGGTAACGGCTCGTGAGGTCCCGACTGCTGGGCGTGGTGCTCGCCCTGATCGTGCTGGTGCTCGTCGGTCTCGGCGTGCCGCTGGGACGCGGCGTGGCGGCCGCGGAGCAGCAGGAGATGTTCCTCGACCGCCTCACTGACACGAGCCGGTTCGCCTCGCTGGCGCAGCGGCCGTTGATCGACGACCAGCCGGACCTGATCCGGGCCGAGCTGGAGCGGTACACCGAGCTCTACGACATCGGCGTGGCCGTGGTGGCCCGCGACGCGCCAACGGTGGCTGTGGTGGCGTCCCGCAACGACCTGGCGCTCGGGGACAGCACCGTGCAGGACCTGGTCAGCAAGGCCCTGGCCGGGCGGCTGCCGGTCGCGCCGCCGTTGTTCATGCCGTGGAGCGACACCAAGCTCGTCCTCGCCGAACCCGTCCTGGTCGACGGCGAGGTGCGGGGCGCGGTGATCACGTTCTCGCCTACGTCCAAGACCCGGTTCGAGGTGCTGGCCTGGTGGGGGCTGCTGCTGGCGGCGTCGCTGCTGGTGCTGGCGCTGGCGGTGCTGCTGGCGTTGCCGGTGGTGCGGTGGACGTTGCGTCCCGTGCAGGCGTTGGACGACGCCACCGGGAAGCTCCTCGCCGCCGTGGTGGCCGGTCGGCCGGTGCCGCCGGTGGGGGCGGAGAGCGGACCGCCCGAGCTGCGGCAGCTCTCGCGGTCGTTCGACCAGATGGCCGCGAACGTGAGCGACGTGCTCGCCGCGCAACGGGCGTTCGTCGCCGACGCGTCGCACCAGCTGCGCAACCCGTTGACCGCGTTGAAACTCCGGCTGTCCAACCTGGAGGGTCACGTCGACGCGGAGGCCGAGGTGCACCAGGTCGAGGCGCTCAGCGAGACCGACCGGCTGAACCGGATTCTCGACGAGCTGCTGGCGATGGCCCGGGCAGAATCCAGCTCGGTCGACCCCGTGCCGGTCGACGTCGACAAGTCCGTGGCCGCGCGGCTCTCGGCGTGGCACGCGGCCGCGGCAGCGAAGGAAGTTCACCTCGTGCTCGACGGTCAGCGCGTCGGCATGGCCCTCGCGCCGCCGCGGGGCGTCGAGACGATCCTCGACGCGCTGCTGGACAACGCGTTGAAGTTCACCGCCGAGGGCACGCTGATCGTGGTCGACGTCCGGAAGTCCGACGGCGTCGTCCGGCTGTCCGTCGCGGACCACGGGCCCGGGTTGCAGCCCGACGAGCTCGAACGCGCCACCGACCGGTTCTGGCGCAGTCCGGCGCACCAGAACGTGCCGGGCTCCGGGCTCGGGCTCTCGATCGTGCGGCTGGTCGTCGAGCGCGTCGACGGCGCCGTCCGCCTCGAGTCGCCGGAGGACGGCGGGCTCAAGGTCGTGGTCGAGCTACCAGCCATCTAATACTGAATCTAATATATTGGATATTACACTTTGGAGTCGCGGTAGTAGCGCATCGCGCCGTTGTGCAGTGGCACCGGTGAAGTCTCGATGGCGGATCGCTGCTCTATCGTCCGCGCCGCCGAGTGGGCCTTCACGAGCTCGGGCTGCCCCTCGAACAGCTGCCGCACCAGTGCCTCGGCGACGTCGTCGGGCATCGACTCGGTGACGAGCAGGAAGTTGCGCACGACGAGCGTGATGACCGGGCCGGACTGCAGGTTGTAGGTGGACGCGGGCAGGGTCGCCGACCCGTACACGGGATATTGCTGGCGGAACTTCGTCAGGTCGTTCGTCAGGTCGAGCATCCGGACCCCGAGCGCCTTGGTGAGGTCGGTGATCCTCTTGGTCGGCAGTCCGCCGGACCAGAAGAACGCGTCGAGCTTGCCCTCCTGCATCCACTTGGCCGACTCCTCGAGGCTGAGGTTCTCGGTGCGCGGGGTGACGTTCAACGACTTCAGCAGCTTGCTCGCGATGATCTCGACACCCGAGTCCTTGGCGCCGATGGACACGCGCATCCCCGAGAGCTCGGCGAGCTTCGTCACCGGCACGTCGTTGCGCACGATCACCTGCAGGTAGTCGTCGTGCATCCGCGCCAGCGCGCGCAGTCGGTGCGCGCCCTCCATGTCCTCGAAGGCGTCCGCCTGGGAGAAGCCGACCTCGGCCTGGTTGTTGATCAGGCGGGTGACGTTGTCCCGCGACCCGTTCGTCACCACGACCTGGGGCCGCACGATGCCGAGACGTCCGCTCCAGACGTCCGCCAGGCTGTTGCCGAGGGTGAGATAGACGCCGCCCTGCGGGCCGGCGGCCATGGTGAGCTTGAGGTCTTCAAGCGTGCTGCCACAGCCCGTCAGGACCGTTGCGGCGGTCAACAGGCTCACGGCGACATGCACTCGTCCCAGCACCTGCGCATCGTGCCACGGCGGCGTTCTACGCTTGCACCCGACGAAAGGTTGGTTGCAGTGACCCGCAGTTACCAGATCCGCACGTTCGGTTGCCAGATGAACGTGCACGACTCCGAGCGGCTCGCCGGTCTGCTCGAGGACGCCGGTTACGCGCGGGCCGCCGAGGACGAGCAGGCCGACGTCGTCGTCTTCAACACCTGCGCGGTCCGCGAGAACGCCGACAACAAGCTCTACGGCACGCTCGGTCACCTCGCGCCGCGGAAGACCGCGAACCCCGGCATGCAGATCGCCGTCGGCGGCTGCCTCGCGCAGAAGGACCGCAGCGAGATCGTGCGCCGTGCCCCGTGGGTCGACGTCGTGTTCGGCACGCACAACATCGGCTCGCTGCCGGTGCTGCTCGAACGCGCGCGCCACAACGAAGAGGCGCAGGTCGAGATCCTCGAGGCGCTGGAGACCTTCCCCTCGTCGCTGCCGGCCACCCGTGACTCCGCCTACTCGGGCTGGGTGTCGATCTCGGTGGGCTGCAACAACACCTGCACCTTCTGCATCGTCCCGTCGCTGCGCGGCAAGGAGAAGGACCGCCGGCCGGGCGACGTGCTCGCCGAGGTCCAGACGCTGGTCGACGAGGGCGTGCTGGAGGTGACGCTGCTGGGCCAGAACGTGAACTCCTACGGCGTCGAGTTCGGCGACCGGCTGGCGTTCGGCAAGCTGCTGCGCGCCTGCGGTGGCATCGAGGGACTGGAGCGCGTGCGCTTCACCTCGCCGCACCCCAAGGACTTCACCGACGACGTCATCGCCGCGATGGCCGAGACGCCGAACGTGTGCCACCAGCTGCACATGCCGCTGCAGTCCGGGTCGGACCGCATGCTCAAGGAGATGCGCCGCTCGTACCGGACCGAGAAGTACCTGGGCATCATCGAGAAGGTCCGCGCGGCCATGCCGGACGCCGCGATCACCACGGACATCATCGTGGGCTTCCCCGGTGAGACCGAGGAGGACTTCCAGGGCACGCTCGACGTGGTGCGGCAGGCCAGGTTCTCGTCCGCCTTCACGTTCCAGTACTCGAAGCGCCCCGGCACGCCTGCCGCCGACCTGCCGGACCAGCTGCCGAAGGCCGTGGTGCAGGAACGCTTCGACCGGCTCGTCGCGCTGCAGAACGAGATCACCCACCAGCTCAACGTCGAACAGGTGGGCCGCACGGTCGAGGTCCTCGTCGCGACCGGCGAGGGCAAGCGCGACGCCGAGACGCACCGCATGAGCGGCCGCGCCCGCGACGGACGCCTCGTGCACTTCACGCCCGGCACCACGGCTCCGCGTCCCGGCGACGTCGTCGAGACCGTCGTGACCTACGGGGCCCCGCACTACCTCGTCGCGGACGGCGAACCGCTGTCGTGGCGGCGCACCAAGGCCGGTGACCGCTCCGAGGCGGGCATCAAGCCCAAGACCGCGGGCGTCGGCCTCGGCCTGCCGTCGTTCGGTGCCCCGGCGCCGCTGCCCGCCGTGTCGGGGTGCGCGGCCCAGTGAGCGAAGAGGAATACCTGCGCAAGGAGATCGACGCGGTGGAACAGCAGGCGGCCAAGCGCATCGATCCGGGCACCGGCGCGTTGACGATCTCGATCGCCGTGCTGGCGTTGCTGGTGTCGCTGGTGCTGCCGTGGGTCGGCGACACCACGGGCCTGAGCGTCGTGCTCGGTGAGTCGACGAGCTTCGTGCCGCGGCTGTTCTCGTTCTTCGCGCTCGGCATCGGCGTGGTCGGCTCCGGCGTCACGCTCGCGGTCCGCCGCTGGGGTCTCGCGTGGGTGTGCGCGCTAGGCCTGTTCGCCGGGTCCGTGACGGGCGTGCTGTCGATCTGGACGCAGCAGACGACCACGAGCAACAAGACGATCGGACCGGGCCCCGGCATCGGCCTGATCATCGCCGTGATCGCGGTGATCGTGCTGCTGGCGAAATGGGTCAGGATCGCGGCTTCGCGTCCGCCCCAGCTCTGACAGCCCGCGCCGGGCACGTCGTTGCTGGTCGGCGATGCCCAGTTCGCACGCGAGCGCGAGCCCGCTGCGGTAGTGGCCCTCGGCGCCGGTATCTCCCGCCGCGGCGCAGGTGTCGCCGAGGTCGATGAGGATGTGGGCGCGCAGGTCCCGCGCGTCGTGGGCGGTGGCGACGGCCAACGCCTGGTGGTGCAACCGGACGGCCTCGGTGTGGTCGCCGAGCCGTGCCCGCGCGACACCGAGCCCGGAGAGCACCCGCGCCCGCATCGCGCCGAGCGGCAGACCCGCGTCGAGCACCTGGCGGAAACAGGAGACCGCGCCGTGCGGGTCACCGCCGTACGCGCGCACCGAGCCCAGCACGGTGAGCGTGCGCAGCTCACCTGCACGGTCGCGCAACGCACGGGCCTGCCGGAGCGCCAGGCCGAGTTGCTGCTCGGCCTGACCCAGTTCGCCGGTCTTGGCGCACAGCGCGCCGAGCCCGTTGTGGACCTGGGCCTGGTGCGTGAGCGGGCCGGTGCGGTCGAGGATCGTCAGAGCTTCGGCGAACGTGTGCGCGGCCGCGTCGTCGTCGCCCTCGCGCTCGTACAGCTGGGCGAGCGCCGCCAGCGTCACGCCTTCGTCGCGGCGCAGACCGAGTGCGCCGAACAGCGCGCGGGCCTCGAGCATGCGGTCCTCGGCCAGCCGGTAGCTGCCTTCCGACAGGTGCAGCGTGCCGAGCCGGGCCAGTGCGCGGGCGCCGGCGTGCGGATCGCCGAGCGCGATCGCCGCCTCGTAGTGGTCGTGCGCTTCGGTCAACCTGCCGAGCTGGTGACACGCGGCGGCCAGGTCGACCAGCACGTGCGCCTCCGCGTCTCTGGCGCCGAGCTGACGTGCGGACGACAACGCGATGCGTTGGCAGTCATGCCGTTCCTGGGCCTGTCCGGACCGGGAATGCCACGGCACGAGCGCCTGTGCGAGTTGCCAGGCGTGTGCGTGCAAACCCGCCTGCGCGGCGGTGGAGACCGCGGCGAGCAGGTTCGCGTGTTCGTGCGACCACCAGTCCCACGCGTCGTCCTGGCTCGTGGAGACGAGGGCGTCGGCCGGTGCGAACCAGTGATACGCATCGGTTGCCTGGCCGGCGCTGGCCGTGAGCCGCAGGTAGAGGTCGAGCAACCGGCCGAGTGCCGCGCGCCGCACCGGTTCCAGCTCGCCCGCGACGATCTTCGCCGCGTACCGGCGCAACCAGGTCGTGGCAGGTGTAGCGCTCGACCGCCGACTCGCACAGGGCGGCCGTCGCTTCGGGGCTGATGTCGTTGCCCGGCAACAGACCGAGGAACCGGAACGCGAGGCGTTCCGCGGCACCGAGATGGCGATAGGACAGTTCGAACGCGCCGGCCACGCTGCGGTTGCCCACTGACAACGCGGTCAGCCGCTCCTGCTCGTCGCGCAGCCGGGCGCCGAGATCGGGCACCGTCCACGACGGACGGTTCCGCAGCCGGGTGGCGGCCAGCCGGATCGCGAGCGGCAGGTAGCCGCACAGTGCGACCACCTCCGCGATGGCGTCGTGCTCGGCTTGCCGCCGGGTGATCCGGGTGAACAGGTCGACGGCGTCGTCCTCGTCCAACGAGCCGAGCGACAGATGCGCGGCGCCGTCGAGATCGGTCAGCTTGTGCCTGCAGGTGAGCCGGGGACGAGCGGAGCGACCTGCGCGGCGTCCACCGCGTTGTCGATCACGATGAGCGTGCGTCTGCCCTTGAGCCGCGAACGCCACAACGCGATGCGGTGAGTGAGGTCCTCCGGCAGATCCGGTCCGGGCAACCCGTGACAGCGCAGCAGGTCGGCGAGAGCGGCGTTCGCGGACAACGGGTCGTGGCCGGGCGTGTGGCCGTGCAGATCCACGAAGAACTGCCCGTCGGGAAACCGGTCGGCGAGCAGGTGGGCGAGCCGGACCGCGAACGCGGACTTGCCGCTGCCCGCCATCCCGTCGATCGCGATGATCGACTCAGTGGTGGCCGGCCGGCGGCAGTGGGCGACTTCGGTCGACCGACCGGTGAAGCCGGCGAGGTCGTACGGCAGTGCCGATGGGCAGTCTCTCGGCGGTGGCACGGCGCGGCGCGGGCGTGGTCGTCCAGGCCGAGGGTGGTGGCGAGCCGTCCCACCGTGGCCTGGTGCGGGAACTGCCGCTCGCCGCGTACCAGCGCGCCGATCGCCTGGGCGCTGAGGTTCGCGCGTTCGGCCAGTGCTTCCTGCGTGAGGCCCGCGGAAAGGCGAAGGCGCCGCAGAAGTATTCCGAGCGACGTGTCCATCATTGTTCCCCCACATTCGATTGTAGGGGTCTTCTGTAGAGGTTGTCGCTGTTTGTCGACATGTCCTGGCTGTCAGTGTTTTCCCGTCCAAGCAAGGCTCTTTGAGGGCGAATCTCTGATGTTCCGAGGAAAGCTCGGTCGGGCGGCGCTCCTGGTGGCGGCGTGCGCGTCGATGATTTCGGTGCTGCCGGCCGTGGCCAGCGCCGCGCCGGTGGAGGCGGCGGCGACGTGTTCCGGCGCCGGCTGCGACAACAAGGACCCGGAGGTGACCGGATGCGCCGCTGATGCGATCACGGTGGCCTCGGTGTCGTCGCCGAAGGGGCGCGTCGAACTGCGCTACTCGCCCACGTGCGGCACGAAGTGGGTACGCATTCCGAACTACGCGGGCGGTAGTTCCCGCCCGGATGGCAAGTTGCAGATCAGGGTCTGGGACCGCCCCCGAGACGTCTACGTCAACTTCTGGGCGTCGGCGAGCGCGGGTTCCCACTGGGGCAACATGGTCTATTCGCCGGGAGCCACGAGGTGCGGCTGGGGTCAGGTTGACTGGAACGGGGGATCGGCCTGGGACGCCCAAGTCAAGGCTT
The DNA here is from genome assembly GCF_003265345.1 of Lentzea terrae. Lineage (GTDB taxonomy): Bacteria > Actinomycetota > Actinomycetes > Mycobacteriales > Pseudonocardiaceae > Lentzea > Lentzea terrae. The sequence goes on along the minus strand of NZ_QFWW01000007.1, from coordinate 129,189 downwards.
CGACCTGCTGAACACGACGAAGGCCCCCTCCTCGGAGGGGGCCTTCGTTCGTTCGAACTAGCGGGTCGCCAGCGCCTGCTCAGCGGCGGCGAGCCACTCGCGCCACTGCGCGGCCTGAGCCTCGGCCTGCTCCGTGCGGCGCTTGTCGCCCGCGGCACGAGCCTTCGCGGCCTGCGCCTCGAACTGCTCCACGCGCTCGCGGAACTGCGCCACACGGGCCTCGGCCTCGGGGTCGGAGCGACGCCACTGCGCGTCAACCGCACCCCGGACCTTCTCCTCGATCGTGCGCAGCTTGCCCTCGAGCTCGCGGATGCGCTCGCGCGGCACCTTGCCGATCGCGTCCCAGCGCTCCTGGATCTTGTAGAGGTGGTTGCGCGCCGCCTCGAGGTCGGCCGACGGGTCGATCGTCTCGGCCTCGGCGAGCAGCTCCTCCTTCAGCTTCGCGTTCGCCGCGAACTCGGCGTCACGCTCGCTGAAGGCCTCGGAACGCTTCTGGAAGAACGCGTCCTGCGCGGCGCGGAACCGCTGCCACAACGCGTCGTCGGCCTCCTTGGGCGCACGCCCGGCGGCCTTCCACTCGACCATCAGCTCCTTGTAGCGACCGGCCGTGGGGCCCCAGTCGTCGGAGTCGACGAGCTTCTCGGCCTCTTCGACGAGCGCCTGCTTCGAGGCCTTCGCCACCGAGCGCTGGCGGTCGAGGTCGGCGAAGTGCGAGCCGCGACGGCGGTTGAACGCGTCGCGCGCCTTCGAGAACCGGCGCCACAGCTGCTCGTCGGTCTTGCGGTCGACGCCGCGGATGGTCTTCCACTCGTCGAGGATCTGGCGCAGCCGGTCGCCCGCGACCTTCCACTGGGTCGACTCGTTCGCGATCGACTCGGCCTCGTCGACCAGCGCCTGCTTGCGCGCCACGGACTGGGCTCGGGCGGCCTCCTTGGCCTCCTTCGCCTTCTCCATGCCCGCCTCGGCCATCGTCAGCACGTGCTCGACGCGGGCGGCCAGCGCCTTCAGGTCGCCGACCACGGCGGCCTCGGCGAGCTGCTCCTTGACGTGCTTCGCGCTGGTCAGGGCGTGCTTCGGGTCGCCGGCGCCGGACGCGAGCCGCGTCACCAGCAGCTCGACCTCGGTGCGCAGGTCGTCGAAGCGCCGCGCGAAGTGCGCGAGGCCCTCGACCGGCTCACCGGCCTGCCACGACCCGACGGCGCGCTCGCCGTCCTCGGTCTTCACGTACACGGTGCCGTCGGCGTCCACGCGCCCCCAGCGGTCAGGGTGGTCCGACGCCACGGGGACGGCCGGAGGCGTCGCCTGCGCGGTCTCCTTCGGCGTTTCCTCGACTCCACCCTCGACCGCGGCTGGCTCCACCACGGCCTCCGGTGTGCTGTCCTGCTCCGACATCGCCGGTTCCTCCCATCTGACGCCCGTGCCTGCCACGGGCGCCCCGCCACTGGCGGGGCCGATGCAATACGGGCGCTGGAGGGTCTCCCGTCCCCAGTTCCCCGCGCGCATTCAAACAGGTCAGAGCTCGACTCGGTACTGGGAGTCCACGATAGGTAGCCTGGTTCGTCGTGATCACCCGTGCCGCAGTGGTGCCGCACCCGCCTCTTCTGGTGCCAGAACTGGTCGCGGGAGCCGCCGCCGAAACCGAGTCCGTGCGCGCCGCAACCCTTGCGGCAGCAGGGAAACTGCCCGGTCCATGGGTTGCCGTCGCGGTCGACGACAGCGGTCCGGCCACGGTCGTGCCGCCGCTGTCCGGAACTTTTCTCGGATATGGGGTCGACGTACCCGTATCACTCGGCGGTGACCTGGTGCCGGACCCCCGGATTCCGTTGCCAGTGCTAATCACCGCGTGGCTGCGGGAACAGTGCGCAGTCGAAGTGTCACGCGTTGAGCTCATACCCCGTGATCTGCCACCGTCCGAATGTGTCTCGTTTGGACAACGACTTGCTCGGGAGAACGCCGGGCTCTTGATCCTCGGCGACGGATCCACCCGGCACGGGCTGCGCTCGCCGGGGTCGAACGACGAGCGTTCGGGACCGTTCGACGAGCACGTGCACAAGCTGCTGGCCGCCGCCGACGTCGACGGTCTGCTCGCACTCGACCTCGAACTCGCTCGCGAGCTGGGCGCGCAGGGCCGTGCGGCGTGGCAGGTCCTCGCCGGCGTGCCCGGACCGTGGCACTGCTCGAGCGCCGAGTTCTTCGCACCGTTCGGCGTGGGCTACCACGTCGCTGTCTGGGAGCGCCCGTGATCACCCCCATCGCTGTCGTAGGCCCCACCGCGACCGGCAAGTCCGACCTGGCCGTCGCGCTCGCGGAACGGTTCGGGGGAGAGGTCGTCAACGCCGACGCCATGCAGCTCTACCGCGGCATGGACATCGGCACCGCGAAGATGACGCTGGAGGAGCGCCGCGGCGTTCCCCACCACCTGCTCGACGTCCTCGACGTGACCGAGACCGCGTCCGTCGCGGCCTACCAACGGGAGACGCGCGCAGTCGTCGAACGCCTGCTCGCCGCCGGGCGGCCACCGATCCTCGTCGGCGGATCCGGGTTGTACGTGCAGGCGGTGCTCGACGACCTGAAGTTCCCCGGCACCGACGACGCCGTGCGGGAGCGCTACGAGGCGGAGCTCGCTTCGTCGGGTGCTGAGGCTCTGCACCGGCGCCTGCAGGAGCTCGACCCGGCCGCGGCGATCGCGATCCTGCCGTCCAACGGGCGTCGCATCGTGCGTGCGCTGGAGGTCATCGAGCTGACCGGGCAGCCGTTCTCCGCGAACCTGCCCAAGCCAGGGCCGGCGCGCTACGACACCGTCCAGATCGGCGTCGACCGCGAGGTGTCCGAACTGGACTCGCGCGTCGACCTGCGGGTGGACCAGATGTTCGCGGCCGGCCTCGAAGACGAGGTGCGGTCGTTGGTTCGGGTCGGCCTGCGCGACGGCAAGACCGCGTCCAGGGCGTTGGGCTACCAGCAGGTGCTGTCCGCAATGGACGGAGCGTGCACGATCGACTTCGCCGCGGAGGAGACCAAACGCGCCACTCGCCGGTTCGTGCGCAGGCAACGGTCGTGGTTCCGGCGTGACCAGCGCATCACCTGGTTGGACGGTGCGCGCCCGGATCTGGTGGAGGCCGCCGGTAACCTGGTCCCGTGGAGTTCGTGAAGGGGCACGGCACGGAGAACGACTTCGTCGTCCTGCCCGACCTCGATGACCAGCTGGATCTGACGGTGGCGCGCGTGCAGGCGCTGTGCGACCGGCAACGCGGTCTGGGTGCCGACGGCGTGCTGCGAGTGGTGCGGTCCGAGGGCAAGTGGTTCATGGACTACCGCAACGCGGACGGCTCCATCGCCGAGATGTGCGGCAACGGCCTGCGCGTCTTCGCCCGCTACCTCGTCGACGCCGGCCACCAGCCGCAGGGTTCGTTCGTCGTCGGCACGCGCGCGGGGGATCGCGCTGTCACGACGCACCCGGACGGCTCCGTCACGAACGACATGGGGCCCGCGCGGGTCACCGGCACGTCCATCGCGGCGGTCGACGGTCAGGGCATCGGCGGCTTCGCGGTCGACGTCGGCAACCCGCACCTGGCGTGCGTCACCGACGCCCCGGTCGAGGGCTTCGACCTCACCGTGCCGCCCGGCTTCGACCCGGTGATCTTCCCGAACGGCGTCAACGTCGAGCTGATCAACGTCATCGGCGACAACGCGCTCCGCATGCGCGTCTACGAGCGCGGCGTCGGCGAGACCCGTTCGTGCGGCACCGGTACCGTCGCGTCCGTCGCCTCGTGGCTTGCGGGGCAGGGCAAGACGACGGGCTCCGCGACGGTCGACGTCCTCGGCGGTCAGGTCTCCGTGACGATCGAGCCGACGACGTCGACGCTCACCGGACCAGCAGTGCTCGTCGCGCGCGGCGAGCTCGACAAGTCCTGGTGGGACGCGCTCCAGTAACTGATATATCGGATATCAGTGGTGCGATTCGGCGGGCGCGGTCGGCAGGTCGCGCATCGTCCGCAGCGGCGAGAGCAGCACCCACACCATCCCGGCCACCGAGCCGATCAGCGCGATCCACAGGGTCGGCACGACGCCGAGCCAGGTGCCGAGTCCGCCGCCCACCAGCGCGCCGATCGGCGTCGACCCCCACACCACCCAGCGGATCGAGGCGTTCATCCGGCCGAGCAGGTGGTCGGGGCAGATCGCCTGCCGGTAGCTCACCTGGCCGATGTTGTAGACCACGATGCCGAACATGCTCACCGCCGAGCCGAGCATCGGCAGCGCGACGCCCCAGCCAGGCGAGGCGAACGGCAGCAGCAGGATGAACGGCCAGGTCAGCAGCGGGATGAGCCAGATCATCCTGGCCTGCCCGACCAGTTGGCCGAGTTTGTACGCGACGGCCGCCCCGAGCACGCCGCCGATGCCGCCCGCGCTGAGGAACACGCCGGCCATGCCCTCGCTCAGCTCGGCGACGTTCAGCAGGAACAGGATCATCACGGCCTGCTGGATGCCGTGGAAGAAGTTCGAGGTGCCGGTGGTGGCGACGATCATGCGCAGCGTGCGGTTGCTGAAGACGAACCGCAGTCCCTCCATCACCTCGCGGCGCAGGTGCGGGTCGGGGTGACGTTCCGGCGCCGGTTCCACGGCCTTGATCCGGAACAGGAAGAACGCGGAGCTCAGGTAGCCCAGGCCGGTGGCGAGCACGCCGTTGGCCGCGCCGAGGAACTGCGCCACGTAGCCACCGATCGCCGGTCCCGACACCTCGGCGACGGACAGACTGGCTTGCAGCTTCGAGTTGCCTTCGACCAGTTGGTCACGTCCCACCAGTGACGGCAAATACGACTGGTAGGCGACGTCGAAGAAGACGGTGCACACACCGACAGCGAGGCTCACGACGATCAGTTGCGGCAGGCCGAGCCCGCCCAGCCACCACGCGAACGGCACGCTGAGCAGCAGCGCGGCGCGGGCGACGTCCATCGCGAGCATCAGCGGTTTGCGGCGCATCCGGTCGACCCAGACGCCCGCGGGCAGCCCGATCAGCAGGAACGCCATCTGGCTCGCCGCGGCCAGCAGGCCCATCTCGAACGGTGTCGCGTTCAGCACACCCGCCGCCAGCAGCGGGATGACCGTGATGCCGATCGAAGAGCCGAACTGGCTGATGGTGTCGCCGATCCACAGCCTGCGGAAGTCGTGATGCCCCCAAAGCGCCATGCCGACGAGTCTGCGCTGAGTGATTGGAAACTGTCAATCACTTAGACTGGAGGCGTGCCACTCTCCCGCAAGCGCCGTCCCGCGACGAGTGAGGAAGCCGCCGCTCTCAGCTCTGACCTGCGGTTGCGCATGATCCGCATGACGTTCGACCGGCCGCTCACCAACAAGGAGCTGGCGCAGCGGCTCGGCAAGGATCCGGCCACGACGCTGCACCACGTCCGCAAGCTCGTCGCCGCGGGATTCCTCGAAGCCATGCCGCCTCGGGCGGGCAACCGGGGTGCGAAGGAGATCCCCTATCGGTCGACTGGCCTGTCGTGGGAGCTCGACAACAGCGAAAATATGGTCGCCGTCGGCGAAGCGATGCTGCACGCTTTTCTCGGCGAGGTTGCCGACATCGGGCTCGAGGACGTGGATCAGAGCCGCCTGGTCGTCACCGTCGACCCGGAGGAACTAAAGCAGCGGCTCGCATCGTTGATGGATGAGCTGGCCGCGCAACCGGTCAGGCCGGAAGTTCCCCGTGTGGCGATCTACCTCGCGGTGTATCCGGGGGACTGACGGTCCATGGGACGATGAAGGGCAAATGACGGAAAACATCCAGAGCACAGAGTTCGACCCCGAGTACGACGCCTCCTGGGACGAGGACGACTTCTCGACGGGTGACTACGAACTCGCCGAACGCGCCGCATTGCGCCGTGTCGCGGGGTTGTCCACGGAGCTCGAGGACATCACCGAGGTCGAGTACCGGCAGCTTCGCCTGGAACGGGTCGTGCTCGTCGGGGTGTGGACAGAGGGCACGGCCGCGGACTCCGAGGCTTCCCTCGCCGAGCTCGCCCGCCTCGCCGAAACCGCCGGCTCCGAGGTTCTCGAAGGCGTCGTGCAGCGGCGCGACAAGCCGGACCCGGCGACGTACATCGGCTCCGGCAAGGTGGCCGAGCTGCGCGACGTGGTGCAGGCGACCGGCGCGGACACGGTGATCTGCGACGGTGAGCTCTCACCCGGCCAGCTGCGTCAGCTGGAGGAACGGCTCAAGGTCAAGGTCATCGACCGGACCGCGCTCATCCTGGACATCTTCGCGCAGCACGCGCGGTCCAAGGAGGGCAAGGCCCAGGTCGAGCTGGCTCAGCTGCAGTACCTGATGCCGCGCCTGCGCGGCTGGGGTGAGACGTTGTCGAGGCAGGCCGGTGGTCGTGCCGGCGGCGGCAACGGCGGTGTGGGTCTGCGCGGTCCTGGTGAAACCAAGATCGAGACCGACCGGCGCCGGATCCGCGACCGCATCGCGAAGCTCCGCCGCGAGCTCGCCGCGATCAAGGTGATCCGCGAGACCAAGCGCAGCCGCCGCGTCGCGAACGAGGTCCCGAGCGTCGCCATCGCGGGCTACACCAACGCGGGCAAGTCCTCGCTGCTCAACGCGCTGACCGACGCCGGTGTCCTGGTGGAGGACGCGCTGTTCGCCACCCTCGACCCGACGACGCGCCGCGCGCTGACGCCGGAGGGCCTGCCGTACACGCTGACGGACACGGTGGGCTTCGTCCGCCACCTGCCGCACCAGCTGGTCGAGGCGTTCCGCTCGACGCTGGAGGAGGTCGGCCAGGCCGACCTGCTCGTGCACGTGGTCGACGGCTCCGACGCCATGCCGGAGTCGCAGGTCAAGGCCGTGCGCGAAGTGCTGGCCGAGATCAACGAGGAGTCCGGCACGCCGATGCCGCGCGAGCTGCTCGTCGTGAACAAGATCGACGCGGTGGGCGACCTGGGCCTGGCCCGGCTGCGGCACCTGTTCCCGGACGCGTCGTTCGTGTCGGCGCACTCGGGCCTCGGCATCGAGGAGCTCAAGGTCCGCATCGCCGAGCTGATGCCACGTCCCGAGGTCGTGGTCGAGGCTCTCGTCCCGTACGCGCGCGGCGAGGTCGTTGCCCGCGTGCACCGCGACGGCGAGGTGCTGTCCGAGAAGCACACGGAGTCGGGCACCCTGCTCAGCGCCCGCGTGCGCCCGGACCTCGCGGGCCTGCTCGAGGAGTTCGCGACGAACGGGTCGCCTGCTTGATCCCGCCTCCACCGGTGGACGTGTGCCCGGTAGCCATGCAGGAGCTCTCCGGGCTCACGTCCGACGGCAAGCAGTTCTTCGCCGTCAGCGACAGCGACAACGGCACGCTGCGCATCCAGGTCATGGGCCGCGACTGCGTCGTGCGACGCACGATCACCGCGCCCGTCGACCCGTTCGACGTCGAAGACCTGGCGATGACGCCGGACGGCACCCTCTGGGCCGCCGACACCGGCGACAACGGCAAGTCCCGCTCCACGATCGCCCTGCACAAGGTCGCACCGTCAGGCGCCGTGGAGCGGTTCCGCGTCACCTACCCGGACGGCAAACACGACGCCGAGGCCCTCCTCCTGGACAAGTCCGGCACCCCGTACATCGTCACCAAGGAACCCCTCGGCTCCGCACTGGTATATCGCCCCACAGCCCCGCTCCGAACCGATATATCAGTCCCGCTGGAGCAGGTAGCCCGCGTGTCGCTGTCCTCAACGGACACCCCAGGCGGCCCCCTGGAAGGCACGCTGGACACCCGCCTGGTGACCGGCGCCGCCTCCACCGCAGACGGTTCGGTCATCGCCCTGCGCACCTACACCGAGGCCTACCTCTACCCGGTCCCGGACGGCGACATCGTGAAAGCCTTGTCCGGCGACCCGGTCCGCGTCCCCCTGCCCAACGAACCGCAGGGCGAGGCCATCGCCTTCGACCCGGACGGCACCCTGATCTCCGCCTCCGAAGGCGCCGGCACCCCGATCCGCGCGGTCGCTGGAGCCGCTGCCCTGGCCCAGCCACCCGCGCCGACGACCACGCCGCCACCGCCGGCAGCCGACCAACCGCAGGCGTCGCCGCAGTCGGAGTCGTCGGGCTCCTGGCAGAACTGGCCTCTGGCCCTCACCCTCGGCGGCATCGTCCTCATCGCGGCCCTGGTCATCGGCCTCCGCTTGCGCCGCCGAGCCTGACGGCCGCGCTCAGTCAGTGCTCGGTGGGATCGCGCGAAACGCCTCCTCGACATCACTCGCTGCCACCTTCGACGCGCTGCGCGCTCTCCTTCTCCAGGCCATCTGGTACCCGATCAGGTCTCGCACCCGCGCTCCGGAGAACGGCGACACCGCCGACGATTCCGGAGCCGCCCCTGCTGACCTGCCCTTTAGCAATGAGTCTTTGGACTTCGTCGTCAAAAGACTCATTGCAAGGGCAAGGGCAAGGCATGGCGGGAGCCGCTGATATATCGGTGGGGGTGGTCAGTCCCAGGCGACCGGCATGCGTTCCAGGCCGCCGATCACGAGGCTCGCGCGGTGTGGGAGGTCGTCCTCGGGAACGGCGAGGCGCAGCTTCGGGAACCGCGTGAAGAGGCCGGGAAAGGCGATCTTCAGCTCGATCCGGGCGAGGTGCTGACCGATGCACTGGTGGATGCCGTGACCGAACGCCAGGTGCCCGGCCGTCCCACGGGCCAGGTCGAGAACGTCGGGGTCGGCATAGCGGGCCGGGTCGTGGTTGGCCGAGCGCAGTTCGACGAACACGGAGTCGCCCTTGCGCACGACGACGCCGTCGATCTCGGCGTCCTCCAACGCCGTGCGCACCGTCGCGGGCGTCAAACTGATATATCGGAGCAGCTCCTCGACGGCGGCGTCGGGATTCGCCAGCATCGCCTCCACCCGCGCCGGCTCGCGCATGAGTTCCAGCGTGCCGAGCGACAGCATGTTCGTCGTCGTGTCGAGTCCGCCGCCGAGCAACGCCATGCCCATCGCGGCCATCTCGTCGTCGGTGAGGTCGCTGTCCGAGTTGACGAGATCGCTGAGCACGTCGTCTGTCGGCTGGGCACGCTTCGCCGCGACCATCTCGAGCATGAACTGCTGCAACCGTTCGAACGCGGCGAACATCGCCTCGGCCTCGCCGGCCTCCGCACCGCTCCCGCCGGTCAGCAACATCGCGTCCTGCTGGAACTCCGTGCGCCGCTCGTACGGGACACCGAGCAACTCGCAGATCATCAGGCCCGGAACCGGCACCGCGAAGTGCTCGACCAGGTCCGCGGGCGACCCCTGCGCCGCTAGCACGTCCAAGTGCGAAGCCGTGATCACTTCGAGGCGTTCGGCCAGCAGTCGCATCCGCCGGACGGTGAACTGGCCGGTGAGCTTGCTGCGGTAGCGGGTGTGGTCCGGCGGGTCGTGGTCGGTGAACGCGCCGGGCGGCGACGGCGGCGCGTCGCCGGGGCTGCCGGGGCCGAACGGGTTGTGCATCAGGTCCGGCCGGACGCTGAAGCGGTTGTCGGCGAGCACGGCGCGCACGGTCGCGTGGTCGTGCGCGCGCCAGCCGACGTGCCCGTCCGGGTACGTCATCGGGCTGAGTGGCATTGCCTCCCCCTTGCAATGAGGTCTTTCCCCTCCTTGCAAGCTAAAAACGTTTGCGGACGAAGTCAAAAGACTCATTGCAATGGCTTGGAGTGCAAGGCACCATGGCGTAGTGCCTGGCAAGCGGCTAGATGAAGAGGAACGGCAGCTCATCGCCCAGTGGCTGTGGGACGGGCTGGGGTACTCCGAAATCGGGAGGCGGTTGCAAAGGCCTGCCTCGACGATCCAGCGGGAGGTGGCCCGCAACGGGGGCCACAACAACTACCGGCCGGGTGCCGCGCACCGGGCGGCGAGTGAGCGGGCGATGCGTCGGATGCCCGCGGTGGACGACCTCGACGTCGACGAGGAGGCGTACTCGTTCGGGCGCAGTCCGGGGGAGGTGCAGGAGTTCCACCTGAGGCTGGTCGCGTCGTTCGCGCAGACCGGTATACCGAAGACAGCCGCCCGGATCCTGGCCGAGATCTTCATGGTCGACAAGGGCAGCCTGTCCGCGACCGAGCTCGTGCTGCGGCTGTCGGTCAGCCCCGGCACGGTGTCGCGGTCGACGACCTATCTGCAGGACCTCGGGTTGTTGCGCAGCGAGCGTGACGGCAAGCGCATGCGCTACTTCCTCGACGACGACATCTGGTACCGGGCGTGGCTGAGCAGCGCCGAGCGCAACTCCGTGTGGGCACACACCGCGTTGGAGGGTGCCGAGATCTTCGGTCTCGACACCCCCGTCGGCGCACGTCTGAAGGACATGGGCCAGTTCTTCGCGTTCGTCGTGGTGGACATGGAGTCCACCAGGAAGAAGTGGCTCGACTTCTTCGAGAAGAAGAAGCGGGCTAGGGGAGACGCCGCAACACCGTGACGACCTTGCCGAGGATGGTGGCCTCGTCACCGTTGATCGGCTGGTAGGCGTCGTTGTGCGGGAGCAGCCACACGTGGCCGTCCTTGCGCTTGAACGTCTTGACGGTCGCCTCGCCGTCGATCATGGCGGCGACGATCTCGCCCTGGTCGGCGGTCGGCTGCTTGCGGATCACAACCCAGTCGCCGTCGGTGATGGCGGCGTCGATCATCGAGTCACCGACGACGCGCAGCAGGAACAGCTCGCCCTCGCCGACGATCTCGCGCGGCAGCGGGAACACGTCCTCGATCGACTCCTCCGCCAGGATCGGGCCACCGGCCGCGATCCGGCCGACCATCGGCACGTACGCGGGGGTCGGCTTGGACATCGGGTCGAGACCGGGGTCGATCTCGGGGGGCAGCATGCCCACCGCGCGGGGGCGGTTCGCGTCGCGGCGCAGGAAGCCCTTCCGCTCCAGCGCGCGCAGTTGGTACGCCACCGAAGAGGTCGAGGTCAGGCCAACGGCCTCACCGATCTCGCGCACGCTCGGCGGGTAGCCGAAGCGGTCGACCCAGTCTCGAATGACGTCGAGCACCTTGCGCTGGCGCAAAGTCAGGCCGGCGTTTCCCGCGATCTCGCTCACCTCTGTCGCTACAAGAGCGGGGTCCGGGTCGATCGTCTTGCCTGCCACGGTCGCTGTCCTCCTCGCCGCCCCCAGTTCGAATGGGATTCCGGCCTCCGTCGATCTTCGTGGTCGACGGTAGTCGTGTTTGCTGCACAGATCAAACACCTGTTCGAGGTATTTGGCCGCGTGTTGTGGCGTTCGGCGAGTCGGTCTGGTAGAAATTCGCACGGACGTTCGATCGAACCCATGTTCGATCATGGTGCTTGACCTGCGATGGAGGGCGTCATGGCGGTACTCGTCGAGAAGCGGTTGCGTGTTGCCGAGGACGCGGACGTCGCAGCGGGGCGCCCACTCCGTTCGGGTCCCCGGGTCATGCCGCGGCGCCCGGCGACCAGGCCGCGTCCGGTTGCGGTGCCCTCCTCGCGCGAGTCGAGCTCCTGTGAGGTCCGGCCGAAGCGCGAGTCGATGCTCGAGCTCGTCGCCGTCGGTGTGCTGAGCGCGCTGACGGTCATCGCACTCGGCGTGCTCTACCTCCAGCAGGTGGGGGTCACGCCGTAGGGCTCCCCCTACATCTTGTGTTTCCATGCCCGCGATGACGTGAACTCTCCGTCATGGCGGGCATCTTTGTGTAATCACCGCTGATCGGCGCAACGTTCGCCCGTTCGAGTGGTGTGTCGAGTTGCGTCCGCGTCCGCAGCGATCTAGGTTCTACCCCTACATCTAGTGGTTACACCGTTGTAAGTAGTCCACAGGTTGTGGGTAACCCAACCAGTGTGGCTGCTGCGATGGGTGCTGTGCGGGGGAAGGGGTGAGGTGGCGTGCGGTGTCCGTTCTGCCGCCATTCGGACTCGCGGGTGGTGGACTCCCGTGAGGTCGACGAGGGTCAGGTGATCCGTCGTCGTCGCTCCTGCAACAGCTGCAGCCGCAGGTTCACCACGGTCGAAGAAGCGGTTCTCGCCGTGGTCAAGCGCTCCGGGGTCACGGAGCCGTTCAGCCGCGACAAGGTGGTCGTCGGCGTGCGCAGGGCGTGCCAGGGCCGCCCGGTCGACGAGGACGCGTTCCAGCAGCTCGCCCAGCGAGTGGAAGAGTCGATCCGGTCGACGGGATGTGCGGAAATCGCCAGCCACGAGGTGGGCCTCGCCATTCTCGGCCCCCTGCGCGAGCTCGACGAGGTCGCATATCTGCGCTTCGCGAGCGTTTACAGGTCCTTCTCGTCCGTCGAGGACTTCGAGAAGGAAATTCTTGATCTTCGCACTGCCAGAGCCGAGGAAGCACCGGCCGAGCAGTGATCCGCGCGCACTAAAGCGCGTGCCTACAACATCTTTCTAAGCACCAGCACGAGGGAGATCCACCGTGACCGAGACCGTCGGCGGCTCAGCCAAGAAGACAGCCGCACGGGCGGCTGCCAAGCCTGCCGCGCTGAAGGTCCAGCGCGTCTACACCACCGAGGGCCGCCACCCCTACGACGAGGTCACCTGGGAGCGCCGCGACGTCGTCATGACGAACTGGCGCGACGGCTCGGTGAACTTCGAGCAGCGCGGTGTCGAGTTCCCCGAGTTCTGGTCGGTGAACGCCACCAACATCGTCACCAGCAAGTACTTCCGCGGTGCCGTCGGCAGCGACAAGCGCGAGCAGTCGCTGCGCCAGCTGATCGACCGCGTGGTGAAGACCTACGTCGGCGCTGGCAAGGAGCACGGCTACTTCGCGGGCGAGCAGGACGCGGAGATCTTCGAGCACGAGCTCACCTACATGCTGCTGCACCAGGTGTTCAGCTTCAACTCGCCGGTGTGGTTCAACGTCGGCACGAGCTCGCCGCAGCAGGTCAGCGCGTGCTTCATCCTCGCGGTCGACGACACGATGGAGTCGATCCTGAACTGGTACCGCGAGGAGGGCCTGATCTTCAAGGGCGGCTCCGGTGCCGGCCTGAACCTCTCGCGCATCCGTTCCTCCAAGGAGCTGCTGTCCTCCGGCGGCACCGCGTCCGGCCCGGTGTCGTTCATGCGCGGCGCCGACGCGTCCGCGGGCACCATCAAGTCCGGTGGCGCCACCCGCCGTGCCGCGAAGATGGTCGTGCTCGACGTCGACCACCCGGACGTCGAGGAGTTCATCGAGACCAAGGCGAAGGAAGAGCACAAGATCCGCGCCCTGCGCGACGCCGGGTTCGACATGGACCTCGGCGGCTCAGACATCGTGTCGGTGCAGTACCAGAACGCGAACAACTCGATCCGCGTGTCGGACGAGTTCATGCACGCCTACGAGAACGGCGGCGACTTCGGCCTGCGTGCGCGCCAGACCGGTGAGGTCATCGAGCGCGTCGACGCCAGGGCGCTGTTCGGCAAGCTGGCCAAGGCGGCGTGGGAGTGCGCCGACCCCGGTATCCAGTACGACGACACGATCAACGACTGGCACACCTGCCCCGAGTCGGGCCGCATCACCGCGTCCAACCCGTGCTCGGAGTACATGCACCTCGACAACTCGAGCTGCAACCTCGCGTCGCTGAACCTGATGAAGTTCCTCGGTGACGACGGAAAGTTCGACGCTGTAACTTTCGCGAAGGCCGTTGAGCTGATCATCACCGCGATGGACATCTCGATCTGCTTCGCGGACTTCCCGACCGAGCCGATCGCGGACACCACCCGCAAGTTCCGCCAGCTCGGCATCGGCTACGCCAACCTCGGCGCACTGCTGATGGCGACCGGCCACGCGTACGACTCCGAGGGTGGCCGCGCGCTCGCCGCGACCATCACGTCGTTGATGACCGGTGTGTCCTACCGCCGTTCCGCGGAGCTCGCGGGCTTCGTCGGCGCGTACGACGGTTACAAGCGCAACGCCACGGCGCACCAGCGCGTCATGCGCAAGCACGCCGCCGCCAACGACCTGATCCGCACGTACCACGCGAACGACTCGTCGGTGCACAAGGTCGCGACCGAGGCGTGGCAGCAGGCGCTGGAGATCGGCGCGAAGAACGGCTGGCGCAACGCCCAGGCGTCGGTGCTGGCACCGACCGGCACCATCGGCCTGATGATGGACTGCGACACCACCGGTATCGAGCCGGACCTGGCCCTGGTCAAGTTCAAGAAGCTCGTCGGCGGCGGCTCGATGCAGATCGTCAACCAGACGGTGCCGCGCGCGCTGAAGGCGTTGGGCTACCAGGAAGAGCAGATCGAGGCGATCGTCGAGTTCATCGGCGAGCACGGCCACGTCGTGGACGCGCCCGGCCTGCGTCGTGAGCACTACGAGGTCTTCGACTGCGCGATGGGCGAGCGTTCCATCGCGCCGATGGGCCACGTGCGGATGATGGCGGCCACGCAGCCGTTCCTGTCCGGTGCGATCTCCAAGACGGTCAACATGCCGGAGTCCGCTTCGGTCGAGGACGTCGAGGAGATCTACTACCAGGGCTGGAAGCTCGGCCTGAAGGCGCTCGCGATCTACCGCGACAACTGCAAGGTCGGCCAGCCGCTGTCCGCGGGCAAGGGTGCGAACAAGGGCGCCGAGGCCAAGACCGAGACGGTCGTCGAGTACCGCCCGGTCCGCAAGCGCCTGCCGAAGAAGCGCCCGTCGCAGACCGTGTCGTTCACGGTCGGTGGCGCCGAGGGCTACCTGCACGCCGGTTCGTACCCGGACAACGGCCTGGGCGAGATCTTCGTCAAGCTGGGCAAGCAGGGCTCGACGCTCGCCGGTGTGATGGACGCGTTCTCGATGTCCATCTCGGTGGGTCTGCAGTACGGCATCCCGCTGGAGTTCTACGTCTCGAAGTTCCAGAACCTGCGCTTCGAGCCGGCGGGCATGACGGACGACCCGGACGTGCGGATCGCGACCTCCGTGCTGGACTACCTGTTCCGCCGCTTGGCGCTGGACTACCTGCCCTACGACAAGCGCGCGCAGCTCGGCATCTTCACGGCCGACGAGCGTTCCGCGCAGGTGGCCGGCGAGTACGGCGCGCCCGCTTCGTCCGATGTGGACCTCGAGGGACTGCGCGGCTCGGTGGAGGCGGCTCCGGCTCAGGCCGAGACCGCTGCTCCGAAGCAGGTGGGCAGCTCGACCGAGCTGCTGGAGCTGCACCTGGGCAAGGCCGCTGACGCGCCGCTGTGCATGACGTGTGGCACGAAGATGCGTCCGGCCGGGTCCTGCTACCTGTGCGAGGGCTGCGGCAGCACGTCCGGCTGCAGCTGATTCTGCTGGTGATGTGACCGGATGGGCGGCTCTGCGGGGCCGCCCATCCGGCGTTTTCTGGGGGCTTTGATGGACTTCGTGTTCGCGGGCTACCGGGTGACGTCTGTCGAGACCGGCCTGGTGTCGATGAGCGACTGCATCGTGGACGTCACCGGGGCCGACTCGTTCGGCTGGGAGACGTTCTTCGACGATCGCGCGTCAGCCGAGCAGGCTTCTGCCGCCGCGCCCGGCACGCACGTGTTCGCGGTGGGGTTCTGCCGCGACGACATTCCGGCGCTGCTGGACGACCTCCAGAAGGAGGAACCGATCGCCGCGGCCGGCATGCCGGACCGGTTGCGTGCCGCGGAACCGGTGCCCGAGGGTGACGTGCTCGGTTGTGAGCTCGTCGGGTGGGATCCCGGCTGGGGTGCGTGGCACACGTGGAGGTGCCTCGATCTGGTGGACGACGTCGGTGCGGCGACGGGCGTCGTCCCTGGTGAGCACGGGCTGATCCAGGACGTGCAGCAGACCCGGTCGGCCGCCCGCTGGCTCACCGCGTCGATGCTGGGCGATCCCAAAGTCTTTCTGTGGGTGGCCGCACTGCTGGTTCGGCACTAGCTGATAAAACAACGGGAATGCGCTCGTTCGACGATCTACGCGGTTACCTGCTCGGCCAGCTCAACGCGGCTGTCCGGCGCCCCGGCATGTACGGCGGCGAGCCGGTGATCCTCACCCTGCTCGACGCGCTGGCGTTCGCCGACGACCGCACCGACCGCTGGCAGACGGAGCTCGACGCGTTGGTGAAGCGGGGCGCGGCGAACGCGGCGATGGTGAGCGGCGCCGTGCACGAGGTGCTCGGCCACCGCAGCGAGGACGTCATGGCGTCGGTGTACGCGGACCTCGCGCACCGGCAGGGCTGGTTGTCGCTGGACGCCGACAGCCGGATTCCCGGTGTGCTGAGCGAACAGGACTGCGTGCTCGGCGACGTGATCGAGGAGTACGGCGAGCCGCCGTTGTGGCTGGGCGGCACCAATCCGAAGTACTCGAAGACGCTCGGCTATCCGGACCGGTCGGGGTCGCTCGTGTTCTTCCACTTCATGCCGGAACTGCGGCTGATGGCGACGCGGCGCGGTGACGGCGGGTTCCGCGACAGCTTCGTCTTCACACCTGCCGGGCAATCTCGATGAATTCGGCGATGAGCGGCGTGTGCCGGTGTTCGGCCCACGCCAGCGCCACCTCGTTCGGCGAGATGTCCTCGATCGGCACGTGCACCAGGTCGTCGCGCGAGTAGAACAACGCCGTCGACAGCGGCAGGATCGCCACCCCGCCGTGCATCGCCACGTGTTCGAGCTTCTCCTCGACGGACCGGAATCCCGGCGGAGCGGTGTGCTGCACGCGCCGCTCGCTCGTCAGATCCGCTTCCAGCACGCTTTCCTTGCCCGCCAACCGATGCGTCGCCGGCACCACGGCGACTCGCGGCTCGGTGAAGAGTGGCGTGACCCGCAGCCCGTCGAGCGGCACCGGCAGCCGCACGTACCCGACGTCGACGCGTCCGTCGTGGATCACCTCGACCTGGTCTTCCCACGTCGTGCGCAACACGTCGACCCGCAGTCCTGGGTGCCGTGACGACAGCAGCCGCACCGCGGGGGTGACGATCAGGCCCGGCATGAACCCGACCGTGAACGTGTCCGCCACGCCGACTCGTCGCAGCAACGCCGCGGACTGCGCGAGCAACGGACGCGCGTCGGTCAGCAGTCGCTCGCCCGCCGGGGTCAGTGCCGTGCCCTTCGACGAGCGGTCGAACAGCTGCACCTTCAGCTCGGCCTCCAGCGCGCGGACCTGCCGCGACAGCACGGGCTGCGCGATGTGCAGTGCCTCAGCCGCACGGCCGAAGTTCAGGTGCTCCGCGACCGCCACGAAGTACCGCAGCTTCCGCAGGTCCAGGTCCATACCTCCAGGGTATGGCAGACGACGCAGCAGGTCTTGGACCGCGCGACCGCCCGGCGAGCACGCTGGAACCATGAAATCCACACTGGACGGACAGCGGGTCGCGATTCTCGGCGGCTCTTCTGGAATCGGCCTCGCCACGGCCCAGGCGGCGCGCGACGCGGGCGCTGAGGTCACGATCGTCTCCCGCAAACCTCAGGCACAGCCCGGAATCGCCACCCACTCGGCCGACCTGACCGACCCGGAGGCCGTCGCCGATACGTTCCGCGAGGTCGGCGAGATCGACCACCTCGTGTACACGGCGGGGGAACCGCTCGAGCTGATGGAGATCAGCGCGCTCGACCGGGATCGCGCGAGGACTCTCTTCGGTCTCAGGTACTTCAGCGTGCTCGACGCCGTCAAAGCCGCGAACGTCACCACGTCGATCACCCTCACCACGGGCATCGCGAAGGACCGGCCAGGACCGGGCTGGGCGGTCGCGGCGAGCATCTGCGGAGCGGTCGAGGCGTTGACCAAGGCACTCGCTGTCGAATTGGCGCCGCTGCGGGTCAACGCGGTCAGTCCCGGCGTGGTGCGCAGTCCGCTGTGGGGACCGGACGCCGAGCAGCTCTACTCCGACGTCGGCAAGACGTTGCCGCTGCAGCGGGTCGGCGAGGTCGAGGAGATCGCGCAGGCGTACCTCTACCTGATGACGCAGCCGTGGGCGACCGGCACGATCCTCACGATCGACGGAGGTACCGTGATCGCCTGAATTCCATTGCGGGGCAGGGTAAAATCGCAGGTGATGCGCATAGTTCTGCATGCACGTGCGCGCCTGGACCTCGCATACGACTCGCTGAACGGGCTCTCCGTCGGCGACGCTCTGGGCGCACAGTTCTTCATGGTCGGCCGCTCGCTCTCCGACCTCGTGGCCGGCAAGCCGCCGCGAGGGCCCTGGGAGTGGACCGACGACACCGAAATGGCCTGCAACCTCGTCGCCGAGCTGCGCGATCACGGCGACATCGACCAGAACCGGCTCGCGGCTACGTTCGCCGATCGGTGCGAACCGTATCGCGGGTACGGCGCGGGAGCTTTCACCATCCTGCGCAAGATTCGCCAAGGCACGCCGTGGAAAGAGGCGGCCGGCAGCGCGTTCGACGGTCAGGGCTCGTGCGGCAACGGCGCCGCCATGCGGATCGCCCCGCTCGGCGCCTACTTCGCCGACGACCCGAAAACGCTGACCGCCAAAGCGATCCAGGCCAGCGAGGTCACGCACCAGCACCCGGAGGGCATCGCGGGCGGAGTGGCCGTGGCGCACGCTGCGGCCACCGCGGCCACAGCGCGGCTGACGGGCACCGAACAAGACCTGCTCGGTGGCGTGCTCGACCACCTCGAAGGAAACTCCTTCGTGCGCATGGGGATCGAGAAGGCGCGCAAGATCGCAACCGCTGAGGAAGCCGCGTACGTCCTCGGCAACGGCTCACGCGTGACGGCACAGGACACCGTGCCGTTCACGCTGTGGGTCGCCGCGCATCACCTCGACGACTACCGCAAAGCCATCACGACCTGCGTGCAGGCAGGGGGAGACGTCGACACGACGGCCGCGATAGTCGGCGGCATCGTCGCCACACCACCGCGGGAGTGGGTCGCGGAACGCGAAGAGCTTCCGGACTGGGTGATCCGCTAGTCCTTGTGCCGCTGGTAATACCGCGCCACCCGCACCCGGTTCCCGCACGTCGCGGGATCACACCACCGGCGTCGCGGGTGCGCGGGCACGAACAGCAGCCGGCACCCCGGCGCCTCGCACGTCTTCACCTTCCGCACGGCCGGTGACGCCAGCAACTCCGCCGCCGCACCCGCCAGCACCGCGAGCCCTCTCGCAACTTGGTCACCATCCCGCTCGCGCGAAACGACCACAGCTCCCGACCACGTGAGCACCTCGAACGACGGGGCGCCGCGCAACGCCGCGTTCAACGGCGCCAGGTCCGGCTCCACGCCGTCCCGTGCCGAGAGCACTGCGGCCTCGACCTGTCCGCGCAGCTCTCTGAAGTCCTCTGACCAGGGCAGATCCTGCGATGACAACCACTCCTCCAAGTGGTCGTCCTCGGACGTCAGCGTGTTGACGAAGTCGATCGCAAGCACGATCTAACTGTACATCACCCGAAGTACCCATTAGTCTAATGCGTCATGACGACAAAGACGCATGTGACCAAGCACAGGTATGCCGACGTCGGCGGCATCAAGGTCTTCTACCGGGAGGCAGGCGCCCCGGACGCACCCAAACTCCTGCTGTTGCACGGCTTTCCGTCCGCGTCGCACCAGTACGCGCGGCTCATCGAGGAGCTCAAGGACGACTTCCACATCGTCGCGCCCGACCACCCCGGCTCCGGCCACAGCGACGCCCCCGAGCGGCCCTACACGTTCGACTTCCTCGCCGACACCGTCGAGAAGTTCCTGGAAACCATCGGTTTCACGGGCTTCACCATGTACGTCTTCGACTTCGGGGCCCCGGTCGGCTTCCGCGTCGCGACTCGCCACCCCGAGTGGATCCAGGGCCTGATCGTCCAGAACGGCAACGCCTACGAGGACGGTCTCTCCGACCTCGCCAAGGGCTTCATCGCCAACCGCGACCCGCAGGCCGCCCGCGACCTGCTCGCGCTGGAGTACACGAAGTTCGGCTATCTCGAAGGCGCGCGCGACCCCGAGGCGATCTCGCCCGACACGTGGACCCTCGATCAGCACTACCTCGACCTGCGTCCGCAGCCTCAGGTCGACCTCTTCCTCGACTACCACACCAACGTCGCGAAGTACCCCGAGTGGCAGGCCTACCTGCGCGAGCACCAGCCGCCGACGCTGATCACCTGGGGGCGCGGCGACCCGTTCTTCCTCGAGCCCGGCGCCAAGGCGTACCTGCGCGACCTGCCCGGCGCCCAACTGCACATGTTCGACACCGGCCACTTCGCACTGGAGGAGGACCTGACCGAGATCGCGGCTCTGATCAGGCGCTTTACCCCGACGGTGTGATTTATTCATCGCGTGTTGAGTTTTTGGCCGGACGCTCGTAACCTCGCAGCCATGGACGACTACTGCGTGGATTTCGGGGCCATCGACGGCACGATGCTCGCCACGGTGGGCGGCAAGGCCGCGAACCTCGGCGAGCTCACGAGGGCGGGCCTGCCCGTGCCGCAGGGCTTCTGCGTCACCACGGACGCCTACCGCGCCGTCGCGGAAGCGGACGAGCTGGCGCGCACCACCCCGGAGAACGCCCGCAGGACGTTGCTGGAAACCCCCGTGCCGCAAGAGATCCGGGATGCGATCGGCGCCGAGTACCGCAAGCTCGGTGACAACGTTCCGGTAGCGGTGCGGTCGAGCGCCACGGCCGAGGACCTGCCGTTCGCGAGCTTCGCGGGTCAGCAGGACACGTTCCTCAACGTCGTCGGCGAAGACGAGGTCGTCGACGCGGTACGTCGTTGCTGGGCCTCGCTGTGGACCGACCGCGCGGTCAGCTACCGCGAAACGAACGGCATCGACCACGCGACCACGTACCTGGCCGTTGTGGTGCAACGGATGGTGCAGTCCGCGGTGTCGGGCGTGATGTTCACGGCGAACCCGGTCACCGGCAAGCGCGACCAGATCGTCATCGACGCGAGCCCCGGCCTCGGCGAGGCGGTCGTGTCCGGCGCGGTCAACCCGGACCACTTCGTCGTCGACGGCCGTGAGATCGTCGAGAAGCGCTTGGGGGACAAAAGGTTTCTCATCCGCTCGGTGCCCGGCGGCGGCACCGAGCACGTGGAGGTCGGCGAGAACGACGAACCGTGTCTCACCGAGGGGCAGATCCACGCGCTCGCCGTCCTCGGCCGCAAGGTGCAGCAGCACTACGGTTCCCCGCAGGACACCGAGTGGGCGATCGACGCCGACGGCGAGCTCCACCTCACCCAGGCGCGGCCGATCACGACGCTGTTCCCGTTGCCGGACAACCCCGACGGCCGCGCGCACGTCTACTTCTGCTTCAGCCTCGCGCAGGGTCTCGAACGCCCGATCACGCCGATGGGCCGCGCGGCGTTCGGCGAAGTCGCCAAGTCGGCCCTCGAAATCATCATCGGCGACCCGACGAGCCAGTCCTATGTGGAGAATGGCGAGCGGATCTTCCTCGACATCACCAAGGTGCTGCAGAGCAAGGTCGGCCGCGAGTTCATCACGCGCCTGCTCGGCGTCATGGAGGCGCGCTCGTCCGAGGTGCTGCGCGGCCTGTTCGACGACCCGCGGTTCGCGATCAGGAGCTCGTCGCCGACGCCCGCGATCAAGCGCGTGCTGCGGCTCGCCCGCCGGTTCCGCGTGCCGGTGATCGCGTGGAAGGCGTTGGTGAACCCGGAGAAGGCCGTCCGCAACACGTTGCTGATGGAACGCGAAGTCCTGGAGAAGGCCGCGAACCTCTCGGTCGAACAGGCGCTGCGGCAGTGCGTCGTCCCGGTGATGCCGCGGGTCGCGCCGACCGCGCTGATCGGGTTCGCGCTGCTCGGTCTCGTCGGCAAGGTCGTGCGGACGAAGCCGGGGGAGCTGCAGACCGTTCTGCGCGGCCTCCCGAACAACATCACCACCGAGATGGACATGGCGATGTGGGACCTCGCGCAGGAGATCAGACGTGATCCCGTTGCGCTGCAGCAGTTCCAGGACGGCGAACGCCCCGCCGCACTCGACCGCTTCCTGGCGAGGTGGGGCCACCGGGCCGTCGCGGAGATCGACCTCGGCCTGCCTCGGTGGTCCGACGACCCGACGTACGTCACCGGCGTGGTGCGCAACTTCCTGCGTCTGGAGGACGACAAGGCCGCGCCGGACGCGGTGTTCGCCCGCGGCGCAGCCGAAGCCGAAGCGATGATCGAGACACTTGCGCAGCGGGCCTGGGGCCGCGGCTGGTTCGTGCGCTTCGCGTTGCGCCGCACCAGGTTGCTCGCCGGTCTGCGGGAGTACCCGAAGTACCTGATCATCACGCTGTTCGGCGCGCTGCGGAAGCGGATCGCGGACCGCGGTGCCGAGCTGGTGAACGAGGGCAGGCTCGCCCGGGTCGACGACGTGTACTTCCTCAACTTCGAGGAAATGCGTTGCGCGGAAGGAGATCTGCGCTCGGTCGTGGCGGCCCGGCGCGAGGTCTACGACCGGGAGATGCGACGCAGGCACATCCCGCGCGTGCTGCTGTCGGACGGCACCGACGCCGAAGCCGTGCACCACGGCACCCCGGCGGAAGGCGACCTGGTCGGTACACCGGCGTCGGCGGGCACGATCACCGGCGTCGCGCGCGTCGTGATGGACCCGGTGGGCGCGCACCTCGAACCGGGCGAGATCCTCGTTGCGCCGTCGACGGATCCGGGCTGGACGCCGTTGTTCCTGACGGCGGGCGGGCTCGTGATGGAGATGGGCGGTGCGAACTCGCACGGCGCGGTGGTCGCTCGCGAGTACGGGATCCCCGCTGTGGTGGGCGTTCGGGAGGCCGTGACGCGGATCAGGACCGGTGAGCGGATCACCGTGGACGGCAGCACGGGCGCAGTCACGACGCTGGACGCGTAATCTCGGGTTTGTGGCAGAGTCCAAAGGTGAGCTGAACAAGGTCCAGCAGGGCATCGCCGACTACCTGCTGCGTGCCGGCGTGGACGGGTTCGGCCCGTTCAAGAGCGCACGCGAGGCCGCGTCCGACGCGCTGGTGAAGAAGGGCAGCGAGGCCGACGCGATCAAGCACCTCATCCGCACCCACGTGGCGCTGGCCGGCGCACAGGGCTTCGTCACGAACCTCGGCGGCCTGATCACGTTGCCGATCTCGCTGCCGTCCAACGTCGCGGCGGCCTACGTGATCCAGACGCACCTCATCGCGTCCATCGCGTCGTTGCGCGGCCACGACGTGGACAGCGAAGAGGTGCAGACGGCTATCCTGCTGTGCCTGCTCGGCAATGCCGGGACCGAGCTGTTCAAAAAGGTCGGCATCAAGCAGTTCACCAAGAAGGCCGCGTCGGCACTCATTACAAAATACGGTACAAAGAAACTCGGCACCGTCGTGGTGAAGGGTGTGCCACTGCTGGGCGGCGTGATCGGCGGTGGCGTCGACGCCGCGTCCACCAGAGCGGTCGGCGCATTCGCAAATCGCTACTTCGCCCGCACGGACGTATTGCCGAAGGTGATCGACGGCGAGGTGCTGTCCGTGGAGATCGAAGACGCGGACGGAATGACCGATTCGCGCTAGCTCAGCCGGTCCAGTGCGGCGCTGAACGCATCCGGCTGGATGTGCACACCACCGCTGAACGGGTTCTGCATCTGGTAGATGGCGAACAACAGCAGCACCAGCGTCGAACTCAGCGTGACCGTGATCAGCAGCTGCGAGATCAGGTTCGGCCCGCCGAACAGGTACGGGAACAGCAGCGACAGCCCGGTGCCGATCAGCAGCGCGAGCCACACGACCGGGTTGACCCCGTTGCCCGCCGCGTCGAGCCGCTCCTGCCTGGCCTGGTAGACCTCCCACAGCTGGTTCGCCGCCTCGGTCTTGCGGTCCTCCTGCCAGTCGCCGTCCGGTGCCGCCGTCGCGATCGTGTCCCTGAGCTGGTTCAACGTGGTCCAGCCCCGGTTGTCGACGTCCTCGCCCTCGCGCATGCGCGCCCACTCCTCGTCCACGACGGTCGAGACGTAGCTGCGGATCAGCTGCTCCACTTTGGACTTCGCGGGCTCCGGCAGCGAGTCGGACGACCAGTCGACGGCGACCAGCGCGTTGGCCTCCCGCTGCACCTGTTCCTCGGCGTTGTTGGACGCGTCGAACAGGGAGATGAGGATGAAGGCGACCAGCACGGCGTGCAGGCCGGCGACGATGCTGAACACCGAACCGCCGGCGCCGAGGTTCTTCTCGCCGACTTCCTCCGAGCCGAACCGACGTGCGATGACGACGATGATGGATGAGACGGCGGCCGCACCGAGAACCCAGAGCAGGCCGGTGACGTAAATGCTCAATTCGGCTCCTTTCTGGTGTGGGATTAGACCACGGTCTACTGTGGCCGTACAGCACGGTCTGGTGAACGAGTAATGGTCAGGTGGGAATGCGCGGCAACAGCAGAGATACCCGGTTGTCGTATTGGACTGCTCCATTCCGGTGGCGGCAGGATTTGCTTGCGATGAGCGCCATCTCGTCTCTTTTGGTGCTTTCCGCGCCGTTCACCAGCGCTGTTGCTCATGCTGCACCGCCGAACTGTGACGCGTTTCAAGTTCGTTCATCACATCGAGGCGCACTGTCGACGCTCACGAAACTCGACGTGTCATCCGGTGGGGTGACGGAGATAGCCCGCCTGGACTATGCGGTGAACGCGCTGGGGTACTCAGCGGCGTTGGGCCGTTTGGTTGGACTTACCTCCAAGGGTCACCACTGGTGGAAGAACCCGTCGCACGTCGTCCTGATCGACCAGAAGGGCGTGGTCAGCGACCTCGGACCCGTTGACGCGCACTGGTTCCGCACCGACGACGTGTCCGCCGGCGCGGTCGTCGGCACCACGTTCTACGTGCGCGACAACGCCCGCCTGCACGCGATCGACATCGACCCGGACAGCGCCTCGTACCTCAAGATCGTGCGGACCGTCGTGCTGGACTGGCCCGCTCTCGCACTCGATGACTTCACTTCCATGAGCGGCGAGCTGACCGGGGTGTCGGCGGCGGGCTGGGGGCCGGGCGAGGTCGTGTCGTTCGACCCGGTTTCCGGTCGTGTGCTGAGCAAGACGGAGATCGTGGGCCTGCCGGGCAAGTCCACGTACGGCGCCGTCGTGATCGACTCCGCCGGCACCGTCTACGCCACCAACAACGGCTACAAGGGCCGCAGCCGGGTCTACCGGATCACCGAGACCGCCGTGGAACTGTCCGAGGGCTCGCAGCTGGGCATGATCGACGCGGCGGGCTGCCTGCCGAACCCGATGCCGCCGCGCGTCGACCCGCCCGCGCCCCGCCCCGAGGTGCCGCCGCCCCCTCCGCCTCCTGCCGCGAAGCCGCCACCCCCTCCGGCCCCGGCGCCCGCTCCGGTGGTTCCGCCGCCGCCTCCTCCCGCGACGACGCCACCTTCCGTTCCGCCGCAACCGGTTCCGGTGCGGGCTGCGCGGCAGAAACCGGAGCCGCGGAGGGACCTGTCGCTGAAGGTCGAGAAGACGCCGCTGACGAAGTCCCGCAAGTGGGCGTTGGTCACGATCGTCCTGGTGATGCTGGGCGCCGGCGCGGCCGCTGCCAGAGCCCGCGGATAAATCGGTTGGCGTGCTTCGGCGGCGTCGCTACCGTTGCGGCATGTTCTTCATCTGATGGAGCCCCGCAGCGCTCTTGACGCTGCCCACGCGACCTTCGTGTTGTCGCCTTGGTGACCCTTCCGCGGGTCCTTCTCTCACGGCCGCCCTTAGCCGTGTCCTTGCACGCCCTCTTCGTGAGGAGGCTTTCGCATGCCTGCCACCACCCCGCCCGAGCCGTCCAACCGCGCTGCGCGCCGTGCGCAGAAGCGGGGCAAGAACGACCAGACCGCGCACTTCCAGCTGCCACAGCAGCGGGTGCCGTTGGTCCAGCCGCGCCAGTTCGCGACCCGCCGCCGCGGAGGATCCGCGTAGCCGACGCCGAACGAGGCGCGACACCGCAGGGGACGCATTCGAACGAGTGCGTCCCCTGCTCTCTTCGTGGATTCGATCTCCCGTTCTGTCCGGATCCGATCTAGCCTGAGGTGCTACCGGACCGACAGGATCGGAGGCGCCAGGTGAGGATCGCTGACGTTTTGCGGACCAAGGGATCGGCGGTCGCGACGATCGACCAGGACGTACCCGTGTCCGAACTGCTCAGAGCGCTAGCCGAACACAACGTCGGCGCGATCGTCGTCGTCGGCGCCGGTGGCGTCGCGGGGATCGTGTCCGAGCGCGACGTCGTGCGCCGTCTGCACGAACGGGGCGCTGACCTGTTGTCTTCACCCGTGTCGGAGATCATGACCACCGAGGTCTTCACCTGCTCCCCGGCGGACACCGTGGACAGCCTCACGGTCGTCATGACCGAACGGCGCTTCCGCCACGTGCCCGTCATCTCCGACGGGCGGCTGGTCGGGATCGTCAGCATCGGCGACGTCGTGAAGAGCAGAATCGGACAGCTGGAGCAGTCGCAGGACCAGCTGCAGGCCTACATCGCCCAGGGCTGACCGCATGGCCCGACCACGCTTGATCGGGTGAATTCTTCGACACCACGTCCACCGGGGCGCGCAACCACACGTTGCGCGCCCCGGCTGGCGTTGGCTGACCAACCAATATATCGGTTTATCAACTACCTCTGACCTGCTGCTTAGCAATGAGACTTTGGACTTCGTCGTCAAAAGACTCATTGCCAAAGCAGGATTCACGTTTCAGACGGCCTGGTCGACGCCGGGCGGTTCGGGAACGTTCTCGGACTTGGTGCTCGACGGCATCGCCCACATGAAGGCGCGCATCATCGCGTACTGGAGCTTCAGGCTGGTGCCGACGTCGCCGGACTCGACGACCTGCTTGAGCGCGGCGAGGATGCCCTTCCAGGTCGTGTCGACCTTGTCGAGGCGCTTGACGTCTGCGGGCCAACCGGAGTTGCGCAGCGTGACGCGCGTGCCGCCGTCAACCTCTTCGAGCTCCCACGAAACAACAGTCCACGGGTCGTCGCGCATGGTGAGTCGTTGCGTGTGGGAGAGCAGCCGCGGCGGGTCGACCTCGATGACACGGCCGACGACGAACACCCGCTTGCCGTCGGTCGACCGGTAGTACAGCGGCGCGCCGGGCTCCAGCTTCGAGTCGAGGACGGCGTCCATCATGGCGCGCTGCTTGCCGTCGAGTTTGGTGATCTCCGCCCACACCTTCTCGATGGGCGCGGCGATCACGATGCTGTGCAGGAGCTCGGTGCCTGGTTCAGCCAACGTCCTCATCCTCCTGTCCGGCGCTCTCGACCGCGTGCTTCAGCCCGACCAGCGCCGCTGCCCAGTTCTGCTCGTAGTGCGCGACCCACCGCTCGTGGATCTGCTGGATGGGCACGGGATTCAGGTGGTTGACCCGCTTCCGGCCCCGCGGCTCCACGAGCACCAGGTCGGCCTCGCGAAGCACACCGAGGTGCTGCATGACGACGTGCCGGCTCATCTCGAGTGCCTCCACCAGCTCGCCCGTGGTGCGCGGGCCGGTGCGCAGGACGTCGAGGATTGCGCGCCGCAGCGGGTTCGCCAGGGCGCGCCAGACGGCGTCGTCATCATGTGGCATCTTCATTACGTAATGGTTTTAACACCTATTGCGGTTACAAGTCGAGACCGTGTCTCGTGCTCTCGGCCTGAGATTGACTCCCGGGTCAGTCGATGGTGTGATCACGGCCGCACCCGAGGTGGTGCAGACCTTTTCCCTAAATCCGCCGCCATGGATGTTGGGGAGGAACGGCCGTGGAGATATCTCGGCGTTCGGCGTTGATCGGTGGGGCGGCAGCTTTTCCGCTGCTCGTGACCGGTTCCGGACTCGCGCAGGCGGCCACCTGGAAGCTCAAGTGGAGTCCGCAGGCGAACAAGGACGGACTCGGCGCCTTCGAGGGCGTCGAGGACGACCGGGCCGGCTCGCATCCGGGCACGAAGCACATCTACGCGTCGGGCAACGACTACCGGTTCGACATGCACACCCGTGACCGGGACACCTCGACCGACCGGCAGCGCAACGAGGTTCGCGGCATGAAGGCGGGCGGGCAGAACCTCGACATCGGCGACGGCGAGACGTGGAGGTGGACCTACTCCATGTTCATCCCGAGCTCGTTGAAGTCGACGACGTCGTTCACGCACATCATGCAGACGAAGATGCCCGGCCTCGGCTCCGCTCCCGTGACGGTCATGTCGCTGCGCCGCACAGGTGGTGTGCAGAAGATCGAGTTCAAGGTCACCGAGGGCAACGTGCTCGTCGGCAACGTCGACCTCGAACCGCTGCACAACAAGTGGATCGACACCGAGGTCGAGATCAAGGTCGGCAACGGCAGTGGACGCGTTCGCTGGGTCGTCCGCGAGGGAGGCCGCACCGTGCTCGACGCGACGAAGAACAACGTCGACACGTGGCTCGACGATCGGTTGCGCCCGAAGTGGGGCATCTACCGCTCGCTCGGCGACACGTCGGGTTCGCTGCAGAACTGCTACCTGCTGCTTCGCAACCTCAAGGCCTATAAGTTCGAATGATGCTGCACGACGTCGCGGACGCCACGCACCAATATATTAGTTTGCTCGGCGGTGACCAGCGCGAACACGCGATTCGCGCGGTCACCGACGATGACCTGAGACACCGCTGGGCGTATACACCCGGTGCGCGGGCCGGCCTCGTGCTCGGTGAGCTCCGGCGCGACCAGCGCAAGGCCGTACACAGGATGCTGGCGACCGTCCTCAGTCCACATGCCTACGCACAGGTCGCGGCGGTGATGGCGCTGGAAGACGTCCTCGACCACCGCGAGGGCGGCCACCGCGACCGGCACAACGGCGACTTCTGGACGGTGCTCTTCGGCACGCCCGGCGGGGACGAGCCGTGGGGTTGGCGAATCGAGGGGCACCATCTGTCCGTCAACGTCGTCGTCGCCGACGGCCGCGTCTCGGCGACCCCGTTCTTCCTCGGCGCGAACCCGGCCCGCGTCACCTACCGCGGTCACGTCGTCGGCCAGCCGCTGCGGCTAGAAGAGGAACTGGCCCGCGAGCTCCTCGACCGCATGGGCCCGACCGCACGCCGCCTGGCCGTCGTCTCGGACACCGCCCCGCACGACATCCGCAGTGGCAACTCCCCGCGCGTGAGCCCGTCCGAACCGGTCGGCGTCACGCCAGCGCAGCTCGGCAAACCGGCGGGGGAGCTGCTCGTCGACATCGTCCGCTTCTACCTCGACCGGCTCGCGTTCGAGCTCGCCGACGACGAGTTCGCGCGCATCGACCCGGAACGCCTGCACTTCTCGTGGGAGGGCTCGCTGCGCCGAGGCGAGGGCCACTACTACCGCATCCAGGGTCCGGAACTGCTCATCGAGTACGACAACACGGCCAACGAGGCCAACCACGTCCACACCGTCTGGCGTCGCCATTCGGGTGACTTCGGCGACGACCTCCTCGCCGCCCACTACGACGGGTCACGGCACACTGTCGCCCGTGGAGTGGCCCAGAACGGTTGATGACGCCGTCGCGTTGCAAGAACGCCTGCGCACCCAGGTGATCACCACTAGCGCCCCTGACCTGCGCATAGACACCGTCGCGGGCCTCGACGTCGGCTACCGTAGCAATGACACGGTTGCGGGCGTCTGCGTGGTGTTGGATGCAAAGACGCTGGTCGTCCTCGACGAGGTGGTCGTCGAGGACACGACGGACTTCCCATATATTGCCGGGCTGTTCGCGTTCCGGGAGATGCCGGTGTTGCTGCGGGCGCTCGATCAGGTGACGGTTGCGCCGGATCTGTTGGTTGCGGACGGTCAAGGCCTCGCGCACCCGCGCAGATTCGGTCTGGCGTGCCATCTCGGCGTGCACACGGGCATCCCGAGCATCGGCGTCGCGAAGAACGCGATGGGTGAGTTCGAACAACCCGGCCACGCCCGCGGGTCGATGAGCGACCTCGTCCTGGACGGCGAGGTCGTCGGCCGGGCGTTGCGGACGCAGGACGGCGTGAAGCCGGTGTTCGTGTCGGTCGGCCACAAGATCGACCTGGACCGGGCGTGCGCCGAGGTGCTACGTCTCGCCCCGCGCTACCGCCTGCCCGAGACCACCCGCCGGGCGGACACGCTCACTCGGCAGGCTGCTTCGCAGGCTGGAAGCTGAGCAGCACGAGCAGGATCGCGCCGCAGACCAGCGCGATGTCCGCGACGTTGCCGACGAACCAGCCGTTGTAGTCGATGAAGTCGACGACGTGCCCGCGCGCGAAACCCGGCGGCCGGAACAGCCGGTCCAGCAGGTGGGTCGTCGCGCCACCCAGCATCAACGCGAGCGCGGCCGCCCGCAGCTTGGTCTGCGGCTGCAGGCCGTACCGCGCTAGCAGCACGACGGCGACGGCCGCGACGATGGTGAAGACCCACGTCGAGCCCGCGCCGATCGAGAACGCGGCGCCGGGGTTGTAGAGGAGCCGGAGCTGCAGGAACTCCCCGAGCACGGGAATGGGCGCGCGACCGGTCAGCGCGCTCTCGGCCCAGTACTTCGTGGCCTGGTCCAGCAGCAGCACGAGCACGGCGATGCCCATCACGAGCGGCACGCGGCGAGAGGTGGTGGTGTCCATTTGCGGTCGAGCGTAGTTAAGGACGACGCCGCTCGGCCATCACACCCCGCAGAACGCCTCGACGTCGTCGACATCGACCGCTGACAGGAACTCCTCCTCCAGCGTTGCGGACCGTTCGTCGGTGTCGTAGTCGACGCAGATGCGCCACCGTCCGTCGGTGCGGTGCGCATATGTGTGGAAGCGGCCGTAGAACGTGCGCTCGTCGCCGTCGGCGCGCTTCGACCCGATCCGGAAGATGCCGCGCTCGCTCGCGAGGTCGTTCGACGCGATGCGCTCCACGAACCGGAACGAGATGGTCACCGAGCTGCCGCGGTCCGCGAGCTCGCCGAACCACTTCTCGATCTGGTCGGAGTAGTCCGCGAACCCGAGCACCTGCTTGGCCGGTCCGCCCGCGCGCACCAGCTCGGGCGCGTGCAGGCCGAGGAACGCGGCGGCGTCCAGCCTCGAGTAAGCGAGCCGGAACGGGTGCCAGATGTCGTCGTTGAGCTGCCGCAACAGGTCGGTGTCCACGCCGTTCGAAGCTAGCGCGGACACCGGCCGACTTCACTCAGTGTTCCGTTTTCGGGGGCTTCAACCGCACGGTCAGGATCTGGAACGGCCGCAGCTCGATGTCCTCCAGCGACACGGTTCGTTGCGGTCGTTCGAGCAGATCTGTCACTTGCGCGCGTACGCACTCGAAACCTGGTGTCAGCGTGAACCGCGCCCGTCCGCCAAGGCACTCGTACAGCCGGACGACGACGTCACCGGACCTGTCGTCCGCGAGCTTCACCGACTCCACGGCCACGGCGTCGGAGTCGATGGACACCAACGGCCGGTGGTCGGCCGTGCCCGGCAACACGCGCAACGGCAGGTTCAGCGCGTAGCCCTCCGCGAGAGTGTCGCCGACGTCCGCGCCAGGCAGCAGCGCATAGCGGAACCGGTGCACGCCCTGGTCCGCGTGCGGATCCGGGATGTGCGGCGCGCGCACGAGACTCAACCGCACGACGGTCGCGCGTCCGTGCCGTGTGATGTCGTGGCCATAGGTGGAGTCGTTGATGACGCCGACGCCAAAGCCAGGCTCGGCGACGTGGACCCACCGGTGCGCGTAGACCTCGAACCGCGCGGCGTCCCAGCTGGTGTTGGTGTGGGTGGGGCGGTGGACGTGCCCGAACTGGATCTCCGCGGCTGACCGTTCGGCGTGGACGTCCAGCGGGAACGCGGCCTTGAGGATCTTCTCCGACTCGTGCCAGTCGATCTCGGTGTCGACGTCGATCCGGTGGGAGTCGGCGTTGAGCGAGATCAGCTGGGTGATCTTGGACCGGCCGAACGAGCGGACGACCCTGACCGTGGCGCGCAGTGGGCCGTGGCTCTCGAACGTCACCTCATCTGCGTCGACGAGGTCAGTGTGCTTGCGCTTGTAGTGCGCGTCGATGTCCCAGGCGTCCCAGTAGTTCGGGAAGTCGGGGTGGAGCTGCAGCAGGTTGCCCGGTCCGGCGAGAGTTTCGCGGCCGTTCGTCACGACAGACGTCATCAGGCCGTTCTCGTCGAACTTGACGCGCACCAGGCCGTTGTCGAGCACACGGCCGTCGATGGTGACCGGGTTCGTGGGCTCGCTTTCGGAGCCGATGCCGGACGCCGGTGCCGTCACGAAGATCGGCGTGCCGTCCTGCAGCACCACCTCGGCGCGGTCGCGCGGACTGGTGTTGAACACGCCGCCGCCGAGCGACTCCTGAGCCTGGTGGGTGATCTTGGTGAGGCGGTCCGCGACGTCCGCGTAGGTCTGCTCGGCTTCCTGGTGCACCCAGGCGATGGAGCTGCCGGGCAGGATGTCGTGGAACTGGTGCAGCAGCACGACTTTCCACAACTCGTCGAGGTCGTCGTACGGGTATTCGTGTCCGTTGTGGACAGCGGCGGTGGCGGCCCAGAGCTCGGCTTCCCGCAGGAGGTGTTCGCTGCGACGGTTGCCGGCTTTGGTTCGCGACTGCGTGGTGTAGGTGGCGCGGTGCAGCTCCAGGTACAGCTCGCCCGACCACACCGGCGCGTCCGGGTACTCGGCCTGCGCCTTGCGGAAGAACTCGTGCGGCGGCTCGATCTCGACCTTGGGAGAGCCCTCGAGGTTCTGGAGGCGGCGGGCGCGTTCGACCATGTCCCTCGTGGGGCCGCCACCGCCGTCGCCGAAGCCGAACGGCAGCAACGACCGGGTGCCACGACCCTTTTCGGCGTAGTTGCGGACCGCGTGGGAGAGCTCCTTGCCGAGGATCTCCGCGTTGTAGGTGTCGACGGGCGGGAAGTGCGTGAACACGCGGCTGCCGTCGATGCCCTCCCACCAGAACGTGTGGTGCGGCAGCTTGTTCGTCTGGTTCCACGACAGCTTCTGGGTGAGAAACCACTTCGCACCCGCTAGAACCGCTAACTGCGGGAACGCTGCCGTGTAGCCGAACGAGTCCGGCAGCCACACCTCCTCGCACTCGATGCCGAACTCGTCGAGGAAGAAGCGCTTGCCGTGGGCCAGCTGACGGGCGAGGGACTCGCCGCCGGGGAGGTTCGCGTCGGACTCGACCCACATGCCGCCGACCGGCCGCCACTGGCCGTTCTGCGCGGCCTGCTGCATGCGTTCGTAGATCTTCGGCTGGTTCTCCTTGACCCACGCGTACTGCTGGGCTTGGGAGGCGGCGAACACGAACTCCGGGTACTGGGTGGCGAGCCAGGTGACGTTCGCGAAGCTGCGGGACGCCTTGCGCACGGTCTCCCGCAGCGGCCACAGCCAGGCGGAGTCGATGTGGGCGTGGCCGATCGCCGACAACGTGTGCGCGCTCGCGTGAGCCGGCCTGCTCAGGACGTCGACGAGTTCGTCGCGAGCTTGCTGCGCGGTCGCCGGGATGTCGTGCGGGTCGAGGGCGTCGAGCGAGCGCTCGATGGCGCGCAGGATCTCGTGGCGGCGTGGGTCGTCGAGCGACAGCTCCAGCATCAGGTCGCGGAGCACCTCGAGGTCGAGACTCAAGTGCCAGACGGTCTCGTTCAGCACCGCGAGCTCCGCCTTGTCCAGCCGGTACATCGGTGCCGGTGGCGCGGTCTTCTTGTCGCCGAACGGGGTGGGCTGGAAGTCGTGCTTGAGGATGTCCGGGTTCGCCGCGGCCTCGATGACGAACTCGACTGATACATCGGATACGGGGACGTGCCTGTTGCGCGGTGCCACACCCTTTATGGGCGTTCCATCCGGCGTGTACACAAGCGCTTCGGCCTGGTTGCCGGGCCAGGCGTCCTCGAAGCCGAGGTCGAAGACGGCCTCGACGCGCACCCCGCGTTGATCTTTCGGCCATTCATCCGGAACTGTCGCCGTGACGCGGAACCACGTCGTCGACCACGGCGCACCCCACCTGCCGCCGATCTCGAACGGCTCCCATTCGGCGTCTTCCATCGCCTGCGCGAACGGGATCGGCTCGTCCGGCACCCGCCACATCTCGACGGTGAACGGCACGGACGACTGATATATCGCCGGCATGATGCGGGTCGTCAACGCCCGCGACAGCCGGTCCTCGACGAGCCGCCGGTCATCGTGCACGGAAAGCTCCAGACAGGAATGGGTGAGTGTCGACGATCTTGCGAGCGACGCTGACGGAGTCGACGAGCGGATGCAACGCCAGCGCCTTCACCGCGTGCGCGCGCTCGCCGCTGATGGCCGCCTTGATGGTGGCGCGCTCGACGACCTTGAGCGCCGTGACGAGTCCGACGCCCTCCTCGGGCACCTGGCTGACCGCGACGGGCCGCGCACCGTTGGCGTCGACGAGGCTCGGCACTTCGACGATGGCGTCGGCGTCCAGGCATGACAACGTTGTCTGATTCGGCACGTTGAGGATCAGCGTGGTTCGTTGGTCAGACGCGATGGCGTGCATCAGATCGAGCGCGACCTGTTCGTAGCCACCGCCGTCGAGGTCGTCGGTGTCGCGTTCGTCGTTGCGCGTCTCGGCCATGTACGTCTGCTCGCGTTCGAGCCGCGTCCGTTCCCAGCTCTCCAACGACGGCGCCGCGTAGAACTGCTTCTGCTGCTCCAGCAAGAACGCTCCGCGCGACGCGCCCGACTCAACCGCCTCGCGCGTGAAGTAGTAGTAGTGCAGGTACTCGTTCGGGATGGCGCCCAACGTCCGCAGCCACTCCGCGCCGAAGAGCTTGCCCTCCTCGAACGACTCCAGCCGCTCGGCGTCGGCGAGCAGGTCCGGCAGCACGTCGCGCCCGTGCACGTGAACGCCCCGCAGCCAGCCGAGGTGGTTGAGGCCGGCGTAGTCGAGCCACGCGTCCTCAAGATCGGCGCCGACCGCGCGTGCCACGCGTCGGCCGAGCCCGACGGGGGAGTCGCAGATGCCGATGACGCGGTTGCCGAGGTGCGCTGACATCGCCTCGGTGACCATGCCGGCGGGGTTGGTGAAGTTGATGACCCACGCGTCCGGCGCGTGAACTGATATACGGCGTGCGATGTCGAGCGCGACGGGGACGGTACGCAGCCCGTATGCAACGCCGCCCGCGCCGACGGTCTCCTGCCCGAGCACCCCGCACCCCGCGGCGACGCTCTCGTCGGCCGCGCGCCCGTCGAGGCCGCCCACCCGGATCGCGGAGAACACGAAGTCCGCCCCGCCCAACGCCTCGTCGAGGTCGGTCGACGTCGACACCGTCGGCGCATCCGATATATCAGTCGCGAGCTCAGCCAGGACGCCGCCGACCGCAGCGAGCCGGGCGGCGTCGAGGTCGTGCAGGACGACCTCGGTGACGCGCCCAGGCGACCGGTCGGCGAGCAACGCGCGGTACACCAGCGGTACGCGGAAGCCGCCGCCGCCGAGGATGACCAGCTTCATGCTTGAACCACGTCCACTCCGGCTTCCTGCAGTGCGAGCCGCGTCGCCGGATCTGCCGACGCGGTGGTGACGACCACGTCGAGGTCGTCGGGTCCGCAAACGCGTGCGACGCCGACACCGGGGAACTTCCCGCCGTCCGCGACGAGCACGACCTGGTCCGCGGCCTTGATCATGGCGCGCTTGAGCGGCACCTCGACGAGCGTCGTGTCCATGACGGCGCCGTCGCCCCGGACCCCGCTGGTGCCGAGGAACAGCCGGCCCGCGTGCACCTGACGGAGGTTGTCCTCGGTGAGGAACCCGACCAGGGAGTGGTAGCGCCGCCGCACCACGCCGCCCAGCAGGACGAGTTCGATGTCGACGTCGTCGCGCAACTCGTCGAACACGGCGAGGTTGCTGGTGACGACGGTGATCCGCTTGCCGTGCAGGTGATGGGCGAGCCGGTGCATCGTGGTGCCGATGTCGAGCAGCACGGTCTCGCCGTCCTGAACCATCGCGGCGGCCGTGCGAGCGGCGGCGTCCTTGTCGTCGGCGCGTTCGGCGGCGACCTGAGCGAAGGGGTCGTCGACCTCATCCGCCTCCAGGGTCATCGCTCCGCCGTAGACGCGCGTCAGTTTGCCGTCGGCGTCGAGCTGTTCGAGGTCGCGGCGGATCGTCGCCTGGCTGACGCCGAGCTTGTCGGCGAGCGAGCGCACCTCGCTCGGTCCGTCCGCGCGCAGTGTGCGCAGGATCAGCTCGCGCCTGCTCTGAGGAAGCATGTTGCCACCGTACAACCAAAGTCGAGCAGAGTTGAGCAAACTCTTGCCAATCCGCGCACACCTGGCGCACGCTTTTGCGCAACCTTGGAAGGGGGCGCCGTGCACCAAGCCGGGGATGACAACGATGTCTACCTGTCCGGACTGCTCTTCTACGACCTGGTCTTCACCGGATTGCCCAAGCCGCCGACGCCGGGCGAAGAACTGTGGACCGGCGGCATGGCGAGCGGGCCGGGCGGCATCGCGAACTTCGCCGTCGCACTCGCCCGTCTTGGTATTCGCCCGGTGCTGGCCGCGGCGTTCGGCGACGACGCCCACGGCACCCTCTGTTGGGAGTTCCTCGCCAACGAGGGCGTCGACCTGACGCATTCCCGTCGTTTCGCGGACTGGACGACGCCGGTGACTGTCGCGCTGTCCTACGACGACGACCGCGCACTCATCACTCACGGCACGCCGCCGCCGGCGTTGCCCGCGACGACACCGTCGACGAAGGCGTCGATCGTTCACCTCGACCCCGTCGCCGATATATCGGATGTGGATCTTCCTGGGTTGGTCTTCGCCGACGTCGGCTGGGATCCGACGCAGCGGTGGAGGCCGGAACTGCTGCACCAGTTGGAGCACTGTCACGCGTTCATGCCGAACGAGGTGGAGGCGATGGCATACACGCGCACCGACACACCGTCGAATGCGGTGAAGAAGTTAGCCGACGTCGTTCCCATCGCCGTCGTCACGAGAGGTGCACGAGGTGCACTCGCTGCCGACAACTTGACTGGCGAGCACGCCGAGGTTGACGGAATCAACGTTGACTGCATCGACAGCACAGGCGCCGGCGACGTGTTCGGCGCAGCGTTCGTCCACGCGACGTTGACGGGCATGCCGTTGCACGAACGACTCCAGTTCGCCAACAAGGCCGCCGCGATCTCGGTGCAACGCCCCGGCGGTGCGACGGCTGCTCCTACCCTGGCCGAACTGTCATGAGGCGGCGGACGTTCCTCGCGCTGCTGGGCTTGGCGGCGGCTGGGTGCGCGACCGAGACCCGTGAGGGCATGACGCTCTGGATGTGGTCAGGCGGCCTGAGCGAGAAGTCGCTGGAGGAGGCCACCGCGAAGTTCCCCGGCCTGCGACCTCTGCAGGCCGGCTCGCAGTTCAAGACGAAACTGATGACAAACCTCGCCGGCCGCTCCCACGTTCCCGACATCACCGGCCTCAAGGGCGAGGACATCTCCGCGTTCTTCCCCAACGCCGACCAGTTCGCGGATCTGCGGTCACTGGGCGCGGACGCGTTCAAACCGCAGTACCTCGGCTGGAAGTGGCAACAGGGGATCACCGCGGAAGGCCGCATGATCGGCTTCCCCATCGACACCGGCCCCACCGGCCTCTACTACCGCCACGACGTCTTCGACCGCCACGGCGTCACCGCGGCGAGCTTCCGCACCTGGGAGGACTACTTCGACGCCGGCGTCGCGATGAAGCCGGGCGCGTCGATGGTTCTCAACCTGCGCATGGTCTACGTCATCGCGATGGCGCAGTCGAAGCGCCAGCTAGTGGACGAGAACAAGCAATATATTGGCGACGACGACCACGTCCGCCGCGCCTGGGACCTGGCGATCAAGGCACATCGACTCGGCATCACCGCCGGAATCCAGGACGGCAGCCCCGACGTCAACGCCGCCCTCACCACCGGCCAGGTCGCGAGCTTGATCGGCGCGTCGTGGGCTGCCGCCGACCTGAAGTCCGGGGCACCGGACTCGAAGGGGCTCTGGCGTGTCGCGCCGACGCCTGGTGGTGCCGCGAACTCGGGTGGGTCGTTCCTCGGCATCACCAAGTACTGCCGCGAACCCGAGAAGGCGTTCGAGATCGTCACCTGGCTGCTCAGCCCGGAGCAGCAGGTGCGGGGATTCCTCGACCTCGGCCTGTTCCCGTCCGCACCGGACGCGTTCGCGAGCCCTGATCTGCGGCAGCCGGACGAGTTCTTCGGCGGCCAGACCATCTTCGACACGTTCGCCGAGTCCGCGAAGCAGGTGCCGGTCGCCTACATGAGCCCGTGGGAACCGCGGTTGTCGCAGCTGTTTTACGACGAGCTCACCAACGTCGAGTCTGTCGGCAAACCACCCGAGGAGGCGTGGCGCGACGTGCAGCACAAGGCCCGCAGGATCGCCGACCACGTGGGGCTCACATGAGGAAGTACCTGCCGCAGTACCTCGCGATCGCGCCGTTCTTCCTGCTGTTCGGCGTGTTCGGGCTGTTCCCGATGGTGTTCCTCGGGTACCTGGCGTTCCACACGTGGGACGGCATCGGCGAGATGAGGTTCGTCGGGCTCGACCAGTTCAAGTTCCTGGTCACCGACGACATCTTCTGGCTCTCTCTCGTGAACACCCTCGAGATATGGGTGATGTCAACGGTGCCGACGCTGTTCCTCGGCCTGGTGATCGCCTACGTGCTGCACTCGTCGGTGCGGTTCACGACCTTCTATCGGATCGCCTATTTCGTGCCGAGCGTGACGTCGCTCGTGGCCGTCGCGATCGTGTTCGGGTCGATCTTCAGCAGCCACTTCGGCCTGCTCAACGCCGTGGTGGAGTGGCTCGGCGGGGGCGCGCTGCCGTGGTTGACGAGCGAGTGGGGCATCAAGGTCTCGATCTCGGTGCTGATCGTGTGGCAGTGGACCGGCTACAACGCGATCATCTACCTCGCCGGGCTGCAGGCCATTCCGAGCGAGGTGCTGGACGCGGCCACTGTGGACGGTGCGAGTCGCTGGCAGGCGTTGTGGCGCATCGTGGTCCCGATGATGAAGCCGGTGATCCTCTTCACCGCGATCGCGTCGACGATCGGCGGGCTGCAGACGTTCACCGAGGCGCAAATCCTCGTCGGCGAGGAGGGCGGGCCGGGTCAGTCCGGTCTGACGATGGTGCTCTACCTCTACCAGCAGGCGTTCAAGCACAACGACTTCGGCTACGGCGCGACGATCGGCGTCGGCCTGTTCCTGGTCGTGCTGCTGTTCTCGCTCATCAACTGGCGGCTCGTGCAGCGAGGGGAGAGGCCGTGAAGCGCCATGTCGTGCTGGTTCTGGGCGTGCTGGTGTCGCTGTTCCCGTTTTATTGGATGGTCGTCATGGCGACCAACGCGACGGAGAACATTCTCAAGTTCCCGCCCGCGCTGACGCCCGGCGGTGAGCTGCTCGTCAACGTAGGCAAGGTGTTCGAGGAGATCGACTTCTTCGGGTCGATGCTGAACACCGTGCTCGCGGCCGTCGGCGCGACGGTTCTCGTGCTGGCGTTCGACTCACTGGCGGCCTTCACGTTCGCCAAGTTCCGCTTTCCCGGCCGCAACGCGCTGTTCGTCCTGCTGCTCGGCACGATGATGATCCCGCCCCAGCTCTCGGCCATCCCGCAGTTCGTGGTGATGGCGCAGTTCGGCTGGGTCGGGTCGCTGAAAGCGCTGATCGTGCCCGCCGTGATCAACGCGTTCGGCATCTTCTGGATGCGCCAGTACATTTCGGGCGCGGTGCACGACGAATTGCTGGAGGCGTCGCGGCTGGACGGCTGCGGATTCTTCCGGCAGTTCTGGCACGTCGGGCTGCCGGTGGTGCGGCCGGCGCTCGCGTTCCTCGGGATCTTCACGTTCATCAGCGTGTGGAACGACTACCTGTGGCCGCTCGTCGTCCTGGTCGACCCGGACCAGGTGACGTTGCAGGTGGCGTTGGGCCAGCTCAACCGCACGCACGACACCGACTACGGGATGCTGATGGCGGGGACGGTGCTCGCGGTGATCCCGCTGCTGATCGTCTTCCTCATCGGCGCACGCAATTTCATCGCGGATCTCGCAAAGGGTGCCGTGCGCGGCTGAACTGTGATACAAAGAATGGCTTTGTATTTTCGGAATGAATTTTCCGGGAAGACAGAACTATTGTATCACAGGGGGCAAGGTGTTGGCGAGCGAACAGGCACGGATCACCTCTCTGTATGAAAAGCTCGACCAGGAACGGAACAAAGCGGCCGCAGACCTTGCGGCCGCGCTGCGGGACGCCACCGCCCAGAGGCTGGACCGCGAAGCCGCTGTCGACGTGCTGACCAGGGAGGTCGGGAAGTACCGCGCGGCGGAGGCGGGGCTGGTCTTCGGCCGTATCGACTCGGAGAAAGGCGAACGCACCTACATCGGACGCGTCGGCTTGTTCGACGACGAGTTCGAACCGCTGCTGCTGGACTGGCGGGCGCCGGCGGCCCGGCCGTTCTACACCGCGACCGCCGCGAACCCGGAAGGCTTGGTACTGCGGCGCCACTTCCGCGTCCGCGACCGGGAGCTGTGCGACTTCCACGACGACGAACTGCTGACCGACACGACGGCGCTGCTCGACGCCCTCAACGCGCCGCGGACCGCGACGATGCGCGACATCGTCTCGACCATCCAAGCCGAGCAGGACGAGATCATCCGCTACTCCGGACCCGGAGTGCTGGTGATCGAGGGCGGTCCCGGCACTGGCAAGACCGCCGTCGCCCTGCACCGCGTGGCATACCTGCTGTATACGCGTCGTGAACGCTTGTCGCGGCACGGTGTGTTGATCGTCGGCCCGAACACCGGCTTCCTCCACTACGTGGGCGACGTACTGCCATCGCTGGGGGAGACCGATGTCGTGTTCGCGACGCCCGGTGAGCTGTATCCCGGCGTAGTCGCCCATGTCGAGGACACCCCGTCGTTGCAACGACTGAAAGGCGATATATCAGTTCTGGACCTGCTGGCCGTCGCCGTCGCCGACCGGCAGGAGCTTCCCGACGAGCCCATCGAGATCGAGCTGGAGGACGTCGTCGTCCCGCTCGACGCACACATTGCCGCCGTCGCGCGAGAGAAGACGCGGTACTACGGCCTACCGCACAACGCCGCCCGCAAGTACTTCTTCCTCGCGCTCGCCGAGGAACTCGTCGCGCCGGCGTTGCGGCTGATCGGCGTCGACTGGCCGGAGATCGAGGAGGACGTGCGCCACGAGCTCCGCCACAGCACCGAGCTGCGCGACGCCGTCGACCGGTTGTGGCCGCAGCTCACACCGGAGCAGCTGCTTGCCGACCTGTACGCGGGCCGGTGCTTCCGGATTGGTGCGCCGGAGCTGTACCGCGAGGACGCCGACGCGTGGACGGTGCCCGACGTGCCGTTGCTCGACGAGCTCGCCGAACTGCTCGGGTCCGACGGTGCTGCCGAGCGCGCTGCGAAGCGAGAAGAGGAGGAACAGCTCGAGTACGCCCGCGGTGTCATGGACGTCCTGTCGATCGACGAACGCGCTGACGACGACGAGTACATCGTCACCGACTTCGTCAACGCGGATGTCCTGGCCGACCGGCATGAAGTGCGTGACCAACGCTCGCTGGCCGAGCGAGCCGCCGACGACCGCACGTGGACATACGGACACGTCGTCGTCGACGAGGCGCAGGAGTTGTCTGCAATGGACTGGCGCGTGCTGCTGCGCCGGTGCCCCAACAGGTCCATGACCGTCGTCGGCGACCTGGCCCAGCGCCAGGCAGCAGGCGGCGTGCGGAGCTGGGGCTCGGTGTTCGACCGGTTCACCTACCGCCGGCTGGAAGTCAACTACCGCACACCCGGCGAGATCATGGACATCGCCACCCCGGTCCTGAAGCTCGTCGACCCCGACGCGTCGGCGCCGGTGTCGGTGCGCAAGACCGGCGTCCGTCCGTGGGCCCGGCGCGTCACTGATATATCGGCGGCCGTGCGCGACGAGCTCGACGCGCACGCCGTTGCACGCAACGGGCGCACGATCGCGGTCATCGGCGGCGACTGGATGCCGCCGCGCGCGTCGAAGGGCCTGGAGTTCGACGTCGTTCTCGTCGTCGAACCGCAACGCATGTCGCCCAGCGAGCTGTACGTGGCGCTGACAAGGGCGACGCAACGGCTTGGCGTCCTGCACACCGAGCCGTTGCCGCGTCACCTACGAAGTCTCATCTGAGACCCACGCGAGGTAGTCGTCGTTGCCCCCGACCACGGGGGTGACGATGATCTCGGGCACGTCATAGGTGTGATGCGCCTTGATGTGCGCGACGAGGTCGTCGACGCGGATGGCGGACGTCTTCACGACGCACTGCCACTCCGCGTCGACGCGCACCTCGCCGTCCCACCGGTAGACGCTGCGAATCGGCACGATCTGCACGCAC
Organism: Lentzea terrae; assembly: GCF_003265345.1. Taxonomy (GTDB): domain Bacteria; phylum Actinomycetota; class Actinomycetes; order Mycobacteriales; family Pseudonocardiaceae; genus Lentzea; species Lentzea terrae. The sequence continues at coordinate 87,122 of NZ_QFWW01000007.1, read as the reverse complement.
GCGCCGAGCCGTGCCTCGACGATGCCTTTGGCCAACGACTCCGCGGCTTCGGCGGAGTCCACGGTCGTCGTCACCACGCACGCATCACTCATAGGACGTCGATCTCCTTCAACAGCTGTTTCTTCAGCTCGTCCGGCGCGAACGACGCCCGCACCGCGGACCGTGCGAGGCCGGCGAGCTCATCGCGTCCGAACCCGAACCGCTCGTGGCACAGCAGGTACTCGCGGTCGAGGTCGGTGTGGAACATGCCGGGGTCGTCGGTGCTGATCGTCACCGGCACGCCGGCCTCCACGAGCCGCGGCAAATGGTGCTCGTCCAGCGACTTCACCGCACCGGTGCGGATGTTGGACGTCGGGCACACCTCGACGACGACGCCTTCGTCGGCGAGGTGCCGCAGCAGCTCGGGATCCTGTACCGCGCTCACGCCGTGCCCGATCCGTTCAGCGTGCAGATCGTGCAGCGCGGCCCAGATCTCGCTCGGCGGCGTCGTCTCACCGGCGTGCGGCACCATGTGCAGCCCGGCATCGCGCGCCATCGCGAACGCCTCCCGGAACTTCGCCCTCGGCGAGTCCGACTCGAACCCGCCCAGCCCGAACCCGACCAGTCCCTCCGGCCGGTACTCGGACGCGAACCGCGCACTCGTCATGCCCCAGTCGCGGTCCCAGACGCCGGGCACGTCGAAGATCCACTGCAGCGTCACGCCGTGCACGGCGAGCGCTTCCTCGCGGCCCGCCGCCAGTGCCTCGACGAGCTCGTCGGGTGCGATGCCCGCCCGCAGATGGCTCGTCGCGCTGATCGTGAGTTCTGCATATCGGATATTGGTTCGTGCGGCGTCACGGGCGTATCCGACGACGAGGGTCCGGACGTCCTCGCCGGTCGTGACGAGGTCGTTGACGATGCCGTACACGTTGATGAAATGCCGAAAGTCCGTGAACTCGTAGAACTTCCGCAGCGCGGCCTCGTCAGTCGGCACCGGCCCGTCGGGGTGGTTGCGGGCAAGTGCGAGGACGGTGTCGAGGGAAGCCGCGCCCACGAGGTGGACGTGCAGCTCGGCCTTCGGCAGCGCGTGGACGAAGTCGGAAATGTGCACGGTCCATGCTCTCAGGTCAAGAGCCGATCGACGGGTGACATGTCTTGCAGTCAAGGGGAAGGGTGCAGGGCGAATCCCGCTACCTGGCCTTGCATTGGGGGTGCCTCGTGAGGGGCGCACGAAGAGTCGCACTGCTGACAGCGGTGCTTGTCCTGCCTTTCCTGCCGACGACCGCCCAAGCCGCAGAAGGACCGGTGTTCAAGGACGGCGAGGCGCAGCCCGTCTTCGACCCGAAGGACGTGGTGAAGGAGAGCCTCTGGGTCCGCGCGCCGGTCGACAGCGACCGCGACGGCAAGGACGACGAGGTCTACACCGAGGTGGTCCGGCCGCGCGCCACCGAACGCGGTCTCAAGGTGCCGGTCGTCTACATGGTCAGCCCGTACTTCTCGGGCGGCAACGACGTCGCGAACCACAACGTCGACGTCGAGCTGTATGTCCCTGACAAGCGCGACGGCCGCTTGCTGAAGGCCTCCTCCGACGAACGCGTCGCCGCCGCCCTCGGCCCGAACCCGATCACGTCGGCTCGTTACGAGGCCTACTTCATCGCGCGCGGTTACGCCGTCGTCTACGCCGAATCGCTCGGCACCGGCAAGTCGACGGGCTGTCCGACGACGGGCGACGTCAACGAGACGATCGGTGCACGTGTCGTCGTCGACTGGCTCAACGGCCGTGCGTCGGCTCGCACGGCAACGGGCGAAGCCATCAAGGCGACGTGGTCGACCGGCAAGACCGGCATGATGGGCGTCTCCTACAACGGAACGCTGCCCAACGCCGTCGCCTCCACGGGTGTGCGCGGTCTGGAAGCAATCGTGCCGATCGCCGCGATTTCCAGCTGGTACGACTACTACCGCGCTGACGGCGCTGTGGTCGCGCCCGGCACGTTCCAGGGCGAGGACGCCGACGTGCTGGCCGAGTACGTCTACACGCGCGCGGACAGGGAGATCTGCAAGCCGATCATCGCCGAGATCGCGAAGGACCAGGACCGCATCACCGGTGACTACAGCAGGTTCTGGGACAAGCGGAACTACATGAACGACGTCCGCAAGGTCCGTGCGGCGGTGCTTGCGGTGCACGGGCTGAACGACTGGAACGTCAAGATGACGCACGTCGAGCAGTGGTACTCGGCGTTGAAGAAGGTCGGCACGCCGCACAAGATCTGGCTGCACCAGTCCGGCCACACGGACGCCGACACGCTGCGTTCGGTCGAGTGGCGGCGCACGTTGAACCGCTGGTTCACGCAGTACCTGTGGGGTCACCGCAACGGCATCGACAAGGAGCCGAAGGCGACGCTGCAGCGTGAGGACAAGACGTGGGTCGACGAGAAGGAGTGGCCGGCTCCCGGCACGTCCGACGTGCGGTTGCGGCTGTCCGCGGGCGGGTCTGCCAAGGGCGGTCTCGGGATCCGGCCGGGCCGCGGCGTGGAGAAGCTGACCGACGACGCGACGAAGACGGCGGAGTCGTTGATCGACCAGGCGTCGTCGCCGAACCGGTTGTCGTACACGACGGAGCCGACGCAGAAGCCGTTGCGGCTCTCGGGCAAGTCGACCGCGCACCTGCGGATCGCATTTGATCGTCCCGCAGCCAACGTGACGACGCTGCTCGTTGACCGCGCTCCGGACGGCAAGTCGCACGTCATCACGCGCGGCTCCACCGACCCGCAGAACCGGGAGCGGCCGGACAAGACGTCGCCGATCAAGCCGGGCAAGTTCTACGACGTCGACGTGCCGATCGTGCCGGACGACTACATCCTGAAGGCCGGGCACCGGCTCGAGTTCGTGCTGATCTCCAGTGACTACGACTACACGCTGCGCCCGAAGCCGGGTGCCGGCCTGTCGCTGGACCTCGCGTGCACGTCGGTCGAACTGCCGGTCGTCGGCGGCTGGCGGGCGGTCTTCCAGACGTTCTGACGTGATGCCGCGCTTCGGTCCGTGCAGGACCGAAGCGCGGCAACCTACCACCCACCCCCGACAAAACCCCGAGTTCGAGCAGTCCAAGAT
>NZ_QFWW01000007.1:358-83997 GCF_003265345.1 Lentzea terrae | reverse complement strand
ACCCCGGCTTCCCGCCCACCCCACCCGCCAAAGTGGGCCCCATGCCCACAACCCTCCCGAAACCGATCCGAGTCCGCGGCGCCGGTGACCTCTACGCCGCGATCCCGCACCTGATGGGGTTCCACCCGGCCGAGTCGCTCGTCGTGCTGGTGCTGAAAGACCACGTCATCAGCATGACCATGCGCGTCGACCTACCGCGTCCACGACATCGGGGAATGCTGGCGGCCCAACTGGAAGCGCCCCTGCTCGAACACGGGGCGACAGACGTGATCCTCGTGGTCGTGTGCCCGCCGTGCGAACACATGCCCGAGGAACTGCCGCACGAGCCGTTGGTCACCGCGCTCAGACACAAACTGGGAGGCGTGGGCGTCGAGGTCGTCGAGGCGGTGTGGCTGCCGTCGTGTCAGAAGGACGCGCCCTGGCTCTGCTACCTCGACGTCGACTGCCACGGAACGCTTCCGGATCCGCAGCAGTCCGCAGTTGCTGCCGCGTCAGCGCACGAGGGCCACGTGACGTTCGAGTCGCGCGCGGCCATGGCCGCGATCGCCGCACTGGACCCGCCTGATGCGCTGGAACGCCGATCCGCGTTGCTCGACGACCTCACGACGAGTTCCGGCGAGCCTGATCCCGGCGTCGAACTGCACCGGGTGCGTGACGCGATCGATGCCGTGGCCGACCGCAAAGGACCGTTGCCGGACGCGGAGATCGTCGCATTGGCGAGGGCGCTGGCGGTGCCCGAGGTGCGGGACGCCAGCATGGCGTTCGCGACCCAGGCCAGGTCCAGGCAGGCCGAACACCTGTGGCTGGAGCTCACGAGGTCCTGCCCGGCCCCGGAACGCGCCGAGCCCGCTTGCCTGCTCGCGTTCTACGCCTACCAGCGCGGTGACGGCGGGATCGCGGCCATCGCGCTCGACGCGGCCGAGGAGTCCTGTCCCGGCCACTCGTTGGCCAAGCTCCTGCGAGCCGCTCTGAGCACCGCGGTCCCGCCGGATGAGATGCGGGAGCTGTCCAAGAAGTACCTGGACGACGCCCGCAGGTTGCTCGCCGGCAGCACTCAGAGCAGTTCCGGTCGCTCCCAGTCCTGATCCAGGACGTGCTCGGCGAGGAACGCCCACACCGTCTCGTACCAGACCCGAGAGTTCCCGGGGGTGAGAATCCAGTGGTTTTCGGTTGGGAAGTAAAGGTACTTCGCATTGACCCCGTGGCGGACGAGGTCGAAGTACAGCCGATGCCCCTCGCCGATGGGAACCCGGTAGTCCTTATCCCCGTGGATGACGAGCATGGGGGTCTTGATGTCGGCGACCCGCAGGTGCGGGGAGTTGGCCTGGATCCGCTCCGGCTGGGTGAGGGGGTCGCCCATCTCCCGCATCCAGAAGTAGGAGCTGTCGGTGCCGCCGGAGAACGCGTCGAGGTGCCACAACGAAGCGTGGGTGACGATCGCGCGGAACCTGTCGGTCTGGGTGGCGATCCAGTTGGCCATGTAGCCGCCGAACGAACCGCCCATCGCGGCGGTGCGGGAAGCGTCGATGTCGCGTCGCTCGACCGCGGCGTCCGTGATGGCCATGAGGTCGGTGTAGGGCTCGGCGCCCCAACGACCCCAGCCGGCCTCGATGAACTCGGGTCCGTACCCGGTGGACAGGGCGGGGTCGGGCAGCAGGATGGCGTAGCCGCGGGCGGCCATCAGCCACGGGTTCCAGCGCCAGGTCCAGCCGTTCCAGCTCATGACCGGACCGCCGTGGACCCACAGCACCAGCGGTGCGGGGGAGTCGGCGGAGGCGCCTTCCGGCAGCACCAGCCAGGCACGGACGGTCCTGCCGTCGGCGACGACGGTGGAGATCTCCGTGAGTGTGCCGGGCACCGAGTCGATGGCACCGGGCGCGCGCAGCCGTTCTGGATCCTGGTCGGCTCCGGTGGTGGCGAACCGCACGGGCTGTGGCGGGTGGTCGATCGAGTTGCGGAGTGCGTACAGCGTCTTGCTGTCCGGGCTCACGACCACGTCGCTGTAGTAACCCGAGATCGTCAGCTTCGTGACCTCGCCGCTCCCGAGGTCGAGCCGCCACACCGGCTGATGTCCGAGATGGCTGGCGGTGAAGAACACCGCGGACCCGTCAGGACTCACCACCGGGTGGTCCGGCTCCTCCTGGAAGCCGGGCGCCAGTGGCGTGATCGAGTCGTCCGCCAGGTCGATGCGGATCAGGTCGCGCCGGTATGGAGTGTCCGCAGTGGACTCGCGGAACCGGATCGCGATCACAGCGGAGCCGTCGGGAGTGAAGGCGGCGTCGGAGAACGAGAAGCCGTCCTCGGAGGCGATGGCGCGCGACGAGCTGCCGTCCGTGGCCACGAGCCGCAGTTCGGTCCGGCGGCCGTAGGAGGCGCTGACGTCGACGCCGTGGCCGTGGACGGCCCACTTCCCGTCGAGGCTCAGCGCGATGTCCTCGTCGCTGAACCTGCTTTCGGCATCTTCGCTGAGGGTGGCGACCTTCTCGGCGGTGATGTCCGCGAGAGGGGCCGAGAACAGGCGCGGGTAGCTCGGCCCGAGGTCGGCGTCCCAGTACCTGATCGGGTACGACTCGTGCAGGATCGCCGTCACGCCGGCGTCCTCACGGGCCTTGCGCTTGGCGTCGTCCTGGTCTCCGAAATCCGTGAAACGGTACGCCGACGACGTGAAGAGAAGCGTCTCGCCCGCGGTGCGGATCTGGCCGACTCCGCCTCCCGGCCGCAGCAGCTCGGCGGCCTCACCGTGGACGGGAAGCCGCCACAGCGCCTTCTTTTCGTTGGTCTGGCCCGGCTTCGCGAGCGGGTCCGGGCGCGCCGACAGGAACAGCAGCGAACCATCCGGTGCGAAGACGGGGGAGGATTCGCCCTTGGCGGAGCGGGTGAGCCTGACGGCGTCCCGCTCGCCGGTGGGGTCGATCTCCCAGAGGGAGCCCTGCCACGTCTTGCCGTCAGCAGCGAGCGAGGAGACGACCGTGACGAGCCGCGTGCCGTCCGGGGACAGCGCGAGCGACCCGAGCCTGGGCGTGGCGTTGTAGCTCTCGAAGGAGGCGAAGTCGGTCATGCCGGCTCAGGCTCCGTGCCGGGCGCGGGTGAACTTCCACGCGTCGCGGACGATGCCGGTGAGGTCGGCGCGCTCGGGTTTCCAGCCGAGCTCCGTGCGGGCCCGCTCGGCGGAGGCGACGAGAACGGCCGGGTCGCCCGCGCGCCTGGGGGCGACGACGGCGGGGATCGGGTGGCCGGTGACCTCGCGGCAGGTGTCGATGACCTGCTTCACCGAGAAGCCCGTGCCGTTGCCGAGGTTGTAGATCCGGTGCTCGCCGGCGGTGGCGTGGTCGAGCGCGAGGAGGTGGGCGTCCGCGAGGTCCGTGACGTGGATGTAGTCGCGGATGCAGGTGCCGTCCTCGGTGGGCCAGTCCTCGCCGTAGATCGAGATGTGCTCCCGCTGCCCGAGCGCGACCTGGAGGACGAGCGGGATCAGGTGGGTCTCGGTCGTGTGCCGCTCGCCGATGCTGCCGTAGGCGCCGGCGACGTTGAAGTACCGCAGGCTCGTCGCCGCCAGGCCGTGCGCGGCGGCGTACGACGTGATTGCGTGGTCGATGGCCAGCTTGGTGGCGCCGTAGGTGTTGGTGGGCGCGGTCGGCGCGGTCTCGGGGATCGGCACCTCCCGCGGCTCGCCGTACGTCGCGGCAGTCGAGGAGAAGACGAGCTTCGGCGTGCCGTGATCCTTCATCGCGTCGAGCAGATGAATCGCAGTAAGGACGTTGCCCGTCCAATACTTGCCGGGGTCCTGCATGGACTCGCCAACGAGGGACTTCGCCGCGAAGTGCAGAACACCGTCGAACCCTTCCGCGAGGACGTCACCGATCACCTCGGCGATGTCGCCCCGGATGAAGCGCGCTCCCGCGGGGACAGCGTCCTCGTGCCCGGTGGAGAGGTCGTCGAGGACGACCACCTCGTGTCCGGCTTCGAGCAGCCGGGCGGCGCACACGCTGCCGACGTATCCGGCCCCGCCCGTGACGAGCAGCTTCACCACAGTCCTCGCATTCCTGGTCAAGATCGTTGTTCGCTACCGGTCCCTGCCCGCGCCCGCGGACGGAACAGCCGTGAAGAGCCTCGGCCGCGCAAGCGAGCGCGAGGCAAAGCCGGCGAGCACCCGGCGTTCGACCTCGTCGCGTCGCTCGACTGGAACGAGGGCGATGGCCGAGCCGCCGAAGCCGCCGCCGATCATCCTGGCGCCGAGCGCACCGGCCGCCATCGCGGAGTCGACGGCGACGTCGAGCTCCAGGCAGGAGACCCGGTAGTCGTCCCGGAGACTCGCGTGGGAGGCCGAGATGAGGGGGCCGATGTCGGCGAGCTCGCCCGCGCGGAGCAGCTCGACGGTGCGCAGGACCCTGTCGTTCTCGGTCACGACGTGCCGCACCAGCGGACGCAGCTCTTCGGGCAGCCGGACGAGCGTGTCGTCGAGTTCGGCGATGTCGACGTCGCGCAGGGCGGGGACGCCGAGGATGCCCGCGGCGCGCTCGCAGCCCGCCCGCCGGGCGCCGTAGCCGCCGTCGACGTGGGAGTGGCTGGCGCGGGTGTCGACGACCAGCACCTCGAGCCCGCTGGCAGCCGCGTCGAACGGGATCTGTTCCGACTTGCTGGAGCGCACGTCGTAAAACAGGGCGTGCGCTTCGACGCAGCACAACGATGCCGTCTGGTCCAGGATGCCGGTTGGCGCGCCCACGAAGTCGTTCTCGGAGCGCTGCACCCAGCGCGCGATCTCGGGCCGCTCGGCGTCGACGCCGGCGAGCCCCAGCAGAGCGAGGGCGACGGCGCACTCCAGAGCGTGCGACGAGGAGAGACCGGCCCCGGCGGGCACGTCGCCCGCGAGGACGAGGTCCGCTCCTCCGCTGACGTTGATCCCCTGCTCGCGGAGGGCCCAGGCGACGCCACTGGGGTACGCGGCCCACCCCTTGACGGTGCCGGGGACTAGGTCCGCCACCACGACCGGGTCCGCGTCCTGCACCCCGCCGTCGTCGCCCAGCGTGCTGACGGTCAGCACACCGTCCACACGGGGCGACGCCGCGACCGCGATGCGGTGGGGCAACGCGAACGGCAGCACGTAGCCGTCGTTGTAGTCGGTGTGCTCACCGATGAGGTTGACGCGGCCCGGTGCCGACCAGACCCCATCGGGAGTGCGTCCGTGCAGGCGTTGGAACGCCGCGGCCGCCTTCTCCGCCGGTGTGGCCGCCTGGGTCACCGGGCGAGCACCAGGACGGCGTGGGCGACCGCGGGGTCGAGTTCCGCCACGTTGCCGTTGCCGCCCCGCACCTGGACGACCTTGGCGCCGCCGAGCGCGTCGACCTGCACGGTGCCGCCCGGCACCACGCCGGCGTCCTTCAGTTCGGCCATGAGGTCCGGGTCGAGCTGGACGTGCTCGGCGATGCGGCGCACCTCGACGCGGCCACCGCCGCGGCGGGCCACCTCGTCCACGCGCACCAGGTCCGCCTCGGCGGGCGGGGCGGGCTCGCCGTCGCCCAGCTTGTCGAGGCCGGGGATCGGGTTGCCGTAGGGCGAGGTGGTGGGGTTGCCGAGCAGCTTGATGAGCTTGCGCTCGACCGCCTCGCTCATCACGTGCTCCCAGCGGCATGCCTCGCTGTGCACGTGCTCCCACTCGAGCCCGATGATGTCCACGAGGAGGCGCTCGGCGAGCCGGTGCTTGCGCATGACGGCGATCGCGAGGTTGCGGCCCTGCTCGGTGAGCTCGAGGTGGCGGTCCTCCGCCACCACGACCAAGCCGTCGCGCTCCATGCGGCCGACGGTCTGGCTCACCGTCGGTCCACTTTGGCCGAGACGCTCGGCGATGCGGGCGCGCAGAGGCACGACGCCCTCTTCTTCGAGCTCGTAGATCGTGCGGAGATACATCTCCGTGGTGTCGATGAGGTCGTTCACACCCGCTCCCCTTCGTATGGTGTCAATGGTAGTCGTGCCGGGGGACACAGGTGTCCGCGCGGGTGCAGGATGTGAGTCGTGCATCCCTTGATCACTCCTGAGGCCCTCGCCGACGCGCTCAGTGCGCGGCCGGCCACCGTCGTGCTGGACGTCCGGTGGCGTCTCGGTGGACCACCCGGACGCCAAGACTACGAGGTCAGCCACGTGCCTGGCGCGGTGTACGTGGATCTCGACACCGAGCTGTCCGCCCCGCCGGGCGTTGGTGGCAGGCATCCGCTGCCGGATCCCCAGCTGCTGCAGGACGTGCTGCGCCGCGCAGGCGTGCGCGAGGGCGGGCGTGTCGTGGCGTACGACGCAGGGGACGGCTCGGTCGCCGCGCGGGTGTGGTGGCTGCTGAGGTGGGCCGGCTACGGCGAGGTGGCGGTGCTGGACGGCGGGTTCGCCGCGTGGGAGGCGGCCGGCCTGCCGGTGACGGCCGAGGTACCGGCGGCCCTGACGGGTGACGCGGCCGGGGACGTGGTGGTGCGTCCTGGGCAGATGCCCGTCCTGGATGCAGACGAGGCGGCGGCGCTCGCTCAGGAGGGCGTGCTGCTCGACGCGCGGGCGGCGGCGCGCTACCGCGGCGAGACCGAGCCGGTGGACCCGAAGGCTGGACACATTCCGGGGGCACTCAACGCGCCGACGACCGGGCACGTGGGCGCGGACGGGCGGTGGCTCGGCGCGGACGAGTTGGCGGAGCGGTTCGAGGGCATCGGCGTGTCGAGTGACGTGGCTGTTGGCGCGTACTGCGGGTCTGGTGTGACCGCGTCGTCTGTTGTGCTGGCGCTGGAGGTTGCCGGGATCACATCGGCTGAGAAGCCTGCGGCGCTGTACGCCGGGTCGTGGTCCAACTGGTGCGCGTTGGACCGGGAGGTCGCGACCGGCGGCTGACCTGTCTGCGGCTGAGGTGGGCGGCGCGCGGCGGTGGCTGAGCGGGCCGTGGGTGGCACGGACGGTGGCTGGCGCGACGGGCGCGATCGCGGGGTGACTGATCCGCCCGTCGTGCATGGCGACGACCTGGTCAGGCGTTCGGGATGCGGTCGAAGCCTTGGGTGGCGAGTTTCAGGGCTGCTGCGCAGGTGTCGAAGTCCTCGATGGCCAGGACGCTCACCGAGAAGGCCGAGGTGATGGCTGCCGGGTCGTCGGTGAGCATGACGGTCACCTGGCAGTCCGCCTTGGAGGAGCTGACCTGCCAGGCGGTGTTGCCGCCGATTTCGAGCTGCTTCTTCTCGCCCTCTTGGTCTGTCACGTCGGGGACCGTGACCATCTGGGTGATGAAGGTCGAGGGGTCGGTGGTGCTGTGGGTGCAGCTGCCGTCCGCTGAGGTCTTGCCGCCGGTGGCGGCTTGGATGTCTGCGGACTTGAGTACGCCGCAGGTTTCCAGGCCGGTGGTCTTCTTCTTGGCGGTGATCTTGACGTTGCCCTGTTGTTTCGGGGCGGGGGTTGAGGTCGGGGTGCTGGTCGAGGGCTTCTTCGAGGTTGCGGGTGGGGTGGCTGGGGCCTCGGCGGCGTTGGGGTCGGCTGTGGCTGAGCCCTTGATCTGGCCGCTGCAGCCGGTGAGGGCGGCGAGGGGCAGGATCAGCGCTAGGAGGACGGCCGCTGGTCGCTGGTGCATGTCGCCTCTGGTCCCTGTTCGGTGAGAGTGGTTTGGGCGCTGGTGGTTGGCGGAGGGACTGTAGGCGGGGCTGGGGAGGCGGGCGGCGAGCGGGTGGCTGCCAAGACGTGATCACCGGTTGGGCCGATCGGTGGGTAGGTTGCTGGTCATGGGTAAGCCAGCCGCTGTTGTCTGGGATCGGTCCTTCCTCGGGTACGACCTCGGTGGCGACCATCCGTTGAATCCTGTCCGGCTTGATCTGACGGTCCGGCTCGCCACGGCGCTCGGGGTGCTCGAGGGTGTGGAGTTGCGGGTGCCTGAGGCGGCCAGCGATGACGAGATCGAGCTGGTGCACAAGCCTGGGTACTTGAGTGCTGTGCAGGCTGCGCCCACGGCCGGGTGGGATGTCGGGCACGGGTTGGGGACGCCGGACAATCCGGTCTTTGAGCGCATGCACGAGGCTTCGGCGTTGGTGGTCGGCGGGTCGTTGGCGGCGGCGCGGGCGATTGCGTCCGGTGAGGTGGATCGGGCGGTCAACATCGCTGGTGGGCTGCACCACGCGATGCCGGACAGTGCGGCTGGGTTTTGCGTTTACAACGACTGTGCGGTGGCCATTGAGTGGTTGTTGCGCAGCGGGGTGGAGCGCATCGCGTATGTGGATGCCGATGTGCATCACGGGGATGGGGTGCAGACGGCGTTCTGGGACGACCCGCGCGTGTTGACGGTGTCGTTGCATCAGCATCCGATGAGCCTGTGGCCTGGGACCGGGTGGGCCGGTGAGGTTGGCGGCACAGGGGCTGAGGGGAGTGCGGTCAACGTGGCGTTGCCGGCCGGGACGAAGGACGGGGCGTGGTTGCGGGCGTTTCACGCGACGGTGCCGGCGTTGCTGAAGGCGTTTCGGCCGCAGGTGCTGGTCACGCAGTGCGGTGTGGACACTCACAAGGAGGATCCGCTCGCGGATCTCGCGTTGAGCGTGGACGGGCATCGGGCGATCTACCAGGCGTTCCGGGAGCTGGTGAACGAGCACGGGTTCAAGTGGCTGGCGCTCGGGGGCGGCGGGTACGAGCTGCTCAGGGTGGTGCCGCGGTCGTGGACGCACCTGCTGGCGACCGTGCTGGACCGCGATGTGGACCCGAACCGGCCGTTGCCCGCCGAGTGGGTCGCGCATGCGACACGCATCGCACCTGACTGGCCGTTGCCTGCGTCGATGACCGATGAGTGCGACGCTGTGCACCAGCCGTGGGGCGGGGACGCGCAGGAGCCGGTGGACAAGGCGATTCGCGACACGCGTCGCGCGGTATTCCCGTTGCACGGGCTCGATCCCGACGACCCCAGGGACTGAAACCACAGTGGGCTCCAGAGATCCGTTCGACTTTCCCCGGCAGTGGGAGGCGGACGTCGTCCTCAGCGACGGCCGCACGGTTCACCTGCGACCGATCACACCGGACGACGGCGACAAGCTGCGGGAGTTCCACGGGCGGCTGTCCGAACGGACGCGGTACTTCCGCTACTTCGGGCCCTACCCGCGCATCCCGCAGCGGGACCTCGAGCGGTTCAGCACGGTCGACCACCACGACCGGGTGGCGCTCATCGCGCTGCTCGGCGACGACATCGTCGCGGTCGGCAGGTTCGACCGGCTGCACGAGGGGGAGTCGGCCGAGGTCGCGTTCGTCGTCGAGGACGGGCACCAGGGGCGTGGGCTGGGCAGCATCCTGCTCGAACACCTCGCCGCCGCGGCCAGGGAGGTCGGGCTCACCCGGTTCGAGGCCGAGGTGCTGGCCGAGAACGGGCAGATGGTCCGGGTGTTCCGCGACGCCGGGTACCAGGTCAGCAGGGCGTTCGAGGAGGGCGTGCTGCACCTGGAGTTCGCGATCGACCCCACCGACGAGTCCGTCGCCGTCGCCAGGGCCCGCGAGCAGGCCGCCGAGGCCCGCAGCGTGCACAACCTGCTGCACCCCAGGTCAGTCGCCGTCATCGGGGCGTCCACCGACCCGACCAAGATCGGGCACGCGGTCCTCAAGAACCTCCTCGAAGCGGACTTCAACGGGCCCGTCTACCCCGTCAACGCCGAGCACCGCGCGGTACGGGGTGTCCGGGCGTACCCGACCGTGCTCGACATCCCCGACGACGTCGACCTCGCCGTCGTCGCCGTTCCTGCGGCCAGCGTCGACGAGGTCATGGACGCGTGTCTCGCGAAGGGCGTGAAGGCGCTCGTCGTCGTCAGCAGCGGCTACGGCGAGACGGGGCCGGACGGGCTGTCAGCAGAACGCAGGCTCGCGGCCGAGGCGAGAGCGCACGGCATGCGCGTCGTCGGTCCGAACGCACTCGGCGTGCTCAACCTCGACCCCAAGGTCAGGCTCAACGCGAGCCTCGCCCCGCAGCTGCCGACGAGAGGCCGCGCGGGCTTCTTCTGCCAGTCCGGCGCCCTCGGCACGGCCATCCTCGCCAACGCCGCTGGCTGGGGCCTCGGCCTGTCCACGTTCGTCTCGGCGGGCAACCGCGCCGACGTCTCCGGCAACGACCTCCTGCAGTACTGGGAGACCGATCCCGCCACCGACGTCGTCCTGCTCTACCTGGAGTCGTTCGGCAACCCGCGCAAGTTCGCCAGGCTCGCGCGACGGCTCGGCCGCACCAAGCCGATCGTCGCGGTCAAGTCCGGCCGGCACGCCGTCGTCCCCGGTCTCGCCGCCACCGGCGCCAAGGTCGACGAGGCGAGCGTCCAGGCGCTGTTCGAGCAGGCCGGTGTGATCAGGGTCGACTCGCTGGCCCAGCTGTTCGACACCGCGCTCCTGCTGGCCAACCAGCCGCTGCCCAAGGGCAAGCGCGTCGCCGTCGTCGGCAACTCCACCGCCATCGGCCTGCTCGCCGCCGACACCCTGCTCGCCCAGGACCTCGAACTCGCCGGCGAGCCCGTCGACGTCGGCGCGCAGGCCACCCCCGAGGAGTTCGCCAAGGCCGTCCAGGAAGCGCTCAACCGCCCCGACACGGACGCCCTCGTCGTCGTGTTCGTGCCACCGATCGCCGTCCCCGGCACGGCCTATGCCCGCGCGCTCAAGGAAGCCGCGCACGGCACGAAACCCATCGTCTCCACGTTCCTCGCGGTCGAAGGAATTCCGGACGAGCTGAAGGTTCCCGGGAAAGGTTCCATTCCGAGCTACGCCAGCCCGGAACGCGCCGTTCTCGCATTGGCCCGCATGATCCGCTACGCCCGCTGGCGCGCCGCACCCCAGGGCAACTTCACCCGGCCCGACGGCATCGACCTCGACCGCGCGAGGTCCATTGTGGACAACACCGAGTCGGAACAACTGCTCGACGACCAGAAAGCCGTCGAACTGCTGAACTGCTACGGCATCGACGTCGTCCCGTTCCGCATCGCCCACAGCGCCGAGGAAGCCGCGCAGGCCGCCGGCGAACTCGGCTACCCGGTCGCGATGAAAGCCACCAGCGAACGCCTCCGCCACCGCACGGACCTCGTCGGCGTCCGGCTCGACATCGCGCAGCAGGAATCGGTCAAGGCTGCGTACCACGATCTCGCGGCACTGAGCGGTAAACCCGGCGTGTACGTGCAACGCATGGCGCCCAAGGGAGTCAGCTGCGTCCTCGGCCTGCAGGACGACCCGAGCTTCGGCACGTTGGTCTGGTTCGGACTGTCAGGTCTCGTCAGCGATCTTCTCGGCGACCGCGCCTACCGGGCAGTACCCCTCACCGACACCGACGCCGCGGAACTCGTTGCCGCACCGAAAGCCGCACCCCTACTGACGGGTTACCGCGGCGACGAACCCGCGGATCTGAAAGCGCTTCAGGAACTGGTACTCCGTTTGGCGGCACTGGCAGAGGACCTCCCGGAGGTTCGTTCGCTCAAACTCGAACCTGTTCTTGCTTCTGCCGCAGGGGCTTTCGTCAGCAGCGCGCGCATCGTCATCGGGCCACCTCCGTCCCTGCACGATGCCGGTCCGCGCCGCTTGCGCTGACCGCATCGTCGCAACGATTCCGTTGTCTCATTCGCCCCGAGGTATGGACATGCGTCCGATCGCCGCTTAGGTTTCCGGCATCGCCGAGCAACGTTGCATCCTGCGTCGGCGCATGCCCGTGGAATAACTCGTAAGAGGGACGAATGACGCCGAGAGCGCTCCTCCGCCTGCTGGCGACAACATGTGCGGCCGTGCTTTTGCTCGCCTCCTGCGCGGGCGGCGACGAGAACACGATCCTCGGGAGGGCCAGCGCGAACGACCGCCTGACCATCGCCGTCTCCTACGACCAACCGGGCATGGCGGTGCGCAGGCTCGACGGCAGCTACCGCGGGTTCGACGTCGACGTCGCCAAGTTCATCGCGAACGAGTTCGGCGTCAAGGAGCAGAACATCACCTGGAAGGAAGCGCAGCCCGGCAACCGGGAGACGCTCCTGACCAGCGGTGAGGCCGATCTCGTCGTCTCCACCTACTCGATCACGGACAAGCGCAAGGAACTGATCGACTTCGTCGGCCCGTACTTCGTCGCCGGTCAGGACCTGCTGGTGCGCATGAACGAGACCCGAATCGACGGCCCGAAGTCGCTCAACGCCAGCCTGCGCCTGTGCTCCACCGCGGGCTCCACCTCCGCGGCCTACGTGCGCGACCAGTTCGCGAACGACGTGAAGATGGTCGAGTACGCGAAGTTCAGCGACTGCGTGACGGCGCTGCTCGCGGAGAACGTCGACGCCGTCACCACCGACGACGTCCTGCTCGCGGGCTACGCGGCCCAGAACCCCGAGCTGCTGCGGGTCGTCGGCGACCCGTTCAGCAAGGAGGAGTACGGCGTCGGCCTGCACCGCAACGACCCCGCCAGCAAGGCGAAGGTCCAGGCCGCGCTGCAGAAGATGATCGACACGGGCGCCTGGCGGAAGTCGCTGGAAGCCAACATCGGATCTTCCGGCTACAAGATCCCCGACCCGCCGAAGCTGGCCCCCTGATCACACAAGGTGTGACGTATGCTCACGCCACGTGAACCGAGTGCCGCCGCACCGCGCTGATCGACCCGTTCGCGCGGGCATTCCAGAACACGGCCGTGTCCCGCGCTACTACGCGGTGAAGGCCGAGCTGTTCGACCTCGTCGAGACCCTCGGCGAAGGCACCGTCCTGCCGTCCGAACGCGAGCTCGCCGAACGGTTCTCCGTCTCGCGCGTCACGCTCCGCCAGGCCGTCAGCGAACTGGTGCTCGAAGGCAAGCTCATCCGTCGCCAGGGCAGCGGCACGTTCGTCGCGCCGCCGAAGCTCGTCCAGCCGTTGTCGCTGGTCAGCTACACCGAGGGCATGCGGCGTCAGGGTGTCGAGCCGACCCGCACGGTGATCACGCTCGAGGAGCTCAGCGCCGACGACGGCCTCGCCCGCGACCTGATGCTCGAACCGGGCGACCCGGTCGTCCACCTCGAACGCGTCCTGCTCGCCGACGACGAGCGCATCGGCCTCGAGTCGACCTACCTGAGCAGCCGCCGCTTCCCCGACCTGATGGACAAGCTCGACCCCGCCGGATCGCTCTACGCGTGCCTCACCGAACGGCTCGGCGTGCGGTTCGCCGAGGCCGAGGAACGCGTCGAGACGGTGCTCGCGACACCGAGGGAAGCCCTGCTCATCGGCACCAACCCCGCGTTGCCGATGCTGCTGCTGCACCGCGTCTCCTACGACGTGGAAGGCCACCCGATCGAACGGGCCCGGTCGCTCTACCGGGGCGATCGGTTCAGCTTCGTCGCCAGGCTGCACGCAGACCGTTAGACACGGAACAGAATCGGTCTCCGAAGCGTCAGAGGATCATGGCGCTGGAACCGGAGATCGGGCTCGTCGGCAGGGACGACATCACCGCACTGGTGGAGTCCCTGGTGGAGCGCCGCGCGAAGCAGACCCTGCCGGTGATCGTCGCGTTCGGTCCTGGCGGCAGCGGCAAGACGGCGCTGCTCGACCACGTCCGCCGGCGCTACCCCGACGCACCCACCGCCAAAGTCGATCTCGACAAGGCCGGTTCCCGCTCCTGCAAGGACATCCTCGACGTCGCCGCCGAACAGCTGCGGTCCTACCAGCACGCCGAGTTCGGCCGCATGCGCCTGCCCCGCTACGACCTCGCCCGGCTCGCGTTGCAGACCGAGCAGACCGACGACCCGCATCACCGCGCCCGTGAGCTCGCCGCCAAGCAGATGACCCGGCTCGTCGCGGTCGCCGACGCCGCCGAGGTCGTCGAGGTGCTGCCGCCCGCGCAGGGCCTCGGGAAGGTGCTCAGGCCACTGCTGCTGTGGCTCATCGGACTCGCCGTGGTCGCGCCGCGGCCGTTGCGCTGGCTGCTCGGCGGGCCGCGGGTCGCGAGTGCGTTGCGCTGGTTCGAGAACTACGTGGGGCGCCCGAAGTTCGACGCTGCGCTCGTGCACATGTGGAACCTGAACCGGGCCGGCGACACGCTGGCGATCGACCGGTTGCTCGTCGCCGCCTTCCTCGCCGACATCACGGCCGCCTACCGGTTCCGCCGCTACCGCAGGATGAACAGCCTGTTGCTGCTCGACGGCGCCGACCTCCTCGACGGCATCGACTCCTACCTGCCACCGAAACGGCCACGGCCAACCGCGCGCGCCACCGACTTCCTGAGTCTTCTCGCTGAGCGGCGCGACCAGGAGCCGCACGTGCCGCTGCTCGTGATCGCCACCAAACAGTCCGCGCCCTCGTTGCCCGACTCGACGGTGTTCAAGCCAGTCCGCCTGGAACCCTTCACGTTGGCGCAGACACGGCAGTTCCTCGCCGAGTGGAACCGCACCCGCAACAGCACCGTCGAGTCCGAAGCGCTCGTCGAGGAGTTGCAGGAGGTCACGCACGGCCATCCGCTCGCGGTCCGGCTCGCCATCCAGCTCGTGCAGTTCGTGTTCGCGCGCGACCAGGTGCTGCCGTCGGTGCGCTCGGTGTTCGACGAACGGCTGCCGGTCGACGAGACCACGACGTTCCAGGACGCCACGGTCGGCGACTACCTGCTTCTCCGCTTCTTCCAACGGATTCCCGGTGCCGAGGAAATGCCGGAACGCGAGGCCGCGCGCGAGATCTTCGCCCGCCTCGCCGCCCCGCGCCTGCTCGACCGGCACGTGATCCGCGCGCTGCTGCCGGCCACCTGGTCGGCCGAGAACATGCGCAGTCTCCTGGCACAGCTCAGTTTCGTGACGCAGCAGGGCGACAACTTCGTGCTGCACCCGTTGTTGCGCGACCTGCTGGCGCGCAGACTGCGCGAGGTCCCGGAAGGCCAACCGTTCTCGCACACGAATGTCCATCGGTTGCTGAAGGATCGCTACGACAGTCTCGGGCAACGCGAAGACGCGCTCTACCACGCCCTGGCGCTCGGCGAAGTCCACCTCGTCGCGCATCGCCTGCGCCCGCACGTCGACGAACGCAGCGACCGCTGGATCGCCGAGCTCGCGGCCATCGCGGAAGCCCCGATGCCGCCCGGCGAAGGCGAACCGGAGTTCGAGGACCAGCCGGTCACGTGGTGGGAACGTCTGCGCACCGGCACGAAGAAGAACCTTCACCGCCGCTACGACCGCGTGGTGCGGCCGGAGACCGGGCTACTGGAGGACGCCGTCATCGCGACCTGGGAACTGCGGTCACGCAGCCGGATCGTGCGGCCGACGGTCGAGATGTACGACCGCGTGCTGCGCACCCACCAGGAGCTCGACGGCGCCGAGGAACGCCTCACCGCTTACCGCACAACGAAACGCGCGCTCGAACACAACACACCCGCGTCGCCGCCGGCATCGTTGCCGCGCTCGTCCAGCGTCGCCCGCTACCCGTATCCGCGACGCTGGCCCGGCCGCAACGCGTTGCGCCGCGTGGCCGTCTACCTCGTCGTCGTGCTGCTTGTGTTATACGGCGCGGCATTCTACTTGCAGACCAGCAACTACTGCCTGCGTTACGGCCTCTACGAACCCGACGAGCTCGTCGCGGACCTCGCCGGTAAGCGGACTCGTCTGTCCAAAATGGATGGAGTGCAGTGCGTTGGCCTGAGCGAGAAACCGGGCCGGTTCGCCTACGGTGACCCGACGTTGCAGAACAACGACGACGCGGAGGTCGAGGAGCTCGCCAAGCTCATCGCCGAGGAGAACGACCGCGCCGCCAAGGTGAGGGACCGCAGCGTCGTCACGATCGTGGTCGCCACGATGCTCAGCTCCAACGAGCGGGTGAAACGCGACCTGTCCGCCGGGGTGAACGAGCTGCGTGGCGCGTATCTGGCCCAGCGAGACTGGAACCAGCTCGACGGTCTCGGCCGCAACCCGTTGGTGCGCCTGGTTCTCGCGAACTTCGGCGGCGAGTCCGCACACGCGGAGGTCGTCGCGCGGCAGATCCGCGAGTACGCAGAGCGCGACCCGAAGGTGGTCGCCGTGACCGGGCTCGGGCAGAGCCGCGGCACCACGCAGTCCGCGCTCGGCGTCCTGGGTCCGTCGAAGGAACACCCGAACGGCATCCCGATGGTCGGCTCGTCGCTGTCGTCGACGAGTTTCAGCCTGATGCCCTACTTCTTCCGCATCGCGCCGTCCAACAAGCGGCAGGCTCAGGTCGCCGCCCGGATCATCGAACGCACCGAAGCGTTGCGAGGGCGTCCGTTGCACCTCATGCGGAGCACCGGTGACGAGTACAGCTCGGATCTCGCGGAGGAGTTCCAGGACGTGCTCAGGCCGGAACTGCACGACTACGACGAGACAGCGAACGCGGTGGCCGCGCAGCTCGGCAACGTCGTGCGGGACATCTGCCAGAAGTCACCGAACCCGCTCATCCTCTACACGGGCCGCACAGCGGAAGTCGGCGGGCTGCTGACCGAGCTGAGTCGCAGCAACTGCACCGATCCGGTGGTGTTCGGCGGTGACGACCTGACCCAGCTGGAGACGACGAACTTCACGGATTTGGAAGACATCAAACGATTCGCCGACGGCAGGCTGTACTTCACGACGTTCGCGTGGACGTCCGGCCGCGAGCCGATTCCCCAGTCGACGCAACAGTTCTTCACCACCTATGAGGCGGCGCAGAAGCGGCACGCGCGGAAGGCATTCCTTTCGGGCCCCAACGGACACATTATGTTGGCTTATGACTCCGTCAGCGTGGTCGCGCAGTCAACTGGCGTTGAGGCGTCACGAGAAGCGGTATTCGGCAAGCTGCACACTTTGCGTGACTTCCCGGGCGCGTCCGGGAGGCTGACGTTCGCCCGGCCCGGCGCGGGCGGGCTGTCCGGTGCGGATCCGGCCGACAAGCTGGTCGTGGGTCAGATCGTCAAGCTGGACAACGGGTTTCTCGTGTCTCGATACGTCGCGCATGAGGGTGTGTAACGGTTCGGCGAAGTGACTGCGGGTCACCGGACCTCGTTTGCGCGCAGGAAGATACCGCCCGTTCGCACTCGTTTCCCGCTCAAGTCGCGGAGGTACTGTTGATGGCACGAACTCAGGATGTCCGCAACGGTGCGGAGGAGCGGGGGTGTGCCGTGTCCTTCAAGGCGGAGTTCCTCGCTGAACTCGAGGACTGTCTGCGCGGCTACGGCGCGGTCCCGGTGAGCAATCACGACGCACTCGCGCTGTTCATCGAGTTCGTGCGAGCTCTTCCGGAGAGCGACCAGAGGCTGCGCTGCCTCGAAGGCGTCGACCAGGGTTCCGGGTCGTTCTGGAACAACCCGGCGGTGTGGTGGGAGCAGGTGCCGCGGTTCGGTGCCGGACTGGCGCGCTGCGGATCGGCGGAGTGCCGCAAGCTGCTGGACGACATGCTCGACGAGGCGATCAGCGACGAGATCGACGTGCTGGAGATGGAGATCCGCGAGCTGCCCAGCTAGGTGTGCCTGCCGGCGCCGCCACCTGTTACGGCCACGGCGCCGGGGCTACCAACTCATTTCACGGCGACGAGCGACTTGAACAATTCCCGATAGCGGTGGAGAGCCAGTCGCAAGTCCTCTGTCTGTGGATCACCGTTTCCCTCGAGTTGCTGCGTGAGTGAACGGTGCCGGGTTGTGAGCTCCTCGATCGCCCGCTTCACGAGGTCGTCCGCCTTGCGCACGGCCGCTTTCGGGTCGTCGACGAACTCGTACTGCACGCTCTGCCACTCGTCCTCGAGCTTGCTGGACGGCCGCTGCCCAGTGGGCTGCTCTGTGCGCTGCTGCTCACCGCGCTGGTGTTCAGTGCGCTGTTCGGCACGCTGTTCGGAACGTTGGTCAGCGCGCTGGTCCGAACGTTGGTCAGGGCGCTGGTCGGCACGCTGGTCGGTCCGCTGCTCTGCGTGTTGCGGCGGCTGTTGCTGCGGCATGCGGTCGGTCGGCGGCGTGCGCTCTTCCGCCTGCCGCTCGGTCTGCTGCGGCAGCGGCCGAGCCGGGGTCGGCGTGGGAACCGCTGCGTGGGTAGGTGTCTCAGACATCCGTCTTCTCCTTCCGCACGGCGTCACGGTCCTTGCTCGGAGCCGCACCGTGTTCGAGCAGGTCGGTGAACAGCTCGCGGTAGTGCACCATCGCGGTGCGCAGGTCCTCGGTGCTCGCCTCGCCGATCTCCTGGCGTTCGGAGATGTCGTGCGCCTTGCGGTAGTGCTCGAGAGTCCGGGCGTGTTCCACCGACAGGACGCTCAGTTGCGCCTCGTAACCCTCGGTGGGATAGCCGCGCTCGGCCATCAGATCCGTCACCAGCCGGTCGGCGTCCGCGATCGCCTTGTCCGGCGAGTCGACGAACTTCGCCTGCACGTCCGCCCAGTGCCGGCGGTAACTCTCCTGCGCCGACGGGGAAAGCGGCTTCAGGTCGAACTCGCTGTGGCGGTGCTCGCGTTCGGCGAGCTCCTTCTCCGCGGCCGTTCTGTTGTCGCTCTGCTCGACCGCGCGGTCGTACTCGGGGCCGAAGCGGTCGCGCAGCTTCTTGCGCTGCATGGCGGGCCTCAGCACGAAGGCGAGGACCACCAGCACCACGAGAACCGCGACCACCAGGCCGATGATGGCGCCCGTTGACATGGAAAAACCTCCAAGACAGGCAAAAACTTTCTGCTGTCCTGGAGGCTTCCCACGAACTCGCGGTGGAAACATCAACCCTTGATACAAACCACCTGCTTGAGCTTGGCGACCACCTCGACCAGATCGGACTGGTTCGCCATCACGGTGTCGATGTCCTTGTAGGCGCCCGGAATCTCGTCCACCACACCGGAGTCCTTGCGGCACTCGACGCCACTTGTCTGGGCGGCGAGATCCTTCGTGGTGAACGTCTTGCGGGCCTTGTTGCGCGACATCTTCCGGCCGGCGCCGTGCGACGCCGACTCGAACGAGTCGGGGTTCCCGAGACCGCGCACGATGTACGAGCCGGTGCCCATCGAGCCCGGGATGATGCCCAGCTCGCCGCGCCCGGCCCGGATCGCGCCCTTGCGGGTCACCAGCACGTCCTCACCGAAGTGCGTCTCCTCGGCCACGTAGTTGTGGTGGCACGAGATCGGCTCCTCGAAGAGGATGTGCGGGAACTCGGCACGCAGCACGTCGCACACCAAACGCAGCATGACCGCGCGGTTACGCCGCGCATAGTCCTGCGCCCAGTAAAGGTCGTGCCGGTACGCGCCCATCTCCGGCGTGCCCGCGAGGAACACCGCGAGGTCCGGGTCCGGCAGCTCGGCGTTGTGCGCGAGCGTGCGCGCCACCGAGATGTGGTGCTGCGCCAGCTCGTTGCCGATACCGCGCGACCCGGAGTGCAGCATGACCCACACGCGCTGGTCGGTGTCCAGGCAGACCTCGAGGAAGTGGTTTCCTCCGCCGAGCGTGCCCATCTGGTGCATCGCCTTGTCGGCGCGCGCCTTCACGGCAGGCGTGAGGTCGTCGAACTTCCGCCAGAACGAAGCCCAGTCGGACGCGTCCCTTTCGGTGAACGCGGTCGCCTTGTGCTGTCCGAAACCGACGGGAACCACGGCCTCCATGCGCGATCGCAGATCGCGCAGTGTCTCCGGCAGGTCGCTGGCCGTGAGCGAGGTGCGCACGGCGGCCATGCCGCAGCCGATGTCCACGCCGACGGCCGCGGGGGAGACGGCGTCGCGCAACGCGATCACCGATCCCACCGTGGCCCCCTTGCCGTAATGCACGTCCGGCATCACGGCGATGTGCTTGACGGCCCACGGCAGCGCGGAGATGTTCTGAAGCTGTTGCATGGCGAACTCTTCGACCTCGTCGGGCCGAGTCCACATGCGGATGTCCACGTTCTTGCCGTGGACGACGTGTGCTGCCATGGCTATGAGGTTAGGCGGCGTTTTGGTTGATCCACAAAGGAGTTTCCGCGCCGACGAACTCCCAGTCGCCCTTGCGGATCTTGGCCTTGCTCATGTCGCCGCCGATGTTCGTGACGAACGCCCGCACCGTCGGGAGGTCGTTGACGTCCGCGATGAGGATCGCCTTGTTCTGCAACGTGACGCTGCCGCCGCCGAGCTTCTCGCGCGCGACGGCGTCCTTGAGGAGGCCTTCGCGGACCTGCTTCGCCGTGATGCCGTCGACCTCGACCTGCACGGCGTCGACCTTCGGCGAGTTCGCGGGCAGGAACCGGAACGTCAGCACCGACTCCTGCCTGAACTGCTTGCTGATCGTCGAGGCGGTGTGGCGCAGGCTCTCCTCGTTGAGCGTGACGTCGAACTTGCGGGAGCGTTCGAACGTCGTCTGCTGCAGGTCGCTGGACCAGAACACGCCGTCCAGCAACGTGGAGCGGGTGGTGATGCCGCCGTTGGCGAACACGATGCCGCGCACCTCGCGGTCGAACTTGACCAGTCTGTCCTGCAGCCGCGGGTCGTCCGGGTCCGTGATGATCGCGGTGTTGTTGGTCGCGAAGATCTCCGGGCACGGCAGCGGTGCGCCCGCCGCCGTGCCAGTGGAGACCGTGATCGCCAGTACCGACGTGACTGCCACCAGAAGCTTTCGCATGGGGCACAACGTATGGCTCCTGGGGGCACGGGGCATACCCCGTTCCACTCAGCGGGCCACCGCGCGTTTGTACTGGCTGTTGGCCAGCGGGACGAAGATCAGCAGGAAGATCACCACCCAGCCGAGCGAGGCGAGCACGGGGTGCTGCAGGGGCCACACGTCCGGCGCGGGCGACAGGGGAGAGGTGTTGCCGAACAGTTCGCGGGTCGCCTGCGTGACCGCGGAGACCGGGTTCCACTCCGCGAAGTGGCGGAGCACGGTGGGCAGCTTCTCCGACTGCACGAACGTGTTCGCGATGTAGCTGAGCGGGAAGATGAAGATGAAGCTCGCGTTGTTGAACACCTCGGGACTGCGCACCAGCAACCCGACCCACGCCATCGCCCACGAGAACGCGTAGGCGAAGAGCAGCAGCAAGCCGACTCCCGCGAGCGCCTCCAGCGGTGAGGAGTGGATGCGCCAGCCGACGACCAGGCCGCTGAGCATCATGATGACGACGACCAGCGCGTTGTTGACGAGGTCCGAGGTCGTGCGGCCGATCAGCACCGCGGACCGGGCCATCGGCAGCGAGCGGAAGCGGTCGATGATGCCCTTGGTGATGTCCTCCGCCAGGCCGCTTCCGGTGATCGTGGCGCCGAACAACACGGTCTGCGCGAAGATGCCCGCCATCAGGAACTCGCGGTAGTCCATGCCGGGGATCTCGATCGAGCCGCCGAACACGTAGGCGAACAGCAGCACGAACATGATCGGCATGATCGTCGCGAACACCAGCAGGTCGGGCACTCGCTTGATCTTGATGAGGTTGCGCTTGGCGACGACCGAGCCGTCGGCGAGTGCGTGCAGCAGCTTCACTTCTCGTCCTCCCCGTCGGCGTGGTGGCCGGTCAGCGTCAGGAACACGTCGTCCAGCGTCGGCCGGCGCAGACCGACGTCGAGCACCTTCACCGCCTCGCCGTCGAGCCGCCGGATCGCCTCGATCAGCACCGCGGACCCGCCCGCGATCGGCACGGTGAGGTGGTGCTGGCGTTCGTCGGTCTCCATCGGGCCGACGGCGAGGTCGGCGAGCGTGGACCTCGCGATGGCCAGCTCGGCGTTCGTGGCGACGGAGAGCTCGAGACGTTCGCCGCCGACCTGGTCCTTCAGCTGGTCGGCGGTGCCCTCGGCGATCACCTGGCCGTGGTCGATCACGGCGATCTGGTCGGCAAGGCGGTCGGCCTCCTCGAGGTACTGGGTGGTGAGCAGCAGCGTCGTGCCGCCTTTGACGAGCTCCTCGATCACGTCCCACATGCCGAGGCGTGACCTCGGATCGAGACCGGTGGTGGGTTCGTCGAGGAACAGGACGCTCGGTTTCGCGACGAGCGCGCCCGCGAGGTCGAGCCTTCTGCGCATGCCGCCGGAGTAGCCCTTGACCGGGCGGTCGGCGGCGTCCTCCAGGTCGAACCTGGCGAGGAGCTCGCGGGCGCGTTCGCGGCTCCTGGCGCGGCCGAGGTGGTACAGGCGGCCGACCATGTCGAGGTTCTCGAACCCGGTGAGGTTGTCGTCGACGGCCGCGTACTGGCCGGAGAGGCCGATGTTCTTGCGCAGCTCGTCGGCTTGCTTGCGGACGTCGAGCCCGGCGACGCGCGCCGTGCCCTCGTCGGCTTCGAGCAGGGTGGTGAACACCCGCACCGCCGTCGTCTTGCCTGCTCCGTTGGGTCCGAGCAGGCCCATGATGGTGCCTTCCTCGACTCTCAGGTCCAGGCCGTTGAGCGCGACGACCGACCCGTAGCGTTTGACCAGGCCTTCGGCCACGATCGCGTCTGTCATGCGGGCATCATGGACCTCGGGTCTGACAATTTCGTCCGATTTAGGTCCTTGCACCGGGTGATTGACACGCGGTTTGAACGTGAAAATACTTCAGAGTCATGGACCGCGTGTGCGTCATCGGGGCAGGCTCTTCCGGCATCGCCGCATGTCAGGTGCTCAGCGCCCGCGGCATCGACTACGACTGCTACGAGACCGGGTCCGAGATCGGTGGCAACTGGCGCTATCTCAACGACAACGGCATGTCGTCCGCCTACCGGTCACTCCACATCAACACCTCGCGGCAGATGATGGAGTTCAAGTCCTTCCCGATGTCCGCGCATCTGCCGGCCTACCCGTCGCACTTCCAGATCGCGGAGTACTTCGACGACTTCGTGAAGCACCACGGGTTCCGCGACCGCATCCGGTTCCGGACCGAAGTCGTTTCGGTTTCCGTCGCTTCGAGTGGTTATTCGGTCACTACGCGCGATCGCGACACGGGCGCTTCTGTTTCTGTGCCGTACCGTTCGGTCATCGTCGCTTCCGGTCACCACTGGTCGCCGCGTCTGCCCGAGCCCGCGTTTCCCGGTTCGTTCTCCGGCGAGGAGCTGCACGCGCACTTCTACAAGACGCCGGAGCGTTTCGCGGACAAGAAGGTGCTGGTTCTGGGCATCGGCAATTCCGCCTGCGACATCGCGGTGGAAGCGTCCAGGGTCGCGTCCCGGACCTTTCTGGCCATGCGGCGCGGCGCGCACATCATGCCCAAGTACCTGTTCGGGATGCCGACCGACCACCTGACGACCTCGCCGCTCGCCCGGTTCGCGCCCGCGTGGGTGCAGGCGCTGTCGCTTCGGGCGATGCTGCGGCTGGCGCGGGGGAAGCTTTCCTCCTACGGGCTGCCGGAGCCTTCGCACGGGATCCTCGCGGCGCACCCGACCGTGTCCGACGATCTGCTGACCCGGCTCGGGCACGGCGACATCACCGTGAAGCCGAACATTGCCCGGTTGGACGGGGTCGGCGTGGTTTTCGCCGATGGCAGTCGTGAGGACGTCGACGTCATCGTCTACTGCACGGGGTACAAGGTCGACTTCCCGTTCCTGGACTCGGTTGAGTTCTCGGCGGTGTCGTCCGCGGACAACGAGGTGTCGTTGTACCGGCGGGTCGTGGATCCGGCTCATCCCGGGCTGTACTTCCTCGGGCTAATCCAGCCGCTGGGGGCGATCATGCCGCTGGCCGAGGCTCAGGCCGAGTGGATCGCTGATCTGGTGTCCGGGCAGGCTGTGCTGCCTTCGGAGCCGGAGATGAAGGCGGAGATCACTTCTTACCGGGAGTCGCTGCGGAGCCGGTACGTGAAGTCGAAGCGGCACACGCTGGAGGTCGACTTCCTCGGGTACCAGCGCGAGTTGCAGGAGGAACGGCGGGCTGGCGCCGCTCGTCGCTGACGTCGGCTTGGTGCTGAGCTGGATCAACGGACCGTTCGGCGGCCCCCGGTACTTCTCGGGCATCGTCGGCAGGCTGCGCGACGACAGCCACCGGGTGCACCACTTCGCGCTGCTCGCCGAGCCCGTCACCGTGCTGGGCGGCTGCACGACCGCGGCTTCCGGCACGTCCGACTTGGCTGACCGACCCCAGGGCCGCCTTCCTTGTTGACCTTTGCAATGAGTCTTTTGACGACGTCCGCAAACGTTTTTTTCATCCGACGGGCTGGCCGCAGCGATATATCAGTGGCGGGAAGGGGCTGAGCTGGTGCTTAGCAATGAGTCTTTTGACTTTGTCGGCAAAAGAGTCATTGCTAGGGATGGTGAGCGGCGGGGAAATGAGGGGTGGGGTTGGGGCGGGCTGGGTACGGTCGGGGCGTGGGGTCGAGTGTTCAGGTGATCGTTCTCAACGGTGGGTCCAGCTCCGGCAAGTCGGGGATCGCGCGGTGTCTGCAGGCCGTGTTGCCTGAGGCGTGGCTGGCGATCGGGGTCGACACGTTGATCGACGTGATGCCGCCGCGGTTGCAGCTCGGGGCCGACGGGATCGGGTTCGCGGACGACGGGGACATCACGATCGGGGCGGAGTTCCGGCGCCTCGAGGACGCGTGGATGGAGGGCGTGGCCGCGATGGTGCGCGCTGGGGCGCGGGTGATCGTGGACGACGTGTTCCTCGGCGGGACCGAGTCGAGGCAGCGGTGGGAGAAGGTGCTGCTCGGGCTCGACGTGCTGTGGGTCGGCGTGCGGTGCGACGCCGCTGTGGCCGCGGGCCGGGAGCTCGCCCGCGGCGATCGGGTGTCCGGGATGGCCGAGGTGCAGGCCGACCTGGTGCATCGCGGGATGACTTATGACGTCGAGGTCGACACCACCCGCGCCGAGGCGGTCGAGTGTGCAAAGGCGATCGCTGAGCGGATCAAAGGCGCGGGGGATCGTTAGGGGCGCACGAGCCGCCGCCCTGGGGCCAGCAGGAAGTGCCTGCGGTCACGGGACCGGGAGAAGCGACCGTGGAGAGGATCGTCGGTAGATCCGTATCCAATATATTGCCGAGCGAGATCCAGCGGGCGAAGACGCACGGCCAGACCTCGCCGGTCGGGGCGATGGCGACGGCGCCGTGGCCGCAGCGACCGCACAGCTGGTCGGCACTGGGTGAAGCGTTTGCGCCGCGGCCCACCCCGCGGAGGCTGTCGACGCCGACTTGAGCGACGCCGAGCGACATGAGGTCGGCCTGGGCGGCGTGCGTGCGTTGCCGGCCGATGAAGTCGGACGAGCTGACATCGATGACACCGGCGCGCAGTGGGATGTCGCGGCCCAAGGCTTCGGCGATGTTGGCGCGCGTGCGGGCGTGACTGCCGCGGCGGCCGGTGATGGCCTCGTGCTGGGCGGCGGTGTCGGAGTAGTAGCTCGTCGCGAGGCGCACACCGGGACGGGAGAAGGCGTCCCAGAGACGCGGGCCCACGTGGACGAGATTGCTGAAGACCTCGACGGTCAGTCCGGCATCGAGTGCGCGATCCACCAACGCCGGTAAATCTGGGTGCAATGTCGGTTCGCCGCCGATGAACTGAACCGACTGCGCGCCGAGTTCGGCTACGTCGTCTATGACGCGGAACCAATCGGATGTTCGGAGCGTGCCCTCTGTGCCGTGCGGGCCGGAGTCCGCGTAGCAGTGCGTGCAGCTCAGTTGACATTTGCCGGTGATCTCGAGCCATGCGAAACGCAGGTCGGTCATGCCCGCTCCCCTGGACGTCGCCGTGCGATATCCATCTTGCCCCGGCGAGTCGCGAATGGAGCTGTCGAATTCGTTTAGACATCGGTCTGATGTTGGACGAGTGACATGTTTCCGACACGAATCCGGCGGGCGCCTCGCCGGATTGGTATCAACTGACTAATCAATCGACGGTCAGCAGCAGTCGCAAGCGGTGCAGCAGTCGTCCACTTCCGATCACCTCCCCTCTGGCGGGCACCACGGTGGACAGTCGGTCCCGACCATGTCCACCAGGTCCGAACGGAGTCGCGCGAGCCTGGCCATCTCCGCGTCGATCTCGGCGATGTGCCGTTGCAGCAGCTGCTCGGCCGGTTCGCACGGGCACTCGCCGGTGTCGCGCACCTCGAGCAACGACGAGATCTCGCGCAACGTCAGGCCGAGGCGCTGGCAGTCGCGGATGAACAGGATCCGGTCGGCGGCCGACGGCGGATACTGCCGATACCCCGACGACGTGCGCGGCGGCGGCGCGAGCAGGCCCGCGCGCTCGTAGTACCGAACCGTGTCGGGCCGGACCCCGACCTGCCGTGCGAGCTCGGCGACTCTCATGCGCTCCACGCTAAACCTGTGAGCGCACTCCAAGGTCAAGCCCGCGTCATCAGAAAGCAGGCGAACCCACTGCCGACAGCGGGTGAGTCCAACCGCTCGATGTCGAACGACGCACCGAACAACCGTTGCTCAGCACCCACCGCGAGACCGGGAAACCGTCCGCCACGGCGCTTCCACCACGGGATCTCGTCGTAGAAACACCACATCACGAAGATCGAACCGGGGTGCGACAGGCGCAGCACCGTGGCCGCCATCGCGTCCTGGGCAGGCCCGCGCAGGTCGTCCAGCACGCTGTAGTCGACGAGCAGGTCGAACGTCCCGGACACCCCGGGAATCTCCGAAGCGGTCAGATCGCCGGCCACCCACGACACGGACAACGACGTAGGTATCGCGCGCCGGGCCTTCTCCATGCCGACGGGGGAGTAGTCCACGCCCGTCACGTCGAATCCGTGCTCCGCGAGGAAGATCGAGTTCGCCCCGCTGCCGCACCCGAGATCGATCGCG
The DNA here is from genome assembly GCF_003265345.1 of Lentzea terrae. Lineage (GTDB taxonomy): Bacteria > Actinomycetota > Actinomycetes > Mycobacteriales > Pseudonocardiaceae > Lentzea > Lentzea terrae. The sequence goes on along the minus strand of NZ_QFWW01000007.1, from coordinate 57,474 downwards.
CGACCCGCCGGAATCCGCCCCGAAGTCACCAGCCGTGTCAGTTCGGACCGCGGCCCGACCTCCCACGGCGCCCAGGTCCGGTACATGAAGTCGTAAGCGCGGCGCCCGACCATCAAGGCCTCCAACGAAAAGCGGGGCCACTGACGTTACGTCAGCAGCCCCGCCCGCAACACCGATCAGTCCACCACGAGCACGCCGTCCACCCGGCGCGGAATGCCCAGCGGGTTCGCGTCCTGCAACTCCAAAGGCAGCAACGCGTCCGGCCACGACTGGTACGTCACCGGCGCGATCCACCGGCGGATCGACGTCGCACCAACGGAAGTATGCAGCGGATTCGTCGTCGACGGCCACGGTCCGCCGTGGTGCTGACCCCACGCCACCGCGACGCCGGTCGGCCAGGCGTTGAAGATCAACCGGCCCGCGACGTGCCGCAGGATCTCCGCGATCGCACCGGCTTCGGCGTGGTCGGACTCGGCGGCGTGCACGGTGCCCGTCAAGGTTCCCGGCAGCTTCGCCAGCACCGAATGCAGCTCGGACGGCGACGAGTACGTCACGATCAGCGCCGCCGGGCCGAAGTGCTCCTCGGTCAGCTTCTCGAGGTTCTCCTCGAACACCTTCACCGACGTCGAGAACAGCAGCGGCGCCACGGCCCACGCCTCGTCCGGGCGGACGCCAGAAGAAACCACACTGGCGAGGTCCGACGCGGCGAGAGCGTCCGTGCCCGCCTTGTAGGAGTCGCACATCCGCTCGTTCAGCATCGCGCCACCCGACGAAGCCGCGACCGCCTCGCCCAACGCGGGCACCAGCTCGGCAGGCGCGAACACCAGACCGGGGTTCGTGCAGAACTGGCCGACACCCATCGTCAACGACTGCGCGAAGCCGGCCGCGATGTCCGGAGTAGCCGCACCGGGCAGGATCACCGTCGGGTTCACGCTGCCGAGCTCGCCGTAGAACGGGATCGGGTCCGGCCGTCCCTGCGCCAGGTCGAACAGGGCCCGCCCGCCGCCGGTGGAGCCGGTGAAACCGACCGCGCGCACCGCCGGGTGCTTCACCAGCGCGACACCGGACTCGGTGCCGTACACGATGCCGAACACACCCTCGGGCGCACCGGCCTCGCGCAACGCGTCCATCACGACCCGCGCCGTCTCGCGCGACGTCGACGGGTGCGCCGAATGTGCCTTCACCACAACGGAACAACCGGACGCCAGCGCGGAAGCCGTGTCACCACCAGCCACCGAGAACGCGAACGGGAAGTTCGACGCGGAGAACACCGCGACCGTCCCAAGAGGACGCAGCACGCGCCGCAGCACCGGCCGCGGCGGAATGATGTCCGGGTTCGCCGAGTCCAAAGTGGCCTCGACGTAGCTGCCCTCGCGCAACACCTCCGCGAACAACCGCAGCTGGTTCGTCGTGCGCTTCAGCTCGGTCGTCAGGCGCGGCACACCCAGCGCCGTCTCACCGTCGGCCGTCTCGACGAGCAACGACGACTCGGCGTCCAGCGCGTCCGCGACCTGCTCCAGCACGACAGCGCGGTCCGCTGCCGGAACGACCGACCACGCCGAGAACGCAGTAGCCGCAGCTGAGGCGATCCGGTCCACCTCGCTGTCGGGGGTCTTCGCAACCGGCTCGCCGAACGGCTCACCGGTGCGCGGGTTGTATCCCTGCACGACGTGGCTCAACGCCCTGCCTCCTTGACTGCCGTGTCGAAATCGGGGCCGCACCAGGCCCCGCCCACGTACTTCGCCGCGTACGACGAGGGATCGAGCTCGCCGCCGTGCTGCTCCAGCACCTCGGCCGCGTACACCTCGGAGTCGTCCTGCGGCTCGTAACCCAGCGCGCGGGCCTCGTCCAGCGAGAACCAGCCGCGCTTGTTGTCCGAAACGCCCCACACGATCCGGAACCCCGGCGACGCAACGGAAAGGCACGCCTCGAACAGGCGCGCACCGTCGTCCGGCGACATCCACGTCGACAGCATCCGCACGTCGCGCGGCTTCTCGAAGCACGAACCGATGCGGATCGCGATCACGTCCATGCCGTAGCGGTCGGCGTACAGCGACCCCAACGCCTCCAGCGCCACCTTCGACACGCCGTAGTAGGTGTCCGGGCGGGGGAAGAGGTAGTCACCCGCCTCTCCGTTGGCGCGCTCGACGTACCCCACTGCGTGGTTCGAGCTGGCCAAGATCACGCGCCGCACACCGGACCGGCGCGCGGCTTCCAGCACCGTGTGCGTGCCGTCGATGTTGACCGACAGGATCTTGTCCCACGCCTCCTCGAGGCTGTGGCCGCCGAGGTGGATCACGGCGTCGACGTCCTTCATCGCCGCTTCCATCGCGGCCATGTCGGTCACCGACGCCTGGACGAGCTCGACGTTCTCGCCGTCAGCGGCCGCGGGTAGCTCCGCGATGTCCAGCAGCCGCAGGACACGGCCCTCCACCGCGAGGCGAGAACGCATGAGCGTTCCCACCCCGCCACCGGCGCCGGTGATCAGGATGCGTGCGGTCACGGGATGGACCCCTCCGTCGTGTGCAGATGTTTCAGTAAACCTTTTCACCTACCGAACTGGCGGAGAAGCTCGGTGATCGTCCGGGCGGCGTCCAGCAGAGCGGCGACGACCTGCCGCTCGTGCTCGGGGTCCAGTCTGCCCAAGGGGACCGAGCAACTCATAGCGTCCAGAACGGGGTTTCGGTAAGGCAGTGCCACGGCGAAACAGCCCAGCCCAGGGGTGTTCTCCTCGCGTTCATGGGCATATCCGACATTCCGGAACCCGGCGAGCTGCTCGTGCAACGCAGCCCGGTCGGTCACCGTGTTCGGGGTCAGCGGGGCCAGCACGTCGGGGAGGATCAGGTCGACCTCCTCGGGCGTGCGGGTCGAGAGCACGGCCTTGCCCAGCGACGTCGAGTGCGCGGGCAGCCGGCGGCCGACGCGCGACACGACGCGCAGGTGGTGTTCCGACTCCCGGCTGGCCAGGTAGACGACATCGGCGCCGTCCAAACGGGCAAGGTGCACCGTCTCGTTGATGTCCTGCCGCACCTGCTCCATCACGCGGATCGCGGCACGCACCACCGGGTCGTGGTCCAAATAGGACGTACCGACGAGCAGTGCGCGCACGCCGATGCCGTAGGTGCCGCGGTCGGAGTCGACCTCCACCCAGCCGCGCGCGACCAGCGTCTGCAACAGCATGTAGAGGCTCGACTTCGGGTAGCTCAGCTCCCGGTGCAGTTCGGTGAGCGTCAGTCGGCGGTCCGACGCGGAGAGCACTTCGAGCAGCTCCACCGTGCGGTCCGCGGACTTCACCGCGCCCGGACGGGCCGTGCCCTTGTCGATCGGCGACGCCACCTGGCCTCCTCGGCCGTCTTCTGAGAAACCGGTAAGCAACTTGCCCAACTCACCCTTGACACGTTGCTGTGCTGATTCTTACAGTCCTGCAGCAGGTTCACAAGTACGACCCCGGTTCACATATCTGAACGTGAAGGGCTCCGACGATGCGCCGTAGAACCGCCACAACGATCGCCACGCTCAGCGTGGCCGCGCTGCTCGCAGGCTGTGGCAGCAGTGGCAACACGGCGTCGTCGACCAAGGATCCGAACAAGCCCCTCGAGGTGTGGACCCGCTCGACGGAGGCCACGGCGAAGGTCTACGAGAAGATCTTCAAGTCGTTCACCGAGAAGACCGGTGTGCAGGTCGACTACAAGCCGATCTTCAACGACTTCGACAAGCAGGTGCAGCAGCGCGCCGCGTCGAAGGACCTGCCGGACGTCGTCATCACCGACACGGGCTCGCTCGGCAACTTCGTCAAGCAGGGCTGGACGACCGAGGTCAAGCGCGAGGACGTCGCGGGCGGCGGCGACATCGTCGACCGGGCCTGGAACAACGCCAAGGGCGCGGACGGCAAGTTCTACGCCATCCCGTACTCCACGCAGGCGATGGTCACGCTCGTCCGCAAGGACTGGCGCGAGAAGCTCGGCAAGCCGATCCCGACGACGTGGGAAGAGTTAGACGATCTAGCGCGTGCGTTCACCCGTAACGACCCTGATGGCAACGGGCAGAACGACACCTACGGCATGCTCGTCCCGGGCACCGTCGACCGCGGTTACCTCGCCTGGTGGGCGTCCAGCTACATCTGGCAGGGCGGCGGCGACATCCTCGACGAGGAGGGCAGCGGCAAGTTCTCCGTCGGCATCGACTCGCCGGAGTCGACCAAGGCGGTCGAGCGCCTGCGCAAGCTCTTCTGCGAGGACAAGGTCATGCAGCCGGGCTCGCTGACGTTGAGCACGAACGACGCGCACCCGCTGTTCGAGTCGGGCAAGAGCGGCATCTACCTGACCGGCCCGTACATGATCGGCCGTTTCGACAAGTCGGTCGGCAAGGACAAGTACGAGGTCATCGCGTCGCCGCGCGGCCCGGCCGGTGCCACCGTGCTCGGCGAGGGCGAGGACATCTACCTGATGGCCGGCTCCGCGAAGACCGCCGACCAGAAGAAGCTCGCCGAGTACCTGATCACGCCCGACGCGCAGAAGGCCGGCATGAAGGGCGACCCGCAGCCGGTGGTCCGCCTGCCCGTCAACAAGACCGTCGACGTCAACGCGACGTACAACGACCCGCGCTGGGCGACCGTGGCGGGCGTGTACAAGAGCGAGGCGCGGCCGTTCCCGAGCGTCCCGAACTTCACGCCCTTCCGGCAGAAGACCTCGGAGACCCTGAACTCGATCTTCGCCAAGTGTCCCGCCGACTCGTCGGCCGAGCTGAAGACGCTGGCGGAGGCGCTGAAGAAGGAGCTTGAGAACCAGAAGGCGTCGCAGTGACGGCAGTTCAGCAGCACAGCGACACCCAAGACGTGGGCTCGACGGCTAGTGGCGGCGGTGCCGTCGAAACCCACCCCGTGAGGCGGCGCCGCCGGCGTCGCCTCACGGGAGCCACCTTCATACCGTGGCTGTTCCTGCTTCCCGCCGCGCTGATCTTCCTGGTCTTCAAGTTCATCCCGATGGCGGAGGGGATCCGGCTCTCGCTGTTCGAGGTCCGGCCCTTCCTCGGCGACATCTTCGTCGGCTTCAAGAACTACGCCACGATCCTGCAGGACGAGAAGTTCCTGACGGCGTCGTGGCACACCGTGGTCCTGGCCGGTGGGCAGACGCTCGGAGCGATGCTCATCGGCTTCTTCCTGGCCCTGCTGCTGGAGGGTCACGCCAAGTCGTTGTGGTTCGTGCGGTCCGCGGTGTTCCTGCCCGTGGTCGCGGCGACGGCGGTCATCGGCGAGATCTGGCGGCTGTTCTTCTACCCGGCGCCGGAAGGGTTCTTGAACGAGGTCATCTCGTGGGTCGGTCTCGGTCCCTGGGAGTACATCCACAACACGGACACCTCGCTGGTGTCCGTCATGTTCGTCGGCATCTGGAAGCACGCGCCGTACGACATGGTGCTGATCCTCGCCGGGCTCGCCGGCATCGACCGTCAGCAGTACGAGGCCGCCGCGATCGACGGGGCTTCGACGCCGCAACGGATCTGGAACGTCACGCTGCCTGCGTTGCGGCCCGTGATCACGATTCTGCTGACCCTGGCGGCGATCCGCGGCCTGCGCGTCTTCACCGAGGTCTACGTCCTGACCGGCGGTGGTCCCGCCGGTTCGACGGACGTCTGGATGACGCGCGTCTACACCACGGCCTTCGAACAGTCCGAAGCCGGCCTCGCCTCGGCTGGATCGGTGCTGTTGTTCCTGGTTACCTTGATTTTGACGGTCAGCGTGCAGTGGTACCGCCGGAGGAAGGAGGCGCGATGAGCGTCAACTCGAGCCGCTTCGACAGCGCCATCGGCTGGTCCACCCGTCCGGACGCGTGGTTCAGCAAGGGCATCCGGTTCATTCTGAGCGCCCTCGCTGTAATCCTTTTCTGCGGCCCGCTGCTGGTCATCTTCTCCGGTGCGTTCGACCACAACCCGGACCCGACCAAGCTCTCGGTGATCCCGGACAGCCCGTCGCTGATCAACTTCAAGGTGGCCGGCGAGAACAAGATCTGGGACTACCTGGCGAACTCGCTGGTCATCGCCGGTGGTGCCTTGCTGTTGCAGCTGGCGGTGAGCGTGTTCGCCGCCTACGCGTTGGCGCGCAAGAAGTTCCGCGGTCAGGCCATCGCGTTGTTGGTCATCCTTGCCACGATGATGTTGCCGGAGGAGGTCATCGCGATCCCGCTGTCGCTGGTGATCGGAGACCTACCGCTGGTGCACGTGAGTCTCAAGGGCACCCTGCTCGGCGTCATCCTCCCGTTGGGGGCGTGGGGTTTCTCCATCTTCGTCATGACGGAGTTCATGAAGGAGATCCCCGCCGAACTCGAGGAAGCGGCCAAAGTGGACGGTGCCGGGGAGCTGCGGCTGTTCGCGCAGATCATCCTCCCGCTGTGCAAGCCCGCGCTCGGCGTCATCGCCGTGTTCGGCTTCAACATGATTTGGGAGCAGTACCTGCTCCCCCTGATCGTCGCCGCTGACCCCTCCGATTACACGCTCACGGTCGCACTGCTCGCGCTCAGATCCGACGACATGGTCGGTACGGGCATCGTGCTGGCCGGTGCGTTGCTGGCGCTGGTGCCGAGTCTCGTCGTGTACCTGTCGCTGCAGAAGTCCTTCCTGCGTGGGATCACCACCGGAGCGATCAAGGGATGAGTGTCTGGTATGCAACTCGATGGTGTGCTGTTCTTTCCGGTGACCCCGTTCGACACCGAGGGGAACATCGCGTTCGACGTGCTGGCTGAGCACGTCAAGCACGGTGTCTCCGCCGGGCCAGGCGCGGTGTTCGTCGCCTGCGGCACCGGCGAGTTCCATGCGCTGGGGCTGGAGGAGTTCGAGCGTGCCGTGGCCGTCGCGGTCGAGGCGACCGCGGGCAAGGTGCCGGTGTTCGCCGGAGCGGGCGGCTCGGTCGTGGCGACCAAGCAGTTCGTCCAGGCGGCGGAACGCGCTGGTGCGCAGGGCATCCTGCTGCTGCCGCCGTACCTGGTGACCAACCCGGCCGCCGGTCTCGTGCGGTACGTGGCCGAGGTCGCGGGCGCCACCGAGCTGCCGATCATCGTGTACCAGCGCAACAACGCGCGGTTCACGCCGGAAACCGCCGTCGAGGTCGCGCGGATCCCGAACGTGGTGGGCTTCAAGGACGGCATCGGCGACCTCGACCAGATGCAGCGGATCGTGCTGTCCGTGCGTGCGGGCGTCGACAAGCCCTTCCAGTTCTTCAACGGCCTCCCGACCGCGGAGATGACGCAGCTCGCGTACCGGGGGATCGGTGTGGAGCTGTACTCGTCGGCGGTGTTCTGCTTCGCGCCGGAGATCTCGCTGGGCTTCTACCAGGCCGTGCAGGCGGGCGACACCGAGCTGGTGAACCGCTTTCTCCTCGAGTTCTACAAGCCGTTGGTCGAGCTGCGGGACAGGGTTCCCGGCTACGCCGTTGCCCTGGTGAAGGCCGCGGTGCGCGCGAACGGCCTCGACGTCGGCGGCGTGCGTCCGCCGCTCATCGACCCGACCGAAGAACACCTCGCCGCCCTGGACAAGATCATCGCTGCGGGTAAGGCTCTGCTCGCCTGAAGGGGTTGTCGGCTGTGAAGATCACCGAGGTTGTTCTGACACCGATCGCGTTCCGCGATCCGCCGCTGCTGAACGCGGCCGGCGTGCACGAGCCGTGGGCGCTGCGCACGATCGTCGAAGTGCACACCGACGAAGGCATTTCCGGGCTGGGGGAGACCTACGGCGACCTCGCGCACCTGGAGCGCTCGCGGTCCGTTGTGGACTCCTTGATCGGGCTCGACGTCTTTGCGTTGAACGAGATGCACGCGCGGGTGGCTGCGGTTCTGGGCGGTGAGGCCGGGCCGGACAAGCACGGGCTGACCGGGAAGATCACGGCGGAGAGCACCGTCGACCGGGTGTACTCGCCGTTCGAGGTCGCGTGCCTGGACATCCAGGGCAAGGCACTGGGACGCCCGGTGCACGACCTGCTGGGTGGCGCTGTGCGTTCGTCGGTGCCGTACTCCGCCTACCTGTTCTACAAGTGGGACGGGCATCCTGGCGCGGAGCCCGACGAGTGGGGCGAGGCGGTCGACCCCGCCGGCATCGTGGCGCAGGCGCGCAAGATGATCTCGGAGTACGGGTTCGGGTCGATCAAGCTCAAGGGCGGGGTGTTCCCGCCGGAGCAGGAGATCGAGGCGATCCGGGCGTTGCGCGAGGCCTTCCCGGAACACCCGCTGCGGCTCGACCCGAACGCGGCGTGGTCGGCCGCGACGTCTCTCAAGGTCGCGGCCGAGCTGGACGGCGTGCTGGAGTACCTGGAGGATCCGACGCCGGAGATCTCGGGGATGGCGGAGGTCGCCGCGCAGGCGTCGATGCCGTTGGCCACCAACATGTGCGTGGTCGCGTTCGAGCACCTGAAGCCGTCGGTGGAGCAGGACGCGGTGCAGGTGCTGCTGTCCGACCACCACTACTGGGGCGGTCTGCAGCGGTCGCGTCAGCTGGGCATGATCTGCCAGACGTTCGGCATCGGGCTGTCGATGCACTCGAACTCGCATCTCGGCATTTCGCTGGCGGCGATGACGCATCTGGCTGCTGCCACGCCGAACCTGAACTACGCGTGCGACACCCACTACCCGTGGAATGCGGCGGACGAGGTCGTCGAGCCCGGCGTTCTGTCCTTTGTGGATGGTGCGGTGCCGGTGCCCACGTCGCCGGGACTCGGTGTGTCGCTGGACCGGGACGCGTTGGCGCGACTGGCCGAGAACTACGTGCGCTGCGGGATCACCTCGCGGGACGACACGGGCTACATGCAGAAGTTCGACCCCAGTTACGAGAGGAAGCGTCCCCGGTGGTGAAGTCGGTTGTCCACGCCTATCCGTGGGACCTGATCGGGGACCCTGACGCCGTTGCGCGGTACCAGGGTCTCGGGGTGGACGCGATCGCGCTCGCCGCGTCGTACCACACGGTGCGGGCGGCGACCCCGTTGCACCCGTCGCATCGGCTGGTCGACGCGCGGCACGCGGCCTTTTACTTGCCGGTGCGTGCGGCGAACTACGGCCGGCTCGTGCCTGCGGAACCGTCCTGGATGGACGGTTCGGATTCGTTCGGTGCTGCGGCGGCTTTGGTTCGTGCGGCTGGTTTGCCGGTGTACGCGTGGACCGTGTTGACACACAACTCCCGGCTGGGTGACCTGCACCCGGATGTGACGGTGGTGAACGCGTTCGGGGATCGCTACCCGTACGCGTTGTGCACCGCGCAGCCCGACGTCGTCGAGTACACGTCGGTGCTGGTGTCGGAGGTGCTGGAGCTCGGCGCGCCGGACGGGATCATCCTGGAGGCCTGCGGGCCGCTCGGGTTCTTCCACGGCGGCCACCACGAGAAGACCGACGGCACGGACTGGAACCCGGTGCAGCAGAAGCTGTTGTCGCTGTGCTTCTGCTCTTCGTGCACCGCTCTGTACGCCGACTCGGATGCCCTGCGTGCAGCGGTCCGGGCCGGGGTCGATCGCGGCGCATCCAGCGTTGAGGAAGCGTTGGGTGCGCTCGCGGATGATGTTCGTTCGGTGCGCACCGGAGTTGTGCGGTCGTTGCGGTCGCGGCTGGTTTCCGAGATCCGGGCCGCGGCGCCGTCGGTTCGGGTGGGCATGCACGTGACGGCGGATCCTTGGGGCACAGGGCCGTTCGCGACCGTTGCCGGTGGTCTGGACGCGGACGTCGACGTGCTGACGACGATGTGCTGGCCCGGTCCCGAGGTCGCGGTACCGGGTATCGAGGCGTTGCGCGCCGTTGCTCCGGACACGCGGATCGCCGCGTACGTGCTGGGGCTGCCGCCGAAACCCGCCGATGGCGCCGCTCTGTCGAAGGAGTGGCTGGCTTATCTGGACGCGGGGGTGGAGGAGTTCCACCTCTACCACGGTGGGCTGGCGTCCGCGGCTCGCCTGGAAGCACTGCGAGAGGCTGTAACGGCCGTTAGCCGGTAACTGTGAAGCGAACTCCCTGCAACCCGTTGTGAGCGCGGTTCCGTCCTCTGACCATGAGGCACATTGGAACCGTAGTTGGCACTGGCGTCCTGCTGCTGGTGGTTTCCGCTTGCGGCAGTGCGCAACATGCAGGCACTGGGGCAGGTGGCGGTCCGACGTTGCCGACCGCCACCTCCTCCTCGGAAGTGCCTCCGGGCATCGCACCCGGAGAAGTACCGCCGGACGGCAAGCCGGTGACGAAGCTGGACACGAACGCTCTGACACCGGACTATCCGCGCACCGTGTGGACACAGGGTGACGGCCGGACCGTCGGCGTGCTCGCCCAGGAAGGCGGATGCGGGAAGGCCAGCGCGTCCGTGCTGGAGCAGTCCGCTTCGGCGGTGAAGATCGAGCTCGTCGAGACGACACCGCTGACCAAGCAGATGTGCACGATGGACATCCGCTTCCCTCCGCTCACGGTGCAGCTTTCCGAGCCCCTTGGTGAGCGCACGGTGGTGCTGACGTCACGGCAGGAACAGAAGTAGACCCCCTCCCCAACGGTGCCCGGTCGGCTTCTGCCCCGCCGGCCGGGCATCTCCTACGTTCTTCACCTGGCCCCTTGGCCTGGTTTGCGAGGATGGTGCGCATGAGAAACGTCGTCGCTGCCGTTGCTCTCGCCGGTGCGCTCTCCGGGGTGCTGGCCGGCTGCTCGTCCGGCACGCCCGGATCGTCTTCCGGCTCGTCCAGCGGCGCGCCGACTTCGGGCACGTCCACGCCCGGTTCCACCGGTTTTTCCGGGTCGAACCCCACGAGTGCCCCGGTGCAGCCCCCGGTCTCGATCTCGGAGGAGAAGCCGGTCGTGCCGCCCAACGTCACGCCGATACCGCCCGACAAGGTCGACACGACATCGTTGTCAGACACCTACCGCGACGAGGCCTACGTCTTCGGCGACGGCCGGGACGTCGAGGTCTTCGGTGTGGGCGGCGGCTGCAAGGAAGCGCGCGCCGAGGTGTCCGCTCAGTCCGCCGCTCTCGTCCAGATCACCTTGGTCACGATCACCAAGCAGCCTCCAGGCACGGTGTGCACCCAGGAGATCCGCCAGGTGCCGCTGACCGTGCGCCTGGACGCTCCGCTGGGCACCCGCCGCCTGGTTCTCGAATCCCGCGAGGAAACCGGCTGAGCGGTGGGAAACTGATATATGGATCTTAATCTGGGAGATCGCGTACTGCGTGTATACGACGTGGGCGACGGTATCCCGGTGTTCTGGCACCACGGCACACCCAATCTGGGGCTGCCGCCGGAACCGCTGTTCCGTTCAGGCGTCCGCTGGATCTCCTACGACCGTCCCGGCTACGGCGGCTCGACCCCGATGCCGGACCGGTCGGTGGGGTCGGCGGCGACCGATATATCGCATATCGCCGACGCGCTGGGCCTCACGCAGTTCGCGGTCTTCGGCCACTCAGGCGGCGCACCACACGCCCTCGCGTGCGCCGCCCTGTTGCCGGACCGGGTGACCGCCTCTGTCGCTAGTGCGCCACTCGCGCCGTTCGACGCAGACGGCCTCGACTGGTTCGCCGGCATGGTCGCCTCGGCCGAGGCGTCGTTGCGTGCGGCCGCCGCCGGCCGTGCGGCGAAGGAGCAGCACGAGGCGTCCGGCGTCGAGTACGACATGGAGTTCTCGGAGGCCGACCTCGCCACGTTGCGAGGTCCTTGGTCGTGGTTCGGCCAAGTCGTCGAGCCCGCGCTGGCGAACGGCCCCGGCCCGCTGATCGACGACGACCTCGCCTACGTCCGGCCGTGGGGCTTCGACCCGGCCTCCATCACCGCGCCGACCCTCCTGCTGCACGGCGACCGCGACGGCATCACCCCGCCCGCGCACAGCCTGTGGCTCGCGTCCCGCATCCCCAATGCGGAACTCCGCCTGACGCCAGGCGACGGTCACATATCAGTTTTGGATCATGCCGAGTCGGCCCTCGACTGGCTCCTAGCCCGCTAGGAACTCGATGCGGTTGCCGACAGCGTCGAACGTGTGGAAGCGGAGCCGGCCGGGGATCTCGGCCGGATCGGCCCACGCCACGGGATGGCCCGCTGCCTCGACCGCCTTGGCGACCTGCTCGACGTCGACGACGAACGCCGGATGCGCCTTGCGCGCGGGCCGGAAGTCGTCTTCAACGCCGACGTGCACCTCGCCACCACCCGGCACCTGGAACCAGCACCCGCCACGGGCCGCCAGCTACGGCGGCTTCGGCAGCTCGGCCCATCCGAGCACCCCGGTGTAGAACGCCCGCTGCTCGTCCTCCGCGCCCGCAGGACACGCCACCTGCACGTGATGAATCATCGCGCCCCCGCTCATCCCGAATACAGGACAAGCGTACTGCTAGCCGCTCGCCAACGTTGTGTAATCCACCAAGCCATTCCACCTGCCGCTTAGCAATGACTCTTTGGACTTCGTCCGCAAAAGACTCGTTGCAAGGGGCTGGAAGCACGACAGCCGGGCCGACCGATATGCGATATATCAGCGGCCCGGCTGTCATGGTGACCAGCGCCTGAAGATCAACGCCTGAAGCTGATCTGCAGGGTCGGAGCGGACGTCTCGGCGAAGAAGTCGTTGCCCTTGTCGTCGACGACGACGAACGCGGGGAAGTCCTCGACCTCGATCTTCCAGACCGCCTCCATGCCGAGCTCGGGGTACTCGAGCACCTCGACCCTGCGGATGCAGTCCTGGGCCAGGCGAGCCGCGGGGCCGCCGATGGAACCGAGGTAGAAGCCGCCGTGCGTGTTGCACGCGGAGGTGACCTGCTTGGAGCGGTTGCCCTTGGCGAGCATCACCAGCGAGCCGCCCGCGGCCTGGAACTGCTCGACGTAGGAGTCCATGCGCCCGGCCGTGGTCGGGCCGAACGAACCGGACGCGTACCCCTCCGGCGTCTTGGCCGGACCGGCGTAGTAGACCGGGTGGTCCTTGAGGTACTGCGGCATCTCCTCGCCGGCGTCGAGGCGTTCCTTGATCTTCGCGTGGGCGATGTCGCGGGCCACGACCAGCGGCCCGGTCAGCGACACGCGGGTCTTCACCGGGAGCTTGGTGAGGACCTCGCGGATCTCCGACATCGGGCGCGTGAGGTCGATGCGGACGACCTCGTCGGACAGGTCCTCGCCCTCCACCTCGGGCAGGAACTGCGCCGGGTCGCGTTCCAGCTGCTCCAGGAACACGCCCTCGGGCGTGATGCGGGCCTTGGCCTGGCGGTCGGCCGAGCACGACACCGCGACGCCGACCGGCAGGGACGCGCCGTGGCGGGGGAGCCGGATGACGCGCACGTCGTGGCAGAAGTACTTGCCGCCGAACTGGGCGCCGATGCCGAAGTTGCGGGTCAGTTCGAGCACCTGCTGCTCGAGGTCCCTGTCGCGGAACGCGTGGCCCGACGGCGAGCCCTCGGTCGGCAGGTTGTCGAGGTAGCGGGCCGAGGCGAGCTTCGCGACCTTGAGGTTCTGCTCGGCGGACAGGCCGCCCACCACCACAGCCAGGTGGTACGGCGGGCACGCGGCGGTGCCGAGCGAGCGCAGCTTCTCGTCGAGGAACGACGCGAGGCGCTTCGGGTTCAGAACCGCCTTGGTCTCCTGGTAGAGGAACGTCTTGTTGGCGCTGCCGCCGCCCTTGGCCATGAACAGGAACTCGTAGACGGGCTCCTGACCGGGCTTGTGGAACACCTCGATCTGCGCGGGCAGGTTCGTACCGGTGTTCTTCTCGTCCCAGAACGTCAGCGGAGCCATCTGCGAGTAGCGCAGGTTCAGCTCCTGGTAGGCCTCGAAGACGCCGCGGGCGAGCGCCTGCTCGTCGTTGCCGCCGGTCAGGACGGTCTCCGAGCGCTTGCCCATGATGATCGCCGTGCCGGTGTCCTGGCACATCGGCAGCACGCCGCCGGACGAGATGGCCGCGTTGCGCAGCAGGTCCATCGCGACGAAGCGGTCGTTGCCGGAGGCCTCGGGGTCATCGATGATCTTGCGCAGCTGGGCGAGGTGCGACGGGCGCAGCAGGTGCTGGATGTCGCGGATGGCTTCCTTCGCGAGCAACGTCAGCGTCTCGGGGGCGATCTCCAGGAACTTGCGGTCACCGGCCTCGATCAGCTTCACCCCGTCCGACGTGACGAGGCGGTACTCGGTCTCGGTGTCCTTCGCGAGCGGAAGGACGTCGGTGTACTCGAAAGTGGTGGGCACGGCGTACACAGCTCCAACGGTGTGCAGTTCGGATCAGAAAACCGTACCGCCATCAAAGGGACGTATTGATGTGATCCCCGACCACCGTGCTCAAACACACCCGGAACGCACGGAAGGCCGCGGCAGCCCCCGGCTGCCGCGACCTTCCTTCGTGTGCGAAACCCTTCTCACGTCGGGCGTCGCGTGGCTCTGGTAACGCCCGACCGTGCCGTGAGTTGAGTCACAAGTCAATACTGCCGGTCAGGTGAAACCTGACCGTGACTACGAGGCGTACGCGCGCAGCTTCGCGGCGCGTTCGCCCTGGCGCAGCTTCGACATGACCTCGCGCTCGATCTGCCGCACCCGCTCCCGCGACAACCCGAACCGCTTGCCGATCTGGTCCAGCGTGCGGGGCTGACCGTCCTCGAGGCCGTAGCGCAGCCGGATCACGGCCTGCTCGCGCGGTTCGAGGGTCGCCAGCACACGGCGCAGATCGTCCTGCAGCAGGCCGGAGATGACGGCGCTCTCGGCGTCGGTCGCGTCCGAGTCCTCGATGAAGTCGCCGAGGGGAGCGTCCTCCTCCGTGCCGACCGGCATGTCGAGCGATACCGGGTCACGCGCGTGGTCGAGCAGGTCGGCGACCTTGTCGACGGACAGGCCCGACTCCTTCGCGAGCTCCTCGTTCGTCGCCTCGCGGCCGAGCGTCTGGTGCAGGTCGCGCTTGATCCGCGCGAGCTTGTTCACCTGCTCGACGAGGTGGACGGGGAGGCGGATGGTGCGGCCCTGGTCGGCCATGCCGCGGGTGATGGCCTGGCGGATCCACCACGTCGCGTAGGTCGAGAACTTGAAGCCCTTGGTGTAGTCGAACTTCTCGACCGCGCGGATGAGACCCAGGTTGCCCTCCTGGATCAGGTCCAGCAGCGGCATGCCACGGCCCGTGTAGCGCTTGGCCAGCGACACGACGAGGCGCAGGTTGGCCTTGAGCAGGTGGTCCTTGGCACGGCGACCGTCGCGGACGAGCTCCCCCATTTCGTCGCGGCGCGTCGGCGTGAGGCGCTTGGCCGTCTCGAGGACGTGCTGCGCGAACACACCGGCCTCGATGCGCTTGGCGAGCTCCACCTCCTCCTCGGCGGTGAGCAGCGCGGTCTTGCCGATTCCGTTCAGGTAGACTCGAACGAGGTCGGCTGCGGGTCCCTGGGCGTCGAGTTCGTGCTCGACGACGGCGGGCGTGTTCTCTCCGACTTCACGGTCGGAGATCCTCGTGACGGTCATGGATCTCCCTCCCCCTGCTGCGGGCGACGCCGCTGTCGGTCAGGACAGTGGCGCGTGGCGGTCAAGGCGGCGCGGCGCTGCGCCCTGGTTGCCGGTGTTGCGGCGGGCCCGCTCGGGATCCCATCGCTAGCTGGCTGATACCTGGGTAACGAAGGCGATTCCGAATTCGTTCCCGACTTCCTGCCTTGAAGACGTCGCCGCTGTCACACGCGTTGCGCGAGTAATCTGAGGATTGGCTGAGAACCGTTTAGTCAGACCTCGACGAGCACGGTGAACGGACCGTCGTTCACGCTCCGTACCTTCATCTCGGCCCTGAATCGTCCCGTTTCGACCCGCGCGCCCTTTTGGCGGAGTTCCTGCACGACGGCGTTCACCAACGGTTCCGCGTGCTCGGGCCGCGCGGCCGCCGTCCAGGACGGACGGCGGCCTTTGCGCGTGTCTCCGTAGAGCGTGAACTGGCTGACGACCAGCAACGGAGCGCCGGTCGACTCGCACGACTGCTCGTCGTCGAGGATGCGCAGGCCGTACAGCTTCTGCGCCATTTTGCGGGCGTGCTCGGCCGTGTCGTCGTGATGGACGCCGAGCAGCACCAGCAATCCGGGTTCGTCGATCGCGCCGACGATCTTCCCTTCGACTTCCACGCTCGCCTCTGTGACGCGCGCCACAACAGCTTTCACGCGGGAATCAACATTCCGTGCCGGATGAGATCACGCACGATCGGCAACGCGGCTTCTGCATCGATTTCTCCGTAAGCGAACTCGAGCAGTGAGAGCAGGTCCTCCAACGGCAGCGCACCCGTGCAGCCGGCCACGAGCTTCGCGGTGGCCTCGTCGACCTCGTGCTGCCAGCCGGGCCCGTCGGTGCGGTGCAGGCGGGCGACGACCTTGCGCCAGCCGTCCTCGCTCGGCTCGGAGACCTCCTCGAGCAGCACGGTGTCCGCGACCCGGAACCGCCGGCTCAGCAGGTCGGGATTCGCGCGCAGCCACGCGACGTTGTCGAGCCACCGCGCCGCCTCCGGGCCCAGCGGGTCGTCGTAGGCGTGGCGCAGGTCTTCACACACGACCTGGGAGTGCATCTCGTCGGTGCGCCGCAGCGTCACGTATCCGAAGCCCACGCCCTGGACCTGGTTCTCCTCGAACCAGTCCAGCCACGCCGCGGCCTTCTGCCGGCCCTCGGGACTGCGCGGGTCGACGCCTGCGTCCTTCAGCCACGTGCCCACGTACAGCGCGGGCTCGGCGATGTCGCGCTGCACGAACCACGCGTCGACCCCGCCGCGGGGGAGCCAGCTCGTGACGCGCTCCTCCCAGTCCTCGCCCTTGCGGTGCACCCAGGACGCGAGCAGCTGGCCGACGCCGCCCTCGTTGAGGAACGCCGGCAGCTGCCTGATGACCAGCGCCGACGCGTCGTCGCCCGCGAGGCCGGAGTCGCGGTACACGAAATCCACGCGCGGTGGGCCGACGACGAACGGTGGATTGCACACAACCTGGTCGAACCGCCGGTTGCGGACCGGCCCGAACCACTCGCCCTGCAACGTCTCGACATCGAGGCCGTTGATTCGGAACGTCCCCTGCGCGAGCCTCAACGCGCGCTCGGACAGGTCGGTGGCGGTGATGCGCTCGGCGTGCGTGCTGGCGTGCAGTGCCTGGACGCCGCAGCCGGTGCCGAGGTCGAGCAGCGTGCCGACCGGGGTGCGCTTGGTGGCGCGGGCGAGGCTGATGGACGCGTGGCCGACGCCGAGCACGTGGTCCTCGGGGACCGCTCCGCCGCGCAGGTCGGAGTCGAGGTCGGCGATGACCCACCAGTTGTCCTCGTACGGACGGACGTCGAGGCCGGCCCTGAAGTCTTTGGTCAGGATCTCGTTCTTGACGGCGTCGTCGAGGTCGACCCCGTCGAGCGCCTTGCGGACTTCCTGCTCCGGCTCCTGGTCACCCAGCAGGAACAGGCGGATCAACGTGCCGAGCGTCCCGGCGTCCTTGCTGGCGCGGCGGGCGGGCTCCGGCTCGCCGCGGCCGAGTGCGGCGTGGGCCTGCGGGCCGAGGGCGTCGACGACGCCGTCCGCGGTGTAGCCGGCGTTCAGAAAGGCCTCGCGCAGCCGGGCGCAGAGATCACCAGAGAGTTCGGGGTGCACGGGTCGACATGCTTTCACGCCCCACATGTCGGCGCTGTCATTGGCGCGTGATCTGGAGGGCGATGGCCATCGCGAGCCGCTGTTCGGGGTCGTCGAGGGGGAGTGGCGTCACTTCCGCCATCTTCTGCATCCGGTATCGCAACGTGTTCGGGTGCACGTTGAGCTCCCGCGCCGCCGCCCGCACGTCGCCCTGTGCCGCCAGCCACGCTTTCAACGTCGTCGCATACTGCGTCCCGTATTCAGCGTCGTAGCGCAATATATTGGATATCGGCCCACGCGTCGGGAGGCGTCCAGCTTCGGCGACGGCGGCGAGCCGGTGCAGCAGCACTTGAGCCCACGCGTCGTCGTACACAACCGGTGCACCGGTGGAAAGCGCGAGGCATTCGTCGGCTTCCTGCCTCGACGTCGGCAACTGCGTCGCCTCCGCCGGCCCACCGATCCCGGCCAGCACCGTGGCTTCGGCGGGTAGCTCCCGAACGAGCGAACGCACCCACTCGACGGCGTCGTCGGCCGCGGGGATCACGGTGTAGAGGACGTTGCCGAACAGCGCGCTCCGCCCAGGCCGCGACCAGCCGAAGCCCGCCGTCGCCCGTTGGAACGCGAGCACCGCCGCCCCGTGCTCGCCCTCGCCCGCGTGCGCCTGCACCGCGATCACCCGCAGGTCGGCCGACGGCAACCCGAGCCGCGCGACGTCGGCGGACTCCGGATGTTCGAGCAGCCGGATCACCAGATCGGCCTCGGCCTGCCGTTCCAGATCGGTCGACGCCCGCGATCGCAGCAGGTGCAACGCAGCCGTGCGCGCGCCGTCGACCAACGCGGCCGACCTCGCCGCATCGACCGGACCCGTCACCTCGACCCACACGGACCCCAGCAGCTCCCGGCCCGCCCGCACGGCCGCAACGAGCCGATTTCCGAGTTGCGGGGTCAGCTTGGGCACGAAGATCGGCTCGTCGGACGACGCCAGGTGGCTGAACACCCCGAAGTCGTCGAGCGCGCGCCGAGCCTCCTCCGGCACGCGACGGCCGAGGATCGTCTGCACCCGCACCGGGTCGACGTCTTCCTGCCGATACGAATAGGCCAGCACGCGCGACTGCTGGTCCTCGATCGTCACCGGCCCGCCGACCACGCCCGCGATCACGTCGGCCAGGCCGAACAGGTCACCGGTCCGCGTGCCGCCGTTGACCAACGTCTGCGTCACGTTCGCGAGCTGGCTCCACGGCACCGACGGATCCACGAGCAACACGGCCGCACCGGACTTCTTCGCAGCGGCGACGACCCGTTCGTCGAGGGGCGGTTTGCCGTGCAGCACCACCGCCGAGGCGGCTGTCGAGGAAACAAGTCGCACAGCGGCAGCGACCGACGGCGTACCGAGCCCGAGAAGGACGTCCCCCGCGGCCGCCGGTGTGTTTTCCGCCGGATCATGCAGGGCAACCCCACGTAGTTCGGCGTCGCGCCCCCGCGGCGCGCACGCCAGATGCGTGCCCAGGCTGCCGAGCACGTCCACGAGGCGATCAAGGGCGACCACTCGCGGATGTTAACCGCCGACCGGGTGTCCCGACCGTCACTCGGACGTGGGACCATGGGAGCGTAGCCAGAAAGAGTTAAGAGGGTGGTGTCGTGAGCAGTCCCGACCGGAACGACACCCCGGTGTTGATCACCGAGGCGGCCCCGTCCTACGAGGAACAGCACGCCGCCCGCCGCCGCAAGTACGCGATCATGATGAGCCTGCGCTTCCCGTGCCTCATCCTCGCGGCGCTGTTCGCTCAGACCTGGTGGCTCGCGCTCTTCTTCATCGTGCTCTCCGTACCGCTGCCCTGGATGGCCGTGCTGATCGCCAACGACCGCCCGCCGCGCAAGGCCGAGAAGGCCAGCCGCTACGAGGCCGAGCGCCGCGCCATCGCACCCAAGAGCACCACCATCATCGACGGTTAGTTCGCCCGTTCCCGCACGAACCATCCGCCGTCGAACGCCACCCGTCCCTTAGCAATGAGTCTTTTGCGGACGAAGTCCAAAGAGTCGTTGCCAAGGCCAACGCGCCTGTCGACCTTTGCAACGAGTCTTTTGACTTCGTCCGCAAACGTTTTTGCATGCGCCGGGGTGGGACAGCGCAACTGATATATCGGTGACGGGGGCTAGCGCGGAGGTTGGGCGCCCACGAGGCTGACGGCGCGGGAGCCCGCGCGGACGCCGCCGAGGAGGGCGTCGCGCTTCGAGGCGCCGGACAGCCAGGCCGCCAGGAAGCCGGCGTCGAAGGCGTCGCCCGCACCGGTTGAGTCGACGCACTCAGTGGCTTCAGCGGGGACTGAGATCAGCTCGTCGGCGTCGACCCACGACGCGCCGTCCGGGCCCGTGGTCACGACCACCGCGCCGACGTGCGGCAGGAGGCTCTTGGCCGAGGCGGGCTCGGCTGAGCCGGTGAGCGCCAGGAGCTCGTCGGCGTTCGGCATGAGGATGTCGACGCCGCGGACGTCCTCCAGGAACGCCTCGGCGGAGTGGATCAGCACCGCCGCCTGCGGGTCGACCGACGTCGTCCAACCGGCGGCACGGGCGGCGGCCAAAGCCGCCAGGCCGGCGGGGCGCGAGGTGGCGTCGAGCAGGACGTAGCCGGACAGGTGCAGGTGGCCGTTCGGGGCGGCGAGCAGGCCGGGGTCCAGGTCGGCGGGGGAGAAGCGGGCGTTGGCGCCGCGGTCGGGGAGCATCGAGCGCTGGCCGTCGTCGTCGACCAGCACGACCACGCAGCAGGTGGCGAGGTCCGGGTCGACGGCGAAGGCGCACTGGACGCCGGCGGAGGTGAGCTCGGCGTGGACCTGGCGGCCCGCCGAGTCGGCGCCGACGCGCGCGACCAGCACGGGGGAGGCGCCGCACGCGGCCAGCCACACGGCCGTGTTGGCGCCCGCGCCGCCGGGTTCGATGGTCACCTTGGCGCGGACGTCACCGCCGTGGGCGATGGGGCCGGAGTGGCGGGCGACCACGTCCAGGCCGGCATCGCCCACCACGACTACCGGCCTCACTGGAACAGCTCTACAGCGACGGCTGCGGCGACGGAGACGTTGTTGACGACGAGCGCCTCGTTGGCGTCGAGGCTCACGCCCTTGCTCGCGGTGTGGAAGTGCTCCAGCAGCACGGGCGAGACGTCCTTGCCGCGCACGTCCTGGTCGACCAGCTTCTGCAGGCCCTCGGCGAGGAGGCGGTCGTGCAGCTCCGCGTCCATCTCGAAGTCGGCGGGGATCGGGTTCACCAGGAGCATGCCGCGGCCGCCCGCGGCGAACACTGCGGCGGCCTCGGCGGGGTTCTCGACGCGCCACGGCACCTCGAACTCCGACTCGCGGCGGTAGAAGGCGGGGAAGCGGGAGGTCTGGTACCCGATGACCGGCACCGAGCGGGTCTCCAGGACCTCCAGGGTCGCGCCCATGTCCAGGATCGACTTCACGCCGGAGCTGACGATCATGACCGGCGTCGTCGCCACCACGTCGAGGTCGGCCGACACGTCCCACGTCTCGCGCGCGCCGCGGTGCACGCCGCCGAGGCCGCCGGTGCCGAAGACGCGGATTCCGGCCTGGTGCGCCAGGGCCGTGGTCGAGGCCACGGTCGTCGCGCCGGTGCGGCCGAGCGCGTAGGCGGCGCCGAGGTCGCGCAACGACAGCTTGAGCAGGTCACCGGCGGTGCAGACGCGGTCGAGCTCGGACGAGGTCAGGCCGATGTGCGGTACACCGTCGAGCACGGCGATCGTCGCGGGGACGGCTCCGGCTTCCCGGACGACCTTTTCCAGGCGTGCGCCGACGGCGAGATTGCGCGGTGCGGGCAGCCCGTGGGACAGGATGGTGCTCTCGAGAGCGACGACGGGCCGGTTCTCGGCCAGTGCGGTGGCAACTTCCTCGGCGATGTGCAGCGTGGTCACGAGGGGACATCATCCCAGGTACCCTGGGCGCGTGAGCACCCAGACTCTCCCCGAGGTCGACGTACGGCCGGAAGGCACCGACCACACCGGGGACGACGCCCCGAAGATGTTCCACTACGTGCGCAAGGCGAAGATCGCCGAGAGCGCCGTGATGGGAACGCACGTGGTCGCGCTGTGCGGCGAGGTCTTCCCGGTGACGAAGTCGCCGAAGCCTGGTTCGCCGGTGTGCCCGGAGTGCAAGAAGATCTACGACAACCTGCCGGACAGCGGCGGCGAGTAACCACGACGCCGGGGGTGGCTCCGGCTACCCCCGCTGTTTCTCCTCTTCCGAGTGCTGGCGCTGCTGCTGGATCTGGAGCGGTGCGGTCAGCTGCGTGTCGGCGGGCGACGGGGCCGAATACTCGGTGCTGTTGGCCTCCTGTTCGGGCTGCGCGTTCTCCTCGCGGATGCGGGACGCCGCGCGCTCCATCTCCAGTCGGCGCCACCGGCGGCGCTGGCGGCGGGTCATGCGGGCTGGCCACATTTCCTGGATGGCGCTGTTGAAGTACGCGCCGATGGTGATCGCGAGGCCGATGACGAACACGAAGAGCAGGAACGCGATCGGGGTCGCGAGCGCGCCGTACGTGTAGCCGGTGGTGGTGATCCACTGGATGTACAGGCGCAGGCCGATGGACGACAGGACGAACACGGCCATCGCGAGGATCGCTCCCGGCAGCACGCGGTGGTACGGCAGTCTCCGCGGCAGCGCGACCTTGTAGAGCATCGACAGCGACAGCACTAGCAGCAGCGCGATACCGGGGTAGTAGAACCGGCCGACCCACGTCTCGATGAACGGCCGCCACGATGTCGGGAACAACTGCGGCAGGATGTCCGGGCCGAGCGCCAGCACCGGCAGTCCGATCACCAGCGCCACCAGCGACACCAGGTAGAGCAGCAAGGCGAAGATCCGCTGCCACAACTCGTTGCGGACGCCGTACTGGCCGTGCGCGACCGTGATCGCGTCGACGAACGACGACATGGCCGATGAACCCGCCCACAGAGAGATCAGGAAGCCGACGGAGACGATCTCGCCCTTGCCGGTGGTGAGGATCTCCGCGACCGTGGGCTCGATCACGTCGTTGACCACGTCCGCGCTGAAGATCGTCCGGGTGAACCCGATGATCTTCTCCTGGACGGCCTTCACCACCTCGTCGCCGAACCAGTCGCCGAGATAGCCCATCGCGCCCAGCACACCGAGCAGAAGTGGCGGGAACGACAGCGTCTGCCAGAACGCCGCCTCGGCGGCTTCTGAGAAGATGTTGCCTTCCCACGCTTTCGACAGCGTGCGCGCGAGTAGCCGCAGCGGCCCCTTTCGGCCGGACCTGCTCGCGTCGTTGTCGGTAGGCGCACCCATCGCAGTGACAAGCATGGTGCATACCGCCACGTTTCGCGGCATCGGCGCCCGGAACAGGTAGAGTCGCAGTGCCCTCGGCGCCGGCCTGCCTGAGGGCTGTTGTGTGTCAAAGCCATGTCTGACCTGCACAAATGAGGAGAAACACGTCTGTGACAGCGACAGCAGCAATGCGACCGCTGCGGGCATGGCAGCGCCGCGCGCTGACCAAGTACCTGGCCGCCAAGCCGCAGGACTTCCTCGCCGTCGCGACTCCGGGCGCGGGTAAGACGACCTTCGGACTGCGCGTCGCCGCCGAGCTGCTGGCCGACCGGACGATCGAGGCCGTCACGATCGTCACGCCCACCGAGCACCTCAAGCACCAGTGGGCGAAGGCCGCCGCCGAGCAGGGCATCCACATCGACTCGAACTTCCGCAACACCAACGCGATGACCTCCCGCGACTACCACGGTGTGGCCGTGACGTACGCACAGGTCGCGGCACATCCGACGCTGCACCGCGTGCGCACGGAGAACCGCAAGACGCTGGTGCTGCTCGACGAGGTGCACCACGGCGGCGACGCCAAGTCGTGGGGTGACGCGATCCGTGAGGCGTTCACGCCCGCCACCCGCCGTCTCTGCCTCACCGGTACGCCGTTCCGCTCGGACGACTCGCCGATCCCGTTCGTCCAGTACGAGGAGAGCAACGGCGGCTTCAAGACGTCAAAGGCCGACCACACCTACGGCTACGCCGACGCGCTGCGCGACGGCGTCGTCCGGCCCGTGCTGTTCCTGGCCTACTCCGGTGAGGCGTCGTGGCGGACCAGCGCGGGCGAGGAGTACACCGCACGCCTGGGCGAACCGCTGACCCAGGAGCAGACCGCGCGGGCGTGGCGCACGGCGCTGGACCCGGCCGGCGACTGGATGGCGTCCGTGCTGCGCGCCGCCGACCAGAGGCTCACCCAGAAGCGGGAGAACGGCCTGCCGGACGCGGGTGGCCTGGTGATCGCCACCGACCAGACCGTGGCGAAGGCCTACGCACAGGTGCTGCAGCGCGTCACGGGCCAGATCCCCACGCTCGTGCTCTCCGACGACCCGAAGGCGTCCGGCAAGATCGCGGAGTTCTCCGCGACGAACGAACGCTGGATGATCGCCGTCCGCATGGTGTCCGAAGGCGTCGACGTGCCGCGGCTCGCGGTCGGCGTGTACGCCACGTCGTCGTCGACCCCGTTGTTCTTCGCCCAGGCCGTCGGCCGCTTCGTGCGCAACCGGAAGCCCGGCGAGACCGCCACGGTGTTCCTG
Source organism: Lentzea terrae (assembly GCF_003265345.1). GTDB lineage: Bacteria > Actinomycetota > Actinomycetes > Mycobacteriales > Pseudonocardiaceae > Lentzea > Lentzea terrae. The sequence goes on along the minus strand of NZ_QFWW01000007.1, from coordinate 33,384 downwards.
CCCTCGGTGCCGGTGCTGCTGCAGCTCGCGTCCGAGCTGGAGGCGGAGCGCGACCACGTCCTCGGCAAGCCGCACCGCGAGAAGGACGGCTGGGACGACGAGCTGATGGCCGCGGCGAACCAGGCCAAGGACGAACCGGGCGAGGACGAACGCGCCTTCACCGCCCTGGGCACCACGGCCGAGCTCGACCAGGTGATCTTCGACGGCTCGTCGTTCGGTGCCCCGACCGTCGCGGGCTCTGAGGAGGAGCAGGAGTACCTCGGCCTGCCGGGACTGCTGGAGCCCGACCAGGTGCGCACCCTGCTCCTGCAGCGCCAGGAGGAGCAGATGGCCTCCGCGGCCAAGCGCCCCAAGCCCGAGGTGGCGGTGCGAGAGGCTCGTCCGGTCGGCGTGCAGGAGCGCCTCACGTCGTTGCGCAAGGAGCTCAACACCCTCGTCGCGATGCATCACCACCGCACCAAGAAGCCCCACGGCAAGATCCACAACCAGCTGCGCGAGTACTGCGGCGGGCCGCCGACCGCGATGGCCACCATCGAGCAGCTCGAGGAACGCATCGCCACGCTGCGCTCTTGGTAGCACGCGCTCTCAGCCAGAAACCCCAGGTAGAGCGCGTGCGCACCTTTGCAATGAGTCTTTTGACTTCGTCCGCAAACGTTTTTTGCATGCGGGCTGGGCCGCAGCTGATGTGCGATATGCGATATATCAGTTGCGGGTGACGGCGACGGCGAGCGTTTCGTAGTTCGAGGTGAACCGGCCGCCGAGCGCGTCGATCGCCGCGCCGACGCCGTCGAGGAGCTCGGTGGTCTGGGCGGGGGTGAGCAGGGCCAGCGGGCTCATCGTGAGGATCAGGTCGAGGTATTCGGCGGTCGTGTAGTCCTGGGTCCAGCTGGCGCTCCACTGGTTCGGTGAGGCGAACTCGCCGGTGCCGACGAACGCGTCGGCGGTGCGTTCGCAGCCCGCCCGGTAGAAGGCCAGCGACTCCTCACGGGTGTGACCGATGCGGAACGTCGTGTCTGGCGCCACCTTCTCGTAGAGGTCGGCGAGGGCCTGCGCGACCGAGTCCGGCGTCGAGAACACGTGCCACAGCGCGACGAACACCCCGCCGGGTCGCAGCACCCGCGCGGCCTGGCGGAGGCCCTGCTCGGGATCGACCCAGTGCCACGACTGGCCCGCGACGACGGCGTCGAACTCGCGGCCGGCCGGGTCCCAGGTCTCGAACTTCGACACCTCCACCGGCACGCCCGTCTCGCGGGCGAACCCGGCCATGAGCTCGTCGTGCTCGATGCCGAGGACGTCCAGCCCGGCGGCGATCAGCTGGCGGGACAGCGTGCCGGTGCCGCAGCCGACCTCGGCCACGCGCGGTCCCGGGGCGGCGGTGACGATGCGTTGGACCAGTGAGTCCGGGTAGGGCGGGCGGGTGCGGTCGTAGCGGGCGGCTTCCGGGCCGAACGAGCGGGCGAGCCGCTCACCGAGCTCCTTGTCGAACTTTTCCGGCTCTGGCTGCTGACCTAAAGTGGGCATGCGCCCACCCTAGTGGGCAAGTGCCCACTTCAGCTAGGAGCAGCCAGCGTGCCCACCGGTGTGCACCTGCGTGACGTGCGAGAACAGCTGTTCGACGCGGCGGAACGCCTCCTCGTCGAGGGCGGCCCGAGTGCCCTCACCAGCCGCGCGGTGACGACCGAGGCCGGTGTCGCCAAGGGTGTGTTGCACCGGCACTTCGACGACTTCGACGCGTTCCTCGCCGAGTTCGTCCTCGATCGCGTGGACAAGATGGACGCGCGGGCGAAGGCGCTGCTGGAGGCGGCGGGCACCGGCGACGTCGTCGACAACCTCGCGGAGGCGATCACCGCGGTCTTCGGCTCGGTCGCGGTCGCGATCGTCGCCCTCGTGACCTTCCGCGACGACCTGCGCAGGCGCCTCAGGGAGGCCTGGCCGGCTGGAGTTCCGGTGCTGACCGAGGCCGCGATCATGATCAAGAACTACCTGGAACGCGAACGTGACCTGGGCCGGGTCGGTGATCTCGACGCGGACGGCGTCGCGCCGATGCTCATCGGCACCGGGCATCTGCTCTTCGCGGACCGGGACACACCACCGCAGAACGACGCAGTGCGCCGAATGGTCGCAAGTGTTGTAGCGCCGTGGTTACGCTCTCACAACTCTCGGTAACCAAATGACGGCAAGGTTGCCGCATCGTTACTACTTAATCGATCCAGTGTGGTTCCGGTCACGCATATGTCGGGCATACGTTGTGCGCCACAACATTCTCTGTGACACAGCGCAGTGAAAGGGATGGCGGATGCGCAGCAAGAGCCTCGCTTCCATCGCCGTTACCGCGGGCCTCGCCCTGGCGGTCTCGGCATGTGGTGCCAACACGTCCTCCGGTGGAGGAAGCACGAACACGAACTCTGGCAACAGCGGGGGCGCAAAGGTCGGCGTGATCCTTCCTGAGACCGCCTCCTCCGCTCGCTGGGAGGGCTTCGACAAGCCGCTGCTCAAGGCGGCTCTGGAGAAGGAAGGCCTCAGCCCTGACATCCAGAACGCGCAGGGCGACGTCCAGAAGTTCAGCACCCTGGCCGACGGCATGATCAACGCCGGCGTCAAGGTCCTGATCATCGCGACGCCCAACAGCGAGGTCGGTGCCTCCGTCGCCAAGAAGGCGCAGGCACAGGGCATCCAGGTCATCGACTACGACCGCCTGAACACCGGTGGCTCCTCGTCCTACTACGTGTCGTTCGACAACGTGAAGGTCGGCGAGCTGCAGGGCCAGGGCTTCGCGGACGCGATGAAGGAGAAGCCGCAGGGCGCGAACGTCATCGAGATCGAGGGCGCGCCGACGGACAACAACGCCACCCTGTTCGCGCAGGGCCAGCGCAACATCCTCAAGCCGCTGTACGACTCCGGCAAGCTCAAGCTGGTGCAGTCCCAGCCGATCGACAACTGGGACAACCAGAAGGGCGGCCAGGTCTTCGAGCAGATCCTGACCTCCAACGGCGGCAAGGTCGACGGCGTCGTCGCCGCGAACGACGGTCTCGCCGGCGCTGTGATCACGGTGCTGAAGAAGGTCGGCCTCAACGGCAAGGTGCCCGTCACCGGTCAGGACGCCACCCCGGACGGCCTGCAGGCCGTGCTCCGCGGTGACCAGTACATGACCGTCTTCAAGCCGATCAAGGACGAGGCCGAGGCCGCCGCCAAGCTGGCCGCCGCCCTGGCCAAGGGTGACACCGCTGGTGCCGACGCCCTCGCGACCGGCAAGACCAAGGACGACAAGGGCAACCGCGACGTCAAGTCCGTCCTGCTGACCGCGCAGCTGATCACCAAGGACAAGGTCAAGTCCGTTGTGGACGCTGGCTTCGTCAAGGCCGCGGACATCTGCGTGGCCGACACCAAGGCCGTCTGCGACCAGCTCGGCATCAAGTAGGACCGCTTGCGTCAAGGCGGGGTGCGGAGTGCGCACCCCGCCTCGGCGCGTGGTAACCACGGAGGAACCCCAGTGAGCGAGCCGATTCTCGAGCTGCGCGGCATCAACAAGAGCTTCGGCCCCGTGCACGTCCTGCACGACATCGACCTCACCGTCAACCCGGGCGAGGTCACCGCGCTCGTCGGAGACAACGGCGCGGGCAAGTCGACGTTGGTCAAGTGCATCGCGGGCATTCACCCGACCGACTCGGGAGAGGTCCTGTTCGAGGGCCAGCCAACGCACATCAAGGGCCCGCGCGACGCCGCGGAGCTCGGGATCGAGGTCGTGTACCAGGACCTCGCGCTGGCCGACAACCTCGACATCGTCCAGAACATGTTCCTCGGCCGTGAGCGCACCAAGGCCGGTCTGCTCGACGAGACGGACATGGAGCAGGCCGCGCGCAAGACGCTGGCCTCGTTGTCGGTGCGCACGGTCAAGTCGGTGCGCACGCAGGTCTCGTCGCTGTCCGGTGGTCAGCGCCAGACGGTCGCGATCGCCAAGGCCGTGCTGTGGAACAGCAAGGTCGTGCTGCTCGACGAGCCGACCGCGGCACTCGGCGTCGCGCAGACGCGGCAGGTGCTCGACCTGGTCCGCCGGCTCGCCGAGCAGGGCCTGGGGGTCGTCCTGATCAGCCACAACATGAACGACGTCTTCGAGGTCGCCGACAAGATCGCGTGCCTCTACCTCGGACGCATGGCCGCGGTCGTGGGGTCCAAGGACGTCACGCACGGCCAGGTGGTCGAGCTGATCACCGCCGGTCGTTCCGGTGACCTGGGCATCGCCCGCCCCGAGGCGGCGACGATCTGATGAGTTCCGAAGAGGCGAGCATGACCAACACCACCGAGACGCCCGACCAGGAGAGCCCGCAGCAGGGCGCCATCTCCGACTTCGGCATCGACACGACCTCCATGTCCACCGGTGAGGCGGTGCGCGACTACTGGGCCAGGGTCCGCGGCGGCGAGCTCGGCTCGCTGCCCGCGTTGCTCGGGCTCGTCGTGCTGCTCATCGTGTTCAGCTCGTTGTCCGACACGTTCTTCACCCTCGGCAACCTCGCCAACCTGCTCCAGCAGGGCGCCAGCATCACGATCATCGCGATGGGCCTGGTGTTCGTGCTGCTGCTCGGCGAGATCGACCTGTCCGCCGGTACCGCGTCCGGTGTCACGGCGTCGGTGATGGCACTGCACCTGATCCACAACGGCAACCTGCTCGGCGGCATGGGCGACACGGTGTTCTACGTGTTCTGCAGCCTGCTGGTGCTTGCGATCGTGCTCTCGGCGCTGATGAAGGTCTGGGCGGGCACTGCGCTCTCGGCCATCGCGCTGGTCATCGCCGCGGTCGGCATCCCGGCGAACGCCTGGCTGGAGATGCTGCTCGCGGTCTGCGTCGGCGCGGCCATCGGTTGCATCACCGGCTTCCTGGTCGCGAGGGTCGGCATCCCGTCGTTCGTCGTGACCCTCGCGCTGTTCCTCGTCTGGGGCGGCGTGGTGCTGCAGTTCATCGGTCAGGGCGGCACGCTGGGCCTGCGTGACGACACGATCTTCAACGTCGCCAACGGCAACCTGAACTTCGTGGGCTCGTGGGCGCTGTTCGTCATCGCTATCGGCGGCTACGCGGCCGTCGTGCTCATGCGGCACTTCTCCCGCCTGCGCAAGGGACTCGTGGCCCAGCCCACCTCGCTGGTGCTGGCCAAGATCGGTGCCCTCGCGCTGCTGGCAGCGGTGATCACCTACGCGCTCTCGCTCAACCGTGCGCCAAGCAACCTCGTGGTGATCCAGGGTGTGCCGTACGTGGTGCCGATCGTGCTGGTGCTGCTGGTGATCGGCACGTTCGTGCTCGACCGCACCAGCTACGGCCGCCACATCTACGCCGTCGGCGGAAACAAGGAAGCCGCACGCCGCGCCGGTATCAACGTCGAGCGGATCCGGATGAGCGTCTTCGTGATCGCGTCGTCCGCGGCCGCGATCGGCGCGATCGTGTACTCGTCCAAGGTCGGCTCGGTCGACCCGAACGCAGGTGGCGGCAACACGCTTCTGCTGTCGGTCGGTGCGGCCGTCATCGGTGGCACGTCGCTGTTCGGCGGCAAGGGCCGGCTGCGTGACGCCGTCATCGGTGGTGCGGTGCTGGCGATCATCTCCAACGGCATGGGCCTGCTCAATCAGCCCGCCGCGGTCGTGTTCATCGTGACCGGTCTCGTCCTGCTGCTCGCCGCGAGCGTCGACGCGTTGTCCCGCCGCCGGGCGGCCAACGCGGCTCGATGACGAGGTGACAGGACCGACGTCCGGCACCCGTCCCGACGAGATCCGCAGGCACAACAGGACGGCGCTGCTGCGTCGCTTGCACGTCGACGGACCGTCCACCAGGGCATCGCTCGCGGTTGAGCTCGGGCTCAACCGCAGCACGATCAAGGCTCTGGTGGACGGCCTCGCCGAAGCCGGTGTGGTCGCTGAACGCGTGCCCGCTCTGCGCAGCGGAGCGGGCCGCCCGTCGTTGCTCGTCCTGCCCCAGCCGCACGCCGCGGTCGTCGTCGCGATCGACGTGCGGGTGGAGCAGGTGGCGATGGCGTTCGTCGGCCTCGGCGGGGAGATCATCGGGCGGGACAGCTGGAACCTGCATCACCGGACGCGTGATCCGGGAGAGGTCATCACGCACATCGTCGAGTCGGCGCGCCTCATGGCCGACGACCTCGGCGTCACCGCGGTCGGGGTCGGCGTGTCGGTGCCGGGTGTCGTGCGGCGCTCGGACGGCCAGGTGCACGAGGCACCGAACCTGCACTGGTCCGGCGTCGCGCTCGGCAAGCGCCTGGAGGCGGTGCTGAAGCTGCCGGTCCAGGTCGGCAACGACGCGGAGCTCGGCGCGCTCGCCGAACACGTGCGCGGCGCCGCCCAGTCGTCCTCCGACATGGTCTACATCTCCGCGGACGTCGGCGTCGGCGGCGGCGTGATCCTGTCCGGGCAACCGCTGCGCGGCTCTGGCGGTTATGTCGGCGAGCTGGGCCACATGGTCGTGCGTCCTGATGGCCGTCGTTGCTACTGCGGCTGTGACGGGTGCTGGGAGACCGAGGTCGGCGAACCGGCGCTGTGCCGGGCGCTGGGGCTGCCGGAGGACGCTCCGCGCGGTGCCGTCGTGGCGGCGCTGCGGGCGTTGGACGACCCGTCGGTGCTCGACGACTTCGCGGACTGGCTCGCGCTGGGGCTCGTGAACATCGTCAACGTCCTCGGCCCCGAGCTGGTCGTGCTGGGCGATCTCTACACCGCGCTGCCGGCGACGGTCGTGGACGCGGTGAGTTCTGTTGTGCAGCAACGCAGTCTCGTGTCGCGCGCGGTCGGCGGCACGCAGATCCTGACGTCGACGCTGGGCAGGGACGCGAAGCTGATCGGCGCTGCCGAGCTCGCGTTCGAACCTGTCCTGGACGCCCTGTAAAGCGAAGGGGGCGGAGATCCCAGAAGGATCTCCGCCCCGAGCGGCTAGGTGGGGTGGAAGTCAGCCCTGCTGAATCTCAGCAGCGAGCTCGCGCAGTTTCTCGCTGTGTGCGCGGGAGTGGTGCCCGCAGAACAGCAGCTCGCCCCCGGACGGGAGAACAGCGCGAACCTGGGCAGCAGCCCCGCAGCGGTCGCAGCGGTCGGCAGCGGTCAACTCGGGGCGGGTGAGTGCTGCAGTCATGATGGATCTCCCTCCGTCCCAGCACCGCAACGAAGTGTTCCGGTGCCCTCTTACCAAGCTGCGACCACGGCGCCCCTGGCTGGTGCGCGGTGCTCGCTGGCTCCACTCTGACAGACGTTCTGGCGATAGTCAGTGTTCCCGTGTGCGTGGCGACTCGCGTCACTATGCGATTTACCCGTCTGCAGCAGGTTCACACTTGCGTTTGCCACCGGTTCACCGTCTTGACAGGCACGGAGTGCAACCGGAAACCCGCTGGTGGAGCAGCGAATTGCGGCTGTTCGGTCTGTTGCGTGCGACCGGGAGTGTGATATCGGTTGCCTTTGTCCGCCCGCAGCGAACAGGTCACGAACGTCCCACGATTCGGACTCTCAACCGTGATCAAACTCCCGGCCGGCTGGTTCCGCTCAGCTCGCGAGGGCTGCGCTGATCGCCCGTGCGGCGTGCCCCACGGCCTCCCGCAGAGCCGTGGCGCTGCGGCCGTTGTCGAGTACCGCCGAGACGGTGCCGATCACACTGCTGGACGGCGTGCGCACCGGAGCGCTGACGAACTCCATGCCCGCCGGAACCGTGGCACCCGGACGCAGCCGTGCCACGTCCTCCGCGCGCACGATGCTCGCCGCGGCGACGAGCACCCGGTCGCGCCGGGGCACCGCGAGGATCGTCGACGTCCTGATCGTCGCGGACAACGCGCGCAGCGGCTGCCGTGCCACCCGCAGGATGCCGGGGGCAGGCTCCCACGACTGCCCGAGCCGGAACATCTGCGCGCCGATGCGGTAGCGGCCGCGCACGTTCTCGACCGCACCGAGCACCTCCATCTGGTCCAGGAGGCGGTGCACCGTCGTCTTCGGCATCTCGCAGCGGTCGGCGAGTTGCGTGAGCCCCAGCTCACCCTCGTCCATCAGCTTGTCCAGCAGCGAGAAAGCCCCTTCGAGTACTGACCTGCCCATGTTTCCTGCCCCCTCGTTCCGATCTCCGGAACTGTCCCTGTGCACCCCTCCGGCACAGCCACACACTGATGCTGTCGCGGATGCATAGGAGGCACATGAGTACATGGGTACTCATCTTTTGCATGCGTCTGATCACGCCTGGTCACGGCGTGAGAAAACTCCCGGAAAAAGAAGATCCCCGCACCGAACCGGTGCGGGGATCTCTGCGTATGCCTCAGTAAGACCTAGTCGAGGTAGTCGCGCAGGACCTGCGAGCGCGACGGGTGACGCAGCTTCGACATCGTCTTGGACTCGATCTGCCGGATGCGCTCACGCGTGACGCCGTAGACCTGGCCGATCTCGTCCAGCGTGCGCGGCTGGCCGTCGGTGAGGCCGAAGCGCAGCCGGACGACGCCCGCCTCGCGCTCGGACAGCGTCGCGAGCACGGACTGCAGCTGGTCCTGCAGCAACGTGAACGAGACGGCGTCGACCGCGACGACGGCCTCGGAGTCCTCGATGAAGTCGCCGAGCTGGCTGTCGCCCTCGTCGCCGATCGTCTGGTCCAGCGAGATGGGCTCACGCGCGTACTGCTGGATCTCCAGCACCTTCTCGGGCGTGATGTCCATTTCCTTGGCGAGCTCTTCCGGCGTGGGCTCGCGGCCCAGGTCCTGCAGCAGCTCGCGCTGGATGCGACCCAGCTTGTTGATGACCTCGACCATGTGCACCGGGATGCGGATGGTGCGGGCCTGGTCGGCCATGGCGCGGGTGATCGCCTGCCGGATCCACCAGGTGGCGTACGTGGAGAACTTGTAGCCCTTGGTGTAGTCGAACTTCTCGACGGCGCGGATCAGACCCAGGTTGCCCTCCTGGATCAGGTCCAGGAACGCCATGCCGCGGCCGGTGTAGCGCTTGGCCAGCGAGACGACGAGGCGGAGGTTCGCCTCGAGCAGGTGGTTCTTGGCGCGCTCGCCGTCGCGGACGATCCAGCGCAGGTCGCGGCGCAGCTGCGGGGTGAGCTTCTCCTGCTCCTCCTCGGAGCGGCGCACGCGCTCGGCGGCGTAGAGACCGGCCTCGATGCGCTTGGCGAGCTCGACCTCCTCCTCGGCGTTGAGGAGGGCGACCTTGCCGATCTGCTTGAGGTAGGCGCGAACGGAGTCGGCCGAAGCGGTGAGCTCCGCGTCCTTGCGCGCCTGGCGCAGGGCCTCGGACTCCTCCTCGTCCCAGACGAAGTCACCCTCGTTCTTGGGGTCCTCCGCCTCCTCCGGCTCGTCGACGACCGGCTCGTCGACGATCTCGACGTCTTCCAGGTCCTCGGCGCCGGGAGCGCCTTCCATGTCCTCCGGCTCTTCGCCGTCCTTCTTGGCGGTGCCCTTCGCGGCAGGGTCGGCCTTGCCGGCCGGCTTGCGCGGGGTCTTGGCGCCGGCGGCCTTGGCGGCGGCGGGCTTCTTCGCTGCCGCAGCGGTCGTCTTGCGCTTCGGCTTCTCCTCGGCCTCGCCGGCCGCGGTCGCCTTGGTCGTCTTGGCGGCGCTCGCGGCGGAGCTGGAGCGTCGGGTTGCGGTTTCTGCGGCTGCCACGTACGCCCTTTCGCGACGGTCGTTCAAGGCAAACCAGAGGGCGCGAAACCTCGGTCGCCAGAGTTCAGGGGATCTCCCCGCCGATCTTGCTTGGCGGGTGTGCGTTCCATTGTAACGACGTCGGTGACTCGGTGTTGCGCCCCGAGGTCGTTCGGGGCGCTCTCACCTGCGTTCTCGCAGCTAGATCTGGTCGGACACGTTTCGGTGTCGAATGGCTGCTAAGGCCGCACGCCGTGCGCGGCGGCCCAGGCGGCACCCACGATGCCCGCGTCGTTCTTCAGTGCGGCGGCAACTACTTCGGTGCGAACGTTGAGCAATGGCAACCACTTGTGCGCCTTCTTGCTCACACCGCCGCCGGCGATCACCAGGTCGGGCCAGATGAGGTCCTCGAGCACGTTGATGTACCGCGTGACCCGAGGCGTCCACTCCTCCCAGGACAGGCCCTTCTCCTCCTTCACGGAGGCGGCCGCGCGGGACTCCGCGTCGTGCCCGTCGACCTGCAGGTGCCCGAACTCGGTGTTCGGGACCAGTTTGCCGTCGAGGAACACCGCGCTGCCGATGCCCGTGCCGAACGTCAGCAGCACCACGGTCCCGTCCTTGCCGACGCCCGCGCCGAACGACATCTCCGCGATGCCGGCCGCGTCCGCGTCGTTCATCACGACGATGTCCTCGGGCTTGCGCTTGAGGCGCTCCGCGAAGAGCTGCTGCGCGTCGCAGTTGATCCAGCCCTTGTCCACGTTCGCGGCGCTCAGCGCCACACCGTGCTTGACCACGCAGGGGAGCGTGACGCCGACCGGTCCGTCCCACTGGAACTTCTCGACGATCTCGGCGACGACCTCGGCCACCGCGTCGGGGGTCGACGGCTGGGGCGTGGGGATCCGCATGCGTTCGCCGTCCAGTGCTCCTGCTTCGAGGTCGACCAGACCGCCCTTGACGCCGGAGCCGCCGATGTCCACACCGAACCCGCGGGTGATGCCCATCCCCGTGGTCCTTCCTACTCGATCCTGCTTGCTTCGATTCAGTAACCGTGGTGCGCAGACATTAGCCTGACGAAGTCCGATAGTCCCGTGCTAGTGACGCAGGAGGGAACTGGTCGTGTTCGATCCCCGGCCACTCGTCGACATCGCCACAGCCATCGGACGGGAAGCGGGCGCTCTTGTTCAGCGCATGCGTGCGTCCGCCGTCGTGTCGTTCGACACCAAGAGCACCTCCACCGACGTCGTGACGGCCGCCGACCGCGCCTCAGAACAACTCGTCCGGACGCGTCTGTCCGAGTTGCGCCCCGGCGAGCCCGTGCTCGGCGAGGAGGAAGGCGGGACGGTGGTCGAGGGGTTGACGTGGGTCGTCGACCCGATCGACGGCACCGTCAACTACCTCTACGGAATCCCCTGGTACTCGGTGTCGATCGCAGCGCAGCTCGACGGCGAGTCCGTCGCGGGCGCCGTGGTGGAGCCGGCGACCGGACGGGTTTGGACCGCTGCGCGCGGGTACGGGGCTTTTCTGGACGGCGTGCCGGTGCACGTTTCGGCGACCACGGATCTGTCGCTGTCGCTGCTGGGCTACGGGTTCGCGTACCGGCCGGAACGTCGTCAGCGGCAGGCCGACACGTGGGCCGCCATGTCGACGCGGGTGCGTGACCTGCGCCGGGCCGGTGCGGCGTCGCTGGACCTCTGCTCGGTGGCCGCCGGGCGGCTCGACGCCTACGCCGAGCACGCGTTGGGTCGCTGGGACTGGGCCGCCGGTGGGTTGATCGCTGCCGAGGCCGGTGCCGTGGTGCGGTTGCCGGGGTCGTCGCCGGAGCTGGGGGAGGACGCGACGTTCGCCGCCACGCCGGGCATCGCGGACGCCCTCTACAGCGCGTTGGCCGAGTCGGGCTTCGGCAAGGTCTGAGTCAGCGCGCGGTCGCGGTCTGCCCGGTGAGCGTCGCGAGCAGGTCGACGACCTCGCGCACGTCGGGAACGTGGATCAGCTCGGCGACGGTCCCGTTCCCGAACCCGTCCGGCATGTACCGCTGGTCGAGTCGGACGTAACCGGAGCCGTCCGGTTCCTCGGCGAACGCCAGTGTGTCGATGTCGGTGAGCTTTGTTGCGCGTGGTCGCCGGCCGGGCACTGATACGACGCGTTGGTTCGTGACGTAGTAGGTCGTCCGGCGCAGCGTCAGGAAGCGCCACACGAACGGCTCGGTGATGTGCAGAGCCGCGGACACGACGGGCATCACCACGGCGTACTTGACGATCCAGCTGGCGACCGGGCCCAGCCACAGGTGGAGCAGGCCGAAGACCGCTGCCAGGAACACGAAGAAGGCCGCCTCGAACTTCAGGCTGAACCACATCCACTTCGGGTCCTGGCGCAGGAACACCGAACGGTGCACAGGTCTGCCCTGCCAGAGGACGCGCTCGTCCGGAAGAAGATCGACCCCCATGCGTGCAGGGTAGCGAGTGCGGGTCAGCCGCAGGTCACGTCGCGTGCTGCAGCCAGGTGGTCCTGGTTCAGCGTCGGCTTCGCAGCTGCCGCGACCTGGCCGCCCTGCTGCTCCGGCTGCTGCTCGGCCCACTCCTTGAGCTGGTCGATCACCTTGCGGGCGTCGCTGTTCGGCTTGACCTCGTCGAACTTCTTGCCGACCGCGATGTCGACGGTGGCGTCCTGCCGGTCGTCGCGCACGAGCTCCAGGCACGGCTCCAGCAACGACAGCGTGCGAGCGGCCGACGAGCCGGGCGCGCCGAAGCGGATCTGACCGCGGCAGGTCATGTCGCCCGCCGGGTAGATCGGGTCGTTACCGGGGTCGGCCGCCTGCTTCAGGCCCAGTTCGGTCAGCTGGGTCGCCACGGTCTTGGCGTGGTTGCGCTGGGTCGAGGCGTTGATGACCTTGAAGTTGACGTCGCCGACGGGCACCGGGTCGGTGCGGTCGAGCGCGTCGTGCTCCAGGACGGTGCCCAGCGGCGGAGGCGGCGCCGTCGGCGTGGCCCCGGTGGCCTCCGGACTGGCGGACGTCGTCACGTGACCTGGCGCGTTGCACTTGATGGCCGCGTCCACGTCGCTCGCGTTGCCGAGCACCTTCACCCACACGAACACGGAACTGACCAACAGCACCGCGAACAGGACGAGCGCGGGCACGGGCCGACGCCGCTTGTAGGGCGTCAAGCTTCCCGATGCGGGTCCCACGTCCGAAGCCCCTCCCCGTGTTACGTCCCCTGCTGATCAGCCTAGGCCCTGCCCGGCTGACGCGCGCCTCGACCGGCGTGACCCACCGCACCGGCCTGATTGCTCACAGTCAGGACGGTACCGGCCCCGCGCCAGGTTGCACGCCGGGGCGAACGTGCTCCCGCACAGGGTATAGGTCCAGCGTAGAAAGGTTGTGTCACCCGTCCGGTCGGTAAGGGGTAACCCGATGTCGAGTCATTCGGGCAGTGAGCTACCCTCTGCGCGCTCCGCACACATGTGGATCAAGCCTGGCGGGCACGCCAAGGGGGTTGGCTAACCACCGTGTGTGAGAGACCTACGTCACCTTGACGTGGGGCACAAAAGAGGGCGCTGGAGCGTTAACCAGCGACACGAACAGTCTCCGTAGACCGCAGGGGTGAAAAAGATGGCGACCGACTACGACGCGCCGCGTCGCAGCGAGGCGGACGAACTCGCTGAGGACTCCCTCGAGGAGTTGAAGGCCCGGCGGAACGAGACGCAGTCCGGCGTCGTGGACGTCGACGAGGACGCGAGCGCGGAGAACTTCGAGCTGCCCGGCGCCGATCTGTCCGGCGAGGAGCTCACGTTCAAGGTCCTGCCCAAGCAGGCCGACGAGTTCACGTGCTCGAAGTGCTTCCTGGTGCACCACCGCAGCAGGCTCGCCGAGGACAACAACGGCGTGTACATCTGCCGCGACTGTGCATGATTTCTAGGGCCTGACTCCGCCGAGCAAGACTGGGCGCTCACCCGCACGGGTGGCGCCCAGTTGTGTCTTTCAGGACTTGATCGCGGCGACGAGCTCGTCCGGGCGGCGCGTGCTGATCATCCAGTACGGCGTCGGGTCGTCCGGGTCGTTCACGCGCACCCGCACGAGCGGCTTGACCCAGCCGCGGTGCACGACGTAGGCCGCCGGGTCGAGGTGCGGGCCCATCGCCTTGCGCCGGTCTTCCGGCGCGATGATCTCGGCGTCACCGAGCAGGTCCAGCGGGATGTGGGCGTCGCCGGCGCGCAGCTCGCCGCCGGACACCTCGACCTTCGTCGACCCCATCCGCACGATCAGCACGACCGTCAGCGGCAGCAGGATCACGTACGGCAGCCAGGACCGGACTCCGGGGAAGCCCATGTGCACCTCGGCGGCCAGCAGCGCGGCCGCCAGCAGCGGCAGCGGCCAGATCCACCACGTCACGTACAGGCGCTCGCGGAAGGTCGTTGTGGCGGTCACGGCAGTCTCACTCACGTCGTCAGGGTAATCTCGCCCGCCGTGTCCAGCGTCGAGGTGTTGCTGACCCGGCTCGATCCGGGGGTTCCCGTGCCCGCCTACGCCCGTCCCGGCGACGCGGGCGCCGATCTGGTCACCACGTCGGACGTGGTCATTCCACCAGGCGAGCGCGCCGTGGTCGGCACCGGTGTCGCGATCGCGCTGCCGACCGGGTACGCAGGGTTCGTGCACCCCCGTTCCGGACTGGCCGCGCGGGTCGGGCTGAGCGTGGTCAACACGCCCGGCACGATCGACTCGGGCTACCGCGGTGAGATCCGCGTTTGCCTCGTGAACCATGATCTCCGTGAGCCGATCGCGCTGTCGCGCGGCGACCGGATCGCCCAGCTCGTCGTGCAACGCGTCGAGCACGCGGTGTTCCGCGAGGTCACCGAGTTGCCGGAGACGGAACGCGGTGCGGGAGGCTATGGCTCGACCGGCGGGCACGGGGTGTTCGCCAGTATCCAGACGGAGGGGTAGGGCATGTTCGGAAGGCGCCGCAAGCGCGGTCGTCACTCCGCGGGGGCCGTCGACACCGGTCCGGAGCAGGACGAGGTCTTCGACGACGTCGAGGGCCCGTGGGACTCGACGGTGGCGCCCCACGACGATGTGCAGCGGCTCGACCTGGGATCGGTGCAGCTGCCGATGCCGGACGAGGCCCAGCTGCAGGTCGAGATGGACCAGCAGTCCGGTTCTGTGCGCGCGGTGCACGTCCTCACGTCCGTTGGTCAGCTGACGATCAGCGCGTTCGCCGCGCCGAAGTCGGGTGGCCTCTGGAAGGAGGTCGGTGCCGAGCTGATCCAGAGCCTCAAGGAGGACGGCGCCCGCATCAACCGCGAGAACGGCGAGTGGGGCGAGGAGATCACGGCCCGCAACCAGGGCGTGCAGATCCTCTTCGTCGGCATCGACGGTCCGCGCTGGATGCTGCGCGGCGTCGCGGCCGGGCCGGAGGAGCACTTCGCGCAGAACTCCGAGGCGTTGCGGCAGATGCTGCGCGGCACCGTCGTCGTGCGCGGTGAGCAGCCGATGCCGCCCCGCACGCCGCTGCCGGTCGAGCTGCCGGAGGCGATCGCCCGGCACATCCAGCAGCAGGGTTAGCCCTTCGCTCGTTGCCACGCCTGCACCGCGCGCCCCAGTGCGTGCGGGTAGGCGTCCAGCGTCGTGGTCGTGAGCACGGCGCGCGGGATGGCGTTCGCCCACTGCTCCGCGATCTCGACCGGGTGCACCGGGTCGTCGGTGCACCCGACGATTCCCGTTGGCACGTCGAGGGTTTTCAGCTCTTCGAGCGTGGGCGCGGTCGAGGTCGCGGCTTCTGCCAAGTGCGGCACCAGTTGGTCGCCGTAGCCGCGCCACGCCCGGTGCAGCTCGTCGTGCAGCCAGCCGGTGGTGTTTACGAGTGCTGCCTCGAGGCCTTGCTTTTCGATGATCTCCGCGCTGATCTTCGCGGTCTGGGCCGCGGGGGCGTGGTCCGGCGTTCCGGTCCACGCGGGCAGAGCGAGGATCAGCCCGGCGCACTTGTGCGGGTTGTCCACCGCCCACCGCGCGGCGACGTGCGCGCCAAGTGAGACGCCGCCCACCACGATCGGGTGGCCTGCTGCGGCATTTTCGAGCGCCGTCAACCGTTCACTGAGTGTGCGGACGCGCGGAGCGCTCAGAACGGCGCCGACCTGCGACAACGGGTCGGTGAAGACAGAACGGACAAATACCTCGTCCGAGGCGGTTCCGGGCAGCAGGACGACGGTCTCGACAGGCACGCCCGAGATTGTCGGCCCTCGTGCGTACCCTCACTCACAGACGGTCCACACCACGGGGCCACCAGAGCAATGCAGGAGTCGGGGATGAGCGGCTATTGGCGCCGCTTGGTGCGTCGCTTGACCAGCGACGTCGCCGAGCTCGACGCGGACGACCTCTCGCGAAAAGCGGAGGCCGTCGGCGCGGTGAAGGCCTGCGACTGCAAGTCCGGTGAGGAGGTCACCGTCCTCGGCAGGCTCCGCAGCGTGGAGCTCTGTCCCAGGGACGCGGCCGCCACGCTGGAAGCCGAGCTCTACGACGGCACCGAGGGCGTCACCCTCGTCTGGCTCGGCCGCCGTCGCATCGCGGGAATCGAGCCTGGTCGGACGATCAAGGCCCGTGGCCGCATCGCCGTGCGCGACGGGCGCAAGGTGCTCTACAACCCCTATTACGAGTTGCAGAACGCTTCATGACTTCAGCCAAGACCGACGAAAAGCAGCCCACCGTCCTCGAGCAGATGGGCGGCGTGAGCGGGATGCTCTACTCGTCGCTGCCCGTCGTCGTCTTCGTGATCGTCAACTTCGCCGCCAAGAACCTCATGGCCGCGATCATCAGCGCCCTGGCCGCCGCGGTCGTGATCGGCGTGATCCTGGCCGTCCGCAAGGGCACGGTCCAGCCCGCGATCTCCGCCGTCTTCGGCGTCGGCATCGCCGCGTTCATCGCCTACAAGACGGGCGAGGCCAAGGGATTCTTCCTCTTCGGCATCTGGCAGAGCGTCGTGTACGGCAGCGCGTTCCTGCTGTCGATCGTCGTGCGCTGGCCGCTCGCCGGCGTGATCTGGACGTTCCTCAACGGCCGCGACCGCTCCTGGCGCTCCGACAAGGCCTCGGTCCGCGACTACGACATCGCCACCTTCGTCTGGGCGCTGGTCTTCTTCGCCCGGTTCGTGGTGCAGCGCTGGCTCTACGACGAGGACCAGGTCGGCTGGCTCGCGGTGGCCCGGCTCGCGATGGGTTACCCGTTGATGGCCATCGCGCTGCTCGCCACGGTCTGGGCGGTCCGCCGGGCGGACAAGCGCCTGAAGGCCGCCGAGGAAGCCCGCGCGGCCGCCGACACCGAGGCCGATGTGCTGGCCCGCACGGCCGACGACCTCCTGACGCCGGACATGGACGAGCTCAAGCGCGTCGTCGACTCCGAGGCGCGGGACAAGTCCAGAGACTGATCGGCACTGCTGTTCTCCCGCGGCCGGTACCTCGCCTGAGGTGCCGGCCGCTTCGTGTTCCGGGGGAGCGGTGGAGATCCGTCGGGCGGATGTTCGGTGTCGGCGCGATCTGCGGTGGCGGATTAGCCGAGACCTTGGGCAGGGACGGCTTTTGTGGACGAAGTTGGCCTGGCACGGGTGGCCGCCGCACGTCCGCCCGGTCGACGGTGATGGCGCCCAGGCTTGCTGGCTGATCCCGCTTGGCGCGCTGGCCGACTGACGGCGGCTTCGCCGCCCTTGCCGGTCGACCAGCATGCGATATCCGGTATATCTGATATCGGTTTGCGCAGGTGAGCGCGGTGATGCGGGGCGATGTGCGGTATATCGGATATCGGTGACGTGGGCCCGGCCGTGCGGCGGCGATATGCGATATATGGGATACCGGCTACGGCCCAGGTGAGCATGGGCCATGCGGCAGTGGTGCGATATATCGGATACCGGCTGGTCAGGGGTGCGGCGATGTGCGATATATCGGATATCGGGTGGCGGTATCCAGTACATCGGATATCGGGGCCGGTCCGTCGGCAGTATCCGATGTACTGGATATCAGGACGGGCCCAGCACGGTGCGCAGCTCGTCGCGGCCCGTCACCCCGAGCACGCCGTATATCGCGTGCAGGTGGTTGTCGACCGTCCGCTTCGAGGTGTGCAGCTTCTCCGCGATCTGCTGGTTGGTGAGACCGGACGTGGCCAGCCGCGCCACCTCCACCTGGCGGCGGGTCAGGTGGGTCAGGCCGTCGACGCGCAGGGCAGGAGTGTGGACGTTGTCGAAGTCGCGCATCAGCAACGCCTGGCGGGCCGAGGCCTGGGAGGCAGCGCGGGGGTTGTCGTGCACCCGGTGCAGGCGGGCGGCGGAGGCGAGGGCTTCGGCGGCGTACAGGGTGGCGCCCAGGCGCAGGAAGTCCGTTGCCACGGCCTCCAGGACGGTCGGTGCCGCGTGCGCGAGGGCGGTCGCGTGTGCCGCGTAGGCGGAGGTCATCGGGTCGTCCATCGTGGACGTGAGGGCCGCCAGGCGCAGGGACGTGTCGACGCCGAAGCGGGCGGCGTCGTGCAGCGCCATGGCTTCGCTGGAGTGCGCGCCCAGTTCGGCGCATTCGTCGGCGGCTGCCATCGCGGTGTCGGCGGCGGCGCGGACGTCGCCCGCGCCGGCGAGCACCCAGGGGCGTGCCAGCGACACCGCCAGGCCGGTCAGGCGCCAGGCCGGGCGGCGGGCTTTCTCCGCACGCGCCAGGGCTTCCTGGGCCAGGTAGGTGTCGCCGCAGAGCGCCGCGGCGGAGGCGAGACTCGCGAGCGCGATCGTGTCGAAGACCAGTGGCTTTTCCTCGGTCTTCGCGCTGCCTTCCCTGGCCAGGCGCAGGGCGTGGGAGCCGCGGCCGCGCATGCGCGCACAGAACGACAGCGCGCTGTAGACCGATGTCGGGCCGATGAAGGCCAACTCGTCGTACGACGCGTCGAGCGTCGACAACGCGAGACTTTCCGCTTCGGCCAGGTGACCGCCGTACGCCAGAGCGAAGCAACGTACGCGCGATGCGCCGTAGTCCGGCGGTGAGTCGCCGCCCAGCGCCAGCAGTTCGGTCTCGTAGCGGTCGATCTCCTCGTCAGTTTCGCGGTACCGGCCGGCGTGCACGAGGCACAGCGCCCTGATCAGTCGCATGGGGACGGACAGGTGTGGTGCTACGGGCTGATAGGTGCTCTCCAGAACGGTGGCGACGTTGTGGTGGTGGGCCTCCTGCAACGTTCGGGTGACCTTCAGCCAGTCCCGCAGCTCGTCCGGGAGGTCCGGCACGTCGACGCGGTCGAGCACTGCGGTGGCCGCCTCGGCGTCGCCCAGCGCGAAGTAGAGGTTCATGGACCTGGTGGCGCCGAGGCGGCTCAGGTCCTCCGCCGACAGCGGGCCTGCCATGACGTCGGCCAGCGTGGCCTCGGCCTGGTCGGGTGCGCGGCCGTGCATCAGCACCTGGCCGAACACGTGCCCCACCCGGTTCAGCCCGCCCGCGTCGACCGCGGCACGGCACAGCCGTTCGGCGAGCGTCACGTCCCGCGCGGCCCACGCCTGTTCGGCCGCTGCCGCCAGCAGATCGAGTGAAATCGGCGAGCCGCCGTCGAGCCGCCACGTCGCGATGCGCATCAGATCTTCCCGGCGGCGTGCGCCTGTGGCCTCCAGACCGGCGGCCAACGCGCGTTGGTGCGACTGCGCGCGCACCGGAGGACATGTGGCCCTCAACAAACTGCCGTACAACGGATGCCCCAGTCGCACGACGGTTCGCCGCCCGGACGTCTCGACCCGGATCAGGGCACGGGTCTCCAGGTCGTCGAGCGCCTCCTCCTGCACCAGCGACGCCAGCAGGTCCAGCTCCACCGGCTCGGAGCAGGCGAGCAGCTCCAACGCCAGCCGGTGCGCCGGTTCCAGTCGCCCGAGGTTCTCCTGCACGAGCTCGCCGAGCCGTCCGCCCAGCTCGATCGCGCCGTGCCACGACCAGATGCCCTCGACCGCGCGCAACGAGCCGACCGCGCGCCCGGACACCACGAGTTCCCTGAGGTACAACGGGTTTCCCGCGCTGCGCGACCACAGCAACGCCGCCGACCGGGTGTCCACCGGGCCGTCGAGCGCGCGTTCCAGCAGTTCGTCGGACTCGGCACGGGACAGGTCGCCGAGCGGGTACCGCTGCAGCAACCCCTCCTGCCACAGCTCCGCCCGTTCACCAGGCCGCGATGTCACCAACACGCGTGCATGCCCGTGACGGATCACGTGGTGCAACAGGCCGATGGAAGTGTCATCGAGCAGATGCGCGTCATCCACCACGATCGCCAAAGGCTGCGGTTCGACCAGAAGATGCTCAACGGCGCGACCGAGCGGATTCGCCGTGCGCATGTCGGCGGGCAGCATCGCGGCGAGAGCCCCGAACGGGATGGATGACGTCGCCACGGTCGCGTAGCAACGTCGGACGGTGCAGCCGGACACCTCCAGCCGGTCGACGACCTCGTCAGCGAGCCGGGTCTTGCCCACCCCCGCGGGTCCGACGAGCGCGGCGCCGTTCCCGTTCGGTTCGGTGAGCGCGGACATCACGTCCTGAAGCTCCCGCACCCTGCCCACGAACGGCCACACAACTCGCAGTGTGCCGAAGGTTCCGTTTGAAACGCATGTTGTTTTGCACGAGTCCGAACGGGATGGGCACGAAAGTGTCGCTCAGCTCTGGCCGAACAACGCGCGCAAGCCACCCCGTCCGGTCACACCGACCGCGGCGTAGGTCGTGTGCAGGTGGTTGTCCACAGTGCGCTTGGCGATGGCGAGCCGTTCGGCGATCTCCACGTTCGTCAGCCCCGACACAGCCAGACGCGCGATTTCCAGCTGACGCGGCGTCAACGCGGCGAGCGTGCTCGTCACCACCAGACCGGGCGTGGTGGCGCCGTCGAACGACTCCGCGAGCGCCGAAGCCTGCCGTTCCAACCGTTCCGCGTCGCGCGGCCGGTCGTGCAACCGGGACAGCCGGCTGGCCTCCGCAAGCGCCTCGGCCGCGTACAAGGTGACACCGCACGCCGTGAACGCCGCCGCCACCTCCTCCAGCCCCGCCGGGTCACGCAACGCGCGCGCCTGCGCGTGCGAGGCGTACGCGGACGTCAGCGGATCCTTACGTGTCTTCGCTAGCTCCAGAAGCCGTGGTGAGGTGTCCGCACCGAACCGTGCCGCGTCGTGCAGCGACACGATCTCCTCGGAATGCGCGCCGTGTGCCCGCGCGACGGCGGCGTTGTCCAGTGCGGCCTGCATCGCCTCGTTGACGCGCCCCGCGCCCGCGAGCACCCACGAGCGCGCGGCCCCGACCGCGAACCGTGCGATCCGCCACGCCGGACGCAACCCGTTCTCGGCGCGCGCCAACGCCCGTTCCGCACGGTCGGACTGCCCCAGCAACGCCGCCCCGGCCGCGAACTCGGCGAGCAGCAGCACGTCCCACATCATCGCCTGGGAGTCGGCCCCGGCACCGGACTCCGGGATGCCCTCCGCGGTGATCCGCACGGCCGCCGCAGCCTGGCCGCGGAACCGCGCGCTCTGGCTCAGCAGCACCCGCGGCGGCACCTGGGTGACCGACCAGCGGTCCTCCTCGATCACCTCGGCCAGCGCCCGCACGGCCCGCGTCTCGGCCCCGGCCAGGTCACCGCAGCGCAGGATGCTCTCGTTGCGCACCCCGTTCGCGGCGTTCATCAGCGACGGGAACCGGCCGGCCGTCGCCACGACCGCCTCGTGGTTGGCGTCGATCCGCGCGAGCGCCTCGGTGTAGCGGCCGGCGAACTGGTCCGCGAACGCCAGCACCTGCCGGCCGGCGGTCGCCGCCCAGCCGTCCTCGGCGATCAGCAGCTCGCCACCCAACCGCGCGATCCGCAGCGGCGCCGACTCCAGCGCGAACGTCAGCGCGAAGAACAGCACCGAGTGCTCCAGCTCCGGCGGCAGCTCCTGCGCGGTGACCTCGTCCAGCACCGCGACGGCCGCGTCCTCGTCGCCGAGGCCGAAGAACAGGTTGAACGCGCGCGTACAGCCGACCTGGATGACGGTGAGCATGTCGCCGCCCGCCGCCATCGTCTCTGCGAGCACCTCTTCGGCCTGTACGCACTGACGCTGGTACATCAGCACGAGGCCGAGCACGAGCCCTACGCGCGATGTCGCCCCACGCGCCACGGCAGCGCGCGAGAGTCGTTCGGCGAGCTCCCAGTCCTGCGCGGAAAGTGCCTGTTCAGCGGCCCGTGCGAGCACGTCAGGCGATTCCGCCGTGCCGCTGTCCAGTCGCCACGTCGCGACCCGCACCGCGTCGCCGGGCCGGTCCGCGCCCTTTGCCTCAAGCCGGTCGGCCAGCGCTCTTCGGTGCGCTCTGGCTCTCAACGTCGGGCACGTCGCCCGCAGGCGCGCGCTGTAGAGGGGGTGCGCGACGCGCGCGCGTCCGTCGTCGCCGATGCGCACGAACCCCATGTCCACGAGGTCCTGCGGGACCGGCATCAGCTCGGGCTCCAGCGGCTCGCCGTACGCGAGCAGCTCCAGCGCACGCCGCTGCGGTTCGGCCAGGCGTCCGAGGGTCAGGTCGACGAGCTCGGCGAGCCGTCCGGACAGCTCCAGCGGCCCGCTCCAGTTCCAGCCACCCTGCGTCTCGCTGAGCGCGCCCGAGTGCCGGCCCGCCGCCACGAGTTCCTTGAGGTACAACGGGTTGCCCTGGCTGTTCGCCCACACCAGGTGCCGCGTCGAGGCGTCAGCGGGCCCGCCGAGCGCGGACGTGAGCAACGCGTCCGCGCGGTCCTGGTCGAGGGCGTCGACGCCGACGACGGTCAACCCGTCCATGCCCCACCCGAGCCGCGCTGTGCAGATGACCCGCGTCAGCTTGTGGCGCACCACGTGCTGCAACACCAACAACGACGTGTCGTCGAGCAGATGAGCGTCATCGATGAACAACACCCGCCGCCCACCGCGTGCGAGGTGCTCGGCGGCGGCACGCACCGACGCAGCGGGCAGCAGGCCGGGACCCGGAGCTCCGGCGGGCAGATCTGTGGGCACGTGCGACGCGATCGCGCCGAGCGGAATCTGCGACGTGGCGATCGTGGCGTAGCACCGCACGACGGGGTGCGGCACCGCGGCGAGCGCCTCCGCGGCCAGGCGCGTCTTGCCGACTCCGGGAGGCCCGGACAGCAGCACCGCGCCGTCCACGGCCAGCGCCCGCAGCGCCGCCCGCAGCTCGTTCTCGCGCCCGACCAGGGGCAACTGATCGCTCACAGCTGGTAAGTGCTCGCTTCCGTTGTGCAGATACCCGAGTTCAGCACGCGCATGTATCAGGCGGCGAGCGGCGAGCGTCTGGACCGCATGAAACCTTTCGTGCGCAAGATCGCGCTCCTGGCCTCGCTCGCGCTCGTCTCCGGCGGTCTGCTGGTCAGCACCTCCGCCACGGCGGGCGCGCAGACGGGGTCCTACGTCCAGTCCAAGTTCAACGGCCGGTGCATGACCGCCGCCACCGGGCAGAACGGCGCCGGCATCATCATGGTCGACTGCGTGAACGCACCGACCCAGCGCTGGTACTGGGACCAGCTGCGGCTGCGCAACGCCGACAGCGGCAGATGCCTCACCGCCGCCTGGGGCAACGGTGACAACGGTGCTCACCTGCAGCTGTACGACTGCGACGCGAGCCGGCCCGGCCACCAGACCTTCTACCGCCCGGCCTCCCACTCGTACGAGGTCGGCCGGATCCGGGTGATGATGCCGGGCTACCGGTGCGTCGAGATCGCCGGCGCGAACTGGTGGCAGGGTGCGTCCGTGCAGCTCTGGGACTGCCACGGAGGCGGCAACCAGTACTGGTGGGTTTAGTACCGCCGACCAACGCCGCGTCTTCCGGCGCTCAGCAGGGCACCGTCTGATCGTCGCAATACGAGGCGAAGGCCGACGGCCACGGCACTAATAACCCAACGCCTTCTTGATGTCCTGCTCGACGGCGGCGGTGGTGACGAACAACAGCTCATCGCCGCCTTCGAGCGTGTCGTCCGGCTGCGGCACGATGACCCGCCCACCGCGCAGGATCGTCACGAGCGCGCAGTCCCGGGGCAGCGTCAGCTCCGACACGGCACGGCCGGCGAACGGCGTCGACTCGTCGAGCGTGATCTCCACGAGGTTCGCCTGCCCCTGGCGCAACGTCAGCAGCCGCACGACGTCACCGATCGTCACGGACTCCTCGACCATCGCGGCCAGCAGCCGTGGCGTGGACACGGCGACGTCGACACCCCACGACTCGGTGAAGAGCCATTCGTTCGTCGGGTCGTTCACGCGCGCGACGACACGACGGACCGCGAACTCGGTCTTCGCGAGCAACGACACCACGAGGTTGACCTTGTCGTCACCGGTCGCGGCGATCACCACGTCGCACAGCTGCATGCCCGCGTCCTCCAAAGAGGACAGCTCGCACGCGTCGGCCTGCACCCACTCGGCCTGCTCGACCGAGTTCGGGTCGAAGTGGGCCCGGTCCCGCTCGATCAGCATGACCTGGTGCCCGTCCTGCACGAGCTCCTGCGCGATGGACCGCCCCACCGCGCCCGCACCAGCGATCGCGACCCGCATCAGCTCTCCTCCGGTGCCTGCTGCGCCGCCGCCGCGACGTCGGTGATCGTGCCGGACAGCGCCGCCACGTAGATGGTGTCGTCGGCCTGCACGACGGTCTTCGCGTCCGGCAGCACGCCCGTGCCGAAGCGCATCAGGAACGCCACCCGCGCGCCGATCGCGCCTTCCAGCTCGAACACCGGACGGCCGACCCAGGTCTCGTCGACCTCGATCGGCAGCACCGCCACGGTGCCGGACGGGTCGCGCCACGCGGTCGCCGCGCCCTCGGGCAGCAGCATCCGCAGGAACCGGTCGGTCGACCACGGCACGGTCGCCACGGTCGGGATGCCCAACCGCTCGTACACGGCCGCGCGCTTGTGGTCGTAGATGCGGGCGACGACGTGTTCGACACCGAACGTCTCGCGCGCGACCCGCGCCGAGATGATGTTCGAGTTGTCGCCGCTGGAGACCGCCGCGAACGCGCCCGCGCGCTCCACGCCGGCCTCGATCAGGACGTTGCGGTCGAACCCGTTGCCGACGACCTGCTGGCCGTGGAAGTCGCTGCCGAGCCTGCGGAACGACTGCGGGTCCTTGTCGATCACGGCGACCTGGTGGTCGAGTCGCTCGAGGGCCCTGGCCAGGGAGGCTCCCACCCGGCCACATCCCATGATCACCACGTGCACGACATGCCTCCTCAGGCGAACTCTGAGCAGAACCTACCGAGCATTAGCCCGTCCCGGTGAGCGGACCCCTTACGCTCTGGCCGTGTCCAAGCTCGCCACCGCTGCCAAACGCCTCCTGGTCGGCAGGCCGTTCCGCAGCGACCGTCTCTCGCACACCCTCCTCCCCAAACGGATCGCCCTCCCCGTCTTCGCCTCGGACGCCATGTCCTCGGTCGCCTACGCGCCCGAGGAGATCTTCCTGATGCTGTCGGTGGCGGGCCTGAGCGCCTACGCGCTGGCGCCGTGGGTGGGTGTCGCGGTCGTCGTGGTCATGCTCACCGTGGTCGCCAGCTACCGGCAGAACGTGCACGCCTACCCGTCGGGCGGCGGTGACTACGAGGTCGCGACGGTCAACCTCGGCCAAAGAGCAGGGCTGACCGTGGCGAGCGCCCTGCTCGTGGACTACATCCTCACGGTCGCGGTGTCGATCTCGGCGGCGGCGGCGAACATCGGCTCGGCGATCCCGTTCGTCGCGACCCACAAGGCGGAGTTCGCGGTGGCCGCGATCGTCGTGCTCACGGCGATCAACCTGCGGGGCATCCGCGAGTCAGGGGCCGCGTTCGCCATCCCGACCTACGCGTTCATGATCGGAATCTTCGGCCTGATCGCGTGGGGCCTCTTCCGCGGGTTCGTGCTCGGTGACGACATGCGCGCGGAGAGTTCCGGCCTGGAGATCCACGCCGAGGGTGACCACCTGATGGGCCTCGCCTTCGTGTTCCTGGTGCTGCGGGCTTTCTCGTCCGGTTGCGCCGCGCTCACCGGCGTCGAGGCGATCAGCAACGGCGTGCCCGCGTTCCGCAAGCCCAAGTCCCGCAACGCCGCCACGACGCTGTTGCTGATGGGCGGCATCGCCGTGATCATGCTGATGGGGCTCATCGTCCTCGCACAGCTGACCGACGTCAGGATGGCGGAGTCCCCCGCGCACCAGATCACCAACGCGCCGGCGGGCTACGAGCAGAAGACGATGGTCGCGCAGGTCGCGCACGCGGTGTTCGACAGCTTCCCGCCCGGCTTCTTCTTCATCACCGGTGTCACGGCGCTGATCCTGGTGCTCGCGGCGAACACCGCGTTCAACGGCTTTCCGGTGCTCGGCTCGATCCTCGCCCAGGACCGTTATCTGCCGCGTCAGTTGCACACCCGCGGCGACCGGCTGGCGTTCTCCAACGGCATCCTCTTCCTGGCCGGGTTCGCGGTCGTCCTGGTGATCGCGTTCGACGCCGAGGTCACGAAGCTGATCCAGCTCTACATCGTGGGCGTGTTCGTGTCGTTCACGATGAGCCAGCTCGGCATGATCAAGCACTGGCGGCGGTTGCTGAAGACCGAGAAGGACGCACAGGCACGCAAGCGGATGCGGCGCTCGCAGGCGATCAACACGTTCGGTCTGGCGATGACCGCGACCGTGCTGATCGTCGTGCTCATCACGAAGTTCACCAAGGGCGCGTGGATCGCCATCGCCGCGATGGCCGCCATCTACGCGTTGATGACCGCGATCCGCAAGCACTACGACACCGTTGCCGAGGAGCTGCGCCAGCAGGAGCGCGTGCGCACGATGCCGGCGCGCAACCACGCGATGGTGCTGGTGTCCAAACTGCACATGCCGACGCTGCGGGCGTTGTCCTACGCCAAGGCCACACGGCCGGACGTGCTGGAGGCCGTCACGGTCAACGTCGACGACGGCGACACCCGCCGGCTCGTCGCGCAGTGGGAGAAGGAGAACTTCAAGATCCCGCTGAAGGTGATCGAGTCGCCGTACCGCGAGATCACCAGGCCGGTCCTCGACTACGTGAAGCGGGTGAAGTCCGACAACCCGCGCGACGTCGTCACCGTGTTCATCCCCGAGTACGTCGTCGGGCACTGGTGGGAGCAGCTGCTGCACAACCAGAGTGCGTTGCGGCTCAAGGGAAGGCTGCTGTTCCAACCGGGTGTGATGGTGACCAGCGTGCCGTGGCAGCTGGCGTCCTCCACCAAGGTGCGAGACAAGGACGTCATCGCGCCTGGAGCTGTCCGAAGGGGACTTGACGACCGATGAGCTTGGCCAAAGCAAACTGGGTTGGACAGAAGTTCGAAGTAGAGGTCGGTCCCGTCGCACACGGCGGCCACTTCGTTGCACGGCACGAGGGACGCGTTCTGTTCGTGCGGCACGCACTGCCCGGTGAACGTGTTGTCGTCTCGGTTTACGAGGACAATGGTGGGTCGTTCTGCCGCGCGGACGCCGTGGAGATCCTGACGCCGTCACCGGACCGGGTGGAGCCGCCGTGCCCGTTCAGCGGACCGGGGATGTGCGGTGGCTGCGACTTCCAGCACGTGTCGTGGGACGCGCAACGGGAGCTGAAGACGCAGGTCGTCCGTGAACAGCTCAGCAGGCTGGGCAAGATCGAACGGGACGTCGTCGTGGAGGCGCTGCCGGGTGGTCCGCTGGAGTGGCGGACCCGGATCCGGATGGCCGTCGACAGGGACGGGAGGCCCGGATTCCGCGGCACTCGCTCCCACGATGTGATCCCGATCGACCACTGTGTGATCTCCCGGCCGGGCATGGTCGAGTCGGTCGCTGACCGAAAGTGGCGAGCCCAGGAGCTGACGATCACCCAGGACGGTGACGGCAACCTGCATCTGGGTGAGGTGAGCGGCCGACACACCGTCCGACGCGCCGGATCGGGTACGGCCGTCGAGACCGCCGCCCAACGAAAGTGGCGAATTTCTGCCGACGGCTTCTGGCAGGTCCACCCCGCCGCCGCGGACACGTTCGCGTCCGTCGTGGGGGAGTGGATCGCCGCCGAACCGGGCCAGCGCGCGTGGGATCTCTACGGCGGCGCGGGACTGTTCGCCTCGGTGCTGGCGCGGCAGGTCGGCGAGACCGGATCGGTGCTGGTCGTCGAGTCCTTCGCGGGTGCCGTGGAGGACGGTCGCCGCAACCTTCGCCGCATGTCCCAGGTCGAGTGGGTGGTGGACAAGGTGGAACGAGCCGTGACGCGCAAACTGCCCGTCGAGGACCCTCACGTCGTGGTGCTCGACCCGCCGCGCAAGGGGGCCGGCAAGGTCGTTGTGGCTGAAGTCGCACGACGCCGGCCGGAACGGGTCGTCTATGTGGCGTGCGACCCCGCCGCGCTGGCCCGCGACTTGGCTGAATTCACAGTTCAGGGGTATCGGCTCGAAGATCTGCGAGCGTTCGACGCGTTCCCGATGACGCACCACATGGAGTGCATCGCGCTGCTCGTACCTGAGACGAGGTGACAAAGCGTCTCAGTCGAGTCTCCGTAGACTGAGCCGAAGTCTTCAGGAGTGAGGTGGGCGTGGTGACCCTGCTGGAGTCCGTGCATGGACCGGCTGATCTGAAACGGATGGACGAGGCGCAGCTGAAGCAGCTGTGCGAGGAGATCCGGCGTTTTCTGGTCGACAAGGTGTCCAAGACGGGCGGGCACCTCGGCCCGAACCTCGGTGTCGTCGAGCTGACCGTGGCGCTGCACCGCGTCTTCGACTCGCCGCAGGACCCGATCGTGTTCGACACCGGGCACCAGTCGTACGTGCACAAGATCGTCACGGGTCGCCGCGGCGGGTTCGACCGGCTGCGTCAGCAGGGCGGCCTGTCCGGCTACCCCTCGCGGTCGGAGTCCGAGCACGACGTGCAGGAGAGCTCGCACGCCTCGACGGCGCTGTCCTACGCCGACGGCCTGGCGAAGGCGAAGCAGATCACCGGCGCGCACGGCCACGTGGTCGCGGTCGTCGGTGACGGCGCGCTGACCGGCGGTATGTGCTGGGAGGCGTTGAACAACATCGCGGCGGACAAGACGCGTCCGGTCGTGATCGTCGTCAACGACAACGGTCGCTCGTACTCGCCGACCATCGGCGGTCTGGCCGACCACCTGTCGACGTTGCGGCTGCGTCCCGGCTACGAGCGCGTGCTGGAGAAGGGCAAGAGCGCGCTGCAGCACACGCCGTTCTTCGGCAAGCCGCTGTACGCCGCGCTGCACGCCGCCAAGCGCGGCATCAAGGACGCGCTGGCACCGCAGGCGATGTTCGAGGACCTCGGCCTGAAGTACATCGGCCCGGTCGACGGCCACGACCAGGCGACGCTGGAGTCCGCACTGCAGCGTGCGAAGTCGTTCGGCGGCCCGGTGATCGTGCACGCGGTGACCCGCAAGGGCATGGGTTTCGCGCCGGCCGAGAACCACGAGGCCGACCAGATGCACGCCACCGGCGTCATCGACCCGATCACCGGCGAGGACGTGAAGCCCGCCGGCCGGACCTGGACCCACGTGTTCTCCGACTCGCTGGTGGAGATCGGCCGCGAGCGCTCCGACCTCGTGGCGATCACCGCCGCGATGCAGGGACCCACCGGTCTGGACGCGTTCGCGAAGGCGTTCCCGGAGCGCTTCTACGACGTGGGCATCGCCGAGCAGCACGCGTTCACCTCCGCCGCCGGTCTCGCCATCGGTGGTCTGCACCCGGTCGTCGCCGTCTACGCGACGTTCCTGAACCGGGCGTTCGACCAGCTGCTGATGGACGTCGCGCTGCACAAGCAGGGCGTCACGGTCGTGCTGGACCGCTCGGGCGTCACCGGCCCGGACGGTGCGTCGCACCACGGCATGTGGGACATGTCCATCTGCGGTGTCGTCCCCGGCATCCACGTGGCCGCACCGCGCGACGCCGGCACGTTGGCCGAGGAGCTGCGCGAGGCCGTGGCGATCTCGGACGCGCCTACGGTGATCCGCTACCCCAAGGCCTCGGTCGGTCCGGACCTGCCCGCGTTGGAGCGCGTGGGTTCCGTTGACGTGCTTCGGCGGTCGGGTTCTGACGTGCTGTTGGTGACTGTCGGCGCGTTGGGTGAGCTCGGGCTTGAGGCTGCTCAACGGCTTGAGGACCAGGGCATCGGCGTGACGGTCGTCGACCCGCGGTGGATCTACCCGATGTCGGCGGACCTCGTGGAGATGGCCGCGTCGCACAAGCTCGTGGTGACCGTTGAGGACGGTGGCCGGCACGGTGGCTTCGGTTCGTCGTTCGCGGCCGCGTTGCGTGACGCCGAAATCGACGTGCCGTTGCGCGACATCGCTCTGCCGCAACAGTTCCACGACCACGGCTCGCGTGGCGAGGTGCTGGCGTTGCTGGGCATCACCGCGCAGGACGTGGCGCGCCGGGTGACGGAGTGGGCCTCACGGCTGGAGTGCCTGCCCGTCGAAATTGACGCGCCCGCGGAGAACTAGGTCAGCTAACCTCCACCTCGAAGCGTCCGTTCTGGCGGCCCGGCAGGTCTCCCTCGCTCGGGTCCCGCGTTCCGCGGGCGTGTGGTGCTGCAAACACACCAGGTTTTGGTCCTGAGATGCGCCACGACCCCGGTCACACACGGGGGCACTGAGCTTTGCGAGTCCGCTGTCCTTCGTGGACACCGGACTCCCGCTCTCCGCCTCGCTGACCGGGGTCGTGGTCTGTGTGGACGAGGCGGAGAAGATGAAGCACACGTTGTTCCCCTGGGAGCGGGCGGTCCGGTTCGATCGTGGGGTGCTGGCGGGCGAGGTCGAACCCGGTCAGCACAAGTTCCCGCGCCACGTGGTGCTGCATCGCGTCGATCTCCGTCCGCGCTCGCTGACTCCGGCCGCACAGGACGTGCCGACTGCTGACGGCGTGCTGGTCCGTGTGACCGTGGTCGTGCGGTGGGCCGTGTCCTCGGCGACGACGTTCGTGGTCGCGTCTGCCCGACCTGAGGACGAGCTCTACACGGCCGTGCAGCTCGCATTGCGCAGTGCAGTCGTCACGCGCGCGCACTCCGTCATTGACCCTGAGCGTGAGGCGATTTCCGCCGAGGTGCTGGCCGGTGTGGCTGGTAGGGCCGCTGAGCTGGGCGTCGTGGTGTCCGAGGTCGCTGTTCGCGACGTCGTGATGCCCGGTGAGCTGCGGCGGGCGGCGCTGGCCGAGCTGGTCGCGGCGTCCGAGGGGCGTGCGGCGCTGGAGCGGGCGCGCGGTGAGACGGCGGCGTTGCGGTCGCTGTTGAACGCTGCACGGCTGGCGGAGGAGCACCCGGCGTTGCTGGAACTGCGTGCACTGCAGGCTGCGTCGACGGTCGTGGTGGACCGTCCGGCCCGCAAGTCCTGACAGGCTGAGTGAAGGTGCCGTTAAGCGTGGTCTCAGGTGAATGTGGCACCTTTGTGGCGTGCGGATTCTGGTAGTCGAGGACGAGGCGCCCCTGGCCGACGCGATCGCTCGCGGCCTGAGGCGTGAAGGTATGGCCGTGGACGTCGCCTACGACGGCGAGACCGGGCACGAGAAGTCGACCGTCACGCGGTACGACGTCGTCGTGCTCGACCGGGACCTGCCTGGGATGTCCGGCGACGAGCTGTGCAAGGAGATCCTCAGCTCCGGCGCGCTGACCAGGGTCATGATGCTGACGGCCAGCGGGACGATCGAGGACCGCGTGGCCGGGCTGTCGCTGGGTGCGGACGACTACCTCGCGAAGCCGTTCGCGTTCCCCGAGCTGGTCGCGCGCGTACGGGCGTTGGCTCGGCGTGCGACGCCCGCGACGCCGCCGGTGCTGTCCGCGCAGGACGTCGAGCTCGACCCGGCGCGGCGCACGGTGTCGCGCGGCGGGCAGCCGATCGAGCTGACCCGCAAGGAGTTCGGCGTGCTCGAGGTGCTGCTCGCGGCCAAGGGCTCGGTCGTCAGCAGCGAGGAGCTGCTGGAGCGGGTCTGGGACGAGAACGCCGACCCGTTCACCACGACCGTGCGCGTCACGGTCATGACGTTGCGCAAGAAGCTCGGCGAACCGGGCATCATCGACACCGTCGTGGGCTCCGGGTACCGGGTGCCGAGTGCTTCGATCGGACCAGCTGAGGACTGAACCACATGCGCAGGCGCGGGCCGGGGCTGCGGCTCCGGATCACGCTCCTCACCACCGCGCTCGTCGCGGTGGTGAGTGCTGTGCTGCTCTTCCTCGGCTGGTCGCTGGTCGGGAGGGTGTTCGACTCGTCGCCGTCGTTCCCCGCCGGCAGCCAGGTCACCGTGGACGGGGTCAACGTCGACGTCGCGGTGCTGACGAACGCGTTGGCGGCGGCTGCTCGCAAAGACCTGCTGCAGGCCGGGCTCATCGCGTTCGCGTGCATGGTGGTGGCCGCGGCGGTGCTGGCGTGGACGTTCACCGGGCGCGTTCTGAAGCCGCTGCACGACGTCACGGGAGCTGCCCGGCGGTTGTCGGCGGAGTCGCTCGGGGCGCGGTTGCGGCTGGAGGGGCCGCGGGACGAGGTCGCGGAGCTCGCGGACACGTTCGACGCGATGCTCGACAGGCTCGAAGCTGCCTTTGACTCGCAACGTCGGTTCGTGGCGAACGCATCGCACGAACTGCGCACCCCTCTCTCTGTGGTGCGCACGGAGCTGGACGTGACTCTGTCCGATCCGGATGCCGACGTCGAAGAGCTGCGGCGCATGGCCGGTGTGGTCCGCGCGGCGGGGGAGCGTGCCGAGCAGTTGGTGTCCGCGCTGCTGCTGCTTGCGCGCACGGACGGTGTCGGGCTGGCGGTGCGTGAGCCGGTCGATCTCTCTGCTGTCGTCGAGTCCGCGTGGAAGGCCGTGCGCGCGGAAGCCGAGGCGCGCGACCTGCGCACGGTGTTCCGGTGCGCGCCGGCGCTCGCGGTCGGGGATCCCGCACTGCTGGAGCGCATCGCGGGCAACCTGCTGGAGAACGCCGTCCGGCACAACCACGTCGGCGGGTGGATCGAGACCGTGGTGGAGACGGGACCGCAGTGGTCGTTGCTGCGGGTGTCGTCATCGGGTCAGCTGATCCCGCCGGACCGCGTCGAGGAGCTGTTCGAGCCGTTCCGGCGCGGGGTCAAGGACCGCACCAGCCAGTCCGGCACGGGTCTCGGACTCTCGATCGTGCGGGCCGCGGTGGCCGCGCACGGCGGGTTTGCGCAGGCAGTGGCCGTGCCGACAGGTGGTCTGTCGGTCACCGTGCACCTGCCTGCGGCACCCCGCTGACGGTGGACACAAGATTGTCGGCGTGGCCCCGGTCACACTGTGCGTCGATCTTGCCCGGTTACGGCCACTCGTGCGGCGCCTGACCTGCGGTTACGCCGTCAATGACCCCCGATTTGGATCTCAGAAGACCGGCGTGTAAATTTCTCTCTGCCAGCGCGGAACGGGCCGGGAAACACCGGAACGGAGCGCGGCGAAAGACTTCTAAGCCTGACACAGCCCCGGAAGTGACTCTCCTCGGAGATGAG
>NZ_QFWW01000007.1:0-189 GCF_003265345.1 Lentzea terrae | reverse complement strand
CGGCGAACGGGTGAGTAACACGTGGGTAACCTGCCCTGTACTCTGGGATAAGCCCGGGAAACTGGGTCTAATACCGGATACGACACTTGAAGGCATCTTCGAGTGTGGAAAGTTCCGGCGGTATGGGATGGACCCGCGGCCTATCAGCTTGTTGGTGGGGTAATGGCCTACCAAGGCGACGACGGGTAG
>NZ_QFWW01000006.1:520010-596830 GCF_003265345.1 Lentzea terrae | reverse complement strand
GGCGCCGGGTCGTGGTCCGGCGTTGGTGGGTGGTAAGGGTGGTTCGGGTGCGCCGGTTGACTGGCGGAAGTTGCGTGAGTTGGGGCGGGGTTCGGAGGAGCGGCGTAAGGCTGAGCAGGCACGACGCCAAGCCGTCGACCCGAGGGACCACTTCGTCGGCAACGTGCTCGACGAGGCACGAGAAGCTGGCCAGGAAATCCTGACGGCGATTCCTTCTGCCATCAAGGAGCTCGCGCAAGCGTCCCACGACGCCAGTATGTTGGATGGAACCAGCCCGCTTCATTCGGACGAAAAGGAGCGACGCGCAGCCGAGGAACGTCAAAAGCAACGCGGTCAGGCGATCGCCGACGCCGTGCAAAACCCCAGCAAAGTGGTGAGCGAAACCGTCCGTCCTTATGTGGAGGACTGGAACAGCGACAAGCCGGAACGTGTCATCGGACGGGCAGCGGTCGACATCGGCAGCGCACTCGTCAGTGGCGGTGCGAGCATTGTCAGCAGGGCAGCCAGAGGGGCCGACGCGTTGTCCGGAGGGCGGGCACCCGATCCGAGCCCCAGTGCAGACAGTCCGCCGCGACCTGACACCGGGCCCGGCAGCGGAGGACCGGCGACGGGAAGTTCTCCGGCAACTGACGTTCCGCGCCCCTCAGTCGGGACACCTGCCCAACAGAACTCCACCAGTCCCGGCGGCCGCGCGCCGGATGCCGGGGATGTGGCGAATGACCGCGGTTCCCAGGGAGATGCGACCGCGCAGGGGACAACGTCCCGCGGACCGAACGATCGCGACGGGCGAGGTACCAGGGTGCTCCCGCCTCTGGTGACGCAACCGCCCACTGCGCCCCGCACCAGCCGCGGTGATTCCAGCCGCCGCACAGCTGACACATCCCGGAGGGGCACCTCTGCGGATGACCACTCGAGGTCTGGGGCGGCCCGGCGGGACACCGGCACGCCGCCCTCGCGGACGTCCGATGGCAGAGAATCCAGGCAGCGGTCGAGCGACCGCACGCCCGAAGCAGGCACGAACGCCTCCCGGCGGGCACCGGACACGGCTGAAGCGGCGACCGGGTGCACGACGCGGAACAGCTTCGTGCCAGGCACTCCCGTCCTGCTGGCCGACGGCACGTACAAACCGATCGAACAGATCAAACTCGGCGACCGGGTGCTGGCGACGGATCCCACCGGCAGCCTCACCCAGGGCCGTCCGGTCACCGCGCTGATCCCCGGCGACGGACTGAAGAAGCTGGTCCGCATCACCGTCGACACCGACGGCGACCGCGGCAACGCCACCGGCATCGTGACCGCCACCGACGAACACCCCTTCTGGGAGGCCCGCACCGGCAGTTGGACCGACGCCGAGGATCTGGACCGCAGCGACCTGCTGCGCACGCCCGACGGCCGCCTGCTGGAAGTCGTCGACGTGCACGAGTGGACCCAGCAGCAACAAGTGCACAACCTCACCGTCGAAGGCCTGCACACGTACTATGTACGGGTCGGCGACAGCCCAGTTCTCGTACACAATGAGAACAGGGGCGGACTTCAAGACAGCATTCGCCTCTACGGGGATTACACCGCACGCATGGACAAGTTCAACGTCCAGGGGCAGGCATCGTTTGAAATTCACGTTTACCACCGCGGTGTAGAAGTCGGAGTCTATGGAAGCAATGGGTTCTTCAACAAACACGGATTGAAGGCGAGTGGGGTTGAGGTGCCGAACCAGGTTCTCAACCGACTGAAGGGCATCGCGGTGGACCAGATGCGCAAGCTGGGTCAGATTTCGGCTGGAGAAAACATCAAGGGCGACGCCTGGAAGCGTCCCATGATCGGGTCGAGTGGTGATTGCTGATGCGATTTGTCGAGGTTGAGCTCGGCCAGGACCAATCCGTGCTGCTCAGTCCAGAGCCGTACCTGCAAGTGTTGCCAGAACTGCTGCCCCAACTACCGGATGGGGCCAAGGCATTCGTCACTGACAGTGCGCACTATGACTTCGCTTCATCCAGGTGTGTCAAGGATCTCAGGATCGGCGCCATCACCGTTCGCGAGGTAGGTCACGCGACGGTCGGTCTGGTCGCGGAGTTCGATGCGAATGAGTTCAAGCACGATGCCCGCCTGGTTGTTCATTACCAAAATGTCACCCGTTTTGACCTGGCGGCTGACTTGTTGGGTGAAGACTCGAAAGTTTGGCCGGAAAGCCGACGGCTTGGCGACGTTCAGCTTGATGAAATCCTTCCCGTGCCCGGTGGTTGTTCTCATGAGGTGAAGATGACGGGCGGGACCATGCTGGTCGAGTGCGGTGACCTGCGAGCAGAGTGGATCCCGCTCACCTCCTCGTAGGCGTGTACTTCCTGGTGGTGGGTCAGCTCGTCACCGGCACGAAGAACCTGTGGGCGATCACGACGGTGATCGCCCACAGGAAGTAGAAGATCGGCAGGCCCAGCAGGATCAGCCGCCACGCCTTCATCCCGCCGTGCGCGACCCGCCACAGCGCGATGGAGGCGCCCAGCCACGGCACCACGCCCAGCAGCAGCGTGCGGGGCGCGCTGCCGTCCGCCAGGTTCAGCAGGACGATGCCGGCGTACCAGATGCCCGCGAAGGCGAGGCAGTGCCAGTACGGCCGGTCGTGGACGTGTGAGTGCATCTTCGTCAGCCTCGCACGTGCATGAACACGGCTGCGATCGCGCCCAGCAGCCCGTTGAGGACGATCCACACCACCAGATAGACCGGGATCGAGACGAAGATCAGCAGCCACGGCCGAATCCGCGCCTTCAGCAGGATCAGCCACATCGCGGTCGACGTCACCCCCCAGATCGCGGCGCCGATGAGCAGCGCCGGCACCAGGTTCCCGAGTGTGAACCCGAACTTGATGCTGATGATCACGAACGCCACGACGAACGCGACGTACCAGACAGACGCACCCGCGAGGCAGTGCAGGAACGGCGTGCCCTTCTTGACGGGCTGATGCGGTGGCGGTGGCGGAGCGTACGGCAAAGGCTGCATTGGTCCCCCCAGACCTGTCGATCACTCACTGCGAGTGAGCAAGCATGTCAGGCTGGTGGTGGCGGCGCCACGAACGCGGCCCCGATTGAGACGAACACCAAAGTCACCAGTGAGGCGAGCGCCGTCACCACGGCGATCTCCCACAGCTGTGGCCGGTCCGCACGGCGCAGCAGCAGCCAGCTCACCGCAGTCGCGAGGGTCCAGCCGACGGCCGAGCCGATGATCGACCTCGGGTCGATGTAGTTCGGGTCGTCGAGGGCCAGGTACGCCATCGTGCCGAGCCAGACCGCGCTCAGGGCGCCGCACCACAGGAGGGTCCTCACCCGGCAGAGCCTCTCAGCCCGTCAGTGCCGGGCGGCAACGGGGCCGATGAGCCCTAGTCCGTTCAGGGGCAACTGATCGCAATTTCGGTCAGGGGTGTCGAAATCAGGGGTGAATCCCTTCATGATCGGCCCAACGCAGTTACGGGAACCGATGTGGAAACGACACAGATGGCATGCGCGGAGTAGACGGAACGTGGGGACGCCGCATGATCGGCCGGATGCCACTCCTCGTTCTCGTGTTGCTGGCAGGCTGTGGCGCCGCGCCGGTGGTGTCGGATGCCGCCCTTGTGTACTGCTCGTCTCATCGATCGGAAACCGTCGCCGCCGCTGTCGCGCTGGGCATCGAGGATTCCACAGCAATTGGAAACCGAGTCGTCGTCGATGGTAAAACGCTGGAATTCGACGAATGGCGGAAGACGCGCCGAGCGCAATTCGAGCGCGCTTGCGCTGCCGCCGCCGAACCGCAGATGCGCCCACCGGCGGCGGGCTCGGCTCCGTCCTGGATCCCCACGCTGATCACGGCTGTCGTCGGCCTGCTCTCCACGCTCGCCGGCGCGCTGATCACCAGGCTGGCCACGAACCGTCGCGAGGACCGCAACCGGGCCAAGGAACAGGCGGTCGCGCTGCGCAAGGCGAGCAGGGAGTTCGCCGACGAGGTTCGCGACTACTGCGACGCCCAGCTCAGGGGGCAGGCCTCGGCGATCGAGTTGAGGCGCAAGCGAGACCAGCTCAACACCCAGTTGGCGGTCACCAAACTGATGCGACCCGAGTGGTCCGCGCCGGACGAACTGCGGTCCGAGCTCGACGCTTTCGCCGAGTCCGCAGAACAGGGATGGCGTGTCAAGAACGACAGACGGGAGCGGCAGCCTCGGGTCATCGAAGTAACGCAGGCCGCGCGGGCACTGGATCGCCGGATCGAGGTCGTCGTGCAGGCGTTGCAACGGCCGGCCCACGCAGATGAGCTTCTCCACGCCGAGTTCAGGCAGGCGGCCAACGCATGAACCCGTACCAGGTTCCTCCAGCAGGATCGGGGCTCGGCCCGTTGTGCCCGTACGCCCATCCCGAGCACGAGGACTACTACGTGCCGGTCGACAACACCGAGAACTCCTTCGAAACCTTCAAGCGGATGCTCGGTGACGCGGCCAGGCTGCGCGACGACGGCAGGCTCGTCGTCGCGCTGGGCTGGGACGGCTGTGGCAAGACGTCCCTGCTCAACCGTTGTGCTGCGTGGGTGCAGGGCTGCCTGGGCGATGACTGCCACGTGGTGTCGATGGGCAAAATGTCTCGTGAGCGCGAAACGGTCGAGGAACGGCAAAGGAACGTGTTCCAGTCGCTCATCTACGAGCTCGGCGACCGCGAGCTGCTGACGCCAGAGCATCGTCTCGAGATGACCGGGGCGCTCGACAAGCACAACCTCAACATCGGGTACTACTACGTGAGCAGATACGTGCTCAAGCCGAAGAACGCGGTGCTCGTGATTCTGCTTCCTCGAACGGAGATCCGCGAGGAAGTGGAGAACTACGCCCGGTGGGCGCACCCGAATCTCGTGTTCCTCGCCGAAAGCCGCATGTCCGACGCGGTAATCGCGCATTGGCCGGTGATTCAGCAGGTTCACAACCCGTCGTTGCCCATTCGTCTGGATGTGGGCACTCTTACCGAGAACGACGGCTGGGCGTTCGTACAGGCCCGAAAGGGAGATCGAACGGACGCACTGGGCTACCCCTTTGTGGCGGAAGAAACGATACGCCGGGTAACCGCGCAGCGGGAACTTTCGATCGGTGAGCTGCACGATCTTCTTCACGGGGTGTACCAGGAACTTCTTGAGAACGGCGCGATGTGGCGTTCGAGGAGCACCGGCCTGATGGGTGAAGTGACTTTCGAGGATCTCTTGAGCTTCTACTTCCGGCGGTTGGGGAGACAGCGATGAGTGAGCGTCCAGAACCCGCCCCCGTCGACGACAACCCGTTCTTGCCGATGGCTGTCGCGACCCCTCGGGAGTTCGACGACGCCACGGTGACGATCGTGACACCCGCTGTCGCCGAGGCGGTCAGCTTGGTGGACGCGTTTCTCCGCCCGTCGACCAGATCCGTCGGCAACGTGATCGCAATCGTGGGCGAGTACGGCACGGGCAAGAGCCACCTGGTGGGGACCTTGTTGCGCCATGCTCGTGACACATCGGAGGGGGATCGGCCGCGGGTCGTTCTGCTCGAGGCCCGGCCGACCACCTTCGTCGACCTGTACCGGCAGCTCATCGGGGACGAGCTGCGGAAGGAGGACGTGAGCGACCGCGTGCGGGAGTTCTACGCCGATGTGATCGCGGACGAGCTGAGCGATTCACCGTTCACCACCGACATCGCCGACTTGCTGCGTACCGGTCAGCTCGATCCAGTCGACGTCGTTCACCGGCTGAAGCTGGCGGAGAGCCGGTGTCTGGACAGTCTCAGGCAGGTGTTGGAACGGGTGACGAACAACGCGGCGTTCGGCGTCGCGCTGACGTTGCTGCTGCGGCACGACTTCGCCGACGCCGCCTGGGAATGGCTCACCGGGCACCAACCCGATCAGGTGCTCGTCGACCGGGGGATCGACACCGCCATCGCCACCGAGGAGCTGGCGTTGGAGGCAATGGGGGTGCTGGCTCTGCTCTACGGCCATCGCGGGCGGCGGTTCGTGGTGGCGATCGACGAGATGAACAAGGTGGTGTCCGGCAACAGGGAACCAACCTCGAGAGCCATCGACATGTTCCAGCGGATGATGGAGGTGTTCGCGGCAGCACAGGCCCTGCTCGTCCTCGCCGGACTACCTGAATACCTCGACGAACTCGGGAGCGCGGTCCGGCAACGCATCGGCCGGATCATCGCGGTGTCACCATTGACCGTCGAAAACACAATTGAGTACGTCAAACGGAGCCAGGAGCGCCTCGGCCGAGGCCAGGTGCTGGACCCGTTCACCGTCGACACCGTGCGGTACCTGGTGAAGCTCACCGATGGCAACGCGCGGCGCATCATCAGGCTCTGCAGCCACCTGTACCGGCGGGCTGTGGACGCGAACCCGCATGATCCCGCGAGAGCCCAGGTCACCGAGGCGATGGTGCGCGAGGTCGCACGGGAGCACGCTGGCGCCGCCTCGGCCGACCACGTGCGCAACGAGATCCGCCAGGTGCTCGCTGGGCTCGGGCTCACCTACGAACGTGACGTGTGGTTGAACCCGGGGTTGGACTCGAGGGCGGACTACTGGGTGCCCTTCGGCTCCGAGGCGCACTCGGGTTGTGCCTTGGTGCTCAGCGAATCGGTGCTCGACCGGTCCGACTGCGACGCACTGGTCAATCGGGCGACGTTCCTGCTGGCGGCCGGCGCGCAGGTGGGAGTCATTCTCGTCGTGGTGGGACTCGTGCATGCCGACTTCATGCCGCAGCTGAATGCGGCTTTCAGTGCCGAGCCGATTGTCTACGACCAGTACACGTTCAACGAGACGTTGTCCGCCGTGCTGGAACAGCATCTTGGTCTGCTGGCCGATTCGGGTGACGACGTGTCGTCCGAAATGCGAGAGCAGTTCACCAGGCTCGGCAGGCAGCAGGCAAACACGCAGCGGATGCTCGAACAGGCGATGAAGACGCTGACCGCGTTGCGTTCGTCGTCGGATCGGGCGCTCAGCCAACTCCAACAGGAGATGGCGGAACTCACTTCGCAGGCGAGTGCCCAGCCAACAGACCAACAGGCGCCGACGTTGCGCCTACCGCCTGTCGTGCTCACCCAGTTCACGGATGCGCGGGCGTCGCTCGACGCCGTGGACCAGGTCGACGCGGCGTTGCGCGCCATGTTCGCCGCGACGGAAAGCGATCTGGTGAACGCCGTCGACGCCCGGGTCGCGGTGCGCGCGCAGTTGCGGTCACCGCTCGTTTTCTCGGCGCTCGGCGTTTCGACGATACTGCGGATGTTGCTCGACACGTTCCAAGACGGCGTGAACGAGTGGTACCGCACATATGTGCCCGGTCCGACCGGCATGCCTTATCCAGGCGACAAAAACCGGCTCGGCGCGCTGTGTCTGGCCTACGACACGGTCTACGAGTACATCCCGTTCTTCCGTCTGGAAGAGATCGACCAGATCGCTCCGTACCTCGTCGACGGCAACCTCGCTGTGCTCGTGTCCCCACCGCAGCTCGCCGAGGCTCGCGAGTTGTTCAACGGGCTCAGCCGCCGAGTCCACGCCGCGGTGCTGGAGTCGGTCGCGGACTGGCGGTGAGCTCGCGCCGTGTCCACACCCGTTTTCACCCTAATGAGCTGGTTCGTGGAGCAGGGCCAATCCCTACGGTCGGACGCATGACTGCGATCACCTCCACCGCCTACAGCCGGGACCTGGGCGACGAACTGCGCCGGCTGCGCGAGAAGTTCACCGGCCTGACCGGGTTCGCGTTCGCCGAACAGCTCGGGTGGGACCCGAGCAAGGTGTCCAACATCGAGAAGGGCAAGGCGCGTGCGAGCGAGATCGACCTCGTGCAGTACCTGATGACGTGCGGGCGGGACAGCGTCTACTTCGAACGCTTCCGCGACCGGTACCGCTACGCCTTCGATGCGTACGTGACGGTGGTGCCGGACAACCTCCGCACGCTCGCCCTGGCGGAGGCGCAGGCGCAGAAGATCACTTGCTTCGACGTCAACACGATCCCCGGCCTGATACAGACCTCGCAGTACGCCCGCGCATTGTTCACGGAGTCGAGCAACGCGACTCCAGCGGACATCGAGAAGTACGTTCGGATGCGTATGGAGCGGCAGGCGATCCTGAGGCGCCCCGAGGGGAGCCGTCCCGAGTGCCTCTTCTACGTGCACGAGCGCGCGCTGCAGCTGCGTGTGGGTGATAGCGCGGTCATGGAGGAGCAGTACCTCCGCCTGCTCTTCAACTCGCACATCCTGCGCATCGTGCCGTTGTCGACTTCCGGCGCCCTAGTCGCGCGTTCGGCACGCATGTTGTTCTCATTCGAGAGGCAGATACCCGTCGCGTACAGCGAGACCGACCTGGCGCAGGTGTTCGCGCACGACGGCAAGGCCATCGCGGGCAGCCGGGAGTTCTTCAAGTGGCTGGAGACGCGTGCCTTGGATGAGGGAGAATCTCGGAGCTTGCTGGCGAGCTACGTCAGTGGACTGCGAGAGGACTTCCATGAGCCACGGGCGGGCCTGGCGTAAGAGCAGCTACAGCGGTGGCCAGGGTGACACCGCGTGCGTGGAGGTGTCGCTCGCCCAGGACGCTCTCGTGCGTGACTCGAAGGCCACTCGCAGTGACGCCCTGGTCTTCACGATTCAGGCGTGGCGGGCGTTCGTGGCGAGCGTCGCCTGATCGGCCCAGCGGAAGTTCAGGTGGCGTTCACCGTGTGAGCTGCGCCGCTCAGCGCGCCATCGGAAGTTTCGTCAGCGTAAACGCGTTATCCTCGGTACTCGCGAGACCCGAGGAGCGTGGGGTTGAGTCAAGACACCGAACCCGCTGCGACGGTTGTTCAACCGTCGGCTACCCGGCGTGTGCGCGCCCGCCTTGCGCGGCGCATCACCGCCCAACGTGCGGCCCCGGTGAAGCAGGTCCTCGAACCTCTCGCCGCCGCGCACTACGACCTCCATCCCAAGGCCGATCTGGCGCTTCTGCAGCACGCATACGACGTTGCCGAGGAGAAGCACCGCCCGCAGCGCCGCAAGTCCGGCGACCCGTACATCACGCACCCGCTCGCCGTGGCGACGATCCTCGCCGAGCTGGGCATGGACACCACGACGCTGGTGGCCGCGCTGCTGCACGACACCGTGGAAGACACCGACTACTCACTGGGGCAGCTGAAGGACGACTTCGGCGAGGAAGTCGCTCGCCTCGTCGACGGCGTCACGAAGCTCGACAAGGTCAAGCTGGGGGCAGCGGCCGAGGCGGAGACCATCCGCAAGATGGTCATCGCGATGGCGAAGGACCCGCGGGTCCTGGTCATCAAGCTCGCCGACCGGCTGCACAACATGCGCACGATGCGGTTCCTGCCGCCGGAGAAGCAGGCCCGCAAGGCCCGCGAGACGCTCGAAGTGCTCGCACCGCTGGCCCACCGCCTGGGCATGGCGACCGTGAAGTGGGAGCTGGAGGACCTCGCGTTCGCGATCCTGCAGCCCAAGAAGTACGACGAGATCGTGCGGCTGGTCGCCAAGCGCGCGCCGAGTCGCGACACGTACCTGCGGACCGTCGTCGACGAGCTGAACGGTCAGCTGGAGGCCGCGCGGATCGTCGCGAAGGTCGAGGGCAGGCCGAAGCACTACTACTCGATCAACCAGAAGATGATCGTCCGCGGCCGGGACTTCGACGACATCCACGACCTGGTGGGTGTGCGGATCCTGGTCGACGAGGTGCGCGACTGCTACGCGGCGATGGGCGTGGTCCACGCGGCCTGGCAGCCGATGCCCGGCCGGTTCAAGGACTACATCGCGCAGCCGCGGTTCGGCGTGTACCAGTCGCTGCACACGACCGTCATCGGTCCGGACGGCAAGCCTCTCGAGGTGCAGATCCGCACGCACGAGATGCACCAACGGGCCGAGTACGGCATCGCGGCGCACTGGCGCTACAAGGAAACCAAGGGCACGCACAACGGCAAGTCCGTCGAGATCGACGAGATGGCGTGGATGCGCCAGCTCCTCGACTGGCAGCGGGAAGCCGCGGACCCCGGTGAGTTCCTCGAGGGCCTGCGCTGGGACCTCGCCGCACGCGAGATCTTCGTGTTCACGCCGAAGGGTGACGTCGAGACGTTGCCGACGGGCTCCACGCCGGTCGACTTCGCCTACGCCGTGCACACCGAGGTGGGCCACCGCTGCATCGGTGCCCGCGTGAACGGCCGGCTCGTCGCACTCGAACGCAAGCTCGAGAACGGCGAGGTCGTCGAGATCTTCACCTCCAAGGCGGAGGGAGCGGGCCCGTCCCGCGACTGGCTGTCGTTCGTCGCGTCCCCGCGCGCCAAGGCGAAGATCAAGCAGTGGTTCGCCAAGGAGCGCAAGGAAGAGGCGATCGAGCAGGGCAAGGACGCGATCACCAAGGAGGTCCGCCGCGTCGGACTGCCGATCCAGCGTCTCGTCTCGGTCGACTCGATGCAGGCCCTGGCCAAGGAACTGCACTACCCGGACATGAGCGCGCTGTACGCGGCGGTGGGCGAGGGCCACACCTCGGCCCGCCACGTCGTGCAACGCCTCGTTGCGCAGCTCGGCGGTGTCGAACACGCCGAGGAGGAACTGGCCGACCGCGCCACCCCGTCCACGGTCACGAGGCGCCGCCCCACCGGCGACGCGGGCGTGATCGTGAAGGAAGCGGGCGACGTCTGGGTGAAGCTCGCCCGCTGCTGCACCCCGGTGCCGGGCGACGACATCCTGGGCTTCGTGACGCGCGGCGGCGGCGTCTCCGTGCACCGCACCGACTGCACGAACGCGGACGAACTCCTGAAGTCGCCGGAGCGGCTGCTGGACGTCGAGTGGGCCCCGTCGGCCTCCTCGGTGTTCCTCGTGGCCATCCAGGTCGAGGCGCTGGACCGGCACCGGCTGCTCTCGGACGTCACGAAGGTGCTGGCCGACGAGCGCGT
This sequence comes from Lentzea terrae, assembly GCF_003265345.1. GTDB lineage: Bacteria > Actinomycetota > Actinomycetes > Mycobacteriales > Pseudonocardiaceae > Lentzea > Lentzea terrae. Next base: position 585,940 of record NZ_QFWW01000006.1, on the reverse strand, counting down.
GAACATCCTGTCGGCGTCGGTGACGACGTCGCGTGACCGGGTGGCGGTCAGCCGCTTCTCGTTCGAGATGGGCGACCCGAAGCACCTGGGGCACGTCCTGAAGGCGGTGCGGAGCGTGGAGGGCGTCTACGACGTCTACCGCGTGACCTCGGCTTCGTAACAGCTGAAAGCAGAACGGCCCCGGAGCGAGCGCTCCGGGGCCGTTTCGCTGTGGGTCTTAGTTCGCGACCGCAGCCGACTTGATGTCGACCGGCGTCTTGGGCTTGCCGTCACCCTGACCGGGCGTCTGCGAGATCGTGCCGGTCTTCGCGACCTCGTCGATCTTCTTCAGCGAGTCCTCTTCGACCGTGCCGAAGATCGTGTACTTCGCCTGCAGGTTCGCGCCGTCGCCGTAGACGATGAAGAACTGCGAGCCGTTGGTGTCCGGGCCCGAGTTGGCCATGGCGAGCACGCCGCGGCCGTAGGTGAGCTCCGGGTAGACCTCGTCCTTGAACGAGTAGCCGGGGCCGCCCATGCCGTTGCCGCCGGGGTCGCCGCACTGCAGGACCTGGATGCCGGTCACCACGAGGCGGTGGCACGTCGTGTTGTCGAAGTACTTCTGCTTGGCCAGCGACAGGAAGTTGTTGACCGTGCAGGGGGCCAGCGACCGGTCGAGGTTGAACTTCAGGTCGCCGATCGAGGTGCCGAGCGTGACGCCGACGGTGCCGGTGGCGGGCTGCTCGCCGTTCGCGGGCGGCGTGTTCTCCTTGGCCGCCGGCTCCTGGCCCTTCGTGTATTCACAGTTCACCTTTTCCGGCAGCGCGGCGGGGCGCTTCGGAATCTGGTGCATCGCCGTGGGGATCTTGTCCGCCTTGTCCACCGACTCGTTCTGCGGTGTCTCCGACGCGGACGCGTCACCGTTGCCGAAGTCGTGAGTCGCGAGGAACCACACACCACCTCCGACGAGCGCAACAACGACGACCGTCGAGACGACGGCGATGATGCGACGCTTCTTGGCCCGCTCGTGGCGGTAGACCATCTGACGCTCAAGCTTGCGCTTGGCTGCCGCGCGTCGCTGCTCGTTGGTGGGCACGTGCTCCCTCCCCAGGGACTCATGCGAATAGGGCGGACGGCTCGGGAGTCTAGGGCCTGCGCATATGACTGTTGTGTAGTGGTTAGGCTGATGGTCTACGAGGAGGTCATTTCAGTGCTCGTGATCGGGTTCCCCACCGGTGCGCTCCAGGCGAACTGCTTCGTCCTGGCGGCCGGTGAAGGCGAGCCCTGCGTGATCATCGATCCCGGTCAGGACGCGGTCGAGCCGATCGAGCAGGCCCTGCGCAAGCACCGGCTCGCGCCGGTCGCCGTGCTGCTCACGCACGGGCACTTCGACCACACGTTCTCGGTCACGCCGGTCTGTGACGGCAACGACATCCCCGCCTACATCCACCCGGACGACGTCGAGATGCTCGCCGACCCGTTGAAGGGCATCAGCCGCGAGTCGGCGGCGTTCTTCGGCGGCAACCTGGAGATGCGCGAGCCCTCCGAAGTGCGGGAGCTGACGGACGGGGTGGACCTCGACCTCGCCGGGTTGCAGATCACCGTCGACCACACGCCGGGCCATACCGGCGGGTCGGTGATGTTCCGCTCCGGCGCGCAGGAAGGCGGTCGCCTGGTGATCTCGGGTGACACGCTCTTCGCCGGTTCGATCGGACGCACCGACCTGCCTGGCGGTGACCACTCGCGCATGTTGTCGTCTCTGCAGGACAAGGTGCTGACCTTGCCCGACGACACGGTGGTGCTGCCCGGCCACGGCCCGACGACGACCATTGGCCGCGAGCGTGCGACGAACCCGTACCTGCTCCAGCTGCAGGATGCTCCGGCCGCCCCGCACCGAGGACTTTGAGAGACGTGTTTTCCGCACCCAAAGGCGTTCCTGACTACATCCCGCCGACGTCTGCCGCTTTTGTGCACGTTCGGTCGACTTTGATCCGTGCCGCCGAGCTCGCGGGCTACGGCTACGTCGAGCTGCCGGTCTTCGAGGACACGGCGCTGTTCGCGCGCGGTGTCGGCGAGTCGACCGACGTCGTGTCGAAGGAGATGTACACCTTCCTCGACCGCGGCGACCGCTCCATCACGCTGCGCCCAGAGGGCACGGCCGGCGTCATGCGGGCGGTGATCGAGCACAGCCTCGACCGCGGCGCGCTGCCGGTGAAGCTCTACTACGCGGGCCAGTTCTTCCGCGCCGAGGCCCCGCAAGCAGGCCGCTACCGGCAGTTCCACCAGGTCGGCATCGAGGCGATCGGCGTGGACGACCCCGCGCTCGACGCCGAGGTCATCGCCGTCGGTGACGCCGGGTTCCGCGCTCTCGGTCTCACCGGCTACCGGCTGGAGATCACCTCGCTGGGCGACGCTTCGTGCCGTCCGGCCTATCGGACGTTGCTGCAGGAGTTCCTGAGCGGTTTGCCGCTGGACGAGGCGACCCGGCAGCGCGCCGAGCTGAACCCGTTGCGCGTGCTCGACGACAAGCGGCCAGAGGTGCGCGCGATGGTCGCCGACGCGCCGTTGATGGTCGACCACCTGTGTGACGCGTGCCGTGAGCACTACGAGCTCGTCAAGGGGTACTTGACCGAGCTGGGCGTGAAGTTCGTCGAGAATCCGCGCATGGTCCGCGGCCTCGACTACTACACGAAGACGACGTTCGAGTTCGTGCACGACGGCCTGGGCGCGCAGTCGGGCATCGGCGGCGGCGGCCGGTACGACGGCCTGATGGCGCAGCTCGGCGGCCAGGAGCTGTCCGGTGTCGGGTTCGGTCTCGGCGTCGACCGTGCGCTGCTGGCCGCTCAGGCCGAGGGCGTGCTGCCCGAGCTCAGCCGCGTCGACGTGATCGGCGTGCCGCTGGGCGAGGCCGCACGGGCCAGGCTCGTCGCGATCGCCGGTGAGCTGCGGGCGGCCGGTGTGCGCACGGACCTGGTGTACGGCGGCAAGTCGATGAAGGCGGGCTTCAAGGCCGCGGACAAGTCCGGTGCGCGCCTGGCGCTCGTGCTGGGTGAGCGCGACCTGGAGGCCGGCAACATCGGCATCAAGACGTTGGCCACGGGCGAGCAGGTGTCCGTGGCGCTGACCGACGTGGTCGAGGCGGTGCGGAAGGCGCTGTGAGCCCTGAAGAAAAGAGCACCGGCGACAAGCTGTCCCTCGACCTGCTGGACAAGACGACGGTCCGCAAACGTGCGCGCATGGTGGCGATCGGCGGCCTGATGGTCGCCCTCGCGTTCGGCGCGATCGTGGGCCTGATCGGCGGACGGTGGCCGGGCGTCATCGCCGCGCTGATCGTCGCCCTGCCGGTGGTGCTGCTGGCGCTGTCCGAGGCCCGCCGCACGGTGTGGCTCGAGGGCACGCGGGTCAACGTGCGCGCATTCGGGACGCGCACCGTCGAACTGGCCACCGCCGACGCGCTGGACCTGCTGGTCACGGACCTGCGCGGCGCCCGGACCGTCGGGCTCTTCGTGCGCGGCGACAAGAAGGCGATCAACATCGCGCTGTCGATGTACGCGGGCACCGGTGGCCGTGAGCTGGGCATCTACCAGCTGCGCCGGCTGGCGGACGCGCTGGCGGCCCGTGGTGACACGCCGGGGCTGGTGTTCTCGGAGCTCCTGGTGGCCCAGCTGCGGGCCGAGGCACGCGGGCTCGCCGCCGCCGAACGGCCGCTGTACCGGCTGGGGTCGCTGGCGCCTGCCGGGCGGATGGCGCAGAAGCTCCATCCGGACGCCGTGTCGAAGTTCGTGACCTCGCTGGACTGAGTAATGTCCGCGGCGTGTCCTTTCGCAGCGGCGCCAGGCTGCGTCTCAGACCGCCTCGGGCACTCAGGCGCAGGCCGCGGCTGCCGCGTCCGACCGCACTGCTGCTGGTCGTCCTGTTGATCGGTGCGCTCGGGACGGCCTATCGGTTCTATCTCGACGGGGTACCGGGCAGTCCGCAGTTGCCGACCTGGACGGGCGCGACCGACGCCAACAGCGCCGGTGATGCGATGGTCATCCTCGCGCCGCCCGGAGTCGTCGTCCGGCAGCGCGTGTTGCTGGGGAAAGTGGACGCACGTCACGACAATCCCGTGAGGCTCGCCGCTAGCGAACCGGATTCGATGCTGAAACTCGATCCCGGGTTGATCCAGTTGTCCGTCGACATCCCGCAGTACGAGCCCCGCCCGTTCGACCTGATTCTGCAGCTGGCGAGCGGTGCGCGGGTGCCCCGGCTCGACGGGATACGGGCGTTCAGCTTTGGAGGGGACACTCCTCCGGTGATCGTCGACGGCCCCTACAGCCTCTGGGAGCTGGCGGGTGGGTCGCCCGATCGCCAGCCGCCGTCCGACACCGACTACGTCGTTCTGCACGTGACTCCACCCCCTGCGCACGTGCACGAGAACGGCGAAACCTCGCTGTACCGCTTGCAGTTCGAGCTTCTCCTCCGGCCGTTGTGGCCGTTTGCGGTGCGTGACAACGCGCGGGTGGTGTTGCGAACCCCTTCGTTTCACGGCTTCGTCAAGTGCGGCGCCCTCGATGCGTTCATGCGGTACCTCGTCGAGAGGGGCCCGAGGTTTCCGGCGATGGACTGTCATCGACCCGAACCGCCGGACGAGTTGGCGACCACGGTCGTGCTGGACGTCGAACGTGCCGAGTGGAAGACCGACCTGCTGTACCCGGCGCCGGCCGAAGGCGGCCGCAGCGACGTGACCGACGATGCGACCTGGTGGACTGCTTCCGGCCCTGTCCGGGTGACGGGGAACTACGTCAACATCAACGCTGAGGCCGCCGGGCAGCGCTGGCTCTTCCTCTCGGGCCTGCTGGCGGGTTTCGCGCTGGGCCTGGTTCCGGTGGTCGTCGAGAAGGTCAGGTACCCCAGAGACCAGAGGGCGGCGCGGGGGAGAGCACGGCCGTCTCGTCCGTGGTCACCGGCGCGCCGCCGATGAACTTCGTCAGCCCCGTGCCGTGCTCGACGCGGCCGGGGAACGGGTCGCCCGCGGTGGCCCGCATCAGCTGCTGCATCGGCAACCCGGTGTGCGACGCGAAGATCACGAAGTTGCCGAACCGGCGGCCGCGGAACACGCCGGGCTCGGCCAGCACGCAGACGTGTTCGAACACCGCCCGCACCGTCGCGCACTGGGAGCGGGCGAACTGGAGCCCGTTGCCGTCGCCGATGTTCGCCGCGTAGACGCCGTCCTCGACGAGGGCCGCCGACGCCTGGCGCACGAACTCGACCGAGGTCAGGTGTGCGGGTGTGCGGGCGCCCGCGAAGCAGTCGGTGACGATCAGGTCGAACGACGCCGGCCGCGCTTTCACGAGCACCGCCCGCGCGTCGCCGGTGGTGATCCGCACGCCGCGCGGCGGCGGCAGTTCGCGGCGCACGAAGGCGATCAGGCCGGCGTCGATCTCGGCCACCTGTTGAGACGCGCGCGGCACGGTGGCGGAGACGTAGCGGGCGAGCGTGAGAGCGCCACCACCGAGGTGCAGCACGCGGGACGGCGCGACCAGGTCGATCAGGTGGCCGAGGCGGCGGACGTACTCGAACTCCAGATAGGTCGGGTCGTCCAGGTCCACATGCGACTGTGGGGTTCCGTTGACGCGCAACGTCCACGAGTTCCGGCCGCCCAGATCGGGCATCAGTTCGGCCGTGCCTGAGTCGATCGACTCGGTGATCGCCTCGGTGTCGGGCCGCTGTCTTCCCACTGCTCTATTGTCTCACCGGACGTGCCACCCCTGAGGAGGACCTAAGTTGCAGGTTATCGCGAACATCCTGATCGCCTTGGTGGCGTTGATCCACATCTACATCGTCGTGCTGGAGATGTTCCTCTGGACGACGCCGGCCGGCCAGAAGGCGTTCAACCTCACGCCCGAGTTCGCGCAGGAGACCAAGACGCTGGCCGGAAACCAGGGCCTCTACAACGGGTTCCTCGCCGCCGGCCTGATCTACGCGCTGATCCGTCAGGACTTCGGCGCCAGCGTGCTCTTCACGGTGTTCGTGATCGTCGCCGGCATCTACGGCACGTTCACGGCGAGCCGGAAGATCTTCTTCGTGCAGGTGGTGCCGGGCGCTCTGGCGCTGCTCTTCGTCCTACTCGCGAAGTAGGTCGCTCCCACGGCCCCTTGTCGGGGTCGTAGCCGGTGAAGAGGTCGCCCTCGATCCGCGCGGGCCGCGGCTTCTCGGGCTTCGGACGCTTCACGGCCTTGGGCTCGGGCTCCGGTTCGGGCTCGGGTTCCGAAGCAGCGGGGGCGACCTCCTGGCGCACGGCCACGAGTGCGGCCAGCGCCGTCGTCACCGGCACGGCGGCCACCAGTCCGATGCTGCCGACCAGCGTGCGGACGATCTCCTGCGCGATCTGCTGCGCCGTCAGGATCTCGCCCATCGACCGGCCCGCCAGCGAGATCGCCAGCAGCAACGGCAGCGCCGCGCCCGCGTACGCCATGACGAGCGTGTTGACCACGGACGACATGTGGTCGCGCCCGATCCGCGAGCCAGCCGCGAACAGTTCGCGCCACGTCAGCTTGTCGTTGGCGCGCCGCAGTTCCCACACCGCGCTGGTCTGCGTGACCGTGACGTCGTCGAGCACACCCAGCGCACCGATCAGCGTGCCGGCCAGCAGCAGCCCGCGCGTGTCGATGTCGGTGCCGAGCACGGTGACGAGGTTGATCGTGTCCTCGTCGAGCCCGGTCAGCGAGGAAGCCGCCGAGAACAACGCGCCCAGCACGCCGATCAGCGCGAGGCTCACCAACGTGCCGAGCACGGCGGTCGACGTTCTCGCGGACACGCCGTGGGTCAGGTAGAGCACCACGAACATGATCAGCCCGGCGCCGACGACCGCCACCATCAGCGGGTTCTGGCCGGCCAGGATCGACGGCATCACGAACAGCACGAGCACCACGAAGCTCAGCAGCAACGCACCCAGCGCGGCGAGGCCCTGCCATCGTCCGAGCAGGAGCACGGCCGCGGCGAAGAGCAACGCCAGCACGAAGAGCGACCAGCCGCGCTGGAAGTCGACGATCTGGTACGACTCGGCGGCCTGCGGCTGACTGCCCGAATAGGACAGCACCACCTCGTCGCCGATGTTGAAGTGCGGCGCTCCCGGCCCGTGCGGGCTCGGGATGGTGATGTTCTGGCCGTTCGCGTCGCCGTCGGTCATCCGCACGGTGACCGCGAGGCACTTCTCGCCGCAGTTCTCCGCCACGCCGGTGACGACCGCGCTGACCGGCTTCTGGTGCAGCCCGATGGCCGCGCCGGTCTTCTGCTCGTGCCCGAACGGGTAGAGCAGCGCCGCGCCGACGAGCGTGGCCAGTGCCAACGGCACCAGCAGCCACATCAGCAACGTGCGCACGCGTTGCGACGCCGGTTCTGCTTCCAGCGCGTGGCTATGCCCGTGACCGTGACCCACGCGTGACATCCTGCCTCATGAGGTGTTCGACGGCTGTTACGGCCGTGGCGAACCTGTCCTCGGTCACTTTGAGCCACGGGACGCCGCGCCGCGCGAGCTCGCGTTCGAACAGGCCGGTCATCCACTCCCGCAGGTGTTCGCCGTCACGCCAGCCGTCCTGTTCGAACGGAACGCCGACGTGGTCGGTCAGCAGGTAGAGGTCCGGTGGCGTGCCGGTGAAGACGTTCGGGCGGAAACCGAGGTAGCGCTCTCCCCAGACCGTGGCCGCAAAGGCGTCGTTGTCCGCGACGACCAGGGGAGCGGTTTCGGCCTTGATGCGGCGTTCCTGTTCGTGGGCAACGTCTTCGAAGTCGCCCAGCGTCCACACCAGACTGTCCACCGTGGCGTTCGGGTTGAACGCTCGTGCTGACTGGAGCTTGAGCTCGGTGTGTTCGCGGCCGTACTCGGGAATCCACGGCGCTCCGAAGTGGTCCGCGAGCTGTTTGGACAGTGTCGTCGTGCCGGTGCTCTCCGCGCCGACGACCACGACCTTCCACCCCAGCCCGCGTTGGGTCGCGGGTGCGAGATGGTGCCAGTTCGCCATCGGGTCGGTGCGGACGGCCGTGCCGGAGACGGCGTGCGTGACGCGGTCCAGGTCGACGAGTACGTGCTGCGCGCCCAGTCGTCGCGCGAGCTCGTCGCCGTACTTCTCGCTGGAGAACACGACGTCGACGGGCGCTTTGCCCGGTTCGCCGTCCGCGATCGCCCGCCGGGCCAGCACGGCCTTGGTCAGTTCGACGTGCAGGCTCCAGATCTCGTCGGAGTCGAAGTCCATCGGGTGGTCGTCGAGGTCGCCGATGATCCGGATGCCAGGTGCGGTGTGCGTCTCTCGCAGCCACTGCACGCGGTGTTCGAGCGGGATGTGCTCCGTCGAGGCCGCCAGCACGGTGACGGTCGTGCGTTCGCTGCGCGCTGTCGCCGTCTCGATCAGGTGGTGATGGCCGTTGTGTGGTGGGTAGAACTTGCCGAGCACGAGGGCGTGTTCGAACTCCTTCATACGCGCACCACGTCCCGCCTCCACGACCGCAGTCCGATCACGCACAGCACCATGAACCCCACGTACAACACTGCCGTCAGATACAGCTCCTTGTAGGCGTAGAGCGGCACGTAGATCACGTCCGCGGCGATCCACAGCCACCAGCACTCGACCTTCTTGCGCGCCTGTCCCCAGGTCGCGAGCAGCGACAACACCGTCGTGATGGCGTCCCAGAAGGGCACGGTCGACTCGGTGAAGGTGATGAGGACCCAGTGCAGCAGCGCGGTGCCGAGCACGCCGGCGACCGCGAGCCAGATCCACTGCTGTGTGGTCGTGCGGCTGACGTGCAGCGTCGTGTGCTGCTCGCCGCCGCGCAGCCACGCCCACCAGCCGTAGAGCGCCAGCACGATGTAGACGAGCTGCAGCCCGGAGTCCGCGTACAGGCCGCTGCCCCAGAACAGCACGAGGAACGCGATGTTGTTGGCGATGCCGATGGGCCAGTTCCAGGGGTTTTGCCGGGCGACGAGCCACACGCACAGTGCGCCGGTGATGAAGCCTGCTACCTCAACGGGTGACACGGGCACTCCTTGACCGCTGTTCGAACATGTGTTCGAATCGACGGTGTGCGATGGGACGGACAGAAACTCGAGGCAGAGCCGCAGCAGGCACTACCGGGGCTACCGGGACTGGTGCGCAGCGTACGAACTCCTGAGTTCGCGGACGTGGTGTTCCACGAGGTCCGCGCCAAATCCGTGCTCAACGGAGTACCGGGGTCGTCGCTGCCCTTCTCCTGGACGGTGAACCCGTATCGGGGCTGCTCACACGCCTGCACCTACTGCATGGCCGGCGACACCCCGATCCTGCTGGGCAACGGCCGCACCAAACCGTTGGCGGAGCTGCGGGTCGGCGACGAGATCTACGGCACCGAGCTCGTCGGCAACTATCGCCGCTACAAGCTGACGACCGTGCTGGCGCACTGGGAGACGCGCAAGGTCGCGTACCGGTTGACGTTGGAGGACGGCACATCGGTGGTCGCGTCCGGTGACCACCGCTTCCTGACCGACCGCGGCTGGAAGCACGTGACGGGCGAAACCGCGGGCACCGGCCGGCGCCCGCACCTCACGACCGGCAACAAGCTGATGGGCACGGGGGCTTTCGTCGAGCAGCCGACCGTGACCGACGACTACCGCCGCGGCTACCTGCGCGGCATGGTGGACGACGAGCAGGAGTTCCGCATTCCGTTGGCCGACATAGAGGCCATGGACCGCACGCAGGAGTACCTCGACTACTTCGGCGTGCGAGAAGGGAGGGGATTTCTGCACCAAGTGCGCGAGCTCGCGCACTGGCAGATAGCCCCGAACCCCGACTGGCTCAAGGGATTCCTGGCCGGCGCGTTCGACTACCTCGGGACCTGCTCGCGCAGCATCCTGCGCATGTCGACGCGCAACACGGTTGTGCTCGAAGCGATCTGCTTGGCGTTGAAGCACTTCCACTTCGACTTCGCGATCGAGGAGCTGCGCCGCCGTCGTGGCGTGCGGGTCGTGCGCCTGCGCGGCGGGCTGCGGGAGAACCTGCGCTTCTTCCACACCGTCGACCCGGCGATCACCCGCAAGCGCGACATCGACGGGGTGGCGATCAAGTCGCAGCAGCCGCTGGGCGTGGTGTCGGTGGAGCTGTTGGACGAGATGCCGTTGTACGACATCACGACCGGCACCGGCGACTTCATCGCCAACGGCGTGGTTTCGCACAACTGCTTCGCCCGCAAGACGCATTCTTATCTGGATCTTGACACCGGCCGCGACTTCGACAGCCAGCTGATCGTCAAGGTCAACGCGGGGGAGGTGCTGTCGCGTCAGCTCCGTTCGCCCCGGTGGAAGCAGGAGCACGTCGCGCTGGGCACCAACACCGACCCGTACCAGCGGGCTGAGGGGCGGTACGCCTTGATGCCAGGGATCATCGAGGCGCTCACCGCCTCTCGTACGCCCTTCTCGATCCTGACGAAGGGCACGCTGCTGGCCCGCGATCTGCCGCTGCTGTCCGCTGCGGCAGAGGTGGTGCCGGTCGGGATCGCGGTGTCGCTGGCGTTGATGGACCGCGATCTGCACAAGTCGCTGGAACCCGGCACGCCGACTCCGGCCGCTCGGCTGGAGCTGGTGCGGAAGGTGCGGGAAGCCGGGTTGCCGTGCGGCGTCTTCGTGGCTCCGGTGCTGCCCGAGCTGACGGACTCCGTTGAGCAGCTCGACTTTCTGCTGGAGCAGATCGCGGCGGCTGGGGCTACGGGCGTGACGGTGCTGCCGTTGCACCTGCGTCCTGGCGCGCGGGAGTGGTTCGCGGCCTGGTTGAAGCGCGAGCACCCGGATCTCGTCGAGACGTACCGGTATCTGTACGGCAACGGGTCCTATGTGGACAAGCGGTACCGCGCCCGGCTGACGGCGCGGGTGGTTCCGCTGATCGAGAAGCACGGGCTGGCGCCGCGTGGACGGTCCACCGACGCCGTCACCGGTGTGCCCGGTGACGACGACGGCGTGTGGCCCGACGGCAGTCTGCCGGTGGGTGTGCCGGCTCCTCGGGTGGATCAGGAACAGCTCACCCTGCTCTGAATTTCGCGGTGGGACGCCCTCTTCCCCAGGGTGTTTCCCCGGCTTCCTACGCCCAGCCGCCCTGGACCATCGTCTGGAACTTCCACTCGTCGCCGACCTTCACCAGCAGGTCGCCGTAGCGCACGGTGAAGTCGTTGATCGTGCCGTCCGTGATGACGAAGACCAGGTTGTCGTTGATGAAGTGCGGCGTCCTCGTGGACTCCATCTTCACTTCACCGCCACCGCCGAGCTGAGCCCCCATCTCCTTGATGAAGCGCTCCCGGTCCCACGACGTCGCCGAGCCGTCGGTGACCGTGTTGATCGGGAACAACGCCATGTCGGCCATCTTCTCGACGTCGCCCTTGACCGCGAGCTCGTCCCACGTTGCGAACCACTGCATGACCTCGTCGTACGACATACCGTACATTGTACGGACTTTACGCCGTGCCTGCCACTGCATTGGTGTCTTCGCTGGTCACGAGCTTGGAGTCGAGCCCTGCGGCGGTGAAAGCGGCCAGTGCCGCCGGTGCCTGGCGTTCGCTCGTCTCGCTCAGCAGGTGGCCGCCGGGCTTGAGCCAGGCCTTCGCTTGTGCCGCGACCCGCCGCATCACTTCGAGTCCGTCCGTGCCGCCGTCGAGGGCTACTCGTGCCTCGTAGTCGCGTGCCTCGGCCGGCATGAACTCAATGTCGTCGGTGGGCACGTACGGCACGTTGGCCACCACGACGTCGATGTGTCCTCTGAGTTCCGTGGGTAACGCATCGAACAGGTCGCCCTCGAACACGTTCGTGAGGTTCTTGCGCGCGCACTGCACCGCTACGGGGTCGATGTCCGCCGCGTACACCGTGGCGTTCGGCAGCCTGTGTTGCAGCACTGCACCCACCGCGCCGGATCCGCAGCACATGTCGACGACGATCCGCGGGTTCAGTTCGGTGGCGAGGTCGACCAGCAGTTCGGTGCGGTGGCGCGGCACGAACACGCCCTTGGTGATTGCGATCCGTTGCCCGCAGAACTCGGCCCAGCCCACGACGTGTTCGAGCGGCAGCCCGCTGACCCGTTGACTGATCATGTCTTCGAGGTGCTCGGCGGAGGTGGCGGCGTCCTCCAGCAGGGCGGCTTCTTCCTCGGCGAAGACGCAGCCTGCGGCCCTCAGGCGTTCGACGATGCTCATCAGTGCCGGACGCTACCCGTGGCATTTACAAGCAGGCTTGACTGTTTGTTTGTGGGCCGGAACACTCGAAGGCGTGGAGACGAGGCAGCGCCAGGCCGACCGCAGCGCCGGCACCAAGCGGAAGCTGATGGAGGCCACGGTCGAGTGCCTGGTGGAACGTGGCTGGTCAGGCACCACGACCACCGAGGTGGCCGAGCGAGCAGGGGTGTCGCGGGGCGCCCAGCTGCACCACTTCCGCACGCGCGGTGAGCTGGTCGCGGCGGCCGTGGAGCACGTGGGCGCGGAGAGCGTCGAGGTGCTCAAGCGCCGCGCGGAGATCGCGGACAAGAGCACGCACGCCGTGGTGGAGCTGATCGCCGACTTCCACGCCAGCGACCTGTTCACCGCCGCCCTGGAACTGTGGGTGGCCGCCCGCACCGACCCGGAACTGCGCTCCCAGGTGCTCGAACTGCAAGCCCGGCTTGGTCGCGAGGTGTATGCGCTCGCTCTGGAGCTGCTGGACGTCGACGACTCGCGGCCCGGTGTGAAAGACGCCGTGCAGGCAACCCTTGATCTTGTGCGCGGGCTGGCGCTCGCCAACCAGCTCGCCGACGACGCCAAGCGCCGGGCGCACGTCGTGCGCTACTGGGCGCGGATGCTGGAGGAGCAGCTGTGATCACGGAACTGCTGGCCGACCTCGACGCCGAGTCCCGCTCGCTCGACGACCTCGTCGCGGGTGTGGAGGACTGGTCGCTGCCGACGCCGGCCGAGGGGTGGACCATCGGGCACCAGATCGGCCATCTCATGTGGACGGACAAGGCGGCCGTCCTCGCCATCACCGACCCGGAGTCGTTCAAGGCACAGCCGCTCACCGGCGACATCGTGGACCGCACGGCGGCCGAGGCGGCGGCGTTGCCTGATCTTTTGGAGTTGTGGCGAGCCAGCCGTGCCGCGTTGCAGGAGCACCTGGCCAGGGCCACCGGGAAGATCGTGTGGTTCGGGCCGCCGATGAGCCCGGCGTCGATGGCCACCGCGCGGCTCATGGAGACGTGGGCGCACGGGCAGGACGTCTTCGACGCGCTGGGGGTGGTGCGGGAGCCTTCTCCGCGGATTCGGCACGTTTGCCACATCGGGGTGCGGACGATGGGGTTCGCGTTTCTGTTGAACGGGTTGGCGGTGCCTGAGGTCGAGGTTCGGGTGGAGTTGACCGGGCCTGGTGGCGAGTTGTGGACGTGGGGGCCGGAGGGGGCGGAGAACCGGGTTTCCGGGCCGGCGTTGGACTTCGCCTGGTTGGTGACGCAGCGGCGGAATCGCAAGGAGTTGGCGATCGAGGCGACCGGCCCCGTCGCAGAGACCTGGGTGCCGATCGCGCAGGCATTCGCCGGGCCGCCTGGAGGTGGCCGGTGATCAGGATCGGCAATGCGTCCGGGTTCTACGGCGACCGACTCTCCGCCATGCGCGAGCAGTTGGAGGGCGGGGACCTCGACGTCCTCACCGGTGACTACCTGGCCGAGTTGACCATGCTCATCCTCGGCCGAGACCGCATGAAGGATTCGCAGCTCGGCTACGCCAAGACGTTCCTGCGCCAGATGGAGGACTGCCTCGGCCTCGCGCTCGACAAGGGCGTCAAGATCGTCGTCAACGCGGGTGGGCTCAACCCCGAAGGCTTGGCCCGCAAGCTCGACGCCAAAGTCGGGTACGTCACGGGCGACGACCTGAAGGCCCGGTTCCCGGAAGCCCTGACCGCCAACGCCTACCTGGGCGCTTGGGAGATCGCCGACTGCCTCGACCAAGGCGCCCAGGTCGTCGTCACCGGCCGCGTCACCGACGCAAGCCTCGTCGTCGGCCCGGCTGCGGCCCACTTCGGCTGGGCCCGCGACGACTGGGACAAGCTCGCCGGTGCCACAGTCGCCGGCCACGTCCTGGAATGCGGCACCCAGGCCACCGGCGGCAACTACTCGTTCTTCACCGAGATCGACACCACCAAGCCCGGTTTCCCGATCGCCGAGATCGACGAGGACGGCTCCTGCCTCATCACCAAACACGACGGCACCGGCGGGACGGTCACCACAGACACCGTTACGGCGCAACTGCTCTACGAGATCGGCGCGCCCGAATACCTGGGCCCGGACGTCACCACGCACTTCGACACGATCAAGCTCGAACAGCACCCAAGAGGCGTCCGGATCTCCGAAACCAAGGGCAGTCCGCCACCGGACACGCTCAAGGTGTGCCTGAACACGTTGGGCGGGTTCAGGAACTCCACGACGTTCGTCCTCACCGGACTCGACGTCGACGCGAAGGCCGACCTCGTCAAGCGGCAGTTGCAGCAGGCCATCGGCGACGAAGGCCTGACCTGGACCCTGGCCCGCACGGACCAAACCGACGCGCCGACCGAAGAGCAGGCCAGCGCGCTGCTGCACGTGACGATCAAGACCACCGACCCCAAGCGCGCCAAGGGGTTCAGCCGGGCCGCGATCGAGCTGGCACTCGCGAGCTATCCCGGGTTCCACGTCACGGCACCGCCCAGTGATGGGACGCCGTTCGGGGTGTACAAGGCGGCCTACGTCAACCGCGACGAAGTCAGCGCCAAGGCGGTGTTGTTGTGAAGAGGCCGTTGGGAACCATCGCCGGGGCACGCAGCGGTGACAAGGGCGGGGACGCGAACCTCGGCGTCTGGGTCCGCACCGAAGAAGCCTATGAGTGGCTCAGCACCTTCCTGACCAAGGAGAAGCTCAAGGAGCTGCTGCCGGAAGCACAGGAAGTCACGAGGTACGACTTGCCCAACCTCAAGGCGCTCAACTTCGTGCTGCACGGCCTGCTCGGTGAGGGCGTGGCGAGCAGCACGCGGTTCGACCCGCAGGCGAAGGCGCTGGGCGAGTGGTTGCGCAGCAGGGAAGTGGAGATTCCGGAGGAGCTGCTGTGATCACCAAGGACCTCTACGAAGAGCGCAAGGAGCTCAGGAACCTCGTCCGGGAGTTCACCCGCAACGAGATCGTGCCGCACCTCGACGAGTGGGAGAAGCGGGGCGAGGTTCCGCGCGAGCTGCACAAGAAGGCGGCCGAGCTGGACCTGCTGGGCATCGGGTTCGAGCACGGCGACCTGCTCGACACGGTCGTGCTCACCGAGGAGATCATCCAAAGTGGAGGGTCGAGCGGGCTGATCGCGGCGCTGTGCACGCACGGCATCGCGATCCCGCACATCTGGCAGTCGGGCAACGAGGACCTGATCGAGCGGTTCGCGAAGCCCGCGATCAGGGGCGAGAAGATCGGCAGCCTGGCCGTCACCGAACCCGACGCGGGCAGTGACGTCGCGAACATCAAGACGAAGGCCGTCAGAGATGGCGATCACTACATCGTCAACGGCACCAAGACGTTCATCACGTCGGGAATCCGCGCGGACTTCGTCACGACCGCCGTCCGGACCGGCGAGCCGGGCTACCAGGGCATCTCGCTGCTGGTGATCGAGGACGGGTTCACCCGCCGCAAGCTCGACAAGATGGGCTGGCACTGCAGCGACACGGCCGAACTGCACTTCGACGACGTGCGGGTGCCCGCGAAGAACCTGGTGGGCGAGGAGAACCAGGGATTCGTGCAGATCATGCGGCAGTTCCAGGTCGAGCGGATCACGATGGCCGTCGAGGCGTACGCGACGGCGCAGCGCGCGCTCGACCTGACCGTCGAGTGGACCAGGAACCGGGAGACGTTCGGCAAGCCGTTGATCAAACGGCAGGTGGTGAGCCACAAGCTCGCGGAGATGGCGCAGAAGATCGACCTGGCGCGCACCTACACCCGTGAGGTCGCGGCGCGGATCAGCCGCGGCGAGGACTGCGTCACCGAGGTGTGCTTCGCGAAGAACGCGGCCGTCGAGACGTGCGCGCAGGTGGTGGACGCGGCCGTGCAGTTGCACGGCGGCATGGGCTACATGCGGGAGTCCGAAGTGGAGCGGCACTACCGGGATGCCCGCATCCTCGGCATCGGTGGCGGGGCGAGTGAAGTGATGACCGAGCTCGCGGCACGACGATTGGGGTTCGCCTGATGGGCAACAGGGAGGCGCTGCTCGCGAAGATCGCGCAGTTGGACGCCGAGCACGCCAAAGCGCTCGCGGGAGGTGGGCCGAAGTACGTCGAGCGGCACCACAAGCGCGGCAAACTGCTTGCGCGCGAACGGGTTGAGCTGCTCGTGGACGAGGACAGCCCGTTCCTGGAGCTGTCGCCGCTCGCCGCGTGGGGCACCGACTTCCCGGTCGGGGCCAGCGTGGTCACGGGCATCGGGCGGATCGAGGGCGTCGAGTGCGTGATCGTCGCGAACGACCCGACGGTCCGCGGCGGCGCTTCAAACCCGTACACGCTGCGCAAGAGCCTGCGGGCCAACGACATCGCGCTGCAGAACCGGCTGCCGCTGGTGAGCCTGGTCGAGTCGGGCGGCGCGGATCTGCCCACGCAGAGCGAGATCTTCATCCCCGGTGGCCGGGCGTTCCGGGATCTCACGCGGCTGTCCGCGGCCGGCATCCCGACGATCACGGCGGTGTTCGGCAACGCCACGGCGGGTGGCGCGTACGTGCCGGGCATGTCGGACTACGTGATCATGATCAAGGACCGGTCGAAGGTGTTCCTCGGCGGTCCGCCGCTGGTCAAGATGGCGACCGGTGAGGACGCGGACGACGAGTCACTGGGCGGCGCGACCATGCACGGCGCGACGTCGGGCCTCGCGGACTTCGTGGCGGAGGACGAGACCGACGCGATCAGGCTGGCGCGCAGGGTCGTCGCGCGGCTGAACTGGAAGAAGCAAGGCCCTGAACCAATGCCAGTGGAAGAGCCGCACTACGACGCCGACAGCATCCTGGACATCGTGTCCGAGGACCAGCGGGTTCCGTTCGACCCCAGGGACGTCATCGCACGGCTCGTCGACGGGTCGCAGTTCGACGAGTTCAAACCGTTGTACGGCAACAGTCTCGTCACCGGGTGGGCCAGGATCCACGGCTATCCGGTCGGCATCCTGGCGAACGCGCGCGGCGTGCTGTTCAGCGAGGAGTCGCAGAAGGCCACCCAGTTCATCCAGCTCGCGAACCAGAGCGACACCCCGCTGGTCTTCCTGCAGAACACCACCGGCTACATGGTCGGCGCGCAGTACGAGCAGGGCGGCATCGTCAAGCACGGCTCGATGATGATCAACGCCGTCTCCAACAGCAAAGTGCCGCACCTGACGATCACAATGGGTGCGAGCTACGGCGCCGGCAACTACGGCATGTGCGGCCGGGCGTACGACCCGAGGTTCCTGTTCACCTGGCCCAACGCCAAGTCCGCGGTGATGGGTCCGGCGCAGCTCGCCGGTGTGCTGTCGATCGTCGGACGGCAGGCCGCCGCGGCGAAGGGGCAGGAGTACAACGAGGCGCACGACGCCGCCATGCGCAAGATGGTCGAGGCGCAGATCGAGGAGCAGTCGCTGGCGCCGTTCCTGTCCGGGAAGCTCTACGACGACGGCGTGATCGACCCTCGCGACACCAGGACCGTGCTCGCCATCTGTCTCTCCGCTGTCCACAGCGGACCGATCAAGGGCGCCGACGGCTTCGGCGTCTTCCGGATGTGACCCGATGATCAAGACTCTGTTGATCGCCAACCGCGGCGAGATCGCCCGCCGGATCATCCGCACCTGCAACGCGCTCGGAATCCGCACGGTCGCGGTGTTCTCCGACCCGGATGCATCAGCTCCGCACGTACGGGAGGCCGACTTCGCGGTCAACCTGCCCGGCGCGTCGCCGACCGACACCTATCTCCGCGCCGACCTGATCGTCGAGGCGGCGACCAGGGCGGGAGCGGACGCCGTCCACCCCGGTTACGGCTTCCTCAGCGAGAACGCCGACTTCGCGAGGAAGGTGCAGGCTGCGGGCCTGACCTGGGTCGGGCCGGAGCCGGACTCGATCGAGGCCATGGGCTCCAAGGTCGCCGCCAAGAAGAGGATGGCGGCCGCGGGCGTGCCCACGTTGCCCGAGCTCGACCCGGAGACGGTCCCCGAGTTCCCGGTGCTGATCAAGGCCTCGGCCGGCGGCGGCGGACGCGGCATGCGCATCGTGCGTGAAAAGGCGGAGTTCGCGGACGCCCTGGCCAGTGCGCGCAGGGAAGCCGAGTCGGCCTTCGGCGACCCGACGGTGTTCTGCGAGCCGTTGCTGGAGCATGCGCGGCACGTCGAGGTGCAGATCCTCGCGGACACCCACGGCACGGTCTGGGCGCTCGGCGAACGCGAGTGCTCGATCCAGCGCAGGCACCAGAAGATCGTCGAGGAGTCGCCCAGCCCGGCGGTCACCGACGACATCCGCAAGCGCTTGTTCGCGGCGGCAACAGCTGCGGCTGAGTCGATCGGCTACGTCGGCGCGGGCACCGTCGAGTTCATGCTGAAGGGCGAGGACTTCCACTTCCTGGAGGTCAACACCCGGTTGCAGGTCGAGCACCCGGTCACCGAGCTCGTGCACGGCGTCGACCTCGTCGAGTGGCAGCTCCGGATCGCCGAGGGCGCCGAGCTGCCGGCGGAAGCGCCGGAACCGCGGGGCCACGCCATCGAGGTCAGACTGTACGCCGAGGACCCCGCGAACGACTGGCGCCCGGCCAGCGGCACGCTGCACAGGATCCACGTGCCCGGCGACGTCCGGCTGGACAGCGGCGTCGAGGACGGGTCGGAGATCTCGGTCTTCTACGACCCCATGCTGGCCAAGGTGATCGCACACGCGCCAACGCGCCTGGCGGCCGCTCGCAAACTAGCTACAGCACTGGAAAGCGCGCACATCCACGGCCTGATCACGAACCGTCAGCTGCTCGTGGACATCCTCCAGAACGACGCTTTCCTGAACGGCGACACGCACACCGGGTTCCTCGCCGAGCACGACTTCACCCGAACCGTTGACCCGCAACCGTTTGCGCTCGCGGCGGCACTAGCTGCCGCCGCCGGTCGCAAGATCGGACACCTGCCGCTGGGCTGGCGCAACGTCCGCTCGCAGCAGCCGAAGGCGAAGTTCCTGTTCGGGGACACCGAGATCGAGGTCGAGTACGACCCGATGCAGGCCACGCCAGACGTGGTCACGCTCGACCTGGACGGCGTGCGCACGCCTTTCCGCGTTGCCAGGTACGGCGACCTCGTCGAGGTCGACTCGCCGCGCGGATCGGTCAGCCTCAAGTCCGTGCCGCGGTTCCCCGAGCCGGAGACCAAGCTCGCACCGGGCGCGACCATCGCCCCGATGCCCGGCACGGTCGTCCGCGTCTCCGTGCAACAGGGTGACGCAGTCGAAGCAGGAATCGAGCTCCTGGTGCTGGAAGCCATGAAGATGGAACACCGCGTGCTGGCGACCAACGCGGGCACAGTCACCGAGCTTCTCGTCGAAACCGCCCAGCAGGTCAATGCGGGCGACGTCCTGGCCGTAGTGGAGGAACAGTGAGCTTCGTCGAGTCCGAAGAGCGGATCGCGCTCCGCAAGGCCGTCTCCGAGTTCGGTGCCAAGTACGGCCATGACTACTTCATCGCCAAGGCCCGCGCGGGGGAGAAGACCACCGAGCTGTGGGAAGAGGCGGGCAAGCTCGGCTACCTCGGCGTGGCGGTGCCCGAGGAGTACGGCGGCGGTGGCGGCGGCATCGGCGACCTCGCGGCGGTGTGCGAGGAGCTGGCCGCGGCGGGCTGTCCGTTGCTGCTCATGGTCGTCTCGCCGGCGATCTGCGCGACGGTGATCGCGCGGTTCGGCACGGAGGAGCAGAAGTCCAAGTGGCTGCCCGGTTTCGCGGACGGCACAGTGAAGATGGCGTTCGCGATCACCGAGCCGGACGCGGGATCGAACGCGCACCAGCTGAAGACGCACGTCCGCCCCGACGGCGACGACTGGGTCCTCAAGGGCACCAAGACGTTCATCTCCGGCATCGACGAGGTCGACGCCGTGCTCGTGGTCGCCATCCAGAAGACCGGGCCGGTGCTCGTCGTCGTCCCCACCAACGCCGAGGGCTTCACCTGGCACCAGATCGAGATGGACCTCGTCGCGCCGGAGAAGCAGTTCACGCTGTTCTTCGACGACGTCCGGCTGCCATCGGACGCCGTCGTGGGCTCGCCGGACCAGGGCCTGCTGCAGGTGTTCGCCGGCCTCAACCCCGAACGGATCATGGGCGCGAGCATGGCCACCGGTTCGGCCAGGCTGGCGATCAGCAAGGCCGTCACCTACGCGCAGCAGCGCCAGGTGTGGGAGCACCCGATCGGCTCGCACCAGGGTCTGGCGCACCCGCTGGCGAAGATCCACATCGAGATCGAGCTGGCGCGGCTGATGACGCAGAAGGCGGCCGCGCTGTACGACTCGGGCCGCGACAAGGACGCCGGTGAGGCCGCGAACATGGCCAAGTACGCAGCGGGGGAGGCGATCGCGGCCGCGGTCGATCAGGCGATCCAGACGCACGGCGGCAACGGGCTGACGTCCGAGTTCGGGCTGGCGTCGATGCTCGGCATGTCCCGGCTGTCCCGCATCGCGCCTGTCAGCAGGGAGATGGTGCTCAACTTCGTGGCGCAAAACAGCCTGAAGTTGCCTCGCTCTTACTGAGAGACTCCCCGGCATGGGGACTTTCAGCTCGTACGACGGCACCAAGCTCGCGTTCCACGGCCCGGCAGGAGATGACCCGCTCATCTGCCTGCCGGGCGGGCCGATGACGGCGTCGTCCTACCTCGCACCACTTCCGCTGGACAACCTGCTCAGGCTCGATCTGCGCGGTACTGGCGAGTCCGAGGCAGCTCCCAGGGAGACCTACCGCGTGGACCGCCAGGTCGACGACGTGGAAGCGCTCCGGCAGCACCTCGGGCTGGACCGGATCAGATTGCTCGGCCACTCGGCGGGCGGCACCCTCGCGATCCTCTACGCGACGCGACACCCGCAGCACGTCGAGGAACTCGTCCTCATCGCGCCGAGCCCGCGGGTCGTCGGCCTCGACGTCACCGACGACGATCGGCGCGCGATCGCGCTGAGCCGCAGCGGCGAACCCTGGTACGACGAGGCCATCAAGGGCTTCGAGGAGATCTGGGCGGGCAACGCGACACCCGAGGCGTTCGAGAAGATCGCCCCGTTCTGGCACGGGCGCTGGGACGACGAGGTGCGCGCGCTCGACGACCACCCGACCAACGAAGAGGCGGCCGAGGAGTTCTACGCCGAGGGTGCGCTGGACCCGGAGGCAACCCGCGCGGCGCTCAAAACTCTCGACGTGCCAACGCTTCTGCTCTTCGGCGAGGTCGACGTCGCGATCCCGCTCAACCGCGCGCGCGAGTACGCCGAACTACTCCCGCACGCGCGGCTCGTGATCCAGCAGGCAGCCGGTCACAATCCCTGGCTCGACGACCCCGAGGCGTTCGCGGCCGCGGTCCAGCGCATGCCGTAAAGGCCCGGTCCGAAGTCGAGTGCGGCGGCGTGCGCGTAACCCCAGGTGTCCACCGGGGCCGGGCGGGCGCCGCCGAACATTTCCGAACCCGCCGGACCGGACGCGAATTGCTCGCAGGAAGCGGGCGGGGAGTCGGCCGGGAATTTGATCTCCAGCACGTAGTCGTGCACCCGTTCGGCGAACCGCCGGAAATGCGTGTGCTCGACCGTCGGATGTGGATAGATCAATTCGTACTCGATCGCGATCGAGGCGCCGGGGGAGATCGGCTCGTCGAACAACAGCTCCGCGACGAGGACGCCGTTGGTGCGTTCGCGAGCTACCCTGCCGACCCTGCACGAGCGGACGGCGGTCAGGGCCGGGAGTGCGGCGCCCTGGGCGGAACCCGTTTCGTGGCAGAGGATCCAGCGGTCCACATTGGCCGACGTCGCCTGCATGACCTGACGTGACCGGATGCTGCGCACGCCGCCGCAGGGCGCGACGTCCACCCGGTCGTGCTGCGCGGTCAGCATGAGGCCGGAACCGTCCCACGGCGCCCGTGCCGACTGCTCCCGCCTGCGCGAACGGCCGCGCGGCCGGGGTGGGCCGAGCAGCCGGGAGAGCGCTCCCCCTGGCAGGCCGAGCACGTCCTCGAGCTGGGCCAGCGCCATCAGCGACTCCGGTCGCTCGGGTCTGCGCCGGCCCGACTGCCAGTAGCTCAGCGCCGTCACGCTGATCGGCGCGCCACGCACCCGCAGGCGGTGCTGCAGCCGTTCCAGACTGAGACCCCGCACCTGGATCGCGACCCGCAACGCGTCCGCGAACGGACCCGTCACCAGAAGGTCGGCGAGCTCCTCGCGCGGTGGGTAAATCGTCAGCATCCAGTCCTCCGTTTCCCGGAGTCAAGTCCGAGAGGTTATCGGCAGCAAAGGGAACGCGGTACAGCCGATCGGCGGTTTCGGGAGGGTGACAAACCCGGAAAGTTCAGATCTCGGGTCTATTACGCCGCCATAGTCCCGATTGGGTTCCTGATCACCCCTGCGACGAACAGGACAACGCAATGCGCAAGACAGCAACTCTGCTGGGTTCGGCGGTCATGATCGCCGCGTTCGCGGCACCCGCGCAGGCCGCCGTCGGTGAGATCCTCACCTTCGACGGAGCGCAGAACATCCCCGGCAGCTTCGTCGTGAAGCTGAAGGACAACCGCGTCACCGCGAGCGCCGCAACGCTCGGTGCGCGCTTCGGCGGCCAGATCGGGTACGTGTACGACGCCGCGTTCAAGGGCTTCTCGATCAAGATGTCCGACGCCCAGGCGCGCAGACTGGCCGCGGACCCCTCGGTCGAGTTCGTGGAACGCGACCAGGTGCTCAGCATCCAGGCCACTCAGGTCAACCCGCCGTCGTGGGGCCTGGACCGGATCGACCAGCGCAACCTGCCGCTCGACCAGCGCTACACCTACAACACCACCGGTTCCGGCGTGAACGCCTACGTCCTCGACACCGGTGTCCGGATCAGCCACCAGACGTTCGGCGGCCGTGCCAAGAACGGCCGCGACTTCGTCGACAACGACGCCGTCGCGCAGGACGGCAACGGCCACGGCACGCACGTCGCCGGCACGATCGCGGGTGCTCAGTACGGCGTGGCGAAGGCCGCGACGATCGTCGCGGTGCGCGTGCTGAACAACCAGGGCTCCGGCACGCTCGCCGGCGTCAACGCGGGCATCAACTGGGTGGCCGCGAACCACGTCAAGCCCGCCGTCGCCAACATGTCGCTCGGCGGCGGTGCGAACGCGTCGCTCGACAGCGCGGTGCAGGGCGCGATCACGCGCGGTGTCTCGTTCGCGGTCGCGGCCGGCAACTCGAACACCAACGCTGCCAACACCTCGCCCGCACGGGTGGGGGCGGCGATCACCGTCGGCTCGACCGACATCAACGACGCCCGGTCCTCGTTCTCCAACTACGGTCCGGTCGTCGACGTGTTCGCGCCGGGCAGGAACATCACGTCCTCGTGGCACACCAGTGACACGGCCACGAACACCATCTCGGGCACCTCGATGGCGACGCCGCACGTCGCCGGCGTGGTGGCGAGGTACCTGCAGGGCAACTTCAACGTGACGCCCGCGCAGGTTTCGACCGCGATCACCTCCAACGCCACCAACGGCAAGGTGACCAACCCCGGTGCCGGTACGACGACCAGGCTCCTCCACTGGCCGCCGACCAGCTGACCTCTTCTGTTGTGCGGCCCCGGCTCTCTGCGAGCCGGGGCCGTTTTTTCCCTGCGAAGAAAGGAAACTTCCTGTGAGAGCCCTGCTGGCAGTCGCCGCCCTGGCGGCAGCGGTCGTGGTCGCTCCGGCGTCCGCGGCCACGTCCTCGTACATCGTGGTGCTTCGCGATGGTGCCGTGTCTTCGTTCGGCGGTGTTGTCGAACACCGGTACACCAGTGTTTTCAACGGTTTCAGCGCTCGGCTGACAGCTGCGCAGCTGCGTTCGCTGAAGGCCGACCCGAACGTGTCCCACGTGGAGCGTGACGGGATCGTGCACGCGAACGCCACCCAGCTCAACCCGCCGTGGGGGCTGGACCGGATCGACCAGCGCGCGTTGCCGTTGGACCAGCAGTACTCGTACACGAGCACCGGCTACGGCGTGAACATCTACGTGATCGACACCGGCATCCGGGTCACGCACACGGACTTCGGCGGCCGTGCCAGGAACGGCTACGACTTCGTCGACAACGACCCGGTCGCGCAGGACGGCAACGGCCACGGCACGCACGTCGCCGGCATCGCCGCGGGCACGAAGCACGGCGTCGCCAAGCGCGCCACCGTGTGGGGAGTCAAGGTGCTCGGCGACAGCGGCAGCGGCACGATCGCCGGTGTGATCGCGGGCATCGACTGGGTGACGAAGAACGCCGTCAAGCCCGCGGTGGCGAACATGTCGTTGGGCGGCAGTGCTTCCGCCGCACTGGACGACGCGGTGCGCAAGTCGATCGCGTCCGGTGTCTCCTACACGGTCGCGGCGGGCGGCAGCAACACCGATCCGAAGAACACTTCTCCGCAACGGGTTGCGGAGGCGATCTGCGTGGGTGCGTTGACGCGGAACGACACGAAGTCGTCCTCGTCGAACTTCGGTCCGCTGGTGGACATCTGGGCGGCCGGCGTAGATGTTCCCTCCACCTGGAACACGAACGACACGGCGACCAACACGTTGAGCGGATCCTCGATGGCCGCACCGCACGCGGCCGGTGTCGCGGCCCGTTATCTGCAGTTCAACCGTGCCGCCACGCCTGCTCAGGTGGAGCGCGCATTGGTTACCACGGGCACTCCGGGAACGCCACCCGTCACTCGTATCCTTTACTGGCCACCGTCTCTGTGAATGGTGAAAACACAGGTTCGTCCTAATCTTTAGGACACTCTTGGCAGGAGCCGGGTCACAACTTTAGCGTCGAAAGTGTTCGTTCCCCTGCAAAGAACGGAATGCACATGACGCGTAAGACCCGGTTCCTGGCCGGTGCCGGCGTGGCGACTCTCGCCATGTCGGTCCTGATGACGCCCGGAGCGTCCGCCGCAGAGGGCGAGATCCGCTCTCTCGGCGCCCCCGAGAAGATCGCCGGCAGCTTCATCGTGAAGCTGAAGGACAGCAAGACCTCCGCGCACTCCCTGGCTTCCCGCTTCGGCGCGAACGTGGAACGCGACTACGCCAGCTTCGGCGGCTTCAACGTCAAGCTGACCGAGAAGCAGGCCAAGCGTCTCGCGGCCGACCCGTCGGTCGAGTACGTCGAGCAGGACCAGGTGATCCACACCCAGGCGACGCAGACGAACCCGCCGTCATGGGGGCTTGACCGCGTCGACCAGCGCAACCTGCCGCTGAACAGCTCCTACAGCTACACGACCACCGGCTCCGGTGTGAACGTGTACGTCGTGGACACCGGCGTGCGCATCAGCCACTCCACGTTCGGCGGCCGCGCGGTCAACGGCTACGACGCGGTCGACAACGACAACGTCGCCCAGGACGGCAACGGCCATGGCACGCACGTCGCCGGTACCATCGCGGGTTCGCAGTACGGTGTCGCGAAGAACGCGCGCATCGTCGGCGTGCGCGTGCTGAACAACTCCGGCTCCGGCACGCTCGCCGGTGTCGTGGCGGGCATCGACTGGGTGGCGCGCAACGCGGTCAAGCCCGCGGTGGCGAACCTGTCCCTGGGCGGCGGCGCCAACTCCTCGATCGACGACGCCGTGCGCCGCGCCATCGCGGCGGGCGTGACGTTCGCGGTCGCGGCAGGCAACTCCAACGCCAACGCGTCGGGCTTCTCCCCGGCCCGTGTCGGTGAGGCGATCACCGTCGGCGCCACCGAGCGCACCGACGCCCGCGCGTCCTACTCGAACTTCGGCTCGATCCTGGACATCTTCGCGCCGGGCAGCAGCATCACCTCGGCCTGGCACACCGGTGACAGCGCCACGAACACCATCTCGGGCACGTCGATGGCCACCCCGCACGTCGCCGGTGCGGCCGCGCGGTACCTGCAGAGCAACCCGTCGGCCACGCCGGCTCAGGTCGCTTCGTACCTGATCGCGCAGTCGACGCCGTCGAAGGTGACTTCGCCGGGCTCGGGTTCGCCGAACCGTCTGCTGTACCTCGCGCCCACTGCGTGAGTTGAGTTTTGAAGGGGCCGCGGCTTCGGTCGCGGCCTTTTCCTATTCTGGTGTCCATGTTGGAGGGCCTGAACTCCGTTGCGTGGCACGAGATCGACCACGCGTACGGTCCCGCGCTGGACACGCCGGGCCATCTGCGGGCGTTGCTGTCCAACGATCCCGAGGAAGTCGCGCAGGCCATCAGGGACCTCGACCGGACTATCCATGAGGAGGGCGGGTTCGTCTGCCCGGCGGCCACGGCCGTGCTGCCGTTCCTGGTCGAGGTGATGCCCGTGCTCGGCGCCGACCATCGGGCCGCGTTGCTGGACATGATCGAACGGATTGCCTGCTACGGGGACGCCGAGCAGGTCGACCGCGGCTGGCACGCCGCGTGGGCGTCGGCTCGGCCGCAGTTAGAGGACGTGCTCCGCGACCTTCAGTGACACGAGGTAGAGGACGACCATCAGCGCGGCACCGAGGTACGGCCAGTAAGCGCGCGGCTCACGCAACGCGCGGAACCACGTCGCGAAGGTGGCGGACAGGCCGATCACGATGGTGCCGACCGTGGCCATCATGAACGGCGCGTAGCAGGTACCGGTGCACGTCTGGACCGGGGTGAAGCCGAGAATCCCGAAGAAGAGCACGCCGACGCCCACCACGAACATCACGAGCATGCCGAAGACGGCGACCGGGATCCGCATATCGACGCACGCTAGCCAACCGAGATCATCTCCGCCTGGGAAACCCGTGCGAGGGTTTCGGTTGACCGCCGGGATCGGCTGGCTCCGGGTGGGGCCGGTCGAGGTCGCCTGTGTTTGGGCAGGCCCGTGCGAGGGTTTCGGTTGGCCGCCGGGATCCGCTGGCCCAGCGCGCCGGCGGACCGAGATCACTCGCGCTTGGGAGAGTCCGTGCGAGGTTTCGCTCGGCCATCGGGATCCGCTGGCCCCGAGCGCCGGCCAACCGAGATCATCTCCGCAGGAAAAGCCCTGCGTGAAATTCTGTCGGTGGCTCCAGCTAGCCTTGACGGCAAAGCTGACTTCGTCTACAAGGAGCCACCACCGTGTTGCGCACGCACGAGGCCGGATCACTCCGGGCCGAGCACGCCGGGCAGTCCGTCACCCTCACCGGGTGGGTCGCTCGCCGGCGTGATCACGGCGGTGTCATCTTCATCGACCTCCGCGACGCGTCCGGTGTCGCCCAGGTCGTGTTCCGCGAGGGCGAGATGGCCGAGCGCGCGCACCGGCTGCGCAGCGAGTACGTCGTCAAGGTCACCGGCGAGGTGAGCAAGCGGCCCGAGGGCAGCGAGAACCCCGAGCTCCCCACCGGTGCCATCGAGGTCTACGTGAGCGACCTCGAGGTCCTCAACGAGGCCGCGCCGCTGCCGTTCCAGGTCGAGAGCGACGTGGAGCCGGGCGAGGAGGCGCGCCTCAAGCACCGCTACCTCGACCTGCGCCGCAGCGGCCCGGCCAAGGCCATCCGGCTGCGCAGCGAGGTCAGCCGGATCGCCCGCGAGGTGCTGCACGGTGAGAAGTTCGTCGAGATCGAGACCCCGACGCTGACCCGTTCCACGCCCGAGGGCGCGCGTGACTTCCTGGTGCCGGCGCGGCTGCGTCCTGGCTCCTGGTACGCGCTGCCGCAGTCGCCGCAGCTGTTCAAGCAGCTGCTGATGGTCGGCGGCATGGAGCGCTACTACCAGATCGCGCGCTGCTACCGGGACGAGGACTTCCGCGCGGACCGCCAGCCCGAGTTCACCCAGCTCGACATCGAGATGAGCTTCGTCGAGCAGGACGACGTCATCGCGCTGACGGAGAAGCTGCTCGCCGCCATCTGGAAGGAGACGAAGGACGTCGAGCTGCCGCTGCCGTTCCGCCGCATCTCCTACGCCGAGGCGATGGCGAAGTACGGCTCGGACAAGCCCGACCTGCGCTTCGAGCTCGAGCTGACGGAGCTGACCGAGTACTTCAAGGACACGACGTTCCGCGTGTTCCAGGCGCCGTACGTCGGTGCCGTGGTCATGCCCGGTGGTGCGAGCCAGCCGCGGCGCACGCTCGACGCGTGGCAGGAGTTCGCCAAGCAGCGCGGCCACAAAGGGCTCGCGTACGTGCTCGTGCAGGAAGACGGCACGCTCGGCGGGCCGGTCGCGAAGAACCTCACCGACGCCGAGCGCGACGGTCTCGCCAAGGCGGTCAACGCCAACCCCGGCGACTGCATCTTCTTCGGTGCCGGCGACCCGAGGGACGCGCGGGCGCTGCTCGGTGCGGCCCGCGTCGAGATCGCGCACCGCGTCGGCCTGGTCGACGAGAACGCGTGGGCGTTCGCGTGGGTCGTCGACTTCCCGATGTTCGAGTCGGTCGACAAGCTCGAGGCCGGTGACGTCGCGGTCGGTGGCAGCAACTGGACGGCCCTGCACCACGCGTTCACGAGCCCGACGCCGGAGTGGATCGACAACTTCGAGACCGACCCCGGCAACGCGCTGGCCTACGCCTACGACGTGATCCTCAACGGCAACGAGCTCGGCGGTGGTTCGATTCGTATCCACCGCGCGGACGTGCAGCAGCGCGCGTTCAACGTCATGGGCATCGGTGCCGAGGAGGCGCAGGAGAAGTTCGGCTTCCTGCTCGACGCGTTCAAGTACGGCGCCCCGCCCCACGGCGGCATCGCGCTCGGCTGGGACCGCCTCGTCATGCTGCTCGCGGGCGCCGAGTCGATCCGCGAGGTCATCGCGTTCCCGAAGAGCGGTGGCGGCTACGACCCGCTGACCGCCGCGCCGGCGCCGATCACGCCGCAGCAGCGCAAGGAAGCCGGCGTGGACTTCAAGCCGGAACAGAAGCAGCAGTAATGCTGCGGCTGAGGGTGGTCTGCCCGGCAGACCAGTCCGACGCCGCGGTGAAGATCCTCCGCGACCACGCCGGGGCCACCCACCTGGTGGTCCTGCGTGGCGCGGCGATCGATCCCGAGGGTGACCTGATCACCGCCGACGTGGCGCGGGAAGCGGTCGACGAGATCGTCATCGCGTTGTGCGACCTGCACATCGACCACACCGGCGGCGTCACGATCGAGTCGATCGACACGTCGCTGTCCGACGCCGCCGACCGCGCGGAGGAGAACGCGCCGGGCGAGGGCTCGGACGTGATCGTGTGGGAAGAGCTGATCGCGAAGTCCGGCGAGGAGTCCCGGCCCAGCGTCACCTTCCAGGCGTTCCTCACCATCGCCTGCCTGCTGGCGGCGGTGGGTGTCGCGACGAACTCGCCGGTCACGATCGTCGGCGCCATGGTCGTCGGACCGGAGTTCGGCCCGCTCGCCGCGATCGCCGTCGGGCTCGTCGCGAAGCGGTGGGACCTGGTCAAACGGGCATCGATCGCGCTCGGCATCGGCTTCCCGCTGGCCATGCTGATCACGGCCGTGCTGACGTGGTTCGGTGAGCTCGGCGGGCTGTTCGCCAGGGACACGCTCGTCAACGGCCACCAGGTCGACTTCGTCTACCAGTTCGGACCGTTCTCGCTGATCGTCGCACTGCTGGCGGGCGCGGCGGGCATGCTGTCGATGACGTCCGCGAAGTCCGCGGCCCTCGTCGGCGTGTTCATCTCGGTCACCACGGTTCCGGCCGCCGGATACGCCGCGCTGGCCGCCGTTCTCGGAGTGTGGGACAGAGTTGGCCCGGCAGTGGCGCAGTTGGGCATCAACTTGATCGGTATTGTCGTCGCGGCCGCGCTCGTTCTGTTGATCCGCAGGCGCAGGGCAACGGATGGTGTTTCCACACGTCCACTGTCCAAGGGGTGATCCGGAAACAGCGCGAGCCGTTATCAACGAGTGGTGGTAGTCGCAGCCTGGCCGGATTAGCGTCGGTCCGGCTCACGGACATGGGGAGTAGGGTCGGAGGGGATGAGCGTGGAGATCACCGCGGGCCCTCCCGACACGACTTCACCTGAGATCGCTGAAGCTGTCGACGCGGCCGAGCGGGTACTGACCAGGCGTTTGGGCGCGCAGGTGCGTCTCGCGGACCCCGAGGCTCTCGGGGGTACCGGTCGTTCCGTCGTGATCCGGGTGAGAGTCGCCTCCTCGCCGTTCTCGATGCCTCGCACGCTCGTGGTGAAGCGCTATCCGGCTGCGTCCGGCGACCGCGACCCGTGGGCGCACGAGGCCGTCAGCCACCAGCTGCTCACCGCGTTGCCGGCCGAGGAGCGCGCCACACCAGAGCTTTTCGCGCACGACGCGACGTCGCGCCTGGTCGTGCTGGAGGACCTGGGCCGGGCGCCGAGGCTGTCCGAGAAGCTGCACGCGAAGGACGCGCGCGCGGCGGAACGCGGACTGCTCTCGTGGGCGCACGCCATGGGCCGCCTGCACGCCACGACGGCCGGTCGTGACGCCGACTTCGACGCGTTGATGCGCCGGGCCGGTGCGCAGTGCTGCCAGGACCCGATCGCGGTCGACGTGCACGCGGCCATCGCGGGGTTACCGGCGCTGCTCGAGTCCACGTTGGGCGTTGCGACGTCCCCGCAGGCGACCGAGTTCGCGGCCGAGGCCGCCCGCGCGTTCAGCACGTCCCGGCGGCGCGCGTTCAGTCCGTCGACGTCCTGTCCGGACAACCACCTGGTCACCTCGCGCGGTGTCCGGTTCGTCGACTTCGAGGGCGGCTGCGTCCGTGACATCGTGTTCGACGCCGCCGCGCTGCGCGTGCCGTTCCCGTCCTGCTGGTGCGGGTGGGGCCTGCCGCCGGGCATGTCCGAGGCCATGGTCGCCGCATGGCGGGCCGAGGTCGGTTCGGTGTGGCCGGAGATGGACGACGACGCGGTGCTCTTACCGCGGCTGCTGGAGGCCCAGCTGCTGTGGGTGTGGCTCGCGACGTGGCGTGCGCTCTCCAAGCCGATGCCGAGCGTCGACAACGCGCCACCGCGCAGTGTCGTGCTGACCGGCCGGTGGATGCGGCTGCGGGGCGACGCGTTGATCCTGGGCGAGAAGACGGTGGCCTCGCACGCCGACGCGGTGATCGGCGCACTGGCCGACCGCTACGGTCCTGAGGTGCTCGAACTTCCTCTTTACCCAGCATTTCGCTGAACGGTTCCCGCACGGTCATTCCGAGATCACCGGGCACGCTGATCCTGGCCTGTGTGCTGGTGCTACTCGGTGACTCGACAGCGGTCGGTATCGGCGACCTCGTGCCCGGCGGCTGGCGCGGCTTCGGCCCGATCCTCTCGGCCGCCTACCCGGCCGACGGCTACCGCAACTACGCCGTCTCCGGGGCGCGGCTGGCCGACGTCCGACGCACCCAGCTGCCGCGGGCGTTGCGTGACAGGCCCAGTGCCGCCGTCGTCATCGCGGGCGTCAACGACACACTCCGGTCCGACTTCTCGGTGCGGCGGATGCACGAGGACCTCGACCACATCTGCCGCGAGCTGACCGCTGCCGGAGTCTCGGTCGTCACCGTGCGGTTCCACGACCAGGGCCGCGTGTTCAAGCTGCCCGGCCGGTTGCGGCGGGTGCTGAAGGACCGCATCGACGAGTACAACCGCGTGGTCGACGTCGTGGTCGCACGGCACGGCGTGCGGTGCGTCGACCTCCACACGTTGCCCGGCGCGTACGAGCTGGAGACGTGGGCCGTCGACCGGCTGCACCCGTCCGAACGCGGCCACCGGATGCTCGCGCGGGCGTTCGCCGCGGAGTTGCGCGCGGTCGGGCACGCGGTGGGCGAGGTCAGCCTGGAGTGCTCTGGCGGGCGCGAGCTCACGGTGTGGCACCACGTCGCGTGGTTGCTGGTGAAGGGTATTCCGTGGCTGTGGCGGCGAGGTGCGGACCTGCTGCCGTTGCTGTGGAACGACGGGATACCCGTGGAGGCACCCGTCGTTCCCAGTGCCGACCCCGGAGGTCACGCACCCGCAGTCAGGTCGTAGATCGTCTCGCCGCCCGCGGTGACGGACTTGAAGTTCGCCGCGACCCACTCACCGATCTCGCTGTTGCCACCGCTGGGCCCTCCTCGTCCGCCGGCGACGAAGTAGTGCACCTTGCCCTCGGCCACGAGCGCCTTGAACTCGTCCAGCGTCGGCGCGGGATCGCTGCCGTTCCAGCCACCGATCGCGATCACCGACCGGCCGCACGCCAGCTGCAACGACGCCGCGCTCTGGGCCCCGACCGTCGCGGCCGCCCACTCGGTGTCCGTGCCCTTCAACAACTGCACGACCTCGCTCGACGAGGTGCCTTCCCGCATTCCGCCGCCTTGCTGCGTGCGTGGCCCGGACAACGGGATCGAGCCGCTGTGCGTGGTGGCCGCGGTCGCGAACGCGTAGCCGGACGTGCCGAGCAACGCCGCCGCCACGAGCACGGCAGCCAGCCAGCGGCGTCCGTTGACGCCGAACACCAGCGCCAGCACGGCGATCACGGTGACCGCCAGCACGACCCAACGCAGCCACGGCATCCAGTCCGGCGTGCGGTCGAGCAGGATGAAGCCCCAGACATCGGTCGCCGCGACCATCGCCATCAACGCAATCCGCACCGGGAAGTGCGTCCGCCCACGCCACAGCTCACGTCCCACAATTCCCACGAGAGCGGCGATCGAAGGCGCTAGCGCGACCGTGTAGTAGGGGTGCGTTGTGCCGCTCATGAAGCTGAACACCACACCCGTGACGAGCGTCCAGCCACCCCACACGATCAGCGCCGCACGAGTGCGGTCGGTGCGCGGCGCGCGGCGCAGGAACCACAGCCCGGTGCCGAGGCCGATCAACGCGGCGGGCAGCAGCCAGGAGATCTCCGGGCCCATGCTGACGCCGAACAACCGGCCGATGCCCGTCTCGCCGCCGAAACCGATGTTCCCGCCCATGGCACCGCCACCGGAGCTGCCGAAGATGCGACCGAGACCGTTGTAGCCGATCGCCAGCTCCCACAACGAGTTGTTGGTGGACCCGCCGATGTACGGGCGGCTGTCCGCTGGCCACAGCGCGACCAACGCGATGAACCACCCGGCCGACACGATCACGGCGACACCGGCGCCCAGCAGGTGCAGGAGCCGCTTCAGCACCGAAGTCGGTGCGGCGACCAGGTAGGCCAGCGCCAGCGCGGGCAGCACCAGGAAACCCTGCAGCATCTTGGTGAGGAACGCGAAACCGATCGCCGTGCCCGCGAGCGCCAGCCACCACGGGCACGCCTTCTCCAACGCTCGCACCGTGCAGTACGCGGCCGCGACCATCAGCAGCACCAGCAACGCGTCCGGCAGGTTGAACCGGAACATCAGCGTGGCCACGGGAGTCAGCGCGAAGGCCGCACCGGCGAACAACGCGGCACCCGGACCGGACGTGCGCTTGACCGTCGCGTACAGCAATCCCACCGTCGCAACACCTTCCAGCGCCTGTGGGGCGAGCACGGTCCAGCTGGAGAACCCGAATACCTTGGCGAACAGGCCGCTCACCCACAGGAACGCGGGCGGCTTGTCGACCGTGATCGTGTTGCCGGGGTCGAGCGAGCCGAACAGCAACGCCTTCCAGCTCTGCGAAGCAGCCTGGGTGGCCGCGGCGTAGAAGTCGTTGCCGTAGCCCGTCGCGGTGAGGTTCCACAGGTACAGCACCGCGGTTCCGGCCAACAGGCCGAGGAACGCGATGCGGTGCAACGTGTTCCGCTGCATGGCGGTCATGACCCGTCCAGTCGGTAGAGGGTGGTACCGCTGACAGTGGTCGCGGTGTAGTTCTGCGCCACCCACTCCGCGATCTCGTGGGCGTCGTCGCTGCCGGTGTCGCCCTGCATCATCCGACCGGCCGCGGCGTAGTAGTGGATCTGTCCACTTCGGACTATCTCCCGGAACTCGGCCAGGGTCGGCGCGGGATCCGTGCCGTTGAACCCGCCGAGCGCCATCACCGGTTCTCCGCTGGCGAGCTGCAGTCCGGCCGCGTTGTTGGACCCGATGGTCGCAGCGACCCACTTGTACTGATCAGCGTTGTCCTGCAAGAGGGTCACGACTTCGATGCTCGGCGTGGTCGAGCCCAGCAGCCCACCTCCACCGCCCATCCGCCCGCTCGACGGGCCCGCGACGGGGATAGCGCCGGTGTGCGGGGTGGTGACCGTCGCGAAGGAGTAGGTGGTCGGGCCGAGCAGCGCGGCGACGAGTGCGACCGGGATGGCCCAGCGCATCGACAGCACGAGCCCGACGGCTGCGATCAGCCCGGCCATCAGCACGAGCACGGCAACGGGCGTGGAGAAGGCGTTGATCAGCACGTAGCACTGCAGTGCGCTCAACGCGACCGAGCCGGAAAGCACTGCTGCCGCAACGGGTTCGTGCCGGTAGTTCCAGAGCTCCACGGCGGCGATGCCGATGATCGCGGCGATCGCCGGAGCCAGTGCCACGGTGTAGTAGGAGTGGATGATCCCGTTCATGAAGCTGAAGACCCCGGCGGTGACGACGAGCCAGCCGCCCCACAACCCGAGCGCGGTGCGGGCACGGCCCTTCGTCAGCCACAGCCCGGCGATCAGCAACACCAGCGCGGCGGGCAGCAGCCAGGCGATCTGACTGCCCATCTCCTCGCCCAGCAGGCGGCTCCAGCCGGGTGTGCCCCAGCCGCGGCCACCGCCGACGCTGCCGACCTCGTCACCGGTGAGCCGGCCGAGCCCGTTGTAGCCCAGCGTCAGCTCCAGCACGCTGTTCGACTGCGAGCCGCCGATGAACGGCCGGTCTGGCGTCAGCTCGACGGCGACGATCCACCAGCCGCCCGCGACGATCATGGCGCCCAACGCGCCGAACAGGTGCAGCAAGCGTTTGCCCACCGATGTCGGCGCAGCCAGCAGGTACACCAAGGCGAACGCGGGCAGGACCAAGAAGGCTTGCAGCATCTTCGTCAGGAACCCGAACCCGACCGCCACCCCGGCGAGGGCGAGCCAGAACGGGCTGGCGCTCTCCACCGCGCGGGTCACGCAGTAGGCGCCCGCGATCAACAGCAGCACCAGCAACGCGTCCGGGTTGTTGAAGCGGAACATCAGCACCGCGACCGGCGTCAGCGCGAGCACAGCACCGGAGATCAACGCGGCGGCGGGGGAGAACCAGCGGCGCACCGTCGCGTACAGCAGCCACACGCTGCCGACGCCCATCAGCGCCTGCGGCACCAGGATGCTCCACGCGTTGACGCCGAACAGCCGCGCGGACAGGCCCATCACCCACAGCGAGGCGGGCGTCTTGTCCACGGTGATCGCGTTCGAGGCGTCCGACGAGCCGAAGAACCACGCCTTCCAGCTCGTCGCACCGGCCTGCGCGGCGGCGGAGTAGTAGGCGTTGGCCCAGCCCGAGTCCCCGAGCCGCCACAGGTACAGCACCGTGGTCGCGATCAGCAG
Source organism: Lentzea terrae (assembly GCF_003265345.1). Lineage (GTDB taxonomy): Bacteria > Actinomycetota > Actinomycetes > Mycobacteriales > Pseudonocardiaceae > Lentzea > Lentzea terrae. The sequence continues at coordinate 550,509 of NZ_QFWW01000006.1, read as the reverse complement.
GACCGCCAGAGCCAGGCGTTCTCGTCTCATGCGGACGAGACTCGCGGCCTAGCCTGGGTCGGTCGTGTGCTCTCGCTGTGAACCACCTGTGCGCAAGGAAACCGTGAACGTGGTGCGGCCCGGCACGCTCTCGACGGACACCTCACCGCCGTGCGCGCCGACCACGGCCTCCACGATCGAAAGCCCCAGTCCGGTGCTGCCCGCCGCCCGCGAGCGCGAGGAATCCCCGCGCGCGAACCGTTCGAAGACCTCCAGGCCGTGCGGGATGCCCGGTCCGTCGTCGGTGACGGTCAGGTCGACGCGTCCGTTGTGGACGGACAGCCCGGTGGTGACCGTGGTGCCCGGCGGGGTGTGCGTGCGGGCGTTGGACAGCAGGTTGCCGATCACCTGGTGCAGCCGTTGCACGTCACCGGACACGACGACGGGATCCTCCGGCAGCGCGAGCTTCCAGCTGTGGTCCTGGCCCGCGATCCTGGCGTCGCCGACGACGTCGAGCACCAGCCGGGAGAGGTCGACGTCCTTGCTCTCCAACGGCCGGCCCGCGTCGAGGCGGGCCAGCAGCAACAGGTCCTCGACCAGTGACGTCATCCGCAGCGCCTCGGACTCGACCCGGCCCATCGCGTGCGCGATCTGCGGGGGTACGTCCTCGGCCGAGCGCCGGGTCAGCTCGGCGTAACCGCGGATCGCGGCGAGCGGTGTTCTGAGCTCGTGCGAGGCGTCGGCGACGAACTGCCGGACCCTGGTTTCGCTGTCGTGCCTGGCTTTCAGCGCCTCGTCGATGTGGCCGAGCATCCGGTTCAGCGCGAGGCCGACCTTGCCGACCTCGGTGGCCGGATCGGTGTCCTCCTCCGGCACCCGCTCGGCGAGCGCGACTTCTCCTTCGTGCAACGGGAGTTCGGAGACGCGCGTCGCGGTCTCGGCGACCCGGTCCAACGGCACCAGCGCGCGCCGCACGATCACCCTGCCTGCCAACGCCACCGCCGCCGCGCCCGCGACGATGAGCCCGGCGAGGATCCAGACCATCTGCCACACCACGTCCGTGACGGGTGCCATGGGCAGACCCTTGACCCTCATCCGGTCGGTCAGCACGCGGAACTCGCCCGGCTCGCCCAGGTCGACCGTGTGCAGGCCCGCGGGCACCCGTTCGAGAGCGGTGATCTCGTCCTCGGTGAGCGGGCGCGGTTGCTGCCAGCCGGGCAGCTCGATGGTGCCGTCGATCCTGCCGTCCCGCCCGATGATCGCGTTGAGGCCCCAGGAGTACGGCGAGCCGGGCGGTGGTGGCCGGAGGTTCGTGACCTGCTGGTCGAGGTTGCCCAGCAGGAACCCGTGCAGCGCGAGCACCGCGATGCCGCCGATCACCAGGCTCAGCGCCGTCAGCAGGACGATCTGGCCCGAGACCAGCTGCGCCCGCAGGGTCTTAGGTCGCAGGCTTGAGGACATAGCCCGCGCCTCGCATCGTGTGGATCATCGGAGCGCGCCCGGCGTCGATCTTCTTGCGCAGGTAGGAGATGTAGAGCTCGACGATGTTCGCCTGACCGCCGAAGTCGTAGCTCCAGACCCGGTCGAGGATCTGCGCCTTGCTGAGCACGCGGCGCGGGTTGGCCATCAGGTAACGCAGCAGTTCGAACTCCGTCGCCGTCAGGTCGATCGCCACGCCGCCGCGCTCGACCTCGCGCGTCTCTTCGTTCAACGACAGGTCGCCGACGATCAGGCGGGCTCCGGCGTCCGCGTCGGTCACGCCGGTGCGGCGCAGCAACGCGCGCAGCCGCAGCACGACCTCCTCCAGCGAGAACGGTTTGGTGACGTAGTCGTCGCCACCCGCGGTCAGGCCGGCGATGCGGTCCTCCACGGCGTCCTTCGCGGTCAGGAACAACACCGGCAGCACGGGGGAGTCCGCGCGCATCCGGCGCAGCACCTCGAAACCGTTGAAGTCCGGCAGCATCACGTCGAGCACGACGACGTCCGGCCGGAACTCGCGCGCGGTCCGCACCGCCGTCTGACCGTCGAGAGCCGTGCGGACGTCCCACTTCTCCATCCGCAGCGCCATCGTCATCAGCTCGGCCAGAGTGGACTCGTCGTCGACCACGAGCACCCGTACCGGCTGCCCGTCCGGCCTGCGGAGTTCACTCTTCATCGCGCGCATGGCTCCCATCGTGAACGCGGATCCTGTGTACCAGCTGTGAGCGCGGCGCACAGCTCAGCCCTACGTCAGACACAGGTTCGGCACAGGCGGCGTGGTCACGGTGGCTGACATGACCGAACAACAGCCGTCCCCGGAGTGGGGCGCACCCCAGCCCGAAGCAAAGCGCCCGGCCTGGACCGCGAAGAAGACCGTCGCGGCCGCGGCCATCGCCGTGGGCATCGCCGCGGCCGGAGGCGTCGCGATCTACGCGGCCAGCGGCACGAACCAGCAGACCGCAGGCATGGGCGGTCCCGGTGGCATGGGTGGAACGCCGCCGGACGGTGGCAACGGCATGCGCGGCCCTGGTTTCGGGCTCGGCTCCGGCTCGGCCACGCACGGCGAGTTCCAGACAGGTGAGGTGACGTCGATCAGCGACACGTCGTTGGAGGTGAAGTCCACCGATGGCTACACGAAGACGTACGTGATCGACGCCGACACGGTGAAGGAAGGCGTCGAGCAGGGTGACACCGTGACGGTGATCGCTACCACAGAGGACGGCAAGACCGTTGCTTCCAGCGTTGTCGAGCCTGGTCAGCGCGGGCAGCAGGGCCGGCAGACGCCTCCGACCCGTTAGCTGGGTGTTTGGTCAAGTGTGAGTGGTTATGGTCGAGTTCAGGGCCCGACCACAACCGGAGGTGAGCGGTCTGCGCACGTTCACACTGACGGTGATGGGCACAACCGACCTGCACGGCAACCTCTTCAACTGGGACTACTACCGGGACCGCGAGTACGACGACTACGCGCACGACGACGTGGGGCTCGCGAAGATCTCCACGCTGGTCTCCGGGATCCGAGACGCCGTGGGGCGGCACCGGACGTTGCTGCTCGACGCCGGTGACACCATCCAGGGCACGCCGCTCGCCTACTACTACGCGAAGGTCGAGCCGATCACGCGCTCGCACGTGCACCCGATGGCGGCCGCGATGAACGCCATCGGGTACACGGCCGCGGCGCTGGGAAACCACGAGTTCAACTACGGGCTCGAGGTGCTGCGGACGTTCGAACGGCAGCTGGACTTCCCGCTGCTCGCGGCCAACGCGCTCGACGTCGCCACCGGCCGGCCCGCCTTTCCGCCGTACGTCGTGAAGACGGTGTGGCGGACGGGCGGGCCACCGTTGCGGGTCGGGATCCTCGGGCTGACCAATCCGGGGATCGCGGTGTGGGACCGCGCTGTCGTGGAAGGGGTGCTGACCTTTCCCGGGCTCGTCGAACAGGCTTTGCACTGGGTGCCGGAGGTGCGCGCGAAGTCCGATCTGGTGATCGTGGCGGCTCATTCAGGCGCCGATCTCTCGTCCTCACTGGGTGATCAGGTGCCGTTCCCGGAGAACTGCGCGGAGTTGGTCGCGGAGACCGTGCCGGGGATCGACGCCGTGCTGGTCGGGCACGCGCACGTGGAGATCCCGCAGCGGTTCGCCATGAACAAGGTGACCGGGCGGCAGGTGCTGCTGACCGAGCCGTTGTTCTGGGGCAAGCGGTTGTCGCTGATGGAGTTCGACCTGGAGTTCGACGGCGGCCACTGGTCGGTGACGTCGTCGCGGTCCTCGGTGTTGTCCTCGGCTTCGGCTCCCGAGGACCCGCGGATCGTCCGGCTGCTGCGGCACGACCACGAGAAGGTCGTCACGTACGTCAACGGGCGGATCGGCACGTGCCTGTCGGCGATGTCCGCGGCGCGCTCACGGTTCGAGGACACGCCTGCTCTCGGGTTCATCAACCACGTGCAGGCTCTCGAGGTTGCCAAGTCGACGTCGTTGCCCGTGCTGTCGTTATGTGCGCCGTTCAACCGTTCGGCGGCGATCCCGGCCGGTGAGGTGTCCATTCGGGACGTCGCCGGGCTCTACATCTTCGACAACACGCTGCTCGGGGTGCGGCTGACCGGGGCTCAGCTGCGGGACTTCCTGGAGGAGTCGGCGCGGTACTTCCGGCAGGTTTCCTCGGCTGGTCCTTTTGCAGCTGCTGAAGTGTCCGCTGATGTGCCGGACTACAACTTCGACATCGCCTACGGGTTGACCGCGCCGTTGCGGTACGACATCGACATCGCTCAGCCGGTGGGGTCGCGGATCGTCGGGCTCTCCTATGACGGAGTGCCGGTTTCGGACTCGTTCGAGTTCGCCGTGGCCGTGAACAACTACCGGCAGGCCGGTGGCGGCGACTTCCCGCACATCGCGTCCGCGCCCGTGCTGCACAACCAGCAGCAGGAGATCCGCCAGCTGCTGATCGACTGGGTCAAGGCCGCCGGCGTCCTGGATCCCTCGGCTTTCGTCCGTTCGGACTGGCGGCTCGTGGCGTTCGGCGAGCCCGTGATCGTCTCCACGAACGGGTGAATTCGGGCGTGTTGTCCTGGGGGTTCTGCTCCAGGTGGTGGCATGCGATCGGCCGAATGAGATAGGTCAGGCGCGTGCAGTTACCGCAGCGCGTCTTCGTCGGCGCCCTAGTCGTGCCGATGCTGCTCGCCTCGGTGGGCACGGCGTTCCGGGGCGAGCCCGAGATCGCGGCCGGTCACCTCGTGTTCGCGGTGCGGTCGTCGGAGATCGTCCTGGCCGGCACCGCGGCTTCGGCTGGGGAGCGCCAGGAGATCGTGGACGCCGTGCGCGGGCTGACCGCCTCCCACCGCATCACCGACATGATCACCCCCAACGTCGGCGAACGCATGCCCGTAACTCCTGCGGTGGCTGCCTCGTTGCTCGGGGTGGTGCTGGACCAGGGCGTCGCGGACTTCACCGGCGTCGTCCACAAAGGACACTTCAGCGCGTCGGCCCGCGTCGCGGACCCGGAACGCGCGGGCCTGCTGAGCGACGGCCTGCGCGCCGCCGCACCCGGCCTGCGGGTCGACGAGGACTTCACTTCGGACTAGGAGCTCTGCGTTGTTCGGCTTCTTCATCCAGATGTTCCTGCTGTGCGCGGGCGCGTTCCTCGCGGGCGTGCTGCTGACGTGGCTGACCATGCGGACCCGCGCTTCGGAGGCACCGGTGGTCGAGTCGCGGCTGTCGATCATGGAGGAGCCGGTGGTGCTGCCGCCCGCGATCAAGGCCAACTCGCGGACGATGATGTTCCACACGCCGGAGTCGCCCTACTACAAGCGGATGAAGGGCGATGCGTTCTTCCACTCGCCGGAGGACGCGCGGCGGGCCGGGTACACGATGTGGACGCCTCGGCCGCGCGTGCCCGCGACCACCTAGGCGGTGCGGAGCCAGGCGTCCAATTCGAGGTAGTCCGCGTCGGTCAGGCCGTGGCGCGGGTCGACGCGGTGCAGAAGGGCCCGGTCGTGGTGTTCGGTGACCCAGGCCCGGTCCGCATCGGTGAGCTCGTCGTCCACCCAGGCGAACGGTCTGTCTCCCGCGAGCGCGACCAGGCCGCGGGTCTTCCAATGCAGGCCGTGGCGGATGTCCGCGGTCTCGGTCGCCGCGTCGTCCGGCCAGGTCGCCACTCGCAGCTTCGGCAGATCGAGCAGCGGTGCGAGGTGCTCGTTCGCGTCGTCCATCCACGTCGTGGCCCAGACGAGCTCACACGGCAGGGCGGCGAGCCACGGCCCGTGCAGCGGGTCCAGGCGGGCGAGACCGGGTGCGCCCGCCACGCCCTCGCCGAACGGGAGCAGCGGGCCGTCGACGTCGAGGAAGAGGATCGGGGTCACGGCAACACCGTAGGCTTGATCGCGTGATTCCCGACGTGCTCAAGTCAGGCCTGGACGTGCTCTTCTGCGGCATCAACCCCGGCCTCGTGTCGGAGGCGACCGGCCACCACTTCGCGCGTCCGGGAAACAGGTTCTGGCCCGCCCTCCATTTGTCCGGTTTCACCCCGAGGCTGTTCGCCCCGGCCGAGCAGGACCAGCTCCTCGACCTCGACCTCGGCATCACGAACGTGGTCGCCCGACCGAGCGCCAAAGCCGACGAATTAACAATTGACGAATTGCGCGCCGGGGGTCAAGAGCTCGCCGAAAAGGTCGAGCGGTATTCGCCGAGGGTTCTCGCGGTGCTGGGCGTCACGGTGTACCGGGCGGCGTTCAACCGCAAGAAGGCGCAGGTCGGGCCGCAACAAGAACTGGTGGGCGGCGCACGGGTGTGGCTGCTGCCCAATCCGAGCGGGTTGAACGCGCACTGGCAGCTGCCGGCCCTCGCCGAGGAGTTCGCACGGCTCAAAGCAAGCCTCTAGAACTGGAACGAAAGTTCACATTCATGCCCACTGAAAGTGGGCGGGACGGACCAAAGTCTCGGCTGGTTGCAGCGACTTTGCGTCCATTCGAGTGGCCTTCACCTTAAAGTGGAACCTGGGGATCCGGACTGCGTCAGAGTTTGGCGATGTCGCGCAGAACTTGGTGAATCATCAACACTGGTGGGGGCACAGTGGAGGTCAGGATTCTCGGGCCGGTCGAGCCGTCAGTGCCGCCGAAGCCCGCGCAGATCCTAGCGGTCTTGGCGGTCGAGTGCGGGAAGATCGTGCCCGTCGAGCGGCTCATCGATCTGATCTGGGGTGAGGAGCCGCCTCCTCAGGCCCGCAAGTCGCTGCAGGTGCACATCAGCAGCCTGCGCAGGACCGGGCTGCCCGTCGAGCACCGGGCGGCGGGCTACGTGCTCAACGCCGACCCGGACGATGTCGACCTGCACCTGTTCCGGAAGAAGGTCGCGCAGGCAGCGGACGAAGCCGACCTCAAGATCAAGGCACAAACGCTCAACAGCGCCCTGAAGCTCTGGCGTGGCACGCCGGTCGTGTTCGCGCAGACGCTCGACGTGCAACGGCTCGCGGCCGCGGAGACGTGGGTCGACGTCGAGCTCGCGCTGGGGCGGCACTCCGAGCTGATCGACGCGCTCGGGATCTTCGTCAGCGAGTACCCGCTGGCGGAACGGCTGCGAGGACAGCTCATGACCGCGCTCGCGCGGGCCGGGCGCCGGGCCGACGCGATGCGGGTGTTCCGGGAGACGCGCAAGGTGCTCATCGACGAGCTGGGCGTCGAGCCGGGCGAGCAGCTGCAGCAGCTCTACCGCGACGTGCTGGAAGGGGCGCGGGACAGCAGGCGCAACTACCTGCCGCGCGACGCAGGCGACTTCACCGGCAGGCACAGGGAACTGAGCAGGCTGCTGGACAGCGACGGCGGTGTCTGGTGGATCGAGGGGCCCGCGGGCGTGGGCAAGTCGGCCCTCGCCGTGCACGCGGCGCATCGGCTGGCCGACCGGTATCCGGACGGGCAGTTGTTCGTCGACCTGCACTCGCCGTCGGGGGCGTTGGACTCGTTGCTGCGCGCGATGGACGTGCCGAGCGAACGGATTCCGGAGTCGGCCGAGGAACGCGCGGCGCTGTGGCGGGCCACGGTCAGCGGTCGGCGGGTGGTGATCGTGCTGGACGGCGTCACGAGCGTGTCGCAGGTCCGGCCGTTGCTGCCCGGCAGTCCGGGCTGCCTGACGTTGATCACGAGCCGGAGCCGGTTGTGCGGGCTCGAAGGCGTGAAACGCATCCCTCTCGACGTCCTGAGCAGCGACGAGGCGGTGACCCTGCTGAAGCGGATCCTCGGCGACGGCCGGATCGCGACGGAACCGGACCAGGCAGAAGAGGTCGCGCGGCTGTGCGGGTACCTGCCGCTCGCGGTGCGGATCACCGGGGCGCGGCTTGCCGGACGGGCGCACTGGCCGGTGTCGAAGCTGGTCAGGAGGCTCGCGGACGAGCGCAGCCGGCTCGACGAGCTGGTCGCGGACGACCTGGCGGTGCGGTCGAGCCTGGAGCTCACGTACCGGGCGCTGGACGAGCAGACCCGAAGGGCGTACCGGACCTTCGGGTTCCTCGGGCTGCCCGAGGTGCCGAGCTTCCTGTGGACTCAGCTGCTCGACGAGGACGTGCTCGACGAGCTCGTCGACGCGCGGCTGCTCGACGCCGTCGGCAGCGCGCGGTACCGGATGCACGAGCTGGTGCGGCTGCACGCCCGCGAGCTCGCGGAAGCCGAGGATCCCCAACAGGACCGCCAAGACCTCGTCCGCCGAGCGGTGGTCGCTGCGCTGTCCACTGTGGATGGATGGACCGAGCAGCTCTTCCTGGCGGTGCCGCGCATGCAGGACTCGCTGGGGATTGTCGCCACGGCGGCGCGCCCCGCGAACAAGGACGCGTGGTTCGCGCGCGAGGAGATCGTCCTCATCAAGCTCGTCGAACGCGCGGCGGAGCTCGGGCTCGCGGAGATCGCGTCGCAGCTCGCCGAGGTGCTGGTGTTCGCCTGGTTCGGGCTCAGAAACCGTTATGACGCTTGGGAACGAACACACACAGCGGCGCTGGAGGCCGTGTGGAAGACGGGGAACGTGCGCCTGGAAGCGGTGCTGCGCTGCAGCCTCGGCCAGATGCACTACAAGCGGGACAACCTCGCGGAGGCGCGGTCGTGGTTCGACACCGCGCAGACGCTGTTCGTGAACCTGGGTGACAAGCGCGGTGAAGCCGTTGCGATGAACGGCATCGGCATGGTGTGCCGCGACCTGGGCGAGTACCCGTGCGCGCTGGAAGCGTTGGGACGGGCCCGCGAGCTGCTGGAGTCGCACGATCCGGAGGGCGTCGGCCACGCGCTCTACGGAATCGGCTCCATCAAACGAGAACTCGGTGACGACGAGGCGGCGCTCAACACCCTCGCGCTCGCGGAGACCACCTACCGCGCGGCGCAGAGCAGGAGAGGCGAAGCACTGGCGGCGCGGGGGATCGGGCTCGTGCACCGCGCCAGGGGAGAGCTGGACCTCGCCGAGGCGCACATCGTGCGCGCCTACGAGATCGTGGCGGGCACCGGGGACGAGCTGCTCGGCTGCTACACCGCCCAGGCGTGGGCGAAGGTGTTGCTGCGCAAGGGTTTGTTCGAGCCGGCGGAGAAGCTGCTGGCCACCGCGAGGGACGGCTGTCGCGACGTCGGTGACCGATTCGGCGAGGCGCTCGTCCGTCGCACGCTTGGGGAGCTGCGGCTCGCGGCCGGCGACCACGCCGGCGCGCGGATCGTGTTGACCGAGGCCCTGGCGTCCTTTGTTGCCCTGGGGCTGCCATTGTGGCGGGCACGGACGCTCAGGGACCTCGGAGCGGTCCACGCCTGTCTGGGGGCTTTCGAAGACGTGGACCGCTGCTGGGGGGAGGCTGCCGAACTGTTCGCGCGGCTGGGCACCCGTGAGTCAGCAGAAGTGCCCAGCTGGCGCGCTCAGTGGCACCTCGCGATCAGCCAGTGATCTTCTTGTACTTCCACGGCGCGTAGCCACCGTCCTTCAGCGTCGCGAGCGACACGGTCTCGTGGTCCATGTCGGTCGCGGTGCTGCCCTCCTCGTAGATCCACATGGAGGTGTGGGCCGAGTTGGCCCACTTCTCGAACAGCTTCACGTGGCCGTTGCGCAGGATCATGTCGCCCGGCTTGAGGTTCGCCCACGAGATCTTCGTCGCGACCTCGTCCAAAGTGGACGTGTTGCGGCTCGTGGTGAGCTTCCACGCCATGGAGACGAAGCCCGAGCAGTCGGTGCGGTACTTCTTGCCCCGGTTGATGTCGTAGGCGTAGGCGCTCTGGCTGTACGGGATCTTGCGGTCCCACCAGTCCTTGGCCCGCTTCATGACCTCGGTGCGCGAGATCGAGCCGCCGTATCCGGCCGCGGCCTCGACCTGCGAGATGGCGGTCTCCTGCTCGGCAGGACCCTCCGGTGCGGCCTGGGCGATGCCGGTGATGCCGGACAGCAGTCCGAGCGAGAGTGCGGTCGCCGCGACGGCGTGGCGGATGCGCATCGTTGTTGCTCCGATCGACTTGTTGGTGACCGGGACTGTCCACGCCGGCGCCAAAGATCGGCCAAAGGTCGATTTAGGCGTCTCTTTACCGCCTCTTCCTAGCTTCTGCGCGTCTTGCTTTGGGCATAAGGAGAGAGAGCATGTTCGTTCGCACGATCGCAGCTGTGGTCGCGATGTTCGCCGCACTGCTGATGGGGGCGTCGGTCGCGTCGGCGGCTCCCGCCAAGTACACCCACGCGCAGGCGACCGCGCAGCTGCGCGCGGCCGGCATCACCTGGACCTCGAGCGGCGGCTGCAGTGACCGCAACCGTCCGAACTGCACCTCGTTCGAACAGATCAACCAGACGACCATCGCGGGAGCCAAGACGTTCAAGCGGGCGTCGGGCTGTGCGCTGACCATCACGGGCGGCACCGAGACCGGCCACGCGTCGGGCACCTACTCGCACTGGAACGGCTACAAGGTCGACTACCGGCTGTCGACCTGCGTGAACAACTACATCACCAGGACCTTCACGTCCATCGGTGGCAACAAGTGGAAGTCGGCCGCGGGCAACATCTACTACCGCGAGTCGAACCACTGGGACGTCACCTACCACAACGCCGGCTGATCCAACTCTGTTGCTGAAGCACGGCCGGGGCCGGTAGTAGTGGACGGGTGACCACACTCGGCGCTGTCTACCGGCCCCAGCTTCCGCCTGAGAACCTGCGTTCCGTCGTCCTCGCCGCCGAGGAGTCCGGTGTGGACTCCTTGTGGCTGTGGGAGGACTGCTTCCTGGAGAGCGGCATCGCGGCCGCCTCCGCCGCGCTCGCCTGGACCTCCCGCCTGAAGGTGGGTGTCGGCCTGCTGCCGGTGCCGTTGCGCAACGTCGCGCTGACCGCGATGGAGGCTGCGACGCTCGACCGGTTGTTCCCCGGCCGCGTCACGATCGGCGTCGGGCACGGGCTGCAGTCGTGGATGGGCCAGGTCGGCGCGCGGGTGTCGTCCCCGTTGACCCTGTTGCGCGAGTACACCAACGCTTTGAAGGCATTGCTGGCCGGCGAACGGGTGACCTGCTCCGGCACGTACGTGTCGCTGACCGACGTGGCGCTGGACTGGCCGCCACCCGCGCCGATGCCGATCTACGTGGGCGGCCTCGGGCCGAAGACCCTCGAGCTCGCCGGTGAGGTCGGTGACGGCACGATCCTGGACGCGTCGGCTGATCTCGACCGGGTCCGCGCGATGCGGGCCACCCGTGAGCACCCGATCGTCGTCTACGTGGAGACGGACTCGCGGGACCGGGCGTTCGTCACGGACCTGGTCTCCCAGGTGGCTGCCGCCGGCGCGACCAGCGTGATCTTGCAGCAGTCGGAGACGTGCGAGGACCCCGAAGGATTCGTTCGTTTCGTGGGTTCACTCGATGGTGTGAGTGCATAGCGCGGTAGATAACGGTGGATTCCTCCTTGCGATGGAACGGTCGTGGGCCTTTCGTCGCTGTTCGGGGAGGTAATCATGTTCGGGCGCAAGAACCGCCGGGTCGCTGAGCTGGAGCGGGCTGTGGAAGGCCTGCAGGAGCTGCTCGCTCGAATCGGTGACGCCCGAACAGCGCAAACCGAGGCGCTGGAGGAGGCCGACCGGGCTGGTGCGGAACTGGTGGCGTTGCGCCACCGGATCAAGAACGCGCGCGCCGAGCTGCAACCGTTGAAGGAAGAGCTGACCTTCCAGCGGGCCGGTGTGTTCCGCACCGACGCGGCCGCCGACCACCAGGCCCAGCTCGACCTGATCCACGACGAGATGAAGACGCTGATCAAGACCGGTGCCGCGATCGAGGGCGGCGGGCAGGTCACCTACAACGGGTCGGACGCCACCGGGCGCAGGCTCGTCGAGGACTGGTCGGCGCTGATGCTCCGCTCGTACAACTGCGAGGCCGAGAACTGCCTGCGCATGTTGCGAGCCGGTGGCCTGGACGCCGCCCGCAGGCGGCTCGATCGCGCGGCGTCGGCGATCGAGCGGCTCAGCGGCACGTTCGCCCTCCGGATCTCGCCGCGCTACCAGGCCCTGCGGTCCTACGAGCTGGAGCTCACCGCCGACCACCTGCAGCGCAAGGCCGAAAGCCGCCGCACGCGCCGGATTGCCTCGTAATCCTGCGGGTACCTCGTCAGGGTGGCTGAGGTCTCTCTGAACGTCGAAGCGCCCATCGAGGCTGTCTGGGCAGTGCTCGCCGACGGCTGGTCGTACGCGGGCTGGGTGGTGGGCGCGTCGCACATCCGCGACGTGGACACCGGCTGGCCCAAGTCCGGCACGCGCATCCACCACAGCGTGGGGCCGTGGCCGCTGGTCATCCAGGACACCACCGAGGTGGTGCGCTGCGAGCCCGGTTCCTCGCTGGAGCTGGACGCCCGGCTGTGGCCGGTGGGGGCTGCGCGGATCGCCATCACCGTGGAGGCGCGGTCCGAGACGCAGACCCACGTCCGGATGGCCGAGCGCGTGGTGCGCGGGCCGACGGCATACCTGCCGAAGTTCGTGCAGGACCTGATGCTCATTCCACGCAACAAGGAAACGCTGCAGCGCCTCGAGGCCCTGGCGCGCGGACGGGGTTGAACAACCCTTTCACTAGTTAAGTAGTGAAAGGGTGATACGGTTGCTCCCATGTCAGAGAGGGAGCACCCGCCCGTCGTGGCGGAGAACCTGGGGAAGAAGTACTCGCGGGGCTGGGCGTTGCGGGACTGCACGCTGCGGGTCCCGGCGGGCCGGATCGTGGCCCTGGTCGGCCCGAACGGTGCCGGCAAGAGCACGCTGATGGGCATGATCACCGGACTGATCCGCCCCACCGCCGGCCGGATCGCCGTGTTCGGCGACGTGCCGAACGGCCGCGGGATGCACCCGGCGGTGGCGTTCCTGACGCAGGCCAAGCCGCTCTACCCGCAGTTCACCGTGGCCGAGACGCTGCACTACGGCCGCAGCGCCAATCCGGGCTGGGACCAGGCGTACGCCGAATCGCTCGTCGAGAGGGCGAGGGTGCCGTTCGCGGCGAAGGTGGGGACGTTGTCCGGCGGTCAGCGCACGCGGGTCGCGCTGGCGTTGGCGCTGGGCAAGCGGCCGCGGTTGCTGATGCTGGACGAGCCGCTCGCGGACCTCGACCCGTTGGCGCGCGAGACCGTGCTGCGGACGCTGGTGGAGGAGTGCCGGACGCAGTGCATCACCGTGCTGCTGTCGTCGCACGTGCTGGCGGAGTTGGAAGGTGTGTGCGACCACCTGGTGCTGCTGACCGACGGCCGCGTCCGGCTGGCGGGTGACGTCTCCGAGCTGTTGCGGGCGCACGCCGGGCAGCCCGGTATGCAGCGGCTGGGCGAGCTCGCGCTCGCCTACATGCGGGCGGAGGTGGCGGCATGACCTGGATCGTGTGGCGGCAGCAGCGCCCGGTGCTCATCACACTCGCGGCAGGGCTGGTCGTGGCGGCGGCGGCCATCCTGCTGCTGCGGGCGGGAATGGTCTCGGATCTGCAGACCCGCAACATCGTGGACTGCGTGCGGGACGGCACCCTGCAGGCATGTCGTGGCGAGGGCCCCCGCGCCTTCCAGAAGAGCTGGTACGACCTGATCCACTTCGCGCAGCTCCTGGTGATCGTGGTGCCCGCCTTGGTCGGCCTCTTCATCGGTGCGCCGTTGTTCGCGCGCGAGTTCGAGCAGGGCACGCACGTGCTGGCGTTCACCCAGTCCGTCAGCCGGACGCGCTGGATGGCGACGAAGTTCGTGGTCGCCGCGTTGCCCGCGCTGCTCTTCGTGGCGGTGCTGCAGCTCCTCGTGCGCAGCTGGGTCAACGCGGCGGGCCAGCTCGGGCCGCTGGCGGGAGGGCCGTACTACTTCTCCACCTTCGACGCTCAGGGTGTGTCGCCGATCGCGTACACGCTCTTCGCCTACACGCTGGGCGTGTTCGTCGGCGCGCTGTTCCGGCGGACGCTCGTCGCGATCACGTTGACGCTCGGCGTCTTCGTCGTGACGCGCGGCTTCCTCTCCACGTGGCGGGAGAGCACGATCGAGCCGGTCCGCGTGCTGTCGAACGAGCTGACGGATCCCTACGCCGGAATGGGCCCTGGCCAGGTCGTGAAGAACACGGGTTTCCTGGACGCCAAGGGAGCCGTGGTGACCGACGTGAACGCGGCACAGGCCAAGTGCGTCCCCAACGCGCGGATCGAGGTCTCGGTCGAGGACAGGACCGCCTGCTGGCAGCAGAACGGCCTTGCGCGGTCGTTCCGCGAAGTCCTCCCGTTCGAGCAGGCGACCACGGTGCACCTGCTCGAAGCGTCGATCTTCGCCGGGCTCGCGGTGCTGTTCGTGCTGGGCTCGGTGTGGGCTGTGCGCAGGCAGGCCTGAGAGAGTGGGCACCCTATGCTGGGCGGCGTGATCGAGTTTCGCATCGATCGGCACTCAGGGGTGTCCACCTACCTCCAGATCGCCGCGCAGGTCAAGCAGGCGATGCGGATGGGACTGCTGGGCCCCGGCGACAAGCTGCCGACGGCACGGGAGGTGGTGGAGGCCACCAGGGTCAACCCCAACACCGTGCTGAAGGCGTACCGCGAACTCGAACACGAGGGCCTCGTCGAAGGCCGCCGGGGCATGGGCACGTTCATCACGGCGTCGCTCGCCACCTCCTTCGCACGGCCGGACGCGCCGTTGCGGCAGGACCTCGACCAGTGGATGGGTCGCGCCGTGGACGAGGGCCTGTCGGTCGACGAGGTCGACGCGATCTACACGGACGTGCGGTCGGCGCACTACTGATGTCCACTGTGGAGTCTTGATGAACGCCAGCCCGGTGCACGCTTCGAACGTGGCCAAGCACTTCGGCCGCGTGCGCGCGCTCGACGACTGCAGCTTTTCCTTGCCTTCGGGCAGCGTCACGGGGCTCGTCGGGCCGAACGGGGCCGGCAAATCGACGTTGCTGTCGTTGATCGCCGGTCTCGCTCGGCCTACTTCCGGCACGGTGAGCGTGCACGGCACCCCGGTGCGCGGCCAGATGCATCCCGACGTGTCGCTGCTGACCCAGAAACGTCCGTTGTACGACCAGTTCACCGTGCGCGAGATGATGCGGGCGGGCGCCGCGCTGAACGACTGCTGGTCCGCCGCCCGCGCCTTCGAGGTGCTCGATCTCCTTGCGGGCGTGGACAAAGACGCTCGCGTGGGCAACCTGTCCGCCGGCGCGCGCACGCAGGTGGCGATCGCGTTCGCGCTGGGCCGGTTGCCCAAGGTGTTGCTTTTGGACGAGCCGTTGTCCGACCTCGACCCGTTGGCGCGCGACGAGACGTTGCGGATCGTCATGACCGAGGTGGCGGAACGGGGGACGACGGTTTTGCTGTCTTCCCATCTGTTGACCGACCTCGGGGATGTGTGCGACCACCTGTTGCTGCTCGACCAGGGGCGGGTGCAGGTGGCTGGGGAGATCGACGAGATCTTGGGCGACCATCGGGTCGTGGTCGGGCCTGCTGAGGTTTCGTTGGAGACGGACGGTGTTGTGGTCGATTCCTCGCACACGGCGCGGCAGACGACTGCGTTGGTGCGTGGTGGATCTGTGCCTTCTGGTTGGGACAGCACGCATCCCGACCTGGAGGCGTTGGTGATGGGGTATTTGCGGGCGGCGCGGACGCGCAAGCTCGCTCGTCAGTAGAGCGCTTTCTGCATGCCCTGGATCAGCGCCTTGTACAGGCCGCCCGCCGCGCCCCACCGCGCCAGCGCCGCCCGTGCCGCGTTCGCCCCCGCCGCCCCGTGCACGCCACCGCCCGGCCACGCCGACGAGCCCGCCAGGTAGAGCCGGTCGAACGGCGTGTCCGCGCGGCCGAGACCGGGCACCGGCCGGAAGATCAGCTGTTGGTGGATGGCCGCCGTGCCGCCGTTGACCGTGCCGATCTGCTCGGGACCCAGGACCGAGCGCTTGACGATGCGGGAGCGGAAGCCCGGCGCGCGTTCCTCGATGACCTGCTCGATGCGGTCGGCGCGGCGCTTGAGGCGGTCGTCCGTCCACTTGCCGCCCAGCGGGACGTGCGTGTAGCCCCAGGCGGCCTCGGTGCCGGCGGGGGAGCGGGACGGGTCGGTCGTCGTCATCTGGCCCATGATCATGAACGGGGTGCGCGGGACCTTGCCGCAGGCCAGCTCGTGAGCGAAACCCGCCATGCCGTTCAGGTCGCCGCCGAGGTGGACGGTGCCGGCCTGGGCTGCTTCCGGGTTGGTCCACGGGATCGGGCCGGACAGCGCCCAGTCCACCTTGATCGTGTCGCCGTCCCACTGGAACTTGCGCAGGTCCTCGGCGAGGCGGGACGGCAGTGCGTCGCCGCCGATGAGGTCGAGGTAGAGCGACGGTGCGGGGATGTCGGCCAGGACGGCTCGGCGTGCGCGCACGACGGAGCCGTCTGCCAGACGCACACCAACAGCGACACCACGGGCGTGGAGGACACCAGACACACGCGCGTTGGTTTCGATGCGCCCGCCGAAACGGCGCACCAGAGAAGCCGTCAGTTCGCCTGCGCCGCCGCGCGGGACCGGGTTGCCGACGTCCTGGCCGAGCATGGCCAGGAGCCAGCCGAAGCCCGCGCCGCCGGCCTGGTCCGGGCCGAGGTCCGTGTGCATCGTGTTGCCTGCCAACAACACACGTGCGCCGTCGCCTTCGAACAGTTCCTCGCCCAGACGGCGCACCGGCAGCGTTAGCGTGCGCGCCAGGCGTAGGGCGTCGGCAACGCCTGCGGACCGCAGCAGCGAGAGACCGCCACGCACCGGTGGGAACGGACGCAGCAGTGAGTCGAGCACGGCGTCACGGACGGAGAGCCAACGTGCGAACTCGGCCTGCCAGCGGTCGGCGTCGGCGTGTGCGAAGGCGCCGACGGACTTCGCGGTGGCTTCCACCTCGCGAGAGAGGAGGGCCACGCGGTCGTCGGGCAGGACGTGGGCGAGCACGGCCGGTGCGTGTTGCCACTGCACGTCGAGGTTCAACGCGCCGATGACCGGCGAACCGAGGCCGAGGGGGTAGAACGCGCTGTAGACGTCGTTCGTGAAGCCCGGTGCGGTGATCTCGGCCGACGTGACGGCGCCGCCGGGCGTGGCGCGCTGCTCCAGGACCAGGACGTCCCAGCCCGCGTCCGCCAGCAGGGTCGCCGCGACCAGGCCGTTCGGGCCTGAGCCGATGACGACCGCGTCAACCTCGTTCACGCACGCCTCCCATTGCCGTGACCACCTCACGCAGCACATCACGTGCGTCGTGTTCCGGCCACCATTCCAGATCTTGATGCGCTCGGGTGGTCCGCACCAGAGGCGCCTGATCGGCCATCCGGACCCACTCGGGGGTCAGCGGCTGCAGTCCGATCCGAGCCGTCGCGCCCGGCCAGCTTCTCGATCAGCGGGTACGGCATCGCGAGCCGGCCGGCGCCGACGTGCTGAGCGATCATCGGCGCGGTCAGGACCGGTTCGGCGGCGAGGTTGAAGGCGCCCAACGCGCGTCGCTGCACAATCTGCACGATCGCGCGCGCCACGTCGTCGGAGTGCACGAGCTGAAGGCGCAGGTCGTTCCACAACGGGATCGGCAGCAACGGCAGCAGCTTCGGGGAGAGCCAACGGCTGAGGAGCCACCGTCGCAGCTGCTGGGCGGCCGACGCCTGCGCGATGCCGCACGGCCTGATGACCGTGCACGGCAACGGGTAGCGCCTGATCATCTCTTCCAGCCGGACCTTGTGCGCGCTGTACGTGCTGCCAGGGATGCCTGTCGTCGGCCACGACTCGTCCACACGGCTGTAGCGCGCCGACGGTGCGTAGGCCGCGACCGACGACGCACAGATCAGGTGGCCGACATCTTCTTTGACGCAGGCAGCGAGCACGTGCTCGCTGCCGTCGACGTTCGTCTGGCGGTCGGTCGGTTTGATCGCCCACGCCAGGTGCACGACGACGTCGGCACCGCTGATGGCGTCCCTCAATGACGACAGCGTGCGCACGTCCACACCGATGTCATCGAACTCGAGGTGACGCCTTAGTGCGGTGCCGACGTTACCGCTGCCGCCGGTGACGACGACCCTCACCCGAGCACCTTGCGGATCGCGTCCCTGGCCTTGTCCACCACGGCCACGAGCGGGCCGAGTGCCAGGTTCGCGACCGGGCTCTCGACACCGGGGTGCGGGTGGGTCGGCGCGATCGCTTCAGCGGCCTCCACCGCGCGCGCCATCCGTTCGAGCCGTTCCTGGTCGTGCACCTTGCGCAGCAGCGGGAACTCGGCCTGCTCCTCGTGGTCCGCGTGCGCGAGCACGTCGTCACGCAGCTGCACGAGCAGGGTGTCGAAGCCCTCGGCGTCGGGCCCCATGTCGTCCATCGTGCTGAGGAGCTCCTTGGCGCGTCGCTCCTCCGCGACCCGTGCGTCCACGATCGGCTCGCCGCCGCTCACGCGCTTGATGGCGGGATGGACGATCTCCTCCTCCGCGGTCTCGTGGACGGAGAGCAGACGCACCAACCGATGCCACGCGTCTTTGCGTTCGTCGCCAACGGCAGCCTCGACCTCGGCGAACAGCGTTCGGATGTTCTCGTGCTGGCGGTGCAGCAAGGTGATCACGTCATCAGCCATGCCGTTCGGATACCCGAAAAGTGATCGACAACGCCGTATCTCATTTCGTTCGGCGCCGAAGAAATAGCACACACAGTAGTCGAACGGTAGTCACATGAACCTAACGATTGTGTGGCACGTAGCACATAGAGAGGCAATTCTGTGACAGCTCAACGAATACTGAGCTACCGCTTAGTATGTCGCGAACTCTCGAACGAGGACTCTGCATGCCCTTCCGCCGTCGTGTACTGCCCACCGCCTTAGCGCTCGCCGTCCTAGCGGCCGGCTGCGGGGCGAAGGAAGACCAGAAACCCCAGGTCAAAACCGGACCGGGCGTCACTGGTGACACGATCTCGCTCGGCATCCTCACGGACATGACAGGTCCGTTCAAAGCCTCTGCGCTGACCCGCATGAAGGGCTACGAGCTGTACCTGAAGCAGGTCAACGACCGCGGTGGCATCTGCGGCCGGCGGGTCGAGCTCAAGCTGAAGGACCACGCGTACGACGTGCAGAAGGCGCTCGACGCCTACTTCGACCTGGAGCCGCAGGTCCTGGGCCTGCTGGAACTGGCGGGCACGCCGATGACCGCGGCCATCGAGCCCGACATCATGCAGACCCGCACGCTGACCGCGCCCGCGTCGTGGGCCGCGTCGCTGCTCGGCAACCCGCACATGATGATCGTGGGCACCACCTACGACCTCGACGTCATCAACGGGCTCGACCACTACAAGCGCCGTGGCGTCATCAAGGAGGGCGACACGGTTGGCCACGTGTACGTCACGGGCAGCTACGGCGACAACGCCGTCGAGGGCAGCCGGTTCGTCGGCCAGCAGTGGAACATGAAGATCGCCGAGCAGCCGATCGACGAGACCAGGGCCGACTTGACGCAGCAGATCGCCGCGCTGAAGGCCCAGGGCGCCAAGGCCATCGTGCTGAGCACCGCGCCCGCGCAGACCGCCGCCGCGGTGGGCGTCGCAGCGGCGTTGAAGTGGGACGTGCCGTTCATGGTCAACGTCGTCGGCTACGACCCCGCGCTCCTGGACTCGCCGGTCGCCGCCGCGGTCGAGAAGCAGGTGTCCGTGGTGACGTCCGTGGCACCGTTCACCGGCACTCAGGCCGGCCCACGTGAGGTGGCGGCGGCGTTCAACAAGAACTACCCCAACGACAAGCCCGCGCTCTACGTCGACCACGGCTACACCGTCGCGAAGGTGTTCCTCGCGGTCGTGGAGAAGGCGTGCAAGAACGGCGACCTCACGCGCGACGGCGTGCTCAAGGCGTTCCACGACACCAACGGTCTGGACACCCAGGGGCTGACCGGTGCGCTGCACTACTCGCTGGTGGGGCGGCCCTCGTCCACGCAGTCGTACATCACCAAGGTGGACCGGTCGGCGCCCGGCGGTCTGACGACGGTGGAGGAGCTCTTCGAGTCCGAGCTGGTGAAGGCCAAGGGCACCCGCGCCAAGTAAGGCTTGCCTCATGAAAAGGGGCCTCACCGTCCGGTGAGGCCCCTTTCGGCTTGGTCGCGACTGTTTCAGGATGACAAATGCGACGTATGACGAAGCCTGGTGGGCCAGTCACGGTGTGTGTTTGCGGTTGCCCCAATTCGGTGAAGTGCGTATGACGTCCCATTCTGCACGAGTTGGAATTGCGCGGTCCTCACAATATTCCGGCGTCGGTTGTGAGTTGCGTTCGCTTCCGGGGCGCATCCCCTGCCGTACAACGCTTCTCGCCGCCTGCAATCCACTGTGGATGCTCTTGCTCCCGGTGTGGCCGACTGCCGCGAACCCGGAGAACCAATCGGTCCGGCGCCGGCGCCGGCGCTGCGGGTGACCAGGTCGCACAAACCGGGGTGTTAGCGCGTTTCAGGAGACTCTGGTACCACATGAAGGCGTTTGGACTCGTGGGCGCCACCGATAGTCGCCTGATGGGGAATCGAGCCTTTCAAGAGCACAAGGGCGTGCTGCCGTCGTGCTCGGACAAGTGGGGGAAATGGGCGAATCCAGGTATGCGCGCGAGTTCGTCGCGGGGCTGGTCGACGGCTTCGTGCTGGTGTCGCGCGATCACGACGACCGGGTGTCGTTCCGCGTGGCCATCGGCGCTCCCGGTGCAGAGCCGGAGGACTGCGACCACGTCGAGTTCGTGCTGAGCGACGAGGCGATGCAGGACCTCGGTCACGCGCTGAGCGCAGGTGACGCCAACGGCGGCACCCCGATTCCCTGCTCGGTGGGTGTGCGCAGGCGGGCGCGTTCCCAAGTCACCTGACCGACGCGAGTTAGTCCTGGGGGGCAAAGATGGAAGTCAGCGACGCCGGCGGCTACGGCGACATCGAGCACGTCCCGGTCGAGCGGGTCCGCGACGGCTACTCACCTCGGCTGGCGGGAGCGAGCAGCGAGCACGTGCGGCTGCTCGCGGAGTTGGACACGCGGCTGCCGCCGATCACGGTGCACCGCGCCACCATGAAACTGATCGACGGGGCACACCGGCTCGCCGCGGCCAAGCTGCGCGGGCGGGCGACCATCGAGGTCAGGTTCTTCAACGGGACCGAGGGCGAGGCGTTCGTCGAAGCCGTGCGCGCGAACATCGCGCACGGTCTGCCGTTGACGCTCGCGGACCGCAAGGCCGCGGCGGCCCGGCTGCTGAGGACGCACGGCGAGTGGTCGGACCGCCTGATCGCCGGGATGATCGGCCTGTCGCCCAAGACGGTCGGCGCGGTGCGGCGCACGATTGAGGAAGTTCCTCAGTTGGCGGCCCGGATCGGCCGCGACGGCAGAATCCGAGGCACTCCGGCGGTGCGCAGGCCGCGCGCGCCGGAACCGCGGCGCGAGGACGAGACGGTCTGTCGGGAGCCCGAGTCGCCGCAGGATCTGGTCGAGCTCAAACGCCTCTACGACCCGTTGCGGCAGGACCCGTCGATGCGGATGACCGAGACAGGGCGTTTCCTGCTGCGCCTGTTCGATCTGCATCTGGTGCGCAGCCGGGATTGGGCGCGAGTGCTCGAAACCATTCCGCCGCATCATCTGGAATCCGTGGCGCAACTTGCCGGGGAGTGTGCGAAGACGTGGTTGTCGCTCGCCGAAGAGGTCGCCCGGCGCAGCAAATCGTCGGAGCACAACCACTGAGGAACGGGCGTTGACACGTTCGAACACCCGGCAATACGCTGCGAAAGCAGCAGATCAGGTCGGTGATTGCCGGGCGCTGTTTCTTCCGGAGGGTTTTCGTGTACTGGAAATTTGTGGACGAACCTGCCGTTCTGTCGAATGATTCCGGTGTTTTCGTGGCTACTTCGGAATCGGATCTGGACAACGTCGACACGTTGTGGCGCGAGGTCTACGGGCAGGAGTACGGCTGGCTGCCGGCGGATTCACCGGCATTGCACAAGGACTGGTACCACCCGCATTCGGCGTATCTGGTCGCGGCGGTGAACGGCAGGGCCGTCGGCACGATGCGGCTGGTCGCGGACTCGCCGCAGCAGCTGCCGATCGAGCAGTTCACGTCCATCGAGCAGCTGCGCGACCCCGGCCGCCGGCGGCTGATCGAGTGCCAGCGGCTGATGGTGCTGAAGGAGTACCGCAACACCCGGCAGGCGGGCATGCCGTTCGGCGTGTTCGGAGCCCTGGTCAAGGGCTGTCTGCACTGGTGCCTGCGCAACGGTTTCTCGCACATCGTCGCCGACTTGTTCGTGAACACGGCGACGACACCCATGGCACCGCTGCTCGCGATCGGGTTCGAGGAGACGGGCATCGAGTTCGTCGACACCGAGCTCGACGAGCCCGACCTCAGCGTCGCCCTCCTGCTGGACCTCGGGGAGCTCTTTTCCCGGTCGTTCCGGTCCAGCTCGCCCTTCTACCGCTACCTGATGGAGCACGACGCGCACGTCGCCGTTTATTCCTGATCGCCGCACGAATTCGCGGAAGCGAGAGGACAACTGTGCCCGAAGAGCTTGCCAACTATGACGTCGTGGTGATCGGTGGTGGCCCCGGTGGGTCGATGTCCGGCACCCTCCTCGCCGATTACGGAAAACGTGTCCTCATTCTTGAGGCAGAGAAGTTCCCGCGCTACCACATCGGTGAGTCGCTGTTGTCGGGAACGGCCGAGCTGATGCAGCGGATCGGTGTTCTCGACCGAATCGAGAATGACGGCTACATCAAGAAGCACGGCGTGGAATGGGTGTGGGGCGAGAACCGCGAGCCCTGGACCGTCTACTTCAAGGACGCGCTCGCGATGCCGTACGACTACGGCTACCAGGTCGAGCGCGGCGAGTTCGACAAGCTGCTGCTCGACAACGCCCGCACGCACGGCGCCGAGGTGCGTGAAGAGCACCGGGTCACCGACTTCACGATCGGCGAGGACGGCGACTCGACGGTCACCTTCCAGGGCCCGGACGGCGTCAGCACCACCGTGCGCACGAGGTGGATCGTCGACTCCTCCGGTCAGGGAGGGCTGGTCACCAAGCGGCTGCACGAGCAGAGCTGGGACCCCTACCTCAAGAACCTCGCCGTGTGGAGCTACTGGACCGGTGCCGAGCGGCCGCCCGGCCTCGACTCCGGCAACACCTTCCTGCCCACGTTCGACGAGGGTTGGTGGTGGTTCATCCCGTTGCGCGAGGACCGCACCAGCATCGGCATGGTCGTGGACAGCAAGGTGGTGCACGAGAACCGCGGCGCGGGCATGGAGGCGTACTACCTCGACTGCCTGTCCCGCACGCCGGAGCTCGCCAAGCGGCTGGAAGGCGCGCAGCGGGTCGACAAGATCCACGTGGCGAGGGACTGGTCGTACTCCTACGACCGGTTCAGCGGCGACGGGTACATCGCTGTCGGCGACGCGGCGTGCTTCATCGACCCGTTGTTCTCCACGGGCGTGCACCTGGCCATGCTCAGCGGGTTCCTCGCCGCGGTCACGGTGAACACGATCCTCGACCAGACCGGCGTCACCGCCGCCGACGCGCTGCGCTTCTACGAAACGGCCTACCGCAAGGAGTTCGCGCGGCTGCGGGCACAGGTCTACTTCCTCTACGGCGGCCACGGCAGTACCAAGGACTCCTACTTCTGGCACGCGCGCAGCCAGTTCGACGTGCCGGACATCGCGCCGGAGAAGGCGTTCATCTCCCTGATCGCCGGCGCGTTCCAGCACCGCTCCTGGTACAGCCGCTACCTGAAGCGGCTCGACGTGCCGTCGGAGCTGCGCGACACCATCGAGCAGATCTTCGACGGCAAGTCCACCGGCATCGGCGTCGACCCGCACCAGGCGGTCGTGCCCGCCACCGGCCTGAACTACGTCGACGACCTCGCGATCGATGGCTCGTACCTGCGGCCGGCCCGCTCCCTCGTCACGCCGAGCGGGGTGACGGTGCCGGTCACCACCGGGCTGGAGCAGCTGCTCGCGCTGGCGGAGCAGGGCCGCTCCAGCGTCGAGCTCGTCGACGAGCTCGCCACCGGCGGAACGGATCGGGACGCCGCGCAGAGCCTCGTCCACGAGGTCGTCAGCTACGGGCTGTTGCAGCCGGCCGAGTGAGAGGAGATCGGACATGGCACTGGTCGACATGCTCGGTGAGCGCAACGTTCCGCCGGAGGTCGCGCAGCTGTTCCAGGCCGTCGAACGCGAGTACGGGTTCGTGCCCAACATCCTGCGGGTGATGGCGCATTGCCCGGACCTCGTCACGGTGTTCGTGCCGCTGTGGGCACAGGTCTACAAGTCGCCCTCGATCGGGCCGAGGCTGCGGGCGCTGGCCGCACTCGGCACGGCGAAGGCGCAGGACTGCACCTACTGCGTGGCGCACATGACCGCGTCGGCCCGGCGGGCGGGGGTCGCGGAGGAGCAGATCTCCGCGGTGGGCGACCTGCTCGACGTCCGCGAGGCGTTCGAGGACCGCGAGGCGCTGATCCTGGAGACCGCGGACGTGCTCACCCGCGACCCCGACGGCGTCACCGACGAGCTGCGGGCACGGCTCACTGCCGAGTTCGGCGCGGACGAGATCGTCAACATCGTGCTCGCGATCGGGATGTACAACCTCACGAGCCGTTTTCTGAAGGCGCTCGCCATCGACGTCGAGAGCGTCTTCGACGCCGCGGCGCCGCAACCCACCACCGCATGAAGGAGAGCGGCATGACCGCGACGACCGTGGAACGCGACCCGTCGATGACGCTCAAACAGGAGATCATCGAGAAGTACGGCCGCAACGCCTGGGACCTGATCCTGACGGTCTACGTCAACTTCTACTACTCCGAGCTCGACATCATCGATCTCTGCGCGCGGTGGCTGCCGCGGCGCAAGGGCTTGCGGGAGAAGAACTTCCTGATCCGGCACGCGGCCGACGAGGTGGTGCACGCCCGGTTGTTCCGCGAGGGCGTGGAGATGCTCGGCCAGCCGTGGCACGACTTCGACCACGAGCCGTACAAGATCGACGACATCGGTGACCGGTTCGCCAAGCTCTTCTACAGCGACGACGAGATCGAGGTCCTGATCGGGCTGAACCTCTACGCGGAAGGCGTGCTGGCGATGGAGGAGCTCGTCCAGCTCGCCCGCAGCAACACCCCGTACTTCCACCAGTTCGAGCGCATCGAGCGGGAGGAACGCCGGCACGTCGCGTTCGGCATCACGGTCGCGAACCAGGTGCTGGACAGCAACCCCGAGGCGCGCAAGCGGGCCGTCGATCACTGCAAGTGGTACCGCGAGCACCTCGACGGCTACCTCGACGGCCAGCTCAAGGAGTCGATCCAGTTCGCGATGGACGCCGGGTTCGTGTCCGCCGACTACATCGACCGCACCCGCGCTCGGTTCGACGACGTGATGTCCAAGATCGGAATCATGGAGGTCGTGGCATGACCACTCCCTACGAGAAGGCGTTGGCGGAGACGGACAGCACGCTGCGGTCCGACGTCGTCGAGCACCCGTTCATCGACCTGATCCTGCGCGGTGACCTCACCGAGGAGGTCTACGCCGCCTACCTGCGGGAGACCTACCACCTGGTGACCCAGACGCCGTACTTCCTGTCGGCGGCGGCCTCGCGCAGCGACGAGGGTTGGCTGCAGGACTTCTTCCTCAACCTCGCCATCGAGGAACGCCACCACGACCGGCTGTGCGTGCAGGACCTGAAGCGGCTCGGCTACGACACCGACACCTACCTCGGGGGCCTGCCCGGTATCGGCACCTGGACGATGGTCGGCCAGAACCACTGGGCCGTCTCGATGAAGGACCCGCGGTCCCTGCTCGGCTTCGCGGCGGCGACCGAGGGACTCGGCGCCTCGCTCGGGCCGAAGGTCACCGTCGCCATGGCGCAGTACGAGTTCGCGCAGAAGGCGCTGACCTTCCTCAAGGTGCACTCGGAGGAGGACCAGGAGCACATCGAGATGGTGCGCAAGGCGTTCAACCGCGCGGCCACCACCCCGGAGCGCTACGACCTGATGGTCACCACCTGGACCTACACGCTTCGCGCGTACGGCCAGTTGTTCACCGACGCCATGAGCAAGGCGACGGTGAACGCGTGAGCGTGGTGACCACGGCGCCGTCGGCCTGCGAGCTGCCCGGTGTCCTCGACGCCATGGCCGGCAACGACGCGTCCCTGATCATCTTCCGGCGCAACGGTGCGCGCGCCGTCGAGGTCACGCACGCACGGTGCCGGGCGGAGGCCGGTGCGCTGGCCGCGGCGTTGCGGGCCAGAGGGTGCGGGCCCGGCGCCGTGGTCGCCATCCACGGTGCGACCGGGTACGAGTGGGTGCTCGCCGACCTGGCGTGCGTGCTCGCCGGTGCGTTGTCGGTCGCGCTCTACCCGAGCGCGCCGGTGCCGCGGGTGGTGGCGACGGCTGTGGAGAGCGGCTGCCGCACGGTGTTCACGGACAACCGCGACGCGGTCGAGGCGTTTCGCGCGGCCGGTCTCGACGTGATCTTCCTCGGGTCCCCGCCGCACGGGATCGAGTCGGTGGACGAACTGGTGGAGCAGGCCGACGCGAAGGAGCGCACCGCGCCCGCGCCGGCCCGCACCGGCCCGTTCACCGTGGTCTCGACGAGCGGCACCCTGTCCGAACCCAAGCTGTTCACCGTCGCCGCGGCCCCGTTGCTGTACACAATGGACAGGTTCGCCGAGATCTACGGCTTCGGCCGCGGTGACCGTTTGTTGCTGTACTTGCCGTTGTCGCACCTGCCTCAGCGGATGATGCTCTACTGGGGCCTGCGCGCCGGGCTCGACTTCGTTCTGTCCGACCCCGCGCACATGGCCGCCGACAGCGCAACTCTGCAACCGACGCTGCACGTCACGGTGCCGCGCGTGCTGGAGCACGTCCGCTGGCGGGTGGCCACCAACACCCGCGGCGAGAACGTCCCGCGCGCGGCGGCCTACCGCGCGGTCTTCGGCGACGCGATCCGGGCGATCTTCGTGGGCAGCGCGCCCACCGACCCGGCGCTGATGGCCGAGCTGATCGAGGCGGACCTCCCGGTCTTCGAGGTCTACGGCACGACCGAGCTCGGGATGATCGGTCTGAACAGGCCGGACGCCCGCAGGCCCGGCACCGTGGGCAAACCGATCCCGTGGGGCGAGGTCCGTCTCGACGAGGAGACCCGCGAGGTGCTGGTGCGCACCCCGACCCCGTTCCTGCACGGCCGGCTGACCGCCGGCGGGATCGAGGAGAAGGTCTGGGACCCGGAGAGGTTCGAGCCGACCGCGGACGTCGGCGAGATCGACGCGGACGGGTTCCTGCGCGTGCTCGGCAGACTGCGCGACTTCACGGTGCTGCCCAGCGGCGAGAAGGTCTTCGTCGCGCCGATCGAGACCGCGCTGGCCGTCGCCACCGGCGCCGGGCTGTGCCAGCTCACGACGCTGCCAGAGGGAAAGCTCGGCGCGCTGCTGTTCTTCGAACCCGGCGGTGTGCCGGGCAGCAGGGATCTCGAAGCCGCCGTGCAGGGCGTGAACCGCAGTCTGCACCCGTGGGAACGGGTGCGGGCGTACGCCGTGATCGATCGCCTGCCGACCGTCGAGGAGGGCTGTCTCACCGAGACGACCAAGCCGCGCCGGCACGTGATCGACGAGGTGCACGGCAGCAAGGCCGACTGGCAACCGCTCAAAGCCGTACCCAGCTGACCCACGGGAGACACGACAGTGGAACTCATCGAAGTGGACGGTGGCCGGATCAGCCACCGGATGCGCGGCAGCGGACCGCCGCTGGTGCTGCTCGCCACGCTGCAGGGCAGCTGGATGCGCCAGGTTTCCGCGCTGAGCAAGGACTTCACCGTGCTCACCTACGACATGCGCGGGTTCGGCGACTCGCCGTCGGAGACCGGGTTCCCGACGAACGCGCAGCACGCCGACGACCTCGCCGCGGTGCTCGACCACCTCGGCATCGCCGAGGCCGCGGTCGTCGGCATGTCGCACGGCGGGCTCGTCGCCCAGCACTTCGCCGCCAAGCACGCCGAGCGGCTCACCGGGCTCGGCCTGATCGCCACGTTCGCCGCGGCGCACGGGCCGACGTCGTTGCTGCTGCGGATGCTCAACGGCTTCCTGGAACGCGGTGACCTCCCCGGGTTCTGGGAGGTGCTCAAGAGCATGCTGTTCTCCGCAGCGGGCGCGCCCACCCTCCTGCGCCGCGAGACCGCGTTGCGGCAGGCCATGTTCGACCAGTACGACGTGGCCGCGCTGAGCAGCATCTACACCCAGGCGATCGAGCACGACAGCAGCACGTGGTTCGGTGGCGTGACCTGTCCGACGCTCGTGGTGGGCGGGGCGGAGGACATCCTCTTCCCGCCGGTGCTCACCGAGCGGCTGGCCGCGCTGGTGCCGGGGGCGCGCCTGGAACTGCTGCCCGCGGCGCACATCCCGCCCGTCGAGGCCCCGTTGGTGTTCAACGAGCTGGTGACCGAGGTGTTCGGCCGATGACGGCCGGCCCACTGGCTCTCGGGGAGAGCAGCACGATCCGGTTGCGCGACGCGGACCTGCGGGTCTACCAGACCGGTCCGGCCGACGGCCCGCCCGTCGTGCTGCTGCACGGGTTCCTGACGTCCGCGGTGACGTGGCGCGACGTGCATCCGGGCCTGGCGCGGCGGCATCGCGTCGTGCTGGTCGACCTGCCCGGCTGCGGTGGTTCGCCGGCCCCTCGTGCCCGCGACTGGACGGCGGCGCGGGCGGCGGGTCTGCTCGTCGAGTTGTTCGACGCGCTCGGCCTGGCCGCGCCGGCGGTCGTCGGCAGCCAGATGGGCGGGTCGCTGGCCGCGTGGCTGGCCGCCCTGCATCCCGGGCGGGTGTCCCGGCTGGTCGTGATGGCCGCCGGTGCGCTCGGCGAGGGAGCGGCGAACCTCGGCCTGTACCGCGCGCTCGCCGCGCCCGTGGCCGGTCCGCTGCTCGCGGCACTGTTCCCGTACCGCCCGTTCGCCGAGAAGTGGGCCGCCGCACACGGCCCCGGTTTCGTGCCGGATCCGGCCGTGGTGCGCGGCTATCACCGCCAGTTGCGCCGCCGGGGTGCGGTGATGGCGCGCTTCGGGCTCGGCGTCCGGCTGAGCTACGGCGAGGACTTCGACGCGCTCGCCGGACCACTCGACGGGCTCGCTATTCCGGCGTTGTTGTTGTTCGGCGCCGAGGACCGCCTCGTGCCGCCGTCGACCGGCCACCGGTTCGCGGAGCTGATCCCGGGCTCCCGGCTGGTGCTGCTGCCCGGCTGCGGCGACTTCCCGCAGGAGGAAGCTCCCGCCGCCGTCGTCGCCGCCCTGACCGACTTCCTGACCGGAAACGAGTGAGCACCGATGAACGAACCTGCACTGCCGGCCTGGGTCCGCGGGCTGGTGAACCACGTCCGCAAGACCTTGGAGGTGGACGGCTACGCCCACCTGCGGAGCCTGCCGGCGGAGTTCGACCACCGGCGGTTCGCGACCTCGTTCGGCACACCGATGCCGCAGTACGACGGTGAGCTGGTCTGGGACCTGCGCCCGCAGCCGGACCTCGACGACGTCTACGACTCGCGCAACACGCGGGCGCTCGTGCCGCACACCGAGGGCTACGAGCTCGACACGCAGCCACCGCAGTTCGTCGTGCTGTGGTGCGTCCGTCCGGCGCAGGGTGAGGGCGGTGAGACGCTGCTCGCCGACGGAAAGTCCTTTGTGGACGGACTGGCGGCCGAGGACCGCGCCCGGCTGGCGAGCGAGAAGTTCGACTGGCGGTCCAGCGAAGGCCTGGCCCGCCAGGGAATCGAGCTGAACGCGACCCACCCGGCGCTGGAGGAGGTGAACGGTAGGCTACTCATCCGCTTCTCCGAGAACAACGTGCTGGCCGGCTCCGACACCGGTCTGCTGGAGCGGTACGTCAAGGAGGGCCGCACGTACTTCGACGAGGCCTGCTTCGGCGTCCGGCTCGACATCGGCGACCTGCTCATCTGGGACAACTGGCGAATGTTGCACTCGCGCAGCGCCTTCACCGACCGGCGACGGCACCTGCGGCGCATGCTGATCGCGGCATGAGCGGCCGGTACCGGCGCGGCATCGGCGTCATCGGTGGTCTCGGCCCCGCCGCGGGCGCCTACTTCTACCGCTGCCTCGTCGAGGCGGTGCAGGGCGCGGACGACCAGGACCACCCGCACGTCGTGCTGATCTCCGACCCGGCGATCCCGAGCAGACTGCGGCACCTCAGCGACGGCGGCCCCGACCCGACGACGGCGCTGCGCGACGTGGCGCGCCGGCTGGAGGACAGCGGCTGCGGGCTGCTGGTGCTGACCTCCATCACGACGCACGCCTACTACCAACCGATCGCCGCGGCGGTGCGGGTGCCGGTGCTCGACGGGCGCACCGCCGTCGCCACGGCGTTGCGTGCCTCCGGTGTCCTGCGCCCCGCACTCGCTGTCACATCGGCGGCCCGCTCGCTGCGCCTGCTGGAACCCGCGCTGCACGCCGCCGGGATCACGCCGGTCTACCCGGACCAGGTGAGCCAGAAGGGCATCGACGCGGTGGTGGAGGGCGTGAAGAGCGGCTGGGAGGCGGGTGAGGCCGCGTCGCTGCTGGAGGCGAACCTGAACCAGGACTGGGCGCGCGGCAGTGACCGCGTGCTCATCGGCTGCACCGATCTCGCGTTGCTGGCGGGGCATCTGACGACG
>NZ_QFWW01000006.1:366984-519967 GCF_003265345.1 Lentzea terrae | reverse complement strand
CCGGCCCTCGACGTGGCCCGCATCCTGGCCGACGCGGCGCTGGAGGTAGCGGCGTGAACGGGCTGCTGGACCGGTTGGGCCTCGGCTGCGGTCCTGAGTGGACAGACCTGGCGGCGGGCGAGCGCGCGTTCGCCTGGCGGCACCTGGCCGAGGGCACGGCCACCATCGGCGAGGTGGTGACGGCGTTGAGCGCAGCCGGTGTCCGCGCGCCCCGCACCGGCCACCTGGCCGACTGGGACGACATCTGGCACGGCCGCAGCACGGTGCTCGACTACAACGCCGTGCTCTGCCGCGATCTGCGCGCGGGCTACCCGATGCTGTTCGACTTCACCCAGTGCGAGACGGCGGCGAACGACGCCGGCGACACCCTGTTCCAGCCGGGAGCGCTCTTCCGCGGCGGCCGCAGGACGCGGCTGGCGCTGCGCCGGTGGAACGGCGGCAGGATGGTCGCGCACGACCGGGCGCGGCCGGTGTTCCAGCCGTACACCGAGGCCGAGCACGAGGGTTCGGCCGTGGCGCTCACGACGGTGCACCGGACCCGGCTCGCGGCGCTGACCGGTACGGCGGACACGTACTCGCAGCTCGTCTGGCGCCACCGCACCCAGGTCGAGCAACTGCTGACCTGCCTGGTCGAGGCCGCGGCCGACGATCGTGCCCTGAGCGCGGTCTTCGACCGGATCGTGCACCCGGACGGCACCGTCACCCGCGCGCCGGCACAGCGCGCCGGATCGGGGTTCGTCTTCGGCGACCAGCGCTACCCGGACGCCGCGGCGCTGGTCGCGGCGAGCCTCGTGCCGTTCGCCGTGGCCAATTCGGACGAGCCGCTCGGGACGGTGCTGCGCGACGTGCCGAGCGCGCCGCTCGCATCGGTCGACGTGGTCGCGCTGACCCACGTCGTGCTCGGGACGCATCGGCCCGCCGGCACACCCGCCGGAGCCGGGCCGGAGGTGCACGTGCACTGGGGTGCGCTCGCGATGGCGGGCGCACCACCGGTCAAGCGCGGGTACTTCGCGAGCAGGGCCAGGCGGGCGCGGCGGCTGTACGAGGCCGCGGTCACCGGGCTGCCGTGGGCGCGGACGGTGCTGTTCGTGATGGCGCCGGTCGCGCCGTTCTTCCTGTGGCTGCCGGAGTCCGCCGCCGAGGAGCGCGGGGCGGTGGCGGGTCTGCTGGAACGGCTGCGCGGAACCGGAGACCCGGACCGGGCGCGTGCCGTGGTGGGGGAGTGGCTCGACGGGGGAGGGATGACTCCGATGCTGCGCGACCGGTTCGGTTGGAGCGACCGGACGGCTCCGGGAGGCGACGGCGAACTCCTGGCGCCGGAAGGGATCGCGGACGTGCCGGTGGCCACGGCCTGCCTGCTGGCCGGGCTGCTCGCCGAGGCCGCCGGGCAACGCCTCGCGCTGACGAGCGGGGTGAGCGGATGAGCGTCGCACCGCTCGACCGGATCCTGGTCACGTCTCGCGACTTCGACGAGTACCTGCTGATGTTCGGTCTCGACGAGCACGAGGTGCTCGGCACGTCCGTCCTCGACTGTCCCGGCGGGGCGAGCGACTTCACCGCCGCGGTCTGCGCGCGGGGCGGCACCGCGGTGAGCGCCGACCCGCTCTACGCCGCCGGGCCGGACGAGGTCGGGGCCGTCGTGTCCGCACACCTCGACCGCGCCGTCGCCCGCGCCGCCGAGGCCGCGGCGATGTACGACCTCGGCTGGGCCGGTGGCGTCGACGGCTACGTCGCCCGCCGCCGCCGCGCGTCGGCCCGCTTCCTCGCCGACTTCACCGCGGACCGCTCCGGTGGCGGAGGGCGGTACGTGGCCGCGGCGCTGCCGGCGCTGCCGTTCGCCGACCACACCTTCGGACTGACCCTCGTGCCGAACCTGTTGTTCACCTACGCCAACCTGTTCGACGGGCGCTGGCACCTCGCCGCGCTCCGCGAGCTGATGCGGGTCAGCGCGGAGGTGCGCGTCCACCCGCTGGCCGACTCGTCCGGCACGCCCTACCCGCTCCTCGCCGCCTTGCGGGAGGAGTTGGCGCTGGTGGACGGCATCGACAGCGAGGTGCGCGCGTCGGCGTACCGCCTGCACAGGTATCCCGACGCGACGCTGATCTGCCGCCGGGGTGAGGCCGGATGAGGGCCGGCGTCGTCGCCGGCGTGACCGGCTACCTGCTGTGGGGTCTCTACCCGCTGTACTGGCCGCTGCTGGCACCCGCGGGCGCGGTCGAAATCCTCGTGCACCGGATCGTGTGGTCCGCAGTGCTGGTGCTCGTCCTGCTCGTGGCGCTCGGCAGGCTGCGGTCGTTGCTGCACCGGATCTCGTCGCGGCGGACG
The DNA here is from genome assembly GCF_003265345.1 of Lentzea terrae. Classification (GTDB taxonomy): domain Bacteria; phylum Actinomycetota; class Actinomycetes; order Mycobacteriales; family Pseudonocardiaceae; genus Lentzea; species Lentzea terrae. The sequence continues at coordinate 517,642 of NZ_QFWW01000006.1, read as the reverse complement.
ATCGGCCTGACCGGGCTGGCCGCGGTGTTGATGGCCGTCAACTGGGGCGTCTACATCTGGGCCGTCAACAACGGGCACGTGGTCGACACGGCGCTCGGGTACTTCATCAACCCGTTGATGACGGTCGCCGCCGGTGTGGTGCTGCTCGGTGAACAGCTCCGGCTGGCGCAGCGGATCGCACTGGGACTGGCCGCGCTCGCGGCGGTCGTCCTGCTCGCGGGACAGCACGAGTTCCCGTGGGTGGCGCTGGTGCTCGCCGGATCGTTCGCGGGCTACGCGATCGTCAAGAAGCAGGTCGGGCTCGGCGCCGTCGACGGGTTCGCCACCGAGACCGCGCTGCTCGCGGTGCCCGCGCTGGCCGCGCTGGTCCTGCTCGGCGCGAGCGGTGGCGCCACTGTGTTCGCGCACGGGTGGGAGCACGCGATGTTGCTCGTGTTGACCGGCGCGGTGTCGGCGGCACCGCTGCTCTGCTTCGGCGCCGCCGTGGTCCGGCTGCCGCTCGCCACGCTCGGCGCGATCCAGTACCTCGCACCGATCCTGCAGTTCCTCACCGGCGTGCTGTTCTACCGGGAGGAGATGCCGCTGGACCGGTGGATCGGCTTCTGCCTGGTGTGGGCGGCAGCCGTCGTGCTGGTCGTCGACGGCCTGCGCACGGTCACGCCACCTGTCGCTGCTCCATCCCCGCGAGCAGGGCTGCCACGGCGGGGTGCCACGGCCGATGGAGAGGCCCGGTGAGCACCAATCGGCGGGTGAGCCGCTGGGCCAGCGGGACGAGTACGAGGCCGGGGCCCTCCATGCCCGCCACGAGCCCCGGCACGACCGAAACCCCCACCCCCGCGCGGACCATGGCGAACAACGTGCCGAGCTGGCGGACCCGGTGTGCCGGACGCAGCGGCACGCCCCTGGCCCGGTACATCTCCCGGATCTGGCGCTCGCACCCGCTGGTCGACAGCAGGAACGGGTCGTCGTCCAGGTCGTCGAGGTCCACCGCGGCGAGATGGGCCAGCGGGTGGTCGGTGCGCAGCACGGCCTGGAAGCCGTCCTCGGCGAGCAGCACCGCGCCCGCGGGCGCGTCCGGCGGGTCGACCAGCACGGCCATGTCGGCGCTCGCGCCGGCCAGCCACCCGGCGACCTCCTCGTCGTCGCCCTCGAAGAGCGACACCGTGACGCCGGGGAAGTCGGTCCGCCACCGTTCCACCAGCTCCGGCACGAGGCTGTGGCACACCGACGGCGGTGCGGCCAGCACGAGGTCGCCGTGCAGACCGCTGTCGCGGTGGCGGGCCAGGTCCTCCAGCGAGGTGACCGACGCGAGAGCCACTCGCGCGTGCGCCAGCAGCCGTTCGCCGAGCAGCGTCGGCCGCGCGGGGGTCCCTCTGGTCAGCACGGGACGCCCAGTCGTCCGCTCCAGCGCCGCCACCGCGTGAGAGACGGCCGACTGGCTGATCCCGAGCTGCGCCGCGGCCCCGGAAAAGCTCGACGTGTCCACCACCGCGACGAACGCCCGGATCTGGGGGATACCGATGGTCATGAGAGGTCCTCATGGGGAAGCGAATGTCGGTAATTGGACTCATGATGGAGGACAGGTGACCATGACGTCCAGCCGCGCCGTTCAGTCCGGCGCGCCGGTCAAGGGGGAAACACGTCATGGAAGGTTCGGTGGAACGCGTCGCGGCAGCCCGGTGGCTGCCGAGCTTCGTCGCGCTCTCCGTGCTGTGGGGGTCGAGCTTCGCGCTGATCAAGATCGGGGTGGACGCGGGGGTCTCACCGCTCTGGGTCGCGTTGTGGCGGTGCCTGCTGGGCACGATCGCGCTGCTGGTCGTGTGTGCGGTGCAGCGGGTCCGGCTGCCCCGCGATCGAGTCACCTGGGGACACGCCGCGGTGGTCGCGGCACTGCTGAACGCCGCGCCGTTCGCGTTGTTCGCCTACGGGGAGCAGCACGTCGACTCGGTCCTGGCGGGGATCATCAACGCCACCACGCCGCTGCTGACGCTCGTGTTCGTGCTGATGATGGTCGCGGAGGAGCGCCTCAGCGGGCCGCGGCTGGCAGGCTTGGCGCTGGGGTTCCTGGGCGTGCTGGTCGTGCTGGGCATCTGGAACGGGATCGCCGGTGGCACGGTCGTCGGCGGCGTGGCCTGTCTGCTGGCCACCACCTGCTACGGCGCGGGCTTCGCCTACACGCGGCGGTTCTTCTCGCACCGCCCTGGCGGGGTGACCGCGCTGTCCACGGTGCAGATCGCCTGCGCGACGGTGCAGCTCGCGGTGGTCACGGCCGCCGTCCAGGAGGTGCCGACGTGGCCGGGCTGGTACGCGGCCGTCGCGTTGCTCGTGCTGGGTGTGCTCGGCACGGGGATCGCGTACATCCTGAACCTGAACGTCATTCGCCACGCGGGTCCGACGATCGCGTCCACCGTGACCTACGTGATCCCGCTCTGGTCGACCGCGTTCGGCGCGCTGCTGCTCGGCGAGCCGATCAGCTGGAACACCTTCGCCGGTGCGGTGCTGGTGATCGCCGGCATCCTGGTCACCCGGATGAAGCCGCGGGTGCCCGCGACCGCGGGGACGTAGCCGCAGGCGGTGCCCGGTGAACGCCGCCGAGCTGAACGTGCACCTGCTGCTCGCGGCCGGTGTGGTCGTGGTCGGCGTGCGGGCGGTGGGCTGGCTGTTCGGCCGCTTCGGCCAGCCGCGGGTGATGGGCGAGATCGTGGCAGGCATCCTGCTCGGCCCGAGCGTGTTGGGCGTGCTGCTGCCGGCCGTGGAGACCTACCTGTTCCCCGGCCAGGTGGTCGGCGGGCTGCGCACGGTCGCCCAGTTCGGCCTGGTGCTGTTCATGTTCCTGGTCGGGCTGGAGATGGACCTCGGCGAGCTGCGCGGCAGCGGCCGGACGGTCACGGTTGTGGCGCAGGCGTCCATCGCGGTCCCGATGGTGCTCGCGATCGGGACCGCGGTGCTGATCTACCCGCGGTTCGGCGGCGGCGTGAGCCCGGTGGCGTTCTCCCTGTTCTTCGGTGCCGCCATGGCCGTGACGGCGTTCCCGGTGCTGGCGCGGCTGCTGCTCGAGTCCGGTCTCGCGAAGCGCAGGGTCGGGGTGATCAGCCTCGCGTGCGCGGCGATCAACGACCTGGTCGCCTGGGTGCTCGTGGCGGTGGTCGTCGCCGTGTCCGGGGCGAGCGGTCCCGGTCCGGTTCTGCTGACGCTCGGGCTCACCGTCGTGTTCGTCGCGGGCATGCTGCTCGTCGTGCGGCCGTTGCTGCGCCGCTGGGGCGAGCCGCCGGTGTGGGCGGTGCTGTGCCTGACGCTGCTCGCCGCGTGGGTCGCGGAGCAGATCGGCGTGCACGCCATCATCGGCAGCTTCCTGGCCGGCCTGGTGATGCCGCGCCGGGCCGAGTGGCAGCGGTGGCTGCACGACCGGATCAGCGTGGTGGTCGGCAACCTGCTGCTGCCGATCTTCTTCGTCGTGGTCGGCCTGTCCACCAGGGTCGACGAGCTGACCTGGGCCGGTGCGGTGCTGGTCGTGATCGTCACGGCCGTCGCCGTGCTGGGCAAGCTCGGCGGGTCGGCGGTCGCGGCCAGGATCGCGGGGGAGAGGTGGCGGGACGCGTGGACCATCGGCGTGCTCATGAACACCCGCGGCGTCACGGAAATCGTCATCCTCACCACCGGCCTGCAGCTCGGCATCATCTCGACGACCATGTTCACCGTGATGGTGCTGATGGCGTTGATCACCACGGTGATGGCCGCGCCGGTGCTGAACCTCCTGGAGCGCCGATCGGACGAGGCGGTGATGTCACCGGCGCCGGCGGGGCGGAGATGACCGGGTGGCACGACCGGCTCGGGGTGCGCCTGCCGCTGGTGCAGGCCCCGATCGGCAGCGCGTGCACCACGGCACTGGTCGCGGCGGTGAGCTCGGCGGGCGGGCTCGGCGTGCTCGCGGCGTCGTGGACGACGGCTGCCGAGCTGAGCCGGCAGATCGAGGCCGTCCGCGCGGCGACGCCGCACCCGTTCGGGGTGAACCTCGTCCTGGAGTGGCCGCAGCACGAGCGGCTCGCGCTGGCCCTCGCGCACGGCGTGCCGGTGATCTCGACGTTCTGGGGTGATCCCGCACCCTGCCGGCGGGCGATCGAGGACGCGGGTGCCACCCACTTCCACACGGTCGGCAGTGTCGCCGAGGCCCGTGCCGCTGCCGACGTGGGGGTCGACGTGATCGTGGCGCAGGGCTGGGAGGCCGGTGGGCACGTGCGCGGCACGACGTCGACGCTGGCGCTGGTGCCGGCTGTCGCCGACGCGCTGCCGGCGACACCGGTGCTGGCGGCTGGTGGCATCACCGACGCGCGCGGGGTGCGGGCGGCGCTCGCGCTGGGAGCGCAGGGCGTGTGGGTGGGCACCGCGTTCCTGCTCGCCGCCGAGGCCGCGACGCATCCGGTCCACCGGGACCGGCTGAGCTCGGCCACCGCGGAGGACACCGTGCACACCGAGGTGTTCTCCGACGGCTGGCCGGCGGCACCGCACCGGGCGTTGCGCAACGACACCTGGCGTCGCTGGGAGGCGGCGGGACGTCCGGCGCCCGGTGCCCGGCCGGGTGAGCACGACGTGGTCGCGCGGCACCCCGAACGCGGACCGGTGCTGCGTTACGCCGATGTCACACCGGTGACCGGCCACGTCGGTACGGTGGAGGACATGGCCCTGTACGCGGGGCAGGGCGTGGGGTTGCTGAGCGGAACCCGGCCCGCGGCGGCCGTCGTCGCCGAGTTGGCGCGGGGACTCCACCGCCAGGAATGAACAGAGTTCATGTGACAAATTAGTTCATTGCATGATCCGGTACGGACTGTCATCCGCGAATCATCATTTAGGTCATTGATTCTCACCGTTTCGCGCATTGGTTCTGCGGTGACTTCGGCTTACGCTTTTGCGGGTGCAGATCTCCCCCCGAAAAATGGTGGACTTCCACCAGCTGCAGCAACGACTCGTGGCTCTGTGCCAGGACGGGTCGGACGCCCCCGTGACCGTGGTCGTGGTGCCCAGCCTGACGCTGCACCCCGACGAGCTGAAGAAGATTCCCGGTGCCGTGCACTTCGAGCAGCGGCTGCTCTTCGAGCTCCAGCTGCTGCGCGACCCGCGAATCAGGCTGGTGTACGTCACCAGCAGGCGCATCGACCCCTCGATCGTCCACTACTCGCTGAACCTCGTCGCCGGCCTCAGCCGGGCCGACGCGATGGCGCGGCTCACCGTGCTGCACTGCGACGACGACTCCGCAGAGCCGCTGACCGGCAAGATCCTGCTCAGGCCCGACGTGCTGACCCGCATCGGTGCCGCGATCGCCGACCGGGCGCGGTCCTACCTCGTGGTGTTCAACAGCACGCACCTGGAGCGCGAGCTCGCGGTGCGCCTCGGCGTCCCGCTGTTCGCCTGCGACCCCGAACTGGCCGGGCTCGGCACCAAGAGCGGCGGCCGCAGGCTCCTGCGCGACGCGGGCGTCCCGGTGCTGCCCGGCCACGAGGACCTGGGGAGCGAGGAGGATCTCGTCGCGGCACTGGCCCGGCTGAAAACCGAGCACCCGCACCTGCGCAAAGCGGTCGTGAAACTCAACGAGAGCTTCGCCGGCGCCGGAAACGCCATTTTCTCCTACGAGGGCGCGCCACAAAAGGGGCTGGCGGCCTGGATCGCGGACCGAATGGCGGACCAGCTGACGGCGCCTGGCGACACGTGGGTGTCCTTCCGGGACAAGCTCACCGTCATGGGTGGAGTGGTCGAGGCGTTCCTGGACGCGCAGGTCCTGCGGTCGCCGTCGGCCCAGCTGGAAATCGAGCCGGGGGGCCGGGTCCGCGTGCTGTCGACGCACGACCAGGTGCTCAGCGGCGCGGCCGGACAGACGTTCGTGGGGTGCGTCTTCCCTGCTGCCGACGCCTACCGGGCGCGGGTGCGGGACCTGGCCGTCCAGGCGGGTGCCGCGCTGGCCCACGCCGGTGTGATCGGCCAGCTGAGCATCGACTTCGTGGCCGACGAGGCAGCTCCCGAGCAGGTGTACGCCCTGGAGATCAACCTGCGGATGGGCGGCGCGACCGCGCCGTTCATGTTCACCAACGCGCTGGTCAACGGCCACTACGACCAGACGGGCCGATACCTGGCGCCGGACGGCTCCCCGCGGCACTACGTCACCAGCGACCGTGTGCAGGACGACGCGTTCCGGTCGCTGTCGTGCGTCCAGCTGCAGGAGATCGCCATGCGCGCCGGCCAGTCGTACCAGGAGGCGACCCGCACCGGCGTCTTCTTCTACGCGCTCGGCGCGCTGCGCGACTTCGGCAAGCTGGGTGTGGTCGCGGTGGGCGAGTCGCGCGAGGACGCCCAGCAGCGCTACGACGCGGCGGTCGCGACGTTGCGGGCTGTCGCGGTGCTGGAACGGGAGCACGCCGCCGTGCAGTGAAGCCGCGGTGCGGTGAAGACGGCAAAGGCGAGTGCTCGTGGTGAGCACTCGCCTTTGTGCACCGTTTTCGCCTACTTGCCGAAGCCGGCCTTGCGGAGCGCGTCCGCCATCGAGCCGGTCGCCGGCGGGGGCGAGTTGCGCTGCTGGCCGCCGCGCTGCCCACCGCGCTGCTGCGGACGACGGTCACGACCGCCGCCACCGCCGCCCTGCTGCTTCGGAGCGGGCTTGCCCGGCTCGTCGGTCAGCCGCAGGGTCAGGCCGATGCGCTTGCGGGCCTCGTCGACCTCCAGCACCTTCACGCGCACCACGTCACCGGACTTCACGACGTCGCGCGGGTCCTTCACGTAGTTGTTCGACAGCGCCGAGATGTGCACGAGGCCGTCCTGGTGCACGCCGATGTCCACGAACGCGCCGAACGCGGCCACGTTCGTCACGACGCCCTCGAGCACCATGCCGGGCTTGAGGTCGGCGATCTTCTCGACGCCTTCGGCGAACGTCGCGGTCTTGAAGGCCGGGCGCGGGTCGCGGCCGGGCTTCTCGAGCTCGCGCAGGATGTCCGTGACGGTCGGCAGACCGAACTGCTCGTCGACGAACTGCTCCGGCCGCAGCTTCGTGAGCACCGCGGTGTTGCCGATCAGCTCGGCACCGGCCGCGGACTGCATCTTCCGCACGACCGGGTACGCCTCGGGGTGCACGGACGAGGCGTCCAGCGGCTCGTCGCCACCGCGGATCTTGAGGAAGCCCGCGCACTGCTCGAACGCCTTCGGGCCGAGCCGGGCGACCTCCATGAGCGCCTTGCGGGTCTTGAACGGACCGTTCGCGTCGCGGTGCAGCACGATGTTCTCCGCCAGACCGGCCGTGATGCCGGAGACGCGGGTCAGCAGCGGCACGGACGCCGTGTTGAGGTCGACGCCGACCGCGTTCACGCAGTCCTCGACCACCGCGTCCAGCGAACGCGACAGCTTCGCCTCGGCCAGGTCGTGCTGGTACTGGCCGACGCCGATGGACTTCGGGTCGATCTTCACCAGCTCGGCCAGCGGGTCCTGCAGCCGCCGCGCGATCGACACCGCGCCGCGGATCGACACGTCGAGGCCCGGCAGTTCCGAGGAGGCGTAGGCGGAGGCCGAGTAGACCGACGCGCCCGCCTCGGACACCACGATCTTGGTGAGCTTGAGCTCCGGGTGGCGCTTGATCAGGTCGGCGGCCAGCTTGTCGGTCTCGCGCGACGCCGTGCCGTTGCCGATCGCGATCAGGTCGACGTTGTGCTGCTTGGCCAGCACCGCGAGCTTGGCGATCGACTCGTCCCAGCGGTTCGCGGGCACGTGCGGCTGGATGACGCCGTGCGCGACGACCTTGCCGGTGGCGTCGACGACCGCGACCTTCACGCCGGTGCGGTAGCCGGGGTCGAGACCCATCGTGGCGCGCGTGCCGGCCGGTGCGGCCAGCAGCAGGTCGCGCAGGTTCGAGGCGAACACCTTCACGGCCTCGTCCTCGGCGAACGAGCGCAGGCGTCCGCGCAGGTCGATGCCCAGGTGGACGAGGATCCGGGTCCGCCACGCCCAGCGCACGGTGTCGGTGAGCCACTTGTCGGCGGGACGGCCGCGGTCGTCGATGCCGAACCGCGCCGCGATGCGCACCTCGAAGGACGACGGACCGCCCTCCTCGTTGGGCTCCTCCGGCTCCAGGACGAGGTCGAGGACCTCCTCCTTCTCACCGCGGAACAGCGCCAGGATGCGGTGCGACGGCAGCTTGCTGAAGGGCTCGTCGAACTCGAAGTAGTCGGCGAACTTGGCGCCCTCGGTCTCCTTGCCCTCGCGGACCTTGGAGACGACGCGGCCGCGCGTCCACATCTGCTCGCGCAGCTCGCCGATCAGGTCGCCGTCCTCGCCGAACCGCTCGACCAGGATGGCGCGCGCGCCCTGCAGGGCGGCCGCGGCGTCCGCGACCTCCTTGCTCGGGTCGACGAACTTCGCGGCTTCTTCCTGCGGGTTCAGGTTCGGGTCGCTGAGCAGCGCGTCGGCGAGCGGTTCGAGACCGGCTTCCTTCGCGATCTGGGCCTTCGTGCGGCGCTTCGGCTTGTACGGGAGGTAGAGGTCCTCGAGCCGCGCCTTGGAGTCGGCGGCGAGGATCTGCGCTTCGAGTGCCTCGTCGAGCTTGCCCTGCTCGCGGATCGAGGTGAGGACGGCGGCACGGCGCTCCTCCAGCTCGCGCAGGTAGCCGAGCCGCTCCTCGAGCGTGCGCAGCTGCGCGTCGTCGAGACCGCCGGTCGCCTCCTTGCGGTACCGGGCGACGAACGGGACGGTCGCGCCACCGTCGAGCAGCTCGACAGCAGAGCGGACCTGGCCGGTGGCCACGCCGAGCTCGTCAGCGATCTTCTGGTGGATGAGCGTTGTCACAGCGCGCCATTCTGCCCGTTGTCCGATTCGACGTGGCACGGTGTCCAGGTGACCATCGCCGAGGTCGTCCCGTCGCTGCTCTCCGGCCTGGACGTTCCGGGTGCCGACAACACCCTGGACCTGCCGTCCGCCCGGCGTGTCGTGCTGCTGCTCGTCGACGGGCTGGGGCAGGACCTGCTGCTCGAGCACGCCGAGCACGCTCCGTTCCTGTCCGGTCTGCCCACCCGCGAGATCAACGCCGGCTTCCCGTCCACGACCGCCACCAGCCTCGCCTCGATCGGCACCGGGCTGCTGGCGGGCGAGCACGGCATCGTCGGGGTCTCGTTCGCGGTCGGGGACGAGGTGCTCAACGCGCTCACCTGGTCGCGCGCCGGCGACCACCACCACGACCTGCGCAAGGTGCTCGTGCCAGAGGTCGTCCAGCCGCACCCGACGCTGTTCGAGCGCGCTGCGGCGGCCGGGGTGGCGGTCAGCACGGTCGCGCCGTTGAGCCAGCGGACCAGCGGGCTGACCCGCGCCGTGCTGCGCGGCTCGTGGTTCCGCGGTGCGGCGGGCTTCGGCGACCTCGCGCTGGGCGCGGTCGCGGCGGTCCAGCAGGACCGTTCGTTCTGCTACGCCTACCACGCGGATCTCGACATGATCGGGCACATTTACGGGCCCGGTTCCGCCGAGTGGCTGCTGCAGCTGGAGTTCGTGGACGCGCTGGCTTCCCGCATCGCCGCACGCATGCCGCCGGACTCGCAGCTCGTGGTGACGGCGGACCACGGCATGATCACCGCGGACGACCGGATCGACTTCGACACGGAACCCTTGCTGTGGCAGGGAGTCCGGACGATCACCGGTGAACCTCGAGTGCGTTACCTGCACACCGAAAGTGATGAGGTGCTCGAAGTCTGGCGCGATTTCCTGGGTGATCGCGCAGATGTGGTGCGGCGCGAGGAAGCGGTCGACGCCGGGTGGTTCGGCCCGGTCAGCCCGCTCGCGCTCGACCGCATCGGAAATGTTGTCGTGGCAATGAAAAACTCGGCGGTGATCGTTCGTGGCCAGGCGGAACCCGTCTTCAGCATGATGCGGGGCTTCCACGGGTCGCTGACGAGACAGGAATTGGCAATTCCGCTCCTGGTCAGTGCCTCCTGACGGTCTCAAATGGTCAGTCGGGGGCAATCGGTCGTTATCTTCTGACCGTGACGGAAATCCGGCTGCTCGGACCACTCGAGGTCGTCACGGGCAGCGGCGAGCGGGTGCGGATCGGCAGCACGCGAGACCAGAAGGTGCTGGCGGCGCTGGCGCTCGCGTCCGGCCGGCTGGTCGCGCTCGACCAGCTGGTGGCCGTCGCGTGGGACGGAGATCCTCCTTCCACCGCACGGCATCAGGTGCAGAAGTCGATCGCGTCGTTGCGAGCCGTGCTCGGCGCGTCGGTGATCATCACGGACGGCACGGCCTATCGGGTCGTGGCTTCGGTTGACGTTGCCGCGTTTGAAGATCGCGTGCGGTCGGTTGTCGTGCTGGAACCCGCGCAGGCGGCGCCTGAGTTGCGTGCTGCCTTGGAACTGTGGCGCGGGCCGGCACTGGCCGGGCTGGTCAGCTCGGAGCTGCGGGTCGACGCTGACCGGTGGAACGAGCGGCGGATCGCCGTCACCGAGCAGTGCTGTGCGCTGGAGCTGGGGCTGGGGCGGCACCGCGAGCTGGTGCCGGAGCTGACGGCGCTGGTGGCCGAGCACCCGTTCCGCGAGGGGCTGGTGGCGTTGCTGATGACCGCGCTGTACCGGTCGGACCGGCAGGCGGACGCGCTGGAGCTGTACCGGGTCACGCACCGGCGGCTCGTCGACGAGCTGGGGGTCGAGCCGGGTCCGGTGTTGCGCGAGGCGCACGAAGCGGTGCTGGCGCAGGACTCTGGCGTGGTTTCGTCCGTTGTCCCTCGGCAGTTGCCCGCGGACCTGGTGCGGTTCACCGGGCGGGCCGAGCACCTGCAGGCGTTGGACGCGTTGCTGTCCAGCTCGACCGTGGTGATCACGTCGATCGCGGGTGTGGCCGGCGTGGGCAAGACGGCGTTGGCCGTGCACTGGGCGCACCGGGTCAGCGAGTCCTTTCCGGACGGTCAGCTCTACGTGAACCTGCGCGGCTTCGACGACGCGCCACCGATCACGTCGGCCGAAGCGCTGACCGGGTTTCTGCGGGCGTTGGGCGTCACGCAGGTGCCTTCTGACGAACTGGAGCAGGCCGCGCTGTACCGGTCGGTGCTGGCGCAACGGCGGATGCTCGTGCTGCTCGACAACGCCGTCTCCGAGGACCAGGTGCGGCCGTTGCTGCCCGGCAGTCCCGGCTGTGTCGTCGTGGTGACCAGCCGCAACGACCTGCGTGGGCTGATGGCCGTCGACGACGCGCACCGGCTGGAGCTGGATGTTCTGACACCGTCGGAGTCGGCGGCGTTGATCGGGCGCATGCTGGGGCCGGCGCGGGCGTTGGCCGAACCGGACGCGGTGGCGACGCTGGCCCGGCTGTGCGGACATCTGCCGCTGGCGTTGCGGGTGGCGGCGGCGAACCTGGCGGCGTCGCGCGACCGGGTGGCCGATGCCGTTGCGGCGCTGGAAGGTGAGGACCGGCTGTCGTTGTTGTCGATCCGCGGCGACCAACGTGGTGTGGTGTCCGCGGCTTTCGATCTTTCCTACCGCGAGCTGGCTCCTGGCCCGGCGCGGTTGTTCCGGCTGCTGGGTTTGTTGCCGCGCAACGACTTCACCGTGCACACAGCCGCCGCTTTGCTGGGCGAGTCGTTGTCGTCGGCCGGAGCGTGCGTGGCCGCGCTGGAGATCGTGAACCTGGTCGAGCCGCACACCGCGGGCCGCTACCGGCTGCACGACCTGCTGCACCTCTACGCGCGTGGTCTCGGGGCGGATTCCGAGGCGAAGCAACGGATGTTCGACTTCTACGTGCTCACCGCCGACGCCGCGCTGGACCTGCTGATGCCCAGGATGCTGCACGCCGAGCGCCCGTCGCGCTCGGTCGAGGTGCCGCCGTTCGGCAGCCGCGCGTCCGCACTGTCCTGGTTGGACAGTGAACGGGACGCCATGGTGGCGCTGGCGTTGAGCGGCTGCTGGCACATGGCCGACGCGCTGCGCCGTTACCTCTGGATGCGCAGCGACCACCAGACCGCCCGTGCGGTGGCGACTGCCGCGTTGCAGCACGCCTCGCAGGAGGGCGACCTGATCGGTCAGGCGACGATGGAGTCGGCGATCGGCACCGCCCTGATGGGGTCGGACGCGGGGGCAGGGGCCGAGCACTTCACGCGTGCGGCAACGTTGTTCCGCTCGGCCGGCGACCTCGTCGGCGCGCATCGGGCGTTGCACAACCTCGGCGCGTGCTACGTCGTGCAGGGCTATCCGGTGAAGGCTTTGGAGATCTACCGCGAGGCGTCCGCCCACCAGGTCGGTGCCTCGGAAACCGCGCTGGTGATGGTGACGGTCGGCCCGGCGTTCGTGGCGTCCGGCGACCTGCACGAGGCGATGGCGCACTACGGCAAAGCGTTGGAACTGATGCCCGACGACGTCCCCGCCCTGGGTTGGACGGCCGAGGTGGCGCTGGCCTTGGGCGACGTGCCACGAGCCCGCGACCTGATCGCCCAGGCCTCTTCGGCGGCTGCCGGCGTCCCGCACTGGGAACTGTGCGCGCTGCACGACGAATCCCTGCTGCACCTGGACACCGGCGCCTCGGCCCAAGCTCTGGCCGTGGCAACCCGGCTGCGCGACCAGGCCGTCCGCGCGTCCGCGAACTCCCACTACCTGCTGCGCGCGCTCGACGTGATCGGCAACGTGCAACGTCACGTGGGCCAGTTCTCGCTGGCGATCGCCACGCTGACCCAGGCGGTCTCGGTGGCCGTGGATCGCTCGGTCGCCTACCAGGAAGCCTGGCTGCGCGTGTCGCTGGCCCGTGCGCTTCTGGTTTCCGGTGATGCCGAGGAGGCTGCTCGGCATGCTGTCCTGGCGCTGGAACTCGCTTTGTCACGCGGCTTCCAGGTGATCCGCGCCCGCGCGTTGACCCTGCTGTCGGTGTTGGGGCAGTCGCGGGCGGAGGAGGCGCTGGAGATCGCGATGTCGACCGGCCATGTGCTGGCGCAGGCCGAGGCGTGGTCCGTGCTGGGCGAACACACGCGGGCCGCGGCGATTTTCGAACGCTGCACGGGTTCGGCTCTGCACGCCCCGGCCAGCGTGCTGTCCTTCGAGCCTTCTTGTACTTTCTGCTCGTGACGATCTCATTGCCCGGACCGGTAGCCTTCGTGCTCGGCGGCGGAGGCAGTCTCGGCGCGTCGCAGGTCGGCATGCTGCGCGCGCTGCAGGAACACGGCGTGCGCCCGGACCTCGTCGTCGGAACCTCGGTGGGTTCGGTGAACGGGTCGTTGCTGGCGCTCGATCCGGAGAAGGCCGCTTCGCGTCTCGCCGTGCTGTGGGAGGGGATGACGCGGCAACGGGTGTTTCCCGGCGGGCCTCTTGCGCAGCTTCGTTCGTTGCGAATGAACAAGACCTACCTGTTTCCGAACACGGGCCTCGCCGACGTGCTGGCGGAGGGGCTGTCCGGGTGTTCTTCGTTTGCTGACCTGACGTTGCCGTTCGGTGCGGTGTCGGTGGACTGCGTGACGGGTGAGCCGGTCAACATCACGTCCGGTCAACTGGTCCCGGCGATCCTGGCGAGCGCGGCGATTCCCGGGGTGTATCCGCCGGTGCGCATCGATGATCGCGTGCTCTACGACGGCGGAGTGCTGGCCAACGTGCCAATTCGGCAGGCGCTGGCGATGGGGGCGCAGTCGTTGGTGGTGCTGGACTGCGCGTTCCCGGGGCACTTGCCGACGGTGCCGGAGACTTTGGCGGAGACGTTGCTGTTCTGGGCGACTTTGGGGATGCGCAACCAGGCGGTGCTGGAGGTCGAGCTGGCGTCGCAGCACGCGCCGGTGCTGTACCTGCCCGGGCCGCCGGTGCAGGCCGTTACGCCGCTCGACTTCTCGCACACGGCTGAGCTGGTCGAGGCTTCTTACCTGGCGTCGGCGGCGTTCCTGACGTCGGTGGAGATCGCGGGGGCCGGGCTCTACGGGCATCCGTCACACGGCTGATCGGGTGAACGTTCGGCGGTGAGCTAACAAGTCGTCAGTCCATTCGGACGTACCTCACACACCTGAACAAGTGAGATCGCGCTATCACCTCGCGGTCACGTCCTTGGAGTGCGCGATGAGCTCTCACAATGACATGACGGCTGCCGAACGCGAACTGGCCGGCAAGATCGAGCACGGTGGGCGCGTCACGTTCATCGGGGCGGGACGGGAGATCCGCGGCTGCGTCCTGTCGCGAGTGCTGCTGGCCGCCAAGGAGAACCGGCCCCGCAAGCTGTGCATCTCCGACGTGCGGGTGACCGGTGAGATCGACTTGGAAGCTGGTGACGTCGAGTTTCTCGTGCGGTTCGACAGGTGTTCGTTCGACCAGCCACCCGTTCTCGAGCAAGCGAAGATCGCTGGGCTGTATCTGGTGGAGTGCACTCTGCCCGGCCTCCGTGCCGCACAGGTCCAGGTCAGCAGCAGCCTCTCGCTGCGCCACTGCACGGTGTCGGGCCGGATCGACCTCATGGGTGCCCACGTGACAGGGCAGCTGGTGTTGCGCGGCAGTCACGTCGACGGCCGCGGCGGGGAGGCGGTCAAGGCAGATGGTCTGCATGTCGACCAGGACCTCATCTGCTCTGACGGGTTCAGCACCGACGGCCTGACCCGGATGATCGGCGCGGTGATCGGCGGGCAGTTCATCTGTGACGGTGCGACCTTCCGCAATCCCGGTGAGAAGACGACGCTGGAACTGAACGGACTGATCGTCAAGGAGCACGTCTTCTGGCGCGAAGGTTTCACTGTGCACGGGCGAGTCAGCCTGCGCGGAGCGCAGATCGAGGGCACGCTCGACTGCCACCGCGCGCACTTCGTCAACCCCGGTGAGCTCGCACTGGAAGCCGTTGGCATGCACGTCCACCAGGTGGTCAAGTTCTCCAGCGGGTGCAAGGTGGACGGTGAGATCAACCTGACGGGATGTCGGGTTGGCGGCTGGGTGGACTTCACCGGAGGCGAGTTCGTCAACGAGGGCCGCAAGGCGGTCGATCTGGCGCGGGCGTCGATTGCGCAGAACCTCATCTTCCAGGCCGGCGCGGTGGTCAAGGGCAAGGTGCTGCTGGCGGGTGCCGATGTCGGCGGCAGCCTGTGGGCGCAGGGCGGACGGTTCGAGAACGAGACGGACACGGCGATCGACGCCACCGGGATGCACGTGCACCGAGATGTCCTGCTGTCGGAGAAGACGCTGGGGTCGGTCGCGGACACGGACGGGTTTCTCGCGCGGGGCCGGGTGGTGCTGAGCGACGTCCGCGTGGGAGGCAATCTGGACTGCACCGGTGGCCGGTTCACGAACCCGCAGCGGGACGCGATGATCGCCCGTGGCCTCACGGTGACCAGGGATGCCCTGTTGCGCAACGGGTTCGTCGCTGAGGGACGGGTCGATCTCGGTGACGCGAAGGTGGGCGGCTCGCTGGACTTCACCGGCGCGCGTCTGGGAGAACGAGGAGAGGCGCTGCGGTGCGACCGGGTCACCGTCGATCAGTCGGTGTCGTTTGTCAAGGTCCGCGCCGAGGGCTCGGTGCACATGTGCAACGCGAAGATCGGCGCCGACGTCTCGTTCGCGGGTGCGGCCTTGATGAGCTCGAAAACGGCGCTGGAGCTGAAGGGCTCCGTGGTGGGAAGCACGCTGCGGCTGAAGTTCGCGGAACGTCCCGCTGGTGCCCTCAACTTCTGCCGGTTGCGGGTGGCGACCGTGGTCGACAAGCAAAGCGACTGGCCGGACGACGCGAAGCTGAGCAACTTCGTTTATGGCGCACTGCGTGAAGGTTCTACACACGTGTCGAAGCGGATCGCTTGGCTGCAACGGCATCACGAGTACGTGCCGCAGGTCTATCGGCAACTGGCGTCGGCCTATCGGGCGGCTGGTCTGCACCACGAAGCCGCCAAGGTGCTGATCGCCGGTGAGGACAAGCGCCGCCGTGAACGCACAGGCCTTCCCGGCAGGGTGCACCGGACTCTTTGGTGGATCTTGAAGCCCACTGTCGGCTACGGCTACCGGCCCTTCTGGGTGCTCGGGTGGCTGGCCGGTCTGGTCGTGGTGGGCGGCGTGGTCTTCCACGTGCTGGGGACGGGCAGCTTCATCTCGACGAGGAACGAGGTCCCCGTCGCGCGGTTTGATCCGTGGCTCTACACGATCGACTTGCTGCTGCCCGTCGTCAGTCTCAAGCACAGCGACCTCTGGGTGCCGCTCGGCCTCGCGAAGTGGTGGTCGCTCTTCTTCACGTTGGTGGGATGGGTGCTGGCCATCTGCCTCGTGACCGGCGTCGGCCGGCTGTTCAAGCAGGACGACCGTTAGACATCGGCTCATTCGGAGCCTTTATCGATTCGGATCGACATGTAATTCGCTTATACCTCCGATGACCTCTTGAGTGTGGTCGTCGATTGGCGTAGACCTTTGCGCGGTAACACCGAGCACGTCTTCCTTCCGCCGCAGGAGGCGTCCACCAGGAGGCTGGCTCGTGCGCAAAACGTTGCGTCGTCTCGGCGTGTTGATGACCGCCGCTCTACTCGTGGTAGGCGTGAGCACTCCGGCGCAGGCCGAGGTGCTGCATCCCCGGCAGGACTGGCTGCGGGCTTCGACGGCCGGCCTGTTCCTGCACTGGGGGATGCGGACGTCGCCGGGCTACACCAGTTGCAGCGCTTGGGAAGCGGCCGTCACGAACGGTGGCTGGAGCGCCAAGTACTGGGTGGACGAGGCGAAGAAGTTGCACGCGCAGTACCTCGTGCTGGCGTCGTTCCACAGCAGGCTCGGCTACGCGCGGGCGTGGCCGTCGTCGATTCCCGGCAGCTGCTCGACGAAGCGGGACTTCCTCGGTGAGTTGATCGAGGCGGCTTCGGCGGAGGGGCTGTACGTCATCAACTACATGACCGACGATCCGCAGTGGTACAACGAGGGTCTTGGCTCTGGGCAGAGCTGGCTCAACTCCGGCGCGTACTCGAGTTACAAGGGCAAGTCGGTCAACCTGCACACGCGCGACGGGTTCGGCGAGTTCAGCTACGACAACTTCGTCGAGGTGATGCAGCGCTACCCGAAGCTCGCCGGGTTCTGGATCGACAACGACAACGCCTACTGGGAGCGCAACGGGCTGTACGAGCGGGTTCGGCGCGATCGTCCGCATTACGTCCTCAGCAACAACAACGAGGACACGCCGATCATGGACACGATCAGCAACGAGCAGAAGACCGGCATGACGCCGAACTACGACTACCCGCAGGCGGTCTACACGGCGGCGCCGCGGTTGATCGAGGCGTGCTTCAAGCTGCCGTCGTCCGGGGCGTGGTGGTACTCGGGCTCCAACTCCGCGGTCGACTACAAGCTGACGCTCGGTCGGTTGATCACGAACGCCGGGTCGGACGTGAAGGCCTTGATGGCCGAGACGGCGATGGTCAACGGCAAGTTCCCGTCGAACCAGGCCGCGTTCAACAACTTCACCAGCTCGTATCTGCGCGACATCTGGGAGTCGATCGGTGGCACCTATGGCGGCGGGTATCTGCACGGCGGGTTGAAGCCCGGGTTCTGGAACGACGGCGCGCACGGGGTGACGACCGTGTCGAAGGCCAACCCGAACCAGCACTACCTCCACGTGATCACCAAGCCGTCCGGGACCACGTTGCGGGTGCGGGACAACGGGTACAAGGTCAGCCGTGTCACGAACCTGCGGACCGGTGCGGCGGTCAACTGGTCGCAGTCGGGCGGGACGATCACGCTCAGCGGAATCTCGAACTGGGACCAGTACGACACCGTGTTCAAGGTCGAGACGGCGGGTCGTGAGGGGATCATTCCTCAGGCCGGCTACACGATGAGCGCGTCGGCCAGCGGTTCCGGTCATCCGGCTGCGCACGCGGCCGACGGCAACTACCAGACCTATTGGGACGCAACGGGTGCGGGCACGGTGTCGCTGCGGTTCGACCTGGGCTCGGCGAAGAAGGTCTCGTACGTGGCGCTGAACCAGCGTGAGGACTCGACGACCCACCCGGCGGCGAACTCCGCGCGCATCAAGAACTACAACGTCTACACGTCCAACGACGGTTCCAATTGGACGAACGTGAAGTCCGGGTCGTTGGCGAACCACCGCGGGGTTCAGTTCATCGACCTGCCGGCGGGGACCACGGCTCGGCACATCCGAGTGGAGAAGACGTCCACCCAGGGCAAGGCGCAGCTGCGGGTCGACGAGGCGTGGCTCGGCTCGGCGTATCCCGGCGCGGGCACGCCGGAGTCCCGTTATGAGGCCGAGAACGGCAACGTGTCGCAGGGCGTCGTCGAGTCGAACCACGCCGGGTTCTCCGGCACCGGATTCGTCAACTACGACAACGTTTCCGGGTCTGCGGTCGAGTTCAAGGTGACCAGCGACGTGGCGGGCCCGCGGCAGGTGACGCTGCGCTTCGCCAACGGCACCACGGCGAACCGGCCGCTGGACCTCTCGGTCAACGGGCAGCTCGCGGTGGACGAGCAGGCCTTCGCGGGCACCGGCGCGTGGACGACCTGGCAGACCGTGACCGTCACGCTGGACCTGGCGGCCGGCGAGAACACGGTCCGGGCGGTCGCGACGACCGCGAACGGCGGGCCGAACCTCGACTACCTGGAGATCTGAGCCAGCACGCGTTCGATGTTCTGGTCGGCGATCTCCCGCATCGCGTCCCGGTGCGGGAAATCGCCGTCCAGCAACCTGAGCGGACCCTCCACAAGGGACAAGTACTGGGCCAGGCGGTAGAGGCTGAGACGCGCCGGGTCGAGGCTCGCGACCGGCCGGTAGTGCGGCCCGAACCGCAGCTCCAGGAACGCGTGCTCCCACTCGACGTCGAAGAACATCGTGCCCTCGATGTCGATCAGCACCGGCCGGCCGTCGGCCACGAGCACGTGGTCCGGTCCGAGCTCGCCGTGGATCAGCCCGTACTGCGTGCGCGGCTCGATCACCGAATGCCGTTGGCGCAGCAGGGTTTCGAGGCGGTCGCGTTCGGCGGCGATGCGCGGGACCCGCGCGCAACACTCCTCCAGGTTCCCCAAAGCCCGCTGCAGCACCACGTCCGGTACCGGTGGCGCGTCGGCGGGCTGAAGTGCGTTCGGGCGGCCGTAGCGCGGGCTGAGGCGCTGGTGCACCGCGTGGAGGTCGTCCCACAGCCGGTCGAGCGGTTCGGGGTCGACGTCGAGCAGCTTCTCCAGGAACTCGCCGCCGAGGTCCTCGACCACGATGACGTCGCTGTCGACCAGCACCAGGCGCGGCACGGACGCCCCGGCCTCGGACAGCGCGGTGTGGGCCGTGAGGAACAGGTCGCGCCCGCTCGCGTCGCCGAACAACGGGTCGCGCTCGTGCTCCGGCCAGTAGTCCTCGGATGCGCGCCACACGTAGGCGATGCCCGTCGTGCCGTCGTCGAGCGTCAGGCGGTAGACGCCCTTCTTAGTGCCGCCGTGCAGACGGACGACGTCGCGCAGTTCGCGGCCGTACGCCGCGTGCGCGAGGTCCGTCAGATCGGCCACCCCCAGATGTGCCACGCTCCGGAACGGTAGTGGGAGGTGCGTGAAGCCCGTGCCAACCCGTTGGGGGTCATGTGGTCGTGCCGGGAGGCCGCGTCAAGCTGGCGCGACCTGTCCGGGGCGAGGTGGGGCTGGGCGGGGTTGTTCGGGGGCTGTGCGAACTCGTCGGGCGCTTTGGCGTGGCCGGCGAGAACACGGTCCGGGCGGTGGCGCCGGCTCGCAACATCAGCGGTGTGCGTTCGCCGACCAGCTCGACCGCGCCGGTGTTCTTGACGGCGCGCAGCTCGACGGCCTTGTCCACGGTCAGCTGTTCGACGTAGGTGCCGCCGGAGATCTCCACGACGTCGCCGTCACGCGCCGCCGCGATGGCAGAGCCGATGTCGCGGAACCCGCCTCCACCAACCCGCAGCACCCGCGAACGCGCTTCCCCCCACGGGCGGGCGGTGTAGCCCGGTGATCGCCGGGACAATGGGTGCCAACACCGACTGGGCGGGCGGACACGAACAGGTATGACAACCGAAGACGACCGCGCGTTGTGGTCGCAGGCCGCCGGGGGCAGTGCGCACGCCTTCGGGGTGCTGTTCGACCGGCACGCCAAGGCGGTTTACAACCACTGCTTCCGGTTGACCGCCTCGTGGGCCGACGCCGAGGACGACCTGCAGGCGACCTTCCTGCTGGCCTGGCGCAAGCGGGCCGAGGTGCGGCTGGAGCGCGAGTCGGCGTTGCCGTGGCTGCTCACGGTGGCGACGAACGTCGTGCGCAACGGGCAGCGGTCGCTGACCAGGAGGCTCAAGAACCTCCGCAGGGTCGGAGAAGACCGGCCGGTGCCTGACCACGCGGATCTGGTGGCCGAGCGACTCGACGACCAAAAACGGATGAAAGAGCTGCTCAAAGCAGTGGAGAAGCTGCCGCGCAACGAGCGTGAGGCGCTCGCGCTGTGCGTGTGGTCCGAGGTGTCGTACGCGGACGCGGCTGCGGTGCTCGGCATCACCGAGGGCAGCGTGCGGGCGCGGGTCAGCAAGGCCAAGTCGAAGCTCCAGCAGCACCGCGAGCTCGTGCACACCGGGGAGGACCGATGACCAGCATGCTTCCGCCCACTCGCGACCTCCCGCCCGGTCGGCAGACGCGGATCCGGGCCGAGCTCGAAAGCAAGATCGGCCGCAAGAAGTCAAGGCTCACCGTGCCGATCCTGGCCGCGGCGGCAGCGGTGATCACCGTTGCCGCGAGCGTCGTGTTGCTGCGGCCGGACCCGAATGAGCACACGCCGGCCGTGCACGTCACGACGTCGCCGCCGACGACGCAGACCACGCCGTCCACCAGGCCCGCGCCGGTCGTCGCCGGCCTCGCACCGGAACGGATCGCGGCGATCGAGCAGGGGTGCCTGCAGTCCGCCGGGCTCCAGGGCGAGCCGAAGCTGTACCAGCACGTCGGCAGCGGGCCGGGTGCGTTCGCGTTGATCTACACCGAGAGCGCGATGCTCGCCTGCAGCCTCGACATCGCCGTCTACCCCTTCAACTCGGCCTTTTCCAGCGGGTTCGACCCCGAGTGGCTGCCGGGGCACATCGGTGTGGACAGCAACGGGGCCTCGGCCGGCGGTGACACGCCGCTCAACAGGCCGGTCTACAAGGGCGTGCCCGGCTATCGGACCGCGGCCGGCCGGGTCGACTCAAAGGTCGCCAGGGTGACGCTCACCGTGGACGGGCAGACGGTCGACGCCACGATCGCCAACAACACCTTTGTCGTGCGGATCGTGTACCCCTCGACCTGGTCACCGCCGCAGGGGAGCGGCAACGGTGAGATCAAGGCCTACGACGCGGCGGGCAACCTGATCGGCGGCACCTTCCAACAGGGCAAGTGCTTCGTCAACCCGAAGGGCGAGATCATCCACGCGTGGAACCCGAACGTCGATCCCAAGACGTGCGAGCCCGCGCTGCCGTGGCGCTAACGGTGGCTACCGACCGGTTGGTCTAACCGACATACTGGTTGGTATGACGACTGTGGCGAACTTTGGCGGCACCAGTCACTACGCCGACCTCGACGGGCCCGTGCACTGGGTGGACTTCGGCGGACCGGACGACGGTCCCAGGATGGTCCTGGTGCACGGGCTCGGCGGCTCGCACCTGAACTGGGCGTTGCTGGCGCCGTTGCTCGCGAAGAAGGCGCGCGTCACGGCCGTCGACCTCGCCGGACACGGGCTGACCAACCCCGAGGGCCGTCAGACCACGGTCCAGGCCAACGCGAAGCTGCTCGGCCGGTTCGTCAGGGAGGTCGTGCAGGAGCCCGTGATCCTGGTCGGCAACTCGATGGGCGGGATGATCTCCACCTTCCACGCCGCCTACAACCCCGACCTGGTCAGGGGGCTGGTGCTGGTCGACCCGGCACTGCCGATGGTGTTCGGGACGCGACCGGACCCGACGATGCTCACCACGTTCTTCATGTACTCGGTGCCGGGCCTGGGCGAGCGGTTCCTCGCCAAGGCGAAGACCGCCCCCGCGCGCAGGCAGGTCGAACGCCTGCTGGAGCTGGTCTGCGCGGACCCCAGCAGCATCCCCGAGGAGCTCAAGCAGGCGAGCGAGCACCTCATCGGCGAGCGCGCCAAGGTGGAAGGCCTGGACACGGCGTTCCTCGCGGCCGCACGCAGCACCGTGTTCACGACGTCGAAGCGTGGCGCCTACTACGCGGCGATGGCCAAGCTGCGCGTGCCGGTGTTCCTGATGAGCGGCGACCGGGACCGGCTGGTCAACGTCGCCGCCGCCCGGTACGTGGCGCGCAGGCACCCGCACTGGCGCTACGACGAGTACGAGGGCATCGGTCACGTGCCCCAGATGGAGATCCCCGAGGTCGTGTCCGAGCGGGTCTTGGGCTGGATGGACGCCAACCGCCTCACCACGTCGGCCAGCTGACCCAGCGTGAGCCGCTCCCGCAGCACGGGGGCGGCTCCGGTCAGCACGAAGTGATCAGGATGCTGTTCGACGCCGGTCAGCTCGATGCCCCGCGGAAGCTCCGGCACCGCGAACACGCGTGCCGGCAGCCAGCGGTGCAGCCGCACGTGCAACTCCGAGCCGACCAACTGGACGGTCAGCGGCAACCAACTGACCAGTTGTAACTCCGGAATGTCCGAAAGCGCCACTTCGACGCGGAACTCGACCGGCGACGACACCAGCGTCGCGGGCGGGTTCACGTGGACGTCCCGGCACACGACGGTCGCGCGGCGAGCACGCCAGCGCGACCACCGCACGTTCTCCAGCTCGATGCGGACGTCGTCGACCTGGCCGAGCGCCACACCCAGGGCGCCCAGCCGCGCGTCGAGTCCTACTACGGTCAGGTGCAGGTCGTGCGCACCCGCCTGAACCGTCAGATCGTGTCTCAGGCCGTCGTCTCCGGTTTCACACCGTTCACCGAGGTCTTGGCCGTCGCCTTCACGGCACGCGGCTTCGGAGCGGGCTTCTTCGCCACCGCGGCAGCTTCCGCCTTCTCCTCGGCCTCAGCGGCCAGCGCCACCATCTCGTCGAAGCCGGCCCGGATGCCGTCGGCGAGCAGCTGGACGTCCGGCACGCCGTCGAAGTCGGCGTTGATGCCGAAGGTGAACTTGTCCAGGTAGGAGAAGATGCCGACGGTGATCCGGATCGTCGAGGCGACCGGCACGTACGGGAACATCTCCACCAGCGGCCGGCCGAGCATGTAGAGCGGGATGCGCGGGCCGGGCACGTTCGTGGTGACGGTCTGCAGGATCTGCTGCGGGAACCGCATCGCCGTCCGCGAACCCAGCGCCATCAACGTCGGCGCGGCGAAGTTCGACAGGTTCGTGATCACGTCAGCACCTGCGGCCTGACGCGAGTTCTTGAGGTCGTCCATCTGCTCGCGGATCGACGCGAGCCGCTTCACCGGGTCCGCCTCGCCCACGGGCAGATTCACCAGAACAGCGCTGACGCGGTTGTTCAGCTCGTTGTGCTGGTCGGCTTTGCGCATCGACACCGGCACCATGGTCCGCACGACCATGCCGTCGGTCAGCTCGCCGCGCTTCTCCAGCAGGTCCCGGAAACCACGCGTGATCGCGGTCAGGATGACGTCGTTGACGGTGCCGCCGGCCACCGACCGCACCTTCTTGATCTCGGCCAGCGAGGCACGCGCCCAGACCCAACGGCGGTGCGGCCCAATAGGACCGTTCAGCGAGGTCGCCGCGCGCGTCACCAACCGCCGTGCGGTACCGGGAAGTGAGCTCAGCACGGACTTGCCGAAGTCCACGATCTCGCTGAGCGACCGCATGTTCCGCGCGAGAGCGGGCAACGCGGAGAGGTGCTGCACGGGCGTCACCACGGCGTCGCGCACGCCGTCGACCACGAGGTCGATGGTCGAAGGCGTCGGCGCGGCCTTCCACTCCTTCGGCTCGGGCAGCGCGGTCTCCTGCTTGAAGTCCAGCAGCAGCTGCAGCATGTCCGTTCCGGACACTCCGTCGATCATGCAGTGGTGGACCTTGGAGATGATCGCCCAGCGCCCGCCTTCGAGGCCCTCGACGAGCCAGACCTCCCACATCGGCTTCTTGTCGTCGAGCTTCTGCGCGAAGATCCGGCCCGCGAGGTTGCGCAGCTGGTCCTCACCGCCCGGCGTCGGCACCGCGGTGTGGCGCACGTGGTAGAGGATGTTGAAGTGGTCGTCGTCGACCCAGACCGGACGGCCGATGTGGAACGGCAGGGCCTTCACCTTCTGCCGGTAGCGCGGCACCTGGTCCAGCCGCGCGGCGAAGAGGCGGATCACGTCGCCGTAGGACGGCGCCTCGCCGTCGAAAACCAGGACCGAGCCGACGTGCATGGGCACGTTCTCGTCCTCGATGAAGTAGAAGCCTGCGTCCAAAGAGCTCATCCGATCCACTCGAAAAAGGGTAGAGGAGCTTTTCGTCTGAATCGACGTCCATGCAGGTGAGAGGCAGTGCACACGTGTGAGGTTGCCAACGTGTTACCTGGCCGTGGCGAATCGAGACTCGAAAGTACTGGCGAAAAGATCGTTCACGAAACATCATGGACTCACCGGGCAACGCGGCCCGGGGCGCCGGCTCGGGGTTGTCGACGTGTGGGGAGGCTCCTATGTCTGCCGTACCTTCAGACGAAGTCTTCGACGTTCCTGCTGTGTCTCCCCTCCACCTCGTCAGAGGCAGTGCGCCAGGTCTGTTCTGGTACCTCACCGAGCCCACCCGCTGCGCGCTCGACGTCGGCGAGTTCGTGGTCAGCCGGTCGATGCTCAAGGGCGCCCCCGCGGGCGACGGGCACCCGGTGCTCGTGTTCCCCGGTCTCGGCGCCGCCGACTCGTCGACGGTGATGCTGCGCCGCTTTTTGTCCGGTTTGGGTTATCAGGTGAACCCGTGGGGCCTGGGGCGCAACATCGGCCCGACGCGCCGCGCGGTCGACGGCATGCACGCCTTGGTGAAGAAGGTTTCTGACGCGTACGGCGGCCCGGTGTCGATCGTGGGCTGGTCGCTCGGCGGGATCTTCGCCCGCGAGATGGCGCGCGACCACCCGCACCGCGTGCGTCAGGTGATCACGATGGGCTCGCCGTACAACATGAGCGATCCCGTGCAGTCACGCGCGATGCCGGCGTTCGCGCTGTTCTCGCGCCTGCACATCCCGAAGGACGAGTTCCCGCCGCTGGAGTCGACCCGGCCACCGATCCCGGTGCCGGCCACGTCGATCTTCTCCAAGACCGACGGCATCGTCTCGTGGGAGTCGTGCATCGAGGAACCGGGACACCGCAAGGAGAACGTCCAGGTGTCGTCCTCGCACCTGGGATATGGCTTCAACTCCACCGTCTTGTGGGTGGTGGCCGACCGGCTGGCGCAGGCGGAGGGCACGTGGGCACCCTTCGCCGCGCCGCCTGGGATGGCCCGCCTCTACCCGCGGGCCGCCTGATCCCTACTTCGTCATCGGTTTGCCGTTCGCCGTGACGTTGGTGAACTTCAGGCCGTCGACGTTCTTGACGGTGTTGGTGGTGGAGCTGACGGTGAACTTGGAGTCCCGCAGCTCCAACCCCTTCACGTGCTCCTGTGGCAGGCCGGACACGTCGAGCACCTTGGACGCCTTGGTGCTGCTGCAGTTCGAGACGTAGAACGGGCCGAACTTCGGCACGTTGCTGCCCGTCTGCGAGTTGTAGGTCGTGGTCACGTAGACGAACGCGCGCGCGAAGACGCCGGACACGCTGTCCAGGTTGATGTTCTGCGAGAAGCCGCCGCGCTTGGTGTTCGACTTGACGTACAGCGCGAACTTGGTGGCGTTGACGCAGTTCAGCTTGTAGCCGTAGACGTTGCGGATCCCGCCGGTCTGCTCGGAGCCGCACGTGATGGCGCCCCAGTTGCCGTTCATGCGGCAGTTGACGACGACGATGTTCTGGCACGGCACGTTGATCCGCCGGCCGTCCTCGTCGCGGCCCGACTTGATCGCCACGTTGTCGTCGTGGGCGCCCAGGTCGCTGTTGGAGATCACGACGTGGTCGCACGACTCGGGGTCGCACGCGTCGGTGTTGTTGGCGGATGTTGTCGGGTCGGTGTGCACGTCGTCGACCGTGACGTTCTTGCAGAGCGTGGGGTGGATCTGCCAGAACTTGGGGTTCTTCAACGTGATGCCCTGGATCAGCACGGTGTCGCAGGAGTAGGGCTCGACGAACGTGGAGCGCATGTTCTTGCCGGAGCCGGGAACCACGCGCTTCTCCGGCGGGGTTCCCCTGGCCACCAACGACTCCAGGTACGAGCGGTCGCTGCCCTTGTTCCACGAGCTGGTGGCGCCGGCGTCGAGCGTGCCCTTGCCGGTGATCGCGATGTTGGTCTGCTTGTACGCGTAGACCATGGGGGAGCGGTTCATGCACTCGATGCCCTCGTAGCGCGTCAGCACGGTCGGGAACTTCGAGGCGTCGCCGGAGAACTTGAGCAGCACGCCGTCCTCGAGATGGAAATCGACGTTGCTCAGCAGGTGGATCGCGCCCGTGACGTAGGTGCCCTTCGGGACGATCACGTGGCCGCCGCCGGCCGCGTTGGCTGCGGCGATGGCCTTCTTGAAGGCTTCGGTGTTGTCGGTCTTGTTGTCGCCCTTGGCGCCGTACGCGGTCGCGTCGAAGTTCTTGTCGGGGAACGACGGGAGCTTCGTGTTCTTGACGATCTCGTTGGCGGCCGGCCAGGGCAGCACGGGCACCGCGACTGCCAGGGCGGCTTGCGTCAGGACCGGTGTGGCGATCGCCGCCACGACGGAGGCCTTCATCAGCAGTCGACGGTTGATCCTGCCGTCCATTCGACGTCCTCTTCCATCGGAGGCGAACGGCGGCGTTGGAACAAGACTGTAAACGTTTGCGGTCCGCGTCACAACAGCCGGAAGGCGGCCAGCGCGAGGCGGACCCGTCCGACGTCTGACACGTCGAGGACGCGGCCGATCTGGTCGAGGCGGCGGGAAACGCTGCTGTGGTGCAGGTGCAGCAGGTCGGCGGCGCGGCGCAGTGATCCCGTGGTGCAGTAGGCGTCCAACGTTTCGAGGTCGTCGGCGGACAATCTGGCCACCGCGGCGACGTCGGCGTTCGCGCGCAGGACGTCGGCGGGAACCTCGGCGAGCAGCGCCAGTGCGCCCAGGTCCGGGTAGTGGACGACCGGGGTGCGCGCGGTGGTGAAGCGCAGGGCGGTCCGGGCTTCGAGCCAGGACCGGGCGGGGCAGTTCGCAGTTCCGACGCCCGCGCGGACGCCCTCGGGGAAGTCTTCGAGCTTGGTCGCGAGGACCGCGCCCACACCGGCGATCTCGGCTGCTTTGACGGGGCGGGACGGGCAGACCGCTGCGGCGACCCGGTCCAGCGGCAGGCTGGAGCTGACCGCGGCCACCTGCACCGGTTGGTCGGGTGCGAAACCCAGCAGCCGCAAGGCTCGTGCCCGGCCTGCCTCGTCGCTGTCGGCGCTGAGGACCAGTTCGACCAGAGCGGGGTCGGCCATGGTGGTGCGCGCGGGACCGTAGCGCTCGACGACGGCGGCGACGGCGAGCGCGAGGCGGTCCAGCACCACTTCGTCGAGCGGATTGGCGACGCCGGTGCGTTCGAGCCAGACCTCGCCGATCTCCTCGTCGTCGAGGGTGATCGCGGTGGTGCAGGACGGGAGTTGTGGTGCGGCGGCCGCGGTGCCGCCCGGCGACATGCGGATCACCTTGCCGGTGCTGTGCAACCGGATCCCGGCGACGCACTCGGCCAGCCCCGCCGAAGCCCGTGCCAGCGCAGGGAGATCGACCCGGCGGCGCATCAGGGTGTCGTAGAACATCACCACCCGGATCGCGCCCTCGACGTGCGAGTCGAGGTTCGACAGCCGCGTCGCCAATGCCTCCATGCGGCGACGATAGCGACGAATGGCGCGCGGCCGGGCCGGATTGCGCGACGCACGTCGGCTGAAGATCGGCGGGAGGATCGTGAGGATGGATCACATGGATCCCGAGTTGGAAGCTTTCGTCCCGTTCTTCCCGAAGGCCGAGCTGACCGACGTGGTGCAGGAGCGGGAGTTCCTCGCCAAGCTCGCGGTCGGCATCCCGGCGGAGACGGACGGCATGGAGGTCGAGGACCTCGTGGTGCCCGGTGACCCCGAGGTGCCCATCAGGATTTACCGGCCGTTCGAGGCGCGCGGCACGGTCATCTGGATGCACGGCGGTGGCTGGTGCATCGGCGACGTGGAGACCGAACACCCGTGGGCCTCCCGCGTGGCCGCACGGTCACAGGCGACGGTGATCTCGGTGGGCTACCGGTTGGCGCCGGAGAACCCGTTCCCGGCCGCGCTGGACGACGCGTGGACGGTGCTGCGGTGGGCGCACGAGAACGCCGCGGACCCTGATCTGCTCGCGGTCGCCGGGCACAGTGCGGGCGGCGGGCTGGCGGCGGCGTTGACGTTGAAGGCACGTGACGAGCAGGGGCCGCCGATCCGGTTCCAGCTGCTGCACCAGCCGGGCCTCGACGACCGGCTGACCACGTGGTCGGCGCGGCACTTCACCGAAACGCCCTGGTACAACCGCGCCAAGGCGACCCAGGCGTGGGCGCACTACCTGGGCGGCCGGCCCGCCACGCCGTACGCGGCACCGGCGCGCGCCGAGGATCTCTCGGACCTGCCGCCCGCCTACGTCGCGACCGCCGAGTTCTGCCCGAACCGCGACGAGGACATCGCTTACGCCGTGCGGCTCATGCAGTCGGACGTGCAGGTCGAGCTGCACCAGTGGCCCGGCACGTTCCACGGTTCGCAGGCGTTGTTGTCCGCCGAGGTGTCGCAGCGCCAGTTCGCCGAGATCGGCGACGTGCTGCGCCGGGCGCTGACGTGAAGGCGGCGCTGGAGGCGATCCACCGGGCCGGAGTTCCTGCTGTGTGGGCGGAAGTGCGCGACAACGGGCACGTGTGGCAGGGCGCTTTCGGGGATGTCACGCCGTCCGCGCGCCACCGCGTCGGCAGCGTCACCAAGACGTTCACCGCGGCGGCTGTGTTGCAACTGGTGGAGCGCGGGAAGATCGGGCTGGACCAGCCGGTCCACGGCGAGGCGACGGTCCGGATGTTGCTGAACATGACCAGCGGTCTCGCGGACTACCGGTTCCTGGCGTTCCCGTCGCTGCTGGAGGGGTCGCCGAAGAGCTTGGACGACAACCAGTTCCGGCACTTCTACCCGCGCGAGCTGATCAAGCTGGGCGTCGACGCGCCTGCTGTTCCAGCGGGCACCTACTCCAACACCGGCTATCTGCTGCTGGGGCGGCTGATCGAGTCGGTCACCGGCATGACGGCCGAGCGGTGGATCACCAGGAACGTCATCGAACGCGCGGGGCTGCGCAACACGATGTTCCCGGTGGGGTCACGGATCGAGGGGCCGCACGCGCCGATGTACGAGGCGCTGTTCGGGTTGCTCGATCCGCCGCGCGACTACAGCGTCTACGACATGTCGTGGGTCGGCGTTGCGGCGTCGCTGATCTCGACGGTGGAGGACCTCAACCTGTTCTTCGCCGCCCTGCTCGACGGCAAGATCGTGTCGCCGGAGTCGTTGCGGGAGATGCAGAAGACCGGCCCGGTGGTCGCGTTCGACGGTTCGACGGTCTCTTACGGGTTCGGGTTGCACGAGCACAACGGTTTCTGGGGGCACGACGGTTCGGTGTGGGGTGCGGGCACGTGGTCGTTCCACAGCCCGGACGGCAAGCGGCAGGTGTCGCTCGCGCTGAACCTCCAGCGGTGGAACAGTTCCGCGATCGACGAGGCGCTGGCGGAGTTTCGCGTCCTAGCTGTAGATGGTGACCGTCAGCCTCGGGTTTGAGCGGAAGTCGATCGACTCGTAGGAAACGCGCGCGAGCGGCATGGAGCCCGCCGCGGCCGTCAGCGTCGTCTCGATCTCGTTGCGTTCGTCTTCGGTCAGGTACGGCCAGAACGAGCTGTGCCAGATCACCGTGTACGTGCCGCGTTCGTCGGGCGGCACGAGGTTCTCGCGCAGCCACCGTCCGGCGGGCGAGCGGTCGACCTTCACACCGACCTTGGCGGCCAGCTCGATGGCGTCGTCGAGGTCCCACCGCAGCGCGTCGTGCTCCGGCGGGATGAACGAGTGCAGGATCATCGCGTGCTTGGGATCCGACGGGTCGCGCGGTTGCAGGTCGCAGCCGGCGCGTTCGACGATCTCCAGCTCGGGCGGCTGCGGTCCGACGGCGGCGAGGCGCACGGGCGAGTCCTTCTCGCCCCACTCCCAGCCGAGCCCGAACCAGCGGTAGCGGTCCAGGATCAGGTTGAGGCCGGCGCAGGCGCCGAGCTCCAGCAGCCTGATCCTGGGCGCGCCGATCATGGTCAGGCCCCGCAACAGGAACCCGGCCGTCTTCGGCTGGTGCTGCTGAACCGTGCGGTCGAGCGCAGCCAGGATCTCGCCCGCGTTCTCGACGATCGCCCGCCGCGCCGCGAGCCAGGCCAGCAGCGCCGTCGAGTCGGACTCGCCGGCCATCGCGGCGGCGTGCGCGCTGGCGAACCGCTGGCTCAGCTCCGGCGCCTTTCCGGACAGCATCAGCAGCCGCACGCCCGCGAGCGCCTGGATGCCGAAGAGCGGGCTGTGCACGGCCGTGTGCGAACAGAGCAGGTCGGCCACCGGCCCGCCGCGGTCGAGTTCGCTCGCGAGTTCCGAGAGGATGCGCGCGGAGACCGGCGCACTTGTGCGCAACCGCACCGCGAACGTCCGCAGTGTGGAGGCGCCGATGCCTGCCGCGGTCACGCGTCCTCCCTTCTTCGGCAAGGGACCTTACAAGGACGCGAACGCATTCTTCCCATCTGAGACCGGGCGTGGCGCCACAAGCCGATGGGTATCGTGCGGCCTGTGAGCGAGTTCCTGGAGCTGTCCGCGGCCGGTCCGGTCGCCACGTTGACGATCAACCGGCCGGCCAAGCGCAACGCGATGAGCTACGAGATGTGGTCGGCTCTGCCATCGTTGATGTCCGAGGTTTCCGCTGATCAGAGCATCCGCGTGCTCGTGGTGCGCGGCGGCGAGCACTTCTCCGCCGGTGCCGACATCGCGGAGTTCTCGACGTTGCGCCGGGGCGCCGCGGGCGCCGCGCACTACGGCGAGGCGGTGCACAACGGGGAACGCGCCATTGCTCAACTGGACAAGCCTACGATTGCCGCGATTTCCGGATTCTGTGTCGGCGGTGGGTGCGAGATCGCCCTCGCCTGCGACATTCGGGTGGCGTCTGCCGATGCGCGATTCGGGATCACGCCCGCGAAACTCGGCATCGTTTACAACTTCACCTCCACCAAGGCGCTCGTGCACGCGGTCGGGCCCGCGTGGGCGAAGCAGATCCTGTTCTCGGCCGATTTGATCGACTCGGCGACGGCGTTGCGGATCGGTCTCGTCAACGAGGTCGTGGAGTCCTTGGACGCGCGGGTGAAGGAACTGTCCGAACAGATCGCCGGTCGCGCGCAGGTGTCGGTGCGGGGTGCCAAGAAGATCATCAACTCGATCACCGACGGTGGGCACGAGGACGACTTCGTGCGGGCGCTGTACGCGGAGGCCGCGTCCAGCGCCGAGTACGAGGAGGGCGTCTCCGCGTTTCTGGAGAAGCGCCCGCCTAAGTTCTAGCCATGGGTGAACTGATGGGGGCCTTCACCGCGGCTGCCGGTCACGGCTGCCTGCTGCTGGAGGAAGACCCGCTGATGGGGCGACACGACTCGTGGAACCCCGACGAGGTGAAGTACAACGTTACGGCCGACGCCGTCGTCTTCTGCGTCATGCCGTCGGTGGACGGGATGGTCACCGTGCGGGTGTGGCGCGGCGAGCCGGAATCGAGCGACGCGACGTTGCCGTACTTCGCCGGCACGCTGCTGCTGTCCCGCGGGAAGATCGTGCTGCGCGACCCCGAGGACACCGTGACGATGACCTTCTACCTGGAGCCGGGCCCGAACCCGTTCTTCGTGCTGACGGACTCGGTCGAGTTCCCCGAGTCCGTCGACATCGTCTTTCCCGAGACCTAGTGGCGCGTCCCGGAACGTTGGCGAGGTAATCCACGCTCAGCAGGGCGCCTCGCGGCACCGCCCCCCGCGCCCCCGTACAACCAGTACGAGGACGCGGGGGCGGCACCACGATGCACCCGTCTGACCGCGAATTCCCCCGGCAACGTTCCGGGCCACACCACTAGAACACCTCAGCGGCGATCGTCGTGTCCGGGCCGTGGCCTGTGTGCACCACGGTCTCGCCGGGCAGCGTCAGCAGCTTCTCCCGGATGGACTTCTCGATCGTCGGCCGGTCCGAGAACGACCGCCCGGTCGCGCCCGGCCCGCCCTGGAACAGCGTGTCGCCCGTGAACACCGCACCGAGCGACGGCACGTAAAAGCACACCGCGCCAGGCGAATGCCCAGGCGTGTGCAGCACGTGGATCTCCTCGCCGGCCACCTCGATCACCTGGCCGTCTTCCAACGCCTGGTGCGGGATCACACCGGTGTGGGTCAACGACCACACGACGTGGTCGTCCTGGTGCAGAGCCAACGGCGCACCGGTCGCATGCGCCAGGTCCGGCGCGACGCGGACGTGGTCGTCGTGGGCGTGCGTCAGCAGAATCGCCACAACGCGCCGCCCATCAACCACTTTGAGGATCGCGTCCACGTCGTGCGGCGCGTCGATGACGACACACTCGGTGGAGTCGCCGACGACCCAGACGTTGTTGTCCACGTCGAAGGTTTCGCCGTCCAGCGAGAACGTGCCGGACGTGACGGTGTGGTCGACCCGCAGAGCCATCAGAAGACCACGACCGATCGCAGCACGTCGCCGTGGTGCATCTTCTCGAAGGCGGCTTCCACGCCGTCCAGCGGAATCTCCTCCGTGACGAACGCGTCCAGGTCGAAGCGGCCCTGCTGGTACAGGTCGACGAGCATCGGGAAGTCGCGCGACGGCAGGCAGTCGCCGTACCAGGACGACTTCAGCGAACCACCGCGGGAGAAGAAGTCGATCATCGGCATCTCGAGCTTCATGTCCGGGGTCGGAACGCCCACCAGGACAACGGTTCCGGCCAGGTCGCGGGCGTAGAAGGCCTGCTTCCAGGTTTCCGGGCGGCCCACCGCGTCGATCACCACGTCCGCACCGAAACCTTCGGTCAGGCGCTGGATTTCCACAACCACGTCGTCGACGTCGCGGACGTTGATGGTGTGCGTGGCGCCGAAACCCTTGGCCCACTCCAGCTTTCGGGGGTCGGTGTCGACGGCGATGATCTTCGCGGCACCGGCTAGGCGGGCGCCCGCGATGGCGCCGTCGCCCACGCCGCCGCAGCCGATCACGGCCACCGAGTCGCCTCTGGTCACGCCGCCGGTGTTCATGGCGGCGCCCACGCCGGCCATCACGCCGCAGCCCAGGAGCCCCACGGCGGCGGCGCGGGCCGACGGATCGACTTTCGTGCACTGTCCTGAGTGGACCAGAGTTTTCTCGACGAACGCGCCGATGCCCAAAGCGGGCGACAGCTTGGTGCCGTCCGCCAGCGTCATGGGCTGCGCGGCGTTGAACGTCGAGAAGCAGTACCAGGGCTTGCCACGACGACACGCACGGCAGGTGCCGCAGACGGCGCGCCAGTTCAGCACGACGAAGTCGCCGGGCGCGAGGTCCACCACGCCGTCGCCCACCGACTCCACGACGCCCGCGGCCTCGTGGCCCAGCAGGAACGGGAACTCGTCGTTGATGCCGCCCTCGCGGTAGTGCAGGTCGGTGTGGCAGACACCGCACGCCTGCACGCGAACCACGGCCTCACCGGGACCGGGATCGGGAACGAGCACAGTGGTCAGTTCGACCGGCTGGCCCTTTCCTCTGGCGACAACGCCTTTGACCTCTTGCGCCACGCTGCGACTCCGTTCTACTTGATCAAAGTCGTGCCCTCGAACTCGCCGAGTACCTCGCGGTAGAACTCAATCCCTACACCGTTGGGGTCGCGGATGTACAGGCTGTCCTCGACGCCCCGGTCGGGGCCCAGGTACTCGATCCCCGCTTCGTCCAGCTTGGCCTTGATCTCGTCGAACCGCTCGGGGGAGATGGACAGCGCCAGGTGCTGCACGGCGCCGATCGTCTCCATGAACGCCGGGTGGTCGTGGCCGGGGAAGTCGAAGAACCCCAGCAGGTTCTTGTGGCCGAGGTCGAAGAAGAAGTGGCTGGAGCCGCGGTAGTCGCGGTTCTCCACGAGCTCCACCAGCGGGAAACCGAGGAACTCCTGGTAGAACTTGATGGTCTCCTCGACGTCCTTGCAGATCAACGC
This sequence comes from Lentzea terrae, assembly GCF_003265345.1. Classification (GTDB taxonomy): domain Bacteria; phylum Actinomycetota; class Actinomycetes; order Mycobacteriales; family Pseudonocardiaceae; genus Lentzea; species Lentzea terrae. Next base: position 483,501 of record NZ_QFWW01000006.1, on the reverse strand, counting down.
GATGTGGTGGACGCCGCGAGTGGGCGAACCGCCGCGTTCGTCGAGCGGCCTGACGTACTTCTCGTGCAGCTCGTCCCGCTTGGCCCTGATCGCGTCGAGCTCGGCACCCTCTGGCTGTGGCATGAGGGTGAGAATAGTTGAGAATTCAAGTGTTCGCAGTGTCGAACGGGAATCGAACGACGTTGTCGAACGGCGTCAGCCCGCGACACCCTCGAATTCCACCGCGCGGTCCTCCGACAGCAGTGTGGCCAGCAGATATGCCACGCTCGTCTCGCGATCCAGCCGAGTGTCGCAGTCGAACCTGGCCAGCGAAAGATCACCCGGTTGCCGCGCGTAGGCCTTCAGCGTCGTGATGTCGTGCAGCCCGAAACCGTCCTCGATGCCCCAGTTGGCGAGGTTGACCGCGCTCATCAGCTCCTCGGCGTCGTCCAGCGACGGCGCCGTGAAGAACAGCCTGCCGTGCAGGTAGACGCCCCGCGCGCCGCTGGGTGCGATGAGCGTGATCGGCATGCCGGTGCGGCAGGCCAGGAAGTGGAACGCGATCCCGCCGCCGCGTGAGCCGACCACCGTCGCCGCGGGCAGGCCGCTCCACGTGACCGGGCGTTTCGCGAACGCTTCCGCCTGGCCCAGCAGGAACTCGCGGTAGGTCTGCGGGCTGAGGTCCTGCAGGTAGTTCCACATCCGGAAGACGTGGTGGTAGCCGAGCTTCCCGGCGAGCTCGAGTGCCGCCCGGAACGCGAGCCGGCCCGCGTAGGTGAACTCGTCGCACGGCGGAATCCGCCCGGCGCAGAACAGGTATTCGCCGTCGTGGGCGTAGGTGATCGCCTTGTGCTCGCCGGACTCGACGCCGCGCGAGCTCGTCCAGACCTCGGCGAAGCCGTGCTGCTCGTCCTCGGCCAGGTGCACCGTCAGTTCCGGATGCCCTGCCCGCAGCACCGGGTTGAACGACGTGCCGGCGAACCGCACGACGCCCAGCCTGGAGCGGGCAGGGTCGTCCGGAACGGAGTCCAGTGGCTCGAACCTCGAAGAAAGCGCACGAGCTCGCAACTGACGAGTCATCACTGGCCCTTTCGCAGGCGACCGGGCCAGATTAAGTCGCCAAACGATTGGCGTGTACCTTCGCGTCTCGTTTGGATCGTTCAGCGGGACCGGTTACGGGAGGCGATCAATCCTCTTCGTCACCGGGCCATTTGCCCGTCAGCTTCTGAAATCCCTTGGCGCCGCCGCGGTCGATCGCGGCTTTCACCAGGCCGAAGATGGCTCCCTGCAACGCCGCGGCCAGCAGGACCTCGCGCCACGTACGGTTCCGCATCGTCGCGCTCGGTGCTTCTTCATCACCCGCGACTACTTTCCACACTTGACCAAAGATCGCGGTTGCGAGGAAGCCTCCCAACGCGCCGAGCAACATTCCCAGTGGGCGGTACAGCAACTTCATCCATTCCTCCTGGAAAGTTTCCAGATCACGAGGACCAGCGTGATGAGCACTGCCGCAATGGCCGCGGGATGCCGGCGCGCCTTCTCGACCTGCAGGGCCACCGGCTCCGGCAGGGAGTCGATCGCCTCGTTGGTCGCCACGGTCATCCTGACCTTGGTGTCGCGCGCCTGTTCCTTGACCCGACCGGGCACGTCGACCTTGTGCGCCAACGCTTCCACGGTCTCACCGAGCTCACGGCGGGTGCGCTCGACGTCTTTCTGGAGCTCGTCCTTGGGATCGCTCATCGGTGCGCACGCTCCTTGATCGTCGCGATGTCCTCCTGGACGTTGTCCATCGCCTGGCGCGGCACCGGGGGAGTCGCCTGCCGGACCTGGCTGCGACCCATGAGCGCCGCGACGCCCGCGATGAGCAGAAGGGCGGCCGCGACGATCAATGCGGCCGCCCACGGCGGAAGTACGAGGCTGAGGGCGAGGATGATGCCCGCGACGATGCTGAGCCCACCCCACCACGCGAACACGCCGGCCGCGCCGAACATCCCGGCGCCGACACCGGCGTGCTTGCCCTTGTCCTTGAGCTCAGCGACCGCGAGACGAATCTCGTCGCGCGCGAGCCTGCTCACCTGCTCGGACAGCTGGTTCACCAGCTGAGCGGTCGACGTGTCGGTGTTCATGCACGTCAGGTACCCACGGCCGGGGTTTGTGAATCAGCCCTGCTGAGCTTCCTTCACCTGCGCGTGGACCTCTTCCATGTTCACGTCACGCGCCTGCTGGATGAGGCTGTCCAGCGCGTTGCCCGGCAGCGCACCCGGCTGCGAGAACAGCACGACGCCTTCCCGGACGATCATCAACGTCGGGATGCTGCGGATGCCGAACGCAGCCGCCAGCTGCTGCTGCGCCTCGGTGTCGACCTTGCCGAACACGAGGTCCTCGTGCTTCTCCGACGCGGCCTCGAACGTGGGCGCGAACGCCTTGCACGGGCCACACCAGTCGGCCCAGAAGTCGACCAGGACGATGCCGGACCCACCGACCACCTCGTCGAAGTTCTCCGTGGTCAGCTCGACCGTCGCCATTGGGGTCCTCCTCGTTGTCCCTGGGGTACTCCGTATCAACGAACCTCGCTGGTCCGGAATTCCCCGTCGCTCAGGTCGGGCAGATCCGTCCGGTGCTGCGCGTTGAGCTTGCGGTAGACGCGGGTGAGGTGCTGCGATCTCCCGGTGCCGAGAGGGGGCGGGTGGACCCGCCCCCTCTTCACGTCAATTGCAGGTGCTCGAAATCCACCGGTGGGAGCGGAGGAGAACGCCGCCCGCGGTTACGTTCCATCCCTGTCCGCCTTGCAGGACGCAGTGGAACTTGCCGATGTAATCCGCGTTGCGGTAGATCTCGACACCGGTGAAGCTGCCGCTCGTGCCGTTGTTCTTGTAGGACTGCACACGCGTCGAACCGGCCCACGAACACCGGACGTTTCCGGACAGCCAGTCCGGGTCGGCGCCCGACCAGGCGCACCTGGAGCCCGTGCCGTTCAGGCCCGTGTAGGCGCAGAAGTGCCCGGACGGACATTCCCAAGCCATGATCGACACGTCGGCGGCCGTGAGCTCGGCGGTTCTGGGCTCGGCGGCACTGGCGTTTCCAGCTGTCAGTACGAACGCGGCCAGCACGGCGAGAAAAGCGACCACAAATCGTTTCATCTGCATGACGAACTCCCCTCAACTAGGTGGATGTGACAGAAATCAGGGCGCGAGTGCCCACGCACGCAGCGCGCTCTGGCGGCAGAAATGCAGCCGGCGGCTCTGCGCGGTGATCGCGCCGTCTGACCTGGTACGGGCCAGCACGGCGGACGAGCGGCTCTGGGTCTGCGGACCCCGGTCGCCGTCGATCCCGGTGTCGTGCCGTCCAGTGGTTCGGTGTCGAAGCGCGGAAGTTCTGGTGCCAGGTTTCCAGCCGCGCGTAGAACCCCGGCTCGTACCGAAACGATGTGGCCGCGCCATTCGGCTCGTAGTAGGTGGCGCAGAACCGGCTGCGGCCGCGGCGAGAATCCCTCGGCGCGACACATCTCGTGAGCGGTCGGGCATGACAGCATTTTTCGACGGCGCCCACGTCGCCCGCCCTAGTCCTGAGACCAGTTTTCGCAAAGCGGGCAACGCTGCCGGAGCTGCGGCCGACCGCGGCAGACGGGCCAGCTGGGCAGGTGGTTTCAACTTTTTGTGGACGTGTTCAACGTGGCGTTGTACGGTGCCCGCCATGATGCCGCGCCTGCTCGTGACCGCGTTGCTCGTCGCAACGCTTGCTGCTTGCGGAGGCACGTCTGACAACACGCAGACGAGCACCCCGCCGTCGTCGGACCTGTCGAGCGTCAAGAAGGACGACAAGCTCGCCGCGCTGGTACCCGCCGAGATCGCGTCGAGCGGGAAGCTCAAGGTCGGGTCGAACATCCAGAACCCGCCGAACAACTTCTACGACCAGGACGGCAAGACGCCGATGGGGTCGGAGGTCGACCTGATCAAGGCGATCGCCGCCAAGCTCGGGCTCCAGGCCGAGCACAGCGACATGGCGTTCAGCTCGCTGATCACCAGCCTGGAGACCAAGCGCGTCGACGTGACCATGGCCGCGATGAACGACACCGCCGAGCGGCAGCAGAAGATCGACTTCGTCGACTACTTCACCTCCGGCATCACGATCATGGTGCAGAAGGGGAACCCGCAGGGCGTCAAGGGTCCGGACGACCTGTGCGGCAAGGGCGTGGCGGTGAACCTCGGCAGCTCGCAGGAGCAGTTCGCCAAGGAGCAGAGCCAGAAGTGCCAGGACCAGGGCAAGCCCGAGGTCCAGCTGAGCGTCACCGACAGCGACACCGGCAACCAGAACCAGCTGCGCACGGGCCGGGTCGCGGCGATCCTCAACGACCTGCCGACCGCCGTGTATGTCGCGAAGACCGCTGGTGACGGCAGCTACTTCGAGGTCGTCCAGCTCCCGCCGATCAACGGTGGTCCGTACGGCATCGGCGTCAACAAGCAGAACGCCAAGCTGGCCGAGGCGATCAAGGGCGCGCTGCAGGCGCTGATCGACGACGGCACCTACACCAAGATCCTCACCACCTGGGACATCAAGCAGGGCGCGATCACGAAGGCCGCCATCAATGGCAAGTGATCTTCGCGAGAACCTGGAGGTCGTGCCGCTGCGCCATCCTGGGCGGTGGATCAGCGGCGCGGTCATCCTCCTGATCATCGTCGGCCTCGGCTGGGCGATGGCCGAGGCGGAGATCCAGTGGGAGGACGTGCCGGGGTTCTTCACGCACCCCGTGATGCTCGAAGGCCTGCTCAACACCATCGTGCTCGCCGTGGCGGCCCAGGGCGGCGCGATCGTCCTGGGCGTCGTGATCGCGTTGATGCGGCTGTCAGCCAACCCGGTCGCGCGGTGGTTCGCCGTCGGCTACATCTGGCTGTTCCGCGGGCTGCCGGTGCTGCTGCAGATCCTGATCTGGTTCAACCTCGCGCTGGTGTTCAAGAACATCAGCATCCCGATGCTCTTCACCGTGCCGACGAACGTGGTCATGACGGCGTTCGTGGCGGCGCTGCTCGGGCTGGGGCTCAACGAGAGCGCCTACATGGCCGAGATCGTCCGCGCCGGCCTGAGCAGCGTGGACTCCGGCCAGACCGAGGCGGCCAAGTCGATCGGCATGACGCCGATGACGACGCTGCGCAGAGTCGTGCTGCCGCAGGCGATGCGCGTGATCATCCCGCCGACCGGCAACAACTTCATCAACATGATCAAGGGCACCTCGATGGCGTCGGTGATCGCCTTCCTGGAGCTCATCCACGCCGCGAACAACATCTCCTCGCGCAACCTGGAGATCATGGAAACCCTGTTCGCCGCCGCGGCCTGGTACCTCGTGATGGTGTCCCTCGCGTCGATCGGGCAGCACTACCTGGAGCGTGCTTATGGCCCTCGTTGAGGCGGTTGGGGTCCGCAAGTCGTTCGGCCACACCGAAGTGCTGCGCGGAATCGACCTGGAGGTCGACCGCGGCGAGGTCGTCTGCCTGCTCGGCCCGTCCGGCGCGGGGAAGTCGACCTTCCTGCGCTGTGTGAACCACCTGGAGACCATCGACGCCGGCCGGATCTGGGTCGACGGCGTCCCGGTCGGGTTCCGATCTCACGGTGGGAAGCTCTACGAGCTGCGCGAACGCGAGGCGGCCCACCAGCGGCGCGACGTCGGCATGGTGTTCCAGCGATTCAACCTGTTCCCGCACCGCACGGCGCTGGAGAACGTCATGGAGGGCCCGGTCCAGGTGCTGCGCCGCGACCGGGCCGAGGTCCGGGCCGAGGCGGTGACCTTGCTGGAACGGGTCGGGCTCGCGGAGAAGGCGGGCTCGTACCCGGCGCAGCTGTCCGGTGGCCAGCAGCAACGTGTTGCGATCGCGCGGGCTCTGGCGATGAAGCCCAAGCTGATGCTGTTCGACGAGCCCACGTCCGCGTTGGACCCGGAGCTGGTCGGCGAGGTGCTCGACGTGATGACCTCGCTGGCCCGCGACGGCATGACGATGATCGTGGTCACTCACGAGATCGGTTTCGCCCGCTCGGTCGCCGACCGCGTGGTGTTCCTCGTCGACGGCGCCGTGGTGGAGAGCGGCACACCGGCCGACGTGCTGGACAATCCACAGCAGCCGCGCACGCAACAGTTCCTCGCAAAGGTGCTCTAAGTTGATCGACACCTCGTACCTCGCCCAGTTCCGCGAACCGGAGGGGTACCTCGACTTCGCCCGCTTCGGCCCGCCCTCGCTGGCTGTGGTCACGGCCACCTCGCGCCTGATGGAACAGGCCTCGCTAGCCGGTCCATCCACAGTGGACACGCTGATGCGCGAGGAACAACGGGTGAAGGCAGCCGTCGCCCGGTTGTGCCGCACGGACACCGACCACGTGGCGCTCGTCCCGAACACCTCGATCGGCCTGTTCCAGGCGGCTTTCGGGCTGTCCGGGACGGTCATGTACTCGGCGGCGGAGTTCCCGGCCAACACCTATCCGTGGGTGCGCGCGGGACTCCCGTCGGTGGTTCTCGACGGACCGGTGGCCCCGGCCGCCGTCGCAACCCGTCTGACTGCTGAGGTTTCCGCGCTGTCGGTGTCCGCTGTGGACTTCCGCACCGGCTACCGAGCTGATCTCTCTGCTTTGCGGGAGGTCCTCGGCGACCGGCTGCTCATCGTCGACGGCATCCAGGGCTTCGGCGTGGCCGACGAGCCGTGGGAACTCGCCGACGTGCTCGTGGTCGGCGGGCAGAAGTGGTTGCGGGCCGGGTGGAGCACCGGTTTCGTCGTGCTCTCGGACCGCGCTTTGGAGCGGCTTTCGCCTGTTCTTTCGGGTTGGACGGGTGCTTTGGATGCCGGCCTGTTCGACAACGCGGTGCACCAGCCTGCTCCCGATGCCGCGTCCTGGAACATCACGAACCTCTCGCCGGTCGTGTCCGGTGCCTTCGCGGAGGCACTGGAACTGGTGGAGCTCGCGGGCGTTTCGGCTTTGGACTCGGCCGTTTCGGACGTCGTCGCCGAGCTGGAGGAGATCGTGCTGTCGTGCGGCGGCAAGATCGTGTCGGCACGGGAGCGCCGGGCGGGGATCCTGGCGTTCACGATGCCCGAGGCGGCTTCCGTGGTCGGGGAGGCGTTGAACGCCTTCGGGGTCACCGCGACGGTGCGGCCGGAGCACGTCCGGTTGTCGCCGCACGCCACGACTTCGCGCGGCACGTTGGAACGGGTACGAGCCGCGTTGAAGTCGCTGTCCGGGACAGCTGCGTCACCGGTGCCGGCGGCCTTGTCGGCGCTGGTGCCGACGGTGGACAGCCTGGCCTCGGCTCTGGGACCGGACACCGAGGTCGTGGTGCACGACCTGTCGCGGCTGCCGAACTCGATCATCGCGATCGCCGGGTCGTTGACCGGGCGGCAGGTGGGCGGGCCGATGACCGACCTGTTGCTGGGGCTGGTGCGGCGCGGCACCACCACGGACATGCCGGGCTACGAGACGTATGCGCCTGATGGGCGGGCCATCTGGTCGTCGACGACGTTCGTGCGTGATGCTGCTGGTGTCGCCGTGGGGTGCTTGTGTGTCAATAAGTTGGCTGCGCACGAGGCTTCTGGGCCTGTTGAGCACTTTCCACAGGACGTGGACACGCTGCAGCGGGTGTTGGTCGAGAAGGCCATCGCCGACGTCGGGGTGCCGGTCGAGCTGATGAAGAAGGTGCACAAGTCGCAGGTCGTGCGAGTCCTGGACGAGGCAGGGTTCTTCCTCATCCGTGACTCGGTGGACCATCTGGCGGGTGTCCTGGAGGTCACCCGCTACACGATCTACAACTACCTCAACGAAAACCGAGCGAGCTGAAACGCGTCTATGCGACGCGGAATATCTTCCTTGCGCCAGTAGGCGGTTGTTGGGCCAAAATCAGCTGGCTACTGTGCTGTGCAGGCTGGCGAGTTTCGCCAGAGGGGAAAATCAGTTCCTTAGGGGGAACGATGATATTTGCCCGAAGATCGATGCTTGGCGTTTTTTCTGGTCTGACGCTCGTCGCGTCAATTTTGGTCGCCGTTCCGGCGAATGCCGAATCTGCGGCGAAAACGGACTCGATCGTCGGCACGTCCGCAGTCGTGTGGGACGAGAGCGCTCGCGCCGAGCGCAAGGTTTCACCCGCCGAAGCCCAGCGGATCGTCAACGAGTACTGGACGCCGGAACGGCTCGCGGCGGCCAAGCCCGCCGTCGCAACCGCCGGCCCGACGAAGACGAACGCGACGACGTCGGCTCCGACGGGGAAGGCCGCGACCGCCTCCGCCCCGGCAGCGCCGACGGTGACGGGCGGCCCGTCGGCCCAGGACGCCTGGTTCTCCTACACCAACGGCAAGATCTACTTCGTCGACCCGCGGAACAACGGCGGCTACCAGTGCTCCGGCAGTGCCGTGAACAGCGCCTCCAAGAGCCTTGTCGTCACCGCGGGCCACTGCGCGGTCGTGGGCGGCGGCAACGGACAGGTCATGCGGAACTGGGTCTTCATCCCGGGCTACCAGCGCGGCTCCGAGCCGCGTGGACGGTTCGCCGCCTACTGGTTCCACTACTCCACGGGGTGGTCGGTCCGCAACGACTGGCAGCGCGACTTCGCGTGGGTGGTGACGTACGCCAACAGTTCAGGCCAGAAAGTGGTCAACGCGGCGGGCGGCCACGGCTTCCGGTACAACGGCAGTTACAGCCGTTACGTGCACATCGCCGGCTATCCGGGAAACCGTGACGGCGGTGAGGTGCAGTGGTACTGCTGGGGAACGACCGACCGGTGGCCGAGCGCGAACGCCTATCGACTCGGCTGCAATTTCGGCGGCGGTGCCAGTGGTGGGCCGTGGCTCGAGAACTACCAGCCCAACGGCCTCGGTTACGTGATCAGTGCGACCCAGGGACTTCTGGACGGGAACAATTCCGGGCCGTATTATGACAGTCACGTGAACGACGTCTTCAATAACGCGAAAAACCAAACGCCGTAAGGAGGCTCCATGAGCACCCGCACGCGCATGGTTGTGGTGGTGGCGGTCATCGCGGCGACTGTCGTGCTGAGCGCCTCCGTGATCGCCGGGTTGCGCGGAACGGGTGATCCGGCCGCTCCCGCCGGTCCCGCCGGTCCAGAGGTGGCAGGTGGACCGGCGGAGCACACCGACCCGGACTACTGGACCGAGGAACGCATGCGCGACGCGAAGCCGGCCCCCATGCCGGAACCGCCCGCGGGTGGCTGAGAGCACCGATGAACGAGCGAGGCCCATCCCTGCCGCGGGGTGGGCCTCTGTGCTGTCGTGATCAGACCTGCGGGGAGCGCGAGCCGATCCAGCCGACCAGCGCGCTCCAGGCAGGGGTGGAGAACGCGAGGACGTCGCCGCTCGCGTTCTTCGAGTCCCGCACGGTTGATGACGCTGAAGTCGCGGTGGCTGAGGGGCGCTGCCGTGGGCGCTTACCTCAAGTTCGGGTTCATCCAGCTCCGACGAGCTGGCGGAGGTACTGCTTCAGCTTGCTGCGCGTTCGCTCTCCATCGAGGGCGACCTCGTCCAGCTGCTTGAAGTGCTGCCTCGCTTTGGCGATCGCGCCGAGATCCTGGACGAACACGCGCGCGAACTCCGACTCGCTGTAGGCGACCGGGTCGGCCTTCTCGAACTCCCAGAGCATGAAGCCGGCCGACAGCACGGCAACCTCCGCGGGAACGAGCCGGATCATGTGCGCCTTGGACAGCAGGCGCGTGTACTGGGCCTGCATCACCCGTCATCGCCCATGGGCTGCGGCAGCGCTAGCTCATGGATGTAGAACAAGCAATCCGGCCGATCGTGTCGCTGCAGGATCGCCTGGCGGTCTGTCCGGCACTGCACGAGTTCGGGTATCCGCTCTTCCGCGACGGTCCCGTTCGCGTGGTACACCCTCTCGGCGTACTCGGATGTCCTGGAAGAGACCTGGCACAATCAGCGTCTCGTAGCTGATGATCGTCCTGGCCGTGGACTCGGCTAGCCCGACCGTCCGCAGGTTGCCGGACAGCTGCACGAAGTACTCGTCGAAGGCGTACTGGTAGCGGCGCTTGAAGTCGTTGACGTAGTCGATGTCCTTGCCGCACATGGACAAGAACTGGATGAGGTCGATCTCGCTGGCGCGCGCCTTGCCGTGCTCGATGGTGGAGATCTTGCTGGGATCCCAGCCGAGCTTCTTTGCCAGCTCGTTGCTCTTGAGGCCCGTGCACGTCTCTCGGAGGCGCCGTAGCTCGTCACCCGGGTCCCTGCTGTACGCGGTGGAGGGAGTCATAAGCCGACGCTATGGCTTGAATCCAATCCAACAAGCCGCTCGTTCGGGTGAAAACGGTGGCGTTCCCGGTTCTTCTTTCCCACCGCTTGCATCTTTCGCTTAGCGACATCTCGTGTTTACCGTTCAAGTGTGAGAGCGCTCTCAAAGGTGAGATGGCTGGCCGGCCTGGCCGCCGCAGCGATTGCCCTGTCGTCACTTGCGTCGTCCACCGCTTCCGCGGCCGAGGACTACACGCAGAACGTGACGGCGCTGGACTCCACTCAGGCGAGGATCGACTTCACGCCGACGACCCCTGCCCTGTACGTCGACGTGCACTACCTGGTCCCCAACACTCCGCAGCAGAACTTCCGGATGACGAACAACGCCGGGACCTGGCAGAAGACGGTCGGGTCGTTGTCGTCGGGGACGCAGATCGAGTACTGGTTCACCTACGAGAAGAGCGGGCCGCAGTACGACACCCCGCACTTCACCTACACGCACGGCAGCGCGCCGGCGCAGGTCGCGGCGCCGACATTCAGCCCGCCTGGCGGTGCGTACACGTCCGCGCAGACCGTGACGATCACGACGGCCACCTCCGGCGCGGCGATCCGGTACACAGTGGACGGTTCGACACCCACGGCAAGCTCACCGCTCTACACCGGGCCGATCTCGGTGCCGACGAGCCGCACGGTCAACGCGATCGGCATCAAGGCGGGGCTCACGAACTCCGCAACAGCGAGCGCGACCTACACGATCGGCACGCAGCAAGGGTGTGCCCAGTCCGACACGCCGAACTTCGGGCCGAACACGCGGATCTTCGACCCCAGCATGTCGGCCGCGAGCATCCAGACGCAGCTCGACGCGGACTTCAACATGCAGAAGGACACGCTCACGGCGCAGATGGCGCCGCGCCGGGTCGCGCACCTGTTCAAGCCGGGCACGTACAACGTTCACGACGACGTTGGTTTTTACACGTCCGTCGCAGGCCTGGGGCGCAACCCCGGCGATGTCGTGATCAACGGTGACATCACGGTCGACGCGTTCAACGAGTCGGACAAGGGTGTGGCGCTGCAGAACTTCTGGCGCTCGGCCGAGAACATGGCCGTCAACCCGAGCAACGGCACCAACCGGTGGGCCGTGGCGCAGGCGGCGCCGTTCCGCCGCATGGACATTCGTGGCAACTTGGCGCTGTACCCGGCGAGCTACGGGTTTGCGAGTGGTGGCTACACGGCTGATTCGCGGGTGTCGGGGCAGACGGCGTCGGTCTCGCAGCAGCAGTGGTACACGCGCGATTCCAACTACGGCAGCTGGAACGGCGGCGTGTGGAACATGGTGTTCTCCGGAACGCCCGGTGCGCCGCCGAACACGTTCCCGTCGCCGCCGGAGACGACGCTCGCGACCACGCCGATCTCGCGGGACGTGCCCTACCTGTACCTCGAGGGAAGCCAGTACCGGGTGTTCCTGCCTTCCTTGCGCACCAACGCTTCCGGAGCGTCGTGGATCAACGGTGGTACGCCCGGTAGCTCGTTGCCGATGAGCCAGTTCTACGTCGTGAAGGCCGGGGACACCGCGGCCACGATCAACGCGGCGCTGGCGCAGGGGTGCAACCTGTTCTTCACGCCCGGCATCTACAACGTCAACCAGACGATCAACATCACGCGGCCGAACACCGTCGTGCTGGGCATCGGCTACGCGACGATCGTGCCGCAGAACGGCGTCACGGCCATGCAGGTCGCGGACGTCGACGGCGTGCGGATCAAGGGCATCCTGTTCGACGCGGGCACGACCCTGTCGAACTCGCTGCTGACGGTCGGCCCGTCCGGCTCGTCGGCCTCGCACGCGGCCAACCCGACCACGCTGCAGGACGTGTTCTTCCGCGTCGGCGGGGCGGTCGCGGGCAAGGCGACGAACAGCCTGGTCGTCAACAGCCACAACACGATCATCGATCACAGCTGGATCTGGCGCGCCGACCACGGCAACGCCGGCACCTGGGGCTGGAACGAGGCGATCGGTGACACGGGCCTCGTCGTCAACGGCAACAACGTGCTGGCCACCGGGTTGTTCGTCGAGCACTACCAGAAGTACCAGGTGATCTGGAACGGCCAGGGCGGGCGGACGATCTTCTTCCAGAACGAGATGCCGTACGACGTGCCGAACCAGGCCTCGTGGATGGCCCCCAACGGGGTTGCCGGGTACGCGGCCTACAAGGTCGGCGACAACGTCACCACGCACGAGGCGTGGGGGCTGGGCAGCTACTGCTTCTTCAACGTCAACCCGTCGGTGCGGGCCGAGCACGCGTTCGAGGTGCCCAACCGGCCTGGGGTGAGGATGCACAACCTGCTGACCGTGTCGCTCAACTACCAGGGCACGATCACCCACGTGATCAACGACGTGGGTGCGGTCACACCGCCGGGCACGGTGCCGGTGAACGTCGTCAGTTACCCGTAGTTCCGTAGTGCGGAACACACGGCCCGCTGCCGAGGCGGCGGGCCGTGTTCGTGCATGATTCGTGCCATGTCGATCGAGCGGGGCGCCGAGTTCGCCGAGTTCTGGGCCGAACGGCACCTGTGCACGTTGTCCACCGTGCGTCCGGACGGCACTCCGCACGTGGTGCCGGTCGGGGTCACGCTCGACCTGGACGCCGGCGTGGCGCGGATCATCACGGACGGCGGTTCGTGGAAGGTTCGCCACGTGCGCAAGGCCGGTTACGCAGCGGTGTGTCAGGTGGACGGTCGGCGGTGGTCCACGGTGGAGGGTCCCGCGGTCGTGCGGGAGGACCCGGCGTCGGTGGACGAGGCTGTTCGGCGGTATGCGCTGCGGTACAAGCAGCCTCGGGTGAACCCCACGCGTGTGGTGATCGAGATTCAGGTGCAGCGTGTCACCGGAACAGTCTGACGTCCCCGGCGACGTCACAGTTGTCGGCATCGGGGCCGACGGGTGGGACGGGTTGTCGCCGGCCGCGCAGAACGCGGTTCGCGGCGCGCGGGTGTTGATGGGCAGTCGACGGCAGCTGGAATTGGTGCCTGGGGACTTCGAGCGGGTGGCGTGGCCGTCACCGCTGGTCCCGGCGTTGCCCGAGCTGTTCGAGAAGTACCGCGACGTGTGCGTGCTGGCGTCCGGCGATCCCATGTTCCACGGAATCGGGACGACGCTGGTGCGCCTGCTGGGGTCGCGCGTCACCGTGATCCCGCACCCCTCGTCGGTGTCGCTGGCCTGCGCGCGGCTCGGGTGGGCGTTGAACGAGGTCGAGGTCGTGTCGCTGGTGGGACGGTCGCCCGACCTGCTGCGGCCTGCGCTGACGCCGGGGCGGCGAATATTGGTACTCGGTGGTGATCCGCAGACCGTTGCGGAAATCGCTGGGCCTATTACAGTGCTGGAGCAGTTGGGTGGGCCTGCCGAGCGGGTCTACCAGTGGTCCGGGGAAAGTGCGGATCCGCTGTGCGTCATCGCTGCCGAGTACGCCGGGAGCGCCTATTCGCGGGTGCCCGGGCTGCCGGACGACGCGTACGAGACTGACGGCCAGTTGACCAAACGTGAGGTGCGGGCTATTTCGCTGTCGACGTTGGCGCCGCTGCCAGGGCAGCTCCTGTGGGACGTGGGCGCCGGGTCGGGTTCCATCGCGATCGAATGGGCGCGGACGCACCCGACGTGCCGGGCGATCGCGGTGGAGCAGGATGCCGTGCGCGCTGAGCGAATCCTGCGCAACGCTGCGTCATTGGGGGTGCCTGGGGTCGAGGTCCACATCGGACAGGCTCCGGTCGCGTTGGAGGGGCTGGAGAAGCCCGACGCGATCTTCATCGGTGGCGGGCTGACCGTTCCCGGCGTCGTGCAGACCTGCTGGGACGCGCTCGGTGCCGGCGGGCGGCTGGTGGTCAACGCCGTGACGCTCGAGTCCGAGGCCGTGGTGGCGCAGTGGTACGCGCGGCTCGGCGGTGACCTGGTGCGGATCGCGGTGAACCGCGGGTCGTCGGTGGGCAAGTTCACCGGGTGGCGGCCGCACATGCCCGTCACGACGTGGAGCGTGACCAAGTGACCGTGCACTTCATCGGCGCTGGTCCCGGGGCTGCCGACCTGATCACCGTGCGCGGGCGTTCGTTGATCGAGTCGTCTCCGGTCTGCCTCTACGCCGGCGCTTTGGTGCCGGTCGAACTGCTGGACTTCTGCCCTCCTGGGGCGCGTCTCGTCGACACGGCTTCCCTGACGTTGGACGAGATCGTTGCCGAGCTGGCCGCGGCCACTGAGGCCGGGTTGGACGTGGCGCGGCTGCACTCCGGCGATCCGGCGGTGTTCAGCGCGATGGCCGAGCAGATGCGCCGGCTGGATGCGCTGGGGATCGCCTACGACGTGACGCCCGGCGTGCCGGCGTTCGCGGCGGCGGCGGCTTCGTTGCAGCGGGAACTGACTGTGCCCGGTGTGGGACAGACGGTGATCCTGACCCGGACTTCGCAGCGCGCCACGCCGATGCCCGAGGGTGAGGACCTGGACACGTTGGGTCGCAGCCGGGCGACTGTCGTGTTGCACCTGGCCGTGCAGCGGATCGCTGACGTGGTCGCCGAGCTGGTGCCGAACTACGGGCTGGACTGTCCCGTCGCGGTGGTGGCTTACGCGTCTCGGGCGGACGAAGTGGTGCTGCGCGGGACGTTGGACGACATCGCCGCGCAGGTCGAGGCGGCGGGGATCAAGCGGACCGCGGTGATCATCGTGGGGCGGACGTTGGGGGCGACGCAGTTCCCGGACAGCCACCTGTACTCGGCCACGCGCGTTCGATGATCCTGATCCTGGGAGGGACCGGCGAAGCGCGCGAACTGGCTGCTCGTGTTCCAGCCATCTCGTCGCTGGCCGGCCGGGTGAGTGAACCTCGCTTGCCGGTCGGCGAGGTTCGCGTCGGCGGGTTCGGCGGAGTGGACGGGCTGGTTTCGTGGTTGCGGGACAACGACATTCACGCCGTGGTCGACGCTACCCACCCGTTCGCGCGGCAGATCACGGCGAACGCTTTCGAAGCCTGTGCTCGGGCCGGGGTGCCGTTTCTGATCCTGCGGCGTCCGGGGTTCACGGCCCGGGACGGCTGGCAGTGGGAGGACAGCGTTGCTTCGGCGGCGCATCACCTGCCTGGCTCGCGGGTGTTCCTGACCACCGGGCGGCAGGATCTCGCGGAGTTCGCTCCGTGTCCGCAGTGGTTTCTGGCGCGGATGGTCGAGCCGCCGGAACCCCCGATGCCGCAACGGATCGAGGTGCTGCTGTCGCGCGGGCCGTTCACTGTGGACGGTGAGTTGGAGCTGATGCGGTCGCGGGAGATCGACGTGCTGGTGACCAAGGACAGCGGTGGGTCGATGACGTCCGCGAAGCTCGAAGCCGCTGAGCAGTTGGGGATTCCGGTCGTGATCGTGCGCCGGCCACCGCTGCCACCTGCTGAAGTGGTGGAGACGGTGGACGGCGCACTGCGCTGGTTGGGCGTATCAGCCGATCAGCACCACGAGCCGTAGATGTCGATGTGGGTGTAGTTGTTGATCTTGTACCAGCCGGAGTTCGCGCGGAGGTACCCGTAGTCGGTGTAGAGGCCGCAGGACCCGACGTAGAAGCCGTCCACGTCGACGCCGTACCCGCCCTTCGTCTCACCTGGGTAGATCCAGGCGGACGCGCCCTCCTTGTTCGCCCAGTCGAGGGTGTACTTCACCCGGATACCGGACGTGTTGGTGAGCTTGCCGCAGGTGTACCACTCGTCCGGCGCACACCCGTCGAGCGCGCCGATGCCCCCCTTGGGTTCGTCCGCCTCCGGCGCCGCCTGGGCCGTCGTCGGTGCGATGAGCGTGAGCGCTCCGACTGCGACTCCCAGCGTCAAGGCTCGAAGGGTTCTTTTCACCTTGTTCACTATTTCCTCCCCTTTTTGTGTCACATCGTGACTGCAACGTGTTAATTCGGTTTGTGCCAAACTATTCAGCTCCTGGGTGTGCTCCTTTCGTTCGGCTGAACGTGGAATCCCCCTTTCTTTTGTGTCATCACAGCAGGCTGCTTGGTTGTCCGGTAGGGGTGCGTTGCGTTAAACAACCCAGGTAAAAGCCGAGGTCGAGTCGCTCCAGGTCTGTCTTTATCGATGTCGTGATGTGTCGGGTGGAATTATTTGGCCAAGGTGGACCGGGTGTACAAATGGGTTGAGGTGAGTGCGCTCACAGGGGAGGGTCAATGCCTCGTCCCGAGCGGGAGTTGGCTGGTTCCGGTCCGATTGAGTCGTTGGCTGCCGGGTTGCGGGAGTTGCGTCGACGGGCGGGTAGTCCGGGTTATCGGGAATTGGCTGCGCGGGCCGGGGTTTCGGCTTCGACGTTGGCCAATGCCGCCAGCGGGAAGCACCTGCCGACGATCGCAGCGACGTTGGCCTACGTACGGGCGTGTGACGGGGATCCGGGGTGTTGGGAGCGGCAGTGGCGGCAGGCAGCCGCGGAGTGCGTGGGGAGCCGCCCGTCGGGGGCTGCCGATGACCCGCCGTATCAGGGGCTGCTCAGCTACGGGGTGGAGGACGGCGCCCGGTTCTTCGGCCGGGACGCGATGCGAGCGCAGCTCCTGAAGCTGGTGGAACGGCAGCGGTTCGTGGCCGTGTTCGGGGCGTCGGGCAGCGGGAAGTCCTCGTTGTTGCGCGCGGGGTTGATTCCGGCTCTGGCCGATGGTGAGCCGGTGCTCGTCGTCGACCAGTTCGAGGAGCTGTTCACGCACTGCCCGGACCCGGCACGGCGGAGCGGGTTCGTGGACCGGATCGCGGCGATGGTGACCGGCGGAGCCACCGTGGTGCTGGGCGTCCGGGCCGACTTCTACGCCCGCTGCGCGGAACTGCCGGTGCTGGCCGGGCTGCTGGCGGGGCGAACGTGCCCGTTCCGACGCTCATCGAGGACCAGTTGCGCGACGTGGTCACCAAACCCGCGGGCCAGGTCGGGTTGACCGTCGAACGCGCCTTGGTGACGAAGATCCTTGCGGATGCGTCGGGGCAGCCCGGCGCGTTGCCGATCAGCCACATCTGCACCGCGGTGGCCCGAGATCTCACCGAGGACGAGTGGCGGCACCACCTGCCCTCGACCCCGTACGCCCGGACCTGTGGTCAGCCGGTCGGGTAACGGCGCGGCGTGAACACCACGTTTTGGGGCGTCACCACGGTCTGCGACGAGCCGATGATCAGCAGGCAGCGCATGTCGATCGTGTCCGGGTCGAGGGCTTCGAGCGTGGTCACCCGGATTTCCTCTTCTGGGCCACCGACATCGCGTCCGACGACGATCGGCGTGTCCGGGGCGCGGTGCTTCAGAAGCAGGTCGCGCATGTCCTGGACCTGGTGCGTGCGGGCCTTGGACGCGGGGTTGTAGATGGCGATGACGAGGTCGGCCTTGGCGGCGGCTTCGAGCCTGGTGGCGATCACGTCCCACGGCTTGAGGCGGTCGCTCAGGGAGATCACCGCGTAGTCGTGGCCGAGCGGGGCGCCTGCTTTGGCGGCAACGGCGTTGGCGGCCGTGACGCCCGGGATGACCTGGACCGGCACGTCCTGGGTCTCTGCTGCGACCTCCAGCACTGCCGTGGCCATCGCGAACACACCGGGGTCACCGGAGGAGATGACCGCTACCCGCTTGCCCTTGCGGGCCAGGTCGAGGGCGAACGCTGCTCGTTCCGACTCGACCTGGTTGTGGGAGGCGTGTTTGGTCTGGCCGGGGCGGTCCGGGATGCGGTTGAGGTAGGTGGTGTAGCCGACCAGGTCGTCGGCGTTCTCCAGAGCCTGCTTGGCTTCCGGGGTGAGCCAGGCTCGGGTGCCGGGGCCGAGGCCGACGACGGTGACGTTGCCCTTCTCCGGCTCGGGCTTGGAGTGGCTGGGAAGCAGCGCCAGGGAGAAGTACGGGACGGTGTCCGGGTCGACGTCCGCGAGCTTCGAGGTCTTCTGGCGGCCCGTGGTGGCGCGTTCGACGTACCAGGCGTTGTCGAGTCGGTTCGACTCTTCGAGGGCCTGCTTGACGTTGCCGAAAGTGCGGCCCAGCTTGAGGATCGCGGCCGAGTCGGTGTTCTTGAGGCGTTCGGCCAGTTCCGCGGGCGGGAGGGTGCCGGGGAGGATCGTGAGGACCTCGTCGCGTTCGACGAGCGGGGTGCCGAGGACCGCGCTCGCGCCGCTGACCGACGTGACGCCGGGGACCACTTCCCATTCGTAGCGGTCTTTCAGGCGCTTGTGCATGTGCATGTAGGAGCCGTAGAAGAACGGGTCTCCGGCAGCCAGAACGACGACGTTGCGGCCTGCGTCGAGGTGCGCGGCTAGTCTGGCGGCGGCTTCCTCGTAGAACTGGTCGATCTCGCCCTGGTAGTCGTCGGTGTCCTCGGTCGTCACCGGGTAGACGAGCTGCTCGAGAAGCTGGCCCTCGCGGAAGTAGGGCTCCGCAATGGTTTTGGCGACGCTGCGGCCGTGGCGGGCGCTGTGGAAGGCGACGACGTCGGCTTCTTTGATGATCCGTGCGGCTTTCACCGTCACGAGTTCCGGGTCGCCAGGACCCAGGCCGACGCCGTAGAGCTTGCCCGTCATTCTTCCTCGCTCGCGATCGCGTTGATAGCCGCTGCCGTCATGGCGCTGCCGCCGCGCCGGCCGTGGACCACCAGGTGCTCCAGATCCGTTGCGGCCAAAGCTTCTTTGGACTCTTTCGCGCCGATGAAGCCCACCGGAATGCCCAGGATCGCGGCCGGGCGCGGGGCACCTCGCTCGATCAGGTCGAGCAGGTGGAAGAGCGCGGTCGGGGCGTTGCCGATGGCGATCACGGCGTCTTCGAAGCGGTCCTGCAGAAGTTCCAGGGCGGCGGCGCTGCGCGTGTTGCCGATGGTTTTCGCGAGCTCGGGCGTGCGCGGGTCCTGGAGGTAGCACAGGACTTCGTTGTCCGCGGGCAGGCGGCGGCGGGTGACGCCGGCGGCGACCATGTTGGCGTCGCAGATGATCGGGGCGCCGTCCTGCAACGCGGCGTGGGCGTGCCGCACGACGTTGGGGGAGAAGCCGATGTCGTGCGTCAGGTCGGTCATGCCGCACGCGTGGATCATCCGGACGACGACTCGCGCGACGTCCTGGGGGAAGCCGGCGAGGTCGGCCTCGTCGCGGATGGTCGCGAAGGAGCGGCGGTAGATCTCCGCGCCGTCCTTGATGTACTCCGTCACCTGAACTCCTCGTAGCCGTCGCCGGTCGCGACGAACTCGATCACATCGCCCGCCGGGCGGCCGCAGCGACGTGCGCAACCCGACCAGTGCACTGGGCCGGGAGTGTCGGACCTGGTCCCTAGAATTGAAATTGGGGGTACCCGGCCGGGGTCGTGTGTGTGGTGTGACGCGTTCACCCAGGCGCGCGCGTCGGCGCGTACGTCCGAGAGCGACTTCGCGCATCCAGGCCGGCCGGTGCAGGCGCTCACGCCATGCCAGGGGGACGCCGGGTCGGTGATCAATCCGGTGGTGTCGGTTCCTGCGGGCACGACCAGGCTGCGCCACGGGGTGAGCCGGACCGGGACGCCGGGGAGCTGGCGCGCGTCGAGGCGGCCCAGCGGCACACCGGGCGTGGTCGCGGAAGGTGCGACAGGGGTCACAGCCGGCGTGATGCGCGGGGCGTCCGTCGCGCCGAAGTGTTCGGTGATCTTTCGCACACCGTCGTCCACTTCGGACAGGCGCCAGGCCGGGCCGCGCAGCTCTTGGAAGAGGCGGGCGGCGGTTACCAGAGCGTCGACGGGGTCCTGAACGCGGACGCCGGTGTCGGTCCCTGCGAGCAGCAGCACGTCGTCGACCAGCCCGAAGTCGCCCCCGAGACCGCTCACCGGCAGCCCGACCGTCACCAGGAAACGTCCTGGTAGAGCGGCCAGCGCGGGGTCGGCGCAGAGGGCGGCGTCCAACGCGTCCACCAGCGCCTGGTTGGACTCCAGGGGCGCCGCGATGATGTTGCGGATGCGCTCGTGGGTGTCGGAGGGCAGCAGGCCCGCCGCACGCAGTCGTGAGCCCAGTTCGAGGCCGTCCGCGAGCCCTCTGATCTGGAGGTTCGCGCGCGACGTGAGTTCCAGCGACCCGTTGCCGAGCTCCAGTGCGGCGAGCCGGACCACGTCCCACTGAGCAGCGGAAAGAGTGCCGCCCGGGACCCGGATGCGCGCGAGCCCGCCGTCGGCCGCGGGATGCAGCTCGACGGCGCCTGGGCAGGCATCCGGGTGACTACGCATAGGTCGGACTGTAACCCGCCGGTTAGGGTGAGCCCGAACGACGAAGCGCAGGAGGAAGCCGGTGTGAATCCGGCGCGGTCCCGCCACTGTGACCAGCGAACGACGCTGGGAGTCAGGAACTCCGCTTCCGAGTCACCCGCAACCTGGGGCGAGGACCCCACGAGGGATGGAGCCTGCGTGATCCTGCTGCTGTCGACCTCCGACACCGACCTGCTGTCGGCTCGGGCGAGTGGTGCCGAGTACCGCCTCGGCAACCCCGCCCGGCTCACCGTCGAAGATCTGCCCGCGCTCGTCCAGGACGTGAGCCTGGTCGTGGTGCGCATTCTCGGCGGGCGCCGGATGTGGGAGGAAGGGCTCGACTGGCTGCTGGCCGGCGGGCTGCCCGTGGTGGTGCTGGGCGGTGAGCAGCAGCCGGACGCCGCGCTGATGGAACTGTCGACGGTGCCCGGTGGCGTTTGTGCGGAGGCGCACCTCTACCTGGCGCACGGTGGTCCCCAGAACCTCACGGAGCTGCACAAGTTCCTCGAAGACACGATTCTGCTGACCGGACACGGGTTCGCCCCGCCCGCGGCCACGCCGACGTGGGGTTTGCTGGAACGCGCCGAGGCAGAAGAAGGCCCGACCGTCGCGGTGCTCTACTACCGGGCGCATCACGTCGCGGGGAACACGGACTTCGTGCACGCGCTGTGCGACGCGATCGAGGCCAAGGGCGGGAACCCGCTGCCGGTCTACTGCTCGTCGCTGCGCACGGCTGAGCCGGAGCTGCTCGAGACGTTGCAGAAGGCCGACGCGCTGATCGTGACGGTGCTGGCGGCGGGTGGCACGAACCCGGCGAAGGCGTCGGCCGGTGGGGACGACGACGCGTGGGACGTCGGCGCGTTGGCGGCGCTGGATGTGCCGATCCTGCAAGGGTTGTGCCTCACGTCGAGTCGCGAGTCGTGGGACGAGAACGACGATGGACTGTCCCCGTTGGACACCGCGACGCAGGTGGCGATCCCGGAGTTCGACGGGCGGATCATCACGGTTCCGTTCTCGTTCAAGGAGATCGACGAGGACGGGCTGACCGTCTACGTGGCGGATCCCGAACGGGCGCTGCGCGTCGCCGGAATCGCGGTCCGGCACGGGAAGCTGCGCCACATTCCCACCAAGGACCGCAAGATCGCGGTGATGCTGTCGGCGTACCCGACGAAGCACTCCCGCATCGGCAACGCGGTCGGGCTCGACACGCCGGCGTCCACGGTCCGGCTGCTCAAAGCCATGCAGGAGCACGGTTACGACATCGGCTCTGAGCTTCCCGGCGTCGACGAGCTGGACGGCGACGCGTTGATCCACGCGCTGATCGCGGCCGGCGGTCAGGACGCGGACTGGCTGACGCAGGAGCAGTTCGAGAGCAACCCCGTGCGCATTGCCGCGGCGGACTACCGCGAGTTCTACGACACGCTGCCGGACGACTTCCGCGAGTCGATGCAGGAGCACTGGGGCGAGGCACCTGGGTCGTTGTTCGTCGACCACTCCCGGTCGAAGGATGGCGAGATCGTCCTGGCAGCGCTGGAGTCGGGCAACGTCGTCGTGATCGTGCAGCCGCCGCGCGGGTTCGGCGAGAACCCGATCGCGATCTACCACGACCCGGACCTGCCGCCGTCGCACCACTACCTCGCCGCGTACCGGTGGATCGAGTCGTCGTTCGGCGCGGACGCGGTGGTGCACGTCGGCAAGCACGGCAACCTGGAGTGGTTGCCGGGCAAGACGGTCGGCATGTCGGCGTCGTGCGGCACGGACGCGGCGCTCGGTGATCTGCCGCTGGTCTACCCGTTCCTCGTCAACGACCCCGGTGAGGGCACGCAGGCGAAGCGGCGCGCCCACGCAACGTTGGTCGACCACCTGGTGCCGCCGATGGCCCGTGCGGACAGCTACGGCGACATCGCGCGGCTGGAGCAGTTGCTCGACGAGTACGGCAACATCTCCGCGATGGACCCGGCGAAGCTGCCGGCGATCCGCGCGCAGATCTGGACGTTGATCCAGGCCGCCAAGCTCGACCACGACCTCGGCATGGACGACCGGCCGCACGACGCCGAGTTCGACGAGTTCCTGCTGCACGTCGACGGCTGGCTGTGCGAGGTCAAGGACGTGCAGATCCGCGACGGCCTGCACATCCTCGGCGAAGCACCCACCGGAAGCGTTCGCGTCAACCTGGTGCTCGCGATGCTGCAGGCGCGGCAGATGTGGGGCGGTCAGGTCGCCGCGCTGCCGGGACTGCGGGAGGCGCTCGGGCTCACGACCACGGCTCGCGAAGACGTTGACGCCGTTGAGGAACAGGCTCGCGCGCTCGTCCAGGCGATGGAAGACGCCGGGTGGGACGCCGAAGTCGCGAAGACCCTCCACGAGTCGACCGACGTGCAGAAGATCCTGGAGTTCGCGGCTCTGGAAGTCGTGCCGCGGCTCGCGCGCACCACGGACGAGATGACGAACGTGCTGCACGCGTTGGACGGCGGTTACATCCCGGCCGGGCCGTCCGGGTCGCCGTTGCGCGGCCTGGTGAACGTGCTGCCGACCGGCCGCAACTTCTACTCGGTCGACCCGAAGGCGATCCCGTCGCGGCTCGCCTGGGAGACCGGGCAGGCGATGGCCGACTCACTGCTCGAGCGCTACCGCACCGAGAACGACGGCGAGTGGCCGCCTTCCGTCGGCCTGTCGGTGTGGGGCACGTCGGCGATGCGCACGGCCGGTGACGACATCGCCGAGGTGTTCGCACTGCTGGGCGTGCGGCCGGTGTGGGACGACCAGTCGCGTCGGGTCACGGGCCTCGAAGTGATCCCGCTTCCGGAGCTGGAAAGGCCGCGCATCGACGTGACGGTCCGGATCTCCGGGTTCTTCCGCGACGCGTTCCCGCACGTCGTGTCCCTTTTGGACGATGCGGTGCAGCTCGTGGCGAACCTCGACGAGCCGGCGGAGCAGAACTACGTCCGGGCGCACACGTTGAAGGACCTGGAAGAGCACGGCGACCAGCGCCGGGCGACGCTGCGGATCTTCGGCTCCAAGCCGGGCGCGTACGGCGCGGGCGTGCTGCCGTTGATCGACAGCCGCAACTGGCGCGACTCGTCGGACATCGCCGAGGTCTACGCGGTGTGGGGCGGCTACGCGTACGGGCGTGGGGTCGACGGTGTGGCGGCGCGCCAGGACATGGAGTCGGCGTACCGGCGGATCGCGGTGGCGGCCAAGAACATCGACACCCGCGAGCACGACATCGCCGACTCGGACGACTACTTCCAGTACCACGGCGGCATGGTCACGATGGTGAAGGCGTTGACGGGCAAGGCGCCCGCGGCGTACGTCGGTGACAGCACGCGCCCGGAAGCGGTTCGCACGCGCACGTTGACCGAGGAGACGTCGCGGATCTTCCGCGCCCGCGTGGTGAACCCGCGCTGGGTCGGGGCGATGCGGCAGCACGGGTACAAGGGCGCGTTCGAGCTGCAGGCGACGGTCGAGTACCTGTTCGGGTACGACGCGACGACCGGTGTGGTCGCTGACTGGATGTACGAGAAGCTGACCGAGACGTACGTGCTCGACCCGGAGACCCGCAAGTTCCTGCAGGCGTCGAACCCCTGGGCGTTGCACGGGATCGCCGAGCGGCTCCTCGAAGCGGCCGAGCGGAAGATGTGGGAGCACCCGGAGCCGTCCACTTTGGACGCGCTGCGGGCTGCGTATCTGGAGACCGAGGGCGACCTGGAGGACGGCGCCTGAGTGTTGTGGGTGGTTGTGGCCGGCAGCCACAACCACCCATCAGCCGGCTACGGGTTCACGACGGTCTCACCGTAGAACAGGTCCTGCCCGGCATCCGCGATGCAGTGGACCGACATGTAGACCTGCGGGTCGGTGAACTTGTGGAAGCTGAGCCAGATGTCGCCGTAGCTGGCGAACCGCCAGTGGCCTGGCACGGCGTCGTCGCCGGGGTACACCTTGGTGTCGGCGATCTTGCTGGTGATACCGGTGGCGAACTGGGCGACGGCGATGTCGTGACCGAGGTCGGTGAGCGGTTTCTGAGGCCAGTCCTCAACGCCGTTGTGGTGCACCGACAGATATGCGGCGAGCACCATGCCCTGGTCGAACCTGGTCACGCCGCGCTTGGCGAGCTCCGGCCCCAGAACGTCCAGGTCGAGCCGTGTGGAGACGCCCCAGTCGTCGGCCGTCAGCGGAGCGGTCTTCTCGGACGTGGCAGGCAGGCTGCCGAGCAACCGGTAGCTGCCGCGGACGGTGAACGTGCCGTCCGGCTTGCCCGCCGTGGTGAACTTGACCTCGCACGATGAGGCTATTTCCCCCGTTGCCGCCCCGGCCGGCGACACGACGGCCACGGCCATCACGAGCGCGCCGAGAACAGCGATCATTCTGCGCATTGCGGTGTTTCCTCCCCAGGACCTGCCCACGTGTTGGGCTCACCGCGATGCTCGCACGAGGCACCGACACTTTTTGCGCGGTTGAACTTAGGCCTGGTCGAGGCGAACGCAGCAGTGACCTGGTGACGGATCGAGGCGCGCGGTGTGGCTGCGCGCCTCGATGCCGTCCAGGATCCCGCTGATCAGACAGAGGTTCATCCCGCACACCAGCTGGGTGTGCTTCTGCGCCAGGCTGTGGAACGGGCAGTTGCCCAGCAGGATCGTCTGCTCGTCCTGCTGCGGCTCGAACCCGAGGTCCTCCAACGCCTGCACGACTTCGCCGTCGGCCTGGGCGGCCAGGTCCTCGCCCCACTCGTAGGCCCGCCGGTTGAGGATCTCCCGCGCGGGCTCACCGGTGGTCTCCGCCTCCAGCAGCGCGTCCGTGAGCAGGTGGCTCGCGGCTTCGTAGCGCCGGTCCGGCAGCGACACCTCGATCTGCTCGCCGGAGCGCCGGTAGAGCTTGGCCGGACGGCCGGCGCCAGGCCCGGTGCGGCCGGAGCGGCGTTCGTGCAGCACGTCCAGCAACCCCATCTCGACCAGCTTGTCGAGGTGGAAACCGGCCGTCGTGCGCGGCATCCCGACGGCCTCGGAGGCCTCGTCCTTGCTGATGGGCGCGGTCTGGCGCACCACGAAGTCGTAGAGCTTGCGGCGGTTCGGCTCGTCGAGGGCCGCGACGGCGGCGACGGGGTCGGCCATCTCTAAAACCTACTTCGGTTGACGAAAATCTGCCAGTGGTTCTAACGTTAACGCAAGTTGTCGTTAGAAGGAGGAGTCATGGCAGTCCTGACGCGCACGGATCCGGCGACGCAGGCGTTCGTGCTGTTGCGCACGGTGTTCACGGTGGCGCCGATCCTGTTCGGGCTGGACAAGTTCCTGAACCTGCTCGTGGACTGGCCGGTCTACCTGGCGCCGTGGATCGACTCGATCGTGCCCGGCACCCCGCAGACGGCGATGTACATCGTGGGCGTGATCGAGATCGTGGCCGGTGTGCTGGTCGCGTTGCAGCCGAAGTGGGGCGGGCTCGTCGTTGCCGCGTGGCTGCTCGGGATCATCGTGAACCTGGTGACCGGGCCCGGCTACTACGACATCGCGTTGCGCGACTTCGGGTTGCTGGTCGGTGCGCTGGCGTTGTCCAGGCTGGCCAGCCGGTGACGATCGACGTCGAGGCGGCGCAGCAGGCGGTCATGGAACTGCTGAAGGCGTTGGGCAAGGACCCGTACTCGGTGCATCTGGCCGACACGCCGCGCCGCGTCGCCGAGGCGTACGCCGAGCTGCTGACGCCGCGTTCGTTCAACCTGACGACGTTCCCGAACGACGAGGGCTACGACGAACTGGTGCTGGCGCGCGGGATTCCCGTGCAGTCGTTGTGCGAGCACCACATGTTGCCGTTCCACGGGGTCGCGCACGTCGGTTACCTGCCGGGTGAGCGGATCCTGGGGCTGTCGAAGCTCGCGCGGGTAGTGGAGCGGTTCGCGCGCGACCTGCAGGTGCAGGAACGGCTCACCAAGCAGGTCGCCGACTGGTTGCAGGAACACCTGCAGCCAAAGGGAGTTGGTGTCGTGATCGAGGCGGAGCACATGTGCATGGCGCTGAGAGGCGTGCGGGTCAACGGATCCCGCACGGTCACCTCGGCGCTGCAGGGCGTGCTGCGGAACAACCCCGCGTCACGTCAGGAGTTCTTCACCCTCGTGCACGCGTAGCCTGCGACGCGTGGGGAAGATTCACAAAGGTGCCACCCTCAGCCCGCACTTCCGGGAGTTCCTGCCGGCGTGGGTTGAGGGTCAGGCGTGGTACGAAGGGCCGGGTGGGTTGCGGCCCACCGGTTTCCTGCGGTTCGAGGACCCGGCGGGCGAGGTCGGGATGGAGACGCACCTGCTCCACGACGGCCAGGCGGTGTACCAGGTGCCGCTGACCTACCGGCCCGCGCCGCTCGACGGTGGCACGCTCGTCACGACGGCGGAGCACAGCGTGCTGGGCACGCGGTGGATCTACGACGCGGTGACGGACCCGGTGTGGACCGCCGTGCTCCTGGACCTCGTCGCCACCGGCGGGGTCTCGGAGTCGGCTGCCCGCACCGGGTTCGGCCCTGCCGAGGCACGCGGCACGCTGATCCGCCGGTTCGTCCCGGAAGCGGCGGTGATCGACCTCGACCGGCGGCTCGTCCCGCAAGATCCGCCTGGCGACGCGGCCGCTGTGGTCACTGGTTCGTGGCATCAGGACGGGGTGCCGGCACAGGGCCGCCTCGCCGTCGTCCGGACAACCGCATGAAGACCACCGCGGTGAGGCCCAAGATCAGCGCCGTCCAGATGTTCAGGCGCAGCCCCAGGACGTGGTTCGCCGGGTCGGTCCGGAGCGCTTCGATCCACAACCGGCCCGCGGTGTAGAGCGCGACGTACAGCCAGAAGGCGCGACCGTTGCCGAGCCGGAAGCGGCGGTCCGCCCAGATCACGACGGCCGCCACCCCGAAGTCCCACAACAGTTCGTAGAGGAACGCGGGGTGGAACGTGCCCAGGACGACCGGAACGCCGTCCTGGAGGACCGCGCGGCCGGCCGACTGGTCCCACTGGTGGATCACGAGTCCCCACGGCAGGTCGGTGGGCCCGCCGTAGACCTCGTTGTTGAACCAGTTGCCGAGGCGGCCGATGCCCTGGGCCAGCGCGATTCCCGGGGCCGCCGCGTCCGCCATCGGGGCGAGCTGGATGCCCGCACGGCGTGCGCCGATCCAGGCTCCGAGCGCGCCGAACGCGATGGCGCCCCAGACGCCCATGCCGCCCTTCCAGATGTAGAGCGCCTCGATCGGGTTGCCGCCGGGGCCGAAGTACGGCTGCCAGGACGTGATCACGTGGTACAGCCGGGCGCCGACGACGCCGAACGGGACCGCCCAGTACGCGATCCGCGCCACGGCACCGGGGTCGCCGCCGCGCTGGGCCCAGCGGCGTTCGGTGAGCCAGATGGCGACGAGGATGCCGGCGATGATGCAGATGGCGTAGGCGCGCAACGGAATCGGCCCGAGATGCCAGACGCCCTGCGTGGGACTCGGAATGACCGCGTGCAGTTCCCCCAGAACCATCGTCTCAGGCTAGCCCCGGACCGGATGACCTCCCGGTGAAGTCCGGAGGCCAGTTGGTAGTGGGAAAGATCAGAGCCAGTCCTAGACCGGCCCGAACACGTAGGTGCCGGCCGCGGTGGCGTCGTCACCGGCCCAGAACTCCAGCCACAGCTCGGCGAACTCCGCGCGCGACAGCCTGCCGTCGCCGTCCGCGTCCAAAGCGGCGAAGTCGGTGACGCCGTCGTGGCCCAGCCAGGCGGCGATCATCGTCCGGTACTCGTCGGAGGAGATGTAGTCGTCGCGGTTCTCGTCGACCGCGGCGAACATCGCGTCGGCGGTGTGGGTGACGGCTTCCGGGGTCTTCGGGAGCGCGTCCACGATGTTCAGGACGTGGTCCACGGTCACCCGGTCCTCGCCGGCGGCGGCCGACAGGGTGGCCCACCAGCCCATCATCACGCCGGACAACAGTTCCTCGTCGCCGCCGCGCAACGACACCCACCGCGCGGTGAGTGCGCGGAAGTCGCTCTCGGTCAGGTAGCCGTCCCGGTTGGCGTCCATTGCTCCGAACACCACTGTCACCTTGCGTCGTTGCAGGTCACTCGCCATGCGCAGCACGATAGGCCGAACGTTGCAACGGAAACCATCGGCCGAACGGGTCCAAACCTGCCTGACCAG
Source organism: Lentzea terrae (assembly GCF_003265345.1). Taxonomy (GTDB): domain Bacteria; phylum Actinomycetota; class Actinomycetes; order Mycobacteriales; family Pseudonocardiaceae; genus Lentzea; species Lentzea terrae. Next base: position 454,954 of record NZ_QFWW01000006.1, on the reverse strand, counting down.
GTGACTCACGCGGTGCCAACGAAACGCAACCACGCCGGCCGCGACGCTCTGCCGCGTCACACCGACGCTTCTTGGAGGATGGATGAGCACCTGGTTACGCAAGGCGTTGACGGCCGCGGTGGTCGCGGCGTCGGCGCTGTTCCTGGTACCCGCTGCGGCGGTGGCAGTGGAGCAGCAGCAACCGGTGGTGCAGGGCATCAATCCGGGCACCTACCAGAACCTGATCAACAACTACCACCGCAAGTGCCTCGCGGTGAACTCGGCGGACAACTGGAACAGCAAGCCCGTGATCCACTACGACTGCTACAGCAACTACACCGACCAGTACTGGCGCTTCGAGCCGATCGACGCCGCGCCCGGCTACTACCGGCTCCGCAACCAGAACACCGGTCGCTGCCTCGCGGCGCCGAACCCCGGCAACGGCAAGAAGCTCGTGCAGTACGACTGCGTCGACGGCTGGTACGACCAGTGGTGGCTGCCCGAGCTCATGCCCGACAACGTCCACTACCGGTTGCGCAACTACAAGAGCAACCGGTGTCTCGCGGTGCCGTCCAACAAGGGCAAGAACGGCGAGAGTGCCGTGCACTACGACTGCATCCTCGGCTACAACGACCAGTGGTGGCAGATCTGGCCGTGACGTGACTTCCTCCCCGTGCCCCGGTATTGATTGCAGGGGCACGGGGAGGAAACCAGATGGCGGTGCGGTTCCGTCTGCTCGGCGATGTTCAAGCGCACGTCCACGATCGGCCGCTCGCGATCGGCTACGCGCAACTCCGTGCTGTGCTGGCGGTTCTGCTGGTCGAGGCGAACCAAGTGGTGTCGGTGGACCAACTGGTGGATCGGGTCTGGGGCGAACGGCGCCTGCCGCGCAAGCCGCGTGCCGCCGTTCAGCACAGCATCACCATGCTGCGCAACGCTTTGGAGCCCACGGCTGTGCCGATCGCCCGCAGGTCGACCGGCTACCAGCTCACCGTCGACCCGGAAACTGTTGACCTGCACCGGTTCCGTCGGCTCGTTCAGGACGGTCGCGCAGCCGATGACGACAGCAAGACCGCCGCCCTGCTGGAGGAGGCGCTGACGTTGTGGGGAGGGGAACCGTTCGCCGGCCTGACCACCGATTGGCTGGAATCGTTGCGCGCCACGCTGATCGGACATCGGCACGCGATCCGGCTCGACCTCGTCGACGTCCAGCTCCGGCTGGGTCTGCACGCCGCGGTGCTGCCCGACCTGGCCACGTGGGCGGCCGGCAACCCGCTGGACGAACGCCTGGCCGGACAGCTCATGCTCGCGCTGTACCAGAGCGGCCGGTCAGCCGACGCGCTCGAGCAGTACCGGCAGATGCGCAGGCGACTGGCGGACGAGCTCGGCACCGATCCCGGTCCGCCGTTGCAACGTCTGCACGAGCGAATCCTCGCGACCGACCCAACGCTGACTGCTCCCACCCGAGCCAGACCGGCGGTGCCGCAACAACTTCCGGCAAGACCACGGCGCTTCACCGGCAGAACGCGCGAACTCGCCGCCCTCGACGCCGCACTGGAGGACACCGTGGTCATCACCGCGGTCGGCGGACTCGGCGGGATGGGCAAGACCTGGCTCGCGTCGCAGTGGGCGCACGACCATCTCGACCGGTTCCCGGACGGCCAGCTGTACGTCAACCTGCGCGGCTTCGACCCCACCGGGCAACCAATGCCTGCCACGACAGCGGTCCGCGGCTTCCTCGACGCGCTGGGCGTCGCGCCGTCCGCCGTGCCGGTCGAGGTGGACGCACAGGCCGGGCTGTACCGGAGTCTGGTTGCCGGCAAGCGAATGCTCGTGTTCCTGGACAACGCGGCCGACAGCGCGCAGGTCGCGCCGCTGTTGCCCGGTAGCCCCACGTGTCGAGTTCTGGTCACCAGCAGGCGGCACCTCAGCGGGTTGGTTGCCGCGCACGGCGCGAAAGCGGTGAACCTGGACCGGTTGAGCGACGAGGAGGCACATCGGCTCCTGGCCGCACACCTGGGTGAAGATCCTCAAGCTGAGGAACTCCTGGCGTACTGCGCGGGTCTGCCGTTGGCGATCAGCATCGTGGCCGCCCGCGCCGCCGCGCACCCGGACCTCCCGTTGTCCGTGCTGGCCGACGAACTGCGCGAGCAGAGCACCCTCGACACCCTGGACGCAGGGGAGGACCTGGTGAGCTTGCGCGCCGTGTTCTCCTGGTCCTACCACGCGTTGTCCGCAGCAGCGGCGGAGGTGTTCGGTGCGCTCGGGCTCGCTCCCGGTGCGGACATCGGCCTGCCCGCCGCCGCGAGCCTCACGGCGTTGCCCGGTGTCCGTGCCTGCTTGAAGGAACTCGAACAGGCGCACCTCGTCGACCAGCACGCCCCAGGCCGCTACCGGATGCACGACCTCGTCCGGCTGTACGCGGCTGAACGCGCCCAGCGCGGTACCTCCGCGCTGGAGCGGGTGGTCGACTTCTACGTGCACGCCGCGTTCGCCGCGGAGCGGGTGCTGGACCCGCCGGGCCTACCGATCGTGCTCGGACCACCTGCGGCGGGCTGTGTCGCGCACGAGTTCGCGGACGAGGCAGCCGCGACGGCATGGCTCACCACCGAGTTGCCGAACCTCCTCGCGGTGCAGCAGCTGGCCGCCGAGCACGGCTGGCACGCCAAGATCTGGCACCTCGCCTGGGGGATGGACACCTTCCTGCGCAGACGGGGGAACTACCTCGATCTCGTGGCGGTGTGGCGGGCCGGTGTGGCGGCCGCGGACCACTCCCCGGACAGGCGCGCACAGATACTCGCCAGAAGGCGGCTCGGCGTCGCTTGCGGTGGACTGGGGCTCCACGCCGAAGCCCTCCACCACGTACGCATCTCACTCGACGCCTGTGAGGAGATGGGCGACGTCCTCGGCCAGGCCAACGCGCACCACGTCATCGCCGGGTTCTGGGAGGAACTGGGCGACGACCGGCGAGCCCTGGAACACGCCCTCCCCGCGCTGCGCCTGTTCCAAGAGCTCGACCTGCCCGTCTGGGTGGCGTGGTCACACACCCAGGTGGGCTGGCACCAGGCGGAACTGGGGTTGTACGAGCAGGCGCGCACCCACTGCGAGATCGCACTGACCATGGCTCGGCAGAACCGCGACCGGGAGCTGGAAGCGACCACATTGGACAGTCTCGGTCACATCGCCCACCACACCGGCCACCACAGCTCGGCGCTGGACCGCTACCGGCAGGCTCTCAGCGTGATCCGCGACATCGGCTACGACTACCACGAGGCCGACACGCTCAAGCGCCTCGGTCACACCCTGCTCGCGCTGGGACACCACGACCAGGCCCGGACGACCTGGCAGCGGGCGCTCGAGCTGTGTCAGGCCCAGCACCGGGCCGATGACGCCGCCCGCATCCAGCGGTTCCTGGACGATCAGTCCACGTCGAGCGCTTCCGCGAGCTGCAACCTGCCCGAGACACCGAGCTTGCGGTAGGTCCTCGACAGCACGCCCTCTACGGCGTGCGCGGGCATCAGCAACGTCGAGGCGATCTCCTCGTTGGACCGCCCGCGTGCCGCCAGAGCCGCCACCTGGTGCTCGGTCGGGGTCAGCGCGGTCGGGCCGGTCTGGCGCATCCGCCGAGGTCCGGCGCCGGTCGCGACCAGTTCGGAGTGCGCCCGCGCGGCCATCGCCGTCGAACCGCACTTCTGCGCGAGGTCCACCGCGTCACGCAGGCACGCGCGCGCTCCGGCCGTGTCGCCCTGACGTCGTGACACGACGCCGAGGTCGACCAACGCGCGCGCCAGTTCCAGACGGGCGGGTGAACCGCGCAGCACCCGCACGGCCTCTTCCAGCAACGTCCGGCCTGGCGTTCCTGCCGTGACTCGGCCTTCCGCGCGCAACGCCATGCCCAACGCGCGCGGTGCACCCCAGGCGCGTGCGAGCACGACCTCTTCGTTGGCGAACTTGCGCGCGCGTTCGCCATCACCCATCGCCGCGCAGGCCAACGCCGCCCCGGAACGCCAGGCCAGCGCGGCAGGATTGCGGTACGGCCAGGCTTCGCAGTGCCGTCCAGCAGCGAGGAACGACTCCAACGCCTCGTGGTCGTCGCCTCGTGCGGTCTGCATCCGTCCGCGAACGGTCAGCAATCCGCCGTACGGCCACACTCGCCGCGCTTCGTCGGTCGAGGCCTCGGCGATCAGTGCCGCCGCTTCGTCCAGACGGCTCTCCTCGAGCAGGATGTCGGCGAGCAGCGCGGCGTGCCAGGTCGAGATCGCGTGCCAGCGCTGGTCCTGCCGCAGGTGGTCACCGGCGAGCGTCAGGTCGGCGCGGGCGGAGGCGAGATCTCCCTTGCGGCGCTGGACGTTCGCGCGCATCACGTAGGTCAGCGCCCGCAATGCCGGTGCTTGGGCGCGGTCCACGTCGTCGAGCACGGTCAGTGCCGAGTCCAGGGAGTCGGCCAGGTTGAGGACCATCGCGGAGGCCAGCGCGGACATCATGGTCTCGGTCGACACCAGCGGAACTGCCTCGTCGGCACTGATGTCGCCGACCATCACGCGATGCAGCACCCCGGCGGGACTGGCCAGCGAAACGGACGCCGGCACGGCTTCCTGCCACGCCAGCCCGTGCACGGCGAGATGCGCCTGCGCCCACGCAGAACTGCCCGACAGCACGGTCGTCAGCTCGGCCGGCTTGCCCTCGGCGTGCAGGGCGTAGGACAGCGCGACCGCGGACTCTGCATCGTCCTCATCGGACTCGAAGGCCTCGCGCAACCGTGCGGTGGCACCGGGAAGGTTGCCGACCAGCTCGGCAACGCCCAACAGCCGCAACGCGCGCGACGGGTTCGCGACCGGTTCGCGCAGTGCCCGCCACAACAGCCGGGCGGCACCAGAAGAGTCGCCCTGGTTCACGGCCTCCTGCGCGGCCCGGTCCAGCACCTCGCCCGCCCACGGCTCCAGCCCCGGCGAGGTCTCCAGCAGGTGCTGGGCCACCACCCGGTCAGAGGCGCCGTGCGTGCGCAACGACTGTGCGGCCCGCAGATGCAAAGCAGCCCGCGTGGGCGCGGGCACGTCGTCGAGAACCGTCGGCCCGGCCACGCCGAGCAGCTCGACTGTGCGCATCGCCTCGGCCAGCTCGACCGGGCTCAACCGCGACAGTTCGGCCAGCACGCCGGGATGCGGCGACGGTCCGAGCACGGCCATGGCGTGCGCGGCGGCCACCACCGCGGCCGGACGACGCCGCAGCCGCGCCGCCATGATCTCGCCGGACACCTCCGCACCGCGTTGCGCGACCCGCCACGCGGCCTCGGCGGTCGGTGGCACCCCGTCCTCGGCCAGCGCCTTGACCAGCCGCGTCACCGTCAGCGGGTTGCCGCCGGTCGCCTCCAGACAGGCAGCCACGAACTCGGGAGCCGGTGCCGGAGAGATCAACGCGGCGATGTCGTCCAACGACATGTTGTCCAACGTGACCCGGCGACACGCGGCGATGATCTCGCCATAAGAAGGGTCGTCGCATCGCTCACCTGCGCCCACGGCCAGCACGAGAGAGATGGGCAAACGTTGGACGCGCAAAGCCAGGTAGGCGAGCCAGCGCAGTGACGCGGCATCAGCCCAGTGCGCGTCGTCCACGGCGATGAGCAGTCCACTCGACCCGGCGAGCGTCGCGGCCAGCCGGTACACGCCGTGCAGCACGGCGAAGTCGGCGGTCGACGTGGTCAGCTGGAGCGCTCCGAGCGCCTCCGATGGCACGAGGCCGGGGTCGACCATGTCGAAGAGCTGGGCCACGATCCCGAACGGCAGCTCGCCCTCGAGGGCACTCGCACGCGCCCGCACGACGTGCCTGCCGGAGGCTTCCCAGCGCGCGGCGAGGTCGTCGAGCGCCGCGGTCTTGCCCGTGCCGGGTGCGCCTTCCACGACGGTGGTCGTGCCCGGCGTCACCTGGTCGCTGATTCCGGCACACCACACTTTCAGCCGGTTTTCCAAGATCTCTCCACAATCCGTGGGTGAATGGATCAGCGGAATTGATGCTAGGAGAAAGAGCGCCACTTGCCCAGGTAAAGGTTCCTGCGCTACGGGCGTCTCAACAGGGATGGTGCCCGTATGATCCGCCGGGCTGCTACTCGAATGGGTAGCGGCAGCCGGGCGGCGGCTGCACGGGGTCATCCGGACGGCCCAGTGAAGCTGCCTCAGGGCTGGTCGTCGCGTGGTGGTTGTGGTAAAGCAGCGCAGTTCTCCGCCGCCGCGGAGCGAAAGGGAAAAATGGTGTCGGGGAATCGGGACGGGGTGTTCCGCGGCCGCGAGGGAGAACGTGAGCTCCTGAACAGCGTGCTGGACGCGGGCACCGGTGTGGTGTTGGTGGACGGCGCGGCGGGAACCGGCAAGACGCGGTTGCTGGCCGAGGCCGCCGCTGTCGCCGCACGCCGCGGTTTCGAAGTCGCCACGGCGCAGGACGAACTGGATCAGCCGTTTTTGCTGGCTCGTTTGGCGGAACGGGAACCGCAGGCACCCACGCTCGTCGTGCTCGACGATCTCCACCTGGCCGAGCCGGGCACCCTGGCCGCGTTGCGCGCACTGCTACCCGCCTCCAGCCACGAGAAGGTCGTCTGGCTGCTCGCCCGCCGCTGTGGTGAGGGAGCGGACCGCCTGTTCGCCGCCGCCGCACAGCGGGGTGCCGTGCGGATCGAGCTTCGCCCGTTGACGGACAACGTGATCGCCGAGCTCGTCACCGATCTCGCCGGCGGAATTCCTGATCATGATCTTCGAGCCTTGGCGTCGACGGCGCAAGGAAATCCCGCCGCACTGATCAGTCTCTTCGACGCTCTTCGCGAAGACGGTCAGGTGGAGATCTCCGCCGAGCACGCGTCGTTGCGCGGTGATCGCCTGCCGCGGCGCACCGAGGCGTTGCTGCGCGACCGCGTCAGTTCGTTGAGCGGCAAGGCACGGCACGTGCTGCAGGTGGCGTCGGTGCTCGGGCCGCGGTTCGAGCCCGGTGACGTCGCGGAGCTGCTGGCGTCCAGCACCGCGATCCTGTTGCCCGCCTTGGACGAGGTCATCGGTGCCGGGGTCGTGACGTCGCTGGAAGACCGGCTGGCGTTCCGGCACGAGCTGGTCTGGCGGCTGGTCGCCGACTCCGTGCCCCCACCCGTGCGGCGCGCGCTGCACCGCGAGGCCGGCGAAATGCTGTTGGGGCGCGGGGATTCCGCGGTCACGGCGGCGCAGCACCTGCTGCTCGGCGCCCAGCGCGGGGATGTGCGGTCGATCGACGGACTGGTCGCGGCAGCGATTGCCGTGCTGTGGAACGCACCCGACGCCGCTGCCGAACTGGCGGTGCGGGCGCTGGAGCTGACCGACCAGGCGTCGGTGCTGTTGGTGCAGCGGACGGTCGTCGCGGTGCGGGCGTTGACGGCGGCGGGGAAGCTCGCCGCGGCGCAAGCGCTCGCACAGGACGCGTTGTCCCGTCAGGTTTCCCCGGTTTCCGCCGCCAAGCTGCGGCACTGCGTGGCGACGACGACGCTGCTGGGCGCGCAGCACGCCGAGTCGGTGGAGATCACCGAGGCGTTGCTCGCCGAACCCGACCTGTTGCCGGAACTCGTGCCGTGGGTGGAGATCACCCGGATGATGGCGTTGCTCGGCCATGATCGGCGCCGGGCGGAGGAGCTCGCCGAAACGGTCGTGCGCACGCACACCGGTTCGCCGGACGACGTGCTGGCGACCGCGCTGGCGGTGCTGGCGGCGATCGCGCGCGACACCGGACAACCCGCCGCGGCACTGGAACTGGCACGCGAAGCCGCGCAGGCCGTCACCTCACACGATCTGTGCGCGTATCCGCAGTTGCTGCTGGCGACGCTGCTCTCCGGGCTGCGGGAGTTCTCGGAAGCGGACAGCGTGGTGCGGCGAGCGCGCAGCGGGCCGTCGTCGGTGGTCACCAAGGAGCTCATGACCTCGGTCGTGCAGGCGCGGATCCTGTTGCAGGCGGGGCGGATCGAGGAAGCGGCGGTCGAGGCGCGCAACGCGTTGTCGGTGGCGGAGGAGACCGGGCACACGGCGTTGGTCGCGCCGGCGTTGGCGGTGCTCGCCATGGTCGCGATCCACACCGGCGATCTGCCCGCTGCGATCGAGCACGTCGAGCGCTACCGCGGCCGCGTGCCGGTGGACGGGATCATGTTCTCGCGCGCCTACTACCAGTGGGCCGACGTGCTCGTTTCCTACGTTGGTTTCGGGCTGGACAAGGCGCTGGGGCTGTTGACGGACGAGTATCCGGGGCTGGTGGCGTCCGGGTTGTTCGCCGAGGAACCGCGTGCGGCCGGGTGGTTCGTGCGGCGGGCCGTGGAGGCGGGGGACGAGCGGCTGGCCAAGGCCGTGGTGGATCGCGTGGAGCGGCTGGCGGAGGAGAACCCCGCGTTCCGTGCGGTGGCGGCGGCCGCGTTGCACGCGCGAGGGTTGTTCGACGGCGATGCGTCGTTGCTCGAACGGGCAGCACAACAGCACCGCGACCTGTGGGCACGGGCGAACGCGGCGGAGGACCTCGGTGTGCTGCTGGCGTCGTCGCCGGACCGGGCGGCGTCGGTGAAGGCGCTGGAGAACGCGCTCGAGCTGTACCGGGAGATCGGTGCGTCGCGGGACAGCGCGAGGGTGCTGGGCCGGTTGCGCAAGCTCGGCCGGCGGCGACGGGCGGCTCCGGTGCGGCCCTCGTCCGGATGGTCCAGTTTGGACGACACCGAACGGGCGATCGCGAACCTGGTGGCCAAGGGGCAGACGAACCGGCAGATCTCGACGCAGCTGTTCATGTCGCCGCACACGGTGAACTTCCACCTGCGCAAGATCTTCCGGAAGCTGGGGATCAGCTCTCGCGTCGAGCTGGTGATGAGGTCGAGGGACGACCAGTGAGCCGTTTCGCCTGACGCCGCAACTGAAGGATCCTGGCCGCGCCGACGACCGCGACCAGCAGTGCGCCGCCGATCGCACCGAACAGCAGTGCCACGCCGAGCGGAAGGCTCGCCTCGATCCACAGGAAGTGGATGGTCGCGCTGTCACCGTTCTGCAGGATGAAGACGAGCAGGAAGATCAGCACCACGATCGCGACCAGCACGGCGATCCAGGTGCCGCTGATCCGGGTGGGCCGCAGCTTCTTCTGCGCGGCCGCTGGAGGAATGGTCGCCGGAGGCTTGGCTTGCCCGGCCGCCGGGATCGGCTCGGTGATCGGCGCCTTCGGGGTCTCGTCGCTGGGAGTCGCCACGGTGAGAATTATCGGCGACCCGGCGTGATCTCGCGCGCTGGCGAACGGGTGGCTACAGCTTCCGCAGGCCGTTCAGAACGCGTTCGAGCAGCGCCATGTTCGGCTTGTCGCCCGGCTCGTGCACGGCGACCAGGTCGAGCGTGATCAGGTCGCTCAGCAGCACTCGCGTGACACCCAGCGGGATCTTCATGAGCGCGGAGATCTCGGCGACCGACCGCGGCTGCAGGCACAGCCGCATCATCGACGCCTGGTCGTTGTTCGCGCGGTAGAGGCGGTCCTCGTCCGTGGAGAGCAGCGTTTCCAGGCGGAGGTCGTGGCGGGCCGCGGTCCGGCCGCCGGTGCGGGCGTAGGGACGGACGAGAGCGCTGTCCCGCGCGGGGGCGGGTGGTGGTTCCTCTTCCTGCATCGGCCACTCCGGCGGCGGTTCCGGTGGGCGTTGGCGCAACGGTTGCTGACGGGGCAGTTGCTGCGTCACCGAGTCGTTGGTTCGCTCGTCACGCAGCCGTCTGCGGGTCTTCGGAGACCCGAAACGGGCACCCGTGTAACCGATTTCCGTCGCTTCCTCGTCGTGCACGTGCTCAAGCTATAACGAGAACGCCCAAATGTATGTCGATCACGTTGCCTTTTTGTTGCCCAGATCGAATCTGACCTGGATTGCAGTGCCTGACGACGTCGTTTGGGTGCGCACGAGGTCGGCCAAACGGTTGACCAGCAACAGACCGCGACCGCCTGGATCGTTTGCGTGAACAGGCGTGCGGCCGGCCAGCACATCGGTGATGTGCCCGTTGTCGTTGACTTGGCAAACAATACTTTCACTTTCGGCCCACACCCGGACGGTGCTCTCACCGCCGCCGTGCCGCACGCTGTTCGTCGCGAGCTCGGTGACCGCGAGCGCGAAGTCGTCGACCCGATCTTGCGCGAGCCCGTGCTTCACGGCCTGCTCCCGCGCGAACGCCCGCACCGCAGCCATCGCACCAGCCGCGATGGACGTGCTGGCCGCGTGTTCGGGCGTGTGCAGGGGTAGCGAGTGCGCCGCGACGACCACCCGTGCGGGGTGGAAGTGGTCGCTGGGACGGTGGCCGCTCGCGTCGATCACGACCGGGTGAGTCTTCTCGGCGTCGGCCAGGACGTCGTGGCTGAGCGACGAGATGTCGTACGGGCAGAGAATGCTGAGGTTGCGGCCGCTGAAGGCGTAGTTGACCAACGCCTCGTGCAGCGCGCACGCGGGATACTCGACCTCGGTGCGGTGGTTCCACACCGGTTCGCTGATGATCCGCACGGGCCCGCGGTGCTGGTCGGCGAACACGCGGAGCTCGGGGATGATGCGGCCAGGGTTGCGGCCGGTCTCCGACAGGTCGATGAAGGTCACGAGGTGCGCGAACCCGCTGAGCGCCTCCTTGAGCAGCGTCAACTTCGTGTTCGGCACCGCGATGGCCACGGCTTCGGCGTTTGCGAGGCCTTCCACGACGAACGGGACCGTCCCGTCGATGTAGGACTCCTCGTCGGAGTAGAACAACGCCGGATGTGCGAACGTCATGTGCCACCTCTCGTCAACGCCCCAGGATGCGCACCCGGAGCGTTGCTCAAACCCATCATTTCTTGACCCTCACACCGTGTCAGCCCCTACACAGGAGCAGTCATGTTCACCATCGGAGACTTCGCCCAACTGGGGCGCGTGTCGGTGCGGATGCTGCGCCATTACGACGCGGTCGGGCTGCTCCCGCCGGCCCACGTCGACCCGTCGTCGGGCTACCGCTTCTACACCGCCACGCAGCTCCCCCGACTCAACCGGCTCGTCGCGCTGAAGGACCTCGGTCTGACTTTGGACCAGGTTCGCGTGGTGCTCGACGAGAAACTTTCCGTCGAGCAACTGCACGGAATGCTTTCGTTGCGGCGAGCTGAGCTGCGACAGCAGATTCTTGCGGACGAGTCGCGATTGCGGCGGGTGGAAGCACGTCTCCACGCCATTGAAAGGGAAGGCGCAATGCCCACTGACGATGTTGTTGTGAAGCCTGTTCCTGCTGTCCGTGTTGCTCGGTTGACCGCGACTGCTGCTTCCTACGGGCCGGAGGACATCGGTCCGGTCATCCAGCCTTTGTATCCGGAGCTGATCGCACGTCTTGAGCGCGCTGAGGTGCCGATCACCGGGTACGGGATCGCCACTTACGAGCCTGCTGACGGTGATGAGGTGCTGGTGCAGGCCGGGTTGACGGTCTCGGTCTCGCCCGCTGCTTCGTACGACTTCGAAGTTGTGGACCTGCCGGCGTTGTCCGAGGCGGCGACGATCGTGCACCGGGGGACGATGGACGACGTGGACGTCACCTACCAGGCGGTGGCGGCGTGGGTCGAGGCGCACGGGTACCGGCAGAACGGGTTCGCGCGTGAGGTGTACCTGCAGTACGGCGAGGGGGATCCGGCGGACTGGGTGACCGAGCTGCAGCTGGAGATCACCAAGCCGTGAGGGCGATGACGGCGGCCAGTGCGAGCAGGCCGGCCGGTAGTGAGGCGATCGTGGCGACCCCTCCGACGAGGAGCGGGCCGCCCGCGTCGCCCAGTTCCCTGCCGACCTCGGCGCTGCCCATCGTCTGACCCAGCCGGTTTTCTGGTGTGGTTCTGGCGAGTGCGGCGAACGCCAGTGGGGTCACGGCTCCTGACCCTGCTCCGATGAGCACGGCCGCTGTCAGCGTGCCGGGGAGTCCGGGGATGCTCGCCGCTGCCACGAAACCTGCTGCTGCGGCGAGGATTCCTGCTCGGGTGCCGGTTTTTGTCGTGATTCTGTTCGCGTCCAGGGCCCTGCCGATGCGGGGCTGGATGAGTGCTGCGGTGATGGCCAGGAGGGAGATGGCCGCGCCCGTGACGATCGGGCCGTGCTGGGCTGCCTTCACCGGGAGGAATCCGACTCCGGTGGCCAGTGCGGCGGTGGACGCTGCCAGTGCCGCGGTTGGTTTCAGGAAGTCCTTGTGGGACAGGCGCTTGGCCAGGTCCTTGACGGTTTGTCGGTGGCGGGGCAGGGGTTCGAGGTTCGGGACTGCTTTGGCCGCCCAGAGTGCTACTCCTGCCGCCATCGCCGCCATGGTGAGGAACAGGACGTCGAAACTGCCGAAGTGGATCAGGATGCCGCCGATCAGCGGGCCTGTGGTGTAGCCGATGCCTTTCCAGGCGCCGTAACGGCCGAACGCCTTGCCTCTCGCGTTGTCCGGGGTGAGTCTGGCGACCATCGCGCTGGCTGCTGGGGAGAACGCTGCTGCTGCCACGCCCTGGCCGAACCTCGTGATGGCCACGTTGTCGATGAGGGTGAAGGCGGCGCTGGCTGCGGCGAACGTTGCCAGGCCGGCGATCAGGACCGGGCGGGGGCCGATTCGGTCCGCCAGGGTGCCGAAGACCGGTTTGAGGAGGACCTCGGCGCCGTCGTAGATCGCCAGGATCAGGCCCAGTGCCAGGAGGTTGGTCTGCAGGAAGCCCAGGCCTGAGGCTACTGAGTGGGCGCCGAACGCTGTGACGAAGCCGGCTGCGCACAGCGGCAGGACCGTTTTCACTTCGGTGAGGATAGTTGCGGCTGGCGCCGACCCGGAAACTGAAGCCCAACCATCCCAACGCAACCACTGCAAACCCTCAGTGGTCGTCCTGGTGGATCCGCCGGTGCAACGACTCCATCCGCTCATCCAGCTGAGCCGCGATCAACGCAGAAGACTTCAGCTCGTCCACGAAGTCAGCAGGCGGGCTGTCGAAGTACTTGTAGAACAGCTTGTGCTCCAGCGTCGCCCAGAAGTCCATGGCGATGGTGCGCAGCTGCACCTCCACCTTCACGTGCTCGACGCGGTCCGACAGGAACACCGGAATCCGCACGATCAGGTGCAGGCTGCGGTACCCGTTGGGCTTCGGGGACGCGATGTAGTCCTTGGTGCGCAGGATCTCCACGTCGTGCTGCCGCGCCAGCATCGCCGAGACGCGGTAGACGTCGGACACGAACGGGCAGATCACCCGCACGCCGGCGATGTCGTCGAGCACGTCGCCGATCGACTCGACGTCCAGCGGCAAGCCCTTGCGGCGGAGCTTGTCGAGGATGCCTTCCGGCTTCTTGACGCGGTTCGTGATGTGCTCGATCGGGTCGTGCCGGTGGACCGAGTCGAACTCCTCGGAAAGGATGCGGAGCTTCGTCATCAGCTCCTCGATCGCGAACTTGTACACGAGCAGCCGCCGCTCGAGGTCGCGAAGGAGCGAGAGGTCGTCGGCCAAGTCGGTCACGACACCAGCCTACTGATCACCTGGACTGCTTTCCCGTGAGCTGGGTCAACCAGTCGTCGTTCTGGCGGGCGATGACCTGCTCGCAGCTCGTCACGAAGGTGTCCTCCACAGCCGGGTCGGGGTGTGCGGGCAGGGTGTCGACGAGTTGTTCGAGGTCAGCCACGGTGCGGTGGTAGCGGACGACGAGACGGTCGTAGCCGGTCTGGGCGATGTGCGTGGTGACGGCACCGGCGATCGTGGTGAGCAGACCCACCCACACGGCCAGTTCGTAGCCCTGCACAGCACCGACTGCCGCCAGCGCCGCGGCCATGCCCTGGAAGACGTACTCGGCCATCTTCAAGCGACCCAGGCTGCGCTTCAAGCGCTCAGCCGTGGCGCGGTGGTAGTTGATCTGGTCGCGCACTCGGTTGTCCACATAGGAGCGGTGGTCGTGGATCACCGGCGTTTCGGCGGCCACCCCGTGCTTCTTCTCCTCCCCCTCGAAGTGGTCGATCAGCTTCGTGAGCCGAGCCACCGCCTCGCGGTCGCGGTACGGAGACGCGCCCGCGAGGTACTTGCACACCTCGGCCTTCACCTGCTCGGCGGTCCTTCGCGCGGTCGTCCACGCCAGGCGCTCGGCTGGCTCCTGCACGGCGCGGAACCAGATGCCGAGCACGACCAGCATCGCCGTGACCACAGCAGCCGCGATGCCGGCGACAGGTGGCCAGGAGGGACTGAACTGCGCGGCCAGCACCGTGAGCAGCGCACTGCCGGCGAGCGTGCCGAGCACTCCGAGCCGGAACGAGACAGCGCGGCGCTTGTGGTCGTTGGCCAAGTGCGACCACGCCTCGTGCTTGCCCCACATCTTGCGGGCGAGGCTTTCGTCGACCGGCGGTCTGGTGACCGGAACACCCTCCACGAACGAGGGGCGTGCGACCAGAACACCCTGCTCGGCCATCCACCGGCGGCTGATCGCGGCGTCGAAACCCAGGTAGCCCTTGAATCGCTGGGCCTGCACGAACGTTGCCACGAACGGGTCCGGCGCGTTCACGCGGTCCTCGATCCACGCGCAGATCTGCTCGTGCCACGCCTCGCCGTCGATCTGCCCGGCGAGCTCGGCGAACTGCGCGAGCCGTTGCGGCAGCGGGGCGTCCCCGTGCACGAGATCCGGCGCGGGCCAGGTCGCCCTGGGTGGCGGCGAGGGGGCCTCGAACACGACCGCCGGCTCGTCGACGAGCTCCGGAACCACGGTCGGGTCCGCGAGCCTGGCGAGCAGCTGCTCCGCCTCTTTGGTGGCCCAGTCGTTCGGCCGCAGCTCCGCACGCACGTCGATCCGCTGCCGTTCCTCCGGCGCCTCGACGTCCGCAGCCGGCCACTCGGGCAGGAAGACGACACGAGGCAGGTTCGGGCGGGCATCGTCCTGCTCGTAGGTGGAGAACGTCCACTCGCGGTTGTGCACCAGGGCCCGCAGCGTCCACATCACGGACAGCTCGCGCCCCGCCGGCACCCCGACCACGCTGTAGGCGGCGGTCGGCCAGGACAACACCCGCGCGAGGATCGGCAGCAGCACCGGGTCGTCCAGCGGCCGCACGTCGGCGGTGAACTCCGCCAGGTCCACGTCCGCCAGCTCGTTGCTGCGCGGCCGTTCGTCCAACCACCCGTGCCAGCAGGTCATGGCCGGCACCAGGCGCGCGATCGTGCGGCGGTCGCCCACCAGCGCGTGGGCAACGTTGCGGCCGACGTCGCCCGGCCGGGCCGAGCGGCGCAGCAACGCGGCGGTGCCGTCCCGGAACGTCAGGTGGCTGAACGAGACCCGAGGTGTGGCACCGACACCGAGCAACCGGCTGTGCTGGCGCAGCTTCTCGTTCCAGCCGTCCCACCTGTCGGCGTCGTGAACGGAGAACGACGCCGCCACCAGGTTCATGCCTTTGCTGTCGCTGACGGCGAACAGCAGCTGGTCCACGCTCATGTGCCCACCTCCGCGGCTTCCGGGTGGTCGACGAGTCCGCTCATCGCGAGCAATGCCAGCAGCGGCCGCAGAACACGGGCCGGCCGGACACCGCGCGGGAACAGGTTGTTCTCGTCCGCCTGCGATCCGGTGGCCGACACGACGTGCATCGTGCTGCGCTGGAACCGTTCGAACACGTCGAGCATGTGCCTGGCCTGAAACCGGTCCAGGAACGCGTAGACGTCCCTGCTCTCCTCGCGGAAAGCCTCGGCCTCCAACGGCGAACGCAGATCGTCCCGCCGGATCCAGTAGTCGACCGGATGTTCGTAGCGGAGTTCGTCCGCTTTGGACAGCACGACCGCCACCGGCAGCTTCGCCACGTCCGCCCGGCGCCCCATCCGTTCCAGCGCACCGGAGAACGCCGGGTTGCGGTCCACGTCCTTGTCGCCGCGCAACGCCGGCACCGCGCTCGCCGGATGGTCGACGAACATCAACGCGGTCGCGCCCAGCACGAACTGGCCGCCCAGCGAGTGCGGCCCCGACTGCACGAAGTCCTCACCGGCCACGTCGAAGAACACGATCGGCCTGGTCGTCCCGGCAGTCGTGCGGACCAGGAGATAGGTCGCGAAGTCCTCGCGAAGGTCCTTGGTGGCGTTGAGCTTGTTGCCGCGCATGAGCTGGTCGATCTCGCGCTGGAACGCCGCGTGCCGCAGCTCGTCCGCCGGTTCGAAGGTCAGGCCGTGGTGGCGCAGGTCGCCGCGCAACGCCTCGTGGATCATCGCGGTCAGCAGGTGGGTCTTGCCGGACGCGTGCCGGCCGATCATGCCGATCACGATCGGGTCGCCGTGGTCGCGGTGCGAGACCGGCAGGTAGTGCTCCTGGTTCTCCTTGCCGGGGTTGGGACATTTCACGTAGCAGCGGGCCCGGCGGTCCTTGCGCTTCACCTCGTTGGTGATGCCGGAGAGATCGGCTTTCACCCAGCGGGCGCCGCTGTCGTCGACCACCCGCCGGTAGAGCGCGTCCTCGCGCCACGCGAACGACTCCAGGCAGATCGGGCACTGCACGCGTTTGGTACCGGGTGTCGTCATCAGATCACCGCCACGAGGATCGCGATCGCCGCGACGACCAAGAACACGACGATCGCCAGTGGTGCCAACGGAATCTGCTGAGGCTTCGGCGCAGAAGCAGGTCGCGGCACAGTCGGTTGCAGGACCGGCCGTGCCGCAAGCTTCGGCGGACGCAGCTCGTCGAACCGGTCGTAGCCCGGCTGCATCGCGGACGTCACGTCGACCGGTCGCGGCAACGGATCCCGGTCGTTCAGCCGTTCCAGCATCTCCAAGGCGGTCGGCCGGTGCTGCGGATCCGGCTCGAAGACACCGCGCAGCAACGACGCCAGCACCTCGGGCTGCGACGCCAGGTCCGGCGTGTCACCGAGCGCCACGTGCTTGCCGGTGAACAGTTCGTAGACGACCCGGCCCGCCGCGCGCACGTCGTGACCGGGATGCGCCACGGAACCGGTGCGGGACAGGCGTGGCGCCTCGCCGGTGCCCACCGCGTGCTGCAGATCCACCAGCTGCGTCGTCGCGCCGTCCCAGCACAACGAGGAGAGCCCGACCGAGCCGTGCACCAGGTCGACGGCGTCGAGCTGGGCCAGTGCGCGGAAGAGCCCGATCATGAACCGGCGGCGCTCGTCGATCAGCAACGTCCGCAGCCCGCCGTCGACGCACTTGCCGATCGGCGGTTCCAGCAGCAGGAACGGTTCTGCGGAGTCGAAGTCGTAGCCGACGATCTGCGGCAGTTCCGGCAACGGCCGCAGGTATCTGGTGTGCAGCCGGGTCAACGCGCGGATCTCGTTGTCCAGCAGCACTTCGGCGTGAGCGAGTTCGACCGGGTTCGCCTCGGCCGGCAACGTCCTGAGCACGAGCGTGGTGCCGTCGTCGGTCTTCACGCGGTCCGCGTCGAGGGCCTGGACCAGCCAGGTCGCCTCGCGGCCGGCCGGATCCCGGCCGGCGAGCTTCTCGAAGTTCATTGCGTCTGCACCTCACGCGACACGTACCTGGCGAGGATCGGGGTGAGCCGCAGCGCGCCCACCGCGTCGCCCTTGGTGCGGATGACCTCGTCGGAACCGCCGTCGATCGGCGGCAGGTCCATGTCCGCCGACGCGAAGTGCACCACCTTCGCCCCGTCGGCCTGCAGCAGACGGACGTCCTCCGCCGCGCACAGCTGCGTCATCCGGCTGCGTTCGGTGAGCTGCAGGATGTGCCGGGACGACGCCGAGCTCTGCCACAACTGCGCGGCGAGCCTGCGTCGTGGCCCGTCGTCGGCGACGAACGACGGCAGCTCGCGCAGACCGGCGCGTTCGAGGTGCTTGTCGTACGCGTCGATGAGCTTCCGGGCCCGCACCACGGATCGCTTCGAGTCACCGGACATCGGCAGCCGCGACGCGATCGCCTCGAACGACGGCTGCAGCACCTCCAGCGTGACCGCCACCAGGTCGTGGTGCAGGACCTCGGCCAGCCCTGCGGAGGAGTCGCCGAACGTGTGCTCGCCGTCGAGGTCCTTGGCCTCCCTGATGACGTCCTGGAAGACCTCGACCACGGCGTCGACCCCGCCGGCGATCACCAGCAGCGAGTCCGCGAGCCGGCGGCTGCGGTCGGCGGGCGACCAGCGTTGCGCGATCGTCCGCGACACCTGGTCGGACAGCCGCCGGTCGGCCGCGAAGGCCTGGCGCAACGGCACCGCGTCCCGCCACCGGGCGACGATCCTGCGCCAGGCCAGGTAGGTCGAGAGCAACAAGATCACGACCAGGCCCAGCAGGATGCCCGTCGCGACGAGCGGGCCCGGTGACCAGTCGAGCGCACCGCCCAGCCCGATCGCGCCGCACGTGCTCACGACGAAGAGCGTGGTCGCGTAGAGGTAAGCGAGGTCGAAGTCGATCCGGGAGTTGGCCGACAGCAACGTGATCAGGCCGAGCCACAACGGCAGCATCAGCAGCAACGGCCACGCGCCCAGACCGGTCAGCAGGGTGCTGAGCATGGTCGTCAGCCCGGCCACCACCAGTAGACCGCCGACGGCGCCCGTCCAGACCTGCACCGGTGGCGGCGAGATCAGCCCGCGGGCCCACTTCTCCAGGTCGGCGGCCGAGTCCTGTTCGGACACCGCGAGGCTGCGTGCGGCACCGAGCTGGTTGCCCAGCCGGCGGGCCTGCTCGGCGATGCCCGGCAGCGTGCGGCCGCCGATCAGCTCGGCCGTCACCGCCTTGTGCAGCGCCACCGCCATTTCCTCGGAGTTGACCGGCGCGGGGGAGGGCAGGCCCTGCTCGACGAGCTCGCCCGGCGGCGGATAGCCCTCGGCAAGGCTCGAATCCACGTCCCTCAACGCCTTGCGCGCCACCTTGTGGTGCTGCAGCAACGCGTTGCCCGCTGCGGACAGCCGGTCGAGCACGACCCGATGGGCCGCCCTCAGACCGAAGAGCCCGCGCCACGTCCGCCACCGGTCGATCGACCGGGCGGCGGACTGGAGTTCGCGCTGCGCCTTCGACATCGCCTCGTACAACGGTGATCCCTGGCGCACGGACGTTGCGTCGCCCTCGACCGCCGAGCGCATCACCGAGGACAGCTCGGTCGACTCGCGGTCGTGCAGCCGTGCCGCGACTCCGGTGGCGACGAGCTGCTGCAACGCCTGCAGCTTCAACGACCGCATCATGCCCGGCTCGACGACCGCGTAGTCCACGGCCAGACCGGGGCTCGCGGCCTGGTGCGGCAGCACGCCGACGTCCGCGAACACCCGGTCGAACACGTTGGGCAGCCGCAGCGCCGCGAGCAGGTCGTCCACAGTGGCCTCACCGCGGCCGGCGCCCGGCCGTTGCGAACCGCCTTCCCACGGCACACCGAGACCGTCGCCGACCCACAGCGTCACGCCGACACCGGCCAGCGCCGACGGGGTGCGCAGCACGGGATCGGCGCCGATGCCGCCGATCGCCACCAGCACGACGCCGGTGACCTGCGGCAGTCGCGCGAGCCGTTCGAAGTGGTGGTGGTGCTCGCTCAACGCGTCGGTCGTGTCGACCACCAGCACCCGGCTCGACGGCAGTTCCAGCGTGTCCGCCTGACCTTCCGGGGTGCGGAGGTCCAGCGTCATCACGGGCTCGGGGTTCACGGGCGCAACCATTCGGGATCACGCGCGACCCACTCGCGCAGGTCGTCCAGGTTGTCCTGCAACGGGTTCGTGACGCCGCGGAACGGCAGCCGCAGCGCGCCGGGCAGCGTCTCCTCCCAGAACTCCCGCAACGCCAGCAACCTGCGCGTGCCGCTCTCGCCGGTGCGCTGACCCAGTTCGGTGTCGATGCGGGCCAGTTCGGCCGAGGCCATGCCGACGATCTGGTCGAAGAGCTGCGCCGGCTTGTCCGGCCGCCGGTCGACCCCGCGCGGAGTCGTGGAGATCAGCTTGGCGCAGAAGTCGCGGCGGATCTGCTCGTCGTCGGTGAGCACCCACGCCTCGTACGCGGACAGCAGGCTGGCCCAGCTCGACATGCGGCCGAACGGTTCGAGCGGCAGCCGCATGCTGGCCTGCGCGCCGTCGCCGAGCTTCACGGTGATCGCGGACGGCGAGTCCTCCGCGCCCGTCACGGTGATCTGGTCGTTCCACGCCGCGCACAGCAGGTGGTGCAGGATCCGTTCGCGGTGCTCGGGAATCGTGGCCAGGTAACCGAAGTCGTAGCCCAGCCGCTGCCGCCACTTCAGGAAGTCCTGCTGCTCCTCGTTCTTGAGCGCGTCCGACCAGTGCTTGAGCACCTCGCGGACCTCCGGCACCTCGGTCAGGCCCATCGAGCTGCGGAACAGCACCACCGTGATCGACTCGGCGGCGATCGGGCGGAACTCGACCACCGCGTCCTGGCGCGGCAGCGAGACCTCGCCTCGCAGGAACTTCTCCAGCTCGAGGTCCTTGGCCGCGGCCGGATAGCTGAACAGGATCCGCAGCTTGCCGGTGCCGCTCGGCGCGAACCCGCCGGGCACCAGCCCGGCGAGCTTCTCCCGGAACTGCGCCAGCTCGTCGTCGCCGACGCGCGCGCCCGGCTTGCCCGCCGCGGCCGCCAGCAGCTCCTGCAACGCCGGCAGCAACGGCCGGTGCTGCCCGTCGCGGAAGGAGAAGAGCCGCTTCACGGCCTGCTTCACCTGGTCCTTGACGTGCGCCACCGCCATCGCCGGGCCGCGGCCGTCCAGCACCATGTCGTAGGCGTGCTGCCAGCCCTCCTCGCCGAGGATCTCGGTGACGAGGTCGCCCGCCGTCGCGGTCGGGTGCAGCGTGCCGCCCTGGTGCACGTAATAGTCCACGAACCGGCGCACCACCGCGTCGTAGAACGGTTCGAGGTCGCCCTGCCGCGGCAACAGGTACGTCACGCCGACGCGCTGCTGGTACAGCTCACGGGCCCGCGCGCTGAACCGGCGCTCGCTCTGCCGTGCGTGCTCCTCGAACGCCGTGACGAGCGAAAGCACCTGCTGCTGCACGGCTTTGAGCTTGAGGTCCCAGCGCACCGCCTGGTCGTTCCAGGCGGCGTGCCAGACCCGCTTGGCCCGCCACTCGTACCACTCGTTCTGCCGCTTGATCGCCGCCTGCACGGCCGGGTCGGAGAACTGCAGCTTGCGCAGGAACTTGCCCTTGATACCGGCGGAGGTCGGCGGGTTCAGCGTCAGGCCGGGCGGGGCCGCCGGTTCGCCGCGGCGCAGTTCGAGGATCTTGGCGAACCCGAGCGCGCTCGGCTCGTCGGTGAGCCCGTCGTGGCCGTTGAGCACGCGCCGGAGCCGGAACAGGTCGATCTCGCCCAGCAACGACTTGACCGCGCGACCGGCGTCGAACGTCTGCACCATGTCCGGGATCTGCCGGGCCAGCTGCTGGTCCAGCGTGCGCAGGCCGGACTCCATCGTGCGGGCACGGGTCGCGAGCGCCCTGGAGATCGCCTCGGCACCGCTGACCGCGGCCACCTCCTTGATCGGCACGGGTGCGCGCAGCCGCAAAGGGTCCACATTGGACTCGGTGAAGAACCGCTCGATGAACGGCGAGTTGTTCTCCGCCTGCCCGGTGGCCGGCCGGTCCAGCTCGGTGACCGCGGCGGCGAGCAGGCGGGAGCTGATGATCTCCGCGATGTCGTCCACCGGAACCGTCATCGACGCGACCGAGCTGGTCGACACACCGCGGTTGCCGATGCCGGTCGGCGCGGGCACCTCGCGCTCGACCGCGCTGTTGATGAACGAGTCGGCGAAGCTCATGTAGGTCTGCGCGATCGCATGGGTGCCGCCGTCGCCGTCGGTGCCGAGATCCGTGCCGATCAACGACAGCACCAGCGACACGATCGACCGGTGCAGGTCTTCGCGTTGCACGCCCGCGCCCTTGCCGAAGAGGAACGCGGTCTGCACGGTCGAGGCGCGCAGCCGGATCTCCTCGCGGTCCGGGTAGCGCACGGACAGCGAGCCGCTGATGCCGGAGCTGTCCAGTTCCGTGCCGGCGACCTGGGCGTTCTGGTCGTCCACCAACCGGAACAGGTCGAGCAACGACCGGCCCGCGTTCAGCCTCGCCGCCCGGCCCCCGCCCAGTCCCTCGTCGAACGCGGACGGCATCAGCACGAGCGGGAAGATCCTCGCGCGGTAGTCCTGGTGCGCGAAGACGTCGCCGATCAGGTGCAGGAAGTCGAAGAAGATGCCACTTCCCGTGCCGCCCGCGACGCTGAACGCCACGAAGACGTCGCACGACAACGCCCGGTGGCCGCCGCCGAGCAGCGCCAGCTCGCCGAGCGAGTTGTTGATCGCGCCGATCGCCTTGCGCAGCGGGGCTTGGGCGGCTGACGTGCCACCGCGGAACGTCTCGAACAACGCCGCACGGCCCACGGTCGGCAGCTGACCCGCGCCGCGGGCGAGCGGGCCGATCCGCGGTTCGCCGGTGGGCGGTGGCAGCCACGGGTCGACGTACTGCGAGGCGGCCAGGCGCAGGCTGCGCGCGACCTCGGGATAGGTGTCGTGGTGCGGCACCAGTTCGCGGACGAGGTGCATCGTCCGTTCCGCGGCCGGCAGGTACTCCGGGTCCGGCACGACCCGGCGTTCCAGCGCGCCGAACTCGTCCTCGCTGAGGTCCGCGTAGACGAACTGGAGACACGACGGCAGCTGGTAGGGCAGGAAGTTCTTGCCCTGCATGCGGTGCTGGAGCTCGGTGCCGTCCGGTCCGCACAGCTCCTCCCGCAGCCTGCGCTCCAGCTCGGCCCCGACGCGACAGCCGGTGCCACCCAGTCCGACGTACAGCATGGGCTGGTAGATCTGCATCTGGTGACCCTTCCGGTGGAGCTTGGAGCTAGAGCAGGGTGGACGGTCGTTCTTCCGGCTCCGCTGCCGAGAACTGGTCCTGGTTCTGGTCGTGGGAGGCGCGCTCGTCCTGCACCTCGATGGAGAGGTTCGCGCTGATGGTCATGCGCTCGCCGAGGTGAAGCGCTTGTGTGTCGCCGTACGGAGTGCGCAACCGCAGCTGTCCGCCGACTCGGGTCAGCTCGTAGCTGTCCTCGCCACCCGCCGAGTGCGCGAGCTGGGCAAGTCCGGTGTGGACCTCGTCGAGGTAGAAGCGGAAGACCGGTGCCGGCTGTTCTGGTGCGGCCAGATCGCCGAGCGGCTGGTAACCGTCGTACAGGTAGACCACGAGCCCGCGGACGTCGCGTTGCCGGCGCCGGTGGATGAACAGGACCAGCGCGGCGGTGAGGACGGCCGCGACGGTGAGGGCGATCGCGATCTCGGTGAGCGGTGGTGGTTCCGCGACGTTCGCGGTGATCCGCCACTCGTAGATCACGTCGTCCGGCTGCTCGTCGTCGACGACCTTGAGCGTCAACGCGTTGGCGCCCTTGACGGTGTCGTCGCCGAAGGCCAGGTCGAAGTCGAACGTGCTGGTGCCCGACGGCGGCACGTCGAGCACGGTCTGCTCGCCGGGGATGCTCGCCACCGTGCCGGGCGCGGTGTCGGCGACGATGATCCGCGCCTTGCGGGCCCGGCCGGAGTTGTTGGTGACGGTGACCTTGCCGCCGACCGTGTCGCCTGGTGCGACGTTCCAGTCGGTGTTGTCGAACGAGGCGACCGCGGCGATCGGGCGGGGACCGGTCACGAGTGCGGCGTCGACCGTCCTGGTGTCGCTGCTGATGCCGATGCCCGCGATCGTGCCGCTGAACTTGACGGTGCCCTTCGCCTCGCCCGGGATGACGATCTTGCCGGAGTAGATGCCGTCCTGGCCTCTGGTGTCACCGTTCTGCGCTTCGTCGTTGAGCGGAATCGGGGTGGTGAAGCCGGTTCCGGCGAGGTCGGCGGTGAAGGAGACGTCCTCGAGCTCGGCCGGGTCGGTGATCGACCGGCTCCTGGTCTGCAGGCTCAGCGCGACCGTGACCTCCTGGCCCGCCTGCGGCGCCGGCGGGTTCACGGTCATGCTCGACCGGATCGCGCCCTGGTACATCACGACGGTGCTGACGTCGAGCGCGGGCACGCCCGGTGCGGACGTGATCTTCACGGTCCACATGCCCGGCAACGGGTTCACGATCCGGAGCCCCTCGACCGTGCCGTTCTCGCCGCTGACCTGGAACGTGGAACCGCCCTGGGTGCCCGACTTCGGCACGGTCTTGCCGTCCGGGTCCACATAGGACACCGTGATGCGCGAGTCGTGCTTGGTGACCAGGATCGAGCCATCGGTGGCGATCAGCGGGATCCTGACCTTGGCCTCCGCGGTGCCGCCGCTGCTGACCGGCGTGCGCTGGATGTCGCTCGCGCCCACGCACCTGCCCGCCTGGAAGGCCTTGATGAGCGCCTGGGCGACGTCCGCGCTGCTGCTGACGACGGTGGCGGCCGGAGTCGGTGCCTTCGCTCCGCACTGGCCCTGGAACGAACCCTGCGCGAACCTGGCGAGCTGGGCCTGGTCGACGCCGCCGAACCCGAGCGGCCAGACCTGGATCTTCTCCCGGTTCACCTCCTGCAGCAGCGTGCCGATCAGCTCGTGCGCGGTGCGGTTGCGCTGGTCGCCGATGTTGTCCGGGCCGTACCGCGGGCTGTCGGTGACGTCGAGCTTCCCGTCGGTGAGCAGGAAGATCAGCTTCGGGCCGTTCTTGTCGCCCTTCAGATAGCTCAGCGCCTGCTGCAACGCGGCCGCGTGGTCGGTGCCGTCGCCCACTCCTGGCGTCCTGCTCTTCAGGTTGCGCGTGCAGTCGCTGAGGCGCTGCCGGTCCTGCGCGGTCGCGACGGTGCTCGGCGGGCACACGACGTCGACCGGCGACTGGCCGCCGTTGTCGCTGCCGAACCCGACCACGGCGATGGTGCTGGACGGCGCGAACTCGCCGAGCGCGATGAGCGCGGCGGCTTCCCGTTCCCGGTCCATGTCCTGGGCGCCGATGCTGCTGGACTCGTCGACCAGCACCACGATGTTCGCGGGGGAGATGGCGGGCTCGGGTTGCTGCAGGGCCGTGCCTGGCGAGGTCAGCAGCAGGGCGGCCGCTGTCGAGGCGAGCACGGAGAGACGCATGAGTCAATTCACCCACTGACGCTCGTGGAATGTACCAAGGATTGGTACCGCACTAATGGCGGGACCGGTCCCCTCATATGAGCGCGATTATGCCGAAACTAATGGGTGAAAATCATGGACAAAACCTGGCCAATAGCTGACCGAAGTTCTGTCAGGCGCCTTTGTGGTGTGGTGCGTTATCAGAACTGGGCGACGGCTTCCGGCGCATAGCCGTAAAAGCCAGGAAGACCACCCGTGTGGAGGAACACGAGCGGAACTTCGCTGGTCGGAGCCAGGTGTTGGAACTTTGCCGCCGCCTTGCCCGTGTAGACCGGGTCGAGGATGACGCCCTCGGTTTCCGCGAACAGCTTCAGCGCGTTCCACATGTCCTGGGTCGGCACGCCGTAACCAGGACCGATGGTGTCGTCGGTGCAGGTGACGTGCGCGAGCTCCGGTTTCGGGCTGTGCAGGAGTTCGGCGGCGTCGTTCGCGAGGTTCCGGAGTTCCTGCTCGGCGTCTTGTTCGGCGTGCGAGACGCTCGCGGCGTGGACGGTGCCCGGCCAGCCGAGCAGTTCGGTGCCGAGCGCGATTCCCGCCGCCGTGGCGCCGCTGCCCTGCGGCACGACGATGGTGGCGTTGTCGATGCCGCGTTCGTTGAGCTGGCCGATGAGCTCGAACGCCGCCGCGACGTAGCCGAGCGCGCCCAGTCCGTTCGAACCGCCGACCGGCAGCGTGACGGCCTTGTCGTGGTTCACGCGTTCATAAGCCTGCACGGTCTCGTCCGCGTCCGCGCAAATGTGCACGTTGGCACCGAACATGTGGTCCAGCACGACGTTGCCGGACTTCTCGTACGCGTCACCCGTCATCGGCACCTTGGCAGTGAGCACGAGCTCGCACCTGAGCCCGAGCTTCGCGCACGCGGCGGCGGTCTGCCGGCCGTGGTTGGTCTGCAGCGCGCCGAACGTGATGATCGTGTCCGCGCCGTCCTCGATCGCCTGCCCCAGCAGGAACTCCAGCTTGCGCAGCTTGTTGCCGCCCGCGCCGAGGCCGTTGACGTCGTCGCGCTTGATCAGGACCGGCGGGCTGCCGAGCGCGTCCGCGAGTCGCGGGGCGTCGTCCAGCGGGGTCGGCCAGCTGCCCAGTGCGACGCGGGGAAATGCGCTCAGGTCCATGGGTGGCAGCTTAGGTGTCAGATCTCGCGGCCGAACTCGGCGTACCGCGTGGAATCGCTCTCAAGGGCGTTCAGCGCGAGCGTGAGCCTGCGGTGCAACGACGGGTAGATCCTGGGCTTCGCTTCGTCGAGCGTCAGGTACAGCACGCCTTTCAGTTCGGGATCATGCGCCACGGCACCGTCCACAATTCCACCGTCGAACACGAACTGGTGACAGTCGCGCCACACACCGTTGCGAGGCGTCCAGTCGACGACGAGCAGCCGGCCAATTGAGACGTCGAGCCCGAGTTCTTCGCGGAGTTCGCGCGCGGTCGCGGCTTTCGGGGACTCGTCGTCCTCGGTGATGCCGCCGGGGATGTCCAGCACCGCCTTGTACGTCGGCACCACGAAGAGCACACGTCCTGTGGAATCACGGATCAGCGCGCCGCCGGCGGAGGTCTTGGTGGGCCTGCGACCGGCCACGCCGGGCTCGTACTCGAGCTCGGCCGGACCCTCGTCCAGAACGTCGGCGGCGAAGGTGGCGGGGTCTCCCGCGTGCTGTGCGGACACAAGTTGATGATCACACCACGGGGTGAATCCCGCACGGGGGGTGTACGACCGTTCGTACCTGGTGGGTGAAGGTGCCGAAGATGACGGACCGCAACCAAACGACCAGGAGTACGCTTACCGTTGTAACTCCGTGCGATCAATCGCCGATGTCCACGGCAACATCGGTGGAGGTGACGCCAATGGGGGCAACCGGTGCCGCCAAGCGCAGACGCGACGGTAGATCGGCCCCGTGGTCGGTGGTCGGGCTCACTGTCGTGTTCGTCGTGGTGGCCCAGGTCCAGTTCGCCATCGCGATCGCGGAATCGGTCTGGTGGCCGGCCGCGGTCGGGATGCTGCTGCTGGCCGCGGCGGTCGCGTTCGTGAAGACGGCGCGCAGGCTGCGTTGGGAAGACAGCGACCCGTACGAGGCACCGCCCGAGGCGGCCAAGCCGCTTCCGGCCGAGTACGAGCGCCACGTGGACGCCGACGGAAGCCTTGCTCGTGCGGTCGGCGACGTGGTCCACGCGTCCCGGCGCTGGCGGGCCTGACAGCCTCACAGAGCGGAGACCGGGCCTGGCAGGACGGCCCGGTCATTTCGCCGTGTCTCAGTCCAGCAGCCCCAGTTCGTTGGCCACCGTGCCGGCCCGGTAGACCAGGTCCGGCCGGTGCGCCTTGACCCGCCCGAAGTCAACCGATGCGAACAGGACTCGCAGGTTCACCTCGCAGTCGCGGTAGCCGCCCTCGTGCAGCCGCAGCAACGCGTCGAGCATCGGCACCTCGTAGTCACTGGTGGCAGTGGAGAACTGCACGTCCTTGAACACGCCGAGCAGTTCTTCATCAGGACCGCCGCGGCCGATTCGATCACACAACTGCATGACGAACGCGCTGCTCGTCCCGAGCACGGTCTTGGAAAGCTGTCGCAAGGTCTCCGCACTGACGAGGACGTCACGGCGCAGGCAGTCCAGCACCACATCCGGGTAGTCGTCGGCCCAGCGCACGTAGTGCCGTGCTCGGTCGTCGGGGTGCACCGGGGACGCGTTGAGCTGGATCAAGGCCCTGGCGTAGTCGACGTCGTAGCGGTCTCTCGGCAGTGCTTCGAAGGCGTGCCTGAACTGGTTGCCGGCGGGATCACCGGTGAACCGGACGTCCAATGCCGCCTGAGTCAACGAGATGCGTTCGGCCACCCCGTCCAGCTCCACAGTGGACGGTAGCGGGATGCCGATCGCGAGGGTCACGTACGGCGGGTCGTCCCGTCGTACGTAGAGCGACTCGATGAGGGTGTTCCACTCCGCGCCCGACAGCTGCGACTTCCAGAAGGTGGTCAGTTTCGGCCAGTCCTCCACGCCGATGTCCCGAGATCCGCAGACCCTCGCGAGCACGACGTGCAGCAGGACCAGGTTGAGGCCGTAGATCGCGTACCGGGCCGGCAGAGCACGCTCGTGCGTTGCTGTCCGACGAGGCGATTCGCGATGCCGCACGGCGGATGGCCGAAGACATCGCGGCGATGCCCGGACCGGACGAGGTCGTCGCCGAGCTCACCCGCTGAACGGGTTGGGCAGGTGCGCCCACTGCGTGGTCTGCGGAACGAGCCGCATCAGCGTCAGCGGTTTGGCCGGCAACGGGTCGTGCAGCAGCGCGTGGCGGTCGGGCGTGTCCGGTACCGACTTCGCCACCGTTTGCCAGAGTTCGTCCGCAGGCGCATCGAGTGCGGCTACGAGCCCGGTCATCGCCGTTGCGAAGAACGTCGCGAACGTCTTGGTGCGCAAGCCCTCCGCGTCCGCGTGCAGGCGGTCCGGCAGGTCGGGGCGCGGGCTGACGCGGATGTCCGCCAGGTCGCGGTAGAGCAACCGGCGCGGCCGTCCGTTCACCAGGCCCACCAGCAGGTTCTGTTCGTGCGCCTCCAACGCCACGCCGCGGGCGAGCAGCGTCATCAGCGGTGGCACGGCCAACTCGGCGAACTCCGCGAGCCACTCGACCGGGTCGCCGAGCGCGCGGATCGGGGGTGGCCCGCCGTCGACGGGGCGCGCGGTCAGGGCGGCCAGCGGCAGAAGGGTTTCGCCGTCGCGTGGCATTGGTTTGTCGCGCAGGATCACGCCCAGCGCGCGGTTCGGTTCGCCGTTCGTGCGCATCGCGGCGGAGGCCCTGTTGTGCTGCAGCTCGATGCCTTCGACCACACCGCTGAGGAAGTCGGACACCGCGGTGGCCGTCGTGATCGAGTTGCCGGAGATGTCCCGCACGGCTGACGTGATCTGGGCGCTCAGCGTGGTTTTGACGTGCCAGTCGCCGGTCGAGAGGGTGCGCAGGGCCATCAGCGGTTCGGCGTCCAGGGTGCCGACGCTGGAGACGTTCAGGCGGTCGGCCTGCCACGGGTGCACCGGGAGGATCACGTGACGGCCGTCGCGCAGCTCGTCCGGCCAGTCGCCGAACACCACGTGGTCCGCGGCGGGGTGCAGGCGCAGCGCGACCACCGGCCGGTGTTCGGGGCCGTACGCGAGGTGGTCGAGAGCGGTGAAACCGGTGCGGTTGCGGCAGCACGGGTGCAGCGGATGGCCGTCGACCACGCTCTGCTCGTGCTCCTCCAGCGACCGGTCGAGGAACGGGGTGGTCAGCGGGCTCGTCGTGCGGGAGAGCGCGAGTCCGGCCACGCTGTGGGCGACCTCGGCGGCCAGGTTCGCGGAGCCCGGCCAGCGCAGTGCGGTGAGGAGGGCGACGGGGTGGAGGTACTCGGCCTGGTCGACGCTGACCTGCGGCAACGGTTCGATGGCGAGGGCGCGGTGCAGACGTGCGAGAACGGCCGCGCGGGCTGCGGGCAAGGCCGCGAGGAACCGCTCGGCCCGTTCACCGTCCAGTGCTGCGGCGAATTCGGCCTCGACCGGCGTCTGCGTCAGAATGATCAGATCTTGACACATCGCCAGAGGGAAGCGGGCACCGGTGGAAGCGACCGCTGACGGCATCACGTCGACCGCCCTGCTCAACTGCCTGCGGCGCGAGGTCGGCCGGCTGGGCCCGGACGGCACGATTCGCCTGCCGCGCACCGACGTTCTGCTGCGCGCACGCCAGGGACGTTGGTTGTCCGACCCCGAGGTTTTCACCGGTTCGTGGCACCCCCTTTCGTGGCACGAACTCGCCGTGCTCATCACGAAGGAGCTCGGCGATCCGCCGATCGGTTTCCTCGACGAGATCGCGGGTTCGCGGTCGGCCATCGCGGCGGTGCTGGCTGCCCGCCCCGACCCGCCCGCCGACCTCTACCAGCGGTCCGAGCAGGCGCTGATCGCCGGCCACCGCTACCACCCCGCGCCCAAGGGTCGTGGCGGCCTGCCCGCGGCGGCCTGGCTGCCCTACGCGCCCGAGGTGCACGCGAGCTTTTCGTTGGTGCACCTGGAAGGTTCGTTCGTCGACGACGGTGAGGTCCCGCTGCCCACCGGCGTCCTGCCGGCCCATCCGTGGCAACTCTCGTTGCTGGGGCGCACGGGAACTCTGGCTGATCACCTCGTTTGGCCGACGTCGTCGGTGCGCACGGTCTACGACCCGGCCGCCGACCTGTTCTACAAGTTCAGCCTCGACGTGCAGATCACCAACGACGTGCGCCGGCTGTGGGCGCACGACCTGCGCTGGGTCCCGCCGCTGGCCCGCGTGCTGAGACCGGTGTTCGAGGACATCGCCTCGACCTATCCCGGCACGGCGTTCCTGATCGACCGCGGCTACCGGACGTCGCCGGAATCCGTTGAGGGCCTTGCGGTCGTGGTGCGCGACGGCGTGCGGCGGCACACGTTGCCCGGCGTCACCCCGTTGCTGGCGGCCGGGATCAGCGAGGGCTTCGCGGGCAACCCGCTGGACGGCCTGGACCGGGACCGCGCGCTGCGGTGGTTCCGGCAGTACGTCTCCGTTGTCGTTCCTCCGGTGCTGCACGCGTTCTTCGCGCACGGCGTGGTCATGGAGTGCCACCTGCAGAACGTCCTGGTGGGCGTGGACTCCGAGGGCATGCCGGTGCAGGCGTTCTACCGCGACCACGAGGGGATGCGGTTGCTGCCACGGCATGCGGCGCTGCTGTCCGAAGTGGACGGCTCAGGTGGGTCACGCGGTGTCTCGGAGGCGAAGGGCTGGGAGCGGCTCCAGTACTGCCTCGTCGTGAACCACCTGATGGAGATCGCGGGCGCGGTGCTGGACCGGCACCCCGGGCTGGACCTGTGGCCGGAAGCCCGGGACGTGTTCCGCTCGTACGGGTCGTTCCCACTGCTGAAGTCGTTGCTGGAGAGCCCGTGCGTGCCCGCGAAGGCGAACCTGCTGCTGCGCTGGACCCGCGCGGAGGGTGCCGCGAACCGGTACGTTGACTGTCCGAACCCGTTGTACTGCAACTAGTTGATGGTCTCCCATCGAGTGCGGTGGTGGATCAGCGCGGCCTCGGCAGCCGCCTGGGCGGTGGGAGACACGGTGTCGGTCCAGCCGTCCAGGACCTCGGCGATCTCGGTGACGAGGACCGTGCCGAGTTCGGTGAGCTTGCCGCAGCTCAGCGCGGTGGCCGCGGCCTGCCGGGTGGCGGTGCGCCAGCGGGCGTGTTCCTGCTCGGCCTGGTGGTCGTGGTACCGGCGCCAGAAGGCGGCCACGCCCAGGTGGGCGTAGATGCCGTGGAGCAGGCCGGCCAGCGGGCGGGGGTCTGGCCGCCAGGGGGCGTAGTACAGCTCGCCCGAGTCCGCGGAAGTGAGCGGGAACAGGTCCATCAGCACCGAGAGTTTGCCGTGCTGCAGTTCGTGGGTCAGCGCCAATGCCGCCGTTCGCGGATCTGGTGGCAACGAGAGGTAGACGCAGCCGAAGGCGTCTGCGGCGGTCGCGCTGGCCATGTCGTGGACGGGCGAGGGAATGACCGACAGCGTGGTGATGGCGGCCGCGCACTCCTGTGCGACCTCGAGGTGGTGGCGGCTCAGCTCGTCCCAGCCCGCGGCCAGCACCTCCTGCCAGCGCGGCACGTCCACGTCGGAGTCCAGCTCGACCTCCAGGTTTCCCATGGTCAACCGGACCGGCGGGAACGGGAGGTGCGGAAGACCGTCCACCTGCAACAGTCCTCCTGAGACGGAATAGGTCGTGCCGCCGCGCGCCCGGCCCACGGTGGGCAGGAACAGTTCGGCGCACGGCGCATCGACCCGCACGTCGGCACCTGCACGGATGGCGGTCGCCACCGCCATTCCGGCGAAGAGCGAAGGTGGCGCGGTCTCCGGTGCTCGGCTCGCTCTGCTGACGGCGGCCCCCGTCAGCGGGTGTGCCAGGACGAGGTCCGCCGCGTCGGTCGCGGACACTGCTTTCCAGGCTTCGTAGGCCGCGCGGACGTCCGGCGCCGCGTGCCGGGCGATCAGCGAGATCATCATCAGGGTTCGGCTGCGGCGGGCCGACCTCAGCAGCCTGATCGCCTCGGGGCCACCGCCTCCCCTCGCCAGTTCGAGGAAGAGCGACCTGGAGATGCGATGTGTCATCAGGGCTTCCTGGTGAGGGCGGCGATGTCGGTGTGCAGCCGCTGCCGGACGTGCTGGATCAGCCGGAACATGTCGGCGCAGTAGACGGTGCGGTGCCCGAACCCGGCGTCGGCGCGGTAGCGGTGCGCCGGCAGCCCGCCGCCGCACACGGCGCGTACTTCGCAGTCGTGGCAGGGCAACGGGAGCACGTCCGGCACGAGCAGCTTTGCCGCGTCGTCGAACGACGCGTCCGACACGTGCAGACCCGTCACCGCCGCGCCGTGGAACGTGGACGCGAGCTGGTCAGGGCCCTCGATGGCGCCGTCCGTCTCCACGACCACCATCAACGTCGGGCTCGAACCGATGCCCTCCACTGCGGACCTGCCGCCCAGCAGCACGTTCACGATCTCGCTGAACATCCGCACCGACGTCTCCGGCACGGGCGCGCGGTACCAGCGGTCGAACACCGCGATCAACCAGTCGGCATAGGCACCGACACCCGGTGGCGGTGAGGTCCAGTTCCCGTGCGGCAGCAAGAAGTCGACGACCGGCGGGGTGAAGGCGATCAACGCCTCGTAGGTCGCGACCGGGTCGCTGGCGAGGTCGATCGTGCACAGCAGCCCGCCGTAGATCGACCGGAACCGGCTCTGCGCCAAGGTTTCCAGTGCGCGAGCCACCGCCGCGTGACTGCCGGCGCCGGACCGGTGCACGCGGTGCCGGTCGTGATCAGCCTCCGTGCCGTCGATGCTGACTCCCACCCGCACTCCCAGCTCCGCCAGCACCTCCAGCACCTCTGTCGACAACAGCAGGCCGTTGGTCTGCAGGGAGAACTGGGCGACATCGCCCGTCGCGACGCGTACGGACGTCACGAAGTCGCGGACCGCCGAGATGCCGGCGAGGAGTGGTTCGCCGCCGTGCAGCACGACGTCCACGCTCGGCAATGCGTGTGTGCGAACGTGTTCTCCGATGCGGAACGCGGTCTGCTCGAACACCTCCGCGGACATCCGGACCGGCCTGGAGCGCCACCGCTGGTCGGCCATCTCGTAGACGTAGCAGTAGTCGCAGGCGAGGTTGCACCTGCTGTGGATCTTCACCACGAACTGGCGCAGCGGGTGTTCCATCAGTGCTCCAGTCCGGTCGGCTCCGGGGATGGTGACACGTTCGCCGCGCACCGGTATGTCCACCGGTAGAGGGATTCCGAGTCATCCACCTGCATGCCCTGACTATGATTGCGCGGCACCGCTGAACCGACCGGCCGGGCGAGGAGCACGACGTGGCTGATGATCCTGAACTCACGTCCGAGCTCATCGACGTCTCGGGGCTCACCCCGGAGCAGGTCGACGCGCTGCCGGAGTCGGTGCTCAGGAACTCGCTGCGGCGCGCGCTCGCCGAGGACCCGTCGACGCCGGGGCAGTACGCGTCGTTCCAGAACCGTTTGTAGCCGTTGCTTTCACCTGTTCAGCAGATCCACCCCGCTGGATCACCAAGTAGCGTGAGCACCCCTTCCTGCCACCACAGGCACTCGCGGGGGAGACGTGATGCGCTCTGTCGTCGCCTTTCTCTCTCCTGGCGCCGGTGCCGGGCAGACGAGCACGCTGGCGAACCTCGCCGTGGTGCTCGCCGGCTCTGGCAGGCGGGTGCTGGTCGTGGACTGGGTGACGGAACCTCCGCGCACGTCCGAGTACCTGGCGCCCTTCCTGGTGGACCACCTGGCGCTGGACGACGTGCTCGGCGCGAGTCTCGCGGCCGCGGTGGCGGCGAACCTCGGCCAGGTACCGGATCCGGACGTCGCACGGTTCGCACTGCCCGACTCCACCGGTGTCATCGACGTGCTGACGGTCGGCACGACGACGTCTCCGCCGGACGGCAGCTCACCGGCTGAGCTGCGGGACCTGTTGCTGGGCACCGACTACGACGAGATCTTTGTGGACGCCTCCACCGCCGTGCGCCGTGCGGTGGTGCCCGAAGTGGTGGCGGAGCTGTGCGACGCCGTGGCGTTGTGCTTCACCCCGCGCGAGGGAGCGATCCGGAAAGCGGCCGACCTGGGCATCGCGGTGAGCCGGCGGGCGCGGCGGCAGATCGACTTCATCCCCGTGGCCACGATGTTCGACGAGCAGTACCTGTCCAGGGCCGAACGGGCACTGGGCGCGATCCGCGCGGCGTTCGCGGTGTTGCTGGAGAACCAGCGGCGCAGGCTGGTGGCACGCGGCGCGGTTGAGATCCCGTACCGGCCGTACGACGCGTTCGACCCGTTGCTCGCGGTGCTCGTGGAACAACCGGGACCTGGGTCGCGATTGCTGACCGCCTATGGGGAACTCGCGGCGGCGGTGACGGACGGCGCGGTCGAGGTCACTCCGGCGGTGTCGCAGCTCATCACTTCTCGCTATCGCCGCCTGTACGGCCTGGAAGCAGGTATCGACCTACCGCCGCTGGTGCTCCTGCACGACACGAGGGGACGACCCTGGGCGGACTGGATCCGCGACCAGGTCACGGCCGCCGGCATGCCCGTGCTGGGGGAAGGAGCGGACGTCGGTTCCGGCGCCGGGACCGTGCAGATCGCGTTCGTGGAAACGGAAGACGGTCTGGGGCAGGACCTGAGGTCGGCGTTGGACCGGCTCGTCGGGCAGGTCACCGCGCGCGGCGCCGAGGTCGAGGTCATCAGGCTGCTCGTCGCGAGTGCCCAGGACGACCCGGAGCTGTCCGCCACCACCGTGTCGCTGGCGGACACGACGGAGGAGCGCGCACGACAGCGGCTCTTCGCGCACTTCGGTCTCGTCGAGTCGATCGATCCGACAGCTTCGCAGGGCAGTCGCTTTCCCGGCAGCAGCCCGCGCGTGCGCGTGCTGCCGCCTCGCAACCAGGACTTCGTCGGACGCGAGCGCGAGCTGGAGCACCTCCGCGACCGGCTGGCGCCGGGCCGCAGCGCCCAGGTGCAGGTGACGGGGCCACCCGGCATCGGCAAGAGCGAGTTCGCCCGCGAGTACGCGCACCGGTTCGCGCACGACTACGACCTCGTCCACTGGGTGGCCGCCCACGACCGGCAGGCCCTGTCGGACGCCATGGGTGAGTTGAGCGCACGTGTGCGAGAGGTCGTCGGCATGCGCGGCGGCGACGTCCTGAGCGCTCTCGCGGCCGACCCGGCCAACCGCTGGCTGATCGTCTACGACAACGCCGACGATCCCGAGATCGTCGACGACCTGGCACCCGCAATCGGTGTGGGGCACGTCCTCGTCACCACCACGCGGCCGCACCCGCTGACCGGTGAGGAGCTGCCGCTGACCGAGCTCTCGGCGGCGGAGAGCACGTTGCTGCTGGCCAGACACGCTCCCGGCCTGTCCGGTGTGGACGCTGCGGCGGTGGCCGACGCGGTGCGCCACCAGCCGCTCGCCGTCGAGCTGGTCGCGGCGTGGCTCAGCCAGATGACACAGGTCGCCGGCACTTCGGCGGAGCTGTCGATGGTCGTGGCCGAGCTGCTCGGCAGGCTGACCGGACAGGACGACGACGCGGTCGACGCGCAGGTCGTCGACCTGCTGACGGAGACCGCGCGGACCACCCCGCTCGGCCGGGTGACCGTGCTGCTGGCCGAGATGTGCGCCTTCCTGTCGCCGGAGGGCGCGGACATCAGGATGTTGCGGGCCAGCGCGGTCTGGCACGCGCTGGTGGCGGCCGCCGGCGAGGACGCCGCACTGCTGCAGGGCGGTGCCGACGAACTGGACCTCGTGCTGTGGGCGGGCGCGCGGTCCGGGCTGCTCGAGGTGGACTGGGGCCGCCGGCCGTTGGTGCGCATGCATCGCGTGGTGCAGTCGGTGCTGCGAGAGCTGATGCCACCGGACGTCCGCGCGGTACGGCGCGAACAGCTGCTCGCCGCCCTCGCCGCGTACGCACCGTCCGATGTGGACAACGACTACACGTCGGGTGTGCGGCGTTACGCGGAACTGCAGAAGCACGTCAGCTTCTCCGGTGCGCTGGAGTCGAGCGCGGAACCGGTGCGCCGCTGGCTGGTCAGCCAGGTGCGGCACGCCTACCACGACGGAGGTTCTGGCGGCCGGTGGCGAGTGGCGCTCGCGTTGGCAGAGAGGCTCATCGAGCGCTGGTCGGCCGAGTTCGGCGACGACGACGGCCTGCTGCTGAGATTGCGCGGACAGGCGGCGAACCTCTGCCGGGTGCTCGGCGACAACCACTCCGCGAAAGAGCTCGACAACGCCGTTCTCGGGCACCAGCGCAGGTTGCTGCCGCGCAACCACCCCCAGACGCTGATCACCGCCCGCGGTCTCGCCGCCGACCTGCGCGGTCTCGGCAACTTCGCGGATGCGCTGATCGAGGACCAGGTGACCTGGGAGGGGTTCCGGCAGTCGCTCGGCGACGACCACCCGCACACCCGCATCGCCGCGAACAACCTCGCGCTCTCCCACTACCTGTCCGGTGACGCGCGGGCCGCGCTCGACATGGAGCGCGACAACTACCGTCGCCGGGCCCGGCTGTTCGGGCAGAACGACATGCAGACCTGGTGGTCGATGTGCAGCATCGGCACCTATCAGCGCGAGCTCGGCCGGATCACGGAGTCGGTCGAGTCGCTGCGCACCGCGCGCGAGCACGTGCAGGCGCTGCGGCCGGAGACGAACCCGCTGGGGCTGCGGATCCGGTGGAACCAGGCGATCACCGAACGGCACAGCGACCGGGTGCCCGCCGCGGCCGACCGCAACCGGAGGACCCTGCGCGACTACGTCGACCAGTTCGGCGAGAAGCACCCGTGGACGCTGGGGTGCCGGCTGAGCCTCGCCCACGACCTGCGCAGGCTCGGCGACCTCGAGGCCGCGGCCGAGCACACCACCGCCTGCCTGACCGGCTTCACCCAGGACGTCGGACTCGACGAGCACCACCCGTTCGTCGCGGTGTGCCGGATGGCGCTGGCCCGCATCCGGCTGGACATGGGCGAGCTCGACGCGGCCGGTGAGCTGATCCAGCTGGCCCGCAACGAGTTCACCGCTCACCTCACCGAGACGCACCCGTGGACGCAGGTCGCCAAGTACCACCACGCCGCGATCCTGCACGCGAGAGGCGAGCCCGACCACGCCAGAACGCTCGTGGCGGAAGTTCATGAGGCGTGCGACGACTACCTGGGCAGGGACCATCCGTACACGCTCGTCACAGGCGCGAACCTGCGGAACGGCGACTGGGCACCCATCGACGTCGACGTACCGCAGACCTGAGGACGGTGTCTGGTGAGCAGCGAGGAACCGGTCGCCGTCAGCACGGCGAGCCACGTCGGCGCCGCATTCGCCGACGCGATCGAGCTGTGCCGGGACGCCGTCGCCCGCGACGACGCGATCGGGCACCTGTCGCACTACAGCTTGGGAATGCACAACTTCTCGGTCGACCGGTCGGCTGAGGTCGACCAGTGGCGGCGCGACGAAGTGGTCGCGCTCGGTCGCCGGTTGTCGTTCCAGTTCACCAGCCTCGACCGCGCGGTGCACGACGCGCGCACCGGTTCGTTGATCCGGCTGGTCGCGCAGTCGGCCGAGGGCGCCGTGATCTGCGTGACCTCGCAGCCGGGTGACCAGCTCGTCGGCGTCGTCCGCGCACCGGCGGACCGCGAAGCCCTGCCGTGGACTCCGCATGTGCGGGAGGCGGACGAGCTCGTGTCGATGCTCGCGATCACGCTCCGCGCCCATACCCGGTTGAGCTCGCAGAACCCAGGGGGGTTCGAGACGGTCCAAGACTTCGTGCCGATCATCGGCGAGGTGACCGACCCGAAGGTGACCGTGCGCAAGCCGGACGCTCCCGGCGTGGAGCGGATGGCCGAGCTGGCCGCGGATGCGTTGCGGCACAAGCACCTCCACTTCGTGGCGTACTGCGTGGACGGTGAGGTGGCGATGACGGCGGACTCGCTCGGCGCGCCGGGGCTGAGGTCGTTCTTCACCCAGATCCACGTCGACCTGCGGCGCAGGTTCTACGTCGCGCTGAGTCGTCAGCTGCCCGAGTCGGTGACCAAGTTGAACCGCATGCTGTCCCCGATACCGGGTGGCCGGCTGCTCCGGCTTGTCCTCGATGTCGATCAGGGTGCCATCTACTACTACCACCTGGGCACCGGGCGTTATCTCGTCGGCGTCACGCTGGACCAGAGCGGTGTGATGCACGCAGACGACTACACGGCACGCCTCGCGGCCCAGGTACTGCGTGATGGCTGAGCGGCCGCAGCACAAGGCGCTGTCCCACCGCGCCATCACGCTGGCGGGCCTCGCCCTGGTGCTGCTCGGTGTCGGACTCGCGATGCTGCTGGTCTGGGCGTACGGCGGAGGTACCGACGCGGAGCGCAACAAGCTCGACGCGATCAGGACGGCGGGCGCGATCGTCGTGGGCGCCGGGGGAGCCGGAGCACTGTGGCTGGCCGCCCGCCGGCAGCGCTCGGCTGAGATCTCGGTGCAGCAGAAGGTACACGACCAAGAGCAGGCGGAGAAGGCGCACTCGCTCAACGAGCAGACTGCGGCGAACACGCGGGCCGACGCGGTGGAACGACTCGTGACCGAGCTGTACGGCAAGGCCGTGGAACAGCTGGGTTCCGACAAGGCCCCGGTCCGGATGGGCGGCATGTTCGCGCTGGAACGGCTCGCGCAGAACGTTCCCGGTCAACGGCAGACGATCGTGAACGTCCTGTGCGCCTACCTGCAGATGCGGTTGCCGGAGGAAGACCAGCAGGAAGCGCAGGTGCGGACGCGAGCGCAGACGATCCTCATCGCCCACCTGCGGCCGGACGCCGGGGAATCCTTCTGGGAGAACACGGATCTCGACCTGAGTGGCGCTCAACTGTCCGAACTGGACCTGAGCGGCTGCAAGGTCCGGCACGGCAGGTTCGGCGGATGTCGGCTGAGCGGCACGACCTCGTTGCGGCGCGCGGAGTTCGCGCAGCTGTCGTGCGACGGTGCGACGATCGAGGGCGAGGCGTTGTGCGACGAGCTCACCGTGACCGGAGAATCCTCCTGGCAGCAGGTGGAGTTCCGCGGCTCCACGAGGTTCGACGGGGCACGGCTGCGTGGTCGCACCAGGTTCGACCGGGCCGCGGTGACCGGCCAGGCCGTGTTCGCCGGTGCGGAGTTCGGTGGTGACGTCTCGTTCGACGGCGCGGTGTTCCGCGGCGACACCCGGTTCCAGCGCGCGGTCTTCCTGCGGATGGCCTCGTTCGACGGGGTGGGCTTTGCCCAGCAGGTGCGGTTCACCGGAGCGTGCTTCGCGGGCGAGGTGACGTTCGACGGCGTCCGGTGCACCGATCTGCGGTTCGACGACATCACCGCGCGGGTCGACCTGCCTGGTGCCGTGACGCGGGCGTGGCCACCGGGATTCGCGCTCGGCGAGGCCTGTCCGGCGCCACCGGACCGCGTGGGCGAATGGGCGCGGTTGATCAGCGAAACGCGTGGCGGACGTTGAGGGGGAGGTTGTAGAAGGTTCGCACCAGGTCCGGCTTGCTGCCGTCGGCCAGCTCCTCCAGCTTGGCGATCGGCACCTGCTCGGTGATCCGGTCGAACGCGTGGCAGATCTCGTTCAGCCGGTCGTAGGCGCCGGCCGGAATCGGGGAGATCGCCGAGGCTTCCTGGTACCAGGCACCGACCTCGGCGCGGAACCGCACCACGATCTCGTGCAGCAGGATCGCGACGGCGGCGGGTTCCAGTCCCTTTCGCAGGTGCAGCAACAGTTTCGACGGCCGGCCGCCGGCGAACTCGTCGGCGAGGACCGCGTTGAGGTCCAGCACCTCGGTCAGCCGGTCGATCGCCCTGGTGAACTCCTGGTCGACCAACGGCGGCAAGCGGACGGGCGGCTCGCCCGCGGCCTGCCCTCCGTCGCGCACCAGCCGCAGTTCCTCGGCGATGTCCTCCAGCCTGCCCGCGATCATCTCCATGCGGTCGTCGGAAGTGGAGCGGACCTGGTCCAGCCGTTCCGCGAGCCGTTCGACGAAACCGTGGATGCTGGCCTGCTGCCGGGTGAGTTGCTCCAGCGCCTGGTGGATCTTCTCGATCGGCTCGTACCTGGACTCCGTGCGGACCTCGTCGCGGATGGCGCGCAGCAACGCCTTCAGGTGGTCGGCGTACGCGAGCCGTTGGTAGGCCAGGGGAGGGCGGCTCAGCACACCGGCGAGCCGGTCGGCCGGCTCCGGGGTCAGCGCGCCGTTCACCACGAGCAGCACCCGGCAGTCGAGCTCGACCTTGCGCAGCGCCAGCACCTTCGAGGTCAGCCGCTCGGCGTCGCGGGAGTTCAGCAACGAGTCCGTCAGCACGACCGCGCACCTCGCCGAGCCGGCCGGGAACGTCACCCAGAAGTCGACGCGCGTGTCCACGGACTGCCCGACGAAGTGGCGTTGCAGGTAGGTGAGGCCTTCGGCGTCGAGCACACGGGCCGTCGCCGCCTCCACGTCGTCCACGCTGGACAGCCCGACGCTCCTGGCGGCCTCTCTGACCTGCTCGTCGGTGATCTGCGTGCCCTCGGTGGACCACCTGCGGTACAGCTCGCTGCACAGCTGGATGATCTTGCGCGGCACGCCGTCCGCCAGACCGACGAGGTAGCTGACGACCTCCCGCGAGAACGGGTTGTCCCGCACGTCGCCGAGTGTCTGCTCGATGTAGTCACACACCTGGTCCGTGCCGAAACCGGACATCCTGATCCGGTGCGTGATCCGTTGCCGCACGTCCGCCCGCAGCTCGGTCTCGAGCTCCGGCAGCCCGGCCAGCACGAGGAACGCGCCGGCGGCGTCGAACTGCTGCAGCAACGACTTGAACGCCGTCATGCCCGCGTCGTCCTGGCCGGCGGTCACGATCTTGTGCAGCTCGTCGATCACCATCAGGAACTGGCGGTCACCGCGTGCGTAGAGCCGGACGAACGCACTCAGCACCGCCAGCGCGGCACCGTCGGTGTCGAGCCGCTGGTCGATGGTGCGTTCCACCAGGATCTGGTCCGGTGGCCCGCCGCGCAGCCAGCTCCACACCGCGTTCTTGAGGCGCTGCTCGCCGTCGTCCTCCCGCAGCAACAACGCCAACGCCTTGCTGAGCATGGGATGCCGCGTGATGTCGGCCAGCCGCGTCTCCGTCCGCCCCAGCAGGCTGGACAGCGGCAGCGACACGTTCCGGACCGCGTGCTGCGGGTCGAGGGCGCCCAGGCGCAGGAGCTGGACCTGGTGCGGCGACAGTATTCCGGTGGTGTGCAGCTCGTCGGCGATGATCTCCCTGTACACCTCGTTGACCGGTTCGAGCACGTCCTCCTGCCGCAGCGTGAAGGCGAACGTGCGGTACAGCTCGGCGAGCCCGTTCGGCGTCGCCTCGAGGTAGATGCGCCGGCACCGCTCGTCCACGTGCCGGAGCAGTTCGGAGGCCAGACGGGACTTGCCGGTGCCGTAGTCGCCGACGACCACGATCACGTTGCCCGTGCGGGGAGTGGCGAGGTAGTCGTCCAGGTGCGCCTTCGCCACGCGGATCGGGTCGGTGTCGACGCTCGGCCCCTCGACCTCGGGCACGTGGGTGACCGCCATGGAGCTGAACGGGTTCACGGTCATCGGCGGATCCTGAGGTCGTCGAAGAACTTCTCGTAGAACAGCCGGGTGATGTCCTCGTAGGTGACCCAGTCGTCATCGGTGTAACCGCTGTCCTGCTTGCCGCGTTCTTCGTACACCTCCGAGAGAATCCGCTGCAGCATCGCGATCGACCGCAACGGCCCGGCGGCCTTGTCCATCGTCTCGGTGCTGATCCGCGGGTAGTGCCCCCGTTCGTGGTGCCTGGTCAGCCGGTCCTCGATGAACCGGCGCACGTCGCCCTGGTTGAGCGGCCCCACGGCCAGCGTGATCGGCGGTACCGGCGAGGAGTCCCGCACCTTCAGCACCTGCGCGTGCCCGAGATAGGAGGACTCCGCGAAGAACAGCAGCCTGCGCCGCGCCAGCCCGGCGTACGCCACGACCTCCTGCACGACCTCGTCCGCGGGCGGCAGCAGCACGATCAGCACCACGTCGTCGGGCAGCGCGTTGCCGAGGCCTGCGTACAACCGGCTGGGGCGCACCGAGTCCAGGCTCGCGAGCGCCTCCGGGGCGAGCAGCGCGCTGTGCGCCAGCTCGTCCAGCAGCCGTGCGGCGACGAGACCCATCCGCTCCTCGACCGACTGCCGTGACCCGTCCCTGGTGAGATCGACGACGACCCCGCGCAGACCACGTTCGGTGAGCCGGTCCCGCGTCCACCGCGCACACCGGTTGATCAACGCGGTCTTCCCGCACCCGGACTCACCGGTGACGAGCACGAGCCTGCCGTCCTCGCGGAGGTTCTCCACCGCGGCCATCCGGCGCGTGTACTCCTGGAACGCCGCGAGCGTGTGGTTGACGTCGACGTACAGCTCGTCGTGCGACTCGTACCGCCACGGGCAGAGCGGACGCAGCGGCGACTCCTCCCAGCCCGGCACGAGGAACGGGTTGATCGCCGGTGGCCCTCCGCTGTCTCGCCGCATCGTCCCGGAGCTCACCGCCTCTCGTGTCCAACTCCCATGTCGCCACGCGGGTACGGAGTATTACCACGGCCCGCACACGTGCGAAGACCGCCGATCGGTGTGAAGTCGTTTTCCACTTGGCCGTGGAATTTCCGCGACTGTCCTCTTAGGACTTGAGTTACCAGGTCACGTGCAACGAGTGCAGCCCGTAGACGGCGCTGAAGATCCGGAAGTCGGCCTTGTCGTCGGCCAGCGCGAGGCCGGGGAACCGGCGCAGCAGTGCCGGGAAGGCGATCCGCATCTCCATCCTGGCCAGCGGTGCGCCGAGGCAGTGGTGCACGCCGTGGCCGAACGCGACGTGCCGGGACGAGCCTCGGGTGACGTCGAGGACCTCGGGGTTCTCGACGACGGCGGGATCGCGGTTGGCGGCGGGCAGGGACGGGAACACGAGCGAGCCGGCCGGGATGGTGTGCCCGGCGATCCGCACCTCGGTGGTGGTCACGCGCGGCATCGGCGTGTGCACGATGGACAGCCAGCGCAGCAGTTCCTCGAGCGCGGGCTCGACCAGAGCGGGATCTTCGCGGATCAGGGCCAGTTGGTCCGGGTGCCGCAGCAGTGCGAGCGTGCCCAGGCCGAGCATGTTGGAGGTGGTCTCGTGCCCGGCCAGCAGCAACAGGCCGGAGATGCCGATCAGTTCGTCGGTGGTCAGGTCGTCGCCGTGCTCGCGCACCAGCATTCCCAGCATGTCCTCGCCGGGGTCGGCCTGCGCGCGGGCGACCAGACTCGCCATGTACGCGCGGTCTTCCCTGCGCACGGCGTCCTGCTCTGCGGCCGGCAGGGAGATGTCAAGCATTCGTGCGGTCCGGTCCTGGAACTCGGCGCGGTCGGCGTACGGCACGCCCAGCAGCTCGCAGATCACCAGTGAGGGCACCGGCAACGCGAAGTGCTCCACCAGGTCTGCCGGGCGTCCGGCCGATTCGAGGTCGTCCAGTGCCGCGTCCACGATCTCGGTGATCCGCGGCTCGAGCCGGCGCATGCGGCGCACGGTGAACTCCGGTGTGAGCATCCGCCGCAGCCGCGTGTGGTCCGGCGGGTCGAGCGAGAGCAACTGCCCGCTGGTGTCCTCGCCGGGCTGCCCGAACGGCGCGATCGCGTTGCTGAACCGCGTCCCGTCCGCGAACACCTCCCGCACGTCCTCGTACCGGCAGATCAGGAAGGCGGGCATGCCGAACGGTGTCGTGAACCGCACGACCCCTTCGTCGTCACGTATCCGCGCGAGCTCGTCGACCGGGTCGAACCCGTTGCGCCGCATCTCCAATGGCACTTCCGTCATCTGCTTCCCCTCTCTTGCGCCACGAGAGAAGCGTACTCCGTCATGAGACATGCGTGTCTCATGACGGAGCGGTAATCTGACCCGGTGGCCAGATCGGAAGCAGGGATGCAGCGGACGCGCACGGCGATCCTCGACGCCGCCGCACGGCTGTTGAGCTGCCGGCCGGACGCGGCGATCGCGGAAATCGCGGACGAGGCGGGCGTCGGCCGTGCCACGTTGTACCGGCACTTCCCGACGAGGGAGTCGCTGCAGCAGGGCGTGGCGGAGGTCGGCATCGCTGAGATCGTCGACGCCTTCGAGGCCGCCGGACTGGACGAGCTGCCCGCCGACCGGGCGATCGCCAGGATCACCGCCGTCGTCATGCGCAACGGCGCCAAGTACGCGGCGGTGATCAGTCAGACCAGCGCCGAGCTGTGCGACCCGGCCGACCTCGACCGCGCCACCAAGCCGCTCCGCGAGGTCGTCGACCGAGGCATCCGCGACGGGGTGCTGCGGGACGACCTGCGCGGCGAGACGATGTTCATGATGTT
This sequence comes from Lentzea terrae, assembly GCF_003265345.1. Lineage (GTDB taxonomy): Bacteria > Actinomycetota > Actinomycetes > Mycobacteriales > Pseudonocardiaceae > Lentzea > Lentzea terrae. Next base: position 410,619 of record NZ_QFWW01000006.1, on the reverse strand, counting down.
CGCCGCGGTCCTCGAGCGTGCGCTCTTCCTGACCATCGGCGACCAGATGACTCCGGAAGAAGCCACCGAGGTCGCCCTGGCGATCTTCCTCGACGGTGCGCGGAACCCGGTGGCTACTCGTCGGATTGGATGATCATCAGTCGGAAGGTCGTCGACGGCGACTCGCGTCCGCAGGTCTGCAACATGTGCCAGGCCAGGTTGCCGGGGCCGTTGTTCGCCTGGGGAAGTCGTTCCCTGCTGATCCCGAGGACGCCGTCCTCGCTTTCGTCGAGGATCTCCGGCGTGCCGACGAGCACGGCCAGGCCGAACGCCAGCACGTCGGCGCGCAGGTCGTCGTCGAGGTCGTCGGTGAGCCCGATCTTGCACTGCGGCTCGCCGTCGTCGTCGGCACCGAGGCCGACCAGACCCGCGAGTCCCGCGCTGTGCGCCGCCGGCACCTCGAACACGCGGATGCCGGTGCCCATCGCCAGTGCCATCAGTCTGGCTGTCGGAGTGGTGAGCAGGGGGTCGTGGATCGAGGCTCGGCCTTCGGGGTTTTCGGTGCGGTCGCCCATGATGGTTCAGATCGTATTGCGAAACGCACTCAACGGCCGAGCGGGTTGACCCGCTCGGCCGATGGTGTGTCGCCTAGCTCTGCCGGCCGCAGATCACCTTGTTGACGAGCGTCTTGTCCGCCTTGTCGTAGGCCACCGCCAGTTCGGTGTCGGACACCTTGTCGCCGTAGGTCAGCGACAGCTCGAAAGTCCTGCTGCCGTCGGGGGTGCTGGCCGTGATCGTGCCGTAGCCGTGGAAGCCGCCCATGCCCTTGTAGACGACACCGCAGTCCGGGCCCCCGTCCTGCACCCACAGGCCGAGGCCGTAGCTGCCCTTGGGGTGGGGCTTGCGCATCTCGGCCAGCAGCGGGGCAGGCAGGAGCTTGCCGCGGTGCAGTGCGGAGAAGAACGTGTGGAGGTCCTTGGTCGTCGAGATGAGCTCACCGGCGCTGGTCGCCCAGGAGGGGTTCTGGCGGGTGATGTCGACGACCTTGTACTGTCCGGCGTCCTGGTAGCGGTAGTAGCCGTGAGCGTGCGGCCCGGGGATTTCCGGCGACGTGCCCGGTGCGAAGGTGTCCCGCATCCCGAGCGGGCGCAGGATCCGTCGCTGCAGCTCGTCGGCCCACGGCCGGCCGGCGACCTTCTCGATCACCAGCCCTGCCAGCAGGTAGTTGATGTTCGTGTAGCCCCAGTCGGTGCCCGGTTCGAACACCGCCGGCTTGGACAGGCTGAACCGCGCCAGCTCCTCCGGCCGGTAGGTGTGGAACCGGTTGTCCACGAACTCCTGGCCCGCCAACGGGATTCCCGGCACGATCGTGCCGTCGGGCAGCTGCGCGCCGACGTAGTCGAACAACCCGCTGGTGTGCTGCAACAGCATCCGCACCGTGATCCGCCGGTCGATGTTGTACTCGGGCAGGTAGTCGGCCACCGGCGCGTCCAGGCCCACCTTGCCCTCGCCGACCAGTTGCAGCACCACGGTGGCCACCAAGGTCTTGGTGTTGCTGCCGATCCGGAACCGGCCGTTCGTCGGCGGCTTCGCGGTCGAGCCCACCTTGCGCACCCCGGCGCTGCCGACCCAGTCGCCCCGCTCGTCGTGCACCCGCAGCTGGACGCCGGCAAGACCGGAGTCGACGATCGCCTGAGCCGTCGCCTGCAGGTCAGGACGACTCGGTGCGGCGGCGGCCGTCCCCGAAAAGGCCACTCCGGCCAGCAGCGCCGCGGCCACCGCCGTGACGCCGATCCGCCGCGCCTTGTTGTTGGTCTCACTGGTTTCAATCGCTGAGCTCGTCATGGCGATTACGATCACCGGCCGCCCTGACACCGGACAGTCACCGCGCTGACACGTCCTGACAGCGGCCAGGGTCCCGAACGAGATCTTGACGGCCGGTCGGATCACACCGGGTCACCTCGGCTCGCACCTCTGGGTGAGACGCAGTTCTCAGCGGCATCAAGAACGCGTAAAGGAACCGCGAGGGGGCGTCAAGGTGCCGTCAGGTGGCCCTGACGTGCGGGTTTCCCTCATGCACGCTTGCTCGCGTCAAGACCACGTCGTTGTCGTTGAAGGGAGCGCGCCATGGCCGATCTGGCCTACGCGTTGCTGCTGGTCGTGAGTTTCCTCGTGCTGGGTCTCACCGTGCGCGGACTGGAGAAGTTGTGAGCGGCACCGGTCTGGTCGCGAACGCCGTAGGCGGCGTGATCGCGTTGTTGTTGATCGTCTACTTGTTCATCGCACTGATCCGGCCGGAGAAGTTCTGATGTCACCTCTCGTGGCCGGCCTGGTGCAGGTCGGCGTTCTCATCGTGGCTTTGGCGCTGGCTTACCGGCCGCTCGGCGACTACATGGCGCGGGTTTTCCAGGCAGAGAAGCACTCCAGGCTGGAGCTGGCGATCTACCGGATCGGTCGCATCGAACCGAACGCCGAGCAGAAGTGGAGCACCTACGCTTACGGGGTGCTCGGGTTCTCCTTCGTCGGCATTGTGTTCCTGTACGTGATCCAGCGGGTCCAGGCATTCTTGCCGTTCGACTTCGGCCGCGGCAACGTGCCGGAAGGCATGGCGTTCAACACCGCCATCAGCTTCGTGACGAACACGAACTGGCAGTCGTACGTGCCGGAAGCCGTCATGGGCCACACGGTCCAGATGATCGGTCTGACGGTGCAGAACTTCGTGTCCGCCGCGGTGGGTCTGGCCGTCGCGATCGCGTTGGTGCGCGGCTTCGTGCGGAGTCAGACCGACCGGCTCGGCAACTTCTGGGTCGACCTGGTCCGCGGCACGATCCGGATCCTGCTGCCGCTGGCGTTCGTGTTCGCGATCGTGCTGATCGCGCTGGGCGTCACGATGAGCCTCAAGTCCGGTGTGGACGTTGACGGTCAGACGATCGCCAACGCGCCGGTCGCGTCGCAGGAGGCCATCAAGGAGCTCGGCACCAACGGCGGCGGTGTGCTCAACGCGAACTCGGCGCACCCGTTCGAGAACCCCAACGAGTGGTCGAACCTGATCGAGATCTTCCTGCTGCTGGTGATCCCGGTGGCGCTCACCCGCACCTTCGGGCAGTTGATGGGGAACAAGAAGCAGGGTTACGTCCTGCTCGGTGTCATGGGCCTGATCTGGTCCGCGATGCTCGCGGTCGTCTGGGCCGCCGAGGCGAACGGCATCAGGCCGTTGGAGGGCAAGGAACTCCGGTTCGGTGTCCCCGCCAGCGCGCTCTTCGCGAACTCGACCACCGGCACGTCGACCGGTGCGGTCAACTCGCTGCACGACAGTTTCACCGGGCTCGGTGGCGGCGGAGCGTTGCTGAACATGTTGTTCGGCGAGATGACGCCGGGCGGGGTCGGCACGGGCCTGTACAGCATCCTGGTGATGGCGATCATCGCGATGTTCCTGGCCGGCTTGATGGTCGGCCGCACGCCGGAGTACCTGGGCAAGAAGCTGGGCCGCAAGGAGGTCACGGCGGCTGCGGTGTCGATTCTCGCGATGCCGACGGTGTTGCTGATCGGCGCGGGTATCGCGGCGATCCTGCCGAGCACGCGAGGTGCGCTCAACAACCCCGGCTCACATGGCCTGTCGGAGATCCTATACGCCTACGCGTCGGCGTCGAACAACAACGGGTCCGCGTTTGCCGGCATCACGGTGACCAACGACTGGTTCCAGTCGTCGCTGGGCCTGTGCATGCTGTTCGGCCGGTTCATCCCGATCATCGCGGTGCTGGCCCTGGCCGGATCCCTTGCGGCGCAGAAGAAGGTGCCGGTCACGGCGGGCACGCTGCCCACCACCGGGCCGCTCTTCGCGACCCTGCTCACCGGGTCGATCGTCCTGGTCGCGGCGCTGACGTTCGTTCCCGCTCTCGCTCTTGGTCCCATCGCGGAGGCACTGCTGTGACCACGACTCTGCTCAAACCTGCTGTGGCACAGGAGAAGACACCGGCCAAGCCGAGCATCGCCGCGGCCGTCCCGGAGGCGCTGCGCAAGCTCCATCCGCGCTACCAGCTGCGCAGCCCTGTCATGTTCGTCGTCTGGGTGGGTTCGCTGCTGGTCACCGTGTTCGCGGTGACCGACCCGAGCGTGTTCACCGTTGCGGTGGCGCTGTGGCTTTGGTTCACCGTGCTGTTCGCGAACCTCGCCGAGGCCGTCGCGGAAGGACGTGGCAAGGCGCAGGCGGACTCGCTCCGGAAGACCAAGAAGGACGCCGTCGCACGGCTCCTCAACGGTGACGTCGTGGCCGGAACCGAGCTCAAGATCGGTGACCTGGTCGTGGTCGAGGCGGGCGAGGTCATCCCCGGCGACGGAGACGTCGTCGAAGGCATCGCGACCGTGGACGAGTCGGCGATCACCGGTGAGTCCGCGCCGGTGATCCGCGAGTCGGGTGGCGACCGAAGTGCGGTCACCGGGGGCACGACGGTGCTGTCGGACCGGATCGTCGTCAGGATCACGACCAAGCCCGGCGAGACGTTCGTCGACCGGATGATCGCGCTGGTCGAAGGCGCGGAACGGCAGAAGACGCCGAACGAGATCGCGCTGACGATCCTGCTGTCCACGCTGACGATCATCTTCCTGCTCGCGGTCGTGGCGCTGCAGCCGTTCGCCATCTACTCCGGCGGCGCGCAGTCGGTGGTCGTGCTGACCGCGCTGCTGGTCTGCCTGATCCCGACGACGATCGGCGCGTTGCTGTCGGCTATCGGCATTGCGGGCATGGACCGGCTGGTGCAGCGCAACGTGCTGGCCACGTCCGGCAAGGCCGTTGAGGCCGCCGGTGACATCGACACGTTGTTGCTGGACAAGACCGGCACGATCACGTGGGGCAACCGGCGTGCCACGGAGTTCATCGCCGCCAACGGAACCGACGAGCGCAGGCTGGCCGAGGCCTGCCGGCTGTCCAGCCTCGCCGACGGCACGCCGGAAGGCCGCAGCATCGTCGAGCTGTGCGTGGAGAAGTACGGGCTGCCGGCCGAGCCGTCGGACGCGGAGAAGATCGGCGAGTTCGTGCCGTTCACGGCGCAGACCCGGATGTCCGGCATCGATCTGAACGGTCGCAGCATCCGCAAGGGAGCGGCCAGCGGGTTCACCACCTCCGACGAGGTTCAGGCGATCGTCGACCGGATCAGCGAGGACGGCGGCACACCGCTCGTCGTGGCCGAGAACGACGAAGTGCTCGGTGTCATCCGGCTTTCAGATGTGGTGAAGCCGGGCATGAAGGAACGCTTCGCCGAGCTGCGCGCGATGGGCATCCGCACGGTCATGGTGACCGGCGACAACCCGTTGACCGCCAAGGCGATCGCGGCAGAGGCAGGCGTGGACGACTTCCTCGCCGAGGCCAAGCCCGAGGACAAGATGGCCCTGATCCGCCAGGAGCAGGAGGGCGGCCGGCTGGTCGCGATGACCGGTGACGGCACCAACGACGCCCCGGCGCTCGCGCAGTCGGACGTCGGTGTCGCGATGAACACCGGCACGTCGGCCGCGAAGGAGGCCGGCAACATGGTCGACCTCGACTCGGACCCGACCAAGCTCATCGAGATCGTGGAGATCGGCAAGCAGCTGCTGATCACGCGCGGTGCGTTGACGACGTTCTCCGTGGCGAACGACCTGGCGAAGTACTTCGCGATCCTGCCGGCGATGTTCGCGGCGATCTACCCGGCGCTGGGTCAGCTCAACATCATGCGCCTGGCGACACCGCAGTCCGCGATCCTGTCGGCGGTGATCTTCAACGCGCTGATCATCGTGGCGCTGATCCCGTTGGCCCTGAAGGGCGTCCGCTACCGGCCGTCCAGCGCGTCGGCGTTGCTGCGGCGCAACCTGCTGATCTACGGTCTCGGCGGCATCGTGACGCCGTTCGCCGGGATCTGGCTGATCGACCTGCTCGTGCGACTCATCCCCGGGATCGGCTGACATGGACAACTTCTTCAAGCAGGCGTGGGCAGGGCTGCGGATCCTGCTGGCGCTCACGGTCGTCTGCGGTGTGCTGTACCCGCTGGCGGTGTGGGGCGTGTCCCGCATCCCCGGCCTGCACGCCAACGCCGAGGCCACGGACACCACGCTGGTGGCGGTCGTCCGCACCGGCGACAAGTACTTCGTGCCGCGCCCGTCCGCCGCGACGCTGCCCGCGTCGGGTGGCTCGAACAAGGGCGAGCTGAACGAGGACTACACCAAGATCGTCGCCCAGCGCCGCACGGAGATCGCGCAACGCGAGGGCGTGCCGGAAAACGCGGTGCCGCAGGACGCGGTGACCGCCTCGGCTTCTGGTCTCGACCCGGACATCAGCCCGGAGTACGCGGAGATCCAGGTGCCACGGGTGGCGCGGGCCAGCGGTCTGTCCGCGGAGAAGGTCCGGGAGCTCGTCAAGGCGAACACCGGTGGCACCTTCACCACCACCGTGAACGTGACGGCGCTGAACCGTGCCATCGACGCAGTCAGCTGAGCGACGCCGCGGCGAGCTGCGCATCTACCTCGGTGCCGCTCCCGGTGTCGGCAAGACCTTCGCCATGCTCGGCGAAGCTCACCGGCGCCGGGAGCGCGGCACCGACGTGGTCGTCGGCCTCGTCGAGACGCACGGACGGGAGAAGACCCAGAGCCTGCTCGACGGCCTGGAGATGCTGCCCCGCAAGGAGATCCACCACCGCGGCGTCGACTTCACCGAGATGGACGTCGATGCGTTGCTGGCTCGTGCGCCCGAAGTCGCGGTCGTCGACGAGCTCGCGCACACCAACGTGCCCGGCTCGCGCAACGAAAAGCGCTGGCAGGACGTCGAGGAACTGCTCGACGCCGGCATCGACGTGCTGTCCACGGTCAACGTCCAGCACCTCGAGTCGCTCAACGACGTCGTCGAACGGATCACCGGTGTCACGCAACGGGAAACCGTGCCGGACGAGGTCGTCCGCCGCGCCGAACAGGTCGAGCTGGTGGACATCACGCCAGAAGCGCTGCGCAGGAGAATGGCGCACGGCAACGTCTACGCCGCCCACAAGGTCGATGCCGCGCTGGGCAACTACTTCCGCGTCGGCAACCTGACCGCGTTGCGCGAGCTGGCGTTGCTGTGGGTGGCCGACCAGGTCGACGTCGCGTTGCAGCGGTACCGGCACGACCGGCAGATCACCGACACCTGGGAGACCCGCGAGCGCGTCGTCGCCGCGATCACCGGCGGACCGGAGAGCGAGACGTTGATCCGCCGCGCCCGGCGCATCGCCCTGCGCGCGGGCGCCGAGCTCCTCGTGGTGCACGTGCTGCGCGGCGACGGGCTCACCGGTGCGTCACCCGAGGTCGTGGCGAAGTGCCGCAAGATCGGCGAAGACCTCGGCGCGACGTTCCACTCGGTGGTCGGCGACGACGTGCCGACCGCGTTGCTGGAGTTCGCGCGCGGCGTCAACGCCACCCAGCTCGTGCTCGGCACGTCACGACGTTCTCGGCTCGCACGCGCGCTCGACGAGGGCATCGGCGCCGCCGTGATCCACGACTCGGGCCCGATCGACGTGCACATGGTCACGCACGACGCCGCACGACGTGGCTTGCGCTGGGAGATCGGCCGCAACGCGCTCGGCCGGGGGCGGCAGCTCGCGGGCTGGCTGGCGGCGGTGCTGCTGCCGGCGTTGAGCACCGTGCTCGGCCTGTTCTGGCGCGACGACATCGACTACTCCACCGACCTGGTCGGGTTCCTGCTCGCCACCTGCGTGGTGGCGCTGGTCGGCGGACTGGGGCCGGCGCTCGTCAGCGCGTTCCTCGGCGCGGGCCTGCTCAACTTCTTCTTCACGCCGCCGTACTACAGCCTGGCGGTGAACACCCCGGAGAACGTGATCACCCTGGTGGCCATGGTGATCGTGGCGACGATCGTCGCGCTGGTGGTGGACCGCGCCGCACGGCTGGGGGAGCAGGGCGCTCGTGCCCGCACGGAGGCCGCCCTGCTCGCCTCCTATTCGCGCACCGTGCTCACCAGCCCGTACCCGTTGTCGCGGCTGCTGGAGAAGATCCGGGAGAACTTCGGCCTCGACTCGGTCGCCTTGCTGGAACGCCGGGGCGGCGGCTGGGAACGCATCGCGTGCGTGGGCCCGCGTCCGTGCGACGAGCCGGACGAGGCCGACGGCGACATCGCGGTCACCTCCGACATCCACCTGGCGTTGCGGGGCAAGACGTTGCCGGCGAGCGACCAGCGCGTGCTCGAAGCCGCTGCGGGCCAGGCGTTGATGGCACTGCGCCAACAGCGCATGGCCGCGGAAACGGCGGACGCGCAACGCAAGGTCGAGACGACCGAGCTGCGCACCGCGTTGCTGTCCGCGGTCGGGCACGACCTGCGCACCCCGTTGACGTCCATCAAAGCCGCGATCGGCAGCCTGCGCGACCGCGAGCTCCGACTGTCCGAAGAGGACACCGAAGAACTCATGGCCACCGTGGAGGAATCGGCGGACCGGCTCAACGGCCTGGTGGACAACCTGCTCGACTCGTCCCGGCTCGCCACCGGATCGGTGGCCCCGGTCATCCGGCCGGTCACCTACTACGAGGTCGTCGCCAGGGCGTTGTCGGTCATCGACGAGCGCAACACGATCTCGGTGAGCGTCGACGAGCACCTGCCGGCCGTGCAGGCGGATCTCGGGCTGCTCGAACGCGTCGTCGCCAACGTCATCGACAACGCGCTGCGGCACGGCCGGATGTCCCCGCGCCGGCGCGTCGACGTCGACGGTGACGGCCGCGTCACCGTCGACGAGCCGGAGATCGCCGTGCGGGCCAGTGCGCACGGGGATCAGGTGGAACTGCGGGTCGTCGACCACGGGCCCGGTCTGCACAAGAAGGTCGTGGACCGGGTCTTCACGCCCTTCCAACGCCTCGGCGACCGCGACTCCACCCCCGGCGTCGGACTTGGGCTGAGCGTGGCGAAGGGTTTCACCGAAGCGATGGGCGGTGAGATCAACGCGGAGGACACGCCAGGTGGCGGGCTCACAGTGGTCATCTCACTTCCCCGGTACGAGGAGAACAGGGCATGACCTCGGTGCTGGTCGTCGACGACGAACCGCAGATCGTCCGCGCGCTGCGGATCAACCTCAGCGCCCGCGGTTACGACGTCCTGACCGCCTACGACGGCAAGACCGCGCTGAGCGTTGCCGTGGAAGGAAAACCGGACGTAGTGGTGTTGGACCTCGGGCTGCCCGACATCGACGGCGTGGACGTGATCGCCGGGCTGCGGGGCTGGTCGTCCATGCCGATCATCGTGCTGTCCGCCCGCACCGATTCGGCGGCCAAGGTCGAAGCGCTGGACGCGGGCGCGGACGACTACGTGACCAAGCCCTTCGGCATGGACGAACTGCTGGCGCGGCTGCGTGCCGCGGTGCGCAGGAAAACCGTGCAGGTGCTGGAAGAACCGATGGTGCAGACGTCGACCTTCACCGTCGACCTCGCGGTCAAGCGGGTGCACCGCGACGACCGCGAGGTGCACCTCACCCCGACCGAGTGGGGACTGCTGGAGATCCTCGCCCGCAACCCCGGCCGGCTCGTCTCGCAGAAGCAGCTCCTCACCGAGGTGTGGGGACCCACGTACGTCGGCGAGACGCAGTACCTGCGGGTGTACCTGGCACAGCTGCGGCGCAAGCTCGAGGTCGACCCGTCCCGTCCCCGGCACCTCGTCACCGAGCCGGGGATGGGCTATCGGCTGGAGTTTTAGCGCGCGGGTACGACATCCGGCGCAACAGCACCTCCATCGGTCCGCGCTGTCCTGTGCGGCGCATCCATTCGGCGAGCAGCACCGACACGACGAAGACTGCCGCGGCGATGCCGTAGCTGCCGGCCAGGCTCACCTCGGCGCGCAGGTCGAAGGTGAACGGGTAGAACAAGGCCAGCCACACCGCGGACTGGAACAGGTAGAACGTCAGCGAACGCTGGCCGAGCGCGGCCAGTGCGGTGGTGAGCCGTCCGGGCCGGTCTCCGATCCGCGCCGCCGCCAGGCCCACGGCGGCGGCCAGGCCGATGCCGCCCGCGAACCCGGTCAGGTCGTGCGCGGCCGCGACCGTCCACTGCAGACTGATCGAGTCGGTGTGCCACACCCCGGCAGCCAGCAGGGCAGCGGGCAACCGGCCGAGCAGTGCCAAGGCGAGCAGGCCGAGAGCGGCGCGGCGCAGCGTGCTGCGGTGCTCGGTCGGACGGTCCAGGAACCTGCGGCGGGCCGCCCAGATCCCCAGCAGCATTCCGGGCAGCACCATCACGACACCCAGCAGCGCCTGTGCCGGCTTGGTCACGTTGGCGAGGACGTGCGCGCCGTAGTTGGGCTCCATGAACGGCGCGAAGGTGACCGGTGCGCCGGCCTGGAGGCCGAGCTGCGCGTTCACGCTCTGCCAGGCGAGCAGCAGCGTGGCGGGCAACAAGGTCAGCGCGGCCGTCCAACCGAGCGTCCTGTCCGTCGCGCGCACCATCGGTGTGCACAGCAGCAGGGCGAGACCGTAGATGGCGACGATGTCGATGGGCACCAGCAGGATGGTGTGCGCGAACCCGATCAGGACCAGCCAGACGCTGCGGCGCCGCAGCAACTTGCGCAGGCCCGGCCAGTCGCCGCCGCGGGCGTGGTGCCGGTGGGCGAGCTGGCCCAGGCCGTAGCCGAACAGGAACACGAACATCGCGCGGGCCTGGTTGTCGGCGATCAGCGATTTCATGAACAGCGTGACGTCGTCGAGCAGCGGCAGGCCCGAACGCCAGGAGCTCAGGAACCCCGGTGCGTGCGCCAGCGCGATGAGCAACAGCATCAGGCCGCGCGCGAGGTCAGGGGCCAGCGAACGGCCGGCCGGGACAGGTGCGGTGTACGAATTTGTGTTCACGATCCGCGAAAGCTACGAAGCCTTCACTGATCGGTCAACGAACTTGAGCACCGCTCATGGCCGTTTGAACTGGTCAGAATCCTGCAATCCGTGCGTTGGTGCTGCCGATGAACGCAACGGGGTCGTGTTGCGCTGACCGCGTACAGTCCGGGCATGCCCGAACGCAGGCTGAGCCAGTAGGACCGGCAGCGCATCGCCGCCGGACTGACCGCAGGGCTCGGATACGCCGAGATCGCCCGTGAGCTGGGACGGTCCACCTCGACGATCTCCCGCGAGGTGGCCAGGAACGGCGGTCCGGCCGACTACCGCGCGGGGGAGGCACAGCGGGCCTCCGTCCGGCGCGCACGGCGGCCGAAGAACGGCTCCACCCGCCCGGCGCCGGTGCCCGCTGACCCGTACGGACGCGACCCGGACGCGGTGGCCGACGCGTTCGAGGAGCTCACCTCGATGCTGGCGCAGACCGGCCTGCCGCAGATGGCGGCGAGCGTGTTCGCCTGCCTGTACGTCACCGACTCCGGCAGCCTCACCGTCGCCGATCTGGTGCGGCAGCTGCGGGTCAGCCCGGCCTCGATCTCGAAGGCCGTGGCTTTCCTTGAAGCGCAAGGACTTCTTCGTCGAGTGCGGGGCACCTCGAGCCGGCGGGAGCAGTACGTCCTCGGCGGCGATCTCTGGTACCGGTCGCTGCTGGCCACCGCCCAGCGCAACACCGCGCTGGCCGACAGCGCCCGCCGCACCGCCGAGATCCTCGGCTCCGCCACCCCGGCCGGTGCCCGGCTCGCCGACGCCGCCGTGTTCCTCGACCGCATCGGTGAGGAGCTCGTGCAGGCTGTCGAGCGGTGGTGGCACGACCGCCCAGGGCCCTGACACCTGCCCTGACATCGGTTCCAGCCGGTGTCAGAGCCGTGACAGCGGCGTGTCCGGCCGGTTGGCGAACGTGGTCGCAACAACCCAAGAAGGAGACCCGAGATGTCCACGTTCACCACGCCGAACCCGATCACCGCCACGCTCACCACCGCAGGCGCCCGTGTGCGGATCACCGCGAGCGAGCGTCCCGACACGGTGGTGCGGGTCGAGCCCGTCAACAGCGCCAACGCCAAGGACGTCAAGGTCGCCGAGAAGACCAGGGTCGACTTCTCCGACGGCGTCCTGGCCGTCAAGACGACCAAGTCGGGCGACCAGAACGGTTCCGTCGCCATCACCGTCGAGCTGCCGGCCGGGTCCAGGCTGATCCTGCACACGGCGTGGACGGAGGTGCAGGCCGACGGTGTGCTCGGCGACTGCGAGGTCAACATCGGCTCGGGGCAGGTGCAGCTCGACCGCGTCGCCTCGCTGCGGGGCAACCTCGGTGCGGGCGGGCTCGCCGTCGGCCACGTCGCCGGGACCGCTGTCCTGGACGGCAGCTCGGCCGCTGTGCGCATCGGCGAGGCCGAGGGCACCGTCAGCTATCAGGGCTCGTCCGGGAAGGTCTGGATCGGCCACGCCCACGCGGACGTCGACCTGGGCGGTTCCGACGGCAGCTTCGACATCGGCAGGGCCGACGGCAGCATCACCGCGAAGGCTGCCAACTGTCCGATCCGGATCGGACAGGTCACGCGCGGTCAGCTGGAGCTGATGAACGCCTCCGGCGGCATCGAGGTCGGCATCACCGCGGGCACCTCCGTCCAGGTCGACGCGAAGAGCACGAAGGGCCTGGTGCGCAGCTCCCTGCCGAGCCGGAACGACGGCGCGGTCAGGGTTCACGCCCGCACGCGGCTCGACGACATCGTCATCCACCCGGTCGCTGCTTGAGCGTCAGCGATCTGCCAGGAGCCCGTGGCAGGATCGGGCAGGTGCAGATCGGGATTCTGGGACCTTTCGAGGTTCGCGCGGACGACGGCGCTCTCGCGGACGTGCCCGGTGCACGGCTGCGAGGGCTGCTCGTCGCTCTCGCGCTCAGCCCGGGTCAGGTGGTCTCGAAAGCGGCACTGGTCGACTGGATCTGGGGCGAGCACCCGCCGGCCGATGCGGCGAACGCCTTGCAGCGCCTGGTTTCCCGGTTGCGCAAGGCACTTCCGGGTGCGGTCGTCGAGGGGCTGACGGACGGCTACCGGCTGACGGTGGACCCGGACGCGGTCGACGCGGTGCGGTTCGAGAGGCTCCGCAACGACCAGGGGCCGCTGCGGGTGCAACGGTTGCGCGACGCGCTGGAGTTGTGGCGCGGACCGGCCATGCAGGACGTCGGTCTGCAGGACAGCGAGGCGTTCGAGGCGGCGGCCACCAGGCTCGAGGGACTGCGGCTGGCGACCGCGGAAGACCGGTTCGAGGCCGAGATCGGCCTCGGTCACGGCGCGGACCTCGTCACCGAGCTGACGGACCTCGTGGCCGCGCATCCGGTGCGGGAGAAGCTGGTTGCGGCGTTGATGCGCGCGCTGGTCGCCGCGGGACGGAACAGCGAGGCGCTGCAGGCGTATCAACGCGCGCGGGAAGCCCTTGCCGACGAGCTGGGCGTCGACCCGTCACCCGAGCTGTCCGCGTTGCACGTCGCGTTGCTGCGCGGCGAGGTGGGGCGCCGTGAGGACACCCGCAAGACCAACCTGCGCGCCGAGCTGACGAGTTACGTGGGCAAGCACACCGATGTCGCCGCGGTCCGCGAGCTCGTGTCCGATCATCGGCTGACCACGCTGACCGGACCGGGTGGATCAGGAAAGACAAGGCTGGCAACGGAAACCGCGCGCACGCTGCTGGGTGACCTGCCGGACGGCGTCTGGCTGGTGGAGCTGGCGGCCGTCGAGGACGACCTGGCGTCGGCGACGTTGTCCGGGCTCGGCCTGCGGGACGCGCTGCTCGGTGACGCGTCGAACGTGGAGCCGGCGGACCGGCTCGTCGCCGCGCTCCGCGACCGGGAGACGTTGCTGGTGCTGGACAACTGCGAGCACGTGATCGAGGCCGCGGCCGCGCTCGCCCATCGGCTGCTCGGGGAGTGCCCGCGGCTGCGGATCCTCGCGACGAGCCGGGAACCGCTTGGCATCACCGGTGAGGCGCTGTGGCCCGTCGAACCGCTCGCCCTAGCCGACGCCGTCCAGCTGCTGGCGGACCGGGCGGCCGTGGTGCGCAAGGACTTCGTCGCCGACGCCGAGACAGTCGAGCGGGTTTGCCGCGCACTGGACGGGATGCCGCTCGCGATCGAGCTCGCCGCGGCCAGGTTGCGCACCATGTCCGTGGACCAGCTCGCGCACCGGTTGGACGACAGGTTCCGGTTGCTGACCGGTGGCAGCCGCACCGCGTTGCCCCGGCACCGGACGTTGCGCGCGATGGTCGACTGGAGCTGGGAGCTGCTGAGCGACGCCGAGCGGATGGTGCTGCGCCGGCTGTCGGTGTTCGCCGGTGGGGCGAGCCTGGAGGCGGCCGAACGGGTCTGCGCCGGTGATCTCGTTGCGGAGTACGAGGTTCTTGAGCTGTTGACCTCGTTGACGGAGAAGTCGCTGCTGGTCGCGTCCGCGGAGGGCGCACCGCGGTACCGGATGCTCGGCACGATCAAGGAGTACGGCGCCCAGCGGCTCGCGGAGGCGGGGGAGTCGGAGCTGGCCCGGCAGGCGCATCTCGCCTGTTTCACCGAGCTCGCCGAGGCTGCGGAGCCGCGGTTGCGCCGTTCCGACCAGTTGGAGTGGCTCGCCACGTTGAAGGCGGAGCACGACAACATCGGTTCGGCGATGCGTGGTGCGCTCGCGGCCGGTGAGGCGCACGCGGCGATGCGGCTCGCCGCGGCCGCAGCCTGGTACTGGTGGCTCGTCGGCCGCAAGTCCGAGGGCATGGAGCTGATCACCGCGGCCATCAACACCCCCGGTGAGGTGCCCGACGAGGTCCGGGCGGTGGTGTACGCGCTCACTTCGATGTTCGTCACGTCCGGACCGGGTGCCGTGTCCGAAGCCGCGCAGTGGGTGCACAAGGCCTACGAGTTCGGCAGACGCGCTCCGCACGTTCATCCGGGGCTGCGGCTCGTCGTTCCGCTGGAACGGCTGCTGAGCGAGCCGGACGCCGTGCTGCCCGCGTTCGAGTCGTTGCTGGCCGACGACGACCCGTGGGTGCGCGCCTTGTCCCGGCTGCACATCGGCAAGGTGCGGGTCTCGCTCGGCCAGGGCGAGGAGGCGGAGGCGTGCTTCGAGGAGTCGCTCGTCGAGTTCCGGGTGCTCGGCGAGCGGTTCGGCACCTCCTTCGCCCAGACCGAACTGGCCGACCGCCTCGCCCTGCGCGGTGAGTTCGCCGAGGCGTGCGAGCACTTCGACCACGCGATCGCGGTCGTCGCCGAACTCGACGCCCTCGACGACGTCGTGCAGTTCCGCGTACGACAGGCACGGTTGTACTGGCTCATGGGGGAGAAGGACGCCTGCGCGGCAGCCGTGGCCGAGGCGGGGCGCCGTGCCGAAGGGGTCACCTGGCCGGGCACGCTGGCCGCACTGGCACTGGCGAAGGTCGAACTTGCCGCATGGAACGGCAACGCCTCAGAAGCCTTCGAACAGCTCGATGTCGCAATGAAGTTGCTCGGCGACGAAGGAATGCAGCCACACCTGCGTGCTGCGGCGCATGCCCTGCACGGGCATTTCACCGACGATCTGGGGGAGGCACGCGAGCACCTGGCCGCGGCCTGTCAGATGGCGGCCGAGACGGGACACGCGCCTCTGGTCGCGCAGACGATCGTCGGGGTCGCAGACCTGGCCGTACGGCGTGAGCAGTACGAGCAGGCCGCGCGGCTGCTGACGGCGAGCGCGAGCGTGCTCGGCCTCGCCGACCTCTCCAACCCGTACGTGTCCCAGATCGAGCAGGCAGCCCGGCATCACCTCGGCGACGCGGCGTTCGACGTGGCGGCCAGGGAGGGGGCGGAGACCGGCTGGGACGAGCTGGTCGCGGTGACATTGGCTCCCTGACCCCGCTCTTGGCCCGTGTCAGCGTCGTGACAGCCCCGTGTCTGGCCTCTTGCTGATCGTGGTGGCACACACCACCACGAGGGGAAATCCGATGAGCCAGATCGTCCTGCAGGTCCTGCCGACCGACCGCGACGCGGGCCCGTTCGATCCGCCCAGCCAAATCACGGCGTTGCGCGAGACCCGGCCGGTCAGCCCGATGACCTTCCCGGACGGCCACGAGGGCTGGCTGGTCACCGGTTACGACGCGGTGCGCCAGGTCATGTCCGACACCAGGTTCAGCAGCCGCCAGGACATCGGCATCATCCACGTGCCGTTCGAGACACCCGGTATGCCGGAGCAGACCGAGCCGTCCCCGCAGGTGCCTGGTCTGTTCATCAGCATGGACCCGCCGGACCACACCGCGTTGCGCCGCAAGCTGACCGGCGCGTTCACCGTGAAGCGGATGAAGCAGCTCGAAGACGACATCGTCGCCATCACCGAACAGCAGCTGGACTCGCTGGCAACGCTGACCCCGCCGGTAGACCTCGTGCAGGAGTTCGCGCTTCCCGTGCCGTCACTGGTGATCTGCGAACTGCTCGGCGTCCCGTACGCCGACCGCGAGACCTTCCAGTCGAACTCCTCGAGGTTCATGGAGCGCGACATCGCCCTCGACGACAAGCTGGCCGCGTTCGGCGCGATGTTCGGGTACCTGGCGGAACTGGTGACGGCCAAGCGGGCCGACCCCGCCGAGGACATCCTCTCGGACCTGGCCCGCGACGAGGACCTCAGCATCGAGGACCTGACCGGCATGGCGTTCCTGCTGCTGCTGGCCGGCCACGAAACCACCGCGAACATGTTGGCACTGGGCACCTTCGCGTTGCTGGAGCACCCGTCCCAGCTGGCCGAACTGCGAGCTGACCCGTCGCTGGTGCCCGATGCCGTCGAGGAGCTGATGCGCTACCTCTCGGTGGCGGACATCTTCTACCGCTATGCCACCGAGGACCTCGAACTCGGCGGCGAAACGATCCCCGCGGGCTCGACCGTCGTCGTCTCGCTGCTGGCCGCCAACCGCGACCCTGCCCGGTTCGAGCACCCCGACGTGCTGGACGTGCACCGCAAGGTCCGCGGCCAGGTCGCCTTCGGGCACGGCATCCACCAGTGCCTCGGCCAGCAGCTGGCCCGCATCGAGATGCGCGCCGGTTTCGAGGGCCTGCTGCGCCGCTTCCCGTCGTTGGAGCTGGCTGTGCCGGCCGCCGACGTGAAGCTCCGCACCAACATGAACATCTACGGCGTCCACTCACTCCCGGTCACCTGGGCCTGAACCCAACTGTCTACTTAGGAGCGAATCATGAACCAGCCCTGGACCGGCATGCTGCCCGTCGATGACACGTCGCTGTTCGTGCAGGACACCGGCGGCCCCGGCCGTCCCGTGGTCTATTTGAACGGTGCCTACGCCGACCAGAAGCACTGGAAGCGCGTCATCGCCGACCTCGGCCCCGGCTACCGCCACATCACCTACGACGAGCGCGCCCGCGGCAAGTCCAAGCGCTCGGCCGACTACTCGTTCGAAGGCGCTTTGCGTGACCTGGACGCCGTGTTGAAGGCGCGGGGTGTGGAGCAGCCGCTGCTGGTCGGCTGGTCCTACGGCGGCATCATCGGCTGGCACTGGGCCGACCGCCACCCGAACCGGGTAGCGGGCCTGGTGACCGTGGACGCCTTCCCGGTCGGCCTGACCGGCGAGGCCGGCCGGGACCGGATCCGCAAGACGTTCCGCAGCTACCGCCTGCTGCTGCCGATCGCCGCCCTGTTCGGCATGGGCGCCAGGATGAGCGCCGACCAGCACGCCGACGTCGGCATCGACGCCAACGAGGTCGCCGCCGCCAGCGTGCCCGTGCTCAGCCGCCTGACCTGCCCGGTCCGCTTCGTCCTCGCCACCGGCGACAGCCTCGGCAGCGAGGCGGGGGAGATGGAGGAGGGCCGCAAGGTGCTCGACGAGGTGCTCGCCGCCAACCCGCGCGTCAAACTGAGCGCGAAGGTGGCCAGCAACCACAGCAAGATCCTGCGCAAGGACTCCCCGGCTGTTGCGCGGGCCGTCCGCGAGCTGGAGGAGGTGCGTCATGGCTGAGCAGTTCGATCAGCTGGTGGAGCGTGCAGCCGCGACGGGTGACCTGGAGGAGTTGCGGCGTCTGGCTGACGCGGGCAGCTCCGACGCGGTCGACGTGCTCGTGGAGCTGGCAGGCGAACGCGAGGACTTCGACGAGCTGCGCAGGCTGGCCGCACTCGGGAGCAGCGACGCCGCCGACGTGCTGGCAGAGCTGCAGGAGTAGCGCGTCGCCGTCAGCCCTTCGCTGACGTCCCGCCCTGTTCCCGCAACCACCGCACCAGACCGGCTGCCTCGCTGCGCTGCGCCGCATCCAGCGGCGTCAGCGGCTCCCACGGCGGTATCCAGTTCAGCTCGGCGCCGCGCTCGAGGAGAAACGCCGCGCACTCCAGCTGACCGCCGTGGCAAGCACCCCAGAACGCGACGTTCACGGCTTCTGTTGCAGCGCCGGGAAAGTAGGCCTTCACGCGATCGAGAAGTCCCAGCGTCGCCGCGTCGGTGAGCGTGGTCGTGGCACCGCGCGCGACGAGCCTGTGGGCGGTGCTCCACTGTGCGAACGCCCGTGCGTCGGCCAGCGGGGTGCCGCCCGCGATGACGGCACCGTCGGCCTCGATGTCGGCGCCGGCGTCGAGCAGTGCGTCGAGCGCCTCGACGTCGCCGCTGCTGGCCGCCCAGTGCAGCGGCGTTTCCCGGTGTGATCCCACGAATCGCGCGTTCACGTCGGCGCCGGCGTCGACGAGCACACCGACGGTGTCCGCGACGTTCGGGAAGTGGCCCGGCCAGTCCGTTGCGATGTGCAGCGGCGAGCGGCCGTCGATGCGGGCGGCGGCGAGTTCGGGGTGATCGCGCAGCAGTTGGCGGAGCGCATCGGTGTCGCCCGTGCGGATGGCGGCGGTCAGCGCCTCCGCACGCGGGTCGTCAGCGGGCAACATCGTGACGCACCGGCTGTACGGCGGCCATCGCGTCGTCCACCAGCCTGCGCAGCGAGTCGGTTCCGTCGCTGACCAGCCAGGCGATGTTCGCGACGTTCAGGCAGGCCAGGGCGGCGGCGGTGAGCGCGGCCGGGCCCGGATCGGCAGGCTGGTTCATGCGTTCGGCGACGAGTGGCGTCAGCAACTCCTGCCAGTGCAGCTGCTGTTCCAGCCGGCCGGCCCGCAGCGCCGCGGACTGGTCGGTGATCCGCAGCAGCGCCAGGCCGTACCGCGGGTCGCGTTCGGTCGCCTCCACGATGACGTCGAACGAGTGGCGCAGTGCGGTCCAGGCGTCCTCGCTCGCGGGCCGGTCGGCCAGCACGCTCGCCAGGAGCTCGCCGACCGCCTCGAACTTCACGAGGACGACGTCCTCCTTGGTGGCGAAGTAGCGGAAGAAGCTGCGTTGCGACATGCCTGCTGCGGCAGCGATCTCGTCCACCGTCGTGGCGTCGTAACCCTGCTGGACGAACAGGTCCCACGCGACTTCCATCAGCTGCGACCGCACCGCTTGCCGGGTTCTCTCCCGCAGTCCGGGCTTTCTCGTGGTCACCGGGCCACTGTAGCGTCCGCCAGAAGTGACGCCGACTGCACAACGTGTCAGTGGCTGACATTTTTGTCGTATGCTGTCGGAACACGTCACGACTCGGAGGTAAGAGATGCGGTCCACCACTGCCAGGAAGGCGGTCGCAGTCCTGCTGGCCGCCACCTTCGGCGTCGCCGCGGCTGTCGCGCCGGCGGCAGCGAGCCCGCCCGCCGTCCGGCAAGCCGAAGCGCTCGAACTGCACAAGGCCATCACGGTGCAGGTGCTGAAGCGGCTCTTCGAGGACGGCGACGTCGCGGTCGTGGACCGGTTCATCCGGCCCGACTACATCCAGCACAACCCGCTCGCTCCGGACGGCACGGCCGCGCTCAAGGCTCTCGCGGGTCCCCTCGCCGCGCAGTTCCCCGACCTGAAGTACGACATCAAGCGCGTGATCGCCGAGGGGAACCTGGTGCTCGTGCACTCCAACGTGGTGCTCACACCCGGCACGCGCGGCACGGCGGTGGTGGACATCTTCCGCTTCGACGGCGAGCACCGGATCGCCGAGCACTGGGACACCGCCCAGGAGGTGCCAGCGACGTCGGTCAGCGGCAACGACATGTTCTCGACGGTGAGCTCACCGCGGACGAACCGGCCGGGCCCGCGCTGGGTCACGCCGTTCGCCAAGTCGGTCGCGACCGCGTACTTCGACCAGCTCCTCGTCCGCAAGGACGTCGACGCCGTCGACCACCTGGCTCCGGAGTACCACCAGCACAACCCCCTGATCCCCAGCGGTTCGGCAGGGTTGCGGGAACTGTTCTCCGGGCTGTTCCAGCAGTTCCCGCACCTGACGGTCGAACGCAAGCGGGTCGTCGCCGAGGGCGACCTCGTCGCGGTCCACGCGCACTACCGGACCGGACCTGAGGACCGCGGCCAGTCCGTTGTGGACATCTTCCGCGTCGGCAAGGACGGAAAGATCGTCGAACACTGGGACGTGGTCCAGGCCGTGCCCGCGACCTCGGCGAACGACAACACGATGTTCTGACGTGGATCAGCCGAAGACCTGGACTTCGGCGAGTGAGAGCGGCCGGTCCGACCCGACGAGCTGTACCCGGACGTAGCGCGCGGTGCGGTTGACGGGCAGGGACAACGAAGTTCCGACCGCGGTGGCCTGGAAATGGCTCCAGACCCCGGTTTGTGCGGCGGTCGTTTGCGGGTTGGTCGAGGTGAAGGGCGTGTCGGAGGCGAAGACGTAGAACTGGCGGAGCCGGTCGGCGCAGCAGTCGGTCCGGTTCCACAGTTCGATCGTGCTCACAGCCTTCGAGGCGCCGAGGTCGACCTGCCACCACGGGTTGGTGTCGAGCGGGTTCTCCGAGGTGTGGGTGACGGAGCCGGACCAGAAGGCGCCGTTGGTGTTGCCGTCGACCGCCCTGCTCGCGACCGCGCCGGTGGCGTACGTGCTCGACTGGCTGGCCGGCGCGTTCAACGCCAGGTTGACGGGCTTTTTGAAGTTGCCGGTGGCGCGGTAGGTGCGTCCGGCGGTGGCGGTGAAGGTTCGCCGGTCACCGGTGCCGGTGGTGGTGACGGGTTGTCCGGTCGCGGTGTCGATCAGCGTGTGCTGGCCGGCGAAGATGCCGCTGCGCAGCGTCAACGGGCCGGTGCGCGTGGGCTTCACGGTGAAGTCGACTCCGCCGGCCGCGGTCCAGGACGCGTCCACGGTGACGTTGCCGCGGGCCTTGAGACCGGTGACCGAGCCGGACGGCCAGGCGGACGGCTTGGCCGGCAGGACGTGGACGTCGCCGTTCTGGCTCTGCAGCAGCATTTCGGTCATGCCGGCGGTGGCGCCGAAGTTGCCGTCGATCTGGAACGGCGGATGGGTGTCGAACAGGTTGGCCAGCGTGGAGCCCTTGAGCTGTTCGGCGAGCATCTTGTGGGAGTGGTCGCCGTCGAGCAGCCGCGCCCAGAAGTTGATCTTCCACGCCTTGCTCCAGCCGGTGCCGCCGTCGCCGCGGTCGGTCAGGGTGGCCTTCGCGGCGTCGCCGAAGGTGGTGCCGGCCGCGATCTGGTGGCCGGGGTGCAGTCCGTAGAGGTGCGAGACGTGCCGGTGCTGCGGCTCGCCGGTGATGGCGTTGCTCTTCCACTCCTGGAGCTTGCCGTCGCCGATGCGCAGGCCGGGGTCCAGCGCGGCGAGCTTGTCCTGCAGCTGTGCCCGGAACGCGGGGTCGACGCCGAGTTCGGTGGCGGCGGCGATGGTGTCGGTGAACAGACCCTGCACGATCTGCTGGGCCATGGACGCCCCCGCGGTGAACGGGCCGTGCTCGGGGGAGTAGCTGGGGGTCACGACGAGTTTGCCGTCACGTGGGTCGGTGCGCAGGTTGGCGACCCAGAACTCGCTGGCGCCCTTGAGAAGCGCGTACGCGCGGTTGATCAGAGCCGGGCTCTTGCTGAACGTGGAGAGGTCGTAGACCTGGGAGGCCAACCAGCCGTTGGCCTCGGGGAACCAGAACGCGGTCGCCCAGTCGTGCACCCCGGTGAAGCCGAACGGGTTGGTCTCGTTGTGCACGACCCAGCCGCCGGTGCCGAACATGGAGTTCGCGGTGACCTGGCCTGGCGCCTTGAGCGCCTCGACGAACCGGACGAACGGTTCCGCCGTCTCGCCCAGGTTGGTCTGCTCGGCGAGCCAGTAGTTCATCTGGATGTTGATGTTGGTGTGGTAGTCAGCCGACCACGGCGGCGAAGTCGAGTTGTTCCAGACGCCCTGCAGGTTCGCCGGCAGCGAGCCGCTGCGCGACGAGGCGATCAGCAGATAGCGGCCGTACTGGTAGAACAACGCCTCCAGCGCCCGGTCGTCCGGCGACGAGCCGCCGGTGTAGGCGGCGCGCAGGTCGTCGGTGGGCTTGTTCGGCATGATCTGGCCGATGTTCAGCTTCACCCGGTCGAACAGCGCTTTGTGGTCCGCGACGTGGGCGGCGCGCAGGGTGGCGAACGACTTCGCCGCCGCACTGTCCACAGTGGCCTTGACGCGGGCCGCGGGATCCGAGGTGCGGTAGTTCGGGTAGGTGTCGGCGTAGTCGGTGCCCGCGCCGAGGACGAACGTCGCGCTGTTCGCGCCCGACACCGTCACCGCGTTTCCGTTGCTGGTCACGGTTCCGCCGTCGGTCAGCACCTGGATCTGCGCCTCGAAGATCATGCCGTTGTTGGCGAGCGTGCCGCGGATTCGCAGCCGGCCACCGGATGCCGTTGCGGTGAAGTCGCTGCGCGGTGAGGTGTAGCGCAGGGTGAACGACACCTTCCCCGGCTGGTCCGCGCCCAGCCGCCCGGCCACCACCTGGTCGGGGTAGCTGGCGAAGTACTCGCGGTCGTAGCGCACGCCGTTGTTGGTGTAGCTGACCTTGGCGGTGGCGTCGGCGATGTTGAGCTCACGCCGGTAGCCGGAGAACGAGGTGGACTGCCCGGCCAGGTCCAGCCGGAGGTCGCCGAAGGTCTGGTAGGCGCCGAAGTTGGACTTGGGCTGTCCCAGCTTGCCCGCCACCCACTTCGGGTCAGCCTGGCCGTTCTGGTTGATCGCGTTCACGACCTCGTCGAGCGCGCCGGGACGCGGCGACGTCCAGTTGCCGAAGTTGTAGCCGGCCGCACCGGGCCCGCCGGTCCACAGGGACTTCTCGTTGAACTGCAACTGCTCCGACGTCACGCCGCCGAACACCATCGCGCCCAGCGCACCGTTGCCGATCGGCAGGGCCCTGCTCTCCCAGTCGCTGGCCGGCTCGTCGTACCACAGCGTGCTGCCGTCCGCCGCCTGCTGCGCGTGGGCGGAGGGGCTCGGTTCGGAGCCCACCACGAGCCCTGCCGACGCCACGGTGACGAGAGCGGCTGCCGAGAGCCTCATGAGCGACCTGCGCATGGACACCCTCCGTTGGGTGTTGGGGGACGGGCCAACGCAGCATAGGTCCGATGTATGCAGAAGTGGTAGCTCCTTGAGGCTGTCTTTGTCGCCGTGCGGTACGGCGCGGTTTTGCGTGCGATTAGGGAACTTTGTGCACGATTCGCACCCTGGCGAGGTTGGTTCGCCCAGCGGCATCGTCCGCAAGACATCCGATGCATCGACGGGAGACCCTGAAGGGTGTGACCGCCTGACGTGGGCGGTCAGGTAACCGCCGCGGTTGCACGCGATACCCCAAGGGGGTATATCTGGATACCCCTACACCGTATCCGTACCTCGGTGTGAACCCCGCAACAGGAGGTGCGCGCATGACATCCGACAACTACTTCGTTCGCGACGGTGCGCGGATCGCATACCAGCTCACCGGTTCCGGAACGCCGATCGGTTACGCCCACGGCGTTTTCCTCAGCCGGCGCGCGGTGCGGCGGCTGGAGCTCTTCGACGTCGACGCACTGGCCGCAGGACGCCGTCTGCTCACCTACGACCAGCGCGGACACGGAAACTCCACCGGCCGTCCAGAGCCGGACGACTACCGGTTCGAGAACTTCACGCGCGACCTGCTCGGGCTGCTGGACACGCTCGAGCTCGACGAACCGATGGACTTCGCCGGATCTTCGCTGGGGTGCGACGTCGCGTTGCGTTCAGCGATCGCCGCACCGGACCGGTTCCGGCGGCTGGTCCTGCTTATTCCGCCTGTCGCATGGGAAACCGGACCGCAGAAGGCACGAGACTGGTATCTCGACACCGCTCGCCGCATCGAGACCCACGGAGCACCGGCGTGGCGCGAGGAGTGGGCCCGCAGCGAGCCGCTGCCGATCTTCGCCGGTTATCCGAAGTTCGACCTGACCCCGGACGTGGCGGACGAACTGCTCGCGCCACTCCTCAAAGGCGTCGGCGCATCCGATCTGCCGGCTCCCGAGGAGATCGCGCAGCTGAGCCATCCCACCCTGATCCTGGCCTGGGCCACCGATCCGTTGCACCCGGTGGCCACGGCGGAACGACTGCACGAGCTCATCCCGAACTCGGTTCTGCACGTGTCGACCTCGGTGGAAGACATCAAGACCTGGACGAGCCGTGCGGCCACTTTCCTCGGCGACTGAGCGCTAGCCGGCCGGGCAGACCAGCAGCATCAGGGCCGTCAGCCCACCGGCGGCCGCGATGGCGGGCAGCACCATGGCCGTGGCACCCGCGAGACCGCACGACAGCAGCCGCCGCACCGTGCTCGGAGCGCTGCGCCGTTGGTGCAACCGCGCCAGCCTCGTCTCCACGGCGTCCCTGCTCATCGCCAGGGCCGCACCAGGTGCACCGTGTCCGGCCACCCGCAGCAACGCGACTCGCACGTTGTCCGCGCCATGAGCGCGCACCGCGGCTGTGTCGGCCGCCATCTCGACGAACTCGCGGATCGCGATCGCCGCGTGCTTGAACAGCGGCAGGAACGGCAGGGTGGCCGCGACGACATCGCCGATGGTCACCAGGAGGTGGTGGCGCCCCTCGAGGTGGGCCCGTTCGTGGGTCAGCACGGCCTCGACCTGCGCCGGGGTCAGGTGGCGGTGCAAACCGTCCGTGGCGACCACGACGCCGGGCTTGCCCGCGAGGCTGAACGCCAGTGGACGGTCGTGCTCCAGCCAGAGCGTCGGGTGCGGGCCCGCTTCGCGACGTGCCGCGATCCGCAGGACGTCCAGGTGTCGCCGGCCCTCCTGCGCCCGCTGACGCGCCGTGCGGCGGCCCACGACGGCGACGCGTGTGAGCAGGGCTGTCAGCGCAGCGGTGCCCGTCAAGCCGCTGACCGCCTCGACGGTCGGGCCGCTGCCGTGTTGCAGCGAGTCCCAGCAGTGGTGGAACACGGTCAGGACGCCGAGCCCGTGATCGGGGATTACCAACAGGAACATGGCGCCGGCGACCGTGGTGATCACGGCGACGACGGAGACGAACCACGCGACCAGCGCCACCACCGGGTCTGCGAGCCGGACGAGCCGGCGTGGTGCCAGCCAGCCGACCAGGGCAGCTCCGAGGAGCAGTGCGAGGGCCACGGTCATTTCTTCGAAGCCTTCCTCCGCAGCGCTTTGCGCAGCACGTCGGACTCCTCGTCGGAGGCCGTCTGAGCGAAGTGCAGCAGGGCGGCCTGCGGGTCACCGGAGGCACTGAGGATCTCGCGCACCGCGTTCGCCGCTGCTTCGGCGCGGGTCGTGGTCGCGGCGTACAGGTAGGCCTTGCCGTCGAGCTCGCGGGTGAGCCATTGCTTGCGGTGGAGGTTGTCCATCACCGTCATCACGGTGGTGTAGGCGAGGGCCTTGCCGGTGTCCAGGCGTTCGAGCACCTGACGCACCCGCAGCGGCTCACCGGCGTGCCACAGCACGTCCATCACCGCTGCTTCCAGTTCACCCAGTCCGCGCATCGCACACCCTTTCCGCAGGCCAAGGGTACGCGACGGCCGGTTCCGAAGGTCACGCCAAGGCTCCCCGATGTGCGGGTGGGTGGACTCACGCCACCCACCCGCGCCGCTGTTCGTCACGCTGCTCGACGACAACGACGCCATCGGTGTCGTCCGCTTCGCCACCGACGCCGCCGAGGCCGCCGAGGCCGCACCGGTCACCGACGCCGGCCCCATGATCGGCGGAGCAGGCCGGCTGGCCGCCTCCACCGCGATCACCGGAACGCTCACCGACCCCAGCGGCCTCACCGCCATCGGTGACGGCCTGGAAAGCGCCGCCACCCAGCTCGCACCGGTCACGATGGACTACGACCACGCCGCCACGATCGTCTTCACCGACGGCCACGAAACAGCGGACAAGACCATCGCGGCCGCGGCGTCCTCCGTCCACAGCCGGGTCTTCGCGATCGGCCTGGGCACCGCCGACCAGCTCAACCCGGGCGCCCTGTCCGACATCGCGAACGGCACCGGCGGCTACCTCCTGCTGACCGGCAACCCCGGCGCGGACGACCAGTTGTTGCTGCAGAAGTACTTCGCCCAGGTCCTCGCCGGAGCGACCAACTCGGCCGTCGTGGTCGACCCGGACGGCTTCGTTCCGTTGGGCGGCAAGGTGATCGTCCCGTTCCTGCTCACCGCCGCCGACATCCGCGCCGACGTGCTGGTGCTCGGCGAAGCCGCCCGTGCCCTCGACGTGGAGCTCATCGCACCGGACGGCCGCACCATCAGCCCGACGGAGGTCGTCGCCGACACCTACCGCGCGCTGCGGGTGGCAGGACAGGCGGGGGAGTGGCAGGCGGTGCTGTCCGTGGACGGCCGCCAACTCGACCGCTGGATCACCCAGCTGCGCAAGCGGCTCGCCGACCGCAAACGTGGCGGGCAGTTGTTCGAGCGGATCGTCACGGGCATCAAGACCCACGGGGTGCCGTTCACGCTCAGCGTCCAGGCCCGCAGCGCGCTGCGGCTCGGTGTGGCACTCGCGCAAGGCTCCCGGCTGCCGGGCAGCCCGGCACAGTTGACGGCGACGTTGACCGACAGCGGGATTCCCTTGTCCTCCGCCCGGATCAGCGCCGTGGTGACCACCCCTGCGGGAAGCCAGGCCGTCATGTCCCTGTCCGCGCAAGAGCCCGGGGTGTTCGGTGCCTCGATCCCCACTGCTGAACCGGGCGTGTACCGCGTGCTGGTTCGTGCGGCCGGTGCCGACCTGCGCGGTACGTCGTTCACCCGCGAGGAGCTCCGGACCTGCGCGGTGTGGGCTCGCGGTGACGAAGCGCCTCCGCTCGTGATCGATCCCCGGCCGCGGCCCGATCGCCACCTGGACGGCTGCGCGCTCCTGCTCTGCCTGCTCGAGAACGACGGCGTGCGCCGGCTCCTGGAGCGCAACAAGATCGACCCGGACCGCGTCGCCGCTTGCGTCAAGTCCGCTTGCCGGTAGCCGCGTCGAGGAACTCGCGGATCGCCGGGGCCACCGCGGCGGCAAGGCCTTCCGCGTCCCTGAGCTCGGCGGAGAAGGCTGCCGGTGCGAGCCGCCCGTTGCGGAGCAGCCGTGCGAGCGCCTCGGCCAGTGCTGCGGGGTGCCGGTGGTCGATGCCGGGAAAGATCAGCGTCGGCGCGGCGATCCCGGCCAGTTCGTCGACGCTGCGGAAGGCACGGTCGCGCCCGATCGCCGCGGCCGCGGCGATGCTCTCGGGGTCGGACCGCGGGATGGCGTCGCGCACCAGAGCGGCGATCACCGGCGCGAGATCACCCAGGACCGGTTCCCACGCCGCCTGGATGCCCGCGGTGCGCACGCGGTCGGCGAAGGCGTCCATGAACTCGATCTCCGCCTGCTTCGCGTGGTCGTCCTCGACGTCCTCGACACTGATCAGGACCGCCGCCGCGACGCGGTCGGGATGTGCGAGGCAGGCGCGCAACGTGATGGTCGCGCCGAGGCCGGTGCCACCCACCGCCGCGCTGGAGACGCCGAGGTGATCCAGGAGCGCGGCGACGTCGTCCGCGTACCGAGCCCAGGTGTGCCGCGCTGGGTCGGCACACACCGAGCGGCCGTACCCGCGCACGTCCGGCAGCACCACGGTGTACCGGTCGGCCAGGCGGGTGGCCAGCGGCACCAGGCTGTGGTGGTCCGGCCCGCCGCCGTGCAGCAACACCACCACCGGCCCCGACCCCGTGGTCGCGCCGTGGAGCGGCCAGCCGTCCGCGCCGGGATAGCTGAAGTCGATCACCAGACGATCCTCGTGCCTTCCCCGGACAGACGACAACCTCGCTCGGCTCAGCGCCGGCGGCCAACCAGCCTGAGCGCCGTTTTAACGGTCGTCTCAGGTCTGCTCGGTATGAAGTAGGCATCGTCGGCCCCGCACGGACGGCGGCTGGACCGTCCACGTGCCCCTGAAAGGCAGCCGTTCATGATCTCTGTGCTCGTGGTGGACGCCCAGCCGCTGCAGCGCTTCGGGTTTCGCATGCTGCTGGAGAGCACCCCCGACACCAAGATCGTCGGCGAGGCCGAGAACGGCACCGAGGCCGTTCGGTGGGCCACCGAGCTGCATCCCGACGTGGTGCTGATGGACGTCCGCGTGCCGGGCGTCGACGGGATCGAGGCCACCCGGCGCATCGCCGCCGCCAGTCGGCGTTCGCGAATCCTTGTGCTGACGACGTTCGACGTGGACCGGTACGCGTTCGCCGTGTTGCGGGCCGGGGCGAGCGGGTTCCTGCTCAAGGACACGCGCCCGGAGGAGCTGCTCGCCGGCATCCGGGCCGTCGCCGCCGGGGACGCGGTGATCGCGCCTGCGCTGACTCGGCGGCTGCTCGACACGTTCGCCGACCAGCTCGACGACGACCTCGGCGGGCCCGTGCGGAAGGATCCCCGGCTGGACTCCCTGACCGGCCGCGAGCGCGAGATCCTCGTCGCCATCGGCCACGGCCTCACCAACGGCGAGATCGCGCAACGGTTCACGCTGTCGGAGTCGACGGTGAAGACCCACGTCGGGCGGGTCCTCGCCAAGATCGGCGCACGGGACCGGATCCAGGCCGTCATCCTCGCCTACGACCTGAGACTCACCCGGCCGATCTAGCGCTTCATGATCAGGCGAGCACCACCTGACCTTCGACGACCTTGACCGGGATCTTGACCAGCGGTGCGGGTGCCGGCCCTCCGGTCACCTGACCGTTCTCGTCGTAGGTGGCGCCGTGGCAGGGGCACCGGAATCCAGGGCCGACGTAGGAGACCGGGCAGCCCTGATGACTGCAGGTGGCGTTGAACGCCAGGAAGGTGTCCGGCGCCGGACGCAGGAGATGGGCGGGCTTCCCGTCCGGCATGGTGAAGCTCTTCGACGAGCCGACGGCGACGTCGTCGACGGCAGCGATCACCGGGCCGTGGCTCACCGAGTCCGCAGGCGAGCCGGCAGGGCGCCGGGCGAGCGCCAGCACGCTGCCCGCGGTGACTCCGGCAGCGGTCGCCGCCCCCGCGATCAGACCGCTCCGCAGCAGGGTGCGCCGCTCGACGTCGTCCTGCACGGTCCCGTCTTCCTCCGGCGTGGGGTGCACCGGCAGGCCGAGCCCGTGCCGCACCTTCGCACGCAGCCGGGCACTCAGTGACAACACTCCGGCGTCGCCCGCGATCAGCAACGGAGTCCAGGCGAAGGCGAACACGATGTCGGCCCCGACGTAGTACGGCCGAGTCGTCCAGCTCACCGTCAGGAAGAAGCTGAGCGAGAGGAGGACACCGCCGAGGGCGGCGAGCCGCGTGAACAGCCCGAGCAGGGTGGCGAGCCCGACCGCGATCTCCCCGAAAGCGATCGCCAGCCCGGCGACGGTCGCGTGGTCGGCGGCCAGCGAGACCAGCGGGCCGATCGGGGAGGTCGCGGCGGCGTTCACCATCTGCGCGTGGACACCGAGTGGGGAGGTGTCGTCCAAGTAGTGCGTGTCGAGGAGCTTGGAGAGACCGGCATAGGCGAAGGTGCCACCGAGAAAAACACGCAGTGGCAACAACACCCAGACCGGCGACCGCCTCGGGAAGTCCAGACGCAACCGGGTCATGTCAGGACTTGTGGGGAGAGACCGTCATGATGCCCGTGCACATCTCGTCGCTGGTGCCGTCGCCCCACACCACGTAGCGAGGCGGCAGCTTGCTCAGCTGCGGCAGCTTTTTGCGCAGCCCCGCGTCGTGCGTGCACGTCACCCGCAGCGTGTCCCCCGGACCGATCTCCACCGGCTCCGGCAGCTTCACCAGCCGCTGGTTGTCGAAGTCGAACTGCGGCACGTCGAGTACGACCTTGGCGTTCGGCTTGCCCGGGTTGAGTTCGACCTTGATGGACCGCCCGAGTAGATGCATGTGGCCGAAACCGGCGAACAGCGTCATCGGTGCCGGCACCTCTTGGTCGCAGGTCTGGGTGTTACCGGGCTTCGGGGCGCTCTGGCCGCACTCCTCCAGCTGCTCGTCCGCGGTGCCGCCGACCTCCGGCCCGAACCGCTTCGTCACGTCCGCGATCGAGGCCGCCCGGTCGCAGAGCGGACCCGACTCGTCGGCGGCGCAGGGCAGGTCGGTCGGCGCGTCGAGTGGAAACGTGTCGAGTTCCCGGGTCTGCGGCGTGCCGTCCGTCAGCCGCAGCCGCACCGCCGAGCGGTCCGACCCGGCCGGTTTGCCGTCGGTCGCGAGCAGGTTGTAGTGCATCTGGAGGACGATGAGGCTGCCCGGCTCCAGCTTGAAACCGACGTCCTGGGTGAACAGCGTCTCCGAGGCGCCGGGCGCCCAGGTGTCCACCCACGTCGCGCCCGGCTCGTCTTCCTCCACGTCGGCGCCCTTCACGCCGGTCCCGCTGAAACACTGCCAGCCGACGCCGGGGGTCTTCGCGTCCTGCTCGCGCACCAGGGCAGCGCCGCGCGGCGGCACCGCGTACACGATGGCGTGGTGCGCGAGGGCGACGTTCTCCGGCGTGACCTGAGTCCCGGTCAGGAACGCCGCCTTGGTCAGGCCCGGATCGATCACCTGGCACCGGTACTCGTCCGTGCCGCTGTCCCCCGACGGCGTGGGCGTGTAGGCCTCGGCCATCTTCAGGTCGACGAACCGCTCGCCGGCGCGCAGCGGCTGCGGCGGAGCCGGCGGCTGAGCCGCGTGCCCGTTGTGCGGGCCAGTCGGGACGGGTGCCGCACCGTTGCCGGCGTTCGACCCACAGGCGACGACGGTGAACGCCGTCGCCAGCGCCACGGTGGCCACCCCGAACCTCCACAGTGGACTACTAGATTTCGTCATGTCCTGAACGCTAGGCCGAAATCCGTCCCGTTTCGTCGTACCGCGGTCGTCACTTCGGGAGGGAGGCGGTACGACGGTACTACTCCGTTGAGTCCTCTTAGGACTGCCGACGGTCCTGAACACCGCATTAACGGTCCTCTTAGATTCGCTCGGTAGGAAGTCGGCGCCAGATAGGCGAAGTAACACGTGTGTAGGAGGCTCGTGAATGGCAGTCGACGCAGCGCCGCCCGCCGGTCGGTTGGCAGGCAGGTGGGTGCCGTGGTTGGTGATCGGCTTGTGGTTGGTGCTGACGGTCGTCATGGGGCCGTTGAGCGGAAAGCTGAGTTCGGTCACCACCGACAAAGCCGTGGACACCCTGCCGGCCGGCGCCGAGTCCACCAAGGTCGCGGTGCTGGAGGACAGTCTTCCCGGCGGGGAGGACAACACGTTCGTCTTCGTGTACCACCGCGACACCGGCATGACCGATGCCGACCGCGCGGTGGTCGAGCGCCACTACGGCACCCTTGCCAAGCGGTACCCGCCCAAGGTGGCGGCCCCGGCCGGCGAGGACGACGAGGGCCCGCAGACGAGACCCTCCGCCGACGGCAAGGCGATGATGTTCACCCTCGACGTGAGCACGACCTACGGCGGACCGGAGGCCATCGTCGGCCCGCTGCGTGACGCCGCGAAGGACCGCCCCGCCGGCCTGGAACTCGAGGTGACGGGCCCGGCCGCGGTCGACGGCGACATGGACGCCGTCTTCGACGGCATCGACCTGCAGGTCCTCCTCACCACCATCGTCGTCGTCACGCTCCTGCTCATCATCACCTACCGCAGCCCGGTGTTGTGGCTCATCCCGCTGGTGGCCGTGGGCGCGGCCGCACTGACCTCGATGGCGACCGTCTACCTGCTCGTCAAGGGCTTCGGCATCGTGGTCAACGACCAGAACTCGGCGCTGCTGACGATCCTGGTGTTCGGCGTCGGCACGGACTACGCGCTGTTGCTCATCGCCCGATATCGGGAAGCGTTGCACCACCACGAGAACGTCCGGGTCGCGATGATCCACGCGTTGCGCGGCGCGGCGCCGGCCATCGTCGCGTCCGCGGCCACCGTGGTCGCCGGCCTGCTCTGCCTGCTCGTCGCGGACCTCAACAGCACCAGCGGGTTGGGCCCGATCGGCGCGGCCGGCATCCTGTGCGCGTTGGTGGCCATGCTGACGCTGTTCCCGGCGCTGCTGGTGGTCCTCGGCAGGCGGATCTTCTGGCCGGCCGTCCCGCGGTTCAGCACGGCCGTGGAAGAAAAGCCGGGGATGTGGGTGCGGCTCGGCGCCGCCATCAGCCGCCGCCGGTGGGTGGCGACGCTCGGCTCGCTCGGAGTCCTCGGCGTTCTCGCTCTCGGTCTGACGGGCAACACCGGTGCCCTGCGGGAGCAGGACCAGTTCGTGTCCGCGCCGGAGTCGGTCACCGGCTTCACCGTTCTGCGCCAGCACTTCCCGGAGCTCGGCGGCCAGCCGATGACGATCTTCACACGGCCGGCGCACCAGGAGCGGGTGCTCGACGTCGTCAAGGGCGTTCCCGGTGTGGCGGTCGCCGTCCCGGGTCAGACCAGCGGTGGCTGGGCCGACATCTCGGTGTTCCCGAAGGACGCACCGGACACCGTCGCGGAGTACGACACGATCAAGCGGGTGCGCACCGCCGTGCACGCGGTGAGCGGGGCGGAGGCGATCGTCGGCGGGCCCAGTGCGGAGCACCTCGACACCGAGGAGACCACCAGCCGCGACGAGAAGCTCGTGATCCCGCTGGTGCTCGTCGTCGTCCTGATCATCCTCGGGCTGCTGCTGCGAGCGGTGGTGGCCCCGCTGGTCCTGATGGCCACCGTGGTCGTCTCGTTCGCGGCGGCCTTCGGCGGCAGCGTGTTCGTCTTCGACACGATCCTCGGGTTCAAGGGCATCGACTACTCGGTGCCGTTGCTGGCGTTCCTGTTCCTGGTGGCGCTCGGTGTCGACTACAACATCTTCCTGGCCAGCCGGGCACGGGAGGAGGCAGTGCGTCTGGGCACCCGAGTGGGCATGCTCAAAGCCCTGTCCGCCACCGGTGGTGTGATCACCTCGGCGGGCCTGGTCCTGGCGGCCACGTTCGGTGTTCTCGTCTCGCTTCCACTGGTGATGCTGATCGAGGTCGGGTTCCTGGTCGCCTTCGGCGTGCTGCTCGACGCCCTGCTGGTGCGGTCGATTCTGGTGCCCGCCCTCACCCTGCTGATCGGCCGGCGGATGTGGTGGCCGAGCCGGCTGTCCCGACCGGTGGAGCTACCGGACGTTCCACGGCCGCTTGCCGACGACGAGGAGCCCGCGCTGCAACGGTGAGCGCGGCGGCACGGACGAGATCCGGGACGAGCTGAGGCCCCGTCCCGGATCTTTCACGGGCCTGACGGCTGTGCGAGCCGGGCGGCCGGAAGGTCCACCCGAAGCAGCGCGCCACCGCGTGCGGAGCGGGCCACGGTGGCCCGGCCGCCGTGGGCGTCGACGACCCGCTGCACGATCGACAGCCCCAGACCGGATCCCGGCAACGCCCTGGCGCTGTCGGCACGGTAGAACCGGTCGAACACCCGCGGTGCGTCGGCGGCGTCGATGCCCGGCCCGGCGTCGTCGACCTCGAGCACCGCCGACGCGCCCTGGACACGGAGCCGGACCTGGACCGGCTGGTCCGCGGGGGACCACTTGCCGGCGTTGTCGATGAGGTTGAGCACCGCCCGTTGGAGCGCAGCGGGACGCCCGCTCACCCACACGGAGGTCACGTCGAGCGCGACCTCGACGTCAGGCATGCGGGAACACGCCTGCGCCGAGGCGGCCACCACCACGTCGGCCAGGTCGATCAGTTCGGTGTTCTCGTCGCTGACGTCACCGCGCGCCAGGTCGGTCAGCTCGGCGGCAAGGGTGCTCAACTCGGCCACCTGGGCGCCGAGATCGTTGAGCAGCCGGGTCCGGCTCTCCGAGGGCAACGCGCTGTCCAGGACGCCGCGCCGATCGAGCCGGATCAGCAGTTCGATGTTGAGGCGCAGGCTGGTGAGCGGGGTCTTGAGCTCGTGGGCGGCGTCCTCGGCGAGCAGCCGCTGGGCCTGCCGGGAGTCCCGGAGCGCGGCGAGCATGTCGTTGATCGACTGGATCAGCTGCCGGATCTCCCCACCGCCCTCGTCCGGGATGTCGGCGTCGAGATCCCGGGTGTGCGCGACACGTACCGCGGCGGCGGTCAGCCGGTCGATCGGTGCCAGCCCGGTCCGCGCCACGGCCCGCCCGATCAGGGCGCCGCAGACCACGCAGAGCAGCCCGATCAGCAGCATGCCGAACCCGAACCGGTTGATCGGGCTGTCGTCGGCGACGCGGGCCACCTGGACCGCGCCGTCGCCTGCCCGCAGCGTGTAGATGAAGTAACCGTCTTCGTCGCTGTCGCCCGACTCCATCAGGTCGGCCGACGCGCCCTGCGCCACACGCCCGGCGTGTTCGCTGACCGGGGGCAGCGCGGGCTGGCCGACCGGCGTCCGGATCGAGCCGTTGGGCAGGATGACCCGCACCAGCCGACCGGATCCGGGGTACGGCGGCAGCTCGACCTGCGCCAGACCGGCGCGTTCCGCGTTCGCCGCCAGGACGCGGGAGTCGGCGCGCAGCTGGTCCTCCGCGGTGTTCCGCAGCTCCCAGTCCAGCAGCTCGCTGGCCACCTGGAAGGCCAGGAACACGCTGACCGCGATGGCCGTCGCCGCGATCACCGTCAGCCTGGTCCGCAGGGACCGCCGCCGCCACCAACGGGTGCCCCGGCCGGCGGGCTTGCTCACGGAGGAGTCTCCCGCAACGTGTACCCCAAGCCGCGCCGCGTGTAGATCAGTCGCGGCTCACCCTCGGCCTCCATCTTGCGGCGCAGGTAGCTCACGTACACCTGGAGGTTGTTGGAGGTGACGCTCATGTCGAAGCCCCAGATCGCCCCGAACAGCTCGCCTCGGGTCAACACGCGGGTCGCGTTGCGCACGAGGACCTCCAGCAGGAAGAACTCGGTCCGGGTCAGGCGGAGCGGCCGCCCGCCCCGCCACGCCTCGAACCTGTCGGGATCGACCCGGACGTCGGCGAACGTCAGGATCTGCGACTCCTCGTCGCCCGGCGCCCGGCGGCGCAGCAGGGCCCGGACCCTGGCCAGCAACTCCTCGGTGGCGAACGGCTTGGGCAGGTAGTCGTCGGCGCCCGCGTCCAGCCCCGCGACCCGGTCGGAGACCTGATCCCGGGCGGTCAGCATCAGCACCGGCAGATCCCGGCCAGCTGCCCGCAACCGCCGGCAGGTCTCCACCCCGCCGAGGCGGGGCATCATCACGTCGAGGATCAGCAGATCCGGCTCGTCGCCCTCGACCCCGTCGAGCACGGCGAGACCGTTGGCGACGGTGCTGGTGTCGTAACCCTCGACCTGGAGCACCCGCTCCAGCGACTCACGGATGGCCGCCTCGTCATCCGCGATCATGATCCGCACGCCGGCCCGCCCTCCAGTCGATGCTTTTGCCGCTCATCGTCCCCGATCAACCTGAGGCCAGGATTAGAGCGTCGCCGGGACTTTCGTCGTGCGAACTGCTCACCGCGCCGGCGTCGCGCGCAACATCTTGAGGGCGTTGTGGATGCCGTGCTCCAGAAGATCGTCCGCGAGTTGGGGATCGGTCAGAGTGCGGGAGAGCTGAAGCGTGCCGACCATCAGGGCGTAGACGCTGAGGACGGTGGTGCGCACCGACTGCGGGTCACGCGGTGCGAGCCGCGCGGCGATGTCGTCGATGAACGCCAGTCCGCTGCCGGTGTACGCCTGCCTGGTCGGCTTCGAGCACCGGCTGATCTCGTCGAGCAGGGCCGCCGAAGGACAGCCGTCCTCGGGGTTGTCGCGGTGTTGCGGCGAGAGGTACTCGCGGACGATCTGCTCGATGCCGGCACGGCCGGGAGGCACCTCGGCGAGCCGTTCACGTTGTTCGCGCATCTGGTCGGCGATCACGGAGGCGACCAGGTTCTCCTTGGAGGTGAAGTGGGCGTAGAAGGCGCCGTTGGTCAGGCCGGCGTCCTTCATGAGCGTGGCCACTCCGGAGCCGTCGATGCCGTCGCGCTTGAGCCTGCGGCCTGCGGTCTCGATGATGCGCTGTCGCGTGGCGTCCTTGTGTTCGCTCGGGTACCGTGCCATGCCTCCATGATAGTACGGTCATACGTTCATAGGCGTCAGCGCGCGAGGAACTCGAGAGCCGTTTCGACGAACTCCGCGTGAAACTGGAAGATTCCGCCGTGGCCCGCGCCGGGGTAGATCACCAGTTCGCTGTTGGGCAGGCGACGGGCGAGGTCGTGCGAGTTGCTCGTCGGCACCATCCGGTCGTTGTCGCCGTTGGCGACGAGCACGGGCTGGGTGATGCTGGAGAGGTCGGCCGGTTGTGCCAGTCCCCAGCGGTGGATGGCCTTGAGCTGTGCACGGTAGGACTTGATGGAGATCGCCTTGTCCCGGTCGTTCCCGCGCTCCTTGAGTCGTGCCAGGAACTCTTTGCCTGCGCGACGCCCGTCGGGAGTCCTCGGGAAGAACAGGAACTGCTTCGGATCCTGGAACGTGACCAGCGCCCGCAGGGTGTCGAGGTGCGCGATCCTGGTGACGTTCTTGATGCCCTCGCCGCCGGCGGGTCCGGTGCCGGCGACGACCAGCTTGCGAACAAGTCCCGGTTCGTCCTGGGCGATCACTTGGGCGATCATGCCGCCCATGGAGAAGCCGAGGAGATCAACCTCGGGCAGACCCAGTGCGCGGATGAACATGACGGCGTCGTCCGCCATTGCCTGGATCGTGTTCGGGGTGGTGCCGGTGGACGCGCCGACGCCGCGGTTGTCGAACGCGATGACCCGGTGGTGTGCGGCGATGCCGTCGACGACTCCGGGGTCCCAGTTGTCGAGCACCGCGGCGAGGTGGGTCAGGAAGACCACCGGGACGCCGGTCTTCCGGCCGAGTTCGCGATACGCGAAGTCGATGCCGCCGGCGGAAACGGTGTGAGTGGGTGCGTCCTGATAGGACAAGACCAGGTCATCTTGGAACTGGTGTTCGCTGTGCATGACTTCGCCCTTCTGCGAGTGGGTTTCCCTGAGGTGTCAGTGGCCTAGGAAGAGGTCGACCTGGGCGACGAACTCGTCGATGTGCTGGAACAGGAAGGCGTGACCGGCGTCGCCGTAGAGGACGAGCGTGGAGTCCCGAACCTGCTCGACCGCCTTGTAGGAGGCCACGGCCGGGATCATCACATCGTGCATTCCGTTGGCGTACAGGACCGGCTGGCTGATTGCCCGTAGTTCGGACTTCAGCTGGTCCCAGTCCACGGCGAGGAGACGGGCGACGGCGGCGAGTTGCCCCTGGGCGGCTTCTTCGGAGACCGCAGGAGCGCCTGTCTGCAAGCGCTTGGCGACCTTCGTGAGGTGCTCAAGCCCGGACGCACGGGCGTCGTCGTTCTCCGGGTAAAAGAGGTAGAGCAGATCCTCGGCGTCGGCGGACGGCTTGGCCATGATGGTGAGAACTCGCTCGCTCATGTCAGGAGTGCCAGGCGCCACGCCAGGTCCACTGCTGCCGGCGACGATCAGCTTGCGCACGAGGGCGGGCTGGCGGAGAGCGACGTGCTGCGCGACGATGCCGCCGAGGGACCAGCCGAGCAGGTCGACCTGCGTCAGGCCGAGCGCTTCGACGAACTCGATCGCGCCGTCGGCGAACCCTTCCGCGGTATCGCGTGGCTCACCACCGGTGTAGCCGATGCCGACGTTGTCGAACAAGATGACGTCGCGGTTCGCGGCGAGGCGGTCGACGAACTCCGGGTCCCACCAGTCGATGGTGCCGCGGAACCGCATGAGCAGCACCAGTGGTACACCTCCGCGAGGGCCGGTCCGGCGGTAGGTGAACGTCACCGAAGGAGCGGCCACGGTCTGGTTTTCGAGGGTGTCGGCCGCGTAGAGCGTCATGGGTTCCTCTTCCGCATCAGTGGTCCACGTCCGATGAAAGTATGACCATAATATAACGACGGCGCACATGGTAGTATGGTCGTAATCCAATCTCTGGGAGTCAGCATGTCAACGTCCGGGTCAGTGGCAGGTTTCCGTGTGGCCAACACGGATGGCGGGCTGGTATGAGGGGTTTCGTGGTCGACCGCTACGCGAAGAGCGGCAACGAACTTCGGGCCGCTGAGATGCCTGAGCCCGAGGTGCGAGAACACGACGTGCTGATCCGGATCCACGCCGCAGGGGTCAACGTGCTGGATTCCAAGATCAGGAATGGCGAGTTCAAACTGATCCTGCCCTATCGCCTGCCTCTTGTCCTGGGCAACGACGTGGCCGGCGTCGTGGTCCGGACAGGCAGCGGGGTGCGGAACTTCAAGCCCGGCGACGAGGTCTACGCGCGTCCGGGCAAGGATCGGATCGGTACCTTTGCGGAGTTCATCTCCGTCGCCGAACCTGATCTGGCGTTGAAGCCGACGCGGTTGACGATGGAGGAGGCGGCGGCCGTCCCGCTGGTCGGTCTGACTGCCTGGCAGGCTTTGGTGGAGATCGCCGGCGTGCGGGCCGGGCAGAAGGTCTTCGTCCAGGCCGGCTCCGGTGGCGTGGGAACGTTCGCGATCCAGTTGGCCAAGCACCTCGGCGCGACCGTAGCCACGACGACCAGCGCTGCCAACACCGACCTGGTCAAGAGTCTCGGCGCCGATGTCGTGATCGATTACCGGGCGGACGACTTCGAAACCGTTCTGCACGACTACGATCTGGTGCTGCACAGTCAGGACAACGCGACGCTCGAGAAGTCCCTGCGGGTGCTCAAGCCCGGTGGACTGCTCATCTCGATCTCAGGCCCACCGGATCCCGCCTTCGCGCGCGAGCTCGGAAAGCCGATGCTGGCACCGGTGATGCGGGTGTTGAGCCGTCGGGTCAGGAAGGCAGCCACCAGTCGCGAGGTCGGCTACAGGTTCCTCTTCATGCGCGCCAACGGGGATCAGCTTCGCGAGATCGCGTCCCTCATCGACTCCGGTGTCATCTCGCCAGTGCTGGATCGTGTCTTTCCGTTCGAGAAGACGAACGAGGCCATGGCATACGTCGACGCAGGGCGTGCGAAGGGCAAGGTCGTCGTCAAGGTCCAATAGGTTTGGACGATCGGTCGTCAACAAGGTCGAGCTAGTTCACCCGGACGATCTGCCACTGCTGGCTGTTCGCCCCGGTGTCCGTGACCTGGACGATCCGGCCACCCGCTGTCGTCGACGAGCCGGACACGGCGAGAACCTTGCCGCTGTTGGCGTTTCTGAGCTTGCTGTACCCGTTGCCGGCGTCGACCAGCTGCCAGCGCTGGTTGCTGTCGTTCTTGTCGGTCCACTGCACCACGGCCGCGTCGTCCGCGGTGGAAGCACGATAGACGTCGATCAGCTTGCCGCTGCGTCGGCAGGAAATCTCGAACACGCCCTCGCTCACGGGCTCGAACTTCCAGTTCTGGTTGTCAGCGTTGTTGTAGGCCCACTGGATGATGCTCGCACCGTCCGAAGTGGACCCAGAGGAGACGTCAACGGCCAGCCCGCTGTTCCTGTTCACGATCTTGTAGTAGCCGTTCGGCGCGAACCCCACGCTGGAGAAGGCGTCCAGCGCGCACACCGCGCTACTTGCGGCCGGGTTCTTCGTTCCCTTGCACACGACCTTGATCGTGTGCGATCCGACGGGCAGGTCCGTCTTGCGGAACAGCGCGACCTGCTTCGTCACGGACGGCGCGTAGGCGTCGATGTCGGACTGCACGAGCGTGCCGTCGAGGTAGACGTCGACCTTGCCCATGTTGGGCTGCGTCATGCTGACGTACTGGACAGCGGTTCCGGTGAACGTGTACTCGGCGGAGTTGCCGGCCTGCGCGGTGTAGCTCTCCGACCCGTGGAAGTCCTGCGTGTCGTTCCAGTTGTTCCACGTGCCCGTGTACGTCACGCGGGCGTCCTTGTCGTCGACGTGGGTCCAGTGCTGCCGGACGACCGACGCCGACTCCGCGGACCGGTTGCCCTGGGCGTCCACGACGTACAGCTTGTAGTCGCGGGACTGCTCCGGGATGGCGATGGTGGTCGCGGTGCCGCTCGCCCTGGTCATCGTCGGGCCCGGGGTGAAGCTGGTCGTGCCCGGCGGGGCCAGCCAGATCGTCTTGGTCGCGTCGCCGGTGCTCCTGATCGGAACGGACGATGCCCCGGTGTCGTTGAACGTGCTGGCCGGCAACACCCGGTCAGGAGAGGACGCGCCGTTGCCGGGCAGGATGTCCCGGTACGCCGGTTCGATGCCGGAGTTCACCGTGATCCGGTACGCCGCCGACGGCCAGACGTTGTCCGGGTAGGCACGCACGTCCTCGATGGTGCTGTTCGGCACGTTCTTGTTGGCGATCTTGTTGATGGTGCCGTAGGTGTTCCTGATGGTCAGGTCGTGCTGGCGTCCCCAGGTGCCCGAGTTGATCGCGTACGCCGTGTCCGGTGACAGGTGCAGGACGTTGTCGTGGTGGTTGATGAACGCCGAGCCCTCGTCGGGGTGCATCCCGTACTTGTGCCCGGCTGGAACTCCGTGGAGGTAGTTGTTGCTGATGGTGGTGTTGGGCTGGCTGCCCAGCGTGTAGATCGGTGCCGAGTCGTTCAGGCGCTGCATCGTGTCGACGATGTGGTTGTAGCTGATGTTGTTGTTCCTGGCCGTGGTGGTCGGCACGTTCGGCACGACGGAGTTCGCGGAACCGTCGAAGTTCCACCAGCCCCAGCCGAGTGTGATGCCGTTCCACGGCGCCTTCTCGATCAGGTTGTGGTGCGCGGACAACGTGTCGACGAAGTAGGCCGAGATCGCGCTGCTCCCGTTGAACAGCACCGCGCTGTCGTGCAGGTAGTTGTTGCTGATCTCGATGTTCTTGCAGAGACCCTCGACCGACGCCGGGTACTTCTCGTTGTTCGTGCCGGTGTGGTCCCCGATGTAGATGTGCTGCGGATGCCCGACGTTGACCGCCGATCCGCCTACGTCCTCGGTGTGGTTGCCGATCAGCTTCGAGTCCCGGACGTCGTTGTTCAGGGTGATGCCGTCGGCACCGGTGTGCTGGACCTTGTTGCGCTCCAGCACGATGCCGTCCGCGTTCTCGAGCTGGATGATCCCCGGCGGCAGTTCGATGTTCCGGTAGGAGTAGGCGTGGAAGTTCTTCTTCCCGTAGAAGCGGTCGCCCCCGTTGCCCTGCTGGGCCTGCTTGAACGACGAACCGGCGACGTCGAACAGGTTCCAGTCCGAGTGTTGAACCGTGATTCCGCTGAAGGTCAGGTTGCGGACGTGGCTGGAGGTGGAGGTGCCGGCGATCTTGAGCACCGTGGCCACGTTGTTGGGCGCCCAGACCGACGCGGTCGCCATGTTCTCGTTGTCGGCCTTGTAGTAAAAGACGGTCTGGTTGGCCCGGTCGAAGAAGAACTCGCCCGGCGCGTCCAGGAACTCGCGGGCGTTCATGATCTTCTGACTGCCGGTGGCCTGGAAGTCGCCGTTGTACGCACCCTGGGCGATGGCCGCGCCGGGCTGCTGGAACAACGCGACACGGCCGGCGCCGTCAGCAGTCGTGGTGACCTGCCGGACGCCCACGATGGCAGTCGTCCACGTCGTCGCCGTCTGGATCTCGATGTCACCCTGGTTCGCCGCGATCACGGGCAGGTCGGACAGGTTGTACCTGGACCCGTCGCACTCCGACCCGGACTCCCACGCCCACGGCGCCTGCCCGGCGGTGACGGTGTAGGTCCCGAGGCAACCGAGCGAGTTGATCGTCTTTGAGGCCATGGATGCGCGCTTGTCGTTGACGTAGAGCGCACGGAGCTTGTTCGCGCGGCTGAGCGGAGCCTTCCAGATGTTCCCGCTCTGCTGCGTCCACCCGGTCACCCTGACGCCGGCGTTGAGAACCGGCGTCTCACCTGGATAGGCGGAGTAGAGCACCCGGTGGCCGTTCGTCCCCGAGTCGCCCGGTGCGAACTCGATCATGCTTGTCACCGGGTAGTTCCCGCCGCGCAGATACACCTGGATGTCGCCGGTCATGGTGGCGTTGACCGTGCGGACGACGTCCCTGGCGCGCTGCACCGTCCGGAACGGCGAGGTGATCGTCCCGGCGTTGGTGTCGTTGCCGGACGGTGAAACGTAGAACGTCGCCTGGACGGCGGCAGCCGCCGACTGTGCGGGACCCACGAGCAAGAGCGCGAACAACGTCAACGCCAGCGAGCACGACAGTGTTCGCCGGGCAGCACGAAGTGAAGCCACACTGGTTCCTCTCGTCGATCTCCGTTGATCGGGCAACCGCAGGCATCCCAGGGGTGACAGCTGGCTGGAACGTAAGACGTAATACGTCCGATGTCAATGGCGGGGATCGTCGACCATGCCGTCTCAGGAGGGCCGGACCGCCGTGTGCTGTCCATAGTGGACGGACATCGCTTCGTGGGTGAAAAGTGTTGGCACGCTTCGGTTCTGGTGTCGTATTGAGATGCCAGAGAGCAGTTTTGGACGGCCCAGGCCTGCTTTCTCAAGGTTCTCAAGGGTTGCCAACCGGCGATCGCCTACCTGCTCGAACAGGAATGTTAGCGCTAACATACGTGATTGCCGAACTGAATCGGTGGAGTAGTGATCGTCGAAGTCCTCGCTCTGATCGCCAGGTGCGATCCGGTCGTCTGTGTCGCAGAAGCGCTGACCCAGTAACGATCCTGGCGGCGCACTGGCGTTCCCGGTGTCAACCTCGCGTCCCCTGAAACGAGGTATTGGGCTTCTTGCTGTCGACTGTTAGCGTTAACGCACTCTGCGTTCGATCAGGGCTTCGAGTCCATATAGGACACAAACTCGCCATATCGCAGATTGGGAGTGATCAGCATCGAGACTTCACGCGTTGGGAGCCGGAATGTCCTGCGCGGCGTCCTGGCCGCCGGTGTGCTCGTAGGTTCAATGGTGATCGGTGTGCAGCCGGCGAGCGCCGCGAACCCGATCATCCCCGACCGTTTCGTCGCGGACCCGTCCGCGCACGTGTTCAACGGGCGGGTGCACCTCTACCTGACCGATGACCAGACCAACAGCGGCACGTACTGGGACTCGAAGTCGTGGCGGTCCTACTCGTCGTCGAACCTGGTGGACTGGACCGATCACGGCGACATCTTCTCGATCTCGGGCTT
This sequence comes from Lentzea terrae, assembly GCF_003265345.1. Lineage (GTDB taxonomy): Bacteria > Actinomycetota > Actinomycetes > Mycobacteriales > Pseudonocardiaceae > Lentzea > Lentzea terrae. The sequence goes on along the minus strand of NZ_QFWW01000006.1, from coordinate 367,567 downwards.
CTCCTGGGCGAGCCAGTACGCGTGGGCGCCCGGCGCGACGGAGCGCAACGGCCGCTACTACCTCTACCTCCCGGTGGACCGGACCAAGATCGGCGTGGCGGTCTCGTCGTCGCCGACGGGCCCGTTCACCGACGCGCGGGGCAGCGCGCTGGTGGACAAGGCCCGGGACGCCAACACCGGCGAGGAACCCATTGACCCGATGATTTTCACCGACGATGACGGGTCGTCGTACATGTACTTCGGCACGCGCACGCCGAAGGTCGTGCGGCTGGGCGCGGACATGGTGTCCACGACGGGGCCGATCATGGACGTCGGCCTGTCCGGTGCGACCAAGTACGGCGAGGCGCCGCACGTGCACAAGGTCGGTGGCACCTACTACTTCTCGTACTCGACCGGCTGGCCGGGTCAGATCCACTACGCCACCGGCTCGTCGCCGGCGGGCCCGTTCACCTACCGCGGCGTGCTGCTGGACTACGTCAACGTCAACACCAACCACCACTCGCTGTTCCAGTACCAGGGCCAGTGGTACGTCGCGTACCACAAGAACGCCCTTGAGGGCGGCGGCAACCACAAGAGGTCGGTC
>NZ_QFWW01000006.1:55078-366925 GCF_003265345.1 Lentzea terrae | reverse complement strand
CCACAACCCCGACGGCACGATCCGCACGGTGACGCAGACCGCGGGCGGTGTGGGGCCGTTCGCCACGTTCACCGCACAACACAGCGGCTTGCGGCTGGACACGTCAGGATCGGCGGTCCAGCAGGCGACCCCGTCGGCCGCGGAGTCCCAGCACTGGCAGCTCCGTGCGAAGCCGGGTGGCCACGTCGAGGTCATCAACCGGGCCACCGGCTCGTGCCTGGACGTGTCCGGCGGTTCGGCCGCGAACGGCGCGAGCGTGCTGCAGTGGCGCTGCCACGGAGGCGTCAACCAGCAGTGGACCGTGCGCGCCGTTGACGCGACCACGGTGTCACTGGTCAACCGCGCCAGCGGCAAGTGCCTTGACGTCCCCTCGTCCAGCACGGCCAGCGGGACCAAGCTGATCCAGTGGACCTGCACCGGCAGCGCGAACCAGCGCTGGCGCCAGGCGTCGGTCTGAAGCCGGGGACAGCACCGTGGACTTCACCCGACGACAGTTCGGCCGGCTCGCCGCGGCCGGCACCGGGGCGCTCGTGCTGCCGGGCCTGCTTCCACCGGGAACGGCGGCAGCCGTACCTCCGGCCGGGACTTGGGGCGACCAGGGCGACGGCACGTACGTCAACCCGATCATCCCGGCCGACCTCAGCGACTGGGACTGCATCCGGGTCGGCACCGACTACTACGGCATCACCAGCACGTTCGGGTACTCGCCCGGCATGGCCGTTCTGCACTCGAAGGACCTGGTCAACTGGCGGACGCTCGGCGGCGCGGTCGGTGACGTCACCCGCATCGGTCCGGAGCTCAACTGGGACCGGATGAACCGCTACGGCCGTGGCGTGTGGGCCGGATCCATCCGCCACCACGCGGGGCGGTACTGGGTGTACTTCAACACGCCCGACGAAGGTTTCTTCATGACGTCGGCCCTGTCGCCGACCGGGCCGTGGGAGCCGTTGCACGCACTGTGGCGAACCTCCGGCTGGAACGATGTGTGCCCGTTCTGGGACGACGACGGCCAGGGCTACCTGGTCACCACCAACTACGCGGACGCCTACAAGGTGCACCTGTTCAAGCTGTCCGCGGACGGCAGGTCGCTGGTCGGTCCGTCCACGGTCATCCACCAGTCGCGGGGCAGCGAGGCCAACAAGCTGTACAAGATCGACGGCACCTACTACCACCTCTTCAGCGAGGTGAAGTCCGAGGGCCGCGTGGTCATGATGAACCGCGGCAGCAGCCTCCACGGCCCGTTCGAGACCAAGCAGTTGCAGCACGTCTCCCGTTCGGTGGACCGGGAACCCAACCAGGGCGGGCTGATTCAGGCCCCCGACGGCGCATGGCACTGGGTGACCCACCACGGCACCGGGGCCTGGGAGGGACGCGTGCTGTCCCTGCTGCCGGTGACCTGGGTGGACGGCTGGCCGATCCTGGGCGAGGTGGGCGCGGACGGCATCGGCAACATGGTGTGGACGGGCCCCGTGCCTCCCGGCGGCACGCCCGGTCTGCCGGTCGACGCGCTGCCCGCCGTGGTGACCAGTGACCTGTTCACCGACACGCGCCTCAAACCGCAGTGGGAGTGGCACTACCAGCCACGTGCGGACCGATGGTCACTGACCGAACGCCCCGGTTTCCTGCGGCTGAAGGCGTTCGCACCGCTGGTGGCCGACAACCTGACCAAGGCCGGGAACACGCTCACCCAACGGGTGCTGCGCACGGCAGGCGGCGCGACGGTCACCGCCCGGCTCGACCTGGCCGGCCTCGCCGACGGCCAGCACGCCGGGCTGTGCCACTACGCGGCGACCTATGCGGGGCTGGGTGTCCGTCGTTCCGGGACCACGACCACGATCGCGCACAACGCCGGCGGCACCCTGACCAGCGGCCCGGTGATCACGCAGAACGTCGTGTGGCTGCGCACTTCGTGGGACGTCAACGGGGTCAGCCAGTTCTCCTACAGCCTCGACGGGAGCACGTTCACCTCGTTCGGCGGCACCTACCAGCTCACCTGGGGCGGTTACCGCGGTGACCGGGTCGGCCTCTACACCTACAACCCCAACGGCACCGGTCATGTCGACGTGGACTCGGTGCACTACACCATCACGCCCACCAGGGCGTACAAGTGCGTCAGCGTGCGCAGCGGCAAGGTCGCCGACGTTTCCCGCGCGTCGAAGGCGGATGGCGCTGCCGTGATTCAGTGGCCCGACACCGGTGCCGTGAACCAGAAGTGGACCTTCCAGTCCACAGAGGACGGCTACCACACCATTACGTGCCTCGCCAGCGGCAAGGTGCTCGACGTGGCCGGGTCCTCGCCGACGGACGGCGCGCGGGTCGTGCAGGCGACCGCCGACGGCCGGGCGAGTCAGCAGTGGCAGCTGCGCCCGCAGCCCGGCGGCGTGTTCCTCGTGGTCAACCGCCACAGCGGCAAGGTGCTCGATGTGAGCGGCGGCAGCACGGCCGACGGTGTCGCACTGATCCAGTACCGCGACACCGGCGGGTCCAACCAGCGATGGACCTTCCACCGCGTCACCGACTAGGAACTGGTTCCCCCAAGACTGGAGTGTCAATGACGACATCAGGGACGGCATCGGGAATGTCCCGCCGGGGTTTCCTGGCAGCCACCGGCATTGCGGCGGCCTCGGCCGCGGTACCGGGTCTGACGGGCCTCTCGCCGCTGGCTCACGCGGCGGACCCGCAAGGCGACCTGGCGAACCTGGTCAACCTGCGGTTCGGCATGTTCAACCACTTCAACCTCGGCACCTTCACCAACGAGGAGTGGGCGGCGGGCGGCCAGAGCCCGACGAAGTTCGCTCCGTCCTCTGTGGACTGCGCGCAGTGGGCGGCGGCCGCTGCCGCCGCGAAGATGAGCTACGGCGTGCTCACCACCAAGCACCACGACGGCTTCTCCCTGTGGCCCACGGCGTTCGGCCGCCAGAACGTGGCCTACTCCGGCTACCGGCAGGATGTCGTGCGCCAGTACGTCGACGCGTTCCGGGCTCGAGGCCTGCGAGTCGGACTGTACTACTCGGTCTGGGACCGCACGCACACCATCGAGGCGTACGGCGGCTATCACGGCAAGGATCCGCTCCAGTCCATCGAGCCGGGCGACATGACCGTGGTGCTCGGCCAGATCCGCGAGCTGCTGACCAACTACGGCACGATCGACGTGTTCGTCACCGACGGCTACGCCTGGCAGATGGGGCAGCAGCAGATCTCCTACCAGGAGGTCCGCAACCTGGTGAAGTCGCTGCAACCGAACTGCGTGATGATCGACCACGGCGCCCTGTCACAGCCCTGGCTCGGCGACGCGATCTACTTCGAGGCCCCGCTGGGCTATCGTGCCCCGGCGGGGAACACGTTCGCGGGCGTCCAGGGGGAGACGATCAGCAGGGGCTGGTTCTGGCACCCGCACACGGCCACCGAGGCACCGCGCAGCGTTGACGCCATCGTGACCGACCTCAGGGACCTGGAGCCCAAGTACACCTCGTACCTGTTGAACTGCCCGCCCAACCGCGACGGCAAGCTCGACACCAACATCGTCAACCGGCTCGCGGAGGTCGGCGCGGCCTGGAGCCCGAACCCCTCGCGTCCGCCGTTGCCCGCCCAGCCGCTGCGGGTCGAGTGGCCGGTGAACGCGGTGGCCGCCTACGCGTCGTCGTACAACCCCGGCGAGTTCGCGTACCGCGCGATCGACAACTTCAGCGACAACAAGCTCGAGACCTGTTGGTCGACCTGGGGCGGAAATCGCGTGCTGCCGCAGACGATCACGATCGACCTCGGGGGAGTGTGGAGCAACGTCTCCACGCTCGAGTACCTGCCGAAGCAGTGGAACCGCACCAACTCAACCGACGGCGACATCACCGCGGCCACCATCTCGACCAGCACCGACGGCATCACCTTCACCACGGTGGCCACCGTGAACTGGGCCGCGAACGGCCGGGTCAAGCTCGCCGAGTGGACCAACCGGAACGTCGGCTTCGTGCGCATCCACGTCACGGCCGCCACCGGTGGCTACGTCAACGTCGGCGGTGTGCACGTCGGCGGCCGCAGCGTCCGCCCCCAGCTGGTGTCGCGCTTCCCGCTGGCGAACACGGTCTACCGCATCGAGTCCCGGGCCAGCGGAAAGGTGCTCGACGTGCGGAACTCCGGCACGGCCAACAACACCCCGGTGCAGCAATGGCCGTGGCTGAACAACGCGTGCCAGAAGTGGACCTTCATCTCCACCGGGGACGGGTACTTCAAGATCCGCGACCAGAACAGCGGCAAGCTGCTGGAGGTCGGTGGCCGGTCCCGGGCCAACGGCGGAACCATGAACATCTGGGGTGACGCGAACGTCTTCCAGCAGCACTGGGCCGTCACGCCGGTCGACGGCGACCACTTCATCCTCACCAACCGCCTCAGCCAGCGGGTGCTCCAGGTCCCCGGAGCATCCACTGCGGACGGTACCGTCCTCGAGCAGTGGGACCACACCGGCGAGGGTCACCAGCAGTGGCGGCTGGTCCGGTCCTGACGTGTCCGTCTCCTGTGGACGGTGGTGCCCCGGCCGGGTTTCCCGCGGCCGGGGCACCACCGTCTGCGACACCGATCAACTCGTCACGCGGAACGTGGCGTCGCTGCGGCCGGTCGCGGTGGTGATCGGGTCGAGCCGCAGCTGGTACGCGTAGTGCCGGAGGTAGCGGTCGGGGTGGTTGTAGGACTGGAAGGACGACCAGGTCGCGTCGGCGAGCCCGGCGACCTGCCGGAAGGTGGCATCAGCGGCGAACTGGGCGGTGCCGTCGTTGTAGACCAGCTGGAAGTCGTAGTTTTGGTGCCGCAGGAAGTATCCGGGGTAGTCCACCGACTCGAAGGACACGGTGCCGGAGCCTGCCAGGCCGTTCCTCAGCCGGAACTGGGACTCGTCGACGGGGCTGACGTTCGCGTCGATGCGCACGTCCATGCTGGCGTGCCGTACGTAGCGGTCCTGGAAGTTGTACGACTGAAGCCGCTTGGCCGGGGTGTTGGGCCAGCGTGCGAGCACGCGGCTCTCCTCGGCGGCCGTCAGTGTCGTGATCGCGCCATGGCGCTTCGGGAAGCCACCCATGTCGTAGTTTTCCGGCGCCTGCAACCGATAGGTGCCGACGTCGAACGGGTTGGTCGTCAGGATCGGCCGGTACTCACGCACGCCGTTCGTGCTGAGGTGGTCGATGTAGAGGGCCCACTCGTTGCGGTCGCGGAACTTCATCCACACCGGGCCCTCGACCACGTGGCCGGTGAGGCCGATGCTGGAGAGGGTGCCGAGTTTGGTCCACGTGCCCAGGATCGAGTTGCTGCCCTCGACCGTGTTCTGGCCGTCACCGGAGACGCGCACGTAGCGGAAGTTGCCGGCACCGGCGGGCACCTCGGTCATCTGGGTGTCGACGATCGGCGTGGTGCCGGGCGGGTCGATCCAGATCTGCGGGGTGGTGATGGTGCGGAAGTCCTTGGTGCGGGCGTAGTAGATGCGGTACTTGAACACACCGTTCACCGTGGCGTTCGTCGCCCAGTACAGGACGTAGTCGCTCGTCTCCGGGTTCCACACGGCTTCCGGCGCCCACGCGTTGCGCCCGCCGGGGATCGCGCCGGCGACGTTGATCAGCCGCGGCGGCGACCAGGTGACCAGGTCCGTCGACTCCCACACCACGAAGCTGGGACTGCCGTTGGCGTACGTGGAGCCGCAGCGGATGCACAGGTCGGTCGCGATGATCCAGTACTTGCTCCCGTCGGGTGAGCGCACCAGCGCGGGGTCGCGCACGCCCTTCGTGCCGATCGGGGAGCGCAGGACCGTGCCTCCGCCGTTGAGGTCGTTCCAGCGCAGGCCGTCCGTGCTGTGCGCGAGGTAAAGCCTTTGTCCGGTCGCGGAATCGCCGGTGAAGGTCACCATCAGGTAGCCGGGGTCGGCAGCGGCAGCCCGCTTGGGTGTGACGACTTGGGAGGTGAAGATCAGGGCGACGGCGACGAAGATCGCTGCCAGCCGGGGGAGACGAGTACCTAACACGTGCTTTCCCTTCTATCCGGTCACGCGGAACGTCGCGTCGCCGCGGCCCGTCGCGGTGGTGATCGGGTCGAGTCGCAGTTGGTAGGCGTAGTGCCGGATGTAGCGGTCGGGGAAGTTGTAGGACTGGAAGGAACTCCACGACGACGACGCCAGCCCCGGTACTTGGCGGAAGGTCGCGTCGGCCTGGAACCGCGCCGTGCCGTCGTAGGGCGCGAGCACGAAGTCGTAGTTCTGGTGCCGCAGGTAGTAGCCGGGATAGTTCACCGACTGGAACGACACGGCCGAGGGGTCCGCCAGGCCGGGCACGATCCGGAACTGGGAGTCCTCGATCCGGCTGACGTTCGCGTCGATGCGCACGTCGAAGCCCGCGTGGCGGACGTAGCGATCCTGGAAGTTGAACGACTGCAAGCGGTTGGCCGGCGTGGTCGTGCCCCACTTGGCCAGCACCCGGCTCTCCTCGGCAGCGGTCAGGTTGAGGACGGAGCCGTGGCGCTTGCGCGCGGTGCCGACGTTGTAGTCGGAGAGCCTCCGGAAGTTCTGCGTGCTGCTCAGGTCGGTGGAGGCGACGGGCAGATAGCCGCTGCCGCCGGCGTTGTCGAGCCACAGCGCCCATTCGTCGCGGTTGTTGAACCGCATCCACATGGGACCTTCGACCTGGCGGGGGGTGAGGCCCAGGTGGGACAGGTCGCCGACGGTGGTCCAGGAGCCGAGGATCGAGTCGCTGCCCTCGATGGTGATCTGGCTGTCCTTGGATGCCCGGTAGTAGCGGAAGCCGCCGACGTCGCGCGACGACTCGACGATCTGGGTGTCGATGATGTGCTGCGCGCCTGACCGTTCGATGTAGACCTGCGGCGCGGTGATCGTGCGGAAGTCCCTGGTGCGCACGTAGTGGATGCGGTGCTTCCGGACGCCGTTGATGGTGGCGTTGGTGGCCCAGTACAGGACGTAGTCGCCGGAGACCGGGTCGTGGATCGCTTCGGGTGCCCAGGCGTCACCCGCGGTCGGAATGCCGCCCGCGACGTCCAGCAGTCGTGGAGCGGACCAGTTGACCAGGTCGGTGGACTCCCACACGACGAGCGACTTGCTGCCGTTGTTGGACGCGTCGCTCCACGACCTGCCGCTGCCGGACATGCGCAGGTCGGTCGCGATGATCCAGTACCGATCACCGGCGGACGAGCGGACGATCGCGGGGTCGCGCACGCCGCGATCGCCCACAGTGGACAGCAACACGGGCGCGCCGTTGTTCAGCTCGGTCCAGTGCAGGCCGTCTTTGCTGTGGGTGAAGTAGATCTGCTCGCCGTTCGCGTGCTCGCCGGTGAAGTGCGCCATCAGGTAACCGGTGAACGGGTCGGCGGCCGACGCGCGGTCCACGGCGACGAGGACGTGGGCGGCGAGCAGCAGCAACGCCGTGACCAGGGCCGCGCCTACACGCGACAGTGTTCGTTGCACGGTTCTACTCCTCCGGTCAGAGGGTGGAGACGATCGGGGCGATGGTGCCGTCGCGCAGGCGCGCGGAACCCCCGGCGTGGTGATCGTGCGCCGGTGCGTGCGGAAGGGGTGACTTCCCGGGAATCGGGGAAGCGAGCCTAACGTCCTCTGTGGACAGAAGACCGGTGTGGCGAGGGCGCGATGCGCTGAACCTGCGCGGTACGGTCTGCGAGCTCGGTTGCGGCGACAGTGCAACACGTTGATGCCATGTCTGCGTACTCCCTGCGTCGTTGCAGCAGCAGCTTGAGGTCACCAATTGTTAGCGTTAACATTCGGCGGCTGAGCTAAATGACAACATGACGACGACCGGGGAGTCAATGGGCCGTTTCGGCGAGACGCTGCGGTGTTAGCGATAACAGGAAGACTGCTCGCCTTTGCGTCGCCACCGGCTTCCGTTGCGCGGTAAGACGTTCTGGCCACCGGAGAGATCGGAACGAGCCGAGCAGGACGAGTGCGGCCCCAGGCTGCGGTCGGACCGAGGCCGACGATGACGCAGGTGTAGGAGATGAAGGCCGGGGAGGTGTCGGTGAGTGCGCCGAAGAACCGCCTGGTCAAGTGATCACGAGCCATCGCGGGACGTACGCGTTTGGCTGCCGGTCCGGTTGGATCTCGAGGCTGTCTTTTGAGGGCGGCGCGGCGACGGCGTAGGAACCTGCTTTCTTCACCAGTACGACGGCGGCCACTCCCGTCGCGAAGGCGATGAAGCTGTTGGTCACGATGGCCGAGTTGGCCAGGGTGCCTGCGGTGTGGCGCTTGACCAGAGGGCAAGGGGTCGCTCAGGCAGGAATTGCAGGCGGTTTCGGCCCAACGAGCAGCGGTCAAGGTTCGCTGCACCGCTCTGGTGTGGCAGCGATGGATTGCTCTCCCTCGTGGTGACCACATAGGTGGTGGCGAAGAGGTCACCGGCAGTCCATTGAGCGTCGATTCGTTGACCTGCGAATTCGCGAATCTCGGTGACAAGACTTCGTGCAGATCTCGGGAGTTGGGGAGGACTTCTGCTCCCAATTTGCTCCCACGCAACGCAAACTCGGCTGGCGCGGCCGGCGCTGTAACGCACCCGGACGTCTCCCCGACGGCCAAGCTGGCAGGCCTCATCGCGGTCGGTCCTGACGAGCGGGTCTTCCGTGTCGGTGACGACAGCGAGATCGACATCGAAGCAACGGCTGAGGACCTGTTCGGCGACAACCCAGGCCACGTCCTGGTGCACCACTGCCGCAAGGTCAGCGTGGTCGTGTCGTACGTGGGCGCGGAGCGAACGGTCGAGGTCCACCCGTCCGCACACGTCAAGAAGGTGCGGAAAGAGGCGATCGATGCGTTCGGGCTGGACAAGGAAGCGTCTGCTGACCTCGTGCTCCGGCTGCCTGGCTCCAGCGACGACCTGCCGGTGAACAGCCCGATCGGTGCCTTCGTCGCAAAGGGCAGCTGCACTCTGCAGGTCGACCTGGTCCACCTCGTTCGTCCGCAAGGGTGATCGTTGCTGTCGATGCACGAGGACTCGCAACCCACCCTCGTCGCGGCGCTTGCAGCACACGCGGCCACCGGAATCCTGATATGCGCCGACAGCGCGGTCTGCAATGAGACTGACGGGCAGGCGGCACTGCTCACCGCGGTCGTCACCGCTGTGCGGGCTTTTGGACAAGTTCATGTCCTCGCGGAGGCGGCCGAGGCCCGCGTGACGGCTGGGGTACGGCGGAACCTCACAGTGGCTGACGCGATCCGCCGCGAGGGCGCCAGGCCGGTGCTCATGAATGAACTCACGGCAAGCGCCACTTGGCCCGTTCTCATCGTCGGCACGAGTACGCCCGAGCCACCGACCGACCACAATCACGGTCTTGCCTTGAGGGTCTGCTGGTCGGGATGGGTCGCCCAGGTGGCGACACCACGTGTTTCCACGCTGAGGCCTGGCGGCTCGTGCGTCCTTGCGGCCATCGCGGCGGCCGCGATGGGCGTAAGCGAGATCTTCGACGCTGCTCGCGCACGCGCGGGCAGCGACGCCGGCTACCGAACAGTGGCGCTGAACCTCTGGAATCCCGACGGCAGCGTGGACGATCAAGGCCCCTCCTTGGCTCACGCGGCAAGCGCCTGGTGGCTGGTTGGCCTGGGCCATCTCGGTCAGGCCTACGCGTGGACCATCAGTTGGCTCCCGTATGAAGATCCCGGAGCCGTCGAGATCGTTCTGCAGGACACGGATCGAACGGTTCCGGCGAACCACAGCACGGGCGTTCTCACTCCCAGGGGGTCAACCGGTATCCGGAAGACACGCTTGGTAGCTGCGTCTCTTGATGAAGCTGGGTTCGACACCCGGATCGTTGAGCGGAGGCTCGGCGTCGACATGCGCGCCGCAGCTGAGGAATGTCATGTCGCTCTTCTCGGACTCGACAACCTCCCGACCCGCCGGCTGACCTCCGGGGTCAACTGGTTGTTTGCCGTCGATGTCGGGCTTGGGAGCGGGCCGAAGGACTTCTCCTCCCTGTTGCTGCGCAGGGTTTCCAGGTGCACGCCCAAGTGACGAGGTCGAGGCATGGAAGGAAAGGTCTTTTAAGCCTCAAAGAGTGCCGACCAGCCGGGCGTTCATGGACATGCGCCAGCATCGGGGCGAGTGTGGTGTCGTCGAGCTTGCAGGCAAGGCGGTTGGGGCCTCCTTCGTGGTGATCGTGGCGGCGTGCTTCGCTGTGAGCGAGGCCGTCCGTGAACTGCACGGCGGAGCTGGGTTGGATGTCGTTACGTTCGACCTCACCACGATGGACCTCGTGTCCGCGGTCGCTGAGACTCCTGCAAACGTGATCAGCACACCGCTACGTGCATCCCTGGCGCACCTTGTCGTGGACCGCGACGTTGACCCGTGCGCACACGGCGCCGCCGAGCTTGCGTGAGTACGGGCAGGGCACCTCTCCGTCCTTATTAGACTGTTGGCCAGAGAGGTGCCCTCGTGCAGGTGCTACTGGCTGAGCGTCCAGCTGTTGATGTAGCCGGTGTCCGCATTGGCCCGGTCCTGCACGCGCAGCTTCCAGGTGCCGTTGCGCGGTTCGCTGGAGAGGTTGACGGTGTAGGTCTGGTTGATGTTGTCGGTTGAGCCGCCGCTGCGGTTGTGCAGGTTGTAAGCGGTGCCATCGGGGGCGACGAGGTCGACGATCAGGTCACCGATGTAGGTGTGCACGATGTTGACGGCGACCGATGAGGTGGCGGAGCCGTTGCCGGAGCACCCGGAGACCGTAACGGGGGACTCGGCGGTGCTGTTGTCCTGGATGGGAACGTCGTTGGGGTTGGTTGCCGCCGCGCATCCCGCGCCGTTGACGGTGAGCGTGTACGTCGCTGTGTGTGTGGCCGACGGTGCCGCGCCGGTGACAGTGACCGAGTAGATCCCCGGCGGAGTTGAGGCGCCGGTCGAGATGGTGAGCGTCGAAGAGCTGCCCGCGGTCACCGAACTCGGGCTGAACGATGCCGTGGCTCCTGCGGGCAGACCGCTTGCAGTGAGTGTGACTGTTTCGGCCGATCCGCTGCGGACGCTGGTGTTCACCGTGGTGGTCACCGAGCTGCCGGGGTTCGTCGAGCCGGAGGAGGGCGATGTGCCGATGGTGAAGTCGTTGGAGGGAGCGGAGAAGTTCGGCTTCACCACGAAGAGACCGCCTTCGATGGTGAAGACGGCGACGTTGCCGCTCGGGTAGTACGGGTAGTTCGTCCAGGAGCCGTTGAAACCGGCCGTGTTGCTGGACGGGTAGATGTCGAAGTACGCGGCTTCTGACATCGTGGTCGGGGTGGCGACGTTGGCCAGGTCGACGACGCGCAAACCGGCCTTGTAGTTGGACTGGTACGAGTAGTTGCCCTTGATCCACTGGTTGTGGTCGGAGGCGGTCGTGGGTCCGTTGAATGTGCCGACGAGCACCGGGTTGGTCAGGTCGGCGACGCTCCACACGTAGGTCCGGGTATTACCGCCGTTGCTGGTCTCGTCGGTTTCGTCGTCGAGGAGGAAGTACTTGTGGTCCTCGGTGAACACGCCCTGGTGGACGTAACCGCGACCCGTGTAGGTCTTGCGGGACAGCTGCACCGGGCTCGACTTGGAGGTCACGTCGAAGAACGTCAGAGTGTCCTCATTGGACCCGGCGAGGATTTCCTTGCCCTGGTAGCGGGTATCGGGTCCGTGGTAGACGACGGCAGTCGAGTCGTGTGAGTAGCCGTCGCCGCTGATGCAGCCCGCGAACGTCGGCGAGAGCCGGTTGGTCAGGCTGTAGGCCCGTGGTCCGCCGGAGCAGGTGGTGGAGCCGTTGACGTACAGGAAGCCGGTTTGCGCGTTGACGCTGACCGTGTGGGCCCGCGTGAACGCGGTGTCACGGGCGTCCGCGCTGAACGTCACCGGGGGAGAAGCCACCGAACGCAGGCGGGTGAGGTCGAAGATCTGCAGGCCGTGGCTGCCGTTGTTGTCGGAGACGATGTAGGCCGTGTTGTTGTGGACGGTGAGCTCGCGCCAGCTCGACGAGCCGGTGGCCGTCGGCAGGTTGCCCAGGTAGACAGGGCTGGTCGGGGTGCTGATGTCGACGAACGAGGTGCCGTTCGTGCGAGCGACGAGTGCGTACTCCTTGCCGGTGGCCGAGTCGGTCCAGCCCCAGCCTCCGCTGCCGGAGCCGCCACCCATGGCGGACAGCGGGAGTACCGACTGCAGGTCGATGTTGCGGCACGGGTAGGTGCCTGCCATGCCGTTCGTGCAGGGGACGGCTGCGGCGGCCTGGACCGGTGCGGCTGCGGTGGATGGTGTGACGGGAACTGCTAGGGCGAAGGTCGCCAGCACCGTCAAGACGGATCTCTTCAACATGCTCGGTTCTCCCATGCAGGGGTTGGTCGAACGTCAGTACATGCGGTGGTACGGCAGCAAAAATTCATGACGGAGCCGCTATCGCGGTAGGGCCGATGTGAGGGTTTCTCGCCGCCAAGACGCGGGCGCGCGACGCCTTGTACTGCAACAGGCGTAATAGTCAACGATTCAGATTCGTACTCTCCGCCGTAGTTGGTCACCGCTTTGATTGCCTTCGTACTACTCCGCATAGTGGGTTCGACCGCCTCTGGGCTTGACGTGGATACCCGGTAGGGGTAAGGCTAGATACCCCTAGCCCGTATCGAGGGAAGGAGGCGGGCATGTCGATCTGGACCGATGCGCGACGCCGTGATCTGATCACCGGGGCGATCGGGGTCTGGCTTGTGGTCGCGTTGGTGAGCGACGGCTGGGCGCACTTCAACGTGCCGGAACTGGAGAGCTTCTTCACGCCGTGGCATGGGGCGCTTTATGCGGGGTTCGCGGCCATGGCCGGATGGATCGGGCTGCTCGCGTGGCAGTCTCGCCGCGCGGGGCGCTCGCTGTTCAGCGGCCTGCCGCGCGGGTATCGCGGTGCGGCGGCCGGTGTGCTCGTGTTCGGGGTGGGTGGAGTCGCAGATCTGCTGTGGCACGAGGTCTTCGGGATCGAGGTCGCGGTCGACGCACTGGTCAGCCCGAGTCACCTGATGCTCGGCGCGGGTGGGTTGCTCATGCTGAGCAGTCCTCTTCGGGCGAGCGGTGTACTTCGTGAGGACAAGCCGTGGACGGCGGCGGCCGTGCTGTCGCTGACGCTGTCCACCACTCTCGTCGCGTTCTTCTTGCAGTACACGTCGCCGTTCCCGATGCCGGCCGTGGTCGAGTCGTTCGTCCCCACTCCTGAAGGCACGGCGGGACATCTCGAAGCTGAGATGCCGGTCATCGCCGGCTTGAGCGGCTATCTCGTGACAACGGTGCTGTTCACCTTGCCGTTGCTGCTGATGCTGCGCGGCCGGGAGCGCTTCGCTGCACCCGTGACCGTCCTGGTTGGACCCATTGCGTGGCTGCCGGTCGCCGTCGTCGGATTCCCCTGGATTCCGGTGGCCGGCGCTCTCGGCGCCACTGCGGGTGCCGTTGTCGCCGACCTCTTGCCCGCACGCGTGCAGACCGCGCTGCCGATCGTCGCCGGTGGCGTGGCGGCGCTGGTGTGGGCCGGTCAGCTCGCCGGACTTGCACTGGCCGACGCGCTGCGCTGGCCGGTGTCGCTGTGGGCGGGCGCGGTCGTGCTCGCTGGACTCGCCGGTGCCGCCAACGGGTTGCTGGCGACCGTCAGTTCGGCAGGCATGCCAGCAGCATCACTGCCATCAACGCCGCGGACGCGGTGACGACGGGGAGTGTCATCGCGGTGACGCCGGCGATCCCACAGGAAAGCAGTCTGCGCGCGCCGTTCGGGATCCGGCGGTGCCGCTGCAGGCGGTCGAGTCGCGTCTCCAGCGAGTCCCTGCCCATGGCGAGCGCGGAGTTCGGAGCGCCGTGGCACGACACGCGCACCAGGGCGGCACGGACGGTGTCGGCGCCGTGGGTGCGTGCGGCGGCCAGGTCGGCGGCCATCTCGACGAGTTCGCGGATCGTCGTCGTCGCTCGCTTGAACAGCGGCAGGACCGGAAGCGTGGCGGCTACCGCGTCCGCGGCGGCGACCAGCAGATGGTGGCGTCCGTCGAGGTGTGCTCGCTCGTGGTCGAGCACGGCGTCGACCTCGGCGGGGGACAGGTGGCGGTGCAGTCCTTCCGTGGCGACCACGACGCCGGGTTTTCCCGCGAGGCTGAACGCCAGTGGGCGGTCGTGCTCGAGCCACACCGTCGGGTGTGCGCCGGCTTCGCGCCGACCGGCAACGCGCAGCATCGAGAGGTGGTCCTCGCGGGCGCGGGCACGTTGCCGGGCAACGCGGGCGCCAACGACCGTCAGCCGGACCAGCAGAGCGGTCAGCAGCGCGCCACCGGTCAGGCCGCTGATCACTTCGATCGTGGGTGTGGTGCCGTGCCGCACCGATTCCCAGCAGTGGTGCAGCGTGTCGAGGACGGCGAGGCCGTGCTCGGGCAGCAGGAGCAGCACCACGGCCATCGTCGAGGTGATCATCACCGTGACGACCGAGGTGATCCACGCGACCAGGGCCACCACGGGGTCGCCGAGCCGGCGCAGGAGCTGTGGCCCCAGACAGCCCATCACGGCGGACCCGAGCAGCAGCGCCAGCGCGACTGTCATCTTCCCGAGGCTTTCCTGCGCAACGCCTTGCGCAGCACCGCCGACTCCTCGGCGGTCGCGGACTGTGCGAAGTGCAGCAGTGCCGCTTCCGGGTCGCCAGATGCGAGAAGCACGTCACGGACGGCGTTCGTGGCGGCTTCTGCCCGGCTGATCGTGGGCTGGTACCAGTAGGCCTTGCCTTCGAGTTCGCGCGCCACCCAGTCCTTGCGGTGCAGGTTGTCCAGCACGGTGAGCACGGTGGTGTAGGCCAGTTGTTTGCCGGTGTCCAGCCGTTCCCACACCTGGCGCACCTTGAGCGGCTCTCGGGCGTGCCACAGCACGTCCATCACCGCAGCTTCCAGCTCACCGAGTCCGTGCATCCCTCACGTCCTTCCCGCAGGACGAGAAGTATGCCTGGTCGATGAGGCGCCTCACTAAGTTGAACACCGCTGTTCGATTTAGAGTCGGACTCGGTGTAGCTTAAGTCGAACATGAGTGTTCGACTTAGGGAGTGGGCATGAGTCAGACGGCCGTGCGAACGAACTGGTGGGTGCTGGTGCTGCTGTGCCTGGCCCAGTTCATGGTGATCCTGGACGTGACGGTCGTGAACGTCGCGCTCCCGGTGATCGCGACCGAGCTCGCACTGGACCGCGCCGCGCTGACGTGGGTGGTCACGGCGTACACGCTGTGCTTCGGCGGGCTGATGCTGCTGGGCGGCCGCCTGGCCGACACGATCAGCCGACGAGGCGTGTTCCTGGCCGGGCTGGCCGTGTTCACGCTCGCGTCGCTGGCCTCAGGGCTGGCGGAAAGCGCGACCACGCTGGTGGCGGCACGTGCGGTTCAAGGCGTCGGTGCGGCGCTGCTGTCCCCGGCGGCGATGTCGATCGTCACCACGACCTTCCACGGCGCGGAACGCAACCGCGCACTCGGCGTGTGGGCCGCTATCGCCGGCGCGGGTGCCGCGGTCGGAGTCCTGCTGGGCGGTCTGTTCACGGCCGGGCCAGGCTGGGAGTGGGTGTTCTTCATCAACGTGCCCGTTGGCATCTTCGTCGCCGTGCTGCTGCCGCGACTGGTGCCGTCCGGCCGAAGTGGACGGACGCCGGGGAAGATCGACGTGCCGGGTGCTTTGGTCGCGGTGCTGGCTGTCGGCGCGTTGATCTACGCGTTGGTGCGTGCGGGTGACACGGGCTGGGTTGGTGGCAGCACTCCGTACTTCCTGGCTGCTGGCTTGGCGTTGCTCGTGGTGTTCGTCGTCGTCGAACGCCGGGTCGCCGAGCCGCTGGTCCGGCTGGAGTTGCTGACCCGCCGCCCGGTGGTGGCGGGCAACCTGGTCATGCTGGCCGCATCCGGCCTGCTGCTGGCCAACTTCTTCCTCAACTCCCAATACCTGCAGCACGTGCTGCGGCTCGACGCGCTGGAGACCGGCCTGATCTTCCTGCCGGTCGCGCTGGTGATCGGGCTCGGCACCCACATCGGCGTCCGCGTCGTGAACCGGTTCGGCGGACGACCGGCCGTTGCCGCCGGTTTCGGCCTCGCCGCGGTGGGCGCGGTGCTGCTGGCTCAGGTGCCGCCCTCCGGAAACGCTCTGACGGCCGTCCTGCCCGGCTTCCTGATTTCCGGTCTGGGGCTCGGGGCCACGTTCGTCACGGCGACGACCACCGCGATGGCGCACACCGGTCCGCACGACGCCGGAACGACCTCCGGCCTGATCAACACCGGGCACGAGCTGGGCGCCACGCTCGGCATCGCGCTCGTGTCGACCATCGCGGCTCAGAGCCTGCAGGGCGGTGGAGGTCCGATCGGCGGCTTCGGTGCCGCCTTCACCGCGACCGCGATCGCGGCAGTCGTCATCGCGATCGGGGCGACGCTGCTCGTTCCGGCAGGCCGTCCGCCCGCGACGGACGGTCCGGTGTTCGCGCACTGACCGTAGGCTTCGGTCGTGGCCACCACGGAGACCCGGCGCCGCGCCGACGCCGAACGCAACATCGCCGCCATTCTCGACGCTGCCCTGGTGCTGTTCACCGAGGATCCGCAGGCGAGCATGGCGGCGATCGCGCGCGCCGCCGGCGTCGGCCGGGTCACGCTCTACGCCCACTTCGCGTCACGCGAGGTGCTGCTGGAGGCGGTCCTGAACCGGACGATCGCCGAGGCCGGCGAGGTCATCAAGACTGCCGCGCCGGAGGAAGGCTCTCCCGTCGAGGCGCTCCGGCGGTTGCTGCGGACGTCCTGGCAGGTGCTCGACAAGCACCGCAAGCTGTTCGACCTCGCCCAGCGCGAGCTCGGCCCGGTCCGGCTTCGGCAACGCCACCGCGAGGTCGTCGACCACGTCGAGGGACTGCTCGCGCGGGGTCAGCGGGAAGGCGTGATCCGGGCCGACCTGCCGATGAACTGGCTCGTGACCACCGTCTACAGCTTGCTGCACGCAGCCGCGGAGGACGTCAACACCGGACAGCTCCAGGCGGAGGACGCAGCCGACGTGCTGGAAGCGACCCTGCTGCCCGCCCTCAAATCCTGAGCCCGGTCACGCCGCGCGGCTTGTAGACCGCGAGCACCAACGCCACCATCAGCACCACGAGCGCTCCACCGGCGTGTACGACGAAGGTCGGCGACCGCAACGGCGCGAGGTCTGAAGCCGGGTCCGCCGCGACGGCGGCGAAGCGGTCCACCGTTCGCGTGTAGATGAGCAGCACCACGGTGGCGAACACGTTCAGCACCAGCTTGAAGATCACCCAATAGTGCCGGAACAGGCCCCACGCGGAGCCGAGCGACGAGACCAGCCCGGTCAACAACGACGCGATCGCGAACGGCAAGACCACGTACCAGACGACTGGTTCCGCGATCAGGTTGGCGGCGCGCGCGACGCGATCGTCCTGAGTGGTCAGTCCGACCACTGCCATGGCGAGAAACGTGAGCACGGCGCCGAACCAACCCACCGAGGACGCGATGTGCGCGGTCAGGGCGAGCTTGCGCAGGCGCGGCCTCATCGGTGCATGCCTGGGCCGTGCTCGATGGGGAGCGCGAGCACTACGAGGAACAACACGATCACGACGGCAATGACGATGCCCATGATCTTCACCCACCGCGGTGTGTCAGCCATGTCCGTCAGTTTACGAGACACTGTGTATTTATCAAGACGCAGTGTCTCGATCCGGTAGGATGTGCTCGTGCCGAAGCTGTGGAACGAGACGATCGAGACGCACCGCCGCGAGGTGCGTCATGCGATTCTGGCCGCCACCGCGGCGCTGGTGGCCGAGCGCGGTCTGCTCAATGTGACGATGTCGCAGATCGCGGAGCAGACGGGCATCGGCCGCGCCACGCTCTACAAGTACTTCCCGGACGTGGAGGCGATCCTGCATGCCTGGCACGCAGAGCACATCGCTCACCATCTCGCCCATCTGACCGAGGTTCGCGATCAGGCGAGCGGACCCGCCAGGCGACTCGAGGCCGTTCTCGAAGCGTTCGCCGCCATTTCGCACGGCTCGCACGGCCATTTCGACACCGATCTCGTGGCCCTCCTGCACCGCGACGAGCAGGTTGGTCACGCGCAGGAGCAGGTTCGTCACATGATCCGCGACCTGCTGGCCGAAGCCGCCGCGGCCGGAGAGGTCAGAGGGGACGTTGCACCTGCGGAACTCGCGGCGTACTGCGTCCATGCACTCGCCGCAGCCGGCGCCTTGCCCTCGAAGGCCGCGGTTCGTCGCCTTGTGACAGTGACTCTCGCCGGCCTTCGTCCGGCTTCCTGAAGCAGGGCCTGTACGCAGCCATGCTTCATCGCCGTACGGCAGGTTGAACTGGCAACCAAATCAACTGTCGCGCGCTCGAAAATATCCGAAGCAAGATAGTAGCCCATTGGGGTGATGCGGGTCACACTGTTGGGGTTTGCGTCGATTACTCCTCATGGGGGTAGCAATGGCGCTGCCCCCTTGCCCCGAAGGGAGTGGCCTGCTGTGAACCGAATACGGCGGCTGACCACCGTCGCTCTCCTCGTTGCCGGTGTGCTGGTGATCCCAGCGACGGCCAGCGCGCACGACCCGGACGAAGGCGGCACGCATCCGCCCACGGGTGGCGGTGCGCCGGACCTGCACAGCGCGAACATGACCCTGGTGAAGAACCTGCCCAAGGTCGACGCCGCAACGCAGTCCGACCTCGCGTTCGAAGGCAATTACGCCTACGCGGGCACCTTCAGCGGTTTCCGCGTCATCGACATCTCGAACCCGACTGCGGCCAACCAGGTCGCCTTCAAGCCGTGCAACGGCGGGCAGGGCGACGTGTCGGTCTACAACGGACTGCTGTTCTCCTCGGTCGACACGCCGCAGAGCAAGCCCGAGTGCGACAGCGTCAACACGCCGGCGACCAACCCGGCGGCGTGGGAGGGCGTTCGGATCTTCGACGTCAGCGACCCCGCCAACATCAAGCACATCGCCTCGGTGCGCACAGACTGTGGTTCGCACACCCACACGCTGGCGCCTGCGGGTAAAGGCAGCCTGTTCGTCTACGTCTCGTCCTACGGGCTGACCACCACCTCGATGGGGCCGCACTGCCAGCAGTTCCACGGCAAGATCTCGGTGATCCACGTGCCGCTGCAGAACCCGGACAAGGCCGGGGTGGTCTCGACTCCGGCGACGACCGGTGTGCCGGTGTTCGACCCGGCGCGGCTCGAGTTCTCGAACCCGGCGCTGCAGCCCACCACCGGCTGCCACGACATCACGGTGCTCGCTCCGTCGAACCTCGCCGCGGCCGCGTGCCTGAGCGTCGGCCAGATCTGGGACATCAGCGACCGGGCGCATCCCAAGGTGCTGCGCACGCTGACGACACCGCAGGTGCAGGCGTGGCACTCGGCGCAGTTCACCTGGGACGGCAAGCGCGTGACGTTCGGTGACGAGGCCGGTGGTGGCGTGATCCCACGCTGTCGTGCGGAGGATCCACCGACAAAGGGTGCGGTGTGGACCTACGACGTCGCTTCCGGAGCGGAGCTGGGTCACTACAAGCTGCCACGCTTCGAGAACGGCGTGTGCACCATGCACAACTTCAACTACCTGCCCGGCATCGATCGCGACATCCTCGTCTCCGCCGCCTACACCGGCGGCACGACCGTCGCGGACCTGACGGATCCGGCGAACCCGGTGGAGATCGGCTTCTACCGCGCGGGTGACCCGATCGCCGCCAACACCTGGTCCACCTACTGGCACAACGGCTTCATCTACGCCAACGACATCAACAGGGGCTTCGACGTCTTCGCGCTCGACCACCCGGCCGTCGCAGGCGCCGCGTCGCTGCAGCGCGACAACCCGCAGACCCAGGAACGGCTCTTCCCGTAGCCAAGGAGGTTTTCCCGTGTCCAGAAGAGTCCTTCGAACTGCGGGTGCGCTCGTGGCGGCAGTCGTCCTGATCACCCCGGCGACCGCCGTCGCCGACCACGCCACGAACCCGCACACCCCGAACATGCACGCCAAGGGCCACAGTCCGCACCCGGCCACGTTCCTGGGTGAGCCGGACGGCGTCCGGCACGTCAACTCCGACACCGCCTTCCGGGGCAACCTGGCGTTCCACGGCAACTACGACGGCTTCCGCATCGTCGACATCGCAGACCCGGACAATCCGACCGAGATCGTCCACCAGCGCTGCAACGGCGACCAGGGCGACATCGTCGTGTGGGAGAACATCCTGGTCCGGGCCTGGAACTCCAAGAAGACCGTGCCACGCGACTGCGACGGGCAGTCCGTCCCGGCCGGATGGGAAGGCGTGCACGTCTTCGACATCAGCAATCTCAGCAACCCGAACCTGATCGCGTCGGTCGAGCTGCCGTGCGGCTCGCACACCCTCACCGCCGCGCCGGACAACGGCAGGCTGATCGTCTACAGCAACAACTCCAGCAGCACCGGGTGCGGCACGAGCGGCAACCTGGCGCTCGAGAACGTGCTCGGCGACTTCATCGACGTGATCGAGGTGCCGTTCGCACACCCGGAGAACGCGAACCTGCTGCGCCGTGAACCGCTGGCAGGTCCGATCACCAACGTGCGCACCGGCTGCCACGACATGGGCGTGATCCTCGGCAGCGTCAACCTGGCCGCCTGCGCCAGCGCGGACGCGACCAACGTCTTCGACGTCGGTGCCAACGCACATCCCGGCGGCAGCCTCGCCGACCCGGTGTTCCTCTACACCGTCAGCGAGCCGGGGGTCGGCCAGGCCGGCACCAACGGCCGCTGGCACTCCGCGACGTTCAGCTGGGACGGCAAGGTCCTCGTGCTGGGCTGGGAGCCTGGCGGTGGTTCCGAGCCCGAGTGCCAGAGCACTGACCCGGACGTCGACAAGAGCCTGTTCTTCTACGACGCCCACACCGGCGCCAAGCTCGGCCAGTGGGTGCTGCCCAGAGGACAGGACGGTGTCGCGGAGAACTGCACCGTCCACAACTACAACATCGTGCCGCTGCGCAACGGCCGCTACATCGCGGTCGGCGGGCACTACCAGGCAGGCACCTGGGCCACCGAGTTCACCGACCCCGCTCACCCGGTGACGATCGGCTGGTCCGACCCGCCCGCCATCAGTCCGCCCGACCTGGGCGGGGCCTGGTCGTCGTACTGGTACAACAACTTCATCTACGAGTCCAGCATCACCGAAGGGCTCAACGTGTTCCGGCTCAGCGGCAACGCCACCGGCGGCGCCCTCCGGCTCGGTCACCTCAACCCGCAGACGCAGGAGTTCTCCCTGCCGTGACACCAGATCGCTGGGCCCCGTCGGTGACGGGGCCCAGTTCGAGGGGGAACCAACGAGGAGACAGAACCAATGAGAACCAGACGGCTCTTCACCGCACTCGCCGTGGCGTCCCTGACCGCGGCGATGGCGGCACCCGTAGCGGCGCATCCCGGCCAGCACGGTCCCACTGACGGACACTTGCTCGGCCCTGGTGCGTGGGGCGACCTGCAGCTGTTGGGCAAGGCCGACCTGACCAACACCGACGACCTGATCGCCGACGTGGCGATCGACCCGCGCACCACGTATGCCTACCTGGCGAACTGGGGCAGGGCCACCTGTGACGCCAACCGCGAGGACGGTGATCCCGACGCCGGCGCCTACGTCGTCGACATGACCGACCTGGCCAACCCCAAGCAGATCGGGTTCATCCCGCACTCCCAGGACAGCCGGCCCGGTGAGGGCATGCAGGCGCTACAGATCGACACGAAGTTCTTCAACGGCACCATGCTCGTGATGAACAACGAGCAGTGCGGCAAGAACGGCCGTGGTGGTGTCTCCCTGTACGACGTCAGCAACCCCAGCAAGCCGGTCAAGCTGTCAGAGCACTTCGGTGACCGTGCGAACCTGTCGCGAGGTGATGCCAACGACACTCACAGCGCGTTCGCCTGGGACGCGGGCAACAAGGCCTACGTGGTGACGACCGACAACTTCGAGTCGGGCGGCCCGGACGTTGACATCCTCGACATCACCAACCCGAAGCGGCCGCGGCTGATCCGCGAGATCGACGTCGACGCCGAGTTCCCCAACCTAACCCAGACCCAGCTCGGCCTGACCGAGGTCTTCTTGCACGACATGGTCGTCAAGAACATCAACGGGCACTGGGTCCTGCTGCTGTCCTACTGGGACGGTGGCTACGTTCAGCTCAACGTCGACGATCCGGTGAACCCAACGCTGATCGGCGACACCGACTTCAGTCACCCCGACCCGCAGCTGCTGGAGTCGACCGGAGCCGCGCGCACGGCCGAAGGCAACGGGCACCAGGCGGAGTTCACCGCCGACAATCAGTACTTCATCGGCACCGACGAGGACTTCGCGCCCTACGGAGCAACGAACTTCTCGATCACCAGCGGTACGAACGCGGGCGCGTACCCGTCAGTGCCGGTGCCCGGTTCCGCACCGATCGTCGTCCTCGAAGACGACGAGCTCAACGGACCGGTCGTCTACGGCGGCTACGGCTGCCCAGGCTCGGCCCCGATCCCGACGCCTGCCTCGATCCCCGGCTACGAGGCGTCGCTGCAGGCGGGCGAAGAGAAGATCGTTGCGCTGCAGCGCGGACCGACCGGCGACCCGAGCGCGCCTGAACCCGCCTGCTTCCCCGGTGAGAAGGCACATGAGGCCGTCCTTGCCGGCTGGGACGCCGTGGTCTTCGTGCAGCGGCACGGCGGAACCGAGAACCCGCCGTTCTGCGGATCGGGCGGCTTCGACGACGCAGTCGTCGGCGTGTGCACGAACCACGAGGCGTACCACAAGATGTTCGGCACGCCGGTCAGCTTCACCTACCCCGACGGACCGGCGATCGGCACCGTCGGCGATCGGATCGAAGCCACTGCGGCGTTCGACGGCTGGGGCTACGTGCACCTGTTCAGCAACCAGGCGGATGCGAACAAGAAATTCGCCGAGCTGGACACGTTCGCCATCCCCGAGGCGATGGACCCGGCGTACGCGGTCGGGTTCGGCGACCTGAGCGTGCACGAGGTCGCGACCGACCCCAACGACCCGAGCCGGGCCTACCTGTCGTACTACGCCGGCGGCATGCGCGTACTGAGGATCCAGTGCACCAGCCCGAACAGCTGCGAGCTGGTGGAGAGCGGTGGATACCTCGCCCCCAACGGCAACGACTTCTGGGGTGTCGAGACCTTCACCCGCAACGGCAAGACCTACGTCGCGGGCAGTGACCGCGACGACGGTCTCTACCTGTTCGCCACCGGACCGTAGGCGATGAGGGTGCGAGCCGGGCGAGGACACCTCGCCCGGCTCGTCGTCGCGGGCCCAGTCCGTACCCTGAGCCCAGGTTTCCGGAAGGGGTGGGTGTGGGTTCGCGGCGTGGGAAAACCACAGACGACGGGAAGGCCGCGGTCCGGATGGGCCGACCGCCCCTGGTTGACCGGGAGGCGATCATCCGGGCTGCACTGGAGATCGGGTTCTCGCGGCTCACGATGCCCGCGGTGGGGCAGCGGCTGGGGATTTCGCACTCCACGTTGTACCGGTACTTCCGGAGCCGGGACGACCTCGCGGCCGCGGCGGTCGACCAGGCGGTCAACGCGATCGAGTGGCCGGAGCCCGGCGACGACTGGCGTGCCTACCTGACGGAAACGGCGTGGGCACATTGGCGTCTCTACTCCGCCCACATCGGTCTGGCGAGGGAGATCACGGCGTTGCGGGTCATCGGGCTGGCCTTGGTCAAGCGTGACAACCAGACCGGAGTCCATCTTCTCGAGTACGGATTCGATCCGGCTGACGCCGTGCTCGTGGTGGACATGCTGGCGGAGTTGGTCACCCAGGCGTTTCTGGCCGCGCCGGAACAGGCTGATGGCGCCGATGACGCGGTCGACCTGCTTCAGCGACGCCGGCAGGAGCTCATCGGCCCGTGGATCGATCAGTACGACCCACGCCTGCAGGAGGTGCTCGCCGGCGCCGTGTCCGGGCCCACTGCCACCTGGTTCGAGCGGAAGCTGGCCCTTTTCCTCGACGGTGCGGCGGCCTGTCGTCGCGCTGCCCCCTGAGTTGCGGTAACTTTGTGACAGGGTGTCATTAAGTAGCCCTGTCAGGTTGCCGATCTGGGGGAGGGGCAGTGTCGCAGCCCAAGCCGACGTCGTCGGCTGTCGAGACGCCGGAAGTCCAGACGCCAGATCCCCGGCGTTGGGGAACGCTTGCCGTCGTCGTCTCCGCGCAGCTCCTGATCGTTCTGGACTCGTCGGTCGTCACCATCGCACTGCCGTCGGCACAGGCCGAGCTCGGCATGTCCGACTCGGCCAAGCAGTGGGTCGTCGCCGCGTACACCCTGACGTGGGCTTTCTCCTCGTCGGTGGTCGCCTTGCGGACGTGCACGGCAGAAAGAAGATCTTCCTGCTCGGCTTGCTCGGCTTCGCGGTGACCTCGGCACTCGGAGGGCTTGCCGTTGGGCCGGTCATGTTGCCGCTGGCTCGCGCCGCGCAGGGAGTGTTCGCCGCGTTGCTCGCTCCTGCCGGTCTGGCTTTGTTGACGACGGCGTTCAGCGATGCGCGCGAACGTGCTCGCGCCTTCGGCATCTTCGGTGCCGCGGTCGGATCGGGGATGGCCGTGGGCATGGTTCTCGGCGGTGTCCTCACCGAAGTCGGGTCGTGGCGATGGTGCCTGCTGGTGAACGTTCCGCTGGTACTGGTTCTCCTCGTTCCCGCCGTTCGGTTTCTCGGTGAGAGTCAGCGCGACGCGGTGGTCAAGTACGACCTGCCCGGCGCGATCACCGGCACGCCCGGCGTCGGCACGTTGATCTACGGCCTCAGTGAGGCGGAAACCGTGGGCTGGAGTCATCCGTCCACGGCCGCGTTCGGACTGGCCGGACTGGCGCTGCTCGTCGTATTCGTCGTCATCGAACGCAGGTCGGAACGGCCGATGATGCCGCTGCGCATCGTGGTTGACCGTGTGCGCGGTGCCGGATACGCCATCGTGTTCCTCGCCGGCGCTGCACTGCTGGCGTTCTACCTCTTCCTGACCTTCTACCTGCAACTCGTCCGCGAGTACTCGCCGCTGCTGACCGGGCTGGCGTTCCTGCCCAGTGCTGTCGGTGTCTTCCTGGGCTCGCTGGGGGCCGGCCGGATCCTCGGTCGAACGGGCCCGCGAGCTGTGCTGACCACAGGCCTGTTGCTGGGTGCGGCCGGGATGGCCTACCTCGGCGTGCTCGACCCGGCCAGCGGCTTCTGGCCGGTGGTCTTCCCCGCCCTGCTGGTGAGCGGGCTGGGCATCGGAGCCGCGCTCACCACGGTCACGAAGATCACGCTCGACGGCGTGCCGTCTGGAGATTCGGGTGTCGCGAGCGCACTGACCAACGCGATGCGCCAGATCGGTGGAGCGGTTGGTGTGTCGGCGCTCAACGTGGTGGCGCTGTCCGTGACCACGGCGAAAGGCGATTCGGGAGACGACGCGCTCACAGACGGCTATGTTGCGGCGTTTGTCGTGGGCGCTGGGCTACTTGCGCTCGCAGCGCTCATCGCTGTTGTCACGACCGGCACACGACGTGCGCACGGGGAGTCGATGTAACAAGCCGGGTCTTGCCGACCGAAGTTGCTTGACGTGGTGTTCTCCACGAACTAGCAATCCAGGATGGCCGCCGCCCGCCACGGAGCCGCCTCGCTGACGGACGTCCGCAGCGAAGCGGCCCGGCGGCGTGCGTTCGCCGTGATCAGCCATCCGGATGCGGGGAAGTCGACGCTCACCGAGGCGATCGCGTTGCACGCCAATGCGATCAGCCGGGCCGGTGCCGTGCACGGGAAGCCGGGGCGGCGCGGAGTGGTGTCGGACTGGATGGAGCTCGAACGCACGCGCGGCATCTCGATCTCCTCGGCCGTGCTGCAGTTCGCCTATCGCGACAAGGTGATCAACCTCGTCGACACACCAGGACACGCTGACTTCTCAGAGGACACCTACCGTGCTCTGTCCGCAGTGGACTGCGTGGTGATGTTGCTGGATGCCGCGCGAGGACTGGAACCGCAGACCCTCAAGCTCTTCGATGTTTGTCGCGACCGGGGCCTCCCTGTGATCACCTTCATCAACAAGTGGGACCGTCCAGGGCTCGATCCGCTGGCGTTGTGCGACGAACTGGTCCAACGCCTCAACCTGCGACCGATGCCGCTGAACTGGCCGGTAGGCCGAGCAGGGCTCTTCCACGGGCTGCTGGACTGCCGAGACGGGACCTTCGTCCGATACAGCCGCACGGTCGGCGGCGCGACCGCCGCTCCCCAGGAACGGCTGGACCCGCGCACTGCACAACAGGCAGCAGGAGAGGACTGGGTGCGTGCACAGGACGAGGTGAGACTGCTGGCGGAGTCCGGACACACGTTCGACCGCGAGATGTTGCTCAGTGGACAAGCCTCACCGCTGTTCTTCGGAGCGGCAGTGCTGAACCACGGCGTGCGCGAACTGCTCGACTTCCTCGTCGATCTGGCGCCGGCTCCTGAGCCCAGGAGCGACGTGGCCGGGAACCCGAGAGAGCTCGACACGTCCTTCTCGGCGTTCGTGTTCAAAGTGCAGACCGGGATGAATCCTGCTCATCGGGACCAGATCGCGTTCGCTCGCGTGTGCTCCGGTGTGTTCGAGCGGGGAATGGTCGTCACCAACGCCGCCACCGGCAGGCCGTTCGCGACGAAGTACGTCCATCAGGTCTTCGGGCAACAGCGCACGACGCTCGACGTCGCTTATCCCGGCGACGTGATCGGTCTCGTCAACGCGACGGCGCTCAGCGTCGGAGACACGCTCCACGCCGGAAAGCCCGGTGTGGTCTTCCCGCGGCAGCCCGGTTTCGCGCCCGCGCACTTCGCTGTGGCTCGTCCCGCGGATCTCAGTCGTGTGAAGCAGTTCCATCGCGGCATCGCTCAGTTGCAGGCCGAAGGGGTCGTTCAGGTGCTGCGATCCGAGCGGCGGAACAGGGGTGGTGCGGTGGTCGTCGCCGCGGTGGGGATGATGCAGTTCGACGTCGCCGCGTACCGCATGGTGTCCGACTACGGTTCGCCGATCGTGCTCGACCACCTTGAGTACTCGGTCGTGCGCAGGCTCGCTGACCCGCGTCGGCGCCACCTGGTCGACACCGGCACACGCAGTGAGGTGCTGGTTCGGGCGGACGGCACCGAGCTGGCCGTCTTCACCAGTCGCAGCGATCTCGAAGCGCTGCGACGCAAGCACCCGGACCTCGAACTCGCCCGCCTCGTGGCCGGGGTCGACTGATCAAGCAGGGCCACGCCTGCGTGCCTACCTACTGTCGAAAATAGTAGATGCACTCTCCGGTAAACAGGATGTTGACAGCCGCTCCGTAGGATGTCGGCCATGAACGGCACGGCCCGCAGCATGCACAGCGCGCGAGGACACCTCTCGCGGCTGGCCGTCGTTCTGGCCGTGCTCGCCGGGTTGGCCCTGATGGTGGGCGTGCAGTGCACCGACGGCATGTCGATGGCGCACGGCGGCCACGAAACCACTCTCGAACACCCGGTCGCTGCCGGGATGCTCGTGGCTCCGGATCTGGAGACGCCGGGTGGCAGCGACACGGACGGCGCACTCGCCGCTTGCCTGATGCTCATCGTGGCCGTCATCGCCATCGTCGCCGGGTTGAGGCTGCCCGGTTTGCGCAGCTCAGCGGCATCATCGCGGTCTGTTCGCACGGTGCTGGGCGAGGTCGTCCTGCCACGGGCGCCAAGTCTCGCGACACTCTGTCGGTTGCGGATTTAGGAGAGGTCTGCCCGCACCCCGGTTCGGCGCCGAGGTGGCGGGCAACGACGCGCCACCGGAACCTCGGCGCGTCCTCCGGCCTTTCCCGTCCCACCTGGAGGAGCTTTCGTGAATCTTGCTGCTGTCCTGGTCACCGGCTTGTTCGCCGGTGGTGTGTCCTGCGCTGCGGTGCAGGGCGGCCTGCTCACCGGATTGATCACCCGTCAGCGCGCGGCGATCGCCGAACCGGCGGCCCCCGCTCGCCGTGGAAAGAACAAGCAGGCCGCCGCGGTCGCAGAGCGGCGGAACTGGCGCGCCCAGCTGGGTGACGACCTGGCCCCGGTCGGTGGCTTCCTGGCGGGCAAGCTGGTCTCGCACACGCTGCTCGGTGCGTTGCTGGGCGCGCTCGGCAGCGTCGTGGAGCTGTCGGTCGGGCTGCGGACCTGGCTGCAGATCGGTGCCGGTCTGCTGATCATCGTGTTCGGACTGGCGCAGCTCGGGGTGCCAGGCTTCAGTCGCATCGTCATCGAGCCGCCGGTGTCCTGGATGAAGATCGTGCGCAGCCGCGCCCGTTCGCAGGCCGCGTTTGCGCCGGCCTTGCTCGGCTTCGCCACGGTGCTGATCCCGTGCGGGGTCACGCTGTCGGTGGAGGCGTTGGCGCTCGCGTCCGGGTCCGCGTTGTCGGGAGCGGCGACGATGGCCGTGTTCGTGCTCGGCACCGGTCCGCTGTTCGCGATCCTCGGCTACGCCGCGCGCAAAGCGGCCACCGCTTGGAAGGGCAGGCTCGCCGTCGTGACCGGCCTGGTGGTGCTGGCGATGGGCCTGTACACGCTCAACGGAGGCCTGGAACTGGCCGGATCACCCGTGGCGGCAAGCAGGATCGCGCAAGCCTTCGGACCCGCTGACGCTCCCGCCGACACCAATGCTGTGTCCGAGGCGGACGGAAAGCAGACGGTGACGATCACCGCGCGCTCTGATTCCTACAGCCCGTCGAACGTCCAGGTGCGTTCCGGTGTGCCCACGACGCTGGTGGTGGAATCGGTTGGTGCACAGGGGTGCGTGCGGTCCTTCGTCATCCGCGACGAACAGAAGATCCTGCCGGTGAAGGGCGAGACCCGCATCGATCTGGGCGTGCTCCAGCCCGGACGGCTGGACTACGCCTGCGGGATGGGCATGTACACCGGCGTCATCACCATCGTCTGAAAGAGGATCCACTGTGGCCACCACGACACACGTCTTCCGGGTCGAGGGCATGCACTGCGGCAGCTGCGCACTGCTCATCGACGACGCTCTCGAAGACCTGCCTGGCGTCCAAAGCACCCAGACCACCGTCAAGCAAGGGCGCAGCACGGTCGAGCTGGATCCGAGCCAGAGCGCTCCCGAGGACGTGATCCGCGCGATCGAAGAGCTCGGCTACCAGGCCTCGCCGATGTCCTGACGATGTCCAGCGGGCGCCGGGCGGCTCGGGAGAGCCCGCCCGGCGCAACGGGTCATCCTTCGCGGCGGCGGATGACGTTGATGGGGCCGATCGAGTCGATGTCGGCGATCTTCACGGGAACACCCTCGGTCGAGGCGTGCACCGCGCGGACGCTGTCCACCGCCATCGTTGCGCGACACCGCGCGGCCGACTCCGGCCTGGCCGTAGGTGGTGCGGGGGATCGACACGGGCTGTCGCGGTGACGGCCTAAACCTGCAGGTAGCATCCGTCCCCGCGCCGTTTCGACCTGGAGATCACGTGACCGACTTGAGCAAGCTGACCGTGTGCCGTGGCTGCTGCTGTGGCACCGCGGAGAAGCACCCCGGCATCGACCATGAAAGCCAACTGCGCGCGTTGCGCGAGGGCGTCGGTGCCGGGAATGTCAGCGTCGCGAACTGCCTCGACTCGTGCGACTACTCCAATGTCGTGGTCGTTCGCCCCGCGCCGGCGGCGCGTGCACAAGGAGCCCGTCCTGCCTGGTTCGGCGGAGTTCTCGGCGAGGAGGCGACGCGGGACATCCTCGCGTGGGTCGCTGCGGGCGGCCCAGGTCGCGCCGCCATGCCCGACGGCCTCGTGGCCCGTGTGATCGACCGGAAGGCGCTGCCCGAAGTTGACGAGGACGCTGTCGAGACTGGCGAGTAGATCCGCCGCTTTCTACTATTCTAAATAGTAGGATTGTTCAGGTGTGGATTGACGGCAAGACGGATACAACCCGGTAGCGACCGTGGCGGCGGCACACCAGGCCGCACGCTGTGCTCGGGCTGCTCCCGGTCGGGTGCTGGTCGGTGAGTCTCGTCCTGGACTTCGCCTCCCGCTCGGCCGTCGACCCGGCGCCAGATGTTCGAGCGGCCACCTCGCTGATCGGGTGGGGGCTGTTGGCCGCGGGTGTCGCCGCAGTGGCCGGGTTCCTCGACTCACTGCCGATTCCCGCGCACACCAAGACCTTTCGCTTGGCTCTCGTCCATTTCGGACTGATGACCGCAGCCTTCATCACCTTCCTCTCCGGCTATGTGCTGAGGAAGGCCGAGCCTCTCGACCAGCCCGTCGGGATGCAGGCGCTCGTGGTGTCGTTGATCGGCGCGTTGTTCCTCGTGGCGGGCGTGGTCAGCGGAGCGCTGCTGGCACATCGGCGCGTCTGAGCCGGCGATCGACCAGTCGGGACGCACAACCGCACTGATACCGGACGCCGATTGCGCGATGGCTGTCAGGGGCTGATCAATCTCTTTCCACAGTGGACTTTCACGGCACTGCCAGGTAGCTCAGCAGCAGGCCGGCCGCCCCGGCCAGGAGGATCGACCCGGCCCACAGCTCGACCGGCCACTCGATCCGGTCGGTCAGCGCCAGGGTGAGGAAGTACAGGGCGTAGAGCACGGCCGGAACGGTTCCGCCCACGACCCGCAGCGCGGCAGGCCGGTCGGAGCTCGGCCGCACCCGGCGGACGACCAGATCGCCGAACAGTCCGGCGAGCAGGACCGCCGGGACGAGTTGCTCGGTGCCGTGGACAACGCTGCCGGGCACGATGCTGAGCGCGTAGAGCAGTGTCACGGCGCCGAACGGCGGGCGCCATCTGCGGACGAGCAGCAGGATGGTGCCGATGGTGACCGTCGTCGTCACGAGAACGCCGGAAACACCGATCATTTGTCCGGCCTCGGCGGGAACCTCGGCACCGGAGGACAGCTGGGTCGCGGTGCGGCCGGTCGGCCACAGGTTGCTGAACACGCTGCCGAACTCCGCGAAGAACCCGATCAGCGACGACGTCAGGATCAGCGAGACGAGTGCCGGCAGTGGTGCTACCTCGTCGCGGGAGGTGAGCCACGCTGACCGGAGCGGGCCGGAGAAGATCAAGACGCCGCTGAACAGCAACAGCAGGTGCGTCGGGCTGAGCGCCGCCTCCAGGTCCACTTCGATGCCGAAGATCATGTGCCAGGTCATGTCCGCCGCGGCGCCGACCAGGAACAGCGCCACCCCCAGCAACGACGGCCCGTAACCCGGCGGGATCTCCAACGGACGGGTGGAACGCCAGGACCGGACGACAGGGGAGAGCAGGATCGCGGCCAGCACCGCGAAACCGGTGTAGAGAACGGCATGCCACGGTGTGAACGGCGATTCCAGCACAGAGCTCACGTTGTGGTGAGCCCATCCGTCGAGCATGATCCCGCCGAAGAGCAGTGCCGAGCCGCCGGCCACCGCCCAGTCGAAGCGGTTTGAGACATCCACGTGTTGCCCGGTCGCGTACATGTGCCGCTCCTTCCCTCGCTTTGACCGCAAGGGATGGCTTCGGTTACGTGCCTATCTCTTATGTTCCATAGTATTTGAGGTGGCTCTAACGAGCCAGGAAGTCGGTGATGCGGTTCGTCCAGGTCTGCACGTCCGGGACCGTGTGCGACACGTGCAGGGTCGATTCGGGCAGCAGTTCGTGGAGCCGTTCGGCGGTCGAGACGGGGTGCAGCGGGTCGGTGTCCCACGTGAGGATCAGAGCCGGGTGAGGCAGGGCTGCAATCTCCTCTGGCGCGGGGAGGTCCGACTCGCCGATGCCGCGCAGGATCGGGGCGAGCAGCTCGTCCGGGATGTCGGGCGTGAGGTCGAAGGCCGGGTAGTCGGCGAAGATCGGCAGAGGTTCCCTGCGCGCCCACTCCTGCCGCCAGTGCGCGGCGCCACGCGACTCGATGACCTCGGCGTTGTCGGTGTACCACTGCCGTGCCTGGTTGGGTCCTTCTTCCCATGCCACCGGCGGGATGATCAGCACGAGGCGGCGGAAGCGCTCTGGGGCGATGATGGCGGCGCGCAACGCGACGGCGCAGCCCAGCGAGGAGCCCATGAAGTCGATCGGCTCGTCGAGGCGCAGCTCGTCCAGCAGGGCGAACAGGTCCAGGGTGAAGTTCTCGAAGCGGTGGTCGTCCGCGATCGGGCGACCGGTCGAGTGGCCGTGGCCGCGTTGGTCGTAGGTCAGCAGCTGACGGCCGGCCGCGAGGGTGTCGAAGTCGAGGAGATGAAGTCGCCGCACGGCCGCGCGGCTGAGGAAGACGCCGTGCGCATAGCCGAGCACTGGTCCGGATCCGACGAGCTCGTACGCGATCTTCGCGCCCGCCCTGGTGACATACCTGTCCTGCATCACTGCCCCCTCAGTGTGGAAGTGGTCCGGCTCGCGGATGCGCGAGCCGGACCACGGATCAGACGGTCTGCTTGTTCGCGCTGCGGAAGCCCCGCAGACGCAGGCTGTTGCTCACCACGAACACCGAGGAGAACGCCATCGCGGCCCCGGCGATCATCGGGTTGAGCAGGCCGAGCGCGGCCAGCGGCAGTGCGGCCACGTTGTAGGCGAAGGCCCAGAACAGGTTGCCCTTGATGGTGCCGAGCGTCCGGCGCGACAGGCGGATCGCGTCGACCGCCGCACGCAGGTCACCACGCACGAGCGTGAGGTCGCTGGCCTCGATGGCGACGTCCGTGCCGGTGCCCATCGCGAGCCCGAGGTCGGCCTGGGCCAGCGCCGCAGCGTCGTTCACGCCGTCGCCGACCATCGCGACCACGCGGCCCTCGGCCTGCAGGCGCTTGACCACATCGACCTTGTCCTTGGGCAGCACCTCGGCGATGACCTCGTCGATCCCGACCTCGGCGGCCACGGCTTTGGCAACCGCTTCGTTGTCACCGGTCAACAGCACCGGCCGCAGTCCGAGACCACGCAGGCCCGCGATCGCCTCGGCCGAGGTGGGCTTGACCGTGTCGGCCACGACCAGCACCCCGCGCGCTTCGCCGTCCCATGCCACCAGCACGGCGGTGCGGCCCTTGTCCTCCGCTTCCTTCTGCGCGGTGGTGAGCTCTTCGCTGAGCCGGACGCTCCACTCTTCGAGCAGTCGAGCGCGGCCGACCAGGACGGCGTGCTCGCCGACGACTCCCTGCACGCCGAGGCCTTCCAGGTTCTGGAAGCCCTCGACCTCAGGCAGTTCGCCGACGCGTTCGGTGGCGCCGGTGGCGATCGCCCTGGCGATCGGGTGCTCGGAGGCGTGTTCCAGCGCACCGGCCAGGCGCAGTACCTCTTCCTCGCTCACGCCGTCTGCGGCGTGGACCTCGACCAGGCTCATCTGGCCGGTCGTCACGGTTCCGGTCTTGTCCAGCACGACGGTGTCGACCCGCCGAGTGGACTCCAAGACTTCCGGACCCTTGATCAGGATGCCCAGTTGTGCTCCACGGCCAGTGCCGACCAGCAACGCGGTGGGAGTGGCCAGACCGAGTGCGCATGGGCAAGCAATGATCAGCACCGCCACGGCCGCGGTGAACGCCGCCGAGGCACCCGTACCCGCGCCCAGCCAGAACGCCAGCGTTCCGACGGCGAGTGCGATCACGATGGGCACGAAGACCGCGGAGACCCGGTCGGCCAGGCGCTGGATCTCCGCCTTGCCGCTCTGCGCGTCCTCGACGAGCTTCGCCATCTGCGCGAGCTGAGTGTCCGCGCCGATGCGCGTCGCACGCACGACCAGCCGCCCGCCCGCGTTGACCGTGGCGCCGACGACCGCGTCACCGGTGGTGACCTCGACGGGCACCGACTCGCCGGTGAGCATGCTCGCGTCGATCGCCGAGCTGCCCTCCTCGATCACGCCATCGGTGGCGATCTTCTCGCCCGGTCGCACGACGAACCGGTCGCCGACCTTCAGGTCGTCGATGCTGATGCGCTGCTCGCGACCGTCACGCAGCACCGCGACGTCCTTCGCGCCGAGTTCCAGCAGGGCGCGCAGTGCCGCACCGGCGCGACGCTTGGACCGGGCCTCGAAGTAGCGGCCCGCGAGGATGAACGTGGTCACGCCCGCGGCGACTTCGAGATAGATGTTGCCCGCGCCGGACATCCGCTCGATCGTCAGCGAGAAGCCGTGCGTCATGCCCGGCGTGCCCGCGGTGCCGAGGAACAGCGCGTACAGCGACCACAGGAACGCCGCGCCGACGCCGATGGAGATCAGCGTGTCCATCGTGGCTGCGCCGTGCCGCAGGTTGGTCCACGCCGCCTTGTGGAACGGCCACGCACCCCACGCCACGACGGGTGCGGCAAGCGTGAGCGATAGCCACTGCCAGTAGGTGAACTGCAGTGCCGGGATCATGGCGAGCGCGATCACCGGCACGGTGAGCACCACCGAGGTGATCAACCGCTGCCGCAACGACCGCGTCGGATCTACTTCGACCTGTTCCGTGCTCTTGTCGGCCTGCGGGGGAGCGGGAAGCTCGGCCGTGTAGCCGGTGTTCTCGACGACCTTGACCAGGTCTTCGGCGGTCAGCGACTCGGGGAAGCTGACCCTGGCCTTCTCCGTGGCGTAGTTGACGCTGGCCTGGACGCCTTCGAGCTTGTTCAGCTTGCGCTCGATCCGCGCGGCGCAGGAGGCGCAGGTCATGCCGCCGATCGACAGCTCGATCTCACTTGTCGGTGAACTCATGGAGCGCGCCTCCTCAAGGGTGCCGGGCTCAGCCACCGTGACCGCCGTGGTCGTCGGCAGGCGGGGTGGCCGGAGCGGACGTGGCCGTGGACGTGGAAGGTGTGGACGGGGCGGGGGCGGCTCCGGTGGTGCCGAGGCTGAACTCGGCGGTGCGGACCTTGCCCTCGTGCTGGAAGTCCAGGAACAGGCGGTAGCGACCGGAGGTCGGGACCTCGACCATGAACTTCACCTCAGGGCCGGCGCCCGGTGCGTCCATCGGGTGGACGTGCAGGTAGGCGAGGTCGGCCGAGCGCAGTGCCACCAGGTGGCCGTTCGCGCCCAGGTACGGCTGCAGGTCCGTGGCCGGCTTGCCGCCCTTCGTCACGGTCGTGGTTACCATGGACTCCGCGCCGGGCTTGAGTTCCCCGTCGAGGCGCACCGTGTAACCGTCCACTGTGAATTCACGTGTGTCGGAGTCGTACTGCTTCGGCTCGTAAGTACCGGCGACCTGGATGTCCGTGCCGAGCGTGGTCTTGGTGCCGTTCTCCGGCTTGAAATCGGCGAAGACCCGGTAGCTGCCGGCGGTGGGCAGGGTCAGCGGAACAGACCACGTTCCGTCCGCGGCCATCTCCGGGTGCACGTGCTGGAAGCCGGAACCGTCCCGGCGCACCAGAACGAGGTGCAATCGCTTCTCGTGCTCCACGTCGAACTTCGTGACCGTGCCGCCGTCGGCGGTGCCGATCGTGAACTGGAACGGCTGCTGCTCGCCGGCGGTCGCCGTGGTGCGCAACGGCTTGAGCACGTAGCCGTTCTCCGCTACGGAGAGACCGGGCGGCAGCTTGTCGCCGGTGTTGCTGGAGGTGGACTGCGCGGCGCCGTGGTCCATCGCGGCGGGCGCAGGCGCGTCGCCGAGCGGTCCGACAGCGGCGCCGGCGGCCCATGCGCCGCCGAAGACGATCGCCAGCACGCCCGCGTAGGCGGTCACCTTCGTGGCGGTGTTCATCTCGGGTCCTTTCAGCTCGCGACGAGCGTGTAGCCGGCCTCGGTGACCGCGGCGCGGACGTCGTCCTCCGCCACCGGCTGGTCGCTGGTGACGGTCACCTGGCCGCTGGACAGCTCGACGTCGACCTTCTGCACGCCGCCGATCTGGCTGATCTCCTCGGTCACCGAACTGACGCAGTGACCGCAGGTCATGCCAGTGACGGTGTAGGTGGACTCGGCCATGGGGAACTCCTCGTGTGCTGGTGGAACTTCGGAATCAGGAGCGGACGAGACGGGCGATGGCGTTGCTGGCCTCGGCGATCTTTTCGTCCGCCTTGGTGCCGCCCTCGGTGATGGCCTCGCTGACGCAGTGCTTCAGGTGCTCGTCGAGCAGTCCCAGTGAGACAGCCTGGAGTGCGCGTGTCGCCGCGGAGATCTGGGTGAGCACGTCGATGCAGTAGTCGTCGTTCTCGATCATCCGCTGCAGACCGCGCACCTGGCCCTCGATGCGCTTCAGGCGCCGCAGGTGGGCCTCTTTGTTGTCGGTGTAGCCGTGCATCTACCGCTCCTGTCGATCGGTCCGTCGCGCGGCCGGTCGCAACTGACCGGGGGAACGACGGGCGCTTGCCGTCTTTTATACCTAAGGGGGGTATGGGTGTGCAAGGGTTGGTGGTGATACGGGGTAGGGGTATCAACTGTGACCCGAGGCACGTGCCGGAGGCGTTGTGATCGAAGCCCGTCGCCGAAGTGGCTACTATGCATCTTAGTAGATGATTTTGGAGGACGTCATGACTGCTCAGCCCGCATCCTTCGGCCGCCGGGACCTCTTCCGGCTCGGCTTCGGTCTCGCGGTTGCCGCAGGCGCCGCGGGCTGCGCGAGCAGCGGCGGGTCCTCCGGCGGTGGAAACCTCATCGGTCCCAAATCTCCGAAAGTGGAAGCCGCCGAGCGGGCCCGCCAGATCGCGGGTGCGCGCAAGACGTCGATCAAGCTCGCCGCGGTCCAGTCCGAGGTCGACCTGGGCGGCATCACGGCGAGCACCTGGTCGTACGGAGACCTCCCCGGCAAGGAGATCAGGATCAGGCGCGGTGACCTGTTGAACGTCGAGCTGCGCAACCAGTTGCCGCAGCCGACGAGCATCCATTGGCACGGCCTTGCGCTGCGCAACGACATGGACGGCGTGCCGGGCCTCACTCAGAGCGAGATCGTGCCGGGTGGGTCCTTCACCTACGAGTTCACCGCACCAGACCCCGGAACCTATTGGTTCCACCCGCATTCGGGGGTCCAACTCGACCGCGGCCTGTACGCGCCGTTGATCGTGGAGGACCCGGAGGACGGGGGGAACTACGACACCGAACTGGTCGTCGTGCTCGACGACTGGCTCGACGGACTCGGCCGGACGCCGGATGCCGTGTTCGACGAGCTGCGGGCCAACGGCATGCCCGGCATGGACCACGGCTCGATGCCCGGCATGCCCTCCATGCCCAAGTCCGAGTTGCTCGGGGGCGACGCCGGCGACGTCATCTATCCGCACGTGCTCGCCAACGGCAAGGTGTGGAAGGCCCCGCAGACCTTCGCCACCAAGCCGGGGCAGCGCATCCGGTTGAGGCTGATCAACGCTGCGGCCGACACGGTGTTCCGGCTCGGCGTGCCAGGCGTGCCGATGACCGTGACCCACGCGGACGGCTTCCCCGTGGTGCCGGTAGAGCTGGACGTCGTGCTGCTGGGCATGGGGGAGCGGCTCGACTGCGTCGTGACCGTGCCTGATCGGACGGTGCCCGTGCTCGCTCTCGCCGAGGGCCGCGGTTTGTTCGCTCAAGTGATGCTGTCGACCGGAGTGGCGGCGTCAGTGGGCAGCGAAGCGCTCGCTGCGGAACTGGCGAAGCTGGTCGTGCCGGAGATGAACGCACTCCGGGCGGCGGACAGCGTCGCTCTGCCGCTGCGCGAGCCGGACGTGACCCACGACCTCGTCCTGGAAGGCCCCGGCGACAAGTACACCTGGACGATCAACGGCAAGGCGTACGACCCGACCGACGGGCTGCCGATCCGCTCCGGGCAGGTGGTGCGGTTGCGGATGAAGAACAAGTCGCAGATGTTCCATCCCATGCACGTGCACGGCCACACGTTCCAGATGCGGGCGAACGGTAAGATCGGCCCTCGCCGCGACACCGCGATCGTGTTGCCCAATCGGGAACTGATCGTGGACTTCGATGCCGACAACCCCGGCCAATGGCTCACTCACTGCCACAACGTGTACCACGGCGAGGCGGGCATGATGGCAGTGCTGTCCTATGTGGAGTGACAGTCACTGTCCGGTGGGATAAGGCCAGGCGTTGGGCTTGCACACCTTGCCGTCCTTGCTCACCCGGTCAGTGCCCAACGCGGCCAGGTAGTCGTTGGAGATACCCCACGACTGCTGCATCATCACGGGTGCCAGCGCGCCGTTCTCCTGGCAGGCCTTGTGGTCGTAACCCAGGCCGTGGCCGACCTCGTGGTTGACCACGTACTGCTTGTACTCCACCAGGGCACCCTGGAACGAGACCGCACCCCGTACCCAGCGTGCGACGTTGATCGTCACGTTGTCCCCGTTGACGCACGAGCCCTCGAACGGGATCGCGAACCCGCACACGTCCCGCGTGGTCATCTGCGAGGTGAGCCTGATCCGCAGGTCCGGCTTGCCTGAGTCGACGCGCTGGAAGCCGTGCTTTCCATCGCCGATCCAGCTGCGCGGGTCGGCGAGGATCGTGCTGACGTCGGCGGCGAAGGTCTCGGGGCCGCCGACGAGCTGAACGCCGTCCTCGATCTCGACGGTGTAGGTGACCCTGCTGGGGCCGCCCACCGCGGGGCTGGTTCCGGGAACGACCGTCCACCGCTTCGCGCCTTGGACGGTGAAGTCTCCACCGGGCGGGAGTTCGGCGGATGCCTTCACCGCGTCGAAGACCTTCGGATCGGGATTCGGCGCGGGAGGTGTCCGGTTGGTGAGCGCGTGCCCGGCTTGGTCGTGCGCGACGACACTGGGCTGATCGAGGTCCTGGGTAGGAGCTGCCGTCTCGGAAGGCGGAGGCGTCAACGTGTCACGTACAGCCACGGCACTGAGTCCGAACAGGACGAGCACAGCGACGGCCGCCGCGATCCACTCCCGGACCGGACGTCGACGAGGGCGCCGGGCTGAACGGCCGCGGACCGGATCCAGCCTGGCGACCAGCGGCCTGCCGGCCGGTCGTTCGCGCAGCTGTTGCTTCATCGCGCAACAGCATGTCACAGCACCTACGAAGGTCCGTAGTAGGGAGAGAGGACGGTCACCGGAGAAGATCGCCGTCGAACATCGGCAGTGGTCGGCTGTCGCCCTGCCTCCTACTACACGTATTCGTAGGTTATGAGGTCCTCCGCTTACCATCGAACGCCCGAACCAGACGGAAGTGTGGGTTGTTCATGCGTGAGGTGCGTGCGATCGCACTTGTGGTGCTGGTTGTCGCCCTGGTCGTCGTTTCGTTCATGGTGGATCTGCCCGGCGGGACGAGATCCGTTCCTGGATCCGCGGGGCAGGTGCGTGGGCGCCGTTCGCGTTCCTGTTGTTGTGTGCTGGGGGAACCGCTGCGTTCTTCCCGAAACCCGTGCTCGCCACCGCCTCCGGCCTGCTGTTCGGCGTGCTGCCCGGAGCCGCCCTCGCCGTCGCCGGGTTCATCGCGGGCGCGGTGATCTCCTTCGGGATCGGCAGGTTGCAGGGGCGGGAGGCGGTGGCGCGGTGGCTCGGCGGCGGCCGCATGCGCACCCTGGACGATGTGTTCGCCAAGAACGGTTTGGCCGCGACCCTCGTGCTGCGGCTGTTGCCGGTGATCCCGTTCGCCGCGTCGAACTACGGCGCCGGTGTGACGGCTGTGCGTCCGGTGCTGTTCGTGCTGGGCACCGCTCTCGGGCTCGTGCCCACCACGCTGGTCGCCGCGTTGCTGGGCGATGCCGTGCTGGACTTCGGGTCGCCGCGCTCGATCGCAGCTCTGGCCGCCTGGTTGGTGCTCGGAGTCGCGGGAGTGTTGTGGGGCCGCAATCTTCTCCGTCGTGCCGGCGCCACCTCATAGGTTACTATTCTGAATAGTAGATAGTGGCGGGGGTGTCGATGGATGACGCTCAGGTGCAGACCTGGTCGTGGAGTTGGACTCGCGCGGTCACCGGTGCGGTGTTGAGCGCTGCCGTGGTCGGGGTGCCGACCGACGTCATCGACAACTCGATGTTCACGCGGATGACCCCGGTCCGGTGGTGGGAGCCGCCCGTGCTCCTGTTCACGGCGGTCCTCACGGCTGTGTGGGCGGGAATCCGGTCCTGTGGTCAGCAGGACGGCAGCGGGTCCGTCCGCGTCTGCGGTGGCTCGCTGCTCAGCGCGCTCGCGGTGGGATGTCCCGTGTGCAACAAGATCGTCATGGCGTTGCTGGGCGTGTCCGGGGCGCTCGGCGTCTGGGCTCCTCTGCAACCCTTGCTCGCCTTGGCGTCGCTGGCCGTGCTCGCAACGGCCGTGGCCGTGCGGTGGCGACGACGCGAGTGCACTGCCGTTGCGTGTTCACCCATAGGGGCCTAGTGGACCGGATGTACTACTCGTGATAGTAAGTCACGAGTTGTTGCCCGGCAGGAGGCTTCATGAGGGTGCCGCACGTTGTGCTTGCGGTGTGCGTGGTCGCCTTGGCGGCCTTCCTGACGATCCAACTCGTGTTCGTGTTGCCTTTCATGGTCCGCAACACCAACCAGGGTGCGGTCGCTGGAGCGGCGACGGGGCAGGTCACCTTCGACATCACCAAGATCCCGCC
This sequence comes from Lentzea terrae, assembly GCF_003265345.1. Taxonomy (GTDB): domain Bacteria; phylum Actinomycetota; class Actinomycetes; order Mycobacteriales; family Pseudonocardiaceae; genus Lentzea; species Lentzea terrae. The sequence continues at coordinate 326,624 of NZ_QFWW01000006.1, read as the reverse complement.
GCTGGCTCGGGAAATGGCTCCGATCATCACGTCGTTCGTCGCCGCGGACTGTCCGGAGCTCAACCCGTTGCGGGTCATCGCCGAAGTGCAGGCCGAGTCGGGCTGGCGGCCGACCGCGTGGAGCAACGACAGCAACGGTGGTGCGGCGGGACTGCTCCAGATCAACCAGGCGAACTGGAAGAACCTCGGCGGACAGCCGTGGACGAGCGTTCCACCTCCGTCCGGAGCGGACATCTACGATCCGTCCATCCACATGAGACTCGGGCTGAAGTTCCTGTGCAGCAACCTGCGCGGAATGACCGCGCACATCAAGCAGACGGGTAAACCACTCGATCCTCACGACGCGATGAGCGTGTGCCACATCGCCGGCTGCGGCCGGGTGTTGCTGAGCCGCACTGGTATTCCTCAGTCAGGCGAAGCGGGATGCGGTGATGAGTGCGTGTCCCTCATCCGCCGCTACCTCGACAACATCCGCAAGTACGAACGCGAGTGGGCCGCTGCCGAGACCGCACCAGCCGGTGATGGGGGACCGGTGCCAGGGGGTGCGGATCTCACCGGGCTGCCCGCTCCGGTGCCCTACACCGGGCCGCCGACGGGATGCGTCGTCGACGACCCCACGACAGCGGGATGTCTCACCGCGGCAACCGCCCACGCGTTGCAACAGATCCGCAGCGCCTTCGGGCCGCAGATCGCCTCGGTCACCTGCTACGGCGCGCGACCGGAGACACCGTTCAGCGACCATCCCACCGGCAAGGCCTGCGACGTGTTCCCGGACCGGTTCGGTGTGTTTCCCGCCGGCGAGCGGCTGGCAGCGGGCTGGCGGATGGCTTCCTGGGCGCGGGCCTACGCCGGCCCGCTGAAGATCCGTTACATCATCTGGCAGGGGCGCTACTGGGATCCGACCACCGGCGACCAGGGTGGGTGGGGCGAGAAGTACACCGGCGCGGGTGTGTACGACGTCACCAATCCCACTGGCGGTCACTACGACCACCTGCACATCAGCTTCACCGCGTGATCGAGGAGCACCGCGATGGCAGCCGGCAGTCCAAGAGGCGTTCTGTTGGCCGTACTGGCTGCGGGTGGTCTGCTGCTGGTGTCCGTGCTGATCGACAGGGACACCAACGGAGAACAGCCACCGGTGGCCACGTCTGCTCCACCGTCGTCGCAAGCTCCGCCGACGACCGAGGAGCCTGTCGGGCCTGCTGCTCGATCCGCGATAGGCGAAACACCACCGGCGCCGCTCTCGGAGACACCGTCAGCAGCGGCGGGTACGAACTTCGCCGATCCCCGGTCTGTGGCGAAGACCTACCTCGAGGCCGCGCACTCGGCTGAGCCGGACGAGCTCGGTCGCGCCAACCGCCGGGTGCTGCCGTACCTCGCGCCCGAGAACCCTGACAACCCGCGTGGCTCGCTGGTCGTCGAGGCGACCGGCAAGGCGGTCGTGATCAGCGTGGAGGTGGCTGCCGGCAACGAGGAGCAGTCGGCGGCGACCACGAAGGCGACGTGGCGATCAGGCGACGGCCGGCTCCGCGAAACGTTCGTCACGCTGCGCCGTCAAGCTGACGGGCGCTGGCTCGTCATGGCCGAGATGGCGCGGCTGCAGCCTGCCGACCGGTGAACGATCTGATCAGGCCGGGCAGGCGACGGTCACCACGGCGAACATCGCGCCCACAGCGACCAGGACGGGAAGCATCATCGCGGTGACGCCCGCCAGCCCGCAGGAGAACAGCTGACGCCGTCGGCTTGCCGGAGCAGGTCCGTCGAGCAGCCGCTCGACGCGCACGTCCATGGAGGTACCGCTCATCGCCAGGGCCGTGCCCGGCGCACCGTGGCGGGACACCTTGAGCAGGGCGCTGCGCACCGCGTCCGCGCCGCATTCGCGGACAGCCGCGGCGTCCGCGACCAGTTCCACCAGCTCACGCAGTACCCCAGGGGCCAGCTTGAACAGCGGCAGGAACGGGAATGCGCCGGCCATCGCCTCGCCGATCGCGACGATCAGGTGATGACGACCGGTCAGGTGGGCGCGTTCGTGCGCGAGCACGGCATCGACCTGAGGAGCGGTGAGCTGCTTGGTCAGGCCGTCCGTCGCGACGATGACACCAGGGCGCCCGGTGAGGCTGAACGCCAGCGGTTCATCGTGCTCGAGCCACAACATCTCGCCGTCGCGACGTGCGGCGATGCGCAGGACCGCGAGGTGGTCGGCACGTCTGCGTGCACGTCGTCGCGCGCTGCCCAACGCACCGACGACCAGGCGCACGCTGAGGCCGAGCAGCAGCAAGGCGCCCACGACGCCGCTGACTGCCTCGACGCTGGGCGGAGTGCCGTGCCGGACCGAGGACCAGCAGTTGTCCAGCGCGGCGAGCAGGGTCTCCCCGAACCCGTGGTTCGGGAGAAGGAGGAGAACAACGCCGCCGAGCGTGGTGAGAGCTACTGCCGCCGCCGACGTCAGCCACGCGACCACCGCGACCAGTGGATCGCCGCCGTTGACGACGCGGCGTGCCAGGACCGTGGGTGCGAACCAGCTCATCAGCGCCGCGCCGATCAGCAGCGAGACCGCGACCGTCATGAGGCGGAGGACCTCTTCTTCTTCGGTAGTGCTCGGCGCAGGAGCTCGGACTCGCGCTCCGTCGCCGACTGCGCGAAGTGCATCAGCACGGCTTCAGGATCTCCTGAGGAGACGAGTACATCTCGGACGGTGCGGGCAGCCGCCTCTGCACGACTCAGCGCAGGCTCGTACCGGTACGCCTTGCCTTCGAGCTCGCGAGTGACCCAGCCCTTGCGGTGCAGGTTGTCGAGCACGGTCATCACGGTGGTGTACGCGAGCTTCTTTCCCGTTTCGAGCCGGTCGAGCACCTCGCGCACCTTGAGCGGGTGCCCCTGCCACAGGACATTCATCACCGCGGCTTCCAACTCGCCAAGTCCGTGCATCGTTCCTCCTGGCAGAGAGGATACGGCAGGAACGGCCGGTTCTGACTACGATTCGCTATAGTAGGAAGCGGCTGGGGTCCCCATTCCAGCCTCCATCCTCGCCGAGGAAATTCCCCCAGACTCGGTGAGAACAGCGTTCAGGCCGGGGTTAAATCGCTCTGCCCCGGCCTGAACGTGTTGTTGCTTCTACTTCAACAGCCCCTGCATCTCGGTGATCTCAGCCTGCTGCGCGGCGATGATGTCCTGCGCGAGCTTCTTGCTCTCGGCGTTGCTGCCCTTCTCGATGTGGGTCTTGGCCATGGTGATCGCACCCTCGTGGTGCTTGATCATCATTTCCATCCACATCTTGTCGAACGCGGCGCCGGTGGCCTGCCCGAGCTTAGTCATCTCCTCGGCGGTCATCATGCCGTTGCCGCTGCCCATTGAGCCGTGGTCCATTCCGGGCATCGACGACCCCGTCGGGGAGGCACCCCACTTGGAGAGCCACGCCGTCATCGTCTTGATCTCCGGGTCCTGCGCACCTTCGATGCGCTTCGCGAGATCGGTGACCTTCGGGTTCGTGCTCTTGCCCGGCACCATCTTCGCCATGTCCAGCGCCTGCTGGTGGTGGGCGATCATCTCCTGCGCGAACTGCACGTCGTGATCGTTGTGGTCCGCCGCCTGCTGGCCGGAAGCCGGGGTCGAGGCAGCGGTCGAGTTGTGCTGCATGCCCCCCATGTCGTTGCTGCTGCTGCACCCGGTGACCAGCGCGACAGCCGCAAAGCCGGCAACGATCAGAGACTTCCTCATTGGTGGTTCTTCCTTCTGTGCTGGGGAAAGTGACTGCCTCTGGGGACCAGGCTGATCACAACCTCAACACGCACAGGGAACTGAGCAAGTCGCGACCGCCTCTGGGCGGCGGTCGGTCGGGAGCTCGTGGCCACGCCGCCGACGCGAGGATGCGACCTGCGATCGGGTGCGCCGTGCGCATCAGCAGCACCACGAGCATGAGCAGTGATACGACGGCGCAGAGCACGGCAACGCACAAGTGCAACATCTCGTGCATCGGCTGCGGTGCTGGATCCTCGGACGGCGGCGCGTGGTGCGCGCTCGTGGAAATGGACCCGTGTGTGGGCGACATGTCGTTGCTCACGTTGACGTGGTGCATCCCGACAACACCGAGGAACAGCGCGCACAGCAGGACCCACTGGGTCGTCCTGCCGTGCGTGCTCGGAGCCATGTAACTACCCTACCTAGTAGGTTGCATCACTGCTTTGTACGGGTCAGCGCTCCAACCGGTTCAACTGCCGGCACGCGGTTGAGCGCGTACAGGCACCAGGCGCAGAACACCCCGATCGCAGTCAGGCCCAGCCATGGCAGCGCAGGCACCCCGGCCGTCCGTGCGAGGTCGAGCGCGGTGCCGGTGAACAGGTTTCCCGCGAGGATGCCGACACCCACCACCGTGTTGTAGAGCCCGTAGTGGGTTGCGACCAGCCGATCACCGGACAACGCGACGATCGTGTCCATCTCGAACGGGAACACGACCATCGTGCCGAACGCGATCAGTGTCGCGGACAACAGCACTGGTACGAACACCAGCGGTGCGCTCGACGGTGTGGGCAGTGCCAACGGCAAGAAAGCGATTGCCAGGACCAGCATCCCGATCACCAGTGACCTGTCGGTGCCGTACCGCTGCCGGAACCACCCGGTGACCCGCAACTGCCCGGCGATGGCCATCACACCGGACACCGCGAACAATGCGGCGACCAGCACGGTGCCGCCGACACCGTCGCCCGCAACGCCGCGTGCCTGCAGCGGGAGGGCGAGGTAGATCTGGAAGGACAACACGTACGAGCCGGTCATCGCGGCCGCGAACAGGACGAACCTGCGGTTGCCGAACACGTTGCGCCAGTCCTGCAGCACGGTCCTCCCGGTGGGAGTCGTGGCCTTGGGTGCCGGCAGCGATCGGATCTGCAGCACGGTGAGCACCGCGAACACCACGGCGGCGACCGCGCAGGTGATCGAGAAGTCCACCCCGGTCAGCACCAGCCCGATGAGCGGGCCGACGAGGATTCCGGTCTGGTAGAAGACGTTGAAAAGGGCGAACGCCTCGACCCGCCTGGGCCCGGCGTCCTGTGCGACGTACGCGCGCACCGCCGGGTTGAACAGGGCGCCGGCGAAGCCTGTCGCCGCGGAGGCGATGACGAGCGCGGGCAGCGTGTCCACGAACCCGAGCAGCCCGAAGCCGACTGTCCTCAGTGCACACCCGGCGACGATCAGCGGCTTGTAGCCCAGCCGGTCCGCGAGCGTCCCGCCGAGGAGGAACATGCCCTGCTGCGAGAAGTTGCGCACGCCCAGCACCAGCCCGATCGCCCATCCGGCGAGCGCGAGCTCGCCGGACAGGTGCACGGCGAGGTAGGGCATCAGCATGTAGAAGCCGACGTTGATGCTGAACTGGTTGAGCAACAGCAGTTGCACCGGTCGGTCGAACGACCGGAACTGCTGGAACGTGTTCGTCACGACTGATGCCTCATCGGGTCGGAAACGTTGAGGCAGCGGGTCCATTCGGTGACCTCGCGGTCGCTCGTGGTGGCGATCTCCGCCGGTTCGGGTTGCGGCGTGGTCACGAGCAGGTTGTTCGCCGCGCAGTAGGTGTCGTTGTAGATCGTGTCGAAGTACCGGTGCGGACCGTCCGGGAAGACGGCGGCGATGCGCACGTCGGGATCGTGGGTGCGGGCGAGCCAGCTGGAGACCACCGCCACCGCGCCGACGCTCCACCCGCCACTGGCGTGGTGGTGAGCGGCGAGCTTGCGGCATGCCCACACGGACTCGGCCGGGTTGACCCAGTGCACCTCGTCGAACGCGGGGTAGTCGACGTTGCCCGGGAAGATGCTGGAGCCGAGCCCCCGCATCAGGCGTGGTCGCGCGGGCTGGCCGAAGATCGTCGAACCGATGGTGTCGACGCCGACCAGTCGCAGGTCGGGGAAGTACTCCCGCAGTACTCGTGATACTCCCGCGGAGTGTCCGCCGGTGCCGACGGAGCAGACGAGCACGTCGACGCGGCCGAGCTGCGCGACGAGTTCCAGTGCGAGTGACTCGTAGCCCGTCACGTTGTCGGGGTTGTTGTACTGGTCCGGGCAGTACGAGCCGGGCGTCTCCGCGAGGATCTGCGCGACGCGGTCGCGCCTGGCCTGCTGCCAGCCGCCGGTCGGATGCGGAGCCGGGACGAGATCGACGTGGGCGCCGTGTGCCTGCAGCATCTGCTGCACGATCGGCTCCATGCCGGGATCGGTGACCAGGGTCACCGGGTGGCCGTAGACGATGCCCGCGAGCGCGAGTCCGAGGCCGAGGGTACCGCTGGTTGACTCCACGATGGTGCCACCGGGTGCCAGCTCGCCGCGTTCACGCGCCTTGGCGATCATGTGCAACGCCGGACGGTCCTTCATGCCGCCGGGGTTGAAGCCTTCGAGCTTGGCCCAGAACCCGTGCGGGGACAGGCCGGACAGGTCGTCGATCCACTGGACCGGGGTGTTGCCGACGACCGATGCCGGGGTGTGGCAGAGCGGTGCGGACGACGACGTGAGCATGCGTGCGGGAGGAACGGCCAGCGTGCTGGGCTGGCCCTGGGTGACGAGCATGGTGTCCTCAAGGTTGTGCGCGTGATCCGGGGGTGATCGTGGGCAGCACGAACTGGCGAAACCGGTGCTGTTACCGGGATTTCGCCTGATCTGCTGCGCGCTGATCAGTTCCGCGCGACGCCGAGGAGAACCAGTAGCCAGCGGCCCGGCCTGGGTGGACCGCTTGCACGTGCCCAGAAAGCCGCGCCGAGTCCACTGGAGACGGTCGTGTTGCCGAGGCCGGCCGAAACGCCGTGGCTGGACGTTTGCGCGTCCCACGCCGTGTCGTCCGGACGATGCAGGGCACGGTCGAGCGCGGCCTTGCGGTGGACGGGTTCGCGGTCGTGATGACAATGGTCGGACGGCGACGGTTCGGCGGTGTGCGCGAGGCCGTGTCCGTGCGCTGAGTCAGTCGCGTGTTCGTGGCTCACTCCGGCCGAAGCATGGCCTTCCGCGGAGCAGAGCGCGCTCAGGACGAAGAACGACAGCACGGCAAGCACGACGGCCAACGCCGTCGATCGGACGCCACGGAGTGTCGTCGCCTGGATCCGCACGGTTACGAACATATCGCGATCGCGATACAGGAGTGAATCGCACAATCGTGTCCATTGTGGACGAATGATCACCTGTGATGCCGCGTTTTCCCTGGACGATCCACATGATGCGGCGATGTGTCCTCACGTTCGCTGTCAAACGTGAATACCCAAGTCGTATGGGGAATTACGGGCCGGTCGTGTTCCGGGTCACACGCCGAACCTACTAGTCCAGCTAGTAGACAACGCCGTGATGTTGCCGTAATTTGCGCCAAGGCATCGGGGGAGGCCTGTTCCCGACTACGGAGGTATGCGCGACGTGACGTCGCAACGACTCAAGCACGGCACGCGAGGTGCACTGGCGGCTGCGGCGGTTCTGGCGGTGGTCGGCAGCAGCTCGGGTTCGGCTGGTGCCCAGCCCGCAGCCGATCCGGTCAAGCAGTACGAGGAGCTCAGCGGGCAGGCGGAGAAGCTCAACGACGACGTCCTCAAGGCCCAGGAGAACTCGGAGGCCAAGAAAGCTGAGCTGACCAAGGCCGGCGCGGACCTGAACCAGGCCAAGCAGGCCGAGGAGCAGCTGCGTGGCCAGGTCGATGTCATCACCGAGGCGACTTTCCAGGGCGCACGGTTCAACGGGCTTTCGGCGATGCTCGTCAGCGACTCCCAGCAGGACTTCCTCAACCGCATGTCCGCACTGGAAATGCTGGCGGCAGACAACGCGGAGGCGATGGGCAAGCTGTCGGTCGCGGTGGCGCAGGCGAACGACGTTCAGCAGCGTGCCGAGAAGGCAGCCGGAGAGGCGGCAGCCGTCGCCGATGACCTCAAGAAGCGGAAGTCCGAACTGGACGGCCGGATCGTTGAGCTCCGCAAGGCGGTGAACAACCTCAGTTCGGCGCAGAAGACCGGACTCGGGTTCGGTCAGGTGAAGGACACCGGTACGTATCTGGGCCCCCCTGGTGCGGCCAACACGGCCCTTCAGGCGGCCCTGTCCAAGCGGGGCTCGCAGTACCAGTGGGGTGGTAACGGCCCGAACGCCTTCGACTGCTCCGGCCTGACGAAGTGGGCCTACGCTGCGGCTGGGGTGACACTGCCTCGAGTGGCGGTGGACCAGTACCGGGTCGGCAGGCCGGTGGCCCAGAACGAGCTCCAGCCGGGTGACCTGGTGTTCTACGACGACGGCACGGGCAATCCCGCCGCGATCCACCACGTCGCCATGTACGTGGGCGAAGGCAAGATGGTGGACGCGCCGACCGAGGGGCAGCTCGTGGACGTGCGTTCGCTCCGCGGTGACGGCCACTACATCGGCGCCCGGCGGGTCGTCGGCTGACCCGATGTCACGACACGCACAAACCGTCACGCCACACCGCTCCACACGCCTGTCGACGCACGTGTTCATCGCCGGCGTGGCCGCTGGTGCCGCGGCAGCGGCCTTTCAGCTCGACGTTGCGCCACAGAATGCGCCTGTCCAGGCGCAGGGCCAATTCTTGCTGTCGGCCAACCTGTCCGGTGTGGACGGTGTCGGTGGTGACACCGCCGGGCCGAACCTGTTGCGAGTCCGCCAGCAGCCTGACCACGACGAGGTGGAGCGGCTCAACACGAGTCTGCGTCTTACCGAACAGCGTGAGGCCGAAGCGGCCGCGCGGCGCAAGGCCGAGTACGAGGCGGAGCAAGCGCGCAGGATCAAGGTCTTCGCGCCGACACAGGGCACGATCACGTCCAACTACGGTCCCCGGTGGGGAACAACGCACTACGGTCTCGACATCGCCAACCGCATCGGCACGCCGATCAGGTCGGTCATGGACGGCGTCGTCACGGACGCGGGGCCGGCCAGCGGCTTCGGCCTGTGGGTCAGGATCGAGCACACGGACGGCACTACGGCCGTGTACGGCCACATCAACAGCTACGCCGTCCGCGAAGGTCAACGGGTGAGCGCCGGTCAGGTGATCGCCCAGGTCGGGAACCGCGGCATCTCCACCGGTCCGCACCTGCACTTCGAGATCTGGGACCAGGTCGGAAGAAAGCTCGATCCGTTGGCGTGGTTGCAACAACATGGAGTGCAGATCGCATGAGCCGCATGTGGAAGTTGGCAGTCCCGGTCCTGTTGTTCACCACTGCGTGTGCAAGCAACACCACCACACCAGCAACTCAGGACCTGCCTGCTCCGCCGGCAACTCTCGCGCACGTACACGGTCTCGGCATCGATCCCGCCGATGGAATGCTCTACGCGGCAAGTCACTTCGGTGTCTTCGCAGTGCCCACGGACAAAGCTCCCGAGCGCGTGGGTGATCGCGCGCAGGACACCATGGGCTTCGTCGTGGTGGGTGCCAACCACTTTCTCGGCAGCGGTCATCCCGATCGGCTTGAACCGGACGCCGCGCCGCACCTCGGGCTGATCGAGAGCAAGGACGCCGGCCGGACGTGGCAGACGCTCTCGTTGAAGGGTGCGGCCGACTTCCACTCGTTGGAGGTCAAGCACAACCGCGTGTACGGCTACAACAGTCAGAACGGCCAGATCATGGTCAGCGAGAACCAGCGCGACTGGGACACCCGCGGCCGTGTCGCGATGGTCGACTTCACGATCAGTCCGACTGATCCGAACGTCGTCCTCGCCGCGACGAAACAGGGAGTGCAGCGCAGCGCGGACGGCGGCGGGACGTTCGCGCCGACTGTCGGCAGCCCACACCTGACGCTCCTCGACTGGTCTGAGGGCGACGTGGTCATCGGTGTCGCGTCGGATGGAATTGTGCATGTGAGCGGTGATTCCGCCGCGACGTGGACGGCGAGAGGCCGGATCGCCGGTACGCCTGCGGCGCTCACCACCAAGGGGTCCGAGGTGTACATCGCAACGGAGTCCGCCATTCATGCTTCGACCGACAGCGGCAGCACGTTCACGATTCGTCAAGCACTGAAGTGAGCGTTGGCTGAGCGCCGGTATCAGTGCGCTGAGAGGTCGCAACTGCAGCAGGTCACTGGCCTGATCGGCCCGCTCATCTCCTGCCCAGGGGAGTCAGAGCGTCGTTGACCTCTGTTGCGCGTCGGATCGCTCCCGTCCCCACAAGGCGCTCCGCTCCGGGCACGGTGTAGGAGCGGGCCCTTGACACCCCCGGGGGGTATGGGCGTATCTTCGCCACAGCATACCCCAGCAGGGTATACAACCCGACAGGTGAGGCAAGGGAACGGTCATGAATCACGCTGGCGCACAATCGAATCTGACGAAGCTCGCCGTCTCTGCGACCCTGCACTGCCTCACCGGCTGTGCGATCGGCGAGGTGCTCGGCATGGTGATCGGCACGGCACTGGGGTGGTCGAACCTGTCGACCATCGCGCTGGCCGTTGCGCTTGCCTTCGTGTTCGGCTACGCGCTCACCATCCGACCCGTGCTCAAGTCCGGCTTGCCTCTCCGCGCCGCCATCGGCGTGGCGTTCGCCGCGGACACCGTGTCGATCGCCGTGATGGAGATCGTCGACAACGGGGTCATGCTGGCCGTGCCGGGCGCAATGGAAGCGGGTCTCGCCAGCTGGCTGTTCTGGGTCAGTCTCGCCTTCGCGCTGGCTGTGGCGTTCGTGGTGACGGTCCCGGTCAACCGCTGGCTGATCTCGCGCGGTAAGGGGCACGCGGTGGTGCACCAGTACCACGGTGGCGACCACGAGGGTCATCACCAGCACTGAGTGCCGTGGCCGCGAGCTGCTCGCGGCCACGGTCCGTCAAGATCTTCCGTTTCGCAGGGGTACGCGTTACGCGACCAGGACAGAGGTCTGTCTGCTCGATACCCCCTACCGGTGTGGAGTATATGAAATGTCCAGTGTGGATACGTCTGCCCGACGCAGGTGGTGGGCGCTCGCCCTCATCGCCGCCGCGCAGTTCATGGTCATCATGGATACCTCGATCATCGGCGTGGCATTGCCGCGCATCCAGGCGGATCTCGGCTTCTCGCAGGAGAACCTGTCCTGGGTCTTCAACGCCTACGTCGTGGCGTTCGGTGGCCTTCTGCTGCTCGGTGGCAGGCTGTCCGACCTGCTCGGCGCCCGCCGCATGTTCGCCGCCGGATGGCTGGTGCTGCTGGTGGGGTCCGTGGCCGCAGGCGCCGCGGGCGAGATCTGGGTGGAACTGGCCGGACGCGCCGTGCAGGGCGCAGGAGCCGCGCTCATCGCGCCTTCCGCGCTGACCTTGCTGATGGTGCTCTTCGGCAGTGAGCCGAAGCAGCTCGGCAAGGCACTCGCGATCTACGGAGCCGCTGCTCCGGCCGGTGGCACGGCCGGTGTGTTCCTCGGCGGCGTGATCACCGAGTACCTGAGCTGGCCGTGGGTCTTCTACGTCAACGTGCCGATCGCGGTGATCGCACTGATCGCCATCCCGGCCCTGATGCCGGCGGGTGCAGCTCAACGGGGTTCCACCGACCTGCTCGGCGCGATCACCGTGACAGCCGGCCTCGCGGTGGCCGTCTACGCGATCGTGCGGGCTCCCGAAGCGGGATGGGCCTCCACCGAGACGCTCGTCGGCTTGATCGTCGCCGTGGTGCTGCTGGGCGCGTTCCTGCTCATCCAGGCCAAGCGGAAGGCTCCGCTCGTGCGGCTCGGCATATTCCGCACGCCCCAGCTCGGTGCGGCGAACATCGCGCAGCTCCTGCTCGGTGGCGCGTGGATCCCGATGTGGTTCTTCCTCAACCTCTACCTGCAGCAGGTGCTGGGCCTCGGTGCCTTCGCCAGCGGCTCGGCACTGCTCCCGATGACCACCGCGATCATGCTGCTGATGGTCGTTGTCGCCCCTCGCCTCGCCGCGCGGTTCGGCACCAAGGCCATGGTGGTCTCCGGGCTCGTCGTACTCGCCGCCGGTCTCGGCTGGCTGGCGCTGGTGCGTCCGGACGGCAGCTACTGGGTGGACGTGCTGCCCGCGTCGCTGGTGGCCGCGACCGGCATGGCGCTGGCGTTCATCCCGTCGCTGGGCACGGCCATCTCGAGCGCTCGCCGGGAGGAGGGCGGCCTTGCGTCGGGCATCGTCAACACCAGCTACCAGGTCGGGTCCGCACTCGGACTGGCGGCGATGACCGCTCTGGCGGCCTCGTACGGCGCCGGTCAGCTGGGTGACGTCAACGCGCTGACCACCGGCGTGTCCTCCGCGTTCATCGGTGCCGCCGGCATCGCGATCGTGGGCGCGCTCATCGCGGCTGGAACGTTGCGAGGCAGCCGTGCAGCCGCCCCGGACGCCGAGCGCGAGCCGGCCAACGCCTGATCCCTCAGCCCGGTTGCCGCCCGCCCCACCAAGGCGGGCGGCAACCCATCCGCTTCAGGAGTTCCCCATGCGACGAATCCCCGCGCTCGACCCAGCGGACGCCCCGGACAAGTCTCGCGAGCTGCTCACCGAGATCATCACTCGACGTGGTTCGGTCGGCGACATGGTGAGCACCATGGCCCACTCACCCGCACTGCTGCAGGGCTACCTGGACTTCTCGCGAGCTCTCAAGCGCGTCAAGCTGCCCCGCGCCCTCAGTGAGAAGATCTCCCTCGCCGCGCAGGAGTGGATCGGCTGCGACACCTGCCTGGCAGCGCACACCGACGCTGCTCGTGCGAACGGGGTCAGCGACAGCGACATTGTCCTCGCCCGCCAGGGCACCGCTGTCGATCCACGCGAGGCGGCACTGATCGCCTTCGCGGTGCGCGTTCTCGCCGAGCCGTCCGGAATCTCAGACGACGATGTCGCGGGGCTGCGGGCACACGGTTGGAGCGACCGAGTCATCGCCGATGTGGTCGGGGTGGTGGCTCTCAACCTGCTCACCGGCGCGTTCAACCTCGTCGCAGGCATCGAACCGTTGATCACCAGGCCATGATTCTCTTCCCTCGCAACCACGCCAGAGGGTCGGCCTTGCGGCCACTGCTGTCCCAGATCTCGAAGTGAAGGGACCCGCAGTCACCCGCTGTCCCCGCGCGTACCGAACAACTGTTGATGTGCCCGGAGATCGCCGTTGTCCGGCCGGGGTCCACGACCTTCACCCACAACCCGAAACCGCCGGCCGTCCCCCTTCCGCGTGGATTACGTCCACGGCGGCCACCGTCACGCGGTCCACGAGGACCACTACGACGAGCTCTGATCGGCCGTTGAACGCGCACCGTTGCAGCGTGGCATCGACCTGATCGTCAGCCGCAGCGCGAGCGGGCTGCGTGCACTCGGCGCAGATTCCGGTGATGGTCACGCGGACGAGCACGTCGGTGAAGCCCCAGCGCCACCTCGGGCACCCACGCTGGCAGTGGCGACGAGTGAGCCGGAATCTCGATCGTTGCATGGCACGCCGAGCAGACGGGGTGGTGGTGCGGTCGGCTGGAGCAGCGGCGGTACGACCGCTGGATGTGCTCGCCGACCATCACGTCGACGAGATCCCGCTTCACGAGGTCCCGGAGCACGCCGTACACAGTGGACATCCCTATCGGGCTTCCGAGGCGGTGGACCCGCCTATGCAGTTCGTGTGCCGTGATGAACGCGCCTTCGTGTCCGAGGACGCCAATATGAACCGCGTGTTGCTGCACTGCTGGTCCTGGTCCATCTGAGGAACTCCGTGGCTGGCGAACGGGGAAGCCGTGGCGCCACCGGGGGAGCAGGTGGCGCCACGATGTGTGGTCAGGGTTGGACGGCGACGGTGTAGGACTTCTGTCCCGTGGAGACGGCGGCGCCGGACCTCGTGGTCGCGGTGACCTCGAAGGCCGGCATGTAGGTGCCGGCCGCCTCGAACGCCCAGTTCGCGCGGGAGTGGCTGTTCACGGTGACGGCGCGGCGATCCGCACCTGGGACGGTGTGGTGCTCCGTCGGTTAGGACTGGGGTCCCAAGTGGGTCAGCACGAGAGTTGCATATGACAATCACGTTCAATAGAGCCCGAATGGCCGCCGAAGTGCTGCCCTGTTCGGTTGTTGGAAATGATTGTCGTCACGGTTAGGTTCGCTATGCCCAGCTGGTTGGCGGGTTGTCTGGAGGAATGCCACGCAGGTCCGTGCGCTCCCGCGCGCGATCGGGGCGGTGCTCGCCGTACTGCTGGCCGGCTGCGGCACCGCCGTCGACGGCGACTCGGACGGCGTGACGGTGGTGAAGGCGGAATGAGAACTGATCTCTCGCGGAAGGGCAATCGATGGAGATCGATCACGTGGTGCTGGCCGCCCGGACGAAGGCCGAGGCCGAGGAGGTGCTCAGCCGCACCGGACTGGGTATCGCTCGCGGCCGAATCATTCCGGGCTTCGGGCTGTCCAACCTCGTCGTACCGCTGAGGCAGGGCCTGCTGGAGATTCACTACCCGAACGGTGAGCCTCCCGCGCCGGGATCCCCGCCGCTGCTCGACTTCGACAAGGAGGCTCTCGCCGCGCACCCATCGGCGCCCTTGGTCCCGATGGCGTGGCTGGTGTTGATGGAGGACGAGCGGCGCCTGCGCGAGCTCACCGCCGCGAACGACATGTCCGTGCTCGAGGTGCCGGCGGAGGGCCCCGGTTTCCCGCCGTACACACTCGCGGGATTCGGTGCGAACTTCGATCGGCGATGGTTGCCGTGCCTCATCCACTGGCCTGAAGGCCCGCCCGCACTCAGTGCCGCACACCGGCACGAACCCGTTGGTATCACTCGCATTGATGTGGCAGGTCCGGCTGACGACATTCGACGCTGGTGCGGAGGAGCGCCCCGTGGTCTGAACGCCGTGCCCGGTACCGCGGGCCCGCTGCGGGTCGAGATCGGCTTTGTCGATGGAACGGCCCTCACCCTGGGGCTCGCGACCGGCCACTAGGCAGCAATCACCGAGGTCCTTCCGCGCTTTCAGCGGTAGGGCCTCACCCATTCGGGGTGCAAATACCGCGGCGTGTGGTGTATTTCCGCGTGTCACCCGCCCTCTTCGAGTTATCCGCACGAAGGGGGCCCACGATGGCTGGACCGGTCAGACGCAACATCGCCCACCTCACACCCGCCGAGCGACAGGCGTTCATCGACGCCCTGTTGCAGGCCGACCTGCACACCTTTCCCGGCGGTGTGTCCTACTGGGACAAGCAGGACGAGATCCACCAGTCGACCCACAACCACGGCGGCAACTCCTTCCTGCCGTGGCACCGCGAACTCTGCAACCGCTTCGAAGCCCTGCTCCAGCAGTCGAACCCGGACGTGGCTCTGCACTACTGGGACTGGACCGAGGACCCGCGCGCCGCGTCCGACGGCCAGGGCGGCACCGTCGACCTCTCCTCGAACACCCTGTTCGGCACGATGAACGGAATGGTCGACGGACCGCTTGCCGCACTGCACAACGGCGGCGTGCTCGCAGGCAGCCGCGAACAGACCGGCAGCCCCGCCGATCCGCCGCAGTCAGTCGAACGGGACGCCGGTGGGGCGACGGGCATCGCCTCCGACGCCTCGATCATCGGCAGCGCCGACGGGTTTGCCCAAGCGCAGCAGTGGAACGCGTTCCGGACCGAGCTGGAGGCCTGGCACGGAAGCGCGCACGGCTACATCGGTGGCGACATCGGTGGCCAGCACCAGGCGTTCGAGGACCCGTTCGTGTTCCTGTTGCACAGCAACGTCGACCGGCTTTTCGCCATGTGGCAGGCGCAGGCGGGCCAGGACTGGCGGCTCGACCCCGACCAGGTCTACGGCGACCAGTCGAACACCACCGGACCCGAGAGCATCCTGGACCCCCTGCAGCCGTGGAACGGCACCGTCCAGTTCGGCTCACCGATCGACCCGTGGGTCGGCGCGTCACCCAGCATCGAGAGCAAGAACTGCCGCCACCCGTCCGTGGTGCGCCCGCCGTGCTACGACACCCTGCCGTTGACCGTGGAGCAGGTCTCGCCGGCCGTCGGTGACCCGATCCGGTTCCTGGACGTGATCGAGCACCTGCCGACGGCGCGCGCGTTGCGGCTGCGGGTGCGCGGCTGCACCGAGGTGACCGCCACCGCCTCGGTGACCGCTCCGTTCACCGTCTTGTCCGCGTCGGTCACTTCACCGCACCCGGACGGCTTCGAGGCCAATGACCTGCTGGTCTGGGTGCTCTACACGCCGGGCGCCGCGGGCTCGTCGGATTCCGGGACGTTGACGGTCACCGTCACCGAGACCGGTGATGTGTTCACGGTCCCGGTGACCGCCACGGTGGTGGGGAACCCGACTGTCGCGACCTCGCTGGTCCTGGACCGCTCCGGCAGCATGAGCGCCGCTTCCGGTCTGCTGGGCAAGACCCGCATGGACGTGCTGCACGACAGCGCGCCGCTGTTCGTCACGCTGCTCGACGACACCGACGCCATCGGCGTCGTTCGCTTCGACACCGACGCCGCCGAAGCCGCACCGGTCGCAGACGCCGGCCCCATGATCGGCGGAGGCGGCCGTCTCGCGGCCTCCACCGCGATCACCGGGACGCTCACCAACCCAGGCGGGCTCACCGCCATCGGTGACGGCCTGGAGAGCGCCGCCGCCCAGCTCGCACCGATCACCATGGACTACGACCACACCGCCACCGTGGTGTTCACCGACGGCCACGAAACAGCTGACAAGACCATCGCCGCCGCCGCGTCCTCCGTGCACAGCCGCGTCTTCGCCATCGGCCTCGGCACCGCCGACCAGCTGAACCCCGGCGCCCTGTCCGACATCGCCAACGGCACCGGTGGCTACCTCCTGCTCACCGGCAACCCCGGCGTGGACGACCAACTCCTGCTGCAGAAGTACTTCGCCCAGGTGCTGGCCGGAGCGACGAACGCCGCCATCGTGGTCGACCCGGACGGCTTCGTACCGGTCGGCGGCAAGGTCGTCGTCCCGTTCCTGCTCACCGCCGCCGACATCCGCGCCGACGTGCTGGTGCTCGGTGAGACGGCGCGGGCACTGCGCGTCGAGCTCATCGCACCGGACGGCTCCACCGCGAGCCCTGTGGAGGTCGTCGGCGAGGCCTACCGCGTACTGCGTGTGGCAGGCCAGGCGGGGGAGTGGCAGGCGGTGTTGTCCGTGGACGACCGCGCACTCGGCAACTGGATCACCGAACTGCGCAAGCGCCTCGCCGACCGCAAACGTGGCGGGCAGTTGTTCGAGCGGATCGTGACGGCGATCAAGGCGCACGGCGTGCCGTTCACGCTGACCGTCCAGGCCCGCAGCGCGCTGCGGCTCGGCGTGGCGCTGAGCCAGGGGTCGCGGCTGCCTGGCGCTCCAGCACAGCTGACGGCGACGTTGACGGACAGCGGGATTCCGTTGTCCTCCGCGACCGTGAGCGCAGTGGTGACCGGCCCCAGCGGAGGTCAGGCGGTCGTGCCACTGTCCGAACAGGAGCCCGGGGTGTTCGCTGTCTCGGTTCCCACCGCCGAGTCCGGGGTGTATCGCGTGCTGGTCCGTGCGAGCGGTGCGGATCTGCGGGGCACGGCGTTCACCCGCGAGGAGCTCCGGACTTTCGCCGTCTGGGCGCGAGGTGACGAAGCGCCTCCGCTGGTGATCGACCCCCGACCCCGACCTGACCGTGATCTGGACGGCTGCGCGTTCCTGCTTTGCCTGCTGGAGAACGACGGCGTGCGACGGCTCCTGGAACGGAACAAGATCGATCCTGACCGCGTCGCCGCCTGCGTCAAGTCCGCTTGTCGCTAGGTGACAGCGTTGCTGATCCTTCGAGCAACACCCCGAACAGGCCAGCGTGCTCGACGACACGGTCGAGCACGTCGGCATAGCTGATCTCGTAGTTGACGACGCCGAGCCAGTCGCCAGAAGTGATCAGCGCCGTCGGTGTCGCACGCCAGGCAACTGACGCGAGCCTCACCGTCGTGCACGACTGTACGGAACTCAGAGCGGCCGAGAGAGTGCCGATGGGATCGGTCGTCGAACTCTCCGGAGGCCCCCTTCACAGTCCGAAAGCGTTGCCCTCGATAAGGATCAGCAGGCCGATGCCGATCAGCACGACGGGGAGCAGGATGTGGCCCCAACGGGACAAGGCGCGGGCGATGATCGGGCGGGTGGCGAAGAACCTGCCGAGGGCGCACCACACGGCGACCAGCGCGAGGAACACGACGGCGAACACGATCAGCCCACCTGACCCGGCGGTGGTGAAGACCGACACGTAGACACCGATGTTGTCGCCGCCGTTGGCGAAGGTCACCGCGGCGACAGCGAATACGCTCGGGCCGTTGCCGGTGGCTACGACGGGTTCGTCGTCGGCTGTGTCGTGGCGCTCGCGCCAAGCGCTCCACGCCGCACGGACACCAAGTAGCAGCGGCAACAGACCGAGGTAGGGGATCGCCGCTGCGGGCAGCAACCCAGCGCCGAGCGAGCCGACGATCGAGACGACCAGGAGCGCACCGAAACCCAGGTACTGCCCGACCACAACCCGCACGGCGCCGCCCCGGTGTCCCGCGGTCTGCCCGAAGAACAACGCCAAGATCACGATGTCGTCGACGTTGGTGGCCGCGAACATCCCCACGGCCTAGCCGATCAGCCCTAGATCCACCCCGGTCCTTCCCTCGCTACCGCCGTCCGCGGCGACTCTACGGCCAGGCAGGAACGGGCGATCGCAGTGATCAGTCGTGTCTCTAGCCAGCCCATATGCGGATCACTTCGCTCATCTCGTCGGCCGTGTCGGACTGCACGAAGTGACCCGCTCCCCTGACGATGACCGTGATGTGGTCCGGAAACTTCGCCTCCAGGTGCCGAGGCGCTGAGCCGGTTCGACCGTCCCGTGCCGCTGCCGTGGGCGAGGCAGAACTTCTTCCTGGTCGCCCACGCTGACCGCCTCGCAGGCAAGCTGCCGAACGCCATGCTGCGGATCATCGAGGACTCGGACCATTCGTGACCGAGGACCAGCCCCGTCAACTCATTGTGCTAATGGAGGAGTTCTTGCGGCAACGGAACGCCGCGAGGTGCTTTGATGCTGCGATGACGGTCGCCGCGTTCGTGATCTCGTGCTTCGGCCTGCTCGTCGCGTGTCTCGCCGCTTGGTACGGCCGCGGTCAGAAACGCGCGGCGGAGCAGTCCGCAGCCGAGGCCAAACGCTCCGCCGATGCGGCTGTGGCACTAGCCGAGGTCGAGGCTGCTCGTCGCGCGGACGAGGTGGCGGAATCCGAGCGCCAGCGCGTGCGCTTCGTGCTGGAACACTATGACGGCGACACGTATGTGCTCCGGAACGTCGGGACGGACAGTGCCCACGGCGTGCACATCGACACGGGCGGAATGGGCGACCAGGACGAGGTTGTCGACTTCGACGAGTTCGAAGCCGACAGCGAGCACAGGCTCTTCCTGGCCAGCACGTTCGATGCCGATCAGGCCGACCACGTTGTGGTGACGTGGCACCACGCCGAGGACCGCTCTGACAAACCGCGCTCGGCGAAGCTGCTAGGCCCGTAGGTCACTGGTCGCTCGGCTTGCGGGCGACCAGTCGCTCCACCACGCCGAGCTTGAACCGTTGCCGCAGCTCGACTTCCAGGCCACGCTCCTGAACCAGGTGCAGCGGCCGCCGCAGAAAATGCTCTCCTGCCATCGAAATCGTGACTCGCTCCACAAGCCACTGCACACCGCGCACAAGGCGCGACGAACTGGCGACGTGATCGACGAGGATCAACCGCCCACCAGGACGCAGCACCCGCACCATCTCGTCGACGGCCGTCTCGTGATCGGGGATGGCGCACAACCCCAAGGTGCACACGACGGTGTCGAACGACGCGTCGTCGAATGGCAATGAGTGGGCAGTCCCTTGCTGGAGCGTCACTTCGCGGTCGATATCCTGTGCGCGAGATCGGGCCAGATCGAGCATCTGCTCGCTGATGTCCAGTCCGGTGATCACGACATCGTCGGTGTAGAACGGCAGGTTCAACCCGGTGCCGACCGCAACCTCGAGAACCACGCCAGTGGCGTGGGAACAGGCCCACCGGCGCGAGTCACCGAAGACCCGCCGATCCAGTACGCCGATCTCTTTGTCGTAGGTCGTGGATTTGCGGTCCCAGTACTGCTGCCAACGGGATGTCCGGTCATCGGTCTGCGCCATGGTTCGCCCCAGTTCGGTCGCTGCCACGTTCAGAGAAGCACAACCGCAGCGTCCGCCACATCAGGGACATCCCTTGGATCATGGATGAACAGGCTGCTCGTGGGCGGCGTGGCTCTTGGGCTCAAGCTGGAACGTGGAGTGCTCCACGTCGAAGTGTCCGGCCAGGCAGGTCTGGAGCTGGTCGAGCACTTGCGGTATGTGGCCGTCGTGGAAGCACTCGTCCTCGACCACGATGTGCGCCGACAGCACGGGCATGCCGGAGGTCACCGTCCACGCGTGCAGGTCGTGCACGTCCCGGACGTGCGGCACGCCCAGGATGTGTTTGCGAACCTCGTCGAGGTCGACGTTCTTGGGCGCGGCCTCCAGCAACACGTCCACCGCGGCCTTCAGCAGGTTGAACGCCCGCGGCAGGAACAGCAGTCCAATGAGGACGGCAACGATCGCATCGGCGCGGGTGAAGCCGGCGAAACGCGCGATCAACGCGGCAGCGATGACGCCAACGGAGGCAAGGGTTAGGCGCCGAGCCCGAGCAGCACGGCCGCGTTGACGGCCGCCGCCAGGATCTCAGCCCTGGCCAGGCCGAACGTGCTCCTCGCCGTGGGCGGCCTGGCGGCCAACGTGATGGTGACCAGTGCCAGCGCGACCCCGGCGGAGTCGGTTGAGCATGTGGCCGGCGTCCGCGACCAGCGCGATGCTGCCGGACAACCACGCGCCGATGACCTGCACGACCATGATGCTCGCGGTGCTC
Organism: Lentzea terrae; assembly: GCF_003265345.1. Taxonomy (GTDB): domain Bacteria; phylum Actinomycetota; class Actinomycetes; order Mycobacteriales; family Pseudonocardiaceae; genus Lentzea; species Lentzea terrae. Next base: position 305,866 of record NZ_QFWW01000006.1, on the reverse strand, counting down.
GCGAGAACACCGATCAACCGCCCGCGGTGCTGTCCCGCTGAGGTGAGGTGGCCGTGCCCGTGCCCAGTTCCCACTTCGGTTCGGCTACGACGGCCGCTGGCGAGAACGGTCGTCGTCCTCCGGGGCGGCGGCCCTGAGGTTGTCGCGCAACGCCACGTGCCGGAACTCGTACACCGCACCGGTCTGCCGCAGCACCGCCCGGTCGCAGGCGTCGTCGAGAAACGCGTGGAGGCGCCAGGGCAGCCGCCTGGTCAGCGGGAGCCAGAAGCGTCCGATCACGATCCATCGTCCCCATGCGGTTCCGCTGAGCGCGAAGACGATTGCGACGGCGCCGGCCATCTCTGCTGCGCGGCGAAGGTCGAACATGCTGTAGGTGGGCACGCTCACGGCAAGGCCGTACAACAGTGATCTGAAAATGGCGCATTTGCGATCGTCGGCGATCATCTGGGCTGGACTCGGTGCCGCCTTGGTGTTGACGGACCTGCTCAGCACCCGTGGGCGGAGAGCTGTCCCCATGTACGCCAGCGCTCCAGCGGGCCAGCACACAAGTCCGAGCGCGATGCCCCTCACCAATCCATGTTCGAGTGTGTTGGCCGCGATCAGCAACCCGAACCCGGCGCCGACGACGCCGCCGAACACCAGCGCCTCATCGAGACTGCCTTGTGTGCCCTTCGCGATCTCCTGCCGCATCGCGACTGCGAACTCCCGCATCTGGAAATGCACCTTTGCAGGGCGAGGAGCTCGCAGCACGTGCACGATGAAGATCGCCGCGCAGATGACGGTGAGGTAGGCCGCAGCGTCAGCGCGGAAGAGGGTTCCGAAGACTCCCGCGAAGATCGCCGTGTAGATGACCAGCATGGTGGCCGGGTGCACACTGCTGCTCAGCTTCCACCACGTGATCTCCGGAGTGAAGTCGCGAGCCAGGTGAGTCAGCCACTTCCTGGCCCCGCCGGGGGTGTACCGGGCGGCCGCGGACCGGCGCAGGGGAGGGTGGCTGTACGCCGCCGGAAGGAACGCCTCGAGCAGGTGCCTCTCGACCATGGCCTGTGATCGGAACATCTCACCGTCGAGCAGTTCTTTGGGGTTGGTGTCCGGGGTGTCGCTGTAGATGGTGCGGGCAAGACCGACCATCAGCGGCGTCGACAGCGCTCCGGTCAGGTTCGCTGCTGCATCGTCCTCCGGGTGATCACGCAGCTCTGCGAGTACCGCCTCCCAATCCAGCCTTCCCTCGGTGGACGGGCCCCGCTGCGCGGCCGTGCGGGGTAGGTACGCGGCAATGTCGTTCAGCCTCAGATCGGAGAGCTCGATTGCTGCCGCTCCGGTGAGCACGTCAGCAGACCGAACGGCGCCGGCGAACTCCTCGGCCCGGCTCGTCACGACCACCGCCATCTTGTTGCTGTTGAGAGCTTTCATCGCGGCGGCGAGCGCGGCGGTTGTGCAGGTAGGCGCGGGTAGAACTGGATCAAGTCGGCCCGAAACGCCGCGAGGTAGGCGTTGATGGCGAAGATCCGGCGGAAGTCGTGAGGTGTGGAGCGCAAGGGTTGGCCGGCACGGATCGGTCAACCCGGTACGCGACAGGGTGTCTTTGAGCAGGCGGTAAAGGACTTTGTGCGGCAGGCGTCGCCGTCCTCGTCAGGCCACCGCTCGTGGTGATGATCGCGTTGTGCGGTTTCGGCCGACGGTGACATGAGCGTCACTCGTTCATGGGAACCCCTGCGGGAAAGCACACGCAGAGGCGCGCCCGAACACCTCCATTCGGATGCCACGCCTGGCCGACCGCAACCTGGGCGCGTGATGTATCGGCACAAATCCGAAGTCGCGTTCTGTCGCTGTTAGCGTACGGAGAGCGACATCACGAACCTGGAGGACTCGATGAGACACCTTGTCACCGCAACGTTGGGCACGCTCGCCGCGACCGCTCTCCTGGCATCGATGAACTCGCCCGCACAGGCTGTGGCCGGCAGGGTGGCGGTGTTCTCGACCGAGGTCACGCCGATCGAGATCTACAGGAATCCCAACGGCTGCAACAAACTCCCGCTCGAGGCGCACGTGCTGGTCAACTTGACCAACGGAGACGTCGTCGTGCATGCCGACCCGTTCTGCCTGAGTCCTGGACTGGTCGTCAAGGAGGAGCACGGTTCACACGTCCCCCCTGGCAGCGGGGCGTTCTCCGTCAAGGACTGATCTCTGGTGTGACGAGTCGGGAAAGGACACGCGTGTCTGTCGATCTTGTCGTGGTCGGAGTCGGCTACGTTGGCCTGCCCCTCGCCGCCGAAGCCGTCGCCGCAGGGTTGTCGGTGGTCGGATACGACATCTCTGAGGAGGTTGTCGCCGCGGTGACCGGCGGCCGCTCGCATGTGCTCGATGTGTCAACGGCTCAGCTACGAGCCATGCGGGCCAAGGGTTTCACCGTCACCTCCGATCCGGCTGTGCTGAGCGAGGCCGAGACGATCGTGATCTGCGTGTCCACCGGACTCGACGCCGGGGGCGGACCGGATCTGTCCGCCGTGCGCTCCGCGGCCACAACTGTCGCCGAGCATCTGAAACCTGGCACGCTGGTGGTGCTGGAGTCGACCAGCTATCCGGGGACCACTGAAGAGGTCGTCCGGCCGATCCTGGAGCGGCATGGGCTGATCGCGGGTGAGGACTTCCCGCTCGCCTACTCGCCCGAGCGGATCGACCCCGGCAATCCACGGTTCGGCCTGCGCAACACACCGAAGGTCGTCAGCGGCCTCACTCCTCTGTGTGCCAAGCATTGCGCCACGTTCTACGGGAGGCTCGCCGACACGGTGGTGGTAGCGCGTGGCACCCGTGAGGCTGAGATGGCGAAGATGCTGGAGAACACTTATCGGTATGTGAACATCGCGCTGGTCAACGAGATCGCGATGTTCTGCGACAACATCGGCGTCGACGTGTGGGACGTGCTGCACTGTGCGGCGTCCAAGCCGTTCGGGTTCGCGCCGTTCGTGCCCGGCCCCGGTGTCGGCGGGCACTGCATCCCGGTCGATCCCAAGTACCTGCTGGACAAGGCCGAACGGGAAGGTACCCGGCTGGGTGTCGTGCACGCGGCGCGGCAGGTGGACGACCGGATGCCGTCCTACGTGATCGAACGCGTGACGCGGATGCTCGCTGACTACGGCAAACCCTTGCCGGGGGCGAAGATCCTGTTGCTCGGCGTCACTTACAAGGCGGACGTGCCGGACACCCGCGAGTCCGCTGCGGTGCGGATCGCGCTGGGCATGCGTGCGCTCGGTGCGATCGTGACCTATCACGATCCGGTGGCCGGTTGGGTGCCTGAGCTCGGGCCGGCCACGCCGGATCTCGGTACCGCTCTGCGGACCGCGGACGCCGTCGTGCTGCTTGTCGCTCACTGCGGCTACGACATCGGCCGGCTGGCGAGGAATGCCCGGCTGTTCTTCGACGTCACGGGACGCGTTCCTGGGGAGGAGGTTGTGCGCCTGTAAGAGCGCCTGCCGGGATGCGGCCCGGCAGGCGGACATCAGTTATTCCGAACTTCCGTGAGAAGGAGTGTTCACCAATGACCGCTGCAGTCAAGAACGACAGGCTCAAGAAGCGTTTCGCGAAATGGGATGTCAACAACAACGGCCGGATCGAGAAGTCCGACTACGAGGCCGAGGCTCGCCGGATCATCGACGCGTTCGGCGAGGACCCGGCGTCGCCGCAGGCCCGCGCGGTGGTCGACTCGTTCACGAGCATGTTCGAGTACTTGGCGACCAAGGCCGGCGTCGGACCGGACGGCTCGATGACCGAGCAGCAGTTCATCGAGGTCACCGAGGCGCAGATCTTCCAAGAGGGCGACTCTGGGTTCAACCGGGTCGTGCGCCCCACGATCGCGGCGATCGTCGGGCTGTGTGACACCGACGGCGACGGCGAGGTCAGCCCGCTGGAGTTCGGCAAGTGGCTGGACGCCATCGGTGTCGAGCCCTCTGCCATCGACAACGCGTTTCGCGCCATCGATGTCAACGGCAACGGCAAGCTGACCGTCGACGAACTCGTGCACGCCGTGCGCGACTACCACCTCGGCAAGCTGGACGTGCCGCTGCTCGGCAATTGAACCGCGTGACGAAACGGGCCCCTCGCGCCTGGGGCCCGTTTCGACGTGCTCAGGTCGACTGGGTGAAACGCACGTCCAGTTCGGGCGTCAGTCCGAGGTCGGGTCCAGTGCGCGGCCACGGCACGTGGATGAGGATGTTGTAGTGGTTGGGAAAGTGGCATCCGTCGAACCCGAGCACCGTGCCCACCCGAACCCCGTCGATCCACACCTCGTCACCGCGGTCGATCACACCCGCGCACCTGATCTCCGCGAACCCGAGGAATCCGACCCGGTCGATCCGTGCGCCGGGAGTGGTGTCGTCGTGGTCGGTGGTGACGAGCTCGTGCACCTCACCTTCGCGCACGCATCGGCTGGCGAACGGTTCCAGGCTCATCCCCCGATCGTCACGCCGGTGTACCAGCACCTTCACGACCGTGCCGGTGATCTCCCGTTTCGGCCCGTTCTCGCGCATGCGTCTCCCTCCGGTACACCTCGTCCACAATGGACAGCAGGGCCAGGCCCTCGTCAGACCACGCCGCTCCCAGCCGCACCGCCTCCGCGAACTCACGCAGCACGCCTTCGTATTCGTGCCGGAGCGACTCCTTGAACTCCCGGTAGCCCGCCAGCATGTCCGCGTAGAGCACCGATCCGCCGGCCAGGCGGATCTCAACGTCCTTGACCTCGCCGGGAAACGACCAGTCGAGCTCCACGTTCGCGCGGTCGAGCACCAGCACCGCCTGCCGGTCGACACCGGCGTCGTCCCGGCTGATCCGGACGTCGCGCAGTACAACCTGCCCGAGGAAGAGCCGGATGAGGTCGAGCGCGTTCGGACCGTTGTCCGCGACACAGCCACCGCCGCAGCGCGTCGCGTCGAGGTACCAGCGGTCGTGTCCGACGTGGTCCTCGATCTGTTCCAGGTACCGCACCGTCATCGACTCGATCGTCGCGGTGCCGATCTCGTCGCGCAGCGCGAGCACGTTGCTGTTGTAGCGGCGGTGGAACGCGGTGAACAACGCGACCTGCCGCCGCGCGGCCCGGCCGGCCAGGTCATGGCCGTCGGCCAGAGTGGTGGCCAGCGGTTTCTCCACGCACACCGGGAGCCCGGCGTCGAGAACGTCCCGGCACACGATGGCGTGCACGTTGTTCGGCGCGGTGACGACGACCGCGTCCAGCCCGCCCGCGGCGAGCAGTTCGCGGTGGTCGCGGTAGCCGGGCACGCTGTGACCCGCCAGCGCGGCGGGGTCGCGATCGCAGACGGCGGCGAGCGTGAAATCCGGAGAGCTTTCCAGCGCGGACAGGTAGAAACGGGAGATCACGCCGAGTCCGGCGATGCCGAGCCGCATCATGCGCCCACCTCTGCCGTCACCGACCGCAGTTCCTCGAACAACGCCCGTGGCACCGGCACACCGTGCTTCCGCAACCGTGCCGCCCGTTCCCCCTCGTGCCAGCCGGGATACGACACCGGGGCTGCCGGGTCGAGCGCGGGCCAGCCGCGCACCGCGGCGAACAGTGACGCCGCGTCGGCAGCGAAGCCCTCGCGCAGCAGGTCCGGCGCGATCGCGATCGCCAGGATGCCGATGTCGTCGTCCCGATCACTGGCGGCGGACAACGCGCCGAGCGCCGCGCCGGACACCAGCGCGGCGAGTACCTCGACCAGCAGGCCCAGCCCGAAACCCTTGTAGGCACCGGTTTCTGGATCGCCGCCCAGCCACAGCAGGTGGGCATCGCCCCGGTCGAACGCCACCGGGTCGGTCACCGGCGTGCCGTCGTCGGCGGCGAGCCAGCCCGGTGGGATCGTCTCGCCCGCACGAGCCGCGGCGCGCACGCGGCCGGTCGGCACGACGGTGGTGCTCATGTCCAGCACGAACGGGTGCGCGTCGCCCGCCGGACAGGCCAGCGCGAGCGGGTTCGTGCCGAGCATCGGGGCGGCGCCGCCGGGTGGGCGGGCGATGCGCTGGCCGCCGCAGTTCGACGCGATCAGGCCGATCATACCGTGAGGCACCGCCCGTGCGGCGTGATAGCCCGCGCAGCCGATGTGGGTGGCGCCGCGCAACGACACCATCGCGATCCCGTGCCGAGAAGCTCTGCCACAGGCCAGTTCCACGGCTTGGCTGGCCGACCACAGCCCCAGTGTGCGCCGGGCGTCGGCGAGGACGCATGCGCCGACGTCGGTCTGGATCACCATGTTCGCCAAGGGATCCGTGCGATCGTCGTCGAACAGCGGGAGGTACAGCCGGGTCAGGTTGACCAGGCCGTGCGACGTAACGCCGGTCAGCTCGCCGTGGCACAGCGCTTCGGCGGCGATCATCGCCCGGTCGGTGGGCATCCCCCTGTCGGCGAACACGCCGGCCACCGTGGACAGCAGGGTCTGATAGGGCACCAGAACCGTCATGCTGCTCCATTCCTGGTGAACTCGAGGACGATGTCGCGCACGATGTCGGCGAACCGGTCGAGTTCGGTGACATCGGCGAACTCACCACGAGCGTGAGCGTTGTTGGCGCCGAGCGAACCCGGCCCGAGTACGGCCGTCCGGGCGTTCGGCACGCCGGCGAGCCAGATCGCGTCGCAGGTGAAGGCCGGTTCGTCGGCGGGCCACCGCGGCACGATCGCGTCCAGCAGCGGGATGTCCTGAGCGGGCAGCGAGGGCAGCCCGCGCTTCACCCACCGCAGGCTGGTGATTGCCGTGGCATCGGTGGCGGTGCGGTGGAAGAAGGGCATGTCGCGGAAGCGATCGGAGAACTCGGCGAGGCCGGTTCGCAGACCCGTCTCCAGCGCCGCGCTCATGGTCCGCGCCGACTCCGCGCAGTGGTAGGCCATGTTGAGCAGCAGCTCGCCGCTGCCGTAGACCCGGTTGTGCAGCCGGCCGGTGTGCAGGCCCGCCACGCAGACCTGGCCGCGCGAGGCGAGACCGACCGCGAGGTGCTGGGCGAGAAACCCGAGCAGCACCGTGGCGTTGTGGCCTCGGTGCGGCTCGTCGTCGATCGCGTCGTCGCCGTCGACCCGCACGCTCGCTGTCATCGCCGCCGTGCAGCGCGGGAGGTTCCGCAGCCCGGTCGGCTCGCAGAAGATGTTGAGCCGACCGTGGAATCCGGCCTCGACGAGCGGCCGGGTGCCGAACGTGCCCATGGCGCCACCCTCCTCGCCGGACACGGCCTGGATCAACACCCCGGCCTCGTGGCCGACCGCCGGGTCGGCGGCGACCGCCGCCCTGATCCCGGCCAGCATCGCCACCGCCGGCCCCTTGGCGTCGATCGCACCGCGCCCGTGGAACCTGGTGCCGTCGAAGCCTTCCGGTTCGAACGGCGCCACAGTGTCGAGGTGCACGTTGAACATCACGGCGGGCTCGGCAGGCCCGAGCCGGAGCACCAGACTCGGCTGGCACGCGAGGAACTCCGGTCCAACGTCATGAAGAATCGACGGCACATCCGGACGACGGAGCACCGAAGGCGCGGGCGCGGCGAGGTGGGCGACGCGGAAGCCGATCCCGGCCGCCGCCGAGGCGAACACGTCCATCGCCTCCCAGAGATGGACCTCGGCCGTCGTCTCCAGCGGACCGGCGGTCGGCAGGCTGAGCAGACGGAGCAGCAGGTCCCGGTCCTGCCCGATCAACGGACGAGCCTCGCCATCGCCCGGCCCGCCGCGAGGAACGACGTCACCGCGTCGGCGGCGAGCTCACCCGGCTCGTGCGGTCGCAGGGCGAGGTGCGGTTCCAGTGACCAGGCGCCGCGGTAGTCGTTCGCCCGCAACAGCTTCACACAGTCCGCGATCCGCGCGGTGCCCTCGCCGGGAATCGTGAACCCGTGCACGTCCGCGTCCTTGACGTGCACGTGTTCGACGTGGCCGACGATGTCGCCGAGCAGGTCGAAGCCGTCGTAGCCGTGCGCGACGCCGTTCCCGGTGTCGAACAGCAGCTTCAGCGCCGGGCTCGCGACCTCGTCGAGCAGCTCGAGCATTCGCGCGGCGTCGGCGCCCGCCCAGCCCGAGCAGTTCTCGTGCAGCAGTGTCACGCCACCGGCTTCGGCCCTGCGGGTGAGTGCCGTCATCCGGGTGACCACCCTCGTGCGCCAGTCGGGATCGTTCAGGCCGTCGTTGGGATACGACATGATCCGGAGATACCGGGTGCCGATCGACCGGGCCCGCCGGGCGAGCACGTCGAGTTCGGCGATGTCGTGCTCGAAGTCCGCGGTGATCGGACGGGCCCAGTTGCCGATCCGCGAGGCCAGGCAGACCACCTGCAGCCCGTTGTCCGCCAACGCTGTCGCCGCCGCGGCGAACTGGTCGTCGGTGAGGTCGGCGACGGCCTGCCGACCGATCGTGCGCAGCTCGATCGCGGGCCAGCCCAGCTCGAGGAGCACCTCGATCTGGGTGGCGAGATCGTGTGCCGCCTCGTCGGTGATCCCCGCCAGCACGGGCTTCGGTGCAGGCCCTGGGTCAGCCGGCATGACGTGCCACCACGACGCGGTCGTTCTCCACGCGCGCCGCGGGCACCACCGGTTCCGCGCAGATGTTCTTGGCCACTGACAACAGCTGCACGACCTCGACGGCGAAGTTGAACCCATGCGTCTGCTCGCCGCCCGCCTGGAACTTGCGGTACACCTGGATCATCCACTCGGTCAGCGAGTCGTCGCGGAACACCAGGTGCTCGCTGCGGCCGTTCGCCCGCAGGGTCAGCTGCGAGTGGTCGTCGTCATCGCTCACCGCGAAGTGCCCGACCGCGCTGCCGTTCGCGAAGTCGATGGTGATCCGCCGTTCCCGCACCGGGCAGGTGAGATCGGAGCTGAGCTCGGTGTGAACCCCCGAGTTGTGCCGAAGACCGACGTTCGCACCACCCATCCGAGCGCTGAACTGTCCGTCGACCTCGAGGTCGGCTCCCGTCGCATGGGTGACCCGTGCGGCACCGGCCAGCCGCAACGCGAGCGCGACGCCGTGTGGCAGCTCGACGTCGAACGCCGTCGGATGGCCCGGCGCCGCGAACGAGCGGCGGAACCGCGGTTTGTTCTGCACGATGGTGATCGATTTCGCCGCGCCGAACCGGCCGGAGCGGATCAGTTCGATCAGCCGCATGGTGAGCGTGCTGGTGAGCCACGGCTCGACGACCTCGATGTGCAGCCGGTGCTTGCGCCGCGCTCGGATGATCCGCGCGAGGTCGTCGGCGTCGGATGCGAGCGGCTTCTCCACGATCATGTTGCGGAAACCGAGCTCGGCCAGCTCGGCGATCACCGCGTGCCGCTCGGTCGGCGGTGTGCAGATGTGCACCACAGTGCCGGCGCGATCGAGTCGGCGGACAGCTGCACCGATGCTCGTTGTGGCGACGAGGCCGGGCCGGCGCGGCGTCCAGCGCGGGTCGTACGCCACGATGTCCTGACTGCCGAAGAGCTGTGGGTCGCACGCCCGGGCTTTCGCGAGCACCGGAAGATGCAGGCCCGCTCCGGCACGGCCGAGTCCAATCACGAGTGACTGCACGGTTCATCCCATCTTCGAGCAGGAATTCGGGCCGATTTCGACGCTAGCCGGAGCAGGGCGGGTGTCAATGCCAGCCAGTCATCATTGACCAGGAAGAGTGAACCGGATCACCGGTCCGATAATTTGTCCTACTCTCGGAAACGGTCTATCGCCGCCGGAGGTGGGTACGCTGTCGGTCCCTTTTCACATGCAATCGGCCACATTCGCAGAAGTGTGGCCCACGGCTCGTCAACACATTGTCGACGTGATCGAGAATGGCAAATACTCACACGGTCACAAGGTCGCCCAGCTGGAGTCCGCGCTGGCCGCCTACACCGGCGCCCGTTTTGTCATCGCGGTGAACAGCGGCACGGACGCGCTGGTACTGCTGCTGCGGGCGGCCGGTTTGCGGCCAGGCGACGAGGTGGTCGTTCCCGCCTTCTCGTTCGTCGCGTCCGCGTCGTCGGTTGTGCTCGCAGGGGGCCGCCCGGTCTTCGCCGACATCGAGCCCGACGGGTACGGCATCGCCCCAGCCTCGGTGGCCGAAGTCGTCCGCGAACGCACTCGGTTCGTCATGCCGGTGCATCTGTTCTCCCAGCTCGTGGACATCGACAGGCTGCTCGACGTCGCCTGGCGGCTTGGCCTCACGGTGGTCGAGGACAGTGCCGAGGCGATCGGGATGCGGCACCGCGGCACGCATGCCGGTCTGCTAGGGGTGGGCGGCGTGCTGTCGTTCTTCCCGACGAAGACACTGGGCGCGATCGGCGACGCCGGCGCGGTGCTCACCAACGATGTGCGCATCGCTGACATGGTCGGCGCACTGCGCCACCACGGCCGGTTCGGCCGCACGATCGACAATTTCCCCGGTATCTCGAACGAGACCGGGCTGCCGGGAATGAACAGCAAAATGGATGACATCCAGGCCGCGGTGCTATTGGCGAAACTCACCCGGCTGGACGCGGACATCGCCCGCCGCGCGCAGCTTGCCGCGCACTACACGGAGTTGCTCACGGGACTGCCCGGCGTGCGCAAGCTGCCCACAGCCCGGCCGAGTGGCGTGTTCTACGTCTACGTGATCGAAGCCGAGGCTCGCGACGAGCTGGCCGCACACCTGTCGGCGCAGGGCGTGCAGACCGAGATCTATTACCCGGTGCCTCTGCACCTGCAGCCTTGTTTCCGCGACCTGGGACATCGTCCTGGTGATTTCCCGAATGCCGAGGCGGCGTGCCGGCGCGCCATCGCTCTGCCTCTCTACCCGGATATGTCCAATGTGGACGTTGAAATGGTCTGCGGGAAAATTCGCGAATTCTACCGGGGACGGTCATGACCCTGCCGTTCTTCCCGCCTGATCTGTTCGATGACGAGCAGGACGTGTTGCTCGGCGTCGTCGAGAGCATCGGTCTGGCGCCGGAGCAGAAGTTCATCCTCGGTGGACACACCGCGCGGTTCGAGGAGGTCATCCGCGGCTCGGTGGGTGCCGCCGACGCGATCGCCTGCGGCAGCGGCACCGCGGCGCTGTCGCTGGTGCTGCGCGCCATGGACGTGGGTCCTGGCGACGAGGTGATCGTGCCCGCGTTCGGCTGCGCGCCGCTCGCCGCCGCTCCGGCGATGCTCGGAGCCGTCCCGGTCTTCGCCGACGTCGATCCGTGGACGATGGTCGCCGATCCCGCCGAGATCGCTCGGCTGATCTCCCCGCGCACCAAGGTGATCATGCCCGCGCACATGTTCTCGGTGATGGCCGACATGCCCGCGATCCGCCGGCTCGCCGACAGCGCTGGCGTCCGGTTGCTCGAGGACTCCGCGGTCGCGCAGGGAGGCATGCTCGAGGGCACGCCGGCCGGTATGTGGGGCGATGCGGGCATCTACTCGTTCGTGCAGGTCAAGACGTTCGGAATGCCGGGGGAGGGCGGCATGGTAGTCACCGCCGACCCTGAACTCGGCGCGGCGGTGCGGATGCTGCGCAATCACGGCCAGGACGGGAGGACGCGGTTCGTGCACCACCGCATCGGCTGCAACAGCCGGTTCGACGAGATCATGGCGGCGTTCCAGCTGCACCGGTTCGCCACCTTCCCCCAACGGCTCGAACGCCGGGCGCGCATCGGCGAGTACTACACCGACCGCTTCGCCGAACTGGCCGGCTGCGGGGTGCTCGCGCCGCCGCGTGCCCGCGACGGACGATGCTTCTACGTCTACTCGTTGCTCGCCGAGCGCCGGGATGCGTTGCGCGATCACCTTGCCGCACAAGGCATCGGATCGCACGTCTACTATCCCGCGGCACTTCCGCGTCAACGTGCGTTCGCTCCGTACGTCCGCGGCGGCGTCTGGCCCGCCGCCGAACTGGCCGCGCGGCGCACTCTCGCCATCCCCATCTACCCGCATCTGACCGATGTGCAGGTGGAACGCATCGCGGACGCGGTGTGCCGATTCGCCAAGGAGTCACCATGAAGGTCCAGGCAACCCGGATTCCCGCACCGGACGAGATCGCGGAGGAGTGGCGCAGAAGGGCCGAGCGCTCCGGACTGGCTCGCGTCATGCGTGCCTCGCAGCCGGCTGAGCTAGCCGAGGACACGACCATCCGGACTCGTCAGCTCGTCACGCACCACCTGCGTTCCCTAGGCCCGATCGAGTCCGCGCTGGAGATCGGCTGTGGCATGGGCAGGATCACGCCGGCCATCGCCGCGCGGGCCGACGCCGTCACCGCGATCGACATGACTCCGCGCATGCTCGAGCTGGCCCGCGCGGCGTGCGCCCACCTGCCGGGCGTCGAGTTCCTGCAGGCCGACGTCCAGCGGCTTCCGTGGCGGGACAAGAGGTTCGACGTCGCGGTCTGTGTGTGGGTGCTGATGCACGTGCTGGACGACGACGAGATAGCCAAGGCGTGCCGCGCGATCGCGGGCGCGGCGCGGCACCTGGTGCTGGTGGAGTACGAGCACGCGGACATCCCGGTCGGCCGGTACTCGCGACTGCGCGACCTCGACGACTATCTCGCGCTGGTGCCGGGTTCCCGGCTGGTCGAACGGCACGAGCTGGCCTATGGCGGCGACCGCTCGTTCACCGCGCTGATCGCGTTGGAGGACCCCCGATGACCGCGATCACGCGAGCCCGTGGCGCCGCCTACTTCCGGCTCGCGAAGCTCGACATCCTCGACTACTACCTCGGCGTGGTCGTGGTGTGGACGTCGCTCGTCCCCGCGCTGCGGTTCGACGCGGGCGTGCTCACGACCACCGCGGTGTTCCTGCTGGGCGAGGTGTTCGTGATCGCCGCTATGGTGGCGCTCGACGACCTCACGGGCTACCGCGACGGCAGCGACGTCACCAACTACTCACCCGACGACCCGGCCCGCAGGCGATGTCGCAAGCCGCTGGTGGCGGGCACGCTGACCGAGGACCAGGTGCTGCGGTTCGCCCAGGTGACAGGCGTGATCGGCGCCCTGCTCTGGCTCGCCGCCATCGCGATCGCACCGCACGTTCCACTGTGGACCGTTGTGCTGATCGCGGTCACGTACTTCTTCTCGCTTCAGTACTCGTGGGGCGTCAAGCTGAGCTATCACGGTTTCCAGGAGTTCTTCATCGCCGGGCTCGGTTGGGCGCTGGTGCTCGCGCCGTACGGCCTCGCGACCGGCCGGATCGACGGCTTCGTGCTGGCTCAGGCGCTGCTGTTCGGGCTGGGGCCGTTGCTGTTCGGCGTGTACTCCAACACCAACGACGTGGTGGGTGACCGGTCGGTCGGCAGGCCCACCGTGGCGGCACTGACCTCACCGCGCGGCAACATGTTCTTCGTCATCGCGGTGTCGGTGGCCGAGCTCGCGGTGATCCTGGCGGTGCCCGTGCTGGACGGTCCGTGGTGGTTCCCGCTCGCGATGCTGCCGACGATCGTGCTGCGGGCCGGGCAGGTGTGGATCGGGTTCGCCCAGCACGACATCCTGCGGGCCAGAATGCTCGGCATCCGCATCCACCGGATCACCGTGGCGGCGCTGGTCGTCGTGAACCTGGTGGTGATCAGGTGACCGACCTCGATGTCGCCGTCATCGGCGCCGGCGTCGCCGGACTGACCACCGCGTTCCGGCTGCGCACAGCGGGCAGGGAGGCGCGGGTGTTCGAGGCGGCCGACGTGGTGGGCGGCCGGATGACGACGGTGCGTGAGGACGGCTTCCTCATCGACAGCGGTGCCGAGCAGATCCCGGCGGCCGGCTACCCGGAGACGTGGAGGCTGCTGGGAGAGCTCGGCATCGACCGCGGCGCTGTGCCAAGGATCGGCCGGGGCATCGCGATGTGGCGTGGCCGGGCGCGGTCCGGGGTCGCGAGCGCACGCGGCCTGGTCACGGGCGCGGGCCTGCCCGTGCGGGCCCGCCTGGAGCTGTTGCGGTTGCTGCGCGGGCGGTTCGACCTGGAACGTCCGGAGGACTCGTCGCACGCCACGGTCGCAGAGGCGTGCCGGGGTGACCTGCTGGACTATCTGTGTCAGCCGCTGGTGTCGGGTTTCTTCGGCTGGGATCCCGGACGTTCCGCCGTCGCGCCGTTCCTCGCGCTGCTCACCTCGATCGGTCCGGCATCGACCTGGCGGACCTACCGCGACGGCATGGACACCCTCGCGCGCGCGGTCGCGTCGCGGGTGGACGTCACCACCTCGGCCGCGGTCGATCGGGTGGTCGACGACGGTCGCTCGGCCCGGATCTTCGTCGGTGGCAACGAGATCAGCGCCCGTTCGGTCGTGCTGGCCGTGCCTGCTCCGGTGGCTCGCCTCGTGCACCCGGAGCACGGATCGGAGTTCATCGACGCGTGTTCGTTCTCGTCCGTGGTGAAGGTGCATCTGCTGCTCGACCGGCCGCTGGGCCGTCGTGACTACGCGGTGGTCGTTCCGACCGCCGAGAACGGCACGGTCTCCACGATCATCTTCGACCACCTCAAGCACTCCGGCCGCGCGCCGGAGAACCGGGGCCTGGTCACGGTCATGGCTCATCCGTCAGTCACCGGGGACCTGATGCGGGCACCCGACGAGGCAGTGGTGGCGCGACTGACCGACACCGCGGAACGTCTGGTGCCCGGACTCCGCGCGGCGACCGGCCGGGCGATCGTGCGGCGGTTCCGGTGCGCGCTGCCAGAGGCGACGCCACGGGCGCTCGCGTTGCGGTCCTCGTTCGAGGCGGGGCTGGGTGGGGTCGTCGACTACGCGGGTGACTGGGTGTACCTGAGCCCGTGCAGCGAGGCGGCCGTGCGGTCCGGCGTGCGCGCGGCGCATCGCCTGGCCCGGAAGAAGGAGCGGGTGTGAAGCCACACGACATGGGGACGTTGTTCGAGCAGTGCGCCGGCGCGGCGACGACCGTGTTCCTGGACCGGCCGTTCGACATCGCGCCCGCCCGGGGCGACACGTTCACCATCGCGCAGCTCGCCGATCTGGTGCTCGACGCCGCGGGATGGATGTCCGAAGCGGGGGTGCGGCCCGGTGACCGGGTCGCCGTCGTCAAGCGCAACCACTGGGACTACGACCTGCTGGCGTGCGCGGCGGTGCGGCTCGGCGCGGTGCCCGCGTTGCTGTCCGGCCATCTGCCCGGCGACACGCTGGAAACCCTGGTGAAGCGCCTCGATCCGACGCTCGTGGTGACCGACAGGGCGGTGAGTGCCCGGCGGGTGCTGCGGATCGACGACTTCACCGCGGCCAGGCCGCCCGCGCCCCACCGCAGGCACGACGACGCTCCGTTGATCATCAACCACACCTCCGGCACCACCGGGGTGCCCAAGCTGGTCGTGCACACCACCCGGACGATCATCGACAGGCTCGCGCGACCGGAGTCGGTGCGCTGGCCGGTCATCGGCACCCGGCGTGATGACGTGATGGGCAACGCCAGTTCGTATGCGCACGGCCGGACGTTCTGCTGGACTGCATCAGCGCTGTGTCTCGCGCCGCGCGAGATCGTGCTGCTGAGCGACGCGTCCTCGGCGGCGCGCGTGTTCGGCGCGCACCCGCCGACGGTGCTGGAGGCACTGCCGGCGGCCTACACGCGCTGGCGGCCGCTCGCCGCCGGGCCGGACAACCCGTTCCACGCCGTCCGCCGGTTCGTCAGCACCTACGACGCGATGCACCCGCCGGTGATCAGAACGATGCTGCGCGCGTCGCACCACCGACGTCCACTGTGGATGCAGGGCTGGGGGCAGACCGAGACCGGGCCGCTCTCGTTCCGGTTCCTCACCCGGCGCACCGCGCACACGACCCGCGATCTCGGCAGACCGATTCCGGGAATGGCACGACTGCGCGTAGTCGATCCACACACGTTGGCCCCGGTGCCGCGCGGCACCGCGGGGCTCTTGTTCGCCCGCACCCGCGCCCGGTGCGCGGGCTACGTCGGCGAGCAGGATCGTTGGGACGCCAAGGCGGACGGGCCGTGGTGGAACACCGGCGACCTCGGCATCGTGAGCCGCACCGGCGCGGTGACGCTGCTGGACCGCGAGGTGGACACAGTGGCCGGACTCAGTTGCCTCGCCGTGGAGGACGCCGTCGAGGACCGGCTGCCCGGCGTGGCGGAGTGCGTCCTGCTCGCAGCCTCCGGGAGGCACCCGATTCCCGTGGTGGTGACCGATACCGAACTGGACCTGACCGAATGGCGGCTCGCGGTTGCCGGCCTGCCACCGATGACCGAGCCCGTGGTCATGCGCTGGGACGACGTACCGCGGACCGGAACCGGCAAGGTGCGACGACTCGAACTGCTGGCGCGGCTGGTGGGCGCCGCCGACACGAACGGATCGGGGAGGTGGACGTGACGACGACCTACGTCTTCGACAACCACAGCGTGCACGCGACCGAACAGCATCGGTGTCTCAGCGAGGCATACGACCCGATCACACTGGCACGGCTGGCTGAGACCGGTGTCGATCGGGGCTGGCGCTGTCTCGAGGTCGGCGCGGGCGGCAGCAGCATCGCACACTGGCTCGCTGCCCGCGCGGGCTCGGTGCTCGCCACCGACATCAAACCGGAGCACGTCACACCGGCGCACGGGATCACGGTCCTTCGGCACGACGTGGTGCACGACCCGTTGCCGGACAACGAGTTCGACCTCATCCATGCGCGGCTGGTGTTGCAGCACCTCCCGGAACGCGAGGCCGTGCTGCGCAAGCTGGTGCGCGCCTTGAAACCCGGAGGGTGGCTGCAGATCGACGAGTTCGACATCTCCTACGGCCCGGTGCTGCTCGCACCGGACGAACGGGCGGCCGAACTCTACGAGACCTTCCTGGCCGCCAAAGAGCGGACGTTCCGCACCGCGGGCGGAGACGGCACGTGGGGCAGGCGGGTCGCCGCGTCGATGGTGGCCGCGGGGCTCGTCGATGTGGACCCGGTGCCCGCGCTGTTCCCGTGGCGCGCGGGATCGCCGGGTGTGCGGCTGCTGGTGCATCACACACATCACCTGCGGGACAAGCTGATCGCGGCAGGCATGACCGACGAGCAGCTCGCCGGGGTGCGCGCGGTGATGGCGGACTCGCGGTTCCGCGCGTCGTCCTGCGTCGTCTATTCGGTGCACGGAAGAAGGCCCGCGTGATGCTTCCGCTCGAAGTGGTGTCCGTGGCAGGCCCGGTCGACGTGCCGCTGGCGGGAGAACAGGACGTGCAGGCCGCGTGCGGGATCATGCACGTGCACGGCCGCCGGTTCGGACGGCCGACGCCACTCGGCCTCGACTACGCCTCGATCGTCGCGGCGGAACTGGCGGAACTGGGCGCTCGCGCGCTGACCTTCGCCCAGGCGCGGGGAATGCCGTTGTACGCGGTGTCCACCTCGCTGGCCCAGGCCGCCCTGCTCGCCGTCGCGCAGTACCTCGCGGCGGCGACAGCGGACGACCCGGCTGAAACGCATTCCCCCGGCGGGCCGCCGTTTCGCTCGGCCGAAGGGGTCTCGTTCGAGCTCGAGGCCCTCGATCCATCGGTGTGGCAACGGTTCTGGGCCGCGTTCGGCGCGGACGACCGAGCCGTGTCACAAGGGTGGCGTTCGTTCCTGCACCGGTTCGCGACCGCGACCTGTCCGCTGCCCCTGTTGCCCGAAGTGCTCGCCGCACACCCGATGGCGTGGATCACCGACGTGGCCCGTTCGACCGGTATGACGCTGGTGCGCGTATCGGATCAGCCCGTCTGCCACGTGCCCGCGTTCGAGCTGAGCGGCGTGAGCGTCCATCACCGGCGTGGATGCCCGGCCGAGTTTCCGTTGTCCGGGCTGCTTCCGTTGTCGGGGCTGGTGGTGCTCGAGTCGTGCCGCCGGGTGCAGGGGCCGCTGGCCGGGCACCTGTTGCGACTGCTCGGCGCGACCGTGCTGCGGATCGAGCCGCCGGGCGGGGACCCGTCGCGTTGGGTGCCGCCGATGGCCGGTGACACCTCGGCCCGGTTCCGCGCGCTCAACTGGGGCAAGGACGTGGTCGAGATCGACCTGAGCACGGCCGGCGGGAGGCGGGAGGCGCTCGAGCTCGCGACGAGTGCGGACGTGTTCCTGCACAACTGGGCGCCGGGCAAGGCGGAGCAGTGGTCGTTGCGGCACGCCGATCTCGCACGCGTGAGACCAGGGATCGTGTACGCGCACGCGTCGGGCTGGGGCACCGAACTCGGTCCGAACCCGCCGCTGGGGACGGACTTCGTCGTGCAGGCCTACAGCGGGGTTCCGCCATCGCTGATGACGATCGTCGACGTGTTCGGCGCAGTCGTGTGCGCACACGGCATCGTGGCCGCGCTGACCCGCGGTGCCACGCGGGTCGACTCGTCGCTGTTGTCCGCGGCCTGCAGGCTGAACTCCTGGCAGAGGCGCCGATGCGCCGAGCCGTTGACCGTGCCGGTGTGCGACGACCTGACCGCACTCGCCGCGGACCTCCGCTTCGCCCGTGCTCTCATCCGGGAGGACTGCGTCCTGGTCTCCTCGCCATGGGAGTTCACGTCTTGACTTCTCTCCCCGCTGAAGCAGGGAGATTCACCCCTCGCGGCCTGAACGTCGAGCTGTCCACGAAGGAGTCCGGATGACGTGGGTGTCCGCTGCCGGGATGGTTCTGCGGGACCTGGTCCCCGCTGAGCTGCGCCGCGACTGGGTCGCCCGAGGGCACTGCCCGGACCGCGACCTGCACTCGCTGTTCCGCGACCGGGTCCGGGAACATCCGAACCGCACGGCGCTGATCGACGACGAGGGTGAGCTGTCCTACGCCGAGCTGGATCTGCTCGTGCAAGCGCTTGCGACCCGGCTGCCGTACGGCACCACGGACATCATCGGTGTCCAGGAACCCGATGGCCGTGCCGCCGTCGTCGCCGAGCTGGCGGTGCTCGCGGTGGGTGCGGTGGTGCTGCCGCTGCCCGTGGGCGCCGACACCTTGCTCTCCCGCGCCGGCGCGAGCGCGCTGATCGCCGGTGGGGTGGTGAGTGGAACAGAGCGCTCTGGCACTCCGAACCGCGCAAGACCCCACCCGGAGGCGCCGGCGAAGATCCTGCTGTCGTCCGGCTCGGAGGCGGAACCGAAGATGGTCGCCTACTCGCACAACGCGTTCGCCGGTGGGCGGGCCAACTACCTGCGGGCAGTGCACGGTTCCTCGCCTGTGCCTCGCGACCTCGTGCTCGTCTCGCTCACCTCGTCGTTCGGCTCGTTCGGCGTGCCGATCACGTTGTGCTGTCTGGGCGGCACGCTGATCCTCACCCGGAAGTTCGCTCCGGGCACCGCGTTGCGGCTGATCACCGACCACCGTCCGACACACGTGTTCGCGGTGCCGGCGATGTGGCGGCGGCTCGCGGATCACCCCGCCGGCCTCGATGTCTCTGGCCTCGTCGCGCTGGTGTCGAGCGGCGACGTGCTGCCCCCCGCGACACTCGCCGCGTCTCGCGCACGGTTCGGCGTCGACATGATCACCGTCTACGGCTCGTCAGACGGTGTGAACTGCCACACGACGACACCCGAGAACGGCGTGGGCGTGCCGGACCCCGCCGTGTGCGACATCCGGATCGTCGACGGCGAGATCTGCGCACGCGGCCCGATGACGCCACTGTGCTACGTCGGCGCACCCGAACTGGATGCCCGCCATCGGCTCGACGGCGGCTGGGTGCGCACCGGCGATCGCGGCCACTTCGACGGTGCGGGTCGGCTGCACGTCACCGGCAGGGGAAAACGTGTGGTGATTCGCGGCGGCTACACGATCAGCTCGGCCGAAGTGGAACTGGCGATCGGCGGACACCCGGCGGTCTGCGAGGTTGCGTGCGTGCCGGTGCCGGATACCGAGCTGGGCGAACGGCTCTGCGCGATCGTGACCGTCCGCAATGGACAGAACCTCGAGCTCCCCGGCCTCATCGCGTTCCTGTCCGCTCAGGGACTGGCCAGGACCAAACTGCCGGAGTTCCTGCTCACCCTGCCCGACCTGCCCGTGGGCCGCACCGGCAAGGTCTGCCACCGCACACTGGCGCGGGTCGCCGCCGATCGATGTGGAGCGAACGCATGACTCCCCACGGAACGCGCTACGCGGCGCTGGGCGTGCTGGCGAAGACCGTCGACGACAGCGCGGTTCTCCCCGCAGGGCTGCGGGAACTGGTGAAACTTCGGTGCTCGCAGCTCAACGGGTGCACTTTCTGCGTCCGGCTGCACTCGGCACTGGCGGGCGAGACCGGGGAACGGCTGGAGAACCTGGCATCGTGGCGCACCCATCCGGACTTCACCGGACGCGAGCGTGCGGCGTTCGCCGTCGCCGAGGTCGTGACGCTGGTGCGCGACGGCCAGGTGCCACAATCCGTGCTGGACGACGCGCGCCGCGAGTTTGGTGAGAAGGGTGTCGCCGACCTGCTGTGGACCGCGGTCGTGGCAAACGCCTTCAACCGGCTGGCGATCAGCACTCGTCTCGGATGACGGGGATCTGCCCGCGGCCGCGTCAGGCGAAAGCGTGTTCACTCCGACAGGGGCTGTCAATACACCTCTGGCCAGTACGCACGAGCTGCCGGCGATGCCGGAGTCCGGCTGTCCGTCGGCCGGAAGGGACAATGCTGGGACAACGCGCTCGCCGAGTCGTTCTTCGCCACCATCAAGACCGAACTCCTCGACCGGCAGTCCTGGCCCACAAAGCCAAGGCGCACAAGGCAATCTTCGAGTACATCGAGGGCTGGGCATGATATGCGGGTGATCCGTTGCCGGGCCGGTCCGGTCGGGCAGGTGAGGTCGCCGCAGGCACTCCAGCCTCGGCTACCTCAGCCCCGCCGCCTACGAAGCCACCCGATACCAGCCAGCCGATCAGGTAGCGTGATCACACCTCATCGACCTTGTCCGTCAAAACGGGGCAACCCCAAGATAGATCGCTCGCGACCAGCGCCGGGGCCATGTCGTGAACACCGCTGCGCTGTGTCGCGGCGTCCCGCCGACGCGGGATCGTTGTGGCTCTGGCGTTCGCGTCAGACGGTGATCAGACAGCCGTGGTCGTCGCGTGCGCCCGCGTCTTCGTCGTCGAACCAGTGACCGTTCGAGCCGAGGTAGCGGAAGCACAGGGTGGTGCCCCGCGGCATGACGACCGTCGCAGTGCGGCTGCCGTTGGAGCGGGCTCGGAGTTCGGTCGCTCCTGGCGTCCAGTTGTTGAAGTCGCCGACCACGCTGACGGGTCCTGGCGGCTCATGCCGGGGCAGCGTCCAGGTCACCCGCATTTGCTGGTCCTTAGCAGGCACGATCCGGATCATTGAGTCGTTGTTCCTTTCGCGCTTCTCGGTTGCCGTGTTGTAACAGCCTGCCGATGAGTACCGCACTGGACGAACCGACGCGCTTGTGCGGACGGCACAGTCGCCGAATCGGGTGGTCTTGCAGGTGACAGCTTCGAAGTGTCTGGCTGACTGCCGGGCCGACTCAACTCTCCGCCCGCGCGGCAGAGCGGTGCACCGGGAAGATCGGTGCCGCCATGACACGTCAGCGTTGAGTCGTCGCAGCCGCACCGTCTCCTGCCACGAGGACAACGGGCTGGTCCGGGACCTGCTCCACTCCACCGGCGTCGGCGCGGTGTGTGGCGACCGCCCAGAAGGCTGGTGGAGGACCATGACCACGCCGCCCGGCTTACCCTCAGTTTCATCTGCCAGAGCCGCAACATCCTTGAGGGCAGGCAGATCGTCTCTCTGCTTCAGCCCGGCCGCCGCACGGAGCGCGACGCTCGCGCAACGCATCCGGGCGCTTCTCGGCATCGAAGCTCATGTCTGACCTCACGTTCGAGTGTCCGAAAGGATGTGGAAGGAGTCGCACGCGGAATGAGGGACGGTGAGGTCAGGAGCCGGGTGTTCCCCAGACTGGACAAGATCGCGACGGCGATCGAACGATCAGATGTAACTCCTCCGGGTTCACTTCACCCTCCTACTGGACGTCCGTGCCTGTGCGCGGGCGCGTTCGCAGACGGCGCACAGGCACTCCAGCAACGTCTCTGGACGGACCTCGACCACAGCGCCGGCGTGCACGGCAACGAGGTGCTGCGCAAGCTGGCCGCACGCCGGGGCAGGCAGGTCACGCTGCTGGTGGTGTTCTCCAGCGGGCTGGGCAGCACGTCCGGGGACGCCTCGGAACTGCTGACCGGCCTCGGCAGCATCGCCCACGCGATCAGCCAGACCCCGCACGGCGATCCGGCGGCGGCAGCCGCGGTGGCGCAGGTGCTCAGAAAGGGCACCATGGCCTGGGTTGAGAAGCATGGCGACGCGTTTCGCGTTCGCTGTCGGCTTCACGACGGAACAATTTTTCTCTGAGAAGGGGTTTGAGGCCAAAGCGGCGACGGACAACCGTGCCGCCGGCGTGGAGTCGGACCAGCGGCAGCAGCGGTTCGTCGACCCGAGGCTCGCGAAGACCACGATCGACGAGTGGATCCAGGAGTGGTCGCAGGCGCACGCGTCACGGCGATGACGTGGTCGACCTACGACTCGCACATTCGCAATCACATCCTGCCGCAGTGATCCGGCGCGACTCTCGGCGATATTTCGCGGATCAAGGTGACGGCCAGCGCCCCCGCAGGGGGCCGCACTAGCTTGAGACGTGACAGATTCCAGCCTCAGAGCGGATCGAGCCGAGCCGTTGTGAAACGAGCCTGGTGCCGCTGCACAGGTTGGTCTCCACCCGCCGGTCACTGGAATCGCCGAACGCGAAGATCAGATATTCGGAACCCTTGGCCAGCTCGATGCCACACATGGCGCTGTGAACGGTGGTGATGACGTTCACGTGCCGCGGAACTTCCCCCTTGAGCACCTCGTGGACGCGCACCGCATAGCGATGCAGATCGTCGAACGGATCGGCCTTGTGGCCACGCTCGACCGTCTTCTGGAGAACCGTTCCGGTGAACACATGATCCGCGCGCTCGTAGTGTTCCGCTTCACTTTCGATCGCGCACGAACACGCACTGGCGGGGCTGACGAACACGCCGACAAGGAGAGTCGCGGTCAGAACACCGACCGACGCAACATTTCCGAGCAAACGCAGACGCACCATTTCGTCTCCCTTGCACAGCCTGAATCGGTCGGACTGCCCCAACCGGAGCGTAAGCACCCTGTGCATCACTCGGCCAGAGCTCCGCCGAAGTGCACCGAGTCGAGTGAATGGTGATCTTGTTCGCCCAGGTGGCGGTTGGCTGGACAAACCTGGTCTCGTCGTGGTGCAGGAAGAGGATGGACGCGG
Organism: Lentzea terrae; assembly: GCF_003265345.1. GTDB lineage: Bacteria > Actinomycetota > Actinomycetes > Mycobacteriales > Pseudonocardiaceae > Lentzea > Lentzea terrae. The sequence continues at coordinate 282,756 of NZ_QFWW01000006.1, read as the reverse complement.
TGCTCGCGGCGGCTCGTTGTGGGCGGGCGCAGGGGCCGGTCACTCTCGGCACGCCATGCTGCAGCACAGTCACTGTGCCGAAACGCAGTAGCAAAGCAAGGCAACCCGTTCACGCTGAGTCATCAAAACAACGCCGTTCACTCGTTCGCGCCGAACCATCAGGTGAACGTCAATCGATTTTGAATCTGCACCTGACTAGTTTCGCTAGAAGTGTGATCACATTTTTATCACCAATCGGCGGACAAGTGTCACCTGAATAGTGGATAACCAATTATCCGGAGGTCTCGATAGACCTCATACCGTTCCTTGGATCCCCGAAGAATGAGGTCGCCATAAGTTTGCAGCGCGTGATCACCGACGAGCAGGATCTGCAGATCGCTCCTGTCTTCGCTCAGCGGATCGACGACGACGTCATCCCGAAGGGCAGGCTGCCTGAGAACCCGATGCCCGCGGGCGTCGCGGCGGGTATCGTGCACTCGCGGCTGTTGCTCGACGGTCGGGCAGCCCTCAACCTGGCCACGTTCTGCACGACGGTAGCCGAACCGGAGCTGGAGCGGATCTACGCGGACACCGCCGCGATCAACCTCATGAACCGCGAGGAGTACCCGGCCAGCTCCGACATCGAGCAGGAGTGCATCAACGCGCTGGCGAACCTGTGGCACGAGGACGACGGCCGGTTCATCGGCTGCTCCACCAGTGGCAGCTCGCCGGGCTGGCCATGCTGCGCCGCTGGCGGGAGCGGGGCGGCACCGGCAAGCCCAACATGGTGTTCGGCAGCCACGTCCACGTCTGCTGGCCGAAGTTCTGCAACTTCTGGGACGTGGAAGCACGCATGGTGCCGCTCGAAGAGGGCCGCACGATCCTCGACCCGGCGCTCACCGCCGAGGCGGTGGACGAGAACACGATCGGCGTCGTCGCGGTGCTCGGCAGCACCCAGGACGGGCGCTACGACCCGGTCGCGGAGATCGCGGCCGCACTCGACGGTGTGGCGGCGGACCGGGGCGTGGACGTCCCGTTGCACGTCGACGCGGCGAGCGGCGGATTCGTCGCGCCGTTCCTCGACGTCGACTTCGCCTGGGACTTCGCACTGCCCAGGGTGGTCTCGATCAACGCGTCCGGCCACAAGTTCGGTCTCGTCTACCCAGGGTCCGGCTGGTGCCTGTGGCGTGATCCCGAGTACCTGCCCGAGTCGCTCGTCTTCGACTGCAACGTGCTCGGCGGCCACCACCCCACGTTCACGCTCAACTTCTCGCGGCCCGCCTCGGGCGTGATCGCGCAGTACTACCAGTTTCTGCGCAACGGGCTGGCCGGCTACCAAATGATCGCGCAGCGGTGCCAGGAGGTCGCCCGTCAGGTCGCGAAGGGCGTCCAAGCCGTCGGGCCGTTCGAGATCGTCGGCGACGGCGAGGATCTGCCGGTGGTGGCCTTCCGCCTGCGCGACCCGGAAGCCGTGGGCTTCACCGTGTACCACCTGTCCGAGGCGCTCAAGAGCGACGGCTGGCACGTGCCCGCCTACAGCCTGCCGCCAGACCTGGAGCACGTCCACGTGCTCCGCGTCGTGTGTAGGCAAGGGTTCACGCTCGACCTCGCGGCGAAGTTCCTGGAAAGCCTCGCCAAGCACGCCGAACGGCTGGGGAGCCACCCGTTCCCCCTGCCCGAGGCGACCGCGCTGTCGTTCGCGGACTGACGCCGTGGTCACGATCTCGGAACAGGAGACCGACCCCTACCCCGCCTACGCCCGGCTGCGCCGGGAAGAGCCCGTCAGCTGGGTGCCGGAGGCCCGCCAGTGGCTGGTGACCGGCTGGCACGACGTCCACACCGTGCTGACCGACACCGAGCGGTTCACCACCGACCAGCCGGCGTCGCCGATGCACGGTGTGTGCGGTGGGACACCCATGTTGTTGAGGGAGGGCGAGTCGCACCAGGACGTGCGGGAGGCGTTCCGGCACGACTACGACGCCCACCGGGTGAACGACTACGTGGACACCATCGCCCGGCCGGTCGCGCACCGGGTCGCCGACGAGGTGTTCCCGGCGGGTTGCGCCGACCTGGCCGCCGACTACTTCGAGCCAGTCGCGGCTATCGCCGAGGCCACGCTGCTCGGCGTCGGTCCCGGTGGCGCGGACACGCTGCGCCGCTGGGGACAAGCGCTGACGAAGGTGGCGAACAACTTCGGGCGCGACCCAGCGGTGGACACTGAGGCGGCCGCCGTGATGGCCGACGACGCGGCGGTCACCGCCGCTGTCCAGCGGTTGCGGGAGCAGCCCGACGGATCGGTGATCTCCCACCTGTTGCACGCCAACCGGCGTGGAGAGGCCCAGGCGGACGCCGACGTGCTGCCGGTGCTCAAGCACATCGCGCTGAGCGTGATCGAGCCTGCCTGGCTGGACTCTGGTGGCGCTGTGGTCGGAGCCGGACCAGCTCGTCGCGATCCGCGCCGACCGGACACTGCTCGGCGCTGCGGTGGAGCGGTCCGGTCGGCGTGCTGGGCAGGCGCACGACACGGGACGTGACACTCGGCGGCCGGCAGATCCCGGCGGGCAGCATGATCGCGGCGGCCATCGCCTCGGCCAACTGGGACGAGGCGGAGTTCACCGAACCTGAGCGGTTCGACCGACACCGCGACGTCCGCATGCACCTCGGGTTCGGTGTCGGGCCGCACGACTGCCCGGCGCACCCGCTGGTCACCGCTGTGGCGCGCACCGCGCTGGACGTGTTGCTGGAGCGGATGCCAGACGTGCGGCCGGCACCTGGTTGGCAAGCGGCGCCGCACGACTGGAAGCTGCGGCTGCCGGGACCGATCGACGCGATGTGGGACGCGGCAGAGAGGAGGGCGTCATGGCCGGACCAACGACGCGGAGATCCCTGCTCGCGGAACTCGATGCCGACCCGTACCCGGTGTACGCGCGGCTGAGGGCGGGACAGCCCGTGTGCCTACTACCGGAGGTCAACCAGTGGCTGGCGACACGCTGGGACGACCCCGAGACGTTCACCACCGACATCCCGGCCGCGCCCGTGGTCCGGCTCTGCGGCGGACCACCGCTGATGAACCTGAACGGCCCCGCGCACCAGGACCTGCGGCAGGCGATCGAACCGACTACGCGCCGCACCGCGTCAACGATCACGCGGACGCCATCGTCCGGCCATGGGCGGAGAAGATCCTCTCCGACTTGGCCTCGGACGGGCAAGCAGAGCTGGTGTCGGCGTACTTCGAGCCCGTCGCCACGCTGCGGCATGCCCCAACTGTCCGGCGTGGACAACGCGGACGCCGACCGGCTGCGGTGGTGGGGTATCGCGCTCATCGACGCACTCACCAACTTCAGCCGCGACCCGGAGGAGGAGACTGCGGTGGCGGACGCGATGGCCGACCTGGACGACGTCCTCACACGCGCGCTGGTACGGGTGCGAGCCGCACCGGACCGTTCGGTGCTGTCACACGCGGTGCACGCCCACCGCCCCACCGGCCAACCCCGGCCGGAGTCGGATTTGCTGCCCGTGCTCAAGCAACTCGCGCAAGCTCAGCTACAGGCGGGTTGGGTCGGCGCGTGGACGCTGAGCGCGTTGCTCGCCGACCGCGAGGTCCTCGCCGAGGTGTCGGACAACAGGTGGCTCGTCGGCGCCGCCGTCAACGAAGCACTGCGGTGGACTCCGCCGCTGGGCAACGTGACAAGGCGGACCACCCGTGCGGTGGCCCTCGGCGGCGCCGACGTCCCAGCCGGGGCGACGCTCTCGGTGAGAGTGGCATCGGCGAACCGGGACGAGCGCGTGTTCGACGACCCGGACCGGTTCGACGTGCACCGCGACGTCCGGACGAACCTGGGTTTCGGCGCGGGGCCGCACGGGTGCCCGGCGTTCCAGTTCGTGATGGCGGTCGCGCGCACGTCGGTGGACGTGCTGCTGGACCGATTGCCGGGCCTGCGGCCCGCACCGGGTTGGCGGCCGGCCCCGCACGGATGGAAGCTGCGCCTCCCCGGCCCGCTGAACGTCGTCTGGTGACCACGACGATCCAGCCGGTTCAACCGGCTGGTGGACCGGGCCAAGGTGCCGCTCATCCGGCTGCACGATGTGAGGCACACCTACGCCACGATCTCGCTGCGATCAGGGGTGCACCCGAAGATCGTGAGTAGTCGGCTCGGTCACTCGAAGGTCGCGTTCACCCTCGACACCTACACCGAGGACATCCCAGACCGCGATGCGGAAGCCGCGGAGACCATCAGCGGTCTATTCCTGCCGAGGGAGACTGACTGACCTTGTAGAGCCCGTTTGTGTACGGCTTTGTGTCCCGCAGGCCGGTGCGGGGAGTTGTTGGTGTGTGCGAAAAACCGGAAGGCCCCTCATCTTGGGTTCTAGGGATCGTTGCAACACCTGAGTTGTTCACGGGTTGCAGTGTTCGAGATCCGCAAGGACCGGTCGCCGCAGGGATGTACGAAGCTGGTGGCCGAGCGCCGTCAATATCTTGATCTTGTGGCGAAGGGTATGGGCACGGCCGAGGCGTGCCGGGTGGTCGGGATCAACCGGCGGACCGGGCATCGCTGGCGGTACGGACGGAAGAGCCAGGCCGGACGGAAGGCGGATCGACCGCCGGCCGTCCGGCCTGCGCCGTCGAAAGGCCGGTTTCTCTCGATCGACGAGCGGATCGTGATCGCCGACGGGCTGCGCGCGGGGCGCTCGCAACGAGCGATCGCGGCAGAGCTGGGCCGCCCACCGTCCACGATCAGCCGGGAGATCAAGAACGACGCCCATCCCGGCTCGGGTGACTATCGGCCGTACGCCGCCCAGGACCGTGCCAACAAGCAGCGCCCGCGCCCGAAGACGCGCAAGATCACGGCCTGCCCCGAACTGCACGATCTGGTGCAGGGCATGCTGGAGGACCGGTGCAGTCCCGAACAGATCAGCCGCCGGCTGCGCCGCGATCATCCCGACCGGCCGGAGCTGCACGTGACCCACGAGACGATCTAGCAGACCCTCTACCTGCAAGGCCGCGGTGAACTGCGCCGCGAGCTGGCCCCGAGCGCTGCGCACCGGACGAACCATCCGCAAACCCCGCCGCACCGGCGAAGCCCGCCGGCCCCGCTTCACCCACCCGATGATCATGGTCAGCGAACGGCCCGCCGAGGCCGCCGACCGCGCGGTGCCAGAGCACTGGGAAGGCGATCTGATCATCGGCGGTGGCGGCACCTCCGCGATCGGCACGCTGGTCGAACGCGCCACCTGCTACGTCATGCTCGTGCACCTGCCCGCACGCCACGACGCCGAGACCGTCCGCGACGGCCTCATCCACACGATCTCCACCCTGCCCGCACATCTGCGCCAGTCACTGACCTGGGACCAAGGCTCGGAAATGGGCCGCCACCACGAGTTCATCATCGCCACCGGCATGCCCGTCTACTTCTGCGACCCCCACAGCCCCTGGCAAGGCGGCTCCAACGAGAACACCAACGGCCTGCTACGCCAGTACTTCCCCAAAGGCAGCGACCTCTCAGCCCACAGCGCCCAAGATCTCGCCGCCGTCGCCGCACAACTCAACCGCCGCCCACGCAAGACGCTCGGCTGGGACACCCCAGCCGAGCGCTTGACTAAATTCCTGGCCCAAGCCAGTTGATCAGTTGTGTTGCAACGACCCCTGGAATTCGCCCATCTGTGCAGATGAGGGGCCTTCCGGCTGAAATGGGCGATACTGGGATCGAACCAGTGAACTATGGCACCGAGACCGCGTTGACCTGCGGAAAACAAGACTCCTGCAGGTCGGCGCGGGTCCCTTCAAGTCCATTGAGGATCGAGACGGCCGGCCGCAGTCCTTATGTGCCGGGAAGCAAGCTCCTGATTTCCTGCGGGAGGGTCCACAACCAACAGGTCCACGAGATGCAGAGGTATGCGGCGATCATCAACGACCCCGACGCGCCTTTCACCGGTCTGCGGGTGGTCACGAACGAGGAGGCGTCGGCGGCGTACTTCGCCGGGCTTATGCAGCAATGCAATGTTCCCGGCGTCGTGCTCGTCCGACCGTAGGAGAGGTGTGGTGTGTGTCGTACCTGGTCGCGTTCGACAGCAAGACCTGGCACGTCGACGCGGGCGTTCTGCGCGCGCCGCACTGCGCGAGGCGTGGCCGGCTGCCGAGATGCAGCCGCCCACGCCGCACATCGTGAGCGAGGTTGGGGACGTGCACTGGTTCTACCGGGCCGGAGGCGACATTCTCGAGGCGTACACGGCCAAGGACGGCACCTGTCTCTACCTGAAGGGCGGCCTCGACCTGGTGGTGAAGTTCGCCATCTGGTACCGGCAGCTCGTGCCGGCGGACATCGACGTGATCTTCTGCGACGACGGCTACAGCTTCGACGGTGTGGTCACGTTGGACTCGACCGAGGAGGACCTGGTTGAGCTGGCCGGCTGAAACGTCCACGTGGCTTACACCGCTCTCCTGATCCTGAACTGAATGGAGATGCGGCCGCTTCACCCATTGCCGGTCATAGCCCCGCAAGCCCTGCTTGCTCGAGGCAATTCTGCGCGGCAGACGGGGCGCTCGGTCTCGGCTTGGGGTGGTGGCCCGCAGGGCAATTCAGTGCCGTTGACCTCCGCGTCTTGAACGGGGCGCTCCAGTTAGGGGGATAGGATCTTTGGTTCTGCTTGCAGCGGCAATTTCGCTGAGCGACGCTGCATGCCGTGAGCGCTTAGGTGGTGGCGAAGAGGTCACCGGCGATCCAGTGGGTCACGATTCGCTGACCTGCGGATTCGCGAATCTGGGTCACAAGACCGTCGCAGATCTCGCGAGTTTGGGGAGGACTTCTGCTCCCAATTTGCTCCCATGCAACGCAAAGGGCCTGTCGACGAAGATCGTCGACAGGCCCTTTGACCTGGCAAAACACACTGTGGGCGATACTGGGATCGAACCAGTGACCTCTTCGGTGTGAACGAAGCGCTCTCCCGCTGAGCTAAACGCCCGTGTTCTGTTGTCTTGCTGTCCCGCTCTCGCGGTGTGGCCATAGCCTACAACATCATCAACGAGAACCAAAAATCGGGCTCTGCAACCAGCTCCACTCCAGGCCGAACCAGCCGCCGACCAGGGCGAACACGTTGAGGAAGTAGCAGGTGACCAGCACGATGGCGCAGACGCCCGCCATCACCAGGCCGCGTACCCAGGACGGCTGGCGCTTCAGCCACTCGACCCAGCGGTCGTAGTAGCGCTTGGCGAACTTCAGGACGCGGCCCGCCCACTCGAACTCCGTGGCGAGGATGGCCAGGCCGGCGAAGACCACCAGCCAGCCCGGGCCGGGGTACGGGATCATGATGATGCCCGCGACCAGCACGAGGCCGCCGATCACGCCCACGCCGATGCGGTAGGCCAGGTTCAGCGCCGGGTTGCGGTGGAACCAGTGGCGCCAGCCCTTGTGTTCGTCGGGCTGCACGTCGGGCTTCGTCATGTGTCGATCATCCTGTTGGGACTCAGGCGGGTGCAACCTGGCCTCCTGCCAGCACCTGCGAGGGTGACGCTGGGAGTTGGCGACCAGATTCGAGCGATACCGCGAACGTCGTGTGCTTGTGCGCGTCGGCGGACCACGCCAGCAGTTGCGGGTCGGTCGAGCCTGCGCGCACGTCGAACATTGCCAACGCTACCGGCGCTTTCGTACTTGCACCCCAAACTACGTAAACGTGACCGGAATCGTTCGGCTTGAGGTTCAGCGGCAGCACCGCGCCGGACGCCGAGCTCGACAGGACGACGGCCACCTCGTCGCCGGAACCCGTGCGGAGGACCGCCCTGTTCGTCGACGGGTCTGCGGCCAGTGACAGTGCCTTGGCCAGGTCGTTTGACCGGGACTGAGCGGCTGTGACCTCGCTCGAGAGTTGGTTCACGCGGACGCCAAGATAGCCGCCGCCGGCGAGGACGGCCAGGGCTGCGGCTGCGGCCAGCAGCACGCGGCCGGTGCGGCGGCGGTGTTGCGGGCGCAGGGGAGTCGGGGCCGCGTGGCGCGGGCGGTGCTGGGCCGGCAGGTCCTGTGGGATGTGCTCGATCTGTTCCATCAGCCTCGCGCGCAGGCGGGGTGGTGGCTGTTCTTGGCGGACCGCGCCGCCGATGCCCGCGAGGACCTCCTGCGTCGACCGCACGGTGCGCTGGCACGTGGCGCAGGTCGGCAGGTGGTCGCGGACCACTGACTCTTCGTCCGGCTCCAAGGAGTGCATCGCCCAGCCGACGGCGAGCTCCTCGTGAGGGCACAACTCGCCGTTCACCGGTTTGCTCCTGTCGTTTCGCCGGTCTCGCCGGCCCACAAGTTCCCCAACGTGCCTCTGAGACGTCTGATCGCCGCGAACGTGCGCGATTTCACAGTTCCCAGTGGTACGCCGGTCAGTTTCGCCACTTCGCACTGCGTGTAGCCGCCCAGATAGGCCAGTGCGATCACTTGGCGCTGCTCTTCCGGCAAAGTCCGCAACGCGGCTCTGACCTCGGCACTCACCACACTCACCAACGCTTCGTGGTCGGAACCACCCTCTGTTGGTGGTGACACGTCGTCGGTGAGGGGAACAGTTCGACGACGTTGCGTGTTTTCCTTTCGTACGGCATCCACCGCGCGGTGGTGCACGAGAGTCATCAGCCAGGTGCCGAAACTTCCGCGCGTGGGGTCGAACCTGGCGGGGTGCCGCCAGAGCGCGAGGAAGGCTTCCTGGACGACGTCCTCGGCCAGGTCCGGGTCTACGCAGATGCGTCTGGCCAGTGAATATGCTGGTGTGCCGTACCTGTCGTACAGCTCACCGAAGGCCGACCGATCGCCCTGTGCGAGTCTTTGCACGAGCTCGAAGTCGGTCGGCCGGCCGTCGCGTGACGCAACGGGTGGACCGGGCGAGTCAGCCACCAGAGATGTCCTCACGTCCAACATTCGCGCAACAGCCGGTACCGGGTTCAGGTTAGACCCAGCAAGATGGGAGTCGCTGGACGCGGGCTAACGAGCGAGGAGGACACGGAGCGCGTGCAAACGGTCGCCGTGCGCAGTGAAGCTGACCCGATGGGGTGATCTGCGTCCGTTTGGCGAGCGTTCCTCGCCACATGCACGTCACAACTAAGGTGCTCGGTCGTTTGATGACCGGGAAGGGAGAAGAGGGTAACGACGATGCGCAACGACCACGTGACGCTCCGCTCGACAGCGGTCTTCGACCTGCTGGCGCCGAGGACCCCCGCGGTTCCGGTCCAGGTGGAGCTTCGATACGACACGAAGGACCCGTACGCGGTCGTGGCCGCGTTCCGCACCGGCCGTGCCGGTTGGGTCGAGTGGGTGTTCGCCCGCGATCTGCTCGCTGACGGCCTCATCGCCGACGCCGGTGACGGCGACGTCCGGATCCGGCCCGCCGCCGACGACCCCGAGGTCGTCGTGATCGAGCTGAGCTCGCCGTCCGGGCACGCCATGTTCGAGGCCTCCGCCCAGGAGCTCGCTGACTTCCTCGACCGGACCTACGACGTCGTCGTGCCGGGCAACGAGCACCTGTGGGTCAACGTCGACGAGGCGCTGACGCACCTCATCTCGAACGACCTGAGCTGAATAATCCGAGGTAGGGGGCCCGCGAAGGTGGTGCGGGTACCCCCGGTGAAACCCGCTTGAACCCCTCGTATAAGGTTTGTTTCAACATCACGAACGCAGTGATGTACGCGGATGTAGCGCAGTTGGTAGCGCATCACCTTGCCAAGGTGAGGGTCGCGAGTTCGAGTCTCGTCATCCGCTCTGTGGTTCCCCAGTAGGTGTCTCCAGCAGGTACCTTTAGTGGATCCATGCTCCTGGCGGAGTGGCCGAGTGGCTTAGGCAAGGGCCTGCAAAGCCCTGTACACGGGTTCGATTCCCGTCTCCGCCTCGGACGATTAGCTCAGCGGGAGAGCACTACCTTGACACGGTAGGGGTCACTGGTTCAATCCCAGTATCGTCCACTCTGGATCAAAGCCGGAAGCTCACGAGCTTCCGGCTTTTCCTGTTTCCAGGCCCTGCAGGCGCTCACGTAGATCGCCTGTCCGGTGGTCGCCGTACTCCTCGAAGATGGCCAGCGCCGCTCGCCAGTGAGCCGCAGCCCGGTCTGGATGACCGAGGCTGAGCGAAACGGCTCCCAGAGTGTCCAGCGTCGCCGCCATCTCGGGAGGATGCCCGAAGTCTCGCCCGATGTGCAGCGATTTCTCGCACAGCTCCGCAGCTTTCTCGTGATCGCCGATTCCCTGCCACGCCATGGCGGACTGGTGCAGTGCGAGCGCCTCGCCCGCTTGGTCCCCGCGTGACTGATGATGGGTCAGGCTGCGTTCGGCGTGAGCGACAGCCCGCTCGTAGTGGCCGAGCCCCGTGTTGCACAGACTGAGGTTGCCTTCGATGACGGCTTCGTGTCGCTTCACCTCCAGCGCTCGCGCGAAAGGCAGTCCCGCGTCGAGGTACTTCGCCGCTTCGGAGTACCTGTGCTGCTTCAGAAAACACCAGCCCAGAGCATTCAGCCCGTACGCCTGAATCTGCAGGTCGCCCAACTCCCGCGCGATGTGAATGCCCTGCCAGGCGTCTCCCGGCGCTTGCCGCCAGTTCGCAACGCAAGAATGTCGTTCGCTCCGCATGACCAGATTGCGCGCCTCCGAGGCGCGGTTTCCCGATCGGCGAGCGGCGGCGATCGCGATGTTGCAGATCCAGAGCAGGTCGTCCCAGTAGACGCGGTGGAAAAGGAACTCCCGCAGTCCGTCGGCGAGCCGCAGAGTTTCGTGCGGTTGCCCGTGGTCGGACGCGTGGCGTGTCGCGGCGAGGAGGTTGGCTCGCTCCAGATGGAGCCACCTGAGTGCCTCAGCGTGGGTGAACGGTGCGAGCTTCACCTTCGGCGGGGAACTGAGGTCGTGGTGCAGTGAGGAGTGGTCGGGGAACAGGATGTTGTCGGCAAGCGCGGCTGTGTAGGCGTACCAGTTGAGGAGGCGTTGCACTGCTCGCTTGCGGCTCGAAGGGGTGCTCTCCCGGCAGGCACGTTCGGCGGCGTAGGCCCGGAGCAGGTCGTGGAACCGGAAGCGCTCACGTGCGATCGGCTCGATGAGGTGAACTTCGGAGAGCTCTTCGAGCAGTGCGCGTGCCTGCTCCAGATCGAGGCCCCCTGCCGCCGCGGCTGCGTGCAGGCTGAACTCGGTCCCTGGATGGAGTCCGAGGTGCCGGAAAAGCTGCGCTTGGGCTGCGGTAAGGCGGTCGTACGACCAGTCGAACACGACCCGCACCGTGGTGGCGTCGTCAGCACAAGTGCTCAGCACTTCGAGGCGCTTGCGGTCGTCCTCGAGTTCGCTCACCACGTCCGCGACCGAAAGGTGCGGGCGTGCCGCCAGCCGGCTGGCGGCGATCCTCAGCGCCAACGGCAATCGCGCGCAGGCTTCCGTCAGCGCGACAACAGCACCTGGATCGGGTTCGGCGCGATCGCTGCCGATGATGCCGGTGACGAGCTCGATCGCTTCGTGTCGCGTCAGCAGGTCGAGGCACAGCCTGGTCGCGGACTGGCCCACCGCGAGCCCGGACAGGCTGGAACGACTGGTGATCAGTACGAGACAACCGGGGCTGCCCGGCAGCAGCGGACGCACCTGGTCGGCTGAGTTCGCGTTGTCGAGCACCACCAGCACCCGTCGCCCGGCGAGCAGCGACCGGTAGAGAGCCGCCTTCGCGTCCACCTCGACGGGAATGCGTTCGGGCTGCGTTCCCAGTGCGCGAAGAAACGCGTCGAGCACCTCTGCGGCCGTGGCGGGGTGTCCAGGCCCGTATCCGCGGAGGTTGACGTGCAGCGATCCGTCGGGAAACCGCGCCTGGACCCGGTGCGCCCAGTGCACCGCGAGCGTGGTCTTCCCGACTCCTGCTGTGCCGTGCAGTGCGGAGATCACCACAGCACCCGCCTCCGGACTGCCGTCCTCGTCCGGCAACAGGCCGTCCAACTCTCTCAGGTGCTCGGCCCGGCCGGTGAAGTCGCCGATGGCCATCGGCAGCTGGCGCGGAGTCGGGGTCGTTCCGTCCGGTGCGGCACCAGTGATCGACACCCGGTGGATCGTGCCCGCCTGCACGACCGAGCCCGTCACGACGCCGGCCGTGTTGCTCGTCGTCGCAGCGGGTAGATCGGTCATTCACCCAGTGTGTCGGCACAGGTGCCGCGACGGCTGCACGGACCACGCGAATGGCCCAAGATCAGCCGATTTGGAAGTTGCGGGGAGCGTCGGATAAAGTTCCACCCGCACCACGGGAAACCGGGGCGCAACGCGGATGTAGCGCAGTTGGTAGCGCATCACCTTGCCAAGGTGAGGGTCGCGAGTTCGAGTCTCGTCATCCGCTCGGACGATTAGCTCAGCGGGAGAGCACTACCTTGACACGGTAGGGGTCACTGGTTCAATCCCAGTATCGTCCACTCATCGCAGAAGCCCTCGATCGAACGTGATCGAGGGCTTCTTGCTGTTCGCAGTCACGAGCCGGTAGCCGCCCAGTTTTTGTCCAATTTTTGGTCGGAACGGCCGAAAATGCCCACTTTTTTGTCTTTTATCGACCCAGGTGGCGACTCTATTGTTGAGCGCTGTGTCCGGCTATCAGTTCGATTTCTTCATCAGCTACAGCCGTCAGGGCAGTGTCCAGAAATGGCTGTTGAACCATTTCTACAACAAGCTCAAGGACTGCCTCGCCGACGAGTGCGCGCCCACGCCGAAGATCTACATGGACCGCCACATGCCCAAGGCCGTGGAGTGGGCGCACAACCTGCAGACCTCACTACGGCACAGCAAGATCATGATCCAGGTCATGACGCCGCACTACTTCACGTCCGGATGGTGCATGGCGGAGCTGGACAGCATGCGAGCACGGGAGGAGATGCTCGGCTTCGCGAGCGCCAAGATCCCCCAGGGGTTGATCTACCCCATCCTCTACTCGGATTCGGAGAACTTCCCGGAGAAGGAACGGATGCGCAAATGGCACGACTTCAAGGAATACGCACATCCTGATCCGGTCTACCAGCAGACCGTCGACTACTTCCAGTTCCACAAGGAAATGAAGAAGCTGGCGCGAGACCTGGTCGAACTGGCGAACCAGGTCCCTGACTGGCAGGCCGACTGGCCGATCGTCGAGCGCCCCGACCCGATCGTCACTCCGCGCCCGCCCTTACCGAGGTTCAAGCCATGTCCGGAACCGTGATCACGTTCTACTCCTACAAAGGCGGCGTCGGGCGCAGCTTCACTTTGGCCAACACGGCGGTGTTGCTCGCACGCTGGGGTTACCGGGTGCTCGCCGTCGACTGGGACCTGGAAGCACCGGGTCTTCATCTCTACTTCCGCCCGCACCTCTCCCAGTCGCCCGAGAGCGGCGTGGTGGATCTCGCACACGACTTCATCCGGAAAGTCGAAATGCCTGGGCCGCACACGGTTCGGGTCGATGTCGAGGGTGGCGTGCTCGACCTGCTGGCCGCGGGCAAGGTCGTCGGGAACAAGCTCGACACCGACTACACGTACCGAATGCAGGAGATCGACTGGGCAGACCTGTACGAGCAGGGGTTCGCCCAGTTTCTCGAGGACCGCCGCGACGAGTGGACCGCCAAGTACGACTTCGTGCTGATCGACAGCCGCACCGGGGTCTCGGACATCGCCGGCATCTGCACAGCGCAGCTGCCGGACCGGTTGGTGGTGGTGTTCACCGCCAACGAGCAGAACCTCAACGAGGTGGTGGACATCGCCCACCTCGCGGACATGGCGAGGGACCGGCTGCCTTATGACCGGCCACGCCATCAGGTGATGCCGGTGTTGTCCCGGCTCGACAACCGCATGGAGTACCAGCGGGCCGAGGAGTGGCAGCAGAAGTGCATCGGGGTCGTCGAGCCTCTGTTCCGCAACTGGCTGGTCAAAGGCGTTACCCCGGAACAGATGGTGCGGCATCTGACGGTGCCGTACATCTCCTTCTGGAGCTTCGGCGAGCTACTTCCCGTGATGGCCGAGCGTCCTCCTGCGCCGGACCAGATCTCGTACGCGCTGGAGACCGTCGCCGCAGTGATCGCACACGAGTACGACCGGACCGATCTGCTGGCCGACAACCGCGACGCCTACGTGTCGGCTGCCCGCTCGCGCCGACGCAAGTTCGACCGGGATCTGCTCGTGTCCAGCCCCCGGACGCTGTGGCGCACCGGAACGGAGCTGATCACCGAGCTCCGGCTGCTCGGGGTCTCGGCGGACAGATCGGTGTCGGGCGACCCGGAGTTCCTCGACAGGACTGGTGACCCCGCCGAGCACCTGTGCCTCCTGGTCGACGGCGAGCTGAGCCGGTGGCAGCTGACCGAGGCGGAACAGTTCGTGCGCCGCACGCTCGGACCGGACGGTGCCCAGCGGCAGATGTTCTGCCTGCTGACCCGCGGCACGGACCGCGAGCTGCTGCCCGGCTTCCTGCGCAGCCTGCGGCACCTCGAGTTCGACCCGGCCAGACGGCCTGTGGGGGTGGCACGAGAGCTGCACGACCTCATCAAGGCGATGCCCGCACCGGAGACCGAACCGGACCTTGAGGCGATGCGGAGTGCTGAGGCGGCTCTGCGGGAGTTGCCCGGCCTGCTGCCGTACGCGGAGAGGGGCGCGCTCCTCGAGGAAACGGTGCGTGGCATGGCTGGAGCACTCGACGACGGGGACATGGACCTGCTGCGCGACCGGTCCGTCGACCTGCTGCAGCTCAGCAAGTCCCACCGCGACGGAGCAGGGGTGGCGGTGCCGGCACGTCTGCGGGCAGAGGTGAGTGCCCTCCTCACCCGAATCGATCGACGAATCAACGCGTTCACGGACTGAAAGGCGGCGTGATGCCGGAGATGTACAGCCCTCAGGCACGAGCGGCACTGATGCAGCTGATGCTGGAAGACCGCCCGATTCCGCACAAGGAGCTGGGCGAGCGGTTCAAGATCAAGCTCCCACCCAAGGTGCGTGGACCGCTGAACGACGGCGAGTTGATGTCCACCACGAAGGTGGGCAGCGGTCTGGTGCACGAGATCACCGACAAGGGTGTCGAGTGGTGCATGAAGGATCTCGTCGCTGGTGGGGCACCGACTCATGCGGGACCACTGTCTCGGGCGCACGCTGAGATGCTCCGCCGCGTCATCGGGTTCCTCCACCGGCGCGGACTGCTCGCCGAGGCGGTCCGTTCCGGCGACCTGGAGTCGTTGATCCGCGCCGCCTACCACGATCTGGCCGCCGCACCGGAGGACTGGATCCGCCTGGCCCGCATCCGTTCCCGGTTGAACGGCGCCGGCAAGAGCGAGGTGGACGACGTGCTCCTGGAGATGATGAAGACCGGGACCGTCCACCTGGCGCCGGACTCGAACACGAAGATGCTGACCGCCGAAGACCGTGCGGCGGCTGTCCGGATCGGTGGTGAGGACCTGCACCTCATTGCGATCGAGGAATCGTCATGACCGCCCAGTTGCGTGAAGCTTTGGCCGCACTGCGTTTCAACTCCGCCGAGACGCCGGACGACGTTTGGCAGACCTCACCCTCGCACGTCGACGGTCTGCACCCGAGGGCGGAGCACCGCATCAGGACAGGCATCGCGGATGCCAAGACGAGCACCGGACCGAGCCCGATCGGCCTCGCACTGCAGGGACGCAAGGGCATCGGCAAGACCCACCTGCTCGGCTCGGTGCGTCGCCTGGTGCAGCGGGAAGGCGGCTACTTCTTCCTGATCGAGCTCACGTCCGGCCAGATGTTCTGGGACGACGTCGCCGACGCGATGCGCAGCGAGCTGCTCAGGACCAACGACGACGGTGACTTCCAGCTGACGGTGTTGCTGAAGCAGCTGTGCCAACGGGCTGCCGCGTCGGATGAGGTCACTCGAGCGGTCCTGGGCGAAGCCGCGCTGATTCCCGATGACCTTCGTGCGTTGCTCAACGGGCTGCGTCACGTGGACGGCCGGATCGCGGTCGAATGCGGTGACACGATCAAAGCGCTGGTGCTGTACGCGTCCGAGTACGCGGACGTCGGTCGCGCATACCTGGAAGGACTCGACGAGTCGCAGGACGAGCGTCGTCATTGGGGCTTGCCGGTCAAGCCGAAGCGCCCGCAGACGCTCGTGCGGGACATCTCGCGCATCCTCGCGATGACGGGTCCGTGCGTGGTCGCAGTCGATCAGCTGGACACGCTGGTGAACAAGAGCCAGGACGCCTTCGACGACGACACGTCGAGCACTGAGCTGGCCCACGAGATCGCGCTCATCTCGGACGGGCTGATGCAGCTCCGTGAGACCACGAGGCGAACGCTGACGATCGTGGCATGCCTGCCGAACACCTGGGTGAGGCTCGGGTCGATCGCGAGCGACACCGTGGGCGACCGCTTCACCACGACCCCGATCCTCGTCGCGATCACGGACGCCGGGATCGCCCGCACGCTCGTGGAGAAGTGGGTGGGGGCGATCTACCAGCGCAAGGGGATCACGCCGCCACATCCGACCTGGCCCGTCGCTCCGGAAGCGTTCGACTCCTGGCAGCCGATGACTCCTCGGGAGCTGCTCAAGCGCATCCACGCGCACGCTGAAAGCTGTTTCCACGGTGAGATCAGGGAGCTGCGTTCGTTCGAGGAACAGCCTCCGCCCGTGGAGGAGGCGCCGAAAGCCTCTGCCACGCCTGCAGGGCCGGAGCCCGACGACCTCGCCGAGCTCGACGCCGAGTTCGCGAGACTGCGCGCGAAGGCCAGCCTGGCCGCCGCGGACGTCAAGCCGCACAACGAGGACGAGGTCATGCCGGCGTTGCTGCTGGCAGGCTTGAAGTCATGGGTCACCGAGATCGGCAACGACGATCTCACGTGGCATCCGGAACCCCAGTCCGCAGACAACAGCCTGCACGCGGGGCTGCGTCACACCGTGGACGAGGAGAATGACATCGAGGAACGCTGGTTGTTCCGGCTCATCGCCAGCAGTCACGGCAATCGCGTGTTGCGCAGGTTGCGGGACGCCCGCGCCGCGGCGGAGAACTTGCGAGGCCGCCATCTGATCCTGATTCGCAACGGCTCCAAGGGATGGACCGGGGCGAAGACCCGAGGTGAGGTCGCGGAGTTCGAACGGAGTGGTGGCAGGAGCATCGAAGTCTCCGATGACGACCTGCGCACGTTCGGCGCGCTCAAGGAGATGTGGTCGACGCAGAGCTACCAGCTGTTCGCTTGGCTCGCGGCACGAAAACCTGCCAGCAGCACCACGTTCCTGCGACAGATCCTGCCTGATCCAGCGCCACCCGCCAGCAGGAGCGGGCACCAGGAGACGCGCCCTCCGCCAGCACCGCGGACAGCTGAGAAACCTGCAGGGCCCGGTGAGATCGTGCTCGGGATGGACGGGGAGATCCGGATCGAGCTGGAGTCCTTGCGCAAGCACGCGATCGTGTTCGCCGGGTCCGGCAGCGGGAAGACGGTGTTGCTGCGCCGGATCGTCGAGGAATGTGCGTTGCGCGGGGTTTCGGCGATCGTGCTGGACCCCAACAACGACCTGGCGCGGCTTGGCGATGCTTGGCCTGAGCCGCCGGGGGAGTGGCGGCACGGGGACGAGGCGAAGGCCGCCGAGTACTTGGCCGGCGCTGAGGTTGTGGTGTGGACGCCGGGCCGGGCCGGCGGGCGGCCGCTGAGTTTTCATCCGCTGCCCGACTTCGCCGAAGTGCGGGGCGATGAGGACGAGTTCGCTGCCGCGGTGGAGGCTGCGGTGGCGCGGTTGGTGCCGCATGCGCGGATTGCCAACGAGACCAAGTTCGCCGTTCGCGGGCGAGCGGTGCTCCGGGAGGCGCTCAAGCGGTACGCGCGGGAGGATCGGCGGGATCTCAACGGGTTTGTGGATCTGCTGGCCGAGTTGCCGGAGGGCGTCAGCAAGTTGCACTCGGCGGCGACTACGGCGGCTGATCTCGCGGAGACGTTGCGGGCCGCGATGGTCAACGATCCGTTGCTTGGTGGGGCAGGGGAACCGACGGATCCCGCTGTGCTGCTCACACCTGCACCTGGCAAGCGTGCGCGGGTTTCGGTGATCAGCTTTGTCGGGTTGCCGTCGGACGAGCAGCGGCAGGGGTTCATCAGCCAGTTGCAGCTGGAGGTGTTCGCCTGGATCAAGCGAAATCCGGCGGTGGATCGGCCGCTCGGTGGGCTGATGGTGATGGACGAGGCGCAGACGATCGCGCCGTCAGGTGGAGCGACGGCTTGTACGCAGACCACGATTCTGTTGGCGTCTCAGGCTCGCAAGTACGGGTTGGGGTTGTTGCTGGCCACGCAGGCGCCCAAGGGCGTGCACAACCAGGTGACCGGCAACGCCACCACGCAGTTCTTCGGGCGGTTGAACAGTCCGGCGCAGATTGCCGCGGCCACGGACATGGCGCGGGCCAAGGGGAGTTCGATCGCGGACATCTCGCGGCTGGAACGCGGGCAGTTCTACGTCACCGGGGACACGTTCGGGTTCCGGCGGATGAGAGCGCCGCTGTGCCTGAGCTACCACCCACCCAGTCCGTTGCGCCTCGAAGACGTCATTGAGAGAGCTCGGCAGCAGTGAGACAAGGGCGGTGTCCCCAGCGGGGCACCGCCCTTTCGCAGCTCAGCGCAACATGTCCTCGATTCGTTGGCACAGCGTGGGGAACAGGTCCGTTGTGCCGCCGAGGACGACGAAGTTCACGGTGTCGTCGCCCTCTACCTGGAGCGCGTAAACCGTGTCGCCTGACCGTTCGACGCGCACGGCGACGGTGGTGTCGCCGAGGTGCACACTGCCGGACAGTCCGCGCTTGGTGAGCTCCGGCGAGGCGGCAGCGAACTGCTCGGCCAGTGCCCGCAGATCGGTGGTCTCGGCCTGTGGTGGTGCGGTCGGGGCCACCACGTCGGCGACGGACACCCGGTCCCTGCCTGCCGTTTCCGCCGCCTCGACCCTGCTCACCAGGGCGTCCACCAGGCCCTCGTCAGCACGCAGGTAGGCGACCTGCGGTGCCGGGTCGGGAATCTCGCCGGTCAGGACCGGCAGCACGTGCTCATCGCGGTGCTGCGCCACCAGCTCGTCCACAGTGGACACGAACGGCACGAGGAAGCGCACCTTCGCGTCCGGCTGGTCGTTGCCCTCCAGCACGGTCAGGCCGCGCTGCCGGCACGCTTCGACCACCTCGCCGGCCACGGCTCGCTGCTCCTCGGCGAACGACACGGCGATGTCGTAGGTCGCGGACTCGATCACTCCAACCTCCTCCTCGAAGGCCGGCCGGCGGCCGGCGTGCGTGCAGCATCCGCGCCGGGTGTTGACCAGAAGTGGATGAAGAGTGGACGTTGACCGCTCCGGCGGGCAACGGGAAACACCTGTTTTCACGGTTTTTGACGATGAATCCTCGAAGTAGCCCGCAGAACGTCGGGTGAAATCCCGGAATCAATTGCGATTTCCTTCGGAGGATTCGTCATGTCCAAAACCGTGTCCACTTTCGTCGCCGGTGCTGTCACGTTGGTGACCGCTCTCGCCGTCGCCGCCTCCGTTTCCGGTGGCGTCGCCGCCAACGCGGACGACACCGCGCCGCCACCTCCCACGACCACCACGGAAACCCCGGACGGCGGTGGGCACCCGTGGCACGACTGAGGTAGCCGTGAATGCGCCCCGGCCATTCGCGGTATGGCCGGGGCGATTGCATTGCAAGAGTCGGGATGATGTACTCGGTTGGCGCCGGAGCGGGGAGGCAGTCGTGGCCGAAACATTTGGTGAGCTGCTGCGGGAACGCCGCATTGCGGCAGGTCTGTCGATGGGGCAGCTGGCGAAGCTGATTCATTACAGCAAGGGTTATCTCAGCAAGATCGAGAACGACGTCAAACCTCCCACGCCGACGGTCGCGAGGCTGTGCGACGGCGTGCTGAACGCCGGCGGCAGGCTGGTCGAGGCCGCGCTGTACAGCCCTCCTGCCCTCGGCCGCCGCCAGGTGCTCCTGGCCGGCACGATGCTCGGCGTCGGTGCGCTCGCGGGCAGCGGGCCGAGGCCGGTGCCGGACGAGCAGGTGATCGCTGGGATGCGCACCTCGTTCGAGCATCTGCGCGGACTGGGCATGCGCACCAGTCCGATGGTGCTCCTCGAACCGCTGAAAGCCTTGCAGCACACGGTGCACGGGCTCGCCCGCGAGAACACCGGAGGAGTGGGCACGACGTTGCTGCGGCTCGCCGCGCGCATCGCCGAGTACACGGGCTGGATGAGTCAGGAGGCCGGCGACGAGCAGGGTGCGCTGTGGTGGACCAGGCAGGCGTCCGAACTGTCTCGTGCCGCAGGGGATCCGGACATCGCCAGCTACACGTTCGTCCGCGAGGCCGGGCTGGCGCTGTACCGGCAGGACGCCACGAGCACCATCAACCTCGCCCAGCAGGCGCAGTGGATCGGCCAGGCCGGGTCCCGCGTCCTCGCGCTGGCAGCACGACGTGAGGCGCAGGGCTACGCCCTCGCGGGAAACCGGAGCGCAGCCGAGCGAGCGTTCGACCGGGCCGCACAACCGCTGGACGCAACACAGGACGACAACCCGTACTCGGTGCTCGGTTCCAGCGCGCCCGACCCGCTGGAACTGGCGAGGGGGTGGTCGTTGTGCGACCTCGGCCTCACCGCCGAAGCCGCGGCCGTGCTGGACCGGCAGCTCTCCTTGCTACCGGTCACCTCCCGGCGCACCAGGGCTCGCTTCGGCACGCGGCTGTCGTTGGCCTACGCGTTGTCGGGCGAAATCGACCAGAGCTGCGGCACCCTCGCCGGCACGATCGACGACGCAGCGCACGTCGATTCCGCGACCGTCCGGACAGACCTGCGACAGCTGGCCAGAACCCTGGGGCGATGGCACAACCACGGCGCTGTGCGAGAGCTCTACCCCGACCTCAAACGACTTCTGGCTGACCGCTGACCGCACGCACAGGTCAACGCCGCACGCTCGGCCCGCACCTCCTCCACCTCGGGCTGGCCGAGCCCGGCGAACACGTCTTCGGCCGCTTCCCAGTGCGCGGCGGCGTCGGAATGCCTGCCCAGCGCGTGCATCGTCCGCGCCACACCGACTTCGCCGTGCGCCCGGTGCGTGCGGTTGCCGGTGCCGGTCGCGAGGTCCAGCAGTGACTCGTAGAGCCGCAGTGCCGCGACCTGGTCACCACCGTCACTCGAGGTGGCGGCTCTGACGCGGAACAGCCTTGCCTTCAGGTCCGCGTCGTCCACTCCGGCGGCTGCCTGGGCGGCCTGCTTCTGGTGATGTACCGCTTCAGCGAGCCTGCCGGCCAACCGGTGCGCGTCGGCGATGTTCGTCAGCGCGTAGGCGGCAGCGCAGGCGTCGTCCAGCTGCATCGCGACCTCATGAGCTTCCACGTGGTTCGCAATCGCCTCGTCCACCATGCCCAGGTGCTGCTGGATCCCGCCGAGGTTGTCCAACGAGTGCGCCAGCCCGCGCAGGTGCCCGATCTCCCGCTGGATCCGCACCGACTGCTCGTGCTGGTGCAACGCGACCTCGTACTGGTGGTGCTGCTCGTTCAGGTAGCCGAGCAAGCTCAGTGCATGCGCTTGGCCGCGAAGATCCCCGCACTGCTGGTACTTCTCCAACGCTGCCTCGAACTGCCGCATCGCCTCCTCGTGCGAGCCGAGCTGCATCGTGGAGATCGCGATCGTGCAGAGGGTTGCTGCCTCACCGTGCACGTCGCCGTGCTGCGTCCAGTGCGGCAGGGCTTGCCGAGCCAGGTCGAGCGCCTTGGTGTGCAGTCCGCGCCGGTCGTGCGCGATGGCGAGGCGCAGCAGCACATGCGCCTGGCCGTAGCTGTCGGTGGTCTCCCTGGCCAGCTCCAGGGCGGCGATCCAGTCCTCGAACCGGTTCGCCGTGTTGAAGTGCCGCCAGATCAGCACGGCCAGCTGCCACGCGTGAACGGGCAGCGCGTTCGTCGCGGCGTGGTGGATCGCGGCCACCACGTTGTCGAGCTCGGCGGTGATCCACGCCTGCGCTGCGCCTGCTTCGGCGAACTCCAGGCTCAACGGGCTCGCGCGGTCCACGGGCGGCTGGGCCGCGCGGTCGAACGGGTACGCGGTGCTCGCCGCGTTGGCCAGGGTGACGAGGTAGAAGTCCAGCAGGCGGGCCAAGGCGTGTTCGGGGACAGGCTCGAAGGCGGCGAACTCCTTGATCGAGTCGAGCATCTGGTAGCGGTCCGGCGCGATCTCTTCGAGCAGACAGACCTCGTGCAGGTCGTCGAGCAGCTTGCGGGTCTCCGCCACGTCCCTGCCCGCCAGCGCAGCGGCGGCGACGAGATCGACGTGGGGACCTGGCAGGTGCCCGAACAGCCGGAAGATCTCCTGCTGCCGTTCGTCGAGCAGCCGGTAGGAGGTGTGTACCGCGGCGGCGCCGTCTTCCCGCCACGGCCCGCTCTCATCCATCAGTCCGAGCAGGTGCTCCAGAGACCACCGGTCGTGCCTGCGCAGTGTCGCCGCCGCGACCGTGATCGGCATCGGCAGGTACCCGCAACGCTTCACCAGTCCGGCGATGTCCGCAGGCCTGCCGCCGCGGAACGGACCGGTCAGCCGCTGGAACAGCGCGGTGGCGTCGCTTGCTGGAAGCGGACCGAGCCGCACGTGCTCGCTGATGTCCGGCTCGCCCATCCTCCTGCTGGTCACCAGCGCGAAGCACTCCCGAGCCTCTGGCAGCAGCGGCCTGATCTGTTCGGGTGAGACAGCGTTGTCCAGCACCACCAGGGTTTTGGTGCCGTAGAGATGGGACTGGTAAAGCGTGACCTTGCGGCCCACGGTGTCCGGGATCTGTTCGGCGGGCACGCCCAGCTCGGTCAGCAGCTGCGTCAACGCGTCCGACACGGACATCGGTACGACGTTCGGCGTGAACCCGTTGAGCCGGAGCAGGATCTGGCCGTCCGGGAAACGGTGGCGCAGGCGGTGCGCGGCCTCGACGGCCAGACCTGTCTTGCCGACGCCGGGCGCGCCGCTGATCCACACCGCGCGCCGTTCGCCGCTGCCCGCGGCGGCCGCCTCGATCGTCGCCAGTTCGTCGGACCGGCCGGTGAACCCACCTGGGCGCGACGGCAGCGAGCTGACCGGATCACCTCGCCTCGCTCGTTCCGCGAGGTTGCGCAACACGGTTCCCGGTTCAAAACCGGCCCGGGTCAGGGCTTCGCAGGCGCTGTCGTAGATCCGGATCGCGCCGACCCGGTCGCCGCCCGCGATCAGCGCGCGCATGAGGAGCTCGGCGAACTTCTGGTGATCAGGTGCCGTTCGGAACGCGCGGCGCATCCGGTCGCGGGCCGACCGGTGGTCGCCGGAGATCAGCTCCAGTTCGGCCAGGTCACCGAGCGCGTCGTAGAAGCTCTCGTCCGGCAGGATCACCTCGGCACCGCCGACCCTGTCGATGTCGATGTCGTCCAGGAACCGCCCGCGCCACAGCGCCACCGCCTCGCGCAGCAGTTCGATGGCACGGCGCTGGTCGTTGTCCTGCAAGGCTTGTGCGGCCTGCGCGCGCAGCCGGTCGAAGCGCACGGTGTCGATGTGATCCTCGTCGACGCGCAGCAGGTACCCGGTCGCCGTTCGCTCGATCTCCGCGTCGGTGCCCTCGAACGCCTTGCGCAGCCTGTTGATGTAGGCGCGCACCAGCGTCTTGCGCTCCGGCTGGTCACCCCACACGATCTCGGTGATCCGTTCGGGTGACAGGGGCTTGTTCGCGTGCAGGAGAAGCACCACGAGGATGAAGCGTTGCTGCAGGTCACCCAACGACACCGAGGTGCGCCCGTGCCATGCCTCCAGCGGCCCCAGCATCCGGAAATCCACGCTGTCCTCCTCGGTGTCCGAGCCTCCATCCGGGAGGAATGTCGCGCAAGGGCCCGTTGATGTGTCAGCGAATCATCTTTTTGTCCACGTTTGATCAACACGATCCGGTAACCGTTTCTCCTTGTCACGCCTTGTGGTGAGGGGGAGACGGATGGTGCTCGAAGTGTTGCCCTGCTACGTGGTCTGCGACGTGTCGTTCTCGATGACCGACCACATCGCCGAGGTCAACGCCGGCATGCGCGAGTTCCGCGGCGTGGTGCACGCGGAACGGCAGGCCGCCGCCCAGATTCGGCTCTGCGTGGTGGTTTTCGCGGAGAGGGCGCTGGTGGTGCAGCCGCTGCGAGCCGCGCTCGACCCGCCGGAACCTATTACACCGCGCCAGGAATCGGGCTCCGACTTCGGATCCGCGTTCACCCTGCTGCGCAAGATCATCGAGCGCGATGTGCAAATCCTGAAGGCACAACGGATCCAGGTGCGCAGGCCGATGCTGTTCTTCGTCTCCGACGGCAGGGCCACTGATCACGACTGGCCTGCAGCGCTGGCACAGCTCACCGCCACCGCGGCGGGCCCGGAGATGATCGCCTTCGGACTCGGCGCCGTCG
The DNA here is from genome assembly GCF_003265345.1 of Lentzea terrae. Classification (GTDB taxonomy): domain Bacteria; phylum Actinomycetota; class Actinomycetes; order Mycobacteriales; family Pseudonocardiaceae; genus Lentzea; species Lentzea terrae. Next base: position 258,443 of record NZ_QFWW01000006.1, on the reverse strand, counting down.
ATCCGCCGGCGCTGGACCGCATCGGCACCTCGCGAGTCTTCCTCGGCCGCGACGGTGTCCGGATCGGCATCGCGCTGGCGTCTTCGGTGGCGCGGACAGTCCTGAGACCAGACCACGTGTGACCGATCCACGGTGTGTCCACTTCTCGTCCACACACCCGACGCAATCTGCCTCCGCCGCACGTGAGCAGGCAAGGGGAGGAGAGCGGAGATGACGACGACGCACGCGAGGCTGGTCCGTGAGCTGAAGACCCTGCGAAAGGGAAGGGGAGTGCACGGACGGATCGGGGACCGGATCGGCGCTGACCTGGCCGCCGCCTGCGGGATCACCACGGCCGACGGGCCGTCCGCCGCCAGGCAGAAGCTGGTCACCAGGCTGACCGACCTGGTCGAGCAGCTTCCCGACGATCTCCAGCTCGCGGCACGCGCGGCGTTCGGTCTCATCCCGGAGGTCCGCCACCCGCTCTACCAGGACCGGGTCAACTGGGTGGCCGCTACGATCGACCGCGACGGCCGCACCGTGCGCCGCCGTGTCGACGAGGCCGTCGACCAACTGGCAGAGCTGGCCGCTACGACCACGCGGCGCGACGCCGGTGGCTGGCACACCGCCGAGCTGGCCGTGGCCGTGGCGCTTGATCAGGGGCAGCCCGAGGTGCTGGAGCGCTACCAGGTCGTCGTCGACCAGGACGGCCTGGACCAGCTGGAGTTCGTCCCCGCGTTCCCGGTGCGCAGGCGGGACGTCGACGTCCACCTGCTCTACGGCGGCACGCTGCAGGACCGCTCGGCCACCGATCGCCCCGGTTTCACCCTCGTGCCGGCCGACCCGCTGGCGCGCGGCGAAACTCACGACTTCGCGGTCCGGTACCGCCTGCTGAGCCGCGATGTGATGCACCCGTGTGTGCTACTTGTGCCCGAACGCCCGTGCGAGGTGTTCGACCTGCGGGTGCGGTTCGAGCACGACCGCAAACGGCTTGTGCGGACGTTCGACGGCGTCCTGCAGCGTGTTGAGGCCGAGCAGGACGGGAGCCGGCACGCCGTGGACCGGGCAGGGGAGATCCACCTGACGTTCAGGCGTCTGCTCCCGGGGCTCCTGTACGGCGCTCGTTGGGGCGCGACAGCAGCGTGCTCGGCCCTCCGTGCGTCCTGATCCGGCGCGGTTCGTACCACGTCTCGCCCGCCGGCTCGCCCGCCATGTTCCACGCCCACGCCTCGGTGGGCGTGATGCGGCAGTAGATGCCGGGGCCCACCAGGCCCACGCGGTCGGCCGGGTCGTCCGCGATGCCGTAGACGCGGATCGCGCGGGCGATGAAGGGGTCGAAGGACACCAGGTCGTCGATCACCAGTGACACCTTGCGGCGGCCTGCGGTGATGTTGCGGAACTTGCGGGTGTGCAAGACCTGCGCGCCCGCGCCGCCCACCCAGAAGTGGGTGCCGTCGTACTCGAAGGACAGCGGGACCACGTCGGGTTGGTCGTCCTCGTTCAGCGTCGCCAGGCGGGCCAGGGGCTGGGAGCGCAGGTAGGCGAGCTCTTCGTCGGTGAACATGCCCCTTATACGAACAGGGGGCGGCGGTTTCGACTACTTGGCGTCGTTGTTGAACGTGAAGAGGCACCAGCCGTCGGACTCCTTCTTCAGGAACCCGCCTGCCTTGGTCTCCGCGCCGTTCAGCGTGTACCACATGCGGACCTGGCCGGAATCTTCCGCTTTTGTGGTGGTCACCTTGTCGTGCAGGCGCAGTTTGCCGCCCGCGGCGATGGCTTTCTCCGCCCACGTGTTGACGGCGCGGGCGGTGGCGCACATGTAGCGGCGGGCGGCGGCGATGTCTTTGTCGTTCACCGCTTTCGCGAACGCCTGCATGCGGCCGGTCGGGCTGTTCGGGTCCGGGTCCGGTGGTGGTTCCTGGGTGTCGGCTACCGGGATGAAGCCCATTTCGCAGACGACGTACTTGTTGTCCTCCTGGAACATGGCCAGCACGCCGCGCTGTTTGGAGAGACCGCTGTCCTTCGGGTACTCGACGGACATGATCGCTGCGGTCGCGTCCTTGTTCCCGTCGTTGTAGATCGCGTCGCTGGGCTTGATCTTGCGGACCTCGTCCACCTTGAAGGTGGGCTGGACGTCGCTCTTGGTCTTGGGGTTGAACGGCTTGATGTCGCGGTAGAGGATCTCCTCGGCCTGCGTGATGTCCTTGTTCTTGGCCTTGGTGCGGCCGTCCTTGCACACCAGGACGTTCACGAACTGGTCGACGTCGCTGCGGTTCAACGCGTCCTCGACGGCCTTCGCGGTGCTCTCCGGGGTGGACTGGTCGACGGGAGCCGAGCTCACGGACTTCATCCAGCCAGGCCAGAGCAAACCCGTGCCGAGGACGCCGGCCGCGCCGAGCAGCAGAACCACGACGGCGATCACGATGAAGATCACCGGCGACTTCTTCGGAGGTGGGGGAGGTGGAACCGGATAGGGCTGGCCCCACGGCTGCTGCGGTGGTCCGTATTGGTACGGCGGCTGCGTCACGGTGGTCGAGTCCTATGCGGCGGGCGGTCCGGCCGGCGGCCAGTTCGGTGGTGGCGGCGGGTAGTACGGCGGCTGCTGCGCCTTGCGGCGGCGCGAGCGGCGGACCAGGACCACGACGAGGATGATCACGCCGACGATGAGCAGCAGGAATACGACTACGCCGACGATCAGCCATGTGACGATGGACTTCATGACGTCGGTGTCGTCGTCTGGCTTCTCGGTCACGGCGCGGTCGCCGAACGCGTCGCGCAACTGAGCCTCGGAGTAGACCTCCTGGTTGCCGTTGAGCGTGATCGCCACCTGGTCGACGTGCTCCGGGTAGGTGTCCCAGACGATCTCGGCGATCTTGTCGGGAGAAGAGCCGGACGCGGTGATCTCCACGATGTCGGTGCCGTTGTTGGAACGGTGGTACAGCGAGACGTTCGTGTAGCCGGCGTCCTGGATGCGGGTTTGCAGCGCGGCCAGGTCGGCGATCGCGCCGCAGCCGGCCAGCGCGGCGCACAGGAGGACGAACAGGGCGAAACGTCTCATGGTCAGGAGATTAGGGGTGACGGGCTCGCCGCGCCCGGGAAACTGGACAGGTGAAGCCACTCGTCGTGATCGACGTCGACGGCCCGCTCAACCCGTGGGCGGCCAGGACGAAGCCCGCGAACTACCGGCCGTTCGACATCAAGGTCGGCTGGTGGCGCAAGCTCCGCGTCTGGCTGGATCCGGAGCACGGCGGCCAATTGAGACAGTTGGCGGAAGAAACCGGCGCCGAGCTCGCGTGGGCGACGACGTGGGGCCACCGGGCGAACGTCGAGATAGGGCCACGCCTCGGATTGCCGCAGCTCAAAGTGATCGAGTTCCACGACGAGCACGGCTGGAAGTACCCCGCGGTGGCCAGGTACGCCTACGAACGGCCGCTGGTCTGGTTCGACGACGACTTCGGGCTGCACCGGGACAGGAACCGGGATTTCGTCCACAAACGACGGCACCTGACCACCGCTCTCGTCCACGTCGACCCGGCGACCGGGATCACCGCGGAGCATCTGGCCGAGGCTCGGAAAGCATTCAGCGGCAACCCGTAGGGCGCCAAGAATTCACCGTTGGAGTCGAGAAGGTCTCAACCGGCGCGGCTGGCTTGACAACGAAAGCTGTCCGCGCGAATCCTCCGCCTGTGCTGAAGCGAGGGAACGTCACCACGAAACTGATTGGTGTTGGCGCGTTGGTGCTGGCGATGGCTGCCTGTGGCGCCCCGCCCGCCAAGGAGACGCCGGCCGGAGCCGCCGGGACCGCCAAGTCGGCGAGTGAGCTCGGTGGCATGGACAAGCTGGTCGAGGCCGCCAAGAAGGAAGGCAAGCTCAACGTCATCGCGCTGCCCCCGGACTGGGCGAACTACGGCGAGATCATCAAGGCGTTCGAGGCCAAGTACGGCATCAAGATCGACTCCGCGCAGCCGGACGCCTCCAGCCAGGAGGAGATCAACGCCGCCAAGCAGCTCAAGGGCAACGACCGCGCGCCGGACGTGTTCGACCTCGGGCTGAACGTGGCGCTCGCGAACAAGGACCTGTTCGCGCCCTACAAGGTCAGCACCTGGGACGACATCCCCGCTGAGCTCAAGGACGCCGACGGCCTCTACTACGGCGACTACGGCGGCTTCATGTCGATCGGCTACGACGCCGCCAAGGTGCCGGCGCCGACGAGCGTCAAGGACCTGCTCAAGCCCGAGTACAAGGGCAAGGTCGCGCTCAACGGCGACCCGACGCAGGCCGGTGCCGCGTTCGCCGGCGTCGTGATGGCGGCGCTCGGCAACGGTGGCAGCGCCGACGACATCGCGCCGGGTGTCGAGTTCTTCAAGCAGCTCAAGCAGGCCGGCAACTTCCAGCCGGTCGACCCGTCGCCCGCGACGATCGAGTCCGGGCAGACGCCCGTCGTGATCGACTGGGACTACACCAACGCCGCCCAGACCGACAAGCTCAAGGGCAAGATGGACTGGAAGGTCGTCGTGCCGGCCGAGGCGCAGATCGGCGGCTACTACAACCAGGCCATCAGCAAGGACGCGCCGCACCCCGCGGCCGCGCGCCTGTGGCAGGAGTTCCTCTACTCCGACGAGGGCCAGAACCTCTACCTGAAGGGCATGTCCCGCCCGGTGCGCCTGGACAAGATGGGTGACAAGGCGGACAAGGCCGCGAAGGAGAAGCTGCCCAAGACCGACGGCAAGCAGGTGTTCCAGACGCAGGCGCAGGCCGACAAGGCCAAGGCCGTGCTCACGGCGACCTGGGCGCAGGCCATCGGATGACCTCAGTCGCTCCCGTAGCGACGACGCCCGGCGGCTCCACCAAGAACAAGGGTGGGGCCGCCGGTCGGCCATCTGCGGCCGCTTGGCTCGTCGCGGTGCCGTTCCTCGCGTTCGTCGGCATCTTCCTCGTCTACCCCACGGTTCTCGTGCTCGCGGGCTCCTTCCAGGACTCCAACGGCGCGTTCACGCTGGACAACCTCTCGACGTTGTTCAAGGGCGTGTACTTCGACGCGTTCGTGCGCAGCATCGAGCTGTCCGCGCTCACGGCGGTCATCGGCGCGATCTTCGGCGCGCTGCTCACGTGGGCGGTCGCGGTCGGCAACCCCGACGGCATGCTGCGCAGGGTCGTCGTCGCCGCGTCCGGTGTGCTCGCCCAGTTCGGTGGCGTGCCGCTGGCCTTCGCGTTCCTCGCGACGGTCGGCTTCGAGGGTCTCGTCACGAAGTACTTGCGTGACAACGTTGGCATCGACCTGTTCGCCGGCAGCGCGTGGCTGTTCGAGCTGCCGGGCCTGACGCTGGTCTACACGTTCTTCCAGATCCCGTTGATGGTCATCGTGTTCCTGCCGGCGCTGGACGGCCTCCGTCCACAGTGGCGTGAGGCGAACGCGAGCCTCGGCGGCACCAGCTGGACCTACTGGCGGCACGTCGGTGGCCCGATCCTGACGCCGCCGTTCCTCGGCGCGCTGCTCCTGTTGTTCGCCAACGCCTTCAGCGCCTACGCCACGGCCGCCGCGCTCGTCTCGCAGGGCAGCCCGATCGTGCCGCTGCAGATCCGCGGCTTCCTCACCGGTGAGGTCGTGCTCGGCCAGGAGAACCTGGGCAAGGCGCTGGGCCTCGGCATGGTGATCGTCGTCAGCATCGCGATGGGCGTGAACGTGCTGCTGCAGAGGAGGGTCGCCAAGTGGGTTCGGTAGTGAAGCAGCGCGTCCTGCGCACGATCATCCTGCTGGTCCTCGGCGTCTACTTCATCCTGCCGCTGATCGCGATGGCGGAGTTCTCGACGCGTGGCAGGAACAACACCCGTAGCCTCGAGTCGTGGACTTCCATCGTCGACGACGAAGGGTTGATGGAAGCGCTCGTCAACTCGCTGCTGCTGTCGGTCACCAGCGCGGTGCTGATGCTGGTGCTGCTCGTGCCGACGATGGCGTGGATCCGGCTCCGGTTGCCCCAGCTGCAGCGGCTCGTGGAGTTCCTGTGCCTGCTGCCGCTCGCGATCCCGGCGATCGTGCTGGTGGTCGGCATGGCGCCGCTCTACGCGTGGGTGAACTACTTCTTCGGAGACTCACCGCTGACGTTGACGTTCGCCTACACGATCTTGGTGCTGCCGTTCGCCTACCGCGCGATCGACGCCGGTCTCGCCGCGATCGACCTGAAGACGCTGGCAGAAGCCGCCCGCAGCCTCGGCGCGTCGTGGTTCACGGTGCTGTGGAAGGTCGTCGTGCCGAACATCCGCGTCGCGCTGATCGGTGCGTCGCTGCTGTCGGTCGCTTTGGTGCTCGGTGAGTTCACCATCGCGTCGCTGCTCAACTTCGACACGCTGCAGGTGCAGGTCAACCTGCTCGGCAAGCGCAACGCGGGTGTGTCCATCGCGGTGTCGCTGCTGAGCCTGCTCTTCGCGTTCGTCCTTCTGTTCGCACTTTCTTATGTCGGCCAGCGGCGCCGTCAGACCGTGGTCGAGGAGTAATCAGACATGGGTCACCTGGAACTCAAGGGACTGCGCAAGTCCTTCGGCGGCAACGTCGCACTGGACGGCCTCGACCTCGACCTGGCCGAGGGCGAGCTGGTGAGCTTGCTGGGGCCGTCGGGCTGCGGCAAGACGACGGCGCTGCGCATCGTCGCGGGCTTCGAGACGGCGGACTCCGGCACGGTCACGGTGGGCGGCAAGGACATCACGAAGGTCCCGGCCAACAAGCGGGACATGGGCATGGTCTTCCAGGCCTACAGCCTCTTCCCGAACATGACCGCGGCGCAGAACGTCGCGTTCGGCCTGAAGATGCGCAAGGCCGACACCAAGCGCACCGGCGAGCTGCTGGAACTGGTGGGGCTCAGCCACCTCGGTGGCCGGTACCCGCACCAGATGTCCGGTGGTCAGCAGCAACGCGTCGCGCTCGCCCGCGCACTCGCGATCCAGCCGCGCGTGCTGCTGCTGGACGAACCGCTGTCCGCATTGGACGCCAAGGTCCGCGTGAACCTGCGGGACGAGATCCGGCGCATCCAGACGGAGCTCGGCATGACGACGCTGTTCGTCACGCACGACCAGGAGGAGGCGCTTGCCGTCTCCGACCGGGTCGGCGTCATGTCGCACGGCCGGCTGGAGCAGCTGGACACGCCGTCCGTGGTGTACCGCGAGCCGAAGACGGCGTTCGTGGCGCAGTTCGTCGGCGTCACGAACTCGGTGGAGGCCAAGGCCGAGGGGCAGACCGTCGTGATCAACGGGGTGACCGTCCCCGCGACGCACGACCAACCGTCCGGAAGCGACGTTCGCATCATCGTGCGGCCCGAGGACATCGGAGTGTCGACTCACGACGGAACGCAGGGCAAGATCGTCGGCGATGTGCTGACTCAGTCGTTTCTCGGGCCTGTCACGCGGATCTCTGTCAAAGTGGGCGAGCAGATCCTGCGGGTCGACCAGCCGTCCAACACGGCGGCCGCCTACCAGCCCGGCACGCAGGTAGCACTGGACCTCAGCGAGTCACGGATCATGGTGGTGCCTGGATGATCAGAAAGCTCCTCGCGCGCGACACGGCGGAGGCCCACCGGGTCGCGACGCCGTTGGAGCTGTTGTTCGACCTGAGCTTCGTGGTGGCGGTCGCCCAGGCCGCCGCCGGGCTCCACCACGCCGTCAGTGAGAACCACGCGGGGGCCGGACTGCTGGCCTTCTGCATGGCGTTCTTCGCGTTGTGGCTGCCGTGGCTCAACTTCACCTGGTTCGCCAGCGCGTTCGACAACGACGACACGCTGTACCGGATCATCACGATGATCCAGATCGCCGGAGTGCTCGTCATCGCGGCGGGCATCCCGGCGGTGTTCGAGCGGCAGGACTACCGGATCGTCGTCGGTGGTTACGTCGTCATCCGGCTCGCCATGGTCGCGCACTGGCTGCGCGCGTCACTGGACAACCCGACGCACAAGCGCTGCACCCGCCGCTACGCCGCCGGTATCGCCGGCATGCAGGTGCTCTGGGTGCTGTGGGTCGTCCTCGCGCCGCCGAGCCTGCAGCTGCCGCTGTGGGTGCTCGGCATGATCGGTGAGCTGCTGGTGCCGGTGTGGGCGGAGCGGGCGGCGACCACGACCTGGCACCCGCACCACATCGCCGAACGGCACGGGCTCTTCACCCTGATCGTGCTCGGCGAGTCGATCCTGGCGGCCACGCTGGCGTTCCAGAAGGGCTTCGACAGCGGCGTCAACCTGGTCTCGCTCGCCGCGGCATCGCTGATCATCGTGTTCTCGGCGTGGTGGATCTACTTCGAGGCGCCGACCCATCTGCACAACCTGAAGAAGGCGTTCCTCTGGGGCTATGCGCACCTCTTCATCCTCGGCTCGATCGCGGCGATCGGTGCGGGTCTGGCGGCCAGCGTCGACTACGACCTGCACATCGCGCACGCGCCCGGCACGACGGTCGCCGCGTTCACGACGGTGCCGCTGGCGATCTTCTTCCTGTGCGTCTGGTACGTGCAGGACTGCCCCGGCCAGGCCGGGCTGCGCAAGTACCTGTTGCCGCTCGGCTCCGCCGCTGTGCTCGCTGCGACGTTCGGACCAGCCCCGATCCACGTGACGGCAGGGATCGCCGTGGTTGTCGTGGTCCTCACACGGCTGGTGCGATGATCAGCGCATGACCGGTGTTCGTGAACTCCGCCTAGTCGTCACCGCCGCCGACTACGACGAGGCCCTGCACTTCTACCGCGATGTGCTGGGCCTCGAGCAACGGGCGGCGTTCGCGTCCGACGGCGGGCGGGTCACGATCCTGGAGGCCGGCCGGGCCACGCTGGAGATCACCGATCCGCCGCACGCCGAGTTCATCGACCAGGTCGAGGTGGGCTCGCGCGTCGCGGGACACATCCGGGTGGCGTTCGAGGTCGCAGACTCCGCTCAGACCACTCGTGACCTTGAGGCCGCAGGTGCTGAGGTGGTCGCGGAACCCACGCGCACACCGTGGAACTCGCTGAACGCCAGACTGAAAGCCCCTGCCGGGTTGCAGCTGACGTTGTTCCAGGAGCTGAGCGAGTGACGATCTCCGCTGCCGGTTACCGCGATCTCGCGAACCGGGACGTGCTCGCGTGCGCCGTGGTCACGGTCGCCGCGAAGTTACCCATGTCGATGACGCCGCTGATGATGGTGTTCCTGACCAAGGACCTGTCCGGCGGTTACGTGCTCGCGGCGTCGCTCACCGCCGTGTACGTGCTGGGGGAGCTCCTCGGCGCTGGGCTCCTGGGCTTGCTGCTCGACCCGTCCCGGATGCGCGGCCAGCTCGCGGCCGGGCTGGTCGTGGGGGCCGGGGCGTTCACGACGCTGGCGTTGACGACCAACGTGACGCTGCTGGTGATCGCGGCGTTCATCGCGGGCGCCGGGCCGTCGACGACACCGGGTGGGCTGCGCGCGATGCTGCTCGGGCTGGTGCCGGACGCGTTGGTGCCCAAGGCGATGGGTTTCGACGCCATGATCACGCAGGTGGTGTGGGCGGTGGCGCCCGCGCTCGTCACCGTGCTGGCGTTGAGCGTCGACCGGCGGGCACCTGTCGTGGTGTCGGTCAGCTTGATCGTCGTCGCGGCCTGGCTGGTGTTCATCCTGCCGCGCGGACACGTGACCACTCGCGCGAGCTCGGCGAAACCCCGTGTCGTCGCGTCGGCGTGGCCGATCTACCTGGTGAGCGCGGCGGCGCTGGCGCAGCTGGCGGTCGCGGAACTGGTGTTGCCGGCATTGCTGGAGCACCGGGGGATCGCGATCGGCTGGATCGGGCCGCTGCTCATGGGCTTCGCGGCGTGCAGTGCTTTGGGCGCGGTGCTCTACGGGTTGCGGCCGTGGCCGGGATCGTTGCGCACACAGGGACTCGTGCTGCTGGTGATCACCGCGACCTGTGTCGGCGCGGTCGCGTTGTTCCCGAACCTGCCGGGCATCGCGGGTGCGTTGCTGGCGGCCGGGTTGTTCCAGTCCGGTGTGCTCGTGACGCGGAGCTTGGCGCTGCGCGAACGGCTTCCGGTCGGTGCGCACGCGGCCGGGTTCTCGATGATGTACGCGGTGACCGGCGCCGGATACGGCCTGACCGCGGTCGTTGCCGCGTGGGCGATGGACGTCGGCTCGCCGATCTGGGCGGTTTTCGGTGGTGTCGCGGTGACTCTGGTCCTGACAGCGATCAGCGCGGCTGCCGAGAAACGACAGCCGCGCTGATTCGGACAGCTGCTACCCGCGGTAGAAGTTGCCCTGGGTCTGCACGTTGAGCTCGTTCGTGCGGAAGAACTTCGCCGCGAACGTGCGCGGGTCGCGCATGTCGATCACGTCGAAGCCGCGGCCCATCTCCGAGGAGTAGATGTAGCCGTTGTACCAGTACGTGGACCACGTACCGCCGCCCGCCGCGTTCGGCATCGGGCCGCGCTCGAAGAAGCCGATCTCACGCGGCTTGCTCGAGTTCGTGAAGTCCCACACCGAGACGCCGCCCTGGTACCAGGACTGGACCATGATGTCCTTGCCGGGCACCGGGATCAGCGAACCGTTGTGCGCGACGCAGTTCTCCGAGTCGGCCTGCATGCGCGGGATCTTGAAGTAGGACTTGAAGACCAGCTTGCGGTCCTTGCCCTTGCCCACGATGTCGTAGATGCCGTTGGCACCGCGGTTCGGGCCGATCTTCTCGTTGCAGGTCGCGGCGCCACCGCCACCGAGCTCGTCGGTGAAGACGACCTTGGTGCCGCTGTTGTTGAAGGTGGCCGAGTGCCAGAACGCGAAGTGCTTGTCGTCCTGAACCCGGTGGATCTCCTTCAGGTTCTCCCGGTCCGACATGTCCCAGAGGACACCGTCACCCATGCAGGCGCCGGCCGCGAGGTCGAGCTGCGGGTAGACGGTGATGTCGTGGCAACCCGAGGTGGCCGAGGTGTAGCCAGTCTCGATGTTGCCCGGAACACCGGGGTTCGCGCCGTCCGGGAAGAGCACCGGCGCCTTGAGCAGGGACGCCTGGGCCGGAGCCTTCAGCGGCACCTTGACGATCGAGATCTTGTCGTGCGGCGGCTGGCAGTCCGGGAACGTGGCGTTGGGCGAGTAGGACGAGACGTAGAGGTACACGTCCTTCTTGTTCTTGCCCGGCACCAGCGTGTGGGTGTGCGAACCGCAGTCGGTCTCGACGGCAGCGACGTACTTCGGTGCCTTCTTGTCGCTGATGTCGAAGACCTTGATGCCCTCCCACGACGACTTCTCGGTCGCCGGCTTGGACACGCTGCTGCAGGAGTTGTCGCTGCGCGACGAGTCGGTCGACAGGAACAGCAGGTTCCCGTACACCGAGACGTCGTTCTGCGAGCCGGGGCACAGGACCTGGCTCTTGATCTTCGGCTTCTTCGGGTTCTGGATGTCGTAGATGACGAAGCCGTCGTAGTTGCCGACGAACGCGTAGTTGCCCTGGAACGCGATGTCGGTCTGCGTCGAGCTCAGCGGGGCCTGCTTGTCCAGGTGGGAGACCAGGACCATGTTGCGGCTGCGGCTGATCTCGTTCTCACCCGGAATGCCGCTGACGCCTTCGGCCTGGGCTTCGAGCTGGGTCTCGCTCAGTCCCGCGCCGTCGGACGGCAGGTCGGGCTCGGCGTACGCGGGCGCCGTCAACGTGGACAGCGTCAGCGCGAGCACCCCCAGAACCGCGAAAGGCGTTCTGCGCCGCCGGGCCGTTTCGCGTGAAGTCACAGCTGTACCCCCTCAGTACGGGTTGGTGAGGGGGAGTATGACCCTTTCGCCTTGCTAAGGGCCAGCGCCTTTCGGAGGGTATTGTCGCTAACCATGCGTACTGGGGTTGCGGTGATCGCGCTGGTAGTGGCGTTGGCGGGTTGTACGGCGGAACCTGAGTCGGCGCCGCTCATCGCGCCGGACACGCCTGGGGGCTCTGCGCCGACGATCGCAGCGTCGGAGGCGTCCGGCGCAGGCCAGACTCCGCCGAACGACGCTGATCGCCAGTACGTGGCGATGATGATCGTCCACCACGAGCAGGCGCTCGCGATGACCCGGTTCGCCCCGGAGCGCGCGCAGAACGAGACGGTGAAAGGCCTGGCAGACCGCATCCGGTACAGCCAGGAGCCGGAGATCGGCGCCATGAAGCAGTGGCAGCGGACGTTCAACATCGTTGGCGGGCACGAGAGCCACGGTTCGATGCCCGGCATGGCCACGCAGGACCAGCTGAACGCGCTGGGAGCCGCGCGCGGCAAGGACTTCGACCGGATGTTCCTGGAGCTGATGATCAAGCATCACGAGGGTGCGATCAAGATGGCCACCGACGTGCGCGGGGCAGGGGCCAACGTCCAGGTCGAGGAGATGGCGGACGACGTGGTGGCCACGCAGTCCGACGAGATCAACCGGATGAAGGCCCTGCTTCCCACTCTCTGAGATCAGGACGCCTCGGTGCGCTGCTGGGGCAGCACCATGTCCTCGGCGTGCTGGAAGGTCTCGACGGCGTTGCCCGTGACGTGGCGGGCGATGCCGCGGTTGCGCTTGTGCGCCTCGCGGAACGAGTCGGAGGCGACCCAGGCGCGGAAGTGCTCCTCGGACTCGAACTCGTTGACCGACACGTAGGGCTGGTCTTCCTTCGTCGGCTTGAGCAACGTGCTGCGCAGCAGGCCGGGCACGCCGGGCAGGAACGTGCGCATGTTGCTGCGGAAGTGGGCCTCGAACTCCTCTGCGCGCTCGGCGGGCACGAACAGGCGGTTCGTCGCGATGAACATGGGCCCCTCCTTGATTCCGACGCTCTGTCGGGAACTATTCCAACTCCCCGTCGGGAAATCAAGCGCGATACGATCCCGCTGTGCCGAGGATCAGCGCAGACACCGTGGCCGAGCACCGCGCCAACAGGTTGCGCGCCCTGCTGGACGCCGGGCGCGAGATCGTGGCGACCGAGGGGGCGGAGGCGCTGACGCTCGCGTCGCTCGCGAGACGTGTCGGGCTGTCGCGGCCGAGCCTCTACGAGTACTTCCGGTCGCGTGAGGAGCTGGTCGCGGCCATCGTGTCGGACGCGCTGCCGGAGTGGGCGGACAAGCTGGAGGACGCGGTCAACGGCGCCGCGTCCGTGCCGGCCAAGATCGAGGCGTACCTGCGCACCGAGCTGGCGATCATCACCGACGGCAGCCACGGGGCGGTGGTCGCCCTGTCCGCGCACACGTTGCCGGACTCGTCGCGCGAGCAGATCCGGGCCGAGCACGAACGGTTGCTGGCGCCGTTGGTCGGTGTCTTCAAGACGGCCGGGGTGCAGCGCGCTCAGCTGCGGGCGATGCTCGTGCACGCGATGGTCGAGGCGACGTCCCGGATGATCACGCCGGGGCGCACCGAGCACAACGAGGCGGTCATCCAGACGTTGCTCGACCAGGTCGTGCACGGGTTGGATCAGCGGATCTGAACGGGATCGGGTTTCCGTCGCGGACCAGTTCGCCGAAGTGCTCCGGTTTGACGGGGGCTTGAGCGAGGTCCAGCAGCTTTGCCGCGGCCTGGGCCGGTGTTGGTGCGGTGCTGACGTCCCACCACAGCGCGGACGTCGGTGTGTTGATCATTCCCGGGCACACCGCGGCGATCAGGATGCCGCGGTCGAGGTCGCCGCGGCGTTCTTCGGCGAGCACGCGGACCGCGGCCACCTGGCCGATCTTCGACGGGATGTTGATGAAGGCGGGCCAGGCGCTGACGCGGCCTGCTTTGGTGGTGTCGCGCCATTCTGCGATCTGCTGGTCGATCTCGTCCAAAGAGGACGCTTCGGTGAACCGCTGGTGCAGCACCGGTGCCAGGTGGTGGAGCGTGCCGAGCGAGCTGGCGACGATCAGCAGCCGGCCGTTGTCGTTGATCAGTGGCGCGAACGCTCTGAGCAGCCTTGTGGTGCCGAAGTTGTTGACCTGGGTGTAGGTGTCGATGATCTCGCGCGGGTTGTCGTCGGGGCCGATGCGCATGACGGCGTTGCCGAAGACGATGTCGATGCCGCCGTGGCGTTCCTTGATCCGTTGGGCGAGTCGTTGTGCTGCTTGGGGATCCGCCACGTCGAACAGTTCGCCGCGGACCTCGGCGCCGCTGTTCGGGATCGCCTGGACGGCGGTCTTGACTTTGTCCGGGTCGCGGCCGGTGAGGTAGACGGTGTCGGTGGGACCCAGGCGTTGCGCGAGTCCTGCTGCGAGGGCCAGTCCCAGGCCCTGGGTCGCGCCGGTGACGAGTGCTATCACGTCGTTGACGGTAGGGCTGTTCCGGACATGCGAGTAGCGCAAGAACCTCAACCGGGGTATGCGTAGACGTCATGACCTTCACCGATGCGTCGCTGGTCGCTTTGCGGGTGTTCCGGGAGGTGGCTGAGCAGGGGACGCTCACTGCGGCGGCTGGTGCGCTGGGGTACACGCAGTCGGCTGTCTCGCGGCAGATCGCGGCGTTGGAGCGGGCGGCGGGGGTGCCGTTGCTGGAGCGGCGGTATGACGGTGTGCGGCTCACTTCGGCGGGGCGGCTCGTGTTGCGGCATGCGGCCGTTGTGGTCGATCAGGTTGATGCTGCTGCGCGAGAGCTCGCGGGACTGCCGGAGGAGGACGCGAGCACTGTGCGGCTCGGCTGGTTCGCCACGGCTGGAGCGTGGTTGGTGCCTCGGGCGTTGGTGGCGTTGGCTCGCACTCATCCGTCCATCACGGTCGTTACGCGTGAGGGCAGCACACCGGCGTTGGTGCGCGCGCTGCGGGCGGGCACGTTGGACGTCGCGCTGATCGCGTCGTCGCCGCCGTTTCGGGCGCCTGACGACGAGTCGCCTGCGCTGGAGGTCGAGGTGCTGGTCGAACGGAGTCTGCGGGTGGCCGTGCCTGATTTGCATCCGTTGGCGCGCAATGATTTTGTCGATGTGGATGATCTGGTGGGGCAACGGTGGATCGCTGGGCCCGGCGACCCGTTGGTGATGGGGGTGTGGCCTGGGCTGTCCGCGCGGCCTGTCGTTGCTCACACGGCGCGGGACTGGTTGGCGAAGCTGCAGCTGGTCGCGGCCGGGCTGGGGATCACGACGGTTCCTGCCGCGCTGGTGGTGCCGGCCGGGGTGCGGGTGCTGCCGGTGCGGGGTGGGCCTGCCGAGCGGCGGCAGATCCTGCTCGCGCGGTTGCCCGGTGTGGTGCCGGAGCCGGTGGCGCGGTTGGCTGCCGCGTTGCGCGCGGTCGTACTGGAGCATCAACCGATCGGTTGATTCTGGTCTCGCTGCTCGTTCGATGATCTCTGGCTCGAGTTCTTCGAAGCTTGGGTCATGGCAATCATCGAAGTGCGGGATCTCGGCAAGAGATACGGGCCTCGGGTCGCGGTGGACTCGGTGTCGTTCTCGGTGGCCGAGGGGGAGATCTTCGGCATTCTCGGGCCGAACGGGGCGGGCAAGACGACGACCGTCGAGTGCGTGTCAGGGCTGCGGACGCCGGACCGGGGGAGCGTGTCCGTGCTGGGGCAGGCTCCTGCCGACGTGCGGTCGGCGATCGGGGTGCAGCTGCAGTCGTCGGAGCTGCCGGAGCGGATCCGGGTGGGTGAGGCGCTGTCGTTGTTCTCGTCGTTCTACCCGTCTCCTGCCGACTGGTCTTCGCGGCTGGGGCTGTCGTCGCATCTGCGGGCCGAGTTCGGGCAGCTGTCCGGCGGGTTGAAGCAGCGGCTGTCGATCGCGCTGGCGTTGATCGGGTCGCCGCAGGTCGCGATCCTGGACGAGCTGACGACCGGACTGGATCCGCAGGCGCGGCGGGACACGTGGTCGGTGATCGAGGAGGTGCGGTCGGCCGGGGTGACGATCCTGCTGGTCACGCACTTCATGGAGGAGGCCGCGCGGCTGTGCGACCGGGTGGCGGTGTTCCGCGACGGGCGGATCGTCGCGCTGGACTCGCCTGCCGGGCTGGTGTCGCGTGTGGACGGTTCGTGCCGGGTCCGGTTCGTGCCGTCGGTTGCTCTGGACGTTGCTCTGCTGGAGGCGTTGCCGGAGGTTTCCGCGGTTTCTGCGGTGGGGGAGCAGGTTGTGGTCTCCGGGTCGGAGGAGTTGCTGCACGCCGTGACATCTTTGTTGGCGCGCAAGCAGATCGTGGCGCGGCAACTCCGGGTCGACCAGGTTTCGCTGGACGACGCCTACGTCGAGCTCACTGGGGGTTCTGATGCTGCGGATCATTGAGATCGAGGCGCGGCTGTTCGTTCGCGATCGGCTGAACTCGTTGTTCTCGCTGTTGTTCCCGTGCCTGTTGCTCTTGGTGCTGGGGGCTGTTCCGGCGTTGCGGACGCCTGCGCCGGAGTTCGGTGGGCTTCGGTTCATCGACTCGTACATGTCGTCGTTGGTCGTGCTCACGTTGGTGTTCATCGGGTTGCAACGCCTGCCGGCGGTCGTGGCGACGTACCGCGAGAAGGGTGTGCTGCGCCGACTGGCCACGACGCCCATGCACCCGGCGCGGTTGCTGCTGGGCCAGCTGGTGGTCAACTTCTGCGCGGCGATCTTGTCGGTGCTGCTCACTATCCTGGTGGGGTACGTCGTGTTCGGCGTCGATCTGCCTCACCATCCACTCGGTCTGGCGTGTGCCGTGGTGCTGGGAGGCGGTGGGACGTTCGCGCTGGGCCTGGTGATCGCCGCACTGGCCCCGAACGCGCGGGCGGCCGGTGGCTGGGCGACGGTGGTGTTCATGCTGCTGATGTTCTTCGGCGGCGTGTACCTGCCGCGGTTCATGCTGCCCTCGGTGATTCAGACGATCGGCTCGTACACGCCTCCCGGTGTGGAGGCGCTGCAACAGGCGTGGCTCGGCAGCACGCCGGACTGGAGGCATCTTGCGATCATGGGGCTGGTGAGCCTCGTGGCGGGTACCGTCGCGGCCAGGACGTTCCGCTGGGAGTAGCTCGTGGACATGGCTGCGTTGGACACGTGGGAGCGTCGGCTCGCTGCTGTCGCACACGTGATCCCGTACTTCGTGCTGACCGTGACGACGGTGATGTACTCGATCTTCACCGCGCACTCGACCTCGGAGCGCTGGATCACCTACGGCGTGGTGGCGTTCGGCTGCGCGTGGATGGCGTGGTGGTTCACGCTGCACCCGGCGTGGCGTTCACGCGCGGGCCTGATGGGTGTGTTCGTCGCCGGCATGGTCGTGTTCTACGGCGTGCTGGGTCTGCGCGAGCACTGGTTCGGCGCCGTGTCGTTCGCGGTGTACATCTACGCGAGCGAGGTGCTGCGCGGCCGCTGGATGTTCCTCGCGGTGGCGCTGACCGCGGTGCTGGCGACCCTGTCGCTGTTCGGTGGCTACCCGTCCGCGGAGGCGCGGCCGGCCTTCTGGTTGCTGCTGCTCGTTTTCGTGGTGACGGCGTGCACCTTCACGTTCGTCGGCCACGTGACAACCGAACAAGCCCGGCGGCGCAAGTTGTTGCTGGAGGAGAACGAGGGCCTCCACGCCCAGTTGCTCGTGCAGGCGCACGAGGCAGGCGTGCAGGACGAGCGCCACCGCATGGCCGGCGAGATCCACGACACGCTGGCGCAGGGCCTGGCGGGCATCATCACGCAGCTGTCGGCGGCCTCGGAATCCGACTGGGAACGCCGCGTGTCGGTGGCTGCTTCGCTGGCGCGCGCAAACCTGGCCGAGGCCCGCCGCTCGGTGCACGCGCTGCGCCCGCCCGCGCTGGACACGGCGGCCCTGCCCGAGGCGCTGGACGAGGTGGCGTCGGGCTGGTCCACGGTCTACGGCGTGCCGGTGTCGGTCACGTTGACCGGTGCCGTGCGGGTGATGCACCCGGAGGTGGAGATCGCCTTGCTGCGCACCGCCCAGGAAGCGCTGTCGAACGTGGCGAAGCACGCCTCGGCTTCCCGTGTTGGGCTGACTTTGTCGTACATGGAGGACGTGGTGACGCTGGACGTGCGCGATGACGGTGTGGGCTTCGACCTGGCGGCGCCGTCGTCGGGGTTCGGGCTGTCCGCGATGAGGCATCGGGTGCATCGGCTGTCCGGGGCGTTGTTCGTGGAGTCGGAGCCTGGGGCGGGGACGGCGATCTCGGCGCGGGTGCCGGCGTGAGCGGTGAGTGGGCCTGGGTGAGTGGCGGCCGTGGGGGTGGGGCGTGCCGGCGTGAGCGAGGGGACACGGGGTTGGGTGCGATTGCGGTGGGGTGGGGAGTGCCGACGTGTGCGGGGGACGCGGGTTTGGGTGTGGTGACGGTCGCGGGGTCGGGAGCGCCGGCGTGAACTCAGCGGAAGTGCGGGCGTGGGTGCCCGCAGGTTCGGGAGTGGCGGAGGTGGTCGGGTGATCCGTTTGGTGATCGTCGACGACCACCCCGTGGTCCGCGACGGCTTGCGCGGGATGCTCGCGTCCGACGACTTCGAGGTGGTGGGCGAGGCGGCGTCCGGGGACGAGGCGGTGGCGGTCGTCAGCGCGATGTCGCCCGACGTCGTCCTGATGGACCTGCGCATGCCGGGGTCCGACGGTCTGTCCGCGATCGAGCGTTTGCGCGCGCACCCGTGCCGGGTTCTGGTGCTCACGACCTACGACACGGATCGGGACGTGTTGCCTGCGATCAAGGCCGGCGCCACCGGATACCTGCTCAAGGACACGCCGCGCGACGAGTTGCACCGGGCGATCCGTGCTGCCCACGCGGGGGAGGCGGTGCTGTCGCCCGCGGTGGCGACGCGGCTGCTGGGGCAGGTGCGGGAGCCCGCGCTGGAGCCGTTGTCCGCGCGGGAGCTGGAGGTGCTGGCGTTGGTCGCCAAGGGGTCGACCAACCGCGCGGTGGCGGCGGCGTTGTTCATCAGCGAGGCGACGGTGAAGACTCATCTCCTGCACGTCTACGCGAAGCTCGGGGTGAGTGACCGGGCGGCGGCCGTGGCGGTGGCGTACGAGCGTGGGCTGTTGAAAGGGCGTGGGCGTTGATTCCGGGCTATGAGGCCTATCCGCTGGTGGAGGGCGACGAGTACCTGGAGCGGCCGCTGTTCTGGCTGTGCCATCTGAGTTCGTGGCTGCTCGGCGAGAAGGCGCAGGAGCTGGCGTTCGGCGCGGACTGGGACGCGGCCGAAGAGCTGGTCGACGAGCTGTGTTCGGTCGAGCGCTGGCCGGTGTTCACCGTGCCCGTTGGCAACGGGTGCGTGATCCGGGTCGTGTACCGCAACTTCGACGGCGACAAGGGCATCGACTACCACCTCCAGGATCAGCAGGAGGCGTTGGTGCTGGCCAGTGACGGCTCGTTCATGGGGCCTGGCCTGTCGTGGCGTGAGCTGGACGCCGTGGCCACCGACGCGCGGACGTTGCTGCTGCTTCTGCCGATGCTCGGCGACGCCGACGTGCCCGCGGAGGCGATCACCAGGGTCGCGGCAGCGCTGGAAGAGCTGACCTGGGTCGAGGAACCGGAGACGGTGGCCGGGCTGATGCTCGACGGACAGGGCCAGTGGGAGCCGGCGAACTGGCGTGAGCGGGACGGCGTCTGGATCTGCGACGGCGCCTACAGCTTCCGGTGTCCGCACAACGCGATCTCGTTCAGCCCGGAGCAGCTCGCGAAGGTGAGTGCGGCGCTCAACGAAGGCTGAGAGGGTCCCCCGCGGCGGGGCCACTTCGGTTGGCCCCGCCGCTCGCGGCAACTCCCCCTTGCCACTCCCTCACCCCTCGCGATGTAGGAACTCCCGCCAGTCGCCCAGATACGAGATGTCCCGAATGTCACCCGATTGGAGCAACGGCTCGACCACAGCGTCGCGGAGCACGGTGGCCAGGGCGGCGCTGCCGTCCTCGAGCTCGATGACGCCGATCTCCAGCTCCGGGGGCTCGGCGGGGACGAGGTGGTCGCGCAGGACCTTCAGCGGCAGGTCGTAGAGCTCACCGACGACCGAGGCCGAGCCCGACTCGTGCATCGCGGGGAACTTGTCCCGCACCGAGAAGTACCGGTACTTGGCCGCACTGCGGGCTCGGCACACCATCGGGGTGCCCTGGAGCTGGGAGTGCAGCGGTCCGCCCTGCATGCCGCCGCCGTTGAGAAAGATCAGTGCCATGACTCTCCTGGTGGATCGGGGTGGACAAGGTCGACAGCGGCAGGCCCGTGCCGCCGTGCCGCAACGCCACGAGCTCGGCCGCGATCGACACGGCGGTCTCGGCGGGGGTGCGGCCGCCGAGGTCGAGGCCGATCGGGGACCGCAGCCGGGCCAAAGCAGCAGAAGGCACGCCGGCCTCGCGGAGGCGCTCAAGACGCTCAGCGTGCGTGCGTCGGGAACCCAGGGCGCCCACGAACGCCAAAGGCATCACGAGAGCCGACGACAGCACCGGGATGTCGAACTTCGGGTCGTGCGTCAGCACCACGACCGCCGTGGACGAGTCGGTGTGGGTGCCAGCCAGGTAGCGGTGCGGCCAGTCGACGACGACCTCGTGCGCCGCGGGGAAACGTTCCGCAGTAGCGAAAAGAGGCCGCGCGTCGCACACCGTCACGTGGTAGCCCAGGAAACGGCCGATCTCGGCAACGGCCGCCGCGTGGTCGATCGCGCCGAACACCAGCAGGCGCGGCGGAGGCAGCCACGACTCGGTGAACACGTGATCCTCCAAGGCAAAACGAACTGACACCGGGTGTCCGTCCAAAGAGGCCTGAAGGGCCGCGCGCAACCCAGGACTGTCGCGCTGCACCAGGACGTCCAGCGAACCGCCGCAGGTCAGGCCGACCGCGAACGCCGTGTCGTCGGAGTAGCCGAACGTGGCCAGCGCCGGCTGAGACGTCGCCAGCACCGTGCACGCGAGGTCGTAGACCTCGGCTTCCACACAGCCGCCGGACACGCTGCCGATCACCTCGCCCGAGGGGCCGACCGCCATCGCCGCGCCCACCGAGCGGGGTGCGCTGCCGCGCACCGCCACCACCGAGGCGACCGCGAAACGGTCCCAGGCCAGCAACGTCTCAGCCAGGTCACGCATGAAGAACCTCCTCGTGGGGACGTGATCAGTGGCCGCTGATCAGGTCCACGCCGAAGTACACGGCGAACATCAGGGCGAGGCCCGTCATCAACCAGCCCGGCCACCGGCCCTTGCAGATGCGCAGCACCACGTAGGACACGAGGCCGGCACCGATGCCGTTGGTGATCGAGTAGGTGAACGGGATGATCGCCACGGTCAGGAACACCGGGATCGTGAAGTCGGTGTCCTGCCACGGGATGCGGCGGATCTGCGTCATCATCAGACCGCCGATCACCACCAGGGCCGGTGCCGCCGCCTGGGCGGGCACGATGGCCGCCAGCGGGGTGAAGAGCAGTGCCACCAGGAACAGGCCGCCGGTGACCACCGACGCGAGACCGGTGCGGGCGCCTTCGCCAACGCCCGCTGCCGACTCGAGGAACACGGTGTTCGGGGCGGAACCCGTCACGCCACCGGCGACCGCACCGGCGCCGTCGACCATCAGGATCTTGCCCATGCCCTCGACGCGGCCGTCCCTGGTCAGGCCCGCCTCGTCGGACACCGACGTGATCGTGCCCATGGCGTCGAAGAAGCCCGACAACACCAACGTGAACAGGAAGATCGTCGCGGCGATCACGCCGGCCGAGACGAAACCGCCGAACAGGTCCACCCGGCCGAACAACCCGAAGTCCGGTGAGCCGACCACCGACGACGGCAGCTTGGGCTCGACCAGTCCCCAGCCCTTGACCGCGAACGCGGAGTTCACGATCACGGCGACCACCGTGGCGACGACGATGCTGATCAGGACCGCGCCCGGCACGCCGCGCGCCATCAGGACGATCATCAGCAGCAGGCCCAGGCAGAAGATCACGATCGGCCAGCCGCTCAGGTGGCCGTCAATGCCCATCCGCACGGGAACGGTGGAGCCCACCGCGTCCGGCGTGCGGGTCACGAAACCCGCGGAGACCAGGCCCACCAACGCGATGTAGAGGCCGATGCCCACCGTGATCGCGATCTTCAACGGTTCGGGGATCGCGTTGATGATCCGCTCACGGACGCCGGAGGCGGCCATGATCACGATGCACACGCCTTCCAGCACCACCAACCCGAAGGCCTGCGCCCACGTCATGGTCGGCGCCATCTGGAACGCCACCACGCCGTTGACGCCCAGACCGGCGGCGATCGCCAGCGGTGCGTTGCCGACCAGTCCCATGAGGACGGTCATCACACCCGCGGCCAACGCCGTCGCCGTGGTGATTTCAGCGATGGTGAGCTTGGCGCCGGTGATGTCGGCGGACGCACCGAGGATCAACGGGTTCAGCAGCACGATGTACGACATCGCGACGAAAGTCGTGATACCGCCCCGCACTTCGCGGCCCAGAGAGCTGCCACGTTCGGTGATGCGGAAGAACTGGTCGAGCACCGACGTCGATTGTCGGCTCCGTAACTGAGTCATTGGCAGACGGCCTTTCCCATGCCGGTGGGCGCGTTCCTACGCCGGAACGCGTTTAAGCAAATGCAAGCTCCGGTCAGCTAGACAGGCTTGTGGCCGTCAGTAATCGATACGGGTGGCGAGCGACATCCACGCGGTGAACGGGGCGTTGTCCTCGCCTGTGGAGATCTGGTGCACGGGCAGGTCCCACTCGGAACGGGACTTGCTGAACAACTCGTAGAACTCGCGGTCGTCGAACCCGGCTGCGGCCGCGTCGTGGCGGTCGGCGGCGTAGACGACCCTGTCCACCCGCGCCCAGAGCGCGGCGGACAGGCACAGGGGACACGGCTCGCACGACGAGATCAGCGTGCAGCCGGTCAACTTGAAGTCACCTAGCGCCTGGCAGGCCGCGCGGATGGCGACCACTTCGGCGTGCGCGGTGGGGTCGAGCGTCGGCGTCACTTGGTTGACGCCGGTGGCGATGACCGCCCCATCACGGACGATCATCGCGCCGAACGGACCGCCGCCAGAAGCCACGTTGCGGGTGGCCAGGTCGATGGTGGCGAGCAGATGTGCGTTCACAGCAGGAGACTCCAAAACGATCAGGTACCGGTGAGGTGTTCCGGGCGGACCGGGACGCGGGTGAGCGCCAGGCCGGTCGCCGCGCGGATCGCCGCCACGATCGCCGGGGTCGACGAGATGGTGGGCGGTTCGCCGACGCCGCGAATGCCGTACGGGGCATGGGGATCGGCGAGCTCGAGCACGTCGATGCTCATCGGCGGCATGTCGAGCACGGTGGGAATCAGGTAGTCGGTGAAGGACGGGTTGCGCACCTTGCCGCCGGAGGTCTGGATCTCCTCCATCACCGCGAGGCCGAGGCCCTGGGCGGACCCGCCCTGGATTTGGCCCAGCACGGCCTGCGGGTTCAGCGCACGGCCCACGTCCTGCGCGCAGTCCAACGCCACCACGCGCACAAGGCCGAGATCAACGTCCACGTCGACCACCGCACGGTGCGCGGCGAAGCCGTACTGGACGTGCGCATTGCCTTGTCCGGTCTCGGGATCGAGCGCCTCGGTTGCGCGGTGCCGCCACTCGGTGGTCTCGTCGATCACCTCGTCGCCGATGTCGGTGCGGCCGGCCAACTTGTCGCGCACCAACGCACAGGCGGCCTTCACGGCGCCACCGGTGACATAGGTCTGGCGCGATGCCGAGGTGGAACCGCCGTTGCCGATCGTCGTGTCCATCGGCAGCACGGTCACCCGCTCGATGCCCAGCTCGGTCCGCACGATCTGCTGCATGATCGTCACCAGGCCCTGGCCGACCTCGCACGCGGCGGTGTGCACGGCAGCTGCCAACTCGTTCTGCACCATCGAGACCCGCACGCGAGCGGTCGAGTAGTCGTCGTAGCCCTCGGAGAAGCAGATGTTCTTGATGCCGACGGCGTAACCGACGCCGCGCACCACACCCTCGCCGTGCGTCGTGTTGGACACGCCGCCGGGCAGCTCACGGATGTCGGTCGACGTACCGGCCGGCAACGGCTTGTCCTGCACCAGCTTCAGCAGCTGGGCGACGGGCGCGGCCGAGTCGACCACCTGACCCGTTGGCATGACAGAACCCTCGGTCATCGCGTTGCGCACCCGCACGTCGACCGGAGACATCCCGAGAGCCTCGGCCAGCTTGTCCATTTGGGACTCGTAGGCGAAACCTGCCTGCACCGCACCGAATCCGCGCATCGCACCGCACGGCGGGTTGTTCGTGTAGACGCCGTAAGCATCGACGGTCACGTTGTCGACCTCGTACGGCCCAACGCCCAGAGTCGCCGCGTTGGCCACGACAGCCGGCGTCGAGGAGGCGTAGGCACCGCCGTCCAGGTACATCCGCGTGCGGACGTAGACCAGCTTGCCGGTGTGGTCGGCGCCGTGCTCGTAGTAGAGCACCGCCGGGTGCCGGTGCACGTGCCCGTAGAACGACTCTTCCCGGTTGTAGACCATCTTCACGGGCTTGCCGGTGTGCAGAGCCAGCAGGCACGCGTGCACCTGCATCGACAGGTCTTCCCGGCCACCGAACGCACCGCCGACGCCGGACAGCGTCAGCCGCACTTTCTCGACCGGCAACCCCAGCGCGGAAGCCACCTGGTCGCGGTCGACGTGCAGCCACTGCGTCGCGATGTAGAGATCGACCGAACCGTCGGTGGCCGGCACCGCCAGGCCGGACTCCGGACCGAGGAACGCCTGGTCCTGCATGCCGACCTCGTACCGGCCGGTGACCACGACGTCGGCCGTGATGTCCTGCGAACCACGGCGGATCGGGACGTGCCGCACCAGATTCCCGCCGGGGTGCAAAGGGGTGTCGTCCACCGCGGTTTCCATGTCCACGACTGGTTCCAGCACGTCGTAGACCACGGCGATCTTCTTCATCGCCCGCAGCGCGGTCTCCGGGTGGTCGGCACCGACCAGCGCGATCGGCTCGCCCTGGTAGCGCACGACGTCCACGGCGAGCACCGGCTGGTCCTTGTGCTCCAACCCGTACAGGTTGCGACCGGGTACGTCCGAGTGCGTCAGCACCGCGTACACACCAGGAACCTTCAGCGCCTCGGTCAGGTCGACCGACACGATCCGCGCATACGGGTGCGGTGAGCGCAAAGTAGCGCCCCAGATCATGTCCTCGTGCCACAGGTCGGACGCGTAAGCGAACTCGCCGCGCACCTTCAGGTTGCCGTCTGGGCGCTGCGGCGACGTCCCGATGCCACCCGACACCGCGGAGGTGAGTTCGGCGGGAGTGAGGGTCATCGCGCTGCCTCCTGAAGCTTCGCGCTGGCGGACGAGAGGTCACGCGCCAGCTCGTCGGTCGACGCCGTCTGCAGAACCCCGTCCCGCACGACGACCTGACCGCCCACGACCAAAAGTTTCAACGGCGGCGGCGTGCCCAGAACCAATGCCGCCACCGGGTCCGCGATACCCGCGTAGTCCATTCCGGACAGATCCCACACGGCCAGGTCCGCGACCTTGCCCGGCTCGATCGAGCCCAGCGAGTCGTCCCGGCCCAGGCACCGCGCGCCACCCATCGTGGCCATCCACAACGCCTGCCGGACGTCCAACGCTCGCGGCCCGCCCCGCTGCCGCGCCTGGTGCAACGCCGCACGCAGCTCGACGACCAGTCCACCGTCCTCATTGGACGCGGCACCGTCGACGCCGAGCCCGACCGGCGCACCGGCGTCCAGCAGGTCGCGCACGGGCGCGATCCCGGTGCCCAGCCGCCCGTTGGACGTCGGGCAGTGCGCGGAACCGGTGGAGGTCGCCCCGAGCCGCTTCACGGCGTCAGAAGACAGGTGGACGGTGTGTGCGAGCCACACGTCCGAACCCAGCCAGCCGAGCTGCTCGGCGTACTCGGTCGGCGTGCAACCGTTCTCCGCCAGGCACTGCTCTTCCTCGTCCAGCGTCTCGGCCAGATGCGTGTGCAGCCGAACGCCATGACGGCGCGCCAAAGACGCAGCCCCGGTCATCAGCTCGCGCGACACCGAGAACGGCGAACAAGGCCCAACGGCGACGCGCACGAGCGCGTCATCAGCCGTCGAGTGGTAGTCACCGATCGCCTGCTCGGTCGCGATCAACGCGGCCTCGGTGTCCTCGACCAGGTTGTCCGGCGGCAGCCCGCCCTGCGACTCGCCGCGGTCCATCGACCCGCGGATCGCCTCCAGCCGGATCCCGATCCGGCGCCCGGCCGACACCAGCGCGTTGAACACGTCGCCGCCACCAGACGGGAAGACGTAGTGGTGATCCGCAGCCAACGTGCAGCCCGTCAAGGCCAGCTTGGCCAGCCCGGCGGACGCCGCCGCGTGCGTGACCGTGTCGTCGAGCCCGCGCCACACCGGGTAAAGCGTGGTCAGCCACTCGAACAGGGTCGCGTCCTGTGCCAGCCCCCGCGTCGCCCACTGGTACAGGTGGTGGTGGGTGTTGATCAGGCCGGGCGTGACCAGGCACGACGACGCGTCGACGTAGGTGTGCGACTCGTACGGCCGAGGCGCCGGACCCGAGCCGACGGACTGAATCCGGCCATCAGCGACGACAACGTGACCGGACGCGTGCTCGGTCCCGGCCGAATCTACAGTGGACACCGCACAGCGGTCGAGAACGATCATCGGCGCGCCGCCGCCAATCGCACGGCGTCCAGGATCTTCTCGTAACCCGTGCAGCGGCACAGGTTTCCGGCGAGCGCCTCGCGGATCTCCGGGTCGGACGGCGACGGCACGCGGTCCAGCAGGTCGTGCGCCGCGACCACGAGACCGGGCGTGCAGAACCCGCACTGCACCGCGCCCGCCTCGACGAACGCTTCCTGCACCGGATCGAGCTGATCGCCCTGAGCCAGCCCTTCGACCGTCCGCACGGAACGGTCCTGCGCCTGACCGGCCGCGACCAGGCACGCGCACACCGGCACGTCGTCCAGGTAGACCGTGCAGGAGCCGCACTCGCCCTGCTCGCAGGCGTTCTTCGAGCCGGGCAGCCCGAGCCGCTCGCGCAGCATGAACAGCAGCGACTCGCCTTCCCACACGTCGTCAGCCTGGCGCTGCTCGCCGTTGACCGTCACGTTCACGCGCATTGCTGCTCCCCATCCAGAAGTTCCTGCCAGGCCCAGCCGAGCGTCCTGCGAGCCATCACTGCCAAGGCGTGCTTGCGATACGCCGCCGATCCGCGCACGTCGTCGATCGGCGAGGCGGCGAGCGAGACCAGCTCGCCGAACTCGCGCTTCACCGAGTCCAGCAACGGCTTCGGCGACGAGAAGTCCAGCTCAGAAGCCAGGAACTGCTCGGCCTCGTGAGCGCGCCGGGGAGTCGGCGCGGCGGACCCGACGGCCGCGCCCACCCGCTTCTCCGCCGGGAACAGCGAGATCGCGAACGAGCACACCGCGATCACCATCGCGTTGCGCGTGCCGACCTTCGAGAACTGTTGTGGCCCCTTGGCAGGCGCCAGGTGCACCGCCACGATCAGTTCGTCCGGCTCCAGGGCGTTCCGCTTCACGCCGACGTAGAACTCAGCAGCCGGGATCATCCTGGTCCCGCGCACGGAGGCCACCTCGATGACCGCGTCGGACGCCAGCAGCACCGGGTGCGTGTCTCCCGCGGGGGAGGCCGCGCCGAGGTTGCCGCCGACCGTGCCGCGGTTGCGGATCTGCGGCGACCCGACCGTGCGCGAGGCCATGGCCAGGCCCGGCAGCTGGGCACCCAGCTCGTCGATGATCCGCACGTACGGCACACCCGCGCCGATCCGCAGCCCGTCGGACCACTCACCCAGTTCAGGGATCCGGGTGAGGTCCAGCAACGCGGCCGGGCGGCGGTGGTCGTAGTTGAGCTCCACCATCACGTCCGTGCCGCCGGCGATCGGCACGGCGTCCGGCCGGGAGGCCTTCAGCTCCAACGCCTCCGCAAGCGTTTCCGGTCGAAGGAAGTCCATCGTCAGCTACCTCGGTAGGTGGAGTAGGCGAACGGCGAGAGCAACAGCGGCACGTGGTAGTGCTGCGCCGGATCGGAGTAGTCGAACGTGAGCACGACCTCGGGGAAGAACGGCGCCGCCTCCGACGTGTCGAACACGAGCCGGTACACCCCGGCTTCCAGACCATCACCCCATCCGGTGATCCGGCCATCGGCGTTCGTCTCAGCGGAACTCACCTCGGTCCCGTCGCGGCGCTGCAGCGACACGGTGATGCCCGCGAACGGCCTGCCGCGTGCCGCGTCCAGCACGTGCGTGGAGATCGTCACTCGCCCTCCCATCTGGTTGTGAGCCAGTACACATAGCCACAGGTCCGTACCTCTACGGCGGGACGCATGAATCAGCAGGCTCCTACACGTAACGAATTTGTGCTTTCCTACAAACACGAATGGACGAAAGTGACCTGTCATGTTGCTGTTGCGGACGTTGCTGCAGATGCCGGAACTGCGCCTGAGCCTGCACACCGGTGAGGACCAGCTCGACCGCACGGTCACCCGTGTGTACGGAACGGAGCTGCCCGACCCCAGCCGGTATCTCTCCGGCGGGGAGCTCGTGCTGTCCGGCCTGCTCTGGCACCACGGCCCGCAGGACTCGGAGACGTTCGTCCGCTCGCTGGCCTCGGCCCGCGTCGCCGGGCTGGCCGCCTCCGAGACCGAGAACCACGCGCTGCCGACTGACCTCGTCGACGCCTGCGAGCGCCACCACGTGCCGCTGCTGGAGGTGCCGGTCGACCTGTCGTTCGCGACGATCACCGAGCGCGTCTCGATGGAACTGGTGGGGCTGTCCAGACACCGGCGGCTGCTCAACGTCGTCGCCGAGGGCGCCGGGCTGCCCGCGTTGTTGCTCGCGGGCGGGCACGAGCTGAGCGCGCCGTGCTGGGTGCTGTCGACGACCGGCCGCGTCGTGGCCGGCGGCGAGCTGCCCGACCGGGTGTCGCTCGTGAAGGAGTTCCTGCAGGCCGACCGGCTGCCCCGCACCGTCCGGGGGATGACCCTCGTGCCCGTGTCCGAACGCGGCGGCAACCGGCTCACCAGCTGGATCCTCGTCGTGGGCGGGGATCCGCAGCAAGAGGCCGCTGCCGAGCTGGCGTCACTCGTGGCGTTGGAACGGCTCCGGCAGGCACAGGGCAGGCAGATCGAGAACCGGACCGCCGCGCCGTTGGTGGCCGCGGTGTTGAGCGGGTCCGCCGACGTGGAGTCGCGGCTGGCGGCGGCAGGGCTGGAGAACGCGCGGCTCCGGGTGATCAGCGCGGTCACCTCCGACCAGCGGACCGATCTGGCGGCCGCGGTGCTCGAGGAGACGCTGCCCCACGCTTTGGTGACGCCCGTCGGCGACACCGTGTACGCGGTCGCCCGGTCCGACGACTCGGTGCCGGACGACGTGCGCGAGGCGATCCGGGTGATGGAGCCGGGCCTCGGCTCGGCGCGGGTGCTGGTCGGCATCAGCTCGCCGGTCGAGTGGCGCGGACTGCGTGGCGCTGCGGAGGAGGCCGCACACGCGCGCAGGCTTGGCGAACGGCGTGGTGGCCGCACGTGTGTGGTGGCAGGCGAGGAGATCGCGCTGCACCAGCTGCTGCTCGCGGGTGTGCCGGAGGAGCTGCGGACGTCGTTGCGACGACGGTTGCTCGGCCCGGTGCTCGACTACGACGCCGAGCACGGTTCGGATCTCGTGGGGACGTTGAAGGTGTTCCTGGACTGCTCCGGGTCGTGGACGGCGGCGGCTCAGAAGCTGCACGTCCACGTGAACACGTTGCGGTACCGGGTGGGCCGGGTGGAGGAGCTGCTCGGCGTGGACCTCGCCGAGTTCGAGGCGCGCGTGGACCTCTTCCTGGCGTTGCAGGCGGGGTAGCTTGGACGCGTGTCCGAGCGTCGGCCGATCGAACGCATCGCGGCCGACCTTCGTCGTGTGCGCCGGACGCTGGCGGGCTTCGAGCCCGGCACGTCGGCCGTCAAGAAGATCGCGGCTCGGCAGGCCTACGACGCGCTGCTCGTGCAGGCCTGTGCGGCGTTGGAGGTCGAGCACCGGCTGTCCGTGCTGCCCCAGGGCATGGACCGGGACCTCGAACGGCTGCGGCTGGAAGAGTGCTTGCGCGAGCGCGGGTTGTCATTCTGACGGCTGATCCTTCTCGAGCCTTCAGGCTGATGTCCCGGCATCGCACCGCTTCTACCGTCTCGGCCATGAAGATCGCCTTATTGACGGGCCTGCTGCTCGTCGGAAGCACCGGCTGCGCGGCAGTGCCCGACATCCGCGTCGTGGTCGAGGGAACGGGTACGACGGATCGGCTGACCTACTCGTTTCCAGGTGAGGACGAACGAACCCTGCGCAACCCGGACGTGCCGTTCCAACGCATGGGCGTGCGCGAGGGACGGGTGGCGATCCGGCTCGAAGGGGTGCAGGGCGAGCTCACCTGCAAGATCATCGTCAACGGGCGCGAGGTGAAGTCGGCGACCTCCGCCACGGGTGCCGCACTCGCGTGCGATCACTCGATGGCCGTCTGACGCAAGACGGCGAAAGCCCGTAACTTCGACTGTTCGGGGAGGTACGGGTGATGAAGAACGTGATGAGCGGCAGTGCGGGGAACGTCGTCCAGGCGGGGGCCGTGCGGGACGTGCACTTCCACTCACCGCGGCGGGAGGTGCTCGCACCGTTTCAGCTACCGCCCGTGCCTCGGTGCTTCGTCAGCAGGAAGGCCGAGCTCGCCGCACTTCGGCCCGGCGAACTGGTGGTGCTGAGCGGGCCAGGAGGGGTCGGCAAGACCTCGCTCGCCCTGAGGTGGCTCCAAGATCGGCGCGCCGCCTTTCCGGACGGTCAGCTGTACGTCGATCTCGGTGCGCACACGCCGACCGGACCGGTTGCGCCCGAGGAGGCGTTGGAGGGATTCCTGCACGCACTCGGTGTCATCGACATTCCGCCGCAACTGTCCCGGCGTGCCGCGTTGTTCAGGTCTGTCACGGCGCGGCGACAGCTGTCCGTGCTCCTCGACAACGCCGTGAGCGCCGCTCAGGTTCGTCCGTTGCTGCCCACGTCCGGCACGATCGTCGTCACGAGCCGGTGGCGGCTGAGTTCGCTCGGCCTCGACGGCGCGCGGTTCGTGGACGTCGCGCCGATGGGCGTCGAGGAGTCCGTCGAGCTGCTGGACAGCGTTGTCGGGCAAGGGCGGCTTGCGCGCGAACCCGATGCGGCGCAGGAGGTCGCGCGGTTGTGCGGCGGTCTGCCGATCGCACTTTCGGTGGTGGGCGCGCGGTTGTCCACGCGGCCGCGGCGGACCTTTTCGCGTGAGGTGGTCGAGTTGCAGGACGACAGGTTGCCCGCGCTGGACGAGTCGGCCTCGGTCAGGTCGGTCCTCGATTTGTCCTATGTGGAGCTTCCGGCTCGGCAGGCGCGGCTGTACCGGTTGTGCGCCTGGCTTCCCGGCAGCACGTTCGACGTGTCGGTGGCTGCGGCGATGATCGAGGAGCCGGAGTACGACGTCGAGGACGCGCTCGAGGACCTCGTCGAGAAGTCCTTGCTGAGCGAAGCCGGTGACGACCGGTTCCGGTTCCACGACCTGTTGCGGGTGCATGCGCGCGGCAAGGCCGATCCCGACCGCGCGGCTGCGGTGCGCAGGGCAGTGGAGTGGTACCTGGCCAGGGCGGTCGAGGCGGATCTCGTGCTGGCGCCGGACAGATACCGGTCGAGCTCGGCGTACGCACTGGCACGCAGGGACGCCTACTCGTCGGCGGCGGAGGCGATGGGATGGATGGTCCACGAGCGGGAAAATCTCGTGCGCGCCGTCGAGATCGCTCCTGCCGACCTGCGGTGGCAGCTGTGCGAACCGTTGTGGGCGCTGTTCAAGCACTACCGCCTGCACACCGACTGGATTTCGACTTACCGGCTGGGTGTCGCGGCGGCGGGCGAGTGCGGAGAACCTGTCGCCCAGGCGCGGTTGCGGACCCGTCTCGCCCTGGCGTTGATCAACACGGGCGCCGTGGACGAGGCCGTCGCCGAGCTGGAAGCGGTGCTGCCGCTGAACGATCCGCTCGTCGTGTCCACCGCGCTGACCCTGCTCGGCCGGGTGAGCGAGCCCGAACGGGCGTTGGCGCTGTACCGCGAAGCGCTCGAGTTGCGGACCCGCGACCGGGGCCGCGGGCACGCGCGGCGCCACATCGGTGAGGTGCTGGTGGAGCTCGGCCGGCACGCGGAGGCGATCGCGGAACTGGAGCTGGCGGAGTCGCTGCTGAGCGATCCTGCCGAACAGGCCCGTGCGCGGACGTTCCTCGCCAGGGCGTGCCGGTTGGCCGGTGATCCAGGGCGGGCGCGAGCGCTGCTCGACTCCGCGCTGGAGGGGTTGAGCCACTCACCGGTGCACCTCGCCGACGTCCACCTCGAACTCGCCGAGCTGGCTGACGACCCGCGCCCGCACCGGCTGGCCGCGCTCGCGTGCTACCACGACCAGAACGATCCACAGGCCGTGCACATCCAGGCGTTGCTCGACGAGGACGGCGGCGCAGCCGGGGTGATCCCGCAGCGCCGCGAACGGTGAGGTGCCCGCGGGGCAGATCAGCACGTCGGCCACGGAGGCCAGCCGAGAGCCCGCGCGAGCGACCAGCAGCCGGTCAGACATGGTGCACCGGCACAGGTTCGGCGTGAGCGGGGTGGGCCGGTTCCGGCAACCGCAGCAGCCGGTACATCGTGGCGCGCAAGATCGCCGCCGCCTGGTCCGGTCGTGAGCTGAGTCGCGCCGCGATGTCGGACGCACCTCCGGCCACCAGGTCCGCGAGGCTGCCGGGTCGCACCGGCGCGCTGGTCGCGAGCGCGACGGGGACGCCGATCGCCGCGGCGTACTGAGTGACGCTGCCGTGATCACCGATCACCCGGTCGCTCGCGATCACCGCCGCTCGCCAGCCCTCCTCGGGCGGAATGATGATCAGGTCGGGATCGTCGGCCAGCCAGGCGCGGACCTGCCACGGACCGTGCACCGACCACGTCGTGGGGTGGATGACCACGGCCTTGCGGAAATCACCCGTCCGATAGAGCTCCGGCCTGCTCCCGAACGTCGAGTCGGGCCGCCACGTCGAAGTGAGCGTGACCAGGGTTTCGTCCGGCCCGATGCCCAGCGCCGCCCGGTAGGCGGCCCTGTGCGGCAGGCTCGCCCGCAGCCGGTCCAGGCACAGATCTCCCGCGACCACGGCGTGCGGCACGGCTTCCGGGCACGAGCGTTCGAGGACGCGCAGCTCGTCGTCGTGACTGAGCACCAGCGCGGCGGCGGTCACCCTGCCGCCGCGAATCAGCTCGTGGCGGTCCAGGCCGTGGCCGGTGAGCCGGCGTGACTTCAGCGCGCCCGCACCGTGTGGCAGCACCAGCACCGGGCCGAGCACGTGTTCGAGGTCGCGACGGCTCGCGGCCAGCACGAGATCGAACTCCAGACCGCCCGCCTGTCGCCACGGCAAGGTCAGCAAACCCTGGCGTTGCAGGAACTCGTGTGTGCCGTACGAGATCCCATGCGTGTCAGGAACCGTGCAGACGACCTGAATCCTGCGGTCGGTCTTGATCAGATCGAGCACGTCCATCAGGCGCGTGGCGGCCACGACGTGCGGCACGAGCACGAGCGCCGTTCGACAGCCGGCCACGGTCACCCGCCGGTCGGACCGGGGACCGACCGGCGCGTCCAGCCACATCCCGTTCACGCTGCCAGCTCGGCGTCGCCGGCCGTGCAGTCGATCACCGGGGTGGTGTTGGCGGGCGAGACCGAGGCGTGCCTGGTCAGGATCAGCACGACGTCGGCAGGGGTGTCGACCGGCTCGCTGGTGAGCGCCCTTCCGTTGTCCAGCACCAGGTTCGGCACGAACGGATCGTGGTAGCTGACGATCGCCGCACGGCTCAGCTCGTTCAGCACCCGAAGCGCGGGGGACTGCCGGACGTTGGCCACGTCGGGCTTGTACGTGACGCCGAGGACGTGCACGCGCCGCATCGGGACCCCGAGCTCGGCGAGCTTGACGCGCACGCGGTGCACGGTGTGGACGGGCATCGCGTTGTTGACCGAGATCGCCGCGTCGACGACCGGTGAGTGCAGGCCGTGCCGGCGCGCGCTGGCGGTGAAGAATCCCGCGGAAACGGGGATGCAGTCACCCCCGGCGCCGGGACCTGGCCGGTGCCGCAGGAACCCGAACGGCTTGCTGCCGGCCGCGTCGAGCACCTCGTGCACGTTCACGCCCTGCGCCCGGCACAGCGCCGCGAGCTCGTTGGCAAGTGAGATGTTCACCATTCTGAAGGTGTTCTCGAAAACTTTCGTCAGCTCGGCCGCGCGCAGCGTGCTCACCGCGACGACCTCGGTGCAGAGCCGCCGCAGCAGTTCGGTGGCGCGTTCCGTGCAGGTCGGCGTGAGTCCGGCGACGACACGTGGCGTCGGTGTGGTGTTGCCGGGATCCGTGCGCACCGGCGAGTGCGCCAAGTGGAAGTCGAGGCCGGCCCGCAGGCCCGACACCTCTTCCAGGCGTGGCACCAGGATGTCCTCGACGGTTCCCGGCTCGCAGGTGCTCTGGATGATCACCAGTGTGCCGCTGTGCAACACCGCGCCCACGCGGTTCACGGCGTCGACGAGCATCCCGGTGTCGAGCCCGCCGTGCCGGTCGGGTGGCGTGGGAACGCACAGGACGTAGCTGTCGGCGGCGCTGATCTCGTTGTGTCGCAACGACAATTTACCGGTCTGGAGGACTTCGGCGAGCACTGCCTCGTCCACAGTGGTGAGTCCGCAGCCCGGGGTTCGGGCGGTGATGTGCCGAATGCGTTCGGCGCTGGCGTCCACGCCGAGCACGCGCAGACCGGCGGTGGCGGCGGCGACGGCGATCGGCAGTCCGGTGAAGCCGAGTCCGATGACGACGGTGTCCATGTGACCTCCCCTGGTCGGTGTAACACCAGGCTGGGGTTCCGTTCTGTCCGAACCCTTTCCGCAGGCGCTGCGTGCCGCTGTACGTCCAGGTCGGAACGCGTGGCGTGATCGTCTTCCACGCGAAATGGACTGAGAGCGCTTTCCGATGCCTGCCCCCGATTTATGGACAATAAGCGCTCGAAATGCCAGCAAACCTGGATCGCCCAGCGTGAACGCGGCACAATGCTCACCGGGAGTCGTGCGCCCGGGGAGGGGTGGCACCGGTGGAGATCGCCTTTCGCATACTCGGTCGCACGCGCGTGCGCGTCGACGGCGAGTTCGTCGCGGACTGGGGCAAACCCAAGGCCCGCGCGGTACTCGCAGTGCTGTTGCTGAACGCCGGCAACGCGATTTCGGTGAACTCCATCGCGGATTGGGTGTGGCCGGAACGCCGTCCGGCCAATCTGCACGCGACCGTGCACACGGCCATTACGAGCATCCGCGCCGCATTGCACCGCACCGGTGTGCGGTTCACGTTGCGCAACGAGGAACGCTCCTATCGCCTGGACGTCGACCGTTCCCTGATCGACCTGCACGTGTTCCGCAAGCTCGTGGACCGCGCTCGGGCGATCGGCGGCACCGACCACCAGGCCGCGTGCGCGCTGGTCGAGCAGGCGCTCGAGCTGTGGGGCGACGAACCGCTGGCCGACCTCGACAGCGAACGCGCCGCGCGGTGGCGGGACCATCTCGTGCGCGGCTACTACCTGAGCGCCTCCCACGCGTTGCTGTACGGACTCGGCAAGCTCGGCGACTACGCCCGAATGCTCGACCACCTCGACGAAATCCCGCCGGAACACGACCTGGAAATCCTGCTCGCCAAACACCGGCTCACCGCCCTGTACGGACTCGGCAGGGCCCACGAGGCGTTGAGCTATCTGGTGCGGATCCGGCGCCGGATCGTGAACGAGATCGGCGACGGTTCCGAGGCGGACCTGAACGCGTTGCACGAACGGTTGCGAGTCCGGCACGAGCGGTCCACGCCCGCCCGAACTCCGGGACCGCGCTATTTGCCGCACGACGTCGACGTGTTCGTCGGACGCGAAAACCTGTTGTCGGATTTGGACTCCCTCGTGCCGTCGCGTCCAGTGCCCAGGTTGATCTGCGTCGACGGGCAGCCGGGCATGGGCAAGACCACGCTCGTGGTGCATTGGGCACATCGCGTGCAGCAGCGTTTCCCCGACGGCTGTTGGTTCGCCTCGCACGCCGACGGGGCGGAGGTGGTCGCGGACCTGCTCGTGGCGTTCGGGGTGCCGATCGAGTCGATCCCGTCGGCGTCCGCACGCATCTTCCGGCTGCGCGAACTGCTGGCCGCCCGGCGAATGCTCGTCGTGCTGGACGACGTCACCGGCGTGGAACCGCTGTTGCCCGCGTTGTCGACGTCCGTCGTGCTCGTGGTGAGTCGCGCGAGAATGAGTTCGCTCGTGCTGCGGCACAACGCCCGTGCCCTCACCGTGTTGCCGCTGGCGTCGGAGGAGATCGCCGCGTGGCTCACCGGCCGCCTCGGCGACCGCGCCGTCGCCGCGCCGGACGTCGTCGAGCGCCTCGCCGAACGGACCGGCGGCATGCCGTTGGTGATGCAGCTGATCGGCGAGCAGATCGCCGCACAGCCGGACAGGTCGCTCGCCGACCTGCTCGACTCGCTGACCGACGGCCGGACGCTGTTGTCTCTGCAGGACAACGGCATTCGTGCGCAGTTCGAACGGTCCTACCTGGCGCTGACACCCGAGCAGGCACACCTCTTCCGGTTGTTCGGACTGCATCCTTCGCACGAGATCCCGTTGCCTGTGGTCGCGGCGCTCGCGGGGCTGCCGGTGGAGGAGGCTCGCGTGCTCGCCGACTCGTTGGTGTGGAAGCGGCTGGTGGACACAGTGGACGGTCACCGCTACCGGATGCACGATCTTCTGCGCGAGTACGCGGCAGACCGCGTCGCGCACGACGAGTCGCAGGCGGAGCAGGACGCGGCGATGACGCGGCTGCTGGGGTGGTTCCTCCACACGATCAACAACGCGGATCGCATGGTGTACGGCTACCGCTACGCAGTACCGATGTTGCCGCTGCCCGACGGGGTGCGTCCTGGCGAGTTCGCCGACGAGGACGAGGTCGCCAGGTGGATCGCCAAGGAGAAGGCGAGCATCGTCGGCGTGCTGCGCGCTTCGCCGCAGCCGGGTTACGTCTGGCGCATCGCGAACGGCGCGGGTGAGCTGTTCAGCCGATACGGCCACTACGACGAGGTCGTGGCGATGATGACGGCCGCCGCCGAAGCCGCGCGAAGCAACGGTGAAGTCCTGCCCGAGGCCGACACCCTCTCCAACCTCGGTCACTTCCACATCAAGCTGCACGACTACGCGGCCGCCGAACGCGTGCTCGACCAGGCACAGCGGCTCCTGGGCGCCCAGGCCGACCCTGAGGCGCTGGCCGTGCTCCTGCGCAACAAGGCCGACTGCCTGCGTGGGGCCCACAACGTGCCGAGAGTGCTTGAGCTGCTGCACGAAGCGCTCGACCTCGCGGAAGGGTTCGACGACACCCGATCAGGAATCCTGTTCCGCATGGGTGTCGCCTGCCACCAGGGCGGCAGGCTCGCCGACGCGGCCGTCCACCTCGTGCAGGCCCGCCTCCTCCGCCAGAGCATCGGCGACTACAAGGGAGAGGCGGACGTGTTGGTCGCTCTCGCGTGGCTGGCCCGCGAAAGCGGGGACGACTTCTCCGCGCGGACGAACTGTCATGAGGCGATCCCGCGTTACGTGCAAGCGCACTTCCAGCCGGGGCAGGCCGATGCACGGCTGGTGCTCGCGGTGATCGCACGGGACCACGACGACGCAGACCGCGCGCTGAGCTACGCGTCCGAGGCGTTGGAGCTCAGCAAGGGCCACGACCGCGAGGTGGAGGCCCGGTCGCACGACCTGCTCGCCCAGCTGATCTGGAAGGCCGGCGATCACGACCTCGCGATCGAGCACTTCGAGGAGGCCTACCGCGCTTACCGGGACATCGGCGACGACCGGGCCCGTTCGGTGGCCGCCCAGCTCGACGAACTGGTGGCGTTGAGCGGTCCGTCCCTGCCCTCGTCGCGGGTGGAGCACACGGCAACATGGTTCGAGAACGGCCTGGTGGAGTAACTTTCACCCATTTGGCGGTTCGTCTACCTCATGTGTGTCTCCGTCGGCGTGGCGTCCTGGACGCGCAACGATCGGGTTGAG
This sequence comes from Lentzea terrae, assembly GCF_003265345.1. Classification (GTDB taxonomy): domain Bacteria; phylum Actinomycetota; class Actinomycetes; order Mycobacteriales; family Pseudonocardiaceae; genus Lentzea; species Lentzea terrae. The sequence continues at coordinate 220,615 of NZ_QFWW01000006.1, read as the reverse complement.
AAGTTCGGGCGAACGTGTTGCTCTGACAGGAGGCGTGCACGCTGGGCTACCCCGGTGACGGGGGTCACTGGGCTGCTCTGCCATAGTCGCGCGATGATCAATAAGACGGCGCTTCGAAGCGCTGTACTAGGAGCGGCCTTCATGGCCGCTGGAGTGCTCGGCAGCGCGCAGGCAAGTGCGGCCACCGAGCACGCGGGCGAACCCGCCATCCGTGCACTCGATGCAGAATGCCGCACGGATTCCATGCGATGGGGATCTTCAACAGTGGAACTCAACTAGCGGTTGCGTCACCCCTCGGCCTGTTCCGGTTGCACCCGGAACAGGCCGTTTTACGCTAACGCGCCCGCTCTTGAAAACAAAACGTCTATGTGTCCCGTGTGTCTCGTTGTGCGCCGTTCTGTCGGTGCGCTTGGCGAAGATGATGTCACGCGGCATAAGGTGTGAACCATCTTTCTCGGCCCTGAAACCGCAGGTGAGGGCCAGAAGACCCGATCAGGGGGTCTGAAATTTTGTCCACATGGGTCCTCGCAAGAACGCCCGGCAATTCGTCTTAAGCTTTGGTTCATGCCGAAAGATTTCCGGGCGACGTCGCTCGAGCGCGCCATTGGGCGGAGCCTGGCCAACTGGCGCGATGAGAGGGGTCTCACCCTCACCGAAGCGGGCATGCGAGTGGGGTTCAGCAGTGCGAAGCTGTCCACGATGGAGAACGCGGTGCAGCCGTCCGCCGTGTTGGACATCATGGCGCTGGGATACGTCTACGGGGTGCCCGCGCTGGAGTGGCAGGAGGTCGTGCTCCAGGCCCAGCACGCAGAGCGGCTCCGGGCCGGGCAGCGTCGTGCGGAGCTGTTCGACCCCGCCGCGGACTTCGGGCATCTGGTGTTCGAGGCGACGTCGTTGCGCGCGTTCACGACGGATCTCGTGCCGACCGTGTTCCAGCTGGCCGACTACACGGCCGCGGTGACGCGGGTGGATGATCCCCGGCGCGGCGCCGGGCTGGCGCGGGTGAGGGAGTCGTGGTCGGCCCGCAAGCGCGACAAGGATCCGCTGACCGTGCAGGCGGTGTTCCCGGAAGCCGTGCTGCGGCAGGTGGTCGGCGGGCCGCGGGTGATGAAGGCCCAGCTGCTGCACCTGATGGAGGTCAGTGAGCACCCGACGGTGAGCCTGCAGGTCGTGCCGCGTGGCGCGGGGGCGTATCCCGCGATGGGGTCGCCGTTCACGTTGCTGGGTTTCCCTCATCGCCAGCACGACGACGTGGTGTACCTGGAGACGTTCATCAAGGGCGAGTACGTCGAGGAGCCGGGGTTGGTCGAGCAGTGCGCGCAGCGGTTCGCCGGGCTGCAGCAGGTCGCCCTCGACCCCGGCGAGTCGCTGGAGCTCATCGCCGAGGCCGCCGCCGAGCTGTGAGTCAGGGCCGGGGGATCAGGGCGGGTCGATGCTGAAGACCACGCGGTGCCCGGTCCACTCGTTCATGCCCCACAGGCGCCCGGAAGCGCGGCTGTAGGAGAGGTTCTGCGTGAGGCTCGGGGCCTTGGTGAGGACGGAGGGCGTGTCGCCGGGCTGGGCGCGGTGGATGCACGAGTAGGCGCCGCGGGCGATGGGGTCGGGGACCCACGTGTCGGGGCATTCGCCGGCCATGTAGTACCAGACGCCGTCGGTCGCCACGCCCTGCATCTGCCATACCGGCGTGCTGTACCCGGCCTTGGCGGAGGTGGTGCCGACCGCCTCGCCGTTGTCCGCCTTGGGCAGGTCGTTGGCGTCACTCAACGGCCACCGTGCGATACGGCCTCCTCCCCGTGCGGCGTGGGAGCGGTATTCGCCGGAGACGAGCGCGTGCGGGGTGGTGCTGCGGTCGAGGCTCAGCGAACCCAGGCAGATCGGCCCGCTGCCGCCCTTGCAGGCGCGCGGGGGGTCCGAGCGTTCTCCCGTGTGGTAGCGGGCCACCAGCGGCAGCGCCCACTGGTGCCAGCGCGCGGAGGAGGCGCCCGCTCGAATGCCGGTCTCCTCACGGGAGGTGGTGCTCATCTTCCACAGGTACTGGAGGTCGAAGACGAGGAGCTCGCCGCCGTTGGCCACGAACAGCTTGTTGCCGTACCAGACCATGCCGTCGGCGTGGATGTCGGTGAGGTTCGTGAAGTTCCCGGACGTGTCGTTGCCGGTGGGCTGGACGAGCATGACGTGGCCGTAGGTGACGCGGTCACCGGTGGACTCGGCGATGGTGATGCGGGCGAACTTGTTGATGCCACTCGCCTCGGTGCCGTAGAACCAGGACGCCAGGTAGAGGTTGTGGCCGTGGTAGGACGTGCCGTCGTAGTCGTGGGAGGCCGTGAACCCCTGCGGATGCCAGCCCCCACCGGCGGAGTAGGCGCTGGTGTTGTCGTCCCCCTGGTCCCAGCAGAAACCGTCGTACCTGTAGGCCCCGTTCAGTCCCGTGTCGTGGCACAGGGCCGCCCTCCCGACGTGCTGTGCGGACTGCGCCACCTGCAACGGCGTGACTCGGGTGACCGCGCCGGACGCCTCAGCTCCCCGGATGGCCGCGCCGTAGGCCCTCCAGTCGGCCGTGGGGTCGATCTTGAGCTTGAAGTCCCTGGAAGCGTTCGGCAGGACGGTCAACGCGGTTGCGGCCGATGCCGGCGGTGCCCAGGTCAGAGAGGTGAAGGCGGCGAGTGCCGCGGACAACGCGACGACCAGCCTGCCTGTTCTGATGATCACCATCTCCACCGTAGTGACGTGGCTCGGAACGTTGGCGGTGAATTCACGCTCAGCAGGGCGCCTCGCGGCACCACGATGCACCCGTCTGACCGCGAATTCGCTCGGCAACGTTCCGAGCCACGCCACTCGCCACGACTCGCCCAGCAGGGTTGATGTCGGGTTCCTGAGAAAACTCCTGTTCGCTCGCCGCAGGCACAAGGATCAAAGGTGCAACCCAATCCGATAGGAGGCGGCATGTACCGCAGATTCGGTGTCCTGCTGGCGGCAGTTCTGGGCGTCACGCTCGTCGCTGCTCCAGCGGCCACCGCAGACGCGTCCAAGCAGTTCCCGACGGAGTTCTCCCTGCCCAACGGGTGGCAGCCCGAAGGCATCGCGATCAGTGGCGTGACGGCCTACTTCGGGTCGCGGGCAGACGGCTCGATCTACGCGGCGGACCTGCGCACCGGCAAGGGCAAGGTGCTCGCCAAGGGGCCGGGCACGCCGTCGCTCGGCATGAAGGTCGACGCGCACAAGCGGCTGTGGGTCGCCGGTGGTGTTGGTGGCGACGCACGCGTCTATGACACCCGCACCGGAGCGTTGCTGGCGAAGTTCCAGTTCGCTACCGCGGACACGTTCGTCAACGACGTGGTGTTGACCGAGAAGTCGGCGTGGTTCACCGACTCCCGCAAAGCGGTGCTCTACGAGGTGCCGCTGAACCTGAAGCCGCACCGCACCCTGCAGTTGACCGGTGATCTGGTCGTGACGCCCGGCCAGACGAACCTCAACGGCATCGTCACGGGGCTCGACGGCGGCTTGATCGTCGTGCAGAGCAACACCGGCAAGCTGTTTCGTATTGACCGTCGTACCGGGCAATCCGTCAACATCAATTTGCACGGTCAAACACTCACGAATGGTGACGGCCTGTTGCGTGAGGGACGGCAGTTGTACGTGGTGCAAAACAGGCTGAACAAAGTCGCGCGCTACACGCTCAGTCGCGATGGCGCCACGCTCGCCGCGGAACGCACGGATGCGCGGTTCGACGTTCCCACGACGGTTGCGGCGTTCGGCAAGCGCCTCTACCTGCCGAATGCCCGGTTCACCACTCCGCCGACGCCGGAGACCACCTACAACGTCGTCGCGGTAGAGCGTCCGTAGAACGTGCACGAGAACTAGCCCGTACGGGGGTTCTTGCGTTGTGAGAACCCCCGTACCGGGTGTTGCGCCGCTCACTCGACTGGGTAGCCTCCACGGCGTACTGCATGTGATCGCTGTCATTGGGTAACGATGATCTCCAGTTGTTACCGTATTGCAGCCGAAGGAGTGACTCGGGTTCCCCGCAGCGCTAGCCGTGGGACACAGGAGACCGTGAGAGCGCTGTGAACGAGAAGAGCGGGTACACACCGACCAACTACCGGACGATTCGGTCGCGACTGGCCGGAGTGGTCGTCGTCCCCAGCGTCGTCCTGCTGGTCATGTGGGCCGTTTTCTCCTCTTACACCGTTTTTGACGGTTTCTACATGCGGTCGATCGCGTTGAACATGCGCGCAGTGGCGATTCCGTCAGCGGAAGCCTTCACGGGGCTGCAGCAGGAACGCCAGCTCAGCCTCGTGCTGCTGAGCAAGGCGCCGGGCGTGGACGCGGCGGCGTTGAAGGCGCAGCACGGCCGGACCGACGAGGCGCTGCGGAAGATGAAGGACGCGCTCGCGGAGGTGTCGGGCAGTTCGCCGCAGGACATCGTCGACCGGATCAAATCCCTCGAAACCGTGCTCGGGGAGCTCCCGCAGCAGCGCGCGCAGGTGGAGGCCGGCAGCGCGAACCCGCAGGCGATCTACGACTACTACAACAGCCTCGTGGACGCGGGCGTCTCGCTGCTGGGCCGCCAGGCGCGCCTCGTGCCGGACGCGGAGGCCGGTCAGGCAGGCGTCCAGGCCGTGACGATCTTCCAGGCGGCCGACTGGATGTCCCGCGGCGCCACGATCGGTTCGCGAGGACTGCTCAACGGCAAGTTCACCCCGGCGGAGCGCGTCGAGCTCGTCCGGCTCGTCGGCGCCTACCACTCGGCCGTCGACTCCACCATCCCGTTCGCGTTGGAGCAGCCGCGCGCACAGTACGACGCGCTGCGCACCACTGGCGAGTACCGGACGTTGCTCGACCTCGAGAGCCGGATCATCAACGGCGACACCGCCGTCACCGAGCAGCAGTGGCGTGCGGCGGCCGGTCCGGTGCACGAGAAGCTCGTGCAGATCGCGGCACAGCAGGCGCAGGACGGTGCGAACCTCGGCCTGGCCAAGGCCACCAGCCGGCTCACCGCCGTGCTGATCGGCAGCCTGATCGCGTTGCTCGCGGTCGTCGTCGGCATCGTGCTGGCGTTGCGCATCTCGAACCGGCTCGTGTCGCGGGCGCTGGTCACCCGTCTGGCGTCGCTGCGGGAGGACACGCTGCGGCTCGCACAGGAACGGCTGCCGCACATCGTGGCGCGGCTGCGCGGCGGCGAGCAGGTGGACGTGCACCGCGACATGCCGCCGCTGGACTACGGCAACGACGAGATCGGCCAGGTCGCCGACGCGTTCAACACCGCCCAGTACACGGCCGTCGCGGCGGCGGTGAAGGAGACACAGGCCCGTGAGGGTGTGAACCGGGTCTTCCTCGACATCGCGCACCGCAACCAGGGCCTCGTGCACCGGCAGCTCAAGATCCTCGACAAGCTGGAACGCGAAGAGGAGCACCCCGAGCGGCTCGACTCGCTCTTCCAGCTCGACCACCTGGCGACGCGGGCCCGCCGCAACGCGGAGAACCTGATCATCCTCGCCGGGGAGCAGCCGGGCAGACAGTGGCGCAAGCCGGTGCGACTGAGCGACGTCATCCGTTCCGCGGTCGCCGAGACCGAACAGTACGTCCGGGTCAGGGTCAACCCGGTGCCAGACCGCGCGTTGGTGGGTGTGGCTGTCGCCGACACCATCCACCTGCTCGCGGAGCTCGTCGACAACGCGACGGCGTTCTCGTCGCCGCGTTCCGAGGTGGTCGTCCACTCCAGCGCCGTGCCGCACGGGATCGTGATCGAGATCGAGGACCACGGGCTCGGCATGACGCAGGAGGAACGCCTGCAGGCCAACGCGAAGCTCTCCAACCCGCCGGACTTCGAGACGATGGCGTTCCGGGGTGAGTCCCGGCTGGGGCTGTTCGTCGTCGCTCGACTCGCCGCGCGGCGGGGCATCAAGGTGGAGCTGCGCGACTCGCCCTACGGCGGCACCGTCGCGTTGTGCGTGCTGCCACCGAACATCGTCGCCCCGCACAGCGCCGCGGGCGACATCACCGAGACCACGCAGATGCCGGTGCGGTCGTTCCACGACCAGCACCACGGCCACGTCACCGAGGACCACCCGAGCTTCCCCACGACGCTCGCGCCCGAGGTGCAGGCGGCCCTGAACGCGAGACTCGCCGCGGGACTGAACTCGACAGCGGTCCCGGACGTTCCCGCAACAGACGCATCGGTGGACGAACCGAAGATCCAGGCACCTCCTCCGGCCGACGGGAAGGCACCCCTTCCCCGCAGGAAGAAGCGGCAGAACCTCGCGCCGCAGCTCATGCAGTCGTCCGAGGAAGTGCCGCACGCCGAGCCGGTGACCGGCGAAAGGTCGGCCGAGCGGACCCGAGACGGGCTCGCCGCGTTCCAGCGCGGCACCCGTGACGCGCGGCTGACCGACGACTGGAGATCAGAAGGAGCCCCCTCGTCATGAAGGACAACACCAGCCAGCACGGCGAACTGAACTGGTTGCTGGAGGACCTCATCCAGCGCGTGGTCGGCGCCCGTCACGCGGTCGTGCTGTCGGCGGACGGACTCCTGCTCGGCCGCTCGGCCGGGCTGTCCCGCGACGACTCGGAGCACCTGTCGGCGATGGCGTCGGCGTTCCAGTCGCTCGCCCGCGGCACGGGCCGGCACTTCGGTGGCGGCGCGGTGCGGCAGACCATCGTCGAGATGGAGCACGCCTACCTGTTCGTGACGGCGGCCGGCCACGGCGCGTGCCTCGCCGTCCTCGGTGAAGAAGACGCCGACATGGGCATGATCGCGTACGAGATGAACATGCTGGTCAAGCGAGTGGGCACGTACCTCTCGTCGGCCCCGCGCGCAGAACAGGCGACCGTGCCCACAGCACGAGAGTCGCGCTGATGACTGCGCGGGAGGACTGGTGGTACGACGAGGCCGCGGGGCCGCTCGTGCGGCCGTACGCCATGGTGCGCGGCCGCACCCGGCCGAACGCGCCTGATCTACATCTCGTGACGCAGGTCCGCGCCTCCTCGTTTGCGTCCGACCAGACGTCGCTGACGGTCGAGCATCGCGAGATCATGGCCCTGTGCGCACGCCCGTTGTCCGTCGCCGAGGTGGCTGCCTACCTCGACGTGCCGCTCGTGGTGGTGAAGGTCCTGCTGTCGGACCTCATCGAGCGCGGTGACGTGCTCGTGCAGAACTCCTCCCCCCAGATTCCCGACCGGGATCTCCTGCAGGCCGTACTGGATGGTGTTCGTGGGATCTGACGACCAGCTGACCGTGCCGACCGCGGTCAAGATCGTCATCGCGGGCGGGTTCGGCACCGGCAAGACCACCATGGTCGCGTCGGTGTCCGAGATCCCGCCGTTGCAGACCGAGGAACTGCTCACCGAGGCCGGTGTGCACGTCGACGACCTCGCCGGCATCGAGGGCAAGGACACCACGACCGTCGCCCTGGACTTCGGGCGCATCACCATCAACACCAAGGTGGTGCTGTACCTGTTCGGGACGCCGGGACAGAACCGGTTCTGGTTCATGTGGGACGAGCTGGCGACCGGTGCGATCGGCGCCGTGGTTCTGGTGGACACGCGGCGGCTCGACTCGTCGTTCCCCTCGATCGACTTCTTCGAGCACCGCGGGATTCCGTTCGTCGTCGCCGTGAACTGCTTCGACGGGTCGCAGCTCTACACGGTGGACGAGGTCCGGCACGCGTTGGACCTCGACGACGCGATTCCGGTGGTGCTGTGCGACGCGCGGGACCGGGAGTCGTCGAAGACCGTGCTGGTCGGGCTGATCCAGCACTCGATGAACCGGCTGGCCGCCGTTTAGGCGGTCAGCACGTGCAGCCTGCGCGGCGGGTGGTAGTCGTAGCTGTAGTCCCCGTCGCGGAAGCCCAGACAGAGCGCGAACGGACGGTCACCGAACTCCCGTTCCAGGCTCCGCCAGTTGCGGACCAGGAACTCGGTGGCCGCCCACGTCGTGTCACCCCGTCGGCCCAGGCAGAAGACCACCGTCGTGCCGCGCGCGGTGTCGTGCACCCGTTCCACCACCGCGAGCTCCAAGGTCTCGGACGTGATTTTCCTGCCGACGTCCGCCCCGCCCAGCACCTCGACGAACGGCTGCTGGTGCGGGCCGGCGTCCGGCAGTTCGTTCGACAGGCGCAGGCGCACCAGGTTCTCGTCCAGGTGGAGCCTGCGGATGCTGTTGCGCCTTGCACCGCCGACCACGACGAGGTTGCTGCTCAGCTCGGCGAACTGCTTCGGGTCGTCAGTCGTCGCCGGGCTGACCTTGGTGTGGAAGACGTAGCTGTGGCGGCTCAGGTAGATCGCGTCGACGAGGCCGCGGACGACGTCCGGGAGGCGGAACGACGCGGAGCCGAACAGGCGGTTCACGGCCTCGGAGGCGCGCAGCTCGTGCAGGGTGACCGAGTAGCCGCGTGGCCGTGTGCTGGCCGAGCTGTTCCACACGTTCGACAGGCACACGACCAGTTGCTGGTTCGTGTCCAGCCCGAAGAACCTGCGGAACCGGCGTTGTCCCAACCGGACGACCGCAGCCGCGGCGACGCCCAGCCCGATCCAGAACACGATGTTCGCGACGATGTTGCTTGCGATGTCTGCCAGCACCTGACCAGCATCACGGATCTTGTGCTCGCGGATCTTGGTGTTGCCTCAATCGTTAGGCACCAGCTGACCGGGTCAGCACGAAGAACAGGAAGCTCGCAGATGATCGATACGAGCAGAAGGCCCGCTTCGGGGTAGCCAGGAGCGTGTTCGTATTGGTGGGAGGGTGGCCGGGGTCGGGCAAGACCACGTTGGCGACCGCGCTCGGCCCGTGGCTCGGGTTGCCGGTGCTGGCCAAGGACGAGGTCAAAGAGGTCCTCGCCGACGAGCTCGGCCGGCCTGCCACGGTGAGCGAGTCGCGGCGGCTGGGGCGGGCGGCGGTCGCCGCGGTGCTGCGGATCGCGCGGCGCTGTCCGGGGGCGGTGGTGGACAGCACGTGGTTCGACTACACCCGGCCGTTGGTGATGGCGTTGCCGGGGCCGGTGGTGGAGTTGCGTTGCGTCGTGCCGGTCGAGGTGGCCCGGTCGCGCTACCTGGCCAGGGCGGCCGGCCGCCCTGCGGGCCATCTGGATCTGGAGCGCGACGAGGCCGAGCTGTGGGGCGAGCCGGTGCATCCGCTGGACGTCGGGCCTCTGGTGGCGGTCGACACCACCGGACCGCTGGACATTCCCGCGATCGCGGAGGAAGTCAGGCGAGCGGCGGGCCCGCTCGGGTGAGCGGGCCCTGGCGCGTCTACTTCGCGTAGTTGTGGAAGCCGCGGCCCGACTTCTTGCCCAGCAGGCCCGCGTCCACCATGCGCAGCAGCAGCGGCGGCGGCGAGTACAGCGGCTCCTTGAACTCCTCGTACATCGACTCGGCGATGGCCTTCGTGGTGTCGAGGCCGATCAGGTCGGTGAGGCGCAGCGGGCCCATCGGGTGGGCGCAGCCGAGCACCATGCCGTTGTCGATGTCGTCGGCGGAGGCGAAGCCGGACTCCAGCATGCGGATGGACGAGAGCAGGTACGGGATCAGCAGCGCGTTGACCACGAAGCCGGCGCGGTCCTGCGAGCGGATGACCTCCTTGCCCAGCGTCGCGCGCACGAAGGCTTCCGCGCGGACCTGGGTGGTGGCGCCGGTCAGCAGCGACGGCACGATCTCGACCAGCTTCAGCACGGGCACCGGGTTGAAGAAGTGCACGCCGATGACCTGCTCGGGGCGGCCGGTGGCCATGCCCAGCTTCATGATCGGGATGGACGACGTGTTGGACGCGAAGATGGCGTCCTCGTCCTTCACGACCTTGTCGAGCGCGGTGAAGACGTCGGTCTTGATCTGCTCGTTCTCGGCGACCGCCTCGACCACGAACTGCCGGTCGGCGAACTCGCCGATGTCGGTCGTGAACCGGATGCGCGCGATGGCCGCGTCGCGGTCCGCCTCACTGAGCTTGCCGGCCTTGACGCCCCTGGCGAGCGAGGAGGCGATCCGCCCCTGCGCTGCCTCGGCCGCGCTCGCGTTGACCTCGGCGACGATGACGTCGAGGCCGGCGCGGGCGCTCACCTCGGCGATTCCGGAGCCCATGAGGCCGGAACCGACGACTCCCACACGTTGAATGTCACTCACCCGACCGATCCTGCCATGGCCCGCTCGAGTGTGAATCGCCGCTGAGCCAGTCCAGCGTCTCTGCGACCGTGGTGGCGTAGTCGCCCGCCGGCCGGTAGCCGAGTGCCGAAGCCGCGGTGGTGTCGAGGACCAACGGCGGCACGCGATGCCACGGGTGACGGCCGGACTGGTCGTGGTCGAGCAGGATCTCGCGCCAGTGGTGGCCGAAGTGGTGCGCGATGATCCGGGAGATCTCCAGGCCGTTCGGCGCGTCCGGGTCGGCGGCGTTGAGGATCCGGCGTCCGGGGCGGGCGGCGACGGTCTCGATCAGCGCGGCGATGTTGGCCGCTGCGGACGGGTGGTCGGCGCCCTCGCCACGGCTGGCCAGCACCACCACGGGTGGCGTGCGAGGACCCGTTCGACGAAGTACCGCTCCAGCGGGCGCTTGTTGCCCACTCCGTGCACTTTGGACGGTCGCAGCACGGTGATGGGCAGGCCGCTGTCGAGCAACGTCCGCTCGGCCGCGACTTTGTTGGCGCCGTAGCCCTCGCGGGTCTGGAAGTCACCACTGCCCGGAGCCATCGTCGGCTGGTCCTCGGTCACGGGACCGGGGAACCGCGGTGGTTCGGGGGAGTTGACGTGCCTGCCCTGGTCGTCCACGTACACGGCCTTGGCCGAGATCATCACCGTGGAGGTCGCGGCACGGGCCAGCGGCAGCAGTGTTCTGGCGTGCTCTGCGGTGTAGCAGAGGCAGTCGACGAGCAGGTCGGCGCCGTCGCCCAGAGCGCGGGCGATCGCCGCTGGGTCCTCGCGGTCCACCTCACGGCCGGGCGCGTCGACGGTCCAGCCGTGTGCCCGCAGACGCCGAGCGGCGGCACGGCCGATGAGGCCCGTGCCGCCGAGGATCAACGCACGCTTGCTCACTCGAGTTCGGCCTCGGCCTTCGCGATGGCCGCGAACTCTTCTTCGGGAGCGTTCGCGACCAGGTGGTGGCGGCTGTAGAACCAGTAGTAGGCCACCGCGATCACGACGATGCCCGCTGTCACCGCCGCCGCGATCTCGTCCACGAAGAACGTTGCGATCACAGCAGCAACGGCCAGCACGAGCGCCACGCTCGTGGTCACCACACCGCCAGGAGTGCGGTACGGGCGTGGCAGGTCCGGCGCTGTCTTACGCAAGACGATGTGCGACACCATCATCAGCACGTACGAGAGAGCCGCACCGAACACGGCGATGTTGATGAGCCGCGCGCCGCCCGTCACCGGGTCGACCGTCTTCATGATCGTGGCCAGCGCGAAACCGACGGTGCCCGGCACGATCAGCGCGAGGTAAGGCGTCTTGCGCTTGCCGGTCTTCGACAGCCAGCGCGGCAGGTATCCCGCGCGGGACAACGCGAACAGCTGCCGCGAGTAGGCGTAGATGATGGAGAAGAACGACGCGACCAGTCCGGCCAGGCCGACGTAGTTCACCAGCTGCGCCAGGAAGTTGTCGCCGCCGTAAGCCGCGCGCACGGCCTCTGGCAACGGGTTTCCGGACGCCTCCAGCACCTTCGAGCCCGCACCGCCGGGTGCGACCAACAAGATCGCCGCCGCGAACACCAGCAGGGCCACCATCGCGCCGATGATGCCGCGCGGCATGTCGCGCTTGGGATCCCTGGCTTCCTCCGCGGCCAGCGGCACGCCCTCGACCGCGAGGAAGAACCAGATCGCGAAGACGATCGCGCCCCACGCACCGGTGACGCCCATCGGCAGGAACGAGCCGTCACCGATGTCGAACAGCTTGGCGGAGTCGAACTTCGGGATCATGCCCGCCACGAACGCGACCAGCGCCACCACCGCGATGCCGGTGATCACGAACATCAGCCGCAGCGCCTCGCCGACACCCCACAGGTGGATGCCCACGAAGATCACGTAGCACGCCAGGTACACCGGCCACGTGGCGTCGAGCAGGCCCAGAGCCTTGATGTAGTCGCCGATGAACACCGAGATCGCCGCTGGTGCGATGGCGTACTCGATCAGGATCGCGATACCTGTGACGTACCCGCCCAACGGGCCGAGCGCGCGCCTCGCGAAGCCGTAGCCGGCGCCCGCGACGGGCAGCGCCGAGGCCAGTTCGGCGAGACCGAACACCATGCACGTGTACATCGTCGCCATCAGGATCGTGGCGATCAGCAACCCGCCCCAGCCGCCTTGGGCGAGGCCGAAGTTCCATCCGGCGAAGTCGCCGGAGATCACGTAGGAGACACCCAGCCCGGCCAGCAGGACCCAGCCCGCCGCACCCCGTTTCAGCTGCCGGTGCTCCAGGTACTCGTCGCCCACCTTCTCGTACTCGACGTGCTTGGCCATATGGACTCCCATTGGTCCTTTAAACCGGTGGCTGAGGGTGGCGCTCATCACCCGGTGGTGTCAAGATGGTGCGGCCAATGGCTCGCAGACATACCTTTGGAGGACCGTCGGGATGCTGACCGTCGAGGAGTTGCGCGAGGCCGTGGACACCGGTGAGATCGACACCGTCCTGGTCGCGATCGTGGACATGCAGGGCCGCCTGCAGGGCAAGCGGTGCGCGGCCCAGTACTTCCTCGACGAGGTGCTCGGGCACGCCGCGGAGGGCTGCAACTACCTGCTCGCCGTCGACGTCGAGATGAACCCGGTCAGCGGCTTCGAGATGTCCAGCTGGGACCGCGGGTACGGCGACTTCGTGATGAAGCCGGACATCTCCACGCTGCGCCGCGTGCCCTGGCAGGAGGGCACCGCGCTGGTCATGTGCGACCTCGTCTGGGAGAACGGCGACCCGGTCGTGGCGTCGCCGCGGCAGATCCTGCGCAAGCAGCTCGACCGGCTGGCCGCGCTCGGACTGGAGTGCTACGTCGGCACCGAGCTCGAGTTCATCGTCTTCGACGACACCTACGAGCAGGCCTGGAACTCGGGCTACCGCAACCTCACGCCGTCGAACCAGTACAACGTCGACTACTCGTTGCTGGGCACCGCGCGCGTCGAGCCGTTGCTGCGCGCCATTCGCAACGGCATGACGGGCGCGGGCATGGTCGTCGAGTCGGCCAAGGGGGAGTGCAACCCCGGCCAGCACGAGATCGCGTTCCGGTACACGACGGCGCTGCGGACGTGCGACCAGCACGCCATCTACAAGAACGGCTCCAAGGAGATCGCTTCGCAGCAGGGCAAGTCGCTCACGTTCATGGCGAAGTACAACGAACGCGAGGGCAACTCCTGCCACATCCACCTGTCGTTGCGGTCCAAGGACGGCGAGCCCGTGTTCGCCGAGGGCCACGGCATGTCGGAGCTGATGAAGCACTTCCTCGCCGGGCAGCTGGCCGCGCTGCGCGAGCTCACCTACTTCCTCGCGCCGAACATCAACTCCTACAAGCGCTTCGTGAAGGGTTCGTTCGCGCCGACCGCCGTCGCGTGGGGCCGCGACAACCGCACGTGCGCGCTGCGGGTCGTCGGCCACGGGCAGTCGCTCAGGTTCGAAAACCGGGTACCCGGTGGTGACGTGAACCCGTACCTGGCGGTGGCGGCGTTGATCGCGGCCGGCCTGCACGGGGTCGAGCACAAGCTGGCGCTGGAAGACGAGTTCACCGGCAACGCCTACGCGTCGGACCGGCCGACCGTGCCGACGACGTTGCGCGAGTCGGCGGACCTGCTGGCCGCCAGCGACATCGCGCGGGAGGCGTTCGGCAAGGACGTCATCGACCACTACCTGAACGCGGCCAAGGTCGAGCTGGACGCGTTCGAGGCGGCGATCACGGATTGGGAGAAGGTACGCGGCTTTGAGCGCCTCTAAGCCACTCATCGGCATCAGCACCTACCTGGAACGCACGAGGTTCGGGCTCTGGGACGTGGAGGCCGCGGTGCTGTACCGCGGCTACCTCGACTGCGTGGTGCAGGCGGGCGGTAACCCCGTCATGCTGCCGCCGGTCGGCACCTGGACGGCCGAGACCATCGGGTTCCTGGACGGACTGGTGATCGCGGGCGGCGCGGACATCGACCCCGCCACCTACGGCGCCGACCCGCATCCCCGGACCGGCACGCCGCAGACCGACCGCGACAACGCCGAGTTCGCTCTGGTCGAGGCCGCGCTGAAGCTCGACCTGCCGGTGCTCGGTGTGTGCCGGGGCATGCAGGTGCTGAACGTGGCGCTGGGCGGCACGCTGCACCAGCACATCGAGGGCCACAACGAGGCTCCCGGCGTGTTCGGGCACACCGACATCACGGTCGTGCCCGGTACGCAGCTGCACGCGATCCTGGGCGACCACACCAACGTGCAGTGTCATCACCACCAGTCGCTGGACCGGATCGCCGACGGGCTGCGAGTCACCGCTTCTGCGCCCGACGGCACGGTGGAAGCGGTTGAGCTGGAAGGTTCCCGGTTCGTCGTCGGCGTGCAGTCGCACCCCGAGCAGGACATCGAAGACTTGCGGTTGTTCGAAGCGCTTGTCGACGTTGCAAGGAGAAAAGCGTGACCTTTGACGTCATCAACCCCGCTACCGAGAAGGTCGTGCGGTCCGTACCGCACACCTCTCTCGAAGAGACGGACGCGGCGATCGTTCGCGCGCAGAAGGCGTTCGAGAGCTGGCGGAACGTCGCTCCCGGCGACCGGGCCCGGCTGCTGCGCCGGTTCGCGGAGATCGTCGACGCGCACAACGAGGAACTGGCGCAGCTCGAGGTCGAGAACTCCGGGCACACCATCGGCAACGCGCGGTGGGAGGCCGGCAACGTCCGCGACGTGCTGCAGTACTACTCGGCCGCGCCGGAACGGTTGTTCGGCAAGCAGATCCCGGTCGCAGGCGGGCTCGACGTCACGTTCCACGAACCGCTCGGCGTGGTCGGCGTGATCGTGCCGTGGAACTTCCCGATGCCGATCGCGGGCTGGGGTTTCGCTCCTGCCTTGGCCGCGGGCAACACGGTGGTGCTGAAGCCGGCCGAAGTGACGCCGTTGACGGCGATCCGGCTCGGCGAGCTCGCGCTGGAGGCGGGCATTCCGGAGGGCGTGTTCCAGGTGCTGCCGGGCAAGGGCAGCGTCGTGGGCAACCGGTTCGTCACGCATCCGTTGGTGCGCAAGGTCGTCTTCACCGGGTCGACCGAGGTCGGCAAGCAGATCATGGCCGGATGCGCGGACCAGGTGAAGCGGGTGACGCTGGAGCTCGGCGGGAAGTCGGCGAACATCGTCTTCGCGGACTCCGACCTGGAGCAGGCGGCCGCGACGGCGCCGTACGGGGTGTTCGACAACGCCGGGCAGGACTGCTGCGCGCGGTCGCGGATCCTCGTGCAGGCGAGCGTCTACGACCGGTTCATGGAGCTGCTGGAGCCCGCGGTCAAGGGGCTGAAGGTCGGCGAGCCCGGCGACGAGGCGACCGAGATGGGGCCGCTCATCACCGCGGCGCACCTCAGCAAGGTCGCGTCTTACGTCCCAGACGACGCCCCGGTGGCGTTCCGGGGGAGCGCTCCCGACGGACCGGGATTCTGGTTCCCGCCGACGGTGCTCACGCCTGCGCTGGACGATCGCACGGTGACTGAGGAGATTTTCGGGCCGGTCGTCGTCGTGCTGCCGTTCAACGACGAGGCGGACGCGATCCGGATCGCGAACGACTCGGAATACGGGCTGTCCGGTTCGATCTGGACGCAGGACGTCGGCCGCGCGATTCGGGTGTCGCGTGCGGTGGAAGCCGGAAATCTGTCTGTCAACTCGCATTCTTCTGTCCGCTACTGGACACCTTTCGGCGGCGTCAAGCAGTCCGGTCTCGGTCGTGAGCTCGGTCCGGACGCATTGGACGCCTTCACCGAAGTCAAGAACGTCTTCATCGCTACCTGATTTCCGGGCAAACCTGAGGAGAACAACAAGATGGTGCAGCGACTCGAGGGCCGCGTGGCCGTCGTGACGGGTGGCGCGAGCGGCATCGGACTCGCGACCGTGCGCAGGTTTGCGAGCGAGGGCGCGAAGGTCGTCGTCGCGGATCTCGACCCCGCGTCCGGCAAGGCCGCCGCGGACGAGGTCGGAGGGCTGTTCGTCCAGGTCGACGTGACCGACGAGGAACAGGTCAAGGCTCTCTTCCAGACCACTGTGGACACTTACGGCAAGCTGGACATCGCGTTCAACAACGCCGGTATCTCGCCGCCCGACGACGACTCGATCCTCACGACGGGCATCGAGGCGTGGGACCGCGTGCAGAAGGTGAACCTCACGTCGGTCTATTTGTGTTGCAAGTACGCCATCCCGCACATGCAGGCCAACGGCAAGGGTTCCATCATCAACACGGCGTCGTTCGTGGCGACGATGGGTGCGGCGACGTCGCAGATCTCCTACACGGCGTCCAAGGGCGGCGTGCTCGCGATGTCGCGTGAGCTCGGTGTGCAGTTCGCGCGCGAGGGCATCCGCGTCAACGCACTGTCCCCTGGACCGGTCAACACGCCGTTGCTGCAGGAACTGTTCGCGAAGGACCCGGAGCGGGCCGCCCGTCGGCTCGTGCACGTCCCGCTCGGCCGGTTCGCGGAACCTGAGGAAATCGCCGCAGCGGTCGCGTTTCTGGCGTCCGACGACTCGTCGTTCATGACCGCGTCGAACTTCCTCGTGGACGGCGGCATCGCCGGCGCGTACGTGACGCCCCTCTAATGGAGCACGCTGAGGAGGCGTTGTTCCGTCCCGTGCGGGCGGGCAACGCCTTCGAAGAGACCGTCGAACGGCTCATGCAGGCCATCCGGCTCGGCGTCGTCGCGCCGGGTGAGCGGCTGCCGTCCGAACGGGAGCTCGCCACCCGGCTCGGGGTGAGCCGGGTGACCGTGCGCGAGGCCATCAGATCGTTGCAGGAGAACAACTACGTCGAGTCCCGGCGTGGTCGTTACGGCGGCACGTTCGTCAACGACGAAATCCCGAAGTCCGCGCCCGGCAAGGAGTTCGGCGACATCCACGACGCGCTGACGTTGCGGAAGGTCCTGGAAACGGGCGCCGCGGAAGCCGCAGCGGGTCGGTCGCTGGGCCCTGCGGAACGCCGCGGGTTGCGGGCGCGCCTGGAAGAGGCTTCCACCGCGTCGCTGGGGGAGTACCGGCGCAAGGACTCGCGGCTGCACCTCGCGATCGCCGAGGCGACCGGGTCCGCGTCGCTCACCGCGGCCGTGGCGGACTCCAGGATGCGCGTGAACGAGCTGCTGGACACGATTCCGCTGCTCGAGCCGAACCTCGTGCACTCCAACGCCCAGCACGAACGCATCATCGCCTCCATTTTGGACGGAGACCCGGCCGGCGCGCGGCTCGCGATGGCGGAGCACCTCGACGGAACCGCGTCACTGCTGCGGGGCTTTTTGGTCTGACCGGTCAGACCCCCGGACGCAACGTGAAAACGTTTTCAGGTTCAATTGTCGGGTTGTCATGCGAATTCCGCATGGGACAAGTCTTGGCGTGGGGCAAGCGGGCCGTTACCGTCCGAATACCTCGGGGACTTGCAGCGCGAGGAGCTGTTGATGCCAGGGTTGCGCAAGGTGTTTCGCGACGCCATGGGCCGGGTGCACTCACTCCGTGTCTTGTCCGCCGCGGGCATGGTGAGTCTCACGAACTTCAGGATGTCCGTGCAGGCTCTGAAAGAGGTCAAGATCTGGGGGCCGAACGTCACGGCGCTGCGCCGTTCCGTCCGGCTGAATCCGGACGGCGTCGCTGTTGTCGACGAACGCGGTTCCATGACCTACCGCCAGCTCGACAGACGTTCCAACGCGATCGCGCAGGGCCTGCGCTCGTTAGGTGTGCAGCACAACCACATCGTCGCGTTGATGTGCCGCAACCACCGCGGCATGGTCGAGTCGCTGCTGGCGTGCGCGAAGCTCGGCGTGCGCGTGCTGCTCGTGAACACCGGTTTCGGCGCCCCGGTCGTGCTGGATCTCCTGCAACGTGAACGCGTGTCGCTGCTGATTCACGACGAGGAGTTCACCCCGCTGTTCCACCAGCTGCCGCCGTCCATCCCGCGGTGGCTCGCGTGGTCGCGCGACGGATTGGACCGTCGCACGCCGACACTCGACCAACTGGTGGCCAAAGCGCCGCGTGGTGAGCTGGAGCCGCCGCGCGAGCCGGGCGTCGTCATCCAGCTGACGTCCGGCACCACCGGGATCCCGAAGGGAACACCGCGCGAGATCAAGTCGGTGCTCACGGCGTCGGACTTCCTCGACCGCATCCCGATGCACTCCGGCGAGTCGACGTACATCGCCGCGCCGATCTTCCACTCGGTCGGCTACTCGCACCTGACGCTCGCCATGTCGCTGGGCTCGCGCGCGGTCCTGCAACGCCGCTTCGACCCGCGCAAGACGCTGTGGTCGGTGCAGGGCCAGCGCTGCACCACAGTCGTGCTGGTGCCGACGATGCTGCAGCGGATCATGGAGCTGGACCGCACGGTGATCGACATGTACGACCTGTCGCACCTGCGCGTCGTGTTCTGCTCGGGTTCCACGCTGTCGACGGACCTGGTGCACCGCACGCAGGCCGTGCTGGGACCGGTGCTCTACAACCTGTACGGCTCGACGGAGGTCGCGGTCGCCACCGTCGCCACCCCTGCGGACCTGGAAGCCGCGCCGTCGAGCGTCGGCATGCCGCCGCACAACTGCATCGTGCGGATCTACGACGAACACGGCGCGCGGATCACGCGTTCGTTCGTGACGGGCCGGATCTTCGTGCGCGGCTCGCTGACCGTCGACCTCTACACGGACGGTTCGCAGAAGGAGATGATCGACGGTCTCGTCGCGACCGGCGACCTCGGCCACTTCGACCCGAGCGGCCGCCTGTACTTCGACGGCCGCGAGGACGACATGATCGTGTCCGGCGGCGAGAACGTGTACCCGGTCGAGGTGGAGAACCTGCTGATGACGCACTACCGGGTGCGCGACGCGGCGGTGCTCGGCGTGCCGGACCCGGAGTACGGGCAACGGTTGCGCGCGTTTGTGGTGCCGGTGACGGGGGCGCGGATCGACGTGCGGGAGCTGCGCGAGTTCGTGCGGACGCGGTTGGCGCGGCACAAGGTGCCGCGCGAGGTCGTCGTTGTGCCGAAGCTGCCGCGCAACGCGACCGGGAAGGTGCTGCGGCGGCAGTTGCTGGCTATTCGGCTGGGACCACAACAGGCTTCGCAGTGAGGTTTTAGGGCGGAACGCACGCCAGCGCCGAACGAGGGGGACTAATGCGGCGGTGACGTGCGTTCCTGGCGTAGGGGAGCGCACGACCTGCGTCGTCGGGGACTCGGGCACGCAGGTCGTGCGCTCGGTCGGAGTTACCGCTCGAACCGGTCGCCGCGGTCGCTGAACGGGCCGCGCTGCTCGAAGCGGTCGCCCCGGTCACCGCGGTCGGGCCCGCGGTCGCCGCGGTCGTACATCCGGACGTGGCCAGGACGGTCGTGGTCGAAGCGGTCAGCCGCGATCGCTCCCACGATGCCGCCGCCGAGGACGAGACCCAGCAGGCCCACGGCCACCAGCTGGGTGGCGCGGTGCCCGGCGAAACGCCTCATGCGGCCAGGGCTGGTGGGTGCTGCAGCCGAAGGGATCGGTGCCGCTGCTGGGGGTGGCGCCGGTGCTTCTGCCGCCGTCGCCGCCGGCTGGTCCCGCGCGGGCTGCTGACCGGGCCCGGCGGAAGTGCCCGGCTGGTCGGGGGCGGGTGCTGCGGTCGCCGCCGGCTGATCCTGGACCGGTGCTGCGGCCGGCAGTTCGGCGGTGGGCTGCTGACCAGGCGTGGCCGATGCGTCGGCGGGCAGCGGGGTGGTGGCCTGGTCCGGTGCAGGCTGGGCGGCCTGCGGTTCGTGCTCTACCCGATCTCGGGACGGCTCCTTCGGCGGAGGCGTCGGTCCCTGCTCGCTCATGTCATCAACGATGCGCCGTTCGGCTGAGCTGAGCCTGACAGCCACCTGTTCGTTTGCTGAAGCCGGTCCTTCGCGGAGTTCAGGATCGGCCTGGCCGCGGTGAAGATGTGCCGCTGGTCGGCGTAGGTGGCGCCGAAGAGCTCGGGATCGAGGTCGCCGGACCAGACGAAGTGCAGCGTGGTGCGCGTGCCGTCGCGGGCGTCGCGGCGCGAGTAGTGGTCGCGCAGGTCGGCGTACAGCAGGCGCAGTTCGTCCCGGTTGGACTCGGTCAGGCGGACCGGGCATTCGACGACCAGGTCGTGCATGGCGTGCTCCATTCGGCGGGCCGGAGTCCACAGAGTGCTCGCCCGAGCCGCCAGGACGCATCCGAAAAACCACTCACAACCGTCTGCGTATGACCCGCGAGCTGGAACCACCCGGTCGAGTTAACTGACGCACGCCCGCGCCGCCCGGTTCCACGAGAATCCACTTGCGACCACGCGGTTCGATGGGGGCATGGAACTCGTACCGCTCCGCCAGGAGTTCGCCCAGCAGATGTTCGCAGGTGGACCGGACGACGCCGAGGTCATGAGGCTGACCGGCTCGCACCAGACGTTCGAGCTGGCCGACTACGAGGCGTACATCGAGCGGACGCTCAACGACCCGAACCGCTACACCCGTGCCATCACCGAGGACGGCAGGTTCCTCGGCGAGGTCGTGCTCACGATCAACCCGCACAACCGGTCCGCCGGCATGCGGATCTTCCTGCAGGACGGCTTCGGCAAGGGCTACGGCACCGCGGCGATCAAGCACGTGCTGGACCACGCGTTCAACGTGAGGAACCTGCACCGGGTCGACCTGGAGGTGTACGAGTTCAACGAACGGGCGATCCACGTCTATCGGAAGCTCGGCTTCCGCGAGGAGGGCCGTCTGCGCGACGCCCTGCTCTGGGAGGGCGAGTTCTACGACGCGATCGTCATGTCCATCTTGAGCACCGATAACATCTGACCTGCAAACCCAAACTTCCAGCTAGGAGTCATCGTGTCCGAGTCGCGTCCTGCAGTCGCCCAGAATCCGCCGCGCGTGGTGGTTCCGGCTGGGACGACGGCGGGCACGGCCGTGCGCGAGGCCGGGTTGCCCGGCAAGGGCTCCGACGCGATCGTCGTGGTCAAGGACGCCGAGGGTCACCTGCGCGACCTGTCGTGGGCGCCGCAGGTCGACGTCGAGGTCGAGGCCGTCGCCGCGGACACCGACGACGGCCGCAGCGTCATCCGCCACTCCGCCGCGCACGTGCTGGCGCAGGCAGTGCAGCAGCAGTTCCCGGAGGCCAAGCTCGGCATCGGCCCGCCCGTGAAGGACGGCTTCTACTACGACTTCCAGGTCGACAAGCCGTTCACCCCGGAAGACCTGCAGGCGCTCGAGAAGCGCATGAAGCAGATCATCAAGGGGTCGCAGCGATTCTCCCGGCGCGTGGTCGAGTCGGTCGACGCCGCCAAGCAGGAGCTGGCGAAGGAGCCGTTCAAGCTGGAGCTCGTCGACATCAAGAGCGACGTCGACACCAGCGAGGTCATGGAGGTCGGCGGCGGCGAGCTGACGATCTACGACAACCTCGACCCGCGCACCGGTGAGCAGGTGTGGGGCGACCTGTGCCGCGGCCCGCACGTGCCGACCACCAAGCACATCCCGGCGTTCAAGCTGACCCGCGTCGCGGCGGCGTACTGGCGCGGCAACGAGAACAACCCGCAGCTGCAGCGCATCTACGGCACCGCGTGGGAGTCGGCCGAGGCGCAGGACGCGTACCTGGAGCGGCTGGCCGAGGCCGAGCGGCGCGACCACCGCAAGCTCGGTGTCGAGCTCGACCTGTTCTCGTTCCCGGACGAGATCGGCTCGGGCCTCGCGGTGTTCCACCCCAAGGGCGGCATCATCCGCAAGGCCATGGAGGACTACTCCCGGCAGCGGCACACCGAGGCGGGCTACGAGTTCGTCTACTCGCCGCACATCACCAAGGGCAAGCTGTTCGAGGTCTCCGGTCACCTGGACTGGTACAAGGACGGCATGTACCCGGCGATGCACCTCGACGCCGAGCTGAACGAGGACGGCACCGTCCGCAAGCCGGGCCAGGACTACTACCTGAAGCCGATGAACTGCCCGTTCCACGACCTGATCTTCAAGTCGCGCGGGCGTTCGTACCGCGAGCTGCCGCTGCGCATGTTCGAGTTCGGCTCGGTGTACCGCTACGAGAAGTCCGGCGTGGTGCACGGCCTGACCCGAGTGCGCGGCATGACGCAGGACGACGCGCACATCTTCTGCACCAGGGACCAGATCCGCGACGAGCTGAAGTCGCTGCTGACCTTCGTGCTGGACCTGCTGCGCGACTACGGCCTGGACGACTTCTACCTGGAGCTCTCCACCAAGAACCCGGAGAAGTTCGTCGGTCCCGACGAGGTCTGGGAAGAGGCGACCGAGACGCTGGCCTCGGTGGCCCAGGACTCCGGGCTGGAGCTCGTGCCGGATCCGGGTGGCGCCGCGTTCTACGGTCCGAAGATCTCGGTGCAGTGCCGGGACGCCCTGGGCCGCACCTGGCAGATGTCGACCATCCAGCTCGACTTCATGCTGCCGGAGAAGTTCGAACTCGAGTACACCGGCCCGGACGGCTCGCGCCAGCGCCCGGTCATGATCCACCGCGCGCTGTTCGGTTCGGTGGAGCGGTTCTTCGGCGTGCTGACCGAGCACTACGCGGGCGCGTTCCCGGCGTGGCTCGCTCCGGTGCAGGTCGTGGGCATCCCGGTCACGTCGGAGAACGACGAGCACCTGTTCGCGGTCCGCGACGTGCTCAAGCGCAAGGGCATCCGGGTCGAGATCGACGCGTCCGACGACCGCATGCAGAAGAAGATCCGCAACCACACCATGCAGAAGGTGCCGTTCATGCTCCTGGCCGGCGCCAAGGACGTGGAGGCGAACGCGGTGTCGTTCCGGTTCCGCGACGGCACGCAGATCAACGGCGTGCCGGTGGAGCGGGCGGTCGAGCAGATCGTCGACTGGGTGCAGCGCCGGGAGAACGCCTCGCCCACGGCGGAACTCCTCTCGTGACGTCTGAGTTTTCCGAACAGGACGGGGTCGGGGTCCACGACGCTTTGCAGCGTTTGTGGACCCCGCACCGCTTGTCTTATGTGAAGGGTGAGGGCAAGGCACTGGGCGATGAGCCTTCCGGCTGCCCGTTCTGCCGCGTTGTCGAGCTGGACGACTCGGCGGGGCTGATCATCGCGCGCGGTGCCGAGGTCTTCGCTGTTTTGAACCTTTACCCGTACAACCCCGGCCATCTGATGGTGCTGCCGTATCGGCACGTGCCGGACTACACGGATCTGACCCTGTCGGAGACGGCGGAGTTCGCGGCGTTCACGCAGAAGGCGATGCGGGTGGCGCGGCACGTGGCGGCGCCGCACGGGTTCAACGTCGGTATGAACCAGGGTGTCGTCGCGGGCGCCGGGATCGCGGCTCACCTGCACCAGCACGTGGTGCCCCGGTGGGGCGGGGATGCGAACTTCATGCCGGTCATCGGGCACACCAAGGTGCTGCCGCAGCTGCTCGGCGAGACCCGCGACCTGCTGGCGGAGGGCTGGAAGGCTGTCGACTGACGCTCGCTATCTATTGACTTTCGATAGATGGCACGCGATAGTCGATCTATGCCTAGGTTGCTGCTGCTCGTGGGGTGTGTCCTGGTCGTCGCGCTGGGCGTCGGCGCGATCATGTACGCCGACGCCGACGACG
Source organism: Lentzea terrae (assembly GCF_003265345.1). GTDB lineage: Bacteria > Actinomycetota > Actinomycetes > Mycobacteriales > Pseudonocardiaceae > Lentzea > Lentzea terrae. The sequence goes on along the minus strand of NZ_QFWW01000006.1, from coordinate 196,944 downwards.
CGCCCGGTCTCGGGCTGATCGGTTTCGTGCTGATCCTCGGCGCCATCGGGTTCGGCGCGCGGGAGGTATTGCGGCGCCGCCGCGTATGACTAAACGCGGCGTTTAGTCTGGCGCGTGTGATTGAAAGCCGTACCAATTAGTGGACAAAAGAGTGACAAAAGCCACCCGCGTTGTCCGGCAGGACAATCCGGCTGGTTTCCACGTCGCGCGGAATGGTTCGGTTACAACTTTCGGGTGTTTCTGCTCAACCGATCGAGACGTAACGGCAGCACAAAACGATTCCAGGTAGGTGAGATCACCCACCTGGAGGTGTCAACTGCGAGTCAAGTCCCCGCCGATGGCCGATCGTCTGATCGTGCACAGATGGTTACGGTGCGAACATGACCGCACCTGAGCGTTCGCGATTAGCGAGAGAACGGCTTTCGCGTGAGTTACGCCGGTTGCGCACCGAGGCGAAGATGACCGGCACGGCCACCGCCCGTGCCACCGGGATGAGCCAGTCAAAGCTGTCGAAGATCGAGAACGGCATGCTGCTCCCGTCCGTCACCGACGTGGAGCGTCTCGTCGCAGAACTCGCCGCGACGAGAGAGACGCGCATCGAACTGGTCGAACTCGCCAGGTCGCTGCACGCGGAGGCGGAAACCCGCCGCGTCGTGCTGCACCGAGGGGCGCACCGCCACCAGCAGACGATCAGCCGCGTGGAGGCGCGGGCGGCGACATCGAGGTTCTTCCAGGTCAACCTGGTGCCTCAGTTGTTGCAGTCCGAGCCCTACCTGCGGATCGTGCTGGGGACGATGCCGCAGTCGGAGCAGGAGGCCGCCGTGGCCGCGCTGCGGATACGGCGTTCCCGCATGGACGATCTGGCGAAGCAGTTCGTGTTCCTGATGTCCGAGGGCGCGCTGCGCTGGCGGATGGGTTCGGCGGACCTGATGGCGGAACAGGTGGAACACCTGGCCGCGATCCAGCGCCGCCCGAACGTCCGGCTCGGCGTCGTGCCCTGGTCGGCGGACGCGAACGTGGTCGCCCTGCACGGTTTCCACATCTACGACGAGCGCGTGGTCACGGTCAGCGTGCTCACCGGCAACGCCACCATCACCGACCCGCTGGACGTGCGCGAGTACCTCGCGTTGTTCAGCCGGCTGGAGCGGCTGGCGGTGCGGGGGGAGGAGTTGCAGGCGTTGCTGAAACGGGTTGCCGAGGACCACCGGCGGCTCGCCTAGTCCGGGTTCGCTCGCGGGTGCTGTCAATCACCGGACGGCGCTCGCCAGCAGGCTCCGGGCTTGCAGAGGGGGATTCCCGTGGGTGCCGCTTGCACCCGCGAGCAGCGCGTTTCAGCAGTCCAGCTAGGCTGCGACACGCCATGCTGAACATCTTCGCTCGCGCGTCCGTCTCGCGCGTCACCGATCCGATCGGGGCGTGGTTGCTGGCGCGTGGCCTCACTCCCAACTTCGTCACCGTGGTCGGCACGGCCGGTGCCGTCGCCAGCGCCCTGTGGTTCATCCCGCGCGGACAGCTGTTCCTCGGCTGCGCGCTGGTGACGTTCTTCGTGCTGCTCGACCTGATCGACGGGGCGATGGCCCGCGCGCAGGGGCCCACGAAGTTCGGTGCCGTGCTCGACGCCACCTGCGACCGCATCGCGGACGGGGCGCTGTTCGCGGCGCTCACCTGGTACGCGTTCAGCCAGGGCGACCGGTGGACGGCCGCGGCCGGCTTCATCTGCCTGGTCGCCTCGCAGGTCATCTCGTACGTGAAGGCGCGCGCCGACGCGTCCGGGCTCAGTGCGGACGGCGGGCTCGCCGAACGGGCCGAGCGCTTCATCGTCGCGCTGGTCGGCGCCGGCGTGCAGGGGCTCGGCGTGCCGCATCTCATGGCCATCTCGCTGTGGCTGCTCGCGGTCATGACCGTGGCGACGGTCCTGCAGCGGATCTTCGCCGTCGCGAAGTCGGCGCGGGAGGCCGCGTGAACCTCGCGACCCTCGGATACACGGCCGGATGGCGGCTCATCCGCCTGCTGCCGGAGAAGTGGGCGCGCGCGTTGTTCCGCGTGGGTGCCGACTACGCGGCTCGCCGGGGTGGTGCGGGCGTCGCGCAGCTGCGCACGAACCTGCGCCGGGTAGTGCCGCAGGCGGGCGAGGAGGAGCTCGACGAGCTCGTGCGCGACTCGCTGCGGTCGTACGCGCGCTACTGGTGCGAGGCGTTCCGGCTGCCGTCGATGGACTTGCGCGCCGTGTACGAGAAGTGCAACTCGCAGGTCTCCGGCGTCGAGAACCTCGACGCGGCGCTGGCCAACGGCACGGGTGCGGTCGTCGCGCTGCCGCACAGCGGCAACTGGGACATGGCCGGCGTTTGGCTCGTGGGCCACTCCGGCACGTTCACCACGGTGGCCGAGCGGTTGAAGCCCGAGTCGCTGTACCGCAAGTTCGTGGAGTTCCGCGAGACCCTCGGCTTCGAGGTGCTTCCGTTGAACGGCGGCGACCGTCCACCTGCGACGGTGCTGGCCGAGCGGCTCCGCGCGAACAAGGTCGTCTGTCTGCTGGCCGACCGCGACCTGACCTCGTCCGGCGTCCCGGTGACGTTCTTCGGCGAGCAGACCCTGATGCCGGCGGGCCCCGCGCACCTGGCCGCGACCACCGGCGCCGCGCTGATGCCGGTGGGCTGCTGGTTCACCGAGGACGGCTGGCACTTCCGCATCCACCCGCCGATCAAGGTGAGCACCGTCCAGGCCGCCACCCAGGCCGTCGCCGACGTGTTCGCCGCCGACATCGCCGCCCACCCGGCCGACTGGCACATGCTGCAGCAGCTCTGGCTGGCCGACCTGCCTGCCGGGCGGCGGGAGGCGCTGGCTCGGAGGCTGTCGCGGTGAAGATCGGCATCGTCTGCCCGTACTCCTTCGACGTGCCAGGCGGAGTGCAGGCCCACGTCGTCGACCTCGCGCGCGCGTTGATCTCGCTCGGCCACAGCGTGAACGTGCTGGCCCCCGCCGACGACGACCAGAAGCTGCCGCCGTTCGTCACCTCGGCCGGCCGCGCGGTCGGCATCCCGTACAACGGTTCCGTGGCGCGGCTGTCGTTCGGCCCGGTCTCGTACGCGCGGGTGCGCCGGTGGATCGACGAGCACTCCTTCGACGTTCTGCACCTGCACGAGCCCACCGCGCCGTCGCTGTCGTTCCTGGCGCTGGTGGTCGCCGACGGCCCGATCGTCGCCACGTTCCACACCTCGACGCCGCGCTCCAAGATGCTGTCGGCGTTCCAGGGCGTGCTGCAGCCGTTCCTGGAGAAGGTCACCGCCCGCATCGCGGTGTCGGCGCTGGCCCGCCGCGTGCAGGTCGAACACCTCGGTGGCGACGCCGTGGAGATCCCCAACGGCGTCGACGTCGACTTCTTCGCCTCTGCGTCCACTTTGGACGGATACCCGCGCCCCGGCGGCACGATCGGCTTCGTCGGCCGCTACGACGAACCGCGCAAGGGCATGCCCGTGTTGTGGGAGGCCTTCGGGCTGATCGCCGACGAGTTCCCCGACCTGCGGCTGCTGGTGGTGGGCCGCGGCGAGTCGTCGTTCGACGGGCCGTTCTCGGATCGGGTCGATCTGCTCGGCCAGGTGGACGACGTGGAGAAGGCCCGGATGCTGCGTTCGGTGGACGTCTACGTCGCTCCGAACACCGGCGGCGAGTCCTTCGGCATCATCCTGACCGAGGCCATGTCCGCCGGCACCGCGGTGGTGGCGTCCGACCTCGATGCCTTCCGCCGCGTGCTGGACGACGGCAAGGCAGGCGTGCTGTTCCCCGTCGGCGATGCTTCGCGGTTGGCTGACGCACTGCGCTCGGTGCTGCGCGACTCCGCTCTGCGCGCCGAGTACGTCGACCTCGCCTCGCAGCGCGTGCAGGCGTTCGACTGGTCCGTGGTCGCATCGCAAGTGCTGCGCGTCTACGAAACCGCCATCGCTGCCGACCCGCGCCGGGTGAGCGAGGCATGACCGCACTGTTCGTCGCCGGATCGCGCGAGGTGGTTCGGCCATGACCACTGTGTTCTCCGTCGTCAACCAGTGCCGCAGTGGCCACGACCGGCTCACCCGGCAATCCAGCTCAGCTCCGTGCGCGGTGAGCCGGTCGTGACCACTGCGCTAGTCATCGTCCTGGTGACGCTCCTGCTGTCCGCCTGGATCCTGTCCATCGCCAACCGCCTGGACCGCCTGCACGTCCGCACCGACGCCGCCTGGGCAGCCCTCGATGCGGCCCTCGCCCGCCGCGCCGTCGTGACCCGAGCCCTGCTGGACCCCGCGTTGTCCATGGCCGCTTCCCGCGCCGAGTCGGCGTCCCGCTCCGAACGCGAACTCGCCGAGAACGAACTCTCGGGTCTGTTGGGCGCCCTGGACCGGTCGTCGCTGGCGCCCGCCCTGGCGTTCGAACTGGCAGACGCCGAGGAACGCGTCGTACTCGCCCGCCGCGTGCACAACGACGCCGTGCGCGACACGTTGCTCCAACGGCGCCGTCGCATCGTGCGCTGGCTACGCCTGTCCGGCACCGCACCGCAGCCGTCGTACTTCGAGATCGCCGAACCCACCGCACCCTCAGACGCCGTGATGCTCACACCACGCCCGTCCGCGCGCGTCGTGCTGATGGACGCTTCCGGCCGTGTGCTGCTCTTCCACGGCTTCGACCCGGCGCGCCCCCAGGAGCTGTTCTGGTTCACCGTCGGCGGCGGCGTGGAGAACGGCGAGGAACTGCGCGACGCGGCCGTCCGCGAAGCCTTCGAGGAAACCGGCCTGAAGCTGGCGCCGGAGTCTTTGGTGGGCCCTGTCTGGCGTCGTCGCGCGGTGTTCAGCTTCGACGGCGAGACGTTCGACGCGGAGGAGTGGTTCTTCTACGCCGCCGTGGACGGCGATCTCGTCATCGACACGTCGGGGTTCAACGACGTAGAGGAGACCACCATCTCCGGGTACCGGTGGTGGAGCGCGGCGGAGCTGGAGTCCACAGAGGACACCGTGTACCCGGTGCAGCTGGCCGAGCTGCTGCCCGAGCTGGCGACCGGCGACTGGGACGGCGAGACGCGCACGGTGCGCTGACCATCCACGACATGTGTTGTGACTCCGGTGTACGACAATCGAACGTCAGCACCTGAATGGACTACGGTGTGACCGGCTTTTGTCGCAGTATTTCACTGTTGACCGGGTAAAGCCTGGCCGATATGGTCGAAAGCCTGAATCTGCTGGGAGGTCAGATTCGGGTTTCGAGTACTAGGGTGTACTTGTCTGGGGGATGAATTGAATAAGAACAGACATGTCGGAATTGCGTTAGCGCTTTCCGGTGTTTTTGCTGCGACGCTTTCCGGGACGGCGGGCGCCGCGCCTGTGGACCCTGCCGAAGGTGAGCTCGCGACGGTGGCGCGTGCCCTGTTGCTCAGCGAGAACGCGGCAATGCTGGGTGAGACCGATCGAGCTCGGGCGGTTGCGGGAGTGCGGCCGACGCTCGCGGCCCGAGCTCGCCAGAAGGCCGCCGCGCGGCTGGCGTTGAGCGAGGACCGGCGAGTGGCCCGGGAGGCGGCGGGTGTCGCGGTCACCCAGGTCACGACCGAGGTGAAGGTTCGTTCGGTCAGCGGTGACGGAGCGGTGCGGGTTGCCGAGATCGAGGAGCACAGCGGTTATCCGATCGAGGGTTCGAGCCAGGGCACCAGTTCGACGTCTCGCCACCGGGTGACGTACGAGTGGGAAAACGGCAGGTGGGCGCTCGCAGACATCGAGCCGCTCGACGAGGTCAGCAAGTTCAGCGCGCGAGCGATGGCTGCGGCGTTGCCCGACGAGCCCCGCCGGACGGCGATCCGCCACCAGGTCTCCTCCCTCCGCACCGGTATCGCGGCCAACCTGCCGGCGTTGCGTGCGGCGGATGCGGCGAAGATGGCGGGCAAGCAGGTGGAAGCGCCAGACGGGCGTCGGTCGGCGGGTGGCAAGAGCGTCGGCGGTGGCGCGGACTTCGGCAGACCCGCCGACAAGCCGTTCGTCGGCGTGGTCAAGGACCAGGTGCAGACGCAGGGTGGCGAGGGCAGGCCGTACAACTACCAGTTGATGGTCGACTACGCGTATTACTTCGCGAAGGACAACCCGGTGCCGTACGCCAGGGACGAGAACGACTGCACGACGTTCATTTCCTGGGTCCTGTGGAACGGCCGATACGAAGAGCGCGGTGACGAGTCATATCCTGAGACGCTCTTCAACTATGACGACCCCGATGTGTGGTACTACCGGTGCAATGACTGTACGCCCCGGCACACCTACACCTGGGGTGGCGCGCTCAACTGGAATGTCTACGAGAACAACTTCGGCGGCAGGGTGACGTTCATGCCGTACCTCAGCGATCTGCTGCTGTCGGACGTTTTCCAGATGGAGTTCGACGTCTACGGTGGGAAGACGGAGATCCCTGATCACACGACCATGGTGACGGGCCGATCTCCCGAGGGTTGGCCGCTGCTCAGCTATCACACCGAGGACACGAGGAACAAGTCGCTGTGGGACGTCATCGGTTCGGAGGATGGGCCGTATTGGGCGATTCGCACCTGAGCCGGGTCGGTGCTGCCGTGCTGTTGTGCCTGGTGACAACGGCCTGCGGGGCTGAGAAACCCCCCGTGTGCCCGGCGCCGACAACTGAAGGGTTGCACGCCGACCGGGAGAAGTCGCAGTTCGTCGCACGGGTCGCCGTCACCGGCGATGCGGATCTGCAGCAGGGCACGACCAGCAGCAAGGGGTATCTGCTGCGCACGGAGTCCGCGCTCTCCGGCCGGCCCCCGGCGGAGTTCGCCTTGTGGACTGCGGTTGACATGCCGGAGTTGCGGCAGGGCAAGGCGTACGTCGTCTTCGCCAGGGACAGCTTCTCCGGCCGCACCGACCCGGTGACCGCGAACGGTGCGCCGGTGACGGCGTTCCACGTCGCGGTGCCGGGCGGGGTGTACGAGGTGGGTGACGGCAAGGTCGTCAGGGCTTGCCGGGGCGAGCCCAGCGAGGCCGTGGACGACGACGTGCTTGCGGGCATCTGACACGGGTCTCCCCCTTCGCCGGGGGAGACCCGTGTTCGTTCAGGCAGCCGAGCGGCAGTAGGCGATGCGGTTGTCCGCGCGGCGCACGGCCCACACGATGACGACCAGCGCGACCGCCCACAGCGGGTAGTTCATCGCGATCTTCGAGACCGTCAGCCAACCGACCTCGTTGTGCTCGTACAGCGTTCGCAGCACGACGAACCGGACCGCGAACACCAGCGCGAGCACGGCGGTGGCGAGGTCGTACCGCCGCAGCGACGGCCGGTCGTGGCGCCACCACATGCCGGCACCCTGCACGGCGCTCCAGATCACGCCGACCAGCGGGCGGCGGAGCAGGATCGAAAGAACCAGGACGATGGACGCCGCGCAGTACCACCAGATGTCGGCCAGGAAGAAGTCCCGGGCCTCACCGCTTCTGGCTGCGAAGAACCCCGCCACCGCCACGCCGACGAACCCGCCGAACGCCGGACGCAGGGACTGCCGCCGCGCCGCACGCAGCAGGGTGACGAGCACTCCGGCGCCGACAGCCGCGGCTATCGCCGGGTACACGCCCCACAACGAGTTGGCGATCACCAGCACCGTGGGAGGCAGCGACGACTGGATCAGTCCTGGCACGCCGCCGGTGCGCTCCCACAACGTCGTCTCAGCCGGGCGCTCTCTTTCTGGACCGTCGGACCTCATCGGGTTCTCCGTTCGCGATGGACTCGGCTGCGGCCGCGACGCGGTTCCCCTGCTCGATCGATCGCCGGGCGCGAACAGGGTCGTCGCCGTAGCCGACCAGCAGCCGAAAGGTCATGTCGTCGAGGACGAACCGCGCCTGCTCGTCCGGTAGCAGTTCGGCGACCGTCATGACGACCAGTCCGTGCCGCATGCTCCACAGCTGGGCGGCCCAGACCGGAACCTGGGACTCCGGAGCGTCCGGGAAGCGCCCGGCGGCAATGCATCGCCGGATCAGCGTGACGAGCCGGTCGAACGTTCCGGCGCCGAGGCCGTCCTCCTCTGCGGGCGGGTCGAGGAACATCGCCCGGTACAGGTGCGGACTCGCCAGGCCGAAGGCGTTGAACACCGCGCCGGCCGCCGCGAGGTCGGCGACCGGATCGTCCGAGACCGGCAGTTCGTCGAGGCGCTCGTCGAGGCGGGCGAAAGCCTCCTGTCGAACCGCCCTGCGGACCTCCGCCATGTTCTTGAACCGGCTGAACACGGCCATCGTCGACGAGCCGATCTCAGCCGCCAGCCGGCGGCTGGTCAGCGCGGCCGGACCTTCCTCGCCCAGCAGCCGCGCGGCCGCCTCGATCAGCATCGTCCGCACCATGGGGTCGGCGCTTCTCGGGCTCACCGGGGTACCATACCATCGTTATATATCAGTGGTACAGAATTGTTCCCGCTCAGGTCGTTGTCTGTCGCTTGTGGACGATGATCACGATTCGGCGCGATGTATTGGATCTTGATGGACTCTTGTGCATGATCCTTTCGCATCACCCGATTGGGGGATGCTCGAAAGGAGCAAGAGGTGCGTTTCATCTCGAAGGCACTGGCGACGCTGGGGTCGGTCGCCGTGCTGGTCGGTATCGGTGTCTCGCCCGCGCAGGCGGCCACCGACTACAACATCTACGAGAGCAACAGCGACGGCACGCGGCACGCGCGCGCCTGGGGCTCGATCGACTGGCAGAGCAGGAGCAAGTTCAACATCCCCAGGGCACACCTGCGTGACCTGGCCTGCGACAGCCAGCCGGTGTTCTGGTACATCGACGTCGACAACCGCTGGACCGGTACCGAGCGCTTCCACCACGGCGGCTGCAACTCGGAGGCGTCCTGGGACGACGTCGGCGCCAGCGACATCGAGGGCATCCGGCGGATCGTGATCTACGTCTGCCGCGACACGTTCATCCCGGAGTGCGACTCCAAGTTCTTCACCAACCCGAACTTCTGACGTGACCGCGGGGTTTGGCCGCGTCGGCCAAACCCCGCAACCACTCAGACCGCGGAAATGATCGACGAGCCGTAGGCGTCGCGCGTCTTGTCCTTCTCGTCGTGCATCAGGTACAACGCGAAGTTGTCGACGCCGATCTCCTTGAGCTCCTGCAACCGCTCGATGTGCGCGGATTCCGGGCCCACCAGGCAGAAGCGGTCGACGATCGGGTCCGGCACGAAGTCGGTCGACCGGTTGCCCGCCTTGCCGTGGTGGGAGTAGTCGTAGCCCTCGCGGTCCTTGATGTAGTCGGTCAGGGCCTTGGGCACGACACCGGAGTCGCCGTACCGCGCGACGAGGTCCGCCACGTGGTTGCCGACCATGCCGCCGAACCAGCGCAGCTGATCCCGCTGATGGGAGAGATCAGTTCCTACGTAGGCCGGTGCGGCGACGCACATCGTGATGGCTGCTGGGTCACGTCCGGCGGCCACCGCGGCTTCCCGGACCGAGCCGATGGTCCAGCGGGCGATGTCCGGGTCGGCGGTCTGCAGGATGAAGCCGTCGGCCTGTTCGCCGACCATCTTCAGCGCCTTGGGGCCGTAGGCGGCCATCCAGATTTCGAGCTTTCCGTTGCGCACCCACGGGATTTGCACCGCCGTGCCGTGGTGCTGGACTTCACGCCCTTCCGCGAGCTCCTTGATCACGTGCATCGCTTCGCCGAGGGTTGCCAGCGACGCCGGCTTCTGGCCGATCACGCGGCGGGCCGAGTCGCCCCGGCCGATGCCGCAGACCGTGCGGTTGCCGAACATGTCGTTCAGCGTGGCGAAGAGCGATGCCGTCACCGACCAGTCCCTTGTGGACGGATTGGTGACCATGGGGCCGATGACCAGGTCGCGGGTGGCAGCCAGGACCTGGGAGTAGATGACGAACGGCTCCTGCCACAGCACGCAGGAGTCGAACGTCCAGCCGTAGCGGAAGCCGCAGTCCTCGGCGGCGCGGAGGCCTTCCACCACGTCCCGCGCTGGCGGGTCGGTCTGCAGCACGATGCCGAAGTCCACGATGTTCCCTTCCTAGACCAGGTACTGGTTGAGGTCGCGGGACACGAAGCGGCCGTGGCCCGTCGAGCCGTGGTAGGCGCCGTCGGCGATCACCTTGCGGCCGCGGGAGAACACGGTGTCCACGCGGCCGGTGAGGTCGAAGCCCTCGTAGGCCGAGTAGTCCACGGCCATGTGGTGGGTCTCGGCGGAGATCGTCTGCGTCGCCGCCGGGTCGTAGATCACCACGTCCGCGTCGGCACCCGGTGCGATCACGCCCTTGCGCGGGTACATGCCGAACATGCGGGCCGGGGTGGTGGCGGCGATCTCGACCCAGCGTTCGCGGGTGATCTCGCCTTTCACCACGCCCTGGTGCAGCAGGTCGACGCGGTGCTCGACGCCGGGCATGCCGTTGGGGATCTTGGAGAAGTCGCCGACGCCCAGCTGCTTCTGGTCCTTGAAGCAGAACGGGCAGTGGTCGGTGCTGACCACGGACAGGTCATTCGTCCTGAGTCCGCGCCACAGCGACGACTGGTGTTCCTTGGGGCGCAACGGAGGCGAGGCGACGTACTTGGCGCCTTCGAAGCCCGGCCTGGCCAGGTCCTCCAGCGACAGGTACAGGTACTGCGGGCACGTCTCGGCGAACACGTTCTGGCCCGTGTCACGTGCGGCAGTCACCGCGTCAAGCGCTTGCGCGGCCGACATGTGCACGATGTACAACGGAGACCCGGTCACCTTGGCCAGCTGGATCGCGCGCGAGGTGGCCTCGCCCTCCAGCTCCGGCGGCCGGGTCAGGCCGTGCTGCACCGGGTCGCCCAGGCCGTTGGCCAGCGCCTGCGCGACGAGCTGGTCGATCGCGATGCCGTTCTCCGCGTGCATCATGATCGTGGCGCCGGTCTCGCGGGCCTTCTGCATGGCGCGCAGGATCTCGCCGTCCGTGGCGTAGAAGACGCCGGGGTAGGCCATGAACATCTTGAAGCTGTTCACCCCGGCCGCGATGCACGACTCCATCTCCTTGAGCGACTGGTCGTTCACGTCGGAGATGATCATGTGGAAGCCGTAGTCGATGGCGCAGTTGCCGTCGGCCTTGCTGTGCCACTTGTCCAGAGTGGACAGCAGCGAGGAACCCTTGGGTTGCACGGCGAAGTCGACGATCGTTGTGGTGCCGCCCCACGCCGCCGCGGTCGTGCCGGTCTCGAAGGTGTCGGCGGACTGGGTGCCGCCGAACGGCATCTCCATGTGGGTGTGCACGTCGATGCCGCCGGGGATCACGTACTTCCCGGCTGCGTCAATCACTTCGTCGGCCTGGACGTCGAAGCCGGGCGTGACCAGCGCGGCGATGTGCTCGCCGTCGATGAGCACGTCGGCCGCGTGCGAGCCGGTCGCGTTGATGACCAGGCCGTTGCGGATGAGCGTGCTCACGGCGTCACCAGGCCCTCGTAGGTGTCCGGGCGGCGGTCGCGGTAGAACGCCCACGTGTCGCGGACCTCGGTCAGCAGGTCCAGGTCGAGGTCGCGCACCACGAGCTCTTCCTCGGTGTCGGACGCGGCGTCGCCGACCAGCTGGCCACGCGGTGACACGAAGTACGTCTGGCCGTAGAACTCGTTGTCACCCAACGGTTCCACGCCGACGCGGTTGATCGCGCCGACGAAGTACTCGTTCGCGACGGCCGCGGCGGGCTGCTCCAGCCGCCACAGGTACTCGCTCAACGACCGGGACGTGGCCGACGGGTTGAACACGATCTTCGCGCCGGCCAGGCCCAAAGCGCGCCAGCCCTCCGGGAAGTGGCGTTCGTAGCAGATGTAGACGCCGATGCGGCCCACCGCCGTGTCGAACACCGGGTAACCGAGGTTGCCCGGCTTGAAGTAGAACTTCTCCCAGAAGCCCTTGACCTGCGGGATGTGGTTCTTGCGGTACTTGCCGAGGTACGTGCCGTCCGCGTCGATCACGGCGGCGGTGTTGTAGTAGACGCCGGGCTGTTCCACCTCGTACATCGGCACGATCAGCACGATGTTGTTCTGCGCGGCGACTTCCTGCATCAGCTGCGTCGTGGGGCCGTCCGGGATCGACTCGGTGTAGGAGTAGAAGTCCGCGTCCTGCACCTGGCAGAAGTACGGTCCGTAGAAGAGCTCCTGGAGACACAACACCTGCGCGCCCTGGGAAGCGGCGCTGCGGATGTGCTCGACCGCGTTCGCGATCATCGACTCCTTGTCGCCCGTCCACTTCTGCTGGACGAGCGCCGCGCGGATGATGTTGCTCACCTGGTCTTCTCCTTTGCGGTGTTCTCCTTGAGAGCAAGGAAAACCAGGAAACCGGCCACAAAACCGATCACCCAGTTGTAGTCGTAAAGCGGCTTGAGGAACGGAATCAGGCCGTCAGCCGGGAACGGTCCACCGTAGGCGCCACCGACCGCGAGCACCGAGCCCACGAGCGTCGCCGCGACAGCACGCCAGTTCCAGCCGCCGTTGAACCAGTACGCGCCCCTGCCGTCGAGGTAGAGATCGCCGAGCTCGAGCCGGGTCTTCTTGATCACCCAGTACCCTGCGACGAACACACCGGCCACGCTCGCCAGCAGACCGCCGTAGAACCCGAGCCACGCGAAGATGTAGATGCTCGGGTCGGAGATCAACCGCCACGGCTGGATCAGGATGCCGACCACACCGGTGATCAGGCCGCCGATCGCGAACGTGATGCGCTTGGGGAACGCGTTCGAGAAGTCGTAGGAGGGGCTGACGACGTTGGCCGCGAGGTTCGCCGAGATCGTGGCCAGCACCAGCGAGATCAACGCGATGAGCACCAGGATCGTGCTGTCGAACCGGGACGCCAGGTCCGCCGGGTCCCAGATCGCCTCGCCGTACAACGCCTGCGCGCCGGACGTCGTCAGGATCGCGACGATCGCGATGAACGACATGGTGGTCGGCAGGCCCAGGATCTGTCCGGTCACCTGTTTCTTCTGGCTGCCACCGAACCGCGTGAAGTCGGGCATGTTCAGGCTCAGCGTCGACCAGAACGCGATCATGCCCATCAGCGCGGGGAAGAAGACCTTCCAGAAGTCGGGACCCCAGCCGAGCTTGCTGCCGGTGTGCAGGATCGGCCCGAACCCGCCGGCCTTGACGAGCACGTAGCCCAGCAGGATCAGGAACCCGATGCTGACCAGCGGCGCCGTCCAGTTCTCGAACCGCCGGATCGCCTCCATGCCGCGCCAGATGATCAGCATCTGCACGACCCAGAACCCGAAGAAGCACAACCACAACGTCCACGGCTGACCGCCCACTTCGGACGCTTTGACCCAGCCTTCTCCCGCCAGTCGGCCGACGATCACGTGCAGCGCCTTGCCGCCGACCCACGTCTGGATGCCGAACCAGGCACACGCGATGAACGCCCTGAGCAGCGCGACGAGGTTCGCGCCCCGGATGCCGTAGAACGCGCGGGCGAACACGGGGAACGGGATGCCGTACTTCGTGCCGGCGTGGCTGTTGAGCAGCATGGGGACCAGCACGATCAGGTTGCCGAGGGTGATCGTGATGAACGCCTGCACCCAGTCCATGCCCAACGCGATCAGGCTGGCCGCGAGCGTGTAACTGGGGATGTTGTGCGCCATGCCCATCCACAGCGCGAAGAAGTTGTACGTGGTCCAGGTCCGCTGCTCGATCGGCACCGGCGCGAGCTCGGGGTTGTAGAACCTGCTGTCCTCGATGGGACGTACGTCGCTCAGTTCGACTCGGCCATCAGGTGTGACCTGGGGCGGTGAGGACTCGACTGCCATCGTTCAACCCCCTGTTACGCTGCTGAAACACGGCGAACGCGGTCGGTTTCCATCCCGGAATCCTGGGTCCGCCGGTCTGGGTGTGGCAGTGTCAAAGTGTCCACGCTTGTCATGATCGGCGCACATTGTGTTCCATAGTTCTCGTGGCGATCTCGCGGCGAGCGGTCTTGCTGGGTGGCGCCGGCCTGGTCGGGGCAGCCGGGACGTACGGCGCGCTGACGCCGCCCGGCCGTCGGTTCCTCGGCTGGACAGGGCCGGACGGAGTGGTGCCCGACGTGCCACCTGTACCCGTTCAGCCGATGCCTTGGGGCGCGTGGATGGGGTCGGACGGTCCCACCGTGCTCGTGCTGCACGGGCGTGGCGGCAGCGTGTCGCAGTGGCAGGACCTCGGGCTGCCCCAGTTCCTCAACGGCGCGAAGTTCCGATGCGCGGTGCTCAACGGCAGCGACGACTACTGGGTGAACCTCGCCCCGCCCGTGCCGTTCGACGCCGCTCTCGGGTTGTCGATGGGCGGGTTCGGGGTGCTGGACATCGCGTCCCAACGCTCGCTGAAGGCCGTGGCGGCGATCAGCCCGGCGCTGTTCCTGACCTGGGAGGACGCCGAGCGGATCGCCGGGTTCGCGGCGCGTGAGGTGTGGGAGGCGCACGAACCGTTGCGGCACACGGCTGGGATCAAGTCACCGGTCGGCATCTGGTGCGGGCGGGAAGATCCGTTCCACGACGCCGCCCGCGAGCTGGCTGGGGCGGTGGGCGCTCAGGGTTCGTTCGATCATGGTGCGCACGACGCCGGCTACTGGCGGCGCGTGCTGCCGGATGCGTTGCGGTTCATCGGGGATCGGCTGTGAACTCCCGCATGATCCTCTCCAGGTCTGCGGCGGCTTGCCGCGCGTCCTCGACCCTGCCGGCGCGTTCGAAGGCGACGACCAGGTCCTCCAGCGTGTGGCGGATCAGCGGCAGGTCGTGACTCCACCTGATCAGCTGCCAGGCGTCGTAGAGGTTCCGCAGCGCCCGCTCGTCCTCCCCGGCACGCAGGAGGGTGTGCCCCAGCCGGGCCCGCGCGACCGCGACGGTCCGCGTGTCGTCGAGGTTGATCGCCGAGTCGACGGCCAGCTGATCGGTCAGCTTCAGGTCGTCCAGGTGGCCGCGCACGGTCAGGTAGTCGTGCAAGGCCCAGCCGAGCCGGCCGCCCTCGCGGAACTGCCGCACCAGCAGCGCGGGCAGAACCATGGCGACGAGCGTCGGCCGGTGGCGGTCGAACCAGTGCAGCGCTTCGGCCTGCTTCGGAGTGCGCAGTGCGGCGTCCATCTGCACGGCGCGGCCGGTGAAGTGGTTGATCAGCCGCCTCATGGCCTGGTCCCTGGTGTCCTGTTGCTCGTGCTCGCGAACGCAGTCGGCCGCGAACTGACGCACCAGGTCGTGGTAGCGGTCGCCGGGTTCGAGCAGGTGCGCGGTCCGCAGTTCCCGCAACAGCTTGCGCGCTTTGGCCTCCGTGCATTCGGCGAGCTGCGCCGCGCCCTCGACGGTCACCTGGTGGCTCGGGTGCAGCACGGCGAGCCGGAAGAACCGCCGTTGCACCTCGGTGAGCGCCCGGTAGGACAGCTCGAACGCGGCTCGCACCGATCGCGCGTCGCCGTCGTCGAGCAGGTCCAGCTGCACCTCGCGCAGCTCGGTGACCCAGTCGTGGTCCGGGTCGGTCCGACGGAGCGCCGCCGTGATCCGCAACGCCAGTGGGAGCCGCCCGCACAGCTCGGCCAGGTCGGCGTCACCGACGACCGCGGCGGCCTCGTCTTGCGGCAGCACACCGAGTTCGAGGTGGTGGGCGTCGTCGAGGCCGACGAGCTTGTGCCTGCTCGTCACGATCGTGCGGTGCTGGTTGGGCAACAACGGTCGCACGTGCTCGACGGACTTCGCGTTGTCGATCACTACCAGCATCGGCTCGCGCGAGGAGGTGAGACTGCGGAACAACGTCGCACGCGCTGCCTCGGTCTGCGGGATCTCCCGCACGCCCAGCGCGAAGAGGAACTCTTCCAACGCCTGAGCAGGAGTCACCCGGCGGTCGTCGTCGTAGTCGTGGAGGTCGACGAAGAGCTTGCCGCCGGGGAAGCTCCCGTGCTCGGCGTGGCGCAGCACCAGCTCGGTCTTGCCGACGCCCGCCAGCCCCGAGACGACGGTCATCCCGGACGTGGTGGCGAGCTCCGCGAGCTCGGGTTCCCGGCCGGTGAACGACGTGGTGGCCTCGCGCAGACCGTTCAACGCGGTGAGCGGTGGAGCAGCGACGTGGATGGTCCCGACTTGGTGGGCCTGGACCACGTTGCCGTGGTTCACCCCGACCTCGTTGAGGTTCACCGGCGCGATTCTGCCATCGGGACCCGGATGACGGCCGTCCCCGCCTTCCGGTCGTGCCACGTCCGGGTGCCGCGCAGGTCCAGCGACTCCACCGCCGACAGCACGAGCAGCACCAGCCCGCCCACCAGTAGCAACGAGGCGAGCCACCCCGCCGACCCCACCGCGAGGCGCTCGCCGATGACGACCCAGGGATGCTGCCAGCCGAGGCTCGTCATCAGCGCCGGCTCCCGCCAGCCCAGACCGGTCAGCACGAGCACCGCGCCCGCGCCTGGCAGAGCGGTCGTGATGAGCGTGCGGGCCAGCACCCGTCTGTGGCTCAGGCCGGACGCGGGGCCCACGACCCGCAGCCCCGTGAGGGCTTTGCCGAGGGTGTTCCAGCGCAGCAGCAGAGCGTCGTAGAGAACTGCGCTGAGCACCACCAGCACGGGTTCGTGGACCAACGGCCACGCCACGACCAGCACCAGGAGCCAGTCGAGCAGACGGGCGAAGAGCCGACGAACGAGCATGATTCACGCTATTCGGCAGAAGTCCGTCATAAGTGGCCAGTTCATGGCCAGTTAGCGTCCGAATTCGGCCACCCAGCGGTACTCGTCGCGGTGAACGCGGCGGGTGGCGAGACCGTCGGTCGCGAACGCCTTGATCTCCGCAGGCGTCAGCGGCCACGGCGGACCGTCCGGCTCGGGGCCCTCGTCCCGCGCGACGGCGAGCACGAGCAACGTCGAACCGACCAGCGAGGCCACGCGCTCGGTCGCCTCCGCGTGCAGGGAGACGGGGAGTGCCTGCACGGTCATGTTCTCCACGACCAGGTCGAACGCGCGGTGCCACGCGGCGGGCGGGTCGAGGAGGTCGGCGACGACGTAGGAGACCTTCGAGTTCGGGTAGCGCGCCTGGACGGCGGCGATGGCGGTGGGGGAGACGTCGAACGCCGTCACGGCGTAGCCGAGGGACGCGAGGTATTCCGAGTCGCGGCCGTAACCACAGCCCACGACCAGAGCGCTGCGGCCCAGGCCGTCCGGGGCCTGAAGGGTCCACTCGACGAGGTGCTGTTGGGGGTGGGGCTGGTCCCACGGGACGGCGGCCGTGCCGGCTTCGGCCTCCGCGTAGAGATCTTCGAACCACCCGGTCGGGTTGGCGGACTGCAGGCGGCGGGCGTCGTCATCAGCGCTCATGACGACACTTCTACCGAGCCCGCGCCGGGCTCACGTGAGAATTTGCCGTTTCGGCAACGTCAGCGCGCGGCGCGGGCCGCACCGAGGTAGGAAACCAGGCCGTCGTCGGCAGGCCAGCCGATCTGGGTGCTGATCGACGCCTTGTTCTCCTCCCACGAACGTGCCGCCGCGGCCTTGATCTCCGGGTCGTCGTGGTGGAACTGCGCGGCGAGCGAGTCCCACTGCCGCGACAGCTCGACCACGCGCGGGTCATCGGCGGGCGTCCCGTCGGCCATGTGCCGGCGCAGCTGTCGCACCAGTTCCAGCCAGGACGCCTTCAGTTCCTCGACGGCCTCAGGGCCGAGGGCGGCCGCTCGGGAGCGCAGCTCGGACAGCTGGTCGGCGGTGAAGTAGCTCTCGTACACGGACATCAGCTCCAAAGTGGACAGCAGGGACTCGGTGGTGTGCCCGTCGAGCAGCGCGGTGAGCCGCGACCGCAGTGCCTCCACCTGCTGGGCCTGCGCGGTCAGTGCGGCCAGCTGGGCCTCGAAGATCGGCCGCAGCGAGTCCGATCGGGACAGTGCCGCGCGGACCTCCTCCAGCGAAAGACCGAGCTGGCGCAGCGATCTCACCTGATAGAGGCGGCGAACGTCGTCCGGGGTGTACCGACGGTGACCGGATGTCGTGCGTTCGGACGCGCCGACCAGGCCGATCTCGTCGTAGTGGTGGAGCGTCCGGACGGTCAGTCCGGACGCTTTGGCGAGGTCACCGATGCTCCAACGGGTCACCACCCGACCGTAGGACCTCCCGTCGCGTGAGGTTCAAGCCTTGACCACCCGATCGAGCGGATAAATGCGCGAACCAAATGCGCCGATGAAAACGAAGATCGGTCCCCAAACCAGATTGAGGAAAACTGTGTCTCGTTCCGGACTGTTCCGTGCCGCCGCTCTGCTCGCCGCCGGTGCCGCCCCGCTGCTCACCGGTTCGGCCAGCGCCGTGGAGGCGCCGCAGCTGCCGGGTGTTCCCGAGGTCGGCGCGGACAAGCTGATCCACGACGCCACCCAGCACGCGACCCCGCTCGACTCGGTCGGTGGCGTCAACCTCGGCCAGATCAAGGCGCCGGTGGCCGGCGACGTCGAGGCTCCCGAGGCCCCGGAGGTCCACGCCCCGCACGAGCGCACCGTGCCGAACCCGGTCGCGCCCGAGCTCGGCACCCTGCCGGCGCTGCCGAACGTCGAGGGCCTGGCCGACAGCGCGAAGATCGCGGGCCTGCAGGCCCCGAGCCTGTCCGACCTGCCGACCAACGGCGTCGTGCCGAACCCCACCGTGCTGTCGGGCACCTTCCCGACGATCAACGGCTGAGTCGCACGCTGAAAATGGGCCCGTGCACGTGTTCACGGGCCCATTTCGTGCACTAAGAGTGCGACGTACAGCGAAAGCACGGACTCCGGGTCTTCCAGGGACACGCCCAGGACCTGCTCGATGCGCGCCAACTGCTGGTAGTAGGCCGTACGAGAGAGATGCGCGGCCGTAGCAGCCGCCGACTTGTTGCCGCCGTTCTCGCACAGGCACCGCAGCAGCTCCACGAGCCGTGAGCCCTGAGCGGAGTCACGCGCCAGCAACGGCCCCAGTTCGCGGTCCGCGAACGCCCGCACGCGCTCGTCCTCGCGCAGCAGGTGCAGCAGCCCGCGCAGCCGCACGTCGTCCAACCGGTGGTAGAGCTGGGATCCCGGCGCCCGCAACGCCGCACCGGCCACGTGCGCGGCCTCGCCCAACGACCGGCGAACGTCCGATGTGGACGTCACAGTCGTGCCCACGGCGATCACCACGGTCGATGCCGCCGTGCGGTGGATCTCGCGCGCGACCTTGCGCAGCACCCCTTCCACGCCAACGGTCATGGGCACGGACAGCAGCGCACGCACCGACGTGTCGTCCACGACGCCGACCAGTGCCGCCACTGTCACCCGTCGGCCGGCCAACGCCGTGGCTTCCGCGAGGTCACGCAGAACTTCTTGTGTGGCCAGCGTTTGCGCGTGCAGCACGGACACCGGTCGGATCGCGACGCCGATCAGCTGCCGCCGTTCCAACGGCACTCCGAGCGCCGCCGCCCGCGCGCCCAGGTCAGGCGACTGCGGTGACTGGCCGAGCAGCTGAGCCAGCAGCGTCCGATGTGTCTGCCGTTCCAACGACTCCCGGTCGCGCGCCACGAGCCGGTGCACGGCCAACGCGGAAGCAGCCCGCTCAGCCACCACGATGTGCCGGTGCGGAGGCGGCTCCGGGGACACGAGCACCAGCCGTCCCCAGTCCGCGCCACGCGCCCCGACGATCGTGATCAACCAGCCGGAAGAGGCGTGATAGGCGGTCCGCTCGGTCACCGTGACCGCCCGCGAGCGTGCAGCCCAGTCGTCGAGCAACAAGACCGGGTCGTGCCCGGCCGCGTCGTAGGCCAGCACGTCGTGGCCCAGCGTCTCCAAAACGACTGGTAGCCCGGACGTCCGCGCCACCTCGCGCAGCACCTCGGCCGGTTCGGCCCCGGCCACCGTCAGCGCGGTGAAGGTCTCGTGCACCTGCTCCGCGGCCCGCAGCTCCGCCAGCTGGGCGTCCACGATCAGGCCGACGACCGCCTCGGTGACGGCCACGTACTTCGTCTCCTCGGACAGTGTGACCAGCGGTAACCCGTGCCGTTCCGCCGCGGTGACCAGCGCGGCCGGCACGTCGTCGCGCCACCGCCGGCCCAGCTCGACGACCAGTCCGGCGCACCCGACCGCGGCCAGCTCCTCGACGTACCGGGCGAGACCGGACTCGGGCAGCATCACGCCCGTCGTGAGCACCAGCTCGCCGCCGCGCAGCAACGGCGCGATGTCTGCGATCTCCGCCACATGCACCCAGCGGACGCGCTTCGAGAGCCCGGCCGACCCGGCCACCAAACGCGGCTTACCCTGCCGGATCACCGGGAGAGCGACGACTTCGGCGACGGTCGGGTACATGGACACAACGTAATGCCAACCAGCCGATCCAGGTACAGGTTGTGCATGGCGGCGGACCGGGCCCGCCAGCAGACTCCGAGGACAGGAGTTAACCCCTGGAGGACGAGATGGCCCACAAGGAGTTGCTGGCACGACACCGCGCGGTGATGCCGAAGTGGCTGGCCCTCTACTACGACGAGCCCATCGAGATCGCCAGCGCCAGCGGACGCCGGGTGACCGACCGCGAGGGCACGACCTACCTGGACTTCTTCGCGGGGATCCTGACCAACGCCATCGGCTACGACGTCGCCGAGATCAGCGATGCCATTCGCGCACAGCTCGACACCGGCGTCCTGCACAGCTCGACGCTGTACTTGATCAAGAACCAGATCGAGCTCGCCGAGAAGGTCGCCGAGCTGTCCGGCATCCCGGACGCCAAGGTCTTCTTCACGAACTCGGGCACTGAAGCGAACGAGACCGCGCTGATGCTCGCCACCACGGCCCGCCGGAGCGAGCAGGTCCTGGCCCTGCGCAACAGCTACCACGGCCGTGCGTTCGCCACGATCGCCATCACGGGCAACCGCGGCTGGTCCGCCTCCGCGCTGTCGCCGATCAAGGTCAGCTGGGTGCACGGCGGCTACCGCTACCGCAGCCCGTTCCGCGCGATGGACGACAAGGACTACATCAGGGCCTGCGTCGACGACCTGCGCGAGATCATCGAGACCACGACGTCCGGTGACGTCGCCTGCATGATCGCCGAGCCGATCCAGGGCGTCGGCGGCTTCACGTCTCCGCCGGACGGCCTGTTCCGGGCGTTCAAGGACGTCCTGGACGAGTACGGGATCCTCTTCATCTCCGACGAGGTGCAGACCGGCTGGGGGCGCACCGGCGAGCACTTCTGGGGCATCCAGGCGCACGACGTGGTGCCGGACGCGATGACGTTCGCCAAGGGCCTCGGCAACGGCCTCGCGATCGGCGGCGTGGTGGCGCGCGGCGACCTGATGGACGCGATCAACGCCAACTCGATCTCGACGTTCGGCGGCAACCCGGTCTCCACGGCCGGCGCGCTCGCCACGGTGAACTACCTGCTCGACCACGACCTGCAGGCCAACGCGGCCAAGCTCGGGTCGCGCCTGCTCGGGGGCTTGCGCGAACTGGCGGAGAAGCACCCGGTGATCGGGGACGTGCGCGGCAAGGGCCTGATGGTCGGCGTCGAGTTCGTCGGGCCGGAGGGCGAGCCGAACCCCGGCGCCGCGAGCACGGTGCTGGCCGAGGCGAAGGCACGCGGGCTGCTGGTCGGCAAGGGCGGCCTGTACGGGAACGTGATCCGGCTGGCGCCACCCATGACGCTCACTGAAGACGAACTCGAAGAAGCACTCGGCATTCTGGCGCAGGCGGTGGAGCGGGCGTGATCAAGCACTGGATCAACGGCAAGCACTGGGACGGCGCGCCTTCAAGGGCTGGCGACGTCTACGACCCGTCGACCGGCAAGGTGGCGAACCAGGTCGCGTTCGCGTCGGTGTCCGAAGTGGACGCTGCGGTGTCGTCGGCCGCGGAAGCGTTTGCGTCGTGGCGCAACGCATCGCTGGCGCAGCGCTCGACGGTGATGTTCAAGTTCCGCGAGCTGCTCAACGAGCGCAAGGGCGAGCTCGCGCAGATCGTCTCGGCCGAGCACGGCAAGGTCGTGTCGGACGCGGGCGGCGAGATCCAGCGGGCCCTGGAGTCGGTCGAGTACGCGTGCGGGATCCCGCAGCTGCTCAAGGGCGGCTTCAGCGAGAACGCCTCGACGCGCGTGGACGTCTACTCGATCCAGCAGCCGGTGGGCGTGGTCGGCGTGATCTCGCCGTTCAACTTCCCCGCCATGGTGCCGCTGTGGTTCGTGCCGACGGCGATCGCCTGCGGCAACACCGTGGTGCTGAAGCCGTCGGAGAAGGACCCGTCCGCGTCGATCTTCCTCGCCGAGCTGTTCGCGGAGGCCGGGCTGCCGGACGGCGTGCTGAACGTCGTGCACGGCGACAAGGTGGCCGTGGACCGGCTGCTCGAACACCCGACGGTGAAGGCGATCTCGTTCGTCGGCTCGACGCCGATCGCGCGGTACGTCTACGAGACCGGGACCTCGCACGGCAAGCGCGTGCAGGCTCTCGGCGGCGCCAAGAACCACATGGTGGTGCTGCCCGACGCCGATCTGGACCTGGCCGCGGACGCCGCGGTGTCCGCCGGGTTCGGCTCGGCGGGGGAGCGGTGCATGGCGATCTCCGTGGTCGTGGCCGTGGGTCCGGTCGGCGACGAGCTGGTCTCCAAGATCAAGTCGCGGATCGCCGATGTGAAGGTCGGATCCGGGCCGTCGTGCGAGATGGGGCCGCTGGTCACCGGCGTGCACCGGGACAAGGTCACGTCCTATTTGGACGCCGGGGTGTCCGAGGGCGCAGCGCTGGTCGTGGACGGGCGGGACCATCCGATCGATGGTGCCGCTGACGGATTCTGGCTCGGGCCGACGCTTTTCGACCACGTCGGCACAGACATGACGATCTACACCGACGAGATCTTCGGGCCGGTGCTGTCCGTGGTGCGCGCCTCGAGCTACGACGAGGCCGTCGAGATGGTCAACAACAACCGGTACGGCAACGGCACCGCCATCTTCACCAACGACGGAGGCGCCGCGCGCCGGTTCCAGAACGAGATCGAGGTCGGCATGGTCGGCGTGAACGTGCCGATCCCCGTGCCGGTCGCCTACTACTCGTTCGGTGGCTGGAAGGAGTCGCTGTTCGGTGACGCGCACGCGTACGGGCCGCACGGCGTGCACTTCTTCACGCGCTCGAAGGTGATCACCTCCCGCTGGCTCGACCCGTCGCACGGCGGGGTCAACCTCGGGTTCCCGCAGAACACCTAGTCAAGAGACAAGGAGTTGTACTGACAGTAGCTAAAGTGGACCTTTGTTAGGCCATTCGGGGTACCTGAGGTAACGGTACGTAACAGCCTTGTGAGTGGCGCCGATCACATGTCATCGCTGCCGCTGCACTTGGAGGAAACGCCGTGATCCGCCTGTCTCGAAGATTCTTGATCGCTCTGCTGGTCGGCGCGTTCGCCCTGCTGGGGTCGAGCACCGCGTCGGCCGCGTCGGTGACGCCGACGCTGATCGCCGGCAACCCGTCCTGCGAGGGCGGGTTGAAGATCGACCCCGTGGTCAGCGGAACGTACGGAGCCGTGACCATCGTGGTGACCGGCAAGACGTTCAGCTTCTCCACCGCCAACGGTGAGCTGGTCTCCGACGTGATCGTCAAGGGTGGCCCGAACGCCAACTGGTACCACTACGACCCGCCGGTCATCTCGGACACCGGTCTGGTCGCGCCGACGAACAAGACCGGTGGCTTGTACGGCCTGAGCCACCTGTGCTTCTCGGTCGACGACAAGAAGATCCCCGACCCCAAGTAGACGGTCCTCACCGCCGGGCAAACCCCTGCCCGGCGGCTCTTCTCGTTCCCCGGAGGTGTCGCGGTGTTCGGTCGTGCTCGGCTGACCCTGCTCATCACGGTTCTGTCGGCGGCCCTGATCCCCAACGCAGCGCTGGCCGCCGAGCCCGTCACGCCGGACCTCGGCATGGCACCCATCACCGACCTGACTCTCGCGATCACCGCGACCGGCCAGAAGCAGCTCCGCTTCTCGGCCACGATCGTCAACGTCGGCAAGGGGCCGTTCGAGCTCGCGGCGACCCGTTCGTCCACGACGTCGGACTTCGCGGTCTCCCAGCTGGTGACGCAGTCCGACGGCTCGCGCACCCAGACGTCCATGCCCTCGTCGCTCGTGTTCGGCGGCGACGGCCACAGTCACTGGCACGTGCGGGACCTCGAGACCTACGAGCTGCGCCGCCTCGACAACGGTGTGAAGGTCGGCACCAGCTCCAAGGGCGGGTTCTGCTTCTTCGACACCACCGCCTACCGCCTCTCCCTGCCGGGCGCGCCCCAGCAGAGCGTGTACTCGTCCGCGGGTTGCGGCGGGCACGACGCGCTGAGCGTCACCATGGGGCTGTCGGTGGGCTGGGGTGACCGGTACCCGTGGTCGTTGCCCGACCAGTTCATCGACATCACGGCGCTGTCCAACGGGCAGTACCGGCTGATCGCCACGGCTGATCCCAAGGGGACGTTCGTGGAAAGCAACCGCGGCAACAACTCCACGTGGGTCGACATCGCGTTGACGAGCCGCAAGAACGGCACGTCGGTGAAGATCCTCGGCTACGGTCCGGCCGCCTGACAGAATGGTTCGGTGAGCACTCGCCGCTCGTACGACCGCGTGGCCGCGCGCTACGCGTCCGAACTGAGCGGCGAGCTCGCCGGGAAACCGCTGGACCGCGCGCTGCTCGACGTCGTCGCGGAGCTCGCGGACGGCCTGGTGCTCGACGTCGGCTGCGGGCCGGGCCACGTGGCGGCCTACCTGGCCGCGCGCGTGCCGGTGGCCGGCGTCGACCTGTCGCCGCGGATGTGCGCGCAGGCCGCGGTTCCGGTGTGCGCCGGCGACATGACGTCGCTGCCGTTCCGCTCGTGTTCGGTTTCGGCGCTCGTGTGCCTGTACGCGGTGATCCACCTGGACGCGCTGGAACGGGCGGCCGCCTACGCGGAGTTCGCGCGCGTGCTGCGGCCGGGTGGGCACGCGTTGGTGGCGTTCCACGTGCGGGACGCGGAAACCTCGGCAGGGCAAGAGAAAACGTTGACGCAGTGGTGGGGGAACGACGTGGAGCTGACGTTCCGGTTCCTCGATCCGGACGTCGAGACGCTGGCGTTGGCGGAGGCGGGCCTCACGGTGACGGCCCGCCTCGACCGCGCTCCGGACGCACGTGTCGAGCACGCGAGTGACCGGACCTACTTGCTCGCGCGTGCGGCCAACGCCTCCGGCAACGGGTCGTAGCGCGAGAAGCGGCGGGTGAACGTGCCTGTGCCCGACGTCATCGCGCGCAGCTCGATCGCGTACCGCAGCAGCTCGCTGGACGGCACCTCGGCCCGGATCACCGTGCGCCCGCCCTCGTCGGCCTCGGTCCCGAGCACCCGCCCGCGCCGTCCGGACAGGTCGCCCAGCACCGTGCCCAGATGCTCGTCGGGCAGGCGGATCGCGACCTCGTCCATGGGCTCCAGCAACGTGGTGCGGCCGATGGCTGCGGCTTCCTTCAGCGCCAGGGCTCCTGCGGTCTGGAAGGCGGCGTCCGAGGAGTCGACCGAGTGCGCCTTGCCGTCGACCAGCGTCACGCGGACGTCGACCACCGGCGTGTGGTCGTGCAGGCCCTTTTCCAGCTGTGCCCGCACGCCCTTCTCGACGGACGGGATGAACTGGTTGGGGATCGCGCCGCCGACGATCTTGTCCACGAACTCGAAGCCGGAGCCGCGGGGGAGAGGCTCCACGACGATGTCGCACACCGCGTACTGGCCGTGACCTCCAGATTGCTTGACGTGCCGGCCGTGGCCCTTTGCCTGGGAGGCAAAGGTTTCCCGCAGTGCCACGCGCACCGGTTCGGTGTCGATCTCGGCACCGCCGGCCCGCAGCCTGGCCAGCACGACGTCCGCGTGCGCCTCGCCCATGCACCACAGGACCATCTGGTGGGTCTCGGCGTTGCGGTCCAGGCGCAGCGTCGGGTCGCTCGCCACCAGGCGGTTGAGGTTGCGGGCCAGGTTGTCCTCGTCGCTGCGGGTGCGGGGGACCACGGCCACCGGGAGCAGTGGCTCCGGCATGTCCCAGGGTGCCATGAGCAGCGGTTTTTCCGGGGCGGACACGGTGTCGCCGGTTTCCGCGGTGGTGAGCTTGGTCAGCGCGCAGAGGTCGCCGGCCACGCAGTAGGGGACTTCGCGCAGGGTGGCGCCCAGCGGGGAGTAGATGTGGGCCACGCGCTCGTCGGCGTCGTGGTCCTCGTGGCCGCGGTCGGCCATGCCGTGGCCCGAGACGTGCACCGGGCGTTCCGGGCGGAGCGTGCCGGAGAAGACGCGGACCAACGACACGCGGCCCACGTACGAGTCGACGGCGGTGCGCACCACCTCGGCCACCAGCGGGCCGTTCGGGTCTGGCGCCATGCGGGGCTGGGGGATGCCGTCCACGGAGGTCACGGACGGCAGCTCGTGCTCCAGCGGGGACGGGAAGGCGCGCGCGATGCCGTCCAGGAGCTCGGTCAGGCCCATGCCGGTCGCGGCGCACACGGGCATCACCGGGTGGAAGGAGCCGCGTGCGACAGCGGTCTCCAGGTCGGTGATGAGGGTGTCCTGGTCGATCTCCTCGCCCGCCAGGTAGCGGTCCATGAGGGTCTCGTCCTCGCTCTCGGCGATGATGCCCTCGATCAGCGCGGCGCGTTCGTCCGGGTAGTTGTCGCCCTGGGTGAGCAGGCCGACCAGTTGGTCGCCTTCCTGCATGTAGAGGGGGACCACGCCGGCGCCGAACGCTGCCTGGCACTCGATGATCTCGTTGCCGACGTTGGCCCGGTGGTGGTCGGTGCGGGTGATCACGACGGCGCGGGGCATGCCGACGACTGAGCACTCCTCCCACAGGGCGATGGTGGCGGCGTCCACGCCCTCAAAGGCGTTCACAACAAAAAGGGCCGCGTCGGCGGCCCGTAGTCCTGCCCTCAACTCGCCCACGAAGTCGACGTAGCCGGGGGTGTCGATGAGGTTGATTTTGATGTCGCCGTGCTGGATCGGGGCTACCGCGAGGCCTACCGATCGTTGTTGTCGGACCGCGGCCGGATCGTGGTCGCAGACCGTCGTGCCCTCGGTCACCGAGCCTGCTCGGGTCAGTACGCCGGTGGCGGCCAGCAGGGCCTCGGTGAGCGTCGTCTTGCCCGCGCCCGACGGGCCCACGAGCACGACGTTGCGGACCTTGGCCGGGTCGTCCACAGCGACCGCGCCTGCCGGTGTCCCGTTGTCGGAGTGCTTGCTTCCCATGGCTACCTCCGTCAAGTCGTAGTGTTCGATCTCACACCCGTTCACCTCCCGGTACAAGTGGGAGACCCCGACTGGACGCCTACCTGTTCGTGAGCGGGTCTTCCGGCTGAGTGAGTGGCACGGGTCACGACCTGCGGTTGATCGCGAAGTGGCCTTCTGGTTCCGGGCTCCAGTGGCTTGGGTGAGGTGGCCACGTCAGACGTAGGATGAGTTCACCCGGAAAACTTCCCCTCGTGAAAGGTTGGCCCGTGAGCACTGATCAGGTCACTGGCACCGCCCGCGTCAAGCGCGGCATGGCCGAGATGCTCAAGGGTGGCGTGATCATGGACGTGGTCGACGCCACTCAGGCGAAGATCGCGGAGGACGCCGGCGCCGTCGCCGTCATGGCGCTCGAGCGCGTGCCCGCCGACATCCGCGCGCAGGGCGGCGTCGCCCGCATGAGCGATCCCGACCTGATCGACGGGATCATCAACGCCGTCTCGATCCCCGTGATGGCCAAGGCCCGCATCGGCCACTTCGTCGAGGCCCAGGTCCTCGCGTCGCTGGGCGTCGACTACATCGACGAGTCCGAGGTGCTGACCCCGGCCGACTACGCCAACCACATCGACAAGTGGGCCTTCACCGTCCCCTTCGTGTGCGGTGCGACGAACCTCGGAGAGGCCCTGCGCCGCATCACCGAGGGCGCGGCCATGATCCGCTCCAAGGGCGAGGCCGGCACCGGTGACGTCTCCAACGCCACCACGCACATGCGCAAGATCCGCCAGGAGATCCGCCGCCTGCAGAACCTCCCCGAGGACGAGCTGTACGTGGCCGCCAAGGAGCTCCAGGCGCCGTACGAGCTCGTGCGCGAGGTCGCGCAGAACGGCAAGCTCCCCGTCGTGCTGTTCACCGCGGGCGGCATCGCCACTCCGGCCGACGCCGCGATGATGATGCAGCTCGGCGCCGAGGGCGTGTTCGTCGGTTCCGGCATCTTCAAGTCCGGCAACCCGGCCCAGCGCGCCGAGGCCATCGTGAAGGCCACGACCTTCCACGACGACCCGGACGTCATCGCCAAGGTCTCGCGCGGGCTGGGTGAGGCCATGGTCGGCATCAACGTCGAGGACGTGCCGGAGCCGCACCGGCTGGCCGAGCGCGGCTGGTAAGAACTTCTGAGTTGGCTCGAGGCGCACCGCTTTCCGGCGGTGCGCCTTTTGTCTTATGTGGACAGCAGGAAGATCGCGGTGCCCAGCAGCAGTGCGAACACCGTGAGCACGATGACGAGCGTGATGCCCGCGCCGGCCTGGCGTGGCGCCACCGGGATGGCCGGCTCCGGCACCTCGTACATGCCGAGCGGGCGGGTGCCCGCGTTCGGTTGCCGTTTCGGGGTCTTGGAGAAGGCCGAGAACGGATCCGGGTTCTGCGCGTAGAGGTCGCGCTCGTCGAACGGTTCGTTCGGTGGTCTGCTCATGTGGTCCCCCCAGACTCGTCGTTCGAGCTCAACTGTGGATGCGGCCCTCGCGGAGGTCACGGACGACGTGGTGATCGTGGTGCGATCTACGCCCCAGTCGCGCTGCTGCGACCGCTCGTACAGCTCGGTCATCGACGGCTTCCGCGGCGGCTCGACCAGGTGGTTGCGCAGGTGCGTGCTGGGTGACATCCCTGCCGATTTGCGTGCGCTCATCTGCCTGCGCAACTACCTGATCGTGTGGCCTCAAACCTTCGGCTTGAGGCCGGTCAACGGGTCCGGCAACGGCTCGTGGTGCAGCACGCCGAGCCGTTGCGTGGCACGGGTGAGAGCCACGTACAGCTCGGCCGCACCGCGCGGCCCGTCGGCCAGGATTCGTTCCGGCTCGACGACGAGCACCGAGTCGTACTCCAGGCCCTTGGTCTCGGAGGCGGGAATCGTGCCGGGCACACCGGGCGGCCCGATCACGACGCTGGTGCCCTCGAGTGACGCCTCCGCCGTGACGAACTCCTCGATCGCGGCCGGCAGCTCGGCGGCCGAAACCTGCCGCGCCCACGGCTGGACTCCGTTGGCGCGCACGGACTCCGGTGCCTGCACGTCCGGCGCGAACTCGGCGAGCACCCGGGCGGCGACCGCCATGATCTCGGCCGGCGTGCGGTAGTTGACCGTCAGCGAGCGGTAGAGCCAGCGGCCGGGCACGTACGGTTCCAGCATGTCGGCCCAGGACGAGGCGCCTGCGGGCGAACGGCGCTGGGCCAGGTCGCCCACCACCGTGAAGGAACGGCCAGGGCAGCGGCGCATGAGGACTCGCCAGTCCATTTCGGACAGTTCCTGGGCCTCGTCCACCACCACGTGCCGGTAGGTCCAGCCGCGGTCGGCGGCCGCGCGTTCGACGAGCGTGCGGGTGTCGTGCTCGTCGAAGCGCTCGGCCAGGTCCTCCGCGAACAGGAGGTCCGTGGCGAACAGGTGGTCCTCGTCGTCCATGTGGTCCTGGCGGCCGACGAGGCTGTCGAGCACCTCCGACGCGTACCTGGCCTCGGCCTGCTTCTCGGCCAGCGCGGCCTGGTCGCGGGCCTGTTCGGAGCCGTCGCGGCCCAGCAGTTCGTGCAGCTCGTCGAGCAGCGGCACGTCCGACACCGTCCACGCGTCGCCCTGGACCCGGTGTAGCGACGGGTCCGCGCCCGCCGCCGCCAGCCGCTCGGCAGACGAGTAGAGCGAGCCCAGGAGCTGCTCAGGCGTCAGCAACGGCCACAGCTCGTCCAGCGCTCGCAAGAAAGCCCCGTCGTCGGCGAGGTCCTTGAGCAGGCCGGAGCGCATGTCCTCCCAGCCGGCCTTGTCGGACCGCGACAGCCAGCCCTTCCCGATCCGGCCGAGGGCGCGTTCGGTCAGGACGTACGTGATGATCTCGGTGAACACCTTGCGGGCCTCGTTGTGCGGCAGGCCGCTGTCGCGCGCTTCCTGCCTGGCCCATTCCGCGGTCTCGGCGTTGATCTCGACGACGACGTCCTTCATGCCGATCGGGATCGGCGAGACCGGCAGCCGCTGCCGGTCGGCCACGGCGGCCTTCAGGACCTCCACCATCTTCAGCGAACCCTTGAGCCGCGCGACGTCCGGCACGTCCTCGCGCGAGGTCCGCACGCCCGGCAGGAGGCCACCGGCGGTCGTGAACACCACGTCGGACTCGCCCAGCGACGGCAGGACGCGGCCGATGTGGTTGAGGAACGCCGGGTTCGGGCCCACGACGAGGACGCCGTGCCGTTCCATGCGCTCTCGTTGCGTGTACATCAGATAGGCGACGCGGTGCAGCGCCACGACGGTCTTGCCGGTGCCGGGGCCGCCCTCGATCACCAGCACGCCGGGGTGGTCGAGCCGGATGATCGCGTCCTGCTCGGCCTGGATGGTCGCCACGATGTCGCGCATGCCCTCGCCGCGCGGCGCGTTCAACGCCGCGAGCAGGGCCACGTCGCCCTGTTCCTCGCCGAGCTTGCCGAAGACCTCGTCGGTGAAGCCGGCGACGGCGCGGCGGCGGGTGTGGAACTGCCTGCGCCGCGCCATGCCCTCCGGCTGGGCGCCGGTCGCGGTGTAGAACGGGCGCGCCGCCGGTGCGCGCCAGTCGAGCAGCACCGGCTCGAAGTCGTCGAACTCGTCGAACAGGCCGATCCTGCCGATGTAGGAGACGTCACCGTCGACGCTGTCCAACCGGCCGAAGCACAGCCCGTAGTCGGCGACGTTCAGCCGCTTCATCTCACGGTGCCGGGCCCGCACCTCGTTGTCCCGTTCCATGGCCGTCTCGCCGGTGCCACCCAGCGCAGACTGGTACGCCGCCTTCACGCGCGCGCGTTCGGCATCGAGCCGTGCGTAGAGACCGGCAACGTAGTCGCGTTCGGACTGAAGTTCTTCTTCGTACCCCACGAGCTCCCCACAGCGTTTTCCGGCTTGAGGCGATGAGTGTGAAGGACGCACGGGGTCTTGTGGCAAGGCCCCCTGTCTGCTATACGGTTAAGTGGGAAGAAAACGGGGGAGCCTTTTTCGCGTACGCGACCCGGCAGGGGCGCCCAGTGGCTCCGATGCCCCTTCGCCGCCTCCGGTTCGGGATCCAGCAGCTGCATCTCCAGGCGTTGCGCCAGCCGTGTGAGCACGACCTTCATCTCCAGCTGCGCGGACCGTATGACGTAAGTCTCATGTGGAATGCCCATAGTGGCTCGTCTCGCGACCACCGCGGTCACCGGGTGCAGCCGCTCCGACTCCAGCGGCGTCCTGTCGAGACGTGTGGAGCGCGTGTAGGGGCCGTGTAGCCCGCCTCCGCACGCTGAGCGTCATCCACTCGACAGGGGAGACCACCGTGAAGAGGATGCTCGTAGCGTTAAGCGCTGCTGCGATGTCGTTGGCACTGATGGCGCCTGCTTCTGCCGCACCACCAACGCCCGCGTTCGGCGCGGCGATCGACAAGTACGCCACCTACGTGGGCCAGACGACGTGCGACCCGGACGCCAAACCGGGCGTGGTCGGGTTCCGCGACCTGCTCAAGGCCGAGTACGGCCGCGCCGACCTCGGCATGGTCCGCGCGTGCGACTCCGGTGGCCAGAGCGAGCACAAGGAAGGCCGCGCGCTCGACTACCCGTTCAACGCCGGCAACTCCACCCAGGCCGCGCAGGCCGCCGACCTCCTGCAGTGGCTGCTCGCGACCGACCAGCACGGCAACAAGCACGCCCTGGCCCGCCGGCTGGGCATCATGTACATGATCTGGGACCACAAGATCTGGAAGGCCTACGAGGCCTCTGCCGGCTGGCAGGCCTACAGCGGCGCGTCACCGCACACCGACCACATCCACTTCAGCTTCAGCTGGGCGGGCGCGCGCAAGCAGACGACGTGGTGGACGGCCGCGCGCAGCCTGGCCGCGGAGAGCGTGAACGGCGACCGCTACGACGACCTGCTCGCCGTGGCCCCGGACAACGTCATGCGGCTGTACCCCGGCACGTCCGGCGGCGGCTTCGGTGCGTCCAGCGAGGTGGGGCCGGGCTGGTCGTCCACGTTCAACCGCATCGGCGTCGGCGACACGAACGCGGACGGCT
Organism: Lentzea terrae; assembly: GCF_003265345.1. Classification (GTDB taxonomy): domain Bacteria; phylum Actinomycetota; class Actinomycetes; order Mycobacteriales; family Pseudonocardiaceae; genus Lentzea; species Lentzea terrae. Next base: position 164,827 of record NZ_QFWW01000006.1, on the reverse strand, counting down.
TCGCGGACATCCTGGCCACCGGGACCGACGGAACGCTGCACTACTGGCACAACTCGGGCCGCGGCACGTTCACCAAGCTCGCCAACTCCGGTTCCGGCTGGGAGACGCTGGAGTGGTTCGCGGTGCTGGACGTGAACGGCGACAACCGCGCGGACGTCGTCGGGCGTGACGGCGGGCGGTTGTACTGGTACCCCGGTCAGGGCTCGGGGAAGTTCTCCGCCCGGATCTTCGTCGGCGAGGGCTGGGCCTCGTTCCCGCGCTTTGCCGGTGGGGATGCCGACGGTGACGGGGATGGCGATCTGTGGGGCGTCGGTGGTGCCGGTGAGCTCTTCTTCTGGGAGGGCAACGGAAACGGGACCTTCTCCAGCGGGCGTCAGGTCGGCTCCGGGTGGGCCGGGTTCTCCGGGTTCAACGTGATGGACGTGACCGGGGACGCTCGGGCGGACGTCGTCGCGGTGCGGTCGAACGACTCGACGTTGTGGCGGTGGAGCGGGCAAGGGGACGGGACGCTGGCCACGGCGGTGCAGGTGGGGACCGGGTGGAGCGGGTTCCGGCCCGCCAGCTACTAGAAATTCGCGGGCGGCATGTTCGTGCGACTGGTCATCATGGCCGCATGAACATGCCGTTTCGCTGGGACCTCGTGGCGCCGGACCGGTTGGGGTCGCTGCTCGACGACATCGCCACGCCCGACCTGTGGTACCTCGACGACCTGGCCGAGTGCACGGGCAAAGTGCTGGCGCGCAGTGGAAACGGCGATCTCGTGTTCGTCGGCCGGTCGCTCGACTCGATGTTCGACCTGCTCGGCGGAGCGTTGGAGGGAACCGGCCGTGTGGTGGACAGGTTGCCGGTGTCGTTCGACCGCGGGCGCGCGATCGCGCACTCGGACCTCCCGCGCGCCCGCGAGCTCGCTGCCGAGATCGGCATCACGCCCGCGTCGCTGGCGAGGCGCGACCGTCCGGTGACGTTCGTCGACGTGGTGTACGAGGGCTCGACGTTCACCAAGCTCTTCACGTTGCTCGACGACTGGATCGCCGAGGAGCGGGAAACGTGGCCGGTGATCCGCCAGAAGCTGCGGTTCATCGGCGTCACGAGGAGGAAGAAGACCAGCCCGAACACGTGGCGCTGGCAGCAGCACGCCGAGTGGACGCGCCGGTTGCCGGCCTCGGCTGTGGTCAACGTGTCGCTCGACCTGGACGTCTGGTCGTACTTCGGCGACAACCAGACCAAGCTGACGTGGCCCTTTCAGCTGCACCGGTGGCGGGAGTACCTGCGCGAGGCCAAGAGGGACGAACGCACGCGAGAGGCACTTGCCGAGGCCGTGCACCTGGTGTCGGCGGGGCGCACGAGGGAAGTGCGGCGGCAGATCGCGCGAGGCGTCGACGGCGAGCCCGCGCTCTCCGAACCGTGGCTGCGCACGCTCGTCCGTCAGTTGAACGCCTGAAGTTCAGGTCGTGTGCTCCATGACCATCATCGCCGTCGTGCCCGGCTCCAACGCCTTGCAGATGTGCGGCAGATCCCCGGGATAAACGATGTAGTCACCAGGCCCGAGCTCGATCGGATCCTCGGCGAGCCCGGCCAGGCACCGCCCCGAGGCCACGATCATGTGCTCCACGCTGCCCGGCACGTGCGGCTCCGATTCGCGCGCGCCGCCGGGTTCCAACGCCAGCCAGTAGATGTCGTGCTTCGTCCCCGGACGGCAGGCGGCCAGCAGCGTGGCGGAGTAGTGCGCGCGCTCCGAGTGGATGACCGGGCCCTCGCCGGCGCGGATCACCTGGACGCGCGGCACGGCCGGTTCGACCAGGCGGCTGAACGGCACGCCCAACGCCACGCCCAAAGCCCACAGGGTTTCCACGCTCGGGTTGCCGGCGCCGGACTCCAGTTGGGAGAGCGTCGACTTCGCGATGCCGGCCTTGCGGGCCAGGTCGGAGAGCGACATGCCGGTGCGGTCGCGCTCGCGGCGGAGGTTGGCCGCGATCAGGTCGAGTGGTGCGTTCGACACAGAAGTCCATCCGTTCGGCTTGACGAACACCCGTTCTGGTGTTCATCGTAGTGGGTGATGCGTTCGATATGGCGAACCCTTGATGCTGTGCTTCTGCGTGACGTGGCCGCAGTCGCACTTGGTGCCGCGGTCACCGGCGCCTCGTTCGGTGCGATCTCGGTGGGCTCCGGTCTGCCTTGGTGGATGCCGGTGTTGATGTCGGTGGCGATCTTTGCGGGTGGCTCGCAGTTCATGGCTGTGGGCATTGTTGCCGCTGGTGGTAGTCCTGCGGCGGCGGTGGTGGCCGGGCTGGTGCTCAACGCGCGGCACCTGCCGTTCGGGCTGGCGATCGGGGACGTGCTGGGCAGGAGTCCGCTCGCGCGAGTTGTCGGCAGTCATCTGCTCATCGACGAGTCGACGGCCTTTGCGATGGCGCAGAAGGACCCCGCGAGAGCGCGTGCGGCTTACTGGGCGTGCGGCGTCGCGCTGTTCTTCAGTTGGAACGTCGGTGTGCTGGTCGGGGCGCTGGCGGGGCAGGCGATCGGCGACACGGCGACGTTCGGGCTCGATGCGGCGTTTCCGGCGGCCATGCTCGCGCTCACGCTGCCGAGCTTGAAGGACGCGAGGACGCGCAACGCGGCCCTCACCGGTGCCGCGATCGCGCTCACGACTACGCCGTTTCTGCCTGCTGGGGTGCCGGTTTTGCTCGCGCTCGTCGGGTTGGTCGCGTTTCGCACGAAGAAGAAGGAGGAGGCACCGTGCCCGTCACCGCAGTCCTGATCTTGGCCGCCGGCACGTTCGCCATCAGGATCGCCGGGCCGTTGCTGCGGGACCGGGTGACGCTGCCGGAGAAGGTCCAGGAGCTCATGTCGGCGAGTGCGACGGTGTTGTTGTTGGCGCTGGTCGCGGTTTCGGCGCTGACGAACGGCAAGCAGTTCGGCGGGTGGGCGCTCGCGATCGGTGTGGTGGTCGGTGGCGTGGTGGCGTGGCGGAAGGCGCCATTTGTCGCGGTGATCGTGCTGGCTGCGGCCACCACGGCTGGGCTGAGGCTGCTCGGGGTGGCCTGAGCGCACCCAGGGGGTGCGATGTCTCCGCGATAGGCCCCTGATGGGCGACAGGCTTCAGATGGGCCCATGGGCGCGAAACCTGGACTGGTCGGGCGGGACCGGGAGACGACTGCGCTGACCCGGGCGCTGGCCGCGGCGGCTGGTGGCGACGGGCACCTCGTGGTGGCCACCGGTGGGCTCGGGGCCGGCAAGACGGCACTGCTCACCGCCGCGCGGGAGCTGGCCGCGCAGCGCGGGTTCACGGTGCTGGCGGCGCGGGGGAGTTATCTGGAACGCGAGCTGCCGTTCGGGCTGGTGAGCCGGTTGTTCGTGTGTGTGCAGCCCGGTGCCGAGGTGCAGCACCTGCCGCGCATCGCCGCCGCGCTCGGGCAGTCGGACCAACTGGCCGAGCCGGGGCCCGTGACGTTGCCCGAGCTGCACTTCCTGCACCGCGCACTCGCGCGCATGGCCGGTGAACGGCCCGTCGCCATCGTCGTCGACGACGCGCAGTGGGCTGACCAGCCGTCGTTGCAGTGGCTGAGCACGCTGCCGCACCGCATCGAGCACCTGCCGGTGTTCGCGCTGGCGGGGATCGGGACGGGTGAGGTGTGCACGGGGCCGCAGACGCTCGAGGAGCTGCTCGCCGCGAGCACCGGCGAGATCCGGCTGGACGAGCTGTCGTTCGACGGCGTGCGGGCGTTGGTCGAGCAGGAGCTGGGGCGGCGGGTCGAGGACGACTTCGTCACGCGCTGCCGGAACGAGGCGGGCGGCAACCCGTTGCTGCTGCTCAACCTGATCCGCGCCTACCCCGGTGAGACCGCGCCGGCGTTGCTGCCGACGGTCAACGTCCGGCTGCGCCGCCTCGCCCCGCACGCCCCCGATGCGTTGCACGCGCTGGCGGTGCTGGGCGGCGAGGTCACGTTGCCGCGGGTTGCCGAGCTGATCGGCACCGAACCGTGCGAGCTCGCCGGCACGATCGCCGCGTTGCACCGGATGGGCCTGCTGAGCGCTGACGGCTCGTTGGTGCATCCATTGGTGCGCAACACACTTCGGGAAGAGTTGACCATCACCGAACGTCAGGACCTGCACGCCGCGGCGGCCCGGCTGCTGACCGAGACGGGCGCGTCGGCCGAGGCTGTGGCCGAGCACCTGGTGGAGACCCGGCCGCTGGGCGAGGAGTGGGCGACCGACGTGCTGGTGTCCGCCGCCGGACGGGCCCGCGCGCGCAACCGGGTGCTGGACGCGGTGCGGTACCTGCGCCGGGCGATGGACGAGCCCGGATCCGGTGTGCTGCTGGCGGAACTCGGCGAGGTCGAGTCCTATGTGGACGTGCCGGCGGCGGTGGAGCACCTGGGTGAGGCCGATCCCGCGCACCCCGCGTTGCCGGGCCTGCTGGCGCTGCTGGGGGAGGAGCCGGAGTTCGAGCCGGACGCGATCGGCGACCCGGACGTCGTGCCGGCCACGCCTGCGGAGTTCGACCCGTATCTGCGGGCGGTCGCGCACCTGAGGAACCGCGCAGAACTGGCGGCCGCGTACGCCCGTACGGATCGTGCGCTGACCATCGCGCGGAGGTGGCAGCACCGGCCGTGCGTCGCGGCGGCGCTCACGGCTCGTTCGGCGTGCCTGCGCGACCTCGGAAGGCTGGCGGGCGCCGAGTCCGACGCACGCGAAGCGCTCAGCGTCCTCGACAGCTGCGGCGCGGCTCGGATTTCGTCGCCGGTCTTCGCCGCGTTGACCGAGCTTTCGTTGGCACTGCTGGAAATGGGCGACGTCGAGGTGGCGGCGCAGGTGTTCGAGGCCGTGCCGGGTGAGGTACCGGACCTGTTCGGCGCACCGGCTCTCCTCGCCGCTCGGGGACGCGTGCGGATCGCGGCCGAGCGACGAAAGGACGGCGTGCGCGACCTGCTTGACTGCGGGGAACGTCTGCGAGCACGCGGTTGCGACACCACGTCGTGGCGGCTGCCTCTCGGAGGAGACCATCTCGCTGCGGAGGAGCTTCTAGCGCGCGCAACGGGTGCGGTGCTGCCGTTAGCGGCGGTGTTGCGTGAACAGGGCGTGTACAGGGGCGTCGAAGGCATTGCCCTGCTTGAAGAATCGGTCGACCTGCTCGCGACGACCGGAGCGCTGCTGGAACGGGCCCGCAGCCACTTCGCACTGGGCCGGGCGTTGCACCTGGCCGGCCGGGTCAAGCCGGCCAGGGCCGAGCTGAGAACAGCCGTGGACCTCGCCGACGACTGCGGCGTGGAGGACCTGGCCGAGGAGATCCGGCAGGAGCTGGCCGCCGGGCCCGCCGGGCTGACCGAGTCCGAACGCCGGGTCGCCGCGCTGGCCGCCGAGGGCAAGATGAACCGGGAGATCGCGGCCGCGCTGTTCGTGCAACTGCGCACCGTCGAGATCCACTTGACCAAGGTCTACCGCAAACTCGGCATTGACGGCCGCGACCAGCTCGCGCCTGCGTTAAGACTCGCGAGTTAGTGCTTCCGGACGTGTGAAAAGAGGAGGTTTGTATGAACCTCTGTCACCTCGCGCCGACTGGTGAATTTGTCCAATACGAGCCGTTGCAGATGACCGACGTCCGATACCGCGACATGCACTAGGAAATCTTCCGGACCTGTCACGTGCGAGAGCGCAAGAGTTTCGGGCAACGAGAGCACGTAAGCCATGAACGGGTCGACGATCTCCTTGGTGTGCGGACGGATCTTCAACGCCAGCATCGCCTGCACGGGCCGGCCGACCGCGCCGAGGTCGATCTCCGCGTGGTAGCCGGTGATCACCCCGCGCTCCCGCAACGCCCGGTGCCGCACCACCGCCGTGGACTGCGCGACGTTCACGCGTTCGGCCAGGTCCTTGTTCTGCAGCCGCGCGTCCTTCCGCAGCTCCCGCACGATGGCCTCGTCGATCGAATCCAGCACGGTGAATCTCCGTTCAGTCGAATCTGCTGCGGTTCAGCACCCGTTCTGTCGAGGAAGTCTCCACCATTCCGGCCATGACGCGCATCGAGACCATCGCAGTGCACGGCGGCCGCGACGACCTCGCGGAACTCGGCGTGCACGCACCCCCGATCGACCTGTCCACCACCTACCCCGTGCCTGACCAGGCGCTCGGCGGGGAAGCACTGGGTGTGTGGGCCACCGGCGCCGCACAGGCCTCGTCGCCCGTGTACGCGCGGCTGCACAACCCGACCGTGGCGCGGTTCGAGCAGGCACTGGCGAAGCTCGAGCACACCGAGGCCGCGGTCGCGTTCGGCAGCGGCATGGCGGCGGTGACCGCGGTGATCCAGGCAGCGTGCGTGCTGGCCGGAAAACCGCACGTCGTGGCCGTGCGGCCGCTCTACGGCGGCACCGACCACCTGCTGTCGTCCGGTCTCCTGGGCGTCGAAACCACCTACGTCGAAGCAGGCCTGGTGTCCTCCGCGATCCGGCCGGACACCGGGCTGATCGTCGTCGAGACGCCGGCCAACCCGAACCTCGACCAGGTCGACATCGAGCACGTCGTCCGGCAGGCCGGGTCCGTGCCGGTCATGGTCGACAACACCTTCGCGACGCCGATCCTGCAGAACCCCGCGTTGCACGGCGCCTCGTACGTGCTGCACTCCGGCACCAAGTACCTCGGCGGGCACGGCGACGTGCTCGGCGGCGTCGTGGCCTGCACGGATGCGCTGGCAGCGGCGTTGCGGCAGGTCCGGATCATCACCGGGGCCGTGCTGCACCCGCTGGGCGGCTACCTGCTGCACCGGGGGCTCGCCACTTTGCCGCTGCGCATCGAGGCGGCTTCGCGCAGCGCCTCGATCCTCGCTGCCCGGCTCGCCGAGCACGACGCGGTGGAGTTCGTGCGCTACCCGTCCGCGTCGGTGCAGCTGCGGGGGACCGGCGCGATGATCGCGTTCGGCGTGCACGGCGACCCGACCGACATCGTGCGGCGACTGAGGTTGATCACGCCGGCGGTGTCGCTGGGCTCGGTCGACACCTTGATCGAACACCCGTGGGCGCTCACCCACCGCCTGGTACCCGGAGAAGAACTGCGAGCCTCGGGCGTTCCGGAGAATTTGCTGCGCATTTCAGTTGGACTTGAGCATGTCGAGGACATTTGGGACGACCTGAACAGTGCGTTGTGTGACGTCGCTTACGTTAAGCCTTCCCCAACTGATTACTTGGTGATGACCGCCACTCACTAAGGTCCCTTCCAATCAGCGCGTCGGGGCGCGGGAGGTTCCGACGCGAGCATTTTTCCGTTTCGGAAGGAACCTCCTCGTGAGTTCTGTGGAAACTGATGCGGACGGCTACACCAAGTCGCTGAGCAAGCGCCAGGTGCAGATGATCGCAATCGGTGGCGCGATCGGCGTCGGCCTCTTTCTCGGCGCGGGCGGACGCCTGGCCGCGGCGGGGCCGTCGCTGATCCTGTCCTACGCGGTGTGCGGCATCGCGGCGTTCTTCGTCATGCGCGCGCTGGGCGAGCTGGTGCTGCACCGCCCGGTCGCCGGCAGCTTCGTCGAGTACGCCCGCGAGTTCATCGGCCCGTGGGCGGGCTTCACGTCCGGCTGGCTGTACTGGCTGAACTGGGCCATGACCGGCATCGCCGAGATCACCGCCGTCGCGATCTACATGCACAAGTGGTTCCCCGACATGCCGCAGTGGATCACCGCGCTGGTCGCGCTGGTGGTCCTCGTCGCCATCAACATGTTGTCCGTCAAGTTGTTCGGCGAGCTGGAGTTCTGGTTCTCGGTCATCAAGGTCACGGCCATCGTCGTGTTCCTGGTGACCGGTGTCGGCCTGATCATCGGCGCGGCGGACATCGGCGGCACGACGGCTTCGGTGTCCAACACCCTCGGCCACGGCGGCCTGTTCCCGGCCGGCTTCGGCGTGGCACTGATGACCCTGCAGGCCGTGATCTTCGCCTACTCGGCCATCGAGCTCGTCGGCATCGCGGCCGGCGAGACCAAGGACCCGCACAAGATCATGCCGCGCGCCATCAACGGCGTGGTCTACCGGATCGCGATCTTCTACGTCGGTTCCGTGCTGCTGCTGACGATGCTTCTGCCGTGGGACCACTACACCGGCAGCGAGTCGCCGTTCGTGACGGTGTTCTCGGCGCTCGGCATCCCGGCCGTCGGCGACATCATGAACGCCGTCGTGCTGACCGCGGCGTTGTCCTCGTGCAACTCGGGTCTCTACTCCACCGGCCGCATCCTGCGTTCGTTGGCGCAGAAGGGCGAGGCCCCGGCGATCACGGGCAAGATGAACTCCCGGCACGTGCCCTACGGCGGCATCCTCTTCACGGCCGGCGCGTACGTGCTGGGCGTGGTGCTCAACTACACCGTGCCCAAGGACGCGTTCGACATCGCGATCGCCATCGCGTCGCTGGGCGTCGTGTCGACCTGGGCCACGCTGATCATCTGCCAGATGCGGTTGCGGCAGAAGGCTTTGCGCGGCGAGCTCGAACGGCCGTCGTACCGGATGCCGGGTGCCCCCTACACCGGCTGGCTCACGCTGGCGTTCCTCGCGCTGGTCGTCGGGCAGATGGCCTTCTCGTCCGGCCACGCCGAACGGATCGCGTTCTGGTCGATCCCCGGACTCGCGCTGGTGCTGTTCCTCGGGTGGCGGTACGTGAAGTCGCGCCAGCCGGTCGAGCCCGCGCGGGAGCAGTTCGTCTCCGTCGACTGACCGTCGTTCGGTGATCAACCGCGAGCCGTCCCCTCACAAAAGGGGCGGCTCGCGGCGTGTCACCCGGTCGGGCGGCCGGGTCGCGGGTCGCGGTGCGGGGGAGCAGCCTGTGCGCATGACTACCAGCCATGTTGAGCACCGCGAACACTCCCACGTCCACGGCGAGGGCTGCGGGCACGTAGGGGTGCCGCACAGCGACCACGTGGATTACGTCCACGACGGCCACCTGCACCGCGAGCACGACGGTCATTTCGACGAGTGCGAGCCCGCCGGCCACGAGGAGCACGGCGGGCACGACCACGCCCATGGTGACGGGTGCGGGCACGTGGCGGTGCCGCACGCCGACCACGTCGACTACGTGCACGACGGGCATCGGCACGCGGCCCACAACGGGCACTACGACGAGCACTGATCAAGCTGAGTCGTCGGCATCAGGGTAGAACTGGGCGTACCAGCGCCGCAGCGCCTTGATGCCGCGCTCGTGCCCGAGCAGCACCGGGCGGGCCTGGTGGACCTTGTGGTCCCAGATGCGGACCTCTTCGCGCACCTCGCCGAGAGCCTGCGTGCGGAAGACCAGTTTGAGCAGGGGCGCGAGGAACGGCAGCCCGGCGGGCTTGCGCACGTGGTAGAGCATCCGCAGCTCGCTCGTGCGGTCGTCGATCGGGTTGGTGAGTGCGATGGCGGTCAGCGAGAGCAGGCGGCCGAACACGCGCACCACCATGACGCCGGGGCCGTACATGTACACGTCGAAGGTGTTGTCGAGCTCCCACGCCAGCACCTTCCGCCCGAAGCGGCCGCGGACCTCGGCGAACGGCCCGTCCACGACCAGGTCCTGCACCGGCGGCTCGCTCTGCCCGTGGATGAAGTGGAAGTGGGACTCGTCGACGATGTTCTCGCGCATCTCCTGGATGTGGATGCGCGCGGTCTGCACGTCGTCGATCGGCTGGGCGAACTCCCGTGCCGTGGCCTCCGGGATCTCCGGCACCTCCCACACCGGCGCGTCGGGCCCGGTGTAGACGAAGATCAGTCCGCTGTGTTCGCGGGTTTCGAAGCCGCCGATCGACACCTTCGGAGGGCGCGCCGCGAACGGTGCGTACGTGCACCGGCCGTCCGCGCCGAACCGCCAGCCGTGGAACGGGCACTCGACCGTCCCGTCCACCACCTTCCCGCCGACGCCGAGGTGTGCGCCGTAGTGCGGGCAGTGGGCGTCCCGCACCGCAGGCAGCCCGTCGGGACCGCGGAAGGCGATGAGCGCCCGGCCGAAGTAGTGCAGGGGCAGGACCTTCCCGCGCGGGAGCTGGACGCTGCGGAGCACCGCGTACCAGCCGTGCGGCACGAACGGCATCGGATACTCGTCGGCGCGCGGGTCGCGGGGCAGGGTGGTCATGTGGTCGTCGATGCTGGACACCACGTTGAGTTAATGCTGTTAACTCTCGTGGGGCGACTGCCGTCGGGACGAACAATGATCACTGCGGGCTACGCTGAAACGCCCAGGGCCAACCACTGTCAGTCCGTCTCCGACACGTCAAATATGCTGGTGGGCATGGTTGTCGCTGCCCCACCCGTCATCGGAGTGCTCGCCCTGCAGGGCGACGTCCAGGAGCACTTGATCTCGCTCGCCAAGTGCGACGTCACCGCGCGGCCGATTCGTCGGCCCGAGGAACTGGACGAGCTCGACGGCATCGTCATCCCCGGCGGCGAGTCGACGACCATCAGCAAGCTGCTGGACAACTTCGAGCTGCTCGAGCCGCTGCGGGCCAAGATTGCCGCCGGTTTCCCGGCATACGGGTCGTGCGCGGGCATGATCCTGTTGGCCAACAACGTGCTCGACGGCCGTGACGACCAGCACCAGCTCGGCGGTTTGGACGTCACCGTGCGGAGGAACGCCTTCGGGCGGCAGATCGACTCGTTCGAGACCGACCTCGACCTGGCCGGCGAGACGGTGCACGCCGTGTTCATCCGTGCGCCGTGGGTGGAGGCGGTGAGCGGAGAGGTCGAGGTTCTCGCTACGGTGCCCGTTACGGCTGAGGCGGGCGACGCCGCCGGTAGGATCGTCGCGGTCAGGCAGGGCAACGTGCTGGCCACGGCGTTTCATCCGGAGCTCACGGGGGATGAGCGCGTCCACCGCCTGTTCGTGGACATGGTTCGTGGTTTGAAGGGTTCGGAGGAGAAATGAGCGGCCACTCCAAGTGGGCGACCACCAAGCACAAGAAGGCCGCCATTGACGCCAAGCGCGGCAAGCTCTTCGCGCGGCTGATCAAGAACATCGAGGTGGCGGCCCGCACCGGTGGTGGCGACCCGGATGGCAACCCGACGCTGTACGACGCGATCCAGAAGGCCCGCAAGAACTCGGTGCCGCTGGACAACATCGAGCGCGCCCGCAAGCGCGGCGGCGGTGAAGAGGCCGGCGGCGCCGACTGGCAGACGATCATGTACGAGGGCTACGGCCCCAACGGCGTCGCGGTGCTCATCGAGTGCCTCACGGACAACCGCAACCGCGCCGCCACCGAGGTCCGCACGGCGATGACGCGCAACGGCGGCTCGATGGCCGACCCCGGCTCGGTGTCGTACATGTTCAGCCGCAAGGGCGTCGTGATCGTGCCGAAGGCGGGTACGACCGAGGACGACGTGATGATGGCGGTGCTGGAGGCCGGTGCCGAGGAGGTCAACGACCTGGGCGAGGCCTTCGAGGTCGTGTCCGAGGCGGGCGACCTGATCCCGGTCCGCAAGGCGCTGCAGGACGCGGGCATCGACTACGAGTCGGCCGAGTCGAGCTTCCTGCCGTCGGTGTCGGTGGCGCTGGAGGCCGAGGGCGCCAAGAAGATCTTCAAGCTGATCGACGCGCTGGAGGACTGCGACGACGTGCAGAACGTCTTCGCGAACTTCGACGTGTCGGACGAGGTCATGGCCGAGGTCGGCTGACCTTCAGTTCCGAGAACGCCGGTCACGCACTCGTGGCCGGCGTTTTGCTTGCCCCTTAGGGGATCTTCCCGGATGTTGCGCCCGAGTCCCGGCCCTACTCTCGCCCCAAGGTGCCCGCTGCGACCGCGTTGCCACGGAGGCTCTGCCATGAAGGCGATCGTCCAGGACAGATACGGCTCCCACGAGACGCTCAGGCTGGCGGAGGTCGACCGGCCGACGCCCGCGGACGGCGAGGTGCTGGTGCGGGTGCGCGCGGCATCAGTCAACGCCGCCGACTGGCACATCATGCGGGGCGATCCCCGTCTGGCGAGGCTCGCGATGCCTGTCGCGTTCGGGTGGTCCGGTCCCAAGAAGAGGATCCGCGGCCGTGACGTCGCGGGCGTGGTCGAGGCGGTGGGTCCGGCCGTCACCCGGTTCAAGGCGGGTGACGAGGTGTTCGGCGACCTCGGCTGGGCCGACGGCGCGTTCGCCGAGTACGTGTGCGCCCCGCAGGACCTGCTGGTGGGCAAGCCGGCGGGCCTCACGTTCGAGCAGGCGGCGGCGATCCCGTTGGCGGGCAACACCGCCCTGATCGGTGTGCGCGACCTGGGACGAGCAGAGCCTGGTCAGCGGTTCCTGATCAACGGCGCGTCCGGCGGTGTCGGCACGTTCGCCGTGCAACTCGCGAAGTCGTTCGGCGCGGAGGTGACCGCCGTGTGCAGCGCACGCAACGCCGACCTGGTCCAGTCGATCGGCGCGGACCACGTGGTCGACTACGCCGAGGAGGACTTCACCGCGAACGGGCAGCGCTACGACGTCGTGTTCGACCTGGTGGCGAACCGCTCGCTGGCCCACCTCCGGCGAGCCCTGACGCCCACCGGGACGCTGGTGCTGTCCGGTGGCGGCGTGTCCGACGGCGGCAGCCTCGTCGGGCCGATGGGCCTGACGATCGCCGGCGGGCTGGTCTCCCGTTTCATCCGCCACCGCGTGCTGCGGCTCGACGTGGCGACGAGCAAGGCGAACCTGGAGACGCTGGCCGGACTCGCCGAGTCCGGCGCCGTCGTCCCAGTCATCGACCGGACCTACCCGCTGCCCGAGGCGCCGGAGGCGATCCGGTACCTCGAGCTGGACCACGCGCGGGCGAAGGTCGTCGTCACGGTCGATCACGCCGCGTAGGGCACGCGTTCTCAAAGGTCTGGCCATGCGCGCTGCAGGCGGGCGAAGGCGGCGGTCAGGGCTGCGGGCGGAGTGGGGTCGGTACCGGCCAGGTCGGGGATCTCCAGGACGTAGCGGGCGAGCTGGCGTAGCCCGAAGTCGATCTCGTGGCCGGTTTCGTCCGCGATGACCTGGGCGAGCGCGGTTTCGCAGCCGGTCCACAGGGACCTGGCGTAGGCGCGCAGGGCGGGCGTGGCGATCACGAGGTCGGCGACACGCCGCGCTTCCGGGCTGGGAGCGGGGTCGAACGGGCCGCGCGTGGCGAGGAAGTCGTGCAGCGCCTGCAGGATCGAGACGCCTTCCGGACGTTCTTTGACGGCCGCTGTCAGCGACTGTTCGCGCTCGCTCCGGTCGCCCAAGACGAGCGCCTCCTTGCCGCCGGGGAAGTGCACGAACAACGTCGACACCGCCGTGTCGGCTGCTTCGGCGATCTCCGCCACCGTGACCTGGTCGAACCCGCGCTCCAGGAACAGCCGCCGCGCCGCGCTCGCCAGGGCTTCCTTGGTGGCGGCCTTCTTGCGCTCACGTCGTCCAGTCGGAGTCATGCCGAAATCATAGCGACTTCGATTATGGTGTGGGTATGCCTACATCCTGGAACGTTCACCGGTTGCCGCGCGCCGAGGGGAAGACCTTCCTGGTCACGGGTGCCAACGCGGGCATCGGCTACCACGTCGCCGAGCAGCTCGCGACCACCGGCGCCACCGTCGTCCTGGGCAGTCGGAGTTCGGAGAAGGCCGAGGCCGCGATGGCGCGCATCCGGTCCGTAGTGCCCGATGCGCGCGTGCGCCACCTACAGCTGGATCTCGCCGACCTCGACTCGTTGAAGGCCGCAGCGGGCGAGCTCGACAGCCTCGACGCGGTGGTGTGCAACGGCGGCGTCATGATCGACGACGCCGAACTGATGTACGCCACCAACCACCTCGGACACTTCGTGCTGGTCCACTGGCTGATGCCGCTGCTCGCGGCGGCGCAGGAGGGCCGCGTCGTCACCACCGGCAGCCTCAGGGGCAAGACCGTGAAGGCCGACGACGCCTATGCCAGGTCGAAGCAGGCGCAGATGCTGTTCGGCTTCGAGCTCCACCGGCGCCAGTCCGCCGTGCTGAGCCTGGTGAACCACCCCGGCGGTGCGCTGGACTCACTCACGCCGCCCAGGAAGGTGCGCAGCCTGCCCGCAGGACTTTTGTTGCAGGGCAAGGACGCCGGTGCGTGGCCCGCGGTTCGGGCCGTGCTCGACCCGAGCGTGCGCGGCGGCCAGATGGTGGGGCCGCGCATGTTCGGGTTGCGCGGCGAACCTCGGGTCGAACCTGTCCGCGGTCAGCTCGCGGACACCGCACTCGCCGCCCGTGTGTGGGCGGAGAGCGTCGAACTCACCGGCGTCGAGCCAGCTTGAGGAAAGCGGTCCACGCCGCCGCCGACACCAGCAGATGGGTGGACGGCGCCTTGCTGTCCCGGATGCCGACGCCGGTACCGATCTCCACGCAGTCAGCACCGCTACCGCTGTAGCTGCTCTTGCGCCAGACGGTCATCAGAAGCCCTCCAAGATGCTGTCGATCACCGCCCTCGATTCTTCCTCATCCAAAGCAACGGCAGCGAGCTTCTTGAGGGTGGTCTCGTACACCTTGATGGTCTCCGCGTCGTCGAGGAAGAGACAGCGGTTCAAGGTCTCCAGATAGACCACGGTCGGGAACTTCGGGAACTCCATGACGTAGAAGCCGCCCGACGTGCCCGCGTGCATTCCGGCTGACGCCGGGATGATCCGGATGCTGACGTACGTCCGCACCGACACCCTCAGCAGGTGTGCCAGCTGTTCCCGCCACACTTCGACGCCGCCGACCTGTAGCCGCAGCGCGAACTCGTGCACGTAGAAGACGAACTGACGGCTTCCGTCCAGGATCTTCGCCCGTGCGCTCCTCGCTGCGGCGACGGTCGGGACGTCGTCGGCCTCGATCACCGGCGAGGCCTCGGTGACGACATGGACGTACTCGGGAATCTGAAGTACGCCCGGTACCAGCGTCGGTGACCAAGCGCCGATCTTCTCGGCGTTCTTCTCGTGCTCGATGAAGGTGTGGACCTGGTCGGGAACGCCGTCTTCCGGGAACTGCATCCAGCCTTTTTCGCCTGTCTCCATGAACAGCGCCACCAGGCGGTCGCGTTCCTCCGCGGTCGTGCGGCAGTAGGCGAGCAGCGCGATGACCTCTTCCTTGGTCACGCCGCCTTTGCCGGCGAGCAGGTCGGAGATCTTGGCTTCCTGCCAGCCGAGCAGTTCGGCGAGTCTGCGCTGGGTCAGGCCGGTCCGTTCGATGGCCTTGCGGACACCGTTGCCGAACTCGCGACCCACCACGCTGGATGACCTCTTGGGCATGGAGGAACGCTAGGAGCCGAGGTGGGTTCGGCTCCATCGTTTCGCTGCAAATCTGCCTGAAGGTGGGAGCCTTGGAACAGCTCTAAGCCTTCCTATGGCACGGAAAAGGTGCCGTAGGGTGGATGCCGTGCTTTCCGACGAAGACATCGAACTGCGGGCCCGGCTGCTCTCCGCCGCCGACCGGCACGGCCACACCAACATCGTCGTGAACCCGGACGCCGAGGGTGCCGGGTACGTGTTCTCGGTGGGGGCGTGGCGGCGGTTCGGCGTGGCGGAGGCCGTTGTGATCGGGCTGCCGCAGGGCATGGGCGAGAGCCTGATCAACATGTACGTCAAGCGGGCCAGCGGGGGCGAGCGGTTCCAGCCCGGCCAGCTGTACTTCGACTTCTTCGAGGGCGTGCCGGTCACGTTCGAGCGGGTTTACAAGGGGTTCTACCCGGAGTTCTTCGGCAGCGCGTACCTGCTCTACGACGGGTCGGAGTTCGCGGCCGTGCAGATCATCGTGCCCACGCCGCAGGGGCAGTGGCCGTGGCAGCCGGACGCGCCGGAAGGGTTCCACGACCACCAGATGATCCTCACCGAGAGCGGGCTGCCGGAGAGCTGGACGCCGGGGGTCACCGGGCCGTGAACGTCCACATCGGACCGATCACGCCGGAGCACGCCGGTGAGGTGCTGACGATTCAGCGCGCCGCCTATCTCGCCGAGGCCCGCCGGTACGGGGCGTGGGACCTGCCTCCGCTCGTGGAAACGTTGCAGGAGATCAAGAACCACCTCGGGGACGGCACGCCCGCGTTCGGAGCGTTCGACGGGGCGCGGCTGATCGGCTCGGTGCGCAGCCGCGTCGACGGCGATCGCATGGA
Source organism: Lentzea terrae (assembly GCF_003265345.1). Taxonomy (GTDB): domain Bacteria; phylum Actinomycetota; class Actinomycetes; order Mycobacteriales; family Pseudonocardiaceae; genus Lentzea; species Lentzea terrae. Next base: position 148,805 of record NZ_QFWW01000006.1, on the reverse strand, counting down.
GGTCGCCCGGCTGGCGGTGGCGCCGGACGTGCAGGGCGGAGGCGTCGGCCGGCGGCTGCTCGAAGCCATCAGCACACGAGCGCCACGGCACGTAAGGGTCGTGTGGCTCTTCACGGGTGCGGAGAGCGACGAGAACCTGAGGTTCTACGAGAGCGCCGGATTCGTCCGGACCAGCGAACACCTGGACGCTGTCGGTATCAGGTGCGTCACTCTGGAGCAGAAGGTCATCTGACGTTCAGAGGCTGGCCACGACGGGCTGGCATGGTTCGGAAGCGGTCCACCCACGACCAACCACCGGTGCGGACGTCGATCACACGTCGGCTGATCCGTCCGGCACCCGCCAGCCCCGGCGCATCCGGCGCCGGGGCTGGCGCTGTGTCGGCCACCGGCGCACCAGGAGACCAAAACGTTGTCCGGAGGTCGTTGTCCGCTGAACGCGCCCCGACACCGGACAACGATCAACCTGTAGAAATGCACTGCGGCCAACCAGTCCGGGGGGATCTGGGAGGCCGCGGCCGGGGGAGGAGCGCCCCGCCTCGCAGGAGGCAGAGGGGGATGCGAAGCGGGGCGCTTCAGCACTTCGAGCACGCTGTCCGCGAGATCAGCTGGTTGAGATGATGCGGTTGCGGCCCAGGTGCTTCGCCTCGTACAGGCGCTGGTCGGCCTGACTGAGCATGGCGTCGATCCCGTCGCCGGGACCGAGCACACAGCCGCCACTGACGGTCACCGGGATCCGGCGGCCGCCCGCCGCGATCGGCGAGGTGGCCACGGAGGAACGCACGCGCTCGGCGACCTCGGCGGCTTCGGTGACATGGGTGCGGGGCAACAGCACCAGGAACTCCTCACCACCCCAGCGGGACGCGACGTCCCCCTTGCGCAGACCTTCCGCGAGGTGGCGGCAGAACTCACGCAGCACGAGGTCACCCACCGCGTGGCCGTAGGTGTCGTTGACGGATTTGAAGTGGTCGATGTCGAACAGCACCAACGCCATCGGCTCACCGTGCCGGACGGCCGAGCTGTGCCACCTGATCAGCTCCTCCTCCATGTGCCGGCGGTTGAACAGCCCGGTGAGCAGGTCGGTGCGGCTGAGCCGCTCCAGTTCCGCGTTGCGCCGGCGCAGCTGGTCCTGCAGCTTCTTGACGTGGACGGCCGCATTTACCCTGGCCAGCAGCTCCAGAGTCTCGAACGGCTTTCTCAGGTAGTCGTGGGCGCCGCCGTGCATGCCCGAGACCAGGTCGTCCACGCCGGTGCGGCCGGTGAGGAACACGACGGGGACGTCGCGCGACGCCTCGTCCCCCTTGAGCGCGGCCAGCACCTGGTGACCGTCCAGGCCCGGCATCTCGATGTCGAGCAGAATCACGTCGGGTGAGCACGTGCGGCACCGGGCGATCGCGGCAGGCCCGTCGTCGGCCTCGATCACCTCGTAGCCCGCGTCCTCCAGGCTGGCGCGGACCACCGCGCGGATCACCAGGGAGTCGTCGGCGACGAGCACCGTCGAGGTGGTGGTCACAGCCGCCCCACCAGAGCTTCCGGATTGGTCACGAGGGTCAGTTCGCCATCGCTCCGGACGGTTCCGGAGATCAGCTGTTCGTCCTGGCCGTCCGGCGCCGGACGGATGTCGGCCTCGTCCACGCGGGTGAGCCCTGGCACCGCGTCGACCAGCACACCGAAGGTCTTCTGCCCGGCCTCGACGACGAGCACCCGGTCGCCGCCGGCGCCGAACGGTGCGATGACGGTGAGCGGCGGGTCGCCGGGAAGGATGCCGACGACATCGTTTCGTCCCTGTGGGAGCGGCAGAAGTCCGCTCGTGGTGCGGACCGCGCGCATCGCGTCCACGGTCAAGCAGTACTGCGTGTTCCCCGTGCGGAAACGAACCATCGTGATCACGGCGCGCACTCCTGATTCTTCCCGTGCAGAAACCTCGCCAGCTCATCGACCGCGAAGCCCTCCATGGCCCCTTCGACGTGGGCAGGATCGACGGTGAGCAGCACCCGCTGCGCGACGCTGTAGGCGCGGCGGGCCGACGACCGCTCCCCGGCGGCCTCCAGGGCGAGCCCCAGGTGGACGTGGGCCATCACGTCGTCAGGAGTCAGATAGGCCCACTTCCTGAATTCGACGACAGCGGAGCCGCAGTCGCCCGCGCTCAGCGCCTCCTGTCCCACCCTGGCCGCCAGCGCGGCCTGTTCGGCGTGGTCCGGTGGTGCAGGTGGCACGGGCGGTGCCTCGTGGGCAGGAGCGCGCGCGGTCACCTTTCTCACGGTTGACTGCCGGCGTCCCTGCGCCGTCCTGGCGGTCACCGGGGGACGAGCCGGCGACCTGGCTTCGGGGACGTGGGCCTCGCGGGTGCGGTGTACGAAACCCTCGTCGATCCTGATCGCCTCGTAGCGGTTGGTGACCTGCCAGATCGTCTCCGTCGAGCTCAGGAACAGCCACAGCTTGCGCGGCATGGCGTCGGCCAGCCGGTCGAGGAAGACCTTCGCGTGGTGTGGCGAGAAGTAGATGAGCACGTTGCGGCAGAAGACCAGCTGGCAGGACTTGACGCGATCCGGTATCGGGTCGAGGAGGTTGTGGCGGAAGACGGTGACGCGGTCCCTGATCGCCCGCTCGACCTCCCAGCGCGACCCGCTCCTGATCATGTACCGGGCGATGCGCTGGGACGACAGTCCGGTCAGCTCGCGCGGCTCGTACCTGGCCTCGGCCGTGCGCTGCACCGCCGAGGTGGACAGGTCCGTCGCGATCACCGAACCGTCCACACCGGACTCGTCGAGGAGCATGGCGAGGCTGTACGGCTCCTGCCCGTTGGAGCACGCCGCGCTCCAGACCCGCACCGGAGGGCGCAGGGTGGGCAGGATGTCGCGGGCGAGGATGTCGAACTGCTCGGGGTGGCGGAAGAAGGCTGTCTCCTGGACCGTGATCCGGTTCACCAGGCTCTGCATCACCGGACTGCCCGGCAGGAGTGCCGCCGGGTAGCCCTCGACGTCGAGACCGTGTGCGGCGGCCTCGTCCCGCACGGCCCGCCGGAGCCTGCTGTACAGCGCGGACTCGCACCGCAGACCGATGTGCAGGTGCAACAGCTCCGCGACCCGGTCCACCACAGCGCCGAGCGCAGCGTCGTCGTTCATGGCCTGGCCTTGCGGGTGGCGGTGAGGATGGCGTCGGCGATCTCGTGGATGGGCAGCAGCCGGGTCACCGCCCCGATGCGCAGGGCGGCCTGCGGCATGCCGAACACGGCCGACGTGGACTCGTCCTGCGCGAACGTCTGGCCGCCCCGCTCACGCATCGTCAGCAGCCCGCGGGCGCCGTCGTCGCCGATCCCGGTCAGCAGCACTCCGATGGAACCTGCGCCGGCCTGCTCCGCCACGGACGTGAACAGCTCGTCCACCGACGGCTGGTGGGTGGCCGGGGGAGAGGCGGCGAGCTCGAGCCGCCGATCGGCGGCCAGCCGCAGGTGGACACCGCCGGGAGCGAAGTACACCTGGCCGGGCCGTGCGGTGTCGCCGTGCTCCGCGAGGGTGACGGGCAGGGCCGACACCCGGCCCATCCAGTCGACGAGTCCGCCGGTGAACTCGGGATGCAGGTGCTGGACGACGAGAACGGGGGCGTCGAGATCGCCGAGCCCGCCCAGGAGCGTGGCCAGCGCGCTCGGGCCGCCGGTGGACGCGCCCACGGCCACGACCGGAGGCCGCGTGCGCGCAGGTGGCTCGCCACGCGGGTTCAGCCCTCTGGGATGGCGCACCACGTGTGCGCCGCTGACCAACCGCACCGTCCGGCGCAGCTCTGCCGCGAACGGGGAGGTCCAGGTCCCGTTCGCGGGCAGGACGTCGATCGCGCCGGACATCAGCGCCCGCACCGCGGACGGCCCCCGGCGGCTCGTGGTGCCGTTCGCCACGACCAGGATGGGGGTCGGCGTGAACGCCATGATGTGCTCGATGGCGTCGTACCAGGCGCGGGTCTCCGCGTGGAGGGTGAGCACGACGACGTCGGGTCGCACTCCGGCGACGCCCTCCATCGCCTCGGCGGCCGTGGTCGCCTCGCCCACCACGGTGATGTCGCCCTCCTGCTGCAGCGCCAGCGTGAGCCGGCCGCGCTCGTCCGGTGCGTGCCCGACGATCATGGCCCGGACCGGGCCCGCCGGCCGCCTCACGGCGTGCCACCCAGCAGCCGGTTGACCGCGGTGAGCAGGCTGCCCTCGTCGAAGCCGCTCTTGAGGATGTAGCCGTCCGCACCCGCGTCGAGCCCCCGCTGCCGGTCGGAGTCACCCGCGCGCGAGGTGAGCATCAGCACCGGGACGTTGGCCAGCGCGGGTGTGCTCCTGATCGCCTCGGTCAGCGCGAACCCGTCCATGTTGGGCATCTCCACGTCGGTGAGCACGAGGTCGCAGGGTTGTTGCCGCAGGGAGGACAGTGCCTGGGCGCCGTCGCCGGCGACCCGGACCTCGTAGCCCGCGCGTTCGAGGATGCTGCGCTGGAGCTCTCTGACCGTCAGCGCGTCGTCCACCACCATCACCTGGTGCCGGCGCGCGCTGTGGCGGCCGGCCGGTGCGGGCGGCGCGTCCGTCGCGGCTGCCCGCCGGGCGCGGCGGATGAGCCCCGGCGGGTCGAGCACGACGAGGATCGACCCGTCCGGCTCGACGCCCGCGCCCGCCACGACCGGAAGGTGCGGCGCGGGCGGGCCGAGTCCTTTGAGGACGACGTCGCGCCTGCCCACCAGCCGGTCCACCTGGAACGCGTGGGAGTCGGCGGTGTCGCCCAGCACCACCACGGGCCCGTCGGAGGGGTCCTCCTGCGCCATCGCCAGCGTGTCCGCCAGCCGGGACACCCGCACCGGTCGCCGGTCCACCCACACCACGGGGCACCCTTCGGCACGAGTGACCGCCTCGGCGTCGTACCTGCGTGACGTGATCACCCGGTGGAACGGGATGGCGAACCGCTGACCGCCTGCCTCGACGAGCAGGCAGCGCAGCACCGCCAGCGTGATCGGCACGATGATCCGGAACTCGGTGCCGGCGCCGCGTTCGGACCGGACCTCCACCCGGCCGGAGGCGGCCTCGACGGCCGTGCGAACCGCGTCGAGCCCCACGCCGCGGCCGGAGATGTCGGTGACGAACGCGGCCGTGGACAGTCGTGAGCGGAAGATCAGCCCGCACAGGTCCTCGGCGCTCATGTGCTCGACGTCGACGCCCTGGCGGGTTGCCTGCTCCCGCACCCTCTCGGTGTCGATGCCCGCGCCGTCGTCGCTGACCGCGATGATCACCTCGGATCCGAGCTGCATGGCGTGCAGGCGGATCAGGCCCTGCCTCGGCTTGCCCTTGGCCTCACGCTCGGCCGCGGACTCGATCCCGTGGTCGACGGCGTTGCGGACCAAGTGCAGCAGCGCCTCGGTCAGCCGGTGCAGGACACCGCGGTCCAGTTCGGTGTCGGCGCCGCGGACCTCCCACCTGATGTCCTTGTTCCTGGCCCTGGCGACGTCACGAGCCGCGCGGTGCATCTGGTCGGTCATCGTGGACACCGGCACCATGCGAGTGCGCATCGTCCGGTCCTGGAGGTCGTTGAGCGACCGGGAGAGCTTGGTGTACTCGGCGCACGAGGCCGGGTCGATCCGGAAGCGCTCCTGCAGCATCCGGCCCACTCGCAGGTGGGCAGACGCCGACTCGCCGACGAGGCGGACCAACTCGTCCAGGCGTTCCATCGGCACCATCACCACGCCGTTGCCGTTGCTCTCGGTGCGCGGCGCGGGCGCCGCGTCGGGCGGCACGGGCTCCTCGGTGCGCTGGCCGGGCATGGTGTCCGCTACCGCGTCGGGGCTGGGCACGAGCGGCCCGACGCCCGCCTCGATCGCCGCGTTCAGCTCGTCGACACCGGTGAGCAGCCTGTCGATCGCCTCCGCGGTCGCCGCGGTCGCCGAGCCGCGCATCCCGTCGACGAGATCCTCCAGCTCGTGCGCGATCCTGCTGACGTCCTCGAACCCGGCGACGGCCGAGGAACCCTTCAGGGTGTGCAGCTCGCGGAAGACCGAGTCGACCAGCTCCTGGTCACCGCTCGCCTGTTCGAGCAGCAACAGCTGTTTCCCCAGGCGGGCCAGTCGGACGGCGGCCTCCTGCGCGAACAGCGCCCGCACCTGTCCCAGGTCGAGCCCGGCCATCAGGCCGACCCCGCGGACAGCCGGCGGTCCGGCGCCAGCAGCGCTGGCGGCTCGATCAGGACCGCGACGCGGTCCCCGATCCGGAACATGCCCGCGGTGCTGTGGTGCTCCGACCGGCCCGTGGGCTCGTCGAGCACGGCGCGGTGCGGAAACGCCGTCGCGGACAAGCCGGCGGGACCTTGCGGCCCCAGCAGCACCACCGTGAACGCCACGTCGTCGGTGGTGCCGATGCCGAGCAGCGCCGCCGTGTCGAACAGCGGCACGATCTCGCCGCGCAGGTTGAACAGTCCGAGGAACTCCGGTGGAGCGGTTGGCAGCGGCGTTATCTGCGGAGCGGTGAGCACCTCCCGCACCCACCGCACGGGCAGTGCGTAGAGCTCCTGACGCACGGGCAGCAGAACGGCCTGCACGATCGATCACCGGTGTCCGTTGCCGGAGTGGAGCAGGCTGCCGGCGTCCCTCACGCCGCCGGACGCGACCTTGGCGCCTTCGTGCAGGCTGCCGGCGAGTTCGGCGAGGTTGCCCGCGGCGGAGGCGATCTGCTGCGCGGTCGCCGAGACCTGCCTGCTGGCGTCGGAGAGCTGGCTCATGGTCTCGACCACCTGGGCTGTCGCGCTGCGCTGCTGCTGAGTGGTGAGGCGCACCTGCCCGTACGCCTCGGCCACGGCGTCGAGCAGTTCGAGGCCCTGGCCCAGCTGCTTGGCGCCCGTCTCCATCGCCATGACGGTTGCGTTGGTCTCGCTCTGGATCGCCGAGACGATCGAGGCGATGTCGCTCGCGGAGGTCTTGGAGCGTTCGGCGAGCCTGCGAACCTCCTCGGCCACCACGGCGAAGCCGAGGCCGTGATCGCCTGCCCTGGCCGCCTCGATGGCCGCGTTGAGCGCGAGGAGATTGGTCTGGTCGGCGATGTCGTTGATCAGCGTGAGCAGGCCGTCGATGTCGTTGACCCGTCCTGCCAGCGCGAGCGTTCGCTCACTGGACAGCCTGATGTCGTTCTCGGCCTGCTCGAGGTTGTCCCGCGTGTCCGAGGTCTGATGGGTGACGGCGTCGACCGTGTCGGCGATCACCGAGGCCGCGCGGGCCAGCTCCTCCGTGGTCGCCGTCGCCTCGGTGACCGCGACGCTCTGCTGGGTGGTGGTGGCTGCGAGCTGGTCCGAGGACGCGGACAACTCGGCGGCCGCCGAGTTCACGTCGAACCCTGCCGCCGTCGCCTGCCCGACCAGCTGCTCACACCTCGCCACCGTGGCGTTGAACGACTCCCCGAGCGTGACCAGCTCGACGGAACCAGCGGGTGTGACGCGGGTGGCGAGGTCGCCGTTCGCTGCGCGCCGGGCCGAGTCGGTGAGCCGGGCGATCGGCCGGGTCGACCGCCAGGCGAACAGGACCGAGATGACGGCGGCCACGAGTGCTCCGGCCCCCACGATGAGGATCGCCTGGTTGCGCAGCAGGGTCGTCGGCGCCAGCACGAGGTCGAGATCGTCCTGCGCGACCAGCACCCAGCCCAGGTCGTCGATCACGTCGTAGGCGCCGATGACCTGATGGCCGTGGGCGTCGGTGAAGGTGACCGAACCGGTGCCGGCTCCGGCGGCCTGCCGCGTGGCGGGGTTGTCGACCGTAGTCCGCAACGCACCCGCGGCCAGGAGCGCGGCGCCGTCCGTCGCGTCCTTCATCGTCGCGGAGTCGAAGATCAGCCGGCGCTGCGCGTCGACCACGGTGAACTCGCTGCCCTGCTGCACGTTGGGGTTGATCAGCAGCTTCGGCAGCGTCATGGGGGTGAGGTTGGCGGCCACGACGCCTCGTGGCCGCTCGTCGGCACCGAGGATCGGATAGGCGAAGATCCAGTCGATGCGACCGTCGCGCTCGGTGAACGAGGCCAGCGTGGGCTTGCCGGAGACGGCCGTGCGGAACCAGTCCGCGTTGCGGGCGGGCAGCGGCGTCCCGCTGCTGGAGGCCACGATGTTGCCGTCGAGGTCCAGCGTCTCCACCACCGTGAACTCCGGGGTCAGCTTGACCCGTTCGGCCAGCAGCGCGGTGATCACGGCGGCGGAGGTCTGGTCCGCTGCCTCAGCCGCGGTCACCGCCAGGTCGCGCTGCCGTTCGCGGAGCCAGTCGGAGAACCTCAGCGACGCGGCGCTGACGTTCTCGACCGCGTTCTGCTTGCTCGACTCGGTGAGGCTGTCGGCCGCTCTGATGGTGAGGAACGACGCCAGGGCCACCATCAGCGGCACCGACACCATCAGCATCGCCGCGGCGAGGCGGAATCCCAGCCTGCGGTGTGGCAAGCGCAGCCGACGCGTGATCTTCGTCGCCATGTCCCTGCCTTCTCGTGTGCCCGGTGAACAAACCGCAGGGGATTATCGCGATCCATCGATGAATGTCATCGAGATCGTGTCGAATGCTCTGTGTTCGTCGGCCAGAATATCAGCGCTTGCCCCGGAAAGATGGCCTTGTCCTGCGGCGATACCCGAACGTGTGATGGCTGGAAAGCATCCCCAATTTGCGGTATTCGGGCCGTCACGCTAGTCGGTGACCGCTATTTTGCGGCCGTTTCGCGGTTGTTGCTCCCAGTGATTGGCCGTCGGTTCTTTTCTCGCGACCGCGGCGGTGACCGGGAGGATCCGGTCACCGCCGCGACGTGCCTCAGTTCTCGTCGAGGAACTTCTGGGCCAGGGCCTCCCCCTGGGAGACGGCCTTGCCGTGGTCCTCGATCGGGGAAACCTTCGAGTTCTTGAAGTACAGGTAGTGGACGGGCCCGTCGGTGCCGCCGGTCTTCGGGTTCGGGTTGATGCCCAGGTTCACCGCCGCCGCGTAGGAGGCCTCGCCGATGATGTTCGAGGGTCCCGTGTCGCCGACGACGGTGTACTCCACGCGGTTGGTGAAGATGACCGCGACGACGCCACCGCCCTGGATGCCGTGCTTGCGGTAGTCCCACGTGCCGCTCGGCGACGGCACGACGGTGTAGGGCAGCTGGTCGGCGACCAGGTGGCGGCCCTTCGAGTCCTGGAACGCGGTCTCCGGTTGGAACCACGGGTCGGTGTTCTTGTTGCAGCGCGGTGTGGGCTGGCCATCGCAGTCGATGTCCATGTCGGCCCTGTACCAAACCGCGCCGTTCTTGCCGCAGACCGGAACGGTCTTGGCCGAGCCCGAGTCGGTGCTGTACTTGCCGTTCGAGATCTGCTGGCAGGCCGTCAGCTCGGCGAGCAGCTGGGCGGCGCTGGGGCCGGCGGCCTGGGCAACAGGGGAAGCCAGGACGGAGGCCACCAGCGCGGCCACGGCGAGAAGCCCTGGGGCGAGCTTGCGCATTGCCACCTCTTTCAACAGGGAACTTTCCTGACTGAAAGCGGCGGTGCCATCACTCTGCGCAACCTGAGTTGCGGGTGTCAAGGGTCTACGGCTTACGTCCCAGCAGTCCTATTAGTCGCGTTTGGTCGTCGGCGTCGTCGGCGACCGGCACCGGCGAGTCAAACATCGAAGTTTCGCCCCACTCCTCGATGTTCCGCTGGACATACGCCAGCACACTTGCGGCAAGCTCGGGATCAATCCGTTCGTCGGCACCGATCGAGCGTGCGAGATCCCATGCGTGGACAGCGAGATCCGTGGTCATCTGCCAGCAGTACTCGTCGGCCGGAATCGTCCCGGACGAGACGCTCACCGGCTTCGACAACGCCGACGGCTCCAGCCACGCCTCGCGCGCCGCCGCGGCCGCCACCACCCAGGACACCAGCGGGTCGTCGCCCAGGTTGTCGTGGTCGAACCTGTCCCCGACCTGGTCGACGGTGCAGCCGGCGAGCAGCTCAGGGGCCCAGAGCTGTTCGTAGACCAGGTGTCCGACGAGATCTCTGACGGACCACTCCCGGCACGGGGTGCCGAGCACCCACTGATCCGGTGCGATCGCCCGCACCCGTCGGTCGAACTCCGTCATCGCCAGTCCGTGCGCCTGGATCAAGTCCATCCCAGCAGTGCATCAAATCCCGCTCAATCGCGCACCCCGGCAGGAGATTTGGGCCACTCGGACGCAACCCCGATTTCAAACCGTACGAGCGTTCGGCGTAATGTGCACCGGATCCGCCGTGACAACGTTGACACGAGAGGACGATGACTGTGAGCGCACCCAGCGCCAGCATCTCCGCGCAGGACAAAGGCTTCTTCGGGCACCCCCGAGGCCTGTCCACGCTGTTCTTCACCGAGCTCTGGGAACGGTTCTCGTTCTACGGGATGAAGGCCATCCTCGGCCTCTACCTGTGGACGGCCGTGTCCGAGGGCGGTCTCGGCATCGACAAGGCGCTCGCGCTGTCCGTCGTCGCCATCTACGGCACCGCGGTCTACATGTCCGGTGTCGCGGGCGGGTGGCTCGCGGACCGCGTGTGGGGCGGCCAGCGCGCCACGTTCTACGGCGGCGTGCTCATCATGTGCGGCCACATCTCTCTCGCGCTGCCCATCGGCATCGCGGGCGTGTACCTGGGCCTGATCTTCATCGTCCTCGGCACGGGTCTGCTCAAGCCGAACATCTCGACCGTCGTCGGCGGCCTCTACGAGCAGCACGACACGCGTCGCGACGCCGGCTTCACGATCTTCTACATGGCGATCAACATCGGTGGCTTCGTGTCGCCGCTGATCACCGGTGCGCTCGCGGACGGCATCAGCTTCCACGCGGGCTTCGCGGTGGCCGCGGTCGGCATGGCGCTCGGCCTGGTCCAGTACCGGATCGGCCGCAAGTACCTGCGCGGTGCGGCGGCGGTGGCGCCGAACCCGTTGCCCGTCGCCGAAAAGGGCCGCATCTACGGCCTGATCGCTGCCATCGTCGTCGCGATCGGCGCGCTGGGCGTGGTGTCGTACCTGCTCGGTGGCGTCGAGGGCGTCATCCTGATGATCAGCATCATGTCGATCGTCCTGCCGATCACGTATTTCACGGTGATGTACCGCAGCAAGAAGACGCTGCCGGAGGAGAAGCCGCGCGTGCTCGCGTACATCCCGCTGTTCGTCGCGGCGGCGATGTTCTGGCTGATCTTCGAGCAGAGCGCGTCGGTCATCGCGGAGTTCGCCGACTCGCGCGTGGACAACCAGGTGTTCGGCTGGGCGTTCCCGGTCGCGTGGTTCCAGTCGATCAACCCGATCATGATCATCGTGCTGGCGCCGGTGTTCGCGTGGCTGTGGGTGAAGCTCGCCGACCGCGCGCCGTCGACGCCGCGCAAGTTCGCCGGTGCGCTGGTGCTCGTCGGGCTGTCGTTCGTGCTCATGTACTTCGCGAGCAACTCGGCGGCCGACGGCAAGGTCACGCCGCTCTGGCTGGTGCTGATGTTCCTGATCATGACCTGCGGTGAGCTCATGCTGTCGCCGGTCGGCCTGTCCGTCACGACGAAGCTGGCGCCCAGGGCGTTCGCGTCGCAGACGATGAGCCTGTGGTTCCTCGCGGTCTCGGCCGGCACCGGTGTGGCCGCGCAGCTCGTGAAGTTCTACACGACGAGCCCGTCGGCGTACTTCTTCACGCTGGGCGGCGCGGCCGTGGTGCTCGGTGTCGCGCTGGCGGTGGCGGCTCCGGCGATCCGCAAGCTCATGGCGGGCGTCGAGTAAGTCGCTTGAGAAAGGGCGAGAGGGAGGCCCGTCGCGGCGGCGGTGCGGCGGGTCTCCCTCTCTGCCTTCAAGGATGCACTACGGAGATGTGTCATTGGGGCACGAACATTGCTCCACGCGGGTGAAGTCGAGCACGTGCAGCGACGAATTTCGCCCCACGTCAGCTCTAGTTCACCGCCAGTGATCGTTTGGTTTCGTTCGCTCGCACCGGAAGTCGCAACGCGCCGCGGATCAGCTTCGACCTCCTGCGCGCCACCGGTCCGTCCGGCGCGAGGTTCGGGAACCGCTTGAACAGCTCGTGCAACGCGATGGCGCCCTCGATGCGGCTGAGCCCCGCGCCGATGCAGTAGTGGATGCCCGCGCTGAACGACAGGTGCTCGCGCGCGTTGGACCGCGTCGGGTCGAACTTCAGCGGGTCGGAGAACACCCGCGGGTCCCGGTTGGCCGCCGCCAGCATCAGCATCACCGGCATGCCCTTGGGGAGGCTGACGCCGGCCAGTTCGAGGCGCTCCTTCGGCCAGCGGATCGTGTACTGCACGGGCGGGTCGAGCCGCAGCACCTCCTCGACGAACCCCTCGGCGTACTCGGGACTTTGCGCGAGCGGCGCGACGGTGTGCGGGTTCTCGAACGCCTTCAGCACGCCGTTGCTGATCAGGTTCACCGTCGTCTCGAACCCGGCGAACAGCAACAACCCGGTCGTGGCAACGAGATCCTCGCGGCTGAGGTCGGCGTGCTGGGTCAGCAGGTGGCTGACGATGTCGTCCTTCGGGTCGCGGCGCCGTTCGTCCATCAGCACGTCGATGAAGTCGTTGTACTCGATGATCGTGCTGTGCAGGTTCTTCAGCTGCTTGTGCGACCACACGCCGTCGAGCGTCTCGGCGAGCGCGCTGCCCCAGCGGGCGAAGATCTCCTTCTGGTCGTCCGGCACGCCCAACAGGTCGGCGATCACCTGGATCGGCACCTGCGACGCGAACTCGCTGACGACGTCGAACCGGCCGTCCAGGCGGTCGAGGTACTGCATCACGATCTTCTGGATGGACTCGGTGCGGTCCTTCAACGCTCGCGGCGTGAAGAACGGCTGCACGAGCTTGCGCAACCTGGTGTGGTTGGGCGGGTTCATCATCAGGAACGAGTCCTGCACCGGGTTGACGATCTTCTCGCCGTTTTTGACCAGCGTGATCGGCACCATCGACGCCTCGTCGAACGTCATCGTGAGGAACCGGCTGTCGCGCAGCACCGAGTCGCAGATCTCGCGCGACGGCGTGACGTAGGCACCCATCCTGCTGCGGACCATGTCGCCCTTGGCGCGCACCTTCTCGTACATGGCGTACGGATCGCGGTCCGGCGGGGAGGCGATCACGCCGGCGTACGGGTCACCAATGAGCGCGTAGCCGCGGACGAGGGTGCGCACTGCGAAGAACTGGGCGGCGGTCTTCAGCGTGGACATGAGTCCACCTTGAGGTTTAAGTGAAGAACCTTCAAGAGTTGCGGCGGTGGCGGCGCACGGTTTCTTCGACGAGATCGAGGACCGGTTCCATGTCGTCCGCCGGAAGTCCCATGGCCAGATGCGAGACGAGGCCTTCCAGGACGAGCTCGAGGAAGCTCGTCAGGACGGAGACGTCGACGTCGTCGCGGAGGTTGCCGGCTTCCCGCTGGCGGATGAGGCGCTGGCGGGTGGCCGCGGTCAGTTGTTCTGATCGCTCGGCCCAGCGCGCGCGGAAATCGGGGTCCGTGCGGAGCCTGCGGGAGACTTCGAGGCGCGTGCCCAACCAGTCCGCCGCGTGCTCTTCGTCCCTTTTCTCCGGTTCGTCCAGCAGATCGCGCATGACCTGGACGAGGCCCTGTTCGGCCACCACGTCGGCCATGCGCAGGGCGTCGTCCTCGGCCAGCGCGAGGAAGAGCGACTCCTTGTCGCGGAAGTGGTGGAAGATCGCACCACGGGAGAGTCCCGTCGCCTCTTCCAGACGGCGTACCGTGGCACCCTCGTAGCCGTGGCGCGCGAAGCAGGCACGCGCACCGTCGAGGATCTGACGGCGGCGGGCGTCGAGGTGGTCCTGGCTCACCCTGGGCACCGGTAGATGGTCGCAGGGCAGGGGCGGGAAATCCAATCCGTACGTACGGATTGGACACGTCCATCGGTGTGATCTTCTTGGGTGATCCTTTCGTGTGGATCATCGGCCGGGCCTGCGTGGACGTTTCTCCCGGCACCAATATCCTCTGCCGCCATGGAGACGCGGGAGATCATCAAGCTGTCGGCGCTCGCTGAGCGCCTCGGGTGGCAGCGGCGTGAGTCCACAGGCGTCCACGTGGTCGATCTGCTGCTCAGTCGGACGGTCTCGGACCTCATCGCCGCACTGGCGGAGAACCGGGACAGGTAACGGCCGGGGTCACTAGCTGGGGTAAGCGCTTTCCCGCACGTCGCGCAAGGGTTGACAGCGCTTGTCACGCGGTGGTGTGATCTGCGCGACAGATAGGAAACTTTCTATCCCAAAAACTGAATCCGCCGCCGCATGGAGTGATCCCCCTACCCGTCTTGTGGGAGGCACAACAGTGGCACCGAGCAGAGGCCGGGCGTTACGCGCGTTCGGCACGGTGGGTGTTGCGTTCGCGACAACCATCGCAGTGATGTCGGTACCTGAGGCCGCTTCCGCGGCGCCGGTCAGGTACGAAGCGGAGAGCGCGACGATCTCCCAGGGCGTGGTGGAGTCGAACCACGCCGGCTTCTCCGGATCAGGTTTCGTCAACTTCGACAACGTGGCCGGGAGCGCCGTCGAGTTCTCGGTGAACGCGACGAAGGCGGGTCAGGCGAAGCTGGTCTTCCGCTATGCCAACGGAACCACGACCGACCGCCCGGTCGACGTGAACGTCAACGGCAGCCTCGCGGTCGACGAGCGCACGTTCGCGGGCACCGGCACGTGGACGGCGTGGACCTCCGTCGAGAACACGGTCAACCTGAACGCGGGCGCGAACACGATCCGGCTGACGGCCACCGGTGCCACGGGCGGCCCGAACCTCGACTACATCGAGGTCGAGGAGATCGCCAGTGTTCCCGCCTTGGAGCAGGAGGCGGAGAGCGCGACGATCTCGCAGGGCGTCGTCGAGTCCAACCACGCGGGCTTCTCCGGCACGGGCTTCGTCAACTACAACAACGTGAGCGGCTCGTACGTCGAGTACACGATCACGGCGGACCAGGGCGGCGAGCACGACCTGACCTTCCGCTACGCCAACGGAACGACGACCGACCGCCCGGTTTCGGTGACCGTGGACGGCGCCGGCGCGCAGACCGTGTCGTTCCCCGGCACCGGCGCGTGGACGACGTGGCAGACGCGCACCGCGAAGGTGACGCTGAAGGCCGGTCCGAACAAGATCCGCGCGACCGCGACGACCGCGAACGGTGGCCCGAACGCGGACAAGTTGACCGCCGTGCTGGTCGGCCCGCCGGACAACGAGTCGCCGACGCCGCCGAAGAACCTGCAGTTCGTGTCCTCGACGCAGAACTCCGTGTCGCTGAAGTGGGAAGCGGCCACGGACAACGTCGGCGTCACCGGCTACGACATCTACCAGCACGGCCAGCACATGGCGAGCGTCGGCAACGTGCTCCAGGCGACCGTGACCGGCCTGCAGCCCGACACCGAGTACGACTGGACCGTCATCGCGAAGGACGCGGCCGGCAACGTCTCGCAGGCCTCCAACAACGTGCCCGGCCGCACCCAGCCCGCGCCGCCGGACACCGAGGCGCCGACGGTGCCCGGCAACCTGCGGTCGACCGGCAAGACCGCGACTTCCGTCGACATCGCCTGGAACGCCTCCACGGACAACGTGGGCGTCACCGGGTACGACATCTACGTCAACGGTGCGGTCAAGCAGACCGCCGACGGCAACGCCACCTCGGCGACCGTGGCCGGGCTGACCGCCGGTACCGAGTACGCGTTCCGGGTGCTCGCCAAGGACGCCAAGAACAACCAGTCCGGTTTGTCCAACGAGATCAAGGTGACTCCGGCCGCCGGTGGGCCGACCGGCACGCCCGACCCCGGTGCGGTGTCCACGATCGCGTCCGGTGTCGACGTCGCGTGGGGCGTGGTGTTCCTGCCGGACGGTTCGGCGTTGTTCAGCGAGCGCAACACGTTCAACATCTACCGGCTGACCAAGAGCGGGCAGAAGACGCTGGCCGGCAAGATCAGCCAGGCGGTCGGCACGAACGGTGAGGGCGGCCTGCTCGGCCTCGAAGTGTCGCCTTCTTTTGCGACGGATCACTGGGTGTACGTCTACCACACGGCGGCCGAGGGCAACCGCGTCATCCGGATCAAGTACGAGAACGGCGCACTCGTGCAGAGCTCGTACCAGATCCTGTTGCAGGGCCTCGCGAAGAACCGCTTCCACAACGGTGGCCGGCTGCGGTACGGCCCGGTGGACGGCAAGCTGTACGTGTCCGTCGGCGACGCGCAGAACAAGGAAAGCCACCCGCAGAACAACAACTCGCTCAACGGCAAGATCCTGCGGATCAACCTCGACGGCTCGATCCCGTCGGACAACCCGTTCGGCAACGCCGTCTGGTCGAAGGGCCACCGCAACCCGCAGGGCCTCGACTTCGACTCGAAGGGCCGGCTGTGGGCGGCCGAGTTCGGCGACTCCACGCAGGACGAGGTCAACCTGATCACCAAGGGCGGCAACTACGGCTACCCGCACTGCGAAGGCACCTCGGGCAACTGCGCCGGCTACATCGCGCCGAAGAAGACCTGGTCGACGTCGCAGGCCTCGCCGTCGGGCATCACCATCATCAACGACCACATCTTCGTGGCCACGACGGTGGGTCAGCGCGTCTACCGCCTGCGGATCGACGCGAACGACGCGTTGGTGGACCAGAAGGTGTACTTCCAGAGCACCTACAACCGCCTGCGCACGGTCGAGGTCGACCACGACGGCGACATCTGGCTGACCACGTCGACGGACAAGGACGGCACCGCGAACAACGACCGCGTCCTGCTGATCGACATCCAGTACTCGGGCGGCGGTGGCGGCGGCTTCAAGCTGACGTCCTCGGCGTTCGCGGACGACGCGATGATCCCCGCCAAGTACACCTGCGCCGGTGACGGCACAGCGGGTCAGGACCCGTCGCCGCCGTTCGCATGGGGTGCGTCCACCGGTGCACAGGCGTACGCCATCGTTTTCGCGGACCGCGTGAACAACGGCAACAAGCTGCATTGGGCGATCTGGGACATTCCGGCTGCCACCTCTTCGTTGCCGGAGAATCTCGGAGCCGGCTTCAACGTTCCCGGCCAGGGCGGGGCGAAGCAGAAGGCGATGGGCTCGGGTGCGAATTCGCAGAAGTACTTCGGGCCGTGTCCCGGTGGCTCCACCAACCCGTACACGTTCACTTTGTACGCGTTGAACACAGCGACGGTGCCGGGAATCACTTCGTCGTCCACGATGGCGCAGATCGAAACGGCCATCAAGAACGCGTCCACGGCGAACACCGTGTTGCGCGGACGTTCGAACGCTCGTACCTGATTTCGTTGTGATGGGCGGGGCCTCCGGTTTTCGGAGGCCCCGCTCTTTCACTTCTTGGGCAGGGTGATCGCCCAGCTCTGCAGCGTGCCGACGTCACCTTCCGCGCGGTCGCGGACCAGGAGCTGCCACGTGCCGTTCTTGGTTTCGGCCGAGAGGTCGACGGTGTAGTACGGCTGGAACTTGGTGCCCGTGCCGTGCGCCTTCAGCAGGTACGACTTGCCGCTCGGGCCGACGAGCTCGATCCGCACGTCGCTCTGCGCGGTGTGCGTGATCGTCACCTCGACCTTCGTTTTTGTCGGCGCGTTGCCCTCGCAGCCCGCGTACCGGATTGCGGTGCCGACGTACTCGCCCGCGTCGGGGATGTCGATGTCGACGTCGTTGACCTTGCGGCCGCAACCAGGTGCGGGCGCCGGCGGGGTGATGCCGTGGTCGGTGAAGAGCAGCTTGTTCGGCGAGTCGGGGCCGGGGTTGGTGACCTTGTCCGGCGTCGCGGTCTCGGTGAGCGCTTTGGCGACTTGCCCTGGTGTCGCTCGGGGGTTCTTGGCCAGGTACAGCGCGGCGGCACCGGCGACGTGCGGCGAGGCCATCGACGTGCCGGACGCGGTCTGCGTGGCGGTGTCGCTCGTGTTGAAGGCGGACAGGATGCCGGAGCCCGGCGCGAAGACGTCGACGCACCTGCCCCAGTTGGAGAACGCTGACCGGCTGTCGTCGCGGTTCGTGGCGCCGACGGTGATCGCGTTCGGCGCGCTGGCGGGGGAGTGACCGCAGGCGTCCTGGTTGGAGTTGCCCGCGGCGATGGCGTACGTGATGCCGGACGCGACCGACCGCTCGACTGCCGCGTCGAGCACCGCGTCCGGTCCACCGCCCAGCGACATGTTGGCGACGGCGGGCTTGACCGCGTTCTTCGTGACCCAGTCGACGCCCGCGACGACGGATTCCGTGGTGCCACTGCCCTTGCAGTTCAGCACGCGGACGCCGTGCAGCTTGACCTTCTTGGCGACGCCGTACCTGTCGCCGCCGACCGTGCCCGCGACGTGCGTGCCGTGGCCGTGGCAGTCCTGCGCCTCGGTGTCGTTGTCGATCGAGTCGAACCCGTTGCCGACCCTGCCCTCGTACGTCTGGTGCGTGGCCCGGATGCCGGTGTCGATCACGTACGCGTGCACGTCTTTGGCGTCGGTCGAGTAGAAGTAGGTCTGGTCGAGCGGCACGCTGCGCTGGTCGATCCGGTCGAGGCCCCAGGTCGGCACGTTGGTCTGCTCGTCGCTGATGACGTGTGTTTGGTTGCGCTGGACCATCGCGACGTTCGGGTCCTTCGCGAGTTGCGCGGCTTTCTGCGCAGTCATCGTCGCGGAGAATCCGTTGAGCGCCGATGAATATGTGTGACGAACGCTCACATCGTATTGAGATGTCACGCTGGTGGTGAGGATGTGCTCCCTGAGGACCACGATGAAGGTGTCTTCGGCGGCTTGCGCAGGCGTGCTGACACACGTTAGTCCTGCGGCCGCGACGAGTCCGATCCGGAATTTCCGCATTGTTCTCCCTTGTGAACGCGTCTCAAAAGCTGCGGCTCACGCGGCGGATACGCGAACTCATTGCGGAGCGTAGTACAGGAATGCACACCCGCCGTATTGCATCGGTCAGCTATCTGTGGTCGGATGGCTCTTGTCAGAAACCTCCGCCGCCCGTTCAACTGGAGGTTCTTTCGTGCGTAAATTCTTCGCGGCCGCTCTCTCGTTGGCCGCTTTGGCCGTGGCGGCTCCTGCGGTCGCTGCTCCGGCGCCGCTGGCCCTGACCAGCACGGCCTACAAGAACAACGGCAACATCCCGGACAAGTACTCGTGCGCGTTCGACCACAAGGCCGGCAACGACATCTCGCCGCCGCTCGCGTGGACCGGCGGCGACGTTCCCGCCCAGTCCTACGCGCTGTTGTTCATCGACACCGCGAACGGCGGGAAGCACTGGGCGGCCTGGGACATCCCGGCTGCGGTCACCTCACTGCCCGAGGGTCTGAAGAAGGGCTACGACCTCGTCGAGCCCGAGCTCAAGGGCGCCCACCAGCGCGCCATGGGCAACGCTTCGGTGAACGAGCAGTTCTTCGGCCCGTGCCCGCGCTCGAAGCACAAGTACGAGTTCACGCTCTACGCCCTGAAGGTGAAGAACCTGCCGGGGATCAACAAGAACTCGAAGGTGGCCGATGTGGAGGCCGCGGCCAGGAAGGCGGCGGTCGGTCAGGCCAAGCTGGTCGGATTCTCGACGGCGAAGCCCTAGTTCCACATGTGGTGTCGGCCGTCGGGTGTGACGGTGAGGCGGTCCGGGTTCCGAGCCGGACCGCCTCGGCGCAGGAACGGTCCCTCGAGCCGATCGGCGTGCCGGGTGAGCAGCACGAGGTCGCCCGGCTCGAGGTCGACGAGCGCGAGACCTCCTTCGCGCAACTGTTCCGCCCAGGCCCACGGAACGGTCGGCACCGAGCACGTCCTGATGATGCGGTCGAACGGCGCGTGCAGGTCGTGTGTGAACACCTGGTTCGGACCGAGCCGGTGAGCCAGCAGCGCGGCCAGGTAGCCGCAGCCGCTCGCCAGCACCCGGTGTCCGGCGCGCACGTCGAGTGCTTCGAGCATCCGCACCAGGAGGCCGGGCTTGGCCGAAGAGGACAGCGTGACGGGATCGGTGACGAGCGGCTCGTTGCGGTACGCGGCAGCGAGCCAGCCGTCGTCCGCGGCGGTCGTCTCCGCCCAGCTGCCGTCCGGCCGTTGCACGTAGAACCGCGGCACGAACTCGTGCCGCGGAATCGTTTCGATGGCCTCGCGCCACGCCGAGTCGCGCAGGACGCCTTCTGCGGCAACAGCACCGGCCAGACCTTGCGCTCGTAAGCGCCACGTCACCATGAGTTCACGTTATGAGTTGGAGGTTTTCCAAGGAAGACACGTGTGTGCGCACGCGTGCGCACGAGCACGTCGTTGATCCGTAAGGATTTGCGGTCGCTCGAGGACGTGCAACTGTCAGACCCCGCGTGTAGCGTCGAGTGCGCCATTCGATCACGGGGAGTGTGGCAGCGTGACTGCGTTGCGTGACCAACCCGCGCCGGCGAGGTTCGCCGACCGCGCGGAGGCCGAGGCGTATGTGGCCTCGGTCTGTTTCAAGCACGGGCCTCCGAGGTTGTTCGGCGTGGAGCTCGAATGGACCGTGCACCACGCGGAAGACCCAGGTCAGACGCTAGACAGGAATCGGTTGGCCGCTGCTCTCGGCGAGCACGCGCCTCCCACCCTCGTTCCGGACAGCCCCCAGCGGCCGCTACCGAGCGGCACACCGTTGACCGTCGAACCCGGCGGGCAGGTCGAGATCTCCACTCCTCCCTGCACCAGCCTCCCGGACCTCTTCCGGACGGTCGCCCAGGACATCGATCATCTCACCGCACTGTTGGCGGACCACGGTCTCGTGCTCGGCGATCGTGGCGCTGACCAGCACAGACGTCCCACGCGCATGCTGCAGGTGCCGCGCTACGCCGCGATGGAGCACGCGTTCGGCAGCGTCGGCGGCGACGGCATCGCCATGATGTGCAACACCGCCGGACTGCAGGTGTGCCTCGACTTCGGTGAGGAGAAGCACCTCAAGGACCGGTGGGCGGCCGTGCACCAGCTCGGGCCGGTGATGATCGCGATGTTCGCGAACTCGCCGAGCGTCGGTGGGCAGCACGTGGACTGGGCGTCGGCGCGGATGCGGACGCTCTACGGCACGGATCCCGTGCGCACCAGGCCAAGCGCTGTGTGCGCCGATCCGGCTCAGGCTTATGCGAAGCGCGTGCTCGACACTCCGGTGATCGTCGTGCGCGGGCCGAGTCCTAGTTGGATTCCGCCCAGAAGACTCACCTTCGCCGACTGGATCGACGGGGCGCTCGACCGCAGCCCCACCAGCGACGACCTCGACTACCACCTCACGACGATGTTCCCGCCGGTGAGACCGCGCGGCTACATCGAGATCAGATACCTCGACACACCCGCGCCTGGCGGGTGGATCGCGCCGAGTGCGCTGCTCGTCGCGCTGTTCAGCGACCCGTCCGTTGTGGACGGTGTGCTGGCGGCGACGGAACGGGCGGCCGGGCGGTGGCTCGTCGCCGCGCGGCACGGGATGGCGGACGAACGCATTGCCAGAGCGGCCAAAGATGTTGTGTCCCTTGGCATTGAGTCGTTGCACCGCACCGGACTCTCTCATGATCAGATCAGCGCCATCAGCCGGGAGCTTGAGGGGAAGCTGTGACCGAAGAACTCCGCGAGCACGTGGCGGAGGAACTGTTGCGTTCGCGCGCGCGTTCCACCGCGTTGACCGATGCCGTCGACGAGCACGATCTCGTCCGGCAGCACTCGAAACTGATGTCGCCGCTGGTCTGGGACCTGGCGCACATCGGCAACCAGGAAGAGCTCTGGCTCGTTCGCGACGTCGGCGGTCGCGAGCCGGTCAGAAGCGACATCGACGAGTACTACGACGCGTTCAAGTTCTCGCGCAGTGTGCGGCCCGAGTTACCGCTGCTCAACCCGGCGGAAGCGCGCCAGTACGTCGGGGACGTGCGCGGCAAGGTGTTCGACGTGCTGGAGAAGGTCCCGCTGGAGGGCCGCAAGCTCGTCGAGAACGCCTTCGCGTTCGGCATGATCGTGCAGCACGAGCAGCAGCACGACGAGACGATGCTCGCCACGCACCAGCTGCGGGTCGGTGAACCCGCTCTGCAGGCGCCGCCACCGCCGACCGGAAACCTCGTGCCCGCAACGGAAGCGTTCATCCCGGGCGGTCCGTTCGAAATGGGCACCTCGGACGAACCGTGGGCGCTCGACAACGAACGGCCGGCGCACACCGTCCACGTCGACCCGTTCTTCATCGACACCACCCCGGTCACGAACGGCGAGTTCGCCGAGTTCGTCCTGGCCGGCGGCTACGACGACCGTCGCCTGTGGACAGATGAGGGCTGGCAGCACCGGACGACGGCGAAACTCGTCGCGCCGCGGTTCTGGCACCGCGAGGGGAACTCGTTCAGCCGCACCGCGTTCGGTGTCACCGAGCCGATCGTGCCGGACGAACCCGTGGTGCACGTGTGCTTCCACGAGGCCCAGGCGTACGCGACCTGGGCCGGCAAGCGACTGCCTACGGAGCAGGAGTGGGAGAAGGCCGCCCGCTACGACGCCGAGACCGGGCAGTCGCGCCGTTATCCGTGGGGCGACGAGGATCCCGACGAGATCCACGCCAACCTCGGTCAGCGGCACCTGCGGCCGGCGCCGGTCGGTGCCTACCCCAAGGGCGCCTCGCCCGCGGGCGTGCACCAGCTGATCGGTGACGTGTGGGAGTGGACCTCGACGGACTTCCACGGCTATCCGGGCTTCGAGGTCTTCCCGTACCCCGAGTACTCGAAGGTCTTCTTCGGACCGGACTACAAGGTGCTGCGCGGCGGTTCGTTCGGCACCGACAAGTCCGCGATCCGGTCGACGTTCCGCAACTGGGACTACCCGATCAGAAGGCAGATCTTCGCTGGCTTCCGCTGCGCCAGGGACGCCTAGCCCGATGTGCCGCCATCTGGCTTACCTGGGCACCGCCGTGCCGTTGGCCAGCATGCTCTACGACGCACCGCATTCGTTGGAGCACCAGTCGTACCTGCCCGCGGACATGCGGGCCGGCGGAACCGTGAACGTCGACGGCTACGGCGTCGGCTGGTTCCCCGGCCCGGTCCGCTACCGGCGTGCGGGCACGTTGTGGAGCGACCCGAACCTGCGTCAGCTGGCCAACACCGAGTCGACGGCTTTCCTGGCGGCGGTGCGCTCGGCTACCGCCGGTATGCCGGTGTCCGATGCGGCGTGTGCGCCGTTCACCGACGGCACGTGGTTGTTCAGCCACAACGGCCGCGTTGACGGCTGGCCCGGCACGGTGGCCGGGCTCGCGAAGACGCTGGACGTGACCGATCTGCTCACGATGGACGCACCGACCGACTCCGCGCTGTTGTGGACGGTGCTGAGACGTCGCCTGGAGACCGGGAAGAACCCGGCGCAGGCGCTTGTTGAACTCGTGCAGGAGGTGGCGGACGCGGCTCCGAACTCGCGCCTGAACTTCCTGCTGACCAACGGAGAAGTGCTCGTGGGGACGACGTGGACACACGCCCTGTGGGTGCTGCAGAAAGGCCAGGGCGTGACGATCGCGTCCGAACCGCTTGACGACGACCCTGCCTGGCGGGAGATCCCCGACCGGCACGTGGTCACCGCTGTGCCATCCACTGTGGAGGTTCGACCGATATGACCGAGCCGGTGCTGGACGTTCATCTCAAGCCGGAGGACGCCGCACACGCGTTACGTGCCGACGTGCGCGCCGGGCTGACGGCAGACCCGAAGTGGGTGTCGCCGAAGTGGTTCTACGACGCGGTGGGCAGCGCGTTGTTCGAGGACATCACGCGGCTGCCCGAGTACTACCCGACGCGTGCCGAACGCGAGGTGCTGGCCGGCCGCGCGGGTGAGATCGCGGCGACGACCGGGGCGCATTCGTTGGTGGAGCTGGGTTCCGGCTCGTCGGAGAAGACGCGGTTGCTTTTGAGTGCGCTGCGTGAGCACGGCACGTTGCAGGAGTTCGTGCCGCTGGACGTCTCGGTGTCGGCCCTCACCGACGCGGCGCACGCGATCATGGCGGCCTACCCCGGCCTGCGCGTGCACGGCGTGGTCGGCGACTTCACGCAGCACCTCTCGTTGCTGCCGGGCGAGTCACCGCGCGTGGTGGCGTTCCTGGGCGGCACGATCGGCAACCTGATTCCAGAGGAGCGGGAAAAGTTCTTCCGCACCGTCCGCGACGTGCTGGAGCCGGGGGAGTGGCTGCTGCTCGGCACGGACCTGGTGAAGGATCCCGAAGTGCTGGTGCGCGCGTACGACGACGCGCAGGGCGTCACGGCCGAGTTCAACCGCAACGTGTTGAACGTGCTGAACCGCGAGGTCGGCGGTGATTTCGACGTCGAGGCGTTCGAGCACGTGGCGTTGTGGAACGCCGAGCAGGAATGGATCGAGATGCGGTTGCGCGCCAAGCGAGACATGCGCGTTTCGCTCGCCGAGCTCGGGTTGACCGTTGAGTTCCGCGAAGGTGAAGAACTGCGGACGGAAGTCTCGGCGAAGTTTCGCGAGGAAGGTGTGCGGAAGGAGCTGGAGCAGGGCGGTTTTTCCTTGCACCGCTGGTGGACCGACACGGAGGGCAGGTTCGCCGTCTCATTGGCCCAGGCCGTCTAGGGACACAACCCTCCGATAGGCGGGTACAAACGGTGCACCGTCGGTGATGGGGTGCATCAGTGACGTACACCTCTGCATCCGTCCGCCTGGCACTGGCGTCCTCGCTCGTGCTCGGCACTGTTGTTTCCGGTCTGGGCACCGCAAGTGCCCAGACCGAGGCATCTTCCGTCAGACCCGCTGCCTGGGGGCAGTGCGCGGCGAACGAGCTCGCTGCCCTTCCGGCCTCCGTGACGCCCGAGGAGAAGGCGCGGCTCAGCTGCGCCGTCCAGGAAGTGCCCGTCGACCACTCGCGTCCGCGCGGTGAGAAGACGGGCATCGCCATGATGAAGCGGCCCGCGAACGACCCGTCGCGCAAGATCGGGTCGATCTTCCTCAACCCCGGTGGTCCCGGTGGTTCCGGTTACGTCCGCGGCGCTGTCGCGAAGAACTACTTCCCGGCATCCGTGCTGGACCGGTTCGACATCGTGGGCTTCGACCCGCGCGGTGTCGCCCGCAGTGCGCCGTTGCGCTGCTTCCGCACCCAGGAAGAGGCCGACGCGGTGAACGAGGGCTGGTTCAGCCTCCCGATCACCAAGGAGGAGATCGCCAGCTCGCTGCGGCAGTCGAAGGCCTACACCGACTACTGCAAGATCAACGCCGGTCCGCTGCTCAACCACATGTCGACCGAGGCCGTCGCGCGCGACCTCGACGTCATGCGCGAGGCCGTCGGCGACAAGCAGCTGAATTTCGTCGGCTTCTCCTACGGCACGCTGCTCGGCTCGACGTACGCGAACATCTTCCCGCACCGCACGCGGGCGATGGTGATCGACGGCAACGTCGACCCGCAGCTGCGCCTGACCAACGGCACCGAGTACGACCGCCAGCGCGCCAAGGGTTTCGAGATCGCGCTCGACGCGATGCTCAAGCGCTGCGACTCGGTCGGCACGGCCAAGTGCGCGTTCTCCGGCAACTCCCGCCAGAAGTTCGAGAACATGAAGGCGGCGCTGCGGAAGAACGGCCCGGTCACCGTGCCGGGTGAGCCCGCTCCGGTCTCGCTGTCCACCGTCGTGGGCCGCGTCGCCGGCGACCTGTACTCGGTGGCGCGGATCAACACGCTGGTGCCGTGGCTGCAGAAGGTCCACGTGGCCCTCAACCCGGCCGAGGCGTCCGCGGCCGCGCTCAGTGCTGAAGCGTCCGTTGTGGACGTTCCGGCTCCGGCGACCGGTAACGGCCGCTGGGACGTGGACCCGCTGGCGGACACCCCGTACACCGCCGACGACTCGTACTTCGCGGTGAACTGCATCGACAAGCCGTTCGCGCGGACGAACCGCTTCTGGGAGCAGACGGCGAACAAGTGGGAGAAGGAGTCGCCCACGTTCGGCCGCTACCAGGCGGCTGCGGACCTGATGACGTGCCCGACGTGGCCGACGCGCCACCCGGACCGCTGGATCGGCCCGTGGAACCGCCACACCAAGAACCCGATCGTCGTGGTGGGCAACTACTACGACCCGGCGACGCAGTACCTGTTCTCGCAGCGCATGGCCAAGCAGCTCAGCAACGCGCGGCTGATCAGCGTCGACTCGTTCGGCCACTGCATCCTGGGCCGCTCGGCCGGCACGGACGCGGCCGTGGCGAAGTACCTGGTGGACCTCGAAGCGCCGGTTGACGGTTCGGTGTTCCAGCCGAACGTTCAGCCGTTCGCCTGATCGATCTTGCGGCGGTGGCGGTACAGCACCGTCACCGCCGCAATCGCCAGGAGCACGCCGGTCACGATCAGCCAGGCCGGGTTGTTCGGCTCCTCGGCGAAGCTCGAGCTCATGGGCACGCCCCTGATCGTGGTGAAGCCCGTCGTCGGCTCGTCGTTCGGAATGAGGGTCTGACCCGCGGCCAGCGCACCGATCGCGCAGACCGCGAACACGGCCCACGTGCGTTGCTTGATCGCTGTTGCGATCAGCAGCACACCCGCACTGAGGAACGGCGTCAGCGAGGCTGATGCCAGCGACACCAGAGCCACGGCACCGTTGACGCCGTCCTTCCTGACCATGGCCCGGACCGCCAGTGCGAGTGTCGCGGTGATCGCGACGATCGTGATCAGCAACGTCCACGGTCCCCGCTGATCCATCAGCGCGAGTGCCAGAATCCCGATGCCCGCCAGGTAGTGCGCGTCCCGGCGAGGACCCGCGGCGGCCGCGGCGGCGGCGAACAGCACGATCGGGGCCTCGTACGGCATCGCCACCACCGCCACGGCGTACACCGCTCCTGCGATCGCGGTGCGCCAACTGGCTCGCCGGATCGACCAGCCCAGCACACCGATGGCGACCACCCACGCCGGTACGACCGGCAGTTCGAGGAAGAACCTGGTGACGTCGGGGGAGTAGAACTTCTCGTCGCCGGTGTACCAGCCGGGCTCGGTGCCGCTGCACATGGCGCTGCCGTTGAGGCAGACGGAGTCGAGGTGCCCGAACTCGACCATCATGAACACCGAGCGCACCGAGTACGCGGCGATTCCGGAGATCACCAGCGCGACCCAGGCGGGACGCGGTGCCACGACGATCAGCAGGACCGCGACCGCCAGTGCGGCGAACTGAAGCGGTGGCAGCCAGTGCAGCTGTTCGTTGATCAGGGCGAGCGCAGCGAGTGCCGCCCCGAAGATGGCCGTCCCCCAGATCACAGCAACGCGCTCCTCACGATCAGCACCACGGCGCTCGCCCCGGCCACGATCAACATAGGGGTCCGGATGCCGCCCGCGTCGAACTTCTTGCGCAACGGTCCCGAGAGCAGGAACCCGGCCACCAGGAACGGGATCAGCAGCACCCCGGACCACAGCTGGTGCGCGGTCACGTTCCCCGTGGCGGTGAGGCCGATGATCGAGACGACGGAGCCCAGCGTGAAGAACGCCGCCAGCGTCGCCCTGACCTGCGGGCCCTCCTGGTTCTGGTAGAGCAGCGCCACCATCGGGCCGCCGATCGACGTCGCCGTGCCGAACGACCCGCTCGCGACCCCGGCCGTGACGAGGGAGGGCGGCGTGGGCTGCGGGCGCCACGAGATGACCGAGAGCAGCACGCACGCCAGCACCGCCGCGCCGACCACCACGCCGAAGCTCTTCTGGTCGAGCGAGTCGACGATCCAGATGCCGATGACGGTGCCCGGCAGGCGGCCGAGCATCGCCCAGCCGACGCCGCGCCAGTCGACGTGGCCGAACTCCCTGACCAGCGACATCATCGCGTGCGCGCTGGCGACGACCAGCACGGGCACCGGGACGAGTGCGGGATCCAGCAGTGCGAGCAGCGGCACGGCGACGAGCGCCAGACCGAAGCCGATCAGACCCTGCAGCAGCCCTCCGAAAGCGACGACGACACCTGCGACGACCAGCAACCCCCAAGACATAGTTAGCGATGCTATCGACCCGCTGGATGTCCCTCGACCAGGTTTTGCTTGCTGTTGGCCTGGCGTTGGTCAAGGACACTTATGGTCCGCGCCATGACCGCGTCTCGTCGTTCTTTTCTGCTCGGCACCGGTGCGACCGCCGCCGCTGCCGCCCTGGTCACGCCCGGTTCCGCCAACGCCGACATCGTTGTCAAGGGCGGTCGGCCCGACCCGGAGGCGCGGCGGTTCACGCTCGCCGTGATCCCGGACACGCAGTACATGTTCGACCTGGACCGCGGCGACTCGGCGCCGATGAAGGCGACGCTGCAGTACCTGATCGACCACCAGAAGTCGGAGAACATCGTCTTCATCAGCCACCTCGGCGACCTCGTCGAGAACGGGCAGAAGAGCGAGATCGACGACATCAGCGCGCGGTTCGAGGTGCTCGACCGGCGCAGGGTCGGGTACAGCGTGCTCGCGGGCAACCACGACCTGCCGGACTCGCGCACCGACGACCAGCGCGGCCGCACGCCGTACCTGGACAGGTTCGGCCCTGCCCGGTTCCGGCACTCGCCGACGTTCCGGGGAGCGAGCGCGGACGGCTACAACTCGTTCCACGTCTTCCGGGCCGCCGGCAAGGAGTGGCTGGTCCTGGCGCTGGACTGGCGCATGTCGGCCAAGGGCTTCGCGTGGGCGCGTGAGGTGCTGAAGCAGCACGCCAAGCTGCCGGTCATCCTCACCACGCACGAGCTGGTCTACGACGGCGGCGAGGGCAACGCCACGATGTCCGACTACGGCCGCAAGCTGTGGGACGAGCTGATCAAGGACAACGACCAGATCTTCCTGACTTTGAACGGGCACTTCTGGCCGCCGGCGCGGGCGACGATGCGCAACGCCGCGGGCAACGACGTGCACGTGCACATCACGAACTACCAGGACCGCTACTACGGCGGCGGCGCGATGATCCGGCTCTACCACTTCGACCTCGACCGCAAGACGATCGACGTGCGCACGTTGTCGCCGTGGCTGCTCGGCAAGCGGACGCTCAACCCGTTGGAGCGCAAGGAGATCGAGCTGACCGGACCGGCCGACCGGTTCAGCGTGCCGATCGACTTCGAGCAGCGGTTCGCCCGGTTCGACCCGCCGGTCCTGCCGCCCGCGCAGCCGGCCCGCGACGTGGTGGTGCCGGGCACCGTCGCGTACTGGCGGCTCGGCGAGGGGTTGAAGGACCTGTCGGGCAACGGGAACGACCTCAAGCAGACCGGCACGCTCACCGGGTCTGACGACCACCACCGGTTCGCGCCGTCGCACCGCTCGTTGTACTTCGGCAAGAACGGCTACCTGACCACTGTGGACGGTGCGCCGCTCAACAAGCAGACGTTCGAGCGCGGCTACACGATCGAGCTGTTCCTCAAGCTGCCCAAGGACTTCAACCACCCGTGGTGCGGGTTGTTCACCAAGCTCGCGCCCGGTTCGGCGGCGGGCAAGACCGGGGACGACCCGAGCGAGCCGATCGCCACGCTGAACCTCGCGGGCGGTGGCAGCCTGCAGTGGGCGGTGTTTCCTCGCAACCTGCCGGGCATCTCCACGAACTGGGGCCACGAGATGCCGTACGAGACGTGGTGGCACGTCGCGGTGGTCAACGACGGTACGCACACCACGTTGTACGTGGACGGCTCGCCCTTGCTGCGCAACCCGTCCACGCCGGCGCGCGGCATCTCCACCGCCGGTGACCCGTGGCTCGTCGGTGCCTACGCGTACAACAAGATCGTCGAGAAGTCGTTGTACGGCTGGATCGGCGACATGCGCGTGGTGAGTCGGCCGCTCGACCGCTCCGAGTTCATGCGGTCGAAGGCAGCCCGAACTTCGGGAACAGACTGAGGTCGAAGAACGACGAGACGTGCGTGATCCGGTCGTCTTCGATCTCCAGCACCTGGAGGTTGAACGGCCGGAACACGTCGTCCTCTGCTCTCAAGTAGAGGCCGTACGCGGGCTGGCCGTTGGCTTCCACGGCGATCATGCGCGCACTGTTCGGCACGGCCGGGCACTGGTTCGTGAGGTGCCACGCGACCATCTCGGGGCCGCGGTACCACTGCGGGTACGGCGGCATCTCCCAGACGACGTCCTCGGTGAACATGCCGATGATCGCCGGGATGTCCTTGGCCTCGAACGCTTTGACCCACCTGTCCAGCAGCGGTTTGGCGTCGGCCGGTTCGGTGACCGCGTCCTCGCTGAGGTCCTTGAGCTGCGCGTGGGCCCTCTGCAGGGCGCTGTTGACGGCCGCGACGGTCATGTCGAGCTGGTCGGCGGTCTCGGCCGCCGTCAGCTTGAGGACGTCGCGCAGGATCAGCACCGCGCGTTGCCGGGGTGGCAGGTGCTGGAGCGCCGCCACGAACGCCAGCCGGGTGGACTCGCGTTCGGTGACGATCGCGGCCGGGTCGGTCGGGAACGGCTCCAGCCACGGGATCTCGTGGTCCTGGGTGAGCGGGTCGGTTTCGGTGGCGCTCGCGGCGAGTCCGAACGGCAGCGGGCGGCGCGTGCGGGTGTCGAGCGCGGTGAGGCAGACGTTCGTCGCGATCCGGTACAGCCAGGTGCGCACCGACGAACGGCCTTCGAACCGGTCGTACGACTTCCACGCGCGCAGATACGTCTCCTGCACCAGGTCCTCGGCGTCGTGCAGCGAGCCGAGCATCCGGTAGCAGTGCGCGAGCAGCTCCCGCCGGAACGGGTCGGCCACCGTCGCGAAGTCCACTGTCACCCTTGCACTCCAATCGCGTTCTGCAGTCTGCTGATGGACGTTTGGATGTGGTCCCTGAGCTCCGGCGGTTCGTGCACGGTGAACTCGTAGCCGAGGAACATCAGGTGGAACACGATCCGGTCGAGGGAGTCGGCGCCGGTGCGCATGCGGCACGAGTTGTCGTCGATCGGCTCCAGCGCCGCCGACATGGGCGTGGTGCGGTCGGCGACGTCCTGCAGCGGCGCGTGGATCGTCAGCACCGCCTGGTAGGTGTAGACGTTCGAGGAGACCTGGCGGGACACGAACTCGCCGAGGCTTTCGGCCGGCGGTTCGCGCGGCGTGAAGCGTGCGGCGAGCGTGGGTTCGTCGGGGATGCGGTCGACGCGGAACGTGCGCCAGTCCTCTTTGGACACGTCCCACGCGACGAGGTACCAGCGCCGCCCGGTGTGCACGAGGCCTTGAGGTTCGACGAGACGTTGCGCGGGCTCGCCTTGCGTTGGGGCATAGGTGAAGCGCAGCTGCTGGTGGTCGCGGCAGGCGGCGGCGATGATCGTGAGCGTCTCGGGGTCGACTGTGGGGCCCGCGTTGGTCAGGGGAGTGGTGTGGGCCTGGAGCGCCTGCACTCGTCGCCTCAGTCGGTGTGGCAGGACCTGTTCCAGTTTCGTGAGGGCGCGGATCGACGTCTCCTCGATGCCCGCGATCGTGCCGTTGGCGGCTGTTCGCAGCCCTACTGCCACGGCGACGGCTTCGTCGTCGTCCAGCAGCAGCGGTGGGAGTTCCGCGCCGGCGCCGAGCTGGTAGCCGCCGGCCGCACCGGGCAGGGACGTGACGGGGTAGCCGAGGCTGCGGAGCTTGTCGACGTCACGGCGGATCGTGCGGACGTCGACGCTGAGCCGGTCGGCGAGCTCCGGGCCCGTCCAGTCGCGCCGCACCTGCAGCAAGGAGAGGAGCTTCAGCAGCCGTGCGGACGTCTCCAGCATGTGAGGAGTCTAGATTCCATTGCGGACAACGGCCTGCGGTGGCTAAGGTTTGCGGCATGACTGCCGGGTCGGCCTTGTGCCGTGAGCGGAACGGTTGCCCGGCCCTGACTTGATCAGGGCCCCTCCGGATCCCGCGCTTCTCGAGTTGGAGATGCGCTTGGGAGAGGAGGTGATGCGCAATGCTTCCCAACGTTGGTGAGGTCTTTTCCGGGAAGGTCGTCTCGACCGTCCCGTTCGGTTCGTTCGTCGAGCACCCCGCCGGTGCACACGGGCTCCTGCACGGCCAGCAGGCCGAGGTCGGTGCCGCGGTGCAGGTGAAGGTGCTCGCGGTGGACGCCGACAAGCAACGGTTCAGCCTTGAGCTGGCCTAACGCCTGAGTTTCACCGGACAGAGGCGCCCTGTCCGGTGCATCTCACGCCTTCCGGTAATCCGCGCACTCCACGATCAACCGGTCGTGGAGGGTTCTGCGGTGCCCTTGTTCCTGGGGTGGCGAACCCAGCGCACTCGCCGGGCTGGTGACGTCGTGCAGCACCCGGTACAACACGACATCCGTTGCGGTGTAAAGCCAATCGTCCGCCTTGCCGGGCGGTGCGGCCGGTCCGAGCATGTTCTCGAACCACGCAGGGAAGAGCAGGTCCTGCGCGACCGCGCCCTCGATGCGGGTGCGGATCAGCTCGCGTGCCTGCGCGACGGCTTCGTTGCCCGCCGACTTGGCAGCGGTGTCCTTGGCGTGCTCGTTTTCGTCCGGTGCTTCCGGGCGATGTTTGCCGGTGACCGTCCGCCACTGCTTGTACTTCTTGCGCCACAACGCTTCCGCGTTCGGTGGGAGGGTGGTGAGCGCTTCGGCGGCGTCGATCGCCTCGTGTGCTGCCCGGTCGTACTCGGCGATGGCCTTGCGGGTGTTCTTGGCTTCCTGCGGCGTGAACGTCTTGCGCGCGTAGGCTTCCTGGCCCGCGAGGATCTTCGCGATTAGCGACCTCTCGATCTCCGGCCAGGTGTCGAAGTCGGCTTTCTGCGTCTCGCCCGCGCGCACTTTCCGGTTGAGCGCCACCAGGAGTCGCTCGAGCCGGTGCACGCTGTCGGCGAGCTCGGTGACCCGTTCGTTGGTCTTGGCGATCTTGCGGGTGGTGTCGCGGATCTGGTTCGTGGTGCTCAGCTGTTGCTGGGCGGCGTCGGTCTGCGTGTTGTCGATGCGGTCGCCGAGCTGCTTGAGGTCCTTCTTGAGGCGCTCGACCTTGTCGTCCAGCGCCTTGACCGGGTCGATGTTCTTCATCGCAGCGTCCTCCAGGCCCACCATGCGACGCCCGCCACCACGGCCAGCGCCGCCCAGCCGTGTGCCAATGGTGTCAGCAGGACCGCCAGGAGGGCCGCGACGATCGCCCCCGTCCTGGCCCTCGGCTCCCAGATGTTGCGTCCGACGGGGTCGACGAGGACGGCAGCCGCGACGGCTACCGCGAGGAGCACGGACAGCAGCGACCAGCCGTCGAACCAGCCGATCACCACGACGAGGGCCGCGACGGCGGTGCCCGCCGCGATCGCCCGGTTCGGGACGGTCAGGCGGGCCGCCTCGACGTCGCGGCGGGCGTGCAGCACGGCCTCGACCTCTTTGTCGGTATCGGCCAGGAGGGCGGGGAATTCGGGGCTGCCGGGTCCCGCTGCCTGCAGTGCGCGTAGTGCTGTTCGCAACGCGTGCTGGCGGTCGGCCAAGCGGGCGAACGGTTCGGCTGCCATGCCCCGAAATCGTGATCAACGAGCCCCGTGGGCCGCCAGACCTGTCGCCTGAGTTGGTCCGGTTGCCGACGAACTTCCCTCATCCGGAGCAACGAGGTCGCGGATCATCGTGATCACTTCGTCCGGAGCTTCCTCCGCTGCGAAGTGTCCGGCCTTGGTGGTGGTGTAGCGGAGGTCGGTGACCCACTTGCGCCAGAGCTCGGTGGGGTCGAAGCCCAACTGGCTGCCCCAGTCCTGCTGCATGACCGCGACCGGCATGGTGAGTTTGTTGCCCGCATCGAGGTCGGCCTTGTCGTGCTCGACGTCGATGGTGGCCAGGGCGCGGAAGTCTTCGATGATCGACGGGATCGCGTTCCTGGAGGCCTTGAGGTACTCGTTGCGGATCTCGGCGGGCATCGGGCTGTTCGACCACGCGTCGAGGAAGTGGCCGAAGAACGCATCGGCGCTGTTCGTGATCATCTGTTGCGGGAGTTCGGTCTGCTGCGCCATGAGGTAGAGGTGGAAGGCCACTTGGGCTTCGCGGCCGTGCAGGACGTTCCAGGTGTCGTAGGCCGGGACGCTGTCGAGCAGGCCGAGGTGGCTGATCCGGTCCGGGTGGTCGAGGGCGGCGCGGAAGGCCACGTGGACGCCCCGGTCGTGGCCGACGAGCGCGAACCTGCCGAGGTTCAGCTCGTCGGCCAGCTCGATGACGTCCTGGGCCATCGTGCGCTTGTCGTAGCCGTCCCGCGGCTTGCTGCTGGCGCCGTAGCCGCGCAGGTCGGGGCAGATCACGGTGTGGCTCTTGGCGAGTTCCGGGGCGACGTGCCGCCACATCAGGTGGGTCTGCGGGAAACCGTGCAGCAGGATGATCGGCGAGCCCTCGCCGGTGATGGTCGTGTGGAGCTTCATGGTGACCAGCATCGGGCGGCCTGATCAGCAGGCGATTAGCATCCACGTTCGTGCAGATCAGGGTGCTTGGGCCGGTCACGGTCGTCGGCACTGATGGTCGTGTTGTGGCCGTTGGCAGCAAACGGCGTCGTGAGTTGCTCGGTCGTCTCGTGGCCGCTGGTGGTCGGGTCGTGTCGCTTGAGACGTTGATCGACGACCTCTGGGAGGACCCACCTGCTGGTGCGGTCGGCGCGGTGCGGACGTTCATCTCGGAGCTGCGTGCCGCGTTGGGTGTTGAGGCGATCGCGACGGTTGGCCGTGGGTATGCGCTGCGGGTTGCCGACGTGGACGTCTGGCGGTTCGAGGAGTCGCCGTCGTCGGTCAGCTGGGGTGAGCCGTACGCCGATCTCGATCCGTCGCCGTGGGTGCTGCAGGAGCGCGCTCGGCTGTTGGAACTGCGTGCGCGCGCACTGCTCGATGAGGGCCGTGGGGCGTCGTTGGTCGGTGAGTTGGCCGCGTTCGCCGGGGCGCATCCGTGGCGGGAGAAGGCCCAGGTCCTGTTGGCGCACGCGCTGTTCCAGGACGGGCGGCAGGTCGAGGCGCTTCGCGTGCTGCGTGAGGCTCGTGGCCGGCTTGGTCATCTCGGGTTGGACGCTTTGCCTGAGCTCGACCGGGCTGAAGCCGACATCCTGCGTCATGCCGTCACTCGGCCTGGTTCGTACGCCGCGTTGCGGTCCGCTTCCGTGGTCGCGGGCGAGGCGGCGTTGACGGGCGGGGTCGCGTTGGCGCAGTCACAGCGGTTCGCGGCGGTGGCCGAGGCCGCACGGCTGGGCGATCCGCTGCTGGCCGCTCGCGTGCTGACCGCCTACGACGTGCCGGCGAACTGGACCGTGAGCGACGATCCCGTTCAGGCTGCCGCGTTGGTCTCCGCAGGACGGCGCTTACTGCCTCATCTGGAGGGTCCTGTCGCGTTGCGCGCGCGGGTGCTGGCCACTCTTGCGGTGGAGCATCGGGGCACGCGTGACGCCTGGGCTCTGGAGGCGGCTTTGGAGGCCGAGGAACTGGCTCGTTCGCTGGGTGATCCGGCCGTGCTCGTGATGGCGTTGAACGCGCGGTTCATGCAGTCTTTCCAGCGGCCCGGCGCTTCTGCGGAACGGGCTCTGGTGGGCGCTGAGCTGATCGAGGTGTCGGCTCGGCACGACCTGCCGGCGTACGAGATCCTCGGGCACCTGGTGGCTCTGCAGGCCTGCTCGGCCGTGGGTGACTTCGCGGCGGCTGAGCGACATGTGCTGGCGGCGGAGCAGTTGGCCGAGATTCATGAGGCGCCGCTGGTGCGCGTGTTCACGAACGGGTTCCGGGTGATGCGTGCGCCGGATGAAACCGGATACCGCGCGTTGGACCTGTCATCCATGCCGGGCGTGGAGGCCGGTTTCCTTCCGCTGGCGTTGCTGTCACTCGGGCTTCCGGTGGACGGTTCGCTCGACTGGGGGCCATACCGGCCGTGGGTGGAGCCGTTGTTCACGGAGGACGTCTCGGCCGTTTCCCTGCCCACGCCGCGTGCGGACCACTACTACGAGGTGCTGTGGTGGATCACCGCACGCGTCGCGGAGCAGCGCGGCGACTCAGCGCTCGCTGAGGCGGCTCGTGCGGCGCTCGAACCGGCCAGAGGCGAGATCATCGGCGGTACCACGGGCATGCTCTCGTTCGGTCCGATTTAGCAGTGC
The DNA here is from genome assembly GCF_003265345.1 of Lentzea terrae. GTDB lineage: Bacteria > Actinomycetota > Actinomycetes > Mycobacteriales > Pseudonocardiaceae > Lentzea > Lentzea terrae. The sequence goes on along the minus strand of NZ_QFWW01000006.1, from coordinate 112,962 downwards.
GGCGATGACTCGGTCGAGCGCGCGGTCGGGCAGGACCCGGCTCAAACGCGTGATCAGGGCGGCGTCGCGGCCGATCGTGTAGCGGGTGCGCGGTCTGCGGGTCGTCACGGCCTTCGCGACGACCTGGGCGGCAGCCTCGGCCGTGACTCCTGCTTCGGTGCCTGAGGCCATCAGTTCGTTGATCGTCCGGATCAGGCGGCCGTAGCGCGCGTTCTGCTCGGGCGTCATGTCCGCCGCGAGGGTGTTCGCCGTGGCGATCCCTCGTCTCGCCATCTCCGTGCGGACGCCGCCGGGTTCGATCACGACCACCTGCACGCCTTCCCTGCGGAGTGCGTCGCTGACCGCCTCCAGGGCGAACTTCGCGCCCGCGTATGCGCCGTAGGTGGGCATCGCGACTTTGCCGCCCACGGAACTGATGTTGACCACGCGTCCGTTTCGCAGCACGGGCAAGAGCGCCTGGGTGACCGCGATGTGGCCGAACAGGTTGACCTCGAACACGTGCCGCCACTGGTCCAGCGGCAAGGTTTCGACCGGGGCGTTCACCTGGATGCCCGCGTTGTTGACCAGCGCGTGCACCGAGCGGTTTCCGATCCGCGCGGCGAGTGCCCCGACCTGCTCGGGCCTGGTGATGTCGAGCAGGACCGGCTCGATGCCGGGCGCCGCGACGGCGTCGGTCTCGCGCCGTACTCCCGCGAGGACGTGGAAGCCGCAGCGGGCCAGTTCGCGTGCGGTGGCTCTGCCCAGGCCCGTGGAGGCACCGGTCACGACGACGAGCTCTTCAGATGACGTTGTCACCTCAACCACGGTACGCGCTCAGATGACACTGTCAACTGTAGGATCTGCTCATGGTCACCCGTGCGGAGTCCGCCGCCGCCACCCGCCGCGCACTGCTCGACGCGGCCACCTCGTTGCTCGCCGCCGGGGGTCCGGAGGCGGTCACCTTGCGCGAGGTGGGGGCGCGAGCCGGCGTGACGCGAGGAGCGCCGTACCGGCACTTCGCGGACAAGGACAGCCTGCTGACCGCCGTCGCGGCCGAGAGCTGGGAACGCCTCGCCGACCACGTGCGGGCGGTGCGGACCGACCCAGCGCGGTCAGCGGTCGAGAAGCTGCGTGGCGCCCTGGACGCCCTCATCGGCGTCGGCCGGGCGCAGCCGCACCTCTACCAGCTGCTGTTCTGGCAGCCCGGCCACCTGAACCGGCTGGAACGGCTGCACCGCCAGGTGTGCGGGCCCGAGGGCGACCCGCAGGCGGCTTCCCGCGCGGCCGACCGGTTCCAGGACGAGTTCCTGGCCGTCGTCGCGGACGTTGTGGGGGAGGAGGACGCACGGCGCTACGGCGCGCTTCTGCTGACGAGCGCGCACGGAATCGCGGGGATGGAGCACAGCGGTCAACTCGGCACGGACAAGTGGCAGACGAGCGCCGACTCTCTCGTGGACACCCTCATCGGGATGGTCACCGGCTAAGTGGCGTGGCCCAGAACGACGGCCGGGTAATTCACGCTCAGCAGGGCCGTGAATTCGCCTGGCAACGTTCTGGGCCACGCCACTAAGACTTCCGGCGTGCCTCCGGAGGCCACACGACCTCGATCGGCACGCCCTCCGCCCGCGCCTGCTCCACCACGTCCGCCGTCCCGCCCTTGCCCTGCTGCGGCACCCCGTCCCACACCGCCACGAGCAGCTCGACGGACGCGAGAATGCGTTCGTTGGCGGCCACATAGGCAAGCCTGCTGGACGTCATGTGCGGCAGCACGCTGACGACCGTGGCGGCCGCGCGCAGCTCGTCGTACTCGGCGACCTGGTGCGGTTTGAGCTTGTCCCGGTAGTCCAGGGCGGGCAGCACCACCTCGACCTGCCCGCCGATGCCCAGCACCGCCCGCGCGAACACCTGGTCGGCGCCCGGTGCCAGGCACGTCACGCCGACCACGGGTTGCCCGAGCCGTTCCAGCACCTCGGTGATCGCGGCCTGCACAGCCGGGACGCACTCGGGCACCAGGTTCATGTGTCCGGTGATGCCGACCCGCATCAGGCCGTCCGGATCGCTCTGATCGCGTCGCGGGTCTCCTGAACGGCGCGGATGTGGCGGTGCGTGGCCGCTTCCTTGGCGAAGTCCTCCAGTTTCCGGAGCACGCGCCCCGAGGAGAGCTTCGCCGCTGTCGGCAGGACCTCGTTGATCAACCCGCACGCCGCCTCCGGGTCTCCCGCGACCATCTTGGTGCGCGCCAGTCCGATCACGTCGAACGCGCGGTTGCGCACCTTCGACGGGTCTCGCAGCTCCAGTGCCCGCCGGATGTGTTGCTCGGCGAACACGGCCTGAGCCGGGTCGTGCATGGCGAGGTCGCGGCACCGCGCCCCGATCACGCCCTCCAGCTCGGCCTCGTCGAAGCTGTGCAGGTAACGCGGTTCGTTGTCCGCCTCACGCTGCGCGAAGCTGTCCTGTGCCATGCCCACGGCCTGGTGGAACTCGCGGGTCTTGCCCATCTGCGCGTACGCCCACGCCTCACGGGTGAGCAGCAGCGCCTTCAACGTCGGTGTGCCCGTGCGGCGGGTGCCGTACTGGCCGAGCTGCACGAGCTCGAGTCCGTCCTCGGGCCTGCCGAGGTCGAACATCTGCCGTGCCATGGCCGCGAGGCACAACGCCGCGAAGCCGTCGTTGTGGCCCGCCTTCGCCATCCGGATGGCCAGCACGTAGTAGCGCTGGGCCGCGTTGTGCAGCCCCGCGTCGAACGACATGCTCGCCGCCACCTTCGACAGCTCGGCGCCGATGAAGAACGCTCTCTCCGTCGTCGGACCCGCAGGCGCGCGTTGCAGCCGTTCGGCCAGCTCGTCGAGCTGACCCAGCACGGCCTTGCGCGCCAGTCCGTACCCGCCACGCCCGCCCCAGCCCCGCAGCTCGTTCGCGACGCGCTGCAGGGCCAGGAGCTCCTCCTCGCTGATCGCCGAGTGCGACGACCACTTCGACAGGTTCTGCAGGGGGTGCAACCACCGCTGCAGCGGCTCGACCAGTGCGGACCCCACCGTCACCGCGGCCGCTCCACTGAGCGCCGCTCGTCTGCTGATCGCCAAGTCGCTCCTCGCCGTCTCCTCGACCGAACGGGCAATGCTCGTCGCCTCCCACGGGGCGGCGAGCACATCTGGCGGGCCCGTTTCGGGGGAGCCCACCTGAGCTGGGATGACGACTCGGTCGAACCACAGTCGTTCGCCCGGCACACCGAGCACCAGCGCGAAGTGGCGCAGCCGGTCGAGCCGGTCGATCTGGTTCTCGCCGGACTCGTAACGCGAGAGCTGCGCCTGGCTGATGCCGAGCCAGCCCGCCATGCGGTCCTGGCTGACCCGGCTGAGGTGCTGCGGGTGGTGCCGGTATGCGGAGATGAGCGCACCCATGTCGCGATCTGCACAAGCCGCCGTGATCGCGGGGTGGTCCCAGAAGTCATCTGAGACGGCAGGGGGTCCGTGCACGTCGGAACGAGCGTTGCGACGGCAGCGGTGACACAGCCGATCGGTGTTGTCGGCGGCGATGAAAGCTCCACACGGACACGCGCGCCTGGATCTGGGTCTCGCGGTGTCCATCGGCATCGCCCCCGTCACTGAGCGTTTCCCAAGTGTACGGAGACGTGATCGTCAGTCCATCCATCTCATGCATAAGACGTAATGGATTCGCGTGTCGCAGTCTCGGCTCCTCCGTTGGGCGGATGAGCTTCATACGTCCGCTGCATGAGGCTCATGCAGTGGACGAGTGGTGTTACCGCGAAGTGCGCCGCACCCTGCACATCGCAGGCCGCGGGCCGATCCCCGTGGCCCGCCAGTGCCTGACCCACCACCGGGGAGGACGACCGCCGATGAGCATCACGACCGCGGAGACCGGCACCGCCGGAATCCCACAGAACAGGGGACACGATCGGGCGATCGGTGAAGCCGTCGCCGGCTACCGGCTGCTCGGCTGGCAGGTGAACGTCACCGAGCAAGGTGTGTTCCTACCCCTCGGACCTGCCACCACCGCGCTGGCCATGCCGGCGCGCATCGGGTCGCGCGTGCTGGCCGACCTGAAGTCGCGCATGCTCGCCGGCCCCGTCACCGTCATCCCCGGCCCCCGCGAACACTGGATCTTCCTGGCCGAACTGGTCGCGTTGCTGCCGACGCACCTCAAGGCGCCGCCGGAGGTCCAGTTCGTGCGATCCCCGCACCGGATCGCGCTGCCACCCACGATGACCAGGTACGGATCGCTGCGGTGGGCCAACCCGCCGTCGCACTCGCGGCACTGGTTCCCGCCGTTCACCGCCGTGCTCGCCCTGGCCCGGACGGCTGCCGCCGAGGACCAGCGCCGATAATTCCTGTTCGTGTCTCTGGATCGACGTTCTTTGTTGTTGTGTGGGCTCGCTGCCGCTGCTTCGAGTGCTTGTGGCGAGCCCGCTCCTCGCAAGACGGGCGGTGTCGGTACCGCCCGGCCAGGGGATCGCGTGGCTTCCGCTGCTTCGGTACCGGTCGGCAGTGGCGTGCTGGTGGACATGCCCGGCAACGCCCAGCTGTTGGTCGTGCAGCCTCGATCAGGTGAATTCCGCGCCTTCAACCCCGCCTGCCCGCACGTGGGCTCACTGGTCAACCCTCCAGCCGGTGGTGTCATCACCTGCCCGCTGCACGGGAGCGCTTTCGACCCAACTTCCGGCGCTGTCCGCAAGGGACCTGCGACTTCTGGGTTGACGTCCGTTGCTGTTGCTCTTTCGGGTGAGGATGTCGTGCTCGCCTGAGACCTGTGAGGTTGCTGTGCATTGGGCGTCTCGCTGAACTCTCGCTGACCGGTTCGCGTAATGCTGTGGTGTGACCCCGAACACCCACCACCACGGAGGAACGGTCGTGAACACCGAAAGCCCGGTCAGCAGGCGGGCGGCGCTGTGCGGAATCGTCGTGGCGCTCGCCGTGCCCAGTGGGCTGGTGACCGCTTGCAGTTCCGGTTCGACGGGTTCTTCAGGCTCTGCTCCCACACAGGGCGGCTCCACCGGATCGACGGGATCTGCCGGGACCGCTTTGGTCGCGCTGGCCGATGTGCCGGAGGGCGGTGGTGCGCTCGTCGACGGTCCTGGCGGCAAGAAGATCGTCGTCGCGCGGATTTCCGCTTCCGAGGTGAAGGCGTATGACGCGACTTGCACGCACCAGGGAGCGATTGTCGCCGAGCCGGCCGGCGGGACCATCACGTGTCCTTCGCACGGCAGCCAGTTCGGTGCTGCGGACGGCTCGGTGAAGAAGGGACCCGCTACCACCGGTCTGCGTGCGGTGGCCGTTCGCGTTTCCGGCGACCAGGTCGTGCTGGCCTGACCCTTTCAGTTTTTGTCGGACCGCGTCGTTAGTCTTGACGATGTGGCAGATCCGTCGACGTACCGCCCCGCAGTGGGCACGATTCCCGAGGCTCCCGGCGTCTACAAGTTCCGCGACGCCGGTGGCCGGGTCGTGTACGTCGGCAAGGCGAAGAGCTTGCGCAGCAGGCTGAACTCGTACTTCGCCGACCTCGCCGGCTTGCACCCGCGCACGCGCCAGATGGTGACGACGGCGGCCTCCGTCGAGTGGACGGTGGTCACCACCGAGGTCGAGGCGCTGCAGCTCGAGTACAACTGGATCAAGGAGTTCGACCCGCGGTTCAACGTCCGGTACCGCGACGACAAGTCGTATCCCGTGCTGGCCGTGACGTTGTACGAGGACTACCCGCGGCTGCACGTGTACCGCGGCCCGCGCAAGAAGGGCGTGCGCTACTTCGGCCCGTTCGCACATGCCTGGGCGATCCGCGAAACGCTTGATCTGCTGCTGCGCGTCTTCCCGGCGCGCACCTGTTCCGCCGGTGTTTTCAAGCGGCACGGGCAGATCGGGCGTCCGTGCCTGCTCGGGTACATCGACAAGTGCTCCGCGCCTTGTGTGGGCAAGGTGTCGGCTGCTGAACATCGCGAGATCGTCGAGGACTTCTGCGACTTCCTGGCGGGCAAGACGGATCACATGATCCGCCGCCTGGAACGCGAGATGTCGGTTGCGTCGGAGGCTCTGGAGTTCGAGCGCGCGGCCCGCTTGCGGGATGACTTGGGTGCTTTGCGCCGTGCCATGGAGAAGCAGGCCGTGGTTCTGGGCGACGGCACCGACGCCGACGTGATGGCGTTCGCGCAGGACGAGCTCGAGGTCTCGGTCCAGGTCTTCCACGTGCGCGGCGGCCGGGTGCGCGGCCAGCGCGGCTGGGTCCTCGACAAGGTGGAGGCGGTCGACGACGCGGCGCTGGTCGACCAGTTCATCATGCAGTTCTACGGCGACAACACCGAAAACACCCCGCGCGAGGTGCTGGTGCCCGTGCTGCCGGACGACGCTTCCGCTCTCGAAGACCTGCTGTCCGAACAACGCGGCTCGCGGGTGGTCTTGCGAGTTCCGCAGCGCGGCGACAAGCGCGCGTTGATGGAAACGGTGGCGCGCAACGCCTCCGAAGCCTTCGCCCAGCACAAACTCCGCCGCGCCGGCGACCTGACCGCGCGTTCCGCCGCCCTGCAGGAGCTGCAGGACGGTTTGGGTTTGGACACGGCGCCTCTCCGCATCGAGTGCATCGACATCAGCCACGTCCAGGGCACCGACGTGGTGGCCTCCCTGGTCGTCTTCGAGGACGGCCTGGCCCGCAAGTCCGAGTACCGCCGCTTCGCCATCCGCGAAGCCGCCACCGAGGGCGACGTGGCCTCCATCGCCGAGGTGGTCCGCCGCCGCTTCCAAGCGATGCTGCGCGAAACCGCGTCGGGCGGCCCCAACCCGGGCATCGACCCGGACACCGGCAAACCCCGCAAGTTCGCCTACCCGCCCAACCTCCTGGTGGTCGACGGCGCCGCCCCACAAGCCGCCGCGGCCGCCGACGTCCTGGCCGAGCTCGGCATCACCGATGTCGCCGTGGTCGGTTTGGCCAAGCGGTTGGAGGAGGTCTGGGTGCCCGGCGAGACCGATCCGTTGATCCTGCCCCGCACCAGCGACGCGTTGTACCTGCTGCAGCGGGTGCGCGACGAGGCCCACCGCTTCGCCATCGCGTACCACCGCCAGAAGCGGTCCAAGCGCATGATCGCGTCCGAGCTGGACGACGTGCCCGGGCTCGGGGAGACGCGGAAAGCCGCGCTGCTCAAGCACTTCGGGTCGGTGCGCAAGTTGAAGCAGGCCACTGTGGACGAAGTCAGCGAGGTGCCGGGGGTGGGGCGGCGCACGGCTGAGGCCGTGGTCGCCACGCTGGCCGGCGCTGCGGCTTCGAGCGGGGCGGCGACCGCGGCGTCGGCCGGAGCCGGTGCCACCGCTGCGGCTTCGACGTCCGATGGAAAGCCGGTGTCGTGACGGACATCCAGCCAGTTTCGGGGAGCGGTCGCCTGCCCCTCCGAGGCCAAGCGTCGACGCTGACTTCGCTTGCCCGCCAAGCCCTGACCGAGGACTTCGGCCTGCGTCCACTGCCCGCCGAAGCCGAGAGCGTCCTGGACGACCTGCCGGCCTCGCCGCGCCTGATCGCGCACCTCCGCGCGGTGCACGACGTGGCCTGCCAGCTCGCGGACTGGGTCGCTCAGCACCATCCGTCGGTGCCCTTCGACCGCACCGCCGTGCTGTTCGGCGCGGCAACGCACGACATCGGCAAGGTGCTGCACCCGGAAGAGCTGTCCGGCCCAGGCTCGGCCCACGAACCGGCGGGCCATGAGCTGCTGCGGTCCCGCGGCGTTCCAGAGCACCTGGCCCGCTTCGCGCGGACCCATGCCTCGTGGAACTCTTCGGGCATCGTCCTGGAGGACCTGCTCGTCAGCCTCGCGGACAAGGTGTGGAAGGCCAAGCGGGTCCCCGATCTGGAACAGCTGGTCACCGGCCTCCTGGCGACCGGGGCCGGTGAGGAACCCTGGGAAGTGTTCATGGCGTTGGACGACGAGCTGGATCGCATCGCGTCGGGCGCCGATGCCAGGTTGGCCGTCCAGTCGAGCTACCCGATCATGGCGTGACCGTGATGCCTGTCGTGCTCGCTCGTCTGCTGCCACCCGCCTGTTCCGCTTCGGTGGCTGCCGCCCGACGTCCTGCTTCGCTGGTCGTCGCCGTCCGATGTTCCGGTTCGTCGGCTGCTTCCGCCCACTCGCTTCGCTGTCCGCCGCCGCCCGCCTCTTCCGCTTGCGGGAGGTGGACGATCATGGTTTCTGGACATCTACCAGGCGACGCCAGGCGTGAATCCGGACGCGATTCACCCGTCCGGGTGGCGAAAACCACCGTGGCACGTAGCGTCTCAAGTGCCGAACCCGCCACGCGGCACCGGCGGCGCGGTGGAGACTCTCGGCGAGAGACGTGCCGCGACGCGACGTGCGCGCAGCCCCGACAGACAGCAGCCCCAACACACAGCTGGTCCAAACAAGAGCGTTCAGCTCATGAACAGGTAACGGAGTCGTAGTCGTGAACGCGGAGAAGTCCGGCATCGAAGTCGCCGTGGTGACCGGGCTGTCCGGTGCGGGCCGCAGCACCGCGGCCAAGTGCCTGGAGGACCTCGGCTGGTTCGTCGTGGACAACCTGCCCCCGGAACTCATCGCCACCATGGTCGAGCTCGGCGCGCAGGCGCGTGGGGCCATCACCAAGGTCGCCGTCGTCATGGACGTGCGCAGCCGCGCGTTCACCGAGGACCTGGCGTCCATCATCAAGGACCTCGACGCGCGCGGGTACAAGCCGCGCGTGCTGTTCCTCGAGGCCACCGACGCCGTGCTGATCCGGCGGTTCGAGGCGGTGCGCCGGGGTCACCCCATGCAGGGCGACGGGCGGTTGCACGACGGCATCGAGGCCGAGCGGATCCTGCTCACGCCGCTCAAGCAGGAAGCCGACCTGGTGCTGGACACGTCAGCACTCAGCGTCCACCAGCTCCGGGCCAAGATCGAGGACACGTTCGGCACCGAGGCGGCGACCAGGACGCGGGTCACGGTGCTCAGCTTCGGCTACAAGTACGGGCTGCCGATGGACGCCGACCTCGTAATGGACGTGCGGTTCCTGCCCAACCCGTTCTGGATCCCGGAGCTGCGGGAGCAGACGGGACTCGACGGAGAGGTGCGCAACTACGTCCTCAGCCAGGAAGGGGCCGACGAGTTCCTCGACCGGTACCACGAGCTCCTCAGGCTCATCGGTGCCGGCTACCGCAGGGAAGGCAAGCGGTACCTGACGCTCGCCATCGGGTGCACCGGGGGCAAGCACCGCAGCGTGGCGCTGTCAGAAGAGCTCGCGGCGCGGCTGGCCAGTGAGGACGGCACGGCGGTCAAGGTCGTGCACAGGGATCTGGGACGCGAGTGACGAAGTTGAAGGCTGTTGCGCTGGGCGGCGGGCACGGGCTGCACGCGACGCTGAGTGCGCTGAAGAGGGTCACCGACGACGTGACGGCCGTCGTGACCGTTGCGGACGACGGGGGCTCGTCGGGGCGTCTCAGGAGAGAGATCACGGACCTGCTGCCGCCCGGTGACCTGCGCAAGGCCATGGCGGCGCTGGCGGGAGACGATCCCAACAGCAAGCTCTGGACGTCGCTGTTCAAGCACCGCTTCGGCGGCACGGGGGCACTCGCCGGGCACGCGGTCGGCAACCTGGTGCTCGCCGGGCTGCTCGAGCAGCTCGGCGACCCGGTGCAGGTGCTCGACACGGCGGGCAAGCTCCTGGGCGTCAAAGGCCGGGTGCTGCCGATGTCGAACGAGCCGCTCGACATCGAGGCCGATGTCATGGGGCTCGACGAGGACGAGAAGGACGTGCGGCGCATCCGGGGGCAGGTCGCCATCGCGACCACGCCCGGGCTCGTGCAGCGGATCCGGTTGACTGCCCCGAACGGGCGACCTGTCGGCTGTCCGGAAGCAGTACAGGCTGTACTTGGCGCTGATCTCGTGCTACTCGGGCCCGGATCGTGGTTCACCAGCGTGTTGCCGCATCTGCTGGTGCCCGAACTGCTCGAGGCGCTCACCCGCACGACGGCCAAGAAGGTCCTGGTGCTCAATCTTGTCCCCCAACCGGGCGAAACTGCCGGTTTCTCTCCGGAGCGCCACTTGGACGTAGTCTGCGAACACGCACCCGAGCTGAAGGTGGACGCGGTGATCGCCGACGTCGACTCGGTCCCCACCCCGGACCGGCTGACGCGAGCCGCCTCGGCACTGGGAGCGCGGACGCATCTGGCCAAGATCGCCGCACCGGACGCCGCCGAGCGGCATGATCCGGAGGCACTGGCCGGTTGCCTGAGGCAGGTGGTCGATGAGACCGGAGTGGGAGGGACAAGCCCGTGGCGATGACGTCGGCGGTCAAGGACGAGCTGAGCAGGCTCGCGGTATCCAAGACCTGTTGCCGCCGCGCGGAGGTGTCCTCCCTGCTCAGGTTCGCCGGTGGCTTGCACATCGTGTCCGGCCGCGTGGTCGTCGAGGCCGAGCTGGACCTGGGCAGCGCCGCCCGCAGGCTGCTCAAGGAGATCCAGGCCCTCTACGGCCACCACGCCGAGGTCTTCACCATCCAGTCCAACGGACTGCGCAAGGGCACCCGGTACGTCGTCCGCGTGGTCAAGGACGGTGAGGGGCTCGCCCGCCAGACGGGTCTGCTCGACCCGCGCGGACGTCCGGTTCGCGGTCTGCCCGCGCCGGTCGTGTCGGGTGGCGTGTGCGACGCGGAGGCCGCCTGGCGCGGTGCCTTCCTCGCGCACGGCTCGCTGACCGAGCCCGGCCGCAGCTCGTCGCTCGAGATCACCTGCCCCGGCCCGGAGGCGGCGCTGGCACTGGTCGGTGCGGCGCGCCGGATGGGCATCTCGTCGAAGTCGCGCGAGGTCCGCGGGGCCGAGCGCGTGGTGATAAGGGACGGCGACGCCATCGGCGCGATGCTGACCAAGCTCGGCGCGCACGACAGCGTGCTGGCGTGGGAAGAGCGCCGGATGCGCCGCGAGGTGCGGGCCACGGCCAACCGCCTCGCGAACTTCGACGACGCGAACCTGCGGCGCTCGGCCCGCGCGGCCGTCGCCGCCGCGGCACGGGTCGCCCGCGCACTGGAGATCCTCGGCCCGGAGGCGCCCGACCACCTGGCCGCCGCCGGCCAGCTCCGGCTCGCGCACCGTCAGGCGTCCCTGGAGGAACTCGGCCAGCTCTCCGACCCGCAGATGACCAAGGACGCGGTCGCCGGCCGGATAAGGCGCCTGCTCGCCATGGCGGACAAGCGCGCCAAGGACCTGGGCCTGCCGGACACCGAGTCCGCCGTGACCGCGGAAATGCTCGAAGCCGAGGTCTGACCGAACGCCCGCAGCCGATCGGCTGCGGGCCTTCACGGCGTGTTGCGCCCCGCCCACACCGCGAGCTGGGCGCGCGACCGCAGTCCCAGCTTTGTCCGGGCGTGCGTGACGTGCCGGGCCACGGTGTGCGGCGAGATCCCCAGCCGTTGCCCGATCTGCCGGTTCGTCAGCCCTTCCGCCACGAGAGTCGCCACGTGCAGCTCGCGTGCGGAGATCACGCCGTCCTCGTCGTCCGCGAGCGGCTGGGCCGTCAGGGCGTAGGAAATGGCCTGTGCCAACGACATCCGCTCGCCGGTGGACTCGGCGGCGCGCAACCGGCCCGCGGTGATCCGGGTCCGGCAGACCGAGCGCGCCTCGTCCACCAGCGCCTGCCAGTAGGGCTCGGCCCGGAAGTCGTAGCGGGTCCGGACGACGGACGCCGCGGTGAGCAGCGACAGGGCGCGCTCGTCGTCCGAACCGGCACCGACCAGGCCGAGCGCCAGGCCTTCGAGGTCGTAGAACTGGTCCATCGGATGCTCCGAGCCGACTTCGAGGCTCTCCCGGAACAGGTCCACCGCCTCGGGAAAGTTCCGCCGCGCCAACGCGATCGCTCCCGCCGTGTGCAGCACCGGGTTCAGCAGGTGCGGCAGCCCGAGCAGCCGGGTCAGCGTCAGCGACTCGCGCACCAGCGGCGCGGCCAGATCCGCCTCGCCGTGCTGCAGCAACGTCCAGCCGTAGGAGTTCAGCAGGACACCGCGCGCGAGCTTGTCGCCGGACTCGCGCATGAGCTCGACGGCTTCGTCGAAGAGCTGCCAGGCCAGTTCGGGGTTGCCGGTGTGCGCCTCGGCCGACGCCAGCACCTCCAGCGCACGGGCCAACGTGCCGGGACGCGACGCCTCGGCCCGTTCGATGGCCAGCGACTCCAGGCCGAACTGACGCGTCACGTGCCAGCCGCCCCGGACGCGGTGGTGCATGGCCGCCAGCGCGGTCAGCACGCTGCGGTACGACGGGGGCATCGGCTGGGACAACGCGCGGTGCAGCAGCTCGGTGGGAGCGCCGCGCGGGCCGCGCGGAGTGGAGGTCCAGGCCGTGGCGGCGATGGTCAGTGCGTGCCGGGCCCAGTCGCCCGTCTCGGCGGTGCGGGCGACGGCCAGCTCGATCAGGCCGATGTTGCGGTCCAGGCGCAGCACCACCGGCGGTGCCGGGAAGAAGCAGGAGATCTCCGGCTCCACGACCGAGCACACCCAGTCGACGACGCGGTCCGCGACGACATCGATGTCACCGCATTCGGCGGCACGCTCGCGGCAGTACAGACGCACCGACTGGAGCTGGCGGAACGTGGTGTGCCCACCGCCCACCCGGTCGACGACGAGCAGCGACTTCTGCTCCAGGCCGGCCAGCAGGTCGAGGGCGTCCTCGACCCCGCACACGGTGCTCGCGACGCCCAGGTCGAACGGCACGCCCAGCACGGCCAGGCGGCGGCACGCGGCCTGCTCTGCCTCGGACAACAGGTCGTAGCTCCAGCCGATCGCGGCACGCAGCGTGCGGTGGCGGTCGTCGGAGGCGCGCGGCCCTGCGGTCAGCAACGCCAGGCGGTCCTCGAGCCGGGCCAGGACGTCGGCGGGGGACAGCACGGTGATGCGGCGCGCGGCCAGTTCGATGGCCAGCGGCATGCCGTCCAGCGAGCGGCAGACCGCGACGACGTCCGCGACGTTCAGCGCGTTCAGCTCGAACGAGCGGTCCACTGAGACGGCACGATCGCGGAAAAGCACCACGGCGTCGTAACGCAGCGCCTCGGCAACGTCCGCACAGTCCGCGCCGACCGGCGGCAGACCGAGCTCGCCGAGCGCGAAGACCTGCTCGCCGGCGAGCCTGAGCGGTTCGCGCGAGGTCACCAGGACGCGCAACCGCGGGCAGCAGGCGACGAGCTCCGACACGACGTCGGCCACGTCCGCCAGCAGGTGCTCGCAGTTGTCGAGCACGAGCAGCGGGCGGCGGTGCTGCTCGACCTCGGCGATCACAGCGTCGCGCACCGAGCGGTTCGGCAGCGGGTGGGCGCCGACGGCGTGGTAGATCGCCTGCACGACGTCCGACTCGGACGCCAGCGCGGTCCACCACACCTGATCAGGGCGTTTGCTCACGTGCTGGGCGGCCAGCCTGGTCTTGCCCGCTCCCGCCGGACCGACCAGCGACACCAAGCGGTGCTCCGAACCGAGCCGCGCGAGCGCCGCCAGCTCCTCGCGACGGCCCACGAACGTGTCGAGGGGAGTCGGCAAGGCCGAGTCATGCGGGGAGTCGTCGCGTGCCGAGCTGCGTTCGCGATACGCGCGTTGACGACACGCATTGGAGCAGTAGCGCCGTCCGGTGGCCGTGTCGTTGAGCGGGTTCCCACATGTCACACAGGCGGCATTGGCCGTCATGGGGAATGACCGTACCGGCGCGTAACGGCCCGTAACACCCGCTGTTTCGGGGTATTGCCGGTCCCTTCAGGGCCTGGACATGATCCGACCGGTGCCGCCGCCACCACATCACGGAGGTCTGGTCATGACCGCGCAAATCCGACAGCCGAACGCCTCGCTCGTACCGCCGCAGGACCGCCAGGTCGTGGACGAGTGGCTCGCCCGGATCGTCGCCGTCGTCGGCAGGGACGGAAAAGAGGACAGCCCCGAGGCGTGCCGCACCGCCGCGGAGGCTGCGGAGGAGCTGAGCGCGTACCTCTGGATGCTCCGCACCCTGCGCCGCCGAACGGCCTAGTCAGGGGCCATTTTTCTGGCTCGATCAAGAGATCCTCACTATCCCTGTGACCAGCGGCGCAGTTCGGCAGATAGGGTGGGCTTGTTCCTGCCAGTCGAACGCAAGGAGTCCGTCGTGACGGTTCGTGTAGGTGTCAATGGTTTCGGCCGGATCGGCCGCAACTTCTTCCGCGCGGTGCGTGCCGGCGGCCACGACATCGAGATCGTCGCGTTCAACGACCTCGGTGACGTCAACACCATGGCGCATCTGCTGAAGTACGACAGCATTCTCGGTCGTCTGGACGCCGACGTGCAGGTCACCGAGGAAGGCATCTCCGTCGACGGCAAGGTCATCAAGGCCCTCGCCGAGCGCAACCCCGGCGCTCTGCCGTGGAAGGACCTCGGCGTCGACGTCGTCGTCGAGTCCACCGGCTTCTTCACCGACGCCACCAAGGCCCGCGCGCACGTGGACGAGGGCGGCGCCAAGAAGGTCATCATCTCCGCGCCGGCCAAGAACGAGGACCTCACCGTCGTCATCGGCGCCAACGAGGACAAGTTCGACGGTTCGCAGACGATCATCTCGAACGCGTCCTGCACCACGAACTGCCTCGCGCCGCTCGCCAAGGTGCTGCACGACAGCTTCGGCATCGAGCAGGGCCTCATGACCACGATCCACGCGTACACGCAGGACCAGAACCTGCAGGACGCGCCGCACAGCGACCTCCGCCGTGCCCGCGCCGCCGCGCTGAACATCGTGCCGACCTCGACCGGTGCCGCGAAGGCCATCGGCCTGGTGCTGCCGGAGCTGCAGGGCAAGCTCGACGGCTACGCGCTGCGCGTGCCGATCCCCACCGGCTCGGCCACCGACCTGACCGTCACGCTCAAGCGCGAGGTCACCGTGGACGAGGTCAACGCCGCGTACAAGGCCGCCGCCGAGGGCCCGCTGGCCGGCATCCTCAAGTACTCGACCGACCCGATCGTGTCGGCTGACATCGTCACCGACCCGCACTCGTGCATCTACGACGCGCCGCTGACCAAGGTCATCGGCAACCAGGTCAAGGTCGTCGGCTGGTACGACAACGAGTGGGGCTACTCGAACCGCCTCGCGGACCTGGTCAAGCTCGTCGCGTCCAAGATCTGAGCAGGGGCGAAAAGTCAGTGAAGACTCTCAGCGACCTGCTCGCCGAGGGTGTCGCAGGTCGGCGCGTCCTGGTGCGCGCCGACCTGAACGTCCCCCTCGACGGAGACAAGATCACCGACGACGGCCGCGTGCGCGCGTCGGTGCCGACGATCAAGGCCCTTGCCGACGCGGGCGCCCGCGTGATCGTCACCGCTCACCTCGGCCGCCCCAAGGGCGCGCCGGACCCCCAGTTCTCGCTCGCCCCGGCCGCCGCTCGCCTCGGTGAGCTGCTCGGCACCGAGGTCGCGCTGGCTTCGGACCTCGTCGGCGAGTCGGCGAAGTCCGTGGTGGCCGCGCTGACCGACGGCGGCGTCGTGATGCTGGAGAACGTCCGCTTCGACGCCCGCGAGACCTCGAAGGACTCCTCCGAGCGCGAGGCGCTGGCCTCCGAGCTGGCCGCGTTCGCCGATGCGTTCGTGTCCGACGGCTTCGGTGTCGTGCACCGCAAGCAGGCCTCGGTCTACGACGTGGCTCAGAAGCTGCCCGCGTACGTCGGCGGTCTCGTCGAGGCCGAGCTCGGTGTGCTGCGCAAGCTCACCGACGACCTGGAGCGCCCGTACGTCGTTGTGCTCGGCGGCGCGAAGGTGTCCGACAAGCTCGGCGTCATCGCGAACCTGCTGTCCAAGGTCGACCGGCTGCTGATCGGCGGCGGCATGGCGTACACGTTCCTCAAGGCCCAGGGCCACGAGGTCGGCGGCTCGCTGCTGCAGGAAGACCAGCTGGACACCGTGCGCGGCTTCCTCGCCGACGCGGAGAAGCGCGGCGTCGAGCTCGTGCTGCCCGTCGACGTGCTGGTCACCGACAAGTTCGGCAACCCGGAGCACGACGTCGTGGCGACCGACGCCATCCCGGCCGACCGCATGGGCCTGGACATCGGCCCCGCGTCGCGCGAGCTGTTCGCCTCGAAGCTGGCGGACGCCCGGACCGTGTTCTGGAACGGCCCGATGGGCGTGTTCGAGCAGGAGGCCTACGCCGGTGGCACGCGTGCCGTCGCCGAGGCCCTGGTCAAGTCCGAGGCGTTCACGGTCGTCGGTGGCGGCGACTCGGCTGCCGCGGTGCGTGCACTGGGTCTGCCCGAGGACGGTTTCTCGCACATCTCCACCGGTGGTGGCGCGTCTCTCGAGTTCCTGGAAGGCAAGGAACTCCCCGGCATCAGCGTTTTGGAGTCCTGATGGCAGCCCGGCTCCCGCTCATCGCGGGCAACTGGAAGATGAACCTCAACCACCTCGAAGCGATCGGCCTCGTGCAGAAGATCGCCTTCTCCCTGCCGGAGAAGTACTTCGCCAAGGTCGAGGTGGCCGTCCTCCCGCCGTTCGTCGACATCCGCAGCATCCAGACGCTGGTCGACGGCGACAAGCTGCTGATCAAGTACGGCGCGCAGGACCTCTCGCAGCACGACTCGGGCGCGTACACCGGCGAGGTGTCCGGCCCGATGCTCGCGAAGCTCGGCTGCCACTACGTGGTCGTCGGGCACTCCGAGCGCCGCGAGTACCACGGCGAGACGGACGCGCTGGTCAACGCGAAGCTGAAGGCCGCGCTGAAGGTCGAGGTCACCCCGATCTTCTGCTTCGGCGAGAAGCTGGACGTGCGTGAGGCCAAGGGACACCTGGAGCTGGTCAAGCAGCAGCTCGAGGACGGCCTCAAGGGCTTCACGGCCGAGCAGGTCGCCAAGATCGTGTTCGCGTACGAGCCCGTGTGGGCGATCGGTACCGGTCGCACGGCTTCTTCTGCCGACGCGCAGGAGGTGTGCTCGCTGGTCCGCTCGTTCGTGGCGGAGAAGTACGGCGAGGAGACCGCGGCCGTCGTGCGCGTGCTTTACGGCGGTTCGGTGAAGTCGTCCAACATCGGTGAGCTCATCGCGCAGAAGGACATCGACGGCGCTCTCGTCGGCGGTGCGAGCCTTCAGGCGGACGAATTCACCAAGCTGTGCGCGCTGGCCGCGGGTGGACCACTACCCTAAGTCGATCTAACTTGCCCTAACCCCAACTGGTGCACACGTTCGGCAGTCGAACAGGTACTCTATGGCGTCGGCTGCCTGACAGCGAGGAAGAAATGATCCTGTTCCTGCAGATCCTGTTGATCGTCTCCAGCGTGCTGCTGGTGCTGCTCGTGCTCTTGCACCGCGGCCGTGGTGGCGGCCTTTCTTCGCTGTTCGGCGGCGGCATGCAGTCGAGTCTGTCCGGTTCCTCGGTCGTCGAGAAGAACCTCGACCGCCTGACGCTGTTCGTCGGCGCGGTCTGGATCATCGCGATCGTGGGCATCGGACTGCTGATCAAGCTGCCCGGCGCGGGCAGCTGATCAACCGTTCAGCGGCAGAAGCCCTCAGGGGCTTGGGGTAACCACTTGGTGGGGGTGTAACGGTCGATGTCCGGTGGTAACGCGATTCGCGGTACCCGCGTCGGCGCAGGCCCGATGGGTGAGTCGGAGCGCGGCGAGTCCGCGCCTCGTCGTCGGGTGTCGTACTGGTGCGCGAACGGTCACGAGTCCCGGCCTTCCTTCGCGGTCGACGCGGAGGTGCCGGAGAACTGGGACTGCCCGCGGTGCGGCCTGCCGGCAGGGCGGGACGAGCAGACGCCACCCGCGCCTCCGCGCAACGAGCCTTACAAGACGCACCTTGCGTATGTGAAGGAGCGGCGGTCTGACGCTGATGGGGAGGCGATCCTCGAGGAGGCTCTCGCCAAGCTTCGGCGGCAGCGGGAAGAGCCGTAGACCCTTTGATTGACGCTCTAGGCCCCCTTTTCTGCGGAGAGGGGGCCTTTTGTGTGTTCGCCGGTTCGCCGTTCCGGCGGTGCGCGCCGGTTGCGTAGGTCGTCCCCCTGTTCCGTCGGCGGCTGGCGGTTTCGAGTTCGTAGGTGGTCGCTTTGCGTGCTCGGGGTTCCGGTTTCGTAGCGTTCCCCTGTTGCGTGCTCCCGTTCACCGTGCGTGCTTCCCCTTGGGAGGCGCCGCCCCCAAACCCCCGCCAATCTGATCTGGGGTACCACGCCGCTCTCGGGTTGATGGCACGCCTGTTGCTGTGAGCGGCTGCCTGTTGCGTAGGTGGTGCGGTGCGGGCGGGTCCTCGTGACGGGGACCCGCCCGCACCGCGTTTCAAGCGTCAAGCGCCTCGGCTGCGCCATCGGGTCGGCTCGGCTGCGCCATCGCCGCTTGCCTTCGGCTTCGCGGGGGTTCCTAGCGGCGCAGGCCTGTGAATTGGCGGCGGAGCATTGCTGCGCCGATCAGCAGGAAGAACAGAAGCACTACGAGCGTGCTGGTTGTTCCGCCTGATGAGCTCGACAGGGTCACGTCCACGTTGCCCACCAGGGTGATGCCGCACTCCGCGCGCACCTTGTGGCGGCCTGGCTCGATGTTCGCGAACCGCACCGGTGACTTGAACTCGCCGTTCTCGTCGGCGATTGCCTTGCCGACGTCCTGGCCGAGAGATTTCAGCGTCACGTTCGCGCCCTTGGGACAGCCCGTGCCACTGGCAGTCAGGTCGTCGCCGGGCTGGATGTTGTCCTTGTCGAGGATGAGGACGCCGTCACCTGGGTCGGATGACGACGGGGTGTCCGAGGACGGCGGGGGCGTGTCCGTTGTGGTCGTGGTTGTCGTCGTGGTCGTGGTGACCGGCGGAGTCGTGGTGGTCGTGGTCGGGCGCGGGCGCGTGGTGACCGGTGGGTTCGTCACCGGGGGATTGGTGACGGGCGGCTGTGTGGTGGGCGGTGTGGTCGTCGTCGTAGTCGTCGGGATGCGGACCGTGAACGTGTTCGACGCCGACGTCGTGGCTCCGCACGAGGTTGGTTGAACCGTCACACGGTGGCCACCTGCAGCGGCGGCCGCCGGAACTGTTGCCGAACCGGAACCGGTTCCGTTGGTGCTACCGAAGCCGTTGCCCAATACCGTCTTGCCGTCCCACAGGAAGCGTACGGTCGGAAACTCGCACGTTCGGGGGAAGTAGACCCCGGACCAGTTGAGCTTGAAGGCCGTTCCAGGGGCGCCGACGTTCGGGCTCAGCGTGAGCGCCGGGGGCTGCTGGGCTGCTGCCGGTGTGGCGCTCAGCACCGTAACACCGGCCGCTAAAGCCACGAGTAAGCCTAAAGACCGCATTCCCTCTCCCCGGGATCAGAACCGAAGGTGCGCTAGTGAGACGTCGCTTGACCGGTGCAGGTTTACTGCTGTGGTGCGGAATTATGCTGCTGCCGTCAACGGCGTCCGCACAGGACGGGTCTGTTCTGCTCGAGGCCGATGTGGACGGTAGGCCGGTTGGAGTAGGGACCCTGGTGTTGAACCCTGCGGATACTGCGCGGGTGTCCATCACGGTGCGCAACAACACGAACACCGTGCAGCGCGTCAAGACTGTGCGGATCAGTGGGACGGCGTTGGCGTTGACCTTCTTCACCTACGACACAACGGTTCCGTTCGACGTGCCGCCGCAGTCGTCGGAGACTCGGTCGTTCCCGCTCGAACCGACGGATTTGGGGTCGCAGGCCATTGGTCTCCTTCCGGTCACGGTTGAGGCGATCGACGTGCAGCGGGAGACCATTGCCTCGGTTGAGACGACCGGGGACGTCAAGGGGTCGTTGTGGTCGGTTTACGGCGCGTTCGGGTTGGGTGTGCTGGTGTTGACCGGGCTGTCGTGGGCTGGGGCGTTGATCGCGCTGGCGCGACGGCGGCTGCCGCACAACCGGTGGCAGCGGGCCATGCGGTTCTTGCCGGCCGGGATTGGGACCGGGCTCGTTGCGGTGATCACGTTGTCGGTGTTGCGGTTGGTGGCGCCGTCGCCCACGGCGGAGATTCCGTTCATCGTCGGGGCGGCTGCTGCTGCGTTGCTGCTTGGCTATGTGACGCCTCATCCTGGTGAGCAACTGCCACCGTCCGAAATGGATACCGTGAGGATTCAACGGTGACTTTGTCCAGTGTGGTCGCCGCGCTGCCGCAGTACTCGGTCGGCGAACAGATCGGCGAGGGTGGGATGGGCGTCGTCTACGGCGGCGTGCATCGGCAGCTCGGGCGGCCGGTGGCGATCAAGCGGTTGCCGCACGCGGTCGCGGAAGACCCGCGGATGAGTGAGAGGTTTGAGCACGAGGCGCGGTTGCTGGCGCGGCTCGACCACCCGCACATCGTGCCGGTTTACGACTACGTGCGGCAGCAGGGTGAGCACCTGCTGGTGATGGAACGGCTCGACGGTGGCACGGTGTGGTCGCGGTTCGCTTCGGACGGGCTGACGGCGCAGCAGTCGTGTGCGCTGGTGCTGGCGACGTTGTCCGGGTTGCACGCGGCGCACGAGGCTGGGGTGCTGCACCTCGACGTCAAGCCGAAGAACTTGTTGTTCACGTCCAATGGGGTCGTGAAGGTGGCGGACTTCGGCATCTCGCAGGTGGTGTCGGAGGGTGCGACGCTGGTGACGCACGGCGGTGCTGTGCTCGGCACGCCTGCGTACATCGCGCCGGAGCAGGCGATGGGCAACGCGCTCACGCCCGCCGCGGACGTCTACGCGACCGGCACGGTGTTGTACGAGCTGTTGAGCGGGGATCTGCCGTTCGAACGTGGTGGCGGGCCGCTCGCGATGATCCAGAAGCGGGTCTACCAGGACCCGCGGCCGCTGCAGAACGTGCCGGAACCCCTTGCGGGCGTGGTGATGCGCAGCATCGCGCGGGATCCGGACGCGCGGTACCGCAACGCCGAGACGTTCGCGATCGACCTGGCTGGTGCGGCGGGGCACCTGTTCGGGCCGGACTGGTTGACGCGCATGGGGATTCCGGTGCACCTCGCGCCGCAGGTGTCGGCGTCGTCCACGCGACCGTCGTTGCGGCCGGTCGGGCGGGACACGGTTTCGCTTGCGCAGCAACCGATTCGGGCCACGCTGGTGGACCCGGTGCCGGCCGCGCGGCTCAGTGGCAGCAGCACGCTCGTGCCGGCCGCTCAGGTGATCAAGCCGCCGTCGACGCCGTGGGCGCTGTGGCTGGTGGCCGCCATCGCGTTGCTTGCCCTGGTCGTGGTGCCGTTCCTGGCCACCGGCCGGGAGCTCCCCGAAATCAGCACGAACCTGGCGAATCCCGTGGTGGAGCAGGGAAACCAGCTCGTCGTGAATCTGGCGGGGATCGAGCTCGCGAACGTCCAACGCGGAGCGGAGGGCTTCGTGCTGCCCGGCGCCACGCGGTGGATCGTGGGTGGGGCCGTGACAGCGTCCATCGACGGGCGTGAGCTGCTGCTGGTCTCCAACCAGACGCCGTGGCTGAGCATCATGGGCACCGGGTCGGCGCTGTTGCTGCTCTTCACGTTGGCCTACCTGGAGTCGAACCTGCGGGCGTTGCGCAAGCGGCAGACCGGGGTGGCCGCGGTGATCGCGTCGGTGCCGCTCGGGTTCGGGCTCGGCCTGGCCGTGTGGCTGCTGGTTTCGGTGCTGAAGACGAACGAGCCGACGCTCTCCATCGCGTTGACGTGCGGTGTGCTCGGGGCGGCGGCGGCCATCAGCGCGTCGATCGCGTCTAAGCGCGCCTGACCGCAAAGTCGAACAGGTCTGCCAGCTCCTTCGCGTACGCGGCGACGTCGGTGCCCGGCCGGGCCATGAGCTCGGCCGGCGTGGCCTCCATCGCGGCCATCACCGACACGGCCATCACGCGCGGTGCGAACTCGCGGAACTCGTCGCACTCCTGGCCCTCGCGGAACATCTCTTCGAGTTCGGTCAGGGCGTTGGCGTTCTGCTCCTCCGACCACGTCCGCGCCGCCTCGGCATCGCGCGCGGCGGCGGCGATCTGGCTGATCGCGATCAGCTCGGTGGGGTGTTCGGCGCAGTAGTGCACGAAGCCCTCGATCAGGCCGCGCAACGCGATGCGGTAGCTCTCGGAGCCCTCGGTGCGGGCGGTCAGCGCCGCGTCCATCGAGTTGTGCACGGTGAGCATGACCTGCTTCATCAACTCCTCGCGCTTGGCGAAGTGGTACGTGATGAGCCCCGGGCTGATGCCCGCACGCCGCGCGATCTGCACGAACGACGCTTTCGCGTACCCGATCTCGGCGATCGTCTCGATCGTCGCGGCGACGATCTGCCCGCGCCGGGCGTCCTCGATGAAGCTGCGCTTCTGGTCGCCCGACCGATTTTCTGGTTGCATGACTAGTAGCCTAGTTGAGTAACTAGTCAGGGGGAACGATGATCAGTCGAAAGGTGTTCTTGAAGGCTGTTGCCGGTGCGGCCGCGCTCGCGGCGGTGGGAGGCAGGGCATCAGCCGCGATGCCGAAGCTGCGCGGGGGCGTTTGCTACGACACGGGGGTGTTGCACGCGGCGGGAGATCCCCTCAGCCGGGTCCGGTGGAGCCGCGGGCAGCTGGAACGTGAGCTCGGGATGATCGCGAACGAGCTGCGCTGCCCGTCCATCACCACGCTCGGCACCGACCTCGGCCGGCTCGCCGAGACGACGGACGTGGCGCTCCGCCGCGGCATGGAGGTGTTCGTGCAGCCCCGCCTCTACGATCACCCGCAGGACGAGATCCTGGAGCACATGGCGGAGGCCGCCCGCGCGGCCGAGCGCAGGCGGACCGGCGACAACGTCAAGTTCGTCACCGGCTGCGAGCACTTCCTGTTCACGCCGGGCATCATCCCCGGCGCGAACTTCCTGGAGCGGATCGAGAACATCGAGTCGATTCCGGACTCCGAGTGGCCCGCGATCATCCGGCGGTTCCGCCAGTTCATGGCGCGGGCCGTCGAGGTCACGCGCCGCGAGTTCCACGGCCGGATCACCTACGGCTCGGCCGCCGGCGCCGACGCGGTGTGGAACGACTGGTCGCTGTTCGACATCGTCGGGCTCGACTACTACCCGTACTTCGAGACCGATGCCGAGTACACAACTGACCTCGGCCAGTACCGGCGCTGGAACAAGCCGATCATGATCCTGGAGTTCGGCTGCTGCACCTTCACGGGCGCGGCGAAGCTCGGCGGCATGGGCTGGGGCATCGTCGACTACGGGGCCGATCCGCCCGTGATCAAGCCCGGTTACACGCGCGACGAACGCGAGCAGGCCGACCACATCGCCCGCATGCTCCGGGTGTTCGGCGCGGAGCAGTTGGCGGGTGCGCACCTGTACTCGGTCATCTCACCGGACTCGCCGCACCACCCGACGTGCCGCGATCGCGACTACGACATGGCCTCGTACAGTTTGTTCCGCACGATCCGTGCGCGGTTCGACGACGACAACTCGCCGTACCGGCTGGAGCCCAAGCAGTCGTACCACGCGTTCCGGAAGCACAACCGCTAGTCGGCGGAGACCGTTCGCTGCTTCGGGAACGACGCCGACACCAGGAAGCCGCCTTCCTCGGTCGGTCCCGCGGAGAACTGGCCGCCCAGCAACGTGGCCCGTTCCCGCAGCCCGACGAGGCCGTGCCCGCCGCTCGGGAGTGAGGACGACGGGCTGGACGGCGGCGTGTTGCGCACCTCGACCAGGACGTCGCCGGCGCTGTCGTCCGCGTCGATGAGCACCGTCGCGCTCGACCCGACGGCGTGCTTGCGGATGTTGGTCAGGGCCTCCTGCACCGTCCGGTACACCGCGCCGGACACCGGTGCGGCGAGGTCCTGCACCGCGCCCTTGAGCTGCACGGACACCTCGAAACCGGCATCGGCGGCGAGCTCGGCCAGCTCGTCGACGCCCGGCTGCGGGGTGTCCTCTGGGGCGCGCAGGACGGACACGAGCTGACGGAGCTCGTCCAGCGTTCTGGTCGAGAGAGTGCGGATGGTGCCCGCGACCTGCTTGTGCTCGGCGTCGGCCACGGCCATGCGCAGCGCGCCCGCCTGCATCGCGATGAGGCTGACCTGGTGGGACACCACATCGTGCATCTCGCGGGCGAGCTTTGCCCGTTCGTCCGCTCTGATGGCGTGCGCGTGCAGCACGCGTTCTCTCTCGCGCGACTCGGCGAGCTCGGTGATGCGGGCAGACAGCTCCTGCCGGGCGTGCGCGAGCAGGGCGATCGCGATCGGCAGGCCCACCACGAGGAAGCCGTAGATCGCCGAGTGGAAGTGGCCGGAGAGCGGGGTCTTGGTGAACTCCGACGGCGGCCAGGTCATGAAGCGGCACGACCACACGAGCACCCCGGCCACGACGGTCTGCCAGCCGGTCACGTAGCGGCGCGCCACCGTGTAGAGGGCGATCATCGCGGCCATCTGCGCCCAGCCGGTGAAGAAGCCGGGCACGGTCAGCACGAGGACCAGGAACGGGAAGCGGCGGCGCATCAGCAGCGCGGCGACCGCGATCCAGTTGAACACCTCCTGGTAGACCTGGACGGCGGGGAAGTCAGGGTCCGGCGGCAGTGCCTTGATCCACTGCGACTTCAGCCAGACGTCGAGCAGCGCGACGAGAACCATCGCCAGGTCGATGAGGAGCTGGCGCGGGTCGCCGCGCAGAGACCAGCGCGAGCCGGCCTCGGCGTTCTGCGTGCGCCTGGCCGGAAGCAGCGTGGCGGTCAGGATCCGACCTCCCTTGTGAGCCTTCCGGCCATCACCGTACTGCGCGTATGTCGCGGTTGGCATAACTGCTGCCCCTTCGCCCCGACCTGCCCCGTCACACAGTGCAGACAGTCGACAACGCGGTTTCGTACGCCGTGGCGCTCACAAATGTGCTACCGCACACGCACCGGGCGTGTGCGGTAGCCGAGAGAGGTGGCTACGGGCACTCCTTCCAGGCGAAGTGGTACGTCGTCTCGAGGTTGCCGTCGGTCGAGTCCATCGTCATGAAGCTCGTGGTCGTGGCGGTGTTGGAGGTGCCGCCGTAGACCCGGAGCTCCGTGTTGATGTTGAAGTTCCGCTTCTCGCCGCACGGGGCGTAGACGATCGCGGCGACCTCGGTGGTGTCGGTGGCCTGCCAGTCGTCGCTGACGGGTCCGTTGTACCGGTGCGAGATCTGCTCCGTCTGGGACATGCCCTGGAAGTAGTAGTTGGCCTTCTCGATGGCGTACGCACCGCGCTCCAGATGAGCGAAGCCTCTGTAGTCGGCTTGAGCGACGCCGTAGGTGAAGCCCTGCGGCACGTTGACCCGCAGGTTGAGCTGGCAGTTCTTGCGCAGGTCGGTGGGCTTGGCGCCGACGCCGACCTGGGCCAGGTAGTCGCTGTAGGTGACCGTGAAGGCCTTGTTGTCCTCGGAGACAGCGACGGCCGCCGTGCCCGCGGGACAGCCCGAGCCGTTGATCGTGACGATGTCGATCGTGATGTGGTCGGGCGGCGGCGTCTCGTTCGGTGCGCCGGGCGGGATGATGATGGTCGAGGCCAGCAGGGCAGCGGCAACCGCGTTGAGCATGGTGGACACCTTTCCAACGCAACTCGCAGGGGGGTGGCGGCGGTTGAGATGGCGGCGGCGGCCTTTGTTGAATATCAGCAGCGCTTCCACGAGAAGTGGTGCAGGGTACGCACTTCTCCGCGCGTGTAGTCCATCGTCATGAAACTGTTTGTATTGGCATCCGAGCTACCCTTGTCAACGCGCAGCGCGCTGTTGACGTTGAGATTGCGCTTCTCTCCGCACGGTGCCCAAACGATCTCCGAGAACTCGGTGCGGTGCGTGATCGACCAGTTGTCGTCGAACGGCCCGTTGAAGGAGTGCTTCCACGTGGTGGTGGCCGATTGACCTTGGAAGTAGTAACTCACCCACTGGTGCCCGGTGGCGCCGCGGCCGAGGTTCCCGTAACCGGCGTAGTTCGCTTCCGCGATGCCGTAGGTGAAGCCCTGCGGCACGTTGATCTGCAGGTTGAGCTGGCAGTTCTTCCGGAAGTCGGTCGCACCGGCGCCCTTGCCCGCCTGGGCGAGGTAGTCGCTGTAGATCACCCAGAACGAAGTGTTGTCGGGTGACACGATCACTTCTGCGGTGCCTTGCTTGCACCCGGAACCGTTCACCGTCACCACGTCGACCGTCACCCGCTCCGAAGGAATCGCGTCGGCGTGCGCAGGTGTGGACGACAATGTGAACAGCACGGCCAGAGCGGCTGCTGCCGTCGCTTTACGCATGAAGTTGGCCTTTCCTGGTGCCTCTTTCTCAGCGTGGAGCGGCAGCGGTGCCGCGAAGGTTAGCGCAGACCCTCTACCAATGGTGTGATCCAAATGGCCCAGGTCACACTGATGGAGCAGTTCGTGAAGAATTGCCAAAAACAGGTGCCGCCCTGGTGCTGAGAGACCGAATAGTTTCCGGCATACTGACGCGCATGTCGCAAGCTGGGCTGGTGCTCGTGGTCGAGGACGAGGACCCCGTGCGGAGGTACACCGTCAGCCTGCTCGAGGAGCTCGGTTTCACGGTCCTGCAGGCCAGCGACGGCACCGAGGCGATCGCGATCGTGCGCGAACGCAGCGCGGAGATCAGCGCGATGCTGCTCGACCACAGCATGCCCGGCCTGTCCGGCGGGGAGGTGCTGGCCGAGCTGGCGCGCGAGGGACTGCAGGTGCCCGTCGTGCTGACCAGCGGCCACGACCGAACATCGCTGGAGCGCCGGTTCGCCGGCTACGACGTCGCGGGCTACCTGCAGAAGCCGTTCCGCATCGAGAAGCTCGACGAGACCGTGCGCGCCGCGGTGGCGCGGCGCGCACAAGCCTCCTGACGATGATCAGTCGATGTCGGTCATGCCGTTCCAGCCGACGCCGATGACGGTGCCCGTGCCGGCGAACGGTGCGCCGGCACGGCCGGTGTGCGCGTAGAACCTCAGCTCACCGGTGGCGGTCTGGCGGGTGATCAGATCCGCTCGGTGGTCGTTGTTGAAGTCGCCGACCAGCAGGGCGTTCATGCCGCCGAAGCCGGAGCCCACGTCGGTGCCGGTGCCGTTGATGGGCGCGCCGACGTTGCCGGTGTGGGCGAAGAGCCTCAGCTCTCCGTCGCGGGCCCGGCGGGTGAGCAGGTCGGGCTTGCCGTCGAGGGTGAGGTCGACGGCGTTGATCGCGTCCATGCCGCCGAAGCCGGTCCCGATGACCGAGCCGGTGCCGTTGAGCGGGGCGCCGACGTTGCCGGTGTGGGCGAAGAGCCGCAGTTCGCCGTTGCTGGCTCGGCGGGTGACCAGGTCGGGCTTCCCGTCCAGGGTCATGTCGACGGCGTTGATCGCGTCCATGCCGCCGAAACCGACCCCGATGACATCACCGGTGCCGTTGAACGGTGCGGCGGGGTTGCCGGTGTGGGCGAAGAGAGTCAGCTCGCCGTTGCTCGCCCGCCTGGTGACCAGGTCGGGCTTCCCGTCCAGCGTGAAGTCGGCGATCACCATGGAGTTGGCGAAGTTGAACCCCGCGCCGACGCGGTAGGGCGGCTTGAAGCCCGGTGCGCCGGTGCCGGGGTAGAGCAGGAGCTCTCCCGCCCGGTTCCGCGCCAGGACGTCGTTCTTGCCGTCGAGATCGAGGTCGCCCAACGTGCCCGTGGGCGTCCACAGCTCCGGTACCTGGGCGGCCGAGACCACGGTGGCGGCCACGTTGTCGCCGAGGGTGAGTCCGTCGAGGTCGCCGTCGAAGCGGTAGTGCACGCCTAGATAGAGCCGGCTCAACGCGTTCTCTCTCGCGGCAGCGGTGAAGGAGCTGAACGTGCGGCGCTTCACGGTGCCGTCCGGCTCGGTGGCCGCGTGCGGGTCCTCGGTGGTGGCCTCGAACGGCCCGCCCGGGATCTCGTCGCTGCCGAAGTACCGCTTCATCACCCCGGCCCAGGCCCCGCCGAAGGTGGCGTGCCCGGACACCCAGGCCGAGAAGCACGGGGTGACCGGGTTGCCGTCGCGGTCGGCCGACAGCGGCAGCCAGTTGGCGCCGGGGTAGTTGTGGTTGACGCCGTCGACCGGTCGCCACAGGTCGATCGGGGTCTGGAACTTGGTGTCCCACGCCGCGATGGAGGCGTCGGCGAGCGCGACGGCCACCCAGGTGAACAGCTTGATCTTCTCGTCCTGGTTGAGCGCCTGCCGCTCCGCGATGATCCGGGTGTGCTCCAGCAGCTGGCCCGGCGGCTTGTAGGTGCGGTCCAGGTCGTTGGCCCAGAACCAGGCGATCTCGGTCTGCTCCTGGTTGCGCACGACGCCGGGGCCGTCTTTCCCGCCGAACTGGAACACCTCGGTGACCTGGGTGTTGTACTCGGTGCTGCTCAGCAGCTGACCGTAGTTGGTGGCGTTGGAGGGTGCCGGCGGCCGGAACTGCGACCCGGACGAGAGCACGAACGGCCGGACCTTGCCCCAGTTCGGGGTGCCCGTGTCGGCCGCGCTGGCGCAGGACCCGCCGGTCGGCCGCCATGCTCCCGGCATGTTGCCGGCCGGTACATAAGGTGTGCGGTCGTTCCAGCCGTCGTTGGCCCGCGCGGCCACTTCGGCCTCGGCCTTCTGCCGGCCGAACGTGGTGGAGGCGTCGTTGCCGCTGGAACCGGCGTGCGTCAGTGCCTCGTCGTACTTGGCCGCGAAGTCGAGCGTGACGCCCGGGTAGTCGTTCCGGTTGAAGACCCGGATCAGCACGTTGTAGGCCGCCGCGGCCATCGCGGCACTGCGGTTGGGCGCCTGCGGGACGTTGGCGGCCTGCATCGCCCGGAACGTCATCGCGGAACCCCTGGCCAGCGGGCCCGGTGCACCCCCGGCCTGCCGGAAGGTGTCCAGCACGACCCCGTTCCAGAACACCACCTGGTCGACTGCGGCAGCGGCGCCGACGGCCGGCACCACCCCGGCCGCGGCCATCAGCAAGCTCGCCGCAACCGCGGCTGATCTTCGGCCGAATTTGAGCACAGACAAGCGAATCTCCCCCTCAGAGATCGAACTACCCCGCCACTCCCCAGCGAGGTCCCCGAACCCGATCCAACAAGGGGGTTGTGTTGTCCGACAGGTCCGAATGCATCAGTACAACGAGCGTCAGGCCTTGAAGGGGTCCGCAAGTGCGTCCCGGACGCGTTCCAGGAGTTCGCTCTCCACGTACGGCTTGGTGATCAGCACTTCGTCGTCGAGGACCTCGTCTGTCGTGTAGCCGGACATGTAGATGACGGCGGGCGCGGCGCCGGTCGAGCGCAGCAGCCGGACCAGTTCGGGCCCGCCCATCTTCGGCATCACGACGTCGGTGAGCACGAGGTCGATCGTGCTGCGGTGGGCCGTCGCGAGCTGCAGCGCCTCCTGGCCGTCGCTCGCCTCGATCACCGAGTAACCGGCGGCCTCCAGCGAGCGGCGGGTCATGATCCGCACCTGCGCGTCGTCCTCCACCACGAGCACCGTGCCCGCTCCTTGGTGCGTGGTGGCGCGGCGCGCGCACGGTGCTTCAGGCGTGCCATCGCGTTCGTGCGGGACCGGCAGGTAGACCTCGACGGTCGTGCCCTTGCCCGGTGCGCTGATCAGCTCGATCTGGCCGCCGGACTGCTGCACGATGCCGAACACCGTGCTCAGGCCGAGGCCGGTGCCCTTGCCGACCGGTTTGGTGGTGAAGTACGGCTCGAACACCTGCGCCTGCACGTCCGGTGCCATGCCGGCGCCGGTGTCCTGGACGCGCAGCACGACGTACTCGCCCGGCCGGACGCCGACGATCCGGCCGGTGTCGCCGTGGCCGAGCGTGGTGTCCGCGACGGAGATCGTGAGCGTGCCGCCGTCAGGCATCGCGTCGCGGGAGTTGACCGCGAGGTTGAACAGGATCTGTTCGACCTGGCCCGCGTCCGCCCACACGCGGGCGATGCGGTCCGGCAGTTCGAGCTCCAGCTCGATGTGGTCGCCGACGAGCGTGCGCAGCATCGAGTGGATCTTGGTGAGGTTGTGCTTCAGGTCGAGCGACTCCGGGTGCAGGACCTGCTGACGGGTGAACGCGAGCAGCTGCCGGGTGAGGTTCGCGGCCCGTTCGCCGGCGTGCCTGATGTCCTCGATCGCAGTGCGGCGCGGGTCGTCCTGAAGCGTGCGCCGCAGCAGCATCTCGCTGTTGCCGTTCACGACGGTGAGGATGTTGTTGAAGTCGTGCGCGATGCCACCGGTCAACCGGCCGATGGCCTCCATCTTCTGTGCGTGCCGCAGTTGGGCTTCGGTCTCGCCGACGCGTTCTTCGAGCCGTGCGCGCGCGTCCTTCAGTTCCTGCATCAGCCGGATGCCGCGGAGTGCGCTGCTGAGCTGCTGCTGCACGGCCTCGTAGATCCAGCCGGGTTCCGGGCCCTGCTCGAAGATCGCGTAGCCGAGGTGGTCTTCGTCGGTGTAGAGCGGCACGCACATCGCGCTGAACGGCTGCGGCCTCTTGAAGGGGTACGGCGTCAGGTTGATGGCGGGGAACGGGGCGGTCGGGTGTTCCTTTAGCTCGTTGCCCTCGTACCGCACGAGCGCGCGCGCCGTACCCGCGTTGTCGTACGCCATGACGTGACAGCCAGGGATGCCTAGGCGGGGGAGTTCTTCGGTGAGGGCGTTCGTCAGCTCGTCGACGTCGCGCGACGCGATGAGCCGTTGTCCTGCTTCGCGCACCGTCTGGTCGTGGCGTTCGTGCGAGAGGTACTTGAACCGTGCGTCCGTGGCGAACGCATCGCCGACAAGGAGTTGCACGCGCAGCCACAGGTCGTTGATGAGCGTGGCGTCGCTGATCCGTGCCGTCACGAACCGATGGAGGTCGAACAGCGGTGGCCACCAGCGTTCAGGTTCGCATCCGGCGCGCGCGCTCGCCCGGATGTACTCGGCGAGCAGCCGGAGGAACTCGGCCCCTTCGACCTCTCCTCTGCCGGCCGCCATGAGCTCGACGATCAGCTGCTCTGCCCAGCCGTCCGGGAGCCTGGCCTGCAACGGGCCGAGCGAGCTGCGCAGGTGGTCGGCCACCGTGGCGGCCGTCGCCGACTCGGAGATGTTGAGCCGGCCGTGCGCGGGAGCGTGGTCGCCGAGACCGGACGGCAGACAGCCGCACGACCTCCGGACGATCAACTCGGTCGACATGGTCTGCATCGGGAGCGTGGGCCGGCCCTGGACGAGCGCCATCGCCAGTTCCGCGGCCCGGTACCCCATCTCGTGGAACGGCGCCCTGACCGTGGTGAACGCGGGCGTCGCCGCGTCGATGTTCACCTCGCGACGCACCCGGTCCGGCGGCCCATCGCCCGTGGCCGTCACGTAGCCGAGATCGTGCGTGCGGACGTTGGTGTGGTTGTCGTACCCGACGACCGCGACGTCTTCTGGCGTGCGGAACCCCAACTCCTCCAACGCGGACACGACGCCGATGGCGTAGTCGTCGTTCGCCGCGGCGATGGCGTCCGGCGGCTCGTCGAGGCCGGCGATCATCTTTCTGATCGCCTCGGCCGCGCCGCTCGGTTCCCAGATGAACGAGCCGGGCATGGTGATCAGCTCGGGGTTGAACGGAATCCCGTGCTTGCTCAACGAGTCCGCGTACCCCTGGTACCGCTCCTGCGCGCCCGCATGCGTTTGCGGTCCTCTCACGAACGCGATCCTGCGCTTGCCGTGCACCTCGATGAGGTGGTCAACGGCCTGTTCCATGCCGTCCCGGTTGTCCATCAGAACGGTCGGCCACTGCGCGAGGGAGGTCTCCACACTCACCATCGGCATCGGCGCGTACCGCTTCACGAACTCCTGCATGCCCGCGGACCCGACGAGCTGCCCCACGCGCGTAGTCCACACAACGAGCGCATCGATCCGATTGGGCGAAATCAGGTCGTAAACGGTGTTGGCCCGCCGCTTGTGCGCGTCCGGGTGGTCCAATTCGCTGCCGACGAAACAAAGCAGGTCACACCCGAGGTGCAAGGCGCCGTCACTGACACCGCGCCACTGCTCGCCCGCGAGCTCGATGAGCGGGCCAGCGGTGATCATCCCGATGGTGGGACGTCGCTTCGCACTGCCGTTCGCCACAAAACCCCCGCTACTCAACGCGTTTCGGGATGATACGCGTTGTCGGGGGGAATGCCTGCCGTGTTACCAGGGGGATTGGCTCGTGGACACCGTGCTGGACGGCCTGGCGGAGAACCCCGCGCTGCCTCCGCACCTGCTCGACCGCCTGATCGCGCTGGCGGACGGCGTGACGAGCCTCGAACTGGCGCGCCGCACCGACCTCACCCCCGCACAGGTGCAGGCGCTGCTGGCCCGCGACGACCCCGCGGTCGTGTCCGCGCTGCTGGCTGCCGGCCGGGCTGAGGAAGTGGTGACCCAACCCCAGGTCACGGAGGCGCAGCTCTGGGAGCTGGCCGAGCAGCAGGGGCACTGGCTGGAGGTGGCGCGGAACCCGCACTGTCCGCCTGATCTGTTGCACCACATGGCGTCGCATGCCGGGGCTGATGTGGAGACGTACCGGGCGATTGCTCGGCATCCTCGCGCGTGTGGGGAGACGTTGTTGTTGTGTTTGGGGGATGCGCAGGCTCGGTACCTCGCCGCTTGTCATCCGAACCTGCCGGTGGAGACGATTCTGGAGCTGCTGGGCAGTGAGTTCACGGCGAGGCCTGCGGCGGCGAACCCGTCGCTGCCGGTGCACGTGATGGAGGAGTTGCTGGAGTCATGAGCGACGCTTACTTCGAGCTCGTGTGCGGGGACGAGGTGATCGACCCCGATGCGTTGCGGACCGAGAACTCGTTCATGTCGCCGGTGGAGCTGTTCCGGTTCGCGGCGCACGAGAACAGCGAGGTCCGAGAGGCGTTGGCGGCCCGCCACGACTTGCCGCGAAAGGCGTTCGACCGGCTCGCCGCGGATCCGGTCGCGGCTGTGCGGCAAGCGTTAGCGCGCAACCCTGCGACGCCGGCCGACGTGCTGGAACTGCTCAGGCCCACCACTTGATGAGGTTCGTCTGCTCCTTCCGAACCTCGTATCCGTTGGCCGCGTAGAACTTCCGCGCGTCCACCCGGTTCTGCCCGGTCACCAGCCGCACCCCACACGCACCATCCGCCCGAGCCCACTCCTCGCCGGCGGCCAGCAACAGCCTGCCGACACCGCGGCGCTGGTGCCGGGGCGAGATGGCGAGGGTGATCAGGTTCTTCAACGGCCGGTGGTAGGTGTTCTCGTAGTCGCTGAGCTGGATGTAGCCGAGCACCTCGGAGTCGACGGCGACGAACAGCACCACGTTGGGCGCCTTGATGATCCGCGCCAGCTGGTCCTGTGTGGACTCCAGCGGGAAGTCGTACCCCAGCGCCTCGCGGTTGACCTCCGCGATGGCGGCCGCGTCCTCCAGTCGTACCTCGCGCACGATCACGTTGTCCCCCAAGAAAAGTACGTCCGAGCTAAAGTCAGCTTCATGTTAGGGGATGCTCAGGGGACGTTCTCCATCGGCGAGGTGGCCAGGCGCTTCGGCGTGGCGGTGTCCACGTTGCGGTGGTGGGAGAAGCAAGGCTTGCTCGTGCCGAGTTGCCGCGAGTCCGGGCGACGTCGCTACGACGCGGCCGACGTGCGCCGGATCGCGTTGATCCAGCTCTTGCAGCAGACGGCCCTGATGAGTCTCGACGAGATCCGCACGGTGCTGAACGACGGCCGTTCGGGAGAGTGGCGGGACACCGTGAAGGCTCGGTTGGCCGCGTGCGACGAGCAGCTCGTCCGGTTGCAGGCGGCTCAGGCGTACCTGTCGCACGCGTTGCGGTGTCGGCGCGACGACCCGGTCGGTGGCTGTCCTCGGCTGGCCGAGGAGATCGACAGCTGGCTGGCACCTCAGGCCGTGTCGGCGTCGTAGCCGTAGAGCCAGTCGAACCTGGTGAGGGTGAACCTGCGCAGGGCCACGTCGCGAACGCGCTGCCGCAGGCCGTTCGGCAGCTGGAAGAGTTCGCCGTTGCGGACGGATCGTTGCTGGACCGTGGCGGTGCGGGCGTGGCGTGCCTGCTCGTACCGGCGAAGCGCGTCCGGCGCGGTCGCTCTGGTCGCGTTCCGCAGCACGCGGCCCAGCACCCAGGCGTCCTCGATCGCCTGGGCGGCGCCCTGCGCGAAGAAGGGCAGCATCGGGTGTGCGGCGTCGCCGAGCAGGGTCATGCGTCCCGTGCCGATGTGCTCGAGCGGTGGCCGGTCGAACAGGGGCAGTCGCAGAGTCGTCTTCGCGGCCGCGATGACGGTGTGCAGGTCGGGGTCCCAGCCGTGCAACGCGGCGGCGAGCTCGTCCGCGGGGCCCTCGCGGGTCCAGGACTCGGTGTCCTCGACGTCGGCCAGCAGCGCCGCGGCCAGGTTGAGCAGCCGCCCTGCCGAGACCGGGTAGGAGACCACGTGCTTGCCCGGCCCGAGCCACAGCCGCAATGTGGGTGGATCGGCCAGGTTCGGGACGGCCTCGGCGGGGACCAGGACCCGCCATGCGGCCTTCCCGGAGAAACGAGCAACGCCGGAACTCACGAGCCGGCGCAGGCGCGAGCCGAGACCGTCGGCGCCGATGACGACGTCCGCGCGGTAAAAGGTGCCGTCGGCGAAACGGAGGTTCACCCCGTCGTCGTCCTGATCGGCGCCCACACACTGAAGACCCGGGCGGACGTCAGCGACGGCGTCGACGAGAACTCGGTGCAGGTCGGCGCGGTGCAACGTGTAGTGCGGGGCACCGAAGGCAGCGATGACTTCCGGACCGGTGACGAGCTCCTTGATGACGGCGCCGCTGTGCCACCGGCGGAACTGCAGGCGAGCCGGCTCGACGGCCACCGCGGCGAGCGCCTCGGACAACCCGAGGCGGTGCAGCAGTCGCGAGGCGTTCGGGCCGATCTGGATTCCGGCTCCCAACTCGCCGAGCTCGCTGGACTGTTCGAAGCACACGGCCTCGTGCCCGGCCCGCCGGATCGCCAGCACAGCCGCGAGACCGCCGATACCTCCACCGACAACGGCAACGTTCAATCGCATGCGCACAAGCGTGGCTGCTGAAGTCGACTTGAGGTCAAGCCCGGACAACGAAAAAGGCCCCCGGCACGAAGCCGGGGGCCAAGAACATCAAGCCAGTGGCGGCTTGAACAGAGCGGGCACCTTCGAAGCAGCCGCCGTGTCCAGCAACCACAACGTCCGGCGCCGCCCGGTGGCTCCAGCGGCAGGCAGCTGCACCTCGCCCGCACCGGTCAACGCCATGGCCACCGCGGCAGCCTTGGACTCCCCGGTGGTCATCAGCCACACCTCCTGCGCGCACCGCACCGACGACAAGGTCAGCGAGACACGCGTGGGCGGCGGCTTTGGGCAGTTGCGCACCGCGACGACTGTCCGCTCCTTCTCGTACACCGCAGGAGAAGCGGGGAAGACCGAAGCCACGTGCCCCTCCTCGCCGACGCCCAGCAAGCAGACGTCGAACGTGGGCACGTCGCCGTGATCCTCAGGCCGCGCAAGCGAAGCCAGCAGCGAGGCGTACTCCGCGGCCGCCGCCTCCGGGTCGTCGCCGAACTTGCCGTCCGAAGGCTCCATCACGTGGACGCGTGCGGGATCCACCGGAACGTGGTCCAGCAGCGCGGCACGGGCCTGAGTCTCGTTCCGCTCAGGATGCCCGGAAGGCAGGAACCGCTCGTCACCCCAGTACAGATCCACCCGCGACCAGTCGACGGCATCGCGGGCGCCGTTGCGGTTGAGGTGTTCCAGCACCGCCGTGCCCGTGCGGCCGCCGGTCAGCACGACGGACGCGTAGCCGCGGGCGGTTTGGGCGTCGACCATGCGGGTCACCAGGCGGGCCGCCGCGGCGGCGGCCAGGAGGTCGCCGTCGCGGTGGACCACTACTTGCGGATTGCTCACGAACTCGCCTTCGCCTTCGACTTCTTCGGCACGGCAGCGCCGTTGGCGGAAGGCTCGGCTTCCTTCGGGGCGGCCGGGCGGCCCTTCGTCACCTTCGACAGCGACTTCAGCGCCCCCGCGTAGACCTCGTCGGGGTCGAGGCGGCGCAGTTCCTCCGCGAGGCAGTCGCGGATCGAACGACGCTGCAGCGCGACTCGACGCGACGGCTGGCCGGGCTGGGTCAGCGTGCCCACCTTGCCGTCCGGGCGCAGCAGGTCGACGTCGCCGGACGCGCGGCCCAGCCGGACCTGCACGATGCCCTCGCCCGACGTCGCCTTGAAGCGGCGCGCGGGGACCTTCAGCTTGTCGGTCAGCCAGGCCGCGAGCAGGTCGGTGGACGGCGAGTCGGCCTCGCCGGTCACCTCGGCTTCCAGGACCTTCTCGTACGGCGGCAGGTCCAGCGAGGAGGCGAGCATGGCGCGCCACAACGTCAGACGCGTCCAGGCCAGGTCCGTGTCACCGGGCGCGTAGTGCGCACGCCGCGACTCCAGGGCCTTGATCGGGTTCTTCTCGGCTGCCGCGTCGGTGATGCGGCGCTGCGCGAGCTGGCCGATCGGGTCCTTGGACGGCGAGACCGGCGCGTCGAACGGCCACCACGCCACGACCGGGGTGTCCGGCAGCAGCAGCGGCATCACGCAGGACGCGCCCTCCTTGGCGAGCTCGCCGTACAGCCGCAGCACGACAACCTCGGAGGCACCCGCGTCGCCACCGACGCGGATCTGCGCGTCGAGGCGAGGAGCCGCCTGGCGGGCGCCGCGGGCCACGACGATCACGCGACACGGGTGCTCGCGCGAGGCGTCGTTGGCCGCGTCGATCGCGGCGTCGGTGCGCTGGCCGTCCTCGGTCACGATGACGAGGGTCAGCACGCGACCGAGCGTCGTCGCACCGCCTTCGTCCCGCAGCCGGACCAGCCGCGAGTTGATCTGGGACGTGGTGGTCGAGGGAAGGTCGATGATCACGGACGCCTCCAGTGCCTTCCGGTCCTGGCGGTCATCGCGTCCGCCGACGGCGGACCCCAGGTGCCTGCCTTGTACTTCTCGAGAGCCGGTTCGTCCTTGCGAGCCCAGAAGTCCAGGACCGGATCCAGGATCTCCCAGGACAGCTCGACCTCGTCGTTCTTCGGGAACAGCGACGGCTCGCCGAGCAGCACGTCCAGCAGCAGCCGCTCGTAGGCCTCCGGCGACGACTCGGTGAACGAGTGGCCGTAGCCGAAGTCCATCGTGACGTCGCGGACCTCCATCGTGTTGCCCGGCACCTTCGAGCCGAACCGGATGGTCACGCCCTCGTCAGGCTGAACCCGGACCACCAAAGCGTTCTGGCCGAGTTCTTCGGTCGCGGTGTCGTCGAACGGCAGGTGCGGCGCCCGCTTGAAGACGACGGCGACCTCGGTGACACGACGGCCCAGGCGCTTGCCGGTGCGCAGGTAGAACGGCACCCCGGCCCAGCGGCGGGTGTTGATCTCACAGGTGATCGCGCCGAACGTCTCGGTCTTCGACTCGGGCGAGAAGCCGCCCTCCTCCAGCAGACCGGGCACCTTCTGCCCGCCCTGCCAGCCACCGGTGTACTGGCCGCGCGCGGTGGTCTCCTCGAACGGCTCCGCGGGACGCGTCGCCGAGAGGATCTTCACCTTCTCCGCGCGCAGGTCGGCCGGCTTGAACGAGACCGGCTCCTCCATCGCGATCAGGGCCAGCAGCTGCAGCAGGTGGTTCTGGATGACGTCCCGCGTCGCACCGATGCCGTCGTAGTAGCCGGCGCGGCCACCGAGACCGATGTCCTCGGCCATGGTGATCTGCACGTGGTCGACGTAGTTCGAGTTCCAGATGGGTTCGTAGAGCTGGTTCGCGAACCGCAGCGCCAGGATGTTCTGGACGGTCTCCTTGCCGAGGTAGTGGTCGATGCGGAACACCGACTCCTCGGGGAAGACCTCGTTGACCGTCTTGTTCAGCTGCTTGGCCGAAGCCAGGTCGTGCCCGAACGGCTTCTCGATGACGACCCGGCGCCACTGGTCGGCGGACGTCTGGGCGAGGCCCGCGCGCTTGAGCTGGTTGATCACCGTCGGGAACGCGCCCGGCGGGATCGACAGGTAGAACGCGTGGTTGCCGCCCGTGCCGCGCTCGGCGTCCAACGCGGCCAAGCAGGAGGCCAGGTTGTCGAACGACTCGTCGTCGTCGAAGGTGCCCTGCACGAACCGGATGCCCTCGGCGAGCTGCGCCCAGACCGCCTCGTTGAACGGCGTCCGCGCGTGCTCCTTCACCGCGTCGTGCACGACCTTCATGAAGTCCTGGTCGGCCCAGTCGCGGCGGGCGAAGCCGACGAGACCGAAGCCCGGCGGCAGCAGCCCGCGGTTCGCGAGGTCGTAGATCGCGGGCATCAGCTTCTTGCGCGACAGGTCACCGGTGACACCGAAGATGACCAGCGCGCTCGGGCCCGCGATGCGGGGCAGGCGCTTGTCGCGCGCGTCCCGCAGCGGGTTGCGCCACTTGTCGGATGCGGTCACGAACCGTCCTCCTGGACTGCCTCGACGAGCTGGGCCAAGCCGGCGATGCGGTCCTCGAGGTGCAACCGCAGCACCGGGCGACCGTGTTCGACCAGCACCTGACCGTCGCCGAGCGCCTGCGCGAGCTGCAGCTGCGCCAGCGTGTAGGGACGGCCGGGCACCTCCAGGTCGTCGCCGGACTCGCCGGTGATCTGGATGAACACGCCGTTCTGGTGACCGCCCTTGTGGTACTGGCCGGTCGAGTGCAGGAAGCGCGGACCCCAGCCGAACGTGGTCTGCAGGTGCGTCCTCTTCGCGATCTCCGCACGGAGCAGCTCGAACGACGCGTCGTCGATCCTGTCCAAGTACGCCTGAACCGAGATGTAGCCGTGGTCGGGCGCCACTTCAACCAGCGCCGCAAGCGCTTCCGCGATGGTGTTCACCTTGCGCGGAGCCCAGTCGGTGCCGTGACCCTCGACCGGTCCGTCCACAAAGGACGGCGTGGTGGCGGCGACGGCCGGCGCGTCCAGCAGCGCGCGGGCGGCCTTCTTCGCGGCCTCCACGTCCGGCTGGTCGAACGGGTTGATGCCGAGCACCCGGCCGACGAGCGCGGTCGCGTACTCCCACAGCAGGAACTGCGCGCCCAGCTTGCCTTCCACCGCCACGTTGGCCGACCCGGTGGCCGGTCCGATCGCGACGGTCGTGGCGTCGGACCGCGCGTCCACGAAACCGGGAGCGCCGGGGCCCTCGACGACGACCGGCAGCAGGCCGGTGCCGTTCTTGCCGGTCGACTCGGCGATCAGCTGCTCGGCCCAGTCACCGAACCCGACGATGCCGGAACCGGTGTCGGCGAAGATGATCTTCTCCGCGCCGTGGGCGTGCGCGGCACCGAAGACCGCGGCCAGCACGACCGCGGGGTTCTCGACCGAGTCCTGCGCGAGGACCTTGGCCTCCTCGGCCGCCTCGTCCAGCAGCGCCTCGACGTCGGCACCGGCCAGGTAGGACGGCACCAGGCCGAACGCGGTCAGCGCCGAGTAACGGCCACCCACGTGCGGGTCGGCCAGGAACACCTTGCGGTAGCCCGCTTCCTCGGACGCCTGCTGCAACGGCGAACCGGGGTCGGTGACCACCACGATGCGCGACGCGGCGTCGATGCCCGCGTCCGCGAAAGCCTTCTCGAAGATGCGCCGGTGGCTGTCGGTCTCGACCGTGCCACCGGACTTGGACGACACCACGATCACCGTGCGCTCGAGGTCGCCCGCCAGCGCGTCGGCGACCTGGGCGGGATCGGTGGTGTCCAGCACGACCAGCGGGACGCCCGCGGTCCGCGTGATGACCTCGGGGGCGAGCGACGAGCCGCCCATTCCAGCGAGGACGACGCGGTCGACGCCCTCGGCGTGCAGTTCGGCGCGCAGAGCCGTGAGCTCGGGGAGCAGTGCACGGGACGTCTCGTGCAACGTCGTCCACGACAGACGAATGCTCGCCTCGGACTCGGCTTCCGGCCCCCACAGGGTCGGGTCCTGCGCGGTCAGCTTGCTCGGCACCGAATCCGCGACCAGGTCAGCAGCGATCGTGCTGACCTGGTCGGCGTTCGGTGACCTCACGATTTCGACGGAGGTCACTGCGTGATCAGCCCTTCAGTTGAGCCAGTTGGTTCGTCACCGTCTCGAGCAACTCTTCCCAGGACTTCTCGAACTTGTCGACGCCCTCGGTCTCCAGGACCTTGAACACGTCCTCGAGGTCGATTCCCACGGCGGCGAGCTGGTCGAACACTTCCTGGCCCTCAGCGGCACGTCCGGTGACCGTGTCACCGACGATCTTGCCCCCGTCGGCCACGGCGTGCAGCGTCTTCTCCGGCATCGTGTTCACGACGTCGGTGACGACGAGCTGGTCGACGTAGAGGGTGGGGGAGTAGCTCGGGTCCTTCACACCGGTCGACGCCCACAGCGGACGCTGCGCGTTGGCGCCGTCGGCCTTGAGCGCCTCCCAGCGCTCGCCCTGGAAGGTCTTCTCGAACGCGCCGTAGGCGATCCACGCGTTGGCCAGAGCAGCCTTGCCGCGCAACGCCTTCGCCTCGTCCGAGCCGATCTTGTCCAGGCGCTTGTCGATCTCGGTGTCCACCCGGGACACGAAGAACGACGCCACGGAGTGGATCGAGCGCAGGTCGTGGCCGTTCGCCTTGGCCTGCTCCAGGCCGTCGAGGTAGGCCTCCATGACCTTCTGGTAGCGCTCGACCGAGAAGATCAGCGTGACGTTGACGGAGATGCCCTCCGCGATCGTCTTGGTGATCGCCGGCAGACCCGCCTCGGTGGCCGGGATCTTCACCAGCAGGTTCGGCCGGTCCACGGTCTTCCACAGGTCCTGCGCCTCGGCCACGGTCTTGTCCGTGTCGAACGCCAGGCGCGGGTCGACCTCGATGGAGACGCGGCCGTCCACCCCGTTGGTCGAGTTGTAGATGTCGCGGAACTTGTCGCACGCGTTGCGCACGTCGGTCGTGGTGACCTCGCGGATGGTCGCCTCGGTGTCGGCACCCCTGTTGGCGAGCTCGCGGACCTGCTCGTCGTAGGACTCGCCCTTCGACAGCGCGCCCGCGAAGATCGTCGGGTTCGTCGTGACGCCGACGACGTTCCACTCGCGGATCAGCTCGTCCAGGTTGCCGCTGGTGAGCCGCTCACGCGACAGGTCGTCGAGCCAGATCGAGACGCCCGCTCCGGACAGAGCGGCCAGCTTCTCCTTGCTCACTTGTTACCCCTCACTCGGTCAAGGGAACGGCGTGCGGCGGCGACGACGTTCTCCGTCGTGAAGCCGAACTCCTTGAACAACGTCTGGTAGTCGGCCGAGGCGCCGAAGTGCTCGATCGACACGATCTCGCCCGCGTCGCCGACGTAGCGGTACCACGGCTGCGCGATGCCGGCCTCCACCGCGACGCGCGCCTTGACCGACGGCGGGATGACCGACTCGCGGTACTCGGCGTCCTGCTTCTCGAACCAGTCGATGGAAGGCATGGACACCACACGCACTGCAACGCCCTCGGCCTGCAGAACCTTCCCGGCCTCGGCGGCAACCTGCAGTTCAGAGCCAGTGCCGATGATCACGATCTCGGGGTTCTCGTCACCGAACAGCACGTAACCGCCGCGCTTCACGCCCTCGGCGGAGGTGCCCTCCAGCGTCGGCACGTTCTGGCGGGTCAGCGCGAGGCCGACCGGGCCGAACTGCTCCAGCACGGCCTTCCAGGCGTACGCGGTCTCGTTGCCGTCGCCGGGGCGGACGACCGCGAAGTCCGGGATCGCGCGCAGGGCCGCGAGGTGCTCGATCGGCTGGTGCGTCGGGCCGTCCTCGCCGAGACCGATGGAGTCGTGCGTCCACACGTACGTGACCGCCGCCTGCATGATCGCCGCGAGTCGCACGGACGGGCGCATGTAGTCGGAGAACACCAGGAACGTGCCGCCGAACGGGCGGGTCGGGCCGTGCAGGGCGATGCCGTTGAGGATCGCGCCCATCGCGTGCTCGCGGACACCGAAGTGCAGCACGCGGCCGTACGGGTCGGCCTTCCACATGCCCGTGGAGATCTCCGCGGGACCGAAGGACTTGGCGCCCTTGATCGTGGTCAGGTTCGACTCGGCGAGGTCGGCGGAACCGCCCCACAGCTCGGGCAGCGCGGCGGCGAGCGCGTTGATCACCTCGCCGGAGGCCTTGCGGGTCGGGACACCCTTCGCGTCGACCGGGTAGACGGGCAGCGCGTCGGCCCAGCCCTCGGGCAGCTGACGGGCGACGAGGCGGTCGAGCAGCTTCTTGTTCTCCGGGTTGGCCGCGGCCCACGCGTCGAAGGACTTCTGCCACTCGGCCTTGGCGAGCTCACCGCGCTTGACGA
This sequence comes from Lentzea terrae, assembly GCF_003265345.1. GTDB lineage: Bacteria > Actinomycetota > Actinomycetes > Mycobacteriales > Pseudonocardiaceae > Lentzea > Lentzea terrae. Next base: position 70,907 of record NZ_QFWW01000006.1, on the reverse strand, counting down.
CCTCGCGGGCGTGGTCGAGGACCTTGTCGGCGACCTCGAAGGTCTGCTCCGGGTCGAAGCCGAGGATCTCCTTGGTGGCCTTGACCTCGTCGGCGCCGAGCGCGGCACCGTGCGCGGCACCGGTGTTCTGCTTGTTCGGCGCCGGGTAGCCGATGATCGTGCGCAGCAGGATGAAGGACGGCTTGTCGGTGACGGCCTTGGCCTTCTCGACGGCCTCGAGGATGCCCTTGACGTTCTCGCCGGACTCGACGACCTGCACGTGCCAGCCGTAGGCCTCGTAGCGCGCCGCGGTGTCCTCGGACAGCGCGATCGTGGTGTCGTCCTCGATCGAGATCTTGTTGTCGTCGTAGAAGACGACCAGGTTGCCCAGCTGCTGCGTGCCGGCCAGCGACGAGGCCTCGGAGGTGACGCCCTCCTCGATGTCACCGTCGGAGGCGATCACGTAGATGTGGTGGTCGAACGGGCTCTGGCCCGGTGCGGCGTCCGGGTCGAACAGGCCGCGCTCGCGGCGGGCGGCCATCGCCATGCCGACCGCGGAGGCGAGACCGGAGCCCAGCGGGCCGGTCGTGATCTCGACGCCCCTGGTGTGCCCGTGCTCGGGGTGGCCGGGGGTCTGGGAGCCCCACGTGCGCAGCGCCTTCAGGTCGTCCAGCTCCAGGCCGTAACCCGAGAGGTACAGCTGCACGTACAGCGTCAGGCTGGAGTGGCCGGCGGACAGCACGAACCGGTCGCGGCCGATCCAGTCCGCGTCGGCCGGGTCGTGCCGCAGGACGCGCTGGAACAGCGTGTACGCCAGCGGCGCGAGGCTCATCGCCGTGCCGGGGTGCCCGTTGCCGACCTTCTGCACCGCGTCCGCCGCGAGCAGTCGGGCGGTGTCGACGGCGCGCTTGTCCAGCTCCGTCCAGTCGTCAGGCAGATCGGCCTTCGTGAGCCGGGTGATGTCGTCGGTGACGGTCACGGACTTACAGCTCCACTCTTGTCGCTAGGGCGGGCAGGCTTGATCGATCCCGAACGGCCTGACCCGCGTTTCTCCCTCGTCCACCGGCCAGCCTAGTCCTGCGAGATTCAGATGTTGCTCTGAAAGGTCTCAGGCGGGTGTGTGCCGGGGCACACCAGCACCCGAACGGGCTGTGAATTCTTTGCGCGGTTACCATCAGTCGCTGGTTTTCACACCTCTGCGATGCGAGGAGCGTTCACGCGATGAGTGCCGTCCTCGAGGCCCCCCACAGGTCGCCTCGTCAGGTTGTTGGCGCCTACGTGGCGCTCACCAAGCCACGGGTCATCGAGCTCCTGCTGATCACCACGATCCCCGCGATGCTGCTCGCCCAGCACGGCCTCCCGCCGCTGTGGCTGATCGCCTGCACCCTGACCGGCGGCACCCTCGCCGCGGGGTCGGCAAATGCCCTCAACTGCTTCGTCGACGCCGACATCGACTCGGTCATGAAGCGGACCGCGGCCAGGCCGTTGGCCCACAACGCCATCCCGCCGCGCAACGCCCTGATCTTCGGCATCGTGCTCGGCGTCTTCTCGTTCGCGTTCCTCTGGATGTTCGTGAACCTGATCTCCGCCGTGTTCGCCGTGGCGACGATCTTGTTCTACATCTTCGTCTACACGCTCGTGCTCAAGCGCCGGACCTCCCAGAACATCATCTGGGGCGGCATGGCGGGCTGCATGCCGGTGATCATCGGCTGGAGCGCGGTGACGGGCACGGTGGAGTGGCCTGCCCTGGTGATGTTCGGCGTCATCTTCTTCTGGACTCCGCCGCACACCTGGGCTCTCGCCATGAAGTTCAAGGACGACTACGCGCGAGCAGGCGTGCCGATGCTGCCCGTGGTGGCCACAGCTCAGCAGGTGACGCGGCAGATCGTCATCTACAGCTGGATCACCGTCGTCTGCACGCTCGCCCTCGCCCCGGTCACCTCGTGGATCTACGTGGCGGTGGCGGCCCTGTCCGGCGTGTGGTTCGCCGTCTTCGCGCACAAGCTGCACAACGTCGTGCGCCGCGGCGGGTCCACGAACACCATGAAGTTCTTCCACATGTCGAACCTCTACCTGATGCTCGTGTTCTGCGGTCTCGCCGTGGACGCCGTGGTCGGGTTGCCGGTGCTTGGCTGGCCGTTCTAGCTGCACCTCCAGGCGTACGGCTGTGGCGCCCGTTGAGTTCACCGTCACCGGCGGCGAAGGCTCGCCGCTGGACTTCGTGGCTGCGTTCACCGCGTCGAAGTCGCTGCTCGTCGTGACCGACCCGGGCGGGTGGGCGCAGGTCAGCGCCGGGCTCGCGGTCGGGCACCCGGCGTCGACCGTGGTCACGACTTCCGTGCGGGCGGTGCGGTTCGCCGTTCTCGATCTCCGGCACTTCCCGTCGGCGTCCGCGCTGCCTTCGTTGTCCGACATTGACGGCGACGTGGTGGCGTTGCACGACACGCGCTCGTGGGACACCGCGCCGGTTGTTGCCGCGTTGCGCGGTCTTGGGCGGCCGGTCGTGCTGTTCACCGCTGTGCACACGCTGGTACCCGGGGTGGACCCGGCTTCCGTGCTGATCGGCTGGAGTGCGCCGCACGTCGTGCTGGCCGAGCCCGTCGGTGCTGGTGAGGGGCGGGTCGAGGACGTCCTCTGGCAGTTCCGCGAGCTGGAACGGCGCCGGCAGGTCCGCTTCACGGCGTTGCCCGCGCCGCCCGTGCCCGATGATCGCGCGGTCAAGGTGATGGTCGCTCTGCCCGGCGCCACCGAGGGCATCGCGGGGGCGTTGCGGCCAGGTGCCGAGTACGAGGTGTGGGTGCACGTCGGGGAGCACGCGGCTGCGTTGCCCGGTGATCTGGAGCTGCGGGCCGTGCTCAGCATGAACGGACGATCGGTGCTGTCCGAGACGTTCGTGCTGCCGGCCGAGGGTTCGGGTCCGTGGGTGAGCTTTCCGGTCACCACGCCTTATGCGTCAGTGCCGTGGAGCGGTGAGCTGGTCATCTACTCAGGTGTGGTGCCGGTGCACGTCCAGCAGGTCGTGCTGCCGGTGGGTGCGGGGGAGTCGCGTTCGTCGTTGCGGTTTCAGCTGTCGCGGACGTTCGCCGATCTGGAGCCGTTGTCGTCGCGGACGGCGTCGTTGCTGGTGCTCGGGAACCGGGCGCTGGTGGCTGCCGGCGGTGTGCCCATTTGGATCAGCTTGGGTGACCTGCCGTGCTCGTTCCCTGACGTGTCAGGGTTGGATCCCTGGTACGGCAAGGATTTTCCGTCGTTCTGCGCGGACTTGGCCGCGCTGGCCCTGCAGGGGTCGGCGATGTACTCGCGGCTGTTCGGTTCTCCTGAGCTCGCCGACCGGATTCGCCGGTGGGGGCGGGCTCGGCCGGCCGAGCTGATGATCGCCTCGGTGACACCTGGTTCGGTGCCGTGGTCGTTGATCTACGACCTGCCGTTCGTCGACGGGCCGTATCGGCTGTGCGCGTCCGTGGGGCAGTTCGGGCCGTTCGGGGCCGGGGGCGAGGTGCCTGCGCACTGCCCGGTGTCCGATCACAGCGGGAACGTGTTGTGCCCCTTCGGTTTCTGGGGCCTGTCGACTGTGCTGGAGCAGCCGGTCGGGCCGCTGGTGCCTGTCGTCTCTGGTGTTGCGAGGCCGTTCGAGGTGTCGATGGCCGTCGATCCCGGCATGGACCGTGCGCTGATCGAGCGGCACGTGACAGAGCTGATGTCGATGCTTCCGCCATCAGTCGTGTCGTCGGCCTACGTGAGTCCCTCGGAGCTGGGCCGGGCACTGGCCGATGAGGCCATGGACGTTGTGCACCTGCTCTTTCGCGAGGGGTTCCTCGACGCCGAGGAGATCGAGCGCTGGGACCACGAGGGCGTGTGGCCGCGTCCGCACTGGCCGTCGCGCAAGCCGTTGGTGGTGGGGACGTCGCCGATGCCCGGTCTGGCGCGGGCGTTCGTGGACGGCGGCGCGTCCGGCGTGGTCAGCCCCGAGGTGGCCGTGCCGCAGGACATGGCGGGGTGGGTGACCGGCATGCTGCTGGCGCGGCTGGCGGCGGGGTTCAGCGCCGGGGAGGCGTTGCGGCAGACGCGGTGGGAGATGCTCGGGCGCGGCAACGTCATGGGGCTCGGGTACACGCTGCACGCCGGAGCGGACTTGCTCGCACGTCCACGCGGATGAGTCTCTTCTCGTGAATTGCGGCAATTCGCGCGAGTGAAAGCTTGCCAAAAGCTGGTCATATTTTTCCTGAGTAGCGTGGAATTATGTGCCATTTGGCGCAGTTAGCGCTGGGGCCAGCGGATACGCTCGTTACCGGTGCTACCGAGTTGCGATCGACTTTCACCCTGGCGGCCTAGTGTCGGAGACAGGGAGTTACATTGTCGTCCGCATTTTCGATGCACTGCGCGAGGACGTGGACGCAGGGAAAGGCTCAGCAGATGAGCAGACCGCGCAGACAGATCACCCCGCCGGCAGCGGGTCCGGAGAACTGGCCGCCGAACAGCTTCGCCGCGCGGGTGCCGGTGAAAGACCTCAGCGACCTGCTCGGCGGTTTCCGGCAGGTCGACTTCGAACCGAAGGAGGTCGTGATGCGGGAGGGCGAGGTCGGCAACTCCGTCGCGATCGTACTGGCCGGCCAGCTCAAGGCGGAGACGCGCGACACGCACGGCCGCACACACCTGCTCGGACTGCTGGGCCGCGGCGACCTCATGGGCGAGATGGCCTTTTTGGACAGAAGAAGGCGCTCTGCCTCGGTGATCGCGCTGGGCTCCGGCAGCTACGCCGAGGTGCCCGGCGGCCGGTTCCTGGACCTGGTGCGGGAGAGCCCCCGCACATCCCTGGAAATCGCGCGGCTGGTATCGGCCCGGCTGCGCGCCGCCGAGCGCCGTCGCCTCGACTTCGCCGCCTACCAGGGCCCGTGGCGGCTGGCGTCCGAACTCGTCAACCTCGCCTCGGTGTTCCGCGGCGCCGGGCAGGACCAGACCGTCCGGATCGAACTGACGCAGGACGAGCTCGCGCAGATCGTGAACGTCTCCAGGATCTCCGTGCAGCGTGCGATCAGGACGTTGCGGGAGCGCCGTCTGGTGCGGACCGAGTACGGCGCGCTCGTCGTGCCGTGCGTGACCTGTCTCGCCGCCGCGATGCCGAACCAGTCCGGTAAAGAATCGGCCAATGGCATCACGGGATGTAGTGGTACCCGCTCCCACGGATAGATGTTGTTCGCCTCCAGTCACCCACAGCGGAGGCGAACACGATGGACGAACAGGCCCTTCCCCACACCGTGCTGCAGCTGGACATCGTGGCGTCCAGCAAGGGCAGCGTCTTCCGGCAGGTCCACCTGGACAAGGCGCTCGACAAGGTGATCACCGACGCCTCCAGCCGGTGTTCCTTCGTGGACGGCACCTGGTTCCACCGCATCACCGGTGACAGCGCCGTTCTCGCCGCACCTTCCAGTGTGCCCAAGGCTTTCATCGCCGCCGACTTCGTGCGCGAGCTCAGCACGGCACTGCGCAACTTCAACTCGATGATGAACGAGTCGGGGCGGTTGCGCGCCCGCCTCGCGATCGACCACGGCGACGTCGTCCGGCACGGCCTGAACATCAACGGCACGGCGGTCGTGCGCGCGGCCCGCCTCTGCGACTCGGAGGCGTTGCGGGATGCCTTGCGCCGCAACGATGACGCCGACCTCGCCGTGGTGCTCACCGATCCCTTCTACGACGACGCGGTCGTGGAGGGGAACCGCGGCCTGGACAAGGCCGAGTTCACGTTCGTGCACGACCGCGTGAAGGACCGGGAGGTCAGCGGCTGGATCTGGTTGCCGGGCAACAAGAAGCCGGGGTCCGACGGGAAGGGTCGCGGGGACGCACCGCGTCCCGGGCCGCGCACCTCGCCGGAGCCGCGGCCCACCAGCGGTGGTGGTACCCACCTTCGCGACGTGACGATCCACGGCAACGGCGTCGTCGGAACCAACGGCACGCAGCACAACTACTACGGCGACGACACCCGGACGCCTCGCCCTTCCGCGGACTGAGCAGCGGAGCAGCAGATGAGCGACGAAGAGAACGACGTCGTGCCCGGTGCGGAGCTGGAGCTGCCGTCGGCGCCGGAACCCGAGCCGCCGGAACCGCGGCCGTCCGAACCGGAGTCACCGCCGCAGGCACCGGCCTCGGCACCTCCGAGCACCTCGCCGCCACCGAAGCAGCAGACCGCTCGGCAACCGAAGTCGTCGGCGGCTTGGGACGACGACCGGGAGCAGGAGTTCCAGCGCCACGAAGGCGCACGGCCGTTCATCCAGGACGATCAGCGCACGATCTTCGACCGCGTCACCGTCGAGGGCAATGCGCTCGTGGGCAGCGGGGCCAGCCAGACCAACTACGCCAACAACTTCTTCGGCCCGAGGAAGGGGCCGACCGCCAGGTCGGGCCTGTACTCCCGCGGCGCCACCACCGCGAACTCGGCGACCTACGTGCCGTTCCCCGGCTACGAGGAGGCCGTGTACACCTTGCGAGAGCAAGGCGCCGTCTACCTGTGCGGGGTAGCGGACAGCGGCAGGTCGTCGACCGCCATCAGGCTCGGCACCGAGCTTTGCGGATCCAGCCGTGTGGTCATGATCGACGTGGACGACGACTTCGACGTGGCCACTCTGGTCGACGAGGAGTCGAAGTCCGTCCTGCGTCCGCAGCACGCTCATGTGCTCGAACTCGGCACGCGGAAGGCGGTGCGCAAGAGCACGCTGGTCTCGCTCGCGGGCTGGGCCATCGAGCACGACGCCGCCGTGGTGGTGATCGGCCCGCCGACGGAGAAGCTCGACCACGGGCTGCAGCCGTACGCGGTGTCGCACGACCTTCCCCACCCCGAGTCAGTCCTGATCAGCCATCTGCGTCACGGACTGTCCTCACTGGACGGAGCGCCGCCGGACTTCGTCGAGCAGTGCCTCAACGACGAGAAGATCGGGGAACACCTCGAAAGGGCGTTGCCACCCGGGCAAGTCGCGGACCTCGCGCGTCGCCTCCTCGACGGCATCACCGAGGGGCGCGAGCCGTGGGAGGCCCTCTCCCAGACCAGCGCGCACTTCAGGTCCGTCGCAGAGGACCTGCTCGTGGTGATCGAGGCCACCGGCTCGGTCGGCGAGACCAGGGTTCGCCACCGCGAGGCGGCCGCGAGGCTGGGCTACGCGGTGTTCCAGGACTACACCATGACCGACGTCGCGGACGCGGCCGACCTCCTGTACACGGCGCTGCAGACCTGCCATCGCACGACAAAGCTCCGCACCACCGTCCCCGTCTTCGGCAAGGGCGTCGAAGCCTTCCTGGACAAGAGGATGAGCATCCCCGAGCGGCTGGCCGACGGCGGCGAGGAGCGCCGGGCGAAGCTGGTCGATCCCTCGCTCGCGCAGCATCTGCTGGACGTCGCGTGGAACGACTTCGACGCGGTGACCAGGGCTCCGCTGCTCGCGTGGCTGGACGCGCTCGTGAACGACGGACGCAAGTGGATCGTGCTGCGGGCCGCGATCACCGCAGGCTACCTGGCGACCCACGACTTCAGCGTCCTGTACCAGCGACTGATCAGACCGTGGGCGACCTCCGAGGCGTACCGGCGGCGCCAGGCGGCGGCGTGGGCGCTGGAGTCCGCCGCGCTCAACCGGAAGCTGACGTCCAGGGTGACGAGGCAGGTCTCCGACTGGGCTTTCAGTGCAAACCCACTGATGAACGACACTGCCTCACTCGCGTACGCCACCAGCATCGGTGCGATCTCGATCGAGAGTTCGCTCACCGGGTTGCGTGCGGTAGCCGTCGATCCGCGGCTCATGCACCGAGGTTCGGTCGCCAACGCGATCGCCGAGCTCTACCGCCCGGAGCACGCACCTCTGGTGCTCAAGGAACTCAGAACGTGGGCGGACGTCGGTGCCCAGACGAAGGTGCACGCCGCGCGGTCGATCGTGTTCCTCGCTTCCTACAACGAATCGGACGGCGTGTGGCCGGTCCTGATGCGTCTCGTCGCCAACGACGAACAGGCCCGCGCGCAGGTGATGTCGTTGTGGCAGGACGCGTTGCTCGAATCGCTCACCGGCCGGCGGGCGTGGGAAACGTTGCTGCAGTGGGTGTTGCGCGGTGATCACGAGGTCGATCTGGGCGAGGAGATCGAGAAGTTCGCCCTCGACCTGTTGCGGTCACCCGAACTGGTCAAGCGAGCGCGGTTCAACCTCAGGCTGTGGTGCTCCGTGCACCCGTCCGCCGTGCTGCTGAAGCGAATCGCCGAAGAACTCTGAGGAGGAAACGATCATGACCGAGGACGGGAAGCGCCGCGGCTTCTGGCGCAAGCTCTGGGACCGCCTGACCGGCCGGACCCACCAGCCGCCGCCACCGCCGCCGCCACCGACAGTCGTCTCGATGGAGGTGATCGAACACCGGGAGGCCGGCGAGCCGTTGCTGATCCCGAGCCGTGGTGAGGGGTTCAACTTCTCCGTGCGCTACCACGTGGTCTGGTCCTTGAGCCAGGGCACGCAGGAGGACTTGCTCAAGCGCATCGAGTGGCACGAGAAGAACCTGCGCCACGACGTGCTCGAGCGGATCTGGCCGATCGGCCGCGAGTTCTACCCGCACGACCCGTACTCGGCCGAGCTGAAGATGAACGACCGGCTCGGCGACGGGTGGTGCTACGAGACCGCGGACCGGGTGAAGGTCCGCTGCGAGGTCAAGGTCCGCGTCAACAGCGACGTGCGGATCGGCGACAAGCAGGTGAGCTACTACGAGCAGCTGGTGGCGATGGACTGCGACCACATGCTCAAGCTGCGGCACATGGAGAACATCCGCTGCGAGCTCAAGGGCTGGCAGGAGGTCGTCGAGGAGTTCGGCTCCGCCATCACCGTCGTGCACGCCGCGCGACTGGTGGACCCCGAGGTGGCCGTGGTGTTCGCGAACCTCTCCGAGGAACGCAAGAGGTCGGCCGCGGACCTGGTCAACGTGCTGCACGCCGCGACCCGCGACCACCTGCAGGTGGGCCTCTACGAGTTCGCGAACGCCTACGACCTCGCGGTGCGCTCCTTCATGCAGCAGCAGGGCCTTTCCACCGGCACGTTGGCGGACGCCTTCGAGGCCAACGCGCAGAACTCGACGCAGGACTGAAAGGGGACGACGTGTTCCGGAAGCTCATGGCCGGACTCGCGGCCGCGGTGTGCGCCGCGGCCCTGCTCACCGCTTGCGACGACGGGCCGCTTCCCGACAGTTGCGCCTGGATGAACGACCCTGGTGTGAAGGAAGCGGGTGGTGCCGCGGTGGTGCTGCTGGACGCGTCGAACTCGACGCGGTCGGCGGACGCGGAGAAGTCACCGGACTACGCGATGGCCCTGAAAGATCGGCTGAGAGAGATCGTGAAGGGCAGGCAGACGGTCTCGATCGGCTCGTTCTCCGGCAACGCCACCAGGGTGCGCTGGACCGGGCAGAAGCTGTACACCGATGTCGACGCTGCCGAGGAGAACTACGAGGACGCGGTGGCGAACGCGACGGAGTGCCTGCAGGGCTTCGTCAGGAGCGCGAGTGCGGACGGGCCCGTCGAAGCGGGAACCGACGTGCTGGGCGCGGCCACGGCCGGCTTCGACAAGGTGCGCGATGCCAAGGGCGAGCGCAGCGTCGTCCTCGCCACCGACGGTCTCGCCACAGTGGGATGCGCGAGCCTGGAGAAGGCGGCCATCGGCCAGACGGACGTGCTGGAGAACATCGTTTCGCTGTGCACGTCCCGAGTCGGCGAGACCGGCAGGGCACCGGACGGCACGAAGCTCTCCTTCGTGGGCGTCGGACATCCCGCTGTCGGCGCACCCACACCGTCCACCGGACAGCTGCTCTGGCTCGGCCAGCTGTGGACCCGGTTGTGCGAGACGACCGGTGTGGCGAAGGGGAACTGCGTCGTCGACACGGTCTCGACCATGGGCAGGGCGCCAGGGCGGCCGCCTGCCGGGGACGTGGGCGATCCGGAGGTCAAGTTCGCCAAGCCGGGCGAGGGCGTCGACGGGGACAAGGTGATCACCTGGTCGCTCGGTGACAGCGACCTGGTGCTGTTCGACTTCGACTCCGACCGCTTGAAGACAGAAGGTGTCGCGCAGCTCGCACGGGTCGCGGCCAAGATCAAGCAGTACCCGGCGGCCACCACGACGATCACAGGGCACACCGATGCCCGCGGTACCAATGACTACAACATGGGTCTTTCGCAGCGGCGGGCCGAGGCCGTTCGCGCGGTGCTGATCAACAACGGCGTCACGACCAAGGTCGAGACGAGGTGGTTCGGCGAGGAGAAACCGTTGTGCCCCAACTCCGACGACGAGCAGGCGATGAAGTGCAACCGCAGGGTCGAGATCGTCACGGACAAGTGGTGAGGTTCCGATGAGCCAGACAACGGTCAACGGCTCGGGCGGCGGCTACTCCCGCCCGCGCCCGTGCCCGCCAACAGCCCCGTGCGCGGGCATGCACGGCGTCCCTCTGATGCCGCGAGTGCGTTATGACGCGAAGGAACTGGACAACGCCGAGGCGGCGACGCTGGCGCGGGCCTCCATCGACGCGGAGGCCGGCCTCGCCGCCGCGATGTCGGGCGTCGACGCTGCGAACCAGGATCTGACCGACGCGACGGCGCGCTGGCGCACTGCGCTCGACAAGCTCGGGGCACTGCTGGCCGACCGGACGGTGCTGATAGCGGGCCGGGCGCGGCATCGTGCGGATCGCAGGCACGCGCACGAGGGGCCGGAGGACCGCAGGTACCGCCCCAAGGCGTGGACGTGGGCGCTGTACATCTCGCTCGCGGTCGCGTCGGTCTACGACACGTGGTTCTTCGCGTTCATGCTGCGCAAACTCACCAACGAGCAGGACCCGATCCTGAGGTACCTCTCGTACCTGCCGGGAGTCCTGATCGCGGCCGCCCTGCTCGTGTCCGGGACGATGCTCGCGAAGCAGGTCGTGCGCGCGTGGTCGCACCGGGACCGGAGGACCAACCGCGAACCCCTCGTGCTGAAGGACGTCGTGAAGCGGGTGTGGCTGTGGCGACCGGAATCCCAGAAACGGGACGCGGACGACCTTCCGTGGGCGATCTGGAGCATTCCGCTCATCTTCTTCGTCTTCGTGATGGTCACCTTCGGGATCTGGGCGAACCAGCGGGTGCGGGAGTCGAGGGGTGGGGCCGCCGCCGTCCAGTACCCGTGGTACGCGGTGGTGATGTTGTTCCTGCTGTTCACACTCGGGGCGATCTTCGTGAAGATCGTGGAGTACAACCCGTGGGCGGATTCGGCCGCGCGCGCCGAGGTGGAGTTCAAGGCGGGCAGGGAGGTCTTCGAGAAGGCCCTCACGGAGGCCGAGGCGGCGAAGCGGGCGCACGACCCCGCGTGGCAGCGGCTGCGCACGACGCTCGACAACGCCGAGAACGCGGCGCGGCGGACGATGAACCAGGCGTGGGTGTGCATTCTTGAACGGCGGGCCGAACACGGGCTGGCCGGGCATCTCGCGCCCAAGTTCAACGAGGCCGGTGGGACGGAGGCGGTGTCGCTGTTCCACGACATGCCCGAGCCGGCGGTGCCGACCACCGGGTTGGCCAAGCCTCGGGAGATGCTGACGGAGTACGACGGCAAGAAGCTGCTGGCCGAGCACGAGGAGCTCGTGCAGAAGCTGATCAAGCAGCTGGAACCGCCCGACGAGCCTCAGGGCTCGGTGACCGAGAGGTAGACGGTCTCGGCTCACCGCCGTGCGCGCAAGCTCGGAGATCTCGCTGAGGTGTGAACGCTGCGTGGAAGTCCATGTCTGCGTGGGTGCCCCAGCTCAGCGTGACTTCGTGCAGGCGCGCGGGGTCGGCATTGACGAGTTGTCGAACAAGACCACCTGAACCCTCTGCACGCACGCCTCGACGCGTTGCGGGAGGAGGCCGCCGCCGCGCTCGCCCGCGGGCACGCGCCGGACGTGTGGCGGACGGAGCTGGCGCGGTTGGTGGCGGTCGAGGAGGGGCTGTGCTTCGGGCGGCTGGACCGGAGTGCGGCGGGAGCGACGCCGTGGGAACGGGTGCCGCGGCCGCACCGGCTCGCGCAGCTGACCGTCAACCACTGCACGCCGGCGGAGATCGTGGAGGTCGCGGCGCAGGTGCTCGCCGGCATCACCCCGGGCTGCGTCCGCCGCGATCCGTGCGGTCCAGCGGCGAGCCTCCGTGCCGGCTCGTGGTCGCGGTCCCGGTACCGCCGGACCTCACCGAGGAACGTCGTGCTGCTGACCCCGGCCGAGGTGAAGGGGCTGGAGTTCGACGTGGTCGTGATCGTCGACCCGGCTCGCTCGGGCCCAACGATCTCCATGTGGCCCTGACGCGTGCCACCCGTCGGCTGGGGGTGGTTCAGGACGCGACTTTGGCCAGCAGGTCCTCGACGCACGGATCGTCGAGCGACTCGACGATGCACTTCCACAGCGAGAGGTTCGTCTCGGCCCACTTCGAGTAGGTCGCGGCGGCCTCCGCGTCGTAGAAGTAGTAGCCGTCGTCGGCCTTGGACACCTGCTCGCCCACGATCTTGTACGCGAGCTCCCTGAGCGTGATCCCGTTCTCCTGCAAGTACTTGTGCGCGAGGACGACCGGTGTTACCGGCAGCGCCTTGAAGAGCGTGTCCGCATCGGAGAGCGCCTGGGCCTCCAGCGAGATGTCGCGGTGGCGGGTGCGTATCTCCGCCTCGATGACGATGCGCTCGACCCACTCGATGTCGCCGACGCAGACACCGGAGACGAACAGGACCTTGCGGCGCAACGCCTCGCCGTCGGTCGGCAGCGAGTTGCGGCGGACCATGTAGTTGAGGTCGTGCACGAGTGCGGCGACCTCGACGATGTCTCTTGCTGAGCCGTTGCGTTCGGCGAAGTGCACCGCCTTGTCGCGGACGAAGCTCACGTGGTGCCAGCCGTGGAACTGCAGCTTCGCGGCCAGGTCCTCGCACAGCCGCCTCACGCGCTGCTCCACGTCCGCGATGACAGACCTCGGGATCGTTGTGCGCGTACGCATCATCAGCCCTCCCACCGGGTGGGCTGATGGTAAGCGCGTTCAGGAGCTTTTACAGGTGGTTCGTCAGATCCTCCAGTCGGTCCTCGACCGGCACGTGCCGGTGGCTGATCCCGGTTTCCGGGTCGTAGCTGAGGCTCCACGGCGTGACGGCACGTGACTTGACGAGGAACGTCATCGTCCCGTCGGCCGCGCGCGGGATGCGGTGGAACTCGTGCGCGAGCAACGTGCCCGTGGTGCCTTCGGTGCACTGAGTGCGGTTCGTCAACTCGGTGCCGATGATCGTGCGCCCGCCGACGCCGAGCCGGGCGTCAAAACGTTCGTGCAGGTAGGCGCCGCTCAGGATGGTGGTGCAGAAGTGGTAGCGGTGGTTGTGGACCGAGTCCGCGTACCCGGTGCGCCAGTCCGACAGCGGCTTGTACTCGTGCAACCAGAACGTGAAGGGCTCGTCTTCTTCGTCTCTCAGGCACCAGGCGAAGTGCGTCGTCGTCTCGCGGGAGTGCGCGATCACCCACGTCGCCTGCTGAGGCGTGAGCCCGTCCAGGTACTCCCTGAGCTCCTTGCGCAGCTCCGGCCGGGCCGCCCACTCGCGGAACCACACGCCGACGTCGGTCCAGTGGTCCACCACGGGAAGTTCGGCGCGCTGCACCCGAGCGGCGAGCTCCTCGAGCGCGGACAACCCGGTGAACTCGGCTAGCAAGATCGATCAGCTCCTCAACTGAGCGGATGTGGAGAATTCGCGACGGAATGCGTGGAACTTGTCCTCGAGCTCTTTGTACCCGTCGTCTGTCAGAGTTTCGCCGGTGATCTTCTCGTACAACGCCAGGAAGTCGTTCCTGCTCGTCCCCGGCGTGATGACGAAGTGATACCCGGCCTTGGAATTGCTGATCCGCAGGAACTCGGCGCGCTCCATCGCGTAGAGGAACGAACTCTCGGTGAACCGCAGCGTCCTCGGATACGGCCGCAGCACGCCGGCGGTGTTGCTGTAGAGCGTCAACCAAACCGAGTCGTCGAACAGCTCGAGCCGGTCCAGCGGCGGATCCGAAACGATGGTGACGTCGATCCGGCTGCACCGGCTCCTGGCTTGGTACAGCCCGACCAGCCCGATGCCGATCTGCTCCTTCAGTCTGTTCTGAATCTCGTCGTAGTCGCCGTCGGCACCTTCGTTCCGCAGCAGATATCGCGCGCGCCCACTGATCGCGTTGTCGTCGCGCGGGTCCGCGAGCACGGCCCTGAGCTCGCACTCCGTCTGGCTGAGCAGCACTCTTCCGGCCGCGTACCGCCCGGCGAACCCGCGGAAGCAGTACAGCCGCGTCCGCTCCAGGTCCTGCATCATGAGCTGGTTGAAATCCGGTGCCGGCGTGGCCGTAGGCTCGAACACGTGACTCGGGAAGAACTCCCGATCGAGCGCCCGATACTCCTGGGTCAGCTCTTTGAGCGCCTTCCGGCTCTCTTCGACGACCGGCGTGAGCAACGCCCGCTGCGCCGCTTTCGAAGTGATCAACGTCTGCGTGAAGCTGACGACCGCCGATATGAGCGTGCCCGTACCCACCGCGGTCAGGAAGTTTCTCCCCGCACCGGAATCCATTTGGCTGGAAATGGCCAAGGTCGTTCCGGACGTCACCACGAGTATGAGGAGGAGCAACCCGGTCCGAGTCCAAAACAACTCGTGGATCAGGTTGCTGCGGATGCCTCCGGCCTCCGCGGACACGAGTCCCACCTCCTGCGGGTCACCTCATCGGCCGCTACCCGAACGGACGAATGCGGGCCGTGTCCGATCAAGTGCGCGGAGTTACTGTACGCGTCGGTCAAAAGATAAGGAAGCTGCTATTCGTGCGACATTTAGAACCGGAATAACCGCCCTTGAGCCCAGTGGCCCGCCCACATCCGTGCACTCCGGTGACGCCCCGTCGCGGCGGGCCTCCGACGTGTCGGATGAGGGTGACCCACCCACCCCAAACGCACCCACGCCACGTCGCTTAGCCCGCTCGGGGCTGTCCCGCGTTGCTCCGGTGGGCGCACGTCGGCCTGCGCGCGCGGGCGCCGGTTCCAGCGGGGTTGGTCGCGTGCCGTGCGCCGGGTCGCCTTGCGTGGGTGGCCGGACGGGCTTGGGTTGCGTCATCGCCGCTTCGCGACGATTGCGATTGGGGCTTGACTTCGGGGCCCTTGCGAGGCGCTGGTCGGGCGGAAAAGGTCGGATGCTTCGCACCCGCCCGATCCGAAAAAGGTAGCACCTCGCACCCGAAGTCAAGCCCCAATCGCAATCGTGCGTGGTTGCGTCGGGTTGTTCGCCTTACGTCATTACTGCTTTCCCGCGTTGGCATAGGCCTGTCCGGCTCGCTTCGCTTCGCCACGCCGTCCGAGGCGGGTCGGTTCACTCGATTGTGTACGGCTTGACGTGTTTTTATATCGTGATCTTGCGGTAGATTAGAACACGTGATCGAACCCCGACTCCTCCCGACCGACGAGCTGCTGCGCAGTGTTGTCGCGGAGGTGATGGAAATTCGGGCTCGCGAATCTGCGGTGATGCAGAAAATTGCCGAGTTGGATCGGCGCGGTGCCGCATCCGAGCTGGGTTACAAGAATCTGGCTCAGGTGCTGCGGCACGTGGTGCGGTGGGATCTGAAGACCGCTCAGCGGTGGGTGGCGAACGCGGGTTTGCTGGGTCGTGAGATCACACCGACCGGCAGCGAACTCGCCCCGGAACTCCCCGTGACCGCTGAGGCGGTGGCCGAGGGCGCGCTGTCGGTCGAGCATGTCGCGGTGGTCGCCGAGGTCATGCAGGACCTGCCCGCCGAACACGAGGCCACGGTCGTGGGCTACGCACGCGAGTTCGAGCCCGCCGCGGTGCGCAAGCTGGGCCGGGCGCTCGTG
>NZ_QFWW01000006.1:54763-54954 GCF_003265345.1 Lentzea terrae | reverse complement strand
GCGCACCGAACGCGAAGGCGACGCCCTGGCGGAGCTGATCGACCTGATGCTGCGCGCCGACCAGCTACCCGAACACGGCGGCGAACCGGTGACCCTCACCCTGACCATGCGCTACGAGGACCTGGCGGCCCAGGTAGGCCAGGCCACGCTGGACAACCAGGAACGCGTCCCGGCCGCCCAGGTTCGCCAGT
>NZ_QFWW01000006.1:0-54698 GCF_003265345.1 Lentzea terrae | reverse complement strand
CCCGCTGCTCCTGGGCGAGAAGTCGCAGCCGATGGACATCGGCCGCAAGACCCGCACCTTCCCGGCCGGAATCCGGCGCATCCTGGTGGCCCGCGACCACGGCTGCGCGTTCCCCGGCTGCGGCAGACCACCGAAACACTGCGACGCCCACCATGTTCACCACTGGGCCGACGGCGGTGTCACCTCGGTCGGCAACGCGGTGCTGCTGTGCCGCCACCACCACACACTGATCCACCACAGCGAGTGGACAGTGCGGATGGTCCACGGCATACCCACGTTCTATGCCCCGGCGTGGCTCGATCCGCAACGCAGGCCAAGACGCAATCTCCTCCACGCCGCCGCAGCGGCATGACGGGCGGGCCCACGGGCTCGCCCGCAACCGGCACGCCTACCGCCCACCGCCCATCGCATGCGCCTGCCGCCTGAACTCCTACCGGCCCACCCGCAATGGACGTCGGCGATGCCCCCTGACGCCATTCCGGGAGCGCGCCACGAGGATTCCATCTATATCTCGCGAAGCCGAAGGCAAGCGGCGATGGCGAAGCCGAGCCGATGCTCCTATAGCAACGCGGGCCAAAGGCGAAGCCAAGGCACCCCGTGTGGCGATGCGAAGCGAGCCGGACAGGGCTATGCGTCATCGGGTAAGCGGTAATGACCGCGCGCTGAACAACCCAACGCAACCACGCACGCCTGCGATTGGGGCTTGACTTCGGGATCGAGGTGCTACCGTTTCGCGGATCGGACGGCTGCGAAGCATCCGTCCTTTTCCGCCCGACGCAGCGCCTCGAAAGGGCCCCGAAGTCAAGCCCCAATCGCGATCGTCGCGAAGCGGCGATGACGCAACCAAAGCCCGTAAGGCTACCCACGCAACCACGCTGGAACGCAACCACACCGCAGAAGGTGACCAACCCCGCCGAAACGCCACGCGCCCACCCATCGCGCCCACCCACCGCGCCCGGCGAGCGACCTGACTACACCCCGCTCACACGCCCCCGAATACGCTCACCCACCATGCGCAACGTCCTGCTAATCGCGTCCCTGGCGCTCGCAGCGGCCGGCCTGGCTGGCTGCGGCAGCTCGGCCCAGCCCTCGACCCAGCCCACGAACGGCGGGTCGACCCCGGCCGCCACGAATCCGTGCAAGGCCGACGACTTCAAGGTCACCGGCGAGTTCGGTGCGGCGCCCAAGGTCGAGATTCCCGCCTGCAAGCCGACCGACGAGCTCATCATCAAGGACCTGGTGCAGGGCACCGGTGCCGAGGTGAAGGCCGGCACGACGGCCACGGTCAACTACCAGCTCACCACGTTCTCCGACAAGAAGGTGCTGGACAGCTCCTTCAAGCGCGGTGCGCCGTTCGACGTCAAGAACGTCGGGCAGGCTTCGGTGATCGACGGCTGGAACGAAGGGCTCGTCGGGCTCAAGGAGCAGGGGCGGCGGCTGCTGGTCGTGCCGCCCGCCAAGGGATACGGCCAGGGCGGTCAGGGCATCAAGCCCAACGAGACCCTCGTCTTCGTGATCGACGGCGTGAAGGTTACGCCCGCGTAAGCGAAAGTGGGCCCCGAACAGGTCGGGGCCCACAAAAGATCAAGGCAGCAGCAGGAGCTTTCCGGTCGTCCGGCGCGACTGCAGGTCGGTGTGCGCCTGCGCGGCCTCCTCCAGCTTGTAGCGTCCTCCGATCCGCACGTCCAGCACGCCGGACACGATCGCCCCGAACAGGTCCGCGGCCCGCCACTCGAACTCGGCGCGGTCCAGCAGGTACGCGCCGGTCGACGGCCTGGTCAGGTACACCGAGCCGGCGGCGTTCAGGCGTTGCGGGTCCACCGGCGGCACCGGGCCGGACGAGGCGCCGAACAAGGCCAGCAGGCCGCGCGGCTTCAGCGAGGCCAGCGACTGGTCGAACGTGTCCCGGCCGACCCCGTCGTACACGACGTCGACCTTCTCGATCTGCGACGCGAAGTCCCCGTACCGCAGCACCTCGTCCGCCCCGGCCGAGCGGGCCAGCGCTTCCTTCTCGTCGGTCGACACGGTGCCGATCACGTACGCACCGCGCGACTTCGCCCACTGCGTCAGCAGCAGGCCGACGCCACCGGCGGCCGCGTGCACCAGGACCCGATCGCCCTCGGAAACAACGTGGGTCGAGTGCGTCAGGTAGTGCGCGGTGATGCCCTGCAGCAGAGCGGCGGCGGCCAGCTCCACGTCCAAGCCCTCGGGGACTCGAACGGCAGCGGATGCCGGCACCACGACCTCGGACGCGTAACTGCCCAGCACCGACATCCACGCCACGCGGTCACCAACCGCGAAAGCACTGGAGTTCGACGCCACGACCTCGCCCGCGCCCTCCAAACCCAACGCGGTGGGCAACGGGATCGGGTACTGCCCGCTGCGCTGGTACGTGTCGATGTAGTTGACGCCCGCAGCGCCGACCCGCACCAGCAGCTCGTCGTCACCGGGCACCGGCGACGGCACGTCCGAGTACTCCAGCACCTCCGGGCCGCCGGCCGAACGCACCACCACTGCCTTGGGCATCTGTCCTCCTTGATCGACTCAACCCGGTCAACCCGGTCCGCGTCGAGGTTGTTCCCGCTCCCACGTCGTGAGAACCACCAATCCTGCGGTCACTCCTCGCCGAGCGCCACGCGGCGCGCGAGGCCGAGCGGCAGCGCGCCGGACCCCGCGATCCGGTCGTGGAAGTCGCGCAACGACCCCAGCTCCAACGACAGGTACTCGTCGCGGATCAGGTCGATCTCCAACGCCCCGGTCAGGTACGACGGCGCCTGCGTCGGCCACGCGCAGTACCGCTTCACCTCGCCGGCAGCGGTGCCCGGCGTCAAGGCCGTGCGCGACACCATGAACGACTCGGCTTCCGCCGGGGTCATGTCGCCGCAGTGCAGTGCGGTGTCGACGACCATGCGCGCTGCCCGGAACAGCCGCGCCTCCACGTGACCCATCAACGCCGCGCGCGAGGTGTAGTAGCCGACCGACCGCAGCAGCTTCTCCGCGTACAACGCCCAGCCCTCGGAGAAGTACGACGTCCGGAACACCTTGCGCAGGGGACTGGATGAGCCCTGTGCCGCCACCCACGCCGCGTGCCAGTGGTGGCCGGGGTAGGCCTCGTGCACCGAGATCGTCGGGATCTGCGAGCGCGCGTTGGTGCGCAGGCGGTGCGTCACTTGTTCCGACGAGGCACCGGCAGGCGTGAACGGCACGAAGAAGTAGCCGGCCCGTCGCGACGTCAGCGGTGGCGGGCCGAGGTAGCTCGCCACCGACATGATCGCGCGGTGGAACAGCGGGGACGGCACGACGCGGCACTCCTCGCCGTCGGGCATCGTCACCAGCGAGTGCTCGATCAGCGCGGCGCGAGCGCGTGAGGTCTCCGCCTCGTACTCCGCGCGCATCGCTTCCAACGTCGACGGGTGGTCGTCCTGCAACGAGCTCATGACCGAGCGCCAGTCCGGAGAGCCCGCCAACTCCACGAGCTCGGTCTCCAGGGAGGCGTACGCGTCCTGGCCGCGCTGGTGCAGCTCCGGGGCGCCGTAGCCGAGCAACTCCTTGTCCTGCAACATGGTCGAGTAGAGCTTCTCGCCCATCCGCCAGTCGCCGGTCGCCCGCAGCGAGAGCTCCTCCAGGAACGCCGCGTGCCGGTCGAACGCCTCGGCCGCGGGTCCGGCGGCCTCCACCAGCTCAGCCCGCAACGCTGCAGAGGAGACCTCCAGCGGCAGCGCGTCGAGCAGGAACGAACGGCCCGTCCGCACCTGGTCCATCGCCCGCTGCACCACCAGCGGAGACGCCAGGGACGCGTCGAGGTTCGCCTCGGCGGCCGCGAAGATCGACGGGACCTCGCGCAGCTTCGCGATGGTGGACGCGACGAGCTCGTCCTCTGGCAGCAGCCGGTGCAGGAACGGCGAGAGCAGTCCGAAGAAGACCACGCTCGAGTACTCCTGCGGGTCGCGCCGCCACGCCGGCCAGGCCTCCATCGCCAGTGCGCCGCGCAGCACCGACAGCGCCAGGTCGCGGTCCACCGAGCGGGGCAACGGCTCCAGGCGCGCCAGCCACGCGCCCCTCTCCCTGGCCCGGTGCTCGAACGCGGTGGCGGAGAAGTCGCCGAACGTCGAGTAGTGCTCGAGCGAGCCGACCTGCGCTGCGTGAGCGGGGTGGTGGTCGAAGTACCACGAGAGGAACGACGTGAGCGTGTCGGTGGTCACCCGACCGAACCTACTCGCTGGTTTTACAGTGTGGGGGTGTCTGATCAAACCACGCAGAAGCGCATCGTTGAGTTCGTGAAGGCCCACGGCAAGCCGGGGTCGCCGGTCAAGGCCGTGGTGGAGCCGATCGGTCGCGCCGGCGCGCGGATCGTGCTGGTCGGCGCGGACGGGGCCATGGGCGACGTGATGGCCAAGGACGTCGAGGCCGCCACCAAGGCCGTTGAGGCCGTCGACAACGTCGAGCAGTCCGAGTGGGACCGCGAGACCATCGCCGGCACCAAGATCGGGCCCGCGCACCGCCGCAAGATGGCCACGATGCAGTCATGAAGGTCGTGCTCGCCTCGTGCGCCGCGCTGCCCAAGGGCGACGGCGACGAGGACGCGCTGGTCGAGGTGCTCGAACGCGACGGGGTGGACGTCGAGTGGCGGCCGTGGGGCGAGGACGTCTCCGACGCCGACCTCGTGGTGCTGCGCGCCACCTGGGACTACACCGAGCGCCTCGACGACTTCCTGGCGTGGTGCGAGAACGTGCCCGCGCTCGCCAATCCGGTGCCGGTGGTCCGCTGGAACACCGACAAGTCCTACCTCGTCGAGCTTGCCGCGCATGGTCTCGGTGTCGTGCCCACCGCCGTCGTGGAACCGGGGGAGGAACCGGACTTCCCGGACGGCGAGTTCGTGGTGAAGCCCGCGATCGGCGCGGGTTCGCGCGGTGCCGCCAGGTTCACCGACCACGCCGAGGCACGTGCGCACTTCGAGGCTCTTGGCGTCAAAGCACTTGTGCAGCCCTATCAGTCCAGTGTGGACGCGCACGGCGAGACCGCGCTGGTGTTCTTCGCCGGCGAGTACTCCCACTCGTTCCACAAAGGACCGATGCTGGCGCAGGGCCTCGCGGAGTCGGAGTCCGGGCTGTACGTCGAGGAGAAGCTGCGCGCCATTGAACCGACCGAGGTGCAACGCGCGCTGGCCGAGCAGGTGCTCGACGTGGCCGCTGAGCTGCTTTCGTTGCGGCGTCAGGACTTCCTCTACGCACGGGTCGACGTCGTCGCGGGACCGGACGGCGCACCGCTGCTGCTGGAACTGGAGCTGACCGAGCCGTCGCTCGGGTTCAAGTTCACCGGCGAAGACGCCGCATCCCGGTTGAGCGCGGCGATCCGGCGAAGGGCTTAAGCCCCGAGTTCCGGCGCCTCGCGGGCGATTCTGGCCAGCACGTCGAGCGCGCCGCTCAGCCGGTCCAGCGGCGGCGAGGCCAACGCGAGGCGCACGGCGTTCGGTGCCGCCCCGATCGCGAACGCCGCCGCCGGGGTCACCGCGATGCCCTCGCGCGCGGCCGCGGCGACGAACGTGTCGGCGCGCCACGGTGCCGGCAGCTCCCACCAGCAGTGGTAGGCGCGCGGATCGGCGTGCACGGTGAACCCGGCCAGCCGGTCCGCGACCAACCGCTGCCTGGCCGCCGCGTCCGCCCGCTTGGCCAGCTGAACGGCCGCCGCGGTGCCGTCCGCGATGTGGTGCGCCGCCACGTCGACGGCGAACCGCGGCGCCGTCCAGCCGCCACCCCGCACGGCTGCCGCGACCTGGTCCACCAGCGACGCGGGCGGCACGACGAAGCCGAGCGTCAGTCCGGGCGCGATGCGCTTGGACAGGCTGTCGACGAGCACCGTGCGGTCCGGCGCCACCGCGGCCAGCGGAGGCTCGTCGCACAGGAACGTGTACACGGCGTCCTCGATCACCGGGGCGTCCAGTTCTGCCAGCACCGCAACGACTTCCGCACGGCGCGCGGCGGGCATCGTGACACCGAGCGGGTTGTGCAGCGCCGGCTGCAGGTAGACCGCGCGCACCGCCGCCGCGCGCAAGGCCTCCGGGACGACGCCGTGCTCGTCCATCTCCAGCGGTACCAGGGTGATTCCGAGCCGGGCGGCGATCGTCCTGACCACCGGGTAGGTGAGCGCCTCGACGCCGAGCCGTCCGCCCACCGGCACGAGCGCGGCGATGGCTGCCGCGAGCGACTGCTTTCCGTTGCCGGTGAACAGGATTCGGGCCGGATCGGGTCGCCAGCCGGTGCGCGCCAACAGGTCTGCGGCGGCGGCTCGGGCGGCCGCGGTGCCGGTCACGGCGCCTGCCTGCAACGCGTTCGCCAGCACGTCCGGACGGAGCATCGTGGCGAGGCTTTCGGCAAGGAGCGCGGACTGCTCTGGCAGGACTGGGAAGTTCAGTTGCAGATCCACTGGCGCGCCACCGGGGTCGGCGAGCGCGGGTTCTGCCGCTCCTGCCCGGACGAACGTGCCGCGGCCGACCTCGCCGGTGACGAGGCCGCGCCGCGCGAGCTCGCCGTAGACCCGTGCGGCGGTGGAGTTCGCGATGCGGTGGCGGCGGGCGAAAGCGCGTTGCGGCGGCAGCGGCTCACCCGGCCGCAGTCGACCGGACGCGATGTCGGCCGCCACGGCATCGGCGATCCGCCGGTAGTCCCGCACGTCGTCCCCCAATTGCACCGAGAGCAATGTTTTCATTGTACCGAGCAAAGCTCCTGGCTACGGTCGAATCATGAGTACCGCAACCGTCAACGGCATCACCATCGGATACGACGACGAGGGCACCGGCGAGGCGTTGGTGCTGGTCCACGGCCACCCGTTCGACCGATCGATGTGGCGCCCGCAGGTCGAGCACTTCAGTCGAAAACGATGGCGGGTGATCGCCCCGGACCTGCGCGGCTACGGCGAAAGCACGGTCGTCCCCGGCGTCACCCCGCTGTCGGTCTTCGCCGCGGACATCGCCGCGCTGCTCGACCACCTGGACATCGACACGGTCGTGCTGGGCGGTCTCTCGATGGGCGGGCAGATCGTCCTGGAGTTCGCGCGCACCTTCCCCGATCGCCTCAACGGCCTGATCCTCGCCGACACGTTCGCGCAGCCGGAAACCGAGCGAGGCCGGCGGAACCGGCACGAGATGGCGGACCGGCTGCTGCGCGAGGGCATGTCCGGTTACGCGACCGAAGTGCTGTGGAAGATGGTGGCACCGCACAACACCCAAGCAGGCGAGCACGTCGCGAAGATGATGCACAACGCTCCGCCGGAAGGAGCGGCGGCGGCGTTGAGGGGCCGCGCCGACCGCCCCGACTACACGGCGACGCTCGGCACGATCACCGTGCCGACGCTGGTCGTGGTCGGCAGCGACGACGAGTACACGCCGGTCGCGGATGCCGAGTACATGCACGAACGCGTCCCAGGTTCGGAACTGGTCGTGGTCGACGGTGCCGCCCACATGCCGAACCTGGAACGCGCTGACGTGTTCAACAAAGCGGTCGAGGTGCTGCTAGCGCAGACCTGATCCGATGCCGGTGAGCCCGCGGACCTCCATCTCCGACTGCTTCGCGGGGTCTGCGGGCTCCTTGCTGAGGATCGTGCCCAGGAACCCGGCCAGGAACGACAGCGGGATCGCCACGATGCCGGGGTTGCTCAACGGGAAGAACGCGAAGTCGGCGTCCGGGAACACCGACGACTTCGAGCCGGAGATCGCGGGGGAGAAGGCGATGAGAAGCACGCACGAGGTAAGGCCGCCGTACATGCTCCACAACGTGCCGCGCGTGTTGAACCGCTTCCAGAACATGGAGTAGAGCAACGTCGGCAGGTTCGCGGAGGCCGCCAGGGCGAAGGCCAACGCGACCAGGAAGGCAACGTTCTGACCGTTGGCCGCGATTCCGCCGACAATCGCGAGCACGCCGACGCACACAGCGGTGATGCGGGCGACGCGCACCTCGTCGCGCGGGTCCGCCTCACCGTGCTTGATGACGTTCGCGTACACGTCGTGCGCGAACGATGCGGAAGCGGTCAACGTCAGGCCGGCGACCACGGCGAGGATCGTCGCGAACGCCACCGCACACACGATGCCGAGCAGCACCGTGCCACCGACCTGGAACGCCAGCAACGGCGCCGCGGAGTTCTCGCCACCAGGAGCGCTGGTGATCTTCTCGGTGCCGACCAGTGCCATCGCGCCGAAGCCGATGACCAGCGTGCACGAGTAGAAGATCGCCACCATCCACGTTGCCCACACGACGGACTTACGCGCCTCACGCGCGTTCGGCACCGTGTAGAAGCGCATCAGAACGTGGGGGAGAGATGCGGTGCCGAGGAGCAGCGCGAGCGCCAGCGAAATGAAGTCGATCTTCGACAGACCCGAGCCGCCGTACTTCACGCCCGGCGAGAGCACGGCCTCGCCCAGTGGCGACTTCTGGGTCGCGCGGTCGAGCATCGCGGACACGTCGAAGCCGAACTTGCCGATCAGGAAGATCGTCATCAGGGTCACGCAGAGGATCAGCATGACGGCCTTGATGATCTGCACCCACGTGGTGCCCTTCATGCCGCCGACCAGCACGTACAGCACCATGACGATGCCGACGACGGCGATGATGATCGCCTGGCCGACGGCGCTGTGCACGTCCAGCAGCAGCGCCATCAGACCGCCGGCACCCGCCATCTGCGCGATCATGTAGAAGAGCGAGATCACCAGGGTCGCGTTCGCCGCGGCGGCGCGGACCGGTCGCTGGCGCATGCGGAACGCCATGACGTCGCCCATGGTGAAGCGGCCGGTGTTGCGCAGCCGTTCCGAGATGAGCATCAGGCCGATCAACCAGGCGACGACCCACCCGATCGAGTACATGAAGCCGTCGTAGCCGTTCACCGCGATCGCGCCCGAGATGCCCAGGAACGATGCCGCGGAGAGGAAGTCACCCGAGAGTGCGATGCCGTTCTGGGTGCCGGTGAAGCTGCTGCCCGCGGCGTAGTAGTCCGAGGCGCTCACGTTCCGCGTGGAAGCGCGGTACACGATGTAGAGCGTCAGCAGGACGAAGATGCCGAAAACGGACAGGTTGATCGCGGTGTTCGCCCCGGTCACGCGAGCTCCTCATCGGTTTCTGCGAGTGCGCGCACTTTTTCGACCTGCGGGTCGAGCCTCTTCTTGGAGTAACGGGCGTAGGCCATCGTGATGATCACGGTGGTGACGATCTGGAGAAACCCCATCGTCAGCCCGACGTTCACCGTTCCGAACAGCGGGGTGCTCATGAAGCCTGCGGCGTACGCGGAAAGCAATACGAACGTGATGTACCAAGTGAGGAACAGCAGCGTCGCCGGGATAATAAAACGCGTCACCCGGCGCTTCAGCGCGCGGAAATCCTCACTCGTTTGGATGGCACCGAAATCAGGCTCACCGTCACCATCGATGAGCAATGAGTGACGGGGCTCGTCAAAGGCCGCGAATCCGGGCTGCGCCGGGCGTGACACGGAGGGCAGCGCCTTCGTCATCAACCGCTCGCATTCGTTACGGGGAGTACCCGGTGAGCGCCTGCGCACAGGCTGCGACCGGACCGGGTGTGGAGGGCGCAAGCGTAACCACGCGTGGCCACGAGTCAATCCCCAGAACCGGTAGGACCACCCCATGAGGTGGGCGGTCACGCTGGGTGATCGGTCGTGCACGCCCCAGGTCGTTGTCGCGTCACGCTCTCTGGCCTACTATCCGCTCACACCCGATACGGCTGATCTCGAAATCGAGCGGCGGGGGTGTCTCAAGTCGCGAGGATTCACCAGGCCAGGAGGTAGCCGATAGTGGGGCACTTCGAGCGCGCCTTGGGGATCATTTCGTGAATGTCGAGTGGAGAAAGGTCAGCGACTGGCGCAACTGGCGCCTGCCGGTCAAGCTCGGCGTCGTGCTGCTGGTGCCGGTCGCCGTGGCGGTCGGTGCGGGCGCGTTGCAGATCTCCGGTTACGTCGACCGGTCCAACAACTACGTGCAGATGCAGGGTCTGGTTCGTCTTCGAGCGGATCTTGCGCCATTGATCTCCAGCGTTCAGCAGGAACGCACGCTGGCCGCGCAGAGCGCCACGAGCGGTTCCGGTGTCGGCGCCTACCAGAACCAGATCAGCGCCACGGACAACGCCGCCGCGACCGTGCGCCGCCGCGTCGACCGCACCGGCGGGCTGAGCGAGGTCGCGCGCAACCGCTTCACCGAGCTCGGCGGCCAGCTCGACACGTTGAAGAACCTGCGGGAGAAGGTCGCGCAGGGCGGCGACGGCGGTGACCCGTCCGGCGGCACCACCGGCTACACCGCGGTCGTGAAGTCGCTGCTGGACTTCGAGCAGGCGCTCATCTCCCAGTTCGGCGACCAGGGCATCGCCGGCACGGCGCTCGCGCTGCACAACATGGTCATCGCGCAGGAGCAGGTCTCCCAGCAGCACGCGATCGTGTTGGCCGGGATCGGGCGAGGCAAGCTCCTCGGCCCCGAGGTCCGCGCGCTGGAGCAGTCGGACATCCGCCTGCAGGACCGCATCAACGACTTCCAGGCCATCGGCACCACCGAACAGCGCCGCAGCTACGACCAGTCCGTCACGGGCGCCGCCGTCGCGAGCCGCTCCGCACTGGTCGAACGCGCGCTCACCCAGCCGGACGGCACCCCGGTGACGACGCGTCCCGGCCAGCCGAAGCCGCCGCCGTCGTTCGGCATCGCCGTCGACGAGTGGAACAAGGCGTCCGGCACGACCGCGCGGCTGATGGAGCAGGTCGTCCGCCAGCTGCAGGAGGAGCTCGGGAGCTCGGCCGACGCGCTGCAGGACGACACGTCCAACAAGGCCGGTGCCGCCGCGGTGATCCTGCTGGCGATGCTGATCATCGCCGGCGCGCTCGGCTTCGTCATCGGCCGGTACCTGCTGCGGTCGCTGTCCGAGCTGCGGCACTCCGCGCTCGACGTGGCGCACTACCACCTGCCGGAGGTCGTCGCCGCGATCCGCGCCGACCGCAAGCCGGACACCGAGATCGAGCCGGTGCCCGTGCACACCACCGAGGAGTTCGGCCAGCTGGCGCGTGCGTTCGACGCCGTGCACGAGCAGGCCATCCGGTCCGCCGTCGAGCAGTCGTCGCTGCGGTCGGGCATGAAGAACATCTTCGTCAACCTGTCGCGCCGCTCGCAGGGTCTCGTCGAACGCCAGCTCAAGCTCATGGAGGAGCTGGAGCGCCACGAGGAGAACCCCGAGCAGCTCGCCAACCTCTTCAAGCTCGACCACCTCGCGACGCGCATGCGCCGCAACAACGAGAACCTGATGGTGCTCTCCGGCACCGACGTCGCCCGCCGGTTCCACCAGCCCGTCCCGCTGGCCGACGTGCTGCGCGCCGCGGCCTCGGAGATCGAGCACTACCAGCGAGTCGTGGTGAAGTCGACGCCGTCGGTGGAGATCGTCGGTTACGCGGCCAGCGACCTCGTGCGCCTCGTCGCGGAGCTGCTGGACAACGCCACCGCGTTCTCCGCGCCCACCACCCAGGTCATGATCGGTTCGCGAGTGGACCAGCAGGGCTCGGTGCTCCTCGAGGTCGCCGACCAGGGCATCGGCATGGGTCCCGCCGAGCTCACCGAGGCGAACGAGCGGCTTTCCTCTGGTGCAGAAGATGATGTGCCGGTTTCGCGTCAGATGGGTCTGTTCGTCGTCGGTCGTCTCGCGGCCCGCCACGGCATCACCGTCCGGCTGCGCGGGGCTGGAGAGGGCCGGGAGGGCCTGCGGGCGTTCGTCCTCGTGCCGTCGGAACTAGTCCGGTCGCACGCGGAGCCGGACGCGCCCGCTCAGCCGCGGCACGCCGCGCTGCCCCAGCCGAAGCCGGCGCTCTCCGCGAAGCAGCCGCACGTCGTCGTCAAGACCCCGAACCTGGCTCCGCCGCCGGTGCCCGCGCCCGCCATCGAGCACCAGCGCGAGTCGGCCGAGTGGACCTCGTTCCGCGGCGCCGCGATCGAGGAGCCGAAGCCGCTCCAGCGGCAGCCACGCCCCAACGGGTCGCCAAATGAGACGCAACCCACCCCGGTCGAGACGACTTCTTCCTGGTTTTCCGGCAGCGGCGTCGCGGCGGACACCGCTGAGAACACTTCTGGCGAACCGGTCAACGGTGACCATTCGCCGCCGGCGTCCCGGCCTGGACCGTCACCCTCGGTAGCCGCCACCTGGTTCGGCAAGAAGGCGGCGGGCACGGTCTGGGAACAGCCGGGCGACCCCGCGACGGACGCCGGCGAGACAGGTGCCGGGTTGCCGAAACGGGCGCCGCGTAAGAATCTGCTCCCCGACCTCGCGGAACGTCCCGAGAACGGCACGCGCCCGGCCCCTGGGCCGAAGCGCGATCCGGAGCGAGCACGAGGCTTCCTCGCCAGCTACCAAACAGGCATCCGCCAGATGCCTCTTGGCAGCAACGGGAACGGAAACGGCCAGGGGAAGAACGGCCTGGGGAACGGGGAAAAGGCATGAGCACGCCTCAGTCGCGTCAAGTGGACCAGTTCGGCTGGCTCATCACGAACTTCACCGATCGCGTGCCCGGCGTTGCGCACGCGATCGTCATCTCGGTGGACGGGCTCCTGCTCACCAAGTCCTCCGGTCTGCCGCCGGATCGTGCGGAGCAACTGGCCGCCATCGCGTCGGGTGTCGCGGCGCTCACGATGAGCGCGTCACGATGCTTCGAAGGTGGCGGAGTGTTGCGCACCGTGATCGAGATGGACTACGGGATCATGCTCCTCATGTCCATTCGAGACGGGTCTTGTCTGGCGGTTCTCGCCGCCCCCGACAGCGACGTCGGTCAAGTCGCCTACGAGATGACCGTGGTCGTCGACCAGGTGGGCCAGATCCTCACCCCCGAACTGCGAGCGCAGCTGCACAGCGTGAGGTGATCATGAGTTCGGCCGCTGACGCGCACCGACGACGCAGGCGGGCGGAAACGCCCGCAGAGCAGACGTTCGCCGACCTGATGAACGGGTTCACCCTGGACTCGGGTCGCAGGCGATCGCGCACTGCGCCGGACGTGCCCGCGCGGGAAGCAACTCCCGTGGTGACGCCGGTACCGCAGGTACCGCAAGAAGAACCACCGGTGTTCGAGAGCTCCGTCCCGGAGCTTCCGGACGCCTCGATCGTGCGTGCATATGCCTGGACGGGCGGGCGCACACGGTCGAACATCAACCTCGAGATCGAGACACTTGTCTCCGCCAATGATCAGACTCGGCAGTCGGCAGGTATCTTGCAGGCTGAGCACCAACACGTTGTCGAGCTGTGCCGCGCACCGCGATCCGTCGCGGAGGTGGCCGCACTGATGCGCCTCCCGCTGGGAGTCGCGAAGGTGCTGCTCGGTGACATGGCGGAACGAGGTCTGGTGGACGTGCACCAGACCGCTTCCGCAGGCGGTGTGACGCCGGACCTCGGGTTGATGGAGAGAGTGCTGAGTGGACTACGTCGGCTCTAGATTTCCCGACTTCGGGCCCCCTGGGCCGCCTGGACGGGAGCTGACTTCGGCCAAGGTCGTCGTCGCCGGTGGCTTCGGCGTCGGCAAGAGCACCTTCATCAGGTCCATCGTGGAGAATGATCTCCTCACGATGACCGCGCTCCCGCCGGAGCGCGCCGGGCTGGTCACCGAGCTGGTGCGCATCCAGTTCGGCCGGGTGTGGCTCGATCCCGGTCTCGCCCTGCACCTGTTCGTGGCGCCGCAGTGGCAGGACCCGCGCGCGGGCTGGAACGACGTGGTGCGCGGCGCCGTCGGTGCGGTCGTCCTGTTCGACGTGATGCGGCCGGCGGACTCCGTCGACGCGATGCGGTACTTCGAGGACCACCACATCCCGTACGTGCTGGCGTTGAACAACGTGCACGCGTCGGTCCGGTCGGACGTGAAGGCGATCATCCGCGGGATGGGCATCGACCCCGCGGTTCCCGTGGTGAACTGCGATCCGCGGGTGCGGCTCTCGGTGCGTGAGACGCTGATCTCGCTGACCGAGCACGCGAAGCTGGACCGGTGGCGCCGTCGTCCCGGCCCGGACGAGACGACGCCGCTCGCGCCGGTCTGCTGATTCCGAGTCGCGCTGACCTGGAATCCATAAAACCGCCTCAAGCCTTCGTTAAATGAAGTGTGCTCCAGATCACAGGGCCCCTACCTTGAAGGCATGAGGCTGCTCCTGTGGTTCGGGCTGGTGTGCATGTGCGCACTCAGCGGTGACCACCTGCTCGCGGTGACGACGGGGATGATCCTCGTCGGCTGCGCGACCGACCGCGTCCGCCGCTGAGCGCGCCGGCTGAACCAGAGATGGACCTCGACGGGCCCGAGCCACGTTGCTCGCACCCGTCGAACGGTCGTCACGGTCTCCTGGTCGCCTCGGTGGAAGAGATCACGGGGGCGGGACGTAGTTGATGGTGAACTCCTGATCCGGTGCGCCGGAGCACCGTTCCTGAACTATCTCGGTGCCCGCGATCGTGTCCTGATCACGAAGGCCGAGGCACCTGTTGTCCGTGTTGCTCGGGCGGATGCGGATGTGCTTCTTCTTGGGATCCGGCGAGCTGACCGGTTCTAGCGTGAACATCTGATCCGAGTTGTCGTCGTCGCAGTCTTCACGGGGTACGAGCAGGTCCTGCCCAGTTCCTTCGTTCAGGATGGTGAGGCAGCCGACCCCGGTCTCCGGGTGGTGCCACTGGATCTGCACAGCGTCGTCGTTCCCGACGGGGTCGACGAAAATGCGGGGCGAGGCGGCCTGCCCGCAGGGCTGCTGGGCGGCGATGGCTCTGGTGTATTGACGGGTCCGGTCCTGGCCCTCGCCCAGGCAGAGCTGGGGTGTCCGGGCGGGGTGGATCTCCGCCCAGGTCCCGACCTCGGAAATCTCCAGTCCGGGAACCGTGATCACGCTGAACGACGGACTGGCCCGTGTGCTCGACGGGGTCTGTGTGGATGTGCCGAACGGCAACGCCCGCAGCCCCAGTGCCGCGACGAGGCCGATGCCCACGACCATGATCACGATCAACGGTGCACGCCAGTGCCAGGACGCGCGTTTTCGGGCCGGGGCGGCGATCGCCTCCGCGTCGATGTCGATTCGCCTGGCGACGATTGCCTCGTCGATCGGCGGCTCGTTCCCCATGGCGATGCGCGCTCTGGCGTCGAGCCACCGCTGGACCTGCTCGTCATCCAGCCCGCAGGCTCTCGTGTACGTGTCGACGAACGACTCGCGCGGCAACGTGTTGCGTCCGAGGGTGGTCGCGATCGTGCTGGACGGTAGCGTTTTCCCCTGGTCTCTGGCTCTTGCCTCCAACTGCCGATAGGTCAGCCCGGCCCAGGTCCGGAGCAGACGAAGCGCCGGTGTGAACTCGGCCAGACTGGTGGCCGGATCCGGCGGAAGGACCTCCCTCGGCGACCCCTCTGTGTCGCCTCCTTCGCGGCTGGTCATGAGTCTGAATAGCCCCCCTGAGTGATCATGATCCTGGATTGCCCTCCCATGATTGATCCCGAATCTGGATTTTTTCTGGATTGATCCGGATTCTATACGGGTTGGATAGGGTTTACCCGACAATGCGGCCGAAAGGTAGCACTGCAATGCGCTGTTCGGACGCTGTTCGAGCACGGTTCGAACACGGTTCGAACGCTGACCGACCTGTTTCGATCCAGGCCGAACGGCACGAGGGCTTGTTTCCGGCTTGTTCGCCCGGCCAGGCTTGCCATTGCCGGTTCCACACGCCGATCACTCAGGGTCGAATGCGGCGGGGACACTCTCGGACGTGAAATAAGAAGGTAGCGCATACGAAATGAGGCCGTAGCGCGACCAAGCCTGGAGAAGAGTTCGCCGGCGTCATCCTGACGGCCGCCTCGGCTTGATCAACTCGGGCGATGGCACGCCGTAATTCGTCGTGCCGATGACGGGATGAAAATTTCGTCTCGATCGAAGTGCCGAAAATCGGACTGCAGGAGCGTCTTTATGCACAACGGGCAACGTGGCTTGGACGAGTGGCAGGTAATAGTTGTCGGAGCGGGTAACGCGGGTCTGTGTGCGGGTATTGCCGCAATGCAGGCCGGTGCTACCTCGGTCGCAGTTCTGGAGGCCGCCCCGAAGGAACTTCGAGGCGGGAACAGTTCATTGACCAAGACCATGCGTTTCTCCTGGCGGGGAAGGGAGTTCATGGCCGGTTTGCTCCGGGAATCGGACAGGGGGCGGGTGGACGAGATCCTGGCCGGCCGATCGGAATACACCGATGAGCAATATCTGGAGGACTGGCTGCGGATCTCCGGAGACCAGGTGGACGTCGCGCTCATCGAGTCGATCATCCGCCGATCCAACGGCACGATCGCGTGGATGCGCGACTTCGGTCAGCGTTGGGCACCGAGGCCGAAGCCTCTCCCCGGCGATGTGCCCGTCGTGCTCGACGGTGGCGGCGAGAGCATGCAGCACCGCAACTTCACCGAGTTCGAACGCCTGGGCGGGACTGTCCTCTACGACAGCACGGTCACGGGGTTCGGCAGGACGGCGGACGGTCGCTTTCTGCTCAGGGGACCGGGGACGGCCTTTCCTCTCTTCGCCGACGCACTCGTGCTGGCGTCGGCCGGCTTCGAGGCGAACTCCCGGATGCGCGTGCGCCACCTCGGCGAACAGTGGCGCGACGTCAAGTTGCGCGGAGTGCCGTTCAACGACGGCGGCCCGCTGGCGGCGGCCATCGAGTTCGGCGCCGACACCGCGGGCAGCTGGGCGGAGTGTCACGCCACGCCCCAGGGAATGACGCTGCCCGACTACATGCTGCCGGGGCAGATGCACAAATCCCACGGCCTGGCGCGTTATGCCTTCCCGTGGGGTGTCGTGGTGAACCGGGAAGGGCGCCGTTTCTTCGACGAGTCCGGCGAATACAGCAATCTCAGCTACGTGACGCTGGGGCAGCAGATCATGAACCAGCCAGGCAGGATCGCCTTCCAGGTCTTCGACCACAAGGTCGTCGAATCCGGCGTGCTTCCGGACGGTTATCTCGGCGACCCGGACGCCGTGATCGCCCATTCGATCGAGGAAGGCGCCCGGAGACTTGGCATCGACGCGGAGAACCTCGTCGCCGAAGTGCAGCGGCTGAACAGTGACGGCAATGACTCAATCCCCGGCGAACGAGGCGAAACCACGCGTACGCCCAAGCGCCTCGACACGCCTCCGTTCTTGTTCGTTCCGGTGGTCAGCGGTCTGACGTTCACTTACGGAGGCCTGTCCGTGACCACCGGGGCCGAAGTGCGCGGTGGAGGCGAACCGATCAGCGGACTGTATGCCGCCGGCGTGATCGTCGGCGGTCTTTACCACCACGGATACCCAGGCGGAACAGGTCTGATGGCGGGCGCCGTGCTGGGTCGCGCGGCAGGCACGGCAGCCGCCGAACACGCCATTCGAACAGGGGGAACAAATGGTGCGGGCAACATCGCTGGATGAAATGACGATTGTGGTCGTCGGGGCCGGCAAGATCGGGTCCCACCACGCTGCCGCTTTCCGGCAGGCGGGTCACCTCGTCAGCACCGTCGACCCCAGCAGCGGCGCGGACTGGGACCACGTGGCGCGGGTGCCCGAACCGTCGAGTGTGGACGCCTGGGTGGTCGCCACGCCGACGGCCACCCATCTCTCCGTGGTCTGCGACATCCTGCGGCGCCAGCCGGACGCCCGCATCCTGCTCGAGAAACCGGCCTGCTATCCGGCTGAGCTCACCGAACTCGTGCGGACGGTCCGGCAGCATCCCCGTGCCCGGATCCTCGTCAACGACGTGTACTCGTACAGCGCGTCCGTGCGGCGCTTCGCGGAGACCGTGCGAGAGCACAGTGAGTTCGATCCGATCAGGAAGATCACCATCGAGTTCACCAAGAACCGGGACTTCGACGTCGCCCACGGCAGGTTCGTCGACACGCAGTACGGCGAGGCCGGTTACGAGGGCTTCCACATGTTGAGCATTCTGCGGGCGGTTCTTTCGGCCGACGCGTACCAGAGCTATCTGTACACCGTACCGGCGTCCGTCACTGCGGAAATGCGCGTGCGGACCTCGGCGGCGGATTTGCCGGAGATTGAGCTCTACACGTCGTCCACGGGTGCCATCGCCTTCGCCGACCTGGCCGGGTTCGCCTTCTCCGCGGATGTGTTCAAGAACTACATCGAGCCCTCGGCCGTGCCCTACGGAGTCGATCTCCGGTATCGATTCGCCGACGTGGAACTCGACTCCGGAAAGCACGTCACGCTGGTCTTCGAACCGTTCTTCGGTTCGGAAGACGACTACAAGAACACGCACGTCGTCTACGTCCACGATGGGCGGGACGCGGCACCGAAGCCCCATTTGCTGGTGTTCGGTAATCATTTCAAGGAGGCGCTCCTGACGCAGTTGGACCTGTTGCACCGGGCCGAGGAGGGGCATGCCGTGATACGGCCGTCCGAGCACCGGTTCCTGGCGGCACTGGGATGGGCCGTCGGCACCGGAAGCTTTCCTCCGCTGACGGGAGCGGACCAGTACGTCGATCTTCGGGGAAATGACGAGAAGCTCGCACAACTTGGGAGTGAAGCATGACTCAGACCGTTCAGGACTTTTCCACCATTTTGCGACCGGCCCCCGACATGCAGGCCGAGGTCGTCGACCGGGACCTGGCAGTGACGCAGATCGCGAGCCAGATCAAGACAGACGAGACAGCGGCGGCGTTGTTCGCACAAGCCTGCCGATTCGAGGCCCCGTTCGCCGCGAGCTGGATTCACGGGCGCGGCGCCAGGTCCCCGTACCTGTCGCTGGAACTCGCCGAGGAGTCCCTCGACGACGACGGGTACCGCGCCCTGCTCGCCGACGTCGTGCTGACCACCTCCACCGGTGTTCCCTTCGACTACCGGGCGCTGGCCGCGGAGAAGCTCGCTGCTTTCGGCGCCGGCAAGTTCACCGATGCCCTCACGGAGGTCGTCGACTCGTTCGAGCCGATGCTCGCCCGCACCAGGGAAGCGAAGATCGCTGTCCCGACGGATGGCATCGACCACCTGTTCGACATTCCGGACACGGTCACCGGAAGGCTCAACCTGATCATTTCGGCCAGCCGGGCGAAGACGCTGGAGAGCCGGTACCTGCTCGCCCGCCGGATTCTCGGGATCGACGAGGTGGTGGCTCCGCGGACGGAGGCGGAGCGGCTGATCATCTCCGATGTCGGCACGACCATGGCTTCGCCGTCGGACTACCTGGTGCCGTGGGACCAGGAGTTCCCCGGCGAGAACGGCACCAGCCTCACGCTCGCGGAACTGATGCGAATCGTGCTGATGTGCGGGGAGTTCAAACTCCCGGACGCGACCGTGCGGCCGATCCTGGTCGATTTCTACCGATCCGTGCTGCGGACCGGCGGCCGCTCGATCATCGGCCTCGCCGCCGGCGTTTTCCACGTCGAGCACGGCACGCTCTCGGAGCCGTCCTACTACTACCAGGGGCGCGATGCCATCCTCGGCAAGGGAATCGTCATCGACTGCGTCGGCGGGGCGATCCTGCAGGAGGGCTCGTTCCTCGGCGGCGGTTTCATGCCGATCCTGATCCACACCCACAAGCACATCCGCGGGAAGGGTGAAGCGGCCGCCTCGGAACGGAAGCGCATTCACCCGTGCATCTTCGTCGCGGAAGCCGGTGCGCGGTACCCCATGGCCGCGGTCGGCCTGTTCGAGACGGTGGACTACCTGGGCAAGGAAACGCCGTACGAGGGAATTCGGGCGTTGCCCCACGGTGCGTGACCTGGGCGAAGTTTCGAGAGTGAAAGCAGCGACAGCGGCGTCGCGCACGATTTTGCCGGAGTGAGCTGACGAATTCACACGGGATCGGCGCCGCTGGGCCGCGAAGACGATGTTGCCCAGCGGCGTCGATCCACACCAGAGCAGGGGGATTGTTGCAATGCGCGCTTCCAAAGTCGCCGTGGTCGGCGCGGGCTATGTCGGATTGACCACCGCCGTGTGCCTCGCCTCACTGGGTCATCGTGTCGCCTGCGCGGATGTCGACCCGCGGAAGGTGGCCGCGCTGGGGCGCGGCAGGGCGACCATCCAAGAGCCGGGTCTGACCGAGTTGCTCAGGGAAGGACTGGAGTCCGGCCGGCTGGAGTTCACTCTCGGCGCGAGCGCCGCGGCCGCCGAGGCGGACATCGTGTTTCTGTGCGTGCCGACGCCGATGAGCGCCAGTGGAGCGGCAGACCTCAAGGCGCTGGAGTCCGTCGTGGCCGAGCTGCGGGACGTGCTGCCGCCGAAGTGCGTCGTGGTCAACAAGTCGACGGTTCCGGTCGGTACGGCGGTCCGTGTCGCCGGCCTGCTCGATCGTGAGGACGTGTCGGTCGTGTCCAACCCGGAGTTCCTGCGTGAGGGCTCCGCCATCTACGACTTCCTGAACCCAGACCGGATCGTGGTCGGCTCGGCCGATCACGATCGGATCGGTGCCGAGCGGGTCGCCAAGCTGTACGCGAAGGTCGCCGCGCCCGTTCTGGTGACCGACTCCGCGAGCTCCGAGATGATCAAGTACGCGTCGAACTGCTACCTGGCGACCCGTTTGTCGTTCGTGAACACGATCGCCGAGCTGTGCGAGTACCTCGACGCGGACATCGACGACGTGACCAGGGGCATGGGCTACGACGCCCGGATCGGGAGCGCGTTCCTGCGGCCCGGACCGGGCTGGGGCGGTTCCTGCTTCCCGAAGGACTCCGTCGCGCTGCAGCGGACCGCGGAGTCCGTCGGCAGCGAGTTCCTGGTGCTGCGGGCCGCCATCGAGGCCAACCACAGGCATCAGGCGCTGGTGGTGGACAAGGTGCGCAAGGCGGTCGGCGGTGACCTGGCGGGCGCCAGGATCGCGCTGTTCGGATTGACGTTCAAGGCGGGGACGGACGACCTGCGGGACTCGCCCGCGCTGGCGATCGCCGGGCTGCTGGCGGACGAAGGCGCGGAGCTCGTCGGCTACGACCCCTGCGTCCACAGCGCGGTGGCGGGGCTCACGGACCGGGTGCGGATCGCCGGAACCGCCTATCACGCGGCGCAGGGTGCGGAGGCGATCGTCCTGCTGACGGAGTGGCCGGAGTTTCGCGCCCTCGACTGGCCGCGGATCGCCGACCGGGTCGGTGGCCGAGCCGTCATCGACACCCGGAACCACCTCGACCGGCTCGTCCTGCGCCGCGCGGGCCTGTCCTATCAGGGCATCGGCCGTCCGGCAGTGCGGGACGACCGCCGGACACCCGTGCCGCCGATGGCGGCGTGATCCGAAGTCCGGGCTGAGCCCCGTCCGGGCGATCGGTGACGTGGTCCGCGCGTCACCCGTCGCCCGGCCGGGGTTCGCCGGTGTCTCCAGCCGACGTGAACAGGAAGTCCGATGACGACACGAGCTGGTTCGTGGTCCGCGCTCCTACCGCTGTGCCTTGGCTTCTTCATGGTCATGCTGGACATGTCCGTCGTGAACATCGCGGTGCCGTCGATGGTGCGGGATCTTGGCGCCGACCTGAACGCGGTGATCTGGGTGACCAGCGTGTTCCTGCTCGCCTATGCCATCCCGATGCTGTCCGCCAGCAGGCTGGGCGACCG
This sequence comes from Lentzea terrae, assembly GCF_003265345.1. Classification (GTDB taxonomy): domain Bacteria; phylum Actinomycetota; class Actinomycetes; order Mycobacteriales; family Pseudonocardiaceae; genus Lentzea; species Lentzea terrae. Next base: position 33,172 of record NZ_QFWW01000006.1, on the reverse strand, counting down.
GGTCGGGCCGAAACGCGTCTTCGTCGCCGGGCTCGTGGTGTTCACCGGGGCGTCGCTGTGGTGCGGGCTGTCCGGCGACGTGGAGATGCTGATCGCCGCCCGTGCGGTGCAGGGTCTCGGCGCCGCGCTGATGACACCGCAGACGACGGCGTTCATCACGCATCTCTTCCCGCCGGCTGAACGCGGCCCGGCGGTGGGCGCCTGGGGCAGTGTCGCGGGCGCCGCGATGATCACCGGTCCGGTGCTCGGCGGCGTGCTCGTCGACCGGCTCGGCTGGGAATGGATCTTCTTCGTGAACGTGCCGATCGGACTGGTCGCGCTGGTGCTGGCCGTTCTCCTCGTCCCGGACTGGCAACCGCGCAACGCTCGCCGGTTCGATGTTCCCGGCATGCTGCTCTCCGGCGCCGGCATGTTCTGCCTGGTGTTTGGTGTCCAAAATGGACAGAAGTACGACTGGGGCACTGTCGGCGCGGGCATCGGGATCTTCGACATCATCGCCACAGGTGTGTTGCTGCTGGGTTGCTTCGTGTGGTGGCAACGAGTGAACCGCCGCGCGCCGCTGCTTCCCTTGCGGATCTTCAGCAACCGCACGTTCTCCGCGGGCGCCTCGTCCGCGGTGGTCATCGGGTTCGTGATGACCAGCATGCCGTTCCTGCTGGTCATCTACATCCAATCGGTGCTCGGACTGTCCCCGACCGCTGCCGGTCTGCTCATCGCGCCGATGGCGCTGCTGTCCGGTACCGCCGCGCCGTTCGTCGGCCGGATGTCAGACCGGATGAACCCCAAGTACCTGGTGATGTTCGGGATGTTCGCGCTGTCCGCGGGCCTCGGCGTCATCGCGCTGGTGATCACACCGGCGAGCGCGCCGGCGATGCTGATCCCCGGGCTGTTGCTGTGCGGTCTCGGCGTCGGGTTCGTCTTCTCCCCGTTGAGCAACGTGACCATCAGCTCGGTCGACCGCACGCTGGTCGGCAGTGCGTCGGGCATCTTCAACACCGCCAGGCAGGTCGGTGGGGTGCTCGGCAGCGCGGCGGTCGGCGTGCTGCTGCAGATGCAGATCAGCGCGTCGACGGTCCGCAGGGCGAACGAGGCCGCCCTCGCGTTGCCCGCCGAGTTCCGCCCACGACTCGTCAGCGCCTTTGCCGACGCGGCGGGCGGCGCCACTCCCGCGCTCCCGGCGGACCTGCCACCGGAGATCGCCGACCAGGCGCGGCATCTCGTCGCTCACGTCATCCAGAACGGGCTGACGGACGCGGTCAAGATCTCCTTGCTGCTGCCGATCGGCGTGCTGGCGTTCGGGCTGCTGGTCGCGGCGGCTCTGCGCCCGTCGCCCGTCGCCGCTGACTCCGGGCCACGCAGCTAGGCCGTGCGCACTCGACTGAGAGCGGCGATCTGCTGGGTGTGCACCGGAAGGTGGTTCCCGGCGAGCCCGTTGATCAGGTCGGCGAGCGGCAGCGGCTGGTCCACCAGAAGCTGGTCGCCGGACATCAGGAACGTCGGCACCAGCACTGCCGCGGTCTGCTCGCTGAGCTGGTCGGCGAGGTCGCAGAACACGGCCGCCTGGCTGCGGACGTGGGCGATCAGGTCAGCCCGGCCGGAGTGCTCGGCGATGATCCGGTCCAGGTTCCAGCTGTCGAGGCAGATCCGGTTGTCGAACGTGGGGCGTGCGCCGGAGACGACGCCGAGCGCGACTGCCGCGGTCGCCGCGTCGACGCTGAGCACGTGGGCGAGCACCTGGTCGGCGTTCCAGCCTCCGTCGGCCGCAACGCCTCGGTCGGGGGCTGCCGCCGCGTCGAGGAACTGCTCGTAGGCACTGCGCAATGCGGTCGTTTTCATGCAACCAATGGTTGCACGTTGCGAGTTCAGTTGCAACCAGTTGGTTGCACAACGGTTGACAAGATCGCTACGATCGTTTCAGTGTTGACCGAAGGGGATCACCTGTGAGCGTCGGACGAGAGACCCGGCTGTCCGCCTGGATCGAGCGGTTCGCGGCCCACTTCGCCGAGGAGGGCATCCCGCTGATCGGCGGCCGCATCCTCGGCTACCTGCTGGTCTGCCAGCCGGTCGAGCGCACCGCCGCCGAGTTGTCGCAGGAGCTCGAGGCCAGCAGCGGCTCGATCAGCACGAACCTGAAGTACCTGGTCAACGTCGGCCTGGTGACCAAGAGGACGCGGCGCGGCCGGCAGGCGGCCGAGTACCGGATCAACGAGAAGGCCTGGACCGACTTCATCCAGCGCAAGCTCAACGCGATCGCCAGCGTCCAGACGCTGACCGACGACGGCATGCGGCTGCTCAGCGGCGATCCGGAACGCGCGATGCGGCTGCGGACCGTCGACCACCTCTACGGTTGGCTCTCAGCGGAACTACCCGCTTTGTGGGAGCGCAGGCCCGCGTCGCCCAAGTAGCGTGGGTGCATGTGGCACCCCTACCGCGATGACGTCGAGTACTACGAGGAGCGGGCGCGCGGTCTGCTCGCCTCCGCGTGGGACGGCGTGCCCGGTGCGTTGGAAGTCTTCGGCGATGTGCCGCTGACGGACGAGGGGGCGCACATCGTGCTCGCCCAGGCCCACGGTTGTCAGGACTGGAAGGCGCTCAAGGCCAACATCCGCAAGCCGCGCCCGTTCGCCCGCGCCCACCAGGCCATCGAGCTGCAACACCCCGATGAGCTGAAGGCGATCATCACGCGCGACCCGTGGCTCGTGAAAGCCAGTGGTACCAACGGGAACGACCTGCTCGGGCTGTCCGCGGCCAAGTGCGACGAGCGGCTGGTCAAGGTGCTGCTCGACGACGGCGCGGACATCAACCACCAGAACGTGCACGGCTGGACCGCGTTGCACCAGGCGGCCTACGCGAACCTCCCCTCGTTGGCCCGGTTGCTGCTCGACCGCGGCGCTCGTACGGACCTGGAGGCGCGTGGCGAGGGCGGCACCCCGCTCACCGTCGCGTTGTTCTGGGGCAACAGGGAAGTCGCGGAACTGCTCGGGGTCAATCCGCCGAACCTGCGCGTCGCGGCCGGCCTCGGCAACCTGGACCTGGCGACCGAACCGGAGGCCGGGCGCGGCTATTACCGCCCGCACAGCGGTTTCCCGCGCTGGTGGCCGACGAACGACCCGCAGGAAGTGCTCGACGAGGCGCTGTCGTGGGCCGCGCGGAACGACCGCGTCGAGGTGTTCGGTGACCTGCTCAAGCGGGGCGCCAGGATCGACGCGGACGTCTACCGGGGCACGGCGCTGGCGTGGGCGGCGTGGTGCGGGCTGGAGAACGCGACTCGGGCGCTGTTGGACCTGGGCGCGAATCCCAACCAGCGCACAGGTTTTGGCGGCCCGATGCACGGCGAGGGCGTGACGGCGTTGCACCTCGCGGCCGAGCGCGGGCACCTGGCGATCATCCGGATGCTGCTCGACGCGGGGGCGGACCGGACCATCCAGGACGTGAACTTCGAGGCGACGCCCGCCAACTGGGCCGGGCACAACTCCCAGGAGGACGCTCAGGCCTTGCTGAGCGCCTGATCCTCAGCGGGCAGTTCAACCTCGTGCGTGCGCTCGCGGCTGGACGTCCACAGCGACGCGGTGGCCACGACGACCGCACCAGCGCCGAGAACGTGCAGCGACACGAGCACCTCGGGCACCCCGGTCCAGTACTGGACCACGCCGAGCGCGCCCTGCGCGACCACCACGCCGATCAGCGTCCAGTACTGGCGGTTGCGGACGAAGAAGCCCATCGCGATGAGCATGCCGAGGAACAGGAACAGCAGGTCCGCGTGGATCTGCGCGAGCGTCGGCACCGGCACCGCGAGCCGCGGCGTCTTCGAGTCGCCCGCGTGCGGGCCGGCCGCGGTGACGAACGTGCCCGCGATCAGCAGCAGGTACATCACGACCGCCATGACGACCTGAAGCCCGCGCGCTCCGGCCGGGACGAGCCAGCGCGCCGGTCCGTCGCCTTCGCTGAGCGAGCGAAGCAGCAGCACGGCGAACCACACCAGCACCATCGAGACCATGAAGTGGACGGAGACGCTCCACCACACCAGTCCGAGGCGGACGGTCGCGCCACCGATCACGGCCTGCGCGAGCACACCGCCGACCTGGATGGCCGCGAGCGTGATGACCCTGCGCCGGCGTGGCTTGTTGAGCCAGGCGGCGACGAGGCACAGGCCGGTGATGATGCCGATGACGCCGAACAGCGTCCGGTTGCCGAACTCGACCCACTGGTGCAGCGCGGCGACGTCCGGGTGCTCGACCGGCACGATGCTGCCCTCGACGCACTCCGGCCACGTCGGGCAGCCGAGCCCGGAGCCGGTGACGCGCACGATCGACCCGGTGACCGCGATACCGCCCTGCGCGATGATGGCGGCAATCGCGAGGGCGCGTTGCAACGGAACGATGAAAGCGGTCAATCGGGACACGCGAACGATGGTATGCCCGGTCAGGTGAGACGAGTCGTCCGGGTGGCCAGTGCCCCGGCCACAACGCCCCAGGCCACGAGCACTGCGACGGGGCCCACACCAGGAGCAGTGCCGTGGACCACAGAAGTTTCCAGCGCCTGCGCGAGAGCAGCCGACGGCAACAGGTGCACGAACCCGACCGGGACACTCAAAGCCACGCCACCGACCATCAGCAGCACGAACCAGATGATGTTCGCCAGCGCCAGCACGATCTCCGCGCGCAACGCACCACCCAGCAGCACGCCGAGCGCGCCGAACGTCAGAGTGCCCAGGACGATCAGCAGCACGACCCACGGCAGACCCGAGAGCGGAAAGCGCCAGCCCAGGATCAACGCCGTGACCGCCAGCAGAGCGATCTGGATCGCGACCACGACCAGCGCGCCGCAGACCCGTCCGGCCACGAGCAACCAACGGGGCAGCGCGGAGGCCGAAAGCCGCTTCAGCACGCCATAACGCCGGTCGAACCCGAGAGCGATCGCCTGCCCGGTGAACGCGGAAGAGATGATCGCCAGCGCGAAGATCCGCGCGGCAGCGGAACCCACGCGAGGCTCCGGCATCGGGATCACCGACATCAAGCTGAGAGCGACCAGCAACGCCAACGGGATGATCACCGTCAGCAGGATCTGCTCGCCGTTGCGCAACGTCAGCATCGCCTCGGTGCGGGCGTGCACGAAGAGCATCCGAGGCAGAGAGCCGCGGCCGGGCGCCGGCTTGAACGTGCCGGGAGCGAAGGTGGTCACGAACGCAGCTCCCTGCCGGTCAGCTCCAGGAAAACGTCTTCGAGGCTGCGCTTGGCCACGGTCAGCTCCTCGGCCAGCACACCCTGCTGCGCGCACCACGACGTGACGGTCGAGACGACCTGCGGGTCGATCAGACCCTCCACGACGTAGGCGCCCCGCGTCGCCTCGCGCACCTTCAGCCCCTCGGGCAGTGCGGCGGACAGCAGCGACGTGTCGAGCCCCGGCCGGGCGCGGAACCGCAGCTGCTGGTCGTCCGCGCGGTTCGCGGTCAGCTCGGCGGGCGAGCCCTGCGCGACGACCCGGCCCTGGTCGATGATCACGACGTTGTCGGCCAACGCCTCGGCCTCGTCCATGAGGTGCGTCGTCAGCAGCACAGTCACACCGTCCTCGCGAAGAGCACTCACGAGGTCCCACACCAGATGCCGCGCCTGCGGGTCCATGCCCGCGGTCGGCTCGTCCAGGAACACGAGTTCTGGCCGGCCGATCAACGCGCAGGCCAACGAGAGCCGCTGCTGCTGGCCGCCGGAAAGCCGCTTGTACGGAGTCCGCACGACACCGGACAGTCCGAGGACTTCGATCAGCCACTTCGGATCCAACGGGTGCGCGGCGCACGCCGCCACGAGGTTCAGCATCTCCAGCGCGCGGATGCCGGGATATCCGCCACCGCCCTGCGGCATCACGCCGATGCGGGGCCGCAGAGCTTCGGCTCCCGGCGCGAGGCCGAGCACGCGCACCGTGCCGTCGTCGGCCGAGCGGAAGCCCTCGCAGATCTCGACGGTCGTCGTCTTGCCCGCGCCGTTGGGCCCGAGCAGGGCGAGCACGGTGCCGGGAAGCTGAACGAGGTCGAGGCCGTCGACGGCGGTCTTCGAGCCGTACCGCTTGACCAGCCCCGACACTTCCACCGCAGGCTGGGGATTCGGGCTCACGGACGGTCAGCCTAGGCGGTCGCGGCAATCCGCCAGAAGGCAGGGCTCGACGCCGTTTTCTGAAGGACGGCTGAAAAAGGTGGGGCTGGCCCTACCCCGGGACCTCAGGGACACCTCAGGGTTTGCTCGGGGGAGTTCCCCATTGGTTGATCAACGAGATCACAAGAGACTTTTGACGTGCTCAAGACGGGGGCTAACAGACGGGGACTGGTGGTCGGGGGACTGGTGTTCTCACTGGTTCCGATTTTCTACCTGCATGTCGTGTCGGCAGGGCAGCTGAACCCGATCACCGACGTGATCAGCGACTACGTGTTCGTGGACAACGGCACCGGCTGGCTCGCGGCGACGTCACTTAGCCTCGCCGCCGTTTCGATGTTGCTCGCTGTCAACCTGAGAGGTGTAGGCAGGTCAGCGCAGTGGCTGATCGGCATCTGGGCGGCAGGGCTGACCGTGTCGACGATCTTCCCGACCGACCCGACGGGGGCGCCGACATCCATGTCGGGCTACATCCACCGGTACGCCGGCGCGGTGATGTTCGTGGCGTTGCCCGCCGCGGGTGTGCTCATCGCCAGGAAATTTCCGGCTCTGCTCGGTATCGCATTAACGGCGAGTGTCTCGAGTGCGGCTTTTATGGTCAGTCACGTTTCGTTCGCCGGATTCGAGGCGCGCGGCCTGACCGAACGCGTTTTGTTCGTGGCCCTTTACGGACTTCTCTTCGCCATCGCGGCCCTACAGGTTAGGCGCACGACATGACTCTGCTCGCCATCACGCTCGCCGTGCTGGGCGCCGTGAGCTTCGCGCTCGCGGCCCGCCTGCAGCACGACGCGGTCGCCGAGACCGGGGCACGGGTCAGCGTCCTGCGGCAGCCGCGCTGGCTCGGCGGCCTGGCCCTGCTCATCGCCGGTGCCGGGGTGCACGCGGCCGCGCTCGGCATGGCGCCGCTCACGGTCGTCCAGCCGATCGGCGTGCTCGCGATCGGGATGACCGCACTGATGGACCGCCGTTTCCGCGAGTTGCCGGCGATCCTGATCACAACCCTCGGCGTCGGTGCGTTCGTGTTCCTCGCCTCTGGCAGTGCGACCGCCACTCAGGTCGCGCCGGATGCCGAACTCACCGCCGGTTTCGTGGTTCTCGGCGCGATCGCGGTGCCTGGGGTGGTAGCCGCTCTCACGACGAACGCGCGCACTCGCGCCGTGGCGTTCGCATCGGCTGGTGGTGTCGCGTACGGGTACGTGTCCGTGCTGATGCGCGCCGTCTCGCAGTCGGTGCAGCAGGGCGGGTTCGGACTGAGCCACGTCGCGTCCGTGCTCGGCATCGCCCTCTCGCTCGCCGTCGGTGGCTGGCTGGTCCAGCACGCCTACGCCGGCGGGCCTCCTCATCTCGCCGTCGCCTGCCTGACCGTGGTGGATCCGCTGGTCGCGGTCGGCATCGGTGCCTTCCTGCTCGGCGAGGCCGCGCACCTGTCCGTGTGGACCGGTGTCGCGCTGATCGCCTGCGCGCTCGCCGCAGCCAGCGGTGTGTTCGCCCTCGCTCGTCAACCTCGTGTCTCTACTCGATCGGAGCTTCCCGTGAACACCTCCAGCGCGCTGCGCGTCGTCATCGCCGCCGACACGTTCCCGCCGGACGTCAACGGAGCCGCACGGTTCGCCCAGCGCCTCGCCATCGGCCTCGCGTCCCGCGGGCACGACGTCCACGTCATCGCCCCGGACTCGCCGAAGGCCACCGAGATCGACGGGGTGACGGTGCACCGGCTGCGCTCGCACCGGCTGCCGTTCTACCCGGACTTCCGGTTCTGCCTGCCGTGGCAGGCTTCCCGCGAGGCCGACGAGCTGATCAAGTCGTTGAACCCGGACGTGGTGCACGTCCAAGCGCACTTCGTGGTGGGCCGGTTCGTCCTGAACTCCGCCGTCGCTCAGGGCATTCCCACGCTCGCCACGAACCACTTCATGCCGGAGAACCTGTTCAGCCACGCGCACGTGCCGGCGTTCCTGCAGGGCATGGCCCGCAAGTTCGCCTACCGCGACCTGGCGCGGGTGTTCGGCAGGGCCGACGTCGTCACCGCGCCGACGCCGCGCGCCGTGCAGTTGTTGCACGAGAGCGGTTTCCCGGAACGCGCGGTGCCGGTGTCGTGCGGCATCGACATCGCCCGCTACCAGCGTTCGGTGACGCACAACGACCGTCCCACGGCGTTGTTCGTCGGCCGGTTGGACGAGGAGAAGCGCGTCGACGAGTTCCTGCGCGCCCTGGCCCGCGTACCCGGCGCGTTCGGTGAGATCGTCGGTGACGGCACCTGCCGCGCCGAGTGGGAGCTGCTGGCCCGCGACCTCGAGATCACCGACCGCGTGAAGTTCCACGGCTTCGTGTCCGAGGACGACCTGCTCGACGCCTACGCCCGTGCCGACCTGTTCGTCATGCCCGGTGTCGCCGAGCTGCAGAGCCTCGCGACGATGGAGGCGATGGCCGCGGGCAAGCCGGTGATCGCCGCGAACGCCATGGCGCTGCCGCACCTCGTGCACCCCGGCCGCAACGGCTGGCTGTTCGAGCCCGGCGACGTCAGCGCGCTGGCCCAGCGCCTGCACACGCTGGTCCACGACACGCCGATGCGGACGCGCATGGGCGCCGCCAGCAGCGAGATCATCTCGCACCACGCGCTGGCGGCGACCCTGGAGCGCTTCGAGGGCCTCTACGCACGAGCGATGGGCCGCACCGCGCCGATCATCGCACTGGCGGCCTGAGCTTCTGCTCGATCGCCTGCGCGACAACCAGTCCGGTGTGGGAGAGGGTGAGCGTCGAGGGGTGCTCACCCTCTCCCTTCACGAGGAACCGGTACAGCGAGGCGTGGCCCTCCAGCCGTTCGCGCAACATCGCCGGGACGTCGCAGCCGTCCGGGTAGATCGCCGGGATCGCCTCGTTGACGAGCTGGCGGCGGATCCGGCGGCGCTCCACCCGTGGCACGTACCAGGACGTGATCAGCAGCAGCGTCAGGCCGAACGCCAGCGCCGTGCCGATCACCGCCTGCCAGCCCCAGCCCGGCGGACCGATGATCAGCAGAACGTCGGCGAGCGCGAGGTAGCCGATGCCGTAGACCACGGCCCAGCCCGCCGTCGCGGCAGCGGGCGGCTCGGCTCGTTCGGTGCCCCAGACGCCTTCGGCCCGGCGCCAGCGTTGCAGCGACTTGCCACCGGACAAAGCCATGTAGATCCCGAACACTCCACAGAGGACCGAGGTCGGGATCACCAGCCAGGGCCTCGTGTGCAACTCGAACTGCCAGACCGTCCAGACGAGTCCCGCCGCCGTCAGCGCGACCGCTGCCTGCTTCCAGCGGCGCTTGATGATCTGCATCGGCTTGAAGTCGGCCAGCACGGCGAGCGGTGTGCGGATCGGCGCCGGCAGCGAGCCGAGGATCAGGAGTGCCGTGACGACCAGCGCCACGCCGGCCACCGTGACGGTGCCTGTCGTGATCTGCGCACGGTCGTCGGGCAATCGGTCGATCGCTATGGCCGCCAACGGGATCACCGGTGAGAGCAGCACCAGTCCGTGCAGCATCGTGCCGCTTCGCAGTGCCGCGTATCCGAACGCGGCGAGCAGGCTGGCCGCGCCGATCGCCGCACCCGGACCCGCGGCCCACGTCGGCAACAGGCCGAACAACGCCATCACGACCAGCGCGCCACCGACCGCCAAGCCGAGCAACCCCAGGAACTGGGCGAGGTTTCCGCCTCTGGTGAGCCCGGTGATCGTCCAGTACGGCAGCAGTGCCGCACCGCGGACCGATCGGGTGATCGGCCGGACCGCGGCGAGCCCCGACCGTTCGGAGTCGGCGACGGTGACCGCGACGGCCGCGGCGGTGGCGGCGGTGCGGATCATCTGGTCCGACGCGGCCTCCTGGGTGAGCGGCTCGCGGCCGATGCCGGCGCGGTCGAACGCGTTGAGCGCGGCCATGCCCATCGTGACCGTGTGCTCCTGCGGGAACTCCAGCCGCCGCAGCAGATCGGCGTGCTCCTCCAGGAAGAGCTCACCCCGTGACCGCTTGTCCGCGCCGTCACCGCGGTCGGCGATGATCGCGGCCCTGAGCCGGGGCAGCTCCTCGCAGATGATCCGCCAGTGCAGGCCCCACGCGGCCAGTTCGGCGAGCTTCATCGACGACGGCGAGAGCTCGTGCTCCGCCTCGTAGATGCCCTGCAGCTCCTTCTTGGCCTCCTCCGCGCAGTTCGCGACCTGGATGGGCAGCTCGACCCCGAACATGGTCTCGAGGACGCTGTCGACGACGGCTTCCGCGCGTTCCTGCGGCGTGCGCTGGTCGCCTTCCGGCCGGCCGAGCTGGTCCATCCTGCGCAACCGGCGCGGGTCGAACAGCACGCGGCACAGCATCGTGGCGCCGTCCAACCGGCCCCAGATCCAGTCGTTGACCCGCCAGGACCGCTTGAGGAACCCGGAGAACCTCGACAGCGACGCCCCGCCGGCCTTGTCGTCGGCCGTGAGTGACTGCTGGGCGAACGCGTTGCGCGTCTGCAGCGACACCTGCACCAGCTCGACTGCCGTGTCCAGCCCGGTGGAGGCGTCGTCGGACAGGCAGGTGCCGGCGATTTCGAGCGCGAGCAGGCGGCTGAGGTGGCGTTCGCCGTCGCTCAGCCCGGCCTCCTGTTCGGTCGGTTCCTGGCCGAGCAGCGCCTGCCAGCAGCCGAGCCCGCCGAGCCGGAGCCGGCGCTCGTCGAGGCCTCCGAGCACCTGCTGGGCCGTGCCGACGATCCGGCCGATCTCCGCGACCTGCGCCTTGACCTCCAGGCCGAGGTGTCCGTCGATCATGTGCTCGTGGTAGCTCGCGAGCCGGCCGGTCCAGTACTCCTGGCCGAGCGAGTCGGACGGCTTCCACGCGAACAGCTCGGTCCGGAGCCTGCGCAGTTCCGCGCGCACGTGGTGGAGCTCGCGCCGGACGCCGGCGATCTGGTCCGCGCTGCCGTCCGGTGCGACCCACACGAGCCGCTTGAGCAGGTCGAGTGCCGACGCGCCAAGGCGTTCGGCCATCGTGATGCCCCACTCCCAGCCCACACCCTCGCGGCACGCGGTGTCCGGCAGCTTCACCCCTGGCACGTACGGCAGCACGCCGTGCTGCTTCTTCCACTTGCGCTGCGCGGACTCCGCGGCCCGGCGCGCCCGTTCGAACGACCAGTTGGCCGGGTTTCCCTTGGGCAGCGCGAACTGCTGGGCGGTGAGCTGCCGTGCGGCCAGCCGGATCTCGACGTCCTCGTAGTGGCCGAAGAGCTTGTCCGCCAACGAGTACACCTCGTCGACGACGTTCTCGTCGTTGGTGTGCAAGCGTTCCAGGAGTGCCATCCGGCCGCCCCTGCTGCTGGCCGCGCGCCGGTTGTGCTCCTCGATCTTCTCGACGTACGTGCGGTTGGCCTGGCTGGACATCGCGCCCAGCAGCTTGCCGCCGGAGCTGACCGTCGTGAGGCCCTTGTCGATCATGTCTGCTTGTGGCTCGGAGCCGAGCGGTTCGGCGTGCGGGAACACCAGCAGCATCACCCGGCGCACGGGCCCGTCCGCCGGCATCCGGTCGATGGCCTCCAGGGCTTCTTTGGTCGGGGTGTTGACCAGCACACCACCGTCGACCGCGAACCGGCTCCGGTCGCCGCCGTTGGCCCAGCTCGCGACGTCGGCCATGTCGGGCCGGTCCGGCGTGGCCTGCCCGCCGACGGGGATGAAGCTCGGCTCGAACGCGAACGGGAAGCTGGCGCTGCTGCGTGCGGCCAGGGCCAGCTGCCGGACGCGGTCGTTCAGCGTCTCCGGCTTGAAGTCGTCCCTGGTCTCCTCGCTGACCCAGGTGTAGGGGTCGCGGCGGAACGAGAACGAGCCCTGGTGCACCGACTGCGTGAGCGGCTGGCCCAGGTCGTCGTAGGTGACGGCCGGGACGCCGCCGAGCAGCGTGGTGGTGATGCGCAGGTCGATGGGCCGCTGGTCGGGCTCGGTGGGCTCGAAGTCCGCGGTCAGCCGGGCCAGAGCCTCCTGAAGCCTCGGCAGGAAGAACTCGTCGCCCTGGAGCAGGCTGGCCGGCTGGCCCCGGAACGGCGTTCTGAGCAGCTGCTCCATCCGGCCCTGCTCAGCCCACAGGTCCCGCAGCCGGCTCAGGTCGGCCCGCTTGTTGACCTGCGACAACGCCAGCGCGGCCCCGTTGATGCCGCCCGCCGACGTACCCGCGATGACGTCGGCCCGCGCGGTGCAGCCGACCAGGTCCAGCAGCGGCTGGTAGGTGCTTCCCGGCCTGGTCAGCCGGTCCAGCTCCAGCACGACACCGCCCATCCAGACGGCCAGGCTCACGCCGCCGTTGAGCACAACGGCGAACCGGACCTCTTCGCGCGACATGGGTTGCTCCGTCATACGCGCATCACCCCCTCCGGCTTCGATCTTCCCCTGTACAGGTACTCGTCCGCCGAAGGGATGTGGTTACTGACCCGATCGACCCATCAGCCGTTCGTAGAAGTCGTTCCACCGATCGGCGGTCGGTCCGAGGCGTTCGAGCATCTCCGCGACGGTAGGGGAGGGGTGCGGGATCGACTTGCGGATGTAGTTGACCAGGTGCAATGCCACCAGCTCGGCGTCGTGGTCCGCGTGCTCGCGGGCGAACACGCGTTCGGCGTCGTCCAGCTCGAACCGCGGCGACGTGGCCAGCCCGAAGTCGGCGAGGTAGACCCGTTCGCCGTCGGACCGGATGTTGCCGAAGTGGACGTCGAGGTGCAGCAGGTCTCGCGACCGCAGCGCTGCCACGATCTCCACGAGCTGCCGTTCCACCTCTGGCAGGCGTCCCGGGGTGAGCCACTCGCGCAACGCCAGCGGGATGTGCTCGAAGAACAGCACCAGGCTGTGCGTCGCTGCGGCCAGCTCGGTGAACCTGGCCCTGATCTGCGGCGACCCGCCCAACCGTGCGGCCGCGGCGTCGACGTCCAGGAACTCGGCGGTGACCGGCGCCCGGCCAGGCAGCACCCGGAAGTGGTGCAGCAGCGGGAAACCGGCGGTGCCCGCCACGAGCTGGTTCGCCGCCAGCTCACGCCACGCGGAGAAGCCCGGCGACCCGATCCCGTACTGGCACACCACCGGCAGGTCGAACAGGTTCGCGGTGGAGAACGGCCGCGCGAGCTCGCGATCGGTCAGCGGCACCCGCTTGGCGAACACCGGAACGCCGTCGACGTCCAGCAGCACCGGCCCGCCGCCGGCTCCCGAACCCAGCGCCTTCCCGCGCTCCAGCAGCGCCGAGAGTTCGGAGTCGGATTGCTGCGAGAACCAGTCCCTCACGCAGCGGGGTCGGACTTGAGGAACGGCCCGACCCGCTTCCGCGCGATCAGCACGCACACCGCGAACGTGATCACCGCACCCGCAACGGCCTGAGGCACCGTGTACGCGCGCCCGTCGAACGCGGACCCGGTCGGCGGCAGGATCACCGCGATGATCGCCGACGTCACCGCGGCGAAGAGGCGGAACTTCTGCCCGACGACGGCGGTGGCCAGCGGAAGCGCCGCCCACAGCACGTACCAGGGCTGCAGCACCGGCCCGAGCACGAGGATCGCGCCGAGCGACGCGCCGAGGCCGTTCATGGCCTTGATCCGGCCCTTGAAGCTGCGCCACAGCAGGAGCACCGTGATCACGAGGGACACGCCCTGACCGAGCAGGCGGGTCACCGCGATCATCGCCTCGGTGTGGTTGCCGAGCCCGAGCATGATGCCGGTGCCGGCACCGAGGAAGCCCAGCGCCGTCGGCGGCGACATCCACGACTTCACCGTCCCGGCGACGTCCAGGGTCGAGATCCACCCGAAGCCGAACCCGGTGCCGAGGCAGATCACCACCACCCCGACCGCGGCTATCGCGGTCATGATCCCGGCCACCAGCAACAGATGTTTGAACTGACCGCCGAGCTTGCGCGCCACCAGCACGCCCAAGAATCCGAGTGCGGCCATCGCGGGGATCTTCACCATCGCGCCGCACACGATGATCGCGGCGCCCCCGGTGATCCAGGTCCACTTCAACGGTTCCAGCCCGCGCATCGCGAGCTCGAACCCGACCAGCATCAGGCCCAGCGCCAGCCCGTCGTTGTGCACGCCGATGACGATGTGGAACAGCACCAGCGGGTTCAGCGCACCCAGCCACAACGCGCCGACCGGCGGCACGCCGAACCGGGCGGCCAGTCGCGGCAGCGCCCACACGATCATCGCGAGACCGCACAGCACCAGCAGCCGGTGCAGGAACACGCCCGAGACCACGTGGTCCCCGGTGAGCATCGCCAGCAGCCGGCCGGCGGCGAGGAACAGCGGGCCGTACGGGGCAGGGGTCTCGCGCCAGATGTTCGGCACACCGCGCGTGAGGATGTGGTCGACGCCCAACGCCGTCGCGGGCCCGAGCTCGTACGGGTCCTGGCCGCGCGCCGCGATCTCGCTCTGCGCCAAGTACGAGTAGACGTCCCGCGAGAACATCGGGACGCAGAAGACCAGCGGCACGGTCCACATCAGCAGCGTGCGGTCCATCTGGCTGCGCGAGACCAGGCGCGCGCGTCCCGGCCGCACGAACCGGCCCAGCGCCAGCCAGGCCGAGACGATCATGAAGATGCCGGTCCAGACGACCCCCATCGCGACTGAAGGCATCCGCGAGAAAAGTCCGAGGACAGGCACGCCGTAGAGCGGTGAGTAGATGGGTGCGGCACCGCCACCGAGCGACCCGATGGTCAGAAGCAGCGCGCCGATCGTGCCCCAGCGACGAACGATGTCCAGCTGACGACGCTCTCGACCGTTCAAGAGGTCGCTCTCCGGAGTCACGGCTCCGCCGTTGGTGGGCATGCGAGCAGGGTATCCAGCCACGTTCAGCCGTGAGTCAGGTCACCCTGTGACCGCGATCTTTGCGACCTCCGGCTAAATACGCAACACTGGTGTTGTGAAAAACGCCGAGACCCACCTTGACGCCGTGCAACAGCACGACGGCAAGACTCGGCGTGCCGTCGCCAGGCTCCTGTTGGAGCAGGGTCCGGTCACCGCGGCGGCTGTCGCCGAGGAACTGGGCATCAGCCCCACGGCCGTGCGCCGTCACATCGACGCACTGCTCGCGGACGGCGAGGCACTCACGAGGGACGCACCCCGCCAGACCCAACGCGGTCGTGGCCGTCCCGCGAAGCTCTTCCTGCTCACTGACGCCGGACGCGCCCGGTTCGGCCACGCATACGACGACCTCGCGGTCGCCGCGATCAGGTTCCTCGCCGAGACAGGTGGCGAGGGAGCGGTCAAGGCGTTCGCGCAGAGCCGTGTCGACGCGCTCGTGGACCGGCACCGTGCAGCGATCGTGGCCCAGGCCACACCCGCTGACCGGGCCAAGGCCCTTGCGACCGCGCTGACCAGGGAGGGCTACGCTGCGTCGGCACGTCACGTCGGGGTGGGCGAGCAGTTGTGCCAGCACCACTGCCCGGTAGCCCACGTGGCGGCTGAGTTCCCTCAGCTGTGCGAGACCGAGACGGAAGCTTTCGCGGCTCTCCTCGGTTCACACGTACAGCGCCTCGCGACGATCGCAAGCGGCCATGCCGTCTGCACGACGCACATCCCGAACGTTCAACCCAGCTCTGCCGGCCTGGCCGGAAAGCACAGCCCAGATGATGGAGGGGAGCCCGCATGACTGCCGCTGCCGAGCAGCGCACGCCCACCACGGTGCAGTCTCCGCTCACGCAGGAAGAGACCATCGCGTCTCTCGGCAACTACGAGTTCGGCTGGGCCGACTCGGACGTCGCCGGCGCGAGCGCCCGCCGAGGCCTCAGCGAGGATGTCGTCCGCGACATCTCGGCGAAGAAGGACGAGCCCGAGTGGATGCTCGAGTACCGGTTGAAGGCGCTCAAGCTCTTCGACCTCAAGCCGATGCCGAACTGGGGCGCCGACCTCTCTGGGATCGACTTCGACTCGATCAAGTACTTCGTGCGGTCCACCGAGAAGCAGGCCCAGAGCTGGGAAGACCTGCCCGAGGACATCAAGAACACCTACGACCGGCTGGGCATCCCCGAGGCGGAGAAGCAGCGCCTCGTCGCCGGTGTCGCCGCCCAGTACGAGTCCGAGGTGGTCTACCACCAGATCCGCGAGGACCTGGAGCAGCAGGGCGTCATCTTCCTCGACACCGACACGGGCCTGAAGGAGCACCCGGAGCTCTTCAAGGAGTACTTCGGCTCCGTCATCCCGGCCGGTGACAACAAGTTCTCCGCGCTGAACTCCGCGACCTGGTCCGGCGGCTCGTTCATCTACGTGCCGAAGGGTGTCCACGTCGACATCCCGCTGCAGGCCTACTTCCGGATCAACACCGAGAACATGGGCCAGTTCGAGCGCACGCTGATCATCGTCGACGAGGGTGCCTACGTGCACTACGTCGAGGGCTGCACCGCGCCGATCTACTCGTCCGACTCGCTGCACTCGGCCGTCGTCGAGATCATCGTGAAGAAGGGCGGCCGCTGCCGCTACACGACGATCCAGAACTGGTCGAACAACGTCTACAACCTGGTCACCAAGCGCGCCAAGGCCGAAGAGGGCGCGACCATGGAGTGGATCGACGGCAACATCGGTTCCAAGGTGACCATGAAGTACCCGGCCGTCTTCCTGATGGGCGAGCACGCCAAGGGCGAGGTCCTCTCGATCGCGTTCGCGGGCGAGGGCCAGCACCAGGACGCCGGCGCGAAGATGGTCCACCTGGCGCCGCACACCTCTTCGACGATCATCTCGAAGTCGGTGGCGCGTGGCGGTGGCCGCACGTCGTACCGCGGCCTGGTCCAGGTCAACAAGCGGGCGCACCACTCGAAGTCCACGGTGAAGTGCGACGCGCTGCTGGTCGACACCATCAGCCGGTCGGACACCTACCCGTACGTCGACGTCCGCGAGGACGACGTGCAGATGGGCCACGAGGCCACGGTCTCGAAGGTCTCCGAGGACCAGCTGTTCTACCTGATGTCGCGCGGCCTGAACGAGGACGAGGCCATGGCGATGATCGTGCGCGGGTTCGTCGAGCCCATCGCGCGCGAGCTCCCCATGGAGTACGCCCTCGAGCTCAACCGCCTGATCGAACTGCAGATGGAAGGGGCCGTCGGCTGACATGGCCGCCCTGTCGACTCAACCTCACTCCCACGGTGCTGTCGTTCCGGTCACCTCGCGCGCCGAGCACTTCACGTCCTACGACGTGAACGCGTTCGAGGTGCCGGGCGGTCGTGAGGAGATCTGGCGTTTCACGCCTCTCAAGCGTCTGGCCGGTCTGCACTCCGGCGCTGCGGCAACGGGTTCCGCTGCCGTTGAGGTGAACGCCGCTTCCGGTGTCACCGTCGAGACCGTGGGTCGTGACGACTCGCGGCTCGGCACCGCCGGTGTGCCCGGTGACCGCGTCGCGGCGCAGGCGTACTCGTCGTTCGAGAACGCCACCGTGGTGACGCTGCCCGGTGACGCGAAGTCCGAGCCGACCACCGTCACGGTGACCGGCCCCGGCGCGGGCGCCGTCGCGTACGGCCACATCCAGGTCAAGGCCTCGCAGTTCGCCGAGGGCACCGTGATCCTGGACTTCCGCGGTTCCGGCGCGTACGCGGACAACGTCGAGTTCCTCGTCGCGGACGGCGCGCACCTCACGGTGATCACCATCCACGACTGGGCCGACGACGCCGTGCACGTCTCGCAGCACCACATGAAGCTCGGTCGTGACGCGACCCTGCGGCACACGGTCGTGACCCTGGGCGGCGACGTCGTCCGCGTCACCCCGGTCGTGCAGTACGCGGGCCGCGGCGGCGACGCGGAGCTGTTCGGTCTGTACTTCGCGGACGCGGGACAGCACCAGGAGCACCGGCCGTTCATCGACCACGGGCAGCCGAACTGCCGCAGCAACGTCGTCTACAAGGGCGCGCTGCAGGGCGACGGCGCGCACGCGGTGTGGATCGGCGACGTGCTGATCCGCGTGGCGGCCGAGGGCACCGAGACGTTCGAGCTGAACCGGAACCTGATCCTCACCGATGGTGCGCGTGCCGACTCGGTGCCGAACCTGGAGATCGAGACCGGCGAGATCGAGGGCGCGGGCCACGCCAGCGCCACCGGCCGGTTCGACGACGAGCAGCTGTTCTACCTGCAGGCGCGCGGCATCCCGGAGGAGCAGGCACGCCGTCTCGTCGTGCGCGGCTTCTTCCAGGAGCTGATCGCGAAGATCGCCGTTCCCGAGGTGCGCGAGCGCCTCGAGGCCGCCATCGAGGCAGAGCTCGAGGCGGTCGGGGCGTGATCAAGGTGTGTGCACTGTCCGAACTGGACGACCGCAAGCCGTTCGCCGCCAACGTCGATGATGTCGATGTCGTCCTGGTGCGCAACGGCGAGCGGGTGCACGCGCTGGCCGATCTCTGCTCGCACGCTGCAGTGTCGTTGAGCGAGGGCGAGGTCTCTCGCAAGGGGATCGAGTGCTGGTTGCACGGGTCGTGCTTCGACCTGGAGACCGGCAAGCCCAACTCGCTGCCCGCGACCGAACCGGTCGACGTCTACGCCGTCGACATCCGTGACGGCGACGTGTTCGTCGACGTCACCGTCACCACGAACTGACTTTAAGTACCAGGAGATACAGGTAGTCATGGCCACGCTCGAGATCAAGGACCTGCACGTCTCGGTCGTCAGCGAGGACGCCCCCAAGGAGATCCTCAAGGGCGTCGACCTGACGATCAAGGCGGGCGAGACCCACGCCATCATGGGCCCCAACGGCTCCGGCAAGTCCACGCTGTCCTACGCCATCGCCGGTCACCCGAAGTACACGATCACCTCGGGCACCGTCACGCTCGACGGCGAGGACGTCCTGGAGATGTCCGTCGACGAGCGCGCCCGCGCCGGCCTCTTCCTCGCGATGCAGTACCCCGTCGAGGTGCCCGGCGTCTCGATGTCGAACTTCCTCCGCACCGCCGCCACCGCCGTCCGCGGCGAGGCCCCGAAGCTCCGCACGTGGGTCAAGGAGGTCAAGGGCGCGATGGCCGACCTCGACATCGACCCGGCGTTCGCCGAGCGTTCGGTGAACGAGGGCTTCTCCGGCGGTGAGAAGAAGCGCCACGAGATCCTGCAGCTGGGCCTGCTCCAGCCGAAGGTCGCGATCCTCGACGAGACCGACTCCGGTCTGGACGTCGACGCGCTGCGCGTCGTGTCCGAGGGCGTCAACCGCTACAAGGCTTCGGGCGAGGTCGGCGTCATGCTGATCACGCACTACACCCGGATCCTCAAGTACATCGAGCCCGACTTCGTGCACGTCTTCGCGAACGGCCGGATCGTCGAGTCCGGTGGTCGCGAGCTGGCCGACGTGCTCGAGGCTGAGGGTTACGTGAAGTACACCGGTTCCAAGGAAGCCGCAGCCCTTTCCTGACGTTCGCAGTGTTGAATCATTCTGGGTTTCGAGGAGGCGGCGCTGTGACCACCACCGCAGCACCACTGGATGTAACCGCTCTCCGAGCGGACTTCCCGATCCTGTCTCGCACCGTTCGTGACGGGAAGCGCCTGGTCTACCTGGACTCCGGCGCCACCTCGCAACGCCCGACGCAGGTTTTGGACGCTGAGAAGGCATTCCTGCAGACCGCCAACGCGGCGGTCCACCGGGGTGCCCACCAGCTCGCGGAGGAAGCGACCGACGCGTACGAGGGTGCGCGTCAGCGCATCGCGGACTTCGTCGGCGCCGACTTCGGCGAGCTGGTGTTCACGAAGAACGCCACCGAGGGCTTCAACCTCGTGGCGTACGCGATGGGCAACGCCGCCACCGCAGGCCCCGAGGCCGCGCGGTTCGTGCTCAACCCCGGTGACGAGATCGTCGTGACCGAGATGGAGCACCACGCGAACCTCGTGCCGTGGCAGCAGGTCGCCCAGCGCACCGGCGCGGTCCTGAAGTGGTTCAAGCTGACCCCGGACGGTCGCCTCGACCTGTCCGATGTGGACAGCGTGATCACGCCGCGCACCAAGGTCGTCGCGTTCACGCACCAGTCGAACGTGACCGGTGTGATCAACCCGGTCGACGTGCTCGTCGCCGCGGCGCAGAAGGTCGGCGCGCTGACCGTGCTGGACGCGTGCCAGTCGGTTCCGCACGGTCCGGTGAACTTCCACGAGCTGGGTATCGACTTCGCGTCGTTCTCCGGCCACAAGATGCTCGGCCCGTCCGGCATCGGTGTCCTCTATGGACGTCGCGAGCTGCTGGAAGCGTTGCCTCCCTTCATCACCGGCGGCTCGATGATCGAGCTGGTGAAGATGGAGGGCTCGACGTTCGCACCGCCGCCGCAGCGCTTCGAGGCCGGTTCGCCGATGACGTCCCAGGCCGTGGGTCTGGGTGCCGCGGTGGACTACCTGTCGGTCGTTGGCATGGAACGAATCCACGCCCACGAGCACGCGCTGACCGTTGCCGCGCTGGAAGGTCTTTCGGGCATCAAGGGTGTCCGCCTGATCGGCCCGTCCGACGCGGTCGACCGCGGTGGCGCCGTGCCGTTCGAGATCGAGGGCGTCCACCCGCACGACGCCGGCCAGGTGCTCGACAGCCTGGGCATCGCCGTCCGGGTCGGCCACCACTGCGCGTGGCCGCTGCACCGCTGCCTGAACGCCCAGTCGTCGGTGCGCGCGACGTTCTACCTGTACAACACGCTGGACGAGGTCGACGCACTGGTCGACGGCGTCCGCGAAGCGCAGAAGTTCTTCGGGGTGGCCTGATGCAGCTCCAGCAGATGTACCAGGAGATCATCCTGGACCACTACAAGAACCCGCACGGCCGAGGCCTGCGCTCGCCCTACGACGCGGAGTCGTTCCAGGTCAACCCGACCTGCGGCGACGAGGTGACGCTGCGCGTCCACGTGGTCGACGACGTGGTGCAGGACGTCTCCTACGACGGCCAGGGCTGCTCGATCAGCCAGGCCTCCACGTCGGTGTTGACCGACCTCGTCGTGGGTAAGCCGGTGGGCGAGGCGTTCAAGAAGATGGACGCCTTCGTCGAGCTGATGCAGGGCCGCGGCCAGGTGGAGCCCGACGAGGACGTCCTGGAGGACGGCATCGCCTTCGCCGGCGTCGCGAAGTACCCGGCGCGCGTGAAGTGCGCGCTGCTGGGCTGGATGGCGTTCAAGGACGCAGTAGCACGAAGCCAGGGAGCAGCATGAGCACCGAGTCGGAAGAGGTCGTTCGCGGCGCGGAAGGCATGCCGGTCTTCGAGCCCAAGGCCGATGTCGCCGCACTGGACGACGTGGAAGAGGCGATGCGCGACGTCGTCGACCCAGAGCTCGGCATCAACGTCGTCGACCTGGGCCTCGTCTACGACATCCGCGTCGACGAGGAGAACATCGCCACCATCGACATGACGCTGACGTCCGCGGCCTGTCCGCTGACCGACGTCATCGAGGACCAGACGAAGGCGGCTCTCACCGGTGGCGCCGGCGGCGGCCTGGTGAAGGACTTCCGCATCAACTGGGTGTGGATGCCGCCGTGGGGTCCGGAGAAGATCACCGACGACGGCCGCGAGCAGCTGCGGGCGCTCGGCTTCACCGTCTGATCGGCTCGACCAGGCGCGCACCCCGCTCGGGGTGCGCGCCTTTTCGTTGTTTCGGCCTCCTGCGGCGACCTCGCTCGCTTACGCTCCGACCTCTACGTGGCAGCAGTCAACGCCAAGAACCGCGACGCAGCACTCGAACTGATCTCCAGCAGCGCTTTCGCCCGCTTCGACGAGCTCCGCAAACACGCGTTGACGAGCACCGAGGACCAGCTGGCGGCCGCACTCCCCACCGGCCCGCGCGCAACCGTGTACGTGCTGCGGGCCAAGGCCGATCCCGCCCAGCTCCGCTCCGGCACGGGCCGCAGCATCATGTCGTTCATGGTCGAGCAAGGCCTCGTCACGGTGAACACGTCGAGCAAGTACGTGAGAGCCGACGGCACCACCACCGTCACGCAGACGAGGCCCCAGCTGACGAAGCTCATCCTGAACGACGACCGCGCGACCGCCGAACTGAGTTCCGACGATCCGGGCGGGCCGCAGTCGGCCGTGCCGCTGAAGTTCGCTTTCCAGACGGCCCGGTTCGGCGCCGCACGCGCGGCCGAACTGCGCACGCCGATCAACTGAGGACCCAGTTCCCGTTTTGTTTTGTCCAAACAATTATTAGGCCGAAAGCCCTAGTGACGACCTCGGACCCACCTGGAATGGTGGATGATGCTTGCTGGGGGCCATGGGGGATTCCGGTTCACGCCTTCTGTTCGCAAGGCGGACGCATCGTTGCAGGTAGCGGCCGGTAGACGCGCATGCCCGACTTCTTTCACGGGTTCATTTCCTACTCTTGAAGTCAGGTGCAGACAATGCTCATCAGACGTATCGCGGTGTGCTTGACGACCGCACTCGCCTTTGCCGGATTGGTGGTCGCGCCAGCCAACGCGGACACCGAGAAACCGCCTGCCGGAATCAGCGCCGAAGCGTGGCGGACCAGGCCCGCCTTTCCGATCTTCACCGCCGCGGCCGGTCCCGTCGTCTGCTTCGCCGGGCACGTGCAGGACCACGGTTGGCAGGCCGCGGACTGCAGCGACGACGGCGACTGGGCCTGGGCAGGTACCACCGGCGAGTTCCGGCGCCTCGAAGCCATCCTGATCGTGGGCTACAACACCGGCGGCAAGACCTGCGCCGAAGCACACGGCCAGGACTACGGCTGGCAGGGCCTGCGCTGCGCGGACGACGCGCGGGAGTTCGCGATCGGCACGACCGGCCAGTTCCTCCGGATGGAGGGGTTCAAGTTCGGTCACACGACCCGTTGGACCTGCAACGAGGCGCACGGCCAGAACTACGGGCGGCAGGGCTACGGCTGCGTCGGTCCGGCCCAGACCAGGTTCGCGGGCACCACCAGCCAGTCGCTCCGGCTCGAGGCAGCGACCGCCACCATCTTGCCCTGATATCTGCGCGGAGGGGCCGCCTGAAAGGGAGGCTCCTACCCTTTGGGACACCACACCGAACTCGATTAAATGCGTTGCGACCCTGTCCGGCCGTCACCTAACTTGATCCCATCACGAACGACAGAGATCAACCGGAGGAAGACATGCTTGCCAAGGCGGAGCTTGCGGGTTGGCGAATTCTCGCCTTCGTCGCCGGCGTGCTGCTGGCGCTGGCGTGGGGCTCCACGCCATGACCTGATCCCCAGGTCATGACCTCGGAGCCGCCCACGGGAAACCATGGGCGGTTTTCTTTTTGCGCGGTATCAATGCCGACGAGCTTCGGAAGCGGAACGGATTCCAAACCCGTTTCCCGAGGGTTCGACTCCTTCCGTCGGTGCGACACAACCAAATACACACGCGGTCGTGGTGAACTCGGCGGACACGTCGGTCTTCCAAACCGAAGCAGAGGGTTCGATGCCCTCCGGCCGCTCGCTTTGAAGTGGATCTAGCCCAACTGGCAGAGGCACATGGTTGAGGGCCATGACAGTCGGGGTTCGACTCCCCGGATCCGCACGCCCTCGTAGCCCAACGGCAGAGGCAACGCGCTCAGAACGCGTCCAGTCCAGGTTCGAATCCTGGTGAGGGCACTGCACCACCACAACTGCATCGGGGGACGCGCCGGCGCGCAGGTGATCCTTGCAAGATCGCCCTGGAGGGTTCGACACCCTCGTCTTCCACTGTCGTCCCGTAGCTCAGCTGGAGAGAGCGTCCGTCTGATACGCGGTAGGTCCCAGGTTCAAGTCCTGGCGGGACGACCACCGTCCGGTAGCTCAGCGGAAGAGCGTCTGTCTTACAAACAGAGGGTCCCAGGTTCGAAACCTGGTCGGACGACCACACCTCCCGCACAAAGCCGCAGCCCGCCGTGATCCCGGCGGGCTGCGGCGTGCGTTCAGGCGTAGACGCGTTCCACGAACGAAGCCAGCTGGTCCTCCGGCAGGTGCCGCGCCAGGTCCGCCTCCGACACCATCCCGACCAGCCGGTGGTTCTCGATCACCGGCAACCGCCGGATCTGGTTGTCTCCCATCGTCTCCAGGACGTGCGCCAGTGAGTCCTCGGCATCGACCCAGTGGACGTGGCCGCCGAACTCACCGGCACGGGTCGTCGAAAGATCCATCCCGGCGGCAACGGCACGAATCACGATGTCGCGGTCGGTGATGATCCCGTGCAGCCGGTCGTCCTTGCCGCAGATCGGCAGGGATCCGACGTCGAGGTCCCGCATCATGCGTGCGGCTTCGACGAGGCTCGCGTCCTCGTCCACACACTGCACTCCGGGGTGCATGATCTCGCGCGCTTTGGTCACAACTCCTCCTCTCGCGCCGTTTTCAGGATCCGCCTGGCTGAACCACTCCGCAGATTGGTCGTCTGAACGGGTAAAGCTTGCGGGTCCAACAGCCCGAAGTGCTACTCTCTGTGGTCATATAGTTACGCAGTTGCTATCTCCGGGGGCCGCGATGAGGCTGTTGGCGGAACTGTCCGACGATCCCTGGACCGGCGTTTCACCATCTGTGTACGAGACAGGCAGGCTCGTCGCACTGGCCCCGTGGCTCACGGGGAACGAAGCCAGAATTCGCTACCTCCAAGACACTCAGCACTCCGACGGGACGTGGGGAGGACCCGGCGAATACGCGCTGGTCCCGACGCTCAGCGCCGTTGACGCGCTCAGAGAGCACCCAGCAGCGCGCAGAGGTCTCGAGGCGCTGCACAAGCTGCTGAGACGCCCGCTGAAGCTGCCGGACACGGTCGCCGTCGAGCTCATCGTGCCCGCGCTCGCCGAGAGACTCGGCTTGCGCACACCGCTCGACCCACATCCGCTGCACGCACTCAGACAACGCCCGCTGCCGGAAAAGCTCTGGCACACCCTGGAGATCTTCGGTCCCCGCCCCGAGGTCACCACCGTCAACGGCATCGTCGCCGCCAGCCCCGCCGCCACCGCTGTCCAGTTGCAAGGCCCCAGGCCAGGCGCGAGCCTCGACTACCTCGACACCGTCCAGCGCAGCCACGGTGGTCCCGTCCCCGCAGGTGTTCCGGTCCCTCTCTTCGAACGTTCCTGGATCATCGTCGCCCTGAAGTCCGCGGGCCTCGACGTCCCCGATCCCATGCTCGACCGGATCAAAGCCGCGTTCACCCAAGACGGCGCGGCAGGCGGACCGGGGCTTCCCGCCGACGCCGACGACACCGCCACCGCACTGCACGCTCTTGCGTTGTGCGACAGCCCGCGCACCACCGAAGCCCTCCACCGCTACCGGGAAGCCCGCCACTTCGCCTGCTTCCTGAACGAGCGCACCCCGTCGACCAGCACGAACGCCCACGTGCTCCAGGCACTCGGCCACGATCGGCAACTGGAGGAGTGGCTGCGCGACATGCAGCGACCAGAAGGCTTCTGGCTCGACAAGTGGCACGCCTCGGCCTACTACGCGACCGCGTGCGTGACGAATGCCTTGCGAGGCAATAAGAAGGCGGTCGACTGGGTGCTGGAGACACAGCGAGACGACGGCTCGTGGGGCAGATGGGAAGGGACCTACGAGGAAACCGCGTACGCCATCAGGATCCTGTCGCACTCGCGGCAGGACGTCACCGAGGCGATGATCCGCGGCGCGGAGTTCATGCGTGAGTGGGGAGACCGCCCACACCCGCCGCTGTGGCACGACAAAGACCTCTACACGCCAACGAGAATCGTGCAGGCCGAAGGCATGGCAGCGCTCCACCTCGCGTGCGCGGTGTGCTGATGAACCGCACCGAGCTGAGGTTCGCGCTGCAGCTGATCCCGTTCCTGGACTCGGTCGAGGACTACCAGGACGGCCTGGTCAAGCTCAGGGACCGCCGCTGGCTCGTCTGGCATCCGGACGTGATGGCCGCGTTGTTCCGCCACGACCGCGACCTGCGCCACCCGCCGAGCCGCACGCTGAGTCCGTTGCTGGGCCACCGTTCCGTGCTGTGGCTCGACGGCGAGGAGCACACCGCGTACCGCCGCGCCCTCGCACCCATGTTGCGCGGCAACAGATATCAGGCGCTGATCGATGAGATGGTCGGACGCTCGATCGCCAAACTGCCCAGCGGTGACCCGGTCGGGCTCGCCGCGTGGACTCGCCGGCTGACGCTGCGGATCATCGGCCGCATCGTCCTCGGGGTGGACGACGACGAGTTGCTGACCGCGTTCACCCGCTGGCTCGACCGCCGCCTCGGCAGCCGCGTCCGCACCCTCGCGCACCGCTACCTCGCGCCCGGCACCACGAGGTTCGACCCCGAGCTGGACCGAAGGCTCTTGCACCGCGCGAAAGCCGCCGAACCACCCGCGCTCGCCGCCTACCTGCCGCAGGAAGATCTGCGCGACCAGGTGGTGTCACTTCTGTTCGCTGGCCACGAAACCACGGCTTCGGCCACGGCGTGGACGGTGTTCTGGATCGACCGGTCGCCGGGACTCGCGGACAAGATCCTCAGCGGCGACGCTGCCCTGCTCGAAGCCACGATCATGGAGTCGCTCCGGCTGTCCCCGCCCGCGACGCTCGCCGGCAACCGGATGAGCGACGCCGGTATGACGATCACGCCGAGCATCTACCTCGCGCACCGCCGCGCCGCGACCTACGCCGATCCGCACAACTTCGACCCGGCCAGGTTCCTCGGTGGGCAACAGCGGCCGGGGGCGTTCTTCCCGTTCGGCGGGGGAGTGCGGCACTGCCTGGGAAGGGACCTGGCGCTGCTGGAGATCCGGATGATCGTCACGGCGCTGCTGCGACATCGGCGCATCCGGCTCCACGTACCCCGCCACTGCGCACCCCAGCTGCGGGGCGCCGCGATGGCGCCCCCGCCGAGCCTCGCGATGGTGGCCACGTGTCGGCGTTGATCTCCATCCACAGACTGGAGCATCCGCTGGGCGTGCACTACGCGTGCTGCGCGGCGTGGGGTGCCTGCTACGCAACGAAGTTCGACCTCGCCGTGGTACTCGTGGTGCTCGCGAACCTCATGGTGACCGTCGCCGCCAACGTGCTCAACGCGTACGCCGACGTTCGCAACGACCTCGTCACGTCGGGGAAGCGGCGCGTCGCCACCGCGGTACTGGAGATCGGCGAACATCGGGTGCTGGAACTCGCGATCATCGAGATGATCGTCGCACTGGCGCTGGCCGCCGCGGTCTCCTGGCGCGCGGCGTCGGGCATCGGGCTGATGATCCTGCTGTACCTGACGTACAACCTCGAACCGGTGCGGCTCAAGCGTCGTGGGTATGCCGGCCCGGTGGTCATGGGTGTCGCCGTGTGGTTGTTGCCGAGCGTGACTGCTTACGCGGCGGCTGGGGGACATGCCGACGCGGCCGTCTGGCTCGTGTTCACCGGTGTCACCACGCTCGCCGTCGGCCGTGGGCTGTGGTGGGCCGTGCCCGACCGGGAGGGCGATGCCCTGGCTGGCTCGATCACGCCGGCCGTTCGTTACGGCGTCCGGCACACGGTCAATGCCGCCACTCAGTTGACGGTGGCAGGTCTGCTACTGCTAGGCGGTGGGCTGTGGCTGCGGTTCGGCCTGGCCTGGGCGATCGTTGGAGTCGCGGCGAGCGGGGCGTTCCTGCTCGCCCGCTGGCTGCCCACCACCCGGTTGATGTTGCGCTACGGCTTTCCGGTCGCAGTGGTCGGAACCGTGGTGCTCGCCGCCATCCCGTTGCTGGCTCAGTCCTGACGCTTCCTGCCAAGCCCGCCCAGGCCTGGGAAGTGCTCGGGGTTGAGGTCCTGCTCGTTCTGGTCCAGTTCCCACAGCGGCAGTGGCACGACGCCGGAACCCAGGACCTCCAGGCCGTCGAAGAACGACACGATCTGATTTCGGTCGCGGTAGGCGAACTCCGGCACCGGATCCGTGTACATGGAGCTGAAGAAGCCCACTGCGGACTGCAACGGGTCACGGAACGTGTGCGACAGCCCGAGGTAGCTGCCCGGCGCCAGCGCGTCCATGTAGGTGTGCAGAAGCTTGTGTGGTTCTTTCTCGTCGGGCACGAAATGCAGCACGTCCACGACCAGCAGGGCGACCGGCAGCGCGAGATCCAGCGTCTCGCGCACTTCAGCCGACTCCAGCACCTTCGTAGGCTCGCAGAAGTCAGCACACAGGTAGGTGACCCCGTTGACGCCGGCGATGATGTCCCGGCTCATCGCCGCGACTGACGGGTCGATGTCGGTGTAGACCACTGTGGTGTCGGGCGCCGCCAGGTGCACGTTGCCCGCGGTGGGCAGACCCGAGCCCAGATCCAGGAACTGGTGCACGCCGAGATGGGCGAGCTTGCGGACCATCCGTCGCAAGAACGCCCGGTGGGCGCGCACCAGATACGGCAGGTGCGGTGAAGCGGAGACGAAATGTGCGGCCTGCTGCTGATCGGCCTCTGTGTTGTGCGTTCCGCCCAGCCAGTAGTCCCTGATTCGCGCGGTGTTGGGCTGATCGGGACTGTTCACTCCCGGCGCCCAGATGGGGGTGGCCACGCAGACTAACTACCGGATCCGGGCTTGGAGGCACACCTGTAGCACCAAGATTAGCCCAAACGGGTGAACATCACCTGAAGGATTATCAGACCGGTGCAGTCTGTGCGACCAGGAATCTGACGACGTCGTCGAGCCGTCCGCGCCGCGCGAACGCCCTCCGTTGCCGCGCCGCGCCCGTGCCGTCGAGCAGCAACCGGTCGAGGCCGTCGCTCACCATCTCGTAGTCGCCCGCGAACACGAGCGCCGGCCGGATCCAGCGCAGCAGCGACGCCGCGATCGTGGCCGCGGGCGTCGGCGCGCCGGTCACCGGGTCGATCCCGAAGCCCTCCAGGCCGTCGCGCGCGGCACGCCACATCGCGACCTTCAGCAGGTGCGGTGGGATCGGTGCCGGCGCGGCACCGGAACTCAGTGCGGTGGCGGCGATTCCGCGCACCACAGCGGCCAGCAGGACCGCTTCCTCGACGGTGGGCGCGACGTCGGACACCCGCAGTTCGAGCGTGGGGTGGCGGGCGGACAGCCGGACGTCCCAGTAGAGCATCCCGGCGTCCATCGCCGCGCCGCTCGCGACGATCTCGTCCCGTGCCGCGTAGTACTCGGCCGCGGAGTCGAAGTGCGGAGGCGCACCCGAAGTGGGCCAACGGTTCCAGACCACGTACCGCCAGCTCGCGTAGCCCGTGTCCGCGTCCAGCCAGTACGGCGAGTTCGCGCCAAGTGCCAGCAGGGTCGGCAACCACGGCCGCAGGTGGTTGCTCACGAAGATCTTGGCCTCGTCGTCCGGCAGCCCGACGTGCACGTGACAGCCGCAGATCGCGAGGTCGTTGGTGAGCGCGCCCATCTCCTGCGCCATCCGGTGGTAGCGCGGGGCGTTCGTCAACGGCGTGGGCATCGTCAGGCCCAGCACGGGAGTTCCGGTCGCGGCGAGCCTGGCGTCGTGGCGCGCGGCCCGTTCGATCAACGCTTTGCGTGCCACCACGAGCTCGTCGCGCAACACGGTCATGTCGGTGCAGATTCCGCTGGCCGATTCCACCTGGTACTGCGCGATTTCGGGCTGCAGGTCGACCTGGTAGCGGTCGGCGCCGGTGAGAACCTCGCTGGCGCGGTTGGCCAGATGGCCGGTGGAGGCTTCGACGAGTACGAATTCCTCTTCCACGCCAACGGTGAGGAGGCCTTCGATGGTTCTGCGTTGTGCGGGAACCGATTGAGTTCTGCTGCCGACCTGCACGCCGAACCTCCTGTGCACTGAGTAGCGACCTCGATGCTATGAGTGATCAGGTCGTCGCACAGGAGGCGTTTGGTTGTACTTCTCAGCTCACCGCGCGTTGCGCGACACCACGCAGCACATCACGTCGTTCGCTGCCCGGCCGGCCCATGACCCAACTCGACCCGGCGAGCGACTTCGCGTGCTCCTTGACTGGCGCCAGCAACCGCGACACCTCGCGATACGACCCGACTGACCCCGGGGCACAGATAAGGGTCGCAAGAGAGAGGGTGATGTGTCGTCCCTCCGCCGTGTACGGCTTGTCCAGCAAACGGGCACTCAGCGGCACCGTTTCGTCGAGCCCGGCGAGGATCAGGAAGTCGTCCCCGCCGACGTGCCCGACCTGCACGCCAGGGAACGCGTGCGCGAGATCGGCCAGGTCGTGCCCTATCTCGCGGATGAGGTCGTCGCCGGCCGCGAACCCGACCGAGTCGTTGACCAGCTTGAAGCTGTCGACGTCGAGCCACGACACCGCGAAGATCTCGCCGACCTCGATGCGCCGGTCGACCTCCTTCGCGATCGCGTCGCTGCCGGGCAGCCGGGTGAGGGGGCTGAGCGCCGCAGCCTGTTCGACCTTGAGTTCGGCGACACCGCGCACGACGTCTGCCACGCGCACAACGCCCATGCACCGCTCGTTGTGGTCCACGACGATGAGGTCGTCGTTGGTGCGCTCACGGTTCGCGCTCGCGACCACGTCGAGGAGGTCGAGCGCCGACGATTCCGTGCCGATGATGTGCGGCTTGTCCGCGAGCCGTGCGGCTTCTCGTTTGGCGTGCAGGGCGTGCCCGTACGGCCCGGTGACCGCGAGCAGGAACCGGTTGCGGTCCACCGACCACTTCGGGCGACCCTCGTCGTCGACGAGCACGACGCCGGTGACCGACGGTTGGCTCGCCAGGACCTCGCGCACCTCTTCACTGGTGGCGTGCTCGGGCAGCGTCGTGGCGGGGTGCAGGAAGGCCGTGATCCGGGGACCCGTGTTGGTGCGGCGGATCTCCCCGGTCTCCGTGACGGCCTCCGGCGCGATGCGGGCGTTCACCGCAGGTCTTCGCTGCGGCGGCGCGAGGTACTTGCCCTGGGCGTACCCCACTCCGAGTTTGCGCAGGTAGGTCAGCTCCGCCTCGGTCTCCACACCTTCCGCGACGAGCTGGCCGCCCGTGTACTCGCCCAGGTGCACCAACGACTTCACCAGCGCACCTCGCGCGGCGTCGCCGGGCAACGTGCGGACGATCTCGCGGTCGAGCTTGACGTAGTCGGGCGAGGCGCTGGTCAGCAGGCCGAGCGGCACGTCGCCCTCGCCCACGCAGTCGAGCGCGATGCGGAAGCCGTTGTTGCGCAGCGTTTGCATGCCGCGGGCGAGACGGGCGCGGTTGGCGCGTGAGTACGGTTCGCCGATCTCGATGACGATGCTGTCCGGCGAGCGTCCCGCGTCCCGGAGAGCGCCGTAGAGCGGGCTCATGATCTCGGGCTGGTCCGCGACGGTGATCGCGAGCAGGTTGACGTGCAACGGCAGCATCAGGTCGAAGTCGGCCGCGGACCGGATGGCGCGGCAGGCGAGGCCGACGTCGGCGTTCGCCAGGAGACCGGCCTGGAAGGCGGCCTGAAGCAGATCCTGCACGCTGCCGTCGTGCGGCCGGGCCAGAGCCTCCACCGCTACGACGCCCCCGGTGTTCAGGTTGAACAGCGGCTGGAAGGCGAACCTGACGTCATCCAGCAATGCGGGCACGTCTCAAATCGTGCCGGTGCGGTTGTGCAGCTCCAATAGGGTTCACCAGGTGTTCATCATCTTGGCGCGAAGGCGCCACGGTGCTGCGCGGAACAGTTTCGCCATCGCGGCCGCAGTACCTGTCACGTCCTCGCGGTCGGAGAGGTAGGCGCGCTGCAGTTCGGCCGGGAGCTGGAAGAACAGCTCGAAGAAGTCCCTGGTTTCGTCGGCGTCCATTCGCAGCAGCGCTTCTAGGCCGAACTGTCTGAGTGCGTGCACCGCGCGTGCGCGCTTTGACCAGATGACGTGCTTCGGGTGTTCGCCTGCCTGGATGGCTTGGGCGACCTTCGGGGCGAGTGCGAGCGAAGTGGCGACGCTGTAGCCGGTCGCCGGGTGGATGAAGCCCGCTGACGCACCGAACGCGAGGCCCTTGGCTCGTGGGGCGTCGAGGGGGAAGCGGACGCGTTCCTCTCTTCCGCTCGGCTCGAGGCGTGCGTGGAGCCTTCGTCGGAGTTCGCTCAACGGCATGCCCGGACGGCGAGCCAGGCAGGTCTCCTCGACGAGGATGCGGTTGTCGCCTAGCGGGACCGTGTAGAGGAACGTGTCGCCGTTACGCCAGTCCATCAGCGTGGTCTCGGTGCTGTCCGACTCGACGACCGTGCCGACGGCCGTTTGCTCGGCACGGCCCTTGCGCGCGCCGGTGGCGTTGAACGTGTAGCGCGCTTCCGTTGGTGCGTTGAGGACCTGTACCTGTGGTGGCAGTTCATGGAGGCGTGCGTTGTCGAGGACGACGTAGGTCCGTGGGATCAAGTGCTCCTCGCGCGCGTACGCGCGAACTGTCGTGCTCTCTGTCTTGATGGGCGTGCCTGCTGGGAGCTCGTCGGCCCACGCGCCGTAGGTCGCCGTGTAGCCGCGGTGCGGGTGACGGTCGACGATCGCGGTGTCGAGGCCTGCGTGTGCGCAGGCGCGGGCCAGGGCGCGGCCGGCCGGGCCTCCACCGATCACGAGCACGTCGTACACGAGGTCCATGATTGACGTTGTGGCCAAGACCTACCGACAGCACCTCATCCGACGCATCGGCAACGTCGTCATCTCTCGCGCCGTTTCGCTCGGCATCGCGCCCTCTCACTACGTGCTGCTGTCCATCCGTGGGCGACGCAGTGGTTTGGAGCGGACGATCCCCATCCGTCTGATGCGTTTTGACGACCAGGAGTGGTTCGTCGCGCCGTACGGGGTTCGTGACTGGGTGCGCAACGCACGTGCCGCCGGTTCGGCCGTCGTGCGAAGGGGACGTAGGTCACGTCAGGTTCGTTTGGTGGAGGTTTCCGCGGCCGTCGCGGCGCCGGTGTTGGCCGCGTATGTGCGCAAAGAGCCGGTGACTAGGCCTTTCTTCGACGCACGCGTCGGCGACCCGGTCTCGGCGTTCGAGGCGGAGGCTGCGTGGCATCCGGTCTTCCGCGTCGAGAACTAGCAGGTCAGGGGCCGTTTCCAGGCTTAGGTGACCCCCCGATTTGGAGATCGAAAGTGCCCCGTGTAATATTCTCCAAGTCAGAGCGACACGGGCCGGAAAACAAGCCGGAACGTCCCTGACAACACAAGCCCCGGAAGTAACCAGCGAAAAGCTGGCGTGACTGCGGTGAGCGCGTGTTCTTTGAGAACTCAACAGCGTGCCGAAACACAGCCAGTAATATGAATACCTCCTCGTCGAGGTATTCCTT
>NZ_QFWW01000005.1 GCF_003265345.1 Lentzea terrae | reverse complement strand
CTCCTGCCCGGCAACCCACGAACAAGCGTGAGCGGGGCCCCGGCCCGCAACCACTCCACATCAAGCGGTCAGGTCATACCGTCTAGCTGGTTCAGCGCATCGCCGTCAGCTGGCGGCGATGCGCTGAAGCTGCTCGAACTGGCCGTTGAAGAGGTTCTGGTCGCCGGGGAAGAGACCGGCGGCCTGCCACTGCCAGATGGTGTGGAAATCGAAACCCATGGGCAACGGACCGAGCGTCGAGTTGTAGTGCGCGACCCACAACGGGTTGTTGTCGCCGAACTTCACCGAGCCGCCGACACACCTGTTCCACCAGCTCGTGGACGTGTAGATCGTCGGATGCCGTCTGGTGCGCGCGAAAACGGTGTCGCTGAACGACTTCACCCACGCGGTCATGGTGGCCTGGTCCATGTCGTAGCAGACCTCGCCGTACGGGTTGTACTCCATGTCCAGCGCGGGCGGCAGCGTCTTGCCGTCGGGTGACCAGCCGCCGCCGTTGTCGACGAAGAAGTTCGCCTGCGCGGCACCGTCGGAACGGTTCGGCAGCGCGAAGTGGTACGCGCCGCGGATCATGCCGATGTCGTAGGAACCGTTGTACTGCTGGGTGAAATTCGGGTTCCGGTAGTGGGTGCCCTCGGTCGCCTTGACGTAGGCGAACCGGGCTCCTTTGTCCCAAGAGGACTGCCAGTCGACGTCACCTTGGTGACTGCTGACGTCCATGCCGGGCACTTTTCCTTCTGTTGGCGGGTCGTCCGCTGTTCGAAGGTCGCCTGTGCCCTCGTGTTTGAGGATTTGGGAACCGGCGGTGTGGTCCGCGGAGCCCTTTGGCAAGGGCACCGCGGACGCGGGGGCCGGCGACAGGACGGTGACGATCGCGACGATGCTGATCAAGGTCCGCATGGACTAGATCGTGCGACCATTTGTCCTGGTTTGCCACCGGCATCACCCGTCCAGGCGGGTCAACTCGTCCTCGGTCAACTCCAGGTGGGTGGCCGCGGCGGAATCGCGGATGCTGGCCGGGCGAGAAGCACCCGGAATGGGGACTACCACTTCGGACTTCGCCAGCATCCACGCGAGGCAGGCCTGGTGCGCGCTCACGCCGTGCGCGTCGCCGACCTCCTTGAACGGACCGGCCAACGCGCCCGCCTTGCTGATGCCGCCGAACGGGCTCCACGGCAGGAACGCGATGCCGAGCTTGTCGCACAGCTCGAGCTCGGGCTCGCTCGACCGGAACGACGGCGAGAACTGGTTCTGCACGGCCGCGAGCCGCCCGCCCAGGATGTCGTTGGCCTGCACGATCTCGTCCGGGTTGAAGTTCGAGACACCGGCGTAGCGGATCTTGCCGTTGTCCAGCAGCTCCTTCAGCGCGCCGACCGACTCGGCGATCGGCGTCTTCGGGTCCGGCCGGTGGAACTGGTACAGGAAGATCTGGTCGACCCCGAGCCGCCGCAACGAGTCGTCGACGGCGCGGCGCAGGTACTCCGGACGTCCGTCGAGGCCCCAGCCGCCGCCCGGCAGGCGGGTGTGGCCGCCCTTCGTCGCGACGAAGACCTCGTCCGATGCCGACCTGCCGCGCAACGCCTCCGCGATCAGCTCCTCGTTGTGCCCGAAGTCGCTGTCGTCGAGCGAGTAGGCGTCGGCGGTGTCGATGAACGTCACGCCCGCGTCCAGCGCGGCGTGGATGGTCTCGATCCCCTGGGCGCGGTCCGGCCTCCCCTCGATGGAGACGGGCATGCCGCCCAGGCCGATGGCGCTGACTTCCACTTCTCCGATACGACGCTTCTGCATGACCTCCACTCTGGACCTCAGCGATTAAGCTGTCCAACGCAAAGAAGTGATCTCATTGAGCACTGCGGGTGATGAATCGTGGAACTGAGACAGCTGGAACACTTCCTCGCGGTCGCCGACGAGTGCCACTTCACGCGGGCCGCGCGCCGGATGCACGTCTCCCAGTCGGGTCTCTCGGCGTCGATCCGGGCGCTGGAGGTCGAGCTCGGCGCGCCGTTGTTCCTGCGCACGACCCGGCAGGTCGAGCTGACCCAGGCCGGACGGGCGCTGCTGCCGGAGGCACGCCGGGCGTTGAGCAGCGTCGAGTCGGCCAAGGACGCGGTCGCCGCCGTGCAGGGACTGCTGCGCGGCACGTTGTCCGTCGGCAGCCTGCAGTGCCTGCACGTGGTGCACCTGCCCGCGGTGCTGGCGCGGTTCCACGAGATCCACCCCGGCGTGGAGATCAGGATGCGCCAGTCCGGCAACGCCGAGCTGGTCGAGGAGGTCCGCGCGGGACGGCTCGACCTCGCGTTCGTCACGCGTCAGCCGAAGATGGCCGACGACCTGCGAGTGTCCACTTTGGCCAGTGAACCGCTGGTGCTCGCGTGCGCGCTCGGAAGTCCGTTCGCCAGCAGGGAATCAGTTGAGCTGACCGAGCTGTCCGGTCAGCCGTTCGTCGACTTCAACGCCGACTGGGGCACCCGCGACGAGGTCGACCGCACGCTCGCCGCGGCCGATGTCGAGCGGCACGTCGCCGTCGAGGTCAACGACGTGCACTCACTTCTTGACTTCGTCGGGTTCGGTCTCGGCGTCGCCCTCGTCCCGCAGTCCTTCGCCGTCAAGACCGACAACGCGCGCTTTGTCGGCCTGCGCGGGGACGTGCCCGTTGCCGAGACCGTTGCCGTCACCGGGAACACCGTCAGCGCGGCCGCCGGGGTGCTGCTCGACATGGTCGCGGAGGCCAAGTCCGGCCGCCTCCGTGCTGCCGGTTAGCGCCCAGCCTTCGTACCTGTCGCGCATCGCGGTACCGGGCAACATCTCCAGTGCGCCGAGCTGTTCGGCAGGAGGCGGCTGGGTGAGCGCGAGGAACGTGCCGACCTGCATTCCCTTGAAGTCGACCTTGCCCTTGAACGTGACCTCGGTGAAGGCCAACCCGCCTTCGAACTTCGTGTCCTGCAGGTTCAGCCGTCCGTGGAAGGTGGCGCCCGAGAACAGTGTCGGCTTCTGCACGTGCATCCGGGGCAGGGTCGTGATGCCGTAGAACTGGGCGCGCCGTGCGGTGAACCTGCGGACGTGCCGGCCGTCCAGCTGGAAGTACTCCAGCGCCGCACTGGTCAGGTCGAGGTCGTAGTGCTTGTGGTCGGTGCCGTCGCCCCACGACAGCAGGTCGCGGATCAGCCGCTGCGCGGTGCGGCGGACTTGCTGCTCCTGCTGCACTTCCGGATTGATGTCCTTGATGAAGATCGTGTCCGGGTCGCCGCCGTTGTGGTCCCACGAGGGGTGGTGGAACGGCCGGCGCAGGTAGGCGCACAGCACGTCGATGACGGTCTGCTTGTACCGGGGCGTGGAGTTCGCCAGCCACGCCATGGCGTGCATCGCGCCCACCCGCACCTGGTCCGCGTCGTTGCCGAGCATTTCCACGGAGCGTGCGAACCGCTCGTCGGCGACCTTCTCGCTCTCCAGGCTGTGCCGGCCCTCCTCCGTGCGGCGGCGCCTGTCGTTGAGCCACAACGCGTACAGCGCGACGACCGCGCCACCCGCGACCCCGGAGGTCTTCACGATCTCGATGGCGGGCGCGTTCACGAGCTTCAGCGCGACGCCGGTCCCGGCGGTGACGACCAGGGCCGCCAGCACCGCCATCAGCCAGGGATTCCGCACGTCAGTTCCTCCACGCTTCCGGCAGTTCGGGCTCCGTCGCGAACGTACAGCCGTCCGCCTTCACGTCCGCCCACTCCGAACCGGCGAACTTGGTCTCGCCCAGGAACTTCGAGTCGGTGAACACCGCGAGCCCGCGCGCCTTGAACCGGCTGAACCACGCCTTGCCGCGGAACTCGGTGTGGTGCACGTAGAACCGGCCGGCGACCTTTGCCTCGGTGAAGTAGGCGTTGCCGTGGATCACCATGTGGTGGAACGCGTTGGACTCGTTCAGGTGCGCCACCCGGAGGATCAGGTCGCCGACGTGCCGGTACGACAGGTCCATGTAGTGCAGGTGGGCCTTCGTGAGGTTGAGGTCGTACTTGACCGGGTCCTTCTCCTCCACGCGCGGCAGCAGGTCCTCGACGAGCCGTTGCGCGGTCAGCCGGACCTCCAGCTCGATTTCGTTGAGCTCCACGTCGAACTCGTCGAGCTCCGCGTCGGGGTCGGTGTACTTGAACGGCCGGCGCAGGTAGGCGCACAGGATGTCCAGCACGGTCTGGGTGTACTCCGGCCGGGACTTCGCCAGCCCGGCCAGCGCGTGCATCGCGCCCACGCGCACCTGTGCCGTGTCGTGTCCGAGCAGCTCGATGGCGCGGGCGAACCGTTCGTCGGCCACGCGGGACCGGTCGTGGTCGATGCGCTGGCTCTCGAGCTCCTGGCGGGCTTCCTCGACCTTGCGGCGCCGGTCGTTGAGCCACAGCGCGTAGAGCGCCACGATCGCGCCGCCCGCGAGTCCGCCGGTCTTGATGGCCTCGTGTTTCGGCGCGCCGGGGTCGAGGAGCAGTAACACGCCGCCTACCAGCACAAACGCTGCCAGTGAAGCGAGCACGGTCGGCAGCAGCAAACTTTTCCTCACGAGGTCGGCATTCTGCCAAGCGGTCGGTGCATGATGGGCGGGAACGGTCCGAACACGAACGAGGTGGGACGGGTGGAGCGGCCGAACTGGGCGCCGGGGGACATCGACCTGGAACGGCCGAGCGTGGCGCGCGTCTACGACTACTACCTGGGCGGCGCGCACAACTTCGCCGCCGACCGCGCGGTCGCGCAGCAGACGCTCGAGATGATGCCCGACCTGCGCCGCATCGTCCTGAACCACCGCGCGTTCCTGGGCAGGGCCGTCCGCTACCTGCTGGGCCGCGGCGTCCGGCAGTTCCTCGACCTCGGCTCCGGCATCCCGACCGTGGGCAACGTGCACGAGATCGCCCAGTCGGTCGATCCGGCCGCGAAGGTCGTCTACGTCGACCTGGACCCGGTCGCCGTCGCACACAGCCGGTCGCTGCTCGACGGCGACGAACGGGTGAACGTGCTGCAGGCCGACGTGCGGGACCCGGTGTCCGTGCTCGCTTCGCCAGAGGTGAACGACCTGCTCGACCTCGACGAGCCGATCGGGGTGCTGATGATCGCGCTGCTGCACTTCGTCTCGGACGACGAGAACCCGGCGGGGATCATCGGCGGCTACCGCGACCGGCTCGCTCCCGGCAGCTTCCTCGTGGTGTCCCACTCCGGTTATGAGGCGGACGAGGAGACGCCCGAGCTGCGCGAGGTGCGCACCGTCTACGAGAAGGCCGTCACCCGGACGACGCTGCGCAACAAGGCAGAGCTCACCAGGCTCTTCGACGGGTTCGAGCTGGTCGAACCCGGTGTGGTGCGGCTGCCCGCCTGGCGTCCCGAGTCTCCCGAGCACCCGGACGCGTCAGGCAGGCCTTTCCCGGGATTCTGCGCGGTAGGCCGAAAGGCGCAGAGATGACTCCGCACGGCGACCGCCCGTATGCTGCGCGTTCGTGGCGTTAGGGCCGAGCAGATGACCGAACGGGTTGACCACCGGGTGCGTGACGACCGCTCTCCTTTGGACCCGGCCGTTTTGGCCGGTGCCGAGTCGTTCGCGCGCAGCTGGGCCACGGCCGTGATCGGGTCGAGCTACGTGCCGATGACCCGCGCCGAGGTCGCCCAGCACCTGCAGGACCTCACCGAGCTGTTGGTCGAGGCGCTGTTCGCGAGCCCGTTCCGCACGGCACCCGGCTACGAGATCGGCTCCCGGCTGGTCGACGCGCACTTCACCGGCACCGACACGTTGGGCCGCACGATCCAGCTGCTCGGCGACGACCTGCTGGCCGAACTGGGCTCCGCCGGCGACGACCGGCTGCAGTCCCGGCTCGCCGCCCTGCAGGGCGCGCTGGCCGCCGGGTACGCCCGCGCACTGCGCGAACGCACGCTCGCCGAGCAGGAGGCGATCAGGGCGGCCGTCCTGGACGCCCGCGACCAGGCAGAAGCGATGCTGCGGGCGTCGGAGGCCCGGTTCCGCGCGATGTTCACCGAGGCCGCGATCGGCATCGGCATCGCGGACATCGAGGGCCGGATACTGGACGTCAACCAGGCCCTGCAGGACATGCTCGGGTTCAGCGTCGAGGAGATGCGCCAGTACAACGTGCGCGACCTCATGCACCCAGAGGACGCGGGCAGCGTCTGGCGGCTCTACGACCAGCTCATCGCGGGCGAGTGCGACCACTACCGCGCCGAGAAGCGCTTCCACCGCGCCGACGGCGAGCAGGTGTGGACGCACCTCACGTTGTCGCTGGTCCGCGACGACCACGGCGAGCCGCAGTACCAGGTGGCGATGATCGAGGACGTCACCGACCGCCACCTGCTGCAGAACCGGCTGCGCTACCAGGCCCTGCACGACCCGCTGACCGGGCTGCCGAACCGCGCGCTGTTCCTCGAACGCCTCGGCCGCGTGTTCAACAACCGGGCCAAGCACGTCCGCGCGGGCCTCTGCTACCTGGACCTGGACGGCTTCAAGGTCATCAACGACTCGCTCGGCCACGACATAGGAGATCAACTCCTCGTCGAGGTCGGCAGACGGTTGGACCACTCGGTGTCCGGCGAGGGCAAGCTGGTCGCGCGCATGGGCGGCGACGAGTTCGTGATCCTCGTGGAGGGCTCGACCGGCGAGCAGGACATCGTCGACGTGGCGGACCGCGTGCTCACCGAGCTGGAGGCGCCGATCCGCATCGCCGGCCACGAGCTGTCGGTCTCGGCGTCCATCGGCATCGTCGAACGGCAGCTGTCCGGCACGACGTCGGCCGACCTGATGCGCGACGCGGACATCACGCTGTACTGGGCCAAGGCCGACGGCAAGGCGCGCTGGGCGCTCTACGACCCGGAGCGCAACGCCCGCGAGGTCGCCCGGTTCACGCTGTCCGCCACGATGCCGCGCGCGTTGGAACGCGGCGAGTTCTACGTCGAGTACCAGCCGTTGGTGCGGCTGGAGGACTCGACGGTGACCGGCGTCGAGGCCCTGGTGCGCTGGCAGCACCCGGAGTTCGGACGGCTCGCGCCGGACCGGTTCATCGAGCTCGCCGAGGAGACGGGCCTCATCGTCCCGTTAG
Organism: Lentzea terrae; assembly: GCF_003265345.1. Classification (GTDB taxonomy): domain Bacteria; phylum Actinomycetota; class Actinomycetes; order Mycobacteriales; family Pseudonocardiaceae; genus Lentzea; species Lentzea terrae. The sequence continues at coordinate 57,215 of NZ_QFWW01000005.1, read as the reverse complement.
GACGGTGGGTGCTGCGCAAGGCCTGCGAGGAGGCGCGGCGCTGGCTGGTCGAGTTCGGCGACGCGGCCCCGTTCGTGTCGGTGAACCTGGCCGTGCGCCAGTCCCGCGACCCCGAGCTGGTCCGCGACGTCAAACGCATCCTCGACGAGTGCGCGCTGCCGCCGCACCACCTGCAGCTGGAGCTGACCGAGTCGGCGATCATGGGCACCGCGGACGAGCCGCTGGAGGCGCTGCGGGCGTTGTGCGACATGGGTGTGCGCATCGCGATCGACGACTTCGGTACCGGTTACTCGAACCTGGCGTACTTGAAGCACCTGCCGGTGCACGAACTGAAGATCGCGGGCTCGTTCATGGAAGGGCTGCGGGCCGAGACCGAGGAAGACCCGGTCGACTCGCAGATCGTGGCGACTCTCGTGCAGCTCGCGCACGCGTTGGGGTTGGGCGTGACGGCTGAGGGTGTCGAGACACCTGCTCAGTCCGCCCGGCTGTTGCGGTTGGGCTGTGACACAGGGCAAGGGTGGTTCTTCGCTCGCCCAGGCCCGCCCGAAAACATCGACAGCTTGCTGCGGGGCGATCTCTAGCTGCGGGCGGCGGGTTCGCGCGTGGTGATCTCCAGGGCGGGGAACCCGAAGGGCCATGAAATACCTGGCCCTGGTCGCCCTCCTGCTCGCCTCGATGACCCCCGTCGCTCGTGCCGCCGCCGACGTAGTTCCCCTCCCCGCCGACAAACAGGGCTTCGGGACCGCGAGATCCGCAGCGAGCCCGGTCTGGTTCACCCTCGGCCACCAGGGCCTCTCCGAGATCTTCTTCCCCGACCTCAGCACACCCGCGACCCGCGAGACCCGCCTGCTGGTCGACGGCAAACCCGGTAAGGCGCACACCGAGCCCGCGGACGACCGCAGTCTCACCTTCCGCCAACGCCTGCGCGGCGACGGCTGGCGGGCCGAGATCACCTATGTCACCGATCCACAGCGCCCCGCCGTGCTCGCGGACGTGGCCTTCTCGTCCGACCGGCCTGCCAGGCTCTCCATCGAGCACGTGCCGATGAAGGCCGGCAGTTCGGTGCGAAGCACCCTGCCCACCGGACCGGTGCGCCAGGCACGAGGCACTTTCACCGTCAGCTTCGGGCCCGGCCAGGATCGCGGATTCCGCGAGGTGGCAAGGGAGTACGCGCAGGGCTGGCACACCTACCTGGACGGCCTGAAGCGGCCCAAGTCCGCAGACCGGCGGCTCTACGACATGTCGGTCATGGTGCTGGCCGCGACCGAGGACAAGACCAATCCCGGCGCGTCGATCGCGTCGCCGAGCTTCCCGTGGGCGTTCGGCTTCGACCGGCAGCTCGCGCCGGAGCTCGGTCCGTACGCACTGGTGTGGCCACGCGACCTGTACCACGTGTCCACGGCGATGATCGCCGCAGGAGACCGCGGGTTCGCCCAGCGGGCATTGGACTTCATGCTGCAGAAGCAGCAGCAGCCGGACGGTCACCTGCCGCAGAACACGCGGGTCGACGGCACCCCGGTGTGGACCAAGGTCCAGCTCGACCAGACCGCCGCGCCGCTCCTGCTCGCCTGGCACCTGGACCGGACCGACAAGTCCACAGTGGACTCTCTGCGGCGCTCGGCCGACTACCTGTTGAGCTACCCGAACTCGCCGTTCAGCGAACAGGAGCGGTGGGAGAACCAGGACGGCTACTCACCCGCCACGATCGCCTCGGCCATCGCCGGCCTGGTGTGCTTCGCGGACCTGCTGCAGCGCAACGGTGAGAACGCCGAGAAGTACCTGACAGCGGCCGACGAGTGGCAGCGCAAGGTCGAGAGCTGGACGGCGACCAGCACCGGGCCGTACGAGCCGAAGCCGTACTACCTGCGCGTGACCAAGGACGGACAGCCCGACAACGGCACGAAGTACAACCTGGGCGACAACAACCCCACCGACATCGACCAGCGCGCCGTGGTCGACCCGAGCTTCCTGGAACTCACCCGCCTGGGCGTCAAACGCGCCGACGACCCGGTTGTCCGCAACACCGTGCGAGTCGTGGACCAGCAGCTGAAGGAACAGGGTTACTGGCACCGGTTCACGCAGGACGGTTACGGCGAGACCGCGGACGGCAGGCCGTGGAACATCAACTGGCCGACGCCGACCCGCACGTACGGACGGCTCTGGCCGTTGCTGACCGGAGAGCGCGGCGAGTACGAGCTGCTCCTCGGTCAGAAAGCCGGCGCTGCCAAGCGACTGAACGAGATCGCCAAGACCGCGAACAGCGGCCGGATGCTGCCCGAACAGGTGTGGGACGGCCGAGGAACCACCTCGGCCACCCCACTCGCCTGGACGCACGCGCAGTACGTGCGGCTGGCGTGGTCGCTCGACCGCGGCACACCGGTCGAGCGACCATCCGTTGTCGTGCAGCGCTATCTCAGCTGACGGACTTCTTCGCCACGTTGTGGCCGGAGACCTCCACGACGGGCAGCGCGGAACCGAGCGACGACGAGCGGTACTCGGCCTTCAACGTGAGCGTTTCGCCAGGCCACAGCGTCACGTAGTTGTCGCTCCACTGCGTCGGCAGCACCTCGGCGCCGCCCTGGCCCTTGCGCAGCGACGCCCGCACGAAGAACGCGACCGAGGCGCCGGTGTTCTTCAGCGTCACGGTGGTCACCTGCTTGTCGTCGCCGGCGGGTGCCGTCGAGACGCTGGAGGACACCGTGCCGGGCTTCAACGTGTTCAGGCCCTTGAGGTCCGCGTAACCGGACTGCGGCGTGTGGTACCAGGTGGAAGCGCCGTAGTTCAGCGTGTCGGCCTTGGTGGACAGCCAGTAGACGTTGCGGTCCACCACGTTGCCGGCCGCGTCCTTCAGCAGCAGGCGCACGAAGTACGTCGTGGACAGCCCGGACGGCTGCGGCAGCGAGCCCACCTTGGTGGGACCGTTGGCCGCAGCGTTCACGTTGCGCGTCTCGTCGGCCTTCTGCGTGCCGTCGAGGTTGAACAGCGTGATCTGCAGCTTGTGGTTGTTCGCGCTCTGCAGCGAAGTGTTCATCACGGCCAGCGACTTGTCGTCGTAGGAGTACTGGGCGTGCAACGGACGCAGACCGGCCTTGGCGCCGAAGTACGAACCCGCCGTGGCGAGGTAGTAGTCGTACAGGTGCCAGTACAGCGTCGGCCAGGCGTTGTTGAGCATCCAGTAGATGACGCCCGTGGACGGGTTGCTCGCGTCGTTGAAGTTGTCGCCGAACGCCTCGAACTGCGCGCGGTTCGTCTCGTAGTTGGCGAGCTGCGCCTTGCGAACCAGGTCCTCGACCCCGGACGGCTTGCCGTAGCGGTTGTCGAGCGCCGTGCCCCAGAAGGTGAGCTTGTTGAACGTCGACGACGGCGACAGGTGGTACTGCGTCGCGTTGTAGTTCGTCAGCTTGTCGATTTCGCCCTGGGACAGGAACTTCTTCAGCTCGTCCAGCTCCGGGATGGTCGCGCCGGGCCCGATCTCGGACGCGAAGCCCGCCGCGCCGCCCTTCTGCTTGTTGAACCAGTAGACCGGTGGCTCCCACCAGTACGGGCCGTCCATCTTCATGCCGGGGTTGCCGAGCTGCGGCGAGCTGATGTTCTTCGCCGACGAGATGACCGGCAGGTTCCACTCGGCCCGCTTCAGGGCGTCCAGGTAGATCTTCTCCAGACCGGCGCCTGGTGCGGCGTCGGAGCCGATCATGAAGCCGATCATGCTCGGGTGGTTGCGGATGCGCTTGGCCTCGCTCTCCGCGGACTCACCGGCGACGCGGTTGTCCTCAGCGTCGAACGAGCTGTACTTCTCCCACTTCGAGCAGCACTCCCAGCCGGTGAGCAACATGATGCCCTTGCGGTCGGCCAGGTCGTACAGCTCGTCGTTCTCCGGCTTGCCTTCGAGCCGGATGGTGTTCATGCCCATCGCCTTGACCAGGTCGAGCTGGTCCTCGATGTAGCGCAGATCAGTGCGCAGGAACAGGTCCGACGCCCAGCCGCCGCCGCGCACCAGGAAAGGCTTGCCGTTGATGGTGAACTGCCTGCCGCTGCCGCGGATGCTGGAGGTGACCTCGCGGACGCCGAAGGTCGTCTTCGCGGTGTCGGACTCGGTGGTGCCGACGTTCGCGGCGAGCGTGGCCAGGTAGAGCGGCTGCGCGCCCATCTGGAACGGCCACCACACCTGCGGGTTCTGCAGGTCCTGGCTGAACGTCACCGTCTTGGTCTGGTTCGCGGTGAGCTGCACCTGCTGCTTGAACACCTGTCCGGCGACGGTCGCGGTGACGTCGGTGGTGACCGCGGCGCCGGTGTTGTTGCGGACGTCGACCTTGGTGGTGACCTTGGCGCTGGCGAGGCTCGGCAGCGGCAGGTCGGAGTCGACGCGCAGGTTGCGCAGCGAGACCTGGCCGCTCGGCTCGAACGACACGTCGCGGAAGATGCCCTGGTTGCGGTCGGGCGGCAGCTGGGCCCAGTCGATGAAGTGGATCAGCAGGTCGTTCTGCGGGTCGGACGGCGACGCCTTGATCGCCAGCGCGTTGTCCCCCTTGCGCAGCAACGACGTCACGTTGAACTCGTGCGTCGGGTAGGCGCCGACGACCTTGTCCGTGCCGGCGACCTTGGTGCCGTTCAACCAGATCTCGCCGCGCGAGATGATCCCGCCCTTGAGCTTGAGGAACGTGTTGACGCCCTGCTGCGGGTCCGCCTGGAACACCTTGCGGTACCACCAGCCGACCTTGAAGTCGTTGGCGTTGACCTGCTTCATGTTCTCGGAGTAGCGGACGTCCGGGTACTTGTCGTTGGCGACCAGACCGGCCATCACGGTGGACCGCGCGGGCACGGTCAGCCAGCCGGTGTCCGAATAGGCCGGTCCGGAGATCACGTCACCGGCCTGCGTGGCCTTGGCGCTGCTCTGCATCCGCCAGTCGGGGACGGTGGAGGTCGTTCCTGGGCTGGCGGCCACCTTCAGCGCCGCCCCCGTGCCGGGCACGGGTCCCGCGTTGGCTGAGGTACCTGGCACGAGCAAGGCCAGACCCACCGCCGCCACGACCAGTGTTGGTAGTGGTCGGTTGCGCAGCATGTCGCTCCTCGACGCATCGGGGCGGCGGCGCTCGGGGTATCGTAAAGAAGGTTTCCTTTTGGTGAGGTCACCGGCAATGCGCCCTTCGGGTGACACGAGACACACCGTTCGCGACACTCCGTGCGCACCGATCCGATACGTTGACCTTCATGCTTCGACTTGCCGTCCCGTTCGTGCTGGCTGCGGTCCTGACCGGGTGTTCTTCGACGCAACCCGGTACGCCCACCGCCGGCAACCAGACCGGTGGAAGCCCGACGACCGGAACTTCAGCCGGTGCTGCTCCGGTGAACAGGCCCAAGGCGGTCGACCTCAAGACGCTCGACCCGTGCACGCTGTTCACGCCCGAGGTGAAGACGGCCTTCGGGGTTCGCCTCGTGACACCGAGCGACCCGCTCCCCGACTACGGCGAGGGCAGCAAGACCTGCACCGCCAACTTCGAGGACCGCACGTACATCTCCTCCATCTACACGCTGCTCAACGGCGGTGTGGACCGGCTCAAGCGAACGGTCGGTGAGGCAGAGCTCACCTCGCTGCAGGTCGCCGGTTACCCGGCCTACGCCGATCAGCGCGACGGGGGCCTTGGCCCGGTCTGCGATGTCTACATCGATGTGAACGACGGGCAGTTGTTGCTGGTCAACGCTGTTGGCGACAAAAAGTCCACTGCGGACGCGGCGTGCGAGCAGGCGAAGAAGGTCGCGAACGCGGTCGTAGCGGCGCTCGTGGCCAAGTGAGGATTGAGTAGAACTACGCGCCTTGTACCGGGAACCGGTCACCGGCGTAATGCATCAGAGCTAAAGTCGTCCCAAAAGCACACGCGGTCCATTCCCTGAGGGCCGTACTGAGGAGGGTGTGCCGTGCATCTCGCGGATGGTGGGGGTGGCGTGTCCACGCCCACGGAGTTCGGTCAGCGCAAGCTGAAGGTGGACCCGTCTGCCATTCCAGAGGCCCGAAAGGCGTTCGAGCGCGCGATCGACGAGTTCGACGCCAAGATCAAGCGGGCGGTGTCCGACCTGCCGACCAAGCCCTGGGCGCACGACCCGATCAGCAGTGAGACGTCGAAGGCCTTCAACGAGCAGACCTCCGGCAAGGCGCTGGCTGCGCTGAACTTCTACCGCGAGCAGCTCCAGGGCGTGGTCGACCAGCTGAAGATGATCGAGGAGCAGTACCGCCAGGTCGAGGGCGACAACGCGGCCATGTGGGGCAAGCACCAGCGGGATCTGGACTGAGAGGGGGACTGACCGATGACTGACCACCGCTTCCAGGGGTACGCACACCCCGAGCTGTACAAGATGATCAACTCCGGTCCCGGCGTCTCCGCCTCCATCCCGGTGGAGCAGGGCTGGAAGAAGATCAAGGAAACGCTCGCCCAGATCGACGGCGACCTGCACACCGCGCTGACCAAGATGGGTGCGGGCTGGGAGTCCGACGCCGCCGACGCCGCCCAGGGCGCGCTGTCGCCGCTGGCGCAGTGGGCCGGGTACGCCGAGCAGGGCTCGGGCACCATGGAGAGCTCCGCGCGCCTGCAGGGCGAGTTCATCGCCGACGCGCGCAAGAAGATGCCCGAGGTCGTCCCGGTCACCACCGAGAAGCCCGGCCTCCTCGACATCGGAGTCGGCGTGCTCACCGGCCCGGTCGGCATGGCGCACGTCGTCGGCCAGCAGGTGGACCACGAGCGGCAGGAAGCCGCCGCGGACAACGCCGCCGCCCAGGCCGTCAAGGTCATGGAGGACTACCAGTCGGACAGCCGCTGGAACTCCTCGACGCTCGGCGAGTTCCCGGACCCGCCGCAGGTCGTGATCGACACGCCGCCGCCGAGCTCGTCCGGCAACGAGAACACCCGCGTCGGCTACACGTCCAACACCCCGTACTCGCCGTCCGGCAACACCGGTACGACGAACCCGTCGTGGACGACGCCGACGACGAACCAGCACACCACGGGGTGGACGCCTCCGCCGCCCACCGACACCACGCACACGTCGTGGACGCAGCCTCCGTCGACGCCGCCGGTCGCCCCGCCGCCGACCAACCTGCCGCACCCGACGCCGACGCCGACCCCCACGCCGCAGCCTCCCGTGGCGCCCGGTCCGGTGTTCACCAGGCCGAGCACGGGCGTGCCCGGCGGTGGCACGGGTGGCGTTCGCGGTGGTCAGCTGGGTGGCGGCAAGGCCTTCGGCCCGATGTCCGGCTCGCTCGGGTCCGGCCAGCAGGGCTCGATGAAGGCCGGCGGCATGATGCCCGGCATGGGCTCCGGTCCGGACGGCATGCGCGGCGGTGCCATGGGCGCCGGTGCCGCGGGTGGCAAGGGCGGTGCCGCTGGTGCCGGCATGGGTGCCGGTGGCGCGCACGGCCAGAAGGGCGAGGGCGAGGACGACCTCGAGCACAAGGCGGCCGACTACCTGGTCGAGACCGACGACGTGTTCGGGGACGAGCGCATGGTCGCGCCGCCCGTCATCGGAGGCATCTCCGAGTGAGCCTGTTCGGCGGTCCGGCGGAGAGGGAGCCGATCACTCTCTCCGCCGAGGAGTTCGACGTGGTGTGGGAACGGATGGACGTCGGCCCGATGCCGCTCGTGCTGAAGGTTCCCACGCCCGGCAAGACGCGGGACGAGCGCATCGAGCTCGAGAACCGCGTCTACCAGCAGTTGGACTACCGTCGGCTGGGCAACTCGCGTGGTCTTTCGTCCGAATTGGACGGACTGCTGCGCATGTTCGTGAAGCCCGAGCGGGAGGCGGACGGCCGCCTCTGGCTCGGCCACAGCCTGCGCGTCCTCGCCGTCGCGAACGGCGACTACGGCGCGCTCGCGACGTTGCGGGACGACCAACTGACCTTCCAGCCGTGGGCGGGCTCCGGGCTCGCCTCCGCGGTGCTGTCCGTGCTGCCCGCGCACCCGGCCGGCACCGGTCTCTCGGTGACGCTGCCCAGCGCGGACATCGAGAAGGCGATCTCCCAGACCGACGGCTCGCCGAAGTCGATGGAGGCCGCGTTCCGGGGTGTCGGCCTGCGCGAGGACGACGCCAAGGCGCTGGTCAAGATGTTCACCGGGCTCGTGCACACGGGCAACTTCGGTGCTGCTGCCCGCGACAAGTACGGCAAGCGCTGCCGTCCCGAGCGCGTGGTCGCGTTCTTCGACACCGAAGAAGGCCGCTACCTGCAGCAACGCCGTGCCTCGAACGGCCAGCCGCCGTGGAGCACGTTCACGCCCACGGACGCCCGCCGGATGATGCACCAGGTCGACGAGCTGATCTCCGAGGCAGTTCGTTCCGCAAGCGACTGATGTCTGGTTTGATCTGACCACCGCCGCCGTGGCCAAGACCCCTTGGAGACGGCGAAATGAACATCGACAGACGGCGATTCCTGCTGGCTACAGGGGTTGCGCTGGTCGGCACGTCAGCTGTGACGGGCGTGGGGACAGCCTCGGCTGCGCCCTCCGCCTCGCTGTGGCAGGAGTTCGTGGCGAACCCCCACAACCACCCGCAGATCCCGAACGTCGCGTACGCCGGTTACCGGACGGGTGAGCGGCCTGCTCGTCGGCCCGTGCTGGCGAACGTGCTGTTCTTCGGCGCCCGCCGGGACGGTTCGGCCGACGCTTCGGTCGCGATCAACAAGGCGATCGAGTTCGTCGGCAGGCTGGGCGGCGGCACCGTCTTCGTGCCGCCCGGTCGTTATCGGATCGACGACATCATCCGGATCGGCTACGACAACGTGGTGCTGCGCGGTGCGGGCAGCGCGAAGACGACCTTCTGCGCGACCAGGTCGCTGGAGGAGATCGTCGGCATCAACCGCAGCCGCTACGGCTCGGAGAATTCGGCGTGGAGCTGGTCCGGTGGTCTGGTGTGGGTGTGCCACCGCGACCGCTACCAGCCGTTGGTCGACGCGATCAAGGCTCGCAAGTGGCCTTTCGAGGGCTGGACGGGCAACGAGCTGGAGCTGGGATCGACGCTGACCGCCGTTACCGGGTCCGCCGCGCGTGGCTCGTTCGTCGTGACCGTCGAGAATGGACGCAAGCTGCGCGCCGGGCAGCGGGTGTTGCTGCGGCTGGACGACGACAAGTACTCGTTGCCCAAGCACATGTGCGGCGATGTTCCCGGTACGTCGTCCTACAAGTGGGACGACAAGGACAAGCTCCTGTCGTACTTCCCGTTCCTGTGGCCGGTGCGCGTGGAGTGGGTGCGCGGCAACAGGGTCAAGCTCGCGCAGCCGTTGCCGCTGGAGATCCGCCCGGAGTGGAAGGCGCGTCTGACCACGATGGCCCCGGTCATCACGGGTGCGGGCGTCGAGGGCATCAAGATCGAGATGTTCAAGGTGCCCACGCCGAAACACCTGCAGGACAAGGGGTACAACGGCCTCGCGTTCCAGTGCGCGTGGGACTGCTGGGCCGACGACGTGCACGTCCAGGACGTCGACAACGGGTTCCTCCTGGTGTCCGCCAAGGGAATCTCGCTGCTGAACACGCGTGTCTCCGGCCGTGGCCACCACCACGCCTACGCGACGCGCGAGCAGTCGCACGACAACCTGACCGACGGTTTCGTGATCGAGGCCCCGTCCGAGCCCTCGCAGGCGGGGGCGGGCAACCACGGTCTGAACGTCGAGGGCCTGTCGTGCGGCAACGTCTGGACGCGCGGCCGCATGGACCACGACGTCTTCGACACCCACCGCGGTCTGCCGTTCGCCAACGTCCGCACCGAGATCACCATCAACAACGTCGGCGCGCACGGCGGCAGCGCCAACGCGGGGCCGTTGTACGGGGCCCGGTTCACGCACTGGAACGTGACCGTCACGAACCAGCGCGCCGGCAACGTCCGCATCGACCAGGTCGCGCCGTGCAGCGCCACCGTCGCGATCTCCGAGGTCCGCGACTTCGGCCAGATCGACAAGCCGGACTTCACCGGCCCGTTGAACTCGCGCCTGGAGCTCTACGGCACCACCGACGTGACGCCGCGCAACCTCTACGACGCACAACGGAAGTTGCGCCGCTCATGAGCCAGCGGCGTACATCGCGACCGGTAACGACCGCGCGACTTCGGTGAGATCGGTGGGGAGCATGAAGCTCTCCACCGATCTGCTGATGCGGCGTTGCCAGCCGTCCTCGGTGAGTTCGAGGCGGTAGGTCGTGTGCAGCTTCGGCACGTCGCTCGGCGGTGCCGTGTCGGAGAGCAGCAGGTGCTGGCCGTAGGTGCGGCCGACTTCGGTCAGCATCTGCAGTGTTCTGAGGAACTCCGGTCGCGTCTCGGCCAGGCCGTGCACGCCGTCCACGCAGACGAGCAGTCGCGGTGGTTCGGCGCCGTCCGCCAGCATCCTGATGCGTCGTTCCAGGTCGTCCTTCAGGTCGTGCGGCTGCACGTGCGGTGCGTGTTCGAGGCCCGCGAACACGCCGGTGTCGTTGACGTCGATGAGGACGACCTGGAGCTCATCCGGCGAGTGCCGCAGCATCAGGCCGAGGATCAGCGCTTTGAGCGCATCCGCACGTCGTTCGGGAGGTGCCACCACCTCGCCGTGCGGCCCCATCCCGTCCTCCGTGAGACCGGCCTTGACGTCGATCTCGACGGGCTGCCCGTGCTCGTCCACGCCCACCGCGGTCCGGTACCGCAGCTTGGCCGGACGTTTGCGCCACGCGTGCGCCGGGTCGAACCGCAGCATGTCGTGCAGCGTGAAGAAGTCCGGCGGCGGCTCGACCTGACGCATCAGCCGAGGAAGTTCGACGGCGCGCTGTTCCAGGTTCGCCGGCATGCTGCAGTCGTCGATCGTCGTCCGCGTCGACTCGTGCGGCGCGTCCAGCAACAGCTGCATCCCGGACCGGCCGACGTCCTTGGCGATGGTGGCGAGGGCGCTGCCCAGCTCGGTCTGCGCGATGTCGCGGAACCCGCTGACGCAGATGAGAAGCTGCGGCAGCACCTGACCGAGCTGCCGGTGGTCGAAGATCGTCCACGTGTTGCCGACGATCTCCAGCCGGCGTTCCGACTCGGCCAGGAGCGCATCGGTCAGCGGGACGGGATTCCTTGCCACGTCCCGGTGGTGGGCCTGCACGTGCGGTGCCTGGTCAAGCCCGGCGAACGTGTCCGTGTCGTGCGCGTCGATGAAGATCGCTTGGAACAGCTTGGGTGAATGCGTGGTCATGAGGCCCAGCACGAGACTCCGAAACGCCTCCCGCGCGGTGACGGCGAGATGCGATCCCGTCCGCCACTTCCCGTCGGCGAAGTGGGTGAGCTCGGCGACGACTGGTGCGCCCCGGCTGTCGACGCCGACCGGCACCTTCCACCACCGCCCCTTCCACGCGAGGGCCTTGCTGAACTCGTGGATGCCGTGCAATGCCAGGAAATCCAGAACCTCGACCTGCAAGCTGACACGATCGGGCAGATCGCCGAGCACGCGGGCAGTGATGATCACGCGGACCTCGCGCGCCGTGGTGGTGATCCACCGAACGGACTCGGCGAGCCCGGGATCGCTTGCCGCACAAAGCTTCCAGTCGTCGATCAGCAGGGTGGCACCGGGCTCGCCACCCCGTTCGAACCACGTCAGCAGGTTCTGGCGGCGGCGTTCGTCCGCTGGGTCGAAGCTGACGGCCGCCACCGGCGAGTCACCGCGGCCGATGCGGTAGATGCCTGGTGCTGCCGGGATCTGCGGCCCGGTGAGGTGCGGCGGGCCGACGAGCGCGAGACGGGTCATGGCAGCGCGATCTGCACGTGCAGCCGGTCCGGCACCGAGAGCCCGAACCCGGGCTGGTCCGGCACGCGCGCGGCCTGGTGGGCGTCGACGAGTGAGGTGGCCGGGTCGTCGAGCCGGAACTCGATGCCGAACGCCAGGCTGTCCCTGATGAACGGCGGCACCTGGTCCCACGAGCACGCGGTCACGACGATGTGCCGTTGCGGGTCGAGGGGTTCGCCCGGGCCGTCGAGGAGCTGGTAGCCGGCCAGGTCGCCCAGGACGCCCGCCAGCGTGCGCAGCGTCGTGCTCTTGCCGGTGCCGGGCTTGCCGACGATGGCGCCGTGCCGCAGCTCCTCGGTGAAAGCGGGGACGAGGACGTCGCGGCGTTGCTCGAACGGCTTGTCCACGATGCCGATGGCGCCAGGAGGCAGCATTTCCAGCGTGCAGTCGTCGTAGCTCTGGTGCAGCGGTGGCAACGCGATCTCGTGGGCGGGCGGCGCGGAGCCGGTCAGCAGGTGCGGCAACTCCTCGGCCCACTCGGCGAAGTCGTGCGGAGGTGTCGCGGCCGGCCACTCCGGGAACGGCAGCTGTGCCGGGAGCGTGTCACCGGAGTAGAGCAGGTGGATGCCGAGGGTGCGGCCCGCCCTCGTGAGCGACTCCAGGACGTTCTGGAAGCCGGGGTGCCGGTCGATCAGCACCTCGGCGCTGTCGACGCAGATCAGCAGTGCTGCCAACGGTTCCACGTCGGCCAGCGCCCGGTAGTCGGTGAAGTTGCGGCACCGGGCGTCGTGCAGGAGCTGCTGGCGTCGGCTCAGCTCGCCGGCCAGACCGTCCTGGAACCGCTCGAAGAGCTCGTCCTCGTCCTCGCTCGTGAGCACGAACGAGAAGTGCGGAGCAGGGCTGAGACCGTTGAACATCCCGGTGCTCTTCATGTCGAAAACGCCGATGTTCAGGTCCTGCGGCGAATGCGTGACCACGAGCCCCAGCAACACACTGAGCAGCTGCTGCACGCGCTGCGGCCCGGAACACGCGAGCACGTCCCTGATGTCCAGGTACACCGGCCACCCGCGCTCGTCGACACCGATCGCGGCCTTGAGGTCGTGCCGCTGGTACTTGTTGCTGAGGTCGGCCTCGATCCCGTGCAGCGCAAGAAAGTCCGTCGCCTCACCGTGCAGGTGCTTGCGAAGTGCGCCCGGCAGCTCGTCCCACGTCCGCGCCGTCACGACGACCTGCACACCCCGCGCGGGCCCGAACGCCGCGATCCACTCGACCACGCCGTCGAGCTCGGGGTCCTGCTCGAAGCACAGCCGCCAGTCGTCCACCAGCAACACCGCCCCTGACGGCGCCCCGCGCTCGAACCAGTCCAGCAGGCTCCGGCACCCGGCCTGGTCGGACGGATCGAAGGTGGCCGAGACCGGCAACGGGTCGGCACCCCGCCCGATCCGGTAGACCGCCATGTCCGGCGCGGCCGCAAGAGCCGCGGTCAGCCGCTCCCTGGTCGCCTGCCCCGGACCGACGACGGCGAAGTTCCTGATCACCGTCCAGATATACCAACAGCCCAGGGACCGCCGCTGCCCCTTCGCTAATGTGGGCGCCGTGCCAGCCAAGCCCGTCGACCCCGCCGAGATGCGAGCCGCGGTGCAGGCCGTTCTCCCCTGGCTACGAGGCGAGGCTGACCAGCCAGAACGCCCGGCGCTGGCCGCCGCCGTCCGCCTGAGCCTGCGCACCCTGGAGCAGATCGCCCCAGGTCGCAGCGTCGAGGTGCGCGTGCCGCCGTTCGCCGCGGTGCAGTGCGTCGAAGGCCCCCGGCACACCCGTGGCACGCCCCCGAACGTCATCGAGACCGACGCCCGCACGTGGCTCGAACTGGCGACCGGCGCGCTGGCGTGGACCGAGGCCCTGGACGGCGCTCGGGTCACCGCGTCGGGGACCCGAGCCGACCTCTCCCACCTGCTGCCGGTCGTCCGCTTCTAGAACCAGGACCCGATCGTGTTGTCGTAGACGGACTTCGCACCGTCCGCGACCCCCTCGACCACGGCCTTGCCGCCCTCGTACGCGTCACGTCCGAGCTCACCCACGTTGCCGAGCGTGTCGGCCACGACGTCGACGGCGTCACTGCCCAGCTCGCCGACGGTGCCGGCCGCGTGGCGCCCCGCGTCGCCCCAGTTGCCCTTCGAGATGTCGTCGACGACCTGGCCACCGCCGCGCCAGACGTCCTCGCCCATGTCGACGACCTCCTTGCCGGTGTTGACGCCCCAGTCGATGACCGGGCCGACGCCGGGCAGGTGCGAGCCGGGCACCTCGACCGGCGTGGGCGAGTCCTGCCAGCGCTGCTCGCTGACGTCACCGCCGCGACCGGTTGCGATCTTCGCGAGGTTGTCGAGCGACTCGGAACCCTTGTCGTAGTAGGCGGAGTGCGCGTGCCCGACCCAGGACTCACCGGACGTGCCGAACTGCTTCGCCCCGAACGACGAGTCGTACGGACCGGTCGACGAACCGTCCTTGGTGAACCAGTCGCCACTCGTGCCCTGGATGACCGGGTCGTGCTCGGTGCCGCCGACGTAGACGTGCCCGGCCCCCGGCCCCAGCTGGTTCACGTTGGACGCACCGACGCCCGGCGAGCCGACGAACGCGATGTCGTCGGCCTTCAGCCCGTTGTCCATCGCCGAGTAGCCGACCACCGTGCTGCCGTAGCTGTGCCCGATCACGGTGACGTGCGCGTTGGGGTTGACCGCGCGGTAGTTCGCGACGTCCTGCGCGAGGATCTTGCCGCCCTCGATGGCCTGTGCCGGGTCGTTGACCTGGCCGAGCGCGGCGGCGGGCGCGTCGTACCCGAGCCACTGGATCGCGGCCCCGTCCGGTCCCATCGCGTTGCTGAGGTTCGCGGCCTGTTCCATGCTGAAGCCACCGGCGAGGTCCGAAGTCGTTCCCGGCACGCAGACAGCGAGGTTCTTGGCGGTGTCCGGGTTGCCGAACGCGATGGCCATGGTGCCTTCCTTGCCGCCAGGGCCGTCCGGGCTGTAGGCGAGGATGTAGGCCTGCTTGCCGTTTTTCTCGACCTGGTCGCCGGCCATGAGCAACGAGGTGTTCGCCGCCTCCGCGTTGCGGTGGCGACGGGCAGCTTCGTCGTACTGGGACATCAGCGCAGAGCCCTGCGGGTCGTTGCGCAGCGCCCGTTGGCCATCTGCCGACTCCGGGTCCACGCCCAGCTCACGCGCCCTGTCGGCGAGTTGCTGTTTCAGCTCGTCCTTCTGCTTGCCGAACCTGTCGATGTCATCGGCGACGCGGAGGCGGTTCGCCTTGTCCAGCACCTCGGCCGGCAGCCCGGGAAGCTGGCCGAGTTCCTGGAACTTGGTGTCCAGCAGCGCCTTCTGCTGGTCGGCGCTGAGCGACTTCCACCAGGCAGCGACCGTCTTCGGATCGGTACCGGGTGGCGGCACCGGCGGCAGCGCCCCGCCTGCGCCTGCCCGTTGAGCGGCGCGATCCCAGCCGCAGTCCGTGCGAGCGGACTGCTCGAAGCCAGGTGGGATCTTGGTGAGGGCGCCGGCGTAGGAGCGCAGCACGTTGTCGTAGCCCGACTTCACCTTGTTCAGGGAGTCGTTGACCTGGTTGGCGAGCGTGCGGGTCTGCTCTTCGTCGAGACCTGGCGGACGGCTGCGCCACACGTTGATCGCCTGGTCTGCGGCGCCGCGCATCTGGCCATAAGCCCGGGATGCGGCCTGGACGATGTCGACGCCCGCACCAAGTCGTTCAACGGCGGCCTTGGCGGCGTTGACGGAAAGCTCGGCGCGCGCGGTGAACCTGGTGGAGGCTTCGCCGACCCAGTTGCTCACCGCGGTCTTGCCGCCCTTGGCCACCGAGTCGCCGGCGCGACCGACGGCGCTGATCGCCCCCGTGATCGGGTCGGCGGCCGCAGCGATCCGGCCGACGTCACCGGACGCGAGCTTGCCGTAGAGGCTCTCCGGATCCGTGTAGCTCACTTGCCGCCCCCAAGTCCCTGAAAGAGCTTATTCAGCGCCGATGCGTGGTCCTCGTCCGTGCGCTGATAGGCCTCGGCGTTCGAGACCAGGCCCTCTGCGGCGTCGGTGATCCAGGCGGACCCGCGCTGGAGGTCCTGCGAATGCGTGCCCACGAACTTGGACAGGGCGTCGGCGAACTCCGCCGCCGCATCCACCTCGCCGAGCGCACCGGCATCGAGCTTGAGCATCGAGATCATCTCCGCTGCCTCGCGCACCGCGTCGGAGCCGTTGCCGAACTCCTTGGACGCGTTGCGCAGCAGCTCTGGCTCAACGCCGAACATCGCCACCCCCTGTTGGTCTTCGATCACTGCGACGCAGGCACATCATCGCCGGTTCCCCACTCGTGCGCGGAACGTTTCGGGCACGATGTCGCTCATGGCGCAGACAGGGTGGACGGCTCAGCGGTGGACCGCTGTGTTCATCGAGCAGGCGGAGATGTTCCGCAAGGCAGTGGCGGACGCGGACCCGGCGGCCGAGGTGCCGACGCGTCCCGGGTGGACCGTGCAGGACCTCGTCGTGCACCTGGCGCGCTTCCTGGAAACCTCCACCGCCTACCTGCGCACCGGCAGCCGCAACCCGATGCGCCCGCCAGCACCGAGGGGCGGGCTGTCCCCGCTCGAATACCTCGACCTGCAGCTGGCCGAGGCCGGCGAGGTCCTCGCGGCCGTACCCGGCAACCGGCCGGTGTGGACGTTCTCACCGGCTGCTCCCGACTTGTCTTGGGTATGGCACCGCCGGATCGCGCACGAGACGGTCCTGCGCCGGTTCGACGCGCAGACGGTCGTCCGCCAGGTCGTCGCCACGGCCGCAGACCTCTGCGTCGACGGCATCGACGAAGTGCTGACCACGATCGTCGCGGCCAAGCTCGACGGCGACGTGCCGAGCAACGTGTCCGGCACCGCAGTAGTGCGCCCCACCGACGTACCCGAGTCGTGGCTGATCTCGCTGACCGAGGGCGAGGTGCCCCAGACCCGTGCCGCCGCACCCGGCGAGGAAGGCGACGCGCAGGTGACCGGGGACGCTGAGCTCGTCTACTTCTGGCTCTGGAACCGGATGAACCTCAAGGAGATGACCGGCGACCGGCGCGTGCTGGACGTCCTCCAGGTCGGACGGGGGCACTGATGCGCAAGCTCGTCGCGGTGGTGGCCGCTTGTCTGCTGCTCGCCGGATGTGCCGCCTCCTGGCAGGGGGAGGAGGTCCGATATCGGATCAAGTCCCTCGACACCAGCAGCCCGACCGAGTTCTTCCGCCTCGAACTCGTGGGTGACGCGCCGAAGGGCGCACTGGACTCGCAGGACCTGGCACGCAAGCCGGTGCAGCCGAAGCAGGTCAGCGGTGGTGCGGCGGTCGGCGACGAGGTGCTCTGCCTGGTCGAGCAGAAGAAGGGCAGCGCGGTCGGGGACTCCAACGTCGTGACCTTGGTGAAGAGCTGCAAGAAGGCTTGATGCGCAAGATCGTTGTGGTGCTGGCGGGCTGCTTCGTGCTGAGTGGCTGTGGTGCGGCCGACTGGAAGCACGAGGTCCGGTTCAAGGTCGACAAGATCTACGAGGTGCCGGCGAAGTACGACCGCAAGTACGCGAAGCTCCGGCTGGAGCTGGTCGGTGAGCCGCCGGACGGCGTCCTGGAACCGGACACCGTGAGCCCGCAGGTCGTCCAGCGGTCCGGCATCCGCGGCGAGGTCGCGGTCGGCGATGAGGTCGTCTGCGTCGCACAGCAGAAAACCACCGGCTACACCGACACCAGCGTGATCAAGACTGAGCTGTCGTCCTGTGAGAAGGCCTGATGCGCAAGATCGCTCTCATGCTCGCGGGCTGCCTCGCACTCACTGGTTGCGCCGGTACCTGGGAGGCGGAGATCCGCCTGAAGGTGACCAAGATCGAGGACTACCAGCCGTTGCCCGAGAAGTACCCGGCTGAAGTGCAGGTCTGGCTGGATCCGGTCGGCGAGCTGCCGAGCGACGCGTACGACCGGGAGAACTTCACCGGCAAGATCGTGGAACCTGCCGAGATCGACGGTGACGTGCAGGTCGGCGACGAGGTCGTTTGCCTCGCCAAACAACGCACGATCGGGGCGCTGCAGACCAACTCGATCTCCACCGAGCTGTTTCAGTGCCGGAAGGCATGAGTTTGGTCACCTCACCGGGGGTGCGAAGGGGGTAGTTGGCCCCTTGCTCCACTTACACTCGGGTTGCAGCCAGCCCCACTCGTGAGGGAGCCAACTCGGTGGTCGCCGACCATTCCCAGCCCGAACAGGAACCCCGTGAGGAGTGCGGCGTCTTCGGCGTCTGGGCTCCCGGTGAGGACGTCTCTAAGCTGACCTACTACGGGCTCTACGCCCTGCAGCACCGCGGCCAGGAGGCGGCGGGCATCTCGGTCGCTGACGGGGCGCAGGTCGTCGTCTTCAAGGACCTCGGGCTCGTCAGCCAGGTCTTCGACGAGCAGGTGCTCCAAAGCTTGAAGGGCCACGTGGCCGTCGGGCACTGCCGTTACTCCACCACCGGGTCCACGACCTGGGAGAACGCGCAGCCGACGTTCCGCACGACGGCCGCCGGCAGTGGCCTGAGCCTCGGCCACAACGGCAACCTGGTGAACACCGCCGAGCTGCTCGACAAGGCCAAGGCGCTCGGCATCGTCGAGCGCAACGGCGCGACGACCGACTCGGACATCCTCTGCGGGCTGCTCGCCCACGCGGCGGCCGACAAGGGCATCGAGCAGGCCGCGCTGGAGCTGCTGCCCACGGTCAAGGGCGCCTACTGCCTGACGTTCTCCGACGAGTCCACGCTCTACGCGGCGCGCGACCCGCACGGCGTCCGCCCGTTGGTGCTCGGCCGGCTGGAGCGCGGCTGGGTCGTGGCGAGCGAGACGGCGGCGCTGGACATCGTCGGCGCGAGCTTCGTGCGCGAGGTCGAGCCCGGTGAGCTCATCGCGATCGACGGTGACGGCCTGCGATCGACCCGGTTCGCGACCCCGGAGCCCAAGGGCTGCATCTTCGAGTACGTCTACCTGGCGCGGCCGGACACGACGATCTCCGGGCGCGGGGTGCACGCCACGCGCGTCGAGATCGGCCGTCGGCTCGCCAAGGAGCACCCGGTCGAGGCCGACCTGGTGATCCCGGTGCCCGAGTCCGGCACGCCAGCCGCGATCGGGTACGCGCAGGCCAGCGGCATTCCGTACGGGTCGGGCCTGGTCAAGAACGCCTACGTCGGCCGGACGTTCATCCAGCCCTCGCAGACCATCCGCCAGCTGGGCATCCGGCTGAAGCTGAACCCGCTCAGGGACGTCATCCGCGGCAAGCGGCTGGTCGTCGTGGACGACTCGATCGTGCGCGGCAACACCCAGCGCGCGCTCGTGCGCATGCTGCGCGAGGCCGGTGCGCTCGAGGTGCACGTGCGGATCGCGTCGCCGCCGGTCAAGTGGCCGTGCTTCTACGGCATCGACTTCGCGTCGCGGGCAGAGCTCATCGCGAACGGCCTGGACGACGACGGCATCCGCCGCTCGGTCGGCGCCGACTCGCTCGGGTACGTGTCGTTGGAGCAGCTCGTCGCCGCGACCGAGCAGCCCAAGACGCGGCTGTGCTCGGCGTGCTTCGACGGCGAGTACCCGATCGAGCTGCCCGCGGACGCGCTCATCGGCAAGCACCTGCTCGAGGGCCTCAAGGGCGTGGCGGGCTCAGCCGCTCCCGTCCTGTCCACCGGCTATGGTGCCGAGGACGCTCTGCGTCGCCCCTGAGCTTCGAGAACCAAGTGGAAGAAGTTGACGTGACCGACAGCGCCAAGGCCACCTACGCCGCCGCCGGAGTCAGTATCGCCGCAGGTGACGAGGCGGTGGAGAAGCTCAAGCCGTGGGCGGCCAAGGCGCACCGGCCAGAGGTGCTCGGCGGCATCGGTGGCTTCGCCGGCCTGTTCCAGCTCAAGCTCGACCGCTGGAAGGAGCCGATCCTCGCGTCGTCGACGGACGGCGTCGGCACCAAGATCGCGATCGCGCAGGCGCTCGACAAGCACGACACCGTCGGCATCGACCTGGTCGCCATGATCGTGGACGACCTGGTCGTCTGCGGTGCGGAGCCGCTGTTCGTGCAGGACTACATCGCGGTCGGCAAGGTCGTGCCGGACAAGATCGCGGCGTTGGTCAAGGGCATCGCCGAGGGCTGTGTCCAGGCCGGTTGCGCACTGCTCGGCGGCGAGACGGCCGAGCACCCCGGCCTGATGGGCGACGACGACTACGACATCTCCGGCACCGGCGTCGGCGTGGTCGAGCAGTCCAAGCTGCTCGGCCCGGACCGGGTCCGCGACGGCGACGTCGTCATCGCGATGGGCTCGTCCGGCCTGCACTCCAACGGCTACTCGCTCGCCAGGCACGTGCTGCTGGAGATCGCGCGGATGCCGCTCGAGGGTCACGTCGAGGAGTTCGGCCGCACCCTCGGCGAGGAGATGCTGGAGCCGACCAAGATCTACGCCAAGGACTGCCTCGCGCTGATCGCCGAGACGGAGGTCCGCGGGTTCTCCCACGTCACCGGTGGTGGCCTGGCCGCGAACCTGGCCCGCGTGCTGCCGGAGGGCCTGCACGCGACGCTCGACCGCGGCACCTGGACGCCGCCCGCGGTGTTCCAGCTGATCGCCCAGCGGGGCCGGGTGGAGCGCGAGGAGATGGAGAAGGCGTTCAACATGGGCGTCGGCATGGTCGCCGTCGTCGCGCCCGAGGACGTCGACCGCGCACTGGCCGTGCTCACCGCGCGCCACGTCCCGTCGTGGGTGCTCGGCGAGATCACCAAGTCCGAGGTGGGCGGCGCCGTTCTCGTCGGAGACCACCCCCGATTCTGAGTCGGTTCACCAGGCAACCCCCTACGGTCGTCGTTGCGTACTAAGCGGCGACCGAGGAGGGGGACTTGGACCGCGACCGCGAGTTCGGGGAGTTCGTCGACGCACGCGCTCTCGTCATGCGCCGCACGGCGTACCTGCTGTGCGGCGACTGGCACCGCGCCGAGGACATCGTCCAGACCGCGCTGATCAAGCTGTACGTGGCCTGGTCCCGCGTGCGCAAGGACAGCGTGGACGCCTACGCGCGCAAAGTGCTGGTGCGCACCGCCATCGACGAGTCCCGGCGCGGGTTCTTCCAGCGGGAACGCTCAGTCGACGTCGTGCCGGAACCCGCGGTGACCGACGACTCGGCGGACTTCGACCTGCGGCAGGCCCTGGACGCCCTGCCGCCGGGGCAACGCGCCGTCGTCGTGCTGCGGTACTGGGAGGACCTGAGCATCACCGAGACCGCCCGCATCCTCGGCAGGACGGAGGGCACGGTGAAGAGTCAGGCGGCGAAGGGTCTCGCCGCGTTGCGCGAACTGCTCGAGGACGAGCCGAAGCTGCGGATCTACCGCTCCGAGGTCATCCGCAAGGGCAAGACGAAGCTCGCGCGCAGGCGGACCGCCATCGCGACGGCGATGGCCTTCGTGGTGATGGCCGGCCTGGGCACGGCCGGTTACCTGGCACTCCCGCAGTCGGCCACCACCGGGTTTTCCTCCGTGGACTCCGGGGGTTCCAAGCCGAAACCGGCGGCCGACCGCAACGCCCAGCTCAGCGCTGTGCTCCGGGCCAACTACCAGCTGCCGCCGGGCATCACCGAGGAGGACGTTCCCGAGATCAACGCCAGCGCGTTCGGGTTCCGGGAACGTGACGGCAAGCGGTGGGCCGTCGCCCGGCTGAGGGACGCGCAGGGCGTCGGCGGTGTCACGATCTGGCTCGAACACACCGCGGACCGGGAGATCGGCACCTGCGAGGACAGCTTCGAGTTCGACCTCAAGGACTGCCGGGTCGAAGTGCGCAACGGGCTCAAGGTCCGCGCCGGGGCGTACCAGTCGGCACCCGGCTACGGCGACCGCGTCATCTGGATCGCCGAGACCGTCCAACCCAACGGCACCAAGGTCGTGGTCCGCACCGACAACATCGGCCGGTTCAGCCAGGAGCTGTGGGGCAAGGCCGATCAGAGCGGAGCACCGCAGCGGTCCGCGCCCCTGCTCGACCGCGAGGAGCTGATAAAGATCGCGACAACTCCGGGACTCAATCTCTAACCTGGAGGCATGAACGACGTGACCGTGACTCGGACGCTGGTGCTGCCGGCGTCCGAGTTGCGCGAACGTTTTTCCAGGTCAGGTGGGCCGGGCGGGCAGGGAGTGAACACCGCGGACAGCCGCGTGGAGCTCTCGTTCGACCTGGCTGCCTCGCCGTCGGTCCCCGAGCACCTCAAGCGCCGGATGCTCGACCGCCTGGCGGGCCGGCTGGTCGACGGCGTGCTCACGATCGCCGCCTCCGAGCACCGTGCGCAGCTGCAGAACCGCGCCGCCGCACGGGAACGGCTCGCCGCGATCCTCCGTGCCGCCGCCGCGCCACCGCCGCCGATGCGCAAGGCGACCAAGCCCACCAAGGGCTCGAAGGAACGCCGCATCGCCGGCAAGAAGCGCCGCGCGGAAACGAAGCGCGGCCGTTCAGGCTCCTGGGACTAGGGCGTAAATCCGTTCCGGACGACCGGTTCCGCCGTAGCGCAACCGAACCTCGGCGCGACCCGTGGAAACGAAGTGCTCCAGGTACCGCCGCGCACTCACCCGAGCCACCCCGGTCGACGACGCGCATTCCGTCGCCGACAGCCCGTCCGGATGCGACCGCAGCGCACCTTCCACCAGCCGTGCGGTCTCCGGCGTCAAACCCTTGGGCAGCAACGGTTTCGAAGTCGGCCGTGCCCCGAAGACCTGGTCAACGTCGGCCTGCCCGGCAGAACCCAGCCGGTGCAGCTTCTCGTGCAGCGACGCGAAGTGCGCGAGCTGGTCGCGCAGTGCCGAGTAGTCGAACGGCTTGATCAGGTAGTGCAGCACACCACCGCGCATCGCACTGCGCACGGTCTCGACGTCGGTCGCCGCCGTGATCACGATGACGTCCACGTTCTCGTTGGCACGCAACGACTTCAACACTTCCAGGCCGCTCTGGTCTGGCAGGTAGATGTCGAGCAGCACCAGGTCGGGTTTCAACGAAGCCACCTGCCGCAACGCATCCCCGCCGGTGTGTGCGACCCCGACCACCTCGAACCCCTCGGTGCGCGCGACGTAACCGCTGTGCACCTTGGCCACCATGAAGTCGTCGTCGACGACGAGCACCCGGATCACCAGGGCAGCCTTGCGGTGAAGACGGATCCCGACACGCTCACCGAACCTCCGCGCCGCAGGCACGCCCGTCTGATCAGCGCGAGCCCGATGCCGCGTTCGCCGTGCGAGGCAGCCTTGGTCGTGAACCCGTGCCGGAACACCTCTTCCGCCAGTTCCGGTGCCACTCCCGGACCGGAGTCGCGCACCACGACCTGGACCTCGTCGTCCAACTGCATCACACCCACCTCGATCCACTTGCCGGCTCCGTTGGCACTCAGCGAGCTCAGTGCATCCAACGCGTTGTCGACGAGATTTCCCAGCACCATCACCAGATCCGCGGACAAAGCTTCGTCGACGCGTCCCAACACGCTGTCCGGCTCC
This sequence comes from Lentzea terrae, assembly GCF_003265345.1. Lineage (GTDB taxonomy): Bacteria > Actinomycetota > Actinomycetes > Mycobacteriales > Pseudonocardiaceae > Lentzea > Lentzea terrae. The sequence goes on along the minus strand of NZ_QFWW01000005.1, from coordinate 33,986 downwards.
ATGCGCAACGCCGTGCCGCGTTCGGCGGCCAGCGAGGCCTTGGCGATCAGCAGCGCGGCCACCGCCGGGTCGCCGATCCGCGAGCTGACCTCGGTCCGCCACTGGTCCTGCGCCGAGCTGATCTGGTGAATGTAGTTGCTGACCTCGTCGTACTCCTTCAGCGCGATCAGCCCGGCGATGGTGTGCAGCCGGTTCGCGAACTCGTGCGCCTGCGCCCGCAACGTGTCCGTGGCGTGCTGTGACGCGTCCAGTTCGTGTTGCAGCGCAAGGAGTTCCGTGCGATCTCGCAACGTCACGACCGCGCCGGCACCCTCGATCGGCATGCGGTTCAACGTGAGCACGACACCCTGCCGCAGCACCAGCTGGTCGACACCGGTCGCGCGCCCGGTGAGCACGTCGCGCAGCCGTTCGTTGAGCTCCAGCTCCTCGACCGACCGGCCGACCGCGTCCTCCGGCAACGCCAGCAGGTCGCTCGCGTGGTCGTTGACCAGCGTGATCCGGTTCTGCGCGTCGAGGCCGACGACGCCTTCCCTGATGCCGTGCAGCAACGCCTCGCGGTTCTCGACCAACGCGGTGATCTCGTGCGGCTCCAGCCCGAGGGTCTGGTTCTTCACCCGGCGGGCCAGCAGCAACGACCCGGTCACGCCGATGAGCAACGCGATCGCCAGGTAGCGCAGCGCGTCGACCGGCTCGGACAGCGCGCCCGCGAAGATCCCCGGTTCCTCCGCGCCCGCGATCACCATCCCGTTCACCTTGCGGCTGACCGGGTCGAACACCGGCACGTGCGCCTCGATCGAGTCGCGGACCGTGCCGGTCCAGGACCTGCCCTCGAGCGCGGTGGTCCTGGTGTCCAGAGTGGACCCGATCTGGGCAGGGTCCGGCGAGGCGATCACGAGCCGGCGGTCGTTGAGGATCAGCACGTACGAGGCACCGGACAGGCTGCGGGCCGTCTCGGCGGGCGCGGACAGCAGCCGCCAGTTGCCCATCTGCTCCTGGACCAGCGAGTTCGCCGCCACGGTCTCCGCGACGGACAGCATCCGGCGTTCCTCGTTCGAGCGGAAGTTGCTGCCCGTCTGGACGACCGTCAGCGCGCCGACCGCGAACAGTAGCAACGTGACGACTACGAGTTGCCACACTAGGAGCTGGCTGGCCAGGGAACGGCGGCGACGCATGAGACCTCCCGTGACCAGAAAGACCGAAAGAAACCTTAGAAGCGCAAGAGCGACATCAAGGTTTACACCAGAGCAACATGTCGAACCACGCGGATGAGAGGCGGGGATCACAGTGTCGGTGAAGGTGTGGGTGGCGGTGGCGACGGCGTTGCTCGCCGTCCTGCTGGTGCCACCGCTGCTGACGCCGGGTGCGGACAGCGGCGAGACCAGCCAGGTGCGGTCGTTGCGGGTGCTGGTGCCGAACCAGCCCGGCGGCGGGTACGACATCACGGCCCGCACCGCGGCGAAGGCCATGGAGGACGCTGACCTGCTGCGCAACGCCGAGGTGTTCAACCTCCCCGGCGCGGGTGGCACGGTCGGGCTCGGCCGCACGGTCGGTGAGCGCGGCAACGGCAAGCTGATCATGTCGATGGGTCTCGGCGTCGTGGGCGCGGTGTACACGAACAAGTCGCCGAACTCGCTGCTGGACACGACCCCGATCGCGAAGCTGATCGAGGAACCGGACATCGTCGTGGTGCCCAAGGACTCGCCGTACACGTCCATGCAACAACTTGTGGACGCGTGGAAGGCAAGCCCGGGAACCGTGCAGGTCGGCGGCGGCTCCGCGCCCGGCGGACCCGACCACCTGGCACCGATGCTGATCGCCAAGGCGGTCGGCCTCGCGCCCAAGGACGTTCGCTACGTCCCCTACGACGGCGGCGGAGAACTGCTCGCCTCGGTGCTCGGCGGCAAGATCGCGTTCGGTGTCTCCGGTGTCGGGGAGTACCGCGACCAGATCCAGGCCGGCACGTTGCGGGTGCTCGCGGTGACCAGCAAGGACCGCATCGCGGGCATCGACGCGCCGACGCTCAAGGAATCCGGTGTGGACGTCGAGTTCACGAACTGGCGCGGCATCGTGGCTCCTCCCGGCATCACCCAGACCGACCGCGACAAGCTGGTCGACCTGCTGCAGCGGATGCAGAAGACGCCGCAGTGGGCAGAGGCGTTGCAGCGCAACGGCTGGACCGACGCCTTCGCACCGGGAGACCAGTTCAAGACCTTCCTGGAAAACGAGAACAAGCGGGTGGCAACGGTGCTGAAGGACTTGGGGCTGGCATGACGACCGAGACTCCGGCGCAGTCGAAGTCCTGGCTGCGGGAACACTCTGAGCTGGGCATCTGCGCTCTGCTGGTGGTGCTCGGCGTGCTGGTGCTGACCGACGCGCTGCGCATCCCCACCGACTTCGCCCAGCGCGGCCCGGTCGGCCCGAAGGCGGTGCCGATCCTGGTCGGCTCGCTGCTGCTGGTCGTCGCCGTGCTGTTGGCCAGGGACGTGCTGCGCGGCGGCCGCGGCGAGGCGGAGGCCGGCGAGGACGTCGACCTGAACGCGCCGGCCGACTGGCGCACGGTGCTGCTGCTGTGCGGTGCGTTCCTCGCGAACGCCGCGCTGATCGGCGTGGTCGGGTTCCCGATCTCCGGCGCGATCCTGTTCTGGGGAGCGGCTTACGCGCTCGGCAGCCGCGCGTACGTGCGGGATCCGTTGCTCGCGGCCGGCCTGTCGATCCTGACGTTCGTGATCTTCAACAACCTGCTCGGCGTCCCGCTCCCCGGTGGCCCGTTGATGGAGGTGTTCTAGGTGGAGCAACTGCTCAACGGCTTTGCGACCGCGCTGACTCCGACACACCTGCTGCTCGCGGCGATCGGCGTGCTGCTGGGCACCGCGATCGGCGTGCTGCCGGGCATCGGTCCGGCGATGGCGGTGGCGCTGCTGCTGCCCGTCACCTACGGCATGGAGCCGACCGGCGCGTTCATCATGTTCGCGGGCATCTACTACGGCGGCATGTTCGGTGGCTCGACGACGTCGATCCTGCTGAACACACCGGGTGAGAGCGCGGCGGTCGTGGCCGCGTTCGAAGGCAATCCCATGGCCCGCAAGGGTCGTGGTGCGCAAGCGCTTGCCGCCGCTGCGATCGGCCACTTCACCGGCGGCATCATCGGCACGCTCCTGATCGTCCTGCTGGCACCGTTCGTGGCCAAGCACGCCGTCGACATCGGCGCGCCGGACCTGTTCGCGATCATGGTGCTGGCGTTCATCGCGGTGACCTCGGTGCTTGGCGCCTCGCGGATCCGCGGTGTCGCGTCGCTGCTCATCGGTCTGACCCTGGGCCTGGTCGGCCTCGACGAGATGACCGGTCAGCAGCGCCTGACGTTCGGCTCGCTGCACCTGGCCGACGGCATCGACATCGTCGTGGTCGCGGTGGCGCTGTTCGCGGTCGGCGAGGCCCTGTGGGTCGCCGCCCACCTGCGCCGCAAGCCGTTCGAGCCGATCCCGGTCGGCCGCCCGTGGCTGTCGCGCGCCGACCTCAAGCGCACCTGGAAGCCGTGGCTGCGCGGTCCGGCGATCGGGTTCCCGTTCGGCGCGATCCCGGCCGGCGGCGCGGAGATCCCGACCTTCCTGTCGTACGTGACGGAGAAGCGGCTGTCGAAGCACAAGGACGAGTTCGGCAAGGGTGCGATCGAGGGTGTGGCGGGACCGGAGTCGACGGCTTCAGCTTCTGCCGCGGGCACCCTGGTCACGATGCTGACGCTGGGCCTGCCCACCACGGCGGTCGCGGCCGTCATGCTCGCGGCGTTCCAGCAGTACGGCATCCAGCCCGGCCCGCTGCTGTTCCAGCGCGAGTCCGGCCTGGTGTGGGCGTTGATCGCGTCGCTGTTCATCGGCCTGACGCTGCTGCTGGTGCTCAACCTGCCGCTGGCACCGTTGTGGGCGAAGCTGCTGCGCATCCCGCGGCCGTACCTCTACGCGGGCATCCTGTTCTTCGCATCGGTCGGCGCCTACGCGGTGAACGCGGACATCTTCGACCTGCTGCTGATGTTCGTGATCGGCCTGCTGGGCTTCGGCATGCGCCGCTACGGCCTGCCGGTGCTGCCCGCGATCATCGGCGTGATCCTCGGCCCGGCCGCGGAACAGCAGATGCGCCGCTCGTTGCAGCTCTCCGACGGCTCGCTGACCGGCCTGGTCAACAGCCCGATGGCGATCATCGTGTACGTCGTGGTGCTGATCATCGTGTTCTTCCCGCTGATCAAGAAGTTCCTGCCGAAGCCGACTCCCCCCGCGGCTTCTGAGGTCGAACGCGAGAAGGTCGACGCCTGATCGCGTTCGTGCGAAAGCCCCCGCTCTCCCGGCGGGGGCTTTCTCATGCACTGCGCACGATCAGGATGGCGAAGGGTTTCTCGTTCCCCGGCTCGCTGACCGCCAGCTCGGTCTGCTCGCGCAGCGTCGCCCACAGTTCCATCACCCGCGCCACCTGCGGCTCTGGCAGTCCGCAGATCGACACGAACGTCCGCACCTGGTCCGGCTTGGTCGGCAGCTTCCCGCGCTTCAGCAACGAGTAGACCTGGCTGCGCGGCAACACCTGCCCTGCCCGGCGGTGGACCTCCGGCAGGGTCAGCCCGGACCGCGCGTGGATCAGCCGCAGCAGATCGATGAACTCGGCCGCCGTTGCCGCCCTCAGCTCCGCGGTCGTCGTCGCGATCAACGGCAACCCGGGCTCGGCGTCGATGCCGAGTTCCGCCTGGAGGATCACGTGCACCTCGCGGTAGGCCGCCAGAGCCTCAGCACGCCGCCCGGGCCGGGACAGTCCGAGCAGCAGCTGTGACCAGAGCCGGTTCAGGCGTTCGAGCGGGTCGCCCTCCGGGTAGGTCATCGCTCGTCGTCCTGCCAGATCACCGTCGTGGCGGGCGGCAGCGGGCCGAACCGCGCGCTGAACGGCCGGCTGCGGCTCAGCGTGGTGGTCACGGCCAGCACAGCGCCGGTCGTGGCGACGGCGACGACCGGCGAGTGCCCCTGCGCGAGCATCCAGCCGGTGAAGAGGAACGCGGTCACCGCCAGCAGGACGGTGCCGGTGGCGGAGCTGGAGCAACGCCGGCGCGGGTGCAAAGCCCCGTTGTAGGGGGTGGTGGTCATGCGAACTCCTGGAAGGGGGACGGACCAGCTGGTTTGCGGACAACGGAAAGCCGGATGTGGGGAAAGCGTCCGTGCGGGCAATTGGCGTTGCCGCGGGACCCGCGACATAACGGCTTCGGCACGATCCTGTCACTCACTCGGGTGATTGCCAACTGGAACGTCGTCCAGGTTTTTTCATGTCTCGTGCAACGGCGTCCAGCTGCGTCCAACGAAGTCCAACTGACCAGTTTTTGTCACCTTTTCCGGTGCCCCTGACCATGCTGTGGTCAATTGGTCGTATTGACCGCGTCCAATGGCGTCCAACAGTCTGGTCGGCGCTGGTGCGGACCGTTAGGGTTGCGAACGTGCCGGAATGCTATTCCGGTGGTGAGAAACCCCTGGCCGAGCTTTGGACCAGCTGAGCAGCGGGGTGCGGCCTCCTGTTGGCGCGGGAGGCCGTCACGCGCCGCCACTGCGCCAGCCACCCGTCGAGCGCCTCGGCAGGCTCCCCGCATCCGGTGAGGAACGCCCGGAGCTGGTCCTCCCGCTTCGGGAACCGCAAGGTGCACATGGCGTGGGCGCTGCTCTTCGGCAGCACGTGGGCGCCGGCGTGGTCCGACACCTGCTGGTAGGACAATCCTCTCGACAGGCGCAGCTGGTTCAGCGCGCAGACGAATTCGGCACATGTGGTGGCGCGGCATGCCGTCGCGAACGGACTGTCGTCCTCGCTGGGCGACATCGTGTTCGGTCCTCCTGCTGAGGCGTACATCTTCCTTTCCGGCGAAGACGGTAACGAACGGCTCGGCCCGCGCGAAGAAAGGAAGCGTTGTTCGACTGTGTGAACGCGGATCTTACCGCCGTGTCCAGCACCTTTGTCGAACCGCTGATCCGCGCGCCGATATTCCATGATCAGCGAACCGCTGAGAATTCCAGCAGGACAATCGTTCGCTTAGTTCATCGGACCAGATCAGCGAGCTGAACAAGGGAAGATTGGTTCGTACCAGATAGAAACGGCCGCCCTGTTCGCTGAATGCGGACAGGGCGGCCGTTGGGCTGAACGGATCAACCGTGCGTCGGGAAGCCCAGGTTCACGCCGTGCTGCTGCGGCCAACGCGCCGTGATCGCCTTGGCGCGCGTGTAGAACTTCACGCCCTCAGCGCCGTGCACGTGCGTGTCGCCGAACAGCGAGTCTTTCCAGCCACCGAACGAGTAGTAGGCCATCGGCACGGGGATCGGCACGTTGATGCCGACCATGCCGACGTGCACGCGTCGCTGGTACTCGCGCGCGGCCAGGCCGTCGCCGGTGTAGATGGCCGTGCCGTTGCCGTACTGGTTGGCGTTCACCAGTTCCACGGCGTCCTCGAACGTGTCGACGCGCACGACCGACAGCACCGGGCCGAAGATCTCGTCGGTGTAGATCGCCATGTCGCGCGTGACGTGGTCGAAGAGCGTTGGTGCGAGCCAGAAGCCGTTCTCGTGGCCCTCCGGGGCGTGGCCGCGGCCGTCGACGACCAGCGTCGCGCCGGCTGCCTCGCCCGCGTCCACGTAGGACTGCACCTTGTCCCGGTGCACGCCGGTCACCAGCGGGCCCATCTGGGCGTCCGGGTTCGTGCCGGGCAGCACGGACGGGTGCAGGTCGCGGGTCCGTGCGGCGATCTTCGACACGAGCTCGTCACCGGTCTCGCCGACGGCCACCACGACGGAGATCGCCATGCAGCGCTCGCCGGCCGAGCCGTAGCCGGCCGAAACCGCGGCGTCTGCGGCCACGTCGAGGTCGGCGTCCGGGAGCACGACCATGTGGTTCTTCGCGCCGCCCAACGCCTGCACGCGCTTGCCGGCCGCGGTGCCGCGCGAGTAGACGTGGCGAGCGATGGGCGTCGAGCCGACGAACGAGGCCGCGGCGACGTCCGGGTGGTCGAGCAGTGCGTTGACCGCGAAGGCGTCGCCCTGCAGGACGTTCAGCACGCCGTCGGGCAGCCCGGCCTCCTGGAACAGCTCGGCCAGCCGGACGGACGCGGACGGGTCGCGCTCGGAAGGCTTGAGCACGAACGTGTTCCCGGTCGCGATGGCGATGGGGAACATCCACATCGGCACCATGACGGGGAAGTTGAACGGCGTGATGCCCGCGACCACCCCGAGCGGCTGGCGCAGCGAGTACGCGTCGACCCCGCGCGAGACCTGCTCGGAGTGCTCGCCCTTCAGCAGTTGCGGGATGCCGCACGCGAACTCGACGACCTCCAGTCCGCGCTGCACCTCACCGGCGGCGTCGGACAGCACCTTGCCGTGCTCGGACGTGATGATCTCGGCGAGCTCGCTGCGCGCCTCGTGCAGCAGGTGGCGGTAGGCGAACAGGATCCGCGACCGCGTCGACAGCGACGACTCCGACCAGGACTGCGCAGCCTTCACCGCGGACGCCACCGCGAGGTCGACGTCGGCCTGCTCGGCCAGCACGACCTGCTTGGCGACCTCGCCGGTGGCGGGGTTGAAGACGTCGGACGTGCGGGACGACACCCCCGTCGTGCGGGCGCCGTCGATCCAGTGGGGGATGGTGGTGCTCAACGCGGTCCTCCTGGGGGAGCTGTCGTGTTGCGGACGACGAGAGAGGGATTGAGGAGATGGCGCACGGGTTCGGTGCGCTCTTCACGAACCCGTTGCAGGAGCGCCTCGGCAGCCAGTCGGCCGAACTCGGCACGGGGCTGGTCGATCGTGGTGAGCGAGACGTGGCGAAGCGCCGCCAGCGAAGTGTTGTCGTACCCCACAACGGAGACGTCGTGCGGCACCCGCAGTCCGGCGTCTTCCAACGCCGAGATCGCACCAACAGCGTTGAAGTCGTTGCAGGACAGGATGGCTGTGGGCAGAGCATCGGACTCGATCAGCGAACGGATCGCCCGTGCACCAGCCGCGTCGGTGTACTCGGACGACACGACTTGCGGCACGAGACCGTGCGCTTCCATGGCGGCGACGTAGCCGCGCCGACGAGGGCCGGCCTGCGTGCCTTCACCGCCGTCTAAATGCGCAATGCGCTTGTGCCCCAAGGAGACCAGGTGGTCGACCGCCAACCGGGCACCCTGCTCGCCGTCGTCGTTGATCGTGTCCACGGTGGACACCCGAGACGACCGGGCGACGAGCACGATCGGCAGCTGTTCGGCGGCTTTCCCGATGGCTGTCGCCGGAACGACAGGTGACAACAGGATCAGCCCGGCCGGGCGGAAGGACAGCAGCGACTCCAGCGCACGGCGTTCACGGGCAGGCGAGCGGCCACCGGTGTTGATGATGACGTCGAAGCCCTGCTCGCGCGCGACCTCGTCGATGCCGTCCACGACCTCCGCGAAGAACGCGTTGTGCAGGTCGGACACCATCACGCCGAGCACGGTCGACGTGCGTGACGCCAACGAACGCGCCATCGCGTGCGGCGAGTACCCCAGTTCCTCCGCGGCCTTCAGCACAGCCGTGCGTCGCGCCTCGCTCACCTTGGGTGAGTTGCGCATCACGAGTGACACCAGTGCGCGGGACACGCCCGCACGCAGAGCCACGTCCTCCATCGTCGGTCTGACCACCGGTAACCACCTCCCCTCACGTCACGGGCGGGAAACACACCCTTGACACCCGTGTGACGGAAGCTACAGCATTAGAGCGCTCCAACCAATAGAGCGCTCTAACACATCTCTGCGATGAACAGGGGAAACCTGCGATGCGGATCGGAGTAGCGGGTGTCGGCAGGATCGGCACCATGCATGCGACCAACCTCGCCGCACTGGATCGAGTCGACGAGGTGCTTCTCTTCGACCCGGTGCCGGGAAGGGCAGCGCAGGCGTCGGCTGAGCTCGCCGGGACCAAGGCGGTGGACGACCTCGACACGTTGCTCGGCAACGTCGACGGCGTCCTGCTCGCCACCCCGACGAACACCCACCCCGAGATGTTGCGCGCGGCGATCGCCAAGGGTGTCCCCACGCTGTGCGAGAAGCCGATCGCGAGCGACCTCGCCGAGATGACCGCGCTGGTCGAGGACGTCGAGAAGTCCGGTGTCGAGGTACTGGTGGGCTTCCAGCGCCGCTTCGACCCGGCCATCTACGAGCTCAACCGCCGGATCCGCGCGGGCGAGGTCGGTGACATCTACCTGGTCAGGGCCGTCGGCAACGACGCGAACCCGCCGGACTTCTCCTACCTGCCGGCGTCCGGCGGCATCTTCCGCGACCTGCTGATCCACGACCTCGACTGCGTGCCGTGGCTGGTCGGCGAGCCCGTCGTCGAGGTCTACGCGAGCGGCTCGGTCCTGGTGCACCAAGCGTTTGCGGACGCCGACGACGTGGACAACGCGGTCGTCATGCTGAAGTTCGCCGGCGGCGCGCACGCCACGCTGGCCGGTGGCCGGCACGACCCGGTCGGCTACGACCACCGCATCGAGGTGCTCGGCAGCAAGGACTCGCTGGTCGCCGGTGTCGACCCGCGCACCCCGCTGAACTCGCTGGAGCCCGGCGGTCACGTGGCCGGACCGGATGCCTACCCCGGTTTCCCGGAGCGCTTCCACCGCGCGTACGTCAACGAGATGAACCTGTTCACGCAGGTCATCAAGGGCGAAGTCGCGAACCCGTCACCGGCGCGGGAGAGTTTGATCAGCCTCCGCCTGGCCGAAGCGTGTGAGCAGTCGCGTCGCAGCGGCGCACCTGTGAAGATCGAGGGGAACTGATGGCCAAGATCGCTGGAGCACCCATCTCCTGGGGCGTGTGCGAGGTGCCGGGCTGGGGCAACGTCCTGCCCGCCACGACGGTGCTCAACGAGATGAACGAGCTCGGCCTCGCGGCCACCGAACTCGGTCCGCCCGACTACCTGCCGGCCGACCCGAGGGCGTTGAAGGCGCTGCTCACCGAGTTCGAGCTCACGCTCGTCGGCGGGTTCCTCGCGGTCACGCTGCACACCGACGTCCAGTCCACTCTGGACGAAGCCGATCGGGTGGCCGCGATCCTCAAGGCCGGTGGCGCCGAGGTGCTCGTGCTCGCCGCCGCAACGGGTCTCGACGGCTACGACGAACGACCGCAGCTCACCGACGACGAGTGGAACACCCTCGTCGACACCTGCGCGAAGATCCGCGAGATCGCCGCAACGCACGGCTTGCAGACCGTGCTGCACCCGCACGTGGGCACCCACGTCGAGCGGGAGGCGGAGGTCGACCGGTTCCTCGCGGACTCCGATCTCCAGCTCTGCCTGGACACCGGCCACCTGCTCATCGGTGGCACGGACCCGGTCGAGCTGGCGCGCCGCTACCCGGACCGCATCGGTCACGTGCACCTCAAGGACGTGCGTGACGAGATCGCGGCGAAGGTGCGCAGCGGCGAGCTCAGTTACACCGATGCCGTGGAACAGGGCATCTACGTGCCGCTCGGGGACGGCGACGTGGACGTGGAAGCGCTGGTGCAGCTCGTTCAAGAGGCGGGCTACACCGGATGGTTCGTGCTTGAGCAGGACACGCGGCTCAAGGACGGAAGTCCAGTGGACAAGCCACTGAAGGACACCGCGCGCAGCCTCGCGCACCTCGGAAAGATCCTCTGAAGGGACTGGAGACGATGAAGTCTCGCTTGGTCATCCGTGCGGGCGTTGCTCTCGCCGGTGTTGCTCTACTCGCCGCATGCAGCGGTCCCACTGGTACGAACAACCAGAGCACGCAGAACAACAGCGCACCGACCTCCGGTGACCTGAAGGTCGCGGTGATCACGCACGGCACCGCGGGCGACGCCTTCTGGAGCGTCGTGAAGGTCGGCGCGGAGGACGCGGGCAAGCAGCTCGGCGTCGGCGTCACCTACAACTCCGATGGCGACCCCGGCGCCCAGGCCAAGCTGATCGACAACGCCGTGTCGCAGAAGGTCGGCGGCATCGTGGTGTCGATGGCGAACCCGGACGCGCTGAAGACGTCCATCGAGAACGCGGTGAAGGCCGGCATCCCGGTCATCACGATCAACTCCGGCAGCGCGAAGAGCGCGCAGTTCGGTGCCATGGCGCACGTCGGCCAGGAAGAGTCGATCGCAGGCGAGGAAGCCGGCAAGAAGCTGAAGGCGGCCGGCAAGACCAAGCTGCTGTGCGTGATCCACGAGGCCGGCAACACGGGCCTCAACCAGCGCTGCGACGGTGCCCGCAGCGGTTTCGGCGGTGCGGTGGAGAACCTCCAGGTCGACATCAGCAACCCGACCGACATCGAGTCCCGCATCAAGGCCAAGCTGCAGTCCGACACCGCTGTTGACGGCGTGCTCGCGCTGAACCCGCAGGTCGCCGTGAACGCGGCGTCCGCCATCAAGGGTGCGAGCTCGAAGGCGCAGGTCGCGACGTTCGACCTGAACGCCGACGTGGTCGCCTCGATCAAGGCGGGCGACGTGCTGTTCGCCGTCGACCAGCAGCAGTACGAGCAGGGCTACCTGCCGATCGTGATGCTGAAGCTCTTCAAGGACAACGCCAACACCCTCGGCGGTGGCAAGCCCGTCCTCACCGGTCCCGGCTTCGTCGACAAGTCCAATGTGGACAAGGTCGCGGAGTACGCCAAGGCCGGCAAGCGCTAAGGAGTGAGCGGAGAGATGACCGTGACGGCAAAGGCGCCTCCGGCGGCCGACGAACGGCTGAGCAAGCCGAGGCTGCTCGACCAGTTGGTCGTGCGTCCGGAGATCGGCGCCCTGCTCGGCGCACTGCTCGTGTTCCTGTTCTTCTCCGTGGTCACCGAGCAGTTCCTGAGCCTGGGCGGTGCGGCCACCTGGCTCGACGACGCCTCCATGCTCGGCATCATGGCGGTCGCCGTGGCGTTGCTCATGATCGGTGGCGAGTTCGACCTGTCCGCCGGTGTCATGACCGCGTCCACCGCCCTCGTCACGGCTCTCCTCGCCACCCAGCTGGGCCTCAACGTCTGGCTGTCGTTGCTGGTGTCGCTCGCCTTCGCGTTGTCGGTGGGCGCGTTGAACGGCTGGCTCGTGATGCGCACGGGCCTGCCGAGCTTCATCGTCACGCTGGGCAGCTTCCTCGCGTTGCAGGGCCTCAACCTCGGCGTCACGCGCCTGGTGACCGGCAGCGTGCAGGTGTCGGGCATGCGGGAGACGGCCGGCTACGAGTCGGCCGGCTTCCTGTTCGCGTCGACGTTCCAGATCGGCGGCACCAGCTTCTACGTGTCGATCATCTGGTGGGTGCTGTTCACCGTCATCGCGTCGACCATCCTGGTGCGCACCAAGTTCGGCAACTGGATCTTCGCGATCGGTGGTGCCGCGCAGAGCTCGCGTGCGGTCGGTGTGCCGGTCGTGCGGTCGAAGATCCTGCTGTTCATGACCACGGCGTTCGCGGCGTGGCTGGTCGGCTCGATCAACATCCTGCGGTACGCGAGCGTCCAGGCGAACCAGGGCATCGGCCTCGAGTTCCAGTACATCATCGCGGCGGTCATCGGCGGCTGTCTGCTGACCGGCGGCTTCGGTTCCGCGGTGGGCGCTGCGATCGGCGCGCTGATCTTCGGCATGGCCCGGCAGGGCATCGTCTACGCCGGTTGGAACAGCGACTGGTTCCAGCTGTTCCTCGGCGTGATGCTGCTGGCGGCCGTGCTGGTGAACAACATGCTGCGGCGCCGGGCGGAAAGGGTGAAGCGATGACGTCCCTGATCGAAGTCGAGAACATCGGCAAGACCTATGGCAGCGTCATCGCGCTGAGCGAGGTGTCCACCGTGGTCAACGCTGGTGAGGTCACCTGCGTGCTCGGTGACAACGGCGCCGGCAAGTCCACGCTGATCAAGATCTTGGCCGGCGTGCACCAGCACGACCAGGGCTCGTTCAAGGTCGAGGGCAACGAGATCCGCTTCTCGTCGCCTCGTGAGGCGCTGGACCACGGCATCGCGACCGTGTACCAGGACCTCGCGGTCGTGCCGCTGATGTCGGTGTGGCGCAACTTCTTCCTGGGCTCGGAGCCGACGACCCGGTTCGGTTTCCTGGACCGCCGCAAGGGCCGGGAGATCACCAAGAAGGCGTTGTCCGACATGGGCATCGACCTGCGGGACGTGGAGCAGCCGGTCGGCACGCTGTCGGGTGGTGAACGGCAGTGCGTCGCCATCGCCCGCGCGGTGTACTTCGGCGCCAAGGTGCTGATCCTGGACGAACCGACCGCGGCACTCGGCGTCAAGCAGGCCGGTGTGGTGCTGAAGTACGTGGCCCAGGCGCGTGATCGCGGCCTCGGCGTCGTGCTGATCACGCACAACCCGCACCACGCCTACCCGGTCGGCAACCGGTTCCTGCTGCTCAAGCGCGGCCGCGCGCTGGGTTCGTACGAGAAGTCGGAGATCGGCCTCGAAGAGCTCACCCGCCAGATGGCCGGTGGCGCCGAGCTGGAAGCGCTGGCGCACGAGCTGCGGGGTGTCGAGGCGTGACGTCGTCTCTGGAAGTGCTGACGGTCGGCCGGGTCGGTGTCGACCTCTACCCCGAGCAGTCCGGGGTGCCGCTGGCCGAGGTCAGCACGTTCGCCAAGTCGCTCGGCGGCACCGCGACCAACGTCGCGGTCGCCGCCGCGCGGCTCGGCCGTCGAGCGGGTGTGCTGACGAAGGTCGGACCGGACGGGTTCGGCACCTACGTTCGTTCCGCGCTGGAAAGCTTTGGCGTGTCGTCGGAATACGTCGGCACGTCACCGGACTTGCTGACGCCGGTGGTGTTCTGCGAGCTCAACCCGCCCGCGGACCCGCCGTTGCTGTTCTACCGGCTGCCGATCGCGCCGGACCTCACGCTGGACGACGAAGACGTGCCGTGGTCGCTCGTGCGTGACGTCCCGTTGTTGTGGGTCACGGGCACCGGCGTTTCCGCGGAACCCGCACGTGGCACCCAGCGGATGATGCTGGCGAGCCGGGCGCGCAACGGGCACACCGTGCTGGACCTGGACTACCGGCCGATGTTCTGGCCGGACGTCAAGACGGCTCGCGCCGAGATCAGCTGGATGCTCGACCACGTGACGGTCGCGGTGGGCAACCGGACCGAGTGCGAGATCGCGGTCGGCACTTCTGACCCGGACGAGGCCGCCGATCGCCTGCTGTCGCACGGAATCTCGCTGGCGCTGGTCAAGAAGGGCGCGGAGGGCGTTCTCGTGGCCACGCCGGAAGGCCGCTGGACCGTGGAGCCGAACCCCGTCGAGGTCGTGTGCGGGCTCGGTGCCGGTGACGCGTTCGGCGGTTCGCTGGTGCACGGCCTGCTGTCCGGCTGGGACCCGGTCCGGATCGCCCGTTACGCCAACGCGGCCGGCGCGATCGTGGCGTCCCGGCTGGCCTGTGCGGACGCGATGCCGGACCAGAAAGAGATCGAGGAGTTGCTGTGATCACTGATGGCCAGTGGCGCGAACTGCTGTGGAGGCGGGCTGAGGATCCCGGCTCGATCAGGCGGGCCTACCAGGCGCGCAAGCGGCGCAACTCGTTGCTGAACGGCAAGTCCACGCTGTTCCTGGTCGCGGCGGACCACCCGGCTCGCGGTGCTCTCGGCGTCGGCGGCGACCCGCTGGCGATGGCCGATCGGCGGTCGCTGCTCGACAGGTTGCTGACGGCGCTGGCGAACCCTGCGGTCGACGGCGTGCTCGGCACACCGGACGTGATCGAGGACTTGCTGCTGTTGGACGGCTTGAACGAGCGCGTGGTCATCGGGTCGATGAACCGCGGCGGCCTGGCCGGTGCCGACTGGGAGATCGACGACAGGTTCACCGCCTACGACGCGTCGTCCATCGCGTCGTTCGGGCTGGACGGTGGCAAGATGCTGCTGCGTTTGGTCGACTCGGACCCCGGCACGATCCCGACGTTGGAAGGCTGCGCGCGGGCCGTCACGGAACTCGCCGAGCACGGCCTGATGGCGATGGTCGAACCGTTGCCGTACAAGCGTGATCACAACGACAAGCTGGTGCTGCAGAAGGACTCCGCCGCCCTGTCGCGTGCCTCTGCCGTGGCTGCGGGACTGGGTGCGACCTCCGCATACACCTGGCTGAAGCTGCCTGCGCCGGACGAGCCGGAAGTCGTGCTGGACACCACCGCATTGCCCGCCTTGGTGCTCGGCGGTGTTCCGTCCGCGAATCCCGAGGACGACCTCGCGTCGTGGGGCCGCTCGCTGCGCCATCCGACCGTGCGCGGCCTGGTCGTCGGCCGTGCGCTGCTCTACCCGCCGGACGGCGATGTCGCCGCTGCCGTCGCTGCCGCCGCCGAAATCCTGCGTACCGCCAAGGGAGTCACGGTATGACCCTGCACCGTCCACACGGGACGCTCTCGACCGCGGCCGAGGTCGTCCACCTGATGCCGGAGGACGCGGGCTGGACCTACACCGGTCTGCGGGTGCTGCGGATCGAGGCAGGCTGGGTGCACACGATCGAGACCGGCGAGTACGAGGCGTTCGTGCTGCCGCTGGCCGGATCGCTGACGGTCGAGGTCGACGACTTCAGATTCGAACTGCAGGGCCGTGACTCGGTGTTCACCCGCGTCACGGACTTCGCCTACGTGCCGAGGGACGCGTCGGTCGTTCTGTCCTCTGAGGACGGATGCGAAGTCGCGCTGCCGATGGCGCGTTGTGCAAAGCGCCTGACGCCCAAGTACGGCCCGGCCGACGGCGTTCCGGTCGAGGTGCGCGGCTCTGGCAACGCGACCCGTCAGGTCACCAACTTCGGCGTGCCGGGCGTGTGGGACCACGCGGACAAGCTCAACGCGTGCGAGCTGATCACCCCGGACGGCAACTGGTCCTCGTACCCGCCGCACAAGCACGACTCTTCCGAGCCGTGTGAGGTCGAGAACGAGGAGATCTACTACTTCCGCATCGCCGACCGTGATGGCGTGACGCCGTCGCGTACCGGCTTCGGTTTCCACCGCACGTACACCGACGACGGCACGATCGACGAGGACGTGACCGTGCGCGACGGCGACGTGTTCCTGATCCCGCGCGGCTACCACGGTCCGTGCGTCGCGGCGCCGGGTTACCCCATGTACTACCTGAACGTGCTGGCCGGGCCTGGTGCAGCTCGGTCCATGGCGTTCTGCGACGACCCGGCGCACACCTGGGTCCGCGACAGCTGGGCCGACCAGGAACTGGACCCGCGTTGCCCGGTCACGACCGCAGAGGGGCGAGTGAAGTGAAGCTGACGACCGCGCAGGCACTGGTCCGCTGGATGCTGGCCCAGCGCACCGAACTGCTCGACGGCTCGCACGCGCCGCTGTTCCCCGGCGTGTTCGGGATCTTCGGCCACGGCAACGTGCTCGGCCTGGGCAACGCTCTGGAAGAGGTCCGCGACCGCATGCCGGTCTGGCGCGGCCACAACGAACAGGGCATGGCCCTCGCCGCAGTGGGCATCTCCAAGGCGACGCACCGCCGCCAGGTGGGCGTCGCCACGTCGTCCATCGGCCCCGGCGCTCTGAACATGGTCACCGCGGCCGGCGTGGCCCACGCGAACCGTCTGCCTCTTCTTCTGCTGCCGGGCGACACGTTCACCGGCCGCGCCCCCGATCCCGTGCTGCAGCAGGTCGAGCACTTCCACGACCCGACCGCGACCGTGAACGACGCGTTCCGCGCGGTCAGCCGCTACTTCGACCGCATCACCCGCCCCGAGCAGCTGCTCTCAACGTTGCCGCAGGTAGCCCGCGTCCTGACCGACCCGGCCGACTGCGGCCCCGTGACTCTGGCCCTGCCGCAGGACGTCCAGGCCGAGTCCTACGACTTCCCCGACGCGCTGTTCGAGCCGGTGGTCCACCGCCCGTTGCGGTTGCGCCCCGACCTGCAAGCTCTGGCCGAGGCCGCCCGCGCGATCCGCGCCTCGTCCCGCCCGCTCCTGGTCCTGGGCGGCGGCGTCCGCTACTCGGGAGCCGCCGGCCGCGCCCTGCGCTTCGCCGAACAACACGACATCCCCGTCGTGGAGACCACCGCCGGCCGCACCCTGATCCCGCACGACCACCCGCTGCACGCCGGCCCGTTGGGCATCACCGGCTCCACCTCGGCCAACGTCCTGGCCGGCGAGGCCGACCTGATCATCGCAGTGGGCACTCGCCTGCAGGACTTCACGACCGCGTCCTGGACCGTGTTCTCCCCGTCAGCACACATGATCTCCCTCAACGCGGCCCGCTTCGACGCCGTCAAACACGGCTCGTTCGCTCTGGTCGCCGACGCCGACGAGGGCCTGCGCGAACTGACCGACGTGCTGGCCTCCTGGCAGGCCCCGACCACCTGGGCCGCCCGCGCCCGCACCGAACGCGCGAAGTGGGACGACCACATCTCCGCGCTGCGCAAGCCTTCCTCCAGCCTGCCCACGTACGCCCAGGTGGTGGGCGTGGTCAACGACGTGAGCGGCCCCCGCGACTACGTGATGACGGCCTCCGGCGGCCTGCCCGGCGAGCTGATCGGCGGCTGGCGCGCAACCGGCGAGTCCACAATGGACGTCGAGTACGGCTTCTCCTGCATGGGCTACGAACTGGCCGGAGCCTGGGGCGCAGCCATCGCCCACACCGAGGGCGTGGTCACCACGCTGCTCGGCGACGGCTCGTACCTGATGCTGAACTCGGAACTCTTCTCAGCAGCCTTCGCAGGCCACGGCTTCGTAGCCGTCGTCTGCGACAACGACGGCTATGCGGTGATCCACCGCCTGCAAACGGGCCAGGGCGGCGCGGGCTTCAACAACCTCTACGCCGACTGCACCTCCAACCACGCCGAGCCACCACGCACGGACTTCGCCGCCCACGCTTCCGCCATGGGCTGCGCGGTCTTCCCCGTGACCTCGCTGGGCGACCTCGAAGGCGCCTACCGCAAGGCCCGCGAGGTGGCAGTCACCGAGAAGCGCCCGGCCGTCGTGGTGATCCGCACGCATCCGTCGTCGTGGACGGAGGCCGGGGCGTGGTGGGAGGTCGGCGTGCCGGAGACGTCGCACCGTTCGGAGATCGCAGCCGCTCGCGAGGAAGTGCTGGAGGGCAAGGCCAAGCAGGTCCGCTACCTGGGCTGAATCCGGTCGAGGTCCGCGAAGAGTTCCTCGATCTTGCGAACTTGGCCGCTGTCGCCGATCTTCGCGTAAAGCTCCATGGCTTCGAGATGGTGCCTGCGTGATACATCGCGCTCGCCCAGCATTCCGTGCGCGGCTCCCAGGCAGGCAGTTGCCATGGCTTGCATGGCGATGTCACCTGCTGCCTGTGCATTGGATCTCGCGTCTTCGAAGAACGGCAGGGCCTGTCTCTCGTGGCCCTTGAACATCAGGATGTTTCCGATCTCTTGGAGCGCCATGGCGTTGCCTCGCTGGTTTCCAGTTGCCGCGCAGATGCGGCTTGCCCGCATCTGGTAGCTGTGGGCTTTGTCGAGGTCGCCCCGCTCTCTTGCGATGCCACCGAGGTTGTAGAGCGTGTGCCCGACGAAGTGGTCCATTCGCCTGTCGGCCGCGAAAATTCCCAGCACGAACTCGAAGGAGCGCTCCGCGGTGTCGAAGTCTCCTTCGCGCCACGCCGCACTGGCGAGGTTGGACGTCAGCCCGATGACGGCTCCGCGGTGATCGAGAGCGCGGTAGATCTCGATGGCGGCCTGGTAGTGCTCCTTGGCAGCGGCGGGCGCTTGCCTGGCCAGATGGTAGTTGCCGATCTCTCCGATCACCGATGCTTCCATTTCGCGATCGCCGAGCTGCCGAGCGGATGCGAGATAGAGGTCGTACAGCCTGGGCCACTCACTCCAGCCCTGGCGGAGCTTGAAGTACTCCCCGAGATTCGACATGAGCGCAGCGACCTGTTCAGGTCGTCTCCGCTCGAAGCTCTGCTCGATCATGCCGGTGATCAGATGCCACTCGAGGTCGAGCCAGTCCGCTGCCTCGTGGGCGTGGTTGAACCGCGTGAACTTCGGGTTCCGGCTGACTGGGGAGAGCTTGCCGTTGGCTTCCTCTGTCACACCGGTGACGTGGATGAGCAGTCGGTCTCGCGCCGATTCCAGTTCGGCTGTGCTCGTCGTCGTGGCGCACTCCGCCGCGTAGAGCCGCAGCAGGTCGTGGATCTTGAAGCGGCCAGGGGTTCGGCCGTTCTCGGCCAGGTGCACTCGTCGCAGGGAGTTCAGCAGCCTTCGGGCTTGGCGAGTTCCTTGGTTGAGCAGAGTGGAGGCGTGGTCTACCGAGATCTCTGCTGCCGGAACGAGCGACAACAGCTGAAACAGCCGTTGCTCAGCCGGGGCGAGCCGGGCGTAGGAGGTGGCGAAGGCACGCCGCACACCCCTGTGCCCGTCCGGCATCTCCAGCTCATCGAGCCGATCGATCGGAGGCCTGAGCAACGAGGCCAGCTCGGCCACTGAAAGCGAGGTGTCGTCGGCGAGCACGGCTGCCACGATGCTCAAGGCCAACGGCAACCTGTCGGCGAGCTCAGCCAGTTCTTCCGTCAGGATCCTGGGGTCGTCAGGACGCCTGGTGGTGAGTGCCGCGGACATCAGCGCGATCGCCTCCTCGACCGGGAGCACGTCGAGTTCGATCAACCGGGCGTTCAGTTCGGCCAGTGCGTGCCTGCTCGTGACGAGCACCCGATGCCGCGTTGAGCCGGGCAGGAAGCCTCGGACCTGTGCTGCAGACGTGGCGTTGTCCAGGAACACCAACACCGGCTCTCGCTGCTCGTTCAGCTGCGACCGGTACAGCGCCTCGCGGGCCGACTGATCTGCGGGTATGTGTTCCTGCGGGACCCCTAGGCCAATGAGCAGAAGCGTCAATGCCGCGCTCTCGTCGAGGTTCGCGAAGACGGCCCTGCCACTGAACTCAGTCGCTGCCTTCAGTGCGAGCGTGGTCTTCCCGATCCCGGCCAGACCACTGACCACGGTGACGGGTGAGACCTGCAGCGCGTCGGTCACCGCGGCGAGGTCGGCGGCGCGACCGGTGAACTCGGCGTCGAGCGCAGGCAGCCCGGCCATAGCAGTGGGCGGTGGCGCGGAGAGGTTCACGGTGCCCGCCTGGACCACGGTGCCCCACACCGATCCGTTGACTTCGTTGTTGACCCAGTGCGGCATTCGCCCGTTCTACCGCATTCGTACCGAGCGTGATCGCCCAGTGACTGAGACGACCGCGCCGCCGGGAACAACACGCCGCCAGTGATCCCTTGAACAGTTGGTTAGGTCTACGAACTGTTCTAGGGAGCCTCCCGTGAGCCTGCTCTTCTCCCCGCTGACCCTCCGGTCGGTCACCCTGCCCAACCGCATCGCGGTGAGCCCGATGTGCCAGTACTCGGCGACCGACGGCGTCCCGAACGACTGGCACCTGGTCCACCTCGGCAGCAGGGCCGTCGGCGGTGCCGGCCTGGTGATCGCCGAGGCCACGGCCGTCGAGCCGCGCGGCCGGATCTCGCCGGAGGACGTCGGCATCTGGAACGACGAGCAGGTCGAGGCCTGGCGGCGGATCACCGCGTTCATCAAGGAGCAGGGCTCGGTTCCCGGCATCCAGCTCGCCCACGCCGGGCGCAAGGCAGTCGGTGACTGGGTTCCGGTGGCGCCGACCACAGAGCCGTTCCCCGGTCTTAACGTGCCGGAGAAGGTTGAGAGCCACACTGACGTCGTGAAGGCGTTCGTCGACGGGGCGCTCAGGGCGGTCGAGGCCGGCTTCGAGGTGCTCGAGATCCACGCCGCCCACGGCTACCTGCTCCACGAGTTCTACTCGCCGCTCACGAACGAGGGCAGCATCGAGGAGCGCATCGCCGTCCCCGTCGAGGTCACCGCCGCCATCAGGGCAGCGGTCGGACCGGAGGTGCCGGTGATCGTCAGGATCTCCGGCTCCGACTGGGTCGACAACGGCTGGACCGTCGACGACAGCGTTGTGCTGGCACAGGCGCTCAAGGCCGCGGGTGCGGACCTGATCGACGTGTCCAGCGGTGGCAACACCGCGCAGGCGGACATTCCCGTCGGGCCGGGCTACCAGGTGCCGCTCGCCGAGGCGGTGCGACGCAAGGCAGATGTGCCCACGGGTGCGGTCGGCCTGATCACCGAGGCGACGCAGGCCGAACAGGTGTTGACGGACGGGTCCGCTGACCTGGTGCTGCTCGCGCGCGAGTTGCTCCGCGACCCGTACTGGCCGCTGCGCGCGGCACAGCAGCTGGGTGTGGAGGTCAACGCACCGAGGCAGTACGCCAGGGCGTTCTGAAAGCGCCCTCAGAGTTCAAGGGCTGGGTGACTGATGATCAGCCACCCAACCCTTGAACCCGTCAGGCTGAATTCAGCGACGGTAGTCGTCGTAGTCGTCGTACGGGTCGTCATGTGGTTCGTCACCACTACTCCCGTTCGACAACGACGTTTCGCCACCAGACAGCTCGCGCTGCAGCGCAGCGAAGTCGGTCTCATGAGAGCTGTATTTGAGCTCCCTGGCGACCTTCGTCTGCTTGGCCTTCGCTCGGCCGCGCCCCATGGCTCGACCCCCTCGCACAGGGACGGGGGCGGCCGGGGGAACGGCGGCCCCACTCGTCTCGACAACTAGTTCCTGGTAACTACCGTACCGTGCCGATGGGGTTCCTCGCGACGCGGTAGGCGTGACACGTACCGCCAAATCTCGCGGCCCCCCTCGCGTGGAAGGATGCACAGGTGCCCAGACCGTTCGTCGCCTACCTTCGGGTGTACGAACCGTTATCGGTGTTGGACGCACCGCTAGCGGACAAGGTCAGAAAAGCCCTGGAAACCGGGCCCATCCCCCGCTCGGAGGTCGGCGACCGGGAACGGGAACTGTGGTTGCGATCACAGTTGGCCGACAAGATGCTTCCGGGCGCGTCGCAGTTCGACGTCATGACGATCAGCCCGGCCGAGGTGCCGACCTCTGAGGCCGCGCGTGTCGGCCCTGGGCCCCTCGTCTGCCCACTGGACCTCAGGGCGCGCTCAGCCGCCGCTCTGGTGGGCTTCCTGGCCTCTTCTCCGCCGATCTTGCAGGACGCCGCGCTGAACGTGGCTCCGGAAACGGTCCGTGCGCGCGCGTCCGCCGTGATGGCCGAGCTCTCGGCAGGAGCGGTCCACGTGATCTCCACGACGTGGACGGTGCCGCTGCCCTGGTTCGCCCTCGTCGATCCCGCCCAGCGCCGCGTGGTGCTGGCCAGCGCCCAGGACGACCCGGAACGGCAGGTCTCGTGGCGGGTCGCGATGGCCGACGCACGCCGCCGCGTCGCACGGGCGCTCAAGGTCGTGAAGTCGTCGCTGGGCGAGGACGGGCCGGCCAAGGTCCTCGCCGACACCGGACGCTGGCTGGAGCACTTCCACCCGCACTCGGCGGTCGAGCTCGACTACGGCGGCCTGGTGCAGCTGCTCGAGGACAAGGACCTCCTGGAGGACACGTCCGCAGCCGACGTCAACGCCATCGTCGACGCCCTCGAAGCCGGTGACGCCGAGGAGGTCGCGTTGCGCTACGAGACGCTGCGCGAGTTCTGGGGCGAGCTGGCCCGCCGGGAACGCCACGGCTGAAGCAGCACCCAGCCCGCCACCGAGGCCACTCCGGCGAGCACCATCGCCGCCGGCCACGCGACGTGCACGGCCACCCAGCCGGCCAGGCCGGGCGTGATCGCCGCGCTGAGGTAGTTCGAGGTGTTCTGCATGCTGATCGCGGTCGCGCTGCGGCCCTCCGGTGCCAGCTCACCGGCCTCGGTGACGGCGAGCCCGTTCCACGCCAGCGCGACCACGCTGGTCGGCACCAGCACGGCGACCAGCACCGGCAGCGGCGCCTGGTCCAGCGCGGCGGTCAACGCGAAACCCGCGGCCATTACCACGGCGAGGATCCGCAACGGCCCGACCCGGCTGCCGACCCGGTCCGACCAGATCCCGGCCGCGAGCCTGCCCGCGCCGCCGAGGGCCTGAGCGATCCCGAACACCACGGCTGCCGTCGTCACGGTCAGCCCCCGGTGTTCGTGCAGGAACGGCACCAGCAGGGTCGCCGCGGTGAACTGGGGAACCACCAGCAGGCCGCTGGCGACGGTCAGCCTGATCAGCCTCGGGTCCTTGAGCACCAGGCCGTGTTCGCTGCTGCCACGCGTGGCTCCCGGCGGCTCGCGGACCAGCAACGCCACCGCCAGCGCCACGAACGCGGTCACCGACGCCAGCACCACGAACGCGACCGGGATCCCGTGCACGATCGCGATGCCGGGCAGGAACGCCGCGGTGAGCGCGGCACCCAACGGTGTCGCGGTCTGCCGCACGCCCATCGCCAGCCCGCGCCGGCCGGAGCGGAACCAGGACATCACCGCCCGTCCGCTGGCGGCGTTCACGCTCGCGCCGAACAGCCCGGCGCCGAGCAGGGCCAGACCGGCGATCCACGCGTTGCCGAGCGCCACCCCGAGCAGACAGGCCGCGGCACCGAACCCGCCGATCGCCATGGCCAGCCGCTCACCGCGCCGGTCCGCGAAGAAGCCCCAGGGCACCAGCGCGACCATCGTGCCCAGGTTGACGGCGCCGAGCAGCAGTCCGACCTGGGGCAGCGTCAGGCCGAAGTGATCACGCAACTGGGGGCTGACGGCGGAAAGACCGAGGAAGACCGCCGCGTTCGTGCCCTGCGCCAAAGCCCCGATGCACAGCACGACCCAGCGGTACCCCATGAGGGCACGCTAGGTCGGCAGTTCAGAAAGTGGAACGCCCGTCTTATCTCTTGGGACGGTGGTGGCCGCGCTCGGCCGCCAGCAGCTCGTCCACCGACGCACTCCCGCGCTGGTAGCGCGACGCGATCTCGGCGTTGAGCTTGTCGACGACCACCTGCACCTCGCGCCGCCGCACCGACACCGAGGCCTCTTCCGAGATGAACGTCTCCAACGCCTCGGCCAGGCGATCGTCGGACAACTTGCTCACGTCGGAGAGGTCGACGTCGGACACCAAAGCCTCGACGTGCCGTTGATGCGCATCAGCACGTGACGGCTCATGGGTCTGGTACCGGCCGAGGCCGGTCGCCGGACCAACGGCATTCGTGGACAGGATCGTGGCCAGTTGCTCGACCACCGCCGAGCCGCCGGAGCTGCGGCGCTCCTGTTCCGCGCGCACGATGTCGATCCGCGCGTGCAACAGCCGCCGCAGGTAGGACAGGTCGGTCTCTTCCTGCGCTGCCTCGTCGCGGAGTTCGCGCACCTCGACGAGCGGGCGCTGCTCGACGCCCTCCGTGTAGTCGGGGGCGAGCACCCTGTCGATTCGGCGGCGCCCGCCAGGACGCACCTCGATCACGTGTCCATCCTGCGGTAGATCCTCCTCGCCCGCCAACACATCCCATGCACCAAAGTTGTCTCAAATGTGCACGCCCAGGAGCTTTCGCGTCTCATCTGGTGACAAAGCAGGCCGTTGCGCGATCTTCGCCAGACCTGCTGCGCGCGCTACGAGCTGTGCGTTGTCCCGGACGGGCACACCACGTGAGTAACTGATCGTGTCTTCCATACCCACTCGGAGGTGGCCACCCGCACCCAGTGCGGTGAACATCACCGGAATGGTCGTCCTGCCGATCCCGGTGGCGGAAAACGTTGCACCGTCTGGCAGAGCGTTGACTGCGGCGACCAGAGTGGCCGCGTCACCGGGCATGCCGCCGGGCACGCCCATCACGAAGTCGACGTGCACGTGGCCGCCCGCCGGCAGGCCGTGCTGGTCCAGCAGACGCTTCAACGACGCGAGCTGGCCGATGTCGAAGATCTCGTACTCCGGCACGATGCCGCGTTCCTGCATGCCCTTGTGCAGGGCGACGATGAACTCCCAGCGGTTCAGGAACACGTCGTCGCCGAAGTTGACCGTGCCCATCGTGCAGGACGCGGAGTCCGGCATCGCCTCGAGCACTCGCAGCCGGTCCGACTCGGGGTCGTGCACCGACCCGCCGGTCGACAGCTGGACGACGAGATTGGTCTGCTCGCGGAGTGCCTCGACGGTCGCCTTCAAGCGGCCGAGGTCCAGCGTCGGTTTGGCGTCCTCGCCGCGGATGTGGACGTGGATCATCGCCGCGCCGACCTGCTCGCAGCTCTGCGCCGTCGAGACCAGCTCTTCCAGGGTCACTGGAAGCTGCGGGACGTCGGCTTTCGCGTGTTCCGCTCCGGTGGGAGCGACGGTGATGAGCGTGCCCTGGGACATGCGCAGGACTCTAGGGCTCAGCCTCGCAGGTTGCGAACGGCTTCCCTGCCGAGACCTGGGGTGTCCGGTGGCACGGAATCAGGGTCGATCCGCGCCTGAACCTCCCGTTCGGGGGCTCCGGCGACGAGCTCCGACTCAATCGGAACAGATCGTTTGACCAGTGCCAACGCGATCGGGCCCAGCTCGTGGTGCAGCACCACGCTGCCCACCCGGCCGACCGCGCGGCCGTCCAGCGTCACCGGGTCGCCGGTCTCCGGCTGGGCGTCCGCAGAACCATCCAGGTGGAGTAGGAGCATCCGGCGCGGCGGGCGTCCCACGTTGTGGACCTTCGCGACCGTCTCCTGGCCCCGGTAGCAGCCCTTGTTGAGGTGCACGGCCGGGTCGATCAGGTTGACCTCGTGCGGGATCGTGCGCTCGTCGGTGTCGATGCCCTGGCGCGGCCGCAGTGCCTCGACCCGCAGCGCCTCGAACGCGAAGCTGCCGGCCGGGCGCGCGCCCGCGTCGGTGATCCGCTGCCACCACGAGGCCAGCTCGGCGCGCGGCACGAGCAGGTCGAACGAGCTCTGCCCAGGCCACGACGTGCGGCGCACGAAGCCCTCGCCCAGCGCGGCCACAGCCGTCGGCGGCTCGATGCCGAGCTTCTCCAGCAACGTCGGCGCGTCCGGGCCGATGACCGACAGCAGCGCGAACTCGGCCGTGGCGTCGCGCGGCTCGACCTTCGACCAGAAGACCATCTTCGTCAGGTACGCCAGCAGGTCGTCGACCTTCTCGACGTCGAGGAACACCGTGCCGCCGACGTTCGCGGCGACCATGTGGTGCTCGAGCCTGCCCTGCGCGTCGAGGATCAGCGCCTCGGTCGCGGCACCCTCACCGAGCTGCTCGAAGTGCTGGCTCGTCAGCTGGTGCAGCCACTTCAGCCGGTCCTCGCCGGGAATCGCGATGACACCCCGGTTGGAGCGGTCCACGACCACGACTGATCGAGCAGCCGAACGTTGCTCGGCGAACGGGTCGCCGTAGTGCCAGGCAACGCCTGCGTCAGTGGAATCGTCGGGCGGCGGGACGGCTCCTGGGAAGGTCACTCAGTGGTCTCCTGCTCCTGCTTCAAACAGTCACGGCACGTGCCGGACAGCGCGAGGTGGGTCGCATCCAGTTCAAACCCGTCGCGGTCCCGCAATGTTCCGACCAGGGGGTCGAGCAGCTCACACGGGATCTCGTCGATCCGGCCGCAGACGTGGCACACCAGGTGCACGTGCTGGTGGTCGTCGACCGAGTAGTTCGGCGCGCCGTGGCCCAGGTGCGTGTGCCGGACCAGCCCGAGCCGGTCGAGCAGGTCGAGCGTGCGGTAGATCGTGGTGATGTTGACCGTCGGCGCGGTCTCCTGGACGCGCTGGCAGATCTGCTCCGGCGTCGAATGGCCCAGCGACCTGACCGCGTCCAGCACGAGCTGGCGCTGCGGCGTCATCCGCATGCCGCGGTCGTGCAGCGTTTTGCGCAGGCCTCTTGCGGTCTCCACAACCCCGATGTTAGTAGGCTCGGTCCATGCGCGTGCTGGCACTGCTCGACGGAACCCTCGCTGACCCCGACTCGCCGCAGATCCGCGTCGACGACCTCGGACTCATGCGCGGTGACGGTGTGTTCGAAACGATCCTCGTGGTCGGCGGGAAGCCCCGCGAACTCACGCCGCACCTGGACCGGCTCGACCGGTCCGCCGCCATGCTCGACATGCTGCCCCCGCCGCGTGCGGAGTTCGAGCGCGCGGTCGAGCTCGTGATCGGCAACTGGACCGGTGGCGAGGAGTTCGCACTCAAGCTCGTCTACACCCGCGGTGTCGAGGGCGGCGACGGCACGCCGACCGGTTTCGCGCTCGGCATGGAGATCGGCGCGAAGGTGCTCAGGCAGCGCGCAGAGGGCCTCTCCGCGGTGACGCTGGACCGCGGCATCGACGCGGACCTCGCCGACCGCGCGCCGTGGCTGCTGCTCGGCGCCAAGTCGCTGTCGTACGCGATCAACATGGCCGCCATCCGCGAGGCCGAGCGCCGCGGCG
Source organism: Lentzea terrae (assembly GCF_003265345.1). Classification (GTDB taxonomy): domain Bacteria; phylum Actinomycetota; class Actinomycetes; order Mycobacteriales; family Pseudonocardiaceae; genus Lentzea; species Lentzea terrae. The sequence continues at coordinate 6,843 of NZ_QFWW01000005.1, read as the reverse complement.
CCGTCGAGGTCATCTTCACGACGTCGGACGGCTCGGTGCTCGAGGGCCCGACCTCGACCGTGATCCTGGTGCGCGGCAAGACGCTCGTGACGCCGCCGTCGAAGCTCGGCATCCTGCCCGGCACCACCCAGTACGCGTTGTTCCGCGCCGCCGAGCGCGCCGGCTGGACCGTGCTCGTGGAGCCGATCCAGACCGGCGAGCTCTACGACGCCGAGGGCGTGTTCCTCGCGTCCAGCGTCCGCAAGATCACGCGGGTGAACACGCTGGACGGCAAGCAGCTGCCCGACTCGTCGGCCCTGCTGACCGAGCTGCAGAGCCTGTACGAGTCCGAGTACTGAGTTACGGCAGACCCGTGGCGACGGCGCTCATCAGAGTGCCGTTGCCCGTGTCACCGGACATCTCCCAGATCATCGCGCCCAGCATGCCCTTGCTGCGCAGCCACGCGGTCTTCTGCTGGATCGACCACGTGTCGTCGAACGACCACCACTGACCGCCGTTGCCCTGGTAGCAGTACGTGGCAACGGCCTGGGTGTCGTGGTGGATCGTGCAGTTCGGCACGCTCGCGATCAGGTTCGAGTACCCGCGCGTGCCCGCTTCTTCTGCGAACTGGCCAGGTGCGGCTCCACCTGCTGCCTGCCATTCCCCGTTCTTGCCGCCCGCGGTGACGTTCTGCCAGCCGCGGCCGTAGAACGCGAGCCCGATGGTGAGCTTGCGCGGACTGACTCCCGCGTCCAGGTACTTCTGGATCGCGACCTCGTTGCTGAAGTGGAACGAGTACGGGTCGTCCACGTCGACGTGGTTGTTCGCCTGGTGACCGGTGCGGTTCGGCTCCCACGAGTTGTCGCTGCCCGCGCCGTGGAAGTCGTAGCCCTGGACGTTGAAGATGTCCAGCGACTGCGCGACCCTGCCGAGCTCCCAACCGGCGTCCATCTTCGCCGGGTCGGCCGGCGTGAACGCGGTCAGCTGGTAGCGCTTGCCCGTCGTGGCGCCGAGCGCGTCGAGCTGGCGGCGGAACTCCTCGATCAGCAGCGAGTTGTTGACCTTGTCGTTGGGGCTGACGATGTTGCCCGCGTGTCCTTCCGCGCCGGGCCACTCCCAGTCGAGGTCGATGCCGTCGAAGATCCCGGCTGCGCTGCCGGGCCCGCCGGCGCCGTTGTAGGCCGGGAGATTTCCCTTGATGTAGATGTCGATGCACGACTGCACGAACTTCTTGCGCGCCGCGTCGGTGGCCGCGGCCGGCGAGAAGTACTTCGAGTAGGTCCAGCCGCCCAGTGAGATCAGGATCTTGAGGTGCGGGTGCTTCGCCTTGAGCTTCTTGAGCTGGTTGAAGTTGCCGCGCAACGGTTCCCAGCCGGTGTCCGCGACCCCGTCGACGGACTGGCCGGCCGCGAACGGCCTGCTGTAGTCGGCTTCCGCGTCACCGGCGCCGTCACCCTGGTTCGGGTCCTGCGGGTTCGGCGTGGTGCCCTTCGTGACGCCCTGCAGACAGGTCAGGTTGACCGGGTCGATGTTCGCGAAGGCGTAGTTGAGGTGCGTGAGCTTGGCGGCTGAGCCCGACGTGTCGAGGTTGCGCACGAAGTACTGACGGCCGTAGATGCCCCACTGCACGAAGTAGCCGACCTTCGCGTGCCCGGCGACGATGTCACCGGTGCGTTCGGTCAGTGCGTTGCTGGGCGCGGACAGGTTGTCGTAGATGTCGCGTGCGCGCACGGTGAACGTGTAGCTGCTCGACGGTGCGAGGCCGGTGACCGTCGCCGTGGTGCCGGAGACCGTCATCTTCACCGTTGTGCCGACGTAGACGTCGTAGTTCGCGACGCCGCGGTTGTCCGTGGAAGCGTTCCACGCCAACGTGATGCTGCCCGCGTCCTTCGTCGTGGCGCGCAGGTTGCCCGGTGCGGTGGGCGGTGTGGTGTCGTCGGCGGGGTTGTTGGTCGTGACGCTCAGCGCCGCGCTGGGGGTGCTTTGTGTCCCCTTGGTGTCCTTGGCCCGCACCGTGAACGAGTACGCGGTGTTCGGGTTCAGGCCGGTGACGATCGCGGACGTCGTGGTGCTGGTCGTCGCGAGCGTTGAACCGTTGTAGACGTCGTAGCCCGCGATCGGGAGCGAGCCCGCGGTGGAGGCGTTCCACTGCAGCGTCACCGTGCGCGTGGTCTTGGTCGGTGCGGCCAGACCCGTTGGGGCGCTTGGCGGAGTGTCCGGGGCGCCGCTGCAGTTCGCGTTGTTGATCCGGCAGGTGACCGGTTCGACGCCTGCGCTGATCGAGAACGTCGGGCTGTACGGCTCGGTGCTGCCGCCGGCCGCGACCGACTTGTTGTAGTGGGCGGGGGTCACGGTGACCTGGTTGCCGCTCTGGGAAACCGTGCCGTTCTGGCCGTTGCTGACCGTCACGCCGTTGGGCAGCGTGAAGACGATCGACCAGTCGGAGATCGCGGCGGTGGTGTGGTTGCGCACGATGAACTTGGCGGTGTTGTTGGCGACCGAGTAGTCGGCCGTGACGCCCGTCGGCGCCGGAGCGGGGTCACCGCTGCCGTCGCAGGCCATGTTGTTGATCGTGCAGGCGGTCGGGTCGGCCGCCGCGCTCAACGTGAACGTCGGGCTGTACGGCTCGGTGTTGCGCCCGGCGGGGATGTTGTTGATGTAGAAGGCAGGAGTGAGCGTCACTCTCGTGCCGTTCTGGGTGGTCGTCGCGTTCTGGACGTTGCTCACCGTGACTCCGGCCGGCAGGTCGAACTTGAGCGACCACCCGTTGAGCGCGGCCGTGCTCGCGTTGGCGACCACGAACTTGCCGCTCGTGCCGGTGCGGGAGAAGGTCGCGGTGATGCCCGTGGCGGCCTGTGCGGGCACCGCCAGAGCCACTACAGCGACCAGAACTGCTAACAGGGCAGGGATTCGGCGCATGCGGAACTCCAGGTTGGTAGAGATTCCGCGGCGGCCTGGAGTTACCGTATTTGGTCTGGACCACTTACGTCAACGCCGTGGTCTTCAGTCGATCGGGCGGAACCGCACGCTCGTTCCCGGCCGCGCCTGACCGAGAAACCGCAGGTGATCACGGTCGACGACACCGATGACGGGATAGCCGCCGGTCGTCGGGTGGTCGTTCAGGAAGACCACGGGCTGCCCGTCCGGCGGCACCTGGACCGCGCCGGTGATCACGCCCTCGCTGGGAATCTCGCCGTCACGACGATTCAGCTTGGTGCCGTTGAGTCGCGCGCCGACGCGGTTGCTGCGCTCGGACACGGTCCAGGACCCTTGCTGCAGCTGGGTTTCCGCATCGTCGAACCAGTCGTCCCGCGGTCCGAGCAGAATCGGGATGACCAACGTTTGCGGCACTTGGTGTGGTGGCACGACGTCCGCTCCGGCTGGGACGTTCGGCGTACCGAGCGGCAGAACATCGTTGTCCTGCAACGGGTCTGGACCGATTCCGGACAGCAGGTCGGTCGACCGGCTGCCGAGTTCCTCCGGCACGTCGATGCCACCGGAGATGGCGAGGTAGTTGCGCAGCCCGGTCTGCGGGGCACCGATCTCCAGGACGGCTTCGGCTTCCAGGTGCACGGGCTGGTGCGAGTCCGCAAGCCTGCCGTTGACCCGGACCTCCGTCGCCGGCCCGGTGACAGCGACGGTGCACGACCCGTTGGCCCGGATTTTCAGTCCACCGAGCAGCAGTTCCAGGCCGGCCGCGGTTTCCGCGTTGCCGACCAGCCGGTTGGCGAGCTTGAGCGAGTAGGGGTCGACCGCACCGGACGGCGGCACACCGAGATGCGCGTTCCCAGGTCGGCCGAGGTCCTCGATCAGCGCCTGCGGACCGGTGTGGAGGATCGTCACGCTGCGGTTCACGCGACCACGAACCTGACCTGGTCGCCGGGCTGCAGGAGCGCGGGCGTCGCGGCCTTGGGGTCGAACAGCGTGATCTCGGTGCGCCCGATCAACCGCCAGCCGCCCGGCGTCGCGCGCGGGTAGGCGGCGGTGAACTCGCCGGCGATGCCCACACTGCCTGTCGGGACCTTCGTGCGCGGGGAGTCGAGCCTGGGCTGCTGAAGCTCTTTCGGCAGCCCGGTCAGGTAGCCGAAGCCGGGCGCAAAACCGCAGAAGGCCACCTCGTACGTGGCGCCGGTGTGGAGCTCGACGACTTCTTCTGGGCTGATCCCTGCGGTTTCCGCGACGAGTTCGAGGTCCGGACCGTCGTAGCTGACCGGGATGGTGATCTCGCGCGAGTGGTGCGCGGGCACCTTGGTCAGGTCCGCGGTGGCAAGTGCGTCCCTGACCTGCTTCAGTGCGCCCTTGACGAGCACTGTCCTGGCAGCGGGAACCAGCTCTTCGATGCCCTCGAGCCCCTGCAATGCCGCGCGCACGGCCGCGACCTCGCTCAGCGAGTCGACTTCGACGAGGAGCGCATCGGTTCCGCAGCGCCGCAGCAGCATGCACACATGCTACGGGGAATCGTGGGATTGTTGAACAATCCCACGACCCAAGTTTCCCCGCGTGTCGGCCTACGGGCCTGGGTCAGCTCAGCCGACGACGCGCTTGAGGTGCGCAGACGCGTGGGGCTGCATCTGCTGCCCCATCATCGCGCGCTCCTCGACGTACGCGAGGTCACCGCTGACAATCCCGTACAGCCGCTGCGAGGCGAGCACTTCCTTGGCACTCGCAGTCCGGATCACGGCGTCGGTCTCGAACTCCCACGACGTCTGCGTGCGCGGCTTGCCGTAGTACAACTCGACGATGCCCGTGTTGTGCGTGAGCAGGAGCTCAATGGTGTCGTCGGGCTGCGGCCGCCAGAACCCCTGCTCCCGAGCCGCGGGCCGAATCACCTCACCGGCCTCGTTGAGCAGCCAGCTGCGCGCCTCGTAAACGAGGAACGGCCGCCCGTCGTGCGCGAAGGTGATCTGCTGCCCGAACCGGAACGGCCCGTCGATCGTCGGGTAGACGATCTCGCCTTCCCCACGCCACACGCCCACCAACGGCAGGACGCTCAAGAGCGCGTCGTTCAGGTTGGCGCCTTCACGCAGGTTCGCGGTGTCACCGGCAATCGGCATGTCCGTGAACTGCGGGAGGTTGCGCGCCCTGGTGGCGGCGGCGCGCTCTTCCGCCAGGCGGATGGCCTCGTCGCCACTGCCCGGAATCGGGGTGCCCGAGCTGGTCATCGCTGGTCGCTGTAGAGGCGGTAGACGACGTAGCCGGCGAACCACATGACGGCGATCGTCACTAGTACCAGGAGTCCCGTGAAGATGTGTTCCACGGGGGTGAGGATATCTCTCGGGGCTTGACGTGCAGAGTTGTGGTGGTGGACGACACCCGTGGCCCTGCGGTGGGCGCGGTCGGGTCGCCTTGCGTGGGTGGTCGCGTGGGGTGGCCGGACGGGCTTTGGTTGCGTCATCGCCGCTTCGCGACGATCGCGATTGGGGGCTTGACTTCGGGGCCCTTGCGAGGTGCTTGTCGGGCGGAAAAGGGTAGAACCTCGTACCCAAAGTCAAGCCCCAATCGCAAGCGTGCGTGCGTTCGGCTCGGTTCACTCGTTTGTGTTCACCTTGCGCCGTTATCGTTTTGTGATCTTGCGGTAGAGTAGAACACGTGAGCGAAACCCGACTTCTGTCCACCGGCGAGCTGCTTAGCAGTGTCGTCGACGAGGTGACGGAAATCCGGGTCCGCGAATCTGCGGTGATGCAGAAAATCGCCGAGTTGGATCGGCGTGGCGCCGCATCCGAGCTGGGGTTACAAGAATTTGGTTCAGGTGCTGCGTCATGCGGTGCGCTGGGATGCGAACACCGCCAAGAAATGGGTCGCGCACGCGGGTCTGTTGAGTCGGGAGATCACGCCGACCGGCAGCGAGCTCGAGGCCGAGTTGCCCGTCACGGCCGAGGCGGTGGCCGAGGGTGCGTTGTCGCTGGAGCATGTCGCGGTGGTGGCCCAGGTCATGCAGGATCTGCCCGCCGAGGTCGAGGGCCTGGTCGTGGACTATGCCCGCGACTACGAGCCGATGGCGGTGCGCAAGTTCGGCAAGGACCTGGCTTACGGCCTCTATCAGAACGACCCCGAGCCCCGTGACGCCGAGCCCGTCCAGCCGGTCAACGAGCATGTGATGCGGTGGGAAGACGGGCGGCTGGTGATCCGGGCGAAGCTGGACGCGGTGACCGGCGCGAAGTACGAGGCGCTGCTCGATCCGCTGGCCAAGCCCCGCCCCGACACGGCCGAAGAGGGCCCCGACCTGCGGTCCCGCGCCGAACGCGAAGACGACGCCCTGGCCGACCTGGTCGACATGCTCCTGCGCGCCGACCAGCTATCCGAGCACGGCGGCGAACCGGTCACCCTGACCCTGACCATGCGCTACGACGACCTGGCTGCTCAGGTCGGCCAGGCCACGCTGGACAACCAGGAACGCGTCCCGGCCGCCCAGGTCCGCCAGCTGGCCTGCAACGCAGGGATCATCCCGCTGCTCCTGGGCGAGAAGTCGCAGCCGATGGACATCGGCCGCAAGACCCGCACGTTCCCGGCGGGAATCCGGAGAATCCTGGTCGCCCGCGACCATGGTTGCGCGTTCCCCGGCTGCGGCAGACCACCGAAACACTGCGACGCCCACCATGTTCACCACTGGGCCGACGGCGGTGTCACCTCGGTGGACAACGCGGTCTTGCTGTGCCGCCACCACCACACACTGATCCACCACAGCGAGTGGACAGTGCGGATGGTCCACGGCATACCCACGTTCTATGCCCCGGCGTGGCTCGATCCGCAACGCAGGCCAAGACGCAACCTCCTCCACGCCGCAGCGGCATGACGGGCGGGCCCACGGGCTCGCCCGCAATGGACGTCGGCGATACCCGCTGACGCCATTCCGGGAGCGCGCCA
>NZ_QFWW01000038.1 GCF_003265345.1 Lentzea terrae | reverse complement strand
GACGAAGCACGAGGCGCCCGCCAGGAACATCCTTGCGGGCGCCTCACCTTGCCCCTTGACACGAGGCCACTACATATCAGTCGAACAGGGCCGGGAGGGTGCCCTCCCACGCCTCGCGCAGCTCGTCGAGCGAGAGTTCGCCGAGGCCCTGGATCTCCAGCGCGTTCGACTCCGGGTCGACGACGCCGACCTTGCGCCACGGCAGGCGGCGCGCGGTGCACATGTCGGTGAAGCGCTGCTCCTCGGTCCGCGGCACGGCGACCAGCACCCGACCGGCGGACTCGCTGAACAGCTCGGTGAACAGGTCGCCGGCGAGGAACACCCGCGCGCCCGTCTCACCGATCAGGCACGTCTCGACCAGCGCCTGGGCCAGACCGCCCTCCGACAGGTCGTGCGCGGCGGAGATCATGCCGTCCCGCGAACCCGCGACGAGGACCTGGCCGAGCAGCTTCTCCCGCTGCAGGTCGGCCTTCGGCGGCAGGCCGCCGAGGTGGCCGTGCACGTGGTGGGCCCACTCCGAGCCGCCGAACTCCGCCTTCGTCTCGCCGAGCAGCAGCAGCGTCTCGCCGGCCTCGGCCCCGATCCCGGTGGGGATGCGGCGCCGCACGTCGTCGATCACGCCCAGCACGCCCACGACCGGCGTCGGCAGGATCGCCGTGGAGCCGGTCTGGTTGTAGAAGCTGACGTTGCCGCCGGTCACCGGGATGCCCAGTTCAACGCAACCGTCCGCGAGGCCCTTCACGGCCTGCTCGAACTGCCACATGACCTCGGGGTCCTCCGGCGAGCCGAAGTTGAGGCAGTTCGTGACGGCGACCGGCGTGGCACCGGTGGCCGCGACGTTGCGGTAGGCCTCCGCGAGCGCGAGCTTCGCGCCCTCGTACGGGTCGAGCTTGGTGTAGCGGCCGTTGCAGTCCGTCGAGAGAGCGACCCCGCGGCCGGTCTCCTCGTCGATCCGGATCATGCCGCCGTCGCTGGGCTGCGCGAGCACCGTGCCGCCCCGGACGTACCGGTCGTACTGCTGGGTGACCCACTTCTTGGAGGCCAGGTTGGGGCTGGCCGCCATGATCTTGATCAGTTCCAGCAGGTCGTCGGGCCTGGGGAGGCTGTCCGGCGTGTTCGCCTGCAGCTCGTCCTGGTCCGCCGGGCGCTGGATCGGCCGGTGGTAGACCGGGCCCTCGTGCGCGACGGTGCGCGGCGGCACGTCCACGACGACCTCGTCGTGGTACGTGATCACCAGGCGGTCGCCGTCGGTCACCTCACCGATCTCGGTGGCGATGACGTCCCACTTCCGGCAGACCTCCAGGAACGCCTCGACGTTCGCGGGCTCGACGACCGCGCACATGCGTTCCTGGGACTCGCTGGAGAGGATCTCGGCCGGGGTCATGCCGGTGGCCCGCAGCGGCACTCGGTCGAGCCAGACGTGCATCCCGCCGTCGCCTGCCGACGCCAGCTCGCTCGTGGCGCAGCTGAGGCCGGCGCCGCCGAGGTCCTGGATGCCGACGACGAGGCCCTTCTCGAAGAGCTCGAGCGAGCACTCGATCAGGACCTTCTCCGTGAACGGGTCGCCGACCTGGACTGACGGCAGCTTCTTGCGCTTGCCCGCACTGTCGTCGAACGTCTCGCTGGCCAGCACCGACACGCCGCCGATGCCGTCGAGGCCGGTGCGCGCGCCGTACAGGATGACCTTGTTGCCGGTGCCGCTCGCGTGCGCGAGGTGCAGGTCCTCAGTGCGCATGGCCCCGACGCACAGGGCGTTGACCAGCGGATTGCCCTGATAGGACTCGTCGAACACGACCTCGCCGCCGATGTTGGGCAGGCCGAGGCAGTTCCCGTAGCCACCGACACCCGCGACGATGCCGGGGAGGACGCGCTTGGTGTCCTCCGCATCGGGCTTGCCGAACCGCAGCGGGTCCATGACCGCGAGCGGCCGGGCACCCATGGCGAGGATGTCGCGCACGATGCCGCCGACCCCCGTCGCCGCACCCTGGTAGGGCTCGACGTACGACGGGTGGTTGTGGCTCTCGACCTTGAACGTGACGGCCCAGCCGTCGCCGATGTCGACGACGCCGGCGTTCTCGCCGATGCCCGCGAGCATCTTCGCGCGCATCTCGTCGGTGGTGGTCTCACCGAAGTACTTCAGGTGCACCTTGGACGACTTGTAGGAGCAGTGCTCGCTCCACATGACCGAGTACATCGCGAGCTCGGCGTCGGTGGGGCGGCGCTTCAGGATCTCCTTGATGCGCGCGTACTCGTCGTCCTTCAGGCCCAGCTCCCTGTAGGGCTGCTCCTGGTCGGGCGTTGCTTCCGCGTTCTTGACGGTGTCGATCACGCCTTCACCACCGTGTCGAGCAGGGACAGGAACATGCCCAGTCCGTCGTCGGTCGGGCCGGTGAGCGCGTCGATCGCGTGCTCGGGGTGCGGCATGAGGCCGACGACGTTGCCCCTGGCGTTGGTGATGCCCGCGATGTTGTTGCGGCTGCCGTTGGGGTTCTCGCCGACGTACCGGAAGACGATCCTGTTGTTGTCTTCCAACTCTTTGAGCGTGTCCTCGTCGGCCTGGTAGCCGCCCTCGCCGGACTTCAGCGGCACCAGGATCTCGGCGTTCAGGTCGTACCGCGTGGTCCACGCGGTCGAGTTGTTCTCGACCTTCAGCCACTGGTCGCGGCACACGAAGTGCAGCTTGTGGTTTCGGGTGAGAGCGCCCGGCAGCAGGTGCGCCTCGGCGAGGATCTGGAAGCCGTTGCAGATGCCGAGCACCGGCATGCCCTTGTTCGCGGCCTCGATCACTTCCTGCATGACCGGCGCGAACCGCGCGATGGCACCGCACCGCAGGTAGTCGCCGTACGAGAACCCGCCGGGCACGATCACCGCGTCGACGCCCTTGAGGTCGTGGTCCCCGTGCCACAACGGCACGGCCTCACCGTCGGCGTACTTCACGGCCCGCTGCGCGTCGACGTCGTCGAGCGTGCCGGGGAAGGTGATGACACCGACCCTCATGCCTCGACCCTGCGCACGGTCCAGTCCTCGATCACCGGGTTGGCGAGGAAGGTCTCTGCGATCTTGGCGAGCGTGGCGTCGTCGACGTCGTCGGCGACCTCCAGCTCGAAGTGCTTGCCCTGACGGACGGCGGTGATGCCGTCGAAGCCGAGGCGGGGCAGCGCGTTCGCCACCGCCTGGCCTTGGGGGTCGAGAATTTCGGGCTTCGGCATGACGTCGACGACGACTCGGGCCACGACAGACTGCTCCCGGGTTTGAGGGGCTGGCGGTACTCCGAGACCCTACCTGACCTGGGGGTTCATCTTGTCGACACGTGGTCGGCGGCACAATCTGCACCGGCTCACCATCGGGTGAACCGGCTTGTCGTGGTGACGATGTTTGGTAAAGTAGATCTCGCCAAGGCCCCGTAGGCCGAGGAAGTGAGCACGGTGCCCGTCCGGACGGTCGGCCGCCGTGCTTTGCGCTATCTGGACCATTCGTCCACAGCAGTCTCCTTCACGACGAGCGAGCGCACGCGCCTTGCCCAGTCACCTCCCGCACCGTGGCACCACGCCACCACGTCCGGGATCCAGAGCAGCTCGTCGTGCGTGCTGTCCAAGTGCTCATAGGTGATCTTCGAGTAGCTCGGCCGTTTGCCCAGCGTCGTGCGGATCGTCTGTGCGTCGTGGAGATTGCGCTCCTCTCGGCTGTCCAGCACCAGCCTCCGCGTGTTGAGGTCGATGAGATCGTTGATGAGTGCGATGAGGCACTCTTGACGCGCGACTTCCTCCCCAGCGGAGCAGTCGCTGGTGTAGATGTGCACAGCGGCGCCGATGGAAACCAGCCTGGACAGGATCAGCTTGCGTCGGTCGGCCTTCTCCTTCTTGAAGTGAAGTTCTCGCTGACCGGGGAACAACAACCGACGCAGCGCTTTTCGCGTGCGCGCCAGGTCGCCGGGATCGACGAGGGCAGCTGCCAGCAGGTACGTGTTGTTTCGCCGCGACTCGTCGACGAAGGCGTGCAGACTCACGAAACGTCCATCGACCGGACCCGAACAACAGTTCAACACTTCCAGCCGATCGGGACCGAACGACCGAGTCTTGGAGCCGTTCCAAGGCGGTATTACGCCGAAAGCAGAGAGCCCTGGCACATCCGGCGGATCGGACGGAAGCTGGGAATCATGAAGATCCTCGTGCTCGGCGGAACCGTGTTCCTCAGCAAGGCCATCACGGCGGAGGCCGTCCGCCGCGGCCACGACGTGGTGTGCGGTGCCCGTGGCGCTTCGGGTGAAGTGCCGGAAGGTGCTCGCCTGATCCCGATCGACAGAAACAAACCCGGCGCGTTCGACCAGCTCGCCGGGGAGCAGTTCGACTCGGTCATCGACGTGTCGAAGTACTCGGTGAACTGGGTGCGGGACGCGTTGGAGGCGTTCGGGCCGACGACGCCGCACTGGACGTTCGTGTCGAGCATCTCGGTCTACGCGGATCACGCGACGGGCAGCGACGAGCTCCTGCCGCCGCTCGAGGACGACCCGGCGCAGGAGTTCACGTCGGAGCGGTACGGCAGCGTGAAGGTGGCCAGCGAGAACGCGGTCCGGGAGGCCATGAGCGGCCGTGAGTTCATCGTCAGGGCCGGGCTGATCACCGGGCCGGACGACCCCAGCGACCGGTTCGGGTACTGGCCGGCTCGGTTCAGCCGGGGTGGCCGGGTGGTCGTGCCGGACAGTCCCGACCTCGGGTTCCAGCACATCGACGTGCGGGACCTGGCGCAGTGGATCGTGTTCGCGGCCGAGGAGCGGGTCACCGGCACGTACGACTCGACCGGGCCCGTCATGCCGTTCCAGATGGCCATCGGGGAGATCGCCGGGGCCACGGCGGCGCCGGGAACGAAGATCGTCAGCGTGCCGGAGAGCGTGCTCCAGCAGCTCGAGATCAACCCGTGGGCCGGGCCGCGGTCGTTGCCGCTGTGGTTGCCGCAGGAGTGGTCGAAGATGGTCGGCCGCGATGTCAGCAACGCGCTCGCGAACGGGTTGCGCACCAGGCCGTTGGCCGAGACCGCGCTCGACTCGCTGGAGTACGAGCGCGGCCTCGGGCTGGACCGACCCCGCAAGGCGGGACTCACTCCAGAAGAGGAACAGGAAATCCTTACAGCAGTGGGTTGATCTGCGCGGCGACGAGGTCGATGCGCACGCCCTGGTTCGGGCAGCCGCCGAAGTGGTGGAGCCCGATCACCTTGTGCGTGCGCCTCGACAGCACCGGCGAACCGGACGAGCCGCCTTCGGTGTCGCACATGTAGCTGATGTCGGACTGCGAAGAGCTGCCGTTGACCCGCACCGCGCGCACGACGCAGTAGCCGCCGCCGTTGTTGTTGTCGCGCAACGACAACTTCTTCAGCTTCCCGGCCGGGTGGCCGATGATGTACATCTCCTCACCTACGGCCGGAACGCGCGCGTCCAGTTCGAGGTAACCGAACGAGGTGATGGTCTCGAAGTTCTTCACGTTGAAGAGGGTGTAGTCGAGGCCGGCGTTGGTCTTCAACACGCTGTTCGCCAGCACCTTGGTGACGGTGGCCGAAGTGGTGCCGCCGCAGGTCGGGCACTGGTAGTTGAACCAGACCTCGATGCCATTGGTGCTGGTGAAGCAGTGGTTGTTGGTGAGCATGTGGTTCTTCGGGCCGACCCGCCACGCCGTGCACAGCGAGCTGCCGTTCTTCAGCAGCTTCGCCACGGACTTGGTCTTGCCGAACTCGGTCGGGTTGCTGGACTGGTAGCAGACCGCGTCCTTGTAGTCGTTCGTGCCGCAGATGCTCTGCACGGACGGCTGCGCGGACATCTCGGCCTCGGTGTAGCCGCGGGTCAGCTTGTCGACCCGCACGCGGCTCAGCTTGTTCGAGACCGAGACCACGGCCTTGTCACCGGTGATCGACATCGCCCAGAAGCCGGTCGAGTCGATCGTGGCGGTGAGCGAGGACTTCAGGTCTCTCATGTACGTGTACTTCTCGGTGCCGTCAGGGTTCGACACCGTGAGCACGTCGCCCGGCAGGATGCGCAGGTCCGTGAAGTGCAGTTTCACGTAACCCGAGCCGGGCCGTTCGATCACCGTCGAGCGGTTGTCGCCACCCACGCGGACCGAGGTGGACTCCTCGGTGCCGATCTCCTGGGTCTGCGGCGACTGCGGTGCCGCCTGAGCAGGAGTAGAGGTGGTGGTAGCAGGGACGAAGGACGTCATCGGCAGGGCGAGCGCCAGTGCCGTGAGGAGTTGCAGGGTTTTCCTCATACTCCTCGATACTTCCGACGTCACCTGACGGTGTCAGCCCGCCGAACGTCGGTAATGGAGGAATCCATGCGAGTTGTCCATTTCGGTCATGCCTGTGTGCTGCTGGACACCGGGACGACGCGCATCTTGATCGACCCCGGCACCTTCTCCGCCGGTTTCGAAGACGCGAAAGACCTGGATGCGGTGCTGATCACGCACCAGCACTTCGATCACCTGGACACCGAGCGGCTGCCGAAGCTGCTCGCTCAGAACCCGCGAGCGCAGCTGATCGTCGACGAGGGATCGGCCGACCAAACCGAAAATCCGACTGTCGCCCGGCCGGGCGAGACGCTCAAGGTCGGCGACACGACGGTGAAGGTCGTCGGCGGTCAGCACGCGATCATCCACCAGGACATCCCGGTCATCCCGAACGCCGGCTACGTGGTCGGTGACGGCGCGTTCTACCACCCCGGCGACGCGCTGTTCGTGCCGGACGAGGACGTCGACGTGCTCGGCCTGCCCTCCGGTGCGCCGTGGATGCGCACCGGCGAAGCCGTCGACTTCATGCGCGCCGTCAAGCCGCGCGTGGCCGTGCCGATCCACGAGGCGGTGCTGGCCATGCCGGAGATGGCATACCGCCACTTCGAGAACCTCAGGCCGACTGAGACGCAGGTCAGGCCGCTGAAGCGTGGCGAGGAGACGGCAGTTTGACGTAGGTGGTCGGCGCGGCGTCGTGGGCGAGCGCGATGTCCACGGCGTCGAGCACGGCCTGCCGCGCACCGGGCCGGTGCAGGTCGCGGGCGTCGACGGTGATCCGGGTCAGGCCACCGCGACGCGCCGACCGGGCCGTCGCGTAGACCAGCGCGAGCGATCGCAGCTCACCGAAGCTGCTGCGCTCGGTCAGCGCGTGCAGGCGGCCGATCGTCGCGAGCCCGGTGCCGACGTCGCGGACGGCGTGGGCGTCGGCGCAGCGGTTGAACCGGTGCTTGGCCAGCGCGATCAACGTGCCGGGCGACGCCACGCACCGCCGAGGCGCGAACGTGTCGGCGTTGAGCCCGATGGCTTCCATCTGCACGCGCGCACCCGTCAACAACAACCCCGCCTCGTAGGCAGGCAGTCGCCGCTGACCCAGGCCGTGCAGCACGACGGCGTCGCCGAGCGCGGCGCGCTGCCGCACCCAGTCCTGCGCCTTGCCGAGCTCGCGAGGTGTCACGAGCAGCGACAACGGCACCTGCCGCGGGTCGAGCGCCGCGGCGAGATCAGCGCATCGGTCGAGTGTCTGCGGACCGATGCCGGACAGTGAGACCACGAGCTGTGAATGCACGCTTTGAGTGCGCCACGCCGTGGTGACATCCGCGTGAAACGGGAGCTAACTCACGCGAGCCAGTCAGCGAAGGACCGGCCAGTAAGCCGCTCGTACGCCTCCACGTACCTCTTCCGGGTGGCTTCGACGACGTCCGCGGGCAGGGGAGGCGGTGGCGTGTCGCTCTTGCGGTCCCAGCCGGACGCGGGCGACGTCAGCCAGTCGCGCACGAACTGCTTGTCGAAGGACGGCTGCACGCGACCCGGCTCGTAGCCCTCGGCCGGCCAGTACCGCGACGAGTCCGGCGTGAAGACCTCGTCCGCCAGGATCGGCTCACCGGCAGCGTCCAGCCCGAACTCGAACTTCGTGTCCGCGAGGATCAGGCCGCGGGTCAACGCGTACGCGCGCGCCTCGCTGTACAGCTCGATCGTGCGGTCACGCAGCTTCGACGCCAGCTCGATTCCGTGCTTCTCCGCGATGACCTCGAACGACACGTTCTCGTCGTGCGCGCCGATCTCGGCCTTCGACGCGGGCGTGAAGATCGGCGGGTCCAGTTCGGACGCCTCGACCAGCCCGGCCGGCAGCTCGACCCCGCACACCGCGCCCGTGGCCGTGTAGTCGGCCATGCCAGAGCCGGTCAGGTAGCCGCGCGCCACGCACTCGACGTCGACCATCTGCAGCTTGCGCACCAGCAACGCCCGGCCGCGGACCTCGGCGGGAATGCGCGGGTCGTCGTACGCGACCAGGTGGTTCGGGGTGAGCCGCTCGAACCAGAACACACTCATCGCGGTGAGCACACGACCCTTGTCCGGGATCTCGGTGCTCAGGATGTGGTCGTAGGCCGAGATGCGATCGGACGCGACGAAGAGCAGCAACTCGTCGTCGACGTCGTACAGGTCGCGAACCTTGCCGCGGGCGACGTGCTGGTAGTCAGCGAGCGTAGGCACGCTGGTCAGCCTACGTGCCGGTGTTCCGGAAACCGACTTACACCCCGTCACCCCTACAGATCAAGCCCTCCGCCCCTTAAGGTGCACCCGTGCTCACCCGTAAGGCTCTGTGGATCCCGGCTTTGGCCAGCTTGGGACTGCTCATCGTGCTGGGCGTGGCGGGGTGGAGCATCGACTCCAGCCCGCTCTCCTCCCCGGTGCAGAGCGCGCAGACCACGACCCCGACCCAGTCGGTCAGCATCGTGCCGACTCCGGATGTCGTCGACATCACGGTCAGCACCACGACCACCACGACGACCGCCACGACGACCACGCAGCCGAAGCCTCCGCCCGTGCAGGCACCGCCGCCGCCTCCGCAGACCACGACGAAGTCAACGCCGCCTCAGCAGGGTCTGCTGGTCAACGAAGGCGCGCGGTGCGATCCCGAGGGCGCGAGCGGCATCGGTCTGCTCGGCGAGCCGCTGGTCTGCCGCAAGGACGCCGACCGCGGCAACCGCTTGCGCTGGCACAAGGCCTAGACAGCCCACTCCAGCACGTCGATCTTGTCGCCGACCGTCATCGTGCCGGCGCGGACCACCGCCGCGTTCACGCCGAAGATCACGCCACCGTCGGCGTTGCGCCGATAGGTGGCGAGCGACCGGATCGGCTCCGGCCCGTCCGGCAAACCGGTCTCCTGATCGACCATCGGCACCGTGCACCGCACGCAGTTCTTGGCGTAGGCGAGCTCGGCGTCACCGATCACCGCGCGCCGCACCCGGTCCTCGGTGTGCGGTTCCGGCCAGCCGGACACCACGACGTTGGGGCGGAACCGGTTCATCGGCACCGGTTCCCCACCGCGTTCGAGGATGCGCTCGTTCAAGCCGTCCAATGAGGACAGCGAGATCATCAGCACCGCGGCCGCGTCCGCGAACCCCATCAGCCCCGCGGTCTCCCCGGAGGTCTCCCGGTGCAGGTCCGGCGGCGTGCGCATCAGCCGCACCGACATGCCGAGCACGTCCGAGAAGTGCGCTGCGGCGGCGTCGCCCTGGTCGATCCCGAAGCCCTGCCACTTGTGCACGACGACCGGAACCCGTGGCCCGTCAACGACAACCGGGAACGAGTTGCCGCCGACGAGCAACGCGGAGTCCGAAAGGTACGGACGCAGCGCGGCCATCTGCGGCACCTTGCGCTGTGACAGGAACACGCCGTCGTCGTCGACCAGCATCATCATCCGATCACCGCGCAACCCCGTGAGGTCGACCGGAGTGGACCCGACGGAGTACCCGCCGCAGCCCTTGATCGGATAGATGCGCAGGTCGGAAACGATCACAGAATGGGCTCCGGCTCGTAGGCCGGGTACTTCTCGACCACCGCGGCGACCTGCTCGACGATCGACGCGACCTGTGCCGACGCCACGCCCGTGAACGACAGGCGGTCGGCCAGCAACGCGTCCAGCGCGGCGCGGTCCAGCGGCAGGCGCTCATCGGCGGCCAGGCGGTCCAGCAGGTCGTTCTGCGCCAGGCCTTCCTCGCGCATCGCCAGCGCCACGGCCACCGCGTTCTCCTTGATGGCCTCGTGCGCGGTCTCCCGGCCGACACCCGCGCGCACGGCCGCCATCAGCACCTTGGTCGTGCCGAGGAACGGCAAGTAGCGGTCGAGCTCGCGCGCGACCACGGCCGGGTA
Organism: Lentzea terrae; assembly: GCF_003265345.1. Classification (GTDB taxonomy): domain Bacteria; phylum Actinomycetota; class Actinomycetes; order Mycobacteriales; family Pseudonocardiaceae; genus Lentzea; species Lentzea terrae. The sequence continues at coordinate 166,982 of NZ_QFWW01000038.1, read as the reverse complement.
GGCCCCGAACTCGTCCAGCACCGTCAGGAACGTCTCCAGCAGCCCGTCGAACGCGAAGAACGCGTCGGGCAGCGCGACCCGGCGGACCACCGAGCACGACACGTCGCCCTCGTTCCACTGGTCGCCCGCGAGCTCGCCGACCATCGACAGGTAGCCGCGCAGGATCACCGCGAAGCCGTTCACGCGCTCGCACGAGCGGGTGTTCATCTTGTGCGGCATCGCGCTGGAGCCGACCTGACCAGGCTTGAAGCCCTCGGTCACCAGCTCGTGGCCGGCCATCAGCCGGATGGTCTTCGCCACCGACGACGGCGCCGCCGCGAGCTGCACGAGCGTCGACACGACGTCGAAGTCGAGCGAGCGCGGGTAGACCTGGCCGACCGAAGTCAGCACGCGCTCGAAGCCCAGGTGGCCGGCGACCGTGCGCTCCAGCTCGGCCAGCTTCGCAGGCGAACCGAGCAGGTCGAGCATGTCCTGAGCGGTGCCGACCGGGCCCTTGACGCCGCGCAACGGGTAACGCGCGATCAGCTCGTCCAGCCTCGAGAACGCGACCAGCAGCTCGTCCGCCCCGGTCGCGAACCGCTTGCCGAGCGTCGTGGCCTGCGCCGCCACGTTGTGCGAGCGACCGGCCATGACCAGGTCGGAGTGCTCGGCCGCGAGCCGCGCCAGCCGGCCGAGCACGGCGGCGACCTTGGACCTGATCAGTTCGAGCGAGCGCAGCACCTGCAGCTGCTCGACGTTCTCGGTCAGGTCGCGCGAGGTCATGCCCTTGTGGACCTGCTCGTGGCCCGCCAGCGCGTTGAACTCCTCGATGCGCGCCTTCACGTCGTGCCGCGTCACCCGCTCACGCGCGGCGATCGACTCCAGGTCGACCTGCTCCAGCACGCGCTCGTAGTCGGCGATCGCGGTCGCCGGCACGTCGATGCCCGCAGCCGCCTGGGCGCGCAGCACGGCGAGCCACAGCTGGCGCTCCAGCACGATCTTGTGCTCGGCCGACCAGAGCGTCGCGAGCGACGTGGAGGCGTAGCGACCTGCGAGGACGTTGGCGATGCGCGGCTTGCTCACGCCCCTCAGGCTAGTGCACCCCGGACTCACTCCCAGGTGATGGCCCGGTCCATGACCAGCGCTGTGAGCACGTCCACATTCACCGGGATCATCTGCCGGTAGCCGGTCATCGTCGACGGGTTGTGCGAGTAGGCGGAGATGATGACCGACCTCTTGCCGTCGGGGAGCCTCCGCATCGCCACGGCCTTGACCCGTTCCGGGCCCTCCTGGAACTCGGCCTCGGTGACCACCGTGCCGTCCTGCTGCGGCACGTCCCGGCAGAAGGCCGGCTTGCCCGCCCCGCAGATGTCGTTGGTCGAGACCGCGTCACCCATGGTCACCAGCAGCGCCGTCGGCCCGATCGAGTCGGTGAAGTACAGGAACCCGTACATGTCGTCGGAGTCCGGCCGGATCGGCTGCAGCGGCGCCTCCGGCTTGAACGTGGTGCCCCGGAAGCCGTCGAAGGACGGGTAGATCTCCTTCAGGTCCTGCCGCGTCTCCTGCAGCCTGCTCGCCAGGGCGTCGCCGATCTTCTTCTGGCGGCCGTACACGGACAGGGACGGTGGCGTCGACGAGGCGGTCGTGTCGGTCGGGGAGCCGAGCTGGCTCTCGCGGTCGCGCGGCAGCAGTCCGGGCAGCGCGAACGACGCCACGGCGATCATCGCCGTAGCCACGCCCACAGCGACCAGCGCTCGACGACGACTTTTTTTCTGCTCGACCCGCCTGATCAGCGTGTCGGGGTCGAAGTCGAGCGGCGGCTCGTCCCAGACGGCCAGCAGCATTCCCTCGCGGATCTCCTGCTCACTCACGACGCGACCCTCCCCGAACTGCTGTCGAGCTTCTCCACGATGACGCGCAACGTCGCGAGGCCGCGCGCCGTCTGGCTTTTGACCGTTCCCTCGGTGCAACCCATGGCCACCGCCACCTCGGCGACCGACAGGTCTTCGAAATAACGCAGCACGAGCACCGCTCGTTGCCTCGGCGGCACCTGGAGCAACGCGGTGTGCACCAGCTCACGCGCCCACAGCTTCGCGCTGGTCGTGTCGGGGTCGACGCTGGCGTCCGCGGCGTCCGGCAGCTCCCCGTCGCGCTGCTCGGCTCTGCGCCACGGCCTGCGCTTCTCGTCCAGCCAGGTGCGCAGCAGCACCTTGCGGGCGTACGCGATCAGGTTGTCGAGGTCCTTGATGCGCTTCCAGGCCAGGTACATCTTCATCAGGCTCGACTGCATCAGGTCTTCTGCCGTGTGCCAGTCGCCACAGAACAGATAGGCAGTGCGTCGCAAAGACGCGGCATTGGCTGCCGCGAACTCGCGAAAGCCCTGCTCATCGGCCTTGCGCATGCGATCCCCTCTCGCGTCCTCAACCAGGGGAACGCATCAGGGGAACGTGAGGTTGCATCACCCGTGACGCGAAAGGGCCGTTCGGAGCATCCTGGCCGCGACGCCGCGCGGGTCCGACTTGAGCTCGATGAACGAGTTGACCACCGAACCGTCGACCAGCGCGATCAGCTCCTCGACCCGATCGGCCGCGATGTCGCGACCGGAGCGGGCGAAGATGTCGGCGATCAGCGCGTGCAGCTCCATGGACATGATGCGCATCAACGGCCGCAGATACGGGCGGCGGCCGGTGGCGACGAGGCGTTCGTAGCGCAGCAGCATCGTCTCGGTGTCGGTGACGTCCTGGCCGACGAGCAGGTCGAGGATCAGCTCGATCAGCACGTCGTCGTCGCTCAGCCGGTCCGCGAGCTCCGCCAGCCGGGCGCGGCAACTGGCCAGCTCACCGCGGCCGTGGAACTCCACCGCGGCGGTGATCAGCTCGTCGAGCGAGTCGAAGTAGTAGGTGGTCGACGCGAGCGGCAGACCTGCGCGTTCGGCGACCGCGCGGTGCCTGACCGCGTCGAAGCCGCCCTCCACGAGCAGTTCGGACGCGGCCTCCACGAGCGCCTGCCGCCTGCGCTCACCCTTCGGGGTTGCTGCCGTCATAGTCGCGCCAGGGTACTGGGCGCGCTGTCAGAACTTCCGGGCCAGTGCGGCCGCGATGGGCCTGGCCTTGCCCTTCAGCTCGCCGTCGCCCTGCGTGAATACGAACAGGTCCTGGCCTTGTCCGGTCTTCAGCTGCTCCGTCTGCGCTCCGGCCGGCGGCACGAACCCCTGCGGCGTGACGATCGCGGTGATCGTCAGTCCGTCGATCTTGAAGGCGGCCGAACGCGAGTCGGGCGAACAGGTGACCGTCGGGACCTGGGCGAAGTCCGGTGAGACCGAAAGCTCGCCGGCGAGGGCGTCTGCGAGCTCTCGGTCCACCGCCGCGCAGCCCTGCACTGCGCGTTGTGCACCGGTCGAGAAACCGGTGCTCCCCGGCGTGGACGCGTCCCCCTGCGTGGACACGTCTCCGGGGTTGTTCTTGGGGGGTGGCTGTGCCTCCAGCGGGTTCCCCGGCGCTTCTGCGCCGTTGTCCTGCTGCTGCGCAACACCCGCGCCGTTCTTGTCCGTGCTGATCCAGTTCGTGCTCGCGACGGCACCGCCGAAGCCGAGCACGACGACCAGCGTAGTGCCGGCGGCGATGGAGTTGCGCCTTCTGAGCGTGGCGCGTCGCGAAGCCGTTCGGACGTCACTCGCGTCGAAGGACGCCGGTGGCGCGTCGTGTGCCGCGTCGCGGAACAGGTCAGCGAGCTTCTGCTCGTCCATCTACGTCCTCCTTTCGCTGTTCACGACGCCGGCCTCAGGTCGTCGATGGCGTCACCAAGAGCTTCCCGCAACGCGGTCAGCCCGCGGGCGGTCTGACTCTTCACAGTTCCTTCCGAGCACTTCAGCACCTCGGCCGTGGCCGTCACGTCGAGGCCCTCGAGGAACCTCAGCACGAGCACCGCCCGTTGCCGCGGCGGAACTCTGCGCAGGCCCTTCAACAACGCCTCGCGCGTGGCCACCGCGTCGCCGATCTCGTGGTCCTGGGTCGGCGACTCCGGCAGCTCGTCGGTGAACTTCTCGCGCCGCCACGGACGGCGCGACTCGTCGATCACCGCGCGCACCAGCGTGCGCCGCACATAGGCGTCGAGAGCCTGCTTGTCCCGGATCTTCCGCCACCTCCTGTGCACCGCCACGAACGCTGTCTGCGCGAAGTCGTCAGCGCGGTGCCAGTCGCCGCACAGCAGGTATGCCGTTCGGCGCACGGCCTCACGGCGAGCCACGAAGTACTCCGCGAACTCCTGCTCGTCGCGCTGATCCACGCGGACTGCTCTCCGCTCGTTCCTCGAGTTGCACTTACCGGACGGAATCTGAGGCACCAACGGTTGCACGAACCACCAGCGAGAGCTACATCACCCCCTCGGTCGTTCACCGGATGTGATGTGATCGGGTCCGTGACCCCCATCGACCTGCGCTCGGACACCGTCACCCAGCCGGACGAGGAGATGCGCCGCGCGATGGCGGCGGCCGAGGTCGGCGACGACGTGCTGGACCACGACCCGACCATGGCCGCGCTGGAGGAGCGGGTCGCCGCGCTGCTCGGCGTCGAAGCCGCTTTGTGGGTGCCCTCTGGATCCATGGGCAACCTCATCGCGTTGTTCTTGCACTTGCGGCGCGGTGATCGGTTCCTGGCTCCGCTCGGTGCGCACGTGCTGGACGCCGAACTGGGCACCGCCGCGTGGCTGGCCGGCGGGATGCCGCACGGGCTGCCGGTCATGTCCCCGGAGGCCGTGGTCGCCGCCGGTGGTGGTGAGTCTCCCTACTACGGGCTGAACACCACGTTGTTGTGCTTGGAGAACACGCACAACGCGTCCGGTGGCACCGTGACCACGGCTGATGAGCACGCACGACTGGTGTCGGCGGCTCGGTCCGTCGGGCTGGCAGTGCACCTGGACGGGGCTCGATTGTGGAACGCGTCGGTAGCCCTCGGGGTGGCTCCCTCGGTGCTGGCTGCCGGGGCGGACACCGTGCAGGTGTGTCTGTCGAAGGGTCTCGGCGCGCCGGTCGGGTCGCTGGTGGCCGGTTCCGCTGCGTTCGTGGTCGAGGCCCGGCGGGTGCGGAAGATGCTCGGTGGCGGGGTGCGGCAGGGCGGGGTGCTGGCGGCCGCCGGTCTCGTCGCTCTTGATCGCGTTGATCGCCTGGCCGCTGATCACGCGAACGCATCGGCTTTGGCTGACGGGCTGCGTTCGCTGGGCTGGGACGTTGCCGAGCCCGCCACGAACATCGTGCTGGCGTCGGTGCCGGACCTGGAGAAGACGCTGACGTCGTTGCGCGATGTCGGGGTTTTCGCCAGTCCGATGTCCGGCAAGGTTCGGTTCGTGACGCACGGCGACGTGGACTCGTCCGACATCGCCGAGGTGCTGCGCCGGCTACGAGAGGACGCCTGAGATGCGCTGGATCGTGTTCGACTTCGGCGAGGTCATCAGCCAGCGGAACCCGGCGTTGCCCGCGATGGCTGAGCGTCTCGGCGTCTCGCTGGAGCGGTTCGAGTCGGCCTACTGGGACCGGGACGCCTACGACCGCGGTAGTTCGGACGCCGACTACTGGTCGTTGATCGGGTCCTCGCTGGGGATGACGTTCGACGCTGCCACCGTGCGCGAGCTGACCGCGCTGGACAACGCGGGCTGGCTCGACGAGCCGGTCGCGGAAACCGTTGCGCTGATTGATGATCTGTACTCGCTGGGCGTGCCGCTGGCGTTGCTGTCGAACGCGCCGGTGACGTTCGCGCGGCTCGCGGAGAAGGAGCCGTGGGCCAAGCACTTCCAGCACCTGGTGTTCTCCGGAGACCTCGGCTACGCGAAGCCGGATGCAGCGATCTGGCACCACGTGGAGTCGGTCCTCGGGTCGTCCGACCTGGTCTTCTACGACGACCGCGGCACGAACGTCGAAGGTGCTCTGATTGCTGGATGGGACGCGCGGCTGTGGACGTCAGCTGCCGCTGCGCGCGTTGAGCTCCGCGCGGAGTTCGGCGATCTCGGCGCGTAGGTTCCGCAGCTCCTGCGCGGTCTCGAGCTCGGCTTCCTCGACGCCGCGCAGCTTCTCCACCAGCCAGCTGGCGATCGTGCCGGTGATGACACCGAGCAGCGCGATGCCGCCGACCATGAGCAGCCCCGCGACCAGTCGTCCTTCGACCGTGACGGGATAGCGGTCGCCATATCCGACCGTCGACATGGTGGTGAGGGTCCACCACAGCGCGTCGCCGAACGTGGTGATGCTCGCGTTTTCCGCGTGCCTTTCCGCGTCCAGCACGGCGAGGCTCGCGCAAAAGACGACGAGAATCGTCACGCCGCCGACGTAAATGCTCACCCGCTGCCGGATCTTGTGCTGGAACTTCTTGTTGAGCAGCGTGATGACCGTGATCAGCCGCAGCACCCTGAGCTGCCGGACCATCGGCAGCACGACCGCGGCAAGATCGAAGATGTGCGTTTTGAGGAATTGGACCTTGTTGCCGGCGAGCGTGAACCTGGTCGCGAAGTCGGCCGCGAACACCGCCCAGACCAGCCACAACACGATCTCCAACGGGAAGTGCATCACCCCGTGGTCGTCGAACACCTGCCAGGCGTACACGACGAGGAAGAGCACGGCGAGAGCCGTCAGCGGCCACTCGACCTTGCGCTCCCACCGTTCGAGGCGCGCCTCGTTGGACTGCAACACCGCTTCATGGTGAGCGGTTCGTCCCGTTTAGACCAGGGTCATCTTTTGGATTTGATCGCACCGTAAGCCGCTGTGCCTGCGAGGAGTAGTCCTCCAATCACAGCGAGCCAGAAAAGACCTTTCACCACGGCCCCGACGACGGCCAGCACGATCCAGATCGCCACCAGCCAGCCGATGATCGCCCACATGGCGTTCCTCCCCTTCTACAGCCATGCCTTCAGACGTACCAACGCCTCCTCGATGTCCTGTGTTGCACCCGCGAACGACATCCGCACGAAGTGGTGCCCGTCGACCGGGTCGAAGTCGATGCCGGGGACGATCGCGACGCCCGTGTCGTCGAGGAACCTGCGGCAGAACGCCATCGAGTCGTCCGTGAGGTGCCGGATGTCGGCGTAGACGTAGAACGCGCCGTCGGCCGGTGCGAGCTTGTCGATGCCGAGGTTCGTCAGGCCGTCGAGCAGCAGGTCGCGGTTGGTCTTGTACCTCTTCAGGTGCAGCGCCGTTTCCGCGTACGCGTCCGGGTGGAACGCCTCGACCGCGGCGTACTGGGCCAATGCGGGCGGGCAGAGCGTGAAATTGCCGGTCAGGCAGTCGACCGCCCTTCTGAGCCGTTCCGGCAGCAGCATCCAGCCAAGCCGCCAGCCCGTCATCGCGAAAGCCTTCGAGAACGAGTTGACGACGATCGCTTCTTTCGACGTCTCCCAGGCGCATTGCAGCGGTTCGCCGTAGCTGATGCCGTGGTAGATCTCGTCGCTGACCAGCTGGACGCCGTTGCTCTGACACCACTGCGCGATCGGGCCGATGTCGACCGTGGTGCCGGTGGGGTTGGCCGGGCTGGCGACGATCAGGCCCTTGAGGTCTGCGTCGAGCATTTCGACGGTGGGCTGGAAACGCGTTTCCGGGCCGCACGGCAGTTCGACGACCTCACACCCCAGCGCTTTCAGGATGTTGCGGTAGGCGGGATATCCGGGCCTGGCCAGAGCGACCTTGTCGCCGGCGTCGAAAGCGGCCAGGAACGCGAGCGTGAAGGCGCCCGACGAGCCCGTCGTCACCACCACGTCGTCGGCGTTGATCTTCAGGTCGTACTGGCGCTGGTAGTGCCCGGCGATGGCGCTGCGCAGCTCGGGGATGCCGAGCTGCTCGGTGTAGCCGAGGGCGTGCTCGTCGAGGGCTCGTGCCGCGGCTTGGCGGACCGGCTTCGGCGCCGGGCTCGACGGCTGCCCTGCGGCCAGCGAGATGACGTCACCGTGCGTCCGCTGCCGTTGTGCGGCAGCGGAAAGCACGTCCATGACGTGGAAGGGCGGTACGTCGGCGCGGGCAGCCACGGTCAGCATGCCGTCAGGCTAACTCCTAGTAGCCCTGGTAGCCGCCGCCCTGAGCCATCGCCTTGAGTCCCGGATGGCCTTCGAAGCCGCCGTAGCGCGAGAACGTGTACCGGACGCCGGCGATGATGTTGTCGACCGGGTTCCAGATGTCGTCGTGGCCGGGCAGCTTGTGCGCCTGGAAGGTCGGGTCGATGCACTGCATCAGGCCCTTGGACGGCGTGCCCTTCGCGGCGTTGGAGTCCCAGTTGTTGATGGCGTGCGGGTTGCCGCTCGACTCCTTCTCGATGATCTTCCAGATCTCGTCGATGTTCTCGTCGGTGACCGGGATGCCGTTGGCCTGCAGGATCTTGATGGCCTCGCGGATCCACTCCTCGACGTTGCCGGGAGGAGGGCTGCCCGACGGCGGGCCGCCGCTGGGGCCCAGTCCGCCGCCGCCACCGCCGCCGCCACCTGAGGCGTCGCCGCCACCGCCACCACCGCCGCCACCGGTGTGCTGGGCGGGTGCGGGTGCGGGTGCGGGTGCGGGCTTCGGCTGGGTGTCCGAAGAGGACTGTTTGGTCGAGTCGTCCGGCGGCGGGGTCGGTGCCCACTCGATCGGCTTGCCCGGCGCCGGCGTGAAGGACTGGGTGTTCGGGTCCTCAATGGACGAGAACTTGGGCGACAACGCTGCTGGACGGCCTTTCAGCGTGCCCGCGGCCGCGTTCACGGCGTTCTCCGCCTGGGAGATCACGGGTTTCGCGTCGCCGGTGGCCTCGGCGCAGTAACCGCGGATGATGCTGTCGACGTCCTCCTGCGGCTGGTTGTGCAGCTGCTGGCGGGTCTGCCGGGCGCGGCTCAGCAGGTTCTCGCAGATGCTGCTCATCGAGGTCTTCGCGGCTTCCAACGCGTTCGCGGCCGCCTCCAGGTCGGCCGCGGCGCCGTTGAGCGCGTCGCTCATCGAGGTGCCGGCCTTCATGACGTTGCCCATGTAGGCCACGAAACCGTCGGCCGACTTGCCCTCCCAGGCACCGTCGAGCTGGCTGATCGACCGCTGCAGCGCGTTCGTCTGGTCGCCGCACTTGCCGGCGGCCTGCTTCCAGCGGTTCGCGATGTCGCGCACGGCCTGCGGTTGCGCGGTCTCGATCTTGTCAGCGAGCGCGGCCAGCTCAGCCCCGCCGGGCAGCGCCGCGACCTCGTCCATCGCGCTCACGTCACACCGCCCTCAGCGAGTTCTTGTTGGCTTCCTCGGTGTCCGTGACGTTGGTCTGGATCGCGTCGAGCGCGCTCTCGACCTTGCGCAGCACCTTCTCGGCGGCCTCGAACTCCTGCGCACCGGCCTGGTCCATTGCCGTCACCGCGCTTTGCACCGAGTTTGAAGCACCGAGTTTTCCGAAAATGTCCGGATTTCCGTACTGGTTGGCAAAGCCGTCGCCGATCGCGCCGAACTGCCCGGCCTGGCTGCTCACGGTCGTGCGGCACTGTTCCATGGCCTCGATGTTGAACTTGGCCACCGCCATGCGCGCCCACCCCCTAAATCTCTCCCCGCCGACCTTAGAACCTGTTGCTTTGCACGGTCGGGTGATTGTTCGACGCGGGGATCGGGCCGGGCGTTCCGCTCACACCTCCTGCAGCAGCTCCCAGACGGCCGCCGCGAGCCGATGGTTGTCCACCGGCGTGATCGTGCACCACTGGCGCCCGTCACTGCTGGGCTTGAGCTGCCGCAGGTATCGCCCGTTGTGCGTGTCGTGGAACGAAACGACCCGCTTGGCGCGCTGCCCGTTGCGCTGCACGCCGAACTGCCCGCGCGTGGACGTCCCGTCGAGCATCCCGGCGAGCTCCTGCGCGTCACCGAGCCGCATTCCCTGCCGCTCCAACATGGTGATCAACCGCTGCGCGTCCGTCCCGACGTCCTTGGCCGCCTTGACGAGTTCCTCGTAGGGCAAGCTGATCGAGCGCCCGAACCCGGCAGGCATCTCCCCGGCCACCGACACGGCGGCCTCGGCCAGCGCAGTCCCGCGCGCCTCGATCAACCACATCTCGTCCCGATCCTGCACCGCCAGGATCGCGTCGTCGCCGATCGCCGCAGCGAGCCCGCTGATCTGCCGATCGGCCCAGATCCACAGGTCGATCGACATGTTCGCGTTGGCCAGCAACGCAAACCCGTCAGCGAGCTCGGGCACGACCCGTCCGTTGTGCGCCAGCCCGCGCGCCTCCAACGACTCCCAGGCCCGCTTCACCACCTCGGCCTTCTCGGTGTGGGTGATGGAGGGAATCCGCGTGTCGAGCGCAACGTGCGCGGCCGGGAGGCGTTGCGCCTCCCAGACCACGGCGAACTCCACTGTGGACAAAACCACAGAACCTGGTGAGCTCAAGGGATTACTGGTCCTTCGGGTCTTCGCCGATGACGGACTGCACCACCATGCGTTCGTCACCGAACACATCATCGGAGTCGACGCCGTACTTGCGCACGTGCTCGCCGTCCTCCTCGCCCTCACCCCTGGCCCCGCCAGCGGCAGGCGACATGAGCGACCCAGCCCCCTTGCCCGCTGCGGCCGCACCCTTGCCCGGCGCTGCTCCCGGCCGGTTGGCCTCGGGCCCAACACCCGTCGCACCGCCGGGCGCCATCATGCCCGGCGTCTTGGCGGCGGTGCCCGTGCCCGCGCCTGCTCCTGGGCCGGTGCCGGGTGCGCCTGGGCCGCCCTTGCCAGCGCCGATCGTGGGCGGGGCACCCTTCGGACCGGTGGGCGCGATGGGGGTCTTCGGGGCCTGGCTCGGACCTCGGCCGCCACCCACCACCTGCGGGCCCTTCGCGGTGCCCGCTGCGCCCGCGAGGCCGGTGGCGGCTGCGGTTGCCGCGGTGATGCCGAGGGGGAGGACGGACGGGAAGGGCTTGGGCAGGCCCGTGCCTGCTGCGATCGGGTTCGGGGTGCCGGTGCCGGGGAGGATGCCGGTGGTGCCGCCTGGGAGGCCCGGGGTCGGGCCGAGCGGGGCACCTGGGGTGCCGGGGCTGCTGCCCGGGGTGAAGCCGGGGCCGCCTGTGATGCCGGGGGTGGTACCGCCTGGCGTGCCGACCGGAGGTCCGACGGGCGTGCTTACCGCACCGCTGGTGACCACGATGTCCGGTGCCTGGTTCGGGGCGCGGAAGCCGTCCAGCGAGTTCTGGCTGCCCGCGACGTAGCCGTTCAGGCTGTCAATGGCCTGCTGGCGGGCACGGTTGGTCGCCTCGACTTCTTTTGCGTGGTCGGTCTCGATCCCGACCACGCTGCCGAGCTTGTCCTTCCAGTTCTGCTCCGAGTCGCCGCGGAGGTCCTGCGCCGGCGGCGTGCTGTAACGGGCCTGGCTCGTGCTCTCGCCCTGCTGCCCCATCGCGACGGAGCTCTGGTTCGACGCCTGGCTGCTGTCGTCGAGACCAGCAGCGACGACATCCGTTTTCTCCTGGCTCTTCTCGCCGGCAGCGCCGCCCCACTCGATCTTGAGTTCCTTGAGCTGGGCTCGGATAGTGCTGTCCACCGAATCCAGCAGGTTGGCAAGATCACGCAAGGCCGCAGACGCGTCACCGAACTTCGAAGCGACGGAGCTGCTTGAGAGCTTCTGGACCTGGTCTGCCAGCTGCCCGTTGGACCAACCTTCGAAGTTCCAGTCAGTGAGCTGCTGATAACCCGACATGGCTCCCCCTCACTTCAATGTCTTGAGCGTAGCGAGCGCGAGACCGGCGGCTTTCTCAGCGTTCCCGCACAACACTGACTGCGCCGGTTTCTTGGCTGAAGTCGGGACGTAGCTGACCATCAGCTGCTGGCCTTCAGCCACGTCAATCGCGACTGAGCAATCGAATCCAGATACGCCCTTCAGCTGAACCTCGACGGCACCGAAATCCGCAACCTTGATCACCTTGGTGTCGAAGTTGCCGCCCTGCAGCCAGTAGGACACACCATTGTGAGTCACCGCACCGATTGTGTAGGCGAAGCTGTCTTCACCGTTGTAGTGGCAACTGGGTGATTTCGCGCCGTCCACCAGGTCAAGGGTTGTCGGATTGGTGGCGACAGCCTGAAGCTGCTTCATCTGATCTGCGTTCAGCAGCTTACATGCATCCACAGAATCCAACTTCAGACTCGACGGACGCGCCGGAAGACTACTCCCAGCGCTATTTCCCGACGAGGATCCCGGCGTCGAGGCGGGCGTAGGGTTTCCCTTTTCGCCGCTTGTCGTACAGGCCGACACGAGCACCGCAATGAGGACTGCGGAGGCTAGTTTGTAAGTACGCATCTTCACGCTTTCGGCCTGAACGTCGCCTTGATGTCATCATCAGAGAGACCGTACTGTTCGGCAGACGCCTTCAACTGATCGGAAAGGTGCTTCAAAGCATCCTTGTATTGTCCGATCCGAGCGGCGTACGAGTCGTCACGTTCGCCGACCAAGCGGTCGTTCCAGGCCTGGACAACGTCAGCGGTGACCTGGTCGCCGTTGAAGTTGATCCGCAGCTTGGGGACAACGTTCAAGTATGCCTGCTCAAGCATCAGCCACTGGTCGTGAATGACCTTGCCCGCTTTCAAGACGGTGTCCTTGTCGACGTGGAACTGCTGAGTCGACGGGCCGGCTGCCTGAGCGACCCTGTCCATGATCGACGTGGCGGCCTTGAAGGCGCTGACCGCACCACCGATCGCGCCACCAGCCAGTCCCGCAGCGGCACCGAGAACGGCATCCGCCCCCGCGTTCTCCTGTGTCACGACGTCCTACCCCCGTACGGTTGGTAACGGTTCGGTCCCGCTTCGCAGGTTACCAACGCCTGCGTAAGACGTACCTGAGGTTGGACGAAGACCACCCCTCGTTGGTTCCACGTCACTCTGAGTTCCGTTTCCGCTGGCGCACCGTGTCGATTCCGGTAGCTTCCGCGACTTGGGGGAGGAACGCAGCCGACCACCTGGGGGAGCACGTGCACGGGCCACAGCAGCCTTATCCGCCGCAGCAACCGCATCAGCAGCCCTATCCGTTTCAGCAGTACCCGCAACAACAGCTGCCGCCGCCCAAGAAGAAGCGCGCCGGGTTGGTCATCGCGGCGATTGTCGGAGCGCTGGTCCTCGTCGGCGGTGGGGTCGCTGCCGCGATCCTGGTCAAGGGCGGCGACAAGGCACCAGCGGCTGGGCAGGTGGAGCCCGGTCCCGTTGACACTGCGGTGATCGCGCAGAGGGTGGGGCCGGAGGCCACCAGGTACGGCGACGTGGCCGTGTTCGACGCCTGCACCGTGATGCCTGCGACGCTGATCGAAGAGGTGGGCTTCCGGGACGCCGCGCACGGCTGGCACAACCAGATCTATCTGAGCCGGTCCGTGCCCGTGAGCGACGCGACCATCAAGAACGAGCTCGACCCGATCTCGGTCTGCATGTACGAGCCGATGCTCGAGAACCGGATCGAGCGCCTCTCGCTTGCGGTCTACCAGCGACCGTTCAACAGCCTGCTGCCCGCGGACTACGTGGCCGAAGACGACAAGCTGATCACGGTCGAAGGGCTCCAGACCGTCTTGTCCCCTGGGCTGAAGGCGGACGGGTTCGACGCTCGCATCACCACGAGCGACGGCAAGACGCAGGTGGTCGTCGGCGCCTCGACGATGAGTGACAACAAGGAGATCACCGACCACAAGGCCACGTTCATGGAGCTGGTGGAGCGCGTGGCGCAGAACCTGAACAAGGGGCCGCAAGGTCTGACCACGCACGTGCACACCGGACGGTACGAGAGCGTGCCGAGCGCCTGCGACATCTTGAGCGCCGAACTGTTCCAGGAGATCACGCAGAGCAAGGACTCCGGCGTCGCAGAGGCGGACTTCCGTGAACGGGAGAGCATGGAGAAGTTCGTCAACGACAAGGGCGAGACGCGGTACTACTACTCGAACCAGCAAGACTGCCGGCGGCTCTCGACCGAGTGGTACAACGCCAAGTCTCGCAGTGAGGGCAAGGCGTTGAAGGTCGAGCTGCGGACCTACCGGGACGCCGACATGGCGGTCCGGAACGCCCACGACTGCAACCCGAACTCGCCGGCCCGCAAGATCATGGGTGAGGCCGTCCTGACGGACGAGAAGATCGGCGACTTCGCGACGTGCAGCTATCCGGTGGGTGACTCTCCGACGATGTCGTTCGTCGCGGGACGCACCCAGGTGCGGCTCACGGGGTACGGCAACTGGGCTCCCGATGACCTCAAGGCGTACAACGCGGTCTTCACGCCGATCGCCAAGCGGATGGTGGACGAGGTTCGCAAGGCGATCGGATAGGGCACAGGAAGTCGGGTACGACCGAAGCGCAGCCCATAGCGTTGTGGACGTGCTGGAACGACTCAACGAAGCCATGGCCCGCATCGAGGACGACCTCGAAGGAGAGGTCGACGTCAGGCAACTCGCCCGCATCGCCGGCACGAGTGAGTACCACCTCAGAAGGATGTTCAGTGCGCTCGCGGGCATTCCGCTCAGCGAGTACATCCGGCGGCGGAAGCTCACGAAGGCCGCGAATGAGGTCCTCAGTGGACAGGACTCCCTGCTCGACATCGCGATCAGGTGGGGGTACGGGTCCAACGAGGCCTTTGCGCGGGCGTTCAGGGCCATGCACGGTGTCGGGCCGCAGGAGGCTCGCGCCAAGAAGAAGCCGTTGCAGTCGCAGCAGATTCTCACGTTCAGGCTGGTTGTCGAAGGGAGTACGAGCATGGAGTACCGGATCGTGAACAAGGAGGCGTTCAAGGTGGTCGGCAGGGGGACGCGGGTGCCGTTGGTGCACCTCGGGATGAACCCCGCGATCGTCGAGTTCGTCAAGGGCATCGGGATGCCGACGCTCGAGCGGATGAAGGAGCTCGGTGACGGGGAGCCCAACGGCCTGCTGGCCATCACTTCCAACCAGGAAGGCACCGACGAGGGCGACCAGCTCGACTACTTCCAGGGCGTGGTGACCAGCCGGGACGCGCCGGAGGACATGGAGACCATGACGGTGCCCGCGCACACCTGGGCCGTGTTCCGGACGGAAGGGCCGTACCCGGAGACGATTCAGTACATGTGGCGGGACATCTACGCGCAGTGGTTCCCGTCCAACAGCTACCGGAGCGTTGAAGGGCCGTCGATGTTGCAGACGCAGATCGACGGCGACACGGCCAAAGCGGAGTTGTGGATTCCGGTCACCAGCTGAGGGCGAGGCGTTCGATCACGTCGCGGAGCTCCAGCACGGAAATCCACGACGAGGGAATCACGGCAACGCCGTCGCGGGCGCCCAGGATGTTGCCGCAGATCGAGCCGGTTGAGTCGCTGTCACCTGAGTGGTTGACGGCGACCCGCACCGCCGAGGCGAAATCGGGTGCCACCAAGGCGGCGTGCAGGCCGATGGCCAGGGCTTCTTCGCCCACCCAGCCGCCGCCCAGTTCGGCCTCGATTTCCTCGGGGGTCAGCGGGCCGAGCGAGACGACCTTGTCCAGCAAGGTGGTCTGTTCCTCGTGGCCGTCCCAGCGGACCAGTTCGGCGCGGGAAACCGCAATGGCCGACGGCAGGTCCGCGCCATCCAGCAACGAACGGACGATCACTGCCAGGACGCCTGCCGACAGGTAGCCGCTCGGGTGGTGGTGGGTCATCTTCGCCGTGTCCACGGCCAGTGAGAAGACCTCGCGGACGTCGGACGACCACACGGCGACGGGGGCGGCGCGCATCACGCCGCCGCAGCCCTTGGAGTTGTTCTTTTCGTTGTGCTTCAACGCGGTGATGCACGTGTGGCCCGGCGCCCGCCGTGAGTGCAGGCGCTGGTCCGCCATCAGCCAGCCGTCAGAGGCGACCGGTGGGCCGCCCTGCGTGTGCAGCCAGCGCGCGTAGGCGGCCCGCACGGTCAGCAACGGGTCGACGCCGTGCTCACGGGCCAGAAGCAGGCCTTCGAGAGTGAAGAGCACCATCTGGGTGTCGTCGGTGATCTCCAACGACGGCAGATCGACGACACCGGCATCACCGTGACGACGCCGGATCTCGTCGATCGACGTGAACTCGATCGGCGCGCCCAGCCCATCTCCTACCGCGCCGCCCAGGAGGCAGCCCAGCAGGCTCACGGCACCGTGATCTTGCCGTCGACCGCCTTCAGAGCGATGTCGGAGCGGTGGTGGGAGCCGGCGAGGTGGACATCCGCGATGCGCTTGTAGGCGCGCTCGCGGGCCTTCGACAGGGACTTGCCGGTGCCGACCACCGACAGCACGCGGCCGCCGGCGGACACGACCGCGCCGTCCTCGCGGCGGCGGGTGCCGGCGTGCAGGACGCCCTCGGATTCGGAGCCGGTGATCACGTCACCCGTGCGCGGGCGGCCGGGGTAGCCCTCGGCGGCCACGACCACGGTGACGGCGTAGCCGTTCTCCCACTCCAGAGCGGGCAACGACGACAACGAACCCGTCGACGCCGCCAGGAACAAAGAAGAAATCGGCGACTTCAACAGCGCGAGCACCGACTGCGTCTCCGGGTCGCCGAAGCGGCAGTTGAACTCGATCACCTGCACGCCGGACGACGTCAGCGCCAGACCCGCGTACAGCAGGCCGACGAACGGGGTCTCGCGAGCGCGCAGCTCGTCGACGACCGGCTGCACGCAACGCGAAACGATCTCTTCGACAAGCCCGGAAGGCGCCCACGGCAACGGTGCGTAAGCGCCCATGCCGCCGGTGTTCGGACCGTGGTCCCCGTCACCCACGCGCTTGAAGTCCTGCGCCGGGATCAGCGGCACGACGGAAACACCGTCGGTGACGCAGAACAGCGACACCTCCGGACCGTCCAGGAAGGACTCCAGCAGCACCGGGTGCCCGCCGTCGAGCAACGTCATCGCGTGCGCACGGGCCAAAGCCAGGTCCGAGGTCACCACGACGCCCTTGCCCGCGGCCAGGCCGTCGTCCTTCACGACCCAGGTGGGGCCGAAACGGCCGAGCGCGGCGTCCAGGCGGGCCGGGTTGTCCACGACCTCGCTGTGGGCGGTCGGGACGCCCGCCGCGTTCATGACGTCCTTCGCGAACGCCTTGGAGCCCTCGATCCGGGCGGCGGCCTTCGAGGGCCCGAAGCACGGGATGCCCAGTGCTCGGACCGCGTCAGCGGCCCCGACGACCAGCGGTTGTTCGGGGCCGATGACGACGAGGTCGGCCTTCCACTCCTTCGCGAGGGTGGCGACCGCCGAGGCATCTGCGACGTCCACGCCGTAGATCTCGGCGTGTCCCGCGATACCTGCGTTGCCAGGCGCGCACGCCAAAGCAGTCAGCTGCGGATCGCGTGACAACGCGAGGACAAGGGCATGCTCACGGGCTCCAGACCCGATGACCAGGACGCGCACGATGCCCCAGCGTAGTTCAGCCGAGTGCCTGCTTCGCTCCAGGGTGCAGCGGGACCGGGTCGGACGCCGAAGCCTTCGCGCGATCGATGTCCTTCACGGCCGGGTGCACCTTCTCCAGGTCAGCCTTCTTGTCGAAGATCAGCTTGGTCACGGCGCACGCGTTGTTGGCCGCGAAGTCCTCGCGGACCAGCAGCAAGTTCGGTACGACGATCGTCTTAGCCTCCGCGGTGCCGTACGTCGCAGCCGGGATCGTCCCCGTGTCGTACACCGGGCTGATCTTCTTCATCTCCGGCAGCAGCGGGGTGATGTCGATGAACTTGACCTTGTCCTTCATCGACGTCGTGATGTCGGTGATCTGCGGCGTCGGCAGACCGCCGGACCAGATCAGGCCGTCGATGCTGCCGTCCTTCATCCCGTCCGCGGTCTTGGTCAGGTCCAGCCGCTGGGCAGAGACGTCGGAGTCGATGTTGAGACCCGCCGACTTCAGCAACCGGCCGGCGATCACCTCGGTGCCCGACTTCGGCGAGCCCGTCGAGATCCGCTTGCCCTTCATGTCCGCGACCGAGTTGATCCCGGAGTCGGCTCGCACCAGCACCTGCGTGTAGTTCGGGTAGATCCGCGACAGCGCCGCGATCTTCTCCTTCTTGCCGTTGAACGCACCGGTGCCGTTCACCGCGTCCGCAGCCGTGTCGGCCAGCGAGAACGCGATGTCGTACGTGCCGCTGACGAGCTGCTGGATGTTCTGCACGGACGCGCCGGTCTCGGCGGACGACGCCTTCAGCTTCGAGTTGTCGGAGATCAGCTTGGCGAGACCGCCGCCGACCACGAAGTACACGCCACCGGAGTTGCCGGTCGCGATCGTGATCCGGCCGTCGGACGCCTCGCACGACGCCTGAGAGCCACCGGCGTCCGGCGTGGTGGGCGTGCGCTTGCCGCCACACCCGGAAACCACGAGCGCCAATGCGATCGCACCGATCGCGTATTTACGCAGCATCACGAACCCTCCCACGGGTGACCAGGTGTACCGCCACGGCCACCACGAGGAACCCGGCCCCGATGGCGATCGTCAACGGCTGCAGGTAGAGCAGGAACAACGCGGCCGGCACGCACAGCAGGCGTTCCGGCCAGCGCGCAGGACCGAACAGCCACCCGCCCGTCAGCACGGCCAGGGCGGCGACTCCCAGTGCGGACGCTCCGAACGCCCACACCGAGTCCAGCAACGGCCCGCGCAACAACAGCGCGGCACCGGAATCGGTCAGCACGAACGCCAGCGGCACCAGGAACGCGGGCAGCGTGTACTTCCACGTCTGCCACATCGTCTTCATGACATCGCCGCCGGTCAGCGCGGCCGCGGCCACCGCAGCGAGCGCGGTCGGCGGCGTCACCTCGGACAGCACCGCGTAGTAGAAGATGAACATCGCGGTCTCGGCCGGCTCGACGCCCAGCGTGATCAACGCCGGACCGATGACGACCCACGAGATGATGAACGACGCCGTCACCGGCACCGCGAGTCCGAGCACTGACACCGCGACGGCCGCGAACACCGCCGTCAGCATCAGGATGACGACCTCGGACGACGACAGCGCCGAAGCGAGGTCCACCAACGACCCCGCAAGCGCTTGCCCCAGCCCGGTCTTGGTGATCGTCGACGTGATCACACCGGCCGCCGCGCAGACCGCGATCACCGGGAACGCCGAGCGCACACCGGTCGACAGCGCGTCGGCGATCAGCCGGAACCACTCGCGCCGGTGGTTGATCAACGCGAACAGCGCGGCGACCCCCGTCGCGTACACGACCGCCTTGTAGACCGGGATGCCCAGCGCCAGGAAGACGATGATGATCCCGAGCGACAGGAAGTGGTACCAGCCGAGCTTCAGGACGTCCCAGAACCGCGGCGCGTCGATGTCGACCGGCCGCGCCCCGAACCGCCGGGCGTCGGCCTCGACCGCCAGCGCGATGCCGAGGTAGTAGAGCAACGTCGGGATGATCGCCCAGATCAGCACCGACAGGTACGACACCTGCAGGTACTCGGCGATGATGAACGCCGCCGCGCCCAGCGTCGGCGGCGACAGGATCGCCCCGATGCCGGACGCCGCGAGCAGCCCGCCCGCGTTCTCCTTGGGATAGCCGGCCTTCCGCAGCATCGGCCACGTCACCGCGCCCAGCGACACGGTCGTCGCCGTGCCCGAACCGGACACCGTGCCCAGCAGGAAACCGGCGGTCGCGGCGGTGCGGCCGGGCGCGGTCCGCGACTTGCGGAACGCCGCGAAGCTGACGTCGACGAAGAACTTCCCGGCACCGGAGGCGTTCAGCACCGCGCCGTAGATCGTGAACAGCACGATGTAGGTCGCGGCCACGTCCAGCGGAATCCCGTAGAACCCGCTGGAGTCGTTGAAGAAGCCGTTGATGATCTGCGCGAAGTCGATGCCCGAGTGAGCGATCGACCACGCCGACGGCAGGAACCCGCCGTAGTAGGCGAACGCGATGAACCCGAGGCACACCACCGGCAGCACCCAGCCGGTCGTCCGCCGGCACGCCTCCAGGATCAGCACGAGCAGCACCGCGCCCGCGATGACATCCAGCGTGGTCAACTGCCCCTGCCGGTTCAGGAACTCGTCATAGCCCCCGAACAGCGGGTACGCGCCGGCCACGAACGCGGCGAGCGCCAGCACCCAGTCCCACCACGGCGGCTGGTGACCGCGGCCGTAGGACAGGAACACCAGCGGCAGCGTCACCGCCAGGAAGATGATCAGGTAGTACTGGCTGCCCTTGGCGAACGGGAAGAAGACCTGCTTCAGAACCAGCAGGGCGATGAGGAGACCGGCGACCCACAGCGCCCGCTCCCACCTGGGTGAGAGCGAGCGCGACGGCATCTCCTCGTCGTGCTCCGCGACGATGCGGGCGAGGTCCGGGTTGGCCACGATCGCACCGTACTGTGGGGCCTGTCACAGCGTTAGACGATCAATCCAAAGGGATTGCAAAGAAGCTCAGACGATCCGAGTGTCCACATAGCACCAGCGCCAGTCCTCGCCCGGCTCGAACGAGCGCATGACCGGATGCTGGGACGACCGGTAGTGCTTGGTCGCGTGCTTGCCGGGGCTCGAGTCGCAACACGCCACGTGCCCGCAGGAGAGGCACATCCGCAGGTGAGCCCAGTTGCGCTCACCCTCAGCAAGGCAGTCGACACAGCCATCGGCCGACTCCGGCGCCACCGCCTGGGGCAGCGCTCCCACGTGCGAACAGGTCATGCCGTCCATCTTTACGCAGAATGAGCGGCATGGTCGGGCCTGAACTCCTGCTGCTGTTGCTCGGCGCGCTGGTCGTCACGTCCATCGCGCGCCGGCTGAACTGGTCGGCGCCGCTGGTCCTGGTCGCGGTCGGGCTCGTCGTCTCGTTCATACCGGGCGTGCCGGAGTTCGAGCTCGATCCGCACCTGATCCTGGTCCTGGTGCTGCCGCCGCTGCTCTACAGCGCCGCGCTGGACAGCTCGTACCTCAACATCCGCGCGAACCTGCGGCCGATCGGCCTGCTCGCGGTCGGGCTGGTGCTGTTCACGACGTTCGTCGTCGGCGTGACAGCGAGCCTGGTCTTTCCCGACCTGCCGTTCGCCGCGGCGCTGGTCCTGGGCGCGGTCGTGGCGCCACCGGACGCCGTCGCGGCCGTCGCGATCGGACGCAAGCTCGGGCTGCAGCGCCGGGCGATGACGCTGCTGGTCGGCGAGAGCCTGATCAACGACGCCACGGCGCTGACCGCGTTCAAGGTCGCGGTGGCGGCCGCGGCGGGAGCAGCCATGCACCCCGTCCAGGGTGTCGGCATGTTCCTGCTGGTCACGGCGGGTGGCATCGCGATCGGCCTGGTCGTCGGGGTGGTGGTCAGGTTCCTGCGCAAACGGCTCTGCGAGGGCGTCCTGGAGAGCGCGCTCGGCCTGCTCGTGCCGTTCGGCGCCTACCTGCTCGCCGAAGAAGCCGCGCACGTCTCCGGTGTGCTCGCGGTCGTCGTCGCGGGGCTCTACATCGGCCACCACTCGCCGCGCGGCACCTACACGACCCGGCTGCAGGACGCGGCGGTGTGGCGGTCGGTGGACGTGCTGCTGGAGTCGTTCGTCTTCGCGCTCATCGGGCTGCAGGTGTCGGCGATCGTCGGCGAGGTCGACCTGAACATCGGCCTGCTCCTGGGCGCAGGTGCCGTACTGCTGGCCACGATCCTCGCGCGGTTCGTCTGGATGTACCCGGCCACGTACGTGCCGATGTACCTCTCCAAACGCCTGCGCGAGCGCGAACGGTGGCCGCACCTCGGTCAGGTGACGGTGATCGCGTGGGCGGGCATGCGCGGTGTGGTGACGTTGGCCGCAGCGGCGGCGATTCCGAACGATGTGCCGGGGCGCGACATCATCGTGTTCTGCGCCTTCGTCGTCACGGTCAGCACGTTGCTGCTGCAGGGCACGACGTTGCCGTGGGTGATCAACAAGATCGGTTTCGAGGGCAACGACGCGCGCGAGGACGCACTGGCCGAGGCGCAGATCCAGCACCGCGCGGCACAGGCAGCGGTCGACCGGCTGGACCAGGAGATCTCCGACGTTCCCGAGCACGTCGCGGACCAGTTGCGGTCACTGGCGGAGCACCGGGGCAACGCCGCGTGGGAACGCCTTGGGCGGCAGGAGGAGGAGAGCCCGGCGGCCGCGTACCGGAGGCTGCGCAGGGTGATGCTGAAAGCGGAGCGTGACGAGTTCATCAAGGCCCGCGACGCCGGCGAGATCGACGACGAGGTGCTCTTCCGCGTGCTGCGCGAGCTGGACCTGGAGGAGGCCGCCCTGTCACGTGAATAGACACTGCCTCGTGAGTAACCGTTCACCTGCTTTTCGTGTTGCGATGCTTGGGTGCGCTCTCAACACGAACTGGGAGGTCGAACGATGTATCGGAGAGGTCTAGCCGCCGCAGTCCTCGTTTTCGCGGGTGCGGTGGTGGCGTCCCTGCCCTCCGCGTCGGCTCACGACGACAAGGGTCCGATCGTCATCGGGCACCGCGGCGCATCGGCGTACCGGCCGGAGCACACGCTCGCGGCCTACGAGCTCGCCGCCCGCATGGGCGCCGACTACATCGAACCGGACCTGGTGCCCACGAAGGACGGCAAGCTGGTCGCCCGGCACGAGAACGAGATCGGCGGCACCACCGACGTCTCGGTCAAGCCGGAGTTCTTCGACCGCAAGAAGACCAAGACCATCGACGGCACGCAGGTCACCGGCTGGTTCACCGAGGACTTCACGCTCGCCGAGCTGAAGACGTTGCGCGCCAAGGAACGCATCCCGGCGATCCGCCCGCGCAACACGCTCTACGACGGCCGCTTCGAGGTGCCGACGCTGCAGGAGGTCATCGACCTCACCAAGCGCCTGTCCCGCGAGCTGCACCGCGAGATCGGCATCTACCCCGAGACCAAGCACCCGACGTACTTCAAGACGATCGGCCTCGCGCTGGAGCCGAAGCTCGTCGACGTGCTGAACCGCAACGGCCTCAACCGCCGCAACGCCAAGGTCTACGTGCAGTCGTTCGAGGTCTCGAACCTCAAGGAGCTCAACAGGTCGCTGCGGGTGCCGCTGGTCCAGCTCGTCAACGCCTCCGGCGCGCCGTACGACTTCGTCGTGGGTGGCGACAAGCGCACGTACGCCGACCTCGTCACGCCCGCCGGCCTGCGAGAGATCCGCGGCTACGCGGACGGCGTCGGCCTGCACAAGGACCTGATCATCCCGCGCGACGCGGCCGGCTTCCTCAAGCAGCCGACCACCGTCGTCAAGGACGCGCACAAGGTCGGCCTGGACGTGCACTCCTGGACGTTCCGCAACGAGAACTCGTTCCTGCCGGCGGACTTCCGCAGCTCGGCCGACCCGGCCGCGTACGGCCGGGCCTTCGAGGAGTACGACGTGTTCTACAAGACCGGCATCGACGGACTGTTCGCGGACAACCCGGACACGGCCGTCGAGGCCAAGGTCAAGCGCTAGCGAGTGACAGCGTGCGGTCCTTGTCGAGCAACCCGCGTTGCTTCAACAGGGGCCGCACGCCCTCGCCGAACCAGTAGGCCTCTTCCAGGTGCGGATAGCCGGAGAGGATGAACTCGCTGATCCCGATGGAGTGGTACTCCTCGATGAGATCCGCGACCTCCGAGTGCGAACCCACCAAGGCCGTGCCCGCACCGCCGCGCACGAGGCCGACGCCCGCCCACAGGTTCGGGTAGATCTCCAGACCTCGGACGCCACGGCTGAGGTCACCACCGTGCAGTGCCACCATCCGTTGCTGGCCAACGGACTCAGACGTCCGCAGTTGGTCCTGCGCCTTCGCCACCGCCGCCGGGTCCAGCGCGTCGAGCAATCGTGAAGCCGCTGCCCACGCTTCGGTCGACGTGTCACGGCTGATCGTGTGGAGACGGATGCCGAACCGGATCGGCCGGTCCGTCAACGCCCGCACCCGCGCGATCTTCGCGGCCACGTCTGCCGGCGGCTCACCCCAGGTCAAATACACATCCGCGCGTGCAGCCGCCACCGGCAGAGCGGCGTCGGACGAGCCACCGAAGTAGATCGGCGGCACCGGGTCCGGCGCGGCCAGCACCGTCGCGTCCTGCACCTGGTAGTGCTCGCCGTGGAACGAGTACGGCTTGCCGGTCCAGACGCCGCGCACGATCTGCAGGAACTCATCGGTTCGCGAGTAGCGTTGGTCGTGATCGAGCCAGTCACCGAACCGTTGCTGCTCAACGGAATCACCGCCGGTCACGACGTTGAGCAGCAGCCGTCCGCGCGAGATTCGTTGATACGTCGCAGCCATCTGCGCGGCCAGCGTCGGCGACAGCACGCCCGGCCGGAACGCCACCAGGAACTTGAGCTTCGAGGTCTGCGCGATCAACGCGGACGTGGTCAGCCACGCGTCCTCGCACCACGTGCCGGTGGGCGTGAGCACGCCGGTGAACCCGACCTGCTCGGCCGTGCGCGCGATCTGCGCCAGGTAGTCGATGTCCGGCTCGCGGCGCGCTCCGGCAGCAGGTGCGCGCTGGGCGTGGAAGTGCTCCACGACCGTGCGGCCGTCACCAGATGTCGGCAGGAACCAGTGCAGTGTGACGCTCATGCGAGATCTCCCTGGAACCTCGTGTCGACGAACTTCGCGAAGTCGACCTTGCCCGGCAACGTCTTGTCCTCGGTGAACGCGTCCGCGAGCTGCTGCTCGGACTTGATCAGGGTGTCGTCGATCCGCACCGGCAGGTCGCCGTTGCGCTGCACGGCGGCGAGCGCGACCTCGTACTTGAGCCCGGTCTCGGCCGCCCACGCCTTCGCCCACTCCTCGCGGTGCGTGTCGGCCCACTTCTGCGCCTTGTAGTAGCGGATCAGGTACTCCTTGATCGCCGGGTTCTTCCCCTTGTCGTCCAACGCCTTGCGGCCCGCGACCTGGAAGCCGTACCCGTTCGACTCGCCCCGGCCGTCG
The DNA here is from genome assembly GCF_003265345.1 of Lentzea terrae. Taxonomy (GTDB): domain Bacteria; phylum Actinomycetota; class Actinomycetes; order Mycobacteriales; family Pseudonocardiaceae; genus Lentzea; species Lentzea terrae. Next base: position 142,255 of record NZ_QFWW01000038.1, on the reverse strand, counting down.
GTCAGCACGCGCGCCTTGGCCTCCAGCTGCGCCTGCGCGGTGTAGGGATCCCAGATCGCCCACGCGTCGACCTTGCCCTGCGTGAAGGCGCCGTACGCATCGGACGGCTGCAGGAAGTTCAGCGTGACGTCCTTGGTGGTCAACCCGTTGGCGCGCAACGTCAGCAGGACCTGACCGTGGGCCGAGCTGCCCTTGGCCACGGCGATGTTCTTGCCCTTCAGGTCGCCGGCACTGCGCAGCGGCGAGTTCTCCGGCACGAGGATCGCGTCGGCGTCGACCTCCCCCTTCGACGCGCCGACCGCGGCGATCTTGGCGTTGGCGGCGGCGGCGAAGATCGGCGGTGTGTTGCCGACGCCGCCGAGGTCGATCGCGCCGGCGGACGCGGCTTCGAGCAACGGCGGCCCGGAGGTGAACGTCGACCACTCGATCTTGTACGGGAAGTCGTTCAGCAGGCCGGCGGCGGTGAGCAGAGCCTTCGCCCCGCCCTTCTGGTCGCCGACCTTCAGCACGACCTCGCCGGCCGGGGTGTCCTGCGCGGCGGCCGAGCACCCGGTCGTGAACAAGATCGCAGCGAGCAGGCTAAGCAGCGGTTTCAACATCCACTCCCAGGTCGGCGAGCACGCGGGTGCGTTGCTCCACAACGGATGCCCGGCGGCGCGGGCGGGGCAGGTCGACGTGGTGCGCCGCGACGATCCGGCCCTCGTCGAGCACGAGGATCCGGTCGGCCAGCAGCAACGCCTCGTCGACGTCGTGCGTCACGAGCAGCACGGCGGGCCGGTGCCGGGCCCACAGGTCTTCCACCAGGTGGTGCATGGCGAGCCTGGTCAACGCGTCCAGCGCGCCGAAAGGTTCGTCCAGCAGCAGCACGTCCGGCTCGCGCACCAAGGCCCGTGCGAGCGAAACCCGTTGCGCCTCACCGCCGGACAACGTCAGCGGCCACGCGTCGGCGTGATCGGCCAGCCGCACTTCTTCCAGTGCTTTCAACGCGATCGCGTGGCCGTTCGGCTTGTTCAGGCCCAGCGCGATGTTGCGCCAGACCTTGCGCCACGGCAGCAGCCGCGGCTGCTGGAACGCGATCGACACCGTGCCGGGGACTTCCGCCGTGCCGTCGACCTGGCGGTCCAGGCCGGCCAGGATCCGCAGCAACGTCGACTTGCCGCAGCCGCTGCGGCCGAGCAGGGCCACGAACTCGCCCGGCGCGATCTCCAGGTCGATCCCGTCCAGCACCGAGCGCGGCCCGAAAGCCTTGCGCAATCCCCGAATGCTCACCGCGCTTGCCATCGCAGCACCTTCCTCTCCAGCAACCGCACCAGGGCGTCCGTCGTGAGGCCGAGCAGCGCGTAGACCACGAGGCCGACGACCACGACGTCGGTGCGGAGGAACTCACGGGCGTTGTTGATCAGGAAGCCGAGCCCGGCGTCGGCGTTGATCTGCTCGCCGACGATGAGCGACAACCAGGCCGTGCCCAGCGCGATCCGCAGTCCCACCAGGGTTTGCGGGACGGCGGACGGCAGCACGACGTGCACGATCCGTTCGAAGCGGCTGTACCCGAGCACGCGCGCCGCCTCGACCAGGCCGGGATCGGTCTGCCGGATGCCGGCGTGCAGGTTGAGGTAGAGCGGGAACGCCACACCGGACGCGACCAGCGCGAGCTTGGGCTCCTCCCCGATCCCGAACCACAGGATGAACAGCGGGATCAGGCCGAGGTGCGGGAGCGTTCGCAACATCTGGACCGGCGGATCCAGCAACGTCTCACCCCACCGGGAAAGACCGGATGCCAGCCCCAAAGCGACACCGATCGTGCCGCCGATGACAAATCCCAGGAAAACGCGGCCGAGCGAAACCACGAATGCCTCACCCAATTGGCCGTCGGCGATCAGCTCACCGGCAGATTCCAGCACGGTGAGCGGCGAGGCCAGTTTCTCGGGCGAGAGCACACCCGTTGAGCTGGCCAGTTGCCACAGCAGGACCAGCGCAACCGGGCTGATCCAGCGCAGCTGCAGCGCGGGTTTTCGAGCGAGAGAAAGGGCCACGACGGGAATTACAGGCGAGCGCAGAACGTGCGTCAACGACGCCCAAATCGTGAAAAAACGTCGGACGTCGAGATAATCGGTCGCGGTGGTTTCCCGCCAACGGCCGAGTGACAACACGGGATCCGGCGATCATCATCCGGGGATGAACGAGGGGGAGAGATCCGGCGTGCCTTCCGGCACCACGCTCAGGTTCGCGTCGCTGGTGCTGCTGACGATCGCGACCACGTTGTTCGTCTTCGGGCAGTACGCGGTGTCGACTCCGGAAGACGAGCGCTGCCAGGTGACCACAGGGCTATACCTGACCAGGCCCCACTTCATCGCCCCCGACGAATCCAGGTGGGCTGCTTATCGCGCGTGCATGGCCGAGCTCGTCGTTCCGCACGCGCTGTGGCTCTCCGGCGGGCTCGTGCTGCTCTTCGCCGTCAGCCTGCTGATCTACCTCGTCCGGCCCGCGTGGCGCATCCGCAGGCGAAAGCTCATGCCCGTACCGGAAGAGCTGCACGAAAGCCTCGCGGAACTCGCCGCACAGGCCGGTCTCCCGCACACGACCTTCCTGCTCGACCCGACCAGCCTCCGGGCCGGCGGCGCCGCGTTCGGCAACCACCGGCGCAAGTACGTCGTGCTGAACGCCGGCATGCTCGTCCTGCACCGGACCGACAACGGGACGTTCCGCGCCATCGTTCTGCACGAACTGGCGCACGTCCGGTCAGATGTGACAACGACGTACGCGACTCTCGCGCTCTGGCGGGCATTCGTGCTCGTGGTGCTCGGGCCGTACCTGTTCCTCCTGGCCGACGACTTGTCCGACACCGACACGTACGGCCTGATCGGGAGGCTCGGGGCGTTGGTGGCGCTGGTGTTCCTCGCTCGCGTCGCGGTGTTGAGAGCCCGTGAACAGCATGCCGACGTGTTCGTGGCGCGCTGGACCGGGTCTGCGGACCCGTACCGCACGCTCGAGCCCTCAGGCCGGTTTCGACGCTGGTTCGGCCTGCATCCGCCGCCGGCCGCCAGAACCGCGGCGATGCGCGAGCCGGACTCGTTGCTGCGACCGGGTTTCTGGGAGGTACTGGGCTGCACGGTCGCGTTGCAGGTCGCGTGGTGGCACCTGCGTGCCGGACTGCACGTGCTCACCTGGTACCGGGCGGAAAACGAGTCGTTCCTCGTCCTGCGGGCCGGCTGGGCGGTCCTGATCACCGCACTGATCGGGCTGATCGCGTGGCGCGGTGCCGCGTTCGGGGCCAGGCGCGGGGTGTTCGCGTTGCCGGGCCTCGCCGTCGGGCTCGGGCTGGTGCTCGGCGAACGGCTGGACGCCTACAACTTCGAACCCGTCACGCTGCCCAGCGCGGTCGCGGCGCTCGTCCTCGCCGGCACGGCCGTGCTGGTGACGGTGTGGGCCACGTACTGCGCCACGCTCGTGCGCACCCGTTGGCACGCCTGGGTTCTCGGCCTGTCCACGGCCGTGGTCGCGTTCACGCTGCTGGGCTGGTTCCCCGAGGCTCGCTACGCCGGTCCGACGTGGCGTGACCACATCGGCCCAGCACTGGATCAGTCCGTTGTGGACGTTGTCTTGGTTCCGTTCCTGCTGAACTCGAACCGCGTCCTGACCGTGGTGTCGCTCGCCCTCGTCTGGCTGGTGCCGCTGGTGTTGCGCCGCGAGTTCCCCAAGGTGGCATTGGCAACGGGCGCCGTGGGCAGTGTGCTCGTGACTGTCGTGGTCACACTGCTCGACTCCGGGACCGACCCGTTGGTCAGCACGGCCCGGCAGGTCGTGGCGGTGGTGATCGTTCAGTTCGCCGTGGTGTTCGTGGCCTCCCGGTGGGTGGACCGGGTCGGCGCGCTGCTGGTGGCGTGGCTGATCGGACTGGCCGGCACCGGCGTGATCTGGCTGACGCACCTGCAAGGCACCCAGGTCGACAGCGCCTTGGCCACCCGCCCGCACCAGGTGCTGCCGTTGTTCGGCACGCTCGCGGCGCTGGCCGGAAGCCTGTACGCGGTGCGCCGCACCGAACAACAGGGACGACCGTGGGCGCTGATCGGACTCGCGGTCGTCTCGGTCGCGTTGGCGTCGTGGTGGCCGAAGGCCCCGAACGCCGCACCACTCCTGCCACCGGCAGCCGCTCCCACGAGCACACCGCCGACAACTCCGGTACCGACGACGACCACTCCCAAGCCCGTGGACCCGGCGGAGGCGATGCGCACCTGGAAGGTCGACGGCGGCCTCGAGCGCCTCGCGGCCGTGGAACAGGCGAACCTCGCGTTGTGGGCCGAGACGAAGCCGGACAACGACGCCCGCCTGGAACCCATGTGCGTGGCGCTGGCTCAGCTCGCCGGGGAGACGTTCCCAACGCCACCGGACACCACGATCGGTGCGAAGTGGACGGAGACGCTGCGGGCGTTGCACAAGGGCGCGCAGGCGTGCGCCGACGCCATCCACGGCGTGGTGAAGGACGACGGCACGATGGCCCGAGAACTGATCAAGGGCCGCAACCAGCTCGCGGAGCTGATCACGGCCCTTCGCTGACCTGTCTGCTGTCGGCTGTCAGCCCAGGACGTCGTGCCGGACGATCGTCTGGTCGCGGCCGGGGCCGACACCGATCGCCGAGACGCGGGCTCCGATGATGCTCTCCAGGTACTCGACGTAGGCCTTGGCGTTGGCCGGCAGCTCGTCGAACGTGCGGCAGTGCGAGATGTCCTCGAACCAGCCCGGCAGCTCCTCGTAGACCGGCACGGCGTGGTGCACGTCGGTCTGCGTCATCGGCATCTCGTCGACCCGTCGACCGTCCACTTCGTACGCGACGCAGACCGGCACCTTCTCCAGGCCCGACAACACGTCGAGCTTGGTGAGGAAGTAGTCGGTGATGCCGTTGACGCGGGAGGCGTAGCGGGCGATCACGGCGTCGAACCAGCCGGTGCGCCGGCTGCGGCCGGTGGTGACACCGAACTCACCGCCCTGCTTGCGCAGGTACTCGCCCTGGTCGTCGTTGAGCTCGGTCGGGAACGGACCGGAGCCCACGCGGGTCGTGTAGGCCTTCAGGATGCCGATCACGGTGCTGATGCGGGTCGGGCCGACACCGGAGCCGACCGTCGCGCCACCGGACGTCGGGTTCGACGACGTGACGAACGGGTAGGTGCCGTGGTCGACGTCGAGCAGCGTGCCCTGCGAGCCCTCCAGCACCACGATCTCGTCGCGGTCCAGCGCCTGGTTGAGCAGCAGGCGGGTGTCCGCGATGCGGTGCACGAAGTGCTGACCGCGCTCCAGCACCTGGTCGACGACCTGGTCGGGGTCGAGCGCCTTGCGGTTGTAGACCTTGACCAGCACCTGGTTCTTGAAGTCCAGGGCCGCCTCGACCTTCTGCCGGAGGATCTTCTCGTCGAGCAGGTCCTGCACGCGCACGCCTACGCGGGCGAGCTTGTCCTGGTAGGCGGGCCCGATGCCGCGACCGGTGGTGCCGATCTTCGCCTTGCCGAGGTAGCGCTCGGTCACCTTGTCGATGGCCACGTGGTACGGCATGATCAAATGCGCGTCCGACGAGATCAGCAGGCCGCTGGTGTCGACGCCCTTCTCCTCGAGTCCCGCGAGCTCCTCGAGCAGCACGCCGGGGTCGACCACGACACCGTTGCCGATGACGTTCTTCACACCGGGCGTGAGGATGCCGGACGGGATGAGGTGCAGGGCGAACTTCTGGCCGTCCGGGAGGACCACTGTGTGACCCGCGTTGTTGCCGCCCTGGTAGCGGACGATCCACTGGACACGCTCACCGAGGATGTCGGTGGCCTTGCCCTTGCCCTCATCGCCCCACTGGGCACCGATCAGCACGACGGCCGGCATGTGAAACTCCAAGCGCTTGGACTGGTTCGAGCGAACGCCGGTAAGCGAGGGTAGACCAGGAGATGACCGTGCACGGAATCGTGTTGGCCTGCGGAAACTCGCAGTTGCCAATGATCACTCAACGTGACGGGGTGCAGCTCGTCCCCGCCCGCCCCGGCAAGGACCACGTAGATCAACACCTGGACGCCGAACGGCTCGTCGTCGTGGGCACCGACGCCGACCTCTCTGCCGTCGCATTGCGGTTGCTGCGCAAGGAAAAACTGGGCTCTGTGGCCCTCGGTTACGTCCCGGTGGCCGACTCGCCGGTGGCCGCCCTCTGGGGCCTGTCGACCGATCCCGCACGGGCCCTGGACATCGCCCTGAACGGTGACGTAGATCCCGTTCCGTTCGTCCGCGACGACGTCGGCGGCGTGCTGATGGGACTCGGCGTGTTGTCGCCCGTCCGTGGCGTCGGTTACAGCGACGAGCACAACGTCCTGCGCGGCCAGGCCTCTCGGATCGAATGCACGCCGGACCCGGACGGCGGCCGCGGCCTCGTAGTGCGAATTGTTAACAAGCGCCTGATCGGGTCGCGCGTCCGGGAGAGCCGCCCGCGCGCGTTCCAGCTCGGCTGCCTGCCCACCACAGCCGTTCTCGATGGTCACAAGCACCCCCGCCCGGTCGACAAGTGGACCTGGTACCGCCACACCGAGGACTTGAGGCTCGTCCGAGGCGTCTAGCCGTGCGCTTGTAGTTCACTTGAGTGTCACCCGAAGGCATTGCCTAATTCCATACAGTGACTAAGGGTATGTCCCGATCACTTCCAACAAGGAAGGTCGGGATGATGTCAAAAGTTAACCGAATCATCGGTGTTTCCGTTGCCACCGTGGCACTCGCCGTTGGTTTTGTTTCCCCTGCACTCGCGACACCGCCGAACATCCCCAGCACCACCACCGCGAAGTCCGAACTGGCGAGCCTCACGGTCGCCAGCGAGGGCTCGATGACGGGCTATTCGCGCGACAAGTTCCCCCACTGGATCACGCCGTCGGGCACCACCTGCAACACCCGCGAGACCGTGCTCAAGCGGGACGGCACGAACGTCGTGACCGACTCGTCGTGCGCGGCCACCTCAGGCCGCTGGTTCTCCCCGTACGACGGCGCCACCTGGACCGCGGCCTCCGACGTGGACATCGACCACGTCGTGGCGCTGGCGGAAGCCTGGCGGTCCGGCGCGTCCTCGTGGACCACGTCCAGGCGCCAGGCGTTCGCGAACGACCTGTCGGGTCCGCAGCTGATCGCGGTCACCGACAACGTGAACCAGGCCAAGGGTGACCAGGACCCGGCCTCCTGGAAGCCGCCGCTGACGTCCTACTACTGCACGTACGCGAAGATGTGGGTTCGGACGAAGAAGAACTGGGGACTCACCTTGCAGAGTTCCGAGAAGACCGCACTGACCGGGATGCTGAACGCCTGCTGATGAACTCGCTCTCTTCGCTTTTCGTGGCCGGCCCTGGCGGCGTGATGACCGACGAGGTCGGCGTCGTCACCGGGGACCTGGAGCTGTGCACGGAACTCTCCGACGACGGAAAGCTCCGCGCACTGGTCCGCTACGAGGGCGCGGAAGAGTGGTACGCCATCACGGGCGCTGCTTGCGTCCTGGCTGATCCTCGCGATCACGAGCAGGTGCACTCGCTTCTGCGCGGGCTTCTGCACCGCCCGGAGGGCTGAGAGGCGGCAACGCCTCCATCGCCTCGCTCCGGCTCAACCCGGTCGCCTGCAACAGATCCACCGCGACACTCCGGATCTGCGCCAGCACCACCTTGGACGAGAACCCGTCCCCACCGAGACGCCGCGCGGTCAACTGCCGCGCGGCGTCCCGCACGGCCTCCCGCGTCTCCTTGGGCGTCTTCCCCTTCTCCAACTCGCCTTTGAGGCAGTCAACGGCATCCGCGTACGCCTTCAACACTTCCGGCACACCGTCCGGAATCCGCTCGTCCGCCTTGAGCGCCGCCATCGTCCGCCGCGCCAGCACCCGCGTGTTCCGAATCGCGTAGTCCACCGGCCCAGCCGCCGTCTGGTACCTGCTCAACTCGTCCTTGGACCGCCACCGGATGGGCGCGATCCTCGCGATCTCACTGCCGGTCTGCAGCGCCGACTTGTAGTCGTCGATCGTGCTCTGGCTGGTCCGCAACTCGGACAACACCCCAGCCGCCTTGACCGCGTCCTTCTCGGTCAGGGCCTCGGCGATGTTCCGCAACGCCGCACTGAGCGTGTTCGTCAACGCCTTGAGCTGCCGTTGCGCCACCGTGACCGGATTGGCAGGCAACAAGGCCGCCACCGCAAGCCCGACCAGCCCACCGGTGAGCGCGTCGATCATCCGGTCGAACCCACCGCCCGCACTGGGCGGCAACAACGTCGCAACCAGCACCGCGCTACTTCCAGCCTGCAGCGCGATCACCGAACCACCGTCGAGCAACACCGCCGCCGACATCGCCAGCCCGACCACGAGCGCGATCTGCCAGGGCCCACTACCGATCCAGCTGATCAGCGCGTCGCCGACCCCCACACCAACCGACACGCCGACAACAAGCTCACCAACGCGCCGCAGCCGCTGCCCCAACGAAACCCCGAGGCAGACCACCGCAGCAATCGGCGCGAAGAACGGGTGCTGGTGTCCGATGACGAGGGTCGCCACGACCCAGGCGAGCCCCGCCGACAGGGCACTTTGGACGATCGGCAACGCGGCCCCGCGCCACCGCGCAAGCCCACGCCCGACCGCATCCCTGACCGCGCCCACCACTCACCCCGCCCGCTGATCCCGACTAGCCGCCCCAGTCTTGGTCCAGCGGCCACCAGGCACAACCTGCGGGTACGCCACAACACATGTCGACGGTGGTTACAGGGGGTTCCTCATGGGTCGGCGGTACTCGACACGCCTCAGATCTCCCGCGAAGGCGAAGCCAAGCGGCGATGGCGAAGCCGAGGCGCGTGAAAGCTTGAAACGCGGTGCGGGCGGGTCCCCGTCACGAGGACCCGCCCGGACCGCACCACCTACGCAACAGGCAGCCGCCGTAAGCAACAGGCGTGCCATCAACCCGCGTGCGGCGCTGGACCCCCCGATCAGATTGGCGGGGGGTTTGGGGGCGGCGCCTCCCAAGGGGAAGCACGCACGGTGAACGGGAGCACGCAACAGGGGGACGACCTACGCAACCGACGCGCCCACGCCGAAACGGCGGCCCGGCGCAAACACGCCGGAACGGCGGCCCCTAAACCAGCCCCAACGCAGCAGGAGCCTTGGGATCCGAATCAGCCAGGAACTGGGAGCACCGCTCCCACTCCTCGTCCTCCCCGATCTCCCGAGCAGCCCGAGCAAGCGCACCCAACGCCCGCAAGAACCCCTGGTTCGGCCGGTGGTCCCAAGGCACAGGCCCGAACCCCTTCCACCCGGACCGCCGCAACTGATCCAGCCCCCGGTGGTACCCGGTACGCGCATAGGCATAGGCAGCCACCGGGTCCCCAGCGTGCAACGCCCGCTCAGCCAGCAATGCCCAGGCCTCGGAGAAGTCCGGATAAGCCCGAACGATCTTGCCGGGGTCCGTACCCCCGTCAGCAGCAGCCTGCGCCTCAGGACGATCAGGCAAACGAGTCGGCTCGGGTCCGAGGAGGTTCTCAACCATGCGGCCATCGTGCCGCACAACTCGAACCTACGAGAGGAAGACCCGCATGACCGCAGCCACAACGGCCAGCATCAGCGCAGTAACCAGCACCCCAGCGATGATCTTCTTGCTCATGGCCAGGCATGGTTCCGCGCTAGCCCGACCAGATCAACGCCGTTCACCCGATCGTGCATACGAATTGGAAACATCAGGGTAAAACCAGGGTGGTTTCGGCTTCCTGGACACCGACCAGCCACGCATGATGTCGGGATGATCCAGGGGGTAAGGCAGTTCCGCGACCAGTACTGGGAGCGGGGTACACCGGGCAGGGACACACCGGCGAAGCTCACGAAGCAGCTCTACCAGCTGTGGCTGGTCGGTCTGCTGCTGAAGCTGATCGGTTCGTCGTGGGACGTCTCCTGGCACTTCAAGTGGCTGCGGGACGACCTGGCTCCGCCGCACCTGATCAACACGGTCGGCACGGTGATCGTGGTCGGGCTCACGTTGTTCCACACGTTCACCGGGTACGGCGTGGACAAGCTGACCCTGCGACTGATGCAGGTCGGCTGCGGGATCTTCCTGGTCGCCCTGCCGATCGACGTGATCAACCACCGCGTCAACGGCCTGGACATCACGTCCTGGTCCGGCTCGCACGCCCTGCTCTACCTGGGCACCGCGGTGATGCTGGCCGGCGCGATCCGCGGCTGGATGAAGTTCTTCCCGCAGGGCAACGCCAGGACGTTCGGGCTGGTCGCGTTGTGGTTCTTCTTCCTGGAGAACATCTGGTTCCCCAACCAGCACCAGGAGTACGGCGTGCGCGCGCTGCAGGCCTACGACAACGGCAGGCCAGAGGCCGAGCCGATCCTGCTGCAGTTCGCCGCCGACCAGCTCGGCATCCCGGTCGGACGCGAGGCGGTGGTGAACTTCGCCCTGCCCATCGCGGACTGGGTCTACCCGGTCTGGGGTCTGGTCGCCGCGGCGATCGTGCTGGTGATCGCGCGCAGGACGATCGACAAGCCGTGGGCGGCCACGGCGGTGGCGGGCGGGTATGTCGCGTACCGGTGCCTGATCTGGCCGTTGCTCGCGGGGATCGACTTCCCGAAGTCCGCGGTGCCGCTGTTCCTGATCGTCGTCGGACTGGCGATCGACGCGGCGCACGTCGTCAAGATGCCCACGCCGGCCGCGGCCGTGCTGGGGTCGGCGGCGGTCACGACGGTCGGGTACGTCGGCATCTGGTTCCAGCAGGAGTACCTGTGGGGCCCGCCGATCGCGTTCGCGTCGGCAGCGGTCACGGCCGTGCTGCTGGCGGTGCTCTGGACGTTCGGCGACATGGCCATCCACCGGCCGGAAACCCAACTGCTCGCCTCACGCCTCAAACTGAGCTGACAAAAAGGGCCCCGGCAAGCGCCGGGGCCCTTTTCACAGCACGAGTCAGCCCGCGATCATGCGGCCCGACGACTTGAGGTGCTCGCACGCCTGGGCGATGCGGGCGGCCATGGCCTGCTCAGCGGCCTTGAGGTAGCTGCGCGGGTCGTAGGTCTTCTTGTTGCCGACCTCGCCGTCGATCTTCAGCACGCCGTCGTAGTTCGCGAACATGTGCGCCGCGATCGGGCGGGTGAAGGCGTACTGGGTGTCCGTGTCGATGTTCATCTTGATGACGCCGTACGACACGGCCTCGTGGATCTCCTCGAGCAGCGAGCCGGAGCCGCCGTGGAAGACGAGGTCGAACGGCTTCGAGCCGGCCGGCAGGCCCAGCTTCTCCGCCGCCACGTCCTGGCCCTGCTTGAGGATCTCCGGACGCAGCTTGACGTTGCCCGGCTTGTACACGCCGTGCACGTTGCCGAACGTCGCGGCGAGCAGGTAGCGGCCCTTCTCACCGGCGCCGAGCGCGTCGACGGTCTTCAGGTAGTCCTCTGGCGTCGTGTAGAGCTTGTCGTTGATCTCGTTGTCGACGCCGTCCTCCTCGCCGCCCACGACGCCGACCTCGATCTCGAGGACGATCTTCGCCTTGGCGGAGAGGTCGAGCAGCTCGCTCGCGATCTGGAGGTTCTCCTCCAGCGGCACGGCCGAGCCGTCCCACATGTGCGACTGGAAGAGCGGGTTGCCACCCTTGTCCACCCGCTCCTGGCTGATCGCGATCAGCGGACGCACGTACCCGTCGAGCTTGTCCTTCGGGCAGTGGTCGGTGTGCAGCGCGATGTTCACCGGGTACTTCGCCGCGACGACGTGCGCGAACTCCGCGAGCGCCACAGCGCCGGTCACCATGTCCTTGACCTTGGTGCCCGAGGCGAACTCGGCACCACCGGTCGAGATCTGGATGATGCCGTCGCTCTCGGCTTCAGCGAATCCGCGCAGAGCCGCGTTGAGAGTCTCCGACGAGGTGACGTTGATCGCGGGATAGGCGAACTCGTTCGCCTTGGCCCGGTCCAGCATCTCCGCGTAGACCTCGGGGGTTGCGATGGGCATCGGTCGTCCTCCTCAGGTGCCCTGAACGCCGTGTCGACCGCATCCTACGAGCACGTGTCACGGGGCCAGCGCGGCGGCCAACTCGGCGTACCTGCCGTTCAACGACTGGATGGCCACGTGGTCCGCCCCTGAATCCAGGTGAGCGCGCAATTTCGCGGCAACCTGAGCCGGGCTGCCCCATGCGACCAGTGCATCGATCAAGCGGTCCGAGCCGGGCGCGGCGACCTCCTCCGGCGAGAAACCCCAGCGCATCCAGTTGTTCGTGTAGTTGGTCAGCGTGAAGTAGTACGCCAGCTGCTCGCGCGCGATGGCCCTGGCCGCCTCCGGGTCCTCCTCGACGACCACGGTGACCTCGGGCGCGAGGATCTTGTCGCCGAGCACCCTCCGCGCCTGCGCCGTGTGCTCGGCCGTGACCAGGTACGGGTGCGCGCCGGCGGTCCGGTCGGCCGCGAGCTTCAGCACCTTCGGGCCGAGCGCGGCGAGCAGCAGCCGGTCCGCGGGCACGTTCAGCCGATCGAGGTACGAGACCAGCTTCGGGTACGGCTTCTCGTAGGCCTGGTCGATCTGCTTGTGGCCGACGCCGACCCCGAGCACCAGCCGATCGCTGCCGATCCGGTGGAACGAGCGGGAGACGTCCTCCGGCTCGGTCTGCCACACGTTGACGATCCCGGTGGCGATGGTCATCGACTTCGTGACGCCCAGCAGCCGCTCCGGCAGTGCCAGGTCCGACTCCGGCGAGCTGCCGAGCCAGAACGTCCCGAAGCCGAGCGACTCGAGCTCGGCCACCTCGTCGACCCGGTCCGCCCACTGGTACCGCGAACCCCACACCCCGAACTTCCCCAACAACTCGCTCATGCTTCTCGGCAACGCGGACTACGGTCCCGTTATGCCGATCTTGAGCACCACTGATCTGAACGTGTCCCGGCTCTGCCTGGGCGGCAACGTCTTCGGCTGGACCGCCGACGAGGACCAGTCGTTCGCCGTGCTCGACGCCTACGTGGACGCGGGCGGGAACTTCCTCGACACCGCGGACGTGTACTCGGCCTGGGCCGACGGCAACTCGGGCGGCGAGTCGGAGACGATCATCGGCAGGTGGCTGGCCAGGCGCACCGACCGCGACCGGATCGTGGTGGCGACGAAGGTCGGCATGCTCGCCGGGTTCAACAACCAGAAGCGCGACACGGTCCTGGCCAGCGCCGAACGCTCGTTGAAGCGGCTCGGCGTGGACCACATCGACCTCTACTACAACCACCTCGACGACCCGAACACGCCGCTCGAGGAGACGCTGGCCGCGTACGACCAGCTCGTGCGGGACGGCAAGGTCCGCCACATCGCGGCGTCCAACTTCTCCGCCGCACGCCTGCAGCAGGCGCTGGAGATCCAGGAGCGCGAGGGCTTCGCGAAGTTCGTGGCGCTGCAGCCGGAGTACAACCTGGTCAGCCGCGCCCAGTTCGAGGGCGAGCTCCAGGAGACGGTCGCGAAGCACAACCTCGCGACGGTGCCGTACTGGTCGCTCGCCAAGGGCTTCCTGACCGGCAAGTACCGGCCCGGCGTCGAGGTGCGGAGCGCTCGGGCGACAGCTGCCTCGAAGTACCTGGACGAGCACGGCCTGCAGGTCCTGGAGGTGCTCGACGAGCTGGCCGAGACGCACGAGACCACGGTCGCCTCGGTCGCGCTGGCGTGGCTCGCCCAGCAGCCCACGGTGGCCGCGCCGATCGCGTCCGCCCGCACGTTGGAGCAGCTCAGCGACCTCGTGCCGCTGCTCACCCTGGAACTCTCCCAAGCCGAGGTGGACCGCCTGAGCGCAATTTAACTTGCCAGTAGCTTACCGGGAGTAGGTTGCGTTACCGTGGCGGCATGGACGTCACGGGCAAGGTGGTACTGATCACCGGCGCGGCCAGGGGCATCGGCGCCGAGGTGGCGAGGCAACTGGCCGCGCGCGGGGCACGTCTCGCGCTCGTCGGGCTCGAGAAGGCCCAGCTCGAAGAGGTGGCGCGGGAAACCGGCGGCAAGGCGTGGGAAGCCGATGTCACGGACTGGGACGCCCTCGAGACCGCGTTCCACGAGGTCGCCGAGCACTTCGGTGCCATCGACGTCGTCATCGCGAACGCGGGCATCGCGGCCACCGGCTTCGTGCGTTCCATGGACCCGAAGGCGTTCGAACGGGTCGTTGAAGTAAATCTGCTCGGTGTGTGGCGCACGGTCCGCACGGCGCTGCCACACCTGATCCGCAGCCGCGGCTACTGCCTGGTCGTGTCGTCGCTGGCCGCGATCGTGCACATCCCCGGCAACGCGGCCTACTCGGCGGCGAAGGCGGGCTGCGAGGCGTTCGCGGACAGCCTGCGCGCGGAGGTCAGGCACCTCGGCGTCGACGTCGGCACCGCGTACTTCTCGTGGATCTCCACGGACATGGTCAACAGCGCCGACGAGCACCCGGTCTTCGGCAAGCTGCGCCAGGGCATGCCGGGCCTGGCCGGCAAGAAGTACCCCGTCCGCAACGTCGGCAGGGCCGTCGTCCGGGGCGTCGAGAAACGTGCGAAGGCGGTCCACGTCCCCGGCTGGGTGGGCGCGCTGAAGTACTTCCGCGCGTTCACGCCGATGGTCGTGGACCGCCAGGCGGTCGAGGAGGTGGCCGACGCGGACCGGCAGATGGCTGCCAGCGACACGTCAGGCCTGGTCGGACCAGGTGGTCAAGCCGCTAGTCGGTGAGCCAGGAGCCGAGCAACGCGTTCCAGACGCGGATCTCCCACTTCGTGATCACGTTCGCCGGGGTGTAGGGGTCGGCGGAGATGATCTCCTTCAGGGTCGTCTCGTCCGCGGCTTCGTAGATGATCAACGCGCCGGTGTCGTCCGCGTACGGCCCGGCCGCGAGGACCACGCCTTTCTCGGACAGGGAGGCGATGTACTCGCGGTGTGCGGGGCGCACCGCGAGACGCTTCTCCCGATCGGGACCGAACACCAATTCGACAGCAAAGCGGGCCATGCGCCCACCGTAGTGAAGCTGACCGGTACCGTCCTACCTTGTGGTTGGCGAAGAAACCCCGCGCACCGTGCAGGACACCCTGACCAACCTGCGAATCAAGGACGGCGTCGCAGGACCTCCCACAGGGCCCCTCACGCTTGAAGACCTGTACAAGCAGCACCGCATGCGCCTCGTCAGGCTCGCGCTGCTGCTGGTGGACGAGCCGTCGACGGCCGAGGACGTGGTGCAGGAGGCGTTCGCCGGACTGCACCGCAACTGGAAGGGCCTGCGTGACGCCCAGGCGGCCGTGGGTTACCTCCGCACGGCCGTGGTCAACGGCTCGCGCAGCGTGCTGCGCCGCCGCAAGACCGCGCGCGACTACACCCCGCCGCACGTGGCGAACGCCCGGTCGGCCGAGTCGCTCGCGATGCTGACGGCAGAGCACCAGGCCGTGGTCAAGGCCCTGCAGCAGCTGCCGCCGCGCCAGCGCGAGGTCCTCGTGCTGCGCTACTACGGCGACCTGTCGGAGGCCGAGATCGCCGAGGCCACCGGCATCTCCAAGGGCACCGTGAAGTCGACGGCTTCCCGCGCGTTGGACGCTCTGCAGAAGATCATGGCGGGGTAGGGAAACCCCTTACCAGGCCGTTTTGCCCGGTGAGAGCGGTCTCACCGGGTAACGTCACGCCCCCAATCCGGTACTTGGTATAGACCAATAGGGCTCCGATGCCGCAGGATCAGTCCTCGTGGCACGCAGACACGTGGTCGCCGTCGACATCGGCGGCACCGAAACCAAGGCGGCGCTGGTCACCGGCACCTCGCAGGAGGTGGCGGCGCAGAAGCACGCCCGCCGGCCGACCCCGGCGCAGCTGGAACCCCTCCTGGCCGTGATCGCCGAGCTCGTCGACGAGCTCCGGCACGCCTCCGAGCACGAGATCGACGCCGTGGGAGTCGTGGCGCCGGGCATCGTGGACGAGGCCAACGGCGTCGGCGTGTACACGACCAACCTGCCGTGGAGCCAGTTCCCGTTCAGCACCGTCCTCACGGAACGGCTGGGCGTTCCCGTCGCGTTCGGACACGACGTCCGCGCCGCCGGGCTCGCCGAGTGCCGCATGGGGGCCGCCAAGGGACTGCGCAACGCGGTGATCCTGCCCATCGGCACCGGGATCGCCGGTGCGCTGCTGCTCGACGGGAAGATCTTCAGCGGCGCCGGCTACGCGGGTGAGATCGGGCACGTGAACGTCGGCCACGGCGTGCCTTGTGCGTGTGGCCAGATCGGCTGCGTGGAGACAGTGGCGTCCTCCGCGGCGATCGCCCGCCGGTACACCGCACGTACCGGCACCCCCGTCAACGGCGCCGCTGAAGTCGCACGCAGGGTCACCGCCGGGGAGCAGGACGCTGTCGCCGTGTGGCACGAGGCCGTGGACGCGCTCGCCAGGGGGATCCTGGTGCTGGCGACGTTGCTCGGCCCGGAGGCCGTGGTGCTCGGCGGCGGACTCGCGCTGGCAGGTGATCTGCTGGTGGAGCCGCTCGAGGAAAGGCTGGACGGGCTGATCGCCTTCCAGCGCCGACCGGAGCTGCGGCTCGCGGCGCTCGGCGACGAGGCGGGCTTCCTCGGCGCGGCGCTGCTGGCCATCGACATGCTGGAGGCGTCATGAGCACGTGGGGTGGACCTGTCGACGTGACCCTGACCAATGGTCGGGTCGTCACGCCGGACAGGGTGCTCGAGAACGGGTGGGTGAGCGTCCGGGACGGCCGGATCGCCGCGGTCGGTGAGGGCGCCGCGCCCGACGGCCCGACCACCGACGTCGGCGGCGGCACGATCGTGCCGGGGTTCGTCGACATCCACTGCCACGGGGGCGGCGGTGACGCGTTCACCAGCAGCGACCCGGCGAAGGTGCGCAAGGCCGCGGCCGCGCACCGCAGGCACGGCACCACGACGTTGCTGGCCTCGCTGGTCTCCCGCCCGGTGCCGGAGCTGGCCGACCAGGTGTCCGCACTGGCCGAGCTGGTTCAGGAGGGCGTCGTCGCCGGCATTCACCTCGAAGGCCCGTTCCTGTCCGCCGCACGTTGCGGCGCGCACGACCCGGCGATCCTGTGCCCGCCGGAGCAGACCGCGGTGACGAAGCTGCTCGACGCGGGCAAGGGCACCGTCCGGATGGTCACCATCGCGCCCGAGCTGGAGGGCGCCGTGCGTGCCGTGCGCCAGCTCGTGGACTCGGGCGTCATCGCCGCCATCGGCCACACCGACGCGACCGAGGCGCAGGTCCGTCCTGCCGTCGACGCGGGCGCATCGGTGGCGACGCACCTGTTCAACGGCATGCGCCCGTTGCACCACCGCGAGCCCGGCCCGATCGGCGCGCTGCTGGACGACGAACGCGTCACGGTCGAGCTCATCTGCGACCTGGTGCACCTGCACCCGACCGCGGTCCGGCTGGCCGCGCACCACGCCGGTCTCCAGCGCACGGTCCTCATCACGGACGCCATCGCGGCCGCCGGGGTGGGCGACGGCGTGTACGACGTCGGCGGGCTAGAAGTCCGCGTGGTCGACGGCGTGCCGACGCTGGCAGGCGGTGCCGCGCTGGCAGGCAGCACGCTGACCATGGACATGGCCTTCCGCAACGCCGTCAACGCCTGCGGACTGTCGCTCGTGGAGGCCGCGTACGCCACCTCGACCCGCGGCGCGGAGCTGCTCGGCCTCGACACCGGCAAGCTCCAGGCGGGATGTGCCGCGGACATCGTGGTGCTCGATGCAGAATTGAAGCCGCGAGACGTGCTGAGCAAGGGCGAATGGGTCAAGGACTAGGTGGATGGCGGACGATCCGGAACGGCTGGTGACCGACGCGTTGCGAGCGCAGGCGACCAGCACGAATGCCGGATTTGCCGTACCCGTCCCGGTTCCTGAGGAACGTTCCGCCCCCATGTCGGTCTGGCTGGTCCTCGGCCTCGCGCTGCTGTTGGGCCTGGCAGCGGGCACGGTGGCCGCAGTGATCACGCTGAGCTGACCTGTACCGTTGTGCCCGTGACGATTGCATTGGGCCCTGACTGGCTGGATCCCGAAAAACTGCTGACGATGCTCGGCCCGTGGATGCTCGTCGGGCTTTGCTTGATCGTCTTCGCCGAGTGCGGACTGCTCGTGGGGTTCTTCCTGCCGGGCGACTCGCTGCTGTTCACGGCGGGTCTCTTCGTCGCGGCGGGGCACATCTCGACGCCGCTCTGGCTCGTCTGCATCCTGCTGACGGTGTGCGCCTTCGTCGGCAACGTCGTCGGCTACTACATCGGCCACAAAGCCGGTCCGGCGTTGTTCAACAAGCCGGAGTCGAAGATCTTCAAGAAGGAGTACGTCGACAAGACGCAGGAGTTCTTCGACAAGTACGGCCCGCGCGCCATCGTCCTCGCGCGGTTCGTGCCGATCGTCCGCACGTTCATCACGGCCATGGCCGGTGTCGGGCGGATGGACCCGAAGAAGTACTTCACCTACTCCGCGATCGGCGGTGTGGCGTGGGCGGCGGGTCTGACGGTGCTCGGCTACTACCTCGGCCAGATCTCGTTCATCAAGAACAACCTCGAGGTCACGCTGCTCGCCATCGTCTTCCTGTCGATCGTGCCGATCATCATCGAGGTGATCAAGGCGCGCCGGGAGAAGAAGTCGCTCCTGCAGGAAGAGGCCGACGACATCACCCAGGTCATGCAGAAGATCGAGGACTGAGGCACTGAGGCCCGTCTGCTGGACGGGCCTTTTTGCTGGCGTGATTTGAATACAGAGCTGTACTGTATTTGTATGGTAACGATCGCGGGGGCGGGCCCGACCGGCTTGGCGCTGGCGTGCGGACTCCGGCAGTTCGGGGTGGATGTGCGGATCGTGGACGCGGCTTCCGGGCCCGCCACGACGTCGAGGGCGCTGGGGCTGCAGCCTCGGGGCGCCGAGGTGCTGGCCCGGCTGGGGGCGTTGGGCGACCTGCCGGACAAGGCGATCCGGTTGCGGTCGCTGCGGATCAACGGCGCGGTGGCGCTGGACATGGGATTTCTGCGGGACGCCGGTCAGTTGATCGTGTCGCAGGCCTGGGTGGAGGAACGGCTGCGCGACCGGTTGTCCGCGCTGGGCGTGCAGATCGAGTGGAACACGCCGGTCGCGTCCGTCTCCGGCTGGGACTGGCTGGTCGGCTGCGACGGCGCGCACTCTGCGGTGCGCAAGATGGCGGGGATCGCGTTCGAGGGCGAGTCCGTCATGGAGAACTTCTTGCTGCGCGACGTGCACGCGCGGTGGGACCTCGACCGCGAGTCCATCCACGTGTTGCTCGACGGACCGCGGATGACGACGCTCTTCCCGCTGCCCAGCGACATCTGGCGGGTGATGTCACCGGACGGCGGGCGGTGGACACCGGGGCCGATCGACTCGGTGGTGTGGGAGTCGGCGTTCCGGATCCACCGGCGGCAGGCTGCGGCCTACCGGCGGGGGAACGTGCTGCTGGCGGGCGATTCCGCGCACATTCACAGCCCGTTGGGCGGGCAGGGCATGAACACCGGGCTCGGCGACGCGGAGAACCTCGCGTGGAAGCTCGCGCTGGTCGTGCAGGGCAGGGCTGCGCCGGCCTTGTTGGACACCTACGAGGCTGAGCGCAGGCCGGTCGCCGCGCGGGTGCTGGCCACGACCACGCCGGCGACCAGGGTGGCGATGCGGCCGGGGCTGGTGAGCGGGGCGCTCCGGGACCTCATGTGGCCGTTGCTGACCCTTCCCGTCGTGCAACGGCGTCTGGTCCGTGCTGCCTCGCAACTGGACGTCCGGTACTCCGGTCCGCTGGCCGTCGGACGGCGGGGAGGACAGCGCGTGCCGGCGTTCGCGCGGGTCGGTCGGTGGGTGCTGGCGGGGCCGGCGACGGGCCTGGAGGTGGCGCGGGAGCGACTTGGGGACGTCGTGCACCATGAACGCGCCGGTGACACGCTGCTGGTGCGTCCAGACGGCCACCTCGCGTGGCGTGGTCCCTCTGAAAGGCTTTCCGCGTGGCTGAACGAAGTGCTGGGCGTCCCCGCGACCCCGAGGCCGACCACGCGATCCTGACGGCGGCCTTCGAGCTCTTCCTGGAACGTGGCCTCGACGGCACCTCGATCGAGCAGGTGGCACGTCGCGCGGGCGTGACCCGCGCGACGGTCTACCGCCGGTTCGCCACCAAGGAAGAGCTCCTGTTCAGCGTGATCGAGCTGCCGCGCACCGTCGCGGCGCTCGATCCCGAACGGATGGCCGTCGCGCCGCCGGAGGAGACGCTGAAGGGCTGGGCTGCGCTGATGTCGACGCCGGAATCCGTCCAGCTGCTGCGCCGGATCGTGGGCGCGTCCGCGGACAACTTCGAGCTGATGCGGCGGTACTGGGACCTGTTCATCGCGCCGCGCCGGGCCGTGCTCTACGAAGTCATCCGTCCCGGTTTCCCGGCCGGGACCGACCTCTCCCTCGTGGTGGACCTGGTCGGCGGCGCCCTCTTCTACCGCGCCCTGACCCGCCCGGAGCAGAACACCCCGGCAGAACTGGAAACTTTCTTGCACAAAGTGTTGCACCAGGTCGGATACCGCCCTTAGGTTGCTGTGGTCTGGACCATTGCCGAAGAGCGATAGAGGCCACTGATGTCTTTGCTCCGCAAGGGATTGGCGGTCGCACTGGCCGCACTTTCCGTCTCACTTGGCGTTGTCCCTGCAGCTGAAGCCGGCCCGCGCAAGATCGTCGGCGCCTACTACGGCAACTGGTACAGCGCCTCGAAGCCGATCTCGTCCATTCCCACGAACACGCCGATCACGCACCTGTTCTACGCGTTCGCACTGATCGAGAACGGCAAGTGCGTGATGCCCGCGGCGACCGCTGCGAAGGACTTCGCCGACATCCGGGATCTGAAGCAGCGCAAGCCTTCCCTGAAGGCGTTGATCTCGCTCGGCGGCTGGGGTGCGGGCGGTTTCTCCGATGCCGCACTGACGGCCGAGTCGCGTTCCGTCCTGGTCAAGTCCTGTGTGGACCTGTTCTTCCGCGACGGCACGTTCGACGGCATCGACATCGACTGGGAGTTTCCGGTCCACGGCGGTCCGACCGAGATCAAGGACCGGCCGGAGGACAAGCGCAACATGACGCTGCTGACCCGCGACTTCCGCAAGGCGCTGGGGAAACGGCTGGTCACCGCAGCGCTGCCCACCGGCCGCCTGCAGACCGACGGCCCGTACGACCCGGCGAAGTCGTTCGAGCTCCGCGAACTGTCGCAGCTCATGGACTTCATCAACGTCATGACCTACGACATGGGCACCGGTTTCTCGCCCGTGGCCACGTTCAACGCGCCGTTCCGCGAGGTGGCCAACGACCCGATGCCACCTGCAGACCGGCGCTGGAACAACGTCGTCGGCGCCATCAACTACTACCAGCGGCACGGCGTCTCGCCGCGCAAGATGGTGCTGGGCGTGCCGTTCTACGGCCGCGGTTTCAACGTGCAGACCGAAGGCCCGCAGCACGGCCTCTACCAGGCCTACGACAGCGCGTTCTGGGTCGACGGCTACGAGGAGGCGTTGAAGCTCAAGGCATCTCCGGGCTGGCAGGAGTACTGGCACCCGGTCGCGCAGTCGCCGTGGCTGTACAACGCGGCTGAGAAGAAGTTCGTGTCGTACGAGAACCCGCGGTCGATCGGGATCCGCGCGGACTTCGCAAAGACTCGTGGCTTGCTCGGCACGTTCATGTGGGAGCTCGGGCACGACGACGCCCAGTACTCGCTGCTGAAGGCGATGTCGCGCTAACGGGTTTGAGTCTGACGCAACGTCAAGGTGTTGGTTGAACGGCATGACTGACACCACTCGACGTGAAGTGCTGGGTTGGCTGGCAGGGCTCGGTGCGGCAGCAGTGCTCGCACCGGGCCGGGCCAGCGCTGCTGTGGCTGTTGATGTCACTAGCGTCACCGCACTGCGAGGCGTCACGCTCGTCGACTCCGCACGCGTTGTCCCCAACGCCACCATCGTGCTGGCGGACAACAAGGTTCTCGCGGTCGGGTCGCGCGACCTGCCGCTGCCGCGCGGCTCCACGGTGCTGGACCTGCCCGGCAAGTTCGTCATCCCCGGCCTGTGGGACATGCACGTGCACGGCGCGTACCTGGACCGCATCACGTTGTCGCTGTGCCTGGTCAACGGCGTGACGGGCATCCGCGAGATGTGGGGCTTCCCGCCGATCTACGAGCTGCGCGCGCGAATCGAACGCGGCGAGGTGTTCGGACCGCGGTTGGTCGTCGGCAGCACGATCATCGACGGCCCGCACTCGACGTTGCCCGGCGCGCAGATCGTGGCCACGCCGGACGAGGGCCGCCAGGCAGTGCGGGACGCGAAGACCCAGGGCGCGGACTTCGTGAAGGTCTACTCGTACCTGGACCGTCCCACGTTGACGGCCATCGCGGACGAGTGCGCGCGGCAGGACATCACCTTCGCCGGGCACTGCTCGAACCACGTGGCTCTGGGGGACGCGAGCTCGCTCGGCCAGCGCACGTTCGAGCACATGTACGGCCTGCCGCTCGCGACCAGTACGCGTGAAACCGAGCTGCGCCAAGCGATCGCGGACCTGCCGCTCGACCCGGCGAACTCGTTCGCGTGGTTCAAGCAGGTGCTGGAGTTCGAACGCGCGGCGGCTTTGTCGCACAGCAGGTCGAAGGCGGTGCGGGTGGCAAACGTGCTGCGGCGCAACGGTTCCGCGTTGTGCCCGACGATGGTGGCGATGCGGGTGTACGCCAGCCCCGCGGACCGGTACGCGAACGACCCGAGGCTGAGGTACATGCCCGCGTTCTACCGGGACTTCTGGCGGGACAACCTGAACAACTGGGCACCGGTGACACCGCAGGAGATCCGGCAGCAGGCCGAGTTCTTCCGGCGCCGCATGGACCAGGTCGCCGAGATGCACTCGCACGGCGTCGAGGTGCTGCTCGGCACGGACGCGGGCAACCCGTACGTGTTCTCCGGCTTCTCGGTGCACGACGAGCTGGAACTGCTGGTGGAAGCGGGCCTGTCCCCGAAAGCCGCTTTGCAGGCGGGCACGCGCAACGGCACGCTGCAGCCCGGCGCGGACGCGAACCTCGTCGTGCTGGACGGCAACCCGGTCAAGGACATCTGCAACACGCAACGGATCCACGCCGTGCTGACGCGGGGCAGGGTGCTCGGACCGGCGGAACGGCAGCAAATGCTCGCGGACGTGGAAAAGGCCGCTCAGGAGCCGTTCCCGCCTGCCGTGCGGACCTGCTGCTAGAGGCTGAACATCGAGCCGGGGTTGAACAGGTTCTCCGGGTCCAGCGCGCGTTTGATGTCGCGGTGCACCCGGAGGCCGACCGGTCCGATCTCCTTCGCCAGCCACTCGCGCTTGATCTTGCCGATGCCGTGCTCACCGGTGACCGTGCCGCCCAACGCGAGGCCCACGGCGAGGATGTCGTCGAACGCCTTCTGCGCCCGCGCGAACTCGTCCGCGGAGGTGGGGTCGTAGACGATCGTCGGGTGCATGTTGCCGTCGCCCGCGTGGCCGACGACGGCGATCTTGAGGTCGACCTCCTTGGAGATGTCCTCGCAGCCCTGGATCAGCTCGGCGATGCGGGTGCGCGGCACGCACACGTCGTCGGTGAGCCACGAGCCGTAGACCTCCAACGCGGTCAGCACCGCCCGACGCGCGGTCAGCAGGTCGCGGCCTTCGTTGATGTCGTGCGTCGCGTAGACGAGGTCGGCTTCCGCACAGATGGTCTCGATCTGCTGCAGCTCGTGCCTGGCCTGTTCACCGCCCGCGTCCGACTGGCAGATCAGCAGCGCCGCGCAGCCGGGCCCGGCACCGATCTCGGTCTTCAGGTACTGCTCGACGGCCTCGATCGAGGTCCGGTCCATGATCTCCATCAGCGACGGCACCAGGCCCTCGCGCACGATCCGGCTCACCGCGGCACCGGCCGTGGCGGTGCTGCTGAACGCGGCGACCAGCGTGGCCGGCGCCTGCGGGAGGGGCTTCAGAGCCAGCGTGGCCTTGGTGATCACGCCCAGCGTGCCCTCGGAGCCGATGAAGAGCTTGGTCAGGTCGTAGCCCGCGACACCCTTGACCGTGCGCCGGCCCGTGCGCAGGACCTCGCCGTCGGCCAGGACCACTTCGAGCCCCAGCACCGAGTCGGTGGTCACGCCGTACTTCACGCAGCACAGGCCGCCTGCGTTGGTGGAGAGGTTGCCGCCGATCGTGCACCAGTCGTAGCTGCTCGGGTCCGGCGGGTAGAACAGGCCGTTCTTCTCGACGGCTCCGCGCAGGTCGAGGTTGATCACGCCCGGCTCGACGACGGCGAGGCGGTTGTCGGCATCGATCTCGACGATGGCGTCCATCTTGGTCGTGACCAGGACGACGCAGCCGTCGATGGCGTTCGCGGCCCCCGAGAGGCCGCTGCCCGCGCCACGCGGCACGATGGGGACGCGGTGCCGTGCACAGGCACGGACGACCGCCTGGACCTGCTCCGTGTTCAACGGGAACACCACCGCCAGCGGGCTGCCGTGCGGCGCCAACGGCATCATGTCGCGCTGGTAGCTCGCGGTGACATCGGCGTCGGTGAGCACACCACTGGAGCCGAGTGCGGTGCGGAGTTCGGCGAGCAAGGTCTCCATGCTCCCACGCTAGTCCGATTCGACTGGTTCACTCGAAGGTGATCTCAACGGAAGGGGAGTTCACGTGGTGACCGAGCGTGCTCAATGCAGATTTCGTGATCCCGTTAGACCGATGTCGCCGCGCCGCCCGCGCAGCACGACGTAGGCTGGTTCACCGTGGCGCATGCTTTTGCCTCGCTGGAGACCGCAGGTCCGGTGGCCGTGTGGGTCATCGTGCTGAGCTTCATCTTCTTCGAGTGCGCGTTCATCTTCGGGTTGTTCCTGCCCGGTGACTCGCTGCTGTTCGCGGCCGGCGTCGTGCTGGCCTCGCACAACAGCGAGCTGTCGGCGTGGGCGTTGTCCGGTGTGGCGCTCATCGTGGCCGTTGTCGGCAACCAGGTCGGCTACTACATCGGCAGGCACACCGGTACGCGCGTGCTGGCCCGCAAGGGCGGCAAGGTGCTGAACCGGAAGAACCTCGAACGAGCCGGTGAGTTCCTCGACCGGCGCGGGTTCTGGGCCGTCGTGCTCGCGCGCTGGTTGCCGTGGGTGCGCACGCTGGCGCCGATGATCGCCGGTGCGGCTCGCATGGACGTCCGCAAGTTCACGCTGGCCACCACCATCGGTGCCATCGCGTGGGTGCCGACGCTCGTGCTCGCCGGCTACTACGGTGCCGGCATCCTGCAGCAGCTGCCGTGGCTGGAGACGGCCGCGCTGATCGTCAGCATCGCGTTCTTCCTCGGCGGCACCGGGTGGGGCATCTGGCGCTACCGGCAGGAGATGCAGAAGCCGATCGACGAGACCAGCGAGGACCTCGAGCACCTCAGCCACCACCACCCGCACCCGCACCCGAGCAAGTAGCTACAGCACCTCCGTGATCAGCAGGTCCGCTGACCCCTTCGACGAGTTGACCATCAGCGCGTTGACGTGGTCGGTACCGTGCAGCACGCGTTCCTCCGCCTCCGACAGGGTGCGCCCGTACCGCAGGTGGCGGTCGATCAGCCGCTGCACGCGCACGTCCTCGTCGATGAACAGGAACCAGGCCTCGTCGAGGATGATCCGGACGCGCTTCCACTTGTCGTAGTTGAGCAGCAGGTAGTTGCCCTCGGTCACGACGAGCGGGACGTCCGGGTGCACCGGCACCGCGCAGGCGACCGGCTCCTCGATCTCGCGGCGGAACTCCGGCGCGTAGATCATGTCCGGCCCGCACGCCTTGATCCGGCCGAGCAGGTCCACGTAGCCGGGGATGTCGAACGTGTCGGGCGCGCCCTTGCGTTCGACCAGCCGCAACCGTTCCAGCTCCCGCTGCGCGAGGTGGAAGCCGTCCATCTCGACGAGCACGGCCTGGCCGTCGAGCGCCTCGACGAGCCGGCGCGCGAGCGTCGACTTGCCGGAGCCGGGCGCCCCGCCGATCCCGAGGATCTTGCGCTCACCCTGGTCGGTGAGCACTCGAGCCCGTTCTAGCAGCTCGTCGAACCTGACCTGCTGTCCTGCCACCGCGCCAACCTCTCAACCCAGTCCCCGACCGCACCGACCCGGACCGCCGCCGCCTCCGACGCGAAGCCGATGGCCGCGACCGGATCCGCACCTGACGCCAGCGCACAGGCGTACGCGCCGTGCCAGACGTCGCCGGCACCGTTCGTGTCCTTCACCTCCACCGCGGGCACGGGCACCTCGCCGGTCGAGCCGTTCCGCGACCAGGTCACCGGATTCGCACCGTGCGTGCGAATGACCAGCGGCACTCCGTACGAGTGCACCTCGGCCTCGGACCGCTCGAACCCCGAACTGCAGGCAGCCACGTCCACCAGCGGCAACAGGTGATCGAGGACAGGTTTCCAGCTCCCGGCGTCGAGCACCACAGTCAATCCCCGTGCTTTCGCCTGCTGAGCGACGGGGATCACCAGGCCGTCGTGGTGTCCGTCCAAGAGCACGACGTCCGCGGCGTCGAGCAGAGCGGACAAATCCGGCGCAACGACCGGCACCGACGCGTTGCGGGAGACGACCGTGCGCTCCCCATCTGCGGCTCTGACGACGACCATGCTCACGGGCGTCGTTCCGGCCACGGCGGTGACTTGGACCGGGTCCAAGGATGCCCGGACGAATTCACCCAGTGCGTCGGCACCCAACGCGGTGAGCAGTGCCGACTGACCACCGAGAGCCGCGACGGCACGGGCCGCGTTGGCCGCAGGACCGCCGGGCGAGAGTTGTGCGTCGAGCGAGCGGACCTTCTCGCCGGGCTCCGGGAAGGCATCCACCCGTTGAGTCACATCGAGAGTTGTCAGCCCGACACACAGCACGGCTGCCATCTGGGCTTCCTCCAAACGGGTAAGGTCCCTGGCCATGGTCACCATGCGGGATGTCGCGGCTCTCGCGGGGGTCTCCATCACCACGGTGTCACACGTGATCAACGAGACCAGGCCGGTAGCCGGTGACACGCGAGAGCGCGTCCAGAAGGCGATCGACGAAACCGGGTACACGGGTGACGCCATCGCGCGATCGCTGGTCATGGGCGGCACGAAGTCGCTGGGCCTCGCGGTCTCGCTGGTCTCCCACCCGTACTTCGCCGAGCTGATCGCCGCCATCGAGTCGGAAGCGACCCGCAACGGCTACTCGCTCGTGCTGATCGACACCAGGGACACCCCCGAATCCGAGCAGACCGCGGTCAGAATGCTGCGCTCACGCCGGGTCGACGGACTGCTGCTCACACCGACGGCCGCCGCCGGTGGAAGCCTCGTGCTGCCGGAACTCAAGCGGCTCGGCATCCCCACGGTGCTGGTGGACCGGCTGACCGTGGCCAAGGACATCGACCAGGTCGGGCCGGAGAACGTCCAGGCCACCTCGGGTCTGGTCCGCCACCTCGCCGAACTGGGCCACCGGCGGATCGGCATCGTCTGCGGCAAGGCCGGTGTGGCGACGACCGAGGAACGCATCCTCGGCTACCGGCTCGGCCTCGGCCGTGCGGGGCTGAAGTGGGACGAGGCGCTGGTGTCGCAGAGCGGCTGGCTCGCGCCATTGCTCGACCAGGACGACCCGGCGACCGCCGTGGTCGCCGCCGATCACCTCGTCACGGTCGGGATGCTGCACGAAATGCGCGCTCGTGGCCTCAAGCTCGGCACGGACCTCGCGGTCGTCGCGTACGACGAGGTCGAATGGGCGACGTTGATCGAACCGCCGCTCACCACGCTGGCCCAGCCGGTCGAGGAGATCGGCAGGACCGCGGTGAAGCTGCTGCTGTCCCGGATCGCCGACCCGGAGCGGCCGCCGGAGACCATCCGGCTGGCGCCCTCGCTGATGCACAGGCAGTCCTGCGGATGCTGATCCCCGGCCTCGTCTCGGTGACGTTCCGGCAGCTGACCGTCGAGGAGATCGGCGACCTGGCGACGGAGTGCGGGCTGCAGGCCGTGGAGTGGGGCGCCGACGTGCACGTGCCGCCCGGTGACTTCGCGGCGGCCCGGCGGGCGCTGGACACCGGGCTGAAGGTGGCGGCGTACGGGTCGTACTACCGGGCCGGCGTGTCCGATCGCGGTGACCTGGCGGCGATCCTGGAGACCGCGGCCGAGCTGGACGCGCCGCTGGTCCGGGTCTGGGCCGGCACCGCCGGGTCGGCCGAGTGCCCCGACCGCGGGCCGGTGATCGAGGCGTTGCAGCACGCCGTGGAGCACGCGGACGCGATGGGCACGCGGATCGCGTTGGAGTACCACCGGAACACGCTGACGGACACGCTCGACTCCGCGGTCCAACTGCTCGACGAGGTCGACGGCGTGGTGCCGTACTGGCAGCCGCGCGGAGGCCAGGACGTGTTCTCGGCCGTGCACGAGGTGCGGACGCTGGAACCGGTGACCGCGCACGTGTTCTCGTGGGGTTCCGGCGGTTACGAGGACCGGCTGCCGCTCGCCGCGCGCCGCGACCTGTGGAAGCCGGTGCTGACCGAACTCGCGCGCGACGGGATCGAGCGCAACGCGTTGCTGGAGTTCGTGCTCGACGACTCGCCGGAGCAGTTCCGCGAGGACGCCAAAACCCTGTTGAGCTACCTCAAGCCGTGACGTCGAGGCCGTGCCGTTCGAGCAGAGCGGCGGCCTCCAGGCACATCCAGCCGCCGAGCTGGACGGACAGGTCGCGGCCTTCCCGTTCGTCCGCCGGGACCGTCCACTCCGGACCGAACAGCGGGCCGCTCACCGCCATCACGCGGTTGAGCCACGCCGCCTCCGCGGACTGGATCACGAGCTCCCTGGCCAGGTCGGCGGTCTCGTGGCGCTCCGGGTCCAGCTCGGGGATCGTCAGCGCGGCCTTCGCCAGGTAGCGGGTGAGGATGCCCGCGAACAGGCCGCCGTCGCCGCCGCCCTGGCCCCTGATCACGCCGTTCGTGGCCAGGTCGTCGTGCACCGCGGTGATCGTGCGGGCGGCCTTGCCCAGCCACTTCTCCTGCTGCCCGTGCTGGGCCAGCTCGACGCACGCGCCGATCAGAACTCCTTGGCAGTACGTGTAGATGTTCTTCTCGTACTCGCGGATCTCGCCGTTGGGGTGGACGTGCAGGCCGTCCCAGGCGAGGCCGCTTCCGGGGTCGACGAGGTTGTCCTCGATCCAGTCCACGGTCGACCTGGCACGGGCGAGGTCGGTGCGTTCGTTCTGGCGGGCCAGGAAGATCGCGGCCGGACCGTTGGCGGGCACGTTCTTGAAGTCGTCCTTGCGCTTCCACCAGATGCCGCCGCCGGCGTGGTCGGTCCAGCCGTCCCGCAGCTGCTCCGCGATCGCGTTGAGCGCCTTGGGCTTCGCGATGCCGAGGTGCTTTTCGGCGCGTTGCAGGGCGAGGCCGAGCCACGCGATGTCGTCGTAGAAGTCGTTGGTCCAGCCCAGGACGTTGCGCATCCGGATGCCCCGCACGACCTTGGTGATGGCGGTCTTGCGCAGCTCGCTGGGCGAGCGCAGGTAGCCGTCGATCATGCAGTCGAGCAGGTGCGCCTGCCACCAGTAGCTGAAGCTGAGGTGCAGCTTGTCCCTGACGAGCGCAGGCCAGGCGCGTGCACCGAGCAGCGTGCCCGGCACACCCCAGACCCGCCGCAGGTGCCTGGAGTACACCGCGCGCTCCGCGACGCCCGCGCGCGCCGCCAGCAGTTTCGCGATCACCACGGGATCATGGTGAGTGCTTGACCGGTCAAGAAGCTCGGTGAATCGCCCAGTGGTAGAGGCCCATGGCCACAGAAGTTGTCAGGTTGTAACTGCTGACCTTCGCGCGCATCGGCAGCCGGACGATCCTGGTGGCCTTCTCGCGGACCTCTTCGGAGAGGCCGTGGCGTTCCGAACCGAACGCCAGCACGGCGTTGTCGGGGATCGGACCCGCGAGGAGATCGCCGTCGGCGTCGAACGCGATCAGCTCGCCCGGGAAGTCGAGGCTGGTGGCTTTGGCGACGGGCAGGGCGAAGTGCAGGCCGGCTGATCCACGCAGCACGTTGGGGTGCCACGGATCCACGTCGCCGGTGGACAGCACGCCACCCGCGTCGAGACCGGCCGCCACCCGGATGGTGGCGCCGAAGTTGCCCAGGTTGCGCGGGTTGTCGAGCAGGACGATCGGCGCGTTGCGATCGAACGGCAGGTCGGGTTTCTCCGCGAACCCCGCCACCCCGGTCGGGTGCGTGCGGCCGGCCCGGAGCTTGAAGTGCTTCTCGTCGACCTCGGTGGCGCCTTTGAACTGCTCGACGAGGTCCGGCGCGTGCGTCTCGGCGAGGCTGATCGCGGCGCTGAGGTCCGTGGTGAGCAACGGGTGCACGTCGGCGCCGAAGCGCAACGCGTGCTTAACAGCGTGAAAGCCTTCGAGCAGCACGGCCGCCAGCATAGAAGCCGATCCACGAGGCCAGGACGATCGCCCCGAGCACCAGCTGCACGAGCGTCGTCGCGCTCTGCGGGTACCAGACGCCGTCGATGTAGTGGTCGATGAACCCGGTCTCCAGCAACGGCATGCCCGCCTGCCCGCGCAGCTCGTTCTCCAGCACGGTCAGCGGGCACGTGAGATCGATCGTGAGGCTGAGGATCGCCCACACCGCGACGGCGAGATGCGCGTAGATCACGCCCCGCCAGCGCCACGCGACGAACCCTCCCAGCACGATGAACGCCAGGAAGGCGAAGTGCAGAACCACGACCGCTTCGACGAGCACCCTGGCCATTCGCACCACCCCGCCCTCCAGACTAGGGCGGGGTAGCTCGAAGCGCTCTCGATAAAACCTCTCAGGCGAGCCCGAGGTCGTTCAGGTCCAACAGGTACCGGTACTGCAGCCCCTCGGCCTCGATGGCTTCCTTGGCTCCGGTGCCGCGGTCGACGACCGTGGCGACCCCCACGACCTCGGCACCGTGCTCGCGCAACGCCGTGACAGCGGTCAGCACCGAACCGCCGGTGGTGGAGGTGTCCTCGACGGCGAGCACCCGCTGGCCGCGCACGTCGATGCCCTCGATCTGGCGCTGCATGCCGTGGGCCTTGCTGGCCTTGCGCACCACGAAGGCGTCGAGCACGTCACCAGCGGCCGCAGCGGAGTGCATCATCGCGTAGGCGACGGGGTCGGCACCGAGCGTGAGACCGCCCACAGCGACGAAGTCCCAGTCGCTGGTGAGCTGGCGGAGGAGCTTGCCGATCAACGGGGCCGCCGCGTGGTGCAGCGTCGCCCGGCGGAGGTCGACGTAGTAGTCGGCTTCCTTGCCGCTGGAGAGGGTCACCTTGCCGTGCACCACGGCCAATTCGCTCACCAGACGAGCGAGTTCCGACTTCGCGTTCGCGTCCAAGACCACTTCAGTTCGCACGGGTCGCTAGCTTCGCACACATGGGCGATCGGTGCCGCATACCCTGCATCACCGTGAGCCTGCTGAACACCGACACCCTCTTCGTGGAACACCAGTTCAACTTCCTGAGCCTGCTCTTCCGGCCGCACTACCGGGTGCAGGTGTTCGACGAACGGGACATGCCGCTCGCCGGCGTCGCCGAACGTTCCGGGCCAGGTCTGCAGCGGCCGTTGCGCTACACCGGCTTCTCCGGGTGGACGTCGTTCGACCTCGTGGTCACCGCGCCGCACGGGCAGCCGTTGCTGCACATCCGCAAGCCGTTCGGGCGCAGGCCGCACATCCGGGTCACCACTCCCGACGGACAGGCCATCGGGTCGTTGCGCCAAGAGAGCGTCCGGCGGCAGGCACTGCACGACGCGCACGGCACGCGGGTATGCCTGCTCGGCGACGTCGCCCAGATTCACACCGGTCACCGCGCCAAGCGGCACGGGCAGCGGGTGCGCCGGGACGTGGTGCGCATTCGTCCCGGCCTCACCGAACCGCTGCGGTCACTGGCCGTCGCCGGCGCCCTCGCCTTCGACATCGCGCGGGGCAAGGGCACGGCTCAGATCGACCAGAGCATCGACATCGTGCCCTGAGCTACCAGGCGTCCTGACGGAAGTGGCTCGGGCCGTCCTCGTCGTCATCGTCGCGTGGCGGCCGAGCTGCCGGGTTCCCCGACGCGATGATGTCGTCGATGTCCTGGCCCTCCTGGATCGCCGTGTAGGCGCGCTGGAAGTCTCCGAGCGAGCTCGCGAGCGCCTTCTGCACACCCTCGTCGCCCAGCACGCGCCCGGCGGCGACGTCCTGCCAGGAGAACTCTCCCGCGTCGACGCGCCCCTGCAGGTCCCTGAGCTCCTTGGGCGCCTTGCCGCCGCGGGCGAACCGCTCGATCTCGGCGAGGTCGGCCTCGGTGAGACCCTTCGAGCGCGGCTGGAACTGCGCGGCCTGCTGAGCGACCTGCACCGCCGCCGCCGTCCTGGTGTCGACGTCGTCGAACAGCTGCTGCAACCGAGCCTGGTCGTACGGGAACGTCACTGCTGTCCTCCACCGTCAGCGCCGGAGGCGGCGGAACCACTGGGAGCTCCTGTGGCCGGCGGTGTGCTGTACCTGGTCGAAGCCGCACCAACGGAGCTCTTGAGCTTGTACCCGTCCCACGCAGCACTGAGGGCGCCGGACTTCACGGCCGACACACCGTTGTCGTACTTCTGCTTGCCGTCCTGCACACCGTCGACCACGTCGAGCGCGTCGTTGACGTCGCGGACGTCCTTGATCTTCATCAGCGCGGTGCCCATCGCGACGATGCCGTCGACCATGCCCTGGACGCCCTCGATCATCGTCTGGATCGCGATGATGATCTTGCGGATGCGGTCGACGATCTGGATCGCGTCGTAGACCATCCACACGGCCCTGCCCCAGCCCACCACCGGGATGAAGAAGGTCATCGCCGCTTCCATGAGCTTCGTGACCAGCATGTCGAGCAGGGTCAGCGCGAGCCCCGTCGCGGTGCGGCACGTGTTCGCCATGGACTGGAACTTGTTGCCGATGATCCTGGCGACCTGGGAGTCCGCTTCGATCGCGATGACCCACAGCGTGTCCATGCGGCGTTCGAAACCCTGCGCGGCCTTGCCGTTCCAGTGCGGGCCCAGCTGGCCGACGCCGTCGCCGACGTTGTGGCGCACCGCGTCCAGAGCCTTCGCCACCTGGTCCCACGCGTTGGCGTTGGCGTCGATCTTCTCGAAGTCGCCGAGCAGCGGGTTGATCAGCGACTCGACGAGGTTCTCGCCGGTGACCTTCTCGTAGATCCAGTTGACGCCCTGGATCTTCCAGCCGGCCTTCTCGATGAGCTCCTTGGTGCTCTGCCGGCCAGGGCGGTCCTCGGCGGCGGCGCTGAGCGCGACCGACGGGTCCTGGACGTCCGCGTACGCGGTCATCGGCCACCTCCGGCCTGCTGCAGGAGCCGGACGCCGTGGAGGTCGACCTTCTCGTAGGTGTCGGCGGTCTTCTTGAGCGCGTCGGAGTCCTTGAGCATCATCTTGTTCGCGAAGTCCAACGTCTCCCCGAAGAGGTTCGCGACGCCCGTCACGACGGGGTGCAGCAACGTCAGCAGGCCCGTGAAGCCCGCGGTGTCACCGCCCTTGGAGATCGCGTGGTCCTTGATGGTCAGGAAGTGCTGCGCGTTGCGGTCCAGCAGCTCGCTGTACCCGCGCAGCTCGTCCGGCACGACGTGGAACTGTTCACTCACGTGCGCTCCGACGCTCCCCGACCCTCGTCGGTTCCGCTCACGTCCGGCCGCGACCGCCCGCGAACCGGGACGCCATCTTGCGCACCAGGGCGCGGGGCAGCACCTTCGTGAGGCTCACGATCGCCTTGTACTGGGTGCCGGGAATCGACAGGACCTTGCCCCGGCGCAGGTCGCGCAGGGCCTCGTGGACCAGCCGGTCGGCGTCGACGTAGAGCCAGTCCGGCGTCTTGGACATGTCGATGTTCGCCCGCTGGTGGAACTCGGTCTTCACGAAACCGGGGCACAGCGCCATGATCCGCACGCCGGAGTGCCCGACGGCGAGGGACATGCCCTCGGAGAACGACGTCACCCACGCCTTGTCGGCGCTGTAGCTGGTGCCGCGACCGGGCAGGAAGCTCGCGACGCTCGACACGTTGATCACGTCACCCTTGCCGCGCGTCATCATGCCGGGGATCGCGGCCCGGCAGAGGCGCAGCACCGTGGCGACGTTGACGTCCAGCTGGGCCTGCAGCTTCTCCACGTCCGCGGCGAAGAACTCGCCGGTGTTGGCGAAGCCCGCGTTGTTGACGAGCAGGTCGACGGGCGACTCGGCCAGCCGCGCCTCGACCTTGGCGCGGTCGCCGTGGTCGCTGAGGTCGGCGGGCAGCACGTCCACGTGGACGCCGTGCCGATCGCGCAGCTGCTGCGCGATCTCCTCGAGTGCGGACGCGGTGCGCGCGACCAGCACGAGGTCATATCCCTCTGCGGCGAGCCTGCGGGCGAAGGCGGCCCCGATCCCGACGGTCGATCCGGTCACCAGTGCGGTTGGCATGCCACCGCACGGTAGTCGGGTCTACGCCGGGGTCGAAAGCGCGCCGATGATCACGCTCAGTTCTTCGCCGGACGACGGAGAACCAGCAGGCGCAGCGCGAGGCCCGAAACGACCAGAGCGACTCCGCCGAACAGCAACCACCCGACTGACGCGCCCGTGTTGGCCAGCGTCACCACGGACGCCGTACCCGCCACGGCTGCGGGCGGAACAACCTTTCCTCCGTACATCGTGCTTCCCTCCGGGGGGTTGGGGACACGACGCTTACGCACGGAGTATCTGGATCAGCTACGAATGTTTTACACAGAGTGAAGTGTGAGGTGGATCACGCTACTTTGGTTACGGCTACGGCTGCTTCCGGCCGAACGACGGGCGGTAGACCTCGCCACCTTCGTCGTCCTCCACCGGCTCCTCGCGCTCGGAGGGGTCCGGGTCGAACGGGTCGATGACGTCCGCCAGCTCACCGATGTCGCGCAGCAGCCGCTCCAGGCGCGCGGGCGACGAGTTCGGCGGCGCGGCGGCCAGCACCCAGTCGTTCTCCATCCAGACGACCGTGACGTCGCCACCGATCTCTTCAGCGGCGTCGATCAGGTCCGGCGTGATGATCTTGCGGGCGGCCGGCACGTCGGTGACGAAGGCGTACCGCGACCCCACCGGCCCGAGCAGGTCCGGCATCGGCATCTTGTCGTTGTCGCGCTGGAACGGCACGGTCGACAGCCAGAGCTCGATCACCACCGACAACGCCCTGCGGCAGCGCACGCCGACCAGCACCGAGTTGACCTTGCCGCTGGTCTCGTGGTCGAGCACGTAGACCTGCCTGCGCCCGTCCGCCGTGAAGGTCGAGCCCGCGACGACGTCACGGGCGAGCCCCGTGCCGTAGTACGCGATGGCTCCCGCTTCCCAGCGAGTCGGCAGCACGTGGTCTGTCTCCTCGAACTGCCAGCCACGGAGGGCAGCCCAACGGCGCCGTTCACGATTACGCGCGGTTCGTTGCGCCCGGTCGGTCGCGAGCAGGGCGAACCCCGCCACGCCCGCCACCGCGGCGACGGTGAACCAGACCCACGCCGGTATGCCCACAGCTGAAGCGTAGTGGGTCCGGCCCGTGGAACGAAGATCACTTCCGCGCGTCGTGAACTGGGCGTGCCGATTCGACGTGCTTCAGGGCATGTCCGTCACGTTCCCGTTCACCACGCCGCGTTCGCTGGACCACGAACCGGAGGCCCAGGAACTCCTCTTGAGACGTGGTCCCGTCGTGTCCGCCACGATGGGACCGATCCCGATCTGGCTGGCGCTTTCCTACGCCGCCTGCAGACAGGTGCTGACCGATCCGCGCTTCAGCCGCGAGGAGGCCACCCGCCCTGGTGGCCCGGTCACGGTGCCGTCCGGCGCGAACCCGTTGGTGCTCTCCTCGATGGAGGGACGCAAACACGCCCGCACCCGCAAACTCGTGGCCTCCGCGTTCAGCCCGCGCATGGTCGCGTTGCTGGAACCGCGCATCCAGTCGATCGTCGACTCCCTGCTGGACGCCCAACCCACGGACCTCGTCGCCGGCCTCTTCGTCCCGCTGCCCACGATGGTGATCTGCGAGCTGCTCGGAGCGCCCTACTCCGACGCTCCGGACATCCGCCGCTGGACCGGCCGCCTGATGACCGCTCGCCTCACGCCGGACGAGCTGCGCGAGGCCGAGAACGACATGCAGGGCTACCTCGCCGACCTGGTCGAGGAGAAGCGCGTCCGGCCGGACGACCAGCTGATCACCGCTCTGGTGCTGGCGCACGACGAGGGCGGGCACCTGACGTCGTCGGAACTGCTGGCGAACCTGCAGATGCTGCTGGCCGCCGGGCACGACACGACCGTCAACCAGCTGGGCAACTCGCTGCTGACCCTGCTGCGCCACCCCGCGGAGATGCAGCGGCTGATCGACTCGCCGGCGTTGATCGACACGGCCGTCGACGAACTGCTGCGGTTCTCCCGGCTGATGGCGGCGACGCTGCCTCGGGTCACCACCGAGGCCGTGGAGCTGGACGGGGTGCAGCTGGCGAAGGGCGACGCGGTGCTGCCGATCATCTCGGCGGCCAACCGGGATCCGAAGGTGTTCCCGGATCCCGACCGGCTGGACCTCGGGCGCGACGGCGCGGCGCCGTTGGCGATGGGGTTCGGGCCGCACTACTGCCTCGGTGCGCAGCTCGCGAAGCTGGAGCTGCGGATCGCGCTTTCGTCCGTGCTGAAGCGCTTTCCCGGACTGCGGCTCGCGGTGGACGAGTCCGAGCTGACGTACCGGATGGAGACCAACGTCCGTGCGTTGGTCTCGCTACCCGTTGCTTGGTGAGTGCGGCACCACGACGACCTGGTCCGCGTCCTCGTAGACGACGCGGCCGGGGTCGTCGGATTCCAGCCGACACCACGGCACGCCGTGAGCGTCGAGAATCGCCAGATAACCGGGCAGGCGGTCGAACAAGTGCGTCGCCTCGATCTTGAACCACGCGCGGGCGCCGGGGTTGACCTCCCGGTCGTAGACAGTCGCGTCAACCGTCGACGGGTCGGTGTAGGCCGCGTTGTACCAGGCGTTGTTGACACGCATGAACGCTTCTTGCTCATCGGTGAGCTGACCGCGCCGGCGCAGGCCGTTCACCAGCCCGAAGATCCCGGGGAAGCGCCCGTTGGCGTTGGGTTCTGCCGATTGGTAGCGCACATAGCGAAGATCCCCCACAGCGGCCAACTTACCCGCCGCTGCGGGGGATCCGAGCTCAGACTCCGCGGCCCACGATCAGCCCCGAGTTGTCGTCCATGACGTCGACCCGAACCGTGTCGCCGTCCCGGACCTCACCGGCCAGCAGCTCCTTCGCGAGCTGGTCACCGATCGCGGACTGCACCAGCCGCCGCAACGGCCTGGCCCCGTACACCGGGTCGAAACCGTTGAGCGCCAACCAGTCGCGCGCCGAGGCCGTGACCTCCAGCGTCAACCGGCGCGCCGCCAGGCGGTCCGCCAGGCGTGCGATCTGGATGTCCACAATGGACGTGAGCTCCTCGGTCGCCAGCGAGTGGAACACAACGACGTCGTCGAGCCGGTTCAGGAACTCCGGCTTGAAGTGCCGTTGCACCACGGCCAGCACGGCGTCGCGGCGTTCCACCTCCGTCAGCGACGGGTTGGCGATGGCCTGCGAGCCCAGGTTCGACGTCAGCACCAGGATCGTGTTGCGGAAGTCCACGGTCCGGCCCTGGCCGTCGGTGAGCCGGCCGTCGTCCAGGACCTGCAGCAGCACGTCGAACACGTCCGGGTGCGCCTTCTCGACCTCGTCCAGCAGCACCACGGAGTACGGGCGGCGGCGCACCGACTCGGTCAGCTGACCGCCCTGGTCGTAGCCGACGTAGCCGGGAGGCGCGCCGACCAGGCGAGCCACCGAGTGCTTCTCGGAGTACTCGCTCATGTCGATGCGGATCATCGCCCGCTCGTCGTCGAACAGGAACGCCGCCAGCGCCTTGGCCAGCTCGGTCTTGCCGACGCCGGTGGGGCCGAGGAACAGGAACGAGCCCGTCGGGCGGTCCGGGTCCGCGACGCCGGCACGGGTGCGCCGCACCGCGTCCGAGACGACCCGCACGGCTTCGGCCTGGCCGACGACCCGGCGGCCGAGCTCGTCCTCCATGCGCAGCAGCTTGGCGGTCTCGCCCTCCAGCAGGCGACCGGCGGGAATGCCGGTCCACGCCGACACGACGTCGGCGACGTCGTCCGGGCCGACCTCCTCCTTGAGCATCGCGGCGTCCTGAGTGGACGCTTCGGAGGCTGCGGCGAGTTCCTTCTCCAGCGCGGGAATCCGGCCGTACCGGAGCTCGGCGGCACGACCGAGGTCGCCGTCGCGCTCGGCGCGTTCGGACTCGCCGCGCAACGACTCCAGCTGCTCCTTCAACCCGCGAACCCGGTCGATGGAGCCCTTCTCGTTCTGCCAGCGAGCTGTCAGCGCGGACAGCTCCTCGCGCTTCTCCGCGAGCTCGGCCCGCAGCGCCGAGAGCCGTTCCAGGGAGGCCGCGTCGGACTCCTTGGCCAGCGCCATCTCCTCGATCTCGAGGCGCCGCACGGCACGTTCGACGGTGTCGATCTCGACCGGCCGCGAGTCGATCTCCATGCGCAGCCGGGACGCGGCCTCGTCGACGAGGTCGATCGCCTTGTCCGGCAGGAAGCGCGCGGTGATGTAGCGGTCGGACAACGTGGCCGCGGCCACGAGAGCGGCGTCGGTGATGCGCACACCGTGGTGCACCTCGTAACGCTCCTTGAGGCCGCGCAGGATGCCGACGGTGTCCTCGACCGAGGGCTCGCCGACCAGCACCTGCTGGAACCGGCGTTCCAGCGCGGCGTCCTTCTCGATGTGCTCGCGGTACTCGTCCAGGGTCGTGGCACCGACCATGCGGAGCTCGCCGCGGGCCAGCATCGGCTTGATCATGTTGCCGGCGTCCATGGCCGACTCGCCGGTCGCGCCGGCGCCGACGATCGTGTGCAGCTCGTCGATGAACGTGATGACCTGGCCGGCCGAGTCGGTGATCTCCTTCAGGACGGCCTTGAGCCGCTCCTCGAACTCACCGCGGTACTTGGCGCCCGCGACCATAGAACCGAGGTCCAGCGACACGACCCGCTTGCCGCGCAACGACTCGGGCACGTCACCGGCCACCACGCGCTGCGCCAGGCCCTCGACGATCGCCGTCTTGCCGACGCCGGGCTCGCCGATCAGCACCGGGTTGTTCTTGGTGCGCCGGGACAGCACCTGCACGACCCGGCGGATCTCGGCGTCACGGCCGATCACCGGGTCGAGCTCGCCCTTGCGGGCGCGTTCGGTGAGGTCGACGCCGTACTTCTCCAGCGCCTTGTAGGTGCCCTCGGGATCGGGCGACGTCACCCGCGCCGAACCGCGCACCTTCTCGAACGCGTCCTTCAACGCGTCCGGCGTCGCACCGTGCCGCCGCAGCAGGTCGGCCACCTGGCCGCCGTGCTGCGCCAGCCCGACGAGCAGGTGCTCGGTGGACACGTACTCGTCACCCATTTCGGTGGCGAGCTCCTGTGCCCTGCCGAGCACCCGCACGGCGTCGCGCGAGAGTTGCGGAGCGGAGACCGTCGAGCCCGAGGCGCTGGGCAGCGACCGGGAGACCTGCTCCAGCTCCTTGCGGACCAGCGTCGGGTCGGCTCCCACCGCGGAGAGCAACGGCGCGGTCAACCCGTCCGCCTGCGCCAGCAGTGCGCTGAGCAGGTGCGCCGAACTCACGTCGGGGTTGCCGTTGAGGGTCGCCGCCTGCACAGCTGCGGAAACAGCCTGCTGAGTCTTCGTCGTCGGGTTGAAAGCGTCCATTCCTCCACCTCGTGGTCAGCCTCCAGCATGGACCATCATTCCGCACAACGTCAGAAAAGTTGAGCGTGTTCCGCTCAACTATGAGAACGGGCCCACATCACTGATGGTCAACGGTTTGCGCACGGGCCGTGACCAGCTCGACGCCTCCACAGCCCCAACGTCCGGCGGGGACAAGCGGTTGCGTCCGAGCACGTCGAACTTGCCGTAGCCGCGCACACCGGCCCTGAGTGCCGCCTTCGTCGGTGCGAGCAGCCCGTGCGACCCGCGCACCAGCGCCGGATCGGCCAGCAGGAAGCCCGGCCCGGAGACTCCTGGCTGCGGCGACCACACCAGGTTGCCACCGTGAACAGGCCTGCTGACAGTGGCCGCGTTGCCGACACCGAGGCCGCCGACCGCGCTGACCAGGTTGTTCGCGAACGTCAGGTCCTCCGGCGGCTTCACCCCGCCACCGAAGTCGACGCCCCGGCCGGCCGTCGCGATGAACGAGTTGCCCGTGACGACCGCCTTGCGCACCTGCGCGTGTCCGGTGAACGGACCCGACGGCGGCACACCTGGCGGTGGGTTCCCGGGCTTCTCGTCGCCCGCGAACATCAGGAACGCGTCCTCCAGCGTCTCGACGTAGTTGTCGGTGATGACGTGGTCGTCCTCGCTCAGCCGGATGCCGTGCGCGGCCTTGAGCCCGTCGGCGAAGACGAAGTTGCCGTGGATGACGTTGGCCTGCCCGGCCCGGATGTTGATCTCCCCGGCGGACTCGCGGACGGTGTTGTAGCGGAAGGTGTTCGCCGAGCTCTTCAGCGACAGCACCTCGGCGTCACCGGACAGCCGGACCAGCAGGTTGTACTCGAACACCGTGTGCGCGTGGAAGTAGTCGCCGGACGGCCCGAACCCGCCGACGCGCAACGCCTCGCCACCCTGCACACCTGATGCGAGGTCGTGCAGGTAGTTGTGGTCGACGAGGGTGTTCGTCGGTGTGAACGGCCGTGCGCCGATCTGGATCATGTGCCCTTGCTGCGCCTTGGGTCCCATCTCGTTGTGGTCGACCCGGTTGCGATCGCCCCGCTGCCCGTGGACCTGCACGAACTCGGCGGCCGACGACCGGAACAGGCTGCGGG
Organism: Lentzea terrae; assembly: GCF_003265345.1. GTDB lineage: Bacteria > Actinomycetota > Actinomycetes > Mycobacteriales > Pseudonocardiaceae > Lentzea > Lentzea terrae. Next base: position 101,431 of record NZ_QFWW01000038.1, on the reverse strand, counting down.
TGATCCGCGAGCCGACCGTGTCGACGAGCCGGAGGTTCGCGCTGCCGGTGAACGTGAAGCCCTCGACGGTGACGCCCGAGCCCGTGACGATCACGGTCCCGGTGGTGAACCCGGCGCCCAAACGCTTGCGCGCCTTCAGGTGCACCTCGTCCGCGCTGATCGTGACCGGCGCATACGTGCCGTCCTCGACCACAACACACGTTTTGGGTTTGGTGATCGCCTCGGCCAGCGCCGCATCCGTGGCCACTGTCGTGCACGGTGCTGCCGTTGCGGTGCCCGGAACGAACAGGCAAGCGAAGAGTGCGGCTGGAACCAACAGCCTCATGGACGCGCCCTTTCCCGAAATCCGGGCGGCGGTTCCCCCAGGCTAGGCGAAGATCGGTCCCATGACCTCGATCATCCACAACGTCACCGTTGACGCACGTGACTCGTACACGATCGCCTCGTGGTGGGGCCAGGTGCTCGGCCTGCCGCTGGACCCGGAGGACAACCCCGGCGACCCGGAGTGCCTGATCCAACTGCCGAGCGGCATCCGCTACCTCTTCATCAACGTGCCGGAGGGCAAGGAGATCAAGAACCGCCTGCACGTCGACCTGCAGCCGACCGACGCCACCCGCGACGAGGAGGTCGAGCGCCTGCTCGGCATCGGCGCGACGATCTTCGACGATCAGCGCAGGCCGGACGGCACCGGCTGGGTCACCATGCGCGACCCCGAGGGCAACGAGTTCTGCGTTGAACGCAGCGCAGCCGAACGTGCCGCGACCGCTTGATCACCATCACTCGTTCGTACCAACAGCTTGTCCACAGCGGGGGCCAGGTTGTCCACAATCCGCTGTTCAGTATCCACAGGTGAATCAAGTTCAGTGGCGACCGTCTGTGCACCAGAAGCCGTTGGGGTGACATCCACGGAGTCCCGCAGCGGCTGCTCCTTGATCAGCAACACCGCGATCACCGTGAAGACCGCGAGACCAGCGGCGATGAGGAACAGTTCGCCCATCGCATCGCCGTAGGAGTTCCGCACGACTGGGGAGAGGGAGCCGCGGTCGAGCGTCTTCGTGCTCACGTGCGCCGCCAGCACCGCACCCAGCACCGAGACGCCGGCCGTCCCTCCCAGCGACCGCAGGAACGTGGCCGTGGAACTCGCCGCACCCAGATCCGCCATGCCCACGCCGTTCTGCACGGCCAGCACGAGGTTCTGCATGGTCAGCCCCACGCCGACCCCGACGAGCAGCAGATACGCGCCCATCAGCGTCAGGTTCGTGTCGTGGTCGATCGTCCCGAGCAACGCCAGCCCGATGACCAGCGAGAAGGCGCCCCACACCAGGTAGCTCTTCCACTTGCCGCTCCTGGCGATGAGCTGCCCGCTGACCGTGCTTGAAATGCTCAGGCCCAACACCAACGGCACCGTGAGCAGCCCGGCCTTCGTGGGCGAGAACCCGCGCGCGATCTGGAAGTACTGCCCCATGAACACCGACGCGCCGAACATCGCCGTACCGACCGCGATGCCACCGAGCATGGCCAGCACGACCGTGCGGTTCTTGAACAGGTGCAGCGGGATGACCGGGCTGCTGGCCCGCCGCTCGACGAAGTACGCGGTGACGATCGCGAGGACAGCCCCGCCCGCGAACAGCGCGCTTTGCTTCGAGAACCACGCGAAGTCCTTGCCGGCGAACGACACCCACATGAGGACGAGGCTCACGCCGCCCGTGATGAGCGTGGCGCCGAGGTAGTCGATCTTCACGTGCTGCTTCGTGGTCGGCAGGTGCAGCGTCTTGTGCAGCACGGCCAGCGCCACGAGCGCCAGCGGCACACAAACGAAGAAGCACCAGCGCCAGCCGGGCCAGTCGACGAGGAACCCGCCGACCAGCGGCCCGCCCACGGTGCCCGCCGAGATCACCATGCCGGTGTAACCGCTGTAGCGGCCGCGTTCACGCGGGCTGAGCAACGCGCCGACCACGACCTGGCCGAGCGCCTGCACGCCGCCCATGCCCAGGCCCTGGACCACCCGGAACGCGATGAGCTGCTCCATGTTCTGACTCAGCCCGGACAGCACCGAGCCGACCACGAAGATCACGATGCTCGTCTGCAGCAGCTTCTTCTTGTCGAACAGGTCCGCGAGCTTGCCCCACAGCGGCGTGCTGGCCGTGCTCGCCAGGAGCATCGACGTGATGACCCAGGTGTACTGGGTCTGGGTGCCCTTGAGCTCGGCCAGGATCGTCGGGAGTGCGTTCGAGACGATGGTGGAGCTGAGGATTGCGACGAGCAGCGCCACCCAGATGCCGGACAGCGCTTCGAGGATCTCCCGATGCGACGAGGGCCGGTTCAAGCCCACACCTCCAGTAGTTAGTTGATGCTACGCAACTATATCTGGAGATAGTTAGCTAGGCCAACTAATTCGGGATGGCTGATGGGTCACATCCAGGGTCGCGCCGGCCACTAGAGCGACGGCAGCGCACGAAGAGAGGGGCTGCCGGGCAACGTTCGCCAGGCAGCCCCTCCCGAAGCAACGACGCAGGTCAGTCGGCGGTCTTGCCCGCCTTGACCCCGAAGTAGTCGCCGCCCTTCCGCTTCACGTCATCCGTGCCCCAGTCGCGCACGCGGTCGACCGGCATCATCCGCGGGATGTGCTTGCGGCAGTGGATGTAGGCCTCCTGCACCTCGACCACCACCCACCGCTCCACCTTCTTGTCCTCGGTGGGGACCTCCTCGCGCGGCGCGATCCGCGCCCGCCCGTTCACGTGCAGCCCGATCAAGTCGTGGGTGAAGTCCACCATGAGCATCCCGACGTGCGGGTTCTCCATGATGTTGCCCAGCGAGGCCATCACGCCGTTGCCGCGGTACTCGGGGTACGCGACGGTCCGGGAGTCGATCACCTGGATGAACCCCGCCGGCCCGGCCCGCAGGGTCGAGTCGCACTCCCCGTCGGCATCAGCGGTCGAGATGAAGGCCATCTCCATCCGGCCGACGAACTCGGCCATCGCGGGGTTCAGGTGGTCCAGGACCTGGTCGTCGTAGAAGCGTGTGGCGCGATCGGACGTCTCCAGGGCACATTGGAGGAAGTGCTCACCTCGTGAGCCGGGTTGCTCCACACGGTCGAGTGAGGTGGTTTCAGTCAAGTCAGGCGGGGACACCCGCCACACAGTTCCACGCAAGCGCGCAACACGGTACAGACGGGCCGTCGGATTCACACTGTTGCGGTAACAACAACTGACGGAGAGTGATCAGACTTCGCTCGAAGGTGGCATCAAGGAGTCAAACCCACCAATCAGGGGTTACTGTCCACCCTGTCGGGGGACGGATGCTTGACGAGGACTGCTGCGCCTTGCTGGCGCCAATGAGAACGTGGAGACTGCGCGCGGACCATGACTGCGAACGCTGTGCTGAGCCCGATCCCTACCCCGCCACACCGTGAACCCCCGCCTGGCGTCACCGCGATGGTGCGGATGATCCGGGAGAGCTTCGCGGTGGTGGAGCCGCACGCCGAAGAAGTGGCGAAGTTCTTCTACGGCATGCTCTTCTCGCTCTCGCCTGCCACACGCGAGATGTTCCCCGCGAACATGGAGGTGCAGCGGAGCCGCCTGCTGCGCGCCCTCGTGCACGTCGTGCAGATGGTCGACCGCCCGGACGACCTCATCCCCTTCCTCCGCCAGCTGGGCCGCGACCACCGCAAGTTCGGTGTCATCAACGTCCACTACGAGGCTGTCGGTACGGCGCTGCTGTCCGCGGTGAAGAAGTTCGCGGGCGCTGCGTGGACGCCGAAGGTCGAGATGGCGTGGGCAGAGGCGTACACGTTGATGGCGCGGGCCATGCAGGAGGCCGCCGACGCCGACAACGGACCCGCCTACTGGCACGCCACCGTGCTGGAGCACCAGCGCGTCTCGTGGGACCTGGCCGTCGTGCGGCTGCAGCCCGACCACCCGGTCAACTACAAGTCCGGTCAGTACGTCAGCGTGGAGACGCCGCAGCGCAAGCGCCTGTGGCGGTACTACTCGCCGGCGAACGCCCCGCGCGAGGACGGCGTCATCGAGTTCCACATCCGGTCCGTGGACGGCGGCTGGGTGTCACGCTCGGTGGTCGGCCACACCCAGGCCGGTGACACGTGGCGCATCGGACCGCCCATGGGACGTCTGTCGGTCGACCGCACGGCCGGGTCGGACGTCCTGATGGTCGCCGGCGGCACCGGCGTGGCACCGATGCACGCGATCATCGACGAGATGGCGCAGTGGGGCGACAACCCCCGCGTGCACCTGTTCTACGGCGGCCGCACCCGCGAGGACCTCTACGACCTCGACAACCTGCAGCGCATCGCGACCACGAACCCGTGGCTCACGGTCGTGCCGGTGCTCGAGTCGGACCCCGGCGTCCGCGGTGTCGAGCAGGGCACCCTGGCCGACGTGGTCACCCGCTACGGCGCGTGGGAAGACCGCGACGTCCTGGTCTGCGGCAGCCCGGCCATGATCAGGTCCACCGTGTCCCGCATGCTGGTCGCCGGAACGCCGCTCGATCGGATCAAGTACGACCCGTTCACGCTGGACTAAGCTCGGCACGTCGAAAGCGACTGGCGTGCCGAGGGTGGAACTGACCACCGGGAAGCGACGGCCGAGCGCACCGAACGCCTGGGTGCCCGGCACGGAGATCCGCCGTGCTCGCAAACGTTGATCCCGAAATCGCCGCCCTCATCCAGGCCGAGGCCGCGCGGCAGGCCCGCAAGCTGCGCATGATCGCCTCCGAGAACGACGTCTCGGCCGCCGTGCTCGAAGCAACTGGCTCGGTGCTGACGAACAAGTACTCCGAGGGCTACCCAGGCAAGCGGTACTACGAAGGCCAGCAGGTCATCGACCAGGTCGAACAACTGGCGATCGACCGTGCGAAAGCGCTGTTCGGCGTGGACCACGCGAACGTCCAGCCGCTCTCCGGCGCCCCGGCGAACCTGGCCGTCTACCTGGCCTTCCTGCAGCCGGGCGACACCGTGATGGGCATGTCGCTGCCCATGGGCGGCCACCTCACCCACGGCTGGAGCGTCTCGGCCACCGGCAAGTGGTTCCGCGCGGTGCAGTACGACGTCCGCAAGGACACCGGTGTCGTGGACCTGGACGAGGTCCGCTCGCTGGCACTGGCGGAACGCCCGAAGGTCATCTTCTGCGGCGGCACCGCGATCCCGCGCACCATCGACTTCCCCGCGTTCGCCGAGATCGCCAACGAGATCGGTGCCGTTCTGGTCGCCGACATCGCGCACATCGCCGGCCTCGTGGCCGGCGGCGCACACCCGTCCCCGGTCGGCCACGCCCCGGTGATCACCACGACCACGCACAAGACGTTGCGCGGCCCGCGTGGCGCCATGATCCTCTGCGCCGCCGAACACGCGAAGGTCATCGACCGCGCGGTGTTCCCCGGTCTGCAGGGCGGCCCGCACGACCACACGACCGCCGCGATCGCCGTGGCACTGCACGAGGCCGCGCAGCCGGAGTTCCGCGAGTACGCCCACACCGTCGTCGCGAACGCGAAAGCGCTGGCAGAGGCGTTGCTGGAACGCGGGTTCGACCTGGTCTCCGGCGGCACCGACAACCACCTGATCCTGATCGACCTGACGTCGAAGACGATTGCCGGCAAGCCCGCGGCGCAGGCACTGGACCGCGCGGGCATCGAGCTGAACTACAACGCGGTGCCGTTCGACCCGCGCAAGCCCTTCGACCCGTCGGGCATCCGGCTCGGGACGGCGGGGATCACGACGCGCGGCCTCAAGCCCGAGCAGATGCCGTTGATCGCGGACTGGATCGACCGGGTGATCGCCGCCCACGACGACGACCAGGCGCTGGACCGCATCGCCGCCGAGGTCGAGGACCTACTCGGCACCCTCTAGCGAGGCGGCCGCGACCCGAACCTCCTCGAGCGCCCGGCGGGCGACGTCAGCGAAGTCCCCGCCGGCCTCGAGCCACTCGGCGTAGCCGCGCCGCAGCGCCAGTATCCCCAACTCCGCGGCGACGTCCGCATCGAGCGCCGACACACCGCGTTGGAGCAGGGCGTCCTTCATCGTGCGGCCGAACCCGGTCATCTTCAACGCGTCCCGCTCGCGCAGCTCGTCGTTGCTCTCGATCACCGCCAGCCGCCGCGGCCCGTTCGTCCTGCGCTCCTCCGTGAACGTGACGGACATGGCCACGAGCGCCGCCTCGACCGCGGTCAGCGCTCCAGCGGACTCGGGCGCGTCGGCGATGCCCTTGGTGATCAGGTCGAGCAGCTCGTCCTGACCTCCGAACAACACCTCGCGCTTGTCCCGGAAGTGCCGGAAGTACGTGCTCTTCGTGAGGCCGGCGCGTTCGGCGATCTGTGCGACCGACGTGTTCTCGTACCCCTGCTCGCTGAACAGGTCGAGTGCGGCGCGCACCAACCGATCCCGCGCGTCCGGCTCCCATCGACCCATGCCGCCCATCCTAAGTGATGCGACTTGGTCCCATCACTCTGCTACCGTTGATGAGACCAAGTCCCATCACTTGAGGGAGTGCCATGAAGGTCTTCGTCACAGGCGCCAGCGGACACGTCGGCTCGGCGCTGGTCCCGGAACTGCTCCGCGCGGGTCACGAGGTCGTCGGCCTGGCCCGTTCGGACGCGTCCGCCGCCAAGCTCGCCGCGCAGGGCGCCACCGTCCAGCGCGGCGATCTGGACGACCTGGACGGGCTGCGCAAGGGCGCGGCCGAGGCGGACGCTGTCATCCACCTGGCGTTCAAGCACGAGGAGATGTTCGCGGGGAACTACGCCGGTGCGTCGGCCGCCGATCTCGCGGTCGTCCGGGCGTTCATGGACGAGCTGTCCGGCACCGGCAAGGCGTTGATCGGCACCGGCGGCACGCTCTCGTACTCCGGACTCGGCCGCACCGCCACCGAGGACGAACGCGTGCCGGACGACCACAGCCGTGGCACCGCCCGAAACCTGATCATCGACGCGCCTGATCTCCGCGGTGCGGTGGTCGTGCTGCCACCGACAGTCCACAGTGAACTGGACACGGCCGGCTTCATCCCGCTGCTGGTGCGGATCGCGCGTGATACCGGGGTTTCCGGCTATCCCGGCGACGGCACGAACCGCTGGTCGGCCGTGCACACGCTGGACGCGGCACGGCTGTACCGGCTGGCGGTGGAGCAGGCGCCCGCCGGTTCGGTGCTGCACGCGGTCGCCGAGGAAGCCGTGTCACTGCGGGAGATCGCCGAGGTGATCGGGCGAAAGCTGGACGTGCCGGTGCAGAGCGTCCCGGCGGAGCACTTCGGCCCGCTCGCGAGCATGGTCGCACGCGACGCACCCACTTCCGGTGCGCGCACGAAAGCGTTGCTGGGATGGGAAACGAAGGAACCCGGCCTCCTGGCGGATCTGGAGGCCGGGTTCTACTTCGAGTGAGTCACTTGCTGTGCACTACTTCCTGGGCTTGGGCTTCCACACGACAAGCGCGGTCTCCTGCCGGATCGGGACCAGGTCGCGCCGGTAGGAGGCGTGCACCGCCGCGGCCGTGGAGTCGGCCACCGCCAACGCCTGCGCGAGTTCCTGCTGCAGCTCGGTGACGCGCATCCGCAGCGCATCAACCTGGTTCTCCAGCTCGATGATCCGCTTGATGCCCGCGAGGTTCACGCCCTCTTCCTGGGAGAGCCGCTGAACCTCGCGCAGCAGCACGATGTCGCGCATCGAGTAGCGGCGGCCACCGCCCGAGGTGCGGCCGGGCGAGACCAGGCCCATCCGGTCGTAGGACCGCAGGGTCTGCGCGTGCAGACCGGAGAGCTGCGCCGCCACTGAGATCACGAAGAAGGGCGTGTCCTCGTCAGTCCCAGGAGGGAACGGAAAACCCACGGAACTCACCGCCCTTCAAGAAGTGCGTTCAGATCACCACGGGGGTCGTGGTCCTTCGTCACGTCCGCGTACGCCTCGAGGGCCTTGCGCGCCTCGGACGACAGGTTGTTCGGCACCGCGACCTCCAGGGTGATCAGGAGATCGCCCGAAGTGCCGTCGCGCTTGGTGATCCCCTTGCCCCGAGCCCGCAGCACGCGCCCGGAGGCCGTACCGGCAGGCACCTTCAAGGTCACCTTGCCGTCCAGCGTCGGGACGGTCAACGTCGTTCCGAGCGCGAGCTCCGAGAACGTCATCTGCGCGGTGAGCGTCAGGTCGTTGCCCTGGCGGCCGAAGACGCTGTGCGGGTTGACGTGCACGCGCACGAACAGGTCGCCCGACGGTCCGCCGTTGCGGCCGGGCTCTCCTTGTCCCGCAAGGCGAATCCGCTGGCCGTCGTCGACGCCCGACGGGATCCGCACGGTCAGCGTGCGGGTGCGGGTGCTGACGCCGTCGCCACCGCACTCGGGGCACGGGTCGTCGATGATCCGGCCGGTACCGCGGCAGTCGCGGCACGGCTCGCTGAACGCGAAAGCGCCCTGCGAGCGGGTCACCAGGCCGGAACCCGAACAGGTGGCGCAGGTGTGCGGCGTGGTGCCCGGCTTGGCACCGGAGCCACCGCACGTCGTGCAGGCGGCGGGGGACGACAGGCGCAACGGCACCGTCGCCCCGCGAACCGCCTCGGTGAAGTCGATGCGGACGTCGGTCTCGACGTCCTCGCCACGGCGCGGGCGGGTGGCCGAGCCGGCCGCGCCGCCGCCGCGCCGGTTGAACAGGCCGCCGAGCAGGTCGCCGAGGCCGCCGCCACCAGTGCCCTGGGCCGCGCGGCCGAACAGGTCGTTGACGTCGAAGCCGCCGGCACCGCCGAAGCCGCCGGGGAAACCGCCGCCGCCCGCGAACAGGCGGCGGGCCTCGTCGTACTGCTTGCGCTTGGCCGAGTCCGACAGCACGCCGTAGGCCTCGGAGACCGCCTTGAAGCGGGCCTCCGCCTTGGCGTCGCCGGGGTTCGCGTCGGGGTGCAGCTCGCGGGCGAGCTTGCGGTACGACTTCTTGATCTCGTCCGCCGACGCGTCGGAGGAGACGCCCAGCTCGCGGTAGAAGTCCTTTTCGATCCAGTCCCTCGCACTCACCGGACGTCTCCTCCTTTCGAGTGCCGTGGCCGTTGGGCTTTGCCCCGCATTTCGCCGGTCAGACGGGTCCATCGCGGTGCCGCGAGGGGCCCTGCTGAGCGCCGGAAGGCGCGGTGAAGACCGGCGGCCACGGCGCTAGTTCTCTTCGGCCGGCGGTGCCGCCGGCGCAGGCTCGTGGTCGGTCACCGCGACGAGCGCGGGCCGGACGAGCTTGTCGCCGAACGTGTAGCCGCGGCGCAGGACCGCGGTGACGGTCGGGCCGTCGACGTCCGGGGACGTGCTGTGCTGCACGGCCTCGTGCACCGACGGGTCGAACGCCTCACCCTCGTGCGCGAACGGCTCCAGGCCGGTCTTGGCCAGCGTGGACACGAGCTTGTCCGCCACCGCCTTGAACGCACCGGTCAGGTCGCCGTGCGCGGCGGCCCGCTCGATGTCGTCCAGCACGGAGAGCAGCTCGGCGGCCACGGACGCCTTCGCGTTGTTGATCACCGATTCCCGGTCGCGTTCCACCCGCTTGCGGTAGTTCGCGTACTCGGCGGTGAGCCGCTGCAGGTCGGCGGTGCGCTCGTCGAGCTGGGTCTTCAGCTCGGCGGCCACCTCGTCCACGATCTCCGCAACGACCGGCTCGTCAGCTTCCGGAGCAGCACTGTCCTCGGCGGCGACGTGGGCCGGCGCCCGGACCTCACCCGTTTCGGGGTCGATCCGGCGCCGGTCGTTCACGACCACCTGAGGCTGCTCCTCGTCAGGGGCGGCGTGCCTCGGCTCGGTCACTTCTTCTTTTCCTCATCCACGATCTCGGCGTCGACGATGTCGTCCTCGGCCTTGGCGCCCGCACCCGCGGCACCCGGCGCGTCCGCACCAGGGGCCTCGGCACCGGCGGCACCCGGCGCGTTGGCGTAGATCGCCTGGCCGATGGCCTGGGACTCGGTCGCGAGCTTCTCGACCGCCGTCTTGATGGCGTTGATGTCGGTGCCCTTGAGCGCCTCGTTCGCCTCGGCGATCGCGGCGTTGACCTTCTCCTTGATGTCCGCCGGGAGCTTGTCGTCGTTCTCCTTGACGACCTTCTCCGTCTGGTAGACGAGGGTCTCCGCCTGGTTGCGGACCTCGGCCTCCTCGCGGCGGCGCTTGTCCTCCTCCGCGTGGGCCTCGGCGTCCTTGACCATGCGGTCGATGTCGTCCTTCGGCAGCGCGGAGCCACCGGTGATCGTCATCGACTGCTCCTTGCCGGTGCCCAGGTCCTTCGCGAAGACGTGCACGATGCCGTTCGCGTCGATGTCGAAGGTGACCTCGATCTGCGGCACGCCGCGCGGGGCGGGGGGCAGGCCGGTCAGCTCGAACATGCCGAGCTTCTTGTTGTGCGCCGCGATCTCGCGCTCGCCCTGGAAGACCTGGATCTGCACGGACGGCTGGTTGTCGTCGGCCGTCGTGAAGGTCTCGGAGCGCTTGGTCGGGATCGTGGTGTTGCGCTCGATCAGCTTGGTCATGATGCCGCCCTTGGTCTCGATGCCGAGGGACAGCGGGGTGACGTCGAGCAGCAGGACGTCCTTGACCTCGCCCTTGAGGACACCGGCCTGCAGGGCGGCGCCGACGGCGACGACCTCGTCCGGGTTCACGCCCTTGTTGGGCTCGCGGCCGCCGGTCAGCTCCTTGACGAGCTCCGCGACGGCGGGCATGCGGGTCGAGCCACCGACGAGCACGACGTGGTCGATGTCGCCGACGGAGATGCCGGCGTCCTTGATCACGTTGTTGAACGGCGCGCGGGTGCGGTCGAGCAGGTCGGACGTGATGCGCTGGAACTCGGCACGCGACAGCGTCTCGTCGAGGAACAGCGGGTTCTTGTCCGCGTCGACCGTGATGTACGGCAGGTTGATCGACGCCGTGGACGAGCTGGACAGCTCGATCTTGGCCTTCTCCGCAGCCTCACGGATGCGCTGCAGGGCCATCTTGTCCTTGGTCAGGTCGATGCCGTTGGCCTGCTTGAAGCGGTCGACCAGCCAGTCGACGACGCGCTGGTCCCAGTCGTCGCCACCGAGGTGGTTGTCACCGGAGGTCGCGCGGACCTCGACGACGCCGTCGCCGAGCTCGAGCAGCGAGACGTCGAACGTGCCGCCACCGAGGTCGAAGACCAGGATGGTCTGCTCCTTCTCGCCCTTGTCGAGGCCGTAGGCCAGCGCGGCCGAGGTCGGCTCGTTGACGATGCGGAGCACGTTGAGGCCCGCGATCTGGCCGGCCTCCTTGGTGGCCTGGCGCTGCGCGTCCTCGAAGTAGGCGGGGACGGTGATGACGGCGTCGGTGATCTCCTCACCCAGGTACGCCTCGGCGTCGCGCTTGAGCTTCATCAGCACGCGCGCGCTGATCTCCTGCGAGGTGTACTGCTTGCCGTCGATCTCATCGGTCTTCCAACCGGTGCCGATGTGCCGCTTCACCGAGCGGATGGTGCGGTCGACGTTCGTGACGGCCTGGTTCTTCGCGGGCTGACCCACGAGAACCTCGCCGTTCTTCGCGAACGCGACGATGGACGGGGTCGTCCTCGAGCCCTCCGAGTTGGCGATGACCGTCGGCTCACCGCCTTCGAGGACGGCGACGACGGAGTTGGTCGTCCCGAGGTCGATGCCGACTGCACGCGCCATTGGAGTTCCTTCCGCTAGTACTTGTTGAGCGTTGCTGGCTCAAGTTTGCCATCTGCTCAAACCTGAGCCTACCCGACTCAAGCTTTCTGACTGGACCAACGGCCGGGAAGATCTGGTTGTTCCCTCAGAACGCACTGAGGACCACCCCTTGTGGAGTGGTCCTCGGCACATTCGCCCGCGGAACGGCTCAGATGCCCAGCACCTTGACGTTGCCGGAGCTGGCGTCCAGCTTGAGCTCGTGCTTGGCAGCAGGATCGGTCGGCACGTCGATCTTGCGGTCACCGCTGTCGGAGCCGCCGGTGACCTTGTACGGGCCGGCGGACGCCGGCACGTGCACGGTGATGTTGCCGGAGCCGCTGTCGACGCGGGCCGTGCGCGCCGAGACGAAGGTCAGCTCGACGTTGCCGGAGCTGGCGATGGCCGTCACGTCGTTGTCGATGGCGGTGCCGGTGATGTTGCCCGAACTGGTGTTGACCAGCACCTTGCCCGCCAGCTGGTCGAGAGTGATGTTGCCGGAGCCCAGGTCGGCGGTGACGCTGCCCTTGACCCGGAAGGCCTCGAACTTGCCGGAACCGGTGCCTGCCTTGACGTCGCCGGTGATGTCACGGACGTCGATGTTGCCGGAGCCGCTGCTGACCTGCACGTTGCCGGCGATGGTCTGTGCCTTGAAGTCGCCGGAGCCGATCTTGTAGTCGATCGCGGCGAGACCTTCGAACTCCGCGTTGCCCGACCCGGCGTCGAGGGACTCCACCTTGATGTCCGCGGACGGCACCTGGATCTGGTAGTTGATCGAGCATTCGTTGCCGCAGTCGTCCAGCACCAGCGTGCTGCCCTCGATCCGGTGCGCGACACCGGTCGGCCGGTTGTCCCTGCCGTGCTCCACCCTGCGGTGGATCTTGGTCTCGGTGATCCCCTGCACGTGCCGGATCGCCACGTTCCCCGAGCCGGCGCGCACCCGCACCGACGTGTACTTCTCCGCGACGACGTGGTCGTCGGTGAACTCGTACTTCATGATGCGGATGCCACACCCGGAGAGCAGAGCCCCCATCAGCACCGCCACCAGCGCCGTCCTCAGCATGAGCACAAAACTAGAGGTGACGCGGCTCAGCTACACGGCAGTCAGCCCCCGAAGGCAGGGTGGGGCTGTCCCTACCTGAATCAGACAAGATCCTCTAAGACCGCGCGCAACGCCGGAGCGGTGCGCGCCGGGTCGTTCAGGAACCGTGTGGACGCCAGGATGTGCGCAGGTGCGATGCGCTCCCAGAGCAGTCCGTCGACGGGCACCTCGGCGATGTGCAGCTCGACGCTCTGCGCCCACCGGCCGATCCGCGACTCGATGCCGCGCAGCACGTCGCCGATCGGCAACGCCACCGGAGCCTGCACGCGGTGCAGCTGCTCGATGCCGGTCTTCATCGCCAGCACCGCGGCGCGGCTGGCCGGCCGGGTCAGCAACGCCTCGGCGTCCTCCGGCACGGCGGGTTCGGCGCCGCGCGTGCACGCGTCCAGCGCGTCGGCCCACCAGCCGGGCCACTCGCGCGTCACGGCAGCGCGGTCGACGCCCGCGGGCACCTGGACCGGCAGCGACGGGTCCAGGCCCGGCACGTGCGGCTCCACGTCGACCGACAACGCCAACGAGTCGCGGACGTAGAGCGCTGCCAGCAGCCCCGGGCTCACCCCGTGGCTGATGCCGGACACCTCTCGCGCGAACTTCATGGCTTCATTGTTCCCGTGCCGGAGGAGTGAAATCGTCGCGGCCGCAGATCAAGAAGGACACGATTGGCTCCAGCTCGTCCTCGGTCGGGGCAACATCGGCGATCAGGCCCTGGATCAGCAGCCCGTCGACGGCCGCGAGGAACGCGCGGAACGCCACCGGGTCCGCCGGTTGCACGGCTTCGACGGCGAGGTCGAGCCACCGGCGTGCGGCGGCCTTCAGCTCGGGACGGCGACCGGCCAGCAGGTACAGCTCGTACTCGGCGAGTGTGCGCGCACGGTTCTCGTTCACCGCACGAGCGAGCGCACGGGCGATCTCCCGCGCGGTGCCTCCGCTCGCGACGATGTTCAGCATGTCGTCGCACAGCTCTTCCGCGGCCCACAGCATCGTGGCGATCAACAGGTCGTCGAGCGTCGCGAAGTAGTAGGTGGACGCTGTCGTCGGCACGCCTGCTTCTCGGGCGACGCTGCGATGCGTCACGCCGCTGATGCCCTCGCGCTCGACCACCCGCAGGGTCGCTTCGACGATGGCGCGCCGCTTCTTCTCCCCGCGCGCCTTGCGGCCGTCTACGACTGCAGTCAGTGCGTCCTCCCGAGCTCGAGCGTCACCACGCCTCCGATGATCAAAGTCAACCCGATGACCATCGTGGGGTTGAGGGTTTCGCCCAGGAACTTCCAGCCGATGACCGCGACGGCTGCGACTCCGACGGCGGACCACACGGCGTAGGCGACGCCCACGGGCATACCCAACTTCAACGCGCGCGAAAGGGCTGTGAAGGCGATCGCATATCCGACGACGACCACCACCGACGGCCACAGTCTCGTGAAGCCCTCGGACAGCTTCAACGAGACGGTGGCGGCGATCTCTCCCGCGATCGCGGCAGCGAGATACAGGTACAACATGGCGACCCCCGGATGTTGACACAAACTACTTGAACAATTGTTCCATAATTTTTTGATCAACATCCGGATACTTGACCGGTACGTGAGGAGACACCGGCCACGTCCAAGTGGTTACCCACGAGTAACGTGGCCTAGACTCCCGCCATGACCCTCCAGCTGGTTCTCGGACTCGTCGCCGTAGCGGTGAGCGTCGTCGCCTGGGGCGTGTTCGTCGCTGGCGTGTGGAAGATGATCAAGATCATCCGGCTCGGCCAGCCGGACGGGACCCGCAAGGGACCGTTCTGGCCGCGGCTGAAGACGTTGATCGTCGAGTTCGTCGCGCACACCAGGATGGCCAAGTTCCGCTCGGTCGCCCCCTGGCACTGGATGGTGATGTGGGGCTTCCTGATCGGCTCCGCCGTCCTGTTCGAGGCCTACGGCGAGGTGTTCGACCCGCACTTCCACTGGCCGATCATCGGCACGTGGTCGATCTGGCTGTTGCTGATCGAACTGCTGGGCGTCGGCACCGTCGTCGGTGGTGTGGCCCTGGCGGTCATCCGCCAGCGCAACCACCCGCGCCGCGCCGACCGGGTCTCCCGCTTCCAGGGCTCCGACTTCAAGTCCGCCTACTTCGTCGAGGCGGTCGTGGTCATCGAGGGTGTCGGCATCCTGATGGTCAAGGCGTTCAAGCAGTCGAGCGGCCTCGAGACCGCGCCGCTGTGGACGTCGTTCGTGACGCAGCCGCTCGCCGCGATCCTGCCGGCCGCGCCGATCTGGGTGTCGGTGATGGCGCTGGTCAAGCTGCTGAGCGGCATGATCTGGCTGGTCGTGGTCGGCCGGAACCTGACGATGGGCGTCGCCTGGCACCGGTTCTCGGCGTTCTTCAACATCTACTTCAAGCGCGAGGACGACGGTGGCGTCGCCCTGGGTGCGTTGAAGCCGATGATGTCCGGCGGCAAGGTGCTGGATCTGGAGGAGGCCGACCCGGACAAGGACGTGTTCGGCGTCGGCAAGGTCGAGGACTTCAGCTGGAAGGGCTGGCTCGACTTCTCCACCTGCACCGAGTGCGGCCGCTGCCAGTCGCAGTGCCCGGCCTGGAACACCGGCAAGCCGTTGTCCCCCAAGCTGGTCATCACGCAGCTGCGCGACCACGCGTTCGCCAAGGCGCCGTACCTGCTGGCCGGCGGCTCGCGCGACATGGCCGGCGACGAGGTCGGCCTGGTCGAGGACAAGTACGAGGACTACAAGAAGCGCCTCGAGTCGATCGACGTGCTGGCGATGGCCGAGTCCGAGCGCCCGCTGGTCGGCGGCCCGGACGAGCTCGGCGTGATCGACCCCGAGGTGCTGTGGTCCTGCACGACCTGCGGCGCCTGCGTCGAGCAGTGCCCGGTCGACATCGAGCACGTCGACCACATCGTCGACATGCGCCGCTACCAGGTGCTGATCGAGTCGAACTTCCCGACCGAGCTCGGCGGCATGTTCAAGAACCTGGAGAACAAGGGCAACCCCTGGGGCCAGAACGCCAAGGACCGCCTGGCGTGGACCGAGGGCCTCGAGTTCGAGGTGCCGGTGTTCGACGGCGAACTGGGCGACACCGAGTACCTGTTCTGGGTCGGCTGCGCCGGTGCGTTCGAGGACCGCGCGAAGAAGACCACGCGCGCCGTCGCCGAACTGCTGCACACCGCGGGCGTCTCCTACACCGTGCTCGGCCCGGAGGAGACCTGCACCGGTGACCCGGCCCGCCGCGCCGGCAACGAGTTCCTCTTCCAGATGCTCGCGCAGCAGAACGTCGAGGTGCTCAACTCGGTCTTCGAGGACCGGCCCGTGGGCCAGCGCAAGATCGTCGTGACGTGTGCGCACTGCTTCAACACGCTCGCGAACGAGTACCCGCAGGTCGGCGGCACCTACGAGGTCGTGCACCACACGCAGTTGCTGAACAAGCTGGTGCGCGAGCGTCGCCTGGTGCCGGTCGCCCCGGTCACCGAGGACGTCACCTACCACGACCCGTGCTACCTGGGCCGCCACAACAAGGTCTACGAAGCACCGCGTGAGCTCATCGGGGCTTCCGGCGCGAAGCTGCGCGAGATGCCGCGCCACGAAGAACGCTCCATGTGCTGCGGTGCCGGTGGCGCTCGCATGTGGATGGAGGAGCGGATCGGCAAGCGCATCAACGTCGACCGCGTGGACGAGGCGTTGTCCACCGCGCCGTCGAAGATCGCGACCGGCTGCCCGTTCTGCCGCGTGATGCTCACCGACGGCGTGACCGCACGCCAGTCCGACGGCCAGGCCGGCGCCCACGTCGAGGTCGTCGACGTGGCGCAGATGCTGCTGGAGTCCGTTCGCCGCGGCACGGAGAAGAAGGACATCCCGACCGACGAGGCGCCGACCGGCACACCGCTGCCGGACGAGGACAAGTCGAAGGTCTGATCTGTGCAAAACGCCCCTCGGTCCGATGTGGACCGAGGGGCGTTTTTTCGTCGGCGGGTCAGTCCTTGTCGGTGACCTTGTCGTAGATCACGTTCAGCACCCAGCCGGTCAGGGCGACGATGATCGCGCCCCAGAACGCGGGCCAGAAGCCGTCGACGCGGAACGGCAGGTCGAGCTGCTCGGCGATCCACCCGGTGAGCATGAACAGCAACGCGTTCACGACGAGGCCGATCAGGCCCAGCGTCACCAGGTAGAACAGACAGCCGAAGAACTTCACGAGCGGCTTCACGACCGCGTTCACCAGGCCGAAGATCACCGCGACGCCGAGCAGCGTGAGGATTCTCGAGCTGGTGGTGCCCTCGCCCAGGTCGATGCCGGGGAGGGCGGTCGACACCCAGACCGCCACGGCAGTCAGCAGCACATGCACCAAGATGCCCATGCCGCGCAGACTAGCCGTGGCGGGTCCTAACGGGTCCTAAGTGGTCACGACCGGCGGCGGCGCGCCACGAAGAACGCACCCAGACCGGCCGCGAGCAGCACGCTGCCGAGTGCCAGGAGGCCCAGCGGCGAGGCACCGGTCGACGCGAGCCCGGACTTGTTGCCCGCCTTGGCCACGACCGTCGTGGTCGTGGTGCTCGTCGGTGCGGTGGTTGCCGAAGACGACGACGTGGTCGTGGTCGTGGACGGCTCGGACGTGGTGCCCTTCTCCACGACCTTGATCTTCCGGTAGAAGGGCTGACCCTGGTTCTTGTGGTCGAAGTCCTTGAACCCACCGATGAACGGGCGGGCGAACGGCGAGATCTCCTTCAACTCGGTGCTGGCGAGTTCGAGCTTCATCACGACGGTGATCGACTCACCGGGCAGGAGCTTGTTGACCGTCTCGAACTCCTGCATCGTGCCGGTGACGTTGTCGCTGAGCGAGATCAGCTTGGCGTCCATGGAGCCCAGGCCGAACATGATGACCGACAGCTTGCCGGGGACGTCGCCCTTGTTGAGCAGCTTGAACTTCACCTCGATCTGCTCACCGACGACGTAGGTGTCCTTGGCCGGGCTGATCGTGGTGTCCTCGAGCGCGCCGTCGCCCTTGGGCTCGAAGTAGCGCATGTCGGCGCGGTAGTTGCGCTTCCCGTCGCTGCCCGTCGGGAACGCGAGCGTGCCGGTCACCCAGTCGATGTCGTTGTCGGACTTCGGCTTGGCGAGCGCGAGCCCGTTCCTCCTGAGGTCGGGCGCGTTGACCTGGTACTGCCCCAGCGGCAGGTCGAAGCGGTACGAACCGTCGGCGTCGGACCGGGTCTCGACGTTCACCTCGACGCCCGAGATCGACTTGCCGGTGACCTTGATCAGGCCCTCGTGCGTCTTCTCGTCGTCCTGCTTGTCGCCGTCACCGTTGGCGTCGACGAAGGTGAAGCCCTCGAGGAAGTAGCCGGCGAACCCGAAGTCGGCGTCGGCTCGGCTCTCGGAGAGGATCCACTCCGCGCGGTTGCCCGTGTAGTCGCCGAAGTTGGCGATGCCCACCGCGTACTTCGGCCCCTTGTCCAACACCGCCTTGTACCGGCCGTCGGCCCCGGTCGTGAACTCCCACACGACCTTGTGGGTTGCGGTGTCGACCGCCGACATGCGGAGGCCGGACCTGGGCGTCTCGCCCGCGTCGGGCTTCTTGTTGTTGTTGCGGTCGAGGAAGTTCACCCCCTCGATGGTGATCTTCTCCTGCTGCGCCGCGGCCGACGTGGCCACGGTCGGCAGCAAAAGGGCAGCCGTCATCGCGACGGCGAAAGTCTTCTGCACTGTTCCCCCAGCGTTCGATTTCTCCACCTAGGACATCGGAACGCCAGGGGCACAGTGTTGCGTGATCTGGCTCACTCGGACAGCGGATAACCACCCATGTCGTCGCACCCCTCCCTCTCGCGCCAGTTAGCACGATATCGGATAGTACGAGTTCGTAGCAATTATCCCTTGCTGTCGAGGGCGAGCCTCGTGCGGCGGTGAGCAGGCCCCAGCTCGCCCGAGAGCACCTCCATCACCTGACGCAGCAGGTCGCGCAGGTTCTCGAGGTCACCGCCGGGCAGCGCGGTGAACAGCTCCTTCTCCCGTTCGGCCTGGCCGGCGACGATCTGCAGGAAGATCTCGCGGCCCGCGTCGGTCAGCGTCGCGGGCAACGACCGGCGGTCGCTCGGATCGAGCTCGCGGACCACGAGACCGGCCTTCTCCAGCCGGTCGAGGCGGCTCGTGATCGTCGTCGCCGGGCTCAACGTGCCGTTCGCGAGCTGCTTGGGCGTCAGGCGGTGCGGCGGCCCGATCCAGAACAGGCGGGCGAGGATCTCGTAGTCGGCCCGGTTCAGCCCGTGCGGCGCGGCGATCTCCGTGGCGAGGAAGTCGAGGTACTTGCTGATCTGGTGCACGCGGTCGACCACGCCTTCGACCACCGGATCGATCGCCGGAACCATGGCCCTCCACGACTCGACCTCGGCATCGGTGTCATCCGCACCACGCTTGCCCATCCCACGATGGTAGTTGCGCCCGCATGCAGAACGGCCCGCGTCTCTCCCGGACGCGGGCCGTTCCGTCTTACCCCCTGGTGATCAGCGTCCCCCCGGAGCAGATCCCAGCCTTAAGACACCGCAGGGCCGCGAGATGTTGCCCTGCCCCGCGAATGTCACTCGAATGGCTTAACGATCACGCGGCCAGCCAGTGATCGAGGCCTAAAGTGATCGCCATGAGTGAGAAGCCGCAGGGCTCTGGCGAAAGCACACTCACCGTCGTCCTGGCCCTGCTGGTGAACCTGGCGATCGCGATCACCAAGGCCGTCGCGGGCGTGCTGACCGGTTCGGCAGCCATCCTCTCCGAAGCCGCACACTCGGTCGCCGACACGTTCACCGAGGCTCTTCTGCTCACGGCCCTGCGCCGCTCGGACCGCCCAGCCGACCGCCACCACCCGTTCGGCTACGGCAAGGAGCGCTACTTCTGGTCGCTGCTGGCGGCCGTCTCGATCTTCGCCTCGGGCGCGATGTTCGCGTTCTACGAGGGCTTCCGCACGGTCTTCGGCGAGCCGGAGGAGCAGACCAGGCCGCTGGTCGGCTACATCGTGCTGGCGCTGGCGTTCCTGCTGGAGTCGATCTCGTGGAACCAGGCGTTCCGGCAGGTGCGCCGCGAGGCAGCCGCGCACGGCCGCGGGTTCTGGGACTACCTGCGCATGTCCGACGACCCGACCGTGAAGACGGTTTTCCTGGAGGACTCGGCCGCACTGATCGGTCTCGTGCTGGCGTTCTCCGGCCTCGGCCTGCACCAGCTGACGGGTTCGTCGTTGTGGGACGGCCTGGCCTCGCTCGCGATCGGCGTCTTGCTGGCGTTGGTCGCCTACGTCCTGGCGCGCACCAACAAGGGCCTGCTGATCGGACGGCAGGCGGATCCCGTGCTGGTGAAGGCGATCTGGCGGCGGCTGTCGGAGGAGCAGGAGGTCGACGCCGTCGTGGACGTGCTGACGATGCTGATCGGCACCGACCGCGTCCTGCTGTGCGCACGGCTCGACTTCAACGACGCTCTGACCGCGTTCGAACTGGAGAACGCGTGCGTGCGCATCTCCGCAGAACTGCGTTCAGCGTTCCCGGACCTCGACGAGATCTTCCTGGAACCCGTCCCCCGCACCGATCCGGACCTGCGACGGCGCGTGCTCGACCGCTACGGCTTCTAGCGCCGCGTGTCGGTGCGGTGGAAGTTCAGGTAGGCGCGGCTCGGCGTCGGCCCGCGCTGCCCCTGGTACCGGCTGCCGGCCTGCTTCGAACCGTACGGGTGCTCCGCCGGGCTGGAGAGCTTGAACAGGCACAGCTGCCCGATCTTCATGCCGGGGTGCAACGTGATCGGCAGGTTCGCGACGTTGGACAGCTCCAGCGTGATGTGACCGGAGAAGCCGGGGTCGATGAAGCCGGCCGTCGAGTGCGTGAGCAGACCGAGCCGGCCGAGGCTGGACTTGCCCTCGAGGCGCCCGGCCAGATCGTCCGGCAACGTCACCATCTCGTAGGTGCTGCCGAGCACGAACTCGCCGGGGTGCAGCACGAACGGCTCGTCCGCCGGCGCCTCGACCAGGCTGGTCAGCTCGTCCTGCTGCATCGACGGGTCGATGTGCGTGTACTTGGTGTTGTTGAAGACCCGGAAGAACCGGTCCAGCCGTACGTCGATGCTCGACGGTTGCACCATCTCGACGTCGAACGGGTCGAGCAGCAGACGGCCCGACTCGACCTCTTTGCGCAGATCCTGGTCACTCAGCAGCACCCGGACAGGCTAACCGAGACCTGGGCACAGGGCGTTGCCGCGCTGTGTATGATCGGCTGCGAGCTTGCTCATGCGGGTGTAGTTCATTGGTAGAACGACAGCTTCCCAAGCTGTAGAGGCGGGTTCGATTCCCGTCACCCGCTCGAAACCGGTGACCGGCGTGTGTGTCCGCGAAAAGCGCGGACCTCGCCGGTTTCGGTGTTTTCCTGGGGGCCGAGCCCCCAGACCCCAGCCGGAGGGCACCGCCCCCGGGACCCCCGGCCTGTCCCGCAGCCACCTGGTCGACCGGCAGGGCGCACGCTGGCTGCCCGCCACCATGCTGGTGGCGGGCATGGGACTGGTGCCGTGGCGGCTCTTCGCCAATTTCGGCGATTCGCTGTGGACCGTCTCGGCCAGCGTTCTCTACGTGTTGGCCGCGTTGGCGGGCATCTGGCAGATGTGGCGCATCTGCGTGACGCCGGCCATCGGGTCAGTCGACCGGTAGGCCCCACGGGCGGCGGTCCAACTCCACCCAGCCACCGCCGCGGGCCAACGCAGCGCGCACACCCGCCACGTGCTGAGCGAACGACGCGAGATCGCCGTGCAGCAGCTCGGCGCGTTCGACGTCCAACGGGTGCGTGTCGTCGTGCCAGAGGTCGACCGGGAACGAGGCCACGAACGGCATCGACTGCAGGAGTTGCAGCAAAGCCACCGAAGGCTGGGCGGTCTCGGCCAGGTAGTCCAGGCGGATCAGTTCGCAGGCCGCGAGCAGCTCGCGGACCTGGCGGATGGCGTCGGCAGGGGTGCCGTCCCACGACGGGTCCGGGTAGACGCGGTCGCTCAGCTCCAGCCAGAGCCGCCAACCCGCGGTCAGTTCCGCGTCATCTGCAGGAAGCCACGCACCCATGCCATCCACTGTGCATGCGCACGAGCGCATGAGTCTCGTGACGATGACGCACACCACGACAACCATTGGGTCACACATGCGTCTTGAAGCGCATGACGCGAACGTGGCAAGGGCGCACTGTGGTGCTGAGCCTCGTGGTGGGGATCGCGCTGGGCGCCGTCCTCACGCTGCTCGCCGTGCCGGCGCTCAAGTACGAGGTCGCCGACCACGCCAACCTGCTGACCCGCGTGCTGGCCTACGGCTTCCTGCTCGTGCCCGTCGCGGTGTTCACCGTGTTGAAGAGCCACTTCCCGGTCACGCACACGACTGGGCTCGTGGCGGGTGCGACGGTGGTGCTGGCGGGCACGGCCACCACGTACACCGGCACGCCCATGCCCTACATCTGGCTCGCGGCGGCGACCCTGTTCGGGTGCGCCGCCGCGAGGATCATGAAGAACGAACGCGCTGCTACGCCTTGACCGCTTCCACGTCGGGAGCGTCGGACTTGAGCGAGTCGATCAGGGCGTCGCGTTCTGTCGACGGTTCCGGCTTCGCGAAGCCGATCACCAGGTAGAGGACCAGGGAGACCAGGAGCGGCGTCGAGACGATCAGGGCCTGTGAGACTGCGAAGTCCTTCAGGAACTGCTGTTCGACGTAGAGGAAGATCCAGGTCGACAGACCACCGATGGTCGACGACAGTGCCGCCGTCGGGCCCACCTTGCGGAACCACGGGAGCAGGCCGAGCATCAGCGGGATCGCGATCGGGCCCATTGTGGCCGCCACCAGGGCGATCACGACCTTCAGCACGAAGCCCTTGGTGTCTGCGGTCAGCGCGATGGTCATCGACAGGCCGATGAACAGGAACGTGGTGATGCGCGCCAGTTTCAGTTGGGCGTCCGCGGTCATCGCACGCGCGCCCTTCCAGAGGCGCGGCAGGATGTCACGGGTGATGACGGCGGTGATGACGTTGGCGTCGGAGGAGACCATCGCCATCGTGTGGGAGAAGAAGCCGGCGAGGACCAGGCCGATCATGCCCGCGGGGAGCATGGCCTTGCCCATCTCGACGTAGGCCTGTTCGGCGTTGGCACCCATGCCCGGCACGATCAGCGGTGCCGCCCACATCGGGAAGAACAGGATGAGCGGCCACACCAGCCAGAGGAACGCGGACAGCAGGGCCGATCGCTTCGCCGCGAAGCCCGACGGGGCCGCCATGTAGCGCTGGGCCAGGTTCCACATGCCGCCGTTGTACTCGAGCGTCTTGATCAGGAAGAGCGCCATGAAGAACGTCAGCGTGTAGGGGCCGGTCAGCGGATCGCTGTGGCTTTCGGGGAGCTTGTCCCAGATCGTCCACATGAAGTCGAGGCCGCCGAAGTGGGAGGCGACCGCGAAGAACATCGCGAAGCCCGCGAGGCCCTGGATGATGAACTGGCCGAAGTCCGTCAGCGCGTCGGCCCAGAGGCCGCCCAGCACCGAGTAGACCATCGTGACGACGCCGACGAGCGCGATGCCCCACGGGATCGGGACGTTGGCGAAGCCCTGGAGCAGCAACGACACGGCGACCCACTTGGCCGCGATGTCGACGACCTTCAGGCCCGCGCCCGCCCACGCCATGAGCTGCTGGGTCGGCACGTTGTAGCGGATGGCCAGGTACTCGAGCGGCGACTTCACGTCGTGCTTGGCGCGCAGCCGGTTCCAGGCCGGCGCCCAGAGGAAGGCGCCGATGCCGACACCGATACCGATCGTCAGCGACCACCAGATGTAGACCGTGAGGCCGAGCCGATACGCCTCCGCCGCGAACGCGACGAACATGACGGCGCTGTACCCGGACATGTGGTGCGAGATGCCCGACAACCACCACGGCATCTTGCCGCCCGCGGTGAAGAAGTCGGCGATGTTCCTGATCCGCCCGCGGGACCAGAGCCCGATGCCGACCATCACCACGAAGTAACCGGCGACCACGATCCAATCGAGGGTGCCCATGTGACCTCCTTGCGTGCACACACGTGTGCCCGCGAGAGCACCAGGCCTAGTGGCGGCGGGAACCTGGCACATCCGCACGGGATATGTGACGTAGGTCTTACGAGACTGTTGCCCCGGGGCGGAAGACCTTGGACGGTCTTGAATCACATTCGTGACCCTTGTTCATCTACATGAACTCGCCTTTCCACGTCACACGTCCAGGGGAACCACGTCTCACCTCCAGAAGCACGAACGGAGGTGTTGATGCTCCCGCCAAGCCGGCCTGCCCCCGGTGTCGCGTTGATCGACCCCGTGCCGCTCTACCGAGAGGGCCTGTCCGCCCTCGTCAAGCGGACCGCCGGCCTGCGCTGGCTCGGTTCGACGGGCGATCTGCACGCCGCCGTTCGCCTGCACGAACGACTACGCCCCGACGTGCTGCTCGTCGACTCCGTGCTCGACCCCGTCGGCCACCTGGCGCGGCTGCTGGTCGAACGGGACCCGCTCCTGCTGATCATCGGACTGGTCCGCGACGCCCACTCGCACGCGAACTACGTGACGTCCGCGCTGGAAGCCGGGGTGCGCGGCGTGGTGCCGCGGTCGGCCCAGCCGGAGCAGATCGTGCGGGTCATCGCCGAGACCTGCCGGACGCGCGGCTTCGTGCACCCCGACCTGCGCCCACGGGAACGGCCGACGCTCACCAGGCGCGAGTACGAGGTGCTCACGCTGATCGCGGACGGTCTGGAGAACCAGCAGGTCGCGGACGAGCTGATCGTGTCCGTGGAGACCGTGCGGACCCACGTGAAGGGCATCCTGCGCAAGCTCAGCGCGCGCGACCGGACGCACGCCGTGTCGCTGGCCTACCGGTCAGGCCTGCTGGTCGGCCGCCCAGCCGTGCTCGAGTAAGCCGAACACCTCGTCGGCCGCCCGCTCGCGGTCCTCCCGGTCGAAGATCACTTCGCGCGCCTCCAGGGCGAACCTGGCCAGCGCCGCGCACCTGACGTCGTCGGCCGGAACACCGGTCTCCTCCGCGATGGCCCGCGCCAACGCGTCCTGATGCCGCGTCCACATCCGGTGTCCGTAGTCGCGCAACGCCGGCGTCTCCAGCACCAGTCGCTGGAAGATCTCGAACTGCGGGTGGTCGGCGTGGCCCTGCGCGGCTCGCACGAAGTGGTCGCGCAACGCCATCGGGATCGACCTGTCGCCGCGGTTGCGCACCACCGCGACCAGTGCCGACTCCTGCTCCTCGTCCTCGTCGAAGAGCAGCGCCTCCTTGCTGGGGAAGTGCTTGAACAGCGTCGTCACCGACACGTCCGCGGTGTCGGCGATCTCCTTCACACCCACCTCGTCGAAACCGCGCTCGAGGAACAGCCTCGTGGCCGCGTCGGAGATCGACTTGCGGGTCTGCAGCTTCTTCCGCTCACGGCGGCCGAGCTCGGTCACCGCATCACCATACCGCATTGGTTGAGCGAGTTAAAAAGTGTAGTGGTTGCACTTTTTCAGTCGATACGCTTTCATGGAGACATGACCACACCACGCATCGCCATCGCAGGGGCCGGACTCGGCGGCCTCACCTGTGCCCGCGTTCTCCAGCTGCACGGCTTCGAGAACGTCACCGTCTTCGAGCGCGAGAGCTCGCCGGAGGCCCGCCAGCAGGGCGGCACGATCGACCTGCACGCCGACAGCGGCCAGGAGGCCGTTCGCGCCGCGGGCCTGTTCGACGAGTGGCGCGCGCTCGCCCGCTTCGAGGGCCAGGAGCAGCGCAAGGTCGACCCGCTCACGGCCGAGCTGATCGAGCACGAACCGCCGGAAGGCGACTTCCGCCCGGAGATCGACCGCGGCCAGCTCCGCGAGCTCCTGCTCGACTCGCTCGCACCGGGGACGGTCAGCTGGGGCCTCGGTGTCGGTTCGGCCAGGCCGGGCGAGGTCACCTTCCTGGATGACTCCACGGCGCAGTTCGACCTGGTCATCGGCGCGGACGGGGCCTGGTCACGGGTGCGCGGGGCCGTCTCGCCCGCCGTGCCGCACCACACCGGCGTGCTGTTCGTCGAGACCAGGCACGACAACGACGGGCAGATGCTCGCTCTGACCGGCCAGGGCACGATGGTCGCGGACGGCGACGGCCTGATGTTGTGGGTCCAGCGCAACAGCGGCAATCACATTCGCGCGTACGCGTGCATGCGCGCGCGTGAGGATTGGCGGCCCTCCAACGCCGAGCTGCTGGAGCTGTACGCCGACTGGCACCCCTCGCTGCAGGCGTTCCTCACCGGCGAGCTGATCCACCGGCCGCTGTACGCGCTGCCGGTGCCCCACACGTGGGAGCACACACCGGGCGTGACCCTGCTCGGCGACGCGGCCCACCTGATGCCACCGCTGGGCGTCGGCGCGAACCTCGCGATGCAGGACGCGGCCGACCTCGCGCTCGCGCTCGCCCGCGACGGTGTCCGAGACGGCGTGCCCGCCTACGAATCTGTCATGTTGCCCCGCGCGATCGACGCACAGGAGCGCACGAACGCCGGACTGCAGGACATGGTCCCCGAGCGCCCGATACGCGTCTGACCGGCGCTCATGCACGATTCAGGCCGGTTGCGGGAGTGTCTACTTCGCCACCAGTGGGTGGTCGCTCTTGCCGGGGTTACTGTCGGGTAATACTCTGTTGTTACCGGTCAGTAGGCGACCCCGCCGCGACCCTGAGGAGTGAGCTGACGAGATGGGCCACTACAAGAGCAACGTCCGGGATCTCGAATTCAACCTGTTCGAGGTCTTCAACGTGCAGGACCACCTCGGCAAGGGGCCGTTCGAGCAGTCCGACGAGGACACCGCGCGCGGCGTTCTGGCCGAAATGAAGACTCTCGCGGAGGGTCCGCTCGCGGACTCGTTCGCCGATGCCGACCGCAACCCGCCGAAGTACGACCCGGCCACGTTCTCGGCAACCCTGCCGGAGTCGCTGAAGAAGTCGTACCAGGCGATCTGGGACGGCGAGTGGTACCGCATGTTCCTGCCCGAGGCGCTGGGCGGCTTCGGCACGCCGCCGTCGGTCGCCTGGGCCGCGTCCGAGATGATTCTCGGCGCCAACCCGCCGATCTACATGTACCTCGCCGGCCCGAGCTTCGCGACGGTCGTCTACAACAACGGCACCGAGCGCGACCAGCACTGGGCGCAGCTGATGATCGACCGCGGCTGGGGCGCCACGATGGTGCTGACCGAGCCGGACGCCGGTTCCGACGTCGGTGCCGGTCGCACCAAGGCGATCAAGCAGGACGACGGCTCCTGGCACATCGAGGGCGTGAAGCGCTTCATCACGTCCGGTGACCAGGACCTCACCGAGAACATCATGCACATGGTGCTGGCGCGTCCCGAGGGCGAGGGCATCGAGGCGAAGCCGGGCACCAAGGGCCTGTCGCTGTTCCTCGTGCCGAAGTTCCACTTCGACCCGCAGACCGGTGACCTGGGCGAGCGCAACGGCGCCTTCGTGACCAACGTCGAGCACAAGATGGGCATCAAGGCGTCCACCACGTGCGAGCTGACGTTCGGCCAGCACGGCGTGCCCGCCAAGGGCTGGCTGCTGGGCGAGGTGCACGACGGCATCGCGCAGATGTTCGACGTCATCGAGTACGCCCGCATGATGGTCGGCACCAAGGCCATCGCGACGCTGTCGACCGGCTACCTGAACGCGCTGGGCTACGCCAAGGAGCGCGTCCAGAGCGCCGACCTGACGCGCATGACGGACAAGACCGCCCCGCGCGTCACCATCACCAACCACCCGGACGTGCGCCGCAGCCTGATGCTGCAGAAGGCGTACGCCGAGGGCCTGCGCGCCGTGTACCTGTACACCGCGACGTTCCAGGACAAGGTGATGCTCGGCGGCGACGACGCCAAGCTCGCGGCGGCGGTCAACGACCTGCTGCTGCCGATCGTCAAGGGCGTCGGCTCGGAGCGCGCGTACGAGCAGCTGGCGCAGTCGCTGCAGACCCTGGGCGGCTCGGGCTTCCTGCAGGAGTACCCGATCGAGCAGTACATCCGGGACTCGAAGATCGACTCGCTGTACGAGGGCACCACGGCCATCCAGTCGCTGGACTTCTTCTTCCGGAAGATCATCCGCGACAAGGGCCAGGCGCTCGCGTTCATCAACGGCGAGATCCAGAAGTTCCTCGACAACGAGGGCGGCAACGGTCGCCTCAAGGAGGAGCGCGCGCTGCTCAAGCAGGGTCTCGAGGACCTGCAGGGCATGCTCGGCTCGCTGGTCGGCTTCCTGACTTCGTCACAGGAGGACGTCCGCAACCTCTACAAGGTCGGCCAGAACTCGGTCCGCCTGCTGATGACCGCGGGTGACGTGCTCGTCGGCTGGCTGCTGCTGCGCCAGGCCGAGGTCGCGCTGGAGAAGCTCGGCGGCACGCCGTCGGCCAAGGACAAGGCGTTCTACGAGGGCAAGGTCGCCGTGGCGTCGTTCTTCGCGAAGAACGTGCTGCCGGAGCTCACCGCCCGCCGCAAGATCGCGGAGTCCACCGACAACTCGCTGATGGACATCGACGAGAGCGTCTTCTAAGACGCCTGCTCGGCAATAACGACGGGTCCGCGCACCTCCTGCCCGAGGTGCGCGGACCCGTTTTTCATGCCACGAGCAAAGGACCGACGACCGCGCCGATGTTGAACGCGGCAGTCGCGTACGAGCCGGCCATGGTGGGCGCGCCCGCCGCGTGGTGCAGAACGCGCGACCGCGAACGACACCAGCCCCAGGACGAACACCAGCGGCAGCAACAGGAGCGGCTCCCGGCCGAGCAGCCCGAGACTTGCCCAGCCGACGAGCACCAGCGGCCCGCCGATCAGCACGACGGGACGCGGTGCGGAGTCCGACAGCCTGCCGCCGACGGTGACACCGGCGAACGACCCGGCCCCGAACAACACCAGCGCCACGGGCACCCACCACTCGCTCAACCCGGCTGCGTCCGTGACCACCGGGGCCAGGAACGTGAAGTGACCGAACGTCACCGCGTTCACGATCACCGAGAGCACGATGACCAGCATCAGCCGCGGCTTCGCGAGCTCGGCCAGTTCCGGTCGCAGCGCAGGAGTCCCGGTGCGGTTGCTGCGCGCGGGAATCCCCTTCAGGACCCCGATCGCCGCCGGGACGCAGAGCAGAGCGACCGCGAGAAACGTTGCCCGCCAACCGAGTGCGGTACCGAGCAACGAACCTCCCGGCACACCGGCGATCGTGGCCACTGTGGTTCCTGACAACAGCACGGCGAGCGCGCGCCCACGCCGTTGCTCTGGCACAAGTGCGGAGGCCGTTGTCAGTGCCACAGCGAGAAAGCCGGCGTTCGCGAGGGCGGCGACGACCCTGGTAGCGAGCAGCACAGCGAAGTTCGCAGTGATAGCCCCAGCCACGTGTGCGGCCAGGAAGACGACGACGAACCCGAACAGGCTGATGCGCGGCGACCAGGCACGGGTGAGCACCGCCATCAGCGGTGCACCGACCGCCTTGCCGGCGAACGCCGAGGTGAGCAGTCCGGCTGTGCCGACGGGCACGCCGAAGTTGTCGGCTGTGGCCGGCAGCAGACCGGCGAGCATGAACTCTGAGGTGCCCATGGCGAATACGGCCAGGGCGAGCAGGTAGAGCGAGAAAGGCACGGAATGACTCCGGAGGCGAAGAGGTTTTCGGGGCTGACGGCTAGACCGCAGCCCCGAACCTGTTCGCCTCCGGACTCACCACGAGCAGCACGCTACTGGCGCTGCGCTGGTGAGCGCACGCCGTTATCCCGGTGGGCGCGAGCCGCCACGAAGCAATAGACGCCGAACGCCGCGATGCCGATCGCGACCGCGGACAGCAGGTACATGCCGTAAGGCTGTGCTGCCAACGTCTTCAGCGCCTTGTCCATGCCACCGGCCTGCTGCGGATCGGCGTAGATCGCGGCGAGTCCGATGAGGACACCGATGACGCCGTACGCGGTGCCCTTGCCGATCCAGCCGATCCGGCCGACCGGCTCGATCCACGACGGTGCGCGGCTCATGTCGAGGTCCTTCTCGAAGGACTTCTTGATTCCCTTGTAGACGATTACGCCGGCGATGATGAGCACGCCGATCGCGACCGCGCCGACGATCCACTGGCCGCCGGGCCAGCCGAGCACCTGCGCGGTCAGTTCCTGCTGCTGTTGCGTCGTGTCTCCGGCCGCGCCGCTCGTCGCGTACTTGAAGGCACCCAACGCGATCGCGCCGGCGGTGATGGCGCGGGCGCCGGAACCGATCCGCTTGGAGATCCGCTTGCGCTTCTCGCTGCGGTACGAGTAGCCGACGAAGGCCAGAACGACCTGCCAGAGCGCGAAGAAGACCAAGCCGATGCCGACGGCCCAGAGCAGCCAAGCGCCGTTCGCGGCGAGCTCGGTCAGCGCACCCTTCGAATCCGTCCGCTCGGCGCCGCCGCCGAACGCGACCTGGAGCGCGAGCCACGCGATGAGCACGTGGACCGCTCCGTACACAACCATCCCCACCCGCCCCAACGTCTGGACGGCGGGGTGTCTTCGCGCCTCATGCGCAACAGTGGCCACGAGCGGGGGCTACCCACTCGTGGCCACTCACGAACAACTGTTGCGACGATCAGCCGCCGGGTGGCGGTTCGCAGATGATCTTGAACTGCGGGTCGTAGCGGACCGTGCGCGACTCGGTACGGGTCTGGCCGCTGCGGCGGTCCTTGATCGTGCGGGTGTCCGTCACCGAGAAGCCGGGGGCGCCGTTGCTCGGCGCGCAGCCGGGCTTGTCGACCTTCTTCTCCTGCGGCTGGGTGGGGTTGAACTCGCCGCTGGTGGAACCGGTGACTTCGTAGTTCTTGGTGCCCCACAGCCGGATCGTGATCGAGGACGGGGTCCAGATCGTCTGGATGGCGACGCCCGTGTCGTCCGGGTTCGTGAACGCGATGTCGATCAGGCTGTTGCCCGCGCCGTCCATGAACACCGTGGCCTCACGGCCCTTCGGGTACCGCGTGATCCAGTAGCTGTGCTCCTTGTGGCCCGCGTCCTTCATGCCCGCGTAGTAGTACGCGTTGTAGAGCGTGGTCGCGAACTGCGAGATGCCGCCACCGACCGCCTTGCCGGGGATGCCGTTCTCGATGATGCCCGCCTCGACGTAGCCCTGTGCGCTGCCGCGGGGGCCCGTGTACTTGTTGAGGCTGAACGTCTCCTTGGGCTTCACGATCGCGCCGTTGACCTTCTCGGCCACGACCCGGATGTTGACGCCCGAGGCTGCGGCGAAGCCACCGGTCTGGAACTCGCCGATGACCTCCTTGATGCCCATCTTGTTCGCCTGCTCGGTGGTGACCTTCGCGGGCGTGTGCTTGTACTCGAACTTGACCTCGCGCGCGTCGGTCTTCTGCAGCGTGTCGAAGTACGGCTGGAGGTTCTTGTCCCAGTCGAGGTCGAGGCCGTCCACCGACTCCTTGACGGTCGGCCGGCCGCCCTCGAACACGATCTGGGCGTCCTTGCCCTGCTTGACCGTGTCCTTGAGCTGCGGCGCCGCGGCCTCGGCGAGCTTGTCCTTGTTCGGCTTCACGTTGAGCGAGCCGCCGTCGCCGGGCTCGAACGTCAGCGTGCTGAAGATCTGTTCCGGCGTGAGGTTCGCGTCCTTGCCCTCACCCTTGATCTTGACCGGCCCGGACACCGCGGTCTTCACGACGTCGTTGAGCGCCTTCTCGACGCCCTCCTTGGTCGTCTTGACCGGGGTGAAGTCCATCGGGACCTCGACCGGGTTGCCGGAGGCCCAGTTCGACACGACGACGTTGACGGCCTCCTCGGCCTTCAGCTTCTGGCCGTTGTGCGGCTCGACGGCGACGGCGGCCGCGTTCTCGAACTTGATGGTGCCCTCGGTCGGCTCGTGGTCGAGCTTCGGCCGCAGGGCCTCCAGCGCGCCGGCGACCTTCGTGTCGTCACCCTTCGTCGCGACACCGACCTCGCGGCTGGTGAAGAACGAGGTGACGCGCGTGACGGGGCTGAGCGGCTGGCTGCCCGCACGATCGATCGTGGCGTTCCAGTCGAGCTCCAGACCCGCTGCCTTGGGGTCGAGCTCCGCGGTGACGTCACCGGCCTTGAGCGCGACGGGCTTGCTCAGCCGCGGGCCGATCTCGTCGCGGAGCTTCTTCTCGGCCTCGCTGTGGCTCATGCCGCCGACGTCGACGCCGGCCACTGTCACGCCACGCGGCACGTTGCCGCTGGAGACGAGGATGTCGAGGCCGTAGAGCAGGCCGAACGCGCCGACGACGGCCGCGGCCACGATCAGGGCCTTCTTCTTGCCGTTCTTCGGAGCTGGTTCGTCCTCGCCCGGCTCGATCATCACGGGCCCGTAGACGCCCGAGTCCTCCGGCGTCTGCTGCGGCGGCGTCACCGGCTGCATGAACTCGGTGGCGTCCTCGCTCGCGGGGAAACCCACACCGGGCACGGCAGCGCTGATGGTCGGCTCGTTGTCCGGCTCCTCCGACGGCCACGCGTCGGCAGGCCCGCCGGTGTGCACGGGCGAAATCTTCGTCGTCTGCTCGGAGGCGGTGCCTCCCGGGTTGACCGGCGGCATCGCTCTCGTCTTGTCAGCGTCGTACGGCACAGCTCTCCCCGTTGCCCTGTCTCTCCACTGAGGCGGCGTATACGTGTGTAGCTATCAGGCCAAAATCACGAACCGGCGGCTCACAGGTACAGACCAGTACCGTGTTCGGTGAGTTCGCTGGCAACTGCGTGCAGATCGCGTTCCCTCATCACGAGATACGTGGCGCCTTGCACCTCGACCTCAAGCTGATCTTCCGGGTTGAACAAAACCCGGTCGCCCACCTTCACGTGCCGCACGCTGGTACCGACTCCGAACACGCTGCCCCACGCCAACCGCTTGGCCATCTGGGCCGTGGCGGGGATCACAATGCCTCCGCTGGAACGCCGCTCGCCGTCTTCCGGCGAGATGCGGACCATGACGCGGTCGTACAGCATCTGGATCTCGAGCTTGACATCAGGCACCAGCAGAGTCTACGTGCCCTGCTGAGGTGCCTCGTCCATGCCGCCCATGAGCAGGGGCAGCCGGGTAGGTGCATCGGCAACCACTCGAATCGGCACCCCCCAGTCCTGCCTGGTCAGACGGCAGACCGGGTGTTCGTCGGCAGGATCGTCACTGCAACTGGCCGCCTGCGCTACGACGTGCAGAACGCCGTTCGTGATCTGATCGTTGATCCGCAACGCCCGTACCAGTTCGGTGCTGACGCCCGCGCCTTCCAAGATCAGCTCGGGCGGTGAGCTGGTGATCTCCAGCCGCGTCGAGGGTCCGTACCTTTCGTCCAGTTTGGTCCCTTTGGGCGGGGTGAAGATGACGGCCAGTTCGAACTGTCCTGGCGCGATGTCCGTGCTCGGGCGCTTCACCTGGTGCTCGGCGCCGTCGATCTTGGTGGCGGCTGCGGAGAACCGTTCGAGCCGATGGGCGGCGCTGGCCACCACGACGAGCTCGCCGTCGATCTGGAGGGCGTCGGACGGTTCGGCGATGTCCGTCGCGATCGTCGTCAGGGTGTCGGTCTCGGGGTCGTAGCGCCTGATCGCGTTGTTGTAGGTGTCCGAAATGGCGATCGAATGGTCACTGAGGACCGTGACGCCCAGCGGGTGCTGCAGGAGGGCTTCTTCGGCGTCGCCGTCCTTGTGTCCGAACGCGAACAGGCCCTTGCCGATGACGGTGTGGACCTCGCCGTGCTCCAGGTAGCGGAGTGCGCTCGTCTCGGAGTCGACCATCCAGAGCGTCTCGCCGTCCGCTGCCAGTCCGGACGTCTGCGCGAAGAAAGCGCCTTCCGCGGGCCCGTCGTTGATGCCCTCGACCGTGGTGCCCGCGAGCCGTTCGGTCGTGTTGGTCGCGGGGTCGAAGAAGCTCAGCGTGTGGTTGCCGGCCATGGCGATCGCGACGCCGCCGTTCCACCACGCGACGTCCCACGGGCTGGTCAGGTCGATCTTGTCGGCCGGCCCGTCGGTCTCGCCGTCGCGCCACTGCTCGCCCGTGCCCGCCAGCGTCGTGACCTCGCCGGTCTCCAGGTTGAGGCCCCTGAGCAGGTGGTTGACGGTGTCCGCGATCACGACGTCGTAGCCGTGGGTGTTGGGGACCAGCGTGAGCCCGGCCGGCTCGGAGAAGGTGGGGTTCAGGCCGTCCGCACGGCCGCGTTCGCCGGTGCCGATGCGGCGGATGACGGTCTCGCCGTCGGCTTCGAGCTCGACGATGCTGTGGTGGGCCGAGTCGCTGACCAGGATCGTGTTGTTCTTGGTGACGATCGCCTTCGCGGGGAACCTGAGCGTCGTGTTCTCCGGCTCGGGCGCGACGTACGGGCCGTTGCCGCGGTGCAGCGTGCCTTTTTCTTCGTGCTCTTCTGTGAGTTCCCTGATGATCGTGTCCAGCGCCTCGACGTGCCCCTCACCTGCGGCGACGTGGACGACGTAGCCCTCGGGGTCGATCAGGACGAGCGTGGGCCAGGCCTTGACGGCGTAGTGCTGCCAGGTCGTGAGCTCCGGGTCGTCCAGAACCGGGTGGTGCACCTCGTAGCGCTCGACGGCGGCCTTCAGGGCCTCCGGGTCGGCCTCGTGGACGAACTTCGGCGAGTGGACGCCGATGGTGACCAGGACGTCCTCGTGCGCCTTCTCGAGCGGTCGCAACTCGTCGAGGACGTGCAGGCAGTTGATGCAGCAGAACGTCCAGAAGTCGAGCAGCACGATCTTGCCGCGCAGGTCCTTGAGGCTGACCTGCTCGCCGCCGGTGTTGAGCCAGCCACGTCCGACCAGCTCGGGGGCGCGGACACGGGCACGGCGTTTTGCAGTCGTCACGGCCGTATCCAACACGGTGGGACGGACGTGTGTTCCGCCGTCCACGATGTGGGCGCCGAGTCAACTCGGACGCGATCAGCTCACACCCTGATCAACTCCGGTTCCGAGCAGAACAACTCGGAGGTCGCGAACACCTCGACGCCAAGGAAGCCCTGATTCGGTGTCGTCCCAGAGTTCGACGAGCTCCGAATCCGCCGCGAGCACGCGGTCCAAAGCCAGAACGGCGAGCGCCCGCAGATCTGCCGAGAAGATGGGCAGTGGCTGATCAGGGCCGTACGCCGTGGTGATCGGTTCTCCTCCGGGGCACTGCGCGGCGATCAGTGCGGCTGAGGCCACGACCTCGCACCCTTCGTTGCTGTCGAGATACCCGTCGGTCTCGATCGTGCGGATCAACGCGGCCCGAACGATGTTCTCCCGTTCATCCTCGGCGGCCTCGTCCAGCGTGTACGAGAAGTCCGCTGCCGTGTCGTTCTCGAACGGACCAATACCCCAAGTGCCCATTGTGGTCTCCTGACATTGATGTCCGAGGATCGTTGCAGTGCGCACCGACGTCACGTGGCCGGCAGCTTCAGCCCCGGCTTCTCGCCCTCGTCGAACACCGGCATCACCCGCACGACCGCTTCCGACAGGTCGACCTCGCCGCCTGCGAACCGGGCCCCGCGGAACGACACCTCGCCGGCGTTGAACTCCGCGCCCTCGAACTTCACGCGACCACCGGTGAACTGGGAGTTGTCGAACGTCACGCGCGCACCGTCGAAGGTCGCGCCGCCGAACCACACCTCACCGCCGCTGACCGTCATCCCGTCGAACGAGATCCAGCCGCCGGAAAAGCGCGCCAGGCTGAGGAAGAACTTGCCCGACGGCATGCGGATGCCCGAGAAGTCCGCCGAGCGCAGCACCGCGCGGACCAGGTCGAAGTCGTGGCCCTGCCAGCTGACCGGCGCACCGTCGCGCAGGTGCTGGGCGATCACGCTGGTGATCGACAGGCGCACCTCGGACTCCGCGTCGTGGAACCACTCCGACGTCAGGTCCGGCTCGTACGGGATACGGAGGTACGCGCAGAGGACGTCGATGCACGTCTGGCGCTGCTGCGGCCACTCGTCGGCGAGCGAGGCCAACGCGTAGACGCCGGCCAGGCGGACGGTCGGCGCCTCGTTGCCGATCTGGTTGCAGGCGGCGCCGAAGCGCTCGTTCAGCAGCTTCAGGTGTTCGCGGGTTTCGGCGGACTCGCTGACGCGTTGTTTTCGGTAGGCGACGACCAGAGCCACGACGCCGCCGACGCCCGCGACGATGGTCAGGGCAACCTTGATGATGTCGAGTCGCGAGCTCGACGCCGTGGGAAAACCCAGTGCTGCCCACAACAACGCGGCCGCGAGGGCGAAGACCGTTAGGCCGATCAGCACAACTGCGCTTATGTGCCTTCTGATTGACCAAAGTTGTCCCGAATCCACGATGATGGACGGTAACCGCCCAGCTGAACCTTTTCGCCGTTTACGGCGTAGAGGACGCCGGGAGGTGCGTGATGGTGGAGTACCTGGTGATCGGTGCGGGACCGGCAGGCCTGCAGATCGGGCAGTTCCTGCACCGGGCGGGCCGCGACTACGTGATCCTCGAGGCGGCGCCGGAGCCGGCGAGCTTCTTCCGCAGGTTCCCGCGGCATCGGATCCTCGCCACGGACGACAACACGTTGTTCGACGGCGTGTCGTTCGCGCGGTACAGCAAGCGGGCGTATCCCAACGCGGACGATTTGGTGCGGTATTTGGAGGACTTCGCGCGACCGTTGCACGTGCGGTACGACACGCCGGTGAGCGATCTGGGGCAGTACCAGGCGCGGCACGTCATCCTGGCCACCGGCAAGAAGCCTTACGTGCCAGGCATTCCGGGGATCGAGCACGCCGAGACGTACGCGAGTGCCAGCACGGATCCGACGAGGTACGCCGGGAAGCGGGTGCTGATCATCGGGCGGGGGCGCAGTGCGTTCGAGACGGCCGACAACATCGCGACGACCGCGCGGGTCACGCACACGGTCGGGCGGGCGGTGCAGCGGATCGTCAAAGAGGGCAACGAGTTCGTGGCGTTGATCGACGGGACCGGGGAGCTGCGGTACGACAAGGTGATCGTGTGTGCCGGGTTCCGCAGGGACACGAGTCTCGACGTGCCGAACGCGCACGTGCTCACCGGCGACTCGATCAAGGCGATCCGGCATGCGGCGCGGGCGTTGCACCGGACGTTGGAGGCTGAGCACCACGGGGTGCCGTGGCCGCATCGGAAGCTGCGCAACCGGCCGGACTCGTTGGCCGCGACGGTCGCCGTCCGGGCCAAGCAGATTCCGGACGGGCTGGCGGATGTCGTTGTGCCGCAGGGGCAGCACGCGATCCTTTACGACGAGATGCCCACGACCGAGCGCAACGGGTTCGTCGTCACGAGCACGCAGATCAGCCACTACCGGAAGAACGAGCTGATCGCGGTGGAGCGCCGGTTGCACCGCAAGCCGCTGGAGAGGTTCTTCTCGCAGCAGCTCGCGGTGCCGTGCATCTCTTAGGCGGGCAACGTGCGGGCGAGGAACGCCGCGGTCCGGTCCCAGGCGCGGCCGGCGGCGTCCTCGTCGTACCAGGGGCCCAGGTGGTTGAGGAACGCGTGGCCCGCGGGCTCCAGGGCGATCTCGGCGCCGTCGTGCGCCTCCACCGCGTCCACCACCTTCTGGTACTCGGTGATGAACGAGTCCTCGGTGCCGAAGTGGAACAGGATCGGGCAGGACACCTGGTCCAGCGTGCCGATCTGGTCCGGCACGCCGGAGCCGTAGAACGAGACGGCGGTGTCCGGGTCCGAGCCGGCCGCCGCCGCGTAGGCCAGGGTGCCGCCGAGGCAGAAGCCCAGCACGCCGACGCCGCCGGTGACCTCCGGCAGGCCGCGCAGGTACTGCACCGACGCGATGACGTCCTGCACGGCGAGCGGGAAGTCGAGGTTCTGCACGACCTCCATCGACTTCTGGATGCCGGCCTCGTCGTGCTCGCCCACCCAGCCCGGCTGGAAGCGGTGGAACAGCTCGGGGACGGCCACGACGTAGCCGAGCGCCGCGAGCTTCTCCGCGACGCCGCGCAGGTAGCCGTCCAGGCCGAAGATCTCCTGGATCAGGACGATGCCGGGGCCGGAACCGGACTCGGGCAGCCACACCGGCAGCGGCATGTCGTTAACTCGATGGGTCATAACACGATCCTGCCCGATAATCGGCCGATGATCAGGCTGATCGCGACCGACCTCGACGGCACGCTGCTGCAGCCCGGCCGGGTGATCAGCGACCGCACTCGCGCCACGCTCGCGGCCGTCGACGCGGACGTCGTCGTCGTCACCGCGCGGCCGCCGCGGTTCGTGCAGGAACTCGGCCTCACCGGCACGGCGATCTGCGCGAACGGGGCGATCATCTACGACCTGACGAACGACGAGGTCACGCACGCCCAGACGCTGCCGTTCGACGTCGTGCGGAAGGTGGCGGAGGCGTTGGCCGGCGCGATCCCGAACGTCGGCATCGCGGTCGAGACCGGGCTGGAGGTGTTGTGCGAGCCGGGGTTCAGGGCTTTCGGCGAGAAGGACCCGCATCGGACGCTCGAACTGCTCGACCACGTCTTCGAGGAAGCGCACCAGGTCGTGCAGATGCTCGCGTGGGCGCCGGACAGCGAGTGCGACCACATGATGGAGATCGCCCACGAAGCAGTCGGGCAGCACGTGTCGGTCACGCACTCCGGCGGGATTGGCCTGCTGGACCTCAGCCCGCCAGGGGTCTCGAAGGCCGCGACGCTCGAATCCCTCTGCCGCACAAGGGGAATCGACAAGGACGAGGTGATCGCGTTCGGTGACATGCCGAACGACCTGTCGATGCTCACCTGGGCCGGCACGGGGTACGCGATGGGCAACGCGCACCCGACGGTCAAGCAGGCCGTCGGCAACCACGCGCCGCCGAACACCGAGGACGGCGTTGCCCAGGTCCTCGAACGGATCTTCCGGCTCTAACGGCGGGGCACCGAGGTGGGTCCGGCCACCTCGGCACCCAATGCCGTCACCCGTCGCCGCAGCTCGCGGTCGGCGGTCACCACGGTCACCGGTCGGCCGGCGCCCTCGTCGCGCACGACCTCGACGATCTTGTCGTCACCACTGCCGTCAGCGGCGACGACTCGGACACCGTCGACGCTGGACACGTTGCGCGCCTTGCCTTCCACGACGAGGACGACCTCCTCGTCCCGGCCCTGCAAGGCGTCGCGGAGGCGTTCTGCCGCGCCCGCCCGGTCGCGCCACCACCCGTCGGGCACCGAACCCACGACGTTGGCTGCGTCGACCACGAGCAACGGCTTCACGTCTCCCAGACTGCCTCAGCCCCGGCGTGCTCGCAGCGCGTCCAGCGAGTCCGGGCCCTCGTCAACCGCAAGAGCGCCAACGGCCCCGGAGACGCCGGCCCAGCGCAGCACGGCCGCGGTGGCCGCGGCGCGCTCCTGCTCAGGCAGCCGAGCGATGTTGGCACCGTGGTTGCCGCCCGGCACCGAGAACGACAGCGAGTCGCGCGTGCCCGGCCCGAGGCGGAACGGTTCGGCGCTCCACGGGTCGTTCTGCCCGTTCACGAACAGCAGCCGCGAGCCCTGGTAGCGCACCCAGCGGTCGACGTCCTTCATCGCGTGCCGGTCGAAGCGCGGGAACTTGATCGAGTCCGGCACCATCGTGCGCGGCACGCTGACGCCGGGGTAGCGCAGCAGGTCGCGCACCGCGGACTCGTCGGCTTCCGGCCAGCCGAGCTGCGTTCCGGCCTGGTAGTAGTACGTCTCGTACGGCGCGACGCCCGCATCGGTGTAGAAGTCCCAGCCGACGGTCTTGTCGATGAACGTCCAGAGGTCGTCCACCGAGGCACCCGCGCCGGGCACGATCGCGCACTGGGACTGGGTGCCGTACTGCCAGAACGTGAACGGTGTGTCCAGCACCAGCACTTCCAGCGCCCGGTGCGCGCCACCGAACTGCTTGTACGTGTACCCCTTG
Source organism: Lentzea terrae (assembly GCF_003265345.1). Taxonomy (GTDB): domain Bacteria; phylum Actinomycetota; class Actinomycetes; order Mycobacteriales; family Pseudonocardiaceae; genus Lentzea; species Lentzea terrae. The sequence goes on along the minus strand of NZ_QFWW01000038.1, from coordinate 61,872 downwards.
GCCTCCAGGCGCTGCACCACAGCGTCGCGGTGCTGCAGGAGCTGCCGCTGCACGCCTTCCAACCGTCGGTTGCACGTCGGGTCGTTGCCGACGTTGCGAATGAACTCGCCGTAGATGTCGCGGTCGTTCACGACGTCGTTCGGCGCCACGTACGCGATCGTCGCGTCGACGTCGCGCGGGAAGAACCTGCGGTGGTAGATCGACGTCATGCCGCCCTTGCTGGCACCGGTCGAGAGCCAGCGAGCGCCGTAGATCTTCTTGAACGCGCCGACGATCCGGTGGTGGTCGTTGGCCGCCTGCCAGATGTTCAGGTCGTCCCAGTCGGTCGGCGACGGCCGGGACGGCGTGAAGAACCGCTGCTCCACGCTGATCTGGTTGCCGTCGACGAGCCGGGCGGGCTCGGACGGGTTGATGGTGCCCGGCAGGTGATAGCCAGAGGTGTGCAGCACCATCGGCTTGGACTCGGCCTTGTGCAGCAACGAGAACCGCTGCTCGAACTTGAGGCCGCGCGGCTTGCGGTGGTCCGCGGGCTGCTGGATGCCGAGCACGAACGTCCGCGCGGTGCCGGACGTTCCTTCGCTGATGATCCGGACACCGGGCAGCGCGGCGATCCGGTCTTTGACGTCAGGGGCGGCGGAAACCACCGAGGCGACAGCCACGGCCTGTGCCGATGCCAGGCCGAACGCCAACAGGGAGCGTACGAGTCTGTTCACTCAGCCAAGCTATTGAGCCCGCACGCCCCGCCGGACCGGCCGATCGTCGGACTTATTCGAAGCTGGCGTAATAAGCCGCCGCCATGTCCTCACTGCCATGACCACGCGTCACCGCGCGGTTGAGGCGAGCGGCGGAAGCCTGCGCCACGTCGAGCTGCACGTCGGCCAGCACTGCGGCCTCGTTCACCAACAGCGCGTCCTTCAACGCGTTCTGCACGGTGAAGGCGGGCGGGAAGGACCGCTCGATGATCGCGTTGCCCTTCGTCTGCAGGTACGCGCAGTCCATCGCGCCACCGGAAACCGCTTCCAGGAACAGCTTCGGGTCGAGCCCGGACGACTCGGCCAGCGCCACGGCCTCACCGACGGCGGCGGTCAGCGCGAGCACCCAACTGTTGGCGACGAGCTTCAGGCGTGACGACGCGCCTGCCTCGCCGACCCACATCGTGCGGGCGCCGATCACGTCGAAGACCGGTTGCACGCGGTCGCGCAGTTCATCAGCGCCCGACGCGAGCACGACGAGCTTGCCCTCGGCAGCCGGTTTCGTGCTGCCCAGCACCGGGGCGTCGACGAACTCCAGTCCGAGCGAGCGGGCCAGCGCGATGTGGTCGTCCGTCGATTCGACGCCGACCGTGGACGCCTGGATCCAGACGGCGTGATGAGGCAACGCGGGAGCGGCCTCCTGCATGGTCGCGGTGACCGTGGGGCCGTCGTTGAGCATCGTCAGCACGATCTCCACGCCGTCGACGGCTGCGGCGGGCGTGTCAGCGACGACCGCGCCCTGAGCGGCGAGCGGTTCGGCTTTGGCGCGCGTGCGGTTCCAGACCCGGACCTCGTGTCCGGCCGCGGCGAGGTTGGCTGCGATGGGGGCACCCATGAGGCCGGTGCCGAGCACGGCGATCAACATGGGTCCAGCAAACAAGAAACCTCGCGGTGCTGCCAGGTCGGGGGTCCGACAGCACCGCGAGGTCAACCGTGACATCGGCGGACCGACGTGCACCGTTACAACGCCATCATACTGTGGCGCGGATCACGTTTAACAGAATGAAACCCCTGGAGCGCGGGAGGTGCTCCAGGGGTTTCCGTTTGGGGAGGCACTCGCGCCGGGGCGCCGTGCGAGTGCCGGGTCGTGAAGTCAGCGCAGGGTGGTGACCTGAGCCTGGGCGATGGCCATCAGCTCGTGACGCATGGCCGGGGTGGTGGCCATGTCGATCGCGCGAGCCACGGCCTTCCGGTTGCGCGCCTCGGCACGACGGGCGCGGAGCTTCGCTGCGAAGTTCATCTCGGTCTGCACTTCCCTCTCGGAGGTCTGTTTGGTTGGTGACTTAAGTATGCACCCTCCTACCCGCAAACGCACGCGATTATCCGGTGAGTTGGGGCACAGGCCGATGAATCATCGGCCGACAACGTGAACAGCCGGACAACGGCAGGGTGCCTCAGGTCACTCCTCGCGACCGAGCAGGAACCTCCCGAAGTGGGGCACGGTGAAGGCGATCTGACCCCGTTCCGCGCTGTAGACCAGGCCTTTCTTGATGAGCGAGTCCCGCGCGGGCGACAGCGACGAGGGCTTGCGGCCCAGGTGGTCGGCGACCTGGGCGGTGTTGACGCCGGCATCCTTTCCGTCGGTCAACTCGGCCATCGCCCGGAGATACTCGCGTTCAGCAGGCGTTGCACGCTCGTATCGGGAGCCGAAGAAGCCCACGGCCAGCTCGGCGTCGGCCTCCGGAGCGGCCACCGACACGTCCATCGCGCTGATCGGGTCAGCCGGTGCGGCGTCCCAGGCGGCCTTGCCGTAGGCCTGGATGAAGTACGGATAGCCACCGGACGCGTCGAACAGCGCGTCCAACGCCTCGTCGGTGATGCCCGCGTCCTCACGTTCGACCGGCGCGAGCACCGCGCGGTCGGCGTCCTCGCGGCTGAGCCGGTCGATCCGGACGTACCGGAAGAGTCGTTCCGAGTACGACTTGCTCGCACTCAAAACCGCCGGAAGATGCGGCAGGCCGGCGCCTACGACCACCAGCGGCGCGCCGAGCTGCGAAAGCTCGTGGCACGCCGCGCACAACGCGCTGATGTCGTCCGGTTTGAGGTCCTGCATCTCGTCGATGAGCAGCGCGACGCCCGTGCCGACGTCCTGCGCGAGCTCGGCGACGTCGGTGAACAGCTCGACCAGGTCGATCTCGATGTCACCGGAGTCCGCCCTGCCGCTTGCCGCCGGGACGTCGATCCCCGGCTGCCAGCGATCGCGCAGCTTGGCGCCGTCCGGGGCGGCTCTCAGCGCGAACGCCTTGAGGATGCCCAGGATCGCCTCGACCCGGTCCGGCGCACGATGCCGCACCGCGAGGTCGCGGATCGCCCGGTGCAGCGCGGCGGAGAGCGGCCTTCTGAGGTCGGCGTCCGGCCTGGCCTCGACCTTGCCGGCACCCCATCCGCGTTTGACCGCCATCGACCGCAGCTCGCCGAGCAGCACGGTCTTGCCGACGCCCCGCAGCCCGGTCAGCACGAGGCTGCGTTCGGGACGGCCGCGCGCCACGCGTTCGAGCACCACCTCGAACGCTCCGACTTCCTTGTCCCGGCCGGCGAGCTCAGGAGGCCGCTGGCCTGCACCGGGAGCGAACGGGTTGCGCACCGGGTCCATGGCTCGCACCGTATCGGCGTTTCTAGTGCCTGAAGTAGAGACGCGCAGACGAACCTCGAAGTGCCTCCGGATGCCTGCGTATTCAGCTTTCTAGTGATTGAGCTATACAACTGAATAGTTGCGGATGGACCTTGGCACCGGAAGGCTGGGCGGTGTGGCTGAAGTCGTGACGAAGGGGACCGGCGAGGTCGAGCGGACCGCCGACCGCGCCCAGGTGGACGTGACGTTCGAGGCGCTCGGTGCCGACCGCACCGAGGCGGTGAGCACGCTCAACCAGCGCATTTCCGCCGTCGAACCGCTGCTCGAGGACTTCGAGGTGCGCTCGCGGCAGCTGTCCGTGCACGACAACTGGGACAACAACCAGCGCTCCGGCAGCCAAGCGTCCCAGCAGTACGTGATCTGGGTGACCGACCTCGACCGCCTCGACGGGTTGCTGGCCGACCTCGTCCAGGCCGAGCCGTCGTGGGTGAACGGACCGTCGTGGACGCTCGTCGACGACACCGAGGCGATCCGCGAGGCGCAGAAGGAAGCCGTGGCCGATGCACTGCGTCGGGCCGAGGGCTACGCCTCTGCGTTGGGGCGGCGGCTCGGGCCGTTGCTGCGGATCGGCGACACCGAGGGCGGGCACTACGCCCCGATGGCTCGGTCGGCGAGCTTCGAGATGGCCGGAGCGGCTGGGATGGTCGACCAGCTGAACCTCAAGGCGCAGCAGATCACCGTGTCCGCGTCCTGCACGGCCGCCTGGTCGTTGCTCGACTAACTGGCCAGCGCTTGCGCCGCCGCCTGCACCGCGGCCGCGTCCCGATCGTCCGGCCTGGCTTCGAGCCACTTCACCAGCCAGACGTTGCGGTGCGCGGCCGCCGCGGCCAGCGTCAGCACGACGTACGCGCGGCGCTCCCAGTTTCGTGCCGACGCCATCGCGTCGGCGGCCGGTCGCCACTCGTCGCGCACCGTGCTGGTGAGCGCACGGGCGAGCACCGGATCTTCTTCTGGATCAACCTGCAGCAGCATTCGCCCTACCCCCAGTACCGCAACATCGCGGTTCAGAGAGTGTGCACGGCGCTCAGCCAGAAATCACGCATGACGTCCGGTGGCGTGGGACTGGTCATGGCCGTGCGGGTGAGCAGAACCGTGATCAGGTTTTGCGACGGGACGACGTGGGCTGCCGTGCCGGAGCCGCCGACCCAGCCGTAGCGACCGGGGACGTTCCACGGGTCGACCTCGGCGACGTCGACGCAGCCACCGAAGCCCCAGCCCTGGCCCTCCAGGAAGATCTCCGCGGCTTCGCGCTCGGCGGCCGAGGTGGTGTCGACCGCCAGCAGCGGGAGCAGGCCGCTCGACAGCAAGAACCGGTTGAACGCCAGCAGGTCGTCCGCGGTGGACTGCAGGCCGCCCGCACCGGACGGCATGGCCTCGCCGAGGAAGCTCGTGTTCGTCATGCCCGCCGGTGCGCAGATCCGTTCGGCGAGGAAGGCCGGCAACGAGCCCGTGACGCGGTGGACCAGTGCCGACAGTGCGTCGTACGAGGTGTTGTAGAGCCAGCCGTCGCCCGGCTGGTGCAGCAGCGGCACGTCGGCGAGGCGCTTGAGCCAGTGGTCGAGAGCTAGGTCCTCGCTGCCGTGCAGGTGTGCGTCTGCCAGGAGCTTCTCGGTGGCGGGCAACGAGAAGTCCGCCGTGAAGCCCCAGCCGGACCGGGACGTCAGCAGGTGCCGGACGGTGATCGGCTGCGTCGCGGGGACTACGTCGTCGACCGGACTGCTCGGCGTGCGGACGACGACCGGGTTCGCCAGTTCGGGCAGCCAGGTCGCGATCGGGTCGTCCAGGGCGAGCTCGCCGTCCTGGACGAGCAGCATCGCCGCGGCCCCGACGATCGGCTTGGTGACCGAGGCGATCGCGAAGACCGACTCGCGGGTCTCACCGCCGACCGACGCGATCTCTACGTCATCACCGCGGGCGACGAGCGCCAGGGCGTTCGGCGTGGTCTCGCGGTGGGACTCGAGCACTTCCTGCAGCGTCACCGTTCCAAAATAGCGGTGATGCCCTGACCGCCGGCGGCACAGATCGACACGAACCCGCGCCCGCTCCCCTTCTGGTGCAACAACTTGGCGAGCGTCGCCACGATGCGGGCGCCGGTGGCGGCGAACGGGTGGCCTGCCGCGAGCGAGGAGCCGTTGACGTTCAGCTTGGTCCGGTCGATCTCGCCGAGGTCGGACTCCCAGGCCTTCAGCGTGGCGAGCACCTGGGACGCGAACGCCTCGTGCACCTCGTAGAAGTCGAACTCCTGCAGCTTGAGGCCGGCCTTGTCGAGCATCCGCGGTGCGGCCTGGACCGGGGCCATGAGCAGGCCCTCGTCGCCGTGCACGTAGTCGACGGCCGCGGTCTCGGCGAACGTCAGATACGCGAGCACGGGCAGCTTGCGGGCCCGCGCCCACTCCTCGGTGGCCAGCAGGACCGCGGAGGCGCCGTCGGAGAGCGGAGTCGAGTTGCCGGCGGTCATCGTGTCGCCGAAGACCGGCTTGAGCTTGGCGAGCTTCTCGACGCTGCTGTCGGGCCTCAGGTTCTGGTCGCGCGTCAGGCCCAGGTACGGGGTGACGAGGTCGTCGAAGAAGCCCTCGTCGTAGGCGCGGGCCAGGTTCTGGTGGCTGCGCGCGGTGAGCTCGTCCTGGTCCTCGCGGGTGATGCCGTACTCGGCGGCGGTGACGGCCGCGTGCTCGCCCATCGACCTGCCGGTGCGCGGTTCGCCGTTGCGGGGCAGGTGCGGCACGACGTGGCTGGGCCGCAGCTTGGTCAGGAGGCTGACCTTGCGGGTGCGGTTGAACTCCAGCAGCAGCTTGCGGAAGTTCTCGTTCACGCCGATCGGGGCGTCGCTGGTGGTGTCGACGCCGCCCGCGATGCCCACATCGATCTGGCCGAGCGCGATCTTGTTGGCCACCGCGATGATCGCCTGCAGGCCGGTGCCGCACGCCTGCTGGAGGTCGTACGCGGGCGTGGCCGGGCTGAGCTTGCTGCCCAGCACCGACTCGCGGACGAGGTTGAAGTCGCGCGAGTGCTTGAGCACGGCGCCCGCGACCACCTCGCCGAGCCGCTCGCCCTGCAGGCCGAAGCGGCTGACCAGGCCGTCGAGCACCGTCGTGAACATGTCCTGGTTCGACGCGGTGGCGTACGGGCCGTTCGAGCGGGCGAACGGGATGCGGTTACCGCCGATGATCGCTACTCGCATGCCGCCATACTACCTACTAGCGGGTAGACTTACTAGCGAGTAGGTTGTGTGACGTGGACAGGTACCAGAAGTTCGCATCGTCGGGACTCGGCCGCCAGCTCGTGCGCAGGCTCGGCCTGCCGAACCCGTATCCACTGCGCCGCGACGCCGCGCCGGCCACTCCTGTGCTGGTCGGTGGCGCCGGTCGGTTGCCCTTTCTGAAGCAGCTGGAAACAGGTTCCGCTCCGTACGGCGCGTTGGTGTTCGACGCGTCCGACATCGCTTCTGTTTCCGACCTGCGGCAGCTGCACGACTTCTTCCACCCGGTGATCACGCAGCTCGGGCCGTGCGGGCGGGTGATCGTCATCGGGCGGTCGCCGGACTCCGTGGCGCAGCGCGCACTGGAGGGCTTCGTCCGCTCGGTCGGCAAGGAGCTGCGGCGGGGCGGCACGGCGAACCTGGTCCACGTGGCAGACGGCGCCGAGGACGGTGTCGAGTCGACGCTGCGGTTCCTGCTGTCCGGCCGGTCGGCTTACGTGTCGGGGCAGGTCATCCACATTTCTTCGGCTGCCTCTCCTGGAACTTTGGAGGGCAAAGTCGCGCTGGTCACTGGTGCCTCGCGGGGCATCGGTGAGGCGATCGCGTCGACGTTGGGGCGCGAGGGCGCGCACGTGATCTGCCTGGACGTCCCTGCGGCCGGGGAGGACCTGTCGAGGGTCGCGAACTCCGTTGGCGGGTCGGCGTTGCAGCTCGACATCACCGGGGATCCCGCGCGGCTGACGTCGTACCTGTTGGAGCGGCACGGCGGCGTGGACATCGTCGTGCACAACGCGGGCATCACGCGTGACAAGACGTTGGCGCGCATGGACTCCTCACTGTGGGACTCGGTGCTGGAGGTGAACCTCGCCTGCCAGGAGCGGATCAACGCGGCGTTGCTCTCCGAGGACGTGCTGCGGGACGGCGGACGTATCGTCGGGGTGTCGTCGATCGCCGGCATCGCGGGCAACGTCGGTCAGACCAACTACGCCACCTCGAAGGCGGGCGTGATCGGGATGGTGCGCAGTTTGGCGCCGGTGCTGGCCGCGCGCGGAGCCACGATCAACGCCGTTGCGCCCGGGTTCATCGAGACGAAGATGACCGCGGCCGTGCCGTTGCTGACGCGTGAGGTCGGACGACGGATGAACAGCCTGTCGCAGGGCGGGCTGCCGGTCGACGTGGCGGAGACCGTGGCGTGGTTCGCGGCGCCCGGTTCCGGTGGCGTGAACGGGAACGTCGTGCGGGTGTGCGGCCAGATGCTGCTGGGGGCGTGATGTTGCTGCGTGCCGCCCTCACGTCGTTCCGGCGCGGGGAAAGCCTGACCGCTGCGCCGGTTTCTTCGTCGTTCGACGTCTCGTTGAAGCATCTGGCGGCCTACAACTCGGTGTGCGGGTTCGGGTTGCGGGACGCGTTGCCGTTGACCTACCCGCACGTGCTCGGCTTTCCGTTGCAGATGAAGCTGATGACGGGTGCGGGCTTCCCGTTCCCGCTGCCCGGACTGGTGCACATCGCGAACCGGATCACGCAGTCGCGACCGCTGGCGTTGTGCGAACCGCTGGAGATCACGGTGTCCGCGCGCGATCTTCGGCCACACCCGCAGGGCACCCAGGTCGACGTGGTGACATCGGTTTCCGGCGTCTGGGAAGGCGTGTCGACCTACCTGCGGCGGACCGGGAGCGGATCTTCTCAGGGCGAGGAGTTGCAGCGGCCGATCGGATCGGCGGTGTGGCGGGTGCCCGCGGACATCGGGCGGCGGTACGGGGCGGTGTCCGGCGACCGCAACCCGATCCACCTCTACCCGTTGAGCGCCAAGCTGTTCGGGTTCAAGCGGGCGATCGCGCACGGGATGTGGACGAAGGCGCGCTGCCTGGCCGCGCTGGAAGGCCGGTTGCCCGAGGCGGTGAGCGTGGACGTCCGGTTCAAGAAGCCGCTGCTGATCCCCGGTCGCGTCGAGTTCTCCGCCGTCGAGGTTTCTGCCGGCTGGGAGTTCGCGGTGTGGAGCAAGGGACCCCACTTGCTCGGCTCAGCGACGTGACGGCGGGTGCCACACGTTGCCGTCGACGAGGTCGCCGAAGCCCATCCAGACCAGGTTCATGAGCCGCGCGGCGACGACGCCGGCGGGCTCCTCGGGGTGATCGAGCCACCACTCCGCGAGCGACTCACCGGCCCCGACGAGCGCGGCCGCCAGTGACTCGGCCTCGAGCTTGGTCGCCGGCGCCTTGGTGGACTGGGTGAGCAGCGCCGCGACCAGCGACACCGCGCGGCTGCGCATGTCGGTGAGCTCGACCGCGAACGGCCCGCCCTGGGTGGAGGCCTGCCGGTGCAGCACGAGCCAGCTCGCCCGGTTCTCGCCGACGAAGCCGAAGAAGGCTCTGAGCCCGCTCCACAGCTGCACGTCGGGTTCCTGGTCGGGCTCGACGCCGGTCGCGATGGCCTCCATCATCCGGGTGGCCTCCCGCCGGATGCAGGTCGCGAAGAGCTCTTCCTTCGACCCGAGGTAGGCGTAGAGCATGGGCTTGGAGATGCCGGCGACCTCGGAGATCTCGTCCATCGAGGCCGCGTGGAAGCCGAGCCGCGAGAACACGTCGACGGCGGCATCCATGATCTGCCGCTCACGCACTGCGCGTGGCAAGCGCTTGGCTCGACCTTCTGTGCGCATCACACCCCCTCGGTTCGGAGGAACAAGATTATCCGATCGGCTTGCCGCCGTACCTACTCGACAGTAGTCTTACTGGCGAGTAGGTACCAGGAGGTGTGTCAATGACGCTCGACCTCACCACCGAGGCGATCGCGAAGCTCAGCCCGGCCGAGCTGATCAGCACGTTGCAGCAGATCTCGCCGGACGATCCCGCGTTGAAGGACGTGAACATCGACGTCATCGCCCGCGGCATCGACCCGAAGAAGCTGGGCAAGTCCGACTTCGCCGCGTTGCTGAACGCCCTGGGCGCGTTGGCCGACGGCGGCGCGGACCTCGACCTCTCGAAGATGGACCCGGCCAACTTCGCCCGCATCATCTCGCGCGCCTCGAAGGACCAGATCGAGGCCGTCGTCGCGGACCCGGCCCTGCGCGTCCGCGTGCTGGACGAGGTGTTCCGGCGCATGGAGGTCCACTTCCGCGCGGACCGGGCCGGCGCCACCCGTGCCGTCGTGCACTTCCACGTGCTGGAAGACGTCTACGAGGCCATCATTGAAGACGCCACTTGTGTCATCAACAAAGGCGTCACGCGTGAGGCTCGCGCGATCGTGACTTTGACGCCCGCAGATTTTTTGAAGCTCGCGACCGGCAACGCCTCCGCCCCCGTGCTGTTCATGACGGGCAAGCTGAAGGTGAAGGGCGACCTCGGGTTCGCGGCCGGGTTCATGAGCCTGTTCAACATCCCGAAGGCCTGACGGAGAGGTTTTGCAGTGGGTGGCTTCTCGCTCGAACTGAACGAAGACCAGACCGACCTGCGCGACTGGGTGCACGGTTTCGCTCGCGACGTGATCAGGCCGGCGGCCTCGGAGTGGGACGAGCGCGAGGAGACGCCGTGGCCGGTGATCCAGGAGGCGGCGAAGATCGGCCTCTACGGCTTCGAGGCCCTCGCGACCTGGTTCGCGGACCCGATCGGGTTGTCTCTGCCGATCGCGACCGAAGAGCTCTTCTGGGGCGACGCGGGCATCGCGCTGTCGTTGATGGGCACCGGTCTCGCGGTAGCCGGCATCTTCGCCGGTGGTGACCCCGAGCAGCTGGCCGAGTGGGTGCCGGAGTGCTTCGGCGACGAGTCGGACCCGAAGCTCGCGGCCTTCTGCGCCTCCGAGCCCCAGGCGGGTTCGGACGTCGCCGGCTACCGGACGCGCGCCCGCTACGACGAGGCCACCGACGAGTGGGTGCTGAACGGCCAGAAGGCGTGGGCGACCAACGGCGGCATCGCGAACGTGCACGTCGTGACCGCGGTGGTGGATGCGTCTTTGGGCGCCCGCGGACAGGCCGGGTTCATCGTGCCGCCTGGCACGCCTGGGTTGTCCTCGCCCGGGAAGATCAAGAAGCACGGCATGCGCGCCTCGCACACGGCCGACGTGTTCCTGGACGACGTGCGCGTGCCAGGACGCTGCGTGCTGGGCGGTCGCGAACGGTTGGAAGCACGGCTGGCGCGGGCGCGCGACGGGTTGCGCGCAGGTGGCCAGGCCGCGATGGCGACTTTCGAGACGACGCGTCCGACCGTGGGCGCGATGGCCGTCGGTGTCGCGCGCGCGGCCTACGACTACGCCCTGGAGTACGCGAAGAACCGCGAGGCGTTCGGTCGCAAGATCATCGAAAACCAGTCGATCGCCTTCGACCTGGCCAACATGCGGATGGAGATCGACGCGTCGCGGCTGCTGGTGTGGCGGGCAGCGTGGATGGGGCGCAACAACGTGCCGTTCACCGCCGGCGAGGGCTCTATGTCGAAGCTCAAGGCTTCCGAGGTGTCGGTGTGGGCCACCGAGCGGGCGATCCACATCCTCGGTGGGGCCGGGTACACGCGGGAGCACCCGGTGGAGCGGATGCACCGGGACGCCAAGATCTTCACCATCTTCGAGGGAACTTCGGAGATTCAGCGGCTCGTCGTGTCCCGCATGATTTCTGGGATGCAGATCAAGTGAGTTGATCACTTCAGGCCGTCCTCAGGCCGTCTGACTGGACGGGGTCTTGCGAGGCTTGAAGACCCCGTCCACAGCGAGCCGCGCGGTCCGGCCAGGGGCCGAGAGCCCGTTGTCTACACCTTGCTCGCCACCACCATGTAGTTCTCGGCCTCAAGATCGAACGTGCTCACTTCCGTCCGAAGTCCGACCCGGTGCAGCTCGGCTTCGAGTTCCTCGTACCGGTAGGGCCAGCAGGACAGCAGTTCCGAGCGGACAAGAACCAACCCAGTCGCATCAACCTGGGCGATCGCAATCTCGATGTGGTGCTCCTCCTCCCAACGCGGCGCGATCTCCCAGCGGTAGACCACGACGGCATCGCGACCGTTCCGGCGGACGAGTCGGTCACTGATGTCCAGCCGGGAACCTCTGGCCCTCACGAGTTCCCACGTGCGGGAGGTGAGCACCAAGCGCCCGCCACGGCGCAAGAGCCGTGACATCGACTCCAGAGCAGCACCCCTGCCTGTCGCGCCCGCGGCATGGTGAAGCGAGTTGCCAACGCAGAACACCATGTCGAACGTGCCGTCCTCGAAATGGTCAGGCAACTCTTCCCAGCTCGCCCGCACGGCCCGGACGGATGCCCCGAACTCCTCGGACAGCTCCGCAGTCCGACGAACCATCGCCTCGCTGGCGTCAGTTGCGACAACCTGCATGCCACGACCGGCGAGGCCAACCGCCAACTGTCCGGTCCCGCACGAACAATCAAGGACGTGAGCGTTCGACGGCAGGAAACTGAGGGCATCGTCGAACGACGCAGCGAACTCGGCCGGCGCCAGCTTCGCATCGGAGATGAGCCACTCGTACACCTCGGCAAGCGCGTCATAACCCGTCACAACTGCTACCTCCGTCGCGCGGCAGACTCACGGTGGCAGATCAGTACATCAACGGAGCAAGTCGATTCACCAATGGTTTGCAGGGGCAACCCGCCGCTATGCCGCTGAGCGGTCGTTCAGGAACGCGGCGGCAGATCGAAGCCACTCCAGCCGATAGGCGGGGCAGCTCTGCGCAGGCCAAGGCCACGTCGGCCGAGAGCCACGCTGCGTAACAGGGCGCATGGCCAGTGACGTGAGCGAGCGGCCTGCCGGCCGCCCGCTCTTTCGCTCAGCAGGACAAGCCGCTCCGCCCGGTCACGCCCATCTGGCCGACCTGCACGGTGGCGACGGCGGCCGAGCACTTGTCGTTCAGCACCTTGCTGAACGTCCACACGTCGCGCTGGTTCGTCGCACCCTGCTCCGGCGTGGTGGACGTGCCGTCCGCACTCAGCCTGACCGACGCGCGGAACGGCGTGTCGGCGTGCACGCGGACGTGGCCGAACTTGCCGCCGCAGCCTTCCCACTGCTTGATGGTGGCGAGCTGCGTGTCGCCGCGCTTCACGAAGCCGGTCTTGCCGATCTGCACCGCGCTCTGGCAGTTCGGCGGCTTGATGATCACCGGCGGTTCTACTACCGCCTGTGCGGCGCCCCCGAGGAGCAGGGCCAGGCCGGTCGTCGCGATTCCCAGTTTGATCAGCACGTCCTGACCTTGGACGGTCGCGGCAAGCATCCGGTTAGCCGACGGTAAATCTGCGAACGCGTGGAGTAACGCCGCGTCTCACTACTCCGATCAGCCCAGTAGGTCGGCGTTGGGGGGGATCGAGATGCTCCCGAATGTGTACGTCATGGCCGCTGCGGTGCTGGCCGGTGCCGCGGGCAGCGCGTACGTCGTGACGGTTGTGGACCGGCCGCGGGTGGTGGTGGTCAGCCATGTTGTGCGCGTGGTCGACAGCGAGACGGTCGAGGTGCGCGAGGGTGATCGCGTCACGCAGATCAAGCTTGTCAACGTTGATGCGCCTGCTGCGGACGAGTGTTTGCACGAGGAGTCACGGAAGCGGTTGCGCGAGCTGCTGCCGGAGGGGACGGCCGTGACCGTCGTCAGGGAAGGGCAGTTCGCCGCGTTGTCCACACAGGACGGACGGCTGGTCAACGCCGCGCTCATCGCGGACGGGCTGGCCGTGCCGACGGTCAACGGGACGCGGTTCCTCGACCAGGCGAAGGTGGCGAACCACGCGGCCGCCCAACGGAAGAGCGGGCTGCATTCGCCTGAGGTGCCGTGCACGTTGGCCGGACAGGTCAAGGCGATCACGGAGGCTGCGGCGGTCGTTGAAGCGCAGCCGTTGAAGGCGACCAAGACCGAGTTGACGGTTGCGGCGGACACGGCCAAGACAGCGATCGCGCTGGTGGACCAACTGGCCAAGCCCGGTGGGCTGACGTGGGACGCGGTGGCGCCGGTGGAGCAGACGGTGTTGCTCGCGAAGGTCACCAAGGCGGTGCCGACGTTGTACCGCAAGGAGGCCGAGCTGCGGAACGTCGTCAAGGGACTGAGGTAGTGGCCCGCCGTTCCCCTGCGCCGGCGGGCCGCCACCAACCTCTCGGTTTGCGGTTATGGCCCGGTAAAGGTCCTGGTTGGACATATCCTGCCGAGCCATGAAGCAGTTGCAGCGGGCCGCGGCAGGGATCGCCGTCGTCGACGCGCTCGTGGTGGTGTCGACGGTTTTGCCCGGCGCGCCGCTCTTGCCGATGTGGATGACCATCGTCGCGTGCGCGTTGACGATCGCGGTGCTGGTGCTGACGATCAGCAAGGTGCGCGGACTGCGGGTCAGCGGGCTCAAGGAGTTGTTCGGGCACCTCAAGTCGGGCTTGCCGGCCTGGGCGGTCGTGCTGGTCGCCGTCGCGTTCTACGGCGGGTGGATCATCGCGCTGGTCACGCTGGCGAGCGGTGCCACGGCCGGCAACCTCAAGCACGAGAACGGGCAGTACACCTCGACGCAGCGCAAGGTCGTGCGGGTGCTGACCGAGGAGCAGTACGTGCGAGCGCAGGCCGCGAACCAGCGGATGTTCTGCGCCGGAGCGATGGCTGTCGCGGCCGGCGCGCTCGCGCTGGGTGCGATCAGGCAGGCAGCGGCAGGATCGTCGCCACGCGCTTGAGCTCGCGGTGGTGCACGGCGAGCAGCACGACGTCGTCGGCGCGGCGGAAGTGCAGCACGACGAAGTTCGGGTGCGGCGGGTCCTGGTCGACGATCTGCTCGACCCGGCCTTCCTCGGGGCTGAAGACGATCCGCTCGTCCCAGATGATCTTCGAGGGGCCGAAGAACAGTTCGCCCTCCTGCCAGCGGCCGTCCAGGAAGACGTCGCCGTCGCCGCGCGAGTTGTCCTCGCCGCTCGGCCCGAAGGCCTCCGCGAGCGCGCCACCGAGCACTTCGAACAGACCGGACATCATGATCCCCCTTCGTTGCCACAGGAACGAGCTGGGCGCCCAGCTGGTTCCCGCAGTGACGCAGGCGACACCGGCGACTCAGCCGAACGGCTGACCGGCCTCGCGCAGCCAGGCGCGCTCACGGGAGTGGTCCGGCATGGCGGGCCACCCGTTGATCTTCGCGATCAGCACCCAGTAGCGCTCGGCCCGCGGATCCGCGAAGTCGGAGAGCTCTCGCAACCGCTCGACGAGCCGTTCGTCGTTCGGCAGGTTCAGCGCCTCCGCCCAGTTGGCGTTCACGCGGTTCACGACCTCGCGAGCTTCCTCGGACTCCGGCGCGATGCCGGCTTCCAGTGCCGCACGGGCCTGGTCGATCGCGAAGTTGAACGCCGCCATCTGGTCACCCTGCGGCGGGCTCATGTCCTCGCCGCCACGGCGCTTTTCCTCGTGCTGCTGGGACATCCGCTTGACCGACGCGCGGAAGTCCTGGTCCTGCACGAGTTTCGCGAGCTCGACCCACGCCTCCAGCTGCTCGGTCGTCGGGTCGTCCGGCAGCTCGACCCGCACGGACCGCATGTGCTGCTCGAACTGCGGATCCAGCTCGTACGGCCCGAACACCTCCTCGAAGAAGTCGTCGAGGATGCGCTGGCGCTCCTCGTCCGTCATGCGTGCCAACTCGTTCATCAGTTCCATCTCCCCTCCCTTTGCGACCGCGCGCAAGACGGCACGGCGGAGCCGCAACGTCTTCATCTGCGCGTCGATCGCGTCTGCATGGGCCCGCGCCACGTCGGTCACCGTCACCTCGCGGGCGAGAATCCGCCCGGCGGTCGGCAGGTCGACACCCAGATCCCGCAATGTGCGGACGAGCTTGAGCTTCGCGACCGCCTCACCGTCGTACGTCCGGTAGCCGCCGACCGTTCTGGCAGTGGGCGGGATGAGGCCCTGGTCGGAGTAGAACCGGATCGTTCGGACGGTGAGGCCGGTCATCTTGGCCAGCTCGCCGATCTGGTAGCGCGTCACGGGGACAACTCTGAACCCTCCAGCGACTGGAGAGTCAAACCCGATTAACCGATCGAGTTCCAGAAACCACAGTTGTGCCTGGTCAGGGCATTGATCTGGCCGACGCGGTCCAGCGCGTACTCCTGGATGTTGCCGCTGGCGAAGCGCGCCCAGCCGGGCTTGCCGGTGCGGGCGAACGTCGTCCAGTCGCGGATCATCGTGGCCGCGAGCCGCTGCTGGGCCGGGTTGAGTTCGAAGGTCGGGATGTCGAAGAAGTAGGCGAGCTCCAACGAGTGCGCGGCGCCGGCCGGGAAGCCCTCGGGCAGGATGTCCTTGAACCACCCGACGGGCGCGGTGCGGTCGGCGAACTCGTAGCCGTACGTCGGCGTGTAGCGCGAGAGCAGCCGATCATCGGCGAGTTGGTTGCACGCCCACACGCCGTCGGTGAGCACAGCGCCGTACGCCAGCCGTGCAGACTCGCCCGCCGGGTACTCGGCAGCGATCTTGGCAGCCTTCTCCGTGCCGTACGCCTGCTCCAGCAAACCCTGGTAGTCGAACGGTTCCGGCACGGTCGCGGACGTCAGCCTGCCCTCGTCCCGGGTGTTGCCCCAGATCACCGGCACGCGGTTGAAACGTCCGGACTCGAGTGCCTCCACGGGATTCACCGGCAGCACGCTGTTGCCGGTCACGACCGGCGTGGCGCCGCGGTCGACGGCGGTGAAAGCCGTGGCGGGCAACGAACGCAGGCACGCGACGTTCCCACAACCGAGCTGAGTCGAGATCTTGCGCGCGTCGGTCGCGGCCGCATCCTTGGTGATCCACGGAGCACCGGCGGGCTTGCCGTGGATCACGCCGTTGGCACCCCACGTCGTGGAGCAGCCGCCGCTCTGCGCGATGGCCTTCTGGAACAGCCCACGCGACCGCGGCGACGTCACGTGCGCACACACGTCGAACGCACCGCCGGACTCGCCGAAAACGGTGACGTTGCGTGGATCTCCACCGAACGCGGCGGCGTTGCGCTGCACCCACCTCAGGGCCGCCTGCTGGTCCTCGATGCCGTACGCACCCGAGTCCGGCAGGTCCGGATGCCCGAAGAACCCGAAGAAGCCGAGCCGGTAGTTGATCGTCACGACCACGACATCGCCCTGCACGGCAAGGCGTCCGGTACCGAACCCGGAGCCGGACAGGTAGCTGTTGCCGCCGCCGTGGATGTACACCATGACCGGCTTGCGCCCGTGCCGCGACGGCGTGGTGACGTTGAGGTACAGGCAGTCCTCGGTGCTGCTCGGCTGGCCGGCGCCCGCTGCCTGAGCGCAGGCAGAGCCGGGCTTGGTGGCATCACGTGGCGTGGTCCACGGGGTGACGGGCCGCGGTGAACGCCACCTGAGCTCGCCCACCGGCGGCGCCGCGTACGGAATTCCTTGATAGAGCTGGTGATCAGCGAGAACGGTGCCGCGCACGGGACCGGAGTCGGTGCGCACGAGACCGGGTTCGGACGCGTGCGCCACACCCACCGGACTCGCCAGCAGGGCCGCGGCGATCAACAGAGACAGTCGCTTGTTCATACCCAGGCGTCGAACCAGGCGGCCGCGGATCGACATCGGCGGTCCCGCACATACCGCGGTTCTCGGTAGGGCACGATCACCTGCGTGGGTTGGATCACCTGGCAACACGTGGCTGCGGGGGCGCTGGCCGTGGTGTGGCTGTTGTTGCTCCTCCGGCGCATCGGCCTGCCGTCTCGCCGACAACGGCGAACCAGCAGCAACGACGCCCAGGTCCCGGTGTGGATGTCGATCGTCGGCTGGCTGCTGATCGCCGCACTCGTGGCCGCGGTGGCCGGCGGCGGACTGCTGTGGTTGCTGGGCTGGCCGAAGCTGCCGAAGCAGGCGGCGTTCAGCACGACCGAGATGCTCGACCTGCTCAAGATCGGGCTGGCCGTCGTGGCCGGGTTCGGGGGTGTGGTCGCGCTGGCGGTGAACTACCGCAAGCAGCGCGTCACCGAGGCAGCCCACGTGCACTCGCTCAACCAGGAGGAACGCGAGCGCACCAAGCTGTTCAACGAACGCTTCAAGGTCGCCACCGAGTTGCTCAACGGAGATCAGGCCGGCCTGCGCATCGCCGGGGTCGCCGCGATGGCCGGGCTCGCCGACGACTGGGAAGCCCAGCGGCAGATGTGCGTGGACACCTTGATCGACCACCTGAAACTGCCCAAGGACGACAACGACTCGGAAGTGACCAGCAAGATCTTCCGAGCGCTGCGCGAACGGCTCGGCACGCATCTGCGACCAGGCCCGTGGTCACCGCTGAACTTCGACTTCAGCGGCCTGAAATTCGACGAGGCCGACTTCAGCGAGCGCACGTTCGAAGGCGAGGTGATCTTCGATGGTGCCGAGTTCACCGGGGACCACACGTCGTTCGAACGCACGGCGTTTCACAACGTGCTGAGCTGTCACGGCACCAGGTTCATCAAGACCAACGTGAGCTTCCGCGATGCGCTCTTCAACGGAGACCCACCGGAGTTCGTTGGTTGCACGTTCGAGCGGACGAGGCTCGACCTGCGCGGTAGCGAACTGCGCAGCAGGCGGATGTACTTCTACCGCTGCACCTTCACGCTCTCCGACCTGGACGCCGAGAACATGCGCGTGGACACCGCAGCAGTGCGGATCGAGCACTCGACACTGGTCGACAGCACCCTGAACTTCACCGACGTGCTGGGCGCGACCGACGAACGCGGTTCGCTCGGCTACCTCTTCATCGAGGGGTGCGAACTGACGGGAAGCGACGTCATGTTGCTGCCTCTCGATCCCGAGCACCAGTTCGTGTGGCTGCGGGACAACACGTTCACAGGCGGAAGCGTGTACGTCTACGAGGATGCCCCGACGTGGCTGAAGATTCGTGGTGAGGAGCCCGCAAGACTCCTCACCACGTCGACCGAATCTCAGTAGGTCATCGCGATGCCGGGCTCGGCCAGCAGCGCACCGACGTCCGCCAGGAACTGCGAGCCCTGCTGGCCGTCGACCACGCGGTGGTCGAACGACAGCGCGAGCTGGCAGATCTTGCGGATCTTGATCTCGCCGTCGACCACCCACGGCATGTCGCGGATCGCGCCGAGGGCGAGGATCGCGGACTCACCGGGGTTGAGGATCGGCGTGCCGGTGTCGACGCCGAAGACACCGACGTTGGTGATCGTGATGGTGCCGTTCATCATGTCGGCAGGTGCGGTCTTGCCGTCCCTGGCGACGGTCGCGAGCTCGTCGAGGGCGACCGCCAGTTCCTTCAACGACATCCGGTCGGCGTCGCGGACCTTCGGCACCACCAGGCCGCGCGGCGTGGCGGCCGCGATGCCCAGGTGGACGTAGTCCTTGTAGACGATCTCGTTCGCCGCGCTGTCCCACGTCGCGTTGACGTCGGGCGTGCGGCGGGCGGCGAGGATGACGGCCTTGGCGCAGAACGCGAGCGGCGTCAGCTTCACGCCGCGGAACTCCGGTGCGTTCTTGAGCTTCGCGCGCAGTTCCATCATCGGCGTGACGTCGACCGTCAGGAACTCGGTGACGTGCGGCGCGGTGAACGCGCTGTCGACCATGGCCTGCGCGGTCGCCTTGCGCACGCCCTTGATCGGCACCCGGCGCTCGCGCGTGCCGTTGTCCACAAAGGACAGGGCAGACGGAGCGGCAGGTGCGGCGACGGCGCTTTCGACGTCCTCACGCGTGATCACGCCGTCGGGGCCGGAGCCCGTGAGCGCGTACAGGTCGACGCCGAGGTCCTTGGCCAGCTTGCGCACCGGCGGCTTGGCCAGCGGCACGTACCCGCCGGGCGCCTGGACCGGAGCCGGTGCGGCAGGCGCCGCAACGGGAGCAGGAGCAGGCGGAGCCACCACGGCAGCGGCCGGAGCAGCAGGAGCCGGGGTGTCCTTGCGGGCCCGGCGCTTGGCCGTACCGGACTTCGGGCCGTAGCCGACGAGCGTCGCGATGCGCCCGCCCGGCATCTCCTCGCCGATCTTGCCGGACGAGGTGCCGTTCGCCTCTGCCGCGGCAGGAGCGGGGGCAACGGGCGCGGCCGCGCCACCGGGGTCGGTGTCGATCGTGATGATCGGGACGCCGACCTCGACGGTCTGGCCGGGCTCGACGAGCAGCTCGGTCACGACACCGGCCCACGGGCACGGCAGCTCGACGGCCGCCTTGGCCGTCTCGATCTCGACGATGATCTGGTTGACCGTGACGGTGTCACCCGGCTTGACGTGCCAGGTGAGGATCTCGGCCTCGGTCAGCCCCTCTGCCGTGTCGGGCAGGGGGAATTGCTTGTACTGCGGCATTTCCGTTGTTCCCCTTACCAGGCGAGAGAGCGGTCGACGGCGTGCAGCACCCGGTCGAGATCGGGGAGGAACTCCTCCTCGAGCTTCGACGGCGGGTACGGGGTGTCGAAACCGGTCACCCGCAGCACCGGTGCCTGCAGCGAGTAGAAGCACTCCTGCTGGACCTTCGCTGCAATCTCGCTGGCGATCGAGGACTCGGACGGCGCCTCGGACACGACGACCAGCCGGCCGGTGCGGCGCACCGACTCGAACACGGGCGCGAGGTCGAGCGGCGACAGCGTGCGCAGGTCGATGACCTCCAGCGACGTGCCGTCCTCAGCAGCCGCGTTGGCGGCGTCGAGAGACGTGCGCACCATCGGGCCGTACGCGACCAACGTGGCGTCCGTGCCGGAACGCAGCACGCGCGACTCGAACAGCTTGCCGGGCTGGGCCGTGGTGTCGACCTCGCCCTTCTCGTAGTAACGGCGCTTGGGCTCGAAGAACAGCACCGGGTCGTCGCAGTCGATCGCCTGCTGGATCATCCAGTACGCGTCGGCCGGGTTCGAGCACGAGACGACCTTGAGGCCGGCGGTGTGCGCGAAGTACGACTCGGGCGACTCCGAGTGGTGCTCGACGGCACCGATGCCGCCACCGAACGGCACGCGGATCACGATGGGCATCTTGATCTTGCCCTGCGTGCGGTAGTGCAGCTTCGCGACCTGCGACACGATCTGGTCGAAGCCCGGGAAGATGAAGCCGTCGAACTGGATCTCGCACACCGGGCGGTAGCCGCGGATCGCGAGGCCCACAGCCGTGCCGATGATGCCGGACTCCGCGAGCGGCGTGTCGAGCACGCGCTGCTCACCGAAGTCCTTCTGCAGACCGTCGGTGATTCGGAAGACACCACCGAGCTTGCCGATGTCCTCGCCCATCATGATGACCTTGGGGTTGGCCTCCATGGCCGCCCGCAGGCCCATGTTGAGCGCCTTCGAGATCGTGAGCGTCTGCACCGGGGTCGCCGGGGCAGCTGCGGTCGAACGATCCATCGTCGGAGCAGCCATCAGTGCTCACCTCCAGCAAAACCCGAGACGTAGTCGAGGAACTCATCGCGCTGTGCTTCGAGGACGGGGTTCCCCTCCGCGTACACGTTGCTGAAGATCCGCTCCGCGGGCGGATCGGGCATGTTCGTGCAGAACTCCCGCAACTCCTCGCCCAGCTTGTCCGCGTCCGCCTCGACGCTGTCGAAGAACTCGTTGTCCGCCCACTGCTGGCGGACCAGGTAGACCTTGACCCGCTCGATCGGGTCCTTGAGCTTCCACATCTCCAGCTCGTCCGACAGCCGGTAGCGGGTCGGGTCGTCGGAGGTGGTGTGCGCGTCCATCCGGTAGGTGAACGCCTCGATCAGGATCGGGCCGTTGCCGTGGCGGCACTCGTTCAGCGCCCACTTCGTGACGGCCAGCGTCGCGAGGACGTCGTTGCCGTCGACCCGGATGCCGGGGAAGCCGTAGCCGCGGGCGCGCTGGTACAGCGGCAGGCGCGACTGGCGCTCGGTGGGCTCGGAGATGGCCCACTGGTTGTTCTGGCAGAAGAAGACGAGCGGCGCGTCGTAGACAGCCGCCCACACGAAGCCCTCGTGCACGTCGCCCTGGCTCGTCGCGCCATCGCCGAAGAAGCACATGGTGGCTTCGCCGTCGTCGTCGCCGACCTTGCCGTCGAACTTCTGGCCCATCGCGTACCCGGCCGCGTTGAGGACCTGGTTGCCGATGACGATCGTGTACGGGTGGAAGCGCTTCTCGACCGGGTCCCACGTGCCCTGGTCGGTGCCGCGGAAGATGCCGAGCAGCTCCGTGGGGTTGATCCCGCGGGTCCACGCGATGCCGTGCTCGCGGTAGCTCGGGAAGGCCATGTCGGTCTCGCGCATCGCGCGGCCGGCGCCGATCTGCGCGGCCTCCTGACCGAGCAGCGGCACCCAGATGCCGAGCTGGCCCTTGCGCTGCAGCGCGTTGGCCTCGCGGTCGACGCGGCGGATCAGGACCATGTCGCGGTACAGACCGCGCAGCTCCTCCGGCGTGATGTCGATGTCGAAGTCCGGGTGCGTGACCCGCTCACCTTCGGGAGTGAGGAGCTGCACCAGGTCGGCGCCACCCTCGTCTGTCGCTCGCAAGCCTGCGATCACCTGTTCCGCTGTCGGTTTTGCGGCAGTGGCGGCCGGCGCTGCGTCCGGCTCAGGGTGCGTCCATTGCTCAGGGGACGACATGCGCCTTCTCCTCTGTCTCTCCGACCGCCTGATCGCTCGTGACGACCTCGTGCGGCGACGTCGGCGGTCGCCGCCAACCCTGTGGGGCCGGAGGCAGCCGTCGACGGTGACGGTGGCTTACGACCACATCCTGACACGGCCTCACCTGTGTTGGTGAGACCCGTCCCACTTCGTAACACACAAGTCAACGTTCTGATCAGCGACAACAGTCGGAGGTTCGACTTTTTGTCCTCCGACTAGGCTGTTCGATTACCGGACGCAGCTGTCCCAGTTACCGATCGTTAACTTCGGCGGAGGTCTCCACGGACACGGTTCTGCACGCGAGCAGAGGCGGAGTCGTGACAGGATCGAGAGGTGGACCGTTCAGTTGTGACCAGCACCGTCCGGACGCTCTGGGACTCCGACATCGTCCCGAGCCTGTCTCAGCTCGTCGCCGTGCCGGCGATCTCGCCCGCGTTCGACCCGGCCTGGGAAGAACACGGCGAACTGGCCGCCGCGATCTCCCACGTGCGCGCCTGGATCGAGTCCCGCGCGCTGCCCGGCGCGGTGCTGGACGTCGTCCAACTGGCGGGACGCACGCCGCTTCTGGTGGTCGACGTCCCCGCGTTTGGTAACGCGGGCGACGACACGGTGTTGCTCTACGGACACCTCGACAAGCAGCCGCCGGTGGGTGGTTGGGGTCCTGGCCTCGGTCCGTGGACCCCCGTGCTGCGTGACGGACGTCTCTACGGGCGTGGCGCGGCGGATGACGGTTACTCCGGTTACGCCGCGATCGCCGCTCTCGAGGCCGTGCGCGCAGCAGGCGGCTCACACTCTCGTTGCGTCGTTTTGCTGGAGACCGGCGAGGAGTCGGGTTCGCCCGATCTGCCCGCGTACCTTTCGCATTTGTCCTCGCGGCTGGGCCAGGTTTCTTTGGTGGTGTGCCTGGACTCCGGTGGCTCGGACTACGACCGCATGTGGCTGACCACGTCGCTGCGCGGGTTGGTGCAGGTCACGCTGACCGTGCGCGTGCTGGAGGGTGGACTGCACTCCGGCATGTCGTCCGGCATGGTGCCGTCGTCGTTCCGCATCGCGCGGGTGCTGCTGGACCGGCTGGAGGACTCGTTGACCGGCGAGATCCTCGTGCCGGAGATGCACGTCGAGATCCCTGCCCATCGCCTGGCCGAGGTTCGTGAGGCCGTCGAGGCTGCGCCGGGTGCTCTGTGGGGTCCCGTGCCGCGTGTTGGTGACCTTCAGCCGATGTCCTCCGACGAGGTCGAGCAGGCGCTGGGCACCGGCTGGCGGCCGACGTTGTCCGTGACGGGTGCCGACGGCCTGCCGTTGCCCGACGACGCCGGCAACGTGCTGCGACCGTTCACGTCTTTGGTGCTCTCGTTCCGGTTGCCGCCCACGGCTTCGTCGGCTCGGGCCTTGGAGGCGGTTCGTGAGCGGCTGACCACGGATGTGCCCTACAACGCGACTGTCGAGCTGTCTCGGGTCGAGGCTGCTGACGGGTGGAACGCGCCGGAGCTCGCGCCGTGGCTGTCGGCGGTTTTGGACGACGCCGGCAAGGAGGTCTTCGGCGCGCCTTGGCGGACCGTGTCGCTCGGTGGGTCGATCCCGTTCATGGGGCTGCTGCACGAGGCCTACCCCGAGGCGCAGTTCCTGGTGACCGGTGCGGTTGGGCCGGACTCGAACTGCCACGTGCCGGACGAGTGGCTGCACCTGGCGCATGCGGCTCGGATCACTGAGGCGGTTGCTCTGGTGCTGGACGCTCAGGCGTCGCAGCGCTGAACTCCTCCAGCAGGGCCAGGCCTGTTGCCGGGTTGCTCCCCGCGTACCTGCGCGCTCTCGCGAGCGCGTTGACGTGCGCGGGGACGACCTCGGTCAGGTCGTTGGTGAAGTAGTCGCGTACGACGGCCAGGAACTCGATCCGTGCGGCGGCGAGGTCGCGCAGGTTCCTTGTCGCGGAGTCCTCACCGTCGTAGGCCGCCTGGATCGCCTTGCGGAAGACGCGCAGATCATCCACCGGGTCGGCGAGCACTCGCAGGAGTCCTGTCACCCCGTCGCCGCTCTCCACGGCGGTCAACGCGTCGCTGGTCGTCTTGCACACCCTGTCGAGCTCGTCGGCGGCCAGCTTCGCGGCGACGACCTCCAGCCTCGTGCCCGGTCGCTGCCGGACGATCGCGCGCGCCGATCTGGTCAGTTGGCGGGCCAGGCCGCCGGAGAAGACGTAGGCCAGCGCCACGAACGACTCCGGCAGCCCGTCCACCGACCTGCTGAGCAAAGGCCGCGCCAGGTCGAAGTCCAGGTAGTCCACGCGGACGACCTCGTCGAAGGAGCTGTCGAACACGCTGCGCAAGCCGGTGCCCGCCAGCTCGAAGTCGTGCTGGGCCTCGGTGGAGACGGACATCAGGTAGTAGCAGCCGGGCACGTCGAAGATCGCCTTGATCTCGTTCAGGAACCTGCGCGCGGGCTCACCGGCGCCGATCCGATCCATCTCGTCGATGGCGATCACGACGCGGACCGGCGCCAGCGTCTTCGCGGCGGTGCGGACGAAGTGGCGGAAGTCGTCCACCACCTCGGGGAACGTCGCCGGGCGGCCGGCCAGGCTGACGCCGCGCTTGAACGCCATCTCGACGCCGCGAAAGCCGATCTTCCCGCTCGACTCGCCGCTGTGGGTCTGCACGTAGGCGATGTCGCGCAGCCCTTGTTGAGCTGACCTGGCGAGCAGCATCGAATCGGTCGGCGACGTCCACCACCAGTCGCGCCGCCCGGCTCGCTCCACCGTGTACTCGTCGACATCGCGCAGGTGCGTCAACACCGCCTGGCAGGCACGCGCATACAGGTGCAGCACGAACTCCCTCGGCACGTAGTCGACCGGCGCCGCTACCAGGATCGTGAGGTCCGCCGGTTGGTTCGCTTTCCGGTAGGCGCCCTGGCAGAACGCTCGCAGCACGCTGGTCTTGCCCGCTCCGCGGGGTCCGGCGAGGGCGAGGCTCCCGGCGTCGAGGGTGTCGACGAGCGCGGCCAGCTCCCAGCCCGCCTGCACGGGTTGATGGCCGATCATCGAACCGCCCTTGAGCAGGCGGTGCGCATCGGTGAACGCCAACTCGTTGCCGAGCACGACCTGCCTGCTGCTCCGCTCGGCACGCATGACGGGCAGCACGCCCTCGTTGAGCACCGCCGCTCGCCACCCGGCCAGAGCCGGCTCGACCGCGGCGAGTTTGGCCATGGCTCTCCTGGACGGCAGGACGGTCCGCAGCGCCGGCCGCATTTCGTGGGCCAGGCCCAGGGCGATCGCCAGGGCGAAGATCTGCTTCTTGACGGACTCGGGCCCATCCAGGCCGGCCTCCATGAAGTAGTAGGTACCGGCGGCGCAGCTGACGAGAGCCCACCAGCGCGCGATCACCTTTCCGCCGTAACCTGCGGACGCCAACGCCATCGCGGCGAGCGAGATGCCGAGCACCAGCGGTACGAGGCGCCAGTCACCGGCGAGCACAGGACTCCGCTCCCAGATCACGCCCACGGCCGCCCAGGACAACGCGGGTATCACCACGACGAAACCCCACCGCCAGAACACGGCCCGGCGAGCAGCCCACTCGACGGTGGCGGCCTTGGTGGCGGACCGGCGGGCGGCGACGTAGTTGTCGTGCTGGGCCGACGCGGACGCCATGATCAGCGGTTTGGCCACCCGCAGCACGCGAATCTCGCCCTCGTCGGGGGCATGCTCCTCTGACGCGGCCTTCACCGCCCACTCGAAGACGTCGTCCTCGCTGTCGTCGCGCGCCACACCGACGCGTGACCTTCTGGGCGAGCGCGATTGTGCGTTGCTCGGTGGTCCGCCGTTGTTGTCGCGCGCCATCCCAGCATGCTGGCGTCATTCGGGTGCGATCGAAAATGGGCCGTTCAGGTCACGCTCAGCCGAGCTTTTAGTGAGGAATAACTCAGACAAGACGTGGGCCCGACCAGCCGTCTGACCTGGTGTCTCACACTGGGGCGATGGGCGAACATGCGGAACGGGCGCGTCTCGCGGAGTCGGAGACACCGACTTCGCCGTGGCGGCTGTGGGGGCCGTACCTCTCGGGTCGCCAGTGGGGCACCGTGAGAGAGGACTACTCACCGGAGGGCGACGCGTGGGCGTCGTTTCCCTTCGATCACGCTCGTGCGCGCGCTTACCGGTGGGGTGAGGACGGCATCGCGGGGATTTGCGATGTGCACGGGTTCCTCAACCTCGCTGTCGCCCTGTGGAACGGCAAGGATCCGATCCTCAAGGAGCGGTACTTCGGCCTCACCAACGACGAGGGCAACCACGGTGAGGACGTCAAGGAGCACTGGTGGGTGACGGACGGGACGCCCACGCACTCGTGGATGCAGGTGGTCTACCGGTATCCGCAGAAGGAGTTCCCGTACGGGCAGCTCAGGGAGATGGCGCGGAACGCCGGCCGGGAGAACCGGGAGCCTGAGCTCGCCGACACCGGGGTGTTGGACGAGAACCGGTTCTTCGACGTCCAGGTCACCTACGCGAAGGCTGACACTGACGACATCTGCATCGAGATCAAGGCGACCAACCACGGGCCCGAGGACGCGCCGCTGCATCTGTTGCCGCAGCTCTGGTTTCGCAACACGTGGGCCTGGGGGCGGGACCAGCGGCCGTGCCAGCTCGTCGCGAGCACGACGGCCGGGCGCAAGGTCACCGCTGACCACGGCAACCTCGGCCGGTACACGCTGCACCTGGACGACTCGCCGTCGATGCTCATGACGGACAACGAGAGCAACGAGATGTCGCTCTTCGGGGCTGAGCGGAATCCGAGTCCGTGGACCAAGGACGGCATCTGCAACTACGTCGTGCACGGGAGCACCAGCACGTGTCAGGTGGTCGGGCCGGACGACGCCGGGGCGGCCGGGACGAAGTTCGCGGCCTGGTACTCGTTCGACCCCGTGGAGCCGGGCGAGACGGTGACGGTTCGGCTGCGGCTGATTGGCGGCGACGGGCATCTGGACCCTTTTGGGCCGAGCTTCGAAGAGACGCTCCAAGCGAGAAAGCTCGAGGCCGACGAGTTTCACGACGCCATCGCGCCCGGCACGAACGCGGAGGAGAAGCACGTGCTGCGGCGCGCGCTGGCCGGGTTGATGTGGACCAAGCAGCACTACCGGTTCCGGACGCGCGACTGGCTCGACGGCGACCCGACCAAGCCCGAAGCTCCCAGTTCGAGACGTACGCCCGAGGCGCGCAACGTGCACTGGCGGCACCTCGACGTCGCCGACGTGATCTCCATGCCGGACGAGTGGGAGTACCCGTGGTTCGCGGCGTGGGACCTCGCGTTCCACACGATTCCGTTCACGTTGGTCGACCCGGCGTTCGCGAAGGAGCAGCTGCTGCTGTTCTGCCGTGAGTGGATGATGCACCCGAACGGCCAGATTCCCGCGTACGAGTGGGAGTTCGGCGACGTCAACCCGCCGGTGCACGCGTGGGCCGCGTTGCAGGTGTACCGGGCGGACGGCAGCAAGGACCGGCAGTTCCTCGCCAAGATCTTCCACAAGCTGCTGCTCAACTTCTCGTGGTGGGTGAACCGCAAGGACGCGGACGGCAGCTACCTGTTCGAGGGCGGGTTCCTCGGCATGGACAACATCGGGCCGGTCAACCGGTCGGAGCCGATGCTGGGCGAGTGGCGGCTCGAGCAGTCGGACGCGACCTCGTGGATGGCCGCCTACAGCCTGCACCTCATGCAGATCGCGCTGGAGCTGGCGCGCGATGACGAGTCCTATGAGGACGTTGCGACGAAGTTCGTCGAGCACTTCCTGTCGATCGCGGAGGCGTTCACGCACTTCGGGTCGTCGGGCAGCGGCATCTGGCACGACGAGGACGGGTTCTGCTACGACCGGGTCTCGCGCCGACACCCGGACGGCAGCGTCGAGTCCGAGCCGGTGCGCGTGCGGTCGATGGTCGGGTTGATCCCGCTGCTCGCGAGTGCCGTGCTCGAACCGTGGGTGCTCGAAGAGCTGCACGGGTTCACCAGCCGGTTGGAGCACCTGCTCAAGCGCCGGCCGGAGCTGCGGCAGTTCATCACGTTCCACTACGAGCGCGGCGCGTTCGTGTCGTTGCTGGACGAGCACAAGCTGCGGCGCGTGCTGCACCGGATGCTCGACGAGCACGAGTTCCTGTCGCCGCACGGCATCCGCAGCCTCAGCGCGGCTCACCGCGAGGGCCTCGAGGTCAAGGTCGCCGGCCAGGACCACCGGATGGGCTACGAGCCGGGCGAGTCCAACACGCCGATGTTCGGCGGCAACTCGAACTGGCGCGGCCCGATCTGGCTGCCCACCAACGCGCTCCTGGTCGAGGCGCTCAGGACGGTCTGCGCGTTCCACGACGGCGCGTTCCAGGTCGAGATGCCGACGCACTCCGGCCGCCGGCTCACCGCAGGCCAGGTGGCAGACGAGCTGAGCGATCGGCTGATCGGGTTGTTCCTGCCCGACCACGACGGACGCAGACCGTCGGACGGCAAGCGCATCGAGGCGTCGGAGTCACCGCTTTGGCGCAAGCACGTCACGTTCAGCGAGTACTTCGACGGCGACACGGGCGAGGGTCTCGGCGCGACCCACCAGACCGGCTGGACGGCGCTGGTGGCGGGCCTGTTGACCGATCGTTCCCGGTGAACGGCCCGTTCCGTGATCAAATTCTGATCAAGACTCGCTGCGAATCGTCACCATTCGGGTGCAATACGTGCAGACGTTGTGTGATCTAGGCCAATTCGCGCAATGATTTGCGTCCGGAGGCCCGAATTCACACAAAATTGTTGCGTTGAAGTGGCCTGTAACACGCACGTGCTGTCCACCACGTCACCCGAGTGGCAGGATCCCGTTCACTCGTCCGCAACAGTTACGAGGAGTGACGCAGTGGCTGGTCGAACCAGGCAGTTGATGGCCATGATCCCGGCATTGGGGCTGGCCGTGATGGCAGCTTCAGGCTGCGCGACTCCCGTGAACCAGGGTTCTGGCAACTCGGGCGTGCAGCTGGTGCAGAGCGGCAAGCTCGTCACCTGCACGCACCTGTCGTACAAGCCCTTCCAGTTCAGCGAGGGCGACAAGACGGTCGGCTTCGACGTCGACCTGGTCGACCTGATCGCCAAGGACCTCGGGGTCACGCAGCAGATCTTCGACACGCCGTTCGAGACGATCACGTCCGGCACGTCGTTCAACGCGAACCAGTGCGACCTGGCCGCGGCCGGTATGACGATCACCGACGAGCGCAAGCAGGCGATCGACTTCTCCGACCCGTACTTCAACGCCGAGCAGGCGCTGCTGGTCAAGAAGGGCTCCGGCCTCAAGTCCCTCGCGGACCTCAAGGGCAAGAAGCTCGGCGTCCAGCAGGACACCACGGGTGAGAAGTACGCGAACGACAACGCGGCCGCCAACGGCTACACCGTCGTGCAGTTCGAGGACCTGCCGCTGTCCGAGACGGCCGTCCGCACCGGCGCCGTCGACGCGGTGATCAACGACAACGGCGTGCTCTACGACTACGCCAAGGAGTTCCCGGACACCGAGGTCACCACGGAGTTCCCCACCAACGAGAAGTACGGCATCGGCGTCAAGAAGGGCAACACCGCCCTGCTGACGAAGATCAACGACGTGCTCAAGAAGGCCAAGGACAACGGCGAGTACGACAAGATCTACGAGAAGTGGTTCGGCAAGAAGCCGACGTCCAAGTAGTCGCTTCTCCGGGGCCGGTGCAGCTAGCGCCGGCCCCGCCGCTTGTCCGAACCACTTTTGCTAGGAGCCGCAATGGCTATGTCGAAGCGCCAGCGCGCGCAGTACATCCGCTTCGCGCAATACGGCGTGCTCATCGTCGTGATCCTCCTGGTCGCCTTCCTCGCGGACTGGGGCCAGATCAGGCGAGCGTTCTTCAACACGGAGATCGCGGCCTCGATGTTCCCCAACGTGATCACGGTCGCGTTGAAGAACACCATCATCTACACCGCGCTCGGCTTCGGGTTCGGCCTCGCGCTCGGCCTCGTGCTCGCGCTGATGAAGCTGTCGTCGGTCGGCCCGTACCGCTGGATCGCGACCGTCTACATCGAGTTCTTCCGCGGTGTGCCCGCGCTGCTGGTCTTCATCGGCATCTACTACGGCGTGCCGATCGCGTTCCAGCTGCAGTTCCCGCCGCTGACCACGGTCATGCTGGCGCTCGGTGGAGTCGGCGCCGCCTACATGGCCGAGACCATCCGCGCCGGCATCCAGGCCGTGCCGAAGGGGCAGGTCGAGGCCGCGCGATCGCTCGGCATGTCGCAGGGCCGCGCCATGATCACGATCGTGATCCCGCAGGCGTTCCGGATCATCCTGCCGCCGCTCACGAACGAGCTGATCCTGCTGACCAAGGACTCCTCGCTCATCTACATCCTCGGCCTGTTCCGCGAGCAGTACGAGCTCACCAAGTTCGGCCGCGAGACGCTGAGCCGCAGCCCCTCGCTCACGCCGATCCTCATCGCCGGCCTCTGTTATCTGATCATCACACTGCCGCTCGGATACCTGTCGCGGTACCTGGAGAAGCGCACGGGCGGGAAGAAGGTGTCCGTCGTATGAGCGACATCTGCGTCGAGATCACCGGGCTGAAGAAGTCGTTCGGCCCGCTGGAAGTTCTCAAGAACATCGACCTGACCGTCAACCGCGGAGACGTGGTCTGCATCATCGGGCCGTCCGGCTCCGGCAAGTCGACGTTGCTGCGGTGCGTGAACGTGCTGGAGGAGCCGAACGGCGGCAAGATCGTCGTCAACGGCACCGAGCTGACCGATCCCGACGTCGACATCGACCGGGCTCGGACGAAGATCGGCATGGTCTTCCAGGGCTTCAACCTGTTCTCGCACCTCAACGTGCTGAACAACCTCATGGTCGCGCAGCGCAAGGTGCTCAGGCGCTCGGAGAGCGAGGCCCGCGAGGTCGCGCTGCGCAACCTCGACCGCGTGGGCCTGCGCGACAAGGTCGCCTCGATGCCGGCGCAGCTCTCCGGTGGTCAGCAGCAGCGTGCGGCGATCGCCCGCGCGCTGTCGATGGACCCCGAGGTGATGCTGTTCGACGAGCCGACCTCGGCGCTCGACCCGGAGCTCGTCGGTGACGTGCTCGGCGTGATGCGTCAACTGGCCGACGAGGGCATGACAATGCTGGTCGTGACGCACGAGATGCAGTTCGCCCGCGAGGTCGCCGACAAGGTGATCTTCATGGACGGCGGCTACATCGTCGAGGAGGGCCCGGCTGCCGACGTGATCGGCAACCCGCAGGAGGAACGCACCCAGTCGTTCCTGGCCCGCGTGCTCGACCCGACGCACCACGGGCCGAAAGACCCGGAGTAGCCCAGGTGGCCAGGGGGAAGGTCGCCGCGGCGGACGTGCTGCGGGGGCTGTTGGGGGAGAACGACAACTCAAGTGGTGGCGGGTGGCGGTTGCCGCGGCGCAAGCCGAGCACCCCACCCGTCATCCGCGTGGTGGACCGCGTGGTCACCGACGTGCTCGACCTGCGCGCGGTCGAGGTGCCCTACGTGCTCGAGTTCGAGCGCTGCCAGTTCGAGTCGGCGCCGGACCTGCGGCAGGCGAACCTCGCCGGCATCTCGTTCCACGACTGCGACCTGCCGGGGCTGGAAGCGCGCAACCTCAGCAGCAGCAACGACGTCTCGCTGCTGGGCTGCCGCATCTCCGACCTGGTCGACCTGACCGACGCCGAGATCGCGGGCTCACTCCTGTTGCGGGACAGCAGGTTCAGCGTCCCCGGCGGGTTGTGCGTGCACGGCGACCGGCTGACCGTCGCCGGCGCGTTGCTCGGGTTCGGCATCCACACCGAGGGCGAGATGCGGCTCGCGGGTGCCCGCATCGGCGGCAACGTCAACCTCGGCAGCGCGGTGCTGGAGAACGCCAACGGCCTCACGTTGAACGGCAACGGCATGCAGGTCGGCGGCAACCTGCTCGGCGCGTTCACCTCGCACGGCGTGGTGTTCCTGGCCAACGCGCGGATCAGCTCGACGTTGTCGTTGAGCCGCGCGATGCTCTCGCGCGGATCTGAGTTCGTCGACACGACCGACCCGCACGCCGACCCGTCCGCGACGCTGATCCTCGACCGCGTCGACGTCTCCGGCGACCTGGAGCTGGACCGCGGCTTCACCAGCGCGGGCACGGTTCGTGCGGTGAACGCCCGCGTCGGCGGCACGTTGTCGCTGGCAGACGCCGTGCTGGACGCCGTGTCGCCGCCGTCGG
This sequence comes from Lentzea terrae, assembly GCF_003265345.1. Taxonomy (GTDB): domain Bacteria; phylum Actinomycetota; class Actinomycetes; order Mycobacteriales; family Pseudonocardiaceae; genus Lentzea; species Lentzea terrae. The sequence continues at coordinate 29,641 of NZ_QFWW01000038.1, read as the reverse complement.
TGGGCAACGATCCGACCGGATCGGGCCGGGCGTTGCACGTCGACGGCGCGGAGATCGGCGGCGACATCGTCGGACGCGGCGTGCAGATCAAGGGCCAGCTGCGCATGGTCGACACGCACGTGCGCGGCAGCATCACCATCGAACGGGCCACTGTGGACAATCCGGCCGCGGACGCCCTGCTGACCAACCGCTCGCAGATCGGCAGCAACTTCGTGGTGCGCGAGTCGGAGATCGCCGGCGGGCTGGAGCTGCGCGGCATCACCGTCGGCGCGAACCTCGACCTGCGCGGCAGCCGCCTGATCAAGCCGGGCAAGTACCGGCACCAGCCGCGCGAGAAGCCGTCGCTCGACATCGGCGGCGCCACGATCGGCCGCGACCTCATCTGCGCGCGTGGCGAGAAGGAGTTCGTCGCGCACGGCGGCGTGCGGTGCCGGCGCGCGACCATCGGCCGCATGGCCAACTTCAACGGCGCGGTGCTCGGCTACAAGCTCGACAGCCACGCGTTGAACGCCATGGGCATGCAGGTCCAGGAGCTGATGCTCAACGTGGTGTCGCCGCCGAAGGGCCTGGTGACGCTGCGGCAGGCGCGCTGCACGTCGTTGGACGACAACGAGAACTTCTGGAACGCCACGGGGTTCATCGACCTCGACGACTTCCGCTACGACTCGCTCGCCTACCCGATCGACCTGCGCGACGACGCCCAGGTCCAGCAACGCCTGCGCTGGCTGCGGCACGCGATGCGGCGCAGCTACCGGCCGCGGCCGTACGACCAGTTCGCCGAGATGCTGTCCGCCGCCGGCAACGAGGAGCACGCCTCGACCGTGCTGATCGAGAAGCAGCGGTTGCGGTACCGCGCGGTCGCCGAGGGCATGCGGTTCTTCGGTCCGTTGGTGCTGGTGTGGAGCTTCCTGCAGCGTTCGATGGTCGGTTACGGCTACCGGCCCGCCCGCGCGTTGGGATGGCTGATCACGGCGTGGGCGGTGGGCAGCATGTGGTTCCAGTTCAAGGGGCCGCTGGAGGTGATCAACGCCGATGACCGCCTGCCGTGGAACGCGTGGCTGTACACGATCGACCTGGTCGTGCCGATCGTCGACTTCGGCAACAAGAACCGCTGGCAGACGCCCGGGGCGTCGCAGTACATCGCGTCGGGGTTGATCGTGACGGGCTGGATCCTGGCCACCACCGTGGCTGCCGGTATTACGCGGATGCTCAAGAGATAAGGCCACCATCGGGGTATTTCCCCTGCTCGTGAACGATGGTGCGATCGTTCGGTGATCTCCGCCGAGTCCACCGAGCTCTTCGTCGGGCCTCGGACCGCACTGCTGCAGGTGGTGCGGGTGACCTCGCCTACGTTGGCCGGACCGGTGCACGCGCACGTCTCCGGGCCCGGTCTGCACTCGGCGCGGCACGGCGGATCGGCGGCGGCGGGTCCGTTCGGCTACGAGGTCGCGGTCGACGTTTCTGAGCACTCCCCCGGTGCCGTCGTGCCTGCTCAGGCCGTGGTGAGGTCTGCTCTTGGCGAGGAATCCTGCTCGTTCTCGCTGGTCGTGGGCACTCCGGGGTGGACGGTGCACCTCGTCGGGCACGTCGCGGGGGATGCGCCGTTCGACGTGTTGCGGGCGCATCTGGACCTGGCGCTGACCGATCCCGCGTACCGGTTCGCGGTGACTTCGGTCGAGTTGCTGCAGCCGTACTGGGACACGTTTCCGCAGCACCGGTCGTTGCTGCTGCGGCTGATCTCCGAGGGACGGGTGGAGGTCGTCGGGTCCGAGTCCAATGTGGTGGGTGTGGCGCCGTTGCTCGCTTCGCTGCCTGCTGGGGTGGCGTTGGCCGCCTCTTCACTGGGTGAGGCCGAGCGGGAGGTCTACTCGTCGTTCCTGGCGCTTCGGTCTGCTGCACACTCGCCGCACGTGCTGCTGCCGGTCGGGCCGCCGCGGTCGTTGCCTTCGCCGTGGATGACGGCGATCCACCACGACTGGAGCGCGCGCTACACATGGCCGCGGATCATCTGCTCGTTGCCGCGCGACTACTACGTGCGCGGGTCCGTGCCGGTGCCGCCTGCTCCGCTCGACGACTCACCTGCGGCGGTGTTGGCCTCGCACGCCGCTCGGCTGACCGGGGCGGCATATCCGGCTGCTGCACTTGCCCGTGCTGCGGTGGCTCATCCTCGGGAGGCCTTCGACCTGCAGTCGGACGTCATCGATCGGTCACTGGCGGCGTTGACGTCCACTGTGGACTCTTCTGTTGTCGTCTGGAACGCGTCGAGCGTGCCGTGCACTGATGTCGTGTCCGTGCATCTGCCTTTGGCGCGCAACGTGCATGTTGCGTACGACGGCGAGGCTTTGCCGACGTTGGTCGACGGGAACACGGTGACGTTCCTGGCGCGCGATGTGCCGGCTGTCGGGTGGCGGACCTACTCGTTGGTCGACGACGACGTGGATCACGGGTGGAAGCGCGGCTACGGCAACGAGATCGCCTCCACTCACTACGTCCTGACGTACGACCCGATCGCTTCCCTGGTCGCTGTCGACGGACCGGCGTTGGAGGCTCCTCGGCTGACCGGCCCGGTGACCGTCTGGCACAGCGAGGTCGGCGAGAGGATGGTCGGGTCGTCGACGTTCACGTTGTGGCACGAGGTCGACCACCTGGGGCCGTCGCAGCTGGTGGGCGTGCTGGGGTCGCGTTCGCCCTCGTGCGGCTCACTACCTGCCGTGGCTTCTCGGCTGTCGGCCGCCGGGCCGCCGCTCGGGCCGACCGAGCCTGCCGTCACGCCGGTGTTCGCGCGGTACTGGCTGCACGAGCCCGCGCCGTTGGGCGGGCTGGCGGCGAACGTGCGGCTGGAGGTGCTCAGCCCGACGCGGCTGCGGGTGGTCGCGGTGTCGGACGGCCCGGCGTTCGACGGCGTCGTCCGGCTGGTGCTGCCGGAGGGGTGGTCGGCCTCGTGGGAGTCGTTGCCGGTGTCGCTGCCCGCCGGCGGGTACGTGGCGGCCGAGGTGCGGGTGCAGGGGCCGCGGACGCCCGGCTGTTATCCGGTGCGGGCGGTGCTGGAGGGGCTGCCGTTCGAGGTCTACGACGTGGTGCTGCTGACCGTGCCGGAGTGGGACTTCGAGGATCCCGTCGAGGTGCTGTGGGTGGCTTCAGCGCCTGCGGTCGTGTCGGTTTCCGCTGGCTCCTCTGCGGTGCTGCGGGTGGTGCTGGCGTCTGCGCTGGGCGGGGATCTGCCGGTGCAGGCTCGGGTGTTGTCGCCGCGCGAGTCGTGGGAGTTGGTCGGGCCGTTCTGCGTCGGCGGCGTGTTGCCTGCTCACGGGCGGTTGGCGCTCGACTTCACGGTCTCGGCGCCTTCGTGGGTGTCGGCCGGGTCGTGGTCGGCGGTCGTCCGGGTGGCCGCCGGTGAGCTGGTGCGGACCACCTCCGCGATCCGCCTCGAAATCACTTCCGGGTGAGCCGACAAGATCCCTAGGATCCGGCCGATGTCTGCGGAGTTGGTGCGGTTCGCGCTCGAGTGCGCGGCGCCGCAGCGGGAGGAAGCATTGCTCGCGCTGGTCGAGGCCGGTTCGAGCGAGGTCATCAAGGTCTGCGGCCGGTTGTTCCGGGACGACGACGGACTGGCTGGCCGGCTGCTGGCGCGCCTGACCGACGACACGACCGCGGAGTCGCTGATCGAGGACCTGCGGACCGGCGGCGTGCCCGGCGTGCCGTGGATCATCGCGGCGGAGGCGGTGGCGGAACACGGCGCACTCGCCGTGCCCGCGCTGGTCGCCGCACTGGAGTCGTTCCCGCTGCCCGCGCAGCAGACGGACCACTGGATGCGGCACGAGTCAGCCAAGTACCACCTGATGCACGCGCTCAAGAAGATCGGGCCCGCCGCTTCGGCCGCCGTCCCGGTGCTGGAGTCGATCAGCACCGACGACGAGGCGTACCGCGACACCAGGTGGCAGGCGGCGGAGGCGCTCGACGCGATCAACCACGGTTAACATGGATCACCGTGACTGATCTGGTGCTGGCACTGGACTTCGGCGGCACCAAGATCGCTGCCGCGCTGGTGGACCCCTCTGGCTCTGTGGTGCGGTCGTCGCGGGTGCCCACTCCCGCCGTCGATCCGTGGGACGCGGTCGTGTCCGTGGTGTCGTCGGTGGTCCGCGGTGACGCTGTCGCCGGCGTCGGAATCGCTTCTGCCGGGCCGGTGGACACGGTTCTCGGCACCGTTTCGCCGATCAACGTGCCCTCCTGGCAGGCGTTCCCGCTGCGGTCGGCGGTGTCGTCGCTGTTCCCGGGGGTGCGGGTCGAGCTGGCCGGTGACGGCGTGTGCATGGCGCTGGGCGAGCACTGGCGCGGGGCCGGGCAGGGCAGCACGTTCATGGTCGGGCTGGTCGTGTCCACCGGGGTCGGCGGCGGGCTGGTGCTGGACGGGCGGCCGTTCGGCGGGCGGACCGGGAACGCCGGGCACATCGGTCACATCGTCGTGGAACCCGATGGCGCGCCGTGCACGTGCGGCGGGCGCGGGTGCGTCGAGACGGTGGCTGCCGGGCCTCGGATGGTGGCGTGGGCTCGTCGGGCCGGGTGGCAGGCTCCGGACGACGCGGATGCGGCTGTGCTGGCTGCTGCGGCGCTGGCCGGCGACGAGATTCCGCTGGAGGCGTTCGACCGGGCTGGTCAGGCTGTCGGGATGGCGATTGCCGGGGCTGCTGCGGTGTGCGACCTGGAGCTCGCGGTCATCGGGGGTGGGGTGGCTCAGGCCGGGGAGCTGCTGTTCGAGCCGGTGCGGCGGGCGTTGAAGACCCATGCCGGGTTGTCGTACCTGGACGGGCTGGAGGTTCGGGCGGCGAAGCTGGGCGGGGAGGCCGGGCTGGTGGGGGCTGCGGCCCTGGTGCGTCAGACCGCCTGACGGGTGTGGCGGAGCGGCGACTCCACCCGTCCGACCGCGACGCCTGCCGACTCCAACGCCGCCCGGACCGTGCGAGCGATCTCCACGGCGTTCGGGGTGTCCCCGTGCACGCAGATCGAGTCGGCCGCGATGCGCACCGGCCGTCCGCTGACGCTGCGGACCCAGCCCTCGGTCGCCAGCTGCACGCAACGGGCGGCGATCTCCGCCGGGTCGCGCAACACCGCGCCTGGTTCGCCGCGCGGGACCAGAGTGCCCGCTGACGTGTAGGCGCGGTCGGCGAACGCCTCGTGCCACACGCGCAGGCCGGCCACCGAGGCGCGCTTCAGCCACACGGCGCCTGGCGGACCCAGCACGGCGAGCGTTGGGTCGAACAAGCGGACTCCGTCGACCACGGCGTCGGCTTGGGCCTCGTGGCGGACCAGGGCGTTGTAGAGGGCGCCGTGCGGCTTCACGTAGGACACCCGTGTGCCGGCGGCACGCGCGAAGGCCGATAGCGCGCCTAGTTGGGCCAGGACTTCGTTGGTCAGCGTGTCCGGGGCGACGTCGATGAACCGGCGGCCGAAGCCTGCCAGGTCGCGGTAGCCGACGTGGGCTCCGACGGCTACGCCTGCTTCGGCGGCGAGGGTGCACGCTTCGCGCATCGTGTCGGCGTCGCCCGCGTGATACCCGCACGCGACGTTTGCGCTGGTCACGATGGACATCAGGGCACGGTCGTCGCCCAGGGTCCAGTGGCCGAAGCCCTCGCCGAGGTCTGCGTTCAGGTCCATGCCGTCCTCCTCCGCGCACCAGCCTTGTTGGATCGTAGGATTGTTGAACGATTTGACGATACTGCAATAGAACGATCCTGCAAATAGACTTGGCAGGTGACCGAGACGTGGGTGTCGACGCTGGCGCAGGGCAAGGCCGAGTTGGAGCGCGCGAGCACCGCGCAGAAGGTCGCGGACATGCTGCGCGAACGGGTGCTCGACGGTGAGCTCGCGCCGGGTCTGCGCCTCAGCGAAGAAGCCATCGGCGGCGCGCTCGGGGTCAGTCGCAACACGTTGCGCGAAGCGTTCCGGCTGCTCACCCGCGACCGGTTGCTGGTGCACGAGCACAGCCGCGGGGTGTTCGTCCGCAGCCCGACCGGCGACGACGTGCGCGACCTCTACGCCGCGCGCCGGGTGATCGAGTGCGGTGCGCTGGCGAAGTGGCCCGACGTCGACGACGTCCGGCGCAACGCGGTTCGGATGCCGATCGAGGAGGCGACCGCGCACGGGACCAGGAAGGACTGGGCGAAGGTCGGCGCGGCCAACATCCGATTCCACCGCGGGATCGTCGGGCTGGCCGGGAGCCATCGGCTGAGCGAGGAGTCCGACCGGCTGTTCGCCGAGCTCATGCTCGCGTTCCGGGTGGTCAGCGACCCCGAGCGGCTGCACATGTCGTACCTGCCGCTCAACCGGGAGATCGTCGAGCTGCTGAACTCCGGTGACGTCGGCGGAGCGATCGGCAAGCTGCGGGCGTACTTCGACCTCGCCGAGGCGGACCTCGTCGAGCAGCTGGCGCAGGCCCAGGCAGGGTTGGCGCCGCAGCAGTCCTAAGGGAGTGTTAAGCGGCGTGCAACGATTCCGATCTCGGAGCTGACGGCACGTGTCATCAGGCCTAACATCCGCGCAACACCGCGTACACGGAGGGCCCACCATGCCGTCGGATCCCAAGACCGGCTTGCGCTGGAGCAACTGGAACCTGCTGCTGATAGTTCCGCTGCTCATGCTCATCACGCCGTGGTTCAACTTCGACCAGCCCCGGCTGTTCGGGATGCCGTTCTTCTACTGGTACCAGTTCGCGTTCGTGCCGCTCGGCGTGTTATGCGTGGCCCTGGTCTACATCAAGACCAAGGACCAGCCGGTCGTCACCGGTAAGCCGGACAAGCTGGGCGTCGACGACCTGGACGAGGGAGCGAACTGATGCAGTGGACCGAGCTGATCGTTTTCAGCGTCCTCTTCCTGCTCGTCACGGTCATGGGCTTCGTGGCCGCGCGGTGGCAGAAGGGTGAGACCCTCGAGCACCTCGACGAGTGGGGGCTGGGCGGCCGCAAGTTCGGCAGCTGGATCACGTGGTTCCTGGTCGGCGGCGACCTCTACACCGCGTACACCTTCGTGGCGGTGCCGGCGCTGATGTTCGGCGCGGGAGCGACTGGCTTTTTCGCGTTGCCGTACACGGTGATCCTGTACCCGATCGTGTTCCTGCCGCTGGTGCGCATGTGGTCGGTGAGCCGCGTGCACGGCTACGTCACGCCGGCGGACTTCGTGAAGGGCCGCTACGGCTCGCACTGGCTGGCCTTGCTGATCGCCGTCACCGGCATCTTCGCCACCATGCCGTACATCGCCCTGCAGCTGGTCGGCCTCGAAGCCGTGCTGCGCAGCATGGGCCTGAACGGCAGCGGCGTCCTCGGGCACGCCCCGCTGTTCGTCGCGTTCGTGATCCTCGCGGTCTACACGTACCAGTCCGGCCTGCGAGCGCCCGCACTGATCGCGTTCGTCAAGGACATCCTGATCTACCTGGTGATCCTGGTGGCGATCGTGTACCTGCCGTCCAAGTTCGGCGGCTGGGGCGAGATCTTCAACGACGCCGACGCCAAGTTCAAGGCGACCCCGGCGCCGGGCGACGGCATCCTGCTCAACGCCAACAACCAGCTGCAGTACGCGACGCTGGCACTCGGCTCCGCCCTCGCGCTCTTCATCTACCCGCACTCGCTGACCGGCATCCTGGCCAGCCGCGGCCGCAACGTGATCAAGCGCAACATGGTCGCGTTGCCGGCGTACTCGCTGGTCCTGGGCCTGCTGGCGCTGCTCGGCTACGTCGCGATCAGCGCGGGCACCAAGCCGATCGTCAACCAGGCGACGGGCCGGCCCGACACGAACACGATCGTGCCGGAGCTCTTCGGCGCGAACTTCCCGTCGTGGTTCGCGGGCATCGCGTTCGCGGCCATCGGCATCGGCGCGCTGGTGCCCGCGGCGATCATGTCGATCGCTGCAGCGAACCTGTGGACGCGCAACGTCTACAAGGAGTACATCCACAAGCGCGCCACCCCGGCGCAGGAGGCCAAGCAGGCCAAGCTCGCCTCGCTGGTCGTGAAGTTCGGCGCGGTCGCGTTCATCGTGTTCATCGACCCGCAGTTCTCGATCGACCTGCAGCTGATCGGCGGCGTGATCATCCTGCAGACGCTGCCCGCCGTCGCCATCGCGCTCTACACCCGCTGGTTCCACGTGTGGGGACTGGTCTCGGGCTGGGTCGCGGGCATGGCCTACGGCATGTACCTGCTGTACCTGATCCCCAGCGCCGACGGTTCTCGCAAGCACTTCGGCAGTTCCGCGCTGGCACTGGAGAAGCTGTCGATCTTCGGCTGGAACCCGTTCGAGGGGTCGAAGATGGCGATCTACGTCGGCATTCCCGCGCTGACGATGAACCTGCTGGTCGCGGTGGTCGTGACGCTGATCGCCAAGAAGATGCGCGTCTTCAACGGCACTGACCAGACCGATCCGTCCGACTACCACGTCGACGAGGACAGCCCGCGGGTCAAGCCCGTCGCGGCCCACTGAGACGCAGCAGTTAACGACATGGGCCACCCGTCGGTTTCGGCGGGTGGCCCTTTCCGTTGAGATCAGTGGCGTGAAAATCATCGCCGGACTCGTCATCGCGGCAGGCCTCGCGGTCGTGCCGGGCATCGCCCACGCCCAGGACACCAACTGCTACGACACCACCGTCCCGCTGACCGTCGAGGAGCAGCGGCTCGACGACACGCTCGTCGCGGGTGGTCCCGCCGTCGGTCCCGCGCTCGTGCGGCTCGCCGGGTTCGACAGCCGCGTCACCGACTTCACCACGAAACTCTGCCGCCAGGTCGTGCCGAGGCAGGCACAGCAGTTCGTGGCCCGTGAAGGCAACGCGCTGTGGAAGGCCGCCGTGGCCCGCGCGCAAAGCACGACAACGTTGGCACACGACGCTTACGACGACCGTCCGCTCTACTGGGCCCGTTTGCAGCTCACCACCGCGTTGCGCCAGTGGCAGCCGCGGTTCGCGCTCTCCACACACGACCGCGCGAAGCTCATCCAGCAGTTCGACTGGGCCTCGCGCGGACTGAGCGACTCGGCGTTCGCTCCGCGTCCCGGCGTGCGCAAGATCGCGGTGACCGGCTTCGACCCGTTCCAGCTCACCGGGACCAACGTGCGGCGCGCCAACCCGGCGGGTGCGGCGGCGTTGCAGCTCGACGGCCGGGAGATCACCACGCCGACGGGCAAGGTCGTGCTCCAGGCCGCTGTGCTGCCGGTGCTGTGGGGCGGGTTCGACGAGGGCGTCGTCGAGCAGTTCTACGGAACGGCGCTGGAGCAGAAGCCCGATGCGTTCGTGACGATCAGCCAGGGCAGGCCCGGCAAGTTCGACATCGAGCGGTGGGCGGCGCGCTGGCGGGGCGGATTCGCCGACAACAACAACGTCGGTTCGTACGGCAGCGTCCCGAACGCCGCCGGCTGGCCGCAGCCGGTGAACGAGTTCATCGAGACCTCGCTGCCGTTCCAGAAGATGATCGACGCGGGCACCGGGCCGTTCCCCGTGGTGCTGAACCGGAGCTTCTGCGAGTGGGTCGTCGTCGGCTCCCAGCAGGAGTGCCGCACGGACGAGCCGACGCCTGGTCGGGTCGCGGCCGTCGGTGGCGGCGGGAACTACCTCTCCAACGAGAGCATGTACCGGGCAAACCGCGTGCGAATCGGTTACGGCGCAACGAATGTCCTCGGCGGACACCTCCACACGCCGGTGCTCGGCCAGCCGGTCGACCCGGCCGCTCTGACAGACGCGGCGTTCGAAAAGCAGCGTCGGGACATCGCCGATCAGGTCAAGGCCCTAGTCTCTGTGGTGTGACTCGTGTGCGGCTGGCGGTGGCAATGATCCTGAGCGCGGTGACTTTGAGCGCCTGTGCCATCCAGGTCGGAGGTCAGGCCGTACCCGGCCCGATGCCGTCCACCGCCGCCGCAGACGCGCCGACGCTGCCCAAGGTGGGGCAGTGCATGAACTCCTCCGAGCTCAAGGCGGTCGACTGCGCCGCGAGCCACGACGCCGAGGTCATGCTGGTCGGCGAGATGACCGGGCTGCCGTCGGCCTATCCGGACACGCAGACGCTGCGCAAAGCCGCGCTACCCCCGTGCTACGGCGCGATCAACGACTACCTCGGCAGCCCGGACGCCGGTGCGACCCGCCTGCAGGTGTGGACGTTCTGGCCGAACGAGGCGGGGTGGAAGAAGGGCGAGCGCTGGCGGCTCTGCACCGCCGTCGAACTCACGCCCGACGGGAAAGCGTTGCCGCGCAAGGGTGCTCTGAAGGGCGTGCTGAAGGGTGCCAGCTTCAACACGTTCCAGATCTGCCTGAGCGGTTCGCCGTCCAAGGACCCCGACGTGAAGCCGACGGCCTGCAACGGCCCGCACATGGCAGAGGCCGTGCCCGCCGGAATCGTGCCGCTGGGCAAGAACACCGACCCCACGCCGTCCAAAGAGCAGATGAGCGCCGTCGCCAAGGACAAGTGCACCAAGGCCGTGCACGACTACCTGGGTTCGGACAAGCGCACGGACGTGTTCCCAGCGTGGCGCATGCCCGGATCCCAGGGCTGGTCAGAGGGTTGGACCTACGCGATCTGTTACGCGGAGGCCACCAAGACCTTCAACAACACGCTCCTCGGCATCCGGGACAACCCGCTCCCGAACTGAGCCGGCGACCACGACCATCAGCACCGCGGCCAGGGACAGCACCAGCATCGCGACTCCTGCGGCGACCCCCACGGCACACCTCCCTCTCCTCCGGTGACGATCTTCGTGACCGCCATCACACAAGTAAGACGTTCCCGGAGAGGGGCAGGTTCATTCCTGCGTCAAGACCGTTTTGGAAAGTTGTGGAGAACTGTCCACCGGCTGTCCACAGCTATCCACAACATGTGCACAGAGCCGTCCACACCTGTGGACAACTTCGTCTCAAAAGGACGGTGAGCTGCACTGATTCAGAGAAGATTGCTGCACAGGACCACACCGGCAGCGGTACCGATCGCTAAACCGGCGAGGAAGACGAGCGTGAAGCGCCACCACGGCGTGCGCGCCGGCGGGGCGGGCGGCACCGGGTAGTAGCGCACGATGCCCTTCGTGGGGCCGACCTCGACATCGCGCCTGGTGCCGTCGTAGTGGAGTCCGCCGAGGAAGTCCTCGTCCTGCATCACACCACTAGTAGTACCTCAAAAGATGACCCAGCGGTCGCCGTTGACCGCTGGGTCACCAAACACCTCAGAATGATCAGCCGAGGCGCTGCTTCAGGGCCTCCAGCTGGTCGCGCAGCGTGGTCGGCACCTTCTCACCGATCTTCGCGAACCACTCCTCGACCAGCGGGATCTCGGCGCGCCACTCGTCGGCGTTGAACTCGAGCGCGGCCTCGATGTCCTCGACCGGCGCGTCCAGGCCCTCGAGGTCCAGGTCGGCTGCCGTCGGCACGTAGCCGATGGGGGTCTCGGTGGCGGCGGCCTTGCCCTCGATGCGCTCGATGGCCCACTTCAGGATGCGCGAGTTCTCGCCGAACCCGGGCCACAGGAAGCGCTTGTCGTCGCCGCGGCGGAACCAGTTGACGTAGAAGATCTTCGGCAGCTTGTCGGCGTCGGCGCGCTTGCCGAGGTCGACCCAGTGCTGGAAGTAGTCACCGGCGTTGTAGCCGATGAACGGCAGCATCGCCATCGGGTCGCGACGCACGACGCCGGTCTTGCCGACCGCGGCGGCCGTGGTCTCCGACGACAGCGTGGCGCCCATGTAGGTGCCGTGCTGCCAGTCGCGCGACTCGGTGACCAGCGGGATCGTCGTGGCGCGGCGGCCACCGAAGAAGATCGCCGAGATCGGCACGCCCTTGGGGTCGTCCCACTCCGGCGCCTTGATGTCGCACTGCTCGATCGGCGTGCAGTAGCGTGAGTTCGGGTGCGCCGCCAGCTCGTCGCCGTCCGGCGTCCAGTCCTGGTGCTTCCACGAGGTGAGGTGAGCCGGAGCCTCGCCGATGCCCTCCCACCAGATGTCGCCGTCGTCGGTCAGGGCGACGTTGGTGAACAGCGAGTTGCCCTTGGCGATGGTGCGCATCGCGTTCGGGTTCGTGTGGTAGTCGGTGCCGGGCGCGACGCCGAAGAAGCCGTTCTCCGGGTTCACCGCGTAGAGGCGGCCGTCCTCACCGAAGCGCATCCACGCGATGTCGTCGCCGAGGGTCTCGACCTTCCAGCCGGGGATGGTCGGCTCGAGCATCGCGAGGTTGGTCTTGCCGCAGGCCGACGGGAACGCGGCGGCGATGTAGTACGCCTTGTTCTCCGGCGAGGTGAGCTTGAGGATCAGCATGTGCTCGGCGAGCCAGCCCTCGTCGCGCGCCATCACGGACGCGATGCGCAGCGAGTAGCACTTCTTGCCGAGCAGGGCGTTGCCGCCGTAGCCGGAGCCGAAGCTCCAGATCTCGCGGGTCTCCGGGAAGTGCGAGATGTACTTGGTCTCGTTGCACGGCCACTGCACGTCCTGCTGGCCGTCCTCCAGCGGGGCGCCGAGCGAGTGCAGCGCGGGGACGAAGTCCGCGTCCTCACCGAAGAGCTCGAGGGCCTTCGTGCCCATGCGGGTCATGATGTGCATGGAGACGACGACGTACTCCGAGTCCGTGATCTCGACGCCCAGCATCGGCTTCTCCGCGTCGAGCGGGCCCATGCAGAACGGGATCACGTACATCGTGCGGCCACGCATGCAGCCCCGGTAGAGCTCGGTCATGATGGCCTTCATCTCGGAAGGGTCCATCCAGTTGTTCGTCGCGCCCGAGTCCTCCTCGCGCACCGAACAGATGTACGTCCGCTCCTCGACGCGCGCGACGTCGCTGGGGTCCGAGGCGGCCCAGAACGAGTTCTGCTTCTTCTTCAGGGGCACGAACGTGCCGGCGTCGACGAGCTTCTGCGTCAGACGGTCCCATTCGCCCTGGGACCCGTCCGCCCAAACAACCTCGTCGGGGCAGGTCAGCTCAGCGACTTCCTGAACCCATGCGAGCAAACGCGCGTGGTTGGTCGGTGCGTGTTCGAGACCGGGAATGGTCACTGCCGTCATCTCGTCTCGTCTCCTGACTGAACGCCTCGGCTGCCCGAGGACGCGCGGTGGGTCGTCCGGTGTGGGGACTTCGTCGTCCTCGGGAATAGCTCCAGACGCCCGGTGCGGCCGGGCGTGCGTGGAAGGGGATGGATCGAGGTTAGCCCGGTTAATGGCGGGTAACGCACCCCCAGCCTGAGGCTTCTCTCACAAAACCGATTCTGGAATCGATTCAGCACTCGGACGGCGTTAAGGCGCGCTTGAGGCGGGAAAAACACAAGAGGCCCCGGTGCGGTTCTCACCACACCGGGGCCTGTGACCTGCGCTTCAGTTCGGGCTGATCCACTGCCCGGTGGTGGAATCGATTCGGACGACTCCCTCGAACCGTTCTTCCTCGAACCAGTCGTCCGACTCGTCCAAAATGCCGCTCTTGGAGTCGGTCACGTACCGGCCGTCGGCCTCGATGTGCCCGTGCTCGACCTCAACCCAGTCGTCACCTCGGTGTTCCGACATCGTGACCTCGCCCGATCGGGTGATCTCGGTCGCCACGTCGGCCCGTCCGTCGCCGTTCTTGTCGGTGAACAGCCAGGTGTCCCCGTCGTCGTCCCGCACCACGGCGGTGTCGGCCCTGCCGTCGCTGTCGGTGTCCTCGGTCGCCTGGCCGACCTTTCGCTCGCCTTCGTCGGTGTCCACGACAATGGTCTGCTCAGGCGCGGAATTCGTCTTTTGTTGCGTTGAGTCGTTCGGGTCGACGGCAACCCACTCGCCGGAATTCTCCTCGAACCGCGCCTGGCTGAGGAGATTGCCGTCCTTGTCGAACGTGCTCATCAGATCCGCGTCGCCGTCGCCGTTCGTGTCGGTGAACGCGAGGTGGCCACCGTCATCGGTCTCGACGACGGCGGAGTCGTTCGTGCCGTCCTGGTCGAGGTCGAAGGTGACGTCGGCGGTGTACTCCTCGTCCTCGACGGTCACCTTCAGCTCGGCGTCGGCCGCACCGTTCTCGTCGATGTACACCGGGACACACCTCCTACTGCTCATGTACCGGTATGACCCACGTTATGCCGGTTCGGTTCCCTCGCCAACCTCCCTGCGCTCAGGACGGGAGCCGATCATCAGCAGGCACAGCGTGGTGACCGCGGCCACCAGCCCGGCGAGGAGCAGCATCGGGGGCAGACCGGGTGACGCCGGCGGTGGTGCCGCGACGGCCGCAGCGGTGGTGCTCGTAGTCGCGGTCGTGGTCACCGGTGCTGCTGCTCGGGTGGTCGGAGCGGGTTGCTGGACGACGGGTTGCGGCACTGGTGGGGGTGGAGCGGCGGTCGTCTCCTGGGCGAGGACGACGATCTGCGCCCGCATGTCCGGGTGCACTGAGCAGATGTAGTCGAATGTGCCCGGTTGGGTGAACGTGAAGCTCCACGACTGGCCCTGGGCCAGCATCGGCGAGCGGAAGGTGCCGCCCGCGACGTCGTGCGACGCCTCGTCCTGGTTCGTCCACGTGACGACGTCGCCCACCCGCACGGTCATGGTGGCCGGCACGTAGGCGTAGCGCGCGATCGGGATCTGGTGCGTCGTGGCGGCGGCCGCCGTGCTGAAGGCGCCGAAGAATCCAGCGCTGGTCAGCACGGCGAACGCGGCCAGGACAACGCCGGCCAGGCCGCGTTTCATCAGCAGATCGCCTGGTTGAACGCCGGGTCGAGCATCTGCTCGAGCAGGACGGTGTGGGCCTTGATGTAGTTGTCGAACGCCAACGCGTCCTGCACTTGCTGCAACGGCGACGTCTCCAGGTGTGCCGCCTTCAGGTGCGCGATGAACGGCGCCAGCACGTCACGGTCGAGCGACGAGTTGAGAGCCGGGTCGAGCATCTGTTCCAGCAGCACGGTGTGCGCCTTGATGTAGTTGTCGAACGCCAACGCGTCCTGCGCCTGCTGCAACGGCGACGTCTCCAGGTGCGCCGCCTTCAGGTGCGCGATGAACGGCGCGAGCGTTTCCTTCTTGACGCAGCTGGGGGTTCCGCTCGGCGGTGTGGTCGTCGTCGGGCTGGGATGCGTGGTCGGATGGCCGGTCGGCGGGGTCGTCGTGGTGGGCGGGGTGGTGGTCGGTGGCGTGGTCGTGGGAGGGGTCGTGCTGCCGTTGACCGTGACCGACGCCTTCATGTCCGGGTGGATCGAGCAGTAGTACGAGTACGTGCCCGCCTTGGTGAAGGTGTAGCTGAAGGTCTGCCCCTGCTGGAGCGTGGGCGAGGTGAACTTCTCCGGCCCGTTGGTGACGACCACGTTGTGCGGTGCGGTGTCGTGGTTCGTCCACACGACGGTGTCGCCCGCGTTGATCGTCAACGTGGCCGGCTGGAACGCGTAGCCCATGATCTCGACGGAGGTCGAAGACTGGGCCGCCGGCGCGGCCTCGCCCTGCTGTGCGGCGAGATCGACGCCGACCGGAGCCGCCTGCCCCGGACCGACCAGGCTCAGACACAGCGCGGTTCCGGCTATGCCGAGTGCCGCGACCAGCACGGCGAACCGGTTTCCTTTGTCCACAGTGGACTTCCCTTCTTCTGCGGGGTCAGCGACCGGGTCCGGTCGTGACGAGGAAGGCGGCCACGCCCAGCACGACGACGGCGAGAACCGCCTCGGCGGTGACCGACAGCGCGAGCGCGCGGGTGGTCGGGGCGACGCTCAGCCGCCGGTCCACCCAGGTCTTGCTCGCGAGTCCGAGGAGCAGCAGCACGGCGAAGAGCGCGAGCTTGATCAGCAGGAGCTGGCCGTAGCCGGTGTGCAGCAACGAGTTCAGCGAGCCGACCAGCCGCCACGCGAGCACGGCGCCCGCCACCGTGAGCACCGCGACGGAGACCACGGCGAGGCGCGAGTAGCGCGGCAGCACGGCGATGAGGACGTCCCGGTCGCGGGCCGGCAACACGGCGAGCAGGAGCACCATCAACCCGCCGACCCACACGCAGACCACGAGCAGGTGCACGAACACGACCGCCTGACCCCAGCCGGGCAGGTCGAGGGCGTGACCCGTCATCCCGTTGGTGCGCAACACCCCGAGCGCGACCGCACCCGCGCCGACCCGCCACGACCACGACCTCGCGGCCCGTGCCCCGCGCCGGGCCAGGTCGGCGAGCACGACCAGTGCGAGCAGCCACAACATCGTGCGGGCGAACCACACCCGGCCGAACGGGGCGTCGAACAGCGGCACCAGCACGGACCAGCCGAACGCGGCGGACGGCGGCCGTCCCGCGACCCAGGCGGCGTTGAAGGCGAGGCTCGCGACAGTGCCGACGAAGCCGCACAGCCAGCCGAACGCGATCAACCGCCTGGCCCGTGCGGTGTCCGCGCCGTCGGGCCACAACAACGCGATGAACGCCATGCCGCCGACGAAGAGTGTCGTGCCGACGTAGTCGAACGACCTGGCGAACAGGAACCACGACTTCGCCGCCTCGGTCATGGCGTGTCCAGCAGTGCCGTGACGCGGTTGGTCTTCTCGTCCACCACGAGCGAGCACGTCGTGCCGAGCAGGTCGTCGAGCAGCTTGACGGGATCACCGAGCAGCGGAAGCTCCACAAGGGACAGTCGCTCGGCCTTCTTCGTGCCTTCCGGGAGTTCGTGCACGAGCGGCAGGTCGTCGAGCAGCTCCAGCAAACCCAGCTCGCGCAGCAGTTTGGTGATCGCACCGACGTCACACGGTTCCGACGGCTCGGTCGTGGGCGGGGTGGTCGGCGGCTTGGTCGGCTTCGTCGTCCCCGGAGGCGTGGTGGGGTGCGGATGCGTCGGCGCCGGCACGTGCGGCCCCGCGGGCTGGTGCGGGATCGGGGCCGGGTTGTGCGCCACCGGTTGCGGCACGTGGGCTGCTGGTTGATGCGGCTGCTCGGTCGGTGACGGGATCGGCGCCTGGGCGTGGTGGTCCGGCTGGCTGACCGTGCTCTGCGCTTGGGGGATGCGGCCGATGCCCGACGCGAACCCGAGCACGACGACCACGGTGCCCACCAGGGTCGCCGCCACCACCTGGTCTCGCTGCAGCTTCATACCGCAAAAGCGAATCAGTGCCGAATTAACCGGCATTCCCAATTCATGACGGAACAGTGAACTAGCATCGGCCGCAAATGTTTTGTACCAGTGCATGTCCGGACACACAAATTTAAGTTGCCCTGACAACAGTGCCCTGAACAGCCAAAATGAGCATTGCTCAATTAAGTTTGCACGATCTCACAGATGACCCGTAACCGGTGTGCACACCGCTCGTTGATGGTCTTTCAGGCCCGGTCGCGAACCGACCGAATGCGGCCGAGCAGTTCCTCGGCTTTGGCGCGGCCCGACTCCACCTCTGCCAGCTGCCTGGTCACCGACTGCAGCTCGCGGCCCCGTTCGCCGGCCTCCATCCGCAACGCCCGGTCGACCTCGCGCAGTTCGGCCTCGATGGCCTCGATCCGCTTGGCCAGTGCCTCGTCCAACGCCAGCGACAGGGCTTGTTCCGCCTCGATCAGCTGCTCGGCGGCCAGCTGGTCCACGGTGGAGCGCGCGTCGGCGATGGCGTCCGAGAGCCACTGCTTGACGTGCTGCTTCTCGGCGGTGTGGGTGCGGGTGCGGGCCATCCACCAGCCGGCGCCGAGGCCCAGCGCGATGGTCACCGGCAGGACGATCGGGTTCAGCACGGCGATGCCGAGGCCGGCCAGCGGCATGACGGCCAGCTTGCCCGCGCCGAGGCCGCCGGAGACGCCCATGAAGACCAGCAGCTTGTCCTCGGCGGTCGGTGGGCGCTTCTCCTTGGGGCGCAGCACGACCGGTGGTTGCTCGCCGCGCGCGAACTGGCCGCGGATCAGGGTCAGCTCCTCGGCGCTGAACATGGTCGCGAGGACGGCGTCGGTGACCTGGGCCAGGCGCACCGACAGGGCCGTGGAGATGCGGCCGGAGACGACCTGCAGAGCGGTGTCGACCTGCTGCGGCAACGACGCCAGCGCGGTGCGGTCGGCCGAGTCGATGGCCTGGCGGTACCAGGTCTGCAGGTCGCGCATCTGGCGGGAGATCTCGTGGGAGTTCTCGACGCGGGCGCGCTGGATCTCGCCGCGGAGGCGGACCTGCCAGCCTCTGGTCGAGGAACGGCGTTCGGTCTGCAGTTCCTCGCGCCGGGCGCGCAGGACAGCAGCCTCGTCCTCGCCCACGGACAGAGCGCGCTTTTCGTGTTCCAGCCGCACGACCAGCTCGTCCAGCACGGTCGAGAGGGCGCGCAGGGCGTTCGCCTCGGCCAGCATGCCGGCGCGACCGGCCACCAGTTCCTGCAGGAAGGTCTGCAGCGCGGCGACGCCGGAACGCTCGCGGAGCATGGCGGCGGCGTCCGGGTTCGGGGCCTGCGCCGCCATCTCGAACATGCGCGACGACACGGGGTGGAAGACGGCGTCGGCGAAGCGCGGAGCGTGCTCGGCCAGCAGGGCGCGATCGGCGTCGAGGACCTGGCGCCAGCCGCGGTACTGGTCGGTCTTGGTCAAGGCGAAGACGACCGTTTCCACGCGGTCGCCGACGCGCTTGAGGAAGTCCAGCTCGCCGCGTGTGAAGGGGGACGAGGCGTCCACGACGAAGACCAGGGCGGTGGCCGAGGTGACGGCTTCGAGGGCCAGTTCGCCGTGCACCGACTCCAGGCCGCCGACGCCCGGAGTGTCCACAACGGACATGCGTTCCAGCAACGGGATCGGGGCGTCGACCTCGACGTAGCGCGGCGGGAGCTCGCCGTCGGGCAGCTCGTGGGCCGCGGAGACCCAGTTGATCAGGGCGGGCAGCGGGAACGTCACCGGGGCGAGCAGGCCGGGGTAGCAGGCGCGGGCCGCCCAGTCAGCGCCGTGCTGGAACACCAGGTAGGTCGAGGTGGCCACGTCGGCGTCGACCGGCGACAGGCCTGGCGTGGCCAGCAGGGCGTTGACCAGCGAGGACTTGCCGCGGTTGGTCTCGCCGACGATGACCACGGACGAGACTTCCGGAGCCGTCCGGCGCACCACCCAGTCAGCCATCGACGGGTCGAGCTCGCGCACGAGAGAGGTGAGGCGTTCGCGCGTCTGGCGGACGGTCTGCGAGAGGTTGCTCATCGGGCCGTGTAGACCGTCACGATCGGGGCCCGCAGCACGCGGCCGCGGTCGCAGAAGCCGGGCACCTCGGTCTCGGCGACCAGGCCCTGCAACGACAGATCATCCGTGGGCACCGTGCCACCTGCCTCGTGCCGCGACGGGTCGAACCGTTCACCGTCGGCGCGGACGGACACGACCCCTATGGTCGACAGGCCTTCCTCGATGCGCTCGACCACACCCGCACTGGCGCGGTCCAGCGCGTACAGGCACAGCTGGACCAGCGCGCGGCGTTCGGCCAGCGCCTGGTCGAGCAGCTCGTCGGCAATGGTCTCCACACCGTCGTCCGACGCCACGGCGGTCGGATCGGTTCCACTCACGCTCATCGGTGCCCCCCAGCACGTAGTTGCTGCCAAATGAGGAAATACGCCCGGTGGACGACGTGCGCCACTCGAGCCTGTGCCGGAGTCGCGCCGAACGAGGCGAACGAACGCCACCAACCAGCACGTTCCAGCGCGTACGCGACCAGTTCCGGCAACGGCCGGCCGGTCAGCCCCAGCTGCCCTGGCACGTCCGGGGTGCTGCCGACGCGCAGCACCTCCTCCGTGAGGTCCGGTGCCAGCGTCACCGCACCGGACGACACCAGGGTCAACGCCTCCAGCAGCCGCAGCTGGTGTGCCTCCGGCCGGGCCAGCAGCACCTCGATCGCGTCGTGCACGCGCTGCCGTTCGCCGGGATCGCCCGAGGCCAGCGACGTGACGGACGCCAGCGCGGCCGCCGCCTTGATGCCGTCGGCACGGGCCCGGAACACCGCGTCGAGCCGCCCGCGAACGGCAGCGAACCCGGAGGCGTCGAACAGCACCCGCCGCAACGCGCCCGCGGTCAGGCCGGGTTCGGCGTCGAGCGCAGCCAGGGCGCGACCGATGCCGTACAGGTCCAGCTTCTCCAGCAGCCGGGACCGCACGCCCGCCGCGACCTCGCAGTCCCACGACGTGAAGAGGTCGCCGGACATCAGCATCATCGTGCGGGTGTCCGCGTCGAGTGCGGCCAGCTGCCGCAACGCCTCCGCGTCGGCGGAGGTGAACTCACCGGTCTCCGCGGACTCGGCGAGCAGGCTGATCACCGGCAGCACGTCCGCCACCCGCGGCTTCAGCAGCTCGGCCTGCTTCCCGGCCAGGATCTCCGCGGCTCGCCAGACGTCACCGTCCGAGCCTTCGACGGTTTCCGGTGCCACGGCGTCGACCTTGTTCAACGCGGCGATGGCGTTGACCGGTCCGGCCTCACGAGAAGCGGTGGCGGCGGTGAAGGCCGCGATCGTCGAGTGGTCGTCCGCGCGCACGCCCTGCGTCACGACGTAGAGCACTGCCTCGGCACCCGCGACTGCGTTGCGGGACACCGGATCCAGCAGTTCCTCGGTGCGGGCGACGGAAGCCGCGTCCAGCGACCCGAGCCCTGGGGTGTCGATGACGGTGAAGTCGCGCAGCACGGCGTTCGTCAGGTACGCCTCGATGTGCGAAACGCCTTCCACGCCAAGCGAAGCGGGGATCATGCCGTTGGCGTCGAACGGCAGCACCTGCCGTCGTCCGTCCCGCAACACCACTTCGATGCGGTCGACCGTTCCGTACTGATAGCGCGTCACGAGCCGTGTGCACTCGCCGACGTCGGTGGGCGCGACCCGCCGTCCGATCAACGCGTTGACCAGCGTCGACTTACCGGACTTGATCCGCCCGGCCACCGCGACCTGCAGCGGCGCGTGCAGGCGGCGCAACACTTCCTGGAAGCCGGCGGCGGTCTGCTGGGAGACCTGAGGTTGCAGGGCAACACACAAATTGGCCACCGCCGCGCACAGCGGTCCGGCCAGTTGTTGTCCTTGCAACGCCGTCACGGGCACTGATCGTGCCACGGTTTGTACGCGTGCGTGCGCGGGTAGCCACAGCTCATGGGTGACAGCTACGTGACGTTCCTAGTGCTGGGGATCGTCCTGGTCGTCGTTGACGGCCAGCTGATCTACCACAGCGGCAAGGGGTACTTGAGGCGCGCGGCGTACGACGACGAACAGGCCGGCGGCATGATGAAGCTGACGGCGGTGCTGTTCCACCTCGTCGTGCTCGGACTGCTGGCGCTGGTGTCGGTCATCGACATCAACACCGGTGACCCGGTCAAGAACGTGGTCGTGAAGCTGGGCGTGGTGCTGTTGCTGCTGGCATTGGCTCACGGCGTCACCATGGCGATCCTGGCCAGGATTCGGGATCGCCAGATGCAGCAGCAGCTCGCGGACCAGATGGCCGAGGAACACCGCATCTACGAGGAGCGGCAGGAGGAACGCCACTCCCACGTGAGCGAACCGCGACCCGCACCCAAGATCGAGTCGCCTTACTCAGCCACGTAGTGGGCACGCACGGCGTCCAGCGCCTCCCCCTCGCTGGCGCCGAGTGACCGAGCGACGGCGACGAACTCCGCCGCGGCGGCGGAGAGCGGGTCCGGTGCATGCGAAGGCAGGGCAGCCACCACGGTGCCCTGCCTTCGTCCTGTCGTGAGCACGCCCTCGGTCTCCAGCTCCCGGTACGCCCGCGCGACCGTGCCTGCGGCGAGCCCGAGGTCGGCGGCGAGCTGCCGGATGGTCGGCAACCGCGCTCCGACGGGCAGCACCCCACCGCTGATCAACCTGACCAGTTGGTCGCGGACCTGACGCCACGGCGCAACACCGTTGTCGATGTCGACGACGATCTTGGGAGCGGTCACTGGTTGATCTTCGCCCGCTGCGGTTTGGTGTGTGCCATCGCGATCCACACGAGGATCCCGATGAACTCCCACTTCCCCGGTACCAACGCCCAGGCCACCGCCGCCCCGAGCCCGGCAGAGACGTGCACACTGCGGGTGCGCAACGCCATGTCGACGCGCAGGTCCCCGCTGGCAGGACGGGCGACGGCCGCCCAGGTGATCACAGCGACCGCTGCCGCGGACAGCACGAGCCACCCCGCCCGCTGCCACTGCTGCTCGAGGCAGAGGTGGACCAGGACGCCGAGGACGATCACCAGGTACAGGACCAGCACAGCCGTCGACGCGACGTCCGCGAGCCTGCGCGGGGTGAGCGACGCCACCCGCTGGGCACTGCGAGGCGGCCGCAACGCGATCAACTCGGCGAGCAGCGCACCACCGAGGACGACGATCACCAGGTGGGTCGTCATCTCAGGTTTGAAGTCCGGGCCGAACGCGCCCGCCAGGTAGATCCACGGGTAGAGCAGCCGACGCTTCCGCAGGTAGCGCACGGCATCCGTGACCTGTGCCTCCGTGGGATCAGCCACCTGCCACTTCTTCAGCAGGCGCTTGCCCGTCGACGGCGTCGGCCAGAGCATCATCGTCAGCACCAGGCCGGCGGCGCCCAGGTACACAGCGGTCCAGGCCCACTCGGGCATCGCGCCCCCCAAACTTTGTATCAACCCCTCGGCACAATAACTCACACTGAAGTCGTACGGAGCGTCATTCCGTGGCGCGACGCGCGGAAGTTCGACCCGCACCTAACCTTGTCCGGTGCGGAGGTTCAGCCTGTGGATGAAGGCTCACCCGGCGTTCGGGGACTCCCTGATCGCCGGGCTCTTGTTGATCTTCGACATGGGCGTGGCGGCCTCCACAGCCGAGCAAGGGGTGTCGTTCTCCGCGTTCCTCGCCGTCACGTTGCTGATGCTCGGGCCGCTGCCGTTCCGGCGCTACCACCCGCTCGGCACCAGCTACCTGATCCTCGCCGGCGCGTTCCTGCAGCTCTTCACACATGGCGGCGGCATCGAGTTCGGGGTGCCGGTCCGCGCATCGGACTTCGCGCTGGCCATCGCGCTGTACACGCTCGTCGCGTACACGGGCCGCAAGTCGGCGTTGATCTACTCGGGCTGGCTGCTCGCCGGCACGTTGCTCTGGGCGATCTTCCAGGTCGGCGATCTCCAGGCCGTGTTCCTCGTGTTCATGGTCTTCGTGATCTTCGGCTTCAGCTGGGCGATGGGCGAGTTCGTCGGAGCGCGCCGCGCCTACCAGAGCGAGCTGGAGCAACGGCTCAAGCTGCTCGAGACCGAACGCGACCAGCAGGCCAAGATCGCGGTCGGCGAGGAGCGCTCCCGCATCGCCCGCGAGCTGCACGACGTGGTCGCGCACGCGGTGAGCGTCATGATCGTCCACGCGGACGGCGCCGCCTACACGATCAGGTCGCAGCCGGAGGTCGCGGAGAACGCGGTCCGCACGATCGCGGACACCGGCCGCCAGGCGCTGACCGAG
The DNA here is from genome assembly GCF_003265345.1 of Lentzea terrae. GTDB lineage: Bacteria > Actinomycetota > Actinomycetes > Mycobacteriales > Pseudonocardiaceae > Lentzea > Lentzea terrae. The sequence goes on along the minus strand of NZ_QFWW01000038.1, from coordinate 6,360 downwards.
ATGCGGCGCCTGCTGGGCGTGCTGCGCAGTGAGGACGCCGAGACGCAGTGGGCCCCGCAGCCGGACGCACGCGGCGTGGTCGAGCTCGCCGAGAACACCCGTGCAGCCGGCGTGCCGGTGCGGCTGGAGATCACCGGCGACGTCGACGACCTGCCCGCCGGCGTGGGCCTGAGCATCTACCGGATCGTGCAGGAAGCGCTGACGAACACCATCAAGCACGCCGGGACGGGCACGACCGCGTTCGTGCGCCTCGCCCGCACACCGGAGGAGCTGCGGCTCGAAGTCGTCGACAACGGCTTCGGCACACCGCACGACGTGGTCAAGGTGTCCGGCGGCAACGGACTTATCGGCATGAGGGAAAGGGCTGCGGTGCTGGGCGGCGAGTTCGAGGCGGGCCCCAACCCCGGTGGGGGATGGCGCGTGCGCGCGAGCTTTCCACTCGCCGCATAGGGTGATCGAGTGATTCGGGTGCTGCTGGTCGACGACCAGGAACTCATGCGCATGGGCTTCCGCATGGTGCTGGGGGCGCAGGAGGACATCGACGTCATCGGCGAGGCCGCCGACGGTCTCGATGCGGTGCAGATGGCCGACAAGCTGCGCCCCGACGTCGTGCTGATGGACGTCCGCATGCCCGTGCTGGACGGCGTGGAGGCGACCAAGCGGATCACCGCGGCCGACACGGCCAAGGTGCTGGTCATGACCACGTTCGACATGGACGAGTACGCGTTGTCCGCGCTGCGCAACGGCGCCAGCGGGTTCCTGCTGAAGGACACGCCGCCGTCCGACCTGGTGTCGGCCCTGCGCGCGGTCGCGTCCGGCGATGCGGTCGTGTCGCCGTCGGTCACCAAGCGGCTGCTGGGCCGGTTCCTCGGTGACGGCGGCGGAGAGCTGCGCGACGCCACCGTGCTGGACGTGCTGACCGAACGCGAGCGCGAGGTGCTCGTGCTCATCGCGAAGGGCCTGTCCAACACGGAGATCGCCCGGAAGTTGTTCTTGTCCGAGGCGACGGTGAAGACGCACGTCGGCCGGATCCTCGCGAAGCTGGAGCTGCGAGACCGGGTGCAGGCCGTGGTGCTGGCCTACGAGACCGGTCTCGTCCGCCCCGGCGACGCGTAGGGCCTGTTTCCCAGGTCCGTGTTCGCGATAGCCGGGGCTGGGGTGGCCCCTGGGGGCCACCTCAGCCGCGACTCTCATCGAACGAGACCTGGGAAACACGCCCTACCGGTACTGCTCCGGGTCAGCCTCGACGGTCTGACCCGCCATCCGCGGCTTCACCACCTCGTCGTACCAACGACCCCAGTCGGGCTGCGAGCCGTCGAGGTCGGTGAACCCGTACTCGCGCTTGAGCCGCCACGACGACAGGCACTGCCCGGCGAACCGCTTGCGGTCCTTGTCGGCCGCGAGGTGTGCGATGCCCCTGCCGAGGTAGTGCGGAGTCTCCGAGATCGCGTAGTCCGGCACCTTCTCGATCGCGTCGCGCCAGTTCTCCTCGGTGACCCCGAAGCCCTCCAGCATCTGCTCGGACCGAAGGAACCCCGGCGTGGCGGCGAGTGCGGTCACGTTCGGGAAGTCCTTGAGGTCCTTCGCGAGCACCTCGCCGAACCTGCGCACGGAGTTCTTCACCGCGTCGTAGGCGAGGTTCACGAAGTACGCCTCACCGTCCTCGCCGTCGGTCACCTCGACGACGAGGCCGTCGTCGGACTTGATCACCAGTGGCATCAGCTTGTGGATCGCCACCAGGTGCGTCTCGACGCCGTTGCGCCACATGTGGAGCTGCTTCTCGAGGTCGTGCTCCCAGAACTTGCCCCACTCGACGAGGTTCTCGCCGCCCCAGGCGTTGTCGACGAAGATGTCGAGCTTGTCGATCTTCGCCGCGAACGCGTCCACATCGGACGGATCGGTGAAGTCGCACCGGACCGCGATGCCCTTGCCACCGGCCTTGGTGACCAGGTCCGCGGTGTCCTCGATCGTCTCCGCCCGGCCGACCTCGGACTGCTGTGAGCGCGTCGTGCGTCCACCGACGAACACCGTCGCGCCCGCCGCGCCCAACTCCACCGCGATCGCCCGGCCCGCACCCCGCGTGGCGCCCGTGACGACGGCGACCTTGCCGCTCAAATCAGGGCTTCTTCGCGACACGTCGAACTCCCCTTCCTTCGTGCCAGGACAGCACGACCATCTCGTCCCCCTCGACGGTGATCGACACGACCTCGGTGACGTTCAACCGGAACAGGTCGAGCTCATCGGGATTCCAGCCGGTGCGCTCGTACAGGTCCTTCAGGTAGTCGGCCTGGTCGGTCCAGAACTCGGCCGTGCCGCTGATCTTCGCGTCGCCCGCCTCGGTCATCGAGGCCGTGGTCGTGTTGCAGTGCAACGAGAACCGCGGATCCCGGCGCAGGTCACGCGACTTCAGCGAGTCGACCATCATGCCTGCCCACAGCGCGCCGCGCGCGAAGTCCGGCTCCACCCCGCTGATCCGCGGCGCGCCGTCCTTGCGCAGGGTCGCGATCAACGCGTGCCGGTCCGCCGCGAACCTGCTCTGCACGAACGCGGCCAGGTCGGGCTGTTCGGCCGCGAACTCGGCCCAGGTTGCCATCAGCGCATTCCCTTCAACACCAGATCGATGTCTTCCTCCATGCGTGCCAGGAGCTCTCCGCGTGGTCTGATCGACCAGTCCATCGAGGTCCCGTAGACGAGCGCGGCCAGCACTCTCGCTGCGTTCGGCGGCAACTTCTCCGCCGCGCAAAGGATCTCCAGTTCCGACTCCAGCACCGCGTAGTGCCTCGCGAGCAACGCCCTCAGCTCGGGATCGATGAGATCGACGCCGAGCTGTGCGAGGTTGTTCGTGGCGATCGCCGGATCGGCGAGCCGGTCGAACCAGGTCAGCAACGCCGCTCGCACGTTGCCCTGCTCCCGCATCCTCCTGACGACCTCTTCCGTGCCGGCTCGGGTCAACGCCTGCAGCAGGCCGCTCTTCGACCCGAACCGCTTGGCCACCGCCCCGACCGACACCCCGGCCTCCGCCGCCACGTCCGCGACCGTGAACTCCGGTCCGCGCCGGTCGATGACCGCCGCGGTTGCACTCAGAATCCGCTCGTCGGAGATGGTTCTCGGTCGCGCCACCCAGTTAGTGAACCATAATTCACTAACCTTCGCATAGGGTGGGGTCAGTGAACTGGAGACCGCGCCTGGTCGCGTTGGACATCGACGGAACTCTCACCGCTGTCGGCTCGAACGACATCTCGCCCGCTGTTCAGTCCGCCGTCGCGCGCGTGACCGAACACGGTGCATCGGTCGTGCTCTGCACCGGCCGCAGCCTGATCGGCACCACCCCGGTCGCACCTCAGCTGCCCGTGTCCATGGCCCTGTGCTCGAACGGCGCGGTGTGGTGGGACACGGCGCGCGACGAGATCGTCAAGCGCACGACGTTCGAACCGGGTCCGACGATCAAGACCCTGCAGGCGTTGCTGCCGGGCGCGGTGTTCGCGGTCGAGCAGACCGGCGTCGGCAACCTGTCGCTCGGCGACTTCCTGCCGGGCGACCTCTGGGGCGTCACGACTTCCGCGACGTTCGACGAGATCGCGGCCGTGCCGACGCCGCGACTGGTGATGCGCTGGCACGACCGCACACCGCCCGAGCTCGCGTTCGCGGTGCGGGAGCTGGAACTGCCGGGCGTCTCGTGGCACGTCGACCACACCGAGGCGTGGCTGACCGCGGTGCCGCCCGACGTCACCAAGGGCTGGGCGCTGGAGGAGCTGCGGATCTCGCTGGGGATCAGCGCTTCGGACACGCTCGCGATCGGTGACGGCACCAACGACGTCGAGATGCTGCGGTGGGCGGCGTGCGGGATCGCGATGGGTCAGGCGCCGGCGACCGTGCAGGCAGCCGCCGACGCGGTGACCGGCACCGTGCTGGAGGACGGTGCGGTGCAGGCGTTGGAGCGCTTCTTCCCCGCCTAGTCCGAGACGTCGACCTTGGCGACGACCTTGTCGATCTTCACCCGCACCACCAGCTCGCCGGGCACGCCGTTGCGTTCGGCGTAGACGTCGGCCTGGTCCGCGCCCATGTAGCGGGCCGCCGTCCGGCCGGCCCAGTACTTGAGCTGCTCCGGGTCCTCGTCCACCAGAGCGCGGCCCGTGATGGTCACGAAGTTGAACGGCGGCGTTTCGTCGTCGAAGCACAGGGCCACCCGGCCGTCGCGCAGGATCGACTTGCCCTTGATGGTGTCGCGGCCGGTCAGGAAGACGAGGTCCGGGCCGTCGAGGTCCACCCAGACCGGGGCGACGTGCGGCGACCCGTCCTTGCGGGTGACGGCTAGTTTGCCGGTGCGCGCTGGCTTGGCCAGCACGAACTCGCGCCACCAGCCTTCTGGAGCTTCCGTGTAACCCATGGGCTGCATTCAACTACGACTGAGGTAGGGGCACAGAACTACTGAAGTTGACGGTGGTCGCAGACTGCTGGGCGATGTGGCTGCACCCCTCGGAACAGGAGAGTTGTCTCCGACACCGAGAGGGGAAACGCCAATGATCGAGGCAATCGGCCTCACCAAGAGATACGGCAGGACGGTCGCGGTCGACGACCTGTCGTTCACCGTCCAACCTGGACGGGTGACCGGGTTCCTCGGTCCGAACGGCGCCGGCAAGTCCACCACGATGCGGATGATCCTCGGGCTCGACCGACCGACGGCAGGCCGCGTGCTGATCGACGGGAAGCCCTACACCGAGCTGCACCGTCCACTGCGGACGGTTGGCGCGCTGCTCGACGCCAAGTGGGTTCACCCCAACCGGTCTGCGCGGGCTCACCTCAAGTGGCTCGCGGTGTCCAACAAACTGCCGGCCAAGCGGGTCGACGAGGTGCTGGACGCGGTCGGGCTCACGCAGGTCGCCGGCAAGAAGGCCGGTGGGTTCTCGCTCGGCATGTCGCAGCGGCTGGGGATCGCCGCGGCGCTGCTCGGTGACCCGCAGGTGTTGTTGTTCGACGAGCCCGTCAACGGACTGGACCCCGAGGGCATCCTCTGGATCCGCACGTTCATGCAGAACCTCGCCGCCGAGGGCCGCACGGTCCTGGTGTCGAGCCACCTGCTGTCGGAGATGGCCCTCACGGCCAGCGAGCTCGTGGTGATCGGCAGGGGGAAGCTGATCACGCAGAGCAGCACGGCTGAGTTCATCGACCGCTCAACGGGTAACTCCGTGCTTGTGCGCAGTCCTCAACTCTTCAAGCTCGGGCCGCTGTTGGTCGACAAGGGCTTCACGGTTCGTGACGGCGCGGACGGGGCGTTGTCCGTATCGGGTGCCACTAGTGACCAGATCGGTGACATCGCCGCAGCTAACGGTGTTGTCCTGCACGAACTGAGCCCGCAGCGCGGCTCGCTCGAAGAGGCGTTCATGCAGCTGACCGGCGATGCTGTCGAGTACCACGCAGAGATCGGGAAGTGAGTCTGATGACCCTGTTGGCAGTTGAGAGAATCAAGCTCTTCTCGACCCGCTCGCCGTACTGGTGCACCGCTCTCGCCCTGGTGCTCGGCGTCGGCCTCACCGCGATCATCGCGGGCACGACCGAGAACGGCCAGATGTCGATCGGCCTGACGCAGTTCGGCAGCAGCCAGCTCGCGCTCGCCGTGGTGCTGGTCATGTCGGCGCTCGCGGTCACCACCGAGTACCGCTTCAGCACGATCCGCGCCACGTTCCTCGCGGTGCCGAACCGGATCTCCGCACTGGTTGCCAAGACCGCGGTGGTCGCGTTCATCGCCGGTGCCCTCGGCGAGATCATCGCGTTCGGTTCGTGGGGCATCGCCAAGGTGATGCAGCCGACGGCGGACCTCGCGATCAACACGGGCGCCGAGTGGCGGCACGTCGCAGGTGTCGGACTGCTGTACGGGATCGGCGCGATCCTCGCGATCGCGGTCGGCATCCTGGTCCGCCAGACCGCCGGTGCCGTGGCGATCCTGCTGGTGTGGAACATGCTGCTCGAAGGCCTCATCGGGATCATCCCGAAGGTCGGCATCAAGATCCAGGCGTGGCTGCCCTTCCAGAACGCCAACCACTTCCTGCAGCTCGGTGGGGGCAACCCGGCCGAACAGCCGGGCGCGGGGATCGACTTCAAGCTGAGCCAGTGGGGTTCGCTGGCCTACTTCGCCGGCATCGCCGTCGCACTGCTGGTGGTCGCACTGATCGTCGCGAAGCGGCGGGACGCGTGACCAGTTCTGAATAAAGGGGGAGCGGGACGCAGGCCATCCGTCGGGGGTGTGGCCTGCGTCCCGGTCAGTTCTTCGAGCGAACGGGAGTTTCAATGATCGTGTCAAGCGACTTGGGCCGTGAGCTGTGGTGAGCGATGGAACTCCCGGCCATCGCGCAGCAGTGCCCA
>NZ_QFWW01000004.1:93845-382773 GCF_003265345.1 Lentzea terrae | reverse complement strand
GTTGTCCAGGGTGGCCTGCCCGACCTGGTTGGCGAGGTCGTCGTAGCGCATCGTCAGGGTCAGCGTGACCGGTTCGCCGCCGTGCTCGGGCAACTGATCGGCGCGCAGCAGCAGGTCGACCAGGTCGGCCAGGGCGTCGCCTTCGCGTTCGGCGCGGGAACGCAGGTCCGGGCCTTCCTCTGGCGTTTCCGGGCGGGGCTTGGCCAGCGGATCGAGCAGCGCCTCGTACTTCGCGCCGGTCACCGCGTCCAGCTTCGCCCGGATCACCAGCCGACCGTTCTCCCACCGCATCACATGCTCATTGCCCTGCCGTGCGGGCTCGGCATCACGGGGCTCGGGGTCGTTCTGGTAGAGCCCGTAGGCCAGGTCCTTGCCGAACTTGCGCACCGCCATCGGCTCGTAGTCGCGGGCATAGTCCACGACCAAGCCCTCGACCTCGGCGGGCAGGTCCTGCATGACCTGGGCCACCACCGCGACATGCTCCAGCGACAGCGCACCCTCGGCCACCGCCTCGGCCGTGACCGGCAGCTCGGCGTCAAGTTCGCTGCCGGTCGGCGTGATCTCCCGACTCAGCAGCGAAGCGTTCACGACCCATTTCTTGGCCGTGTTCGCATCCCAGCGCACCGCATGCCGCAGCACCTGAACCAGATTCTTGTAACCCAGCTCGGATGCGGCCCCGCGCCGATCCAACTCGGCGATTTTCTGCATCACCGCAGATTCGCGAACCCGGATTTCCGTCACCTCCGCGACAACACTGCTAAGCAGCTCGCCGGTGGACAGAAGTCGGGTTTCGCTCACGTGTTCCACTATAGCGCAAGATCACAAAACAATAACTCGCTAAGTCAAGCACAATCGAGTGAACCAACCCGCCCCACCCCAGATATCGCGTGAAGCCGAAGGCAAGCGGCGATGGCGAAGCCGAGCCGTGTTGCGCATTGCGAACGCGGGAAACCGGTAATGACGCGAGACGAACAACCCAACGCGACCACGCACCCTTGCGATTGGGGCTTGACTTTGGGATCGAGGTGCTACCCTTTTCGGGATCAGGCGGGTGCGAAGCATCCGACCTTTTCCGCCTGACAAAGCGCCTCGAAAGGGCCCCGAAGTCAAGCCCCAATCGCAATCGTCGCGAAGCGGCGATGACGCAACCAAAGCCCGTCCGACTGCCTGAGCAACCACGCTGGAACGCGACCAAACCGCATTGGCGACCAACCCCTCTGGAACCGGCGCGCACCAGTGCAAGGTGACCACCGCCCGCCCCAGAACACCAAAAGGCCCGGCCCGCCAAAACGGCGAACCGGGCCGATCAGTCAACTCGAGCTGGACCTCAGAAGTCCATGCCACCAGCGTCTGGCGCGGCCGGAGCGGCGTTCTTCTCCGGCTTGTCCGCGACGACGGCCTCGGTCGTCAGGAACAGCGCGGCGATGGACGCGGCGTTCTGCAGCGCGGAACGCGTGACCTTGGCCGGGTCGATGATGCCCGCGGCAACCAGGTCCTTGTACTCGCCGGTCGCGGCGTCCAGGCCCTCGCCCGCGGGCAGGGACTTGACGCGCTCGACCACGACGCCGCCTTCGAGGCCGGCGTTGATGGCGATCTGCTTCAGCGGGGCCTCGACGGCGACCTTGACGATGTTGGCGCCAGTGGCCTCGTCGCCCGTGAGACGCAGACCCGCGAAGGCAGCCTCGGCAGCCTGGAGCAGCGCGACGCCACCACCGGCGACGATGCCCTCCTCGACGGCGGCCTTGGCGTTGCGGACGGCGTCCTCGATGCGGTGCTTGCGCTCCTTGAGCTCGACCTCGGTGGCCGCGCCCGCCTTGATGACGGCCACGCCGCCGGCGAGCTTGGCGAGGCGCTCCTGGAGCTTCTCGCGGTCGTAGTCGGAGTCCGACTTCTCGATCTCGGCGCGGATCTGGTTGACGCGACCCTGGATCTGGTCGGCGTCGCCCGAGCCCTCGACGATGGTCGTCTCGTCCTTGGTGACGACGACCTTGCGGGCCTTGCCCAGCAGCGAGATGTCGGCGTTCTCCAGCTTCAGGCCGACGTCCTCGGTGATGACCTGGCCACCGGTGAGGGTGGCGATGTCCTGGAGGATGGCCTTGCGGCGGTCACCGAAGCCCGGGGCCTTGACGGCGACGGACTTGAAGGTGCCGCGGATCTTGTTGACGACCAGCGTGGCCAAGGCCTCGCCCTCGACGTCCTCGGAGATGATCAGCAGCGGCTTGCCGGACTGCATGACCTTCTCGAGCAGCGGGAGCAGGTCCTTGACCGTGGAGATCTTGGAGCCGAACAGCAGGATGTACGGGTCCTCGAGGACCGCTTCCTGACGCTCGGGGTCGGTCACGAAGTAACCGGAGATGTAGCCCTTGTCGAAGCGCATGCCTTCGGTGAGCTCGAGCTCGAGACCGAGGGTGTTGCTCTCCTCGACGGTGATGACGCCTTCCTTGCCGACCTTGTCCATCGCCTCGGCGATGAGCTCGCCGATCGTGGGGTCAGCGGCGGAGATGGACGCGGTAGCAGCGATCTGCTCCTTCGTCTCGATCTCCTTGGCGGCCTTCAGCAGCTGCTCGGCGACGGCCTCGACGGCCTGCTCGATGCCGCGCTTGAGGCCCAGCGGGTTGGCGCCGGCGGCCACGTTGCGCAGGCCCTCGCGGACCAGCGCCTGGGCGAGCACGGTCGCGGTGGTGGTGCCGTCACCGGCAACGTCGTCGGTCTTCTTCGCGACTTCCTTGACGAGCTCGGCCCCGATCTTCTCCCACGGGTCCTCGAGCTCGATCTCCTTCGCGATGGAGACGCCGTCGTTCGTGATCGTCGGCGCACCCCACTTCTTCTCGAGCACGACGTTGCGGCCCTTGGGGCCGAGCGTCACCTTGACGGCGTCAGCGAGGGTGTTCATACCCCGCTCGAGACCGCGGCGGGCGTCCTCGTCGAACGCAATCATCTTGGCCATTGCGGTGTGTTCCTCCGCCTTTGTGGATTCTGGGCCACTGCGGGCCGGCAAAGCCCACAGCGGAACACGGTGCAGTGGCCAGGTTCGGTGCCCGCGACGGACGACCCCCGAGGGGGCCTCACCTTCCCAGCCTCACTGCTTTGGCACTCGACTGTGCCGAGTGCTAGTTCGTGTTTAGCACTCGGGCACGGCGAGTGCAAGCGAACCCGGGGCGAACCCTCAGCGCGAGGTGCGCACCGGCACAGAGGTGGGCAGTGGCTTCTTCGAGGTCGACTGGTCGTCGAGCTGCAGCGTCGGCGAGGAGTTCGTCTTGGGCTGCCGCGCGGGCTCGTCACCGGGCGACAGGATGATCACCACGATGATGATCACCACGATCGCCGCCGCGGCCGCGATGACCGGCGCGAACCACGCCGGGCGCTCCTTCTTCGACGACGTGAAGGCGCTCACGCCCACCTGGTTCGGCGGGCGCAACCGGACCGGGTCGGCGAGCGGCTGCTGGTAGCCGCCGGGGTACGCCCCCTGCTGCACGGGCGTGGGGCCGGACACCGGCGACTGCACGGGGATCGAGCCGGACGCGGGTCCGGTCTGAGCGGAAACCGAGATCGACGCGACCCCGGCGAGAGCGACGCGCGCCGCGGCGATCAGCTCGGCGCAGTTCGCGAACCGCTGCGCCGGGTCCTTGGCGGTGCCCTTGCGGATCACCTCGTCGATCGCCGGCGGCAGCCCCACGAGCTGCGACAGCGCGGGCACGACCTGGCCGAGGTGGCCCTGGATGACCTCCTGCACGCCGCCCTGGAACGGCGGACGGCCGGACAGACAGGCGAAGAGCATGCACGCGAGCGCGTACTGGTCGGTGCGGCCGTCGACGGGCTCGCCGCGCAGGTGTTCCGGCGCCGCGTAGGTCGGCGAGCCGAGGAAATCACCCGTTCGAGTGCGGTGGCCGGTGGCGCCGCGCCGCGTCAGGCCGAAGTCGGCGACGTAGACGTGCTCGCGCACGCCTTCCTTGGTGGTCACCAGGACGTTGGCCGGCTTCACGTCGAGGTGCACGAGGCCCTTGCCGTGCAGCATGTCGAGCGCTTCGGCGACCTGGCCGAGCAGCCGCAGCGTGCGCTCGGGAGTGAGCGGCCCTTCCTTGACGTGGCCGGAGAGGTCCTGGCCGTCCACCAGCCGCATCGCGATGTACAGCAGGCCGTCGACCTCGTCGAAGTCGTACAGCGGCACGATGTTCGCGTGGTCGATGGCGGAGGTGTTGCGCGCCTCGTCGACGAACCGCTCGCGGAACTCCGCGTCGGGCGCGAGGTGCTCACCGATGACCTTGAGCGCGACCTTTCGGCCAAGTCTCACGTCGGTGGCCTTGTAGGTCACGCTCATGCCACCGCGGCCGAGCACACCGTCGATCCGGTAGTGCGCGATCCGCCGTCCGCTCAGGTCCTCAGACACGCGAGGCAGCCTAACGCGCGCCCGGATCAGCGTGCTCCGGGTTGGCCAAAGCTGTGATCAGGTCGTCCTCAGAGGGCTCAGCCGGCGCGGCGCACGTCCGATGCCTGGCTGCGTCCGTCCCGTCCGGCCTGCACCTCGAACTCCACCCGGTCGCCCTCGGAGAGAGTCCGGAAGCCTTCCATCTGGATCGCCGAGTAGTGCACGAACACGTCGGGCCCGCCGTCGGTTGCGATGAAGCCGTATCCCTTTTCGGAGTTGAACCACTTGACGGTACCGAGAGCCAAGGCGTCCTCCTTCAGATCACGCAAGAGCAGAACGCAACGCTAAAAGAGAAAAAGTCACTCGGATACCTCCTTACGGAGTCATGAACGAGCGCTGACTCCGTTGGCGCGCAACCAGGTGGCGAGTCGGCGGGGTCCGCGCGTCTGGGTCAGCACGGCACCTGGACCGGCGAAGTCGAACACCAGACCCTCACCTGTGTGAATGGATTGCACGGCATCAGGTACCGACGGACGAAGACGGCATTGCACGGTGTCCGCGAACGCCATCACGTGGTCGCTCGCGATGGTCACGGCCTCGCCCGCCTCCAAAGTCACGAGGTCGAGCGCGCCGCAGCAGGCGAGCACCACACCGCCCTGGCCGTGCGCGTAGTTCAGGAAGCCTTCGAGGCCGCCGAAGAGCGCCTGCAACGGCGGCGCCTCCGGGTTCATCGCCACCGTGCTGCTCGACGCCATCCAGGCGAGCCGGGAGACGCACCAGCCGTGCGTGCCGTCGAGCTCGACGAGGTGCAGGTCGCCGGGGAGCACGGGCGCCGCGTCGACCCAGCCGCCCTCCGCACCCGCCGTGCAGAGCGCCACGGCCTTGGTCTCCACGCCCTTGACGTCGACCGAGAGGCCGTAGCTCGTCGCCACCAGGGTCAGCGGGTCGACCAGCACCATCTCGCCAGGCGCGAGCACCAGTCTCGCCACGCCGAAGGTCGGTGTGTGCCGGGTCCGGACCTGCACGAACAACACCTCCGAGGATGAACTGCGCCAAGCGATCGTCACGATCACCGCGTCTTGGCAGTATGCAGTCGTGTCCCCCACCACTGTCGCCGAACACCGCAACCGCGTCGCGGAGCTCGTCGGGTTGATGCCCGTGCTGCAGCTCCCGCTCGACGAATGCCTCGGGCTGGTGCTCGCCGCCGACGTCATCGCCGCGGTCTCCCTGCCCCCGTTCGACAACTCCGCGATGGACGGGTACGCCGTCCGCGCCGCCGACCTCGCCGAACTCCCCGTCCGGCTCCCGGTCGCCGACGACATCCCGGCAGGTCGCACGGACCTGAACCCGTTGGCACCCGGCACCGTGCAGCGGATCATGACCGGCGCCCCGGTGCCGCCGGGAGCGGACGCGGTGGTCCAGGTCGAGTGGACCGACGGCGGCACGGAGACCGTGACGATCAATCAGGCCGTCGCGGCCGGCGCGAACATCCGGACCGCGGGCGACGACGTGCAGAAGGGCGACCCGGTGCTGCTCGCGGGCACCGTGCTGCGCCCTGCCCAGCTCGGTCTCGCGTCCGCGCTCGGCCTGCCCCAGCTGCCGGTGCGCCGCCGTCCGCGCGTGCTGGTCCTGTCCACCGGCACCGAGCTGGTCGAACCCGGCCAGCCGCTGCAGCCGGGCCAGATCTACGAGTCGAACGGGACGATGCTCGCCAGCTCCGTGCGGGACGCGGGAGGCATCGCCGTGCAGCTGCGGTTCGTGCCGGACGACGTGGCGGAGTTCCACCGCGCGCTGGCGCCGTACCTCGGCTCGGTGGACGTGATCGTGACCTCCGGCGGGGTCAGCGCGGGTGCGTACGAGGTGGTCAAGGACGCCCTGGCGAGCCACGACGTGCGGTTCACGAAGGTCGCGATGCAGCCGGGTGGGCCGCAGGGCGCGGGCACCTACGAGGGTCTGCCGGTGCTGACGCTGCCGGGCAACCCGGTGAGCGCGCAGGTGTCGTTCGAGGTCTTCGTGCGGCCCGCGCTGCTCGCGTCGATGGGGCACACACAGGTCGAACGGCCCACTGCGCGGGCAACCGTGTCGAGCCCGCTGACGTCTCCAGCTGGTAAGACGCAGTTCCGGCGCGGCCTGTACGACCCGTCGTCGGGTCAGGTCGTGACGCCGGTCGGGGGCCCTGGCTCGCACCTGCTGTCGGCGCTCGCGCTGTCGAACTGCCTGATCGAGGTGCCGGAAGACGTCACGGAACTGGCGGCCGGCGCCGAGGTCGTCGTCAGATACCTGCAGTAGAAGGGCGTGCTGGGGGATGAGAGCGGTACTGGCGCTGGTGATGCTCGCCGGGTTCTTCGTGCTCGCGATCGGCGCGACGGTGTTCCTCGGCGGGATGGCGCTGTTCGTGTACGAGCAAGGCGACGTCGGGAACGCGGCGTGGCTCGGCGCGCTGACGATCGTCGTCGGCGGGCCGTCGTTGTACGCGATGCTGCGGGCGCTGTGGGCCAGGCCGCGGCCGACCGGCGTCTCGATGACCCGCGAGACGCACCCGGAGCTCTGGCGGCACGTCGACGAGCTGGCGCGGATCGCGGGTACGCGCAGCCCCGACGACATCCGGCTCGTCAACGAGGCCAACGCGGGCGTGTGGGAGCGCTACGGCGTGCGCTACCTGGAGCTGGGCCTGCCGTGGGTGGCCGGCATGACGATCGGCGAGCTGCGGTCGGTGCTCGCGCACGAGCTCGGCCACTACGGCGGCGGGCACACGCAGGTCTCCACGGTCACGTTCCGCGCGAAGCTCGCCCTCGGGATGGTGATCCAGCAGGGCGGCTACCTGTCCGCGGTCCTCTACGGCTGGGCACGGCTGTACGCGCTGGTCGCCGCTTCGGAGAGCCGCAAGCACGAGCGGTTCGCCGACGAGGTGTCGGTGGCCGCGGCCGGGCAGGAGGCGTCGAAGCGGTCGTTGCTGCGCGGCGGCCCGCTCGGCGCGGCGTGGAACGACTACCTGCGCTGGTACGTCTCGCTGGCCACGCTCGCCGGGCGCACCCCGCCGTTGCTGGAGGGCTTCCGCGCCTACCTCGACCACCCGCGGCGCGTGCACCAGCTGCGCGAGCTGGAGCCGTTGCTGGCCGCGCAGGAGCCCACGTCGGTGTTCGACAGCCACCCGCCGATCCGCGAACGGGTCGCCGCCATCACGTCCCTGTCGCAGCTGTCGGGAGGTGTCGTCGAGGCCTTCGACGAACGACCGGCGTGGTCGTTGCTGGACGGCACTCCTCCTGCGGAGATCGCGGCGCTGGTGCAGGTGCAGGGGCCGCCGATCACCTGGGAGGAGCTCGCCGCGCTGGCCGGCCCGGTGCTCGTCCGCCGCTACGCCGACGCGCTGCGGCACGCTGGCAGGGTGAGCAAGATCGGCGACTCGCTGGCCGCCGTGCTGGCGGCGCTGGAACGCGGTGAGCTGCACCAGCTGACGGGCCGGCCGGTGGACGCCTCGCTGTCCACGGCGGAGGTGCACGAGGCGGCTGTCGAAACCGTGACGGAACTCCTCGCCTGCGCGGTCGCTGACCAGCTCGTCACCGCTAACCGCGCCACGCTGGAAATCAACTGGGGCGGAATCTTCGTGCTCCGACTGCCGGACGGAGCTGCGGTCTATCCGGACGATCTCGTCGCACCCGCCGTCCGTGACGCTAACCGGACGCCTGAAGTGCGCCGTCAGTTGCAGGCCATCGGCGTCGACGGACTGTGACGGAACGCTCACCGACCGACGCTGTTCACCCCATGTGACGGGGATTACACTGGCTGACAGGTGCCGGCCGGCACGTGCATTCGTCGGGGGATGCACGAGCCGACCGGCCACTTGCATTCGTGGCAGTCCCTCTGGGCGGTTTGGCGTGTTGGCGTAGCGTGATGGCGCCCGACAACTCACGGAAGCTACGGACCCCCAGACACGATGAGCAGCGAGAAGCCCGTCTCCCACTTCCTCGAACTCGCCCGCGGCATGGTGCCGCCGATGCACCCGGCGGGCCGTCCGTTCGTCGCCGGCGCGGCGATCGCGACCCTCCTCGTCCGGCTGCGCTTCAAGCGGCTGGGCGTCGTCCTCGGCCTGGTCACGGCGTGGGTGGCGTGGTTCTTCCGCGAGCCGAAGCGCGTGACGCCGACCCGCCCGAACATCGCGGTCGCCCCGGCCGACGGCACCGTCTCGCACGTGGTCGACGCCGTCGCGCCCGCCGAGCTCGGCCTCGGCTCGGAGCCGATGACCCGCATCAGCGTGTTCCTCTCGGTCTTCGACGTGCACGTGCAGCGCGTGCCCGCGGACGGCGAGGTCGTGCAGGTCTCGTACCACCCCGGCAAGTTCCTCTCGGCCGACCTCGACAAGGCCTCCGAGGAGAACGAGCGCAACACCGTCTGGCTGCGCACGGTCAACGGCCACGACCTCGTCGTCGTGCAGATCGCCGGCCTGGTCGCGCGCCGCATCGTGTGCGAGGTCGCCGAGGGCGAGAAGGTCACCGCCGGCCAGACCTACGGCCTGATCCGCTTCGGCTCGCGCGTGGACCTCTACGTGCCGCGCGGCAGCCGCGTCCTGGTCGAGGCCGGCCAGCGCACCATCGGCGGGGAGACCGTCCTCGCTGAGCTCCCGGAGGCCTGATGGCGCCCAGCGGGCCCGGCGTTCGCCTCCTGCCGAACGCCATCACGGTCCTCGCGATGTCGGCGGGCCTGTCCGCCGTGCACTTCGCGAACACCGGCATGTGGGGCGCGGCCATCGCCTCCATCGCCGCCGCGGCCGTCCTCGACGGTCTGGACGGCCGCATCGCGCGCCTGCTGGACGCGACGTCGAAGATGGGCGCCGAGCTCGACTCGCTGGCCGACGCGATCTCGTTCGGCGTCGCGCCTGCTCTCGCCATTTATTTGTGGAAGTTCGAGGGCAGCCGCGCCGGCTGGGTCATCGCGCTGATCTTCGCGGTCTGCATGGTGGTCCGCCTGGCCCGCTTCAACACGTTGCTGGAGAAGGAACAACCGCCGTTCGCGAAGGAGTTCTTCGTAGGCGTCCCGGCTCCAGCAGGCGGCCTGCTGCTGCTCCTGCCCTTGATCATCGAAGAGCAGGTGCGCACCAAGGGCTGGTGGAACGACCCGATCGTCGTCGGCATCTGGACCGTCGTGGTCGCGATGCTGCTGGTCTCCCGCATCCCGACGCTGTCCGTGAAGACGGTGAAGGTGCCGCCGCGCGCGGTCGCACCGCTGCTGGTCCTGATCGGCCTGCTGGCCGCCGCGATCATCACGTACCCGTTGGTGGCGCTGATCATCGCGATGGTCGTCTACCTGGCGCACCTGCCCTATTCGGTGCGCCGGTACATGTGGCTGTCGAAGCACCCGGAGGCCTGGACCGTCACGGGCGTCGAGCGTCGTGCGATCAAGCGCGCGCACGGCGTGGCCGCTCGCCGGCTCGGCCTGCGCCAACCGCTGCACGGACGGGTTGCCGGTGCGGCAATGCGCGCCGTGCGTCGGCCTCGGCGTGACGCCTCCGCCGCCGCTGCCGCGGAAGGCGCGGCGGCCGGTGCCGGTCGGCGCCGTTCCTGGCGTCAGCTCGGCCTTCGCCGCCACCACAAGTAAGTCCTGATCGGCCGGTTGCGCCGGACCCCGGCGCAACCGCCGCACTAGAGTCGTCGTCGTGATCACGCTGACGGCTCGCCTGTCCCCGTCCGCACTGGACACCCGCCGCGGCGTCGTCCGCCTCCACCCGGAGGTGCTCGACGCCCTGGGCCTGCGCGCCTGGGACGCCGTGAAGCTCACCGGCGCCCGCGTGAGCGCCGCGCTGGCCGCCGCCGGCGAACACCCACCGGGCATCGTGCTCGTCGACGACGTCACGTTGACGAACCTCGGCGTGGTCGAGGGTTCCGAGATCGTCGTGGCCCCGGTCCAGGTGGCGGGCGCCCGCTCGATCACCGTCGCGGGTTCGCGCCTGGCCACCACCGCTTTGACGCCCGACCACGTCCGCATGGCGTTGACCGGCAAGGTGTTGACCGTCGGCGACAGCGTTTCGCTGCTCCCCCAGGACCTCGCCCCGCCGCCCGGCGCCAACGTCTCCGAGACCCGGCGCAGGCTGTCCAACGCCATCGGCATGACGTGGACCAACGAGCTGATCACCATCACGTCCACCGACCCGGCGGGCCCGGTGGCCGTCCAACCGTCCAGCGTTGTCGGCTGGCGCTCGGCCTCGGCACCTGCCGCCGAGGTGACTCCCGTTGTGGTGCAGGAAAAGCACGACGCCCTGCCGCTGACGGACCTCGTGGGCCAGAAAGAGCAAGCCCGCCGCCTGACCGAGTGGCTGGACCTGATGTTCCGCCAGCCGGAGCTCCTGACCAAGCTCGGCGCCACGGCCAGGCTGGCCGCGATGGTCAGCGGCCCGGAAGGCGTGGGCAAGGCCACCCTGGTCCGCGCCGTGGCACGTTCGGTGGACGCCTCGATCGTCGAACTGGCCGCGCCGAGCATCTCCGTGCTCGAACCGGGCGCGATGGCCAAGCAGCTGGGCGACGCGATCGCCAGCGTCCCTTCAGAACCCACCGTTCTGCTGCTCACCGACATCGACGCCCTGCTGCCCACCGCGCCGCCACCCGTGGCCACCGTCGTGCTGGACATCCTCCGCACGGCCGTGTCCCGCCCCAACCTCGCGCTGGTGGTCACCTCAGCCCGCGCCGAGTCCGTGGACGCCCGCCTGCGCGCCCCCGACCTGGTCGACCGCGAACTGACCCTCCCGCTCCCCGACGCCGCTGGACGCACAGAACTGTTGCGCGTCCTGCTGCGCGACGTCCCACTGGAGTCCGATGTGGACTTCGGCGAAGTGGCCGCCCGCACGCCGGGCTTCGTGGCGGCCGACCTCTGCGCACTGCGCCGCGAAGCCGCCGTCCGGGCCGCCCTGCGCCAACGCGAAGTGGCAGAACCCCGCGTCGGCCAAGAAGATCTGCTCGGCGCCCTGAACACCGTCCGCCCGATCTCCATGTCCGCCTCCGACACAGTGCAGACCGGCGGCTTGACTTTCGCCGACGTGGGCGACATGACCGAGGTCAAGCAGGCCCTGACCGAAGCCGCACTGTGGCCGCTGCGCTACCCGGACTCCTTCGCCCGCCTGGGCGTGGAACCGCCGCGCGGCGTCCTGCTCTACGGCCCACCCGGCTGCGGCAAGACCTTCCTGGTCCGCGCCCTGGCAGGCTCGGGCCAGCTGAACGTCCTGACCGTCAAGGGCGCCGAACTGATGGACAAGTTCGTGGGCGAATCAGAACGCGCAGTCCGCGAACTGTTCCGCCGTGCCGCCGACGCCGCCCCAGCCCTGGTGTTCCTCGACGAGGTCGACGCCCTGGCACCCCGGCGAGGCCAGTCGTCGGACGCCGGTGTCGCGGACCGCGTGGTGGCAGCACTGCTCACCGAACTGGACGGCGTCGAACCCCTGCGAGACGTCGTGGTGATCGCCGCGACCAACCGCCCGGAGCTGATCGACCCCGCACTGCTGCGGCCGGGACGGCTGGAGCGCCTCGTCTACGTGCCACCACCGGACGCCGACGCACGCACCGAGATCCTGAAGTCGGCTTCGCGCAACACGCCACTGGCCGCAGACGTCGACCTGGCCGCGCTGGCGCGTGAGCTGGAGATGTACTCGGCGGCGGACTGCGCGGCACTGGTGCGGGAGGCAGCGCTGACCGCGATGCGGGAGTCGCTGGACGCGGCCGAGGTCACGCGGGCACACCTGGCCAAGGCGCGCGAGGTGGTCCGCCCGTCCCTGGACCCGGCACAGCTGGCATCGCTGGTGCTCTACGCAGCCGACCGCTGATGATCAAGCGCGGTCGTGCAGCGTGACCTGGTAGCCGTCGGGGTCGGCGAAGGTGAAGGTCCGGCCGAAAGGGCCGTCGATCGGCGCGGAGACGATCGTGTGATCGCCGGCGACGAGCGCGTCGTGGATGGCCTGGACGTCGGTGGCGTGGAGCCAGATCGCGGCACCGATGCCGGGCTGAGCGACGGATGCGAGGTCGGTGCCGGGAATGACGTCGCGGAGTGCGAACGCGATCGGCTTCGTCTCGAACACGACGGCGTGCGGAGGTCCGGCCGACGAGCGGACGAGGCCCAGGTACTGCTCGTAGAACGCCTGCGAAGTGTCGAGGTCGCGCACTTGCAGCGAGATGAAGTCGGGGCCGGTGGCGGGCATGGACGACACTCCTTCTCATCGTGTCAGTTTTCTGACACGCACGAACCTATGTCAGGATACTGACATGAGTCAAGAAGGGGTCGACCTGGAGACGTCACTGGGCTATCTGCTCAAGGAAGCGTCCAGTGCCCTCCGCGCGGCCATGGAGGAAGTGCTGCGACCGCTCGGGATGAGCGTGACGCACTACGCCTGCCTCGAACTGCTGGCGCAACGACCGGGCTTGTCGAACTCCGAGCTCGCGCGGGGGGCGTTCGTGACACGGCAGACGATGAACGTGCTGCTCCAGGCCCTGGAACGAGACGGCTACGTGACGAGGCCGGCGGAGGCGGCCGTCGGGAAGGTGCTTCCGACGCGGCTCACGGCTCGCGGCAGGCGAAGCCTGGAGAAGGCGAGCGCAGCCGTCCGGTCCGTCGAGGCCAGAATGCTGGCCAGCCTGACCGAGACCGACCAGTCAGCCGCGTTCCGGATCCTGCAGAGCATGGTCCATTCGCTGCGCGGTGACAACGAATAGCACGCTACTTGTTCTTGGAAGCACCCTGAAAGTCGTTGGTGACAATCAAAATCAACCCAGGCGCAGAAGACTGGATCCCGTCGAACCGAGGCTCAACCCGAGCCCGCAAAACCCCAGCCAGCTCCTTGGCCGAAGCCTCTTCCTCAGTCCCAGGCCGGAAATACACAGTGGTGGTGGGAATAGTCCCCTGCGAGTAGTTCCCAGTCCCCTCGACAGTCCACCCGTTGGCCCGAACCTCGTCAGCAGCCTTGACCGCCAACCCGCTGATGGTCGAGTTGTTGTAAACCCGAACCGGCACCTTCGCAGTACCGGGCTGCGTAACAGGCGGAGGCGGCACCACAGCAGAAGACGACGCCGCAGGCGGAGCAGTGGTAGTCGTAGTCGCAGCAGGAGGGGCCGACGAAGCCGAAGTCGGCGACTCGGACGTGGTCTGCGCCGGAGGCGGAGTAGTAGAGCTCCCCTCGGCAACAGGCGGCGCGTCAGATCCACCACCGAAGAGGCTGACGACGCCGATGATCAGGGCCACCGCGGCGACACCCAGCAGGGCGAAGCCGGCGGCCTTGGCCGGACGGGACGGGCTGGCGGACTCGGGGGAGGTCATCAGTCCTCGGTGCTCCTGGCGCGTGCGCGAACCCTCTGGCGGCCGGTCCGCACGCCGCGCAGCCGCTTGACCAGCATCGGGTCGGCAGCCAGTGCGGCTTCGGACTCGATCAGGCCGTTGAGCAGCTGGTAGTAGCGGGTGGCCGACATGTCGAACAGTTCCCTGATGGCCTGTTCCTTGGATCCCGAGTACTTCCACCACTGACGCTCGAACGCGAGCATCGTGCGTTCGCGGCTGGTCAGCCCGTCAGCGGCAGTGAGCGTCTCGGCGTGATCCATCTGGCTCCCCACGGTCGCCACACCATCTCAGGTGCGGGCAATTCAATCACGTGATCGTTCCAACCTACCGCGCGACACCGACAGTTTTGGACGGCTTAAGGTCTGACCATGGCCGTGCACCGCATCTGCATCGTTGGCGACCCCGTGCTCCACCACCCGACGCGCGAGGTCACCGAGTTCGACACCGAGCTGAAGACGCTCGTCGACGACATGTTCGAGACGATGGCAGCTGCTCGCGGAGTTGGGCTCGCGGCCAACCAGATCGGGATCGACCTGCGGGTTTTCGTGTACGACTGCCCGGACGACGAGGGCGTTCAGCACCGCGGTGTCATCTGCAACCCCGTGCTCGAGACGTCCGAGATCCCGGAGACCATGCCGGATCCGGACGACGACTTCGAGGGCTGCCTGTCCGTGCCCGGTGAGGCGTACCCGACCGGACGCGCCCAATGGGCGAAGGTGACCGGGCAGGACGTCGACGGGAAGCAGATCGAGGTCGAGGGCACCGGGTTCTTCGCGCGCTGCCTGCAGCACGAGACCGACCACCTCAACGGCTATCTGTACATCGACCGGCTCATCGGCCGGTACAAGAAGGAATCCAAGCGGATGCTCCGCGACAACGAATGGGGTCAGCCGGGCCTGTCGTGGGACCCGGCCGACCCCGAGAACTTCGTGGACGAAGACGAGGACTAGGGGCGGAGCACCGACTCCACCTGCGCCAGTTCGTCAGCCGTCAAGGCACCGAACGCCAGCGCGCCCGCGTTCTCCTCGACCTGAGCCACCGTCCGGACGCCCGGAATCGGGATCAGCCGGGGAGAACGCGCCCAGAACCACGCCAGCGCGCCCTGCACCAGCGTCCGTCCGCCTGACGTCAGCACGTCGCGAACGGCCTCGCGCGCTTGGAAGTACTCCGGCGACGGCTTCCCGTCGACGAAGAACCGCAGCCAGGACGGGTTCGTGACGCGCACGTCGTCAGCCGGCAACGAGGAGAACGTCTCCCGCGCCAGCAACCCCATCGCCAGCGGACGACGGCACAGCACCGCGTACTCCCCCGCGTACATCTCCGGGTTGTCGAACAGCACGTTGATGTCCGCCTGAGCTGCGATGCCGTGCTCACCGGCGGCGAAGAACCGGGCCCGCTCGGCGTCGTCGGTGCTCCAGCCGTACCCGCGGATCTTGCCCGCGGCGACCAGCGCCTCGCACTCGTCCCGCAGCAGCGCGGCCTCCTCCAGCGGCAGGTCGCCGATGTGCAGCTGGTACAGGTCGATCCGATCAGTGCCCAAGCGCCGCAACGACCCCTCGACGGCACGGCGCAGGTAGGAAACCGATCCTTCGTTGCCGGTCATCCGCCGAGAGACGGCGTCGAACCCACAACCCCACTTCGACGCGATCAGCACGTCGTCACGCATTGACGCAAACGCTTGCCCAACCACCGTTTCGGCGTGTCCGCAGCCGTAGACGTCCGCCGTGTCGAACAGCGTCACGCCCAGTTCGACCGCCCGCTGCAACGCCTTGATCGACTCGGCGTCGTCGGCCGGCCCCCAGCCGACCGGCGCACCGTCCGGGCCCGAGAACGGTCCACCCATGGCCCACGTGCCGAAACCCATCTTGCCCAGATCCGTCATGGGCGTCAGCGAACATCCTGGAGCGCACTCCAGGTCAAGAAACAACTTGCGAGAGTCAGCGACCATCGAGGCATGCCACTGGAAAACATCGTCGCCTTCGTAGCGGCCTCGTTCCTCATCGCACTGTCGCCCGGACCTGGCACGGCCATGGTCCTGCGACAGTCGGTGCACGGGCGAAAAGCCGCGCTGGCGACGGTGTTCGGCATGGAGGTCGGCGTCGCGTGCTGGGCCATCGCCGCAGCTCTGGGCCTGTCCGTCCTGCTCACGGCGTCGGAGATCGCCTACCACGCGCTGCGGATCGGCGGCGCCCTCTTCCTGATCTACCTGGGCGTCAGGGCCCTGATCAGCAAGAGCCTGCCGACCGACGAGCCGCCGCCCGCCAGCCACGCCTTCCGCAGCGGGCTGATCGTGAACCTGGCCAACCCGAAGCTCGGCGTGTTCGCGATCTCGTTCCTACCGCAGTTCGTGCCTGCCGGGGAGGCCGGCCAGGGGGTTCTGCTCTTCCTCGCCATCGGCTGGGTCGTCATCGACACCTTCTGGTACCTGATCATCGTGTCGATCCTGCACACGATCCGCGGCTGGCTGAGCCGCCCGCGGGTCCGTCCGGCGCTCGAGAAGCTGTCGGGCGGCGTGCTGCTGGCGCTCGGAGTCCGGCTGGTACTCGACCCGCGTTGAGATCGGGTTGCCCCGGCGCCAGAACAGCTCGGGCAACCCGGCCAGCTCGGCGAAGGTGTGGCACGCCGCCATGGAGGCGTAGCCACCGGCCAGCACGTGCGCGCGAATTCGGTCGAGGCGGCCGAACTCGATCACCTCACCGGCGATGAGGAACGGCAGCACCAGCTGCCAGGCCTGCACCACCGCCGGCCGGCGCCGGTGGGGTGCGCGCATGGCCGCGCGGGCGACCCGTAACAGGTGCTCGTTCGCGCTCATCGTGTACGGGTGCGCCGAGTGGTCCCAGTTCCACCGGCGCTCCTCCGTGACGGCGCACCGCACGCACTCGACCGGCCCGGTGCCGAGCTCGGCACCGCACCTCGAACACGCGAGCAGCGTCATCGCCCAGTCGACGCACGTCCACGGGTACTCGCCGACGTCGGCGGATGTCACCAGCTCGGCCAGCTCCCGGTCCGCCAGCTGGGACGACGTGCGCAGCGCCTCCCAGTCCGCGAGCCAGAACTGGTCGAGCAGCTCGGCGCAGAAACCGCAGTCGGGGTAGCCGCGACCTGCGAGTTCACCGCAGGAAGGGCATGCAGAGACCACGGCGGGACGTTGACCGCGACGCGCGCCGGGCGGGAACGGCTGATGATCCGCCACGGTAGAGAAGATTAGGGGCAAACGACGGCCTTGGCAGCTACGGCGCGCGCTGACTATGGTCGGGTCTCGACAACTCAACACAACGCGGGAGCTCGCGCCTGAGCGGGCTGAGAGGGTGACTGGCAGTAGTGCCGGTGTCACCGACCGCCTGAACCTGACCGGGTAATGCCGGCGTAGGGAGGAATGTCGTGACGGCACTTGACGACCGTTCGGTCAAGCCCAGTGTGACCACCGGCCCGATCTCGGGCTCCCGCAAGGTGTACCGCGAAGTCGCTTCTGACATCCGGGTGCCTTTCCGCAGGGTGGAACTGACCAACGGCGAACATGTCGATCTGTACGACACTTCCGGTCCGTATACCGACGACAACGCGGTGATCGACGTCCACAGTGGACTTCCTGACCTCAGGTCGGGGTGGGTCGCCGCACGGGAACCGATCAACGGAGCTGTCAGCCAGCTCGCGTACGCGAAGGCCGGGATCATCACCCCGGAGATGAAGTACATCGCGGTGCGCGAGAACCTCGACGCGGAGTTCGTTCGCAACGAGGTGGCCATCGGGCGTGCGGTGATTCCGTTGAACCGCAAGCACCCCGAGGCCGAGCCGATGATCATCGGCAAGAAGTTCCTCGTGAAGATCAACGCCAACATCGGCAACTCCGCCGTGTCGTCGTCGATCGAGGACGAGGTCGAGAAGATGGTGTGGGCGTCCCGCTGGGGTGCCGACACGATCATGGACCTGTCCACCGGCAAGCGGATCCACGAGACGCGCGAGTGGATCCTGCGCAACTCGCCGGTGCCCATCGGCACCGTGCCGATCTACCAGGCGCTGGAGAAGGTGAACGGCGACCCGGCGGCGCTGTCGTGGGAGGTCTACCGCGACACCGTGATCGAGCAGTGCGAGCAGGGCGTCGACTACATGACCGTGCACGCGGGCGTGCTGCTGCGGTACGTGCCGCTCACAGCCAAGCGCGTGACGGGCATCGTCTCGCGCGGCGGGTCGATCATGGCCGCGTGGTGCCTCGCGCACCACAAGGAGAGCTTCCTCTACACGCACTTCGAGGAACTCTGCGACATCCTGCGCACCTACGACGTGACGTTCTCGCTGGGTGACGGGCTGCGGCCGGGTTCCATCGCGGACGCCAACGACGAGGCGCAGTTCGCGGAACTGCGGACCCTCGGCGAGCTCACGCACATCGCGCGGGCCAAGGACGTCCAGGTCATGATCGAGGGCCCCGGCCACGTGCCGATGCACAAGATCGCCGAGAACGTCCGACTCGAAGAGGAGTGGTGCGGCGAGGCGCCGTTCTACACCCTCGGGCCGCTGGCCACGGACATCGCGCCGGCGTACGACCACATCACGTCCGCGATCGGCGCGGCGCAGATCGGCTGGCTGGGCACCGCGATGCTCTGCTACGTCACGCCGAAGGAGCACCTCGGCCTGCCGAACCGGGACGACGTGAAGACCGGCGTGATCACGTACAAGATCGCGGCGCACTCCGCCGACCTCGCCAAGGGTCACCCCGGCGTCCAGGACTGGGACGACGCGCTGTCCAAGGCGCGCTTCGAGTTCCGCTGGGAGGACCAGTTCAACCTGTCGCTCGACCCGGACACCGCGCGCTCGTTCCACGACGAGACGCTCCCCGCGGAACCGGCGAAGACGGCGCACTTCTGCTCGATGTGCGGGCCGAAGTTCTGCTCCATGAAGATCACGCAGGACGTGCGGCGCTACGCCGAGGAACGCGGACTGTCCACAGTGGAGGCGATCGAGGCGGGCATGGCGGAGAAGTCCGACGAGTTCGCCGACACCGGGAACAAGGTCTACCTGCCAGTGGTGGAAACGACGTGACAGCAACACCTCCGCGGGTCCTCACCATCGCCGGAAGCGATTCCGGCGGTGGTGCGGGGATCCAGGCCGACCTCCGCACGCTCTTCGCGTGCGGAGTGCACGGCTGCGTCGCACTGACCGCGGTGACGGTCCAGAACTCGCTCGGTGTCACGGGAGTCGCCGAAATTCCGGCATCGACCGTGGCCGCGCAGATCATCGCGGTGGCCGAGGACATCGGGCTGCAGGCCGCGAAGACCGGCATGCTGGCATCGGCGCAGATCATCGAGGCGATCACGCCCGCGCTGGACCGCGTCGGTATCGGGCGTGGTGGTCGCACCCCGTTCGTCGTCGACCCGGTTTCCGCGTCGATGCACGGCGACCAGCTGCTGGCCGACTCGGCACTGGATGCGTTGCGGGGCTTGCTCTTCCCGCGCGCCACGCTGGTGACGCCGAACCTCGACGAGGTGCGGTTGATCACCGGCATCGCCGTGAAGGACCGCGCCGACCAACGGGTTGCGGCGGAAGCGTTGCACGCCATGGGTCCGGAGTGGGTGCTCGTGAAGGGCGGCCACATGTGGGACGACCCGGAGTGCCTCGACCTGCTCTACGACGGTCGTGAGTTCATCGAACTGCTTGGCCCGCGTTACGACGTCAAGCACACGCACGGCAGCGGTGACACGCTCGCGTCCTCGATCAGTTCCGCGCTCGCGAAGGGCGCCTCGGTGCCGGAAGCCGTGCGGTTCGGCAAGGACTTCATCGTGCGCTCGGTCGCCGCCGCCTACCCGTTGGGCGCCGGCGTCGGCCCGGTGTCACCGTTCTGGAGGCTCGACAAGTAACGGGCGTACATCGCCGTCAGGTCGGTGGTCTCGGGATCGAGCAGCCAGACCGTCAACGCGCCTTCGAGAAACGCGATCAGCTCCACGGCTCCTGCGTCACCGAGCACTTCGGCGAAGTGCCGGCGCAGGAGCCGATTGCGTTCCCGGAACCGCCGCGTGATCTCGTCGTCCCGCGCGAGGTGCTCGGCCTGCAACACCGTGTGCAGCGTCGCCAATCCCTTGTGCGCCATCGTGTATTCGGCGTCTTCGAGCAACGCCGTCACGAGGTCCTTCGACGACACCCGCGCCGCCGCCCGTGCGTCGAACTCGTCCAGGACCGCCTTGAGCAGGTTCTCCTTGGACCCGAAGTGGTGGATCACCGCGGACGGCGTGACGCCCGCCTTCTTGGCGATGGCCGCGACCCCGGTGCCCGCGTACCCGTTGACGCCGAACAGTTCGATCGCGGCGTCGACGATCTCGCGACGTCGCTCGACGCCGCGCTGCTGCACCTGCCCCTTGATCCCAACGATGGAAAAAGACTAGCTGGCGTCATTATGCTGAACAACCATGCAGGAAAATGAGGTCAGGACAGAGCTGGTCATCCCCGCGCCGATCGACGCCGTGTGGCGGGTGCTGGTGGACTTCGGCGGCTATGCCGACTGGAACCCCGTCATGGAATACACGCAGGTGGACGGGGCCAAGACGAAGGTGAAGGCGGCCAAGGGCACGCCGTTCGAGCGGGACTTCGAGGGTGAGATCACCTCGATGGAGCCGCACGTGCTGGCGTCCCAGGGCGGCGACCCCGAGACGTTCTTCGGTCGCCACCGCTGGGAGCTCACGGCAACGGACAGCGGCACGCGCCTGGTGAACGTCGAGGAGTTCAGCGGCACGATGGCCGCCGGCGTGCTGGCGCAGACCCGCGACGTGCTGGTCGCGGAGTTCGACGCCTTCAACCAGGCGCTGCGGCAGGTCTTCGCCGCCTAGGGGTTGATCTCTCCTTCGCCCTGCTCGGCGAGGGCGTCGAGACCGCGGACGAGCGACTCGTGGAACGCTTCGTCGCTCGCCCGGCGGTCGTCCCACACCGGGAGGCACGCCCGAACCAGTGTCACGAACTGCTCCAGCTCCGCGGGCTCGAGCACTACTTCGACTCTTCTCCGACGAGCGTCTCCAGCGCGTCCAACGCGTTCACCAGCGCCGCCACGTGCTCGGGCGACAGCTGCTCGATCCGGCGCTGCAGCTCGCGCACCCGCGCGGACCGCACCCCGGACACCATCGTCTCGCCCTCCGGCGTGGGGGTGGCGAGCCAGGCGCGGCCGTCCTGCGGGTCGGGCTCGCGCTTCACGTACCCGGCTTCGACCAGGGCCGCGACGATGCGGGACAACGTGGGAGGCGCCACGCCTTCCTTGTTCGCCAGGTCGCCGAGGCGCATGGGGCCGCAGCGCGCGAGGGTGGCCAGCGCGGAGACCGCGCCGGGGCCGAGTCCGGGGGAACCGGTGCGTCGCAGCAACCGGGCCAGCCGGCCGATCGCCAGGTACAGGCGCGCGGTCGCGTCCTCGACCTCGGCGTCAATGGGGGCCGTCACGGCTAGTCGTCCTCCTCGGCGGAATTCAGGCAATGCTCAATCATCCCCCAGCACGTGTGTACCCAAGGTAGCGGCTCCTGCCCGTGCAGTTCTGGCGAAGAGCTAGAACTGATCTAGCGCCTCCCTGGTGAATTTCCCACTCACAAAGGAGGAAAACCGATGTACCTCGTCGCCGGAGCCACCGGGACCGTCGGTCGCGAGATCGTGCGGCAGCTCGCCGAGGCAGGCCACCGCGTGCGGGCGCTGACCAGAAATCCACTGAACGCGGACTTCTTCCCCGGGGTCGAGGTGGCCAAGGGCGACCTCACCGATCCGGAGAGCGTTGCTCCGGCGCTGGAGGGCGTCACCGGACTGCACCTGATCACCTTCGGCGGTGACGCAGCGCTGGAAACGGGACCGCAGCTCGTCGAACTGGCGCGGCAGGCAGGGGTGCGCAGGGTCAGCGTGCTCTCCGGCTTCGACCGCACCGGGGTCGAGGACGCGCTCGACGCGAGCGATCTGCCGTGGACCTGGGTGCGGCCGATGGAGTTCATGGCCAACGCGCTGGAGTGGGCCGAGGCGTTTCGCGGTGGTGCGGTCCAGGTGTTCGGCAACCAGCCGAGCGCTGTCGTGCACGAGGCCGACATCGCCGCCGTCGCGGTCGCCGCACTCACCCAGGACGGCCACGGCGGCAAGACCTGTCTGGTGAGCGGGCCCGAGGCGTTGACGACCGAGGAACGGATCGGGCTGCTCGCGAAGGCCTCCGGGAACGCGGTCGAAATCGAGTTCCTGACCGAGGAGCAGGAACGTGCGCGGCTCGCCGCGCAGGGCTGGGACCAGGAGTACGTCGAGTTCGCCATCATGCTCGGCACCAACCCTCCGGAAGAGGGCGGCACGGTGCTGCCCACGGTCGAGCAGGTGACCGGCAGGCCCGCCAGGACGTTCGCGCAGTGGGCGGCCGAGCACGCCGGCAAGTTCAGCGCCGCCAGCTGATCGGTCGCGTCGGGCGGTACCGGCACGCGGCACCTGTGGTGATCGACTCCCGCAGGTGCCGCGCCAGTTCCTCGTGCTGCCCGTCGAGCCGGCGCAACGCGTCGTTGATGCGGTTCGTGACGGCCTTGCGGGCGCGTTCGGTCTCGTCACCGAGCCGGCGGGACCGGCCGCCCAGCCCGGTCGCCGCGCGGAGCTCGTCCAGCAACGCCTCACGTTCGCGATCCAGCTCGACGGCACGGGCGTCGGACGCAACAGCCATGTGCTCGTCCAGCTCGGTCAGCCGACGGCGATACGCGGCACGGGCCTGGTCGTCGAGCACCGGATCCGCGCCCGGCACGCCACCCGCGAGCACCGTGGCCGCGACGTCGGCACCGGGCGATCCCACGAGAACGTGCAGGTCCCGCAGGCCCTTCGAGTCCGGCACGTGCGCGGTGCGGCCGGCGAACCCCAGCTCCCACACCTTGCCCGCGCGCCGGAACGTCCCACCGCCGTCGAGCTGGGCACGCGCCTCGTCGGCCCACGGCCGCGCTCCCATCCGATCGGCGACCTCCGCCACCGAGGCCCACCGCGCGGCCGCGGCTTCCCAGTCGCCCGTTGCCGCGTCGAGCCGGGCCAGCCAGCCGTCGACCGGGCCCTCCAACAGGAGCGTGGCCGTGACGGCCCACTGCCCTGCGAACGGCTCGACCTCCTTCCGCACCTCCGCGCAGCGCCGCCGATCACCGGACCGCACCGCGGCCTCGACCCGCAGCCGCAACGACATCGGCGCGAGCCACCGGTTGCCGGGCATTTCCCGCCCCTCCACCAGCGGCAGGAACGGCGGTGGATCCGTGCGCATCTCGGCCAGCCACCGGCCGGTGTCCTCGCCCGCGCGCACCGCGATCGACCACCGATGCAGCCACCACAGGTGCATGCGGTCCAGGTACGGGTGCTCCCCCAGTTCCCGCGCCGTGTCGGCGGCGGCGCGGGCGTCGTCGTAGCGGCCCTGCAGCGTCGCGACGAGCACCTCGGTGACGGCGGCATCGTGGCGCAGCACCGGCGATCCGCCTCGCGCCGCGGCCAGGAAGGCCTGGTGTTCCGCCAGATAGCGCGGATCGCCGAGCTCGACGAACGACAGCACCCGCCACGCCCCGACCCGCACGTCGTGATCGGGCAGCCGCACCAGTTCGTCGGTGATGGCGAGCCGTTCGGCGGCGGTGCCCAGGCCGTAGATCGAGCCGAGCCGCGACGTCAGGCTCTGCTCGAGGTGCTCGCCGGACTGCCGGGCGAGCTCGACGGCCGTGTCGCTGAGCTCGCGCGCCGCTTCGTCGTGATCTCCTTCCAGCAACTGAGCCGTGACGGCCACACGTGCGGCCAGCGCGGGATCAGCCTCCGCCAGGGCGATCCGGAACGCCTCCCTGCTGCCCCGGAGATCTTTCAAGGCGTGCAAGGCGTTGCCCAGCTCCAGCGCGATCTCCGCGCGGCCGTGGTCGGCCAGGTCGAGCGCGTGCCGGTAATACCGCGCGGCTTCCGCCCAGGCGAGCCGCCGGTTCGCGTCCTCGCCCGCCCGGACGAAGACCTGCACGTCCACCCGTCCACTGTGGAGCGCCGCACGGACGAGGTCGTGCACGAACGCGTACCTGTCGCCACCCAGCGACCGGATGAGCCTGGCCGCGACCGCCTGGTCGAGTCCGGTTGGCGAGCCCAGCGGCGACAGGCTGAACTCGTGGCCGAGTGCGGCGGCCTGACGCAGCACCTCCACCGTCGCCGGGGCCAGCCGGGAGAGCCGCCGTTCGACCACCGCCGCCGCACCGGGCGGAATGGTGCTGAGCAGACTGCCGCCCTGCCACAGCCGCGCGAGCTGCTCGACGAAGAACGGGTTGCCGCCACTGCGTTTCGTGATCTCGTCGACGACGTCGTCCGGTGCGTGCACCAGTTCCGCGACCTCGTCCCGGCTGAGACCGGACAGCACGACGGTGGACGCCTTGAGCGCCAACGACACTTCGTCGTCGCGGTAGGTGCCGATGAACAGCAGCCGGGCGAACCCGGTGTGCTGCACCGCGAAGTCGAGCAACCGCAACGACGCCTCGTCCGCCCAGTGCAGGTCCTCGATCACCACGACGAGCGCGCGGTCGCGGCACGCGTCCAGCAGCACCTCGGTCACGGCGGCGAAAACGTCGAACTCGCGGTCCTGCGCCGGGAACTCCGCTCCCAGCGCACGCACGACCTGGTGCCACGGCCACAGCTCCGGCGCGCCGTCCGACCAGCACGCCGCACCGACGGCGGAACAGCCCGTCGTGGCCTCGGTGACCAGCGCGGTCTTGCCGATGCCGGCCTCGCCGGCGACCAGCACCAAGCCACCGCGACCGCTCTCGGCGGCGTCGACGGCCTCGCGCAGCCGCGCGACAGGGCCGGCTCTACCGATCAGCACCTGTTCTTTCTACAAGGCGGGAGAGGAAGCCTGGGCCCAGAACCGCTGTGGAATCCGGCCGGCCAACCGCGCGAGCCGCCCGCCTTCGACCGCACACCGCATTGCGGCGGCCATCCGTTCCGGGTCCTGGGCGCGCGTCACGGCCGTCGCGAGCAGCACTGCCGAGCAGCCGAGCTCCATCGCGAGCGCCGCGTCCGACGCCGTGCCGATACCGGCGTCCAGCACCACCGGAACCGTGGCCCGTGAGGTGATCAGCTCGATGTTGTGCGGGTTGCGGATGCCGAGACCCGTGCCGATCGGCGAGCCCAGCGGCATGACGGTCGCGCAGCCGATGTCCTGGAGCTTCAACGCCAGCACCGGATCGTCGTTGGTGTAGGGCAGGACGACGAACCCGTCGTTCACCAGCCGCTCGGCCGCGTCCAGCAGCTCGACCGGGTCCGGTAGCAGGGTCTCCTCGTCGTGGACGACCTCGAGCTTGACCCAGTTCGTCTCCAGAGCCTCGCGCGCCAGCTGTGCGGTGAGCACGGCCTCGGCGGACGTGCGACAGCCCGCGGTGTTCGGCAGGACCTCGATTCCCAGTCGCCGCAACAACTCCAGCACGCCGGTCTGCCCGGCCGCGTCGACCCGGCGCATGGCCACGGTGGTCAGCTCGGTACCGGAAGCCACCAGGGCCCGTTCCAGCACGGAGAGGTTCGCGGCACCGCCGGTGCCGGTGATGAGCCTGGACCGGAACTCCCGGCCCGCGATGATCAGCGGATCGTCCACGTCAGCCTCCCTGGACCGCGGTCAGCACCTCGACCACGCCGCCGTCCGGCACGATCGTCTTGTCCCACAACGCCCTGGGCACCACGGCGCCGTCCAGCGCCACGGCCACGCCCTTGTCCGGTGCCCCCACGAGCGACACCACCGCGGCAACCGACGTGCCGTCGGCCAAGTCGCGAGAAGTGCCGTTGACCTGTGCTTTCACGAGCTTCCTCCCTCGAGCAGCTCGACCACCTGGCGAGCGGTGTGCGGGGCGAGCAGAAGACCGTTGCGGTGGTGGCCCGTCGCGGCGATCACGCCCGGTTCGAGCCAGCGCACGATCGGGACGTTGTCCGGGCTGCCCGCGCGGAACCCGACAGCGGCCTCCGCCAGCGCGTACTCGGCGATGCCCGGCAGCACGGTTTCCGCGTCCCGCAACAGGTCCCGCACACCTGCCACGGAGACGTCGGTGTCGAACCCGGCCTCGTACTGAGTGGCACCGACGACGAGACCGTCCTCCCGTGGCACGAGATACACCGGGCGACCGGAAACGAGTGCGCGGATCGTGTGGCGAGGGGGTGGCAACGCGCCAGGCCGATGTGTCAGCCGCAAAATCTCGCCCTTGACCGGGCGGATGACGTCGCGCAACGCGGGATGCAGCTGCCCGCTCCACGCCCCGGCCGCGATCACCTGCACCCGTCCGTCCACATCAGACACGACTCCGGCCTCGCGACATGCCTTCCACAGTGCGGAAAGCAGCGCACGGTTGTCGACGGCGAGGTCACCCGACGCGTACACGCCGCCACGGACCGCAGGCCCCAGCGACGGTTCCAGAGCACGGATCTCCCGTGACGTCAGCAACTCCCCCGCGTGCCGCAGGTCGGCGAGATCACCTGGCTGCGTGCCGACGGCCAGCGTGCCCGCGGTGAACAGTTCGACCCCGATCGACTCGGCGAACGCAGGCCACCTCGCCAGGGCCTCGACACCCTGCGCCACCACGGCTTCCTCGCCCGGCCAGGCCTCCGTCAACGGCGCGAGCATGCCGCCCGCGACCCGTGAGCCGGCGTGCGGCGACGCGTGGTCGAAAACGGAAACCGAATAGCCGGCCCGTGCCGCGAACAACGCGACGGACAGGCCGATGACACCGCCACCCCGGACGGCCACTTCCACACTGCTCAAGGCATTCACGCTCCCTGCGCCGGCATGACCCGGATCAGGTTCGACGGTCGGAGCGAACCACGCTCCCTCTCAGCCCGGTGTTCTCCAGGCTCCCGTGCGGACCGACACCAACATAACGGTTACCGTGCGAGCGTGCCAGGACTCGACGGAAACCTGATCAGGCAACGACTCGCCGACGCGACGCTCTACCTCTGCACGCCGAACCGGCCTGATCTGGCCGAGTTCGCCGATGCGGCGCTCGCCGGCGGGGTCGACATCATCCAGCTGCGGGACAAGTCGCTGGAGGCGAAGCAGGAGCTGAAGGCGCTGGAAATCCTCGCCGAGGCCGCGGACAGCCACGGGAAGCTGCTCGCCGTCAACGACCGCGCGGACATCGCCCACGCGCTCCGGGCCGACGTGCTGCACCTCGGCCAGGACGACCTGCCCGTCTCGTGCGCGCGCCACATCATCGGCGAGCACCCGGTGATCGGCCGCTCCACCCACGACGTCGACCAGATGCAGGCGGCGGCGACGCAGCACGGCGTGGACTACTTCTGCACCGGCCCGTGCTGGCCGACGCCGACCAAGCCGGGACGTCCGGCGCCGGGCCTCGACCTGGTCAAGGCGACCAAGGGCATGCGGCGGCCGTGGTTCGCGATCGGCGGCATCGACCTGCAGAACCTGCACGAGGTCAAGGCGGCGGGAGCCACCCGCGTCGTCGTCGTGCGGGCCATCACCGAGGCGGAGGACCCGCGCAAGGCCGCCGAGTTGTTCAAAACTGAACTTAGTCGTTGAAATTTGAACAAACCGGCGTACGCTCGATGACGTGAGCGCACCAGTGCTGTACCTGAGCCACGGGGCACCCCCGCTGGCCGATGACGAGACGTGGACCAGAGAGCTCAAGGACTGGTCCGCCACGCTCCCGCGCCCGGAGGCCGTGCTCATGGTCTCCGCGCACTGGGAGGAGGCGCCGACGACGATCGGCGCGACCACGACCGTGCCGCTGGTCTACGACTTCTGGGGCTTCCCGCAGCGGTACTACGAGGTCACGTACGAGGCACCGGGTGCGCCGCAGCTCGCCGACGACGTCCGCAAGCTCCTCGGCGGGCACGTCGAGCAGGACGCCGAGCGCGGTCTCGATCACGGCGCTTATGTGCCGCTGAAGGAGATGTTCCCGGACGCGGACGTGCCGGTGCTGCAGCTGTCGATGCCCACGCTCGACCCGCGCGAGCTGCACGAGATCGGCCGCAAGCTGGCGCCGTTGCGGGATCAGAACGTCCTGATCGTCGGCAGCGGGTTCATGACGCACAACCTGAGCTGCGTGCACTTCGACCGGGGCACGGACTACGAGCCGCCGTCGTGGTCGAAGGAGTTCGACGACTGGGCGCACCAGCAGCTGGAGAGCGGCGACGTGGACGCGTTGCTGGACTTCCAGCAGAAGGCTCCTGCGGCCGGCATCGCCCACCCGCGGACCGAGCACTTCGCGCCGCTGTTCGTGGCGCTCGGCGCTGCGAGCGACGAGAAAGCCCGTACCAGCGTTGAAGGCTTCTGGTACGGGCTCTCGAAACGGTCTGTTCAGTTCAGCTGAGGCCTAGCCGCGCGTGAGGGTCAGGCCGTAGCGCGACAGGATCGGGTTCACCGGCTGGAAGAACGTGGTGCCGCCGGACGAGCAGTTGCCCGAACCACCGGACGTCACGCCCTGGGCCTGACCGAAGCCGGAGCCCGCCACCCACGAACCGCCGGAGTCGCCGGGCTCCGCGCACGCGTTGGTGCGGGTGAGGCCGCGGACGGTGCCCTGCGGGTAGTTCACGGTCTGGTTGTAGGCCTGGACCGTGCCGCAACGCCAACCGGTCGTGGAACCGGAACGGCAGATCTGCGCGCCGATGGCCGCCACGGTGGAACCGCGGACGATCACGTTCGCGCCGCCGTAGCGGTTGACCCACGGACGCGGGGTCCAGTTGGCGTTGGTGCGGACGTGCGCCATGTCGCTGCCCGGGAAGACCGAGCCGGCGAACGAGCCCTGCGCGACGCGGTTGTAGCCGGAGACCGCGGTGCCGGCGCGGCCGCAGTGGCCTGCCGTCACGTAGCCGCCGGACACGGAGAAGCCGAGCGAGCAGCGGCCGCCGCCCATGTAGATGGCGTCGCCACCACGCAGGTCGTACAGCGGCGTCGGGCTCTCGGTCACCTCGGCGACCTGGACGGCGCCGCTGATGCCCTTGGCCGTGGCGATCCACTTGTCCGCGGCCGCGTCCCTGGTGTTCTTGTTGACCTCGACCACGACGGCGTTGGACTTCTCGTCCACGCGCCAGCTGGTGATGCTCGCGGGGGCGCTCATGAGGTCGAGCACCGACTTGGTTCCGTTGAGCTGGGTGAGCGAGTTCTGGACGACCTTGGTGTCCGCGCCGCTCACGGAGAGTCCCGACTTGGTCACCGCGACGGTCAGTCTGCCGCTCGCCTGGTCGATCCACGATCCGCCGAACGCGTCGCCGAGAGAGGCCTTCGCCTGCTCCGCGAGTTCGCTCGACTTCTGGTCACTGGCCAACCGGACGCGTGCCTGGTCAGCGTTCAGGCCCAAATCACGTTCCACCGCTTGGAGCAATTCGGCCGGGTAGCTCTCCGTGTCGGAACCGGTTGGGGCGACTGGTGCGGCAGGGGCGCCAAACGCCGGTACGCTGAGAGCAGTCACGACTCCGGTGGCGAGCAGAACGGCACCGGTAATACGGGCCGCACTCGTGCGGTTCATCAGACGTCTCCCTCACTTTCGGGTGCAGGGGAACCCGAGAGATCGGTTGCAGGGACCTCTCTCGGGGGCTCTAGGGGGACGGGTGGTGGGGCGGCGGCAGGGGTCGCCCCACCCCTCCAATCCCCAGTTCTTTCTCGCGTCGTGCGAGGGCGCCGCGCTCAAGTGGTCGCGCCACGAGCCTCATTGCGCCCTCCTCCCGGTCTCTTTCGGACCGAATCGTTCGCCCGTTCGAGTGACGTTATGGGCCCGTTATCTATGACGCCCCGCCTCGACCGTGGACGAAGTGTGTCACAGCTCACGACAGATCAACTGCGGTGCGTAGCAATTGACAGTTAACTATCGCTCAAAGTAGTGACGTGATCACCGAATGGGGTCGACAGTTGACGTCGGTGCCGGGCTGTCGGTCGGCTGTCGGGATTCTGTCGACGTGCTGGGCGGTCCGGTCGTCGTGGTGCTTTCGGCGGGCGACTGACCGGACGTGCTCGGCGGAGCCGTAACGGTGATCGTTTCGATCTTCGTGGTCTCGGTGCGGGTCTCGGTCTTCGTCGGGACGCTCGTGCTCGTGGTGGTCTGCGCGGGATCCGCCGACGTCGGTTTGCCCGTGACGAGTTGGACGCTCGTGACGGTGAGGACGGTCAGCACGAACACGAGCAGGCCGCCGACCGCGATGACCTGCCAACGCTTTTCGCGCTCCATCGAACGTTGGTAGTACACGGCGCCCACTGTGGTCACCACGCTCGCGAGGATCGCACCGATGATGGTGCCGGCGACGTTGAGGCGAAGGCTCAGCACAGCCGCGGTAGCGGCGGCGAGCACACTCGCGATGAGCTTGACGGGGGTGATTTTCTCCTTTTCAGACATGACACTTGTAGGACGTCGGGCACAGTTCACCGGTTGTGCCCCGGTGACGTGCATCATCGACATATGCGCCTGGTGACTCTCGAAGACATCCACGCGGCCGCCGCCGCGATCGCCCCGCATGTCGTGCACACGCCGCTGCTGTCGTTCGATTCCTCTTTGTGGATCAAGCCGGAGTCGCTGCAGCCCATCGGGGCCTTCAAGCAACGCGGCGCGGTGAACGCCTTGTCCCGCATACCTTCCGAGGCCCGCGCCCGTGGTGTCGTGGCGTACTCGAGCGGTAACCACGCGCAAGCAGTCGCCTACGCCGCCAAGCATCTCGGCATGCCAGCGGCGATCGTCGTCCCGGACAACACCCCTCAGTTGAAGATCGACGCAACGCGCGCACACGGCGCCGAGGTGTTCGTCGTCGGCATCACCGAACGCGAGTCGCGCGCTCACGAACTGGTCGAGGAACGCGGTGCCACGTTGATCCCGCCGTTCGACCACCCGGACGTGATCGCCGGCCAGGGCACCGTCGGCCTGGAGATCTGCGCGGACCTGCCCGACGTGGCCACGGTGCTGGTCCCGGTCAGCGGCGGCGGCCTGATCTCCGGCGTGGCTGTTGCCGTGAAGTCGTTGCGCCCCAACGTCCGCGTGATCGGCGTCGAACCGGAGCTGGCCGCCGACGCCGCTGCTTCCCTCGCCGCGGGCTCGCTGGTCCGCTGGGACGCGCACGACCGCGCCCGCACCATCGCCGACGGCCTGCGCGCCGAACCGTCCGAACTGACCTTCGCGCACATCCGCGAGCACGTGGACGACATCATCACTGTTTCGGAGGACGAAATCCGTTCGGCCGTGCGGGAAATCGCTCGCCGCACCCGCGTGGTGGCCGAGCCGAGCGGCGCGGTTCCCGTTGCGGCGTACCTGAACCGCTCGCTGCCCACCGGCCCGACCGTGGCCGTGGTGTCGGGCGGCAACATCGAACCCGCTCTGTTCGCGTCCCTGGTGTCCGAATGATCTCGCTCGATGACGTTCGTGCGGCCGCCTCGGTGATCGCGCCTTTTGTGGTGCGCACGCCGCTGCTGCCCTTCGGTTCGGGCTGGCTCAAGCCCGAGTCGCTGCAGCCGATCGGCGCCTTCAAACTCCGCGGCGCGCTGAACGCGTTGGCACGCCTGGAGAACCGTTCGCGTGGCGTGGTCGCCTATTCCAGCGGCAACCACGCCCAGGCGGTGGCGTTCGCGGCCCGTCTGCACGGCGTCCCGGCGGCGATCGTGATGCCTTCGAACACCCCTACGGTCAAGATCGAGGCCACTCGCGCGCTGGGGGCCGAGGTCTTCATCGTCGGCATCACCGAACGCGTCGAGCGGGCCGAGGCTCTTGTCGCCGAACGCGGGGCCGCGTTGATTCCGCCGTTCGACCACCCGGACGTGATCGCCGGCCAGGGCACGATCGGCCTGGAGATCCTCTCGGACCTGCCGTCGGTCGACGCGGTCGTCGTGCCGATGTCGGGTGGCGGACTGATCTCGGGCGTCGCCACGGCGATCAAGTCGCTGCGGCCGGACGTCCGCGTGATCGGTGCGGAACCCGCGCTGGCCGCCGACATCGCGGCGTCTTTGAAGGTGGGCTCGTTGGTGCGCTGGGACCCTGTGGAGCGCGCTCAGACGGTCGCTGACGCGCTGCGGGACGAGCCCTCGGAGCTGACTTGGGCGCACATCAGCAAGTTCGTCGACGATGTGATCACGGTGTCCGAGGACGAGATCTTGGCTGCGATGGCCGATCTGGCTCGGCGGGCACGGCTGGTCGCCGAGCCGAGTGGGGCGGTGGCGGTGGCGGCGCAGGCGAAGCTCGGGGGTGGTGTCGCCATCGTGTCCGGCGGCAACGTCGACGCCGCGCTACTCGCTCGCGTGCTGACCGCCTGAACTCGCGATCACGTGGGTCAACGCCGCCACCCGACGGTAGGGGTCGGACGATCCGGCCCTCTCCTCGCACGCCAGCAATGCTGTTAGCTCAGGTTCGTCGGGCAACGCCGCGTCGGTGGCGGCAGTGTCGGTGAACACCCTCACTCCGTACCAGGCGCGCACCGTCATCCCTCGGCCCGCCAGCGAGGCGACCAGGTCGTCGAGGCGATCGGCGCGAGCCTCGACCCCGATGCGGTTGTCGTAGGACGAGCTCTCGAACGCCCGTCGCGCCGCGTCCCAGTCGCCGAGCAGACCTGGCCGCATCGCCAGCGCATCACCGTTGCGCACCAGCAGCGACAGCACGCCGTCCGGTGCGACCAGCCGCGCCAGGTCGTCCAGCACCGGCTCGGGATCGGCGAAGTACATCAGGACGCCGTGGCACAGCACGACGTCGAAGCTTCCGGGGTCGAACAGCGAAGCCAGGTTCCGGATGTCGTCCTGCACCGTGCGCACCCGCACGCGGACGTCGTCGGACACGGCACGCCTGAGCTCGCCCAGCAAGACCGCCGATGAGTCCACCCCGGTCACGTCGTGGCCGGCCCGAGCCAGTCGCAGCATCTGCGTGCCTTGACCACACCCGACGTCCAACACGCGCAACGGAGTCGAACGCGGCAAGTGAGCCGCCAGCTGCCGGGACACCAGCTCCTGCCGAACGACCTGCCGCAACGCGCCCAGTCGCGCCCGCCACTGCTCCTCACCCGCAGCGAAACCAGTCACGAGCGAGCGTGCTCACCACCGGAGCGGACGTGCGTCGGCGGCCCCTCCACCCCGCAGTGCAGGCACTCGCCGGGGTGCGGGTTGTCCGGCTGCTCGTGCTCCTTGGCCAGCACCCCGTTGTCCACCCCGATCGCGAGCAGGCCGCCGATGATCGACGCGACCGCGCACAGCACGAGCGCCATCTCCCACGCGGAGGTCATGATCGCCGGGTTCGTGTAGTCGTCGCCCGTCAGGCCGATCGCCGCGGGCAGCACGGCCATCGCGAGCAGGCTGCCGGTGCGCGCCACGGCGTTGTTGACGCCGGACGCGACGCCCGCGTGGTGGTCGGGTGCGGCGGCCATCACCGTCGCGGTGACCGGCGCGACCACCACGGCCAGGCCGATGCCGAAGACCACGATGCCGGGCAGGACGCCCGTCAGGTAGGTCGAGCCGGGTACGGCGCCGCGGAGCAGCAGCATGCCGAGGCCGACGAGGATCGGGCCGATGACGAGCTGCCAGCGCGGGCCGTGGCGTTGCGCGATCTTGCCGGAGGTCGACGAGGTCAGCAGCATGATGATCGTGATCGGCACACTGGCCAGGCCGGACGCCGTCGGCGAGTAGCCGAGCGACACCTGGAGCTGGAGGATCAGCAGCATCATCACGCCGCCCAGCGCCGCGTAGACCAGGAACGTCAGCAGGTTCGCCACCAGGAACGTGCGGTCGCGGAACAACGAAGGCGGCACGAGCGGGTCGGCCGAGCGCACCTGGAGCACACCGAACGCGATCATCGCGACGAGCCCGAGCCCGGCCACGAGATACGACTGCTCGACCAGGCCGCCGGTCAGCAGAGCCAGGCCGACCGCGCCGACCAGCGCCGAGAGGTAGTTGGGGTGGCCGGCCTCGGCATCGCGCGACTCCGGCACGAACCGCAGCGCGAGCCACACGCACACGACGGCCACCGGCAGGTTCACCAGGAACGCGAGCCGCCACGACCACGCCTGCACGAGCAGCCCGCCGACGAACGGCCCGATGGCGGTGGCCACGCCGGACAGGCCCGACCAGGCGCCGATCGCGCGCGAGCGGTCCTCGCGGTTGAACGACGACTGCAGGATCGCTAGGGCACCCGGCGTCAGCAGCGCCGCGCCCACGCCCTGCAGCACGCGCGCGGCGACCAGCACCCAGACATCCCACGCGACGCCGCACAAAAGCGACGCGACGCCGAACCACACCACGCCGATCATGTAGACCCGGCGGCGGCCGAACCGGTCGCCCAGTGATCCCGCGACCAGGATCAGCGAGGCCAGCGCCAGCATGTAGCCGTTCAGGATCCACTGCAGATCGGTCACCGACGCGGTGAACTCGGCGCCGATCCGGGGCAGTGCCACGTTGACGATCGTGCCGTCGAGCATCGCCATGCCCGAACCGAGGATCGTCGTGGCCAGCACCGCGCGGGCGCGCGGTGTGCCCCACGAAATCATGCCCGGCCGATCAAGACGGCCGGTTCAGCGTGGCGACGAACTTGTACCGGTCACCGCGGTAGACGGACCGGACCCACTCGATCGGGTTGCCCTCGGTGTCGAACGAGTGCCGCGACAGCAGCAGCATCGGCAGGCCGATGTCGGCGCCGAGCAGCTCCGCCTCCTCAGGCGACGCGAGTGCGGTCTCGATCGTCTCCTCGGCGTGTCCCATCTCGACGCCGAACCGCTCGGACAGCACCTGGTACAGCGAGGCACCGGGCGCCAGGTAGCGGCGGAGTCCGCGGAACCGGCCCAGCGCCAGGTGCGTCGTCTCGATCGCCATCGGCTCGTTGTCGGCCAGGCGCAGGCGGTGCAGGCGCAGCACCTTGGCACCGGGACGCACGCCGAGCAGCCGCGCCAGCTCTGCCTCCGCAGGCATCTCGGAGGCCTCGATGAGCTTCGACGACGGCACGCGGCCCTGGGCCCGCATGTCCTCTGTGTACGAAGACAGCTGCAACCTCTGGGCGACCTTGGGTTCGGCCGCGAAGGTGCCTTTGCCCTGCACCCGGAGCAGTCGCCCTTCGACCGTCAGCTCGGCGAGCGCCTGGCGGACCGTGGTCCTGGAGACGTCGAACTCCGCGGCCAGCGACCGTTCCGTTGGGATCGGCGAACCAGGCGGCAATGCCCTCAGCAGGTCGAGCAGGTGCCGCTTGAGACCCCAGTACTTCGGCTCGCGCTGTGCACGCGTCCTGGCGTCCACGCCTGATGCAGGCGTCGTCTCCAGCATGGCCTCCTCCTCGCACTCCATGTCACGCATCACAAGGATGCCTTGTCCGGGTCCTTTCGTGCGTTCGAACCCCCGCCAATCGACACGAAATTGGTCGGACGACTCCGCAACGCTTTGGCAACGTGCTTGACAGGAGGGGTGACGCGGCACACGCTGTTCCGCATTGGTCTACACCACTTGGGCGTTCCGGCCGAGGGGCCGGGCTTGCTGAAAGGGCGCGACTGTGAAGGGCTGGAGAGGACTCGCTGCTGGTGCCGCCGCACTGGCAGTGGCCGTGTCGGGATGTGGCACGAGCACGAACAGCGGTAGCGGCACGGAGACCAAAGAGATCACCGTGTGGCTCATGGACGGCTCCGCGCCGACGACCCTGACCGACGCTCTGAACAAGGAGTTCGAGAGCGCGAACGGCATCAAGGTCAAGTACGAGGTCCAGAAGTGGGGCGGCATCCAGGAGCGGCTGACCACTGCGCTGGCCAGCAGCACCCCGCCCGACGTCATCGAGCTCGGCAACACCCAGACGGCGAGCTTCGCCGACCAGGGCACGCTGATGGACCTCACCGCGGACGCGAAGCAGTTCAACGAGGCCGAGTACCTCGGCGGCCTGAAGGACTCGCTGACGCTCAACGGCAAGCAGTACGGCGTGCCGTTCTACGCGGCGAACCGCACCGTCATCTACCGCACCGACCTGTTCCAGGCGGCCGGCATCGCGCAGCCGCCGACCTCACGGGCCGAGTGGATCGACGCGATCAACAAGCTCAAGGCCGCGAACGCGTCCAACCCGGACTTCCAGGCCCTCTACCTGCCCGGTCAGTCCTGGTACTTCCTGCTCTCGCTGCTCTGGGACGAGGGCGGTGACGTCGCCAAGCAGGACAACGGCAAGTGGGCGGGCGCGCTCGACACCGCGCAGGCCAAGGCCGGCTTCGAGGCCTACAAGGCGCTGTACGACGCCTCGGCCACCAAGAAGGCGCCGGCCGACACCGACGAGGCCAAGCCGCAGCAGATGGAGGTCTTCGGCACGGGCAACGTCGGCATGATGGTCGGTCTGCCGTGGGAGCTCGCCGGTGCCGTCAAGGCCAAGCCGGACCTGAAGGACAAGACCGCGGCGTTCCCGATCCCGTCCAAGAAGGCCGGCTCGACCGCGCCGGTGTT
Organism: Lentzea terrae; assembly: GCF_003265345.1. Taxonomy (GTDB): domain Bacteria; phylum Actinomycetota; class Actinomycetes; order Mycobacteriales; family Pseudonocardiaceae; genus Lentzea; species Lentzea terrae. The sequence goes on along the minus strand of NZ_QFWW01000004.1, from coordinate 346,780 downwards.
CCTCGGCGGCTCGAACCTCGCCATCCCGGCGGCCAGCAAGAACTCCGCCGCGGCCAAGAAGTACCTGGCGCTGCTGTCGTCCAAGAAGTACCAGGAGCAGCTCGCCGAGGGCGGCGCTGTGCCCGGCACCTCGAAGGACACCGCGAAGCTCGCCACCACGCCGCTCGGCAAGGCCATGGCCAGCTCGTCCCAGAACGGCAAGGTCACCCCGGTGACGCCGAAGTGGGCGGCCGTCGAGGCGGGCCAGAACCCGCTGAAGGACGCGCTGACCGCGTACCTGACCGGCGCCAAGTCGCTGGACCAGGCTACGAAGGACGCGAGCGAAGCCGTCACCAAGGCGATGGGCTAGCCCAGCTGAGATGACGGCCGTCAAGACGACCGAAACGGCAGCGCCGGCCGGGGGCACCACCCCGCCGGCGCTGCCGCCTGCCGTGACGGGTGGGGCGCGCAAGCGTCGCCGCCGGGGCGGCGCCTTCGACCGGGCGCTGCCCTACCTGCTGCTGGCTCCGGCGCTCATCGCGATCCTCTGGCTGATCGGGTTCCCGGTCGTCTCGGTCTTCGTGACGAGCTTCCGCCAGCTCAACCTCGGTGAACTGGTCCGCGGCGAGATCGTGTGGACCGGCATCGACAACTACGTGACGGTGCTGCAGGACGAGCGCTTCTGGACCGTCACGCTGCGGACCGTCGTGTTCACCGTCGCCGTCGTCGGCTCGTCGGTGGGCGCGGGCCTGCTGATCGCGTTGCTGATGCGCGCACTCACGCCGTGGGTGCGGATCGCCCTGCAGATCGCGATGCTGTGCGCGTGGGCCATGCCGATCCTGGCGTCCACCACGGTCTACCAGTGGATGTTCGACCAGAACTACGGAATCCTGAACAAGACCCTGGTGCAGCTCGGGTTCGACTCGTTCGCCGGCTACTCCTGGTTCTCCTCTGGCACTTCGACGCTGTCGGTCGTCGGCCTGCTGATCGTGTGGCAGGCGATCCCGTTCCTCGCGTTCTCCCTGTACGCCGGAGTCGTCGGCATTCCGCGTGACCTCTACGAGGCGGCGGGCATCGACGGGGCTTCCGGCTGGCAGACGTTCCGCGCGGTCACGTGGCCGGAGATCCGGTCGCTGCTGATGATGGTGACGTTCCTGTCGACGCTGTGGGACTTCAAGGTCTTCGCCCAGATCTGGGTGATGCGCGAGGGCGGTCCGAGCGGTGAGAGCACGACGCTCTCCGTGCTGCAGTACCTGGAAGGCATCGCGAAGAGCCACTTCGGCGTCGCGGCCGCGATCAGCGTGCTGATGATGCTCATCCTCGGCCTGATCACGTTCCAGTACCTGCGCCGGCTGCTGCAGACGGAGGAGGGCAAGATCTGATGCTCAAGAAGTCTGCTGCGAACGTCGCGGGCGTCTTGCTCGCGTTGTTCTTCCTCTTCCCGACGTACTGGATGATCACGTCCGCGTTGAAGCCCAAGGGCTCGACGATCACGTCGGACTACGACCTCGTGCCGTTGTCCGTGACTTTCACGAACTTCGTCACCGCGTGGACCAAGCCGGGCTTCCTGTCGTCACTGGGCAACAGCCTGATGGTGACGCTCACCGCGGTGCTCGCCGCTGTGGTCGTCGGCATCACCGCGGCGGTCGCCATGTCGCGCTTCGCGTTCCGCGGCCGCAAATCGTTCGTGCTGCTGATGCTCGTCGCGCAGATGGCGCCGTTCGAGGCGCTGCTGATCCCGATGTTCCTGATGATGCGGGATCTCCAGCTCTACGAACACCTGACTTCTCTTGTCCTGGTGTACTTCGCGGTGACGCTGCCGTTCTGCGCGTGGACGTTGCGCGGCTTCGTCAACGGCATCCCGGTCGAGCTCGAAGAGGCCGCGATGGTCGACGGCTGCGGCCGCTGGGGCGCGTTCCAGAAGGTGACTTTGCCGTTGCTGGGACCGGGTCTGGTCGCCACCTCGGTTTTCGCGTTCATCACGGCGTGGAACGAGTTCCTGTTCGCCAAGGTGCTGATCCGCAGCCAGGACAGGGAAACCCTGCCCGTCTGGCTGTCCGGCTTCCAGACCGCCTTCGGCACCGACTGGGGTGGCGCGATGGCCGCGTCCGTCCTGTTCACCGTGCCCGCACTCGTTTTCTTCCTGATCGTGCAGCGCAAGATGGTCGCCGGCGTCACCGCCGGTGCAGTGAAGGGATGACACGTGGATCAGTTGGCCGCTGCCGTTCTGCTGCCCGGATTTCACGGAACGACCGCCCCCGACTGGTTGCTGCGGCGGGTTGCTGACGGCCTCGGCGGCGTGGTGCTCTTCGGGCGCAACGTCGTCGACGACGCTCAGGTGACCGCGCTCTGCGGTGAGCTCCGCTCGGTGCGCCCGGACGTGGTGATCGGCATCGACGAGGAGGGCGGCGACGTCACGCGGCTCGACGCGGGCCGCGGCTCCGAGGTGCCGGGCAACCACGCCCTGGGCGCGGCGAACGACCTCGACCTGACCCGCTCGGTCGCTGTGTCGATCGGTGCGCGTTTGGCTCGTTGTGGCATCTCGTTGAACCTCGCGCCGTCCGCGGATCTGGTGCTGACGTTGGACGACCCGATCATCGGCGTCCGCGCGTTCGGCTCGGATCCGGTCCTGGCCGCACGCCACGTGGCCGCGTGGGTCGAGGGCCTCCAGGCCGTCGGCGTTGCGGCCTGCGCCAAGCACTTCCCCGGCCACGGAGCGTCCACAGAGGACTCGCACGAGCAGCTCCCCGTGCTCCCGCGCACCGAGGAACAACTCCGCGCCGTCGAACTGGTGCCGTTCCAGGCGGCCGTCAACGCGGGCGTCCGCTCGATCATGACCGGCCACCTCGTCGTGCCGGAGTGGGGCAGCGCTCCCGTCACGCTGAACAAGCACGCGATCGACCTGCTGCGCACCGAGCTCGGTTTCACCGGCGCAGTGATCACCGACGGCCTGGACATGAAGGCGGTGGGCGGCGACCTGGCCCACGGCGCGGTCCGCGCGCTGGCCGCCGGTGTGGACGCCCTCTGCCTGGGCGGTATCGCGCTCGACGACGCCGACCTCCAGTGGCTGATCGATTCGATCGTCGGAGCGGTGAAGTCCGGCGAGCTCTCCGAGGAACGCCTGGCCCAGGCCGCCGCCCGTTCCCTGGCTCTCGGCCTGCCACCGTCCACGGTGGACGCCCACGACGCCGAGATAGGTCTCACAGCCGCTCGACGTGCGGTCGAGGTGCGCGGCCGGGTTAGTGTCGGTACGTCTCCGGTGGTCGTCGACCTGGTGGTGGATCCGTCCATCGCGGTGGGCGACGTCCCGTGGGGCATGGGCCCCTACCTGCGCGAGGTGCTGCCCGGCACCGAGGTGATCGCGTCCCGCGACATCTCCGCGGAAGAAGTTGCACGAGCCGCCGGCGACCGGACGATTGTGGTGGTGACGCGAGACGCCCACCGCCACACTGCCGCTCGACAACTGGTAACAAACTTAACTAATCTGGGTCTGGACGTGGTGCACGTCGAAACCGGTGTGCCGGGTCCGGACTTGGGCAGCGTCGCCCGCATCGACACCCACGGCGGTTCTCGGGTGAGCCTCCGAGCCGCGGCCGAGCTGATCCTGAAAGGCACCACATGACCACGCCCCAGCCAGGCCGGCACATGGCAGCGGAGATCGCCGCACAGCCGTCGATCTTCTCGTCGCTCTACGCGTCACGTTCGTCGATCGCCGAGGTCGCCGCCGTGATCCGCGAGCGCGCACCTCGCTTCGTGCTGTTCGCCGCGCGCGGGTCCAGCGACCACGCCGCGATCTACGCGAAGTACCTCACCGAGATCCTGCTGCAGCTCCCGGCGGGCCTGGTCTCCGCTTCGACGACGACTTTGTACGGCGCCGAGCCCGACCTGCGCGACGTGTTGCTGGTGACGGTGTCCCAGTCGGGCGGCTCCCCCGACCTGCTGGAGGTGACCGCCTCCTATCGTCGCCGCGGCGCGCTGACCGTGGCCGTGACGAACACGGCCTCGTCGCCTCTGAACGCGGCCGCCGAACTCTCGGTGGACGTCTCGGCAGGCGTCGAACACGCCGTAGCCGCCACCAAGACCTACTCGGCGACGCTGCTCGCGCTGTACCTGCTGATCGACGCGGTGCGCGGCGGAGATGGCGCGGCGGCGGCTTCGTTGGGCGACCTGGCTCAGGTGACGCTGGACCAGTCCGCTCCGACCGTCGACGAGGCCGTGCGCCGGTACCGCTTCGTGGACCGCGTCCTGACCACCGGCCGCGGCTACTCCTACGCCACGGCACTGGAAGCGTCCCTGAAGCTGGCCGAGACCTCGTACCTCGCGGCCCGCGCGTACAGCGGCGCCGACCTGCTGCACGGCCCGGTCGCCGCAGTGGACGGCGAAACGGCGGTCCTCGCGATCACGTCCCTGGGCAAGGGCGGCGACTCACTGCGCGACGCCCTCGACGTGGTGCACCAGCGCGGCGCGGACGTCGTGGCCGTCGGTTCGGCCTCCGAGAAGATGGGCGCCACCCTCTCCATCACCATCCCGGAAACGGCGGAGGAAGTGGCCCCGGTGCTGGAAATCCTTCCCGTGCAACGCCTGGCCTACGGGCTGGCGCTGGCACGCGGCGGCGATCCGGACAGCCCGCGCGGCCTGAACAAGGTCACCAGGACACTGTGAACGCCGAAAGGGCCGCTCCCCGAGCGGCCCTTTCGCTTTCTCAGCCGAAGATCTCTTCGATGAGCCGTGCCGTTGCCTGCTGGAACGGCACCGCCAGGGAGAGACCGGCGTCGTCCACGTAGTTCAGCGCGGCGGTCAGGGTCTTGCTGCCGTCGACCGTGCAGTACATCAACGCCGCGTGGCCCATGATGCCGCCGTTGTGCGTGATGACCTTGCCGCTGCCCGTTTCCTGCACGAACACGCCCAAGCCGTAGGGCACCTTCGGGTGCGGCTCGAACATCTCGGCCAGCAGCGGGGCCGGCACGACCTTGCCGCTCACGAGCGCGGTGATGAACGTGTGGAGGTCGGCGGTCGTCGAGATCATGTCGCCACCGCTGGAGATCCACGACGGGTTGTGGTTGGTGACGTCGATCGTCTTCTCCTCGCCGCCGGTCTCGTACCGGTAGTAGGCGTGGGCGTGCGGCTCGCCGACCTCGGTCTCGGTCGTCGGCACGACGGTGTCCGTGAGCCCGAGCGGCTCGAAGATCAGCCGCTGCATCTCCTCGGCGAGCGAGCGGCCGGTCACCTTCTCGACCAGCCGCCGGGCGATCACGTAGTTGGTGTTGGAGTAGCTCCAGTCGGCGCCGGGCTCGAACCGCGCGGGCTTGGCGAGTGCCAGCCGCACCAGGTCCTCCGGCAGGTGCGTCTTGAACCGGTTGTCCACCCATTCCTCGCCCTGCCAGGCGATTCCGGGCACGACCGAGCCGTCCTCGAAGACCTCACCGGTGAAGTTGAAGATCCCGCTGGTGTGCTGCAACAGCATGCGCACCGTGATCCGCCGGTCGATCCCGAACTCGGGCAGGTGGTCGTCCACCGGGCCGTCCAGGTCGATCCTGCCCTCTGCCACCAGTTGCAGCACGACCGTCGCGACGAAGGTCTTGGTGTTGCTGCCGATCCGGACCCGTCCGTCGAGCGGTGGCGCACCGCTTTTCCCGAGCTCGCTCAGCCCGGCCGAGCCGACCCACTCGCCGCGCTCGTCGTGCATCCGCAGCTGCAGGCCGGTGAAGCCCGTCTCGACGATCTCCTCGATGGTCTTCTGCATTGTGATCAACCCCAGTGCTCGTTGTTTCCGATGCGAAAAACGCTACGTTGCGTTCACAAGCAGAGACAACGAGCACCAAGGCTTTGATCAACGTTTACGCAGTTCAAGGCCGCGATATTGTTGCAACGGCTCTGATTTCAATGCAACGATCATCGTTCAGCCTCGTTGCAATGAGCTTGACCTGAACGCTACTGGCCCGCGGTGGCGTACCCGGCGGAGACCGGCTGGGCGGGCACCTCGGCGTCGAACACGATCCGGCCGTCGACCCACACCTTCTTCGGGCGCAGATCGTCGTCCCACCACACCAGGTCGGCGACCGCGCCTGGCGCGAGACGACCGAGTCCGGACTCCCCGATGACCTCGGCCGGCACGATCGTGGCCGAAGCGAGCGCGTCCGCCATCGGCACGCCCACGGACACGATGTTGCGCACCGCGCGGTCGAGCGTGAGAGCGGACCCGGCGATCGTCCCCTCCGGCGAGCGCGGCACACCGTCTTCGGTCAGCAGCACGTCGGCGCCACCGAGGTGGTACCGACCCGGCGGCATTCCTGCGGCCGCAACGGCATCTGTGACCAGCGCAACCCGAGAACCGGCCGCGTTGAACACCAACCGGCACACGTCCGGCCCCACGTGCGCGAGGTCGGCGATGAGCCCCAACGTGAAGCGGTCGTCCACCAGCGCCACGCCGGGCACACCTGGTTCGCGGTGGCCGAGCGGACGCTGCGCGTTGAACAGGTGCGTGACCATGCGCGCACCGGCGTCGGCGGCGGCGCGCGTCTGCTCACCAGTGGCGTCGGAATGGCCCACGGCGACCAGAACTCCGGCCTCGACGAGCCGCCGGACGGCTTCGAGCCCACCAGGCTGCTCAGGCGCCATCGTCACCATCCGCAGGGCGCGGCGGAGCGTGTCGTCGTTGAGCAGAGCCGAAATCTGGTCCGGCCCGGGCTCGACCATGAACGACGGATCGTGCACACCGGCCCGTTTCGGCGACAGGAACGGCCCTTCGAGGTGCACCCCGAGCGGCCGAGCCCCCACCCCGTCCGGCAACGCGGCCGACGCGGCCAGCACGGCGCGAGCCTGGCGGATCACCACGTCCACGGGGGCGGTGATCAGCGTGGGCAAGAAGCGGGTCACTCCGGTGGCAGGCAAAGCCTCGGCGACAGAACGCATTCCGGCGGCGTCCACCTCGGCGAAGTCGACGCCGACAGCGCCGTTCACCTGCACGTCCACCAGTCCGGGTGTGAGCAGTCCGTCGGACAGGACCTCCGCGCCGGGTGGTGCCTCACCGGTGGTCACTTCGACGATGCGGCCGTCCCTGATCCGCACCGAGGCAGGACCGACGATCGTGCGACCGAGCAAAGCGCGCGGCGCTGCGACAACGGCGTCCAAGATCCCTCCTAGAATGGTCCAGACCATTATGGCGACAACACGGGTTCCCGTCACGTATCGTTAGTAGATAACCATCTCACATCCCAACTCGTGAACCACGGCCATTCGAACCGGGATGCGCGGAAGATGACCAACCGTGGCGCATACTGGACGCCAGACATCCGAGGTCTACGACGAGTTGAGGGTGCCGTGGCAGTCACTGACGATGCGATCCTGCGCGTCAAGGAGATGATCGTTTCGGGCGAGCTCAAGCCTGGCGATCGCCTCCCGCGTGAGGCTGACCTGGCCGAACGTCTCGGTCTCTCGCGCAACTCCCTGCGCGAGGCCGTGAAGGCGCTATCACTCGTTCGAGTGCTCGACGTGCGTCAGGGCGACGGCACGTACGTCTCTTCCCTGCGCGCCGACGACCTGCTCGGCGCGCTCTCGTTCGTCCTCGACCTGCACCGCGGCGAAGACTCGGTGCTCGAAGTGCTCCAGGTCCGCCGCATCCTCGAGCCCGCCGCAGCCGCCATGGCCGCCCAGCGGGTCGACGCGGACGAGATCGTCAAGCTGCGGGCGTTGTGCGACGCCGCCGAGTCCGCGAAGTCCGTCGAGGAGCTCGTCGAACACGACCTCGACTTCCACCGCGCCATCGCCCAGTGCTCGGGCAACGCCTACCTGGCCCAGCTGCTCGACACGCTGGCCGGCCCCACGGTCCGCGTGCGCATCTGGCGCGGCATCACCCAGTCCAACGCCGTCGACCGCACGGTCGCCGAGCACCGCGCCATCGTCGACGCCCTGGCCGCGCACCAGCCGGAGCTCGCGCGCAGCTGGTCGACGGTGCACGTGGCCGGCGTCGAGCAGTGGCTTTCCGACCTGGCCTGATCGGTGTCCTACTTCGACATCCAGGGCTACGAACCCCAGTGGCTCAACGGCTTGTCATCGATCGCCGCCGCCCACGGCCCACGGCTCCAGGCGCTGGCGGGCCGCCACCTGCGGCGCACCTGGCTGCTCTGGGACCTCGCCGACGACGAGTGGTTCGCCGACGGTCCAGTCCTGCTCGACTTCGACCACGAACAGGTCGAGATCAGCCACCAGAAGTTCGACGCCCTGTCCATCACCTGGAACGCCATCGACCCGGTCGCGCGGACGGCCTGGACTTCCGGCGACTCAGGCCACCCCGACGACTACATCTTCCGGCTCGCCTGGCGACACGACGCGCGAGCGGAGACCGTCGCTCTGCAGGATCAACGGCTCCAGGCGGTCGAACTGCTCGAATACGCCGCCGGAAACATCGCCGACGGGATGGTGGCCGTCAGCTTCACGTTCCCGGACGGACGAGTGACCATCTCCAACGGCCTCGACGAAAACCTCCTGGAATTCGGCGAACCCGACCCAGGATTCCGCCGTCACCACCTGAACTCAGACCTGGCGTAGCTGCTCCAGCACCGCACGCACGGCAGGCTGCCCGTCCGCCCGATGCCGCACCACAGCCGACACGGTCCGAAACACCTGCTGCTTCAACGGCCGCAACGCCACCCCTGGCCGCCGAGCCACGGACGGCACCAACGCGACACCGAGCCCGGCCTCGACGAGCCCGCACGTGACGCTGAAGTCGTCGCAGTAAGCCTGCGCCCGCGGCACGAACCCGGCGGCACCACAGGCGCGCTGCGTCAGCTCGTGGCAGGAGGCGTCGGTGCGAGGCATGATCCACGGCCGATCCGCCAGCACCGACAGGTCCACGGAATCCTGCTGCACCAACGGATCCGACAGCGGCAGCGCCACGTTCACCGGCTCCACGAACAGCTCGAAGGACTCGCAGGACGTGGGCAGCGACCGCGGCATGATGTTGTACGAGTGGATGACCGCGACGTCGATGTCCCCGCGCCGCAACGCAGGCAGCGAAGCCTCGGGTTCCATCTCGTGCACGAACAGGTCCACATCGGACCCGTGCGCCGATCGCAACACTTGGATCACGCGCGGCAGCAACGCGGCGACAGACACGAACGCCCCGATGCGCACGACGCCGGACACGGAAGTTCGCAGCGAAGCCAAGTCCGCCTCAGCCGCAGCCAGCTGATCCAGCACCAGCTGCGTGTGGGCCGCCAGCACGTGCCCGGCGCGGGTCAACGTCAACCGACGGCCGTCCCGTTCGACCAGGGCGACGCCGGCCTCGCGTTCCAGCGCGGCCAGTTGCTGGGAGACCGCTGGAGAGGTCACGTGCAGCGCCTCGGCAGCGGCCGTGACCGTGCCGTGGACCGACAGAGCGTGGAGCAGCCGTAGCCGTCGAACGTCCAACACAAAGCTCAGCTTAACGTTCCGAGCAGAACTTCTAACTGGAACTTTGCGAAGACTAGAGCCACGCTGGAATCATGTTCGGACGAGTGCTGGTAGCGATGGTCACCCCGTTCACCCCCGACGGTGACCTGGATCTCAAGGGTGCGCAGGAGCTGGCGGCGCACCTCGTCGACAAACAACGCGTGGACGGGCTGGTCGTCAACGGCACGACCGGCGAGGCCCCGACGACCACCGACGCCGAGAAGGCGCAGGTCATCAAGGCCGTCTCCGAAGCAGTCGGGCAGAAGGCCAAGGTGCTCGCCGGCGTCGGCACCAACTCCACCCGCCACACCATCGAGCTCGCCAGGCAGGCCGAGGAGAACGGCGCGGACGGCCTGCTCGTCGTCACGCCGTACTACAGCAAGCCCACGCAGGAAGGCGTCGAGAACCACTTCAGGCAGGTCGCCGACGCGAGCGGCCTCCCGGCGCTGCTCTACGACATCCCCGGCCGCACGGCCACCGCGATCGAGACCGAGACGCTGCTCCGACTGTCGGAGCACCCGCGGATCGTCGGCGTGAAGGACTGCAAGGTCGACCTGCTGGCAACCGCACGGGTGATCGCCGAGACCGGGCTGGACTTCTACTCCGGCAACGACGAGCTGATCCTGCCGCTGTACTCGATCGGCGGCGTCGGCACGGTCAGCACCGTCGGCCACGTCGTCGGCAGCGAGATCAAGGCGATGCTCGACGCCTACGACGAGGGCGACAACAAGGAAGCCCTGCGCCGCCACCAGGCCATGCTGCCGGTGATCACCGCGATCATGACCCGCGAGCCGGGTGCCGTCGCGGTCAAGGCCGCGCTCAACCTGCTGGGGCTGCCGGCGGGCCCGGTCCGCGAACCGCTCGCCGAGGCCACGCCGAAGCTCATCGACGAACTGCAGGCGCTGTTCGTCTAGAGCCCGTACACCCGGCGAGCAGTGCCCGCGAAGATCGCGGCCTGCTCGTCGGGTGACAGCTCCGACACCAGCTCCTGAGCCGCACCCAGCCACTCGGAATAAGAAGCGGCCAACAGGCACACCGGCCAGTCCGAGCCGAACATCAGGCGATCGACACCGAACGCGTCCAGCACGACCTCGAAGTACGGCCGCAGGTCGGCAACGGTCCACGACTTCCAGTCAGCCTCGGTGACCAGCCCGGACAGCTTGCACGTCACGTTCTCGTGCGCCGCCATCGACCGGATCAGCTCGGCCCACTCGCCGACATCCGACCCGATCGCGGGCTTCGAGCAGTGGTCCACCACAAAAGAGACCTGAGGCAACGCCGCCACCGTGCGACGTGCCGCCGGCAGCTGGTGCGGCAACGTCAACAGCTCGTAGCTCAACCCATGAGCGCCAACCGCCGCCAGCCCGTGCCAGACGTCCTTGCGGCACAGCCACTCCGGGTCCGGCTCGCTCTGCACCTGGTGCCGGATCCCGCGCAGCCACGCGCCATGAGGGCCGCCGGTCAACGCCGCGAGCTCATCGCCGACGGCCGCAGAAGTCAGATCGGTCCAGCCCACCACCGCACCCACGACGGAAGAAGAAGCCGCCACGGCAAGGAACTCCGGCGTCTCCTCCGGCACGCACACCGTCTGCACCAGCACCGAAGCCGACACCTCAGGAGCCGCGGCAACGAAGTCCGGCTCCAGGAACGACCGCCGGATCGCACCCATCGGCGGGTCGGTGATCCAGTCCTGGTCCCGCACCGACAGGTCCCACAGGTGGTGGTGCGCGTCGACGATCACGGCGTCGGCACCTCCTGGTCGAGCAGCCCGAGGGCCTTCAGCTCGGTCCACAGGTCCGGGGGAATCGACGCCGAGAAGTACGTGGCATTGGCGTTCATCTGCTCGGCCGTGCGCGACCCGATCACCACCGACACCACCGCGGGGTGACCCAGCGCGAACTGGATCGCCGCCTCCGGCAACGTCACGCGGTGCCGCGCGCACACCTCGGCGATCGACTGAGCACGGGCAACCAACGAGGCAGGCGCGTCCTCGTAGTTGTACTTCGCGTCGGTGGCCACCAGCGGCTTGGACAGCAGCCCGGAGTTGAAGACACCGCAGGCCACCACGGAGACACCACGCTCAACACACGCAGGCAGGAACGACGCCAGCGCAGGCTGTTCCAGCAACGTGTAGCGCCCGGCCAGCATCACCACGTCGATGTCGGTCTCGCGGACGAACCGCTCCGGCATCTCCCACTGGTTCATGCCGACGCCGATCGCGCCCACGACACCCTGCGACCGCAGTTCTTCCAGCGCCGGATAGGCCTCGCCAAAAGCCACGTCCCAGTAGTCGTCGGGATCGTGGATGTAGACGATCTCCACCCGGTCCGTGTCCAGACGCTCCAAAGAGGACTCGATGGACCGCCGAACACCGTCCGCCGAGTAGTCCCGAATCCGCCGGAAGTGCCGCGGTACCGCGAAACCCTCGTCATCGAGCCCCGAGCCGTCGAACGGTTCCAGCAACCGCCCGACCTTCGTGGAGATCACGTACTCGTCGCGCGGACGGCCGGCCAACGCGACGCCCAACCGCCGTTCCGACAACCCGAGCCCGTAGTGCGGCGCGGTGTCGAAGTACCGGACACCTGTCTGCCACGCCGCCTCGACCGCACCGAACGCCTCCTCGTCGGAGATCTCCCGGTACAGGTTGCCGATCGGCGCGGCACCGAAGCCCAGACGAGAAACAGCAACCTTCACGGCAGCTCCCACACGAGTCGCACATCGGGTTCCGCGCCGGAGTAGTCGTCCTCGACCTCCAGCAGTTCTGCCATCTGAGCCTGCCACGGAATGTTCGCCGGGTGCTCAGCCAGATGGGCGCGCATCGCGCGATAGTCGTCCACTTCCACGAGGTGGAAGAGCTCGCGACCGGACCGCCAGATCCGCCACGAGTGCACCCCGGCCTCGCGCAGAGCGACGTCTAGTTCCGCAGGAATGGTGGCGTGAACGCGGTCATAGTCAGCTTCTTTCCCCTCACGAAGCCGGGTGTGCAGCGCAACGGTTTCCAACGAAGATCACTCCTGCTTCTGCCCGGTCGCGAACCGGGTCACGATCAGCGCGAGGATGATCACGGCACCGTACGAGGCCTTGATGTAGAAGCCGGAAACACCCTGCAGGCGCAGGATCTGCTCGACCAGGCCGAGCATCAGCACGCCGGACAGCGCACCGAACAGCGTGCCCTTGCCTCCCTGCAACGAGATCCCGCCGATCACCGCGGCCGCGAAGACCTGGAAGATCATGCCCTCGCCCTGCGTCGCGGCCACCGAGCCGAGCCGGCCGGTCATCAGGATGCCCGCGACCACAGCCAGCACCGAACCGATGATCAGCACGGTCCACACCACGCGGTCCACCCGGATACCGGCGGCACGGGCGGCCTCCGAGTTGCCGCCGATCGCGTACAGCGACCGCCCGGCACGCAGGTACTTCAGCACGAAGATGCCCACCGCGTAACAGACGACGCAGATCCACACCGCCGCGGGCAGTCCGAGCCAGGACGTGGATCCCAGGTACAGGAACGACTCCGGCACGTCGATCAGCGACTTGCCCTCGGTGATCGCGAGCTGCAGACCGCGCAGCATGGTCAGCATGCCCAGGGTCACCATGAACCCGGACAGCCCGACCTTCAGGATCAGGAACCCGTTCAGGCCACCGACCACCACGCCGATGAGCAGGCACAACGGCAGCGCCATCCACGCCGCCAGCCCGACGTCGAGCCCGCCGGACGTCGCCGGGATGATCAACGCGACCGCCAGCGCGGGCGCGAGACCGACCGTCGACTCGAGCGACAGGTCCATCTTGCCGACGATGAGGATCATCGCCTGGCCGAGCACCAGCAACGACAGCTCGCTCTGCTGGGTCAGCACCGCGATCAGGTTGCCGGGCGTGAGGAAGATCGGCGACAGGATCGCACCGATGATCAGCAAAAGAATGATCACGGGGACCAGCGCGAGGTCCTGGTACCGCGCGAACTGGAACTTCTGCTTCCCAGGCGGCGTGGGAGCCGAGACCGGCGGAGTCATGGCTTTCGTCATTCCGAGCTCATTCCTTCAATAGCCGCAATGAGTTCCTGGTCGCGCCAGCCGCGTGCGAACTCGCGCACGACCTGGCCGTGGAACAGCACCAGAACACGGTCGCAGACCCGCAGGTCGTCCAGCTCGTCGGAGACGACGATCGCCGCCTTGCCCCGGCGGGCCTGCGCGTCGACCACCCCGAGCAGCGACTCCTTGGACTTCACGTCCACACCCGCGGTCGGGTTGATCAGCACCAGCACGGACGGGTCGCCGGCGAGTGCCCGCGCCATCACGACCTTCTGCTGGTTGCCGCCGGACAGGTCGGACACCGGCTGGTCCGGTCCGGACGCCTTGACGTCGTACGAGGCGATCGCGGTGGCGCCCGCAGACCGTTGCGCCGACGGCCACACGAACGCGCTCGCCGTGCTCATCGTCGCGTTCTCCGCGATCGACAGGTCCAGCACGAGGCCCTGGTGGTGGCGATCCCGAGGCACACAGCCGATTCCGGCCTGCAAAGCCGCCGGAACGTCCCCGCCGCGCACCACCGCACCGTCGACCGAGATCGACCCGGCAGCCGGCTTGCGCAGCCCGTAGACGGTCTCGGCGAACTCGTGCTTGCCTGACGACGCACTGCCCGCGAGCCCGATGACCTCGCCACGGGTCGCCGACAGCGAGATGTCCGAGAAGTGGTCACCGCTCAACGACTTCACCTGCAGGACCTCGTCCGAAGACGACGGCCGGTCCGCACCGCTGGGCACGTTCAGCCCACCGGCCTCACCGGTCATCGCCTCGATCAGGTCCGGTTTGGACATCTCGGCCACCGGAGCGGTGACGATGTGCCGCGCGTCGCGGTAGACCGTCACCGTCTGGCAGACCTCGTAGACCTCCTGCAGGTGGTGGGAGATGAACAGGAACGTCACTCCCTTGTCCTGCAACGACCTCATCCGGTCGAACAGCCGCTCGATCGCGGGACCGTCGAGCTGCGCGGTCGGCTCGTCGAGGATCACGAACCGGGAGCCGACCGACAACGCCCGCGCGATCTCGACGAGCTGCCGCTGCTCGACGGTCAGCGCGGACACCAGCTCGTCCGGCCGCACCGCCACGTCGTAGGTCTCCAGCAGCGCGGCAGCCTCGGCCTTCAGCTTCTTCCAGCTGATCAGACCGCCGCCGAGGTCCTGCCGGTTGATGAACAGGTTCTCGGCGACCGACAGCTCGGGCACGACCGTCGACTTCTGGTACACGCACGCGACGTGACGCCGCCACGCCGCGCGGTCGGCGACGGACGGCGCGGGCTCGCCGAAGAAGCTGACCTCGCCCGCGTCCGGCACCTGCATGCCGGTGAGGACGGAGACCAACGTCGACTTGCCCGCGCCGTTGCGGCCCACGAGCGCGTGCGACTCACCGGCCCGGATCTCGATGCCCACGTCGTCCAACGCGAGCGTCCGCCCGAACCGTTTCGTCACGCCACGCGCGACTGCAGCGAAGTCGTTCATCAGATCTGGTTGCCCCAGAAGGCCTTGTCGTCCACGTTCTCCTTGGTGATCAGCGGCGCGGGCAGCTGGTCCTCCAGGCGCCCATCGCCGACGTCGACGATGGTGGAGTCGTGGTCGGTCTTGCCGGGCTTGAACGTCTGCTTCTCCACGGCCGCCTTGGCGTAGAACAGCGCCCACTTCGCGTAGAGGTCTGCCGGCTGCGACACCGTCGCGTCGATCTCACCCTTGCGGATGGCCTCCAGCTCCGCCGGGATGCCGTCGTTGGAGACGATGAAGATGTGCTTCGGGTCGGTCGGCGGGACGATCAGGTTCTTCTGCCGCAGCAGCTGCAGCGTCGGCGCGAGGAACGCGCCACCTGCCTGCATGTAGATGCCGTTGATGTCCGGGTGCTGGTTGAGCCGCGTCTGCAGGGCCGCGGACGCCTTGGTGCCCTCCCACTCGGTCGGCTCCTCGAACACCGTGATGCCGGGGTAGTTCTGCTTCATGCAGGCGGCGAACGCTTCGGAGCGGTCACGACCGTTGACCGACGACAGCGACCCCTGGAACTCGACGACCTTGCCCTTGCCCTGCAGCTTGTCGCCGAGGAACTTGCACGCCTTCTCGCCGTAGGCCTTGTTGTCCGCGCGCACGACCATGTAGGTCTTGCCCTTGTCCGGACGGGTGTCGACGGTGACCACCGGGATGCCGGCCTTGTCCAGTCGGTCCAAAGTGGACGCGATCGCGCCGGTGTCCTGCGGGGCCATCACGATCGCCTTGGCGCCCTGCGACTGCAGCGACTGGGCGTTGGCGACCAGGTTCTCCACCTTGTTCTGCGAGTTGGTGGGGTTCAGCAGGTTGATGCCGAGTTCCTTGGCCTTCTCCGGGAAGTACTTGATGTACGAGTTCCAGAAGTCGGTGTCGGCCCGCGGGTGGTCGGCGCCGATCGGGCCGACGCCACCGCTGCCGGAGCCGGTGGCGCCACCGCCACAGGCGGTCAGTGTGAGTGCACCGGCGAGCGCGAGGCACACCGCGGCGGTGAGGTTGCGACGCTTCATCGTGTCATTTGCCTTTCATGACTGCTTCGGGCGCAAGCGCAGGCCGTACATGCCACCGTCGACGGCGAGGATGGTGCCTGCGGTGGAACCGGAAAGCGGGCTCGCCAGGTAGGCGATCGCGCCCGCGACCTCATCGGCGGAGACCAGCCGCCCGTGCGGCTGGCGTGCCTCCAACGCGGCTCGTTCGGCGACCGGGTCCGGCGCCGAGTCGAGCAGGCGGCCCACCCACGGGGTGTCCGCCGTGCCGGGAGCGACCGCGTTGACGCGAATGCCTTCGCGGACGTGGTCGGCGGCCATGGCGAGCGTCAGCGAGTACACCGCGCCCTTGCTGGCCGAGTAGAGAGCGCGCTGCGGGAGCCCGGCCCAGGCAGCGATGGAGCAGGTGTTGACGATCGCCGCGGCCGGCGAGTTCCTGAGGTGCGGCAACGCGGCCCGCGACACACGCATCATGCCGAGCACGTTGACGTTCATGACCCGCTGCCACTCGTCGTCGCCGTTGGCCGTGACGTCGCCCTGGGCGCCGATGCCCGCGTTGTTGACGACGACGTCGAGCCGGCCGAACCGCTGCACGACCTCCGCGATCGCAGCCTTGACGCTCTCGTCGTCCGACACGTCCGCGCGGATCCCGACCAGGGGATCCTTGACGTCCGGGTTCAGGTCCAGCGCCACGACCGTGGCACCCCTGCCGGCCAGCAGGTTCGCCGTGGCGAGCCCGATGCCGGACGCGCCACCCGTGACGACGGCGACAAGTCCTTCGAAGTCAGTCATCCTCGCCCTCCAGTGCCGTCCACACCGGACCCTCCGGGAAGCGGTAGTCGGACAGCGTCTCGTCCTTGAGCTGAGCGGAGAATCCCGGCTCGGTGGGTGCCAGGTAACGGCCGCGCTCGACGACGGCCGGGTCCAGGAAGTGCTCGTGCAGGTGGTCGACCCACTCGATCACGCGCTCGCCGACCTCGCCGGAGATCGCGACGTAGTCGAAGAACGACAGGTGCCGCACCAGCTCGCACAGGCCGACACCACCGGCGTGCGGGCAGACCGGCACCTCGAACTTCTTGGCCAGCAACAGGATCGCGATGTTCTCGTTCACGCCGGCGACCCGGCAGGCGTCGAGCTGCAGGACGTCGATCGCGCCGGCCTGCAGCAGCTGCTTGAACACCACGCGGTTCTGCACGTGCTCGCCGGTCGCGACCCTGATCGGGGCCAGTGCGTCGGCGATCGCGCGGTGCGCCAGCACGTCGTCCGGCGAGGTGGGCTCCTCGATCCAGTACGGGTTGTACGGCGCGAGCTCACGCATCCAGCGCACCGCCGTGTCGACGTCCCAGCGCTGGTTCGCGTCCACCGCCACGCGCACCTCGTCGCCGACGACCTCGCGGGCGAGCTTCATCCTGCGCACGTCGTCGTCGAGGCTGCCGCCGACCTTGAGCTTGATCATGTCGAAGCCGTCGGCGAGTGCCTGGCGGGCGAGGCCGGCGAGCTTCTCGTCCGAGTAGCCGAGCCAGCCCGGCGACGTCGTGTAGGCCGGATATCCGTCGCGGACCAGGGTTTCCACGCGTTCGGCCTTGCCGTGCTCGATCTTGCGCAGGATCTGCAGCGCGTCGTCGGGCGTCAGGGCGTCGCTCAGATAGCGGAAGTCGACCAGGCTGACGATCTCTTCCGGCGTCATCTGGGCGAGGAACCGCCAGACCGGCAGCCCGGCGCGGCGGGCGGCGAGGTCCCACGCGGCGTTGACGACCGCGCCGATCGCCATGTGCGCGACGCCCTTCTCCGGGCCGAGCCAGCGGATCTGTGAGTCGCCGATGAGCTCGAAGTACAGCTCCGCCAACGCCTTCGCGGTCTCCGGCACGTCCTTGCCGACGACGTGCGGTGCCAGCGCCTTGATCGCGGCGGCCTGCACGTCGTTGCCGCGTCCGATCGTGAACGCGAGCCCGTGGCCCTCCGGTCCGCCGTCGGTCCGCAGCACCACGTACGCGGCGCTGTAGTCCGGGTCCGGGTTCATCGCGTCGGAGCCGTCGAGCTCACGCGAGGTGGGGAACCTGATGTCCAGCACGTCCAGTTCGATGATCTTGGGCATGGTCACGCCTGCCCGAGCGTCTGACGCTGCTTGCCGAGGCCCTCGATCTCCAGCTCGACCACGTCGCCGGCGCGCAGGTACGGCTTCGGCTCCGGCTGCCCGAGCGCCACCCCCGCGGGTGTACCCGTGTTGATGACGTCACCCGGTCGAAGGACAAGGAACTGGCTGAGGTAGCGCACGATCTCCGCCACCGGGAAGATCATGTTCTTGGTGGACGAGTTCTGCTTGATCTCGCCGTTCACCCAGAGCCGCATCTCCAGGCTCTGCGGGTCGGCGATCTCGTCGGCGGGCACGAGGAAGGGGCCGAGCGGGTTGAACGTCTCGCAGTTCTTGCCCTTGTCCCACGTCCCGCCGCGCTCGATCTGGAACTCGCGCTCGGAGACGTCGTGCGAGAGCACGTACGCGCCGACGCAGGCCAGAGCGTCCTCTTCGGACTCGAGGTAACGAGCGGTGCGCCCGATGACGACGCCGAGCTCGACCTCCCAGTCGGTCTTCACCGACCGGCGCGGGACGAGCACCTCGTCGTACGGGCCCACGATCGTGTCCGGCGTCTTGAGGAACATCACCGGCTCGCCGGGGATGTCCGCGCCGGTCTCCTCCGCGTGGTCGCGGTAGTTGAGGCCGATGCAGATGACCTTGCCGGGATGTGCGAGCGGCGGCCCGACGCGCAGTCCGTCCGCGTCGATCGCGGCCAGCTCACCGGCCTCCAGCGCCGCGCGCACGCGGTTGACGCCGTCGTTCGCGAGGAACGCGCCGTCGACGTCCGGCGTGATCGGCAGGAGGTCGTATGTGGTCCCGTCGTCGGTCCGCACTGCAGGACGTTCATCGCCGACCGGCCCGAGGCGCAAAAGCTGCACGGCCGTTCCTCCTCTGGTCACACCGCACGAAATACATCGGATGTATAGCCCCGGGAGGGCACGTACGTCTAGGTCCCTGAGTGAAGTCGTCCGATGACTAGGAGAGGTTGATCATGAAATTGGTAGCCGCAGCACTCCTGGCGGGCGCACTGACCACGC
Organism: Lentzea terrae; assembly: GCF_003265345.1. Taxonomy (GTDB): domain Bacteria; phylum Actinomycetota; class Actinomycetes; order Mycobacteriales; family Pseudonocardiaceae; genus Lentzea; species Lentzea terrae. The sequence continues at coordinate 327,754 of NZ_QFWW01000004.1, read as the reverse complement.
CGTCCGGCCCAGTCGAGCCCGTAACCGTTTTCGTGGAGCTGACCTCGGTCGCCGCCGTCGACACGGCCTCTGTTTCACAGGCCCGTTCGGCCCGGGACCGCACTTCGGCGCAGGCTTCTCGAGTGGTTTCCCGGTCTGGCGGCCGGGAGGCTGCCCGAACGTCCAACGCGGTGCCGGGCGTCGTCCTCGCAACGGAGAAATCACGACTGTCTGCTTTGTTCCGCATGCCAGAGGTCCGTGCGGTCCACCGGATGGAGCCGAAAAAGCTCACCAACGCGCACGCCGTTCGTCTCACCCGGACTTCCGCCGCGTGGCAGTCGTTCGGACGGTTCGGCGACGGCGTCCGGATCGGGGTGATCGACACCGGGATCGATTATCGCCACGCGGACTTCGGCGGTGGCTCGTTCCCCACGGCCAAGGTCGTCGGCGGCCACGACTTCGCGGGCGACGCGTACACCGGGAAGCCCGGCTCGCTGCCGGAGCCGGACGCGGACCCGCTGGACTGCGAGGGCCACGGCACGCACGTCGCCGGGACCGCGGCCGGGTTCGGGGTGAACCGGGACGGCTCCACCTATCGTGGGTCCTACTCCTCCGTCGATCTCGACTCGCTGAAGATCGGACCGGGCACCGCGCCTCGGGCGTTGCTCTACGCGTTGAAGGTGTTCGGGTGCGAGGGCGGGACGAACCTGACCGCGCAGGCGCTGGACTGGGCGCTCGACCCCAACGGCGACGGCGACTTCTCCGACCGGCTCGACGTGGTGAACCTGTCGCTGGGCAGCGACTTCGGTGCCTCGGACGACCCGGACGCGCTGTTCGTGCGCAAGCTGACGCAGCACGGCGTGATCGTCGTCGCGGCGGCCGGGAACGGCGGGGACTTCTACGACGTGGCCGGGTCGCCGGGCAACGCTGTCGAGGCGATCTCGGTGGCCAACAGCCGGGACTCGTTCTCCCAGTTGGACGGCCTGGAGGCGCTCGGCAAGCAGTGGGCTGGGCAGTACAGCCTCAACTTCAAGGGCCCCATCGACTTGACTGCGCCCGTGGTGCGATTGACGTCCGATGTGGACGGTTGCAAGCCGATCTCGGCGCCGCTCGCCGGGAAGATCGTCTGGCTGGAGTGGGACGACAACGACGCCACTCGCGCCTGCGGTTCCGGGGCTCGCACGGACAACGCGTGGAAGGCCGGGGCGGCCGGTGTCCTGCTGCCGACCTCGCTGCCGGTGTTCGCGGCGAAGATCGCCGGCAACGCCCACATCCCGGTGTTCCAGCTGACGTCGGCGGCTTCGGCTGCTCTGCGTCCGGCGTTGGAGGCCGGCACGTTGACCGTGCACCTGTCCTCCGCGTTGAAGCAGGCAGTGCCTTCGGTGGAACCCTCGATCGCGGACACGATCACTCCGTCTTCTTCGCGGTCTCGTTCGTCGATCTCGGTGGCCGCGCCGGGTGACACGATCTTCTCCGCCGCCTCCGGAACCGCCTCGGACGGCGTCTCGCTGGGCGGGACGTCGATGGCTTCGCCGCACGTCGCCGGGATCGCGGCGTTGCTGCGCGAGATGCATCCACAGTGGACTCACGCAGAGATCAAAGCCGCCTTGATGAACACCGCTTCCGGGGTCGTTCGTGATGGAGAGGGCGTTCGGGAAGCGCCGATGCGGGTCGGTGCCGGTCGGGTGGACGGGCTCGCGGCGCTGTCAACGGACGTGCTGGCGCTGGGGGATGCGTCGTTCGGCACGGTCGAGGTGGGCGGACCGGTGTTGACCGGTCGAACGATCCGTGTGGTGAACAAGGGCGCGACTTGGGTTCGTCTGCAGGCGCGATACGAGCCGATCACGTCGGTTCCGGGCGTGTCGTTCCTGGTCAGCGCTCCGCGTGTGGCGTTGCCGCCCGGCGGTTCGGCGTCGGTGACCGTGTACCTGCTGATCTCGAACCCGGCGGCGCTGCGGAAGTCCCCCGACCCCACCGTGTCGCTGGCCGACGGGCGGCAGTTCCTGGCGGAGGCGTCCGGCCTGCTGATCTTCGAGGGCGACCGCTCGCTGCGGGTGCCCGTCTACGCGGCGCCGAAGCCGGTGTCCCGGCTGACTGTGGTGGCGGGCCGGGTCTTCGGCCGCGGCCTTGACCAGCAGGACTACCAGGCTCGCATGACCGTGCTGCAGCTCGGCGCCCGTTCCGGCCGCCTGCCCGACTGCGGCCAGGACGTGCAGGACAACTGCGCCGTCAACCGCACGGCGCGCGGCGGCGACCTCCGCTACGTCGGCGCCACGGCGACCCCGGAGCTGCTGGCGTTCGGCGTCGCGACCTGGAACACCTGGACCAACCTCGGCAGCAACACCAAACCCGAGGTGCGGTTCTCGGTGGGCGGCAAGAACTTCGTGACCACCGCCGTCAAGCCGACGAACGCCGACGACAACGTGACCGCCGACATCTGGCTGGCGCGCACCGTCGTGGCCGGCACCGAGGACGTGGTGGACGAGCAGCCGCTGAACGGCCTGGACGGCTCCTTCGACACGAACGTGTTCGACAGCGATGTCGTGGTCCTGCCGGTCTCGCGGTCCGTGCTGCCACCCGGCCCGGTGACCTACACCGTCGGCGTGGCCGGCCCGTACACCGCACCGGCGGACTCCGACGAGCTGGTCGACGTTGCTCCTTCTGCCGTCTTCGACTACGGCGTGACCGTGCCGTCACTGTCCACTGTGGTCCATCCGGGTGATCAAGTTCCCGCTGGATCGATGGTGTTGTTCCACCACAACGCAACCGGTAACCGCACGCTGATCCGGTGATACCCGGTTGGGCGTGCCCGAGCTGAGCGTTGCTCGGCATACTCGGTCGGTATGGATCTGGTGGTGGGACTCGACGCGGGCGGCACGTCGACCAGGGCGTTGGTGCTCGATCTCGACGGCGCCCGCCTGGGCCAGGGCGTGGCGGGCGGCGCGAACCCGAACTCGCACCCGCCCTCGGTGGCGGCGGCCCACATCGGCGAGGCCCTGGCCGCGGCCCTGGACGGCCTGGACTCCCGCAAGGTCCGCTCCGGCGTCCTGGGCATGGCCGGCGCGTCGAAGATGACCGACCCGGCGGTCCTCTCGCTTTTTCGACAGGCGTGGGAAAGCGCGGGTCTGCACTGCCCGATGCGCGTGATCACCGACTGCGAGGCCGCGTTCGCCACCGGCACCTCGTCCCCCGACGGCACGGTCCTGGTGGCGGGCACGGGTTCCATCGCGGCCCGCATCGTCGACCACCGCATGGTCGGCCAGTCCGGCGGCTACGGCTGGCTGATCGGCGACGACGGCTCGGCGTTCTGGCTGGGCCGCGAAGCCGTGCGCGCAACGCTCCGCCTGCTGGACCTGGACGCACCCCTCGAAGGCCTCGCCACCGCCGTCCTGACCGCCGCCGGCGCCCGGAACCGCGGCCAGCTGATCAACGCCGTGAACAACCAGCCACCGATCAAACTCGCCCAGTTCGCCCCACTGGTCAGCGCCGCCTACCACCACGGCGACCCCGAAGCGCTGACGATGGTCGCCTCGGCCGCGCGTTTGCTGGCCGACACCGCGTCGGCCGTGCGCGAGCCTTCCGACACCTCACCGATCGTGCTGGTGGGCTCGCTGATCAAGACCCCCGTCGGCACGCACCTGAAACAGGAACTGCTCACACGCTGCAACGCCCAGGTGATCATGGCGACCGAGGGAGCGGCGGGCGCGGCCTGGCTCGCGGCCGTTGACGTGCTCGGACCCTCCGCCCCGCGTCCCACTTAGCCCGTTTCGCCAGCGCCCTCCGGTCGCTCTCGGTAACGTCCCCCTCACGTACGTGCAAGGGGGCCTGCATGACTGATCCACACCAGCTCGTCGAGGACTACGAGCAGCGCACCGCCGCACTGCTCGAAAAGGCGGAGGAAGCCAAGTCGCAAATCGCTGGTTTGACCGGTTCGGCCACGAGCTCGGATGGCGCCGTGACGGTGAGCGTGAGCGCCGGGGGTGCGCTGCTCAGCCTGTCCTTCGGCACGAAGGCCGACGAGATGCCCAAAGACCGCCTGGCCGCATTGGTGCTGTCCACCGCGAAGCGCGCCCAGGCCCAAGCCGTCGGCCAGATCGCCACGATCATGGCGCCGGTGATCGGCGAGAACAGCGACGCGATGCAGTTCGTGCAGTCGCAGATCCCGCAGATCGACGTCCCGGACGAGGACCTCGCCCCCGCTCCTGCGCCTCGGCAGTTCGTGGTGAACGAGGAACAACAGGACGCCGTCGCAACCCAGCCGCCCGCGCCGCGCCCGGTGCGTCGTCCCGTTGAGGACGACGACACGGACTTCGACCAGCGCAGCCCCTTCAAGAAGGAAGGTGGCTGGTGATGTCCGGCGGCTACCAGGTCGACCTGTCAGCACTCGAAGCGCACGAGCGCGAACTGAAAGCCCTCATCGCGGGGCTGCCCTCCGCAGCAGACGCCGGTGCGGACTACGTCGGCAACCCGCAGGCTTGGGGCGTTGTCGGCATGTTCTTCGCCCAGATCATGGAGCGCTGGACGAATGACGCACGGGAGTACGTCGACACGGTGAAGGCTGCCGGCGACGACGTCGTCGAACGGTTCGCGGACATGCGCCAGGCCTACGCCGACCAGGAAGACGCAATGGCCCAGGCGTTCAAGAAGCTCCGAGAGGGCCTTGACGGGGTGAAGCCTTGACCGCCGAGGAGAAGCCGAAGTCCGTCGAGCAGTTGAACCCGGTCAACGCCACCGAGGGGTTCGAGAAGGAGAGCCTCGTCCAGAGGTCGAACTTCGACAGTCCTACCCAGGCCTGGGACGCGGCGGGCATCTTCAGCAGCTCCGCCAACCTGATCTACGACGGCATCAAAGGCGATTGGGGTGCGGTCGCCGGAGACCTGGCGGCGTTCGGCATGGACCTGCTCGGGTTCGTGACGAATCCGATGGGCAGCCTCCTGTCTGCGGGCATCGGATGGCTGATCGAGCACATCGGTTTCCTCAAGGAGGGACTCGACCTCCTTGCGGGCGACCCGGACGCCGTGAACGCGATGGCACTGACGTGGAGCAACATCGCCAAGCGCATGCAGGAGACCGCCGACAAGTACAGCGGCACTGTCGGTGCACTGAGCCAGTCCCAAGGCGCCGCGATCGACGGTTATCGGAAAGCCGTGCAGGACTTCTCCAACGTCGTGGCCGGTGGCGCGAGCCATGCCACCTCCGCCGCGTCCGCGATGACGGTTGCGGCGTCGGCGGTCGGTGTCGTCCGCGGCGCGGTCCGCGACGCCATCGCGAGCTTCGTCTCCAACGCGATCATCAAGTTCGCGGCCGCCAGTGCCCTCACCCCGATCACGTTCGGTGCCTCTCAAGCCGCGTTCATCGCAGACACGGTCGTGCAGGGCACGATCACGGCAGGCAAGAACGCCAAGAAGATCAGCAAGGTCGTCAAGCAGCTGGAGAAGGTCGCCGACGACGCCAAGAAGTCGCGGGACATGATCAAGGGAACGACCCGCAACCTCCGCGACAGCGTCAAGACGTACAACCAGGACGCTGCCAAGCACGCCCAGCAAGCCCTGCACATGGCGAAAAAAGCGCAGGCGGGCAAGCTCGACGCCAAGGACGTCGACAAGCTCAAGGAGCTCGGTCAGCGCGGAGACAAGTTGGACAAGGACTACAGCAAGGTCAAGGCGGACCTGGGCGACAACGTCAACCGCAACCTCCGCGACAACCTGGGCGTTGGCGACCGGCGACTCGACAACGCGGCCGACATGCTCGACGGCGGGATCGTCCCCAAGTTCAGGGGGAAGGAATATCCCGAGATCTCGGTGCCCCTGGCCCCGAAGATCCTCGGCAACGCGATGGCTCAGGAGTGAAGCGACCAATCCCATCGCGAGGCCGATGCTCAGGTGAAGCAGAACGAGCGGGACCGGGAGTGGCGCGAGTACTGGGAAAAGCAACGGATGGTGGGAGAACTGTGATCGAGCTGTTCCTGCGCCGGACAGCAGGGCTTGCGCTGATCGCGTTCACCGCTGCCTTTTCTCTCGTCACGGCCGAGCGATTGGGGGTCTGGGAGCACGCGCTCGCCGGACGAAAGTCCGTCCAGCCGTTGGGGATCGACGACATCGCTGCTGGAGCGGTGGCGTTCTGGATCATCACGACCGCTGGACTGCTCTGGCACCGCCGACGGATGCCGATGTGGAGAGTCTGGACCCGCTGGGCCGCGTTCCCCGGCATCTACGCCGCACTGCTCAAGACCTTCGCGCTCGTGGCTGATCGCGACCGCCCGATTGCGCTGTTGGTAGCAGCAGGTCTGCTCGTGGTGGTCTGGGCACTCGGTGAGTTGGTCGTGCTGGTCACCACTCGGCCGGTCACGTCCGCGTTGATCGGTTCGAGGCTCGAAATCCCGTTCCCCACCAGGGATCTCAAGGCTCGGCTGTGCGTCAGGGAGGACCGCCTGGTGCTGGACAGCCTGGTCTCACGCCGAAAGCGGTCGCGTGACGTGGTCGCTGTGCCGTGGACGGCGATGCGGTCGATCGAGCTCATCGAGGTCGAGCAGGAGATGACCTGCCAGGTGATCATCTACGCTGATGGTGACGTGGGGAGACCACGTTCGTTCGACGTGCTTCCTGGGCCTGCTCTGCACGTCGTCGGCACGGCGCGCGAACTGTTGATCCCGGTGACCGAGAAGGTCGGCACGACTGCGCTGGCCGTGGTGCGAGCGCGTTCCGCGGGCGTCGAACTCGTCGAGCAGCCGTTCTGGTCTACCCGGCCGAAGAGGAAGAGCGACCTCCGCCCCGCGAACTGGGAGTTCCGCACCGACAGCCGCCCGTACGTCCTGCTCCTCGTCGGCGCGTTCCTGCTCATGCCGCTCTACATGCTGACGATGATCACGCTGTCCGTGGTCACGGGCTCAGCGGAGTTGCAGGAGGACTGGGACACGGTCGGCGGTCTGGACAAGCAGTACCAGGTGATCGTCGCCGGGCTTGGACTCGTCGCCGTGGGCTTCCTCTACCTCGCCTATCGGTTCTGCTTCAAGGCCTTCCTGGGGTTCATGAAGGACCAGGACGACCTCGAGGCCTTCCCCGAACCGCCTCCCCCGCCGCCCAAGACCGGCACGGTGCCCGGTTCCGGCAAGAAGCGGAAGAAGCGCTGATCTGCCTACCTCAGCAGCGCGGCACGGAGTTCATCGGTACGCAGGAGCGCGAGAAGATCCGGAGAGTCGCTGAACACGACGTCGGCACCTGGGCTGAACGCCTGCCGCAACATCGACTGGCACACGTCCGCGAACGGTTGATCCTGCACGGTTTGAACCTGTTCCTGCATCTCATCCGACCTGGCGCGGGCGCGGGCGCGATCCCATCTTGGAGGGTCTCTGATGACCACCTGGCGCAAGAGCAGCTATAGCGCAAACAGCGACAACTGCGTCGAAGTGGGCAGGAGCGTCGGCATCCGGGACAGCAAGGCCGCCGCCACCCACATCCCTGTCTCGGCGGACGCGTGGTCGGCTTTCCTGCGGCTGGCGACCAGCCGCTGAGCTAGTTCGCCTGATTGCGGAACCGACTCTCCGCCGCCATCGTCTACGGGAACTGTGAAGCTCAACGCTCTGATCCTGCTGACGACCGCGGCTGTCGTGTCCGGCTGCTCCACCTCGTCCGACCTCGACCTGAGCAAGTTCGTGGACGATCCGTGCCGGCTGTTCACCAGCAAGGAACTCAATTCCGAGGACGAGTTCCACGACCCCAAGCTGAAGGACACATCGCAGGGGCCGCACTGCTTCTGGGATCCGAAGGCCATGACGCGGCCGGCTTACTCCGTCACCCTCTCGACGAGGAAGACGTTCGAGGCGTTGAAGGAGCAGGCCAGGAAGGGCAAGACGTTCCGGGAGACGACGGTCGCCGGATACCCGGCTTTCGTCAGCAATGCCGGAGATGGCCAGGGAACCTGCGACACCACCATCAGCGCGTCGGGTGGGGCTGCCGTCGAAGTGCGCATCACCACCAACTTCCGGGCAGAACCCGAATACCCGATCGCCTGCGAACTCAGCGAGAAGCTCGCCGGACGGGTCGTCGAGAAGCTGAAGGCCTAAGCCTGCTCCGGCACCTGCGGGTGCCGGAAGCCGGGGTGGTCCGAAGGCAGCGCGCGACGAAGCAGCCACCCCGACACCACGATGCAGACGATCTGCAGCGGCCACGACAGCACCGCGCGGAGCGTGCCCAGCCAGATGACCTCGGCGTTGAGCCACAACGGCGTGAACACGGCGACCCGCAGCACGTACTGACCGACCCAAGCCCACGACGCGACTGAGTAGGCGCGCAAAAGGGCAGGATCTCGCCGCCACCGGGTCTTCTGCCCGAGCAGCGTTCCCACCACCACGCCGAGCAACGGCCAGCGCACCCCGATCGAGCCCGCCCACGCCAGGGCCGAGGCCACGTTGGACAGCAGCTGGATGAGGAAGAAGTCCTCGACGCGCCCGGTGTACAAAGCGATCAGTGCGGCTGCCACCACGAGCAGCACGGACAGCACCACGGCGCGGGGTTTCTCGCCGCGTACGAGACGGAACACGCCGATCACGACGCCGCACAGGACGGCGACCACGGCACCGGCGCCGATCGAGTGGCCCCAGATCAGCCAGCCCGCGACGAACGCCAGTGGCGGCAGGGAGGCGTCGAGGGCGCCGCCCCGGCCTCCCAGCAGTGATGCGAGCGACTCCTGGCGCACGTCGGTCATGCTTCCAGACTGCCTTAGGTGAACCTAAGTCAGGTAACGGACCCATATCGGGGATTGACCGCGGTGAACCAGGTCACTACCGTCTCCACGAAATCGTCTGGAAAGTTAACAGACAGGAGCGGACCTAATGCGTGCCGGAAGCCCACGACTGCTGCGGGAGATCAACGACCGCGCAGCCATCGAGGCTTTGCTGCGCAACGGGCCGCTGACCAGGTCGGAGTTGGAGGGCCTGATCGGCCTCTCCAAGCCGGCGACCGCACAGCTGCTCACCCGGCTGGAAACCGCCGACACCGTGGTCCGCAACGGACTGCGCGGCGGTGGACGCGGGCCGCGTGCCCAGCTGTGGTCGGTCAACGGGGCCCTCGCGCACATCGCGGCCATCGACCTCACCCCCGAGACGGTCGACATCGCGATCGCGGACATCTCCGGCACCGTGCTCACCGAGCACAAGGCGCCGATGCCCGCGAAGTACGGAGTGCTCGAGGCGTTCGTGAGCGCGGTCGGCAAGGCGTGCGGGCAGGCAGGCCTGCAACCCGACCAGTTGCTGCACGCCGTGGTGGGCTGTCCGGGAGCGGTGAACCCCGCGAACGGCGAGCTCGCCTACGCACCACATCTGCCCGGCTGGAGCGGTTTCGACATGCCCGGCCGGTTGCGGGAGCAGCTCGCGACCTCGGTGAGCGTCGAGAACGACGTCAACCTGGTCGCACTGGAGGAGATGGTCGCCGGCAGGGCCACCGAGGTGCGCGACTTCGTCGTCATCTGGCCCGCCGACCTCGTCGGTGCCGCTGTCGTGATCAACGGGGTGCTGCTGCGCGGCGCCTCCGGTGGCGCGGGCGAGATCGACGGGCTGATGATCCCCGACCGCGCATCTGCCGACACCGACACGGACCGCTCCGGCGGCACGTTCGGTGAGCTGCTCAGCAACGCATCGATCTGCAAGCTCGCCAGGGCCCACGGGCTCGCCGCGCGCAACGGTCACGGTGCCGTGCGCAAGGCGTTGGCCGCGGGACCTGCGGGCCGGGAGTTCCTGGGTGATCTCGCCAGGCGCATCGCCACGGGTGTGGCCAGCGTCGTCGCGGTGCTCGACCCGGAACTCATCCTCCTGTCCGGCGACATCGCCCAGGCAGGCGGAACGACGCTGAACGATCTCGTTGCCGCGGAGTTGCGGCAACTGGTGGTGCCGAGGACGCCCGTCCAGCTGGCTCTGGTGACCGGGAAGCCGGTGCGCAGCGGCGCACTGCACTCGGCACTGGCGGTGGCCCGCGAGACGGTTTTCGGTCTGCCGGCAGCCACCACGGCTCCATTCCGCGGCCCTGTGTCGGTCGCCGGGTCCCCACGTTGATCGAGAAGGAGTGCACATGCGCAAGCACACCCGTGCTGCCTTGCTCTGTGTCGCCGCAGCGCTGACCCTCACCGCATGTGCGGCGGGCAAGGGTGGCGGCGCGAGTTCCGAAGCCGCAGCCGCTCCCGGCAAGGACGACAAGCTCACCCTCACGGTCTGGAGCAACTACTCCGACCGCGAGCTCGAAGAGGTCACCAAGGCCCTCAAGACGTTCAACAAGAAGTTCCCGAACATCGAGATCAAGCACGAGGGCTCGCAGGACGACGACAAGATCACCGCGGGCATCCGGTCGGGCAACACGCCGGACGTCGCACTGTCGTTCACCACCGACAACATCGGCCAGTTCTGCTCCTCCGGGGCGTTCCAGAAGCTGCAGCCCTACATCGACCGCGACAAGGTCGACCTGAACCAGATCTCGCCTGCCGTGCGCGAGTACACCGAGTACAAGGGCAACCGCTGCGCGATGCCCATGCTCACCGACGTGTACGCCATGTACTACAACACCGGCATGATGGCGGAGGCCGGCGTCGCGGCCCCGCCGAAGACGCTGGACGAGCTGTTCGAGGCCGCGAAGAAGCTGACCAAGAAGGCGCCGAACGGCGACATCGAGCGCGCCGGTTACCTGCCCACCATGGGCTTCTACGCCAACCGCCCGACCATCCTCGGCCCGTCGTTCGGTGCCGAGTGGACGACCCCGGACGGCAAGTCGGCGCTCGCCACCTCACCCGGCTTCACCGAGATGATGACGTTCCAGAAGAAGCTCGTGGACTTCTACGGCTTCGACGCGCTGGAGCGCTTCCGCGCCGGTCTCGGCCAGGAGTACTCGGCCGACCACGCGTTCCACCAGGGCAAGATCGCGATCATGATGGACGGCGAGTACCGCACCGCCTTCCTCAAGGCCCAGGCGCCACAGATCAAGTTCGGCACGGCTCCGTTCCCGACCTGGAAGCCCGCCGACTACGGCACCGCCTTCACCACCGGCACGATCATGGGCATTCCCAAGGGCGCCAAGAACCCCGGCGCCGCGTGGGAGCTGATCAAGCACCTGTCGTTCGACACCGACACGATCGTCGACCTGTCCAACGCCATCAAGAACGTGCCGAGCACCAAGGCCGCGATGGAGAGCCCGAAGCTCGAGGTGGACGCGCAGTTCAAGACGTTCATCGACCTGGCCAAGAGCGACAAGCTCAAGGGCAACCCGGTCACCCCGATCGGTGACGCGCACATCAAGGCCGTGACCGACTTCGCGGTGTCGTACACCTCGGGCAAGGAGCCGGACCTGGCTGCGGGCCTGAAGAAGGTCGACCAGAACATCGACGACCAGCTCGCCAAGAGCGGCAAGTAGGGGTTCGCAAGATGACCGCCACGCTCGGAGCTCGGCCCGCCCCCGGCAGGGGGCGGGCTCGTGCCCGCCACCGTCTCGCCGTGCTCGGGTTCATGGCCCCGGCCATCATCGGCTTCGTCCTGTTCTTCGGTTATCCGCTGGTCGCCACGGTCATCTTCTCGTTCACGAAGTACGACCTGATCAACGCACCGGAGTTCACCGGCCTCGACAACTACCTCTTCATGTTCAAGGATCCCTTGTTCACCAAGGCGATCCAGAACACGCTGTGGTTCGTCGCGGTGCTGACCATCGCGCGGACGGTGTTCGCGCTGGGCGTGGCGTCGGTCATCGCACGTCTCAAATCCGGCGTCGGCCTGATCCGCACGCTCTGCTACCTCCCGTCGCTGGCACCGCCGGTGGCCGCGACCCTCGTGTTCTTCATGGTGTTGCGCCCCAACGGCGGCCCGTTCGCCACGGTGCTCGGCTGGTTCGGGCTCGACTCACCGCTGTGGTTCTCCGACCCGATGTGGGCCAAGCCCGGCATCACCGCGATCATGCTGTGGATCTCCGGCGACCTGATGATCATCATCCTGGCCGCGATCCTCGACGTGCCGCAGGAGCAGTACGAGGCCGCCGAGCTCGACGGCGCCGGCCCGATCCGCCGGTGGTGGCACGTGACGCTGCCGACGATCTCCCCGGTGCTGCTCTTCGGCATCGTGAACTCGGTGATCCTCGCGTTGCAGCTCTTCACCCAAGCCGTCGTCGCGGGGTCGGCGGGCTCGGGTTCAGCGGACTCGACGGGATCGACGAAGTACCTCGGGTTCCCGGACAACTCCACGCTGACGTTCCCGGTTTACCTGTACACACAAGGCTTCCGCTACTTCGACATGGGTTACGCCGCCGCGATGGCGACGGTCCTGTTCATCATCTCGTTCGGCGTGACGATCGTGCTGGTGCAGCGGATGCGCAAGGGCTCCGCCGCTGAGGAAGGGGGCCCGGGAGCATGACCGCCACGCTCGCCAAGCCACCGCTGGACGTCCCGGCCGAGCCGGAGCTGCCGAAGAAACCCCGTGACGTCAGGGGAATCCTCAACTGGGTCGCCACGCACGCGATCGGCCTCGCGCTGGGCCTGATGTTCGCGACGCCCGTGCTGTTCGTCTTCCTCACCGCCGTGATGTCCGACGACCAGGCCTTCACCTCGAACCTGTGGCCGACGGAATGGCACTGGGAGAACTTCGTCGAGGTCTTCGACAAGGCCCCGCTGTTCCAGTACCTGTTCAACAGCCTCACGTACTCGCTGCTCGCGACCGCGGGCATGCTGCTCTCGTCGATCCCGGCCGCCTACGCACTGGCGAAGCTCCGATGGCGCGGCCGCAACGTGGCGTTCCTGCTGGTGATCGGCGCGATGATGCTGCCACCGCAGGTCGTCGCGGTGCCGCTGTACGACACGTGGTCGTCGCTCGGCCTGACCGGCACGCTGTTGCCGTTGATCGCGCCGTACTTCCTTTTCGACGCGTTCAGCATCTTCTTGCTGCGTCAGTTCATGCTGACCATCCCGCAGTCCTATGTGGACGCCGCACGGGTGGACGGCTGCTCGGAGTTCCAGACACTGGTGCGGATCATCGTGCCGATGGCCAAGCCCGGCATCGCGGCCACGGCGCTGTTCTGCTTCCTCTTCACCTGGAACGACTACTTCGGCCCGTTGCTCTACACCGGTGAGGTGAAGGAGCAGTGGACGTTGTCGCTGGCACTGGCGACGTTCAAGGGCATGCACATCGTGCAGTGGAACTCAGCAATGGCGGTGACGTTCCTGACGATGATCCCGGCGATCATCCTCTTCATCTTCGCCCAGAAGTCGTTCGTCAAGGGCATCACCTTCACAGGAGTCAAGGGATGAAACTGACCGTCGTCGGTGGCGGGTCCACCTACACACCGGAGCTGATCGACGGCATCGCCGGACGCCGCACCAGCCTCGCGGTGGACGAGATCGTCCTCGTCGACCCGGACGAGCACCGCCTGTCGATCATCGGCCCGTTCTGCCAGCGCTTGCTGGAGCACGCCGGCCACCCGGCGAAGGTGCGCACGACAACGTCGCTGGAACAGGGCGTAGAGGGCGCGTCAGCGGTTCTCCTCCAGCTCAGGGTAGGCGGCCAGGCGGCCCGCGCCTCCGACGAGACGTTCCCGCTCACCTGCGGGTGCGTGGGCCAGGAGACGACCGGCGCCGGCGGCCTGGCCAAGGCCCTGCGCACTGTCCCGGTCGTCCTGGACATCGCCGACAAGGTCCGTTCGATCGCCGGCGAGAACACCTGGATCGTGAACTTCACGAACCCGGTCGGCATCGTGACCCGCGCCCTCCTCCAAGCCGGCCACAAGGCCATCGGCCTGTGCAACGTGGCGATCACCTTCCAACGCTGGACCTCCGGCCTGCTGGGCGTCGATCCGTCCACTGTGGAACTCGAACACGTCGGCCTGAACCACCTCACGTGGGAACGCGGCGTCCACGTCGACGGCGTGGACCGCCTTCCCGAGCTGCTCTCCCAGCACGCGGAAGGCCTCGCCGAGCACATCGGCATCGACGCCTCCCTCATGCAGCGCCTGAACATGGTTCCCTCGTACTACCTCAACTACTTCTACAACCACGACCAGGTCGTGAAGAAGCAGCGCACCGAACCGCCGCGCGCCGAGGTGGTCGCAACAGTCGAGAAGGAACTGCTCGACATCTACAGCGACCTTTCAGTCGTCACAAAGCCAGAACAGCTGTCCCAACGCGGCGGCGCCTACTACTCGGAAGCCGCCGTGCAACTCGTGCACGCGCTGACGGGCGGCGGAGGCGCCGAGAAGCACGTGGTGAACGTGCAGAACAACGGCACGCTCCCCTTCCTCCCCGACGACGCCGTGATCGAGGTCTCGTCCACAGTGGACAACAACGGCGGCACCCCGCTGCCAGTCCGCCCGGTGGAACCCTCCATCTCCGGCCTCATCTCACACGTGACCGCCTACGAATACCTCGCACTGGAGGCCGCCCTGCACGGCGGCCGCGACCGAGTGGCGAACGCACTGCTCGCCCACCCGCTGATCGGCCAGCACGCCATCGCGGACCAGCTGGCCGACGAGCTGATCGCGCAGAACCGCGATCTGCTGCCGTGGGTGAAGGGAGCCTGACACCAATGACCGACCGTGTGCTCGCGATCGACGGCGGGAACAGCAAAACCGCAGTCCTACTGGTCGACGCGGACGGCAAGGTGCTCGCGCAGGTGCGCGGCCCAGGAGCCCCGCCGCAGACAGTGGGCATGAAGCGCGGACTGGACGTGTTCGACGGCCTGGCACGCGAAGCCGCAGCGCAAGCGGGACTGTCCCCGAACGAACCGATCGCCGCACACACAGCCGCCTACCTGGCAGGCGCCGACCTGCCACGCGAAGAAGAAGACCTGACCCGCGCAATCACCGAACGAGGCTGGTCCTCCTCCGTAGTGGTAGGCAACGACACGTTCGCCCTCCTCCGCGCAGGCACCGGCTCAGGCGTAGGCGTGGCCGTGGTCTGCGGCGCAGGCATCAACGCAGTAGGCGTGGCCCACGACGGCCGCACCCACCGCTTCCCAGCCCTGGGCGCAATCTCCGGCGACTGGGGAGGCGGCGGCCAACTGGGCAACGACGCCCTGTGGCACGCGGTCCGAGCCGAAGACGGCCGAGGCAAGCCAACCGAACTCCTCCCAGCTCTACTCGCGCACTACGGCGAATCCTCAATCCTCAAGGTGGTCGAGAAAATCCACTTCGAGGAACTCGAACTGGACCCGCACGCCCTCTGCCCGATCGTCTTCGAGGTAGCGGCACGCGGCGACTCCGTGGCGTTGGCCCAGATCGAGCGCCTGATCGAGGAGATCGTTCTCCTCTCAACCGTCTCGCTGACGAAGCTCGACCTGTTGGACGAGCCCGTCGACATCGTCCTAGGCGGCGGCGTCCTGACCAACACAGGCGAAGTAGTGGTGGGCCCAGTCCGCGAACGCGTGCTCAAGCAGGCCCCGCTGGCCCAGGTACGAGTGGTGGACGTCCCCCCGGTGGTAGGCGCCGCACTGCTCGGCCTGGACACCATCGGCGCGTCGCCGGGCGCAGAACTGAGGCTGCGCTCGGCCTACAACGACCACCTTCCCGCCACTCCGTCCACTCTGGACGCGATAGCGAGCGGGTGACCAGACCCCGTCTCAGGGGGTAGATCGGCGGCGGCGCCCCCTGAGACGGTCCCAACCCCACTGCTCGGGGCAGATCGGCGGCGGCGTCCCGAGCAGTGGTCCCACCCCTTTCCGAGGGGGAGCTGATCGGCGGCGGCGCTCCCCTTCGGAAAGGTCCCACGGCCCCCGCAGAGACGTCACGCGCCGACGTCGCTGCGGGGGTTTTCCACGTGCTCCGACGAAGAAGGCGCAGAAGTCAACGGCTCGGACGAGATCGAAGGCAAGTCCACCGAAGGCACCACCGTCGTGCCGACCACGCTCGTCCGAGGCTCGCCCTCCGGCGTGACCACGGGATTCGAGTGCGGCGGCGGAGTGACCACGACCCGAGACCCAGCCCTGGAACTGGGCGCCACCTTCACGGCAGAAGGCACCGGGGTGAACTCCATGGGCGGCTGATCCCCGCCGATCTGCGCGATCTCGGGCTCAACAGACGAACCTCCAGGCTCGGCCCCAGGCCCAGGCACAGGAACCACCCCAGCAGTCATGGCCACCCCAGCCAGCACGCCGACCGTGAGCAGCGCGACACCAACCGAAATGGAAGGAAGCGGCAAACCAGAACGCACGGCACCAGAAGCTAGCGACCGATTGAGACAAAACCCCAGGATCACCCCATGATCGGCCCAGGGATCGCCCGGACGAGCCTCAAGCTTCCCTCGATCGGGTGGTAAAAGGATCGTCACCCACAGCGACAAAACCTACGATTGCGTAACCGACGGTGGCGTAACCACCCGTTGATTGTGCATGCTAACCAGTCGCCTGCGAACGGGAGCCGCAGGCGGGCAGGGCAGAGCAGGAAGCGACGCAAAGGGGGATGTTGTGCTGCTGCGATGGAACAGTCTCGTGTCCCTGGGGGACAGCTTCACCGAGGGCATGGACGATCCGGGCCCTGGAGACACCTACGTGGGCTGGGCCGACCGCCTGGCCGGATTGATCGCCCAACAGGCACCTGACTTCAGATACGCCAACCTCGCGATCAGAGGCAAGATGCTGCAGGAGATCATCGACGAGCAAGTCACCCTGGCGACCGAGCTGAAACCGGACCTCGTCACGTTCTGCGGCGGCGGCAACGACCTCATGCTCCCGAACAGCGACCCGGACGCGCTGGCCGAGGTCTACGAGGTGGCGGTGGCCGACCTCAGGGCGGCCGGCTCGGACGTCCTCATCTTCACCGGCTTCGACACGCGCTCCACCCCGCTGCTCAGGAGCCTCCGCGGCAAGATCGCCATCTACAACTCGCACCTGTGGTCGATCGCCGAGCGCTACCACTGCCGGATGGTCGATCTCTGGTCGATGCACGCGCTGCACGACCGGCGTGCGTGGAGCGAGGACAGGCTGCACCTGTCGCCGGAGGGGCACCAGCGGGTCGCGCTGAAGGCCGCGCAGGTTCTCGGGCTGACGGACGACCACTCGTGGGACGCGCCGTGGCCCGCGCTGCAGCAGGCGGACTGGGTCACCCAGCGCAAGGCCGACCTGAAGTGGGCGCGCGAGCACGTGGTGCCGTGGATCGGCCGGACGTTGCGGGGCGAGTCGATGGGCGACGGACTGGCGCCGAAGCGGCCGGAGCTGCTGCCGCTCGCCCGTTGCACCGAAGAGAACTTCCAATGACGAAAAGCCCGACCGGCACTCTCCCCCGAATGCCGGTCGGGCCTCTCAATGCAGGCGCCTTACCCCCTCGGCAATCCCCCACTCGGCGGCCTGCACGTTCCACATTCCCATGTTTTGGGACCAGACGACTAAACAGCCGCTAAACCTCGGACGACAGCGAGTCCAAAGCAGCACGGACCTCGACCGCCCGCGCGGAGTTGACCTGCGCGTACAGGCGCAGCGCCTCCGTCAATTCCGCTGCCGCAGCAACCCATTCCGCCCGCCGGAGCAGCACCCCGCCGAGCACCTGGCGGCCAAAGCCTTCGAGGTGCGTCACCTCGGCGACGGCTGCCTGGTCGACGACCTGGCGCGCCAACGACTCCGCCTGGTCCAGCAGGCCGGCTTCCAGGCTGAGCTCCGCCAGGTTCGCGAGACCTCGGATCAACGCGACCTGGTCGCCGGAACGCCGGTACACCTCGACCGCGTGCGCCTGGTGCTGCAGCGCGACGTCCACCCGGCCGCGGGCCTGTTCGACCTGCGCCACGTTGTTCAGGCCGTGGCCCTCACCGACGACGTCACCGGACTGCTGCGCGAGCTGCACCGACTCCCAGAAGTGCAGCAACGCCTCGTCGTGGTGCTTCAGGCGGAACAACACATCCGCGAGCTGGGCGAGTGTCAGCACCAGGTACTGACGCTCGCCCAGTTCCGAAGCGAGCCGGTGCGCGCGGCGAGCGTCCGGCAGCAGGACAGGACGTCCCAGCCTGGCGTTCGTCGTGTAGGTCGTGTCCAGCATCAGGACCTGGCCGAGGCGGCTCCCCGTCACCTCGGCCGCGGCCAGGCCGAACCCGACCAGCGCGACCCACTCCCCGGTGAGCGCGCGCACGGTCGCGTAGGTGTGCAGGAGCCGAACCAGCTGCCACACCTGGTCGTGCAGGCCCGACTCCGCGGCCGCGTGCACGATCGCCACGATGTTCGGCCACTCCTGGTCGAACCACGCGACCGGGTCGCCGAACGCCGGCAGCGACGTGGAACCGTTGTCCCCCAACGCGAAGTCCAGGCCGTCGCGCGCCGGTCGGATGGCGCGGCGCACGTGGTCGCACGCGACGAGGTAGTAGTTCACCAGGCGCCGCAACGAGTCCAGGTCCGCACGGCCGGCTCCACGCACGTACAGCCGCACCAGCTCGTGCATCGTGAACCCGTCCGGCCACGGCTCGACCAGCAGGTTCACCTCGACGAGCTGCGCCAGCCGCGAACGCGCGGAGTCGATGCGAGTCCGGGTCAACGCGGCGACGGCGTGCGACGACATCCACCGGCCGGGCGCCATGCCGACGGACGTGAAGACTTCGCCGAGCTCGGACGGCAGGTCGCGGGTCGACAGGTCCAGCGCCCGCGAGACCCCCACGCCTGCCTCAGGTAGGTCCAAGCCGCGCAACCGGTGCCCGTCGTCGGCCAGCTCCCCCACCAGCTCCTCGACCGTCCACTCCGGACTGATCACGAGCTTGGCCGCGGCCACCCGCAGCGCCAGCGGCAGTCCGCCGCAAAGCTCGGCCAGCTTGCGCGCGGCCACCGGGTCTTCCGCGGACAGCGGCTTGCCCAGCACGTCGTCCACGAGCTCACGCGCGGCGTCGTCGTCCAACGGCCCGAGCTTGCGCACGCGAGCGCTGTTGGTGACGACCAGCCGTTCCAGCTTCGACCGCGACGTCACCAGCACCACCGAGCCGGAACCCGGCGGCAGCAACGGCTGCACCTGCTCGAAGCCGGTCGCGTCGTCCAGCACCACCAGCACGCGGCGGCGGTGCAGCAACGACCGGTACAGCCCGACGCGGTCCTCCACCGCGACCGGCACCCCGTCCGCCGGAACCCCCAGCGCCACCAGGAACCTGGTCAGCACCTCGCCCGGTTCGGTGTCTCCCAAAGAAGCGAACAACACGCCGTGCGGGAACATCTCGGAGTTCTCGTGGCCCCACGTGATCGCCAGCGCGCTCTTGCCGACACCGGGCGCACCGGTCAGCACAGCCACGGTCGTGCCGAGCAGGTTCCGCGCGGCACACACGTTGTCCAGCCACGCCTTGTCGTCGTCCCGGCCGAACAGGCGCGAAGCAGCAGCAGGCAGCAGCGCCGGTGACACGATCCCCGCCCGCGGCGCGACGGGACGCGACTCGACGGGGCCGATCAGGCTCAGCGCCGGGTCGTCGCGCAGCACCTGCTCCTGCAGCAACCGCAGCTGCGGCCCGGGATCGATGCCCAGCTCCTCGCCCGCACGACGCTGGAACCGTTGGTAGGCCTCGAGAGCGTCGGCCCGCTGCCCGGACCGGTACAGCGCCCGCATGCTGTGCGCCACCAGCCGTTCCCGGTACGGGTACTCGGTGCACAGCCCGCGCAGTTCGCCCACCAGCTCCAGGTGCCGGCCGAGCTCGAGCTCGGCGTCGATGCGCTCCTCCAACGCCGACAGCCGGAGCTCTTCGAGGTCGGAGGTCATCGGGTCGCCCGGTACGTCGGCGAGCACCGGCCCGCGCCACAGACCCAACGCCTCGCGCAACAAGCCCGCCCTGATGGCGGCGGGCTTGCCGCGGGAAGACGCCACGAGCTGCCGGGCGCGGTGCAGGTCGAGACGCCACGGGTCCACGGTCAGCTGGTACCCGGTCGGCGTGGTGCGGATGGTCGCGGACGCCGACGGGTCGGCCTCCTCCAGCACCTTGCGCAACCGCGAGACGTAACCGTGCACGATCGTCCGCGCCGTGGCGGGCGGCGACTCCGTCCACAGCGCGTCGACGATCTGGTCGATCGAGACGGGTCGGTTCGCCTCGACGACCAGCATGGCCAGCAGTCCGCGCATGCCGCGGCGGCCGAGCTGGATCAGCCGTCCGTCCGCGAGCACCTGGAGTGGACCGAGCACGCCGAACTCGAGTCCGGTTTTGCTCCGCATGCCCCTCCCTCGCACCCGCTGACCTCGTTACTTCAACAGGTGTGAGACGCGACGTCTCAGATACAAGTGCGGCCGAAGTTCGCGGGACGCTACTGTTCACGGGTGCCGCGAGATCGGAATTCCGTGGTTGACCGCGGCGCCGGGTGCCTCCTCGGCGGCGCTCTCGGTGATGCGCTCGGCGCGCCTGTGCAGTACCTCGGTCTGGCCGACATCCAGCGTGAACACGGTCCAGAAGGTGTGCTCGCTCCACCGAAGCCCGCGCTCTTCACCGACGACACCCAGCTGACGCTCTTCACCGCCGACGGCTACCTGCGCGCCTGGGTGCGCGGGAAGCGCACCGGCGAGTGGGAGCCGTCGGAGATGGTGTGGCACAGCTACCGGCGCTGGTTGGTCACCCAGCAGCAGCCGGCCCCGGAACGGGGTGCGGTGGGGCTGCTCGCAGACGAACGGCTGTACGAGAGCCGTTCGCCGGGTTTGACGTGCCTGCGCGCGCTCGCCGCCGACACCATGTCCACGCCGACTGATCCGCACAACGAGTCGTCGGGCTGCAACGGCGTCACGCGCACCGCGCCCGCCGGTTTCGCGCCGTCCGCAGCGATCGCCTACGACCTGGGCTGCCGGTTCGCGGCGCTCACCCACGGCGGCACGGGCGGCTGGGTGTCCGGTGGCGCACTGGCGTTGCTGGTCCACCTGCTCGCCGTGAAGGGCAGGCCGTTGCGCGAGGCGATCGACCAGGTCATCGGCCGGGTGCTGCGCGACGACACCTACACCGCGACGGTGCTGACGCGCGCCGTGGTGCTGGCCGAGGAGCACGACGGTTCGTCGTCCGTGCGCGTCGACCGGCTCGGCAGCGGCTGGACCGGCCCGGAAGCGCTGGCGATCGCGGTCTACACCGTGCTGACGCATCCGAAGCCCGTGCAGTTCGTGGACGCGATGCGCGCTGCTGCCAACCATTCCGGCGGCAGTGACGCCACGGCGGCGTTGACCGGCAACATCCTCGGCGCCTTGCACGGCACGGAAGCACTGCCTCGCGACTGGCTGAGCGGGCTGGAGCTCGTGGACGTGCTGGACGCGATGGGCCGCGATCTCGGCTGCTCCGCGGTGAACCTCGACTTCAACGAGGACCGCTACGCCTGAGGTTGAATCGTCCAATCCTCAACCAGGGATTGGACGATTCATCCAGTGTTCCAGGTCACTCGTGGGTTTGTAGCGTCGGCGCATGCCAGCGCAACCGCCGCCGCTCACCCAGGTCGAGACCAACGGGATCGAGCGGATCCCGGACGACGAACGCACCGCGACCCCGTTCGACCTGTTCCGCCTGGCCTTCGGCGGTGCCAACACGTTCTCCACCTGCGTGCTGGGAGCGTTTCCGATCCTGTTCGGACTCTCGTTCTGGCAGGGCTTGGGCGCGACAGTGCTCGGCGTGCTCGCCGGGGCGTTGCTCCTCTGCCCGATGGCGATCTTCGGCCCGATCAACGGCACCAACAACGCGGTCTCCTCGTCGGCGCACCTCGGCGTGCACGGCCGGATCGTCGGCTCGTTCCTGTCGCTGCTGACCGCGGTGGCCTTCTTCTCCATTGCCGTCTGGAGCTCGGGCGACGCGCTGGTAGGCGGCGCGCACCGGTTGTTCGGGATGCCGCGCAGCACGTTGTCCTACGCGATCGCGTACGGGGTGTTCGCGGTTCTCGTGCTCGTCGTGTGCACGTACGGGTTCCGGTTCATGCTCTTCGTCAACAAGATCGCGGTCGTCTCGGCGACGCTGCTCTTCGTGCTCGGCGTGGTGGCCTTCGCGGGTGACTTCGACCCGGCGTACGCGGGCACGGTCACGCAGGACCTGTTCTGGCCGGCGTTCATCGGGTCGGCGCTGATCGTGCTGGCGAACCCGGTGTCGTTCGGTGCTTTCCTGGGCGACTGGTCGCGCTACATCCCGGCGACCACCCCGCACCGCCGGGTGGTCGCGGCGGCGTTCCTGTCCCAGATCGCGACGCTCGTACCGTTCGTCTTCGGCCTCGCCACCGCGAGCATCATCGCCGCCAAAGCACCGTCCTATGTGGATCCGGCGAGCCAGGACTTCGTCGGCGGCCTGCTGGCGATCGCACCGCAGTGGTTCTTCCTGCCGGTGTGCCTGCTCGCGCTGATCGGCGGGATGTCGACGGGCACGACCGCGCTCTACGGCACCGGCCTGGACTTCTCGAGCGTGTTCCCGCGGCTGTCCCGCGTGCAGGCGACGGTGCTCGTCGGCGCGCTGGCCGTGGTGTTCATCTTCGTCGGCCGCTTCGGGTTCGACCTGGTGCGGAGCATCTCGACGTTCGCCACGCTGATCATCACCTGCACCACCCCGTGGATGGTGGTGATGTTGCTCGGCCTGTTCACCCGGCGCGGCTGGTACGACCCGGAGGCGCTGCAGGTGTTCAACCGACGTCAGCGCGGCGGCCGGTACTGGTTCGCGCACGGCTGGAACTGGCGTGGCATGACGGCCTGGTGGGTCGCGGCGGTCACGGGTGTCCTGTGCACCAACCTGCCCGGCCAGTTCGTCGGACCGCTGGGGAATCTCGCCGGCGGCGTGGACATCAGTCTGCCGCTGTCGATCGCGGTCGCCGCCGTGCTGTTCCTGGCGCTGCTCTTCGTGTTTCCCGAACCGCGCGCGGTCTACGGTCCCGAGGGCCCGCGGCTGGTGCGCGCTGCCGACGTGCCGGTCCCGCCGATCACCAGCCCCGTGGTGCCCGTCCCGGCCTAGAAAACAGAAAGAGCCCGCCGGCGCGCGCTCCCGAATTCGCTCGCCTGCAGGCTCTTCCGCACGAGGTGTTGGTCGACAGCAGGCCGGGTCTTGCCCCGAGCGCGAGCTCCGATCCAGCTCTTGATCAACGAAATCCGTGCCCCGGAGTCGATGCTCCGTTGGGCGGGCATGTTAACAGACATGTACCGGAAGTCCAGGGCTCGAGAACACGCGACGATCTTCGTCGACGATGAAGACCTCGCAGTCCTCTTGTGCCGCCGCCCACTCGATTCCGTCCCTGCCCAGCGCAAACGCTGCTGTGGCAGTGGTGTCCGCGATCGCGAGGTCGTCGGAGAAAACCGTTACCGACAAGAGTCCTGAGACGGGCTGACCGGTACGGCCGTCCAGGATGTGCTGGCCGCGTTCGTACAACGCTGACGTGGCAACGGCTCCGTCGCGCACGCCGAGCACGACGCAGAGCTGGTCCTCCAGATCAGGATGCCGAACGCCCACGCGCCAAGGTTTTCCGGGCTCCGGCTCGCCGGCCGTGACGACGTCGCCACCCGCGTTGAGGCAGAACGTCGTCGCGCCGCCCTTCCGCAGCAGATCCGCGGCACGCTGCACGGCCCAGCCCTTCACCACCGCGCACGGGTCGAGCCCGCGTCCCGGTACCTGTGCCGTGAACGCACCGCCCGTCGACTCCTCGTACCAGTCGCACAGCGAGAGGACCTCGACCAGGTCCGGGGTGAGCTCTTCCCTGGTGAGCTCACCCCGGTCCAGCCGGGACACCTCGCTGTCCGGCTTGAAGGGCGAGAACTGGGCATCCGCCTGCCGCAGCGAAGCGAACGCCCGCTCGGCCAGTACGGCGTCCCCGTCACGCAGGTCCACCGAGATCGGCAGGCCCATGATCTGTTCGACGCGCCGCACCGACATTCCTACTGCGCTCCGTCGATCGCCGCCTGCAGCGACTGCTTGTAGCCCTCGGAGGTGTAGGTCGCGCCGGACACCGTGTCGATGTCCGCGCTCTGCGCCTTCAACGCGGACTCCCGCAGGATCGGCAGCGCCATCCTGGTCGGGTTGCTGTTCGGTGCCCGCAACGCCTTGACGTCGGTGATCTTGGTGCCCTGGAAGGTGACCTGGACCTGTACGGTGCCTTCCTCCGTGTTCACCGCCGGACCGGACACGGTCCTGGTCTGGGCCTGCTGTTGCTGTTGCTGGGGCTGAGTCGTCGGCGCGGATCCGGTCGCCTTGGGCGCGGACCCGGTCGTCTTCGGAGCCGTGGTCTGCGGAGCGGCCTGCTTTTGGGGCTGCTGCTGGGTTTCCGGTGCGGCGGCGGCCTCGTTGATCTCGCCCTCGTGCGCGGCACCCGGCGAGTACAGCCAGACCGGAACCAGGCCGGCCACGCTCAGCGCCAGTACGGGAATTGCCCTCTTCACGTCGTCGGACCCTCTCAGTTGGCCAGCGCGAAGCGCTCGGCGTGGACCTGGTTGCTGGGCACTCCCAGTTCGTCGAGGCTGCGCACCACCGCGTCGGTCATGCCGTTGGGGCCGCAGATGAAGACGTCGCGGTCCTGCACGTCCGGCACCAGCGCGGCGATGTTCTCCGGGCCGAGCAACGGGCCGTTCGCGGTGATCGTCTTCGAGGAACCGGTGACCAGGCGCAGCACCGCGCCCTTGGCCCTGGCGAGACCTTCGAGCTCGCGCAGCAGCACGGCCTCGCGCGGGTCGCTCACCCGGTACAGCACCACGACGTGGCCCTTGATCTCCTCCAGCAGCGCGCGGATCGGCGTGATGCCGACACCACCCGCGACGAGGAGTGCGTTCGGCTTGGTCTGGTGCATGGTCGTGAAGGCGCCGTACGGGCCCTCGGCGAACACTCGGGTGCCGACCTTGATGTTGCGGATGTCGGCGCTGCCCTCACCCAACGCCTTCGCGGTGAGCCGCAGGTACTTCTCGTTCGGCGCCGCGGACAGCGAGAACGGGTTGGCCTGCCACCAGCGGTCCTTGGTGAGGAAGCGCCACAGGAAGAACTGACCGGCCTTGGCGCCCAGCTGGTCCAGGTCCTTGCCCTCGATGTAGACGGAGACGACGTTGTGCGCCTCCGGCACGACCGCGGCGACCCGGAACTGGTGACGCCAGTTGCGCCAGAACGGCAGCACCAACCGTCCGATCACGACGGAGCCGATCGCGAACGCCCAGAGACCCCACCAGTAGCCGGTGGCGAGCGCGGACTTGCGGAACGTGCTGCCGACCGCCACCTGGTGCGTGAACGCGAGGAAGATCGCGATGTAGGTGTACAGGTGGATGAAGTGCCAGGTCTCGTAGGCCAGCTTCCGCCGCGCGAACCGGGCCGAGACGACGCCGACGATCATGATGATCGCCCACGCGACCAGCGCGCGGAGGATGCCCTCCAGCTCGGTGGCCTGGCGGACGACCTCGGCGATCGGGCCGTCGGCACCGGCGTTGCCGAACGCGATGAAGACCAGGTGGCCGATCAGCATCCAGAAGATCGTGAAGCCGACCCAGCGGTGCCACGAGGTCAGCTTGTCCATGCCGAGCCTGCGGTCGAGCCACGGCAGCCGCGCGACCCAGCAGCAGCTGGAACGCCATGGCGAGCGCGCCGTAGAGACCGGTCAGGCGACCGAAGTTGACCAGCTTGTTCGACCCGACGCCGGCCGCGTTGAACAGGTAGGTCACGAACGCCGCGTTGGCCAGCAGGAACGCGTAGAGGCCGGCTTTGGCCAGCACCTTGTGCGGCGTCGCGCGCCCGGCCGCAGCCGGTCGCACGGGTTGCTGCAGGGTGGTCGTCACGGCGGACTCCTCGGTCGGGCGGTCTGTGGCGGTCGTTCGGTCTTTCTCGATCCTGGGCGTCTGAGCTGTGGCTCCGCTTTGCACGGGCTGTCGACTTCCTGTCGATCGAGCGAGTGGAGCACCAGGTGACGCACCATGAGCACGTGGACAAGGGGAACTCGGTTCGATTGCTCGTCGTGGACGACGAGCCGCACATCGCAGACCTGGTCGCGACGGTCGCCCGGTACGAGGGCTGGCAGGCCGCGACCGCGCTCAACGGCGAGGACGCCCTGAGAGAGGCCGCCGAGTTCCAGCCGGACATCGTCGTGCTCGACCTCATGCTGCCTGACCTGGACGGATTCACCGTTCTTGATCGAATGCGCGCAGCCGGGGCGATGGTCCCCGTGGTGTTCCTGACGGCCCGTGACGGCACCGCGGACCGTGTGGCGGGACTCACTCGCGGCGGCGACGACTACCTCGTAAAACCGTTCTCCGTCGAGGAGCTGATGGCCCGGTTGCGGGCCGTGCTGCGCCGCTCGACCGGTCCGTCCTGGAAGCGCTCGGTGCTCAAGGTGTCCGATCTCGTGATGGACGAGGACACCCGAGAGGTCCGGCGCGGCGGCAAGCTCGTGACGTTGACCCCGACCGAGTACGAACTGCTCCGCTACCTGATGCGCCGCTCACCGGCCGTGCTGACGAAGGCGCAGATCCTCGACCACGTGTGGGAGTACGACTTCGGCGGCCGCTCGAACGTGGTCGAGCTGGTCATCTCCCACCTGCGCCGCAAGCTCGACGACGGCCGCGAGCCGTTGATCCACACCGTGCGCGGTGTGGGGTACGTGCTCCGCCGAGCAGCAGAATGAAGCCCGTCGGTCAGTGGCGGCTCGGCACGCGCCTCGCACTGGGTCTGGGCGCGCTGGCGCTGACGGTGTTCGTGATCGTCGGCTGGGTCATGGTCACGTCGATGAAGGACTTCCTGGACCGGCGCCTGGACCAGCAGATGGAGATCAGCCAGAAGGGCGCTGCCTACGAGGTCGAGCACTACGACAAGGTCAGCAAGCTGCCGCCGGACTGGTTCGCGGTCATCTACAAGATGCAGAACGGCGAACTGCGTCCCCAGCCGGGTGAACAGCAGCCGGAGGACCGGGAGGAGTTCGACGCCATCGCGAAGAAGGCGTTGAACGGCGACCTGTTCGAGACCGAGTACCTGCGCGGCGACGGCAAGTTCCGGCTGCGCGCCTGCCAGATCGTCCAGGGCGAGGTCGTGCTGGTCAGCGCGGCCCCGATGAACGACAGGGACGGCACGATCTCCCAGCTGATCACGGTCAGCGTGATCGCGTTCCTGGCCGCGCTGGTCGCGCTGGTCGTCGGCGGCCAGGCGTTGATCCGCAAGGGCATGCAGCCGCTGTCGCACATGGCCGACACCGCGCACGACATCTCGTCGCACGACCTGACCGACTCGGCTCTCGCGGCGCGGGTGGAGGGCAAGGGCGGCGGCGTCGAGGTGGAAGAGCTGCGCGAGGCGTTCAACAACATGCTCGCGCACATCGACTCTTCTTTGGCCGCCCGCACGGCCGCAGAGCAACGGCTGCGGCGGTTCATCGCGGACGCGTCACACGAGCTGCGCACGCCCTTGACCTCGTTGCGCGGCTACGCGGACCTCTTCCGGTACGCCGCGGCCAACGAGCCGGGCGAACGCGAGAAGCACCTGGAGAAGCTGCGGTCGGAGGCGTCGCGGATGAGCGTGCTGCTCGACGACCTGTTGTTGTTGGCACGCCTGGACTCCGCGGAGTCCGAACCACCGCTGCGCCCGGAGGAGACGAACCTGGCGATGATCGCCGAGGCGGCCGCCGACGCATTCCGCGCGGTCCGTCCGTCGCACTCGTTGGAGGTCGACGCCGACACGGTGACCATGCGCGCGGACGCGACCCGGTTGCGGCAGGTGCTCGACAACCTGCTGACCAACGCGGCCGTCCACACGCCGGCCGGCACCTCGGTGTCGTTGCGAGTGCGGTCCGAGAACAACTGGGCTGTCGTGCAGGTGAGCGACACCGGTCCCGGCATCCCGGAGGCCGACCAGGCGCGGATCTTCGACCGGTTCTACCGCGTCGACAACTCGCGGACCCGCCAGCGCGGCGGCAGCGGCCTGGGCCTGGCCGTAGTGCAGTCACTCGTCGAAGCCCACGGCGGCACGATCACCCTCACCAGCCATCCCGGCTCGACGACCTTCACGATCCGCCTCCCCCGCCGCCTGCTCGACTGACCGCACGCGGGGCGCTCCCGTACTCCAGGAGCGTACGAAAGCTCCCCGCATGCGCTCGGCTACTCGGATTGAGAGCTCGTCGCCCAGAGGTCGATGCCCGACTCGACGGCGTGCTTGTCGATCTCGGCGAGCTCGTCGTCGGTCAGCGGCGGCGCCTGCAGTGCGGCGAGGTTCTGCTCCAGCTGGGCCACCGACGAGGCGCCGATCAACGCCGACGTGACGCGCGGGTCGCGGATCGTCCACGTCAGCGCGAGCTGGGCCAGCGACTGCCCACGCGACTTCGCGATGTCGTTCAACGCACGGATCCGGCCGAGGTTCTCCTCGCTCAGCAGGTCCGTCGACAGCGACTTGCCCTGCGCGGCACGCGAGTCCGCCGGGACGCCGTTGAGGTAGCGGTCGGTCAGCATGCCCTGCGCGAGCGGCGAGAACGCGATGCAGCCCGCGCCGACCTCCTCCAGCGCGTCCAGCAGCTCCGGCTCGATCCAGCGGTTGAGCATCGAGTAGCTCGGCTGGTGGATCAGCAGCGGCACGCCCGCGGACCTGAGCAGCTCGGCCGCCTCGCGGGTCTTGGCGGGCGAGTACGACGAGATGCCGACGTACAGCGCCTTGCCCTGCTGCACCGCGCTGACCAGCGCGCCCATCGTCTCCTCGAGCGGCGTCTCCGGGTCGAACCGGTGCGAGTAGAAGATGTCGACGTAGTCGAGACCCATCCTGGTCAGCGACTGGTCGAGCGAGCTCAGCAGGTACTTGCGGCTGCCCCACTCCCCGTACGGCCCAGGCCACATGTCGTAACCCGCCTTGGTCGAGATGACGAGCTCATCGCGGTACGGCCTGAGATCATCCTTGAGGATCTGACCGAACGTGATCTCGGCCGAGCCGTACGGCGGGCCGTAGTTGTTGGCGAGGTCGAAGTGCGTGACACCGAGGTCGAACGCCCGCCGGGCAATCCCGCGACCCAGCTCGTACGGCCGGTCGCCGCCGAAGTTGTGCCACAGACCGAGCGAGATGGCCGGCAGCTTGAGGCCGCTGCGGCCCGTCCGCCGATACGTCATCTGCTCGTAGCGCGCGCTATCCGCGAGGTAGGACATGGTGCCCACAATGTCACGTCCTAGTGAGACAGAGCAGGACATGAAACGCGCCGCCGAGGCTGGTGAGATGCTCGACCTCTCGCGCCGCGGCGACAACCGGCTGCGCGCGAAGGCCATCCGCGACCTGCTGCGGGCGAACGAGCTCGACCCGGTCGGAATACGGGTGACCAGCGCGCGGATCACCGGTCAGCTCGATCTCATGAACGTCCAGGCCTCGACCTCGCTGGAACTGGACGAGTGCGTGTTCGACGAGCCGCTGTTGCTCCGCGACACGGAGCTGTACTCGCTGACGCTCGACGGGTCGACGATGCCCGAACTCGACGCCGAAGGCCTCCGCACCCGCTACTTCGGGATGACGGACGCCCGCTGCACCGGGCTCGTCGACCTCGACAACGCGCGCATCGACGGCCCGTTGCTGCTCTCGGGCAGCAGCATGTGGTCGTTCAGCGGCGTCGGAATGCAGGTCAGCAGAAACGTCAAAGCCGACGGGCTGTACGTCTGTGCGGACCACGACGGCGCGGCGCTGGATCTCGGCGGCTGCGAGATCGGCGATCTCGACCTGACAGGAGCAGTGGTCGTCAACGACTCGGGCGCGGCGGTGACCGCCGTCAACGCGAGGATCGGCGGCACGATCACGCTCGACCACGCCTTGCTGAAAGCGAACGGCGAGGGCATGGCACTCGAACTGGTCGACGCTGCGGTGGACGGCGTGATCGCGAGGTGGGTCGTGCTGCGCAGTGACAAGGGCAACGCGATCAGCTTCGACGGCACGCACTTCCGCTCCCTCGTGACGCTCGCCGACGGCTTCGACCTGCGCTCCGGAGCTGCCGAGGCGGCGATTCGCGTGGTCGGCACCTGGTTCGGGTCCGACCTCGTCATGGGTGGCTCGGTGCGCGCACGCGAGGGCGTGGCCCTCCTGATGCACAAGACGAAGATCGAAGCGGGCCTCGCCCTCGTCGAGATCGCCTTCGAGTCGGACACCGCGGCGTCGGCGGTGCAGATCGCCGACACCTTTGTGGCCGGTGACCTGGACTTCCGCCCGGACAAGCTGATCAACCACGGCGCCGGCCACGAACTGGACCTGTCCGGCACCGACGTCGGCGACTCCCTCGTGCTGAACGTGCCCGAACTGATCAAGGCCGAGTTCTTCCTGGTGGCGGTGAACGGCCTGACCTACCCCGAACCGCCGGACGACACCGACGCGTGGCTCAAGATGCTGCGGCACCACACGTTCCGCTACCACCCTCAGCCCTATCAGCAACTGGCTGGCGTGCACCGCGCGGTGGGCCACGAACACACGGCGCGAAAGATCCTCATCGCGCAGCAGGACGACCTCCACGACTTCGGCGATCCCGGCAACCTGCTGTGGCACCGGTTTCTCGGCGTCACCCTCGGCTACGGCTACCGGCCGTCGAGAGCCGTGGCGGGCCTGCTGGTCACGTTCCTGTTGTCGATCTGTCTCGTGTGGACAGCCGGACAGTTCGGCGGCCTGACCCCGGCCAAAGATCGCCCAGCTGACGCCTGTTCACCCGTGAACAGAATCAGTCTTGCGGCGGATCTGGCGATCCCGCTGGTGAAGTTCGGCGGCACACCGAGATGCGAACTGGCGAACGGACCAGCCGGCCAGTGGGCGACCGGAGCAGGCTGGGTGGTGCAGATCCTGGGCTGGTCGTTCGCCACGCTGAGTGTCGCGGGCTTTACCGGACTCGTTCGCAAAAGCTGACGAACAGTCACGTCGAATTGCGACGAGGGCCCGCCCACCTGGGCGAACCCTCGTCGGATAAGAGCCGGCGAGGGGAATCGAACCCCTAACCTTTCGCTTACAAGGCGAGTGCTCTGCCAATTGAGCTACGCCGGCCTGGCTCGTGTTCGCGAACATGGTAAGCGCCCGTTGCGGGTGCTACCTGCGGCGAACGGTCTGCTCTCAGTGTGATCGGATTGCTCCTGTCGGAGGCAGACCAACCAACTGAGTGGGTCAAAGCGCCGGACCGGCCGCCTTGACCAGGTCAGGAGGGTAACCAACGGATAGTGATCATGTCCTCCTTTTCGGGTAGCCCGATCGGAGGTGGCAGACGACACAGCAACAGTCGAAGTGCTCCGCACGATCACACGACGGAGGTGCGCGAGATTTCCACGAACAACCTGCACGGCCCCGCACTGCCCGACGACACCACTGTTCACCTGGTACTCGATCTCGCACTGAAGATCGGTGAGGTCCAAATGGCCAGTGGGGCGGGCGCAGCCGACGTAACTGCCACGATTCTTTCGGTCACCGAGAGCTATGGACTTCCGCACACGGAAGTCGACGTGATCTACACCTCTATCAGCGTCTCGTGCCATCGGGGCACGGACGCGCCACCGATCACCGCGGTGCGCGTGGTCCGGCAGCGCAGCCTCGACTACACGCGACTGGCTGCCGTCGAACACCTCGTGCGGCACCTCGGCCCGATCGAGGACGCGCACGCGCAGCTCGAGGACATCACCAACGCCAAGCACCCGTACCCGCGCTGGGTCGCCACCGCCGCCTGGGCCGGCATGGCCGCGGCCGTCGCGTTCCTCGTCGGTGGCGGGTGGGAGCTCGCGATCACCGCCGGAATCGTCACCGCCGTGATCGACCGGGTCGGCCGGGTCCTCAACCGCCGTGCGCTGCCGTTCTTCTTCCAGCAGCTCGTCGGCGGTGCGCTCGCGACCGGTGCGGCGCTGACCGTCTTCGCCACGGGGTTGCTGCCCAACGTCCGGCCGAGCCTGCTGGTCGCCGTCGGGATCGTCGTGCTGCTGTCCGGCCTCGCGCTGGTGAGCACCGTGCAGGACGCGATCTCCGGCTACAACGTCACCGCCGCCGGCCGCACCGTGGAGACCGTGCTGCTCAGCGCCGGCTTGATCGCGGGCGTCGCGATCGCCATCCGCACGGCCCTCCACTTCGGACTGGAAATCCGGCTCACCGACCCGTTGCCGCCGTTGATCTCCGCGGTGCCGATGCAGTTCGCAGCCGGTGCGGCGACCAGTGCGTGCTTCGCGCTCGCCTGTTACGCCCAGCCGCGCGCGCTCGTCGCCGCCGCCATCTCCGGCGCGATCGGCACGGCCTCCTACGGTCTCGTCACGAGCTTCGGCCTGGACGTGCTGTTCTCCTCCGCGGTGGCCGCCGCGATCACCGGGTTCGGCGGCGCGACGATGACCCGAAGGCTGCGCATCCCGACGCTGGTCGTCGTGCAGGCCGGCGTGGTCCCGCTGCTGCCCGGCTGGACCACCTACCGAGGCCTGTTCCAGCTCACCGCGGAGGGCGATCCGGCCGGTTTGAGCACGTTGATGTTCGCGAGTGGTATTGCTCTCGCTCTGGCCGGAGGGGTGGTGTTCGGCGAGTACCTGGCCCAGCCGGTGCGCACCGGACTGGGCCGGTTGGAGCGCAAGTTCGCAGGTCCACGCATGTCCGGCCCGCTCAAACCCACCGAGCGTCGGTTGGAGTGAACGTTGCTGTGACGGGGGTTACACGACACGCCCCGGACACGCGTCCGCACTAGCCTCAGAAATGTGAGCATGGACATTGGCGAGAACGGGGCGGAATTCGTAGTCGTGGCCAATCGGCTCCCGGTTGACCTGGAGCGCTTGCCCGACGGGACAGAGCGGTGGAAGCACAGCCCTGGGGGGTTGGTGAGCGCGCTCGAACCATTTCTTCGCTCACACAGCGGCGCATGGGTCGGCTGGCCGGGCGTGGCCGACGCGGACGTGTCGCCGTTCGAGGACGACGGCCTGCTGCTGCACCCGGTCCCGCTGTCGGCCAAAGAGGTCGAGGACTACTACGAAGGCTTCTCCAACGGCACCCTCTGGCCGCTCTACCACGACGTCGTCGCGCAGCCCGCGTTCCACCGGCACTGGTGGAACTCCTACCGGCAGGTCAACCAGCGGTTCGCCGACGCGACCGCGAAGATCGCCGCGCAGGGCGCGACCGTGTGGGTGCAGGACTACCAGCTGCAGCTCGTCCCGGCGATGCTGCGCGAGCAGCGGCCCGACCTGAAGATCGGCTTCTTCCTGCACATCCCGTTCCCCCCGGTCGAGCTGTTCATGCAGCTGCCGTGGCGCACGGAGATCATTCGCGGCCTGCTCGGCGCCGACCTGGTGGGCTTCCACCGGCCCGGCGGCGCGCAGAACTTCCTCTGGCTGGCCCGCCGGCTGGTCGGCCTGGAGCCGAGCCGCGGCACCGTTGGTGTCCGCACCCGGCCAGGTGTCGTGCAGGTCGGTGACCGGACCGTGCGGGTCGGCGCGTTCCCGATCTCGATCGACAGCGCCGGCCTGGACGCCGTCGCGCGGCGCAAGGAGACGCAAGCCCGCGCGAGGCAGATTCGAGAGGACCTGGGCAACCCGAAGCGCATCCTGCTCGGCGTGGACCGTCTCGACTACACGAAGGGCATCGACGTCCGGATCCGCGCTCTGTACGAGCTGATCGCGGACGGACGCGTGGACCCGGAGGACGTCGCGATGGTCCAGCTCGCCACGCCCAGCCGGGAGCGCGTCGACCACTACAAGACGATGCGCAAGGACATCGAGCAGTCCGTCGGCCGGATCAACGGCGAGTTCGGGCGGGTTGGCAAACCGGTGGTCCACTACCTCCACCAATCGGTCAACCGCGAAGAACTGGTGGCGTTCATGAGCGCCGCGGACGTCATGGTGGTGACGCCGGTTCGTGACGGTATGAACCTCGTCTGCAAGGAGTACGTGGCCTGCCGATATGATCTTGGTGGAGCTCTGGTGCTCAGCGAGTTCGCCGGCGCTGCCGCAGAACTGACCAGTGCGTTCCTGGTGAACCCCCATGATCTGGACGGTGTCAAGAACGCACTGCAGGCCGCCCTCGACATCGATCCTGCTGAAGGCCGCCGTAGGATGCGCGCGCTGCGCCGCCAAGTCCTCACCCACGACGTTGACCGTTGGGCGAGGTCGTTCCTGGAGGCGTTGGGCACGCAGACCTCGGTCTGAATCCTTTCAGATCCCATTTTTGACCCGACGAGTGCTCCAGGAGGGGCGTTGACCGCCGAGGCCCTCCCCGCCGAACTGCGCCGAGCCATCTGCCAGCTCGCGCGGACCCCGCGACTTCTGGTCGCCAGCGACTACGACGGAACACTCGCGCCGATCGTGAGCGACCCGGAGCAGGCCCGCCCGCTCCCGGAGTCGGTGAACGCGCTGCGTTCGCTCGCGAGCCTGCACGAGACCACCTCAGCCGTGATCTCCGGTCGCGCGCTGCGCGACCTCGCCACGCTGTCCCGCCTACCCGGTGAGGTTCACCTCGTCGGATCACACGGCTCGGAGTTCGACGTCGGTTTCGTCCACGCGCTGGACGCGACCGCCAAGGCGCTGCTGCGCCGCATCGAGGCCGAGCTGGAAGAGATCGTCGACAGCCACGAGGGCGTGCACCTCGAGGTGAAGCCCGCGTCGGTCGCCGTGCACGTGCGGCGTGCCGACGCGGCGGTCGGCGAGACCGTGCTCGCCGCCGTCCGCTCCGGCCCGTGCACCTGGGAAGGTGTGCAGGTCACGGAGGGCAAGGCCGTCATCGAGCTCGCGGTCGTCGAGACCAACAAGGGCCAGGCGCTGGACATCCTGCGCCACCAGGTCGGCGCCACCGCGGCGATCTTCCTGGGCGACGACGTGACGGACGAGAAGGCGTTCGCGCGCCTGTCCGGCCCGGACGTCGGCATCCGCGTGGGTGCCGGTGAGTCGCTGGCCGAGCACTACGTGAACGACCCCGCCGACGTGGCCACGGTGCTCGCGTTCCTGCTCGAGGAACGGCGCGCCTGGCTGCACGGCGACCAGGCCGTGCCGATCGAGCGGCTGACCATGCTCGCGAACGAGCGTTCGGTCGCGCTGGTCACGCCGGACGCCAAGGTCAACTGGCTGTGCCACCCCGAGCCGGACTCGGCGGCGATCTTCGCCGACCTGCTCGGTGGTCCTGCCGCGGGCCACTTCTCGATCAAGCCGGAGCACGGGTCGCTGCCGCTGGGCCAGCGCTACCTGCCGGGCACGATGATCGTGGAGACCCGCTGGTCGCGGCTCCTGGTGACGGACTACCTGGAGCACGACCTCGCCTCGCACCGCACGGACCTCGTGCGGCGGATCTCCGGCTCGACCAACGCGGTGATCACGTTCGCGCCGCGGCCCGAGTTCGGCCAGGTGCCGGTGCGCTTCATCCGCGAGCGCGACGGCCTGCGCGTGGTCGGCACGTCCGACCCGATGGTGCTGCGTTCGCCGGGCGTCGACTGGGAGATCACCTCCGACGGCGTGCAGGAGACCGCACGGGCCGTCGTGCGCCCGCGTGAGGGTGCGCCGGTGTTGCTGGAACTGCGTTGCGGCACCGACGACCTCTCCGAGCACGCGCTGCCCGAGTCCGTGCGCCGGGACCGTGCGTCCGGCTACTGGGCGGACTGGGCGGCGGGCCTCCGGTTGCCGACCGTGCAGACCGACCTGGTGCTGCGCTCGGCGCTGACGTTGCGCGGCCTGGTGCACAAGGACTCCGGCTCGATCATGGCGGCGGCCACCACGTCGCTGCCGGAGGAGCTGGGCGGTGTCCGCAACTGGGACTACCGCTACTGCTGGCTGCGGGACGGCGCGATGACCGCGTCCGCGCTCGTGTCGGTGGGGTCCTTCGCCGAGGCCGACGGTTTCCTGGCCTGGCTGCACGGCGTGCTGGAGACCATCCCCGGTCCCGAGCGCCTGCACCCGCTGTACACGTTGCACGGCACGCAGCTCGGTGCCGAGGCCGTGATCGACACGCTGCCCGGCTACGCGGGCTCACGCCCGGTGCGCGTCGGCAACCTCGCGAACCAGCAGGTGCAGCTCGACGTGTTCGGTCCGGTGGTCGACCTGGTGGTTTCGCTGGCTTCGGCCCGCGGGTCGCTCTCCGATGCGGACTGGAAGATGGTCCAGGCGATGGCCGAGGCCGTCTCGCGGCGCTGGCACGAGCCGGACCACGGCATCTGGGAGGAGCGGCACGCGCCGCGCCACCACGTGTACTCGAAGGTCATGTGCTGGCTGACCATCGACCGCGCGATCAAGCTCGGCGAGCAGTTCGGCCGCGCTCTGGACCCCTCGTGGGTGCCGTTGCGCGACACGATCGCCACGGACGTGCTGAAGAACGGCTGGAACGACGAGGTCCAGTCGTTCACCACGGCCTACGACGGCGACGACCTGGACGCGGCTTCTTTGTTCGTCGGCCTGTCGGGGTTGATCGACCCGGCCGACGAGCGGTTCCAGCACACGGTCACCGCCATCGAGGCCGAGCTGCGGTCCGGCTCGACCGTCTACCGCTACCACCGCGACGACGGCCTGCCGGGCGACGAGGGCGGCTTCCACCTGTGCGCGGCGTGGATGATCGAGGCCTATCTGCTGACGGGTCGTCGCACGGAGGCCGAGGAGCTGTTCGGTCAGATCGTCGCGGCGGCGGGTCCCACGGGTCTGCTGCCCGAGGAGTACGACCCGGTGGCCGAGCGTTCGCTGGGCAACCACCCGCAGGCGTACTCGCACCTGGGCCTGATCCGCTGCGCCCAGTTGCTCTCGCAGTGATCTGAACGCACGCGGGGATCTTTCGTACTGTAGGAGAGTGCGAAAGCTCCCCGCGTGCGTTTTCAGTTGTCGAGCGTCTTCTGGATGACCTCGATGCCCTGCGACATCGACTCGGCTATCGGTGCGGCCAGCTCGTCGGGCAGCACGTCGCGGATCCAGGTGAGCCTGCACCGATCGCCTGCTGCGATGACCTGCATGGCCGCGTTGTCGTGCTCGGGCTGGATGACGCCGCCGACGATCGAGTACACGATCCGGCGCGCGTCGTGGTCGACCGTGACCAGCCGCTCCCGCACAACCGTGCCGTCGGCGAAGGTGACGACCCGTTCGTCGCCCTCGGCCTTCGTGTCCGTGATGAACCCCGGTGCCATGCGCGTCGGGCCCGTGGCGAACTCGCCGATCACCTTCCACACGTCGTCGGCACTGGACTCGATCACGACCTCCCTGCTGATGGAGGCCATCAGGCGACCAGGCAGAGCAGGTGGCCCTGCGGGTCGGCCAGCACCGTCCACTTGTCGCCGCCTGGCTGGAACTCGGGCTTGGTGGCACCCAGCGCGAGCAGGCGCGTGACGGTCTCGTCGACATCGGCGACGTTGAAGTCCAGGTGCGACTGCTTGGCCGTGCTGGGCCAGCTCGGCGGCTGGTAACCCTCGACCCGAACGAACGCGAGCTGCACGCCGCCGTCTTTGCCCAGGTAGACGCTGTCCTCGTCGCGGTACGTCTCCTCCCAGCCGGTGAGCTCGCGGTAGAAGTCGGCGAGCGGCGCCGGGTCCGCGCAGTCGACGAGAAACGCGGTGAGCTTGGCCATGATGTCTCCTCCTGTGCTTGTCGGCCTCCAGCCTGGCTTTGGCGTGCCCCCGCGGTCTTGAAGATCCTTGCGCGAAATTGTCAGACCGCCGGCCTAGCCTGCGAGGGTGCTCTCGTTCGTCGACCTGGCGGCCCGTCCGGAGTTCGCCGTCTCTGCGGTGGACTGCTCGGCCGACCACCGCGACTGGTCGGCCGAGCCACCGCGCTCGGACGTCCGGCTGGTGCTCGTGCAGCGCGGCGGTTTCCGCCGGCGCGTTCGCGGGGTGTCCGTGGACCTCGACCGCACCGTCGGCTACGTCGGGCTGCCCGGCGAGGAGGAGCAGTTCGCCCATCCGGTTGGCGGCGACGTGTGCACGTCGATCAGCATTTCTGGGGATCTGTGGCGTGCTGTGGCAGGCGAGGAACCGCGGCTGAACGGTTCGTCGGTGTACGTCGACGGCAGGCTCGATCTGGCCCACCGGCGGTTGCTGGCCGCTCGTGGTTCGGAGGACCTGGTCGGCTTGGTGGGTTCGGTCGTCTCGCAGGTGGTGACGACGACTCTCCCTGCTTCTGGCGGTGCCGGCGATCGGGCGCTGGTGGCCAGGGCCCGCGAGGTGATCTTTGCCGGTCATCCCGCCGCAGCCGGGTTGATTTCCCTGGCTGGGTTGCTGGGCGTCTCGCCGTACCGACTCAGCAGGGTTTTCAGCCGGGAGTTGGGGGTGTCGCTGACCCGGTACCGCAACCGGGTCCGGGTGGCTGCGGCGCTGGACCGCCTGGAATCGGGCGAGACCGGTTTGGCGGCGCTGGCGGCCGATCTCGGGTTCGCGGATCAGGCGCACCTGTCGCGGACTGTGCGCGAGCACGTCGGGTACACGCCGACCGCGCTGCGCAGGCTGCTTACGGCCGCGGCGGTACCTTCTCGATGATCTTCGCCGTCCCTGGCGACCTGCCGTGCAGGGCGATCAGGTCACCCCTGGCCAGATGCGTCCACGCCGTCGGCAGGAACGGCCGCAACCGAGCCGACGCGCGCTCTCCAGGACCCAGCACCGGCTTGGACTCGATCCACAGCGCGGCGACCCGCCGGTCGTTGCCGGTCAGGTCCCAGGTCGGCCGTTCTCCCCTGGCCTGCAGGGGTTCCGCGTCGTGCGCCAGGGTGAGCTCCACCCGCAGCAGGCCTTGGATCGACTCCACGCACCGCCACTGGAACCAGGCGTCGTCCGCCTCCAACTGAAGGGCCGCCTCAGCCAGCAGAGCCCAGTAGCGCGGCGTCTGCCAGGTGTTGCCGCCGAACTCCCCCAGCAGGTCGAGCACCAGCTCCCACTCCTCGTGGTCGAGGTGGTCGAGCACGTCCTCGCTCTGCACCTCCGCCGGCACCATGCCCGCCGCGAACCGCAACAACTCACCTATCTCGCGGTCGTGCCTCCCCAACACCCCAGTATTCGATCACAGTCGCCGTACCGGCCACCGGCTGTCCCTCGTGCATGGTGATCACGTCTCCCGGCGCGAGGTGACGCCACGCTGCCGGTGACATCGCCAGCAGCCGGACCGTCGCGCGGCCACCGGCCTCGAGTTCGGAGGTCGACTCGAGCCACATCCCGGCGACCCGCAGATCGCCACCACCCACGTCCCACAACGGCCGCAGCACACCTGCGGCCGGAATCGGCTTGCGAGTGCTCGGCACGAGCTGGAGGTCGACGCGGAGCAGGCCCAGCCGCGTCTCGGCCTCGCGCCAGTGGAACCACTTCGACGGCAGGTACAGCTCCGCCGCCGCGGCCGCCAGCAGCTGCCAGTACTCCGCCGTCTGCCAGCCGATGCCGTCGAAGTCGCCGAGCACCTCGAGCGCGAACTCCCACTCGTCGTCGGCCAGGCAGGTCAGCACGTCCTCGGCCGTGCAGCCACTGCTGCTGCGGGCATCGGCGGGCACCAGCGCCGCGGCCCGGCGCAGCAGCTCAGTCATCCTCGCTCTTACCCGCCCGCCGGCGGTTCAGGCCCAGCACGTCCAGCGCCGACACCAGATCGTTCGCCACGAGCGCCCGCACGCCGTCGGGCAGCGGTCCGTGGTCCGGCGGCACCAGTGCCTTCTTGAAGCCGAGCCGTGCGGCCTCCTGCAGGCGCTTGCCGACGCCGTTGACGCGCCTGATCTCGCCGGCGAGCCCCACCTCGCCGAGCACCACCAGGTCGGCCGGCAGGGCGATCTCGCGTTCGGCCGAGGCGACCGCCAGCACCACGGCCAGGTCCGCGGCCGGCTCCACCAGGCGCATTCCGCCCACGGTCGCGGTGAAGACGTCCTTCTGGAACAGGTTGACCTTGCCGCGCTTCTCCAGCACCGCAAGGGCCATCGAGATCCGCGCGGAGTCCAACCCGCTCACCGCACGGCGGGGCGCGGGGAGGTTCGTCTTGGCCACCAACGCCTGCACCTCGCCGAGCATCGGCCGTTTGCCCTCGACGATCACCGTGACGCAGGTGCCCTCGACGGCCTTCTCGCGGCGCGTCAGGAACAGGCCGGACGGGTCCGGCACGCCCACGATGCCGTCGTCGCGCAGCTCGAAGCAGCCGACCTCGTCGGCCGCGCCGTAGCGGTTCTTGATGCCGCGCAGCAGCCTCAACGACGAGTGCCGGTCGCCCTCGAACTGCAGCACCACGTCGACGAGGTGTTCCAGGACTCGGGGCCCCGCAACGGATCCGTCCTTCGTGACGTGGCCGACCAGCACGACTGGCAGCCCGCGCTCCTTGGCCATCGCGATCAGCCCGGACGCCACGGTCCGCACCTGCGTGACGCCGCCCGGCACGCCCTCGACGCTCACCGTCGACATGGTCTGCACCGAGTCGACGATCAGCATGGACGGCTTCACCTGGTCGACCTGCCCGAGCAACGCGCTGAGCTCGCTCTCCGCCGCCAGGTACATCTCGGCGTGCAGGTTGCCGGTGCGCTCCGCCCGCAACCGCACCTGCCCCGCCGACTCCTCACCCGTGACATAGAGGCAGCGCCCGTGCGA
Source organism: Lentzea terrae (assembly GCF_003265345.1). Classification (GTDB taxonomy): domain Bacteria; phylum Actinomycetota; class Actinomycetes; order Mycobacteriales; family Pseudonocardiaceae; genus Lentzea; species Lentzea terrae. Next base: position 287,490 of record NZ_QFWW01000004.1, on the reverse strand, counting down.
CTCGGCCCAGCGGTGCGCGGTCTCCAGCAGCAACGTGGACTTGCCCACGCCCGGCTCGCCGGCCAGCAGCACGACGGCGCCCGGCACCAGGCCGCCGCCCAGCACCCGGTCGAACTCGCTGACGCCCGTCGACAACGCGCGCGCCGACTCGATGTCGACCTCGCCGATGGGCCGCGCCGCCGACGTCGGCGCGCCTGCCACCACACGGGTCACCGACGCCGTGCCACGTTCCTCGATGCTGCCCCAGGCCTGGCACTCGGGGCAGCGGCCGAACCACTTCGCCACCTCGTGCCCGCACTCGGCACAACGGAAGATCGGCCGCGCTGTCTTCGCCACGCGACGAACGTTAGAGCACACCACCGACAAAAAATCTTCAGAGGGTTTGTCGATCCGTCGTGGTGCCCGTTCGACGCATCAGTGGAAGGACACCACAGCCTGGAGGACACCGTGACCAACGCAACCGCGCCCAAGACCCGCAAGCTCGGCCGCTACGCCACCGTCGTCACCCGCGTGCTGACCGGCCTGCTGTTCGCCACCACCGGCCTGAACGGCTTCCTGATGTTCATGCCCGCACCGGACCCCAGCACCCTGGCGCCGGAGGGCGTGGCCTTCAGCGGCGCGCTCTACGCCACCGGATACATGCTGCAGCTCGCGTCCGGGGTCCAGCTGCTCTCCGGCCTGCTGCTGATCGTCGGCCGGTTCGTGCCGCTGGCGCTCGCGATGCTGGCCCCGATGGTCGTGAACATTTTCTTGTTCCACGTGTTCCTGGAGCCGTCGGGCATGACCATGGCCGTGCTCGTCGTCGCGGCGGAGATCGGCCTCGCGTGGGCCTACCGCGACAGGTTCCGCCCGATGCTCAAGGCCGCCTGAGCACCAAAGAAAACGCCGCCCCCTCACGAAGAGGGAGCGGCGTTTTCGTGCACGACGACCTAGTGGCCGCCGCCGTTGCCCTCGCTCACGCGCTTGTGCTCGGACGGTGCCATCGGGACCTCGAGCGTGACCGAGCCGGCCTTCTCGAAGAGGAACGTGATCTTGATGGTCTGCGCGGCCACCACGTCCCGGTTGATCTTCTTCAACGTGCAGCGGATCTGCAGCACCTCGAGCGACTGGTCCTGCGCGGCCGACGACGAGGTCGGCGACACCGACGACGAGCCGCTCGGACGACCGGTGGACGACGGCGCCCCCGAGCCGGACGTCGGCACCGAGCCCGTGGTCGAGGTCGGGGCGACCGACGTGGACTTCGGCGCACCGGACGTCGGCGAGCCCGTCGTCGACGTAGGCGCGTGCGAGTCGGACGGCGCGTGCCCGTTGGACGACGGCGCGTGTCCGGAAGACGACGGCGCGGAGGTCTTCGTCGGCGCCTTCGAGGCGTCGTACTCGGCCCGCAGTGCGTAACGCGCCGGGATGTCCTTGCCGCCCACGACCTCAGCCTCGCCCTCGGCGGCCTCGGACTTGATCGACAGCAGCTTGTCGGGGTTCTCGCCCGTGTTCGCGATGACGAAGGTCATCGGCACGTCTTCACCCTCGTGGTAGCGGTTGCCGTCGTGCGGGAACGCCAGCATGACGTTGCGCACCGCGATCGGGCCCGCGTTTCCGCTCGCACCGTCGACGGCGGCGACCTGGGTGTCGGTCTGGGTGACCTGACCGGCGCTGCAGCCGACCGCCACCAGGCCGAGGCCTGCGGCCAGCGCTGCCGTCGCGATCAACCGGCGAGACACTCCTGAGTTCACGGCTCCAGCGTCCTTCCTAGGGAACAACCACCAGGCAAAGAGCCTAACCGGGGCCCGGAAAGGGGACGCGACGTGGTGCCAATCGATCTTGACAAGGCCGTACGTTGCACGCAAACAGGTGGTTTGTCAACCCCCCGCATGGCCCTGACCAGCACTAACGGATCATCGACCTGCGTTCGAAGCCTTGCCGGACGTGTTAGGATGGAGGAAGCGAAAGGGGCAGAGGACACATGGTTTTCAAGGTCGGAGAGACCGTCGTCTACCCGCACCACGGTGCCGCTCTCATCGAAGCAATCGAGACCCGCGTTATCAAGGGCGAGGAGAAGAAGTACCTCGTTCTCAAGGTGGCGCAGGGCGACCTCACCGTTCGGGTTCCCGCTGACAACGCCGAGATCGTCGGCGTGCGTGACGTTGTCGGCCAGGAAGGGCTCGACCGGGTCTTCGAGGTCTTGCGTGCTCCCCACACCGAGGAGCCGACCAACTGGTCTCGGCGGTACAAGGCCAACCTTGAGAAGCTCGCCTCCGGCGACGTGAACAAGGTTGCGGAAGTGGTGCGCGACCTCTGGCGGCGCGAGAAGGATCGCGGGTTGTCCGCCGGTGAGAAGCGGATGCTGGCGAAGGCGCGGCAGATACTGGTCAGTGAGCTGGCGCTGGCCGAGGGCACCGACGAGGACAAGGCCGAGGTTCTTCTCGACGAAGTTCTCGCCACCGCGTCGTAGTTTTGACAATCACATCATCAGAGCATCGGACGTAAGCCGCGAACATGAGTGTGGTCGCGCTCGTGCCCGCGGCAGGGCGGGGTGAGCGTCTGGGCTACGGGATGCCCAAGGCGCTCGTGCCGGTCAACGGGGTACCGCTGTTGACCCGTGCCGTTCAAGGTCTGTTCGCGTCAGGCCAGGTTCAGCACGTCGTCATCGCCGCTCCACCGTCCGATGTGGATCTAGTGCACACCGCAACCGCCTCGCTGGCTCCGGCCGGCGGGGCGGTGCACGTGCTTTCAGGGGGCAAGGAGCGCACGGACTCGGTGCGCCTCGCCCTCGAACACGCGCTCCGCGTGATTCCGGACACCTCCATCGTGCTGGTGCACGACGCCGCCCGTGCCTTCACACCTCCCCAGGTGATCGCCGACGTCGTCGCCGCGGTGCGCGACGGGCACGACGCAGTCATCCCGGTGCTTCCGGTGACCGACACGATCAAGCAGGTGGACGAGGTCGGAGTAGTCGTCTCCACACCTGACCGGGCCGGTCTGCGGGTCGTCCAGACCCCGCAGGGTTTCCGCGCCGAGACTCTCAAAGCCGCCTATTGCTCCGGTATTGCCGCGACTGATGACGCTGCTCTCGTAGAGAAAAACGGCGGCACAGTGCACACGGTTCCCGGACACGCGCACGCCATCAAGATCACCACCCCGTTCGACCTCGCGGTCGCGGCAGCACTGTTCGCAGGAGAACAACCGTGAGAATCGGCCAGGGTGTCGACGTCCACCCGATCGAAGCAGGTCGCGAGTGCTGGATCGCCGGACTGCTGTGGGAGGGCGTCGACGGTTGCGCTGGTCACTCCGACGGCGACGTGGCCTCCCACGCACTGTGCGACGCGCTGCTGTCCGCCGCCGGTCTCGGTGACCTGGGCGAGGTCTTCGGCACGTCCGACCCGCGCTGGTCCGGCGCGCACGGCGTGGTGATGCTCACCGAAGTCCGCCGGCTCATCGAGGAGGCCGGCTTCCGTGTGGGAAACGCCACAGTCCAGGTGATCGGCAACCACCCGCGCGTCGGCAAGCGCCGCGACGAAGCCCAGAAAACGCTTTCCGAAGCCGTCGGCGGCCCCGTCTCGGTCGCCGGCACCACGACCGACGGCCTCGGTCTCACCGGCCGGAACGAGGGAATCGCGGCGATCGCGACGGCGTTGTTGATCGCATGGCCACCCTCTCCGAACCACAGCGCGGTCTCCTAGACAGCGCGAACTACGCCACCGTCGCCACCCTGACCAAGGACGGCAGCCCGCAGACCTCGGTCGTGTGGATCAAGCGCGACGGCGACGACGTCCTGTTCTCCACGGTCGTCGGTCGCGCGAAGGAGCGTCACCTCAAGCGCGATCCGCGGGTCAGCATCACCGTGATCGACAAGGACAACCCGTACCACTACACGGAGTTCCGCGGTGAGGCGGCGCTGACGACCGAGGGCGGCGACGACCTCATCAACGAACTGGCGAACAAGTACACCGGCGACGACTACAAGGGCGACGTCGGCACCGACAACGTGCGCGTCGTCGTCCGCGTGAACGTCAGCAAGACGACCGGCAACCTCTAGCCCGGCAGCTTGAGCACGGCCGTGCCGCCGTCGAGGTCGATCCGGCTTCGCGGCGGCGCCCCGTCGCCCTCCTCGTCGCGCAGCTGCCGTTCCTCCTTGCGGTACTCCAGTTCCTGCCGCTTGCCCGCCTCGAACGTCGCACCCAGCTCGCCGATCCCGGCCGTGGCCAACGGGGTGCCGCTGCCCCGCTTCCGCACGAACCGCTCCACCAGCGCGAGGAAGAACAGGGCCGCCACCAACGCCGGTAACGACATCGCGAACAGGAACCCCAGGCTCATACCTGGACAACTCCCCCGCAGCGACTGTGGTTCCCGCCACTAAGCTCCACCAGGTGCCCAAGTACGACGTTTGCCTCTCCTTCGCCGGCGAAGACCGCGACTACGTCGAAGAGGTGGCCCGCCACCTCACCGAACTAGGCGTCTCCCGCTTCTACGACACCGACGAGCAGGCCGACCTGTGGGGCAAGAACCTGGTCGAGCACCTCGACCAGATCTACCGGCACGACTCCCGCTTCTGCGTGATGTTCGTTTCCGAGGCCTACGCGCGGAAGATGTGGACCAAGCACGAGCGGCAGGCCGCGTTCGACCGCGCGCTGGTCTCGGACACCGAGTACGTGCTGCCCGCGCGGTTCGACGACACGGTGATTCCGGCCCTGCGCGTCGGCACCGGTTACATCGACCTGCGCCACCGCACGCCGCGCGAGCTGGCCAAGATGATCGCGGAGAAGGTGGGCGTCGAGGTCGACGGGCCGAAGCCGGGCTGGGAGTACCAGCTGTTCGCCGACAGCGTGGCGCTGCACCTGGGCAAGCTCAAGGACAAGCAGATCAGCCACGAGATGGGCTACGCCTCGCCCAAGCGCGAGATCACTTCGGACACCGACGCCCTCGACTACTTCAAAGCACGCAGCCGCACGTTCGACGGCTACGTCAACGGCATCACGAACCTGCTCGCGCCGGGCAGGCTGCAGTGGGCGTTCGGCCCGGCGGGACGGCCCGGCGACAGCGACCGGATCCGGCATCTGGCCAACAGCTTCGTCGAGGAGTACGAGAACCTGCTCGACTGGGCCGCCGACCTGCGCGCCACCGTGGTGCCGGACCGGTTCCAGCAGCTCTACAAGACCGGTGCGCAGCTGGCCGACCAGCCGCTCAAGCAGATCGAGCAGTTCATCGAGGAGTTCGCGGCCGCCTCCGAACGCGGCGCCGGTGACCTGCACCTGAACCTCTCCTGGGACCCGGCGCCGGTCGAGGCGGAGCTCAAAAAGGTCCAGACCACCTAGCGATCAGCACGTAGAGTCGGGGGCGTGACGATCCGCGCCGCGCTCTTCGACTTCTCCGGCACGCTCTTCCGGCTCGAACACCCCGAGCTGGCGTCCAACGCGGACCTGATGCGTGCGCTCACCGCCCCTGTCGGCATCGCCGACGGCATGGACCCCGAACTGGTCGACGCGTGGCACCGCCGCGACCTCGACCCCGACGTCCACCGCTGGGTGCACGTCCGAGTGCTGAACGACTCGCTGGTGCCAGACGCAGAGGTGCTGTACGACCAGCTGATCGACGCCGAGTCGTGGCAGCCGTACCCGGACACGAGGGCGGCGCTGGAACATCTCGCCGACATCCCGGTCGCGGTCGTCAGCAACATCGGCTGGGACATCCGCCCGGTGTTCGAGCGGTTCGGGCTGACGCACCTGGTGGACGAGTTCGTGCTCTCCTACGAGGAAGGCGTGATCAAGCCGGATCCGAAGATCTTCACCAGCGCGTGCGAACGGCTGGGCGTCGATCCCCGCAACGCCGTAATGGTCGGCGACAGCGAGGAGGCGGACGGTGGCGCAGAGGCCATCGGCTGCTCCTTCCGGCTCGTCAACCCGGTTCCGACGAGTGACCGCCCCAACGCTCTTTTGGATGTGGCCCGTACCATTCCCGTGTGAGCCTCCACATCTACGACACGGCGAGCCGGTCTCTGCGGGAGTTCCACCCGCAGGTCAACGGAACGGCGTCGATCTACGTGTGTGGGGCGACCGTGCAGGGCGTGCCGCACATCGGGCACGTCCGCAGCGGCCTGAACTTCGACGTGCTCCGTCGCTGGCTCGCCCGCGACGGTGCCGACGTCATCCTGGTCCGCAACGTCACCGACATCGACGACAAGATCCTCACCAAGGCCGCTGAGCACAACCGGCCGTGGTGGGAGTGGGCGTACACGCACGAGCGCGCCTTCGAGGACGCCTACGACGCGCTGGGCTGCCTGCCGCCGTCGTACGCGCCGCGCGCCACCGGCCACATCACGCAGATGATCGAGCTGATGCAGCGGCTGATCGACAAGAACCACGCGTACGACGTCGACGGCGACGTCTACTTCGACGTGCGCTCGTTCCCCGAGTACGGCGCGTTGTCCGGGCAGAAGCTCGACTCCGTGGAGCAGGGCGAGACGGCGGTGCGCGGCAAGCGCGACCCGCGCGACTTCACGCTGTGGAAGGCCGCGAAGCCCGGTGAGCCCTCCTGGCCGACGCCGTGGGGCCACGGCAGGCCCGGCTGGCACCTCGAGTGCTCGGCGATGGCCACGGAGTACCTCGGCAGCACGTTCGACATCCACGGGGGCGGGCTCGACCTGATCTTCCCGCACCACGAGAACGAGCAGGCCCAGTCGCGCGCGGCCGGTGACGGCTTCGCCAACTACTGGATGCACAACTACTGGGTGACGCTGTCCGGCGAGAAGATGGCCAAGTCGCTCGGCAACACCGTGTCCATCCCGGTGATGCTGGAAAAGGTGCGCGCCCAGGAACTGCGGTACTACCTCGTGGCACCGCACTACCGGTCGCACATCGAGTACTCGGAAGAGGCTCTGCAGGAGGCGGTGACGTCGTACGGGCGCATCGAGTCGTTCCTGCGCCGCGTTGCCGAACGCGTGGGCCAGATCCAGTTGCGTGGCGACATGTGCCCGGATTTCGTCGTTGCGATGGACAACGACCTGAACACCCCGCAGGCCGTGGCCGCGCTGCACAACAAGGTGCGGCAGGGGAACACGGCGCTCGCCGACGGCGACCACGACAAGGCCCGCGAGGCGGCCGAGTGCGTGCGCCGGATGGCCGACATCCTCGGCGTCGACCCGTTGTCGCCGAAGTGGAACGACCAGTCGTCTGCCGACCTCGGCATGCGGCAGGCGTTGACCACGCTGGTGGATCGGCTGCTCGTCGAGCGCCAGGAAGCCCGCAAGACCAGGGACTTCGCCCGCGCTGACGCGTTGCGGAACCAACTGGACGAAGCGGGCATCGCCGTCGAGGACACCCCCGACGGTCCGCAGTGGACTTTGAAGGACGACTGACTTCCGTGGCTGGCAACTCCAAGCGCAAGGGCGCGATGCGCAATCCGGGCTCGAAGAAGGGCGCGGTCGTCGGCTCCGGCGGGCAGAAGTCCAAGGGGCTGCAGGGCAAGGGTCCGACCCCGAAGGCGTCGGACCGCCCGAACCACCCCGCCTACAAGCGGGCCAAGGTGGTGGCGAAGACCGAGGCCGTCAAGACGCAGCGGCGCCAGAAGACCGAGAAGGCCCAGGCGGAGACCGTCGCGGGCCGCAACCCCGTCGTGGAGTGCCTGCGCGCGGGCACGCCGGCGACGGCGCTGTACGTGGCGCTCGGGATCGACGCGGACGACCGCGTGGCCGAGGCCGTGCGCCTGGCCGCCGACCGGGGCATCTCCGTGCTGGAGGTGGCCCGCGGCGAGCTCGACCGGATCACCGGCGGCGCGATGCACCAGGGCCTCGGGCTGCAAGTTCCCCCGTTCGAGTACGCGTCACCCGATGAGTTGCTCGAGCTCGCTCAGCGTGCCGGTGTGCCGCCGCTGCTGGTGGCCCTCGACGGCGTGACGGACCCGCGCAACCTGGGTGCCGTCGTGCGTTCGGCCGCGGCGTTCGGTGCGCACGGCGTGGTGCTGCCGCAACGGCGCAGTGCGTCGATGACGGCGGTCGCCTGGCGGACCAGCGCGGGCACGGCGGCCAAGCTGCCCATCGCGATGGCCACGAACCTCACCCGCACGCTGCGCGACTGGGCGGAGGCAGGCCTGATGATCGTGGGCCTGGACGCCGACGGCGACGTGGACGTCGACGGTCTGGACCTCGCGACCGGCCCGCTGGTCGTCGTGGTGGGCTCGGAGGGCCGCGGCCTCGGCCGTCTGGTCAAGGAGACCTGCGACCAGACCGTGTCGATCCCGATGGCCACGGGCGTGGAGTCGCTCAACGCGTCCGTTGCCGCGGGTGTCGTGCTGGCCGAGGTGGCACGACGCCGCCGGATCGCGGCCAAGGGCTGAGAACAGCCTGACGTTATCGGCTGGTTCTCGACGCCAAGCGCGTTCATTCGCCGACGTTAGTGATCGTTTCCTGGCTGCGAAACCGGTTTAGGTTTCGCAGCCAGGAAACTGCGATCTCCACAGTTGCCAGAAGTTTGCAGGTGACTGGCATGACAAACGGCGTGGCCTATTCCGCGGCACTCCCGAGCGCGGGTACGTTCTCCTCCGTTGGCTAATTGCCGGCTCTGCAGGCAGGAGTCGGACCACGTTGCACCGGTTGGCCGAGCAGGTGACACCCGTTTGGCACCGGTTGACACAGCCTGTGACCATTTGGGGTCCAATCAGGCGAACCCGAGGTCAACTGTGAAGAAGATCAGCTCTACGTTTCGCTATTGTAACTACTTTAGGTAACTGGCCTGCTCCGTTTAGGTACACACTGTGGTAGGACAGACGTTGAACGGTCAGGCAGCTTCTACCGTGATTGTCGATAGAAATTGATTACCACCGGCGGGGGCGACGTGACTCGGCGTAGAGCGAATCAGGACCTGCTGATTCGTCGCGCCTGTGCCGCGGTGCGCCGAGGACCCGCATGACGACCCGCGGCGCTCTCCGCGACCTCGTCGGTTTGCGCGAGTTCCGCGCCATGTGGATCGGTTCGACCGCTTCGACCGCCGGTGACCAACTCGCGGCAGTGGCATTGTCACTGCTCGTATTCGAACGAACACAATCCGCTGCCTGGACAGCCCTCACCTGGTCGCTGACGCTCTTCCCGCCGCTGATTTCGGGCCCGTTGCTCGGCTGGGTCGCCGACCGCTTCCCGCGACGCACGGTAATGGTGACGACGGCGTGGTCACAGGCCGTGCTGATGGCCGCGATGGCCATTCCGGGCATGCCGCTCTGGGCCATGATCGTGCTGCTCGTGGCGGTGCTGGCGATCTCCTCGCCCTACCTCGCGGCCCAGGAGGCCAGCCTCCCGCACGTCCTGCCGAAGCACCGCTACGACGACGGCGTGGCACTGTTCGGCACGTCCGTCGACATAGCTCAGATGGCCGGCCTCGCCGCCGCAGGCTTCCTCGTCGCCCACACCAACCCGGGCGTGGCACTCGCGATCAACGCCGGCACGTTCGCCCTCCTGGCGATCTTGGTGCAGGTGTCCGTGAAGCACCGTCCCGCCGCGGATCCGCTGGGCCGCAAGAAGAAGGACGACGAACCACGCGGCGTGCTGACGCTGATGGTCTCCGAGCCGCGATTGCGCACCCTGCTGGGCGTCCGCCTGCTCGCGGGCCTCGCGATGGTCCCGGAAGGACTCGCGGTCCCGTTGGCGGCCAGCCTCAACGCCGTGTGGGCGGTGGGCCTGATCCTGGCGATCGAGCCGGCTGCGAACGTCCTGGGCGTGGCACTGCTCTTCCGCCTCGTGCGAGATCCGGCGAAGCGAGAACGGCTGATCGGTCCACTCGCGATCCTGTCGCTGGCACCATTGATCATGTTCGCGTTCAACCCGAACCTGACGTGGACGATCGTTTTGCTGGTGATTGCCGGTATAGGCGGGGCTTATCACACGCCTGCTCGTTCAGCCTGGATGCGGCTGCTACCGGATCAGTACCGAGGAAGGGCTTATGGCATTGGCCGCGCGGCGTTGCGCTCGAGCCAGGGCGGAGGAATGGCGCTGGCCGGTGTCGTCGCCCATTCGATCGGATCGGTCACGGCCACGATCGCGGGAGCGGGCGGTATCGGACTGCTGCTGGCGACCCAAGCCACCATCGCCTGGCGACGCGCTCGCGGTCGCAACGACACGAAGGCGGTGGCAATCTGAAACAGAACAGTCACCAATAGCGATATCCGTACTAGAGGCACCTGATGATCTAGGTGCGTTAGAAGTCGGGTCGCGAAGAGGAAGGCGGCGTCAGAAGTCACGGTTGCACATGGAAGGCACCTCCTCGTTGCAACGAGCAGCAGCGCGGTAGGTCTACGACCTGGTCAGCGGCGGCTTTGCTCATGATGTGCCATGAGCGTAGGGGGTCGTGGTGAAGAACAGTTTGACTGATCGCAGGCGATCGCGGGCACTCGGCTTGACTCCGATTCGCAACTGGGACCTTTGGACCGTTGCGCCTAGTGCGATCGCATACTTTTTCGTGCTCGAAGCGGCCGTAGCCGTGGCCTCCATTTGGCTGCTGACGAGGCTGACCTCAGTCAGCACCTCCGACTGGCTCCGCTTCGGCGCGCTGATCGCCGCGATCACAATTCACCTGACCGTGGTCCGCCGCGCAGAAGAGGCCCGCCGCAACGAAGCCTCCGGCCCGCACATCGACCTGACCTCGGTCTGGACCTTCGCCGCAGCCGTGGCCCTCCCCGGCGGCCTGGCCGTGATCGCAACGATCTGGATGCGCATCCTGATCCAGCCGATCGCCCGCCGCCAGCCCTACCGCTTCGTCTTCGGCACCGCCTCGATGCTCGCCTCCACCCTCCTCTCGTGGGCAGTAGTCCACCTTTCGGGTGTTTCCCTGGCAGCCACCGGCAACGTCCCAACCGACCTCGGCCTCGTCCTCGTACTGGCCATCACCGCAGTCCTCTACTGGTTCATCCAGGTGATGACCGTCGCGGTCGCCTTCAAAATCGTCACCCCGAACTCGAAGGTCCTCGACTTCCTCGGCTCCAAAGTCGACAACATGCTCGAAATGAGCACCCTCGGCGCCGGCGCCATGCTGGGCATGCTCATGACGTCGCACTGGGTAGGCCCGCTCCTGCTGGTCGTGCCGGTGATCCTCGTGAACGCCCTGCTCTCCCGCGCAGGCGAACGCCGAGCCCACCTGGAACGCCTGCTGCGCGAACAAGAACAGCTCCACCAGCGCCTGGCCGCAGACGCCCACACCGACTACCGAACGGGTCTGCTCAACACCAACGGCCTGGCCGAGTACGCAGGCCGCCTGGCCGAGCGCTGCCGAATCGACGGCGAACCGATGACCGTCCTGGTCATCGACCTCGACCACTTCAAGCGCATCAACGACACCTGGGGCCACCCAGCAGGCAACGCCGTCCTGGCCGAAGTGGGCCGAATCCTCCGCGAAAAGCTCCGCCCAGGCGACGTAGCGGGCCGAGACGGCGGCGAGGAATTCGTCGTCGCTTTGAAGGACACCCCGGTGGCCCAAGGCGTGACCATCGCCGAACGCATCCGCGAGGCCATCGGTTCCTTGGCCGTCCCCACGACCGACAAGCACCGCAACGTGGTCACGCTCTACGGCCGCGAAACCAAACCCTCCGAGCCAGAAGGCGAGTCGCTGCAAGCGATCTCGGCCTCAATCGGCGTGGCGGTAATCCCGGACAACGGGCCGGACATGGCCACGGCCCAACACTCCGCAGACGCCGCCCTGTACAAGGCAAAGGAAAACGGCCGCAACCAGGTCCGCGTAGCAGGCCTGGACATCCCGCCGCGCCTGATGCCGGCGCCACGAGCAGACGACATCACCAAGCCGATCACCTCGCGCACAGCCTAAGCAGACTGCCGCAAGGGTCCCCTTGAGCTCAGGCTCCCCCGCGACCCAAGGTACCGAGCGGGCCTGAAACTGCTGGCGATCTTCACGGCGATGGCGCAGCCCGACCTACGGACCCCAAGCGAACCGCCGGAACGGCGGAACCGCCGGACCCCTCAAGCAGCCCGCCGCCGAACAGCCCCAACCCCACGACAAACCAGGTAAATCACAAAGCTCACCGCAGTGACCAGAGCAGAAACCGGCAACCCAGGCTGCAGCGACAACAAAATCCCCCCAACAGCTGCAACCTCGGCAAAAACCACCGACAGCACGGTAGCCCGCAACGGCGAAGCGGTGACGCGCATAGCAGCAGCGGCAGGCGTGATCATCAACGCCAGCACCAGCAACGCCCCAACAACCTGCACAGACAGCGCAGTGGCAACCCCGACCAGCACAGCGAACACGATCGACAGCGTGCGCACCGGAACCCCGCGCGCAATCGCCACATCCGGATCGACAGAAGCGAAGAACAACGGTCGGTAGATGAACGCCAGCACAGCCAGAACGGCCACGGAGGAGACCACCAGCAGCCTCAGGTCGGTCGAGTCGACCCCGACGATCTGACCGGTCAGCAAGCTGAACTTGTTGGCAGCCCGCCCTTTGTAGAGCGCGAGCATCAAAATCCCCATACCGAGCCCGAACGCGAGGATCGCCCCGATGACCGAGTCGCGATCACTCTCCCGCCGAGACAACACCCCGAGCAGCACAGCGGCCAGAATCGACCCGGCGAGTGCGCCGTACCCAACCCCAACCCCGAGCAGCAACGCAGCGGCACCACCGGTGAACGCAAGCTCACTGGTGCCATGCACAGCAAAAGCCATCTTGCGGGTGACGATGAACGGCCCAAGCACCCCAGCGACGAGACCGAGCACAGCAGCCGCGATCAACGCGGTCTGCACGAAGTCGAGCTCGAGCAGATCGAAGATCGTCACGACGCCGCCTCAGCGGTCAGGTGATGCGTCTGCTCCTCGCAGGCCCCAGCGCCCACAACCAAGATCTGGTCACGCACCCGGACAACTTCAACGGGCGTGCGATACAACTCGGACAGCGTGCGGGAGTTCATGACCTCATCCGGCGTGCCGACGCGGAACCGTCCGCCCACCAGGTACAGCACCCGATCCACCAACGGCAGCACCGGATTCAGCTCGTGCGTCACGAACAAAACCGCCGTGTCAGCCTCACGGCGCCGCTTGTCGATCAGCTCGGAAACAATGCGCTGGTTCGCGAGATCCAACGACAGCAACGGTTCGTCGCAGAGCATCACGCGAGGATCGCCGACGAGCGCCTGAGCGACCCGCAGCCGTTGCTGCTCACCACCGGACAGCAGGCCGATCGGCTGGTCGGCGTACCGAGTGGCGCCGACGGACTCGATGGCCGCGTCGACGCGAATCCGGCGCGCACGGCTGTTGCGCAGGCCAAGACCCCAGCGAAAACCGTCGAGACCGAGGCCGACGAGGTCGCGGCCGCGCAGGGTCATGGACTGGTCGAGCGCTCGCTGCTGCGGGATGTAGCCGACGGCGTTGTTGCCGCCGGCGACGGTGACCGAACCGGAAGAGAGCGGCTGCAAACCCAGCAGCACCCTCATCAGGCTGGTCTTGCCCGAACCGTTGGGGCCGAGCACCGCGAGGAACTCACCGGGCTCGACGTCGAGGTCGAGCCCGTCCCACAGCACCCTGTCCCCGTAGGACAGCCGGGCCCCGCGCAGCGAGATCGCGGTCATGCCTTGAGCGCCTGCGAAAGCGCGTCCACCTGCTTGCTCATCCAGTCAAGGTAGCTGGTCACGCCGGCCGGCAGCGTCTCGGTGACCTGGACGACCGGCACGCCGGCCGCCTTGGCCTTCTCCACGACCTGCTTCGTGACCTGGTTCTCGGTCTGGGTGTTCTCCACCAGCACGTTGATCTGCTTGCCCTCGACCAGCTGGTTCATCGACGCGAGCGCGGCGGCCGGGACGTCCGCCTCCTCCTCGATCGCCTTGCTGAACGCCTCGGGCGTGACGTCCTCGGCCTCGGTCTCGTCGAGCAGGTAGTGCGCGATCGGCTCGGTCGCGGCGACCTTCTTGCCCTTGCCGATGCCGTCGACCTTCTTCTCGAGCTCCTCGAGCTTCGCGGTGAAGTCCGCGGTGTTCTTCTCGAACGTCGTCTTCTTGTCCGGCGCGAGGGCACCCAGCTCGTTCGCGGCCGCCTCGGCCACCGCCTGCACGGTGTGGAAGTCGTACCAGACGTGCTCGTTCTCGTCGTGGTCGTGGCCGTCGGCGTCCGGCGCCTCGGACTTGGGGGCCTCGCTGGTGGTGGGCTCGGCGTGGTTGTCGCGCAGCGGGAAGGCCTCGATCTTCTTGGTGGCGTCGCTGGTGATCAGCTTGGCGAAGAAGTTGTCGTAGCCGCCGCCGTTGAACACGACCAGCTTGGCGTCCTTGACCAGCGCGGCGTCCGCGGGCTTGCTCTCGTACGAGTGCGGGTCGGCGGACGGGTCGTCCAGCAGCGCCTTGACCTCGACCGCGTCGCCGCCGACGGCCTTGAGCACGCTGCCCCACACGTTCGTGGAGGCGACGACCTGGATCTTGCCGCTGTCCGCGGACGGCGTGGTCGTGCCGCAGGCGGCGAGGCTCGCGACGGCGAGAGTGCCGACCAGAGCGTTGCGGAGAGTCATCACGCCATCCCTCGATCAGGTAATGGAAACCGTTGTCGAGTTCAGTTTACGACATGAAAAAGCCCCCGACGGTCACGCCGGGGGCTTTCGCGTGTGAATCACGCCTCCAGGCGCTCGCCCGATTCGGGGTGGAACAGGTGGATCTCGGTGGTGTCGCGGACGGCGACCTTGACGTGCTGGCCCAGGGTCGGCGGCGTACGGCCGTCGACGCGGACGACGAAGCGCTGCGACGAGTCGCCGATCTTCACCGCACCGTGCACGAGCGCGTCGGCGCCGAGCTCCTCGACCAGCTCGACCGTCATGTCCATGCCCTCGTCACCGGACGGCACGAGCCCGAGCGCCTCGGGCCGGATGCCGAAGGTGACCTCGTCCAGGCCACCGGCGGCGTCGAGCGCGGCACGGGACAGCGGCACGATGACGCCGTCGAGCTTCGCGCCCTCCGACGTGATCGGCACGGTCTTGAGGTTCATGGCCGGCGAACCGATGAAGCCCGCGACGAACGCGTTGGCCGGGCGGTCGTACAGCGCGCGAGGCGTGTCGCACTGCTGCAGCAGACCGTCCTTGAGCACCGCGACGCGGTGGCCCATCGTCATGGCCTCGACCTGGTCGTGCGTGACGTAGATCGTCGTGGTGCCGAGACGCTGCTGCAGCGCCGCGATGTTCGCACGGGTTTCGACGCGCAGCTTGGCGTCCAGGTTGGACAGCGGCTCGTCCATGAGGAACACGGACGGCTCGCGCACGATGGCGCGACCCATCGCGACACGCTGCCGCTGACCACCGGACAGCGCCTTCGGCTTGCGCTCCAGGTACTTGGTGAGGTCGAGCATCTTGGCGGCCTCTTCGACCTTCGCCTTGATCTCGGCCTTGTTGACGCCGCGCAGCTTGAGCGCGAAGCCCATGTTCTCCGCGACCGTCATGTGCGGGTAGAGCGCGTAGGACTGGAACACCATGGCGATGTCCCGGCCCTTCGGCGGCACGTTGGTGACGTCCTTGCCACCGATCTGGATGGCACCCTCGTCGACGTCCTCGAGGCCCGCGAGCATGCGCAGCGCGGTCGACTTGCCGGAACCGGACGGGCCGACCAGCACCAGGAACTCGCCGTCGGACACGTCGAGCGACAGCTCGTCGACCGCGCGGACCGGCGGGTTGCCGGAGAACACCCGCGACGCCTTGACGTAGGACACCTCAGCCATGTGACGCACCTTTCACCGCTTTGTCTTGGCGCGACGTTAGGCATTGCAAGCGCTTACGGGAACAGACGTAAGCGCTTACGTTTCAGAAGGCGTGCGCGTTCCGGGCAGCCCAGTCGGCGAAACGGGTCGCCGGACGTCCGGTCACCTGCTCCACATGGCCGCTGACCTGCTGCTCCTCCGGCGTGGGCGAACCGAGAACGGTCAGCGTTCCGTCCACAACGGGCGGCGGCATGAACTGCCGCATCTGCGCGCGAGCCTCCTCAACGGACTGCTGGACGAACGGCAATGAGAGCGCTTCCGCCCGTTGCCGCGGAGTCATCGCCTCCGGCCCGGTCAGCACGTACGTCTGCCCCTCGTGGCCGCCCTGCAGCGCCACCGCCGCAACGGCAGCGATGTCCGCCGGATCGACGAACGGCAGCGCCACGTCCGCGAACGGCGCCGCGGCCACCCCACGACCGGCCCACGCGTAGACGTTGGTGAAGAACCCGCTCGGTTGCAGGATCGTCCACTCCAGACTCGACTGCCGCACGGCTTCTTCGAACGACGCCAACCGCGAGTGCGGAATCATCCCCGGCCGCGTGCCGGCACCCTGCGACGACAGCAGCACCACGCGACGGACACCCGCAGCCTTCACGACGTCCAGAACGGCAGCGATGTCCGTGTCCGGCCCGAGCAACTCTCCCGCGAACAAGAGGAAAAGCGCCTCCGCACCCTCCAGCACCGGCTCCAACGTCACCGGCCGGGCGAGATCAACCTGCGGCCGCGACACCCCCACAGCCTTGTCCCCCAACAACTCCATCAACGGGCGTCCCACGTTTCCGGTCGCCCCAGTCACCACGATCACGAGCATCTCCTCGACGATTGATTCGGTATCGCGAGGAAAGCTAACATCGTGAAGTTAGTAGGTACCTAGAGGAAAGTGACTATCCATGGAGCCGGAGCTGGCCTGCCCGATCGCCCCGGTCGTCGACCTGGTCTTCAGCCGGTGGACGACACCGATCCTGTGGACGCTGAACCAGCACGGCCGCCAGCGATTCGTGGAGCTGGAACGGCGGATCGGCACCATCACGCCGAAGGTCCTCACGCAACGGCTGCGGCAGCTCGAGAGAGATGGGCTGATCACCAGGACGTACCACCCGGAAGTTCCGCCACGGGTGGAGTACGAGATCAGCGAGCTGGGGCGCAGTCTCGCGCCGATCTTCCACAACCTCGCCGAGTGGTCGAACCACAACCTGCCGAAGGTCGAGAAGGCCAGGGCGCGCTACGACCGATGAGTTCTCCGAAGCTCACCGGTCGACCTCCAGCGAACACTTGACGCAGGAGGAAGCCGATGAGCGAAGTGCGACTGCACTTCTCGATTTGACGTGCTCCCTGCCGCGAACGGCTGGGATTCCCACGCAGCTGCGCCGCGTTTCGGTGCCGCCCTCGCAGGTGGCACAGCTTCCTGCTTCAGCGACCACAGCCACGCAAGGTGGTCTTACACGGTCTCCACAGGATTGTCCGGCTGACGCCAGCGTTCCCGCCCGCCCGGCGGTACCCAACGCGGGGATCGGCCCCGAAGCGGCGGATGGCAAGGACCTGGAGGTGCTGTCGCCGACCATCGGCCGGCAACTGCTGGAACGGGGACTCGTCGACGAGATCGCCCTGCACATCACACCGGTGATCCTCGGCCACGGCCTCAGGTTCTTCGACAACCCCGGGTGGGCCACCGATCCACCTGCACCGGCTCGACACCGACGACCCCCACTCGGAGGTGGACGTCCGGTATCGGCCGGTGCGGGAGACCGTCAGCCCTTGACCGCGCCCGAGGCGAGGCCCTGCACCAGGAAGCGCTGCACCAGGTAGAACACGATGATCGCGGGGATCGCGACCAGGATCGACGCGGCGGCGAGGTGCCCCCACTCGGTCCGGTTCTGCTGCACGAACACCTGCAGGCCGACCGCCAGCGTCTTCGACTCGTCCGCCGCCGACAGGAAGGCGGACGCGAACGCCACCTCACCCCAGGCGGTCAGGAACGCGTAGAACGACGTGACCGCGAGACCCGGCTTGGCCAGCGGCAGGATCAGCCGCCAGAACACGCCGAACGGCGACAGCCCGTCCACGCGACCGGCCTCGTCGATGTCCGCCGGCACGGTGTCGAAGTAGCCCTTCAACATGTAGGTGCAGAACGGCACCGCGGTGGTGCAGTAGACGAGCACCAGGCCGATCGAGGTTCCGTTGAGCCCCAACGCGATCAGGATGTTGTACAGCGGCACGATCAGCACCGCGAACGGGAACATCTGCACCAGCAGGAACGACATCATCAGGCCGCGCTTGCCGGGGAACCGGAACCGCGACGCCGCATAGCCCGCGGTCGCCGAGATGAAGACGCCGAGCACGGTCGTCATCAACGCGATCAGCACGGAGTTGCCGAACCAGGCCAGGAAGTCGCCCTTCTCACCGGCCAGGATCCGGGTGTAGTTGTCCAAAGAGGACTCGTTGACCAGCTTGGGCGTGGGCTCGACCGCGCGGGCGTCCGGCTTCAGGGACGTCACGAAGACCCAGAAGATCGGGAACACCGAGATGATCGACGCGACGATCAGAGTCGCGTGCAGCGCAACGGAAGCACCAGTGGAACGGTGCGCGCGACGCAGCCGCCGGTCCTGCGCCTGCACCACCTGGAGAGACGAAGCATCGAGCGTCATCACCACACCTCGCCCTGCTTGCGCAGCGCCCGCCGGTAGATCGTGGCGAACACCAACAACACCGAAAGGATCAGCACGCCGTACGTCGACGCGATGGCGTAGTCACGCGACGCGCCGGAGAAGAAGCGCTCGAACGCGTAGGTCACCAGGATCCTGGCGTTCGGGTTCGGGCCCGCCACCAGGTAGATCACCGGGAACATGTTGAACGTCCAGATGATGCCGAGCAGGATCACCGTGGACGACACGGACCGCAGACCGGGCAACGTCACGTGCCGGAAGCGCTGCCACGGCGTGGCACCGTCCATTTCGGCCGCTTCGTAGAGATCGCCCGGAATCGACTGCAGGCCACCGAGAAGTGCCACCATCATGAACGGCACGCCCAGCCACACGTTCACGATGATCACGGACACGAGTGCCCAGTTGTTCTGCCCCAGCCACACCGGGTCCGGCAGTCCGAACGCGCGCAGGGCCTGGTTGATGATCCCGTACTGCGCGTTGAACATGTACTTCCACGCGAACGCGCTGATGAACGCCGGCACGGCCCACGGCAGAATCAGCAGCACCCGGTAGAACGAGCGGCCGCGCACCTGACGGTTGAGCAGCAACGCCAGGCCGAGCCCGACCACGTAGTGCAGGAACACGCAGGCGAACGTCCAGATCAGCGTGCGGACCAGCGTGTCCCAGAACGCGCCGTACGACTCGCCGCCGGACAGGATGTTCAGGTAGTTCTTGAAGCCCACCACGTCGTAGGACGCGGGCCGGTCGAGGACCGGGTTGGCGATGTTGCCCTCGTTGATGTTCGTGAAGGTGAAGAACACGCCCTGGGCGAGCGGGTAGAGCACCAACACCGCGATGACCACCACGACCGGCAGCACCATCGCATACGCGTACCAGTACCGGTCCAGGAACCGACGCACCGAACTCCTCCGAACCTCAGGCGAACAGCCGGGGCTCGTGAAAGCCCCGGCCGTTCAACACCAATCAGCCGATCGAGTACTCGGAAACGACGTTGTCCTTGTAGGTCTTGGCGACCTCGTCGAGCGCCGCCTTGGCCTCCTTCTTGCCGGCGAGCACGTCGGCGTAGGCGATCTTCAGCGGGTCGAACAGCTGACCGCCCTCGGGGATCCAGGCCCGCTCGTGCGCGACCTTGGTGACCGGCTCGAACGCGGCCACGACGGCGTTGGCCTTGACGTCGGCGTTCTGGTAGGCCGACTTGCGGGTCGGCAGGAGGCCGAGGTCCTTGGCGATCGCGGCCTGCGACTCGACCGACGCCATGCACTGGATCAGCTTGATCGACGACTGCTTCGCCTTGGTGCCCTGGCGGATCGTGTAGTCGTGGCCGCCGACCGGCGCGCTGCCCTTGCCCGCGGCGGGGCCGGGCACCGGCGCGATGCCGAGGTTCGACTTGTCGGTGAACGCCGTGCCCTTGAGGTAGTCGGCGACCGACCACGGACCGTTGATCACCATCGCCGCGTCACCGCTGGTGAACGCGGCCTGCATGGTGGTGTACGAGTTGCCCGCGTCGAGCGAGGTGAACGCGGCCTTGGCGTCGAGCAGGCCCTTGGCGGTCTGCAGCGCCTTCACGTTCTTGTCGGAGTTGACCACGATCTTCTTCGCCGAGGCGTCGACCAGGTCACCGCCCTCGCCGTAGATGAACGGCAGCGCGTAGTACGCGTCGTTGTTGAGGAAGAACGACTTCTCGCCACCCAGCTTGGCAGCGGCGGTCTTGAGCTCGTCCCAGGTCTTCGGCGGCTCGACACCCGCGTCGGCGAGCTTCTTCTTGTTGTAGAAGAGCGCGAGCGAGTCGGTCACCTGCGGCACGGCGTAGGTCTTGCCGTCGTACTTCGTGGAGCCGAGCGGTGCCTCCAGGAAGTCGGACGTGTCCTTCGCCAGGTCGGTGTCGGACAGGTCGGCGATGTAGCTCAGCTTGGCGAGCTGCGACACCCACGCGACCTCGGCGCGGAACACGTCCGGACCCTGGCCACCCTGCGCGGCGGTCTTGTAGTTCGCGAGCGCGGTGTCGAACGCCTGCGTCTCGACCTTGACCTTGAAGCCGCCCTTGGTGGCGCAGTCCTCCGCGATCTTCTTGAACACCGGGCTCTCGTTGGGGCCGCTGGTGTCCCAGAAGGTCACTTCGCCCGAGTCGGATCCGCTGTTGCTCGATCCACCGCCACCACAGGCGGTGAGCACGAGGGCGACACCCGTCGCCATGGCGGTCACGAGGGTTGTCCGTCGCATCGTTGCTGCCGTTCCCTCCAGCTGGGGCCTCGCCTCGGAATGAGGAGAGGTCTTGCAAGTTTTTGCGAGAATGTTGCGGGCGATTTCACTACCAGAACCATGGTCAGGTCAAGACGTGCACCGTAACCAAGCCGTAACGGCACCGTCTTGCAAACGCGCGTTGCAAAATTTTTCCGAACGCGGCAGGCTTGCGCCGAACCGAGCGTGACCAGGGAGGCAACGTGTCCGGACTGTCCGAGATCGCCAGGGCAGCCGGGGTGTCCATCTCGACCGTGAGCCGTGTCCTCAACAGGCGCGCAGGTGTGAACGAGGAGACCCGGCAGCGCGTGCTGTCGGTCCTCGCGGAGATGCCGTACACCCCGCGCGGCCTCGGTGCGCTGCAACGCACCGGCGTGATCGGCCTGCTCGTGCCGGAGCTCTCGAACCCGGTCTTCCCCGCGTTCGCCGAAGCACTGGAGACGCGGGCCGCGCGCCTCGGCTACTCGTCGCTGCTGTGCAACACGCGCAGCGGCGCCCCGATGGGTGAGGAGGAGTACGTCCGGATGCTCCTGGCCCGCGGGGTCGAGGGCATGGTGTTCGTGTCACCGGAGATCACCAACGTCGAGGTGCCGCTCGGTCAGGCCCCCCGGCCGAGCTACTACGCGAAGCTCGTCGCGGACGGCGTCCACATGGTCTTCCTGAACGGCGCCACGCCCGCGCTGGACGTGCCCGACGTGACGGTGGACGAGCAGCTCGCGGGCTACATGGCCACCAAGCACCTGATCGACCTGGGCCACGAGCGGATCGGGTTCGTCTCCGGTCCGGCGCGGTCGCTGCCGTCACGCCTGAAGCGCGCCGGGTGGGCGGCTGCCCTCGAGGAGAACCACCTGCCGGCCGGCTCGGAGTACGTCGCGCACGGGCCGTTCAGCGCGGAAGGCGGCGGCGTGGCGATGAGCCAGCTGCTCGACACGGTCAAGCCGACCGCGGTGATCTGCTCGTCCGACCACATGGCGCTCGGTGTCATGCGGGAAGCACACCAACGAGGGATTTCCGTACCGGGAGAGCTCTCGGTCGTCGGGTTTGACGACATCCCGCTCGCCGCCTACTCGTCGCCCGCTTTGACGACCCTCGCGCAGCCGATCGAGGAGATGGCGGCAGCCGCCATCGACGAGCTGGTACTCCGCTTGGATCCGGATCGCCGCAGGCAGGAGAGGGACAACTACACCCGCGTGTTCCGGCCACGTCTGGTCGTGCGGGAGTCGACGGCGCCGCCCAAGTGAGATTCCTAGTGGTCTGGACCATGTTCTGAACAAGGCAGATGGGTCAACCAGGGCGGATGCGTCATTTGAGGGACACAGGTCACCCTCGCTTCACGAATTGGTTCTGAACCGTTACGGTCCTTTCATGGCGCGGTCGATGCATGTGCGACGTCCGGCAACGTTGGCCTCTCTGGCCGCTGAGCTGGGCGTTTCCCGGACAACGGTGTCCAACGCCTACAACCGTCCCGACCAGCTCTCCCCCGAGCTGAGGCGGCGGGTGTTGGACACGGCCCGAAGGCTGGGTTACCCCGGCCCGGATCCTGTGGCGCGCTCGTTGCGCACGCGCAAGGCGGGCGCGGTGGGCCTCTTGCTCACCGAGAACCTCTCGTACGCGTTCCGCGACCCGGCCGCGATCGGCTTCCTGGAGGGCCTCGCGCTGGCGTGCGAGGACGCGGGCACCGGTCTGCTGCTCGTCCCGGCCAATCCCGAACGCGAGGACGTCGCGTCCGTCCACCGCGCCGGCGTCGACGGCTTCGTCGTCTACTCGGTGCCGGACGACGACCCGCACCTCGCCGCGGTGCTGGAGCGTCCGGTCCCCACGGTCGTCTGCGACCAGCCCGACCTCGGCACGGTCGACCGGGTCGGCATCGACGACCGCGGCGCGATGTACGAGCTCGCGAAACACCTGATCTCGTTGGGGCACCGTCGCGTCGGCGTCGTCTGCATGCGCCTCGCGCGCGACCGCAACGACGGCTTCGTGACCGCCGAACGCCAGCACGCCGCGCACTTCCACGTGCAGCGCAACCGCCTGTCCGGCCTGGCCGAGGCGTTCAGCGAGGCCGGCGTCGACTGGTCGCAGGTTCCCGTGGTCGAGCGCTTCGACCACAACATGGCTTCCGGTGCGTCCGGCGCGGCTCAGGTTCTGGACCGCGACCCGCAGGTCACCGCGTTGATCTGCACCTCGGACGTGCTGGCGCTGGGTGCGCTGACCGAGGCCGCCCGGCGCGGCCTGCGGGTGCCGCACGACATCACGGTGACCGGCTTCGACGGCATCCGCCCGGGCGAGGAGGCCGGGCTCACGACGGTCCGCCAGCCGGTGCTGGAGAAGGGCCGGGCGGCGGGCAAGCTGCTGCTCGACGCGAACGAGCGGACCCGGCCGCGGTCGGTCAACCTCGCGACGGAGCTGATCATCGGCAAGACCTCGGCGGCACCGCGCGGTGGCGCGGAAGAGCGCTGGTTCGGTCCTTAGTTCTCAAGTCGGAAGACAACGGGTGAGCTGGCCTTACCGGCCAGCTTCGCCACCAGCAGGTAGTCGCCGGCCCCCAGCCGGGTGTGCGCACCGCACCCCGGCTTCGAGGTGGAGCCCGCCCACTTCGTGCCGAAGTTGAACAGCTCCTTCGGCTGCATGACCCGCACCTCCGACCCGGCCGTGGCCAGGCAGTGGTTGCTCGACCACAGCAGCGTGGCGCCGTCCGCGGTCAGCACGGTGAGCTCGCGGTGCTGGCGGCCGATGTCCTTGATGCACGGCGCCGGCCCGTTGTTGACCACGTCCATCGACAGTTCCGGCTGGTCACCGATGGTGTAGAAGGGCTTGTTCGCCTTCGCCACGACCGCGATCGCGTCGTCCGGGCACGGCTGCGGCGGTCCGGGCGGCGGGGGCGGTGGTGGCGGCGGCGTGGTCTCCGTCGGTGCCGGCGGCGTCGTGGAGGACGACGCGACGGGTGACTCGGAGATGCTCGGCGGCGGGTTCGAGGAGGACGCCGCGGCCGCGTTGGTGGGCAGGGCGGGCTGATCGTCCGAGCCGAAGAGACCGACGATCCAGATCACGAGCACCAGTGCGACCAGCGCGGCAGCGATCGCGGCGAGGCGGCGGCGCCAGTACACAGTGGACGGCAACGGTCCTGTGGGCTCGATCACGGCCCGAAGGTAACCGGACGGGGTGGAATCGAGCGGTAGGCGAGCATCGCTCGATCGGTTGAACGTGACATTGAGCGGAAACCCCTTGTGAACGGCCGCTAACTCCGGTTCCAATCGACGCGCGAGGTCCGCCGGTAGGCCATGGAGGTAGTCATGACCGCGATCGACGAACTGCTCAAGCGGAACTACGAGCTCGGGAACGTGGTTCCCGGAGACCGTTCGTCCGCGAAGCCATCCCTGCAGGTGGCGATCTTGACCTGCATGGACTCGCGCATCCGGGTGTTCGAGATCTTCGGGTTGAAGCAGGGTGAGGCGCACGTCCTGCGCAACGCGGGTGGTGTCGTCACCGACGACATGATCCGGTCGCTGGCGCTGAGCCAGCGCAAGCTGGGCACGCGCGAGGTCCTCCTCGTGCACCACACGAACTGCGGCCTCGAGATGGTGACCGAGGACGACTTCAAGGACGAGCTCGAGGCCGACACCGGCCTGCGCCCGACCTGGGCCGTCGAGGCGTTCAAGGTGGTCGAGCAGAGCGTGCGCGGCTCGATGGCGCGGCTGCGGCGCAGCCCGTTCATCCCGCACACCGACAAGATCCGCGGGTTCGTCTACGACGTGCACACCGGCGAACTGCGCGAGGTCGACGCGGTGGGCACTCAAGCCGCCTGAGCCGTGCGCCAGAATGGCGCACGATGAATCACGAGTTGCTGCTGGGCTGGTGGGACACCGCCGCCCGCGACCTGCCGTGGCGCCGTCCTGAGTGCACCGCCTGGGGCGTGCTGGTCAGCGAGATCATGCTGCAGCAGACGCCGGTGTCGCGCGTGGAACCGATCTGGCACGAGTGGCTGTCGCGCTGGCCCGTACCCAGCGCGATGGCCGCCGCGTCGCAGGGTGAAGTGCTGCGCATGTGGGGCAAGCTCGGCTATCCGCGGCGCGCTCTGCGGTTGCACGAGGCGGCGACGGCCATCGCTCGCGACCACGGCGATGTCGTGCCGTCGGACGTCGAGGTGCTGGAGTCGTTGCCGGGCATCGGCAGCTACACGGCCCGTGCGGTGGCCACGTTCGCCTACGGGCAGAAGTGCGCTGTCGTCGACACGAACGTCCGACGGGTCGTCGCGCGCGCTGTGCACGGTGCGGGCGATGCGGGTCCGCCGTCGACCAAGCGCGATCTCCGTGACGTCGAGGCGATCCTGCCCTCGTCGCAGGAGGACGCCGCGGTGTTCTCGGCGGCGTTGATGGAGCTCGGCGCGTTGATCTGCACGGCCAAGAACCAGAAGTGCGCCGACTGCCCGTTGTACGACGTCTGCGCGTGGCAGCTGGCCGGCCGTCCTGCGTACGCGGGGCCGGAGAAGAAAGTGCAGAAGTTCGCCGGCACCGATCGTCAGGTGCGGGGCAAGCTGCTGGACGTGCTGCGGGGTGCACCCGGCCCGGTGCCCAAGGCGCAGCTCGACCTCGTCTGGAACGACCTCACCCAACGAGAGAAGTGCCTGGTCTCGCTGCTCGACGACGGCTTGGTCGAGCAGACGCGGGACGGCCTGTTCGCGCTACCTGGGGAGCACTGATGCACGCGCTCGTGGCGTTCTTCGACGACGAGGCGGACAAGAAGGTCCGCGAGCTGCAGCAGCGCATCGGCGCGAAGCACGAGTACCCGCCACACCTGACCTACGCCGTCGCGAGCACCATCGGCCCGAAGGTCCGCAAGGAGCTGCGGGAGGACCTGGAACGGCTGTGGATGCCGGACCTCTGGCTGCACATGCTCAGCACGTTCTCGACGGCCGACAACGTGCTGATGCTCGCCGCCGTGGTCGACGCCGAACTGCTGGCCGTGCATTCGGCGATCCACGACGTGCTGGCGGGCCATGTGAAGAACCCCAGCGCTTACTACCTGCCCGGCAACTGGGTGCCGCACTGCACGCTCGTCCAGGGCGTGGACGACGAGGCGATGAAGGCCGCGTTCGCGAAGGTGTTCCCGGTCGAGCCGATCCGCGCGAAGGTCCGCGAGGTCTCGATCGTCGACACTCAGACCGGCGAGATCGACGTGCTCAAGAAGGCCTCCACGGCGCCCCGGTAGACCCACGGCGCGGTGGCGTGCACGACGTGGCCCGCCTCCGGCACGAACAGGTACTGGCCGTTGGACCGGCGCGCGGCCTCGGCCATCTGGTTGCGTTGTTGGCCGCCCTGACCTGCCTCGATGACCAGTGACGGGCACTTCACCTCGTCGATGAAGTCCCAGTACGCCCGCGTGCCCCACTCGGCGGCGATCTCGTAGAGGTCGTCCATCTCGGCGATCAGGTGCCAGCCGTCTTCGCGTTCCTCGAAGTACTCGGCGAACACCGGCGCGCCGAAGTACGAGGTGACGTGCGCGAGCGACTGGAACGGCACCGGCCACGCGTCGAAGAGCCACTTCCACTCGTCGACCGTCTTTCCCCTGTTGTCCGGGGCGAAGTCCTCGACCACAATCGCGCGGACCAGGTCCGGACGGGTCGCCGCGAGACACCACGCGTGCAGCCCGCCCATGGAGTGCCCGATCACCACAGCGGGTCCGAGGCCGAGGTCCTCGATCGCCTTCGCGGCGTCGGCGACGAAGTCCTCGGTGCGAAACGGTCCCCGCTGCGGGTTTCGGCCGTGCCCGCGCTGGTCGATCCCGACGACGCGGCCGAACGGTGTGAGCCACTGCGCGACCGGCCACCAGGCGGTGGCCCTGCTCATCAGGCCGTGCAGGAGCAGCACGCCTTGTCCCGTTCCGCCGAACTCCACCACCGACACAGGGATGATTAAACGCATGAAGGCCCGTCCGTACCTGATCGCCCTGGTCTTGCTCGTGCTCGTCGCCGGTCTGCTCGTCGTGTTCCGCACGCCTGGCGGCGACCCGGCACAGCAGCAACGCCAGGAGACGTCACCGCAGGCAGCCGTGGAGGCCGGTGCGGGTGCGGGCGACGCGTACTACCCGACGGACGGCAACAGCGGCTACGACGTGACGCTCTACGACCTGGCGATCACCTACGACCCCGGCTCGAAGAAGCTGGACGGCGTCGCCACCGTCACCGCAACCGCCTCTGCTGACCTGTCGCGCTTCAACCTGGACCTGGAGGGGTTGACGGTCAGCGCGGTCTCCGTCGGCGGGAAGCCCGCGAAGTTCGCGCAGGAGGGCGACCACGAGCTGGTGATCACGCCCACCGCGCCGCTCGCGAAGGGCAAGCCGTTCACCGCGGTGGTCACCTACGGCGGCAACCCGACGACGATCAACGACGCCTCGCTGGGCCGCAGCGGCTGGCAGATCTCGTCCACCGGCGGTGCCTTCGCCGCAGGTCAGCCACACTCCGCGACGACGTGGTTCCCGGCCAACGACACCCCGCGCGACAAGGCGGCGCTGAAGGTCGCGGCCCGCGTGCCGGACGGCTGGTCGGTGGTGTCGAACGGTCTGGAAGGCCCGGTGACGCGCGACGGCGGCTGGACCACGTTCAACTGGTCGGAGGAGACGCCGCTCGCGACGTACCTGGCCACGGTGGCGATCGACAAGTTCGAGATCGTGCGCTCTCGCCTGCCGAGTGGCGCGCCGGTGCTGGACGCCTACGCACCCGGCACATCGGGGCAGAAGAAGCCGATCCAGGCGCGGTTGCCCGAGGTGCTGGCATACCTGGAGACGAGGTTCGGCCCGTACCCGCAGCGCGCGGCCGGCAGCATCTGGGTGGCCGACCAGATCGGGTTCTCGCTGGAGACCCAGACCAGGCCGATCTACGCGTCGTGGGCCGACCTGGAGACGGTCGTGCACGAGAACGCGCACCAGTGGTTCGGCGACTCGGTGACGATCTCGAACTGGGCGGACATCTGCCTGAACGAGTGCCTCGCCTCCTACTCGCAGTGGCTGTGGATGGAGAAGGAAGGCACGAACCTCGACGAGCGCTACCGCGGCCGGATCGAGGAGCTGCGCACGCGCTCGTCGTTCTGGGCGCCGAAGCTCTACGACATGGGCAAGGGCAACGAGTTCAGGGGCGTCTACGACAAGGGCATCATGGCGATGCACGCGCTGCGCAAGCAGGTCGGTGACGACGTGTTCTTCAAGGCCCTGCGGTCGTGGACGGCCAAGCATCGTGACTCGAACGCCTCGTGGCCGGAGTTCGAGAACCACTTCAAGGAGGCCTCCGGCCAGCAGCTGGACGGGTTCTTCGCGGCGTGGTTCCGCGGCTCGGGCATCCCGGAAGACCAGTACCTGCTGCCTGTCGGTGTGCGCCGCTAGAGTCGGTGTCATGGCAGTCGTGAAGATCAACGCGATCAAGGTCCCCGAGGGCGCCGGCCCCGAGCTGGAGAAGCGCTTCGCCGCCCGCCTCGGCGCGGTCGACGACCAGCCCGGTTTCCTCGGCTTCGAGCTCCTGCGCCCGGTCGCCGGCGAGGACCGCTACTTCGTCGTGACGCACTGGGAGACCCACGAGGACTTCGTGGCGTGGCGCGACGGCCAGGCCGGTGCCGCTGCGCACTCCGGTGAGCGGGCGAAGCCGGTGTCGACCGGTGCCGACCTGCTGGAGTTCGAGGTCGTGCTGGGGAGCAAGCCCAAGCAGTGATCGAAGAGGCTTACGACAGGGCCGCCGAGCTGATCGCCGGCGCGGACGCGTTGCTCGTCTGCGCCGGTGCCGGCATGGGGGTCGACTCGGGACTGCCGGACTTCCGCGGCACCGAGGGCTTCTGGCGGGCCTATCCGCCGTACGAACGCCTCGGGCTGAAGTTCGAGGAGATCGCCGACCCGGTGCACTTCGCCGACGATCCGGCGCTGGCCTGGGGCTTCTACGGCCACCGGCTCGGCCTGTACCGCGCGACCGTGCCGCACGAGGGTTTCTCGATCCTGCGCTCGTGGGGTGCGCGCGTCTTCACGTCCAATGTGGACGGCCAGTTTCAGAAGGCGGGCTTCACCGACGTCGCCGAGGTCCACGGTTCGATCCACCACGCCCAGTGCGTGGAACCGTGCACCGACGAGATCTGGGAGTGCACGTTCGACGTCACCGTGGACCCGGACTCGATGCGCGCGGTCGGCCCGTTGCCGTCGTGCCCGTCGTGCGGTGGCCTGGCGCGGCCCAACATCCTGATGTTCGGCGACTGGGGCTGGGTGCCGCACCGCAGCCAGGCGCAGCTCGACGCGCTGACGACCTGGCGGCGGTCCGTGCGGAACCTGGTCGTGCTCGAGATCGGTGCCGGCACCGCGGTGCCGACCGTGCGACGTCAGGCTGAACTGGCGTCAGCCGCCAACGGCTCGCTGATCCGGATCAACGTCCGCGAACCCGACGTCAGGCACGGCCGAGGCGTCTCGTTGCCGATGAACGCCCTCGAAGCACTTACCGCACTGGCGAGCTCAGTCGATCGAACGTCTCGGTGACCTTCTGCTTGTCACCGACGACCGCGTACGCCTGCATGTCGACGTGCCGGGAGTTCCTGCTCACGAACGTCGCCTCGATGGTGTACGAGCCGCCCCAGGCCGTGTACTCGTCCGGCGCCCTGCTCTCCAGGTAGACGTACGCGTCCTCGCGCGTCTGGCTGTTCGGCAGGTACATGCCCAGGCAGTGGGTACCGTTCTCGGTGCAGCGCAGCGACGGACTCTTCTTGTGGTCCCACCGCGTGGCGTCGAACGGCACGAGCTGCCCGTTGAGGTACGCGTACTCCTTGGTGAAGTCGCGCTGGGTGTAGGCGACGATCGTGCTGTGGACCTCACCGACGTTCGCGGCGGGTTCCTGGTCCTCGACGTGCAGCCCGGCGCGGAGCTCGATGACGTTGCCGGACACGCTGACGTCCGGGTTGAGCCAGTAGTGCGAAAGGCCGAGGCTCATCGGGCTCTGGTCTGGCTGGTAGTCGGTCGCCTTGCAGTTGTCGTCGGGCAGCTTGGTCTGCTGCGGAATCGGCACGTACATCGCGAGCCTGCTGGCCGCGAGGTAGCGGCTGCCGCCGACCTTCTCGAACTGCGACAACGCGCTGGTGGACGGCCAGTGGTAGGGCGCTGTCTTGCCGTCGTCGTCTTTCTGCGACCCGGCCTGCGTCGGGTTGTAGCACTCGGTCGCCTTGGGCTGCACCGTGTCCGACGCGCCGATCGGCCGGACGAACGGCCGCACGGCCCACTGGAACGCGGCGCCGTGCCCGCCGCTGCCGATGTACTCCTTGCCGCCGTACCTGACCGAGGCGATGGCACCGGCGAGCGCCGTCGACGCCGTGACGGACACCTGGTCGGAGGAGATGGTCAGGTCCGGGTAGTAGGTCCCCCAGTTCGTGGGTTCGGCGCACTCGGACTTGTACGTCATGACGAACTGGTAATAGGCCTCGTTGCGCATGTCCTGAGGCTCAGGTGACGGTGGACAGGTGACGGTGGGTTCCTCGGCCTGAGCGGGCGAAAGCATGCCCCCCAGCAAGGCCGCAATGGCGAGGATCTTCATGCGACCTGTCTACCAAGAACCGGCTACCGGGGTACGACGAACTGCGTGACAACGGCCCGGTGATCACTGCCGAGCACGTCGAACACGTCCACCGTGTCGACCGGGCACCGCGTGTCCACCAGCACGTGGTCGATGGTGACCGGCGGCGGCCAGATCCCGCTCTTGCTCGGCCACGTGTGGATCAGCCCCTTGCCG
The DNA here is from genome assembly GCF_003265345.1 of Lentzea terrae. Lineage (GTDB taxonomy): Bacteria > Actinomycetota > Actinomycetes > Mycobacteriales > Pseudonocardiaceae > Lentzea > Lentzea terrae. The sequence continues at coordinate 257,141 of NZ_QFWW01000004.1, read as the reverse complement.
ACCTGGTCGGCGGCGTCCACATAGCCCTTGTTCAGCAACCTCGTCAGGCCGACGTGGTCGAGCGTCGCGTTGAAGTCGCCGGCCAGAATCCTGATCGCGCCGGTCGAGTCCGGCGTCGGCAGCCCGGCCAGCTCGCGCTGCCACGCCTCCGGCCCTTCCGTCACGACCGGCGGCAACGGATGCACCGACACGACCTCGATGTCCCTGCCCGGCAGGTCGACGAGCGCCCCGGCCTGCTGCAACGTGCCAGGCGGAGTCAGATTCCGTTGCGTGAGCGGGAACTTCGAGGCGATGCCACTGCCCGACCCACCCGGTTCGGCCAGGAAGACCCGGTTGGGCAACACCTGGTTCAGCCCGGCCCGTTCGAGGTCGCGCACCATGTCGGGCGTCAACTCCTGCAGCGCCAGTACGTCGACGTCGCGATTCCTCACTTCGCGCACGACCGCCTCGGCATCCGCGATGCCGACGAGCAGGTTCGAGGTCATCACCCGAACCGGCTGCCCCACCCCGTTCGGCCGCGAGTCCGGGAACGCCCGTTGCGCCACGGTCCCCACCAGCACGACCGCCACCAGTGTCATCGTGAGCCCAACCACCCACCGCTTGCGCAAGAGCGCCAACAGCCCGATGAGCAGCCCAACCACGGTGATGTACGGGATCAACGACGTCGAGGCGATCATGTACCGGTTGCCGTCGATGCCGAGCAGCCTGACCATGGCCGCGGCGACGAACAAAAACGCGCACACGACCAGCAAGAACGTGGCGAACCCGCTCTTCTGCGGCTTCACCTCGGTGGTGACCACGTCGTGCAGTGTCGCCGAGTGCTCGTCAGTCTCCGGTGTGGTCGCCACGATTGAAGGACGGTCGGCGGCGTCGTCCCGTTGCGTCCCGGAATGTCGGACCCACTTCCGCTCTCCCCCCGAGAGCGGCGTGATCGAGAACATCGGCACGCCGCTGCCGTTCGAGGAGACCTACCTGGCGGGCTATGCCGTGACGCCGCGCTGACCGTGTCGGCAGCGCGGCCTCGCGTTGGGCTCAGACTGCGGCGGCGGGGTGCCTCGGCCGGGCGCCCGGCATGCGGTCGAGCAGCCCGCAGATCGTGTCGACCACGCCCATCAGGTCATCGGGGTAGATGTGGTCGTACGCGATCAGGTAGACGAAGCCCGACTCGAAGGTCAGCGTCATCCGCTTGGCCCACAGCGGCAGGCTCTCCTGCTGGTCGATGAGCCAGTGCAGCGCGTCGAAGTTCAGCTCCCTGGCGGCCGTCGCGGGATCGTTGCCGTACGCGGAGAACTCCTTGTCCATGGGCGGCGACAACGGCACCGGCAGCCACTCGGCGTCGCTTTGGACGGTCGCCGGCTTGTGCTCGACGATCGACTTCCACTCGGACTCGAGCTGGCCGGGTGACAACGGCTGACCGTTGTTGATGCTGTACTTGTTCGGCCGCCTGACCTTCAGCGGCGCCAGGCGCGCAGTCGCGATCTCGATGCGGTGCTCCTGCAGCCACCGCACGCCAAAACCGCGTGAGTCGTAGCGGATCGACGCCTCTGTCACCCTGACGTGCCACTGACCGCGCTGGAAGTCCAACGACAGGTCGAACTGCCTCTTCGACCGGAACGCGATCGAGAACTCGTTCACGAACGGCTTGCAGAGCTCAGCCGTCCACATGCCTGCCTCGCCGGGGCCGAGCACCTTGCCGCCCAGCCGCTGCGCCAACGGGGTCAGCGCCGCGATCTGCGCATCCCGTCGCTTCGCGTGGCCGCGGAAGTGGAGCCAGCGCCGCACCACCAGGAACACGATCGCGCACGCGATCCACGTCAGGACGTACGGGGCGAGGACGTACCCGTGCCAGAACTTCAGTAGATGGTCCATCATCAGATGTCCAGAAACCCTTCGATGCGCTGCTTCGAGTAGTCGGTGCCCGTGTCGCGAGACTCGGCGGCCTTCTCCTGGATGGACGTGTTGCGCAGGCCCTTCTCGTGGTACGGGTTGACCTGGGCCAACGCCTCGTTGCCCACCGCGTCGAGCATCGACTTCCCGAAGCCGTTCTGCATCCGCTCGCCGACGATGCCGTCATGGCTGTTCATCCGCGTGACCGGGTTGCTCCTGAACCGCTCCCACTTCGTCTTGCCGGCCAGCGCGTCGGTCGCCTGCTGGCTGGTGACCTTCTTGTCCGCCATGGCCTTCTTGAACGCGGTGCCGAGGTTCTTGGCCTTGCTCGCCAGGTTCCGCAGGAAGTCCATGATCTTCGTCAGCAGCCCGCGGAGCTTGGCCACGATGCGCGACACCCGGCCGACCGTCGTGGCGACCCGGACACCCGTCGCGGCGCCGGCAGCGGCCGTCGAGGCGCCACAGCTCGGCACCGCGGCGGCGAGCGCCGGGATCCAGATCATGATCAGCCAGGTGATCAGCTCGGTGAGGATCGCCTTGATGACGTCCTCGATGATCTGCATGATCATCGAGGACATCAGCAGCAGCTCGGCCAGTTCTCCTGCTTGGGCTGCGACGCCGTCGATCCCGTGGGCGAACTCCCCGAGCTTGGTGCCTGCCGCCTCCGAAGCACTGCCGCCCCAGGTCTGGACGGTGCTCCCCAGGTCATCGGCGAACGCCGTGCGCAGTTCGGCGACACCGGTCGCGATGGCACTGAAGTTCTCACCTGCCTGCTGCAACGCGGGACCGTCGCCGCTGACGAAGTGGATCGCGTCCTCGAGCGGCTGCACCACGCTGATCAGGAAGTTGAGGCCCTGTCCGACCAACCAGCCGAGCGGGTCCATGACCAGACCCTGCCCGGCCTCGACCAACCCGCTGACCAGCGCACTGCCCTCGGCCGACAGAGCCGCCGCGCCGCCGGTGTCGCCGGCGTCGCCCATCGCGTCCTTCGCCTTGACGAAGTTGCCGTAGATCGGGATCGCCTCGACGGCTTTCTCACCGGTGGTCTTCTCACCAACGGTGATCTTGACCCCGCCGGCCTCGATGTCCTCCTCTGCCATGCCGTCTACCCCCTGTCGACCTGGATGCCTTCGAGAATCGCCTTCAACGCGGTTTCCTGGTCCGCGTAGCCCTGGGCGGTGTCACGGAACTTGTCCGCACCGGACTGGAGGCCTTCTTCCATGGCCTGGAACGTGTCCTTGAGGTCGCTCAGCAGATCTTTGTAGTTGTCGAAGACGAACAGACCCACCACGCCCCACGACTTGTCGGACACGTCCGCCTGGTCCACGAGGCCCTTGATGGCGCTCGCCGTGGCGCGGTGGCCGTCGAGCTTGCCGGCGTACTCGCGCAGCTCCTCCGGGTTGACGCTGAACCCGCTCATCGGCCGTCCTCGTCGTCGTAGAGGTTCAGGAACTTGCCGTCCTGTTTGGGCGGTGCGGTGGGCGGCGGCTGCGACCTGTCGTTCCAGGCGTTGCCGCGCATGATGTTCTGGTCGCCGAAGTCGTCCTGCGGCTCGGGCGCAGGCCTGCGGGGCGGTGCGGGAGGCCGGGCCGGGCCGCCTTGGGGTGCAGGCGGCATGGGAGGCATCGGTGGACGCTGCGGGGCGGGCGACTGGGGCGCGGCTTCGTCGGTCCTGACGGCGCGGAGTTCCTCTTTGGACATTCCGAAGAGCTGCGACTGGGTTTCCAGGACCTGGTCGGAGAGCTTCATGTCGTCGCCGATCGCGCCCTCGACGATGCCTGCCTGGCGGCGCGCGGCTTCGGCCACGGCTCGTTGCAGGGTCGTCATCAGTTCGGCGGCCAGGGCTTGGGGTGGTCTGCGCATGGCCTGGTCGGTCAGGTGGATGGCCTTGATGCTGCCGGACGGGCCCGCGACGACTGTCACGGCGCGGTCGGCCGAGGTGGCCACCGCTTCCAGGTCGGTCAGCTGTTGCTGCATCTCGCCGATGTTGGCGAACTGCTGGTCAACGCGCTGCATCTGGGACTGGAACCGCTCGAACTGAGCGACCAGCTGCTCGAACGCCGCCGACGGCACAAGAACCTCCTGCAAGGACTCCGCTCGGGCTAGATCACCGAGCGGCCGCCATGGTGTCAGGACGAGACGTGTATTCGCGGCAAAACGGGCCGAACAGGTCGTGGAAGTGATGCGATCGTCAGATGACCGTTGTGGGGTCACGAGGTTCGACGCCCGGCATGAGGTCGAGCGTCTCCAGGATCATGTCGACCAGGAACTCGAGCTCGTCGGGCCGGATCTGCCCGTCGCACTCCACGCGGGCGAAACCGTCCTCGAAGTACAGCGTGAAGAACTCCAGCGGAACCCGCCGCCGTGGCAGGGGAATCGTGGCGACCTCGATCCAGTGCTCGAACGACATCTGGTTGTTGGGCAGCAGCGCGTCTGGCGCGTAGGAGGCCTCGGTCACCCGGACGTGCCACGGTCCACGGTGGAACTCGAGGGACAGGCCCGGCTTGTGCTGCGCGCGCTGAAGTGCCCGAGACCACGCGCTCGCCTCGCCGGGACCGGCCAGCTTGCCGCCGAGGCTTTCGGCGAGGGGCATCAGGGAAGGGGTCCGTGAGGCCGCTGCCTGCGTACGTGCCTTGGCCTGCCTGGGCCCGCGAAGCACCAGGGCCGTGATCACGGCCACGGCAACGACGATCACGAGAATCTCCACGTGTCCTCCAGCGGAAGCCTCTCACTTCAAGAGTCGCGCTGGGCAGAGAATGTCGAACGCGCAGACGAAAAACGGCCCCCAGGAAGCCTGGGGGCCGCTTTCGTGGAACTCAGCTAGCTCACTCGGTCTCGGTCGCCGGAGCGTCCTGCGGCTCGGTGGCCGCGGGGGCTGCCAGGTCGACCGGCGGAGCGTCCGGCACGCGGTTCGGCTTGGCCTCGCCGCGGAAGACGAAGCGCGCCTTGTCGTGCTCGTCGGACACGCCGTCCCAGCCCTCGACGTCGGTGATGATGATCTGGCCCGGCTGGATCTCGCCGAACAGGATCTTCTCCGACAACTGGTCCTCGATCTCGCGCTGGATCGTGCGGCGCAGCGGGCGGGCGCCCAGCACCGGGTCGAAGCCGCGCTTGGCCAGCAGGGACTTCGCCCTGTCGGTCAGCTCGAGGGCCATGTCCTTGTTCTTCAGCTGCGTCTCGACGCGGGCGATCATCAGGTCCACCATCTTGATGATCTCGTCCTGAGTCAGCTGGTGGAAGACGATGATGTCGTCGATGCGGTTGAGGAACTCGGGGCGGAAGTGCTTCTTCAGCTCGTCGTTGACCTTGTTCTTCATCCGCTCGTAGTTGGACGCGGTGTCCTGACCCGAGGTGAAGCCGAGGCCGACGGCCTTGCTGATGTCGGACGTGCCCAGGTTCGACGTGAAGATGATGACGGTGTTCTTGAAGTCCACCGTCCGGCCCTGACCGTCGGTCAGGCGGCCGTCCTCCAGCACCTGGAGCAGCGTGTTGTAGACCTCCTGGTGGGCCTTCTCGATCTCGTCGAACAGCACGACCGAGAACGGCTTGCGGCGCACCTTCTCGGTGAGCTGGCCGCCCTCTTCGTAGCCGACGTAACCGGGAGGGGCACCGAAGAGCCGCGACGCGGTGTAGCGGTCGTGGAACTCGCCCATGTCGATCTGGATGAGCGCGTCGTCCTCGCCGAACAGGAAGTTCGCCAGCGCCTTCGAGAGCTCGGTCTTACCGACACCGGACGGGCCGGCGAAGATGAACGAGCCGGACGGGCGCTTCGGGTCCTTCAGACCGGCGCGGGTGCGGCGGATCGCCTGCGACACGGCCTTGACCGCGTCGACCTGGCCGATGATCCGCTTGTGCAGCTCGTCCTCCATGCGGAGCAGACGCGTGGTCTCCTCCTCGGTGAGCTTGAACACCGGGATGCCGGTCCAGTTGGCCAGGACCTCGGCGATCTGCTCGTCGTCGACCTCGGCGACGACGTCCAGGTCGCCGTCCTTCCACTGCTTCTCCCGCTCGGCCTTCTGGCCCAGGAGCTGCTTCTCCGCGTCACGCAGCTTGGCCGCGCGCTCGAAGTCCTGCGCGTCGATCGCGGACTCCTTGTCGCGACGGACGTCGGCGATCTTCTCGTCGAACTCGCGCAGGTCCGGCGGCGCGGTCATCCGGCGGATGCGCATGCGCGCGCCGGCCTCGTCGATGAGGTCGATCGCCTTGTCCGGCAGGAACCGGTCGTTGATGTACCGGTCGGCCAGCGTGGCGGCGGCGACCAGCGCGGAGTCGGTGATCGAGACGCGGTGGTGCGCCTCGTACCGGTCACGCAGGCCCTTGAGGATCTCGATGGTGTGCTCGAGCGACGGCTCGCCCACCTGGATCGGCTGGAAGCGGCGCTCCAGCGCGGGGTCCTTCTCGACGTGCTTGCGGTACTCGTCGAGCGTGGTGGCACCGATCGTCTGCAGCTCACCGCGGGCGAGCATCGGCTTCAGGATCGAGGCCGCGTCGATCGCGCCCTCGGCGGCACCCGCACCGACGAGCGTGTGGATCTCGTCGATGAACAGGATGATGTCGCCGCGCGTGCGGATCTCCTTGAGGACCTTCTTCAGGCGCTCTTCGAAGTCACCGCGGTAACGCGAGCCCGCGACCAGCGAGCCGAGGTCGAGCGTGTAGAGCTGCTTGTCCTTGAGCGTCTCGGGCACCTCGCCCTTGACGACCATCTGCGCCAGCCCCTCGACGACGGCCGTCTTGCCGACGCCGGGCTCGCCGATGAGGACCGGGTTGTTCTTGGTGCGGCGGGACAGCACCTGCATGACCCGCTCGATCTCCTTGGTGCGCCCGATCACCGGGTCGAGCTTGCCCTCACGGGCCGAAGCCGTGAGGTTGCGCCCGAACTGGTCGAGGACCAGGGACGACGACGGGGTGCCCTCGCCGCGGCCGGTCGACTCCGACGCGCCCTTCTCCGTCGAGTAACCGGACAGCAGCTGCAGCACCTGCTGGCGCACCCGGTTGAGGTCGGCACCCAGCTTCACGAGGACCTGCGCGGCAACGCCCTCGCCCTCGCGGATCAGGCCGAGCAGGATGTGCTCGGTGCCGATGTAGTTGTGGCCGAGCTGAAGCGCCTCGCGCAGCGAGAGCTCCAGGACCTTCTTCGCACGGGGGGTGAAGGGGATGTGTCCACTCGGAGCCTGCTGGCCCTGGCCGATGATCTCTTCGACCTGCTGGCGGACGCCCTCCAGCGCAATCCCCAACGACTCGAGCGCCTTGGCGGCGACACCTTCACCCTCGTGGATCAGACCCAGGAGGATGTGCTCGGTGCCGATGTAGTTGTGGTTGAGCATCCGTGCCTCTTCTTGGGCAAGGACAACCACCCGCCTCGCGCGGTCGGTGAACCTTTCGAACATTCGCACTCCCTGACTGCTGCGTCGGCGGTCCTCGGCTCCACCGATCTACCCTGGTGAGCGCGGCACCGTGGCTCCACTGTAGTGGGCGGTTCCGAGGCCTGTGGCTCCCATCAGCGCACAGTGGCGTCCGGGCAACCCTGACACCGGCATCAACGCAGGTCGGGACCAACGGATTCCACAGATCGGGCGATGTCCGCTCAGCGCGAACAACCAACCGTTGAGCGATACTCGTGTGACCGGGGCCACCACAACGCGCGCCACCGGGGCGATCTTCGGTAAGGTTAGGCAAGCCTCATTGCTCAGATGAGATTGGACTTGCGTTGACCGTACCGGTGAGGGTCTCACAGCAGAACCCGCGTGCGCTCACGCCACTGGCCGAGTCCATCGCCCGCCTGCAAGCCGGATCCGAGATCAGGTTCGGCACGCCGTCGCCGGACTGGACGATCTGCTCGGACCTGCTGGCCGAGCCTGCGCGCTTCGACCTGTGGCGCAAGGACCTGGCCGAGTGGATGGTCGAGCAGTACGGCAAGTCCGACGACCGGGCCACCGCCGGCTACATCATGGGCTGGTACCTGCACGTCCCCGGCACCATCGCGGGCCTGCTCTTCCACACCGCCCGCCGCGTCCCGACCCTCAAGCCGAACGACCTCGCCTTCCGCCTCAACGCGGAGGGCCGCCCGCACCCGGACGGCATCTCGGTGCTGTGCGACGAGTTCGCGTGCCTCCCGGACGACCCGGCCTCGAACCACCCGGCCGCCACGGTCGTCGCCAACGAAGCCGCGCTGGCCGCCCTGCTGCGCGCCCGCTACGCCGCCCACGCCGCGCAGTTCGTCGCTTCCTTCGGCCAGGTGGTCCGCTTCGGCCGCCGCACCCTCTGGGCAGCCGCGACCGACATGCTGGAGTACGGCGCCTGGGCCGCGGGCCGGGCCTGCGGCGACGAGACCGGCGGCGTGACCGACGCGGCGCTGATCCTGCCGGAGAAGCTGTACCCGTTCGTCTCCGCCTCGACGCTGCACCTCTCCGACGAAGGCTGGAAGCGCAAGCGCAACAGCTGCTGCTTCCACTACGTGCTCCCGGAAGCGGAGCCCTGCACGGCCTGCCCGCGCACCTGTTCCTAGGAACCTAGGCCCGGTGCCGCGACCCGACCGGCACGACGAGGGGCGTCCCGGCCACCGGATCCTCGACCACCCGAGCGTCCAGCCCGAACACGTCGAGCAACAACGACTCGGTCAGCACCGCGGCGGGCGCGCCCTGAGCCACGATCCGCCCATCGCGCATGGCCACGATGTTGTCCGCGTACCGCGCAGCCAGGTTCAGGTCGTGCAGCACCATCACCACCGTGCGTCCCATGGACGCGTGCAGCTCCTGCACCAGGTCCAGGACGTCGATCTGGTGCGCGAGGTCCAGGTAGGTCGTGGGCTCGTCCAGCAGCAACAGGTCCGTGCCCTGGGCCAGCGCCATGGAGATCCACGCCCGCTGCCGCTGCCCACCGGACAGCTCGTCCACGGTCCGCTCGGCCAGGTCCGAGATCCCGGTCATCGCCAACGCGGCGTCGACGGCGGCCGCGTCGTCCGACGACCACTGCCGGTACCAGGACTGGTGCGGATGCCGGCCTCGCGCAACGAGGTCGGCCACCGTCAGGCCCTCCGGAGCAGACGGCGCCTGCGGCAGCAGTCCCAGCACCCGCGCCACCTCACGGGTGGACATCCGGTCGATCTGCTTGCCGTCCAGCAGCACCGCACCGGACCTGGCCGGCAGCAACCGCCCCAGCGCCCGCAGCAGCGTCGACTTCCCGCACCCGTTGGGCCCGATCACCGCGGTGACCGTCCCGCCGACGATCGACAGGTCGAGCGTGTCGACCACCAGCCGCTCGCCGTAGCCGACGCACAACGACGAAGCCTCAAGACGCACACTCATACCCGCGCCTCCCGGCGACTCCGAACCAGCAGGTACATCAGATAAGGCGCACCGAGCACGGCGGTGACGACACCGACCGGCAGCTCGATGCGGTAGATCGTCCTGGCGACGAGATCCGACAACATCACCAGCACGCCGCCGAGCAGCACCGACCCGAACAACGGCGGCTGCGCGGTCCCGGCCAGCCGCAACGCGATCTGCGGCGTGGCCAGCGCGACGAACGCGATCGGCCCGGCGGCGGCGGTGGCCACGGACGCCAGCACGATCGCCACGATGATCAGGAACGACCGCGCCAGGTTGACCCGCACCCCCAGCCCGCGCGAGGTCTCGTCGCCGAACTGCAGCGCGCCGAGGACGTGCCCGCCGATCAACGCCACCGGAATCAGCACGGTGAGCGCGAGCGCAACGGGCACAACGTGTTCCCACCCGCGCCCGTTCAGCGACCCGGTGAGCCACACCATCGCCCGTCCGGCGTCCTGCACGTCGCCGACCGTCAGCAGGTAGTGCGTGAAGTTGCCGGCCACCGCGGTGATGCCGATGCCGATCAGCACCATCCGGAAGCCCTCGATGCCCTGCCGCCAGGCCAGCGCGTAGACCAGCAGCCCGGCCACCAGCCCACCGGCGAGCCCGGCCAGCGGCAGCCCGACCGAGGCCGCGCTGCCGGTCACCACGCCCAGCGAGCCGGCGAAGGTGATCACGGACACCGCACCGGCGCCGGCTCCCCAGGTCACGCCCAGGATGTCCGGCGAGGCCAACGGGTTCCGCACGATCGCCTGGAAGATCGCCCCGGAGAGCCCGAGAGCGCCACCGACCAGCAGCCCGGTCAGCGCACGCGGCAGCCGCAGCTCCGTCACCACGAACTGGTCGCGCCGGGTGCCGCCACCGAACAGGGTGTCGACCACCTGCGCCGCGGTCAGCGGGAAGTCGCCGATCATGATGTCCACGACCAGCACGACGGCCAGCAGCACCAACGCGACCGCCGCGACCGTCAACGGCCGACGGCGCATCCTAAAAGACGCCGCCCCCACCCTCAGCGCAGTCAAATCTTCACCAGCTTCCTGCGGCGCACCAGGAAGATGAAGAACGGCGCGCCGAGCAGCGCCAGCATCACGCCGACCTCCACTTCGGACGGACGGGCCACCACCCTGCCGAGGATGTCGGCGAGCAGCAGCAGGATCGCGCCCACCAGCGCGGAGAACGGCAGCAGCAAGCGGTAGTCCGGGCCGGTGAACGCGCGCGCCACGTGCGGCACCACCAGGCCGATGAACCCGATCGGCCCGCACGCGGCGACGGCACCGCCCACCAGCAGCGTGATGGCGAAGATGCCCAACGACCGGGTCATCCCGACGCGCACGCCGAGCGACTTGGCGACGTCCTCGCCCAGCGACAATGCGTTGAGCCCCGGTGCGTTGAACGCCGCCACGACGAGCCCGACGACGAGGAACGGCAGCACCTGGTTCAGCACGGACAGGTCGCGGCCGGCGATCGCGCCGACCTGCCAGAACCGGAACGCGTCGAGCGACTGCTGGTCGAGCAGCACGATCGCCGACACCAGACCGTGCATCAGCGCGGAGACCGCGGCACCGGCCAGCGCCAGCGTCACCGGTGACGGCCCGCCTCTGCCGGCCGAGCCGAGCAGGAACACCACCACGCTCGCGATCAGCGCGCCGGCGAAGGCGAACCAGATGTAGCCGACCAGCGACGAGACGCCGAGCAGGAAGATCGAGAGAACGACGGCGAGCGCGGCGCCGTGCGTGACGCCGAGGATGCCGGGGTCGGCCAGCGGGTTGCGCGTGTGGCCCTGCATGAGGGCGCCGCCGACGCCCAGCGCGATGCCCACGACGATGCCGAGCAACGTCCGCGGGATGCGCAGCTCGCGGATCACCACGTCGTCCTCGACGCCGGTCGGCGCGAAGAGGCCGTGCCACACCCCGGACAGCGGGATCTCCTTCGAGCCGATCGCGATGCTCGCCAACGCCACGGCGACCAGCACGATCAGCAGGAAGAGCAGGCCGACCAACGACTTACGGCCCAACGCCCACCCTCCAAATGCCCGACATATGCTCCGCGAAAGACAGGTAAGCCTAACCGAATCTCAGGAGTCACCGATGCGAAGAGCTGGTCTGATCAGTGTGGCGCTACTCGCGCTCACGGCTTGTGGTCAGGCGACCACGTCGAGTCCGAGCACGCCTGCCGACCAGGCCTGGACGCCGGTGACGATCGAGCACGCGATGGGCAAGACCGAGATCAAGCAACGGCCGGTGAAGGTCGCCGCGCTCGACAGCAGCTACGTGGACGCCGCGCTCGCGCTGGAGACCGAGGTCGTCGCGTACACCCGCTACCGCACCGACGGCCTGCCCGACTACCTGGCGGCGGACGGGGCGAAGTACGCGAAGAACGCCAAGGCGGTCGGCGAGCTGGCGAACCCGAACCTCGAGGAGCTCGCCACCATCGGCCCTGACCTGATCGTCTCCGCGAAGGTCAGGCACGAGGCGATCTACGACAAGCTGTCCAAGATCGGCCCCACGGTGTTCAGCGTGACGACCGGGCCGACCTGGAAGGACAACATCCGCCTGCTCGGCAAGGCCCTGGGCAAGGAGGAGCTGGCGAACCAGAAGATCGCCGCCTACGAGACGCGGGCGAAGAAGGTCGGCGACGCCGTGCGCGCCAAGGTCGGCCACAACCCGTCGATCTCGCTGGCCCGGTTCGTCGGCGGCGAGCAGACCGTGCGGCTCTACACGGAGAAGTCGTTCCCCGGCGGTGTCCTGTTCGCCGACGCCGGCCTCGCTCGCCCGCAGGGGCAGCCGACCTCGGAGAAGATCGCGGTCGACCTCAGCCAGGAGCAGATCTCGTCGCTCGACGCCGAGCGGATCTTCGTCTCCGCCTGGACCGACCCGAAGGGCGAAACGGAGAAGATCAAGCAACAATATTCGGCCAACCCGTTGTGGGGTCAACTAAAAGGTCAGAAGCAGGACATCTCCGATGTCGTTTGGGTCTCATCGGTCAGTCTTCAGGGCGCACACGCGATGCTCGACGACCTCGCCAAGGGATTCGGTGTCGATCCAGTGCGTAGTTGAACAGTCACCTAAATAACACGAAGGGGTTCCGGGAATCGTCCCGGAACCCCTTCGTGATTTGCCGAATTTCAGCCCTGCTGGTGGTACGCGTCGAGCACCTCGGCCGGGATGCGGCCGCGATCCGACACCTTCATGCCCTGCTTGCGAGCCCACTCTCGAATGGCCTGGTTCTGCTCACGATCCGCTGATGCAGGGCGTGCCTTCACACCAGCCGGACGACCTGGACCAACACGCTTCCGACCACCCGCGCGACGTGCACTACCGACGAAGTCGGCAAGAGCGTCCCGCAGTTTGCCCGCATTGCCCGAGGAAAGGTCGATCGTGTAGCTGACACCATCCAGCCCGAACTCGACGGTCTCCTCCGCAGTGGAGCCGTCCAGGTCGTCGACGAGGGTCACGGTGACCTTCTGCGCCATGCGTATCCTCCTGGACATCGAATGCGCGGTGCACCCGCGTCGCCAACTAAAGCCTTCTGCGAGGCAGGTTAGCGCACAGGTGCCGCATTGCACCTATCGACATCCGGAAAGTTACTCATTCAGGGCGAACGAGCGGGAACAAGATGGTCTCCCGGATACCCAGACCGGTGAGGGCCATCAGCAGCCGATCGATACCCATTCCGACACCACCACTCGGTGGCATTCCGTACTCCAGTGATCGCAGAAAGTCTTCATCGACGGGCATGGCCTCGTTGTCACCGGCCGCGGCAAGACGGGCCTGCGCTTCCAGCCGTTCCCGCTCGATCACCGGGTCCACCAGTTCGGAGTAACCGGTTCCGAGTTCGAATCCGCGGACGTAGAGATCCCACTTTTCGGCGACACCCGGCTTGGTGCGGTGCTGCCTGGTCAGCGGCGACGTCTCCACCGGGTAGTCGCGCACGAAGGTGGGCAGGTAGAGCGAGTCGCACACCAGGTGCTCCCACAGCTCCTCGACCAGCTTGCCGTGCCCGAACTTCGGGTTGACCTCGAGTTCGTGCCGGTCGCAGAGCTTGCGCAGCACCTCGGCCGGCGTCTCGGGGGTGATTTCCTCACCGACGGCTCCGGACAACGACTCGTAGATGCTGATCGTCGTCCATTCACCCGAGAGGTCGTACTCGCTGCCGTCCGCCAACGTGACGACCTGAGATCCCGTCACCGCTTCCGCGGCTTCCTGGATGAGCTCGCGAGTCAGCTTCGCGTTCGTGTCGTACGTGGCGTAGGCCTCGTAGTACTCGAGCATCGAAAACTCGGGCGAATGCGACGAGTCCACGCCCTCGTTGCGGAAGTTCCGGTTGATCTCGAAGACCTTCTCGATGCCACCGACGACGCAGCGCTTCAAGTACAGCTCCGGCGCGATGCGCAGGAACAGGTCGATGTCGAGGGCGTTCGAGTGCGTGATGAACGGACGCGCGGACGCACCACCCTGCAGCGTCTGCAACATCGGCGTCTCGACTTCGAGGAATCCGCGCCGGTGGAACGACTCGCGCAGAGAACGAACGACGTTCGCGCGGGTCCGAACGGTGTCGCGCGCCAACGGCCGCAGGATCAGGTCGACGTAACGCTGGCGAATGCGGGTTTCCTCGCCGAGTTCCTTGTGCGCGACCGGCAACGGGCGCAACGACTTCGACGTGAGCTGCCACGCGTCGGCCATCACGGAAAGCTCGCCGCGGCGCGAGCTGATGACCTCGCCGTGGATGAAAACGTGGTCGCCGAGGTCGACGTCGGTCTTCCACTCGGAAAGTGCTTCCTCACCGACACCCGCGAGGCTCAGCATCGCCTGCAGTTCGGTGCCGTCGCCTTCGCGCAACGTCGCGAAGCACAGCTTTCCGGTGTTGCGCATGAACATCACGCGCCCGGTCACGCCGACCAGCTGACCGGTCTGCGTGTCGGGTTCGAGTTCGGGATGGGCGTCGCGAATCTCGCGCAACGTGTGCGTGCGCTCGACTTCGACGGGATACGGCTCCTTGCCGGAAGCGAGCAGCCGCGCACGCTTCTCCCGGCGCACGCGCATCTGCTCTGGCAGGTCTTCTTCGCTGGTCACGAGGTTTTGCTTCGGCTGCTCACTCACGCCGAGAAGGGTACGGTTCCACGTTTCGGCAAAGCGAACCGGATACCCGTTTCACCAGGTGATCACGGATTCGAGCGCCGCGAGCACTACGGCAGACGTGCGAACCGGTTCCTCCATCGTCGCGAAGATCCGCACCAGACCATTCCGGACAAGTGGCCACGAACTAGGTTGGGGTGATGGATCTACACGCGAGGCGCGCGGACTCGTTCGGCGCGCAGGCGGAGGCCTACGCCGAACACCGGCCTGACTACCCCGTGGCGGCGATCCGGTGGGCACTGGAGCCTCTGGGCAGCTCAGAGCGGTTAGAAGTGCTCGACCTCGCCGCCGGCACCGGCAAGCTGACCGCGGGGCTGGTCGAGGAAGGCCACCGGGTGACAGCGGTGGAGCCCAACGAGCAGATGTTGTCCGAGCTGGTGCGCCGCGTTCACGATGTGCGCGCGTTGCCGGGCCACGCCGAGCACATCCCCGTGCGCGACGAGTCGGTCGACGCCGTGTTCGTCGGCACCGCGTTCCACTGGTTCGACCAGGAGAAAGCACTGCCGGAGATCGCCCGCGTGCTGCGGCCCGGTGGTGTGCTGGCGGCGATGTGGGCCGAACCGGACCCGGACGTCGAGTGGCTCGCCGAGTTCGAGCGGGTGGCGGCGTCCAGCGTCGAGTCGCAGCGGCAGAACCCGACGGAGATCATGACGCACCCGTCGTTCGGACCGGTCGAGCAAGCCGTGTTCCCGCACGTGCACCACCGGGACTCACCGGAAGCGGTCGTCGCCTGGGTCAACACGCACTCGCGCATGCTCGTCATCGACGACGAGGAGCGGGCCGCGCTCACCGAGAAGATGCTCGCGTTCCTCCGCGCCCGCAGGGGGACGTCGGACCGGCCGTTCGACGTCCCCCTGCGCGCGCAGGTCTTCCGGATGGTGCGCGTCAGCGAGTAGACATGTTGCGCTCGAACACGAGCCGCAACCCCAGCAGGGTGAGGTCGGGCACGTGGTGCGCGATCTCCGCGGACTCCGCCACGACCAGCGGGGCGAGACCACCCGTGGCGATCACGGTCACGGGACCGGGATCGGTCTGCTGGAGCTCTTCGGTGATCTTGCGCACCAGCCCGTCGACCTGGCCGACGAATCCCCAGACGATGCCGGACTGCAGGCACTCCACGGTGTTCTTGCCGATCACGTTGCGCGGCCTGACCAGCTCGACCTTGCGCAGCTGGGCGGCACGGGCGGCCAGCGCGTCGACCGAGATCTCGATGCCGGGCGCCAGCGCGCCGCCGAGGAACTCGCCGCGCGAAGAGATCACGTCGAGGTTCGTGGACGTGCCGAAGTCGACCACGATGCACGAGGTCGAGTACAGGTGGTGCGCGGCCAGCGTGTTGATCACGCGGTCCGAGCCCACCTCCTTCGGGTTGTCGACGAGCAGCGGCACGCCGGTCTTCACGCCCGGCTCCACCAGGATCTTCGGCACCGCGTCGTAGTAGCGCCCGAGCATCACCCGCAGTTCGCGCAGCACCGCGGGCACGGTGGACAGCGCGGAGATGCCGGTGATCTTGTCGGCGTACTCGCCGAGCAGGCCGCGCATGGTCAGCGCGAGCTCGTCGGCGGTCATCCTGGCGTCGGTGCGCATGCGCCAGTCGCGCACGAGCGGGGCCGTGTCGCCGACCCCGTCGTAGAGACCGAGCACGATGTTGGTGTTGCCGACGTCGATGGCGAGCAGCACGGTGCGATTCCTCAGTTCTCGGCTTGGATCAGCGCGTCGAGCGCGGTCGCCTCAACGGTTTCAGAAGAGGGCGCGCTCGTGGAGCCGTTCACCAGACCCGAACCCTCCGGTGCGTGCGCGGGGTCGGCACCGAGGTCGACGACCTTGTTGTCGGCGTCCACGAAGACGACCCGCGGCTGGTAGGTGCGGGACTCGGCGTCGTCCATCTGCCCGTACGCGATGAGGATGACGATGTCGCCGGGGTGCACGAGGTGCGCCGCCGCGCCGTTGATGCCCAGCACACCGGTGCCACGCTCGCCGGGGATGACGTAGGTCTCGAGCCGCGCGCCGTTGGTGACGTCGACGATGGCGACCTGCTCGCCCGCCAGCAGGTCGGCGGCCTCCATCAGGTCCTCGTCCACCGTGACCGAGCCGACGTAGTGCAGGTCGGCCTGCGTCACGGTGGCCCGGTGGATCTTGGACTTCAGCATCGTGCGGAACATGTCATTCCCCCTACTCGTCGCCTTCGCCGAGCAACACCGCGATGTTGTCGATCAGTCGGGTGGCACCGACGCGGGCGGCCACGAGCAGCCGGGCGTCGCCGTTCTCCGGTGCGGGACCGAGGTCGGGCCCGCGCAGCTCCAGGTAGTCGAGCTCGACCTCGGGCGTCTGCGCCAGCACGTCGTGCGCGGCCTTGAGCACCGCGTCGGCGCCCTGTGCGGACACGTGGGCACCGGCGGTGAGCGCGGCCGACAGCGTGACGGCGTGCTGGCGCTCCTCCTGGCTCAGGTAGGCGTTGCGCGAGGACAGGGCCAGGCCGTCGTGCTCGCGGACGGTCGGCACGCCGACGACGTCGAGCGGGAAGTTGAGGTCCCGCGCCATCTTGTGGATCAGCTGCAGCTGCTGGTAGTCCTTCTGCCCGAACACCGCGTACGTGGGCTGCACGATGTTGAACAGCTTCGACACCACGGTCAGCACGCCGGCGAAGTGGCCGGGGCGAACCACGCCCTCCAGCTCGTCGCCCAGCGGTCCGGGGTGCACGGTGACCTGCGCACCCTCTGGATACATGTCCTCGACGGACGGCGCGAAGACGATGCCGACGCGCTCCTCGCGGCAGACGTCCAGATCCGCCTCGAACTGGCGCGGGTACTTGGCGAGATCTTCCTGCGGCCCGAACTGCAACGGGTTCACGAAGATCGACACCACGATCACCGTGTTCTGCATGACCTGGGCCTCGCGGATCAGCTGCCGGTGGCCCGCGTGCAGTGCGCCCATGGTGGGCACCAGCGCGACGTTGCGGCCGGCGTTGCGCAGCGCCCTGATGACCCGGTTGAGGCGCACCGGATCGCGGTGCACCGTCACGTCGTCCGGGCGGTAGTCGTCCTTGGTCAGTGGCTTGGTCACGTCAGTCCTCGAGAGTGGTGCGAACGTCGTCGGCCGCATCGGGCTTGAGCAGCCCGGAGTGCTCGGCCCGGCCGGCGGTGCGGCGGGCGAGCACGCGGTAGCTGGGCAGGATTTCGGGTGCCTGCTCGGCGAGCACGCCGAGGTGCTTGCGCAAGGTACCCGTGTCGCCGCGGGCGACCGGACCGGTGAGGGCGCGGTCACCGTGGCGCAGCGCGTTGTCGAGCGCCGCGGACAGCAACGGCCCGAGCAGGCGTTCGGCGTTGGCGACGCCGGCGTTGGTGAGCAGGTCCGCGGCGTCGCGGACCAGCGTGATCAGGTGGTTCGCGCCGTGGGCCAGTGCCGCGTGGTAGAGCGGGCGGACGGCCTCTGGCACCCTGATCGGCTCGGCGTCCATCTCCACGACCAGCGCCTCGCCGACGCTCCACGCCACCTCGTCGCCGTCGGCCGCCGTCACGCCGACGCACGCGGCGCTCATCCGCTGCAGGTCCTCCGAGCGGCCGGTGAAGGTCATGACGGGGTGCAGCGCGAGCGTGAGGGCACCGAGCTGAGCTGCGGGTTCGAGGACTTTGACGCCCTGAGCGCCACTGGTGTGCACGATGATCTGGCCGGCACGCAGCGAATCCGTGGCGATGAGGCCTTTGACCAGGCCTTCCAGTGCGTCGTCCGGAACGGCCAGCAGCACCAGGTCGGCGCGGCGGGCGACCTCGGTCGGGTCCTCGATCGGGACGCCGGGCAGCAGCTCTTCCGCGCGGTTGCGGGAGGCCTGGGAGACGGCGGACGTGCCGACCACCACGTGACCGGTCCTGGCCAGCGCGGCGCCGAGCACCGAACCGACCCGGCCTGCCGAGATGACACCGACGGCGAGCCTGGCCGGACGTGGGGTCGCGTCCATGCGACTAACTCCTTCTGACGTTCCAGTCCCGGTTCGGGTACCAGACGACGCCGCCGAGGGTAATCCCGCCGATCCTGGCCTGAGGCCGGTCGGTGACGGGACTCACCGGCGGGCGGCCGCCCTGGCGGCGTGCAGCGTGTCGAGCAGCACCCCGTGGCGGTGCTCGGCGCTCTGCCCCGCCGTGCCCTGCTCGATGCGGTGCCGCAGGAAGGCCAGCTCGGTCACCGCGATCTGGTAGCTCTTGACGGCCTTGACCGCCGGCTCACCGGACTTGCGCTTGACCGCCCGCAGCCAGTTCCGCCGACCGTTGAGGCTGGCCAGCAGCGCCACCTCGCTGTTGGCGATCCACCTGTTCTGCGCCATCG
Source organism: Lentzea terrae (assembly GCF_003265345.1). Taxonomy (GTDB): domain Bacteria; phylum Actinomycetota; class Actinomycetes; order Mycobacteriales; family Pseudonocardiaceae; genus Lentzea; species Lentzea terrae. Next base: position 238,477 of record NZ_QFWW01000004.1, on the reverse strand, counting down.
CGGCCAGCTGCCCCGCCACGATCCGCTGCTCCCGGCGCCGCTGCCAGACCACGATCGTGACCGCGCCGGCGAACACCGGGACCATGATCAGGAAGTAGAGGTTGATGAACTCCGCGCCGGTGCCGACCGTCGTGGAGAAGTTCCACAGCGAGTGCAGACCGACCGCCGTCAGGTAGCCGCCGATCGGCGCGAGGATCCGGACCGTGGCGTTGCTGGTGCTCGCCGCGATGCCGACGCCGATGCCGGTCATGGCCGTGAAGAGCGGGTGCGCGAACGGCGACAGCACCCCGCGCAGCACGAACAGCGCGATCACGCCGCCGCTCATGTTGCCGAGCCCGTTCTCCAGGAAGACCCGGCCGAAGTACCAGATGTTCTCGGTGAACGCGAAGCCCGCCGCCGTGATGCCCGCGTAGACCATGCCGTCCACGACGCCGTCGAACTCGTGCCTGCGCCGGAGGAAGACGGCCAGCAGGAACGCGGCCTTGGTCGCCTCCTCGACGATCGGCGCGCCGACCACCGCGGTGAACGTCGCGCCGTCCTGGCCCAGCAGATCGCTGAGCACCCTGGTCGTCTGGTTGAACGCGAGCGAACTGATCGTCGCGCCGCACGCACCCCAGACGAACGCGAAGAGCAGCATCTTCGCCGGTTCCGGCTCCCAGCGGTCGATCCACAGGAACGCGCTCACCACGAACGCGACCGGGATGAGCGCCGCGGCGGCACCGACCAGCAACGGCTCGATGCCGATGGCCGAGGTGCCCAGCGCGAACAGCACGAGACCCGCGGCGGCGAGGGCGATCAGCGCCACGACGGGGAACAGGACGGTCCAGCGGCGCTGCTCGATGCGCTTGCGGGTCGGCGTCGGCGTGAGGTCGGCGTCGTTCACGGGAAATGACCTTAGATGCACACTTGTCCGGTGTTCGACTGGGAAGCCGCTTGGCACGCCGCTCTCTACGGGCCGTCCGGCTTTTTCGCGCGCGGAGAGAAGCCTTCCTCGCATTTTCGCACGTCGCCGTTGGTGGGGCCGGAGCTCGCCGTCGGCTTGCTGGAGCTGTTGTCGCGGGTGGACGCCGCGCTGGGATTTCCCCCGGTCGTGGACTTCGTGGACGTGGGTGCCGGCGGTGGTGAGCTGGCGTTCGCCGTGCGTTCGCTGGCTTCCGGATCGTTGGCTGCGCGGCTGCGGGTGACGGCGGTCGAGCTCGGTCCTCCTGTTTCGCTGCCTGGGGTTCGGTGGACCACCTCGGTGCCTTCGTGCGTCGGGCTGCTGGTCGGGCACGAGTGGCTCGACTCGATCCCCTGTCCGGTGGTTCGCGGACCTTCCTCCGATCCGTGGATCACCCGGTGGTGGCCTTCGCTGGGTGTTTCCGAGCAGGCTGAGGTAGGGGCACCTCGGGATGCGGCTTGGGCTGCTGCGGTTGCCTCGGTTTCTCGTGGGGCCGCGTTGGCGATCGACTACGGACATCTGGTGTCGTCCCGGCGGTTCACGCTGACCGGGTATCGGGGTGGACGTCAGGTGCCGCCGGTGTTCGACGGGTCGTGCGACATCACCGCGCACGTGGCTTTCGACTCGGCTGCTGCGGCGGCCGGTGGGGAGTACGTGCTGGTGTCGCAACGGGATGCCTTGGCCGCGCTGGGGTTGACCGGTGCTGTGTCCGGTTCCGGGTGGGACTGGCTGGAGTCGGCTGCTCGGGCCGGGCGGATCGCGGAGCTGCGGGATCCTGCCGGGCTGGGTGCTTTTGGCTGGCTGTTGCACGGGCGCGGGGTGGCGGTCTCGGACCTGCTGCCGGCGTTGCCGCCCTGGCGTCCGAATCCCGCCAGCTTTTCTCCTGGCTGACGACGATCGTTCTCGGCATGCGAATCCACCACGTTCTGCCGTCCGCTGCCTGGTCCGACGCCGGTCGTGAGTACCGCGACTCCGAGCCCGGGGTGCCGTTGCGGTGCTGTCTGCGGAAGTCGCTGGACGGCGAGCCGGTTTGGCTGTTCCGGTACTCGCCTGCTGCGGGCAAGGGGCCGTACGCCGAGGTCGGGCCGATCTTCACGCACGTGGAGTGCCCTGCCCCGCCTGCCTTGGATCGTCTGCCCGCATCGCTGTTGAACGCTCCCCGGATTCTGCGGTCCTACAACGCTGCGGGTCAGATTCACGACGGCTCGGTCGTCGAGCCAGGATCGTTCGATCGGGTGATCGAGGGGTTGTTCGACGATCCTGCGATCGAGTCGCTCCAGGTGCGCAGCGTGTCGCACGGCTGCTTCCTCTTCGCGGTCACGAGGGCCTGAGGCGGTGATTGGGGGGGGCGCGGCGGCTACGGCATCGTCGTAGTTCACCGATCACTCACCCACGGGAGGAAGACACGATGCCCAAGTGGATCGCCTTTAGCGTCGGAATCTGCTGCACCGCACTCGCGCTCCTCCTCCCGTGGGCCCGGTACGGCGACACAGACGTCTCGCTGTACCGCTTTCCCGCCTGGTACGTCTACGTCGCCGCCGCGCTGGCCATGCACGGCTGCGTCCTGCTCGACTCGACCGCCGGCCGCGTCGCCGGCGCCGTCGCCTCCTGCACCGCAGCGGCCACGGCCGTCCTCCTGCTCGTCAATCCCGGCTGGGCCACCTCCCCGTTCGGCGGCACGGACTCCCCGGTCCCGGCCGTCGCGGCCGGCTCGTCGTTCGGCGCACTTCTCGCACTGGCAGGCGTCCTGATCAACGCCGCCGCCCTGGCTCTGCCACGTCGAACCGCTCCGGTGCCGACGTGACACGATTGCCGGCGTGAGCGAGCAGATCACCGTCGGCGTGGGCGCTGGTGCCCAGTACCTGGGCGTGGACCGGGTGATCGACCTGGGCCCACTGCACCCGTCCGCCCACGGCGCCTACCGCCTGCGCCTGACCGTCACGCCAGACCTGGTGATCACCGCGGCCGAACCGCTCGTCGGCCACCTGCACCGCGGCGCCGAGAAGCTGTTCGAGGTGCGCGACTACCGCCAGGTCCTGACGCTCGCCAACCGCCACGACTGGCTGTCCGCCTTCTGCAACGAGCTGGCCGTCGCGCTGGCCGTCGAACGCATGACGGGCATGGACGTCCCGGCCCGCGCCCAGTGGCTGCGCGCCCTGCTGTGCGAGCTGAACCGCCTGATGGCGCACATGGTGTTCCTGACCCCGTTGTGCGGTGCGGCCGCGCAGTACCGCGAGGGCGTGCAGGCGCTGATGGAGGAGGCTTCCGGCGGCCGGATCCACTTCATGTTCAACCGGATCGGCGGCCTGCGCGAGGACGTCCCGGCAGGCTGGACGTCCAGGGTCGCGGCGTTCTTGTCCACTGTGGACGTCGACGGGCTTTCGATCGATTTCGCTGCGCTGGAAGGCCTGGGCGTCCTGCCGCACGCCGATGCGCTGGCGTACGGGGTGACCGGGCCGATCGGGCGCGCCAGCGGGGTGGACTTCGATCTGCGGCGCGACGACCCGTTGCCCGCGTACAGGTCGTTGGACTTTGCTCCGGTCGTACGGACCGAGGGTGACGCCGCCGCGCGCGTGCGGAACCTTCTGGACGAGGCGCGGCTGTCTGTCGCGTTGGCGAGGCAATGCCTCGACCAGCTGCCGTCGGGGCCGGTGAACCTTCGGCTGCCCAAGGCCATCAAGGCACCAGAAGGCTCGGTCTACACGCGCGTTGAGGCGCCGCTCGGGACGTCGGGCGTGCACCTGTCGTCGCGCGGCGAGAAGACGCCGTGGCGGCTCAAGCTGCGCACGCCGTCGTTCAACAACGTTCAGGCGCTTTCGGCGCTGCTGCCCGGTACCAAGGTCGACGACCTGCCGGCCGTGCTGAGCTCGTTCGCCGTGATCGTCGGGGACATCGACAAGTAACTGGTCGCCGCGCACTCGACGGGTGCTTCGGCGCAGCCCGACAGGCAGGCACCCCGATTCCGGCCTGCCGTCACACACCCAACGGATCTCCCGCACAGCCCGACAACCGTGAAGACCACAGGCAGGCACCTCGACATCTGGCCTGCCGTCACACACCCCAACAGAGCCCTCGGCGCGGCCCAACGGTGGCGCGAAGACCACAGGCGCGCCGACGTCTGGCTAGTCGTCGCGCCGACGCCGACGACGAGGCGCATCGCCACCGCCGAGAGACGCCAGCAGCTCGCTCACGGACTTGCCGTCCGCGTGCGCACCCGACGGGTCTTCTGGCGCGGCACGGCGGCCCGTGGAGACCGCTGGCAGGCGCGTCGACGAGTCCTCGGCCACGCGACGGCCGGAGACCGGGGCGTCGTCTGCGGCGGCGCGGCGGCCCGTGGGCACGACTGGCAGCCTGGCCGAGGACTGGTCGGCGGACCTGCGGCCGGACGGTGGGAGCGAGACCAGGGAGTCCTCTGGCGGGCGGGAAGGCGTGTCCTCGGCTCGACGACGGCCGCCGGACGAAGACGAGGACGAAGACGAGCTGGAGCCGCCGCTCGACGGTTTCAAGGTTTCCCACGAGCCGCTGTCCTGGTCGGCCGCGCGGTCGTCGGCGCGGCGGCGACCGCCGCCGGCTTGGGATCGCGTCTCGGCGGCCAGGGCCTTCGGGTTGATCATTTCGGTGCGCTCGGCCACGCGGGATCGAGGCGTCGGCTTGGGGGTCTCGACGGCCTTGGCGACCGCGGTGGGGGCCTTCGGTTGCTCTGCCGGGCGGGACAGCGCCTCTGTGCGGATCTGGGGCTGCGGCCGGGGCACGCGTTCGGTTCGGTGCGCCTGCGCCTGCGCGGGCTGAGGTTTGGCGGGTGGCGCCTTCACGGTCTGGGGCTGCGCCACCTGAGGAGGGGTTCCGCCCAGCCGGGCCGCCACGCCGCCGGCAGCCGGGCGCTGCGGGCGAGCCGGCTCCTGCTTCGCGGCCTTCACCGGCTCGCGGCGCACCACGGCCGGCTGCGGGCGGGGCGAGGTCCTGGTCGGCTCCGGGCGCGCGGGTTCGGGGCGGGCCTGCTCACGGCGCGGTGGCTGCACCTTGGCCTCGTGGGCCACGCGCTCGATCAGTTCGGTGCGTTCGGACGGCTTCTCCATCGAGGAGGAGACCGAAGCCGTGATCGCGGGCTTGGCGTTGATGACGCGGTTCTCGGGCAACGAGGCCAGGCGCGCGGCATCGGAGGCGAGGGAGCGCAGGCGGGTCGACTCGGCGCGCAGGGCCACGCGTTCGACGAGGACGTCGCCGCCCAGCAACGCCTGGAGGTTGTCGCGCAACGCGTGCAGGTCGGCGCGCAGGGCCTCGATGTCCGCGCGCGACTCCTCCTCGATCCGCTTGCGGGTCTCGGACTCGATCTCGAGCTCGTACTCGCGGCGGGCCGCGACCTCCCGCTCGAGCTCCAGCTCGTAGACGGACTGGAGGTCGGCCACCTCTTCGTCGCGCTCGGTGACCTGTCTGCGGTACCGCGCGGCGAGGAAGGCGCCCACCAGTGCCGCCCACAGCGCGGCCACCACGGCCAGGCGCAGCATGCGGGCGCTGTCGCTCGCAACGAGCACCGCCGCGGCCACCAGGGCGAGCGCCAATGCCGCTACCAACAGCAATCGCCCGGAGCCACGACCGTGATCTTCCTGCTCGTCGTCGATCGACGCGCCTCGCCCGGTCATGCGCCCTACGGTACCGCCAAGTTATGTGACTGAGACCTACGGCCGGGTATCTAATCCTTCCCCGGCGTCTCCGTCGGCGTCTTGCAGCAGTGCTCCAGCCAGAGCGCGGCCGCCGTCAGACCGGCCGCCGAAATCATCCCGACAACGGCCGCGAACAGGTCGTTCCCGGCGGCGGCGAACTCGTCCCGCACCGGGATCGTGTAGATCAGCAACCCGGTCCAGGCACCGAACATCAACGCGCCCAAAACCGACGAAGCCTTCGCCAGCGCAACGGCACGGGCCGCGGTGAGCGGCTGCACGGGCTTCGCGCCCGGCCGGTGCTGGATCCTGGCCCGCAAGGAGAACGCGAGCACGACTTCCACGACGGCGATCACCAGAAGCGTCGAACCGGCCAGCTGTGGCAGCGGTGGCAACGAGTCGTACGCGAGTCGCAGCAGCAGGTGGGTCAGCAGCCCGGCGATGATCGCGACCGTGGCCAGGTCACGCGGACGGGTGAACTTCACGAGTCCATCCAACCCGAAAGCACGAGATCGCCACGTCGCCGCACGCCCTCAGCGGAGATCGGCAACGCGGAAACGGGGCCGTGGCCCGGCAACACCGCGTCCGGTTCGACATCGAGCCACGGGATCACGACGGTTGCGCGCTCAAACGCCCCAGGATGCGGCAGCAGCAGCTCCGGGTGGTCCGAGGTCACCCCGTCCACCGAAACCACGTCCACGTCCAACGTGCGCGGCCCCCAGCGCTTCTCCCGCACGCGCCCGGCGGCGTTCTCCAGCTCCTGACCGCGCCGCAGCCAGCCCCATTCGTCGACACCGTCAGCGGAAACGATCACCACGGCGTTCAGGAAGTCAGGCTGGTCCTCCACGCCCCAGGCGGCCGTTTCGTAGACGGGCGAAACCGCCACCACGTAAGGGGAAAGCCCGTCCACCACGGACTGCAGGAACGCGAACCGGTCGCCCAAATTCGAACCGATCGAGAGCACCGCGCGGGTCATTTCGCCTCTTTGAGCGGCGCCGCCAACCGGCGCGAGCGGCGGATCGTCACCGACACGTCGTCGAACGTCAGCGGGATCGGCGCGGACGGCTTGTGGACGGTCACCTCGACCGCGTGCAGCCGCGTGTCGGTCATCGCGGCGTCGGCGATGCGGCCTGCCACCGTCTCGATGAGATCGCACGGTTCGCCACCGATGATCGCGGCGGCCATCTCGGCGAGCTCGCCGTAGTGATAGGTCTCCTTCAAGTCATCGCTCCGTGACGCGGACGAGAGATCCAGCCAGAGCGTGATGTCCACGACGAACTCCTGGCCGTCGCGCTTCTCGTGCTCGAAGACGCCGTGGTTGCCGCGCACCCGCAGCCCCGTCAACGCGATCCGGTCAGCCATGTCCCCGCCTCCACGCACCGGCGACGGCGACTGCGTCCAAGGTCCGGTCGACGTCGTGCACCCGCACACCCCACGCTCCGTTGAACGCGGCCAAAGCGGACACCGCCGCGGTCGCGTCCTCCCTGCCGTCCGGTGGACGCTCGCCGAGCAACGTGCCGAGGAAGCGTTTGCGCGACGCCCCCACCAGCACCGGGAAGCCCAGCTCGACCAGCTCGTCCAGGCGCTGCAACAACTCCCAGTTGTGGTCGCCGAGCTTCGCGAACCCCAGCCCGGGGTCGAGCACGATCGACGACTCCGCGACACCGGCCGCCATCGCCGCCTCGACGCGCTGCAGCAACTCGTCGCGCACATCCGAAACGACATCGTCGTACTGCGCCAACGAGTCCATCTCCGTGCTGTGGCCGCGCCAGTGCATCAGCACGTACGGCACACCAGCAGCAGCGACCACCCGAGCCATCTCCGGGTCCGCGAGGCCACCGGAGACGTCGTTCACGATCGACGCGCCCGCCTCCAACGCCGCGGACGCCACCGAAGCCCGCATCGTGTCCACGGAGACCGGCACGCCCTCCGCGACCAACGAGCGGATCACCGGCACCACCCGCGAGATCTCCTCGGCGGGCTCGACCCGTTGCGCCCCTGGCCTGGTGGACTCGCCGCCGACGTCGATCAGGTCGGCGCCGCGCTTGTGCATCTCGACGCCGTGCGTGATCGCGTCCTGCCGGTCCAGGTACCGGCCGCCGTCGGAGAACGAGTCGGGCGTCACGTTCAGCACGCCCATCACCACACACCGACCGGGCTTCGGCAAACGGCTCACCGCAACCGGCCCCTGATCAGCTCGATCGCCTCCGCCCGCGACGAGGCGGACGTGCGCAGCAACCCGCGCACCGCGGAGGTGGTCGTGCGGGAACCAGGCTTGCGCACACCGCGCATGCCCATGCACAGGTGCTCGGCCTCGATCACGACGATCACGCCGCGCGGCTCGAGCCTGCGCACCAACGCGTCGGCGACCTGCGACGTGAGACGTTCCTGCACCTGCGGCCGCTTCGAGTAGAGGTCGACGAGCCGCGCGAGCTTCGACAGCCCCGTCACGCGGCCGGCCTCGTTCGGGATGTACCCGACGTGCGCCACGCCGTGGAACGGCAGCAGGTGGTGCTCGCAGAAGCTGAACATCGGGATGTCGGTGACGAGGACGAGCTCCTCGTGGCTCTCGTCGAACGTCTTCGCGAGCACGCTGTCCGCGTCCGTGTAGAGGCCCGCGAACAACTCCCGGTAAGCCCGCGCCACCCGAGCGGGTGTCTCGCGCAGGCCTTCCCGCTCCGGATCCTCACCGCACGCGATCAACAGCTCGCGCACCGCCGCCTCCGCCCGCGCCTGGTCGAAGACCCGCCGCGCGGAGACGCCGGCCTCCCCGTTGCGGGTGAGACCGGCGTCTGCGTCGAGCTGGTGGTGCTCTGTCACTGCCGCTCGTCCTGGTCCGACTGCGGCTTCTTCGGCTCCCAGACGTTCTGCGGCTTGCCGCCGGGCACGGTCGCCGGGGTCCATCCGGGCGGGGCGCCGTAGTTCGGCGGGCCTGCCTGGTTGGTCGGCTGGACCGGCTGGTGCACGCCGTTGGAACCGTTCGGCGACGGCAGCTCCTCGGTCGGCTCCGCAGCAGCGGGCTCCGCCTGCTGCGGCTCCGGCTCGTCGTCGAGGGTGTCCTCCACGACGGGCGGCCACGGCTCGCCGCGTTCCTTGGCGAGCTCGCCAGGGGTCTTGATCGGCGGGATGTCGGACGGCGTGCGGTCACCGAAGTCGTTGAACTGGGTGATGCGCGGCCGCTTCTCGACGCGGGCGAAGATCCGCTCCAGTTCCTTCTGGTGCAGCGTCTCCTTCTCGATCAGCTCGAGCGTGAGGTCGTCGAGGACGTCGCGGTAGGTGACGAGCACCTCGTACGCCTCGGTGTGCGCCGCCTCGATGAGCTTGCGCACCTCCTCGTCGATCTCGTGCGCGACCTCGAGCGAGTAGTCCGCCTGCCGGCCCGCCGAGCGGCCGAGGAACGGCTCACCCTGCTCCTGGCCGTACTTGACGGCACCCAGCCGCGCGCTCATGCCGTACTCGGTGACCATCGCGCGGGCGATCTTGGTCGCCTGCTCGATGTCGTTGGACGCACCGGTCGTGGGCTCGTGGAAGACGAGCTCCTCGGCCGAACGACCACCCAGTGCGAACACCAGTCGCGCGATCATCTCGGACCTGGTCATCAGGTCCTTGTCCTCTTCCGGCACCGAGAGGGTGTGGCCACCGGTGCGGCCGCGGGCGAGGATCGTGACCTTGTAGACCGGGTCGATGTCCGGCATCGCCCACGCGGCCAGGGCGTGCCCTGCCTCGTGGTACGCGGTGATCTTCTTCTCCTTCTCGGAGATGATCCGGCTCTTGCGGGCCGGACCGCCGATCACGCGGTCGACGGACTCCTCGAGCGCACCGGCCGTGATGACGTGGCCGTTCTGCCGCGCGGTGAGCAGCGCTGCCTCGTTGATGACGTTCGCGAGGTCGGCGCCGGAGAACCCGACGGTGCGCTTCGCGAGGCCGTCGAGGTCGGCGTCCGCGGCCAGCGGCTTGCCCTTCGAGTGCACCCGGAGGATCTGCTTGCGGCCCTTCAGGTCCGGTGCGGACACCGGGATCTGGCGGTCGAAGCGGCCGGGGCGCAGCAGCGCGGGGTCGAGGATGTCGGGACGGTTCGTCGCCGCGATCAGGATGATCCCGCCGCGCGAGTCGAAGCCGTCCATCTCGACGAGCAGCTGGTTCAGCGTCTGCTCGCGCTCGTCGTGACCACCGCCGAGACCGGCACCGCGGTGACGACCCACCGCGTCGATCTCGTCGACGAAGATGATGCACGGCGCGTTCTGCTTGGCCTGCTCGAACAGGTCGCGCACACGTGAGGCACCGACACCGACGAACATCTCGACGAAGTCCGAACCGGAGATCGAGTAGAACGGCACGCCGGCCTCACCGGCGACGGCCCTGGCGAGCAGCGTCTTACCGGTTCCCGGCGGGCCGTACAGCAGCACGCCCTTCGGGATCTTCGCGCCGAGCGCCTGGTAACGGCCGGGGTTCTGGAGGAAGTCCTTGATCTCCTCGAGCTCCTCGACGGCCTCCTCGGCACCGGCGACGTCGGCGAACGTCGTCTTGGGCATGTCCTTGGACAGCTGCTTGGCCTTGGACTTGCCGAAGTTCAGAACGCGGTTACCGCCGCCCTGAGCGTTGTTCATCATCCACATCAGCAGCAGCAACAGCAGGCCGAGCGGCACGAGGTAGATCAAGATCTGCATCAGGATGGACTCCTGGCTGACCTTGGTCTCGACGACCGGCTTGTTGGTGGCCTTGTCGAGGACGTCGAAGATCTCGTCCGTCGCGCTGGCCGGGAACTGCGTGATGAGGCGGTTGCTGCCCTCGAAGGTGGTGCCGTCGGTGAGGGTGAGGCGGAGACGCTGCTCCTTGTCCTCGATCGTGGCTTCCTTGACCTTGCCGTCCCGCACCTGTTGCAGTGCTTGGGAGGTCTTCACGGGGTGATATCCCCGCGAGTCGTCGAAGAGCACGGTGAAGACGAAGTAGAGCAGCAACACCGCAGCGATCCACAGCAGCGGGTTGCGAAGCAGGCGCTTGCGGTCCATGCACTTACGGCCGGCGGGCGGCCTCGACCCTCCCTGACTTGCGCGTCGGGCAGTGGAAGACCCACATACCGCGTCCGACCAGCCTACCGCCCGCTGGTCGGGTACTGAGCAACCAACGGTCGGCAGCGACCTCTGGTTCCCTCGCGTGACCCCCGCCACGCACGTTCACGCAGTTTGGTTCATCCGGAACAAATACGGCCGTCCGGATGAGTGACGCAGGTCACGCCGTCTCACTACGTTTGGGGGTCTATGTCATCCTCATGCATCCCCCGAGTGTTCCCCCGCCACTCGAAAGAGTGAACACGTGACCGAAGGTCAGTAACTGTATGTCAGCACGTCACACGTCCCCCGGATTGTTCCGGCGGGTCGCCCTGCCCGTGGGCGCCCTGCTCGGAGTGATTGCGGCGGCGGGCGTCACGGTCGTGGCACTGCGTGTCACCAGCGGCGCCGACTGCTCCGGCGCACTGCCGTTGAAGGTCGCCGTCACACCCGCCGCGCTAGATGTCGTGAACGCCGCGGCGCAGGACTACCAGCGGTCCCAACCGGTCGTGAACGGCCGGTGCGTCCAGGTCCAGGTCGAGTCGCGCAACGCGGCCGACGTGGCCAACGAGCTGCCGACCGCGCAGATCAACCCCCACTCCCTCTGGATCCCCGACTCGTCGATGTGGGCCGCGGAGGCCCAGCGGCAGGCCGCCGAGACCGGACCCGAGGCCCCGAAGCTCGACATCAAGCCGTCGCTCGCGTCCAGCCCGCTCGTGATGGCCGGCTCGCAGCAGGCGATGTCCAAGATCGGCTTCCCGGTCTCGCCCGTCTCCTGGTCGAAGGTCGTGGACCCGAAGGTCCAGATCTCGATGAGCGACCCGACGATGACCTCGGAGGGCCTCGCCTCGCTGTTCGTGATCCGCACCCTGCTGGGCAACCCGGACGGGACACCCAAACCGGAACTGGTCGGCACCCTGCTGCGCGTGGGTCGCAGCGCCGTGCCGTCGGTGCGCGACTCGTTCGGCAAGGTCACCACGGACGCGGAAAAGGCACCGCTCTTCGCCGCCACCGAGCAGTCCGTCGTGGCCAACAACCGCTCGGTCAAGGACAACGCCGTCCTGGGCGCCCCGCCCAAGGAGGGCACGCTCTCCTTCGACTTCCCGCTGGTCCGGGTCTCGCGTCAGAACGAGGCCGAGGGCATCGGCGAGGCCGCGTCCCAGTTCGAGCGGGTGCTGCGCTCCGCGGAGACCTCGAAGCGCTTCGGCGAGGCCGGCTTCCGCACCGCCCAGGGCGCCGCGCCGGCCAAGTGGTCGACCGACGTCGAGGGCGTGCAGGCAGGCGACGTCAAGCTGATCGAGACCCCGAACGCCGACCAGGTGTCCGAGCTGCTGCGCACGTGGGGCGCCATCAGCCTCGACATGCGGATGCTCACCGTCATCGACGTCTCCGGCTCGATGATCGAGAAGAGCGGCAACGGCAAGACCCGCGTCGAGGCCGCCACCCAGGCGTCCATGTTCGCGCTCGGGATGCTGCCGGACACCACGCAGATCGGCCTGTGGGCGTTCTCGACCGACAAGAAGCCGCCGAACGACTGGATCGAGCTCGTGCCGATCGGTCCGCTGGGCGAGCCGTTGCAGGGCGTCACACGCCGCAAGCGCCTCGAAGCGGGCGCTTCGCAGCTGCCAGGGCTCGTCGGCGGTGGCACGGCGCTGAACGACACGACGCTGGCGGCGTTCCGGCACGTGCTGTCCGGCTACGACCCGTCGAAGGTCAACTCGGTGGTCCTGATGACCGACGGCCGCAACGACGACGTCTCGTCGATCGACACGGCCGCGTTGATCGAGACCCTGAAGCGGGAAGCAGACCCCGCCAAGCCGGTGCCGATCATCATGGTCGGCCTCGGCGACGAGGTCGACATGGACGCACTGCGGTCCATCGCCGCCGCGACCGGTGGCAAGGCCTACCAGGCGCCGAACCCGGAGGACATCCGCGGCGTGCTGCTGGACGCGGTCTCCCAGCGCCGCTGCCGTCCGAACTGCTGATCAAACGCTGAAGGGCTCCTTCATCGACGCGATGTCGATGAAGGAGCCCTTCGTCGTTTCAGCTGGAGTAGACCTTCGGGTCCAGCGTGCCGATGTACGGCAGGTCGCGGTAGCGCTCCGCGTAGTCGAGGCCGTAGCCGACGACGAACTCGTTGGGGATGTCGAAGCCGACGTACTTCACCGGCACCTCGACCTTCACCGCGTCGGGCTTGCGCAGCAGCGTGCACACCTCGAGCGACCGCGGCCTGCGCGACTGCAGGTTCTTCAGCAGCCACGACAGCGTCAGCCCCGAGTCGATGATGTCCTCGACGATCACCACCCTGCGGTCGGCGATGTCGCGGTCCAGGTCCTTCAGGATCCGCACCACGCCCGACGAGGACGTGGAGGAGCCGTAGGACGAAACGGCCATGAACTCGAGCTGCACCGGAACGGGCAGCGCGCGGGCGAGATCGGCCATGAACATCACAGCGCCCTTGAGGACGGTGATCAGCACGAGGTCGGAGTCACCTTCTGGGTGATCATCCGCGACCTGCTTGGCGAGCTCGGTGACCTTGTCGCTGATCTCCTGCTCGGTGATGAGCACGGATGCGATGTCGCCGTCGTACACGGACAGGTCCCCTCTGCTTAAGACTGTGGTTCCACAACGAGCCTGCCATGCGCACGCCGCACGACAAAGCCGCCAGGTAGCCAGACACCGCCCTGACCGCGCCATTCACTCACCAGTGCGTCAACACGACGCAGGTGCGAATCGGACAGTTCCGGCACACCTTCGTCGATGAGCCACGACCTGAGCACTCTGCGTCGCAGTGCGACGGGCAACTCGGCGATGTCGTCCACGGCACAGCAGTCGCCGGCGAACGCCGCGGCCAGCGAGTCGAGTGCGTCACAGTCCTCGCGCAGCTGGGCCGCCGTGCGGGCCAACGACGACGCGACGCCGCCCTGCAGCACGTCCTCCAGCAACGGCAGGACTTCCGAACGCAGCCGCACGCGGGTGAACGACGGATCCGAGTTGTGCGGGTCCTCCCACACCTCGATGCCCTGCTCCGCGCAGAAAGCACGGGTGACCGCGCGCGACACACCGAGCAGTGGTCGTCCCCACGGCGGGTCCCACGAACGCATGCCGGCGATCGAACGCGGACCGGAGCCGCGGCCGAGGCCGAGCAGCACGGTCTCCGCCTGGTCGTCCAGGGTGTGGCCGAGCAGCACGACGCCGGACGAGGGCCTCAGCGCGGCGTAGCGGGCGTTGCGGGCCGCCGCCTCGGGACCACCAGGCCCCGAGACCTCAACGGCCTCCACGCGCGCCACGAGACCGAACTCCGCGCATTGCCGGGCCGCGCGCAACGCCACCTCGTCGGAACCGGGCTGCAGCCGGTGGTCGACGACCACCGCGGACGCGCCGGGCACCAGCCGGCCCACGCAGCAAGCCAGCGCCAACGAGTCGGCGCCGCCGGAGACCGCGACGGTCACCGCGTCCGGGCGCACCTCGTCCAGGAACCTGCGAACCGCCGTCCTGACCTCGGCGACCGGACCGTTCACGGTGCCACGCTCATGGGGCCACGCGGCGCAGCCAGGTCATCGGCTCGGTGATCTCGGCGCGGGTCGGCAGGGTCTCGGCGGAGGTCCAGATCGCGTTGAAGCCGTCCATGCCGACGCGCTCCACGACGTACTCGGTGAACGCCGCGCCCTCCTCGTACTGGCGCACCTTCGCGTCCACGCCGAGCAACGTGCGCAGCACCCGGTCGAGCAGGCCACCGCCCTTGCGACGCGCGGTGAAGCGACTCCGGATCGTGCCCACCGACGGCACGACCGACGGGCCGACCGCGTCCATCACGTGGTCCGCGTGGCCTTCGAGCAAAGTGGACAGTGCGATCAGCCGGTCCAGCACGGCTTTCTGCTGCGGCGACTGGATGAGCTCGATCAGGCCGATCGGACCGTCGCCGGCGCGCAGCTTGTGCCGGAAGTCGCGGATGACCTCCGGCAGCGGCGCGCGGTCGTCGTCCATTGTGGAGAGCAGCGTGGTGACCTGGTCGGAGAAGTACCTGCGCAGCCACGGCACACCGGTGAACTGGAGGCGGTGCGTGCACTCGTGCAGGCACACCCACATCCGGAAGTCGTCCGCCGGGACGTCCAGAGCCTGTTGCGCGCCAACGATGTTCGGTGCGACGAGCAGCAGGCGTCCTGCCAGCTGGTCGTTGGGGCTGAACGGGTCGTACTGGCCGAGCACGCGCGACGACAGGAACGCCATCACGACACCGGCCTGCACACCGGCCGTGCCCGCGAGGATGCTCGCCATCGCACCGGCCTGCCGCGGCATCGCGGGGCCCGTCAACGCCGCCAGTCCCTGGGCGGCCGCGCGCACCCACGCGGGACGGTCGACGACCTCACCGGGCAGCAACGGCAGACCCTGGCCGAGGCCCGTCAGCTCGCGGACGTGCACCTCGGCCTGAGGCGCAAGCTCGCGAAGTCTGCCGACGACGTGGTCCGCCTCGTCCTTCCCGATCACCGGACCTGGTCGCACGAGCCGCACGGCGGTCGAAACCGCCAGCTCCCAGTCCACCGGGCCGAGCTCTGCCTCCGTCGCGCCGTTCACCCTGCCGACGCTACCTGCGCACGCCCCGCTACGAACAGCCACAGCCCCGCAACGCAGCGGCCATCACGTCGAGCGCGGGCCGCACCTCGGTCTCCGGGTTGCGGTTGCTCGCCGACATGAACGCGAACACGAGCACCCGTCCGTCCACGTCGACGACCATGCCGGCGAGCGCGTTGACGCCGGTGAGCGTGCCGGTCTTGGCCCGCACCCAGCCCTTGCCGCCGGCCGCGCTGCCGGCGTACCGACCGGCGAGGGTGCCGCTGCCGCCCGCCACCGGCAGTGCCGTCAGCAACGGCCGCAGCTTCGCCGTGCGCGGGTCGTCCAGCGTGGGCTTGGCCGCGGTCGTCAGCACGTCGGTGAGCAGCTTGGCGGGGAGCTTGTTCGTGGCGGAAAGCCCGCTGCCGTCGACGAAGTTCGCCCCGGTGAGGTCGAACCCGTTCTTGGTCAGGACGTCCCGGACGGCCTTGACCCCGCCCGTGAACGACGGCTCGTTGCCCGACTTGATCGCGATCTCGCGGGCGATCGCCTCGGTGAGGACGTTGTCCGAGATCTGCATCATGTTGTCGACGAGCTGCTCGATCGGCGCCGACTTGATCTCGCCGAGCACCTGCGCGCCGGGCGGAGCCGTGCCGATGGTCGCGCCGGGAGCCCCGATGCGCTGCGCGAACGCGTCCGCCGCCGACTGGGCCGGGCTGCCGGTGCGCGCCGAGACGTCCTTCTTCGGGTCGAACCGGCCGCCGTCGATCATGAACGGCACGATCGGCGCCACCGAGCCGCCGGCGATGTCCGCGCTCTCCCACTGCGGGCCGAGCGCCTCGCCCGCGTACCGGCTGAGGTCGAACTGGACCTTGGTGACCACGCCCTTCTGCTTCACCTGGTTGACCAGGTCGTCGAGGGTGGCCGCACCGGGGTAGACGGAGCTGCCGGGCGTGCCGGAGATCGTCGGGTCGCCACCGCCGACGATCACCACGGTGCCGGGCTCCGCGCCCTGGACGACCTTGGTGGACAGCTGGTCGGTCTTCTCCAGGCTGAGCAGTGCCGCTGCGGCCGTGAGGATCTTGAGGCTCGACGCCGGGGTCGACGGCGTGGTGTCGCCCTGCTGCCAGAGCACGGCGCCGCTGGCCGGGTCGACGACCGTGCCGTTCAGGGTGCCGAGCGCGGAGTTGCCCGCGGGACCGGCGAGCGCGGCCCGCACACCGGCCGCAGTCGCCGCCGGCGCACCTGCCGTCGCCGCCTTGACCAGCGGCTGGACGTTGGCGGGCGCGGCAGGGGGCTTGGTCTGGATCGCCGCCGGTCCGCCGAACTCGTTGACCGCGTAGATGCTGGCGCCGGCGAGTGCCGCGACGACCAGCAGACCGAGGACGACCGCGAGCGGCTTGCGACCCTTCTTCGGCTCGTCGGAGCCGGTCAGCCGGTCTTGCGGCTCTTCGTCGTAACCGGAGACGGGGAGCGTCTCGCGAACCGGCTCTTCCTTGGGTGCCGGAGGAGGCGGTGGCGGCGGGGGTGGCGGCAGTACCGGCTCGACGCGAGGCGGTTGCGGTCGCGGGGCCGGTGCCTCGGTTCTGACCGGCTGGTCGAACCACGACTTCTCCGACAACTGGTCGACCCGCGCCGTCTTGCCGGGCGGAACGGACAGCTCCGTCGTCTTCTGCTCGGGCTTCGGCACCACGCGGGTCTGGTCGTTCTTCGGCTCGACCACCGGCGCGGGCTTGCCGTGGTCGCCCGGCGTGATCCGCACCGGCGCCGCACGCGGCGGCTCCGCAGGTTGGCCACCGTCCGGCCCAACCTGCCCGTGAGACTTCCCACCCGAAGATCCACCGGGAGACGCCGGAAGACCGCCGGAACCGTTCAAAGGCACAGTCGTGCCGCCCGCCGCGGCTGCGGCACCGTTCGGAGCGGAACGAACCGGGGACGAGCGCGGCGCTTCCGGAGTGGACGGTGGCTTCAGCACCGCCGCGACCGGGAACCGCATGGTCGGCTGATCGAGTGACGGGCGGCTGACCTGCACCGTTGGCTCGGCGAGCGGCTCGTTCAGATCCGCGTCGTCATCGTCGGTCGGCCACTGGGGCTCGTCCGGCAAGAGGGCCTCCGTCAGCTCTGTACGGGCAATCTCACACCCTCAAGCCGCCACTCCGATGAGGGTTGACAGGGCGTCGTGGTCCACACTAGTGGCGTCACGAATGGGCTACATGAGCGAGGACCAGTGGAGTTCGACGTCCTGATCGAGATCCCCAAGGGCGTGCGCAACAAGTACGAGGTGGACCACAAGTCTGGTCGCATCCGCCTCGACCGCACGTTGTTCACGTCGACGCAGTACCCGGCCGACTACGGGTTCATCGAGAACACCCTGGGTGAGGACGGCGACCCGCTGGACGCCCTCGTTCTCGTCCAGGAGCCGACGTTCCCGGGCTGCCTGATCGCGGCGCGTGCCATCGGCATGTTCCGCATGACCGACGAGAAGGGCGGCGACGACAAGGTTCTGTGCGTCCCCGCCTACGACCCGCGCCACGAGCACCTGCGCGACATCCACCACCTGGCGGAGTTCGACCGCCTGGAGATCCAGCACTTCTTCGAGGTCTACAAGGACCTCGAGCCCGGCAAGAGCGTCGAGGGCGCGACCTGGGTCGGCCGCACCGAGGCCGAGGCCGAGATCGTCCGCTCCTACCAGCGTCTCAAGGACGCCGAGGCGAACGGCGAAGTTCACCACTGAGCACGCCAAAAAGGGGCCGCACGCAGCGGCCCCTTTTTTGTTGCCCGTCTCAGACCGCGAGCGCCTCGGCGTCCGCGACTCGTTCCAGGCCCGACCTGGTGGAGAGCGGCTTCTCGCGCAGGAACCACACGAGGACGAACGCCGCCACCATCACGATCCCGCCGGTCATGAAGACCGTGTCGATCGCACCGGAGAAGCCGTCGAGGAACGGCTTGGCCAGCACCGGGTCGAGGTGGTTGAGGAACTCGGTGTTGTTGATGTCCACTCCGGACCCGCCACCGGCCTGCAGCGTCTTGGCGAACTCCGGGTTCTGGGCCAGCGCGGCCCGGAACGCGTCGGTCTGCCCGGCGGCCTTGAGGCCCTCGGCGATCTTGTCGCCGACCGTGCTGAACAGGATCGACAGGAACACCGCGGTGCCGACCGTGCCACCGATCTGGCGGAAGAACGTCGCCGAAGCGGTCGCCACACCCATGTCCCGCGGTTCGGCGTCGTTCTGGATCGCCAGCAGCAGCGTCTGCATGCACTGGCCCAGCCCGGCGCCCATGACGAACATGTAGATCATGGTCAGCCAGTTCGGCGTGTCCGTGCCGATGGTGCTGAACAGGAACAACGCGATCGACATCAGTCCGGCGCCGATGATCGGGAAGATCTTGTAGCGCCCGGTGTTCGACGTGATCCGGCCCGCGATCGCCGTGGCCGTCATGATGCCGAACGTCATCGGCAGCAGCATCAGACCGGAGACCGTCGGCGAGACGCCCTTCACGATCTGCAGGTACAGCGGGATGGAGACCATGCCGCCGAACATGCCGATGCCGAGCACGAAGTTGATCGAGTTGCCCAGCGCGAACGTGTGGTTGCGGAACATCCGCATCGGCAGCAGCGCCTCGTCGCCCATGCGGCTCTCGACCCACACGAACGCCAGCAGACCGAGCACACCGGTCACGTACATGGCGATCGACGTGCCGGACGCCCAGCCCCACTCGCGGCCCTGCTCGGCCACGATCAGCAGCGGCACCAGGCCGACGGTCAGCGTCAGCGCGCCGAAGTAGTCGATGCGGTGGTCGACCCGGTTGTGCGGGATGTTCAGGACGCGGCCGACGACGAACAGCGCGAGCAGCGCGATCGGCACGTTCACGAGGAACACCCAGCGCCAGCCGGTGACCCCGAGGAACGAGGGGAGGCCCGCGAACACACCGCCGATGACCGGCCCGAGCACGCTCGCCGAACCGAACACCGCCATGAAGTACGCCGAGTACTTGTTGCGCTCACGCGGCGAGATGATGTCCGCCATGATCGCGAACGCCAGCGACATCAGACCGCCGGCGCCGAGCCCCTGCACCGCGCGGAACGCGGCCAGCTCGTACATCGACGTCGCGATGCCGGAGAGCAGCGAGCCCACGAGGAACAACGAGATCGCCGCGAGGTACATCGGCTTGCGCCCGTAGATGTCGGAAAGCTTGCCGTACAACGGGGTCGTGATGGTCGCGGTGATCAGGTAAGCGGTGGTCGCCCACGCCTGCAGCGTCTGGCCGTGCAGCTGGTCCGCGATGGTCTTCATGGCGCTGGCGACGATCATCTGGTCCAGCGCCGCGAGGAACATGCCCAGCAGCAGGCCGGACAGCACCGTCATGATCTGCCGGTGCGTCAGGGACACGCCTGGTGTGGGTGTCGCCTCGGTTGTCGATGACATCTCTACTTTTCCCCTCCTGCGCGGATCCCCAGCCCGCGTTCGGTCATGAGCGCCGGAATCGTGCGTTCGTAGTCCTGGACGAAGCGCTCGAACAGCTCCGTGAAGGCCTGGTAGTCCTCTTCTGACCAGTCCGCGAACAGCCGCTCGAACGCCTCGATGCGCATGCGGCTCCGCTCGGCGAGCAGCCCTCGTCCCGACTCGGTCACGGCGAGCACGCTGGCCCGCCCGTCGGCCGGATCAGCCCGTCGCTCCACGAGCCCGTCCTTCACCAGCGCGGCGACCTGCCTGCTGACCGTGGACGGGTCGGAGAACACCGCCTCCGCGAGCGCGCTGGACCGGCACTCGCCGAGGCCGGCCAGGGTCGCCAGGAGGATGAACGCCGACTTGTCGATGCCCTGCTTGGCCATCTGATGGGTGAGCTGGGCGTGCATCTTGTTGAGGCGCACCATCGCCATGCTCACGCGATCGGCGCGCTCGTGCCCGGGATCGACGTGGCACCTCCCCGGTTCGACCATCACACACCTCATTGCTTGTATCACCCAACTAGTTGCTCGCTACAAGCATCCATCTCGGTCCGCCGGTTTGCAAGTGAGTTCCGAGTCTCACTCCAGAGCGGAGCGGTAGAGGCACGGCGAGTGGTGGTTACCGACGGGTAGCCCAGTGGGTTACTCGCCGGTAGCATCCGTCTCATGAGCCAAGACGTGTCGTTCGTCGCCGATGCCATGAAGCAGGCCGTGCCGTACGTGAAGACCACCGGCATCGAGTTCGAGGAGGTCTCCCCCAGCCGCATCGTGGCGGTGCTGCCGGACAACCCGGACCTGCACAACCACATCGGCGGGCCGCACGCCGCGATGATGTTCGGCCTCGCCGAGAGCGCGTCCGGCGCCGTCGTGATGGCCGCGTTCGCCGCGCACCTCGGCAAGGCCACTCCGCTCGCCGTCCGCGCGGAGATCGCCTACAAGAAGATCGCGATGGGCGTCGTCCGCGCGGAGGCCGTGCTGGGCAGGCCCGCCGACGAGGTGCTCGCCGAACTGGAGGCCGGGACGCGCCCCGAGTTCCCGGTGAATATCATGATCACCGATGCCGCCGGCGTGACCACTTGCGAGATGACCGTCGTCTGGACGCTGAAGCCCGCGCGCTGAACTGGGCATCTCCGTATTTCAGTTCGGTCTCCCCGTGAACCGATCCTGGTCAAATACGTAACCTTGGCCACTCTGCGCAGACAGAGCACCATTCGGGTTCATGTCGGGGTGGAGAACTGTGGGCTGCGGAGTCCTGCTGGTTGCGCTCACCACCGGGTGTTCGGCGCAGGTGCAGCAGTCGACTCCCGTTGCCGTGGAGAAGCCGGTCGAGGACGTGCCGGTGGTGTCGACGACCGCCACCGTGCCGCCGGCCCAGCTGGGCATCACGGTGGCGTCGGTCGTGGACGGTCGTGTCGTGATGCTGTCCGACGGCTCGAAGGCGGAGGTGGCAGGCCTCGCCCAGCCGGGTCCGTGCTGGGCAGCGGCGGCGACCGCCTTCGCCAACGCCATGCTGCTGAAACAGCAGGTGCGCTACGACCGGACCACGGGCGCGCTGAGCCTCGCGGACGGCACCGACTACGCGTTGCTCGCCCTGGGCAACGGTGCCGGTCGCACCGCGGGCAGCCCGACGCCGGCGCAGCGCGAAGCCGAAGGGGCCGCGCAGCGGGTTCCGATGGGGTTGTGGGGCGCGCCGTGCGCCGGCAAGGACACCACCGAGACGCCGACTCCCCCGCCGCCGCCACCTCCGCCCGCGCCGAAGCCGACCACACCGCCCAAGCCGACCACCACTCCCAAGCCGAAGCCCGTCTTCTACGCGACCTGCGAGGACGCCCGGCGCGCCGGCGTGGCTCCGATCTACTGGGGTCAGCCGGGTTACCGCGTCGAGCTCGACCAGAACCGGAACGGAATCGCCTGCGAGTCCCGGTACACCTACCGCTAGCCCATACGCTCGGACGATGCGACTGCACGTCCACCAGTGGGGCCGAGGTCCGCGCGTGGTGCTGGTGCACGGCGGTGTGCTCGGGGGCCGGGAGACCTGGCGCGCTCAGCGACCGCTCACCGCGCGGTGGACCCTGCTCGCACCGGACCGGCCCGGCCACGGGCAGTCGCCACCCGCGCGGCAGGACTTCGAACCGGAGGCCGCGCTCGTCGCCGACCAGCTGCTGGACGAGCCGAGCCATCTCGTCGGGCTGTCCTACGGCGCGATCGTCTCGATGTACGCCGCGGCCCTGCGACCGGAGCACGTGCGGTCGTTGACGATCCTCGAACCGCCGTCGACCGGGGTGGCCGGCGGCGTGCCGGCCGTCGACGAGTACGGGACCGCCGTTCGTGCGTTGATCTCGTCGGACCTGGAGCCGGTTGCGGCGTTGCAGCGGTTCTTCCCGATCGCGGGCGTCCCGATCGAGGTACCGGACCAGCCGCACGAGACGCTGGTCGAGGGCATGCGGCAGCTGCTCGGCGGACGCCCGCCGGACGAGGCGGAGCCGCCGCTGGCCGCGTTGCGCGAGGCGGGGTTCCCGGTCCTGGTCGTCTCCGGCGGCCACAGCGAGGCCAACGAGATCATCTGCGACACGATCGCCCGCGAGACCGGCGCCCGCCGGGCCGTCTGCCCAGGACGCGGCCACCTGGTGCAGGACGCTCCGGAGTTCAACGCGCTGCTGGAGAGTTTTCTAACCTCATCGGCATGAAGCTGGACAGGAGTGCCGTCGACTACACGCCCGGCAACGTCGGGGACATCGCGAAGCGGGCGGAGGACCGGGGCTACGACGGGTTCTGGCTCGCCGAGACCAAGCACGACCCGTTCCTCGCACTGAGCGGGGCCGCCGCTGCGACCGAGCGGATCGAACTCGGCACGGCGATCGCGGTGGCGTTCGCGCGCAACCCGATGACCATCGCGACCACGGCGAACGACCTGCAGCTGCTGTCCGGCGGCCGGTTCAACCTCGGGCTCGGCTCGCAGATCGAAGCGCACATCACCAAGCGGTTCTCGATGCCGTGGAGCAGGCCCGCGGCCCGCATGCGGGAGTTCGTGCTGGCGATCCGGGCGATCTGGCACGCGTGGGCGACCGGCGAACGGCTGGCGTTCCGCGGCGAGTTCTACAAGCACACGCTGATGACCCCGTTCTTCGACCCCGGCCCGAACCCGCACGGCACCGCGCCGATCTACCTCGCGGGCGTCGGCGAGCTGATGACCGAGGTGGCCGGCGAGGTCGCGGACGGCTTCCTGTGCCACAACTTCACGACCGAGCGGTACCTGCGCGAGGTGACGCTGCCCGCGCTCGAACGCGGCCGGGCGAAGGCAGGCAAGACGTTGGTGGGCTTCGAGATCAGCGGGCCGGTGTTCACCGCTTCGACGGACGAGGAGATCGCCGACGTCAAGCGGCAGATCGCGTTCTACGGGTCGACGCCCGCGTACAAGCCGGTGCTGGACCTGCACGGCTGGGGCGCGCTGCACGAGGAGCTGCACCGGATGTCCCGGCGGCAGCAGTGGGCGGAGATGAGCGAGCTGATCAACGACGACGTGCTGGCCGAGTTCGCCGTCGTCGGGCCGGCCGACACGGTCACGGCCGCGCTGCTGGACCGGTACGGCGACGTGGTCACACGGCTCTCACCGTCGAAGAACGTGTTTCAGCGGCCGGAGAAGTGACTGAGGCCCTGCCGTGCCAGCTCGGCGTGGAACGCGTCGAGCTCGGCGCACACCCTGGCGACGCCCCTCTTGCGAATCCACCTGCGTCTGCCCACGTTGGCAGCGGTCAGCGCGAACGGCAGGGCCAGCAGGGTCAGGACCAACATCGTGATCATGTGTCTCCTCAAGGGTTGCGAACAAGCAACGACCAATCGAGACACCGCTTACGGTACCGGGTCCAAAGCCACCCAGGTGGAGCAAAGTCACCGACAGCAACTCAGTTCTTGACTAATTTTGTTTTCGGTGCGACGGTGGAGCCATGTTCGAAGTGGCGGTGATCGAGGATCCGGCAGCGGCCGAGGTGTCGCTGGACCCCGTGCGAGCGCGGCTGCTCGCGGAGCTGGCAGAGCCGGGATCGGCGACGATGCTCGCCGCGAAGGTCGGTCTGCCGAGGCAGAAGGTGAACTACCACCTGCGCACGCTGGAGCAGCACGGCCTGGTGGAGCTCGTCGAGGAACGGCGCAAGGGCAACGTGAACGAGCGCCTGTTGCAGGCGACCGCGGCGTCGTACGTCATCTCGCCGACGGCGCTCGCGGCCGTGCAGCCAGACCCGGCGCGTTCACCCGATCGGCTGTCCGCGCGGTGGCTGCTGGCGGTCTCGGCCAGGCTGGTGCGCGACGTCGGCACGTTGATCACGGGAGCGACCAGGGCCAAGAAGCGGCTCGCGACGTTCGCGTTGGACGGCGAGGTCCGGTTCGCCACGGCGGCCGACCGCGCGGCGTTCGCCGAGGAGCTCGGGTCGTGCGTGACGCAGCTCGTCGCCAAGTACCACGACGAACAGGCCGAAGGAGGGCGTGCGCACCGAGTCGTCGTCGCCCTTCACCCCAGCGTCGTTGCCAAGGAGGAAGAGTCGTGACCCACGAGTTCGAGATCAAGAAGGAAGTCGAGGTCGAGGGAAGCCCGGAGCAGGTCTGGGACGCCATCGCGACCGGGCCCGGCATCGACTCGTGGTTCATGGGCCCGCACACGGTCGACGGACGCCTCGGCGGCCGCATGTCGCTCGACATGGGCTTCTTCCAGGAAGCCTCGACGATCACCGCGTGGGAGCCCGGCAAGCACCTCGCGTACGAGAGCGACAAGGGCGAGGACGGCACGTTCCACGCGATGGAGTACCTGATCGAGGGCCGTGAGCAGGGCTCGACGGTGCTGCGGTTCGTGCACAGCGGCATCCTCGGCGACGGCTGGGGCGACGAGTTCGTCGACCAGCAGTCGAAGGGCTGGGACATGTACCTGTTCACGATGGCCCAGTACGTGCGGTACTTCGCCGGCCGTCCCGGCACGTACGTGTTCGCGCAGTGGCCCGAAGGCGAGAAGAGCTGGCCGGCACTGCTGGACGCGCTCGGCGTGCCCGCGGGTGCGCGGGTCGGCGACGAGGTCGCCCTCGAGCCGTTCGGCATCACCGGCGTCGTCGACTACGTGGTCGAGCACGACCTGCACAACTTCCTCGGTGTGCGCGGCGACGACGGCCTCTACCGCTTCCACGGCACGAACGCCGTCGGCCACCACCTCTTCGGTGACGCGACCGGTCAGGCCGAGAAGTGGCAGGCGTTCCTGAATCAGCTCGCCGGGCAGACCTCGTAGACGTAGTCGGAGTGCCCGTACGGCACCACGTTCCGGTCGCGGCGGATGATCGACCCCTTGCCGCCGCGATCGGCGCACGACTTCTGGAACGCCTCCTCGGTGTACTCGATCTGGAAGTGGTTGTCGCCGAACGCCTCCGCGTACGGCTTGCACTCGTCGTTGGCCTGGCAGTCCTCGGTGATCGCGAAGTCGAAGCCGATGTACTTCTTGCCGGAGTCGCCCAGTTCGCCGCCGTTCTTCTGTGCGACCGCGAGGCCCTTCCCGTGGGCGTGCTTCACGAACGCCTTCATGAACTCCTTGGTGGCGTTGATGTCGAACGCCCCGCCGGCGCGCATGTGCGAGTCGAGGTTGTCGGCCTCGATGGCCTGGTAGCGCGACGTCTTGCAGCCCTCGATCCACTTCTTCTGGATCTCGAGGATCTTCTTCCGCTTGTCGGCGGTGGAGATGTCGAGGATGCCCTCGTCCCACTCCGGGTCGATCACCGGCTCGCCGTCCGGCTTCTTGACCAGCAGGTCGCCGTGGTTCTGCTTCCACCAGCTCAGGCTGCCGTCCATCGGGTCCGGCTGCGTCTGCAGTGCGTTGAGGTAGCAGACGTTGTAGCGGTCGCCGACGGGGAGCTTGCCGCGGTCCCGCACAACGATCTTGACCCGCGCGTCCGGCTGGTAGACGCCGCCGATCTGGTAGTCGAACTTGCCACCGACGGGCGGCAACTCGACCGGCGGCCCCTCGGGTTCGCTCGTGCTGCAGGAGGCGACGAGCAGGAGCAGGGCGGCAGCCACCGCGACTGGCTTCATGCGCGGCAGTCTGTCACTCGCCGGATAGCGCAGGCGTAACACTCAGGGCACTCCATCGCTCATAAATGAGATTTAGCTTCCGGGATGTGAAAACTCGATCCCTCTTTCTACAGCTTCTCGTCGCTGTCGTCGCCGGCGTGCTCGTGGGCCACTTCTTCCGGGCCTTCGGTGCCGACCTGAAGCCGATCGGGGACGGCTTCATCAAGCTGATCAAGATGGTGATCGCGCCGCTGATCTTCTGCGTCGTGGTGACGGGCATCGCGAAGGTCGGTGACCTGCGCGCGGTCGGCCGGATCGGCGTGAAGGCGCTGATCTACTTCGAGGTGGTGTCGACGGCCGCGCTCGCGTTGGGCCTGCTGGCCGGCAACGTCGTGCGACCTGGCGACGGCATGAACGTCGACCCGTCCACCTTGGACGCCTCCGCCGTCGAGGCGAAGACGCAGGGCGGTCACCTCCCCGGTGTCGTGCAGTTCCTCCTGGATCTCATTCCTTCCAGTGTGGTGGACGCGTTGGCACGCAACGCGTTGCTTCAGGTGCTGTTGTTCGCGGTGCTGTTCGGCTGCGCGCTGGCCCAGCTCGGCGACCGCGTGAAGCCCGTGGTGGACCTCCTGGAACGCGTCAACCTGGCGTTCTTCACCGTGCTGGGCTACGTGATGAAGCTGGCGCCGCTCGGTGCGTTCGGCGCGATGGCGTTCCTGGTCGGGCAGTACGGGCTGGGCTCGTTGCGCACGTACCTGTGGCTGATCCTGGCTTCTTACGGCGCGGCACTGCTGTTCTGCGTGGTGCTCGGCGTGATCGCGTGGGCGTTCGCGCGGGTGAACATCCTGCAGTTCATCAGGTACGCGAAGGAGGAGTTCCTGCTGGCACTCGGCACCGCGTCGTCGGAGGCCGTGCTGCCGCGGATGATGGTGAAGCTGCAGCGTGCCGGGTGCGCGCCCACGTCGGTCGGCCTCGTGCTGCCGACCGGGTACTCGTTCAACCTGGACGGTGCCTCCATCTACCTGTCGCTGGCCACGGTGTTCCTCGCCCAGGCGTTGAACGTGCCGCTGGACCTCGGCGACCAGCTGACGATCGTGCTGGTGCTCGTGCTGACCTCCAAGGGCATGGCCGGAGTGCCGGGCTCGGCGTTCCTGGCGCTGTCGGCGACGGTCGCCGCGGTCGGCTCGATCCCGGCCGCGGCGGTCGCACTGCTGCTCGGCGCGGACCGGATCATGGACTCGATGCGCGTCTTCACGAACCTGCTGGGCAACTGCGTGGCGACGTTCGTCGTGTCGCGGTGGGAGGGCATGCTGGATGTGGATCGGATGCGGTCAGTGCTCGGCGATCCACGCGGTGACCACGTCGTCGAGCAGCCCGAGGGTGAGCCGGCCGTGGCCGAGCACGACCTCGTGGAAGTCGCGGACGTCGAACGCCGTTCCTAACGCTCGTTCGGCTCTGCTGCGCAGCTCGTCGAACTTCAGGCGCCCCACCATGTACGCGAGAGCCTGGCCCGGTTGAGCGACGTAGCGGTCGACCTCGCCCTCCGCCAGGTCTCGTGGCATCGGTGTGTTGTCGAGCAGGTAGTCAACGGCCTGCCGCCGGCTCCAGCCCTTGGCGTGCAGGCCGGTGTCGGCGACGAGCCGACCGGCACGTTTGGCGTCGTTGGTGAGCATGCCGAGCCGGGCCTCTTCGGTGCGGTAGAGGCCCATCTCGTCGGCGAGGCGTTCCGCGTAGAGCGCCCAGCCCTCGTTGAACGCGGTGATCCGGGCCTTGCGCCGGAGCAGTGGCAGGTCCGTCCGCAACGCGAGCTTCTCCGCCTCGAAGTGGTGGCCGGGCACGGCCTCGTGGAACGCCGTCGCCTCCGCGATGCCGCGCAGCCCGGCTCTGGTGTTGACGAAGTACGTGCCGGGACGGCTGCCGTCCAGCGCGGCGGCCACGTAGTGCGGTGGCGTGCTCGCCGGTACCGACGGTGGCATCGCGGTGATCGCGCACGGCTCGTTCGGGATGGTTCGGAACCATTGCGGTGCAACGGCTTCAGCCCTGCGCACGGCTGCTTTGGCGTCCTGGATCATCTCCTCGGCGCTGGTGTACGCGCGGCTTCGGTGCCCGCCGAGCTCGCCCTTGAGGTTTTCGAGGAGTTCCTGGCCGGTGGCGTGCAGCTCGTGCGGATCGAGCTCCAGTGTCGTGTGCGTGCGGATCGCCTTGCGGTACAACGCTTCGCCGTCGGGCAGCCAGCACAGGCCGACGTGCTCGGTGTCCCTGCCGTGTGGCAGCACGTCGTTGCGCAGCACGTCGCGGTAGTGCTGCAGTCCCGGCACGTCGTAGCGGTCCACGAGGGCGATCGCCTGCTCGACGAGGTGGCGCACTGGTGTCAGGCCTGCCGCGATGCCAGCGCGGTGCCGTTCGGCCACTGTCGCGAGGAACCGCGGCACGGCGTGGTGGCTCTTCAGCTGGGGCAGGAAGTAGAGCAGCTCGGGCACGGGGGCCGAGAGGTAGCCGCTCACGCCGAACTCGACCGCCCTCGACTCGATGGTGTCGGACTCCGCTCGGGCCAGGTGCAGGACGAGGCCCTGGACGATGCGGTCGTCCTCCGTTTCCGGCGTTCGCCGTTCCGCTTCGCTCTTGATGTCCTGGTAGCGCTGCAGAAAGCCTTGCTCCGCCTCTTCGCTGTAGTCCTGCAACGCGCCGTCGTCGCGCAGGCCCATCAGGGTCGCCCGCATCGTGCGGTGCTCCAGCGTCAGGTCGAACAGCCGGTCGCCGAGGTCACGCATCGGCGAGCCACTCGTCGACGACCTCTTCGAGCAGCGCCAGCGTGAGCCTGCCCTGGCTGAGCACGACCTCGTGGAAGTCGCGGACGTCCTTGCCCTGCCGGGTGGCCTTCTCCCGCAGCTCCTGGAACTTCAAACGCCCCACCATGTACGCCAGCGCCTGCCCCGGCTCGCCGAGGTAGCGGTCCACTTCGGACTCGATCTGCATCAGCGCCATCGGGGTGTTCCCGACGAGGAAGTCGACGGCCTGCTGTCGGCCCCACCCCTTGGCGTGCAAGCCGGTGTCGACGACGAGGCGTCCCGCGCGCATGGCGTCCAACGTGAGCATGCCAAGCCTCGACTCGTCGCTGCTGTACAGGCCCATCTCGTCCGCGAGACGTTCGCAGTACAACGCCCAGCCCTCACCGAACACGCTGATCGGGGTCTTGCGGCGGATCACGGGCAGGTCCTCGAGCAGCGCCGCCTTGCTGTTCTCGAAGTGATGACCGGGCACGGCCTCGTGGTACGCCGTCGCCTCGTCCTCGATCCTCAGGCGGTTCTGCGGTTCCTTGGTGTTGACGTAGTAGGTGCCGGGCCGACTGCCGTCCTCGGCGGCCGCCAGGTAGTGCGGCGGCACGTGCGCGGGCACGGCAGGCGGCGTCTCCTCGATGGCGCACTTCTGGCTCGGCACCGTGCGGAACCATTGGGACGCAGCGGCTTCGGCCTTCGCAACGGCCGTGCGGGCGGCCTCCATCATCTCCTCGGCGGTGCGGTGCCGGAACTCAGGTTCGGTGCGGATGCGGTCGAACACGTCGTCGCCGTACTGGGCGAACTCGCGCTTGAGGTCCCCGATGAGCTTCAGGCCGATGGCGTGCAGCTCTTCCGGGTCGAGATCTTCGGTCGTGTACGCGCGAATTGCTTTGCGGTACAACGTGTCTCCTTCGGGCAGCCAGCAGAGGCCGGGATGCTCGCTGTCGCGTCCTCTCGGCAGGGCTTCTTCTTGGAGGAAGTCGCGGTAGTTCTCGATGGCGGGCTTGAGCTTCTCCTCGATCACCTCGCTCGCGCCGGCCACGACGTCGAACGCGCCGAGGTTCTCCAAGTGGCCGTTCAACAGCTCGATGGCCTGCTCCACCAGGTGTTTCACCGGTGTGCGGCCGTTCGCGAACCCGGTGCGGTGGCGCTCGATCATGGTCGCGAAGAACCCGTCGATCCTGCGCAGCCGTTCCAGATAACCGGCTTTGCGCTCGTCCGTGTCGACGGGCAGCCGCGGCAGAAACGCCAGCGTGCCGGGAACCGTCGTGCGGATGTTGGCGCTGATGCCGAACTCGATCTGGCGACCGTTGATTTCGTCCAGCTGCGTGCGCACCTCGTGGTCGACGATCCCCAGGGTGATGCGCTCGGAGAGGTTCGCGGGCTCCAGCCGTTCGGCGGCGTCACCGATGGCCCACAACCTGACTGCGTACTGCTGGTCGGCCTCCTCGCTGTGGTCCACGAGCGACTCGTGGTCCAGGTCGAACCCCATCAAGGTGGCGTCGACCGGATAGCGGTCGAGGATGGTGTCGAAGAGTCGGTCGGCAAGTGCGTTGACTTCAGACATCTGTCCCCCAGAGTTACGCCGTTGAGCGGCCTTCCCCGTCCTGTGTAGCGGGTATGCCCCTTCCATGCGGTGGTTACTGCTGATCATCCTGCTGACCGGCTGTTCCGCTCTACCCCTCTCACCTTCACCACAAGTGGACCGAGTGCCCACCGGCACCCTCGACGCCACTGCAGCGCGCACCTCTCTCGCAGCATTGCCACTGCGCGCACCGGGCCGTCTGGACGGCTACTCCCGCGACTGCTCTGGCGGGGCGTGCGTGTTCGGTCAGCCGTGGCTCGACACCGACGGCGACGGCTGCGACCAACGCAGCCAGGTCCTCGCCCGCGACCTCGCCGACGTGCAACGCAAACCCGGCCGGTGCGGCGTGCAGTCCGGCACGCTCGACGACCCGTACACCGGCTCGCGCGTGACCGGCGTGTCGAAGATCCAGATCGACCACGTGGTGCCACTGGCCGAGATGTGGCGCAGCGGTGCCGCCGCGTGGCCCCCGGAGCAACGGGTTCAGGCAGCCAACGACCTGCGCAACCTCGTGGCGGTGTCCGGCAAGATCAACCAGTCGAAGGGCGACAAGACGCCCGACGAGTGGATGCCGCCCAACGCTTCGTACGCGTGCTCGTACGGACGCATCTACGTGACGGTCAAGGCGGCGTACGGGCTGAGCGTGGCGCCGGCCGAACGTTCGGCGCTGGAGCACGCCCTCACGACCTGCGGGTGACGTTGTTCGGCAGGATCTGACGGATGGCGACCACATACCCCGTCTCGATCAAGGGCGTGGTGATCCGCGACGGCAAGGTCTTGCTGCTGAAGAACGAGCGCGAGGAGTGGGAGCTGCCAGGTGGCCGCATCGAGCCCGGAGAAACCCCGGAGGAGTGCGTTGCCCGCGAGATCACCGAGGAGACGCAGTGGGAGGCGACCACAGGGCCGATCCTCGACGCGTGGATGTACTACATCAGCGCTGCCGATAAGAGCGTGTTCATCGTGACCTACGGGTGCCACTCGTACGGCGACAGCGAGCCGGTGCATTCCGACGAACACAAGGAAGCCGGGTTGTTCGCCGAGGACGAGGTGCCGGGCTTGCACATGCCAGAGGGCTACAAGCGCTCGATCGCGATCTGGTTCGAACGCTTGCGGATACAGAAAGACCCAGGTCAGGAAGCCTGACCTGGGTCTTATCTCACCGAGCCGCCTATCGGAATCGAACCGATGACCTGCTCATTACGAGTGAGCCGCTCTGGCCGACTGAGCTAAGGCGGCGAGACGAGACAACTATAGCCGACCCGAAGACCCGTCACTCACGGGGGTCGGCTTCGTTGTACGGACCGTGACCGATGTCACCACCTCCTAACCGCCGAGGAGTGGTCCATGCGCCGATCGTTGTCCGTGCCGCTGGCCGGGTTCCTGCTCGCGCTCGTCGCGGCACCCGCGCTCGCGCAGCCGCCGACCACGCCGGTGCCCGGCCCGCGCGACCCGAACCAGCCGCCCGCGTCGGCGCCGAACGGGCCGCAACCGCTTGCGCACGCGGTTGGGGATGCCGGTACCGGGCTCACCGTCGTGAGGCTCGGGCCGCAGGGGGTGCCCACGAACACGATCCTGCCCGGGCTGGGCGACCAGCTGCCGAAGCAGTCGATCACCGAGTTCGGGCTGGGGCTGGCCAGCGCTCAGGTCAACACCGAGGCGTTCCTCAGCACCGAGCGGGTGGTCACGCAGGCCAACCCGTTCGGGTTCGCGGTGGCCGGGCGGTCGCCGCAGACGCCGGGGACGCTCGTGCAGACGGCGATTCCGGACAACCCGCAGCCGACGAACGGTGGGCTGCCGATTCCCGAGACGCCGCTGGGCAAGCTCAGGGTGCTCAACGGCAGCGTGCACGCGCGGTGGGACGAGAAGCTCGGGCCGTGCGTCAGTCCGCTGGCGACGGCGAGGACCTCGCTGGCCGGGCTTGAGCTGCTGAGCGCGTTGCCGGCCGAGGTGCCGCTGCCGTCCAAGAGCCTGCTCAGCATTCCGGACACGTTCGAGGCGAACTCCAACGTGCAGCTGGTCGACCTGCCCGGCAGCAAGAACAAGGCGGTCCAGTCGACGTCGACCATGCGCGCGGTCAGCGTGGAGATCGCGGGCGGCATCAAGATCGACGTGGCCACTCCGCCGACGCTCACGGCCACGGCGACCGGGGACGAGAAGACGTCGAAGATCACCTACACCGCGCCGATCCTCAAAGTCAGCCAGAACGGCAAGGAGCTCGGCACGCTGGACGCCGCGCACCCGACGTTGGACATCCCGCTGCTGCTCGACCTGGTGGTCGTCAGGCTGCAGATCGCCGGGGTCAACGAGAAGAAGGCGAGCTTCACCGGCAACGGGTTCAGCGGGTTCCAGCTCGGGGCGACGGCGCGGATGCTCGACGTGCAGCTGCTGCCGACGGACAAGCTGAAGCTGCCGAACCTGCCGACCGCGCTGGCGCAGATCTCGCTCGGCGAGCAGATCGTGCGGGCCGCGGCGCCGCAGGGTGGCGTGATCTGCGGGACCGCGACGCAGGAACCAGGCGGACCGGCGGCACCTCCCGCGCAGAAGGCGCCGCCGCTCGCCCGCACCAACGCCGCGTACCAGTCGATCCCGCTGTTCTGGACCGGCACGGGACTGCTGCTCGCGGGCGTGGTCCTGGTGGCCGCGCTGCCGGTCAGAGGCCGATCGCGCGTCCCAGCTCCCGAGGTTTCAGAACCCTGAGCAACGCCTCCATGAGGTAGTAGTCGCCGTAGGGCAGGGAGACCTCGATGCCGACCTCGATCCGGCGGTTGCGGGTGCCGCGCGCCAGGACGGCCTCGTGCCGTTCGGATCGCGTCGTCAAACACGTGCGGCACAACGCGTCCAGGATCCGC
This sequence comes from Lentzea terrae, assembly GCF_003265345.1. Classification (GTDB taxonomy): domain Bacteria; phylum Actinomycetota; class Actinomycetes; order Mycobacteriales; family Pseudonocardiaceae; genus Lentzea; species Lentzea terrae. Next base: position 205,583 of record NZ_QFWW01000004.1, on the reverse strand, counting down.
AACGCAGCCACGTGGTAGGACGCACGACCCGAAGCGCGAGCCAGGTCGATCAACCCGCACGCCATGATGGCGCCCGCCGACGAGTCCTTGACGTCGTTGGGCGCCAACGGTGATCGGTAGTCCCACACCGGAATGTGGTCGGGCGTAAGGGCATCCAGCGCGAAGTCCGCGAGCTTGCGCGCCGAGTCGAGGAACTCACGTCGGCGCGTGCGCCGGTACATGGTCGTGAAGCCGTAGATGCCCCACGCCTGACCGCGCGACCAGCACGACGTCGGGCTGTAGCCCTGGTTCGTGTTCGGGCCGATGTCCTCGCCGGTCTCCGGGTTGAAGTCGAAGACGTGCGGCGTCGAGCCGTCCGGCCGGATGAACTTGGCGCGCGTGGTCAACGAGTGCGCGACCGCGATGTCGACGTACCTGGGGTCCCCTGTCTGCTCCGACGCGAACGTCAGCAGGTCGAGGTTCATCATCGTGTCCATGATCGCGCGGCCCGCGTTGTTGGGCGTGCCGAGCGCTCCCCACGCCCTGATGAAGCGGCCCTTCTCGTTGTAGCGCTGGATCAACGACGACGCGGCCTGCACGGCGCCATCACGCCAGGAGACGTCGCCGGTGAGCCGGTACGCGGTCACCCACGACGGGTAGAAGAGGAAGCCGAGGTCGTGGATCGACGTGTCGGTGCGCCGCGGGGACAGCCGCAGCGCCGACTCCACCGCCCACTTCTTGAACTGTTCGTCGCCGCTGTCCAGGTGCGCGAGCCAGTGCATGCCCGGCCAGAAACCACCGACCCAGCCACCGGAGTTGACGTAGATCCACTTCTCGAACTTCGTCTCCTCCGGGAACGAGGTGACGTTCGGCGCGACCTGGCGCAGCTTGCCGAGCGCGTAGTCGAGTGACTCGCGGAAGAGCCGGTTGGACGACGCCGAAGCCTCGCCCGGCAGTCCCACCGCAACCGAACCCGCGGCAGCTGCGCCGAGCAGGGTTCTGCGACTGAACGTCGTCGAATTCTGGTCCACCAATAGCCGCCTTTCATCGCCTCTCGGCACCGGCGGCGTGGTGTCCGGGAGGGTCTTGTTCCAGTCCACGGAACGTAGTTCCATGTCGGTCGGCGCACATCGTGTCACTCCGCCGCCGCGATCGGAAGGTGTCCGTCGGTGCAACACTTCTCGCTCGAAGGCAAAACGGCAGTGGTCACGGGCGCCCGCACCGGTATCGGCCGAGCCATCGCCCGCGGTCTGCACGAAGCCGGCGCCGAGTTGATCCTGGTGGGCCGCGGCGACCTGTCCGACGTCGCGCCCGCGCTCGCCACCGTGCCCATCGACCTGTCGGATCCGGCGTCGATCGAGCCCGCGCTGGCCCCGGTGCTCGCCGAGCACCGGGTCGACGTGCTGGTCAACAACGCCGGCACCATCCACCGCAGCGCCGCCGTCGACGTCTCGCTGTCCGACTGGCAGCGGATCATGGCGGTGAACCTCGACTCGGCGTTCGAGATCTCGAAGCTGTGCGGCCGGCAGATGATCGCGAACGGCAGCGGCAAGGTCGTCAACATCGCCTCGCTGCTGTCCTTTCAGGGCGGCATCCTCGTCTCCGCCTACACCGCCTCGAAGCACGCCCTGGCCGGCCTGACCAAACTGCTAGCCAACGAGTGGGCGGCGTCGAACGTGCAGGTCAACGCCATCGCGCCGGGCTACATCGAAACCGACAACACGGCACCGCTGCGGGCCGACCCCGACCGCGAACCGGCGATCAGGGGCCGCATCCCGGCCGGCCGCTGGGGCACGCCGGAAGATCTCGTCGGCCCAGCGGTGTTCCTTTCCTCCGCGGCGTCCGATTATGTGACCGGACACGTGCTCGTGGTCGATGGAGGCTGGCTGTCGAGATGACCGATACCGCCGTCGAGAAGACGCTCGCCGTGCTGGAGGCGCTGGCCGACCACACGCGCATCACCGACATCGCACGGGTCACCGGCCTGCCGAAGTCCACCGTCCACCGCCTGCTCCAGACGATGGTGGAGCGCGGCTTCGCGACCCCGGGCTCGGACGGTTACCTGACGGGCCCGCGGGTGCTGGCCCTGGCGGGCAAGGTCCTCCGCCCCATGGACACGGTGGAACGAGCCCGGCCGTTCCTGCGCGCGCTGCAGGAATCCACCCGCTGCACGGTGCACCTGGCCGTGCTCTTCGGCGACGAACTGGTCTACGTGGACAAGATCGAGGCCAACAAGCCCTACCGCATGGCGTCCCGGCTGGGCATGTCCCTGCCTGCGCACGGGACCGCGATCGGCAAGGCGGTGCTGGCCTCGCTCTCCGCCTCCGAACTGGAGGCGTACCTCTCGCGCACCGGTCTGCCCGGCCGCACGCCGCAGACGATCACGTCGGCGTCCCGGCTGAAGGCGCAGCTGTCACGGGTGCGGCGGTCCGGCTTCGCGTTGGACGACGAGGAGAACGAGGTCGGGGTGCGGTGCGTGGGTGCCGCGATCCGCGACCACGCCGGCGTGGTGATCGGCGGGCTTTCGGCTTCGTCGCTCGCGATGGAGCACTCGCTGCAGGAGTTGATCGCGCTCGGGCCGCGGGTGGTGCAGGCGGCGGAAGAGGTGTCAGGCGCACTCGGCTGGGTCTAGTGGTGTGGCCCGGAGCGTTGCCGGGGGAATTCGCGGTCAGACGGGTGCATCGTGGTGCCGCCCCCGCGTCCTCGTACTGGTTGTACGGGGGCGCGGGGGCGGTGCCGCGAGGCGCCCTGCTGAGCGTGGATTACCTCGCCAACGCTCCGGGACGCGCCACTAGCCCCGGTGCAGGGTGGTGACCATCGCCTCGATCGCGATCCGCGGTTTCACGTTGACCTCGATCGCCTCGCGGCACGCCAGCACCGCCTCCAACCGCCGCAGGATCGACTCCTGCGACCACTGGGCAGCCGCGGTGCGCGAGTCCCCAGCTCGGTCCGGGTGCATCAACGCGGCCTCGGACCCGGTCTTGGTCACCAACGCGTCCCGGTAGAACCCGGCCAGGTCCACGAGGGCCATGTCCAACGAGTCGCGCTGCGTCCGCGTGGCGCGGGACTTCTGCCGCTTCTCCAGGTCCTTCAACGCCCCCTTGGCCCCGCGGGTGGCGGCAGCGGTCCCCTTTCCGGTTCCGCCCGCTCCCATCGCGGTTTCCAACGCCTCGCGCTCGGCCTCGTTGCGGGCCTCGTTGGCGGTGGTGGCGTCCTCCTCGGCGGCCTTGATCAGCTCGTCGGCACAGGTGAAGACATCGGCGGGCTTGCGCAACCCCAGCGGAATCCGGAGCACGGCCTCACGACGCCCGCGCGCCTCCGCGTCGACGGCCAACCGCCGCGCCCGGCCGACGTGCCCACCGCAGACCGAGGCCGCCCACTGCGCCATCTCCGGCGGGATGCCGTCGACGGTCTCCAGCGCCGACGCGATGGCCGGCGGGCGAGGCGAACCCAGCGACACCAGCCGGCAACGCGACCGGATGGTCACCGACACGTCGTCGGGGTGGTCAGAAGGCGCGCAGAGCAGGAACACGGTCCGCTCCGGCGGCTCCTCGACTGCCTTCAACAGCGCGTTGGCCGCACCCTCCGTCAGCCGGTCGGCGTCCTCGATGATCACCACCTGCCACCGTCCTGAGGTGGGACGGCGGGCCGAGATCTGCACCAGTGACCGCATCTCGGCGACCGAGATCGACAGGCCTTCGGGGGCCACCACCCGCACGTCGGCGTGGGTGCCGTGCAACGAAGTCCGGCAGCCGGCGCACTCCCCGCAGCCGGGCCGGTCGTCCGTCACCACGCACTGCAGGGCGCCGGCGAAGGCACGCGCAGTGGAGGAACGGCCGGAGCCGGGCGGTCCGGTGAAGAGCCAGGCGTGCGTCATCACGCCGGGAGCGGGAGTGCCGCCCGCAACGATCGTGGCAGCGGCCTCGGCAGCCGCAGACAGGGTCGCCACCGCGTCCGGCTGGCCGACCACCTCGTCCCACACGCTCATGGACTGCAGTCTTCCAGCGAGCGGTCAGACCGCGGCTTCGGGGACCGCGCGCTTGCGGGTCGCGAGCAACGGCACCACGGCGGAGCGGACCCGATCGGCCACCTCGTCCACGTCGCCGTCGGCCTCGACCACGACGTAGCGGTCCGGGTCGGCGGCGGCCATCTCGCTCAGCAACCGCTGCACCCGCCAGTGGTGCTCCAGCGCGATCGACTTGCCGTCCGCGACGGCCCGGTCCAGCAGGATCGTCAGGTCCGGGCGCAGCCTGCCGGTGGCCCAGTCGACCAGGCCTTCGAGTTCTTGGTGCTCCAACGACGAGGTCGCGGTGAAGTGCGCCAGCGGCGAGTCGACGTAGCGCTCCATCACCACGACGGAACCCTCGTCCAGCGCGGGTCGCACCTGCCGTTCGACGACATCGGCGCGGACAGCAGCAGCCACGAGGGCTTGCGCGCGCACGCCGGCCAGTTCGGCGGAGGAGAGCATCGTGCGCAGGCGGCGTTCGTCGTGCTCGGGGTCGGCGGCCAGCAGCACGTCGAGCCCCTCTGCGCGCAACGCGGCAGCCAGGCGCCGGGCCTGCACCGACGTGTCCTCGCGGGTGTCGCCCTCGACCGCGATCAGCATGCCCTTGTTCTGCCTGCGCCCGCGAATGGCCGCGAACAGCGACGACAGCACCGGTTCCTCGCGCCGGTCGTCCATCTGCCGGTACGCGACGAGGCCGAGCACGATCGCGATCACCGCACCGCCGAGCATCACCGGGCGGGTCGCGTCGACCTCCATCGGGTGGCCGAAGACGCTGACCTCGCGCTTCTGCAGCAGCGCGACGAGCAGTGGGGCACCGGCGGAGGCGCCGAACAGCACGATCTTGAGCAACGACTGGATCAGCGCGACCGTGCGGCCGCGCATCTCGTCCTCGACCTGCGAACCCACGATCGTCAGACCGGTCAGGAACGCCACGCCCGCGCAGGCACCGACCAGCGCCACCGTCAGCAGCGCGATCCACAGGTGCGGGGCCAGGGCGACCAGGACCAGCGTGATGCCCGCGCCCACGATCGTCACGCCGAAGAGGCGGTTGTAGGCGAGCCGGCGGGCCAGCTTGGGTGCGGTGGCCATGCCGAGCGCGAGGCCGACGAACACGGCCACGAACAGCAGGCCGAACGTCGAGGCACCGCCCAGCAGCGACTGCGCGTAGAGCTTCGCGGTCGCGATCACGACACCGGCCGCGGCGAACGCCCCGATCATGCCGATCACCAGGCCGCGGACCAGCGGCGTCGCGGCGGCGAACTTGATGCCCTCGCGGAACATCGCCACGAAGCCGGGCTTGTCGGCCTCGACTTCCTTCTTCTTGGCGGTGGCGCGACCGGACAGCTCCGGCAGCCTGGTCGCGATCAGGATCGCGGACGTGAAGTACAGCAGCCCGTTGATGATCACGGCGATCGTCGCGATGTTGAACTCGAGGTTCCCGCCCTGCAGGTTCAGGTAGGAGGGAATGCCGGCGATCAGCGAGTACAGGCCGAAGCCGCTGATCGTCGAGATGCCGTAGGTCATCACCAGGCCGAGCTGGTTCGCCGACTCGACCTGGTCGGGCCGACGCAGCAGGTTCGGGACCGCCGACTCCTTGGCCGGGATCCACAGCATCGCGCAGCAGCCGACCAGGAAGTTCGCGACGAAGAGCCAGATCGGTGAGCCGATCAGGGCGATCGAGATGAACAACGATCCGCGCAGGACGTCGCAGGCCACCATCACCTTGCGGCGGTCGAACTTGTCCGCGAGCACGCCGCCGATGGGCGCGAAGAGGATGCCCGGCAGCAACTGGGTGAGCACGACCAGCGACAGCGCGAACGACTGCCACTGGTAGCTGTTCATCATCTCGGAGACCAGACCGGTCAACGCGAGCAGCGACAGCCAGTCACCGACACTGCACAGATAGGTCACGAGCCAGAGCCGGCGGAACGGCCTGATCGCCAGCACCGAGCGCAGCCGGTGGACCGTGGACACGCTGGACTGGGCCGACCCTGCCTGGCCAGCCTCGGTCACTGATGTGTCCGCGTCCTGAATCTCAATCTCCCCTGATCGGCCCAGCCCGTGGAATCAGGGTAACCGGAGCTGACAGCCCACGACGCCGGACTCTCAGCGTCAGCTGCTGAAGATCGCGCCGAGGATGTTGACGAGCACCAGCACGAAGAAGCCGATCACGATCAGGCAGCCGATGAACGCGGCCACGCCGTTCGCCTGTTTGGCCGGCTGTTGTTGTTGCGCCGCAGGGAATTGCTGCGCCGGCATGAACTGCTGCAGCCCCTGCGGCGGCGGCACGTGCTGAGGTGCCCGCTGCCGGCGGCCACGAGGGCGGCGCTGCTCCTGCTCCATCGCGGACCAGATGGCCTGCCGCATCTCCTCCGTCGGCGTCGGCGGAACAGGCACCGACACACGTGACGCGGAGTATCCGGAAGTCCACTGAGGAGCGATGAAGGTGTCGGCCGTCACCAATCCCGCCAGCGGATCCGGGAAAAGCCGAGGAGGCGGCGGGGCCTGAGTCCCGTCCGGACCGAACTCGTTCGTCGGCACCGCCGCCTCCTAGACCATCAGCTCTTCGACTTGGCAGGAGCCTTCTTCGGCGCGGCGGGCTTCTTCGCCGCCGGCTTCTTGGCAGGAGCCTTCTTCTTGACCGGCCCCTTGGCGCGCTTCTCGGCCAGCAGTTCGGCCGCGCGCTCGTCGGTGATCGTCTCGACGCTGTCGGTCTTGCGCAGCGACCCGTTGGTCTCACCGTCGGTGACGTACGGGCCGAACCGGCCCTCCTTGATCACCATCGGCTTGCCGGACACCGGGTCGTTGCCCAACTCGCGCAACGGCGGTGCGGCGGCCGCGCGACCGCGCTTCTTCGGCTCGGCGTAGATCTTCAGGGCCTCTTCCAGCGTGACCGTGAAGATCTGCGCCTCGTCGGTCAGCGACCGCGAGTCCGTGCCCTTCTTCAGGTACGGGCCGTAGCGGCCGTTCTGCGCGGTGATCTCGGCGCCCGTCTCCGGGTCCTTGCCCACCACGCGCGGCAGCGACAGCAGCTTCAGCGCGTCGTCCAGCGTGACCGTGTCCAGCGACATCGACTTGAACAGCGAGCCGGTGCGCGGCTTCGGCGCCTTGGACTTCGACGACGTCCCGTTCTCGGCCGGCTCGGGCAGGACCTCGGTCACGTACGGACCGAAGCGGCCCTCCTTGGCCACGATCTCGTTGCCCGAGACCGGGTCGGTGCCGAGCGAACGGCCCTCCTGCGGCGTCGAGAACAGCTTCTCGGCGATCTCCGCGGTCAGCTCGTCCGGCGGCAGGTCGTCCTGCAGGTTCGCGCGCTGGGCGGCACCGTCGACCTCGCGCTCCAGGTACGGCCCGAACCGGCCGACGCGCACGACGACCGTGCGGCCCTCGGAGTCGCTGAACAGCGGGATCGAGTTGACCTCGCGCGGGTCGATGTCCTCGACACCCGTGCCGACCAGCTTCTTCAGGCCACCGGAACGGCCGATCGAGCCGTCCGGGCCGATGCTGCCGCCGAAGTAGAAGCCGGACAGCCACGTGGTGCGCTGCTGGCGACCTGCGGCGATGCCGTCCAGCTCGTCCTCGAGCGCGGCGGTGAAGTCGTAGTCGACGAGCCGGCCGAAGTGGCCCTCGAGCAGGCCGACCACGGCGAACGCCACCCACGACGGGACCAGCGCTGCGCCCTTCTTCCACACGTAGCCGCGGTCCTGGATGGTGCTGATGATCGACGAGTAGGTGGAGGGACGGCCGATGCCGAGCTCCTCCATCGTCTTGATCAGCGACGGCTCGGTGAAGCGCGAGGGCGGCGAGGTGGTGTGCCCGTCGGCGGACAGCTCCGCGATCGTCAGGGCCTGGTCCTTGACCAGCTGTGGCAGGCGCGACTCCGCGTCGTCCGACTCGCCACCGGCCTCGGCGTCGACGGTCTCGACGTAGGCCTTGAGGAAGCCGGCGAACGTGATCGTGCGGCCGGACGCGGCGAACGTGACCTCCTGGCCCGTCGCGGCCCTGCCGACGATCCGGACGCTGGTCGTGTTGCCCCGCGCGTCGGCCATCTGGGACGCGATCGTGCGCTGCCAGATCATCTCGTAGAGCTTGAACTCGTCGGCGTCCAGCTCGGCGGCCACCTGGCCGGGCGTGCGGAAGACCTCTCCCGCCGGCCTGATCGCCTCGTGGGCCTCCTGCGCGTTCTTGACCTTGCGGTTGTACTGGCGCGGCTGCGGCGAGACGTACTGCGCGCCGTAGAGGTCCGTCGCCTGCGTGCGGGCCGCGTTGATCGCGGTCTCCGACAACGTCGTGCTGTCGGTACGCATGTAGGTGATGTAGCCGTTCTCGTACAGCTTCTGCGCCGTGCGCATCGTGCGGTCGGCGGAGAACCGCAGCTTGCGACCGGCCTCCTGCTGCAGCGTCGAGGTCATGAACGGCGGGTACGGCTTGCGGCTGTACGGCTTCTCCTCGACCGAGGAGACCTTGACCGGCGCGTTCTCCAGTCCGGCCGCGATGGCCCTGGCCTGCTGCTCGTCCAGCACGACGACGTCGGCCTTGCCGGTGAGCTTGCCGTCGGAGCCGAAGTCGCGACCGGTGGCGAGCCGGGTGCCGTCGACGGCCACCAGACGCGCGCCGAACTGCCGCGGCGTGGCCTCGGCACCGGCGTCCATCTGCGCGGAGATGTCCCAGTAGCTCGCGCTGACGAACTTCATGCGCTCGCGTTCGCGCTCCACGACCAGACGCGTCGCCACGGACTGCACGCGGCCAGCCGAGAGCTTCGGCATGACCTTCTTCCACAGCACCGGGCTGACCTCGTAGCCGTAGAGGCGGTCGAGGATGCGCCGGGTCTCCTGGGCGTCGACCAGGTCCTGGTCGAGGTCGCGCGGGTTGGCGGCGGCGGCCTGGATCGCGGACTCGGTGATCTCGTGGAACACCATCCGGCGGACCGGGACCTTGGGCTTGAGCGTCTCCAGCAGGTGCCACGCGATGGCCTCGCCCTCGCGGTCACCGTCTGTCGCGAGGTAGAGCTCGTCGACGTCCTTCAACGCTTCCTTGAGCTCGGTGACCAGCGACTTCTTGTCGGCGGAGACCACGTAGAGGGGCTCGAAGTCGTGGTCGACGTCCACGCCCAGCCTGGCCCACGCCTGGCCCTTGAACTTCGCGGGGACGTCGGCGGCACCGCGCGGCAGGTCCCGGATGTGTCCCCTGGAGGACTCCACGACGAAGTTGCTGCCGAGGTAGGACGCGATCTTGCGCGCCTTCGTGGGCGACTCGACGATCACCAGTCGTCGGGTGCTACCCGCTCCTCCGCTGCTCTTTCTCGTCCGTGTCGATCCAGCCACTCGCCGTCCCGCTCTCTTCCAAACCCGGTTCCCAGGCCCGCCAGTGTTGCCCAGCGTCGGCCGAAAAGCACACCATCCGCGACGCCTGTACGACGAGACAGAGTGACACAACCTTGCCGGACCGCCCGCTCAGGCCGCCGGCCAGGTGCTGCACGCCACCCCGTGCGGAGGGCTTCCGACCAGCTCAGCGAGCCGTGCCAGCCGTCGTCGGCCGGTTACCCGCAACGCCGGAGCCCCTACCAGGGTGCACGGAAGTCCGGATGCGAGCAGGGCATTTTGCAACGGCAGGTGTGTCTGCGGTGCGTTGGGGTCCAAACCGAGCAGGTACGCCGACTCCATCCAGCTGCCCGCGGCCAGCGCCCAGACCCGCAGCACTGCTCCGTTCAGCTCGAAGTCGTCCGGGACCTTTTTGACAGATCCGTCCAGCCAGCGGGCGGCCAGTGGGGTGAGATCCGTGCGGAACGGCGTGCGGACGAACCGCGTGCCCTCCTCGTTGACGCACAGCTCCGAGGTGACCCCGCGCTCGTCGCAGGCCTGCTTGAGCGGCCGGTGCCGCCACTCGTCCCTGAGCTCGACGTACACGCGGGCCGCCGTACCGCGCGCGAAGCTGACGGCCTGGCCCGGCCCGCAGAGGAAGCCGGCGAGGTCCGCCTTGGCCGGCGTGCGCGCTTCGGCCGAGAAGAAGGACAGCTGCCCAACCACGGCCCACAGAGTAGAACAGACGTTCGACTGTGACCAGTGGTGCGTGTGTGACTACGCCGGTCGAGCTATGCCCTGCCGACGCTCTTCAGCTCGGTGCACGGGGTGGACTCGCCCATCGCCGCCGCGTACTTGGGCGACTTCTCCAGCGCGTCGAAGGTCGCGCGCAGCTCTTCCGGTTTGGTCACCTGCGAGGTGTCAGCCAGCGCCTTCTCGGCGTTCTCCCAGAACTGCGCGTTCGGCTCGAGCGCCTTGACGGGTGCTTCCGCCGCCGCGTACGACCTGGCCGACTCGCCGACGTACTTGGTCAGCCGTTCGTGCACGTCTTCCAGCTCGTCGGACGGCGGACCCAGCTCCTTGAGCTTCTTCTCCGCGTCCGTCAGAGCGGTGGTGTTGGCGGTGATGAGCTCGAGGTAGGCCGTCTTGACCGCGGCCGGGTTGGCCGGGTCCTGTGCCCGCAGGTCCGCGCCCGCCTTGACGCCGGGCAGCAGGCCGCCGCAGATGGTGTCCACCCAGCGGCCCTGCGCGTCGCTCAGCGGCTTGTCCTCGTCGGAACCGCAGGCGGTCAGCACGACGACACCGGTCAGCACAGCGAGCAGACGCATCCTCATTCCGGCTATTTTCCTCACGATCGCGGCCGCGCTGAGCACGGCCGCGATCAGACGAAGATCGTCACTGCCCCATGAGCTTGGCGAGCTTCGTGCGCATCTCCACGCACTCCGGCGCCTTGGCGAGGGCGTCCTTCGACTTCGGGTCGGCGTCGAGCTTCGCGATCGCGGCGGAGAGCTTCGCCGGACCGGTCGCCGCGGCACCCAGCTTCTGGATCTGGGCCATGAAGTCGGGCGCGGTGGCGTCGAGCTTGCGCACCTGCTCGGCGATCGCCTGGGACTCCGCGGCGCCGTCGCTGAACAACTTGACCAGCTCGTCGTTCAGCGGCTTGGCCTCGGGGGCGGGCGCGCCGACGTCCGTGAGCTTCTTCGCGGACTCGGCCAGCGACTTCGCGCCGCCGTCGAGAACCTTGAGCACACCCTCCTTGAGCGCTGCCGGGTTGCCGGCGTTGGCAGTGACGATGGAGGTGAGCTCGCCCCCGCCTGCGAGCACCGGCGTGGTGCCGCCGCAGAACGTGCCGACCCACTTGACGGGGTCGGCGGCGGGCGCGGTGGTGGTCGTAGTCGGTGCCGCGGTCTGCGTGGACGGCGCGGCGCCGCCCGAGCAGCCGGTGACGGCAAGTGCGACACCAGCACAGGCAGCAATTACCGACAAACGTGCGTTCACGGTGTTTCTCCCAAGAGCATCTGAGGGGACGCCCAAAGGTACCCATTCGGGTGATTGAGACGGAGAAGTTCCGTGCTATTACGAAATTCGGCCAGCACTTGCCGAGATTCGCGGCTGGCGGCCGTGCAGCACGGCCGCCATCAGGCGAAACGTCGTCACTGGCCGATCAGCTTGCCGAGCTTCTGGCGCATCTCGGTGCACTCCGGCGCCTTCGCGATGGCGTCCTTGTACTTCGGGTCGGCGTCGAGCTGCTTGATCTGCTCGGAGAGCCTCGTCGGGTCGGCCGACTCACCGCCGAGCTTCTCGACCTGGCCCAGGAAGTCGGGCGCGTTGGCGTCGATCTTGCGCACCTGCTCGGCGACCGTCACGTACTCCTTGGCACCGTCGCCGAACATCTTGACCAGCTCGTCGTGCAGGGCCTTGGCGTCGGGGCCCGGTGCGCCGACCTCCTTGAGCTTCTGCTCGGCGGCGGCGAGCGACTTCGAGCCGGTGTCGAGGAGCTTGAGCATGCCCTCCTTGAGCGCGGCCGGGTTGTCGGCGTTGGCCGCGGCGAGGGTGACGAGCTCGAACGCGCCCGTCAGCACCGGCGTGGTGCCGCTGCAGAAGGCGCCGGCCCACTTGACCGGGTCGCCGGCCGGCTGGGTCGTGGTGGTGGTCGTGGGCGCCGCGCTCTGCGTCGACGGCGCGGCACCACCCGAGCACCCGGTCAGTGCGAGTGCCGCACCCGCGCAGGCGGTGACGAGCGACAAACGTGCGTTCACGGTGATTTCCCCCAGAAACGTCGAACCAAATCGGCCGAACGGTACACGTTCGGGCGATCTGGTTCGTTGCCTGCGAGGGGAATTCAGGACGTCGGCGTGGGCGACGTCGAGGCCTGCAGCTCCTTGCAGTTCGCGGCCTTCTGGGCGGCCGGGGCGAGACCCGTCTCGTCGAACTTCTTCTGCACGTCGGCGCCGGTCGTCTCCAGCGACGGCGCCTTGGTGATCATCTCGGTGAACGCGGTGACGACCTGCGTGGCGTCGGTGGAGGAGTCCAGCTTCGACTTGGTGTCGGCGAGCAGGGTCTTGATCTGGCCCATGCCCTCCTCCGCGGCCGTGACCAGCTCCTTCGACTTCGGGTGCGGGCCGTTCTCCAGCGCCTTGAGGTCCGCGATCGACTTGTCGACCGCGGCGACCTTGGTGCCGAGCCAGTCCGAGAGTCCCGTCTTGAGCTTCGACGGGTCGTTCATGTCGATGTTCGGCTCGTCCGACATGGCCTTGACGGTGCCGCCGACGGCACCGCAGACCTTGTCCATCCACGCCACGACGTCGGCGTCGTCGTCCGGGGTGGCCGACGTCGGGGACGTGGAGGAACCTCCGCCGGTGCACGCGCTGAGCGCGAGCAGGCTCGTCAACAGCGCGATGATTGTGTGACGCATGGCCCGGAAACTACTCCGAACGGCCTCGCTCAGCTCGTCGGCGTGATGTTGAGGCGCTGCATGTCCTGGCACTTCTGCGCGGTCTGCGTGGCCTTCTGCAGCTCGGGAACGCCCTTGAGGTCCTTCAGCGGGTCGGCGAGCTCGGAGAGCTTGGCGATGGCCTCTCCGGCCGCCTGGAGGCCTCCGGTGGCGTTGTTCGCGTCGGCCTGCTCGACCTTGGCCTTGGCGTCGGCGAAGACCGCGCCCAGGGAGGTGAAGGTCTCGGCCATCTTGTTGACGGCCTCCTCGCCGCCCGCGACGGGCGACGGGCCGACGTTCTTGAGGCCCTCTGCCGACTTGCTGAACGCGTCGGCGAGCTGCCCCATGTAGGCGGCCATCTCGGCCTTCAGCTTGGCGGGATCGCCTGCGTCGAGCTTGGGAGCCGACTTCTCGATCTTGGCGAACTCGGAAGCAGCGCCGCACACCTTGTCCATGTAGGCGACGGCCTCGGGGCTGGCCGCGCCGCTGGTGGGCGTCGTGGAAGTGCCGGAGTTGCCGCCGTTGGTGCACCCGGCAAGCGCCAGGGCGGCAACAGCGGCAGTGGCGATGAGGCTGAGCCTCATGTCGTAACTCCTCGGTCGGGGTACGTCGGGGGGATACCCGGAACGTACCCCGACCGGAGGTGTGGAACTACGCGGCGCCGTTGCTCACGGTCTCCGCGGGTGCGTCCGCGATGGCGGTACCGCGACGCTTCGACACGACCACCGCACCGACGATGATCAGTACCGCGACCACGGCGATCGCGATGCGGACCGGGTCGGACGCGGCGTCACCGATGGTGAAGGTGACGATGGCGGGCGCGATCAGCACCGAGACCAGGTTCATGACCTTGATCAGCGGGTTGATGGCGGGGCCCGCGGTGTCCTTGAACGGGTCGCCGACGGTGTCGCCGATGACCGTCGCGGCGTGGGCGTCGGAGCCCTTGCCACCGTGGTTGCCGTCCTCGACCAGCTTCTTGGCGTTGTCCCAGGCACCACCGGAGTTGGCCAGGAAGACCGCCATGAGCGTGCCGGTCGCGATCGCACCGGCGAGGTAGCCGGCCAGCGGGCCGACGCCGAGGCCGAAGCCGACGGCGACCGGGGCGAGCACGGCCATCAGACCCGGAGTCGCCAGCTCACGCAGCGAGTCCTTGGTGCAGATGTCGACGACCTTGCCGTACTCCGGCTTCACCGAGTAGTCCATGATGCCGGGGTTCTCGCGGAACTGACGGCGCACCTCGAACACGATGGCACCGGCGGCGCGCGTCACGGCGTTGACCGCGAGGCCCGAGAACATGAAGACGACGGCCGCGCCGATGGCGACACCGACGAGCACGTTCGGGCTGAACACCACGTTGGTGAACGAGATCGGCAGGTCGCCCGCGACGTTGCCGACCTTGATCACGGCCTGGTCGATCGCGTCCTTGTAGGAGCCGAACAGCGCCGTCGCGGCGAGCACGGCCGTCGCGATCGCGATGCCCTTGGTGATGGCCTTGGTGGTGTTGCCGACCGCGTCGAGCTCGGTGAGGATCTGCGCGCCCTCGCCGTGCACGTCACCGGACATCTCGGCGATGCCCTGCGCGTTGTCGGAGACCGGGCCGAAGGTGTCCATCGCGACGATGACGCCGACGGTCGTGAGCAGACCACAACCGGCCAGCGCGATCGCGAACAGCGAGACGACGACCGAACCGGAGAGCAGGAACGCGCCGTAGACGGCGGCACCGATGACCAGCGCGGTGTAGACGGCCGACTCGAAACCGACCGAGATACCGGACAGGATCACCGTGGCCGCACCGGTCAGCGAGGTCTTGCCGACCTCCTGCACCGGCTTGTGCTCGGTGCCGGTGTAGTAGCCGGTCAGCCAGAGGATGACGCCGGCCAGCACGATGCCGATGATCACCGCGACGGACGCGATCAGCGCCGGGTTGCCGCTGGTGGCCTTGACCGAGTCGCTGATGCCGTTGAGGTCCGCGAAGGAGCTCGGCAGGTACGCGAACGCCGCGATCGTGCACAGCACTGCGGAGATGACCGCGGAGATGTAGAAGGAGCGGTTGATGGCCACGAGGCCGCCCTCGCCCGCCTTCGCCCTGGTCGTGTAGACGCCGATGACCGCGGTCAGCACGCCGATCGCCGGGACGATCAGCGGGAACAGCAGGCCCTGCACGCCGAAGGCGGCGGTGCCGAGGATCAGCGACGCAACCAGCGTGACGGCGTAGGACTCGAAGAGGTCCGCGGCCATACCGGCGCAGTCACCGACGTTGTCACCAACGTTGTCCGCGATGGTGGCGGCGTTGCGGGGGTCGTCCTCGGGGATGCCCTGCTCGACCTTGCCGACCAGGTCGGCGCCGACGTCGGCGGCCTTGGTGAAGATGCCGCCACCGACACGCATGAACATCGCGAGCAGCGCGGCGCCGAAGCCGAAGCCCTCCAGCACCTTCGGAGCCTGACCCGCGTACACGAGCACGACGAGCGCCGCACCGAAGAGGCCGAGACCGACCGTGGTCATGCCGACCACGCCGCCGGTGCGGAACGCGATGCGCGTCGCCTTTTCGCGACCGCCTTCTTCGTTCGCGGCGGCGGCGACACGCACGTTGGCGCGCGTGGACAACCACATGCCCAGGTAGCCGATAGTCGCCGAGAACGCGGCACCGACGATGAAGAACAAAGACCGGCCGATTCGTTCGGCCAAATCATCTGCCGGTAGCGCGAACAGCAGCACGAACACGATCACGACAAAAATGCCGAGCGTGCGGAACTGCCGGTTGAGGTAGGCCGCTGCGCCCTCCTGAACCGCCTTGGCGATGTCCTGCATCTTGTCGGTGCCCTGGCCGGCGGCCAGCACCTCCTTGAGCAGCACGTACCCGACGGCGAGAGCAGCCAGGGCGACCACGGCGACCACGGCTACGACGCCGCGATCACCCCCGGAGAGCTCGAGGCTCTCCGCGAGGAATTGCCGGGACATCCGTCCTCCTGGTGAGTTGCCATGTGCAGCGCCAAGGCAGACCAGCCGCCCTCGCGCGACGTGACGCATCCCTCATTGGATGCGATGAGCGGGGAGTCTAGGGGGTGGTTGCAACGAGGCAACAAACTGTCCCGATCCGTGCACACACCGTTATCTGCGCAGGAAGTCGAGTACGGCACGGTCGGCACTGTCGGTGGTGTATGCGAAGCTCCACCTCGTGGTGGATCAGGGACGGCGGTTGCTGGACCGCGTGCTGGCGGGAGTGCCCGCCGGGGAGTCGCCTCTCACACACGCACGTGATCTGCCGTTGCGGCAAGCTGATCACGTCGAATGGCCTTCGTGGGCCGCTCCCGCGGTGGTCGCCGCGTTGGTGGACTGCGGTGTGCGAGAGCCGTGGCGGCACCAGGTCGAGGCCGCATCCCTTGCGTGGTCTGGATCACATGTCGTGCTCGCGACGGGCACCGCGTCCGGCAAGTCGCTTGCCTACCAACTGCCGGTACTTTCCACTCTTTTGGCGGACACGAAGGCCACCGCGCTGTACCTGTCACCGACCAAAGCCCTTGGGGCGGACCAGCTCCGCGCGCTCGACGAGCTCGGGATCAAGGGGATCCGCGCGGCGGCCTACGACGGCGACACCCCGATGGCCGAACGCGACTGGGTCAAGGCGCACGCCAACTGGGTCTTCACCAACCCGGACATGCTGCACCGCGGAATCCTGCCGCAGCACCCGAAATGGCTGCGGTTCTTCCGCAGGCTGAAGTACGTGGTGATCGACGAGTGTCATTCCTACCGCGGCGTTTTCGGGTCGCACGTCGCGTTGTTGATGCGAAGACTGCGGCGGGTCGCCCGAAAATACGGCGCGGATCCGATCTTCGTGCTGGCATCGGCCACTGTGGCTGATCCTTCTTCGTCCGCGGAAAGACTGCTCGGGGTCCCCGTTTCCGCGGTCGTCGACGACTTTTCGCCGCGTGCCTCGCGCACCGTGGCGTTGTGGGAGCCGCCGCTCACCTCGCTGGAGGGCGAGAACGGCGCGCCCGTGCGCCGGTCGGCCGGTGCGGAGACGGCTCGGATCCTGGCCGATCTCGTGGTCGAGGGCGCGCGCTCGCTCGCCTTCGTGCGTTCCCGTCGTGGCGCCGAGCTGACCGCTTTGGGCACCCAGCGGATCCTGTCCGAAGTGGACAGTGAGCTGCCTGCGCGGGTGGCCGCGTACCGGGGCGGGTTCCTGCCGGAGGAGCGCCGCGCGTTGGAGAAGTCGCTGTCCACGGGCGACCTGCTGGGCGTGGCCACCACGAACGCGTTGGAGCTGGGCGTCGACATCGCCGGGCTGGACGCCGTGGTGGTGGCGGGCTTCCCGGGGACTTTGGCGTCGTTCTGGCAGCAGGCCGGTCGCGCCGGGCGGTCGGGTGACAGTGCTCTGGTGGTGTTCGTGGCGCGCGACGACCCGTTGGACACCTATCTGGTGCACAACCCGGCTGCTGTGTTGGACCGGCCGGTAGAGGCGACCGTGCTGGATCCGTTGAACCCCTATGTATTAGGCCCGCAGCTCGCCTGTGCCGCGGCCGAGATGCCGTTGACGCACGCCTGCCTGGACGACTTCGGCGGTCCGCTGGCCGAGTCCGTGCTGGCCGAGCTGGTGGCGGAGAAGCTGCTGCGTCGTCGCCCGGCCGGCTGGTACTGGGCGTCGCACGACCGCCCGCACGCCGGCGTCGACATCCGCGGCTCCGGCGGCGACCAGGTCGCGGTCGTGGAGGCCGACTCCGGCCGGATGCTCGGCACGGTCGACCCCGGATCCGCCTGCTGGCAGGTGCATCCCGGTGCCGTCTACCTGCACCAGGGCCGGGCGTACGTGGTCGACGAGCTCGACCTGGAGAGCGGCCTCGCGATGGTGCACCGCGAAGACCCGGAGTGGACGACGCAGCCGCGTGACTGCGTGGACATCACGGTGGTGCGCGAGGTCGAACGCACCGACTTCGGCGGTGTGTCGGTGTGTCTGGGCGAGGTGGAGGTGACCACGCAGGTCGTCGGCTACCTGCGGCGGCTGCCGTCCGGCGTGGTGCTCGACCAGATCCCGCTCGACCTGCCGGAACAACGGCTGCACACCCGCGCCGTCTGGTACACGGTCGACGAGTCGTTGCTGGTCGCCGCAGGTGTTGAGGGCAAACGGATCCCCGGCGCCCTGCACGCGGCCGAACACGCGGCGATCGGTCTGCTGCCGCTGTTCGCGACGTGCGACCGGTGGGACATCGGCGGTGTGTCGACGGCCGCGCACCCGGACACGGGCGTGCCGACGGTCTTCGTGCACGACGGCCACCCCGGCGGCGCGGGCTTCGCGGACCGCGGCTTCGAAGCGTTGCGGGCGTGGCTCTCGGCGACGCGTTCGGCGATCAGCGCGTGCTCGTGCCCGATGGGTTGCCCGTCGTGCGTGCAGTCGCCCAAGTGCGGCAACGGCAACGAGCCGCTGGACAAGGCCGGTGCCGTGCTGGTGCTGGACGTCGTGCTCGGCAAAATCGCCTGACTTGTCCGGTCCTGCCCGGTTACCGTGGTGCCGTGAACGCATGCAGCTGCAACGCAACTGACCGGACCCGTCACCTCTAGGTGCGGCTGAGCCGGATATTCGCCGCGCCCTCGCGCGGCCGAGCTTGATCACTCCGCCGCCCCCGTCCCCATCTGGTCACGGGTTCTTCAGGAGTTGCCATGTTCACGCCTTTTGCTGATCTGAACGCATTGCTCGCCGACCTCGTCTCGTCGGTCCGCGAGATCCTCGGCCCCACCTACGTGGGCACGTACGTCCAGGGCTCGTTCGCCCTGGGAGCCGGTGACATCCACAGCGACTGCGACTTCATCGTCGCCTGCACCGAACTGCCGTCCGGCGAGCGGGAGGCTGGTTTGCGAGCGCTGCACGACGAGATCCCTCTGCGGCCAGGCCACTGGTCAACCGAGATCGAAGGTTCCTACGCGGACGTCGAGTCACTGCGCTCGGTGGCAGGCCTCGGGGTTCCTTGGCTGTTCAACGACCACGGCCACCGCACGTTGATCTGGGACACCCACTGCAACTCGGCGCACGCCCGCTGGATCCTGCGCAACCACGGCATCGTGCTGGACGGCCCGCCGATCACCTCGCTGGTCGACGAGGTACCGGAATCGGTGCTGCGCTCGACGATGCGAGCCGACCTGCCACTCCTGTGGGAGGGCATCAAGTCGTGGGCACCCATGGACGTCGCGTGGACCCAGCGCTACATCGTGTCGCAGTACTGCCGAACCCTCTACACGCTCCACACCGCGAAGGTGACGTCGAAGCGCGGCGCGCTGGAGTGGGGACTGAAAATGCTCGATCAGCGGTGGCACCCGCTGATCGAGCAGGCCATCGAGGACCGGGACCTCGGCTGGGACGCCGACGTGGCCCCGCGTCCGGGAAGCATGGAGCAGACCAGGGCTTTCGCGGCCTACTGCGAGCTTCTCTGACTTTCGTGGGCGCGCGCCGCAGGCTCACGGGTACCTGCGGCGCGCGCTCTCCACGTGCCGAACACTGTTTTCCCGCCTGCTACCGCTTCGCGACCGGATCCCTTGGAACATCGGTGGAATCTGGTTGTTCGTCTCGACAGGACACGCGGGAGGCGACGGTGTCGACTGTCTTGGGACGAACTCCGGGGAGGAGCCGGCTTCACCGACCGCGGCAGAGCGGTTGCCCTGCCACTAACGTTCCTCGGCCCGGTCGTTTATCGCGGGAGGCTGTCCTTCGGGGTGCGTGTTCGGCTTTTCGCCCGTTCCTCCGTGGCCCCCCAAGTGCGGGGTGGGGAGGCCGACCATCGGATCGGGCTGGGGTGGAACGGCCGTGCAGGGCATCGCCTTCGGGGTTGTCGGGGAGAGTCCACGACGACACCCAGCACGGCCGGGCTCTTCTTTTAGTTGTGTCAGACGGTTTCGAGCTGGTAGCCGGCCGGGGCGTGCAGCGCCTCGGCCAGTGCGTCCTGCACGACGTGCGCGTTCGGGAGGTTCCAGCCGCAGATCGACGGCTTGACCCTCCAGTGCACGACGCCGTGCGCCATCGGGGTGGGCGGCAGCGGGATGTACTCGCCCTGGCCGTAGAGGTGCACGTCCGCGTTGTTGGCCAGCTCGGTGTTGAGCTTCGAGCCGGACTTCACGAGGAACATCCACCGCCCGGACGGGGTCGCGGCGATCGGCACGGGAACACCGATCGAGCGCAGTGCGACGGCCGCGCGGCGGCCGAGGTCGGTGCCGACCTCGATCGCGTCCACCACGTGGCCGGTGGCGACGAGCAGGCTGTAGGAACGACCGGTCCACCACGTGGCGACCTGGTCGGGGCGCGTGCCGATGCGGTCCACCCAGTCGCGGTGCACCGGGATCGGGCCGTGCAGCTCGAGCCCGCTGCGGCCCGCCCACTGCGTCACGCCCTGCTCAGAACCGGCCGGGTAGGTGCCGGGCAGTACAGGCCAACCGCGGTACGCGAGGCTCACGGCCTCGGCACGCAGTTCGATGCGGAAGGCCCCGCGCCAGCTGTCCGACCAATCCATCTTCCGTCGCCTTCTTCCCAGTTCTTACTCGACATCGACGTGGTGCCGGTGTTCGTGAGACACCGCGTCGGTGCCGCCACTACAACTAACGACACCGGCCCCGGCCTCCGTAACCCCCGCTCGACAACTGGTAGCTACGAGACGGCGAACGTCCGTTGCCAGAAAGAGCCACTGAACTCCGCGCGTTTAGTTCGATCACCGTTCAGCATGTCCCGGCGCCGGTGTGAGTCCGCTCACCGCCCCGAGGCGACCGCTCGTCGCGCTCCAAACGCTTCGATCTTCAGCCGGACCTGCTCTCGACCGCGCGCTCACCGGGCCGAACGGCGTAGTGGCCGACACCTGCACAACCACCTCCCAACCGCTCACCGAGCAGCTCTCGAGCCCGGCCCGATTGCTCTCCGCCACGCGTTTCGCCTGCTCACAAGCAACTTCATCGCCGTCGGGCAGACTCGCCGCACCCGCGAGCGCCGCCAGATCAGCCGCACCGGTCACCCGATGCCGCACGACCACCGCCGCCCCGACCTGCGCGCCGACGACCGCCACGATGATCAGCAACAACATCGCCACCACACCGCTCACCGCAGCCGAACCGCACTCATCACCAGGCAGTTCGCCGTTCATCGCGGCTCCACGACGGCGAACGCCTCCGCGCTGAGCGGCACGCCCAGCGGTCCGCGTTTAGTGACGATCACCCGAACGGCGTCACCTTCGTGCCGGAACGCGAGGTTCGCTCCGGGCGCGATCTGCCCGGCCGCCTCCTCACCACGCTGCCGCTCACCGCGCGCCGTAAGCCGCGCCGCCTCTCTCGCCGCGTCGGTGCACCGCATCTGCTCGATGACCGCCGTCAGCCCAGCGGCAGCAAGCGCCATGAACACCACCAGCGCGCACACCGCGATGGCCGCCTCCACCGTGACCATGCCCCGGTCATCAGACCGACGACAGCGCACGCTGTATCAGTCCTTGCAACACGTTCTGCATCCAGTCACTGGAGAGCAGCGCGTACAGCCCTGCGGCGAACGCGGCGACCGCCAACGTCCCGATCGCGTACTCAACCGTGCTCATACCGCTGTCGTCCTTCAGCAGTTCCATGTCTTCGTCCTTCTCAGTTGAGGAATTGGTCGGCGAGCCCCAGCACCACCGGCACCACGCCGAGGCACAGGAACGCCGGCAGGAAGCACAGCGCCAGCGGTGCCGCCACGGCCACAGCCGCTCGTTGCGCCGTCGCCTCGGCCTGGTCCCTGGCCTCGGCCCTGGTCCGCTCCGCCAGTTCGGCCGCCTGCCTGGCCAGCGCGGCTCCGGATCGCGCGGTTCGCCTGGCCGCTCTCGCGAGCGCGGCCGTCGCGGGATTCTTGAGGGCTTCTGCCCACGCGGCGTTCGGATCCGCGCCGAGCACCAGGAGTTCGGCGACCTGGCTCAGTTCGCCCATGCCGGCCGCCTTGATCGCCGTCGGCACCGGCAACCCGGCCTTGAGGCAGGCGGCCATCAGGTCGAGCGCCGCGGCCCGTTCGAACGGACCGTCTGGTTCGGCGTTGTTGTTCGGCGGATCGGGCGCCTTCGGTCTCAGGCGGTCGATCGCCTCTCGCGGCGTCGGTGCGACGAGGATCGCCAGCGCCAGGAGCAGGAACGTCACGGCTCGACCTCGGTGATCCGCTTCGTCCACCACAGGCCGGCGGCGAGGAACAGCGCGCCCAGCACGAGCAACAGCTGACCTGCCGTGGTCTCGATGAGCGTGTGAAGTGGTCGGGCGCCACTCAGTTCGCCCAGCAGGATCGCGAACACCGGCAGCCCGGCAAGAACCGCCGCACTCGCTCTCGGCCCAGCCATGCGCGCGTGCACCTGTCGCGCGAACGCCGCCCGCTGATCGAGGTCACTTCTTGTGGCGTCCAGAACGTCAGCCAGCGCCACACCGTGTTTCGCCGACACGTGCCACGCCTTGGCCAACTGGTCCACGGCTGTTTTCAGGAGCGGCTGTCTGAGCTCTTTCAGAGTTCGCTCCACGTCGCCGCCCAGACGCGCGGTGGCCGCGGCCGCCTTCAACACTTCGTCGGCCGGCTTCGGGGTGTCCTGGGCGGCACCTTCTGCCGCTGCGGCGGGATGCGCTCCCGCCCGCAGCTCGTCGACCACGCCGCCCAGGCCGTTGCTGAGCGCTTCGGTCGCCGCTCTGAGCGCCCGATTTCGCTTGCCCTGCTTGATGATGTGGTAAGTCACCGCGGCGAGGACCGTTCCGGCGATCAGTCCGCCGACGCCAGCCACCAGGTAGGTGACCGTGACTGCGGCGATCAGCCACAGCCATTGCGGCACAACGACTTCCCGCTTGCCTTTCGGCCTGAGCCGACGTATCGGCTTGAGCTGCGGCCACACCAGCAGGGCTGCCGCCAGGAGCGCGAGGGTCAACACAGCAACTCCTTCTCGTGCCAGCCTTCTGCTCTTGTCCAGATTGGACGGACTCCTAGTCCGGTTTTGGTGCGCGCGAACGCCCCGATCTCTTCGAGGTGTCTCGCACCGTTCTCCGCCCGGCGCATGTGCAGCACGAGTTGCACCGCCGCGGCGACCTGGCTGTGCAGCGCTTGCTGATCGAGCCCGCCCAACGCCCCGAGCGCCTCGAGCCGCGCCGGAACCTCGGCCGGCGAGTTGGCGTGCAGGGTCCCGGCACCACCTTCGTGCCCGGTGTTCAACGACGTGAGCAGTTCCCGAACCTCAGCACCTCGCACCTCGCCGACCACGATCCGGTCGGGCCGCATGCGCAACGCCTCCCGCACCAGCTCCCTGACGGTGATCTCGCCGGCCCCTTCGACGTTCGCCGGCCGCGCCACCAGCCGCACGAACTGCGGGTGGTCCGGATGCAGCTCGCCGGCGTCCTCCACGCACACGATGCGTTCGGTCGCAGGCACACAACCCAGCAGCGCCGACAGCAACGACGTCTTGCCCGAGCCCGTCCCGCCGATCACCAGGAACGCCTTGCGCCGTTTGACGATGGCTCTCAGCACTCCGGCGATCTCGGCGTCGAACGTGCCGAGCTCCTGGAGTGCTTCGAGGTCGTGCGTCGCCGGCCGGAGCACGCGCAGCGACAGGCAGGTGCTGTCGGCGATGGGCGGAAGGACCGCGTGCAACCTGACTCCGCTGCCCGGTAGCCAGCCGTCGACACATGGCGAGGCGTCGTCCAGGCGTCTGCCCGCAGCGACCGCCAGGCGTTGGGCGAGCCGCCGGACGGCGTCCTCGTCGGGGAAGGTGACGCTGGTGCGGCGCAGGCCCGCGGATCCGTCTACCCACACCTGGTCCGGCGCGGTGACGAGGACATCGGTAGTGCCGGGATCGGCGAGCAGCGGGTCGAGCGGTCCGGTGCCGCTGAACTCCTGGCGGAGGACCTCGAGGGCTTGCAGGACATCCGAGTCGGCCAGCACGCCGCCAGCTTCCGAGCGGACTGCGTGGGCCACGACCGCGGCGGTCATTTCTCTGTCCGCGCCCGCCAGCCGGTGTCTCACGCGGTCGATCAGGGTGGCGGTCATGTCGCGGCCTCCGGGCGTTGGGCGTGGCGGCCGTAGGTGATCTCGCGGCCGGTCAGGCGCAGCCAGGTTTCGTGGCACCAGGCGAGGAAGCGGCTCATTCCGGCGGCTCCTTCTTGAAGATGTAGCGAGGTGGGAAGGGGCGGCCGTAGACGAAGAGGTTGCGCACCATCCGCAACCAGATGCCGACGCGGATGCGGAGGTTGGTCATGGCTGCAACTCCGCTCTCGGGAGGGGGACTTCGGTCTGGCGGCGCGTCGTGCAGATGTGGGTCATGGCCACAGCCCTGCTCGCATCGACGGGAATCCCAGCCCGGCGACACGTCGTGCAGGCGCGGAGGTGGGTCGTGGCTGCAACTTCGCTCTGGCAACGGGAACCTCGCCCTGGCAGCACGTCGTCCAGAAACGGCGGTTGATCATGGCTGCGACTCCGCTCTCGCAAATGGGACCTCGATCGGGCGCAGGGGCACCGCTCCTGCCGCGCGGCGGGGCAGCTCGGCTCGGCGGGGCAGGGACATGGCGTTCCCGCGCGACGGTGTTGGGAGTGCGAGGTCCTGCCGCGCTGGGGAAGCGTCGGCCTGGCAACTGCAAGCGAGGATGCCGCGAACGATTGCGCCGGCTGCGGCTCGTTGTGGACCCGTCGGCGGCTTGGACTGGAGTCCTTCGACCACCCGGAGAATCACCGCTCTGCGGGCACAGTGGGGACAGCTCTCCGGCGACACTGCTCCAGCACCTGGCAAACCGCCATCGAACCGCTGGCGTGTCACGGGCGCAGTGCTCGGCGAACTGCCATCGCCCCCGAACCTGCGGCGCGGAACCAGCGCCTTTCCACCGACACCAGGCGAACTGCGATCGCCTCCGGACTCCTGGCGGGTCATGGGCGCCACGCCTCCAGCACCAGGCGGACAGCCACCGCCTGCGATCCCCTGGCGCGTCGCGGGCGCGGCTACTTCAACACCCGGCGAACCGCCACCGAACCCGCCGCGCGCCACTCCTTCGGCGCCGGGCAGGCAGCCATCGCCTGCTAGCCACTGGCGGGTCATGGGCGTAGCTCCTTCAGCACCTGGCGGGCTGCGGCTGCCAGTGGGCCCTTGGCGTTGCGTGGGAAGCGGCCCCGTTCGAGCGTTTCGGGCAGGCCCGGTTCTGGGCGCATCTGGGTCAGCAGCGGGATGCCGATGACCTCGGCCATCTCGGGGGCTTGCAGGTTGCCCGGGGAGGGGCCGCGGACTACCAGGCGGAGGTTGCGGGCCTGGGTGAGGAGGCGGGAGGCGACTCGGGTGGCTGCTGCGGTTGCGCGGACTTCGGCTGGGACGACCAGGACCGTCAAGTCGGTGCGGTCGAGGGCTGCTGAGGCTGCGGAGGTGGGGTGGCGCGGGAGGTCGCAGATCACGGTGCAGCCTGAGCGGCGGCCTGCGTCGAGGACGGCGGCCACTGCTGCGGGTTCTGGGTCTGGTGCGGTGCGGTCGCAGGCCAGGACGCTCAGGCTGCCGGAGACCGGTAGGGCCGCGCGGAGGGCTGACATCGGGACTCGGCCGCCGGTGCAGTGGACGCCCGGCCAGCGGGCGCCCTCGACGGACTCGGTGCCCAGGGCCAGGTCTATGCCGCCGCCCAGGGGGTCGCAGTCGACGAGCATCGCTTCGCCGCCTTGAGCCACTGCCTCGCGGCCGCAGGCTATGGCCAAGATCGAGGCGCCGGAGCCGCCTCGGCCGCCTACGAACGACACCACGCGGCCTCGGTCGGAGGGTGGGCCCTCGCGCACGTCGGTGAGAGCGCTCACCAGGATGCGGCCGTCCAACGGCAGTTCCAGGACTCCGTCGGCGCCCAGGGCCACTGCGGGCGCCCAGGGCGGGTCGCCTCCGTGGACGACGAAGACGCCGGAGCGGCGTGGGAAGTTCGCGTCCAGGCAGGCGGAGACGGCGGCTGGGTCCAGCAGCACGAGAGGGGCGTCGTGCCATTGCGAGCGCAACGAAGTCACGTCGGGGGCGCGGAGCAGTTCGCAGTCTGCGGCGGCGGCCATGCGGAGGACCTCGTCGAGGAGGTCCGGGTCCGTGAGCAGGGCGATGGGGTGGGTCATGGGGTCCACGCTGGTGGGTCGTGATGAACGACACAACGAGCGAAGATCCAGATGTGGACAAATCGCCGGGTGTGGACAAGTCGCGATCTTGAAGCACCTGAAACCCGGGAAGTGTCAGGGGTGCGTGCGAATCTGAGGGGTTGGGCGGCAAATGGCGCACAAAGGGCGGCAGAGGTCCAGTCACGCCCACCCGGAATCCGGGCCTGGATATGGGACGACCCCCGCCAGGGGGGAGGGACGGGGGTCGTCAATGGTTCAGTCCCGGGGGGTCGGACTGAACCCGTCCGTCGAACCGGACTCTCCTACTGTATCCCCATGCGCCAGTGCTGCGCGCAACTTCGGCAACAGCTGCGTGCCAAGTTTCGGTAACCGTGTCGCACAACGGTTTCGTACACAAACGAAATGCCGACCGAACGGCCTACTGACGAGTACACCTAAGCTGAGCTACATGAGTCGGATCGCCGCCTTCTTCGACCTCGACAAGACCGTGATCGCGAAGTCGAGCACGCTGGCGTTCAGCCGTCCCTTCTTCCAGGAGGGGCTGATCAACCGCCGCGCGGTGCTGAAGAGCGCATACGCGCAGCTCGTGTTCATGCTGGCCGGCGCGGACGCGGACCAAATGGACCGCATGCGCGCGCACATCACGGCGCTCGCCGCGGGCTGGGACGTCGAGCAGATCCGCAGTATCGTCAACGAGACGTTGCACGACATCGTCGACCCGCTTGTCTACAAAGAGGCGACACAGTTGATCGCCGACCACAAGGCGGAGGGTCACGACGTCGTCATCGTGAGTGCGTCCGGGGAAGAGCTCGTCGCCCCAATTGCACAGATGATCGGTGCGGACTACAGCGTCGGAACCAAGATGGTGGTGCTGGACGGCCGCTACACGGGCGATGTCGACTTCTACTGCGCGGCCGACAACAAGGCCGTCGCGATCAAACAGCTCGCCGCCGAGCACGGTTACGACCTCGCCAAGAGCTACGCCTACTCGGACAGCGTCACGGACCTGCCGATGCTCGAGGTCGTCGGCCACCCGAACGTCGTGAACCCGGACCGCGGCCTGCGCAAGATCGCCGCGCAGAAGAGCTGGCCGGTGCAGCAGTTCTCCGACCCGGTGAGCCTGCGCTCCCGCATCCCCACCCCGTCGGGCAAGGCGGTCGCCGTGACGGCCATCAGCCTCGGTGCGGTGGCCGCCGCCGGCGCCGCCTGGTACGGCCTCAGGCGCAAGCGCAGCCGCGACTGAAGTCAAGTCCCAGACCAAAACCAAAGCCCTTAGAGACCTGTACCGGCGAGTAGCGGCAACCGCGCGCACACGTGGTGCCCGCGTGAGTGCACGAGCACGCCCTGTCAGCGGTACCCGAACCTGTACAAAACCTCACAAACGCTGAAACGGCAGTACTTTCACTACTGAACGTGGCTTGAACGGTGCACCCGTCCGAGCCCTTGCTGTGACCGGCGGCACGCACTTAAATGGGTGGTGCGGAACTCGGGTCGGCCAGGGACCTGGCGAAGAGAAGCCAGACTCCACCCCGGCGGGGCTCCGTGCGCGGACTTCGAGTACCCACGCGCAGCACGCCGCGGGAGGCTTGTCGTCTAGGGCCTGCGTACCGGGACGCCGGACGCCGAGGCCAGGGTTGTACGACTAGAGTTGCACGCTTGGTAACTCGCAAGCCCGCGCTGTCGACGGGGCACCCTTTCGAGGGTGCCCCGTTTGCTTGTCCGGTGAAAAAGTGCCGCCGAACGGCACAATGGCCACCCGTTGACCCATCACGCAGCCGTGAGTAACTTGCGAAATACGCCAGTTATCTGTGGGAACATCACCGGGAGGCACTGCAAAGTGCGGAAGATTGCCGCGTTGACGCTGGTCACTGCCATGGTCGCCCTCACGCCGGTGGCGAGAGCGGACGCCTCGGTGACCACCCTGCGCGGGATGTCGCTGGAACAGAAGGTCGGCCAGCTCTTCGTCACGTACGTCAACGGCCAGGCCGCCGACGTCCCGCACCCCAAGAACCAGACCGACTTCGGCGTCGGCACGCCGGCCGAGATGGTGCGCAAGTACCAACCGGGCGGCGTCATCTACTTCAACAACTCGAGCCGCGACAACATCGACACCCCCAAGCAGATCGCGCAGCTCTCCAACGGCCTGCAGAAGGCCAGCCGCATCCCGCTGCTCATCTCGACCGACCAGGAGACGGGCCTCGTCACGCGCATCGGCCCGCCCGCCACGCAGCTGCCGGGCAGCATGGCCCTGGGCGCCGGCCGCAGCACGCAGGACGCAGAAGAGGCCGCGCGGATCACCGCCCAGGAGCTCCGCGCGATGGGCATCAACCAGAACTTCGCCCCGGACGCCGACGTCAACTCGAACCCGGCGAACCCGATCGTCGGCGTGCGCAGCTTCTCCAGCGACCCGAAGCTCACGTCCGAAATGACGAAGGCCCAGGTCACGGGTTACGAAGGCCACCGCTGGTTCGACCAGAACTCGGTCACGTCCACGGCCAAGCACTTCCCCGGCCACGGCGACACGTCCGAGGACAGCCACACCAGCCTGCCGGTCTCCAACCGCACCCTCGACCAGTGGCGCCAGATCGACGCGCCGCCGTTCCAGGCCGCCATCGCCGCCAAGATCGACTCGATCATGACCGCGCACATCCAGGTTCCGAAGATCGACCCGTCCGGCGAGCCGGCCACGCTCTCCCCGAAGATCATCACCGGCCTGCTGCGCGAAGAGCTGAAGTACGACGGCGTCATCGTCACCGACTCGCTGGAGATGGAAGGCGTCCGCAAGCTGCACCCCAACGACGCGGAGATCCCGGTCCTCGCCATCAAGGCGGGCGTCGACCAGCTGCTGATGCCGCCGAACCTCGGCCTCGCGATCGACAGCGTCATCAAGGCCGTCCGCAGCGGTGAGATCTCCGAGCAGCGCATCGACCAGAGCGTCCTGCGCATCCTCAAGATGAAGCTCCTGCGCGGCGTCATGCTCAACGCCGAGGTCGACGTGAACCGGGTCGACCAGATCGTCGGCTCCAACAATCAAAGCGCGCAGAAGATCGCCGACCGCACGATCACCGCGGTCCGCAACGACGGCCAGGCCATTCCGCTGAACGCCGCAGCTCCCCTGGTCGTCGGCACCGGTGACGCCCCGGCCACGGCTCTGGCGACCAGGCTCAAGGCGACCAAGGTCGTCACCGCCACGAGCCCCACCCCGGCGCAAGCACAACAGGCACTGGCCGCCGCGGCGAACGCGGACAAGATCGTCGTGCTGACCAACAACCTCACCATCAGGCCTGCCCAGCTCGACCTGCTCAACAAGCTCGTCGCCACCGGCAAGCCGGTCATCGCGGTCGCCACCGGCAACCCGTACGACGTGGCCCACAGCGGCGCCAAGACGTGGCTCGCCACCTACTCGGCCACGACGGTCTCCATGGAGGCACTGGCCAAGGTCCTGCTCGGCGAGACCAAGCCGCAGGGCAAGCTCCCGGTCGACGTGCCAGGTCCGATCCCCTACCCGTTCGGACACGGGGTGACCTGGTGAGAAGGCGGAGCTTCCTCGCGGCAAGCGCACTGTCCGTCCCACTCGTCAGCACCACGACCGCCAACGCGGCCCCGAAGCTCGCCACCGGCGCGGAACAACTCGCGCACGACGGCTGGCGCAAGCTCAGGGGCCGCAAGGCCGGCGTGCTGACGAACCCGACGGGCGTCCTGAAGAACCAGACCCACATCGTCGACTCGATGGTGGAGCACAACGCCAAGCCGACCGCCGTCTTCGGCCCCGAACACGGCTTCCGCGGCACGGCCCAGGCCGGCGGCTCCGAGGGCGACTACCAGGACCCACGCACCGGCATCCCGGTGTACGACGCGTACGGCGCCAACGCCACCAAGCTCCAGTCGATGTTCACCAAGGCGGGCATCGACACGGTCGTCTTCGACATCGCGGACGTGGGCGCGCGCTTCTACACCTACATCTGGTCGATGTACACGGCGATGCAGGCGGCGGAGAACCTCGACTTCATCGTCCTCGACCGCCCGAACCCCATCGGCGGAACCCCCAACGGCCCGCAGCTCGACCCCGCCTACGCCACCGGTGTCGGCCTGAAGCCGATCGTCCAGCAACACGGCATGACCGTCGGCGAGCTGGCCAGGTTCTTCAAGGGCGAGTTCGGCCTCAAGACCGACCTCGAAGTGGTCAACGTAAAAGGCTGGCGCCGCAACCAGCTCGACACCGGTCTGCCGTGGGTGCCGCCGAGCCCGAACATGCCCACCCAGGACACCGCGCTCGTCTACCCCGGCACGTGCCTGTTCGAGGGCACGGTGCTGTCGGAAGGCCGCGGCACCACCCGCCCGTTCGAGACCGTCGGCGCACCGGGCATCGACTGGCGCTGGGCGGAATCCCTCAACACGCTCGACCTCAAGGGAATCAGGTTCCGCGAGACCTACTTCGCGCCGACGTTCAACAAGTTCCAGGGCAAGACCTGCGGCGGCGTCACCCTGCACGTCACCAACGCGGCCGAGTTCGACGCGATCGAAGCCTCCGTGGCCATGCTGATCACCGCGAAGTCGTTGTACCCGAGCGTGTTCGCGTGGCGGCAGGACTTCTGGATCGACAAGCTCAGCGGCTCCGACCGGCTGCGCAAGATGATCGACGCCCAGGCGCCGCTGGACGAGGTCGTCGGCGCGTGGCACCAGGAGCTGCAGCAGTTCCGCCGCACCCGCCTGCCCTACCTGCGCTACCGGTGAGGACGCCATGCTCATCCCCGCGCTGGCCGTCGCACTCGTGACGACCGCGGTCCCAGGCCACTTCGACCAGCCACAGGACGGTTTCGCGCAGCCGTGGACGACCCTGCGCGACTCGAACCCGTACTGGGCCAACCTCGATCCGGAGCCGATCAACGCGACCCTGCGCCAGCTCCGCGACTTCCAGAAACCCCAGGCCAACGGCAAACCGCTGTTCGCCGGCGCCGTCACGATGTACGTGCACAACGGCAAGATCGTCACGCACGACCGCACCGGCTACGCGGTCCTCTACGAAGACCAGCAAACCCAGCTGCCGGAAGAAGACCGCGTCCCGATGCAGAAGGACACGATCTTCGACCTCGCCTCGATCTCCAAGCTCTTCACGTCGATCGCGGTGATCCAGCAGGTCGAGCAGAACAAGATCGACATCGATGAGCGGGTCGCCCGCTACCTGCCCGAGTTCGGCGTGAACGGCAAGGAGAACATCACCGTCAAGCAGCTCCTCACCCACACGAGCGGCCTCGAACCGTTCATCGCGTTGTGGAAGCTGTACCCGGACGCCCCGAGCCGCATCAAAGCCGTCATGGACGTGAAGCCGAAGTCCACGCCCGGCACCACGTACGTCTATTCCGACCTGAACCTGATCACGCTCGGCGAACTCGTCCACAAGGTCAGCGGAAAGCGCCTCGACGAAGCCGTGCGGGACGGCATCACCAGGCCGCTCAACATGAAGGACACCGGCTACAACCCCAAGAACAAGAACCGCACCGCCGCGACGGAGTTCCAGTCGGCACCGCCGCGCGGCATGGTCCGCGGCGAGGTGCACGACGAGAACGCGTGGTCGCTCGGCGGCGTCGCCGGCCACGCGGGCGTCTTCGGCACGGCCAGGGACCTCGCCGTCCTCGGTCAGACGATCCTCAACGGCGGCACGTACAACGGCCGCCGGATCCTCACCGAGCACTCCGTCGAGCTGATGCTGACGAACTTCAACCAGCAGTTCCCCGACAACGCCCACGGCCTCGGGTTCGAGCTCGACCAGCGCTGGTACATGGGCGGGCTGAGCGGTCCGGGCACGGCCGGCCACACCGGCTACACGGGCACGTCGTTCGTGATCGACAAGGTCTCGCGGTCGATCGCGATCCTGCTGTCCAACCGCGTGCACCCGTCCCGCGACTGGGGCAGCGTCAACCCCGCCCGTCGGGTGGTCGCCGACGGCCTGGCCAACGCGCTCGCGGTCAAGTCACGTGGAAAGCAGTGGCGCGCAACGACTTCCGGCGGCACTCTCACGGCGGAACGCCCGGTCGAGGTCTTCGTCGACGTCGACAAGGGCGACAAGCTGACCGTCCAGCACTGGGACGGCACGCAGTGGCAGGACGTCCGCACGATCACCACCACTGAACGTCGTTGGGTTGCCACAGAACAGAAGAAGACCAGGTTCGTCTACACCAAGGCAGGCCAGTACAACGGCCGTGGCGTCTACGTGCACGCACGCGGCGCCGTCACGGCCGTGGGCTGGTCACTGGCACGCCGCTAGCACCTCGGTGAACAACGGAAGCGCCCGTGGAAACGCGGGCGCTCCGAAGCTCACCACGATCCCCGTGCGGTCGTCGTCGCTCAGCTCGTGCCGGAACCACGAGAGAGCACTGACCTCGATCCCACGTTCGCGCGCCGTCTGCACGATGGCGGTCTCGTGCGGTGTGTCGAGCACGGCATGCATCCCGGCCGCGATGCCGGACACCGACGCGTACGGCGAGACGGTTTCCACGAGGCGGTCACGCCGCCGTTGGTACTTCAACCGCATCCGCCGCACGTGGCTGTCGTACGCGCCGGACTCCAGGAAATCAGCCAACGTCAGCTGATCCAGCATGCTGATGTACTGCTCGCGATCGGTCTTCAACGCCAGGATCGGATCCACGAACCGGTCCGGCACCACCATCCACGCGATCCGCAACGCCGGCGACAGCGCCTTGCTGCACGTCCCGAGATAGGCGACGTGCTCGGGATCCAGCCCCTGCACCGCGCCGACGGGCTGCCGGTCGTAGCGGAACTCGCCGTCGTAGTCGTCCTCCAGCACAAGGCCGTCAACGCGCCGTGCCCACTCCACCGCCGACGCGCGCCGCAGTGGGTGCAGAGGACCGCCCAACGGGAACTGGTGCGCCGGCGTGAGCACACAAACACGCCGGTCGTCCGGCAGCTGCTCGGTATTGGCGCCGTGGTCGTCCACCGCCAACGGCACCGTCGACTTCCACAACGACCGGTGGAAGCCCAGCCCGTACTCCTCCACGACCACGGGCGACTTCAGCAGCTGGTTGAACATCTGGATGGCTCCCGCGAACCCAGAGCACACCACGATCCGCTCGGGGTCCGCACGCACCCCACGCGCCCGCGCCAGGTACTCGGCCAAGGCGGTCCGCAGCTCGATCCGCCCCTGCGGGTCACCGGGCCCGAACGCCTCGGACGGCGCCGCCAGCAACGCCCGCCGCGTCGAGCGGATCCACTCGGTGCGCGGGAACTCGGTGATGTCCGGTGTGGACACCGACAGGTCGAACCGCACATCCGGCCCACGAGCGGAGCGCTTCACCGGCGGAGGTGGTGCGACCCGTTGCGCGACAACGGTTCCGGAGCCCTGACGGGCCGTGAGCCACCCTTCGGCCACCAACTCCGCGTATGCCTCGGCGACGGTGTTCCGCGCGATCCCCAGGTCAGCGGCGAGCGACCGGGAAGCCGGCAACCGCGTACCCGGTGGCAGGCGCGCCGAACGGACCGCTTCCCGCAGCGACGCCGTCAACCGGTGGCGCAGGCCACCCGGCCCGGACAGGTCCAGGTGGAAGTCCAGATTGGCCCACGATTCCACGCTCAGATTGCACCATGCCCAGGGCCAATCAGCGGCCTAACTTTGCAGACATGACAAACCGAATCGACCTCGCCAAGAAGGCCCCGAAGGTCTACCGCGCCATGATCGCTCTCGACGCCGCCACCCGCGAAGGGTTCGACGAGCGGCTCGCTGAGCTCGTCCGCATCCGGGCGTCCCAGCTGAACCACTGCGCCTACTGCATCAACATTCACACGGCTGACGCCCGAAAGGGTGGTGAGTCCGAGGCGCGCATCTACCTCCTCAACGCGTGGGAGGAGGCCGGCGACGTCTACACCGAGAAGGAGCAGGCCGCGCTGCTGCTGACCGAGGCCATCACGGTGATGAGCAGCCACGAGTACGTCAGCGACGAGGTCTACGAACGGGCCGCGAAGCACTTCGACGAAGAGGAGCTGGCTCAGCTCATCGCGCTGATCTTCACCATCAACTCGTGGAACCGGATCGCCGTCTCTACCAGGAAGCCCTTCCACGTCCGGTGACACGCCGCCGCAGATTCGCCCGTACGGGGTGACTTTCGGACACAGTTGGGGTGAGTTGCGCCCACACTCCGTTGACCCTAGGAGTAGCGGTTAGTAAGTTTCCCACGTGTCCACTGAGAGCAGTGCCGAGTCCAGTCCGCTGGTGAAGATCCGGTCGTTGCTGCCGGGTCTCGCACGCGCAGAGCAGCGCGTCGCGAAGGTGGTCCTGGAGAACCCGGCGACGGTCGCGCACCGCAGCATCACCGAGGTCGCCGAGCAGGCGGGCACGAGTGAGACGACGGTGACGCGCTTCTGCAAGGCCATCGGTGTGGGTGGATACCCGGAGCTGCGCATCGCGCTCGCCGCCGACACCGCACGCAGCCAGGCCAGGGCCAACCACGACATGGGCGGCGACATCCTGCCTGGCGACGACCTCAAGCAGGTCGTGGGCAAGGTCGCGTACGCCGACGCCCGCGCCGTCGAGGAGACCGCGGAGCAGCTCGACATCGAGTCGCTCGACAAGGTCGTCCAAGCCGTCGCAGGCGCCCGCCGCGTCGACGTCTACGGCTTCGGCGCCTCCGCGTTCGTCGCGTTCGACCTGCAGCAGAAGCTGCACCGCATCGGCCTGACCTGCTTCGCGTGGAACGACACGCACATCGCGCTGACCTCGGCCGCCGTGCTGACCGGCGCGGACGTCGCCGTCGGCATCTCGCACACCGGCTCGACCGCGGAGACCGTCGAGGCGCTGCGGGTGGCCCGCGAGACCGGCGCCACCACCGTCGCGCTGACGAACTTCCCGCGCTCGCCCATCACCGAGGTCGCCGACCACGTGCTGACGACGGCCGCGCGCGAGACCACGTTCCGCTCCGGCGCGATGGCGAGCCGCATCGCCCAGCTGACCGTGATCGACTGCCTGTTCATCGGCGTCGCCCAACACCACGTGGAGACGGCGAAGACGGCGCTGGAGGCGACCTACGAAGCGGTGTCCGGCCACCGGCTGGGAGCGAGACCAGACGGTCGCCGACGGCCGCGGGAGACGACTAAATGATCTCCCCCCGGAACGGTGTGGTGGTGCGCGTGGAATCTCCGACGGAGCAGCGGAACCCTCGCACGGCCGACATCGACCGGGTCCCCACGATCGACGTGCTGCGGATGATCAACGACGAGGACCGCACGGTCCCGGCCGCGGTCGCCGCGGCACTGCCGGAACTGGCGCGCGCCGTCGACCTCGGCGTCACCGCGATCATGTCGGGCGGTCGCGTCCACTACGTCGGCGCCGGCACGTCCGGCCGCCTGGCCACGCTGGACGCCGCCGAGCTGGTGCCCACGTTCAACGCGCCGGCCGAGTGGTTCGTCGCCCACCACGCGGGCGGCTCCGAGGCCCTCGTCCGCGCGGTCGAGGAGGTCGAGGACCACTCCGGCGCGTCCCAGATCCGCCGCTCGGCCACGGCGAAAGACCTGGTCGTGGGCGTGACGGCGTCCGGACGCACGCCGTTCGTGATCGGCGCGCTGGAAGAGGCGCAAGCGCTTGGCGCCCACACGGTGCTGGTGTCGAACAACGCCTCGGTGCCGATCACGCCCGACGTGCTCGTGACCCTGAACACCGGCCCGGAGGCCATCGCGGGTTCGACCAGGATGAAGGCGGGCTCGGCGCAGAAGCTCGTGCTGACGTCGTTCTCGACGGCGGTGATGGTCAAGCTCGGCCGCACCTACTCGAACCTGATGGTCAGCATGCGGGCGACGAACGCGAAGCTGCGCGGCCGGACGGTCCGGATCCTGCGCGAGGCCACCGGGCTGCCCGAGAACGACTGCGCGCAGGCGTTGGCGGACGCGTCCGGCGACCTCAAGGTGGCGCTGGTGCACCTGCTGTCCGGGGTGCCGACCGAACGTGCGGCCGCTGCCCTGGAGGACACGAAGGGCCACGTCCGCAACGCGCTCGATCGACTAGCCGGCTGACGTGTCGGCGCCGGTGGGCCACGTCAGGTGCAGGTTGCGGACCCCGCGCAGCACGCCGTAGGTGCGGGTGGGCTCGGTTCCGGGCGCCACCTCGAACTCACCGATCGTGGTCAGGACCTTGTCGAACACGATGCCCAGTTCCAGGCGGGCCAGGTGCATGCCCAGGCACCGGTGCACGCCCGCGCCCCAGCCGAGATCGCGTCCCCGCCGCTGCCGGTCGAGCCGGAACGCGTCAGGGTCGTCGACGTACTGCTCGTCGCGGCATCCCGAACCCCAGGCCAGCAGCAGCCGGTCACCTGGCTGCAGAGCGACACCGCGGAGCGTGGTCTCGGCGAGCACGGTGCGGCCGGTCGCGGCCACCGCGGACTCGTGGCGCACGGCCTCCTCGATCAGCGCCGGCAGCAGTGCGCGGTCCTCGGCGACTCCGCGGCGCGTCCCGGGATCCCGCGCCAGCTGCAGCATCAGGCTGGAGATGGTGTCGACGGTGGTGAGAAATCCAGCGCTGATCATGAGGAACGCGTACTTGAGCAGTTCGGCGTCGGTTGCCGGGCGCCCGTCCACCTCCGCGTGGACGATCGCGGTCAGCACGTCGTGCTGATCTTCCCGGTCTCGGCGCTCCGCGATCTCGTCGCGCAGGAACTCGACCAGTCCGTCACCTGGCCGGGGAGCGTCCGGCCCTGATGGCGGCACGACGAGATTGCGTGTCAACGCGGCGAGTTCGTCCTGGCGTTCCAGCGGGACACCCATCACCTCGGCGATCACGAGGGACGGGATGTGTGCCGCCAGGTCACCGACCACCTCGCAGCCGCCGCGCGGAGCGAGCTCGTCGACGACCCGATCGGTCACCTGCCGGATGAACTGTTCGTGCGCCCGGACGGCGGGCGGCGTGAAGTAGTCGTGGAGGATCTTGCGCCACGCCGAGTGCACCGGCGGATCGGACTCGAACAGCGGTGCACGGGTGGTCTCGGCGTCCGGCACCATCGTCACCGCACCCAGACCCTGCACCGCCGCGCTGAAGGTCTGCCCGTCCTTGGCGACGGCCACGATGTCGTCCTGCTTCGTCACGAGGTAGAAGCCGTCGTAGGCGTCGCTGCGTGCGACCGGGTGAGCCTCGCGCAGCTCGGCCAGGGTGGTGTGAATCGTTGGTGCGACAGCAGGATCGTGGTGATCGAAACTACGGATCCGGTCCTGGACACTATCTCCCACCATATGCTCCGTCTCGTGGTTCGACGTCTGTCAGGACAGACGGGCAACACCACTCCTGTAGCTACCGTGGCGCGACAACCAGGTCAATCCGCATCTCACGAAGATCCGGTTCGTCACCCCGGCAGCACCGGACGCCACGGGATGGGTGTCGACAGCACCATTGCGCTGGACGTCTCCCCATGCGCGGCCAATCGGACCAGCAGCCGTTCCAACTCGACGATCGACGTCGTGACGACCTTCACGACCGAGCAGATCTCCCCCGTCAGCCGCACCACCTCGACGACCTCCGGCACGTCGTCGAGCAGCTCCGGGTGGACCGTGATGCACCGCGGGCCGTAGCACTTCATGCGCACCAACGCGACGACTGGGCGGCCGACGACGGTGGGGTCGACCACGGCGCGATAGCCCGTGATGGCGCCCATGTTCTCCAGCCTGCGGACGCGTTGGGCGACCGTCGGCGGTGAGACGTGCACGCGGCGTGCGAGCTCGTTGTACGACAGGCGCGCATCTTCTTGGAGTGCCTCCAAGAGGGCCTTGTCGACGTCGTCCAGCATGAACGCAAAGCTACTCCGCGTCTTGCTTTGCGTTTGAAAGAAGTTCGGGCCGAACGCCTTTCGTCGTCCATTCAGGTGATGCGGCGCAGCTAGGAGGATTGACGGCATGAGCTGCCCCGTGTCCCCCAAGCTGGATTTCGGCGGCACCACGCCGTACGAGGACTACGTGCACGCGTCGGTGCTGCACACCCTTCAACAGCAGTGGTCCAAAGATCCGCGCGAGATGTCGTTCCTGGTCATCACACAGGTGATGGAGCTGTACTTCGGCCTGCTCTGCTTCGAGTGGCGGCAGGCCCAGACCGAGCTCCGCCAGGACGACCTCAGGGCTGCCGTCC
This sequence comes from Lentzea terrae, assembly GCF_003265345.1. Classification (GTDB taxonomy): domain Bacteria; phylum Actinomycetota; class Actinomycetes; order Mycobacteriales; family Pseudonocardiaceae; genus Lentzea; species Lentzea terrae. The sequence goes on along the minus strand of NZ_QFWW01000004.1, from coordinate 167,684 downwards.
GCACGCTGCGGAGGTCCGACCTGCACCTGCAGGCGCTGTCGGCGGCATGGCGGCCGATCGCGCGGATGACGCCCACCGAGTTCAACTCGTTCCGCGACGCGCTCGGCGAGGGCAGCGGCTTCCAGTCGGGCATGTACCGCGAGATGGAGTTCCTGCTCGGCGAGAAGTCCGCGTCGATGCTCGTGCCGCACCGCGCGGTGCCGGCGATGCACGCGCAGCTGGAGGAGTCGCTCGCGAAGCCCTCGCTGTACGACGACGTGCTGGCTGCGTTGAAACGCCGCGGGTTCGCCATCCCGCAGGAGATCCTCGACCGCGACCTGACCAAGGCGTACGAGGCGTCGGCAGAGGTCGAGCAGGTGTGGGCGGAGATCTACCGCGGCGACGACCGCGACCTGCTGGAGCTCGGCGAGGCGCTGACCGACATCGCCGAGGAGTTCGCGCGGTGGCGCTATGACCACCTGCTCGCGACCCGGCGGTCGATGGGAGCGAAGGTGGGCACCGGCGGGTCCGCTGGTGTTGCCTGGCTGGAGAAGCGCACCCAACGAGCGGTGTTCCCCGAGCTGTGGACTGCCAGGAGCTACGTGTGAAGCGCGAGCTGTTCGACATTCCCGAAGGCGTCATCTACCTCGACGGCAACTCGCTCGGCGCACCGCCGAAGCACGTCGCCGAACGCGTGCAGGAGGTCGTGCAACACCAGTGGGGCACGCGGCTGATCAGGTCGTGGTCCGAGGGCTGGTGGGAGGCGCCGCAACGGATCGGCGACCGGATCGGCCGGCTGATCGGAGCAGCAGAAGGCCAGGTCGTCGTCGGTGACTCCACGTCGGTCAACGTCTTCAAGGCGTTGATGGGCGCGGTGAAGGGGACGAGTCGCACCGAGATCGTGTGCGACGAGTCGACGTTCCCGACCGACGGCTACATCGCGCAGTCGGTCGCGGAACTGAGCGGGCTGAAGATCCGGGCCGCGCATCCGTCCTCTTTGGACCTCACCGAGGACACCGCCGTGGTGCTGGTCAACCACGTCGACTACCGGACCGGCGCGCTCAACGACATGAAGGCGCTGACCGAGCAGGCGCACGGTGTTGGGGCACAGGTGGTCTGGGACCTCTGCCACAGCGCGGGCGTGCTGCCGATCGAGCTGGACGCGCTGAACGTCGACTTCGCCGTCGGCTGCACCTACAAGTTCCTCAACGGCGGACCGGGCGCACCGGCGTTCATCTACGTGCCGAAGCACAAGCAGGCCACCTTCGAGAACCCGCTGTCGGGGTGGAACGGCCACCGCGAGCCGTTCGCGATGGAGCCGAGCTACGAACCCGACCCCGGCATCGTGCGGGCGCGCGTCGGCACCCCGGACATCCTGTCGATGCTCGCCCTCGACGCTGCCCTGGACGTGTGGGACGACGTCGACCTGGCCGAGCTGCGGCAACGCGGCCTCGCGCTGACGGCCCTGTTCCGCGAGCACGTCGAGAAGCTCACGAACCTCGAAGTGATCACGCCAGAGGTCCGCGGCAACCAGATCTCGGTGCGCTGCCCGGACGCGAAGAACGTCATGGACGAACTGATCGCACGCGGAGTCATCGGCGACCACCGGCCGCCGGACGTCCTCCGCTTCGGGTTCGCGCCGCTCTACGTGACCGACGAGGACGCGATCAAGGCGGCCGAGGTCCTGGCTGAAATCACCCGGTGAGTGCGGCGTCCGCGATGCTCTTCGCCTCGCGGGCGCCCGCCTCCAACGCCGAGCAGACGAACAGGATCCACTGAGCCAGCCCGTCCAGCTCCCCGGACGCGAACGCCACGGACGCGGCCTCGTACTCGGCGGACCTCCTCAAACAAGCCACCTCCGGCACACCGAGACCCTTGGGGTCGAGGCCGGTGGAGATCGACGTCAGCCGCGCGGCCGCACGTGCCACCACGCCGTTGGCCACGTCGAACGGCGCCAGGCCGAGCAGCTCGCCGTGCACCACCGCGACCAGCACCGGTGCCGGCACGGACGTTCCGCCGGTGACCAACGACCCGAGCAGGTCGAGTCGCTGCGACACGTCCGCGGCCACCCGCGGCCGGCCGACCTCGGACGTCAGGTCCGCAGCGGCCAGCACGTGCAACCGCGCGAGCGCCTGCAACGGCGCGCGCTGCCACGTGCCGACCAGACCGCCCAACGCCTCGGCGACCCGCAAAGACCCTGCCAGGACGGGGTCTGAGACCTCACCCGACGATGGAATCTCGGTCGGCCCGCCCTCCAGCGCCGCCGACGCACGGGCCGCGCGGACGGACGCTTCCGCCGCGGTCGTGGCCCAGCCGCGCAGATTCACCCGATGGCGGTGCACCTGGAAGACGGCGTCCTTGGCCGCGTTGGCGGCGTCAGCCACACCGGGCAAGGAAAGCAGCGGAGCAAGCGGATCGGTCACGGTCGCGCAGAGTACCTGACCAGGTGAAACGCGTGATCCAGCTCACTCGCCGGACCGTTGAGCGCGCAACTTCGCCCGTTCATCGCGCCACACGTGCCTAGACCAGACAAAACGGGTTACACAATGACAGCCGTGTTTCCATCCACCCCAGATTGGTCTGAACCTTTCGGGGGAGGAGCCTGTTGGAAGTGAACTGGCTCGCACTACGGTCAGTACCCGCATCCCCAACCGGTCTGGATTTTCCAGGAGGTCTCGCACCATGACGCAGTCGCCAGGCCAGGGCCAAGCTCTGGACAACCTGCTCACGGAGAGCAGGACGTTCCCGCCCTCCGCGGAGTTCGCGGCGCAGGCGAACGCGCAGCCCGAGCTGTACGAGGAGGCGAAGGCCGACCGCGAGGCGTTCTGGGCGAAGCAGGCGGAACGGCTGCACTGGGACACCAAGTGGACGCAGGTGCTGGACTGGTCGGACGCACCGTTCGCCAAGTGGTTCGTGGGCGGCAAGCTCAACGTCGCCTACAACTGCGTCGACCGGCACGTCGAGTCCGGCCACGGTGACCAGGTCGCGATCCACTGGGAGGGCGAGCCCGGCGACTCCCGCGCCATCACCTACGGCGAGCTGCAGCGCGAGGTCTCCAAGGCCGCCAACGCGTTGAAGTCGCTGGGGATCGGCGCCGAGGACCGCGTCGCGATCTACATGCCGATGGTTCCCGAGGCGATCTTCGCGATGCTCGCCTGCGCCCGGCTCGGCGCGATGCACAGCGTCGTGTTCGGCGGCTTCTCCGCCGAGGCGCTGCGCACCCGCATCGAGGACTCGTCCTGCAAGCTCGTCATCACCACCGACGGCCAGTACCGCCGCGGCACCCCGGCTCCGCTGAAGCCCGCCGTGGACGAGGCCGTCGCCGGCGCGCCGTCCGTGGAGAAGGTGCTCGTCGTCAAGCGCACCGACACCGAGGTCGCGTGGACCGACAAGGACGTGTGGTGGCACGAGCTGGTGGACGCGCAGTCCGACCAGCACACCCCGGAGGCGTTCGACTCCGAGCACCCGCTCTTCATCCTCTACACCTCGGGCACCACGGGTAAGCCGAAGGGCATCCTGCACACGTCCGGCGGCTACCTCACGCAGGCGTCGTACACGCACCACAACGTGTTCGACCTCAAGCCGGACACCGACGTCTACTGGTGCACCGCGGACATCGGCTGGGTCACCGGCCACAGCTACATCGTCTACGGCCCGCTGTCGAACCGCGTGACGCAGGTCGTCTACGAAGGCACGCCGAACACCCCGCACGAGGGCCGCCACTGGGAGATCGTGCAGAAGTACGGCGTCTCGATCTACTACACGGCGCCGACGCTGATCCGCACCTTCATGAAGTGGGGCGCGGAGATCCCGGCCAAGTTCGACCTCAGCTCGCTGCGCGTGCTGGGTTCGGTCGGCGAGCCGATCAACCCCGAGGCCTGGATCTGGTACCGCGAGAACGTCGGCGGTGGCTCGGCCCCGATCGTCGACACGTGGTGGCAGACCGAGACCGGCGCGATCATGATCTCGCCGCTGCCCGGCGTCGTGTCGACCAAGCCCGGTTCGGCGCAGCGCCCGCTGCCCGGCATCGGCGCGAAGGTCGTCAACGACGAGGGCGTCGAGGTTCCGCACGGTGGCGGCGGTTACCTGGTGCTCGACGAGCCGTGGCCGTCGATGCTGCGCGGCATCTGGGGCGACGAGGAGCGCTACCGCGACACCTACTGGTCGCGCTTCGCCGACCAGGGCTTCTACTTCGCCGGCGACGGCGCCAAGTACGACGACGACGGCGACATCTGGCTGCTCGGCCGCGTCGACGACGTGATGAACGTGTCCGGCCACCGCATCTCCACGACCGAGGTCGAGTCCGCGCTGGTCTCGCACCCGACCGTGGCCGAGGCGGCCGTCGTCGGCGCGTCCGACGCGACCACGGGCCAGGGCATCGTGGCGTTCGTGATCCTGCGCGGTGGCGCGGGTTCCGACGCCGGTGGCGCCGAGGCGATCAAGGCGCTGCGCGACCACGTGGCCAAGGAGATCGGCCCGATCGCCAAGCCGCGTCAGATCATGGTCGTGCCGGAGCTGCCGAAGACGCGGTCCGGCAAGATCATGCGCCGCCTGCTGCGCGACGTGGCCGAGAACCGCGCCGTCGGTGACGTGACGACGCTGGCCGACTCGTCGGTCATGGACCTGATCTCCGCGGGTCTGCAGTCGGGCAAGTCCGAAGACTGATCTGCACAAACCGTGACGGGCGCCCTCGGTGGAGGGCGCCCGTTCGCGTTAAGATCCCATCAGGGTGAGCCGGGAAGTCTGGTCGGCACGAGTATTCGTCGTACCTGCTGACCGCCCCGGGAGCCCTGTTGTCGCGCAAGAAGGCCGTTGTCGCCGAGTTCGCCCGTTACCTCCGCACGGAAACCGTCGGTGGCTATGTGCTGCTCGGAGCAACGGCCATTGCGTTGTTGTGGGCCAACTCGCCGTGGGCTCCCGCCTACTTCGGACTACGGGACCTCCACGCTGGACCGCTGTCCGTCGGTGAGTGGGCCACGGACGGGTTGCTGGCGCTCTTCTTCTTCGTCGCCGGGCTCGAGCTCAAGCGCGAGCTCGTCGTCGGGGAGCTGTCGGAGTTCAAGGCCGCGATCCTGCCCGTGGCCGCGGCGATCGGCGGCATGATCGTGCCCGCCCTGATCGCGTTGACGATCGGCTGGGGACAGCCGGGGATCGAGAAGGCGTGGGCGATTCCGGTCGCGACGGACATCGCGTTCGCGCTCGGCGTGCTGGCACTGACCGCGTCCGGGCTGCCGTCGAGCCTGCGGGTCTTCCTGCTGTCGCTGGCCGTGGTCGACGACCTGGGCGCGATCATCGTGATCGCGGTCTTGTTCACGGCGAAGTTCAACCTGCTCGCGGCGGGCGCGGTCGTGCTGCTGCTGGCGCTGTACTGGTTCCTGCAGCACAAGAGGATCACCTCGCCGTTCCTCTACGTGCCGATCGCGTTGGCCACGTGGTGGTTCATGCACGAGTCGGGCATCCACGCGACGATCGCCGGCGTCGCGCTGGCGTTGCTGACGCGGGTGAGGCGCGACCCGTACGAGCAGGAGGCGCCCGCGATCAGGCTCGAACACCGGCTGCAGCCGTGGTCGGCCGGCGTGGCCGTGCCGGTGTTCGCGCTGTTCGCGGCGGGTGTGCCGGTGGGCGCCGAGGCCCTCGGGAAGCTCTTCGCGGACAAGATCGCCATCGGTGTGATCGTCGGGCTCGTCGTGGGCAAGGTGATCGGGATCGTCGGGGCGTCGGCACTCGCGGTGTGGTTCAAGGCCGCGGTCTGGCCGTCGGGTGCGGGGCCGCGGGACATCGTGGCGGTGGCGGTGCTCGGCGGGGTCGGGTTCACGGTCAGCCTGTTGATCGCCGAGCTGTCCCTCGAGGAGCCCGAGACCGCGAAGGCCGCCGTTCTGCTCGCCTCGATGATCGCGTCGCTGCTCGCCGCGGTGTTGCTCATTCGTCGCAGCCGGGCGCATGGCACCATGTCCGGGTGACCACCAGGGAGCACATCGCGTCGATTCCGCTGACCGCAGACGACCCGACGGCCGAGGCGTCGATCGGCGGTCTCGTCCGTGACGCGACCTCGCACATGTCGACTCTGGTCAGAGCAGAGGTCGAGCTCGCCAAGGGCGAGATCGCCGCCGAGATCAAGAAGGGCGTGAAGGGCAGCGTCTTCTTCATCGTCGCGCTGACGGTGTTGTGCTTCAGCCTGTTCTTCTTCTTCATGTTCCTCGGGTACGGGTTCGCCCAGTGGTTCGGCTGGCACACGTGGGGCGGCTTCCTCCTGGTGTTCGTGGTCATGTTCCTGACCGCCGTCCTCTGCGCGCTGCTCGGCTACCGCAAGGTGCGCAAGATCAGGGCGCCGGAGAAGTCGATCGCGGCCGCGAGGGACACGGTCGCGGCCCTGACTCGCAGGGGCGACGACCACTGAGCCGCAAACCCGACCCGTCGGTGGTGCGGGTCGCGGGTCCCTGGACGCACCGCGACGTCTCGGCCAACGGCATCCGCCTGCACGTCGCCGAGCTCGGCGAGGGACCGCTCGTGCTGCTCCTGCACGGCTTCCCCGAGTTCTGGTGGTCGTGGCGGCACCAGCTGACCGCACTGGCCGAGGCCGGTTACCGCGCGGTGGCGGTCGACCTGCGCGGGTACGGCGACTCGGACAAACCACCGCGCGGCTACGACGGCTTCACGCTCGCCGGTGACATCGCCGGGCTGATCAAGGCGCTCGGCGCCCAACGCGCACACCTGGTGGGTCACGCGTGGGGCGGCGCCACGGCCTGGACCGTCGGTGCGATCCACCCGCGCCTGGTCTCGTCGATCTCGGTGCTGGCCGCACCGCACCCGCTGGCGATGCGCCGGGCGTTCCGCAGGCATCCCCGCGTCAACTCGCACGTGCTGCGCTTCCAGCTGCCGATCTACCCCGAACGCTGGCTGACCGGTCAGAACGCGATGCAGGTCGCCCGGCTGCTGTCGGCGTGGTCCGGCCAGAAGTGGCGGTCGGCGCCCGAGTTCGACGAGGTGATCCGCCGCTGCCGACAGGCGATGATGGTGCCGGGCGTCGCGCACAGCGCCATGGAGTACTACCGCTGGGCGGTGCGCTCGCAGATCCGCAGCGACGGCCGCCGGTTCACCGAGGCCGTCGACAAACCGATGCAGGTGCCGGTGCTGCAGATCCACGGCGCGCTGGACCCGATCACCCTGGAGTCGTCCGCCCGCGACTCGCGGCCGTGGCTCGGGCCGGGGTCGGAGTTCCGGTGCCTGCCCGAGGTGGGGCACTTCCCGAACCAGGAGGCGTCGCACACCACGAGCAGGCTGATCACCGAGTTCCTGCAGAAGACGTCCTGAACGCGGCCTGCAAGGTGCCGGCCGGGTCATCCGGCAGGTCCACCGAGCGCCAGGCGACGTAGCCGTCGGGCCGCACCAGCGAAGCGCCCTTTTCGGACAGTCCGAACACGTCCAACTGGTCGACGCGTTCGTACTGGACACCGGCTTGTTGAGCGGCTTCCTCCCACTGCGGGTGGTCCGCGACGAGCACCCAGCTGCGCTGAAACAGGTCCAAAGTGGACTTCCCCGGCTCGATCCAGACGTGCGGAGCCCGCGTGCCCGGCTGGCCGTGCCACTGCTCGGGGAGTTGGGCCGGCGGCAGTTCCGAGCCTGCGCCGAGCACCGCGTGCGACCGGTAGAGCACGCCGTAGTGCATCGCGTTGTTGTCGATCAACGGCGCGTCCTCCGGTTCGCCGTCGCGGTTGTGGCCGTCGTTGCGCGCGAAGATCTGCTGGTGGCACAGGAGCGCGACCGGCCGCCGTTCCGCGTCGTAGGTGTCCAAGAGGGACGGACGTGACTCGCCGGTCAGCACGGCGGCCAGCTTCCACGCGAGGTTGTGCGCGTCCTCGATGCCGACGTTCGCCCCGAACCCGCCGCGGCTCGGCGGCAACGTGTGCGCGGAGTCGCCGGCCAGGAAGATCCGGCCTTTCGAGAACTGGTCCGCGACCGCCGCGCTGATCGTCCAGCGGCCGGTGGTGATGATCTCGACATCGAGGTCGTCGCGGCCGATCGCCCGGTGAATCTGCTGCACCAGCTCGGCCTCGGTGTACTCGCGATCTTCGAGCATCAGGACCCAGCGGCCGTCGCCGTACGTGGTCAGGAAGCCGACGCCGTCGACGATGAACTGACCGATCCCGTCCTTCAGGTACTCCTCCAACGGTGCGCGGAACAGCACGCTGCGCGAGGTGTGCATGTAGCCGCGGCCGCTGCGGGTGATGCCGAGCGCCTCCCGGATCGGGCTGCGATGCCCGTCCGCCGCGATGAGGTAGTCCGCCCGGATCTCGTACGGCTCGCCGTCACCCCGCACGATCGCCGTGACGCCCTCGTCGTCCTGGGAGAACTCCAGCATCCGGGTGCTCATCCGGATGTCCGCGCCGAGCTCACGGGCCTTGTCCCGCAGGATCGGCTCCATCCGGTCCTGGGCCAGCGCCACGCCCGTGCTGGGCGAGTACTCGATCTCCGACACCTCCGCGGGCGGCGACCAGAAGGTCTCCTCGAACCGCTCCCCGACCAGGCTCTCGACCCGGACCCGCCGGACGCCGAAGCCCTTCGCCACCTTGCTCGGCGGCAACTCCGCGGTAAGACCGAGAGCGCGCAGCAACTCGCCGGTCCGCGCCGTGAAGCCGACCGCTCGCGGGTGCGGTGAGCTGCCCGGATGCTTCTCGACCAACGTCACGTCCACCCCGCGCCAGGCCAGGAACAACGCGGCCGACGTGCCCGCCAGCCCTCCCCCGACGATCAACACCGAAGTCTTCATCTCATCTCCTCGATACGCCGTATCGTTCAATACACTGTATCGCCACGAGACGTTGTATTGTCCAGCTCGATGTCGAACGAACTCGTGTGGGACCGCCCAGAGCCGCCCAGCAGGCCGTCACCGACCCCGTTGAGCAGGGATTTGATCGTGAGCGCCGCGATCAGGCTTGCCGACGAGGGTGGGCTCGACGAGGTGTCGTTGCGCAAGGTCGCCGCCGCGCTGAACGCCGGTCCGATGCGCCTCTACGGCTACATCGAGACCAAGGACGAGTTGCTCGACCTCATGGTCGACGACGTCTACGGAGAGATCGCGCTTCCCGAGCCCGGCACCGAGTGGCGTGCCGCCCTCACCCGGATCGCCCACAGCATGCGCACGGCGGCGAAGCGGCACCCGTGGTTCGTCGACCTCCTCGGCGGCCGCCCGCACCGCGGCCCGAACTCGCTGACGTACATCGAGGCGACGCTGGCGACCCTCGACGGCAAGCCCGAGTTCCCGACCATCGACCACGTGCTCGGCGCGGTCAGCGCGGTGATGGCGTTCGTCCACGGCGCGGTCCGCAACGAGATCACCGAGGCCCGCGAGGAGCAGGCCAGCGGTATGACCGAGGAGCAGTGGCAGGCGGCGTCCGGCCCCTACATGCAGCGGATGCTGGCCACTGGGAGGTTTCCGACGCTCGCCAAGGTCATGTACGAGGCAGAGCACACGAGCGCCGGGCCGTTGTTCGACATCGGCCTGAGCTACGTGCTCGACGGTATCGCTACGAGGCACACCCCTGCGTAGAGGCGCGTCTGGTCAGCGTCGGCGCCTTCTGCGCCATCGACTGCACCTGTTGGGCCGTGAGCACGAAGCCCGTCTCCGGATCGTCGACGGCGGCACCGAAGACCACGCCCATCACGCGGCCGCTCGGGTCGACCAGCGGGCCACCGGAGTTGCCGGACCGGACCTCGGCGCGAACCGTGTAGACATCGCGCGTCACCGTCTGGGCGTCGTAGATGTCCGGCCCGCGCAGCAGCTCGATCCGCTCGCGGACACGGGCAGGGGAAGCCTTGTACGGGCCGTCCAGCGGGTAGCCGAGCACGATGCCGTCCTCGCCCGGCTGCACCGCGTCGGTGCGGAACTGCAACGGCGTGGCCTCCAGGTCCGGCACGGCGAGCACGGCGATGTCGATGCGCGGGTCGTAGGCGACGACGGTCGCGTCGAACTGGCCGCGACCGACCTCGACCGTCACCTCGTTGGTGCCGGCGACGACGTGCGCGTTGGTCATGACGCGTTCCGGCGCGATCACGAACCCGGTGCCTTCCAGGGCGCGCGAGCACGACGGCGCACGGCCGCGGATCTTCAGCACGGAGGACTTCAGCCGCTGCTGCACCGGGGAGTTCGCGAGGTTGCCGTCCGGCGGCTCGACCGCCTTGAGCGGCGTGCGGTTGAACGGGTCCATCGCCGCCGGGAAGCCCGAGACGTCGAAGAGCTTCTGCAGGTCGTTCGACAGCACCCTGGCGGCCTGCGGCATGGTGTCGTTGACCTTGCCGAGGATCACCGATTGATTCAGCGACTTGGACAGATCCGGCAGGCCGACGACCGAGGTCAGTGGGAGCGCGATCATCCACGCCACGATGAAGACGACCAGGCCCTGCACGATCGCACCCAGCGCGTTGTCCGCGCCCTTCAACGGCGACGCGTTGACCCGCGCCTTGATCGTCCGGCCGATGTAGACGCCGATCGTCTCGCCCAGCGCCACGAGCAGCACGACGATGCCGACCGCGAACACGACCTTGGTCACGACGTTCTCGAACTGGGACACCAGCAGCGGCGCGATCTGTGTGCCGAGGATCAGGCCGACGAGCACACCGACGAACGCGGGCAGCGCGACGACCATGCCTTGCCTGGCCCCGGACACCGCGGCTATCGCGGCAAGGCCCAGCACCAGCAGGTCAACCCAGTTCAACCCAGAACCTCCGCCTCACTGTGTAGCGCGCAACGCTAGTTCAAGGTCACGCACATCGGTCGCATCCCACGGCTGTTCCCAGCCGCCGAGTGCGATCAGGCCGTTGATCAACCCCGCGGTGAAGCCCCACACCAGCATGCCCGGCGCGGAGAAGGCCGCTCCGACGTAACCCGCAGGGTGGCGCACCCGGAACCGGTTCGCAGGATCGGCGAGGTGCGCGACCGGCACCCGTGCGACGGCGGCGGTCTCCGCCGGGTCGACAGGTGCGACGGGGCTCGGCTGTTCCCAGTAGGCGAGCACGGGTGTGACCACGAACCCCGACACCGGCACGTACAGCTCCGGCAACAGGGCGAGCGGTCTCACTCCTGACGCAAGTACACCGGTCTCCTCGTAAGCCTCGCGTAATGCGGTGGCGACGGGTCCGTCGTCGGTCGGGTCGGACGCCCCGCCGGGGAACGCGACCTGGCCGGGATGCGAGCCCAGGGTGTCCGCGCGACGCAGCAACAACACGTCCGGCCCGTGGACCTCGTCCTCGCCGAACAACATCAGCACGGCCGCCTCGCGGTAGGCGCGCGTCGGCGCCCGCGGGTCCCGCATGAACGATCGAGCGTCGATCGTCTCGGTGGCCTTGGCCAGGCGCTGCATCCAGTCGGGTGGCTCTGTTGCCTCCGTCATCGAACCGCCTTCTCCACCTGCTCCGGCGCCGTGAAGACCGGCGGATCCGTGATCCGCCGGACCAAACCGTCCGCTGCCACGTAGTACGTAGCGGGCAGCGTTATCGGCGCCTTGACGCGCTTGCGCAGCTCGTCCGAGCTGTCGTAGACCGAGGGCAGCCGCACGCCGAGCCGCGCGAGCAGCTCCAGGCCGTCGGCTTCCCTGCTGTCCACAAGAACTGGGACGACCGGGACCGCACCTGGTTGCTTCGCATACGTTTCGAGCACGGGCAGCTCCTCCTGGCACGGCTGGCACCAGGTCGCCCAGAAGTTGATCAGGAGCGGCCCCTTCAGCGCGAGGGCCGTCCGGGTGCCGTCGCCGAGGCAGGTCACGTCCACGCCGCCTTCGCCCCCTGGGACGCACGGCCGCAGCTGTGCCTGCTGACGCAACGCGACGACGTCCTGGGACGGGCGGGTCGAGGTGGGCGGCGGTTCCGGTGACCTGTCACGGGGCCACAGCGCCACGACGCCCGCCACACCCACGACGAGCACGAGGACGAGCCAGCGCTTGCGGTTGTTCACCCCACCAGCTTCTCACCGGACCGGACCCGGTCGGCGAGCTCGAGCAGGTGCGGCTTCTCGTCACCCTTCACGAGCTTCGCGGCCTTGACCGGGTCCTCGGGGCCGAGGCCGTACGAGGGGCAGTCCTTCATCAGCAGACATGCACCGCACGCAGGGGTTTTGGCGTGGCAGACGCGGCGACCGTGGAAGATGATCCAGTGCGAGGCCATCGTCCAGTCGCGCTTCTCGATGAGCTCGCCGACCGCGTGCTCGACCTTGACCGCGTCCTCGAGGTCGGTCCAGCCCCAGCGGCGGACGAGCCGGCCGAAGTGGGTGTCGACTGTGATGCCGGGCACATCGAACGCGTTGCCCAGAACCACGTTGGCGGTCTTGCGTCCTACACCTGGGAGCTTGACCAGCTCCTCCAGAGTGCCGGGAACCACACCGTCGTACTGCTCCACCAGAGCAGCACCGAGACCGAGCAGAGACGTTGCCTTGTTCCGGTAGAAACCGGTCGGGCGGATCATCTCTTCGAGTTCGACCCGGTCGGCGCCGGCGTAGTCGGCGGCCGTCGGGTACTTCGCGAAGAGCGCGGGAGTGACCTCGTTGACCTTCTTGTCGGTGCACTGCGCGGACAGCACGACCGCCACGATCAGTTCGAGTGGCGTCGTGAAGTCCAGCTCGCAGTGCGCGTCGGGATACCCCTCGGCAAGCACGCGCACCATCCGGCGGGCCCTGCGGGTCAAGCCGAGTTTGGTTTCCGGTTTCTTGGTTGCGGGCACTGATTCAGCGTAGTCAACACGCCGACACGACCCCCTAGACGCGTACTCGAATCCCACATGCGCCACACTGCGGAGCATCATGACTGCCTGGTTTGTGATCGTCGTCCCGATCGTGATCATGTTCTTCGCGCTCTTCATGGAGCGCGTCGAAGCGAAGCTCCGGCACGTCGCCGTGCAGGAGAACGAGGTCGAGGAGTTCCTGGAGTCCGCCAGGCCCGATGAGGTCAAGGCGCTCTACGGACACGGCATCGGTCGCGCCCTGGAACTGTTCCGCCTGCGTCGGCGTGGCCGCGGCTCGGTGCGCAAGCGCGTCCGCTGACGGCGGTGTCCTGACAGCCACCCGAATGGCGTAAACTGGTTCGTCGGGCTCTGGATCGAGTCAGTCGGGTTGTTCCTAGTAAGACGGCGAGCCGAGCGGCGATCCACAACGCAGCCCTTAGACTGCAACGCAGTGATCGGCGGCACGGCGCTGACTCCACCAAAGATGGTGGTAGGCGTGCCGTCGCGTCGATTAGGAGGGACGAGGTGGACGAGACCCTGGCGCGAGCGGGCATCTTCCAGGGAGTTGACCCGGCAGCCGCAGAGGCGCTGGCGCAGACTCTGGAGACGGTGGAGTTCCCGCGTGGCCACGTGATCTTCGCGGAGGGTGAGCCGGGCGATCGCCTGTACATCATCCAGTCCGGCAAGGTGAAGATCGGCCGCAAGTCGCCGGACGGCCGCGAGAACCTGTTGGGGATCTTCGGACCCTCCGACATGTTCGGCGAACTGTCCATTTTCGATCCCGGCCCCCGCACGTCGACCGCGACGACGGTGACCGAGGTGCGCGCGGTGTCCATGGACCGCCCCGCGCTCCGGCAGTGGATCACCAACCGGCCGGAGATCGCCGAGCAGCTGCTGCGGGCCCTGGCTCGCAGGCTGCGCCGGACGAACTCGATGCTGGCCGACCTGATCTTCACGGACGTGCCCGGCCGCGTGGCCAAGGCGTTGCTGCAGCTCGCACAGCGCTTCGGTTCGCAGGAGGCCGGCCTGCTCCGCGTCACGCACGATCTGACGCAGGAGGAGATCGCGCAGTTCGTCGGCGCGTCCCGCGAGACCGTGAACAAGGCGCTCGCCGACTTCGCGCACCGCGGTTGGCTGCGGCTCGAAGGCAAGAGCGTGCTGATCCTGGACCCCGAGCGGTTGGCTCGCCGGGCCCGTTAAGGCTGGTTACACACAAAGGACCGGGCGCCACCCCCGACGTGGCGCACCGGTCCTTTGTGTTGCACGGCCCATCCCCCGACGAACCGTGCCTTCCATCCCTCTGGCGCGCAGGCCCCGACCCTCAAGCCAGAGGTTGGTCTCGGTGGATGAGTCAACTTTCGCACGTCTCCACCCCGACCACTCAAGCCCTTTCACCCTCAAGGACCTCCTGAGTGGCCGATTCGTTGCATGTTTCACCCGGTCATCCCATTCCTGTGACCCAATCGCAACCATGGTGACCCCGCGCACCCGATCTGGTACATCCGTACCAAGTTTGGCATACTGGTACGCATGTCCCACTCCGCCCGTCTCTCCGACTACCGTGCCGCCCTGACGACCCCTGGCATGCGCGGCCCCGTGGTCGCGTCTCTGCTCGCCCGCCTCCCGATCGCGATGGTCGGGCTCTCGCTGCTGCTCTACGTCGAGCGCGCGACGGGTTCGTTCGCGGTCGCCGGCATGGTCTCGGCGGCGGCGCTGGTGGGCGTTGCTCTCGGCTCCGTCGTCCAGGGCCGGCTGATGGACCGCTTCGGCCCCACCCGGCCGTTGATGTTCGTGACCGGGCTGTTCGCTCTGTTCGTCACCACCTCGGTGCTCGCCGTCGAGGCTGGTGCTTCGGTGTTCGTGCTGGTCCCGCTGGCCCTCGGTGTCGGAGCTTCGGAACCGATGGTGGGCTCGGCCTCTCGTGCGCTGTGGGAGCGGATGGTGCCCGCCGGCGCGACGCGGATGGCGGCCTACGCCTACGAGTCGATCAGCATGGAGGTCTTCTTCATTCTCGGGCCGGGTCTCGCCGGTCTGCTGCTGGCGGCGCCGTGGGCGGGCACCGGTGTGGTCGCCGGGGCCGTGATGATGGTCTTCGGTGCGCTGTGGTTCGCGTTCAACCCCGTCGTGCGCGCCTGGGGTCCCGTCGTTCAGGCCCCGCGCCCACTGCTCGGTGCGTTCGCCTACCCCGGCATGCGGACCGTCGCACTGGCGGCGCTGGGCTTCGGCGTGACGATCGGTTTCGTCGAGGTGGCCGTGCCGGCGTTCGCGAAGGCCGCGGGCCACGCCTCGATGGGCGGCCTGATGCTGTCGCTGTGGTCGATCAGCTCGGTGGTCTTCGGCGTGCTCTACGGCATGCGCCCGTGGCCGCGCCCGATGCACCTGCGGCTGCCGGTGCTGCTGGCCGGGTTCGGACTGCTGTCGCTGCTGCTGGCTATTCCGTTGACGCTCGTGGGCCTCGGCATCGCGCTGTTCGTGGTCGGCACGCTGATCACGCCGCAGTCGACCGCGCACTCCGCCGCGATCGAGCAGGTCACGCCCAACGGCATGGCCGCGGAGGCGTTCGGCTGGGTGATCACCTCGGTGACCGTCGGCCTCGCCATCGGCCAGGGCCTGTCCGGTCAGCTGATCGAGCACTTCGGCACGCGGCCGGCGTTCATCGCCTCCGGCGTGGCCGGGCTGCTGATCGCCGCGGCGGTGTGGCTGCTGCGCGGCACGGTCCGCCGGGGCGTGCCTCGCTCCGAGGAGCCGCTGCCGTCGCGCGCCGAGATGGACCTCGCCGCTCGCTGACCGCGGAACACGGGGGCCCTGCGTTTCCGTCAGGGGAACGCGGGGGCCCTGCGTTTCCTAAGCAACCGAGCGCACGGGCACCACGAGGTACGTCAGCTCTACGCCGTCTTCGCCCGGGGTCGAGGTGAGCACGGTGGACCGCAGGCCGTCCTGGATCTTCAACTCGATCCGGCGGCCTGCGAACGCCTTCAGCGCGTCCGCGAGGTAGCGGGCCTGGAACGTCTTGGTCAGCCGGTCGCCCTCCACGGTGGCCTTGACGAACTCCTCGGACTCGCCCTGCTGCGGGTCGCTGCCCTTGACCCTGATCTCGCTGTCCTCGACCTGGAGGGTGACCGCCTGGTGCGGGCCTCCGTAGGGCGTGGCTCGGCGAACGGCGCGGGCGAGGGCGTCCGCGTCCACGAGGACCGTGCTGTCGATGACTGCCTCCAGGAGTCGGCGCGCCCGGTCGTCCGGAAACGGAGCGGCCAGCAGTGCGGTGGAGATCTCGTTGTTGTCCCAGGCGAGGCCGATGCGGTCCTCGTTGGCGTGCAGCGCGACCCTGCCCTGGGCCTGCCGGGCCGCCTCGATGATCGGCTTCGCTGGGACCAACAGGTCCAGGTGGCCTGCTTGTTCCCACGGCAGCGTCGCGTAGGCCATGCGGTAGCGGTCGGTCGCCATGACGTGCAGCCGGTGCTCGTCCGACTGGATCCGGACGCCGGTGAAGATCGGCAACGCGTCCTCTTTGCTCGCGGCTGTCGCGACCGCGGCGAGGATCTTCAGGTGGTCGGCCTCGACGTAGCCCTGTCGCGGTGGCAGGTCCGGGATGCCGGGATGGTCGTGCAGGTCGAGGAGCGGGAGCGCGAACCTCGAGTTCGGCGTGCGGATCGCCAGCCGTTGACCTTCGACCTTGAGCCGCACCTGCTGCTCGTCCAGCGCCTGGAGGGTCGCCGCCAGCGGCTTCGCGGGCACGAGCACCTCGCCTTCGGTGTGGACGGTGGCGTGCACGGTCAGCCGCACGCCGTGCTCGCGGTCGCTGCCTGCGATCTCCACGCCCTGGCTGGCCTTGATGCGGAGTCCAGCCAGCACGGGGTCGAGCACGCGAGCGGGCAACAGCCGCGCCACCTCGGCGGCGGCACCGGCCAGCTCGGCAGTCGTGACGGTGAGATCCATGCCTGGGACGCTAGCGAGCGGGTCTGACAATTTCGGACGTGGGAACGGAGCGCAAGCATGTCGTCTCAGTCGGTGACGGACGGATGCCTGGTCTGCGCCAAGCACCGAGGGTTCGGGCCGCTGGTCGGACCAGTGGTGTGGTCGTCTGATCTGCTTGTCGTCTCGCACCGGCCCGTGGGGATGCTCGGGCATCTGTTCGTGGAGACGCGGCGGCATGTCGCGACTTTGGACTTGCTCACGGTCGCGGAGGCAGAGGCGGTGGCTCGCGCGGTACGGCTGGCGGCGGCAGGGCTGCGGGCCGAGCTGGATCCCGAGTTCGTGTTCTCGGCCGTTGTGGGGCGTGCGGTGGCGGCGCACTTCCACCAGCACGTGTTCGTGCGGCATCGCGGGACGCCGGAAGCGTTGGCGTGGCACGAGGATTGGCCGGATGCGCCGACCGGTGACGCCGACGCACTCAGCACAATCCTTCGCGGGTACTTCTAGCGCGCGGCCTTGCGCCTCGCGAGATCGATGATCCGTTGCAGGTGCAGGCCGCGGCGCACGTCGCACTCGTGGGTCGTGGTGCCGCTGTGCACCATGGCCACGAAGTCGTCGAGCAGGTTGGTGAAGCAGTCCAAAGCAGGGGTGTCACGGTTGGACAGCGTTCGGTGGCCGTTGGTTCCAAAGATCGTGAAATCGGCGAACGGCGGCTGCATCGGCAGCGACAGGCACAGCGACACCGTGCTCGTGGCGCCGCCCTCGTGCTGCAGGATCAGCTGCCACAGGCCGGTCGACGAGACGTTCGCGGCGATCACGTCGGTGATCTCGCCCAGGGCCGCGTCCAGCAGGTCGAACGCGTGCGGGCCGACGTCGTCCAGGGCGCCCTTCTCGTGGCGCCACGGGGAGTTCGAGAACGGACCGTCCAGCAGTGCGCCCGCCAGCCAGCGGCTGTCGGCTCCGGTCCAGCCGCCGGTGCGGTGCAGCTGGGCCAGCATTTCCTTGGTCTCCGGGGCGTAGCGGCGGGTCAGCACGACCAGCGAGGCGACGCCGGCGTCGGACACCGCCTCAGCCAACCTCGAAGCCTCCTCCACCGACGACGCGATCGGCTTCTCCAGGACCAGGTGCTTGCCCGCACGCGCGGCTTCGAGAGCCATGGGGCCCTGGACGTCCGGCGGCACGCAGAACGCGACTGCGTCCACAGTGGACAAAAGGGAGGCGTAGTCCGCGAACGGTTCGGCGCCGTGAGCAGCGGCCAGGGAGGCTGCTGCTTCCGGGCGGCGCGCCCACACGCCGGTCAGCGTCGTGCCGGGGTGGTTCGCGATGCCGGGAGCGTGGATCATCTGAGCCCACGGGCCCGCACCGACAAGTCCTACGCGCAGTTGTTCGTCCACTCGCACATCCTGCCTCAGGAGTAACTGGCCTTGGGGACGAAGATCTCGCCTCCGTTGTCGAACTTCAGGCGCATGCCGTCGGAGGTCGTCTCGCGGTCCGGGTCGTGTTCCCAGCCGGCCGGCACCGTCACGACGTGGCCGCGGTCCGCAGTCGGGCCCAGCCAGATCTCGTAGTAGGTGCCGCCGACGAGCCGTTCGACCTTCTTCACGTACACGCCCGGTGCGGTGGAGGTCGGAGCCACGCTGCTGACGGTCGTGCGGTCGGGCACGAACATCACCACGCCCGCCACCGCGGTGAGGCCCGTGCCCATCACCACGCCCAGCAGGAACAGCAGGATCTTCACCAGGCAGCCGGAGACGTTCGTCGCCATCACACCATCCTCGGGTAAGCGCGGTCGTACGCTCGGAGAATGCCCGACGACATGACCTTGCCGGGAAACCTGGTACCCGCGAAGCCGCTCGCTCAACCCGCCGAGGCCCGCGACGCCGTCACCGTGGTGCTCCTGCGGGACGGCGAAGAAGGCGTGGAAGCCTTTCTGCTGCGCCGCGTGAAGGGCATGGCGTTCGCGGGCGGCATGACCGTCTTCCCCGGCGGCGGCGTGGACCAGCGCGACGCCGACACGTCCGTCGCCTGGGCAGGTCCGCCGCCGCAGTGGTGGGGCGACATCTTCGGCGTTGACGAAGCGACTGCGCGCGCCTTCGTTTGCGCGGCGGTGCGCGAGACGTTCGAGGAGTCCGGCGTGCTGCTGGCAGGGCCCGACCACGACTCGGTCGTCGCCGACACCTCGGCCTACCACGACGCCCGTCAGCAGCTGGTGGACCGAGAACTCTCGCTGGCCCAGTTCCTCGCGGCCAACGACCTCGTCCTGCGCGCGGATCTGCTGAGGCCGTGGGCGAACTGGGTGACCCCGTACGAGGAACCGCGCCGCTACGACACCCGCTTCTTCGTCGCCGCCCTCCCGCACGGACAGCGCGCCGACGGCGAGACCACCGAAGCCTCCGACGCGAGCTGGCAAACGCCCGCAGAGGCCATCCAGGACGCCCAGGACGGCCGCCGGATGCTCATGCCGCCCACATGGCGCACCCTCGACGAGATCGCGGCCCTGAACACCGTTGAGAAGGTCATGGCGGAGGAACGCAGCATCGAGAAGATCATCCCCAAGCTGATCCGCGACGGCGACACGATCCGGGTGGTGCTCCCGTGAGCGGCTCCCCGTTGATCGGCGCCCGCGCCGCGCACCCGAAGTACGGCGAGCTTCGTCAGGTGACCGAACACGCCGCCGTGCTGCTGGCCGACAACCCGAGCCCGATGACGCTCGACGGCACCAACACGTGGCTGCTCAAGGCCCCGGACGCCGCGAAGTACGTCGTCATCGACCCGGGACCGCTCGACCTGGCCCACCTGAAGCGGATCGCGGAACACGGCCCGATCGCCGAGATCCTGCTGACCCACGGCCATCCGGACCACTCCGAAGGCGCCCGTGAGTTCGCCGAAATGGTCAACGCCCCGGTGCGCGCGCTCGACCCCACGTTCACCTACGGCTCAGAAGGCCTGAAAGACGGCGACGTGATCACCAGCGCGGGTCTGGAGCTGAAAGTCCTCGGCACGCCCGGCCACACCAGCGACTCGCTGTGCTTCGTGATCGACGGTGAGGCGGTGCTGACCGGCGACACGGTCCTGGGCCGCGGCACCACGATCGTCGCCCACCCGGACGGCAAGCTCGGCGAGTACTTCGAGTCGCTCAAGCTGCTGGCCGAACTGCCGGAGCACACCGCGGTCCTGCCCGGCCACGGCCCGGAGCTCGCGGACGCCGGTGAGGCCGCGCGGATGTACCTGGCCCACCGCACCCAGCGCCTGGAACAGGTCCGCAAAGCCGTCGAGACACTGGGCGGCGACCCCACCCCGCGCCAGGTCGTCGAGGTCGTCTACGCGGACGTCGACAGAGTGCTGTGGCCCGCCGCGGAGTGGTCCGTGCGGGCCCAGCTGGAGTACCTGCGCAACTACTGAGGCTGATGCCCGTTGTTGGACGTGCCGAACGCCGACTGACGAGCAGAGGACCGGTCGATCTGCCAACGACCCGTGTCGGTCGCCTTGGCGCCGGTCTGCTCCCGCTGCGCCAGCTCCTCGTGCAGCTGCTGCAGCAGGGCCCGCTCCCGCTCGCTCAGGTTCGCGTCCACGGAGGACGGCTCCGGCGTCTCTGCCAGAGCGGCCTGCAGGGCCGCCAGCTCGTCCGGCTTGAGCTCCGTGGTGACCTCGGCCCGGTTGATCGGCATGGGCTCCGGCAGGGTCTCGATCTCCGGCTCGGCCGGTGCCATCGAGATCCGCTTCACGGGCTTGGGCGGGAACGGCTGCGAGCCCTCCACCGAAGGCGAGGACGTGCGCGTACGACGTGAGCCGGTCTCTTCCACCACTGGCTCCGGCGCCGGTGTCGGCTCGGCCACCGGCGCCGGAGCGGAAACGTCTTCAGGCTGGTCGAACCAGGCGCCTGCAGGTTCCTGCTGGGCCACGGCGGCCGGCGCGGGAGGACGTGACACCGGGGCCCCGGAGATCGGCACCGGACGCGACGCCGTCACCGCGGAGGCGTGGTAGTCGCTGAGCTGCGTGCCGACGGTGAGGACCTCCACGGCGGCACGGACGCCCGCCTTGCGCAGCACCGCGTCCACCCGGTAGGCGGTCGCGGGCGCGAAGCCCTGCGGACCGATGTCCACCAGCACGAGGCGTTGCGGCAACGGGCCCGGCGTGGAGCCGGCCGGCGACGAACGCCAGACGCAGCGCACCGAGCGGACGTCCGGCAGCACCGACACCGCGCGGGTGAGGATGCCCGCGAGGTCCGCGGTCGGGTCGCTCTCGGCGGTGAACCGGTGGCGCACGAACGGCAGCACCTCGACGACCGGCAGGCGGTCGGTCAGGGATGCGTCCGAACGCACCTCGTGCAGCGCCCACGTGATGGCCGCTCTCTCGTCCGGCAGCACCGGGATGCTGCCCGCGAGCAGACAGCCGACGAGCAGCTCGACCGCCCGGTCGAGCTCTCCGACCGCGAGGAACTCGCGCGCCTGCGACAGGGCGTCGTCATCGACCCGCCCGGCCATCGACAGCAGGAGATCGTGGAGACGGACCGGCAGGCCGACACCGTCGTTCGTCACGTCAAGTCTCCTTAGCTGAGCACCAGGTGCTCATCGGACTCGGCGCCGGCGCACACCAGCTCCGATGCCGCCAACGCCGCCCGGTGGTAGGGCGGCAGATCAAGGCCGGACGGCACGACCTCCACGCAGGGGTCGTGTTCGCCCAACGCCCGCAGAACGCGCTGCAGCTCGCCGGTCAGCCGCGCGTGGCCGGTGGTGGCGGCTACCAGCAGGACGCGGTTGACCCCGGAGGGACCGATGCGCCAGCAGGAGCGAACCTCACCGACCCCGTGCCGGCCTCGCAGCGTGGCACCGAGAACGACGGTCGCGGAATCCCCCATCGGCACCCGATCGGGTGACTCCGGGGAAAAGGTGTAGTCGGTGGCTGGCAGTTCGTCCAGCCCTTTGACCGAACTGACGGCACCTGGTTCGGCCCCATAGGGCACCAGTGCGTCCTGCAAAAGGCGCATCTCGTGATCGGTCAGAGGGATGCGGCCGTGCAGCAGCGTGCGCGGCAACGACCGCGCTAGCACCGCATACGCGTCCGAGGCGGCCCAGTCCCGGTACCGCCAGAGCAGGTCGTCCGGCAGGCGACCGGCGAGCCGCAGCAGCAGTTCGTGGCACGTGTCCGACATGTCACACCTCGACGATCAGTTCGATCTCCACCGGAGCGCCGATCGGCAGCTCGGCCACCCCCACGGCCGACCGGGCGTGCTTGCCCGCGTCGCCGAAGATCTCCCCGAGCAGCTCCGAGGCGCCGTTCACGACACCCGGCTGGCCGGTGAAGCCCTCAGCAGAGGCTACGAATCCGACAACCTTCACGACTCGCTTGATCGAGTCAATCCCCACGAGCGCGTGGACCGCGGCCAGTGCGTTCAGGATGCAGGTCGCGGCGTACTGCTTGGCCTCCTCCGGGGAGACCTCCGCGCCGACCTTGCCGGTGGCGGGCAGCTTGCCGTCGACGAACGGCAGCTGGCCGGAGGTGAAGACCCAGGAACCGCTCTGCGTGGCCGGCACGTAGGCGGCGAGCGGGGCGGCGACACCGGGCAGCTCGACGCCGAGCTCCTTCAGGCGGGTGCTCCAGGTCATCCCTTCACCCGCTTCAGGTACGCGACGTGCTGCTCACCGGTCGGGTTCGTCAGCACGGTGACCAGCTCCCAGCCGTCCTCGCCCCACTGGTCGAGGATCTGCTTCGTGGCGTGGATCAACAACGGCACGGTCGCGTACTCCCACTTCGTCATGCGCGGAGCCTAACGCGCCACCCGTTCGACCTATGCGTGGTTCCGGCCGTTCGGGCTACCTTGATCACATGGAGACCTGGCGGATCATCGCCACCGGCCTGTTCGGCGTGGGTGGGCTGGTCATGGTGCTCGTCGCCATGGCGCAGGTGCGTGATCGCAAGCACAGTCAGCACGCGGACGTCGTCAAGGCCGGGCTGATCGGGCTCGTGATCGTGGCCGTGATCACGGTCAGCATCGCCCTGTGGCTGCCGTCCGTCGTCGCGTGGGCGCTGGTCGCCGCAACCGCCATGGCCGTTTTCTTCCTCACCATGATGGATTGACCGACGAGTCCACCCTCGGCCGATTTCACACATAGTCTGGACGAGTGACGTCGTGGACCGAGGAGCTGACCCGAGCCCGCCTGCACGTGGTCTCCGGCAAGGGCGGCACCGGGAAGACCACGATCGCCGCGGCGCTGGCGCTGGCGCTCGCCACCGGTGGCCGCCGGGTGCTGCTGATCGAGGTCGAGGGACGCCAGGGCATCGCCCAGCTCTTCGACCGGGCCCCGCTGCCCTACGCAGAGGAACGGATCGCGTCCGCTCCCGGCGGCGGTGAGGTCCACGCGCTCGCGATCGACGCCGAGGCCGCGCTGCTCGAGTACCTGGCGATGTTCTACAACCTCGGGTTCGCGGGCCGGACGCTGCGCAAGATGGGCGCGATCGAGTTCGCCACCACGCTCGCGCCCGGCCTGCGGGACGTGCTGCTGACCGGCAAGGTCAAGGAGTGCGTCAACCGCACCGGCTCGGACGGCCGCCACCTGTACGACGCGGTGGTGCTCGACGCGCCGCCGACCGGACGCGTGGTCAAGTTCCTGGACGTCACGAAGGCCATGGCCGACCTCGCGAAGGTCGGGCCGATCAAGGGGCAGAGCGAGGGCGTGGTGCGGCTGCTGCACTCCGGCGACACGGCGGTGCACCTGGTGGCGCTGCTGGAGGAGATGCCGGTGCGCGAGACGCTGGACGCGGTCGCC
Organism: Lentzea terrae; assembly: GCF_003265345.1. Lineage (GTDB taxonomy): Bacteria > Actinomycetota > Actinomycetes > Mycobacteriales > Pseudonocardiaceae > Lentzea > Lentzea terrae. The sequence continues at coordinate 144,318 of NZ_QFWW01000004.1, read as the reverse complement.
GAGCTCGACGGCGCCGACCTGCGACCGGGCGCGGTGCTGGTCAACCGGGTCCACCCGGCCCGGCTGCCCGCCCGCTCCGTCCCGGTCGCCGCCGAGGGCAGGATCGACTCGTCGCGCGTGCTGGCGGGACTCGAGTCCACCGGGCTGGAGCTCGACGAGTTCACCCTCGAAGGTTTGGTCGACGAGACGGTGGAGCACGCCATCCGGGTGGAGTCGCAACAGGAGGCGATGGAGCTGCTCAGCCACTCGGACCTGCCGACGGTCGAGCTGCCCGAGCTGACCGACGGAGTGGACGTTGCCGCGCTGTACGAGCTGGCAGAGGTGCTGGTCGCGGCAGGTGTGCGGTGACCGCGAAGCTCGAGTTCGACCCGCTGCTGGACGACCAGGAGACCCGCGTGCTGGTCTGCTGCGGCTCCGGCGGCGTCGGCAAGACCACGACCGCGGCGGCACTGGCGTTGCGCGCGGCCGAACGGGGCCGGCGCGTGGTCGTGCTGACCATCGACCCCGCCCGCAGGCTGGCGCAGTCGCTGGGCCTGCGGGAACTGGACAACCACCCGCGCGAGGTCGTCGTCGAGGGCTTCGAGCCCAAGGGCGAGCTGTTCGCGATGATGCTCGACATGCGTCGCACGTTCGACGACATGGTACTCACCCACGCGGGCCGCGACCGGGCCGACCAGATCCTGTCGAACCCCTTCTACCAGACCATTTCCTCGTCGTTCTCCGGCACGCAGGAGTACATGGCGATGGAGAAGCTGGGCCAGCTGGTGGCGCAGGACGAGTGGGACCTGATCATCGTCGACACCCCGCCGTCGCGGTCGGCGCTCGACTTCCTGGACGCGCCGCAGCGGTTGTCGACGGTGCTCGACGGCAAGTTCATCCGCATGCTCTCGGCACCAGCGCGGGCGAGCGGACGCGGGCTGCTCAAGATCGTCGGAACCGGTTTCAGCCTTTTCACGCGGGCCGTGTCGACGATCGTCGGCGGCCAGCTGCTGCAGGACGCGTCGACGTTCGTGCAGGCGTTCGACAGCATGTTCGGCGGATTCCGCGAGCGCGCCCAGCGCACGTACGAACTGCTCCGCTCACCGGGCACCGGATTTGTCGTGGTGGCGGCGGCGGAACCGGACGCGTTGCGCGAGGCGAGCTATTTCGTCGAGCGGCTCAGCGCCGAGAACATGCCGTTGTGCGGGCTCGTCGCGAACAGGACGCATCCCGTGATCGCGACTGAGCTGCCGGCGGCGAAGGCCCTCGCCGCAGCGGACGACCTGGACCGCTCCGGTGAGGCGCCGCTGGCAGCGGCAGTGCTCCGGCTGCATGCGGACCGGGTAGCAGTCGCCGATCGGGAAAGGCGACTGCTGGCCCGGTTCACACGTGCTCACCCCGGTGTGGCGCTGGTCGGCGTGCCCGCGTTGCCCGCGGACGTGCACGACCTGGACGGCCTTCGAGAGATAGGTCGGCGCCTGGCCGGGGAGTAGTGCTCTCAGCCGACCCGCGTGTCTTCGAGGTGCTCTTGACGTGCGTTGTCGAGCAGCTCGAACCACGAGTCGACGTCTGGACGGCGGCGCAGCAGAGCACGGCGTTCGCGCTCGGTCATGCCTCCCCAGACCCCGAACTCGATCTTGTTGTCCAGCGCTTCGGCCAGGCATTCCATGCGAACTGGGCAACCCAGGCACACGAGCTTCGCCTTGCGCTGCTCCGCACCACGAACGAAGAGCTGGTCCGGCTCCTCATCACGGCACGAAGCGTTGATACGCCAATCCCCCTGGTTCATATCCCCCACTCCTCAGTGCTGTCCAAATGTGGAAATCCGCCACACCCCTGCCACGGATGCCGTAGCGTTCGAGCCACGGCTGCATTCCTTGGACGTTGACGGACTGTAGTGCCGTTCGGTTCCACGTCCAACCCTGGGCCACCGAGTTGTTACCTGTCTTGCGTATGTCTACTCATGCTGAGTAACGGCCCTTACTGATCACCGTCACCCGTTCGTGTACGGCGTACGCTGACCTGCGTGCGAGTCAGGAATGGCGTGCTCAAGATGCTCGGCCTGTGCCTGCTGGCTGGGGTTCTCCTCGCCGGCATGCTGTTCCCCGTGGTGGGCGCGACAGGCCTCGTGTCCAACCGAGCCAGCGACACCGTGGACAGCATCTCCGCCGACCTCGTGACCACAGATCCCCCGTTGATCACCACGGTCACGGACAAGGACGGGCTGCCGATCGCCTACCTGTTCGACCAGTACAGAGTCCTGACACCGCCGGAGAAGATCTCGCCGACGATGAAGGCGGCGCTGATCTCGGTCGAGGACCGCCGGTTCTACGAGCACCAGGGCGTGGACTGGAAGGGCACCATCCGCGCCGGGCTGACGAACCAGGTCAGCGGCTCTGTGTCGCAGGGCGCGTCCACGCTGACCCAGCAGTACGTCAAGAACTACCTGGTCCACGTCGTGGCGCGGAACAACAAGCTGGAGCAGGCCAAGGCCCAGGAGCAGACCATCGCGCGCAAGATGCGCGAGGCCCGGATCTCGTTGCAGCTGGAGCGAAAGCTCGGCAAGGAGGAGATCCTCGCCAGGTACCTGAACGTCGTTCCTTTCGGCTCCACCATTTACGGCATCGCCGCGGCTGCGCAGGCTTACTTCAACACGACGCCGGACAAGTTGACCGTTCCACAGAGTGCGATGCTCGCCGGAATGGTGAACAGTCCGTCAGCGCTCGACCCCGAAGCGTACCCGGACAAAGCACTGCAGCGACGTAATCAAGTGATCGACAGGATGGTCGAGAACGACAAGCTCTCGCACGACGCCGGTGAGGCCGCGAAGAAGGAAGGTCTCGGGCTCGCGAACCCGGTTCGCACCCCGCCGAACGGTTGTGTCGGCGCCGGTCCGGAAAACGGTTTCTTCTGTTCGTACGTGGTGAACTACTTGCAACGCGCGGGTTTCAGCGAGGAACAGCTGCGCACCGGCGGTTACACCATTCAGACCACTTTGGACAGAGCGGTCACCTCGCAGGCGAAGGCGGCCGCGGAGGCCGGCGTGGCCAAGCACATCGACGGCATCGCGAACACGATGGCCGTCGTGAAGCCGGGCAAGGAGCGCCACGACGTGCTGGCGCTGGTCTCGAACCGCGACTACGGCCTGAAGGCGCAGCAGCACCAGACGACGTTCGACCTGCCGAGCGGCGTGGAGAACAAGTTCGGCGCAGGATCGATCTACAAGGTCTTCACGGCCGCCGCGGCGCTGGAGAAGGGCCTCGGCATCGAGAACGTCATCCCGACGCCGACCCACCACGTCTCGAGGGTCTTCAAGGGTGGTGCGCAGCGCTGCCCGAGCACCGGGGAGCCCGGCACCCGCTGGTACTGCCTGTCGAACTTCGACGGCAGTTACCCGTCGTCGATGACGCTGCAGCAGGCCTTGCAGACCTCGCCGAACACCGGCTTCGTGATCCTGGAGGAGCAGACCGGCATGGACCCGGTGGTCGACATGGCCTCGCGGCTCGGCATGCGCGAGACGATGGCGACGAACCTGCAGGGCACCCGGCCGGACCCGAAGGCCAAGGACAAGCAGCACCGCATCTCGCAGACCGAGTTCTACAAGCAGGGCGGCGGCAACGCGTCGTTCACGCTGTCGCCGGCGCCGGTGTCCACTCTGGAGCTCGCGAACGTCGTCGCGACCATCGTGAGCGGCGGCAAGTGGTGCCCGCCGACGCCGATCGCCAAGGTGCTGGACCGCAACCAGAAGGCCGTCCCGGTCAACGAGGCGCCGTGCGAGCAGGTCGTGGCCGAGGGCCTTGCGAACGGTCTCGCCGCCGGCATGAGCAAGGACGACCAGGGCAACGGCACCGCCGCGGCCGCCGCCCGCAACGCCAAGTGGAACCGCCCGATGATCGGCAAGACGGGCACCACGGAGGAGTACAAGTCCGCGGCGTTCATCGGCGCGACCCCGGACTTCGCGGGCGCCGTGCAGGTGTTCAACGACGGCACCTCGCCGCGGCCGATCTGCCTGGGCGCCCCCGGTGCGCCCCGGTTGTGCGCCAACGGGAACATCTTCGGCGGCACCATCCCGGCCAAGACGTGGTTCGACACGATGACCAGGCTGCACGCCGGGGTGCCGCCCAAGGGCCTCGCGCCGGTCGACCAGCGGTACCTCAAGGGCGGCAAGGAGATCCAGATCCCCGACGTGGTGGGCCGCCAGGTCAACGACGCCGTGCGGATCCTCGAGCAGGCCGGCTACAAGGTGAGCCAGCAGACGGTCAACTCGGACCAGCCGAAGGGGACGGTCGTGAGCCAGACGCCGCGCGGCAACGCGTTGCGGGGCACGATCGTCACGCTCTCGGTGAGCTCGGGCTACGTCCCGCCGCCGCAGCCGGCCGATCCACCGAGCGGCGACCCGAACCAGCCGCCACCGGGCCAGGGCAACCCGAACGAGCCACCACCGATCACGCTGCCGACCGATCCGCCGGGCGTGCCCAGGAGATAGCTCACCTGAGCATCTCGACCAGGCGTTCCACGCTCGCGTCGATGTGGGCGCGGATCTCGGCGACCGCCCCGTCGCGGTCGCCTGCGCGGATGGCGTCGACGATGACCTGGTGCTCGGCGACGACCTCCGCCGGCGTCTCGGACTTCGTGAGCACCGTGAGGTAGAAGCGCAGCTCCTTGGTCATCGCGGCGTAGAACTCGTCGAGCCGTGAGCTGTCGAGCAGCGCCACGATCGCCTGGTGGAAGGCGAGGTCACGGTCGACGATCTCGCTCATGTCGCCGGTCTTGGCGGCCTGCACGAGCTCGTCGAACGCGTTGTTGATCGCTTCGAGCTGCGTTGGGCTCGCGGTGCGGGCCGCTGCGGCCGTTTCCAGGCGTTCGCGGGCGGTGTAGAGCGCCTTGACGTTCTCCGGCGTCGGGGCGATGACGACGGCGCCCCGGTTGACCTCGTAGCGCACCAGACCGGTCAGCTCCAGGATGCGGACGGCCTCGCGGATGGTGTTGCGCGCGACGCCCAGTTCGGCCGCGATCGCGCTCTCCCTGAGCCGGTCACCAGGCCCGAACGCACCGGCCATGATCCGTTCGGAGAGGCCGTCGGCGAGCTGCTGGGCCGTGGTGGTGCGGCGCACTTCGAGGCCGTCGAGGGCGGACATGGGGGTCAGTTTAGTCAGTTGCCCTACAGTTGAACTGTATTACAGTTGGTCGGCATGGACCTCACCAAGTTCCAGGCGCTCAGCTTCGACTGCTACGGCACGCTCATCGACTGGGAGAGCGGAATCGCCGCCGTGCTCGCACCGTGGGCACGTGCTGAAGGGCTCTCGCTGACCGACGAGGAGTTGCTCGTCGCTTACAGCCCGCACGAGGCGGCCGTGGAGGCGGAGACGCCGTTCCGGCTGTACCCGGACGTGCTGGCGGAGGCGTTCCGCCGGACGGGTGCGACGCTGGGGCACGAGGTGAGTCCCGAGTGGGCTGCCCGGCTGGGTGCGTCCGTTCCGGACTGGCCGGCGTTCCCCGACTCAGCGGAGGCGTTGGCGCGGCTGGCTTCCCGCTACAAGTTGATCATTCTGTCCAATGTGCACCGCGCCGGGTTCGCGGGAAGCAATGAGCAGCTGCGCGGTGACTTCGCGGCGATCATCACCGCCGAGGACGTCGGTGCGTACAAGCCGGCGGAGAACCACTTCCGGGCGCTCGACGTCACTTTGGCTGAGCTGGGCGTGGAACGGTCGCGCCTGCTGCACGTGGCGCAGAGCCTGTTCCACGACCACGTGCCGGCCAAGCGCGAGGGCCTGCCGTCGGTGTGGATCAACCGGCGGCGCGACAAGCCGGGCTGGGGCGCGACGCCGCAGCCCTCCGGTGAGTTCAGCTACGACCTGGAGTTCGGGTCGATGGGCGAGTTCGCGGACGCGGTGGATCAGGCGTTCTGATCTGGGGTGCCGCAGCGGTTTTCTCCTCCGCTGCGGCACTCGGTCAGCTGGTGAGCTTGGACTTCACCGCGGCGGCCACCCGGCCACCCTCGGCCCGTCCGGCCACCTCGGCGTTGACCGCCTTCATGACCTGGCCCATCTGCTTGGGTCCCGGCGTCTCACCGAGCTGCGCGGCAACCGCCTGCACTGCCTTGTCCACAATGGACGCCAGCTCGGCGTCGTCCAGCTGGGCGGGCAGGTAGGCCTCGAGCACGGCGAGCTCCTGGCGCTCCAGCTCGGCCTTCTCGGCCCGGCCGGCACCGTCGAAGGCCTCCGCGGCCTCCTTGCGCTTCTTCGCCTCGCGAGCGAGCACCCTCACGACGTCGTCGTCGCTGAGCTCGCGCGCCTGCTTGCCCGCGACCTCCTCGTTCGTGACCGCCGTGAGCGCCATCCGCAACGCACCGGCCGTGACCGTCTCCCTGGCCTTCATGGCCGCAGTGAGGTCGTTCTGCAGCCGCGTCTTCAACTCCGCCATGGCGCAGAACGGTACCGCCCGCCGGATGCCGCGCCGATCGAGTTAACCGCCTTCCGTACCCTTGACACGTGAACAAGCTCGGCCGCGCCCTCCTCGTCACGACCGCACTCGGCACCGCGACCATCGCGTACGCGGCGGGAATCGAGAGAAGGCACTGGACCCTGCGCACGGCAACAGTGCCGGTGCTGTCCCCCGGCGCGCGCCCGATCCGTGTGCTGCACATCTCAGACCTGCACATGACGCCGAACCAGGTGTCGAAGCAGCGCTGGGTCGCGGCCCTCGCGGACCTGAACCCCGACTTCGTCGTCAACACGGGCGACAACCTCGCGCACAAGGACGCCGTGCCGGCCGTGCTGCGCGCGCTGGGCCCGTTGCTGGACAAGCCGGGCGTGTTCGTGTTCGGCAGCAACGACTACTACGCGCCCCGCCTGAAGAACCCGGTGCGCTACCTGCTGCCGTCCGCCAAGACCAAGCGCATCCACGGCGTGACGCTGCCGTGGCGCGACCTGCGCGCGGGCATGATCGAGCGCGGCTGGCTGGACCTGACCCACGTTCGCAGGACCGTGGAGGTCGGCGGCCAGACGATCTTCGCGGCCGGCCTGGACGACCCGCACCTGAAGCGCGACCGGTACGCGGACATCGCGGGCGCCCCGGACCCCAACGCCGCCCTGCGTCTCGGCGTCACGCACTCGCCGGAGCCGCGCGTGCTGGACCCCTTTGCCGCCGACGGCTACGACTTCGTGATGGCCGGACACACCCACGGCGGACAACTGCGCGTGCCGTTCTACGGCGCTTTGGTGACCAACTGCGAACTGGACCGCGGTCGCGCCCGCGGAGTTTCGCGGTGGGGCTCGCACATGTGGATGAACGTGTCCGCCGGGATGGGCACTTCGCCGTACGCGCCGGTGCGGTTCTGCTGCCCTCCGGAGGCTTCGCTGCTGACGCTGGTTCCTCGGCCCGTTACGCCTGGTCAGGGGCGAAATGAGGGGGCCCGATTCGGAGCTGGGGCAGACATGATGTAGAGTTCTACTCGTTCCCAGCCGGGGTGTGGCGCAGCTTGGTAGCGCGCTTCGTTCGGGACGAAGAGGTCGCAGGTTCAAATCCTGTCACCCCGATTGAAATAAATACAGGTCAGCCCCTGTCCACAGTAGACGTGGACAGGGGCTGATTTGTGTTCGAGGCCCATTCCGGGCCGTTTTGGGAGAATGGGAGAACAACTCCCCGACTCGCTTCCCGGAGCAGAACGCACAAGCGTCCTAGCCGGTAGTGCTTTGTCAGGCGCGCGGGCAGTGCCCGCGGGCGCTACCTGGGCGGATGACGAGCCGTAAGTCCGCCTACGTGGAATTCACGCACCGTAGCGACTTGGAATAGTTCAGTAACGCTACGCTTCGCCACCGGTTCGACCCGTGGGGTGTCCGGGCGGGAACCGGAGGGCCGACCCGGTGTCCCGGGTCGGTGTCGCGAGCGGGAGCCGGTGGTGAACGAGAACTCGGTCTTGCACGAGAACTCGACGTTGGTGGGCGAGGACGCGGCGGTCGCGCGGGAGCCGGTGGCGACCCGGCGGCCGCGGTGGCGCGGCTGGGCCGGGAGGGTGTTGCCGGAAGCGCCGCCGAGCCCGTGGCCGCGCGGTCGGCTGGCGGTGGGCTACGTCGTGGCCTTCTTGGCCGCCACGGCCTTCCAACTGCTCATCCCCGCCGGGCGGAGCCGCTGGACGCACCTGTGGGCGGAAGACGGCGGGATCTTTCTGTTCGACGGCGTCCGCTACGAGTTCCTGACCGTCATCACCGGCCCCTACGGCGGCTACCTGCACACGTTGCCCCGGCTGATCGCCGAACCGGTGGTCACGCTGCTGCCGCCGGAGCTGGTCGCGCCGGTGTTCGCCGTGGCCTCGGCCGCGGTGCGGTCGCTGGTCGCGCTGCTGGTCTACGCCGCCTCGCGCGCGTACCTGCGCTCGTCGCCGGTGCGGTTCGCGCACGCCGCGCTGGTGGTCGTGCTGCCGGTGGGCCTGTCGGACCCGCTGGGCAATCTCACCAACCTGCACTGGTTCATGTTCTACGGCGTGTTCTGGGCGCTGCTGTGGCGGTCCGCGCCGCGCGTGCCGGTGGCCGTCTTCGCGGTGCTGGCTGCGCTGACGAGCCCGATGGTGTTCCTGCTGGTGCCGATCGCGCTCGTGCGGCTGCTGCTGCCCAGGGCCAGATCGGTCTCCGCAGCCTTCCTCGCCGCCTCGGCGCTGCAGGCCGTGGCCATGTCGCGGACTGAACGGCTGGCCTACTCGGGCGACCGCTACGAGCCGATGCAGGTGGTGCTGGCCGCGCTGCTGAGGGTGCCGCTGGCCGGTTTCACCGGGTCCGAGCAGGTGCAGCACTACTACCCGGCGCACGGCCACCTGCCGCTGCTGGTGGCGTTGCTGCTGGCGGGCCTGCCGATCCTGGCCGCGCTGCGGTGGGCACGCTCGCGGTCCGGCTGGTGGCGCTGGTGAGCCTGGGCCTCGGCGCGGTGGTGATCACCGCGTCGCTGGCCATGAACTGGATCAACGTGCTGGCGGTGAGCTGGCCGGGCGTGGTGCTGACCGCCCAGCGCTACAGCGTCATCCCGTGCCTGTTCATGTTCAGCGCGGTCGCCTTGGGGCTGGACCTGGTGCCGCGTCGGCCGTGGGGGCGCGCGGTGCTGCGGAGTTGGCAGGTGGTGATCGCGCTCGTCCTGGTCGCCGGCGTCGTGCAGCACACCCGCACCGGCGCCGGGGTGCTCACGGGCGTCACCTGGGAGCAGACCATCGCGGACGCCCGCGCGCAGTGCGCCGCCGGGCAGCTGTTCGGCCAGCTGGTGCACAACCCGCCGGGCTGGACCGTGGACCTGCCCTGCGACTACCTGGCCCGCTGAGCACACCTGCCTGAGCCGCAGCGACCCCGATGCGCACGCGCGCTTCGCCTTCCTCGTCGGTGACTCGGTCGTCGGCCCTGGCGAGCAAGCGGCACAGGTTGAACCCAACGGTGGCGGTCAGGTCAACCACCCGACCGATGGCAGCTGTGTCCAATGAGGACTACGCACGATTTGTTGCCGCAACTGGACACCCGAATCGTCGTGCAAAGCCGGAGTGCCCCTGCCGCTGTAGCGAAGTGGTGACGCGCAGCGACCGTAGAGGTGTGACCGCGTCCAAGCGTGCCCAGTACGTCCTGCAACGTGTCCGGGAGCGACTGCGTCAGCCGGTGATCCAGCGACCGAACCGGCGGAAGTTGCCGGGAACGTCCGTGCGTGCCCTGCTGTTGATCGTCACACCCGTCATGGTCATGACCACGTTGGCGGTGCTGGTGTTCGTGCTGGTGCTGAACACCGCCTCGTCGACGGAGCGGCTGGACCTGATCCGCACCGCGCTGGCGGTGGGGGCGGGAACCGGCGCGGTGATGACCCTGGTCCTCGCGTGGCGGCGGCAGTGGGCCAGCGAGCACGACGCCGCCGAACGCCGGCTCACCGACCTGTACGTCAAGGCGGTGGAACAACTGGGGTCCGACAAGGCGGCTGTGCGGCACGGCGCGCTGTACGCGCTGGAACGAGTGGCCCAGGACAACCCCGAACACCGGCAGACCGTGGTCAATGTGATCTGCGCTTATCTGCGCGCGCCTTACACACCGCCCCCGGACAAACCGGGTGTCCGGGCGTGGCGTGGGATCGGCGGGTCACTGCGGGCGACGCCGGCCCGCCGGGTGGCAGCCACGCCGTCCGCGGCCGCCGTGCGGGACGAGGACCGGCGCCAGGAACGCGAGGTCCGGCTCACCGCCCAACGCATCCTGACCCGCCATCTGCATCCGGGAGACACACCGCGACGCCCCGTCGACTCCTTCTGGGCCGACCTGGACCTCGACCTCACCGGCGCCCATCTCATCAACTTCGACCTCGCCGGTTGCCGGCCTCGCCGCACTCAGTTCAACGACGTGAGCTTCAGCGGGACGGCCTCGTTCGAGCATGCGACCTTCACCGGGGAGGCCTCGTTCAACGGGGCGACCTTCACCGGGCGCACCTTGTTCGTCGACACACGATTCGCGGTCCCGCCCGTCATGTCGGGCGCGTCGGTGCAGGCCTGCAACCAGGAGCACCTCGCCGACCGGGCATCGCCCCTCGGCTGGACTCAGCACGAGTTGGTCGTCGACGGAGGTGCCCCGCAGCGCCGGTTCGTGCCGGTCCCCGTGGTGCTGGGAGACGACCGCTAATGCCACCCGATCGTGCGGTTTAGCTCGACACGAGCAGCCGCAGGAGCCACGGTGTCTGCATGACGCAGCGCCACCGTTCTGCACCAAACTATACGGAACGTGCACGTAGCGTTAACCATTACGAGTGAAGGTTGACGGTTCAACTCACGGACCGTAACAGCTGTCTAGATCCAGACGACGAAGGCAGTGGTTCGGCCATCGTTGGAAAGTCGGGAGATGTCGTGATGGATACCGCCGCCGCCAAACCCGCCCATAGGCCGTGGATCGTCATAGCGGCCAAGTCCATTGTGGTGGCGCAGTCGCTGGCGATCGTTTACGCGCTCACGTCGGTCTGGATCGCGGCCGCGGCTGCTGCCGGCTTCGTGGTGGTCGTCGGTGCGGTCAAAGCGTTGTCGCGGGCCTCGCGGCAGGTTGATCAGATCTTCGACGAGGAACTGAGCCGTCAATAAGATCGGCTGCATGATCACTCGTGTGTCCGAAGCGCTCGTGCGGCCTGGGCGCGAGCAGGAGTTCGTGGAACGCGTGCGGGAGCTCGTCGCGACTTTCCCGGCGACCTACGAAGGTCTCATCAGCCACGACGTGCTCGTGGATCTCGAAGAGCCGCAACGGGTTCAGTACGTGAGCCGGTGGCGGGACGAGCAGGCGCTGGAGAACTACGCGGGAGCGCGCTGGCGCACCGATCCGGTGACGTTCCCGGACGAGGACGAGTACCTGCTGGAGCCGCTCAAGCTGCGGCACTTCCAGGCTAGTTGAAGAAGCCCCGCGCGGGCAGGCCCTCCGGGAAGCGTTCGAGTGCTTCCCCCGCAGCCTCGGCCAACGCCTCCAGCGTCGCCGTCTCGGCTGGCGTGGCGACGTGCGGGACGGCCCAGTAGCAGCCGATCGCGCCGAGTGGTTCCGGGCGCAGGATCGGGACCATCAGCAGACTTCGGACGAATGTCGGGCGATACGCTTCCTGAGGAATCCTCGAATCGACGCGAATGTCCTTGATCGCCACGGTTTGGCGGTTCAACATCGCCCAGCCGCTGATGCAGTTCACCGCCGGGAAGCGCTGGCCCTTCCACAGCGGACTCATGGAGTCCTCGTCCGCGTAGTAGCAGAGGTCGCCGTCCAGCAGCACCAACGTGGCACCGTGCGCTGCCAGCGACGAACGGGCCGTGGTGCGGACGATTCGTTGTACTTCCTCCAACGTGGCAGCCCCGGCGAGGCGATCCATCGTTTCGGACATGTATCAACATTAACTCCCAATGGGCCGAGCACCTAGATATTCCGATGCCGGGTGCGCTCTGGTGCGGTCAATTGATCGTCGATACCGTGCGAATCACGTCGCGGGCGCTGCATCGAGGGAGATCTGATGCGCGCACATCGGGCGCTCGCCATCACCGTCACGGCCGCGCTGCTCACCCCGGCGCCGGCACAGGCCGCGGCCGTTCTGTGGGAGGCGGATCCGGCCGAGGGGCCTGCTGCCGTGTTCGACGGGCTGGAGCGGGATCCCGGCAGCATCACCACGGCCAACGACCCGAGGTACGGGGCGTCGATCAAGTACGAGACCTGGGACTGGAGCAACGGCAAGGAGCGCTGCGAGAGCCGGGGCATGCGCAAGAACGGCTCGCCCTACCGGATCGGCTCGGCGGACGTCGGCAAGACGTTCTACTTCGGCTGGCGGGCCAAGTGGGACGTCAACCCCAACGGCGGCCACTGGATCGCGGTCTACCAGCTGCACATCTCCGGGGCGAGCGGGTCGCAGCCGAAGTCCGGGCCGTTCGTGCTGCGGACGCTGGGCGACGGCAAGCTGCACTTCCAGCTCACCGCGCCCACCGGCGGCTCCAGGCACATCTGGACCGTGCCGTTCCCGGCCGGGCAGTGGAACGACTGGGTGATCGGCTTCCGGCTCAGCCGCGGCAACGACGGCTGGGTCGAGCTGTACCGCAACGGCGTGCAGCAGACGTTCAGCAACGGGCAGCAGCGCTACGCGGGCGCGACGCTGTGGGGCACGCACGTCAACACCAAGTGGGGTGTCTACCGGTCGGGCCCCAACAGCGGGCGCGCCACGGCCTGGCTCAACAGCGCCAAGCTCGGCACCAGCTACGCGGACGTCGCGCCGTAGGTCTGCTTCAACGTGAACACGTGGGACGACGGGCCGTGCGAACGCAGGTGCACCAGGCGTTCCTCGGCCTCCGCGACGGTGGGGCGGTGACCGGCGGGCACCCACCACAGCGCGGTCATCGCCTCGGTCGGGTGGTGGAACCACTGCCGCCGGCCGCGCAGGATCGTCCGGTGGGCGTCGCCGTAGACGTAGGCCAGCAACGCCTCCGGTGACTCCCACACGGACATGTTCACGATCAGCCAGTCGTCGTCGAAGATCCGGATCGCGGTCGCGTCGCCCGCCTCGTCCTGCAGGCGCCAGCGGAAGCCGGGCGCGGCGTCCGCGACCGCGTTCACCGGGTCGAGCGCGTCGACGAAGTCCTTGAGCTGCGGGCTGTCCAGCGGCGCCAGCAGCCGGGAGATGTTGACCTGGGCCAGTTCGAAGGTCATCGGCGGTTCCTCGGCACGTGACCCTGCGCCAGCGACAGCCGGTGCTTCGCCACGATCCACTGCTTCACCGCGGGGCGCGTGGCCAGGAACAGGCCGAACGCGCAGACGCACATCAGCACGCCCACACCCAGCGAGGGCAGGAGCTCGGCCGCTCCTCTGCGCACGGAGCGGACCAGCATGACGCCGAGGAAGATGATGGTGACGATCCCGGACATCTGCGACGCCGTGGTGTTCGGGAAGTGCGGGTGGTTGATCGACAGCGCCCCCAGCGCGTTGAACACACCGAACAGGGCGATCAGGACGGCCAGGATGATGCCGACCACCAGGGTGCCGCCCGACATCAGGAAACTGAGGATCACGAACGCCGCGATGCCGAAGATCCCGGCCGCCAGCACCCAGTTCAGCACCGCCAGGACCGTCAACTGGGACGGCTTCGGCGGCAGCCAGCCGGGTGGCGGTTGCTGTTGGTACATCGGAGGTGCGGGCTGTTGCGGTGGCCCGTAGCCGGGCTGCGGGTACGGCTGTTGGTACGGCTGTTGGTACGGCTGTTGGTACGGCTGTTGGTACGGCTGTTGGTACGGCTGTTGGTACGGCTGTTGGTACGGCTGTTGGTACGGCTGTTGGTACGGCTGTTGGTACGGCTGTTGGTACGGCGGCCGCTGCTGCTGCGGCGCTCCCCACTGTGGTGGTTGTGTCATCTCGAATCCCCCTAGACCTGCTGCTGACTCTAGTGTTGAGACGTGACGACGCACCCTGCTCCCAACGTTCCGGACCAGCTCTTCGACGATCCGGCCGCCGAGACCCGGTGGCGCGAGCGGTTCACCGCTCCCCGGATGAGCCTGCCGAGCTGGGCGGACGACGCACCGGACCGCACGTTGTACGTCTCCAACGCGAGCGGCGTGTGGGAGATCTACGCCTGGGACCGCGCGACGGACGAGCACCGCAAGGTCACGGACCGCCCGAACGGCACGTCGCACGGCACGCTGAACCCGGACGGCACCGAGATCTGGTGGTTCGACGACCACGACGGTGACGAGTTCGGCGTCTGGGTGCGCGAGCCGTTCACTGCGGACGGCAGCAAGGCGGAGCCCGCGGTCGCGAACATCCACGCCGGCTACCCCGCCGGGCTGGAGATCGGCCGCAACGTAGTCGCGGTGGCCGCCTCGACCGACGACGGCACGACGGTGTGGCTGTCCCGTGACGGTGCCGCCGCCGAGGTCCTCTACCAGCACGTCAACGACGCCGGCGTGACCGCGATGGCGAAGGACGAGTCGCTGGTCGTGATCGCGCACTCCGAGCACGGCGACAACCGGCACATGGCCCTGCGCGCGCTGAAGGCCTCCGACGGCTCTGTGGTCGCCGAGAAGTGGGACGGCAAGGGTCTCGGTCTGGACGCCATCTCGTTCAGCCCGGTCCGCGGCGACCAGCGCCTGCTCGTGCTGCACGAGCGCCGCGGCCGCGAGGAGCTGCTGATCTGGGACGTCGCCGCCGACACCGAGCAGGAGATCGTCCTCGACCTGCCGGGCGAGGTCGCAGCCGACTGGTACCCGGACGCGTCCGCGTTGCTGATCGTGCACACCCACCACGCCCGCAACACCGTGCACCGCTACGACCTCGCGACCGGCGAGCTGTCCACTCTGGACACCGCGCCCGGCGTGATCGGCTCCGCGGGCGTGCGCCCGGACGGCACGATCGAGTACTCGTGGTCGTCCGCCGAGAAGTCCACGGTGATCCGCGCGCTGGCCACCGACGGCACCGAGCGCGTGCTGGTCGAGCCTGCCGGCGCCCGTCCCGCGACCTCGTTCAAGCTGGAAGACGTCTTCGTCGGCGACGTGCACGCACTCGTCTCGAAGCCCGCCGGCGAGGGCCCGTTCCCGACCGTCTTCCTGATCCACGGCGGCCCGCACTCCTCCGACGAGGACCGCTTCTCGGCCTACCGCGCGGTGTGGCTGGACGCCGGGTTCGCCACCGTCCACGTCAACTACCGCGGTTCCAGCGGCTACGGCTCGAAGTGGCGGGACGCGATCGAGGGCAGGCCGGGCCTCACCGAGCTGGAGGACATCGCCGCCGTCCACGACTGGGCGGTCGAGTCCGGCCTCACCGACCCGTCCCGCTCGGTCCTGAGCGGCGCGTCGTGGGGCGGGTACCTGACGCTGCTCGGCATCGGCGTGCAGCCGGAACGCTGGACCGTCGGCATCGCGGGCGTCCCGGTCGCGGACTACTTCGCCGCGTACGAGGACGAGATGGAGCCGCTGCGGGCGTTCGACCGGGCGCTGTTCGGCGGCTCGCCGGAGGAGCTGCCGGAGCTGTATCGCGAGTGCTCGCCGTTGACCTACGTCTCGCAGGTGACCGCGCCGGTGCTGGTGCTCGCGGGTGAGAACGACCCGCGCTGCCCGATCCGGCAGATCGACAACTACCTCGACGCGCTCGCGGCTCGCGATCACACTTACGAGATGTACCGCTACGACGCGGGACACGGCTCGCTGGTCGTCGCGGAGACCATGCGGCAGACGGCGGCCGAAGTGGACTTCGCGCGGCGGCATCTCGCGAGGTGATCGGGGCAGCTGGGGGGCGGCCGGGTTGACGAAGCACCTGAGGTGGATCTGGCGAGCGCCGTGGACGGCAGCGCTCGTCGGCATCACCTTCGTCGCGGTCCTGGCGGTCGTCGCGGACATCGTGGTCGACTTCGCGGTTTACCAGGCGGACGAGCACGTCGAGGACTGGACGCCGCGGGGTGAACTGGCCGGCGACGAGGCACTGCTGGACCGTGCCGAGCAGGTGTGGCGCGACACGGGTGTCCCCGTCGGCGACGTGGAACCGGTGTACGCCGGCCGCTCGTCATCGCTGCCGGTGAACGTGCTGCTGGTCGCCCTGGCCGGCCAGACCGCTGACGACCGGCCGGTGGTGGCGTTCGTGACCAGCGCGGCCACCGCGGGCGATCCGAGCAGCGATCAGTTGTTCGTGCGAGCGCTGAGCTTCCCGGAGCCGTACGCGATGGCCGTCGGCTTCGTCGCCGCCCGCCAGGAACCCTCCGACTCGCCGATCCCGAACGAGGGCAGCCTGGCATTCGCACTGTCGGCGCCGGGGGTGCCCACGATGATGCTCGGCTCCGACGTCGGTGGCGAAGGACTGCCAGGGGAGATCATCTGGCGGATCCTGCCGCGCGGGGCCGGTGCGTGGAACAGCGGCGTCAACACGTACACCGACGAAGACTCCGATGGGCGGCTCACGCGGCTGGGGGCCGGAGTCCGCGACCACGCGGTGACCGCGGCAACGGTGTCCAGCGTCGGCGACACGATCACCGCCAGGTACGACAAGCCGGCGGCCGGGGACCTGATCGTGAACTCGTCCGTGCTGGTGGGCGTGGTCACGGACGCCTCAGGACGGGTCGACATCGCTCCCATCACCCAGGCCGGCCAGGGCAAGGTGCGCATCAGGTCCGCTGACGTCCCCGGCGTGCTCAAGGCCGGACCGAGCGGCACCCTGACGTTCACCCCCACCGCGCCGAGCGAGCTGAAAGAGAGTGATCAGGTCCTCTTCACCACCACGTCCGGGATCGTGGTCAGGCTCGGCTGGCTGTCCAAGAACTTCAACGGCGAGTGGGACGTGGGGCGTGGCGTCTTCCTGCCCTTGAGCAACCGGCCCTCGCTGGCTGTCACGCCGTAGGGACGACGCGAGGCACCTGGCGAAGTAACCTGGTGATGGCGCTGCCGGAGCGCCTCACCTCCTGATCGGTCACCCACGCTGACCGACGTCGCGGAGGCAAAGGGGATTCCTGTCCTCCCGGCGCCGGTCAGCCGTGTGCACGAAACGCAGCCCGGACGAGCAGAGCAAGGCGTGGGGAACGGCTCGTGCGCGTCCGCGAGAGGCACGTCATGACCGAGCAGAAGTCGTTCAAGCGCCTGGTTCGCGCACGGATGGAGCGCACCGGCGAGTCGTACACCACCGCGCGCAGGCACGTGCTCAAGGATGGACGGCCGGCTGGGCAGATGCACGATTCGTGGCTGCTCAGGGAGATCCTGGACGGCGAGTGGTCCGAGGCGATGCTGGCCGGGCTGGCCGGCGGCATCGGGTTCATGTACTTCGTGTTCGAGTACAAGGGGCACGTGCCGACGATGACGATCGTCGCGCGGCACCACCCCGCGCCGTTCATCCCGACCGCGCTCATGCACGCGAACATCGCGCACGAGGTCACCAGCACCACATCCGCGCGGAGGGCGGAGGCTCAGCTGAGGAACGCCGACGATCCGGTGATCTGCTTGCTGGGCAAGGAGAAGCACCCGGTCGGGGTGCTGGGGGTCGACGGCGACACGGTCACCGTGCACAACCACGGCACGAACACGCAGCCCCTCAGCGAGTTCATGAGCAGTTGGGGTCAGGGCAAGCACGAGATGATCAGCATCGGTGAGCGGATCGGGGAGCCGGACGTCGCCAAGGCGGTCGAGATGACGTGCGAGCACCTGACCGGACCGGTGCTGGGCAACAACTTCGACGTCAACTTCGGCTTCTCTGGCATGCGCAAGCTCGCGGAACAGTTGCGCGACAAGGGGAAGAAGGGTTGGAGCCGGCGCTGGCCCGACCAAGAAGGCAGGAGCGCGGTCATGCAGCGGCTGCACGACTGCCTGGAGGTCCAGTACACGGCGCCGAAAGCCACCAGGCCGCTCTACGCCGAGTTCCTCACCGAGAACGACCTGCCCGGCGCGCAAGAGTTCCAGCAGGCAGGACAGCTCTGGTCGGAGATCGCGCGCGGGGGCGACTACGACGAGCTGGCCGAGAAAGTCGACGAGGCCCGCTCCATCGAGGAGCGGGCCGTCCGTCAACTCATGGGCTAGGCCGACTGGGCCTGCCACATCCAGTGCGCCTGCTCCAGCTCCTGCGTGATGCCGATGAGCAGGTCCTGGGTCACGAGGTCCGGCTTGTCGGTCTCGTCGATGCGGGACCGCATCCGCGAGATCAGCGACGCCAGGGCTGCCGTGATCGACGTGACGACCTGGTCTTCCTTCAGCCAGCCGGAAGAGATCTCGGACACGCCGGACGACGCGGCGATGGTCTTCGCCATGCCGTTCGGCGTGACGCCGAGAGCGGCCGCGCGCTCGGCGACCTGGTCGGCGGCATTGCGCGCCAGGACGACCAGTTCGTCGAGCTGGAGGTGAATGCTGCGGAAGTTCTTGCCGATCACGTTCCAGTGCGCCTGCTTCCCGATCAGGGACAGGTCGACGAGGTCGACCAGCGCCGCCTGCAGAACTGCTCCCACCGCGTCACGGTCGGAGTCGGACAGCGGGCTGGTGATCGGGTTCTTGGCCATGGTTGAACGCGCCTCCTCAGACGGTGACGGTGAGCGCCACCTCGATGTTGCCGCGCGTCGCGTTCGAGTACGGGCAGACCTGGTGGGCCTGCTCGACGAGCTTCTCCGCGACCGCCTGGTCGAATCCGGGGATGGTGACCGCGAGCTCGACGGTGAGCTGGAAGCCCCCGGCGCCGTTCGGGCCGATCCCCACCTTGGCGGTTACCTCAGAAGAAGCGAGCTGAATCTTGCTCGCGCGCGCGACTGCGGCGAGAGCGGAGTTGAAGCAGGCCGCGTAACCGGCCGCGAAGAGCTGCTCCGGGTTGGTCGCGTCACCGCCGGGGCCGCCCATCTCCTTCGGGACCGACAGCACCTCGTCGATCACGCCGTCGGAGGAGCGCACCTCGCCGTTGCGGCCTTCTCCGTAAGCAGTTGCCTCGGCCGTGTACAGCGTGTTCATTCCGCTCTCCCTTGAGTCAGTGGTTTTGTTACCCACTGGTACCCAACGGGTCGCACGCGACTTATCTGCCCGATCGTGAGTCAGTTCACGTCGAGTTGAGACGCATGGCGCAGCGCGAACTCGACGACCTGGCGGCCGATCACTCGAAGGTTGCGGTCCACGTCGCTGTCCGAGCAAGCGCCGTCGCCGTCGAACTTGACCTGCGCGGAGTTGATCGCGGCACCGAGCGGCGTCGGCCAGCCGCGCAGCGCGTGCACGATCGAGCGGACCGCCGACAAGGTGTTCACCGCGGCCTGCCAGCCGTACGCGGCGGTGATGGTGCCGACCGCGCGGCCGTCCAGATAAGGGCGCTCGTCGTCGCGCAGGTCCTCGATGTAGTCGAGCGCGTTCTTCACCAGGCCGGACACGGTGCCGTGGTAGCCGGGAGACACGAGGATCACGCCGTCCGCGCGACGCAGGTCCTCGACCATCTTCAACGCGATGTCCGTGCGTTCCGGCACCGACGGGTCGTAGAACGGGAGCACCAGCTCAGGGCCGCTGTACTGGATCGTCTGCGCTCCGAGCTCGCGAGCACCGGCCAGGGCCACCCGCAGCGCCCGCTCGGACTGCGAGTCGGACCTGATCGAGCCGCCGATGCCCACCACCGTCACCGTCATGACGCCGATCCTTCCACCTCCAGATACCTGGAGATCCAGCACTACTCGCTAGTAACGTGCAACACATGTCGAACTTCCAGGCGGCCGTGCTGGCCGGTGCTCTGCGCTTCGCGTTCGGTCTGCCCGGCCCGGTGCGCCGTCTCATCGCCGGTACCCCGATCCGTCTGGACGGCCAGGACCTGCACCCGGAGGCGCAGCTGCTGCTGAAGCTGGCACACCTGTCCGGGACGGACTGGCGCACGAAGACAGCATCCGAGAGCCGCCTCGACCTGGAGTTGAGTTCGAAGCTCGTGGCGGGTCCGAAGATCACCGGAGTCGGCGCGCGCGAGCTCACGATCGGCGAGTTCGCCGGCCGTCTCTACACGCCGGACGGCCTGGCGGAGGGCTCGGCGTTGTTGATCTTCTACCACGGTGGCGGCTGGGTCACCGGAGGTCTGGAGACCCACGACAACCTGTGCCGGTTCCTCGCCAGGGAGGCGGGCGTGCGGGTGCTGGCGGCCGACTACCGGCTCGCGCCCGAGTACCCGTTCCCAGCGGCGGTCGACGACGCCGCGGAGGTGCTGCGCTACGCCGTCGCGAAGGCCGGGGACCTGGGCATCGACCCGAAGCGGATCGCACTGGGCGGTGACAGCGCCGGCGGCAACCTGGCGGCGGTGACCGCGCACGCCGCCGAGATCGACATCGCTTTCCTGCTGCTCTTCTACCCCGGCGTGGACGCGTCGGTGCGCCGCCGGTCGCGCGAGATCTTCGGCAACGGGTTCTTCCTTACCGACGAGAAGATGGACTGGTTCCTCGACCAGTACAGCGCCGGCGGCCGGGACCGGCACGACCCGCGGCTGTCGATCATGCTCGCCGACGACCTCTCCGGCCTGCCCCCGACCTACATCGCAACCGCGGGCTACGACCCGTTGCGCGACGAGGGCGAGGCCTTCGCGGAACGCCTGGCCGGCGAGGGTGTGCCGGTCGTGCTGCGCAGGCACGAGGGCCTGTTCCACGGCTTCGCGAACGTGCTCGGCGTCGGCGGGATCTTCCGCGAGGCCGTGTCCGAAGCCGTCGGCGCGCTGCGGACCGGCCTCGCGCTGGCGAACTCCGCTCAGGACGTGGCCGAGACCGCCTGACGCTGACGGGAGAACGCCCAGCCCAGACCGGCGATCACCAGTCCGGCCAATCCTGCGACGACGAAGCCGAGCGGGGGCCCGCTGTGGTCCACGGCAAGCCCCGCGAGCGGCTGACCTGCCGCGACGCCGAACGTGAACGCCGAACCCTGCAGGCCCAGCGCCAGCCCGCGGGCCGAGGCGGGCGCGTGCTTGCTGATCTGCTCGGTCGAGGCGGCGATCGTCGGCGCGCACAGGAGGTTCATCGGGATCAGCGCGAGCGCCAGCAGCGCCACGTTGCCGTCGCCGATGCCGACCGGGATCTCGAGCAGCGCCATGCCCGCCAGCAGCACCACGCCACCCGGCACCCGTTTCAGGCTGCCGTAGACGAGTCCGCCGAGCGCCGACGCCGCGCACATCACCACGAAGATCAGGCCGAGCCAGCTCTGCTCGCCGACGCGTTCCAGTGACGCGATCGAGGCGATCTCCATGCCCGACAACGCCATGGTGGCGCCGAACGGGATGATCAACGCGGTGATCGCCGGCCCGCGCAACCACTCCCGCACCTTCGGTTGTGGACCGTCGACGACCTCGTCCTCGTGCACCAGCACCGGGTTCACCACGAACAGCACCGCGCTGGCCACGAGGATCGCCACGCCGATCGAGACGAGCGCCGTGCCGCTCGAGAACTTCGTCGCGATCAGCACCCCGGCGGCAGGCCCGACCATGAACGACAGCTCGACCGAGATCGAGTCCAGCGAGAAGGCCGGACGTCGTTGTCCTTCCGGCACGAGCGCGGTCAACGCCTGCCGTCCGATCGACATCATCGGCACCGCGACCAGGCCGTTGGCGAACGCGAGCACCAGCAGCAGGTAGTACTCCATCAGCGGCGCCGTCACCCAGAAGACGCCTTCGAGCAGGCTCAGCGCGAGCGTGATCCGCAGGCCCTTGCTGTCGACCAGCTTGCCCATCAACGGCGACCCGAGGCCGAGGCCGATCATGGTCGCGAACCCCACCGTGCCGGCCGCCGCGTAACCCTTGTCGAGCGTGGTGACCACGTGCAGGGTCACCGTGACACCCGCCGCCGTCGGAGGAATCCTGGCGAACAACATCAGCAGCATCAGGGGACGAACCCCCGGTAGCGCCAGGACGTGTTTGAACGGGGCGAGGTTCACGCCCCTCATCGTCACCCCACTGGCAATGGATTTACCCGCTCGCGCTGCCGGGCGAGCAGCCAGGCGACACCCGCCACCAGCAGCCCGACCACGCCGACGACGGCGAACCCGAGCGGGGCGCCGCCGTGGTCGATCGCCACGCCCGCGAGCGGTGCGCCGACCGCGCTGCCCGCCGTGAACGCCGAGCCCTGCAGGCCGATCGCCATGCCACGAGCTGTGGGCGGGGCCAGCCTGCTGATGTGCTCGCCCGACGCCGCGATCAACGGTGCGACCGTCAGGTTCATCGGGATGAGGAGCACGCACAGCCACAGCACGCTGCCGTCGCCGAGCCCGACCGGGATCTCGCAGGCGGCCATCACCACGAGCAGAACGAGCACGCTGGGTGCCCTCTTCACCCCGCCGTAGACCAGACCGCCGACGATCGACGCCGCGCACATCGCGACGAACACGACGCCCAGCAGGCTCGCCTTGCCGATGTGCTCCAGCGACGCGATCGCCGACACCTCCATGCCCGTGAGGCACACGGTCGCCCCGACGCAGACGATCAGGACGCCGACGATCCGGCCGCGCAGCCACTCGAACAACCGCGGCTTCGGCCCGTCGACGACGACCTCGTCCTCGTGGATCATCGGCGGGTTCGCCCAGTACAGCAGCACCCCGGCGATCAGGGTCGAGACACCGATGAACATCAACGCCGCGTTCGTGGAGAACTTGGTGGCGACGAAGACGCCGAGCGCAGGTCCGCCCATGAACGACAGCTCGACCGAGATCGAGTCGACGGACAACGCGACCCGGCGCTGGTGTTCCGGCACGAGCGCGGTGATCACCTGGCGGCCGATCGACATCATCGGCACGCCGAGCAGGCCGACGAGGAACGAGCTGACCAGCAGCACCCAGTAGCCCATCAACGGTGCGGTGAGCCAGAACGCCGCGGACGCCGTGACGCTGATCGTGAGCATCGCCCGCAGCCCGCGTTCGTCCACCAGCTTGCCCATCAGCGGAGCGCCCAGCCCCATGCCGATGGTGCCCGCCGCCCCGACCAGTCCAGCGGCTCCGTAGCCCTGGTTCAGGGTGACCGCCACGTGCAGCGTCAAGATCACGCCGGTCGCCGCCGGGGGCATCCGCGCGAAGAACATCAGCAGCGTGAGCGGACGAACCTTGGGCAGCAGGAGGACGTGTTTGAAGGGGGCGAGATCCACACCGCCATCCTCACTCGGGTGGCAAAATGTTTAACCCTTCGTTTTCTTGATGTGCTCAAGATCCCAGGACTAGGGTGACGGCCGTGGCAGCACTGGACCACCTCGTGTGTCGCGAATGCGGCCGGGTCGAAGACGTCGACTGCGTCTTCGAGCCGGCGATCGAGCTCGCCGGCTTCCACGTCGAACGTGCCGAGGTCACGTTCTGGGGCCGGTGCCCTCGCTGTACAGCTCCTCCAGCGCCCGGTACGCCTTCGCCACGAACGGCCGTGCCTGCGCGTACCTCCTGATGGCGTCCTCGTCCGGCGTGATCGTCTGAATCGGCTGCACGAGGTCGACCGTCAACGACTCGATCTCGCCCAACGCGCGCCACGCCAGCAGGGCCGCGCCCACGGCCGAGCCGCCCGTGTCCTCGGTGAGGTGCAGCGGCATGCCGAGGGTGTTGGCCAGGGTCTGCGCCCAGATCGGGGCCCGGAAGGCACCGCCGGTGATCCGCAACGAGTCGACGTGCGGAACGGCGTCCAGCACGAGCGCCAGTTGCTGGCAGACGCCTTCCACCAGCGCCCTGGTGATCTGCGGCGGCGTGTGTTCCCGGCGCAGGCCGAACAACGCGGCGTGCACGGTCGGGTCCCACCACGGTGCCCGCTCGCCGAGCAGGTAGGGCAGGGCGACCAGGCCGTCCGAGTCGACTGCTCCGGCTTGTTCCAGCAGCTCCCCCACCGGAACACCGAACGTCTCGGAGGCCCACTGCGCGACCACGCCGCCGTTGCTGATCGCGCCACCGCGGACCCACAGGCCTTCGGCGATGGCGTAGCTGAACGTGCGGCCTTCCTCGTCGACGCCCGGACCCTGTTGCGCCACGCGGAGTGCGCCGGACGTGCCGAGCGAAACCGCGCCGGAACCGGGAGTGGCCGCGCCGACGCCCAGGTTGCCGAGCGGGCCGTCGCCACCGCCGATGATGACCGGGATGCCTGGGCGCAGACCGGGGATCTCGGCCTTGAGGGGCGTCGAGTGCGTGGGTTCGACGAGCGGTGGGAGCTGGTCGGCGGACACCCCGGCGAACTCCAGCGACGGCTCGTGCCACTGCAGGGTGTGGATGTTCATCAGACCCGTGCCGGAACCGCACGAGTGCTCGTTGAGCAGCTCGCCGGTCAGGTGCAGGTGCACGAAGTCCTTGATCTCGCACCACTTCGCGGCCTGCACGCCGTTCTCGTGGAACCACGCGAGCTTCATCAGCGGCGTGAACGAGTGGATCGGGGCGCCGGTGGCCTGGTGCAGGGCGAGTCCCTCGGCCGTACCGCGCAGGCGTTCGGTCTGCTCGATGGCGCGGTTGTCGGCCCAGCTCAGCGACTCCGTGACCGGACGCAGCGAGGCGTCCAGGCCCATGATCGAGTGCATGGCGCCGGTCAACGCGATGGCGCGGACGTCCTCGGACGCCAGCTCGGCCAGCGCGTCGAGTGCGGCGTTCAGGACCTCGAACGGGTCGTGGGTGGCTTCCACGCCACTGGTGCGCATCGGGTAGGCGCGCTCGGTCGAGGCCACCACGCGGGCCTGGGCGTCGACCGCGACGACCTTCGTGGCCGTGGTGCCGAGATCCACCGCGAGAACGATCATGCGCTGTCCCGGACCGCGGTGAACACGCCGAAGCTCGGGCACTGCAGCAGCCCGTCCCAGGACTCCTCTTCGTCCGGCACCACGACCGGCTGGCGGGTCACGTCCGTCAGGCCGGCGCGGACGAGCGCGTCCTCGAACACGCCGCGCTCCCAGTAGAAGGAGTCGAAGTCGAACGGCGGGTCGCCCAGGACGCGCACGCGGACCGGCTGCTTCAGGTTCATGGGGCCGGTGGGGATGATCTCGTAGCCGTAGCGGCCGTACTGCGCGTACAGCTCCCAGTCCGGTTCCGGATTGGGCACGAGCACGACGAGTCGCCCGTTCTCCGCCAGGTTGGCCTCGAGGTTGCTGATCATCGCGTCGAGCGCCGGCACGTCGTCCGCGTAGCCGAGCAGCCAGACGGCCGTCACCACGTCGAACTCGCCGAGCACCGGCAGCGTGGTCGCGTCGTGCTGCTGGTAGGTGATGCCACGCCATTCGCGTCGCTCGACGTGACGGGCGTACTCGATCATCTCGCCGGCCGAGTCGACGCCCGCCACCTTCGTCGCGCCGAGGTCGTGGAAGAGCCGTGCGTAGAAACCGGTGCCGCACGCCACGTCCAGCACGGACTTCCCGCGCAGGTCACCGACGGCCGACAGCAGCGTCGCGCGTTCGGCCAGCCCGGTCGGGATGTGCTTGGCCCGCTCGTAGATCGCGCCCAGCGCGTCGTACTGCTCGTCGCTCTCCGCCATGACCTCAGCCTAGGAGGGCGGGTAGCGGGTGAACCACTCCTGTGCCATCGGCGCGGCCGGACCGGTCTCCACGGCCCAGTCGGCGACCATCCGGTCGATCACGTCGCGGAACTGGACGCGCTCGACCCAGTCCGGCCGGATCCTGTCGACACCGTGCAGCGCACCGACCAGGTTGCCGCACATGGACGCCGTCGAGTCGCTGTCGCCACCGTGGTTGACCGAGATCAGCAACGCGTGGTTCGGGTCGTCGGTGACGAGTGCCGAGTACAACGCGATCGCGAGCGCGGTGTCGCCGACGCCGCCACGCCCGAGCTGCTCGACCCGCGCGACGCTCGGGTCCCGCAACGCGGCGAGCTCGACAGCCTGGTCGATGCCGGCGAGCACCTCCTCGTGGCCTTCGCACCGCACGAGCGGAGGGACCGCCACGTCGAGTGCGGCCAGCAAACCCCTGCCGCGCAACAGTTGGTGGACCAGCACGGCGAACACGCCCGCGGACAGGTAACCGCTCGGATGGCCGTGCGTGAGGGCGGCGTTGTCGGCGGCCAGCGCGAACACCACGGCCGGATCGTGGTCGGCGAGCGCGACCGGCGCGACCCTCATGGCGCCGCCACAACCCTTGGAGTT
Organism: Lentzea terrae; assembly: GCF_003265345.1. Lineage (GTDB taxonomy): Bacteria > Actinomycetota > Actinomycetes > Mycobacteriales > Pseudonocardiaceae > Lentzea > Lentzea terrae. Next base: position 118,348 of record NZ_QFWW01000004.1, on the reverse strand, counting down.
GTTGACGGGCTTGGTGATCGTGGCCTGCGCGCCGGTGCGGGCGTACTCCTGCAACGCACTCGTGCAGGTGAGTCCTGGCGCTCGCCTGCGGAAGAGGTCGGCGTGCGAGACCAGCCAGCCGTCCGGTTCGTCCAGAGTGGACGGACCGCGTGCCTTGTCCCACGGGGTTTTCTGAGTGTGCAGCCACCGCTGGTAGGCGTTTTGGGTGACGTCGGTGAGATCGGCCCTGCCGGTGAGGCGTGCGCGGACGTGCGACCTGATGACCGCCTCGAACGTGAACAGCGTCATCTGCGTGTCGTCGGTGATGTCCGGCTTGGCCGGCAGGTCGGTGACGCCGGCCGGGCCGTGCCGTTCGTACACGACCTCCATCGGCAGGTTCTCGGTGTTCGCGCCGAGCGCGTCGCCGATCGCACCGCCGATGAGGCAGCCGCGCAGCCTGCGGTCGTCCGGCGGCCGCACCACGAAGAAGTCGTGTCCCCGCGCGTCGGTCCACCGGCGCGGGCCCCAGGTCCAGTTGATCTCCCCCATCGCCGCCCGACCATACCGGCCGGGCGGCGGGGAGATGACCGGATCAGAGGCGCTTGGCGAGCTCTTCCGCGACCTCGTAGGTGTTCAGCGCGGCACCCTTGCGCAGGTTGTCGCCGCACACGAAGAAGTCCAGCGTGTTCGGGAAGTCCAGCGCCTGGCGCACGCGGCCCACGTACGTCGGGTCGCCGCCCACGACGTCGGCGGGCGTCGGGAACTTCTTCGCCGCCGGGTCGTCGATCAGGACGATCGTCGGCTGCTCCTCGAAGATCTTGTGCGCGGCCTCGACCGTGACCTCACGGGCGAAGGTGGCGTGCACCGACAGCGAGTGCGTGGTGACGACCGGGACGCGGACGCAGGTGGCCGAGACCTTCAGGTCCGGGATGCCGAGGATCTTGCGAGCCTCGTTGCGGACCTTCAGCTCCTCCGACGACCAGCCGTCGTCCTTCAGCGAACCCGCCCACGGCACCACGTTGAGCACCAGCGGAGCCGGGAACGGCGAGTCGTCGGCCGACAGACCGGCGGCGGCCAGCGCCTCGGCCACGTCACCCGCGACGACACCCGCCTCCTTGCCGGCCAGCGCGCTGATCTCGGCGTAGAGGCGGTCGATGCCGGACTGACCCGCACCGGACGCGGCCTGGTACGAGGCCACGACCAGTTCCTTCAGCTCGAACTCGCGGTGCAGGGCACCGAGCGACGCCATCATCGACAGCGTCGTGCAGTTCGGGTTCGAGATGATGCCGCGCGGGCGGTTCTCGATCTGGTCCGCGTTGACCTCGGGCACGACCAGCGGCACGTCCGAGTCCATCCGGAACGCGCCGGAGTTGTCGATCGCGATGGCACCGCGCTCGGCGGCGATCGGGGCCCACTCGGCCGAGACCTCGTCCGGCACGTCGAACATCGCGATGTCGACGCCGTCGAACGCCTCGGGCGAGAGCGCGATGACCGTCAGCTCCTGGCCGCGCACGCTGATCTTCTTGCCGGCCGAGCGCGCGGACGCGATCAGCCGGACCTCGCCCCACGGGAAGTCGGAGCGGGTGTTCATGATGTCGATCATCACGGTGCCCACGGCACCGGTCGCGCCAACGAGCGCGAGCACTGGGGCGGTCATCGGCCAGTCCCTGCGTAGACGACGGCCTCTTCCTCGCCACCGAGCTCGAACGCGTCGTGCAGGGCACGGACGGCGTCGTCGAGCTGGGTGTCGCGGCAGATGACCGAGATGCGGATCTCCGAGGTGGAGATGATGTCGATGTTGACGCCGGCCGTGGCCAGCGCCTCGCAGAACGTCGCCGTGACGCCTGGGTGCGAGCGCATGCCCGCGCCGATCAGCGACACCTTGCCGACGTGCTCGTCGTAGAGGACCTGGTCGAACCCGATCTCGCCGCGGGCCTTCTCCAGCGCCGCCACCGCGCGCGGGCCGTCGACCTTGGCCAGCGTGAACGTGATGTCGGTGCGGCCGGACGCCGCCTGCGAGACGTTCTGCACGACCATGTCGATGTCGAGCTCGGCCTGGGCCACAACCCGGAAGATCTTGGCCGCGATACCGGGGTGGTCGGGCACGGCGGTGACAGTGATCTTGGCTTCAGACCGGTCGTGCGCGACGCCGGTGATCATCGCCTGTTCCACGTGAAGGTCCTCCACTGAACCGGACACGATGGTTCCGGTCTTGTTGCTGAACGAAGAGCGGACATGCACGGGCACGTTGTAGCGGCGGGCGTACTCCACGCAGCGGAGCATCAGCACCTTGGCGCCACACGCGGCCATCTCGAGCATTTCCTCGTACGTGATCGTGTCGAGCTTCTTCGCGTTCGGCACGATGCGCGGGTCGGCGGTGTAGACGCCGTCCACGTCGGTGTAGATCTCGCACACGTCGGCCTTGGTCGCGGCCGCGAGCGCCACCGCGGTGGTGTCGCTGCCGCCGCGGCCGAGCGTGGTGATCTCCTTCGAGTCCTGGGAGACGCCCTGGAAGCCCGCGACGATCGCGATTGCCCCTTCGGACGTCGCGTCCTGGATCCGGCTCGGCGTCACGTCGATGATGCGTGCTTTGCCGTGCACCGAGGTCGTGATCACGCCGGCCTGCGAGCCCGTGTAGGACCGCGCCTCGGCACCGAGCGAGTGGATGGCCATCGCGAGCAGGGACATCGAGATCCGCTCACCCGAGGTGAGCAGCATGTCGAGCTCACGCGCTGGCGGCACCGGGGAGACCTGGCGGGCGAGGTCGAGCAGTTCGTCGGTCGTGTCACCCATGGCGGACACGACGACCACGACGTCGTTCCCCGCCTTTTTGGTCGCGACGATGCGCTCGGCCACGCGTTTGATCCGCTCGGCACTCTCTACCGATGAACCGCCGTACTTCTGGACGACGAGCGCCACCGACCTGACCTCCTTCGCGCGACTAAAACCCCACGTCGTAGGCAGCCTACCCGGACCACCTGGTGAGACTCTTGAGCCGTGACGCGCGTGACTACTCTGTCCGGGTGTCGTCGACCGCCTTTGATGTGGAGGCCCCAGCAGCCGTGCATGAGAGCAATGCGCGCTCACGGATGGCTGAGGCGCTCAGACACCCCGCTGCGCTGTGGGCGGTTCCGGCCCTCATCTACCTCTTCGTCCGCCAGGTCGGCCTGTACGTCCTGCAGCTGGTCGTCGAGTACCAGAACAAGCTGCACGGCACGACCAACACCTCGCTCGGCGAGCTCAAGTCGTGGGACGGCGAGTGGTTCCTCGGCATCGCCGCCGGCGGCTACGACGACGTCCCCATCCGCCTGACCGACGCCGCGGGCAGGCGCAGCGCCGAGACGCCGCTCGCGTTCTTCCCCGGCTATCCCGCGCTGATCAGGTGGGTCGACAGCCTGCCAAGCGTGAGCGTGGAGGGCGCGGCCTTCGCGGTCAGCCTGATCAGCGGCCTGTTCTGCGCCTACGGCCTGTTCGTGCTCGGCCGTTCGGTGCGCGGCGGCTCGACCCGCACCGGCCTGATCCTGGTCACGCTCTTCTCCGCCTCCCCGATGGCCGTCGTGCTGTCCATGACCTACTCCGAGGCCACGTTCTGCGCGTTCGCCGTGTGGGCGCTGGTGGGTGTGGTGAAGAAGCAGTGGATCCTCGCCGGCGTCTGCTGTTCCGCCGCAGGTCTCGTCCGCCCCACCGCGGGTGCCCTGATCGCGGCCGTCGTCCTGGCGGCACTGGTCGCGCTGATCGCGGACCGGCGCGACTGGCGAGCCTGGGCAGGCGCCCTGATCGCCCCGCTGGGCCTGCTCGCCTACCTGGGCTGGGTCGCGTTCCGCACCGGCGACCTCGCGGGCTGGTTCGGCGTGCAGCAACGCGGCTGGGGCTCGAAGTTCGACGGCGGCGCGGCCACGCTGAAGTTCGCCTTCGAACACCTCGGCAACCCGCGCTCCGAGCTCGAGACCGGCACCGTCTGGCTGCTGATCCTCGCCGTGGTCCTCGTCTTCTACGCCTTCCAGCGCCGCCTGGAGTGGCCGTTGATCGTCTACGGCATCGGCGTGCTGATCATGGACATCGGCTCGAACGGCCTGATGAACTCCAAGGCCCGCCTGCTCCTGCCGGCCTTCACGCTGCTGGTCCCGCTGGCCCTGGTGCTGGCCCGCCGCCGCCTGTCCACCGTCCTGACCGTGCTGGGCGTGGCCATCCTGTTCAGCGCCTGGTTCGGCGCCTACGCGCTGGCCGTTTGGCAGTATGCGATCTGATGAACGAGCTGATCTCCAAGCGCTGGAGCCCGCGCGCTTTCTCCCCCGACGCCACGGTGTCCGACGACGAGCTGCGCGTCCTGCTGGAAGCCGCCCGCTGGGCCCCGTCCCACGGCAACAGCCAGCCGGCCCGCTTCATCGTCGGCAAGCGCGGCACCCCGACGTTCGACGCGATCTTCGAAACGCTGCGCCCAGGAAACAAGACCTGGGCGTTTCGCGCGTCCGTGCTGCTGGTCGGCTGCGTGATCACGGCCGACTCCCGCGGCGACCTGCCCAACACCGAGTTCGCCCTGGGCCTGGCCATGGAGAACATCGCCCTGCAGGCCGTCGACCTGGGCCTGATCGCACACATGATGGGCGGCTTCGACAAGACAGCCGCCCACTCCTCGTTCGCCATGCCCTCCGACGTGCGCCCGCTGGTCGTCATGGCAGTCGGCCGACCGGGCCGCTTAGAAGACCTCCCGGAGGACCTTCAGGCCCGTGAACAGCGCGAACGCCGCCGCCACCCGCTCTCCGAAACGGTCTTCACCGACACCTGGGGCCAGTCACTGTTCGGTTGAGAAGTACTTCGTGGCGACCTCGTTGTGCAGCGGAAACGCCAACGGCACGCACTCGAAGATCACCTTGCGCTCGGACGCCTCGTCGTTGGGCACGAACGGCGGCATGTCCTCGGCGTTGATCGCAGGCGCAGTGGCGAACAACAACACCGTCGCCCCGTCCGGCGTCGACACGAAGTGCAACGGCCGTAGGTCTTCAGGGTTGATTCGCACGTTCGCTTCTTCTTCAAGCTCGCGCGCGGCACTCTGCTGCCACGACTCACCGCGGTCCATGAACCCGCTGACGAACGCCAGCTGCCCCACCGGCGGAATCGCCCGCCTCACGGTGAGCAGCCCGGTCCGCGGCCCGTCCTTGACCGGCACGAGGAGCACCACGACGGGCACAGGGTTCGCCCACACCATGTGCGCGCAGTTTCCGCACGTCCGCGGATATGTCGCCGTGTCCGCATAGCTCGTGCCGCAGTTGTTGCAGAAGTCGTCGCGCGCCATGGCTCCGAACCTAGTTCAGCCGCCTCACGAGCTTAAGGACGATCGCTCGAACGGCCAGCCAGAACAACGCCGCCAGCCCGAAGTTGACGATGACTTTCAGCTTGGCGTCGGCAGGCGTGAAGAGATCCTTGAACGCGAGCGCGATCGGCTCCGCGAGCCCCTTGACCGTGCTCGTGATGGGGTTGCCCGGGTTGGCCCCGCCGACGGTCAGCACCACGTGCACCACGAGCACGACCGCCAGCGCGAGGCCGACCCAACTGACAACTGCTGCGGCGATCCCGACCACGCGCGTACGCATAGGCCGGGAATCTACTACTCAGTAGCGCGACACCACACGGGCAAGGATGCCGGTCACGACCAGCCAGAACACGGCGGCGAGACCGTAGTTCAGGAACACGTCGAGGTTGTAGTTGCCGGTGCCGAAGAGGCCGGGGAAGAACAGGGCGAGGGGCTCGGCGAGGGACTGGATGAACTTGAAGAACGCGTTCCCCTGGTTCGCGCCGAGAATGATCATCAGGATGTAGAGGATCTCGATCAGGGCGAAGACCACACCGATGCCGCTGATCACGCGTGAAGCCGTGCCGCGGCCACTGGTCGTACGTAATCTGGACATACCTGAACTTTTCCCGGATTCACGCCTGGCAAAACTTGCAGGTTGACAGCTTCGGGCACCCGCGAGAGCGAAGCCGCAGGCCAGCGGCGATGGCGCACACGAACCGGCGCGCACCCCAACGCAAGGCGAGCAGACTCGGTCACAACAAGTGACCGCATCCCACGATCCGGTCCCTCAGTTCCATCTTCACCCAACCTATGGCTACTCTGTCCGACGTGTGGCGTTCCCTCCTGCTTCGCTGCCGTGACGGGGTCTGATCAGACCGGCCCCCCGTCGCGGGCTTCAGCGTTGCCGCCGGTCGTTCCCGTGAGACGACCCGCAGGAGCACCAAATGACCTCCCACGACGACTACACGTCAGCAGACGCCTACACCTCGGGTAACAGCCGAATCCGCCAGCCAGCGCGCCCGGCCCCGGCCACCCAACCGACCTGGAACCGTCAGCTCGGCAGCAGCATGCCGTTCCACCGCTACCGCCCGTTCCACGAGGTAGTAGAGGTGATCGACGTCCCGGACCGCACCTGGCCGACCAAACGAGCAGAAAAAGCTCCGCAATGGTGCGCCGTGGACCTGCGGGACGGCAACCAGGCCCTGATCGACCCGATGTCGCCGGCCCGCAAGCGCAAGATGTTCGACCTGCTGGTCCGCATGGGCTTCAAGGAGATCGAGGTCGGCTTCCCGGCCGCGTCCCAGACGGACTTCGACTTCGTCCGCGAGATCATCGAGGACGGCGCGATCCCGGACGACGTGACCATCCAGGTGCTGACCCAGTGCCGCGAAGAGCTCATCGCCAGGACCTTCGAGTCCCTGCGCGGCGCGAACAAGGCGATCGTCCACTTCTACAACTCGACGTCGATCCTGCAGCGCCGAGTGGTGTTCCGGTCCGACCGCGACGGCATCAAGAAGATCGCCGTGGAAGCCGCGAAGTTCGCCAAAACTCAAGAACAGCAGTACCCCGAGACCGACTTCCGCTACGAGTACAGCCCGGAGTCCTACACCGGCACCGAGCTGACGTACGCGCTCGAGGTCTGCAACGCGGTCACAGACGTCATCCAGCCCACGCCCGAGAAGCCGCTGATCATCAACCTGCCGGCCACGGTCGAGATGGCGACGCCGAACGTCTACGCCGACTCGATCGAGTGGATGTCCAGGAACCTCGACAAGCGCGACTCGATCATCCTGAGCCTGCACCCGCACAACGACCGCGGCACCGGCGTGGCCGCGGCCGAGCTGGGGTACCTGGCCGGCGCGGACCGGATCGAGGGCTGCCTGTTCGGCAACGGTGAGCGCACCGGCAACGTCTGCCTGGTCACGCTGGCGATGAACATGTTCAGCCAGGGCATCGACCCGCAGATCGACTTCAGCGACATCGACGAGATCCGGCGCACGGTCGAGTACTGCAACCAGCTGCCCGTGCCCGAGCGGCACCCGTACGGCGGCGACCTGGTGTTCACCGCGTTCTCCGGCAGCCACCAGGACGCGATCAAGAAGGGCTTCGAGTCGCTCGAGGCCGACGCCAAGGACGCCGGGCAGCACGTCGACGACTTCCCGTGGGAGGTCCCGTACCTGCCGATCGACCCGAAGGACGTCGGCCGCAACTACGAGGCCGTCATCCGGGTCAACTCGCAGTCCGGCAAGGGCGGCGTGGCGTACCTGATGAAGCAGGAGCACCACCTCGACCTGCCGCGGCGCCTGCAGATCGAGTTCTCGCGGGTGATCCAGGAGGTCACCGACACGCAGGGCGGCGAGATCAACCCGAAGGAGATGTGGGACGCCTTCGCGGAGGAGTACCTGCACGGCAAGGTGCCGCTGTACCTGCTGAAGCACAAGGCTTCCTCCGACGGCAGCGGGCACGAGGAGATCACCGCGACGCTGCTGATCGACGGCGAGCAGCAGGAGATCACGGGTTCCGGCAACGGTCCGATCGCCGCGTTCGTCGACGCGCTCGCCTCGGTGGGCTACGACGTACGCGTGCTGGACTACGCCGAGCACGCGCTGTCCGCCGGTGACGACGCCCGCGCCGCCGCCTACCTCGAGTGCGCGGTGGGCGACCGGGTGCTGTGGGGCGTGGGCATCGACAGCTCAACGGTCGCCGCTTCGTTCCGCGCGATCGTCTCCGCCGTCAACCGCGCTAACCGGTAACAAGCGACGGGGAGGACGCGCGCGGCACCAGCTGCCGAGGCGCGCCCTCCCCGTTCGCCTGCACGGCCCAGATGCCCTCACCCGGCAGGCCGTAGGCGATGGTGTCGTTGTCGAGCCACACGACCTGGTCGTCGATCCCACGCGTCTCGGCCAGCGGTGTCTCCACCATCGTGCTCAGGTCCAGGACGTGCTGCCGCCACGGCCGCGCACCGTCGCCCGGCACCCGCTTCTTGAACGCCACGCGCTTGCCGTCCGGGGACAGCGACGGGCATTCGGCGTTCTCCCGCAACGGCTTCGCGAAGTTGTCGGTCGTGTCGGCCTTGATCAGGTGGGTCTTACCCCCGGTGGACAGCGTGGCGTAGTAGGTGTGGTCGTCCTCGGTGAACGTCACGCCCCAGTAGTTCCTGTCCTCCGCCCGCTTCATTCCGGGGACCCGCAGGTTCTCCAGGTTGCTCTGGTACAGCAGCGTTTCCCGGTCGTAGATGCCCGTGCGGGTGGAGAACGCACCGGTCTGCGCGTACGAGTCGCCGGTGACGAAGGTCGTCCAGGACGCCATGCGGCCGTCCGGCGACAGCTTCACGCGGTTCGGCACACCCGCGACGTCGATGCGGTGCGTCTCCGTGAGTGACTGGTCGACGAAGATCGCGACAGAGCCGGGGAACGGGCCACCACGGTCCGCGAGGCACAGCCCCTGCTTCGCCGCCGTGAAGAACCGCTTGCAGGACAACGAACTCACTCGCCGCGGACCATCGGGCGAGGACAGCGGAACCGACGCCACCTTGCCGCTCGCGTCGTCCACGAACAGCAACCGCCCGGTCGACAGCTCGACCGGGCCGGGCTCGATCGCGACCGGGATCTCCTCCGGCGTGCGCAGGGCGTAGGCGGTGGCGCCCACGCCCAACACGATCACGGCGGCGATGACGACAAGAACCCTCACCAAGCGAACCACGTCCACAACGCACCGAAGAGAACAGAAGAACTCGCCCGTGCGAGCACCTGGCCGGTCTGGAGCAGGGCCAGACCGGACGTCCGCAGCTCGTCCGGGATCATCGGTCCGGCTACGGCCATCAGCACGCCGTCCGTGCACGCGTAGAACAGGCCGTGCAACGCCAGAACGCCGACCAGCAGCGGAATCCCGGACGTGCCCGCGAACAGCAGGTACGCCCCGAGCAACGCGAGGTGGCCGACGAGGAACATCCGCCACCGGCCGACCCGGTCGGCCAACGCGCCCATCGGCACGGCGGCGAGCAGGTACACGCCGGCCGTGCCGAGGGGCAGCAACGCGATGTAAGCGACGTCGACTTCGAGCTTCTTCTGCAGCAACAGGTAGATGAACCCGTCGCCCAGCGTCAGGAACCCGAGCCCGCAGGTGACCAGGCAGACCCGCCGGAACGGCCTGGACCGCAGCAATCCGAACGCGCTCTTCAACGACACCGCGACGCGTGGCAGCACGTCGCGGTGATCCCGCACGAAGAGCACCAGAACGAGAACACCAAGCGCGGCGAAGCAGAAGCTCACCACGAACACCACGTCGTAGCGAGCCGGCAGTGTCCACAAGAGACAGAACGCGACCAGTGGACCGAGGAACGCGCCAACGGTGTCCATGGCACGGTGAACACCGAAGGCACGTCCGAGCGCCGAGGGTTCGCTGCTCAACGTGATCAGCGCGTCCCTGGGCGCGGTGCGCAAGCCCTTGCCGGTCCGGTCCCCGGCCAGCACCAGCCCCATGGCGGTGGCCGAGGTACCGGCAGCGAGCAGTCCGAGTTTGCCCACCGCGGAGATCCCGTATCCGAGTCCCGCCACGAGCTTGCGCCGTTGCCAGCGGTCAGCCGCATGACCGCCGACGATTCTCACGAGCGCCGTCACACCGGTGTAGATGCCGTCGAGCACACCGAACTGCAGTGGGGAGAACCCCAGCCCCAGCACGAGGTAGAGCGGCAGGATCGCGGTCACCATCTCGGACGAGACGTCCGTGAGCAGTGAGACCGCGCCCAGGGCGAACACGTTCCCCGCGATCCTGCCAGTGCCACCTGCAGCAGGAGCTTGTCGAGCGGTTGCGATGTACACGACGGCCTCCGATCAACGGCCAGAACCGGTCACTTGCAGGTGTAGGGACCGGCCTTGTCGCGCACCGTTCCTGCCGTGTCGATGACCTCCCACGAGTAGGAGCGGCCGGAGATGGTGAGCTTCATGACGCCGTGGCTGTCGTTGAAGTACTTCTCCGTGCCCTGGCGCGGGACGCGCTCCGAGTAGAGGTAGTCGCCACCGATGCCGACGATCGCCGACCGCACACCGTTGGTCTGGTCGATCACACCGCTCTTGTTCAACGGGGACAGTCGCTCGTAGTGGTGGTTGTGGCCGCCGAGCATCAGATCCGCCTTGGCGTCCGCGAACGCGTTCCAGAACGGCGCGATGTTCGGGTTGTCGCCGTACTTGCCGGAGCCGAACCGCGGGTGGTGCATGTAGCCGACGACGCAGGGCTTGGTGTTGGCGGCGAGGTCGGACTTGATCCAGCTGAGCTGCGCCGAGTCCGAACCGTTGTTGTCGATCGGGTCGGAGTCGACCGAGACGAAGTGGAACTCGCCCGCTTCCCAGCTGTAGTACGGCAGACCCTTCGGGTAGGCGATGGCGCCGAAGTACGACTTGTAACCGCGCAGCTGGTCGTACCACTCGTGGTTACCGGGCGAGGGCTTGGTGATGCTCTTCCACTTGCCCCACGACTTGTCGTAGTGGTTGCGGAACTCCGTCAGCGTTCCGTTGTCGTACTGGTTGTCGCCGACCGTCAGGATGTGGTTCGGCTTGATCTGCTCGATGAGCCTCGCGGTCTCGTAGTGCTCGCCGTTCGTCAGCGAGGCGATGTCACCGGCGACGACGATCGTGATGTTGTCACCGGGTCCGGCCGGCTGGGTCGTCGCCGTCACCGCGTTGCTCGCCGGCGAGAGGTTCCCCGCCGCGTCCCGTGCTTTGACCGTGTAGGTGAACGTCGTGCCGGACGCCAGACCGGTGTCGGTGAACGACGTGCCGGTGGGCGTGCCGACGACGCTGCCGTTGCGCAACACGTCGTACCCGGTCACGGCGATGTTGTCGCTCGCGGCCGTCCACTGCAGACTGACCGAGCTCGACGTCGTGCCGGTGCTGACGAGGTTCGCCGGCGCGGTCGGCGGCGTGTTGTCGCCGTCGCGGCTGCCCCAGACTTCGAGCTCCCACAACGAGTAGCCGTACGGCGTGCCGCGCTTGGTGCCGTAGATCCGCACGTAGCGCCCGGTGGTCGAGATCGCGATGTCGTCGATGCCGCCGTTCTGGCTGTAGAGCGTCTTCTTGGTGCTCCACGACGAGCCGTCGGCCGACGTCTGGATCTTGTACTCGGAGGCGTACGCGACCTCCCAGTTGAGCTTGACACGGGAGATCGTGGCGTTGCCGCCGAGATCGACCGCGATCCACTCCGGGTCGTGGCCTTCGAGGCTCGCCCACCGAGTGGTCGGATCTCCGTCCACGGCGTTGGCGCCGCCGAAGGTCGCAGCCTCCACGGACGAGACGGTGGTGGGTTTGCTGGCGGACAGCAGGGAATCAGCCGCACTGGCCGTGCCCGATGCCACGATCTGCGAGACCACCAGCGCTGACAGGGCTACGGCCACGCCTGTTCTGGTGCGTTTTCTGATCACTTCGTCCTCCTGGGCAAGGGCAGCGGCTCGAAGTATTGGTAAACAAGCTTTCCTATTGGACCTCGGAGGTTAATGACGGGTGAACAAGCAGGTCAAGACGGGTACCGAGCAGTCATCAGGTGTCATGCCGTGACTCGTTGAAGCGCCACAGGACGGCGATGGCGACGCTCACGCCCTGAATCAGGCCGAGCAGGAGGCGTCGCACCAAGTCATAGAGGCTGATCTGGCTGACAGGATCGGACAACGACCAGGTCACGCCGATTGCCGCGGTGAGGGCAACGAAGATCCAGAACTTGTACCGGGATTTCCCGGTACGTGACGGCCAGTCATGCCCTTTCGGACAGCGGGCCGCCATCCACGCCAACCGCGACACCACAATGGACAGCGAGCGCAGATCGACTTCCCACCTGTGGGCGGGCTGAAGAAACACCCAGGTCGGGATTGTTCATCTGGGTCACGTACGTTCACGGATCATGAGCACCACAGCCGCCAGCCTCGTCGTGCTGTTCCTGGTCGCCGTCGTGCCACTGGCACCGACGGAGGCCGTGCTCATCGGCGCCGGTGTCCTGGCCGCGTCCGGTGAGGTCCCGCTGTACCTGGTGGTCGCCGTCGCCGCGGCCGGATGCCTGGCCAGCGACATGATCAACTTTACGATGGGGCGGCGGATGGGCATGCGGGCGCTCGACCGCGTCAACAGGAACGTCAAGGCGCGGGCGATGGTCGTGTGGACCGCCGACCAGCTCGCGTCCAAAGGGGAGACGATCCTCATCGCGGCGCGGTTCCTGCCGGCCGGCGGCATCGTCGGGGCGTTGCTGGCGGGTGCGCTGAAGTGGCCGCTGCGCAGGTTCGTGCCGGTGGCGGCCATCGGGTCGGCGGTGTGGAGCCTCTACCCGGCCACGATGGGGTACATCGGCGGTCAGATCGTCGACGAGGCCTGGCTCGCGATGCTGCTGTCGTTCGCCGTGGCGATGCTCATCTCCATCCCCATCGGCATGGTGTGGCGTGCGCGCAACGCGGAGCGCACTCTCTCGTACGCCGAGGCGTCGTCGTAGAGCACGGCGAAGCGGTCGGCGGCGGCGAGGAGTGCGTCCACTTCGAAAGCCATCTGCGCGTCACCGCACAGCCGTTCCAGCAGTGAGATCCAGCGCAGGTTGAAGAGCATCAACGCGTCGCGCACGCGGCCGGGGCGGGCGGCGAACTCCGAGCGCGTCACGACGAAGAAGCAGCCGCCGGGGAACACCCGGCGCTTCGAGTAGTCGAGCCAGCGGCCGCACAGGTCCAGCAACGATCCGCCGGGAACCACGACCTCGCGGGAGAAGATCTCCGCGGCCGCGTGGACGGTGGAGATCTGCAGCTCTTCCTTGGCGCCGAAGTGCGAGAACACGCCGCTCTTGCTCATGCCGAGCTCGACCGCGAGCCGCCCGATCGTGACGCCTTCGAGGCCGTCCACCGACGCGATCTCAGCGGCCCTGAGCAGAATCGCCCCACGACTGTCCATCGGCCCAGGGCAACAGAGCAGTCTGGAGAAACGAACGGGGCCACCTCGAAAGGTGGCCCCGGATCGCGTTACGGGTTCAGCGCCTCGGTGACGGACGCCGGTCCCACGAGCGGGACGTCCGGCGAGAGGCCGTCGCCCTCCTCGACCAGGATCGGTTTGACCTCGTGCGGCTGGATCTCGCCGGACCGGATCTGCTCGGCGTAGTGGCACGCCACCTTGTGTCCCGGCTTGAGCTCGCGCAGCACCGGGCGTTCGGTGTCGCAGCGCGACGCCTGCCGCCACGGGCAGCGGGTGTGGAACCGGCAGCCGGTGGGCGGGTTGGCCGGCGACGGGAGGTCGCCCGCCAGCAGGATCCGTTCGCGCCGGTCCTCGACCACAGGGTCGGGCACCGGGATCGCCGACAGCAACGCCCGCGTGTACGGGTGCAGCGGCTCGGCGTAGAGGTCCTCCGCGCTCGCCTCCTCGACGAGCCCGCCGAGGTACATCACGCCGACCCGGTCGGAGATGTGCTTCACGACGGCGAGGTCGTGCGCGATCACCAGGTAGGTCAGGCCGAACTGCTCCTGCAGCTCCTCCATGAGGTTCACGACCTGCGCCTGCACCGACACGTCCAGCGCGGACACCGGCTCGTCGGCGACGATCAGGTCCGGCTCCAGTGCCAGCGCGCGGGCGATGCCGATGCGCTGCCGCTGACCGCCCGAGAACTCGTGCGGGTACTTGCGCAGCGCGGTGGACGGCAGGCCCACGGCCGACAGCAGCTCGCGCAGCCGCTTCGACGTGGACTCCTTGCCCTTGTCCAGGTCGTGCGCCCGCAGGCCCTCGACCAGGATCGACTCCACGGACTGACGCGGGTCGAGCGAGGACAGCGGGTCCTGGAACACCATCTGGATCCGGCGCCGCATCTTGCGCAGCTCCTCGCCCTTCAACGCCGAGAAGTCCTGGCCGTCGAAGACCATCTTGCCCGCGGTCGGCTCGTTCAGCCGCAGCATCGCCCGCCCGAGGGTGGACTTGCCGCAGCCGGACTCGCCGACCAGGCCGTAGGTCTCGCCGCGCTTGATCTCCAGGTCCACGCCGTCGACGGCGTAGACGTACCCGACGGTGCGGTCGATGAAGACGCCGCGCTTGATCGGGAAGTGCACCTTCATGTCCTGCACGGACACCAGGGTCTCGCTCACACCGGCACCTCCTCGGCGGCGGGAGTTCCCGGAACCACCGGGTTGTGGCAGCGGAGCAAGCGGCCCAGCTGGTCTTCTTCGGGAGGCGTGACCTGAACGCAGACGTCCAGCGCGTTCGGGCAACGGGGTGCGAACGCGCAGCCGTGCTCCCACGGGATGTTGTCCGCGACGGAACCCTTGATCGGCGTCAGCTTCTCGCCGGGCGCCGCGTCCAACCGCGGGATCGAGGCCAGCAGGCCGTGCGTGTACGGGTGGCGCGGCTCGGCGAAGAGCTTGTGCCGCATGGCCTTCTCGACCACCTTGCCGCCGTACAGCACGTTCACCTCGTCGCACAGGCCCGCGACGACACCCAGGTCGTGGGTGATCATCACCAAAGCAGTGCCGAGGTCCTGCACCAGTTCCTTCATCACCGACAGGATCTGGGCCTGGATGGTCACGTCCAGCGCCGTCGTCGGCTCGTCCGCGATCAGCAGCTTCGGCCGGCACGCCAGCGCGATCGCGATGAGCGCGCGCTGCCGCATCCCGCCGGAGAGCTGGTGCGGGTACTCCTTGAGCCGGCGGTTCGGGTCGGGGATGCCGACCTTGTCCAGCAGGTTCTTCGCCTCGATCATGGCTTCCTTGCGGGACAGCCCGCGGTGCCGTTCGAGCACCTCGGTGACCTGCAGGCCGATCGGGACGACGGGGTTGAGCGACGACAGCGGGTCCTGGAAGACCATGCCGAGGTCGCGGCCACGACGGTCGCGCATCTCCTTGTCGGAGAGCTTGAGCAGGTCCGTGCCGTCGTACTTGACGGTGCCACTGATCTTCGCGCCGCGCTTGGGCAGCAGACCCATGATCGCCAACGATGTCACGGACTTGCCGCAGCCCGACTCGCCGACCAGACCGACGGTCTGGCCCGGCTCGACGTCGAAGCTGACGCCGTCGACGGCGCGGAACGGCTCCTCGCCCTTGCGCTGGAACACGACGGTGAGGTCACGTACTTCGAGCAGTGCCACGACGACTCACCGCCTGTTCTTCGGGTCGAGGGCCTCGCGCAGCGTCTCGCCCATGAGCGTGAAGCCGAGCGCCACGATGATGATGCAGATGGCCGGGTACGCCGCGAGGTGCGGATGCGTGTCGAAGACGTTCTGCACGTCGCCGAGCATCTGCCCCCACTCCGGGATCCGGTCGTCCGGGTTGCCGAGGCCGAGGAACGACAGTGCTGCCGCCTCGATGATCGCGGTGGCCAGCACCAGCGTGGACTGCACGATCACCGGGCTGAGCGAGTTCGGCAGCATGTGCCGGAACACGATCGCGCCCTTCTTCACGCCGAGCGCGGTCGCCGCCAGCACGTGGTCGCTGTGCCGTTGCGCGAGCATCGAGCCTCTGAGCAACCGGGCGAACACCGGGATCTGCACGATCGCGACCGCGAGGATCACGGTGAACTGGCTGGGCTTCGCGAACATCGCCGCGATCGAGAACGCCAGCAGCAGCGACGGCAGCGAGAGCATGACGTCGACGAGACGCATGACCACCGAGTCGACCCAGCCACCGAGCGCACCCGCGAGCGTGCCCAGGAACAGGCCGCCGGCCAGGCCGATCAGCGTCGCACCGACACCGACGATCAACGTCTGCTGCGAACCGACCAGCAGGCGCGACAGGAAGTCGCGGCCCTGCAGGTCGCCACCGAGCGGGTGGCCCGGCTGCGCGGGCGGGATCTCGTTGCGCGCCTTGACGACCTGGTCGATCAGCATCGGCTCGGACGGGTTGTGCGGCGCGAGCCACGGCGAGAGCACCGAGACCACGATGAAGAGGCCGATGATCACCGCGCCGGTGAGGAACACCGGACTGCGGCGCAGCCTCTTCCACGCGCTCGCGGCCAGCGAGACACCCGCGGACTCGGCGACCCCGTCGATCTTTTCCTTCTTCGAAGAAAGTCCAAGAACCACTGCGCTCACCTCGTCCTGATGCGCGGGTCGATGAGCGCGTACGAGAGGTCGACCAACAGGTTGACCACGACGTACACGATCGTGGCCATGATGATCAGCAACAACAGCACCGGGTAGTCCCGGCGTTCGAACCCGATGGCGAGCGCCTGACCGACACCGGGGATCGAGAACACCTTCTCGGTGAGCACCGCGCCGGAGAGCAGCGCACCGGTCTGCAGACCGATCGTCGTGACGACCGGCAGCATCGCGTTGCGCAGCACGTGCCGGCGGCGGATCAGCTGTGCGGTGAGACCCTTGGCCTCGGCGGTGCGCACGAAGTCCTCGTCGAGCACGTCGAGCACGGCCGCCCTGGTGATGCGGAAGATCACCGCGAACGGGATCGTGGCGAGCGCGATGGACGGCAGGATCAGGTGTTCCAGCGCGTCGAACGTCGCGTCCCACTCACCGGTGAGCACGCCGTCGAGGGTGAAGAAGCCGGTGACGCGGGTGGCGTTGATGTCGCCCTGCCTGCCCTGCGACGGGAGGCCGAGGCCGACCGACGCGGCGTCCTTGAGGACGTAGGCGAGGAAGAACACCGGCACGGCCACGCCGATGAGCGAGCCGATGACGCTGAAGTTGTCGAACCAGCCGCCGCGGCGCTTCGCGGCGAGATATCCGAGCGGGACGCCGATCGCGATCGCGATCACGATCGCGAAGAAGCTGAGCTCGATCGTCGCAGGGAACCGCTGGAGGAAGATGTCGAGCGCCGAGTCACCGGGCTGAACACCGGTGGAGACGCCGAAGTCGCCGGTCGCGGCGCGACCGAGGAACTTGATGTACTGGACGAAGATCGGTTGATCGAGGCCGAGCTGCTTGGTGAGTTCAGCCGCCTTCTCCGGAGTAGAGCGATCTCCCAGGAGGGCCGAAACCGGCCCTCCTGGGAGAAGTCGCATCCACGCGAAGAGCAGCAGCGAGAGCACCAGCACCACGCCGACCAGCTGAACCAGCCGTCGAATCGTGTAGCGGAGCACTTGAGCTACCCCGTTGTTCTCTTGTGGTGGGAGCTAGTTCGCTCAGCCCTTGGAGGCCGGGCCGAACTTCTCGTCGGTCAACGGGCTGGGCACAACACCCTTGATGTCCGACTTGAACACCAGAGCGGGCGGCGAGTGCGACAGCGGCACCGCCGGGAGGTACTGCTCCATGATCTTCTTGTTGAGCTCCTGGTACATCTTCGTGCGCTTGGCCTCGTCCGGCTCGGCACTGGCCTTCGCCAGGTCCTCCGCGAGCGTCTTGCCCCACGGCGACGCGCCGGTGTTGAAGCGGTTGTCGGCGCGGCCGAAGAACGTGCCGACCCAGTTGTGAGCCGTGCCGTTGTCACCGGTCCAGCCGAGCAGGAACAGGTCCGGGATGCCCTGGTCGACGTCGGTCAGGTAGCCACCGTTCCACGGCTTCGTGACGACCTCGATCTTGATGCCGGCCTTCTGCAGGTCGCCGGAGATCGCGCCGAACAGGTCCTTCGGGGACGGCATGTACGGACGCGTGACCTCGGACGGCCAGTAGAACTTCAGCGTCAGGTCGGACGCGCCGGCCTCGGCCAGCAGCGACTTCGCCTTCTCCAGGTCGTACGGAGTCGCCTTGAGGTCCTTGTTGTAGCCGTCGACGGTCTCGGGCATGAACTGCGTGGCGACCTTGGCGCCCTCCGGCAGCTGCGACTTGACCATCTGCTCGCGGTTGATCGCGTACATCAGGGCCTGGCGGACCTTGAGGTCCTGCAGCTTCGGGTTGTTCTTCTGGTTGATGCCCAGGTAGAAGACGTTGAACGCCGGGCGGATCGCGACGTTGAAGCCGTCGGACTTCAGGCCGGCCCAGTCAGCCGCGTTCGGCAGGTCGTAACCGTCGATGTCGCCGGCCTTGAGCGCCTGCTTGCGGGCGGTCTCGTCCGGGATGATCTTGAAGACGATCTTGTCCAGCTTGGCCTTCGTGCCGTGGTAGTCGTCGTTGCGGACGAGCTCGACGGTGTTGTTGGCCTTGTCGTACTTGCCGAACTTGAACGGGCCCGTGCCGGTCGGGTGCTCGTTCGCGTAGGCCGGGTAGGTGAAGGCGTCACCGGCGGCCTGGACGTTGTCCGCGTCGTACTTCTTCAGCGCGTCTGGGCTGGAGATCGAGAACGACGTGAAGCCGAGGACCGACGGGAACTGCGAGGTGACCTCGTTCAGCTCGATGACCGCGGTCTTGGCGTCCTTGGCCGTGCAGGACTTGTACAACGAGGGCTTGTCCGGCGTGGTCTTGAACCCGCCGAAGTTGTCCAGCCAGTACTGCGAGACGGCGTCGCTCTGCCCCGCACCCTTCTGGTTGTACCAGCGCTCGAAGTTGAAGCACACGGCCTCGGCGTTGAACGCCGTGCCGTCGTGGAACTTCACGTTCTCCTTGAGGGTGAAGGTCCACGTCTTGCCGTCGGTGCTGGGCTCGTACTTGGTCGCCAGCGCGGGCTCGACCTCGGCCGTACCGGGCTTGAAGCCGACCAGGCCCTCGTACATCTGGCGAGCAACCCGGAAGGTCTCGCCGTCGGTCGCGTAGAACGGGTCGAAGAGCTTCGGTGCGCCTGCAGCACCGAAGGTCAGCGTGCCGCCCTGCTTGCCGCCACCACCAGAGTCGCGCTGGGATTGCGCGCAACCGGACAGGGCCAGCGCGCTGACGCTGAGGAAGCCGATCGCGGCAACCCAACGGCGGCGAGCCGTTACTGAGTGGACCATCAAAACACCCCTTGGACAATCCGCACATCTCACGGTGTGGTCGCCGACCATAACCGTTGTACATACCCCCTCCGGGGCTACTCAGGTCACGATCCGGCCACTAGACCAGGCATTCTGATACGTCCGGCGCATGTCCGCTGACCCAACGTGAGCACCACGGATACGTCGAACGCTCTCCTAGGCTGTAGAAACAACACCGACACGCGGAGGAGGTCACATGAGCAGGCAGGTCGAGTTCCGCGTGCTCGGCCCACTCCAGGTCCTCCTCGACTCCGAACCTTTGCTGGTCCGCGCCGGCCGTCAGCGGGCGCTGCTCGTGTCGTTGTTGCTGCGTGCGGGCACCAGCGTGTCCGTGGACGAGCTGGCGGCGAACGTGTGGGGTGAAGATCCTCCGTCGCGCGCCAGAGCCACCCTCCAGACCTATGTGATGCGTCTCAGACAGCTGCTCGGGCCATCGGTGCCGATCAGGACCGTCCCGGACGGCTACTTGATCGATGTGGACGAGAAGACCATCGACCTGATGCGCTTCGAGCCGTTGATCGAACTGGGCGAGCAGGAGCGCGCCGCCGGCAACCTGCAGGCCGCCTCGGCCGCGTTCGCCGCCGCGCTCGGGCTCTGGCGGGGTCCGGCGCTGGTCGACGTGCCGTCGGAGATCCTGCACCGCGACGAGGTGCCGCGGCTGAACGAACGTCGCCTGCACGTGCTGGAACGCCGGGTCGAGGTCGACCTCGAACTGGGCCGCCACGGCGAGCTGGTCGCGGAGCTGTCCCGGCTGACCAGCGAACATCCGTTGCGCGAGCGGTTCTGGGCGCAGCTGATGGTGGCGCTGTACCGGTCCGGCCGGCAGAGCGAGGCACTGGCCGCCTACCAGCGGGTTTCCCGTCTTCTGGGTGACGAGCTGGGCATCGATCCCGGTGACGAGCTGCGGCGGGTGCACGGCCAGGTGCTGTCCGGGTCGATCGACTCGGTGGCGGCTGCTTCTACTGGTGCTTCCGTCGTGGCCGCGAAACCCGAGCGGGTCGTTCCTTCACAGTTGCCAGCTGACATCCCGGACTTCGTCGGCCGCGACGAGGCCGTGTCGTTGATCGTGGCGCTGCTGCGGACCGCGCAGGGCGTGCCGGTCGTGACGCTGGCCGGTCCGCCGGGTGTGGGCAAGACGGCGCTGGCCGTGCACGCGGCGCACCGGATGAGGGCCGACTTCCCGGACGGTCAGCTGTACGTCAACCTGCGCGGATACGCCCCAGGGCCGCCGTTGAGCGCGGTCGACGTGCTGCCGCGGTTCCTGCGCGCGCTCGGGACGGAACCCGACCAGGTGCCGCTCGACCAGGACGAGCAGGAGGCGATGTTCCGGTCGACCCTGACCGGTCAGCGCGTGCTGTTGCTGCTGGACAACGCGTCTTCGGCCGAGCAGATCCGGCCGCTGCTGCCCGGTTCGCCGGGATGTGCGGTGCTGGTGACCTCACGCGACACGTTGCGTGGTCTGGCCGTGTCGCACGCCGCCTCGAACGTGCGGCTGGACGTGCTGGACTGGAACGAGACCAAGGCGTTGTTGGCGGGCATTTTGGGTGCGGACGAGGTGGCGTCCCAAGAGGAGGCCGCACTCGAGCTCGCGGCGTTGTGCGCGCATCTGCCATTGGCTTTGCGTATCGCAGCGGCGAACCTCGTGTCGCGTCCGGAGCTGTCCATTGCGGACTACGTGGAGGAGCTGCGGGCGGGCAACCGGCTCGCCGCGCTGGCCGTCGAAGGCGACGAACGGGTCGCGGTGCACGCGGCGTTCGATCTGTCCTACACGGCCCTGAAGCCCGAGCTCGCGCAGATGTTCCGGTTGCTGTCGCTGGTTCCCGGCACTGACTTCACGCCGGAGATGGCGGCCGCGCTGTCGGGACTGACCACTCAGGACGCTCGCCGTCGGCTGGACCGGCTGGCCACCGCGAACCTGATCGCGAACCACGCGCCGTCGCGCTACCAGTTCCACGACCTGCTGCGCGACTACGCGGCCGAGCGCCTGGCGTTCGAGGAGGGCCGCGCGGACTCCCGGTTGGCGTTGCGGCGCCTGGTCGACTGGGCGGTGCGTTCGGTCGACAACGCGACGTCCGCGATGAAGTCGGCGCTGTTCCGCTTCCCGCGTCCCGCTCCGCTGGACGGTGTGCCGCCGCGGACGTTCAGCACCTCCACCGAGGCGTTGACGTGGCTGGACGTCGAGCGCGCCAACCTGGTGGCGCTGGTCGCGCACGCCGTGGAGCGCGACCCCGAAAATTCGCCGTGGCAGCTGGCCGACGCGCTGCGCGGCTACTTCTACATGCAGGGTCTGACCGCGGAGTGGCGGGAGACCGCGAAGGCCGGGCTGCTCGGGGCCCGAGCGCCGCGGGACGAGCTCGGCCAGCTCGCGATGCTGTCGTCGCTGGGCACGCTGTACTGGGTGACCGGGCAGCACCGCAACGCGCTCGGCTACTACCAGCAGGCCATCGCGCTGCAGGAACACATCGACCTGCCGGAGGCCGAGGCCGCCGTGCTGTCCAACGCGGGCAGCGTCTACATCGACCTCGGCGAACTGGAGCACGCCGCCGACCACCTGGAACGCGCCCTGGTGATCACCCGCCGGATCGGTGCCTTCCAGGTGCAGGCCAACGCACTGTTCAACCTCGGCGGCGTCTACATGCAGCTGGGCCAGCTCGACCGCGCGGCGGCGACGTTCGAGGAGGCGCTGGAAGCCGGCAAGCGCATCGACTCGTGGTTCACCCAGGCGAACTCCATGCGCGCGTTGGGCGAGGTGCACGCGTGGCGCGGCAGGCCGGACCTCGGCGCGTCCTACTTCGTGCGCGCGAGCGAGCTGTACGAACGTGCGGCCGCCCGCAACTTCGGCCACACCGTGCACGAGGGCATGGCGATCACGCTGATCATGCGCGGCCGGTACGACGAGGCCGCCGTCGAGGCGTCGCTGGCCATGCAGATCGCACAGGAGCTGGAGAACGTCAAGAGCGTCTGCGACGCGATGAACCTGCTCGGGCGTGCTCTGGAAGGCGCTGGGCGGCTCGCCGAGGCGATCGAGCAGTTCTCGTCGGCGCTGTCGATCGGCGTGGAGACCGGCTACTCGTGGGGCGTCTGCCTCGCCCGGCGCGGGCTGGCGTCGGCGTACCGCGGGGTGGGCCGGTATGCCGAAGCCCTGTCGATGGCGACCTCAGCGCTGGTCGAGGCCGGACGGTCGCAGTTCCGGCTGGCGGAGATGGAAGTGCTGCTCGTGCTCGGCCGGACCCATCTGGACACCTCGGACGCCTCCGGTGCGTTGGAGTGCGCCTTGCGGGCAGCTGCCGTCGGTTCGGACTCCGGGCACCGCTGGGTTTACGGACGTGCTTTGCAGTTGGCCGGCGACGCGTCCGCGGGGTTGGGCGACGTGGAGGGTGCTCGGTCGTACTGGGCGTCGTCGCTGGAGGTGTTCAGCTCGATCGGTACGCCTGAGGCGCTGGTCGTGCAGGCTCAGCTCGAGGTGACGACGTAGTCCGCTCGTTGCCTGGTCTCGTCCACCGCGAACCAGCCTCTTTCGTACTGCTGCCAACGGATGAAGTGTTGCCGGCTTTGTTCGCCGTCTCTTCTGACCGCGCGTTCCAGCCTGGCTCGTTCGTCTCCGTGGTCGACGAAGATGGCTGCGTTCAGTCGCGTGTTTGCTTTCCTGGCTGAGGAAAAGCCTTCGAGGATGATCGTCCCTTGTGGATGAATCGTCACTTCCTCGCCCTGTTCGACGCACGGGAAGCCTTGGGACCAGTCGGTTTTGCGGTAGTGGCCCGGTCTGCCGTTGGCTACCTCTGTCAGCGCTTTGACGAGCCTCGGCCACCACTTCGTGGTCGGGTCGTCCCACGTTGCGAAGTGGTCAGTGCTGATCAGCTGGGCGTTCAGGTTGTCGGCGAGTTCTCTTGCGAACGTCGACTTGCCCGCGCCTGACGGGCCGTCCACCGCGACCAGGCGGGTGTTGCCCAGTCGCGGTGGAGCTTGGGTCACATGCTCCGGCGACCAGATAGCGCACGTCCCAGGGTGAGCTCGTCCGCGAACTCCAGGTCGCCGCCCATCGGCAGGCCGCTGGCCAGCCTCGTGACGGTGAGGCCCGGGAAGTCCCTGAGCATCCGGACCAGGTAGGTGGCCGTGGCCTCGCCCTCGGTGTTGGGGTCCGTGGCGATGATGACCTCGGAGATGTCCACGCCGTCGGTGGCCGTGCCGATCCGGTTGAGCAGCTGGCGGATGCGGAGCTGGTCCGGTCCGACCCCGCTCAGCGGATCGAGCGCGCCGCCCAGGACGTGGTAGCGGCCCTTGAACTCCCTGGTGCGCTCGATCGCCTGGACGTCCTTCGGCTCCTCGACCACGCAGACCAGGCTGAGATCGCGCTTCGGGTCGCGGCAGATGCGGCACCTGGTCTCTGCACTCACGTTGCCGCAGACGTCGCAGAAGACAACGCCTTCCTTGACCTTCTGGAGTGCTTGCTGGAGCCGCTCGATGTCAGCCGGTTCCGCGGCCAGGAGGTGGAAGGCGATCCGCTGGGCGCTCTTGGGGCCGACGCCTGGGAGTCTGCCCAGCTCGTCGATCAGGTCCTGTACTGGGCCCTCGTACACGGGTCAGCCGGTTTCTCAGCCGAGCAGTCCGCCGAGGCCGCCCTGGGCCAGCGGGCCGAGCTTCTGCTCCACCAGCTGCTGGGCCCTCTGGTTGGCGTCCTTGATCGCGGCGATGACCAGGTCCTGGAGGGTCTCCACGTCTTCCGGGTCGACGATCTTCGGGTCGATGGTCAGGCTGACCAGCTCGCCGCCGCCCGTGACGGTCGCGGTGACCAGGTTGTTGCCCGCGTTGCCGGTGACCTCGGTGTTGGCCAGCTCTTCCTGGGCGGTTGCCATCTGCTGCTGCATGTTCTGGGCCTGCTGGAGCAGGGCCTGCATGTCGAACTGACCGGGTTGCACCGCTGGTCCTCTCGGGTTTGGGGTGTTGGTTCCCAGCGTACGGGCTTTGGTCGGGGTGGCTTTGAGGGGCGCGGATTTGTGGGGTGGTTGCCTTGCGGGGTGGTTGCCTTGCGTTGGGGTGCGCGCCGGGTGCGTAGGTGGTGCGGTCCGGGTGGGTCCCCGGCACGAGCCGTGGACCCACCCGAAGCGCACTGAAAAGCAGCTTGCCTGCGGCGTCACCAACTGCTCGGATTCGCCAACGCGGGAGAACTTGGAGTCTGCAAGTACGCCGACATGTTGAAGGCCCGGCGTTGTGTCGGGGCCGGTGGCGGGTGGGCCGTCGCTTGTGGACCGTGAGCCGGGCGCTTGTGGGACTACGCCTTCTTCAGCGGGCGGGCGCCCAGTTCGTCGGCCAGGAGTTTGAGCATTGCTTCTTCTGGGTCCTGGCTTTGGGGCATTGCGTCCGGGTCCGCTGGGCGGGCCGCTTCGGCCAGCATCGCCTCTTCGTCGTCCGGTTCTGGTTCCGGCGGGAGGGGGTCGTCTGGCTCTGGCGGTTCTGGGGGCGGG
>NZ_QFWW01000004.1:1302-93827 GCF_003265345.1 Lentzea terrae | reverse complement strand
CTGCTGGTGGGCGCGGCGACTGGCGTTGGGGTTCTGGCTGGCGTTGTTGGGTTTGCGCCTGGCTTGGGCGGGTGGGGGCCGGGCGGGCGGCCTTCGGGGGTTGGGTGGCCTGTGGGGTCGCGCTTGGCGTGCCGTGGACGCAGCGGACTTGCCAGGTGCCGCCCAGGACCGCGGCCAGGGCGTTGGCGATGGCCTCGGTGTTGCGGGGTTCGGCCAGGCGGCGGGCCAGCGGGGCCGAGGTGTGGGCGATGGTGACCACGTTGCCGTCCACCTCGCTGACCATGGCGTTGGTCAGCATTGCCTCGGTGCTGCGGCTCGCGGCTCGGACTGCGGAGAGCAGTTCTGACCAGACTCGGCGGACCGCCGTCGCGTCCAGGGTGCCGTCGGCCGCTGGGGCGGCCTCGGCGACCGCCGGAGGCGGATCTTGGGGGGACGGCTGCGGTTGAGCGGGCGCCGGTGCTGAAGCCGGAGCCGGAGCCGGAGCCGGAGCCGGAGCCGGAGTCTGGGCCTGTGGCTGGGCTTGGGCCTGGGCCGCAGCCGGCGCTTGGGCTGCTGGAGCCGGGGCGGCGGCCGGGCGCTGCGGTGTGGGGGCTTGGCGCGGCGGTTCTGGGGTTTCAGCCGTTGGGGTGGGCTGTTGGGACTTGCGGGTGAAGACCGGGGCGCCTGCTGGAGTGGCGGCTGTTGGGTCGCCGGTTGCGGCGATGGTGGCCGGGGGGCGGCGTTCCAGTTGTTCCAGGCGTTGGAGGAGGGCTGCTTCCGACTGGCTCACCGACGGGAGGAGCATGCGGGAGACGAGCAGTTCCAGCAGGAGGCGCGGGGCGGTGGCGCCGCGCATTTCGACCAGGCCCGTGTGGACGATTTCGGCGTAGCGGGTGAGGGCTGCTGGGCCGATTCGTTCTGCTTGGGCCGACATCGTGGCCAGCTCGTCTTCCGGGGCGCTCACCAGGTTGCGGTCGGCTGCGTCCGGGACTGCGCAGAGGAGGACCAGGTCACGCAGGCGGTCCAGGAGGTCGCTGGCGAAGCGGCGGGGGTCGTGGCCGGCTTCTACGAGGCGGTCAATGGTGCCGAAGACCGCGGCGCCGTCGCCTGCGGCCAGGCCGTCGACCACGTCGTTGATCAGGGCCGAGTCGGTCACGCCCAGGAGGGTGAGGGCGCGCTCGTACTTGACGCCGTCCGGGCCCGCACCGGAGAGGAGCTGGTCCATGACCGACTGGGTGTCGCGGGCCGAGCCGCCGCCCGCGCGGATGACCAGCGGGAAGACGGCTGGTTCTACCGAGACGCCTTCTGCTGCGCAGTTGCGTTCCAGCAGGCTGCGCATCACGCCGGGCGGGATCAGGCGGAACGGGTAGTGGTGCGTGCGGGAGCGGATGGTCGGGAGGACCTTGTCCGGCTCGGTGGTGGCGAAGATGAAGATCAGGTGGTCCGGCGGCTCTTCGACGATCTTGAGCAGGGCGTTGAAGCCCTGCGTGGTGACCATGTGGGCCTCGTCGATGATGAAGACGCGGTACTTGGACTCGGCCGGGGCGTAGAAGGCCTTTTCGCGGAGTTCGCGGGTGTCTTCCACGCCACCGTGGGAGGCCGCGTCCAGCTCCACGACGTCGACGCTGCCGGTGCCGTTGGGCGCTAGGCCGATGCACGAGTTGCACTCGCCGCACGGGTCGGGCGTCGGGCCCTGCACGCAGTTGAGCGAGCGCGCCAGGATTCGGGCCGAGGAGGTCTTGCCGCAGCCGCGCGGGCCGCTGAACAGGTACGCGTGGTTCACCCGGCCTGCCGCGAGAGCGGTGCGCAGGGGTTCGGTCACGTGCTCCTGGCCTACGACCTCGGAGAACGTGGCCGGACGGTACTTGCGATACAGAGCGAGCGCCACGCCGCAGACAGTACCGGTGACCACCGACAGAAAAAGGGGACCCCGTGCACCCACCAGAGCCCGCTTATCCTTGCTGCCTTCCGGCCCTGGGGAGGTTCGCGAGATGTGTGCCGCACGAGGTCCGACGCAAGTGTAGCGAAGGGTCTAGATCGAACGTGTGTTCGAGTTGCCCACAGTGTTGTCCCCAGCTGTGGACAACTCCCGGCCGGTAGCGAGCATCAGCAGGTCAGAGACCGGAAGAGCAGGCAGTTTGCCGTCCGGGAAACGCTTGCGCGCACCCCAGAACGGGCTCTTCATCACATGTTCGAGGGCGGCTCGGGCGGGTTCGAGCGGCATCTCCCGAACGCGGCCCAACGGCCGAGCGATGTCCTGGCCGTGGACCAGGAAGTCGATCAACGGGTCGATCGGGGCTGCGCCAGGAGCCCGTTTCGGTGATGCGGCGGTTTCGCGGATCTGCGCGATCAACTCCGACCGGGTGAACCGTGTGGCGATCACACGCGCCTGGCGGTCACCCATGCGGTCGAAACTGAAGCCGGACGTGATGGCGCCCGTGATCGCGTCCCACCAGCCCGTGCGGGTCGACGTGGTGAGGTGGGCGGCCATCTCCTGCATGGTCCAGCCGGCGCAGAGGGTCTCGCGCTGCCACTCGTCGTCGGTCAGGTCCTCCAGGAGGTCGGCGACGCTCAGGCGCTCGGCCTCCAGCCACTTCATGATCATGATTGCCCCTCGATGGCGGTGAGCCTGCGGCGCAGGAAGGCTTGTTCGGACTCGGTGCCGGCCAGCGCGATGGCCTCGCGGTAGGCGTCAGCGGCTTCGGCGGTACGGCCGAGGCGGTGCAGCAGGTCGGCGCGGGCCGCTCGGTACGGGTGGTAGTCGCGGAGTTTGGGCTCGTCGGCCAGTTCGTCGAGCAGGGCCAGGCCGGCCGACGCGCCGTCGCGCATGGCGATCGCGGCTGCCCTGTTCAGCGCGACCACCGGCGACGGGGTCAGCGTCAGCAGAACGTCGTAGAGGGCGACGATCTGCGGCCAGTCGGTGCTCGCGAAGTCAGGGGCCTCGTCGTGCAACGCGTTGATGGCCGCCTGCACGCCGTACGTGCCGTAGCCGCCGGTCAGCGCCAACGAAACCAGCGCGCTGCCCTCGTCGATCATGTCGCGGTCCCAGAGCGTGCGGTCCTGGTCCTCCAGCAGCTGATCACGTGCCGCACGACGGGCGTGCACGAGCAGCATCAACGCAAGCAAGCCCATCACCTCGCGGTCCGGCAGCAGGCCGCGCAAGATCCGCGCCAGCCGGATCGCTTCGTGAGCGAGGTCGTCGCGAGACGCCGCGTAGCCCTCGGTGAAGATCGAGTAGACGGCCTGCAACACGCCGGGCAGGCGTTCCGGCAGCTCAGCGGCATCGGGGACGCGGAACGGAATGCGCGCTTCCTTGATCTTCTTCTTCGCACGCACGATCCGTTGCTGCATCGTCGGGACGGGCACCAGGTACGCCCGCGCGACCTCCGGCGTCGTGAAGCCGGCCAGGCAGCGCAGGGTCAGGGCGCCGCGGTCCTCCGCGGGCAACGCCGGGTGCGCGCAGGTGAAGAACAGCTCCAGCCGCTCGTCCGGCAAGGACTCGCCCTGCGGCGGATCAGCGCGGTCGACCTCGACCTGCAGCAACGCCAGCCGCGCCGCGTAGACCTGGTCGCGGCGCAGCCGGTCGACGGCCTTGCGGCGCGCGGTCGTGAGCAACCACGCGCCGGGCCGATCCGGAACGCCGTCCACCGGCCAGTGCCGCAACGCCGCCTCGATCGCGTCGGAGGTGACCTCCTCCGCCAGGTCGAGGTCGCCGAAGCGCTTCACCAGGATGGCGAGCAGCCTGCCGCGCTCCTCCCGGAACACCTGCTCGACGTTCATCGCAGAGCTCAGAAGTCGAACTCGGCGATCGGCCGCACGACGACCGCACCGCCGTCACGCGACCCGGGACACTTCGCGGCCCACTCCAGCGCCGCGTCGAGGTCCGGCACGTCGATGACGTCGTAGCCGCCCAGCACCTCGCGGGTCTCGGCGAACGGCCCGTCGGTGACGGTCCGGCGGCCGTCCGGTCCCACCTGGACGGTGGTCGCGGTGACCAGGTCGGCCAGTGAGTGGCCGGAGACGAGCACGCCCGCGTCCTTCATCTCCTTCTCGTAGGAGATCCAGTCCTCGACGGTGCAGCTCGACTGCTGGTCAGACGCCGCGTAGATCATCAGCATGTACTTCACGTTTGCCCTCCTCGGTCCGGTCTTACGGCATCACGACGGACGGACCACCGCCAGATCGACACAGGCCTTCAAGATTTTTTCGCCGTACCGCGTTCCACCCCCCGATTTGGGACGCGGAACGGCCGTCCCGTAAGCTCTCCCACGGAGGATTCGCATAGCGGCCTAGTGCGCACGACTGGAAATCGTGTTGGGTTCACCCCCTCACGGGTTCAAATCCCGTATCCTCCGCTCACTCTCGGCGGCGAGTGCTCGTGAAGAGCACTCGCCGCCGTTTTTGTGTCTTTGCGGGGACACCCCGGGCCCCGAAGACGCCGAACTTCAACGTTCGGCGCCCTTCTGGCGTTGTTGGGGCATGCTGCCCGAAGATCTGATGCTGCTGTTCCTCCACGACGAGACCGGCCGCGTGCTGACGGACACCGTGTCGATCCACACCGCCCTGGCCGGCGCCGTGTTGAAGGAGCTGGTCGACTCCGGGCGGGTGGCGTTCGAGAACGACGGCAGGAAGGTCGTCGTCGTGGACCCGACGCCGCTGCAGGACGAGTTCCTGCAGAAGTCGCTGACCCGGCTCGACCAGGCGATGGAGTCGCAGCGGGCGGTGGTGAGGTTGCGCACCCACGTGCGGGAGAACGTGATGGCGCAGCTCGTGGACCAGGGTGTGCTGACGGTCGAGAACACCAGGATGTTCGGGATCTTTCCCACCAAGCGCTACGTGATTCAGGACCCGCAGGTGATCAGCGACCTCCGAAACGCCGTTTGCCAGGCGGCGTTGAGACGCCGGGCGCCGGACGAGCACATCGGCGCGTTGATGACGCTGCTGTACGCGGTCAACGCCGTGTACGAGGTGTTCGACGGCGACATCGACAGGTACGAGATCAACGCGCGGGCCAGGGAGATCGCCGGCGACGACTGGGCCGCTCAAGCCGTGGAGCTGGCAATGGACGGGATGTCCAGAATGACGTCGTGGAGGATAGTGGCCTCGGAGATGACGGCCGCTTCGGTTGGGGGTTCGAGCTGAGATGTTGCCCGAAGATCTGATGCTGCTCTTCATCGACGAAGAAGACGGCCGTGTGCTGATGGACTCCACGTCGATCCACAACGCCCTCGCCGGCGCCGTGCTGCTGGAGCTGGTCAACGCCGGGCGCGTCGACTTCGAGCCGGACGGCAAGCGGCTCGCGGTCGTCGATCCGACGCCGTTGCCCAACGAGTTCCTGCAGGAGTCACTCACCCGGCTCGACAAGCCGATGAAGCCGCAACGGGCCGTCGAGCGGCTGCGCACCCACGTGCGGGACAACGTGATGGCGCAGTTGGAGGGCCGGGGAGTCCTCTCGGTCGAGAAGACCAGGATGCTCGGGATCTTCCCCACGACGAGCTACGTGATACAGGACCGCAAGGCGATCAGCGACATCCGGGATGCGGTCGGCAATGTCGCGTTGGGACATCGGGCGCCGGACGAGCGCACCGGGGCGTTGATTTCGCTGCTGTACGCGGTGAAGGCCCTGCACAAGGTGTTCGACGGCGACAGGCGCGAGATGAACGCGCGGGCCGAGGAGATCGCCGCCGGGAACTGGGCCGGCGCCGCGGTGAAGAAGTCCATGGAAGCCGTGCAGGGCGCCATCATCGCGATGATGGTGGCCTCGACGGTCGCCGCGACCTCCGTGAGCTCCAGCTGAGACGAAAGTCGGATTCCTGAGGTAAGCCGCGCAACTACCGTGTTTTCATGTTGCACGAAGACCTCATGTTGCTGTTCATCGACCAGCAGACCGGCAAGGTGCGCAGCAGCTTCGCGCCCGCGGAGAACGCGCTCGCCGGTGCTGTGCTCATGGACCTCGTGAACTCGGGGCGCGTCGCGTTCGAGCCCAACGGGAAGAAGCTCCAGGTCGTCGACCCGACGCCGGTGAACGACCCGGTGCTGTACGAGTCGTTGTCGCGGTTCGACAAGCCGATGAGGCCGCAGCGCGCGGTGGAACGCGTCCGGAAGAAGTTGCAGGACAACGTCATCGCGCGGCTGGCCGAGCGCGGTGTCGTGCGCGTGGAGCCGCGGAAGGTGCTCGGGATCTTCCCGGCGAAGAGCTACGTGATCACCGACGAGCGCGTGCACGGCGAGGTGCGCAAGGCGGTCGGCGATGTCGTGGCCGGGTATCGGGGACCGGACGAGCGCACGGGATCGTTGATCACCTTGCTGTACGCGGTGAACGCGGTGCACCGGGTGTTCGACGGCGACAAGCGCGAGATCAAGAGACGGGCGAAGGAGATCGCCGCCGGCCACTGGGCCGGCGATGCCGTGCGCAGGGCGGTCGAGGCCGTGCAGGCCGGGGTGACCGCCGCCGCCAGCGCTGCCGCGTCGGGCGAATGACAGTGGCCGCCACCCCCGGGAGGGCGGCGGCCACCGGACAAACCGTTACGGCTTCAGGCAGTCGAGGATGTCCTCGAGCGCGAACACGATCTTGTCGATGTTCGCGTCACCCGTGGACGGGCGAGCGCGGACGATCTGCGGGTCGTGGTCGCTCGCCTGGTCGGAGAACTCGGCGTTGACGCGCACCACGTCGTAGCCGAAGCGGGTGATGTTCCTGCTCAGCACGATGTGGTCGAGCGTCTGCGAGTTGCCCTCGAAGACGTAGCTGTACCGCTCGTTCACCGGCAGCGTCTCGATGAGCGCCTTGAGGTTGCCGTCGCCGGTCAACGTCTGCAGCGTGGGCGAGAACTGGTAGTCGTTCAGGTCGCCGGCGAGGACGACGTTGGCGCCCTTGTCGATCGCCCGGATCTGCTCGGTGAACGCCTTGAGCGCAGCGGCCTGCTTGACGCGCTGCACCTCGGAGGACCGGTTCGGCGGCTGGATGCGGCCGTGAATGGCGTCGTCCGCGCCCTTGGAGGTGAAGTGGTTCGCGACCACGAACACCGTGCGGCCGCGGAACTTGAACTCACCGGCGAGCGGCTTGCGGCTGTCCGTCCACGCTTCGTTCAACGGGTCGATGCGACCGGGTGAGACGGTCAACGCAGCCCGGCCGTTCTTCTTGACGACCTCGACCGGGGTCTTGAAGTCGCCGCCCGGACGGTCCACGAAGGACACCCGCTGCGGGTTGAAGAAGAAACCGACGCGGATGTTGCCGCCGGGCTGACCGCCGTCCTTGCCGTTCTCCGGGTCGATCTGCCGCCACTGGTAGCGCGGGCCGCCCTTGGCGACGACCGCGTCGCTGAGCTTCTGCAACGTCTGGTCCGCGGCCACCGTGCCGTCGTTGACCGTGCCGTTGTTGTCCTGGATCTCTTCCAGCACAACGACATCCGGGCTGCGCAGGTTGGTCACCACGCCGTCCGCGAGCCGGTCGAACTTGGCCTGCGCGTCGGCAGGGTCGAGGTTCTCGACGTTGTAGGTCGCGACCGAGAGCTCGCTGTTCTTCTGCTGCGCGGTGATCTCGCGCTGCAGGTTCGACGAGACGTGCCGGCCGAGCGTCAACGCGGCCAGCGTGTAGCCGCCGAAGTCCGTGTACTCGATGGCACCGACGGTCGCGCCCGCGAAGACGTCACCGACGTTCGCCGCCGGCACCGACGTGGCCTTGATCTTCAACCGGCCGCTGTTCGGCTGGTCGTAGCCGGTGTAGATGCTGCCGCCGCGGGGAGTGGGGTTCTGGTTCGGGTTGACCGTGACCCACACCTCGCCGAAGCCGTTGCTCGGGCCGACCACGCGGACGTCGTCGACCTGGACGAGCGTGCCTTCGAGCGACTCGAGCAGGTCGAGGGCGTAGGTCTGCGGCTGCAACGGCAGCTGCTCGATGTCGCCGCCCGGCGCGGGCAGGTAGGCCTGCGGCAGGTTCTGCACGACCACCGGCGCCGGGATCGGGTTGCCCTTCGACAACGTGATCGTGGTGGGCTGGGTGATCTCGGTCAGGGTCTGCTTCGAGCCACCGCCCGGCCGGTACTCCGCGATCGTGCCGCTGACCAGCACGTTGTCGCCGACCGCGACGGTCGGGACGCTGCCGGCCGTGTAGACGAAGACGCCCTCGCTGGTGCGCGGGTCGCTGTCCTGGCCCGTGACGTCCTGGATCCAGAAGCCGCGGTCACCCGTGGCGCGCGTGCCGGTCACCACGCCGGGGACGTTGGTGACCTTCTGGCCGAGCAACGGCGAGGTGCGCGTGACGCCCTGGATGTCGTGGATGCGCTTGTCGCCGGGCGTGGGGTCCGGGTCGGGATCCGGGTTGCCGCCGCCCGGGGTCTCGCCCTTGGAGTTGGTCGGGGTGGGGTCGCCGACCGAGAAGTCGGCGGCGTTGTCGTCGGTGTCGGCGAGCCCGGTCTTGCGGGACGCCGAGGCGGTGTTGCTCAGGGCGGCGGTCGGGTTGCCCTCGCGCACGACTGCGGTGCCGTAGCCGACGAGGTCCTTGACGCGGCTGTCGGCGGCGCAGTCGGCGGCCGTCTTGCAGGTCAGCGGCGCGGTGCCGGTGACCAGGGCGATCGTGCCGTTGGTGCCGCCCATGGCGATCGTGCCGGTGACGTCCGGAGCGGGCAGCTCGACGGTGCCGCCGGTGCCCTTGCCCTCGGCGACGAGGAACGTCTTGCCGGGCGCGATCGAACCGGCCAGCGGGGTCACGCCCCACTGCGTGGTCGCGCCGGGCGTGGCCGAGATGTACTGGACGCTGTAGCCGTCCAGGCTGATCGCGCTCGTGCCCTTGTTGGCGAGCTCGACGAAGTCCTGCTTGAGCGTGGCGCCGGAGTTGCCGCCGCCTCCGTAGACCTCGGAGATCAGGGCGTCGGTGCTGGGTGCGGCAACGGCGGGTACGGCGGCGAAGACGAGTGCCGCCACCGCTGTCCCGACGCCGGGCAGGGTGGGTCTCAAAACTTCCTCCAGGGGATGCGGCGGACCGACGCATCTTTCCTCGATCAGGTGATGTTTGGAAGCCGTTGTTACTAACGGTTAACCGGTTGGCCCATCAATCATCACTCGAACAAGTGTTCGATCATGGTGTATGCTCGAAATCGGAACGCTGACCGGTGGGCCCCTCCCAGGCGCCGGTCAGCGTCCCTACTTTTGAGGGCATGGGGAAGCTGAGCTACGAGCGCCACTGCGCCGAGATCGTCAACCAGGCCGAGCTGCTGGTTTCCGCACTGGACGGCGCTGACCTGGGCGTTCAGGTGCCATCCTGCCCGGACTGGACCGTGAACCAGCTGCTGCGCCACGTCGGCTTCGCGTTGCGGTGGGCCGACGAGATGATCCGCGAACGCCTGCCGGAGGTCGACTTCACCCGCAGCATGTCGCTCGACGTGGCGGCCTACGCGGGCGAGACGGCCGCCGAGCTCGGTCCCTGGCTCGAGGACGGCGCGACGTCGCTGGCGTCCGCGCTCCAGGCCGTCGACCCGGACGAGATGATCGCCACGCTGGGCGGCCACCCCGGCCCGCGCCTGTGGTCGCGCCGGATCATGCAGGAGACCGTGATCCACCGCTGGGACGCTCTGAACGCGCTCGGTGTGCCGTTCGAGCTCGACCTCGACGTGGCCGCCGACAACCTCGCGGAGTGGACGCGCTTCGCGCTGCCGTTCGCGTTCCTGCAGCGGCCGGCCGAGACCGCGGCGCTGGTCGGTCCTGGCAACACGGTCCACCTGCACGCGACGGACGTCGACTGCGAACTCGTGATCGACCTGACCGGGCCGATGCCGGCCGTGCGGGAAGGGCACGAGAAGGCGGCGGTGGCTCTGCGCGGCCCGGTGGTGGAGCTGGTGCTCGCCGTCTACCGGCGGCGGTCGGTGGAGGGACTCGAGGTGTTCGGTGATCGCGAGCTGCTCGGCCGGTTCCTCGCGAGCGCACGTTTTTGAGCGACTGATCCGCGGATCACTTGAACACCCAGACGCGGTAGCCGATGTAGTTGGCCGTTGAGGCGATGGCCAGCGTGATGATCTTGGCGGCCACGTAGTGCAGGCCGAGCGCCGTCAGGCCGGTCACGAGCGCGACGTTGAGACCCCAGTTGCCCACCGCCAGCAACAGGTATCGCCCGAACTGCCGGCCCATCGGAGACTCGCTGCCGAACGACCAGATCCGGTTGAGGGTGAAGTTGAACAAGAACGCCACGACCACAGCCAGCAGCGTCGCCACCGGAAGCAGCACCCCGAGCACGCCGTGCAGCAGGTAGAGCACACCTGTGTCCAACGCCGCGCTAGCCCCGCCGATCAGGAGGAACCGGACGGAACTGTGCTCGTAAAGCACCCGCATCAAGCCAGGCTTGGGCCTGGATGCGTGGACGTCGTCGTCAGACAGCATGCGGCGAAGTCTATGCACAGCAGGACTGTAGGGTCAGCTCGTGGTAACGACGCTGACATCGGCGGAAACAATCGCTGAACCCGCCGCTGCTCCGCTGTCCAGGCGCACGCTTCGGCTGGTCACGGTCCTCTCCTTTCTCAGCTTCTTCCTGATGGGTGCGGCGTGGGCGGCGGCCACGCCGTGGAGCGGCGCCCCGGACGAGACGGCGCACATGGTTCGCGCGGCTGGTGTGGTGGCCGGGCAGATCGCCCCGGAGCCGACGAAGGCCCAGAACGGCACCGGCGCGGTCCAGCGCGTTCCGGCAGCGCTGGAACGGGACACCTGCTTCGCCTTCCACCCGCACAAGTCCGCGGCATGTCAGCCGACCCCGCCCCAGGACGGGAAACTCGCGGACTACGGCACAGCTGCCGGGCGCTACCAGCCCACCTACTACGCGCTGGTCGGTCTGCCACTCCTGCTGTCCCCCGACTACACGGGGCTGCTGATCGCCCGGCTCATCGGCGTGGCCGTGGCCGCTGCCTTCCTCGCCGCCGCGGTGCGCAGCATCGTCGCGTGGTCCCGCCGCTGGTTCATGCTCGCGGGCGTGCTGGTCGCCACCACCCCGATGGCCGTGGAGATCATCGGCTCGATCAACCCGAACGGCGTGGAGATCGCCGCGGCGGTCGCCATGTGGGCGGCACTGATCCCGCTCGTGCGCAGCGACGGGCCGGTCGACCGCAGGCTGCTCGCGCTCTTCGCCATCTCGGCGGCCGCGGTCGCGAGCTTCCGCCCGTCCGGGCCCGTCTTCGTGGTGATGGCGGTCGCCGTGGTGCTCGCCACGGCCGGCGGCGCCCGCCTGATGCGGCTCGTCCGCGACCGCATGGTGTGGCTGGCCACCGCGGCGCTCGGCGTGGTCGGCCTCGCGTCGGGCATCTGGATCCTCGTGATGAAGGCGAACGAGCTGGGCGGCACCCGCGCGACCCCCGGCACCCTCACCACCCGCGAGTCGCTGCAGATCGTGCTGGTCGACCGCCTTGGCTTCTACTTCGAGTCGATGGTCGGCCAGTTCGCCTGGCTCGACGTCCGGATGCCAGGCACCTACTACGCGCTGTGGTACGCGGTGACAGGCTTCCTCGCCATCACCGCACTGGTGGTCGGCAGGCGTGCCGACCGCTGGCGCCTCACCCTCGTGGTGGCGGCGTCGTTCGTCCTGCCGGTGGTCGGCGACGTGCTCAGCGCCAACACCCTGGGCATGATCATGCAGGGCCGCTACGTGCTCCCGGCCGCCGCCGGCGCCGCGCTGCTCGCGGGCCACATCATCAGCGAACGCGGCGGGTTCCGCCCCGCCACCACCCGGTCGATGCTCGGCTGGATCGCGGCGATCGTGGTCCCCCTGCACCTCATCGGACTCGGCTGGACGATGATCCGCTACCAGCAGGGCATCGGCGGGAAGCCCGTCGTGGCGAGCCTCAACCCGTTCGTCGGCGACTGGATGCCCAGCATCGGCCCGATCGGTGTCGTGCTGCTCGCGGTGGCGGGTGCGGCAGCGCTCGTCGGCCTGGTGCGGGTCATGCCGGTGGAGGACCCGGAACTGCGCACGGCCTGACGAAGCACTCCAATAACGCGAAACGGCCCCGGAGAGATCCGGGGCCGTTCGCGTCAGAAGACGCGGCGTTTGATCCGCCACACGACGAGTGCGAGCAGCGCCGCCGCCAGTCCGGTGAAGATGGCGGTCTCCACGAGCTGGAACGTCCAGAACCGGTCGGCCGGCTGGTACTCGACCCACTGCTGAACGCCCCGTTCGTGCAGGTAGGCGCTGTACTGCACGCCCTCCCGCTGCGCCGCGACGTACATCTGCGCGGCCTCGGGGAACGAGAGAGCCCTGCCGGACGAGTCCGCGTAGCCCGAGGTGATGACCCAGTCGAGGTGGTTGCCGGTCGCCATCCGCGAACCGCCGGGGTCGACCGTTTTGTCGTCGGCCGCCACGACCGCCATGAGCCGGTGCGGTTCCTGGAAGTTCGGGCGCAACCAGCCCGCCACGACGACGCGGAGCGCGAGGAACGCACCGAGCGCGATCGCGAGCGCGGGGAGACTGCGGCGCAGCACCGCACCCGCTGCCGTGGCGGCGGCGAACGCGAACAGCGCGTAGCCCGCGGGCACGAGACCTTCCACGTCGAACGCGTCCGTGGTGAACCGGCCGTTGAGCTGGTCCATGGGCTGCCGATACCAGGTGACCACGGCCGCGAAGACGCCGGCGAGCGCCGCGGTCAGCGCGCCCAGTGCCGTCAGCTTGACAGCCAGCCAGCGCATCCTCGGCACCGACTGGGTCCAGGCGAACTGCCAGGTGCCGAGCTCCAGCTCACGCGCCACCAGCGGAGCGCCGAAGAACGCGCCGATCAGGAACGGCACCAGGCTGAACAGGGACAGCATCTTGGAGGCGTATCCGTGGTCCTCGGCCAGCTGCCTGATCGCGTTCGAGCACGTGTCGGTGACGGTGATCCCCACGCACTGGCCGGCACCGCCGGGGAACAGCGAGTGCATCGGCAGTCCGACCGCGAGCAGGAACGCTCCGATCACCGCGACCAGCAGGCCGAGCGTGTACATCTCGGCGCGGTGTTGCCGCCAGGTCAGCCAGGTCATGCCGGCACCTCCACCAGAGCCGTTTGCCGTGCCGGGCGGCGCAGGTAGGCCAGCACGAGGTCTTCCAGGCCGACCGGGCTCGCCTGCCAGCCGGGCGCGGCCGAGGCACCGCCGTCGCGCACGAGCAACGTCGTGTGCCGCTCGCTGTGCGTTGCCTCCACGACCGTGCCCGCCTTGTCGAGATCAGCGTTCGTGCGCGGACCGACGAGCAACCGGTGCTCGCCCACCAACGAGTCGATGTCGCCGGCGAGCGCGACCCTGCTGTGGTTGAGCACGATCAGGTGGTCGCAGACGCGTTCCAGCTCGGGCACGACGTGCGAGGAGAACAGGACGGTCATGCCGTCCGCGGCGACCGCGCTCATCAGCGCCTGGAGGAACTCCAGCCGGGCGACGGGGTCGAGGCTCGCCATGGGCTCGTCCAGCACCAGCAGGTCGGGCCGCTTGGCCAACGCCAAGGCCAGCGCGACCTGGGCCTGCTGGCCGCCGGAGAGCGCACCGGCCTTGCGGTCGAGCGGGATCTCCAGCTGCGCCAGCCGCCGTTCGGCCAGCCCCTGGTCGAAGCGGAGGTTGCACGAGCGGCCGAGGCGAAGCAGTTCCGCGACGGTGAAGTGCTTGTAGAGCGGGTGGTCCTGCGCGAGGAACCCGATGCGGGACAGCACCTGCGGCGTGTTGGTGGCAGGAGACTCGCCGAGCACCTCGACGCTGCCGGTGGTCGGCGCGAGCAGCCCCACGGCCAGCCGCAGGAACGTGCTCTTGCCCGCGCCGTTGGGACCCACGAGCGCCGTCACGCTGCCGGTCGGCACGGACAGGCTGCAGTCACGCAGCGCCCACGTCCGGCGGTAGCGCTTGCCCAAGCCGTCCGCCCGGAGCGCGTATTCCGTTGCTGTCATGCGATGTTCTCATTCTTCGCTCGGTTGAGGGCGGAAGTGAAAAGCGCGTTGATCGCCTGCTCGTCGAGGCCGGCGGCGCGCGCCCGGCCCAGCCACGTCTCCAGGCCGCGCTGCAGCGAGGTGTAGGTCGCGGGCGAGATGGTGGCGGCCGGCGTCTCGTTGACGAAGGTGCCCTGTCCGGGCCGCCCGGTGACCAGCCCCTCCTGCTCCAGCTGCCGATAGGCCTTGGCCACCGTGTTCGGGTTGATCGCCACGGTCTCGGCCACCTCGCGGATCAACGGCAGCCGGTCGCCTTGTTTCAGGAAGCCGAGCAGCACGGCCTGCCGCACCTGCTGGACGAGCTGCAGGTAGGGCGGCACGCCTGAGCCGCTGTCGATCCGGAAGACGAACACGAGATCTCCTTTACTGCTTTACTAGGAAGCTAGTAAAGCAGTAAAGATCAGCTCACAGCAAGATCTCGGGGTTTTCCGGGCATGCAAAAAGGGCCCCGGATCTCTCCAGGGCCCTTCTGACGGTGGGGTGTGGGGGCTCCGCTCCCACAGGACGCCCGACAAAGCAAAAGGCGAGTGCTCTTCACGAGCACTCGCCTTCCAGCTTTGGCGGTGGCGGTGGGATTTGAACCCACGGAGGCTTGCACCTCACACGCTTTCGAGGCGTGCTCCTTCGGCCGCTCGGACACGCCACCGGTAAGAACAATACAGGGCGCGATCCACTGGGTTAACGCTGGGTCCGGAAGAAGCGTTCGAGCAGGTCAGCGCACTCGTCCTCGAGCACACCGCCCCGAACCTCGGGCCGATGGTTGAGCCGGCGGTCCCTGACGACGTCCCAAAGCGAGCCCACAGCGCCCGTTTTGGGCTCCCAGGCGCCGAAAACGAGACGCGAAACACGTGCGAGCACGAGCGCTCCGGCGCACATGGTGCACGGTTCCAGCGTCACGGCGAGGGTGCAGCCGTCGAGCCGCCAGCCGTCGCCGTACTTCGACGCCGCCTCACGCAGAGCCAAGATCTCGGCGTGTGCGGTGGGGTCGCCGAGCGCCTCACGGGCGTTGCAGGCCGAAGCGAGCACGTCCCCGGAAGGCGAGAAGACGACCGCGCCGATCGGGACGTCGGCGCCCGAGTCCGAGGCCGCGGCGAGGGCGGCGCGGATGAGGTCGGAGTCGTTCACGCCTGGATGGTGTCGAGCAGCTTCGTGAACTCGTCGATGAAGCCGATGCGCTGGGCGATCATCTGGAGCTGCTCGTCCGGGTAGAGGTCGACCTCGTCGACGATGATCTGGAGCTCGTGCGAGGGCATGCCGAGGTCGGACAACACACCGAGATCGCCCTCTGGCCAGAGCTCGGTGTCTTCCTCGTCGGGCGGCTCTACGCGCAGCAGATCGAGCACGTCGGCGGCGATGTCGTAGTCGAGCGCGGCAGCCGCGTCGGAGAGCAGCAACGCCACACCGCCGGGCACGGGGCGCAGGATGATGAAGAACTCGTCGTCGACGGCCAGCAGACCGAACACAGCGCCGGTCGACCGTAGTTGGCGCAGCTGTGTGATCGCCGCGTCCAGCTCCGACAGCGCGGAGCTGTCCATCCTGCTGCACCGCCAGCGGCCGTCCTCCCGGACGACCGCGACCGCGAAGCCGTTGACCGGCTCCTGCTGTGTCATGTGCACACCGTAGGGCCCAGACGACCTTCCCGGTAGCTGAGGTGGTGCGACTATCGAAGGATGAGCACAAACACGCCGGACCCCCGTTTCGTCGGACTGCTCGAGGGGGCGCGCTCGCTGCAGCCCCGCACGGTGGCGCTGCGCAGGCAGATCCACCGCCACCCTGAACAGGGGCTTCAGCTCCCCAGGACGCAGGCGGCGATCCTGCACGCGTTGGAGGGGCTGCCGCTCAAGGTCACGAAGGGCGAGTCGACGACCTCGGTCGTGGCGGTGCTCGAAGGTGATCGGCCGGGGCCGACGGTGCTGCTGCGCGGCGACATGGACGGGCTGCCGCTGCAGGAGGAGACCGGGCTGCCGTACGCGTCCGAAGTGGACGGCAACATGCACGCCTGCGGGCACGACACGCACGTGGCGATGCTGGCGTCGTCCGCCCGGCTGCTCTCCGATCGGCGGGACGCGCTGCGGGGCAAGGTGCTGTTCATGTTCCAGCCGGGCGAGGAGGGCTACCACGGCGCCCGGCACATGATCGAGGAAGGCCTGCTCGACGACGGCGTGGAGAAGGCGTTCGCGCTGCACATCACGTCCAGGATGAAGTCGGGCGTGGTGACGTGCCGGCCCGGGCCGATCATGGCGTCCGCGGACAC
Source organism: Lentzea terrae (assembly GCF_003265345.1). Classification (GTDB taxonomy): domain Bacteria; phylum Actinomycetota; class Actinomycetes; order Mycobacteriales; family Pseudonocardiaceae; genus Lentzea; species Lentzea terrae. The sequence continues at coordinate 77,678 of NZ_QFWW01000004.1, read as the reverse complement.
GTTCCACGTCCACGTGAAGGGACGCGGGGGCCACGGCGCGATGCCGCACAACGCGCTCGACCCGGTGCCGGCCGCCGCGGCGATGGTCGGGGCGCTGCAGACGATGCTCGGCCGGCGGGTCAGCGTGCACGAGCCGGCCGTGGTGACGGTCGCGCAGATCAACGCCGGTACGACGACGAACATCATCCCGGAGACCGCCACGCTCGACGGGACGATCCGGACGTTGTCGGAGGCCACCCGCAAGCTCGTGCACAAGGAGCTCAAGCTGGTCGTGAAGCACACGGCCGCCGCCTACGGGTGCCACGCCGAGGTCAGCATCGTGCCGGGCTATCCGGTGACGGTGAACGACGACGTGATCGGGCAGCACGTCGTCGACCTGGCCGCCAAGGCGATGGGTCCGACGTGGAGCGAGCCGATGCTCGACCCGTTGATGGGTGCCGAGGACTTCTCCTACGTGCTGCAACGGGTGCCGGGCGCGCTGGCGTTCCTCGGGGCGTGCCCGCGCGGGATCGACCTGGAGGAGGCCGCGCCGAACCACTCGAACCGCGTGCTGTTCGACGAGGCCGCGATGGAGCACGGGGTGGCGACGTACGCGGCGTTCGCGCTGGACGCCCTCCGGTAGTTCCGAACACGTGTCGCACGGAATGATGGACGCGTGCGAGACGTGTGCGTGATCGGACTGGGACTGATCGGCGGCTCCGTGCTGCGGGCCGCCAAGGCTGCCGGGCGCACCGTGTGGGGTGCGACGGCAGGCAAGGATGACGCGGACAAGGCGCGCGCTGAGGGCTTCGACATCACGACCGTGGACGAAGCCCTCAGCCGCAGCCCCGAGGCGCTTGTCGTGCTCGCCGTGCCGCTGCCCGCGCTGCCGGATCTCCTCCGCAAGGTCCCCGCGGGCACCCGACTCACGGACGTCACCAGCGTGAAGGGGCCCGTCCACGACGCCGTCCACCGGTACGCGCCGCAGGTCCGGTTCGTCGGCGGGCACCCGATGGCCGGCACGAGCCAGAGCGGCTGGGACGCGGGCAGCGCGCAACTCTTCAACAACGCCGCCTGGGTCGTCACGCCTGAAGAGGCCGACGACCACCTCAACGACGTCATGCAGCTCGCGCTCGACCTCGGCGCGCACGTCGTGCCGACCACGCCGGAGGAACACGACGAAGCGGTCGCGCGGATCAGCCACCTGCCGCACGTCATGGCGGCGATCCTGGCGGCGGTGGGAGCCGACGGCGGGCCGTTGGCGATGGCGCTCGCGGCCGGCAGCTTCGGGGACGGCACGCGGGTCGCGGGCAGCAGGCCGGAACTCGTCCGCGCCATGTGCGAGGGCAACCGGGACGCACTGCTGACGGCCGTCGACGACGCGCTCGGCAGGCTCGGCGCGGCTAGAGGATCGCTCGCCTCGACTGGCGGCCTCGCCAAGACGATCGAGGCCGGGCACGACGGCCGGAACACGCTGGTCAGCCAGCCACAACGCACCAAGATCACGGTCGACCTGACCAAGCCGGGTGCACTGGCCGCGCTCCGGAATCTCGGCTCACGTGGCGGACGCGTGGTTGGGCTGAACGGCAGCACCGCCACGGCGGAAACATCGTAGGGTCTCCGGGTGGATCGACGGACGCTCGCCGGTGGGCTCGGTGGACTTGCGCTCGTCATCGCTGCCGTCGTGGCGCTCCGGGCGGGCGATGCACCGGACACGTTGAAGCGGGAGATCGAGGACGGCGTCGAGGTCGTGCAGCAGCAGGTCCCCACGAAGCCCACGAACGCGAGGACTCAGGCGCTGGACGCGGACGCGCTGCAGATCGCGTGGAACGGCTCGGCTTCGGCGTACGAGGTGCGGTGGAACGGCCACGAGCAGCTCGTCCCCGGCCCTGAGGTCGAGATCCCCGGCCTGGTCCCGGAACAACAGGTCGAGGTCGAGATCAGGGCGGTCAGCGCGACCGGCAAGCGGTCGGAGCCGCTCATGATCGCCGCGACGCCCAAGGACCTCTACAACGACAAGTGGGACGACCAGCTCGTCGGCCAGCTCGACAGGTTCGACGGACCTGAGGCGCTGGAGCCGCGGAAGTGGCGGGTCGAGGCGGAACCGGAGTGCCTGGGCCTGCGGCCGTTCGGCCAGAGCAAGCGCGTCGACGTCGACTGCTCGATGGCCGCGTTCCAGTCGAACACACCGCTGAGGTTCGGCGTGCCGGCCGCGGACGGAGCGATCGGGCGGGCGGTCATCAGCGTCGCCGGAGCGGCCGAGTCGAGTCACGTCCGGCTGACGTTGCTGCCGGATCCCTGGCAGTACCTCAAGGAGAACGACGTCGAGCCCCGCGGCGCGGTGAGCCTCGACATCACGACCCAGGGCACGCGGATCGTCGCCGACCCCGAGCTCCCCCGCACCGGCAAGCAGGTCCAGCTCGGCGACGCGCAGCTGACCGGGCTCGTCGCGGGCGTGCGGCACCGGTGGGAGATGCGGGTGCTGCCGGACGCGGTGCTGGCGTTAAGAGACGGCGTCGTCGTCGCGTACGAACCGGTGGCCGTCAAGGAACCGCTGGTCCACCCGCGGATCCGGATCGACAGCGGCGGCTTCCTCGACGCGTTCGGCGTGGGCGGCGTGCCGGAACGGGTCGTGCCCACCGAGGTCTTCCCGATCCTCGCGGACACCGAGGTGCCGACGGACGCGGTGGCCGCCAAGATCGTCCTGCCCGAGGCCGGCAACCAGGTCAGGGTCACCGAACTGCCCGTCCGCGCGGGGAAGATCGTGGCGGCGCCCCCGGCCCAGCTCGTGGTCATCCGCAAGCCGGAGAGCCGGCCAGGCACCCTGCCGAAGCTCGCGGACCGACCGGGCGGCATCAAGACCGGCGGCCCGCGGCTGCACGTCATGCACGAGGACGGCGCCAAGCCCCCGCAGCGCCTCCCGCACAGCGGCCGCATCCTCGTCACGGCGGAGATCAACGCCATCGGGCACCGCGGGATCGAGCTCGAGCTCGACGGCAGGCGGATCGTCTCGATGCCGACCAACGAGCAGGGTGCGGCGGTTCCCGGCAGGCACGAGTTCTGGCTCGACGTGAAGAAGTTGGCCCTCGGGTCGAACGCTCGGCTCAAGCTGAGCGTCCTTCCGGCGGACGATGGCGAACCCGTTACCACGGAAACCGTGTTCGAGCTGGGGTGAACGCCTTAGCGTGACTCGCATGAAGCGGGTCGCCTTCGCTGTCGCAGGCCTCGCGTTGGTGGTGGGAGTGATCCTCCTGCGGGACACCGACGGGAGCGACTCGACGTTGCCCACCGCTCCCCCGCCGCCGACGAAGCTCAAGCCGTACGTGGCCGAGCAGGTGCTGGTGCCGAGCCCACAGGGGCGTCCGGCGACACCGGCCAACGTCGTCGCGCGCGGCGGCCACCACAAGATCCAGCTCAACTGGTCCGGCGACGCCCCCGCCTACGAGGTGCGGTGGGGCGACCGGATGAAGCTCGTGACGCGGCCGGGCACCCAGCTCAACGGTCTGGCGAACGACCGCGAACAGCAGGTCGAGATCCGCGCGGTCGACTCGTTCGGCCAACGCTCCCAGCCCGCTCACACGAAGGCGACTCCGCGCGCGGACAACGCCCCGTACACGTTCGTCGACCGCTTCGACGGCGCCGACGAGCCCGATCTCCAACGCTGGCGGCTCGCCAAGCGCACCGACTGCGCCCGCGCCACGTCAGGCGACGGAGAGGACCACGACCGGTTGGTCATCAGCAGCAGCTGCGGCACACGCGCGGTGACGTTGCGGTCCCGCACGCCGTTCGTCCGCGACGAGGAAAGCCGCCTGGTCATCGAGACCGACGCCCCGTCCACCGGCGGCAAGCTGCTGCTGGACCTGGTGCCCGGACCGGTCAGCGTCCAGGGCGACCCGGTCCTGCCGGGGGCCATCCGCGCGACCGTCACCACCGACGTCTCCGGCAACTCGATCGTGGAGCTCGTCCCGGACGGCACGGCGGCCAAGCCGATCCCGCCCGCGGTGCCCGGCGTGACCGTGCGCTGGGAGATCGTGCTGACTTCGAGAGGCACACAGGTCACCAGGGACGGCGAGATCGTCGCCACGTCGCCGTTCGTGCCGGAGTGGCGCGAGGCGACCGCGTTGATCGGCGTCGCGGCGCTCGCGGGCGACCGGGTCCGCGCCGGCGTCGACCTCATCGGCTACCGGACCGCGAAGTCCGACGCACCGCCTGCCGTGCCGACTCCGCAGGTCCGCATCGACGGCCTTGTGAGCAGCGCTTACCCGATCCCGGACGTCACCGCCGGCCAGCTGCGCATCGCCCTGATCCCGGCGCGGGAGAGCCCGCCCCTGGCAACCGTGAAGATCAACGGCGTGGAGGTGCCGTTGCGCGCCGCCGTGCCGGGCACGCCGTGGAAGCCCGGCGCCGAGTACCCGGCCATCGCGGACCTGCCCAAAGAGGCCTTCACCGACAACGTCAGCGTCCAGCTGGTGACCCAGGACCGCATCCAGGTCACGCACACCGACATCGAGCTGACCGGCCCGAAGAGCCCGCCGCAACGCCAGTCCGGCACGCCCCTGGTCGACGCCCGTCCCGTGCTCGCCGACCCGGTTCCCGAGGTACTGGACGCCAGCGGCCAGCCGATCGAGAACGGCGCCGCGTTCAACCGGGGTCGCGTGGTCCTGGAGGTGCGCATCAACGCCCTGGACTCCGCTGTCGCGGGTCTCGCCGGGTTCGAGATCAGGCTCGACGGCAACCACATCGCGACCGTCCCCACCACGGCCGACGGACCTGGTGCAGCGGGCCGGTGGCGGATTTCACTGAACACGGCCTCGTTGGCGTCCGGTGCCCACGCCGTCGAGGTCAGGGCCTTCAGCACCGATTCAGAGGTGCACCCCGAAACGGGTTACGTTCCATTCCTGCTGAAGCCCTGATTGGCGCACTATTGGCACATGGCCCGCGCACTGATCCTCGACGCAGCCCGTACGCCGTTCGGCAGGTACCGCGGAGGTCTGTCCGGCATCCGGGTGGACGACCTCGCGGCGCTGCCGATCGTCGACCTGCTGCGCCGCTACCCCGGTCTGGACCTGGCCCGCATCGACGACGTGCTGCTCGGTGACGCGAACGGCGCCGGTGAGGACAACCGCAACGTCGCCCGGATGGCGGCGCTGCTGGCGGGCCTGCCGGTCTCCGTGCCGGGCGCGACCTTGAACCGTCTCTGCGCTTCCGGCGGTGAGTCGATCATCCAGGCCGCGCGGGCACTGGCCGCTGGTGACGCCGATCTGATCGTGGCCGGTGGCGTGGAGGGGATGTCGCGGGCGCCGTTCGTGACGGCACGGCCGGACAAGGCCTTCCCCGACCGCATGGAGACCGTGTCGACGGCGCTCGGCTGGCGGCTGGTGAACCCGCGGATGCCCAAGCACTACACGGTTCCGCTGGGGCTGGCCGCCGAAAACGTCGCGCACGAGCTGGGCATCACGCGCACCGAGATGGACCACTTCGCGTTGCGCTCCCACCGGCGCGCTGCTGCTGCGTGGGACGCCGGTGTGCACGAGGGCTTCGCGTTCAGCGTGCAGCTGCCGGACGGGACTGCGGTGCGGCGCGACGAGAACGTCCGCGCGGACACCAGCGCGGACAAGCTCGCGAAGCTGAAGCCCGCGTTCTCGGAGCACGGCTCGGTCACCGCCGGCAACGCTTCCCCGTTGAACGACGGCGCTTTGGCCGCGTTGCTGGGCACGGAGGCCATGGCCGCGGAGTTGGGTGTCGAGCCGTTGGGCGAGGTGCTGGGGTCGGCGACCACCGGTGAGGAGCCGCACCGGTTCACGATCGCGCCGGTGTCGGCGATCCGGAAGTTGTTGAAGCGCCTGCATCTCGAGGCCGCGCAGATCGACCTGTGGGAGATCAACGAAGCGTTCGCCGCCATGGCGCTGTCAGTGCTGCACCACCTGCCGGAGATCGACCGGGAGAAGGTCAACGTCCACGGCGGCGCCATCGCGTACGGGCACCCGCTCGGCGCCTCGATGCCGCGCGTGATCATCGACGTTGCACGGCACCTGCGCGCACGTGGTGGTGGCGTTGGCATTGCGGCTGCTTGCGTTGGCGTCGGCCAAGGTGTGGCCGTGGCTGTGCGCGCCTAGTCCTTCGGGTGCAGGATGTCGCGGGCCTGTTCGGCGGCGCGGACGATGCTCTCGGACACGAAGTCGAGGAACCGCGCGATGTTCTCGAGCCGGGTGGCGGCCTGCGTGCCTGAGCCGAGGACGCCGGAGCCGTGCCGCGCGGCCTCGGCCAGCCGCGTGGTGCCGGCCGCGCTGGCGATCATCGACTGGTACCAGATGTCGCCCTCGTCGACGACATAGCGCTCGCGGCGGCGTTCGTCGCGCACGCGGCCGATCAGTCCCTGGCTTTCCAGGTATGCCATGGCTTTGGAGACCGACGCCGGACTGACTTCCAGGTGCGCCACCAGTTCCGCCGCGGTGAGACTGCCGGAGTCGGTGGCGTAGAGGCTGGCGAGCGCCCTGGCCGCCATCCTGGGCAGGCCCTGCCCGATGAAGATGCCGGAGAAGGCCTCCTCGAACTCGCGCACCGCCTCCAGGGCGCGTCCGTCGGCCCGCTCGGGCGCCTGCCGACTCTTGGGCGTCGTCTGCTTGCGCCGTTGGGCTCGGTGTTCGGTGGCGAGGTGGGCGAGATCGGCCTTGTAGCCGGCGGGGCCGCCGTTGCGCATCACCTCGCGGGTGATCGTCGAGGTGGGCCGGTCGAGGCCTCTGGCTATTTCCGCGTAGGCGAGGCCGTCGGCCAGGCCGATGGCGATCTGGCGGCGTTCCTGCTGGGTGAGTCGACCTCCTGGCATAGCGTTCAGCTTAGCTCATTGCAACGCATCCGACCATGATCGTTGCGTTAGATTTCAACCCCATTGCAACACTTTTGCGCTGTTCACCTGCGTATATGCGACTTCTGCGCAACGAAGCTTGTTGTTGAGTTCCGTGAACGCAACGTAGCTTTTCGCTCATCAGAAACACCGAGAACACCAAGTCGCAGGAGCCAGAGATGCAGACGTTCGCCACCACCGCCCCGATCACCGCCAACCTCGACATCCCCGCCGGCCTGGTCCAGTTCATCGCCGCCGACCGTGCCGACACCGCCGTCGAGGTCCGCCCGTCGGACGCCTCCAAGAGCCGCGACGTGAAGGCCGCCGAGCAGATCACCGTCGAGTTCGCCGACGGCGTCCTGCGGATCAACGGCGCCAAGGGCACCAAGATCCTCGGCTCGTCCGGCTCGGTCGAGATCACCGTCCAGCTGCCTGCCGGTTCCCGCGTCGAGGCCAAGGCGGCCTGCGCGGAGTTCCGCGGCGTCGGACGTCTCGGCGACATCGCCTTCGAGGCCGCGCAGAGCGACATCAAGATCGACGAGGCCGCGCAGGTCCGGCTCACCACCCAGGCCGGCGACGTGCACGTCGGCAGCCTCACCGGTTCCGCCGAGATCAGCACCCAGAAGGGCGACATCGCGCTCGGTGTCGCGGCCGGGCTCTCCGCCTCGCTGGACGCCGGCACCTCCTACGGCCGGATCCACAACTCCCTCAAGAACAACGGCACCCCGGACCTGACCATCCGCGCCACCACGTCCTACGGCGACATCACCGCTCGCAGCCTCTGACCACTTTTGCCACTGGGGAGAAAACCTTGAGCACCACCGAGAACTACCAGGCCGCCGAAAAGCTTCTCCGTCGTCCCGCCAGCCCCGGCGAACTCGTCGTCGGCGACAAGGTCAGGCCGCAGTGGATCGACGGCGGCGCCCGCTTCTGGTACTCGCTGCGCGACGGGTCCGACCAGCAGTTCGTGCTGGTCGACCCGGCGGCGGGCACCCGCGAGCCCGGCTTCGACCCCACCCCGTTCGTCCCGGCCCCCGGCAACCCGCTGGAGGTCCCGTCCCCGGACGGCAAGGTCGCGGTGTCGCGCCGCGGCCAGGACCTGTGGGCACGATCCGGCGAGAACGAGTGGGCGCTGACGACCGACGGCCAGCCCGACTACGGCTACGGCTACAGCCCGGACTCCAACGGCTTCAAGACGCTGATGAACAAGTTCGGCCTGCCGCACATGCCGCCGCTGCTGGCCTGGTCCCCCGACTCCACCAAGGTCCTGGCCCACCAGACCGACGAGCGCAACGTCCGCCTGACCCACCTGATCGAAGCTGCACCCGCAGCCGGCGGCGCCCCTTCCGTGCGGACCCAGCGCTACGGCTACGCAGGCGACGAACACATCCCGCTGACCGAACTGGTCGTCCTCGACGTCGCCTCGGGCACCGTCGTGCGCGCCCAGACCGAACCGCTGGTCACGCCCCAGGTCTCGCCGATCGCGACCGGCTGGGCGTGGTGGGCCCCCGACAGCTCGGCAGTGTTCTTCCTGCGCCACAGCCGCGACCAGCACACCCTCTCGCTGAACCGGATGGACCCCATCACCGGCGAGGTGACCGTCGTCCTCAGCGAGACCGGCGAGACCCGCGTCGAGCCCAACCAGTGGATCTTCGAGCAGGCCATCGTCCGCGTGGTGGGCAACGAGGTGCTGTGGTTCTCGCAGCGCGACGGCTGGGGCCACCTCTACCGCTACGACCTGACCACCGGCGCGTTGCTCAACCAGGTCACCTCCGGCAAGTTCCTGGTGCGCCAGATCCTGCACGTCGACGAGGCCGCGCGGGTCGTCTACTTCACGGCCTCCGGGCTAGTGGCGGAAGACCCGTACCGCCGCTCGGTCTGCTCGGTCGGCTTGGACGGCAACGGTTTCACGCGCATCACCGACGACTCGCTCGACCACATCGTCACCGTGTCCCCGAACGGTTCGTACTTCGTCGACTCGGCGTCCACTGTGGACACCGCGCCGGTGACTTCGGTGCGCGACTGGTCCGGCCGCGTGCTGGTCGAGGTGGAACGCGCCGACATCAGCCGGCTGCTCGCAGTCGGTTGGACAGCACCGGAACGCTTCTGCGTCAAGGCAGCCGACGGGGTGACGGACATCTACGGCGTGCTCTACAAGCCGCGCGGGTTCGACCCGTCCGTCAGCTACCCGATCGTCGACACCATCTACCCCGGCCCGCAGACCAACCGCGTCGAGCCGTGCTTCGACCCCGGCGGCATGGGCATGGACGCGGAACCGTTGGCAGCACTCGGTTTCGTCGTCATGGCGGTCGACGGCCGCGGCACCCTGGGCCGCAGCAAGGCCTTCCACGACGCGTCGTACGGCCGCGTCGCCGATGCCGGCAGCCTCGACGACCACGTTGCCGCGCTTCAGCAACTGGCTGCCTCCCGGCCGTGGATGGACCTCTCCCAAGTGGGCGCGCTTGGGCACTCGGGCGGCGGATTCGCCACCATGCGGGCCCTGCTGACCCAGCCCGAGACGTACAAGGCCGGAGCTTCACTTTCCGGCTGGCACGACGCCCGGTTCTTCAACATGGGCTTCATCGAGACCTACGACGGCGCTGCGAACCCCGAGGCCTACGCCCGCTCCTCGAACGTCGAGATGGCCGACCGGTTGGAGGGCAAGCTGCTGCTCATCCACGGCGAGATGGACGACCAGGTGCACCCGGACCACACGTTGCGGCTGGCGGCCCGGCTCATCGCGGCGGGGAAGGACTTCGAGATGCTCATCGTGCCGGGAGCCGAGCACATGTTCCTCGACTGCCTGTCGTACGTGCGGACGCGCTGCTGGGACTTCCTGGTGCGCTCGCTGATGGGGGTGGAGCCGCCGGCTTACCGCCCCGCGCCCATCCCGATCGGGCCCGAGCTGCTCAGCGAGATTTTTTGATCTGAGTGAGGAACGCCGACCACGACTTGTCCGAGAGGGGCAGGTGCGTGGTCGGCGCCTTGCTGTCCCGGATGCCGACGCCACGACCAACCTCGACACAGTTGTCCACCGGGCTGTAGCTGCTCTTGCGCCACGTCGACATGCCGAGGGCCTCCTCAAGCCATGATGCTGGTGATCAGCCCCTTCGATTCTTCCGCATCCAACGCTTGGTGGTCGAGCAGTTCGAGCACGCCGACGTAGGTGGCAAGAGACGCCTTGTCCTCCACGAACAGGCTGGTGTTCTCCGTTTCGGTGAACACGACAGGCTCGTACTTCTCATAGTTGAGCAGGCGGAAAGAGCCGGACAGACCTGCGTGTGCCCCGAACGCGGTCGGCACGACCCGCACGCTGATGTACTTCCGATTGGCCATCGCCAGGAGATGGAGCAGCTGGTCTCGCATCACCTCGGGGCCTCCTACCGGCAGCCGGAGCGCCTGCTCGTGGAGGTAGAAGACGAACTCCCTGCTGTAGTGGAAGATCCTTTGCCGCTCGGTCTTCGCAGCGACGATCTCCTCGGCGTTCACCGTTTTGGCTCGGACTGATCGCGCGAGGAGAGCGCGGATGTAGGCCGGGATCTGCAACGGGCCCGGGATCACGTTCATCGACCACACGGTGATCTTGTTGGCGAGGCGCTCCTGCTCGATCAACGAGCGCACCTCGTCCGGGATCCCGTCCTCGGGGAAGACGAGATAGCCCTTCTCGCGGGTCTCTCTGTAGAGCATGAGCAGGCGCTTTGCCTCGTTCGGCTCGACGCCGCAGAGCCCGAGCAACAGGGCGAGCTCGACCTCGGTGACCCCGCCCTTGCCCTTGACGAGGTCCGAAACCTTGGCCTCTTCCCAGTCGAGTCGCTCAGCGAGTCGGCGCTGGGTCATCCCCGAGCGCTGGATGGCGTCGCGGACGCCATCACCGAACGAGCGCCCCACCACGCTCGAAGTTCGTTTCGGCATGCCAGGACGCTAGAAGGCGCCGCGCAACAACTTCCATCGTTTGGATGCGACTCGCCACGAAGGAAGTACTTCTTGGACGCCTTCTAAATCCGCTTGGAGATCAACGGGTACTCGACGACGAGGCCGTTCTGGTCGACCTTGATGTTCTGCTCGAACCCGCCGCTCTTGAACCGCACCACCGAGACGTCGTCGCCGACGGACACGGTCTTGTAGGTCTGCGTGACGACCTTGACCGTGAGTTCGGGCAGCGACACCCACACGACGGGCAGCGAGTGCTCGCCCGGCTCGCGGTGCAGGTTCAGGCGCCTGATCGGGATGGTGTTGAACAGGACGGCGAACTGGACGTCCACGTCGAGGGCGTCGTTGAACGTCTCGCGCTTGGCGCCCTGGCCGTGGTCGACGAGCCAGGCGCCGTCCTCGGTCCGCGACAAGGAGCACTGGCGCTCCTCGAGAACCGTCGCCGTGCGGAGCAGCAGCCGGTTGACCTGGCCGCTCTCGCCCACGGAGACCTCGAAGGAGGCGTTGAACTGCTCGTCGGGGCCGGCGGCGACCATGCGACCGGACGCGCGCAGGCGTTGGTCGCTCGAAAGGAGCAGGCGGACCTGCTCCAGCCGCGGCTCGTGGATGCCCTGCCAGGTGATCATTTCTGGCCGGCGGGCAGAAGGAGAGCGGGTCTCCCCGGTCGAGGTGACCCGCCCTGCGTCAGTGGCGTTCGTAGAGGAGTTCACTCATCCACCTGGAAGGATGTCCTTGATCTTCTCGGCAACCGAGTCGACCTGCTCTTCGTGACCGAACTTGCCGGCGATGAAGTCCGCCGCAGCGTCCACGCCCTTGTCGACCTGGTCGTGGTGCTCTTCAGCGAGGTCCATGGCCTTGTTCTTGATCTCGTCGAAGTTCATCGGTGCTCCTCCGCTCCTGACGCAGGGTACCCGAGCGGGCCCCGCGTGGTGATAGCCGCGATCACGCTAACTCCGCCTGGACAAGTCGGCTGGGCGACCCGGATGATGACCCCGCCGCCGCCTGGTCGGCCGCCGTCGCGGCCAGAACCAGGAGGACACGCCACATGACACGGCTCCTGCGTGGAGTTATGTCCGCAGTACTGCTGTTGCCGCTCGTCGCGGCCCCGTCGGCCCATGCCACAGCCGACAGTCAGGGCGCTGACCTGGGCAAAGCGAAGTTCACGGTGACGAACACGGCCACGAACGTCGCGGCCCGCAGCGACCGGCGGCCCGTCGCGGGTGGGGTCTACGACCGCAAGGTCGGCAAGACCTTCATCTCGTGGGCCGGTCAGTACGAGGACAGCTACGTCCAGTCGTACGACCACCGCAAGGCCACCTGGTCCGCGCCCAACCGGGTAGCGGACGGAGACAAGGACGCGCACAACTACCCGACCATGGTGCAGGCCAAAGACGGGCATCTGCTGATCTTCCGCGGCATGCACAACGTCGAGCTGCGCATGTCCCGTTCGCCGCAGCCGCACTCGGTGGACGGGGTCTGGGAAGAGACGCTGATTTCGAAGAACGCGGCCACGTACCCGATGCCGTTCGTCACGCGCGACGGCACGATCTACGTCTTCTACCGCGAGACGTCCCGCGATCTCGATCCCTCGTTCCCGACGGACACGCGCCCGATGCTCTACGTGATGTCCAAGGACAACGGCAAGACGTGGAAGACCTCCACGGAACTGACCGGCGACCGGTTCGCGATCGGGTCGACGTCCCGGGCCGACAACATGAACGAGATCTACATCGGTCAGCTGCGGCAGGAGGACAACGGCCGCGTGCGGATCGTGTACACGCTCGCGGGTGGTGGCACGGAAGGACATCTGCACGACCGCTACCACCGCAACATCTACTACACGTGGTTCGACCCGCGGAACCGGCACTTCTACTCGGCGGCCGGCAAGGACCTGGGCACCCAGATCGACGACGCCGACCAGGAGACGCACCTGAAGGTCGCGGAGACCCCGCTGACCGTGCCGAACGGCGTGAAGTCCCCCGACTACATCCAGCTGGTGGGCACCAACTTCGACAAGCCGTTCCTGTTGTGGTTCATGGGCGACCCGGACAAGGGGCCGCTGCGCAACTACATGTCCGTCTGGAACGGTCGCACCTGGGAGACCAAGGAAGTCGCACGTGGACTGCGCACGCGTGAGATGGAGCCCATCGGCCCGTTCACCTGGCGCGTGTACGCCACCGAGGACGGCAAGCCGAACGTGCAGACCTTCCTGGTGCGGTTCGGCCGCACGTGGACGCCGGAGGCCGTGATCCCGACGGCCAAGCCGGTGCAGCGCGTCGAGGTCGTGGAGAACTTCCGCGATCCCGCACGGGCGATCTTCTCCGGCGCGTCCTCGCAGCGGGACGTCTCCATCGCTGACGGCGACATCAGCGTGGCGGGCATCAGCCGCCGGTAAATCACTCGCAGAAACGGCAAACGCCCCCAGGACCGGCGCGGACCCTGGGGGCGTTCGTCTAGGTGGTGCTACTGCTTATCAGGCGCCGGCCTTCTTGCGGCGCACGATGAAGAGGGCACCGACACCGGCACCGACGAGCACCAGACCGCCGAGCAGCGGCCACAGGATCGAGGCACCGGTCGAAGCCAGGTCCTCACCGCCACCCGGAGCCGGGGCGGCCGGCGACGTGGTGGTGGTCGGAGGCGTGGTCGACGGCGTGGCGGAGGACGGCGGCGTCGACGACGACGGCGGCGTGCTCGGCTCGGACGGCTGCACGTTCACGGTCCAGTCGGCCTTGGCGTCCTTGTCGACCTTGACCTTGGAGTTCTTCGCGATGACCAGCGACTGCGTCTTCTGGTTGGAGTCCTGGGCCACGAAGAGGCGACCGGCCTGCAGGACGGCCTCGGCGGAGACGTTCATCGTCGCCTCGCCCTTGTCGGCGCCGGCCGGCACGTTGACGAAGAACTCGGTGACCTTCTCGCCCACGGCGGCCTTGGCCTGCACCTTGTCGCCGTCGTTCTGGACGGCGAGCGGGTTGCCCTTGGCGTCGGTGATCGTGACGCCCGTGGGAAGCTTCGCGGTCAGCTTGACCTCGGACGCGGTCGTGGTGACCTTGTACGGGCCGATCTTCTCGCCCGCCTTGCCGGACTTGCTCTCCGGCTCGATCTCCATCGTCGGCGTGACCTGCTGGCCCTCGTTCTTGGCCTGCTCGACGAACTTCTTGTAGAGCGTGGTGACGTCCGCGTTTTCCTTGTTCTGCTTGCCCTCGTCCAGCTTCATGCCGTCACTGAAGTGCCAGATCGCGGCCTGCGTGGCGCCGATCATCTCGCGCTCGTCGAACTGGTCGCCCCACTTCTTCTGGAAGGCCTTCTCGTCCAGGACCGGGTACGAGTTGGTCAGGATCCAGAGGACCTTGCCCGCGTTCTCCGGGTCGTTGAACTGGGTTTTCTCGCCGGGGTGCTTGCCCCAGGGGGCTTCCTTGAGGGGGACCTTGTCCTTGAGAAGGGTCGGCAGCTCGACGCAGTACGCGAAGACCTTCTCGATCTCGCCGTTGTCGTTGACCACGAGCGGGATCAGCGAGGTGTCGAACTTGGTCTTGCCGTCCTTCACGAAAAAGACGTTGTGGCCCGACTTGCTCGGGGTCTTGCGGTCCGGCTCGACGATCACGTCGGCGGACGCCCCGAGAGTCGACATCGACATGAGTGCGGCGGCGCCCAGCAGCGCTGCGCCGATCCTCAACCGGGAAGCCATGGGTCTCCTTGCTCGCTGAAGTTAGCCCGAACGCGGTGGAAGTCAGTCGCCCGTCGGGACGGTCGGCACGTCGACATCGACACTGAACCGACAGGAAGCGAGCGGACAGTATCCGATCGAGTTACACCCGATGGAGTGAGGTATAAGGATGCTACAAACTGGCTGTGACCAGCAAAAAGCTACTCAGGGTGTCCACAGTGGATAGGCCCGAGATGCATTCGATTTGTCAGGTGACGTTAGATTCGTTGCCGAACAGTTATCTGTCGGCGCGTTTGCTACGTATGACCAGCAGCAACGGTTCAGGACTCAGGCAACCAATTCGGTAACTTCGACCGGTCGAATGTCCCCCGGCCGCAGCGAAGTGCCGCGCAGGCACATCTCGCGGGGCTCCGGGCGCCGGCCGGTGAAAATCCATCGGGTGAGCCCGGCCAGCTGGTAGGCGATGAGCGGTGGGACGGCATCGCCGACGTGCCGGTAGGCGTTGCCGAGAATCGACACGTCGAACCGGAACTGGCGCGGAAAGCCCTGCAGCAGCGCCATCTCCCGGACCGTGCAGAGACGATGTTGCTCCGGATGGGCGTAACGGCCGTTGCCGACGTGGCCGCATTCGCGCTTGATCGTGCGCGCCGGTTCGTCCCACCACATTCGCCCGTAGACGTCCGGGTGCGAACCCCAGTTCTGCTGTTCGACGATCTTGTGTTGTGCCGGATTCAACAACTGCGCGGTCTCCGGTGACCTGAGCAGATCCGCCCACGAACCACCGTTAGCGGGAATTGCCCGCATTCGTTCCAGACTGCGGTCCTGTGAAAACGTCGGCGACACGTGAATGGGGTCGTCCGGGTCGGCCAGGCCGGCCTCGATCCGGGGCAGCTTGCCGATCGCGCGCCGGACCGTGATGGCGGACGGGCGAACGATCCGGCCGTCCCACAGGTCGTCCAGAGTGAGCAGCGGCAGACCCGCGTCTACGGCCACCATCAGCGTTCGCTCGCGCAGCTGCGGCAGGCCGAACTTGGACAGCATGTGCGTGCCGCCCGCGACCGAGTAACCGATTCGGGTGAGTTCTTCGGCCAGGCTGTCGAAGTGGTGGCGCTGCTTGCCCTTGACGAGCTCGCGGGCGTTCTCGACGAGCACGACCTTCGGGCGCAGCTCCTCCGCGTAGACCGCGATTCGGCCGACCAACGAGTTCCGCGGGTCGTCGCGCAGGTGGTTCTGGGCGGTGATGCGGCTGAAACCGGAGCACGGCGGGCACGCGAGCAGCACGTCGAGCTCACCGCGTTGCAGGCCCCAGACCTCGCGCAACGCCGACGGCGACACCTTCGAGAGGTCGACCTCCAACGGGTCGACGCCGATGTTCGCGCGGTACGTGTCGTTGCAGCGCAACGAACCCAAGCGACTCGACGGCTTGCCGATCTGCGCGTCGGCGGCACCGACGACCCGGAAGTCGCGGTGGGCGTGGAAGCCGAAGCTCATGCCGCCCGCACCCGAGAAGATGTCGGCCACCGAGAAGGACACCACGAGATCGTACGGGCGAGGCTCCGAGGAGCCTTCCCTGACATCCCGTACCTTTCCGCCTTATGGAGCTGCCGCGTGCCTGGCAACGGCCGGACCCGTTGCGTGGACTCGACAGGATTTCCTGGGTCGAGGTCTACGACGGCCGTGGTGGCGCCGGTCGGTTGCCGCACCTGCTCCGCTCCCTCATGGACCCCAGCGCCGACGTGCGCCTGGACGCCGTCAGCTCGTTGGCGGACCGGCTGCTGACCGACGACACGGTCTCGGAGGCGTCGTTCTGCGCCGTGCCGTACCTCGTGGAGTTGGGCGCCTCGTACAAGGTCGCCGGCGACGTGCGCGACCGGGTGATCTTCCTGCTGGCCGCCATGGCGTTGGCGGGCAAGGGCTTCACCGAGGACGGCCGGCGCACGCACCGCCGGTGGAACGCGCTCGGCCGGGAGCTTCCCCGCACCGCCCCGGACTGGTTGACGCAGACCCGGCACGCCGTCGCCCAGGGCGCGCCGAAGATCTTCGAGGCGCTGGCGTCCGAACGCGTGGCGTGCCTCGTGGCGCTGGCGTGCGCGGTGCCGGAGAAGCTGCCCGCGTTCGTCCTGGGCCTGGTGCAGGACATGGTCGAGCTGCCGGGCGAGGAGATGCTCGCCGACGCGGCCGAGATCGCCGTGGCGCTGCTGAAGCGGTCGCCCGAGTTACTGGGCGTGGACCTGCCCCGGCCGAAGGTGCTCGGCGAGGGGCTGGTGCGGCCGGCGCACCAGCCGCGCGAGGTCGCCGCAGCCTTGATGGGCTACCGGTTCGCCCTCATCTCCGCGTACGGCGACGAGGGCGCCTGGTGACTATGCGATGACCGCTTCCTCGATGTATTCCTGCTCGACCTGAGCCTCGTCCTCGACGGCGATCGCGGGCTCGAGGGCACC
The DNA here is from genome assembly GCF_003265345.1 of Lentzea terrae. Classification (GTDB taxonomy): domain Bacteria; phylum Actinomycetota; class Actinomycetes; order Mycobacteriales; family Pseudonocardiaceae; genus Lentzea; species Lentzea terrae. The sequence goes on along the minus strand of NZ_QFWW01000004.1, from coordinate 60,820 downwards.
GAGGCCCGTCCCCCACTCCTGGTCCGCCAGCGCGAACGCCGCGACCGTCAGCGCCGCCACGGGCGCGCCGACGGGCATGTTCTCGCGATGCAGGTCGAGGTCGAGGCGGCCGCCGATCGGCGACGGGCTCAGCCGCAGCGTCGCGTGCGCGGGCTCGTCCGGGTGCGCCAGCCGGCACGCCCAGCCGGTGAAGATCACGCGGCGCTCGTCGACCTGGGTCGGCTGCACGGCGCGCACGTTGGCGCCCACCGCACCCGAACGCAGGTTGTCCGCTGCCTGCAGGACCATCTCCTCGAACTGCATGGAGGAGATGCCGAGGTCCCACCCGGCGACCAGGGCGACCTGGACGAGCGCGAGCGGCAGGCTGGGGACCGCGTCCTCGAAGCACACCATCGCGCCGCCGTAGCGGGTGTTGATCTCGGTCGGCAGGAAACCGTCCTCGGTCGCGATGCCGTCCAGCGTGAACGTGCCGCGATAGCCGACGGTCTCGCGCAGGTGCTCGCCGACGCGGCGGGCCAGGTTGCGCATCTCGTCGCGGATCCACACGGGCGGGTCGTAGTAGGACGCGCAGCCCGCGTAGAGGAACTTGGCCTGGCCCTGGCGGCGCGGCACGACCATCTCGATCGGACGCAGCACCGCGGTGCCGTCGGGGAACACGATGCCGTGCACGCTCACCGGAATGCCTTCCAGGAACGGCATCACGCGCACCTGCTCGCACTTGGGGGCGAGCACGTCGAAGGCCTCCTTGGCCTCCTCGTACGTCCGCACGCGGCGCACGAAGTTGGCACCGCCGTTGATCGCGGGGCCGTCGCCGGACCACACGACGCCGGCGCCGCGGTCGAGGATCTCCGAGGCGCCCCAGAGGCGTTCGAAGTCGAGGTCGAACACCATCGCGGGCGCGCGGCGGGCACTGAGCTCGTCCCACAGCGCGTCGATGGTGGTCTTGTTCTCCAACTCGACCCACTTGCGCTCACGCGCGTTGAGCACGGGACGGCCCTGGAAGGTGCCGATCTCGTTGTAGGGCGTGCTGATCACGAGGGCTTCGGCGTTCGCGTCGAAGTCCTCGAGGATCTCGCGGACCTCTTCGGACGGCTTGCTCAGCAGCTTGCCGAGGCGGCGCTGTTCGACGGCGACGAAGCCGCCCTTGATGCCCAGCGACACCCAGCGGGCGATCTCCGAATCATGCAGCGGGGCATGGTCGTCGGTATCGAGCACGAGCGTATGGCGGGCACCGAGCGCATGAAGCTCATGCGCACGTTTCGCCAAACGCGTGCCACCGGCCAGCACGACCAACCGGTCACCGAACAACCCGCCCAAGCGCTCGTTGAGCGCTGCGAAGACATGATCCATCGCCGAGAACCCGCTTTGAGAAGAAGCAGAAGGATGCGACCGGCGATCGCCGGGTGACGCGTAGCGTAGAGCCACCCGGTATGTGTGTCGAAGCACGGTCCGGCAACGGCCGGATGAATCTTGGGACAGGCGCTGATCTCGTGGCGCGCTAGGCGCGGGCCGCGTCCCGAAGTACCTGGTCAACGCGGTTCAGGAAGCTGCGCTTGGGGTTGACCGCCGACAGCGGTGCGGTGAGCTCTGCGGGACCGGGCGCGGGTGCGACTCCCACGATCTCGGCCACGTTGCGCAGGAACTCCTGCCGCTTGAACTCGTGCACGGCGACGTCGTGCAGGAGTCCGGCGATGCTTGTGTGCACAGCGCGATGGGGGTAACTCACTCGTGTGTTATCGGCGCAGTGCGGGTGGACCTTTAGGGTCAACTTGTGCGAGTTCTGGTGACCGGTGCCACTGGCTATGTCGGCCGTGCCGTGGTGCGTGAGCTGCGGGTTCACGGGCATGAACCGATTTTGTCCCGTCAGCGCCTCTCCGAGCCGTTCGGTCCGATCGACGCAGACGCGGTGATCCATCTGGCCGGTACCGCCCGCGTGCGGGAGTCGTTCGAAGATCCACTTTCGTACTACGCGGTGCACGTGGGCGGCACCCTGAATCTGCTGAAGGCGTTGGAGGGGCAGCGATTCCTCTTCGCCTCGACTGCGGCGGTCTACCGGCCGTCCGCTGACCCGCTGACCGAGTCGTCGGTCCGCGAACCCGCTTCGCCGTACGCGGCGTCCAAGGCCGCGGCTGAAGATCTTGTGGCGTGGGCGGCGCGGTCCGGGCGGATCGGCGCGACCACGCTGCGTTTGTTCAACGTCGCTGGAGGCGGTGACACCGACACCAGTCGGGTGATCACCCGTGCCGTGGCGGCGGCCGCCGGGACTGTTTCCGGAATGGACGTCTACGGCGACGGGACGGCCGTGCGCGACTTCGTGCACGTGCGGGACGTTGCCTCGGCGTTCGTGGTGGCGCTGGAGGCCTGCGCGGTGGGCTCGTCGTCGGTCTACAACGTCGGCGCCACGCCGGCGTCCGTCCGGGACGTTCTCCGGACGGTGGAGGACGTCTCGGGGCGCGCCGTGGACGTGACGTGGCGGCCCGCGCATCCCGGTGAGGTGCCAGTGCTGCAGGCGGACGTGACGCGGTTGCGGGCGCTCGGCTGGGAGCCCTCGCACTCGGCGCTCGTCGACATCGTCAAGGACCAGTGGAGCGCTTCGGCACCGGCACCCGGTCCAGGTCCCGCGCGATGACGATCTCGCCGTCGAACTCGCTCGCCGCTTCGGCGTGGAACTCGGCCGGGTCCTCGTAGCGCTGGGAGAAGTGCGTGAGCACCAGCTTGCGGACCTTGCAGTCCTGGGCGACGCGGGCGGCCTGCTGGGCGGTGAGGTGGCCGTGGTCGCCGGCGAGCTTGGTGTCGCGGGCGAGGTAGGTCGACTCGATCACCAGCAGGTCCACCTGGTCGGCGAGCTCGTAGACGTTGTCGCACATGCGCGTGTCCATGACGAAGGCGAACTTCTGGCCCTTGCGGGGTTCGCTGACGTCTTCGAGCTGCACGCCGTTGAGCTCGCCCTGTTGCTGGAGGACGCGGACCTGCGGGCCTTGGATGCCGTGCTGCTGGAGCTTTTCCGGGAGCATGCGGTGGCCGTCGGGTTCGATCAGGCGGTAGCCGAAGCTGTCGATGCCGTGGTCGAGCCGGTACGCCTCAAGCCGGCCGAACTTGCCTTCCGCGATCAGGCCGTCTTCGGTGACGGGCTCTTCCTTGATGTCCGCGGCGTCGTAGAAGGCGCTGGCGTAGCGGAGGCGTTCGAAGAAGTGGGTGCCGGACCGCGGGTAGTGGGCGTGGACGGTGTGCGGGACGCGGTCCAGGGACAACCGCTGGACGATGCCCGGCACGCCGAGGCAGTGGTCGCCGTGGAAGTGCGTGATGCAGATCCGGGTGATGTCGCTCGCAGCCGCGCCCGACCGCAGCAGCTGGCGCTGGGAGCCGTCGCCGGGGTCGAAGAGGAAGCCCTCGCCGTCCCACCTCAGCAGATAGCCGTTGTGGTTGCGCTGGCGCGTGGGAACCTGGCTGGCCGTTCCCAGGACGATCAGTTCCCGGACTGTCACCCTGAAACGTTAACGTCTGTCCCATGCAGAGCGTGGAAGCGGCGGCGTCGTGGCCCGCCTCGAACGTCGCGGTGGCCGTCGTGTCGGGCGGGTCGGTCGTGGGCTCGTTGGGCGATCAGCAGCGCGTGTTCCCGCTGGCGTCCGTGACGAAGCTGCTGACCGCCTACGCGGTGCTGGTGGCCGTCGAGGAGGGCGCGGTCGAGTGGGACCAGCCGGCCGGGCCTCCCGGTGCCACGGTTCGGCACCTGATCGCGCACACCGCCGGGTACGCGTTCGACAAGCCCGAGGTGCAGGCCGCGCCGGGCACCAGGCGGATCTACTCGAACGCGGGCTTCGACGTGCTGGCTGCTTTTGTGGGCTCGGCTTGCGAGATGCCGTTCGCGACTTATCTGCACGAGGCGGTTTTCGCGCCTCTCGGGATGAATTCTTCTGCTCTGGTCGGTTCGGCCGGCGCCGGCGCTGAGTCGTGTGCTGCGGATTTGGCTGTTTTTGCGGCTGAACTGTTGTCGCCGAAGCTGGTTTCTCTTGAGTTGGTGCGCGAGGCGACTTCGGTCGTTTTTCCCGGCCTGAACGGCGTTCTGCCTGGTTACGGCATGCAGAAGCCGAACGACTGGGGTCTCGGCTTCGAAATCCGGGACGGCAAGTCGCCGCACTGGACCGGACTTTCGCATTCACCTGCCACTTTTGGCCACTTCGGGCAGTCCGGCACGTTCCTGTGGGTCGATCCGGACATTTCCGCTGCCTGCGTCGCTTTGACGGATCTGCGTTTCGGGCCGTGGGCGGTCGAGGCGTGGACGCCGTTCTCCGACGGCGTCCGCGCGGAACTGGTCAGTCAGCGAGCTTGAGGGCCAGTTTCCGGAGGAGCTCCTTCACGTCGGCGTCCTCGCAGTCGTTCTCGTACGCCTGCGCGACCCCGCGGAAGGCGTAGAGCAGCCCGGCGGTGAACCACCCGAACTGCCCGAGCACCTGGTCCATGGCCTGCTTGAGGGCCTGCGCACCGGCCTCGTTCAAATCGCCGTCGACCCTGACCTCGTAGCTGAACACGCCCTCCTGCAACGTCTTGAGGGCGGTGCGCAGGTAGTCGCCCGACTCGTCGGCGTCGTAGGTGAGCGTCAGGACGCCGAGCGCCCGCTGCATGATCTCCCGCTGGTCCACACGGCAACTCTGCCTCGTCGCGTCACCTTTCGACACCCCAACGCACCCATGCGGGGTCCTCGGGCTGGAGCTTTTCCTCGAAGGCCTCGGCGATGTCCTCGACGTCCCACCGCTCGCGCTCGATCACAGGCTCCTTGGGACTCGTCTGCCCCATGACGTGCAACCGCCCGTTGGCGAACCGGATGAGCTGCCCGGTGATCTTCGCGGCACGATCGCTGAGCAGGTACGTGACCAGCGGCGCGATCGTCTCCGGCGGCCCACTGGGCGCGGCCTTGGTGTCGGCCCGGGCCATGCGCGTCTCGGCGATCGGGCACACGGCGTTGACCCTGATCCCCTTGTCCTGGAGTTCGTTCGCCGCACCGGCCGTGATGCTCGCGACGGCCCCTTTGGACGCCGAGTAGGTGAGCGCCGTCGGCTGCCCGACCATCGCGACCGAGCCGAGGTTGACGATCGATCCGCGCCGCATGCTCTGCACGGCCGCGTTGGTGCAGTACAGCGTGCCTAGGACGTTGACCTCGATGAGCTCGCGCATTTTGGCTGGACTGTCCTGGCCGATTCTCGCCTGGTACCTGATGCCGGCGTTGTTGACGAGCCCGTCGATCCGGCCGAACGCCGCCGTGCAGGTGTCGACCACGGCCTGGGCCTGGTCGGGGTCCGTGACGCTGCCGGCGCTGACGACCGCCTTGCCGCTGTTGCGGGTGATGAGCTCGGCGACCTCTCCGGCCAGCGGCTCGTCCACGTCGTTGATCACCACGGCGGCCCCGTTCTGCGCCGCGTGGATGGCGAACGCCCGCCCCAACCCCTGCCCGGCCCCGGTGATCACCACGGCCTTACCCACCAGAATCGCCATACTGCGAGTGTGGCCAAGGGCGCTCACCGAGCGGTCAATCACGTCGGTGAATGGCTGGTGCCCGCGCCGAACGGTGTACGTCTTGCGACGACCGGTTGCCCGTTCGTTCAAACCTCTTTTCGCAGATCAACCACTGTGGAATCGATTGATCGCCGCCCTCGTCAGCAGTAGAAAACCGAGCGACTCTCGATCACAGTGCGGCGATCAACGCCACGATCATCGCTGCCACACCGCCCTGCACGACGGACAGCACCGCGTCCTTGGCACCCGCGCCGATCGCCCGCGCGAGCGCCTTGAACCGGCTCGGCTGTTCCTGCACGGCGGCGACGACGGCAGCCGGGTCGCGCACCGTCCCGTCGGCGGTGACGGCACCGTTGCGGGTCAGCTCCGCGATGAACGACCGCAGTTCGGCGACAGCCGCGTCGAGGTCGGCGCTGCCCACGGTCTTGTTGCCGACAGTCAGGTCGCCCCCGATGTTCCCGATGGAGCCGGAGTTGTGGAAGACGTTGCCGGACATGGCATTCACCCCTTGTCGCCGACGGTGAGGTCGCCGCCGATGTCGCCGATGCGGCCGAAGTTGTTGAAGCGGTTGCCTTCCTTGTTGCCCATCACGAGGTCGCCGTGGACCTGGACGGTGTACTCGCGGTCCGGCGGGTCCTCGATGGCGCCGACGATCTCGCCTTCGATGCGGCGAAGCTCCCCCAGGTCGGTGCCCGAGAGCGCGGTGTACTGGGTGCCCGCGGTCTCCAGCATCAGCGCGAACCGGCGGCGGCGGAACACCAGGCGGTAGACGAAGACGCAGAGCATGAACGCCACGCGGACCGCGATCAGGACGATCAGCACGATGCTGACCTGGCCGATCAGGTCCCGGTCGAAGCGCAGGTTCTGCGCCGCCGCGGCAACACCCAGTGCCAGCGCGCACAGCACGATGATCTCGCCGATCGGGTACCAGGTGGTCCAGCGGCCGCGCCAGACGAGCCGCAAGGTCTGGACGCGCGAGATGTTCGCGAGCGGGTAGGCCTGGTGACCGATGCGAACCACGCGCTTGCTGATGCGGATCTCTCCGACCTGCGACTGCGCCATGGCCACCTCCCGCCTGGTAGTCGTCACTACTCAGCAGATGGTTACGGGCCCGATGGAGATACAACCGAAGGATCGCCCGCTGGGTTCAGCGGGCGATCCTCGGTGTCCGTCAGCAGGGCTTGACGCCGTCAACACCACGCGGGACGGAGTGGTACAGGGTTGGCGCCACCTGCACGATCTGGACGGCCCGGGAGTAGCCGAGCACCTCCCACTCGGACCCGCTCCAGTCGTAGAAGGTCGCCGTGACGTTGCCGGTCTGCAGGTTCTTGTACGAACGAACCTTGTCCGAACCCCATTCGGCCCCGACGTTGTAGATGACGCCGCATTTCCACGCCCGGAACTTGTCCCCCTTGAAGTAGAAGTCGTCGAACAGGCAGATCGATCCCTTGGGGCAATAAGCGTCTGCGTTCGCGGGCGCGGGCGCGGCCACGCCGGCGCCGAGCAACGCAGTCGTCGACAGCGCGACAAGCACCTTCTTCATTTGCAGCTCCTTTGCTGGAAAGGCCTCAGTACCAGTCCGTGCAGCGGATTTCCCTGCCCGCTCCGCCGTAGATCTGCGCACAGGCGCGCATGATCGGCCCGTTGTCGTTGTAGGCCAGGCTGAACTGGCTCTTCTCGCCGGGATTGACCAGCGACCAGCCGAGCAGCCCTTCCCAACGCCCGTTGTTCGCCTCGGTCCGGTTGACCGCCCGGTCGACCCACACCGCGTCCCCGCAGTCGAACCCGCAAGCAACGTTGCGCACCCGCCCCCATGCGCAGTGGTTGCTGCTGTACCGCAGTTCCACGACCGAACCGACCGGGCCCGGTACCGACCTCTTCGTGGTCGGCCCGGGCAGCTGCGTCGGATTCACGCCGTCAGTGCAGGCGACACGGACCGACGGCTTCGTCGTGGCCGTCGCCACAGGACCGGCCACCAGCAACCCCGCCGCAGACAGCCCCAGCACGGCCGCAAGCGCGACTGTTCGTTTCAGCATCAAACTCCCCCAGTGCGACTCGAACCCAGTGCCACAACTAGCGCACGAGGGGCTTGTTCACGGTCGACAGCTGGAAGCTGAACACCAACTCCTGATCAACCGTGTGGCAGCTCTGGGGTCAGCGCCTAGGGCGTTGGGCGGAGCACGAGGGTGACGAAGCCGAGCACGCCCCGGTAGCCGTTGAGCCAGCTGTCGCGGTGGGCGGCGGAGGTGGTCAGGGCCTGCTCGCGGTCCGGGTGGTCGGGGTGGTCGAGCGCCCAGGCGGCCAGCGAGCCGGTCCAACTCCACTGGTAGTCGTCCCACTCGGCCAACGTGCTCACGTGCCCGTACACCGGCGTCCACCCGTCCGCGACGACCCTGGCGACCATCGTGGCCAGGTCGACGTACTTCTGCGGGCCGTCCTCCAACTCCGCCCGGACCGCCGGGTCCGGTTCGCGTTCCCAGAAGCAGTCGCCGAGCAGGACCACCCCGTCCTCGGCGAGGTGGCTGCGGGCGGCGGCGAGGGCGGGCAACAGCTCACCGAACGCGTAGGCGGCGCCGATGCTGAGCACCACGTCCGCCTTGCGGGGCGACCGGTACTCGGCCACGTCCTGCTGGACCAGGTCGAGCCGGTCGCCGACCCCCAGCCGGGCGGCTTCCGCCAGGGTCCGGTCGAAACCCGCGCTGGAGATGTCCACGCCCGTCGCCGTGACGCCCTCATGCGCCTGGACCGCGCGCAGGAGCCAGGCGCCTTCACCGCAGCCCAGGTCGAGCACGTGGGCATCGGGTCTGCGGATCGCCCGATCGAGGAGGTCCAGCACGATGACATCGCTGACGGGCGCTGCGATCGGGTGATCCGCGTGCGCCAGGTCGCTGAGTGTTTGTCGATCCACAACGCGTGCCTAACACACCTCGCCCAGGTGGCGCGCCTGCTTATTGACCGTGCCATTCGTCCACTACGAGGGTGCAATCCGGCTGTACCTGATTGCTGGGCTTGGCGCACACGAAAACCAGAGGCTCGCTGCCGAGCACGTGGAGAAGTGAGACCCAAAATGAGACACAGAGGCCCGGTACCAACCGGTACCGGGCCTCTGAGCAGCGCGCTCGACAGGATTCGAACCTGTAACCTTCTGATCCGTAGTTATTCCAGTTACGTGATTCTGCGTCCGGCTCAGTCCGCCGAATCCGTATCTATCCAGGTCAGACGGCAATAGCGTCCACACAGTCCATAGGCGTCCGTGCCGTTCATGAACGTCCGGGCACCCTCAGGGCACCCATTCGGGCAGCCCCAGACAGACCTCCGCGGTCCGCACCGGACCGGCCAGCCAGATCCCAAACAAGCCTCGGCAGCCATCCCGCACGCGCCGAGGCTGGGCATCAGACCTCGGAGGTCTCCCGCACATGCGCAATACAAAACACAGCCACACGCCCGCCGACACCACGCGCTGCGGACATGACGCTGTGAAAGCCGAAGCGATTCGAAGCCTGCTCGACGTGCCTGACCAGCCGCTCGAGGAAATGATCGAGCAATGGTCCGCGGCACGGACGCGAAGCCTTCTTGCGATGGCTACCTATCAGTGCCCGCCAGCGGTTGACGATCTGCTCAGCGAACTCGTGTACGCCACCAGCATTGCCCGTGAAGTGATCTCCGGTCGCTGGTGCGTCGTGGCCCAGCTGCTGCGCACCGGCACCGACGGCGTGAACTCCTGGTCAGTGATCAGCGACGCGATCGGCATGACCGAACTGCAGGCCAAGGACGGCTTCCACACCTGGGTTGCTAACCAGAACGACCTGCGACACAAGACCGGCAGGTTCGGGTTCACCGACGCTGAAGCCACCGCGCTGCACCACCTCGCCGAGGCGGCGTCCTGGTGAGCATCGAAGCGATCAACTGGGCCCTCAACGACGCACCGATCCCACGAGACCGGCGCGACGCCTCCAGCCTCGCCGCGGTTCTCATCGGGCTGGCCAACCACGCCGGCCCCAACGGAGACAACGCCTTCCCCTCACTCGACACCCTCGTGCACTACACCCGTCTGTCCGAACGCACCGTCCGCTACGCGCTGCGAACCCTCGAAGAACTCACGCTCATCCGACCGTCCGATCCGGACATCGTCGCCGCGCACATCAAGCGCGCAGACCGAAGGCCCAAGGGCTACGACCTAGCGCTACGACCTTTCAACCGAGCTGTGGACAACGTGCCTCACGAGGGGCAAACACTGCCTCCCGTCGACCAGCACGAGGGGCAAACGCCGCAGGAGCGGGGGGCAAATAGGCCCGGCACGAGGGGCAATGGCTGCCCCCGAACCGTCCCTAACCGTCCAGGGAACCGTCCCGCACGCGATCCGCAACGGCCCTGCGGTCAATGCGACGCCCGCCCCAGCGATCCCATCTCAGCCCGGGTCGTCTGGCTCGACGCGGAGAGGTCTCGCTCAAACTTCTGCCCTCGCTGCCACCCCCGCGGCGTGCTCGCGACGGAGGCACACCGGTGACCGCCACCAACGGGGATCTCGCACTCCGGATCCGGCAGGCCCTGGACGAAGCTCTCGCCCAGGGCCGCCCCGCGCCAGGCCGTCCCACCCTGGTCCGCCTGACCGGCGCCACCGACCACGCCGTCCGCAAAGTCCTGGCGGAGCTGGCGCCAGACGACACCAGCCCTGGCGAAACCGCGATCCAGCGCCAGTCCGCGCCCGGCACCGCCGGTGGTCTTCTCGTGGCGTGGGCAGGCTTCGTCTTCGGCTCGATCATGTCCATCGCAGCCAACGTGCTCAGTACCTGGCTACCAGCCCAACACCAGCCCGCCGGCTGGTCGCCAGGCCTGGCACCACAGATCGGAGCCGCAGTCTGGCCCATCGGGCTGCTGCTGTCGATCGAGGTGCTCTCTCGAGTCCGCTGGCCACGTGGCTGGTTCTGGATCCTCGCTCGATTTGGCGGTATCGGCGTGGTCGCTCTTGGATCCGCGATCATCTCCTACGGCCACCTCCGAGACGTCCTCATCGCCTGGCACTACGAACCACTGGCTGCGGCCGTCGGACCCCTGGTGCTCGACGGCCTCATGGTGATCTCCGGATTCGCCCTGCTGGCCATAAGCCGAGCCAAGCCAACTGCTGCGCTTACATAGGCGGCCTCATGCGGAGCGATCCAAGATCTGGCCCGAGTCGCGAGCGCACCCCTGCACAGCACTCACTGGAGCTCGCTGGCGAGCCCTCACCAACTCGGTCCACCAGTGCACATCGACGCCGCCAGCCAAGGCCGACCAACGCCACTCGGCCTTGAACAACAACAACATCAGCCGCAAGTCAAACGGTCCCGGCTGGCGGCTCCGAACTAAGCCTGCGATCCGGCCAGACGCGCCTAAGACGTCCGCTACTGCCGATGAGCGGGCGTTCGAAACCGTCGAACTCGGGTACTGGGCTCAACACCACCATTGAGGGCGACCCGTTCACAACACCTGAGGACTCCAACCGTACGAGCAGCTAGTGGTGTGGCTCGGGACGCTGCCGGGGGAATTCGCAGTCAGACGGGTGCATCATGGTGCCGCCCCCACGTCCTCGTACTGGTGGTACGGGGGCGTGGGGGCGGTGCCCGAGGTGCTCTGCTGAGCGTGGATTACCTCGCCAACGTTCCGAGACGCGCCACTAGCTAGCAGGCGATCCTGGTGATGTTCGCCCGGCCTAGCCCGGCGATGCGCACCCACATCGGCGACTGGCTGGGGCTGCGGTAGTAGGAGAAGACGCTGCCTCCCTGCCAATATCCGGAGACGGTGCATCCGCTGTACACCCGGAACCCGTCGACGTCGTAGTAGTAGTAATAGCCGTCGGAAGTGTCGTACGGGCCCAGGCGAACGCCGGCGTTGTCGGCGTACAGATTCCACCCGTTGGTCATGCACGGGTGTTTCTCGCCGTAGGCGAATCCGCCGGTCTTCCAGCAGTTGGTGACGGCGATCGTGCCGCCGGTCCCGTTGGAGACGCTGCCACCGCAGCCGGGAGTCCTGCAGGTGCCCGCGGAAGCGCTGGAGGGCGCGATCAGCTGAGCGGTCATGAACGCGGCCAGCGCGGCGATGCCGAGCATCCTTGTTTTGATCGGTCGTCGGATCACTTGCTCCCCCTGGGGTTGTGTGGTGTCCGTCGAACGCAGCTTGGATCCACCGGTGCGAGCGTCTCAAGGGGGTGCGCCGGATCTGGGACGAGCGGGACGAGTCCGGGACTCTGAGCTGCGGAAACGGGATTCCCTGGGACGCCGGCGAGAGCGCCGGAGATCAACGCTGTGCAGCCTTCGCGGTGATCAGCACGGGCTCCTCCGTGAGGGTGATGACGTCGCCGGGACGTGCCGCCGTGACGTTCCCGTCGAGGCGGTGGATCGACTCCACGTCCTTGCTCGCCACGACGGACGCGGTCCCCTTGTCGGTCCACCTGATCGTCGCGTCGTAGCTCCGGTCGGACTCCCGGACGGTGAAGTCGCACTGGAAAACGTTGCCCGGCAGGCCCGCGGGTTCTCCGTGAGCGCAGGAACGGCTGTGGGCGTCGCGGAGCCAGTGCTGCAACCGCTCCACCGCGAGGGCCGCGTTGGTCGGTGCCCCACCGACGGGCTGGAGCACGAGGGGGATCTTCGTGCCGCCCCAGTTGTAGAAGTACATGCGCTCGAGGTTGCTCTTCCGTGCGTAAAGGCCCACCAGGAAGAACCGCACGGCGTAATTGCGGGCGGTGGTCTCGTCGAGCCGCGGCTGTGACGTGATGGAGTAGGTGGTCCCGGTGTTCCACACCTTCGGGTTCACCCCGGTCTCGTGCATGACCCGGTCGATCGAGGCAATGAGCTCCAGCATCGTTTCCGGTGGGTCGGACGCCTGACGCTGGAACAGCTTGACGCTCGCGACATCGCAGTGGTCGTACCCGCCGAGCTCAGCGAACCGGCGGAAGAACGAAACGCCCTCGGTGGTCCACAGCTGCCCCATCCCAGGGCAGGCGATCGTCGCTTCCGGGTCGCCGGCCCGGACGATGGCGCTCGCGCGGCGGACCATCTCGACCAGGGTCTCGACGCTGCCCGCGTAGAACCTCTGGTCGTTGGCCAGGACCCACAGTTCGTACGCCTCGATCCGCCCTCGGTAGCGGTCCACCACGGCACGGACGAACGTCTCCCAGTCATCGAGGTCGGCCGGCGGCGACGGTGTGCCGTCGGAATACGGACCGGCGGGCGCAGCGGGGTTGGCCCACCTCGGGGTGCTGCCGAAGACGAACAGCGGCGGTACCCCGGCCTTCTCCGCGCCGTTCACCAGCCGATCCGCCGCGGACCAGTCGAACTCACCCCGCCGGCGCTGCATCTCAGACCACCGCGTCCCGCTGTCCCAGAGCCGGACGGCGCCGACCCGGAACGAAGGCATCGCCCCCGTGCCACTGTTGATCGTGACCCCGAACAACGTGCTCGGGACCGGCGCGGCCGGCAACGTCCACGCCGGTCCGGAGATCCACTGCTGCGCTGGTTCCTCGGCGACGTCGGGCCTACCGGGTGCGCTCGCGACGAGGAGCAGCGCTGCCGACGCACCGACCACCCCCGCGGCGAGTCGGCGCTGGAACCGGGTCCTCCCCGGTGAGGCGGGAAGGTCGGCGCGAGCGAGCGGGGGAGCCGGTTCCACCTCGGCGATGTCGTCAGGAGGCGCTGTCGCGTCGAGCCACAAGCGGTGCAGCGCAGCCATTTCGCTTCGACTGGCGCCACACGTCGACGCGATGCGCTCCACGATCGCGAACTCGCGTGGCGTGCTCGACCCCCTGCAGTACCGGTGCACCGCGGACTTGCTCAGGTGAACCTTCCGCCCGATGCCCTCATAGGTCAGACCGCTGGCCACCTTGAGCTGTTCGAGGTGGCCGGCGAGATCTCGCGGGCGGGTGCCGTCAGCCATGACCCATCTGTCTTAGCAGGCGCGTCTCACGGCAACCACCGGTTCAGGCAAACACGTTGATCGGCGATCGCCGATCATTACGTCTCCCAGGCCACGAACTGGTCGAACACCCGCACGTCACCCTTGAGCTCCAACGGCTCCAACGAGCCGCGCCCGTACAGCGACACCAACAGGTCGTGAGCGAGCCGTACCCTCGGCCGTGGCGTCCGCGCGTCTCCCGATCCACCGATCCGCGCACCGGCCTCCGACACCAGGCCATCGACCACTACCAGCAGGCCCTAGCACTGCGCCGCACCGGCGGCCACACCTCCGAGGTTGCCAACATCCTCGACGGCCTCGGCCACCCCACGCCGCCCTCGGCCAGCACGACCAAGTTCGCGCAGCGTGGCGAGAGGCGCTGGAGCTGTACCAGCAACAAGGCCGCGACACCGACACCGAACGGGTACAGCGACAACTCGACAACCTCGACCAGCCCGACACCGACCAGCCCAGCCCAGCCACGGAACCGACTCCAATGCGGATGGCTGGTAGTCGCTCATTCACGCGATGCCAGGCTTCTGGACCATGCCACGATCGGCTGTCAACTCACGACACATCAATGCGCGATGTCATCAGCGGGTGACCTTGCTAGGCCCATGTTCGCCCAGCCGCGCGATGATCATCTGGTGAGATGACCACGAGGTGGCGCAATCTGGTGGCGGCCGGCCTTGGTGATCGTGGTGCTGGTGCTGATCAGCACCGCAGCGGCAGTGACAATGTTGGTCAAGGTACTGGCCCTGGTGCCGCGCAGGACAGCTCGATGCGATCGCGCTATCTGACCTCGATCTAGGCATCCCGGTTCCCCCAAGAAGACCTTGATTCTGCGACAATGACGCAGCGGACGAAAGGAAGGAAGGATCATGGCGCGCGGAGACTTGCTCGTCGCGCTGGTCCAGTCCGGTGTTGGCAACGATGAGCTGGCGTTTCGCCGTGCCGCGGAGGCACTCATCGCTGAAGAGAACGCCAAGAAGCACAGCGTGCTCGCTTCACAGCTGGCCGAGGCCCTCACTCGTCGTCGTAACCCAGGTTCCTCCGTGTCCCCGCTCACACGGCCTCGAGAGTCAGCAGGACTGCTCCACGAGACGGAGCCGCTCCGGCGGCTGAACGAGCTCGTGCTCCCGACGGTGGTCCGGCATGCCGTAACGGATCTTATTGAGGAGCACCATCGCCGCGATTTGCTCCGAAGCCATGGGGTGGAGCCGCGCCACCGCGTACTCCTCGAAGGTCCGCCTGGTAGCGGTAAGACGTCGTTGGCGGAGGCCATCGCAACAGAGGTGGCTGTCCCCCTGTTGACCGTTCGCTACGAGGGCCTCATCGGTTCCTTCCTCGGCGAAACGGCCAGCAGACTGGAGGCGTTGTTCTCCGCAGTCCGCATCCGTCCCTGTGTCTTGTTCTTCGACGAGTTCGACGCAGTGGCAAAGGAGCGAGGCGACACTCACGAGACCGGCGAAATCAAACGAGTCGTGAGTTCGCTCCTGCTCCAGGTTGACCGGCTTCCAAGCCATGTCATCGTGGTCGCGGCAACGAACCATGCGGAACTTCTGGACCGCGCTGTCTGGCGACGGATGCAGCTCCGGCTTTCCCTGCCCAGTGCTAGCCGCGAAGGGAAGATCGAGTGGCTCCGGGCCTGGGCAGCCCGCACAGGCGTGAAGCTCGGGAAATCCGAACGAACGATCGCAGATCGCCTTCGGGATGTGAGTTACGCGGAGCTGGAGGACTTCGCCTCGGACGTGCAGCGGCGTCAGATTCTCGACGGTTTCGATTCCGATCCGGAGGCTGTCACCGAACGCCTGTTGAAGTCCTGGAGCCATCGAGCGAAGCCGGAAGCCGGTGACTGACGGAGGCGTCGAGAGGCCTGTGTTGTGGGGTCAGGTCGGGCCGGTGGCATCGTTCGCACCCACTGCCAGGGCAAGCTCCAAGGTCGATCTTCCATCAAGAAGCCGGCAAGGAACTCGACTCAGTGGTCAGTTCCAGGGCCTCGACGAAGCGTTCTCTGAGCAGGCAACTCTGACTCAGTCCCTCGGAGCGAGTGACCCGCAGCTGGTGGTCGTGTTCGAAGCTGTCGATGAGCGAGTCGACCTGGCCAGAGTCGCAGAACTCGCGGGACTCGAAATTCTCACAGAGGTCGAGCGCGACTATGATCCCGACCCTGACTTTCCGCGGAAGACGGTCGCCCAACAGTTGCCGGTAACCGGTTGCCTTCATGCCGTGTGCATCAACGAGCAGTCGAAGGCGAACATCCTTGGCCAGTGGCGGCAGTGGCAGCGCACCGGACAGGTAAGCGCAGGCTACGCACCGCTGCGCAATCTCTTCGAGCATCTCAAGGACGTTCGCCCATGGGGGCCTCAGGACCGTATTCGGATTGCAGAACTGGCTGCCGCGCTGAGCGGCATGTTGCCAGGCGAGCACACCGTTGAGATCGAACTCTGGTACCGCCGTTCGGCGTCTCTGCGCCTGAAGGCCGAGAGCGAAGTGTCTGCCCTCGTCGTCGAATCCGGCGGACGGGTTGTATCGGCGGCACAGATCGAAGAGGTCGGCTACCACGGGATGAAGTGCACAGTCCCGCTCGACCTGCTTCAGCAGCTGGCGACTGGCAACTTCGACGCTGTCGCGGCCGTGAAGTCAAGTCACGTGATGTATCTGCGAGCAACCACGCAGTCCGTCTCCTTTTCCGATGCGACTCCCGCGAGGTCACTTCCAGACTCCGCACCTCCCGCAGGAGAGCCCGTACTCTGCGTTCTGGACGGAGTTCCCGTTGCCAACCACCCGCTGCTCGCCGGTCGCGTAATCGTCTTCGACCCGGACGATCTTGCCTCTGACACCGCTTCCGAAACCGAACTTCGGCGTCACGGCACGGCGATGGCCTCTGTATGCGTTTGGGGCGATTTGTCCGACTCCACATCTGCCGCCGCGCGTCCGATCCTGGTGCGCCCGATCCTCACGCCGGCGCTTGACACGCAGGACCGCGTGGAGGAGCTACGCGACGCCGAACTAGCGCCCGATCTCATGCGCCGTGTCTTCCGCGAACTCTTTGAGGGTGACGGCACTGTCGGCCCGAGCGGTGATTCGGTCGTGGTCATCAACCTGTCGGTAGGCGACCCCGCCGCGCCGTTCGACGGTGTGCTGTCGTCGTGGGCCCGCACCATCGATTGGCTCAGTGCCACCTATGGCGTGGTGGTGATTGTCTCTGCCGGCAACCACCGCTCGCTGACTGTCCCGTCGGGAACCAACGGGTTGTCCTCACTGACTGGTGCCGCACGGGCTAAAGCGGTGAACGCACTCGTGGCCGATGCCGTGCCACGCCGCAGTCTTCTCTCACCTGGCGACTCCCTCAATGCCCTGACCATCGGTGCGCTGAACTCTGACGGTGCAGGAGCAGTGCACCTCGGGTACCGCTTCGATCCGGCCGACGGCGAGCTCATCGTCAATCCGGCAAGCGCACTCGGCGCTGGACACCGGCGATCCGTCAAACCGGACCTGCTCGCGCCCGGCGGGAGAACGCTCTTCCAGTCGCCGATAACGCCCACCGAAACGGAACCACGCCCAGCACCGCAATCCGCCTACGGCCCTGGTATCAAGGTGGCCTCACCTGGGGGTGCGGAAGTCTTCACAGTGGGCACGAGCCCCGCGGCAGCGGCCGTGTCTCGGGCGGCCGCAAGGGCGGTCGACGCCGTACTCGGTATCACGAACCGGACCCTGACGCGGTCCGAACTGGCCGTTGCGACGAAGGCACTCGTCGCACATTCCGCCAGGGTGCCAAATGATCTTCTCGCCGATGAGGCCCTCCAGCCGTACGCCCATGGCTATGGCGTGGTGTTGCGAGACCTCGCAGGTGGGTGCGAACCGCACGAAGCCAGCATCCTGTTCGTGGATGATATCGGCGCCAACGAGCAGCGCACCCTGTCATTTCCACTCCCGGACGGGCTCCATCAGCGCGGAGTCAAACGGGTTATCGGAACTCTCGCGTGGTTGTCGCCAGTCAACTGGAGGCACCGCCAATACCGATGTGCCGCGCTGGACTTCTCACAGCCGAGCGGCTTGACCAATCTCGGCACTGCAGTCGACGTGGGCGGAGATCGCCCAAAACGCGGCACACTGCAGCACACAGTCTGGGAAGTGACCAAGGCCGTCGGTGTTGGCATTGGAACTGACCTCAACCTCACAGTGCATTGCAAAGAGCAGGCAGGCGGCCTTCACGGTGAGCGTGTCGACTTCGCTGTTGCTCTATCTCTCTGGGTGGCTCCCGAACTCGCCGTCGATGTCTACGCCCAGGTCCAACAGCAGGTCGCCGCTCGCGTTCCAGTTTCGCCTGGGCAGTAAAGGCACGGCCGGTTGCCGATCCGGTTTCATATCCGCCAGCACACGGCGGCGACGCTGATCAGGATGCGAAGGCCCGTGACGACTTCTCGCCGATCACAGATGAGTTCAGCGGTGAGCCTTCTCGAGCTTTTCGATGATGTGTGTCGAGATGCGGCTGCGGTCGGAGAGCTCTCCGGTTTTAGAGGCCCAAACCCGCATTACCGAAAGCCAGATAGTTCGCACCGCAGACAGCAGGCTGAACTTGGCGCCATTGGATGGTCAGCCGTTTGACGGCGGCGACATCGGCACGGACCAAGGCTGCACTCTCTCTGCTTACAAGGACAGTTTCAACCGGGCGCGCGTCGACAAGCAATTTCACCTCAACCGTTGTCTGAGCATCGGCTGAATGATCAGTGACGCCCACAACGGCAGAGAAGGAGGAAAACTTTCCACCCAAGTCATATTCGGTGAAATTTACATCAAGGCAGTTGTCCGCGAGTCGGGCCACCAGGAAGTCCTTTAGCGGAAGATCTGAAAACGTAACGAACTCCGAGACAAGCCGACTTCCCGCCGAAGGACTAAGATCACCGAGATACTCCTCGGAGTGCGGTCCCGAGCTACCTAGCGACGCATCCATCTGAACAAGCTGAGACTGATAATACAGTTGGAACGACCAGCCTGCGGCAGCTAATGGAAACATAACTGCTGCAACAATGGCCGCCGCCCACGAATAGCGACGCTCCCACTTTCGAGTTAAGTAGTTTTCGGCCGCATCGCCCTTTTCGCTACGGTCATGCGCCTCCTGCGAGCAGGGCCTGTTCACGTGCATCGCCAGTTCGACACCCAGAATCGCAGCGACACATCTGCGTGCAAGGCTGTGCCTAACGCTGGCACGCTGCGGCATCGAAGCAACAGTGTGCCGGTTGAGCCCGAAGATGTGGCTCGCGATGCGCCCCCAAGCCAACTCACCCTTCATCGGATGCCCCAGTAACGCGGAGTGCGGGTTCCCCGCTGGACGAACCTCGCGATGGGGCCTGACGTGGTCTTCGCCTGACCTCGTCTGCAACCGCGTCGCCCGTCACGGCCACTCCTCCGCCTACGACATCCTTGACACTCTTCAGCTGGCCAATTTGCATCAGCAACGCCGGTGCCGACGCCCCCACCAATACCGCCGCATAGGCACCGCTCACCTGACCGGTCCCGCCAAACAAAGCCGCAGCCCCAGCTCCCAAGAGTGCGTGTACTACGAAGGCGATCGCTTCCGGGATGGCGTCGACGTAGTCAGTCAACGACGGCGGCATCGAGTGGGTCGTGCGTCGCGTCCGCACCCGGCGGGCTCGATGTTCACGGCGAGCGGTATGCCACCGCATCAACTGGCCGTACAGGTCGATGAGTCCGCGGAATGACCCACCAGCCGCGCCTAGCAACATGAACGACTCCAAGGCCACTACCCGCACCACCAAAAACGGCGCGATCTGCCTTGAGAGAAATTTTCGAGATGCAAACCGAAGTCGTACATCAATCCCCTGCCGAATCCCTATCGTCCAAGATCGCCACCACGCCCATCACGTCAGGAGTGAACAGCCGAGCACGCCACCGTGCCCCTGCAACAAGCTGAACCGCAGTCACGACACGAGATTAAGCTTTGCAGGTTCCGTTCAACCCAGCTCCTCCAGGCCCACAGGGGTCGGTGCGGATTGCCGCGAGGACGAGATGAGCGGCCAGGGTATCAGGTGGCGCCACGTTGTTCAGTGCGTTACGGCGGCACATAAGTATTCCATTGCATTGGATATAGACCGGACGGAAATGCTTTCTCAGATCACCCAGCCTCAATCCTCATGACTTGGACGTCGGTATCGCAGAGCACAGGGCGAACGAGGCGATGAACTGCCTGGCCGACGACCCAGCCCGGCGTGTCGATCACAGAGTCGGCGAACAGAAGCCAGCCCGACCAACTCGCCAAAGAAGTTAGACCCACCAGCACCTAATTACCTTCGATGTAACCTCGGAGTCGGGCCATGCCTCGCGACCGCAATCGACTGCCGTTCGGGGCTGCAGCGTCGCCTGACACAAGGCCGCGCTGGACGCAAGATCAACCTTTGTCACTGCCAGCGACCGATGAGCCAGACTCCGGCATTCCATGATCCAAGATCGACGCATGACGCCCCACCGACCCAATTCCATCCCCGAGATATTCCTCATCGTTGAGAATTTCTCAGCACGCGGCATGCGACGTTATGGCGTCGCCGTAGAAAGATCACGAACATCATGACCCGCCGTGCTGCGGCGCCACGAGAGCGCGATTGCGACGAGTAGGCCCGAGTAGAGAACGGCAGGGAGTGCAATCCAGCCGGACAGATGGTGAGCCGCCCGCCAGAGCATGAGGGCGGTGTAACCGACGTAGATACTGCCGACTCCGCAGTAGACGATCAAGATCGCGACACGTTGCGTGGTCGGCGCGGTGTAGAGGTTGGTGCGGAACTCTGTCGCGGCGACACCGACGTCGGCACGATCGACACCAAGAGGCGCCTGACCTGCAGGTGATCAGTCCGCCGGGTCCGACGCGGACGCCTCCGTCGAAGCCTGCGCCACGACCGAGCCAACTCCGCAGGCACGCCTGGGCCAACACGAGTCCGGCACTTACCACTGGAGGCTCGCCGATCCCGTGTGGTTCGACCTGCCGGTGCCCGGCCGGGCACGCGATCGCCAACGGCTCCGCCGCGCCGCAGCACCACGGCAGCCGTCGGTATGACCGAGCCGGCCAGGATGCGGAGTCCGCGGTGACTTCGAATCCGCGGGCTGCGACCACCTCAGCGCTGCCATCGGCCAAGCGATAACACAGACCCACCACGCCGGCCTGGCCGACGTCGACGCGCTCGGCGAGCACCCACAGGACCGCATCGCCGACCGCCGGACCGACAATCAGGAAGGCGCAACAGCATGAACACCACCGAACTTGATGGTCGTGAGCTCGCCGGCCAGACCTGGTCCTACGACGGTCCGCACTCCTCCGACACCGTCATGGAAGCCGCTCGAGCACACATTCATGTACCAGTAACGTCGGCCGGTGTCGTCGAACATCGAGACGACACCGGAAGCAGTTCGGCTCGTGGTCCGATCAGGGGACGGCGGTCCGGCCGAGCCATGGCCGGGACCGAGGTCGCTTGCTCGGCGATGCCGAAGGCGGCGAACAAGCTGGCGATGCCGTTACAGACGAAGTCGTGGTGCGCCGCTCGGCGAAACACGCGTCATCCTCACAAAGCGCTTCCTACGTGCCGGTCAGTTCCGCGGCGAGTCTGTCGATCTGGTTCAACAGCTCCGTCGGCTTCAGCGTCAGGTCCAATGCGTGGCAGACGATCTCCACACCACCACGTCGTACCGCATGCAGTGCTGGCAGACCGTTTCCTTTGGCGTAGACAAGGTGGCCGCGGCGGAGTCCGAGCGAGGTGCAGTAGGCCAGCATCTGGTACAGGTCCGCATTGGGATAACCCTCTGGTTTCTCCTGCTTGTACTTGGCATCCACGACAGCTGCGGCGACGCCACCAGCGCGCCACACCAGGTCGGGCTTCATTCGCACGGCAGCGGCCTCGTCGAGCGAGCACGGGTACTGACGGTGTGCGGTGCCGGAGGAGTGCGTCGGTAGCGACTCGACGAGTGCGACCGTGACGAAGTCCTCGAAGATCTTGGCGAGGTCGAACAGGAGACCGGTGGTGTTCACGGCGCCGGGCGCGTGCTCGGGTGAGGTGGCCTGCCAGACGATCTCCGCGAGTCGAAGAGCTGTGTGGTAGCGGGCGTTGAGCCGGTTCGGCCGCCAACTCGGCAGTCGTGCACCGCGAACGAGAGTGGTCACGTCCGCAAGCCGCAGGCGCAGCGCCGTCAGTCGGTGCCGAGATCGCTGATCTACTCGGGGAACCGCGAGCATCCGTGTGATCGCTGCCAGCAGGATCTGGTTCTCCGCGATGTCCATGGTGAAATCGTCGTGTCGCAGTTCCATGGGTATCACGCGTCCGTGATGTCGGCGGAGTTGATCAGACTCTCGCAGCCGACCGCGGAGAACGTACGTGGTTTCTTCGATTTCGCGATATCCCTGGAGCAATCCCTGGCGCACCGCCCGTTCGGTCTGCCGCCACAGGGCGTTGGCGACCGCGGGCACCAGATCATCGCCGATGGCCATGGCGATCTCGTCGTCACGCCATCCTTTCGGATCGATCGCGTAACCGACCATGAACAGCAGCCGGGCGATGTCGAGCTTCGGACGAATCCAGAGCTCGACATCGCCGATCCGGGCAGCGCCTACCTTGCCACGGGCCGAAACATCCCAGTGGCCCGGTATCAGCGCGGAAGGTGCGGCCGAGACTGTCCCTGAACGGGCGAGCCACTGGCCCTGCTCGATTGTGAGCGGGTGGGTCGAGCTGCCGAACTCGTCAAGCTCAACGGTGGGCATCAGGACTCTGTTGACGGCGCGTCGAGAGTCTTGCGGAGGGCATCGAGACGGTATCGGTCGAGCACTTCGCGCGGGCTGCCGTAATGATGCTCCTCCAGCAACGGAAGGATCGATGTCTCCCACACCTCAGCGAGTGCATCCGGCCGCTGATAAACGTATGAGTGCATCAGGTACGAAGGACCGATGGCCAGGTCGCGGTCGTCGATCGCGCGGTTAAGCGCGTCCAGCAGGTCCGGTGCATCGGCGTGGTAAACGATCTCTCCAGCTTCGTCGCGGCGCCGCAACCACTCGCGGAGCAGGCCTGGCGTTGGTGGCAGGGAGGGGTGCAACTCGACGAACGCGAACCTGCGCCGAATCGCCGCGTCGACCAGCGCGATGGACCGGTCCGTGGTGTTCATGGTGCCGATCACGAACACGTTCTTCGGCAGGGTGAAGTCGGCCTCGGTCGAGTACAGCAGGCTGATCGAGTCGTCGCGGTACTCGAGGAGGAAGTACAGCTCTCCGAACACCTTGGCGAGGTTGGCTCGGTTGATCTCGTCGATGATCAGGATGTATGGGTCGGACGGATGCTGGCGGGCGTCGTCGACCAGCGCGCGGAACGGTCCGGGCCGCAGCTCGAAGGCCAGCTGCCCGTCGTCGCGCGGCATCGGGCGGAAGCCTTCGAAGAAGTCCTCGTAGGTATAGGACGGGTGGAACTGCACGAGCTTGACCGCGCTCGGTTCGGCCAGGTGCTGGGCGATCTTGCGGGCGAGGAAGGTCTTTCCAGTACCGGGTGGTCCGTAGAGGATCAGCTGGCGTCGGTGCCACAGCAGGTCGGTCTGGCGCTGCAGCCAAGCCTGGTCGACCATCAGCTCATAGGCCAGTTCGGGACTGATTGGCTTGAACTCGAGCGGTTTCTGCGGAGCCGGCGCTGGGGTTTCGACATCGACGTCCAGGTCGTGCAACAACGCCTCCACCGCGGCGAGGTTCCCGGTGAGGTTCACGACGTCGGACTGGTTGTGCAACATCGCGGGCAGCGGGTCGGGCAGCTTGGCGAATGGCACTGGACGCGTGTCGTTGAGCCAGTCGACGGTGCGGCGAAGGTTCGAGCGCTGGTCGGAGGAGCTGACATACTCGGCGTCACCGGTGATGCGTCCCACGTAGGTCTTGCCCTGGGTGGTGGTGAGTACAAGGTCGCCGTCCCGCATCCCGTTGCAGAACGCCTCGAACTCGGCCACTTTGGCCTCACGCGCGGAGTACGGCTTGTGCTGGTAGTCCTCGTCCACGAAGGACTTCAGCTCCGCACGAGAGATCGGCAACGTGATGGCGCGTAGCCCGGAAGCGGCCAGCGACACCGACCCTTTGCGCAGCCACACCGGCACCAGGTCCCGGCCCTCCACGGAGGACCCACGCACCAACCACGCCCGTTTGCTGGTGGGCTGCGGAAGAAGATCGGCCAACAGCTCCCGGAAGTCGGCGACCGTGAGCCGCTGACTGGGATTGGCACGACCACGTTCGTCGAACTCGACGCCCTCGGCCTCAAGCACCTCTCTCGGTGTCTCGGTACGGTTCGGGTCCCACCACTGGAAGTTGGGTGAGATGGTGCCGTTGACCGTCATGACTCGGTACCCATTGGTAGTGGGATGTTCTGTCATGAAGCCGCCGATGGCCTGCCCCGACATCCCGACCAGCTCAGCCAGGTCACCGTAGGTGGTCCAGTTTCCCGGCCCGACGAGTTCCAGCGCGCTCAGGACGGTCGCCCAACGCGGATCGCGATACTGCCGCTTGCTCACGGCCTGACCGCGGGCTCGGTACAGGCGCCGAAGCTCGGTCAGCAGTTCGGTGCCAGGAAAGTCCAGTAGCGCCTGCAACCCCGCCTCGGTGATGGTCCACGAGCCGCCGCCCTTGGTCAGCCAGCCCACCGTCACCGCTTCCGAGGTTCGGAACCCCATCTGGACGCGCCACTTGACCCGGCCCCGTTCGTCCAGGATGAGCTCGTCCTCGGTCAGGTCGAGCCGGTCACTGATCCGTTCGGCTACGTCGTTGCGGGTTAATGGGCCGCCCGATTCTCGCAGTACTTCCATGGCGGTGCGCAGGTAAAGGGCGTTGCGGTCGGCGAAGGTCACTGGCGGACTCCCTTGGCCGGGTGACGTGGGCCTTGGCCGGGCGGCGGGTCGAGCCTGGTGTGGTATGGCTCGCCGGTCTCGATGGACTTGGCCATGGCGTCCTAGATGTCGAGGATCGCCCGCTTGGCGCGGACGAACCGTTCCGGGTCGTTGTTCTTGAAAGCGCGGACGTGTCCATGATGTAGTCCACGTCGTCGTGTGGCACGCCGTACAGGTGGAAGTAGGCCGCGTCCAGTTCGGCTCCGATGACCGCCCGCGCGTTGGAGCCACGCATGCCGCGCACCTCATCCGCGTGGTACGGCTGACCTACCGGCCGAGGTCGTCGTAGCCGACCACGATCGTCTCGCTCAGCGGATCCTTTGTCACGGTGGGGTTTCCGGCCGGTTCGTAGGCCTGCAGTCACTTGCGGTCCATGGGCGTCGCGCGTCACCGCGCCGGCCAGATCGGTGATCTGAGTGGGCCAGCCCTCGGGGGAGTACTGGCGCGTGATGACACCGCCGCACCGGATGGTGATCCGCGTGCGTCGTCCCGCCGCGTCGTACTCGACCGTGGTGCGGCCAAAGGACGGATCGTTGGCCGCGCTGAGCCTGTCCGCGGCGTCGTAGTCGAAGGAGGTGGTGCCCGACGGGTCGCTGGTGGCGGTCTTGCAGCGATCGTCGCCGCGTTCCCGATCCGGCTCGCCCGGAGCTGCCCTAGCGTGTCGTCGAGCGCATCGGGCACGGCATCCTTTCCGGCAAGCATGTATTCGAATCACCGCCACGACGGAGCTCCAGACCACCGAGGAACAGATTGTCCCGAAGCCGTTCTAGTCGGTGTGGTCCGGTTCGAGGTACGCGTCGAACTCGGCATAGTGGATGACCGCGGCACACTTGTCGTCCGAGGTCGCCGTTCGCCCCGGTCGCCACTCGTGCCAGGTCTCGAGCACGTCGCGCGCCAAGTCGACCTCCAGCAGGTAGGTCATCCCGCTGGCGAGCGCCGCTCGCATTTCGGGACTGTGTTGTACGGCCGCAGTCGCCGCGGACTCGCAGGTCCACGGTTTGGCGGCGTAGATGGTCACGTCGTCGTCCAACTCGTCGAGCCGGTCGAGCAGCTCCCTGAGTGTCGCCATCACTCGCCCCACTTCTTGAATCCCCCAGAGCGACCGGGGTGCAACAGTTTCTGCAAGTTACCGGCTGCCTTGTGTTGGACGCGCGGCACGAGTTGGAGCAAGCCCGGCTCGAGGGCGTGGTGCCAGGTCCAATTGAGCGGCGACTTGCGCGAGACCGCTCTGGGGCCGGACAGTTGATCGCGCAATCCAGGGATGAGATCGTCCATCGCGGTGGCGAAGGCTGGATCGGAGTCCATCGCCTCCAGCAACATCGTGTTGGCTTCCTGGAAATGGTCTTCCCGGGTGATACCGGGATACGACGTCTTTTTGAGCTGGACCTCAAACGCCACGGAGTAGGCGCGTCCCGATCCGACGACCGGCGCGTTGGGTGCGGAACCTGGCCGCCCGAGCGAGATAGATCCCCGATCATCGCCCCAGCCGCCGGCCTTGGCGCGTTCCTTCAGGGCAGACCACCCGGCGCTCACGCGACTGGCCGCTTGGGGAGCCTTGACACCTGCCTTTCCCACCGCCCCAAGAACTCCGCCGATCAGGCCGTCGGCCATTACCCGGTCGATGTTCACGGCGCCGGTCGTCAGCAGCTGTCCCGCCGCACTGGCGGCGGCGCCGGACAACGCGCCTGCGGCGACGAACCCGAGGCCGCCGGTCGCGGCGGCGACCACTCCCCCGACCGCGCCGGCCAGTGCACCGGTCCCGGCACAGCTGAGCACCGCCTGGCCGTCGGGGCAGTCCAGCGCCCCGGCGACCGCCCCGCCGACAGTGAACGCCGCCACCACGCACAACGGCGTGCCGGCTCCTGCGGTGAGCAACGCGCACCCGGCGAACGTGGCCGCGCCGGCGGCGAACGAGGCCGCCAGGGTGAACGCGGCCTTGGGGTCGTGTGTCACCCGGTAGACGGTCTGCTGGATGTTGGTCACCACGGCGTCTACGTGCTGTGCGACCTGGGCGACGGACTTCGGCAGGGCTTTGATGAGCGCGTCGCGCACTGGCTCGCGGGACAAGGTCTTGGCGGCCTCGACGAGCGGTTTGGCCGCGGGGAACGTGTCGGTGATGCGGTCGCCGACCCAGTCGGCGACCTTTGCGACGAAGCTGGTCACCTGTTCCCAGCCGGGGATGCTCCACCGGCCGTCGGGGTCGAAGAAGTTCAGCGGGTCGGCGTTGCCGTAGGTGTAGCGGTTGAGGGTGACCGGGCTGGTGAGGTCGCCGACCACGTCGTCGACGGCGGTGAAGCGGCCGGTTGCCGCGTCGTAGCTGCGGGCGCCCATGTCGACCAGGCCTGTCATTCCGTCGGTGAGCATCGACTGGAAGCCGAGCGGCACCGGGGCCGTGCCCGTTGAGGCGGCGTTGCCGAACGCGTCGTAGGTCTTCGTCTGTTGCACGGTGCCGTTGAAGACCATGCCCACGTCGCCGTGGAGGTTGTGGAAGACCCGTGAGCTGCCGCCGCCCTGGGTGGTCTCGGCGAGTAGTGAGCCCGACGGGTCGCGCACCAGGTCGGTCCTGGTGGTGCCCGCGCGGAACTGCGACAGCCGGGTGGAGGGGCCGTCGTAGGACAGCTGGTCGCCGCCGCTGCTAGTGGTGCGCCCCAAGGCATCTCGGCCGTAGGTGACCGAGGTGGCCCCGTTGTTCGCGGCGACGAGTTCACCGAAGCCGTTGTAGGAGTAGTGGGTTGTCGTGCCGGACCTCGTGACGTCGGTGAGGTTGCCGTCGGCGTCGTAGGTGTGGGCGCTGCCGTCCGACGCGCCGGTCAGCCGGTTCGCGGCGTCGTAGGTGGACTGCACTGTGGACGCTTCGGTGCGGTTGCCGTCGGCGTCCCACCCGTAGGTGGCGGTTCCTGCGGAGGTGAGCCGTCCGGCGGCGTCGTAGCCGAACGCCGTGGTGCCCGACCCGGTCTGGGTGAGGCTGGTGACCTGGCCGTTGGTCGAGTACTGCGCGGTCACGTCGTACGCGCCGTTGCCGGCGGTGACTCTGGTGGGCCGTTGCGCGGCGTCGAGGTACCGGGTGTCGCTGCCGTACGTCGGGCTGACCGCGGACCTGGTGATCGACCGGCCCGTGTAGTTGTAGCTGTAGTTCAGGCTGGTTCCACCGCGGACCTGTGAGAGCCGGCCCTCGGTGTCGTAGGCATATGTCGTCGTGGCGCCGCTGGGCGGTGTCTTCGAGGCGAGCCGCAGCGCGGCGTCGTAGGTGTACGCCGTGTCGCCCGCGGCGTCGGTGCTGCGGACGAGCTGGCCGCGGTTGTCGTAGCCGAAGCCGAGGCCGCCCGCGGAGGTCAGGCGCCCGGCTGTGTCGTAGCCGAACGTCCGGACGTCCGTGCCCGCCGTACTCGTCGTCCGCCGTCCCGCGAGGTCGTAGGCGTGCGCCACGACGCGTCCCGACGGGTAGGTGGTGCTGGTGAGCCGTCCCTCCTGGTCGTAGGCGAACCGGGTGACCGAGGCACGCGGGTCCTGTTCGGACTCGACGCGGCCGGCCGCGTCGTAGGTGTAGGTGTAGGCGCCGCCCCGTGGCAGGGTCAGCGCGGTCAGCTCGCCCGCCGCGTTGTAGGTGTTGCGGCTGGTGTTGCCGAGGGGGTCGCTGGCCGAGGTCACCCGTCCGGCGAGGTCGTAGGCGCGTTGGCTGGTCTGCCCGCCCGGTGCGGTGACGCTCACCTCGTTGCCCGTGAGGTCGTAGCCGCGGGTGGTGCGGTTGGCGAGCGGGTCGATCGAGGCGGTCCGGCGGCCGCGCACGTCGTACTCGAACGTGCTGACCTGGTTGAACTGGTCGGTGTAGGTCAGCACCCTGCTCATCGGGTCGTAGGTGAACTTGCGGTCGTACCCGTCGGTGTCGATGCGGGTGAGCCGGTCGAGCGCGTCGTAGGTGTTCGCGACCTTGACCCCTGCAGGGTCGGTGTGGGTGAGGACGTTGCCCGCGAGGTCGTAGGTGTTGACCCAACTGGCGCCGGTCGCGTCGCTGCGCACGGCGGGCCGTCCGGCCGGGTCGTACCCGGTGGCCTCGACCACCCCGGTGGGATCGGTGGTCCTGGTCAGCCGTCCCAGCGCGTCGTAGGCGTGCTTGGTCTCGTAGCCCAGCGGGTCCTTGGCGCTGGTCGCACGGTTGACCGCGTCGTAGCCGTAGGTCCGCGTCGCTCCGGAGCGGTCGGTGTGCTTGGTCAGGTTGCCCGCGGCGTCGTACTCGAACGTCTCCGTGGTCTCGCCCGGCCACGTCCGCCTGGTCAGCCGGCCCAGTGAGTCGTACTCGCCGGTGATCGTGCGCCCGAGCGGATCGGTCATCGACCTGACGCGCCCAGCACCGTCGTAGGCGTAGGTGGTGACGCCACCGGTCGCGCCGGTCTCCTTGGCAACACGACCATCCACGTCGTATTCGCGGACCGTGCTACCGCCACGCCCATCCGTCGAGGTGACGAGCTGGCCCGCGGCATCCGTGGTCGCCGCCTCGACGACGCCAAGCGCATCGGTGATCGTCGTGGTGCGGGTGGCGTCGTGGTAGGTGATGGTGCTGACCGCGCCCGCCTGGTTCGTGCGGCCGGCCGGGCGGTTGAGATCGTCGTAACCCACGATGATCGTCTTGCCGAGCGGATCCGTGGTGACCGTGGGGTTTCCCGCCGCGTCGTAGGCTTGCAGCCACTTGCGGCCCAGCGGGTCCGTCGACTGGCTCTGCCTGCCGAGCAGGTCGTAGGTGTACGAGCGGGTGGCGCCGTCCGGGGTCTGCACCTTCGTGGTGCGGCCCGCGCGGTCGTAGACGGTCTGCACGACCTGACCAAGCGCGTCGGTGATCCGCACGGTCCTGCCCGCCGGGTCGTACGTGGACCGCGTCACCGCGCCGGTGGGGTCGGTGGCGCTGGTCGGCCAGCCCTCGGGCGAGTAGGTGCGGGTCGTCACGCCGCCACGGGCGTCGGTCACCTTGACGGCTCGTCCGGCCCCGTCGTACTCGACCGTGGTGCGCTGCCCGGCCGGGTCCACCGAGGCGCTGAGCCGGCCCGCGCCGTCGTACTCGTAGCGGGTCGTGGCGCCGGTCGGATCCGTGGTGGTGACCCGCATCCGGTCGTCGTTGAAGGTCAGCGCATACACGCCGCCGCCGGATTGGGTCACCCTCTCGGGCTCGTCCCACACCGTGTAGGTGAGCGTCCGGCGGCGGCCGATCGGGTCGGTGACCGCAGCCGGGCGGCCCTGCGGGTCGTTGTCGTAGGTCGTGGTCGCGCCGGTCTCGTCGGCGACCGTCGCGCGGTCGCCGTTCGCGGTGTAGGTGTAAGTGGCGGTGCGGCCCAGCGGGTCCGTGCGGCCGGTCGCCTGGCCACGCGTGTTGAACCCGTAGCGCCAGACCTTGCCGCGCTGGTCGGTGACCGTCGCCAGGCGTCCGTCCCCGTCGTAGGTACGCGTGATCGTCGTGGCGTCGCCGTAGGTGGTGACCAGCTGCTTGTGCTGGGCGTTGAAGGTGGTACGCACCACCACGCCCTGCGGGTCGACCTTCATAACCGGATCGCCATTGCCGTCGAAAACGGTGGTGTCGGCGGCGGGCCCATAGCCGGTCATCGGCACGGTCGGCACACCGGTGACCACGACCATGGCCCGGCCCTCGCCGTCGTAGACGACGTGCCTGCCGCTGCCGCCCCGGATCTGGTCGGTCACCAGCCGGCCGCTGCTGTCGTAGTCCTGGTCGGCCTGCCCGCCGTCGGGAAGCGTGACGGTCGTGCGCCGGTTCGCCGTGTCGTAGCTGAAGCTCGACCGGCCGGAGCCCTCCTGCTCCACCCACGCCACCTTGCCGTCGGTGTGGTAGCCGACGGCGAGCTTCGCGCGTCCGGACGGCGCGGTGACCTTCGACAGCTTCCCGTTGGGGTCATAGGCATAGGTCTCGGTCTTGCCGTCGACACCGCTGGCCGCGGTCAGGCGGCCGTCGGTGTAGGCGAAGCCGGCCGACCGTCCCGTCGAGTCGTTGAGCGACCGCAGTTTGCCGTCCGTGCGCGTGTAGGCGATGTAGCGGCCCGAGACACCGGTGACGCGCTCCAGCTGACCGCCGGCGCGGGTGATGTCGAGCTTGTGGCCGGCATCGCCGAGCAGCATGCCGGTCAGAGCCCCGTTCGGGTCGAACTGATAGGTGTCCTGGCCCGGCGTGGTCACCTGGCTTCCGCCGGCGTCGCTGGCAAAACCGGCCGACACACCGGGCGCGGGCAGATATCCGGCCGCCGGGTCGATACCGAACCCGATCGATGCACCGTCGGCCGTGGTCATCGTCGCCGTACCGTTCGCCGTCGACAACGCCTCGGAGAACGCCGTGCTCCAGCCGACACCCGCGTCACCCGCCGCGGCGTCGGAGCGGTACGTGCGAGTCGCGGTCACCTGCTTGCCCGCGTCCTGCACCACCAGATCGCTCGCCTCATAGGTGAGCGCCCCGGACGCGGTGTTGACCGGCCCGTACCGTGGCGCGGACGCTTCGTTGACACCGTTCGGTACCGCGCCGGGAGCACCGGACATCGCCGGGAGTACCGACTTCACATAGCCCGTGACGGGATAGGTGTAGCCCGGCGTGTCAGGGCAGACGGTCGACGTGTTCAGCGTCCATTGTGGACTCGCGGCGCTCGCTTCGGCCTGTGTCGCGCACGCCGGCAGCTGCAGGGTGTTGACGTTGTGGGACCACCAGTTCACCGAGTAGTCGCGCATCTGCTGCGAGCTCGTGCCGTACGACCCGACCCCGCCCGCGAGGTTGTTAAACCGGACGTCCGCCTGCGCTCGCGTCGGGGCTGGCGAGCCGGCGACCGTGACCTTGCCGCCAACGACGTTGTGCCAGAACCGGACCTTCTTCGGGGAGTACGCGAAGAAAGCGAAGAGGCCGAACGAGTTGTCGAAGATGTTGCCAACGACATCGACCGAATCACCGCTCGTGGTGACGCCGCACTGCGACCGCGCGAAGTGACTGTTGTAAACGCCGACGAACCCGAGGTCGGGATTGGTGTCGGAGTACACACCATTGATCAACGAGTCGGTGATGCTCGAGTTGGACACGACCAGGCTCGCACTTCCGTTGGTGCCTACAGCGCCGTGGCCCTGGCAAGAACCACCGCTGCTGTAGCCGCCATAGCGGACATCGGTGTAGTCGAGCACCGACACCGGACGCGTGGCCGCGGGCTGTACCAACGACCCGAACAACGTGACGCCGAGCCAGTCGCCCCGCGCGGGCACAGACGCCGAACCGTCGCCGTTCGTGTCACCCATGACCATGTCGTCCTTGTACGACGTGATCACGACCCGGTTGGCTGGCGTGCCCAGCGACAGGAACTGCCCCTTCACGCTGATCCCCGCGTTGTGGTCCGCCTGGCCGTCGAGCTTGATCACGGTGCCCGGCAACAGAGTCAGCGACGCCTGTTCGCCGATCGTCAGCGTTCTCCGGATGATGTAAGGCGATCCCAGCGGTCCCCACAGCGTGTCCGTCGTGATCGACTGGCCATCGAGGATCGTGGGACCGGGTGTGGTCACGGTCTGCACCACCGGCGCGGGGTTAACCGCACCTGGAGGCGCCACCGGCTCGACCGCTCGCGCGGGTTCCGCAGCCAACACCGCGGCCACCTGCATCGACAACACCGAGACCACGAACGCGCTCAACCGGCGACGCACCATGACAACCCCCAGACGACGACGGGGTTTCACTCTCCGTGCCGCGCCACCGCAACGCTGCCCGACAATCGGTCAAGACATCTGCCCGATCGGCCGTAACGTGTCGGCCGATCAACCGACAGCACGGACGCCACCCGCACGCTCGGGCAGCGGATCACGCACCGAAGGACGCCAATGACAGGCAGTCAACGGGATCCCGCTTCACGGCCGCCGAACGTCCGACCAGGCTGAAGTCAGCATCACGATCGAGGCTCACCGCAGGAGTCGATTGACATCCTGGTGACCGGCCTAGCGGTTGCAGGTGGTACCAAGCCCCT
Organism: Lentzea terrae; assembly: GCF_003265345.1. GTDB lineage: Bacteria > Actinomycetota > Actinomycetes > Mycobacteriales > Pseudonocardiaceae > Lentzea > Lentzea terrae. The sequence continues at coordinate 28,493 of NZ_QFWW01000004.1, read as the reverse complement.
GCACGACTTGATCGGCAACATCAAGGCGAGCAAGGAGAACACGCAAGCCCCTGGGTGCGTCACTCAAGCTGCTGTCCCTGAGGTCGAACACGTCGTTGGAGTGTCGCTATCTGCTCGTCCACGAGGTCGACTGGCTTCGCGGCCGAGCCCCCACCTGAGCGCATGACGCTTTGATCGTTTCCACGTGCTGGCTGACCGTCGCGGCACGTAAGGCATCCGGATCCGCTGCTCACAATGGGTGACTGACTATCACTCCAGGTAGCGTCAGGGTTGATGCTCCCGCCCTTTCGATGTGCGTAACACGTTTGCCGCAGCGAACCATTCCATCACGCAGCGAAACTCCTCCTGGGGTGATCTGCAGTGCACTGGTTCCACTCGAAGGAGTGGTGACTAAGTCGAATATCTGGCTGGCCTGCTACGCATCGTGACGCATCGCGTGTGCTCTTACCTGCGCATGCGATAAAGTGACGTCGCTCGATTGGGTGGAGTGCGCATCAAACTGATGCGATGCTCGTTGCTTCAATTAACGTGCAAGTGTCACTGCCGTGCAGGCAGGGCAGGACCCTCGGGTCCGACGGAAGCTCGCCGCCCGTGCCGGTCCAAAGAACGTTGGTCGGGCGGCGAGTTCGTTGGCTGTTGCAATCGTGCGCGCGGTCGCTCGGCTGGTGGTCGCCTGATCGGGTGATCACGGCGATATGGGTGGCCCCACGGGTGACTGGCTGGCTAATTCGACAACTCCAATGGTTGATAAATTCACCATTGGGCGAATGGCCGCGAGTTTGATGGGATTTGCCCAGTTCCGGTATGGCATGATTACTGCCGCAGTTCAGTTCGATCGACTCATGCTTCCTCGCACCTGGACCGGCGCGGAGCATGGTTTGGCTAGACCCGTCGGTACTCGTTAGTCTATTTTACAAGGGATCCTGTCATGTCTGAAGTAAGAAAGTTTTTGGATGAGGCTGATGGCACGCCTGGCGGGCCCAGCAACTTCTCAGCACGCATGCTGCCGCTGATCGTGGTCTCAGTTGTGGTTAGCAAAGTGCTCGAAGACCAAAACTCGAGCACCTATGCCGAGTGGGCGTCGGTCGGGCTGGTCGGAATTGCGCTTGCCCGGGCCGTATTCCTCTTTGCTCAGTGGCTGCGTTACAACTGGCGGGGAACCTTCACGTTCTCGGTGCAGACTAAAGATGGCTTTGCAATATCGATGTCGTACAACAACCGCACCAGGTGAGGTTCCCTTGATAAGCGCTCGGCTTGCTGAATCACAACCTCAGCCTGCCGTCGCTTGCCGCGCTGGTGAGGACACCCCGTCCTCACCAGCGCAGGGGGAGCAGATCGATATCCACGCTTTTACGGAATTTTTCAAAGACAACTATCCCGACTTGGTCAGCTATGCGGCACGTATCGTCGGCGAGCAGCAATACGCCGAGGATGTAGTAGCTGAAGCCATGACCTACTTGCTAGAGAACTGGTCAAAAATGCAAGGACGGTTGTCTGAGGCGAACGGGTACTCAAGGACCCGTAGATACATGTTTGGCGTGGTGCGCAACATGGCACTGGCCGCGCGAAAGAAGGCGCGCCGAAGCCTTCCGGTGGATGATGCTGTACTTGAGCTGCATGCTCCCGATGTATCCGATATATCCACCGTTGGCCTGCTCGGCCTTGACGTTAAGCGCGTGATATCGACCTTGCCGCGGCGTCAACACGCTGTCGTGGCGCTGCTCCTGCTCGGATGTTCGAACGACGAAATTTCCGAGCACATGGGCTGGTCATCGAACATGACGCGGATGTACCTCGCTCGTGCACGCCGGCAACTGAAGGAGTTGCTTCGCGGCGCCATCATCGCGGTCGGTGTGGCTGCCGCGGCCTTAGGCGTTCCCCATGGTTCTGACGCCGAGCCGCGTCAGCCAGATGAACCTATTGAACCCTTTGATCCTGGTGCTGACCTGGCTCAGTCGGATTCACCGCTCCATCTCGGTGATGTGTGGTCGAGCCGAGTGACGCTGAGCGCATCGCCATTCCACTTGATTGGGCATGGTCGAAGCATGTCGGGCGAAGAGTCCTCTTGATCACTGCATGCCTTCTCGCTGCGTAGCGATACTTCCTAGCAGAAGATCAAGATCGCATGTAGCACCGGGCGCGGCCGCGACGATACTTCGAGGGTGCCTCCGTCCTGATAATGGACAAATAAATGACAAGCGAGACTGGCCACAGTAGCCACGAAGATCGTTAGTTGGGTCCGTGTCTACGAGCGGTTGGTTTGGCGCGCCGAACGGTTTAGGGCCAATAGTCCCGACCGATCACGAACGTCGAAGGTACGCAACCTGCGTGTTTATCGCCTCGAGATATGCACTAGCGTGCGTGCCCCCGCCGTTTCACCCAGGAGTGGATGCGTGAGCACTGCAGTGCCGCCTGAGTCCGTCAGGCCTGGGACCACCACGGACAACAAGATCCAAGGGACGGCGATGGCAGCCGCCCAAGCCGGGGTGATCAACGGCGATGTGTACTTCCACGGCATCCCAGGTGGCGACCTGCAGCCGGGTTTGGTTTCGACCATCCCTCCAACCGAACGCCTGGTCGGCAGGCTGTACGGCCGCGAGCACCTGATTGATCACCTGGTTGAGGTAGTGCGCCGCAACGACGGCTCGAAGGTCGTGTTGCACGGCACCGGAGGGGGCGGCAAAACCGCGGTCGCGCTTGGGCTCGCGGACAAACTCGCGACCGAGCAGCCGCACATCAAGGTGTGGTGGGTCGACGCATCCACGGAGAGCAGTCTCAACGCGGGATTGCGAGAGGTTGCCTACGACGCGGACCCGCAGCGCATCGACGAGAGCGCGCGGGCTTGGGCAGGAAAGGGTTCAGCCCCTGACATGCTCAAGAAGGCGCTCTTGGCTGCGCGCGGCTCCTGGGTGATCGTCCTCGACGGGGCGGATGACTGCCGCATGGTTGAGAAGTGGTGCCAGGCGCTGCGGCTTCCGAGTGGTTCGGTGATCTTTACGAGCCGGCACGGGAAGTCGAGGTTGTGGACCAACTCCATGGAGGTTCATGCGGTCGGTCCGCTGTCGGAGGGCGCAGCAGTTGAGTTGTTGTGTGGGCTTGCGCCGGGGTGTGGCACCGAGCAGCAGGCCTCGGACTTGGTGTGCTCGTTGGGATACCTGCCGCTCGCAGTGCGTCTGGCAGGCCAGTACCTCAACGCCGCGCGCACCTTGCCGCCCGTGGCGGGGCTCGCCTTGCCTGGAGATTTTGAGCAGTACCGACTGCTCTTCCACGACCGCTTCCCAGAGCTCGATGAGCTGCACAAGCTTCAGAGCGAGGGCCAGCTCGACGAGCGAGAACTCTTGTTTCGCACATGGGAGTTGTCGCTGGACCTGTTGGCGGACCTCGGCATGCCGTGGGCCCGGCCGCTGCTGCGGTGGATGTCCTGCTTCGAGCAGGCACCGATCCCGTACGTCATTGCGAACGCCAAGGTGCTTGGGCAGTCGCCACTGTTCGAGGGCTTGACGGGGTACGAGGTACTCCGTGCCTTCGTTGTCCTGGGCGACTTCGGGCTCATCGAGGAGGTGATGTTCAACGACGCGCGGTCATCCGCGGTGACAACGAAGTGCTACCTGCTTCACCCGGTGATCCGCGAGGCGAGCCGGCACCAGCCCGACCTGAAGCGCGATCTTGAGAAGTACCTGAAGCTCTGCGTCGCCGCCCTCGACGGCTACACCTGCGACCTCGCGAGCAACGACCCGCACGCCAGATCGATGTGGGCGGCACTCAGTCCGCATTGCGAGCTGATCGTGGACTGGATCTACCGCGTCCGCGACGAGCTGCCGGACCCCACGGGTTGGGAGCTTCTAGCCACGAAGCTGACCTGCGTGGTGGCGCAGTTCGCGCTGTACTCGGGTTCGTACGTGCGGGCCGCGAAACGATTCGAGCAGGCGCTGGCAGTCAGGATCCGCCACCTCGGGGAGAAGCACCCGGAGTCGCTGGCAGTCCGTCGGCAACTTGCCTTGCTACGGAAGGAAAAACACGGGGCCAGGCTCGCCATCCCCGATTTCGTCGCCCTGGTCGAAGACGCGAAGGAAGCGCTCAGCGAACTGGATCCGTTCGCCCTCGAGTGCCAGCTCGACTTGGCATCACTTCTCGCCGAGGTGATCGAGGACGATACCGTCGTCGACGTCTACCGAGAGATCGTCCACCTCAGTCACCAGCTCCACGGTCATGCAGAGGTGACTGGCCTTACCGCCCAGATGAGCCTCGTAGCAGCACTGGTGCGGCGTGATGACGAGAGGTGTCCGATCGAACTCCTGAAACTCATGACTATGGTCGACGAGATCGGACGTACTCCAGGTGAGGCCGAACGGTTGCCGTTCGGTCTGGAATCGACGCAATCCGCGATCATGAAGCTGCTGCAGCGCTACTTGAGCGGGCGGCGTTTTCTCGCTGACGGTACGTAGTGGATGTTGCCTCAGCATCTCCTCGAGCGCCTGATCGAACCACCCTTCGGACATTGCTCACCATGTGTTGCGATCCTCGCTGTGCGCGGACGCCCAGCGCTTCCGACAGCAACGTGTTCAAGGCGGCGGGGCTGCACTTGTTGCGATCCTCGCTGAGCGCGGACGCTCAGCGCTGCCCTAGACGAACAGGGCCAATTACATAACGTGCTTACCCAGACAACGATGCCACGGCCCAGGCACTAACGACACGCCCGCAACGGGTATGTGAACCCGTTCGGCGCATTTGTTCCTGGTGTGGCACTGCGACGGCGATGTCTCAGTCATGATGGCTCGCATGACGCCTTCGGTCCGGATCGCCGTTGACGGCGATGAGATGCCGTTGTTGCGCGAGTGGCTCAACGCCGAACCCGAACTTCGCGGCCGTGTCATGGTGGCCGGCGGCGAGGCGGCGCCGGATGAGATGGGTGTGGTGACCGAGTTGGTCGTGGCGGTCGGTGCGGCCGTGCCGATGGCATCGGTGTTGGCGCGGACCGTGACCACGTGGTTGGTGCAACGGCGGTCCGACGTGACGCTGACGATCACCGGGGCGGACGGGAAGAAGATCACGGTGAACGCCAAGCGGGTCAAGGATGCGGAAGCGTTGATTCGCGACGTGCTGGAATCCGGTGATGCTTCCTGACCGCGGCCGCTCGTACGCGGTCCTGATCGGTACGTCGCACTACCGGTCGCCGGAGCTTCCCCGCCTGCCTGCGGTCAGGCAGAACCTCGACGACTTGCAGGCGGTGCTGACCGATCCCGCGTTGGGCTGGCTTGATCCCGCGCACTGCGTGGTCGCCGCGAACACCAGGGACGTGCGGACGGTCTATCGCGCGTTGCGCGACAGCGCGATGGCTGCCGAGGACACGTTGTTCGTGTACTTCGCCGGCCACGGGCGGGTGGGCGCGCGCAATGAGCTCTTCCTCAGTCTCGCCGACACCGATCCGGACGCGCTGCAGGTCAGCGCTCTCGCCTACGACCTGGTGCGGGACGCGTTAAACCACAGCCCGGCCGCGAACAGAGTGGTGGTCCTGGACTGTTGCTTCAGCGGACGAGTCGTCGACGACATGGCGGGTGACGTCATCGGGCAACTCGAGGTCGAGGGCACCTACGTGCTGGCCGCGACACCACCGAACGCCGTGGCGCTGGCACCGCGGGGAGCCACGCACACCGCGTTCACCGGAATGCTGCTCGAGTTGCTCGGCAACGGGTTGCCGGACGCGCCGCCGCTGCTGACGCTGGGACGGATCCACCAGGAGTTGGTGCGAACGGCGATAAAACGTAGCCTGCCGCAGCCGAGACAACGAGGAACGGGTACCAGTCAGAACCTGGCTCTGGCGCGCAACGCCGCGAAGATCGACCGCTCCGCACCCGTCGTCGCCACGAGCCCGCCGCCAGAGCCACTCAGGCGGCACGGTGTGCGGCTGCCCGTCGCCATGGTGCTGCTCCTGCTGGCGGTGTCCCTGGCTGTCCTTGGGTTGTTCCTGTGGCTCGAGTCGGAGATCGGGAGGCCGTACCGGTCGTCGGGCGGTGCCGAGTTCGGGGGCGGGCGTGCGGTCTACAGCACGAGCGGCAGGTATGTCGTTGACAACGTCGACGGCCTGGTGCCGGTGCTGGACCACGGGGACCGCGTTATCGCGATGCTCGGTGGAGGCGGTGACGTCTCCGCGCTGACGATCAGTGACGACGGAAAGTTCGTCGCGGTGGCGAAGCGCGACGAGGACGAGGTGAAGGTCTACGACGTCGATCGAGCGGCCGAGAACGCCAAAGTGCCCGAGAGCAGGAGAGTTCGCGGCACCGAACTCACGACTCTGGCACTTGCCTTGAACAGGGACGCCACGCTGCTGGTGGTGGACAACATGGTGTGGGATCTGCGTGCCAACAGGCAGATCGGTGAGCTGCCGGTACCCGAATCGGGGTCCTCGACGCCTAATGCGGTCTCAGGTGCGGCGTTCCACCCGACTGAACCCGACGTACTGGCGTTGGAAACCCACGAGTCCACACAACTCTGGAACGTTCGAACGCTGACACCGGTCGGCGAGGCGCTTCGCAACGCGCCGACTCTCGGAACGTCGCCGACTCGCGAAGGAGTCGGCGACGTCGACTTCAGCGCCGACGGACGGCTTCTGGCGACGAAGGGCGTGCTGTGGTCACTCGAACGGCGCGAGCGCATCTGTCCCGAAGTGGTGGATCAGCACGCCGTGGAAGCGCTGTCGCCGAACGGCCAGAGCATTGCCGTGCGCGACGGCACCGTGCACGGATTCTTGGTCCGAGTGGAAGATTGCAGACGCTTCGGCGACAGGATCCCCTTCTACCGCGACATGGAGTTCAGTCACGACAGCAGATGGCTCCTGGTCGTGCAGTCGGAGAAGACGGACCGGGTGTCGCTCGAAAGTTGAGCTGCCGGCCAGGTATTCGCCCAGGTGGCCGACGAGGTGATCGAATCTGGAGATGGGTACGCCGGTCGACGCGAACTCCCATGAGGGCTTCTCGACGGTCACAGAGGAGTTCAGCGGTGAGCCTTCTCGAACTCCTCGATGATGTGCGTGGGGATGCGGCCGCGGTCGGAGAGCTCGTGCCCGTTGGCCTTGGCCCACTCGCGGATGGCTTTGGTCTGCTCCTTCGTGCGGGCCTCGGCCACAATCTTGCGGGTGGTCGCCGCAGCGCCACGCTTGGTACGGCCGCCGCTACGTCGGGCCTTCTCTACAAAGTCCTTGAGGCCGTCCCGGAGCTTGGCTGCGTTCTCTGCTTTGAGGTCGATCTCGTACTGCACTCCGTCGAGGGCGAACTGCACCGTTTCTGCGTCCTCGGCGACAGTGCCATCAAGGTCGTCGATGAGCTGAACAAGCACCTTCTGTGCCACAGGGGTACTCCGCCTTCCATTGCAGCGCTTGGTTAACTGCAAACAGTAACAAGATCGCCCAGCCCATCCGACGCATCGACACTCTTCGATCGGATCGAACGGCTGTACAGGGCCCACCAGGCGGCCGCCGATCCAGCTCCACGGCCTCCGGCACGGAGGCGACCGCGATGCTTGCGGCCAGGATCGACATGAAGACGATCCAGGAAACATTGGGCCATTCACAGATCGAGACTCTCAGAAACCTGCACACGAGCGCGCCGCCCAAGATCGCGCGGGACGTGGCGGAGAAGACGACGACGCTGATCCCCTGAAACCAGCCAGGACACCCACCCGCTGAAACGCTCGGGCACCCACAAGATCCACGCGGCGAATTCCAAGGCGAGAAAAACGGTCAAGAGCACGACAAAACCCCAGCTAGACCGAGGTCTGTCTGGGGTTTATGTAGCGCGCTCGACAGGATTCGAACCTGTAACCTTCTGATCCGTAGTTATTCGAGTTATGTGACTCTGCGTCCGACCTAGTCCACCGAGTCCATATCCGTCCAGGTCAGATGGCGATCGCCTCCATATAGTCCGTAGACGTCCGTGCTGTTCTGGAACGTCCGGGCACCCCCAGGGCACCCATTCGGGCAGCCCCAGACAGACCTCCTTGGTCCAGATCGGACCAGCCAATCCAGCACTGACTTGGCTCCGGCAGATATCGCATCCACGCCGGGGCCGGGAATTGGACCTCGGAGGTTTCCGACATGCACTCGGGCAGCACTGAGCACGACCGCAAGCCCATCGATACCGCCCGCGGCGACGGAGCTGTGGGCACCGAAGCGATTCGAAGCCTGCTCGGCGTCCCCGATCAGCCGCTCGAAGAGTTGATCGAGCAGTGGTCCGCGGCACGGACGCGAAGCCTTCTCGCCGTGGCGGCCTACCAGCAGCCGCCAGCTGTCAACGATCTGCTCAGCGAACTCGCGTACGCGACGCACATCGCGCGAGAGGTGATCTCCGGTCGCTGGTGCGTCGTGGCCGCGTTGCTTCGCACTGGCACCGACGGCGTGAACTCCTGGTCAGTGATCGGCAACGCGATCGGCATGACCGAATTGCAGGCCAAGGACGGGTTCCACACTTGGGTGGCGAGCCAGAACAACCTGCGGCACCAGACCGGCAGGTTTGGTTTTACTGACGCTGAAGCCAACACACTGCACCAACTCGCCGAGGCGGCGTCCTGGTGAGCATCGAAGCGATCAACTGGGCCCTCAACGATGCACCGATCCCACGAGACCGGCGCGACGCCTCCAGCCTCGCCGCGGTTCTCATCGGGCTGGCCAACCACGCCGGCCCGGAAGGGGGCAATGCCTTCCCCTCCCTCGACACCCTCGTGCACTACACCCGGCTGTCCGAACGCACCGTCCGCTACGCGCTGCGGACGCTCGAAGAGCTCCTGCTCATCCGGCCGTCCGATCCGGACATCGTCGCCGCGTACATCAAGCGCGCAGACCGAAGGCCCAAGGGCTACGACCTAGCCCTGCGACCTTTCAACGGAGCTGTGGACAACGTGCCTCACGAGGGGCAAACACTGCCTCCCGTCGACCAGCACGAGGGGCAAACGCCGCAGGAGCGGGGGGCAAATAGGCCCGGCACGAGGGGCAGTGGTTGCCCCCGAACCGTCCCTAACCGTCCTGGGAACCGTCCCGCGCGCGATCCGCAACGGCCCTGCGGTCAATGCGACGCCCGCCCCAGTGATCCCATTTCAGCCCGAGTGGTGTGGCTCGACGGGGAAAGGTCCAGCTCGACCTTCTGCCCGCGCTGCCATCCCCGCGGAACGCACCCGACGGAGGCGCACCAGTGACCGCCGCGCATGGCGAACTCGTACTCCAGTTCCTGCAGGCAATGAACGAAGCTCTCGCGGAAGGCCGTCCCGCACCAGGCCGCCCCGCGCTAGTCCGCCTGACTGGTGCCACCGATCACACTGTTCGCAGGACCCCACAGCACCAACCCGCTGGGCGCTCACCAGCCCTGGCACCACAATTCGGAGCCGCAGCCTGGGTCATCGCGCTGCTGCTGTCGATCGAGGTGGGCCGCAGTGTGGTCACAGTGCGCGGGACGCAGAAGCGTGGTGGGTGGCGATGACGCTCATGGATCGCAAGTCTCTGCGAGTCGCAGCGAGCACCGAGGCGGAGATCCGCCGCGCGGATGCTGCGGCGGTGCGGGAACTCGATGTGCGGCGCGCGGAGATCGAGTTGGCGCGTGAGCGTGCGCAGGGTAAGCGCGCGGAACGCTTGGCGCGCAACGAGGATCGGCAGGCGGAGCGCTCCCGTAAGCGGGCGGAGCGCCACGATCGCAAGGCTGGTCGGCAGGAGCGGGCGGGGCAGCGCCGGACGCGGCGTGCGGCGTGGCGGGCGCGGGTCACCGGGTGGCTTGCTGATCGGGTGATCGTGGTGCCGATCGTGCTAGCGATGGTGGGCGCGTGGTGGGGCCAGTTCCAGTTGTTCAGTCAGCGGCTTGGGTGGCCGGCGCCGCTGGCGGCTGCAGCGGCGACAGGTATCGAGTGCATCGGTTTCGTGTGCGGGCGGTTGGCGCACGTGGCCCGGCAGCCCGTCACCTTGGCCGCGCGGCCTGTCATGGTCACCACTCTGGACGGTTGCGACGCCGCAGTGACGCGGGACGACTCCGCGTGGGTGGAGCGGCTGGTGATGTGGTTGGTAGTCGGCTATGCAGCCGGGTCGAACTGGGTGCACTCCGGTGACCCGACGGTGGGTGTGCTGTCGGTCGTAGGTGTGGCGGTGTGGGAGGCGCGGGAACGCCGTGTGCATCGTCAGGCACTCGCGGCAGCCGGGCGGCTTCCAGCGCGGCGTCCGAGGTTCGGGGCGGCGCGGTGGTTGCGGTACCCGATGTGGACCTGGCGGGCGTGGTCGGTCGCGCTGCGACATGGGCTGACCGACGCGACCGAAGCACTCACGGCCGCCAATCGCGAGGCGACCGAACACCACACCCGCAAGACGGCCAACAGGGCGCTCGGGTGGCGAGCACGCCGCCGGTTCGGTCGCGTCGTGGCCGCCCGGATCAAGGCGACCGACGAGGAACGCCGTCGTGCGGCGGAAGCGGTCATCCGCGAAGCCGAGCAGGTGACCGGAGCGGCGGCTCTGTTGTTCGGTACGGAGCCGCTTCGGCAGCGGGCGACCGGAGCTGCCAGGTCGCGACCGACCAGCGACAACACCACTGACGCCGCAGATGGCGAGCGCCCGGTTCGGTCGCTGCGGCTGCGGTGGCGGCGGTTGGCCGGTCGTCACGGCGAGACGGCGACCGAGACCGCTGACATCGTGCCGGTGGTGATCGACGGGGTGGACATCTCCGACCTGATGCCCACGGCACGCCGGGCCTCGACCGAGCTCGGCGACCGGCTCTCCCGTGACGCGCTGCTGGACGCCCTGCGGGCGGCCGGGTTGTCGGTCGGGGGCAAGCGCCGCAAGGCAGTCTATGACGCGGTGCTGGCGGAACGCGACCGGATGGCATGACCGGTGGGTGCGGCACCACACCCCTGGGTACGAGTGCCGCACCCCTCAGGCCAGTGACGCCCTCGGCGGGTTTGCGATCTGTTCCCGGGACGAGCGTGCCAACCGGCGGAACGTGGGTCGCCTTATTCCGCGCGTCGTGCAGGCCCGTCCACGCGGACTTCGAGCGCGTATTCCATCACCAACTGCGACACGCGCACGCCAGCGTGGGCCTTCTGCATGACGAACGAGACGTAGCCGACCCAGTGGCCGGTCGTCGTCTTCTCCCAGAAGAGCAGCTCACCTGGCACGCGTGACTGAAGGTCGAGGCCGTCCTCGAAATGCTCGCGGGGCTGCCTGATCCGGAACACGGCGCCCAGGTCGACCCATACGGGCCTCGGCGGCTTGCACCAGACCTGACGACCGTGCGCCCGCGGCGCCTCCGGCTTCAGGTTGTCGAACATGGGTTCGATTATGAGTGGCGAGAGTGTCGGATTCCAGGCGAGCTGTGAAGTCGTACGGTGCCGCTAGCGTCGTGCAGCACGCCAGCCAGTGCGTCCGGCCTCTTCGTGCTCCTCGCGCGGGCCCTGCGCCACGGAACTCGCGAGGTGGCGTGGAGACTGTCGACCAGTCGGAGGACGATTCCGCCTAGCGTGATCCGCGATAATGCCGCTGTTTGACCAGGATGGCGGTGACGCGGGTGAACAGGCGCCGGATCGTGACGACAGCCGGAGTCGCCGTCCTGACCGCCGGACTGGTCCTGTGCACGTGGTGGCTGCTGAGCCGCACGAACGGCGGTGACGGGGCCGACGTCGCCAATGTGCTCGCGTTACCGGTGTCCGTCGTCGGCGCCCTTCTGACGGCGCACGGGCTGCGAGCGGGCCGGCCAGACGCTGTCACCGACCACGGGCTCCTGGCGTTCCAGGACCGGATCGCGACTGCGGAAGCCCGTGCGCTGAACAGTTGCTGGGCGACGACGGCGATCCTCGTCCAGCGGACGTGCGGTTCGTCAGGGGCGCCGCGGCGACGTTGCGCTGGCGGGCGGACAACGGCGCCGAAGCCGGGTCATTGGACACGATCGCCGCCTACTACCGGAGTCTCGACCGCGGCCGGCTCGTGGTGCTGGGTGAACCAGGCGCGGGTAAGACGGTGCTCGTCAGCTGGATGGCGCTCGACCTCGCGACAGCTGGCTGGAAGGCTCCGCGGCCCGGCCGCCCGCTACCGCTGCGACTCAACCTCGGCTCGTTCCCGCTCGACCTAACGTCACTTCCGGCGCAAGATCCGGTCCGTGCCGATACCGTGCGCGACCGTCTCGACTCGTGGATCGCGGTCAGCCCGTCCGCGCGGAAAACGTCCACAACGGACCCATCGGGAAGGTCCGCCGCTACCGAGAACCAAGCTGCCTTCGTCATCACTTCTTTTGGCAGGGAAGGGCAAGCCTCTCGTGGCCTGGCTTCAATCGATGGGCACCAACCAGCTCGACAGGTCCGCGCGAACACTTCCTGTCGAGCATGGACACCGCGGTCCCACCAGCTTTCAACGAGGACGAGAGGAAGATCGCCCTCAGTGGCAGACCGTTTCGCCGCTGCAGGAGCAAGGTGGCCGCCAAACTCGGGCTCGTGGCGAGCCGAGGAACGCTGCGGGGACTGGTGCACGCGCTGCCGAATCCGGAGGTCGGGACGGTGACGATGCTAGGTGTCGACGACTTCGCGATCGCGCGGGGCCGCATGTACGCGACCGTGCTGATTGGCTATACGAGTGAGCGCTCCGAGTGCGCAGCCACGTCGTGATCGCTTGCAGTAACGTCGGTCTCGGCTGAGGTCGCGACCACATCCAATGGGTCTGGCCCGAGAACGCGAACCGCCGCGCTGGTCACGGAACTGAGCGCGGTAACCGACTCGGTTCTCCTGGCCCACAGCAGACTTACGGCACCGGATCCCAGCCCAATCAGCACTCCTAACGTGGCCGGAAGGACCGGTCCGGTTCCCGCCAGTGCGAATCCCGCTCCTGTACCCGCCAGTGCAAGTGCCAGCGAGATCGTTACGACCAAGGCCGATGCCTTGGCAAGCACACGTCGTGGCGGCTTCTCATCGAGATGCACGAGGACCGTGATTCCCTGCGGACTTGGGGAGCGCTGCGGTGCTCCACGGTTGGTGCGGCAAGACACTCCTGTCGTAGGGGCCACGGTCCGCGCGGGCGTGGCGCCGTGCACGGTCGTTGGGTTGTCCTGCAGACGACTGAGCAGCGCGAGCTTCGCGTTGTCGCCGCACAATGCCCGCCACAACTCCAGCGAAGCGGGATGCGCGATGGGTGCCACCGTCACAGCGATTTCCGCGAAGGATAACGACGAGTCGCGCAGCCGCTTGGAGTGCGCCTGCAGCTCGGCGGAGGATGCGAACAACTCGGTGGTGGCGTCGAGGTCGAGGTCCGTGGGCGCTGGAAGGTCGCTCACTATGAGCATCCGATGCGGTTCGATCGTGTCCACGGCGAACGCCAGCGCCGATGCGAGATCTTCCGTCCTTTCGAGAATGCTCGCAGTGTCCGATGATGGCGAAAACCTTTCAGGGCGGGCCAGAAGCGCCGTGGCTCTGACCGCGGCGAGGATGGCGCTCCTGCACTCGTCGCGCAACCTCCTTGATGGCCCGTATTCCAGGGCGATCGGATCGGTCTGGCGACCGTCGACGGCGGTGACAACCACCTCGCTCAGCACGATCTCCCCGAGAGGTACGTCGACGGCAACCAGATCCTCGGCCCAGGCGATAACCCTGCCAGCGGCAGCGTCTGCTGCCGCGCCGGCGAAATCGGCGATCACGACAACGGATTGCGATAATTGCCGCCACACGCTGTCGACCGCGACCTGCACGGCCCGGCACCGGTGGGCGTCTCGCTCTCGCTCTTCGATGGAATCCATCGAAGAGCGAGAGCCGAATGGCATCGCCACGAACACGTGCGATGCGCGCGACGCGGCCGGATGAACGACCTCAAGACGCGGTTCTGCGATCTGCGGTTCCGCGGTGGCTTCCATCTGCGGGTCGAGCGCCTCCTGCCAGGTGCCCCTGCCGACCATCCGCAAGAGTTTCTGGGCGGCGTTGTTCGCGATGATGATCCCTGCACGCATGTCGGCGACCTCGTCGATCATCCGGGACGGCACCTCGTCGCCGAACTCGACCGCGAGCCAGGTGTCGATCTGGTCCTCGAGCTTGCGGGACTCCGCGAGCAGGAAGTTTCCTGCTGCGCCGAGGAGTTGGTCGATGGTGCGCTCCTCCGCCAGGGGGACCGTCAGCGGCAGAGGAAGACGGCTCGCCGTGGCGCCTGCGTCGTCGTCCAGCGAACCGAACAGCCAGATCCTCATCTGGTACCAGCGGTCAGACGGCGTCTGCGACGGCGGAATGGTGGCAGCTCGGTCTCGCCGCAGCCCGAGAGCCAGGTGGACCGTGTCCAGGGCAATGATCGCGGCGACACTGGTCCTGTGAATGACCAGCTGCGCCGCGAGGGCAGGTAGCCTGCCAAGCGGGCCGTACTGAGTCGGTTCTTTCTCGTCGAGCATATTACGGATTGTTGCCGCCGAACCCTCGGCTTTTCAACCCATTCATGAATCTAGCATCCATGGATCTCGTCCATACGGGATTCATGATTCTGCTTGGAGTTCGGGCGCACCACCCCTACGGTCCCGGCCTATGACCGAGACTGAGGACCCCCGCGTCGGCGCAGGAAACGCCGCAGTGAAGCACAAGCTGGATGAGTTTTCAGAACTGTTTCGTTCCGGCTTGGTGCTGGTGGTTCACGAGTCGGGCATGGCCTGCTCGAAATACGCGCAAACCCTGATCAAGCAGTGTGAAGATCGAGGCATCCGATGCGAGATGCTTCCCATCGAGCAGGTCGACGACCTGGAGGCACTGATCAAGTACACCGGGCTGTTCCTCGTGCTGCCCGCCCCGACCGGCGGCACCGAGGATGCCGCGGTCCTCGCGCATTTCGAGGCGGTCTACGCCTTCTACCGCGAGAGGAAGCCGCAAGGCTTGACCTCTATACTCACCGCAGGCCACCCGTGGTGGTTCGCTGGCCCCGTTCACGCGTACCTGTGGGGGTACGGCCCCGACGACGTCAACCCCTTCCCCGCCCAGGAGAAGCCGTGCGTGGTGCGCTACTTCACCGACCCCACGTCGCTCGGCGACATCTTCGAGGACTACCGCCCCCCGCCTTTCCCACCCGGCTTCGACGCGAACCAGTACCTGCTGGAAAACGGCGTCAAGTACTGGAAGCTCGTCCGCGACTGGGGCGTCCAGACCCTCGCGGAGTCCGACGCGATCTACGAGCTGATCGAGGCACGCAGGGCGTTCTACGACAACCCCATCTTCCCGAAGTTGAGTAAGCCGCGGAAGACCGGCGAGGGCAACCGGCTTGACCAGGTACTACAGAACCCGGACCAGAAGTTCGATGACGATGACCTGGAACCACACCAACTCCGCGACAACGAGGCGAAGCGCAAGGCTCGCAAGGCCTACAAGGAGTCGGGCGCCAAGGTGGTGCGCGAGACACTCAAGGTGATCAGGGCGAAGTACCCCCACGTGACCCGTCCCGATGAGCGCACAAACACCAAGGACAACCAGAAGGCCTTCAAGGATCTCTACGACGCGACGCTCGCCCTGCACACACTCCCTGCCGACATGCGTTACCGCGTCGCCGAATCATGATCCACTCGGGTCATGCATGACCCGAGTCATTCATGATCAGAATAATGCATAATCGCACGAATTAATGACTCATGAAACACGCTCTGCAGAATCATGTAAACCTGCGCGATTCACGAATTCCAGTGCTGACAGAACGCGATCTCCGTGGCACAACGGAGATATGACCGCAATTAAGAAGCACAGCATCGAGAACAATGTCGAGAAAGCGCTCGTCGCCGTCGAGATGGCCAACGAGGCCCTATCGGTCTTCGGGGACCAGCCCTGGAGTGCTCCCGTCCAGCTCGCCCTCTTCGCGCTCAAGCTGATGATCCTCATTTACCTCAAGTCCGCCGCCGAGCACGAGCCAGAGCCTGCATCGGACCCTGCGGCCGCGGGCTCGCATTCCACCGCGGACGCCGCAGCCCCGACGGTGGACGCGCAGGAGACTGCGACCGACTCGCAACGGACGTCGGATCCGGACGACCCGCCCGCCAACGAGCAGTCCCGCCCTGAGCAGTAGCGCGTCAGGTCCAAGCCCACGCCGGTCTTCTCGCCAGGCGTGGGCTATTTGCATGTCCGCGCATCCAGCCTCTGATCGTCGATGGCGTGGATGCCGGTCTGCGCCGGTTGAGACGGTCGTTGCTCGTCCCAGTCGCCGCCTTGGCCGGGTGGTGCCAGGCCGGTCACGCCGGTGACGGCGGTTTCGAAGGCCGTCAGGGCGGCGGTGGGCGGCGGCCATGGCAGTGACCGCATCCGGCATACTCGCCTGGGTTCAGGTCGGGGGCCGCCACTAACGCTGGCGAGCTCAGGGCACATTCTGATCACCAAAGTGGGCCAGATCCTACTTTAGGAAGACAAAACCAGAATCCCTATAAATGGCAAGGCGATCGCCGCAGCCACGGTGTCGCGGGTCAAAACGTCGTGCACCCACTAGGGCACCTACACAGCGTTCAGGCTGAGCCCGGCCACCGGCCGGCTGCTCACGCTACCCGGCCGCACCCACAAGCCACGCCAGCAGGCCGAGCTGTACCTCATCGCCGGGCAGGTCTGCGGCCTGCTGTCCTCGGTGAGCTGGGACGTCGCACACCCCGACGTCGCCGAGGAACAGGCACGGGCCGCGCACACATACCGCAGCGTGATCGACCACCCGTCACTCCAGGCCAGGCACGTGCCTTACAAGTCACCGTCACGTTCTGGTCCGGCCGTCCACGCCACGCCGAAGCCATCGCGGCGGCAGCTCGCGATCGAAGCCGCACGGCTCGGCGACCAGGTCGAGGACTTCACGACCCTGGCACACGCTCGATCTTCGGCTCGACCAGCAATCGATCCTAGTGACCACTGATTCATCCCAGAGCTACCGAGAAACTGTGAAACAGAAATACGCGAACCCTAAGTATTGATAGCCCGCTCTTAGTCTGCCATCCAGCGAATCATAACCAAGGAGGACACCAGACGACTGAAACGCGGCGTCTCCAAGGGGGGTTCCTTCACGCCCCTTGAAATGATTGTTATGCAAGGTAGCGTGCCGTAGATTCAGCAATAGCTTTACCGGCTCCGCCGACGATACAACGGTAGTCGACCAGACGGTTTTCGGCGTAGCGTTATCTGAGTCAATCAGGGCATGCATGTTGCGCTGCCCTCCGGAACTCTTTGCGAAATCGCCGACTACATGCGGAATGATCAATCGCAGCCGAAGACCTGTGGCTGTATGTGAGCCGTCAACGTCCAGGTTGTCAGCAACGGAATTTTCAAAGAGAACCCGAAACGCCACGCCGTCGCCTGGTCCTACCAATACGGACTTTCCCCACTCGCCGGGTCCTCCGCCTATACAGTCTCCCTTGAGCTTCTTGACCGTAAAGAAAAACGCGCTCATCACCGTAGGAGGAGTTGTCAGATAATGAATTAATCGTCACGTGTGGAGCAGGGTTTTTCTCCGAGTACATCGACCTTAGAGGCCCCCAGCCAGGCCTGATCACCTCAGGCTCAGGATTAGGTGCACCACTCGGGGTTACAGGACTGGAGGGAGCGGCATCGCTCGGGCGGGCCTCCTGCTTTCCGGAAGCGTACAGCTCATCCCAGGCAAGCTCTACAGGACGAGCCCCCATAGGAGTCATGCCAGACACATAAACGGCGAGCATAGTTATCGCCAGCGCAACACTCTGCTTCAACCGTGTTCTCAGGAAGTAATAGAAAAGGGCTGATGAGACAATGAGAAAAAGCACAAAAGCTGCCGCTATAACCAACATCATCTCTCCAGCTCTTTGAGTCCGGAAAGTGCCTCGGCCTCACGTTCCGACGCGATGCCCAACTCGGCGACACGCTCGTTGTCGAGTTCCGGCTGTTCCTCGGTCAGCCATTCCCAGGTGTCGCGCACGGTCTCGGCGATCGGCCGCGTGGTCAGACCGGCGGCCCGAGCCGCCGAAGAGTCCACCGCCCATGCGCCCGCGTACGCGCGCCACAAAGGAATCTCTGTCCTCTGGCGGATGCCCTGCGACACCAGGAACTCGTCCGGCACCCACTCCAGCTCGGCATTCGCGCCGACCGTCTCCGCGCATGCATCCAAGAAGTCCTGGAATGTCTCGGTACCTGGCGCGGTCACGTTGAACGTGCCGGTGGCACCTTCAGCGCAGGTCAGCGCGAAGTTCGCGACATCACGAACGTCCACCGGATGAATTGGCCGGCCAGGGTTTCCGGGCGCGAGCACCTGGCCGCCGCGTTCCAGCCTACGTAGCCACCACGGCAGACGTCCCACGTATTCATGCGGGCCGAGGATCACGCCGGGACGCAGAATCGCGGACCGGGACGCGCCGAACGTCTCCATGACGGCGCGCTCGCACCCGGCCTTCCCGAACCCGTACGTGGACGGGCCGGGGTTGCCGTCGAAGCCGTAGCCGGGTCCGGCGTCGGACGGGCACTCCAGCACGGCCGAGGACTCGGTGAGCGGCTCGATCGGCCAGCCCTCGTACGCGGATACGGTCGAGATCACGACATAGCGCGTGACGGAGTTCTTCAGCGCCTGCGCGACCGCGAGCGTCTCGCGCGGCACGAACGCGAGGGTGTCCACGACCGCGTCCCACGGGCCGTGGTCCTCGAGCCGGGCTACGTCGCGCACGTCGGTGTAGTCGCCGCGCACCGAGTGCACGTTGGCCGGGTCCTCACCTGAGGTGCCGCGTCGGAAGATCGTCACGTCGTGCTGACGTTCGAGCGCGGCCGAGACGACCGCGCGGCCGAGGAAGTGCGTGCACCAAGGATTAGGAGTCGCATATCGGCCATCTTGATGCGGCTCGATTCCGTGAGTTGAAGGGGGTTCAGAGCCTGATCTCGGTTGATTGGTAGAAACCGGCCGCACCCCCGGCGTAGTCAGGCGTCGGGGAGCTGAGACCCGCAGTCGCGCATGACCTCGGCCGTCCGCTCGCAGACCGTCGTGAGGCCATCGCAGTCCCGCGCCCAGTACCCCGCCATGGCTTCACCGGCCCACACGAGAACTTCCGCGACGTTGGCCGCCATGAAGGCGTGCCACTTCTGCCCCATCTTCGTGTGGCTGTGAACGCCGCCGCCGTCCTCGGCGATCTCGTAGACCGACCGGTCGCCGACAGCCCACGCGGCGTGGTGCGCGACCCCGCTCCACTCCCTGTAGAGGGTGCTCCCAGGCTGACCGAACGCTTCACTGATCATGTCGGTCTGGCCGAAGTACTTCACCTTGCCGCCGAGCTTCACACCGAGCTTCCACTTGGCTTCGTGCACCTCCAGGCCGCAGCTCGTCACCGCCTTCTTCCAGTCCTCCAGCTTCCACACGTCCGGGTCAGGAGAGGGAGGACGGCGGTCCTCGTTGGCGGACCAGAGACCGGTCAAGCTGGCACGGAGCACCCGCTCGTCCAGGTCGATGCCAGGGGCCATCAGCCACGTGGTCATGGCGGCGCCCTCGAGCAAGGCGCGGGCGGCGGAGTAGGCGCCGGTGCCCGGCCACTCGTCCCTGTCGAGGTACCCGCCGGGCTCGCCGTCGTCCGCCCGGTACATCTTCGTGAGGCAGCGCAAGTGGTGCAGGACGCTCTTGCTCGCGTCCACCGCCATGAGTTCAGCGCCGTGGAGCAGCAGCTCCTTGCCCGTGATGGGAGAACCCTCAGGCCCGATCAAGCGCTCACTGCTCGGCGGGTTCTCGCCGATGCGCCGGTCCTGGAGGGTGTCCCGCCATGCGTTGCGCAGGTCGGTGTACGCCATGTGGAGCGCGTCGATTGCTCGCAGCTCAAGCACGGAAGCAGCCTCCTTATGTCGTATCGCTGTTGCGACAGAAGGAGTACATAGTGCCGCAACACTCGGAGTAGGTGCACCGGATTTACACGGTGCGTCAGTGCGAGGCAGAAGGGACCATGCGGCGTAACGTCCGTCACATGACGTCGCTGCAAGAGATCAAAAGCTAGTAACGGACAGTGAGTCCAGCGAGTGGAACCGCCTGTTGGGCTGGGGCGCCAGCTCCGGGCCGGTATCGCCCGCACTCCTGACCGTCTCTCGGATCGCCGACCACGATGAAGTCGAAGCGTGGCACCTGCGCAATTACAGCGACCTGCTCGTGAGCGAACGCGAAGTTGCTCTGAGCATCGCGTACGGCCTGGACGCCGACCCCCACGAGGTAGGCAACAAGCGAACCTTCGACTGGGCCACCGAGCGCGACTGGAACGTTGAGTTGCAGATCGCAGACGTCCGCTGGCACGGCGTACCTGTGGACCGCATCTACTACTGGGTCATCGACAACACCTATGCGTGCCCCGTCGGCTCACGCGAGGAGGCTGATTCTCCCCCGGTAGTCAGCGCGTACAAGATGGCCGTCGCCGACGCGATCAATGACGCGCACGGTGCCGCAGGGCAGCACAGCTATTACTTCACAGCAACGGGGCAAATCGTCCAGTAGAGACGGTGAACGTGTGGCCCTGCAAGAAGAGCAGGGCCACCCAGGGCCGTCAGGAGTGCTCGGTGCGTGGTCGCTCATGCGCGCGTGAACGAAACGCTCTGACCTGCAAGGTCAACCTTCGCGACAGCCCAGCCAGCACCGCGCCACGCACGAGCCTGCGTGTGTGTGCCACTCGCGTCGTTGTCCCACCACGCCTGCCATCGGTACGCGGTCGGCGGGAGGCCACCCACCATGTCCGCGATCTCCACGAAGTCGAGCTCCACATCCTCGCGGCCAGCCTCAGCCAGAGCGGCCAGGTGACTGGTCAACGGCTCGTACTTGCCTGCCACTGCGACATCTCCTTGCTCATCACCGCGGAGTCACGCGTCCGAGGAAATGGTGCAGCACAGCCACCAGCCGCGAAACACCTTCAGCGCTCATACCTCCTGCTCGCGCGCTCAAGTCGTGAAGCGCGCCCGTGGCGTCGTTCATCATGGTCGAGACGGCGCAGTCCGGGCGGCGTGCGGTGCTCGGGGACTGCAATCCGGGGATCGTGCTGCTGGACAAGGTCGCCGACCGTCCCGAGCCGGGTGAGTTGGTGGGTCACCTCGATGCGGTGCGCTTTCAGCGCGTACTCACGCTGCCGGACGGCACCGACCCTGTGAGGTGCCAAACACCGCCCAGCTGCTGCGGTTCGTACTTGTTGATCAACCCTGTGCCGCTCGAAGATTTCGTGCGGCCGGTGCTGACCATGGACCAGCGTGCGTGGACCGAGTGTCACGTGGCGGCGTTCGAGTTCTTCGGCGGGGTGCCGGCCCGGCTGGTGCCGGACAACCTCAAGACCGGGGTGGACAAGCCGGACCCCTACGACCCGAAGATCAACCGCTCGTATGCCGAGCACTACGGCACCCTGGTCGATCCGGCGCGGGCGGCGAAGCCGAAGGACAAGCCACGCGTGGAACGCCCCATGCCCTATGTCCGAGACTCCTATTGGCGTGGCCGGGAATTCGTTTCCCTGCAACACATGCAGGAACAAGCTGTGCTTTGGTGCAAGGACGTCGCCGGGCGTCGCCAGTGCCGCCCGCTGGGCGGGGCGGCACCGCTGTCGGTTCTCGACGCGGTCGAAGCCTTCGAGCTGATGCCCTTGCCCCGCAAGAGTTTCGTGCTCGTCACTTGGTCGACCGGCACCATCGGCCCGGACATTCACGTCCGGGTGGGGAAGTCGTTGTATTCGGTGCCCTGGGCGGCATCTCGGCCGCCGGGTGGGCCGGCTCCGACGCCCCGTTGTTGCCGCCGATGCTCTCGTAGAGCTCCCGGAAGATCCGCGTTGTGTCCAACCGACTGGCACAGCCGCGTGTTCCACGGGTCGCGTGTTCTCGTCGGGCTAGCAGCCCTCACGGGACCGGGTCTCGCGGCGTCAGCCGGGGACCCGGCCGTCGGCGTCGTCAACTGGACCGACGCGAAGCCCCGCGCCAGGCGGAGGAGCTGGCGCGGGCTTCGACGAACGACTACTGGGGGTCTGGCTGCTGCTGGTCCGCGGAGTCGTCGGTGTCTGGCGTGGATGCGGTGTTGTCGATGCTCGTGGTCGGCTCGTGGTCAGTCTCGTCCACGAGCTCGATGATCTCGACCGTGTCTGTGATGGACGTGCGGCGGTCGGGCTCCGGCTGCGGTTCGTGGTCCGCGGCGGATTTCAGGTACATCAGGATGATCAGCTTGAGCGTGAAGAGGGCCAGCTGGGCGGGGATGCTCCAGGGCTGGTCGTCGAAGACCGCGAGGGTCTCGTTGGTCACCTCGACGGCCAGGAGCGCGCGCTCGGCGTACTTCTCGATGCTGTTCTTCTTCGCTGTGGACATATCTTCGTTGTGCCAGCAAAGAGCGCGGCTGTCAGCATTGAAATGCATGAATGGAGCAGTTTTACATGAATTAATAGAAACGCATTCATGAATCATTAATGCGTGGCGGTCATGAATGACTGGAGTCATGAATTAATCCAGTCATTCATGACCTGGATGGATCATGACCTGGCTATCTGCTCACGTACGGCGGGCGGGAGTCCGCGCAGCGCAGCGACCGCGTCGTAGAGGTCCTTGAAGGCCTTCTGGTTGTCCTTGGTGTTTGTGCGCTCATCGGGACGGGTCACGTGGGGGTACTTCGTCCTGATCACCTTGAGCGTCTCGCGCACGACCTTGGCGCCCGACTCCTGGTAGGCCTTGCGCGCCTTCTTGATCGACTCCAAGTCGGTCCGCTTGAAGTCCCCATGGGCGAGCTTCATCTGCGGGTCTTCGAGCACCTGGTCGAGTCGGTTGCTGCGGTGCTTGAGGCTCTCGCGCGGCTTGCTCAACGTCGGGAAGCGGGGGTCGTTGTAGTACTCGCGCTGCGTCTCGATCACGCCGTAGATCGCGTCGGACTCCGCGAGGGTCTGGACGCCCCAGTCGCGGACGAGCTTCCAGTACTTGACGCCGTTTTCCAGCAGGTACTGGTTCGGGTCGAAGTCCGGTTGGACGGTCGGCGGGCAGTAGTCCTCGAAGATGTCGCCGAGCGACTTCTCGTCGGCGAAGAAGCGCACCACGCACGGCTTGTCGAGGGCCAGGGCTGGGAAGGGGTTGTCGTCTCTGGAGCCGCGCCCCAGCAGGTACACGTGCACGGGGCCGGCGAACCACCACGGATGGCCCGCGGTGAGCATGGAGTCCAGGCCCTGTGGCTTCCGTTCTCGGTAGAAGGCGTAGATCATTTCGAGCTGCGCGAAAGTTTCATCGCCTTCGGTGCCCTCGGCTGGCGCGGGCGACACGAGGAACAGCGCTGTGTACTTGAGCAGCGTGTTTAGGTCACCGACCTCTTCGACGGCCAGTACGTCGCACCGAATCGCCCGGTCTTCACACTGCCTGACCAGCGTCTGTGCGAACTTTGAGCAGGCCATGCCTGACTCGTGAACCACCAGCACAAATCCGGAACGAAACAGTTCTGAAAACTCTTCCAGCTTGCGCTCCACTGCGACGTCTCCTGCGCCGGCGCGGGGGTCCTCAGTCTCGGCCATGGCGGGGACCTTAGGACTCGAATGACCTGAAACCAAGGCCATTCATGAATCTTGTCTGCGTGGGGTCTTCGAGTCGTCAGATTCATGAATCCTGCTGTTTCGGGTTGACACAGCCGCTGATTCGACGGCAATAATCCGCAGCATGCTCGACGAGACAGAACCGACTCAGTACGGCCCGCTCGGCAGGCTACCTGCCCTGGCGGCGCAGCTGGTCATTCACAGGACCGGAGTCGCCGCGATAATCGCCCTGGACACGGTCCACCTGACTCTCGGGCTGAGGCAGGACCGAGCCGCCACCATTCCGCCGTCGCAGGCGCCGTCTCACCGCTGGTACCAGTTCAGGCTGTGGCTGTTCGGCTCGCTGGACGACACCGCCGCCACCGCAAGCCGTCTCGCACTGCCCCTGGAGATCACTCCGGAGGAACAGCACACCATCAACCAGCTTCTCGGCGCAGCGGGAAACTTCCTGCTGGCGGAAACTCGCAAGCTCGCGGACCAGATCGACACCTGGCTTTCGGTCGAGTTCGACGACGACGTGCCCCACGGGATGGCAGACAAGGTCTCCGATCTGCGCGCGGGCATCATCACCGCCAACAACGCCGCTCAGACGCTTCTGCGGATGGTCGGCACGGACAGGTGGCAGGAAGCGCTCTCCCCGCAGTTCGACGATGTTGCGGAACCGCAGGCCGTGGCACAGCGGCTCACGTTCAGCGCTCCGCAGGAAACCCATGTATTCGTGGCGATGCCGTACGGCCGCCGTGAGCCCGACGTCGAAACCACGCAAGAGGTGGGCCGCGCCGTGCGGGTTGCGGTCGACAGCGTGTGGCGGCAGTTCTCGCAGTCCGTGGTGGTGATCGTGGATTGCGTCAGAATGTCGGCGGACGCGGCCGCTGACAGGGTCATCGCCTGGGCCGAGGACCTCGTCGTGCAGGAGGTGCCGCTGAGCGAAATCGTCCTGAGCGAAGTGGTCATCACCGCTGTCGACGGTCGGCAGACCAGTCCGATTCCGCTGGAGTACTCGCCCTCGCGGCGTTTGCTCGACGAATGCAGAGACGCGATCGTTGCCGGCGTCCTGGCCACGTCCTTGCAGGATCGGGCCGGAGAATCGCGACCACAGGTGGTTCAAGGTCAGAACTGCTCGCCGCCGCTGGACGCATCACACCTTCTGGAAAGAACGGAGAATCTCGCCTCAGCGTTGGCGTTCGCGGCGGACGCCAACGAACCGCATCGAATCCTGGTCGTGAGCGACTTGCTCGCGACCACGCGTCTCGGATTCGACGCCGTCAGCGAGCTGCTCGCGTCGTCTGAGGAGCTGCAGGCGCATTTCCAGCGGCTGCGCGAGTCATCGCTGTCCTTCGCGGAGATCGCGGTGACCGTGGTTCCGCTCGTACATCCGGCCTCTCCGCAGCTGTGGAAGTTGTTGTGCGGCGACGACGCGAACCTGACGCTGATCAGGCCCCAGGACGATCTCTCGGTCACGCACAATGTCGGGGCCACACGGAACGCCGTGCCGGCAGTGACGAGGGTTCGTGGCGTCACAGGGCCGCAGATCACGGTCATCGTCGATTTCAGCGAGAAGCGACCGCGGCGTGTGCTCGCCAAGGCATCGGCGTTGGTTCTGACGATGACGCTGGCACTTGTGCTGGTGGGAGCGGGGGCGGGGTTCTTTCTGGCGGGAACGGGTCCCGGCCCGACGGTCGCGTCCGGAGTGCTGCTCGGCCTGGGGTCTGGCACGGTCAGTCTGCTCTTGGCCAGGAGAACGAAGTCGGTGACCGCGCTCAGGGCCGTGACCAGTGCGGCAGCGCGCGTACTCGATCACCCGCCGTCAGCTGCGCGTGGCAAAGGCACCCCGCGCCGCAAGCACAAAGAGATCGGAGACGCGCAACACTCCCTGGTCTGACGTGCGTCCGTCGGTGCTGCTCGCATCGAACGCGGTGCAACCTGTCAAACCCGGAGACGGCTGAGAACACAGGGATCGTGCGTGCGTCAGAGCGACTACGAGGCTCTGACGCACGCACCCGTTCCGCGGAGGGGCCGGCCGCTGACAGGTGCGGACAGTAGCCTCGGTCAGTCAACAGGTTCGTGGGGTGTGGTCGCGGCTGGTGAGCGGGACGGCATCGCCAGCGCCGACCGGCACCGCGACGATGCCGTCGAGGACGGATCCGCGCAGATGGATCAGGGCGGATCGGGCATCGACAGATCGCAATCCTGGAGCTCAGCCCTATTGCCGGGACGCACGTCTATCCATGCAGACTGCAGGTGGGCTTGCCAAACTGGTGGTTGAGGTCTTCCGCGAGCTGTCGGGCCGCGTCATGTAGAGCTGTCGCGTCACTATCCGCTGCGAACTCGGCCTCCACTGCGGCGGGCACCCGCACCGGCACGGAACCACCAACACGCTCGAACGAGCTGCTGTCTGGATGTACCTGTTCGATGGCGATGAGGTGCCGACCGGACACCGAACCGCTGGTCAGCAGTTCGGCACGCGCCATGATCGTTCCAGAAACGCCCAATGCGCGATTATGTGTCGAGGCCAGCGCAATACCTGCTCCGACCAGCAGATCCATAAACCTGACCGGCACCCAGTACACCTCAGCGGTCTCGGCTTTCTTGGCGTCGTAGAGTTTCGACACCCGGACTGTGCTGGTCAGCTCGACCGCGAGAGCGACCCCGCCGTCATGGTGCAACTCCACCACCGGCCACATGGCCGAGCCGTGGAGATTGTCATCGACGCGGTGCGAACGAAACCGCCACCGCCGCAACCCAGTGCGTGGGTTCGCCACCACAGCATCGGAGAGCCCTAGCAGTTTCCGAAACCACGATGTGTCACCCAGGAACATCCCGGCCAGGGCTTTGGCGTCGAGGATCGTTTTGGTGGCGCTCTGCCGATCAGGCTTCGAGGTGCGCGGAGGTGGGGACAGGACCGGTCGGGCCACCAGCACCAGCCATACCCCCTTGTCCTGATCGATCTCCGGTTTCAACCCATCGATCAACGCGACCAGCGCGGCCCGGTCGTTGATACGCCGGGCGAACCGATCCCGGTAGGCGCGCTCCAGTTCGTGCTCCGACATCCAGTTCGTGTGCGGCCCGGATCGGTAGGGCACAGCCATCCGCTGATTCTCGTAGACCACCACATGCGGCGCTTCCGGGCTGGCCGGCACGAACACGACGATCAGGCCTGGTCCGCCTCGGCCGTCGTCGAGCGAATCGATCACCAAATCACCGATGAGCGGCCGGACCCAGCGCGCCGCGTACCCGTGCAGGGTCTGACGCTCCGACTTGCCGTTGACGACGCCCAGCAGCTCATCCGCCCGTTCGTCGGCGTCCTCGCTTACCCCGTACACGATCAGGCCGCCGCCGGTGTTGGCCATCGCCGCGATGTCTTTGGCGAACTCCTCCAACTTCTTGTCCGGACCCTGCGGCAGTGCCCGTTTCCACTCAAGATCGTCGGTCTCGGCCATACCCAGGCTCACTGCACGATCCACCATCGCGTGAGTCAAGGCGGTGGGTGATTCTCCGAGCTCAGCGTGGATGCGTGACCACATGATCGGCATCGCCGGATACTACGAGACCGCTACTACGGCATCCGTGCCTTCGTCGACGGACTGACAGCTGCTGCTGCTCGGCTCGACAGGACGGCGGCGTGCGTCCGACGTGCGGGGACGACTGGTGCAGACGCGTGTTGGTCTCCTACTGAGCGTCACCGGCGAAGCTGATGGCCTAATTGGCATGCGGGAGTGCACCACATCGCTGGCTCAGCGTGTTCATGCTCGTGCC
>NZ_QFWW01000004.1:1141-1236 GCF_003265345.1 Lentzea terrae | reverse complement strand
GCTCGAGCCCTGTTGACACCAAGAGGTCGCGTTCATGCTCGATCCGGCGTTCACGCCCTGCTGTATGCAAAAAGCGCTGGTCTCCTGCTAGTTGA
>NZ_QFWW01000004.1:0-1060 GCF_003265345.1 Lentzea terrae | reverse complement strand
CAGGAGACCAGCGCCTTCTAAGTGCGTAACGTAACCACAGCGGTGTGGCCCATCCCGAAGGATCACCAGGGACCGATCAGCAGTCTTCGTTGCATATCATAGCCGCCGTGACAGCGGCTGCGCAAACCAACATCACCGTCGTAGAGGCGATCAGCCAGCCTCGCATGGCCGCTTACCAGGCACATTGCGGAGGTGACCGCGACCACGCGCTGGAGCTGTACGCGTGGAACGCCCAAGTCAGTGCCGCCTTCTGGGAAACGCTCGGATACCTCGAAGTGATCCTGCGCAACGCGCTCGTCACCCAGTTGCAGCAACGCCACCACCTCAAGAGAAATCCAGGCCACTCCTGGCTCGACGACCTTCGACGAGAACTTGATCAGCGGGCCCGCGATGACATCGCCACCGCCCGCGGCCGTGTCCACACCAAGGGCAAGGCGCCTAGCGACGGCCAGACCATCGCCGAGCTCGGTTTCGGGTTCTGGCGATACCTGCTCGCGAGCAGGTACGCAACCACGCTGTGGCCAGACCTGGCCAGCGCCTTCCCCAACGCTCCCAGCCGCTCGCGCACCACCATCGAGGCGCCAGTGAAGGCCTTGCACGTCTTCCGCAACAGGCTCGCACACCACGAACCGGTCTGGAACAAGCACCTGGTCGCGCGTCAGCACGACATCCACACCGTTCTGGATGCCATCGATCCCGTGCTCAAAGCCTGGGTGACGAAGAACTGCCGCATCTCGGCCGTGCTGCAGGGATGCACGTTCACGCGCCCGCACCCCTGACATCACCTCTGGGCAGCATTACCGCGGCGGTGCCTAACCTCGGGCGAACGCGAACGTCCCAGGTGACAGCACTTGAGCTGGGGAGGTCCGCGCGGTCGCGGAGATCGCCTTAGTGCGGACCGCCGTCGCGCCGACATTGAAGCGCTGGTTCAGGACGACACAGTAGGCGGCTCGACGGTGCTACCAGTGACGAGCTAGTGTCCTGAGTCGTTAATTCGCTGACAGTATGCGGCGAGGGACTCGAGGATCTGGTCCGCGGTGCGGGTCCAGACGTAAGGCTT
>NZ_QFWW01000037.1:37533-305578 GCF_003265345.1 Lentzea terrae | reverse complement strand
CACCCAACGGCAAGAAGCCATCAGCCACACCCCGCCGTCCCGGGCATCCAGAACACCCCGTCCTGGACATCAACAATCTTATGGAGAGGTCATGATCCAGGCAGTGCGGTTGCGCAAGCACTACGGCAGGACGAAGGCGGTCGACGACCTGTCCTTCACCGTCAAACCCGGTCGGGTCACGGGCTTTCTCGGACCGAACGGCGCGGGCAAGTCCACCACCATGCGGATGATCCTCGGCCTCGACAACCCGACCGGCGGGGACGTCACGATCGACGGGAAGTACTACGCGGAACTCAAGCAGCCGCTGCGCAAGATCGGCGCGTTGCTCGACGCGAAGTGGGTGCACCCCAACCGGTCCGCTCGCTCGCACCTCAAGTGGATGGCCGTCTCCAACAAGATCCCGGTCAGCCGCGTCGACGAGGTGCTGGAGATCGTCGGCCTCACCGAGGTCGCCGGCAAGAAGGCCGGCGGGTTCTCGCTCGGCATGTCCCAGCGGCTCGGCATCGCGGGCGCGCTGCTCGGCGACCCCGAGGTGCTGCTGTTCGACGAGCCGGTCAACGGTCTCGACCCGGAGGGCATCCTCTGGATCCGCCAGTTCATGCACCGGCTCGCGGACGAGGGCCGCACGGTGTTCGTGTCGAGCCACCTGCTCTCGGAGATGGCACAGACCGCCCAGGACCTCATCGTGATCGGCAAGGGCCAGCTGATCGCGCAGACCACCACCGAGCAGTTCATCAGCGACGCCACCCAGGACCACGTCCGGGTGCGTTCACCGCACGCCGTGAAGCTGCGCGAGATTCTCGCCGTCGGCGCGACGGTGACCGAGGACGCCGTGGACGGAGCCCTTGTGGTGCACGGGATCCCGGCGCCCCAGATCGGTGAGATCGCCGCGGAGAACCAGATCGTGCTGCACGAGCTCAGCCCTCAGCGCGGTTCGCTCGAGGACGCCTTCATGCAGCTCACCAAGGAGTCGGTGGAGTATCACGCACACTGACCTCGGGGCGTCGGCGTGACCTGATGGCCGGCAGAACGATCAGCAGTGCGGTCATCAGCGCGGTTGCGCCCACGACACCGGCGACGAACGGCAACCGGTCGGAGAGGTCGGCGTCGGGCTCGACCGGTTGCGCGGCGAGCGTCGGAGTCGGTTGTGCGGTCGACGGTTTCGGTTCCGGCAGCAACGGGTTCCGCGCCACCGGCGGGAGTTGCGCGGTGAGCGCGCCCATCGGGTTGACCATGCCGAACCCGGTCGTTTCGTCCCTGCCGGGCTCCGCCATGTCCTTCGCGGTCTTGATCAACGCGTTGACGACGTCCTCGGCCGGCAGCTGCGGGTGCTTCGCGCGCACCAGCGCGGCGACCCCGGCCACGATCGCGGACGCCGCGCTCGTGCCGTCCATCTCGGCGTATCCGCTGGCGTACACGCTTTCCGGCGCGGCCGTGACGATGCCTTCCGCCGGAGCCGAGAGCACCGTGTCCGCACCGACGTTGGACGACTTCCACGGCTTGCCGTCGCGGTTCGTGCCGGCGACCGCGATCACGCCGCCGATGTTGGCGGGCGCGGAGACCTCCTTGCCGTCGTTGCCCGTGGCGGCGACGAGCACGACGTCCTTCTCGATCGCGTAGTTCACGGCTTTGACCAGCGACGGCGTCATCGTGCTGGAGAAGCCCAGCGACATGTTGATGACCTTGGCCCCGTGGTCGGCCGCCCACCTGATGCTCTCCGCGACGACGTCGAGCGAGAACTGCTCCTTCTCGGCGCTCGCGATCGGGAGGATCTTGGCGCCGGGCGCGATGCCGAGCGCGCCGCCGTTGCGGCCGGTCGCGGCGATGATCCCGGCCATCCCGGTGCCGTGGCCGTCGGTGTCGGTGGTGCCGTCGGTGCCCTTGGAGCTGCCGAAGCCGGTGCCGGGTAAGACTCGCCCGGCGAGGTCGGGGTGCTTGGCGTCCACGCCGGAGTCGATCACCGCGACGATCACGCCGTCACCACGCGCCTGATCTTGGGCGGAGTAGATGTCGAGCGCGCCCAAATGCCACTCCTGTTCCTCGATCGTCTGCGCGGCGAGCAGCAACGGCAGCGCGACGGCGAGCGCGGGAAGCAGGGGCACGTCAGCTACATCGTGTTTCCACTCCGCGGCGCAACGTGCCCGGGGTCACACGTTTCGTAAGAGCGTTGTTAACAAGCCATGAAAAGGGGCGTTCTGGACAACACCGGCGTTTGGATTCGCGTTCAATTGGGTTATCCCGGGTTCCGGAGGTGGCCAGTGGTCCGTGTGGAAGCAATGCTCGGCCTCGAGTGGGCTAGTGCGCTCGAAGCTCCCAACCCTGCCGAAATCGCCCTGACCCCCGCTGACGCACGTCGTTCGTGGGTGAACCGCGCCAGTGAGAACGAAGTGCTGGCGATGTACCGCGCCGTGCGTGCCGTCGAGGACGCACCCGCACCGTGGTGGCTGCGCGCACTGGACTGCGGCCGGCTGCGTTCCCGTGCCGAAGGTCACGCCGTCGAGGACGCGGTGAGCGAGTTGCTCTCGGCACGTCCCGGCTGGGTGTTCGTGCCCTGGGTCGACCTCGGCGAGGTCGGGTACTGGGAGTTCGTGCCGTCCGAGAGCGGTGTCTACGGTCCGGCCACGCCCACGACGGTGCAGTTCACCGACCGCCACAAGGGCTTCATCCACCTCGTGCCTGCCCACCGCGGGCCCGGCCAGGCGCAGCCCATCGACTTCTCCGTTGCCGAGCTGCGTACGCAAATCGAGGACATCGAGCTCATCGCCTAGTCTGTACGGCTGTGACCAGGCCTGAGTTCCCCCGTTCCATCGTCAGCTTCGTCCAGCGCGGCGAGCGCATGACCGTGGGGCAGGAGCGTGCCTGGGACACGTACTGGGAGAAGATGGGCAACGACGTGAAGTCGTTGCCCGAGGGGCCCCTGGACTTCGACTCGTGGTTCGGCCGTTCCGCGCCGGTGCTGCTGGAGATCGGGTCCGGCATGGGCGAGACCACCTCGCAGCTCGTGGCCGCCGCGCCCGAGCTCAACTACGTCGCCGTCGAGGTCTACAAGCCGGGCCTGGCCCAGCTGCTGCTGCGTGGCGAGCACCTCGGCGGGCTCGACAACCTGCGCGTGCTGCGCGGTGACGCCGTCGACCTGCTGACCGACCACATCGCGCCGGCGTCGTTGCACGGCGTGCGGATCTTCTTCCCGGACCCGTGGCCGAAGAAGAAGCACCACAAGCGCCGGCTCGTGCAGCCGGAGTTCGTGGCGCTGGTCGCGTCCCGGCTGGAGCCGGGCGGCGTGTTGCACCTCGCGACGGACTGGGAGCACTACGCGGAGCAGATGCTCGAGGTGTGCTCCGGCGAGCGGTTGCTGACCAACATGTACGACGACTGGGCGCCGCGACCGGACTGGCGGCCCGTCACGAAGTTCGAGCAGCGAGCTGTGAACGAGGGCCGCGTTTCGCACGATCTGATGTTCCGCCGGAACGACCTCACCTGATCGAGGTCTCAAGCCGTTCGAGTGAACACACTGGGTCTTGCGTTCACTCGTTGGAGTGGCGGGTGTTGATCACCCGAAATGCCCCGAGTGGCAGTGACGCGTGAAGCTGTTCCGGCCTTAGCGTTCCGCTCCGTGACCCCCGACGTCCTCCCCGTCGCGGAGGAGTTCGTCCGCATGTTCCACGCGGCGCACTCCGACGCAGGCTCGCTGTCCGCCCGCATCGCCCAGGTGCGCGCCGAGATCGCCGAGACCGGAACCTACCGCCACACCACCAACGAGCTCGCGTACGGCGCGCGGATCGCGCTGCGAGATTCTGGTTGGTGCACCTCAGGTGTGCCGTGGCGACGACTGAAAGTCCGCGATCTGCGCGGCTATCGCAACGCCGCCGCGGTGGCCGGCGAATGCGTCGAGCACCTGCGGCTCGCGACCAACGGCGGGGAAATTCGGCCGCTGGTCACGGTTTTCGCGCCGGACGCGCCGGGCTCGCCTGGTCCGGTGATCTGGAACGAGCAGCTGATCCGGTACGCCGGATACGCCGACGGGATGGGGGACCGTCGCTACACCCAGTTCACCGAAACCATGCAGGGCATGGGATGGCGGCCGCCGGCTCGACGGTCGCGCTTCGACCTGCTGCCGTTGGTGGTGGAGACGCAGCACGAGGGACCGCGGCTGTTCACGTTGCCGTCCGAGATCGTGCACGAAGTTCCGTTGGAGCACCCGACTTTGCCGTGGTTCGGCGAGATGGGCCTGCGCTGGCACGCGGTTCCGGTCATCTCGAACATGCGGCTGTCGATCGGCGGCGTGCACTACCCGGCGGCGCCGTTCAACTCCTGGTTCGTGGGCGCCGAGATCGGCACGCGCTCACTGGCGGAGGAAGGCGCTTACGGTGTGGCGCGGGAAGTCGCCGACGCGTTGGGTTTGGACACGACGTCCGAACGCACGCTGTGGCGGGACTTCGCGACCGTTCACCTGAACGCTGCAGTGCTGCACTCGTTCGACAAGGCGTCCGTCACCATCACGGACCACCACGCGGAGGCGCTGCACAGGCTCGCGTGGCTGCGTTCCCGCCAACGCCCCTCCGCGGCCCGTCCCGCGTTCCGGTTGGACAGCGCCGCCGCGGCGCGCGCACGGAACGGTGCTCCGGCGCGCTTCACGGCCGCGTTGGACGAGACCCGTCCTCAACCGACGAGCAGGCTGGCGGAGCTGCTCCGCCAGCAACATTCCCTGACCAGCGTCTGACTTCCCCATCACACGCTGGTGCCGGTACGTCCCTAACTCTGAGAGTCGATCATCACGCCCGACAGGGCCATGAGCGCAAGGACCAACAGGCCGACCACTGCGGCGGCCCACGTGAACACGACTGACAACATGGCGTCCTCCAAATTCCCCGACTGCTCCTCCAGAGTCCGTTACCGAGCCGTCATCCGGCATCCGCCGGGAGGGTATTTCCGCAGGTCGCCCACTCAGCCTTCTGGCTGATGCCGGGTTAGCCCCGAGTCGGACGCGCGGTAAGCCTTCCGGCTTTACCGTGTACCCCGTGGAGAGCACGGATCTGAACTGGCGGTTGCTCGCCAAACGCCAGTGGCCACTGGCGCTCTCGCTGACTTTCATCGCCGTACTGGAAACCACCGCGATCTCAACGGGTCTCGGCTGGTGGCAGTTACCGGGCGTCGTGGTGATCTGCGTGATCGCCGTGCTGGCGCCGCGCAGGCCGTTCGACGCGGCGCTCGCGCTGGCGTTCGCGATCGCTTGCGTAGCCGTCTACATGCGGTTTCTCGGGGTCGCGATCACGCCGCACCTCTTCTGGAGCGGCGCGAGCATCTCGATGGCGGGCGCCGCGATGGCGACCATCGCGATCGTCGTGCGGGAGGCCTCGCGCGCTCGTGCGGTCGTGGGAACCGTGCTGGTGCTGGGGGCGATGGCCACCGCGGAAGTCCTCGGTTGGCCGATCGTGGCACCGGTCGAGTACCGCGAGTGGAGCCCGGACGCCTTCGGCTTCTCGATCTCCGCGTCCGTTCTGGTCATCCTCTCGGTGGGCACCGGGCTGTACTTCCGGGCCCGTGACAACGAACGCGCGTCTCAGTTGGCGGCATCCGTTGCGGCGGCCCAGAACGCCGAGCGGATGGCGTTGGCACGGGAACTGCACGACGTGGTCGCGCACTACGTGACGGCGATCGTCGTGCACGCGCAGGCAGGTCAGCTCAACCGCGAGGTCGATGTGCTGCCGGCGATTGCGTCTTCTGGCACCGAGGCCCTGACCGCGATGCGGCGGCTCGTCGGAACCATGCGGGACGGATCTTCTGCCGGTCCCGCCGCGTCTTCGTCGTTGATGGACGACGTGCGCTCGCTGGCCGCGGAATCCGGGCTGCCCGTGCGGCTTTCGTTCGACCTGCAGGACGCGGTGCCGCAGGAGCTGGCGCGCTCGGTGCTGCGGTTGGTGCAGGAGTCGTTGACCAACACGCAGAAGCACGCTTCCGCGGTGTCGTCCGTGGACGTTGCACTGTCCTCAAGCGACGGTGTGCTGCGACTCGGCGTTGAGGACGACGGGGTCGCGTCGGGCGTTCCCGTTGGTGGCTCTGGGGGTTACGGGCTCGTCGGCATGCGCGAGCGCGTGGAGCTGCTGGGCGGCGAGTTCTCCGCAGGCCGACGCGAACCGACCGGGTGGAAGGTCCGCGCCGAACTGCCTCTGGCCTAGCGCCGTGGCACGAAAGCTTGCCGGCCATTTCGCGGTCAGGCGGGCGCATCGTGGTGCCGCGAGGCGTCCTACTGAGCGTGAAATTGCACGCCAGGTTTCGTGCCACGGCGCTAGAGTTCAGACTTCGTCGCGAATGACTTCGAACTCCTGCGTCATCTCGACATCGCTGAACTGGTCGTCGTTCTGTGGGTCGATGTCGGCCACTGATGCCTCCGCATGATCACGCCCGTACCCGTGCGAGGTGATCATGCCAACTCAGCGCCGGGTCGGCGGCTTGGGGGTGGCGGGCTTCTGCGCGCGCCGGAAGTCTCCACTGGACGTGCACGGCTTCTTCGACATGATCATGTGACGTCGGCCCCGTCCCTCTGGTTGCGTCGAATCCACAGTCGAATGCACAAAGGGCCCGCCGGTTCATGCTCGACGGGCCCTCTGGTTGGGGAGAAGTTCTGGTCGGGGCGGGCCCTGGGGGTCGGCCCGCACCCGACGCAGCGAGGATGCCCATCCCTTCCGGATGTATGCATGCTTGTGATCGGCATCACAGTGGCAGGATTCTCCGCATGTCACTGCGTCTGCACGCCCCGGTGGTCCTGCCCTGCGACCCGTCCTGCTCCGTGTTGAGGGACGCGGTCGTGGACGTGGTCGACGGTCGAGTCACGTACGTGGGCGCGGCCGCGGCGGCGCCCGACTTCGACGGCGAGGTCCGGCGGTTGACCGGGATCCTGCTGCCCGGCCTGGTGAACACGCACGCGCACAGCCCGATGACGGTGCTGCGCGGCCTGGGCTCGGACCTGCCGCTGCTGCGCTGGCTGCAGGAGCAGATGTGGCCGAACGAGGCCAGGATGACCGCTGCCGACGTCGGCACGGGCATGCTGCTGGGCGCGGTCGAGATGCTGCGGCACGGCGTCACGACCTCCGCCGAGATGTACTTCCACGGCCCTGAGCTGGTGTCGGCCGTGCTGGAGGCCGGGTCACGGGTGGTCTTCGGCGGCGCGATCCTCGACGTGCCTGGCATGCAGTGGCGGTCGCTCACCGACGACATCTCCTCGTGGATCGACGCCGACGGGCTGCGGTTCGGGCCGGGCGAACGGGTCGAGCTGGCCTACGGACCGCATTCCGCGTACACGCTCTCGCCCGCTCAGCTGACCGCGGTGGCCGTCGAGGCGCGGGCCCGCGGGGCGCTGCTGATGGTGCACGTCGCCGAGTCGCCGTTCGAGGACGAGGCGCAGCGGGCCGAGTACGGCTCGGTGCCGGCGTTGCTGAAGGCGTCGGACGTGCTGGGCGGACGCGTGCTGTCCGCGCATTCCGTGCATCTCTCCGACGACGACATCGCGCTGTACGCGTCGTTCGGCGTCGGCGTGGCGCACTGCCCGGGCTCCAACGCGAAGCTGGCGTCCGGCATCGCACGGGTGCCGGAAATGCTGGCGGCGGGCGTGTCGGTCGGACTGGGCACCGACGGGCCGGCGTCCAACGACGACCTCGACCTGTTCGAGGAGGCAAGGCTCGCCGGGCTGTTCGCTCGAGTGTCCAAGATGGACGCCACGGCACTCGGCGCCGCGCAGGCGTTGCTGATGGCGACTCGGGGCGGGGCGGACGCGTTGGGCCGCACGGACATCGGGGCGCTGGAGACCGGGCGTTGGGCCGACGTCGTGCACATCGCCGCGGACGACCCCGCGTTCGCGACCGGGTTGGACGCACCGGACGCGCAGTTGCTGGCGAACCTGGTGTGGGGTTCCGGGTCGCGCCGGGTCACCGACGTCTGGGTGGCCGGTGACCACGTCGTGGCAGATGGGGAGTCCACGCGGGTCGACCGGCAGGAAGCCCAGGCAGGCGTGACGGCGGTGGCTCAGCGACTGCGCACGGCCTGAGTCAGCGCGGCTGAGGACGCACCACGAGCTCGGTGATGTGCGCGTCCGGCGTTGCCAACACGGCGGATGCCACGGCGCGCCCCACCGAAGCCGGGTCCAGGTACTGCGTGGCGTCGTACTCGCCGCCCTCCTGGCGCCGCACCTCGCGCTGCATCGGCGTGTCGGTCCGGCCGGGGAACACCGAGGTCACGCGCAGGGTCGGCTCGTCGGCGCGCAGGGCGTCGGCGTAGGCGCGGAGAGCGAACTTCGAGGCCGCGTAGACGCCCCAGCCCGGGTTGGCGCGCAGGCCCGCGCCCGAGTTGATCAGCACGACGTGCCCCGACGAGGCACGCAACTGGGGCAGCAGCAGGCGGGTCAGTTCGGCGACCGCCACGACGTTGAGCTCCAGGGTCTGGCGCCACACGTCGACCGAGGCCTCGCCCAACGGACCGAGCAGGGCGACGCCGGCGCTGTGCACCACGACGTCCAGGCGCGCGATGTGCTCGGTGTCCGCGGACGCGAGGTTCGTGAGGTCGAACGGCCAAGCCTCGGCGCCGGGAAGTTCCGCCGCGAGCAGGGACAGGGACGTTTCGTCGCGTCCGCCTAGCAGAAGATCGTGAGTTGGGGCCAGACTGCGGGCAATGGCCGAGCCGATTCCGCTGGACGCCCCGGTGACGAGGGCTACCGGACGATCACTCATGGGGGAACCGTAACGTGCCCAGGAAGTTGATCCTGCCCCATCTCTGCCTGCTCTACTTCATCAACTACCTGGACCGCGTCAACATCGGGTCAGTGCGACGGTGTTCGGGTTCGCGTCCGGAGTGTTCTTCATCGGGTACCTGATCCTCGAGGTGTTCAGCAACCTCGCGTTGCACAAGTACGGCGCGCGCAGGTGGATCGCCCGGATCATGGTCAGCTGGGGATCGTCGCGTTGTTCATGGTGGCCGTGCCGATCTCGACGGCGCTCGGGGCGACGCTCAGCGGGTTGCTGATCCAGTGGACCGACTGGCGCACGATGACGCGAACATCGTCGAGCGCGGCTGATCAACGCGATCCCGTAAGTCCTCGGTGCGGTCGCCATGGTCCTGTGGGCCAGGCACGGAGACCGCACCGGGGAACGCAAGTGGCACGTCGCCGGGCCGATGTTGCTCGGCGGAGCAGCCATCCCGGTAGCGCTCCACCTCGACAACCCGATCGCGGCGATGGTCGCGGTGAGCGTCTGCGCCATCGGCGTGTGTGCCGCCCTGCCCACGTTCTGGGCGCTGCCGACCGGTTTCCTCGGTGACACGGCCGCGGCGGGCGGGATCGCGTTGATCAACTCGCTGGGCAACGTGAGCGGTTTCGTCGCCCCTTACGTCACGGCAGCCGTGGTCGCGCTGGTTCAGCGCGCGGGAACCGAGAAGGTGTAGAGCGCTTCGTAGTGGACGGACGTCTGGGCGCCTTCCTGGCAGCCGCCCGCCGGTGCGACGCCGCCCTTGGTCGCCAGCCGTTGTACGTAGCTGACCTTGCCGAACACGCCGTCGCCCCTGGTGGACTTGGCCTTCAGCAGCAGTTCGGGAACCGCGCCGGGCACCTCGTTGCGGGCGCCGTCGACCGGGGCGGCCTCGACGGCACTGCCGTCGAGGGTGGACACCCAGATCGGACCGCGAGAGTGCAGTGCGACCGCCCGGCCGAGCCGGTCCGCCAGCGTGGCGGCGGGTTCCAGCCCCTTCCAGGCTCCCGTTGTGCAGGTGTAGGTCTGCACACCCTTGGCGTAGAACTTGGCGACGATCTTGTTGCCGGACGGGACCTGGACGGCGGGGGCGACCCTCGCGTCGGAGATGTCCATGGCCGCCTGCGTCGGCGCGGCGGTGGAGCCGACGCCTCCTGCGGCTACAGCTAGCAGAGTTGCGGAGAACAGAACGAAACCAGCGTGCTTCATCACTCACTCCTAGTGGACAGACAGTGCGACGTGTCTCTCGTTCGAGCGGTGCAGCCACCAGGACCTACGGACTGGTGGCCGCACCGGTTCAAACGACTCCACCAAGTGAGACGGCGAGTGCTCTGCGTCAGGAGGCCGGCGCGAAGAAGGTGTAGAGGGCCTTGTAGGGCACGGAAACCTGGGCACCGGCCGTGCAGCCGCCGGACGGGGCGACGCCGCCCTCGGTCGCGAGCCGCTGCACGTAGCTGACCTTGCCGAAGAGACCCTCACCGCGCACGGTCTTGGTCTTCAGCAGGAGCTCGGGGACAGCGCCCTTGACGTCGTTCTTGGCTCCGTCGACCGGAGTCGCCTCGACCGCGCTGCCATCCACTGTGGACACCCAGATCGGGCCGCGGGAGTGCAGGATGATCGGCTTGCCGTCCTTGTCCACCAACGTCGCGGCGGGCTCCAGACCCTTCCACGCGTTGTTCGCGCAGGAGTACGTCTGCACACCGGTGGCCTGGTACTTGCCGACCAGCTGCTGTCCTGCGGGGACCTGGACGGCGGCCGCGACCGGAGCGTCGGGGGAGGCCTGGGCGACGGGGGTGGGCGTTGCGGTGCCGTTGGTGGTGCCGCACGCAGCCAGACCCAGAAGAGCAGCAGCACCAACGAAAAGACCAACACGCTTCACGACTCACTCCAAAGTAGACAGCCAATGTGGACGTTCCCGGGCTGTCCGCGGTGCAGCCACCCATCACACGGACGGATGGCCGCACCGGTTCATTCCACTGCAGTGAGCCAGACCACTCAGGTCAGTCGCAGATGCCGCGCCGGTCCTTGCGCCACACCACGGCGACGGACGGACGCGGCTGCGAGGTGCCACCGTCCGGCCAGTGCGACTGCGGATTGTTCGCCGACGCACCGTCGATTTCACCGGGGTGCTGCACGGACACCAGGACGAAGTCGTCGGTGATGACCGGGCCGCAGGTCTCCGCGCCGATCGGCACGGTGAGGAACTGCTTCACCTGGCCGCGGCGCTTGCCGGAGACGGGCACCGAGAACAGGCCGTCGTTGGACCCCAGGGCGTTGCCGTCCGTGGAGATCCACAGGTTGCCGCGCGAGTCGAACGCGACGTTGTCCGGGCACGAGATCGGGCTGACCTGCGACTTGTCGAAGCCGCCGAAGTACGTGCCGGGGTCCTTCGGGTCACCGCAGACCAGCAGCAGCTTCCACGAGAACGTGGTCGCCGTGTTGTCGCTGCGGCGCTCCTCGATCTCCAGCACGTGGCCGTGCTTGTTGCCGTTGCGCGGGTTGGGCTCGGTCGGGCCTTCCTTGCCCGCCTTGCCGCGGTCCGTGTTGTTGGTCAGCGCGGCGTAGATCCGGCGGTTGTGCGTCGAGGGCTCGACGTCCTCCGGCCGGTCCATCTTCGTGGCGCCCATCTTGTCGGCGGCCTGGCGCGTGAAGATGTACACCTCCTCCGCGGTGAAGCCCGGCACGAACGACTTGTCGTTGTGCGCCAGCGCGATCCACTCGCCGCTGCCGTCGAACTCGCCGTCCTTGGGCAGGGTGCCGTC
Source organism: Lentzea terrae (assembly GCF_003265345.1). Taxonomy (GTDB): domain Bacteria; phylum Actinomycetota; class Actinomycetes; order Mycobacteriales; family Pseudonocardiaceae; genus Lentzea; species Lentzea terrae. Next base: position 294,084 of record NZ_QFWW01000037.1, on the reverse strand, counting down.
ACCGGTGATCTCGGCGGCCGGGCTGTCGCCGGTGAACTTGGCGACGTAGAGCGTGCCCTTGTCCAGCAGGCGCTTGTTGTGCTCGCGGGCGCGCTTCGAGTTGCCCTTCAGGTAGCACTCGTCGGTGACGAACTTGTACATGTAGTCGAAGCGCTCGTCGTCACCCATGTACGCGACGACCCGGCCGTCCTTGGCGACGATGACGTTCGCGCCCTCGTGCTTGAAGCGGCCGAGCGCGGTGTGCTTGACCGGCGTCGACTTGGGGTCGAGCGGGTCGATCTCGACGATCCAGCCGAAGCGGTTGGCCTCGTTCGGCTCCTGCAGCAGGTCGAAGCGCTTGTCGAACTTCTCCCACTTGCGCGTGGTCGCGCCACCGGACATGCCGTAGCGCGCCAGCTTGGCCTTGGTGTCGGCGTCGGTGACCTGGCCGCCGTTCGCGAAGTACTGGTTGAAGTTCTCCTCGCCGGACAGGATCGTGCCCCACGGCGTGACGCCACCGGCGCAGTTGTTCTGCGTGCCGAGGACGACCTTGCCGGACGGGTCGGCGGAGGTCTTGAGGTACTTCGAGCCGGCGGCCGGGCCACGCAGCTCGAACGGCGTGGTCAGCGTGATGCGGCGGTTGTACTGCTTCTTGTCCTTGGACACCACGAGCTTGCCGCTGCGGTGCTCACGCTCGACCTGCACGACCGACATGCCGTGCGCGGCCCACGCGATCTTGGCGTGGCGTTCGGTGACCTTGTCCGCCGCCCAGTCCTTGAACATGAAGGACTCGGAGGTGTACTCGTGGTTGCTCACCATGAGGTAGCGGTCCCAGCCCGGCAGCGGGACGAGGCCGCAGAAGTCGTTGTTGAAGCCGAACTGCTTCGCCTGCGCCTCCGGCGTCTGGGCGTCGAAGTTGAACGCCGGCGCGTCGTGCGTGACGGCGTCGCCCCAGCGGATGACGACGTCCTGCTGGTAGCCCTTCGGCACGACGATCGCGTCGAGGGTGTTGGGCTGCACCGGCTCGAAGTTCAGACCGTCCCTGTCGTGGCCGAAGCCGAGGTTCAGGTCGAGGTCGACGTCGGCGTGCGCCGGAGCGGCGGCGGCCGAACCGGACATCGCGAGCGCACCGGCACCCGCGACCGCGACGACAGCGCCGGCCTTGAGCATGCCGCGGCGGCTCACGACCTCCTTGACGACGTCACCGAAGTACGCGTTCTGCGTCGTGTTGGGCGCCTCGTGGGCACAGGCGTTGCCGCAGCGGAACTCGCAGGTGACGGCCTGGCGCCCGAGCGGGTGGTTCGTCGGGAGCAGGGGCAGCAGGCGGCGGCCCCGATCGGTGGATGAAGACACGCAGGCCTCCGAGATCGGTCAGAGTGGGAACTGGCCGAACCTAAGAGCCCAACGAGATCGCTTGCCGTCCAGCAGGTGAACGGCAAGCGAACTCGTACTACGCCCGAACGATCACGGCACGCAGCGTGATCAACCGATTTCACCCAGCTGACGACGGCCCTTGCGCCACACCGCGACGACCGACGGACGCGGCCGCGACGTGCCCCGGTCCGGCCAGTTGGAGACGGGCTTGTCGGCACTCGCGCCGTCCACCTCACCGGGGTGCTGGACGCACACCGTGATCACCCGCTCGCCGATCACCGGCCCGCACGTCTCGCCACCGCGCGGCACCGTGAGGAACAGCTTGAGGTGACCGCGTTCCGGTCCTTCGAGCGGCACGCCGTAGAGACCGTCGTTGAGCCCGTCCAGCTTGCCGTCGGCGTCCGTGGAGATCCACAGGTTGCCGTGCCGGTCGAACGCCACGTTGTCCGGACTGGAGATCGGGCTGACCTGCGACTTGTCGTAGCCGCCGAAGTACGTGTTCGGGTCGTCCGGGAAGCCGCACACCAGGAACAGGCCCCAGTTGAACGTCAGCGCGAGCGCGTCGCCCCGGCGTTCGGCCAGCTCCAGCACCTGGCCGTGCCGGTTGTTCACGCGCGGGTTCGGCTCGGTCGCGCCTTCCTTGCCGGGGGTGACGCCGCGCTCGACGTTGTTGCTGAGGGCGCAGTAGACCGTGCCGGTGCGCGGGTGGCACTCGATGTCCTCCGGGCGGTCCATCTTGGTCGCCCCGACCTTGTCCGCCGCGATGCGCGTGAAGACGTACACCTCTTCCGCGGACATTCCGGGCACGAAGGACTTCTTGCCCGCTGCCAACGGGATCCACTCGCCGGTGCCGTCGAACTTGCCGTCGCTGGGCAGCTTTCCGGTGCCGTCGATCTCGCTCGCGGGGCTGTCGCCCTTGAACCGCGCGACGTAGAGCGTGCCGTCGTCGAGCAGCGTCATGTTGTGCCGGCGCGCCGCCTTGCTGTTGCCGCGCTTGACCTTGCCGTTCGAGATGAACTTGTAGATGTACTCGAACCGCTCGTCGTCACCGGAGTACGCGACCACCCGGCCGTCGTCGGCGATCCGCACGTTCGCGGTCTCGTGCTTGAACCGGCCGAGCGCCGTGTGCTTGACCGGCGTCGAGTCCGGGTCGTTGGGGTCGAGCTCGATGATCCAGCCGAACCTGTTGACCTCGTTGGGTTCCTGCGCGAGGTCCCAGCGCTTGTCGAAGCGCTCCCACTTGCGCGTGGTCGCGGTGCCGGTGACGCCGTAGCGGGCCAGCCTCGGGTCGTTGCGGCCGGCGGCGTTGGCGAAGTACTGGTTGAAGTTCTCCTCGCCGGACAGGATCGTGCCCCACGGCGTGACGCCGCCGGAGCAGTTGTTGATCGTGCCGAGCACCCGCGTCCCGGTGGGGTCGACCGACGTCTTGAGCAGGTCGCTGCCCGCGGCCGGACCGCGCACCTCGAACGGCGTGTGCAGCGTGATCCGGCGGTTGTACTTGCTGAAGCGCGGCTTGTAGTGACCGGAGAACAGCGAACGCTTGATCATGAACACCGAGAGGCCGTGCGCGGCCCAGGCGATCTCGACCTGTTCCCTGGTGGGGTTGGCCGGGTCGTAGCCGCGGAACATGAACGGCTCGCTGGTGTACTCGTGGTTGGTGACCATGATCCCGGTCAGCTCCAACGGGTCCAGCGGCAGGATCGCGGCGAAGTCGCAGTTGAAGCCGAACTGCTTGGCCTGCTTCGCCGCGGTCTGGGCGTCGAAGTCGAACTCGGGCACACCGGGGAACAGCGGGTCGCCCCAGCGGATCACGATCCCCTGCTCGTACCCCTCGGGGACGACGACCTCGTCCTTGGTGTTGACCTCGACGGGCTTGAAGTCGAGTCCCCTGGTCGGGCGGCCGTGGGACTCGGGTGCGGCGGCGGCCGGCACCGAGGCGGTGGCGGCGGTGGCGGCGACCACGGCACCGGCCTTGAGCGCGGTGCGGCGGCTGATCAGGTCACCGAAGTAGGGGTTGCCGGAGGTGTTCGGGACGTCGTGGAAGCACGCGTCCCCGCAGCGGTACTCGCAAGTCACCGCTGCTCTGCCGATCCGGTGGTTGACGAGCGGCAGGCGGATCATGGTGGTGGCCTCCTACGGTCGGTGCGGGAACCGGAACCGACCGTAGTTCAGCCGTTGTTAACCGCCTAGCTGCTCCCTCGCAATCCAGACTTCCGTCGGTACGTGCGCCACGAGGTACGGTGCCGGCGTGGAAGCGGTGATCTTCGACCTCGACGGCGTGCTGATCGACTCCGAGCAGGTGTGGGACGAGGTGCGCCAGTCCTTCGCCTCGGCGCACGGTGGCGTCTGGACCGCTACCGCCACTCGTGACATGCAGGGCATGTCGACGCCCGAGTGGGGCGCCTACCTGGTGTCGTCGGTCGGTGTCCGGCTCACGCCTGCCGAGGCTTCCGCCGGGGTGATCGCCGAGATGGAGAAGGCGTACGCGGCGCACCTGCCGGTGATTCCCGGCGCGGTCGAGGCGGTTCGCTCCGCGGCTTCGCGTTTTCCGGTCGCGATCGCGTCGTCGGCGCCGGCCGTGCTGATCAAGGTGTTCCTCGACGTGACCGGGTTGCCGGTGCCCGTCGCGGTGTCGTCGGAGGAGTGCGCCGCCGGCAAACCTTCGCCGGACGTCTACCTGCTTGCGGCATCACGGCTCGGCGTTTCCCCGGCTTCTTGTTATGCCGTCGAGGATTCGACGAACGGGCTGCGTGCGGCTCTGGCGGCGGGCATGACCGTGCTCGCGGTGCCGAACCCGCACTTCCCGCCCGCCGAGGACGTGCTGGCTCAGGTGCGGGTGCTGCCGTCGATCTCGGACCTGCCAGGCGCGCTGACATAACTGGTCGCGGCCATGCCGATCGCGATGCAAGTGCAGGCGATGACGCCCTTCGGCCAGTAGATGTGGCTGTCGAGGAACAGGTAGCTGCCGATCAGCAGGAAAGCAGCTCCTGGAATCGCCTTGAGCCGGTACTTGATCAGCGCACACACCGCGATCGCCGCACTGGCCGCGAAGAAACACCACGCGCCGACGTGCCCGAGCTGGTTGCCGATCTTGAAGACGGGCGCGGCGGCCTCACGAGCGTTGTTGAGCGTCATCGCGCCGCCACCGATGCCGGCGAGCGCGTCGAGTGCGCCGTAGAAGACCGCGTAGCCGAAGGTGACGAGCCTGGCCGGGTAGCGGACGTACGCCGGGGTGTCTTCGAGCAGAACCCATTGCGCGGCACCGAGGAGCGGGAAGACCACCGCCAGGATGATGTGCATGTCGCGCCACCACTGGGCGGTGGTCGCGTCCAGGTGGTGCGGGTGGGTCAGGCCGATGCCGGCGAGGACCAGGCCGGGGAGGGCGACGATCAGCGTGCGCACCGCGCGAACCTAACGTTGATCACTGGTTCTCCAGCTAGACTCGCCCACTTTCAGGCGATTCGGCCCAGCGTGTCGAACCTGTGTTCGATAGGATGTGACCGTGGTGAACCGGCGCGAACAGGCGGCGCTGCTGCTCGCACTCCGCGACAGCGAGCGCGGCTGGGCCGACGTCACGAACGCCGTGGAAGAAGCAGGCTCCGCCCTCGCAGCGCTGGAGGCACTGCTCACGCCAGACCAGCCCACGCTGGACCACGTCACTCTTGACGTGAGCAGCAGGCTGGAGCTGGTCGAGAAGGAGATCGAGTCGTGGGCTGACGAGGGAATCCACCTGGTCACCGTGCTCGACGAGCAGTACCCGGTCCAGCTGCTCATGGTCCACCAGCGCCCGCCTTTCCTGACCTGCAAGGGATTTCTGGAGCCTGCCGACCAGTTCGGGGTCGCCGTCGTCGGCAGCAGGCACGCGACCGCGCGGGGTCTTCACATCACCCGCGAAATCGCGACCACGCTGACCAAGCACGACATCACGGTCTTCAGCGGTCTGGCAGCCGGCATCGACACGGCAGCGCATCGAGCTGTGGTGGATGCCGGCGGCCGAACGGTGTCCGTGGTCGGCACGGGACTGCGCCGTTGCTACCCGGTGGAGAACGCGGACCTGCAGCGGGAGATCGCCAGGACGGGGGCGGTGGTCTCGCAGTTCTGGCCGGACGCCGGCCCCGCGAAGCACCACTTCCCGATGCGCAACGCCGTGATGAGCGGCTGCAGTGTCGCGACCGTCGTCGTGGAGGCGGGTGAGCACAGCGGCACCCGGATCCAGGCACGGCTCGCGCTGGAGCACGGCCGGCACGTCTTCCTGCTGCCCGAGGTCGTGTCGGGCACGACATGGGGCAGCGAGATGGCGGAGCGGCCGAACACGACTGTCCTCGAAGGTCCCGACCACCTGCTGCGCGTGCTGGACGAGCTGCGCGCCGGAGTTCCGGACCTGATCGACCTCTGACGTGAGCCCTGGCAGCCGAATTCTCGACAGCTACCGCAACTTTCTGGTTCCGCCACCTGCTCGGGGCCCGAACGTGTGCATGACGTGCCGACGCCCTACCGACGGTTTCGCCCGGTGCTGGCAGTGCAACCGGCACCACCGGGAGTTCGGAGCTGAGCTGGCCGATGATGTCGTGTCGATCTCGTTGGCGCCGAAGGAGAAACAGCTCGCCCGCGTCCTCTCCCAGTACAAGAACAGCCAGTCCGAGCACGTGAAGAGGAAGTTCACCAACGAGCTCGCTTGCGTTCTCGCGGCTTTTCTGGCCCAGCACCACCCCTGCCTCAACGAGTTCGACGTCGTGACGGTCGTGCCCAGCTCGCAGGGTCGGACGCCGCCACTCGTCGACGTTCTCGGCAGACGGATCAGCCTGACCCGCGGGCGGTTCGCCGAGACGCTCGTCACTCGGTCCAGCAACACCCGCGAGATGCGGCCAGATCACTACGAAGTCATCGTCGACGTCCGGGGCAAGAGCGTTCTGCTGATCGACGACACGTGGACCACCGGAGCGAGCCTCCAGTCGGCCGCAGTGGCGTTGAATCGGGCGGGCGCTGCCCGTGTGGTCGGCCTGGTCATCGGCAGGCACCTCGACGAACCTGCACCCGCGACTGCGATCCCGTTCGAATGGACGGTCTGCAGCCTCTGTCAGCAAGGCTGATGCTGAGCGCCAGAACAGGGCACGGTGTCTCCCGGTTGACGCAGACTGTCCCTAGCGTGGCGCTCATGACGCAACGAGTTGCTGTGGTCACCGGCACGGCGCAGGGCATGGGGCTGCGGATCGCGGACGTGCTGCGCGAGGACGGGTTCGCCGTCGTCGGGTTCGACCTGCAGGAGAGCAAGGACGGCATCGTCGGCAACGTCGCGAGTGCGGCGGACGTCCAGCGGCTGACGGACCACGTGATGGACACCCACGGGCGGGTGGACGTGCTGGTGAACAACGCCGGGATCGCCGGCATCGTGCCGTTCGAGGAGACCACGCTCGAGCAGTGGGAGCGGATCATGGCGGTCAACCTGACCGGGCCGTTCCTGCTCACCCAGGCGCTGGGCAAGATCATGCTCCAGCAAGGCAGCGGGTGCGTCGTCAACATCGCGAGTGTCGCCGGGCTGCAGGGTGTGGCTGACCGGGCCGCTTACAACACCACGAAACACGGACTCGTCGGAATGACGCGCACGCTCGCCGTCGAGTGGGGCGGGCGGGGGATCAGGGTCAACGCCGTGTGTCCCGGCTGGGTCAAGACCGAGATGGACGTCGAGTCGCAGGCCGGCGGTTACTACGTCGACGAGGACATCACCGACCACGTGCCCATGGCGCGGTTCGCCGCCCCGGACGACATCGCGCAGGCCGTGCGGTTCCTGGCCGGCGACAACGCGCGGTACATCAACGGGGTGGCGCTGCCGGTCGACGGCGGGTGGACCGCGGACGGCAGCTGGCAGAAGCTCAGGCTCTCGAAGCGCTGAGGAAAGGGCCGCCCCCGACCAGCGGGGCGGCCCTTTCACCAAGTCACTCGCCGCGGATGAAGGCCTCGACGGCCGCGTGGGCCTCGGGGTCCGAGTACTGCACGGGCGGTGACTTCATGAAGTACGACGACGCCGAGAGGATCGGGCCGCCGATGCCGCGGTCCAGGGCGATCTTCGCCGCGCGGACCGCGTCGATGATGATGCCCGCGGAGTTCGGGGAGTCCCAGACCTCGAGCTTGTACTCGAGGTTCAGCGGCACGTCGCCGAACGCGCGGCCCTCCAGGCGGACGTAGGCCCACTTGCGGTCGTCGAGCCACGCCACGTAGTCCGACGGGCCGATGTGGACGTTGTCCTTGCCGATGTCGCGGGACAGCTGCGACGTCACGGACTGGGTCTTGGAGACCTTCTTGGACTCCAGGCGCTCCAGCTCCTTCATGTTCAGGAAGTCCATGTTGCCGCCCACGTTCAGCTGCATGGTGCGGTCGAGCTGGACGCCCCGGTCCTCGAAGAGCTTGGCCAGCACGCGGTGCGTGATGGTGGCGCCGACCTGGGACTTGATGTCGTCACCGACGATCGGCACGCCGGCCGCGCGGAACTTCTCCGCCCACTCCGGGTCCGACGCGATGAAGACCGGCAGCGCGTTGACGAACGCCACACCGGCGTCGATGGCGCACTGCGCGTAGAAGCGGTCGGCCTCTTCCGAACCCACCGGCAGGTACGAGACCAGCACGTCGACCTCGGCCTCGCGCAACGCGGCGACGACGTCGACCGGCTCGAAGTCGGACTCCTCGATCGTCTCCCGGTAGAAGCGACCGAGACCGTCGTAGGTGTGCCCGCGCTGGACGACGACGCCCAGCGGCGGCACGTCCGCGATCTTGATCGTGTTGTTCTCGCTGGCCAAGATCGCCTCGGCGAGGTCGACACCGACCTTCTTGGCGTCGACGTCGAACGCTGCGACGAACTCGACGTCGCGCACGTGGTAGTCACCGAACTGCACGTGCATCAGGCCGGGCACACGGGTGCTCGGGTCGGCGTCACGGTAGTAGTGAACGCCCTGCACCAACGACGCCGCGCAGTTGCCAACCCCGACGATGGCCACTCGAACGGTGCGGCGGTTTCCGCCCATTGCCGAGTCCTCCTTGATCAACGATGAGTACTACTCGTCCTGCTCGGACTGTTCGTGCGCGATGAGCTCGTTGAGCCACCGCACCTCGCGCTCCGTGCTTTCCAGGCCCTGCCTGTGCAGCTCACGGGTGTAGCGGTCGATCTGCTCACCCGTGCGCGTGAGTCGCTCGCGGAGCCCTTCCCTGCGTTCCTCGACACACCGCCGGCGGCCTTCCAGGATGCGCATCCTGATGTCGGCCGGCGTGCGCGAGAAGAACGCCAGATGGACTCCGAACGAGTCGTCGTCCCAGGTCTGCGGGCCCGCGTTGGCCAGGAGGTCGGCGAACCGCTCCTTGCCTTCCGGGGTCAGCTTGTAGACCTTGCGAGCCCGACGTCCCCAAGAAAGAGCCGGTTCCTCCGGTCCTTCCTCCACGATCAGGCCCGCACGTTGGAGTCGCCGCAATGTTGGGTACAGCGATCCGTAGGAGAACGCGCGAAACGCTCCGAGCAGGTCGTGCAAGCGCTTGCGCAGCTCGTAGCCGTGCATGGGCGCCTCGTGCAGCAGGCCGAGCAGCGCGAACTCGAACACGAGTCACCTCCTCGCACCTGCACCGATAGGTGAGGTGATTATATCGCCGCGATACATCGTTCGCCCCTCTTCACTGTGGGATGTGGCACACCGTCATATCGCGCCGGACCTCGCTGCCCTGAACGGCCCATCATCGGAAAGCGGTCGGCACGTACTCTGGTCACGTGTTGACCCAACGGCAGGTGGTGGACTACTCGCTGCAGCGGCGTGCGCTGCTGGCGGAGGTCTACTCCGGCCGCACGGGCACCATGGAGGTCTGCGACGCGTCCCCGTACCTGCTGCGAGCTGCGAAGTTCCACGGTACGGCGACGGAAGTGCCATGCCCGGTGTGCCGGAAGGAACCGCTCACGAACGTGTCGTGGGTCTACGGTGACGAGCTGAAGCACGCGACCGGCTCGGCGCGGACACCTGAAGAACTCGTGAAGATGGCAACCCTCTTCGACGAGTTCACCGTGTACGTCGTTGAAGTTTGTCGCACGTGCAGTTGGAACCACCTGGTGCAGTCATACGTCCTGGGGAAGCGTGGGCTGGAAAAGCCACGTCGGAGGACTGCGGCGGAATGACGCTCCGGTGACACTGCTCCGAACGAAGTACGACCACCGAACCGCGTGCTGATGCACGCCGGTCTGGGAGGCCTTTTCACGTGAACGACCAGCATGATGACCGGCAGCGCGGAGGCGAGCCGCAGTGGCCGACCGGGGACGACCCGGACGGCGGCGGCACGAGACGTGATGTCCCGAATCAGCCACGACCGGGCACCCCGCCCGGTGGTTTCGCGCGCCCTCCCCAGGGTGGCACGCCACCCGGTGGATTCCCACAGCAGCAGCCCCCACGCCGCCCGAACGGACCAGGCGGTCCGCAGGGTGCGCCCGGTGGACCGCAGGGCGGCCCTGGCCGCCCGGTGAACGGTCCCGGCGGCCCGCAGGGTGGTCCAGGTGGGCCCGGGGGCCGTCCCCCGACGCCTCCCGGCGGCATGCCGATGGCCCCGCCTCCCGGTGGGCGTCGTCCCGGTGGCCCGCAGGGCGGCCCCGGCCGTCCTGGCGTGCCCCCACGCCCCGGTGAGGAGCGGACCACGCAGCTGCCTCCGGTCAACCGGCCGACGCAGCGCGAGCCCGACCTGCTGACGCACCGCGAGCCCGACGACGAGTTCCTGCTCGCCGGCGGCGTCGTCGACGACGATTACGACGACGAGTACTACGACGACGAGCCGGAGCTCACCGAAGAGGAGGAGCGTCGTCTGCGCAAGAAGAAGATCTGGAAGCGCGTCCGGATCGGTGCGTTCGTCGCGCTCGGTCTGATGATCCTCGGTCCGGTGATCGCGGTCGCCGTCGCGTACCCGCTCGTCGAATGGCCGAAGCCGGACCAGATCGCGGCCGGCCAGAACAAGACGATCACGCTGCAGTACTCCGACGGCCAGGAGATGACCAAGATCACCTCGCCCGGTGAGAACCGGACGATGCTGACGTACGAGGAGATCCCGGAGACCGTCAAGCACGCAGTGCTGGCTGCGGAGGACGCGGACTTCTACGACAACCCCGGCTTCGACGCCAAGGCCATCCTCCGCGCGGTCTGGTTCCAGGTGACCAACAGCGGCACCGGTGGTGGTTCCGGTCTGACGCAGCAGTACATCAAGAAGGCCACCGGCAACGAAGAGGCGACTTACACCCGTAAGTTCACCGAGGTCGTCAAGGCCTTCAAGATGAGCAACGAGTCGGACCACAACGCGATCCTCACCGCGTACCTCAACACGGTGTACTTCGGTCGTGGTGCGAACGGCTTCAAGGCAGCGGCGCAGGTGTACTACAAGAAGGAGATGAAGGACCTCACTCCTTCCGAGGCCGCACTGATCGCCGCGATGATCCAGACGCCCTCCTGGTCCGAGGACAAGGAGCACTCGCAGAAGCAGTGGAAGTACGTCATGGGTCAGATGCTCCAGAAGGGCTGGATCAAGCAGGACTACTACGACGCGCAGCAGTGGCCGCAGCCGAAGTCGTTCGCCGAGACGCAGCCGAAGTCGCTGGAGGGCCCGCGCGGCCTGATCGTCGACCAGGTCCAGGAGGCCCTGGAGGCCGAGCAGACCGGCGTCTCGTTCGAGCAGGCGCAGAAGACCGGCGTCACCATCCAGACGACGATCGACCCGAAGATGCAGGACGCGGCCGAGCAGGCCGTGGACGAGATCATGATCAAGGGCGCGCAGCCGAAGGAGTTGAGGACGTCGCTGACGGCCATCGACCCGACCTCGGGCGCGGTGCGCGCCTACTGGGGCGGCAGAGAGGGCCGCGGCTCCTTCGACTACGCGAAGGGCACGCTGCAGGAACCCGGCTCGTCGTTCAAGCCGTTCGACCTGGTCGCGGCGCTGCAGGACGGCAAGGGTCTCGGCACGACCTACGACGGCACGTCGCCGCGCAGGTTCCCCGGCGTCCCGAACCCGATCAAGAACTCCAGCAACGACAACTCGTGCGGCAAGGAGTGCCCGGTCCGCGAGGCCATGATCAAGTCGTTGAACACCGTGTTCTACGACATGGTCGTGAACGACGTCGGCGTGCCGAAGACGGTCAAGGCCGCCCACCAGGCGGGCATCCCGAACGAGGTCAACATCGGCCAGGGCCCGAAGAAGCTGCTGGTCGGTGAGAACGGCGGCACCCCGAACGGTGGTATCTCGCTCGGTGGTGACCAGGCCGTGGTCCGTCCGTTCGACATGGCGTCGGCGTACGCGACGTTCGCCGCACGCGGTGTCTACCGCGCGCCGTTCTTCATCCTGAAGATCACCGGCCCGGACGGCAGCGTTCTCTACCAGCACGTGGACAAGCCGATCTCGGCGTTCGACCCGGACCAGAAGAAGAGCGAGGACATCGCCGACAACGTCACCGACGTGCTCAAGGAGATCCCCAAGAACTCCAGGTCGACCATCTGTGCGGGTGGCCGAGAGTGCGCCGGCAAGACCGGTACCCACGAACTGTCGGAGAGCGTCGGCCAGGGTGCCGGCCTCAACTCGAAGGCGTGGATGGTCGGCTACACGCCGTCCATCTCGGTCTCCGTGTGGGTCGGCCGCGACGAGGGAAACCTGCCCATCCGAGACAAGACCGGTGCCAACATCTTTGGTTCCGGTGTGCCGGGCCAGATCTGGCAGGCGTTCATGAACAAGGCGCTGGCCGGCACGCAGATGGAGAAGTTCCCGAAGGCCAAGCCGCTCGGCCAGTACAACCCGCCGAAGAAGTCGAGCGCGCCGCCGTCGAGCGCGCCGCCGGCCTCCGAGCCGAACAGGCCGACCGACAACAGGCCGACCCAGACGAGGACGTCGGACCCGAACGAGCCCTGCACGGGCCTCATCTGCCCCAACCCCACGACGACGGGCAACACGAAGCCGACCACGACGAAACCGGGACCGGGTGACATCCGAGATCCCGGGGGAGGTTAGTACCCCGCGTTAGCCGAGGGCCTGGTGCACATCGCACCAGGTCCTTTGCTTTGGTCGGGGATGTTGACCACGGCGAAACGGTCTTGGCCGTAACATCCGCGACGTGCCCAGCAGCCCTGCCGAGCCTCAAGCAGAGGACACCGACTCGCTCACGCACGAGGAGCGGGTCGCCCCCACCTGGACCGAGTCGCTCGCCCGCACCCTGAGCAGACCCTTCGGCGGTCCGCTCGGCGAGCACGCTCTGGTCGGCAGGCACTGGTTCTGGACGGCGCTGCGGGTGATCCTGCTGCTCGCCGTGCTGACGCTGCTGGCCGGATGGGTGCAGAAGTCGCCGTGCATCCAGCAGTACGTCGACGACAAGGGCCAGGTGCAGCTGGACTGGCGGGGCAGCAAGCAGTTCACCGCGCTCTGCTACTCCGACACCGTGCCGCTCTACACCGCGGAACGGCTCGACCAGCCCGGTTCCTTCCCGTACATCACGTCGTGGAAGGACGACGAGGGCAAGCCGACCGAGCACATCCGGTACATGGAGTACCCCGTGGTCACCGGCATCTTCCAGTGGATCAACGCGCGGGTGGCGCAAGGGCTCGTGGCGTTGGTGCCCGGCCTGCCGATGACGGTCATCGTGTACTTCAACGTCACGGCGTTCTGGCTGGCCGTGGCGTGGCTCGTCACCGTGTTCTCGGTGGCCCGGATCGCACGCAGGCGGATGTGGGATGCCGCGATCGCCGCGGTGTCACCGTTGGTCATCGTCCACGCGTTCACCAACTTCGACACCATCGCGACGGCGTTCGCCACGGCCGGTCTGCTGGCGTGGGCGCGGAAGAAGCCCGCGCTCGCCGGCGTGCTGATCGGCCTGGGCGGCGCGGCGAAGCTCTATCCGTTGTTCCTGCTCGGGCCGCTGCTCCTGCTGTGCTGGCGTTCTGACCGGTTGAAGGCGGGGCTCACCACCACCGCGTCGGCCATCGGGGCGTGGGCGCTCGTCAACGCGCCCATCGCGTTGAACCCGGCCTCGGCGACGGGGTGGAAGGAGTTCTTCCGCCTCAACAGCGAGCGCAACGCCGACCCGGACACGATCTACAACGTGCTGGTGCAGTGGACCGGCTGGCAGGGCTTCGACCCCGGGCTGACGCAGGGGCAGCCGCCGACCGTGCTCAACACGGTGAGCGCGGTGCTGTTCCTCGCCTGCTGCGCCGGTATCGCGTACGTGGCTTTGTCCGCGCCGACCCGGCCGCGGCTCGCGCAGCTCGGGTTCCTCGTCGTGGCGGCGTTCCTGCTGACGAACAAGGTGTGGAGCCCGCAGTACTCGCTGTGGCTGGTGCCGCTGGCGGTGCTCGCGTTGCCGCGCTGGAAGCTGCTGCTCGCCTGGATGACGGTCGACGCGCTCGTGTGGGTGCCGCGGATGTACTTCTACCTCGGCACGGAGAACAAGGGCCTGCCGATCGACTGGTTCCTCGGCGCCGTGCTGCTGCGCGATGCGGCCGTCATCGGGCTGTGCGTGCTCATCCTGAAGGAGATCTACCACCCGGAGCGCGACCTGGTGCGCATCGCGGGCGATCAGGACCCGTTGGCGGGCGTCCTGGAGGACGCGCCGGACCGGCGGATCGTCACGCCTGCACGGGGCGAGCCGTTGCACCGGCTGCGCTCGGACGAGGCTGATCGTCCTCGGTCACATCACGCGAGTTGAGGAACACCACGAACAGCGCGACCAGCAGCGCGGCCCTGCCCCACACGCCGATCGTCACGGCCTGAGCGGAGAGGCTGTCGTAGATCCCGTACGGGCCGTCGTTCTCGATCGCCCAGTACCAGCGGAAGATCCCGATGCCCATCGCCAGGTCGACCAGGAAGTACGCGAACGCCCACATGAGCCGCACGCGCAGCAGCACGAGGAACGGCACCAGCCACAGCGTGTACTGCGGCGAGTGGACCTTGTGCAGCAGCATGAACCCGCACAGCATCGCGCCCGACACCGCGATCCACGGGTAGGTGCCTTCGCGCCGGAACCGCAGCAGGCCGTAGCCCGCGGCGACCGCGAACGAGACCAGGATCAGGACCGGCGAGAGGACACCGACCAGGGACTGCAGGTCGTCGTCGCCGATGAACGGCCGCAGACCCCAGTACCAGATCGAGTTCGTGGTGATGTCGACCCTGCGCAGCTGCTGGAACTCGAACGACGCGAGCCAGCCTTCGAAGCCGGCGACCGCGAACGGCAGGTTGACCAGCACGACCGTGATGATCGATGCGAGGCCGACCTGCACCGCGCCGCGGATGTCGATCTTCTTGCCCTCCGGCAGCTCCTGACCGCGCCAGCCGCCGGTGCCCACGAAGAGCATCAGGGGCAGCACGAAGGCAGCCGGGTAGACCTTGAACGCGAACCCGAGGCCCAGCAGGACGGACGCGACCGTCGCGCGTTCGACCAGTGGCCGGTTCCAGCGGTGCACCACGTAGACCGCGGCCACCGAGCACAGCACGACCGGCAGGTCCCAGTTGTGGAACGCGTAGAGGATGAGCGGCGGCCCGATCGCCCACAGGAGCGCGCGCCAGCGGGCGAGCTTGCCCAGCAACCAGCCCGTGAGCAGGCCGAACGGCGCCATCAGCAGCGACGAGAAGAGCAGGTACTCCGCGTCGTTGTGCGCGAAGATCGCGCCGGCCCAGATCAGCAGGCCGGAGAGCACCGGGTACTCGACGGTGCCGCCGACGAGGTACCCCTTGTCGTTGATGGCGCCGTCGACGTACGGGAAGACGTGCCGGTCGACGTCGCGCCCGATCCAGAGATGCTGGATGTCGGAGTAGCAGACCTCTTGCTTGTTGCGCTCCGCGTAGTCGGGCTCCGTGCGGCCCCACTGGTCGAACGCCGGACCGGTGCAGCGGTCCTTGTTGATGAAGCCCAGCAGCAGCGTGAGCCCGCACAGCAGCACGAGGACGACAGCGGCGGGCCTGCCGAAGCGGTTCACGAAACGCCCTGATTCGCCTCGTTCGGGCGTCACGCTCACCACCTCGTGCACCGATTTCACCGGCCGGCGTGGTCGCGCAGGTAGGCGATGTCGGCGGCCTGGCCCTCGTCCGGTGTCTCGACGACGACGGGGCATCCGGCGCTGGCCGCGACGGCCACCAGCTGATCCGCGTCGATGGTGCCGGTCTTGATGTTGTCGTGCCGGTCGCGCGAGGAGCCGAACTCGTCGCGCGAGCTGTTGAGGTGCACGAGGTCGATGCGTCCGGTGATCGCTTTCACCCGATCGACGATGCCGACCAGGTCCTCGCCGGCGGCGAACGCGTGGCAGGTGTCGAGGCAGAAGCCCGCGCCGAACTCGCCGACCGCGTCCCAGAGCAGCTTGAGGGAGTCGAAGGTGCGGGCCATGGCGTTGTCGCCGCCCGCGGTGTTCTCGATCAGGATCGGGACCGCGAAGCCGCCCTCGGCGACCTGCCGCTCGAAGAACTTGCGCCAGTTCGCGAAGCCCTCCGCCGGGTCCTCGCCCTTCGTGACGTGCCCGCCGTGCACGATCAGGCCCTTGGCGCCCACGGTCGCGGCGGCCTCCGCGTGCTGGATCACGTTCTTCCTGGACGGAATCCGGATCTTGTTGTTCAGCGACGCGATGTTGATCATGTACGGGGCGTGGATGAACACCTCGAGATCGGAGGCGAGCAGGGCCTCCGTCTGCGGGTGAGGTTTGGGTTTCTTCCAGCCCTGGGGATCCGAGAGGAAGAACTGGACGACCTCGGCCCCGCGTTCGGCCGCGGCGTCAACCGGGTCGTCGTCGCGGACATGAGCCCCGATGCGCATGAACACGAGGGTAGTCGGAGTCCATAACGCCACCGCAGCCGCCGCCGATAGGAGTAATTGGCAAAACTGGGGATGGCCTGCGTCACGAACAGGACATACGGTCGTTACTACTAGGGAGTAGGAAAGGAGTTCACATGCGACTGCTGAGCGTCACCGCCGCGACGCTGCTGGCGCTGGTCTCCGCCTCAGTGGGCGCGGTTCCGGCCACCGCGGCAGAGCCCATCGTCGTGGGCAGTTGTGCCACGAGCGTGCAGGGCACGCCGGGAACTCCCGTCTCGCTCAGTCCGAACGCAGTGCTCCAGCCCGTGACGGACCTCGTGCGCGCCGTGCCGTTGCTCGGCCCGCCGCTCGTCGAGCCGTTCAAGCAGGCGTTCTCCCAGCTCAAGCCCATTCCGATCGGTGCGGTGCAGGCCGGTACGACGACCATCAGCGGTGCCACGATCGCGAACGCCGTGATGGCGGAGCTGCAGAAGCTGCCGTTGCTCGGCCCGATCCTCGGGACGCTCGACAAGACCGTGCGCGCGACGCTGACCAGTGGCTGCGGCGTGGTCGTCACGGGCGTGAACCAGGTCGCGGCACCCGTGCAGGACGGCAGCAAGGCGGTCGCGGACGCCTCCCAGCAGGCGGTCGGCGGGATTCAGGCCCCGAAGCCGCCGGCCGGACAGCCTCAGCCGCAGCCCGGCACGCCTCCTGGCCAGCAGCCGGGTGTGACTCCCGGCACACCGGGAGCGCCGCAGGGCATCGCAGGCAACCGCGACTTCGCGCTCTACTCGTTCGGTTCGAACTTCGGCCGCGTGCCGCTGTTCACCTACGGCTCGCTGCCGTTCGCGATGCCCGGCCTCTACTCGCCGTCGCCCGGCGTGCGGTACGGCTCGCAGGTTCCCCGCGCCTCCAACGGAAACGGCGTCGACGGCGACCCGGTGCAGGCGGCCGGTCGCGCGACGGCACTGCCGAGGCTCGGCGGTCCCGGTGGCGTGGGCGCCCCGGTGCTGGTCGCGGTGCTGCTGCTGGCCTGCGTGACGGGTGCGCTGGTGCGGACCTGGGTGCTCCGCCGCACCCCTGCGTAGTCGCCGGACGCGCTCTGTTAACCTTCTTCAGTTGCTGACGCGACGACCCTCCTGCCACGGAAAGCCCGTGGCCGCGAGTCCACAGGAGGTGAGTGGTCCTCATGCGTCATTACGAAGTGATGGTCATCCTCGACCCCAGCCTTGACGAGCGCACGATCGCGCCGTCTCTCGACACGTTCCTCAACGTCATCCGCACCACGGGCGGCAACGTTGAGAAGGTCGAGGTGTGGGGCAAGCGCCGGTTGAGCTTCGAGATCAACAAGAACAGCGAGGGCATCTACGCGGTGCTCGACCTGACCTCGACGCCTGACGCGGTGAAGGAACTGGACCGCCAGCTCGGTCTGCAGGAGACGGTGCTCCGGACGAAGGTCCTGCGCCGCGAGCCCGCCAAGTCGGCCGTCAAGGCCTGACGAACCTCGATTAGGGGAGCTCCCAAGACATGGCTGGTGAGACGACGATCACGGTGGTCGGGAACCTGACTGCCGACCCGGAACTCCGCTTCACCCAGAGCGGTGCCGCGGTGGCCTCCTTCACGGTGGCCTCCACGCCCCGCACCTTCGACCGCCAGTCCGGCGAGTGGAAGGACGGCGAAGCGCTGTTCCTGCGGTGCAACGTGTGGCGGCAGGTCGCCGAGAACGTGGCCGAGTCGCTCACCCGCGGTTCGCGAGTGCTCGTCACCGGGCGGCTGCGCCAGCGTTCCTTCGAGACGAAGGAAGGCGAGAAGCGCACCGTGGTGGAGCTGGAGGTCGACGAGATCGGCCCCTCGCTGCGCTACGCGACTGCGAAGGTCAACAAGGTCAGCCGTGGAGACGGCGGTGGCGGCGGCTTCGGCGGCGGCGGCCAGCAGTCTCGTAGCGGTGGCGCACCGGCAGACGACCCGTGGGGTTCCGCCCCGCCGGCCGGCTCCTCCGGTGGCTTCGCCGACGAGCCCCCCTTCTAGACCGACTGCACCGGTCATCCAGAACCTGATCACTGCGTATTCCAGGAGTTAGAGACACATGGCCAAGCCGCCTGTGCGCAAGCCCAAGAAGAAGGTCTGCGCCTTCTGCAAGGACAAGAGCGCGTCCCTGATCGACTACAAGGACACGACGCTGCTGCGGAAGTTCATCTCCGACCGCGGCAAGATCCGTGCCCGCCGCGTCACCGGCAACTGCTCGCAGCACCAGCGCGACGTCGCTGTTGCCGTGAAGAACGCCCGTGAGATGGCCCTGCTGCCCTACACCTCGACCGCTCGCTAAGAGAAGGGAACTTTTGCGATGAAGCTCATCCTCACCGCTGACGTTTCCGGCCTTGGCGCGCCCGGCGACATCGTCGAGGTCAAGGACGGCTACGGCCGCAACTACCTGCTCCCGCGCGGCCTCGCGATCGTCGCGACCCGCGGTGCGCAGAAGCAGATCCAGGTCATCCAGCGTGCGCAGGACACCCGCCGCGTGCGCGACCTGGACCACGCCAAGGAGCTCAAGGCCAAGCTCGAGGGCCTGGGCGGCGTGACGCTGACCGCGAA
Source organism: Lentzea terrae (assembly GCF_003265345.1). Lineage (GTDB taxonomy): Bacteria > Actinomycetota > Actinomycetes > Mycobacteriales > Pseudonocardiaceae > Lentzea > Lentzea terrae. The sequence goes on along the minus strand of NZ_QFWW01000037.1, from coordinate 275,378 downwards.
GGCTGCGGCCGGCTCCAACAAGTTGTTCGGCTCGATCACGACCGCCGACGTTGCGGCGGCCGTGAAGAAGTCCACGGGCGGCCTCGTCCTGGACAAGCGCGCCATCGAGCTGCCGGGTCACATCAAGACCACCGGCAAGCACTCGGTCACGGTTCGCCTCCACCCGGAGGTCACCGTTGCCCTGCCGCTCGTTGTCACGTCGGCCGAGTAGAGCCCGCTCCGCAGGACGGGCCAAGGCTGCTCGCCGCTGACGCGGCTTCGCCTTGGCCCTACTCCGGTGTCATTTGCGGGGGCGACCCCGCAGACCCCGCAACTCGAACCGCGTGATGTGACCCCCTCGGGGGCACTTCACGCTGGTTGCGATTGCTGAAGCGCCACCTTCCCGGAATGCTCCGGGTGGGTGGCGCTTTCGCTCGTTCGGACCAGCGCCGTCCTGTCCACGTCCTGTGGATAACCCGTGCGCCATCCCGGCTCGCGACACGCCGAAGAGGCTGTTTTTCGCGACACGCCGAGGGTGTGGCGCACAACTTTTTCCACAACTTGTGCACAGCCTCTGAGCTGCGGTTATTTCTGTCACTCCACCGGTTGTCAACAGGTTGTCCCCAGCGCTTCCGCCCCTGTGCGCAACCATCCACAGGTTGTCCCCCAGTTGTCCACAGGACGATCCACACGCTGGTTTGCTTGCTCCGGACGGGGCCCTCTAGCGTCGCGGCACGGGCGATGGTCATCGCACAGCGTGGCCACCCGGAATTGTCGGTGCCGCGCTGTACAACTAGGGGGCAGGCACCGGCTCTCGACTCTTCGCAGGGGTGATTTGGCAGTGGCGCTGGTGGACGACCGGGGTATGGCGGAACCCGGATTCGAGCGTCAGCCGCCACAGGACCTCGCCGCCGAACAGTCGGTGCTGGGCGGCATGCTGCTGTCCAAGGACGCCATCGCGGACGTCATCGAGGCGCTCGCGCCCAACGACTTCTACCGCCCGGCGCACCAGGCGATCTACGACTGCATCCTCGACCTCTACGGCCGCGGTGAGCCCGCCGACCCGATCACCATCTCGGCCGAGCTCGAACGGCGCGGCGAGCTGCTGCGCGTGGGTGGCGCGCCGTACCTGCACACGTTGATCGCGACGGTGCCGACGGCCGCCAACGCCGGCTACTACGCCGAGATCGTGGCCGAGAAGGCCGTGCTGCGGCGGCTGGTCGAGGCGGGCACGCGCATCGTGCAGCTCGGTTACAACGGTGCAGAGGGCGCGGACGTCGACGAGGTGGTCGACCGCGCGCAGGCGGCGATCTACGAGGTCACCGACCGCCGCACGACCGAGGACTACGTGGCGCTGGAGGACCTGCTCCAGCCGACGATGGACGAGATCGACGCGATCGCTTCGCGCGGCGGCATCTCGCAGGGCATCCCGACCGGGTTCGCCGACCTCGACGAGCTGACGAACGGCCTGCACGGTGGCCAGATGATCATCGTCGCCGCCCGTCCCGGTGTCGGCAAGGCGCTGGCGCTGAACACGCCGCTGCCCACGCCGTCCGGCTGGACCACGATGGGTTCGGTCGCCGTGGGCGACCTCCTGATCGGCGCCGACGGCCGTCCGACGCGCGTGGTCGCCGCGACCGAGGTGATGGCCGGCCGCCCGTGCTTCGAGGTCGAGTTCTCCGACGGCACGGTGATCGTGGCCGACGCCGAGCACCAGTGGCTGACGGAGTCGTGCAGCGAGACCGGTGGCTTCTGGGCGATCCGCACGACGGCGCAGCTGTTCGAGCGCGTCGGCGTGTGCCGCATGTTCGTGCGCATGTCGGCGGCGTGGGAGCTGCCCACGGCCTCGTTGCCGCTGTCGCCGCGCAAGCTGGGCCTGTTCCTGTCGGGCCTCGGCGACCTGGAGCTCACGGACGACGAGCTGCGCGTGGCCAAGGACCTCGACCTGGCCGACGACCCGCACATCCCCGCGACGTACCTGCGCGCGTCCCGCAAGCAGCGCGAAGAGCTGCTGGCCGCGTTGCAGATCGACGGCCGGTTCGCGCGCCTGCGCCGTGACGTCGACGAGCTGATCGCCGGCCTGGGCGGGCACGACCAGGTCGAGATCGTGGCGGTGCGCCCGGTCGCGTCCGTGCCGGTGCGGTGTGTGGAGGTCGACAACCACGACCACCTGTACCTCGCGGGCGAGACGATGATCCCGACCCACAACTCGACGCTGGGCCTCGACTTCGCCCGTTCGGCCTCCATCAAGCACGGCCTCACCAGCGCCATCTTCAGTCTGGAGATGAGCCGCACCGAGATCGTCATGCGCATGCTCTCCGCCGAGGCCCGCATCCGCCTCGGCGACATGCGCGGCGGCAGGATGAGCGACGACGACTGGACCCGCCTCGCCCGCCGGATGAGCGAGATCAGCGAGGCGCCGCTGTTCGTCGACGACAGCCCGAACCTCACGATGATGGAGATCCGAGCCAAGGCCCGCCGCCTCAAGCAGCGGCACGACCTCAGGCTGGTGGTCGTCGACTACCTCCAGCTGATGAGCTCCGGCAAGAAGTCCGAGTCCCGCCAGCAGGAAGTCTCGGAGTTCTCGCGAAACCTGAAGCTGATCGCCAAGGAGCTCCACGTCCCGGTCATCGCGATCTCCCAGCTGAACCGCGGCCCGGAACAGCGCACCGACAAGAAGCCGATGCTCTCCGACCTCCGTGAGTCCGGCTCGCTCGAGCAGGACGCCGACATGGTCATCATGATCAACCGCCCGGACGCCTGGGAACGCGACGACCCGCGCGCCGGCGAGGCCGACCTGATCATCGCCAAGCACCGTGCCGGTCCGACCGCCACCATCACCGTGGCGCACCAGCTGCACTACAGCCGCTTCACCGACCTGGCGCAGGCCTAGCCGTCTGCTGACAGCGGTGCGAGCTGCGGACGGGCGGTGCCACGTCCGGCTGAGTGCAGGCTCATCGGTGCGCCCGTCTCGGTCAGCAGCCGGGCCGCGGCGGCATGCAGGACTGACGCTCGGTGATGGTCAGCTCTTCCCGGAGAATGTTGCGCACCAACGGAAGCACCAACGAGTCGGCAGCAACGCCGGCGCGGTCTCACCGGGGTGGGCGCCCGTGCTGGAGTCGATGCGGTGGACCGGATGGTGCGGGAACTGGGTGAGGACGATCCCGACACCGTCGTCGTGCGGGAGAACCTCATCCACTGGCGGGAGCAAGTTGCTCAGGAACCCGGCCCGGACACAGTGCGATCATGAACGCGTGCCTCTCCTCGTCAGTCCCGCCCGGCCGGCCGGTTCGCTGCAGAGCCGGACGCAACCGCGCATCGAGGTTGACGATCGCCTGGTGCTGCGGCCGTGGCGCGAGAGCGATGCCAAGACGGTGCAGACGGCGTTCGACTGCCCCGCCATCCAGCGCTGGCACGTGAAGCGGATCGACTCGCTGGACGAAGCGCTCGCCTGGATCGCGGGCTGGCAGACGCGCTGGGGCAGCGAGAAGGACGCCAGCTGGGCGATCACCGACGACGATCAGCCGATCGGTCAGGTCGGGCTGCGCGCAATCTCGCTGTTCGAAGGTTCGGCGGAGCTGTCGTACTGGGTCCTGCCCGCTGCGCGCGGAAACGGGGTCGCCGTGCGCGCAGCCCGCTCCCTGACCAAGTGGACCTTCGACGTCCTCGGCCTGCACCGAGTCGTCCTGCAGCACTCGACGGCCAACGCGGCGTCCTGTCGCGTCGCCGCCAAGCTCGGGTTCCCGGTCGAAGGCACCCTGCGCAGCGCCCTGCTCCACGCGGACGGCTGGCACGACGCGCACATGCACGCTCGCCTGCGCACCGACAGCGGTTGGTCCGCATGATCAGGCCGGCGGAGCGCGCGGACATCCCCGCCCTCGTCCGGCTGCGTCTCGCCAACGCCGAACGTCACGTCCAGCTCGCCCCGGACACCTTCCGCCTCCCGGACGTCGAAGCGGTGCGACGGCACTTCGAACAGGTGCTCGGCTTCGCGTTGATCTCCGTCGCCGAGCTCGACGGCGAGGTCGTGGGCATGGTCGAGGTGGTGCCGCTGCCCGAGCCGCCCGACCACCAGATCCTCATCCCGCGCCGTGGTGCCGACGTGCACACCGTGGTGCTGGACGGACACCGCGGCCGGGGTGTCGGTGCGGCTCTCGTGGCGGAGGCCGAACAGATCGCCGCCGCGCACGGAGTCTCGATCTTGTTCGCCGGCATCTTCGCCACGAACGAGGAGGCGGTCGCCTTCTACTCGCGGGCCGGGTTCGGGCCGCGCGGAATCCTGTTGAGCAAGCCGTGCGACTGACGGTGCTCGGCAGTTGCGGCGCCTTCCCGGAACCGGGCAGGGCGTGCAGCGGCTTCGCGGTCGAGGAGTCCGGCTACCGGCTCGCGCTCGACCTGGGCTACGGCACGTTGCCGCGGTTGCTGGACCTGTGGCCCGCCGGTCCGGATGCCGTGGTGATCACGCACGAGCACCCTGATCACTGCGCTGACCTGCACGGCTTGTTCCGCATGCGGCACTACGGGCGGCAGGGACGGCTGCCGTTGTACTGCCCGCCGGGTGTGCTCGACCGCTTGCAGGGCCTGGAGCCGGACGTGTCGTTGCACGAGGTCTTCGACGTGTTCGCGCTGCCGGGCGAGTGGACCGTCGGCCCGTTTCGACTGAGCGGCATCGACCTGCCGCACTTCGTCCCGAACGCGGGTGTTCGCCTCGAAGCAACGAAAGTCCTCGCCTACACCGGCGACACCGGTCCGGCGGAAGCGCTGGCTGAGCTGGGCCAGGACGCCGACCTGTTCATCGTCGAGGCCACCGACCGGCCCGGCGACACCTCTGGCCTGCTGATGACGTCTGCGGCGGCCGGATCGTGGGCGCGCCAAGCCGGTGCCCGACGGCTGATGCTGACCCACTTCTGGCCCGGCAACGACCGGTTCGCCGCCGTGGCCGCGGCCCGCGCGGAGTTCTCCGGAGAGATCTTCGCTGCGAGCGAAGGTGACGTTCACACATTCGGCGCGGCAATGCTGGTCAACCGGCATGACAAGGGCTAAACACGATCTGTGCTGCACGACCCGCTCACGGGCCTGCCCGGACACGCACTGCTGCTCGACCGCCTGGAGCAGTCACTGATCCGCGCCAGAACGCGCGGCACCCTCGTGACCCTGGTGCTGATCACGGCACCGGACTCGGTGCTGGACGCGGCCCGCGCACTGCGGGCGGGCCTGCGGCCGGACTTCACCGTCGCCCGCTACCGCGACACCGTTCTCGCGGTCATCGCCGAACACGACTTCGGTGACGGCTCGCCGATCTCTGCGCTGATCAGGCAGCTGGTCGGGGACAGCCCGCTGATCCACTGGGTGACGAGCGACGGCGACGCGGAACCGGACGACGTGCTCGCCACCGCCGGACAGCACTGAGCCCCGGCGACACCGTCGTGTCGCCGGGGCTCAGCTTCTTACCGGAGGAGGGTGTTACAACCTGCGGGGTGTTACAGCGAGCCGGTCACCGTCTGGAACAGGTTGGCCGGGTCGATCATGGCGAGCGCCGGGGCGTTCACCGGCAGCTGCGGAAGCTCGCGCTCCTCAGCCTGCGGGGCCAGGCCCTGGGTCGGGTTCAGGTTGAGACCCGAGATGGAGGCCGGGCCGTCCAGCGGCAGCGCGGGCAGCGAACGCTCGGTGGGCAGAGCGGGCACCAGCGGCAGGGCCGGGAGGGACGGCAGCGAACGCTCGGTCGGCAGAGCCGGCAGCTGCACCGGAACCGGCAGGGCCGGCGCGGTGAAGGGCAGCGACGGCACGGTCGGCAGCGAACGCTCGGTCGGCAGCGCGGGGAGCAGGCCCTTCGCGGCGTCGAGCACCTGGCCCAGGGGCAGGCCCTGGACGTTCGGGGTCACGCTCGCCACGCCACCGGGACCGGCGGGCAGCTCGGTGCGCTCCTGCGCGAGAGCCGGCAGCTCGGTCGGCAGCTGGTCAACGGTCGGCAGCTGGCCGACGGTGGGCAGCTCCGGGGTCGGCAGCTGGCCGGCCATCGCAGCCAGGTCGGCCGGGTTCGGCGGGGTGTTCACCGGCAGCTTGTCGATGCCGTGGAACGCCGGAACCTCGTCGGCCTTCAGCAGGCTGTCCACGCCCTTGGGCAGCTCGAGGCCCTTGAGCTGGGTGGCCCGCAGGGTGCCCTGCTCCTCGCCGGTGAGCTGCGTGTCGTCGCTCGTGCCCGCGGTGGTCGCCTGGCCGACGACCTCGACGGGGATGCGCGCGACCTTGGCAGCCGCCTCGACCGGGACGGTCATCTCGCGGGCGGCCAGCGGGCCGTTGCCCTCGGTCTCCATGTCGCCACCCGCCTGGGTGTGCGACACCTTGTCGGTGACCGTGTTGGCCTGACCCGCGACCGCCACCGCGTCCGCGTACACGCCGGCAGCGGCGTTGGCGGGGACGTGCAGCAGGTTGCCGGAGACCGAGGAGTCCTCGCCGGAGGTGGTGCTGTCGCCACCGGCGATGATGTTCGTGTCGGTGACCGCGTCGGAGTTGGTGATGCCCGCAGCCGAGACGGTGTTGCCGGGCACCGCGACGAACGGCGTGGCCTGGCCGGCGATCAGGTTGCCGGACAGCGAACCCTTGTCACCGTTGCTGTCGACGTCGCCACCGGCGACCGAGTCGAGGTCGTTGGTGGACGCGGCGTCGACGTTGCTGCCGCCGCCGACCGACCAGCCCATGACCTGGGTGCCGGACGCGACCGGAGCCGAGACGACGTTGCCCGCGATCGAGCCCGCCTCACCGGTGGTGAGAGCGTCGCCGCCCGCCTTCATGTCGGTGGCGTTGTCGCCGGACGACCAGTTGTTGCCGACGAGCGTGGCGCCGTTGCCGAAGACCTGGGCCGGCGTCGAGGTCGGAGCCTGGACGATGTTGCCCGAGACCGAGCTCTTCTTGCCGTAGGCCTTCGGGGCCTGGCCCGCGGTGACCGACGTGTCGTTGGCCGTGTCCGACTTGGTGTTGCCCACGAGCCCGGCCGTGGTGCCGAAGACCTGCCCGGCAACCGCGGTGGGCGCGGTGACGACGTTGCTCGAGACCGTGCCGTGGTCGTCGACCGTGTTCGGCTGACCACTGGAACGAACGTCCTTGGTCTCGTCCGCCGAACCCGAAGCGGAGCCGCCGAGCGCACCGGCCAGGCCGTAGGCCTCCATCGGCGCGGCGACCGGGGTCTGCACCAGGTTGCCGGAGACGACGGAGTCGTTGCCGGTCGTGCCCTGGTAGCCCGCGGTGCTCGACTTGACGTCGTTCTCGCAGGTGCCGGCCGCCTGGCCGCCACCGGCCGCACCGTTGCCGCACACGTCCACGGCCGTGGCCGGCGGGGCGTCGACGATGTTGCCGGACAGGACCGAGTTGTCGCCGCGGGTGAAGCCCGGGCCACCAGCGGTCGACGTCGCGTCGTTCTTGTGTTCGGTCAGCGCGTTGCCGATGACCGCGGCACCGTTGCCACCAGCTGCGGTGGGCAGCGAGATCGGCGCGTCGGCGATGTTGCCGGACCCCGTGGAGCCCCAACCGCTGGTCAGGTACTGGCCACCGGCGGTCGACTCGTTGGTCGTGTCGCTGATGGCGGTCGCGTTGCCACCACCTGCGGCCGCGTTGTCGTCGACCGTGATCGGGCCGGCGAGCGCGGGCGCGGCGATGTTGCCGGCGAGCGTGGCGGGGTCGCCGTTGGTGTAGGTCTTGCCACCGGCGAGGGCGGTGCCGCTCTGCGTCGCCTCGCTGGTCGAGTTGGCGATGGCGGCGACGGCGTTGCCGTTCACCTCGAACAGCGGAGCCAGCGGGATCGGCACGGCGTTGCCGGTGAGCGAGCCGTTCTTGCCGCTCGTCCGGACGTCGCCCGCGGAGGAGGCGAACGTGTCGGCGGTCGAGGAGGACTCGGCGATGCCTGCCCCACCCACGGCGTTGCCGGTGAGCTGGACCGGCGTCGCGCCCTGCTCGGCCACGACGTTGCCGGAGGCTGCGCCCTTGTCACCGTTGGTGGTGATGGGGCCGCCGGTCGTCGAAACCTGCTTGGCGTCCGTCGCCGTGGCGGCGTTGCCGCCGGCCGCGATCGCGTTGCCGGTGATCTGGACCGGCAGCACGTGGTTGACGGCGACGACGTTGCCGGCGAGCGCCTGGCCTGCGCCGTTGGTGACGATGGTGCCGTCACGGTGCGTTTCCTGCGTGCAGTCGCCGGCCGCCTCGCTGTTGCCGAGGACCGCGATCGCGTTGCCGCAGATGTTGATCGGCGCGTCGACGTGCGCCTGGATCGTGTTGCCGCGGAACAGGCCCTGCGCGGCGGTGCCCTGCACGCGCTCGGCGGCCTGCCGGATCAGCGGGTGCGCGACCGGAGCGGCCGTGCGGACGGGCACCGCGCTGGTGACGCGGTCCGTGCTGATCGTGCGGTCGATCTTGGGAACGTTCAGGTTCTTGACGGGGGTGCCGAGGTTGTTCTGGTCCACCAGCACGGGAACCGAAACGCCCGCGTCAACAGGCGACGGCGCTGCGTCGGGGTTGACGTTCTCCTGGGCAGAAGCGATGCCCGTACCGAGCATCAGCAAACCACCAGTGACAAACGCGGACTGGATTCCGCGCTTTGCCCAGGTCTGCATTGGGTCTCCTTCCAAATGTCCCGTCTAAGCGACGGGGGCTCTAGGGGTGGGGCCGGACGCGCTTGGGGAAGGGCGCGTCATCACCGGGGAGTCGCACGCGGTGATCGACCGGAAGGAGCGCAAGAAAAGCGCGACGGTCGACTTCCGGACAGCCAGGGGAGAGGGCTGTCACGGACCGCGCGCTGGAATCAGTCGGGGTTGATACCGGGCTGCTTGCCCGGCGTCACGGTCACCTCGTCGGTGGACGGCGCGAGAGCGCGCGTCACCGCAGTGCCGTAAGCGTTGCCGGACGCAGCGAGAGCAGCGATCGCGCTGCCCTTCGCAGAGCCAGAACCGTCGGAGCACGAAGTGCACTGCACCGGCGCGGGGGCCGGGACGGGCAGCTTCGGGAACGGGTTGCTGGGCAGGGACGGGCGCTGCTCGGAGGGCACAACGAAGTCGTTGTGCGCCAACAGGTCCGTCCACGATGCACCGGACGAGCCGGTGAACTGCGAGGCCACCGGGGCCGACTGGGCGGCCTCGGTGAGGGCCGGGATCTCCTGGTAGGTCACGTCCACGGACCGCTCGGTGGCGGGTGCCTGGGACTGACCGAACCTTCCGACCTGGGGCAGGATCCGTTCGGTGATCTGCTCGACCACCTGCTGAACCTGCACCTCCGGCAGAGCGGCGCGAGCCTTCTGCTGCTCGGCGCGCAACGCTTCGTCGACCTCGTGCACTGCGGCGGCCGCCGGTACGACGACCGGCAGCTTCTCGTCCACAGAGACGATCTTGGTGACGACGTCGAACTGCTGCACGTCTTCGGTCGCGTGCGCCGAAGACGTGCTGAGCGCCCAAGCGACGGCCGTACCCGCGATCGCACCACCGACGGCGAGCAGCGCGCGGGTGGCGAACCGGCGGAAGCCGTTCGCTCCCGTCTTCGCTCGCTGATCGGCGGAGAACAACGCAGGAAACCTCGCTACTTCGGTGGCACTCAAGGGATTCGCCGACGATCAAGGTGATCAAGTCGACGCCGGGGACTCTGCCAGTCCCGGTGCCCCGAATGCACGCTCAGAGCGCTCGGTTAACTACATCGTGTGAAATGCCAGGCCCAAGATCAAACCCGTTTCAGCACGCGAGCCGCACCAGCCGCCGCGGTCGACGCCAACACCCAGCCCACGGCGACGAGCGTCCCGGAAATCCACTGCGACGCGCCCGTGAACTGCCACTTCCCGTCGTGGCCGAAGTCGATGATGGGCAGCAACAGGTCGAGCGAGAGCAGCCAGGCGTTCCACACCGGGTCCTCGTCCTTGTTGAGCTTGACCATCGGGTGCCAGTTGAACCAGAGCGCGCCGCCCAGCCAGAACACGCCGAGCCAGCAGATCGCGAGCCACGGTCGGTAGCCGTAGCCGACCGTCCACCGCTGCACCGCGCCCCAGACCCGGCCGGCGCGACCGAGCTCGGAGTAGCGCCGCCGTTGTTTCTCGAGCTGGACCTTCTGCGCGAGTTCCTCCTCGCCGCCCTGCTGGTAGACGGCGGCGAGCTGCTCGTACGGTCCCGGCGCGAAGTCCGGCTGCACCTTCAGCAGCCACTTCAACCTGGTCTCGACCGGCACGTCGGGATCAGCGGTGATGCCGGCGAACTCGAAGTCGTCCACGGCGACGCCGCCCTCGGCGTCCCACAGCCCCGGCCCGTCGGTCACCGAGACCGCCTTGAGCCTGCTCAGCACGATCTTGCCCTTGGGCTGCTGGCCGGCGGGGATGTGCAGGCGGAACTGGTGGACGGTGAGGCCGTAGGCGTTGAGCGCGATGTCCGCTGCGGTCGAGCCGAGGTGCGAGTCGCTGAAGGTCGCCATCTTGCCGACCTCGCCCAGCCGGATCCGCACGCCGCCGACCGCGGTGAACCCGCGGCTGCACAGGAGGTCCTTGCCGATCGTGATGGCGCGGGCGTCCAGTGACGGCTTCTGCGTGCCGTTCGCGCGGAGCCTCGGCAACGTCAGCTCGGCGCCGGACATGTCGAGGGTGGAGCCGATGTTCGCGTTCTGCAGGCGGACCGAGCCCTTGGCCTTGAGGTCGCGCAGGAACAGCGTGCCGCCGATCTCGAGGCGGTCGGCGAACAGGACGTCGATGCCGGGCCCGTGCAGCGACACCCCGGACATGCTGGCGCTGCCCATGATGTGCGCGTTCGACAGCCGCACCTGGCCGTAGGTCTGCAACGGCAGCGACCGGATGCCCGCGCCGTTGACCGCGCTGCGCGCCTCGACGTCGCCGCGGACCTGCATGCCGTCCGCGTGCAGTGCGACCGGGATGCGGTTCGTGACGTCGCCGGCGAGCTCCTCCGCGACGTCGCGCGGCCCGATGACCGCGCCCGAGAGCCGGAGGTACCCGCCGATGCTCGCGTTGGGCAGCCGGACCGTGCCGGTGCTGGTGAAGCCGTCGTCGAGCTCGAGGTTGCCCTCGACCCGGATGCGGTCGGCCACCAGCGTCGCCGCCTCGTCGGCCGACCCGTGCGGCAGGACCAGCACCTGGTTGTCGATCTGGTGGGTGGAGTGCAGGCGGGCGCCGGTGAACTCGAGGTTCCCGCCGACGCGCGCGCCGTCGAGCAGCACCCGGCCGTCCGCGGTGAACCGGCCGCCCTCGGCGTTGCAGAAGACGTTGCCCGCGACCACGATGCCGGACGCCTCCAGCGCGTCCCGGCCGGTGTTGATCAGCCGCGCGCCGCCGAGGTGGACGCTGCCGCCGATCGCCGCGCCCCGCAGCCGCACCTCGCCGTTGGCGCGCAACGCGATGGCCTGCACGGATCCGCTGACCCGCAGCCGCGCGCCGAGCAACGCGTGGTCCGTGTCGGACCTGAGCACGGCGCCGGCGAGTCGCAACGTGCCGTCGACCGCGGCGTCGGTGAGGTCGACCGTGCCGGTGCAGGTGAAGCCCGCCTCCAGGACGAGGTCGCTGAAGACGCGGAGGTTGCGACCCTGGATGCCGGGCACGCGGGTGCCGCGCAGCCGCAGGCCGATCAGCCGGGCCATGCGGAGGTCGAGCGGTTCCTCGAAGGCGCAGTGGGTGAGGTCGATGACGCGCGTGACGCGGGTGCCTTCGAGCTCGAACTTGCCGGTGACCCGTGCGTTTCGCAGCCGCAGCGCGGGCAATCCCTTGCGCGGCACGCGGTACATGCCGGTCAGCAACCCGGTGAGCACCTCACCGCGGACGCTCTGACCGGTCAGGTCGATCTCGGTGCCGCCCGCGTAGGCCCCGGCGACCTGGCGTTCGACCTCGGTCAAGTCTTCCGGCTTGATCAAATCGTCCTCCCCTGACGAACGGATCATCCCTAATGAGGTTCCGGCTTGGCGAGCGTTCGAACGGTTAACGTGAGGCACGTGAGCGCACGGGAGTCGGAGATCAGCAGCCGCGTTCCACTGCTGCTGCGGGTAAGTGCCGCGCTGAGCTGGCGGTTCGTCGTTGTGGTGGCCGCGTTGTACGTGGTCGCGTACGTGCTGGGCTTCCTCGCGTCGATCGTGATCCCCGTCGCAATCGCGCTGCTGCTCGCCGCCCTGCTGTCGCCCGGCGTGGCGAAGCTCGTCGAGTGGCGGGTGCCGCGCGGCGTGGCGACGACCGTGATGATGATCCTCGGCATCGGTGTGCTCGGCGGCGTGCTGACGTTCGTGATCTCCGAGTTCTCCCGCGGTCTGCCCGAACTGCAGACGCAGGTGGCGGCGTCGCTCGACACGATCCAGAAGTGGCTGAAGGACGGGCCCGCGCACCTGTCGGACCAGCAGCTGCAGAACTACATCAACGAGATCGTGAAGACGATCAAGGAGAACCAGGCGGAGATCACGTCCGGTGCGCTGACGACCGCCGCGACCGTCGGTGAGGCGCTGACCGGGCTGCTGCTGGCGCTGTTCACGCTGATCTTCTTCTTGCACGACGGTGACGGGATCTGGCGATTCGTGATCCGTGCGGTGCCTGGCGACGTGCGGTCCCGTGTCGACGTTGCCGGACGTCGCGGGTTCGGCTCTCTCGTTTCTTATGTGCGCGCGACGGCCGCTGTTGCCGTGGTGGACGCCGTCGGTGTGGGCATCGGCCTGGCGATCATCGGCGTGCCGCTGGTGGTGCCGCTGTCGGCGTTGGTGTTCCTCGGGGCGTTCATTCCCATCATCGGTGCGGTGTTCACCGGTGCGGTGGCGGTCTTGATCGCGTTGGTGACCAACGGACCGATCGCCGCTCTGGTGGTGTTGGCCGTGCTCATCGGCGTGATGCAGCTGGAGTCGCACGTTCTGCAGCCGCTGTTGCTGGGACGGGCGGTGAAGCTGCACCCGTTGGCGGTGGTGCTCGCCATCGCCGGCGGCCTGGTCGTGGGCGGGATCGCCGGGGCGTTGCTGGCGGTGCCGTTGCTGGCGGTGCTGAACTCCGGGATCCGGTCGCTGGTGTCCGATTCGGACGCCGAGGAGGACCCGGAGCAGGTCGACGTGCTGGATCCGCAGGACACGGCACCGAAGGACGACAAGGGCGAGCGGGTCAAGGACCTCTAGGACCTCTAGGACCTCTAGGCCATCGAGACGAGGTTGCGGCCGTACGCCTTCGCCGCCAGCAGCGCTGCGTCGGCCGCCACCAACAGGTCCGGCAGCTCGTAGCCGAACCTCGTCGTGGTCGCCACGCCGATGGACACGGTCAGCCCGCGCAGCTCGTGCGGCTTCCCGTCGGTGGCCATCGTCGGGACCCGCAACGCGGCCACGGCCTTGCGGACCCGTTCGGCGACCGACTCGGCCTCGTCGGGCGTGGCTTCTGGCAGCAGCACGACGAACTCCTCGCCGCCGAACCGTCCCACGAGATCACCTCGGCGCACGGTGGCGCGGAGCAGCAACGAGATCGCGGCGAGGGCGGCGTCACCGGCCAGGTGGCCCACCTCGTCGTTGACCTTCTTGAAGTGGTCGAGGTCGAGCAGCATCACGGCCATCGGGCGGGTGCGGCCGGAGCCCTTGGTGAGCTCGTAACGTGCGCGGCTGTCCCAGTGCACGGCGTTGGCCAGGCCGGTCTTGGCGTCGCGCTGGGCAGAGCGGCGCCACTGCGGGAGCTGGGCCGCGCGTTCGAGCAGGAGCAGGGACGGGCCGGCGATCAGGGCGTGCACTGCGTTGGACTCCGCGACGCAGCCCATCAGGCCGCCGATCGACACCGCCACGATGCCGAGGATCACGTCGATGGGTTCGCCGACGTTCTCGTCGAAGGTGGCCGAGGGGCGGCGGAGTTTCAGCCCGACCGCGATCAGGGCGGCGCGCATGGTCAGCAGCACGGTCGCGCCGAGGATCATGATCAGGAGGCTGGCGTGCGGGTCCGACCAGCCCAGCAGGTAGCGGGTCGCGAAGACGGAGAGCGCGGTGGCGCTCAGGGTGAACATCCAGCGGTAGGTCTCCGGGCGTTGCGCCAGCAGGCAGTGCAGGGCAGGGCCGAAGAGCAGCAGCACCAGTAGGTTCGGCGGCAGGGCGAGGATGCCGGCCGTCAGGTAGGAGAGGTGGGCGGCCCACGGGTTGCGCTCGGTCTCGCCCAGGCGGTGGCTGTAGATCGAGCTGCCGATGATCACCGCGCCGGCGGTGCCCGCGATGGCGGCGAACCTGGCGATCTCGGAGGGTGACGGGGTGGGCGTGCAGATGATCACCGAAGTGACCGTGGCCAGCGCGATCGCGTCGATGAACAGCCAGTAGCAGAGCGCGGGCCGCCGCAGTGTCCACACCGGCCAGTCGCGCACCTGTATGCCCTCCCCACCTGAACCCGGAGAGCGTCGCACATTCCTCCGTTCGGCAGAAGACGGCCACCTGGGGGTTAGCCAGCGCACGTTCACGCGGCAGGATGGTGGCCGAAAGGAGCACAGCGTGCCCAAACTGCCTGCCGAACGTGTGACGAAGGTGATCGACGACCCGGCCACGCCGCTGTGGCGCGGGGTGATCGCGCTACGCATAGTCACATTTCTCTTCGCGGCGGCCAACGTGATCGCGAACCAATCCGGTTACATCCGGCCGTGGCTCGCGTGGACCACGCTCGGGGTGATGGCGCTGTGGTCCGTCTTCACGAGTCGCGCCTACAGCACTACGTGGGGCAGGCGCTGGCCGTTGGTGCTCGTCGACCTGGCCTTCACCTGCGGCCTCATGTTGCTGTCGCCGCTGATCATGTCCGACCACCAGCTGCTGATGCTGAACGTTCCGCTGATCACCACGATCTGGGCGTGCGTTCCCGCGGTCGCGCTGGGCGCGCTCGGCGGGTCGTTCGCCGGCTTCGCGGGCGGGCTGACGGTCGGCCTCTTCACCTACCTGTCCAAGGGACTGCCGGGTCTCGACCTGCTGCGCGACGTGGTGCTGCTGGCCGGTGCGGGCATGGTCGTCGGCATGGCGTCGGCGACGGCACGGCGTTCCGCGGTACTGCTCGCCCAGGCGCAGCGCACGGAAGCGGCGACGGCGGAACGGGAACGGCTCGCGCGCTCGATCCACGACAGCGTCCTGCAGGTCCTCGCCCGCGTGCGCAAACGCGGGCTCGAGGTCGGTGGCGAGGCAGCGGAACTGGCCATGCTCGCCGGCGAGCAGGAGGTCGCCCTGCGGAACCTGGTGGCCGCCGCGCCCGACTCCACTGTGGACGGAGAGATCGACCTGCGGCCGGGCCTGCAGTTACTGGCCACGCCGCGGATCCAGGTGTCGACTCCGGCCACCCAGGTCATGCTCACGGCGGGCACGGCCGTCGAGCTCCACTCGTTGGTCCGCGAAGCACTGTCCAACGTGGACAAGCACGCCGGTGAGGACGCGCGGGCCTGGGTGCTCCTCGAAGACCTCGGGGAGGAAATCGTGCTGAGCGTCAGGGACGATGGTCCAGGCATCCCGGAAGGCCGGATCGCGTCCGCCGCCCGAGAGGGCAGGATGGGCATCGAGAAGTCGATCAAAGGCCGGGTGGAATCGCTGGGCGGCACGCTGGAGCTCCAGACCGGGCCGGGGGAGGGCACGGAATGGGAGGTTCGGGTGTTCAGGAAGGGGGCGGCAAGATGACGGTCTCGGTGATGGTCGTGGACGACCACCCGATGTGGCGCGAAGGCGTGGCACGCGACCTGGCGGAGCGCGGCTTCGAGATCGTGGCGACCGCCGGCGACGCCGCGTCGGCCGTGCGCATCGCGAAGGCGGTGCGGCCGAACGTGGTGCTGATGGACCTCAACCTGGGCGAGCTGTCCGGTGTCGACGCCACCCTGATGATCACCGGCGAGCTGCCGGAGACGCGCGTGCTGGTGCTGTCGGCCTCCGGCGAGCACGACGACGTGCTGCAGGCCGTGAAGGCGGGCGCGTCGGGCTACCTGGTGAAGTCGGCGTCCGCGGACGAGCTGGTCGAAGCCGTGTCGCGGACCGCGGCCGGCGACGCCGTGTTCACTGCCGGCCTCGCGGGCCTGGTGCTGGGCGAGTACCGGCGCATGGCCGCCGCGCCGGACGACTCCAAGGACAAGCCGGAGCTCACCGAACGGGAGACCGAGGTGCTCCGGCTGGTGGCCAAGGGCCTCACCGCACGCCAGATCGCCAACCGCCTGGTGATCTCCCACCGCACGGTCGAGAACCACGTCCAGTCGACTTTGCGGAAATTGCAACTGCACAACCGGGTGGAGCTGGCGCGTTATGCCATCGAGCACGGTCTCGACAGCGAACCGGAGGCAGAGAGATGACCGACCCCAGAGAGTTACGCGTGTCCGACCCCGAGCGTGAGCACGTGGTCAGCTTGCTGAACAAGGCGGTGGGCCGCGGCATGATCACGCTCGACGAGTTCACCACCCGCACCGACACGGCACTGGCCGCGGTGACCCGCGCCGACCTGAACGCGGTGCTGGTCGACCTGCCCGGCATGGTCAACAACGAGCTGGCTCGCTCCCGCACCGAACTGCGCAACTCCTTCGGCACCACCGTCCGCAAGGGCCACTGGGTCGTGCCGAACGAGCTCGTCATCCACAACACGCTGGGCTCGACGAACCTCGACTTCACCCAGGCCGACGTGCCGCCGCGGGTCGACATCGAGCTGGACGTGTCGGTCGGCTCGGTGAAGCTCGTGCTGCCGCCCACCGCGTCGGTGAACATCGACGGCGTCGAGATCCAGGCAGGCGAGATCAAGGACAAGGTGCGCAACGGGATCGGCAACCCGCACTTCCAGGTGCGCGGGTACGTGCGCGGCGGGTCGGTGCTGATCAAGCGCGGCCGCTGAACTGCGGGTCTTCGTCTCGGCGCGCAGGATCGAGGCATGCGGTGTCTCGTGACCGGTGCGACCGGGTACCTCGGCGGACGGCTCGTGCCCAGGCTGCTGGCGGCGGGGTATGAGGTGCGGTGCCTGGTGCGGTCGCCGTCGAAGCTGCGGGACGTTCCGTGGGCCGCCGACGTCGAGATAGTGCGCGGGGACGTGCTGGGTGACGTTTCCGAGGCGATGCAGGACGTAGAGGTCGTCCACTACCTGGTGCACTCGTTGCGCTCTTCGGACTTCGCGGATGCCGATCGCGCGGCCGCCACGAACACCGCCAGGGCCGCCTCACGTGCGGGTGTGCGGCGGATCGTCTACCTGGGCGGACTGCATCCGGCCGGCCCGCTGTCGCCGCACCTGGCCTCCCGCAAGGAGGTCGGGGAGGTCTTCCTGCGCTCGTCGGTACCGGCCGTGGTGCTGCAGGCGGCGGTGATCATCGGGTCCGGGTCGGCGTCGTTCGAGATGCTGCGCTACCTGACCGAGCGGTTGCCGGTCATGGTCACGCCGCGGTGGGTGCACAACCGGATCCAGCCGATCGCGGTGCGGGACGTGCTGCGGTACCTGGTCGAGGCGACGACGCTGGACGCGAACCGGACATTCGACATCGGCGGGCCGGACGTGCTCACGTACCTGGAGATGATGCTGCGGTACGCGCGGGTGGCCGGGCTGCCCAAGCGCCGCGTCCTCCCGGTGCCCGTGCTGACGCCGGCACTGTCGTCGCACTGGGTCAACCTGGTCACGCCCGTGCCCCGGTCGATCGCGCGGCCGTTGATCGAGTCGCTGGTGCACGAGGTGGTGTGCCGCGAGAACGACATCCGCGTGCTGCTTCCTGGTGAGAACGTCGGCTACGACAGGGCGGTCGAGCTCGCGCTGGCCAAGATCCGCGACGCCGACGTCGAGACCCGCTGGTCGGGAGCCTCCACCCCTGGTGTCCCGAGCGAACCTCTCCCGACCGACCCCGACTGGTCGGGCGGTTCGGTCTACACGGACGAGCGCGAACGCCACACGCAGGCCACTCCGGAACGGCTGTGGGAGGTCGTCGAGGGCATTGGCGGCGAACGTGGCTGGTACTCGTTTCCGCTGGCCTGGGCGATCAGAGGATGGCTCGACCGGCTCGTCGGGGGAGTTGGTCTCCGCAGGGGCCGCAGGGATCCGCACCGGTTGCACGTGGGTGAGGCGCTCGACTTCTGGCGGGTCGAGGAGGTCGAACGCGGCAGCCTGCTCAGGCTTCGCGCGGAGATGAAGGTGCCCGGCAAGGCGTGGTTGGAGCTTCGAGTGGCGGGCAGCGGAGGACACGGGTCCACTTACCGCCAACGCGCCGTGTTCGTGCCCAAAGGGCTCGCGGGACACCTCTACTGGGCGGTGGTCTGGCCGTTTCACGGGGTGGTGTTCGGCGGCATGGTGCGCAACATCGCCTTTGAAGCTGAGCTGCACAAGAGCTTCAGAAAGTCCTGATGGACTGCACAAGCAGCAAAGGGTGAGACTTCCCGCATGAAGGCTCTCGTCAAGGTCGCCGCTGGGCCTGGCCTCGAACTGACCGACGTCCCCGACCCGACGCCGGGTCCGACGGACGTGCTGGTCAGGGTGTTGCGCACGGGTATCTGCGGCACCGACCTGCACATCGAATCGTGGGACGACTGGGCGGCCCAAAACATCAAGGCGCCGCTCACGCTCGGGCACGAGTTCGTCGGCGAGGTCGTGGAGACTGGCGCCTCCGTCACCGGCGTCAAGGTGGGCGACCTGGTCAGCGGCGAGGGGCACCTCGTGTGTGGGACGTGCCGCAACTGCAAGGCGGGGCGGCGGCACCTCTGTGCGAACACGCGCGGTCTGGGCGTGCACTCCAACGGGGCGTTCGCGCAGTACGTCGTGTTGCCCGAGCAGAACGCGTGGGTGCACCGGACGCCGGTCGACCTGGACGTGGCCGCGATCTTCGATCCCTTCGGCAACGCCGTGCACACCGCGTTGAGCTTTCCGGTGATCGGCGAGGACGTGATCATCACGGGGGCCGGGCCGATCGGGATCATGGCGGCCGCGGTGGCCAAGCACGCGGGGGCCCGCAACGTCGTGATCACCGACGTGTCCGAGCACCGGCTGGACCTGGCGAGCAAGGTCGGCGTCGACCTCGCGGTGAACGTGGCTCACAAAACCATCGAGGAAGCCCAGCACGAGCTCGGCATGGCCGAGGGCTTCGACGTCGGCATGGAGATGTCGGGGAAGCCGTCTGCGTTGCAGAGCATGATCGCGAACATGGCGCACGGCGGTCGCATCGCGATGCTGGGGCTGCCCGCGGAGGAGTTCCCCGTCGACTGGAGCAGCGTCGTGTTGAAGATGCTGCACATCAAGGGGATTTACGGCCGCGAGATGTTCGAGACGTGGTACTCGATGACGGTGCTGTTGCAGCGCGGGCTCGACCTCGCGCCGGTCATCACGCACCGGTACGACCACACGCAGCACGCGGAGGCCTTTGCCACCGCGCGTGAAGGCAAGTGCGGCAAGGTCATCCTCGACTGGACGGGAGCCTGATGTACGGCGAGCTGAAGAACGACCTCCGCAAGACGATCGAGGAGATCCGGGAGGCCGGGCTCTACAAGTCCGAGCGTGTCATCAGCACCCCGCAGAACGCCGCCGTGCGGGTCGGCCAGGGCGACGAGGTCCTGAACTTCTGCGCCAACAACTACCTCGGGCTCGCCGACCACCCGCGGCTGATCGAGGCCGCCAAGCAAGCCCTGGACGACTGGGGCTTCGGCATGGCCTCGGTGCGGTTCATCTGCGGCACCCAGGAGCCGCACAAGGAACTGGAGCGCAAGCTCAGCGAGTTCCTCGGCACCGACGACACGATCCTGTACAGCTCGTGCTTCGACGCGAACGGCGGTCTGTTCGAGACGCTGCTCGGCGCCGAGGACGCGATCATCTCCGATGAGCTGAACCACGCGTCGATCATCGACGGCGTGCGGCTCAGCAAAGCGCGCAGGTTCCGGTACAAGAACCGCGACATGGACGACCTCGAGCGCCAGCTCAAGGACGCGGCCGACGCGCGCTACCGGCTGATCGCGACCGACGGCGTGTTCTCCATGGACGGCTACCTCGCGCCGCTGGACGAGATCTGCGACCTGGCCGAGCGGTACAACGCGCTGGTCATGGTCGACGACTCGCACGCCGTCGGCTTCACCGGACCGACCGGCCGCGGCACGCCGGAGCTCTTCGGCGTGCAGGACCGGGTCGACATCGTCACCGGCACGCTCGGCAAGGCGCTCGGCGGTGCGTCCGGCGGCTACACGTCCGGGCGCGCGGAGATCATCGAACTGCTGCGCCAGCGCTCGCGGCCGTACCTGTTCTCGAACTCGCTCGCGCCGTCGATCACCGCCGCCGCGATCGCCACGCTGGACCTGCTGTCGAGCTCGTCCGAGCTGCTCACCCGCCTCAGGGAGAACACCGAGCTGTTCCGCCGGCGGATGACCGAGGAGGGCTTCGACCTGCTGCCCGGCGAGCACCCGATCATCCCGGTGATGATCGGCGACGCGGCCGAGGCGGCACGGCTGGCCGACCTGCTGCTGGAGCAGGGCATCTACGTGATCGGCTTCTCGTACCCGGTGGTGCCGCACGGCAAGGCGCGGATCCGCACGCAGATGTCGGCCGCGCACTCGTTGGACGACGTGAACCGGGCGGTCGACGCCTTCGTTGCTGCACGCGGGCGGATGTAGTCAAGCGATCGGGTGAAGACGTGTATCGGTGAGGCCGCCGGACAGGACCTCCCCTACATGGCCAAGCAACCAGACCCGCGCTACGGCAGTTGTACGCAGGGCAACGACAGCCCTGCGTACAACGTCGGCGGCGGCACGTTCGGCGACAACGCCGTCATCCAGCAGAGCGTCCGGAAGAACACCAGGAACACCTTCAACCTGAAGGGCGTCGGCGGCATCGTCCTGGCCGTCGCCGTGATCGGGGTGGTGGCTTCGCCGGCTACCAGCTCGCGACGTGCAGATGCCGCAGATGGACATCAGCTGCGGCGGCGCGGTCGAGGCGAGCGGCGACCACCTCGCGCTGAGCAGCACCTCTGGCCCGTGCGGCGCGATGAAGGCGAAAGTCAGCGGCCAGCGGATCGACCTCACCGTGAGCGGCGACAAGGGCGACCAGACCCTGTCGCTCACCAGGACCGGTTGAACTGCCTGTGACCCACATCACTCTGCGGTAAGAATCGAAGCGGTCGGCGCACTACCTCGTGCAGAGGGAGGGGGCGATCGTGGAGGACTTCTCGGCTGTCTACCGCGAGTGCTACCCGCGTGTGCTCGCCTATGCCGCGAGCCACGCGGGTGCGCAGCGGGCGGAGGACATCACCAGCGAGACCTTCACGATCGCCTGGCGCAAGCTCGACCAGATGCCGTCGAACGCCCTGCCGTGGCTGCTCGGCATCGCCCGCAACCTCGTGCTCGCCGCGCGCCGGCAGAAGTGGCACGACGAGATCGACGACGTGCCGGTGACCGACGACTTCGTGCGCGTCGTGGAGATTCGGTCCGCGTTGGCCAGCCTGTCCGACGCGGACCAGGAGGTGCTCACACTCGTCGCGTGGCACGGGCTGCCGGCAGCGGAGGCCGCACAGGTGCTCGGCTGCACGACGGCGACGTTCTTCGTGCGGCTGCACCGCGCCCGACGACGGTTGCGCGCCGCTCTCTCGACACCGAACTACGACCGTGCGAGGGAGTCATGGAAGACCTCCTGAAAGACCTGGCTGCGGCCAAGCCGCCAACGCCCGAGGTCGATCCCGCCCGGATGGAACGCGACCTCGCGCGGATTATCGCGCTGCCACGGCGCCGGGTCGCCGGGTCGCAGCTCGTCAAGCGGTTCGCTCCCTTGCTGGTCGCGGCCGCGGTGATCGCGCTCGTGGTCGTCCTGTTGCCGCACCCCACCAAGCCGGTCCAGCCCGCCGCGCCTCCGCAGTGGTGGCACGCGCTGACGCGGCATTGGTCGCTGATGGTCGTCGGCGATCCCGCGAACCCGTACCTCGTGGAGTTCCGCTCGACGACCGACCGGTGGCTGACCGCCGACACCGAGATCTCGGTCATCCAGAAGGACGGCGAGGTGGAGCCCTACTCGCGGGAGGACGAGGCCAGGTGGGAGCTGGCGGGCAAGCCGACGAGGGCACCCCAGGTCGGTGGGAACCATTCGGTGCGCGTCGGACCGATGAAACCTGCCGTGCTGAAGACGGCTGTGTCCGGGTTCCAGATGTCCCTGCACAGCAACGTGCGCCTCGACTCGCTCCACTCGCTGTCTAAGGACCCGGTGGAGCTGAAGAAGACGCTGGAGAACCTCGTCGGCGGCAAGGACGCGTACCGGACCGCATCACTCGCGATGGAACTGATGGCTGCGAACGTGAGCGACGACCAGCGACGAGCGTTGTTCGAGCTGCTCAAGACGATCGACGGGGTCCGCTTCCTCG
This sequence comes from Lentzea terrae, assembly GCF_003265345.1. GTDB lineage: Bacteria > Actinomycetota > Actinomycetes > Mycobacteriales > Pseudonocardiaceae > Lentzea > Lentzea terrae. The sequence goes on along the minus strand of NZ_QFWW01000037.1, from coordinate 253,149 downwards.
ACCAGGCGCCACTGCGCAACGGCAGCACCGGCGTCGGCGTGGCGGTCGCGGCGCCGCCCAGGTTCCAGTTCTCCGACGTGGAGACCCATTTCATCGTCAACCCGGAAACCGGCCTGCCGTCCAGAAAACTGGATTTGATCACCACGCCCCAGCACGGCCTGCCCGGGTACACACCCGTCGCCGAGGCGGAGTACCTCCTGCTGGACAGGACGACCATCGACCCGATCGTGCCGCAGAACGTCCCCGTGAACGGCGAAGTGGAGTCCCCGATCGTTGCCCGCTGAGACGAGCAATCCGAGGTACGCGGAAATCGTTCCGCAAACGTTCGAAGATGGACACACCTGGTCACGCGGGCGGGGAACGATCGGCCGGTGTCCAGGAGTTCACGGCAGCGGGTGGCCCTGCGCATGGCCACCCTCGGGGTCGCGGCCGCGTTGCGCCTGCCCGACCGGGTGATCCGCGCGCTCGTCGGTGCGCCGGTCCGAGTCGAGGGCGCACAGCTGAGTCCCACCGCGCAGCTGTTGATCACGCTGGAGCGGGCCGTGCCGCGAGCCGCCCCCAACGTGGTTCCCGACCTGGTGGCGGTCCGCAGGGACTTCGACATCGTGTCGTCCGTGCTGCTCGCCGGTGTCGCGCCGGACGTGCAGGTGCAAGACACCTTCGTGGCCGGCGCGCGCGGCCCGGTTCCGGCGCGGGTGTACAGCCCTCCTGGCGCGTCCGGCCCGCTGCCCCTGCTGGTCTTCTTCCACGGCGGCGGGTTCGTGCTCGGCAGCGTGGCCAGCCACGACGGGATCTGCCGCTTTCTCAGCCGGCACAGCGGCGTGCGGATCGTGTCGGTCGAGTACGCCCTCGCCCCGGAACACCCGTATCCGGCCGGAGTCGAGGACGCCTACGCGGCGTTCCAGCACGTCGTCTCCAACGCAGAGCGCTTCGGCGGTGGCGTGGTGGGGGTGGGCGGCGACAGCGCGGGTGGAGCGCTCGCCGCCGTGGTGGCACAGCGGTGTGTCGACGAAGCCGGGCCGAAGCCGGCCTTCACCCTGCTGCTCTACCCCGCCGTCGACGGGCTGAGCGAGCACCGGTCGCGGCAACTCTTCGGCAGCGGGTACTTCCTCAACCTCGAGGTCGTCGACTGGTACCGGTCCTGCTACACAGCAGACCTCACGCGGTTGCTCGAGCCGTACGCCTCGCCGTTGCGCGCTCCCGATTTTCGCGGCCTGCCACCGACCTGCGTGGTCACGGCGGGATTCGACGTGTTCCGGGACGAGGGCACCGAGTACGCCGACGAGCTGAGGGCCGCCGGGGTCGAGGTGGTCCACCTGCACCGCGACGGGTTGGTGCACGGGTTCGCTTCGTTCCTGGCCTGCGACCGGCACGCCCGGCAGGCGATGTGGGCCGCCGCGGCAGAGCTGCGTCGCATGGCTGTTGTGGCGCGTGAACCCTCATCATGAGCGGGTGATCGACCCACGACGGCTCCGCGTGTTGCGCGCGTTGGCCGACCACGGCACGGTGACCGCCGCGGCCGCCGCGCTGCACCTCACGCCGTCAGCAGTGTCGCAGCAGCTTGCGGCGCTGGAGTCGGAGGCAGGCCACCCGCTGCTGCTCCGAAAAGGACGACGGGTGTCGCTCACTCCTGCGGGTGAACTGCTCGTCGCGCACGCCAATGTCGTTGCCGCAGAACTGGAACGCGCACAGGCCACTTTGGACGCTCTCACCGCCGGCACTGCGGGACGGGTCGCGGTGGCTGCGTTCGCGTCGGCGATCACGCAGGTGGTGGCGCCGGCGCTCAAAGCGTTGCGGGACCGGTCGATCGAGCTGTCCGTGCGGGACGCCGAGGGGCACGAGAGCGTGCGGCTGCTGCTGGACGGTGAGATCGACGTGGCGATCACCGAGGAGCACCGGTCGACGGACCGATTCACCGCGTTTCCGCTCTACGCCGAGCCTTTCGACGTGGTGCTGCCACCGGGGCACGCGTTGGCGGGCGGGCCGGTCGACCTGGCCGCGCTGGCCGACGAGGACTGGGTCGTGACGCTGCCGGGGAACCCGTTGCGCGACGTGGTCGAGATGGCGTGTGCGCAGGCCGGGTTCGCGCCACGGATCCGGCACACCTCTGACGACTTCCGCGCCATCCAGGCACTCGTCACGGCCGGCGCTGGAGTCGCACTGGCGCCACGCAACGCCGTTCGTGGCGTACCAGTCGATGGCGTGGCGCCACTCAGACGCGTCGTTGCGGCTGTACGGCGTGGGACAGAAGACCACCCGTTGATCCAGGTTGTCCTCGGAGAACTGCACTCAGTGGCACAAAAGTAAAACTTGTGCGGCCTCCAAAAACTACTTCCTTCAGGGAAATTCGGGCGGAAACGATGGAGCGAAGGGGACCCGCACTCCTAGCTTCATCGCCATGCCACGACGAATTTCCAGCGTGGTGGGACGGGAGTTCGGCGAGGGCCTCCGCCGCGCCATCGAGCAGACCCGGATGACCCACCGCCAGATCGCCGAAGCACTCGGCTGGCAAGAAGCCAAGCTCTCCGACCTGGTGCGGGGAAAGGGTGGCGTCACCGAGGCCGAGCTGGCCATGCTGCTCGGGTTCTGCCGCGTCAAGCCGGACGAGGCCCGTCACCTGATCAAGCTCTACAACGAGTCACGCGAGAACGGGTATCTCCAAATCCCTCATTCCATGCGCAGTCTCATGGAACAGGAACGTCTCGCCAACAAGATCGTGGTCTGGTCGATGAACCTGGTCCCCGGCCGCCTCCAGACCGCCGACTACATGCGAGGCCTCGTTCAGGGGGCGGTGCGCAACAAGTCGGTCGACTACGAGGAGGTGATCGCCGCCAAGCTGGCGCGCCGCGAACTCTTCCACTGGAGCCGGGAGTTCGTGTTCTACATCCACGAGCAGGCGTTGCGGCTTCCGGTCGGATCGCCGGACGTGATGAAAGACCAGCTGCTCCACATCCTGGCGATGGCACAACGTTCCTACATCGAGGTACGGGTGATGCCGACCGCAATCGGTGCACACGCTGGGGTTTCCGGCTCGTTCATGCAGCTCGAGTACGAGAAGTTCGAGCCTGCTGTCTACCTCGAAGGCGAGAACTCCTGCCTCTTCCTCGAAGACAAGGCGTCCCTTGCCGTCTACGCCGACCTGCTGAAACTGATCGACCAGCAGGCGTTGGATGCGGAACACTCGAAGGAGCTGATCACCAGCATCCTGATCTGAGGAGATGTTCCGCATGTCCGTCTGGCGCAAGAGCAGCTACAGCATCAACTCGAACGACTGCGTCGAGGTTGGCCGTGGCATCGGCGTCCGGGACAGCAAGGCACCGACCACGCACCTGCCGGTGTCGGCAGACGCGTGGTCGGCATTCTTGGGACTAGTGCGGGGCGCGAGCCGCTAGCTTCGCCGTCGCCGGGTCGCCCGCCGCCAACGCGCCACGGGCCGCGAGCTGGCAGATGTCCATGCTGGACGTGGCGAGCTTCGCGCCGACATCGGCGAGAGCCGTGTGGTTCATCGACAGCGACGTCACGCCCATGCCGATGAGCACGCACGCGAGCAACGGGTCGGCCGCCGCCTCGCCGCAGACGCCGATCGGCTTGCCTGCCGCCGTCGCCGCATCGCCGACCTGGGCGATCAGGCGCAACAACGCCGGCTGCCACGGGTCGTTCAACGCGGCCACGCCACCGAGCTGGCGGTCGGCGGCGAAGACGTACTGCGCCAGGTCGTTGGTGCCGATCGAGATGAAGTCGACGACCTGCAGGATCTCGCGGGCGGACAGCGCTGCGGACGGGACCTCGACCATCACACCGGCCCGGGAGATGCCGGCTTGCCGGGCACGCGCGACGAACCACGAGGCCTCGGCGGCGGTGGCGACCATCGGGGCCATGACCGAGACGTCGGCGCCGGACGAGGCAGCGGCGGCGGCGATGGCCTGAAGCTGCCGATCGAGCACCTCGGGGCGGTCGAAGGCGACGCGCAGGCCGCGGACGCCCAGGGCCGGGTTGGGCTCGGGGTCCGGGTTCAGAAACGCCAGCGGCTTGTCCGCGCCCGCGTCGAGGGTGCGCACCACAACCGGCTTCCCCTGGAACGGCGCCAGCACAGCCTCATATGCAGCAGTCTGCTCAGCAACACTCGGCTCCTCCGCCGCGTCCAGGAAGCAGAACTCCGTGCGGAACAAGCCCACGCCCTCGGCGCCGGCAGCAGCAGCGGCCGCAGCGTCCGCGGGGGAGCCGACGTTGCCGAGGACCTTGACGCGGTGGCCGTCCTTCAGCACACCGACGCCGTTCCACGTGGCCTTCTTGCCCGTGCCGGCCGCGCGGACCTTGCCGTCGGACTCGCGCACGTGGCCGGTGTCGCCGTCGACCTCGAGAGCAGGTACGTCCAGCGCCAGCACGCCACGGCACGCGACGACGGCCGGGATGCCCAGCGAACGGGCCAGGATCGCGGTGTGGGAGGTGGGGCCGCCCTCCTCGGTGACCAGGGCGAGGACCTTCGACGGGTCGAGACCCGCGGTGTCGGCGGGCGCCAGATCACGCGCCACCAGCACGGACGGCGAAGCCAGGTCGGGCACGCCAGGGGCAGGCAGGCCGAGCAACTCGGCGACCACGCGGTCGCGGACGTCCTGGACGTCGCGGGCGCGTTCGGCCATGTAGCCACCGGCGGCCTGCAGTGCGGAGATGAACTTCGCGGCGGCCTGGTGCACCGCTCGGGCGGCGGGCAGGGACTCGTCGACGACGAGCTTCTCGGCCGACTTGATCAGGGACGGGTCGCCGGCCATCGCCGCCGTCGTCTCCAGCACCGCGCGCGCCTCGCCCTCGACGCTCTTCGCGCGCTCCATCAGGCGCTGCGCGACGACCTCGGTGGCCGGGCGGATGCGGGAGGCCTCTTCCTTTGTATCCGCAGGTCGCGGGCCCAAGGGAGGTTCGGGCAGGGCCTCAGCGACCCTGACCACGGGGCCGGAAGCCCGGCCGCTGCTGACACCGACACCGCTCAGCCGCGCGCTCGACATGGTCTAGACCATACCCTTCAACCGGGAACCGACGACAGTTCAGTGTGACCAATCCAGCGGCGGAATGCGGAAAGCCGCGGAGCTGGTCGTCGTGGCGTAACGCAAAAGTGCGTCGCCATCGATCATGCGATACATCGTGTTCACAAAGGTCTTCAGCTCACGTTGGTACGAGATGAAGAGCAGGCCCTCTGCGTAGTTGTAGGAGCGGCGCAGCATCAGACCGGCACCGGCCAGCAGCGGATGCGCCCGCCGGACGTGCGCGTCGGCCGGGATGACGTACTCGCCGTCCGGTGTCTTTGCCGACAAATCGACCTCGTCGCCACCGGACAGCGGCACGGCGTCGTGCTTCCGCCGCCCGAACACCCGTTCCTGCGCGCTGACCGGCAGCGCGGCGAACCCGGCGAAGTCGAGCTTGATCCGGCGCACGACCGCGATGGTCGACCCGTCCGGCAGCCAGACCTCCTGCTCGAACTCCGCAGCGGTCTTCGGCACGACGATGCCGTCCTGGAAACCCAACCCGTTCGTGCGATCGGCGTTGCAGAACCCCTGCTCACGCCAGCGCAACCGGCCGTCGGGCCGCAGCCGCTCAGCCGCGTCGCGCACCGCAGCGGGATCGTCCCCGCAGATCTGCAGGAACAGCCGTCCGCCCAGGTGCTGCGGCCGGACCGCGTCGCCGGGGAACTCCGGCAGCCCGTCGACCCCGTGCCCGTACGTCACCGTCACCGTCGAGCTGACCTGCGCAGACGACACGGCATCCGCGTCCCACACGGAGACGTCGGCGTGCAGCTGCTGCGGCGTCACCACACCCGGCTGCCGAACAGAGGAACCACAGCCGCCGAGTAGCCCGATGGCAGCAGCGCCGTAGAGCAGACGACGGCGTGAGATGTGGACCACAGGGGCAGTGTGACAGTAGGCCGAACGGCGCACTACGGTGACCGGCTGTGCGCGCTCCGTACACAGTCACAGCACTGCTCCTGGTCGCCGGATGCTCGTCGGCGGCGCAACCGAACCTCGGTCCCGAGATCAACGTCCCGGCCCAGCTGAACACCATCCAGGCGGCGGTGGACGCGGCGCAGGAAGGCGCGACCATCGTCGTCGCCCCCGGCGTCTACAAGGAGTCCGTGCAGGTCAGGACCAAGGGCCTGACGATCAGGGGCACCCAGCGCGGCAGCGTGATCATCGACGGCGAGGTCAAGCGCGCCAACGGGATCGTGGTGACCGCCCCGGACGTGACGGTGCAGAACCTGACCGTCCGCAACCACACGCTGAACGGCGTGCTGGTCACCGGATTGAGTGAAAACGGCGGGATGGGCCGCGGCAGCAACGGCTACACCAAGCTCGACACCCAGAAGTTCCCGCCGCTGCAGGGCTTCCGCGTCTCGTACGTGACGGCCAGCAACAACGCGCTGTACGGCATCTACGCGTTCGACGCCCAGCACGGCGTGATCGAGCAGAGCTACGCGAGCGGCAGCGCGGACTCCGGTTTCTACGTCGGCCAGTGCAAGCCGTGCGACATCGTCGTGCGCGGCAACGTCGCCGAGCACAACGCCGTCGGCTACGAGGGCACGAACGCGTCCGGCCGGATGTACGTGCTGGGCAACAGGTTCAGCAGCAACCGCGTCGGCATGACCTCGAACTCCGACTACCAGGAGGCGTTCGTCCCGCAGGAGGACGCCACGTTCGTCGGCAACCTCGTCTCCGACAACGCGGAGGCACTCTCGCCCGCGCAGGCCGACGGCGCGTTCGGGCTCGGCATGGGCATCGCGGGTGGCACGCGGAACCTGGTGTCCCGCAACCTGATCACCGGCAACCCCGGCACCGGCATCGCGCTCGGGTCCAGCGAGGACCTGCCACCGATCGACAACCGCTTCGACGGCAACGTGCTCACCCGCAACGGCCAGGACGTCCTGTACGTGGCCACGAAACGCGCGCCCGGCAGGAACAACTGCTTCGACCGCGAGCGCTGCTACGAGGGTGTCGGCGCCCCGATGCCGAAACCCGCGGCACCACGCGGAATCCCGTTCAACCAGGTCGCGGCACCGCCCACGCAGCCGGACATGCCCGACGGTCCGTTGCCGGACAAGGCGCCGAACGTCGAGAAGTACGCGGTGCCGACCGAGGACCTGTTCGAGGACCGCGCGGCGGTGCAGTCGTGAAGAGGGCGCTGGCTTTGCTGCTGGTGCTGACGGCCTGCGGTTCGAACGATCCACGCCCGCTCTCGATCCCCGAGGCAGAACGCCTGGCGCTGGTCAGGTTCTCCAACTACACCACCGGGGTCTCCGCGTTCACCGCGTCCGTGCCGTCACCCGGCGGCAAGCTCGTGCTGGACGGCCGCGTCGACTTCGTGAACCACCTCGGCCACGCGGGCATGCGCACGGACGGCCGGGACGACGAGTTCTCCAAGGGCCTCCTGCAGTGGAACCTCGGCCGGATGGCGTTCGCGACGTCGCCGTCGGCCGACTGGCAGGTCCGCGACCTGCAGGAGCGCGGCTCCGAACTCGACGGTGCGCTGCGGCTGCTGGTGAACCTCGGCGCGGACCGGCCGGAGAACGCCCAGCTGCTGCTGCAGAGTTCGGCGCGCTGGCTGCGTGCGGACCGGATCGGCGACACGGCCGTCGACGTCTTCGAGGGGCCGAAGCAGAAGGACGCGGCGGACGCCCGGCTGCGCTACTGGCTCGACCCCGACGGCAAGCTCCGCAGGTTGGAAGCCAAGCTGGGCAATCAGGAGGAGCTCGCCGTCTTCGACTTCACCGGGCCGGGTGAGCCGGTGCAGGTCATCCCGCCGCTAGCGCGCTGACCTCGGCCGCGGTCGGGTAGGAGGGCTGTGCTCCCGCCTTCGTGACGGACAGCGCGGCGACCTGCACGGCGTACTTCGCGGCCTGGACGATGTTGTCGCCCTCGGCCAGCCGCGCGGACAGCGCACCGGCGAACGCGTCACCGGCGCCGGTCGTGTCGACGACCTCGTCGACCTCGATCGACGGCACCTCGACCACGCCGGCCTGCGCCACCACGGCCGCGCCGCGCGAGCCGAGCGTGACGATCGCCGACATCGGGCCGAGCTTCAGCAGATCACGCCAGTCGGAGCCGACGAGTTGCGCGGCCTCGTGCTCGTTCACGATCAGGACGTTCAGCTGCCGCAGCGTCTCCGCGGGCAGCTCGGCCACCGGCGACAGGTTCAACACCGGCCGGACACCTGCACGGGAAGCGGCGTCGATCGCGTGGATCACCGTCTCCAACGGCACTTCCAGCGAGCACGTCAGCACGCTCGCACCGGCGAACGACAGAGCGTCCACATCGGACTTCGAGACGTCCGCGTTGGCGCCGGGCGACACCACGATGGAGTTCTCGCCGTCCGGAGTCACGGTGATGTACGCGATTCCGGTCGGGCGTTTAGAAGTCTTCACGAGCGCGGTGTCCACGCCGGAAGATTCCAGCGACTCGCGAAGCAGCGAGCCGTACCCGTCGCCACCAACGGCACCGATGAGCGAAACGGAAGCACCGACGCGTGCGGCGGCAACGGCGGTGTTCGCGCCCTTGCCGCCGGGCAGCACGACGGTGTCACCGCCGAGCACGGTCTCACCGCCGGCGGGCCGCCTGCCGACCTCGACCACGAGGTCGGCGTTGGCGGACCCGAGGACAAGCAGAGGTTTCGTCACTTGGTGAACTCTGCCACGTTCTGCTTCGTGATGACCTTCACCTCGACGTCCACGACCTGCTGGACGGCTTCGCCCTTGGCAGCCTTGACCGCCTGCTCGACGGCCTTGGAGCCGAGCAGCTTCGGCTGCTGCGCGATGGTGGCGGCGAGCGTGCCGTCCTGGATGGCCTTAAGGCCGTCCGGCGTGCCGTCGAAGCCGACGACCATGACGTCCTTGCCGGCACGGGCGCCGAGCGCCTTGATCGCGCCGAGCGCCATCTCGTCGTTCTCGGCGAAGATGCCCTTGAGGCTGGGGTGACCCTGCAACAGGTTCGTGGTCTCGTTGAGGGCCTTGGCGCGGTCGAAGTCCGCGACGGCGGTGGCGACGACCTTGATGTTGCCGCTGTTCAGGCCCTGCTCGAAGCCCTGGCCGCGGTCACGGGAGGCCGACGCGCCGGAGATGCCCTTGAGGTGCGCGACCTCGCCGGACGTGGCGCGGCCGAGCTCGATGGCCGCGAGGCTGCCGCCCGACACGTTGTTCGAGGCGACCTCGGCGGCGACCTTGCCGCCCTCGACCGCGCGGTCGACCGAGATCAGCGGGATGTTCGCCATCTCCGCTGCCTTGGCGGCCGGCGCGGCCTGCTTGGAGTCGACCGGGTTCAGGATGATGGCCTTGACGCCCTGGGTCACCAGCGTCTGCACCTGGTTGACCTGGTTCGTCGCGTCGTTCTGCGCGTCGACCACGGTCAGCTTGGCGCCGAGCTGGTTCGCCATCTCCTGCGCGCCCTGCTGCAGTTCCACGAAGAACGGGTTGTTCAAAGTGGACACAGCCAGCCCGATGGTGATTTGGCCTCCGGACGCCCCTGTTCCGCTGCACCCGGTCGCCAGCAGCGCAGCGGCACCGAGCGTCAGCGCGATCCGTCGGGTCACCTTCATTGGTGTCTTCCTTACCTGTTGCGGGATATCAGCGACGGCGAAGTGAGTCGAGCAACGCGGCAAGAGCGATCACCGCGCCGATGACGACCTGCTGCCAGAACGGCGGCACTTGCAGCAGGTTGAGGCCGTTGCGCAGGACGGCGAGCACAAGTGCGCCGACCAACGTCCCGGTGGCGCGGCCAACGCCACCGGACAACGACGCACCGCCGATGACGACCGCGGCGATTGCGTCGAGCTCGTAGCCGACCGCTGCCTGCGGACCGGCGGACCCCAGCCGTCCCGCGAGCACGAGGCCCGCGGCGGCGGCGAACAGGCCGCTCAGCGCGTAGATCCAGAGCTTCTGCTTCCGGACGTCGATGCCGCTGAGCTTGGCTGCTTCCTCGTTGCCGCCGATCGCGTACATGCGGCGGCCGAGGTTGGTGCGGGTGAGGATCAGGCCGGTGATGCCGAAGAACGCCAGCATCAGCAGCAGTGGCAACGGCAAGCTCGGCGTGAGGTTCGAGCCGAGGAACGTCACCACGGCGTCAGTCTCGTGCGGCTGACCTTCGGAGAACACCAGCGTGAGACCGCGTGCGACGCTCAGCATGGCCAGCGTCGCGATGAACGGCGGCAGCTTGCCGTAGCTGACCAACGCGCCGTTCACGAGTCCGCACAACGCACCGACGACGAGGCCTAGTGGACCGGCGGTGAGTGCGCCGACCATGGCGGCCAACGCGGCGATGCTGCCCACGGACAGGTCGATGCCGCCCGCGACGACGACGAACGTCATGCCGAACGCCATGATCGCGATGACCGCGGCCTGCACGCCGACGTTGAGCAGGTTCTGCGCGTTGAGGAACGCCGGCTGCATGACCGCGATGACCACCGCGAGCAGCAGAAGGCCTGCCAGCGCGCCGTTCTCGCTCGCGTACCTGCGGATGCTGATCGTGCTCATGCCGAAATCTCCTGCACGGCGAGTGCCATCACCTGGTCTTGGGTCGCGCCCTTGGGCAGCTCACCGGCCACGCGGCCGTGCGCCATCACGACGACGCGGTCGCTCATCCCGATCACCTCGGGCAGATCGCTGGACACGAGCAGCACTGCCCGGCCCTGCGCGGTCATGCGGTTGATGAGCTCGTAGATCTCGACCTTGGCGCCGACGTCGACGCCGCGCGTGGGCTCGTCGAGGATCAGCACCTTCGGGTCGGCCAGCAGCCACTTGCCGATGACGACCTTCTGCTGGTTGCCGCCCGACAGCTCCTTCACCGGCTGCTCGACGCGGCCCTTGATCCGGAGCTTGCCCGCGATGTCGTGCAGGCGCTTCTGGTCGCGGTTCGCGAGCGTCACCAGTTCGAGGTTCTGGCCGACGGTGGCGGTCAGCACGAGGCCCTGGCCCTTGCGGTCTTCCGGGACCAGGCCGAGGCCCGCCTTGATCGCGGCCTGGACGTCGTTGCGGCGCAACGGCTTCCCGTCGACCTCGACGGTGCCGTAGTCGTAGTCGTCCACACCGAACGCGGCCCGTGCGACCTCGGTGCGTCCGGCGCCGACAAGTCCCGCGATGCCGACGACCTCACCCGCGTGGACCTCGATGTTGATGTCGCGGAAGACGCCTCGTCTGGTGAAGTTCGAGAGGCGCAGGAGCGGTTCACCCGGCCGCTGCCTTGCGCGCGGGTACTGCTCTTCGATCGAACGGCCGACCATCAGCTCGATCATGTGCTGGGTGGTGGCGCGCGGTCCGAGGACGCCGACTGACCGCCCGTCGCGCAGGACGGTGATGCGGTCGGCGATGCGCTGGATCTCGTCCAGGTGGTGGGTGATGAAGACGAGCCCGACACCGTTCTTGCGCAGCTGAGCCATGATCTGCAGCAGCCGGTCGGTCTCGGTGTCGGTGAGCACCGCGGTCGGCTCGTCGAGGATCAGCACGCCGGCGTTCTTGTCGAGCGCGCGAGCGATCTCGATCATCTGCTGCTGGGCGATGCCGAGGTCCTTGACCTTGGCGTTCGGGTCGACGTCGAGGCCGACGCGGTCGAGCAGTTCGGGTGCCCGGCGGCGCATCTCGGCGCGGTCGACGAAACCGAACTTGCGCGGGAGCCGGTTGAGGAACAGGTTCTCCGCGACCGACAGTTCCGGGACCAGCGCCAGTTCCTGGTGGATGACCGCGAGGCTGGCGTTGCCCTCGATCGTGCCCGCGTCGGGGCTGTGGATGCCCGCGAGGACCTTGACCAGCGTGGACTTGCCCGCGCCGTTCTCGCCGAGCAGGACGTGCACCTCGCCCGCGTTGATGTCGAGGTCGACACCGTCCAACGCCTTGGTGGTGCCGAACTGCTTGGTGATGCCACGGGCGGTGATCAGGGTTTTCACAGCTCGGCCTCCCCGCACGAGCCGCGCAGCACGAGCTTCGCGGTGAGGCGGACGTCGTCCGGCTGCTGGCCGTTGATCAGGGCGAGCAGGCTGCGGGCGGCCGCGCGGCCCATCTCCACGGTCGGCTGCGCGATCACCGTGATCGGCGGGTCGAGCAGCGGGAACCACGGCTGGTCGTCGAACACGGCGAGCGCGATGTCGTGCGGGATCTGCAGGCCGCGGGCCCTGATCTCGCCCAACGCGCCGAGGCCCATCAGGTTGTCCATGACGACCAGCGCGGTGGCGCCGTCGTCGATCAGCTTGGCGGCGGCCTGGCTGCCGCTCTCCTGGCGGAAGTCGCCGTGCACGACCTGCGCGACGCCACCGAGCGCGGCGGTGAGCACGTCGGTTCGTTCTCTTCCAGTGGAGGTGTTCGGCGGGCCCGCGATCACTCCGATGCGGGTGTGGCCGGCGCCGACGAGCCGCCGGGCGAGCGCGGTCAATGCCTCGCTGCCGTCGGCGCGGACGACGGGGCATGTGGCGCCCCTGACCGTCCGGTCGAGCAGGACGAGCGGAACGCCACCTGCGCTCACTTCGCGAACCAGACTCGGGTCGTCGGTCGCGGGGCACAGCAGGAGGCCGTCCACCCGGCGGTCGAGCAGGGTGCGCACGTACGTCGCTTCCTGCTCGGCGCTCTCGTCGGCGTTCCCGATCACGACGCAGTAGCCGTGTGACCGGGCTTCGTCCTCGACCGCTCTGGCGATCTCGGCGAAGAACGGGTTCAGCAGGTCGCTGATGACCAGACCGAGGGTCTGGGTGCTGGTGGTCCTGAGGGATCGCGCCAGGGCGTTGGGCCGGTAGCCGAGCTCCTCGATCGCGGCGAGCACGCGTTCGCGGGTCTCCGGCGTCGGCGCGGCATGGCCGTTGAGCACGCGCGACACGGTGGCCGTGGAGACGCCTGCGTGCTGCGCGACGTCCTTCATGGTCGTCACGAGGGCGTAGTTAATCGATTACACATGGATCTAGTCAAGCCGGATGAGTAGGTGTACGGATGTCACCAGACGTGCTCTGCCTCACCCTGATCACATGGACGGACAGGATCGCCTCGGGTACGAGCAGCGCCTCGCGCTGGAGCTCGCCGCCATCGGGCAGCGGCTGGTGACGATCAGCTCGGAGATGCGGGAGCGCTCGGCTTCGGTCGCGGTCGCTCCGCCACCTGTGGTGGCACCTCCTGTCGCGGTACCTGCGCCTCCGCCGAGTCCCTGGGCGAACCAGGGTCCGGTTCCGCCCCAGCAGCAGTGGCCGCAACCTCCGCCTCCGCAGTGGCCCGCGCCGCAACCGCCGCCACCGCGCGAGACGTTGTTCGAGAAGCTCGGCAAGGACGGCGCCGGCTCGAAGCTGTTGGCCTGGGTCGGTGGCGCGATCACCGTGCTCGGCTTCGTGCTGCTGCTGATCCTCGCCATCCAGCGTGGGTGGCTCGGGCCCATGCCGCGCGTGATCGGCGGCGCGGTGTTCAGCGGCGCGCTGGTCGGCATCGGCATGTGGCTGCACCGCAACCCGGCCGGGCGCACCGGGGCGTTCGCGTTGGCGGCCACCGGTTTCGCGGGCCTCTACCTCGACGTCATCGCCGCCACGAGCCTCTACGAGTACCTGCCTCCCGGCGTGGGTCTGGTCGTCGGACTCGGCGTCGCGGCGGCCGGTGTCGTGCTCGCGCTGCGGTGGGACTCGCAAACGCTCGCGGTCGGCGTCGTCGCAGCGTGTGCCATCTGCTCGCCGATCTTGACCGACGGCTTCACGGTGCTGCTGGTCGGCTTCCTGCTGGTGCTGAAGATGGCCAGCACGCCGGTCCAGATCCAGCGCAACTGGCCGGGTCTCGCGATCGCCGGCGGCTTCCCGCCGATCATCGCCTCGCTGCTCACCACCGCGAACGCCATCCCTCGGGACTACGAGTGGACCGTCGTCGGAGTCGCCGCCGCCACGACCGTCGTGGGCATCGTGGTCGCGCTGCTGACCATCTGGAAGCGGCCGGACGACGTCGTCGCGGTGGCGCTGGCGGCGGGTTCGGCGCTGCCCTCGTTGTTCGCGACCACGCTCCTCGACGACCCGGTCAACTCCGTGCTCGCGGGTGCGGTCGCCGCGGTGCTGCTGTCGATCTGGATGGTCCCGGACCTGCCGCGTTCGTTCACGACGGCGGCGGGTGCGACGGGCATGCTCGCGTTGTTCCAGACGACCGTGATCGCGCTCGACGGCGACATTCGCACGGCGATCGTGCTGGCCGAGGCGGTGCTGCTGGCGTTCCTCGCGGCCCGGCTCAACAAGAAGAGCGCGCTCGTCGGGTCGATCGTGTTCGGTGTCGTCGGGTTCCTGATGACGGTCGGGCAGGCCGTGCCGATCACGTGGCTGCTGGACGAACCGCGCTACCTCGGCATCGACTCGGGTGACTACGCGGCGGGCCTGGTCACGGCACTCGTGCTGGGTGTCTTCGCGGCCACCGCGCCGTGGGCCGCGCTGAAGATGCAGGTGCTGCGTGAGCCCGCCAGGCACCCGTTCCCGTGGATTGTTTCCGGGCTCGTGTTGCTCTACGGCGCGGCGGGTGCGGTGCTGTGCGCGGCGCTGCTGGTGTCGCCGGACGAGAGCGGATTCCTCTTCGGACACTCGGTGGTCACCGTGTCGTGGACGGTCGCCGCGTTGTTCCTGCTGGTCAAGGGGATCAACAACAAGGCGTTGCGGATCTCCGGGCTGATCCTGGTCGGCGCAGCGGTGATCAAGCTGGTGCTGTTCGACCTGTCCGCATTGGACGGTGTGGCGCGCGTGCTGGCGTTCCTCGGTGCCGGTCTGGTCCTGCTCACCGCAGGCACCCGATACGCCAAGTTGGTCGCGAGCGCGAAGACCCCCGACTAGTACTACGACAAGGCAAAGATTTCGCTCGACCGGGTGACGGAAGTAGATCGAAAGCACCCGGAAGTGGTCCCATCGGGCGTATGGCAAAGCCACGGCTCGTGGCCGCGGTTCTAGCGCTCTCAGCGGCCATCGCGGCGATGGGTGTCGAGCAACGGCACGACTTCACGACCACTTCCACAGCGGCAGCCCCGCGTGCGTACGTGGTCGGCAAGACCGGGCTCGTCCAGGTCGTCGACACCAGAACCGGCACGGTGCTCGCGCACGCTGACACAGCGGGGCGCGCGACGGGTGTCGCCGTGTCGCCGGACGGGCAACGCGTCTACGTCGTCAACGGGTGGACCGGGTCGATCACGGAGGTCGACCCGAACACCGGCGCGGTGATCGACCGGATCTTCACCCAGGTCCAGCTCTCGCAGGCCGCGATGCGCCCGGACGGCAAGCGCTTGTACGTCTCGGCCAGCGGTGGCGTGGCGGTCGTGGACCCCGAGCACTTCCGGCTGGTCGCGGCGGTCAAAGTCGCCGGTCAGCCGCAGGGTCTCGCCGTCCACCCGAACAACCAGATCCTCTACGTGGCCAACGCCCAGGACGGCACGGTCGGCCTGGTCGACACGGCGACCGCGTTCCAGACGTCGACGGTGCAGGTCGGCGGACTGCCACAGCACCTGGCGATCTCACCGGACGGCAAGCGCCTCTACGTGAGCAGCATGCGGCTGGGCGAGCAGACGCCGGGCACGCTGTCGGTGATCGACACGACCACGAACCAGGTCGTCGGTTCGCTGAGCGTGGGCAGGGGAGCGGGCAGCGTCGCCGTCACGCCGGACGGCTCCACCGTCTACCTGGCGCTGCCGAAGGAGAGTTCGGTCGCGGTGATCGACGCGGCGACCATGACGTTGCGCGAACGCCTGCCCATCGACTCGCCGAGCGTCGCCATCGCGCCGGGTGACCCTCGTGTCTTCCTCGCCACCGGCCCGACGACCACGGTGCTCGACAGTTCGAACGCGGTGCTGGCCACGTTCCGGATGAAGTCGGTCGACCTGAGGGAGACGAGGCCGCGCCAGTTCGACGCGGCCATCATCGCCTTCCCTCCGGGTCAGCCGACCGCGACCGGCTCGCGCACCTGGTCGTCGAAGTCGTCGTCGACCGGCTCGTCGTGAAGCGCGAGGCGTTCCTGGATCCGCTTGAGCGGACCGGGTGACCACCACGCGGCGTTGCCGAGCAGTTTGAGCACGGCCGGCACGAGCAGCATCCGGACCACGGTCGCGTCGAGCGCCAGCGCGAGGATCATGCCGACACCGACGAACCGCATCATCGCCACCTGCGAGAACGCGAACGCGCCGGTCACCACGATCAGCAACAGAGCCGCCGAGGTGATCACCCGGCCGGTCTTGGCCAGGCCGGTGCTCACCGCTTCCTCGGTGGTCGCGCCCTGGCTGCGGGCCTCGACCATCCTGCTGAGCAGGAAGACCTCGTAGTCCGTCGACAGACCGAACACGATGGCCGCCATCAGCACGACGATGCCGGACTCGAGCGGCCCCGGCGTGACTCCGAGCAGGTCGGCGCCGTGCCCCTCCTGGAAGATCCACACCAGCACGCCGAACGTGGCGGACAGCGACAGCGCGCTCATGATCACGGCCTTGATCGGCAGCACGACCGAGCCGAACGCCAGGAACATCAGGATCAGCGTCGCGCCGACGAGCAGCGCGACCATCAAAGGCAGTCCGTCCGCGATGGCGTCGAGCGAGTCGGTGACGATGGCCGTGTTGCCGCCGACCAGCACTTCAGCGCCGGTTGGTGCTTGCAGTGCGCGGACGTCCTTGAGCGCCTGCTTCGATTCGTCGCTCAGCGCGTCGTTTTCGAGTCCTGCGGCCGCGGCGGTGACGCCCTTGTCCGCGCCCATCGGCCGGACGTCGCCGATGCCCTTGATGTCCTTGACCTTGTCCAGGTACTCCTGGACTTTTTGCTGGTCGCCACCCTTGATGACGATCTTCAGACCGGTGTTGGAGAGCGCACTGAAGTTCTGGTTGATGTTCTCGGTGGCGACGCGCACGGCGTTGCCCTCCGGCAGGACCTTCTCGGTGACCTGGCCGAACTGGACGTTGAGGAACGGCGCTCCGAGTGCGGCGAGCACCGCGATCAGCGGGACGGCGAACAGCAACGGCCGCTTCATGACCTTGCCGCTCAGGCTGCGCCAGCCGCGCTCGCTCGGCGCCTTCTTGCGCCACGGCATGGCGAGCTTGTCGACCCGGTGCCCGAGCACGCCGAGCAACGCGGGCAGCAGCGTCAACGAGACCAGTGCCGCGATCGCGACCGACGACATGCCGCCGTACGCGAGGGACTTCAGGAAGCCGTGCGGGAAGAGCAGCAGGCCGGCCAGCGCGATGACCAGCAGCGTTGCACTGAACATGACCGTGCGGCCTGCTGACGCGACTGTTCGGCCGACGGCCTGCTCGGTGGTGCGCCCTGCCGCGAGCTCCTCGCGGAACCGGCCGACCATGAACAGGCCGTAGTCGATCGCCATGCCCAGGCCGAGCAGCGACGCGACGTTGACCGCGAACGAGTTGACCTCGGTGAAGATCGCGACGCCGTGCAGCACGCCGAGCGCACCCATGATCGCGAGCCCACCGACGACGACGGGGAGTGAGGCGGCGACCAGACCACCGAAGATGATCACGAGCAGCAGCAGGACCAGCGGCAACGAGAACATCTCGGCCCGCGTCAGGTCGTCCTGCGACATGTCGTTGATGGCCTTCTGGGTGGGCACGAGCCCACCGACCTGCTGAGTCAGCCCGTCGATGGCGAGCTGCTTGCTTATGTCCTCGAACTGCTTGATCTGCTCGTTCGAGTCACCGCTGGTCAACGTGATGGCGACCAGGGCCTGCTGCTTGTCGTCGGACGGCACCGGCCCGTTGACCTTGAGCACGTCGTCCTTGGGGAAGCCGCTGACGTGGTCGGCGACCTTCTTGAGCTCGAGCGGGTTGGCGAAATCGCCGCGGTAAATGACGATCACGTCACCGTTCTGCCGCCCGAACGCCTCCTCGGCTACCTTGTCGGCCCGCGCCGCCTCGCTGGAAGGAGCCTCGTAACCACCCTGGCTGAGCTTGTCGAACACGCCCAGTCCCCACACGCCGCCGACGACGGCGAGCAGTACGGTCGCGATCAACACCACCCACCGGCGGCGATATGCGATAGATCCCCACTTCGCGAACATCGACGACGGCCTCCTGGGTTACCGTGCTGTGAATCCCGTGAACTCTTGTAAACACCGTTCACCAAAAACCGTACGGGGCCGTGGACGGGGTCTACAACCCGATGGAGTGACATATGACCGAGGCCACTCGCCGAGAACGACTCCGCGCGGAGACCGAGCGTGAGATTCGGCAGGCGGCCCGCGCCCTTTTGGTGGAACGCGGCCGCGACGCAGTAACCCTGCGTGCGATCGCCCGCGAACTGGGCATCACCGCACCCGCGCTCTACCGCTACTACGACTCCCACGACGCGCTACTGCGCCAACTCTGCGACGACATCTGCGCGGACATGGCGACCGAGCTCTACGACGCTCTCGCCGAGGACACGTCAGGCCAGGTCGGGTGCCAGGTGCGCGCGGTGTGTCGACGCTTCCGCCGCTGGGCGCTGGCCCACCCGCAGGAGTTCGCCCTGGTCTTCGCCTCGCCACGGGACCCGCTGGGCGCGGACCAGTTCGGCTCGGTGTTCCTGCAGCTGGCCGGTCGGCTGATCGCCTCGAACCTGGTGGCCAAACACGCGGACGACGAGGTGCCCGAGGTGCTGCACGAGGACCTGGTCAGGTTCCAACAGGTCCTGATCGACGCGGTGTCGGTGCACGGGGTCACGGTCGAGGACGACGTCCTGAACTTGGGGAAGATCTACCACGTGGTGCAGTCGTGGGTGCGGCTGTACGGGCACGTGGCTTTGGAGGTGTTCGGGAGGTTCCCGTTCGCGGTGAGCAACCCGGAGCCGATGTTCGACAGCATGCTCGACCAGATGCTGACGGACATCGGGTTCCAGGAAGACGACGTCAGCTGACGTTGTCGCGCACGCGTTGTCGCGCACGCGTTGTCGCGCACGCGTTGTCGCGCACGCGTTGTCGCGCACGCGTTGTCGCGCACGCGTTGTCGCGCACGCGTTGTCGCGCACGTACGCGCGGAACGTACGTGGCGGGTCGGCTCCGCAGCTCCGCAATGGCCTCGGCCTCGGCGGGCGAGCCAGGATCGCCGCCGGACCGAAATCCTCGCCCCGATCTGGGCCGGATCGGGCACCGCTCGCCGACTCCGGGCCGACGACCTGGTAGGTGCTGTGGGTGAGCGCGGCCTTCAGCATCGCAGCCGGGGCCGCACAGGTCGATCCGGCTGACCGCGGTCGGCGCTCGCCACCCCCGCGCCTTTTCCTTGTGACGCAACGCGCGAACCCCCGATTTGGTTCCGCCCTTGTCCACAGGCTACTCGGATCCGGATAACCGCAGGTCGAAACGCCTGAAGCCTGTGGACAACTCGCGATCAAGGCCAGCGTCAACGCGCACTCGGAGAGTCCGGCTCCAAGAGCATCGGCAAGGTCGCCGAGTGCACGGGCCAAGCACTGGGCCCGCCAGTTCGTCAGCGCAGTGCCCACGGCAACGCTGAAGCAGATCAACAAAGTCCTGGGCAAGAACTTCATCACCAAGTACGGCACCAAGCAGGGAATCATCGTGCTCGGCCGGGCAGTCCCGTTCGGCATCGGTG
This sequence comes from Lentzea terrae, assembly GCF_003265345.1. Lineage (GTDB taxonomy): Bacteria > Actinomycetota > Actinomycetes > Mycobacteriales > Pseudonocardiaceae > Lentzea > Lentzea terrae. The sequence continues at coordinate 233,626 of NZ_QFWW01000037.1, read as the reverse complement.
CCCTGATCGGGGGCGCTGCCAACGCCACCGTCGCCACCCTGGCAGTCCGTGCCGCGCGGCGCGCGTTCGGCCCGGCGCCCGAGTCGTGGCCCGAGGCAGAGCCGGCGCAGCCGTAGCCGCGCCGGCTCTTCTCGTTGCTACAGAACGACGTTCACCAAACGGCCCGGCACCACGATCACCTTGCGCGGTTCGCCGCCCGCGACCAGTTCGGCGATCTTCTCCTCGGCCAGCGCCGCGGCCTTGATCTCGTCCTGCGAAGCAGAGGCCGAGACCACGACCCGCGAGCGAACCTTGCCGTTGACCTGGATCGGGTACTCGACCGTGTCCTCGACCAGGTACTGCTCGTCGGCGACCGGGAACGGCCCGTGCGCCAGCGAGTCGGTGCGGCCCAGCTTCGCCCACAGCTCCTCGGCCACGTGCGGGGCCTGCGGGGCCAGCATCAGCACCAGGGGCTCGGCCAGCGCTCGGGGCGTGCCGGAGGCGTAGTGCTTGGTGACGAAGTTGTTCAGCTCGATCAGCTTCGCGCCCGCCGTGTTGTAGCGCAGGTTCGCGTAGTCGTCGTGGACGCCGGCGATGGTCTTGTGCAGCAGGCGCAGCGCTTCGACCGAGGGGGCTTCGTCCGTAACGCGCAGCGAGCCGTCGGTCTCGTTCACCAGGTTGCGCCACAGACGCTGCAGGAACCGTTGCGCGCCAACGACGTCCTTGGTCGCCCACGGGCGGGAGACGTCCATCGGGCCCATGGACATCTCGTAGAACCGGAAGGTGTCGGCGCCGTATCGCTCGCACATCTCGTCGGGCGTGACGACGTTCTTCAGGCTCTTGCCCATCTTTCCGTACTCACGACGGACTTCTTCGCCGTTGTAGAAGTACCTGCCGTCTTCCTCGACGACCTCGTCGGCCGGCACGTAGACGCCGCGCGGGTCGACGTACGCGTACGCCTGGATGTAGCCCTGGTTGAACAGGCGGCGGTACGGCTCGTCGCCGGTCAGGTGGCCCAGGTCGAACAGGACCTTCTGCCAGAAGCGCGAGTACAGCAGGTGCAGCACCGCGTGTTCGACGCCACCGATGTACAGGTCGACGCCGCCGGGGTCGGTCGGGCCGTGCTCGGCCGTGCGCGGGCCCAGCCAGTACTTCTCGTTCTCCGGGTTGACGAACCGCTCGCTCTCGACCGGGTCGACGTAGCGCAGCTGGTACCAGCACGAACCCGCCCAGTTGGGCATGGTGTTCGTGTCGCGGCGGTACGTGCGAACACCGTCGCCCAGGTCCAGCTCGATCGTCGTCCACTCAGTGGCGCGCGACAGCGGCGGCGACGGCTCGGTGTTCGCGTCCTCCGGGTCGAAGGTGCGCGGCGAGTAGTCGTCGACGTCCGGCAGTTCGATCGGCAGCATCGATTCCGGCAGCGCGATGGCGGTGCCGGCCTCGTCGTAGACGACCGGGAACGGCTCGCCCCAGTAGCGCTGGCGGCTGAACAGCCAGTCGCGCAGCTTGAACTGGACGGTGCCGTGGCCGTGGCCGTTCTCCTCCAGCCACCCGATGATCGTCTTCTTGGCGTCGTCGATCAGCATTCCGTCCAGGAACCCGGAGTTGATCGCCGGGCCCTCACCCGTGAACGCCTCGCCCTCGAAGCCCTCAGAGGGCTGGACCGTGCGGATGATCGGCAGGTCGAACTTCTTGGCGAAGTCCCAGTCGCGCTGGTCCTGGCCGGGCACCGCCATGATCGCGCCGGTGCCGTAGCCCATCAGCACGTAGTCGGCGATGTAGACCGGGATCTGCTGGCCGTTCACCGGGTTCGTGGCGTACGCCCCGATGAAGACGCCGGTCTTCTCCTTGTTCTCCTGACGGTCCAGTTCGGACTTCAGGGACGCCGCGCGCCGGTACGCGGCGATGTCTGCCACGCGATCGGGCGTCGCAATCGCGTCCACCAACTCGTGTTCCGGTGCCAGGACCATGTAGGTCGCGCCGAACAACGTGTCCGGACGGGTCGTGAAGACCTCAATGTTCTCGTCTCCCACCGCGAATCGGACTCGGGCACCGTGCGAGCGCCCGATCCAGTTGCGCTGCATGGCCTTGACCTTGTCCGGCCAGTCCAGCCGGTCCAAGTCGTCGATCAGCCGGTCCGAGTACGCGGTGATGCGCATCATCCACTGGCGCAGGTTTTTCCTGAACACCGGGAAGTTGCCACGCTCACTGCGACCGTCCGCGGTGACCTCTTCGTTCGCCAGCACAGTACCCAGTCCGGGACACCAGTTGACGGGCGCCTCCGACAAGTAGGCCAGGCGGAATTCGCCCAAGATCCTTTGCTGGTCGGCAAAAGACAGCTCAGACCACTTGCCACCGTCCGGTACGTCCCGCTCGCCAGACTCGAACTGCGAGATCAACTCGGCGATCGGGCGGGCCTTCTTCAAGTCCTCGTCGTACCAGGAGTTGAAGATCTGCAAGAAGATCCACTGGGTCCACTTGTAGTACTCGGGGTCGATCGTCGAGATGCGCCGGCGCTCGTCGTGGCCCAGCCCCAGCCTGCGGATCTGGCGCAGGTACGTGTTGATGTTGTCTTCGGTGGTCTTGCGCGGGTGCTGGCCCGTCTGCACGGCGTACTGCTCGGCGGGCAGGCCGAACGCGTCGAAGCCCATGGTGTGCAGGACGTTGCGGCCGTTCATGCGGTGGTAGCGCGCGAACACGTCCGTGCCGATGAAGCCCAGCGGGTGGCCGACGTGCAGGCCGGCGCCGCTCGGGTACGGGAACATGTCCTGCACGAACAGCTTGTCCGCGGGCACGTCACCCTTGAGCGCCCCCACGGGGTTCGGCGCGTGGTAGGTGCCGTGGTCCTCCCAGTACTGCTGCCACCGCTGCTCGATCTGGTTCGCCAGCTCGGCGGTGTAGCGGTAGGCGGGGATCTCCGCCGCGTCCGTGCTCATCTCAACGTCCCTCTCACGTCTGTTCCTGCCCCTGACATGACGAAACCCCCAGCCCAGAGAGGGCATGGGGGCTGCCGCGCCGACCGTCTTGCGATCAGGTCTGCGCGGCTAGATAAGGAGCAGGCGGGCCGTGCTCATGTCGTCAACGGTATCAGCGCACCGCAAGCGCGATGAACTGGGTGACCTGGGCCGCGTTGAAGTTGTCGTCCGAGACCAGCCACAACGTGCCGTCCGGGCCCCAGGCCATGCCTTCGAGGTTGTCCGGCCTCACGAACTGACCGATGTCGGCGAGCAGGCGCTTCCGGTTCTGCAACGGGCGGTACTCGAACAACCGGACCTTCTGGCCGACTGTCGGGCTGAACGACCGCTCCAGCACGAGGTAGACACCGGGCGCCTTCTCCACGATCGCCGTGACGCCCGTGCTCGCGTCGGGAGCGTGCAGCGGTTCCTGCTGATAGCGGTACTGGGCGACGACCTGGCCCGCGCGCGTCTGAACGACGACTCGGGAGACCGCGCCCGTGGTCGTGGTGGCCGGCGGGCCGTCCTGCAACAGCGGGCCTTCCACCGCGGTGACGACGAGGCTGCCGCCGAGCGCGAACGTGAGGCCCTCCAGCGCCTGGTTCTGCCGGGGCCCGCTGTCCGGCTTCATCTTGAGGTCTTCCGGTGTGGGCAGCCCGCGCTTGAACGTGCCGTCCGTGCGGCTGAACTGCACCGATGGGTCGATGAGCGTGGTGGGCGTGCGGTCGCCCTCCTGGCTCCACAGCAGGTCACCGGTCCAGCGATCCACCCGGATGTCCTCCGGGTCGACCGTGCCCGGCGGGTACGGGCCGTTGGGACCGACGAGAGAGTGCACGTCGGTGAACTCGACGCCCGTGCGTGAGAGCTTGCCCTCGTAGAACCGGGGCGCCACGCGGTCGTCGCTGATCAGGACCCACTTCTTCGAGCGCTGGTCGTAGTCGAGGCCGGAGATGCCACCGACCGTCGTACCGCCCACGACCAGGCCTTTCGGCACGACGTGTGCGGCGAGGAACCGGACTTCGGGGTTGTGTGCCTGTGCGGGAGTCGCGCACAGACCGAGCAGCACTGGGACGAGCAGGAGTCGTCTGAGCATGGCGCACAGCACACCTGACCGGGGTGACCGCTCGGTGAACTGCAGCTGGCACCTACCCTCATGGGGTGAACATCGTGCTGTCGGTCGTCCTGGGTGTGCTCGGCGTCGCTCTCGGCGCCGTCGGTCTGCTGGGTCTGCAGGGCAAGCTGCGGCGCAACCGCTTCGTCGGCGTGCGCACGGCGGCGGCACTGCGCGACGAGGAGACGTTCGCGCTGGCCAACCGCGTCGCCGGGGTGCCGAACGTCGCGGCCGGTGTCGTCGCGATCGTCTCGGGCGCGATGGCGTTCGTCATGGCCGACCTGGCCGTCACCGCTGGGATCATCGGACTGGTGGGCGCACTCGCGATCGCCTTCGCCGGCGGGATCGTGGGCAGCCGGGCGGCGGCGCTGGTGCCGGAGCCGGTCAAGCCCAAGGGCTGCGGCGGCTGCGCCTGCGGTGGTGGCGGTTGCTCGCCGCTCGCCGGTCTGTAACCAGACGTTTCACGTGAATCAGTTGAGCCGGACGTCGGTCGGGTAGGTCGACAGCAGCGCCAGCGGCATGCCCTGCCGGCGCAGCACCCGTCCCCACAGATCGACGTTCGCGCCGACGAGCACGTCGTCGGCCAGTCCGGTCACGACGATCCAGTCACCGCGCTCGATCTCGCCGGCGAGCTGGCCCTCGCCCCAGCCGGCGTACCCCGCGAACACCCGCAGGCCGCGCACCAGCGGCATCAGGTCGTCCGGTTCGGCGTCGAGGTCGATCAGCGCGACCGGCCCCTGCACACCGACCAGACCCTCCACGGTGGACGGATCGGTGCCCGCCTTCAGAGCCGCCAGGCACAGCGCCGTCTTCTGCTCGACCGGACCGCCGATGTAGATGCACTGCGGCTTCGTCACGTGCGGGCCCCACGGCGGCAGCACGTCGTGCACCGCCACCTCGGAGGGGCGGTTCAGGACTACGCCGAGAGTCCCCTCTGGACGTTGGTCGATGATGTAGACGACGGTGCGCTTGAAGTTCGGGTCGTTCAGGCTCGGGGCGGCAACCAACAGGGAGCCTGGCTCGACCTCGGCATCGGGACGCACGTCACCATGAAATCATCCGTGATCGCCGGAACAACTCAGGGCCGCGCCCCGTTAGACTCAGGTGTCGGATGTCTTTGTGTCCCCCGGGCTCAACAGACAACCGCCTTCGCGGAATACCGTACGGCTGGAGCCGCGTAGTGCACCGCGCCGTGAGGCGACCTGGCATCCGATCCAGGGGAGCCGGACCGAGAGGTCCGGCTTTCGTGGTTTTCACCCGAACACGCATAGAGTGCAACGGTGACAACGCTTGCGGTGGAGAAGCACCACTGGGGATCACGCCGGTTCCTCGGCATCCCCGCATACCGCAGGCTCCTCGCCACCCGGCTCGCCTCGCAGTGGGGTGACGGTCTCTTCCAGGCCGGGCTCGCCGGCGCGGTGCTCTTCAACCCCGAGCGGCAGGCCGATCCCGCGGCCATCGCGGCCGGGTTCGCCGTGCTCCTGCTGCCGTACTCGCTCGTCGGACCGTTCGCGGGCGCGCTGCTCGACCGGTGGGACCGCAAGAAGGTCATCATCGTCGCGAACGTCTTCCGCGCGGCGTTCGTGCTGTTCACCGCACTTGCCGTCGGGGCAGGGCTGAGCGGGTTGCCGCTCTACGTCTCCGCCCTCGTCGTCATGGGCATCGGCCGGTTCATAGGTTCCGGACTGAGTGCGTCCCTTCCGCACGTCGTCGACGAGGACCACCTGGTCGAGGCGAACGCGCTGGCCACGACCGCGGGTGCGATCACCGCGGTGATCGGCGCGGCGTGTGCGATCGGGTTCCGCACGTTCCTCGGCGCTGGTGACGGCGGGTCGGGGTGGACCACCAGCATCGCCGTGGTGGGCATGCTGACCAGCGCGTTCATCGCCAGCAGGTTCAAGGCCGGGATTCTGGGCCCGGACGAGGTCGACGAGCCGCCCAACGCGTTCAAGGCCGTCGCACGAGGTCTGGTGGACGGCGCGAAGGCCACCTGGCACACGCCCAACGTCGCGGCCGGGCTGGCCGCACTGCTCGCGCACCGGGCCGCGTTCGGCATCGGCCTCATGGTCACGCTGCTGCTGATGCGCTACAGCCTGGAGGACGTCGGCTTCCTGAAGGCGGGCATCGGCGGGCTCGGCGAGGTCGCCGTGGCCGGCGGCGCGGGCATCCTGCTCGCCGGCGTGCTCACCGACCGGATCGTGGACAGGTTCGGCGTCAAGAAGACGATCTGCGGCTCGTTGCTGCTCACGGCCGCCGCCCAGATCGGGCTCGGGCTGCCGATGACGCTGGTGACGATCCTCGCGGCCAGCTTCGTGATCATCTTCGCCGGTCAGGTCGTCAAGCTGTGCGTGGACACCGCGGTGCAGCACGACGTCGGCGACGAGGTGCGCGGCAGGGTCTTCGCCCTCTACGACACCCTCTTCAACATCGCGCAGGTCACCGCGGTGTCCATCACGGCGACGGTGGTCCCCCTGGACGGACGTTCGCCCGCCCTCATCCTCACCGCCGCCTGCCTCTACCTGGTCGGACTGGGCGCGTACCTGCTGCTGCTAGCGCGGAAACGGCAGGTGCAGCATCCCGGCCTCGTGCGCGAAGACGACGGCGGCCACCCGATCGGGTAGATCCAGGCGCCGCAGGATCTCGGCCACCTCGTCCGCCACCCGCCGCTGCCCGATGTCGAGCACGCGCGCGATCTCGTGGTCGGCGTGACCACGCGCGAGACAGCGCAGCACCGCTCGTTGGTCGCCGGTCAGCACTTGCAGGTCGTGCACCGCCGGACCTGCGGAAAGTCCCCAAGTGAACATCTGCATCACCCCCATGAGCACTACCCATGGTGCAGTGTGGCGCTGTCAGTTCGCTAACGCGGGGATTTCATGCGCTCACTATGCGTCACGCATTTGGCGGAGTGATGCCCTGTTCGCGCGCCCAGTCGAGCAACGCCGCCTCGGCTTCGTCGCGGTCCAGTGGTCCCCGGTCGAGCCGCAGCTCCTTGAGGAACTTCCAGGCCGCGCCCACCTGCGGACCCGGCGGCAACCCGAGCAGCTTCATGATCTCGTTGCCGTCGAGGTCCGGCCGCACGCGCGCGAGGTCCTCTTCGGCCGCGATGCGCGCGATGCGTTCCTCGAGAGAGTCGTAGGTCCGCTTGAGCAGGTTCGCCTTGCGCTTGTTGCGGGTCGTGCAGTCGGCGCGAACGAGCTTGTGCAACCGCGTCAGCAGGTCGCCCGCGTCCGTCACGTACCGGCGCACGGCCGAGTCGGTCCACTCGCCGTTGCCGTAGCCGTGGAACCTCAAGTGCAGGTAGACGAGCTTGGCGACGTCCTCGGTGATCTCCTTCGAGTACCGCAACGCCCGCAAGCGCTTGCGGACCATCTTCGCGCCCACGACCTCGTGGTGGTGGAACGAGACGCCGCCGCCCGGCTCGAACTTCCTGGTCGCCGGCTTGCCGATGTCGTGCAGGAGTGCCGCGATCCGCAACACCAGATCGGGTGATTGATCAACTTCTTCAAGATCAATTGCCTGTTCCAGCACAACCAGCGAGTGGTGGAAGACGTCCTTGTGTTGATGGTGCTCGTCGATTTCCAGCTTCATGGCCGTGAGCTCTGGCAACACGATGTCGGCCAGCCCGGTCTCGACCATGAGCTCGATGCCGCGGCGCGGGTGCGTGCCGCACAGGAGCTTCGAGAGCTCGACCTGCACGCGCTCCGGCGTGATGCGGGCGATTTCGCCTGCCATCGACCGCATCGCCTCGATCACCCGCGGCGCGGCGGTGAAGCCCAGCTGGGAGACGAACCTGGCCGCGCGCAGCATCCGCAACGGGTCGTCGCCGAACGACTCCTGCGGGGTCGCCGGCGTGTCCAGCACACCGTCGCGGGCCGCCTGCAGGCCTCCGGTCGGGTCCACGAACTCGCGGGCCGCGACGTCGAACGCCATGGCGTTGACCGTGAAGTCGCGGCGGACCAGGTCGCCGTCGATGGTGTCGCCGAAGGTCACCTCGGGGTTGCGGGTGACGCCGTCGTAGACGTCCGCGCGGAAGGTCGTGATCTCGAGGATCTCGCCCTTCTTCGAGGCACCCACCGTGCCGAACGCGATGCCGGTGTCCCACTGGGCGTCGGCCCAGCCGGTCAGCAGCTTCTGGATCTCCGCAGGTCGCGCGTCCGTGGTGAAGTCGAAGTCGTTCGTCGGGCGTTCCAGCACGGCGTCGCGCACACTGCCACCGACGAGGTAGAGGCGCTTGCCCTCGGCGGCGAACCGGGCGGCGAGCTCGGCGACGACTGGAGTGACGGTGGGTTGTTCCACCACCGCATTCTGCTGGAGCGATCGAGACACGAGAAACCAGCGTACTTAAGGTTCGTAAGTACGATCGGCCGTATGCCCGCGTCAGCCGCACGATCCGGAGGAGGCCCCAAGCCGGGGCGCCGGAAGAGGCGGCGGGGCAGGAGGCTGAAGACCGTCGACGAGACGTCCGCGGGTGGCCTGGTGCTCGACGGTGAGCAACGGGCTGCGGTGATCGGCAGACTTGACCGGCGCGGCCGGTTGCTGTGGTCTTTGCCGAAAGGTCACATCGAGGCCGGCGAGACCGCGGAACAGACCGCGGTGCGCGAGGTCGCCGAGGAGACCGGTATTCATAGCAGGGTGCTGCGTCCGTTGGGGTCGATCGACTACTGGTTCGTCGCAGACGACCGCCGGGTGCACAAGACGGTTCACCACTTCCTCCTCGAAGCGCTGGGGGGAGAGCTTTCCGACGAAGACGTGGAGGTCACCGAGGTGGCGTGGGTGCCACTCGGCGAGCTGGACGAGCGACTCGCGTATGCCGATGAGCGCCGTCTGGTCCGCCGAGCAGCCGAACTGCTCGCCGACCGCTGCCGGAACGGGGCGGAGTCGGCGTGAGCGTGAGGAAGCTCGTCTGCACAGCAGCTGCTGCCGCGTTCCTGCTGGCCGTCACGCCGCCCGCGGGCGCCGTTGAGCAGGTCCAACCGGAGAACGACGCGGCGCTGCCGTTCATGCCGCCCGCCACCCAGGTGTGGGCGACCAGATCTCTCTCCGCCCAGCCAGGCCAGCAACAGCAGCAGTTCCTGCGGCTCGACATCGACCAGCTCACGCCCCGGTTCGTGACGAGCGACTCGCCGGGGACAGTCAAGATCACCGGCAAGATCGTGAACGTCGGTGACCGCAAGGTGTCCGACATCGTGCTGCGCCTGGAACGCGGCCAGCCGCTCGACACCGAGGACGACCTGCGCAAGGCGTTGCGGGAACCGGCGGCCGCCGAGTTCATCCAGCCGAACTTCACCAAGGTCGCGGACGAGCTGGAGTCCGGCCAGCAGAAGGACTTCACGCTCGAGGTGCCGTTGCGCGGCAAAGCGCCCACCTCGCTCGCGATCGAACAGCCCGGCATCTACCCGGTCCTCGCCAACATCAACGGCCGGCCGGACTACGGCGGCCAGGCGCGGCTCGCGGCCCTCTCGACGCTGCTGCCCGTGCTGGGCGTGCCCGGCGGCGAGACCAAGGGCAAGCCGGGTGCTCCTGCCAAGCTCACCGTCCTGTGGCCCATCGCGGACCGGCCGCGCCTGGTCAGGGCCGGCGGCGAGGGCCAGTCCGAGCTGGTCGACGACGACCTCGTGGCGTCGCTCTCGGCCACCGGACGCCTGTACGGCCTGCTGCAGGCCTACGAGCAGGCCATCTCGTCCATGAGCACCTCCATGTGCGCCGCCATCGACCCCGATCTGCTGCGCACGGTCCAGGCGATGAGCACGGGCTACAAGGTCCGCGGTGGCGCCGAGGGCAAGGGCCAGGCCGAGGCGAAGTTGTGGCTCGACCGCCTGAAGCTCGCCGTCACGGGCCGCTGCGTGGTCGCGCTGCCGTACGCCGACGCCGACCTCGTGGCGCTGAACAGGGCGAAGCTCGGCAACATGCGCTCGCTCGCGCTGACCGACGGCCCGAAGCTCATCCAGCAGATCCTCGGCGTGCAGCCGTTGCCGGACTTCGTCTGGCCGGAGGACGGCGTGCTCGACCAGCCGACGTTCGACGAGCTCGTCACCCCGCAGCCCGAGCAGAAGTACCAGGGCATGAAGTCGGTCCTGCTCGACCCGACGGGTCTGTCCGACGCGCCGGGCACCGGTCCGGTCGGCATCGCCGGCCAGCACCCGGTGACCGCGGTGAAGATCGACTCGATGGTGTCGGACGCGCTGCAGGGCAGTGGCTCCCGGACGCGCACGCTCTCCGGGGTCACGACGCCGGTCGAGAACCAGCCGGTGTCCGTGCAGAACGCGCTGTCCGTGCTGGTGTTCCGCGCCGGCTGGCAGGGTGACGGCCGGAACGTGCTGGTCACGCCGCCGCGCCGGTGGAACGCGCCGCTCTCGGAGATGACCGAGTTCCTGGGCGCCGCGCAGAAGCTGCTCGCCAGTGGTTACGCCTCCCAGACCGGTCTGGAGGAGCTGACCAAGGCCGTGCCGTCGGTGACGACCGCCAAGATCGCCTACCCGCCGGAGGCCGGCGCACGGGAGATCTCCGCCACCATCTCCGACTCGGTGACCAGGCAGAGCGCCGAGCTCGCCGGCCTGGTCGCGGCCATGCAGCAGGAGGACACCGAGCACGCCGCACCCGGCGACCTCGCCGGCCCGCTGTGGCTCGGCTTGCTGCGCGCGATGTCCGGCGCGTGGCGGTCGGACGAGGAGGGGGCGCGGTCCGCCGCGCTCACCAGCCAGGGCGAGATCGACTCGCTGACCGGCATGGTCGGCGTCACCCAGCCCGCGAGCCCGATCCTGCTCGGCTCCGGCGACAGCCCCATCCCGGTCACGATCACGAACAAGCTCGACGTCCGCGTCACCGTGCGGATCGTGCTGGCCGACACCCCGGGCATCCGCAAGCTCGACCTCGCTGACCAGGTGCTTCCCGCCCGCGGCGAGCGGGTCGTGCGGGTGCCGGTCGAGGTGCTGCGGTCCGGCAGGTTCCCGGTCAACGTCCGGCTGACCACTCCCGAGGGCGTCGCTCTCGGTGACACTGTCAAGCTGGAGGTGTCTTCGTCCGCGTACGGCACCATCACGGTGATCGTCACCGTGATCGCCGGGATCGCGCTCGTCCTGCTCTCCGGACGACGCATCTACAAGCGGGTCCGTGCTCGCAACGGCGAGAACGGCGGCGACGCACCGTCCATCGAGAACGTCACACCGGAGAAGTCGAGCGCGTGAGCGAGACAGCCACGACCACCGAACCAGAAACGCCCCAGCAGCAGGGCCCTTCGGTAGCCAGGGCCAGCGGCTCGATGGCCATCGCGACCATCGTCAGCCGCGTCACCGGCCTGCTCTCCAAGGTGTTGCTGATCGCGGTCATCGGCGGCGAGCTCCTGAACACCTCGTACCAGGCCGCCACCACGCTGCCCACGATGATCAACGAGCTGCTCCTCGGCGGCATCCTGACCAGCGTGGCGATCCCGCTGCTGGTCCGCGCCGAGAAGGAGGACGGCGACGGCGGTGAGTCGTACGCCCAGTGGCTGATCAGCATGGGCACGGTGATCCTCGGTGTCGGCACGGTCCTGGCCGTGGCGTGCGCGCCGCTGCTGACCGACGCCTTCATCGCGGACTCCGACCAAGCCAACCCGGAACTGGTCACGGCGTTCGCGTACCTCGTGCTGCCGGGCATCGTCTTCTACGGCCTGACCGCGCTGCTCAGCGCTGTGCTGAACGCCCGGCACGTGTTCGGCGTGCCCACCTGGGCCCCTGTGCTCAACAACGTCGTGGTGATCGTGGTGCTGGGCGTCTACGCGATGCTGCCCGGTGAGATCACGCTCAACCCCGTCCGGATGACCGACGTCCACATCCTGGTGCTCGGCCTCGGCACGGCGCTCGGTGTGGCCGTGCAGGCGATGGTGCTGTTCCCCGCGCTCAGGAAGACCGGTTTCCGGTTCAAGTGGCGCTTCGGCTGGGACTCGCGGTTGTCGGAGTTCGGAGGCCTGGCGTTCTGGGTGCTGCTCTACGTCGCACTCGGCTTCGTCAGCATGATGCTCCTCACGAACGTCGCCACGCACTCGGACACCGCGCTGGTGGCGTTCAACTACCAGTGGCTGATCGCCCAGGTGCCGTACGGCGTGCTCGGGGTCTCGCTGCTCACCGCACTGATGCCGAAGATGAGCCGGGCGGCCGCGCACGGCGACAACGACCAGATCGTCCGCGACCTGCTGTTCGGCAACCGCATGTCGACGATCCTGCTGATGCCGTTCAGCGCGCTGATGACGGTCTCCGGCGTGGCCATCGGTCTCGCCGCCTTCGCGTTCGGCGAGGCGGGAGTGGAGTCCGGTACCCGGATCGGTCTCGCGCTCTCGCTCTCGGCGTTCGGCCTCGTGCCGTACGCCGTCACGCTGCTGCAGCTGCGCGTCTTCTACGCGATGAAGGACGCCCGCACGCCGACGTTGATCCAGGCGCTGATCGTGGCGGTTCGCGTCGCGTTGCTGTACCTGTTCCTCGCGGTGTCGGAGCCGGAGCAGCTCGCCGTCGGTGTCTCGCTCGCGATGTCGCTGAGCTTCGTGTTCGGCGCGATCGTCGGTCAGGTCTGGCTGCGGATCCGGCTCGGTCGGCTGCGCACCGGCTTCACCATCTGGACGGTCTGTCTCACCGTGGTCGCGTCCTCGCTGGCGTTCGCGGCGGCCAAGGCGGTGAACTGGCTGGTCCAGAGCGCGATCGGGTTGTCGGACCCGCAACTGGCCGCCTGGCTCGAGGTCATCGTGGTGACGTTGGTCGGTCTGCCGCTCGCGTTCGGCCTTTTGGCGGCGTTCCGGGTACCCGAGATGAAGCCGGCCATCGACAAGATCAACCGTTTGGTGCGGCGGCGGTGACCCCTGGCGGTGAGCGTCGTCCCGTACCCTCGTGCCCGTGAGTAGCGGAGTTCACGCCGCCCTTGTCCCCGGCGGCGTCATCGGCAACGGCCGCTACCGCCTGCTCGCGAAATCCGGTGCGGACGCCAGATCGAACGCCGAGCTCTGGCGCGCGCGGGACGGTCAGCTCAACCGGGACGTGGCGCTGACCGTGCTGCTGGGCGACCTGGCCGACAACGAGGCCGCCGCTCGGGCCCGCCGCACGGTCGAACGCGCCATGCACGCCGCGTCGTTCACGCACCCCGGTGTCTCCAGGGTCATCGACGTGCTCACGCCCGGCACCGGCATCCGGCCGGACGAGGGCATCCTCGGCATGGTCGTCGCCGAGTGGACCCAGGGCACCGACCTGATGGACCTCATCGCGGAGGGCCCGCTGCCGGCGGGCGCCGCGACCCGCCTGCTCGAACCGCTCGGCGCCGCCATCGAGGGCGCGCACCACGCCGGTCTCGTGCTGGGCGCCGACCACCCGCAGCGCATCCGGGTCACCTCGGACGGCCGCCTGCGCCTCGCGTTCCCCGGTCCGCGGCCGGACGCGATCGCGCGCGACGACGTCAAGGGGCTCGGCGCGATCCTGTACCTGCTGCTCACCGGCCGGTGGGCGCTGCCGGGCGGTCCCGGCGGCGTGCCGGTGGCCCCGACCGGGCCGGACGGGTCCGTCGTGGCCCCGAACGCGTTGCACCCGTACCTGCCGCACGAGCTGTCGTCCGTCGCGGTGCGGTCGCTGGAAGACACGTCCGTCGGCGGTATCCGCACGTCCGCGGCGATTCTGCAGGTGCTCAACCAGATCGCGGCCGACGAGGCCGAGACGTCGCTGATCCAGGCCGTGACGCCGCGGGAAGACGACGACGAGCAGGTCGTGTGGACGACGCAGCGGCCGCGCCAGGACAAGCAGCAGAAGAAGAAGCTGTGGATCAGCGTCGGCGTGCTCGCCCTGGCCACGGTGACCGTGATCGTGTGGCTGAGCGTGCAGATCGTCGGGTTCTTCAGCGACGAACCGTCCAAGGGCGGCGGCCCGACCGTGGTGATCAACCAGCCGAACTCGAACGGGCAGACCGCGCCGGCGCCCACACCGGCCGGACCGGTGCAGCCCGGCCGGATCGGCGTCTACGACGTGACGAACCAGCCCGACAACGCGAACCAGGCGAGCCGCGCGGTCGACAACAACGCGAACACGTTCTGGCGGTCCGACAACTACTTCCAGCAGTTCCCGGCCCTGAAGCCCGGCATCGGCCTGATGGCGTCGTTCGCCGAGCCGGTGCGGCTGGCCTCGGTCACCATCACCTCGCCGAGCAAGGGCACGCACGTCGAGATCAGGGTGGCGTCCGCGCTGGACTCCCCGCTGGAGGAGACCAAGGTCATCGGGATCGCGGACCTGTCCGACGGGCAGACGCAGATCCAGCTGAACGAGCACGAACCGACCGGTCACGTGCTGATCTGGATCACGCAGCTGACGAACGCCGGTGGCGGCAAGAACCAGTCGGAGATCCGCGAGATCCTCTACACCCGCGCGCAGTAGCCCTGTTCGGATGATCTGTGATCGTCCTCGCTAAAGTGCTGGCGTGACCGCCGCAGCCAGCTCGGACGCCGATCTCATCTCGGCCCACGCCGCAGGTGACCCCTACGCGTTCTCGGAGCTGGTGAAACGGCACCGCGACCGGATGTGGGCCGTGGCGTTGCGCACGCTGCGCGACCCGGAGGAGGCCGCCGACGCGCTGCAGGAGGCGTTCATCTCCGCCTTCCGCGCGGCCTCGTCGTTTCGCGCTGAGTCACAGGTCACCACCTGGCTTCACCGGATCGTGGTGAACGCGTGCCTCGACCGGATGCGACGGCGACAAACAAGACCGACAGTGCCGCTGCCAGAGGCCGGTCCCGGCGAGCCCGTCGCGCCCCGTGACGCGATGAGCGACCGCGAGACCAGCCTCATGGTGCAGGAAGCGCTGATGGAACTGCCGGAGGAGCAGCGGGCGCCGATCGTGCTCGTCGACGTCGAGGGTTACTCGGTCGCCGAAACGGCGCAGATGCTCGGCATTGCGGAGGGCACGGTCAAGAGCCGGTGTGCGCGAGGTCGCGCCAAGCTCGCCAAAGTTCTCGGGCACCTCAGGAACCGAATCGCAGATGCGAACGTCCCAGCTGACGGTGTGAATGTGCAAGAGCAACGTCAGTGGGAGGGCCGATGACCGGCATGGAGCGCGTGCCGATGGGTCCGCCGTGGTCGATTGACCTCATCGCGGATCTGCACGCGGGCGTGCTGCCCCCTGAGGTCGCCGCACAGCTGCGTCCGCGGGTCGAGGCGGACCCCGAAGCCAGGGAGATCCTCCAGGCCCTGGACGCCACGCTGGAGGACCTGCAGGCGTTGCCGCCGATCCCGATGCCCGACCACGTGGCGGCACGGATCGACGCCGCGCTCGCCGCCGAGGCCCGGCCGTCCGCCCCGGTCGTGTCGCTGGACGAGGCCCGCAAGCGCCGCAACCGCAGGCTCGGCCTCGGTGGCGCCGGCGTGCTGGTCGCGGCCGCCGCGGCGTTCGGTGTCGTGCTGGCCGTGTCGCCGGGCACCACGCCGAGCTCGAACGACGCTCAACCGGCACCGACAACGTCGTCCTCCAAGCCGAACGCCGCCCCGCCGCTCGCGGTGAAGGAGTCCGAACTCGGCTCTGCGGTCGGTGACGTGCTGAAAGCGCAGAACTTCGGCCCGCTGGAGACCCCGGACCGCCTCGCGGGCTGTCTCAAGGGCGGCGGGATCACGAGCTCGGGCAACCCGCTCGGCATCAGCCCGATCACCCTCGACGGCAAGGAAGCCGTCATGGCGATCCTGCCGAGCGGTCTCGCGCAGTACCGGCTGGTCGTGCTGGACCCGAAGACCTGCGGACCGGACAAGCCGGAAGGCGTCCTCGCGGACACCACCATCAAGCAGAGGTAGTCGCTCAAGTCACGGAATTAGCTGCACCTACGATCCGTTGAGCCAGTCAGACGACGAGATCGAGGAGTTGCTGGGGCCGTGAGCGTGCGCAACGTGATCATCATCGGATCGGGGCCTGCGGGCTACACCGCGGCGGTCTACGCCGCCCGCGCGCAGCTCGAGCCCCTGGTCTTCGAGGGTTCGCAGTACGGCGGCGCCCTCATGACGACGACTGAGGTCGAGAACTACCCCGGCTTCCGCGACGGCATCATGGGCCCCGAGCTCATGGAGCAGATGCGCGAGCAGGCGCAGCGCTTCGGCGCCGAGCTGCGGGCGGAGGACGTCGAGTCCGTCGAGCTGACCGGTGAGATCAAGAAGGTCGTCGCCAACGGCGTCGAGTACCAGGCCAAGGCCGTCATCCTCGCCATGGGTGCCGCTGCCCGGTACCTGAACATCCCCGGCGAGCAGGAGCTGCTCGGCCGCGGTGTGTCGGCCTGTGCCACCTGCGACGGCTTCTTCTTCCGCGACCACGACATCGCGGTCGTCGGTGGCGGTGACACGGCGATGGAGGAGGCGACGTTCCTCACCCGCTTCGCCAAGTCGGTCACGGTCATCCACCGCCGCGAGGAGTTCCGCGCCTCCAAGGTCATGCTCGAGCGCGCCCGCGCCAACGAGAAGATCAAGTGGCAGCTGAACACGCAGGTCACCGACGTGCTGGGTGACGGCACGGTGTCCTCGATCAAGGTCAAGGACACAGTCACCGGCGCGGAGTCCGAGCTGCCCGTCACCGGCTTCTTCCTGGCGATCGGCCACGACCCGCGCTCTGGCCTGGTCAAGGGCCAGGTCGACCTCGACGAGGAGGGCTACGTCCTGACCAAGGGCAGGACCTCCTACACGAACTTGGACGGCGTGTTCGCGGCAGGCGACCTCGTCGACCACGAATACCGCCAGGCCATCACCGCCGCCGGCTCCGGTTGCAGTGCTGCGATCGACGCGGAACGGTGGCTCGCCGAGCACGGCGAGGAGCACGCCGAGATCGCCGCCGAGGCGGTCGGTGGCGGCTACGGCAAGAGCATCTGAAGTTTTTCTGCGAGTTAGGGAGAGAACATGGCAGGCGCCACCGTCACGGTGACCGACAAGTCGTTCGCGGACGACGTGCTGACCAGCGAGAAGCCCGTGCTGGTCGACTTCTGGGCGACCTGGTGCGGCCCGTGCAAGATGGTTGCGCCGGTGCTGGAGGAGATCGCGGCCGAGCACGGCGAGAAGCTCACCGTCGCCAAGGTCGACATCGACGCGAACCCGTCGATCGCCCGCGACTACCAGATCATGTCCGTGCCGACGCTGATCCTCTTCCAGGGCGGCCGCCCGGTGAAGCAGATCGTCGGCGCGAAGCCCAAGGCGGCCCTGCTCAACGACCTGCAGGACGTCCTGGCCTGAGCTGAAAGTTGCATCGGCTGAACAAAGTCGAGGCAACGCGCAACGTGACCCGCCCGTCTATCGATAAGACGGGCGGGTCACGCTTGTCAGGTGCCGGGAACGTGATCTCGGTGCGACTGTGAGTAGCCCTGCATCGATCACTCTGCGGAGCAGGGCACAATAAGGGCTTCCCAACTGACGCGCCGACCAAGTTCGGCGCCCTAGTCGAGCGAGGGTGCATGCAGCTGCTCCGCCGCGGGGACGTCGGAAGTGATGTTGCCGAGATCCGGTCGACCCTGACCAGGCTCGGACTGCTTCCGCCGGCCGACCCCCAGGCGCCGCCGGTGTTCGACCAGCAGGTCGAGCACGCCGTGCGAGCGTTCCAGCAGCAGCGGGGGCTGATCATCGACGGCATCGTCGGCCCGGCGACCTACCGCGCGCTGCGCGACGCGACGTTCTCACTCGGCGACCGGCCGCTCGCATACCTGATGTCGCAGCCGACCACCGGCGACGACGTGCTGATGCTGCAGGAACGCCTGCTGGAGCTGGGCTACGACGCAGGCCGGGCGAACGGCGTGTTCGGCCAGCAGACGGAGCAGGCGCTGAAGAACTTCCAGCGCGACTACGGCCTGATCGTGGACGGCATGTGCGGTCCGGACACCGTGCGCGCGCTGCGGCAGCTCCAGCCGAAGGTCCGCGGTGGCCGTCCGGTGCTGCTGCGCGAGCAGGAGCGCGTCCGCAACGCCGGCTCCCGACTGTCCGGCAAGCGGATCGTCATCGACCCCGGTCACGGCGGTCAGGACCGCGGTGTGGTCGTGGACGGCGTGTCCGAGGCCGACCTGATGCTGGACCTGGCCAGGCGCCTCGAGGGCAAGATGGCCGCCACCGGCATGGAGGCGCTGCTCACGCGTGGCCCGGCGAACTGCCCGGACGAGGCGGAGCGCGCCAGGTTCGCGAACGAGGCAGGCGCCGATCTGATCCTGTCGTTGCACACCGACGGCAACTCCTCGCCGAACGCCCAGGGCGTGGCGACTTTCCACTACGGCACCGGCAACGGCACGTCGTCGACCGTGGGTGAAGCGCTGGCCGGGTTCATCCAGCGCGAGGTCGCCGCCCGCACGTCGATGCAGAACTGCGGATCACACCCGAAGACGTGGGATCTGCTGCGGCTCA
The DNA here is from genome assembly GCF_003265345.1 of Lentzea terrae. GTDB lineage: Bacteria > Actinomycetota > Actinomycetes > Mycobacteriales > Pseudonocardiaceae > Lentzea > Lentzea terrae. Next base: position 215,234 of record NZ_QFWW01000037.1, on the reverse strand, counting down.
CCCGCTGCACGGCCGTCCGCGTCGAGGTGGGCTACCTGACGAACGCGGAGGACCGCGCGCGGCTGGCGACGCCCGGATTCCGCGACATCGTGGCCGAGGGCATCCTCGTCGCCGTGAAGCGCCTCTACCTGCTCGGCAAGGACGACCAGCCGACGGGCACGTTCACGTTCAACGACCTGCTGCGCTACGAGATGTCGAAGAGCTGACCACACGAAAAGGGCCCCCTCCACGTGGAGGCGAATTCGAGGGGTCGTTGCAACACGTGATCAACTGGCTTCGGCCAGGAGTTTAGTCAAGCGCTCGGCTGGGGTGTCCCAGCCGAGCGTTTTGCGTGGGCGGCGGTTGAGCTGTGCCGCGACGGCGGTGAGTTCGTCGGCGCTGTGGACGGACAGGTCGCTGCCTTTGGGAAAGTATTGGCGTAGCAGGCCGTTGGTGTTCTCGTTGGAGCCGCGTTGCCAGGGGCTGTGCGGGTCGCAGAAGTAGACGGGCATGCCGGTGGCGATGCTGAACTCGTGGTGGCGGCCCATTTCCGAGCCTTGGTCCCAGGTCAGCGACTGCCGCAGAAGTTCGGGCAGGGTGCCGATCGTGCGGATGAGGCCGTCGCGGACGGTCTCGGCGTCGTGGCGTGCGGGCAGGTGGACCAGCAACACGAACCGGGTAGCCCGCTCGACCAGCGTGCCGATCGCCGAGGTGCCACCACCGCCGATGATCAGGTCGCCTTCCCAGTGGCCTGGGACGGCGCGGTCCTCGGCTTCGGCGGGCCGTTCGCTGATCATGATCATCGGGTGGGTGAATCGGGGCCGGCGCTGGTCTGGTGCGCGGTGAGGCTTGCGGACGGTGCGGCCGGTGCGCAGGGCGCGGGCCAGTTCGCGGCGTAGTTCGCCGCGACCTTGCAGGTAGAGGGTCTGGTAGATCGTTTCGTGGGTCACGTGCAGCTCCGGCCGGTCGGGGTGATCACGGCGCAGCCGGCGGCTGATCTGCTCGGGGCTGAACCGGTCGTCCAGCATGCCCTGCACCAGACCTCGTAGTCCGGGACAGGCGGTGATCTTGCGGAGCTTGGGCCGCGGGCGCCTGGCCGCGGCGAGGTCGTGGGCCGCGTGTGGCCGGTAGTCACCCGAGCCGGGATGGGCGTTGTTCTTGATCTCCCGGCTGATCGTGGACGGGCTGCGGCCCAGCTCGGCCGCGACCGACCGCTGTGAGCGGCCCGCCCGCAGCCCGTCGGCGATCACGATCCGCTCATCGATGGTCAGCAACCGGTCCGAGGACGGCGCAGGCCGGGCGGGAGGCAGAGTCGCCTTCCGCCCGGCCTTGGCCTGGCTTGGTCTTCCGTATCGCCACCGGTGCCCGGTCCGCCGGTGGATCCCGACGATCCGGCACGCCTGCGCGGTGCCCACACCCTTCGCCACAAGATCAAGATATTGCTGGCGTTCCGCCACCAACTTCTTACGTCCCTGCGGCGACCGGTCCCCACGGATCCCGAACACTGCAACCCCTGAACAACTCAGGTGTTGCAACGATCCCTAGAACCCAAGGGAGGGGGCCTTTTTCGTGTGGTCAGACGGGACGGAAGCTGGGTTCCGCGGTCGAGACGGTGACGCTGTTGAGGAGGCGTTCGAGGGCGGCCTCGACGTCTTCCTTCCAGGTGATGGCGCTGCGCAGCTCCAGGCGCAACCGGGGCCAGCGCGGGTGCGGCCGCACGGTCTTGAAGCCGACGCTCGTCAGGAACTCAGCGGGCGTGACGCAGCTGCCTTCTTCGTCCGGGCGCATGTCGCCGAACGCCTCGACGGCCTTCACGCCACGACGCGTCAGATCCTTCGCCACGGCCTGTACGAGCACGCGCGCGAGTCCTCCCCCTCGGAACTCCGGCAGGACCTCCAGCGACGTCATGAGGACCGCGTCCGGGCTCACCGGGGAGGTGGGGAAGGCGGCACTGCGCGGAACAGCGGCCGGTGGTGCGTAAAAGACCGAACCGGCCGGAATGCCGTCGCAGTAGATGATCCGGCCACACGAGCCCCACTCGAGCAGGACGCTGGAGACCCAGGCTTCCTTCTCGAACTCGGTGTCACCGTATTCCTCGGCCTGTTCACGCAGGTGAGGGGCAAGTTCCCAAAAAACGCACGTACGGCTGTGCTTGGAGAGATGCTCCAGGTTGTCCAGCGTGACGCCCACAACGCGTCGCGACACCCCGACCTCCACCCCTAAACACGCACAGTAGACCCGTACGAGGGTAGGCGAATGTGACGGAACCGGGAAGGCACGTGCCCTGAACGGGACGACGGTTACACTCGCTCGGGACGTTTCCCATTCAGGAGTCCCACATGACGATGCCCGGACAGCCCGCTAAGCAGGGCCCCAGAAGCCTCGACCCACACCTCCGCCGCTACGCAGCGCGCACGGCAGGGATGACGGCATCGGAGATCCGGGCACTTTTCGCAGTCGCGTCGCGTCCTGAGGTGGTCTCGCTGGCCGGCGGGATGCCGCACCTGGCCGCGCTGCCGCTGGAGTCGCTGTCGGCCGAGATCGGTGATCTCGTCGCCACGGAAGGCCTGGTGGCCCTGCAGTACGGCTCGGCGCACGGTGTTCCGTTGCTGCGCGAGCAGATCTGCGACGTGATGGCGCTGGAGGGCATCAACGGCCACCCGGACGACGTGGTGGTGACCGTCGGCTCGCAGATGGGCCTCGACATGGTCACCCGGATCTTCTGCGACCCCGGTGACGTGGTGATCGCCGAGGGACCGTCGTACGTCGGCGCGTTGGGCTCGTTCACCGCGTATCAGGCGCACGTGGTCCACGTGGCGATGGACGCCGACGGGCTCGTGCCGTCGTTGCTGCGAGAGGCTCTCGAGGCCTGCAAACGTGCTGGTCAGCGGGTCAAGTTCCTCTACACGATCCCGAACTTCCACAACCCGGCCGGCGTGACGCTGGCGGTGTCGCGGCGGGCCGAGATCCTGGAGATCTGCCGTTCGTACGGCGTGCTCGTCGTGGAGGACAACCCGTACGGGCTGCTCGGGTTCGACGGCCAGACGTACCCGGCGCTGCGGTCGATGGACCCGGACAACGTCGTGTACCTCGGGTCGTTCTCGAAGACGTTCGCCGCCGGTCTGCGGGTCGGCTGGGTGCTGGCGCCGCACGCGGTGCGCGAGAAGCTGGTGCTGGCGGCCGAGTCGGCCACGCTGTGCCCGCCGACGCTGAACCAGATGATCGTGTCGCGGTACCTCTCGACCCAGGACTGGAAGGGTCAGATCAAGACGTACCGCGAGGCGTACCGGGAACGCCGGGACGCGGCGGTGTCCGCTCTCGAGCAGCACATGCCGCAAGGTTCCACGTGGAACATCCCCGATGGCGGCTTCTACGTCTGGGTGACGGTGCCCGAGGGCATCGACACGAAGGCGATGCTGCCCCGCGCCGTGACGGCCCGCGTGGCGTACGCGTCCGGCACCGGGTTCTACGCGGACGGCTTCGGCTCCCGCCAGCTGCGGATCTCGTACTGCTACCCGACCCCGGAGCGCATCCGTGAGGGCGTCCGCCGCCTGGCGAACGTCATCGAGGAAGAGATGCAGCTGCACGCGACGTTCGGGGCGACGTCAGGCCGTCAGCTGTCCGGCCCGCAGACCCCGTCGCCCGACACCGCCTGATCCTTGGAGTTTTGCTGTGGCTGACCGAATGGTCGCTGTGCTGTCCGGTGGGCTCTCCCACGAACGCGAGGTCTCGATCCGCTCCGGTCGCCGGCTGTCGGCTGCCCTGCGGTCGGTGGGCGTGACGGTGGAGGAGTGGGACGCCGACTCGTCGTTGCTGACGCGTCTTCGTACCTCACGTCCGGACGCTGTCGTCGTCGCTCTGCACGGCGGCGAGGGTGAGAACGGCTCGGTGCAGGCGATCCTGGAGATGCTCGGCGTGCCGTACGTCGGCACCGACTCGCGCGCGTGCCGACGTGCGTGGGACAAGCCGACCGCGAAGGCTGAGCTGGCTCGTGCCGGGCTGACGACGCCGGAGTGGGTCGTCCTGCCGCACGCGACGTTCCGGGAGCTGGGTGCTCAGCCCGTGCTGGACGCGATGGTCTCGACGCTCGGGCTGCCGTTGATGCTCAAGCCGGACCAGGGTGGCTCGGCGCTCGGTGCTCAGGTCGTCCGGGACGCCGCCGAGCTGCCGGCCGCGATGGTCGGGTGCCTGGCGTACGGCGACACCGTGCTGGCCGAGCAGTTCATCTCCGGCGTCGAGGTCGCGGTGACCGTCGTCGACGGCCCGGACGGCCCGACCGCGTTGCCCGCCGTCGAGATCGTTCCGGAGACCGGGGTGTACGACTACACCGCTCGGTACACCGCGGGGCTGACCGACTTCCACGCGCCGGCTCGGCTGGAGGCCGCGTCGGCCAAGGCGGTGGGGGAGCTCGCGGTCGCGGCGCACCGGTTGCTCGGGCTGCGGGACGTCTCGCGGACCGACGCGGTGGTGGCCGAGGACGGGACCGTCTACTTCCTCGAAGTGAACGTGTCGCCGGGACTGACCGAGACGTCGCTGCTGCCGATGGCCGTCGAGGCGGCGGGGCAGTCGTTGGGCGAGATCTACGCCGGTTTGATCGAGCGCGCTGTCGCTCGTTGAGTTTCCGGTCTGAGCGCGGTGCCGAGCTTCTCGGTGCCGCGCTCTTCGTTTGTGCTGAAAATGCTTGGGCCGGTACGCGGCTGGGCGCCATGCTGTCCTCGAAGAGGGACTGATCTAGGGGGACCAGTTTGCGCACGCCCATGATCGTCGCCGCGGTGGCGGCGACTTTTTTCATCGCCACGCCGGCGTTCGCGGCCGAGGAGATCGAGTGCTCGGCCGGAAGTGCCGCAGTGAAGATCCACTGGACCGACGGGTCCGGCGCTCAGCAGACCAACTGCTACGGCGGCGTCGGCACGCTCGGCGTCAATCTCCCGCGCTCGTCGAGTGTCGAGGCGGGCGGCAACACCGGCTGGGTCGAGGTCGTGGATCCGGTCGGCACGGCCACCCGGCGCGTCTTCAGGCCCGGTGACGTCATCGCTACCGACTTTCAGACGCTCACGAAGATCTACGTCGGCTGACTGAAATAGGTGACGCCCCGTAGCCAGCTCGGCTGCGGGGCGTCATCGTCACCGTGACATAAGACCCGTGGGTGATCCTATGGGCCTACTCCGATGTCCGAATTGTCGCTTCTGGGCTCATCAGTCCGATGATCCGTTCAAGATCGTCAACTGACCCGAATTCGACGACGATCCGGCCCTTTCGCTGCCCGAGTTCGACCTTCACGCGGGTGTCGAAGTTGTCGGAGAGGCGCTCGGCGAGCTCCTGCAGACCGGGCGCGTGCATCTGCTTGCGCGGGGCGGCCTTCTCCTTCTTCGGCTTCTCGTTCTTGGCGAGCGTCACCGCTTCCTCGGTCGCGCGGACCGACATGCCCTCCGCGACGATCTTGGCAGCCAGGTCCTCCTGCATGCCGGCGTCGTCGAGACCGAGCAACGCCCTGGCGTGACCCGCGCTGAGCACGCCTGCCGCGACCCGCCGCTGCACGGGGAGGGGGAGCTTGAGGAGGCGGATCGTGTTCGTGACGACCGGGCGGCTGCGGCCGATGCGGTCCGCGAGCTGCTCGTGCGTGACACCGAACTCTTCAAGCAGCTGCTGGTACGCCGCCGCCTCTTCGAGCGGGTTCAGCTGGACGCGGTGGATGTTCTCCAACAACGCGTCGCGCAGCATCACGTCGTCGGCGGTCTGCCGCACGATCGCTGGGATCGTCTTGAGCCCGGCCTGCTGCGTGGCCCGCCACCGGCGCTCGCCCATGACGAGCTCGTAGGTCTCGTTTCCGAGCTCCCGGACCACGATCGGCTGCATGAGCCCGAACTCCTTGATGGAGAACGACAGCTCGTCGATCGCGTCCTGGTCGAACACCTGGCGCGGCTGCTTCGGGTTGGTCTTGATCGCGGTGACCGCGACCTCGCGGTAGACCGCACCCGCCACCTCGCCGACCGGCTGGGCCTTCGCCGCCGCCCCGTTGCCGGCCGCGGCGGGCCGGATGGTGCTGGGCGCACCGGGCGGAGGACCCTGCGGGATCAACGCGGCCAGGCCGCGCCCGAGTCCGCCCTTGCGCTGCTCCGTCATGCGCCCTCCTCCTTGGCCCCGCGGATCGCGATCTCCTTGGCGGCGTCGAGGTAGCTCATCGACCCCCGCGAGCCGGGGTCGTACGTCAACACCGTCTGGCCGAATCCTGGTGCCTCGGAGACCTTCACGCTGCGCGGAATGACGGTCTTCAGCACCGTGTCGCCGAAGTGGCCGCGCACCTCGCTGGTCACCTGGTCGGCGAGCTTGGTCCGGCCGTCGTACATCGTGAGGAGGATCGTGGAGATGCCGAGGTCCGGGTTGAGGTGCTGCTGCACGAGCTCGATGTTGCGCAGCAGCTGGCTCAGTCCCTCCAGCGCGTAGTACTCGCACTGGATCGGGATGAGCACCTCCTGGGCCGCGACCATCGCGTTGACGGTCAGCAGGCCGAGGCTCGGCGGGCAGTCGATGAAGACGTAGTCGGGCTGCAGCGCGTCGAGCGCCTCCGGGCTCAGCGCTTCCTTGAGCCGCGACTCACGGGCGACCATCGAGACGAGCTCGATCTCGGCGCCGGCGAGGTCGATGGTGGCCGGGACGCAGTAGAGGTTCGGGGACGTCGGACTGACCTGAGCCGCCTCGGCGATGGAGATCTCGCCGATGAGCACCTCGTAGACGCTCGGCGTGCCGCTGCGGTGCTCGACCGCGAGCGCCGTGCTGGCGTTGCCCTGCGGGTCGAGGTCGATCACGAGCGTCTTGAGCCCGTGGATGGCGAGAGCTGCGGCGAGGTTGACCGTGCTCGTCGTCTTGCCGACGCCACCCTTCTGGTTGGCGACGGTGATGACCCGCCGGTGCGTAGGTCGGGGGAGCATTGACTCGTCGGGGTGCAGCACGCTTGCCGCACGAGCCGCCTCTTCTGCAATCGGGGTCCACACCACGGCGCTGTCATCTCCGTTGTTGGTCGGCTTTGCTTTGGGTTTGGGGGACTCGGTTTCACGTGGAACATCGGCTGCCTGAAACTCCGGGTACACGCTCACCGATCCCTCCTGGTCTGGCGCTCAACGATCAGCACCGTCGTCGGCACCTCAAGTACATCCGCTCCCACGACAACAACCTCGCCGTTGACGCCCCCCATGCGCGCCACGGCGGCCCCGTCGCGGTCGAGCTCTTCCTGCGCGCGCTCACCCTTGAGCGCGACCATCCGCCCGCCACCCTTGAGGAGCGGAAGGCACCACTTCGCCAGCTTCTCCAACGGAGCCACTGCCCGGGCAGTCACCACGTCGCAGTTCTTGAGCTGGGCGCGGATCGGCCCTTCCTCCGCGCGGCCCCGCAGGACCGTCACGTTGTCGAGCGCGAGCCGTTCCTTCACCTCCTCGAGCCAGGCGATCCTCCGCGCCATCGGCTCCAGGAGCGTGATCCTCAGGTCGGGCCGTGCGATCGCCAGCGGCACCCCCGGCAGTCCCGCACCCGAGCCCACGTCGACCACGCGCTCGTTCTGTTTGAACAGCTCCTCGATCACCGCCGAGTTGAGCACGTGCCGTTCCCAAATCTTCTCGACCTCGCGAGGCCCAATGAGGCCACGCTCGACGCCGTACTCCTCCAGGAGTCGAACGAACCCGGCGGCACGGTCGACGTGCTCACCGAAGACGAGCTTCGCGTTGTCGGGCAACTCCCCGGCCATGTTCTCCGTCCGTGAGCGTTTCACGTGAAACCACGCGGCGGCGACGTTCCGGCGGCCGGTGGAAAAGCTGGCGAATGCCAGGGCACCATCATGACGGATCGACCGTGCGCTCCGCCAAATCCTGAGCGCCGTTTCACGTGAAACTTGGGGGAAAGTTGCGTCCAACCATCTACACGGTGACTCACACGGGTCCCGGCACCGTCTCGACGATGGCTCATCCAGCCGGCGGCGTGTTCCTGGACCGGAAGCTACGCGGCCTACGGCGGCTCGGTGTCGACGTTTTGGTGTCCGCCCAGACCGACAGTGAACGGGTCGAGTGCGACCTCGTCGACGAGGAACGGATGGCCACCGCTGCCGGTCTTCAGTTCTTCTGCATCCCGATCGAGGACCGAACGGCGCCGCTCGGACTGGAGGTGGTCTCGCCGGTCGCGTCGGTCTACGAGCTGTACCGAGCGGGGGCGCACGTGGTGTTCCACTGCTGGGCCGGGATCGGACGCTCGTCGTTGTTGGCGGCGTTGATGTTGGGGATGGATGGGGTGGAGCCCGCGGATGCTTGGTCGCTCATCTCGACGGCGCGTGGGTTGCCGGTGCCGGACACTGCGGCGCAGGAGGAGTGGCTGGCCTCTTGGTGGGCTTCTCGGGATGGTCGGTTTCACGTGGAACAGTGATGAGCCGCCGCCAGGTCTACTCGCCCCGCGCCGAGTCAGTCTTGGCCTCGCCTCGGCTCGCCCCACCACCTGCCCAGGCGCCTCACTCGCAGCCCAAGCCTCTCAAGCCCGACAACCCCACCCACCGTCCAGGCAAAGCAAACGGCCCCTGGTTCCAACCGCAACCAGGGGCCGTGAGGTGAAGCTCGAACCCGTCAGGGCTTGGGGAAGATGATGACCCGCCGCTGCGGCTCCTCACCCTCGCTCTCGCTGTGCACACCCGCGATCGAGGCGACGGCGTCGTGGACGACCTTGCGCTCGAACGGCGTCATCGGGTGCAGCCGGGCGCGCTCGCCGGAAGCCAGCACCTTCTCGGCGGTGGAGCGGCCGAGCTCGGCCAGCTCCGCGCGACGGCCCGCTCGCCACTGGGCGATGTCGAGCATCAGGCGGGAGCGGACGCCCGTCTCCTGCTGCACGGCCAGGCGGGTGAGTTCCTGGAGCGATTCGAGGACGTTGCCGCGCGGACCGACGAGCTTGGACAGGTCCTCGCCGCCGTCGATGCTGACGACGGCACGGCCGCCTTCCACGTCCAGGTCGATGTCGCCGTCGTAGTCGAGCAGGTCCAGCAGACGCTCGAGGTAGTCGCCGGCGATGTCGCCTTCCTGGACGAGCAGGTCCTCGGTCTTGCTCTGCGACGGCTCAGCCGCGGCCTCGGCCTCGGCCGGCGACGACGCCTCCACGTCGTCGGTCGCCTGCAAGGTCTCCGACACGATGTCTCCTCTCCGGGGCAAACGCCCGAAATCAGCGGCGCTTCTTGCTGCCCGGCTTCTTGCTGGTGGATCGGCCTGGGGTCAGGCCGGGAATCTCGGTGTTGGGGCTGCCGTTGTCGGCACCCGACGAGGACGGGCCGCCGGGGCCCGCGGTCGGCATGCGCTTGGCCCCGTTGGCCGGCTTGGCGCCTGGCGCGGGCTTCTTCGGGTTGATCGGCTTGGCTCCCGGCTTCGGCGCGAGGGCCTGACGCGTCTCGACGACGGTGGCCTTCTTCTCCTCTTCCTCGGAGTCGATGCGCTTGTAGACGATGTGCTGCTGGCCGAGGGTCCACGCGTTGTTGGACAGCCAGTACAGCAGGATCGCGACGGGGAAGAAGAAGCCACCGGCGAGGACGCCCAGCGGGAAGATCCAGAGCGTCAGCTTGTTCATGATGGCCGTCTGCGGGTTGTCCAGCGCGGCCTGGTTCTGGCGGGCGACCGAGTGGCGGGCCGTGAAGTGGGTCGCGATGGACGCCACGATCATCAGCGGCACGGACAGCAGGATGACGTTCAGGCGCTCGGTGCCGTACTGGGCCAGCTGGTCGGACGGCATCGTGATGAACGTCGAGAGGTTGGTGCCGAAGAGCTTGGCGTTGACGAACGAGTCGACGCCCTGCTTGTCGAAGAAGTAGACCTCGCCCCAGCCGGGCTTGAACGAGCGCAGCACGTGGAACAGACCGATGAACACCGGGATCTGCACCAGCATGGGCAGGCAGCCGCCGAGCGGGTTCACGCCGTGCTCGGACTGGAGCTTCTGCATCTCCTGTGCCTGGCGCTGGCGGTCGTTCGGGTACTTCTTCTTGATCTTCTGCATCTCCGGCGCGAACTCCTGCATCTTTCGCATGGAGCGCACCTGGCCGACGAACGGCTTGAAGAGGATGGCGCGGAGGGTGAAGACCAGGAAGATGACGGCCAGCGCCCAGGCGAAGCCGCTCGACTCACCGAAGACCTTGCCGAACACCCAGTGCCAACACCACAAGATGAAGGACACCGGGTAGTAGATGAAGTTGAGCACGGGAGCTACTCCTCGGTGGATACGTCGGGGACCTGCCGCCTCGGCGGAACGGGGTCCAGGCCTCCAGGGTGCCAGGGTCCGCAGCGCAGCAACCGGCGGATCGTCAGCCAAGTTCCTCGCAACGCACCGTGGACGGTCAGGGCTTCCACCGCGTACGCGCTGCAGCTCGGGTAGAAGCGACAAGTCGGCGGCAGCAGCGGTGAGATGAACTTCCGGTAGAAGTGCACCGGCAGCAGCGCGACCTTCGCTGGCAACGTGGTCATCGCAGCACCTTGCGCAGAGCAGAGGAGAAGTCGGCGGCGAGCTCCGAGCTCGACGCCTCGGCTGCTGGTGCCAACGCCCGGACCACGACGAGAGTTCCCGGCGGCATGTCTGCGAGGCACGGGCGCACGACGTGGCGAAGTCGCCGGTAGACGCGGTGGCGGACCACCGAGTTGCCAACTGCCTTGCTCACGACGAAGCCCACCTTGGACGAATCCAAGGTGGGCACGTCAGGCGTCAAGGCGTGGACGACCAACCGGGGTCGTCCGGCGCGGCGGCCTCGGCGGACCACCAGGCCGAAGTCCTGGCTGCGGGTGAGCCGGGCGGCCGGTGGTAGCACGACGACGCTGCGCTTACCAGCCGCGATCAGGCGGACAGCGTGGCACGGCCCTTGCTGCGGCGCGCGGCCAGAATGGCGCGGCCGGCACGGGTCCGCATGCGCAGCCGGAAGCCGTGCGTCTTCGCGCGGCGGCGGTTGTTGGGCTGGAAGGTGCGCTTACCCTTGCTCACGGTCGGTTCTCCCGTTGCTTCACTGCTGACAAAGCCATGTGGTTGTCCCCGACGGCAGTGGACGTAGGCGCGCGAAAGGCGCCCGTCGCAAGCGGGAGACTCGTACGAGGGTACGCACCCCCGGGTGCGGCGACCAAATCGGGGTGGCCGACACCACGTCTTGTGAGGCGTGCCAGCCCTTGTTACCGTTCTTCCCTCGCGCATGCCGGAGCTGGCGAGGGAGCCGCCACCGTACCGGCAACACAACGCACCGTTTAGTGCACAGTTGTGGATAACTCTGTGGATGCCTCTATTCTCCGTGTCCACGTGTGGAGTCATGGGCTCCGGTGGAGGGGAGGGGAGCGCGGAGGTGTCGAACCAGCAGGTCGATCTTGGTCTCGTGTGGGCCGAGGTGGTGCAGGAGCTCGCCACGAGCCACCTGTCCCCTCAGCAGCGCGCGTGGATGAGGGTCACCCGTCCCATCGGTTTGCTGGACGGAACGGCCCTGCTCGCGGCGCCGAGCGACTTCGCGAAAGAGGCGATCGAACGCGCACTGCGCGACCCGATCACCGCCGCTCTCTCCCGCAGGCTCGGCCGCACGGTCTCCCTCGCGGTGAAGGTCGACTCGCCGGAACCGGTGAGCCCGCCGACCACGCCCATCCCGGTGCAGGCCGTTCCAGCGGTGCCGGGCATCCCGAACGGCGACACGCCCGGGTCCGTGATCGTCGAGGACGCTGTCGCCGTTGTTGCGACAAACGCTGATACAGCAACGGAAGGCACGGACTCGGAAGAGGTCGACGAAGCCGGCGACGCGCTCGCCGCCGTCACCGAGATCTGGCCGACGTTCAACACCGCGAACACGGCCGGCGCCGCGACGCCCAACGGGAACCTCCCGTACACGAGGCCCGCGAACCCGTCGCCGTCGCAGACCCGGCTGAACGAGAAGTACAACTTCGACACGTTCGTCATCGGCGCCTCGAACCGCTTCGCGCACGCCGCGGCCGTCGCCGTGGCCGAGGCTCCCGCCCGTGCATACAACCCGCTCTTCATCTGGGGTGAGAGCGGTCTCGGCAAGACGCACCTGCTGCACGCCGTCGGGCACTACGCCCAGCGCCTGTTCCCCGGCATGCGCGTGCGGTACGTGTCGACCGAGGAGTTCACCAACGACTTCATCAACTCGCTGCGCGACGACCGCAAGGTCGCCTTCCAGCGCCGCTACCGGGACATCGACGTGCTGCTCGTCGACGACATCCAGTTCCTGGAGGGCAAGGAAGGCACGCAGGAGGAGTTCTTCCACACGTTCAACACGCTCCACAACACGAACAAGCAGATCGTGGTGTCGAGCGACCGGCCGCCCAAGCGGCTGGAGACGCTGGAAGACCGCCTGCGCACGCGGTTCGAGTGGGGTCTGATCACGGACATCCAGCCGCCGGAGCTCGAGACCCGGATCGCGATCCTCCGCAAGAAGGCGGCGCAGGACCGGCTCGCGGCACCGGCCGAGGTGCTCGAGTTCATCGCCGCCCGGATAGAGCGGAACATCCGCGAGCTCGAGGGCGCGCTCATCCGCGTCACGGCGTTCGCGTCGCTCAACCGCCAGCCGGTCGACGTCCAGCTCGCCGAGATCGTCCTGCGCGACCTGATCCCCGACTCGCACGCGCCGGAGATCACCGCGCCGACGATCATGGCGGTCACCGCCGAGTTCTTCGGCGTCACGATCGACGACCTGTGCGGCCCGGGTAAGACGAAGGCGCTCGCCCAGGCGCGGCAGATCTCCATGTACCTCTGCCGAGAGCTGACGGACCTGTCGCTGCCGAAGATCGGCCAGACGTTCGGCGGCCGCGACCACACGACGGTGATGCACGCGGACAAGAAGATCCGCAAGGAGATGGCGGAGCGCCGGCGGATCTACGACCAGGTCCAGGAACTGACGTCGCGGATCAAGCAGCGTGCTCGCCACGCTCCCTGATCCAACCCGGGTACGACGAGGGGTCCTCCACCGCGGAGGGCCCCTTCTTTTTGTTCGCACACAACGGGACCCGACGGCACGCGGCCGCCGCACGGGCCGTACGCGCGCGCTCGAACCCGGGTGGAGTCGAGGGGTGTTCGGCCACGCGGAGGGGCTTACTGTTCACCCGCCGCACTCGAAGGGGTGGGGACAACTAGAAAGTTGTGAGACCCAGGCCACGATCTGGCCACAGAAGCCTGTTGAACACCCGGGTACAACTGCCCCGCACCCGGGGACGCACCCGGGGACAACTGTGGACGATCTGTGGATCGAGAGCTGTGCACAACTGGCTGTCCCCGGGTGCGCCGATCTGTCCCCGGGTGCCATCCCCCCTTAGTCCACATGGACGACCGTGTCCCGACCTGCGGGTTTAGCACCAGTCCACACAATCCACAGCCCTTACTGTTACTGCTGTTGGATCTTTTCCAGGAAGAACTTCAAAGCAAAACAGCGGGGGACAGCTCCCGGGGATCGGTGCCCGAACCCCGAAGTGACGGGAAGGGCCAGGACGCTCTAACGTGGTTGCTCCGCACCTCGGGTCAGCCGAGGGTCGAGGCTCCCTAACCCCCACTGGCACGTTGTCGTGGTTGGGCTTGTCGACTGTCGAGGAAAGGACGCCTCATGAAGATCCGCGTCGAACGCGACGGCCTCGCCGACGCTGTCGCCTGGGTCGCTCGCAGCCTTCCGTCCCGTCCGCCGGTTCCCGTGCTGGGCGGCGTGCTGCTCGACGCGGAGTCGGACGATTCGCTGACGGTCTCGGGATTCGACTACGAGGTCTCGGCTCAGGTCGGTGTTCCGGCGACGATCGCCGACGGCGGCCGCGCGCTGGTCTCCGGTCGGCTGCTCGCCGACATCACCAAGGCGCTGCCGAACCACCCGGTCGAGATCGCGGTCGACGGCGCGCGGATGATGATCAGCTGCGGGAGCGCCAGGTTCAGCCTTCCGACGATGCCGGTCGAGGACTACCCGGCGCTGCCGTCGATGCCGCAGTTGATCGGTGAGCTGCCCGGCGAGGTCTTCGGCGAGGCGGTCGGCCAGGTCGCCGTCGCGGCCGGCAAGGACGACACGCTCCCGATGCTGACCGGTGTGCGCGTCGAGATCGGCGAGGGCAAGCTGACCCTCGTCGCCACCGACCGCTTCCGCCTCGCGATGCGCGAGTTCCCGTGGGAGCCGGACGCGTCCCTCGGCGAGGTCGCGGTGCTCGTCCCGGCTCGCACGCTCGGCGACGCCGCCAAGACGCTCGGCTCGTCCGGCGGCAAGGTCGAGATGTCGCTCGCGGCGAACGACGGACTGCTCGGCCTGTCCGGTTCCGGCAAGCGCACGACGACCCGCCTGCTCGACGCGGACTTCCCGAAGTACCGCCAGTTGCTGCCGACCGAGCACTCGGCCGCGGCGATCATCGAGGTCGACACGCTCGTCCAGGCGATCAAGCGCGTGTCGCTGGTCGCCGAGCGCGGCACGCAGGTGCGGCTCGAGTTCGTGGACGGCGGCCTGCGCCTGTCCGCCGGTGGCGACGACGAGGGTTCGGCCGAGGAAGAGCTGCCGGTCGAGTACACCGGCGACGCGGTCACGATCGCGTTCAACCCCGGGTACCTCCTCGACGGTCTCGGAGCGGTGCGCACGCCCCGTGTCCACTTGTCCTTCACCACACCCAGCCGACCGGCGCTGCTCAAGCCGGTGGACGAGGATGGGAACGTGGCGCCGGGCTACCTGTACCTCCTGATGCCCGTTCGCCTGCCCGGCTAAAACCTCTTACCGGGTAACGAGAAACGTTTAGGGGAGAACACCGTGCAGCTCGGACTCGTCGGCCTCGGCAAGATGGGTTTCAACATGCGCGAGCGGGTGCGTCGGGCCGGTCACGAGGTGATCGGCTACGACCGCAACCCGGAGGTCAGCGACTCGGAGTCGTTGGCGGACATGGTTTCCAAGCTCGAAGCGCCGCGCGTGGTGTGGGTCATGGTGCCCGCCGGCGAGATCACCCGTGCCACGGTGCAGGAGCTGTCCGAGCTGCTGCAGCCTGGCGACCTCGTGATCGACGGCGGCAACTCCAAGTTCACCGACGACAAGATTCACGCGGATCTGTTGGCGGAGAAGGAGATCGGCTACCTCGACTGCGGCGTGTCCGGTGGCGTGTGGGGGCTCGACAACGGCTACGCGCTGATGGTCGGTGGCGACGCCGCCCACGTCGAGCAGGCGATGCCGATCTTCGACGCCCTGCGTCCGGAAGGTCCGCGCGAGGAAGGTTTCGCGCACGCGGGCAAGGTCGGCGCCGGCCACTACTCGAAGATGGTGCACAACGGCATCGAGTACGGCCTGATGCAGGCGTACGCCGAGGGCTTCGAACTGCTCGACAAGACCGACGTCGTGGACAACGTGCCCGCGGTGATCTCGGCCTGGCAGCGCGGAACCGTGGTGCGGTCGTGGTTGCTCGACCTGCTGGTGCGTGCGCTGGAGTCGGACCCGGAGCTCGACGATCTTCGCGGTTACGTCGAGGACTCCGGTGAAGGCCGGTGGACCGTTGAGGAGGGCATCAACAACGCGGTGCCGCTCCCGGTGATCTCCGCCGCGCTGTTCGCGCGGTTCACCTCCCGGCAGGAGGACTCGCCGGCGATGCGTGCCGTCGCTGCGCTGCGCAACCAGTTCGGTGGCCACTCGGTGCACCTCGCGGGTCCGTCGTCCGGTTCGGGCAGCACCCAGGGCTAGCGGGTGCACGTCAGACATCTCCAGGTCAGCGACTTCCGGTCGTGGGAGCTCGCGGACGTGGCGTTCGAACCCGGCGTGTCGGTGCTCGTCGGGCGCAACGGTCAGGGCAAGACGAACCTGGTCGAGGCGATCGGGTACGTGGCGACGCTGGGTTCGCACCGCGTCGCCACGGATGCACCGCTGATCCGGCACGGTGCGCAGCGCGCCGTCGTGCGGGCGGCCGTGGTCAACGACGACCGCGAGCTGCTCGTGGAGCTCGAGATCACGGCGGGCAAGTCGAACCGGGCGCGGATCAACCGCGGTCCGGTGCCGCGGACGCGTGACGTGCTCGGGATTCTGCGCACTGTGTTGTTCGCACCGGAGGACCTCTCTCTTGTGCGCGGCGATCCGAGCGACCGGCGGCGGTTCCTCGACGAGATGCTGGTGTTGCGCGCGCCGCGGTTCGCGGGCGTGCGCAGCGACTACGACCGTGTCCTCAAGCAGCGCAGCGCGTTGTTGAAGACGGTGAAGCATTCACGGTCGGCGGACCTCTCGACGCTCGACGTCTGGGACGGGCATCTCGCCAAGTACGGCGCGGAGCTGCTGGCCGCGCGGATGAAGCTGGTCCGCGACATGGCGGGCCACGTGACCTCGGCCTACGCGGAGGTCGCTCCGGAGTCACGGCCGGCGCTCATCTCGTACCGGTCGAGCGTCGGCGAACTTCCGGAGGACGAGGAGAGCATCGAGGACCTGTTGCTGGCCGAGCTCGACCGGGTGCGGCGGCAGGAGATCGAACGCGGGGTGTGCCTCGTCGGCCCGCACCGCGACGACCTCGAACTCACGCTCGGTGAGCTCCCCGCGAAGGGTTACGCCAGTCACGGAGAGTCATGGTCGTTCGCGCTCGCTTTGCGGCTCGGCGGCTACGAGCTGATGCGTGTCGACGGCATCGAACCGGTGCTCGTGCTGGACGATGTCTTCGCGGAGCTCGACCGCGGCCGGCGGCAGCAGCTGGCGAAGGTCGCGGCCGCCGCCGAACAGGTGCTGATCACGGCGGCGGTGGCGGAGGACGTTCCCGACGAGCTGAGCGGTGCCCGGTATGAGGTCAGTGGCGGGGAGGTCCGACGTGTCTGACGCACAGGCTCCAGATCCCCAAGATGTAGCTCGATCGGGTGTGTCCGCCCACACATCTGGGGACAAGTCTGTGGATGGTGTGGATAACTCCGTCACAAATCCGGACTTGTCCACAGGTTCATTCACACCTGAGGGTGAGCCACTGAGGGGTTCTGACCTCGCGCGGGCCGCTCTCGAGGCCGCGAAGGCGAGCGCGAAAGCGCGCGGACGCACCCCCGGCAGCAAGTCGAAGGGCCGTCCTGCCAACCGCCGCCGGCGCCGGTGGTCGGGGCCTGGACCGGACGACCGCGACCCCCAGACGATCGGTCGGATCGCGTCGCGGCTCGCCGCCGACCGGGGCTGGGTCGAGCAACTCCAGGGTGGCCAGGTCTTCGCCCGTTGGGCAAAATTAGTAGGCGAGGACGTCGCCGAGCACGCGAAACCGATTGCTCTCAGTGACGGGGAACTGACGGTCCAGGCGTCGTCGACGGCGTGGGCCACTCAGCTGCGCCTGTTGCAGCGCGACCTGCTGAAGCGGATCGCCGCGGGCATCGGTCACGGCGTCGTGAAACGGCTCAAGATCAAGGGGCCGGACGCTCCCAGCTGGCGACACGGCCCCAGGCACGCGCCTGGGCGCGGTCCGCGTGACACCTACGGGTGAGGTCCTGTCAAGGGCTCAGCGGCCGTTCTGCGGCGCAATGAGCGTTCACCTGCGGATTTGAACCCCTGTTTCAGCCGTCCTGACCCGTCTTGCGCTTCTTGAGGCGCTCTGTGACCGAATCAAAGGTGTCCTTGACCCCGTTCTGTCGGGGTGCCCCGGTAGAATCACGGGGAGCGTCACCCACAACGTGCGGGCGATGCCTGCATCAGCGAGGAGACTCCAGGCCCGTGTCAGCTAAGAAGAATGAGTACGGCGCGTCCTCGATCACTGTCCTCGAGGGGCTCGAGGCAGTGCGCAAGAGGCCGGGCATGTACATCGGCTCGACCGGCGAGCGCGGTCTGCACCACCTGGTCCAGGAGGTTGTGGACAACTCGGTCGACGAGGCGATGGCCGGGTTCGCGACGACAGTCGACGTCACCCTGCTGGCCAACGGCGGCATCCGGGTGATCGACGACGGGCGTGGCATCCCGACCGACATCCACCCGGTCGAGGGCATCCCGACCGTCGAGGTCGTCATGACCAAGCTGCACGCGGGCGGCAAGTTCGACAGCGACTCGTACGCGGTGTCCGGCGGTCTGCACGGCGTCGGCATCTCGGTGGTCAACGCGCTGTCCACGGCTGTCGACCTGGAGATCAGGCACAAGGGTTTCACGTGGACCCAGCGCTACGAGAACGCGAAGCCGACGCCGCTGGAGAAGGGCGCGCCGACGACCGAGACCGGCACCTCGGTCACGTTCTGGGCCGACCCGGAGATCTTCGAGACCACCGAGTACAACGTCGAGACGATCGCGCGCCGCCTGCAGGAGATGGCGTTCCTCAACAAGGGGATCACGATCATCCTGCGCGACGAGCGGGTCTCGGAGGAGGACGAGGAAGCCGACGCCGAGGGCCACAAGGCCGCGGTGAAGGAGCGCGTCTACCACTACCCCGGTGGTCTGGAGGACTTCGTCCGCCACATCAACCACACCCGCGACGCCGTGCACCAGAAGGTGATCGGCTTCGAGGCGCAGGGCGAGGACCTCCAGGTCGAGGTCGCGATGCAGTGGAACACCGGCTACACGGCCTCGGTCTACACCTTCGCGAACACGATCAACACGCACGAGGGCGGCACGCACGAAGAGGGCTTCCGCGCCGCGTTGACGCGTGTCGTCAACGAGTACGCGCGCGAGAAGAAGTTGTTGAAGGAGAAGGACGCCAACCTCACCGGTGACGACATCCGCGAGGGTCTCGCCGCGATCATCTCGGTGAAGTTGAAGGAGCCCCAGTTCGAGGGCCAGACGAAGACCAAGCTGGGCAACAGCGAGGCCAAGTCGTTCGTGCAGAAGTCGACGAACGAGCACCTGGCCGACTGGTTCGAGCGCCACCCCAACGAGGCCAAGACGATCGTCACCAAGTCGGTGTCGTCGGCGCAGGCCCGCATTGCCGCCCGCAAGGCCCGCGAGCTGGTGCGCCGCAAGGGCGCGCTGGACATCGGCGGCCTGCCGGGCAAGCTGAAGGACTGCCGCTCGACCGAGCCGGAGCGCTGCGAGCTCTACATCGTCGAGGGTGACTCCGCCGGCGGTTCGGCCAAGGAAGGCCGCGACTCGATGTACCAGGCGATCCTGCCGATCCGCGGCAAGATCATCAACGTCGAGAAGGCGCGGATCGACCGCGTCCTCAAGAACACCGAGGTCCAGTCGCTGATCACCGCGCTGGGCACGGGCATCCACGACGAGTTCGACCTGTCGAAGCTGCGCTACCACAAGATCGTGCTGATGGCCGACGCCGACGTCGACGGCCAGCACATCCGCACGCTGCTGCTCACGCTGCTGTTCCGCTTCATGCAGCCGCTCATCGAGCACAACCACGTGTACCTCGCGCAGCCGCCGCTCTACAAGATCAAGTGGCAGCGCGCAGAGCCGGAGTACGTCTACTCCGACCGGGAGCGCGACGCCGTGATCAAGGCGGGCATCGAGGCCGGCAAGAGGCTCGGCAAGGACGACAACATCCAGCGGTACAAGGGTCTTGGCGAGATGAACGCCGAGGAGCTGTGGGAGACCACGATGGACCCGGCGAACCGGATCCTGCGGCAGGTCACCATGGACGACGCGGCCACCGCCGACGAGCTGTTCAGCGTGCTCATGGGCGAGGACGTCGAGGCACGCCGTTCGTTCATCACCCGCAACGCCAAGAGCATCAAGTTCCTGGACATCTGAGTCCGGTCTTGGCACCTAGGCACCCTGGCGTTACCGGCGAGAAGGAAAGAGACCAGTGACCGAGACGACTCTGCCGCCGGACCACGACCGCATCGAGCCGGTCGAGATCCAGCAGGAGATGCAGACCTCGTACATCAACTACGCGATGTCCGTCATCGTGGGTCGTGCACTGCCGGATGTCCGTGACGGGTTGAAGCCCGTGCACGTCCGCGTCCTGTACTCGATGTTCGACTCCGGCTTCCGTCCCGACCGCGGCTTCAACAAGTGCGCGCGCGTCGTCGGCGACGTGATGGGCAACTACCACCCGCACGGCGACTCGGCGATCTACGACGCGCTGGTGCGTCTCGCCCAGCCGTGGGCGCTGCGCTACCCGTTGATCCAGGGCCAGGGCAACTTCGGCTCGCCGGGCAACGACCCCGCCGCCGCCATGCGGTACACGGAGTGCCGGCTCTCCCCGTTGGCCATGCACATGCTGGCCGACATCGAGGAAGAGACCGTCGACTTCCGCGACAACTACGACGGCCGCATCCAGGAGCCGGTCGTCCTCCCGTCGCGCATCCCGAACCTGCTGATCAACGGCAGCTCGGGCATCGCGGTCGGCATGGCGACCAACATCCCGCCGCACAACCTCCGCGAGGTGGCGGACGCGGTGGTGTGGGCGCTGGACAACTACGAGGCCTCCGACGAGGAGACCCTCGAGGCGATGATCGCCCGGATCAAGGGCCCGGACTTCCCGACGTACGGCCAGATCCTCGGCACCTCCGGCATTGAGGACGCGTATCGCACCGGCCGCGGCTCGGTCCGCATGCGCGCGGTCGTCGAGATGGACGAGGACGCCAAGGGCCGCACGATCCTGGTCGTCACCGAGCTGCCGTACCAGGTGAACCCGGACAACCTGGTCGAGAACATCGCCGCGCTGGTGCGCGACGCCAAGCTCACCGGCATCGCGAACATCGCGGACGAGTCGAACCGCCGCATCGGCATGCGCATCGTGATCACGCTCAAGCGCGACGCGGTGGCGAAGGTCGTGCTGAACAACCTCTACAAGCACACCCAGCTGCAGTACTCGTTCGGCGTGAACATGCTGGCGCTGGTCGACGGTGTGCCGCGCACGCTGCGGATCGACCAGATGATCCGGCACTACGTGAAGCACCAGATCGAGGTCATCCAGCGGCGGACCAGGTTCCGCCTGCGCAAGGCCGAAGAGCGCGCGCACATCCTGCGCGGTTTGGTGAAGGCGCTCGACCAGCTCGACGCCGTCATCGCGTTGATCCGCCGGTCCGAGACGCCGGACATCGCGCGCACGGGCCTGATGGAGCTCCTCGACGTCGACGAGATCCAGGCCAATGCGATCCTGGAGATGCAGCTCCGCCGGCTGGCCGCCCTGGAGCGCCAGAAGATCATCGACCAGTTGGCCGAGATCGAGCTGGAGATCGCGGACCTCAAGGACATCCTCGAAAAGCCGGAGCGGCAGCGCAAGATCGTGCGCGACGAGCTCACGGCGATCGTGGAGAAGTTCGGCGACGACCGCCGCACGAAGATCATCCCGTTCGACGGCGACGTGTCCATGGAGGACCTGATCGCGGTCGAGGACGTGGTGGTCACGATCACCCGCACCGGCTACGCGAAGCGCACCAAGACCGACCTCTACCGGGCGCAGAAGCGCGGCGGTAAGGGCGTGCAGGGCGCCCAGCTCAAGCAGGACGACATCGTCGCCCACTTCTTCGTGTGCTCGACGCACGACTGGATCCTGTTCTTCACGAACAAGGGCCGCGTGTACCGCACGAAGGCGTACGAGCTGCCCGAGGCCAACCGCAACGCGCGCGGCCAGCACGTGGCGAACCTCCTCGCGTTCCAGCCGGACGAGGAGATCGCACAGGTCATCCAGATCAAGAACTACGAGGTGTCGCCGTACCTCGTGCTCGCCACCCGCAAGGGTCTGGTGAAGAAGTCGAAGCTCTCCGACTTCGATTCCAACCGATCGGGTGGACTTATCGGCATCAACTTGCGCGAGGACGACGAGCTGGTCGGTGCCGTGCTCTGCTCGGCAGACGACGACCTGCTGATGGTGTCCGCGGACGGCCAGTCGATCCGCTTCCACGCGACCGACGACGTGCTGCGCCCGATGGGTCGTGCCACGTCAGGTGTGCAGGGCATGCGGTTCAACGCCGACGACGAGCTGCTCTCGGTGGGCGTCGTCCAGGAGGGCCTGTTCGTTTTGGTCGCGACGGACGGTGGGTACTCGAAGCGGACGCCGATCGAGGACTACCCGGTCCAGGGGCGCGGCGGCAAGGGTGTGCTGACCATTCAGCACGACCGCCGACGTGGCAGGCTGGTGGGCGCGCTCATCGTCGACATCGACGACGAGCTCTACGCCATCACCTCGACCGGTGGGGTCATCAGGACCCGAGCCGAGCAGGTGCGCAAGGCCGGACGGCAGACGAAGGGGGTGCGGCTGATGAACCTCGGCGAAAGCACCACTTTGATCGCTGTCGCACGCAACGCGGACGAGCCCAGCGACGTCACTAACGGTGAGACGTCTGCCGCGGAGGACTCTGCCGCCGACCAGGCAGTCACCCCCACCGACTCGGCTGAGTAGTCGGAATTGCTAGCGAGAGGCTAAGGACAGCTCGTGACTCCCCCCGAGAACCGCGAAGGTCGGGACGCGGACAAGACCGCGGTGATCACCAAGCCGACTCCCCAGAAGGCTGCGGAGAAGGCGGAGGCGGCCGCGCCGTCGGCCTCCGGTTCCTCGGGTGGGAACGCGCAGGACAAGACCAAGCCTGTGCAGGCCGAAAAGGCGGCAGAAGCCGCCGCACCGGCCGCTGCTCCCGAGACTCCCGCTGCTCCTGCCCCGGCTGCGGCCGAGCAGAAGACGGTCTCGATCGACACGCCCGCCTCGAAGCCGGCGCAAACGTCTGCTCCGACGCAAACGTCTGCTCCGGCGCAAACGCCTACTCCGGCGCCCGCCGCCGAGCCGGTCGTGCCGGTTGCCGCCGTCACCGAGGAGCCGGTCGTCGTAGCCGCACCGCCGCCCTGGCAGCGCGTGACGAACGACACGGAGGCCGGCCAGCAGGACTCGACCCAGGCGTACGTGGCTCCGGCCGCGCCGCCCGTGCCGTCGTCCGAGCAGGCACCGGCCTTCCCGCAGACCGACCCGGACACCGTCAAGGTGCAGAAGCCCGTGGTCACGGGCTCGGCCGTGCCAGCAGGCCTGGGCAGCAGCCGCACGTCGGTGAACATGGGCGGCAGTGCCCGTCCCGCCGCCGCCACCCCGTCGGCCCGCCGCCCCGGCCGCGGTCCGCGCCGCGCCTCGCTGCAGGTGAAGCGCGTCGACCCGTGGTCGGTGCTCAAGCTCGCGCTGGTGCTCGGCGTCGCGCTGTTCTTCGTCTGGCTCGTGGCGGTCGGCGTGCTCTACGGCGTGCTGCACGGCATGGGCGTCTGGGACAAGATCAACAGCACCGCGAACGACCTGCTCCAGGCCAACGAGCCGGGCGAACCGTTGATCAGTGCCGGCCGCGTGTTCGGCGTCTCGGCGATCATCGGCGCGGTCAACATCGTGCTCTTCACGGCCCTCGCGACCGTGGGTGCGTTCGTCTACAACGTGTCGGCAGACTTGGCTGGTGGCTTGGAACTCACCCTCTCTGAGAGGGAGTGACCCCCGATTTGGGAGCGGCGAGGACGATCCTGTAAGGTTCTCCTCGTCGCCCCGAGGGGCGACAGTTGATCGAGGGCCTATAGCTCAGGCGGTTAGAGCGCTTCACTGATAATGAAGAGGTCGGAGGTTCAAGTCCTCCTAGGCCCACTCGATTCGGCGGATATCTATGTCGGCGGAATGCGCCGACCGATTGCCGAATCATCGTCCTTTTTCTCTGGGGGCCAAGCCCCCAGACCCCCTGCCGGGGGCAAGCCCCCGGACCCCCATCATCATCGCTCGGAATCCTGTAGCGTAGTGGGGTCGTGCGTCAGCGGTCTTGGGAGGGATTCGAAGTGGCTAAGAAGATCATCGCACTCGTCGTGGTTGCCGGTGCGGTCCTGTTCTTCGTGAAGCGCAGCCGTTCGGCCAAGGCCGACGCGGACCTGTGGCGCGAGGCCACCGCTCCCACCGACTGATCTGGCGGGCGGCTCGAGCCGCCCCAGATCCATGGGGACGTAGCTCAATTGGCAGAGCACCGCCTTTGCAAGGCGGGGGTTAGGGGTTCGATTCCCCTCGTCTCCATCCGCTTTCACTGAAGCCCTGTTCGCCGCCGTAGCGAACAGGGCTTCAGTGTGTTTCCGGCGAACTCCGCTCAGTGACGCTCAGGCGTTGGCCAGAGATTTCTTCTTCGCGGACTGACGAAGTGCGTCGATGCTCCAAGCGCCGGCACCCGTGAACACGAGCAGCAGGAACGCCCACGAGTAGATCGCCGCGAGCTCGCCGCCGTTCGCGATCGGTAGGACACCCTTCGGCTGGTGCACTACGAAGTACGCGTAGGCCATGGCGCCGGAACTGATGAACGCGGCCCACCGCGTCCACAGGCCGATGAGGATGAGCCCGCCGCCGATCAGCTCGATGAGGCTCATCGGGCCGCCTGGCCAGGACAGCAGCGGGGTTCCCTTCATGATCTTCTGGACGCCGTGGATCAAGAAGAGCAGGCCGATCACGATCCGGAACAGGGCCAAGGCCTGGTCACGTCTTTGCTCCAGAAACTGCATGGCGGATGGTCCTTCCGGGCAGGGCGAAGAAGTTGAACGATCACAGACTCTGCCGCTTGAGGCGCCTTCGCGGTCTGGTTGACTGTTGCCCCTATGAAACGAGCACTGTTGCTGCCCCTGCTCGGCGTACTCGCCGCGTGCGGCACCGATGTCGCCCAGAACGTGCCGGTGCCCACGACCCAGACCAAGCAGGTCACCACCACGACCAGCGCGGCTCCGACAGTGCCGCCCGCGCCGCAGCCCGCGAAGGACGGCGCCTGCCCGTACCTCGCGACGACGTTCGTGGCCGAGGCGAACGGGCAGCGCGTGCCCAAGGTGAAACTGTCAACGGACGAGCCCCACCCCGCGTGCTTCTTCTACGCCACGGCAACTGAGGTCCAGTTGACCGTGCGGGTGTACGTGGGTGACGAGCGGATCGCCAAGAAGATCGTGAACGAGGCCGCGCCGGACGGTTCTCAGCCGGCGAGCTCACCCACCGGGTGGACCGGAGGGTACGTCAGCAGCGACACCGGTGTCGTCTACGCCGTCTCAAAGGGCGAGGCCGCGGTGGTCGTCACGAGCAATCAGAAGCAGTCGATCAAGGCCAGGCGGATCGCCGAGACCGCGATCGGCAACCTCAAGATCTGAAGAATTTGATCACTCGTTGCGGTGATCAAAGCGGTTTTGGCGCACCGTTGGGCCGTTCGGCGTACATGCTGTAGATCGTCAACTGATCTGCAGTGAGGGCTTTGTGCGCGCCGAAGACCGGCAAACGGGGAAGGACAGCCGCCTACCGCGGCTTCTTCGCCGTGCGTTGCTGGTCGTCGGAGGTGCCATTGCCGCGGCGGTCATCACGTCCGCACCCGCGTGGGCGGACGTGATCGAGGACGGTGTGACCGTCACCGCGACCACGACCACCACTGTGATCAGCTCGGTCAAGGACGCGACGAAGGCGGACGAGCTTCCGGACCGGGTGCTCCACGCCGGGCGCGATCTCGTGCCCGCGCCGGTCGTGCCGATCTCGCTGGACACCGGCCTCGCGCTGCTCCAGGAGTTCGCCACCGACCTGCCGCTCGCGTCGCCGGTCGATCTCCGGCACGGCGACGTCGTCGCACCGGTCAGGTCCCGCCTGGGCCTGACCGAGCACCACGCGGCACAGCCGGCGTCGAGCACGCCGGTTCTCCGGTTCAGCACCGAACCGGTTCTTCCCTCATCGGCCGGTTCCGACGTCATCGTGTCGGAAGCGGCGTCGACGCTGCCGTTGTCGAGCGCCTCCAACGGACAGGGGAACGACTCTTCGCCAGTCGTTCCTCGCCGAGGTGAGCTCAACGGCACCTGCCACGCCATGCGCACGACCGAGTCCGGTCAGCTGGCGTGCCGCATTTGGACGTCTGTCGTCCGCGTCATGTCGGTGCGGGTCGGGCAGCAGCCCGGTCGCACCCCCGACTGATCCGAGCGCGCGGTTCGCGGAAGCCCGTTGAGGCTTCGCACCCCCTCGGTCAGCGTCTTCTCAGCGCCGTCGAACCGCGCAGTTGCGACCCCTCGCACAGAAATCCCCCCGAACAGGAGTAGCAATGCGCATCTGGGCCAAGCGCGGCATCCAAGCCGCACTGGTTACCGGAGGAATGATCGCTCTCGGCACCGGCGTCGCGAACGCCGGCGGCTGTGACGCGACCTGCCCGCCGCAGCCCCACGTTCCCGTGGACGGCGCGGCGCCGGCCGGCCTGCTCAGCGGGCCCGGCGTGGACGTTCCGATCCACGCGGCGAACAACAAGATCGGCACTCCGCTCGGCGAGATCGCGCCGCCGCCGATCCACAACGAGAAGATCAAGACCGGCCCGCTGGGCAAGCTGGTGCCGCCGCTGAAGGTGCTCCCGCCCGGACACCCGCTGAGCGGCACCACCATCCCCGTCGACGGCATGGTGCCGATCGACATCTCGGGCAACGCCATCGGCATCCTCGGCGACGTCGAGACGACGAACGAGTCCGAGTACTGGTACCACCGCCCGAACGCCATCACGACCAACGGCGACAACGGCACGCTGACCGGCATCATCGCCGGCATCACCGGGTACGTGCCCACCCAGATCACCGGCAACGCGATCGGCATCGGCGCCACCGCCAAGACGCAGAACAGCGCGCTCATGGCGATCCACGGTGGCGGCGACTGGGAGACCAGCGGCCGCAAGGGCACGCTGAACGGCATCATCGCCGCGGTCCGCCAGTCCCTGCCGGTCGGCTTCAACAACAACGCCATCGCAGGCCTCGGCACCGCTGAGACCGACGGCTGCACCACCGACATCGGGCGCATCGACGGCGGGCTCAAGTCCGACGGCACGGAGAGCGTCGGCGGCGGCACCATCGCCGACTTCTCGCACGGCCACCCGGTCGGCCTGAACGCCGGTTCCTACAACCTCGTGGGCAACACGTCGTCGCACTCGCACGACACCGGCATCGCCGAGGTCGGTACGCCGCTGCCCTCGCGCACCGGTGGCGAGTACGTCCTCACCGAGGGCCGCCGCGGCGTGCTGTCCGGCCTGGTCGCGCAGCCGACGCTGGCCCTGCCCTGCGAGCTGTGCGGTGACGCGGTCACCGTCGGCGGCAACGCGGACGCGAGCGGCTCGAAGACCAAGCTGTCGACCGCGAGCCCCGGCCCGATCAAGACCGGTGGCGCGGAGAGTGCCGGCTCCGGCCAGGTCGTGCAGGTGCCCGTCACGCTGCCGCACGGTCTCACCAGCACCTCGGCGGCCGTCCTCGGCAACGCGTCGGCGCAGTACGACGAGACCAACACGATGATCTCGGGCGGCTCCGTCGAGACCACCGGTGAGGACAGCACGCTGGGCGGCAACATCGCGTCCGTGCCGGTCGCGCTGCTCGCCGAGGCGTTCTCGAACGCGTTCTCGGTCGCCGGCCAGGCGCATTCGCACGCCGCGAGTGAGCAGCACATCACCGCTGGTGGGCCGCTGGAGACCAAGGGCACCGGCTCGGTGCTCGGCGGCAACATCGCGCAGGCGCCGGTCGTCGCCGCCGCGAACGCCGTCGGCCAGGCCTACACCGTGGGCGGCATGGCGACCGCCAAGGCGCCGGAGTCGGTCAAGTACGTCACGGTCGGTGGAGACACCGTCGCGGGCACGCCGGACGGCACCCCCGAGGGCAGCACCGCGGCGAGCAACGTCGCCAACGTGCCGGTCGTCGCGTCGTTCCTGATGGCCGACAACGCGCTGTCCGTGCTCGGCTACGCCAAGGCCGAAGGCACCCAGCTCGCCAACTTCGTCGCTGGTGGGGACGCGGTCTCCAACGGCAACCGCGGCTCGCTGTCGGGCAACCTCGTCGAGGGCGCCGTCACCCAGCCCATCGTCAACCCGGCGGGCATCGCGGGCACGGTCGGCGGCAACGCGTTCGCCGACCACGAGGGCGTCGTGAACCACGTCGCCGGTGGTGAGCAGGAGACCGACGGCACGGACGGGTCGCTCTCCGGCAACATCGTCCCGGTCGCCTGGGCCGGTGTGGCCGAGGTCTTCGGTGTGGCCGCGGCTGCTCCCGGCATCGCCGAGTCGCACGCCGCCGTCGACACCTTCTCGGGCGCCGGTGGTGCGCGCGAGACCCACGGCGACGGTGGTTCGGCGTCGGGCAACATCGTCCGCGCCGACGCCGCGCCGGTCGTGCAGGTCGTGTCCCTCGCGGGCTCGCTGGGCGGCCAGGCACTGGTGTGCGCGCACGACAAGACCGTCGCGATGGCGGGTGGCGACGACACCACGACCTCCGAGGACGGTTCGGTCGCCGGCAACAGCATCGGTGCCCACGTGCCGGCGGTCGTGAAGGCCGTCAGCGTCGCGGTCGCGGCGGCGGGCAACGCCACCGCCACCGCCGAGACGTTCACCGCTGCCGTCGCGAGCGGCAAGCACTCCACGGCTCCCGAGGGCAGCAACCTGTCGGGCCGGATCATGGACGTGCCGCTCTCCGGCAACGTGCTGCTCTACGACCTGCCGGTCGAGGTGCTGGGCCAGGCGCTCACCGACGTGACCTACCTGGACCCGAGCCCGGAGGACGAGGACAAGTCGCTGACCCGCTCGCTGCCGTTCGACCTGTCGTTCGCCGACGGCCTGATGGGCGCCACCGACGTGCCGTCGTTCAGCCAGGTGAACAACCTCGGCTCCGTGAGCGACCTCAGCACGGTCACCGGCACGCTGCCGCTGGCGGTCTGACCAGCTAGCTGACCGAACACGCGAACGGGTGGTCTTCCAGACGGAAGACCACCCGTTCTGCTGTTCCGCGACCTACTTGACGGGTTCCTTCTGGGTCGGCACCTGCCCGTTGAGGACGGGCTCCGGCAACGGGGCCTGCTCCTCGTCCTGCAGGTGGACCTCTTCCGGCCTGCGCGTCATTGCGACGTAGCCGGCAACTGCGGCCGCGATCAGCAGACCCATCACCCACGGCCAGCGGCGGCGCTTCGGTGCGTCCGCACCCATCTTCGCCGCGGCCTTGCGGATCTCCTTGGCGCGGGACTTGGCGTCCTTGCGCGCGTGCTTCGCTGCCTTCTTGACTTCCTTGCGCACTTCTTCGGCCTTGCTCATGAGGTCAGCGCGCGTCTTCGCGCTCTTCTTGGCGAGGCGCTTGCGAGAACGGCGGGTCTGCTTCTCCCAGTCCTCAGCCTTGCCCATGAGCGTGTCGGCCCGCTCGACGAGCGCGCCGCGTACCTGGTCAGCCGTGATCCCGCGCTCCGCGAGCTTCACCTCGGCGGCATGACCAGCGCGAACGACACCCTGACGCGCGGCCTTCAGACCGGTGCCGACAGCCTTGCCAACGGACTCGCCGGCACGGGTCATGACGTCCACCTCGTCCATTCTGTGCTCCACACGTTGTCGTCCGGTTATGTCATAGAGGTACCCATCGTGCCCCTTTCTGAACATCACCGCCCGTGGATGGCACGATGGGGTGGTGGCTGACAGCAACGAATCCTTCGTCGGGACCAAGGTGACGGCGACCCTGCACACCACGCAGGGCGACATTCGCCTCAACCTGTTCCCCGACCACGCCCCCAAGACGGTGGCGAACTTCGTCGGGCTCGCCGAGGGCACCAGGGACTACACCGAGGCGAACGCGAGCGGCACCAAATCGGGTCCGTTCTACGACGGCACCCTGTTCCACCGCGTGATCGCCGGCTTCATGCTCCAGACCGGCGACCCGACCGGCACCGGCCGCGGTGGCCCCGGCTACCGCTTCCAGGACGAGTTCACCTCGGACCTGCAGTTCAACAAGCCGTACATCCTCGCGATGGCGAACGCCGGGCCGAACACCAACGGCTCGCAGTTCTTCATCACCGTGGCGCCGACGACGTGGCTGAACTTCAAGCACACGATCTTCGGTGAGGTCGCGGACCAGGAGTCGCGCGACGTCGTCGACGCGATCGGCAACACCACGACCGGTGCGGGCGACCGTCCGGTCAACGACATCAAGATCGAGCGGATCACGATCGAACGCGCGTGAGCGACGCACTTGTGCCACCGGAAGGGCCGATCGGAGCACAGCCGGAAACGCCGGTCTGCGCACGTCATTCCGATCGGCCCACCCGGCTGCGCTGCACCAGGTGCGACCGTCCGGCCTGTCCGGACTGTCTGCGCGACGCCGCGGTCGGCATGCAGTGCGTCGACTGCGTGAACGAGGGCAAGCGCTCGGTTCGTTCTGCTCGCACGCTCGTGGGCGCGCAGGTGTCGGACCGCGTGATCATCACGCCGGTGCTGATCGCCCTCAACGTGCTGGCGTACGTGGTGACCGTCTTCCAGTCCGGCAGTCCGATGAACAACTCCCGGTCGGGTTGGTTCGAGGCGACGTCGATGATTCCCGAGCTCACCGCGCAGGGTGAGTGGTGGCGGATCCTCACATCGGGCTTCATGCACTTCGGGCTGATTCACCTGGCGCTCAACATGGCGGTGCTCTACGTCGTGGGCCAGCACGTCGAACGGGAACTGGGCAAGCTCCGGTTCAGCGCCGTGTACTTCCTGTCGCTGTTCGGCGGCAGCGCGGCGGCGTTCTACTTCGGCACGGTCTGCCAGCAGCTCGCCGGCGCGTCCGGTGCGGTGTTCGGCCTGATGGGTGCGCTGCTCATCCTGTGGAAACGCCAGCGGCGGGACATCTCGACGATCGTCGTGGTGGTCGGGATCAACCTGGTGTCGAACCTCTTCACCAACGCCTCGCTGCTCGGGCACCTCGGCGGGTTCGTGATCGGCGGCCTGCTGACGCTCGCGATGGTGAGGGCGCCTCGGGAGAACCGCAACCTCTACCAGATCGCCGCCGTGGTGGCGGCAGTCGTGCTGCTCGCCGGCATGTTCTGGTTGCGTGCCACCGAGCTCGACACGGCGGTTGAGGTCATCTCCGAGATTTCCAGGACGTGCCGCCCGAATTAGGGCCGCAGGGCGTGCAGGACTCCCGCGACTTCTTCCGGATCGGCGCCGAGGTCCAGTTTCGTGAGCACCACGAGACGGTCGTCGGCGTCGAGCTCCAACGTCTGCTGTTCCCTGCCGAGCCGGCGGGTGGTCTGCAGCTTGACCTTCACCTCGTGCCACGGCAGGTGCGTGGTGTTCGCGAACCCGCGCACGGCCAGCCCGCTCGCGTCGGCGGACAGCCGCGGCCGGGCGATCGTCGCGAACGCCGCGAGGTACGTGACCAGCAACGTTGCCAGGCCGATGAGGAGCCGGCCGGCGTTGTCGTCGGCGAGGATCGTGGCGACGGCGAGCAGGAGGGCGAGCACCCACGCGCCGGCGACGAGCGGGGCGGGAGTGGACCAGGTGCGAGTCACACCGTCGAGTGTCCCGCATTCAATGTGGACAACTGAACGGCTCCGCCGTGAGGGGAAACCGACGCTTGTGCATTTTCTCGCAAAGTTGTCCACAGGACTTGTCCCCAATGGGGATGACTTACAGCCGTGTGCTTCGGTGACGCTCAGATGAACCAGGTGAACCCGGCGATAACAAAGGTCGGCCCGGACGTGTGACGTCCGGGCCGACCTCGACGAACAGTGAGCGGCTGCGCTCGCTCGGTGGCTACCGCCAGCGCATCGTCATCAGGAGACCGATGATCATCAGTGCGAAGCCGATGGCGAAGTTCCACGCGCCCAGCTCGAGCATGAACGGGATCTTCTCGGCCGCGATGTAGTTCACGACGAGCCACGCGAGGCCCAGCAGCATGAAGCCGAGCATGATGACGACGTAGACCGGGTGGGACGGTCCCGCTGCCTTGACCTTGACCGGCGTGCGGCGGTCAGTCGGTGCGGTGTAGACCGCCTTCTTCCGGACCTTGGACTTGGGCATGCTGTCCTCGCCTGACGTGGATATCCCTCAGTGACGCAAGTTTACGTGCACTACTCAGGGAACACGTTAACGTAGCGGACGTGGTCAGCGAACCACCTGGCAGACGCAGTTGTTTTCAGTTCACAGTCCGCGCGGAGGTTCTCAGGTGAACTCGGGTCCGCAGCAGCCGCCTCCACGGCGCCCTGCACCCCGTCGTGATGACCTGCAGCACGTGCGGGCCACACCGTCGCCGCGCCCGGTGCCACCGCCCGACGCGACGCAGTTCACCAGCGCTTTCTCCGGCAGCCTGCCGCCGTCCGGTGCGCCGCCGCGCCACCAGGCCCCGCCGCCGGGCACCCCGCCGCGCGGAATGCCGCAGGGTCCTCCGCCCGGAACTCCGCCGCGCGGAATGCCGGGTCCTTTACCGGGCCAGTCCCCGCAGGGCCCGCCCCCGCAAAGCCCGCCCCCGCAAGGCCAGCCACCGCTGAGTCAGCCACCGCAAGGGCCGCCTCGGCACGGCCGGCCGCCGCAGGGAATGCCGGCGCACGGAATGCCGGCGCAGGGAATGCCGCCGCGTCCGACTCGTCCTCGCCCGGTCGAGCCGCCCACCGTGGTGATCGCGCCCGTCGAAGACGACTACGACGACGATTACTACGACGAAGATGACGACTACTACGACGACGAGGACGAGGCCAAGCCCGCCCCGCCGCCGGAGAGCCTCGCGCGCAAGGCCGTGCGCGGCGTCGGCGAAGGCCTCATCACGATGGGCCTCGTCGTGCTGCTGTTCGTCGTCTACGAGGTCTACGTGACCGACCTGCTCTCCGCCGAGAAGCAGCAGGACGCCACGGCGGCCCTCGACTCCGAGTGGAGCTCGAACGTCGTCACGCCGCCCCCGGCCGACCCGAACCGCAAGGCGAAGCTGGAACTCGTCGAGGGCAAGGCCTTCGCGAAGATGTACATCCCGGTGTTCGGCAACGACTGGAAGTTCTCGGTGGTCGAGGGCACCACCGACAAGCACCTGGAAATCGGCCCAGGCCACTACAAGGACACCGCGCAGCCGGGCGAGCCGGGCAACTTCTCCATCGCCGGCCACCGCGTCGGCAAGGGCGCCCCGTTCAACGACCTCGACCTGCTCCAGTCCTGCAACGCCATCGTGGTGCAGACCCAGACCCAGTGGTTCGTCTACCGAGTGCTCCCGATGCGCAGCGAGGTGGCCGGCTGGGCGTCGAACGCTCGCTCGAAGGAACCCTCCTGCGCCGGCGTGGCCCCGCTGTCCACCACCCTCGGCGAGGCCTACGCCAAGACCGTGGGCCAGGAGATCGTCGTGCCGACCCAGGGCGAGGTCATCGCCCCGATCCCGCACCAGGTCAACGCCACGGTGCCGCCCGAGAAGCAGGCCCGCCTGCTCACCCTGACGACGTGCCACCCGCGCTTCTCCGACAAGCAGCGCCTGATCGTGCACGCCATCGAGACCAAGAGCTACCCGGTGGCCGACGGCTTCGTGCCGCCAGAGATGACGGAGGGCTGATGTACAGCTGGATCTGGCGGCACCTGCCGGGCCCGCTGTACCTGCGGATCGTCGAGGCGGTCGTGTTGGTAGCGGGCATCGTCGCGCTGCTGATGTTCGTGGTGTTCCCGTGGGCGGAGCCGAAGCTGCCGTTCAACAACGTCACGACCCAGTGAGCCGACCCGCAGCCCAGTGAGCCGACCCGCAGCTCGGTGATCGTCTGATGCGGGTCACCCGGACGGGTGGTGCTCGGTGGTGATCAAGGCGCTGGGACGGCCGTTTGCGCAGTTCAGCTCGATGGGTGCGGTAGCGTCGACCTGAGCGCCGACGAGTTGTCCACAGGATTCCGGACGCTGTGGGAACCGAAAACCCGCCGTTGTCGTTGCGCATGAGGAAGCGCGCGGGGGCAGCGGGCACCGGCTCATCGGTCTGCTTCACGGCAGCCGCAAGCCGACTCGCTCGTCCACGATCCGCACGCACTCGCGCGCGAACTGGAGCACGCGGTCGGCCACCGCGTCAGGGTCGCCGATCGCCAACGCTCTCAGCTCGTCGAGTTCGTCCCCGGACACGAGCTCGCCGAGCGGCCAGGCGCAGCAAGCCCAGTGGTCGGGCGTCAGTTTGCCGCTGATGACGTCCAGGGCGAGGTCGCGGTGCTCGACCCAGTCCCGCTCCTCGTCGCTCAGCCGCGGGATGCCGAGCTCCTCGAGTACGCGGTCAACGAGCGGGTCCGCCTCCCAGGTCCAGAGCTGGGTGGGGGACTCGCCGGCCAGCTCGATCACCGCGGGCGTCTCGTACCCGGCGACCAGCAGATCGCAGGCCAGCCAGACGGCCTGGTCCGGGGGAAGCAGGCCGGCGTTGAGGCGTAGCAGGCGGGCGCGCAGTGAGGTGTTCACGATGGGCCCTCTCGCGTTGGTTGGCGGGGGGCCGGTTGGCGTTGACGTGCGGCAGGCGGGTGCGCGGCAGGCGGTGCGCGGTAGGCGGGTGCGCGGCGAGGTGTTCACGGCGAGGGTCTGACGCGTTGGCTGGCGGCCGGTTGGCGTTGACGGGCAGCGCCTCGGACGCGACGAGTCGTTCACGGTGTGGCGTCCGCGAGCTGTTCGTCGGCGAGCCGCAGGTAGGCACGCACGAAGTCGAGGAATGGGCCGGGGGCGTCGTCGAACCGGGCCAGTGCCGTGAAGACGTCGTCGTTCTCGCGGCACAACCGGGTGGTGATCCGCCAGGTCTGGCCCTCCCACTCGGCGCGAGGTGCGCCGGCGAGAATGCGCTGGGCCGTGTCGCGGCCGAGGAACCAGTCGGCTTCCTCGTAGGACAGCGGTGTGATGCCGAGTTCCAGGAGCACCTGCCGCGCGAGGTCTGCGGCCAGGCCGCGGTCGAGCCGGGTCGGTGACTCGCCCGCCAGCGCGCACACCGCCGGGGTGTCCACGCCGGCGAGCAGCAGGTCGCACGCCAGCCACACCGCGACGTCCGGCGAGATTTCGAGGGCGGCGAAGTCGGCGTTCAGGCGCTGCAGGCGGGCGCGGAGCAACGGGTCCACGGATCGAGTGTGTGGGAAGGCCACCGAAATATGTGAAGCCGCCATCGCGCCCACACACGATGGCGGCTTCTTCAGGAAACGACCGAACGGCGCTGTGTTAATTGCCTTTCGGGCCGTTCGAGATCGCGGTCATCTCCTCGCGCGAGACGACCTTCACGCGCTCACGTCCCTGCACGGCGCCCAAAGCGATCTCGTGCAGGTCGAGCCGGCCCCAGCCCTCGTTGGTCACGAAGGGCACGGCGCGCTGTTCGAGGAACTCGACGATTGCGTCCGGCGACGGGGCGGCGCAGCGGGGGAGCGACGCGGCGTCCTCCAGGAGGCTGGTGATGGTTTCCAGCGCGTCGCCCTTGGTGTGGCCGATGAGGCCGATCGGGCCGCGCTTGATCCAGCCCGTGACGTAGATGCCGGGCATCGGCACCTCGTCCAGGTCCAGCACTCGGCCGGCGTGGTGCGGGATGGTGCCCGAGACGTGGTCGAACGGGATGTCGGCCAGGTGGGTCGAGAGGTAGCCGACCGCGCGGTAGACGGCTTGGACGTCCCAGTCCCGGAAGACGCCCGTGCCCCGGACGTTGCCGTCGCCGGTCAGTTCCTGGGTTTCGGTGCGCAGGCCGGTCACGCACGACGTACCGAGGACTTCGACGGGGGCTTCCAGGAAGTGCAGGTGCAGGCGGCGCGGGCGCGACCCCACATCGCGGATGGCCCATTCCTGGAGGGTCTTCACGATCATCTCGACCTGCTTGTTCGAGCGGATCGCGGCCATCGAGGCCTCGTCGAACTCGATGCCCTCGGCGTGGACGATCACCTCGACGTTGGGCGAGTGGTCGAGCTCGCGCAGCTCCAGCGGCGTGAACTTCGCCTGGGCCGGGCCGCGGCGGCCGAAGACGTGCACGTCGGTGACCGGGGACGCGGCCAAACCCGAGTACACGTTGGCAGGGATCTCGGTCACCAGCAGCTCGTCGGCGGTCTTGGCCAGAATCCGCGCCACGTCCAGGGCCACGTTGCCGACGCCCAGCACGGCGACCGAAGAAGCGGTCAACGGCCAGGTGCGCGGCACGTCCGGGTGGCCGTCGTACCAGGAGACGAAGTCCGCGGCGCCGTAGCTGCCGGGCAGGTCGATGCCGGGCACGTCGAGAGGACGGTCGGCGGACGCACCGGTCGAGAAGATGACCGCGTCGTAGAACTGGCGCAGGTCGTCGAGCTTGATGTCGACGCCGTACTCGACGTTGCCGAAGAAGCGCACCGACGGCTTGTCGAGCACCTTCTGCAGCGCCGTGACGATGCCCTTGATGCGGGGGTGGTCGGGGGCGACGCCGTAGCGGATGAGGCCGTAGGGCGCCGGCAGCTTCTCGAAGAGGTCGATCTGCACGTCGACGTCGGACTTGGTCAGGATGTCGGCCGCGTACACACCGGCCGGGCCAGCGCCGACGACGGCGACGCGCAAGGAACTCATGACACCTATTTTAGGGTAGCCTTACCTGATCCCAGACGAGAGGTAACTCACTCGACGAGACCGACTAGGCTCAACCCATGCGCGTGCTCGTGGTCGACAACTACGACAGCTTCGTCTACAACCTCGTCCAGTACCTCGCCCAGCTGGGTGCGGAGTGCGTCGTGCGGCGCAACGACGAGGTGGACCTCGACGAGATCAAGAACGTTGACGGCGTGCTCGTGAGCCCCGGACCCGGTACGCCGGAGCGCGCGGGTTCCAGCATCGACGTCATCAAGACGTGTGCCGACACCGGTAAGCCGGTCTTCGGCGTGTGCCTCGGGCATCAGGCGATCGGTGTGGTGTGGGGCGGCACGGTCGACCGCGCGCCGGAGCTGCTGCACGGCAAGACGAGCATCGTCTTCCACGAGGGCAAGGGTGTGCTGGACGGCGTGCCGAAGCCGTTCATCGCCACCCGCTACCACTCGCTCACGGTGCTGCCGGAGACGATCCCCGCGGAGTTCGAGGTCACCGGCAAGACCGAGACCGGCATCGTGATGGCCATGCGCCACAAGGAACTTCCGGTCGAGGGCGTGCAGTTCCACCCCGAGTCGGTGCTGACCGACGGTGGCCACCGGATGCTCGCCAACTGGCTCAAGGTCTGCGGCTACGAGGTGCCGGAGGCCACGGTCGCGCAGCTCGAGAACGGCATGCGCACGCTCGCCGCGGCTGCCCGCCAGTAACCGAAAAGGGGCGGCTCCCCCGAAGGGAAGCCGCCCCGTACGAGCCAAAACCTAGCTCGTCACGATCCCGAACTTGCCGACGGTGATCGTCACCGCCGCGCCCTTGGTGATCGGCGTCCCCTTGGTCGGGTTCTGCGAGAGCACCTGCTTGTCCTGCTGCGGGTTGGTGACCTGCTGCTGGTCGACGTTGAGGTTTCCGTTCCAGCCCAACGACCTCAGCTTGTCCGTGACCTGCTTCTCCGTCATGCCGGTCAGGTCGGGCATCTCGATCTGGTTGCCCTTCGAGACCTTCAGCGTGACGACCGTGTCCTTGGCCGCCTTGCTGTTGCCGGTCGGGTTCTGCGAGACGACCTGACCGGCCGGCTTGATGCTGTCGATCTGCTCGATGTTGACCTTGAAGCCGGAACCCTCGATCGTCTGGCGGGCGTCGCCCTCGTCGTCACCCACGACGTTCGGCACGTTCTGCTTGTCCGGTGCCTTGCCGAGCTGGATGTTGATCGTCCCGCCCTTCTTCAGCTTCAGGCCGGACTCGGGGTTCTGCGTGGCGACCTTGCCCTGCAGCTTGGTGTCGTCGACCTCGACGGACTCCGCGCTCTGCTGCAGCTTGAAGCCGCCGGGGTCCTTGTCGATGATCGCCTGGGCCTCCTGCGGCGACTTGCCCTTCAGGTCGGGCACGGTGGCCTCACCGGGAGGCGCGCCGACGAAGATCGTGACCTGCGAGCCCCGCGGCACCTGGGTGCCGTCGGTCGGGTCGGTCTTGACCACCTTGGAGATCTGGTCGGAGTTGCACGGGGCCGGCGCGCCGTTCGGGCCCGGCTCGCAGGCGATGTCCTGCTGCTGCGGCACCAGGCCGGCCTTGTTCACCAGTTCCTTGGCTTCCAACGGGCTGCGGCCGACGATCGACGGAACCGGGACCTTCTCGGCGGGCTGGTTGCCGGAGCTCATGATGTTGTTGGTGATCCACGCGGCGAGGCCGAGCACGGCCACGCACAGGATCACCACCAACGTGATCATGATGGCCTTCTTGCGCCGGGCGCGCCGTTCTTCTTCCTCGTCGGCGATCGGGTCGTAGTCGTCGTCCGGCTCCGACTTCAACGCCGCCGGGCGGTGCCGGCCACCACCGGAGATGACCTGGGTGCGAGGGGTGCGCGCCTGCTCGTTCATCACGGCGGTGCGGTCCTCGGCCGTCATCACCGCCGGGGCGGACGGACGCTGACCCGAGAGCACGCGCACCAGGTCGGCGCGCATCTCCGCGGCCGACTGGTAGCGGTTCGCCGGCCCCTTCGACATCGCCTTCAGCACGATCGCGTCGAGCTGCGGCGACACCTTCGGGTTCAGCGACGACGGCGGCTTCGGGTCCTCGCGCACGTGCTGGTACGCGACCGCGACGGGGGAGTCACCGGTGAACGGCGGCTCGCCGGTCAGCAGCTCGAACAGCACGCAGCCGGCGGCGTAGACGTCGGAACGGGCGTCGACGGACTCGCCGCGCGCCTGCTCCGGCGACAGGTACTGGGCCGTGCCGATCACGGCGGCGGTCTGCGTGACCGCGGCCTGGCCGTCGTGTATCGCACGGGCGATGCCGAAGTCCATCACCTTCACGGCGCCGGACTTCGTGATCATCACGTTGGCCGGCTTCACGTCGCGGTGGACGATGCCGTGCCGGTGGCTGAAGTCGAGCGCGGCCGAGACGTCGGCCATGACCTCCATCGCGCGCTTGCCCGAGAGCGGGCCCTGCGTCTTCACGATGTCCCGCAGCGTTCGTCCGTCGACGAACTCCATCACGATGTACGGCAGCGGGCCGTATTCGGTCTGCGTCTCACCGGTGTCGTAGACGGCGACGATCGCCGGGTGGTTCAGCGCAGCGGAGTTCTGCGCCTCGCGCCGGAAGCGTTCCTGGAACTGGGTGTCACGGGCGAGGTCAGCGCGCAGCACCTTGATCGCCACGTCTCGGCCGAGGCGGACGTCCCGCCCCTTGTGGACCTCGGACATGCCGCCGTAGCCGAGGGTCTCACCCAGTTCGTAGCGGTTTGAGAGCAGTCGTGGAGTGCTCATCGGTGCTTCGTCCCGCTCCTCGTCGACGGTGTTCCCAACTCGGTTCTCGTCTTGCTCATGGCGCGCACGTCACCTTCACCTGCGAGCCAGCCGCCACCCCGCCTGTCGGCGCGATCGCGGTGACCCGGCACTTCTTCAGGTCGCCCGGCGCTGTGCCCTGGGGGCTCTGCATCCTGGGCTCCAGGCCGTCGTTGATCAGGTCTGCTCTGACCTCTTCGCCGAAACGACCGATGTAGTCGTCCTCGTCGAGCTGCTTCAGCGCGTTGCCCGGTATCCGGTCGGCGGAATCGGGTTTCGCCTGGCTGTTCGCCGGGCTGGAGGTGGTCGTGAGGCCACCTTGCCCGCTGCCGTTGTTCGGCTGCACGGCCCATTTCCACACGAGGACGACACCGAGCACCAGCAGCACGGTCACCAGGAAAGCGACCATAACCCAAACGACGGTCCGGTTTCTCCCCGGCGGTGTCGGCATGGGCGCGAACGTCCCGGTCTGGTGCGCCGGTCGCATGCCGGGGTGGGTACCGGGGCGTCCCGGTCCGGTCTGGTGGTGCGGCAGCTGCGGCGGAACCTGCAGCGGCTGCGAAACCTGCGGAGGCGGCGGCCCTTGAGGCGGCGCCATCTGCTGCGGCACCTGGGGCGGCGCCATCTGCTGAGGGGCCATCTGCTGCGGCACCATCTGGGGCATCGTGAACCCGGACGGCGTCGGCAGCGGCTGACCCACCCGCACCGCGCTCACGGCCGCGGCGAACTCGCCACCCGTCCGGTAGCGCTGCCGCGGGTCCTTCACCAGCGTCGCCTCGATCAACGCTCGTGCACCCGGCGGCACGTCCGGCGGCAACGGCGGCGCGATGTCGCGGATGTGCATCATCGCAACGGTCACCGCGTTGTCCGACAGGAACGGCCGGTGGCCGGCAAGGCATTCGTAACCACACACCGCCAACGAGTAAACGTCGCTCGCGGGTTCGGCCTCACCGCCGAGAGCTTGCTCGGGTGCGATGTAGTGCGCGGTGCCCATGACCATGCCGGACCGCGTCACCGGTGCCGCGTCCACGGCCTTCGCGATGCCGAAGTCGGTGATCTTCACCTTCCCCGACGGCGTGACCATGATGTTGCCCGGCTTCACGTCCCGGTGCACGAGTCCGCGTTCGTGGGCCGCCTGCAACGCGTTTCCGGTCTGCTCCAGCAGATCCAGCGTCACCTCTGCGGTCAGCCGGCCCCGCGAGATGATCGTCGCGAGCGGTTCGCCCTCGACGAGCTCCATCACGAGGTACGCCGTGTCCTCCGGTCCGTCGGTGACGGACGCGGTCTCGCCGTAGTCGTGCACCGACGCGATGCCGGGGTGGTTGAGCGACGCCGTCATCCGCGCCTCGGTGCGGAAGCGGTGCAGGAACTCGGGGTCGCCGGAGAGCTCCGCCTTGAGGACCTTCACGGCCACCCGGCGGTCGAGCCGCTCGTCGGCGCCTTCCCAGACCTCACCCATGCCACCGACCGCGATCCGCCTGGTGAGGCGGTAGCGGTCGGCGAGGAGTTGGCCCTTGGTGAGCATCAGCGACCCACCAGGTACGCGTTCATCACGGCGCGCCCGATCGGCGCGGCGACCTTGCCACCGGTCGCGCCCAGACCGCGGTCGCCACCGTTCTCGACGATCACGGCGATCGCGATCTCCGGCTTCTGCGCCGGGGCGAACGCGATGTACCAGGCGTGCGGCGCCTTGTTCCTGCTCTCCTCCGACGACCCGCCGACCTCGGCGGTACCGGTCTTCGACGCCACCTGGATGTTGGACAGTCGTCCCTCACCGCCGGTGTTGACCTCGGACTGGATCATCATGTCGCGCAGCACGCCCGCGTTGGCCGAGCTCATCGCGGTGTCGACGTCGTCGGGCTTGGTGTCCTCGATCGACTTCAGGTCCGGGCCGAGGATCTTCGACACCAGGTACGGCTGCATCCGCTTGCCGCCGTTGGCGATCGTCGCCGCGACCATCGCGTTCTGCAGCGGGGTGACGCGCACGTCGCGCTGGCCGATGCCGCTCTGGTAGAGCGCGGCCTCGTCCGGGATCGCGCCCAGGCTCGAGGTCTCGACCGCCAGCGGCACCCGAAGATCGTCGTTGTTGAAGCCGAACTTGTTCGACTGCGTCGTCAGCTTGGACTTGCCGACCTGACCGGCCATCTCGCCGAACGCCGTGTTGCACGACTTGGCGAGCGCGGTCTCCATCGACACGGTCTGGCCAGGCCCGCACGGCTGGCCGTTGAAGTTCGGGAACGGGGCGTTCGACGTGCCGGGCAGGTTGATCGTGCCCGCCGCGGTGTACTGGGCGTCCTTGTTCTTGCCGTCGGCGAGCGCCGCGGCCGCCACGACGACCTTGTACGTCGAGCCGGGCGGGTAGAGACCCTGCGTCGCGCGGTTGATCAGCGGGTTGCCGTTGTCCGGTGCGGTGAGCGCCTTCCACGCCGCCTGCTGCTCGTTCGAGTCGTGGCTCGCGAGGCGGTTCGGGTCGTACGACGGCGTGCTCACCATCGCGAGGATCTCGCCCGTGCCCGGCTTCATCGCGACGACCGAGCCGGTGAAGCCCTTCGCGGTCAGCTGGTCGTACGCGACCTGCTGCACCTTCGCGTCGAGCGTGAGCTGCACGTTGCCGCCGACCGGGTCGCGACCGGTGATCAGTGCGGAGACCCGGCGGGCGAGCAGCCGGTCGTCCGACCCGTTCAGCAGGTCGTTCTCCACGCGCTCCATGCCCGACGTGCCGTAGGTGACGGACAGGTATCCGGCCACCTGTGCGTAGACCGGGCCGTTGTTGTAGACGCGCAAGTACCGGAGACGGTCCGTCGTCTCCTTGACGTCCGCGATCACCGTGCCGTCGGCGACCGTGATCAAGCCGCGCTTGCGGGCGTACTCGTCGAGCAGCACGCGGCGGTTCAGCGAGTTCTTGCGCCACTCATCGGCGTTGATCACCTGCACCCAGGTCGCGTTGCCCAGGAGCAGCACGATCATCACCATCATGGCCATGCCGACACGGCGGAGCGGTGTGTTCATTTGGGACGCTCCACCATCACAGTGTGCTGGTCGGCGATAGCCGGTTGTTGCGGTTTCGGCTTGGGAGCCTTCTGCGGGGCCCTCGCCGCAGCAGAAATTCGCAGTAGCAACGCGATCAGGATGTAGTTCGCGAGCAGCGACGAACCGCCGTAGGACAGGAACGGTGCGGTGATACCCGTCATCGGGATCAGGTTCGTGACACCGCCGACGATGATGAACACCTGGAAGCAGAGCGCGAACGCCAGACCGCCGCCGAGGAGCTTGCCGAAGCTGTCGCGCACCGAGATGGCGCCACGCAGACCGCGCAGTGCGAGCACCATGTAGATCAGCAGCACGGCCGCGAGGCCGACGAACCCGAGCTCCTCGCCGATCACGGCGGCGATGAAGTCGGTGTTCCGCTCGGGGATCATCTCCGGGCGGCCGGCACCGAGACCGGCGCCACCGATGCCGCCGGTCGCGAGGCCGAAGAGCGACTGCGAGATCTGGTAACCGCCACCGAACACGTCGTAGCGCCCGATCGGGTCCTGCCAGTTCGCCACACGCTGCTGGACGTGCGTGAAGAGCTTCCACGCGATGATCGCGCCACCGGAGAACAGGCCGATGCCGAGCACGACCCACGCCGCGCGTTCGGTGGCGACGTAGAGCAGCACCAGCACGATGCCGAAGAACAGCAGCGAGGAGCCGAGGTCCTTCTGCAGCACCATGACCGCGACCGCGACGCCCCATGCCGCGAACAGCGGACCGAGGTCACGCGCGCGCGGCAGGTCCATGCCGAGGAACCGGCGGCCGGCGATGGTGAAGAGGTCGCGCTTCGACACGAGGAACGCGGCGAAGAAGACCATCAGCAGGACCTTGGCGA
The DNA here is from genome assembly GCF_003265345.1 of Lentzea terrae. Taxonomy (GTDB): domain Bacteria; phylum Actinomycetota; class Actinomycetes; order Mycobacteriales; family Pseudonocardiaceae; genus Lentzea; species Lentzea terrae. The sequence goes on along the minus strand of NZ_QFWW01000037.1, from coordinate 172,535 downwards.
ACTCACCCGGCTGGATCGACAACGGGCCGATGCGCAGCCAGATCTTCGCGCCGTTGATCTCCGGCGCGATGAAGCCGGGCAGCACACCGGGCAGCATCAGCGCGACCAGTCCGATGAGACCGAACGTGTAGCCGAACCGCGCGAGCGTGCGGTGGTCGGAGAGGAACTTCAGCGTCGCCGCGAACAGCACCAACCCGATCGCGGTCCAGATGACCTGCTTGAACGCGACCGGGTCCCACACGGTGGTGCCGTCCGCGGACGGGGCGCCTTCGAGCGCGAGGTCGATCCGGTGGATGACCACCAGACCGAGTCCGTTGAGCAACGCGACGCACGGCAGGATCGCCGGGTCCGCGTAGGGCGCCCACCTGCGCACGGCGAGGTGGGCACAGGCGAAGAGGCCGAGGTACGCGAGTCCGAGCCAGAGGATCCTCAGGCTCAGTGACCGCTCCTGGTTGAGTTCGACGAGGATCAGCGCCAGTGTCACGATCCCGGCCGCGAACGCGAGCATCACCAGTTCGGTGCCGCGCCGCGTCGGCGGCCGCAGCCCCGGTGACGTGCTCGTCGCCACCGACGCGCCTGGTGAGCCTTCCCCGGTGGGGACGGGCGAGCCCTTCAACTACGGACCCTCCCGGCATTCCACGCCGACCTTCTGCCCCGTCGGGGTGGGCGACGGATCCGTGGTCCCGGTGTCCGTCGAACCGTTCGGAGGAGGCGTGTTCGGGTCCGACGGCGGGGTGGTCGTCGTCGTGGTGCTCGACGACGACGAGGTGTCCTTGCACAACGGCAGCATGTGCTCCGTGCGCAGCAACCTCACCGCAGCGCGCGCGCCGTCGATCCCGTTGTCGCTGCGGATGCCCGCGGTGATGGTCTTGCGACCGGCTTCCTGCAGGTCCTTCAGCGTGATCGGGGTGCAGCCCGTCGATCCGGGCGGGCACGAGTCCTCGACCTTGGACGACAGCTTGAAGCCGAGCACGGTGCCGTTGAGCCCGCGGAAGATCGCGACCTGGCCGTCCTCGGTGGCGCCGACGTAGTACTGGGTGTTGAGCCACAGCTTGCCGCCGACCGCCACAGCACCCGCCACGACGAGCAGCACGAAGATGATCGCGAACGCCTTGATGGCGTTGCGCTTCTTGCGCTTCGGGTCCTGCGGCGGTGGCGGGGGAGCCTCCATCCGCTGCGGCATCGGCGGACGCTGCTGGGTGAGCGCGCTCGCCCTGGACGCCGCGGAGTCCGGCGGAGTGTTGTGCTCCTCGCTGCCGTCACCGGCCGCGCCACCGACGATCGGGTAGTCGTCGCCGAAGTCGACGTCCTCGACGTCCGCCACGATCACCGTGACGTTGTCGGGGCCGCCGCCCTTGAGCGCGAGCTCGATCATCCGGTCCGCGCAGGCCTGCGGGTCCGGGATGCGGATCGCCTCGTCGAGCGTCTCCAGGCTGACGACACCGGACAGACCGTCCGAGCACAGCAGGAACCTGTCGCCGGCGCGGGCTTCGCGCACGGTGAGGCTCGGCTCGAAGTCGTGGCCGGTCAGCGCGCGCAGCAGCAACGAGCGCTGCGGGTGCGTGGCGGCCTCGTCCGGGGTGATCCGGCCCTCGTCGATCAACGACTGGACGAACGTGTCGTCGTGCGTGATCTGCGCGAACATGCCCTCCCGGAGCAGGTACGCGCGCGAGTCGCCGATGTGCACCAGCCCGAGCCGGTTGCCCGCGAACAGGATGGCCGTGAGCGTGGTGCCCATGCCCTCCAGGTCCGGGTCGCTCGTGACCAGTTCGGAAATGGCGCCGTTGCCGGCCGCGACCGCGTCGCGGAGCTTGCCGAGGAGGTCGTCGCCCGGCTCGTCGTCGTCGACGTGGGCCAGCGAGGCGATGACCACCTTGCTCGCGACTTCACCGGCGGCGTGGCCACCCATGCCGTCGGCGACTGCGAGCAGGCGAGGGCCCGCGTACACGGAGTCCTGGTTGTTGGAGCGAACCAGGCCCCGGTCGCTGCGGGCCGCGTATCGAAGAACCAAGGTCATGAGCGCAGCTCGATCACCGTTTTGCCAATGCGGATCGGGGTGCCGAGAGGTACGCGCAGGGGTGCGGTGACCTTGGCTCGGTCTAGGTAGGTGCCGTTCGTGGAGCCGAGGTCCTCCACGTACCAGTCGGTACCGCGCATGGACAGCCTCGCGTGCCTGGTCGACGCGAAGTCGTCGTCCAGGACGAGAGTGGAGTCGTCAGCGCGGCCGATCAGGATCGGCCTGCCGTCGAGCGAGATGCGGGTGCCGGTCAGCGCCCCGTGGGTGACCACGAGTTGCCGAGGCGCCTTGCTTCCCCTCGCCGACTTCTCGGACCTCCGGAATCCGGGCAGACCTGACGCCCGGAGCCCTGAGGCTGCGTAGAGATCAGAGCGGACCACACGTAGGGCGGCCAGCACAAAGAGCCAGAGGAGCACGAGAAAGCCCGCTCTGGTCAGCTGCATCACCAGCTCTGGCACCGGTTGTAACCGCTCCTGCCTTGAGTTGCTTACCGACGCCCGTATCGACCTCAGCCCGCGGTGCGGAAGACCAGTGACGAGTGGCCGATGCGGACGACGTCGCCCTCCGCGAGCTGCCAAGTCTGCACTGGCGTGCCGTTCACCGTGGTGCCGTTGGTCGAACCGAGATCAGCGAGCATCGCATTCTGCCCGTCCCAGGAGATTTCCAGGTGGCGCCTGGAGACACCCGTGTCCGGGAGGCGGAAGTCGGCTTCCTGCCCACGTCCTACGACGTTTCCACCCTGCTTGAGGTTGTACGTGCGGTTGGAACCGTCGTCGAGGTGCAGCGTCGCGTTGAGCTGACGGTTGGCACCCTGGGTGGCCGGAGGGGCGTATCCGCCCTGGTTGTAGCCCTGGTCGTAGCCGCCCTGCTGGCCGTAGCCCTGCTGCTGGCCGTAACCCTGGTCATACCCGGCCTGCTGGCCGTAACCCTGGTCGTAGCCGCCGCCCTGCTGCTGCCCGTAACCCTGGTCGTAGCCCTGCTGGCCGTAGCCCTGCTGCTGGCCGTAACCCTGGTCGTACCCGCCGCCGCCCTGCTGGCCGCCGGCGTAGCCCTGGTCGTAGCCCTGCTGCTGGCCATAACCCTGGTCATAGCCCTGCTGCTGGCCGCCGCCGTAGCCGCCGCCCTGCTGGCCGTAGCCCTGGTCGTAACCCTGCTGCTGGCCATAACCCTGGTCATAGCCCTGTTGGCCATAACCCTGCTGCTGGCCGTAGCCCTGCTGGTCGTAGCCCTGCTGGCCGTAGCCGCCCTGACCATAAGGGTCCTGGGCGGGCTGGCCCTGTCCTTGTCCGTAGCCGGGTGGCTGGCTCATGGGTCGGTCTCCTGCGGTGCGAGGTTGTGCTGACCGTCGGCTGCCCGCTTTCACGTCGGGGTCGACGGACGAGCTGGTTCGGAACTGTCCGGTGTGCAGCGCCTCGGAGCGCTCCAGGGAGACTACGACGTCACCATAGGTATCCCATCCGGACTCGGCCAGGTGCTCCCGCAGGCCCTCTGCGAGTAGCTGGGTGATGCGTAGTTCATCCTGCTCATCGCCCGCAAGACGTTCGTGGTCCTGAGGTCCGAGTAGCACGACGAAGTGGTTGGGGGCTAGCAGTCTGCCACCCGCGAGTTCGCGGATGTTGCTGTCACCCTCCCGTTGCAGCGCCTGTGCCACCTCTTGGGGCACCACGCTGCCGCCGAACACGCGCGCGAAGGTGTTGCCGACCAGACCTTCCAGCTTGCGCTCGAATCGTTGCAGGCCCACGTCAACTCCTTCCGCTCGGACGGGCTCCTGTACCGATCGTATCCGGGTACGACCAGGCCTACAGGGGGCGATTAGGAACCTGGTTTGGACGCGTGCTAGTGTTCCCAACGTCTCCAGGGGCAAGTGGCGGAATGGCAGACGCGCACGGTTCAGGTCCGTGTGTCCGAAAGGACGTGGGGGTTCAACTCCCCCCTTGCCCATCGAAAGACAGATGGAACCCCTCTCGCGGAATCGCGAGAGGGGTTCTTTCGTTGATCGGCAGTATCGGATTCCTTGATCCAACAGGTGATGTCTGTCACTCGTTCGGGGGTCGGCATGTGGGCGATAGCGGCGGCGGACTTCGGGGCTCAGCTCGAACTCGTGGAGCTGCCGGAGCCCGAGGCGGGTCCGAACGAGTTGAAGGTCCGGTTGTTCGCGGCGAGCGTGAACCCGTTCGACCGGAAAGTCGTCGACGGGATGCTTCGCGGATCCGCGCCGCACGAGTTCCCGTTGGTTCCCGGAACTGATGGTGCGGGTGAGGTGGTTGGTTCCGGAGAGAGAATTTTCGGCACCTTCTTCCACCGTCCGGTCGGCCGCGGGACATACGCCGAGTACGTCACAGTTCCGGCCGAGAACGTGTTGGCGCCGTTGCCGGAAGATCTCGATCCCGCCGTGGCCGCCGCATTGCCGACCGCGGGTATGACGGCGTTGCAGTTGGTCGAGTCGCTGGGGCCCGCGGAATCCGTGCTGATCATCGGGCCGCGCGGCGGCGTCGGGTCGTTCGCCGTGCAGATCGCTCGTGCGGCCGGCAAGCGGGTCATCCCGGTCGGTCGTGGCGACGCGCTGGTCGAGGCCGACGCGTTGATCGACCTCGTGAGCACCGACCGTCCGTCGTTCGAGGCGAACGCGCGCTACGCGCCGTTGGCCTTCAACACCAACTACGTCTCCAGCGACAAGGCGCAGAACTTCGGCATGAAGGGGTCGCGCGAAACGCTGGTTCGGCTCGCGTCGATGGTGCAGGCGGGAGACCTTTCGGTGCCGATTTCCCGCCGCGTGCCGCTGCGCGAGGCTGTTGATGTTTTCGCAGGTCACGGTCCCGGCAAGACCGTGATCATCATGTAGGTGGTCGTTCTGGCGCGGTGAACGGTCGACGGACGGTGACCGGCGCCGCTCACCGCCGATTTGCCCCCACGCCTGGCGCACCCACTCTGAGCAGGTCTTTTGGTGCGTCCATCCGGATTAACGTCACCCAGACGGCAGCACCGTAGGACCGAACTCCACGCGCCACTCTTCGACCGGTCACCGACCGGTCGGCGCCGTCGATCGCAACAGGCTCTGCGACCCGGAGAAGGGCCGCGCGCTTACTGCTAAGCCTTATGCAGAGCACGAGTCGAATCGCGGCGGATCGCCCGCCGCGGGTGGCGAGGAGGCACTGGCGTGAGCAGCACCCCAGCAAGGATCGCGGCACTCGGCAGCGCGCAGGGACTGTCGACCACCGCGCTCCCCGTTCCGGAACTGCCCGCGTCCGTCGAGGAGCTGGCAGCCGCTGCGGCGATCCGACTCGGCTGGCACGGCGTGGTCCTCCCCGAGATGGTCCTGATGGGCCGCAAGGTGGTCGTCGTCGCCGAGCTCCTGGCCGACGCCCACGCCGAGCGCGTGTGCGTGGGTGCGGGCCCCGAGGCCGACAAGACCACCGTCTCCACCTGGGTGTGGCCCGAGATGGAGGGCCGCGTTCCCCCCGCCGCCGTGCGCATCGTCGGCGTCCTGGCCGTCGCCCGGCACTGGCGGACCGCGCTCGCCTCCGCGGTGCCCTTCGCCCGCTACGGCAACGCCGCCGTCGTCCTGCCGGAGTCCGTCGCCTTCTCGCACGACTACCTGTCGAACTGCCTGCCGCGCGTCCGCCGTTACGGCGTCTCGGTGCTGCTGGCCGACGACGACAAGGACCTCTCGGTCGACGTGACCGGCCGCCAGGAGACCGTGCCCGCCGAGGACACCGCCATCACCCGCTGGGTCAACGAGCTGGTCTACGAGCAGGTGCTCGCCACCGCTTCCTGATCTACGGTCGGGGCATGCGAGTAGTCATAGCCGGTGGGCACGGGCAGATCGCGCTGCTTCTCGAGCAGCAGCTGGCCACCCGTGGAGACACCGCGACCGCGTTGGTGCGCAACCCCGATCACTTCGCTGACGTGCAAGAAGCCGGAGCAGTTCCGGTGCTGTGCGACCTGGAGTCCGCCGATGTGGACTCGGTCGCGGCGTATCTGAACGGCGCTGATGCCGCGGTCTTCGCCGCCGGCGCCGGGGCAGGCTCAGGAGCCGCCCGCAAGGACACCGTCGACTTCGGCGCCGCCGCCCTCTTCGCCGACGCGGCCGTGGAGGCGGGAGTGCGGCGGTTCGTCCAGGTCTCCACGGTGGGCATCGAGTCGGCCGACTCCCCGTCGGTGGACCCCGAGTTCGCGGTCTACCTCAAGGCGAAGAAGCTCGCCGAGGACGATCTCAAGCCGCGTGCTCTCGATTGGACGATCTTGCGGCCGGGTCCGTTGGTGAATGACGCGCCGACCGGTCTGGTCACGCTGGCAGCGCCTCGGTTGCCGCGTTCGTCCGTCACCCGTGCCGATGTCGCCGCGGTGCTGGCGGAGTTGCTCACCGCTCCGCAGACGATCGGCAAGACGCTGGAGCTGACGAACGGCGAGACGCCGGTCGCCGACGCCGTTCGCGCGATCCTCTAACCGAGCACCCGGTCCAGGTACGGGTTGGTGAAGGTGCGGCCGGGGTCGACCTCGTCCCGCACCCGCAGGAAGTCGTCGAAGTGCGGGTACAGCGGGCGGAGTTCGGCCGACGTGAGGTCGTGCATCTTGCCCCAGTGCGGACGGCCGCCCACCGACGCGGCGATGCTCGCGTACGCGTCGAAGAAAGCCTTGTACTGCATGCCAAGTGCCTGGTGCATCGAGATGTACGCGGTGTCGCGGCCGTTCGCCGTGGACAGCCAGATGTCGTCGGCCTGTGCGACGCGCACCTCGCACGGGACGATCAACGCGTCCCGGTCGCCGAGCTTGTTCGCCACCGCGCGGAGCTCGCCGATGACGTCCAGCAGGGTCTCGCGCGGGATGGAGAACTCGGTCTCCACGAACCGGACCCGCCGGGGCGTCACGAAGACGTTGTGCGAGTAGTCGGAGTAGGAGCGCTCGGAGATCAGCGAACCGCAGACCTCGTTCAGCTTCCGCGTGTAGCGCGGGAAGGTCTTGGCCACCTTGCACACCGCGCCGAACGCGGCGTTCTCCATGACCTCGTACTCCCAGGCCTGCCGGAGCTTCGACAGCGGCTTGGCCGGTTCGCCGATCCTGTTGTTGCGCTTGAGGATCACGCGGTCGGAGTGGGTGAACCAGTGGAACTCGACGTGGTCCTCGACTGCGCACAGGTCGTCGAACTGCTCCAGCACGGCGTCCAGCCGGCCCGGTGCCTCGGAAGCCTGCAGGACGAAGGAAGGCACGCACTGCAGCGTGATCGTGCTGATGACGCCCAACGCACCGAGGCCGACGCGTGCGGCGTTGAACAGGTCGGGGCGTTCGGTGCGAGAGCACGTCACGACTGAGCCGTCGGCCAGAACGATTTCGAGCCCGGCGATCGCGGTGGCCAGGACGCCCAGTTTGGCGCCGGTGCCGTGCGTCGAGGTGGAGACGGCGCCGGCGACGGTCTGCGCGTCGATGTCGCCCAGGTTCGGCATGGCCAGGCCGAGGTGGTGCAGGTCGGCGTTGAAGGCGTGCAGCGGGGTGCCGGAGCGGACGGTCACCAGCCCGGATTCCGTGTCCGCGCGCACGATTCCCGTCCAACGGTCCAGGTCGAGCGCGACTTCAGGCGCGACCGCGATGTCGTTGAACGAGTGACCGCTGCCCCGCGCGCGGACACGGTGGCCCGAGAGGATCGCCGCTGCGATCTCGTCTGTGCTGGCCGGGTGGACGACGCGCGTTGGGGTGCACGAGGCGGTTCTAGCCCAGTTCGTCCACACACGGACCTCCACAAAAGAGTGTGACCTGCGAGTAACGTAAGTGAAAGCTCTTCACGTTTCAAGGGTTGACGACGTACCGTCAGGGCATGCGCCGAAACCGACTCGATGCCGCGACGAAGGATCTCGATCCTCCGTTCGCGATCGTCGACCTGGATGCCTTCGACCACAACGCGGCGGACCTCGCCCGTCGCGCTGCCGGTCATCCGATCCGGGTGGCGAGCAAGTCGATTCGGGTGCGCGACCTGGTGAGCCGGGCGCTGGAGCGGCCCGGCTTCCAAGGGGTGATGTGCTACTCGCTGGCCGAGGCGTTGTGGTTGTCGGAGCAGAACGTCAGCGAGGACCTGCTGGTGGCGTACCCGACGGCGGACCGCGCGTCGCTGCAGAAGCTCGCGGCCAACGAAACCGCGCGGCAGCGGGTCACGATCATGGTCGACTCGGTCGAGCACCTCGACTTCGTGGACGCCGCGATCGGGCCGCACTCGGACATCCGGGTCTGCCTGGAGCTCGACGTCTCGTGGCGGCCGTTGCCGGGCCTGCACATCGGTCCGCGCCGTTCGGCGATCCACACGCCGGGGCAGGCCAAGGCATTCGCCGCCAAGGTCACGCAACGGCGTGGCTTCAAGCTCGTCGGCGTGATGGCGTACGAGGGGCAGATCGCCGGGCTGGGGGACGACCCGCCCGGTCAGCCGCTGCGCGCGCTCGGCATCCGGTTCATCCAGGCCAAGTCCGGCCCTGAGCTGATCCACCGGCGGACTGCCGTGGTCAGCGCGGTCCGGCAGGTCGCCGACCTGGAGTTCGTCAACGGTGGCGGCACCGGCAGCCTGGAGCTCACCGGCACCGACCCGTCGGTCACCGAGCTGGCGGCGGGCAGCGGGCTCTTCGGACCTACGTTGTTCGACGCGTACCAGGCGTTCAAGCCGGAACCGGCAGCGCTGTTCGCGTTGTCGGTGGTCCGCAAGCCGACCAAGCGGGTCGCGACGCTCTTCGCCGGCGGGTACATCGCTTCCGGCACGCCGACGCCCGACCGGCAGCCGTCGCCGTACCTGCCGGAGGGGCTCAAGACGCTCGGCCTCGAAGGTGCCGGCGAGGTGCAGACGCCGGTCACGGGCAAGGCGGCGGAGCAGTTGAAGATCGGTGACCGCGTCTGGATGCGGCACGCCAAGGCCGGTGAGCTGTTCGAGCGGTTCGACGAGGTGCACCTGGTGCACGGCGACCGCATCGAGCGGACCGTGCCGACCTACCGCGGGGAGCGCCGCAACTTCGGCTGATGGCGGTATCGCCCGGCAGTTCCCGTCGTTAGCGTCGAGACATGACGGTGAAAACACTGGTCAGCGCACTGTCGGCGGCCGTGCTCGCCACAGTGCTCATCAGCACCGGCAGCGCGACCGCGGCGCCTTACACCGCGCAGTTCCGCGGTGACGGCTCCAGCAGTTTCGGATTCGCCTGGGAGTACGCGCGCCGGGACGCGCGGGACAAGGCCGTGGCCGACGGGTTCGCCGATCCCGCCACGCAGTGCGAGGAGATCTTCAGCTTCGGCAACCCGTTCGACGCCATGGTCATCTGGGAGTGCACCCGCTAGGCGGGCAGTCGCGACGACAGGTAACCCCTGACCAGCGCCCTCGCTTCGGCCAGGATCGCCTGGTCGCCCATCGGGGTCTTGCGGAACGCCATCTTCATCACGGCGTCGGCCGCCTCGACGGCGATCGCGATCGGCAGCTGGACCTCGGTCATCGGAATGCCGAACTTGCCGGAGATCAGCTCGGAGATCTTGTCCGAGATGACGGCGTTGTTGTCGCGGCGGTCGTCCAGCAGCCGCATGTCCACGACGTCACCGAAGTGCAGCCTCCCGAACGCGGGGATCTCGCGGTGCATCGTCACGTAGACGTCGAACACCGTGTCCACGGCGTCCCACCAGTGCTCGAGCGTCGCCTGCTCCAGCCGGTCGGTGATGCCCTGGGAGAACCTGTCGACGTTGCGCAGGGTCAGCGCCTGCACGACGGCTCTCTTGTCGGGGAAGAACTGGTACAGCGAACCCACCGCCACGCCGGCTCGTTCCGCGATCAACGTCGTGGTGACGCCGTCGTAGCCCACCTCGTCGATGAGAGTCGCGCAGGCCTCGAGCATGCGCTCGACTCTCTTGGCGCTGCGCTGCTGGACAGGCTGACGGCGGAGCGGGGTGGTGCTCGTCACGGCGACTCCCAGTAGTTCGGGTTGGTTCCATCTTGCCTGTTGTACGGCCTTTTCACTTCCCTGAACCTGTCAACACGCCTACGATCCGAACAAGTTTCACATTTTGGAGGATCGATGAGCGACTTCCTCTGGGGAGTGTCGACGTCCGCGTTCCAGATCGAGGGCGCGTTCAGTGCAGGCGGTCGAGGTCCCTCCGTGTGGGACGAGTTCACTCCCGTACACGACAACGACAACGCAAGCGTTGCCTGCGATCATTACCACCGGTGGCGCGAGGATGTTGCGCTCATGACGCAGCTCGGCGTGAACGCGTATCGGTTCTCGATCGCGTGGCCGCGCATCCAGCCCTCCGGCAAGGGACCGGTCAACGCCGAGGGCCTCGACTTCTACGACCGCCTGGTCGACGCGCTCGTCGGCGTCGGGATCGCCCCTGTGGTCACGTTGTACCACTGGGACACTCCGCTCGAGCTGGAAGCGGAGGGCGGTTGGCTGAACCGGGACATCGCCGACCGGTTCGCCGACTACACCGCGCTGGTCGCGGACCGCCTCGCCGACCGGGTGAAGCTGTGGATCCCGATCAACGAGCCCGCGATGGTGACGTTGCAGGGCTACGCGATCGGTGAGCACGCCCCTGGCAAGACGCTGCTGTTCGACGCGTTGCCGACCGCTCACCACCTGAACCTCGCGCACGGGCGTGCGGTCGAGGTGCTCCGCTCGTTCAACGCACAAGCCGTTGGAACCGCGAACAACCACACGCCCGCATGGCCGGCTACTCCGAACGACCTAGCAGCTGCCGAGGCCTACAGCGAAATCCACAACTGGATCTACGCGGACCCGGTTCTGTCGGGCCGATATCCCGACGCAGTCGCCGATCTTCTGCCGATCGCGGACGGAGACCTGCAGGTCATCCACCAGCCGCTCGACTTCTACGGCGTGAACTACTACAACCCGACGCGGCTGAAGCTGCCGTCCGAGGGCAACCCGCTGCCGTTCGAGCTGGTGGAGATCGACGAGTACCCGCGCACCGCCTTCGGCTGGCCGGTCGTGCCGTCCGGGCTCACCGAGATGATCAACGCACTGCGTGAGCGGTACCCGAACCTGCCGCCGGTGTACGTGACCGAGAGCGGCTGCAGCTTCCCCGACGAGATCGCGGACGCCGACCGGATCGCCTACCTCGACGGCCACCTCAAGGCCGCGCAGGCAGCGGACGTCTCCGGGTACTTCGTGTGGTCGTTGCTCGACAACTTCGAGTGGGAAGCCGGCTATTCGCAGCGGTTCGGCCTGGTCCAGGTCGACTACGAGACACAGCGACGCACGCCGCGCGACTCGTTCCACTGGTACCGCAAGGTGATCAGTGGTGAGTGAAGCGCTTGCGGAACCGGTGGTGCGCGTCCGCCGCGGGTGGATGGCGTGGTTGTTCTTCGCGAACCTGGGGCTGTGGCTCGCGGTCTACGCGCCGATCCAGGTGTTGCTGCCGCAGCAGGCCGAGTTGCTGAACAAGGCCAACAAGGAGCTCGTGTTCGGCATCGTCACCGGCTTCGGCGGCCTGGTGTCGCTGGTCGTGGTGCCGTTGATCGGGTTCCTGTCCGACCGCACGACCTCGCGGTTCGGTCGGCGCCACCCCTGGACGCTGGTCGGCGCGATCATCGGCGCCGTCGGTCTCGCTGTGCTCGCCAACGCGCCGTCGGTCGTCGTGATGACCATCGGCTGGTGCCTGGTGCAGGCGGGGATCGGCGGCATGCTCGCCGCGCTCACCTCCGCGGTGCCGGACCGGGTGCCCGTCGAGCAACGGGCTCAGGTCGGCGGGCTCATCGGCATCAGTCAGATGCTCGGCACGGTGCTGGGTGCGGTCGTGGTGACGTTGCTGGTCAGCGGACTGCAGGCGGGCTACCTGGCGTGCGCGGCCATCGTGCTGACCGGTGCGATCTTCTTCGTGTTGAGGACTCCCGACACGCAGCTCATCGTGAAGCCCGTGCGACCCACGTTCTGGATCTCGCCGCGTGAACACCCGGACTTCGCCTGGGCGTGGGGTGGTCACCTGATGATCAACCTCGGCAACGCGTTCGGGACGCTCTATCTCCTCTACTTCCTCGGCGATGTGGTCCACCACCCGTCGCCGGAGGACGGTCTGCTGGTGCTCATGGCGCTCTACGGGGTGGCGCTCGCCGCAGGAGCAGTGCTGTTCGGCGCACGAAGTGATCGTTCTGGGCGCCGGAAGCCGTACGTATACGGCGCCGCTGCCGTGATGGCGCTCGCCGCGGCGTTGCTGGTGATCTGGCCGACCTGGACCGCGGTGCTGATCGCCGCGCCTCTGCTCGGCGTCGGCTTCGGCATCTACTGGGCGGTGGCGATCGCGTTGCTGACCCAGGTGCTGCCTGCGGCGTCCGACCGGGCCAAGGATTTGGGCGTGCTCAACGTGGCCAATGCGTTGCCCCAGGTCATCGCCCCCTTGCTGACCGCCTTGATCTTGGCCAACCTTGGTGGCTACCGCGGTCTGTTCGCGGTGTCGGCGTTGGCGACGACGCTGGCGGCGGTGTTGATGAGTCGAGTGCGATCGGTGGTCTGATGGAGCTGTCGGGCAAGCGGGTTCTGGTCACGGGGGCGTCCCAGGGGATCGGCGCGGCGGCCGCGTTCCGGTTCGCGGCCCACGGCGCGCACGTCCACCTTGTGGCCCGAAGCGCCGAACTGCTTGATCTACAGGTCAAACGGATCATCGAGTTCGGCGGCTCGGCGTCCGCCCACGTGGCCGATCTGGCGGACGCCGCGCAGATTCGCGCACTCGCCGGGGAGGTCGAAGTGCCTGATGTGCTGGTGAACAACGCCGGCGTCGGTCGCTGGCTGTTCCTCGACGACACGTCCGCCGACGAGCTGCAGACGATGACCTCGGTGCCGTACCTGGCGGCGTTGCTGCTGACCAGGGAATACCTGGGCGCCATGCGGTCACGGCGGTCCGGCTGGATCGTCAACGTGAACTCACCGGTGTCCCGCCTCCCGATTCCCGGCTGCGTGGGCTACCAGTCGTCGCGGTGGGCGCTTCGGGGCCTGACCGCTTCGTTGCGTCTTGACCTGCGCGGCACCGGCGTCGGGATCAGCGAAGTGGTGCCGGGAAAGGTCTCCAGCGAGTACTTCAACAACAACCCCGGCGCAGAGGAACGGATCCCGGCGATCGCCAAGCTGATCCCCACGGTCACGCCGGAGCAGTGCGCGAAGGCGATCGTCGACGCCGTGGAGAAGGAACGGGCGGAGCACCTGTTCCCGTGGCAGCTCAAGGCGTTCGAGCTCTCCGGCCGGCTGTTCCCCGGTCTGACCTCATACCTGACCTGGAAGACGGGTACGCACCGCTGAAGCTGGGCACTCCTCCGGCATGACACGCATGCTCAACGGCCATCTGGTTCGCGACCCGCACGCCGAAGCCGACGATGTGAGCGGCAAGTTCGAGTGTCAGACCGTGCGCGAGGCGGTGCTCGAGGCCTCAGCGGAATCTCGCCGAGAACGTGGAAACGGCCCCTTGCCTGCGCGGGAGGTGCAGACAAGGGGCCGACGTTGGTGACCGCGGACCGGTAACGGTCGGGGAGGGAAGGTGCACGTCACCGGCCCGCGGGAATCTGTGGAGTTGTTGAGCTGACCGGGGTCCGCGATGTCGCGGTCGGGGGTTCGCGCATCGCGGACCACCGGTCAGTAGGCGGTTTGCAGACCTGGTCGTGTCGGGGGGACGCCAGGTCAGTCGCAAACGCCCGTTAGTGGGCTCGAGCCACCGCGCGGCGGGTCCTGGTGACAGGAGGAGTCACCGGAGCCTCGCGCAGGTGGCGAGCCGGGCGCGGGGCGAGTCCGCCCGCAACCAGGTGTTCGTACGCGGCGCGCCACACCGAGCAAGGTGACTTCTGCTGGCGCCAACGACCGGAGCACTCAGGGCAGTTGCCCTTCTCGTCCGGCTCGTGCGCTGCCAGCAGAGCACGCCATCCCTCGGTCAGCCGAGGGAGCTCGGATCGAGCCACCGACAGGAGGGACGGGGCGTCCGCGCGACTCGCCAGCTCCGTGAGCAGGTCGAGGCGTTCCCACACAGCGTTGCGAAGAACCTGTCCGAGGATCGCGTCCATCGAAACGTCACCGTCACCTTTCCGCCTGGTCGGCGGCTTCGCGTAGCGCAGCCCTGAGCTGTACGAGCTGGTCGTGGGACAAGACTGCCGTCTCACCGGGAGGTCCCACCAGAACCACTTGGCCCTGTACGACCTTCACGGTGAGCTGGCGGTCCCGGTCGACCACGTCGCCGCAGCTGATCTGCCACGTCCGACGCTGCCCGGTCGTGCCGCGCCATGTGGAGTCGGTGTCACCCGTCTCCACAATGGAGGTGGAACTCGGGGAGGAGCTGTCCACTATTGGTCGTTCCTCTCCGTGCTCACTCGCTTACCGGAATCTAGATTGCGATGATTCATGCCGGAACGGGACGTCACAGCGCCCACCGGTGGAAGTCTTACGGTGAGCGGTAAGCGGTGTTCGGTAGGGCCGATCAGCTCCGCCGAAGAGGACTTCTCGACTCGGGGACCTGCCCCTAGTCTGCCGATGACGCTCAACGGACTGTGAGGGTGCGCGATGAACACCATGAGTTCCCAGGGCTCTCCGATTCCCGCCGACGTGTGGGACCAGCAGGAGATGCGGGACGCACTGGCCCGACGAGAGATCAGCTCGGTCTACCGGCTGCTCCGACGGCACGGCGTGTCCCAGCGCCAGATCGCGGCGCTCACTGGGCAGTCGCAGTCCGAGGTCTCGGAGATCCTCAAGGGACGCCAGGTGATGGCATATGACGTCCTGACGCGGATCGCCGTCGGCCTGGGTGTCCCACGTGGATACATGGGTCTCGCCTATGACGAGACAACGGCAGTGAGGGTGGCCGCAACCGCGGACTCACCCCATCCTGAGGAGGACGAGTCGGTGAAGCGTCGGAAGTTCCTCGCGCACGCCGCCGCCGTGACAGTCGGCGCGGCCGTGTTCGGAGCGGACTCCGGGTCGTGGGTTTCACACCCCACACAGACTCCGGCTCCGGGACGCATCGGCATGACCGATGTGCGCCAGGTCGAAGCGGCGACGCGGGCTCTGCGTGCCCTGGACTACCAGTACGGCGGCGGTTCCTGCCGCGACGCGGTGGTCGCCCAGCTGTCCTGGGGACAGCAGATGCTCGGTGCGAGCTCCACGGACGTCGTCCGCCAGCGCCTCTACGTCGCGCTCGCGGACCTGCACAACCTCGCCGGCTGGACGTCGTTCGACACGGGCTTGATGGACTCGGCCCGCAACCACTTCGGTCAGGCGCTCGACCTCGCCAAGCAGGGCGAGAACGAGGCGCTGATGGCGAACATCCTGTACCGCATGGGCCGCGTCTACTTGCACCAGAACGCCCCCGACGACGCGCTGAAGGTGTTCCAGCTGGGGCAGTTGGCCGCGCAGAACTCGGGTTCCGAGCTGGCGGTGGGCATCCTGTGCGCGAACGAGGCCTGGGCCTACGCGAAGATGGGTTCCGACGAGCAGGCGCTGAAGCTGCTCGGCCGCGCGCGCGACGAGTTCTCCCGCGCCAACGTCACCGAAGCCCCCGCCTGGGCCAAGTTCTTCAACGAGATCGACCTCTCGTCCATGATCGGCACGGTGCACACGGAGCTGGCGCAGACGGTGGACGCCAAGTACACGAGGACCGCCATCCCGGCGCTGTCCAAGGCGATCAACAACTTCGGTGACGAGTACGCGCGCAGCCGCTCGTTCAACCTGACCTCGATGGCCATCAACCACCTGCTCGAGGGCGACATCGACCACGGCGCCAAGATCGGTCGCCAGGCCGTCGACCTGTCCGAAAGCCTCAAGTCGGTGCGCACGAAGCAGCGCATGGAACCGCTGCGCCAAGAGGCGGAGAAGCGCCGCAACAACCCGGAGGCCCGCGAGCTCGCCGACCGCGTCGCCCGCTTCACCGGCACCGAGTCGGCCGCCTAGTCCCATCTCGTTTGGGTCCTATAGCACCACTTTTGGATGGTGTGGGACACGAACCGGTAACGCCAGGACCTTCTCCCACGAATGCAGCATCGACGGGCGTGAAATCCACGCCTAAGGTGCGGCAGGTCGGGGGCGAAGGACGAGGTGCGGCGCGTGAGCCTTACACGGAGGTGGCGTTCCAAGAGAGCGCTGCGGTCCGCGCAGTTGCTCGACGAGGTGGTGGACACCCAGCTGCCGCTGCTGGCGGCGTTCGACGAGGAGCGACGGCGCAGGTCAGCCGACTATCTCGCGGAACTGGTGGCGCTGGCGCAGGACTACCGCTACTACGCCAACGGCTGGATCGACAGCCGTGAGCTGGACCGCCGCGGTCAGCGGACGATGAACCGGCTGGCGCGCATGCGCGAAGAATCTTCGGCTCGACTGATCACCGACTAGTCCGTTCGTGTGCAGCTCGTCGCGCTGATCGGACCACTCACCGAGTCCGCGCCCCAGAGTCGTGGATGTTTCACGTTGAACAATCACCAGGGCACCGGTCCGCTGTGGTCGAACAGGCCCCCGGTCGGTCCGTCGTCGGGCAGGGTGGCCAGCCTGATCGCGATCCTGGCTCCCTCCGCGGGTGTGTCGGTCCCCTGGAAGCCGTTGAGATCGGTCGCCACATAGCCGGGGCACGCGCCGTTGACCTTGATGTTCTCCAGTTCCTTCGCGTACTGCACGGTGATCGCGTTCAGGTACGTCTTCGACGGCGAGTAGGTCCCGCTGACCCCGCCGAGGGTGACACCCGGTGTGCTCTGCAAGGTCAGCGACGCGACGTGGCTGGACAGGTTCACGATTCGCGGCCTGGCTGAGCGCCTCAGCAGCGGCAACAGTGCGTTGGTGACCCGGACGACTCCGATCACGTTGGTCTCCACCACCGTCCTGATGCCCTCCGGTGTGGCCGTCGACGGCTGGTCCGGCCACCCTCCGGCGATGGCGGCGTTGTTGACCAGCACGTCGAGCCGGCCGAACCTCTCCTCGAACAGTGCGGCCGCTTCGGTGGTGCTCTCGTCGTCGGTCACGTCCAACGGCACGAAGAACGCGTCAACGCCCTCCGCCTGCAGCTTCGCCGCCGCTTCCTCGCCTCGCTGACGGTCCCGTGCGCCGACTCCGACGCTCATCCCCAAGGCGCCCAGTCCCGCCGCGATCTCGTACCCGATGCCCTTGTTCGCGCCGGTGACCAGCGCAATCGTCTGTTCGCTCATGCATTTGATCGTGGTCCGGTCCGCGTTCAAGACCAACATCACTTCGGTGTGGCAGCGATACCCGGCCGGTATCGATAGCGTGAACGCGTGGAGACCCGAGAGCTTCGGTACTTCGTCGCGGTCGCGGAAGAACTGCACTTCGGCCGGGCCGCCGACCGGCTCGGCATCGCCCAGCCGCCGTTGTCGCGGACGATCGCCCAGCTCGAGCAACGGCTCGGCGTCGCGTTGCTGACCCGCACCAGCCGCAAGGTCTCGCTCACCGAGGCGGGCGCGGTGCTGCTGACCGAGGGAAGGGCGATCCTCGGCGCGGTCGCCGCGGCCGAGCGGCGAACCCGCACCGTCGACCGGCCTTCGCTGGTGCTGGCCGCCAAGGCAGGGGGCTCCAGCGAACTGCTGGCGAAGCTGCTCGACGCCTACGCCGCCGAACCCGGTGCGGTCGCCGTCGACCTGCTGTTGTGCGAGGCCCACGCCCGGCAACCCCTGCTCGACGGACGCGCCGACGTGGCGATCCTGCACGAGCCGTACGACTCGACCGCGGGTCTCGACGTGGAGGCCCTGCACACCGAGAGCCAGTTCGCGATCCTGTCGACCTCGCATCCGCTGGCCGGCGCGGCGCAGCTGAGGATGGCCGACGTCGTCGACCTGCCGGAGCTCGCGCGCTGGCCGGAGCCCGACGGCACCTACCTGCCAGGCCCCGGCGTGGAGGTGCACAACGGGACGCAGCTGTTCCAGATGATCTCGCTCGGCCGTGCGGTCGCGGTCATGCCGGAAGTCGTGCGCACGGGCCTGCTCGAAGGCCTGGTCGCGGTGCCGGTGGTGGACGCGCCGAAGGTGACGACGGTGATCGCCTGGCCGCCCCACAGCAGGTCGCGTGCTGTCGCTGACCTGGTGCGCGTGGCGATGGGGTTCAGCTGACGGGTGCCCGGCTGAGGATCACGGCGAGGCCGAACGCGACGCCCATGATCGTCACTTCGAGGATCGCCCACTGCACGATCGCGGTGACCTTGTGCTGCGAGATCTTCGGAAGCAACCGCCACCGGATGTGCGCGCCGAGCACGGCGATCGCCACGGCGCAGACCGCCTTGCCGAGGAACAGCAACCCGTAGCCGGTGGTGAACATCGACTGCGGGAACGGCACGACGGGGTTGAGGATCAGCTCCAGCAGCCCGTTGAACAGGCCCGTCACCGTGACGACGATCAGGCTGATGGTCGCGACCTTGGAGAACTTCGGCAGCGCGACCGCGAGCAGTCCCTTGCGGTAGGCGACCAGCGCCATCAACGCGCCGAGCCCGCCCGTCCACGCCGCGGCGCCCAGCACGTGCAGCTCCATGGAGACCATCGAGTAGTCGTGGTACTTCCAGTTGGAGGCGTGCCCGGTCACCGGGATCGGCAGCAGGCCGAACATCGAGATCAGAATCCGCAGTTCGGCGGGCACCGACTCGCCGCTGCGCACGGCCATGACGCCGACCAGCAGGTAGACGAACGCGCAGGCCGCGCTGAACAGCAGGCCCTTGCCGGCACCGACGTTCGCGATGTAGTCGATCGCGTTGCCGATGCTGACTTCCGTGCCCGGCCGCAGCTCAGCGGCCTGCAGGACGATCGCCAGCAGTGCCGTGACCACCCAGACGGCGGCGGCGACCACCGCGGCCGGCCGGGCGAGGCGCAGCACCGGTTCGGTGTGCGTGGGCCGGTCGAAGCCGAGCAGTTTCGGCAGGATCGAGAGTCCGACGACGATGGTCGCCGAGACGTCCAGCAGCACCCGAGTGACCGGCAGGCCGTACCGGACCGCCGCCCCGGCGTCGACGACCCCGGCGACCACGACGGGTGGTGCCAGCACGAGGCCGAGCGCGATGCCCGCGAGCGCGCCGAGGACGAGCCCGGCGAGCACGCGGTAGTGGGAGGGGGCGGCGGTCCGGACGTCGCTCATGCCTTCGCGCCTCCGCCGCCGCGCAGGGCGAAGAACACGCCACCGCCGAGCAGCACCACGGCGCCGACGATCCACACCCAGATGGGCAGGCCGTCCCCGTTCGGCCTGCCGACGAGGTCCTTTGCCTCGACCTGGCGCGGCGTGCCGGTGCCGTCCTTCGTGAGCGTGAACGTCAGCTCACCGGAGACGGGGTGGCCGTCCGCGGACAGGATGCGGTAGCCGATCTTGTACTGGCCGGCCTTGCCGAGCGCGGCGACCTTCGTGGAGACCGCGTTGTCCTTGATCGTCGGGTCGCCTTCGACCTCGTAGTGACCGCCGTTGGCGTCGACGACCGAGATCGTGTTGATGCCCTGGCCACCCTGCACGTCCTGGTCGAACGTCAGCGTGACCGTCGAGGGACCGGCCTCCAGCGAGGTCTTGTCCTTCGGGTCGCTGCTGATCAGTGCGTTGTGCGCCGCCGCGGGGGCGGCCGTGACGAGCACGGCCGCACCAGCGAACAGGAACGCGACTAGCGCGCGCTTCATGCCTTGCGCCGCGAACGCAGGATGGCGCCGACGCCGAAGCCCAGGCCGAGCGCGCCGACGGCCAGACCCGCGCCACCGAGGTAGCGGGCGGTCTGGTCGGAGCCTGCCGACGCCTGGTGGGTGTCGGTGCTGTTGGCCGCCGGAGTCGTGCCGTGGCCGCCGTGGCCGTCCTCGCCGGCCTTCTTCGGGGCGAGCTTCAGCGCGGGCGCCGGGTGCTCCGGCTCCTTGCCGTCGGCACCGGGAGCCTGGCTCCAGTCGACGACCTCGCCGTTCTCGTAGGTCTGCTTGGCCGGGAGCAGGAGCGTGTCCTTCTCCGGCAGCGTGCCGAGGGAGACGAAGAACTCCTGGTACTCGGTCGTCCCGATCTTGGTGCCGGGCTCGGCGGTCCAGGTGATCGTCTTGTAGGCCTCGGTGATCTCCTTGCCGCCGACCGTCACGGGCTTGTCGAGCTTGCCCTTGACGACCTCGGACTTCCAGCCGGCCAGCGGCTTGGTGCGCACCGACGTGAGCGGGGTGTCCTGCGGCAGCGTCACCTCGACCTTGGTGGTGCCCGCGTTGTCCCGCTCGTTCGGGACGCGGAACGCGAACGTCGCGCGGCCGCCCTGGGTGAACTCCGACGGCTGGGCGCTGACGTGCGCCGATGCGATGGTGGGCGTGCCGAGGACCGCGAGTCCGGCCACGCCGAGGACGGCGAGC
Organism: Lentzea terrae; assembly: GCF_003265345.1. GTDB lineage: Bacteria > Actinomycetota > Actinomycetes > Mycobacteriales > Pseudonocardiaceae > Lentzea > Lentzea terrae. Next base: position 152,250 of record NZ_QFWW01000037.1, on the reverse strand, counting down.
GCGCGCACGCCAAATCGATTTGTCGACATGAAGTTGTGGCTCCTGATTGCCAAAGGGATTAGGGGTTTTGGGTGTCAGGAACCACAGGGCGGCCCGCGCCGCCCGTTCGCCCGCCTCAGGTCCGTCACGTGCGCGTACGCGACGTAAGGCGTGCTGGTGAACGTCCGCAGCGGCTTGCGTACCGGCAGCGGCGTGAGCCTGCGGGGGATCAGGCGCGTGACTGCGGAGAACAGCCTGAACAGGGCGTTCTCCGCGTGGAACAGGAGGATGCCGGTCAGCGTCGCGGCGACGAGGTGCGCCACGAACATCTGCCCGGTGAGCGTGTTGTTGTGCTCGTGGTTCACCCAGGTCAGCAGCAGGTGCTGGGCGAGCTGGGCCGTGCCGAGGCCGGCGATGACCGAGAGCTTCCCGGTCCGCTTGTCCGCGAGCGATGCCGCCGCGAACGCGATCAGCACGACGAGCGGCAATGCGTGGATGAACTCCGACAGCTCTCCGCCGCCCAGTCCGTGCGCGGCGATCGTGAGCGCGGCAGAGGTCAACGCGAGCGCGGCACCACGCAGGGTGCGCAACTCACTCGACCGTGTGCTCACCTCGGTGAGGGTAATCGGAGGAGTTTGCCCCGGTCTATGAGCGGGTAGCTAGGTTCGCATGCATAACCAATGCGACCAGCCGGGCCGTACCGACCGGGTCGTGTTCGGCGTTGCCGCTGGTCTGACGCTTGCGTTCGTGACCTGGGGAATCGTCGGCACGTCCAGTCTGGCGTCCGTGTCGAAGACGGCGCTGGGCTGGATCATCCAGCATCTGGGATGGGCCTTCGTGATCTCGGCCTCCGGGTTCGTGATCTTCGCGCTCTGGCTCGCGTTCAGCCGCTACGGCAAGATCCCACTCGGTCGTGACGACGAGAAACCCGAGTTCAAGACGGTCTCCTGGGTCGCGATGATGTTCAGCGCAGGCATGGGCATCGGTCTGATGTTCTACGGCGTCAACGAGCCGCTGACCCACTTCGTGAAGCCGCCGCCCGGTACCGACGGCGATCCGCTGGAAACCGCGATGGCCACCACGTTGTTCCACTGGACGCTGCATCCGTGGGCCATCTACGCCGTCGTCGGCATCGCGATCGCGTACGGCAGCTTCCGCCGCGGCCGGTCTTCGCTGATCAGCGCGGCCTTCGCGCCGCTGCTGGGACGCAGGGCGGCCTCGGGCTGGGGCCGTGCGATCGACGTGATGGCGATCTTCGCGACGCTGTTCGGCTCGGCCGCCTCGCTGGGACTGGGTGCGCTGCAGATCGGCAGCGGGCTGGAGGCCGCCGGCTGGACCGGCAACGTCGGCAAGGGTGTGCTCGTCGCGATCATCGCCGTGTTGACCGTGGCTTTCGTCGCGTCCGCCGTCTCGGGTGTCGCGAAGGGCATCCAGTGGCTGTCGAACATCAACATGGTGCTGGCCGTGACGCTGGCGCTGTTCCTGTTCGTGGTCGGGCCGACCGTGTTCATCCTGAACCTGCTGCCCACGGCTCTCGGTGACTACTTCCGCGAGCTCGCCACGATGGCGGGTCGTACCGCTGCCGCCGGTGGCGACGCGACCGAGACCTGGCTGTCCGGGTGGACGATCTTCTACTGGGCCTGGTGGATCTCGTGGACGCCGTTCGTCGGCATGTTCATCGCGCGGATCTCGCGCGGCCGCACGATCAAGCAGTTCGTGGCCGGCGTGATCCTGGTGCCGTCCGCGGTGTCGCTGGTGTGGTTCGCGATCCTGGGCGGGACGGCGATCTTCGAGCAGCGCCGCGGCGTCGACCTGGCCGGCCAGGCGACCCCGGAGTCGCAGCTCTTCGCGTTGCTCGACCAGTTCCCGCTGGCGGCGATCGCCGGGGTCGTGGTGATGGTGCTGGTGGCGATCTTCTTCGTGTCCGGTGCGGACGCCGCCTCGATCGTGATGGGAACGCTCTCCCAGGAGGGGACGATCCGGCCGACGAAGCCCGTGGTGATCTTCTGGGGCGTGCTGACCGGTGCCGTCGCCGCGGTGATGCTGCTCGTCGGCGGGTCGAACGCGCTGACAGGGCTGCAGAACCTCACGATCATCGCGGCGTTGCCGTTCATGGTCGTGATGGTGGGTCTGTGCGTCTCGCTGGCTCGTGATCTCCGCTCGGATCCGATGATCCGGCGCGAGGAACGCGTTGCCGAGGTGATGGAGGAGGTCACCGCGCACCTCGACCCCGGCCAGGTGGTCGAGGAGGCGGCGGTCAAGGCCGTGGCCGAGGTGACCGGCAAGACGCCAGAGGTCAGCGCACGTTCAAACGCTTGAGCAGGTCCTGCTCCAACACGTCCAGATCAGTCCCGACGGCCCGGTGCGCGGCTTTGCGCCGGGCCGTCGGCATGCGTTCGGAAGCGCGCACAGCGGCGAGGAGTTGGGCGAGCCGAGCCTCGGTCTTGGAAACCCATGCTTCGTCGGAAGCGCGCAAAGACTCCAGCGAGTCGGAAAAGCCCACAATTCGCGCGTGCAGCCGGGCGCCGTAACCCGAGTACTTGCCGATGTCCGCGACGTCGATGCCGAGGCGGCGGGCGCGATAGCGGTCGTACTGCTCACTCAGCATCCCGGCGCCGCGGGCGAGTACCGGGGCAAGGACCGGAATGAGCGCCGGGGCGAGCACCTTTGCCACTCCGACCAGGTTCTTGGCCCTCTTGGGCGTGATCAGATGGCCGGTTTTGCGCGCCATTCGGGTACACCTCCTCCGTCACGAGAAACTTACTGCCCAGGTTGCTGACACATGAGGTCGACGCGCGACATACCCTGCTGCTGTGACTTCCCAGGTGCAGCTAGACGCCGGCGTGGTCACTCGTTGTCGGCGGCGGGTGCACCTCGAAAACGATCCGGAGATGCGCGACGCTCCCAAAGCGGCGCCGGATCCGGCTTCGGAACAACGGAAAGCGGACGCGACGAACCATCGTCGCGCGGTGGCGGACGCGCTCGGCCGGATCGTCGGCTCGAACTTCTTCGAGGTGCCGAACGGACCGGACGTGCGCAGTGCGGACCGCGAACGCGTCACGCTCGCCGCGATGGAGATGGGCGCGCAGTACATCTGGGGCGCCGCGTTGCCGCGTGACCCGCGCGGTGGCCGGCGCGGTGGCATCGACCTGCTGGTCAAGGACACCACCGGGTACGTGCCGGTGCTCGTGGTGCGGCACAAGATCACCGATCCCGGCCAGGGCGCGCGCACGAGCCCGTTGACCATGCCGTTGCCCGGTGGCAGCCGCACGGACCCGCACCGCAAGGTCCGGCCGCAGCCGCGCGACCAGCTGCGACTGGCGCACGCCCAACGGCAGCTGCAGGCCGCCGGGTACGCCGCGCACGGCCGCGCGACCGGTGGCGTGATCGGCATGGACGCGGACGTCGTGCTGTGGCACGACCTGGAGGCGCCGACGTGGCCGGGCGGCCGCAACGCGCTGGCCGAGTACGACGCCAGGTTCTCCGACCGGCTCGCCGTCGCGCTGGCGGCCGTGAACCAGCGGGACGCGCTGGCCAGGCCGTCGCGGATCGTCGACTGCAAGACCTGCCCGTGGTGGCCGACCTGCGACAGCGATCTCAAGCAGGGCAGGGACGTCAGCCTCGTCGTGCGCGGCGAGGACGCCGTGGCGCTGCGGAAGGCTGGACTGTCCACTGTGGACGATCTGGCCGCGCTGGACCCGCTGGCGGAGGGCCCGATCCAGCTCGTCGGCATGCCGTTCGGGGACGCGGTCGTGCTCGCACGGGCCTGGCTGCGGGATCTCACCCTGGTCCGCCGCGTGCCCGAGATGAAGGTGCCGCGCGCGGACGTCGAGGTCGACGTCGACATGGAGAGCTTCGGCGACCTCGGCGCGTACATGTGGGGCTGCCTGCTGTCCGGAAAGGACATCGACGAGGAGCACGGGTACCGCTCGTTCGTCACGTGGGACGCGCTGCCGTGCGACGACGAGGCCCGTTCGTTCGCCGAGTTCTGGACCTGGCTCACCGGTGTCCGGCTGCGGGCGAAAGCGCGCGGGCTGTCGTTCCACGCCTACTGCTACAACGAGCTCGCGGAGAACCGCTGGCTGCTGGCTTCGGCGGAACGGTTCGCCGGCAAGCCGGGGATTCCGACCATCGCCCAGATCAAGGAGTTCATCGGGTCGGACTCGTGGGTGGACCTGTTCGGGATCGTCCGCGAGCAGTTCCTGTGTGCGCACGGCAAGGGCCTGAAGATCATCGCGCCGGCGGCGGGGTTCGCGTGGCGCGACCCGGAGGCGGGCGGCGAGAACTCCATGCGCTGGTACCGGTCGGCCGTGGGGATGAACGGCGACGCGCTCGACGTCGAGCAGCGCCGACGGCTGCTCGAGTACAACGAGGACGACGTCCGGGCCACCCACCGCCTGCGCGAGTGGATGACCTCGGACGCGATGTCCAAGCTGCCTTTTGCCGGCGACCTTTAGCGGGGCGCCATGCGGAGAGCGCCGTCCATGCGGATGACCTCGCCGTTCAGGTAGTCGTGCTCGACGAGCGAGACCGCGAGCTGCGCGTACTCGGTCGGCTGGGCCAGACGCTTCGGGAACGGGATCCCGGCGGCGAGGCCCGCGCGGAACTCGTCGGAGACCGTGGCGAGCATCGGGGTGTCGACGATGCCGGGCGCGATGGTCAGCACGCGGATGCCGACGCTCGACAGGTCGCGGGCGGCCGGCAGGGTCATGCCGACGACGCCGCCCTTGGACGAGGCGTAGGCGACCTGGCCGATCTGACCGTCGAACGCGGCGATCGACGCGGTGTTGATGATGACGCCGCGGGCGCCGTGCTCGAGCTCCTCGGTCTTGCCCATCGCGGCGGCGGCCAGGCGCAGCACGTTGAACGTGCCGATCAGGTTGACCTCGATGACCTTGCGGTAGAGGTCGAGGTCGTGCGGGCCGGTCTTGCCGACGGTCCTGGTCGACGGGCCGATGCCCGCGCAGTTCACCGTGATGCGCAGCGGGGCGCCGGAGCCGGCCGCGGTGTCGACGGCGGCCTGGACCTCTTCCCCTGAGGTCACGTCGGCGGCCAGGTAGGTGACGTTCTCGACGGCTTCGGCCTTCTCGATGGCGCTGGGCAGGTCGAGCGCGAACACCTGCGCTCCACGCGCCGCCAGCGCACGTGCGGTCGCGCCGCCGAGACCGGACGCGCCACCGGTGACGATGGCCGCGGTACCCGAGATCTCCATGCCTTCATCCTCCTCGAAGCGAACTGCTCGCGAGGAGGTTAACGCTCGTTACCTGAACTTCAACGGTCGGACCAGTGGAGCAGTGCCACCAGAGGTACTGCCGCCAGCAGCGCGAGGCCGATGAAGATCGTTGCGATAGCCAGTACTCCCATGCTTTGAACTGTGCCGTTCGAGCGTGTTCGAAACATCGGCCGCGCCGGTAGACCTCTGGTAGGAGATCTGTCACGGTCAGCTACAACGAAAGTCGTACGGCGTTCTCCGGGCGGCCAACTGGGGCTGCCAACCTCACCCGCATGTTCACGCGACGCATCGCGGTTGTAGGAACGGGCTACGTGGGGCTGACCACCGGGGCATGCCTCGCTTCTCTGGGACACCGCGTCGTGTGCGCGGACCTCGACGCCGTGAAGGTGGCGCGGCTGCGCGCCGGGCAGGTCGACATCCTCGAACCAGGTCTCGCCGAGCTCGTCGTCGAGGGGCAGGCGGCCGGGCGGCTCGGGTTCGTGGTCGGGGCCGCTGCCGCGGTGGCCGACGCCGAGGTCGTGTTCTTCTGCCTGCCGACGCCGATGGGCGCGGGTGGTGCGGCCGACCTGAGCGCGGTCGAGTCGGTGGCCGCGGAGATCTCCGACGTGCTGCCGTACGGGGCGGTCATCGTCACCAAGTCGACGGTGCCGGTCGGTACGTCGGGACGCGTGCGCGCGATGCTCGGCCGTGAGGACGTGGCGGTCGTGTCGAACCCGGAGTTCCTGCGTGAGGGCACCGCGGTCAAGGACTTCCTGCACCCGGACCGGATCGTGGTGGGCTCGGACTCGCCGCCGGCTGCCGAGCGGGTGGCCGCGTTGTTCGCGAAGCTCGGTGCGCCGACCGTGCTGATGGACGCGGCCAGCGCCGAGATGGTCAAGTACGCCGCGAACTGCTTCCTCGCGATGAAGCTCTCGTACGTCAACGCGGTCGCTGAGCTGTGCGAACTGCTGGGTGCCGACATCGAGTCGGTGTCCGAGGGCATGGGCTACGACAGGCGGATCGGGCAGTCGTTCCTGAAGCCGGGGCCGGGCTGGGGCGGCTCGTGCCTGCCGAAGGACACGCACGCCATGGTGCAGATCGCCGAGGCGGTCGGGGTCGACTTCGGGCTGGTCCGGTCGACGATCGAGGCCAACGTCCGTGCGCAGCTGCGGGTCGTGGACAAGGTGCGGGCGGCTTGCGGCGGAACGCTGGCCGGCGTGCGGATCGGTGTCCTCGGCCTCGCGTTCAAGGCGGGCACGAACGACCTGCGCGACTCGCCCGCGCTGGCCGTCGCCGAACAGCTGGTGCTGGAAGGGGCCGACCTCACGGCGTTCGACCCGGAGGTGACCGGGCCGCTGGCGGGCATGCTGCTGACCGACGACCCGTACCAGGCGGTCAAGGGCGCCGAGGCGGTCGTGCTGCTGACGGACTGGCCGGTGTTCCGCACGCTCGACTGGGTGCGCGTCGCCGAGCTGATGGACGGTCACGTCGTCGTCGACTCCCGAAACCACCTGGATCCAGACGCGTTGGGACGCGCTGGACTGCTCCATTCGGGTGTGGGGCGTGCGTCACTCGGAGTCACGCAATTTAGTTAGCGTCGCATACCTTTATGGGGTGTTCACCACGCGCCCCGAACTCGTCGGCACCTTCGGCATGGTCGGTTCGACCCATTGGCTCGCCTCGTCGTCGGCCATGGCCGTGTTGGAGGACGGAGGCAACGCGTTCGACGCCGCCGTCACCGCCGGTTTCGTGTTGCAGGTGGTGGAACCGCATCTCAACGGCCCTGGTGGCGAGGTGCCGCTGATCTTCGCGACGGCCGGTTCGGCACCGCGCGTGCTGTGCGGTCAGGGTGTTGCTCCGGCCGGCGCGACCATCGAGCACTACACGTCGCTGGGGCTCGACCTGGTTCCCGGCAGCGGACTGCTGGCCGCGACCGTGCCCGGTGCGTGGGACGGCTGGCTCACCCTCCTGCGTGATCATGGCACCAAGTCGTTGCGCGACGTGCTGGACCGGGCGATCGGCTACGCCCGCAACGGCTTCCCGCTGCTGCCTCGGGCCGTGGACACCATCGCGCTCGTCTCCGACCTGTTCCGCGAGCACTGGACCACGTCGGCCGCGCAGTGGCTGCCGGGTGGCGTGCTGCCGAAGCCCGGCGGCCTGTTCCGCAACCAGAAGCTCGCCGACACCTGGGAGTGGCTGCTCGCCGCCGCCGAGGCCGCGGGCTCGAACCGCGAGGCGCAGATCGAGGCCGCGCGCCGGGCTTGGTCGCAGGGTTTCGTCGCCGCGCAGATCGACGAGTTCTGCCGTTCGGAGTTCCGCGACGACTCCGGCCGTGAGCACGCCGGCGTGCTGACCGGTGCCGACATGGCGGAGTGGGAGGCGTCCTACGAGGACGCACTGATCGTGGACTTCGACGAGTGGTCGTTGGTCAAGGCCGGCGCGTGGACCCAGGGACCCGTGCTGGCGCAACAGCTCCGGCTGCTGGAGGGCTACGACCTGTCCTATGTGGACGGCAAGCCGACCGCGGAGACCGTGCACCTCGCCGTCGAGGCCGCGAAGCTGGCGTTCGCCGACCGCGAGGCCTGGTACGGCGACGATCCCGACGTGCCGCTGGAAACGCTGGTGTCGCGGGACTATGCCGCGCAACGTCGTGCGTTGATCGGCGCGGAGGCTTCCTTCGAGCTGCGTCCTGGTTCGCCGGACGGCCGGAATCCGTTGCTGCCCAAGCACGTCCTGCAAGGTGCAACCGACGGCGCATCGCTCGACGCGATGGGCTCGATCGGCGAACCGACGGTGGCGCGGACCGGTGCGACGCGTGGCGACACGGTGCACGTCGACATCGTGGACCGCTGGGGCAACATGGTCTCCGCGACTCCGTCCGGCGGCTGGCTGCAGTCGTCGCCGACGATCCCGTCGCTCGGCTTCTGCCTCGGCAGCCGCGCCCAGATGTTCTGGCTGGACAAGGGTTTGCCGAACTCGCTGGCTCCCGGCAAGCGCCCGCGGATCACCCTGTCGCCGTCGATGGCGTTGCGCGACGGCGTGCCCGCGCTGGCGTTCGGCACGCCCGGCGGCGACCAGCAGGACCAATGGCAGCTCGGCTTCTGGCTGGCGCACATGGCGGGCCTGAACCTGCAAGAAGCGATCGACTCGCCGATGTGGCACTCGAACGCGTTCCCGAGCTCGTTCTACCCGCGCGCCTGGACCCCCGGCGAGCTGGTCATCGAGTCACGCGCCGGCGCGGACGTCCTGGAAGCGTTGCGGCGCAAGGGCCACCAGGTCGTGGACGCCGGCGAGTGGACTCTCGGCCGGATGTCGGCCGTGGCGAGGGACGCCTCGGACGGACTTCTGCGCGCCGGTGCGAATCCACGCGGCGCGCAGGGTTACGCGGTCGGACGTTAGCCGCCGATCACTTCGGTGCCGTCGTGGACGAGCTCCACGTTGCCACCACCGAAGTTGTGCAGCGTGCTGACGCCTGCGGAGCCCGCGAGCTCGCTGACCTGCTTGATCGGGTCGACCTGCGGCAGCTCCGGGGTCGGCAACGGCGAGGCCTGCGCGGTGGAGGCCATGGCGGCGAGCGCGCCTGCGGCGATACCGGCGGACGCGACGATCTTCTTGATGCTCAAGGCGTTTCGCTCCGAAAAAGTGGAACGGCGCCCGATTCGAGGGGGAGGGAATCGGGCGCCGCCCCGGCCAGGAAGTACTGGTCAGATCAGATGTCGAGGCCGGCGTGGGCGTGCGGCGGGCCCTGCGGCTCGTTGAGGCCGAGCAGGGTCGCGGCGGGAACGCCGTTGCCACCCGCGTCGACGTTCTCGACGATCGCTTCCACGTCGAGGTCCTGCGCGTTGATGGCCTGGATCTTGCCGGCCGCGTCCGCCGTGTTCACCGACGCGAGGTCGCCGGCGCTGGCCACGTCGCCCAGCTGGCCGCCGAGGTCGGGGGTGGTGCTGGCACCGACGCCGGCATCAGCGTGCGCGATGCCGCCCAGGCCGAGCATGACGGTGGCGCTGCCGAGGGCAACAGCGGCCCCCGTGATGGTCTTCCTGAGGTTCATGGGCGCGAACGTTTCGTGTTCGCACCCTCTACATCAAGCTCCGTAACTCAGGCGAGGGAACTTCTTCATCCGTTCGGGGGATAAGAAGGCTTGCTACCGAACGTCACGATTCTGGTCGTATTGAACATCGCACTCAGGCGATCGCGCCCGGTGGAAGCTTCAACTTGAATGGCAGCGTCGTGACGACGGCCAAATCGGAAGCGGTCGCCTTCATCAACGTGGGCGCGTTGCGGGCACCGGGCTCCGGCAGATCCAGCAGCCGGTCCACGGCCTCGCACAACGGCCCTTCGTAGATCCACACGGCCTGGGCGGGGCGAGCCGAGTCGCGAACGGCGGGCAGCCGGCCCGCGCGCGCCTCGGTCTCCGACCAGAACAGGATCGAGTCGATGAATCCTCTGCGCTGCTTGAACGCCATGATGCGGTCGAGCTGCCCGGCGTCGTCCCTCAGGTGGAGGAACTGAAACCCGCTCTCGCGCAGCTCGATGACCTTGCTCAGTGCGTGGTCCATGGCGCACCTACCCCTGTGAGGTCCCCAACGGGTGACCGTTCAGTCATACGACCCGAAAGGATCGTACGGTAAGTCAACGTTCGTCCGTAAGCCGTAGTCCGAACGAGTATCTCAATTGGTGGACGTGTGTGGCTTAGGGTAATCACTGGCCTCCTTGTTGGAGGAAACGGCCAGGAGAGCCATTACGGTTCGCGTCAGGAACGCCAATCCGCCCAATGTGACTAATGTCACTGCGAGTGCCATCGAGTCCTCCCGGCTCTCTCATCCGCTGATGGTAAAGACGCGGCGGCGCGATCGCGGGTTGCCGCACCGGGCAGACCGATATTGTCTGCACCGTGATCTCGTACGCGCAGAACGCGGAGGACGTCCTCCTCGCCCGGCTCTTCCACGGCAGGACGACCGGGCGCTACGTGGACGTCGGGGCGTCAGATCCCGTCGAGGACTCGGTCACCAAGCACTTCTACGACCTCGGCTGGCGGGGCATCAACGTCGAGCCGATCCCCGCTCAGGCGGAGGCACTGCGCAAGGCGCGGCCCGGTGACGTGACGCTGGCGGTCGCGCTCGGCACCAAGGCCGGTACCGCGGTGCTGCACCACGTCGTGAACCGGTCCGGGTGGTCGACCCTCGACACCGCGCTCGCGAGCACGTACGAAGCCGAGTCGGCGCTCGAGGTCGTCCAGGTGGAGGTGGAGGTCCGCACGCTCGCCGACGTGCTCGACGAACACCCCGGTGACGTCGACTTCCTCAAGATCGACGTGGAGGGCGAGGAGCGCAGCGTCATCGAGGGCGCCGACTGGGACCGGCACCGGCCGCGGGTGGTCGTCGTCGAGGCGACGGAGCCCGGTTCGACCAGGCCCGCACACCACGACTGGGACCCGTTGATGACCGACGCCGGGTACCGGTGCGCGCTGTTCGACGGGCTCAACCGGTTCTACGCGCAGGCCGGCGACACCGAGGCGCTGGAGCTGCTCGCCGTGCCCGCCAACGTGTTCGACAAGTACGTCCGCGCCGAGGTGGCGGAACAGCGGGCGGCCCGGATGGCCGAGATGGCCTACATCCGCCGGCTGGAGGAGGCCCTGCGGGAGGCGGAACGGGCACAGCAGGACGAGTCGGCCGAGCTCGACGCGCTGCGCGAGGCCGCACAGCACGCCGAACAGGAGACCGCACGCGCCCGGCAGCGGATCGCCGCGCTGGAGGCACGCCTCATCGAGCTGGAGAACGCTCCTCGTAGATCTCCTCGAGGCGCTCGCGGATGACCTTGCCGACGGCCTCGTAGCTGCACCGCTCCCAGATCGCCTGCCGCGCGGCAGCACCCATGCGGGCGCGCAGCGACGGGCTGTCCGCCAACCGGCGCAGCCATCCCGCGGCCTGCGGCACGTTCGGCTCGGCCCACAGCAGTCCTGGGCGGTACCAGTCGGCGAAGCGCTCGTCGTAGCGGTGGTCGGCCATGGTGATCGGGCGGATGTCGTACCCGACCACGCCTGCCGATCCCGGTGGCATGAAGTCGGTGTTGCCGCTGTAACCGGTGGCCACCACCGGTTTGCCGATCGACATCGCTTCCGCCATGCCCATGCCGAAGCCCTCGGACCGGTGCAGTGACGCGTACACGTCGCAGCTCGCGAGCAGCGAGTCCATCTCGGCGCGGGTCAGGTCACCCGTGATCAGCACGCCGTTGACGCTCGCGACCGCGTCCTGCAGTGCGGCGGCCATCAGCGGGAAGATGTCGAGGTCGACCACCTTGATCACGAGCTGTGCGGTGGTGCCTCGCTCGTGCGGTGCGAAGGCTCGCCGGAACGCGTCGATCACGCCCCACGGGTTCTTGCGCGCGTCGCTCGACGAGGCGCTGAAGGTGAACAGCACCACGAAGGCGTCCTCGTCCAGACCGAACCGCGCCCGGTCCGGGGTCGGCGAGATCTCGGTGACCACGTTCGGCACGACCGTGATCGGCACGTCGGTCGCGGTGCGGAACGCCTCGGCCACGTAGGACGACACGACCCACAGCTCGTCCACCCGCGGCAGCTGCTGGAGCGTGTAGTCCAGGATCTCCGGCATCTCCCACGCCCAGAGCGCGATCGTGTACCGGTCGAGCGCGGTCTCCGGGATGAGCTGGAACTCGTTGAGGTTCACCATCCACAGGTCGACCGGGTAGTCCTTCCCGCCACGCAGCTCCAGCATCTCGCGCGGCACCTGCACCGTGCGGACGGGCGCGCGTGAGTTGAACTCCGTGTACGTCATCGGCAGGCCGGCTCGGCGCATCGCCGTACCCGCCCGGCGGAACGACTCGGAGAGGCCTGTCGTGGCGCGCAAGTCGGCGAACAGGTTCACGCCGGCGTGCGGAGCGTCGTCCGGCTTCTCGCCCGCGGCAACGCTGTCCAGAGCCTGCCGGTAGCCCTCGGCGGCGATCGGCCACGACGCGTTCCCCGCCACCCAGTCACGTGCCAGCTTGCCCGCCGCGCGCGCCTCTGCCGGGTTCTCGACCACCTTCTCCAGCAACGCGGCCAGCGCCTCCGCCTCGCGGGCGGGCTCGATCGGAATGCGCGTGCAGAACGCCTCGTCGAAGTGGCGGTGCTGCGGCAGATCGCTCGTGATCACCATCCGGCCCGCGCCGAACGCCCGCATCATCACGCCGCTGGTCTCGCCCATCGTCGGCCAGCGCAGGTTGATCACCACGTCGGTCGCGGTGATCAGGTCCTCGAACGTCTTCTTCGCCGGGCTGAGCTCCAGCTGCACCGAGTCCTCGAGACCGAGCTGCTCGATGACGCTGACGACGGAGGCGTGCACGTCGGGGTAGTCGACATGGCCCGCGATCAGCAGCCGGGCGTTCGGCCACCGCCTGCGCACCTCGGCGAACGCGAGCACGGTCACCAGAACGCGCTTGATCCGGTTGAAACCGCCGAAGGCGCCGAACACCACGTGCTCGTCGGTCCAGTCGAAGAGCGTCCGGATGTCGTCGCGATCGGTGTCGTCGCGCAGCGGTGCGCCGTGGGGCACCACGAAGATCGGCTTGCCGGGGAAGCGCTCGCGGAGCAGCCCGGCGGAGTGAGGATCGTGCACGATCACGCCGCGGCTCGCCGTCACGAGGCGGTGCTCCAGCGTCATCGTGCGGCTGTCGAGCATCTTCACGCCGTCGACCTCGACCGCGGGCAGCCCGTGCAGCAGCGCCGGATCGTGCGGATCGCCCCAGATCGGACCGTGCGCGTCCTTCAGCTCCCGGTAGAACGCCGGGGTGAGGCCGTCGCAGTAGCCGAGGTTGAAGTCCAGCAACGACATCTCGTGCAGGACGACCACACCCGGTACCGCGAGCGCCTGGTCGTAGATCCACGAGTGCGCGCCGGCATGGTTGCCCATCTGGTAGCACGCCAGTCCGGTGGACCGTGCGCGCGAACTCGTCCGGGAGACGGGCTCCACGTCGTCCAGCTCGGTGAGCAGCTCGTGCGTGTAGTCGGCGATCCCGCTGCGGTCAGGTGGCAGCGGGCTCCACATGCTGTAGCGCACGAATCACATCCGCGCGGTCAACGTGAAGCGTGCACCGAGCGGGTGGTCGTGGTGCTCGACCTCCACCTCGGCGAAGCCCGCCGACTCGGCGAGGAAACGCAGGTAGGTCGGGTGCACGGGCCGCAACGCGAACGGGTCGACGTGGAACTCAGGACCGGCTGCGGCGCTCTCCACCAGGAGAACACCGCCCGGTCGCAACGAGCCCGCGGCCAGGGCCACGAACCGGGGCAGCGCCTCCGCCGACAGCCGCTCGACGAAGCGGAAAGCCGTGACCGCCCCGAGCGAACGCTTGTCGACGTAGCTGAGCGCGTCCAGCGGGTCCGCCTCCTCCAGGCGGAAGCCGAGCTCGGCGTTGTGCTTGATCACCGACGGGTTCGCCGACGCGCCGGTCGCGGGGATGCCCGCCTCGCGCAGCACCTCGAACCACTCGCCGCGCCACGGCACGGCGTCGAACACGATGCCACGGCCTTCCACGACCGGCAGGTGCGCCGCCCGTGCGGCGCGCACGTGTTCTGCCGGGCCGTCGAGCAGCTCGGCGATCGCCAGTTCCACCCCGTTCGCCACGGCGGGAACCGTGACGGCAGACGTGTCGGCGCGGTCCGTCTGGCGGAACTGGTCGAGCACGAGGTCGACCTGGGCGTTTCGCAGACGAGCGTCGCGTGCGGCCGCGGTGAGCTCGGCGAGCTGGGCCTCGAGCGCGTTGAGGCGCTGATCCACCTTCTCGGCGTGCAGCCCGGTGTCCACGAGTTGCAGGCGCAGATCGCCCAGCTCGGTGCGCAGGCTGCCGATCGCCGCGTAGAGGCGCTGGTTCAGCCCGGCCATGATGTTCTGGTCGGCCCGCTGCAGCTGCTGAACCTCGTGCGCGAGCTCGGCCTTCGGCACCTGGTGCTGGTTGTGCAAGATCTCGCTCAACGCGGATACGGCGTCGCGGGTGGCGATGTTGGTCTCGATCTGCCACTTCACCTGGCGACGCCAGAGCAACCGCATCGCGAGTCTGCCGAGCAGATCACGGGAACGCAGTGGCAGCCGCAGTTCCTTGTTCTGATCCAGGCGGACGAGTGCGTCCGCCAGGCGTGCTTCCGACATCAGCCGTCCAGGGAGTGCGGAGAAGGTGTGCGTGAATTCTAGTGGAGGTCAACGACGTGGATCAGGGGATTCGGACGGTCCTGACGATCCGGCGCGCCACTCGCCTCGCGAGCGACGGCGGGTCCGGAACCGGAACCGGGACCGGCTCCTCGTGCCGGGCCTGCCACTCCGCGTGGGCCGCGGTCAGGCGTTCGGCCGTCCACCGCGCCGCGACGTCGATCGGACGGGTCCGCAGGAGATGCGCGCGTGCGGCGGCACCGCGCCGGAGTGCCTCCTCAGGCTGGTCCGCGACCGCTCGCATCGCTCGTGCGGCGGCGTCCAGGTCGGGATCGGCCCAGTGGCCGTCAGCCGGGTAGGGAGCCCAGCCGGGACCGACGGTGATCGTGGTGTGCGGAACCAGCCAGCCGGTTTCCTCCGTGACGAACTCCGCCGTGCCCGAGTAGTCCGTCGAGATGACCGGGATGCCGCGGATCATCGCCTCGGCGACGGTGAGGCCGAAGCCCTCGCCGCGGTGCAGCGACACGTACGCGTGGCTGGTGGCGTACAGGTCGGCGAGCTCCTCGACGGTGAGGTAGCGCTCCACCAGGGTGATCCGCTCATCGCTCGCGACCTGGAGCCGCAGGCGTTCCGCGGCGGACACGTTCGAGTGCGAGTTCGTGGACTTGATGACCAGCTCGACGTCGGTACGACCCTCGAACGTCGCCTGGAACGCGGTGACCAGTCCGTACGGGTTCTTCCGGCCGGCCGTGCTGTTGTAGTCGAACGCGAAGAGGAACCGCGTGCGGCCGCTCAGGTCGCGGCGCGGCTCGCCGGGGTCGGGCACCGGCACCGGGATCGTGTGCACGGGCACCGGCGAGTGCTCGGCGATGGCGCGCCGGGAGAACTCGCTCACCGTCCAGATCTCGTCGACGTGGGCGAAACCGTGGTGCATCGACGCGGGGAACTCTTCGATCTCCCACGCCCACAGCCCGATCCGGTACCGGTCGTGGCCGACTTCGGGATGTGCGGCCAGCAGCGGCGCGGTGAAGTCCCCGTTCACGGTGATCAGGCTGATCGGGAAGCGGGGCCTGCCGACGGAGTCCGGGCGTTCGAGTCCGGTTCGGACAGTCGTGGTGATCGAGTGCTCCTCGACCACGGACACGTGCGGAACACCGGAAGCCGCCAGCACGCGCAACATGATCCGGCCCATCTCGCCGATGCCCAGCTCGGCCGTGTGGTAGCCGGCGACGTTGACCCCGAACTCGTCTTGAGGTGCGGTCGGTGCGATCGGCTCGCCCGGCAGCGCCCACTCGGGCAGGCCCTCGTTCGTGCCATGAAGTTCGCACCACTGGCGGAAACCAGGTCCGTACGGGTGCGGGAAGGCGACTTGCAGGTCGACGCGCGACCGCCACACGGCCAGCAGCAGCCGGTTGAAGCCGTTGACGCGTTCGACGGGCGTGGCGGGAAGGCGGAGCCAGTCACGGAAACGGTCGCCGTCGAAGGCGTGGGGAGGCCGTGTTTTGGCCGGGTTGAGCGGGTTCGACGGTGTGAGCGCCTCACGGAAGAGCGTGCGCATCGGCGCGGTGATCGGCGTTCCGTCCTGAAGGGACCCGAAGCGGTACGGGTGATCGGCCGGCTCGACCAGGCTCGCGTACTCATCGTAGATCTTCTTCAGCTCGGGTCGTTCGGAGAACAGCACCTGCGAGCAGTTCGGCGCGAGCACCCACGGAACGCTCGGGTCGTAGTCGTCGAACCTGATCAGGTTCGCGCCTTCGAGCGATCTCTCGTGCAGGTTCCAGTGCGCGAGCGCGGAGTCCGACAGGTCGACGACGCCTCGCGTGGCGATCGCCAGGGGAGCCAGCACAAGAGCGTGCGGCGGCAGAAGCACGACCACGTCGTACTTCTCCAGCAGTCCTTTCGCGACTCTCGGCGCCACGGCTTCGGCCAGTTCGCCGATGTCGTGCGCGGTCGCCAGATCGAGGTACTCGTCGATCCCGAAGCCCAGCCAGTCCGGCGGGTCCTCCAGGTCGACGACGACGAACTCGTGCTCGGGGTGGTGCCTCAGGTAGGACGTGCCCAGCACCTGCGCGGCAGGTAGCTGGGCACGTGTCGCCACCGTGCAGGCGACCACCATGGGGTCGCCCGCGGACATCACGGGCCGACGGGCAGCGCGGTCATCTGCGCGGCGAGCACCGCGTCGAAGTCCTTGCTGATCGTCGCCTGGTCCTTGCCCACGACCTGCACGCGCACGATGGTGTTCTTGTGCACGTAGTGGGCGCGAACGGAGCCCTTCTTGTCACCCACGACATCGACCTGCTGAGCGGTCACACCGGCAGGAGTGGTCCCGCCCGAGTACGGCTTCATGCCGAACTTGAGCTGCAAGGCACCGAGTGCGTCGACCGCATTTGCCGCGGCGGTCGCATCGGTCGCCTGCACGGTGATGATCTGCACGACGTTGCCGCTCGGCAGTGTCACCAGACCGACGCGGGTCTTCGACGCACCGGCCGTGGAGTACACGGTGTTCTCCTCGTCGGTGAGGAGCTTCTCCGAGACCACGTCCTCGTAGGTCTTGATGTGCGCCTGGTTCTGCTTGGTTCCGCCCAGCTCGCCGATCTCCAGGTCGTCCTTCGGTCTCGGCTTGCTCGTGGTCGTCTGCTGGGTGGTCTCACCACCGCCACCGCCACCACTGCCGGATTTGCCGACGAACCACCAGACGCCACCGCCGATGAGCGCCAGCACCAGGATCACACCGATGATCGCGAACACCCGGCCCTTGCCGCTGCGCTCGCGCGCGTCGTCGAACGTCTCCGGGCCCTGGGCGATCCAGCCGGGAGTCGGGTCGCCCATCGGGCCGAAGCCGCCGTCGCCGCCTGTGGTCCAGGGCGGCGGTGCGGAGACGGGCTGGTTGGACTGCCAGCCACCCTGCTGCTGGTTCGGCCCGGTGACCGGCCGGACGAACTGCGTGCGCTCGCCGTCATTGCCCTGCTGGGTGTTCACGACCTGGGTCTTGTCCGGAGACGGTGCCTGACCGGGGGTGACCACCTGCGTCGCGTCCGGGTTGGGCGCCTGCTGCGGCGGCGTCGCCTGCCAGCGGAACGGCTGGGCGAAGGGGCCTTGCTGCTGCTGTTGCGGGGCAGGCGCGGACGCCGAGCCGGACAGCACCTCGTCCCGACGTCGGCGGTAGTCGTCCGCAGAGATCCGACCCGAGGCCAGCTCCAGGTCAAGCTTCTGCAGCTCTTCTTGCCAGGTCACGCCTGGCACCCCCTTTCAGACAGCCGTCAGACGGCCACATTGTGCCGAAGCCGACTGTTTGACATCGCGCCGACCTGGCAAGTTGTGACCGCCTTGTGGCACACGACACCCTTAGATTGGAGCAATGGCGTTGTTCGGTCGCAGCAACAAGACGAAGCTGATTGCCCCGCATGACGCGTTGCCAGGGCGTTCGACGCCGCAGACGGTACCCCCGTTCCACGCCGTGTTCACCGACCGCCCCATCGCACCGCCGTTCCCCTCGACGTTGCGCACGGCGGTCGTGGCCATGGGGAGCTTCTGGGGCGCCGAGCGGCTGTTCTGGCAGACCCCGGGCGTGTGGACGACCGCAGTCGGCTACACGGCGGGCCACACGCCCAATCCCACCTATGAAGAGGTGTGCTCCGGCCGCACCGGTCACGCGGAAGCCGTGCTGGTCGTCCACGATCCGGTCGTGCTGCCCTTCCAGGCGCTGCTGAGGGTGTTCTGGGAAGGCCACGACCCGACATCGGGCATGCGGCAGGGGGCCGACGTCGGAACTCAGTACCGCTCCGGCATCTACTACGCGGACGAAGGGCAGCGGGTCACCGCGGAGGCGTCGCGGGCTGTCTACCAGCAGGCGCTGGCGGGCGGCGGGCTCGGTGCCATCACCACGGAGGTGGAACCGCGCGGCGAGTTCTATTACGCCGAGGACTACCACCAGCAATATCTTTCGGACGCGAAGAACCCGTACGGGTACTGCGGCCTGGGTGGCACCGGTGTGTCGTGCCCGGTGGGGCTGATCACCTCGCAGCCCTGATTCCCTGCGCGGGCCTGAGCAACCCCGGCCCGTGGCCCGCTCCGCGCGAAGTACAGTCAGCCCGATGCCCGTCAGACGTGGGCGCATCGGGGGATTGACCGGCTGACGCACAGAAGGGCCAGCTCGTGGGGGCGATT
Source organism: Lentzea terrae (assembly GCF_003265345.1). Classification (GTDB taxonomy): domain Bacteria; phylum Actinomycetota; class Actinomycetes; order Mycobacteriales; family Pseudonocardiaceae; genus Lentzea; species Lentzea terrae. The sequence goes on along the minus strand of NZ_QFWW01000037.1, from coordinate 133,755 downwards.
TCGGCACCGGAGGCGGTTTCGGAACCAGAAGGGCGGCCCAGGAAGGTTCCCTGGGGTCGGGTGGCCTCGGGCGCCGGGCGGTTGCTGAGGTCCGAGGGCGCCGTCGCGTTCTACTTCGGGCTGCTGATCTCGGTGGTCTTCAACTTCCAGCTCGTGCTGCACCCGCGGTCGCTGATCACCGGAGGTCTGGGCGACCCGCTGCTGCAGGCGTGGGAACTGGCCTGGGTGCGCCGCTTTCTCACCGAGGGAGGCAGCCTGTGGACGGCCAATCAGTTCTACCCGGCCGTCGACAACTTCGCGTTCACCGACTCGCTGCTCGGATACCTGCCGCTGAGCCTCATCGGCGGTGACGGCCAGTACGACGCGATCCTCCGGTACAACGTCGCCTTCGTGCTCGCCTTCGCGCTGGCGTTCACCGGGGCGTATCTCCTGGCGAAGCAGCTGGGCAGCAACTGGCAGGGAGCCGCGCTGGCCGGTCTGGTCTTCGCGTGGGCGCCCTGGAGGCTGACGCACCTGTACCACCTCAACATCGTGTCGACCGGCGGGATCGCGCTCGCCCTGTGGGCGCTCGCCAAGGGGCACGGCTACTCGTTTCACCGGGAGCGGGCCGCGTCCCGGCCTTGGTGGATCTTCGCCGGGTGGCTGATCGCGGCCTGGCAGGTGTCGATCGGGTTCGCCATCGGGCTTCCGTTCGCCCACGTGATGGGCGTGATCGGGATAGTGATCATCATCGCCGCCTGGCGGCGCCGATCGCGGTCGGTCGTGATCGCGAACGCGTACGGCGCCGTGGTGTTCATCGTGGTCACCGGGCTCCTGATCGTGCCGTATTTCCGCGTGGTCGACCTTTACGGGTTCAAGCGCACCTGGGAGGAGGTCGGGGTCTTCTCGCCACCCGTGAACGGGTTGTGGACCACCTCGTTCGAGACCTGGTTGTGGGCGGGGTCGGTCTTCACCGACCACACCGTGATTCCCGAGCCGGGCGTCAACGAGAAGCTGCTGTTTCCCGGCCTGGTCGTGGTCCTGCTCGCGGTGATCGGCCTGTTCGTCAGCGCGTGGCGGGTGCGGGTCCGCGTCATGCTGGCGGCCGCGGTGGTCGTCTCGGCCGTGCTGGCGCTCGGGGTGAACTTCCTCGGCGGCGCCGTCTACGAGGTGCTGTGGGACTACCTGCCCGGCTGGAACGCGCTGCGGACGCCAGGGCGAATCATGATCTGGGCGCTCCTGCCGCTGGGTCTCCTCGCCGCGGGCGCGGTCACCGAGTTCGGCCGGCTGCTCGTGGTCCGCACACAGGTCTCGTTGAAGCTCATCGCGATCTACCTGCTCGTACCCGCGCTGGCCGTCCTGGTGGAAAGCATTCCGCGAATGCCGTACGCGCAGAACCCTGGCATCCCGCCGGACCTGGAGCGGGTGTTCACCCAGGCGCAGGAGCCGCTGCTGGTGCTGCCGACCGGCGACCTGATCAACCTGACCTATCTGTTGTGGTCGACCAACGGCTTCCCGACGATGGCCAACGGCAACTCGGGCAACTTCCCCGAGTCGTACCGGGAGATCGCCAACGTCACCCGGACGTTCCCCGACGAGGAGAGCCTCCTCGTGCTCAGGAACTACGGGATCCGGAAGGTGATCGTGATCAAGTCGCAGCCGCACGGCGTCGACTACGCGAGCCGGCCGGTCGCGGGGTTGCCGGTCGAGCGGACCGAGTCGAACGACATCGTGGAGTACACGATCAAGGACTGAGTCAGATGTGAATTGAGAATTGTTTTCCCTGGTCGGGCACCTTATCGTGCGTCGTTGAAGCCATGTCCACCGCGCGGCGGGGGTTTCACGCGGTGCGTCGGGGGTCGTGTCGCGTCGGTGCGGTGGCCTGTTACTGGGGAGTCCACTTGTCAGCATCGAGAATGCGCGGTGTCGCGCGCAGATCCGCCGTGCTCGTCGCAGCCCTGGCGTTGACCGCTACCAGCGGCTTGACCGCTTTTGCGCAGGAAGAGCCTGCGCCCGACACACGGTCTCGGCGACCTGCGCTGGGACCGGGGTGTGACCATTCCGGCCGGTCAGAGCCGCGTGTTCACTGTGCCTGGCACCGTCCCTGACGACGCCTCCGAGCACGGCTACACCTACGTGGAGTGCGACTTCGGCCCGGCAGGCGGTCTCGTCGACGGCTTCCCGAGCGTGTCCGACTTCGTCAAGGTCGGCAACGGAACCGCTGACACCTACGGTTCGATCTACGTCGACCGCAACGAGAACGGCTGGCAGGACCCGGAGGGCGAGCACCTCACCGGCGTCAGCTTCAGCCTGGTGGACCCGAAGACCGGTCAGGTCGTCGCGACCGCCACGGGCGGGGGTGAGCACGGCTGGGCTCACTTCAACAACATTCCGAGGGGCCTCTACGCGGTGAAGGTCAACGGGCCGTACGAGGTCAAGACCAAGTGGTACGTCAGCACCCGGTCGCCTGGCTGGGCGGTCGAGGTCGTGCCCGTCAACGCACCGGGAGGCGCTCAGCCGGAGCCGAAGAAGATCCCTCCGGTCGTGCACAAGGCGGATACGGATCTCGCGCTCACCGGCGCGAACGTGACCGGCCTGGGCGCGTTCGGTGTGCTGGCGCTGCTCGTGGGTGGCGCGTCGGTCTACTTCGGACGTCGCAGGACCGCGTGATCAGCAGAAGATGAGTCCGCACGGCCGCGTGGTCGTGGTCGTCGTGGGCGGCCGCGGCTGCGTGGTCGTGGTGGTGGGCTTCGGCGGTTGAGTCGTGGTCGTCGTGGCCGCGGCTGTCGTCGTCGTGGTGGTTGTCGTCGTCGTTGTCGTCGAAGAAGAAGACGACGCGGAAGACGACGGCTGGGACGACACTGTCTGTGATGGCGGCTCGGACTGGGTTGGCATCAGCGAAGGCGTGTTGATGAGCGATACGCGGGCCGGTCTGTCGCCGTCCGGGGCTGTCGGATCGCCCGACGCGAACGATCCGACATGCGGTGCTAGCACGGTAAATGCGGCGAAGAACGCACCTAGGAGTGCACCGGTTGCGAGCCGACCAGGCCCACTCATCGCCGCCAACACCCGGATTGCCTATCTCGTTCACTCGATTGGGTCAAGCGAAACGATCGTTTTCTACTCAACTAAATCCTGGTGACGGTCACGCCGACCACGCCCTGTGACAACGGCGCGATGGTCTTGAAGGCCTTCGGGGTCAGGTCGATGCAGCGGCCGGTGATGAACGGGCCGCGGTCGTTGATCCGCACGGTGACGGTCTTGCCGTTGGAGCGGTTCTTCACCTTGACCTTCGTGCCGAACGGCAGCGTCTTGTGCGCGGCGGTGAGCTTGTTGGGGTCGAAGCGCTCACCGCTGGCCGTCGTACCGCCACCGGTGTAGTAGGAGGCCTTGCAGGTCTCCGCCGCGACGGCGGTGGGGGACATGAGCACAGCGGAGGCGGCGATGGAGGCCAGCGTGAGGCCGGCGGCCGCGAGGATCTTTGCCATGCGCCAAGGAACCCAGGACGCGGCAAAGAGACGCCTAACGCGCGCCTAACCGGGGAACTGCTCGGCGGCGTTCACCAGCAGCTGCCAGTCACCCTCCGGCAACGTGCGCAGGCGGTCCAGCAGCACCGACATCCGGGTCAGCAACTCAGGGTGATCGGTCCAAAACGAGTGATCTACTCTCAGTAGAGCGGCCAGCAGGTCGCCCGGGTAGAGCGCGAACGACCGCAGCGGGTCCGACTCGACGTGCTCCAGCGCCAGCAGCGCGGTCACGTCCAAGCCCACCTGATGCGTCACCAGCAGGTGCAGCGACGTCGGCGTCAGCTCCCGCACCGGCAGGTCGCGCAACGCGCAGAGGTCCCGGTACAGCTGGGTGGACGACGAGTCAGGTCTCAGCCAGTCGTCGTCGCTCAGGTGCGCGAGCGTTCTGTCGCGGTCCACGCACACATAGTCCCTGCCGGGGGAAGACCTAGCGGGCCGACCGGGGCAACGGTTCGGCATTGGGTGACTGCCAGCCCACCCGGACGAGCACCTCGCCGTCGTGCAGCAACGCCTGCGACGCCAGACCCCACACGGTCGATGCGAGCAGCACGGCGCTCACGGCCTCGCCCAGCCGCAGCCAGTCGTGGCCGATCATCCGCACCAACACCCCGCTGCGCCGGGCCATCAGCTCCAGGTCGCAGTTCTCGGCGCGGGCCGCGTGCAGCAGCCACGTCAGCGCCGAGTCCGGCACCTCGTCGGCCAGGAACGGGCGTGGATCCGCGCGGCGCAACGAGATCGCCGCCGCGGACGCCACCTCGCACGAGAACGGGTCCAGCTCCCAACGCGGGTGCACGGACGCGACCTGGCCGTCGGCAGCGACCGACCGCAGCACGTGGCAGTCCCAGCCCATCGCCGAGAGTGCGACGCGCACGTGGTGCAGCACGGCACCACACGCGAGCATCGCCGTCTGGTCCGTGCGTGTTGTCACGAGTTCCAGGCACTCGTTGCCCTTACGCCATCGCCACGGCGGCACGATGCCGAACGACGGAGCTCGCGCGGCGAGCTTCAGGACTTCCTCGATCGTTTCCTCGTCGGGGATGCGCACGCTGGTTCTCATTCAGAACACGCTGGTCCTCGACGACTGCACCGAGACTGCGTCACGACTGCGTGAGTTCCTGCTGGGCTGCCGCAACCACCGCGTCCACGGTCAGCGCGGAGCCACGCGCGAACTCCGCCGCGTAGTCCTCCTCGCCCAACGCCTGCAGGCACAACGCCACGCATTGGTCGTGCGAGGCCGCGAAGTTCGCCGACCCGAAGAGCGGCAACCCGACCGACTGCCACACGCGGTCGGCGCCGCCCAGCAGCAGCGCGGCGTGCGCAGCAGACCCCGTGACCACCGAGATCAACGCCAGCAGCTCCACCGACACCGCGATCCCCAGCAGATCGTCGAACTTCTCCTTGATGCGCAACGAAGAAGTAGCCAGCTCACGAGCCTCGACGACGTCACCACGTCCCATCGCCACGAAAGCCAGGACGTACAACGCGTACGCGCGCGCCCAGAGCTCTCCGTTCTCCTCACACACGACCCGCGCCTCGGCGCACAAAGTGGCCGCCCGGTCGAGCTCACCGCCGAAGGCCACGGTGATCGCCAACGCCACCCGAGCCATGATCACGTTGCTGTCCAGGTGCCCGAGCTCGGTGTGCAGCCGGTCGGCCTCGGCGAGCAGCGACGCCCCCAACGGCAGATCGTCGTTGAACACCGCCGCCGCTCCCTGCACGTAGGTCGCGTAGACGTCGGCGTCCGTGTCGTCGAGCAGCACAGCCTCCGTGCGGCACGCCTCCAGCAGCGCGGGCACGGCGGAGGTGTTGCCCTGCAACGTCGCCACGTACCCGGTGACCCACAACGCCTTGCAGCGCGCCCGTGACGGCTCGGTCTCCAGCGACAGCGCCCAGTTCAGCCAGTGCCGCCCCTCGGCGAACCGCCCGCAGCCGACCCAGTAGAACCACAGCGTCGCCGCCAGTCGCAGGCCCGAGTCGGCCTCGCCCGGTGTCGTCAGCGAGTACTCCAGCGCCGCTCGCAGGTTGCCGCTCTCGGTCGTCATCCACCCGACCGTCGCGACCTGCCGCGGCGTGAACCAGGCCCGCTCGCCCTGCTCGGCCACGCCCGCGTACCAGTCGCGATGCCGCATGCGCAGCCGTGGCTCCTCTTCGCTCGCACGAAGGCGCGTCTGCCCGTACTGGCGCATGGTCTCCAGCAACCGATAGCGCGCCACGCCGGCGTGTTCTTCGCGCTGCAGCACGGACTTGTCGACCAGCCCGTCGACCGCGTCGAACATGAAGTCCGCCGTCAGCGTGTCGTCCGAGCACACCGCCTCGGCCGCGGCCAGGTCGAAGCTGCCCGCGAAGACCGACGCCCGTGCCCACAGCAGCTGCTCGCGCGGCGAACAGAGGTCGAAGCTCCAGTCCATCGTCGCGAGGAGGGTCTGGTGCTGCGGCAACGCGGTCCGCCCGCCGTCGGTCAGCACCTTGAACCGGTCGTCCAGCCGTTCCAGCAGCTGCGCCGGCGTCAACGCGCGCACCCGCAGTGCCGCCATCTCGATCGCCAGCGGGATGCCGTCGAGCCGCCGGCACAGATCCGTCACGGCCTGCTCGTTCGCTCCCGTGATGACGAACGAGCCAGGTACCGCGGCGTCGGCGCGTTGCGCGAACAACGTTGCCGCCGGATAAGGCACGGACAACGGCGCCACGGACAGCACCTGCTCGCCGTAGACCCGTAAAGCTCTGCGAGAGGTCGCGATCACCCGCAGCCGTGGCGCCACGCGCAGCAGCGTGTCGACCAGCACCGCGCAGTGGTCGACGACGTGCTCGCAGTTGTCCAGCACCAGCAACGCGTCCCGCTCGGCCAGGAACTCGGTGAGCACGGTCAGCTGCCCGCGCCCGGTCTGGTCGACCACGCCCAGCGCCTCGGCGACGGTGTGCGGCACCAGCGCCTTGTCGCGCAACGCCGCCAGCTCCACCAGCCACACCCCGTCCGGCGGCTGCTCACTCCGCGCCACGTGCACCGCGAGCCGCGTCTTGCCCACCCCGCCGACACCGATCAACGTGACCAGCCGGTGCTGCCTGATCAGGCCGGCGACGTGCTCGGTCTCCGGCCGCTCCACGAAGCTCGACTGGTCGGCCGGCAGGTTGCCGCGCACCACCACCGGCACGCGTTCGGCCAGGTCGAGGCGTGGATCGGCGGTCAGCACCGCTTGTTCGAGATCGCGCAGCCGGGTGCCGGGCTCGATGCCCAGCTCGTCGACCAGCATGCCGCGCGCCCGGTGGAACGCGGCCAGCGCCTCCGCCTGCCGTCCGCACCGGTAGAGCGCGATCATCAGCTGCTCCCACAGCCGTTCGCGGAACGGGTGCTGCTCGACCAGCGCGTTCACCAGCGGCGCCACTGCGGCGTGCTCCCCGAGGTCCAGCGAGGCGTCCATCAGGTCCTCGGTCGCGTCCATCCGCAGCTCGGTGAGCCGCGCGGACTCGTGCCGGGTCCACTCGCCAGGCCTGCAGTCCGCCAACGGATCGCCCGTCCACAACGCCAGCGCCTCGCGCAGCATCCGTGCGGACTGCACCGGGTCTTCGCTCTTCCGTGCTGCTGCGACGAGCGCCTCGAACCGTGCGGCGTCCACGGTGTCCGCGGGGGTGTTCAGCACGTAGCCCGGTTCGCGGGTGGTGATGAGCTCGCCGAGTCCGGCGTCCCGGATCTGGCCGCGCAGGCGTGCGAGCAGGCTGTGCAAGGTCTTCGTGGCCGTCGCTGGTGCCTCGTCCGACCAGAGCGCGTCCACGAGCGCGCTCCTGGTCACCGTCTCACCGGGGTTGAGGGCCAGCCGGGCCACGAGGGTCCGCTGTCCCGCGCTGCTGAGTTGAACTGCTCCGTTCGGACCGGTGAGTTCGAGCGGGCCGAGCAGCCGGATGATCACTTGAATTCGTCCTGTCGTCAGCCCCCGACAAAGGCTGGAACCGGGACAAGATACTGCAATGGAATTCGACCCGAGAATCAACGCCCAGCGGGTGACCGCATACGCCGACCTGCGTGCCGTGCTGGCTGATCCGGTGACGTTCTCCTCCCGGAACATGACAGGTCCGCAGGTCGCGGCCGTGGCGGCACTGCTGCCGCCGGAGCAGCGGCGATTGCTGGAATTGATGTCCTCGCTCAACGCGGCGGACGGCACCAGACACGCACGAATTCGTGCGGCGGCGAATCAGAAATTCACCCCATCGGCCGTGCGCCAAATGGCTGACTCAATTCGATCGCGCGCTCGGCGGCTTCTCGACGAACTGCCCGAGGAAGCCGACTTCGTGAGCGAGTTCGCCGCGCCGTTCGCGTTGGGCGTCGTCGGCGACGTGCTCGGTGTGCCCGAACCGGACTTCCCGCTGTTCCGCGAGTTCGTCGCACCGGTGCTGGAACTGACCAGCGGAGAGGAGGTCAGCGAACGGGTCCTCGGGTCGTACTTCGCCGCGATGCACGAGTTCTGCGCCTACTTCGGGCGCTCGAACGCGTTCAAGGGCGGCCAGCTGTCCGAGCAGGAACGGCTGTCGCTCTGCCTCGCGATCGTCGTGGCCGGCACCGACTCGACCACGAACCTGCTGTCCAGCACGCTGCTGCGACTCGACCACCGGGAACGCCGGCTGGGCGGCGTGGTGGAGGAGGTGGTGCGACTCGACGCGCCGTTCATCGGCTTCTTCCGGACGGCGACCTGCCCGGTCACCATGGCCGGCGTGAAGATCGCCGAGGGCGAGCACCTGTTCCTCGACTACGCGGCGGGCAACCGCGACCCGCGCGTGTTCACCGAGGACTTCGACCCCGGCAGGCCGTCCGTGCCGGCCCACCTCGGCTTCGGGTACGGACCGCACTACTGCCTGGGCGCGGGCCTGGCGCGGCTCGAGGGCCGCATCGTGGCCGAAGAGCTGCTCGACCGCTCGTTCGAAGTGGTCGAGCAGCCCGTGCGCCACCGCAAGCACCTGATCAGCCACGGGCCCGCGGAGCTGCGGTTCAGACCAGGGCGGCGTCCAACGTGATGTTCTCGACCGCCGCGAGCGCCTTGGAGACCGGGCAGTTCGCCTTGGCGCCCTCGGCGGCCTCGACGAAGGCCTCCTGGGTGAGACCCGGCACGTTGGCGCGCACGGTCAGGTGGATGGCCGTGATGCCCTGTCCGGCGACAAAAGTCACCTTGGCGTTGGTGTCGATGGAGGTGGGCGGCGTGCCGGCACCGGTCAGGCCGTGGGAGAGCGCCATCGAGAAGCACGACGAGTGGGCAGCCGCGATCAGCTCCTCGGGGCTGGTCTTGGCACCGGCCTCCTCGGCGCGGGCCTTCCAGTCGATGTCGAAGCTGCCGCTCTTGGAGGTGTCGAGGTTGACGTTGCCCTTGCCCTCGATGAGAGAGCCTTCCCAGTGCGCGCTTGCCGATTGGGTGACAGCCATGGTCTCCATGTCCTTGTCGAACGAGCTCGATCAGGTTGATGCGAGCGGACGGTGACCACCTTTCCACGGCGGCGCCCCGAGATCACCCCGAGAACGCAGAAGGCCGGTGTCCAATGGACACCGGCCTTCTCACGAGAGCGGATGACGAGACTCGAACTCGCGACCCTCACCTTGGCAAGGTGATGCGCTACCAACTGCGCTACATCCGCACTGCCTTACGGGAAAGAACTATACAACAGGTCTAAACGGCGTCTCGACCGGGGGGTTGCAACCCGGCCAACAGCTGATCTACCTCGTCCAACTGCTCCTTGGGCCAGCGCCACTCCCACAGCGCCCGCACCTTGGGCAGCACGTCGCACGGCAGCCACGCCGCCACTTCCTCGCGGAGGTCCCAGTCGTCGAAGACGTGCTCGTAGAAGCTGATCAACGCCGCGTTCTCGAGGAACTGCTCCGGCTGGTGGAAGCACCAGTGCGCGAACCCGTACGCGCGGCGCAGCACGTCGTCGTCCTGCGAGCGATGTGCTTCCGCGGCCAGTTGGGACAGCTCGGAGAAGAAGACGTGGCAGGACCACTCCTCGGTCTCGGCGACAGCCCGAAGTTCCGGCACCAGGGCCGAAGCACGTTCTCGCCAGTCCACCACGGCCGTGACGATAGTCGCTCGATCTTGTTGCGCCGACGGTCCGACGCCCACCTGTGACCGTCTCGTCACCGGATGCGTTGCGCTGATCAGCTCACGACTATCGGATGGTCTTGTATATCGACCTGCTCTCGTCCAGGAGCAGGTCTGGCCCCTTGTGGCATGTTGAACCCGTGATGGTCGACGAGAACGAGGTCGACCGGGACCTGCTCGCCAGGGTGCGCGAGGGAGACGACTCGGCCTACGGCGAACTGTTCTCCCGGCACGCGGACGCGATCCGCCGTTTCTCACTCAGGCACGTCCGCGAGGCGGCCGAAGCTGACGACCTCACCGCAGAGTCGTTCTTCCGCATGCTGCAGGCGATCAGGCGTGGCAGCGGTCCCACGGACCACGTCCGCACCTATCTGCTGACCGTCGCGCGGCGGGTCGCTTGGGAGTGGAGCGGCCGGCGGCGGGACGTCCCGGTGGAGGACGAGGAGTTGGGGCGTCGCGTGGAGCCGGTCGGCGACAACGCGAACCGCCGGGCTGAGCACAACCTCATCACCAGAGCCTTCTCCAGCCTGCCGGAGCGGTGGCGGGTCGTGCTGTGGCGCGTCGAGGTGGAGGGCGAACGCCCTGCCACCGTGGCGCCGCATTTCGGTCTTTCGCCCAACGCCATGTCGGCGTTGGCTCGCCGCGCGCGTGAGGGTCTGCGTGCGGCGTACCTGCAGGCGCACTTGGCGGCCGACGACGGGCGGTCGTCGTGCGCGGCGATCAGGGCGAAGCTCGGCACCTTCACCGCCGGCGGGGTCCAGGGCGTCGAGGAACGCCGGATCCGCGCCCACCTGGACACGTGTTCGCCCTGCTCGCAGCTCTACACCGAGCTGAACGAGGTCTGCGCGACGCTGCGCGCCAACGCGGCGTTCCTGATCGTGCCGTCCACGCTCGGCCTCGCGTTCGCGGGGAAGGTGCTGATCAGCAAGACGAAGATGGCGTTCGTCGCCGCCAGCGCGGCGACCATCGGCCTGATCGGGACCATGGCCGCGGTGCTCAACGGCGGACCCGGCGTCGCGGTGCTGCAGCCGGACCAGAAGCCCGTGATCGCCATGAGCACGTCGGGGACCAGTTCCGGCCACAGCCAGGAGATCGTGGTCGCGCCGGCACCCGAGACCAAGCAGCAGCAAGTGCAGCCGCGTGAGAACGTGGTCAACCCCGGTGGTGCCCCGAAGCAGGAGACGGTGCGCAGGACGACGTCCTACGCGCCGCCGCAGACCAGCGAGAAGCGCAAGGAGCCGCCGGTCGAGCGGGCGTTGCCGGTCGTGCAGTCGTCGTCCTCGTCCGAGGTGATCACCTCGGTGACGACCACCGCGCGGGACGTCAAGTCGCTGAACACTCCGCCGACGACGTCCGAGCCGCCCTCGGACCCGTGCCCACCGCCGCCTCCGCCGCAGACCACGGCCACCACGATCACGCTTTATCCCAAACCGCCCGTCGAGGACTGACGGTAACGATCTCGATAGGGCGAGTTCACCCACAAGGCTCGCCTCGCGCCAGGTACGGTTTGAGCAGAACCGACCGAGCGTGGGAGCGGGTTTATGACGCGGCTGGTGCGCGGTGCCGACGGGCGGATGTGGACGGTCCACAGCCGCATCGAGTGGCGCAACCCGGTGGAGTCCGACGACTTCGAGCACGACGTCAGCGGTGGCGTCCTGCCCGGCATCATGATGGCGGGCATGCTGGCCATCATGGTGGTCGTGCTGATCGCCTGGACGCCCGAGCAGGTGGTCGTGCCCGCGTGGCTGATCCTCGCGCTGATCTTCCTGTTCGCGTTCTTCCCGGTCCGCTGGGCGCTGCGCCGGCCGCACACGCTGGTCGCGGAGAGCAAGGCCACGGCCGACGAGCTGCCACCCGAACGGTGGATCGGCCAGGTCAGGGGTCCGATGGCGGTGCGCCAGGAGGCCTCGCGCGTCGCGCGCACGATCGAGATGCACTCGCTGCCCGACGTCGAAGGCCCGTTGCAGCCCGTCGACTGATGCGACACTGGAGCGGTGCCCGAGCTACCCGAGGTAGAAGCACTGGTCCACCACCTGCGTGAGAACGCGGTGGGCCGAACCGTGCACCGCGTCGACGTGGCGTCACTGCAGGTGCTCAAGACGTTCGACCCGCCGTGGACCGCGCTGCACGGTCAGGAGGTCGTGGCCGCGCACCGGCACGGCAAGCACCTCGATCTGGAGGTCGCGGACGGCCTGCACCTGGTCGTGCACCTCGCCCGCGCCGGTTGGCTGCGCTGGGCCGACACCATGTCCGCGCCGCCACCCAAGCAGGGCCGCGGTCCGCTGGCGCTGCGCGTGCACCTCGGGCCGCCAGGGCAGGGACCCGGGTTCGACCTGACGGAAGCCGGCACGAAGAAGGGCCTCGCGGCGTGGATCGTGCGCGACCCGAAGACCATCGCGAGCGTGGCCAAGCTGGGTCCGGACGCGTTGGGGATCACCCGCACGCAGCTGGAAGACCTGCTGGCCAAGCGCACCGAACGATTGAAGACGGCGCTGACCGACCAGAGCCTGATCGCGGGCATCGGCAACGCCTACTCCGACGAGATCATGCACATGGCCCGGTTGTCGCCCTATGCGACGGCGGGGAAGCTCAACGAGGAGCAGCTGGACCGGCTGCACGAGGCGATGCTCAGCACGTTGACCGACGCCGTGGCGCGGTCCGTCGGCCAGGACGCGGCCCGGCTCAAGGGCGAGAAGCGGTCGGGCCTGCGGGTGCACGCGCGCACCGGGCTGCCGTGTCCCGTCTGCGGTGACACGGTGCGCGAGGTGTCGTTCGCGGACAAGGCGTTCCAGTACTGCCCGACGTGCCAGACCGGCGGCAAGCCGTTGGCCGACCGCCGGTTGTCACGCCTGCTCAAGTGACGATCAGCACTTCCAGGGTGCGCGGGCCGTGGACGCCCTCCACCCGGTTCAGCTCGATGTCGCTCGTCGCGGACGGACCGCTGATGAACGTCAACGGCCGAGTAGGTTCCAGCCGTGCCAACGCTTCCGGCACCGAGCCCGCGATCTGGTCCGCCCGCACCACGCACAGGTGGTAGTCGGGCAGCAGCGTCAACGCCCGCCGTCCCTGCGCTTCGCCACCGTCGAGGACGATCGTGCCGGTGTCGGCGATCGCCACCGCGCACCCGGTCAGCACGCCGTCCGCCTGGTCGAGCTCCTCGATCGACAACGGCTCGTGCAGCCACGTGACGCCGTCGACCAGCCACTCCGCCGGCACGTCCGCCGGAGCCACGATTCGCTTGCCCCGCAACGAGGTCAGGAACTCGGGCACGCCGCTGACGGTGTGCACGATCGCGCGGTAGTCGGCGACCCGTTCGGCGAACAGCTCGACGCTGCTCGGTCCCTGCCGGTTGTACCCGCGGACGACCGGCGCTGCTGGAGGCACGCGTGCCGCCTTGATCCGCGCGAGGATCTCTTCTCGTGCGCTAGCCACGGTTCTTCCTCCACCACGTGCGGAACGACTCTTGCGGCGGCGCGGGCACGTCCCGTGAGGACGTCCACTTCGAACCGGGCCACGGCAGGGACGTGATCTTCCCGTCCTTGGCCAGGAAACGGGCCAGCGAACCGGCTTTCTGCGCCTTCTCGTACCGCGAGGCCGAGGCGAAGATCCACGCGGCGGCGGACATCGCGACCGATTCCGCGGTGCGCCCCTTGGCTTCCACCACCTCGGCGCGCAGGTGCGTGAGGACGGACGGGATGTCGATCCGCACCGGGCAGACCTCGAAACACGCGCCGCACAACGAAGACGCGAACGGCAGCGAGGCGGCCTGCTTGTCGTGCATGTCGCCGACCAGCTGCGGCGTCAGGATCGCGCCGATCGGACCGGGGTAGACCGAGCCGTACGACTGGCCGCCCGTGCGTTCGTAGACCGGGCAGACGTTCAGGCAGGCCGAGCACCGGATGCACCGCAGTGCTTGGCGCCCAATGGAATCTTCGAGGGTCTGAGTGCGGCCGTTGTCGATCAGCACCAGGTGGAACTGCTGTGGACCGTCGCCAGGGGTCACGCCGGTCCACACGCTCGTGTACGGGTTCATCCGTTCCGCTGTGGACGACCGCGGCAGCAGCTGCAGGAAGACCTCGAGGTCCTGCCACGTCGGCACGAGCTTCTCGATGCCCATCACGGTGATCAGGGTTTCCGGCAGCGTCAGGCACATCCGGCCGTTGCCCTCGGACTCCAGCACCACGATCGACCCGGTGTCGGCGACGGCGAAGTTGGCTCCGGAGATGGCCACCTTCGTGGTCAGGAACTTCTCGCGCAGGTAGACCCGTGCGGCCTCGGCGAGGTCCGCCGGTTCGTCGGAGACCTCGACCCCCATGCGGCGCTGGAAGATCTCGCGGATCTCCGAGCGGTTGCGGTGGATCGCGGGCACCAGGATGTGCGACGGCCGGTCGTCGCCGAGCTGCACGATCAGCTCGGCGAGGTCGGTCTCGATCGCGTGCACGCCACCGGCTTCGAGTGCCTCGTTGAGCCCGATCTCCGCCGTGGCCATGGACTTGACCTTGACCACCTCGGCCGCGTTCTGCGCGCGGCAGAGGTCGAGCACGATCCGGTTCGCCTCTTCGGCGTCACGTGCCCAGTGGACGACGCCGCCTCGTGCCGTGACGGACTCCTCCAGCTGCACGAGGAGCGTGTCGAGGCGTGCCAGCACGTCGTCCTTGATCTGCTCGCCGGCGACCCTGAGCATCTCCCAGTCGGTCATCTCGGCGACCGCGGCTGCCCTGCGGGCCCGGATGGTTCCGGTGGCCTTGCGCAGGTTCTGCCGCAGCTGGGTGTCGGCCAGCGCCTTGTGCGCGGCCTTGGGGAACGTCGGGCTGCCCAGCCACGTCACGGGGTTGCGCGCCACGGGTCCTCCTCCGTCGAAGCCAGGATCTCCGCCAGGTGCACCGGCCGGACGCCCGCGCGCAACCGCGACAGGCCACCGCCGATGTGCATGAGGCAGGAGTTGTCACCCGCGGACAGAACTTCCGCGCCGGTGTCGAGCACGCACCGCATCTTGTCGGCGAGCATCGCCGTGGACGTCTCGGCGTTCTTCACCGCGAACGTGCCGCCGAAGCCGCAGCAGTGCGTCGAGTCCGGCAGTTCCACCAGATCGAGTCCCTTGACCGCCCTGAGCAGCGCCATCGGCTTGTCCCCGACGCCCAGCATGCGCAACGAGTGGCAGGTGGGGTGGTAGGTGACCCGGTGGGGGAACCAGGCGCCCACGTCGGTCACGCCCAGCACGTCCACGAGGAACTCGGCGAGCTCGAACGTCCGCGGCGGCGACGTGCCCAGCGTGGGATGGATCTCCCGAACCATGCCCGCGCATGACCCGGATGGCGCAACCACGTAGTCGTAGTTCTGAAAAACGTCGGTGTACTTGCGCGCCAACGGCTTCGCGTGCTCCCGATAGCCGGTGTTGAAGTGCATCTGCCCGCAGCACGTCTGGTCGAGCGGGAACTCCACCGAACAGCCGAGTCGTTCGAGCAGACGCACGACAGCACGGGCCGTCGACGGGAAGAACGTGTCGGTGAGGCAGGTCGCGAACAGGGCCACTTTCACGGGCACACCCTCTCCCCAAAATCATCGGATGTCTACCCGGATCGGTGGACCGTACGGGGGTACGCCGGGCGCGCCTCTTGCTATCCGGCCACCCCACAGCACAGCATGTGCCTTGTGGGCGACCTGTTGACCGAGCGCGCAGTGCTCGGCGTCATCGCGACCCTGGCCGTTCTCGGCCTCTTCGTGATGCTGTGCCGCGCTCGACGAGTCAGCACCTCGGTCGAGGATGCTGTGATGGACATGCTCGACCGCATGTCCAGGGCGTCGAGCGACCTCCGCGCGGGCCTGACCGAGGAAGCCGCGAACAAGGCCACACCCCACCTGCGCGAGATGCTGCGCTGCGTCGCGGTCGCCATCACCGACGAAGAGGGCACCGTCCTGTCGTGGGACGGCGGCGCGAACGACCACTACGAGTACCTCCGCGACACGGTCGCCCGTGCCATCAACAACTGTCACAAAGAGCACGTCGACCACCGCAAGCTCGGCTGCGAGCTGCAGGGCCCGTGCTCACTGCACAGCGTTGTTGTCGTTCCGCTGGTTGTCGAGGGTGACGTCGCCGGAACCCTGATCGTGGTGTCCGGGGTCGCGTCCAAGCGCCAGATCCGGATGGCCGAGGAGACCGCCCGGTTCGTCTCCACGCAGCTAGAACTCGAGGTCGTCCAGAAGCAACGGCAGGCGCTCGCCCAAGCCGAAGTGAGGGCGCTGCGAGCCCAGATCTCGCCGCACTTCGTCTACAACGCGCTGAACACGATCTCGTCGCTGATCCGCACCGACCCGGCGCACGCCCGCGAGCTGCTGCAGGAGTTCGCGGAGTTCACCCGCTACTCGTTCCGCACCGACGGCCTGTTCACGACGCTGTCGGACGAGCTGACCAACATCGACCGCTACCTGACGATCGAACAGGCCAGGTACGGCTCGCGGCTGACCGTGCGCCTGCGCATCGCCCCCGAGGTCCTGCAGGTAGTCCTGCCGTTCCTCGTGCTCCAGCCGCTGGTCGAGAACGCGGTGAGGCACGGCCTGGCCAAGAAGCCCGGCGGCGGCATGCTCACGATCACCGCTGAGGACAACGGCAACGAGGCCCTGATCAGCGTCGAGGACGACGGCGTCGGCATGGATCCGGACCGCCTCGACGACATCAAGGACGCCCACCAGACCGGCGCGCACGTCGGCATCGGCAACATCAACGACCGCATGCGCACGGTGTTCGGCGCCGAGTACGCCCTGGTCGTGGAGACCGCCCCCAACGCGGGCACCAAGGTCATCCTCAAGGTGCCGAAGTTCGCGCGGAACGTGCTGCCGAACCTGAACCTGGGCTCGCAGCTCACCGACGAGCCGATGACGAACGAGCAGCCGGCCATCCGCGCCTGACCTCGGCGCCAGAAGTTGAGCGCTCAACCATCCTCAACTCGGAAGCTGAACCTGCCGATTGTGGTGTTGACCAATGAACAGCCGGCCGTTTTGTGCAACAGGGGCCGGCCGCGAGTTAAGGGCAACATCAATTGCAGGAACAACAAGCACCCGAGCGCGTCCGCGTCTGCATCAAGTGCACCGCCAAGGGGTTCAACAGCTGCAAGTGCTGAGAAGCCTGCAGGTCAGCGGGCTGCAACAGCCAAAGTCGTGATCAGCACGACGGCGCACACGCTCCAGCTCACCCACATCCAGTAGATGTGCATCGGCGTCGGTCCGGCGGCGTTTTGCCTGCCCCGGTCGTCCCACCACTCGACATAGCGTTCGAGCCAGCGGATCGGGTTGAACGTCACAGCCCGAACCTAGCATCACGTGTTCCACGTCACGCGGGAGCAACCGACCACCATCGAGGCTCCCGCGTGGCCGTGGAACGCACGTACTGTCGAGTACATGAGCGTCACGGACAAGATCGCGGCCCGTCTTCCGAGGGTCATGGACCGGGGCGAGCGGCCGCCGGTCGTCGCCGCGGTGCGGTTGCACGGGGTGATCACCCCGCAGTCCTCGCCGGTCACGCGCAACACGATCAGCCTCCAGAACGTCGAGACGGCCATCAACCGCGCGTTCGACAACGAGCGCCTGATCGCCGTGGCACTGCTCATCAACTCGCCCGGCGGGGCGCCGACACAGTCAGCACTCATCGCCGAGCGCATCCGCGAGCTCGCCACCAAGAAGCACGTGCCGGTGCTCGCGTTCTGCGAGGACGTGGCGGCGAGTGGCGGCTACTGGCTGGCGTGTGCCGCGGACGAGATCTACGCGCACGGCACGAGCCTTGTGGGTTCCATCGGTGTGGTCAGCGCGGGCTTCGGGCTCAACGGCCTGCTGGACAAGGCCGGCGTCGAGCGTCGCGTCTACACGGCTGGGGAGAACAAGGTGCGGCTCGACCCGTTCCAGGCCGAGAAGCCCGAGGACGTCGAGTGGCTCAAGGGCCTGCACGCCGATCTGCACGAGCAGTTCAAGGCGTGGGTCACCGAACGCCGCGGTGCCAAGCTCAAGACCGAGGAAGACCTCTTCAGCGGTGAGATCTGGACCGGCGCCAAGGCCCAGCAGCTCGGCCTGGTCGACGGCATCGGCACCATCCGGACCGTGATCGCCAAGCGCTTCCCGGACGCCGAGCTGACGATCGCCGAGCCGAAGAAGCCGTTGCTGGCCAAGCTCGGGCTCGCGGCCGCGTCCACCCGATCGGGCGATCTCGTGACGCAGGTGCTCTCGAGCCTCGAGGAACGTGCTCGCTGGTCCCGATTCGGGCTGTGAGCATCAGTTCGGTTTCGCAGGGCGTGTCGGGACCTACCCCGGCGTAGACATGACCGCACATTGATGGGCAAGATGCCCGACACAGTGAGTACCCAAGACAACGCCGGTCTCCTCGTCCTCGCAGTCGATGACGAGGCTCCTGGCCTGAGCGAGATCAAGTTCCTGCTCGAGAGCAGTCCTCACATCCGGCGCGTCCTCACGGCCTTCGACGCTGCCGAGGCGCTGCGCATCCTGAGGGGTGACTACGAGCAGGAGGTGATGGCGCGAACCAAGATCGGCCTCCCGCCGGTCGACGCGGTGTTCGCGGACATCAACATGCCCGGACTCTCCGGCATGGATCTCGCACGGGTGCTCAGCGCGTTCCGGCACCCGCCCGCTCTCGTCTTCGTGACGGGCGTGGAGGAACGCGACGCGCTCGTCACGGCGTTCGACGTCGGCGCGCTCGACTTCATCAACAAGCCGATCAACGAGGAGCGCGTCCTCAAGGCGATCTCCCGGGTCGCCGACCGCGTGGGCCGCACGGCCGCACCACAGGCACCGGCCGCGGCCACCGCGCAGGCCGTGGCCGCAGAGCCGACCGACGACGAGGTCATCCCCGTCGAGCTGGGCGGCACCATCAAGCTCGTGCCGCGCGCGTCCGTGCGGTACGTCGAGGCGCAGGGCGACTACGCCCGCCTGCACACCCAGGACGGCAGCCACCTGGTGCGCATCCCGCTGGCGCAGCTGGAGGAACGCTGGGCGAACGCTGGGTTCGTGCGCATCCACCGGTCGTACCTGGTCGCGCTGCCGTTGGTGAGCGAGCTGCGCATGACCGCGAACGGGTACGCGGTGGTCATCGGCACCGGTGACGGCGCCAAGGAGCTCCCGGTGAGCCGCCGGCACACCAAGGAGCTCAAGGAACGGATCGTCCGACCGCCGAAGAGCGGCTGGTGAGCAGGCACGACGCGGGAAAGCCCGAGCAGGCCGCCCGCGAGGCCTGGCTCGGTGAGCAGGCCCGCAAGCCACGCAGGCGGCGCGTCGTCCTCAACGACTCCGCGAAGGCACGCGGCAAGGCGCTGCGCACGATCATCGAGCTGGAGGAGCAGACCAGCGTCGGCGAGAAGCTCGTGCGCGACCTCATCAAGCAGCAGCTCCGGTCCGCGTTCGGGCTCGCCTTCGCCGTCCTGATCGGCATGTGCCTGCTGCCGATCACCTTCTACCTGTTCCCGCAGATCGGGGACCTCGAGATCCTCGGCATCGGCATCCCCTGGCTCGTGCTCGGCCTGGCGCCCTTCCCGATCCTCTACGGGGTCGGCTGGGTGTTCCGCAGGCAGGCCGAACGGCACGAGCGCGACTTCGTGAACATGGTCGACCGCTGACGTGACCGCCACCTTCTGGAGCCTCAGCGCCATCGTCGCCGTCGCGGCCGTCACGTTCCTGCTCGGCTACGTCGGCTCGCGCAAGGCCAACACCACCCCGGACTTCCTGGTCGCGCGCCGGGCGATCCCGGCCACCCGCAACGCCGCCGCGATCTCCGGCGAGTACCTGTCCGCCGCGTCGTTCCTCGGCGTGGCCGGGCTCGTGCTCAAGGACGGCATCGACGCGCTCTGGTACCCGATCGGCTTCACCGCCGGGTACCTCGCACTGCTGCTGTTCGTGGCCGCACCGCTGCGCAGGTCCGGCGCCTACACGCTGCCCGACTTCGCCGAGGCCAGGCTGGGATCGGTGAACGTGCGGCACTTCAGCACGTTCTTCGTGGTCTGCATCGGCGTGCTGTACCTGGTGCCGCAGCTGCAGTCCGCCGGTCTGACGCTGACCACGATCACCGGTCTGCCCGCGTGGTTCGGCGGCCTGATCGTCACGGTCATCGTGGTGATCAACGTGCTGGGCGGCGGCATGCGCGCGATCACGCTGGTGCAGGCGTTCCAGTACTGGGGCAAGCTCTTCGCGATCGCCGCGCCCACGTTCGTGCTCTTCGTGGTGTTCCTCGCCTCGCCGGACCGCGGCACGCAGCCGATCAGCGACGAGGGCGTCGTCAGGTTCCCGCAGGCCGAGTCGATCACCGTGGCCGAGCAGGTGATCAAGGTCAGGGTCGACGAGCCGCTGACGTTGAAGGTGCACGGCGAGATCGACGGCAGGCACGCCGACGGGCCGGTGTTCTGGGGGCGCGGCGTCTACGAGCTCAGCCCCGGCACGGTGATGGAGTTCCCCGCCGGCAGCCCGGTCCCGGTGGTCGAGGGCTCGCCGACGAACAACCACGACTGGACGCGCCCGCAGACCGGCGGCATCTCCGACCTGCTCAAGACCTACTCGCTGATCTTCGCGACGTTCCTCGGCACGATGGGCCTGCCGCACGTCCTGGTCCGCTTCTACACCAACCCGGACGGCAAGGCGGCCCGGCGGACGGCGCTGCACGTGCTCTACCTGCTCGGCCTGTTCTACATCTTCCCGACGGTGCTGGGCGTGCTGTCCCGGCTCTACCTGCCGCAGCTGCTGGTGAACGGGAAGACGGACGCGGCGGTGCTGATGCTGCCGGAGACGATGCTGCCGAACCTGGGTGGTCAGATCCTCGGCGCGATCGTCGCCGCGGGTGCCTTCGCGGCGTTCCTGTCGACCTCGTCCGGGCTCGTCGTGTCCGTCGCCGGGGTGGTCTCGACGGACATCATGCCGGGCAAGGTTCGTGACTTCCGGTGGGCAACTGTGTTCACCGGACTCGTCGCGATCGGGCTCGCACTGCTGTTGCCGCGCTCCGATGCGTCACTGACCGTGGCCATGTCGTTCGCGCTAGCCGCTTCGACCTTCTGCCCGCTGCTCGTCCTCGGCATCTGGTGGAGAGGACTCACCTGGGTGGGTGCGGTGTGCGGTCTCGTCGTCGGCGGCGGCATGGTGATCTCCGCTCAGGTGATCAGCGTGGTCAGCTCCTACACCGGCCGTTGGGCGCCCGCGTTCATCACCCAACCAGCGCTGATCACCGTTCCGATCGCCTTCGCGACCATGATCGTGGTCAGCAAGGCCACCCGCAGAAGGGCACCGGCGGACGTCAACCAGATCCTGCTGAGACTGCACGCGCCGGACCCGCTGGGCTTCATCCGCGACCGCGACATCGCGCGGTTCGGCACGGCCGAGGAGAAGGCGCGGATGGCCGACGACCAGCGCAGGGGAGCTGGTCGGTCACGGTGAGTACCCAGCGTTTCAATTGGGTGAAAATTGGTCACTCGAATCGGTGAACGGTGATTGCGGTCACGCAGAGTGCTGTTCGTCTACGCATACTGACCGTTCGTCGCATCACCCGACTGCTGGGCGCATTGGCACGGACGGGGTCTTACCTGAGTGACTCAAGTCTCCATACGGTTCTCGACCAAGAACAGACCGCACCTGGAGGCATTACGTGCACGTCACGTTGCTGACACCCACGACGAGTACCGCGAGGAGGGGACTGTGAGCACTGTCGAACACACCCCGAGCGAGTCGGCCCCCGATGCGCAGAAGTGGGTCGACGTACAAGCAAGTGATGACTTCGCGGAGCTGAAGCATCGGCTGCGCAAGTTCGTGTTCCCGGTCTCCGGGCTGTTCCTCGCTTGGTACCTGCTGTACGTGCTGCTCGCGGACTACGCGCACGGGTTCATGTCGACCAAGGTCGTCGGCAACATCAACGTCGGGCTCATCTTCGGTCTGCTGCAGTTCGTGTCCACCTTCGTGATCACGACGCTCTACGTGCGGCACGCCAACAAGAACCTCGACCCGTTGGCGGAGAAGCTCCGCGGTGAGATCGAGGGAGACGGCAAGTGAACGAGTCCAGCCCGATCCTCAACATCAGCATCTTCGGTGTCTTCGTCCTGGTCACGCTGTTCGTGGTCATCCGGGCGAGCCGCAACACCAAGACCGCTGCCGACTACCTGGCCGCCGGCCGCGCGTTCACCGGGCCGCAGAACGGCATCGCGATCGCGGGTGACTACCTCTCCGCCGCGTCGTTCCTCGGCATCGCGGGCGCCATCGCCCTCAACGGCTACGACGGCTTCCTGTACTCGATCGGCTTCCTGGTGGCGTGGCTCGTCGCGCTGCTGCTGGTCGCCGAGCTGCTGCGCAACACCGGCAAGTACACGATGGGCGACGTGCTGAGCTTCCGGATGCGGCAGCGTCCGGTCCGCGCGGCGGCCGCCACGTCGACGATGGCAGTCTCGTTCTTCTACCTGCTGGCCCAGATGGCCGGTGCCGGTGGTCTCGTCGCCCTGCTGCTCGGCATCACGGGCACTGGTGGCCAGGCCCTCGTCATCGCCGTGGTCGGCGCCCTGATGATCGCCTACGTCCTCATCGGCGGCATGAAGGGCACCACCTGGGTGCAGATCATCAAGGCGGTCCTGCTGATCGCCGGTGCGGGCATCATGACCGTCTGGGTGCTCGGCAAGTACGGCTTCAACCTCTCCTCCGTGCTCGGCGCCGCGGTCGACAACGCGCCGAAGGCGGGCGAGAAGCTGCTCGGCCCCGGTCTCGCGTACGGCAAGAACGGCACCACGAAGCTCGACTTCCTGTCGCTGGCACTGGCCCTCGTGCTCGGCACCGCGGGTCTGCCGCACATCCTGATGCGCTTCTACACCGTGCCGACCGCGAAGGAAGCCCGTCGTTCGGTCGTGTGGGCCATCTGGTTGATCGGCATCTTCTACCTGTTCACGCTGGTCCTCGGCTACGGCGCCGGTGCGCTGGTCGGTCCGGACGCGATCAACAAGGCGCCCGGCAAGGCCAACTCGGCGGCTCCGCTGCTCGCCCTGGAGCTCGGCGGCCCGATCCTGCTCGGCCTGATCGCGGCGGTCGCCTTCGCGACGATCCTCGCGGTCGTGGCAGGCCTGACGATCACGGCGTCGGCGTCGTTCGCACACGACATCTACGCCAACATCATCAAGAAGGGTCAGGCGGAGGACAAGGACTCCGAGGTCAAGGTCGCCCGCCTCACCGCGATCGTCATCGGCCTCGTCTCCATCGGCGGCGGCATCATCGCCAACGGCCAGAACATCGCGTTCCTCGTGGCGCTGGCGTTCGCGGTCGCGGCCTCGGCCAACCTGCCGACGATCCTCTACTCGCTGTTCTGGAAGAGGTTCAACACCTCGGGCGCGCTGTGGAGCATCTACGGCGGTCTGGCAGTGACGATCACGCTGATCGTCTTGTCGCCGGCGGTCTCCGGTCAGCCGACGTCGATGTTCAAGAACGCCGACTTCGCGCTCTTCCCGCTGTCGAACCCCGGCATCGTGTCGATCCCGGTCGCGTTCCTGCTCGGCTACATCGGCACGATCCTCTCGAAGGACAAGGCCGACCCGGTCAAGCAGGCCGAGATGGAGGTCCGCTCCCTCACCGGTGCGGGCGCCGAGAAGGCCATCGCGCACTAGCCGATCGTTTCCGGAGAACGGGCCGTCCCCCAGGGGGCGGCCCGTTTTTCGTGCGTGCAACCCTGCTGGTGCTGGCCGCGTATTGAACGCGGAAGCAGCGAAAGCAGGGGGACCGGAGTGCGACGGGACGAAGAGTTCTCGGAGTTCTTCACGAGCAGGTTCGACTGGGCCCGCCGCACGGCGTACGCGTTGTGCGGTGACTGGTCGGAGGCGGAAGAGCTCGCGCAGAACGCATTCGTGAAGGCGTACGCGAAGTGGCCGACGATCAGGCGCGAAACGGCGGAGGCCTATGTCCGCACCATCGTGACGCGCGCGTTCATCGACAGCAGGCGCCGCGGCCGCGACCGCGTGAGCCCGGTCGCCGAGCTGCCGGAGCTCGGCGTCGGCGGCGGCTTCTCCGATCCCGACGCCAAGTTGAACGCGGCACTGCAGCAGGTGCCCGCCAAGCAGCGGGCCGCGCTGGTGCTGCGGTTCGTGCACGACCTGTCCATCGAGCAGACGGCCGCTGAGCTGGGCTGTTCGATCGGCAACGTCAAAAGTCAGACAGCCAGGGGTTTGGCGACGCTCCGCGAGGCGTACGGCGAGCCGGTCACTTCGGAGTGTGCTTGATGAATCTCGAAGAGAAGCTGCGCGGAGCTCTCGACGTCTCCGCCCCGCCTCCCACGACGACCTTGGACCACGTGCTCAAGCGCGGCCGCCGCCGGGTGTTCGCCCAGCGCGCGGGTGCCGTGCTGGGCGTGTTCGCGGTGGTCGCCGGCATCGGCATCGGCGCCGCGACGCTGAACCACGCCGCGCCGGACCCCACGCCTGCGGACCAGCCGAACTACGGTCCCGCCACCGTCGAGCACGCGACGGGCTGGCCCAGGGTCAACACCCCGCCGCAGATCCCGTACGGGACGTGGACACCCGCGACGAGCGCGCCGCCACCCGCCGGTCGCGCAGTCGTGCAGATTCCGTTGTGCAACTCGAAGGAACCCTTGGAGGTGTGGGGGCTCGGCACGGACGTGTTGTCCGCCAAGACCGTCGACGCGTTGATCGACCTGGTGCGGCGGGAGTTGCCGGAGGTGACCGTCAGCAACGCGCCGGGCAGCTCCATCAAGGACGCCATCGAGTTCGACCTGACCGACTCCGGCGGGACCGGCAGCCTCAGCATCTCCGCCGGCAGGTTCCCCGGTACCCCGCAGTGGCATGCGGACGACGGGCTCTGGGCGACCGGCGACTGTGAACCGGCCAGGCGGCTGACCCTCGCCAACGGCACGGTCATGCAGCTGCACAACATCCGGCCGTACGAGCCTTTCCAGTCGCTCAAGCAGGTGCTGGAGATCTACCGCAAGGACGGTCTGTTCGTGCGGCTCGAACTGCGCAACTACGGCAGCCCGGACGTGCGTCCTGATCCGAACCAGCCGGGCGTCCTGCAGCGCACGGGTGCTGGTCGCGCCACGCTGCCGTTGAGCGAGGAACAGTTCACCCGGCTCGGGCCCGCCATCGCGGGGGTGGCCTGAGGGTGTGCCGTGCCGGAGGTTCACGAAAGCGCAACCTCCGGCATGGCAACATCTAGGGCGTGACTGTGCCAAGCGTGGAGATCGCTGACGTGCCCGCCGTGCTGCCGGAAGGCGCCGTCCTGCTGGACGTGCGTGAGCAGGACGAGTGGGACGCGGGCCATGCGCCCGGCGCTCTGCACATCCCCATGAGCGAGATCGGTGCCCGGCTCGACGAGGTGCCGAACGACGTGCAGCTCTACGTCGTGTGCCGCGCCGGTGGTCGTTCCGCCCGCGTGACCCAGTACCTCAACCAGAACGGCTGGGAAGCCGTCAACGTCGAGGGCGGCATGCAGCACTGGGACGCCCACGGTCGCCCGCTCGAGGGCGGCGTCGAGGGCATGGAACCCGAGGTCATCTGATCGTGCAGCCGTTGCAGCCGATGCGCGTGGACTGGGTGGCGACTCCGCCACCCGGTGCGTATCCGCAGTCTGCGCGGCGGTCGCAGCGGTTGTCCTACGGCGGCCCGCCGAACTACCCGGTCCCGCCGCGCTGGGGCTTCCCGCTGCTGGCGTGGCGCTGGCCGACGGCCGTACCCGGCACCGTCGAGCAGGCCGACTCGGTCGACGGGGTGCGCCGGCTCGGCCGCACCGCGCAGAACTCGTTGTGGCTGCTCGCTTTCGTCGCCGTCTGGGCGGCGTTGTCCGAGGTCTGGCGGTACGTCCTGGTCGCGATGAGCCGCTTCGGCGCGCTCTCCCCCGGCGTGGTCAGCGCGTCGGACGCGCTGGTGGTGTCCTCCACGGCGATCATGATCACCGGCTCCGCGCTGTCGTTCGTGCTCACGCTGTTGTGGGTGCGGCGGGCGCGCAACGTGGCCGCGACGATCGTGGGCTACGGGCCCTCCCGCTCGGACGAACAGGCGTTGCTCGGGCTCGTCGTTCCCGGCATGAACCTCGTCGTGCCCGGCTCGGTGCTCGCCGAGCTCGAACACGCGGTGGCGCACGGGTCGGCCGACGAACGTCCCCGCCCGTCGACGCTGCTGCGCTGGTGGTGGGGCTTCTGGGCCGGGTCGGGGTTGCTGTTCGTGATCATGATCCTGTGGTCGTTCCGCGACAGCACGCAGGCGCTGGCCGACGGGGTGCTGCTGCACGCGTTCGCCAACCTGGTGCTGGCGGGCGTCGCGGTGACCACGGCGCTGGTCGTCCGGCGGATCACCACGCTGCTGCTCCCGGTGGACGCCGCGTCCGTGCGGTTGATGCGCGTGCTCGAGGTCAAGGACGCTCCCCAGCCCCCGCTGCGGTCGTTCCGCGCGTCCGGTTCGCCGCGCTGATCTGTTCAGGCGACGTTCGTCCGTGAGGACCTTCCCGGCGTTCTCAGCGAGTGCCAGGTTGGACGAATGCGGACACTCATCGGGGCTCTGGTGATCGCAATGGCCACACCAGGCGTCGTCCAGGCGCACCACCACCGGGAACTCGACCTGCAGGCCCACCGCGGCGGCATCGGCCTGACCGTGGAGAGCACGCTCAAGGCGTTCGGCAAGGCGCTCGAGCTCGGCGTCACGACGCTGGAGCTCGACCTGCAGATCACCAAGGACGGCCGTGAGGTCATCACCCACGACCGCAAGACGAACCCGGCGAAGTGCCTCGACACGTTGCCCGCGTTTCCCGGCGACCCGGCGTTCCCGTACGCCGGCAAGTACGTGAAGGACCTGACGTTCGCCCAGGTCCGCACCCTCGACTGCGGCAGCACCCGGTGGTCGCAGTACCCGAACCAGGAGCTCTCGCCGGGTGCCCGCATGCCCACGCTGGCCGAGCTCTTCGACCTCGCCCGCAAGCACCGCGCGTGGGGCATCCGCTTCAACATCGAGACCAAGGTCGAGGCAGCCGCCCCGCACGAGACCGCGCCGCGCGAGCAGTTCGTGCAACGGGCGGTCCGCGAGATCCGGCGCAGCGGCTTCCTGTCCAACGTGACCGTCCAGTCCTTCGACTGGGGCACGCTGATGCGGCTGCGCGAGGTCGAGCCGCGCATCCCGCTGGTCGCCCTGACTCAGCCGGAGTTCCTGCGGCCGGGCTCGCCGTGGACCGGTGGGCTGAACCTGGACGACTTCGGCGGCAGCGTTGCCAAAGCGGTGCGCAGTTTCGGCGCCCGTGCGCTTTCACCGGTGCACACGATGACCACCAAGGAACTGGTCGCGGACGCGCACGCTCAAGGTCTCACCGTGATCCCGTGGACCGTGGACGAGGAGTCACGGATGCACGAGGTGATCGACACCGGGATCGACGGCCTGATCACCGACTACCCGGACCGGTTGCGGAAGGTGTTGAAGGAGCGCGGTTTCAAGCTCCCCAAGCGTTATCCGCGGCACTAGCCCCTGCCGAGCACCAACGAGTGCAGCCCGCGGATCACGAACTCCGCGCGCCGGTCGGGTTCCTCGGCCAGCACCGCGCCGGAAAGCTTGCGGTGCAACGACGACAGCGCCGCCTCCACCTCGATGCGGGCCAGCGGCGCACCCAGGCAGTAGTGGATGCCCATGCCGAACCCGAGGTGCTGGTTCTTCTCGCGGCCGACGTCGAGCGTGTCGGGGTTCTCGAAGACCAACGGGTCGCGCGCGGCCGCACCGAGCAGCGCGGCGATCTTCTGGCCGGGCTCGATGACGTGGCCCGCGATCTCGACGCGTTCGGTGGCGGTGCGTTCGAAGAGCTGCAACGGCGAGTCGTAGCGGATCAGTTCCTCGACGGCCGTGGGCATGATCTCCGGCGAGAGGCGCTCCCACTGCGAGCGGTGCTGCATCAGGGCGTAGACGCCGTTGCCGATGACGTTGACCGTGGCCTCGTGGCCGGCCATCAGCAGCAGCACGGCGGTGGCGACGAGCTCGTCCTCGGTGAGGCGGGCGCCGTCGGTGTCGGTGACGGCGACCAGGTCCGAGACGAGGTCGGAGCCGGGGTTCTTGCGGCGCAACGCGATCAGCTCGCGCAGGTAGGCGACGAACTCCGCGGCGGCGCGCTCGGCGGCTTCCTGCTGCTCGGCGGGCAGGCCGTACTCGTACATCTTCACGATGGCGTTCGACCACGGCTGCAGCAGGTAGCGGTCCTGGCCGGGGACGCCGAGCAGCTCGGCGATCACCTCGACCGGCAGCGGCGCGGCGACGTGGGCCAGCAGGTCTGCCTGGCCCTGGTCGTCGATCTTCGCGACCAGCTCGTCGACGAGGCGGTCGGCCAGGTCGGCGACCCACGGGCGGAGGCGTTCGACGTGGCCGCGGCCGAACGCGGCGGCGACCAGGCGGCGCAGGCGGGTGTGCGTGGGCGGCTCGTTCTCCAGCAGCGAGTTGCGGTGCAGCAGGTTGAACGCCATGAACTGCTCGACCGGCTTCACGTCCGACCAGATCCGGCCGAGCGACCGGTGCCTCAGCACGGCCGAGCACGCGGCGTGCGAGACGGCGACGGCAACGCCCATCTGCTCGTGGTGATGCACCTCACCGGCTTCGCGCAGGGTGGCGAAGGCCGGGTACGGGTCGGCGATGAACGCGGGATCGCGCTGGTCGAACGTCACAAGGCGGGACGGTAAGTCGCGATTCGCGTTTCGTCCACGTCCATTTGATTGATGACTCAAATTGTTGCGCAGACACTATCGTTCGGGTTGTGCAGCTGCCAGCGATCGTCGCGCACCGCGGCGCGTCCACTGACCGTCCCGAGCACACCATCGGCGCCTACGAGCTCGCTTTGAAGGAGGGTGCGGACGGGCTGGAGTGCGACATCAGGTTGTCGAAGGACGGCGAGATCGTGTGTGTGCACGACCGCACGCTCGCCCGCACGTCCAACGGCCGTGGCACGGTCAGCGCGCTCACGCTGGAAGAGCTGAAGAAACACGACTACGGCAGCTGGCACCGCCACGGTCAGCCGGCCGGACTGCTCGTGCTCGACGAGCTGCTGGACCTGGTCAAGGGCTCGCAGGTGCAGCTCTTCGTCGAGACCAAGCACCCCGTCCGCTACCGCAACGAGGTCGAACGCAAGCTCGTCGAGGCGCTGAAGAGGCACCAGCTCGACAGCCAGATCGTCATGATGTCGTTCTCGCCGACGGCGGTGAAGGCGTTCCGCGACCAGGCGCCGGACATCCGCACGGTGCTGCTGCTCGACCGCCTCGGCCGGTACCGCAGCGGTGCGCTGCCGTCGTTCGCTGACTACACCGGGCCGGGCGTGCACGTGCTGCGCAACGACCCCGGTTACGTCGATCGGGCGCGCCGGGCGGGCCATGAGACGTACGTGTGGACCGTGGACAGCGCCGAGGACATCGCACTGTGCCGTGACCTGGGCGTCCGCTACCTCGCGACGAATGCCCCGGCGAACACCCGCCGCCTGCTGACGGCTAACTTGGCCACCTGAGAAGCCTGAACACGAGGAGGGCCGAGGTGGCCAAGCGGACTGCCGTCAAGGACGCACCGAAGGACGGGATCAACCCGAAGCAGCCCTGCCCGTGCGGGTCCGGCAAGCGCTACAAGGCCTGCCACGGCGCACCGGGCGGCGCGACGGACGTGATCGTGTCCAGGCCGTTCGAGGGGCTGGCCGCCGAGTGCGAGCTGATCGCGCTGCGCGAGTTCGTGCCGTCGGCGATCGCGAAGCTGCCGGTCAAGGACGGTCGCGAGGTCACGCTGGCGACGGTGCTGCCGATGGCGGCCGCCGGTCTGATCCGCGGCGACGACGTGCCGTTCGTGGGCCTGCAGGTGCAGACGCGGTCCGGCGACATCAGCCGCGACCTGGCTCGCGCGCTGCAGTGGGCGCAGCAGGCGAAGACCGGTGACGTGCTCGCGGTCGTCGGCCCGGACAACGGCGAGCACCCCGGCCGGTTGCAGGACCTGCTCGACCCCGAGGCCGAGATCGTGCCCGAGCTGCACACCGACTTCGTGTGGTGGATGCCGGAGGGCACCGAGCCGACCGGTGACGTCGCCCTGTCGCTGGAGCGCGCGAACGCCGCGATCCTGCCGACCGAGCGGCTCGACGCCCCCGGCGTGAAGGCCGCCTACTGGGTCGACGCCGGCGACAAGGCGCACCTGCGCTGGGTCCGTCCCGAGCCGGAGGAGAAGCTGCTGCCCGCGATGGCGCGGCTGGCCGCCCGCGGTGAGCTGGACCTGGGCGAGGGCTCCCGCTACGCCGGTTCGTTCCGCGCGCACGGCCTGCTCGTGCCGGTCTGGGACCTCGACCGCGAGATGCACGCCCGCGAGTGGGCCGAGCCGGCCGAGGCGCTGGGCAAGCGCTTGCTGGAGGCGCTGGCGTCCGACGAGCCGCTGACCGACGCCGAGCGCCGGGCCCGTGACGGTCTGCGCGGCCGGCAGATCACGCTGCGCTGATCCACAGGTTGTCCACACGGTTGTCCACAAGGAGCTGTGGATAAGTGCTGCTGCACATCATCTCGACGGCCGGCTGGGCCGCTGCCCAGTCGGCCGGTTCGATCGCGCCTGCCGGCGAGGAGTTCGTGCACTGCTCGGACCGGGGCGTCGTGCACGTGACGGCCGGCAAGTTCTTCCACGGGCAGAGCGGGCTGCTGTTGCTCGTGATCGACCCGCGGTTGCTCGACGTTCCGGTCCGGTGGGAGGCGGTGGCGGATTCGCCGCTGTGGTTCCCGCACGTGTACGGCTCGATTCCGGTTGCGGCCGTGGTCGAGGTGCACGACTTCCCCTGCGAGCCGGACGGTTCGTTCGTTCTACCGCAGGCCGTTGCCGTTTTGTGATTTAGTGAGGCAACCGTTCCGCGCACTCGAGCGTGAACCTCCCGGGGCCCAGTTGTTGCTTCGGGGAGGGGGTGTGCCGTGGTGGCGGTGCTGCAGCTGGAGTTGGCCGCCGAACACGGCGGAGGAAGAGCGGAAGCCGTGGGGGACTTCGCGGAGTTCGTGCGCATGTCGATGCCCGGACTTCTGCGCTACGGGCACGCCCTGACCGGCAACTCGCACGACGCGGCCGACCTCGTGCAGTCCGTGCTGGAGAAGGTCGGTTCGCGCTGGGTGTCCGTGCAGCGAAAGGGCGACGACCCGCTCGCGTACATCCGCAGGGCCATGGCCAACACGCACATCAGCATCTGGCGTCGCCGGCGCCGCGAGAGCCTCGTGGCCGACTTCCCCGACCGCGGTGCCGTTGCGCCCGAGCTGAGCAGGCTCGAAAACGAACCGCTCTGGCAAGCACTGCGCGACCTGCCGCCGCGGCAGCGCGCGGTGATCGTGCTGCGCTACTACGAGAACCTGTCCGAAGCCGAGATCGCGAACGCGCTCGGCATCTCGTGCGGCACCGTGAAGAGCCAGAGCAGCAAGGCGATGGCGAGTCTCCGGACCCGCCTGGGAAAGGACTGACCGGTGGACGACGACCTCGACGACGAGCTGCGCAGGCTCTTCAGCGACGATCGGCTGGACGTCCACGTGGCCCCGGACGCGGCCGACGCGGTGGTTCGCGGCGCCCATCGCAGGCGACGCCGCCGTTCCGCCATGACCGCCACCTTCGCCCTGGTCGCGCTCGTCGGCGCCGGAATCGGGCTGACCCAGCTGCGCTCCCCGTCGGACGACCCGGTGGGCGACCTGCTGCCGACGTCCATGCCGACGTCCTCCTCCGCCCCGCCCTCGTCGTCGATCAGCAGCGGCGCTCAGACCACGACCGTGACCGCCCCACCGACGGCGCCGAACGCCACCGGCAGCAACCCCGGCGCGGGCGGCACCACCGGCAAAAGCACGCCGAAGCCGACCACGACCACTCCGCCGCCCGCGTTGCCGTCCGAGTCCAGCAAGGTCGGCAAGCTCGTGCTCGGGATGAGCGAGGCCAACGCGCTGGCGACCGGGTCGCTGGTCGAACCGGGCACGTCGGCCGGCTCGTGCACGACCTACGCCACGACGTTGGTGCCGGACAGCGACGCCGCGGTCATCTCGCCGGCGAACGGCATCGTCCGGCTCACGCTGCCCGGCTACGCCAAGACGCAGCGGGGCATCAGCGCGGGCTCTTCCGTGGCCGACGTGAAGACCGCCTATCCGTCGGCGACGCAGAGCGGCTCGACCCTGCTCGTGCAGATGGCGGGTACGCCGAAATGGACCTATGTCTTCGAAACCGACGGTGCCGCGGTGACCGTCGTGCGAATGCGCCTGAACGCCAACGACTGCCCCGTCTGATCGATTGATCTTGCTGAGGTCCCGCCGCTCTTGGGGGTGCGGCGGGACCTCGGCGTCCTTTCGGGTGACATCGGGGCCCGTGACTTCTTCGTGATGAACCCGGTCGCAACCTCGCAGCTCAGAGGGCGTCTTACGGGTGTCTGAAACGGCCTGGGGGAATTTAGTGGGTCGTTTCTTTCTTCCTTTTGTTTACTCATTATTTGGGGGATCATTCAAATGAAGAACTCGGTCAAGCTCGCCTTCTTTGCGGCTGTCGCCGTCGCCGGAATTGCCGCGTGCACCTCCGCGCCCGCGCCGGTGCAGAACGCCGCACCGCAGACGTCCTCGTCGAACCCGCAGACGTCCTCCTCGACCCCGCAGGCCGTGACCGAGCCGCCGAAGGCGAACGTCGCGGTCAAGGTCGACAACCGGATCGGCTACGGCCCCGTCAAGATCGGCATGACGCTCGACGAGGCCCGTGCGGCCGGCCTGACCGATCTGACCTGGCAGAGCGACGGCGACCACATGTGCGTTGCGGACGACGAGCTCGCGATCTCGAAGAGATACGGCATCGTCCGCATCACGCTGCCCGCAGACGCCAAGACGTCCACCGGCATCGGGATCGGCTCGACCTTCGCCGACGTGAAGAAGGCCTACCCGAACGCATCCGCGTACCGCAGCGGCTGGTCGGCGCGGGTCACCGACACCGTCGGCTACTCGTTCCTCGGCGAACCGGACAGCGACGCGAACAAGGTCGTGCGCGTGAAGCTCATCTCGCGCGATGCCGACTGCTCGATGGCCTACCTCTGACCCGGTCGAAAAATCTTGAGCAGTCGTGTCGAGAAGCCCGCGCCGGCTCCGTCCCCGTGGTGAAAGCGGCCAAGATGGGTCGCAACGCACAGAGGGAGACACCGGAGATGGCCAAGTACCTGCTGCTCAAGCACTACCGCGGCGCCCCGGCCTCGGTCAACGACGTGCCGATGGACCAGTGGACGCAGGACGAGATCACCGCGCACATCCAGTACATGCGCGACTTCGCGGACAAGCTCAGCGCCACCGGGGAGTACGTCAGCGAACAGGCACTCGCTCCGGAAGGTGCCTGGGTCCGGTACGACGGTGAGGGCAAGCCGCCGGTCACCGACGGGCCGTTCGCCGAGACGAAGGACCTCATCGCCGGGTGGATGATCATCGACGTCGACAGCTACGAGCGCGCGGTCGAGCTGGCCGGGGAGCTGTCGGCGGCGCCGGGCAAGGACGGCAAGCCGATCCACGAGTGGCTCGAGGTCCGGCCGTTCTACGGCAACGCGCCGACGATCACGGAGTGACCGTGGATGAGGCGCTGATCAGGAGCCTCACCCCGAGCGTGCTGGGGATCCTCGTCCGCCGCGGAGCCGACTTCGCGGCGGCCGAGGACGCCGTGCAGGACGCGCTCGTCGAGGCGATCCGGGTGTGGCCGGACGATCCGCCGCGCGATCCGAAGGGCTGGCTCGTCACCGCGGCGTGGCGCAAGTTCATCGACGCGACCCGAGCGGAGACGGCCAGGCGGCGCCGGGAGGAGCACGTCGAGCCGGAAGCCGGTCCGGTGCCGGACACCGACGACACGCTCCAGCTCTACTTCCTGTGCGCGCACCCGTCGTTGACGCCGTCGTCGGCCGTGGCGCTCACGCTCAGGGCTGTCGGCGGCCTGACCACCCGCCAGATCGCCCAGGCCTACCTCGTGCCGGAAGCGACCATGGCCCAGCGCATCAGCCGCGCCAAGAAGACGGTCGGCGACGTCCGGTTCGACCAGCCCGGCGACGTCGCCACCGTGCTGCGCGTGCTCTACCTGGTCTTCAACGAGGGCTACTCCGGCGACGTCGACCTCGCCGCCGAGGCCATCCGGCTCACCCGCCAGCTCGCCGGCGCGATCGACCACCCCGAGGTCGCCGGCCTGCTCGCGCTCATGCTCCTGCACCACGCCCGGCGGGCGAGTCGAACCGCACCGGACGGCAGCCTCATCGCGCTCGCCGACCAGGACCGCGCGAAGTGGGACACCGAGCTGATCGCAGAGGGCGTCGAGATCCTGCAGGCAGCGCTCGCGCAGGACCGGCTCGGCGAGTTCCAGGCGCAGGCGGCGATCGCGGCCCTGCACGCCGACGCTCCCAGGGCCGAGGAAACCGACTGGGTGCAGATCGTCGAGTGGTACGACGAGCTCGCCAAGCTCACGGACAGTCCGATCGTGCGGCTCAACCGCGCGGTGGCCGTCGCGGAGGCGGACGGGCCGAGGGCCGGGCTGAAAGCACTCGGTGAACTCGACGACTCATTGCCCCGCTACACGGCGGTGGCCGCATACCTGCACGAGCGCGACGGCGACGAGCAAACAGCCGCGCGGCTCTACGTCGAGGCGGCCGGAAAAGCGTCGAACCTCGCCGAACGGGAATACCTCACGCGGCAGGCGGCCCGGCTCAACCGGCAGTGTCGCTGAAAAGATGGGCCCGCCTCACCGGTGAAGGTGAGGCGGGCCGCACAATTCAGGCACTCAAGCGTGCGAGGAAAAACTCAGAGCGCGCCACCGGCGGCAGTGGGAGCGCCGGAGTCGGCAGCGTCGCCCACGGATTCGCGGGTGAGGAACGTCTCCACGTAGAACATGTTGCCGTCCGCGCGGTCCATGATCGTGAGCAGCGTCTTCATCGAGGAGACCTCCTCGACCTGCTCCTTGAGGAACCACTGCAGGAACTGCTCACCGATGTAGTCGCCCTCCTCGCGGGCGGCCCTGGCGAGCGCCACGATCTGGTCGGTGACCTGCTGCTCCTGGCGCAGGGCGAGGTCGACGAGGTCGCGCGGCGTCTTGAACTCGTTGAGCGGGGCCGCGGTGCCGGGAATGGCCACCGGGATGTCGTTGTCCATGAGGAACTGGACGATCATCATCGCGTGGTTGCGCTCTTCGAGAGCCTGCTTGTAGAAGTGCGACGCGAGGCGCGGGAGATCCTCGTTGTCGAACCACACGGCGAGCGCGATGTACTGCTGCGAAGCGGAGAACTCGTTGCCGACCTGAGTCTGCAGCAGTTCGTGGAACTTAGACTTCTTCGGGGCAATCTTCTTCACGTTCGAGGCCATGCGGAGTACGTTAGCTCAAATCGGTGACACCCGCATTCCAGGAAAAGCTAACCTTTGTTTGGAAAGGTGAACCAAACAAAGGTTAGGCATTCCTAATGATCTAAACGAGGGGTGCTCGGTCAATCGGGCACGACATGCACCGGGGACCGCCGCGGCCAGAGCCGAGCTCCGACCCCGCGATCCGCAGCACCTCGATGCCGGCCGCCTCCAGCCGCTCGTTCGTCTCGACGTTGCGCTCGTACGCCACGACCAGACCGGGGCCGACCGCCAGCGTGTTGTTGCCGTCGTCCCACTGCTCGCGCTCGGCGGTCACGGGGTCGAGGCCCGTGTCGATCACCCGCAGCCGCTCGATGCCCATCGCCTCGGCCGCCGCCTCCAGGAACGGCACGGGCCCGTCCACGCGGACACCGCCGTCGCCGTCCAAGCGCAACGGGTACGCGGACAGGTTGTCGCTGATCGCCGGGTACATCACCACGGCGTCGCGGTCGACCATCGTGCAGACGGTGTCGAGGTGCATGGTGGCGCGTTCCTGCGCGATCGGCACCGCCAGCACCGTGTGCGCGAGACCGTCCGCGAGCGCGGAGCGGGCGAACGACTCCGCGCCCGCCGGGGTCGTGCGCTCGCCGACGCCGATCGCGATCACGCCCGGCGCCAGCAGCAGCACGTCGCCGCCCTCCAGCGGGGCCGAGTGGGCGCCGTACGCGCGTCCGGTGCGGCGGAACCGCGGGTGGTAGGCGTAGATCAGGTCCGTGAGCGTCGTCTCGCGGTCGCGGGCGGGCAGTGCGAGCGACGTGATGGCCACGCGGTCGCCGACCCAGACCGACGAGTCGCGGGTGAAGAGCAGGTTCGGCAGCGGGTCGACGGCGAAGTCGACCGGCAGGTGCATCTTGCGCACCAGTGACGCGCCCTCGGCGGCCGGCATCTCCTCGAACGTCATGCCGGTCATCAGCACCTGGGCGAGCTGCGACGCGTTGAGCGACGTGAGGTGGCTGCGCAGCGCGTCCGCCAGGTCGATGCCGAGGCGGCGTTCGTTGACCGCGCTGTGGATGCCCGCGATGCGCGCGCGGTTGTCCTCCAGCGCCTGCACCAGCACGTCGGCGAGCAACAGGACCTCGACGCCCTTGGACGTCAGCGTCGCGGCGAACGCGTCGTGCTCCTCCTGGGCCCTGCCGACCCACGGCACGCCGTCGAACAGCAGCTGGTCGTTGTTGCGCGGGGTGAGCCTCTTGAGTTCGTTGCCCGGCCGGTGCAGCAACACCGTGCGCAACGGGCCGACCTCGCTGTCCACCCGGGGCGCGGCGTCCGGAAGTGCTTCGGTCTCAGCGATCGTGTGCGCAGTCACCGGACGAGCGTAACCCCGAACAGCACAAATCGCCGCTGCTGAGCCCAAACTAGCAACGAATCGTGCGGAATATTGGATTCTACGGTCGAATCATTAGGGCAACCAGCTCACTTTGCCGCGCAACATTGTGTAACCGACGAACGCGACGACGTCGAGGATCGTGTGAGCGATCACCAGTGGCCACAACCGCTTCGTGCGCTGCCAGTAGAAGCCGAAGACCAGACCCATGACCAGGTTGCCCACGAAGCCGCCGAAGCCCTGGTAGAGGTGGTACGACCCGCGCAGCACGGCGGCCGCGAACAGCGCGGTGTACTGCCGCCAGCCCAGTTGGTTGAGTCGGGTGATCAGGTACCCGACGACGAGCACCTCCTCCGCCCACGCGTTGCCGGCGGCGGCGAGGATCAGCGCCACGCTCATCCACCACTGGTTGTCCAAAGTGGACGGCTGCACGGCGAGGTTCAGGCCGAGCGCCCACGCGGCGAAGTAGAACGCCAGGCCGGGGATGCCGATGATCGCGGCAAGGCCCAGGGCGCCCACCGCGTCCGCTCGCTTGCGCGTTCCGTCGAGCCCGATGACCTTGAGCTTGATCCCGGTGCGCCACAACAGGTACAGGCCGATGCCGCCCCACGCGGCGAGCTGCAGCACGCCGAGCAGCTGCGCCACGAGGTCCAGCAGATCGGCCTTCGCCTGCGGGACGTTGATCGCGACGGACTGCTGGTTGAGCGGGGTCGGCTGGAGCAGGCTGTCGATCAGCCGCACGAGGCTGCGCAGGCCGGAGAGCCCCAGCGTCATGCTGAAGACGATCAGCAACTCGAGCTGGTAGCCGCGCTTCTCGTCAGCCTGGATCTCCGGGGCAGTCAAGGTCACCCGCGCGAGGTTAGTGCCGCGACCCGGAACGTGGGCGGTGAATTCGCGGTCAGCAGGGCGCCTCGCGGCACCGCCTCCGCGCCCCCATACATCCAGTATGAGGACGCGGGGGCGGCACCACGATGCACCCGTCTGACCGCGAATTCGCTCGGCAACGTTCCGGGCCGCGGCACT
Source organism: Lentzea terrae (assembly GCF_003265345.1). Classification (GTDB taxonomy): domain Bacteria; phylum Actinomycetota; class Actinomycetes; order Mycobacteriales; family Pseudonocardiaceae; genus Lentzea; species Lentzea terrae. Next base: position 96,489 of record NZ_QFWW01000037.1, on the reverse strand, counting down.
ACCTCTGCGAGAGGAACGGGCAGCCCATCAACCGGCGCAGCTCGGCGGCGAGCTCCTGGGGCGTGCTGACCGGCTTCGAGAACGCGATCCGCACGTCGTGGTCCTCGCACTCGGCCTCGACCCGCAACCGCAGCCCGAACCGGTCGAGCCCGAGCGGCCGCACGTGACCGCTCTGCAGCTCCTCCGGCAAGTGCCGCGCGAGCTGGCCGACGACATCCCGGTGCGCCAGCTCCAGGTGCCGCAGCCAGTGGTCCTCGTTGCCGCAGAACGGGTCCGGCGTCGCGCTGGAGAACTGCTCCGGCCGGATCGACGACGTGCCCTCGGCGTCCGCGATCACCATCGACGCCGGTGTGAGCCGCAGCACGGACGCACCGTGGCCCGCGTCCAGCAGCCGGTGGTCCGGTCGCACGTCGGCGACCGCGAGGATCTCGTCGCGCGCCTCCTGGCCGTCCAGCGCGGTGACCCAGCCGGTGAGCCACAGCAGGCCGCGCACCGGTTCGCGCAACGGCACCGGCGCCTGGTCGGCGATCTCCAGCATCGCCGTCACCTCTGCCCGCGGGGCCTGCCACAGCTGCCCCACCAGCGGGTGCTCGTCGGCGAGCAGCAAGATCGTGGTGCCGCACGGGTGCACGTGGTGGAACAACGGGCTGGTGCGGGATCCGGCCTGAGGAAGCAGGGCGGCGTGACCACCGCGAGCCGCGATCGTGCGAGCGCGCTCGGCGGCGTGCGGCGCCGGTGGGCGCTTGGTCTGGGTGTCGGTCACCGCTGCACCTCCTCGAAGGTTAGGCAAGCCTAACTTAGCTCCACTCATTCTGGGAAGGATCACCTGTACGGTGGACAGGTGGTCGTGCCCAACAAGCCTTCCACCGAGGTGACGGCGTTGGACGATCGGTGGACCCGGCACTGCGTCAACCGATCGAGTCGTCGTGCCCTCATGTGGACCGTCCTCGCCGCGTCGGCGTTCGTTCTCCAGTTCGTCCTGGTACTTGTGTGGTCGTGGTCCTCACCGGTGGCGCTGATGCTGCTCTTCTTCGCCGCAGTTGTGCTGTGGGTGGTGACGCGTCGCCGTCCGGTGCGTTTACCGGAAGGTGAACCGTGGCATTTCGCCCATGTGAAGTGGGAAGGAGGGCGTCTGGTCGTGCTGTCTTCGCCGCCGCTTTTGCTGACCGTGCGCGTCGGTCCTCTCCTCCGCGGACGCATTGCGCGCCATCGTCGCGCGTGGTTCGTCCCGCCGGACTCGGCCGGCAACACCGTCGTCACGTTTCGCGGGGTGCCGCAGCTGATTCCTGCGCGCGTGACCAGATGACGATCATCGAGACCTGGAGCGACACCTGCCTGGCGCGGGCGGATCGGCGCGCGGTCGGGCACATCTTCTTCGCGCTGGCCGTGCTCGGCGTCGTGCTGATGATCGGCTGGCTGTGGCTCACCGTGCTGTCCGTGCCCGTCGTGCTGGAACTGGCCGCGCCGGGGTTGCGGCACTTCGTCCAGCGCCGCGGTACCCAGCAGCTGATGGAGAGGTTCCCGTTCCGCCCGGTGTCGGTGAAGTTCGTGCCCGGCAGGCGGATCGGGCGACAGGCGTACCTGACGGTCGACGGCTCCGAGAACAACCTGCGGCTGCCCGAACTGCCGGAGCGGGCCCGCGTGCTGGTGCGGCACACCGGCAAGATGTGGATCGCCGGTCCGGACGAGCGCGGGCGTGTCGTGGCGATGACGCGAGGTCTGGCGTTCCTCACCCGCGGACGGGTCGTGGACCGCTAACGGCCCGTTGCGATGCCTTCGGACTCCGCCCATTGAGTGAGGTCGTCCTTGCGCAGTGCGGCCGCCAGCAGTTCGGGGAACTTGTCCGGCGTGCAGGCGAACGCGGGTGCGCCCAGGGCGTGCAGCTTGGCCGCCAGCTCGTGGTCGTAGGCCGGGGTGCCGGAGTCGCTGAGCGCCAACAGGTTCACGACCGTGACGCCGCTCGCGACCAGTTCCCGGACTCTTCTTCGCAGTTCGGTCTCCGAGCCGCCCTCGTACAGGTCGCTGATGATCACGATGACCGTGTCGGTGGGCCGGCGGACCTGGGTCTGCGCGTAGGCGACCGCGCGGTTGATGTCCGTGCCGCCGCCGAGCTGGGCGCTGAACAGCAGGTCGACCGGGTCGCTGAGCTGATCGGTCAGGTCCGCGACCTCGGTGTCGAACACGACGAGCCTGGTGGAGATCGAGCGGATGCCGGCCAGCGCCGAACCGAGGACTGCCGCGTGCACCAACGAGTCCGCCATCGAACCCGACTGGTCGACGAGCAGGATGACGTCCCGCATCGCTGCCGCGCGGCTGCGCCTGCGGTGGCCGATCAGGTCCTCGACGATCACGGTTTTGTGCTGCGGCTGGTAGTTCTTGAGGTTCGCCTTGATCGTCGTCGCCCAGTCGACGTCCGGCAGCTGCGGCCGGTGGGTGCGCTTCGAGCGGTCCACGGCGCCGCGGACGGCCTCGACGAGTCGATCGGTGAGCCGCTTCTCGATGTCCTCGACCACCTTGCGCACCACGGCTTTCGCGGTGTCGCGGGTGCGGGCGGGGATGGCGCGGGAGAGCTGCAGCAGGGTGCTGACGAGGTTGACGTCCGGCTCGACCGACTCCAGCAGTTCGGGTTCGAGCAGCAGCTGCTTGAGGCCGAGCTTCTCGACCGCGTCCCGTTGCATGACCTGGACGACGGACGTGGGGAAGTACTTGCGGACGTCGCCGAGCCACCGGTGCAGCTGCGGCGAGCTGGCGCCCAGACCGGCGCCTCGATCGCCACCGCCGCCGTAGAGGCCCGTCAGCGCGCCATCACGTCGTTGGTCGTCGTCGCCGAGCTCCGCCACGTCTTCCGCACTGGGACCGAGGAGCAACCGCCAGCGTCGCAGTCGTTCTGCAGGGATTTCTGGACTCACTTGAGGGCCGCTGCCACTTCTTCGGCCGCACGCACGACGTGTGGGCCGACGATGTCCGCGTCGAGCTTCTCCAGTGCCACCACGCCAACAGATGCGCGGAGGCCGGGGACGCCGCGGACCGGTGCCGCGACGCCGTACGCGTTGGGCTGCAGCTCGCCCGTCGAGACGACCCAGTTGTCCACGGGCTGCGAGATGGCCTTGCCGGCCGCCCCGCGGTGCACCGGGTGCCGCGAGCCCACCCGGTACGCCACGTGGAAAGCGGTCCACGACGGTTCGACGACGGCGACGGCCTGGGCCTCGCTGCCGTCCGCGACGGTGAGGTGCGCGGTGGCACCGACCTTCTCCGCGAGTTCCCGCAGCGCCGGGTTGGCCGCCATCCGGAGCTGGGGGAGGACGTTGGAGGCGAGCCGCAGCACGCCCAGGCCGAGGCGGACCTTCGAGCCCTCGCGGCGCACCAGGCCGCGCGCCTGCAGCGGCACGAGGAGCCGGTAGACCGCGGCCCTGGACGCGCCGATGGCCGTGGCGAGCTCCGAGATCGACGGTGCCTCGGACTCCGCCTCAGCGACCGCCTGGAGCAGCGCCAGACCCCGTTCCAGGGTCAGCGAGCTCTCTTTCGTCGCTCCGACCATCACGCACTCCGAACTGTCCCCACCACCTCGGCTAGACCCACCACCGAGCCGCCTTCACCGGGAGCCGTCGCGGTCAGCCTGACCGTGTCGCCGTCCTCCAGGAAGGACCTCGTGGAGCCGTCGTCGAGCTTGAACGGTTCCTTGCCGCCCCAGCTGAGTTCGAGGAACGAGCCGCGCTCGTCCTTCTCCGGTCCCGAGACCGTGCCGGAGGCGAACAGATCACCTGGGCGCACGGTAGCCCCGTTCACGGTCATGTGCGCCAGCTGTTGCACAAATGACCACGACATCTCCCGGAACGGAGGCCTCGCGACGATGGTGTCGTTCAGCTCCACGGTGATCGTTATGTCCAGGCCCCAGGGCTGATCCGTCGTCAAGTAGTCGTGCAACTTGTTCGGCAGCGGCGGGGTCGGGACGCGTGCAACTGAGAACGCTTCGAGTGGTGTGATCCACGCGCCGATCGACGTGGCGAACGACTTGGCGAGGAACGGGCCGAGCGGCTGGTACTCCCACGCCTGGATGTCGCGCGCGGACCAGTCGTTGACGAGCGCGACGCCGAAGACGTGCTCGGCCGCCCTGCTCGTGGACACGTTGGCCGCCGGCGGGCCGCCGCAGACGAACCCGACCTCCGCCTCGATGTCGAGGCGCTCGGACGGGCCGAACTTCGGGCCCTCGCTGCCGCGCTTCTGGCCGTTCGGGCGGACGATCTCCGTGCCGGAGACGTACACCGTGCCCGCGCGGCCGTGGTAGCCGATCGGGAGGTGCGTCCAGTTCGGGGTGAGCGCGTCGCCGTCGGGGCGGAACATCCGGCCGACGTTCTCCGCGTGGTGCCTGCTCGAGTAGAAGTCCACGTAGTCGCCGACGGTGAACGGCAGCTTCGCGGACTCGATGCTCGTCAGCTCGGCACCCTTGGGCGCGGAGGTCGCCGTGACGATCTCCTTGAGCTTGGCGCGCAGGACGCTCCAGACCGGGCGACCGGCTGCGAGCAGCGGGTCGAGCGAGTCTCCCTGGACGTACTCGCTGCACTTGCCGAGCGCGAGGCTCTTGAGCAGCAGCGCCTGGTCGCCGACGCGGACGGCCACGCCCCCGTCGACGACGCCGTAGGGGAGGGTCTGCGGTCCGAACGGCTGGTCTTCGGTGAAGTTCGGGTCGCTGATCCAGCTCACAGCAGTCCAAGCTCCTCGAGGTCGGCGACTGGTTCGGCGAGCGAGCACGAGCCGTAGCTCGCGAAGACGCCGCGGACGGCGTGGGCGGCCTGGTCGCTGAGCGCCTTGGCCTCCGCGGTGAGAGCCTCGGCGTCGGTGCTGGCCAGCGCCTCGCGGACGTCGCGGCCGCTGAGGCTGCGCGCGGTGGCCACGAGGAGGTTCAGGAAGCCGTGGTGGGTGAAGTTCTGTTCGTCGGTGTAGCGGACGGCCCGGTGCAGGCCGGCGGTCGCCTTGAACGCGACCCCGCCACCGCTGACGACGGACAGGAAGTCCGCGACCTCGTCGACGCTGGGGAAGTTCTCCGTGCTGAGACCACCGCAGCGGAGCTTGGGCCAGCTGCCGTGCTCGATCACCCTGCGGACGCCGTCGAGCCACTCGGGCCCGCCGCGGCGGGGTTCCACGACGCGGATGACGTCCTCCGGCACGAACTCGGAGACGCGCTCGAGCCACACCTCGTCCACATCGGACGGTGCGGGCATCTCGACCATGCGCAGCGCCAGGAGCTCGCTTCTGCTCTCGACGATGGACACGGCCTTCGGCACACCGCCGAGGCCGGTGTCGATCACGAGGCTCAGCGCGATCGGCTTCGGCGGCTTGACCTTGATCAGCTCGGTGATCAACTCGGCGAGACGGGACGCCGGGCACAGGAAAAGTCCCATGACACCGGACCACTCGCCGACTCGTCCGTCGAGGTGACCGCGCACCGCATCGGGCATCGACGCGTTCCCCGGAGGGAACAGCGCGGCATCGTCCACAAGCCTCGCGAGCAGGGGCGGAGTACCGCGCGGACCGGGCGCACGGAGTTCGACAGCGCTTGACACGGCTGACACGCTAGCTGGGTATCGGTAAGTGAACAAAGATGTCCGATAATCGAACGCTCTCGGAGACGTCATGGCCTACTACCGCCAAGTCGGGGAGATCCCCCGAAAGCGCCACACCCAGTTCCGCAAACCGGACGGTGGGCTCTACGCGGAAGAGCTGATGGGGGTCGAGGGGTTCTCGGCCGACTCGGCCCTGCTCTACCACCGGTACCTGCCGACCGCGATCGTGAACGCGGAGACGCTGAAGGACGAGCGCGGGACCGTTTCCCCGAACCTGCCGCTGAAGCCCCGGCACTTCAAGACCGGGGACTTGACCTGGGCTTCTGACGAGGTTGATGCCGTCACGGGTCGGCGGAAGCTGTTCGGGAACCCCGACGTGACCATCGGGTTTGTCGTCGCTTCGGTGCCTTCTCCCTTGTACCGCAACGCTTTCGGTGACGAGCTGCTGTACGTGCAGGGCGGCTCGGGTGTCATCGAGACGATCTACGGTGCGCTTTCCGTCGGTGACGGCGACTACGTCGTGATCCCGACGTCGTGCACGTACCGGGTGGTGCCTTCGTCGCCGATGTCGTTGCTCGTGCTGGAGGCGACGGGGCACATCGGGCCGCCCAAGCGGTATCTGTCCAAGGCCGGCCAGTTCCTGGAGCACTCGCCGTACTGCGAGCGGGACATCCGCGGGCCGGAGGAGCCGTTGCTCGTCGAGGGCACGGACGTCGACGTGATCGTGCGGCACCGCGCGGGGCTGACTCGCTTCACGTACGCCAACCACCCGTTCGACGTCGTCGGCTGGGACGGGCACCTGTACCCGTGGGTGTTCAACATCCGCGACTTCGAGCCGATCACCGGCCGCGTGCACCAGCCGCCGCCCGTGCACCAGACGTTCGAGGGCCCGAACTTCGTGGTGTGCTCGTTCTGCCCGCGCAAGGTCGACTACCACCCGCTCGCCGTCCCGGTGCCGTACAACCACGCCAACGTCGACTCGGACGAGCTGATGTTCTACGTGGGCGGCAACTACGAGGCGCGCAAGGGTTCGGGCATCGGCATCGGCTCGATGTCGCTGCACCCGTCCGGCTGCACGCACGGCCCGCAGCCCGGCGCCGTAGAGGCGTCGCTGGGCGTCGACTACTTCGACGAGACCGCGGTCATGGTGGACACCTTCCGGCCGTTGGAGCTGGGCGAGGCCGCGGAGGCCTGTGAGGACCCGGCCTACGCGTGGACGTGGGCCCGCCGCGGTCCGGCCTGATTTTCTGTCGGGGGTCCTCGCTACCGTTGGTTCCCGTGAGGACACGAGCCGTTCCGATGCGCTGGCAGGGCCTGGGCAAGGCCCTGCCGGTGCTGTGGGGCCTCTACTCGGGCTCCGGCTCGGTGCCGTACCGGGTCTGCGTCGACCTGGCAGCGGGCTCCGCGAAGTGCACGTGCCCGTCCCGCAAGTTCCCCTGCAAGCACGCGGTCTCCTTGCAGGAGCTCGACATCCCGGACGCCCTGCCGCCGGACTGGGTCGAGGAGTGGACCCAACGCCGAGCCGCCCGCGAGCTCGACTCCTCACCGGAAGCCGTGGCGCGGCGCTTGCGGGCGCGGGAGAAGACGGCCGACCGCAGAGCCGCGGCGATGTCCGCGGGCATCGAGGGCCTGCGCGACTGGCTGCTGGACGTGGCCTCCGCCGGCGTGGCCTCACTGCCGGGTCGTCCCGCGTCCTGGTGGCAGGCGTTCATCGCCCGCATGATCGACGCCCAGGTCCCCGGCGTGGCCGCGGCGGTGGCCGAGATCCAGGAGATCGTCGCTCGCTCCGGCCCGCGCTGGACGTCCGACGTGGCCGACCGCCTGGGCGGCCTGCACCTGCTGTGCTTCGTGCAACCGCGCTCCCGCCTCGGCGTGACCATCCCGGAGGAAACCGTTCGCGCCACGCCAGGCGTGTCAGACCGCTGGGTGGCCCTGCTGCGCCTGGAAACCGACGACGGCCGAGTCCGCACCGTCCGCCAGTGGTGCTGGGGCCGCCAAACGAACCGCTGGGTGGTGGCCATCCGCCACTCGGCCGTGGGCGCCCCCGTCCCGCTACTACCGCACGGCCAGGAATCCGCGGCCCTGGTCCACCCCTATCCGGGTTCCGACCGGGTGGCCCTGGGCGAACTGACGGACTCCCGCACCCCCGATCCGGTTCCGGCCCCTGACTCGTGGCGGTCTGCGCTGGCGGCGCTGGAACCGATGCTGATGGCCGACCCGTGGCAACGCCTGTTCCCGCTCGGCTGCGCCTCGGTCCGCCTGTGCGGCACGTCGTTGGCTGATGCCTCGGGCCACGGCCTCCCAGTCCGCGACGACGGCGGGCTGGACATGGCGCTGGCGTTGACCGGTGGTGCGCCCTTCGACGCCTGGGGTCTTTGGGACGGCCACGCGCTTCGTCTGGGCGCCATCGCAGTCGACGGCAGCCTGGAGGTGGTCGCGTGACCACGACGCCGCCACGGCCCGCTCAGCGCCCCGAGTGGTCCAAGACCGTTCAGGACCTCCTGATCGGCACCACCCGCGGCGGCGGCGACCCCACCGCCCTGCTGTCCGACTGCGCAGCCCTGGGCGTGGCCGCGTTCGGCGCCACCCTCCCGCAACCGGCCACTGCGGAACCGCTCGCAGCAGCCCCACCAGAACCGGCGAACCTCCCGCGCCCAGCCGCCCGCGCTGTCCTGCAGGCGATCATGAGCGTCGACGACGAGGTCCTCCTCACCGAGTGGTGCGCCCTCGCCAAGGCCAACAACGTGGTGGCCGAACACCGCGTGCTCCCGGCCCTGCTGGCGCTGGGCACCGCGCGCCCAGGCCTGCGAGCGGCGGTCGTCGAGGTCCTCGGCACCCGAGGCCGCTGGCTCGCCACCACCCGCCAAGGCTGGTCCTGGGCGTCGGGCACCTCCCCGCTCACGGACGAGGTCCCCCTTGACGAGATTCTCGACCTGCCCAGTGCGCAACGGGTCCGCGCCCTGCGCCGCAAGCGCAAGTCCGACCCGGAAGCCACCACAGCCTTCATCGCCGCGGAGTTCGAGACTTCCCGCCGTTCGGCCGACCGCCAGGTCCTGGTCAGCGCCCTCGAAACGGCACTGAGCCAGGCCGACGAAGCCCTCCTCGAAACCGCCCTCGACGACAAGGCCTCAGCCGTCCACGACGAGGCCCTCCGCCTGCTCCGCAAGCTCCCGTCCTCGGCACTGGCCGCCCGAGCCGCCGCCCGCCTCGACCGAGGCCTCACCGACGGCCTCGACGTCCAGACCGACGAGCTCTGGACCACCCAGCCCGACACCGTCGAGCAACGCGACCTCATGCGCGACGGCTCGGAAAAGGGTGTGGCAGGCCGCATCCGTGCCGCGGCGGCCAGCGTTCCGCCGAGGTACTGGACCGCGAGACTGCAGACCGACGACAGAGGTGCCGCCAAGATCCTCCGGAAGGGTCCGTGGGCCGGCGCACTCCTCAGGGGTGTCGCCGACCAGCTGGCCGCCGCCACCGACCCGCGCCCGTGGGCAGTGGCCGCCGCCGAAACGCTCACCGGCATGGAACAGCTCGAGATGCTGGCGGCGCTGCCCGCGAGCGTTGCGGAGCAGGCGGTCGTGGCGGTGTCGGCGAACTGGCACTACGACCTTCTCGACCACGCCTGTGCGCAGTTGCCGGCCCCGTGGTCGCCGGAGACCACGCGCGCGCTGCTGCACCGCTACGCCGCACTGCCGGACCCGCGCTGGCGTTCGGGTCGCCCGCCGGCCGTGCTGCTGGCGCGTGGCGACGCCGACCTGCTCGGGGCCAACTGGGAAGGTCTGACTCGCCGTTGGCCCGAGAACTCGCTGGAGCTGGAAGTCCTCCGCCTCCGCATCCGCCTGCGCGAGTCGTTCGCCCCACCGGCCGACGACCGAGGGTGAACCTGCACACTTGAACGAAACGCATCCAGGAGGCCCAGTGACCGCCGTGCTCAGGCCGACGGCCGAACAGCAGTACGCCGCCGAGCTGGCAGCCATCGCGGCACAGGACGACCGCCAGCGGCCGCCCAACTGGAACATGTCACCGCAGGCCGTCGTCACCTACGTGCTCGGCGGCACGCTTCCCGACGGCACGGTGATCACGCCGAAGTACGTCGGCGCGCGCAGGCTGGTCGAGGTCGCGGTCGGCACGCTCGTAACCGACCGCGCGCTGCTGCTCGTGGGCGTTCCTGGCACGGCGAAGTCGTGGCTGTCCGAGCACCTCGCCGCGGCCGTCAGCGGTGACTCGACGCTCGTCGTCCAAGGGACTGCGGGCACGAGCGAGGACCAGGTCCGCTACGGCTGGAACTACGCCCGGCTGATCGCCGAAGGCCCGAGCGAGAAGGCACTCGTGCCCAGTCCGGTCCTCAAGGCCATGCAGAGCGGCGCGGTCGTCCGGGTCGAAGAGCTGACCCGCATGCCGTCCGAGGTCCAGGACTCGTTCATCACCATCCTGAGCGAGAAGTCGCTGCCGGTCCCCGAGCTCAACACCCAGGTCCAGGCCGTCCCCGGCTTCACGGTCATCGCCACGGCCAACGACCGCGACCGCGGCGTCAACCAGATGTCGTCGGCGCTCGCGCGGCGCTTCAACACCGTCGTGCTGCCGCCGCCCGCCACCGAGGACGCCGAGGTCGAGATCGTCGTGACCCGCGCCCAGCAGCTCGGCAAGGCGCTCCAGCTGCCGGCCGAACCGCCGGCGCTCGACGAGGTGCGCCGGGTCGTGCGGATCTTCCGGGAGCTGCGCAACGGTTCCACTGTGGACGGTCGCACGCAGCTGAAGAAACCCAGCGGCAGTCTGTCCACGGCGGAGGCCATCTCGGTCATCGCCAGCGGCATGGCGCTCGCCGGCCACTTCGGTGACGGCACGCTCGGCGCGGACGAGCTGGCGTCCGGGCTCATCGGGTCGATCATCAAGGACCGGGTCTCGGACGCGACGGTGTGGCAGGAGTATCTGGAGACCGTGCTGAAGGAGCGCGCCGAGTGGCGTGACCTCTACCGGGCGTGCCTGGACGTCAGCGGTGACTGACCCGGTCCTGCTCGGCATCCGCCACCACGGTCCCGGCTCGGCCAGGATGGTCAAGCGGGCGCTCGAGCAGGTCCAGCCGGCACTGATCCTGATCGAGGGCCCGCCGGAAGCCGACGCGCTCCTCGACCACGTCCACGCCCTCACCCCACCGGTCGCGATCCTGCTGCACGACGAGGCTGAGCCGGAGAACGCCGCGTTCTGGCCGTTCGCCGAGTTCTCCCCGGAGTGGCAAGCGCTGCGCTACGCCGATGAGAACGACGCGAAAGCACGGTTCTTCGACCTCCCGGCAGCGAGCTCGATCGGCGACGACGGCCCGAGCGGCAACGTCGACCCGATCGGCCTGCTCGCCGAGGCCGCGGGCTTCGACGACCCGGAACGCTGGTGGGAAGACGTCGTCGAACACAGCGCCGCAGATCCGATCGACCTCGCGAACGCCATCACCGAGGCCATGGTCGCCATCCGGCAGGAGTTCGAAGACGAAGTAGGCGAACGAACGCTGCGCAGAGAAGCGTTCATGCGCCAGACGATTCGCAAGGCGCGCAAGGAGACCGACGGCCCGATCGCCGTGGTGTGCGGCGCGTGGCACGTGCCGGCACTCCTCGCGAAACCAACGGTCGCCGCCGACACCGCGCTGCTGAAAGGTTTGCGCAGAAGAAAGATCTCCGGCACCTGGGTCCCGTGGAGCCACGGCCAGCTGGCGGCGGAGTCGGGCTACGGCGCCGGCGTCGACTCGCCGGGCTGGTACTCCCACCTCTGGCACCACCAGGAGGACGTGGTCCCGCGCTGGTTCGCCAAAGCCGCGGCCGTCCTCAGGGAAGAAGACCTGCCGGCCTCCACCGCGAGCGCCGTGGAAGCCGTTCGCCTGGCCGAAACCCTTGCCGCGCTGAGGGAACGCCCAAGCGCGGGCCTGAGCGAGGTCAACGAGGCAGCGCTGGCCGTCCTCTGCGGCGGCGACGAGGTCCCGCTCCAGCTGGTGCACCGCAAACTGGTCGTCGGCGAACGGCTCGGCGAGGTGGGCGAAGCCGTCCCGCGCTCCCCGCTGGCCGCAGACCTTCAGCGCCTGCAACGAAAACTGCGCCTCCCCGCAGACGTCCAGCCCAAGCAGCTCAAGCTGGACCTCCGCAAGGACACCGACCGCGAACGCTCGAAACTGCTGCAGCGACTGGAAGTCCTCGGCGTCCCGTGGGGCAGGCCGGACCGCTCCAACTCCCTCGGCACGTTCGCCGAGGTCTGGCAACTGCGCTGGGACCCGATCTTCGCCGTGTCCGTGGCGGTGGCCGCCCGGCACGGCACCACCGTCCACACGGCAGCCGAGAACGTCCTCACTCAGGCCGCCCGAGAAGCGACCCGCGTGGCCACCGCCGCGACCACGCTGAGCAAGGCAGTCGGCTGCGAGCTCCAGAAAGCGGTCATCGAGTCCCGCAACGCCCTCGACCGGTGCGCCGCCATGGCCACCGATGCGCTGGAACTCCTCGCCGCACTGCCGGACCTCGCCAGAACGGTCCGCTACGGCTCGGTCCGCGGCACCGACCCCGAGCTCCTGCGCGTGGCCCTGCACGGCCTGCTCACGCGAGGCGCGGTGGGGCTGCCGCTCGCGTGCCGCAACGTCGACGACGAGACCGCGGAGAACGCGCTCCAAACCATCGACGGCGCCCACGAAGCCACCCGGCTGGCCGCCGACGACGACCACCAGCAGACCTGGTGGCGAGCCCTGCACGCGCTCGTCAAGGCGGAGGCGCACGGCCTCCCGACGGGCAGGGCCACCCGCCTGCTCTGGGAAGCGGGCGAGCTGACCAGCGACGACGTGGCCGCCCGCCTGCACCGAAGTGTCGCCACGTCGTTCGTGGCGGGCTTCCTGCGGGGATCGGCGACCCTGCTGGCCGCCGACCCCAGACTGTTCGGCCTCATCGACGAGTGGCTGACGGGCCTGCGCGGCGAGGCGTTCGACGACGCCCTGCCGCTGCTCCGCCGTGCCATCACCGACTTCACGCCCGCCGAGCGGCGCCTGCTCGGCGAACGCGTCGTCGCGGGCGAGACCCCTCAGCCCGCCTCCGACGACGAGTGGGATTCCGAGATCGCGGAACGGCTCGCCGCCCACGTCCGCGGGCTCATGGCCGGAGTTTCACGATCGTCCGATCCGCCGATCCCAGAGGCGTGACCGCACCGGAAGAAGACCGCCTCACCGCGCCAGACGAAGGCCGGCTCGAGGAGTCGCAGGAACTCATCGACGAGGCCAAGAAGATCGCCCACGACCTGCGCGAACAGGTCCCGGACACCGAGGCGGACCCTCCGGACGAGGGCTCCCCGGCGAACTAGTCGCGACTAGAGCGACCAGGGCGGCGTGACCTTTGTGCCGTCGGCCAGCGTCCCGACGATGCCCACGGACGTCGCCACCAGAACCCGAGCGGGCCCACCGGTCAGCGACAGTTCGGTGTTCGGCGGCACCACGATGGCGTCACCGACCTTCGCCGTCTGTCCCTGGATCGTCACCGACCCGGACAGCACGTAGAACACCTCTTCCTTCGAAGCGGTGTGCGGCTTCCCGTCGCCGCCTTCGGGCACGTCAACGGTCCACAGCGCGATCTCGGTGCTCCCGCGCGACGGCACGGCGAACGGCCGGAACTCGAACCCGCCGAACTCGAACGGCTCGACGGAATCCCCCGTAACCAGCAAGACAACCTCCAAAGTAGTCAACTCAGTTGTCTAACCATAGAATATGGTCAACCTGGTTGTCTAGTGGGAGGTGCAAGTGGAACCGGTGCCGATGTTGCTCGCCATGACGTACCGCGCCATGGGCGACCAGTTCCACGACCGGCTCGCGCAGATCGGCCTGGAACCGCTGCGGCCCGCGCACGGCTACGTCTTCCGCTTCCTCAAAGCGAAGCGCGCCACGACCGTCGACATCGGACAGCACCTCGGCGTCACCAAGCAGGCGGCGGCGAAGATCGTCAACGAGCTCGACGAGTGGGGCTACGTGCTCAGGGAGCCGCACCCCGCGGACAAGCGGGCGCAGTACGTCACGCTGACCACGAAGGGCCGCGACTACCTGAAGTTCGCCGACAACCTGTGGTCTGACCTGGAGCAGGAGATGGCGGACGCGATCGGGCAGCAGACCCTCGACACCATCAGGACCGGCCTCGCCGCGTACCTGCAGCACGTGCACGGCGAGGACCAGCCGGGTCTGCGTCCGGTCTGGTGACCGTCAGACCACCTGCCACAACGCCACCAGGCAGAACCCGGCGAAGATCACGCCGGCCACCCGCTGGATCCAGTGCGTCGGCAACCGCCCGGCCAGCTTCCGTCCCACCAGCACGGCCAGTGCCGCGACGGCGACCAGCGCGAGCCAGGCCCCGAGGCCGACCATCAGCGGCGCCCCGTACCGAGCCGTGATGCCGGCGGTGGCGAGCTGGGAGGCGTCGCCCCACTCGGCCGCGAACAGCACGCCGAACGAGGTCAACGCCGCACGCCAGAACGGCACGTCAGCGCGCGCTCCGGCTTCGTCAGCGGAGTCGTCGTCGCGGGAGAACCCTTCGTGCAAGAGCAAGAACGCGCCCACGCCGAAGAGCAGGCCGACCACGAGAGACACCACGCGGTCCGGCAGCAACGTCAGTGCCGACCCGAACGCGGCCGCCACCACGCTCTGCACGGCAAAGGCCAGCACGACACCCGTGAACACCGGCCAGGCGCGGTAGCGCGTGGTCAGCACCAGGGTCGCGACCATGGTCTTGTCCGGGAGCTCGACGAGGAACACCACCGCGAACGCGGTGATGAACGCGAGCAATGAGGTGGCCAAGAGGTCCTCCACGTCCGAAATCGAGCCCGGACGGAGGCGCAACAGACCCCGACCGGGCATGCTGCAGCCCGGCCGGAGGTCTCGTTCGCCCGTACAAGACGGGTGTGGGACCGGATCCGCTCGAAGGCGGATCAGTATGTCGATCACCACGCCACCGGCTGCGAGCTCCGGTGGGAACTACTCCCCTCTGGCGAATCCATCGTAACCGACGCATGTCACCCGAAAGGCGTGACTTCGCGCACGGGACCTTGGTCCCGATCCGGGACGGGACCGTCGTACCTGAAAGGGGCCATGATCCACACCTAGGCTCGACAGCGTGGACGTACTCGAACTCGCGCGGTGGCAGTTCGGCATCACCACCGTCTATCACTTCCTGATGGTGCCGCTGACGATCGGCCTGTCGCTGCTCGTCGCGGCGATGCAGACCGCGTGGGTGCGCACGGGCAACGAGCGCTACTACAAGATGACGAAGTTCTGGGGGAAGCTCCTCCTGATCAACTTCGCCATGGGCGTCGTGACGGGCATCGTGCAGGAGTTCCAGTTCGGCATGGCCTGGAGCGCCTACTCGCGGTTCGTCGGTGACGTGTTCGGCGCGCCGCTCGCGATGGAGGGGATCGTCGCCTTCTTCGTCGAGTCGACGTTCCTCGGCCTGTGGATCTTCGGCTGGGACAAGCTGCCGAAGAAGATCCACCTCGCCTGCGCCTGGGCGTTCAGCCTCGCCACGATGGCCAGCGCGTACTTCATCCTCGCCGCCAACTCGTGGATGCAGCACCCGGTCGGCATCGTGATGCAGGACGGCCGGCCGCGCCTCAACTCGATCTGGGCCGTGCTGACCAACAACACGGTGCTCGCCGCCTTCCCGCACACCATCGCGGGCGCGTTCGCGGTGGCCGGCGCGTTCCTCGTGGGCATCGCCGCGTGGCACCTCCACCGGAAGTCGGAAGAAGAACGCGTCTGGCGCAGCTCGCTCAAGCTCGGCACCTGGGTCGGCGTGGTCGCGTTCAGCGCGCTCGCGATCACCGGTGACTGGCAGGGCAAGCTGATGTTCGAGCAGCAGCCGATGAAGATGGCCGCCGCGGAAGCGTTGTGCCACACCGAACAGCCCGCGAGCTTCAGCATCTTCGCGGTCGGTGACGTCGCCAGGCCCGACTGCGAGAACGTCAAGAGCATCACCGTGCCCGCGCTGCTGAGCTTCTTGGCGCACAACGACTTCAGCAGCGAGGTCAAGGGCATCCAGGACCTGGTGCCGATGTACCAGGAGAAGTACGGCGAGTTCTACCCGGTCGACCCCAGGCTCGGTGAGCTGAGCGGCAAGCCGATCGACTACGTGCCGGCGCTTCCGGTGACGTACTGGGGCTTCCGGTTGATGATCGGGTTCGGCGGGATCTCGGCCGGACTGGGCGTCTTCATGCTGTGGCTGACGCGGAAGAACCGGACGCCCACCGGCTGGTGGTTCCCGGCTCTCGGCCTCGCCGGCATCGCGACTCCCTTCCTGGCCAACAGCTTCGGCTGGATCTTCACCGAGATGGGACGGCAGCCGTTCGTGGTCGTGCCCAACCCGACCGGTGTGGACGGTGTCTGGATGTTCACCGCGCAGGCGGTCAGCGGGGTGACCCCCGGCGAGATCCTGACCTCGCTCATCGCGCTCACCATGGTCTACAGCGTGCTGGCGGTCGTGGAGTTCTACCTGATCCGCAAGTACGTCAGAGGCGGGATCCCCGGCGTACTGCCCCAGAAGACAGACGACGGCGCCCTGGCGTTCGCGTACTAGGGGAGAGGCGACGTGGAAACGCTCTGGTTCGTGCTGATCGCCGTGCTGTGGCTCGGCTACCTGTTCCTCGAAGGTTTCGACTTCGGTGTCGGCATGCTGCTGCCCGTCCTCGGACGCAGCAACGCCGAACGCCGGGTCATGATCAACACCATCGGGCCGGTCTGGGACGGCAACGAGGTGTGGCTCATCGTCGCGATCGGTGCCACGTTCGCGGCCTTCCCCGGCTGGTACGCGGCGCTGCTCAGCGCCGCGTACCTGCCGCTAACCCTGTTCCTCATCGCGTTGATCGGGCGCGGGGTCGCGTTCGACTACCGCGGCAAGGTCGAGTCGGCGCGCTGGCGCAAGGCCTGGGACACCGTGATCATCGTCGGCTCGTGGACCGCCACGCTGTGCGTCGGTCTGCTGATCTCGACGACGGTGCTGGGCCTGCCGATCGACGCGAACGGCGACCGCGTGGGTTCGGTGTTCGCGGCGTTCCGGCTGGAGACAGTCGTCGGCGCGCTTGCGTTCGCCGGCTACGCGCTGGTGCACGGCGCGGTCTTCACCGCGTTGAAGACCGAGGGCGAGATCCGCGACCGGGCCCGCCACATGGCGCTCGTGCTGGCACCCGTGGCACTCCTCCCGCTGGTCGCGTTGCTGGCGATCGTCGCGGGGCTCTGGGCGGCTGTGGTCGTGCTGGTGCTCGGTCTGGCGATGTGGCGGTTGGCCGCGAACCGCGACGGCCAGTCGTTCGCCTTGATGGGACTGGCGATCGCGGCCAGCGTCGCGATCCTGTTCGGCACGCTCTATCCGAACGTGCTGCCGTCGACGCTCAACGACGCGTGGTCGCTCACGATCGCCAACACCGCGTCGAGCCCGTACACGCTGCAGGTGATCACGTGGGTCGCCGGGTTCGGCACGCCCGCGGTGCTCGTCTACCAGGGCTGGACCTACTGGGTGTTCCGCAAGCGCATCGGCGTTCAGCACATCCCGGCAGCGCACTGATGAAGCGCGGCCCGCTGGGGGCACTGCCCCAGCTCTCGAAGAACGCCAGGCGCGCCCTCGTCGGGGTGGGCGCGCTGGCGTTCCTCAACGCCCTCGCGCTCGTCGCCCAGGCCGTCGCGCTGGCGTCGGTGATCACCACCCGCGAGGGACTGCCGCTGCTCGCCGTGGCGATCGTGGCGCGCGCAGGTCTTTCGTGGGCAACGGAAAGCGCTGCCGCCCGTGCCGCCGCCGGCGCGAAGGAGGAGCTGCGCACCCAGCTGCTGGCCAAGTCGTTCGAACGCGGTCCCGGCTGGATCGCCGACCGCGGCACGGCCGAGCTGTCGGTGCTCGCGACCAAGGGCCTCGACGCGCTCGACGCCTACTTCACCCGCTACCTGCCCGCGCTGGTCACCGCTGTGATCGTGCCCCCGCTGGTCGGCGCGTGGATCCTCTTCACGGACTGGCCGTCGGCGGTCCTGATCGCGGTCACCGTGCCGCTGATCCCCGTCTTCGCCGCGCTGATCGGCTGGTACACCGAGAAGCGCGTCAAGAAGGCCGCGGACGTCACCGAACTCCTCTCGGCCCAGCTCCTCGAACTCCTGCGCGCTCTTCCGGTCCTGACGGTGTTCGGCCGCGCCAAGCAGCAGGCCACCGCGGTCCGCCAGATCGGCGAGCAGCACCGCAAGGCCACGATGGGCACGCTCAAGATCGCCTTCTTGAGTGCATTGGTCCTGGAGATCGCGGCCAGTCTTTCCGTCGCGTTGATCGCGGTGGGCATCGGCATCCGGCTCGTCCACGGCGACATGACCCTGATGACCGCACTGGTCGTGCTGATCCTCGCGCCGGAGTGCTATCTGCCGCTCCGTGCTGCCGGAGCCGCCCACCACGCCAGCGAGGACGGCCTCGAAGCGGTGCGCCGCGTCGCCGAGGTCGTCGACCACGAGGACAAGAGCAGGCCGCGCGTCCCCGGTGGCGCTGTCCACGTCGACAACCTCCGCGTCCTGCGCCGAGGTGGGTTTGCGCCTGACGGGGTCAGCTTCGACGTCCGGCCAGGAGAGATTCATCGACTCGAAGGCGCGAGCGGCGCGGGCAAGTCGACGACGTTCCAGGTGCTCCTGGGCTTCCTGGAGCCGACGGACGGTACCGCGTTCGTGGCCGGCGACATCGCTTACGTGCCGCAGAAGCCCGCGTTCGCCGCTGCCACGCCACGCGCTGAGCTGGAGCTCACGGTTCCGGGCGCGGACGACATCGAGCAGGTCGCGAACGAGGTCGTGGCGGCACATCTGCTCGACCGGCAGATCACCGATCTTTCGACCGGTGAACGCCAACGTGTCGCAGTCGCGCGCGCCCTGCTGAGGGTTCGTCACGGCGCCACGGTGCTGTTGCTCGACGAGCCGACCGCCCACCTCGACCCGGTGACAAGTCGCAAAGTCGACAAAGCGATCAAGAGAGCAAGCGCTACGGCGGCCGTCGTCCTCGCCTCGCACCGTGACAAGGAGACGACCGAGGACGAGACGTTCGCCAGGGTCGTCACCGAGGAGGCGCTGCAGGAACGCCCGAAGCGCCTGCCGATCCCGTGGAAGGGCGCGGGACTGGGCGTGCTGGCGACCCTCGCCGGCATCGCGCTGACCGCACTCGCCGCGCACCTGATCGCCCGTGCCGCCGAGATGCCGCCGATTCTGACGCTGTCGGTGCTGGTCGTGGGCGTGCGGACGTTCGCCCTGAGCAAGGGCGTGCTCCGGTACGTCGAACGCCTGGTCACGCACCACGAGGCGTTCAAGCTCGCCACGAACCTGCGTGCCGAGCTGTGGCTGCGACTCGTCCGGACCCAGCGCCGCGACGGCCTGCAGCGGCTCGTCGAGGACACCGACACCGTCCGCGACCTGGTGCCGCGCGTGCTCGTGCCACCGGTCGTGGCCATCGGTGCCGGCACCGCGACCACGATCCTGTTCGCGTTCATCGACCCGGTCGCCGCGCTGACGCTGGGCGGTCTGCTCCTCGCGGCAGGTCTCGCCGCGCCGGCCGTTGCGGTGTGGACCGAGCGCCGGGCCAGCACGAAGCTCGCCAGGGGCCGCCGCAAGGTCGCCCGCGACACGATCAACGCACTCGTCGCCGCACCGGACCTCATCGCGCACGACGCCCACCACCGCCTGCTGGCTCGCCTCCACGCCGAAGACGTCGAACTTGCCGGGCAGACCCGCAAGCAAGCGTTTGGCACGGGCGCGGCCACGGCGATCGTCCTGCTCGCGACCGGTGCGGCGGCCCTCGTCTGCGCCACCACCGGCAACCCGGTGCTGGGTCTCGTTCCGCTCGCCCTGGCCGAACCGCTGGCCGCGCTGCCGCTCGCCGCTCAGCAGCGGAAGGCACTCCAGGAGGCCGGCGCCCGGCTCCAGTTCGACGCGCCGGAACGCCCGGAGGCCCCGAGGGGCAAGCGGATCCGGCTGGAGCACGTCGACGTCCGGTGGCCAGGCGCGACCGAGCCGACGCTCAAGGACCTCCACCTCAACGTCGAGCCCGGCACGCACGTGGCGATCGTCGGGCCGTCGGGCAGCGGCAAGTCGACGCTGTTCGCGCTGCTCCTGGGCTTCCTGCCGCCGGAACGCGGCATCGTGGAGCTGCCCCGCGCCACCTGGTGCCCGCAGGAGCCGATGTTGGTCAGCACGACCGTCCGGGAGAACCTGCGGATGTCGGGCCAGCACAACGACGACGCGTTGCAGGACGCGTTGCGAAAGGCGTGCCTGCCGGAGTGGGCCGACCGGCTCGACACCGTGATCCGGCCGGACCAGGTGTCGGGCGGCGAGGCGCAACGGCTCGCGCTGGCCAGGGCGTTGCTGCACGACGCCGACGTGGTGCTGCTCGACGAGCCGACGGCCCACCTGGACGAACCGACCGCGCGGAAGCTCCTCGACCAGCTCAGGCAGGACGGCAGGACGATCTTGCACATCACCCACCGCCCGGACGAGGCCGCGAGAGCGGACCTCGTGCTGGACCTCGGCACGCCCGCATACCGTTGAGGACCATGGACCCCTCCCTGGCGCGGCGCGTGCTCGTCGCGTCCACCGAGATCACGTCGGCGGCGCTGGAAGACCCGGAGAACGTGCTGCGGCTCGTGGTGGAGGCGGCCGCGGAGATCGCGGACGCCGACCTCGGGCTCGCCATGCTCGCCACCGAGGACGACGACGGCACGTTGACGGTCGAGGCGTCCAGCGGCGAGCCGGTCGTGGCGACGTTGAGCCCGCGCAGTGCCGCCGCGAAGGCCGCGCGCACCGGGGTCCCGGTGATGGCCGACGACGTCACGAGCGACCCGCGCACGGCGCCGTACGTGCCGCACGCGCTGCGGAGCTACGGACCGTTCGCGGTGGCACCGTTCGGCACGTCCGACCGCAAGATCGGTGCGCTGGCGGTTTATCGCCGTAGAGACAAATCGCCGTTCACGCAGGAGACGGTGGACGTGCTGACGGCGTTCGCGGCCCAGGCAGGCCTCGCCGTCGTGCTCGCCGAGGGCTTCACGGCACGGCAGCGCGTCGCGGTCTACGAGGAGCGCGAACGGATCGCCCGCGACCTGCACGACGTGATCATCCAGCGGCTCTACGGCGCCGGCGTGCAGCTCAGCCTGCTGGAACGGCGGCTGGGCAAGAAGCTGGACTCCGGTCAGCGCGCCCGGATCAACGAGGCCGTCGACCTGGTCGACGAGACGATCGCCGAGGTCCGCGCGACCGTCCGCAAGCTGCGCAACACCGACCCGGCCGACTCCGCCGACCTGCTCGACTCGATCAACGCCGAGGTCCGCACGGCCGGTGAGCTGCTCGGATTTTCGCCGCGCCTGCACGTGGCCGGCGACCTGGCCAACGTGCCGCGCCGACACGCCGACGACGCGCGGGCGGCGTTGCGCGAGGCGTTGTCGAACGTCGTGCGGCACTCAGGAGCGACGAACGTGCAGATCGACGTACGGCGCGATGAGAAGCATCTGCTGCTGCGAGTTGCGGACAACGGGTGTGGCATCCCGTCCGGTGTGACTCAGCGCGGATTGCGGCATCTCGCCGAGCGGGCGAAGTCCGCGAGTGGCGATTTCCGCGTCGTGAGTTCGCCGAACGGGACGACGCTCACCTGGTCCGTCCCCGTTTAGCCACCCAGGCGGCGGCTTGCGTGCGCCGTTCCATGCCGAGTTTGGCGAGTACGGACGTCACGTAGTTCTTCACCGTCTTCTCCGCGAGGAAGAGCCGTTCACCGATTTGGCGGTTTGTCAGGCCCTCACCGATGAGCTCCAGCACGCGCTGTTCCTGATCGGTGAGGCCGACCGGGGCCGGATTGCGCATCCGTTCGAGTACCCGGCTTGTGGTGGCGGGGTCCAGAAGGGACCGTCCAGCCGCGACTTCGCGCACCGCGGTGACGACGTCCTGACCGCGAACCTGCTTGAGCAGATAGCCGGACGCACCGGCCATGATGGCCCCGACCAACGCCTCCTCGTCGTCGAACGCGGTCAGCACGAGGCAACGGATGCCGAGATCGCGCAACGACCGGCACAGGTCCACACCACTGCCGTCGGGCAGCTGAACGTCCACGACGGCCACATCGGGCGGCGTCTTTTGCGCCCGCGTCACCGCCTCGTCCACGGACCCCGCTTCGGCGATGACCGAGATGTCGGCCTCGTCGTCCAGCATCTCGCGCAGCCCTCTGCGCACCACTTCGTGGTCGTCGACCAACAAAACTCGCACTGGCACGAATCCACCGTACGTCGAATGGCTGTTCCTGAGTACGCCTCGTATTGGCACAGTTCTTGTCATGGCAGAAGGCTCGGTACGACCGGTCGAGGAAGCGGATCGCATAGTTGTCGCCCGATTGGTACTCGAGCTATGGGGAGCACACACGGCCGTCGCGCACGGCGAGGTGTTCTTCCCAGCCAGTCTGCCGGGCTTCCTCGTGGAGAAGCAGGGGCAAGTGCTGGGTCTGCTGACCTACGCGGTGGCGAACCACCAGCTGGAGATCGTCACGATCGACGCGCTGCGGCGGGGCCGCGGCGTCGGCACCGCGCTGGTCGACGCCGCGGTCCGCCAGGCGCGCACCCTCGGCTGTACTCGGGTGCGGCTGACGACCACGAACGACAACCTCGACGCGATCCGCTTCTACCAGCGGCGCGGGTTCAAGCTGTCGGCGTTGAGACCGGACGCCGTGCGCGAAGCCCGCAAGCTCAAGCCCGAGATCCCCGCGGTTGGGGATTTCGGCATCCCCATCACAGATGAGCTGGACCTGGAACGATGGGTCGCGCCTCGGCAGTAGTCCACAGGTGTCCACAACTCTGTCCACAGGGTTGTGCACAAGCTAGACGTGGAGCTGGTTGAACGCCTCGTCCCACGCGGCCGCGACCTGATGCGCGCACGTGGACGGCGCGACGCCTCCCACCCCGGTGCCGAGCCCCGGCATCGCGATGGTGCGGACGGCGTCGCGCACTGGCGTGCCGTCGTCGAGACGTCCTTCGAGCCAGAGCCGCAGCACCGCCCGCGCCGCCAGGTACGGGTGCACGGTGTCGATCGGCAGCCGCTCACCGGGCCTGCTCATGGTCGGCGCGCTGATGAGCCACGCCGGCTCGGTCTCGCCGGTCGCCACGATCTGCGCCTCACCCACGGGGAGCTCACCGCCGTGCAGCGCGAGTACCGCACTGCGGACGTTGTTCTCGACCTGTGGGAACGCCGTGGCGTAGACGGCGTCGATGCCGCCGCGCATCCAGCCCTGCGAGTTGGCGGGACTGACGATGGCCTGCGCCTGGATGTCCAGCACGGACCCGCGATGCACCCGCACTCCGGTGCGTCCGTCCGCGACGGCGAGCCAAGCGTTCGCCATCGGTTCGTCGACCGCGCACAACACGAGTTCTGGCGCTAGAGCGGGCACGCCCCAAGCATTCCAGTTCGAACGGTCCTGACGGAACCCAGGTTTGGCCGCTGACACAGCCGTGATTT
Organism: Lentzea terrae; assembly: GCF_003265345.1. GTDB lineage: Bacteria > Actinomycetota > Actinomycetes > Mycobacteriales > Pseudonocardiaceae > Lentzea > Lentzea terrae. The sequence goes on along the minus strand of NZ_QFWW01000037.1, from coordinate 73,443 downwards.
GCGCCTCTAGGCTGACGCGATGCCGCGCATTGCGTACTTCGGACCACAGGGCACGTTCACCGAGCAGGCAGCGCTCCGCTTCGACGGTGAACTGGTCCCGTTCGAGACCATCCCGCTCGCCGTCGCCGCCGTGCGCGACGGCTCGGTCGAGTTCGCGTGCGTGCCGATCGAGAACTCCGTCGAGGGCGCGGTGCCGGCCACGCTGGACGTCCTGATCCGCGACGAGCCGTTGGTCGCCGTTGCCGAGACCGTGCTGGACGTCCGGTTCAGCGTTCTGGTGCGGCCTGGGACGGAGGAGATCAAGACGATCGCCTCGCACCCGCACGCACTGGCTCAGGTCCGTGAGTGGATCGCCGCTTCTTTGCCCGGTGTCACCTCGATCGCCACTTCGTCGACCGCGGCTGCCGCTGCCGCCGTGGAGCGGGGCGAGTTCGACGCCGCCGTGACCGCGCCCGTCGCCGTGAACCACTACAAGCTGGACGAGTACGCCACGGACGTCCTGGACGTGGCCGACGCGCGCACGCGGTTCCTGCTGCTGCGCCGACCGGGCGCACTGCCTGAGCCGACCGGAGCAGACCGCACCAGCGTCGTCGTGACCACCCCGAACCGCGTGGGCGTGCTGTCCGAGTTGCTCACCGAGCTGGCCTTGCGTGGCATCAATCTCACCGGCCTCGAATCGCGCCCCACGAAGGGCAAACTGGGGGAGTACCGCTTCTACATCGACGTCGAGGGGCACATCGCAGAACCGAGGATCGGTGACGCGCTGGCCGCGCTGCACCGACACTCGCGCGAGATCCGGTTCCTCGGGTCCTTCCCGAAGGCCGACCACGAGCCGGTCACGGCTCACAACGACGAGTTCGCCGCAGCCGCCGCCTGGGTCGATGCTGTCAGAAAGGGCGAGCGCGGGTGAGGTTGCTGCTGGTCAGGCACGGCGAGACGGCGTCGAACATCGAACGCAAGCTGGACACGGCCATGCCAGGTCCCCCGCTCACCGAGCTAGGCCAGAAACAGGCCCGCGAACTGTCCGACGTGCTGGTCGGCGAGGACATCGCCGCCGTCTACGCGAGCATCGGCCTGCGCGCCCAGCAAACCGCTGCCCCGACCGCTGACCGCCTCGGCCTGCCAGTGCAGATCCTCGAAGGCATCCACGAGATCCAGGTCGGCTCCCTGGAGGGCCGCAACGACACCGAGGCCTACCAGACCTACCTGGAAACCGTGATCAAGTGGGCCGAGGGCGCGCTGGACGTTGCCTTCCCCGGCGGTGGCGAGACCGGGCAGCAGGTGCTGGACCGCTTCCTGGGCGCCATCGAGTCGATCCGGCAGGACGGCACGGTCATGGTCGTGACGCACGGCGGCGCGGGACGCATGGGCGCGCTGGCGCTGGCGGACAACGTGCCGGTGGAGCTGGCGGAGAACCTGCTGCCGAACACCGGTGTCGTGGTGCTGGAGACCAAGGGCGACGGCTGGGTCTGCCGGTCGTGGGCCGGCGTCGAGGTCTAGCCGACCCACCACACACCCAGCGTGAACTCGCTGACGATGACGCCTTCGAGGACTGTCCGATCGTCGTGACGCGCGTTGACGATGTTCGTGGCCACCAGTTTCGACATGGTCAGGTCGGTGCCGGTGAGATCAGCCCCCGGCATCATCGCTCCGGTTGCGTCGGAGTTGGTGACCCGCGCGCCGCTGAGGTTCACGCCGACGGCCCAGGTGTCGGTCAGCCTCGTCATCTCGAGGCTTGCCGCCGTGAGGTCCGTGTGGAGCAATGACGCGGTGTTGAGGTCGGTGTAGTGGAGCCTCGCGTTCTTGAAGTCGGCGTTCTTCAGCTCCGCCCCTGCCAAGGAAGCCCCGGTCAGATCCGCATCCGCGAACTTGGCGCCGGTGAGGTCTGCTTCCGGTAGGCACGACCCCCGGAGATCGATGCGCGCTCCGCTGTCGAACGACGGATCCCGCCGACCCAGGACGGTGAGGGCCGCCTGCACATCAGCAGGAGTGGCTGTGCCGCACGTGCGCGCCGCCGGCTGGTAGTGAGGCTGGACGGGCGGCGTGGCCGTGCGTACGAATGCGGACAGCAGATTGATCACGGTCGGCTGGTCGCGGTGCGAGTCGCCGGCCAGTCGTTCGAGCGCGTAGATGGCGCCGATTCGACTGTGCAGGTGCTCGGCACCGGATTTGCTCAGCTGTTCCACGGCCTTCGTGTACCGGTCGGTGACCTGGCCCTGTTCGGCCAGAGCGACCTGAGCACGGGTCGCGCTCAGGGACAACCCGGTGAAGATCAGGGCTCCTGCTGCGGTGGCGGCGGTGACCAAGGATGTCGCGGTTTGCCAGTTCACCTGTCGGCGAGGGCGTTGTCGGATGGGCGTGCGCAAGCCGAGTCGGCGTGCGGACAGCGGGCGGCGGTTCGTTGACACCCGTACAAGATGTCAGCTAACCCCAGCCCAGCTCGTGCAGCCGGGCGTCGTCCACCCCGAAGTGGTGGGCGATCTCGTGCACCACGGTGATGATCACTTCCTCCACGACGTCGTCCTCCGAGTCGCAGACGTCGAGGATCGCCTCGCGGTAGATGAAGATGTGATCGGGCAGCGCGCCGCCGTAGTCCGTGTTGCGCTCGGTCAGCGCGATCCCCTGGTACAGCCCGAGCAGTGACGGCTCGTCGGGGTTGCGGTCCTCGACCAGCACCACCACGTTGTTCATCGCGTGCGTGAACTCCGGCGGGACCAGGTCCAGGGCCTCCTCGACCAGCTCGTCGAAGCGAGCCCTGGTCATCTCGACGGTCATCGGTTCTCGGTGGTCGTCGTGGGCGAGGAAGAGGACGACGGCTTGTCCGGCTTGCCCGAGTCCGAGGGCTTGCCCGACTCCGAGGGGGGCTTGCCGGACTCGGAGTGCAGCGGGGCGCCGGTGGGCTCGTCCTGGGCCCTGACCGAGGTGGTCTGCGGCGGGTTCGCGGTGGTCAGCGGGGCGCCGTTGGGGTTGCGGACGCTGCCCTGCCACGCCACCAGGTTGTTGCCCTGGGGGACGGCGCCGATCTTGCAGTTGGCCTTGCGGGAGCCGACGGCCCAGCTCTTGTCCGAGCGGGTGTCCCAGGTGACCAGCAGGCCCTTGGCCTTCAGGTCGGCGCCGCCGGTGTACTCCGCGGCGATGGCCGCGCACTTCTCGGACATGGTGGAGTCCTGCTTCTCCACCGGCATGAACTCGCCCTCCGGGTGCTGGACGACGCCGACGATCTCGAACGCGTGCGGCTGGGCGCACTCCACCGGGTCGCCGACCGTGTTGCCCTCGGCCAGCGCGAGGCACACGGCGGGGTCGTAGACGTTCGACTGGTCCTGGGTCTTGGCGCTGCCGAACGACGGCAGGGCTGCTCCCGAGGGCGCGGTGACCTGCAGGCCGCAGCGGATCTGGCGGTAGCCGTCGGTCCAGCGCTTCTCGTCCGGGTTCAGCGTGCTGACGCCGTACTTGCCCTCCGGGTCGAGCTTGTCGGACATGTACGTCTTCGCGGCGGAAGCGCAGTGCTCGGCGGCGATCTTCTCCCAGGCTTCCGCGTTCGGGAACGGCGCTTCCTTCGGGTACGCGGCCGTGATGTCGGCGGTACCGGTCACCTCGAAGCGGTGGGCGGCACCGCAGTCGACCTTCTGCGCGTCCGAGAGGTCCTTGCGCTCCCAGTTCAGGCACTCGCCGGTGTTGGCCTGGTAGGCCGCGTTCACCAGTTCGCGTTTGGTGCTCAGCGGGCCGCCTGCCAGCACGGACGTGAACGCGGACAACATCAACAACACGAGCGCGCCCAGGAAAGCACCGACCATCACAAGCCGCGTGTCGCGGATGTGACCTGATCGACTCAACCAACCGGCGCTCGGAGACATCTCATCCATGATGCCCGTGCTGTGTGAGACGGCTGTTCGCCGGGTTGGGTGGAGTGTTGCTATTAGGACACTCGTCACTCAATCGGCCATCGTTCGGCCGCATCGCTCGGTACCTTGCCCGCGGGAGTGGTGATGACTGACAACAACGTGCCAGGACCTGGCCAGCCCGGCCAGCCACAACAGCCGTACCAGCAGCTGCCGCCGCAGGTGCCGGTACCGCAGCCAGGGCCGCAGCCGCCGGCGCAGCAACGGCCCGTCAAGGGCAAGATGCGCCAGCAGCAGGCCGGCGTGACCCAGCCGCGCCAGCCGTCGGTCGCCGAGCAGCGTGCTCGTGCCGCCGCCCTGAAGGCGCAGCAGGAGCGGTTCGCCGCCGAGTCCGCCGCGTTCGAGAAGCGCCGCAAGACGCGCAAGCGCCTGCTCATCGGTGGCGGTGTCACCGTGGGCGTCGTGGCGCTGGTCGCGATCTGGTACGCGGCCGCCAGCCCGAAGAACGTCACGGCGCAGTGCACGGATCAGAACAACGTCATCGTCGATGACGACTACTGCTCCGACAGCTACTACCGCAGCCACGGCGGGTACAGCAGCGGTGGCTTCATCTACATCGGTGGCAGCTCGTACCGATACAACTACGGTGGGACGGGCGCGGTCGGGCAGAAGGTCACCGGCGGCAGCTACACGCTCCCCAAGGGCGCGAACGTCGCCACGAAGTCGGGCACGTCCATCCAGCGCGGCGGGTTCGGCGTCAGCAGCGGCTCCTCCAGCAGCGGAGGCTGACCCAGTTGCGTCGTGAAACCTCGCAACCGCGTCCGAACTGGCAGCGCACGGTCTCGGACCAGGGGTTGGTCTTCGGCCTGCCCGCGAAGTACGCGGACGGCGCCGACCGCCCCTACTGGGACGAGTCGGTGCACTACGTGTTCGAGATGAGCGAGATCCTGTCGCTCGAGGCCGACGTCGAACTGCTCCACTCCATGTGCCTCGACGCGGTCGACAACGTGGTGCTCACCGAGCGCTACCGGGACTTCGGCATCCCCGAGTGGGTCTGGCCGCACATCGCCGAGTCGTGGCGCCGCCGCGACCCGCACGTCTACGGCCGCTTCGACCTGCGCTACGACGGGTCCGGCCCGGCCAAGCTGCTCGAGTACAACGCGGACACGCCCACGTCACTGCTCGAGGCCGCGTACATCCAGTGGTACTGGAAGACCGACGCCTTCCCGGACGACGACCAGTGGAACTCGCTGCACGAGCGCCTGGTCGAACGCTGGACCGAGATCGGCGCCAAGCTGCCCTCCGGTGAGCTGCACTTCAGCTGGTCGGGCGCCGACCCGTCCGGCGAGGACCACCTCACCGCCGCCTGCCTGCAGGAGACGGCCGCAGAGGCCGGCCTCAACACGGTGGGCATCGCGATGGAGGACATCGGCTGGGACAGCCTGCTCAACCGGTTCGTCGACCTCGAAGAGGCCCCGATGAACACGGCGTTCAAGCTCTACCCGTGGGAGTGGGTGGTCGAGGAGCAGTTCGGCCGCCACGCCGTCGAGTCGCTGCCCGGCACCCTGTGGATCGAGCCGCTGTGGAAGATGCTGCTCTCCAACAAGGCGCTGCTCGCGATCCTTTGGGAGATGTACCCGGGCCACCCCAACCTGCTCCCGGCCTACCTGAACGACCCCGGCATGCTCACCGAGTACGTGCGCAAGCCGCTGCTCGGCCGCGAGGGGTCGAACATCCAGATCGTCGCTCCTGGCTACGAAACGCAGACCGGTGGCGTGTACGGCAAAGAAGGTTTCGTCTACCAGCTGTTCGATCCGCTTCCGGACTTCGACGGCTACCGCCCCGCATTGGGCGCCTGGGTCGTCGGCGACACGTCGGCAGGCCTCGGCATCCGCGAAACGGTCGGTCTGGTGACCGACGATGGCGCGGCGTTCGTGCCGCATCGAATTGTTGAGTAAGACTCGGAAAGGGAACAGCACATGACGACCACGCTGCTCGCGTTGGATCCTGGCTTCGGCGCGACCCTGGGTCGGAACATCGGCGCGATCGCGCTGTACGCCGTCGTCGGTCTCGTCCTCATGGTCTTCGGCTTCTACGCGATCGACTGGACGACGCCGGGCAAGCTGTCCGCGCTCGTCCGCAACGGCGCCCCGAACGCGGTCATCGTGACCGCCTCCGGTCTCGTCTCGATGGCGTTCATCGTCGTCATCGCCATCACCAGCTCGGTGGGCAAGCTCGACGAGGGCCTGCTCTCCGCGCTGATCTACGGCCTGGTCGGCATCATCGTGCAGGTCGCCGCCGTGCGTCTGCTGGAGTGGGTGACCAAGCTGGACATCGGCTCGATCATCGAGTCGGACCGCTTCGCGCCCGCCTCGGTCGTCGTCGCGTCGGCGCACGTCGCGCTCGGTCTCGTGGTGGCCGTCGCCATCAGCTAGTCAGTTGTCTCGAAGGGACCCGGCGCCTCGGTGGTGCCGGGTCCTTTCGCGTTGCGCGGCTTGCGGTTCTCCCAGAAGTGCTGCAGCCCCAGCCCGAGCAGGAGCAGACCCGTCAGACAGCCCCAGACCGGCCACGCGTTGTGCCAGCCCTTCCCGTCGTCGCCGTCTGACAGCGAACTCCAGAGCGCAGGTCCGGAGAAGATCAGCAGCGGGCTGCCGACGGCGATCCCCGCCCACGCGACCACCCGATTCTGGAACCAGTGCTCCAGCACCGCACTCCTCCCGTCAGCTCTTCCACCAGCGCCACAGCCGCCACGACCCGAAGCCGGCCAGCAGCGACCCGACCACGCCGAGCCCGATCGGCCACCCGTACGGCCAGCTGGTCCTGCCGTCGTGGACGAACACCTCTCCCGGCTCGCCGACGTCGATCGCGCGGACGCGATCCCCGGCCCGCACCGGCTTCGGGATCCCCTGCAGGAGGACATCAGCGTGGACGACCGTGCCGTCATCGCTGACGAACCTGCCGTTGCCGCTGAAACAGGCGCTGGAACCCTTGGTACAGGTGATCGATTCGCCGACGACGTAGGTGCCCGGCACGGCCTCGTTGGAGATGAGCCTGAGCATCGTCGGCACGTGGCTGCCGGCGAGGAGCAGCAGCAGAACGCCGAAGAAGATCATCCCGAACGCGATCTGCTCCGGTCTGTACCTCCTCCTGCGCTGCTCCGGCTGCTCCTGCTCCGGCAGGAAGTCGTCCTGCACCGCGCACCTCACTCCCCGGTCAAAATCGGATGAACCGCAGGTCTACCCTTTAAAGGGTGATTGACCTCAAGGTGTTGCGCGAGAACCCGGAGATCGTGCGCGCTTCGCAGCGCGCCCGCGGCGAGGACGAGGGCGTCGTCGACTCCCTGCTGTCCGCTGACGAGCGCCGGCGGACCGCCATCTCCCGTGCGGACACCCTGCGCGCCGAGCAGAAGGTGCTCGGCAAGGAGGTCGGCAAGGCCAAGGGCGACGAGAAGACCGCCCTGCTCGTCAAGGCGAAGGACCTGGCCGCCGAGGTGAAGGCCGCCGAGGCCGAGCAGAACGCCACCGCCGCGGAGGTCAACGAGCTCCTCGCCAAGATCCCGAACCTGGTGCACCCGGACGCACCGGTCGGCGGCGAGGACGACTTCGTGGTCGTCAAGACGGTCGGCGAGCCGCGTGGGTTCGACTTCGAGCCGCTCGACCACCTCGACCTGGGCACCAGGCTCGGCGCGATCGACATGGAGCGCGGCGCCAAGGTCGGTGGCAGCCGGTTCTACTTCCTCAAGGGCGTCGGCGCGCAGCTCGAGCTCGCGCTGCTCAACATGGCGGCGCAGCAGGCGACGGCCAACGGCTTTCAGCTCATGATCACGCCGACGCTGGTGCGGCCGGAGATCATGGCGGGCACCGGGTTCCTCGGTGCGCACTCGAGCGAGATCTACCACCTGCCGAACGACGACCTGTACCTCGTCGGCACGTCGGAGGTGCCGCTCGCGGGCTACCACGCGGACGAGATCCTCGACGGCGAGCGCCGGTACGCGGGCTGGTCGTCGTGCTACCGGCGCGAGGCCGGGTCGTACGGCAAGGACACCCGCGGCATCATCCGCGTGCACCAGTTCAACAAGGTCGAGATGTTCTCCTACGTGAAGCCGGAGGACGCCGAGGCCGAGCACGCCCGGCTGCTCGCGTGGGAAGAGGAGATGCTCGCCAAGATCGAGGTGCCGTACCGCGTCATCGACACGGCCACGGGCGACCTCGGCATGTCGGCGCACCGCAAGTTCGACTGCGAGGCGTGGGTGCCGACGCAGCAGAAGTACCGCGAGCTGACCTCGACGTCGAACTGCACCACGTTCCAGGCGCGCCGGCTGAACGTGCGCTACCGGGACGAGAACGGCAAGTCGCAGATCGCCGCCACGCTGAACGGCACGCTGGCGACCACGCGGTGGATCGTCGCGATTCTGGAGAACCACCAGAACGCGGACGGCTCCGTCACGGTCCCGGAGGCCATGCGGCCGTTCATGGGTGGCCTCACCGTTCTCAAATAACTGCAGGGGCTCAAGTGAGCGAGGCGATGTGGCGCGCGATCTCCAGCGCGCTCGTCGCCGCAGGTGAAGGCGCGTTCAGGACGTGCACCTGACGGGGAGCCGACTCGATGAGGAAGTCGTCGACCAGCGACCCGTCCGGCAGCATGGCCTGAGCGCGCACACCGCTCTCCGCCCGCACCAGGTCGGACTCCTGCACAGCGGGCACCAGCCGCGCCAGCGACGCAGCGAACCGCCGTCGCGACAACGAGCGCAGCACCTCGTCCGCTCCGGTGCGCGCGAACTTCCGCGCCAGCCGCCACGTGCCGGGGAACCGGGCAACATCCAGAACATCCGAGAACGACACGTCGCGCCACCGGTACCCCTCGCGCCGCAACGCCAGCACGGCGTTCGGCCCGCAGTGCACCGACCCGTCGAGCATCCGGGTGAGGTGCACGCCGAGGAACGGCAGCGTCGGGTCCGGCACCGGGTAGATCAGCCCGCGCACCAACGAGGTGCGCCGCAGCTCGTAGTACTCCCCGCGGAACGGCACGATCCGGGCGGCAGGCGTGAGCCCGGCCAGCCGCGCGATCCGGTCGCTCTGCAGCCCCGCGCAGTTGACCAGCACGTCGCCGCGCACCACCCCCTGCGGCGTAGCGACCTCGACACGTGAACCCACCGTCCGGATCGCCAGCGCAGGTGACCGCAGCCGCAGGTCGTGCCCGTCGAGCAAGCGCACCAGAGCAGCGCAAACAGCGGAGTAGTCGATGATCCCGGTGCTCTCCACCCGCAACGCGGCCACACAGGCCACCTCGGGCTCGTACTCCAAAGCTTCTTCCGAAGAGATCAGCTTCGCTGGCACCCCGTTCGCCTCGGCGCGCGAGGCCAACGCATGCAGCCGTGGCAGCTCATCGGCAGAAGTAGCGACCACGAGCTTGCCGCACACTTCGACCGGAACCCCGTGCTCCTGCGCGAACGCGACCATCGACGCGTTGCCCGCCACGGACATCCGGGCCTTCAACGAACCGGGCTTGTAGTACAGCCCCGCGTGCACGACGTTCGAGTTGTGACCGGTCTGGTGCGCGCCCCAGCGCGACTCCTTCTCCAGCACCGTGACGCGGTCACCGCGCGAGGCCAGCTCAGCCGCCACCGCGAGCCCCACGATTCCGCCACCGATCACCACAACAGTGCGCACAGTGACGAAATCTAGTTTTCGGCGTCGCTTCGTTACAGGTGCCGGTCGAGCGTGGGCAGCACGTCGGCGGCGATCTCCTCCACGACCTGCTCGCTGCCCAGGTAGACGCCGTCGTGCCGGGGCCAGTGCGCCACCACGTCGGTGAAGCCCAGCTCGGCCGCCCTGCCCACGGCGTCGACGAAGCACTCGACGCTCGACAGCGAGTACACCGGTGCCGAATCGAGGTTCAGGTACCGGTTCACCCGCGACGTCCGGCCCTGCGTGGCCAACGTCTCAGTGAACTGCTCGGACAGCTGCGCGACGCCCTGCCACCACGCCTCGTGGTCCTCGGTGGGCGGTCCGGTGGTGACCCAGCCCTGGCCGAACCTGGCCGCCACGGCCATCGCCTTCGGGCCGTTCGCCGCGACCACGAACGGCACCCGCGGCCGCTGCACGCAACCGGGTGCGCTGCGGGCCTCCTCCGCCGAGTAGAACTCGCCGTGCCACGTCGTGCGGTCCTGCACGAGCAGCCGGTCGAGCAGCTCGACGAACTCGCCGAACCGGGCCGTCCGGTCGCGCGGCAGCAACGGCTTCGCGCCCTGCACGACCGTGTCGTACCCGTCCCCACCTGCGCCGACGCCGAGCGTGAAGCGTCCGTCGGACACGTCGTCGATGGTCAGCAGCTCCCGCGCGAACGGCACCGGGTGGCGGAAGTTCGGGCTCGCCACGAACGTCCCGAGCCTGATGCGCGAGGTGACGAGCGCGGCCGCGGTCAGGGTGGGGACCGCGCCGAACCACGGACCGTCGACCAGCGAGCGCCAGCCGAGGTGGTCGTAGGTCCACGCGTGGTGGAACCCGTACTCCTCGGCCGCGCGCCACTTGGGTTCGGCGATCCACCATCGGTGTTCGGGGAGAATCACGATTCCTACGCGCACGTACGTACGGTAACCAGCTGTTCAGCTCCCTACGAACTTGGACTGGGTAGTTGAAGAGGCAAGATGACGGTGTGGAACAGCCGCGCCTGGTCGCCTCCGACGTCGATGGAACCCTGCTCACCCCTCAGGAGAACGTGAGCGCACGCACCGCACAGGTGGTCGCGCGCGTGCTCGCCGCAGGTGTGCCGTTCGTGCTGGCCACCGGCAGGCCGCCGCGCTGGATCCCGCGCATCGCCGAGGAGGCCGGTCTCGACGGGCTCGCCGTGTGCGCGAACGGTGCGGTGCTCTACGACATCGGCCGCGACGAGATCGTCTGGGCGCGCACACTCAGCCCGATGCAGCTGCACGACATCGTCGACGCCATCGACAGCGTGCTGGACGACTGCACGTACGCGGTCGAGCTCGTCGGCACGCCGAAGGACGACAGAACGTTCGTCGCCGAGCTCAGCTACACCCACCCGTGGCCGGAGGGCCCGCACAGCGGCCTGACCCGCGCGGAGACGCTCGGCTTCCCCGCGACGAAGCTGCTGGCCCGGCACCGCAACCTGACCAGCGCCGAGATGGCGTCCGCGATCAACGAGGTGCTGCACGGCGAGGTCGACCTCACCTACTCCACGGACCACGGCCTGATCGAGATCTCGGTGCACGGCGTCACGAAGGCGTCCGGGCTCGCCGACGTCGCGGAACGGTTCGGCGTCGAGCGCGAGCACGTGATCGCGTTCGGGGACATGCCGAACGACGTGGAGATGCTGACCTGGGCCGGCCACGGCGTGGCGATGGCCAACGGGCACGAGGTCGCGAAGGCGGCGGCGGACGAGGTCACGGGCCCGAACGCCGAGGACGGCGTCGCGATGGTCCTCGAACGGTGGTTCTAACCGATAGTTAGCCTGTGCGGCTATGCGTGCACTCGTGACCGGCGGCGCCGGTTTCATCGGCTCCACCCTGGTCGATCGCCTGTTGCGCGAGGGTCACGAGGTCCGCGTGGTCGACGACCTGCGCCGCGGCGCCCGCACCACGCCGGCCGATTCCGCGCACGCCGACCGGTACTCGTTCACGCAGCTGGACGTCACGAGCCCCGAGCTCACCGACGTCGTGAGCGACTTCGGGCCCGAGGTGATCTTCCACCTCGCCGCGCAGATCGACCTGCGGATGAGCGTCGCCGACCCGATCTTCGACGCACGGCAGAACGTCCTCGGCACCATCAACGTCGCGGAGGCCGCGCGCAGGGCCGGCACCCGCAAGATCTGCTTCGCGTCGTCGGGCGGTTCGATCTACGGCACGCCGGACGTGCTGCCGGTCTCCGAGACCGTGCCGTTCAACCCGAAGTCGCCGCACGCGGCGAGCAAGATCTCCGGCGAGATCTACCTGAACACCTACCGCCAGCTGTACGGCCTGGAGTGCACGCACCTCGCGCTCGCGAACGTCTACGGCCCGCGGCAGGACCCGCACGGCGAGGCGGGCGTTGTGGCGGTCTTCGCCAAGGCCCTGCTGACCGGGAAGCCGACGAAGCTGTTCGGCGACGGCGGCAACACCCGCGACTACGTCTACGTCGAGGACGTGGTGGCCGCGTTCGTGGCGGCGTCCGGCGAGAACGGCGGCGGCCAGCGCTTCAACATCGGCACCGGCCGGCAGACCTCGGACAAGGAGCTGCACAGCCTCGTCGCGCTGGCGGCAGGGGCTCCCGACGAGCCCGAGTACGCGCCGGCGCGGCTCGGTGACCTGCGGGCCTCCGCGCTGGACTCGGCCAAGGCGCGGCGCGAGCTCGGCTGGGTGCCGGAGGTCGACATCAAGATCGGTGCGGCGCGGACGGTGGAGTACTTCCGCACCGCCTGATCAGCGCGCGGCCGAGTACTGGGCGCCGTCCGGCACGTACTTCTGCCGGGCGCGCCCGGACAGCCCGTCGCGGAACCCCGCGAGCAGCGCAGGCACGTGGGTCTTGCGCTTCTCCTCGAACACCACGGTGTTGAACGTCCAGCGCGCCAGGTAGAGGACGGCGCCCAGCGCCCAGTTCCGGTCCTTGGTGCGGCGCTCGCGGGCCAGGATCGTGCTGTTGCGCGCGACCCAGTAGAGCCGCCAGGCCGGGTAGTGCAGCACGTGCGTCCGCAGTGGACCGATCTTGTGCTCGCGCCGGTCGCCCAGCGAGTGCGGCAACAGGACCGCGGTGTCCTGCACGACGCGGAAGCCGTGGTCGCGCGCCCGCAGGCAGAAGTCGAAGTCGACCCAGTCGACGAAGAAGTCCTCGCGGAACCGGCCCACCGCGGTCAGGACGTCGCGCCGGACCAGCATCCCCGAGGTCATCACGCCGTGCCGGTCGATGAGCCCCTGGCCCGCCTGCGCGGCCTTCTCGTAGGCCTCGCCGTGGGTGGCGTCCCACGGCGTCGGCCCGACCACGCCCACCGACGCGTCGGCGAAGTGGGCGGCGAGCGCCGGCACGAGGTCGGGGGGCAGCACCGAGTCCTGGTCCAGGAACAGCACGACGTCCGTGTCGGCAGGCAGCTCGTCGACCGCCGAGTTCAGCGCCGCGGCCAGGCCGAGGTTGCTGCCGTTGCGCAGCACGGTGACCCTCGGGTCGTCGAGCTTCTCGGCGGACGACGTCGCCGTCGCCGGGGTGTTGTCCGAGACGATCACCCCGGAGCAGGTCCGCAGTGCGGACTCGACCACGGCCGCGAGCCGGTCGTCCGGGTGGTACGCCGTGACGAGAGCGGTGAACTTCACAGCCCGACCTCCGAGCGGTCCACACCGGACCGGTAGTCCGCGCCCGCGGGCAGATAGGTGTGCGTCACGCGGTTCAGCGCGGCGTCGCGGACGCCGCAGAGGATCGCCTTGACGTTCTTGGCCCGTGCCGGCTCGAACACGGCGGTGGTCAGCGCCTGCCGTCCGATGTAGAGGAAGGCCATCAGCGACCAGCGCGGGTTGCGGGTGAGGTGCTCGCGGATCATGACGAGCCCGTTGCGGGTGATCCAGTAATGCCGCCACGGCGAGTAGCGCAGCACCTTGATCGTGCGACCGAGGACCCGGTGCTCACGCCGGTCGCCGATCGAGTGCGGCAGCCGGGTCGCCATGTCCTGCACGATCCGCACGCCGGCCCTGCGCAGCCTGAGGCAGAAGTCGTTGTCGACCCAGTCGACGAAGAACTCGTCGCGGAACGGGCCAGCCGCGTCCAGGACCGCGCGCCGGACGATCATGCCGGACGTGATGACGGTGTCCTGGTCCACCAGCCCGGTGCCGGTGGGGGAGAAGCGCTCGTACGTGGTGCCGTCCGCCGCGTCGACCGGGGTCGGGGCGATGACGCCGATGGTGGGGTCGGCGAGGTGCGCCGCGAGCGCGGCCACCAGCCCGTCCGGGAGCACGGAGTCCTGGTCGAGCACGAGGACCGCCTCGGTCTCCGGCAGCAGCGCGCGGACCGCGTCGTTGAGGGCCCCCGCGAGACCGCCGTTGCGGCCCGACCGGAGCACGCGGACCCGGTCGTCGGCCAGCTTCTCGGCCGACGACGTCTCCGCGATCGGCGTGTTGTCGACCACGATGACGTCTGCGCAGGTCACAAGTGCTGCGTCGATCACCGCCGAGAGCCGGTCGTCCGGGTGGTACGCGGTGACGACAGCCGTGATGACTGGTTCGGTCATCGGTATTGAGGCTCCTCGAAATCGACGACACGGTGCGAACGAGGTGGCGCGAGAGACGGTCGTCGCACGTGAGTGGCCGAGTCTACAGAGGCGAGCAGGAGCCACTGACGGCGTCCGTTAGGCTCGAATCGGCCAGTCGGCCACCACCCGAAGATCGATAGGCCTTGGTGCATGAACCTCCTGCGTTTCCTGCGCAGTCCGATGGCGTTGATGGGCCTCGGACTAGGGATGGTCGTTCTCTCGGGTTTCGCGTTCATCCCCCTGATCACGCGCTCTGGCGTGGACGACTCCGGCGCCGCCGCGCTGGCAAGCCTCTACTTCTTGGTCAACACCATCGCGCTCGGCGCGTTCTCCGGCGTCGAGCAGGAGATGTCCCGCACGGTGAGCAGCGAACGCGCGCTCGGCCGTCCTGCCTGGCAGGCCGCCCGCCTGGTGGCCCGGCAGGCCCTGGTGCTCTTCGGGCTGATCTCCGCTCTGATCGTCGTGCTGTCCCCGGTGCTGGTCGGTGAAGCGCTGCGCGGGCACTGGGAGCTGCTCGCCCTGCTGGTCGTGGGCGTGCTCGCCACGTGCTGTGCCTCTGCGGTCCGCGGCGCTCTCGCCGGCAGTGAGCGATTCGGCCTGTACGCGGCGACGCTCGCCGTCGAGGGCTTGGCGCGGGTGGTGCCGTTGGTCGCGCTGTGGCTGCTCGGGGCCGACTCCCCGTGGCTGTTCGGGCTGGCCTTCGTCCTCGGCCAGGCCTTCGCCGCGCTGCTCGGCGTCGGAGTGCTGTGGCGGACCGGCGCCGCCGCTGCCGCCGTGCGCCGGGTGCCGCCGACCGCGCCAGCGACCGAAGGCACGGGCCGGACGTGGCTCGGCCTCTCCAGCGGCTTGTTCCTGCTGGTCGTCGCCAGTCTCACCTACCAGGCGGTGGTCAACCTGCCTGCGGTGGTGGTCGGCGCCAAGGTGGAGGCCGCGCTCGCGACGGCGATCGCCGGGGCCCTCACCGTGACCCGGTTGCCGATGCTCGCGTTCGTCCCGCTCCAGACCACGCTCCTGCCGCGACTGACCGCGACCGCGGCCCGTGGTGACCGGAGGGGGGTGCGTGCGCAGACCGTTCGCACCGTCGTGCTGTGCGTGGTGCTGGGCCTGCTCGGCATCGTGCTGCTGGCCACCGCGGGGCCGTGGATGCTCGCCCTCGTCGCCCCCGAGACCGCGAGCCTGTCCAACGCGACCTTGGCCGCGCTCGGCATCGGCACCGTCTTCCTCATGGCGGCGAACGTCACGCAGCCCGCGCTGATCGCCCTCGGCAAGCACCGGATGGTGCTGGTCGCGTTCCTGACGGGCGCGGCGGCCATGACGGTGACGTTCGTGCTGCCGGTCGACCCGATCCTCGCCGCGGTGCTCGCCACGTCGGTGGGCCCGGCGACCCTCATGATCGTCATGGCCGTCGTCCTGCTGCGGGCGACGGGCCACAACCAGCCACCCCCGGACGACGCGTCGGCGCCGGCGCTCGCCGAACCCAGGGAGCGAACCACCCGATGACCGACAAGATCACGGCGATCGCGACGGCCTACCACCCGGACGAGCGGCTGCTGGCCGTCGTCGAGGCCGCACGGGCGTCCTGCGTCGAGGTGCTGGTGGTGGACAACACCCCTGGCGGTGCGGAACTGCTCAGCGGCGAGCTGCCGGAAGGGGTCCGGGTGCTCCGCCCGGAGGGCAACCTCGGTCTCGCGGGCGCGCTCAACCTGGGCATGCGCGAGATGGCCCCCGGATCCGACGCGGTGCTGCTGCTCGACCAGGACTCGGTGCTGTCCGGGGAAATGGTCGGCCAGCTGGCCGCGTACCTGGCCGACCCGACCATCGGTGCCGCGGCTCCGGCTCCCTGGGACGCCGTGCGCCAGTCCTACATCGACCCGCGCACGGTGCTGCGGTCCGAGGTCGCCGACCGGGACGCCGTCATCACCTCCGGCATGGTGGTGCGGCGCTCGCTGCTCGACCAGGTGGGCGGGTTCCGCGAGGACTTCTTCGTGGACTGCGTCGACCAGGACTTCTGCCTGAAGCTGCGGCGCACCGGGATGCGGATCGTGCAGGACAAGCGGATCAAGCTGCCGCACTCGCTCGGCGACGTCCGCGAGCACCGGTTCCTGATCGGGCACGTCCGGGTCTCCCACCACCCGAGGTGGCGGCTGTACTGGGTGATCCGCAACGGCGTGCTGCTGGTGAAGGAGAACCTGCGTCAGTCACCGGTGTGGTGCCTGGCGTCCGTGCTCATCATGGCGCGCTGGGTGCTGCTGACGGCTCTGTACGAGAAGCCGCGCGGCGCCCGGCTGCGCGCGATGTGGCACGGCCTGCGGGACGGCTTGAGGGGCAGGACCAGCGCGGACTACCTGCCCGCCGGCAGCGCGCTCGCGGGGTCCTGAGCGAGCCTCACCCTTGCCGCTGGGTCTTTTCCCGCTGGGTGCCGAAGGCGTGCTTGGTCAGTGCCTGGGCGACCTCGCGCTGACCACCCAGCACCGCCGTCGGCAGCAGGCTCAACGCGTGCAGCCGGGACGAGCAGTGGTGGCGTGCGGCCCGCTCGGCGCGCAGCCAGCCCCTGGCCTTCATCCGGCCGGCCGCCGCGAGGAACACCGCGCGTTCCTCGGTGAAGCGGTCGCCGTCCAGCGCCATCTTCGACGAGACGCTCTCGCGGTGCCGCCGGTACTGGAAGCAGACGGTGCTGTCCACGAGCATCTGCTCGCCGCGCTCGACGAGCTCCAGCTCCAGCGCGACGTCCTGAGTGGTGCGCAGGTCGGCGCGGAAGCCGACCGCCTTGATCGCGTCGGTCCGCCAGGCGATCGACGGGAAGTACAGCCAGATGCCGCGCAGCAGGCTCACCGCCAGCTCTTCACCGCTCATCAACAGCCGACCGCTCACCTTCGGCGCATACAGTCTCTTCTTGACCTCGTCGGTGAGGGTTCTCAGCGGCCGGCCGTGCTCGTCGATCACCGTCACACCGGGTTGGATCATGCCGACGCCGGGGTGCGCCCGGTAGGCGGCCAGCACGGTGCCGACGTAGTTGGGCAGCAGCAGGTCGTCCGCGCCGAGCATCGTGATCAGCTCGTGCTCGGCGAGGTCGAGGCACCGGTTGAAGTTCCCCGTGACACCGAGGTTGCGCTCGTTGCGGAAGTAGCGGATCCGGTCGTCGCCCAGCGACTCGAACCAGCCGGGCACCTCGGGATGCGCCGTGTCGTCGACCACCGTCAGTCGCCAGCCCGCGTCCGTCTGCGACCGCACGCTCTGCACGGCGGCCTGCATGAGCGCGACGTCGCCGTAGTACGGCAACATGATGTCGATCATCGTCATGGTGCTGGCGATCTCCTCATCGGGTACGCGGCCATGATGCCTTACCTCGCCCCGGCCGAGTCCGTGAGGATGGGGCCCAGCTCACGCCGCTATCCTCTGCGATCGTGCAAATTCGTGAGCTGACCATCGCCGGCGCGTACGAGTTCGTGCCGCGGACCTTCGGCGACAACCGCGGCATGTTCGCCAGCCCCTACCAGGAGCAGGCGCTGATCGAGGCGACTGGCCGCTCGATGCGGGTTGCCCAGACCAACCACTCCATCTCCAGCAAGGGCACCATCCGCGGCGTGCACTTCGCCGACGTGCCGCCGAGCCAGGCGAAGTACATCTACTGCCCGCGCGGCTCGCTGCTGGACGTCGTGGTCGACATCCGGGTGGGCTCACCGACCTTCGGCCAGTGGGACGCGGTCCGGCTGGACTCGACGGAGTGCCGCGCGCTGTTCGTGTCCGAGGGTCTGGGGCACTCGTTCGTCGCTCTCGAGGACGACACCGTCATGAGCTACCTGTGCGGTGAGGCGTACAACCCGAGCGCGGAACACGGCATCAACCCGCTGGACGAGGCGCTCGCACTGCCCTGGCCCACTGATCTTGAGCAGGTGCTTTCCGAGAAGGACCTCGCCGCCCCGACCCTCGCCGAGGCCGAGACGGCCGGTATTCTCCCCCGGTACGAGGACTGTCTCGCCTACTACGAGAAGCTCCGCGCCAACAGCGTGTGACGACGCGCCGCCGGAAGGCTTCTTTGTACGCGCTCGACGAGTGCCCCTATTGCCAACCGGATGGGAAGAACGCGCGACGATGAGAGGGATCATTCTCGCCGGCGGCAGCGGTACCCGGCTGCACCCGATCACGCAGGCCGTGTCCAAGCAGCTGCTGCCGGTCTACGACAAGCCGATGGTCTACTACCCGCTGTCGGTGTTGATGCTCGCGGGCATCAAGGAAATCTTGATCATCTCGACGCCGACCGACCTGCCGAACTTCCAGCGCCTGTTCGGCGACGGTTCGCAGTTCGGCCTCCGGCTGGAGTACGCGGAGCAGCCGCAGCCCAACGGCCTCGCCGAGGCGTTCGTCATCGGTGCCGACTTCATCGGCGACCAGGACGTGGCGCTCGTGCTCGGCGACAACATCTTCCACGGCCAGGGCTTCGCCAAGGTGCTGCAGCAGCACGCGAGCGGGATCGACGGCTGCGTGCTGTTCGGCTACCCGGTCAAGGACCCGGAGCGCTACGGCGTGGGCGAGGTGGACGCGCAGGGCAACCTCATCTCGATCGAGGAGAAGCCCGCGCTGCCGAAGTCCAACAAGGCCATCACCGGTCTCTACTTCTACGACAACCAGGTCGTGGAGATCGCCCGCGGACTCGAGCCGTCCGCTCGCGGCGAGCTGGAGATCACCGACGTCAACATGGTCTACCTCAAGCAGGGCAACGCGAAGCTGGTCGACCTCGGGCGCGGGTTCGCCTGGCTCGACACCGGCACGCACGACTCGATGCTCGAGGCCGGCCAGTACGTCCAGGTGCTCGAGCACCGGCAGGGGATCCGGATCGCCTGTCTCGAGGAGATCGCGCTGCGGATGGGCTTCATCGACGCCGACGCGTGCTACGCCCTCGGCGAGAAGCTGGCCAAGTCCGGCTACGGCCAGTACGTGATGGAGGTCGCCCGCTCGTCGGGCGCCGCCGCCAAGTGAACAAATCGACTGCTCAACCGACAGGTGCGACGAGGAATACGATGCGGGTTCTGGTAACTGGTGGCGCGGGGTTCATCGGATCCCACTACGTGCGGCAGCTCGTCGGAGGCGCCTACCCGGCGTTCGCCGACGCCGAGGTCGTCGTGCTGGACAAGCTGACCTACGCGGGCAACGAGGCCAACCTCGCACCGGTGGCCGACAGCCCCCGGCTGCAGTTCGTCCGCGGCGACATCTGCGACGCGGAGCTGGTCGGCAAGCTGATGGCCGGCACCGACGTGGTGGTGCACTTCGCCGCCGAGTCGCACGTGGACCGGTCCATCTCCGGTGCCGCCGAGTTCGTGGTGACCAACGTGCTCGGCACCCAGACGCTGCTGCAGGGCGCGCTGGAGGCCGAGGTCGGCAAGTTCATCCACATCTCCACGGACGAGGTGTACGGCTCGATCGAGTCGGGCTCCTGGACCGAGGAGCAGCCGCTGGAGCCGAACTCGCCGTACTCGTCGGCCAAGGCGAGCTCCGACCTGATCGCGCGGTCCTACCACCGCACGTACGGCATGCCGGTGTGCATCACGCGCTGCTCGAACAACTACGGCGAGTACCAGTTCCCCGAGAAGGTCATCCCGCTGTTCGTGTCGAACCTGATGGACGGCAAGAAGGTGCCGCTCTACGGCGACGGCCTGAACGTGCGCGACTGGCTGCACGTCGACGACCACTGCCACGGCATCCAGCTCGTCGTCGAGGGCGGCCGCGCGGGTGAGGTCTACAACATCGGTGGCGGCACCGAGCTGACCAACCGCGAGCTGACCGAGAAGCTGCTGGCCGCGATGGGCGCCGACTGGTCCTCGGTCGAGCAGGTCACCGACCGCAAGGGTCACGACCGCCGCTACTCGGTCGACATCACCAAGATCTCCACCGAGCTCGGCTACGCCCCGCGCGTGCCGTTCGAGGAGGGCCTGGCCCGCACCGTCGCGTGGTACCGCGACAACCGCAGCTGGTGGGAGCCGCTCAAGGAGCGCGCCGCACTGGCCTGATCGACTGCGTGAAAAAGCCCGGTCCCGCGTTTCGCGAGACCGGGCTTTTGTCGTGCGAGCCGCTACCGGCTCGGTGAGGCCGAGCCGCACCTGTCGAGCTTGTAGAGCTTGATCGTGCCGCTGGACGCGACCAGCTCGAACGCACCGGGCGTGGTCGGGTCCGTGATGCCGGGGTACCGCTTGCGGCGGTTGTCCCACGGCCAGAACGTCTTGTTCGCGAGCAACATGTAGTCCGCACCCAGCCGGTCGGCCGCCGCGCACACCTTCGGGTCCGTCGCCGCGTCGGCGAGGTGCTCCGCGAGGTACCGCTGGTCGTCGCCCCACGGGAGGTCGGCGTGCGGGAACACGGCCTTGCGGCGGATGTCGGCGAGCATGACGGCCGAGCCGTCCCACGGGTCGTTCACCACGACCGCGTCCTTGGGCAGCACCTGGTCGAGCTTGCCGAGGAACGCCAGCTCGGACTGGTCGACCAGCACCCCGGTCTCCGGGTTGGTGTCGAGGTAGGAACCGCGCACCGTGGTGATGTTCGTGCCCGCGTAGTAACCGCGGCTCAGCGGCAGCAGCGCTACCAGCACGATGATCGCCAGCGCGGTCGGCGTGCGGAGCAGTGCCGGCGCCTTGGCCAGCAGGGGCGCGCGTTCCGCGATCTTCGCCGTGATGAACAGCACCCCGATGACCGCGAGCGGTACCGCGACGATCGGCGCGATGGCCGCGATGCGGAACGAGTCGTTGTACCAAACGCCGGTGAACTTCCTGGTGTCCGGCCGGTTGATCGCCGCGGCGAGCGTGTACAGGAACGTCACGGCGGCGAACGCCCCGACCAGCCAGCGGTGTTCCTTCAGCCGCCAGGCGAGCACCAGCCCGACGATGGTGAGGATCGACAACGCCCAGAGGGCCGGCTTGCCGTTCGGGGAGTTCAGCAGCGCCTCGCCGACCGCCCTGGACGGGGTCTCGAACGGCGGCCAGTACATCTCCCGCACCGGCTTGAACGCGGGCAGGCGGGACACGACGACCCAGAGACCGAACAACACCGCGAGCGTGCCGCCGACGAGCCCGACGCCCTGCCACGTCCTGCCGTCGCCGTGCAGCTTGCGACCCCAGCGGAAGAGCGCGATCAGGAACGGGAAGAGCGCCAGCACCGCGAGGCTGAACAGCGCGTTCGGGTGGGCGAAACCGGTGCCGACGAGCACGAGCGCCGCCATCGTCAGCGACCTGCGGCGGCCGAGGATGTCCTCCTTGGCCAGCGACGTCGCGGCCAGCACGGCGCCGAGGCCGGCGGGGACCAGCGCGAGTCCGAGCAGGTTCGGCCACAGCACGCCGAAACCGAGCAGGGCCCACGGGAACGCGGTGAACGTGACGGCCAGCACCGGCGTGATGGCGATGGCCGCCGTGTTCCTGCCGACGAGCTGGCGGACCAGCAGCAGCATGCTCAGCGGCCAGACCACCGCGGCGATGGCCCAGGCCACCACGTTCGCGGCCACCGCGATGGACGTGCCGGTGCTCAGCACGACCAGGGACGTCACGCCGTGCCACGCACCGGGGTAGAAGCCGGTGGGGAGGGCCGGGTTGCCGAGCGGCGCCAGGGTCAGCGACGAGGCGGAGCCGGACTCGAGGATGTAGTTGACCGCGCTGTAGTGGTAGATCGCGTCGAAGGTCTGGTTGAGCTGGTCGGGCGCCCCCATGCCGCGGATCGCCACGTACGCGCCGATCAGCACGGCGGGCACCACGGCCGCGGCGGCGACCCACTGGGTGCGGATCGGGTCGTTGCTGCGCGGCGGTGCGATCCGGCGGAACAGGAACGACAGCGCCACCGCGAGCAGACACGTGACCGCGGTGATGACGAGAACCGGCAGCACCGCCCACTTCACGCCGGCCTTCTGCGCGAGGACGGCGGAGAAGGAGATCAGCAGAACGCTCAGCGTGGGCCCCAGCCCCCACGCGCCGAGGCCGCGCAGACCCAGTGCGTACGCCAGTGCCACACCGGGGCCGATCAACCAGGCCGCGGCCACGAGCGCGGCAGGTATTGCCTCGAACCAACTCATCGTCCTGCTACCTCACAGTGATATCGCCTGTGTGAAGGGGGCCCGGCGGTCCTGAACAGGCGCGTACGGCCGCGTTGCCCGAGCAAAGGTGCGAAACCGACGGAAGTCTACGGTCAGCCGATCGAGGGGTTGCGTTTCACCCGAGGTGGCCCCGCGGGCCGGGGGTGGCTGGCAGCGCAGGTAAGCGGCGGCGTTACCCTCGTGGGCGTGAGCTTCGCAGGTTATGACCTGATTGTCGTCGGTTCCGGGTTCTTCGGCCTCACGGTCGCCGAGCGCACCGCGTCCCAGCTGAACAAGCGGGTGCTGGTGCTGGAGCGGCGCGACCACATCGGAGGCAACGCCTACTCGGAGGCTGAGCCCGAGACAGGCATCGAGGTGCACCGCTACGGCGCGCACCTCTTCCACACGTCCAACAAGCGCGTGTGGGACTACGTGAACCAGTTCACCTCCTTCACGAACTACCAGCACCGCGTCTTCGCGATGCACGACGGTCAGGCGTACCAGTTCCCGATGGGTCTCGGCCTCATCTCGCAGTTCGTCGGGCGCTACATGTCGCCGGAGGACGCGAAGGCGTGGGTCGCCGAGCAGGCGTCCGAGATCGACACCAAGGACGCGCAGAACCTCGAGGAGAAGGCGATCTCGCTGGTCGGCCGTCCCCTCTACGAGGCGTTCATCAAGGCCTACACCGCGAAGCAGTGGCAGACGGACCCGAAGGAGCTGCCCGCGGCGGTCATCAGCCGCCTGCCGGTGCGCTACAACTTCGACAACCGCTACTTCAACGACACCTACGAGGGCCTGCCGGTCGACGGCTACACCGCGTGGCTCGAGAAGATGGCGGACCACCCGAACATCGACGTCAAGCTGTCCACGGACTTCTTCGACGTGCGTGACGAGATCCCCGCCGGCACGCCGATCGTCTACACCGGACCGGTCGACCGCTACTTCGACTACTCCGAGGGCTGGCTCGGCTGGCGCACGCTCGACTTCGAGCGGGAAGTCCTGCCGATCGGCGACTTCCAGGGCACTTCGGTCATGAACTACAACGACGCGGACGTCCCGTACACCCGCATCCACGAGTTCCGGCACTTCCACCCCGAGCGCGAGTACCCGAGCGACAAGACGGTTATTGTTCGGGAGTTCTCCCGCGCGGCGGAGAAGGACGACGAGCCGTACTACCCCATCAACACGGCTGAGGACCGCGCCAAGCTGGAGCGTTACCGCGAGCTGGCCAAGCAGGAGGCCGCGGAGCGCAACGTGATCTTCGGCGGGCGCCTCGGCACGTACAAGTACCTGGACATGCACATGGCGATCGGCTCGGCGCTGAGCGTGTTCGACAACAAGATCGCTCCGCACCTGGCGTCCGGTCAGGCGCTGGACGGGTCGCTGGAGGACTGAATCGCAATGCCGGGCAAGTCCAACCTCGTGGAGCACGAGGCGCCGGAGAAACTGCTGACACAGCGGGGCCTGTTCGCGGGACCGTCGCAGATCATCTCGGAAGACCTGTACGCCGAGGTCAAGCGGGGTATCGCGGACCGGGAGCGCCACCGCATGGTGGTGCACCCGAACGCCACGGTCACGATGAACACGTACTTCGGCCGCTTCCCCGCGTCGTACTGGCAGCGGTGGTGTGTGAGCCCGGAGGTGGAGCTCGAGGTCGAGGTCACCGGCTCCGGCCAGATCGCGCTGGTCGCCTCGGACTCCGAGGGTGAGACCCGCACGGTCGCCGCGGAGAAGGTCGCCGGTGCGAAGGCGCAGCTGGTGCGCCTCTCCGCGAAGATCGACAAGTTCACCGACGGCGGTGGCCTGTGGTTCGACGTGACCACCGCGGACGACTCGCTCGCCGTGGAGAAGGTGCGCTGGACGGTCGCCCCGCCGAAGACGGTGCGGCCGACCGCCGTCGTCATCTGCACGTTCAACCGCGTCGACGACTGCCTCAACACGATGGCCGCCCTCGCCTCCGACCCGGAGCCGCTGCAACTCGTCGACACGATCTACGTCGTCGACCAGGGCACGGACGCGGTCGAGTCGCGTGAGCGGTTCGCCGAGGTCTCGGCCGCGCTCGGGGACAAGCTGCGCTACATCCGCCAGCCGAACCTCGGTGGTGCCGGCGGCTTCACGCGCGGCCTCTACGAGGTCACCGAGGTCGACCACGCGGAGCACGCCAACGTCCTGTTCATGGACGACGACGTGCTGTGCGAGCCGGAGATCGTCATCAGGCTCACCGCGTTCGCGAACCGCACGACCAATCCGACGATCGTCGGTGGTCAGATGCTCTACCTGCTGCACCCGAACTTCCTGCACGTCGGTGCCGAGTACGCGAACCTCGACACCCTCAACCCGGGCCAGGTCGTGGACGGCGCGCTGTTCAACGCCGACCTCACCGGGTACGACGAGGAGACGGGCAAGCGCAACGTCCAGGACAAGCGCGTCGACGCCGGCTACAACGGCTGGTGGTCGTGCCTCATCCCGTCGGAGATCGTGAAGGCGGTCGGCTACCCGCTGCCGCTGTTCTTCCAGTGGGACGACATCGAGTACGGCTACCGCGCACGTGCGCACGGCTTCGCCACCGTGTCGCTGCCCGGCGCCGGTGTGTGGCACGCGGACTTCCACTGGAAGGACTGGGACGACTGGCACAGGTACTTCAACCTGCGCAACGCCCTGATCACCTCCGCGCTGCACGGCGCGTTCAACCCGAAGATGGTCGTGCGCGGCATGGCCAAGCAGTTCGCCACGTACATCCTGGGCATGCAGTACGGCCTCGCTGCCACCCAGCTCAAGGCGATCGAGGACTTCCTCAAGGGCCCGGACTTCCTGGCTGACGGCGGTGTGCAGGCGGCGGCGGACATCCGCAAGCTGCGTGCCGAGTACCCGGAGACCGTGAAGCACCCGGCGTCGGAGATCCCCGGTTTCCGGCCTGGCAGCCTGCCGATGATCGCTGCCGCGCCGACGCCGAAGCAGATGGCGCCGGTGTTCGTCAAGCGCCTGGTGGACCAGCTGCTCGGCAAGTCGACGCACGAGGCCGGTGCTGTTCCCGCCGGCGACTCGGCGTGGTGGCACGTCTCGCTGTTCAACACGGCGGTCGTGACAGACGCGTCGCAGGAAGGCGTGCGGGTGCGCAGGCGGGACAAGGAGCTCGCGGTGCGCCTGTCCAAGCAGGGCGCGAAGGTCTTCCGCGAGCTGTACCGCAGAGCCCCGGAGGTCCAGCGCTCCTACCGGGACGCGATGGGGCAACTCACCAGCCGCGAGACCTGGTCGCGGCTGTACGACCTCTGAATCACACAACGCGCTGCACGGGCGGTCCGGATCTTCCGGGCCGCCCGCACCACTTGACAGGGGAAGGTCTGTGGACCAGAACTGCGTGCTGCAACGGGTGATCCTGCCCAGGGACGAAGATCCGCTGGACGTCCGGCCGTTGTACCTGGACGAGCCCGACACGGTGCACTGCCACGTCGCTTCCCGCCGCAGGACAACAGTCCCCCCGTCCGCGAAGGTCTCCTTCGCCACCTACTTCAACGCCTTCCCCGCCTCCTACTGGAAGCGCTGGACGACGGTCGCCGAGGTCGTCCTGCGGATGGCGGTGCGCGGCTCCGGCCGCATCGACGTGTACCGCTCGCGCCCGTCCGGCGACATCATCCACATCGAGGGCCAGTACGTCCGCGACGCGGCCGACTGGGCCGAGGTCGAGTTCACCGTGTCGCTCAAGCCGTTCGAGGACGGCGGCTGGATCTGGTTCGACGTCTTCACCGACGACGCGCCGCTCGAGATCCGCGAGGCGGCGTGGACCGTGCGCGAGCCGTTGCCCGCGCAGAAGGTCGCCATCGGCATGACGACCATGCGCCCGGTCGACGCGGTGATCGCGTTGCGCGCGCTCGGCGAGGACAAGGCCGTGCTCGACGTGCTCGGCAAGGTCTTCGTCGCCGACCAGGGTGCCGTGAAAGTCCGCGACACCAAGGGTTTCGCGGAGGCGGCGGCACTGCTCGGCGACAAGCTGGAGGTCATCGAGCAGGAGAACCTCGGTGGCTCCGGCGGGTTCACCCGCGGCCTGTTCGAGGCGATCGAGCACACCGACGTCGACCAGATCATGTTGATGGACGACGACATCCGGCTCGAACCGGACGCGGTGCTGCGCTCCAACGCGTTCGCGCGCGCCGCGGCCGAACCGGTGATCGTCGGCAGCCACATGCTGAACCTGCACTCCCGGGCACGCCTGCACAGCTTCGCGGAGATCGTCGACCTCAACACGTGCTTCTGGCGTGCCGCGCCGGGAGCGGTGACCGACCACAACTTCGCGACCGACTCGCTGCGGGAGACGAAGGAACTGCACCCGCGGGTCAACGCCACCTACAACGGCTGGTGGATGTGCCTGTTCCCGCGTGAGGTCGTACGCCGCAGCGGTTACCCGTTGCCGCTCTTCATCAAGTGGGACGACGCCGAGTACTCGCTCCGGGCGCTGGAACACGGCTTCCCGACGGTGTCGCTGCCGGGCTCCGCGGTGTGGCACATGCCGTGGACGGACAAGAACGACTCGACGGACTGGCAGGCGTACTTCCACACGCGCAACCGACTGATCCTCGCCGCGCTGCACAGCCCGTACGACGTGAAGAAGAACATCGTCAAGCACGGCCTGAAGCTGTCGCTGCGGCACCTGCTGTCGATGGAGTACTCGACGGTCATGTTGCAGCAGAAGGCGATCGAGGACTTCCTCGCCGGACCGTCGCTCCTCTTCGACTCACTGCGCACCGCACTCCCCGAGGTGCGCAGGCTGCGGGCCGAGTACTCCGACGCGCAGACCCTGCCGTCGGCTCGCGAGTTCCCGCCACCGACGTTCGACCAGGTCCGCGCGGAGGCGATGCTGCAGCCGTCGACGTCGAAGATCACCACGGCGAAGCGTGCGGCCAAGTCGTTGCTGCACAACGCCCGCAAGCCCGCCCCGGACGCGGCGGGCCGCCCGCAGATGAACGTGCCGGCGTTGAGCGCCAGGTGGTTCCTGCTCGGCAACCTGGACAGCGCGACCGTCTCCACCGCGGACGGCACGGCGGTGGCGTTCTACAAGCGCGACCCGAAGGAGTTCCGCGCGCTGGCCAAGCGTGCGGCTCGCAACTACCGCCGGCTCGGTCAGGAGTGGGACCAGCTCAAGCGGGTCTACCGGGCCGCGCTGCCGGAGCTGACCTCGACCGAGGCGTGGCGCAAGGTGTTCGAAGCCCAGCGCTGACACCTGCTTCTCGACGGCACCGCGACCGGGCACAGCCCCGGTCGTGGTGCCGTTCTAGTACCCGGTTACGGCATGTCACGGAGCGTGTTTGGCCTGGTCATCGTGTCCGCAGTGGACGTTTCCCTGCGCTGGTGACCGGTTCGTCAGGCTGACTCAAGTAGCACGTTCGGGACTGGTTAAGCTGATGCCCGTGTCTGACTCGGTCGACTACCGGCGAGTGCTGATCGTTCTGCCGGCTCTCAATGAAGAGCAGAACATCGAAAAGATCATCGCCGAAGTGAAGGCAACCCTGCCCGGCGTCGGCGTGCTCGTCGTCGACGACGGCTCGTCCGACCGCACCGCCATGCGCGCGCGGGAGAGCGGCGCCCAGGTGGCGCGGCTCGCCGTGAACCTCGGTGTGGGCGGTGCGATGCGCACGGGCTTCCGCTACGCGGTGCGCAACGACTACGAGGTCGTCGTGCAGGTCGACGCGGACGGACAGCACAACCCGGCCGAGGTGCCGGATCTGCTCCGCAAGCTGGACGAAGCCGACCTCGTGATCGGTGCGCGCTTCGCCGGCAAGGGCGACTACAAGGCCCGTGGCCCGCGCAAGTGGGCGATGACGGTGTTCGCCATCGTGCTGTCGGCACTGTCGGGGCAGAAGCTCACCGACGTGACGTCCGGCTTCAAGGCAGCGGGTCCTCGCGCGGTGCGGCTCTTCGCCCAGCACTACCCGGCGGAGTACCTCGGTGACACGCTGGAGTCGCTGGTCATGGCCGTGCGGGCCGACCTGAAGATCACGCAGGTACCTGTGGCGATGCGGATGCGGGCAGGCGGCACGCCCTCCACGTCCCCGGTGAAGTCCGCGGTCTACCTGATGCGGGCCACGCTGGCACTGGTGCTCGCCATCGTGCGGCGCAAGCCCAAGACCAACGTCATCGAAGCCGCCTGAGGGGTTCGCAGTGAACGAGTTCCAGTTGTTCGCGGTGCTGATCGCGGCGTTCGTGTTCATCGTCGTGATCGAAATGCTCCGGCGTCGAAAGCTTCGTGAGAAGTACGCGGCGATGTGGCTGCTCGTCAGCCTGGGTGTGGTCGCGCTGGGCGTGATCCCCGGCCTGGCGACGTTGCTCTCCGATCTGGTCGGCTTCCAGCTCGCCGCGAACTTCGTGCTCGCCAGCGCTGCGTTCGTGCTGCTCTTCGTCGTGCTGCAGCTCTCCAGCGAGGTGGGTCACCTCGAGGAAGAGGTGCGCACCACGGTGGAGGAAATCGCGTTGTTGCGCTGCGAGATGGAAGACATGCGCGCAAGGCTCGACGAGCGCGTCACCAGTGCGGAAGAGCAGCTGCTCGGCCGGTCCTGACTCGGTCGGTCCTTCTCCTCAGTCCTTGATGCCGGTCTCCGTCACGCCGCGCACCAGGAACCGTTGCAGCGCCACGAACACGACGACCAGCGGCATGATCGAGACGGCAGCGGCCAGGAACAGCTGCACCACGTCGATCGACTGAGCCGTGAGGAACGTGGACAGCGCGACCTGCACGGTCCACGAGTCCTGATCCTGTGCGATCACCAACGGCCACAGGAACTGGTTCCACGACGTCACGAACGCGATCACACCCAGGGCGGCGAAGAACCCCTTCGAGTTCGGCACCACGACGCGCCAGTACGTGCCCCAGTGCCCGAGCCCGTCGATCCGCGCCGCCTCCTCCAGCTCGCGCGGGAAGTTCAGGAAGTACTGCCGGAACAGGAACGTGGTGAACCCGCTGAACAGCCCGGGGATCACCAGCCCGCGCAGGTCGGACACCCAGCCCAGCGTCGAGACGACCACGAACGTCGGCACGAACGTCACCGCCGCCGGGATCATCAACGTGGCGATGACCAGGTACAGCACGACATTCGCGTACCGGTAGGGAATCCGCGCGAGGCCGTATCCCGCCAACCCGCACAACAGCAGCTGGCCAACCGTCTGCAGCACCGCGACGACGAACGAGTTGACCATGCTGCGCACCATCGGCACGGCCGGGTTGCTGAACAACGCGACGAAGTTCTCCCAGTGGATCTCGCTCGGCCAGAACGTCCACGACTGCGCGGTGATCTCCTGCTCAGTCGCCAAACCGTTGCGCAGCACCAGGTAGAACGGGATCAGGAACAGCACCGCCGCCAGCGACAGCGCCAGGTACCGCAGTGCCTTCATCGCGTGATCACCCGTCCCTGCAACAAGGTCACGCCCGCGATGAGCAGCGTGAGGATCACCGCGCCCGCGCTGCCGTGCCCGAAGTCCTGCCCGCCGGAGCCCAGCGCCGTGTAGTAGAGGTAGATCAACGGCGGTCGCGCGAACGGCGGGTAGCCGCGGTCGGTGCCGAGCACGTTGTAGAACTCGTCGAACGCCTGATACGCCGCGATGAGCAGCAACAGCACGACAGCCACCGACGTGGTTCGCAGCTGTGGCAACGTGATGTACCGCAACGTCTGCCAACCGGGCTTGGCGCCGTCGATCCACGCGGCTTCGTAGAGGTGCTGCGGAATCCGCTGCAGCCCGGCGATGAAGAGGATCAGGTAGAACCCGAGCTGCAGCCACAGCCGCAACGTCACGAGCACCAGCCAGTACCAGGGCGGCGACGTCGAGACCGTCCACGCGACCGGCTCCGCGCCGAACCACCCGAGCACCGTGTTGGCAAGCCCGAACCGCACGCCGTTGAAGATCGACAGCTTCCACACCAGTGACGCCACGACGTACGAGCACGCCGTCGGCAGGAAGAACACCGAGCGGAAGAACCCCTGCAGGAAGCTGATCTGGTTGACCAGCAACGCCAGTGCCAGCGCGAGCACGAACGTCAGCGGCACGATGAACGCCGCGAACACGCTGAACGTCCCCAGGCTCGACAGGAAGGGCTGGTCCGTCAGCATGTCCGCGTAGTTGCGCAGTCCCACGAACTCGGTGGGCGTCACCGTGTTGCGCGCCTCGAAGAACGACAGCAGCAGGCTCCACCCGATCGGCACGTAGACGAACACGAGCAACCCGATCGCGAACGGCCCGACGAACAGCCAGAACGCGCGCCCGTGCTTCATCCGTACAGGCGCTTCAGCTCGTCCCGCACCTTCCCGGCGGCGCCGCGCAGCTCCTGGTCGGCAGGAGCGCCGTCCCGGACGACCCGCGACACGGCGTCGTTGAACGCCGTCCGCATCACCGACGTCCAGTCCGGTGGGTTGGACGCCTTCGCGTTGTCCCGCACGAACTTCACGGCGTCGGCGGCCGCACCGGTCGTCAGCTTCGACGCCTTCGCGGAGATGCTCTTGCGCGGCGGGATGTGGAAGCCGTAGCTCAGGTTGAAGTCCTCCTGGTAGTCGGTCCGCTCGACCCACAGCCAGCGCACGAACTCCTTCGCCTCGTCGACCCGCTTCGACTTGGCGTTGACCATCGCCCCGAACGCGCCGACCGGCACACTCGGACTGCCACTACTGCCGAGCTTCGGGAACGGCAGCACTCCGAAGTCGTCACCCAACGCCTTCTGCACGGCCGGAACCGCCCACAACCCGGTCCACTGCATGGCCACCAGGCCCTGGGTGAACGCGTCCGGCTCCGCCCAGTCCTTCACCGCGCCGAGCAGCAGACCACCGCTGCCGTACAACTCGCGCAGCTTGCTGATCGCCTGTGCCGCAAGGGGATCGTCGAACCCGACCTGGTGGTCCCGCACGTAGTCGAGCCCGGCCGACCACAGCGCGGGCCCGCCCAGCACCCCGCCGCCACCGTCGTTGCCGGCGAACAACCCCTTGACCCCGTCGCGGGTCAGTCGCCGCGCCGCGTCGATCAGCTCATCCACTGTGGACGGCGGCTGCACTCCGGCCTGAGCGAGCAAGCTCTTGCGGTAGAACAACATCTGCATGTCAACGGCCTGCGGAACCCCGTAGACCTTCCCGTCGACGGTGTGCGTCGCGAGAATCGACTCGGCGAAGTCGCTCTTCGCGTCGCCGAACACGTCGTCGAGCGGCACGACCTGATTCGCCCTGACCGAGCTGATCTGCAGGGTGGACTCGAAGACGTCCGGTCCGCCGTCGGACAGCAGGCTCGTCGCGAGCTTGGAGTCGTAGTCGCCGGGGTTCCACTGCACGTCGATCGGGATCTTGGGGTACGCCTTGGCATACCTCTCCACGGCCTGCTGCACGCCGGGCTCGCCGTAGGCGTGGTACCACTGCTTCAGGCCCTGGCCGTTGCCGCCCCTGCCGGTGTTCGAACCGCACGCCGCGAGCAATGCGGACGCGCCCGCCAATGAGAGAAGTCTGCGTCGCGAAATCACTCATCACGTCTTACTCCGATCACGTCCGGTGCGCGAGCGACTACTCGAAGTGCGCGACGACGACGTTGGAGAAGTTCACGACGTACTCACGACCGTCCGGGCCCGCGATCGGCTGCGTGTGGCCGTTGCGGACGATCTGGGTCAGCCGCGGCGCGAGGTCGTCCCGCGTCTCGTTCGTGACCGTGAGGGTGATCGGGTTGGGGTTTGCGGCGAGGAACAGCACGAGTTTGCTCATGCGGTTCAGCAAACCGCGAGTGGGAGCTGCTGGAGGGCGGGTTTCGCTGGCAGCGGTTCCGCCCTCAGCAGATCACTTGCGGAAGAAGCGCTCCCGCTGACCCTGGCGCACGAGCTTCAGCCACTCGACGAACGCCTTCGGGTCGCGCTTCACGCCGAGGAAGTACAGGCCGAACCGGAACACCTCGAGCGCGCCCAGCTTCCGCATGCCCGGCTGCGACAGCAGGTAGCCGCGGTTGCGGTAGGTGTAGTAGCGCTTGATCGGGTTCTCCGGGTCCTGGGCGTGGAACCTGCCGCCCAGCATCGGCTTGAACTCGTCGGAGCCGTCCGGGTGCACGTACGCGACCCGCAGCGACGTGCCGAACGGCAGGCCGGAGCGCACGAGCCGGCGGTGGACCTCCACCTCGTCGCCGCGGAAGAACAGCCGGTAGTCCGGCACGCCGACGACGTCGAGCGTGGACGCGCGGAACAGCGCGCCGTTGAACAGCGAGGCGATGCCAGGCAGGAAGTCCGTGCCGAGGTCGGCCGCCGAGCGCTTCCACGTGAGGCCGCGGCGCAACGGGAACGCGAGCTTGTCCGGGCTGTCGATGTTCGTGACGACCGGCGAGATCTCCGCGAGGTTGCGCCGGTCTGCCTCTTCGAGCAGCACGGCCAGCACGTTCTCGTCGGCGGGGCGGCCGTCGTCGTCGGCGAGCCACACCCAGTCCGCACCGAGCGAGAGGGCGTGCAGGATGCCGAGCGCGAAACCGCCGGCGCCACCGAGGTTGCGGTGCGAGGGCAGGTAGGTCGTGGGGATCGGGCACTGCTCGACGAGGTCGTCGACCGGCTGGTCGGGACCGTTGTCGACGACGACCAGGTGGTCGGGAACGCGGGTCTGGGTGGCCAGCGCCTTCAGCGACTCGGCCAGGAGCTCGCGCCGGTGGCGGGTGACCACCACCGCGACCACCGAGCCCTTGGGCAGTGCCTCGAGGTTCACGATTTACTCGCCACCATTTCCGCTGAGGACGGGGGTCTCCTCGTGCTGGTGCATCCGCTCGAACGGGTCGTAGCCCTTGTACGCGGTGAGCACCTCGCGCAAGTCCCCGTGCATCTTGACGTGGCCTTCGTCCATCCAGATCGCGCTGTCGCAGAACTCCGCCAGGAACTCGTCGGAGTGGTTCGCGAACACCAGCAGACCGGAGCGGGCCACCAGGTCCTTGAGCCGGTCGCGCGCCTTCGCCATGAACGCCGCGTCGACCGCGCCGATGCCCTCGTCCAGCAGGAGGATCTCGGGGTTGATCGACGTGACGACGCCCAGCGCGAGCCGGACGCGCATGCCGGTGGAGTACGTGCGCAGCGGCATCTGCAGGTAGTCACCGAGCTCGGTGAACTCCGCGATGTCGTCGACGCGGGACTCCATCTGCTTGCGGGTCATGCCGAGGAACAGGCCCCGGATCATGATGTTCTCGTACCCGGAGATCTCCGGGTCCATGCCGACGCCGAGGTCGAAGACCGGCGCCACCTTGCCGACGATGCGCGAGTGGCCGCGGGTCGGCTCGTAGATGCCCGCCAGCAGGCGCAGCAACGTCGACTTGCCGGCGCCGTTGTGGCCCACCAGGCCGACGCGGTCGCCGTCCTTGAGCGAGAGCGAGATGTCGTGCAGCGCCTCGATGATCGGCACCCGGCCCTCTGAGCCGATCTTGCCGCCGACCTTGCCGAGCGCGAGCTTCTTCAGCGACCTCGACTTCGCGTCGAAGATCGGGAAGTCGACCGATGCGTTCCAGACGTCGATGCTGACCATGGTTCTCGTCGACCTCCTTCTCAGACCCAGTAGGAAACGCGGGCGCGGTAGTTGCGCAGGATCACCAGCGCGAGCAGCCAGCCGAAGACGGTGAACCCGCCGACGACCGCCCAGTGGTGCCAGTCCACCGCGTGGCCGAGCAGCGGCGCCCGGACGATCTCCACGAAGTGGAACACGGGGTTGAGCTCGGCGATGAGCACGCGCCACTTCGAGTCGCCACCGGCGAGGCTCTGCAGCACACCCGCGTCCCAGACGATCGGCGTCATGAAGAACACCAGGTTGATGAAGCTGTGCACCACCGGCGGAATGTCGCGGAAGCGGGTGCTGATGACGCCGAACAGCAGCGCGACCCACACCGCGTTCACCGCGAGCAGCACGAAGCCGGGGATCGCGAACACGATGGTCCAGCTCAGACCGGGGTGTTCCGGCCCGCCCTGGGTGATCGTGTACGGGTGGTCGAGCGCCGTGAAGAAGATGCCCAGCACCACCAGGTAGACCACGAGGTTGTGCGCGAGGAACAGCACCTGGCGCCACACCATGCGCATCACGTGCACCGAGATCGGCGCGGGGAGGTGCTTGATGAGCCCCTCGTTCGCGATGAACACGTCGGTGCCTTCGGTGACGCAACCGACGATGAAGTTCCAGACGATGAAGCCGACCGTCACGTAGGGCAGGAACGTGGGGACGTTCGCCTTGAAGAGGACGGAGTACAGCAGACCGAGCGCGAGCGCGGTGGTGGCCATCGAGATGGTGATCCACAACGGCCCGATCACCGACCGGCGGTAGCGCTGCTTGATGTCCTGCCAGCCGAGGTGACCCCACAGTTCGCGGTGGTCCCACGCCTCCCGCACGTCGGCGAACGCGCGCTTGAAGCTGCGCGACTTGACGGCTGGCGGTGCCTCAGGATGGTCGAACGTACGGGTGGCTTGCACGAGGACTGAGCGTACCTGCGTCCATCCCGAGGCCTGCTCACCGGTCGGTCACGGTGCGATTACCGGGCTCAGACCTCGATCACGTCGTACTAGAGGTACTGACCCGTGCCCTTGCCGCCGGGGGCGCCGTCGGTCGCCTCACCGCTCCCACCTGCGGGAAGAGCACGTCCGCGCATCTGCTCGAGCTGCGCCCGCGCCGCCATCTGCTGGGCGAACAAGGCCGTCTGGATGCCGTGGAACAGGCCCTCCAGCCAGCCGACGAGCTGAGCCTGCGCGATCCGCAGCTCGGCGTCCGACGGGGTGCCGTCCTCGGTGAACGGCAGCGACAGGCGCTCCAGCTCCTCGCGCAGGTCCGGCGCGAGGCCGTCCTCGAGCTCCTCGATGGACCGCCGGTGGATCTCCTTGAGTCGGATGCGGCTCGCCTCGTCCAGAGGTGCCGCCCTGACCTCCTCAAGCAGTTGCTTGATCATCGTGCCGATCCGCATGACCTTCGCCGGCTGCTCGACCATGTCGGTGATGTCGCCGTCCTGGCCGCCGACGATGACGACGGGCTGCTCCTGGTTCATGGTCTCCATCCTGGCCTCTTTCATCTGTGGAGGGTTATCCGGGTGGGGGCTGGCCGACACCGTGTTTGCCTTCATACGTACGGTGTGTGGCATGGCGTTCGACGTCGCTCGGGTACGAGGGCTCTTCCCCGCGCTCGGCGACGGCTGGGTCCACCTCGACGCACCGGCCGGCATGCAGGTGCCGGAGCAGGTCGCCACCGCCGTCTCCACCGCGCTGCGCGCCCCGGTCTCCGGACCAGGGGGCATCTTCCCCGCTTCCCAGCGAGCACAGGGCATCGTGGACGCCGCCCGCAGGTCCGTGGCGGACCTCGTCGGCGGCGACCCGGCCGGTGTCGTGCTGGGTCCGTCGTCCGCGGTGCTGCTGCAACGGCTCGCCGACGCGATGACGGACGACTGGTTCATGGGCGACGAGGTGCTCGTGTCCCGGCTGGACCACCCGGCGAACATCGCGCCGTGGCTGCGCGCGACGCAGCGCACCGGCAGCGCGGTCAAATGGGCAGAGATAGACATCGAGACGTGCGAGCTGCCGAGCTGGCAGTACGACGAGCTGGTCACCGACCGCACCAAGCTCATCGCGATCACCGCGGCGTCCGGTGTCGTCGGCACCCGTCCTGACCTGGCCAAGATCTCAGCGGTGGCTCGCGCGCACGGGGCGTTGATGGTGGTGGACGCGTCTTCCGCCGCGCCGTTCGTGCCGTTGGACATCGTCGACATGGGCGCCGACGTCGTGGCCATTTCCGCTGGTCAGTGGGGCGGGCCGCCGGTCGGCGCGCTGGTGTTCCGCGACCCGTCGGTGCTGGAGCG
>NZ_QFWW01000037.1:0-37498 GCF_003265345.1 Lentzea terrae | reverse complement strand
GCTGCCCTCGTGCTCGGTCGACCCCACGGCCCGCGGCCCGGAACGGCTGGAGCTCGGTCCGCACGCGTATCCGATGCTCGCCGGGCTCGTTGCCTCCGTGGAGTACCTGGCGGACCTCGACGACGCGGCTTCGGGCACGCGGCGTGAGCGTCTGGTCACATCTCTGGGCTCGGTGAAGGCGTATCAGGCCGGGTTGCTCGCTAATCTCATCAACGAACTGCGTTCGCTGCGCCACGTGATGGTGATCGGCGACGCCATGCGCAGGGTGCCCGCGCTGGCGTTCACGATCGCCGGGGTCAAGGCGGAGGACGGCGTGGAGCACCTCGCGTCACGAGGCGTCTGCGCGTTCGCCGACCCTGGCCAGTACGGGGTGTTCTCGGTGCTGGGCGTCGGCGAGGTCGGCGGCGCCATCCGCGTCGGGCTCGCGCACTACACGAACGCGGTCGAGGTAGATGACCTGGTGAGGGCGGTGTCCGAGCTGGGCTGAGCTTTGGGAGATCAATTCGTTGGACGACTCGCTTGCTCGCGAGCTCGCCGATCTCTCGGCCCTGCAGCGCATCGGATCTCTCAACACCGAATACCTGCCCCAGCTCTCCGGCGACCTCCGACCGGCAGCCCTCGTCGCGATGATGGACGAGATCGTGCTGAACGCCCGGACCGTGCTGGTCGAGCTCGGCTGCGGCTCCACCTCGGTCCTGCTGGCCCGGTTGCTGCAACAGCGCGGCTTCGGACATCTGCTGTGCATCGAGCACGACGAACGCACGGCAGCGTTCGCCGCGTCGCAGCTACGGCGTGAAGGACTGGGAACGGTCGCACGCGTGGTGCACGCGCCGTTGTCGCGGCATCCGGCGGCGTTGTCGCGGCACGGCCAGTGGTACGCGCCGCAGCTGGTGCACGACGAGGTGCTCGCGTACGTCGAGCGGTTCGGCCTGGTCGACCTGCTGCTGGTGGACGGACCAGGGTTCGGCGACTCGCGCTATCCGGCCCTGCCCGTGCTGCGTGCGGTGCTGGCGCCGGGGGCGACGGTGCTGGCGGACGACGTCGACCGGCCGGACGAACAGGCGGTGCTCAAGCGGTGGTCCGAGGAGTTCGGGCTGGAGTTCCGCACGGCTCCCCGGACCTCGCTGGCCGGGGCTACCGTTCTCGCTTGAGCAGGACCTTGCCGAAGACGTCGCTCTCGTCCAGCAACCGGTGCGCCTCGGCCGCGTTCGACATGGGCACGGTCGCCCCGACGATCGGCTGCACGGCGCCGCTCTCGATCAACGGCCACAGGTGTTCGCGGACCTGCGCCACGATCGCGCCCTTGCTCTCGACGCTGCGGCCGCGCAGGCCCGTCGCCATCACCGACGCCCGTTTGGTGAGGAGCTTGCCGATCGGCAGCTCGCCCTTCACACCGCCCTGCATGCCGATGATCATCAACCGGCCGTCGGGGGCGAGCACGTCGATGTTGCGCGGCAGGTAGGAGGCGCCCATGTTGTCGAGCACGACGTCGGCCTGCTTCACCTCGGCCACGAAGTCCTGGGTCTTGTAGTTGACCGTGATGTCCGCGCCGAGCTCCGCGCACTTGCGCAGCCGCTCGTCGGAACCGGCCGTGACGGCGACCGTGGCGCCGAGTGCCTTGGCGACCTGGATCGCGTGCGTGCCGATGCCGCCCGCGCCGCCGTGCACGAGGAACGTCTCGCCGAGCTTCAGCCGGCCGTCCATCACGACGTTCGACCACACCGTGCACGCCACCTCGGGCAGCGCGGCCGCCGTGACGACGTCGACGCCGGCCGGCAGCGGGAGAACCTGCGGTGCCGGGACCGCGACCTTCTCCGCGTAGCCACCACCGGCCAGCAGCGCGCACACCTCGTCGCCGACGTTCCAGCCGGTCACGCCTTCGCCGAGCGCCGCGATCGTGCCGGAGCACTCCAGGCCGATGATGTCCGACGCGCCGGGCGGTGGCGGGTAGAAGCCTTGCCGCTGCAGGAGATCCGCGCGGTTGACCGCACTCGCGGCGACGTCGATCAGCACCTCACCTGGTCCGGGCACTGGATCGGGGACCTCGGTCCACTCGAGCACGTCCGGGCCGCCGGGTTCGCGAACAGAGATGGCATGCATACAGTCGACCGTAATACCGTTCGACAGGCCGGGCACCATCGGAACATGGATCCTTGGCCACTGCGAAACCTGGTTCTGCGCACCCCGCGCCTCGAACTGCGCCCGGACGACGACGAGGGACTGTACGAGCTCGTCGACGTGGCGCTGGCCGGAGTGCACGACCCGGCGGAGATGCCGTTTTACGTGCCGTGGACCGACACCCTCCCGGACGATCACGGCTTCGGCATGCTCCAGTTCTACTGGGGTCAACGGGCGAAGGTCGCCGCCAAGGACTGGACGATCAACTTCATCGTCCGGTTCGAGGGCAAGGTCATCGGTGTGCAGGAGATCGGTGCGCGCGATTTCGGTGTGTTGCGCGAGGTGAACACCGGTTCGTGGCTGGGCCAGAAGTTCCAGGGCAGCGGACTCGGCACCGAGATGCGGATCGCCGTGCTGCAGTTCGCGTTCGACCACCTGGGCGCCCGCATCGCGCGTTCAGCAGCTTGGCTCGGCAACCACGCGTCGAACCGGGTCAGCGCCAAGCTCGGTTACGTGCATGACGGCACCATCGGCGCCGCACCCCGTGGCGAGCGTCTTGAGCACGTGCGACTGCGCTTGGACGCCGAGAACTTCGTGCGCCCGCAGTGGAACGTTTCGGTCGAAGGTCTCGCGGAGTGTGTTCGGCTGATCACGAGCTGAACACCCGCCGACCGAAGGATTGTGTCCCAGGTCTCCCTTTTGTGAGGGTTCAGCGACTTCGAACGAAGGGGAACGTTCACATGTCCGGCAGATCCAAGCTGGCGGCAGTGCTCGCCGTTTCGGCACTCGTCGCTGCCCCAACCGCCACCGCGTCCGCCGCAACCGAACCCGCAGGCCCCGCACTCGCCAAGAAGCTCGCCAAGAAGGTGACCGTCGAGAACGTCAACCGGCACCTGATCGCGTTCCAGCGCATCGCTGATCGCAACGGCGGCACCCGCGCCGCACTGACCCCCGGTTACGACGCCAGCGTCGAGTACGTCGCCGGCAAGCTCCGCGACGAGGGCTTCATCGTCTCCACACCCACGTTCGAATTCCAGATCCCCGTCACGGACGCGGAGTCCGCCCGCGTCGACGGCGTGAACTACCAGGCGATCATCATGACCGCCTCGCCGCAGACCCCGGTCGGCGGCGTGACCGGCCCGCTGCGCGTCGTCCCCGAGGACACCAACACGGGCTGCGATGCGGCCGACTTCGCGGGCCAGGACTTCACCGGCTCCGTCGCCCTGATCCGGCGTGGCGGCTGCACGTTCGAGCAGAAGCACCTCAACGCGTTCGCCGCCGGCGCCATCGCCGTGCTGGTGTCGAACAACACCGCGGGCCCGCTGCAGAACGTGACGCTGACCAACCCCGGCAAGATCCCGACCGGCGGCGTCTCGCAGGCCGACGGCACCACGCTGGCCGGCAAGGCAGGCGCCTCGGTCACCGTGGACATGCGCTTCCACAACGAGACCCGCACCCAGCGCAACGTCATCGCGCAGACCAAGACCGGCCGCACGAACAACGTCGTGATGGCGGGCGCGCACCTCGACAGCGTCGAAACCGGCGCCGGCATCAACGACAACGGCACCGGCTCGGCCTCGTTGCTGGAAACCGCCCTCCAGCTGGGCTCGCGCCCGAAGGTCGACAACGCCATCCGGTTCGCCTGGTGGGGTGCCGAGGAGCGCGGCCTGATCGGCTCGACGAAGTGGGTGCAGTCGCTGACGTTCGAACAGCAACTGGACATCGCCCTGTACCTGAACTTCGACATGGTCGGCTCGCCGAACGCCGCGTACTTCATCTACGACGGCGACAATTCCGACGGCGTCGGCTCCCCGGCCGGCCCGTACGGCTCGGCGCAGATCGAGAAGGCCTTCGCCGACTACTTCGTGGCCAAGGGCGTCCCGACCGAGGGCACCGACTTCTCCGGCCGCTCCGACTACGGCGAGTTCATCAAGCAGGGCATCCCGGCCGGTGGTCTCTTCACCGGAGCCGAGGGCGTCAAGACCGCGGCACAGGCAGCCAAGTGGGGCGGCACCGCCGGTGTCGCGTACGACCCCTGC
Organism: Lentzea terrae; assembly: GCF_003265345.1. Taxonomy (GTDB): domain Bacteria; phylum Actinomycetota; class Actinomycetes; order Mycobacteriales; family Pseudonocardiaceae; genus Lentzea; species Lentzea terrae. The sequence goes on along the minus strand of NZ_QFWW01000037.1, from coordinate 33,341 downwards.
TACCACTCGGCGTGCGACAACCTGGGCAACGTCGACCGCGTGGCCCTCGGTCGCAACGCGGGCGCGATCGCGTTCGTGACCGCCGCCTACGGTGTGTCCACTGAGGACGTCAACGGCGTGCCTCCGCGCACCAAGCGTGCTGAGGTCCGTTCGTCCGCGGCGCTCATGCAGGCCGCTGCGCACGACGACGACCACTCGCACGACGCCGTGGCGTAACCGCTGACGGGCTGAACGATCTCGAACGGGCGGTTCGAGATCGTTCAGTCCACGCAGGACAGACGCCGCCGTTACGGTGACCTGGTGCTCAGCGCGTGGGGTCTGACCAAGGCTCACGAGGGTCGCACGGTCGTCGACCAGGTGGGCTTCGAGCTCCAGCCCGGCACCGTGACGGCGTTCCTCGGACCGAACGGCGCAGGCAAGTCGACGACCCTGCGGATGATCACCGGCTTGACCATGCCCGACCGCGGCCAGGCGATGATCGCCGGCCGCCCGTTCACGGCGTGGCCGAACCCCGCGCACGTGGCCGGTGTGCTGCTCGACGCGGCCGCTGTCCACCCCGGCCGCAGCGGTCGCGGACACCTCCGCATGGCCGCCACCCTCGCCGGAGTGCCCAGCCGCCGCGCGGACGAGGTGCTGGAGACGGTGGGCCTGGCCGACGCGGCGACCCGCAAGATCGGCAAGTACAGCCTCGGCATGCGCCAGCGACTCGGCATCGCGCACGCACTGCTCACCAACCCACCGGTGCTGATCCTGGACGAGCCGATCAACGGCCTCGACCCCGAAGGCATCCGCGCGGTCCGCAACCTCCTGCGCGGGCACGCGGCTCGCGGCGGCACCGTGCTGCTCTCCAGCCACGTGCTGTCAGAAGTGGACCAAACGGCCGACCGCGTGCTGGTCATCGGCAGCGGCCGCATCGTCGCCGACGGGCCGCTGGCCAGCCTCACCACGTCGTCGCGGTCGTTGGTGCGCGCCAAGGACCTGCACCGCCTGGCCGAGGCCCTGCAGCGCGGCGGCATCGCCATCCAGCCGGCACCGGACGGGTTCATCGCCGCGCACGCACCCGTCGAGCAGGTCTCGGACGTCACCTTCGCCGCCGGCATTCCGTTGCTGGGCCTGCGCGAGGAGCAGATGAACCTGGAAGACCTGTTCTTCCGGCTGACCGGGGGAGGACCGGCATGATCCACCAGCAGACCGTCGCGTCTCCTGTTGCGGCCCCTGGTCCGTGGGCGGCGTGCGCGGCCCAGCGGTCACCGTTCTGGCGGCTGGTGGCGGTCGAGGCGCGCAAGCTCGTCGGCACCCGGTCGGACAAGCTCGTGCTGGCGTTCTCCCCGATCTTCCTGGTCGGGCTGATGATGCTGTTCACCCTCACGCAGTCGAACCTGGCGAGCGCCGGCAAGCAGATCGGGCCGCTGCTGATCGTGGTGCAGCTGGGCCTGCTGCTGGTCTTCTCGACCGTGATCAAGCTGGTCGCCGGCGAGTGGCAGTACAAGAGCGTGCAGCCGACGTTGCTGGTGCAGCCCTCCCGGATGCGCTACTTCCTGGCCCAGGGCACGGTGCTCGCCGGCGTGTGGCTGGCGTGCACGCTGTTCACGTTCGTCCTGTTCCCGATCCTGATCAAGACCGCCGCACACGGGAACAACCACAACTACCTGCTGGGCATGCGGATGGGCTGGGTGCTCGGCGTGACCATGCTGGCCACCGCGCTGGTGCTGCTGACCGCGTTGATCGTCTCGCTGCTCGTCCCGAACACGGGCGGCTCGCTGACGGTGTTCTTCATCGTGGTGCCGATGCTGGCCGTCGCCCGGCTCAGCCTGCCCGAGGTGTTCGGCCTGATCTACCCGCTCGAACCCGCCTGGCACCTGGCAGGCCTCGGCACCGGGTGGGCGCAGACCATCTCCGCGTCGGTCCTCTGGCTGGCCCTGCTCGCGTTCTCGCTCTTCCGCCTGCAGCGGCGCGACGCCGGCTGACGAGTCAGCGAGCCCGGCTGCCGCCGTTCTCGTCGATCAGCGGCAACACCGTTTCCCAAGCCCTGGGGCAGAAGTCCCGCATGGCCCGGTCGATCGGCTGGTCGACGTCCACGGCCTGCAAGCCGGTGGACTCCTCCAGCTTCATCGAGGCCTGGACCTCGAACGGGCGCTCTGCACCGGTGTCCACCGTGACGGTGCAGTACTCGTTCACCTCGCCGGTGACCACCGTCGTCGCGTAGTACCGGTCCAGCAGGATCGACCGCTGGAAGTAGTGCCCGCTGACGCGGTCCCCGTTCCACACGTCGACGAAGTGCTGGGCCTTCGACTTCCGCGCGGCACCGGGACTGAAGAGCTCGATGGAGAGGCTGCCCCACTCCTCCTGCGCGTGGCAGCCGCCGCCGGAACCGGTGTAGGGCTTCTTCCTGAGCTCCAGCAACGACTGCAGGTCCGACGGCAGGGTCTCGCAGGTGTTGTCGAAGACCTCCGGCCGGGACAGGTTGAAGTCGAGGTTGTCGTAGGCGATCGCCTGCGGGTCGAGCTTCGGCCCGGGCGAGCCCGTCGGCGGCTCCGGCGGCGAGGTGCAGGCGGTGAGTGCCGCGACGGCCAGGAGTGCCATGAGACGGGTGCCCATGATCGTCAGTCCAGCACACCCTGGCCGAACGCGCTGTCCGAGTCAGCCCAGGTTGTTGGTGTCGAACGTGTTGCAGCGGGCGGGGTCGCCCGTCTGCAGCCCGGTCGTGAACCACTTCTGCCGCTGCGCCGAGCTGCCGTGGCTGAACTTGGTGGTGTCCACCCGGCCGCCCCCGAGCTCGCGCTGGATGAAGTCGTCACCGATGCGCGCCGCCGCGTCCAGTGCCGCGTTCACGTCTTCCTGGGTGATGTTCGTGATGAGGGGCTGACCGTTGGCCGACGGAGTGGTCGTCGCGGCCTTGGCCCACGAGCCCGCGTAGCAGTCGGCCTGCAGCTCCAGCCGCACCGAGTCGGACGTGGGGCCGGTGCGGGAGCTGACGCGGTCGGAGGTGCCGAGCAGGTTCTGGACGTGGTGGCCGTACTCGTGGGCCAGCACGTAGGCCTCGACGAACGGGCCGCCCTGCGCGCCGAACTTGGTGCGCAGCTCGTTGAAGAAGTCCAGGTCGATGTACACCTGGGAGTCGGCGGGGCAGTAGAACGGGCCGACCGCGGAGGTCGCGTTGCCGCAGCGGGTGTTCACGCTGTTGCGGAAGAAGTTGGTCTTGGTGACCTGGTAGCTGCGCCCGGAGCGGGCGAACTGGTCGGTCCAGAAGGCCTGGATCGAGTTGATGGTGGCGACGACCCGGCAGTCGCTGTCGCGGTTGGCGTCGGCACCGGTCTTGCACTTCTCGGCCAGCTGGCTGGACTCGACCTGGGAGTTGGGGCTGAGCCCGCCGCTCTCGAGTCCGCCCGCGGGCAGCTGGATGCCGGTGAACTGCTGGATCAGGAAGTAGACGATGAGGCCGACCACGCCGAGACCGCCGCCGACGCCGGCGACCCGGCCGCCCACGCCGCGCTGGTCCGAAACCTGAGAAAGGTCGAGTTCCGCGCCTTCGTTGAACTGCACCGCAATCCTCCCGCCAAGGACCCCGAGGGGTGGGTGCCGCAAACGATAAAGCACCAAACACGCCTCGGTGCGGAGCCCGACGTCGGGGCACCGCACCGAGGCTTTCCCATTTGGTTGTGACGACTACGGCCCACGAAGGTTGGCGTGGGGCTCAGCCGGTGACGCCATGAGACGACACCGAAGCCGAGCTCAACAGCGTCGAAGTGCGCCGAGCGACGCCGATGGCGCCTGGGCACCCGAAACCTCGTGCCCGTTGCTACACAGTCGCGACCGGACCGGTCACGTCCGATCCACTCGCGGGGATGCAACAGACCGCGTTTCGCCACAGCGAGGAGATACCTGCACAGCACCACCTACCCCTTCTGGGCGTGGCCACCGGGCGGTCTCGTTCATTCACCTGCCGGTTGCCAGCTCGTTATCGAGCATGCGCTTGATCGCTACATTTCTCAACACCTCACCCGAAACCTGAATTGGTGAAGTCAGACGGGTGACCTGCGGAGATCGACTGTGCAGACAGCAATCGCCCGGCGAGATCCAGCTCGCCGGGCGATTGTGAGAAATCGTCGTAAAATGACCTTTAAGTGATCAGGCCTTCGTGACGCGACGCGCGCCGCGGCGTGCCATCACGCCCGCGGTCATCAGGCCGAGACCGACCAGCAGGAACTCCAGCGGGTCGGCACCGGTCTTGGACAGGTTCGGGATCGGGGTCGCCTGCTGCGACGCCTTGTTGCCCGTCTGCGGGACGCCGGCACCCGTGTCGTCGCTGTTGCCGCCACCGGAGTTGTTGTCGCCGCCGTTGTTGCCACCGCCGGGGTTGCCGCCGTTGCCGGGAGGCGTCTGACCGGGCGGCGTCTGGCCGGGCGGGTTCTGGCCGGGGGGCTCCTCGCCGGGGGGCTCCTCACCCGGCGGCTCCTCGCCGGGAGGCTGCTCGGCCGTGCCGCAGTCGCCCTTCGCGGTGCCGAGGACGGCCGCGCTGGTGCCGCAGACGGTGATCGGGGCCTCGACGGCGCCGTTGGGCGGTTCCGGCTTGGTCTCGCCGCAGCTGCCGGAGCCGCCACCGGCGACGCCGACCGAGTTGCCGCACACCGTGACCGGCGCGGAGACGAGCGCGGGCTCGGCCATCGTGCGCTGGGCGGCGGGCTTGTCACCGGAGTCGCAGGTCGCGTCGCTGGTGCCCAGCACGTTGATCGCGTTGCCGCAGACCTTGACCGGGACGCTCACCAGATTGCCGACGCGAACCTCCTCGTCGACGTTGAGCGGCACCGGAATGGCCTGGGCGAACCCGGCGGTTCCGACCATGATGCCGCCGGCCAGGAGGGCCGCGGACATGGTCCTGTTGAGGTTCTTGCGCATGACTGTTCTCCCTGGAGTGGAAATGAAAGATCCCTGTGCACGGCTGGTGCCGCCACTGGATCAATCGGGGGAGAACGTCGGTTCCTCCGCGCGCACGGTGCGCGGCACGTCTTGCTGTTCGGTGCTGATCAGAGACGTCGTGGTGGTGGGCGGGCGCATCGCGTACGTCAGCGTGCCCGCCGGGATCTGGTTGCCTGAGGACGCCCCTGCGCCGCTCTGCGGGAGCGTGCCGGTGATCGGCTGCTCCGCCTGCGGTTGCGGCTGTTGCGGGACGGGAGCTGGGTCCGTGGGCCGGGTCGCCAACGGCGGCGGCGTGTGTTGTTGCTTCGGTGCCTCGGCTTGCACGGGCGCTTCCACGACCACCGGTTGCGGCGCCTGCGGGGCCACCGGCGGCGGGGGAGTCTCGGTGCGCGGGTCGGGCTTGGGCGGAGCCGGCGGCTCCGGCTGCTGCGGTACGAGCCCGGTCTCGACCTTGAGACCGATGTCGACGACGGGGAGCTGAACCTCGACCTTGAGCTGGTCGATCTCGACCTTGACGTCGGCGTTGGCCTGGCCTGAGTTGCCCAGCAACCAGGCGCCGGTCAGCAGACCGGCGAGCAGCAGAAGCCGACGCACCCAGGACATCGACCCTCACTCTAGATCAAATGGAGCAGCCGGACACGTGAAAAAGGCCATCTCGACGACTTCCGTCGCCGAGATGGCCTTTGCTGCGTTTCCGCGGTTACTGCATGGTGATCCGGTCGAGCGGAGGAGCCGGCTGACCGGGGTGCGCCTTCAGGTACGCGGAGAACGCGTCCAGGTCGATGCCACCACCGGTGATGTTCGTGCCCTTGGTGAACTCGCTGAAGCCGTCACCGCCGCCCTGCAGGAAGCTGTTGATCGTGACGCGGTAGCTCGCGGCCGGGTCGAGCGGTGCGCCGTTGAGCGTGACGCCGGAGATCCTCGAACCGAACGGTGCGGTCGACGACCACGTGTACTTCAGACCGGCCGAGGGCTGCAGCACGAACGTCCTGGTCGCGGTGAACTGCTGCTCCAGCACGTTCTTGAGCTGCTCGCCGGTCAGCGTGATCGTCTGCAGGATGTTGCCGAACGGCTGGACGGTGAACATCTCGCCGTAGGTGACCACACCGTCGCCCTCGCCCACGGGCGAGCTGGCGAAAGTGAGGTCCGCGCGCACGCCACCGGGGTTCATCAGCGCGAGCACCGCGCCGTTGCCCTTGGTGGCCTCGAGCTGCGAGTCGGCGATCAGGTCGCCCAGCGGCGACTCACCGGCCGCGTTCTGCGCCCGGACGATGTTGCCGCCGATCGTGCCGACCGGCTGGTTCGCGATCGGGGCGGACTTCGTCTTGGCGAGGTCGACGATGGCCTGGACCTCGGGGTCCGGCGCGACCGTGCGGGTGACGATCTTGTTGTCGGCCTTGGTCTCGCCGCGGATGACGTCGCGCGTCCGCCGGTCGATCTTGAGGTCGACGACGCTCAGCTCACGCCCGAACGCGAGACCCTCGATGAACGGCCGCGGGTTGCCGGCCGGGTCCTTGACCACGCAGTTGTAGTGCTGGTGGCTGTGGCCGGAGAAGACCGCGTCGATCTTCGGGCTGACGTTCGTCGCGATGTAGCTGCCGGGGTTGTTGGCCGCCACGTTGCACGCGTTGGGACCGCCCTGGGGCGACGTGACCTGGTCGCCCTGGTGCACGAGCAGGACGATCGACTTCACGCCGATCGCGTCGAGGAAGTTGGCGTACTTGTTGGCCGCCTTGACCTCGTCACCGAACTGGATGTCCTTGATGCCGTTCGGGTCGACCAGGATCGGCACGTCCTTGAGCGGCATGCCGATGAAGCCGATCGGCATCCCGTCGCGAATCTCCACCCAGAACGGCGGCAGCGCGGGCAGCCCGGTCTTCACCTTCGTGACGTTCGCACCGAGGATCGGGAAGCTCGCGCCGGGGTAGCTGTCGCGGAACTGGCAGCCGTCCACCGGGTGGCAGCCACCGCGCTGCATGCGCAGGAGCTCCTTGTAGCCCTCGTCGAACTCGTGGTTGCCCGCCGCGGTCGCGTCCATGCCGACCTTGTTGAGCACCTCGATCGTCGGCTCGTCGTGGAACAGCGCGGACACGATCGGCGACGCGCCGATCAGGTCGCCCTGCCCGACGATCACCGAGTTCTTGACCTCCTTCTGGAGGTTCTTGATGTGCGTCGCGTTGAACGCGGCGCCACCGGCGTCAACCGTCGTACCGTCCGGCAGGATCACCCGACCGGACGACCCCGACGGCGGCTCGATGTTGCCGTGCAGGTCGTTGATGCCGATCAGGCGCACGTCGACCGTGCCCCGACCGCGCAGTGACTGGACGTCGGCCTGGGCAGGCCCAGTGGCGCTGATGACAGTGGCCGCGGCGGCGGTGATCGCCAGAACGGAAAGCCGTCTGAACGAACTCATGGGCAAGAGCCTCTCCCAGCAAGGCGTGGTTAACGCGCGTGTACGGCGGAGGAGTCTGCCTCCCGGACGCGGCGTTTACCAGAGGAATGCCTCGATCGTCATCCTCGGGTTTAGCCTTGTTCTCGTGACGTCAAGTGAGCAGGAGCCGCGCTGGCTCGACGACGGCGAGATGCGTGCGTGGCGCACCTACGTGAACGGTTCCTCCATGCTCATGGACCGGCTGCACCGAGAGCTGCAGGACACCCACGGTGTGTCACTGGCCGACTACGAGATCCTCGTGCGTCTGTCCGAACAGCCCAACCACCGCATGCGCATGACCCAACTGGCAGAAGACGTGGCCTCCTCGAAGTCCCGCGTCTCCCACCAGGTGGCCCGCATGGAAAAGGCCGGCCTCGTGTTGAGGCGCGAGTGCACAGAAGACGGCCGAGGCGTCCTGGCCGAACTGACCCAGAAGGGCATGGCCCAGCTGGTGGAGGCGGCCCCGACCCACCTGCGCGGCGTCCGCGCCCACATCGTCGACCTGCTCACGCCCGAGGAGGGCGAGGTGCTGGCGAAGGTGTTCGACCGGGTCATGACACACCTGCGGGAGTCGAACGGCTAGGCTTCTCCGCTGACGCCCACGGCGTCGGGGAAGCGTGGCAGAGCGGCCGAATGCACCCGCCTTGAAAGCGGGAGACGGGCAACCGTCCGGGGGTTCAAATCCCTCCGCTTCCGCTCAGAGCCTCTAACCTGCTGAAACGCAGGGCAGAGGCCCTTCGTGCAGTGCACGGCTGGGCGCGCACAGCGCGTCCAGTGCACACGCTTTCCTCGTTTCCGACGAAGAATGCCCACGTTAGTCGTGGGTGCAGATCAGCCGCGCTACACGGATGAACGCGACGACCCCAAGAAGGCAGCCCACGCGTCTGGCCTGAACTCAAGCAGCTTCAGCGCCGGGCCTTTGGAGTCGCGAACCCACACAACATCCGAGGCGAATGCGACCTCGACGCACTGCTCTGGGTTGCCGACGCTGTACCTCGACTTGCGGAACTGCATCTGTTCCATGGGCTACTTCCCCTCCTGCGGCGGAATGTCGTCCACCTGCACGGCGGCTGCTGATGCCGCCTCCGCGCAGCGAACGAGGATCTTGCGCGCCCGGTCTCCCTCGGCCGCGACGGTCCACAGCTGGTCCATCAGACGGTTATAGGTCTCCAGGTCGCCGGGTGTCTCCGTGTTGATCTCGGTGTCGACTGTCTCGATCAGCACTCGCTCGCCGACGATCCAGAAGCCGTTCGGTGGCACCGTTGGAAGTCTCGTCCCCAAGGGGATGATGCCGAATCGCACGCGAAGACCGAGCAGCGTGAGCAACCGGTCGATCTGCGCGACCATCACGTCGGGCGGGCACACGTAGTACATCAGGGCTGACTCGCATATGAGCAGTTCAATGCTCTTTGCGCTGTCGTAGAGCGCTCGCTGCCGCTCGATACGGATGCTCACGGCGTCATCGGTGTCCATCGGCGTCTGCTGGAACTGCGCGGCGCTGATGAAGATGTGCCGGGCGTACTCGGCGATCTGCACCAGCCCTGGCACGACGATCAACTCGAACACACGGATGGTCGAGACGCTGCTCTCGATCTGCTTGCTGTAGGTCTGCCTGTCGGCGTGCCCCTTGTGGAGCTGGTTCTTCCAGGAGGAACGGTCGATCTCGATCTCGCGGAGCCACTCACGCATCCGCTCGACCTCTGGCTCCGACGCCTCGACAGCGGTCATCCAGTCGAGGACATCGGAGTCAGTCGGGTCCTGCCGGGTGTTCTCGATCTTGGAGACCTTCGACGCATGCCATCCGCACCGCTCGGCGAGCTGCTTGCCGTTGAGTCCGGCCTTCTTGCGGACGCGGATCAGCTCATTGGCGAACGCGATCCGGCGATCGTCTGGCGTGCTCACGGTCTCCTCGTTGTGGCTAGGTCTTGGCGAAATCGTCGAAAGGCACTGCGGTCGTCCAAGCAATATTGCGCCAGGACTTGTACCGCGCCACCGTAGCGGGTTCCGTAACGATCTCCGCTCCTGTCAGGCCGTCAGGACCGAACTGGAGTACGGCGACCTGGACCTCATCGAAGATCCAGAAGTCGTGCTCTGGTAGCCCAAGTTCTCGTGCCAGGTGATCCGGCAGGAGCCGGATGTCCTCGCCCGCCTCGACGTTGGCCGGGGTGACTTCCAACTGCCACCGCAGGTACTCGGTCAACGGATCGGTGAGCTTTCGAACGCGCTGAAACACCCTGCCTGCCTGGGTGGCTGCCCGGACGTCGTCAAGCCAAGGACGCAACCAGTCGAGGTCCTCGAGGACTGTTATGCCATCGCGCCACCTCTGCCACGGCTCAACCTCGTCCGCTTGGCGATACGTTTCCTGGGCCTCCCATCGCCAGGCCGAGTGCTGAAAGCTGCGGAAGAGGTCGCCGAACGCTGCCGGGCTGATCAGGTCTGCCATCAGACTCCCATCGGCGCGAGGTCCAGCGAACCGACCGTGATCTCGATAAGCGTCTCGGTGTCCGGCAGGCCTCGTTCGCGAGCAGTCGCAAGGGCATCGGCATCGGTGACCTTGTCGCCTTGCATGACGTAGGTGCCTCGGCCGGTTTCGTACAGGTGCGGGTACGAGGCGTTGTTGATCGTGGTCGGAGCAAAGTCGAGCAACTCGACCGGTATCTCGATGAGCGTCTCGGTGTCGAGCATGTTCCGGTTGCTGGCTGCGGCGAGTGCATCGGGGTGGCTCACCTTGTAGCCCTGCACGACGTAGGTACCTCGATCGGTCTCATACAGGTTCGGGCAGGAGCCGCTGTTGCTCGTGGTGCCGAGAAACTTCAGCTGCATGATCATCTCCCAAGATTGCGCACGTGTCAGCATGGTGTTGCGCAATCGCGCCGGTAGTCAACGGCACGTCGGGTGACCTGCGCGTTCAACTCTCGCTCTCTGTAGTCATTGAGTCAGCCAACTGGAGTAAGTGTGCGCAAGATTTCTCATATTGCTTGCTTCGCTTGGATCGGTTCGAGATGGTGGGTGGGCGGAACTGGCGCGGACTCCCCGACTGACGCGCCAGTTCCGTGCTCCACCGGTCGAGGTCGAACCCGAAGACGGCGCATCGGACCGCGGCCATCGGCAACACGAATCAAGAACAGGAGGTGGCGACCCATGAGCGTCACGATTGGCGAGGTCGTTGTCGCGGTCCTGGCAGGCCTGATGTTCGTTGCGTGCTTGGTGTTTGCGCTTGACCAGGCAAAACGTGACAAGCGTGCTGCGGCACTGCGCCGAGGACGGCTGTGACGATGCGCCCGGATGTGCAACGCATGACGCGCGCTGGCTTCGACGTGTTGCCCATGCTCGACCACCAATGGCCGCTACGACGGGCTGCTGTTCTGGCGGTGGCCCAATGGGTGGCCGTACCTCGACGTTGCGGTCGTCTTCAGCGAAGGCCTGGCGGGTGCATCTCGGCTGCCGCCTGGCCCGGACTGGTCCGCGCCGTTCAGCCTCGTTGGAAGCCCTCTGGTCAGCCCGACGACGTTCGCCTCGCTAGTCGTCGAGTTGGAGCGTCACACCATCGCTAATGACGGGCCTGCTTCCCGCCCAAGAACTTGAGCCGTGCCGGCTGCCCTTGGCGCCGCCGGTTGACCCGATCCACCAACTCGACCCTGCGCAGAACGGAGCTGCGACGATGGCTGTCAACGCACTGATCTTCACCGGCTCGTTCGTCTTGTTCATGCTGCTGTTGGCGGGAATCCGCCTGCGCTGGTTCTTCGTCACGATGCACGGTCAGCACGCAGACGCTGCCGAGGGCGCACTTACGGTCGCCATGTTGGAAAGCCAGCTCGACGACGAGGTGCGGGAACTTGTCGAGTCGCCCGTGTTGTTCGCACCACGACATGGGTTGTTGTTCGAGCCATCTCAGCAGATAGAGCAGCCGGTATGGACACCACCCGAGCTGGTTGCGGCGTAGGACATGGCTACCCCGATTAGCGACATCGACCGCTGGCATAACGCGTCGATCAAGGACGGGGACTCTCACCGGGCAAAGTCGATTGCCGATGGAGTGGTCACGCCGAAGTGCGACCGAGAGCCGTTCGTGCCGATCAGCTCACCGGCGAAGCCGACCGATCCGGAGCACGCATGTCCTGCCTGCCTCACCAAAGAGCGCGGCCGTTGATCTGAACTCAGGAATGTCCACCCACGGGAGAGGCTGATGCACGCGCTCATCGCAAGTCCGTTCCTGACTGACTACCTGGTGTTGAAGCCGGACGATCAGCGGGCGGTGAAGATCGGTTCTGCCAGGTTTGAGGATTTGCTCGCAGCGTCCGCACGCACGGACAGCGCGTGTCCACAGTGGCTTGTCGATGCAGCGCATCAACGTTGGGGCATCGACATCACGGGCAGGTCGCTAGCCGATGCGGTGAAGGTCCGAGAGCCGTCGCCGCACGGGTACGGCCGTGCTTCGTACGAGCTGAACCTCGGATGCAACTACGACTGTCCGCACTGCTACCTCGGGGTGAAGGAGTTCGAGGGGCTCGAATGGAGTGACCGCGAGCGGTTGCTGCACACAATCCGCGACGCCGGCGTGCTGTGGGTGCAACTCACTGGCGGCGAACCGACTATCGACAAGTTGTTCCCGCAGGTCTACACGGTCGCATGGGACCTGGGCATGATGGTCACCATCTCGACGAACGGGTCGCGCTTGCACGCTGGGCCGATTCTCGACCTGCTGACCGCACGGCGTCCGTACCGAATCACGGTCAGCGTCTACGGAGCCAGTGCCGACGTCTACGACGCGGTGACAGCGCGGCGCGGCTCACACAAGGCGTTCACGACGGGCATCACAGCGGCACACGAGCGCGGGCTGCCGTTGCACTTCAACCTCGTGATCACCGAGCGGAACGAGCACGAACTCGCCGAGATGACGGCGTTCGCGGAGAACCTCGGCGTCACCTACAACGTGTACTCCAACATCTCGCCCACGATCTACGGTGGCGCGGAAACGCTGCCGTCACAGTCGCCCGAGTTCCTGCGCGCCCGCAGACCGTTCACAGGGTGCGGCGCCGGACACACGCATTTCCACGCTGACCCGTACGGCATGGCGAGCATTTGCAAGGTCGGTCGCGACGCGCAGTTCTCGCTCGTTGACCACGGCCTCGACGCCCTGCGCCAACTCGTCGAAGTCGCTGACTCGCTTATGGGACGTACCGGCGGTTGTTCCGGATGCGCGCTGTCGGGCACCTGCTGGACGTGTCGACCTCTGGCGAAGCTGTACCAGGCGGCAGATGCACCCCTTGAGCGCTACTGCCAACACGGGGGGAGGTGAAACACATGTCCGTGGTGATGCTCGATTTGCTGCCTCCCTCGGCTGCTGTCGCAGTCGGCGAGATGGCCGAACAGCCGGTCGCACCCGACGCCGTCATGATGGTTGACGACGTCGAGGTGCTCGGCGCCTACAACCGGTGCAACTGCGCCGCATCGGACGACAACCCGTACTGATCGGGAAGTCGCCAAACCAGTTGGCCGGACGCGAGTCGCGTCCGGCCACCTTCGTCATGTCGGCTAGCCTCGCCCCGTGCACGGGCCGACGACGATGGTCGAGGATCATGCAAGAACGCATTGAGTGGGACAGCCTGCCCACCGGTCTGCACACTGCAATCGGTGAACAGGTCGGACGGATCACAGCGGCACGCACCCTGTCGCAAGGGATGAACTCCGCACTTGCCGCCATCCTCGACACCCCGACCGGACAGGTGTTCGTCAAGGGCATCCGCACCGATCACTCTGGCGTCGTCGCGCAACAACGAGAAGCGACGATCAACCCGCACGTTCAGCCTCTCGCCCCCGCCCTGCTGTGGAGGCTCAACGACGCCGACGGCTGGGACGTCCTGGCGTTCGAGTACATCGCCGGGCGCCACCCTGACTACGCCCCAGGCTCACCGGACCTCCCGGCCGTCCTAGCGGCCGTCGACACGCTGACGTCGCTTCCGGTGCCGGACCTGCCGTTGAAGGATGCGCGCAAAAGGTGGCGCGGGTACCTCGACGACACCGAGGCCGAGCTGCTCGGCGGCGAGACATTGCTGCACACCGACTACAACCCGGACAACATCCTCATCACCCCGGACGGCACGCCCCGGATGATCGACTGGGCATGGCCGACTCGCGGCGCCGCGTGGATCGATCCGTGCTGCCTTGCCCTGCGGCTGATCGCCGCCGGGCACACCGCCGCGCAGGCCGGGAAACTCGTGAGCCGCACGCGCGCATGGGCCTCTGCACCTCGAACCGCGCTCGGCGTGTTCGCCCGCGCCAACGTCGACATGTGGACCGACATCGCGACGAGTGACCCACAGCCGTGGAAGCAGCGCATGGCGGACGCCGCCCGCCAGTGGGCCGACGGGCAGCTCGCCTCGGTCTGACCCCGCAAACGAGAAGAACTCAAGCGTGATCAACTTAAGTGCACACGCTTTGCCGACTTACGCTCGCTGTCAAGGGGCGTTTGTCCTGCAAAGACCTGGCGATGCGCAGAGCTAAGCAGTGCTCAGCTTGAAAGCGGGAGACCTTCACGGGTCCGGGGGTTCAAATCCCTCCGCTTCCGCGAGGGGTGAGGTGTGTCGACGGAAAGCGTCGACCTGACCTCGCTCCAGGTGTCTTCTGGAGGCCGAGCCCCCAGACCCCAGCCGGGCGGCTTCGCCCCCGGACCCCCAGCCGGGTGGCTTTGCCCCTGCGTTCCGCGGATGGCTACGCCCCGGACCTCCACCGGGGCTTCGTCCCCGGATTCCGCCGCATGCGGTGATCCTGCGCGGCAGAAGGGTCCGCTGAGGGCTGGTCACATCCTCCACTTCTGGTTGTTGCCACCCCAGTACGGCCACTGGATCAGCTGAGCACCGTCGGCCGTGGAGGCACCGTTCACGTCGAGGCACATGCCGCTGTGCTTGGCCACGAGCTTCACGTAGCCCTCGCCGACGCCCTCGGGCTTCCACTTCTGGTTGTCGCCGCCCCAGTACGGCCACTGGATGACGCGCGCGCCCTGTGCGGTCGAGGCTCCCTCGACGTCGAGGCACATCCCGCTGTGCTCGACCATGATCCGGTAGTAGCCGCCACCGACCGGGTCGAGCCGCAGGCGCTGGTTGCCGCCACCCCAGTACTGCCATTGGATCACCGGAGCACCCGCGGCCAGCGAGATTCCTGAGACGTCGACGACCTTGCCGCTGTGCCGTGCCGTGATCGGTGCGGGGCCGATGCGCCACTTCTGGTTGTCACCGCCCCACCAGTCCCACTGGATGACCTTGGCGCCGGAGTTCTGCGAGATGCCGGAGACGTCGAGCACCCGGTTGCTGTGCTTCGCCGCGATCCGGTAATAGCCGTGGCCGACCGGGTCGAGGCGGAACCGCTGGTTGTTGCCGCCCCACCAGTCCCACTGGTGCACCTGCGCGCCGTTGGCCGTGGACTGCCCCTCGACGTCCACGACCTTGTTGCTGTGCTGCGCGATGAGCCGGTAGTGCCCCGTCTCCATCCACTCGATCTTGAACAGCTGGTTGTTGCCGCCCCAGTAGTCCCACTGGTGCAGGTCCGCGCCGTTGGCCGTGGACTGTCCCTCGACGTCGAGGCACTTCCCGCTGTGCTTCACGAAGATCGGTCCCGTCGGCGGGTACAGCTTGCGGATGCCTTCGATGTCGTCGTTGGTCAGCGCTCGGATCGTCGTGCTCGCGGAGATCGACGGGAACATCACCGCACCGCTGACACTCGAGTGCTGCAGTCCGAGGATGTGCCCGACCTCGTGCAACGCCACCGTTTCGACGTCGTAGGAACTGGCCACCGGACCGATGACCCAGGCGTGCTCCTGGTCGTCGAAGTGCAACGGCCGCGGCAACGCGTTGCCGTAGAAGCCGCAGCCGGGCGGGTAGTCCGCGTGCGCCAGCACGCCACCGGCCATGTTGGCGTCCCCGCACGCCGCGTTGCCCCACCGAATCAGGACGTCCGGGCTCTGGTTCGTGGCCACCTCCCGGAACGCCACCGGCGCCGCCGCCGACCACGTGATGAAGGCGTTGCGGACGGCCTGCCGCTCGTCGTCGCCGGCGATGTCGTTCGTGCCCGCGTCGAACGCGTAGGTGAACGCCGTCCTGTTCCACGCGCAGGTCGTCGAGAACGTGGGCCCCACCAGCTGCGGGTCCGGCAGCAGGCACCGCGAGCGGGTCATCATCTCGCGCGTGGCCGCGTCGAAGATCCCGGTCGCCGGGAGCCCGTGGAACGCCTGGTACTCCGCGAGTGCGGTGGAGGTGTCGATGTCCAGCGTTCCGGCGACCGCCGCTTCCTCGGCCTCCGGCTTCTCAGTCAGGTATCCGAAGCGGCGCAGGTAGTCCTGCACCAGGTCGAAGCTCTCCGGGGCCTCACCCAGGTTGGTGTCCACGACCTTGACGATGCCGTCGAATGGCTGCGGCGGTCTTTTCGGTTGTGACATGGCTTCCCACTTCCGGTTCGACATCAGGCGACGGCGCATGCGCACGTCGTCCTCTTGCAGTAGAGGAGGGCGCCATCCGCACGTGTGATACAGATCACTTGGAATGCGTCAAGCGGCGTACGTCGAGTTCCCGGTTCCAGCCGAGGGCGCTGCTCACCGGGCGTCGTGTGGCAGCCGTCGATCGCTGGTCGCGGGGGAAAGGTGCTTGCTCGCTACCATCGGTGCGCTCACCCACCCCTCATGGATGTCCGAGGACGATGAACGCTGACACTCCGACTGTGCTGCTGGACGCTCCCGGTTCCCAGTCCGAAGTCGGCGATCAGGAGTCAGCCACCCGCAAGCCGGCGCTGTCCCGGCTGCTGCGCCTGGTCTGGTTGTGGCCGGCCCTGCTCGCCGTGGTGCTCGGGGTCTACCAGATCGGCCGACCGGAACTCTGGCGGGACGAGCTGGCCACCTGGGACGCGGCCACCCGGACGACCGGCGGGTTGTTCTGGTTGCTGCGGCACATCGACGCGTCTTCCGGTGCCTACTACCTGCTGATGCACGGCTGGACGTCGATCTTCGGCGACTCGGCCTTCGCCCTGCGGTTCCCGTCGGTGCTGGCCATGGCCGGCGCCGCCGCACTGACGGCGTTGATCGCGAAGCGGATGTTCGGCGACCGTGCCGGTCTGAGCGCCGGGATCGTCTTCGCCCTGTTGCCGGTGGTGTCGCGCTACGCGCAGGAAGCACGCTCGTACGCGTTCATGATCTTCGCCGTGGCGCTGGCGACCTTGCTCCTGCTGCGCGCGCTCGACCGGCCCGGGTGGTTGCGGTGGGGCGCGTACGCGCTGGGCGTGGCGCTCGCCGGCGCGTTCAACCTGGTCGCGCTGACCTTCCTGACCGGGCATCTCGTCGTGGTGGCGGTGTCCTGGTGGCAGCGGCGGGAACGCGGGGTCCTGATCGGGTTCCCGCTCGCCGCGCTGGCCGGCCTCGCGCTGGTGACTCCGCTGGCCCTGGTCGGCCTGCGGCAGGTCGGGAACCAGTTCAAGCTCGCCGTGCCCGACCTGCAGACCGTGCCCGCCACGTGGCCCTTGCTGTTCTTCTCCGCCATGGTCGCGGGTGCGGTGACGGTCGCGGCCCCGTTGGCCCTGGGTGTCTCCCGCCGGCAGGCGATCTGCGGGCTGGCGATGGCGATCCTGCCGATCGTGGCCGTGTGGGTCGTCTCGCAGAGCGGCACCTCGTTCTGGTGGGCGCGGTACCTGACCTTCACCCTGCCGGCGTGGGCGGTCGTGGCCGGAGCCGGTATCGCCGCGCTCCGTCCGGCGGCCACCGTCGCCGGGCTGGTCGTGCTCGCGCTGCTCGGCGTGCCCGACCAGAAGGCACTGCGCGCCCCCGACTCGCACGACTGGTGGAACTACCCCGACCCGGCGCCCGCCAGCCCGTTCAGCTACGCCGCTGTCGCCGATGTCATCGTGAAGGACTACCGCCCCGGCGACGGGCTCGTGCCGGCCCGCGAGGTGATCTCGTACTACATGGTCGACACGGGTTTGCGGTACCACCTGCCGGCCGACGTCAAGCCGAAGGACGTCTTCGCCGCGCGCACCGGGATCGAACTGGGGAAGTTCTTCACCGAGGAGACCACCGACCCCCAGGCCGCGATCGGTGACCTGAAGCGGTTGTGGCTCGTCCGGCCAGGATTGCCGGGAACGGATCCGCTCGAGGGTCTCACGCCCGCCAAGGCGCAGGTGCTGCGGGACAACTTCGTCGTGACGCGGGTCGTTCAGCCCTCGGGCATGGCCACCGTGGCGCTGCTGGAACGCAAGCCCTGACGTTACGGCGAAACGGTCCGCGGCGTCGAAAAGCGGATCATGTTGCCCGACGGGTCGCGGAACGCGCAGTCGCGGACGCCGTAGAACTGGTCGATCGGCTCCTGCATCACCTCGGCACCGGCCGCGCGGACCTGTTCGAACTTCGCGTCCACGTCGTCGAGCTCGAAGATGATGCCCTGCAGGGATCCCTTGGCCAGCAACGCGTTCAGCGCCTCGTAGTCGGTCGGCGGGATGGGCGGGCCGATGCGGGACAGGCCGATCTCGATGTCCGGCTGGTCGGCCGGCCCCACGGTGAGCCAGCGGTAGTCCTCAACGGACTCGTCGGTGCGAACCTCGAGCCCGATGACGTCGCGGTAGAACTTCAGTGCCGCGTCCTGGTCGTGCACGAAGAGGAACGTGTGCGAAAGCTTCATGACACGAAACCCTAGGCAGGCCCGGAGCGCGACGCTTCTCGAAACCTGCTCGGTCGCGTCAGCCCCTTCAACTGACATCCGGGCACCGCGGCCAACTCGGAGTGCGAACGCGCGCGGTACGCGGAAGGTGTCTCGCCGACCAGTTCGGTGAAACGGGCGGAGAACGAGCCGAGCGACGTGCAGCCGACCTCCACGCACACCTCGGTCACCGACAACGTGCCCAGCCGCAGCAACGCCTTCGCACGCTCGATCCGCCGCGTCATCAGGTAGCCGTACGGGGTCTCGCCGTAGGCCGCGCGAAACTGGCGCGAGAAGTGCGAAGGCGACATCAGCGCGGCACGGGCCATCGCCGGCACGTCCAACGGCTTTGCGTATTCGCGGTCCATCAGGTCGCGCGCTCGACGCAGGTGCGCGAGGTCCTCGGGCGTCACGAAACCAGCATGCCACCGCCGCCCAGGCACAGCTGTCCGCGCTGTGCTCACGCTTTTCGAAGGCCGCCGGTTGCCCTCGCCCGAAGAAAATCTTGAACGCATTTTCGTGACCTCCTTGACACTTCCGGAAGCACTGTGCGTGCGGTACTTTTCGCTCGTCTCATCGACGCGTGCGGGGCTCTGACGTCGGCAGACAGCATTTGTCACGGGGTCTTGGGGGATTCGTTGCCGGAGAGATCGGTGGGCCGCGCGCTGCTCAGGTTCGTCGCACTGGCGGCCGTCACGGTGATGGCATTCGGCTCGGTTTCCGCTGCTGCGTTCGCGCAGGACGACCCGACGGCTACGAGCACACCGGCCGAGACGCCGACGCCCCAGCCGGCGGAGCCCACGACAGCCCCGCCCAGCGCCGAACCGGCGCCCCCTCCGGCACGGCAGGCCGAGGCGACCACTGGCGGCGTGCGCGGCGTTCTGTACGCCGACAAGAACCGCAACGGCCAGCAGGACGCCGAGGAAGCCATCTCGGGCGGCAAGGTCGTGATCCAGGGCGGCAGCAACGGTTCGTCCCACGAGACAACGAGCAACGCGGAGGGCCAGTTCGCCTTCGCGGACCTCGCCCCCGGCACCTACCAGCCCACCTACCAGCTGGCCGACGGCTGGGCCGTGCACCACACGAGGGTCAGCGGTGACCTGATCACGGTGACCGCGAACCAGACGGCCGACGTGGTGGCACGCGCCGAGCGGCGTTACGACGAGCAGCTCAAGGCGACCGCGACGCTCGACCAGGACAGCTATCGCCACCCGGCCTCCGCCACGATCACGGTGCGGCTCACCAACACCACCGACCGCCCGATCAGCGGCATCCGCGCCGCCTGCGACCGCGAGGACTCGCCGCGACTGCTCGGCCGCGGTGACGGGTGGAACGTGCTGAAGGGCAACGGCCTGGAGCTCGCGGCCGGCGAAGAGCGCACGATCACCATCGTCGAGGACATCCCGCTCGCCGCCAGGGAGAAGGGCAGCGTCGCGCTCAAGTGCGACTTCGCGCCGTTCGTCGACTGGAACACCGACGGCCCGACCGTCCATGACGATGCGAAGGTGACCGGAAACCCCGGCTACACGCTGGTGCTCGGCGACGACAGGAACGCCAACTCCCGCATCGACGCCGGCGAGGCGATCTCCGGTGCGCAGGTCGTCCTGTTGAACCAGAAGACCGGCTACGAGGTCGTCGATGGCGTCAGCGACAAGGACGGCAAGATCGAGTTCACCGGTCTCGCAGCCGGTGACTACCGGGCCGTGCTCCTCGGCTCGTGGGGGCCCCGCGATGCGGGCCAGGAGCAGCTGCACGTCCCGGCACAGGGCAGTGTCGGCTACCTGTTCCTGAAGCGTGCGGCGCCGCCCGACCTGCGGGGCACGATGAAGTTCGACAAGCCGCGCTACGAGTCGCACGAGACGATCCGCCTGGAGCTGACCGTCACGAACATCGGTGGCAAGACCGCCGAGCGCGCACGCCTCGAATGGGGCATGTACCCGCTCGACGTCCCCGACGAGCAGTTGGGCGACTTCCGCGACGACCGCGTCGGCATCCGGATTCCCGCCGGTGAGACGCGCACGTTCAGCTTCTCGGGACTGCCTCGCGAGTTCCCCGACGGCAAGCTGACGAAGTGGATCGCTTTCGACTTCATCGGTCAGACGAACGCGATGGAGAACGCGATCTTCGGCTCGGTCGAGATCGTGCAGACCAGAGGCGACCTCGGCGGTGTCGTCTACACGGACAAGAACCGCAACGGGCAGCCGGATCCGGGCGAGGGCACCGCAGAAGCCGTGGTCGAGATCAGCGGCGGTGCGCCTTACTGGAGCGCCAAGCTCTCGACGGACGCCAACGGCAGGTTCTCCGCGAAGAACATCCCGTCCGGCATGTACTGGGTCAACTACACGCTGGCCGGCGGGTGGGTCGTGCACGACCACGACAAGGCCGCGCGGATCAAGGTCGAGCCGGCAACGCCGCTCGAGCTCACCGTGCGCGGGGAGCGGCCGTACCGCGAGAGGCTCAAGGCGGCGGTGGTGCTCGACAAGTCCACCTACGCGGTCGGTGACACCGCCACGGTGACCGTCACGCTGACCAACATCGACGACCGGGTGATCGGCGGTGTGCAAGCCGGCTGCAACAGGGGTGAGGACATCCACCCCGGCGAAAACCACCACCTCGGTGGCACCGGCCTGGTTCCCATGCCGGAGACCTGGGGCGACCTCCGGCCCAGCACACCGGGTGTGACGCTCAACCCCGGCGAGACGAAGACGTTCGTCATCGCGGAGAAGGTGCCCGCCGCCGCAAAGTGGATCCGCAAGGTGGTCGTCGCCTGCGACTTCGCGCCGAACTCCAGGTACAACACCGACGGCGCGTTCGGCTATGACTGGGCCAGCCTGCCCGGTGGGTCCGGCGGGATGAAGGTCCGGCTCTTCCACTACCCCAACCACAGCGGGCAAGGCGGCTACGGCGAGGCCATCGCCCACACCAGGGTCATGATGATGACCGACAAGGTGAACGGCTTCCTGGTCGCCGAGGCGGTCTCGGACGCGCAGGGCTACGTGCACTTCGAGAAGATCCCACCGGGCGAATTCTGGTTGGTGATCGACGGGCCGTGGATGTTCCAGGGCGAGTTGGGCGGCCGCGTCCGGGTGTACGACGGGACCGTGTGGGAGGACACGCTTTCCGTCGTGCCCGGCCCGCCACCCGGCTCCCGGCCCGACGGCGGTGAACCCCAGGAGTCCCCGCCTGGTTCCGAAGTGGACACAGTGGACACAGGCACCGCGGGCGCCCTCGCCAAGACGGGTGCCAGCGTGCTCGGTCTCGGCGTGCTCGCCGTGTTGCTCGTGGCGTTCGGCATCGGCGCTCGCGTGGCCGGTCGCCGCAAGACTGTGTGATCAATGTCCACAGTGGATAGTTGATCTTCGAAACCGCTTCCGCGAACCCGCTTCACCAGCGTGCCACCGCCGCCCAGGCACAGCTGTCCGCGCTCTGCTCACGCTTTTCGAAGCCCGTCGGTTGCCCTCGCCCAAAGAAAATCTTGAACGCATTTTCGTGACCTCCTTGACACTTCCGGAAGCACTGTGCGTGCGGTATTTTTCGCTCGTCTCATCGACGCGTGCGGGGGCTCTGACGTCGGCAGACAGCATTTGTCACGGGGTCTTGGGGGATTCGTTGTCCGAGAGATCGGTCGGTCGCGCGCTGCTCAGGTTCGTCGCTCTGGCGACGGCTGCCGCAGTGGCTTTCGGCTCGGCGTCCGTCGCGGCATTCGCGCAGGACGACCCGACGAGCTCGAGCAGTCCGACCCAGACGTCGGCACCGGAGGAACCGGAGGAGCCGACCGAGGTCGAGCCGGAGCCGGACACCACCAAGGGCGACGTCAACGGCGTCCTCTACGCCGACAAGAACCGCAACGGTCAGCAGGATCCCCAGGAGGCCATCGCCGGCGGCAAGGTCGAGATCTTCGGCGACGGCTCCAGGCACGCGACGACCAGCGACGCGAACGGCAAGTTCGCGTTCACCGGCCTCGTGCCCGGCACCTACGAGCCGACCTACCAGCTGGCCGGCGGCTGGGCCGTGCACCACACCAACATCGACGGCGACCTGATCCAGGTCGAGGCGAACACGATCACCGAGGTGTCGGCACGCGCGGAGCGGCGCTACGACGAGCAGCTCCGGGCCACCGCGACGCTCGACCGCGACAGCTACCAGCACTCGTCGAACACGACGGTCAGGCTGAGCCTCACCAACACCACCGACCGGCCGATCGACAACATCCAGGCCGTCTGCGACCGCGAGGAAGTCCCGAACTCGCTCGGCCGCGTCGAGGGGTGGAACCCGCTCAAGGGCAACGGCCTGCGGCTCGCGCCTCGTGAGCAGCGCACGTTCGTCATCGTCGAGGAGATCCCGGCCGCCGCGCGGCAGAAGGGCTCCGTCAAGCTCGACTGCGACTTCGCGCCGTTCGCCGACTGGAACACCGACGGCCCGGTCGTGCACGACGAGGCGGCGGTGACCGGCGGTTCCGGCACCTACACGATGATCGTCGGCCGCGACCAGAACGTCGACAACCGCATCGACCCGTCCGAGGTCGTCGAGTGGGCCGAGGTCGTACTGCTGCACCCGCAGTCCGGGGTGGTGGTCGCGCAGGGGCGCAGCGACAAGGCCGGCCGCATCGAGTTCACCGGTCTGGCGATGGGCGACTACCGGGCCGTCGTCCTCGGCGGCTGGGGCTTCCGCGACGCCGGTCAGGACCAGGTGCGGATCACCGACCAGGACACCGTCAACCACCGGATCCTGAAGCACTCGGCGCCCGCGGAGCTGCGCGCCACGGTGAAGTTCGACAAGGACCGCTACGAGTCGCACGAGACCGTGCGCATGTGGCTGACCGTCACGAACATCGGCGGCCAGGCGGCCGAGCGCACCCGCCTGGAGCACCGGCTCCAGTCGCTGGACGTCCCGGACGAGCAGTGGGGTGACTTCCGGCCCAACGGCCCCGGCATCCGGATCCTCGCGGGTGAGTCCCGCACGTTCGAGGTCACGGGCAAGATCCGCGACATCTGGAACGGCAAGCTGGTGGTGTCGAGGTGGATCGACTACCTCGGCCGGATGAACCCGTACAACAGTGCGTTCCGCGGCGAGGTCGAGGTCGTGCAGACCCGCGGCGAGATCACCGGTGTCGTCTACACCGACCGCAACGGCAACGGATGGCAGGACGCCGGGGAGGCCGCCGCGCACGTCGTGGTCGAGGCCAACGGCGGTGCGCCGTACGGGTATCTGAAGACCACCACGGACGTTTTCGGGCGCTTCACGTTCTCCGAAGTCCCTTCCGGCGTGTACTCGCTCGGCTACACGCTGGCCGACGGCTGGCTCGTGCACGTCGAGGGTGACGAGCCGTTGAGCTGGGTGGAGCCGGGAGCGGTCGTCAAGCTCACCGCACGTGCGGAGCGGCCGTACCGCGAGACCCTCAAGTCGAGCGTCGTGCTGGACAAGGCGTCGTACGCGATCGGGGACACCGCCAAGATCACCGTCAAGCTGACGAACGTCGGCAACCGCGAGATCAGCGGGATCCAGGCCAAGTGCAACCGGATCGGCGCCCCCAACCACCTCGGTGGCAGCGACGAGGACCCGATGACCGGCTGGGGCGACCTGAGCTACTGGGGCAAGGGCGTCACCGTCAGTCCCGGTGAGACCAAGACGCTGGTCGTGACGGAGAAGGTGCCCACTGCCGCGCGCAACAAGCGCCGGGTGGTCATCGCCTGCGACTTCGCGCCGAACCCCTCGCACAACACCGACGGCCCGTACGGCTTCGACTGGGCCAGCGTGCCCGGTGGCACGGGTGGGCTCGAAGGCCCGCTGTTCCACGACCGCAACGGCAACGGGAAGGTCGACCCCGGCGAAGGTCTCTCCGGCACCAGGATCGCGGTGGTCACCGACAAGGAGGACGGCTTCGTCGTCGCCGAGACGGAATCGGACGCACTGGGCAGCGTGCGCTTCGAGAAGCTTCCGCCGGGTGACTTCTGGCTGTGGGTCGACGGGCCGTGGCAGTTCGAGGGCGAGCACGGCGGCCGCGTGCAGATCTTCGGCGACGTGGTGACGCACAACAGCTTCCCGGTCGTGCCGGGCCCGGAACGACCAGAACCCGACTACGACGACTCCGACCAGGGCCCTGAAGACGACACGGACAGCGGCACCTACGAGGACATCGGCACCGGGGGTGCGCTCGCCAAGACCGGCGCCAGCGTGCTCGGGCTCGGCGTGGTCGCCGCGCTCCTCATCGCGTTCGGCTTCGGCGCCCGCGTCGCCGGCCGTCGCCAGACCTCTTGATTCATCGGCACCAACCACTGGGGAACCAGATGTCAGACAGATCGGCCAGACGAGGCCTGCTCAGATTCACGGCTCTAGCCACCGCCGCGGTGCTGGCGTTCGGCGGCACGTCCACCGCGTTCGCGCAGGACGACCCGACGAGCACCGCGCCGACGCCGACGGAAACGGTGACGCCGCCGCCCTCCTCGACCGAGGAGCCGGCCCCGCCGTCGTCGACCGAACCCGTGGCGCCGCCGCCGTCGTCGGCCGAACCCGCTCCTCCTGTTCAGCCGTCGGCTGATCCGTCCACCCCGGTCACGCCCGTCGCCCCGCCTGCCGCGACGGTCGAAGCGCCGAAGCCGGAGGAGCGCAAGGCCGAGCAGCAGAGCGCGCAGGCTGCTGCGCCGGACCTCCAGGTCTCCCTGAAGTTCGACAAGCCGGAGTACAAGCAGGGCGAGTCGCTCAGCCTCACCCTGACGGTGAAGAACGCCGGTGACGCGCGCGCGAACGAGATCCGGTTCGCGAGCGAGCCGTTCCAGTTGGGCTTGACCAGCGGCGTCGACGAGCTGGTGTCCCGCCCGAGCCTGGCGCCGGGAGAGTCGAAGACGATCAAGCTCGGTGCAGTCTCGAACACGCCGGTCTACGTCGGCAGCGTTCCGGTCACACTCACCCTGCGTGCCTACGTCGAGGGCGCAACCGACAAGGCGCCGAGCGACAACCAGGTGCGCGCCGAGACGAAGATCTTCAAGAACAGCGGCCGCGTGTCCGGCGTGCTGTACCAGGACAAGAACGGCAACGGTGTCGCCGACCCGGATGAGGCCCTCAACAACGGCTACTCGCGGGTGACGCTGACCGGGGGTCCTGACTTCCCCGGCAAGTCGACCTGGCTCACCAACGGACGGTTCGACTTCTACGAAGCTCCAGTCGGCACCTACCAGGCACGCATCGGCGAGGGGTACAACCCCGACGGCCTCGTGGTGAAGCCCGGTCAGTTCATCGTCGTGAAGAACGGCGAGAGCACTGAGGTCGCGCTCCAGGTCGGGCCCGCACTCTCGCGTTCCCTGCAGGTCGTCGGGCACTCCTTCGACAAAGCGAAGTACGCCAAGGGCGACCCGATCTCGGTGACCGTGAATCTGCGGAACACCGGCACGGCACCGATCTCCAAGCTCGTCGCTGTGTGCGACCCGGAGAACGACCCGGCGACGCTGGACGGCACCGGCCCCGGCTGGGGCGAGCTGCGGCCTGATCGAGGCGGCATCACGATCGGCGTGGGTCAGACGGTGCCGGTCACCATCACCGACACCGTGCCGGACGTCGACTACCCGACCGGCAAGGTCTACTTCGGCTGCGTGTTCAGCGTCGACGGCCGCAACATCGCCGGCGGCGGCTACGGCATGCCCTGGTACTCCGACCCCGGTCTCACGGTCGGTGCGGACGTCGCCGGCACGCTCGGCCGCGTGTCCGGCCGCGCGCTGAGCAACGGCACGCCGGCCAACGGGTTCGTCAAGGTCGTCGCGTACAACCCGGCGAACAACCGGATCGTGGGCGATGGGTGGACCTACGACGGCAACTGGTGGATCTCGAACGTGCCGCAGGGCAAGGTCGCGCTGAAGGTCGTCGGCCGGTGGAAGTTCGCCGACGGCAGCACCCAGCGTCTCGTCGACGTCGTCGGGGACGAGGAGACGAAGGTCGACCTCGACGTCGTGCCCGGTCCCGAGGTGAAGGACCCGACCGTCTTCGCCCCCGACCTCAAGGTGTCGGTCACCTTCGACAAGGAGATCTACGACATCTCCGATCCGGTGCGGATGACGCTCAAGGTCGAGAACATCGGCACCGGCAAGGGCCCGGGACGGGGTGACTGGCGCAACCAGTGGCACGAGGAACAGCCGTCCTTCGAATACCTCCAGTACCGCAAGTTCCTGGAGACCCCGATCGAGCTGTGGCCGGGTGAGAGCACGCAGTTCACCCTGATCGGCAAGCCGCGGGACGGCGGGATGGACCCGGAGAAGCTCCGCACGTTGCGCTACATCGCCGAAGTGGCCACGCAGTCCGGAGACCCGGACTGGACCAACAACAAGGCCGAGGGGCGCGCGAGCGTCACCTGGAGCACCAACGGCTCGCTGAAGGTCTTCTTCTACGGCGACCGCAACCTGAACGAACAGCCGGACGCGGGCGAGGAGCTCGGGAACCGGAAGATGGGCATCAGTGGCGGGCGGCCGCACGTCGGCGTGGACGGCAAGACCGACGCGTTCGGCTGGGCCCGGTTCACCGATCTGCCCGCGGGCTCCTTCCGCGCACAGGACGCCATGGAGAACTGGCGGGACGGTTGGATGCCCCCCGAGGCCAGCCCGGTCGGCGTGGTGAACCCCGGCGACGAGGGCACTCTGGCGATCCGGCTGGTCCGCCCGCTGTCGGACAAACTGGTGGCGACGCTGAAGTTCGACCAGCCGTCCTACCCGGAGGGAGCCGTCCTCGGCGTCACGGCGTCGATCACGAACAACTCCGACAAGCCCGTCCACGTGACTGCGGCCTGCTCGGGTTGGGGAGGCCGCGACCTCTTCAACGACAACGACGACTGGGGCGCGTTCAAGAGGAACGGATCCGGCGTCGAGGTCGCGGTCGGTGCCACGTACACCCACCGCGTCACCACCGCGATGCCCCCGGAGTCGGCGAACTACGGTCGTGTGGGCGTCGGCTGCCAGTTCGGGCCGGCGGACAACCAGGGCAACCCCTGGGCCTCTGCGGAGACCAAGGTGCCCGGCGCGACGCAGACGTTCCGGGGCATGGTCGTCACCGGCACGAACGAGAACCCGCAACCGGTGCCGAACGTGAAGGTGGTGCTGCTCGACCCGGACACCAACCAGCCGGTCGCGAGCACCATGGCCGACGCCGACGGCAAGTGGGAGTTCCCGGACCTCGCGGTCGGCGCGTACACGCCGCTCGTGGTCGGCCCCTGGAAGGTCAGGGAGGACCAGTGGCGGGAGAGCGAGGGCTTCATCAACGTCCGCGGCCGGTCCGACCCGATGCCGTTCTGGGTCGATCCTGGCCCTGAAGTCGCCGACCCCGAAGCCGTGGCCAGGCCGGGCGGCGGCACCAAGACGGGCGGCCCGAAGAAGGTCTCGAAGACCAAGCTCATCCAGGCGAAGAAGATGAAGAACACCAGCGCGCTCGCGAACACGGGCGTGAGCGTGCTCGGCCTCACCCTCTTCGGTGGCCTGCTCGTCCTGGCCGGCGCGGCAATGCGCCGCAAGCCTTCGACCAAGTAACACCGTTCTCTGCGGCAGCGGGGCGGCGCTCGTCTGAGCGCCGCCCCGCTGTCCACCTCAACCTGGGGGATTCCCTTTGTCCGAGAGATCGGTCAGACGTGCCCTGCTCAGATTCGGGGCCTTGACCACTGCAGCAGTCCTGGCGTTCGGCGGTGCGTCCACCGCGTTCGCGCAGGACGACCCGACGAGCGCCGCGCCGACGCCGACGCCGACGCCGACGGAAACGGTGACGCCGACGGAAACGGTCACGCCGCCCCCGTCGTCCGCGACCCCGGAGCCCGCGCCGCCGTCGTCGACCGAACCCGCGGCACCGCCCTCGTCGTCGACCGAACCCGCTCCGCCTGTTCAGCCGCCTGTTCAGCCGCCGGCTGATCCGTCCACACCGGTCACGCCCGTCGCCCCGCCTGCAGCTGCGGTCGAGCCCGCGAAGCCGGAGGAGCAGAAGGCCCAGGCCGTCCAGGAGCAGCAGGCCGTTCCCGACCTCAAGCTCTCGGTGAAGTTCGACAAGCCGGAGTACGCGTCGGGTGAGGCGCTCAGCCTCACGGTGACTGTCACCAACGCTGGTGACGCGCCCGCGAACCAGATCCGGTTCGCCGCCGAGCCCTACGCCATGTACCTGAGCACCGGTGTCGACGAGCTGGTCTCCCGTCCCAGTCTGGCGCCCGGCGAAACGAAGACGTTCAAGCTCGGCGGCACGCGGGACACGCAGCTCGGCGACAGCGTCGCGCTCGGCTTGCGCACCTACGTCGAGGGCGGGAAGGACAAGGCGCCCAACGACAACGAGGCACGGGCCGAGGCGAAGATCATCAAGCGCGTCGGCCGGCTGTCCGGTGTGGTGTACGAGGACAAGAACGGCAACGGTGCCGCCGACCCCGGCGAGACTCTCACCGGCTACCGGCAGATGAAGCTGACCGGTGGTCCTGACTTCCCCGGCTCGACGTTCATCCTCCAGAACGGGAGTTTCTCGTTCTGGGAGATCCCCGTCGGCACCTACCAGGCACGCATGGGCAGCGGGTACGACCCCGACGGTCTCGCGGTGAAGCCCGGTCAGTTCATCGTCGTGAAGAACGGTGAGAGCACTGAGCTCGCGCTCCAGGTCGGGCCCGCGCTCTCGCGTTCCCTGCAGGTCTTCGGGCACTCGTTCGACAAGGCGAAGTACGCCAAGGGCGACCCGATCTCGGTGACGGTCAACCTGCGCAACACCGGCTCGACGCCGATCACCGGCCTGGTCGCGGTGTGCGACCCGGAGAACGACCCGGCGACGCTGGACGGCACCGGCCCCGGCTGGGGTGAGCTGCGGCCGGACCGCGGCGGCATCACGATCGGCGCGTTCGAGGCGAAGCAGGTCACCATCACCGACACCGTGCCCGATGTCGACTTCCCGACCGGCAAGGTCTACTTCGCCTGCGTGTTCAGCATCGACGGCCGCAACGTCGACGGCGGCGGGTACGGCTTCCCCGGTTACTCCGACCCCGGTCTCACCGCCGGCGTCGATGTCGCCGGCACCATCGGCACGGTGTCCGGCCGGGTGCTGAGCAACGGCGCGCCGGTCAACGGGTTCGTCAAGGTCGTCGCGTACAACCCGGCCAACAACCGGATCGTGGGAGACGGGCAGACCTACGACGGCAACTGGTCGATCTCGAACGTGCCGCAGGGCAAGATCGCGCTGAAGCTCGCCGGCCAGTGGAAGTTCGCCGACGGCAGCACCCAGCGTCTCGTCGACGCCGTCGGGGACCAGGACGTCAAGGTCGACCTCGACGTCGTGCCCGGTCCCGAGGTGAAGGACCCGACCGTCTTCGCCCCCGATCTCAAGGTCTCGGTCAGCTTCGACAAGGAGACCTACGACATCTCCGACCCGGTGCGGATGACGCTCAAGGTCGAGAACGTCGGCACCGGCAAGGCGCCGGCCAAGGGTGACTGGCGCAACCCGTACGTCGAGGAACAGCCGTACTTCGACTACCAGCAGTACCGCAAGTTCGTGGAGACGCCGATCGAGGTCTGGCCGGGTGAGAGCAAGCAGGTCACCCTCGTCGCCAGGGCACGGGACGGCGCCAGCGACCCGGAGAAGCTCCGCACACTGCGCTTCCGCACCGAGGTCGGCACGCTCTACCCCGACCCGGACATCACCAACAACAAGGCCGAGGCGCAGGCGAACGTCGTCTGGGGCACCGGCGCGTTCTCGGCCGTCATCTACGGCGACCGCAACCTGAACGGGCAGATGGACGCGGGCGAGGCGATCGGGAACCGCACCGTGAACATCAACGGTGGCAAGCCGTCGGTCTGGCTGAGCGCCAAGTCGGACGCGGGTGGCCGGGTCCGGTTCACCAACGTGCCCGCCGGTCGCTACCGCGCCTCGAGCACGTGGGACCGCGAGGGCGGCTGGGTCGTGGGGGACAGCGAGGAGCAGACCTCCGTCGTCAACCCCGGCGACGAGGGCACCGCGGTGCTCCGGATGGTCCGTCCGCTGTCCGACAAGCTCACGGCGTCGATGAAGTTCAACAAGCCGTCCTACGAGGCTGGTGCGACGGTCGGTCTCACCGTGTCGATCACGAACGGGACCGGCAAGCCGGTCCACGTCAAGGCGGAGTGCGGCGGCGGCTTCGGTGGGCCTTTCCTCAGCAACGACGGGGCCGGGTGGGGCCCGCTGTCCAAGGGCGCGTCCGGTGTGGACATCGCCGACGGTGAAACGTTCACCCTGAACGTCGACGCGGCGATGCCCGCGGAGTCGCCGGACTACGGCTACGTCAGCATCTGGTGCAACTTCGGGCCGGAGAACGGCGCCGGCAACCCGTACGTCTCCACCAAGACCAGGGTGCCCGGCGTGACCGAGACGTTCCGCGGTGCCATCGTCAAGGACCAGATGAACCCGACGAAGATCCCGAACGTCAAAGTCGTGCTGCTCGACCCGGACACCGGCAAGACGGTCGCGAGCACCACCGCGGACGCCGAAGGCAAGTGGGTCTTCCCGGATCTGGCGGTCGGCGAGTACACGCCGGTCGTGCTCGGTCCGTGGCGGATCATCAACGACTGGTCGGAGGGCATGCCGTTCGGCAACGTCCGCGGTGCCACCTTCGAGTCGTGGCTCTTCGTCGAGCCGGGCCCGGAGGTGACCGACCCGGGATCCACCAGCTACAAGATCAACATGGTCCACGACGAGAACAAGGACGGGGATGTCGATCCGGGCGAGGAGATCAGCGGTCTCAAGATCTCGCTCAGGAGCCAGACGACCGGTTCCGTGGTCGCCGAGCGCACGACCGGTGCGGACGGCAAGGCCGAGTTCTTCGGAGTTCCGGCCGGGTCGTACTGGGTCAGGGTCGACGGTTCCTGGATGTTCAAGGGCGGCCCTGTCGTCTCGGAGGTGACCGTCGCCGGGACGGGCGGCGAGCGCACGTTCTGGCTCGAGCCGGGCCTGGCCGCACCGCTGCCGCGCGGCGTCGTGCGCTTCGAGAAGCCGAGCTACGAGTCGCACGAGCAGGTGCGGTTCTGGCTGACCGTCACGAACATCGGTGGCAAGACCGCCGAGCGGGTGCGCCTCGACTGGCCCGTCCTCGCGGTCGAGCTGCCGGAGGGCCTGTGGGGTGACTTCTCCGACGGCGGCGCGGGCATCGAGCTCACACCTGGTGAGTCCCGCACGTTCGAGGGCGTCGGCAACATCCACGACATCCAGAACGGCAAGCTGTCGATCTGGGGCGGCCTCGACTACCTGGGCGGCCCGAACTCCAACAGCCTGTTCTCCGGTGAGGTGCCGGTCGTGCAGACCAAGGGCGATCTTTCAGGTGTCGTCTACATGGACAAGAACCGCAACGGGCAGCAGGACGCGGGCGAGGCGGCGGCAGGTGCCGTGGTCGACGCCTACGGCGGTGTGCCGACCGGGTCCCTCAAGACCACGACGGATGCGGAGGGCCGCTACTCGTTCAAGGGCATCCCGTCGGGCGGCTACTCCGTCAACTACACGCTCGCCGACGGCTGGATCGTCCGCAGGTCCGGTGACGACGTGGACGTCCGCGTCCAGCCGGGCCAGCCGGGCCAGCTGACCGCACGTGCCGAGCGTCCGTTCAGCGAGGCGTACAGCGCGACTTTGACGCTCGACAAGGACGTCTACCAGGTCGGCGAGGTCGCGACGATCACGATCACGCTGACGAACTCCAGCGACCGGGCCGTCACCGGCATCCAGGCAGCCTGCAACCGGGGTGACTTCAGGGACCACCTCGGCGATGACCGGGAGGCGTGGGGCGACCTGCGCGGCAAGGGCGTGACCCTCGGCGCGGGAGAGACGAAGACCTTCATCGTCAAGGAGAAGGTGCCGCAGGCCTCCTACGAGTCCGGCAGGGTGACTGCGGCGTGCGACTTCACGCCGAACCCCGCCTACCACGCCGACGGTCCGTTCGCGCAGGACGTCGCACGGGTGCCCGGCGGGTTCGGCTCCGTGGTCGGTGACCTCTACCACGACCGCAACGACAACGGTTCGATGGACGAGGGCGAGGGCATCGGCAACACCCGGATCGTGCTGCACGACCGCGACTTCGGTGGCGACGCCGGCGAGACGGTCTCGGACGCGCAGGGCCACGTGCGCTTCGACCGCGTTCCCGCCGGTGACTTCTGGGCCGGGGTCGACGGGCCGTGGAAGTTCGAGGGCGAGCGGGGCGGCCGCGTCCGGGTCTCGGCGGATCACGAGAACAGGAACGACTTCGTCGTCGTGCCTGACCTGCCTGTCGCACCTGTCGAGCAGCCTGAGACCGGTGGTGGCGGCACTCCGCCGGCCGCACCGGCAGGTGGTTCGGGTGACGCGCTCGCCAAGACCGGTGCCAGCGTGCTCGGTCTCGGCCTGCTCGGCGCACTGCTCGTGGCCTTCGGCTTCGGCGCCCGCGTGATCGGACGCCGTCGCACGGCATAGCTGAAAACCGAATGACAGGCCCGGCACTCACTCTGAGTGCCGGGCCTGTTGTCATTAGCGCCACAGTTCGCTGTCCCGAGTGGAGTGTTAGCGTCGCTAACCATTGGGTATCTGGGGGTGACATGACGGTCTGGGAAGCAATCGCGGTGGTCATCGCGGGTGTGTTCGCAGGCGGCATCAACACCGTCGTCGGCAGCGGCACGCTCGTGACGTTTCCCGTGCTGCTCGCCGTCGGTTACCCGCCCGTGGTGGCGAACGTCTCCAACAGCCTCGGGCTGGTGCCTGGCTCGCTGTCCGGCGCGTGGGGGTACCGCGAGGAGCTCAAGGGGCAGAAGTCGCGCATCGCGAAACTGTTGCCCGCGTCGATCCTGGGCGGCATCGTCGGTGCGATCTTGCTGGTGACGTTGCCGGAGAAGGCGTTCCAGGCGATCGTGCCGGTGCTGATCGTGATCGCGCTGGTCCTCGTGGTGATGCAGCCGTGGCTCAACCGCAAGCTGGCTCACAAGCGCAGTCAGACCGACGGCGGTGTGCTGCTGTGGATCGGGGTTTTCGCCGCGGGCATCTACGGCGGTTACTTCGGGGCCGCGCAGGGCGTGCTCGTCATGGGGATCATGGGTGTGCTCGTCAACGAGCACCTGCAGCGGATGAACGCGGTGAAGAACCTGCTGACCGCGTTCGTGAACCTGGTCGCGGGCGTCATGTTCATCTTCATCGCCGACGTGGCGTGGCTGGCCGTGCTGCTGCTGGCCGTCGGGTCCGTCGTCGGCGGGCAGATCGGGGCCAAGATCGGCCGCAAACTCCCACCCGCCGTGTTGCGCGGCGTCATCGTGGTGGTGGGAGTCGCGGCGATCGTTCAGCTGCTCATGAAGTGAACGCGCGGGCGGCGGCCAGGAAGGCGTTGTTCTCCTCCGGCTCGCCGATCGTCA
>NZ_QFWW01000036.1 GCF_003265345.1 Lentzea terrae | reverse complement strand
TCAAAGGAATACTCCTGACGAGGAGTATTCATATTACTGGCTGTGTTTCGGCACGCTGTTGAGTTCTCAAAGAACACGCGCTCACCGAGGTCGATCTCCGTTTCCGGAGACTTCCTAGCGGGGCTGGTGTGTCTCAAGCTTATTTGGTGTTTCTCGCCGGTGTCAAATCGGCCTCTAGGAGGCTTTCTCTCTCCGGCTTGTGCCCCGCTCGTTCCGGTTTTGATTTCCGGCCCGTTCCGCGCTGGCAGAGAGAACATTACACAAGCCCGTTTCGATCTCCAAATCGGGGGGTCCCAGTAGCCGCGAAACGTGCGACTACCAGGACATATGCGGTACGTCAGGGTGCCGTAGGCCCGACATCGGCCTTCGTGAGCGGCCGACGGACGGCCGCAACGTTGTACTCATCAGCCCCGACATCCGGCTTCCCCACCCGAGGCTGTGGGTCGAAGTCCGCCGTCACGTACGGGAACGAGGCGGCAGACGCGTCCACGGCAGGACTCCCCGGCGACAACCGCAGCAAGCCGGCCGAGTCCCGCACCAACCGCGGGTCGACGGTGCGATACCCGCCGGACGGCATCCCGGCAGCTCCGCCGAACACGATGTTGCCCTCGTACCGCACGACCGAGCCGGACTTCATGTCCACGAACTTCGCGGACGACCCGGTGATGACGTTGTTGGAGAGCACGCAGTCCTTCGGCAGGAACGCGCCACCGTCGCTGTCCACCACCGCCCCGGTGCCGATCAGCGTGTTGAACGCGACCGTCACCCGGTCCGGCCGGTCGTGCAGCTTCGACGTCGGCCCGGAGTCGGCCTCCTTGCCCGACCCGAACACCAGCTGCCGGTCCCGCCCGCCCTCGACGTAGTTGTTGATGATCCGGTGGTCGTTGCCGTGAAACCGGATGCCGGTGCCGAGCAGGATGTTGCCGTCCACCAGCGTTCGGTCGCCGTGGCGCAGCACGAGGAAGCCGCGGCTGTCGCGCATGGTGTTGTGCCGCACGACGTTGTCCGACGACTTGACCGAGATCGCTTCGGAGTCGCCGTTCGCCTTCTCGAAGAGGTTGTGCTCCAGCAGCGTCTGGGCTGACCCCTTCTGCCGGTCGCTGTTGCCGATGCGGACCGACTCACCGCCGTTGCCGCCGCTGAACCGGTGGTTGAAGAAGTAGTTGTGGTGCGCCCACGTCCGTTTGGCCATACCGCCGCGCGGACCGCCCACGTGCAGATAGACGCCCTCGTTCGTGCGGTTCTGGAACGTGTTGTGGTCCACCTCGGCGTCGTCGCCGTTCACCTCGACGAAGCCGCCGGCGTCATCGGGCACGACCGGCACGTTCAACTCGAAGGTGTTCCGCGTGATCCGCACCCGGTTCACGCCGACGGGTACCGCGAGCCGTCCGTCGTGCCGCAGGTCGAAGCCCTCGATCACCACCTGCGCAGATCCGGCGGCGAACACGAAGCCCGCCTTGCCGCGGATCTGCACCTTGCCGACGTGCTCGGCGGCGACCGTGAAGCCGGAGCGGCGGATCGTGATCGCGCCGGACGACGTGTACGTGCCGTCGGCGAGCTCGATCCGGTCGCCCGGCTGGGCCTTGTCCAGTGCCGTCTGCAGCGCGGCCAGCGATGTCACCCTGGTGACCGTGGTGGGCGCGGGCACCGCCGCACCCACCACGATCAACAGGCCGGCTAAGAGGACGTTCACGGCGCCGAGACGCCGACGTCGGCCTTCGTCAGCGGCTTGCGGGTCGCCGACGTGCTGTACTCGTCCGCCCCGACGTCCGGCTTGCCGGAACGGGACTGCGGGTCGAAGTCGCGCGTCACGTAGGAGTACGTGCCGACCGAAGCCTCGATCGCCGGGCTGCTCGACGCGAGGCGCAGCAGGCCGTTGCTGTCACGCACGAGCTTCGGGTCCGCGGACTTGTAACCGGACGACGGCATGCTGCCGCCGGAGCCGCCCCAGATGAGGTTGCCCTCGTACTTCACGGTCGAACCGCTGTGCATGTAGACGACACCGCCCGACGAGCCGCGGATGATGTTGTTCGCGAGCACGCAGTCCTTCGGCTTGAAGTCACCGCCGTCGCTGTCCACGACCTCGCCGGTGCCGATCAGCGTGTTGAACGCGACCGTCACGCGATCCGGGCGGTCGTGCAGCTTCGAGGTGGGGCCGCTGTCCGCTTCCTTGCCCGAGCCGAACACCATCGCGCGGTCACGGGTGTTCTCCACGTAGTTGTTGTAGATCTTGTGGTCGTTGCCGTGGAACCGGATGCCGCTGTTGAACAGCAGGTTGCCCTCGACCGTGGTGCGGTGGCCGTGGCGCAGCACGATGTAGCCCTTGCTGTTGCGGATCGTGTTGTAGCGGACGGTGTTGTCCGACGCCTTGACCGAGATGGCCTCGGCGTCACCGTCTGCCTTTTCGAACAGGTTGTGCTCGATGGTCGCGTACGCGGACTTCGACTGCTTGTGGCTGTAGCCGAGCCGGATCGACTCGCCGCCGTTCGAGCCGGAGAACTGGTGGTTGTAGAAGTAGTTGTGGTGGACACGGGTGCGCTTGGCGATCTCGTCGCCGGGCCCGGTGATCTGCAGGTACACGCCCTCGTTCGTGCGGTTCTGGAACGTGTTGTGGTCGACCTGCACGTCGTCGGCGCTCACGCTGAGCGAGGCGCCGTCCTTGTTGCCGGAGTACGTGTTGCGGGTGATGCGGGTGGCCTGCGCCTCGACCGGCACGTCCAGCGTGCTCGTGCCGTCGAAGACGAAGCCCTCGATGGTCACGTTCTGGACCTTGCCGAGCCGGAAGCCACCGCTGGTGAACACCGTGCCGCCGACGGTCTGGGCGGCGATGGTGATGCCGGACCTGGTGACCTCGACCGGCTGGGTCAGCCGCAGGCCGTTCGCGAGCACGATCCGCTGACCAGGTCGAGCGGTGTCGATGGCGGCCTGCAGGGAGGACGCGCTCGACACGCCGACAACAGCGGCGTACGCGGGCACGTGGACGAAGGACGACAGCAGGGCGGCCGCGCCGACGGCGGCCAGTGATCGGATCATTCGCCAACTCCGTTGATGGGCGAGCTGACGGCGGTAGTCGTAAGTTACCGCAAGATTCCGGCAGGTGGTGCAGTTCGATACAAACCAAGGGCCGTATCGACCGAGCGCAGGCGATCCAGTTGTCCGATGTCTGCGAGTGGGAACCACTGGGCGAGGTCGGTCGTGCCGCCTACCTCGTGGCGTAGTTCGCCACCCACGATCCGGACCTCGTACATGATCCGCAGCGCGTGGTAGTCGCGTTCTGGCTCCTCGCGGAACTCGGAGTCGATGCCGAGCAGCCGCAGCACCTCGACCTCGAAGCCGGTCTCCTCCTCGAACTCCCGGATGACCGCGTCGTACGGGTGCTCGCCGTGGTCGAGGCCGCCGCCGGGGAGGATCCAGTGTTTGCCCTCTCGGGCAATGAAGCGCGCGAGCAGGATCTCGTCGTCCTCGTTGATGCACACCCCGTACGCGGCCACGCGCTGCTTCTTCGCCTTCATGCGGATCAGCCTAGCTGGCGATCATGGCGAAAAAGTGATATCACTTAGATACTACTTCGCTAGGGGGTCTGGATGGTCGAGACAACAGTGCACATGCCGGCACCTGCTGTGCGTGAGAAGCACGCACGGGAGCTGCCCGGTCTGCCGATGTTCTTCGCAGGACTGGTGGTGTTCGCGGTGGGCGTGTGGATGCTGGTGGACGGCGTGATCAACGTGGTGGACGTGGATTTGACGCCGTCGCCCGCGATCCTGATCCTCGTGGTGCTGCTGTTCCTGGCGGCGGCGCTGATCATGAGGGGCCTGTTCACCGTCGCGCCCGGCGAGGCGCGGGTGCTGCAGTTCCTCGGCCGGTACGTGGGCACGGTGCGCACGGACGGGCTGCGGTGGGCGAACCCGATCACCACGCGCGAGAAGATCTCGACCCGGATCCGCAACCACGAGACGGCGACGCTGAAGGTCAACGACGCGGACGGCAACCCGATCGAGATCGCCGCTGTCGTCGTGTGGCAGGTGGAAGACACCGCGCGCGCACGGTTCGAGGTGGACGACTTCGTGCGGTTCGTCGGCATTCAGACGGAGACCGCCGTACGGCACATCGCGACCAGCTACCCGTACGACAACCACGAGGAAGTCGGGCTGTCGCTGCGGGAGAACGCGGACGAGATCACCGAGACGCTCGCGATCGAGATCTCGGCACGCGTGCAGTCCGCAGGCGTGAAGGTGATCGAGTCGCGGCTCACGCATCTCGCGTACGCGCCGGAGATCGCGCACGCCATGTTGCAGCGGCAGCAGGCTTCGGCCGTCGTGGCAGCACGGACCCGGATCGTGGAAGGCGCCGTCGGCATGGTCGAGCTCGCGCTGCACCGGCTCGCCGAGCAGGACGTCGTCGAGCTCGACGAGGAACGCAAGGCGGCGATGGTCTCGAACCTGCTCGTCGTCCTGTGCGGTGACCGCTCCACCCAGCCCGTGGTGAACGCCGGGTCGCTCTACACCTGATGGCTGAGCGTAAAAGCGTTCTGCTCAGGCTCGATCCGGCCGTGCACGACGCGTTGAGCAGGTGGGCGAACGACGAGCTGCGCAGCACGAACGCGCAGATCGAGTTCCTGCTGCGACGTGCGCTGGCGGACGCGGGCCGGTTGCCCGGCGAGGCGAAGAAGATGCCTCGCCGAGGCAGGCCGCCGAAGAAGGCCGAACCGGACGAATAGTGCGTACGGTGGGGTGGGTGGATCTCCATGACGCACGATCGCTCGCGTCGGCTCTGCGGGGGTTGTTCGACGAGGCCAGGAACCTGGTCTCCGAGGACGCGGAGTCGACGCTCGTCCGGATGGTCACGGGGCATCTCGGGTGCCCGATGACGCAGGTACCGACTGTGACGGCGAGGTTCGAGGGCTGGGAGCACGCGAACGTGCACCGCGGCATCGAGGCCTACCTCGCCGACCACTCGCCTGAGGCGGAGTGGCACGGCATCAGCGGCAACAAGATGCACATGTCCGTTGTGGACATGCTGGGCGCACAACACCAGCACTTCAGCTTCGAGCTGGGTGCGGTCGACTACATGACCGTGGCGACCGGCCCGGACACCACGATCGACGCGGTGCAGCTGGGCCTGGTCGCCACGTTCGCGCCGGACGGCTCACCGGTGGTGGTCGCCGTGCAGGGCCCGCACGAGGAACGCGGCGACTTCCGCTGCACCCTCCAGGTGCTCGCGGGGACCAGGGAGGCCTCGGCCGCCGTGCGGGAGGCGATCGAACGGCACATGCGCGAGCACGACCTGTTCCGCGGCCAGGTGATGGCGTTCGGGATCAGTGAGCACCGGGGGAACCAGCTGCTCACGTTCCTGCCCCGGCCGGCGCTGCGACCGACGGACGTGGTGCTGCCGGACGGGGTGCTGGACGCGATCGAACGCCACGTCGTGCGCACGGCGTCGCAAAGTGACCGGCTGCGCGCGCATGGGCAGCATCTGAAGCGAGGGCTGCTCTTGTACGGGCCGCCGGGCACTGGCAAGACGCACACCGTCCGGTACCTGATGGGACGCCTTGAGTCGACGACGGTGCTTCTGCTGAGCGGTGTCGCGATGCTCCGCTACCTGCGCGCCGCCACCTCTCTCGCGCGACGACTCGCGCCGTCGGTGATCGTGGTCGAGGACGTCGATCTGATCGCGCAGGACCGTTCGCACACCCATGACGGCAACCCCGTGTTGTTCGAGCTGCTGAACGAGATGGACGGCATCGGTTCCGAGGCGGACGTGACGTTCGTGCTCACCACCAACCGCGTCGAGGTCATGGAGAAGGCGCTGTCCGAACGGCCGGGGCGCATCGACCTCGCGATGCAGGTGCCGCTACCGGACGAGGTGGGCAGGGAACGGCTGCTGCGGCTCTACGCGGCGGGCACGGAGCTCGACCTGCCGGACGCCTCTTCGATCGTGGCGGCCAGCGACGGCGTGACGGCGTCGTTCGTGAAGGAACTCGTGCGGCGGGCGACGTTGACGGCGCTCGACGACCAGCCCGGCGTTGCCCGCGTCCGGCTGGACGAGGCGGCGATCGGGGCGGCACTGGCTGATCTGCTCGACGAAAAACAGGCGTTGACGCGCAGTCTGCTGGGTGGCTGAACAGGCGTTTCACCAGCATGAAACCGCTTCCACGGAGTTCCTCCGTTCGGCGGGTGTGCTGCCCGACTCCTCCACGCGATCGTGTGCGGCGGGCGCACGGGAACGTGGAGGAGTCTTGTCTTTGTTTTCCCGCAAGCGCGCCGGTTTCGGCGTGCTGGGCGTTGCTGTGCTTATCGCGTCGCTGACACCGGCAGGTGGTGTGGCGGCGGGCAAGGAGATCTATCTGGACGCTCGGGCGTCGACCGAGCGGCGGGTCGAGGACCTGCTGCGGAGGATGTCGCTCGAGGAGAAGATCGGGCAGATGGTGCAGATCCGCGTCGGGAAGCTGCGCGGTGACTGCAACAACGTCAACGGGCCGTTGGTCGAGTCGTGTCTGAAGGCGGTGCTTTCGGACGCACACACGGGCTCGATCCTGTCCGGTGGTGGTGACGCGCCGGTCGACAACACGCCGCGTGCGTGGGCGGAGATGAACAACGCGATCCAGCGCTATGCGTTGGAGCACAACAGGTTGAAGATCCCGATCATCTACGGTGCTGATGGCGTGCACGGGCACAACAACGTCATCTCCGCGACGATGTTCCCGCACCAGATCGGCCTTGGCGCCACGTGGAATCCCACGCTGCAGGAGCAGATCGGTGTGTCCGCGTCGAAGGCGTTGCGCGCCACTGGTGTGTTCTGGAACTTTGCGCCGGTGTCGGACATCGCGCGTGACACGCGTTGGGGGCGTTACTACGAGACGTACAGCGAGGATCCGTTCCTCGCCGGGCAGTTGGCCGCCGCGAACGTGCGCGGGCAACAGTCGCGTGTGGACGACACGGCGCAGTTGACCGCTACTGCCAAGCACTTCGCGGGCTACTCGGCACCGGCGAACGGGCACGACCGTGCGGCCGCGCAGATTCCGATCCGCCAGTTGCAGGACGTCGTGCTGCCGTCGTTCCAGGCGCAGTTCGACGCGGGTGTGCGCACAGTGATGATCAATTCCGGGTCGGTCAACGGCGTGCCGGTGCACGCGTCGAAGTACATGCTGCAGAAGCAACTGCGTGAGCGCATGGGCTTCAAGGGCGTGGCGGTCTCCGACTGGCAGGACATGAAGTACCTGGTGGACCGGCACAAGGTCGCGCCGGACTACAAGACGGCGATCGCGATGAGCGTCAACGCCGGCGTGGACATGGCGATGGAGCCGTCGAACGCGGCGGAGTTCACGTCGCTGCTGCTGGCGAACGTGCGCGACGGGTCGGTGTCGCGCGGGCGGATCGACCAGGCGGTGCGGCGGGTGCTGAAGCTCAAGTTCGACCTGGGGCTGTTCGAGAAGCCGTACGTGGACCCGGCCAAGGCTGAGGGCAATGTCGTCGGTGTCGACCGGTCGTTGGCGCGTCAGGCCGCCGCTGAGGGCACGGTGCTGATGAAGAACGACGGAGTGCTGCCGCTTTCCGGCGGTGCGAAGAAGATCGTCGTGACCGGGGAGACCGCGGACGACGTGCGACGCCAGCTCGGTGGCTGGACCGTCGAGTGGCAGGGCGTTCCGGACGACTCGCCGTTGCCGCCGACCGCGACCGTGCTGACCGGCGTGCGTGAGGCCGCTCCGGGTGCGTCAGTCGTGCACGCTGCTACGCCTGCGGCTGCTGCTTCGGAGGCTGCCGGTGCGAACGCGGTCGTCGTCGTCCTGGGTGAGAAGCCGGGTGCGGAGGGTCCTGCCGACACGGAGAACCCGGTTTTGACGCCCGAGCAGCAGGCGTGGGTGGACGCGGTGCAGGCCACCGGCAAGCCGGTGGTCGTGGTGCTGCTGACCGCGCGTCCGCAGGTGCTCGGGGCGGCGGCGGACGCGAACGCGCTGGTCGCGGGCTGGTTGCCGGGCAGCGAGGGTGGCCGGGCGATCGCCGACGTGCTGTTCGGCGCGGTGAACCCGAGCGGCAAGCTGCCGATCTCGTGGCCCAAGGCGTTGGGCGACCCGACGCTGACCTACGACCAGTTGCCGGGTGCGAACACATCGGCCGGGGCCAAGTACGACCCGCTGTACACGTTCGGCCACGGGCTGTCATATACGTCTTTTGCGACCTCGGGGGCTTCGGTGTCCGTAGATCGTCGGGACGGCGTGGTGAAGTTCACGGTGGCGAACACCGGTGGGCGTGCGGGCACTGTCGTGGTGCCGGTCTACGTGCGCCAGCCAGCCTCGCCTGTTCTGACGCCTGACCAGCGGTTGGTGGGCTGGACGCGCGTCGAACTGGCTGCCGGACAGTCGAAGCAGGTCGAGGTGTCGTTCAAGCTCTCGCAGCTCGCGCTGACCGTGGGCGACGTGGACGGCGACGGGCGGCGTGAAGTCGCGCGCGGTGCGTACGAGGCCGTGGTGGGGGCCGAGCGGGCCGGGTTCGTGGTGCGCTGAGCTGGCCTGATATCCTTCGTCGTCGTGAACGCGCGGCGCTCCGCCGTGGAGGAGAGCCAGCTCTGGCTGGTGCCGACCAAGCGCGTCACGAACTCCGGTTTCGACACAGAAGGGTGATGTCGCATGGCGAACATCAAGTCCCAGCTCAAGCGGATCAAGACCAACGAGAAGGCGCGTCTGCGCAACAAGTCGGTCAAGTCGTCCCTCAAGACGGCCATCCGCAAGTTCCGCGAGGCTGCCGAGGCCGGTGACAAGGCGAAGGCCCTGGAGCTGCTGCAGGACGCGTCCCGCAAGCTCGACAAGGCCGCCACCAAGGGTGTCATCCACGCCAACCAGGCCGCCAACAAGAAGTCGGCGATGGCCCTGCGCGCGAACGCGCTCTGAGCCTGAACAACTTCTTCGAAAGGGCCCGCTCTCCGTTGAGCGGGCCCTTTTCGCATCTCTGGTAGCGGTTCGGGTTGGGGTGCGTGCCAACGTTCGGGCCGGTCGAGCCCGGTCACGAGGTGCCGTGGCACCGCCGGGGCGTACTCAGTCCGGCGGATGGACTGCCGATCCGGTTGCGCGG
Source organism: Lentzea terrae (assembly GCF_003265345.1). Taxonomy (GTDB): domain Bacteria; phylum Actinomycetota; class Actinomycetes; order Mycobacteriales; family Pseudonocardiaceae; genus Lentzea; species Lentzea terrae. The sequence goes on along the minus strand of NZ_QFWW01000036.1, from coordinate 243,214 downwards.
TAGGGATAGGTCCCATGGAATCGCTTCCGCGCATTGACTTCGTGGAACTGCACGACCTCGACCGCACGCCGGCCGTGTTGCGCACGCTGCACACGGAGTCCATCGCGTTCATCTACCGGCTGACGGATGCCGCGCGGGAGTACTCGGTGCCGTTGTCGCTCGCGTTGCGGTCGGGGGCGGACCACCGGATCGTGGATCTTTGCGCTGGTTCTGGCGGGCCGGTGCCGCTGATCCAGCGCCGGCTGCACCGCGAGGGTGTGCACACCCAGGTGACGTTGACGGACCTGGTGCCGAACGTGCCTGCGTTCCAACGGGTTCAGGCCGGTCACCGCCGAGCGCTGCCCTCATGTTGCTCCGTGGACTACGTCGCTTCTTCGGTTGACGCCACGGATTGCCGGGTGGAGGGGACGCGGACGATCTACGGCGCTTTCCACCACTTCCCGCCGCCGCTCGCCCGGCGCATGCTGCAGAACGCCGTCGACACCCGGTCGCCGATGGTCGTCGTCGACACGAAGCGGTCGTTGCTGTACGTGCTGGTGTTCCCGTTCCTGACGACGTTGGCCGCGCTGCTTTCCGCGCCGTTCCAACGGAATCCGTTACCGCGCTGCCTGCTGCGGCTGGCGCTGACCTACTTGGTGCCGGTACTGCCGTTCATGATGTTCTTCGACAGCGTCGTGTCGTTCCTGCGCATGTACGGGCGCGGGGAGCTGCGCCGGATGGTCGACGGTCTGGACAACACCGAGTCGTTCACGTGGCAGATCGGCGTCGTGCCGGGCTTCACCGGAGCCCAGTACCTGATCGGGATTCCACGGTGGGGTCTCACTCGCGTGGAGTGAGACCCCTGTTCGCTTCGTCATCGACGCCGCTCAACGACGGCCGTGCGCGGCCACGATCTTCAGCACCGCGCGCTCCAGCGCGTAGTCGGGGTCGGCTGCCACGCCCTTCACGTCGGCGTTGAGCCCCGCGACCACCTGCATCGCGTCGGCAAGCCCCGACTGGTCCCAGCCGCGGGCCTGGGCCTGCGCCTTCTTGATCTTCCACGGCGGCATGCCGAGCGGGCCGGCCAGGCTGAACGGGTCGGCCCGGCCCACCGCGGACACGCGCGCGACCGTGCGCACCGCGTCCGCCAGCGCGTCGGCGACGAGCACGTGCGGCACGCCCAGCTGCATCGCCCAGCGCAATGCCTCCATCGCGCCCGCCCGGTCACCGGTCACGGCCTTCTCGGCGACCGCGAACCCGGTCACCTCGGCCTTGCCCTGGTGGTAGCGACGGATCTCCTCGACCGTCACCTTGCCGTCGGTGTCGGACACGAGCTGGGACGCCGCCGCAGCGAGCTCACGCAGGTTCGTGCCCACGGCGTCGATGAGCGTGGCAACGGCCTCGGGGTCGATCTTGCCGCCCGCCCGCCGCACCTCGTTGCGCACGAACGCCTCCCGATCACCGGGCTTGGTGACCTTGGCGCACTCGGTGACCGCGGCACCGGCCTTCTTCAGTTGTCCGGGCAGGTCCTTGGCCGCCTTGCTGCGACCACCGCCCGTGTGCACGACGACGAGCGTGACCCCGTCCGCGGGCGCCTTGACGTAGGAGAGCACCGTGTCGGCGATCTCCTTGCTGATGTCCTGCGCGTTCTGCAGGACGATCACGCGCCCCTCCGCGAACAGCGACGGGCTGACCAGCTCAGCCAGCTCCGGAGGCGTGAGATCAGTCACCTGCACACGGGTCAGATCGGCGGTCGGATCGGCCTCGCGGGCGGCCTCGAGAGCCGCTCGAACAGCACGTTCGACCAGCAACTCCTCCTCGCCGACGACGAGGTGCAGTGACTCCGGTGCGCTCACGCTCCGCATCCTCCCACGTCCCGGATCGTGGACGTTGGTGGCTGAGCAACGGACGGTTGCCGTAGCTTGGTAGCCACAACTGAACACCGCTCATCCAGAGGGGCAGAGGGACCGGCCCGAAGAAGCCCCGGCAACCGGCGTCAGCGCCGCAGTGCATCACTGCGCGCAGACGATCACGGTGCCAATTCCGACCCGTTCGATTTCGCGGGAAAGATGAGGAGATACCTCGCGATGACTGCTGTCTCTGTGCCCACGAGCACCAAGTTCGACCTCGGCCCTGCCCGCGCACTGCTGTGCCGGGAATGTGGGAATGAAACTCCTCTCGCTCCTGAGTACGCCTGTCTCGAGTGTTTCGGGCCGCTGGAAGTGGCCTACGACTTCGGCAAGATCCGGCGCGAGGACATCGAAGCCGGCCCCAGGTCGATCTGGCGCTACCGCGGCCTTCTCCCCGTTCCGTCCACTGTGGAACAGCACCCGAACACCGACCCCGGCGGCACCCGCCTGGTCGAGGCCGGCAACCTCGCCAAGGCCCTCGGCGTCCGCAAGGTCTGGGTGAAGGACGACACCGGCAACCCCACCCACTCCTTCAAGGACCGCGTGGTCGGCGTGGCCCTGGCCGCCGCCCGCGAGCTCGGCTTCAAGGTGCTGGCCTGCCCGTCCACCGGCAACCTGGCGAACGCCGTCGCCGCAGCCGCCGCCCGCGCGGGCTGGCAGTCGGTCGTTCTCGTCCCCTCCAATCTCGAGCGCGCCAAGATCCTGATGAGCGCCGTCTACGAGGGCGCCCTGATCGCCGTCGACGGCAACTACGACGACGTGAACCGCCTGGCCCAGGAACTCGCCGCAGAGCACGAGGACTGGGCGTTCGTGAACGTCAACGTCCGCCCGTACTACGCGGAAGGCTCGAAGACCCTCGGCTACGAGGTCGCCGAGCAGCTCGGCTGGCGCCTGCCCGACCAGATCGTGGTGCCGATCGCGTCCGGCTCGCAGCTCACCAAGGTCGACAAGGCGTTCCGCGAGCTCGGCCAGCTCGACCTGGTCGAGGCCACCCCGTACCGCGTGTTCGGCGCCCAGGCCACCGGCTGCTCGCCGGTGTCCGCCGCGTACAAGGAAGGCCACGACGTCATCCGCCCGGTCCGCCCGGACACGATCGCCCGCTCACTGGCGATCGGCGCCCCGGCCGACGGCCCCTACGTGCTCGACGCGGTCCGCCGCACGGGCGGTGCGATCGAGGACGTCACCGACGAAGAGGTCGTCGAGGGCATCAAGCTCCTCGCCCGCACCGAAGGCATCTTCGCCGAGACCGCCGGCGGCGTGACCGTGGCGACGGCGAAGAAGCTGATCGAGGCGGGCCAGCTCGACCCGGACGGCGAGACCGTGCTGCTGATCACCGGCGACGGCCTGAAGACCCTCGACGCGCTCGGCGACACGATCGGCCCGCGCGCGACGGTGCCACCGTCGGCCGAGGCCGTCATCAAGGCGCTGGCCTAGTCACCTCCTTCCGGTCCGGGGACGCTTTTCGCGTCCCCGGACCTCGGTTGTTCAGAAGGAAATCGCCTCCGTCTGCATCCACCCGGTGCGCGGGAAGGGTTTCAGGCCGTCCATCACGTGCGGCCCGATCGGCTCGACCTCCGCGCGCCACGCCACAACTCGTTGCGGCCACGGGTTTTCCACCTTCAGCACGTTGTAGTGGTGGTCGTGCCAGTCGTGCGGCGCGATCCTCAGCTCGTCGTCGAACAACTGCTCCGAGACGAGGTCGTACACCTCCTCCGGCTTGGCGGCCTCGGTGGGCGGCAGCACGTGCGTGACGACCGCCCGGTAGGTGAGGGCACGGCTGCCGTCGGCGAGTGTTTCGCAGATGTAGTAACCGAAATCGGGTTTGAGCTCGTCGTGCGGCCACGGCGTCGCCGCGTAGTTCGTCTGCCAGATCGCCCAGGCAAGTCCAGGCGTGCCACCGGGAACCGGGTGACGCGGGTCGTACAACCTGATCCAGACCATCCTCTTCTCCTTCTCACTATTCGGTTTCCCGGCAACACCGCCAGGTCGCCGTCCTTGTCCGTGCGCAACACCAACGCACCTCCCGCCCGCAACGTGTCGATCACGTGCTGGCTGGGATGCCCGTACCGGTTGCCCGTGCCCACGCTCACCAGCGCGATCCGCGGCCGCGCGGCCTTGAGGAACGCGGGCAGCGAGTACCGCGAACCGTGGTGCGGCACCTTGAGCACCTCGGCCTCGAGCCCTCGCTCCCCCAGCAACGCCGACTGTCCGGCCAGTTCGACGTCACCGGTGAGCAGCACGCGGCCCGCCCTGGTGTGCGCCTTGAGCACGAGCGAGTAGTCGTTGACCGTCGTGTTGGTGTCGTCTGCTGTCGGCGGCCGTCGCGGCCCCAGCACCTCCACCGCCAGTCCGGGCCAGGCAAACCGCTCGCCTGCCTTGGGTTCCACGACCCGCACACCGTGACTGCGGGCCTGCTCGGTCACCTCCTTCCACGCCCACGCGGGCTCTTTGAGCGGACCCACGGCGATCCCGCCCACCGCACGCCCGGTGAGCACCGCAGGCAGGCCCTGCACGTGATCCGCGTGCAGGTGGGTCAGCACGACGAGCGGAATCCTCTTGATTCCCAACGTCTTCAGACATCGGTCGACAGCTCCGGGATCAGGCCCGGTGTCCACCACGACGGCACGGTCCAGGTCGTCGGTCGCCAAGACCAGCGCATCGCCCTGGCCGACGTCGCAGGCGACGACCTTCCATTGGTCGGGCGGCCACGTCGGCGCCACAACCTTCATCGGCACCAACACAACAAACCCGCCGACCAACACCGCGACGATCAACGTCCGCGTCTTCTTGCGCCGCAGCAACAACACCACCACCACCGCAGCCGCCGCGAGCGCAATCGCCCCGATCCAGCCTTCGGGCCAGCCGACCGACGCACCGGGCACGGTCGCCGCTTGCCGCCCGACCTGGACCAGCCAGGTCACCGCAGGCCCCGCGACGTGCACGACGAGCTCGGCGGCCGGCTGGTACAGCGGCGCAACGGCTGCCGCCGCCACACCCAGCACCGTCGCCGGCGCGACCACCGGTCCGGCGACCAGGTTCGCGACGATCGCCACGAGGCTCACCTGGCCCGACAATCCGGCGACGAGTGGAGCCGTCGCCAGGCTCGCCGCCGTTGGCACGACGATCGCCTCGGCCAGTCCGCTCGGCACTCCGCGTGCCTTCAGCGCTTTCGACCACTTCGGCGCGACGAGCACCAACGCAGCCGTTGCCACCACGGAGAGCGCGAACCCCGGATCGCCGCCCAGCGCCGGATCGATGAGCACCAGGGCTATGACGGCAGCCGCGAGACTCGGGAGCGTCGACCGTCGCCGCCCCAGCACCAAGGCCAGCAACGTGACGGCACCCATGACCGCCGCTCTGAGGACGCTCGGCTCGGGACCTGCCAGGACCACGAACCCGATGAGCGCCGCCATCGCTGTGGCGGCCGCCGTTCGTGGACCGGCTCGGAGCCGCTTCGCCAGCAGGTAGACCGCGCCGCACACGATGGCGAGGTTCGCGCCGCTCACCGCGAGCAGGTGCGCCAGTCCGGCGGTGCGGAACTCGTCGACGATGCGCGGCACCATCTGGTCGGTGTCGCCCACCACGAGCGCCGGCAGGAGCCCGGCTTCCTCGTCGGGGAGGACCGCACTGGCCTCGCGCAGGCCGTCGCGGAGGTGATCGGCCCAGCGTTGCCAGATCGGTGGCGGCTGCGGGTCGATCGGCGGGCCGCGAACCCTGAGCAGCGCCGAGGCCAGGTCGCCGCCGCGGGGTGGGGCGAGCGTGCCTTTGACCGTGACCTTCTGGCCTGGCAACAGGTTCCGCCACTTGTCGGCCGGAGCCAGCAGGACCAGTTGGGCGCCGTTGGCGGTCGCGGTCATGACCACGTGGTCGACGCCTGCCTGGTGGCCGCCGAAGCCTGCGGCTCTGATGCCTCTTGGTCTGGTGGTGAGTTCGGCGGTCAGGGTCGTGGCGCGGCCTTCGTTGGCGGCCAGGCGGAGCGGGTGGGTTTCGGCTCTCAGGACGTTGCTGCCCACCCAGGCTGCGGCGATCGGGCCGGAGATCAGGAGGGCTATCGCGCAGGTTCTGGTCCACCAGGCTCTGCGCCAGGCGGCCAGGCCGATGGCTCCCGCTGCGAGGCCGGTGAGGACTGCTGCCTGCCAGTTGAGGAAGAGGCCGGCGATGGCCGTCGTCCACACCGCTGCTGCGGCTGGGACCAGGCGGTAGTCGTGGGTTATCGGGTGTCTGCGGACCATCGGGGCCTCCGTTGGGTGGTGGGAGGCCTGGGGTCAGGGGTTGGGCTGCCTTGGCGTGGTTGAGGGGGTTCGGTTCTCGCGTTGAGGTGAGGGAGTGCGATGGCTTGGAGGGTGAGCACGGGTAGCCGGGTTTCCGGGTGGTGCCAGGTGATGTCGGGCTGTTGGTGTTCGGCTGTGCGGGTGGGCTTCGGGTGGCGACTTTCCGGCAGCGGGGGTGTGGGGCTGCTGTGCGAGCAGATGCCGGTGGACGGTGTGGTTTGGCGGGTTATGCGGATGGATCGCATGGCGGAACTCCTGCTGATGAGCCGAGATCGGCTGAGGTGGAAGGTGCTGAAGGCATCGCCCTGGTCAGGCGAGGTCGCTGCGCATAGGCGGCAGGGCGTTTGAGTGTTGGAGGTGGGGGCGGGCTTGGGCTGAGCGGTGGTGATGACTGCGCCGTTGGGCTGGGCAGAAATGCGGGGAGCTGGGTGGTGGCGTCGTCGGGTTCAGCTGTGGCTGTGTCGCCAGGCCGGGCGAGGACGGCATGGTTGAGCTGGGCATCGGAAGTCGCGACGCAGTCGGACTGGGTGAGGGCGGCGCGGCCGAGTCGAGCGGTGGCGACGTCGTCAGGCAAGGCGAGGACGGCATGGTTGAGCTGGGCGCCGGCGGGTTTCGGCTGTGTCTGAGGTTGCGGCGGGGTGGGCTGGAGGGTTGGAGCGGGCCAACAGCGAGCGCAGGAGGTAGTGGATTGCTCGGGGTCAGCGGGCGGGGCGGTTGGGGGTGGTCAGGAGAGGAGGTGGGGCTTGGCGCGGGCGGCGAGGGCCTGGGCTTTGGTGGCGTGGGTCATGTGTGGACCAGGTCGGCCAGTTTGGCGAGCTTTGAGTCGCCTATGCCTTCTACCTCGCGGAGTTGGTCCACTGAGGCGAACGGGCCCTTGCGGGTGCGGTGGTCGACTATGCGTTGGGCCGTCACCGGGCCCACGCCGGGGAGGGCGTCCAGTTCGGAGGCTGAGGCGGCGTTCAGGTCCAGTTTGGACGGGGTGGCGGCTGCGGGGGCGGCGGCGGGCGGTGGGATGCCCACGGCTAGTTGTTCGCCGTCGGTCAGTTTGCGGGCCAGGTTCAGGTTGTGGAGGTTGGCGCCTGGTTTGAGGCCGCCGGCCAGGCGGATCGCGTCGGCCACGCGGGCGCCTGAGGTGATGGTCACCAGGCCCGGGGTCGTCACCTCGCCGATCACGTTCACCACCAGTTCCGGGGCCGGGGCTGTGGTGCTCACCAGGGCTAGGTCCGGAGCCTGTTCCGCGGCTGGGCTCTGCCACCAGCTGCCCAGGCCGATCACCGTGCAGGCGACGGCGATGCCCAGGGCCAGGAGGCCTCGGCGCGGGAGGCGGGGCAGGCGGAAGCGGCGGCGGGGTTTGCCGTGTTCGTCGGAGTCTTCTGAGCGGGCGTGGACCAGCGTCGGGTTCGCGCGGACCTTCGCGGCCAGGGCGGCCAGGCGTTCGCTCGGGCTGTCGTCCGGGTGGGGGCGGGGGAGCATGTGGGGGACGTTACGGAGTGGGAGCGGCGGGGAGACCGGCGTTGCTCCGGGGCTGTGGATTACTCGCGGGTTGTGGACAGGTCGCGATCACTCGGGGCTTGGGGACGGGGAATTGTCGGGGGTGTGTGGGAGGATGTCGGGTCCTCCCGGCAGCACCACCACTCCCAGCACGCCTGGGCCCGTGTGAGCGCCGATCACCGCGCCGACCTCGGAGATGACGCAACCCGTCGAGCCCGGCAGGCGTTCGTCGAGGCGGGTGGCCAGTTCGGCGGCACGTTCGGGGGCCGCCAGGTGGTGCACGGCCAGTCCGACCGGGCCGTCGCCTGCCGCGGCTGCCGCCAGGTCGACCAGACGGCCAACGGCCCGGCTCATCGTGCGGACCTTCTCCAGCGGCACGATTCGGCCGTCGTCCATGTGCAGCAACGGCTTCACGGCCAGCGCGGTCCCCACCAGAGCCGCCGCAGTACCGATCCGGCCGCCACGCCGCAGGTGGTCCAAGGTCTCCAGGCAGAAGAACATCCGGGTCTGAGCGGCCGCCGACGAGGCCGCCTCCTCCACGGCAGCGTGCGAACGCCCGTCAGCAACGGCCGCGCACGCGCGCAACACCGCGAACCCGAGCCCCATGCCCGTCGATCGCGAGTCCACGACGCGAATCCGGGAGGCGTCGATCTCCTCCGCCGCGAGCCGCGCCGCCTCCCACGTCCCGGACAACTCACGAGAGAGATGCACGGACACGATCGCGTCCGACGATGACAGGACGTCCCGGTACACGTCCGCCATTTCGCCCGGTGTCGGACGCGAGGTGGTCACGCGGCGGTGCTCGGCAAGCGCACCGGCCAGCTCGAAAGGACCGAAGTCGACGCCGTCGAGGCGTCCCGCACCGTCCACCGCCACGTGCAGCGGCACCACGGTGATCGAATGGCGCTTCGCGAACCCCTCGGGCAGGTATGCCGTGGAGTCGGTGACGATGGAGATGCGCACGAGCGACGAGCCTACGGGGCTCACTCCTCCGAGCGACTCAACGCCACGGACGAGATCACGCCCTAGGAGAGATCAACTCAGCCATGGCCTTGCCCACCAGCTCGTGGCCTTCCCAGCCCCAGTGCATCCCGTCCGGATTTCCGGCGCCGGACCGCACGTGCTCCCCGATCACGGCCGGCAGGTCCAGCAACGGCACTCCCGCACCCGAGGCCCACCCACGCACAGCCGCAACCGCAGCTGCGTGCCCGTGATGCACAGAGGCATACGTGGGCGCCCGGTGCACCGACGGCACGATCCCCACCGCCGGCATCGTGTACTGGAGGTTGCGCACCGACTGCAGCATGTCCCGCAGGTAGCGCGCAGTCAGTGCCGGAGGTAACGCCGTGCGCGAGTAAGGCGCCAACAGCGGTTGAGCAGCCGCATAACGCGCACGGACCCATCGCCGCAGCCAGTCAGGCCGCACATAACGCAGCCCCTCACGCAGGTACGTGGGCAACGGCGACGGCAACGTGTCCATGCTGCCGACAGCGAACACCAGTACGTCCGTAGCGGGCAGCAACGACCAGATCCGCGGGTCGCCGGTCAACGCCCACCAGGCGTCCCGGGCCGTCCACCCGAAACCGGCCGCCAGCTCCGCCGAACCCCCCAGCTCAGCAGCGCAGATGTTGTGCCACAGCTGAGGGTGATCAGCGGGTAACGGCCCGGAAGGACCGAAGAACGACAGCGAGTCCCCGAGGACGAGCAGTCTCAACGTGTGGTGCCCGCGTTGTACGAGGTCAGCCGCCACCGATCGTTGCGGCGGGTGAACACGGTCCAGTGGCAGTTCGAGATGCCGCCGAGCTGCGACCAGTTCTGCACCGGCAGGTCCAGCAACCGCCCGGTCAACGCGCTGATCAGACCCCCGTGCGCGCACAACATGACGGTCCCGGAGAACTCCGCGTCCACCTCGTGCACGACCTGGATGGCTCGCTCGGCAACCTCGACGCGCGACTCACCGTCCGGCGGCGTGTACGTGGGATCCGTGCGCCAGATGGTCACCGCACCCGGCCACTCCTGCTCCACCTCGGCCGTGGTCAGCCCCTGCCACTTGCCCAGATGGGTCTCGCGCAGCCGCGCGTCGATCCGCAGCGGAATGTCCGTCGACGACGCGAACACGCCAGCGGTGTTGCGCGCCCGTTGCAGATCGGAGGCGACCACGATCTCCGGTTCGAACCCGGCGAGCACCGGGACGGCGAACCTGGCCTGGTTCAAGCCGGTCTCGGTGAGCGCCGAGTCCAGATGACCCTGCAGACGACCTGTCGCGTTGTAGTCGGTCTCACCGTGCCGCCACAGCACGAGCCGGCGCAGGGCCATCAGCTACCTCATTCAGCCGTGGAGTCGGCGGGGACGTCCGCTTCGAACTCGATGCGCGGGCAGTCCTTCCACAGCCGCTCCAGGCCGTAGAAACTGCGCTCCTCCGTGTGCTGCACGTGCACCACGACGTCCACGAAGTCCAGCAGCACCCACCGGCCCTCACGGGCCCCTTCGCGGCGCACCGGCTTCGTGCCGGCCTCCCGCAGCTTCTCCTCGATGTTGTCGACGATCGCGCCGACCTGCCGCTCGTTGGGAGCGGACGCGATCACGAACACGTCCGTGATCACGAGCTGGTCGGAGACGTCGAGCACCATCACGTCGTGCGCCTTCTTGTCGGCCGCTGCGTTCGCCGCGACCAGCGCCAGCCGTCGTGCCTCGTCGGTGGCTGCCACGTCACTCCTCTGACTTCCGGCGGGCGTCGATACGCCCACACGAGTTACTGAGGGTACCGGCGACCGCCAACGGTTACGTCGGACGCAGGCATGAGGAAGGCCACCCCAGCGCCCTGGAGTGGCCTTCACCTGCGCCGAAGCTTAGAGCGGGCGGACCTGCTGGGCCTGCGGCCCCTTCTGGCCCTGACCGACCTCGAACTCGACCTTCTGGTTCTCCTCGAGCGACCGGAAACCCTTGGACTGGATCTCCGAGTAGTGCACGAAGACGTCTGCCGAGCCGTCGTCGGGCGCGATGAAGCCGAAGCCCTTCTCGGCGTTGAACCACTTCACGGTGCCTGTAGCCAAAGTCTTGCCTTCCACGAACCAGCAACAACCCGCTGATTGTGGCTCTCCTGGCCCACGGATGCACGCAAAATCCACTCGAACGTGGTCACGACTCGGAGTACAAGCCCGTTTTGGCGATGTACTGGACCACACCGTCCGGGACCAAATACCAAACCGGCTGGCCGGAAGCGGTCCGCGCGCGGCAGCCGGTCGACGAGATCGCCATGGCCGGGACCTCGATCAACGACACGGCTCCTGGCGGCAGGTGATGGTCGTTCAGCGTGTAACCCGGACGGGTGACCCCGATGAAATGGGCCAGCTCGAACGCGGCCGCGGCGCGCTTCCACGACAGGATCTGCTCGAGCGCGTCGGCACCGGTGATGAAGAACAGGTCGGCGTCCGGGTACTGCTTCTTGAGGTCCATGAGCGTGTCGACCGTGTACGTGGGGCCGTCGCGGTCTATGTCGACCCGGCTGACCGAGAACCGGGGGTTGGACGCGGTGGCGATGACCGTCATCAGGTAGCGGTCCTCGGCGGGTGAGACCTCGCGCGAGGCCTTCTGCCACGGCTGACCGGTCGGCACGAAGATCACGCGGTCCAGGTCGAACTTGGCCTGCACCTCGCTGGCCGCCACCAGGTGACCGTGGTGGATGGGGTCGAACGTGCCACCCATGACGCCGATGCGCATCGAGACAGCGTAGACGGGCGCGGGACCGCTCCCGTGGTCCCGCGCCCGTCGTGCTGATCACACCGCACGGCCCAGGGGGAGGACGGGCCGTTCGGGTCGCGGCTTACCCCGAAGCAAAGCCGCGCACAGGAGGAACGCCTCCCCCGATCCCCCATGACGCCATCCGCCCAAGATTTTTCTCACCAGGCGACGACGAGCTTCATCGGGCCCCTGACCAGCGAACCCTTGCGGAACTCGACGGGTTCCGCGAGCCGCAGACCGGGCATCCTGCGCAGCAACGTGCCCAGCCCGACCTGCAACTCCATCCGTGCGAGCTGCGCGCCGAGGCAGAAGTGGATGCCGTGCCCGAACTGCAGGTGCTGGCCCACCTCGCGCTCCAGGTCCAGCTCATCGCTGTTCGGGTAGACGGACTCGTCGTGGTTCGCCGACGACACGACCACCAGCACGGCGTCGCCTTCCTTCACGAGCGCGTTGCCGACCTGGACGTCCTCGGTCGCGATGCGCGTGAAGCCGGCGCCACTGCCCAACGGGATGAACCGGAGCAGCTCCTCGATGGCGTGGGGCAACGTCTCGGGTTGGTCCTGCAGCCGTTTCATGGCGTCCGGGTGCTCGAACAGCGTCACGACGCTGTTCGCGAGCATGTTCGCCGTCGTCTCGTGGCCGGCCACCAACAACGTGATGCCGAACCGGACGAGCTCGTCCTCACTGAGCCGGTCCTCGTTGTCACGGGCGGCGACGAGCGCGCTCATCAGGTCGTCCGCGGGGTGCTCACGCCGTTTGGCGACCAGCTCGGTGAAGTAGCCGTGCAGCTTCATCATGCCGTGCATCGCCTCTTCAGGAGTGAAGCCACCGACCGTGGACAGCACCTGGTTCGACCACATGCGGAACTCGTCGCGGTCCTCGAACGGCACGCCGAGCAGCTCGCAGATGACCGTGATCGGGAACGGCATGGTGAAGCCCTCGACGAGGTCGCCGGGGTTGTCCAGGCGGTCGAGCAGCTCGTCGGTGATCTGCTGCGCGCGCGGACGCAGCTCCTCGATCCGCCGCACCGTGAACGCCTTGGACACCAGCCGACGCATGCGCGCGTGGTCCGCGCCGTCGTGCGTGAGGATGGACCCGCCGGGCGCGATGAGCGGCTGCATCCGCGGCACGTCCTGGTTGATCGTTCGCGCTCGGCTGAAACGCGGGTCGCCCAGGACGAACTTCGTCTCTTCGTAGGAGGTGACGAGCCAGCCCTCGCCGCCGTACGGATACGTCACGCGCGTGACGGGCTCTTCACGCCGTAAACGTTCATAGGTCGGATCGAGGGCCAGGCCGTCGGTTTCGGAGAACGGGTAGGTGGGAGCCATGTCTCCGAAGGTAGAGCTACGCCTTGGGACGCGTGTGACCTTCGCCCCACACGACCCATTTAGAGGACGTCAGCTCGGTTAGGCCCATCGGACCGCGGGCGTGCAGCTTCTGCGTGGAGATGCCGATCTCCGCGCCCATGCCGAACTCGGCGCCGTCCGTGAACGCCGTGGAGGCGTTGACGAACACCGCCGCCGCGTCCACCCGCGTCGTGAACTTCCGTGCTGCGGCAACGTCGTTCGTGACGATGGCCTCGCTGTGGCCGGAGCCGTACGTCGCGATGTGCCGCACCGCGTCGTCGAGAGAGTCGACGACCTTCGCGGCGATGTCGAGGCTCAGGTACTCGGTACCCCAGTCGTCGTCGGTCGCCTCTTCGACGCCTGTCTGCTGGGCGAACGTGGCGTCACCGTGGATGATCACGCTCTCCTGCTGCAACGCCTTGGTGATGCGCGGGACGAACTCGTTCGCGACGTCCTTGTGCACCAGCAACGACTCCGCCGCGTTGCACACGCTCGTGCGCCGCGTCTTGGCGTTGAGGACGATGGCCTCGGCCATGTCGAGGTCGGCGTGCGCGTCCACGTAGACGTGGCAGTTGCCGACGCCGGTCTCGATCGTGGGAACCGTGGCCTGCTCGACGACCGCGTTGATCAAACCCGCGCCACCACGCGGAATCACCAGGTCGACCAGGCCGCGCGCGGTGATGAGGTGGGTGACGGACGCGCGGTCGTGGCACGGCAGGAGCTGCACGCAGTCGGCCGGCAAGTTCACGCTTTCGAGTGCATCGCGCAGGACGGCGACGAGCGTGGTGTTGGAGTGCTCGGCGGTCGAGGATCCCCGCAGCAGCGCGGCGTTGCCGGACTTCAACGCGAGACCGGCGGCGTCGACCGTGACGTTCGGGCGGCCCTCGTAGACCATGCCGACGACGCCCATCGGGACGCGCACCTGCTTGAGCTCCAACCCGTTCGGGAGGATGCCGCCGGTGAGCACCTGACCGACTGGATCGGCAAGTCCCGCAACGGTTTCCAGGCCGACGGCGACGCCTTCGACGCGGGCTTCGGTGAGCGTGAGGCGGTCCAGGATGTTGTCCGGCAGGCCCGCTGCCTTACCCGCTTCGAGGTCCTTCTGGTTGGCCTCGATGATCTCTGGCGCGCGCTGGCGGAGCGCGGCGGCCATCTCGTGCAGCGCGGCGTCCTTGCGCTCACGGGTGGCGAGGACGAGTTCGTCGGCGGCGACGCGGGCGCGGCGGGCTGCGGCGTGCACCTGGTCGCGCAGGTCATCAGTCACCCGCACAGCTTACGACCTGCGACAATCACAATTGTCAGACCCGCCTGGCAAGCTTGCTCCCCATGGACGACATCGCGTTGCGAGAGCTGGCCGACGAACGGCTGCGGGCACTGGCGGGCCCGGAGGCGGTGCTGCGAGACGACCAGTGGACCGCGATCCACACCCTCGTGGCCCAGCGCCGCAGAGCTCTCGTCGTCCAGCGCACCGGCTGGGGCAAGTCGGCGGTGTACTTCATCGCGACGGCGTTGCTGCGGCAGCTCGGCGAGGGACCGACGGTCATCGTCTCGCCACTGCTCGCGTTGATGCGCAACCAGATCGACGCGGCGGCACGGGCGGGCGTGCACGCGGTGACGATCAACTCGGCGAACACCGACGAGTGGGACGCCGTGCAGGAGCAGGTCGCGGCCGGCGACGTCGACGTGCTCCTGGTGAGTCCCGAACGGCTGAACAACCCCGACTTCCGCGACGCCGTGCTCCCCTCGCTGACCGCGTCCGCGGGCATGCTCGTGGTCGACGAGGCGCACTGCATCTCGGACTGGGGTCACGACTTCCGGCCGGACTACCGCAGGCTGCGGACGTTGCTGACGGAGCTGCCACCGGGCGTGCCGGTGCTGGCGACGACGGCAACGGCCAACGACCGCGTGGTCCACGACGTCACCGAGCAGCTGGGGCTGGGTGCCGACGAAGGAACGCTGGTCCTGCGCGGGCCGTTGGACCGCGACAGCCTGCGCCTCTCGGTCGCGCTGCTGCCGACCGCCGAAGCACGTCTCGGGTGGCTGGCGGAGCAGCTCGACCGGCTGCCGGGCTCCGGGATCATCTACACGCTCACGGTCGCGGCGGCGGACGACATCGCGGCGTTCCTGTCCGCACGCGGCTTCCCGGTGGCCGCGTACTCGGGCAAGACCGAGCCCGCCGAACGCGAACGCGCCGAGGAGGACCTGCTGAACAACCGGGTCAAAGCGCTCGTCGCCACCTCCGCACTCGGCATGGGCTTCGACAAGCCGGACCTGGGGTTCGTCGTGCACGTCGGAGCGCCCTCCTCCCCGATCGCGTACTACCAGCAGATCGGCCGGGCGGGCCGCGGCGTCGAACGTGCCGAGGTGATCCTCCTGCCGGGCCACGAGGACCGCGACATCTGGGCGTACTTCGCGTCTCTGGCCTTCCCGGCCGAGGTCGTGGTGCGCCAGGTGCTGTCGGCGCTCGACGGTGCGGGGAGGCCGCTCTCGACGGCAGCGCTGGAGCCGATGGTCGAGCTGTCCCGCGGCCGGCTCGAGGTGGTGCTGAAGGTGCTGGACGTCGACGGCGCGGTCCGCCGGGTGCGCGGTGGCTGGGAAGCGACCGGCCGCCCCTGGGAGTACGACGGCGACAGGTACGCGCGCATCGCCGAGGCGCGCAAGGCCGAGCAGCAGGTGATGATCGACTACCTGCGCACCCCGTCGTGCCGGATGAAGTTCCTGCAGGACCAGCTGGACGACCCGACCTCGCACGACTGCGGCCGGTGCGACAACTGCACCGGCGAACGGCAGTCGGTCGAGGTCTCGGAAACCGCGGCAGAAGCGGCCCGCGAACGCCTGCTGCGCCCCGGCCTCGACGTGGCACCGCGCAAGATGTGGCCCACCGGCATGGCCGCGATCGGCGTACCGCTGTCCGGCAAGATCCCGCCGTCCGAGGTCGCGGCGACGGGCAGGGCCCTGGGCCGTCTCACCGACATCGGCTGGGGCACCAGGCTCCGCGACCTGCTGGCCGACGGCGCCGACCGCGAGATCCCCGAGGACGTCTTCGCGGCCTGCGTCAAGGTTCTGTCGGCGTGGGGCTGGGACGACCGTCCGGTGGGCGTGGTGACCGTGGGTTCACGCCGCCGTCCAACCCTGGTCGGCAGCTTCGCTCATCGAATCGCTTCCATCGGCCGCCTGCCGTTCCTCGGCACCGTGTGGCTCGGCGAGTCGACGCACCGAGCCAACAGCGCCCAACGCCTGGCCGGCCTGGTCCGGTCCGGCGAGACACCGGACGTGTCCGGTGTGGACGGTCCGGTGCTGTTGCTGGACGACCACATCGACACCGGCTGGACGATGACGGTGGCCGCCAGGATGCTCAGGAAGGAGGGGGTGCCCGCGGTGTTGCCGTTCGCGCTGGCCGTCACGAACTGACACCCGGAGTTGTCCCGGTCGTGGCCTGGCGAGAACCCTGATCTGCCCGGCCAAGAGCGAGTCGACGAGCAGCACGCGCTTTCCGACGGCTGCGACACAGGCGGTCTCGCGCTGCCGTGGTCACGTGGTCGGCCGCGATGATCGCTGCTCGCTCAGTCGAGTTCGGGGCGAACAACCGAAGTCCGCGACGGGCTTCCCGTTGTGCAGCAAGCGTTGACCATTGAGACGGGTTGGCGAACTGCGCACCGAGGCCGTCGAGTCCTCGGCACGTCGACAGTGCTGATCCCCTCCGACACAATCGGTGCATGGTGGATCACAACGTGCGACAACTGCTGACGCTTCTTGTCTGCGCTTGTTCTGTCGCCGCCTGTACGGCCACCGAAGCCCGTGGACCCGTGCCGCGGCAGCCGCCTCTCCAGCAGAGCGACGGGGCCTCACCGCCGACCATCGAGACGATCGCCTCGCCTGGTCAGCCGAGCCAGCGGACAACGGATCTCGAGACGAAGCTCAGCACACTGCTGAACCGCCTCAAGCCGGCTCTGCGCGTCGAGGACACCGCCTCGGCGGCGAGCGCCGACCAGTACACGATCGGCGCACTCGTCACCGACGGGCCTGGCCGATACGGCGTCGTGGTGGTCAGGCTGGACGTCCCGCGAGGGAACCTCGTCGAGGCGAAATGCCCGCCGCAGCTCGAGAAGGTGTGCCGGACGCACCGAGCTGCCGATGGCCGCGACGTGTTGCTGACCGACCAAAGCGAACAGTCAGCGGCCACGATTCCCCGC
The DNA here is from genome assembly GCF_003265345.1 of Lentzea terrae. Classification (GTDB taxonomy): domain Bacteria; phylum Actinomycetota; class Actinomycetes; order Mycobacteriales; family Pseudonocardiaceae; genus Lentzea; species Lentzea terrae. The sequence goes on along the minus strand of NZ_QFWW01000036.1, from coordinate 226,283 downwards.
ACCGTCAGCGCCGAGGTGCTGCTGCCCAGCGGACATCGGCAGCGCATGGTGCAGGCGAGCGACCGCACGAGTGCGGCACACGGCCTGTTCTGGCGAGGAGCGGCACCACTCGAGGGCGCCCCACTCGACGATGAGGCGGTTCTCGAGCTGGCCACCGATTCGAGTCTTGTCATCGAGTGAGATTCACTCGATTGTCGAATAGCTCTGACAGCGCGGTTTGGACAGTCTCGTGCTGGGGATGCCAAGTTGTGGCGAATATTTTCCATTTCCGTTGTTGCGTCGTGCGTGACGGCGCCGGAGCTCGACGCATTTCGCAACCGGTTCGTCGGGCGCTACCAGCGGACGGTACCTGCGGAGGCGCCTCGGTCGAGCGACTACCGCGTGTCGCACGTGATCAAGTTCGTCAAGAACGGCGAATGGAGACAGCCGAGCGGAGCAAGTACCCGGCCCTCCCGCCAGACAACTCGAAGACGATGAGCGTCGGCGAGGTGTCCGCCAGGATCGACTCCGGCGTCACAGCCTTTGCGTACAACTACCAGGCAATGGTCGATTACGCCACGCGGTGGGCGTACGACCGCAATCCCAACTATCGGGCATTCGGCCAGGACTGCACCAACTTGATTTAGCTCAGCACGTCAATTCGCGGTGCTGATGCATGTGCCGTCACGCGTGACGGCACATGCATCTCGCGCTTCTCACCCCCCGGAGTTGTCCCCGTCGTGGCCGGGCGAGAAACTCGCGGCCATGGTGATGCCCGGGCCGACTGCCCCACGCACGCGCAGGTCGTGGCTGCGGATGTTCCTGATGGGACTGGCGCTGTGGGTCGCGACGGTGGTGATCACGTACCTCACCGAGAACGCCAACCTGATCCCGACGATCGTGTTGCTGGGCAGCTTCCTGGTGCCGGCGACGTTCGTGGTGTGGGCGTTCGGGCAAGGGCACTCCGGTGAGGTGACCGGGGAGATGGTGTTCCGGACGTTCGCGGTCGGCGGTGTGTTGGGGGTGCTCGGGGCGTCGGTGCTGGAGACGTACCTGCTGCATCCGTCGCCGTGGTTGTTCGTGGGTGTCGGGCTGATCGAGGAGGCGGTCAAGCTCGGCGCGTTGGCGCTGTTGACGCGGCATCTGGTGCACAAGTCGACGCGGGACGGGCTGGTGCTCGGGGCCAGTGTCGGGTTCGGGTTCGCGGCGTTCGAGTCGGCTGGGTATGCGCTCACGGCCGCGTTGACGGAGAACGGGCTGTCGTTGATGGACCTGGTCACGACGCAGCTGTTGCGCGGGTTTGTCGCGCCGTTCGGGCACGGGCTGTGGACGGCGATTTTGGGCGGGGTGTTGTTCTCGCGCAGTGTGCGGGAGCATTTCATGCTCACTCGGCGGCTGCTTTGGGCGTACCTCGGGGTGTCGTTGCTGCATGCGTTGTGGGACTCGATGAACAGCATCGCTGCCGTGGTCACCGCGGTGGTCACGGGTGCGCCTTGGCAGGAGCACGCGGAGCTGTTCACCGTCTTCAGCTGGCTCGGGCTTGCGCTGATCTCCGCGGTCGGGGTGGCGTGGCTGGTGGGTCTGGTGCGGATGTCGCGTCGGGAGTTCGCGCCGGTGCGCGGGTATCCGTTGCGCACGGACGCCAGGTGGTGGCCCGCTGGGCGGCCGCCGCGGTGAGTCAGCGGTCGAGGAAGCGCTGCACGGTGTCGCTGAACTCGGCAGGCCGCGTGCTGTGGATCCGGTGGCCCGCGTCGATCGTGACCAGTTCGCAGCGCGGGATCTCCGCGGCCACTTCTGCCAAGCGCTCCAACCGGATGTGGCTGCGCCGACCGGCGATCACCAGCGTCGGGGCCTTGATCGCGGCCAGGCCGTCCCACCACAACGGGTCTGGCGCGCGAAGCTGGGTCAGGATCTGCGGCACCATGCGGCGGTCGAACCCACGCCGGAGTCGGCCCTGCACTGCGAGGAACAGCTGCAGACCGCGGCGAGGGGCGTGAGGGTTGCCGGCGCGCGGCGGTGGCGGCGGGTCTTCCAGCACGAGTTTGCGGACTCGGTCTGGGCGACGGCCGGCCAGCAGCGCCGCGACGTGGCCGCCCAGCGAGTGGCCGACGAGGTCGAACTCGGCGATGTCGAGCGCGTCGAGCACACCCACCACGTCGCGCTGGACCGAGTCGAGGCGGTAGTCGCCGGTCCAGGCGCTGCCGCCGTGGCCGCGCAGTTCCGGAGCGATCACGAGGCGACCGGCGGCGACCAGTGAGCGGGTGAAGCGGGTCCACGTCGCCGATGTGCCGGCCAGTGCGTGCAGGAGAACGACTGGCTGGCCGTCGAGTGGTCCGTCCAGCCGATAAGCGATGCTCACGCCGCCCACGTTCAGCGTCGGCAGCGGAACCCGTGCTGGCATTGCGGACCGTCCCCCGGTGCGGTGTGGCACTGTCATCGCCATGATTCCGGACGTCGTGCGGTTTCGGCAGGCCGATCTCCTTTCCGCGCTGCACCGGAGATTCGGGCCGGTGGTGCGGATGGGCCCGTACACCTACCTGCTCGGGCCGGCGGCGAACCAGTTCATCTTCGCCAACTCCGACCTGTTCGAGATGGAGCGGGCGTTCCAGGTGTTGGTGCCGGTGGACGGGCCGACGTCGTTGATCGTCAGCGACGGCGAGGACCACAAGCGACGGCGTCGGCTCGTGCAGCCCGCTTTGGTGCACCGGCAGATCGCCAACTACGCGCCGGTCATGCGCGCCAACGCCGAAGCGGCGCTCGACGCGTGGCAGCCGGGGCAGGTCCTGGACGTGTACCAGGAGTTCCGGCGGGCGATCCGGCGCAGCACGATCCACGCGTTGTTCGGCGAGAAGCTGGCGCAGGACGCGGAGTTCTTCGGGGCGCACCTGCAGCTGCTGATCAACCTGATCGACCGCAACCCGGCGGTGGTCACGTTGCTCAGGAAGACGAAGGCACCGGCGTGGCGCAATGCGATGAGGGCACGCAGAGCCGTTGACACGCGGGTCTACAAGGCGATCGAAGAAACGCGTCAGGGCAACATGGCCGGAGACGTGCTCACCACTCTCGTGCAGAGCGACGGGCTGAGCGACCTCGAAGTGCGCGATCAGGTCGTCACGCTCATCGCGGCCGGCTACGAGACGACCAGTGGCGCCATGGCGTGGGCGGTTTTCAACCTGTTGCGGCACAACGGGGTTTGGGAACGCGCCCGCGAAGACGACGACTACCTCGCGAACGTCGTCAACGAGACGTTGCGGCTGTACCCGCCCGCGGTGGTGTCGGCACGGGTGGCCGCGCAGCCGTTCGAGTTCGCCGGGAAGAAGATCAAAGAAGGCACGTTCCTGCTCTACAGCCCGTACGTCACGCATCGGCTGGCCGAGGTGTGGCCGGATCCGCTGCGGTTCGACCCCGACCGGTGGGAGCGCAAGCCGGGGCCGCACGAGTTCCTGCCGTTCGGTGGCGGGCCGCACCGGTGCATCGGGGCCGGGCTCGCCACGACCGAGCTGACCGTGATGCTGAAAGCGTTGCTGCAGCGGCCGAAACCGGAGCTGCTACCCCAGCGCATCACGCCGACGAGTGTCGCCGCGATGCGCCCGAAGCACGGTCTCAAAATCCGAGCAGCAGGGTGACCATCGAGGCGAGGCAGGCGATGCCGCGCACGTGGTTCCAGAGCGTCCACTTGCGCAGGTACTCGGGCCAGTAGGCGTCGTCGGTGCGTTCGAGGCGGTTGTTCATCGGCACGTTGACGAACATGGTCAGCAGGAACGAGCCGACGATGTAGAGCAGGCCGCCCACGATCGCGCCCTGGAACACGGCGATGCCGCACAGGATCACGTTGCCGGCGAACACCGCCAGGAACAACGGGTTCTGGATGCGGACGTTCATGCGGCGCATGGCACCGCGGGCGTTCTCGGCGGGCAGGTCGGCCAGGCCGGGCATGACGGCCGTGGAGAAGGCGAAGAACAGGCCTGCCATCAGGCCGGAAGCGGCGGCTGCGATCAGCGTGATTGTCCCCATGCCGCTAACTGTGTCGGGTCTGCGTCGGACTCTCAATGACAATTCATCGCGCGAGCTTGCTCGTTCGTCCAGAATGGGTTCCATGACGGACGCGTTGGGCGAGGCACTGCACCTGCTGAGGATGTCCGGCACCTTCTACTGCCGGAACGAGCTCACCGAGCCGTGGGGCCTCACGATGCCCGACATGGCGGACTGTCTGTGGTTCCACGTCCTCACCAGCGGCCGTTGCGACGTCGAGGTCGACGGCGAGATCACCTCGCTCGACCCCGGCGACGTGCTGCTCGTGCCCGGCGGTCAGGGCCACCGGCTCTTCAACGGCGACGCGGAGGCGCCGATCGTCACCACGTTGCCGCACACGTTCGAGACCGAGAACTACGCGATCTTGAGATACGGCAACGGTGGCGCCGTGACGCACCTCGTGTGTGGTGCGGTGCGCTTCGACCACCCGGCCGCGAAGCACCTCATCAAGGTGTTGCCGAACGTGCTCTACGTAAAGCAGGCCGACGACATGCGCGCCACCATCGACCTGATGGCCGCCGAAGCGCGAAACCTGCGCCCCGGCGGCGAAGCGGTCATCACCAGGCTCGCGGACGTGCTGGTGATCCAGACGATCCGCTCGTGGCTCGCGCACGACCCCGCCGCGCGCACCGGGTGGCTCGGCGCGTTGCAGGACCAGCAGATCGGGCAGGCGCTGGCGTTGATCCACCGCGACCCCGCGCAACCGTGGACCGTCGAACGCCTGGCGCACCAGACCGCGATGTCGCGGTCGGCGTTCGCGGCGCGGTTCACGGAACTCGTCGGCGAACCGGCCATGCGGTACGTGACGCGGTGGCGCATGCACGTGGCGATGAACCGGTTGCGCGACCGGGACAGCACGGTCAGCGAGATCGCACGCGGGCTCGGCTACGAGTCGGAGGCCGCGTTCAGCCGGGCGTTCAAGCGGATCGTCGGGGTGTCGCCCGGTCAGGCGCGGGCGGGCTGAAGCAGGTCCCAGCGGTTGCCGTAGAGGTCTTCGAAGACGGCCACCTTGCCGTAGACCTCGTCGCGCGGCGTCTCCAGGAACCGGACGCCGAACGCCGTCATGCGGGCGTGGTCGCGGTCGAAGTCGTCGGTGTTGAGGAAGAACCCGACGCGGCCGCCGGTCTGGTCGCCGACTCGTGCTCGCTGCTGATCGGTGTCGGCCTGGGCCAGCAGGAGCGACGCTCCCCCGCCCGCCGAGACGACGACCCAGCGCTTGTTGTCCTGCGGGGTGTCCTCGACCAGCGTGAAACCGAGTCCGTCCACGTAGAAGCGGATCGCCTCGTCGTAGTCGCGGACCACCAACGTCACCAAACCCATGGATCGCACGCCGACCAGTATCGCCAACCAGTTGAGACGAACGCCCGCCTGGTCGCCGTGTGTGACAAGGTGACCACATGGTGGTGATTCCGGAAACCCATCGACTGCCCGTGCGCAAGCTCGTCGCGGCCTCCGCCGGGAACGCGGTCGAGTGGTACGACTGGGGTATCTACACGGCGTTCAGCATCTACTTCGCCACCCAGATCTTCCCGAAGGGCAACGAGGCCGCGGCGCTGCTGAGCACGTTCGCCACGTTCGCGCTCGCGTTCTTCTTCCGCCCGCTCGGCGGGTATCTGCTCGGCCGGTTCGCGGACCTCAGAGGCCGCCGGACCGCGATGCTGCTGACGATCGCGTTGATGTCCGGCGGGTCGGTGGTGATCGGGCTGCTGCCGACGTTCGACCAGGTCGGCTGGCTCTCCCCCGTCCTGCTGGTGCTCGCGCGGGTCGCTCAGGGCATGGCGTTGGGCGGCGAGGTGTCGAACGCGTCGGCCTATCTCGGGGAGATCGCCGAGCCGAGTCACCGCGGGCGGTACTCGTCGTTCTTCTACATCTCGACCGGGGCGGCGGTGCTGGTGGCGTCGCTGCTCGGGTTCTTCTTGTCCCGCAACCTCGACAAGGTCGCGATGGCCTCATACGGGTGGCGCGTGCCGTTCCTGATCGGCGGCTTGCTCGGGTTGATCGGGCTGTGGCTGCGGCGCGAACTGCCCGAAACCGAGCAGTTCGAGGAGAACAAGGCCAAAGCCGAGAGGCTGCGCAACCCGTTGCTGCTCACGTTGAAGGAGCACCCAAAGGCCGTCGGGCAGCTTGTTGGCGTCACGCTGCTCTCGACGTTGTGCTTCTACACGTTCTTCAGCGCGCTGACGCCGTTCGCCGTGAAGACCAAGGGCGCCAACGACATCGACGTGTTCCTGGCGCTGTCGATCGGGACGGTGGTGTTCATCGCGCTGCAGTACCCGATGGGATGGATGGCCGACCGGTTCGGGCGCAAGCCGCAGATGCTCGTGTGGTCGGCAGCGATGGCGTTGCTCGTCGTGCCACTCTCAAGCCTCGTCAAACCCGGCCTCACCAACCTGGTGATCGTGTTCGTGGTCGGGCTCGGGCTCTACACGGCGGTGACGTCGATCGCGCCCGCGATCATGAGCGAGCTCTTCCCGACGGAGCTGCGCGGCCTCGGGATCGGCGCTTGGTACAACCTCACGGTCGCGCTGTTCGGCGGGACCGCGCCGCTCGTCATCCAGGCGGTCGGCGGCACGGTGTTCTTCTGGTACGTGGCGGTGGGCGCGCTGATCTCGTTCCTGGTGATCCTCACGCTGCCCGAGACGAAGGGCGTCCAGCTCACCTAGTGAGTGGCACGAGGTCGTCGGCGTGCACGACCTCGCGGCGCTGCTCCTCCGGCAGGTCGTGGGTCTTGCGGCCGATCAACGACGGGAGCTCGGCAGCGTCGAAGCCGACCACGCCGCGGGCCACGACCTCGCCGGCCAGGCTGACCAGCTCGACGACGTCGCCGGCTTCGAAGTCGCCGTCCACGCCGGTGATTCCGGCTGCCAGCAACGAGCGGCGCCGGCCCACGACGGCGGCGACCGCGCCGTCGTCGAGGTGCAGGCGGCCGTTCGCGTCGGTGGCGTAGCCGAGCCAGAAGCGGCGTGCGGTGAGGCGTGAACCCGTTGCGGCGAAAGCGGTGCCGACGTCGGCGGCCGACAACGCGCGAGAAGCGTCCGAGGCGCCGGCCAGCAGCACCGGGATGCCAGCGGAGGACGCCAGGCGTGCTGCCGCGAGCTTCGAGGCCATGCCGCCGGTACCGAGACCGGACGCGCCAACCGTTCCTGCTTGCACGCCGTCCACATCGGACGCCGAACCGACCTCGGAGATCCGGACGGCGCCCGGCTTGCGCGGGTCGCCCGAGTAGAGCGCGTCCACATCGGACAGCAGGAACAACGCGTCGGCGCCGATCAGGTGCGCCACGAGGGCGGCCAGGCGATCGTTGTCGCCGAAGCGGATCTCCTCGGTGGCAACGGTGTCGTTCTCGTTCACGACCGGCACGGCGCCCAGAGCCAGCAGGCGCGAGAACGTGCGCTGCGCGTTGCGGTAGTGGGAGCGGCGCACCACGTCGTCGGCGGTCAGCAGGACCTGGCCGACGGTCAGCGAGTAGCGGCCGAACGAGTTCGCGTAGGCGTGCGCCAACGTCAGCTGCCCGACGCTCGCCGCTGCCTGCTGCGTCGCCAGGTCGCGCGGACGACGGGAGATCCCCAACGGCGCCAGGCCGGCGGCGATCGCACCCGAAGACACCAGCACGACCTGGCTGCCCGCGGCACAACGTGCGGCGAGGGCGTCGACCAGCGCGTCGAGGCGCGCCGGGTCGAGGCCGCCCTCGGCCGTCGTCAGAGAGGAAGAACCGACCTTCACCACGATGCGGTTCGCCGAAGCGACCGCGTTGCGAGCTTGTGAGACCGCGGGGGCCGTCACGGTTTACTCCTCGTCGAAGTCGTCGCCGTAGTCGCCGGGCGCGCGGCGGGCCTTCTTCAGGGCCTTGCGCTCGTGGGCGCCGATGCGGTCGTTGCGCTCAAGGCGGGCGTCCGTGCCACGTCCGGTCATCGTCATCGCGATACCGGCCGGCGTGGTCGGCTCCCAGTCGAACACCAGGTCGCCGATGGTGACCTGGCAGCCGGGAACGGCGCCCATCTTCACGAGCTTGTCCTCGACACCCAGCCTGCTCAGGCGGTCTGCGAGGTAACCGACGGCTTCGTCGTTGGAGAAGTCGGTCTGGCGGATCCAGCGCTCGGGGCGGTCGCCCTTCACGATGAAGCCACCCTCGACCGAGGGGTCCTCGGTCACGGTGAACCCTTCGTCGTCCACGGCGGTCGGCCGCAGCACGATGCGGGTCGATTCCTTCTTCGGCTGGGCGGCGCGGTACTCGCGCACCACCTCGGCGAGCTTGAAGGACAGCTCACGCAGGCCCTCGCGGGACACGGTCGACACCTCGAAGACCGGCAGGCCGCGGGCCTCGATCTCCGGGCGGACGATGTCGGCCAGGTCCTTGGCGTCGGGGATGTCGATCTTGTTCAGGATCACCACACGCGGGCGGTCCTCGAAGTTGCCGCCGAGCGACGGCGTGTACTCCGCCAGCTCCTGCTCCAGCGCGTCGATGTCCGCGATCGGGTCGCGGCCGGGCTCGTACGTCGCGCAGTCGACGACGTGGGCGAGCACCGCGGTGCGCTCGATGTGGCGCAGGAAGTCGAGGCCGAGGCCCTTGCCCTGCGACGCGCCGGGGATCAGGCCGGGCACGTCGGCCATCGTGAAGATGGTCTCGCCCGCGGTGATCACGCCGAGGTTCGGCACCAGCGTGGTGAACGGGTAGTCGGCGATCTTCGGCTTCGCGGCGGAGAGCACCGAGATCAGCGACGACTTGCCGGCGGACGGGAAGCCGAGCAGGCCGACGTCCGCGACGGACTTGAGCTCCAGCACCAGGTCGCGCGTCTCGCCCGGCTCGCCGAGCAACGCGAAACCGGGGGCCTTGCGGGCCTTCGACGCGAGCGAGGCATTGCCGAGACCGCCACGGCCACCGGCGGCGGCGATGAGCTGGGTGCCCTCGCCGACCAGGTCCGCGACGACCTCGCCGTCCTCGGTCAGCACGACGGTGCCGTCCGGGACGCGCAGGATCAGGTCCTCGCCGTTCGCGCCGTCGCGGTTCGCACCCGCGCCCGCCTTGCCGCTGGTGGCCGAGGCGTGCGGGCGGAAGTGGAAGTCCAGCAGGGTGTGCACCTGCGAGTCGACGACGAGCACGACGTTGCCGCCGCTGCCGCCGTTGCCGCCGTCCGGGCCGCCGAGCGGCTTGAACTTCTCGCGGTGCACGGAAGCGCAGCCGTTGCCCCCGTTGCCGGCGGCAGCGTGGATCACCACCCGGTCAACAAAACGAGCCACGGAACTACTTCCTCTCAAAAGGTCTTGAACAAGCAACGAGGGGCGGTGCCGGAAGACCGGTCCCGCCCCTCGCTGAGGTCTAACTATCGTGCGGAGACGGTCCTCAGACCGCGACCGGAACGATGTTGACGGTCTTGCGACCGCGCTTCATACCGAACTCCACCGCACCCGGCAGCAGGGCGAACAACGTGTCGTCCTTGCCGATGCCGACGCCGACGCCGGGGTGGAACTTGGTGCCGCGCTGGCGGATCAGGATCTCGCCGGCCTTGACGACCTGACCGCCGAACCGCTTCACACCCAGGTACTGGGGGTTGGAGTCACGGCCGTTGCGGGAACTGGACGCACCCTTTTTGTGTGCCATGAGAAGTCAGGTCCTCACTTACCGGTGATGCCGGTGACCTCGACGCGGGTCAGCTTCTGACGGTGACCCTGGCGCTTGTGGTAGCCGGTCTTGTTCTTGAACTTGTGGATGCGAATCTTCGGGCCCTTGGTGTGCTCGACGACCTTGCCGGTCACCGAGAACTTCTCCAGAGCCGCCGCGTCAGCGGTGACGTCAGTGCCGTCGACCACGAGCAGCGTCTGGAGGGAGATTTCGGTGCCCGGCTCGCCCTCGAGCTTCTCGACCTCGACGATGTCGCCGACAGCGACCTTGTACTGCTTGCCGCCGGTCTTGACGATCGCGTACATCAGGACGGAAGTCTCCTGCTACTCGATGGTGACGGGCCATGCGCCATCCCGCCTGGGAAATTCACCAGAGGGGGCACACGACAGGACCCGTTGGATAACGGGCCGTCCACAAGGTTACGGGAGTGGGTACGGCCGGAGCAAACCGGGGTGCCCTGATCACGTTCCCGCAGGCTGTGCGGTCCCTCACAACGCAAAACCGGGGCCGCCCAAAGGACGACCCCGGTCTCACGTCAACGCGTCAGTCCTCCTGGACCGGCGGGCCCGCGGGCCGCGACACGGCGCGGCGCCTGCGGGTGGTGGTGACCACCGGTGCGGGCAGCTGGACCTCGGGCTGCTTCGGCACCTCGACGACCAGCGGTGCAGGCACGTCGTGCGCGACCGGCGCACCGGCGGGGCGCTTGGCCGCACGACGACGCGGACGAGCCGCAGGAGCCGCCGCAACGGCCTCAGCGGGCTCTGCGACCGGCTCCGGCGCCACGACGGGCTCCTCGGCGACGGCAACGGGTTCAGCGGCCTCAGCGGCGATCTCGGCCACCTCAGCGGCCTCCTCCGCGACCTCGGCCGCTTCCTCCGCCACCGTCACGGGCTCGACGAGCTCGGGAAGGGCGTCCTCGATCACCTCGGCGGCAGGCTCCTCCGCCGAGGTCTCGACCGGCTCGACCTCGACCGGCGCCGGGTCCTCTGCCACCTCGTGCGGCACGTGACCGTTGAGCTCCTGCTCCTCGACCACGACCGCGTCGACCACTGCCTCGACGGGAGCCTGCGGCTCCTTGTCCCGGCGACGACGGCGACGACGACGTCCGCCGTGGCCCTCGTGGTCCTGGTCGGTCGCGACCACGTCTTCCGAGGTGTCCTCGGGCTCACCCGGCTCGACCACGGCGACGACCTCGGGCTCGGCAGGCGCCTCGACGGACGCCTCGACGACCTCGGCCACCTCGGCGGCCTGCTCGCCGCCGCCCTTGTTGCGGCGCGACTTGCGGCCACCGCCCTGCGACTGCTGTTGCTGCTGGCCGCCGCCGTTGCCACCACCGTGCGAGTGCACGGGCTCGGTGGACACGACCACGCCACGGCCGCGGCAGTGCTCACACGTCTGGCTGAACGCCTCGAGCAGGCCGGTGCCGACCCGCTTGCGGGTCATCTGCACCAGGCCCAGCGAGGTGACCTCGGCGACCTGGTGGCGCGTGCGGTCACGGCCGAGGCACTCGGTCAGGCGGCGCAGCACCAGGTCGCGGTTCGACTCCAGGACCATGTCGATGAAGTCGATGACGATGATGCCGCCGATGTCGCGCAGCCTGAGCTGGCGGACGATCTCCTCCGCCGACTCCAGGTTGTTGCGCGTCACCGTCTCTTCGAGGTTTCCGCCCGATCCGGTGAACTTGCCGGTGTTGACGTCGATGACCGTCATCGCCTCGGTGCGGTCGATGATCAGGTAACCACCCGACGGCAGCCACACCTTGCGGTCGAGCGCCTTCATCAGCTGCTCGTCGATGCGGTACTCGACGAACGCGTCGTTGTTGCCGACGTGCTTCTTCAGGCGGTCCTGCAGGTCCGGCGCCACGTGGCGGACGTAGCCGTCGATGACGTCCCACGCCTCGTCGCCCTGGACGACGAGCTGGGCGAAGTCCTCGGTGAACAGATCGCGGACGACCTTCACCAGCAGGTCCGGCTCTTCGTAGAGCAGCGTCGGCGCCTTGGTGGAGGTGCTGTCGGACTTCTCCTTGATGACCTTCCACTGCGCCTGCAGCCGCGTGACGTCGCGCGCCAGCTCCTCCTCGGAGATGCCCTCCGAGGCGGTGCGGATGATCACGCCGGCGTCCTCGGGGACGACCCGCTTGAGGATGTCCTTGAGGCGCTTGCGCTCGTTGTCCGGCAGCTTGCGGCTGATGCCGGTGGCACCGCCGCCCGGCACGTAGACCAGGAAGCGGCCGGGCAGGCTGATCTGCGTCGTGAGGCGGGCGCCCTTGTGGCCGACCGGGTCCTTGGTGACCTGGACGAGCACCGAGTCGCCGCTCGACAGCGCCTGCTCGATCTTGCGGGACTTGCCCTCGAGACCGGCGGCGTCCCAGTCGACCTCACCGGCGTACAGCACGGCGTTGCGGCCGCGGCCGATGTCGATGAACGCGGCCTCCATGCTCGGCAGCACGTTCTGCACGCGGCCGAGGTAGACGTTGCCCACGATCGAGCCGCTGCCCGACGACGTGACGAAGTGCTCGACCAGCACGCCGTCCTCGAGCACGCCGATCTGGGTGCGGTCGCCGCGCTCGCGGACGACCATCGTGCGGGCCACGGCCTCGCGGCGGGCCAGGAACTCGGCCTCGGTCAGCACCGGGGCGCGGCGGCGGCCGGCCTCGCGACCGTCGCGACGGCGCTGGCGCTTGGCCTCCAGGCGCGTCGAGCCGCGGATGCTGCGCACCTCGCTCTGCGCGGCCTCGGAGTCGGCCTTGTCGTCACGCGCGTCGCGGGACTCGCGGACGTGCACGACCGTGTTCGGCGGGTCGTCCTCGGACGACACCTCGTCGTCCGCGCCGGTCTTGCGGCGGCGGCGACGGCGGCGACGGCGGGTCGAGCCCTCGTCGCCCTCGTCCTCCGGCTCGTCGGCGGCGTCGGTCTCCGCGGTGGCCTCGGCCTCGTCGGCCTGGCCCTCCTCGGTCTCGTCGCCGGCCTCGGCGCCCTTGCCGCGGCCACGGCCACGACGACCGCGGCGACGGCGACGGCGGCCTTCGGCCTCGTCGTCACCCTCGGCCTCGGCCTCGGCCTCGGCTTCGGCTTCGACCTCGGCGGCGTCGAGCTCGTCCGCGGCGATCTCGCCGACGGACTTCTCGTCCTCGACGACCGTCTCCTCGACGACGAACGGCGACGCCGACGCCTTCGGCCGCTCGATCGGCTGCGGCGGCAGGAACACCGCGCTCGGGGCAGCGAAGATCGGCGCCAGCGCGGGGGCCTCGAACGCCGGGACCGCGGGGGCCTCGTAGTCCTCGGTGACCTCGCCGGTGACGACGTCGTCCCAGTCCAGCAGCGTCTCGGCGACCTTCAGCGCGACGTCGCGGCTCACGCTCGACTGCGCGCTGCGGGCGACCTCACCGAGGTCGGCCAGCGCCGTCATCACGTCCTTGCTGCTGACGTCCAGCAGCTTCGCCAGTGCGTGCACTCGCAGCTTGTCCGGCAGATCAGCCAGTTCAGGGCGTGCGGATACCACGCCCTGCCCGCCGGCCCGGCCGGCAGGCTTGTCCTTGTTCGACATGCAGCTCCTCCACCCCCGGGCGCGTCCCGTGAGGACGCGGCCGCGCAGGGGCCTCTCTTGTCTCTCTCCACCGCTGCTCGCGGCGGGAATCCTTGCCTCGCGCGCAGCGGCGTGGCGCCTCGAAGAGCGCACGCTTGCGCAGGTCCCACGACGACGCTGCTGGCAGCGTCGCTCCTCCTGATGCGTCGCGGCTGGAAGGTTCCGACGCTCCCCTTTTCAGGACTCTCTGTCCTGTTGGAGCGGGTCCACCAGCCTGCCTTCGCCGTCGAGCCGTCCCTGCGCCATCCGGGTTGCTCTCGCAGGTACCGGCGGCACGAGGTCGGCGACGACACGAAGCGCATTCAGCACGTCGTCGGGCCGCACGGTAGGCGTTACCTGCCGAACGACCGTCATGAGTATCCCACACGGTTGTGACAATCCGGCCTCATCGTGTCCGGCGTCGCTCGAACGTGGTTCGACCTGTGCGGACACGACGGCCGGCCGCACGTCGATGATCCTCTTGCCGTCCTTGGTCTGACGCTCGACTTCCACCCGCTCCAGCGCCAGGAAGTCGCCGACCGCCGCCGCGAGCCGCTCGGGCTCGACCCCGTCGAGCTCGATCCGCCACTCGCTCGCGTCGATGCGCTCGGTGAGGTTGCCACCGTGCGCCTGGACGATGTCGACCACGTCGATGCCCGGCGGCAGCGCCTCGTCGAGCGCGATCTTCAACGCCTCCGGGTCGACCCGTTCGACGACCGACACCTCGACGTACTCCGCCTCGCTGGCGACGCCGGTCGGTGCGGCACCGACCCACGACACCTTCGGGTGAGGGCTGAAGCCCTGCGAGTACGCCATGGGCACGCCGGCCCTGCGCAGCGCACGCTCGAACGTACGAGCGATGTCGCGGTGCGAGGTGAACCTCAACCTCCCCCGCTTGGTGTAGCGGAGGCGCAGTTTCTGCACGGCTGCGGCCGAAGGGTTGTTGGGCTGATGGCGGCTCAGTGGTGCTCCCATGGGTGTTCCGACGGGTGAGCGGTCCCATCGGCGCAGGCTGTTCGTCCGGTAGGACGGTACCGTGAACCCGATTCAGAACGTTCAGCTTGTCTAGATCGTTGCGCGTGGCTACGGTCCGGCTGTCTGGACGCCTTGCCGACCTGGAGGTCCCCGGTGCCTCTGCTCCACCGCGCTCGGGCTGCGGCGATGACCGCCCTGCTCGCGGCCGGATGCTTGGCGGTGTCCCTGCCCGCGGGCGCTGAGCCGCGCGTCTCCTCGTGCATCCAGCCGGGACCGGACCTGCGCTACCTCGTCGTGTTCTCCCAGCTCACGTCCGCTGCCGCGGCAGATGCGGAGATCACCGCGGCTTGTGGCTTCACGACCGTGTACTACCCCGAGATCGGGGTCGCTGTCGCCACCTCGCCAGATCCTTCGTTCCTGAAGTTGATCGGCCCGCAGCGCGCGTACAGCGCCCAGGCCGAGAGCATCGCGAGGCGTTCGGCGAAGCGTAAAAAGGACGACACGGAACTGTTCCGGCCCGCGGGACTGCGCTCCGGCGAGCAGTGGGACATGGATCTCATCAACGCCCCGGCCGCGCACGAGATCACCACCGGCTCGAAGTCCGTGGTCGTGGGCGTGCTGGACTCCGGCATCGACCCGCGCCACCCCGATCTCGTCCCGGCGCTGGCTCCGGAGCTTTCCGCGGGGTGTTTGACCGGTAAGCCCGATACGTCGCCTTCGTCGTGGGCACCGACGACCTCCCCCCACGGCACGCACGTCGCCGGCACGATCGCCGCCGCTGACGACGGCCGCGGCACCACGGGCGTCGCACCGGGCGTGCGCATCGCGTCCGTGAAGGTCGTCGACGACGACGGCTTCATCTACCCGGAGTACGCGGTGTGCGGGTTCATGTGGGCCGCGGCGCAGCGCATGACCATCACCAACAACAGCTACTTCATCGACCCGTACCTGTTCACCTGCCAGAGCGCGCCCGGTCAGCGCGTCATCTACGAGGCCGTGCGTCGCGCCGTCGACTACGCCACCTCTCGCAACGTGCTCACGGTCGCCGCGGCGGGCAACAACGCGGCGGACCTCTCCCGGCCTGGACGTGACTCGGTGTCACCGACGAACGGCGACGCGCAGACACGACCGGTTGATCCTTCGTGCGTGGTGTTGCCGGCGCAGCTCAAGAACGTGGTCGGGGTTTCCGCGGTCGAGTCGACCAAGACCAAGGCCGGCTACAGCTCCTACGGGCTTGGGGCGATCGACGTGACCGCGCCCGGTGGGGACACCCGGTCGCCCTCCGGCTGCGTGCTGTCCACCGTGCCGTCCGGCTACGACTACTCGTGCGGCACGTCGATGGCGACTCCGCACGTGGCGGGGGTGGCGGCGCTGATCGCGTCCACGCACCCCGACACGGACGCGTTGTCGTTGGGCCGCATGCTGAACGCGCAGGCGGCGACGCTGGCCTGCCCGGCGGACTACGACCTGAACGGGACCGGCGTGCAGGACGCGTTCTGCACGGGCTACTCGGAGTACAACTCCTTCTACGGCCACGGGTTGGTCGACGCGCTGGCCGCCGTCACGAAGTAGGCCGCTACGGCTCGCACAACGGGCACGGGGGGAGCTTTCGCACTCTCCTGCAGTGCGAAAGCTCCCCCGTGCCCGTCAGCTGAGCGCTACGGGGTGAGCGCCGGGTTCTGCACCGGTGAGCCGACACCGACCGGCGAGATCGGCAGCAGCTTGCGGCCCGTCGGGCCCACCTCGATGTCCGTGCCCATCGCCGGGCACACACCGCAGTCGAAGCACGGCGTCCAGCGGCAGTCGTCCTGCTCGCGCTCGTCCAGCGCGTCCTGCCAGTCGGCCCAGAGCCATTCCTTGTCGAGGCCCGAGTCGAGGTGGTCCCAGGGCAGGACCTCCAGCTCCTCGCGCTCGCGGGTGGTGAACCACGCGAGGTCGACGCCGAGGGGCTCCAGCTCCTGGGCGGCCATGGCGGTCCAGCGGTCGTAGCTGAAGTGCTCGCTCCAGCCGTCGAACCGGCCGCCGTCGCGCCACACCGCCTCGATGACCTTGCCGATGCGGCGGTCACCGCGGCTGAGCAGGCCTTCGATCAGGCTCGGCTTGCCGTCGTGGTAGCGCATGCCGATGTTGCGGCCGAGGCTGCGGTCGGCGTTGACGGCCTCGCGGAGCTTGCGCAGGCGGTCGTCGACCGTGTCCGGGTCGCACTGCGGGGCCCACTGGAACGGCGTGTGCGGCTTGGGCACGAAACCACCGATGGAGATGGTGCAGCGGACGTCGTTGCGGCCGCTCGCCTGACGGCCGGCGCGGATGACGTTCTTGGCCATCTCGGCGATCTGCAGGACGTCCTCGTCCTCCTCGGTGGGCAGGCCGCACATGAAGTACAGCTTCACCTGCCGCCAGCCGTTGGAGAACGCGGCCGAGACGGTGCGGATGAGGTCCTCTTCGGACACCATCTTGTTGATGACGCGCCGCATCCGCTCGCTGCCGCCCTCCGGCGCGAAGGTGAGACCCGAGCGCCTTCCGTTGCGGGACAGCTCGTTCGCGAGATCGATGTTGAACGCGTCGACGCGCGTGCTCGGCAGGCTCAGGCCCGTGTTGGTGCCCTCGTAGCGGTCGGCGAGGCCCTTGGTGATCTCGGCGATCTCGCTGTGGTCGGCGCTCGACAGGGACAGCAGGCCGACCTCTTCGAAGCCGGTCGCCTCCAGTCCCTTCTGGACCATCGCGCCGATGCCCTCGATGGACCGCTCGCGCACCGGACGGGTGATCATGCCCGCCTGGCAGAAGCGGCAGCCGCGCGTGCAGCCGCGGAAGATCTCGACGCTCATCCGCTCGTGCACGCTCTCGGCGAGCGGCACCAGCGGCTGCTTCGGGTACGGCCACGCGTCGAGGTCCATCGTGGTCCGCTTGAACACGCGGTACGGCACGCGGTCGCGGTTCGGCACCACTCGCTGGATGCGGCCGTCGGGCAGGTACTCCACGTCGTAGAAGCGCGGGATGTACACGCCACCGGTCTCGGCGAGCCTGGTCAGCACCTCGTCGCGGCCGCCTGGGCAGCCCTCGGCCTTCCAGTTCTTCACGATCTCGGTGATCTCGAGGACGGCCTCTTCGCCGTCGCCGAGCACCGCCGCGTCCACGAAGTCCGCGATCGGCTCGGGGTTGAACGCCGCGTGCCCACCGGCGACCACGATCGGGTCGTCCTCGGTGCGGTCCTTCGCGTGCAGCGGGATGCCGGCCAGATCCAGCGCCGTGAGCATGTTCGTGTAGCCCAGCTCCGTCGCGAAGCTGATGCCCATCAGGTCGAACGCCTTCAACGGCCGATGCCCGTCCACCGTGAACTGCGGAACCCCGTGCTCACGCATGAGCTTCTCGAGGTCCGGCCACACGGCGTAGGTGCGCTCGGCGAGCACGTCCGGCAGCTCGTTGAGGATTTCGTAGAGGATCATGACGCCCTGGTTGGGCAGGCCGACCTCGTACGCGTCGGGGTACATCAAAGCCCAGCGCACGGACGCCGCGTCCCAGTCCTTGACGGTCGCGTTGAGCTCCCCGCCGACGTACTGCACCGGCTTGGAGATCCGCGGCAGCAGAGGCTCCAACCTGGGGAAAACAGACTCGACACTCACGCGACCAGAGTAACGGCCCTCCCGCGCCAAGGCCGAATCGCGTGCCAGAACCAAATATGTTCAGTCCAGCAACAACTTCCCCAGGCGCCTCGCCGCCACCACCGTCCCCACGGCCGCCAGCACCGCGAAGTAGGCGACGTGGCCGAGCATCCCCCAGCCGACAACGCCCAGCGTGAGGCCCCTCATCAGCTCGATCGCGTGGTAGAGCGGCGTCCAGCTGACCACGACCTGCAACCAGCCCGGGTAGACCGACAGCGGGAAGAACGTCGTCGAGAACAGGAACAACGGCAGCACCGCCAGCTGAACCAGGTCGAAGTCCTGCCACGACCGCATGAACGTCGTCGCCGCCATCCCGACCGCCGCGAACGCGAACGCCACCAGCAACGCCACCGGCAGCGCGAGCAGCGCCCACGGCGAGACGATGAGCCCCATCCCGAGCATCACGCCGAGGAACCCGGCCGAGTACAGCCCGCCGCGCAGCAACGCCCAGGAGATCTCGCCGATCGCGATGTCCAGCGGCCCCATCGGCGTGGCCAGCATCGCGTCGTACAACTTGGCGTACTTGAACTTGAAGAACACGTTGAACGTCGCGTCGTACACCGCGCCGTTCATCGCCGACGCCGCCAGCAACGCAGGCGCCACGAACGCCGCGTAGCTGACCGGCTGCCCGTCCGGCCCCGCCACCGACGTCACGAACTGGCCGAAGCCGAGCCCCAGCGACCACAGGAACAAAATCGGCTCGAACGCCCCGCCGATGAGCACGAACCACGCGCGCCGGTTCACCAGCGCCGCCCGTTCGACGAGCATGCTGGCCTTGCCGCCGTAGAGGCCGGGCGGAATCACCCGCCACAGCAACCCGACACTGGCGGGCGCCGCGTTGTGGGTGGGATCGAGTGTCCTGGTCATGTCACACCGCCAGCCTGCGATGGAAGAAACGAGCGGCGAGCACCACGCCCACCGCGGCCATGGCGGCCAAATACACCGTGTGCCCGAGCGCCGCCAAGAACCCGAGCGTGCCGAACGCCGTGCCCCGCGCGAGCTCGATGCCGTGCCAGGCCGGAGTCAGCCACACCACCGGCAACAACCAGTCCGGCAGCTGGCTGACCGGGAAGAACGCCCCGGTGAAGAGGGTCATCGGCATGAGCACGAAGCGGAAGATCGTGTTGAAGCTGTCGGGCTTGTCCAACGTCGCGCTGTAGGCGATCAACGGACAGCTGAACGCCAGCCCCGCGAGCGTCGCGAACACCACTGCCCACAAAATCCCAGGCCCGGTGGCGGCCCCGAGCGCCGCCGCGATGGCCACGAACACCAGCGACCGCGCGAACAGCTGCGACCCGATCCACAGCACCTGCCCGTAGAGCACCTGCGCCGGCGTGATCGGCGTGGCCACCATGCCGATGTACGTCTTCTGCCAGATGAACGACGACATGATCGCGTAGGTGGACTCGAACGTGGCGCCCTGCACCGCCGTGATGACGACCAACGCCGGCGCGAGGTACTGCAGGTACGGCACGCCCCCGATCAACGCCGTGGACTGCACCTGCGACCCGAACCCGAGCCCCAGCGCGAGCAGGAACAACAACGGCGACAAGAAACTCGACACCGCCGTCGCCCGCCAGTTGCGCCGGTACCACAACCAGTGCTTCTCGAACCCGAACCACGACGCCCTGAGTGTCTGCATCAGTCCACCAACGTCCGGCCGGTGAGCCTCAGGAACACGTCCTCCAGCGAACTGCGCCGCACCAGACTCTGAATCGGCTGCACTCCATGCTCATGCACTTTCGCGAGCGTGTGCTCACCGTCCTGCGTGTACAACAACAACCGGTCCGGCAACACCTCGACCCGCTCGGCAAACCGCTCCAGATCCGGCTTCTCGGCCCCCGGCTGGAACCGCAGCTCCAGCACCTCTTTGGTGGAGTACCGGTTGATCAGGTCACTCGGCGACCCTTCCGCCGCGATCCGCCCACCGTCCATCACGACCAGCCGATCACACAGCTGCTCCGCCTCGTCCATGTAATGGGTCGTGATGATCAGCGTGACGCCATCCTGCTTCAACCGGAACAGCCTGTCCCACAACAGATGCCGCGCCTGCGGGTCCAACCCGGTAGTCGGTTCGTCCAACAACAACAGCTCCGGGTCGTTGACCAACGACCGCGCAATCGTGAGCCTGCGCTTCATCCCACCGGACAACGGCTCGACCTCGTGGTCCGCCCGATCCGTGAGCTGCGCGAACTCCAGCAACTCCGCAGCCTTCTCGCGACACTGCTGCCGCGACATCCCGAAGTACCTTCCATATATCTGCAGGTTCTGCCGGACCGTCAGCTCCGTGTCCAAATTGTCCAGCTGCGGCACCACCCCGAGCCGAGCCCGAATCTTGGGCCCCTCCCGGTCCGGATCCATCCCCAGAACCTTGAGCTCGCCCCCACTGCGCCCGGACACGCACGAGATCATCCGCATGGTCGACGACTTCCCGGCCCCGTTGGGCCCCAAAAACCCGAAGGCCTCCCCACGGCGCACCTCGACGTCGATGCCACGAACGGCCTCAAACGTCCCAAAATGCTTGGTCAGCGCCTTGGCCTCGACAAGGTTCTCCACCCACCCGACGTTAGCCAAGGGGTCCGACAATTTTCGACGCAATTACGATCGCCGCATGCCGGAGATCGAACTGCGGTGGCTGTCAGAAGCCACCGAACAGCAGCGCGCCGAGATCCACACCGTCGTCCACGACGTGGTCGCAGCCGGTGGCGCCGTCGGCTACCACGAACCCCCCACGCTCGAACGCATCTCACTCTGGCTCGACGGCGTCCTCAAGCAAGTCCGCGACGGCGACGCCGCTTTCGTAACCGCAGTCGTGGACGGGGTGGTCCGAGCAGTCGGTCTTTGGCGCCGTGGCGGTACCGCCGTCTTCCAACACCGCGCCGAAATCCAACAGATCATGGCCCACCCGAGCGCTCGCGGCCTGGGCCTGGGCAAGCTGGTCGTGCAGGGCTTGGTGGATCACGCCCGCGACGCAGGCATCGAGATCGTCATCCTCGGCACGCGCGGGAACAACCACGGCGCGATCGAGCTCTACGAGAGCATCGGTTTCCGGGAGTACGGGCGTTTGCCGAACGCCATTGCAGTGGGCAGTGAGCGCTGGGACTCCGTGGACATGTACCTGCCGCTCGGCTACCCGGAGGGCACGATCCTCAACGGGGCCAAGCCAGGCGGCCTGGGCTCGAGCCCCCGCCGGAACGGCGGCTGACTCCCCGCGAGGCCGAGGGCAAGCGGCGATGGCGCAGCCGAGCCGACCCAAGGCGCAGCCGAGGCGCTTGAAAGCTTGAAACGCGGTGCGGGCGGGTCCCCGTCACGAGTCGTGCCTGATCGTTTGCCGCTCCGGTGCGACTCGCAACGGGGACCCGCCCGCACCGCACCACCTACGCAACAGGCAGCCGCCCACAGCAACAGGCGTGCCTCAACCCGAGAGCGGCGTGGTACCCCCAGATCAGATTGGCGGCGGTTGGGGGCGGCGCCTCCCAAGGGGAAGCACGCAACAGCAACGGGAGCACACAACAGGGGAACGCTACGAAACCGGAACGCTACCCACCCCGAAGCGACCACCTACGAACTCGAAACCGCCAGCCGCCGACGGAGCAGGGGGACGACTTACGGACCCCACGCGCCCCGCCGGAACGGCGGCACAATCAGAGGTTCGGGAACCAGATCTTGATCTCGCGCTCAGCAGACTCCGGCGAGTCCGACCCGTGCACCAGGTTGTACTGCACCTCAAGCCCGAAGTCCCCACGAATGGTCCCAGGCGTGGCCTTCTCCACGGGGTCCGTGCCACCAGCAAGCTGACGGAACGCCGGAATCGCACGCACACCCTCAACAACGAGGGCCACCAACGGCCCACCGGTGATGAAGTCGACGAGGTCGTTGTAGAACGGCTTGCCGTCGTGCTCCGCGTAGTGCTGCTCAGCAGTGGCACGGTCAGCAGTCCGCAGCTCCAGAGCGGCGAGCTTGAGCCCCTTGCGCTCGATCCGGGCGATCACCTCGCCAACAAGACCACGCTCAACGCCATCGGGCTTAACGAGAACCAGGGTGCGCTCGGACACGACGACAAACTCCTCAAAACAGGTACGGGAAGTGCCGCCAAGGGTAACCGCGCACACACCACCCACTTCCACAGGGCACTAGTGCACCAGCACAGGCTGGTCGTCCCGCGAAACGGCAACCTGCCGCAGCACGAACACCGCCAGCCCCAAGGCCACCGCCACCAGCCCGGCCGAAATCCAGAACGCGAGGTGGAACCCCGAGGTCAACGCCTCCAACCGCCCAACCCCGGAAGCCAGCAACGACGACGTGTACGAGGTGGAGGTCGTGGCCAACACAGCCAGCCCCAACGCCCCACCCACCTGCGCAGTCGTGTTGACCAGCCCGGAAGCCAGCCCGGCCTCGTCCTGCGCAGCCCCGGACATCGCCAGCGTCATCAAAGCCGGGAACGACAGCCCGAGCCCGATCCCCAACGGCGCCACCGCAGGCAGGATGTCGAAAACATAAGACCCGTCCACCGGCACCTGCGTGAACACGAGCATGCCGACCAGCATGAACACGAGCCCCACGATCAACATGTTCCGCTCGCCGAACCGCGAGTTCAGCCGAGCCGACAGCGACACGGAGAACACCGCGATCGCACCGGCAACAGGCATGAACGCCAGACCGATCTGCAGCGGCGAGTACGCCAGCACCAACTGCATGTAGAGCGTCCCGAGGAAGAACAGCCCGAACATGCCGGCGACCATGGAGATCTGCACCAGGTTCGCGCCGGTCACGTTGCGAGACCGGAACACCCGCAACGGCAGCAAAGGCTTGGCAGCAGTCCGTTGCCGCAGCACAAATCCAACGAGCAGAGCCACCGCGACGGCGCCCAGCCCCAACGTCTGCAGGGAGCCGAACCCGTAGGACTCGGCCTTCACGATCGTGTACACACCGAGCATCACAGCGGCGACGATCAGGAACGCGCCCAGCACGTCCGCACCCTCGCGCAGGCCCAGACCCTCAGAAGACGGCACCAGACGAACAGCGGCCACCGCGGCGATGATGCCGATCGGGATGTTCACGAAGAAGATCCAGTGCCACGACATGGCGTCCGTGAGCACGCCGCCGAGCAACAGGCCGATGGACGCGCCCGCCGCCGCGACGAAGCTGAACACGCCGATGGCGCGCCTCTGTTCGTTGGGCTCGGGGAACATCGTCACGACCATGCCCAGCGTCACGGACGTGGCCAGCGCACCGCCCGCACCCTGCACAAAGCGAGAAACGATCAGCATCTCGGCGCTCAACGACAGGCCGCACAGCAGCGATGCCACCGTGAAGACGCCGAGGCCGATCAGGAACACCTTCTTGTGCCCGATCAGGTCGCCCAGACGACCCGCGAGCAGCAGCAGACCGCCGTAGGCGATCAAGTACGCGTTGACGACCCAGGCGAGACCCGCCTGGCCGAACTTGAGGTCCTCTTCGATCGCGGGCAGCGCGACGTTCACGATCGTCTGGTCGAGAACGATCATCAACATGCCTGCGCACAGCACGATCAGCGCGAGCCAGCGCGCGTCGGTCTTCGATCCCCCGGATTTCATAAGAGGAACCGTAGCAGATAGTTTTGTACGGGACTATCTACTACCCAACGGCATGACGCAGAGCACGTTTGCGCGGCGGCTTCGCACACGGCATCGGGGTGCTCAGCCGACCTTCGACCAGCCTCGTCAGGCCGTTGACCAGGCCGTCACGCTCGTCGTCCGGCAACGAGCCCAGCACGCTGCCGACAACCTCCCGGTACAGGTCGTCAGCCTTCGCCACCATCTCGCGGCCCGTCTCCGTCACGACCACGACGCGGGCGCGACGGTCTGTCGGCGACGGATGGCGCTCGGCGTAACCGGCGGATTCGAGGGCGTCCATCGTCACGACCATGGTCGTCTTGTCGATGTCGACCATGTCGGCGATCTCGGTCTGCGTGAGTCCCGCGTCCAACGCACTGGACAGCACGCAGCGGGCTCGCGGAGTCAGTCCGATCTCCGCGAGCCGCGCCGTCAGTTCGGTCTCCAGTGCGTGCCCCGTCCGATGCAGCAGCATCATCAGGTCAGTGCACCCCGTTGCGCCCATGAGGCCACGGTACCAACTAATCTAGAACCAAACTATTTCTCAGCGGAACTATCGCTCCAGCACCACGACCGAGCGCGCAGCCCCTGCCTTCTTCTCGCTGGTCAACGGCTTCCAGTCGCCCGCAGGCAGCGCGACGGCCTTGTCCGTCGGGTACGGGTTGATCACCACGACCAGCCCGCGCCGGCCGCTGTCCACGTCCGGCCCGACCGTGTCGTCGATGTGCATCACGATCACGCCGGACCCCGCGGCCGGGAAGGACACCTTCTGCTGCACCAGGTCCGCCGACCCCAGTGAGAACAGCGGTGACGACTGACGGATCCGCAGCAGCTCCAGGGTCGCGTCCAGCGAGGCCTGCATGTCCGCCGACGACGGGCGCGCCATGGACAGCAACGGCTTCGCGTACGGCCACTTCGACTCGTTGTCGGCCTTGGGCGGCAACCCGCGGCCGAAACCGTTGTCGCGCAACGACGGGTCGTACCGGTTGAACCAGTCACCCGAGTCGTAGCTGTTGCGGTCCAACGACTTCGAGCGCAGGAACTCGGTGCCCGCGTGCATGAAGGGCCGTCCCTGACCGAGCAGCGCCGGGGCCACCGCCACGGTCTGCATCTTCACCCGGTCAGCCATCGGAGTCTCAGGCTTCAACTTGTAGGCCAACGCGTCGAACAACGTCTCGTTGTCGTGCGCGTCGACGTACGTGATGGCCTCCAACGGCTGTCCGGTGTACCCGGCAGGAGACCCGTTGTACTTCACGTCCCGGCCGGACACCACCGGCCCGGCCGTCGACTGGAACCGGTACGAGGCCATGTTGCCGGCCATGCCCAGCTTCACCAGGTCGCTGTAGTTCTCCAGCCGCGCGGCCACATCGCCGTTGGCGGGCGAGGAGTTCACGTCGCCGGCGAGTCCGGAACCGATGCCCTGCACGCGCGGGTCGTCGTCGAACGGCCCGCCGCCGCGGACAGCGTCACGCAGCCGGTCGCTGAACGTGCCCACGCCCGTGCCGGCCATGTTCGCCTGCGTGGCCTGCTCGAACCGGGCGTTGCCGGCGACCTCGCCGAAGTCCCAGCCCTCGCCGTAGAGGCCGATCTTGCGCCCGTCCACTCCGTCACGTGCCACGGTCAGCGCGTCCAGCGCCGCCCGCACGGCGAGGATGTTCGCCTTCGGGTGGTGGCCCATCAGGTCGAACCGGAAGCCGTCGATCTTGTAGGCGCGTGCCCACCGCACCACGGAGTCCACGACGAGCTTGCCCATCATGGCGTTTTCGGTCGCGGTGTTCGCGCAGCACGTGGAGTTCGCGACCGAGCCGTCGAGGTTGAGCCGCTGGTAGTAGCCGGGCACGACCTTGTCGAGCACCGACGTCGGTGCGTCGCCGAACGCCGCCGTGTGGTTGTAGACGACGTCCACCACTACGCGGTTGCCGTTGTCGTGCAACGACTTCACCATCTCGCGGTACTGCTTCGAGCGCGCCCAGCCGTTCTGCGCGTCCGTCGTGGCGTACGAGCCTTCTGGCACGTCGTAGTGGAACGGGTCGTAGCCCCAGTTGAAGCCGTCACGACCGGCCACCGCACCCACACAGGCCTGCTGCTGGTCCGAGTCCGCAGGCAGCGACGGCAGATCACACGCGGGCGTGGCCTGGTCCGAGCGCTTCTCGGGGATGGTGGCGATGTCGAACGTCGGCAGCAGGTGCACGGTGTCCATGCCCGCGCCGGCCAACGCCTTGAGGTGCTTCATGCCGACGGAGTCGCGGTGCGTGAACGCCTTGTACGTGCCGCGATCAGCAACGGGCACCGACTCGTCGTTGATCGAGAAGTCCCGCACGTGCAACTCGGTGATCGCACCGCCGATGCCCTTCGCGACATCACGGGACCAGCCACCCGGCTGCGTCTTCGCGTCGCGCAGATCCGCGAACTGCGAGTGCGTCGAGTTCACCGACAGCGCGACCGAGTACGGGTCGGTGACCACGACCGTGCGCTGCCAGTTGGTGACCTCGAACTGGTAGTACTTGTTCTTCCAGTTGCCCGCGCCGGACCACGAACCCGAGGCGTCGTCGCGCTTGAGCTGGACGATCTTCGCAGGCTCACCGGACGGCTGGTCGAACAGCCGCAACCTCACGTTCTGAGCCGTCGGTGCCCACAGCCGGATCGACGCGCGGTCGTGGTCGAACGTCGGCCCGAACGTCAGTTTCGTTGCCGCGGCGGCGAACCGGTCGTCCAGGACGCCCGCGATCTGCACGCTCGTGCGGTGCCGGATCGCGCCACCCGCGTCGACGTGCACGGCGGAGAGCTTGTCCCGCAACGCCTCGTCGACGAACCCGCGCACCGCGAACACCGGCTTGCCCTTGAGGTGCGGGAACTGCACCGGCACCTCCTCGGTCGTGGGCGACAGCCGCAGCACTCGTGCGCCGTGTTCAAGCCGGTAACCGTCGGACTGGACCGCCGGGACGTCCCAGACGACCTTGTCGCGCGAGATCCAGATCGCCTTGGCCTTGGTCAGGTCGTCATCGGCGGCCGGACCGGCGTTCGTCGGCAGCAGATAGGTCTCGTTGCCCTGCAGCTGCCACACCTCGTTCCCCTTCTGGCCCAGGTCGAGGAACTGGTCGGGGCCCGGATCCTTGGTGTCGCCGCGGTGGATGATGTAGCTCAGCCCGGCCGCACCGGCCGCGAGCGGCACCGACCAGTACACGCCGAACGCGTCCCGCCCGTCCGGCACGCGCGACTGGTTCCAGCCCGGCGACGGCTCGGCGGAACCCGTCCAGTGGTACATCGTCCAGTCGGTGTAGTCGCCGTCCGCGCGGTTGTAGTGGATCACTGCCCGGTTCTCGGCGGCCGCGCGAGTAGCGTGCACCTTGCCGTTCGCGACCCACGCATGACCGCTGGTGAACTTGCCGGAAGCCTCGACCGTCGTACCGCGCACCACCGAGAAGTCAGTGGTGGGCGGTAGTTCAGCCATACCATTCGAGAGCGGGACGTCCGGCCGCCCGGCGACGCGGACGACGACACCAGCCGAATCACCCAGGTAGTGCACGACGGCCTTGCCAGTGGCCGCCTGCTCGGACGGGTGCACCGCCACGACGTTCTGCTTCAGCCACACCTCCGGCGTGCCGCTCGGGTCGACGAACCGGTCGGCCGAGGTGTCCTTCTCGTCACCCTTGTGCGCGATGATCCCGACCGACTTGGCGCCCGGCTTCAGCTTGACCCACGCGAAGCGCCCGTAGGCGTCCTCACCCGCGAACGGCAGCGGCGCGTTCCACTCGGTCGGCGTCTCGACGTCGCCCCAGACGTGCAGGCCCCAGCCGTCGTAGTTGTCGCGCTGGTAGTGCACGACCAGCCAGTCCGGGTTCTTCGTGCCGGGGTCTGGCACGGGCGGCGCGGCGACCAGTGACACGAACGCGCCGTCCGCACCGATCTCGCCCGACTTGGCGACCACGCGCAGCTCGACGCGCTTGCCGACCGCCGCACCCGGAAGTGCTGACAGGTCAGCGAAAACGCGGTACGGAGCAGCGTCGTCGGTGCCGAGCACGGTCCAGTCGCCAGTGCCTTCCACCCGAGCAGCGAACGTGGCCGCCGCGTTGGGCGTGCTGATGCCGTCCGCGCGGAGCTCGACCCGCTTGTCCAGCACGGTTCCGGCGGCCGGAGCGACCAGCGTCGGCGCCGGCTTCGACGCCGCGACGTCGCTGGTTCCCTTGAGCACCAACGACGACAGCGCGGGCACGGTCACCGTGACGCGACCGTTCTGGACCTGCGCGTTCTCGAAGGAGGTCGAACTGACGGGGATGGTCACCGTGGCCGGCGAGGTGCCCGCGTTGGCCACGACCAGGTGCTCGCGGCCGAGGATGCGGCTGAACGCGAACACGTCGGCGTCGGCGTACCTGAGCACCTGGTTGCCGTCACGCCACACCGGGTCTTTGTCGACCTGTGCGGCCAGGGCCTTGAGCTGCTGGTACAGCGGGTGCGAGGTGTTGAAGTTGTCCTGCGCGCCGGTGCGGTCGGAGCCGATCAGCTTCTCCGCCATGTACTCGGGCGTCTTGGAGGCGAACATGTCCTGGCGCGCCAGCTTGTCGCCGCCTGTGCCCGCGAAGCCCTGCTCGTCGCCGTAGTAGACGACTGGGTTGCCGCGCCACAGGTACATCAGCGTGTTGCCGAGCTTGAGCCGCTCCAGCAGTTCGGCGTCCGAGATGCCCGGCCGGTCGTTGCGGATCATCCAGGCGATCCGGCCCATGTCGTGGTTGCCCAGGAACGTCGGCAGCGACGAGGCGTTGGAGTCGGCGTCGGTGTAGCGGTCGTCGTCGAGCAGCACCTCACCGAGGCGCTGGGAGCCCTTGCCGGACAGGAAGCTCACCGCGCTGCTCTGGAACGGGAAGTCCAGCGTGCCCTGCATCTTGCCGGTGGTCGTGTACTTCGAGGTGTTCTCCGGTGAGGAGTCGAAGACCTCGCCGAACACGAAGAAGTCCTTCTTGCCCTTGCGGTTCGCATACTGCTTCACGTGCGGTGCGAGCGCCTGCCAGAACTCCAGGTTGACGTGCTTGACGGTGTCGACGCGGTAGCCGTCGATGTCGAGCGTGTCGATCCAGCTGGTGAAGATGTCCTTCATGCCGTTGACCACGCGCGGGTGCTCGGTCATCAGGTCGTCGAGGCCGGAGAAGTCGCCCTGCTCGCTCGACTCGCCGGAGAACGTCGAGTCGCCGCGGTTGTGGTAGAGCGTGGAGTCGTTGAGCCACAACGGGAACTTCGTCTGCCCGTCCTTCACCGGCGTGTACGGGAACGACTTCTGCGCGTCGAGCTTCGGGAAGTTCTTCTGGCCCGCGTAGTCGGTGATGTTGAACGGCTTGCCGTCGGCGTCCAGGTACGGCTGCGCGCCCGTGCTGACGTACGCGGTCTTGTTCTCCGCGTACTTGATGACGTCGGCGGTGTGGTTCGCGACGATGTCGAAGAACACCTTGATGCCACGCCGGTGCGCGTCGCGGATCAGGGCGCGCATCTCCTGCGTGGTGCCGAAGTGCGGGTCGAGCTTGGTGAAGTCGACGGTCCAGTACCCGTGGTACGCCGCCGAGTCGCCCTGGACCCAGCGGTTGAGGAACATCGGCGTCATCCAGATCGCCGTGATGCCCATGCCGTCGAGGTAGTCGAGCTTCTGGTGCAGGCCCTTGAGGTCGCCGCCGTGGTAGAAGCCCTTGTCGGCGGGGTTGAACCCGTGCTCGGCGGTGCTGGACCTGCCGCGGTCGTTGCGCGGGTCGCCGTTCGCGAACCGGTCGGGCATCACGAAGTAGAAGCGCTCACCCCGCAGGTCATCGCGCTTGGGCGGCAACGCAAGTTTTGCGTCCCCGTCGCGCACACCGGGCGCTATGTCCACCACCTCCCCCACGGCCAGGCGTTGCGGTGGTGCGGCAACGGCCTGGACGGGTGTGAGAGGCAGTAGAACCAGTGCAGCGAGCGCGGCGACGACCCGACGCATCGCGACCTCCTTGTCGCAACTTCTTGCAGGGTTGCTGCACGAAACCACGACAAACGGCGGGAAACAATACGTCGGGCCTTGCAAATATTTGCGATCAGCGGGTCGGGCGGTGATACGTCGGCACCACGTGCAGCGGATGCACGCCCCAGTCGTTGATCGCCTGCAGTGCGAGCAACCCGAGCCCGACGACCAGCTCGGCCGACGCCGGGGCCTCCAGCGTGGGCTTGCCGTCGAACTGCGTGTTCGCCGACGGCGCGGGTGAGGCGGAGGCAACCGCGACCGGGTCGTCGTCGAAGAGGTCCTGCACACCCAGGAACACGTACGGGTCCTGCCGCAGCTCGTTCTCCAGCAGCTCGACGAAGATCAGCTCGCCGCGCCTGGCCGCCGAGTACACCGCTCGACCGACCCGCTGGAACGCCTCGTGACAGGCCTCCTGCGTCGCTGCCGCCAGTGCTTCCTCGGCGCTCACCCGCACGAGCGTGATCTTGCGGCCCCTCGTGGCGCTGTCGTCGCCGTAGCGGTCGGGAACCAGCAGGTCGCCGCTCTGCTCGTCGAGCAGCACGACGTCGCGGAACCGGTGGCCCGGCGAGTGGTGGCGGGCCAGCCGCCCGAAGCCGAGCTCGTCCGCCAACTGGTTGTCGGGCAGCCGCCAGTACGTGCGCCGCTCCCCCTGCTGCAGCGCGACGTGGCCGCCGATCGCGACGCCGGGCACCGCGACGGCCGGCGAACCGGTGAACAGCGTGCGGGCGTCGTCCGCGAGGCTCTCCGCGGTGCCTTCCGACTCGACCGTGCCGCCGTAGCGGGTGAAGGTGATCGCCATGTCCAACGGGTGCGGGCCCCACTCGAGCATCGCCTGCATCGCCAGCACGCCGATGCCCCGGAACGCCGCGGGTGAGATGACCGCGTTCATGCCGGGGCCGCCCTTGAAGGGCGTGTTCTCGGACGGGGCCGGGGCGCACGAGACCAGAACGATGTCCTCGCCCTCGTGGTGCTGCGTCGCCATCATCGCGAACGGCTCGACCCGTTCGCCCTGGTGCACGATCGGTTCGAGGGTGAGGTACTCGTTGCGGCCGCTCGCCACCTCGATCATCCGGCCGACCCAGCGGTAGGCCTCCTCGAGCGCCTCTCGCGTGACCGCCGCGTACGCCTCTTCCCTGCTCACCTGCTGCAGGTTCAGCTGGACGCCGAGCGAGGCGCCGTCCGTCATGAACCGGTCCATCATCAGCGCGTTGCCGCTCTGCTCGTCGACCATGACCATCTCGCGGAACCTGCCGTCGCTCAGGGGAGAACGGCCGAGGGTTCCTCGCGCGAGCCTGCGCTGCAGGTCGTTGCCGAGCGTCTTCCAGTACGTCGTGCGCTCGCCGATCTGCAACGCGACGTAGCCCGCGACCGGGACGCCGCAGATCGCCGTCATCAGCGGACCACCGCTGAAGAACGCGGCGGGATCGGGCGCTGCCGGTGTCACGAACGCCGGATCCACCTGGGCACTGCGCACCAGCCGATGCACCCACGCCCGCACGCGGGACAACGGGTGCTGCGGGAACCTGCCGTCGAACCTCGGGTCGTCACCGGCGTGGAACGGCAGGCGGCTCTGCAGCTGCGGCGCGTACGGGTGCGGGAGGACCCAGCGCTCGTAGCCGACCTCGGCCGCGAGCACGCCCTCCCGCATGCCGGTGGTGCCGCGTTCCTCGGCGACCAGCGACAACACCGCGTAGGAGCCGGCGCCCTGCATGATCACCGTGCAGCTGAACGTCTGGCCGGGCCCCGCCATGGGCAGCTTGACGATCTGGAGCAGCGCGGGGTGGCCGCCGAGCTGGACGACCTGCGCCTCGATGAGGCAGCCGACCTCGCCGTGCTGCACCGCGAGCTCGTGCCTCAGTCTGGGCAGGTCGTCCAACCCGGCGGGCAGGTCCGGCGCGCCGTCGTGGCGGCTGAGCGAGATCCGGTCGCCGTTGCCCTGGTTGATCCAGGTGTGCTGGTCCTGCTGCTGGAAGCCGGTGGTGTCGAACGCGATGGGCACGCACCGACCCTATTGCGATCTTCAGCCGGCCTTGAGCGTTTTGGACCAGAGCGATGCGCCGGTTGCGTCCCGCAGCCACACCGTGAGCTCGTCCCTGCTCGCCTTCACCTCGCCGAAGTGCTGGAACCCGTCCAGCGGCGTGGTGTTGGCGGCAGGCGGGGCGTTCACGAACACCGCCTGCGGGCCGAACGTCGGGTCGAGCTTGTTCGGGCCGAACGCGCCGGCGTGCAGCGGGCCGGACACGAACTCCCAGAACGGGTCGAAGTCGCCGACGGCCGCGCGGTCCGGCGAGTAGTGGTGGGCGGCAGTGTAGTGGACGTCCGCGGTGAGCCACACGGTGTTGCGGACCCGGCGGCGCTTGAGCTCGCGCAGCACCCACGCGATCTCGTGCTCACGGCCGTTCGGGGCGCCCGGCAGGCCGTTCGCGACGCCCTCGATGTCGGCGCCGTCCGGGACGACGAGGCCGACCGGCAGATCCGCCGCGATGATCTTCCACGTGGCGGTGCTGCGGGAGAGTTCACGCACGAGCCACTGGGCCTGCTTGGCGCCGAGGATCACGCCGGGCTGGTCCTTGGGCGAGGTGTTCTTGTCCTTGTAGGTGCGCATGTCGAGCACGAAGATCTCGACGTTGCGGCCGTAGGAGAACTTCCGGTACACACGGCCGTCGACCGCGCGGCGCCGGTCGATCGGCATCCACTCGTGGAACGCCTGGAAAGCACGCTGTGCCAGCACGTCCACGCGCTTCTCGGTGTACTGCGGGAGGTCGAGGATCTCGCCGGGATACCAGTTGTTGGTGACCTCGTGGTCGTCCCACTGCGCGAACATCGGGACCTGGGCGGCGAAGCGCTTGAGGTTGTCGTCGAGCAGGTTGTAGGCGAACTGGCCGCGGTACTCGTCGAGCGTCTCGGCGACCTTGAGCTTCTCCGGCGTGACGACGTTGCGCCAGATCCGGCCGTCGGGCAGCGTCACCGACTCCTTCATCGGGTTGTCGGAGTAGACGCTGTCACCGCTGTGAATGAAGAAGTCCGGCTTGCGGTCGGCCATGGCCTTGAAGATCGGCATGCCGCCGAGGTCCGGGTTGATGCCCCAGCCCTGGCCCGCGACGTCGCCGGACCACACGAAGCGGACGTCGTCCCGGCCGAGCGGGGCCGTGGTGAAGCTGCCGGTGACGGGCTCGCTGCAGGTGCGGCCGTGCAGGTCCTCGGCCGTGACGCGGTAGTAGGCGGGACGGCCGGGCAGCAGGTGGCCGACCCGGACGTGCCCGGTGCCGCCCGTCTCCGGTGTGAGCAGCGGACCTCGGATGTGGCGGGAGAGACGGAAGTTCGGGTCGTTGGACACCTCGACGAGCATCCGGGACGGACGGTCGGCGCGGGTCCAGACGATGCCGCCGTCCCAGGTGACGTCGCCGGACTGCACGCCGTGGGTGAGGGTCGGACGGTCACTCTTGGCGAGGCTGATGCCCGAGGGCACCAGCGCCGCAGCCGTGCCGAATGCGCCTGCCTTGAACAACGTGCGACGGTCGAAGGTCATGCGCGGTTTCTAGTCGCCGGTTCTGACCGGCGACCGAACCCGAGATGAACTTCAGCAGCGCAGGTCGGTCCAGCCGGAGACGTACTTGCCGTCCGGCGTGGTCACGCTCGCGGCGGCGCGGGTGCACTTGTCGAGGGTGGCGGCCCCTTCGCCCCAGAGCTCCTGCTTCATGCTGCCCTGGGCACCACCGCGCGGGTACTCCTCGCCGTTCTCGATCACGGCGATCCAGTTCGACACGCGGTAGCGGTGGCTCTGCGCGTAGGAGTCCCACACCCACAGGTACGGGTAGTTCTTGCCGCAGCCGGCGAACTGCTTCACCGACGCGATGATCTTGTCCTGGTACTTGAGGTGGCCCGTGGTGCCGATCTGCTTGGCAGAGGGACAACCGGGGACGGTCTCGGCGGCGTTCGCGGTGCCGGTTCCGACGGACAGCAGCGTCGCGGCCAGTGCGGCGGCGATGGCGATTGGCTTTCTCACAGCCGCGACGCTGGTGCAGTCCGGTTAGGTGGCGGTAAATCAGGTCAGGCGCTTGAGCCAGTCCGTGATGATCTGCCGCGACGCGGGCGTGGCGTGCACCCACGTCTGGTGGTTCTGGTCGGTGTACTTGACCACCAGCCAGCGGCCGTCCTCGAAGTCGATCGTGGTGAGGAAGGTCTTGGCCCGCTGCCGCCCCTCGCCGTTGCGCTTGGCCGCGTACAGCTTCGCCGTGCCCTTGCGGGGCTGGGCGAGCAGCTGGCGCAACGAGATCGACGCCGACGCCTTGCCCGCCTGCCGCTCGTTGATCTCCGACTCGTGCACGTTGATCGACGCGCCCTTGCCGGCGGGCACGTCCGGCAGCTGCATCGCGAGGACCTCCGGCGCGTTCTCCGGCCGGATCGGGTGCAGCTGCACGAACCCGTTGTCGTGCACGGCAAGCACGCCGTGCTGCGAGTTCGCGGCGACCATCACGGGCTTGGTCTCGTTCGGCGTGACCGCGATCCACGCCGAGTAGTCCGTGTCCGCCTTGGCGATCAGGTGCAGCGTCCCCCGCACGTCCGGGTGGTCCAGCCCGACCCTGCGCAGCTCGCCGATGACATCGCGCTCGATGACCGCGCGCTCGTCGTCGGTCTCGCCGGGCGACTCGACCGACAGCGCCGGGTGGTACGCGCCGAGCCGCTCCTGCTTCCACAGCACGTCGAACGCGAGGTCGGACAGCTGAATGGACGAACGCAGCACGCTCACCCCCCGATCGTCGGCGGCGCGACCATCGGCATGTCACCGATGATCTCGTTGGTGTTCTCCTCGGTGACCAGGTAGTCGGCGGACTTGTGCTCCAAGTCGTCCTCCCCTTGCCCCTTCTGCCCCTGGCCGCCCATACCGCCCATGCCCGCGGCACCGGCCCGGCCCGCCGCACCCGCGGCACCGCCACGACCGCCGGCGTTCGCGCTCTCGCCCATGCCACCGAACACACCGGCCTTGCCGCCGGGCTGCTGCGCGCTCGTGCCGCTACCGGTGCCCACGCCGCCGATGCCGCCACGCCCGGCAGAGGAACCGCCACCGACCTTGCCGCCGCCACCACCGCCGGGACCGCCACCGAACTTGCCGCCGCCGGTGCCACCGGGTCCGCGCCCGGTGCCGCCGGGGCCGACGGGCACGCCGATGGGCGGGATGCCGGTGTTCGGCGGGCGCTCGATCACGCTGCCGACGGGCGGCTTGCCCCCGCCGGGGAACTCGGTCCTCAGCGGACTGTTGACATCTCCGCCGACGGCCTGGGATGTCGTGGTGTCGTTGCCACCGGTGATGCTGCCGGGCTCGGTCCACGTGCCGGACGGGCCCTGCGGGCTGCCGGGCGAGCTCGGGAATCCCGTGCCCGTGTTGCCGGTCGGGCGGCCGGCCGTGCCGATGTTGGAGGTCTTGTCGGTGCCGTTGTCGCCGCCGGTGTTGATCACCTCGACGTTCAGCGTGTCCGCCGTGACGCCCGGGAACTCCTTGGGGAGCTCGCTGCGGTTGGTGTTGCTGGCGCTCTGGAACTCCTTGTAGACCTTCCGGTTGTGCGACTCATCGCCGTTGTAGGCGTTGACCGCGTCCTCGGTGTCGGTGTCCCACGGGGTGGCGTCGTCCCAGAAGTTCGTGTCCGGCTTCTGCTCCGGCATGTTCTTGAGCTGCGCCTTGTTGTGGTTGAACTGGTAGACCTGGTTGGACAGCGAGTGGTCGGCCTGCCGCAGCGCGTCCTGCATCTGGATCATGGCCTGGTTGATGGGGTTGGCAGCGGCCTGCGCGGCGTCCGCGCTCGCCCCGGTCCACGCCTCGCCCAAGGTCTCGCCGACCTTCTTGAGCCTGGCCTCGATGCCGGCGTAGGTCTGCTCGAGCTCCGCGGCCTTGACCGCCGCCTCCTGCGCCTTACCGGTGCCAGGGCCGCCAGTCATCTGGGCGTAGATCTGATGCCCCGAGAACGCTTCGGCGCGGGAGGTGTCCTCGGAGAAACAACTGGGCGCGGGCCGGGTCATTTCGCACCTGCCTTTATCGTGGTGATTGCCAGGTTCGCGAACTCCGTGACCCCAGCGCACGGATCCGCGAAGTACTTGCTCTTCTCATCGCTCTGGAAGGTGAAGAGGATTGCCCTCTCGTCGGAGGCGCCGACGATGATGTCGCAGTCGCCGTCCTTGCGCTCGTCAGCGACGAGTGCGACGACCGCCGGGTGACCCTGGATCGCGGGCCGCTCCTCGAACGCGGCGTACGAGCCCTTCTTGCCGTAGGTGGTGCCGAGGCTCGTCCCGGCAGGGAGGATGACCATGCCGGTGGACATCTCCGCAGCGGTGAGCGCGCCGGACCACTTGCACGCCGGGCCAGGCGCACCGGAGTTCACCGAACCGGTGACGCCGGGCAGTCCGTACGCCGTCAACTGGGCCGCAGAGACAACGGTGCAAGGGGCGGCCTCGAAGGCCGTCAGGGTGAGCGGGTTCGAAACCTTGGGCGCTCCACCACTGTTGCCGGCGCTGGTCGGCTGGGTCGCGGTGGTCGGCGTACCGGTGGTTCCGCCGCTACCTGTGCCGCAGCCCGCCAGCAGCACGAGTGCGGCACCGGCGACGATCGTTCGGATGCGCAACAGCTCAGTCCTTCGGCTTGAGGTTCGCCTGGTTGCCCTGCTCGGTCTGCTCGTACTGGGTGAGCGTGGCCTTCAGGTTGTCGATCCGGGTCTTCAGCGTCTTCTGCAGTTGCTTGTTCGACGTCTGGTGCGCCGCGCCGGCGGTGACGGCCCAGTTGTTGTAGACCTTGCTCGGCATGTCGAGCCCGGCGGGCTCGACCGCGACCAGCGCCTTGCCGGTGTCGTTCGCCTTCTCAAGATCGAGGTAGATGGCCTCGTACTCCTTGATGGCAGCGCGCAGCGTCTCGAGATCGACCTTTGTCCCGCTCATCCCCAGTGCCCTCCCCTGCAGATTCGTGCGCTGAGCAGCATAGCGCCGGGTCAGGGACCTTGTCCGGGGTTCAAGGCGCGATCGGGTGAACAACGCGAAGTGTCACTCCGACATTGCGACAAGCGCGGGTACGAAGTGCTACGCGCTTCGTTCTTCGGTGCTTTTCGTCAGCACCGCAATTGAGCGTCGAGTGGCATTTACGACGGTCTTTGCGTTTACGTCTGCTGTTGTTGCTGGGACGGCAGGCGGCCCTCCGCCATGCGCTTCAGCAAGTCCTTGCGCAGCCACAACATGTAGGTCCACACGAGACCGAAGATCACGCCGATCACGCCCAGCGCGGGCAGCAGGATCCAGGTCGCGATCAGCAGCACGTGCAGGCCCACGACGGCGGGGATGGCCCACGGGCGGCGGACGAAGGCGCACATCGCGATGAACACCGCGATGAAGCCGAACGCCACCCAGCCGACGAGGGTGCCGACGCCGCCGTGCAGCTTCGCGATCACCGGCAGGGCCAGAGCGACGACGATGACCTCGAGGATCAGCGTGCCGGCCATGATGCCGCGGAACGCCTTGAGCGGGTCCTTCTTCGGCGCTGGTGCGGGAACAGGAGCTGCCTCGGTCACGCCGGCTCCTTTCCGAACAGGGCGCGGGCCTCGCCGGCGGTGACGACGGAGCCGGTGACGATCACGCCGCCGCCGGACAGTTCGTCCTCGGTGAGGTGGATGGCTTCCTCGATGGCGTCGTCGAGGCGCGGGCGCACCTCGAAGCGGTCCTCACCGAAGATCGGTACGGCCAGACCGGCGAGGACGTCCGGGTCCATGGCGCGCGGGGACGAGTTGGTGGTGATCACCAGTTCCTGCACGACCGGTTCCAGGGCCGAGAGGATGCCCTCGGCGTCCTTGTCGGACATGACCGCCACGACGGCCACGAGCTTGCGGAAGCTGAACTCGGAGTCCAGGGCGCGGGCCAGAGCCGCGGCGCCGTGCGGGTTGTGCGCGGCGTCCACGAACACGTTGGGCGCGGAACGGACGCGCTCCAGGCGGCCCGGGGTGACGACCGTGGCGAAGCCTTCGCGGATCGCCTCCACGTCGAGCTGACGGTCGGCGCCGGCGCCGAAGAACGCCTCGACGGCCGCCAGTGCCATGGCGGCGTTCGCTGCCTGGTGTTCGCCGTGCAGCGGCAGGAAGATGTCCTCGTAGACGCCGCCGAGGCCCTGCAACGTGATCAGCTGGCCGCCGACGGCCACCGACCGCGACACCACGCCGAACTCGCTGCCGAACCGGGCGATCATCGCGTCGACCTCGGCCACGCGTTCCAGGATGACCTTCATCGCCTCCGGCGCCTGCTCGCCGACGATCGCGACGGAGCCCGGCTTGATGATCCCGGCCTTCTCCGTGGCGATGTCCTCGATGCGCGTGCCGAGGTACTCGGTGTGGTCGAGGCCGATCGGCGTCAACAGAGCGATCTTCGCGTCGGCGATCGAGGTCGCGTCCCACGTGCCGCCCATGCCGACCTCGACGACCGCGACGTCGACCGGGGCGTCCGCGAAGGCCGCGTACGCCATGCCGGTGAGCACCTCGAACTTGCTCATCCGGATCTCGGACTGCGCGTCGACCATCGCGATGTACGGCTCGATGTCGCGGTAGACCTCGACGTAGCGATCAGGGGCGATCGGCTGGTTGTCGAGGCTGATCCGCTCGGTCGCGAGCTGCAGGTGCGGGCTCGTGTACCGGCCGGTGCGCAGGCCGATGCGGGTGAAGAGCGCATCGGCCATGCGCGACGTCGACGTCTTGCCGTTCGTGCCCGTGAGCTGCACGACCGGGTAGTTCGTCTGGGGGTCGCCCAGCACGTGCGCCAGCGCCTTGATCCGGTCCAGCGACGGCTCGAGCTTGGTCTCGGGCCACCGCTGGTTGAGCTCGTTCTCGACGTCGAGGAACTCGTCGAGGTTGATGTCCACTGTGCTTACGCCTCCGGCAACGCCGCGAGGCGCTCGTTGATGCGGGCGATCTCGGACTCGGCCACGGCCTTGCGCTCCTCGATCTTGGCCTTGACGTCGGCGGGCGCCTTGGCGAGGAACGCCTCGTTGCCGAGCTTCTTCGTCGTGCCCTCGAGCTCCTTCTGCGCCACGGCGAGGTCCTTCGCGAGGCGCTTGCGCTCGGCCGCGACGTCGATCGCGCCGGACAGGTCCAGCTCGACCTTCACCGCACCCTTGGGCAGACCGACCTCCAGCGTCGCCGAGACGGTGAACTCGTCACCCGGCTCGGTGAGCCTCGTCATCGCGCGGACGGCCGGAACCTGGTCGGTGAGGCCGACGCAGCACGCGCCGCGGACCTTGCCCGCGACCTTCTGGCCCGGCTTGAGGCCCTGCTCCGAGCGGAACCGGCGGATCTCGGTGGCCAGCTTCTTCAGGCCCTCGACCTGAGCGGCGGCCTCGAGGTCGCGCTCGGCACCCGACGCGGACGGCCACGACGCGATGACGAGCGACTCCGCGCCGGTCAGCGCGGTCCACAGCGTCTCGGTGATGAACGGGATCGACGGGTGCAGCAGGCGCAGCAGGACGTCGAGGACGTGGCCCAGAACGGACTGCGTGGCCTCGACGCGCCCCTCCGCGATCTGGACCTTGGCGATCTCCAGGTACCAGTCGCAGAACTCGTCCCACGTGAAGCTGTACAACGCCTCGCACGCGCGGGAGAACTGGAACGCCTCGAAGTTCGAGTCCACAGTGGACACGAGGGCGTCGAGCTCGTCGAGGATCCAGCGGTCGGCCGCCGTCAGCTCGTCGCGGGCCGGCAGCGGACGGGCCACCGTCGCACCGTTGGACAGCGCGAACCTCGTGGCGTTCCACAGCTTGGTGGTGAAGTTGCGCGAGCCGGCCGCCCACTCCTCCGCGACGGCCATGTCCGAACCGGGGTTCGTGCCGCGCAGCAACGTGAACCGGGTGGCGTCCGCGCCGTAGCGCTCCATCCAGTCCAGCGGGTCGATGCCGTTGCCCTTGGTCTTCGACATCTTCTTGCCGTACTGGTCCCGGATCAGACCGTGCAGGAAGACGTGGTCGAACGGCTGCACGTCGTCCATCGCGTACAGGCCGAACATCATCATCCGGACGACCCAGAAGAACAGGATGTCGTAGCCGGTCGAGAGAACCGAGGTCGGGTAGAACTTCTCGAGGTCCTCAGTGGAATCCGGCCAGCCGAGCGTCGAGAACGGCCACAGGCCCGACGAGAACCAGGTGTCGAGGACGTCCTCGTCCTGGCGCCAGCCCGCACCGGTGGGCACCTCGTCGTCCGGTCCGACGCAGACGACCTCGCCGTTCGGGCCGTACCAGACCGGAATCCGGTGGCCCCACCACAGCTGCCGCGAGATGCACCAGTCGTGCAGGTTGTCGGTCCAGTCGAAGTACCGCTTGTTCAGCTCCGCCGGGTGGATCTTGGTACGACCGTCGCGGACGGCGGCGGACGCCTTCGCGGCGATGCCCTCGACCTTGACCCACCACTGCAGCGAGAGGCGCGGCTCGATGACCGTGTCGCACCGCGAGCAGTGCCCGACGGCGTGCACGTACGGCCGCTTCTCCGCGACGATCCGGCCGTCCGCGCGCAACGCGGCGACGATCGCCGGACGCGCCTCGAACCGGTCGAGCCCCTCGAACGGGCCGTGCGCGGTGATGGTCGCGCGACCGTCCATGATCGTGAGGTTCGGCAGGTTGTGGCGCTGGCCGATCTCGAAGTCGTTCGGGTCGTGCGCGGGCGTGACCTTCACCGCGCCGGTGCCGAACTTCGGGTCGACGTGCGTGTCGGCGACGATCGGGATGCGGCGGCCGGTCAGCGGCAGCTCGACCTCGGTGCCGATGAGGTGCTGGTAGCGCTCGTCGTCGGGGTGGACGGCGACCGCGGTGTCACCGAGCATCGTCTCGGCGCGCGTGGTCGCGACGACGATCGAGTTCTCGCCCTCGCCGTAGCGGATGGAGACGAGCTCGCCGTCGTCGTCGCTGTGGTCGACCTCGACGTCGGACAACGCCGTCTGGCAGCGCGGACACCAGTTGATGATCCGCTCGGCCTGGTAGATCAGGCCGTCGTCGTACATCTTCTTGAAGATCGTCTGGACGGCACGCGACAGCCCCTC
The DNA here is from genome assembly GCF_003265345.1 of Lentzea terrae. GTDB lineage: Bacteria > Actinomycetota > Actinomycetes > Mycobacteriales > Pseudonocardiaceae > Lentzea > Lentzea terrae. The sequence goes on along the minus strand of NZ_QFWW01000036.1, from coordinate 185,843 downwards.
GTCCATGGTGAAGCGCTCACGCGACCAGTCGATGCCGTCGCCGAGCCGCTTCATCTGGTCGAGGATCTTGCCGCCGTACTCCTCTTTCCACTCCCAGACGCGCTCGACGAACTTCTCGCGCCCGAGGTCGTGCCGCGACTTGCCCTGCTTGGCCAGGTCGCGCTCGACGGCGTTCTGCGTGGCGATGCCGGCGTGGTCCATGCCCGGCAGCCACAGGACCTCGTAGCCCTGCATGCGGCGGCGCCTGGTCAGCGCGTCCATCACGCTGTGGTTCATGGCGTGGCCCATGTGGAGGCTGCCGGTGACGTTGGGCGGCGGGAGCACGATCGTGAACGGCGGCTTGTCGCTCTTGACGTCCGCCTCGAAGTAGCCCCGGTCGACCCACCGCTGGTACAGCTCCGCCTCTACCTCCGCCGGAGTCCACGCGGCGGGGAGGTCAGGACGCTGGGTTGCGGTGTCGAGTTCAGTCACAGCTGTCAAGTCTACGGAGCGCCAGGTATCGACTTGAACCGAGATACCTGCTAACGGGCCGATCGCGATCTACCATCCCGCAACCGCCACACGACCTGGGGAAACCTCGGGACAACCCGCACGGGCCCGTGAGCGTGGTGTTCGTGGCGAATCTACTTTGGGGGGAGCAAGTGCAGTACGACATCGAGGACCACCCGGACCTCAAGGACGCGGCGTGGCTCCGCGCCGCGAACAGACGGGCGAAGCGGGAAATCCGCAGACAGCGGCGACAGGCTCGCATGTACCGGCACGGCCGCACGGTCGTGGTCGCCATCGCGCTGGTCGCTGTTGGCGCGGTGCTGTTCGGGCTGTACCGGGCCGGGACGTTCGACACGGTCTCGCTGCCGCAGGTGACGCTGCCGACGAACGTTGCGCCGCACCAGGGCGTCAACGTCGAGAAGCCGTTCGCCGGCACCCCCGCCGAGCAGTGGGCGGACGGCGAAAAGGGCATCGTCGCGCCGGATCAGAACCCGGAGTACGCCGCGTCCTACGAAGCCGCGCGCAAGGCGCTCATCGCCGGGCACCTGGACCCGCGGGTGATCGCCGACCACGACATGGAGCCGTTCGTGACGCTGCTGGCGCCGACGCTGCGGGACGCCTGGCGCAACGACCCGAACTCCGGCTCGGCGGTGACTCGGCTGAAGAAGGGCACCACGCTGCTGCCGGACGGGATCAAGGTCGACGGCCGCATGTGGCCGGGCCGCGACGAGCACGGACGCCCGCTCGTGCACACGAGCTACCGGTTCGCGTACGCCTTCGATCCCGGCGACCAGCGGACGTTGCTGGACCAGTACGAGATCGTCGCCCTGGTCCGCTCCGACACGGACTACCAGCTCGCCGAAGACGGGGTCTGGACCGTCGCGAGCACCGGCTTCCGGTACTTGATTGCCTGCAAGGCGTCGAAAGAGGGTTTCATCGCCCCCATGTTCACCGAGAAGCGGCCGGTGCCCGCCGGACTGACGGAGGACGACATGCGCAAGCCGGAGGAGTGGTTCGCGCCGGACGCGCCAATGCCCACCAGCAACTGCGACTGATCACCCTTTCAGAGGTGCCGGGCGTGAGTGACGGCGATCACAATTGACCGTCACGGACCGTTCAACCCCTTGGGGCCCGTGACGGCGACGCCGCCGCGTTCTTCGGGGGCGCTGGCGGCGCCGACGTCGATCAGCGAAGAATGCACGTATGAGCAGCAAGCCCCCGCAGCACGACGTCGACGAGTCCGCGCTCGAAGTCACCACCCCGAAGACATGGGCAGCGGGTATTCCCGGTGTGCTCGTGTCGCTCGACCGGGCGGTCGAGCAGATGGGTGTCAGCCGGACGGTCAAGACGTTGCGCCTGCTCAACCAGCGTGAAGGTTTCGACTGTCCCGGTTGCGCGTGGCCGGAGCCGCAGGGCCACCGCAAGATGGCGGAGTTCTGCGAGAACGGCGCGAAGGCCGTCGCCGAGGAGGCGACGAAGCGGCGCATCGGGCCCGAGTTCTTCGCCGCGCACTCGGTCGAGAGCCTGCAGACCAAGACCGACTACTGGCTCGGGCAGCAGGGCCGCCTCACCGAGCCGATGGTGCTCGAGCCCGGCGCCACGCACTACACGCCGATCAGCTGGGACGCCGCGTTCACGCTCGTCGCCGAGGAGCTGAACGCGCTCTCCTCGCCCGACGAGGCGATCTTCTACACGTCCGGCCGCACCAGCAACGAGGCCGCGTTCCTCTACCAGCTGCTGGTCCGCTCGTTCGGCACCAACAACCTGCCGGACTGCTCGAACATGTGCCACGAGTCGTCCGGCGCCGCGCTGAACGAGACCATCGGCATCGGCAAGGGCTCGGTATCGATCAAGGACTTCGACCTCGCCGACCTGATCGTGGTCGTGGGCCAGAACCCCGGCACGAACCACCCGCGCATGCTCAGTGCACTCGAGGACGCGAAGAAGAACGGCGCGAAGATCATCGCCGTGAACCCGCTGCCGGAAGCGGGCCTGATGCGGTTCAAGAACCCGCAGAACGTCGCGGGCGTCGTCGGCCGCGGCACCGCGCTGTGCGACGAGTTCGTGCAGATCAAGGTCGGCGGCGACCAGGCGCTGTTCCAGGCGATCGGTCACCTGGTCCTGCAGTGGGACAAGGCCGACAAGAACTTCGTGAACGCCAAGACGCACGGCTTCGAGGAGTACGCAGCCGGCCTGCGCGAGCTCGACTGGGACGCGGTGCTCACCGCGACCGGCCTGACCCGCGAGCAGATCACCCGCGTGGCCGGCATGTTCGTCGACTCGCAGCGCACGATCGCCTGCTGGGCCATGGGTCTGACGCAGCACAAGCACAGCGTGCCGACGATCCGCGAGGTCGCGAACGTCATGTTCCTGCGCGGCATGATCGGCAAGCCGGGCGCCGGCCTCTGCCCCGTGCGCGGCCACTCGAACGTGCAGGGCGACCGCACGATGGGCATCTACGAGAAGATGCCGGAGAAGTTCTTGCAGGCGCTGGAGACCGAGTTCGGCATCCCGGTGCCGCGCAAGCACGGTTACGACACCGTCGACGCCATCAACGCCATGCGGCACGGGCGCGGCAAGGTGTTCATCGCCATGGGCGGCAACTTCGTCAGCGCCACCCCGGACACGCCGGTGACCGAGAAGGCGCTGGAGCAGTGCTCGTTGACCGTGCACGTCTCCACGAAGCTCAACCGCTCGCACGTGATCCACGGTCGCACCGCGCTGATCCTGCCCGCGCTCGGCCGCACCGAGAGCGACGTGCAGCACTCGGGCGAGCAGTTCGTGACGGTCGAGGACTCGATGTCGGTCGTGCACCGCTCGCGCGGCCGGTTGGCGCCCGCGTCCGACCAGCTGCTGTCCGAGGTGTCGATCATCTGCCGCCTCGCCCGCAAGACGCTCGGCGCCGCGCACCCCATTGCCTGGGAAGAGTTCGAGAAGGACTACGACGTCATCCGCGAGCACATCTCGCGTGTGGTGCCGGGCTGCACCGACTACAACACGCGCGTGCGTCAGCCCGACGGTTTCGTGCTGCCGCACCCGCCGCGCGACTCGCAGGAGTTCGCGACGGCCACCGGCAAGGCGAACTTCACCGCGAACGAGCTGACCGTGCTGGAAGTGCCGGAGGGCCGCCTGCTGATGCAGACCCTGCGCAGCCACGACCAGTACAACACCACGATCTACGGCCTCGACGACCGCTACCGCGGCGTGAAGGACGGCCGGCGCGTGGTGTTCGTGAACCCCGACGACATTGCAGCGCTGGGGTTCAAGGACGGCCAGATGGTCAACATCGTGTCGGAGTGGAAGGACGACCCGACGGGCGTAGTCGAACGCCGCGCCGAGTCGTTCCGGATCGTCTCCTACCCGACCGCGCACGGGTGCGTGGCCACGTACTTCCCCGAGGCGAACCCCTTGGTGCCGCTCGACTCCAAGGCCGACATCTCGGGGACGCCAACCTCGAAGTCCGTGATCGTGCGGCTCGAGCCTGCTATTTGACGATGACGCTGTAGTTGCTGGCACCACCGTTGGGTCCCAGTTGAACCTCGCCTGCCGGGAAACCCTTGGCGTACAGGCGGAAGGTCTTCGGGGACCCTTCGGTGTTGACCAGTGACAGGCCGCTGTCCACCCACAGCGCGTCCATCCACGGCCGTTTGCCGAGCCGCGTGTCGACCGCGACGTGGACCACCGCGTCGCGGTTGATCGTGAAGCGCGCCAACGGGTTCTGCGTCGCCGACTTCGAGTCGTTGGCGGTGCGGACCCACTGCGCGCCCGCGACCTCGGCCGGCACCGCGCTGAACGTGAAGTCGCGGTCGCCGTACTGCGCGACGCCGGCGCGCAGGCTCGTCTGCAACGACCAGTCGCCGGCGTTTCCGGTGTCCGCCACCGAAAGTCCGCTCAGCACCAGCTCGCCCGACGCGTCCCCGATCGTCAGCCGGGCCTTCGCCGACTTCGTGACCGCACCCGCCGTTCCGGTCACGGTGATGTCGGACGTGCCTTCCGGGGTGTCCGGCAGGGTCGCGACGGTCATCGTGGCGGTGCCGCCGGGGTTGACGGTGGCCGGGTTGAACTGGACCACCGCGCCGGCCGGGATGTTCTCCGCGTCCAGCGAGATCGGACCCGGTGAGCCGGTCGCTGTCGTGCGGATCGCGAACGACGCGGTCTCGCCCGGTTTGATCGTGCGCGCGGCGGGGTCGACGGTGAGGCTGAAGTCGTTGCCCACACCGCACTTCTCGGTCGAGCCGGTGTTCTGGATCCGCGGCGTGCCGGAGTTGCGAACGCAGAAACCATTGGTGTTGCGGAACAGGAAGTCCGTCGGGCTGCTCGTGCCGCGCTCCCAGCCGAAGCCGTCGAACGTCAGGTCGGTCGAGTTGTCCGCGATCACGGCGGGCCTGCCGTCGTTGCTGGTGAACGAGACTCCGCTGCCGCCGACCCACCTGATGCGGTCGGCGTACCGCACGTACCAGCCGTACGCGGGTCGTGTGCCGATGCTGTTCGGGTTGTAGTTGGTGCGCTGGTTGCTCGGCGGGCTGGTCGACATCGTGCCGTTGCCGCCGGGCACGTTGATCTTGACGTTGGTGAACGTGACGTCGCTGATCCGGCCGTCGACGTCACCGTGGATGGTGGGGCTGAACGACGGCGACGCGCCGTTGATCGTGATGTTGTCGTAGGTGATGTTCCTGATCGAACCGACGCCGGGGTTGTTGCCGCAACGCTTTCGGGCGCCGACCTTCATCATGATCGGCGACCGGACACCGCTGATGGTGATGTCGCGGTAGTGCACGTCGGAGATGTTCGTGCCGTCCATCGACACCATGCCGAGCCCGGACTTGTTGGAGCCCTGGATCTGGATGCGCTGGAAGTCGTAGCCGGTGAAGTCGCCGCACGTCTCCGAGCCGAACATCAACGCGTTGCAGCACCCCGCGCTGAGCTTCGTGTCGTAGACCTTCACGTTGCCGTTGGAGATCTTCTGCCCGAGCGCGTAGTCGCTCTTGAACGCCAGCGCGTCGTCGTTGCCCGCGAAATTGCCGTTGGTGATCGTCACATTGGTGGTGCTGATGACGTTCCAGCCGTCGCGGTCGCTCGCCGTGTCGATCGTCAACCGGTCGCTGACGACGTTCTTGCACCCGTTGATCAGCATCGCGAAGTGCCCGCCGCGACGCAGCTTGATGCCGCTCACGGTGAGGTTCTCGCAGCGCGTCAACGAGATGATCTTGTCGGCCTCGCCGCGGTCCGGGTTGCCGGTGATCAGGTGGCCGCCGCCGTCGATGGTGCCGCTGCCCACGAACGCGATGTTCGTCAGCCGGTCGCCCCAGATCATCGCGTTGTGGAAGTGGCTGTGCCCGTAGTCCTGGTACTCGTCCCACGGGTTGTCCTCCGGCGGGTCGTACCCGGTGCCGGACGCACCCATGATCGTCGCGCCCGCGTCGAGCTGGATCGTGACGTTGCTCTTCAGGTGGATCGAGTTGGGCGACCGGTACTTGCCCGGCGGGAACTGCACGGTCCCGCCGCCGGCCGCGTTCGCCGCCGTGATCGCCCTGTTGATCGCGGCCGTGTCGTTCGCGCTGCCGTTGCCGACCGCGCCGTAGTCCTTGACGTTGTGCACCGCCGCCTGTGTCGGACTTCCTGGGGCGGGTTGGGCCAGCACGGTCACAGCCAACAGCGCCGCAGCCACCGCCGCGCCGAGTCTCGGGAACACCGGTGTTCTCCCCTCGGTCGGGTTGAAACGTGGTGAAAACCTTTACAGCGGCGGCTGAGACCACACGCTACGCCGGTCGCACGCGACCGAACAGCCTCCAGCGGCGGCGACCCGCCGGAAGCAACCCGGCCCCGACCTGCCCCTCGGGCTTGGCGTCGACTTCCTCAGGTGCACGAACGAGCCGTCGGACGGTCGCGTCGGCCTCGAAGTCGGCCTGCTTCATCTTCGCAATAGCAAACGCATCGTAGTGCGACAACATGGCGATTCCCCTCAGGTCGGACCTACTCGGGTGAAACGGACGTGCTCACGAAGAAGCGCACCGCTCGCGCGCCTTCAGGTCGCAGTTCCGGGTTCTCCACGCGCTCGTCGAAGCGGTCGAGCAATGCCCGAATCCCACGCTGGACCTCGCGCAACTCTTCACGCGTCATGAACGACGTGGAACTGATGACGCCGTAGTGGTCGCGCCACTCATCCGACAGGTGCTCGTGCTGACGCGCGTACTCGCGGATGCGCTCGAACTCCTGGTCCAGATAGGCCATCTCGGCAGCCTGGGCAGCCAGCGCCCCCTCGTCGTCGAGCCCTTCCGCCGAGATCATCTGATGACGCTTCACGATCCGCCACGGCTTCTGCCTGCCAGGACCTTCCACCTCTGCGACGAAGCCGTACTTGGCCAGCATGTTCAGGTGGTACGAGCAACTGGCGACGCTCTCCCCGAGCTTCGCCGAGCACTGCGTGGCAGTGCTCGGTCCCTGCTCGGTGAGCAGGTTGATCAGCTTCCACCGGAACGGGTGCGACAGCGCCCGGAGTGCCTTGGGGTCAGTGATGGGAGCGTCGGTCATGGCACCACCGTACACGTATCAATAAACCTTTAGCAAGGTTCCTTGATGTATAAATCCTGATATAAAACCGCCCATGATCAGCCAGGCTGTGCGCATGACTCGGGGGCAGCGATGGCTGCTGGGGGCGTTCGGGGCACTAGTCGCAGCGACGTGGATCAACCCGCCATGGCCGGCTGAGCAGGCACTGCACAGCTCACTCACCGCGGTGGCGGTGGTGGGGCTGTGGCTGCTGAGACGCAGGCTGGACACCGCGCAGTGGGCGTGGGCGCTGGCCTTCCTGGCCCTGCACACGATCGCGGCGCGGTGGATCTACTCGTTCGTGCCGTACGACGACTGGACGGACGCGGTGTTCGGCGCGCGGCTGTCGGAGCTGTTCTCGTGGGAGCGCAACCACTTCGACCGACTCGTGCACTTCGCGTACGGCGTGTGCCTCACGGCGGTGCTGCGACTGAAGTGGTTGCGCTCACTGGAGATCGTGCTGGCGACCAGCGCGCTGTACGAGCTGCTGGAGTGGGCGATCGCGATGACGCTCGGCGCCGAGACGGCCGAGGCCTACAACGGGCAGCAGGGCGACATGTGGGATGCCCACGCCGACATGGCACTGGCTGCGCTCGGCGCGCTCGTCACCAGTCTGGCGAGTTCCGTGCGACGGCGGTCACCAGCGGCAACGACTCAATGACCGGCACCCGCAACAACTCCGCGGGCACGTCCGGGTCGCGCACCGGTTCGATGAGCTCTCGCAGCAGCGCGCCGACGACGTCGTCCGCGGTCTGGTCGACCTCGTGGATGAGGTCGCGCAGCTGATCAGCGGCGTCGTTGAGCACGCGCGGCCGCTGCGGTTCCTCCAGCATCAACGCCGCCAGCCGCAAGACCCGCCGGCACGTGCGCAGCCGCAGGCTCCTGCTCGCCGACTCCCGTGCGCCCGCAAGGCCGAGCCGTCCGCGCGTGCGCTCGATCCACGGCTCCACCGTCTCGCGGCGCCAGATCGGGCCGGACGCGAGCTCGGCGTCCGGCTCCGGAATGCCGTGCGAGCGCCGCTTGCGCCACACGGCCACCAACTGCCGGCTGAGCCCCATGGCGTCGGCGATCTCCGCGATCCCGTAAAAGTCCCCCACGCCGTCAACTGTAACCAGAGATAACGGCAGATGTCATCAAAAATTTCAGATGCGTTCGAGCACCGCGCGCGCCGCGTTGTGGCCGCCGATGCCGCTGACGCCACCGCCGCGCCTGGAGCCCGCGCCGCAGACGAAGACGTTGTCCACGTCGGTCTCGACGCCCCACTGGCCGACCTGATCGTCGGTCTCGGCGAACGGCCAGTCGAGCTCTCCGTGGAAGATGTTGCCACCCGGCAGTCCGAGCTCGTCCTCCAGGTCCAGCGGCGTGCGGGCCTCGATGCACGGATCGCCGTTCGCGTCGACGGCCAGACAGTCCTGGATCGGCTCCACGAGGTGGGCGTTGAGCTGGTCCAGGTAGCGCCGCACGAGCTCGTCGCGCAGCTCGGAGTTGCGGCCCTCGAACAACGACGCGGGCAGGTGCAGGCCGAACAGCGTCAACGTCTCGTGGCCCGCCAGCGACGGCCCGAGGATCGACGGATCGGTCAGCGAGTGGCAGTACATCTCGCCCGGCAGCACCGACGGCACCTGACCGGCGACGCTCTCCAGGTACGCGGTCTCCAGCTGGTCGTAGGACTCGTCGAGGTGGAAGGTGCCGGCGAACGCGAGCCGCGCGTCCACGCCCGACTTCAGCTCCGGCAGCTTGCGCAGCAGCATGTTGATCTTCAGCTGACAGCCCGGCGCGTCGTGGACTTCCTTGCCCTGCAACCGTCCCAGCACGGAGGGCGCCACATTGGACAATACAAAGCGCGCGTCGACGGACCCGCCGTCGTAGCTGACCGACGCCGTCTTGCCGTCCGACTCGATCGCGGTCACCTCAGCGCCGCAAATGATCTCCGCACCGGCCTCGCGGGCGACCCGCTCCAGCTCGGCGGTCACCGCACCCATGCCGCCGACCGGGACCTTCCACTCGCCGGAACCGTTGCCGATGACGTGGTAGAGGAAGCACTTGTTGGCGCGCAACGAATGCAGCGACGAGTGCGTGCCGATCAACGCGTCGGTGGCGACGACGCCGCGCACCAGGTTGTTGTCGAACAGCTCCTGCAGCGTCGCCCCGATCGGGCGTTCGAAGACCTGGTCCCACAGCCGGCCGCGTGCCACCGCGTCGACGTGCACGCGCAGGTGGTCCCGGGAAACCAGTGGCTCCAAAAGAGTCGGCGCCAGTGCGGCCGCCATCAGCTCCAGGTCGGCGTACCAGCGCTGCCACCGCTCCCAGTCGTCCAGCGACCCGCACACGGCCTCGAAGGACGCCGCGGTCGCCACGCCCGGCGAACGTTCGACCAGCAGCCCGGTCTTGCCGTTCGGCGTGTACGAGGACGCCGCACGCGGCTTCAACGCCAGCTTCAGGCCCAGGTCGGCGACGATCTGGTCGGGCAGCAGCGACACCAGGTAGGAGAAGCGGGACAGCCTGGCGTCGACGCCCTCCCACGGTGACGCGCTCACCGCCGCGCCGCCGACGTGCGGCAGCTTCTCCAGCACCTTGACCGACTTCCCCGCCCGCGCGAGGTACGCGGCCGCCACCAGCCCGTTGTGGCCGCCTCCCACGATCACGACGTCGTCCATGCCCCGAGACTCCTCCCACGTAGCCTGGTCGGTGGGGAACATAGCGGTCCGAAGGAGATGTGCACATGGGCCGAGTGACGGTGCGCCGAGCGGTCGAGCGGGTGTCGCCGAACGGTAGGCGGCGCCGGGTGGACGCGCTGGCGGCCGAGGAACCGCTGGAGCTGAGGGTCAACGGAAAGGCGTTGGCCGTCACGATGCGCACTCCCGGCCAGGACGTCGAGCTCGCGCACGGCTTCCTGCTCAGCGAGGGCGTCATCGGCTCGTCCGGCGACGTCTCGGTCGCCCGGTTCTGCGAGGGCACCGGGCCGGACGGGATGAACACCTACAACGTGCTGGACATCGCGCTGGCCGAGGGCGTGCCGCCGCCGGACACCGGGGTGGAGCGGAACTTCTACACCACGTCGTCGTGCGGCGTGTGCGGGAAGGCCGCGCTGGACGCCGTGAAGCTCAAGACCCGCTACTCCCCCGCGCTGGACGAGGTGCGGGTCACCGCGGAGGCGCTGACGGGCTTCCCGGACGCGTTGCGGGAACGGCAGAAGGTCTTCGAGAGCACCGGCGGGCTGCACGCGGCCGGGCTGTTCGTGCACGGCGAGCTGCTGGTCGTGCGCGAGGACGTGGGCCGGCACAACGCCGTCGACAAGGTGCTGGGCTGGGCGGTGCTGCAGAACCTGGTGCCGCTGACCGGTGCGGTGCTGATGGTGTCCGGGCGGGCGTCGTTCGAGCTGGTGCAGAAGGCCGCGATGGCCGGAATTCCGGTGCTCGCCGCGGTGTCGGCGCCGTCGTCGCTCGCCGTGGAGCTGGCCGAGGAGCAGGGCATGACCCTCGTCGGGTTCCTGCGCGGCGACTCGATGAACGTCTACACCGGAGGGGAGCGCGTGGTTGAGACCGCTTGACGGCGTCGTGGTGGTGAGCCTGGAGCAGGCCGTCGCCGTGCCGTACGCGACCCGGCTGCTGGCCGACCTGGGGGCGCGGGTCATCAAGGTCGAACGGCCCGGCGTCGGCGACTTCGCCCGGCACTACGACTCGTCGTGCGGTTCCGTGTCGTCGTACTTCGCGTGGACGAACGTCGGCAAGGAGTCGGTGTCGCTCGACATCAACCACCCCGATGGCCGTGCGGTGCTGGAACGTCTGGTCGCCCGCGCTGACGTGCTGCTGTGCAACCTGTCGCCGCGGGTGTGGTCCCGCCTGGCGTTGGACCTGCCTTCCTCGCTGATCGTCGGTGAGCTGTCCGGCTACGGCTGGGACGGGCCGTACGCGGACCGCAAGGCGTTCGACGCACTGGTGCAGTCCGAGGCCGGGCTTGTGTCGCTGACCGGCGAGGGTGACGTGGTGGCTCGCGCGGGCATCTCCGTGGCGGACATCGCGGCGGGCGTCCAGCTGCACGCTGCGGTGCTGGCCGCGCTGTTGCAACGCGGGCGGACGGGTGAGGGCGTGCGGCTGCGGTTGTCGCTGTTCGAGGCGATGGCCGAGTGGATGCACCAGCCGATGCTCTACGCCGCCGGGACGGGCGCCGCTGCCCCGCGGTCGGGCGCGCACCACCCGAGCATCGCGCCGTACGGACCGGTGGCGTGCGCGGACGGTGCCGTGCACCTGGCCGTGCAGAACGACGGCCAGTGGCAGCGGCTGTGCGGGCTGATCGGGCTCGCCGCGGAGGAGAGGTTCGCCACAGTGGCCTCCCGTGTGGAGCACCGCGCGGAGCTGCAGAAGCTGCTCGAACAAGCCTTTTCAGCCATGACCGCGGCCGAGTTGCTGGCCGCGTTGGACGCCGCCGACGTGCCGGCCGCAGTGACCCGCTCGATCACCGAGCTGCCTGGTCACCCGCAGCTCTCCACATGGGTTGACGTGCAGGTTCCCGGCGGATCGGTGCGGATGCTGCCGCCGCCCGTCGCCGGTTTCGAATGGTCACCGGGTGCGGTCCCTGCCCTCGGCGCGCACAATGATCACGTGTTGCGCTGGCTGGGTTGTTCGGAGGAGGAACTGTCCGCTTTACGCGCGCGTTCCGTCCTCTGAGCAGGAAACGAGGAACGGTACCCACGCGATGAGGTGAGCATGGGGGAACCGAGGTACAACCGCCGCACTCTGTTCGCGGCGATCGGGGTGGTCATCGCGACAGCCACCGGGGTCGCGACGTACGTGTCGTCGTCCTCGGAGACCACCGAACAGCAGATCGCCACCGCGGACCGGGTCAGGGTGAGTTCCACCTCCGCCGCCAAGCCGACGATCCACTTCGAGCGCGTGCACTCGGCCGCCCGCGGCCGCGAAGTCACCCTCGCCTTCTACCTCCCGGCCGGCGTGAACCCCCGCGGCCTGCCGATGTCGCTGCTGCTGCACGGCCTGCACGGCGACGCCCGCCACGCCTCCGTCGGCGACCTGGCCGACGTGCTGTCCTCGGCCGTCGCGAAAGGCTCGGTCCCGGCGTTCGGCTTCGTCGCGGTGGACGGCGGCGACCACTACTGGCACGAGAACATCCCCGGCGACAACCCGATGGCGATGCTGCTGGACGAGGTCCCCCAGTGGCTGCGCGAACGCGGCTACGGCGAGGCCTTCGCCGCGACGGGCGTGTCCATGGGCGGCTTCGGCGCGTTGCTCTACGCCCGCCGCCGCGCCGAACGCGGCGACCCGATCGCGGCCACCGCGGCCATCTCCCCCGGCCTGATCACGACGTGGCCGGAGATGGCCAAGCGCCGCGCGTTCAAGGACGAGGCCGAGTGGGCGTCGCTGGACCCGTTGCGGCACCTGAAGTCGACCGGCCCGACCGCGCTGGGCGTGTGGATCGGTGACCGCGACCGGTTCATCGAGGGCACCCGGCGGTTCATCCGCGAGGTGCGGCCAGAGGTCGGCACGGTGAAGGCCGGCGGGCACGACGACGGGTTCTACCGCAAGGTGACGCCCGACGTCGTGCAGTTCCTGGCCAAGTACGCGAAGCGCGCGGTTTAGTGGCGTGGCTCGCAACGTTGCCGGGGGAATTTGCGGTCAGACGGGCGCATCGTGGTGCGCGTGAATTACCTCGCCAACGTTGCGTGACACGCCACTAGATCCGGACCGCCACTCGTCCCCAGTGCAGCCACTTGACCCTGCCCTGCTCGTCGCGTCCACAAAGGACGATGACGCTGTGGTGGCCGTTCTCCGCCTCCACGGCGATCAACGCGTCGGCGCGGAGTCCGGTGTACTCCTCGACCACGTCCGGCACCTCGACGTCTCTGGCCACGGCCCGCAGCCGCACCCGCCCGTGCTCGCTCGCGGTGACGTGGATGTCGGCCCGCTGGGCGCGGTAGACCCCGGTGACCTTGTCGATGTCGATCGGCACGGGGACCGCAGGCGGCTCGGGGAACTCGTGCAGGGTCGCGTTCGCCAGCTCTCCCAACACTTTCGCGTGCACCGCCCGCACGATCGGCTGGGCCGCTCCCCCGTTGGTGAGCACCGTGAAGGCGAGGCCGGCTTCCGGAATCACCTGCAGGTACGCCCGGAAGCCCGGCGTCTGGCCGTCGTGCCACAGCCCGGTGAGGCCGTTGTCGTAGTCGTGCAGCAGCCAGCCCAGACCTTGCCTGCCGCCGAAGCCGAGGTCGGGTTGCACGACCTGGGATTCCCGCATCGCGTCGAACTCGGTGGTGTCGAGGTGCATCCGCACGAACGTGAGCAGGCCCCGCGCGTTCATGGCGAGCATCGAGCCGGCCGGTGCGACAGCCTCGGGTGTCTTCTCCTCGACGGGCTTCAGCACGCCGTCTTCGCGCAGGTGTCCCGAGGCGCTCCAGTCCGGGTACTCGGCGTGGCGCGTGGCGGCCTGCAAGCCGAGGCGGTCGATCAGGCGTTCGCGCAGCACGGTGTTGAAGGGCTTGCCGCGCAGCACTTCCACGATCCGGCCGAGCACCACGTAGCCGCTGTTGCTGTACATGTACAGCTCACCGGGCGGAGCGATCTGCTCCGCGTCCGCCATGCGCTCCAGGTACTTCACCAACATGTCGTCGCCGTTGCCGGTGTCGTGGAAGAGGTCGCCCTCGAAACCCGCGGTGTGGCAAAGGAGTTGGCGCGGTGTGATGACTCTCGCGGCCTCTTCGTCGGCCAGCCGGAACTCGGGCAGCACGTCGCGCACCGGCCGGTCGAGGTCCAGCAGCCCGTCGTTCACCAGCTCCTGGACCAGGGTGGCCGTCCAGATCTTGGTGACCGAACCGATCTGGAACAGCGTGTCGCTCGTCACCGGTTCGTTCGTGACGTTGTTGCGCACACCTGCTGCTACGTCAACGATTTCTCCGTTGTACAGCACCGCCACCTGCGCGCCGACGACGCCGCGCTCCTCCAGCAACTCGGGCAGCCTGCGGGTGAGCCACTCGGCCGGACTCTCGACGCGTTCGGCGTTCTGGCCGAAGTAGAGCCAGCGCCCGATCAGCGCGAGCACGGTGTGCGGCTCGTCGACGGCGATCAGGGCGTTGTCGTGCAGGGCGGTGAACTCGCGAGCCGGGCGTGCCACCGCCTTGGTGACTTCGGTGCGGCCCTCGAAGCGCACCTGCACGCGTCCCTCGTCGGCCGGCGTCACGTGGACGTCGTACCCGACGTTGCGGTAGACGCCCGCGAACCGCAGCAGATCAACCGGCACCGGCACTGCCGGTGGGACCGGGCGTGGACGCATCCGAACGCCTGACAGGTGCTCGAAAATCCCGCCGAACACGGGCAGCGCGGGGCCGCCGTTGGTCAGCAACGCGACCGCCACGCCGGTCTCCGGCACAACGCACAGGTTCGACTCGAAGCCCTTGTTGCCGCCGTTGTGGCCGATCACGGTGGTGTCCACGGCGTCGACCAGCTTCCAGCCGAGGCCCCACGAGGAGTGCTCACCGACGTCGGGCAGCTGGACCTGCGGCTCGCGCATCGCGGCTAGACCGGGCGTGCCGAGGTGCATGCGGACGAACGCGAGCAGGTCGCGCGCGCTCGTGGCCAGTGATGCGCCGGCCGGGAAGTCGGACACCGGGCCGTAGTCGGTCACCGGCTTCATCACGTCGTCTTCCCGCACGTGGCCGTCAGCCATGTGTGGCCCCGGAACGATGGTCGTCTCGACGGTGAGGCCCAGCGGGACGGCCAGACGTTCGCGGAGGACCGTGTTGAACGGCTTGCCGCGCAACACTTCCACGATCCGGCCGAGCACCGAGAAGCCGCTGTTGCAGTACGACCAGAGCTCGCCCGGCGGACTGACCTGCTGGGCGTCGGCGAGCAGCGCCACGAACTTCTCGAGGGCGTCGTCGCCCGTGCCGGTGTCGAAGAAGAGGTCGCCGTCGAAGCCCGCGGTGTGGGTCAGCAGCTGGCGAGGTGTGACTCTGCCGGCTGCCCGCTCGTCGGCGAGCCGGAAATCCGGCAGGACGTCGCGCACCGGCCGGTCGAGGTCCAGCAGGCCCCCGTTCACCAGCTCCTGCACGAGCGTCGCCGTCCAGATCTTGGTGATGGACGCGATCTGGAACGTCGAGTCCGCCGTGACCGGCGCGCCGGTCTCGACGTTGAGGACGCCCGCGGACGCCTCGATGATCTCGCCGTCGGTCAGCACGGCCGCCTGGGCGCCGACGACGCCGTGTTCGGCCAGGAGTTCGGGCAGCCTGCGGTTCAGCCAGGCGGCTGTGGTGTTCACGTTCCCCCCAGAAGTGAAGCTCCGTCAGCGTGGTGAGAGCGGCACCGTCTTCGACCGCACCCACTTGAGCACCGCGGGCCACTCCCCGTAGCCCGCGTCGGTGTTGATGTGCGCCGCGCCGGGCAGCACGTCGATCTCGATCCGCAACGCCTCGGCGAGCTGCTTGGCGACCGGCATCGAGCAGTACGGGTCGGCATCGCCCACGACCAGCCGGGTGTCGGTGGCGGCACGACGCAGGCCGGCCGGGTCGAGCGGGGCCGGGAAGAACGACTTGATGGCTCGCTCCGGGTAGTCCGGCGCGGGCGGAGCCACCAGCAGCACGCGGTCGACGTGGCCGATGCTCTGCCGGGCGGCGTGGTGCAGCCACAGGTAGCAGCCGAGCGAATGGGCGACCACGACCCGTTCGCGGTCGGTCGGCGCCGCTTCGAGGTGCGTGTCCAGCTCGCGCAGCCACGTGGTCAGGTCAGGCTCGTCCGGGTCGCTGAAGTGCGGCATGTCCGCGAGGCCGCCGTGCTCCGAGACCGTGCGGGCGAGCAAGCTCTGCCAGTGGTCCGGGCCGGAGCCGGTCCAGCCGTGGAGGATGAGCACGTGAGGCAGCGACATGTCTCCACCTTAGAACGCCGAAAGGGCGCCGGTGTGATCACCGACGCCCTTTCGGAAAGATCGCTTACGCCGACTTTTCTCGACGCTCCCGGCGCGAGGGCTGCCGGGCCACGATCGTCGGGTTCACGTTCTCCTTCACCGTCTGCTCGGTGATGACGACCTTGGCGACGTCCGTGCGGCTCGGGATGTCGTACATCACCGGGAGCAGGACCTCTTCCATGATCGCGCGCAGACCGCGGGCACCGGTTCCGCGCAGGATCGCCTGGTCGGCGACCGCCTCGAGCGCGGTCTTGGTGAACTCCAGCTCGACGCCGTCCATCTCGAACAGCTTCTGGTACTGCTTGACCAGCGCGTTCTTCGGCTCGGTGAGGATCTGCACCAGCGACGGCTTGTCGAGGTTCGTCACGGAGGCGACCATCGGCAGACGCCCGATGAACTCGGGGATCAGGCCGAACTTGATCAGATCCTCCGGCATGGAGTCGGAGAAGAAGTCCGACGCCTCCACCTCGGCCTTGGAGCGAACCTCGGCACCGAAGCCCAGGCCGCGCTTGCCGACCCGGTCCTGAATGATCTTCTCCAGGCCCGCGAAGGCACCGGCCACGATGAACAGCACGTTCGTCGTGTCGATCTGGATGAACTCCTGGTGCGGGTGCTTGCGGCCGCCCTGCGGGGGCACCGATGCGGTGGTGCCTTCCAGGATCTTGAGCAACGCCTGCTGAACGCCCTCACCGGACACGTCGCGCGTGATCGACGGGTTTTCACTCTTTCGAGCGATCTTGTCGACCTCGTCGATGTAGATGATGCCCGTCTCGGCGCGCTTCACGTCGTAGTCGGCGGCCTGGATGAGCTTCAGGAGGATGTTCTCGACGTCCTCACCGACGTACCCGGCCTCCGTCAGCGCGGTCGCGTCGGCGATGGCGAACGGCACGTTCAGCATCTTCGCGAGCGTCTGCGCGAGGTAGGTCTTGCCGCAGCCCGTGGGGCCCAGCATGAGGATGTTCGACTTCGCCAGCTCGACACCGTCGTCCCTACCCTCGCGTCCGCGGTCGCCCGCCTGGATGCGCTTGTAGTGGTTGTAGACGGCGACGGAGAGGGTGCGCTTGGCATCACTCTGGCCGATGACGTACTGGTCGAGGAACTCGTGGATCTCGGCGGGCTTCGGCAGCTCGTCGAGCTTCACGTCGCCGGCTTCGGCCAGCTCCTCCTCGATGATCTCGTTGCAGAGATCGATGCACTCATCGCAGATGTAGACGCCGGGGCCGGCGATGAGTTTCTTCACCTGCTTCTGGCTCTTTCCGCAGAAAGAGCACTTCAGCAAGTCGCCGCCGTCACCGATACGCGCCATGACCGCTGACCTATGTCCCCTCCGGCGCACACCTGCTGTAGTGCGCCTGCTGACTTGCTGTGGCAGTCCCACTGGCTGTGGGTGCTGAGCCCGTTCTCCTGACGGTACCTGGCCTACCCCGTTTCAGGGGAGGACCAGCGTCCCCCCGACGCGCCGATCAGGCCAGTTAACCGGTCACATCGGCGTGTCGGGTGGGTCTGCGATGCCCGGACTCTGGGGTTTCCCACAGTCCGGACATTCGCATCAGGACTTGGCCGAGAGCTTGCGGTAGGGCAGCACCGAGTCGACGATGCCGTACTCCTTGGCCTCCTCGGCCGTGAGGATCCGGTCGCGCTCGATGCTCTCGCGGACCTCCTCTGCCGTCCGGTTCGTGTGCCGCGCGAGGGTGGACTCCATCAGGCGGCGCACACGCTGGATCTCGTTCGACTGGATCTCCAGGTCGGACACCTGACCGTACGCGCCCTCCATCGAAGGCTGGTGGATCAGGATTCGCGCGTTCGGCAGCGCGTGGCGCTTGCCGGGCGTGCCGGCGGCCAGCAGCACCGCGGCGGCCGAGGCGGCCTGGCCGAGGCAGTACGTCTGGATGTCCGGACGCACGAACTGCATGGTGTCGTAGATGGCCATCAGCGAGGTGAACGAGCCACCCGGCGAGTTGATGTACATCAGGATGTCGCGGTCCGGGTCCTCGGACTCGAGCACCAGCAGCTGCGCCATGACGTCGTTGGCCGAGGCGTCGTCAACCTGCACGCCGAGGAAGATGATGCGCTCCTCGAACAGCTTGTTGTACGGGTTCGACTCCTTCATGCCGTAGCTCGTGCGCTCGACGAAGGACGGCAGCACGTACCGCGACTGAGGCATGTGGAACTGGCTCACTTCAGGTCTCCTAGCTGACGTCAGATGTTCGAGTCGCCGACGGGCTGCGACCGCGTGACGACCTTGTCGACGAAGCCGTACTCCAGCGCTTCCTGCGCCGTGAACCAGCGGTCGCGGTCGGAGTCCTGGATGATGCGCTCGACCGGCTGACCGGTGTGCTCGGCGATCAACTCGGCCATCTCGCGCTTGGTGCGCGTCAGCATGTCCGCCTGGATCGCGATGTCCGCGGCGGTACCACCGACACCGGCCGACGGCTGGTGCATGAGGATGCGTGCGTGCGGGAGCGCCTGGCGCTTGCCGGGGGCACCCGCGGAGAGCAGGAACTGCCCCATCGAGGCCGCGAGACCCATCGCCACCGTCGCCACGTCCGGCTCGATGAGCTGCATCGTGTCGTAGATGGCCATGCCCGCCGTGACGGAGCCACCCGGCGAGTTGATGTAGAGGGTGATGTCCTTCTCGGGGTCCTCAGCGGCCAGCAGCAGCAGCTGCGCGGTGATCTGGTTGGCGATGCCCTCTTCGACCTGCGATCCCAGGACGATGATCCGCTCGCGGAGCAGCCGCTCGTACACCGAGTCGTTGAGGTTCATCCCGGCGGTGGCCGACCGCATCTCGGGGGTCGGGAAGGAGTGCTGCGTCACGTCTGCCTGCCTAACTCCAGGTGGAACGAATCTGGATGCCAAAACCTTCTGCAACCGACCTTAACGAAGGCGGGCGGCGTCAGATGCCCGACACCGCCCGCGTTCGCTCAGGGCTGTATTTCCGGTGTTCGCCAGCTCACGCGGCGACTACTCGGAGTCGTCCGCCTTCGTCTCGCCGAAGAGCTCGTCGAGGTCCAGCTTGGTGCCCGAGGTGTCGGACACCGAAGCCTGCCGCACGACGCTCGCGAGCGCCTTGCCCCTGCGGACGTCGGCGAAGATCGCGCCGAGCTGACCCGACTGCTGGGCGCGCTTGACGTACTCGTCCGGGCTGATGCCGAAGCGCTGGGCCTGGTAGATGATCCGCTCGGTCAGCTCGCCGTCGGACACCGTGACCTGCTCGGCGTCGGCGATCGAGTCGAGCACCAGCTGCGTCTTGACGGCCTGCTCGGCCGCCTTGCGCAGCTCGGCGTCGAACTCCTCCTCCGACTGCCCCTGCTCGGTCAGCCACTCGGCGAACTTCGCCTCGTCGTGGTCGAAGGCGTGGACGGCGTCGTGCTTCCGCGCGTCGATCTCGCCCTGGACGATGCCCTCGGGCAGCGGGACCTCGGTGGTCTCGAGCAGCGCCTCGAGGACCTTGTCGCGCGCCTGGACGCCCTGCTGCATCTTCTTGACGCGACCCAGGCGGGTCTGCAGGTCGGCCTTGAGCTCGTCGAGCGTGTCGAACTCGCTGGCGAGCTGGGCGAACTCGTCGTCCAGCTCGGGGAGCTGACGCTCCTTGACGGTGTTCAGCACCACGGTGACCTCGGCCTCGCGGCCCTGGTGCTCACCGGCGACCAGCGTGGTGTTGAAGGTCTTGGTCTCACCCTCGGACGCGCCGACGAGCGCGTCGTCGATGCCCTCGACGAGCTGGCCGGAGCCGATCTCGTAGGACAGGCCGGCGGTGCGCGCCTCCTCGACCTCTTCGCCGTCGACCGTGGCGGACAGGTCGACGATGACGAAGTCGCCGGTCTCGGCCGGGCGGGTGACGCCGGTCAGCGTGCCGAAGCGGGCCCGCAGCTCGTCGAGCTGCGTGGTCACGTCCTCGTCGGTGACCTCCTGCTCGTCGACCGTGACCTCGAGCTCGCCGAACGCGGGCACGGTGATCTCGGGACGAACGTCGACCTCGGCGGTGAACTCGAGCGTCTCGCCGTCCTCGATCTTGGTGACCTCGAAGTCGGGACGGCCGAGCGTGCGCACCTCACCGGCGTTGACCGCCTCCAGGTACTTGGCCGGGATGGCCTCCTGGATGACCTCGTCCAGCACCGGAGCGCGGCCGATGCGGCTCTCCAGCACCTTGGCGGGGGCCTTGCCCGGACGGAAACCGGGGATGCGGACCTGCTTCGCGAGCTTCCGGTACGCCTGGTCGAAGTTCGACTTGAGCTCGTCGAACGGCACCTCGACGTTGATCCGGACCCTCGTCGGGCTCAGGTGCTCGACGGTGCTCTTCAACGTGGACTCCTCGTAACGAACAAGAACGTGCAGACAGCCGGTACCGCCTTAGCTGGCGCCCGGATTCCCAGCGAGTCTAGGCGAGACCCGCGCTGTGACCGCCGCCACCCCTGCCAGCCGGACCTGTTCCCCACCACGTGACCGAACCGTGAGCCTCACCCGGTTGACTCCCCGGCGGTGCTGGCCGACACGACCACCACCGCTGGGGATTCGACTTCACTTGGGGATCACGATGTTGCGCAAGGACGCAAGACTTCTCGCCGCTGCGGCCACGAGCGCGGCGCTGCTCGGTGTCATCACCACGCCCGCACTCGCCGCACCGGCACCGGAAGCCACCGTCATGGCCTACTTGTTCGAGAGCGCCGGAAGCCCCGAATGGCTCCGCGGCCAGAACGCCGAGTACCGCCAGCCGCAGTACGTGTCGGGCCTCACGTCCGCACACCCCGGCTGGAGCGTGCACCTGTCCGACGAGACGGTGGGCGCGGGCCTGCCGAAGCAGGAGATCCGCGTCGCCGCCAAGCACGACGAGACGAGCGCCTCCGCTGCGACCTCCGGTTTCCTCTCGCTGACCGACCAGGACCCGCGCGAGGTCCCGTTCCTCGTGCTGAAGATGGGCAGCTCCAGTGTGTCCTGCACGATCGACGGCCCGGTCTGGCGCAACGGCAGCAGCCCCACCCGCCTGTTCGTCCGCCAGCAGGCGGGCGAGCTGTACGAGGTCGACATCACCCAGGAGGCCGGCACGCAGGGCGTGGCGGCGGCCGACCGCGGCACCCGCGACGGCCTCCTGCCCACCACGGTGAAGGCCACCCGGATCAACTCGATCGACCAGCTCGCCCAGTACGACCACTTCGCGCGCTACCAGGGCCGTGAGAAGTCGGGCGCGATCGGCTACGAGCTCACCATCACCCAGACCGAACGCGACGGTGCCGCGAAGACCTACCGCGTCCTCGCCGGAGTCTCCGCTGCCTCCTGCTGACCCCCGCTCAAGGCGCCGTCGCACCCGCGTGCGACGGCGCCTTTTGTTTCGCCAGGCGAACAACTTCACCGAAAAGAGTCACCCAACTACCGCCCGTAAAAGCACCCGTCTCAATTTCACTCTTTCGGCCGCAACGACCTTTCGCGACCGATCAAGTTGACTCCATAAGCACCAATCGGCGCCGCGCAGCAGACAGGTAGCGTTACTGCTCCCGCACCATCCGTAACAGGACCACGGGAACGAACGAGAAAAAGTCGTCGCACTGTTTTACCCCGAGGATCCGCCTGATGGAGACACGCCAGCTTCTCGCGTTCACGACCGTGGTTCAGACAGGGAGCTTCACCAAGGCCGCTGCCACGCTCAACTGCTCGCAGCCGACCATCACGACCCGCATCAAGGCGCTGGAGGAGGCCCTGGGGGTCGTCCTTTTCCGCAGGCTCCCCCGAGGTATCCAGATGACGTCAGCGGGCGTGGAACTGCTCCCGTTCGCGCGAAACATCATCAACCTCACCGAAAAGGCCCGAAAAGCCATAACGATGAACGGCGAGCCACACGGCAAACTAGTCATCGGCTCCGCACAGAGTTTGACCGACTACCGTCTGCTACCACTCATCGAATACATGTGCTGGCGCTACCCGTCGGTCCAACTCTCACTGCACTCGCGGAACACGCTCAACAACCTGAACTCAGTCCGCGACGGAACACTCGACTGCGCCTTCTTCATCGGCGCCATCGAACCAAGAGACGGCCTCGAAACAACGGTCCTGTGCCCAGAGCCCCTGGTGATGGTCGCGGGCCCGAACCACATGCTCACGCAACGCCAGTCCCTCTCCGAGGACGACCTCACCAGCAGCACCCTGATCCGAGCCGAGAACGGCGCCTCCTACCACGAACTCTTCGAACACCAACTCGGCTACGACGACACCCGCGCCCCCGTCCTGGAACTCGACTCGGTGGACGCCGCCAAACGCGCCGTCGCCTCAGGCCTGGGCATCGCTCTGATGCCCGAGGTGACCGTGGCCAGCGAGCTCTCCGACGGCAGGTTGGTCCGCTTGCCCTGGTCCCCGACCTTCCGCGTCTACACGCAGTTCGGCTGGCGCCAGGACAACTCGACGAACCCGGCGGTGACCGCCCTGGTCTCGGCAGCGGCCCAAGTGGTGAGCGACCAGGTCGCCTCGCTGACCTGACGAAGCCGAACTGCTTTGGCGACGCCGTAGGCGAGCTGCTCGAACGCTTGAAACGCGGTGCGGGCGGGTCGCCGTCACGGACCGCACCATCTACGCAACAGGGGAACGCTACGAAACCGAAGCGCCCGCCGAAGGCGGCACACCCCCAGTACTCCCCCGAACCACCAACTCAGGCAACACATCCTCAACGTCAGTAGGCGATGCCCCCTCCAACACCGCCAACAAAGCCCGAGCAGCCCGAGCCCCAAACGCAAACGTGTCCCGAGACAACGCAGTCAACCGCCCGTGCTGACACAACACCGAGTCGTCCCAAGCCACGATCGACAGCTCACCAGGCACAGCAACCCCAAGCGAAGCAGCCACCTCAGCCCCAGCGACAGCCATCACATCGTTGTCGTAAACGATCGCCGTGGGCGGCTCCCCACCCCACCCCGACAACTCCCCGGACAACAGTGACCGAGTAGCCAAGGCTCCAGCCTCAGCCGTGTAATCCCCAGCCACGATCACACCGTCCACAACAGACGACAAGAACGCTTGATCCCGCCGCACCGTGTGCAACAACGAAGACAACCCAGCCACCCGGGCAATCCGCCGATGCCCCAACGACTTCAGATACAACACCACCGAAGTCATGGCCGCGTAGTCATCAGCCCACACCGAAGCCAGCGACCCGTGGTGCCCAGCTCCACCCACGACAACAGCCGGCAACCCGAGCGACGACATCAACGAGACCCGAGGATCATCCACCAGCAGATCCACGAGGAACACCCCGTCAACCCGGTGCTCGGCCCACCACCGCCGATACAACTCGATCTCGTCCGACCGAGAAGAAACCACCTGCAGCAACAAAGCGGACGACATCTCCGACTGTATACCGGCGATCAGCTGGAAGAAGAACGCCTCGTCCCCCAACGCCCGCGGCGGCCGCACCAGCACCAGCCCCACCGCGTCGGCAGACGCTGACGACAGCGCCCGAGCGGTGACAGAAGGCCGGTACCCCAACGAGGAAGCCACCGCCAGAACACGCGCGCGGGTCTCCTCCGACACCCCGGACCGCCCGTTCAACGCCAACGACACAGCACCTTTGGACACGCCCGCCGCAGCCGCGATGTCCTTGATCGTTGGCCTCTTCACCCAGCGCCCTTCCGCAACCCGCTCCCTGTCCGGAACGAGACAACAAGACGTTCGGAGGCTAGCCGGAGATAAACCGGTTTAGCTAGGGTCCGCGACCAAGGAGGTGGGTGTCAATGAAGAGGCGCACGTTCCTCGCGGGCCTGGCAGCACTCCCGGTCGCAGGGCCCCTCGCCGGCTGCGGACTGGGCGGCAGCACCGGGTCGGGCTCATCGGCGAGCGGGCAGGTCACCGGCGAGATCACGTTCCAGACGTGGTCGCTGAAGCCCAAGTACACCGACTACGTCAACGGTGTCATCGACGCGTTCCAGAAGCAGCACCAGGGCACCTCGGTGAAGTGGGTCGACCAGCCCGCGGACGGGTACCTGGCCAAGGTCATGGCCGACGCGAGCGCGGGCAGCCTGCCCGACGTCATCAACGTGCCGCCGGATCTCAGCTTCCCGCTCGCCAAGGCCGGCCAGCTGGTCGACCTGGACCAGAATCTCAAGGAAGCCAAGCCCGAGTACCTGGAGAACGCCTGGCAGGCGTTCGAGATCCCCGGCAAGGGCGGCTGCTACGGCTTCCCCTGGTACCTCAACACCGGGCCGATCTTCTACAACAAGGCCCTGTTCACCCAGGCGGGCCTCGACCCGGACAAGCCGCCGAAGACGTTCAAGGAGCTCGAAGAGCAGGCGCTGAAGCTCGCCCAGAGCAAGAAGATCGCCATGCTCGGCCAGACGCCGACGATCGCCGACTTCGGGCTGTACGGCGTGAAGGTGTTCGAGAACGACAAGTTCACCTTCAACGACGCCAAGGGGGTCGAGTTCGTCGAGAGCTACAAGCGGATGTACGACGCGGGCGCGCTGATCCCCGAGGCGCTGACGCAGAACTACACCGGCGCCGGCGCCAAGTTCATGGCGCAGCAGACCGCGCTCAACCCCGGCAGCGCGTACGACCTCGGCAAGTTCAAGACCGACGCGCCCAGCCTCTACGCGAACATCGGCATCTCCACGCCCATCACGAACACCGGCAGCGCCAACATGTTCCTGCACGGCGTGAGCGTGCCGAGGAGCAGCAAGAACCAGGCGACGGCGCTCGCGTTCGGCCGGTTCGTCACCAACGCCGAGAACCAGGTGAAGTTCGCGAAGCTCGCGTCGATCTTCCCGAGCACCAGCAAGGGCGGCGACGACCCGTACTTCACCACGGAGGACGGCACCGACGAGGCGCGCGTGCGGGTCGCGGCGGCCAAGCAGCTCAAGACCGCGGTGAACTACACGCCGGTGCAGTTCAGCGACCAGATGCGCGAGGCGCTGCTGCAGCAGCTCGCGGACGCGATGCTCGGCAAGAAGTCCGCGAAGCAGGCGCTCGACGACGCCGTCGCCGAGTGCAACAGGCTCCTCAAGTGACCACGGAAAAATGACGCACAGGCCCTACACGCCGTGGCTGTTCCTGTTGCCAGGACTGGCCGTCTCCTTCATGTTCGTGATCTTCCCGTTCCTGAACATGATCGTGCTCTCGTTCACCGACGCGAGCGCGCTGGGCGGCGGCCAGTTCACCGGTGTGGACAACTTCGTGCGGATGGCGGAGGACCCGAAGTTCTGGCTGGCCGCCCGCAACAGCCTGCTCTACATGGTCGGCGTGGTACCGCCACTGGTGCTGTTGCCGCTGTTGATCGCGATGCTCGCGCAGAAGATCGTGCCGGGCATCGGGATCTTCCGCACGGCGTTCTTCACACCGGTGATCGCGTCCGCGGTCGTGGTCGGGCTCATCTGGACGTGGCTGCTCGACAGTCGCGGCCTGGTGAACAACGTGGTGGAAGCGTTGGGCGGCACCAGGATCGGGTTTCTCACCGACTCGACGCTGCTGTTGATCAGCTCGATGGTCGTGACGATCTGGCGCGGCCTCGGCTACTACATGGTGATCTACCTGGCCGCGCTCGCAAACGTGCCCAAGGACCTGCACGAGGCAGCGATGGTCGACGGCGCCGGTCCGATCAGGAGGTTCTGGTCGGTCACCGTGCCCGCACTGCGCCCGACCATGGTGCTCGTCGCGGCACTGAGCGCGGTCAACGGGTTCCGCGTGTTCTCCGAGATCTACCTGCTGTCGGGCGGATCCGGCGGGCCGGGCGGGGCGAGCACCACGATGGTGATGCTCATCCAGCTCACCGGCCGCGGCCTCACCGGTGAGGTCGGGTACGCCTCGGCGCTGAGCCTCGTGCTGTTCGTGATCCTGCTGGGGCTGCTGCTGATCACCCTCAAGCTCAACCGCAGGGAGGACCAGCTGTGAAACTCGCCCTCCGGTACATCGCACTGCTGGCCGTCCTGGCAATCAGCGTCGGGCCGTTCCTCTGGCAGTTCGCCACCAGCATCAAGGGACCGAACGAGGACGTCTTCGTCCCCGACTTCATCCCGAACGACCCGACCTTCGGCAACTACGCCGCCGTCGCGGACGTCGTGCCGGTCTGGACGTTCGCGCTCAACTCGCTGGGCGTCGCGAGCGTCAACGTCCTCACCAACTGCCTGGGTGCGGCCATGGCCGGCTATGCCTTGGCGCGGCTGAAGTTCAAGGGCCGCAGGTTCGCCGCGGTGATCTTCGCCAGCAGCATCCTGGTGCCGTTCGAGGCCATCCTCATCTCGCTGTTCCTGGTGATGCGCGGCCTCGGCCTCACCAACACCCTCACCGGCGTCGTGCTGCCCGGCTCGATCGCCGCGCTCAACGTCCTGTTGCTGCGCAACGCCTTCCTCGCACTCCCCGCCGAAGTCGAGGAAGCCGCGATCATCGACGGCGCCAACGCGTGGCAGCGGTTCACCCGCCTCGCGCTGCCGTCGGTGAAGGGCACGCTGGTCGTGGTGGCGCTGTTCTCGTTCATGTTCAGCTGGGACGACTTCCTCTGGCCGCTCGTCGTGCTGAGCGACCAGGAGAAGTACACGCTCACCATCGGCCTCGCGTACCTCCAGGGCACGTTCGTGCAGAACCAGCGGCTGGTGGCGGCGGGCACGATCATCGCCGTCCTCCCGCTGATCCTGCTGTTCCTGTTGCTGCAAAAGCACTTCTTCCGCGGAGTGGGAGAAGGCGCGATCAAGGGATAAACCATTGCGTTTCGGCGTGAACTACACCCCGTCGACCGGCTGGTTCCACCACTGGCTCGACTTCTCCATCGACGACGTCAAAGCCGACTTCGAGTCCGTTGCCGGGCTGGGCCTCGACCACGTGCGGATCTTCCCGCTGTGGCCGGTGTTCCAGCCCAACCGCGGCCTCGTCCGGCCCAAGGCCGTCGAGCAGCTGGCCCAGATGCTCGACGCCGCCCACGAGACCGGCCTGGACGTGCAGGTCGACGTGTTGCAGGGTCACCTGTCGAGCTTCGACTTCTACCCGTCGTGGGTGCAGACCTGGCACCGCCGCAACATCTTCACCGACCCCGACGTGATCAGCGGGCAGAAGTTCTACATCCGCACGCTCGCCGAAGCGCTCAAGGACAAACCCAACTTCCTCGGCTTCACCCTGGGCAACGAGGTCAACCTGCTCACCGAGTCGAACCCGTGCGCACCCCAACAGGCCGGCGAGTGGATCGACGCCCTGCTCGCCGAGTGCGAGACCGCCGCACCAGGCCTCCCGCACGTGCACTCCGAGTACGACGCCGTCTGGTACGAGAGCGAGCACGCGTTCCTGCCCGAACACGCGGCCAACAAGGGCGCAATGACCACCGTGCACTCCTGGGTCTTCAACGGCACCGCGCAGCGCTACGGGCCGATGTCGCCGGAGAGCGTCCACCACGCCGAATACCTCGTCGAACTGGCCAAGGCGCACGCGAAGGACCCGCAACGTCCCGTGTGGCTGCAGGAGGTCGGCGCCGCCCAGCCCGAGATCAGCGCCGAGCAGGCACCCGCGTTCGCCGAGCAAACGCTTGCGAACGTGCTCACCTGCGCGAACCTGTGGGGCGTCACGTGGTGGTGCTCGCACGACGTGGACCGCGCGCTGGTGGACTTCCCCGAACGCGAGTACGAGTTGGGACTGTTGACGACGGAACGCAAGGTCAAGCCGCTCGGGGAGGCGATCGCCCGGATCGTGCGCGAAGCACGATGTGGAACTTCTTGGCCGGCACCGGCCGAGCGCACGCCGATCAAGCTGCACGGCGACCGGCCGTCGTGGGGCCCTGGTGGCGCCTTCTTCGAAGAGTGGATGGCTCTCGCGCACAACGGCGTGCGGGCCTCGATCGAGCTGGGGTGACGACGTGCACGACGAACGCGAGCTGCTGGAAGAACGCCTCAACCGCACGCTGAAGGAACGCATCCGCCCGGCGATCTACGGCGAGACCGCACCACTCGAACTGGCCGTGTGGCACGTGCCGGACGAGCCCGTCCCGGTCGCCGAAGCCCTCCAGGCCACGTACGAACCGGCCCAGGTCGGCGACGCCTGGGGCGCGCCGTGGAGCACCAGCTGGTTCAAGCTCACCGGCACGGTCCCCGAAGCCTGGCAGGGCGAGCAGGTCGAGGTGGTGCTGGACCTCGGCTTCACCCACCCCGGCCCCGGCTTCCAGTCCGAAGGCCTCGCCTACAACGCGGCCGGTGAGCCCATCAAGGGCATCGAACCGCGCAACACCTACCTGCCGGTCCAAGGTGACGAGGTCCTCTACTACCTGGAGGCCGCGGGCAACCCGACCATCCTCGACTTCCACCCGTTCCTGCCGACCCGGCTGGGCGACAAGGAAACGGCGGGCACCGACCCGTTGTACAAGATCCTCAAGGCCGAGCTCGCGGTGTTCCAGCCGCAGGTCTGGCACCTGATGCTCGACATCGAGGTCCTGCAGAGCCTGATGAAGGAGCTGCCGGCGCACGACCCGCGCCGACACAAGATCCTGCACGCGCTGGACCGGGCGATGGACGCGCTGGACCTCAACGAGGTCGCCGCCACCGCCGACCTGGCCCGCGCGGAGCTCGAACATGTCCTGTCACTGCCCGCCACGGCCTCCGCGCACAAGGTCTCCGCGATCGGCCACGCGCACATCGACAGCGCCTGGCTGTGGCCGCTGCGGGAAACCGTCCGCAAGTGCGCCAGGACGTTCTCGAACGTCACGAAGCTGATGGACGAGTACCCGGACTTCTACTTCGCCTGCTCCCAGGCCCAGCAGTACGCCTGGATGAAGGAGCACCACCCGCACGTCTGGGACCGGGTCCGCGAAAAGGTCCGCAGTGGACAGTTCGTGCCGGTCGGCGGCATGTGGGTCGAGTCGGACACGAACATGCCCGGCGGCGAGGCGATGGCCCGCCAGCTCGTGCACGGCAAGCGCTTCTTCCTGGACAACTTCGGCGTGGAGACCGAGGAGGTCTGGCTGCCGGACTCCTTCGGCTACAGCGCCGCACTCCCCCAGCTGATCAAGCTGAGCGACTCACGCTGGTTCCTCACCCAGAAGCTGTCGTGGAACCAGATCAACAAGTTCCCGCACCACACCTTCTGGTGGGAGGGCATCGACGGCACCCGGATCTTCACGCACTTCCCACCGGTCGACACCTACAACTCCTCGCTGTCCGGCGAAGAGCTCGCGCGGGCGTCCCGCCAGTTCGCCGAGCACGCCAAGGCTTCCCGCTCGCTGGTGCCGTTCGGCTACGGCGACGGCGGTGGCGGCCCCACCCGCGAGATGATGGAGACCGCGCACCGCGTCGCGAACCTCGAAGGCTCCCCGACCGTCAAGGTCGAGCCGCCCCGCGACTTCTTCCAGGCCGCGCAGGACGAGTACCCGGACGCACCGGTGTGGGCGGGCGAGCTGTACCTGGAGAAGCACCGCGCCACCTACACCACGCAGGCCAAGACCAAGCAGGGCAACCGCCGCAGCGAACACCTGCTGCGCGAGGCCGAGCACTGGTCGACCGCGGCCGCCCTCCAGGGCCACGACTACCCCTACGACGAGCTCGACCGGTTGTGGAAGACCGTGCTGCTGCACCAGTTCCACGACATCCTGCCGGGCAGCTCGATCGCCTGGGTGCACCGCGAGGCCGAGGCCACCTACGCCCGCGTGGCGGCCGAGCTGAAAGCCCTGACCGCCAAGGCGATCGACGCGATCAAGGGCGACGGCGCCGACGAGCTCACGTTCGACGTGCTCGGCAACAGCGCACCGATGCCTCACGTCGCACCGCAGGACGGCGTGCTCGACAACGGCCGGCTCCGCGTCACGACCGACGCCGACGGCATCGTGCTGTCCGTGCTGGACCTGGAGAACGACCGCGAGGTCCTGCCACCGCACGGGTTCGCCGGCATGCCGCAGCTGCACCGCGACAACCCGAACCAGTGGGACGCCTGGGACATCGACCCGTTCTACCGCAACTGGAAGGCCGACCTGATCCCGTCCGAACGGGTCGACGCCGAGGACGGCGTCGTGGTGCGGGCCAAGTTCGGCAACTCGGTGCTGACCCAGACCATCCGGCTGCGCGAGGGCGCCAAGCAGGTCGACTTCGAAACCGAGGTCGACTGGCAGGAACGCGAGAAGCTGCTCAAGATCGCCTTCCCGCTCGACCTGCGCGCCGAGGTCTCCACCGCCGAGACCCAGTTCGGCCACCTGCACCGCCCGGTGCACACCAACACCTCGTGGGAGGCCGCGAAGTTCGAGATCTGCGCCCACCGCTTCCTGCACGTCGGCGAGCCCGGCTACGGCGTCGCGGTGGTCAACGACTCGACCTACGGCCACGAGGTCACCCGCACGACCCGCGAGGACGGCGGCACCACCACGACCGTGCGGCTGTCCCTGCTGCGCGCGCCGCGGTTCCCCGACCCCGAGACCGACCAGGGCGAGCACCGCTTCCGCTACGCCCTGGTCATCGGAGACCTGCCGGCAGCCATCGACGCCGGCTACCGCATCAACCTGCCGCCGCAGTCCGTCCGCGGCGCCCAGGCACCGGAACCGTTGGTGCGCACCGACAACCCGGCGGTCCGGGTCGAGGCCGTCAAACTGGCCGACGACCGGTCCGGCGACGTCGTCGTCCGGCTCTACGAGGCGCACGGCGGCCGGGCCCGCACCTCGATCAGCACGTCGTTCGACCACCAGGGCGTCCAGGAGACCGACCTGCTCGAACGGCCTCTCGCCGACACAACGCCAGAGCTGGTGCTGCGCCCGTTCCAGGTGCTCACGCTGCGGTTCCGGCGGACCTAGTCGAAGCGGAAGGTGGCCGACTCGAGGTTGTCGAGCATCCACTCACGCCGCACGAGCGGTGCATCGGTGTCCCTGCGCAGCAGCGGAAGCCGGTGCACCGCCTCCTCGAGCAGCACCCGCAGCTCCAGCCGGGCCAGGCCTGCACCGAGGCAGTAGTGCACTCCGTGCCCGAACGCCATGGAGCGCGTCTGGCGCCGGATGTCGAACGTGTCCGGCTCGGGATAGCGCTCCGGATCGCGGCTGGCCGCGGTCAGCCACCCGGTGACCCATTGCCCGGCCTTGATCTCCTGGCCGCCCAGCGAGACGTCGAAGCGCGCCAGCCTGCGCACACCGGGGAAGACCGGATACCAGCGCGTGGTCTCCTCGATCGCACCGGGCAGCAACGACGGGTCCGCGCGCAACGAGTCCCAGCAGCCGTATTCGGTCAGGAACAGCAGCGCGTTGGAGGCGGTCGCGTCGACCGTGTCGACTCCGGCGCCGAGCAGCATCGCGCAGTACCCGACGAGGTCGCCGTCCGACATCGGCCGGCCGTCCACCAGGTAGCCGGTCTCCTGCACGTCGAGCAGCTCCGCGATGAGCCCTCCGCCGGGCGTCGCGCGCTGCCGGTCCAGCTCGTCGGCGAAGAACTTCGCCATCTCGGCCTGCTGCGGCACGGTGTTGGTGGAGTTCGCGGTCCCGAGCCAGTCGTCGATCCACTCGGTCATCCGCTCCTCGGCGGTGACGTCGAGGCCGAGCACGCGGCAGATCACCCGCGCGGGCAACGGACGGGACAGGCGCGGAACGACGTCGAAGCCGTCCGGGGCCAGCTCGTCGATCAGCTCGACCACGATGGCGCGGATCTGCTGCTCCAGCCGCGACAGCACCCGCGGGCTGAACGGGTCGGCGACGGCGGCCCTCAGGTCGCGGTGGCGTTGCCCGTCCGCGGCCCACATGCCGCTGAACATCGGGTTGGCGAGCGGCCTGGTCTCGTCCGTGAGGCCGAACCCCGCCGAGAAGTGCTCCTCGTCGGACAGCACGCGCTGGACGTCCGTAAGGGAGAAGACGTGCCAGCTGTCGAGTTGCTCGTCGAAGTGGACCTCGGTGGTGGGATCGAAGAACAGCGCAGGTCGCGTGGGTAAGTGGGCGACAGTCATGCCCTCGATCGTGGCCCCTTACCCGAGCCCGCGGCATCGGCTGAATCAGCTATTGGAGGGCGGCGTAAGGGGTCTCGCGGCGCGACCTTAGGTGATCTTCCGATGTGAGGGGCCACCCCTCAGCAGCAATCTCACTCTCGTCAGCGAACGACCTGAGGAGTGAGTCAGATGGAATGGACGCCCGAGGCGATCAAGGCGGAGATGGACTACCGGCAGGCTGCCCTGCGGGAGGACGCCCGCCGCGTCCAGGAGTACTACCGCAACGGCGGGAAGCCGCGGTCGTGGTGGCACCGCATGACGCACCGCCACGAGCCTGAGGTCCCCAACGGGCAACAGGCTGCGTGATGCCGGGGGTAAGCAGCAGGGGTGGTTCCTCTCGTCCGGGAACCACCCCTGCTGCTTGTTGCCGTGCAAAACTCAGGCCTTGGCCGTCCAGGCCTTGACCTTGTCCGCGTTGGCCTCGACCCACTTCTTGGCCGCGTCCTCGGGCTTCATCTTGTCCTCGGCGATGTACTTGGCGACCGTGTTCTGGTCCTCGTTGGTCCACTTGAAGTTCTTGACCAGCTGGAACGCCGGGCCGTTCCCGTCGGCGAACTTCTTGGACACGATCTTGTCGAGGTCGTAGTCCGGGTAGTCGCAGGCGACCTTCTCGGTGTCGGCGTCACAGCCCGCCTTGTACTCGGGCAGCTTCACCTTCTCGAGCTTGATCTCGTTGAGCAGCCACTGCGGCGAGTAGAAGTAGCCGATGACCCACTTCTTGTCCTTCTCCGCCTGGCGGAAGGCCTGGATCAGCGCGGTCTCGGAGCCGCCGTAGACGACCTTGTAGTTGAGGTTCAGGTTCTTCACCAGAGCCTCGTCGTTGGTCACGAACGACGGGTCGCCGTCGAGCAGCTGGCCCTTGTCACCGGACTCGGACGTCTTGAACTTGTCCGCGTACTTGTTGAGGTTGTTCCAGTCCAGGATGTCGGGGTGCTCCTTGGCGAGCCACGGCGGCACGTACCAGCCGATCTGGCCCTTCACACCCGTCGAGCCCGCGCTGACGGCGGTCTTCTGCTCGTCGATGTACTTCTTGCGCAGGTCGTCGTGACCCCAGTTCTCGACGACGGCGTCGACCTCACCGGTGCCGAAGCCCTGCCAGGCCACCTCTTCCTTGAGCTCCTTCTTGGTGACCTTGCACTTGAGCTCCTTCTCGGCCACGTACGCGAGCACCGCCGCGTTTGCCTCGTAACCGACCCACGGGTTGATCGCGAGGTTGAACGTGCCGCAGTCGCCGGTAGCACCCGAAGAAGAGTCACCGACCTTGGCGCCACTGCAACCGGCCAGCGCGAGTGCTCCCACGAGCACCGCTCCCAGCACGTTGTGCCTTGCCACTTCCAGACCTCCTAGTTGGTCCACCGCTTGGCGGCCGCCTGGGTGAGGCGGTCGAGCATCACGCCCAGCACGACGATCGCGACACCGGCCGCGAGCCCCTTGCCGTACAACTGGCCCTGCGAGAAACCGGCCACCACGTCGTAGCCGAGCGCGCCGGCGCCGACGAGACCGCCGACGACGACCATCGAGAGCACGTAGATCAGCCCCTGGTTGGCGGCGAGCGTCAACGCCCCGCGCGCCATCGGCAGCTGCACCTTCACGATCGTCTGCCACGAGCTGGACCCGAGCGCCGTGGACGCCTCGACCGTCGTGGGCGACACCGCGCGGATCCCGTCCGCGATGATCTTGATGGCGACCGGCGCCGCGAACACCACGGCCGCGATGATCGCCGTGAACCTGCTCGCGGCGAACAACGCCAGGAACGGCACCAGGTACACGAACGCGGGCATGACCTGGCCGGCGTCGAGGATCGGCCGGATGAACCGGTCCGCGCGCCTGCTGCGGCCCATCCACACGCCGACCACGATCCCGAGGATCATCACCATGATCGTGGCGACCAGCGTGGACGCCAGCGTGATCATCGAGTCCTGCCACAGCCCCGTCGCGACCAGCAGGCCGAGGCACACCGCGGACACGATCGCGGACCGGACCCCGCCGATCAGGAACGACACCGCGACGATCACCAGCGCCACCAGGAACCACGGCGACTCGGCCAGCAGCGCCTGCAGCGGGTTGATCAACGCGAACGTGACGAAATCCTTGAAGCCACCGGTGATGAACGGCAGCGTGTCCTGCGCCCACTCCGTCACGGCCGTCGCGCCCTGCCGGATCGAGCTGCCGATCTCCACGTCCGACTGGAACTCCGCGGCCCACAGGTAGGTGTAGGAGAGGTAGACGCAGACACCCGTGACACCGAGCCCGCCGAACAACGCCCAGCGCGGCAGCTTGCGGCGTTCGGTCGCGGCGGTCGTCACGCGGTCCAGCACGATCGCCAGCACCACGATCGCCAGACCGGCGTTGAACGCCGTGCCGACGTCGAGCGTCTGCAACGCCTTCACGACCGTCTTGCCCAGCCCCGGCGCGTCGATCAGCGCGGCGATCGTGACCATGGACAGCGCGGCCATGATCGTCTGGTTGACGCCGAGCACGATCGTCTTGCGCGCGGACGGCAGCAGCACCTTCAGCAACGTCTGCTTCCGCGTCGCGCCAAGGGACTCCGACGCCTCAACTGTGTTGTGCGGCACCGACCGGATGGCGTGCGCGGTGATCCGGATCGCCGGCGGCGCCGCGTAGATCAGCGTGGCGATCGTCGCCGACGCCGGCCCGATCAGGAAGAACAACGTCAACGGTGCCAAGTAGACGAACGTCGGCATGGTCTGCATGAAGTCGAGCACCGGCTGCATGACCCGGTTCGCCCGGTCCGACAAGCCGGCCCAGATCCCCAGCGGAATGCCGAAGAGCAAGGAGATCACGACCGCGGCCAGCGTCAGCGAGAGCGTGTCCATGCTCTCCTGCCACAGCCCCTGCAGGCCGAGGAACACGAAGCCCGCGACGGCGAGCAGCGCGACCCGCCAGCCGGCGACCACGAGGCTGACGAAACCGGCGATCGCGACCACGCCGAGCCAGCCGATCACCGGCACCGGCCGGCCGAACGACGGCTGCGCGATCAACGCCTGCACGAAGGTCACGAACTCGTCGATGACGAGCCGGATCTCGTTGAAGAAGTACAGGAACAGCGGGTTGGAGTTCCTGGACGCGCCAACGGCGTCGTTGAGCTCGTTGATCATCCGGTGCAACGGCGTGAGCGCGGAGGCGTCGAGCGGCAGCGTCCCGACGTTGCGGAACACCAGCCACAGCACCAGCCAGGCCAGCACGATGCCGGCCAGAATCAGCGGCTTGCGCGGAAGTTGCCGAGGGGCGGCGACGGCAACCATGTCACGCCTCCCCGGCTACGACCCCGAGGATCTCCTCGTCCGCCACGACGCCGAGCAGCTCACCGTTCTGCACGACCTTCACCGGCTTGTCCGCGCTGAGCACACTGCGCACGGCTTCCCGCACAACGGTTTCCGGCGCCAGTTCAGGCCCGTCCAGCTCCTCGTCCGGCCGCGGCGGGCGCATGATCCACTTCAGCGTCAGCACGTGCGAACGCGGCACGTCCTTCACGAAGTCGCGCACGTAGTCGTCCGCCGGCGCACCGACCAGCTCGTCACCCGTGCCGACCTGCACGACCTGACCGTCCCGCATGATCAGGATGCGGTCGCCGAGCTTGAGCGCCTCGCTCAGGTCGTGGGTGATGAAGACCATCGTCTTGCCGACCTCGCGGTGCAGCCGGATGACCTCGGACTGCATGTCGCGGCGGATCAACGGGTCGAGCGCCGAGAAAGGTTCATCGAAGAACAAAACATCGGGATCGCCGGCAAGTGCGCGCGCGAGACCGACACGTTGCTGCATACCGCCGGAGAGCTGGTCCGGATAGGACTTCTCGTAACCGGTGAGACCGACGAGATCGATCACTTCCTGTGACCGCTCCCCACGTTTCGCCCGCGGTACCCCGCGGATTTCCAGCCCGTAACCGACGTTGTCGGCCACCGTCCGATGAGGAAGCAACCCGAAGTGCTGGAACACCATGGAGAACTTGTTACGGCGCAGGTCACGCAGACGTTTCGCGTCCGCGTCAAGAATGTTCTCGCCTTCGAACATGATCGTGCCCGCGGTGGGCTCGACCAGTCTCGTGAGACAGCGGACCAGAGTGGACTTGCCCGAACCGGACAGTCCCATGACCACGAACATCTCACCCGGAGCGACGTCGAAGTCCACTCCGCGCACAGCTGCGACGGCGCCTGTGCGCTCCATCAGCTCCTGCCGTGGCAACGACTTCAGCTCGTCGGATGCCACCACTTGAGACGCATTGGAGCCAAATACTTTCCACAGGTTCCCGACCGAAATCACGGGATCCACGTCAAACCCACTCCGAACCTGTTGCGGCGGACTGTTGCGGACTGCGCACTCCGTTTCTCGATGCGCGACAGCATCAACCCTCACACGGAT
Source organism: Lentzea terrae (assembly GCF_003265345.1). GTDB lineage: Bacteria > Actinomycetota > Actinomycetes > Mycobacteriales > Pseudonocardiaceae > Lentzea > Lentzea terrae. Next base: position 149,627 of record NZ_QFWW01000036.1, on the reverse strand, counting down.
ACGGTCAAGGGCTGATACAAATTTCGTCCTTTGTGGACAACCAATCATCCCATGACTTGACTGTAATCGTTCGGACGGGAAAAGCTGAACTGAGCGGTCTCCAGTACCGCCGTTACCCTCGACGAGGAGCTGTTCGTGCAAGCCCCCAGAATCGCTCTGGCAATGACGTTCGTGTTGACAGTTGCCGGTTGTGGCAGTGGGTCGACGTCGTCGTCACCGCGCTCCAGTTCGGCGGCACCCACCGAGCCCTGCGGCTCCATCACCATCGCGGTCAACCCGTGGGTCGGCTACGAGGCCAACGCGGCGGTCGTCGCGTACCTCGCCGAGAAGCGGCTCGGCTGCAAGGTGACCAAGAAGGAAGTGGACGAGCAGACGGCCTGGCAAGGCCTCGACTCCGGCGAGATCGACGTGATCCTGGAGAACTGGGGCCACGAAGACCTGAAGCAGAAGTACATCGACGAGAAGCGCACCGCCGTGCGGGTCGGCCCGTCCGGCAACAAGGGCGTGATCGGCTGGTACGTGCCACCGTGGATGAAGCGAGAGTTCCCGGACATCACGAACTGGCAGAACCTCAACAAGTACGCGGACAAGTTCCGGACCGCGCAGTCCGAGGGCAAGGGCCAGGTGCTCGACGGCGACCCGTCGTTCGTGACCAACGACGAGGCGCTGGTGAAGAACCTGGGCCTCAACTACAAGGTCACTTACGCGGGCAGCGAGCAGGCGCTGATCAAGGCGTTCCGCCAGGCCGAGGAGAAGAAGACGCCGCTGATCGGCTACTTCTTCGAGCCGCAGTGGCTGCACCTCGACATCGAGCTGGTCAAGGTCGACCTGCCCGCCTACACGGCCGGTTGCGACGCGGACGCGGCCAAGGTCGCCTGCGACTACCCGCGCTACGAGCTCGACAAGATCGCCTCCAAGAAGTTCATGGACAAGGGCGGCCCCGCGGCCCGGCTGGTCCAGAACTTCCAGTGGAGCAACGACGAGCAGGACACCGTCGCGTCGTTCATCGCGAAGTACAAGATGACGCCGAACGAGGCCGCCAAGCGCTGGATCGAGGCGAACCCCGACCGCGTCGACGACTGGCTGACCAAGGCGAAGCCCTGAGTTCTGTTGGTCTCAACTGTTTGTGCGGGACCACCACTTCTCGTCGGGGCCGGAGATGTCCTCGACGCTGAGCCTGCGGACGGACCCGGCTCGCTTGAGCCGGGCCTCCAGCTGGTCCTTCCGCTGGGCGAGCCGGCGGTAGATCTCCACCGCTGGGGTTTCCGGCTCACCCCGCTGCCGCTCCACAGTTCGCCAGTTGCCGAGGAACTCGAGCGTCAGGTCCGCGATGGCCTGCCCGGCGTGCGCGGTCAGCTCGTCGGCGGGCGTGGTGAACCGTCCCGCGTGGAACGCCAGGTTCCTCGTGACGTACAGCCATTCCAGGGCCGCCGCCGCGGTGTCCTCCAGTTCGCGCAACCAGCCCGCGAGCGTCGTGGAGTCCGCGAGCCTGGTCCGCCAGATCTCGACCAGGTCCTGGACCAGCCCGCCCTCGTGCTCAGCCAACGCGGTGACGGCCTCCTGGGCGGCCTTGAGCTGTTCCTTCGGGCGGTTGTGCCTGATCAGCACTTCCAGCCAGGCGTCCACCGACTTCAGGTGGTGCTTCACGCCGGTCGTCGGCACGTGCGTGCTCAACGCTTGAGCCGTCCCGCGGTGGGTGAGCACGACGTGCAGGCTGATCAGGTGCTGCCGCAACATCTGCAGCGCGCACGCCTTCGCCAGCCACGGAATCTTGCTCGGGTCCAGCCCTGTCGCCTCCAGCGCACTCCACGCGAGCCCGGCGCTGGCCATCGGAGCCGTGCTTGCCTGGACCTGGCGCGCCAGGTTCGCCACCCGCATCGCGCTGCGCAGCTCCGCCGGCCAGTACGGGGTCAACGGGTAGGCGTTGTTGACCGTGCGCTGGTGCTCGGTGCCGCGCGTGACACGTCCACTCGGGCCGCTGACCTGCCAGAGCGGCGCGATGTCCAGCTCGGTGAGCCGCTCCCCCGCCGCGTACTGGTCGAGCGCCTCGCTGAGGATCCGCCTGCCCCGCAACGCCGCCGTGTGCGCGTCCGCCGCGTTGACCGGCAGCCGCACCAGCACCGATGAGCCGGCCACAGCGTCCTTGAGGAAGTCGTCCTTCGGCAACCTGTTGCGGTGCAACGGCTCCTGCCTGGCCTGTGGCAGGAACTGGTCCAAATGCCGCAGCACCCGCGCACCTCTCACCACCAGCGCCACGACGTGCCGGCGCGGTTCCGGCCAGAGGACCTCTTGGAGATCGGTAGGCTTTTTGAGCCACCGCAACAGGTCCGAACGGAGGTGTCTGCCGTCCCGCCCGTGCGCCGCCACGACCACCGCCACCTCGCCGATCATCCTGGCGCGCAACGGAAGTTCCACACCGCTCCACAGTGGAGTGATCCACTGCTGGACGGCTGCGCTGATCGCCGCCGGGTCGAGCTCCTGCGCGGCTTCGGCCGTCACCTGCGGGTCGAGCTTCTGGCCATCAGCCGCGATGGCCGCGTCGACTTTCAACAGAGTCCGGCGCGCCTCAGCGAGTTCCTTCGCACCACCGTGGACATAGGCGGGTGCGGCAGCATCCATGCACGCCAGCGAAGTGGCGGTGATGCGCCTTAGCAGGTTCCACCGCGGCTGATCCTCGGTGGCATGACTCTCGAGCGCGGTCTGTGCGCGAGTGACAGCCAGGAACGCGCTGTTGAGCCCAGCCACGTGCTCGCCGAGGTGCGCGTCGGGGTCGAGTGCGCGCAGCACCCCCTGCAACAACGCGCGCTGGCCGCGATCGAGCCCGGCGTCGTCGAAAGCCTGCCGCAGCCGGGCGTCGAGGTACTGGTAGCGCACTTGACGCACCATAGACGGCATGGACAACAGGAAAGCGGTCTTCGCGGGCGTCGACGGCCAGTCGCTGGCAGGCCGGCTCGAACTGCCCGCTGGTGACGTGGTCGCGACCGCGGTGTTCGCCCACTGCTTCACCTGCGGCAAGGACTCGGTGGCCGCCTCCCGCATCTCCCGCTCGTTGGCGGCCCGCGGCGTGGCGGTGCTGCGCTTCGACTTCACCGGTCTCGGCGAGTCCGACGGCGACTTCGCGAACACGACCTTCACGTCCAACGTCGACGACCTGGTGTGCGCCGCCAACCACCTGCGCGACACCATCGGCGCCCCGAGCGTCCTCATCGGACACTCACTGGGCGGCGCCGCCGTACTGGCCGCCGCCCACCGCGTGCCGTCGGTCCGCGCAGTCGTCACCATCGGCGCACCCGCCGACACCACCCACGTCGAGCACCTGCTCGGCTCGTCAACCGCCGAAATCGAGTCGGCCGGCGTCGCCGAGGTGCTGCTGGCCGGGCGACCGTTCCGCATCAGCACCGGCTTCCTGACCGACATCAAGCAGCAGAACCAGGCCGCGTGCATCGCGGGCCTCGGCCGCGCACTGCTGGTCATGCACTCGCCACAAGACGACCTGGTGGGCGTCTCCAACGCCCGGCTCGTCTTCGACGCGGCGCGGCACCCCAAGTCGTTCGTGTCGCTGGACGGCGCGGACCACCTGCTGACCGACCGCGCGGACGCCGCCTACGTGGCGGAGGTGCTGGCGGCCTGGGCCAGCCGGTACCTGAGGCCCTAGACGCGCGAAAACCCGCAGCGGGAGTCGCTGCGGGTTTTCGTCAACCGTCGGGGCGACAGGATTTGAACCTGCGACCCCCCGCTCCCAAAGCGGGTGCGCTACCAAACTGCGCCACGCCCCGGTTGGAACCAGCTTACCGCCCTCCGCTAAGGTATTAACCGCAGCCCCTCAAGGGCGGCAACGCGGGCGTAGCTCAATGGTAGAGCCCTAGTCTTCCAAACTAGCTACGCGGGTTCGATTCCCGTCGCCCGCTCGTGACGAGGGGCGAGGTGTGCCGACGGAAAGCGTCGGCCTCACCTCGCCCCTCGGTTTTTATCTGGGGGCCGAGCCCCCAGACCCCCAGCCGGGGGCACGCCCCCGGACCCCCATCTCCCGTATCGAGGCTTGCGGGCGGTGCCGCTTTGTCGATGCTCGTGAGGTAGCTCACATCGGGACCGCGTGGGGTCAGGCTGAGGCGACTCCTACCTGAGTTCGGTGGTGGGTTGGGCGTTCGATTTCGTCCATCACGGCCAGCGCGAAGTCCTCGTAGGTCAGCTCGTCGGCCGGGTTGACCGGGGTGAGGCGGTACTTCCCGGTGCTGGTGCCGCCGAAGTTGCCGACCGGGCTCATCACGAGCCAGTTCGCGGTGGAGTTGGCCAGTACGTCCACGCCGGCCGCGTGGCCGAGGCAGAACGGGCGGTGTTCGGCCGGGAAGTCCGGCGCGTCGACCACGCGGGTGCCGGGCGAGGTTTCCAGCAGCGGGTAGATGCCGATCACGATGATCCGGCCGACGCCCGACGCCACCAGTGCGCGGGCCGCTTCCGCGTAGAACTCCGCCGGGTCGCGGGACAAGTCCACCACCGCGCTCACCGCCACGTCGTGGCCGACCGCCACCTCTGCCGCCGCTTGGACGCCAGGAGTGCGGCCGATCTTCGTGACGTCGTGGCCGCGGGCTTCCGCTGCTGCCGCGATCTGGCGTCCTGCCTGGCCGGACGCGCCGAAAACAACGATCTTCGTCATGAGCGCGAAGGTAGGGTGCGGGTGTCCGGTTTCCGCAACGATACTGGGGGTGAGCTGGTGGAATGCCGGCATGGCGACCAACAGGTGGAGCTGCCCTACCGCGTTGGTGACAAGTGGACGGCGCACGTGTTGCGGGCGTTGCAGCACGGGCGGCGACGGTTCACGGAAGTGCGCGCCGAGATGCCTGGCGTGACGGCCAAAGTGCTCACCGAGACGTTGCGGGCGATGGAGCGCGACGGCACAGTCACGCGCACCGAGTACGACGAGAACCCGCCGCGCGTGGAGTACGAGCTGACCGGGCAGGGGCACAAGCTGCTGGGGTTGCTCGACCTCTGCTGCGACTGGGCCCGAGAGAACCTGGTGGAGACGTGAGGCTGCAACAGATCGTCCTCGACAGCAACGATCCCGCTCGCCTCGTGCGGTTCTGGGCCGAGCTGCTCGGTGGCGAACCCGTTGAGCGCGAGCACGGCTGGGCCCACGTCGAACCGTCCGGTGGCGTGCGGATGTCGTTCCAGCCGGTGCCCGAGCGCAAGGACGTGAAGAACCGGCTGCACCTCGACTTCGAGGTCGAGGACATCGAGGCCGCCGTGGTGAAGGCGGTCAACCTGGGCGCGACGCGCGAAGGCGTGGTCGTCACCGACGAGCAGGGCAGCTTCCAGGTGATGCGCGCCCCGGAGGGGAACGAGTTCTGTCTGGTCCGCTGAACTGGTCCGCTGAACTGGTCCGCTGAACTGGTCCGCTGAACTGGTCCACAGCTGGTTCGTCCATTGAGGAACTACTGGACTGCTCGCCAGAGCGCCTCACCGAAGCGGATCGCGAGGACCACGAGCAGCACGCCGATCGCGAAACTGATGAGGCACCGCACGATGACCAGCAGTTTGGCGCCCTTCACCCGGCCATGATTTATCGGTGGCAGGCAGGAAGAACAGAGCCCAACGGAACCAATACGATGACAAAGTGACCGCTGGCCCGACCGTTAGCCTGACTGACTGCCTGTTCTGCCGCATCGTCGCGGGCGAGATCCCGGCGACCGTGGTGACGGAGACCGACACGACGCTCGCTTTCCGCGACATCGACCCCAAGGCGCCCACGCACGTGCTGGTGATCCCCAAGGAACACCACCAGGCGATCGGCGACGTCGTGCAGAGCGATCCGGTGCTCGCGGGGCAACTCCTCGCCACCGCGCACCAGGTCGCGAAGCAGGAGGGGATCGACGAGTCCGGCTACCGGCTCGTGTTCAACACCGGCAAGCACGGCGGCCAGACCGTCTTCCACGTGCACTGCCACGTCCTGGGCGGACGCGGCCTCACGTGGCCACCCGGTTGATCACCCACCCACAGGGATAGCCATATCCCGCACGAACTGAGCGTCGACCGGATTGCCGTGGCCTGGTACGACAATGCGCGGGTTCAGCTCCAGCATCCGGTCCAGGACGTGCCGCCAGTTCGACGGCGTCGCGTCCGAACCGGCCTGGGCAGGAGCGCCTTCCTCGACGAGGTCGCCCGCGAACACCACGCCGACGTCCGGCACGTGCACGATCACGTCGTGCGAGGTGTGCGCGGGTCCGAAGTGGTGCAGGTCGACCCTGCGTCCGCCGACGTCGAGCGTGACGGTGTCGCGGAACGTGTGCGTGGGCGCGATGATCGTGCCCTCGAACGGGTCCGAGTAGTACTTGGCGCGGGTTTCGAGCAGGCTTTCGCGGACGCTTTCGTCCAGCACGCAGTCCTCGTGCGCCCACACCTCGCACGGCAGGAACGCCTCGGTCGCCAGCACGTGGTCGAAGTGGTTGTGCGTCAACACGATTCGCGACGGATGGATCTCCGCGGCCAGCGTCGGGTCCATGCCGGAGTCGACGAGCAGCGAGTCACCCGATCCGGTGATGAGCCCCAATGTGAGGTCGAGCTCGGTGTGGCGGCGGATGAACACACCAGTAGCGATCTCGATCACGTGAGCAGCCCGTCGACCAGCACGGGCACGGCCTTGCTGACGCCGATCTCCAGCGCGAGATCCACGTCCGCCGCATGGCCGTTCGCGATGAGCTCGCGCCCCGACCCGCACTCCCTGACCGCCGTCCCGACATCCGTGTTCCGGAACGCCGTGGCAGCGAGCTGAGCCTCAGGAGAGGCACTACCAGAGAGCGCGGCGAGCACGGCGCCGGCGCCCAGGTAGTCCTCGACGCACGGCCGCAGCGGACCGAACTCCCGCGGCCCGGAGTTCAGGATGTCGAGCCCCCACCGCTCGCCTCCGGGAATCACGCCGATGGTCTCCCCCAACTCCGCGGCACGCTTGGCGACCGCCTCGGCGTTGCGCAGGCACGCGGCGAGCACGTGGGCCCCGGTCTCGGCGGCGAGGAAGCAGAGGTTCGAGCCGTTCGGCGACGGCAGCTCGACCAATCCCGTGGCCCCGACGAATGATGCTGGGACGAGTGATGCTGGTCGCAGCGTCTTGCCCGACTCGGGTCGCCAGCGCGACGGGCGCACCTGGCCGCCGTTGCCGACCACCAGGTCGACGGACGTCGTGAACGACAGCACGTCAACGACAATCAGCACGTCACAGGCCTTGAGCGCGTTGACCCCCTCAGGTCCCCACTCCAGCCGCAGCTGGTACCCCTCCTGAGCAAACATGCCGCCCAGCGTGTCAGACTCCCGCACGTGCGCGTTTATCTGGCAGCAGACCACGCGGGCTTCGAGCTGAAGTCCCACCTGTCCACGGCTCTCAAGGAGCAGGGTTACGAGGTCGTCGACGTCGGCGCCCACGAGTACGACGCCCAGGACGACTACGTGTCGTTCTGCACTGACGCAGCCGAGCGGGTCGTCGGAGACCCCGGCAGCCTCGGCGTCGTGATCGGCGGCTCGGGCAACGGCGAGCAGATCGCCGCGAACAAGGTGAAGGGCGCCCGCGCCGCACTGGCGTGGAACGTCGACACCGCGCAGCTGGCCCGCGAGCACAACGACGCCAACCTGGTCGGCATCGGTGCCCGTCAGCACAGCACCGAGGAGGCGACCGCGATCGTCTCGGCGTTCCTCGAGACGAAGTTCTCGGGCGAACCCAGGCACCAGCGCCGCATCGACAAGGTCGGCGCCTACGAGAACGCGCGTGCCTGAGGGCCACACGCTGCACCGCCTGGCGCGGCTGCACCAGCGCCGGTACGCGGGCAAGCCCGTGTCCGTCACGAGTCCACAGGGACGCTTCGCGGCGTCCCTTGTGGACGGACGCAAGCTCGTCCGCGCCGAGGCGCACGGCAAGCACCTGTTCCACGTCTACGGCCCGGACGCGATCGTGCACGTGCACCTCGGCCTGTACGGGACGTTCACCGAGTCACCCCTGCCGGTGCTGCTGCCCATCGGCCAGGTCCGGATGCGGATGGTCGGCGAGACGCACTGGACGGACCTGCGCGGCCCGACCGCGTGTGAAGTGCTCAACAAAGACGAGGTCAAGGCCATCCGCGAGCGCCTGGGCCCCGACCCGTTGCGGAAAGACGCCGACTCCGACCGAGCCTACGAGCGGATCATCCGATCGAAGCAGCCGCTGGCCGTGCTGCTGATGGACCAGAAGATCCTCGCGGGCGTCGGCAACGTCTACCGCGCCGAGGTGCTGTTCCGGCACAACGTGAACCCGCTGCTGGTCGGCAACAAGGTCAGCCGCGAGCTGTGGGACGCGCTGTGGGACGACCTGGTCGTGCTGATGAAGGACGGCGTGAAGGTCGGCCAGATCAACACCGTCCGCCCGGAGCACCTGCCCAAGGCCATGGGCCGTGCGCCGCGCGTGGATCGGCACGGCGGCGAGGTGTACGTCTACCGCCGCGCCGGTGAGCCGTGCCTGATCTGCGGCACCGAGGTCATGACCACGGAACTGGCGGCGCGCAACCTGTTCTGGTGCCCTGCCTGCCAGCCCTGAAAATTTTTGGTCGGCGGCTTTTCGGGTCCGGCTGGAAAGTGCTCAGTTGATGAGCACTTAAAAGTCGAACCCGCCCATGTCGCCGAAGTCGAAGCCACCACCGGCGTCGCCCACGTCCGCGGCGCCGCCCATGTCGCCCATGCCGACGTCGCCCATGCCCATGTCCCCCATGCCGTAGTCACCGATGCCGTGCATCCCGGAGAACATGGCGTCCATCAGCAGGAATGTGCCCACACCCCACGCACCGGCCACGAGCGCGGGCTTCCACCACGGCTCGGAGTACCAGCCACGCGGCACCGGGCGTCCGGCGACCATGCCACCGGGGTAGTAGTAGGGCGTGCCCGCACCGGACTGCGGCGACGCGGCGTACTGGTGGCCCTCGACCGTGACCTGGCGGTCCTCGCTGACGGAACCCGCCTGCTTCTGGCCGGCGATCTCGGGCAGCGCGGGTCCGGGGTCCATGCCCATGGCCTCACGCGCGGCGCGCACGTAGTGCAGGCCCTCCATCGCGGTCTGGGTGACCAGCCGCGCCTGCGGGATCGTGCGCGCCTGCTCCATCTGCGACCCGGCCGCGGTGAAGCGCTCGGACGCATCGGCCAGCGCCTGCGTGGACGCGGCGTTCGAGCCCGTGAGGCTCATCACCTGCCCGCCCAGCCGCTCGACCCACCGGCGCGCCTCCGCCTTGGCGTCGTCGAGCTCGCGCGCCTTGCGCGCGTTGCTCTGACTGACCAGGTAGAACACCCCTGCGACGAGCAATACGAGTACAACCACCCACACGATGGTGCCCACGGCTTACCTCCCACACCAGGTAAACCGTCAACGTGTGAACGCCGGTCGTAGTTCCGTCAGAACACCTCTGGGCAATGCGGGTCGTACGTGCCGAGGAACGCCAACGAGAGCGCATCGACGTGACCGGGCGTGTGTTCGACCACGCGGTGTGCACGCCTGAGCACGGAAAGCCTTGCGCCACCGAGGTATGTACTGCCGAGCGCGGCGATGTCGAGCGACACGTCCGCCAGGTCCTCGGTGCGCGTCACCACGGCCTCCCCGCCCTTGACGGTGAGACGCCAGCGGCCGGAGTTCCACGGGCAGAGGGAGTCCTCGACCTCAATCACACTGTCCACATCGGACTGGTAGCGCCGCAGCGGCAGCGCTCGTTCGAGGTCGACGATCCGCAGCCACAGCGCGTCGGCCAGCTCCTGCCGCACCTTCCGCGGGTTGTCGACCATGTGCATGATCGGGTCGTCGGTGGCGGTGTAGAAGGAGATCGTGCTCGCGAGGTCGACGTCCAGCAGGAACCGGTACAGGTCCACGTACGCCTGCTCGGTCTCGCACACCAGCTCGCGCACGTGCAGCTCGTTCTGCGGCCCGCTGTTGTTCCACTCGTGCTTCACCCGGAACACCACATAACCCTGCGGGTGCAGGCAGTAGCGGTAGGCGGAGAGGCCGTCGCGGTCGCTCTCCGCGTCGGCGAGGTGGACGTCCCACGTCTTCTCCACGCGGCTCAGCCAGCCCGTGCGCGTGCGGCGCACCCGGTCGTGCACCTCGCGCATGAACGGCATCGCCTCGTCGCGCGTCACCTGGCGGATCCGCGCGTCGCTCACGGACACGCCGGAGTGGAACGGCATCCGCGTCGGCATCGTCAGCATCGACAGGCTCGACGCGTGCTCGCCGTAGCCGAACCGCCGGTAGATCGCTCCCTCCGAGGCCCAGAGGATCCCGATCGGGTCGCCGGCCTCGTGCATGGCGTCCAGCTGCGTCTTCATCAGCAGTGACGCCACGCCCCGGCGGCGATGGCCAGGTTTCACACCCACGACGGTCACCGCGCCGGCCGGTACCTGACCACCGCCGGGAACCGTGAGCTCGCGGCTGAGAATGCCCCCGGTGCCCACCATCTCGTCGCCGTCGAACACCGCGTGCGTCCGGTCGAGCTCCAGGACCTTCATCCAGCGGTGCTCGCCGTCGTCGGCGGGTTCGGTGAGGAACGCCCAGGAGAACACCCTCCCGAACTCGGAGAGGTCCTCGCGGTCGATGGTCCTGATGCTCAGCGCCGAGTCAGCCATGCCAGCAGTGATACGCCGCCATGGCCGCTCTCGCAGCTCAATTACCGCTGGATCGACTTGATCTCGCAGAACTCGTCGAGCCCGAACCTGCCGAACTCACGGCCGTTGCCCGACTGGCGGTAGCCGCCGAACGGCGCGCTTGTGTTGAACGCGGCGGCGTTGATGTCGACCTGGCCGGTGCGCAGCCGCTTGGCCACCCGCAGCGCTCGGTCGGCATCGGCGGAGAACACGCCGCCCGCCAGGCCGTAGATCGTGGAGTTCGCGATGCGCACCGCGTCGTCCTCGTCGGCGTACGGCATGACCGCGAGGACGGGGCCGAAGATCTCCTCCTGGGCGATGGTCATCTCCGGGGTGACGCCGCCGAACACCGTCGGTGCGACGTAGAAGCCCTGGGGCAGCGGCGCTTCCGGCCCACCGGCGGCCAGCTGGGCGCCTTCCTCGACACCCTTGCGGATGTAGCTCACGACGCGATCCCGCTGCGCCCTGGACACCGCCGGCCCGATGCGCGTCGACGGATCGCTCGGATCGGCCGACGTGTACTTGCTCGCGGCGGCCGCGGCGAGCTGCACGGCCTCGTCGTGCCGGTCCGCGGGCACCAGCAAGCGCGTCCAGGCGCTGCACGCCTGGCCGTTGTTCATGAACGCGTTGGCGACCGCGATCTTCACCGCGCGCCCGAAGTCGGCATCGTCGAGCACGATGCACGCCGACTTGCCGCCCAGCTCCAGCGCGACCCGCTTGACCGTCTCGGACGCCACCGCCGACACCCGTCGGCCGGCGCGCGTGGACCCGGTGAACGACACCATGTCCACGTCCGGGTGCGCCGCCAACGCCTCGCCGACGACCGGCCCGGTGCCGTGGACGAGGTGGAACACGCCCTCCGGGGTGGCCGCGGTGATGATCTCGGCGAGCAGGTCGGCCGTCTTCGGCGCGAGCTCGCTCGGCTTGAGCACGACGGTGTTGCCCGCGGCGAGCGCCGGCACGACCTTCGCGACCATCTGCTGCAGCGGGAAGTTCCACGGCGTGATGGCCGCGACGACCCCGACCGGCTCGCGGAAGACCAGTGAGTTGCCGATCTCCTCCGGCTCGAAGTAGCCGCGTTCCAGCACGTCCGCGACACCCTCCGCGATCGAGACGGGGTTCGCGACCTGCACCTTCCGGCTGAACGTGATGGGCGTGCCCATCTCGGCCGTCATCGCTTCGGCGAGCTCGTCCGAGCGGTCCTTGAGGCCGTCGATGATCGTTCGGACGACCTTCGCCCGCTCCTCCACCGAGGTCTGCGACCACGCCGGGAAGGCGGCGACGGCTGCGGCCACGGCCGTGTCGACGTCGGCCGGTGTGCCTTCGGCGAGCGTGCCGATGACTTCCTCGGTGGCGGGGTTGACGACCTCGATCACGACGACCCTCCAGGCAGATGTGACACCCAATGCGCTGACGGGGTCCAGACTGTCACATCGACTGGTGGTGGTCACGTCGGAGAGGGGCGGAAGGCGAGTGACGGGGGTGGGTGCGACGGGGTGGGGGCGGACGTGCGAACGCGGACGTGCGGCCCCAGACGCGAGAGCACGGCGCGAGGACGCTGAGCACACCCCGACGATGCCACCGACCTGCCGGCAGCTCACCGGCCCGAAGCTGCCATCGCACCCCCAAGCCGCCGCTCCCGCAGCACGCGCAGGTGCACCGCCGCCCACGTCCGATACGGCCGCCACGCCTCGGACACCTCGGCCAACGGCCTGCCGTACCGGTGAGCGACCTCGTCGGCGAGCCTGGACTCGTTGTGCGGCACGGCATCCGGCGCGTTCGCCCCGCGCAGCACCACCAGCTCGGCCGCGAACGGTCCCAGCCCCTTGACCTGCTGCACCGCCAGCACGGCGGCAGCGGGTTTCATCGAACGCAACGCCACTGCGTCCAGCACGCCGTCCAACGCCGCCTCAGCCACCGCACGCAGGTACTCGGGCTTGCGGCCAGGCAGGTCCAGGTCCATCGACCGCAGCTCCGCCGGTGCCGGGAACACGCCGTCCCGGAGCAGCGACGTCTTCAACGATGCCGCCTGCGACACGCGAACCCGCTGCGACAGCACCGACCACGCCGCCGCTTCGTACGGCGAGTAGAAGCCGCACGGCCGTAAGCCGGGCAGTTCCGACTGCGCCGCGGCGATCACCGGATCCCGCAGACCGACCGCAGGCCAGCCCCGGCCGTCGACGTCCAGCGAGAGGAACCGGCACACCTGGGCCGCCGCCAGGTCGAGATCACCGTCGCCGGTCAAGGCCAGCACGGCAGTGGCGCCGCGCTGGGTCACGGAGACCGAAGCACGACGCCACTCACCCTCGACCAGGAACGTCGCCCGCAGCGCCTCGCCCTCCACAAGCGGCAGCGCGGACGGCGTGAAGCCCTCCCAGAAGGCCCGGGACGTGTCCAGCGACCAGGGCCCCTGAACTACGACTTCGACGTGGTGGTGTGCCATGTCCAGTGACGTTAGCGAGCACCACCGACAAAAAACTCAGCTGAAGTCCAGCTCGCCCGTGCGGGTGCGCTTGAGCTCGAAGAAGTACGGGAAGCCGGCCAGCATCCGGGCGCCGTCGAAGATCGTGCCGGCCTCCTCACCGCGCGGGATCTTGGTCAGCACCGGGCCGAAGAATGCGACGCCGTCGATGTGGATCGTCGGGGTGCCGACGTCCATGCCGACCGGGTCCATGCCGCGGTGGTGCGAAGCCTTGAGCTCCTCGTCGTAGTCGGTCGAGTGCGCCGCCTCTGCCAGCTCGGCCGGCAGGTCGGCGTCGGCCAGCGCCAGCTTGATGACCTCGTCGAAGTCCTTGTTGCCCTCGTTGTGGATGCGCGTGCCCATCGCGGTGTACAGGCGCGGCAACACCTCGTTGCCGAACTTCTGCTCGGCGGCGATGGCGACGCGGACCGGGCCCCAGCCCTTGGTCATGAGCTCCTTGTACTGCTCGGGCAGGTCGCGGCCCTCGTTGAGCACGGCGAGGCTCATGACGTGGAAGCTCAGGTCGATGTCGCGGACCTTCTCGACCTCGAGGATCCACCTGGAGGTGATCCACGCGAACGGACAAAGCGGGTCGAAGTAGAAGTCGACCTTGGCCTTCTCAGCCATTGGTGCCCCTTCAGTCACGGTAGGTGGGGTCGTCGCCCCAATCAGCCCAACCAGATCACCCCGTCATCTCTTCCCGTACGCCGGTTCCGTGATTGGATGCGGGAGTCATAACCATTCCCGACGACGTCAGCGCGTAACCAAACGCGTGGCAGACGAGGTGACCAGTGGCCGCGCCCAACCTCACCCGCGACCAGGCTCAGGAACGTGCTGAGCTGCTGGAAGTGGAGTCCTACCGGATCGAGCTGGACCTGACCGACGGCGGCGGAAAGCCGGGTTCGGACACGTTCCGCTCCACCACCACCGTGGTGTTCCGCAGCCGGACTCCGGGTGCTTCCTCGTGGATCGACATCGTGGCGGCGACCGTGCACCGCGCTGTGCTGAACGGCAGCGAGCTCGACGTCTCCGAGTACCGCGAGGAGGACGGCGTCAAGCTGCCGGACCTCGCGGAGACCAACGAGCTCACCATCGAGGCCGACTGCCGGTACATGAACACCGGCGAGGGCCTGCACCGGTTCGTCGACCCGGTCGACGGCGGCGTGTACCTGTACTCGCAGTTCGAGACCGCCGACGCCAAGCGCATGTTCGCGTGCTTCGACCAGCCGGACCTGAAGTCCGTCTACTCGATGAAGGTGACGGCTCCGCACGACTGGAAGGTCATCTCGAACGGCGAGATCATCGCCACCGAGGACGGCGAGGGCGGCGCGGACGTGCACACGTTCGCCACCACCAAGCCGATGTCGACCTACATCGTGGCGCTGGTCGCCGGGCCGTACGCGGAGTGGCGCGACGAGTTCGTCGAGGGCGACTTCAAGATCCCGCTGGGCATCTACTGCCGCGCCTCGCTCGCTCCGCACATGGACGCCGAGCGGCTCTTCACGGAGACCAAGCAGGGCTTCGGGTTCTTCCACAAGGCGTTCGGGGTGCAGTACCCGTTCGGCAAGTACGACCAGTGCTTCGTGCCGGAGTTCAACGCGGGCGCGATGGAGAACGCGGGCTGCGTCACGTTCCTGGAGGACTACGTCTTCCGCAGCCGCGTCACCCGCTACCTCTACGAGCGGCGCGCCGAGACCGTGCTGCACGAGATGGCGCACATGTGGTTCGGCGACCTCGTGACCATGCGCTGGTGGGACGACCTGTGGCTGAACGAGTCGTTCGCCACCTGGGCCTCGGTGCTCGCGCAGGCGGAGGCCACCGAGTACCGCCAGGCGTGGACGACGTTCGCCAAGATCGAGAAGTCGTGGGCCTACCGCCAAGACCAGCTGCCGTCGACGCACCCGGTCGCCGCGGACATCTCCGACGTGCAGGCGGTCGAGGTCAACTTCGACGGCATCACCTACGCCAAGGGCGCTTCCGTGCTGAAGCAGCTCGTCGCGTACGTCGGGCTGGAGAACTTCCTGGCGGGTCTGCGGGTCTACTTCGCCAAGCACGCCTGGAGCAACGCGACGCTGGCCGACCTGCTGGGCGCGCTGGAGGAGGCGTCCGGCCGCGACCTGTCGTGGTGGAGCGCGCAGTGGCTGGAGACGACCGGCCTGAACCTGTTGCGCCCCAAGTTCACCGTTGACGCTGCCGGGAAGTTCACGGAGTTCGCCGTGCTGCAGGGTGGTGCGCGTCCGGGCGCCGGAGAACTGCGCACGCACCGCATCGCGATCGGTGTCTACGACGCCGACGAGACCGGCAAGCTCGTCCGCACGCACCGGCACGAGCTGGACGTCACCGGCGACCGCACCGAGGTGCCCGAACTGGTCGGCGTGCACCGCGGCAAGATCGTGCTGGTCAACGACGACGACCTCACGTACTGCACGATGCGCCTCGACCCCGACTCGCTGGCCGCGCTGATCGACCACATCTCCGACATCGCCGAGCCGCTGCCGCGCACGCTGTGCTGGTCGGCCGCGTGGGAGATGACCCGCGAGGCCGAGCTGAAGGCTCGCGACTTCGTGAACCTGGTGCTCGGCGGGCTGCACTCCGAGTCGGAGGTCGGTGTGGTGCAACGGCTTCTGCTGCAGGCCCAGACCTCGCTGTCGTCCTACGCGGACGACTCGTGGCGAGCGGAGGGCTGGCGCCGGTTCGTGGCGAAGGCGCTGGAACTGGCAGTCGCAGCCGAGCCGGGTTCGGACCACCAGCTCGCGTTCGTGAACGCGCTGGCGTCCTCGGTGCTGGACGAGTCCACTTTGGACGTGCTGCGCGGCTGGTACGACGGAAGCGCCGTCCTGGAAGGCCTGGACGTCGACACCGACCTGCGCTGGCGACTGCTGCAGGCCCTCGTCGCACACGGCAAGGCCGACCTGGCGGAGATCAACGCCGAGGAGGAGCGCGACCCGACCGCCACCGGCCACCGCCGCGCGCAGCAGGCGCGTGCGCTGCGCCCGACGATCGAGGCCAAGGACGAGGCGTGGGACCGCGCGGTGAACGACGACGACCTGCCGAACGCGGTCAGTGAGGCGATCATCGCGGGCATCTCGCACCCCGGTCAGAAGGAGCTGCTCGCACCGTACGTCGAGCGCTACTTCGCTGACGTGAAGAGCGTCTGGGACCGGCGGACGTCCGAGCGGGCGCAGTCCATGGTGGTCGGCATGTTCCCGGCGTGGTCGATCGCTCGGTCCACTGTGGAGGCTGCGGACGCCTGGCTCGCCGACGAGCACCCGCCGGCGTTGCGCCGCCTGGTTTCCGAGGGACGTGCGGGCATCGTGCGCGCGTTGGCCGCGCAGGAGTTCGACCGCTCCTGAAATCGCTTGGTGGTGACGGCCCCGTGACGCTTTGATGGCGGCACGGGGCTTTCCCGTCTCCTGGGGGTGTTTTGTTCCGCTACGAGATCGTGCACTGGTACGAGACCGAAGACAGCTACGACGCGGTCACGGAGGTGCTGACGCGCGCTGTCGACGTCGACGGGTTGTTCAGCGACCCGCTGCTGCGCGGGTGCCCACCGGTGACGTTGATCGGTGTCGAGAATCCCGCACGCGTCCAGCCGCTGGAGCGGGGCAAGCACCCGTACGCCTGCGGTGAGCGCCTGCACGCGTTGGATCGGCACGGCCGGGTGATGGCCAAGGTGCCCATCGCACTGGACGTCGTGTCCGTGGCGCCGTCCGCGCTGGGCGACGGGCTCTTCGACGTCGTGCTCGCCCAGTCGCCGTCGCGCAACCCGGTGAGATGGCGAGATC
This sequence comes from Lentzea terrae, assembly GCF_003265345.1. Lineage (GTDB taxonomy): Bacteria > Actinomycetota > Actinomycetes > Mycobacteriales > Pseudonocardiaceae > Lentzea > Lentzea terrae. Next base: position 132,749 of record NZ_QFWW01000036.1, on the reverse strand, counting down.
GCCCAGCCCCGTCGGCACGTGCCGTGTGGGACCTGTGGCGCGAGGGTGTTCCGGCGGAACGGAACCTCTGGGGCCCGTTCGACGAAGAGGGCCGCGAGGCTTGGGGCCATCTCACCTTCCTGGCGCGCAAGGAGTTCGAAGCCGACGAGGTGGGCGGTGTGTACGAGCTCGACGGCCGCCACGCCACGGATGTGCCTGGTCTGCACCTCGCGATGAGCGAGGCGTTGGTGGGACCTGGCGGCTACTTCGGCCGGGAGTTCAACGCGTTCAAGGACTGCCTGGGCGGCGGGTGGGGCGTCAAGCCGGGGTTCACGCTGGTGTGGCACGACGCGCAGGTGGCGCACGAGGCGATCCCGGACTACTTCCAGGACGTCCTGAAGTTGTTGAGGCAGCGCGGCGTTGCCGTCGAACTGAAGTCTTCCAGGCGCACGGCACTCGGCGAGCTCGCAGCCCGGTGGGCCGCCGGCTGGGCCAAGGCCGCCGGCCTGTCCGCCGAGTCGTTCCCCGACTCCCTGCAGGTGAGCGTGGACCAGCACGTCGAGCACGTGCTCACCGACGAAGGCCAGGCGGCTTGGCACCTCACGCAACTGCGGGACGGCGACTGGATCACCGTGGCGACGACCGCCCCGGACGAGGTCACCGCCCTCTTCACCGGCGCGGGACTGGAGATGCGGCTGCGCGAGACGTTGATGCGGCGCGCACTCGCCGATCATCCGGCGCCGGAACCACCTGAGGGCTTCGAAGTGCGGGTGACGCCGGGAGACGTGATCGAGGTCGTGCTGAGCGCCGACGGAGCAGAAGCCGCGAGCGGGTTGATGGCCGTGATCGGCGAAGACGCTGTGCCGCACCGCATCCGGACCTCGCCAGAGCACCGGCGGCACGGGCTCGGCAGCGTGGTCATGGGCCTGCTCGCCCGAGAAGCGGTCAAGGCCGGCGCCGAGGACGGGCTGCTGTTCGCGACCGGGGACGGTCTGCACCTCTACCGGAAGCTGGGCTGGACAACCGTTTCCGACGTCGTCATCGCGTCCAGGACCAAGGGGGAAGCATGATCGGTGAACTGGCGGAGCGCTGGCACCGCGGCTGGATCGCGGCCGACGGGCTGACGTCCGAGCGTCGAGACGGCCACCTGGTCGTCCACGTGAACCGGCCGCATCGCGTGCACGAGTGGATCATCACCGACGAGGCCGACGTCACCGAGGTCGCCGGAATCGTCGCCGCCGGCGCGGAACCGAACTGGCTCAGCGTGTTGACGCACGCTCCGGCGAAAGTGACCGCGGAGATCGAGGCGGCCGGGATGATCGTGGCCAGGCCGGACGAGACGTTCATGCGGTGTGCGCTCACCGAGCATCCGGCGTTCGACGTGCCCGCGGGCTATGTCGTGGAGGTGCGGCGGAATCCGGTCATCGGGGTGCAGGTGCTGAAGGACGGCGAGGAAGCGGCGAGCGGGCTGATGGCCGTCGTCGGCGAAGACGCTGTGGCGCACCGCATCTGGACCGACGACGCGCACCGGCGGCGTGGGCTCGGCAGCGTCGTGATGGGAACGCTGGTGCGCGAAGCGGTGCGGGACGGCGCCAAGACCGGGTTGCTGTTCTCCTCGACCGACGGCGTGCACCTCTACGGCAAGCTCGGCTGGGAGAAGATCTCCGACCTCGTCGTGGCGCGAAACGCGAAGGCCCCCGGCGAGTAAACCGGGGGCCTGTCGACAACCTGAGTCAGGAACGCGGTGCGTTGCCGGCCTGGTCGGTCAGCATGCGCAGGCCCGACAGGAGGCCGCCCGCGAGGTCGCCCTCCTTGAAGGACGCCACCATGCTCATCACGGCGAGCTTGGCACCGCGGTCGGCGACGCGGCGGTGCGACTCCTCGCCCGTCACGATCTCGACGACGCGCTCGCCCGGCGACACGGCCAGCAGGACGTGGTGCGACGGACGGTCGGTGGAGGCGTGCAGCTCCTCGGCGCGCTCACGCGAAGCAGAGCCCAGCTCGCCCAGGTACACGCTGAAGTCGAGGCCCGTCGTGCGGCTGGAGAGCGTCACCGCCTCGTCCAGCTGCGCGAGCTGGGCCGGCGTGAACGGCAGCTCCGGCGCGTGCGGCTCGTACATCTTCGCAGCGGAGACACGGCCGCTGTTCGTCACGACTGCGCCGACGGGCAGCGTCGACGGGTCGACGGTCTCGATCGCCTTACCAGTTGCCACGGGCGCCTCCCTTGGCAGTCGAACCCGTAGCAGCGGGCTCGGCGGTGCTGTGGTGGTCCGAGCTCAACCCGGCCGGGTTCGCGCTCCACCACACCGGGGCGTAGCCCCACTCCTGGCCGGGCCGGTACCGGGGAATCCGGGTGGCCTTTGGCCTCACCGTCAGCAGCGCGATCACGCCGTACAGAGCCAGCGGGATCAGCGCGAAGACGAGGACGGTCTCCACGATGGTCACGGCGGGTACGGTAGCCGAACTCAGCCGCGCGTGAGCGGCCGGGCCAGCGTGATCGCGGTCAATCCCACGATCGTGCCCGCCACGACGTAGACGGCCCCCAGTGACGCCACCGCCGCCAGCGGTCCGGCGAGGCCCGCACCCAGCGGCGACAGACCCCACGCGAGCACTCGGTAAGCGCTTGTCACGCGGCCCATCATCGAGCCGGGCGTGAGGCGTTGGCGGCGGGTCGCGGACAGCACGTTCCACCCGGCGGACGCCACGCCGAACAGCACGCACGCGGTCACGGCCACCACCAGCCAGGGCACCAGACCGAACAACGCGAACGCCGCGCCCAGCAACGCCAGGAACCCGACCATCACCCGGCCGGCACCCCAGCGCGCCGCGAGCCGAGGGGACAGCCAGGCACCTAGCAGAGCGCCGGCCGCCATGCACACGACCAGACCGGGAACCACCGGTTCGGCGAGGCCGAGCACCTGGATGGAGTAGAGCGCCAGCATGGCGTTGACCGCGGCCGCACAGACAGCTGTGATTGCGACGGCAACTACCAGTGACCGCAGGCCAGGGGTCCGCACGACGAGCCGCGCGCCCTCCACCAGTTGCCGACGAAGATCGCCTCGAGAACGTTCGGGAGCCACGTCTGGCACGCGGAACACCAGCATCGCGGCGATCACGAACGAGGCCGCGTCCAGCGCGAAACAGGCCGCCGGAGCCCACCAGAACAGCACCGCGGCGGCCAGCGGACCGGCGAGGTCCATGCCGACCGTCTCGACCGCGACGAACCTGCTGTTCGCCGCCTCCAGCTCGTCCTGGCCGGCCAGCTCGACCAGCAGCACCTGCGCCGCCGAGTCCGCGAACGTCTCGACAGAGGTCAGTACAAAAGCCGTGGCGCACAAGACGACGACCGTCGCGTGTCCGGTGTGGACCGCCAGCGCGAGCACTCCGGTCACCCCGGCGCGCAGCCAATGTGCCACCACGACAACGGTTCTCGGTCTCCACCGGTCCACCAGCGCGCCGGCGGGCAGCGCGACGACCAACCACGGCAGAGTTGTCGCGACGGCCACAGCGGACACCGCGAGCGGACTGCGAGTGTTCGCGGCGGTGAACAACGGCAACGCGACGATGCGCACGCCGTCACCGACGAGCGACACCGCCCACGCGGCGGTGAGTGCCCGAAAACCGCCTCCGCGCACGCTTCCAAGCGTATGACGCACGTCACGTTCCACCAGTTTGAACGCTACAGAGCGTGTCCATACCGGCCAGTAGAGGCAATGAGTGCTCTCGTGCGGCGCAGCGGTTACACCCGGTCAGGCCTCACCCGGTCGGATGCGAACGGGTGCCGGTTTGGGGTCTTGTTCCCGGAACACCCACCTCTTAGCTTTTCACCTATACGGCTCTTGCGCAGCCGCCCCGAGCGTCCTGGAGGACACAAAATGTTGAACATGACCCGCCCCCAGGCCCTGTCCATCACTCTTCCGAGCTACAAGGACGATTCAGTGCGTATCACGGCAAGTGACTCCGTTCGCATCACGGCGAGTGACTCCGTTCGGATCACTGCGGCCGATTCGGTGCGCATCACTGCCTCGGACTCGGTGCGCATCACGATGGCAGACTCGGTTCGCATCACTGCGAGCGATTCGGTCAGGATCACCATGTCCGACTCGGTGCGCATCACTGCCCGTGAGGACTCCGTCCGCATCACCGCCCAGCAGGATTCCGTCAGGATCACTGCCCGTGAGGACTCGGTCCGGATCACGGCTCACGACGACTCGGTCCGCATCACGGCTCACGACGACTCGGTCCGCATCACGATGGACGACTCCGTGCGCATCACCGCGCACGACGACTCGGTGCGCATCACGGCACACGACGACAGCGTCCGCATCACGGCCCGCCAGAACGACTTCTCCCTCGCGGCCTGACCTCTGCCAGAAAGATCAGGCCGCCGGTTCACCCAGGTACGGCAACCACTGCGGATCAGCCTCGGCCACCCCGGCGAGCAACCGCCAGTGCGGGCCACGCGGCGCCGCGGGCACGACGCGCAGCCGCCACCCCAGCTCGGACAACAGCTTGTCCGCCTTGCGGTGGTTGCACTTCGCGCAGCACGCGACGCAGTTGGTCCAGGTGTGAGGTCCGCCACGTGAGCGCGGCACGACGTGGTCGATCGTCTCGGCCCGCCCGCCGCAGTAGGCGCAGCGATAACGGTCGCGGTGCATGAGCCCGGCACGGGTCATCGGCACGCGACCGCGATAAGGCACGCGAACATAGGTGCTCAGCCGGATCACGGACGGCACGAGCACCTCGGACTTCGACGAGTGCAGCACCAGCCCGGAAGCGTCTCCGTGCACGACTTCGGCTTTGCCGCACACCACCAGCACGACCGCCCGGCGCAGCGACAGGGCCGTGAGCGGCTCGAACGTGGCGTTCAGCAGCAGGACTTTGCGTCTTCCCCAGGGGAAAACCGCCGGCGTCGGACCGGAACCTCCCCCATCTCGATCCCCATCGGGCACTGCCCGCAACTCGGCCTGTTTTCGGCATGGGGGGACCGTCGGCGCCGTCTCGCCTGGTAGCGAGGCGCCGATAGGGGTCGGTTGTCGGTCTGGCACGCGACCACCTCCACCGGTTCAGCCATAGGAGACCACACTTACCAGCAAAAAATCACGTGTGATAAGTGACGCGTCATGGATGTGTGATCAAACCTGGGGTAAACCAGCTCCCTAACGGAAGTGGTTTTCATCGCCCGCTACTCTTGACAAGGTGACTGAGGCTCCTTCCACACCACTGCCTGCGACGATCTCCTACCCGGTCGCCGAGCGGCTAAACCTCGTCGAGCAGATTCACGGTCGTGACGTCGCCGACCCGTACCGCTGGCTCGAGGACACGAGCGACCCGCGCACCGAGGAGTGGTCGCAGGCCCAGGACGTGCTCGCACGCTCCTGGTTGGACGCGATGCCCGGTCGCGAACGCCTCAGCGGCAGGCTGAAGGACCTGATGCGCACGGGGTCGGTGTCCACACCGTCCTGGCGCGCGGGCAGGGCGTTCTTCACCCGCCGCGGCCCGGAGCAGGACCACCCGGTCGTCATGGTGCGCGAGGTCGACGGCACCGAGCGCGTGCTGCTCGACGTCAGCGCGCTCGACCCGTCCGGCAGGACCACGCTGGACGGCTGGTCCCCGAGCCTCGAAGGCCGGCGCCTCGCCTACCAGGTGTCGATCGGCGGCAACGAGCACTCGCTGCTGCACGTCATCGACGTCGACTCCGGCGAGCTCATCGAGGGTCCGATCGACCGGTGCCGCTACTCCGCCATCGGCTGGCTGCCCGGCGGCGAGGAGTTCTACTACGTGCGCCAGCTCGACCCGGCGCTGCTGCCCGAGGACGAGAAGCTGTTCCACCGCCGCGTGTGGCGCCACCGCGTGGGCACGAACCCGGACACGGACCTCAACGTGCACGGCGACGGCCAGGCGCACACCTTCTACTACACGCTGAACGTCTCGCACGACGGCCGCTGGCTGGTCGTGAGCGGCGCGCCCAGCACGATGAAGCACGATTCCGTGTGGATCGCGGACCTGCACGGTGACGGCGAGCTCAAGCCGGTGATCCTGACCGAGGCCGGCGTGCAGTGCTCGGCGTCGGTCGCCCCCGACGGCAGGCTGTACCTGCACACCAACCACAACGCGCCCCGGCAGCGTCTGTGCGTCGCCGATCCCGCGAACCCCACCGAGTGGACCGAGCTCATCGGCGAGGAGCCGGACTCGGTGCTCGACGGCGTGCGCTGGCTGAACGGCGACCTGGTCGTCCTGCGCACCCGGCACGCGGTGTCCGAGCTGCACCTGCACGACGCGGAATCGGGCGCGCACAAGCAGGAGATCCCGCTGCCCGGCACGGGTTCGTTGCACGGCATGTCCGTCGTGGACACGGCGACCGACCACGACCAGGACACGGTGTGGTTCGGGTGGACGGACTTCGTGACGCCGCAGTCGGTGTTCCGCTTCTCCACGTCGACCGGCGAGACGGTGCTGCACGAAGCGGCGCCCGGACGCGTCGAGCTGCCGACCGTGACGACGCAGCAGATCGCGTACACGTCCAAGGACGGCACGACGGTCCGCATGTTCGTCGTCAGCGGCGAACAGAAGCCCGAGCTGCCACGTCCCGCGCTGCTCACCGGCTACGGCGGCTTCGCGATCGGCCGCGGTCCCGGCTACAGCGCGACCACGCTGGCCTGGGTCGAAGCGGGCGGCGTGTGGGTGCACGTGTCGTTGCGCGGAGGCGACGAGGAAGGCGAGGAGTGGCACGTCGCCGGCATGCGCGCCAACAAGCAGAACGTGTTCGACGACTTCCACGCCGCCGCCGAACGTCTGGTGCGCGACGGCTGGACCACGCCGCAGCAGCTCGCGATCATGGGCGGCTCCAACGGCGGCCTGCTCGTCGGTGCCGCTCTCACGCAACGCCCCGAGCTCTACGCGGCCGTGGTGTGCTCAGCGCCACTGCTCGACATGGTGCGCTACGAGAACTTCCTGCTCGGACGGTTGTGGGCCGACGAATACGGCAGCGCAAGCGTTTCCGAGGAGCTGGGCTGGCTGCTCTCCTACTCTCCTTATCACCGAGTGGTAACGGACGTTGAGTACCCTTCCGTGTTGTTCACGGTGTTCGAGTCGGACTCCCGCGTGGATCCCAACCACGCCAGGAAGATGTGCGCTGCGTTGCAGCACGCTTCGACGAGTGATCCGACCAAGCACCCCGTGCTGATCAGGCGCGAGACCGAGGTCGGTCACGCGGGCAGGTCGGTCAGCCGGACGGTCGCTCTCGCCGTGGACCAGCTGACTTTTCTCGCGAATGCCACCGGCATGGAGTTGTAGGAGGGCACGACCAGGTGCTGCAGACCAGTCCTGTGGATGACGTCACGAACAAGGCCGCCGAGGCGGTCAACTTCATGGACAAGTACGGGCCGACGATCCTCGCGGGCGCGATCAAGATCGTCGTGATCCTGATCGCCGCCTTCGTGATCAGGGCCCTGCTGCGCAAGGTCATCGACCGGATCACCACGCCCGGCAAGGAAGGCAAGAAGCCGGGCCTGCTCAAGCCGTTGCGCGAACGCGCTCCGCAGGCGCTCGGGAACCTGATCTCCGAACGCCGTGAGCAGCGGGCCAAGACCATCGGCTCGGTGCTGAAGTCCATCGTCACGATCCTGATCTTCGGAATCGCGTTCCTGGAGATCCTGCTCGTGCTGGGCATCAACATCACGCCGATCCTGACCTCGGCGGGCATCCTGGGCGTCGCCATCGGTTTCGGCGCCCAGAACCTGGTGAAGGACTTCCTGTCCGGCATGTTCATGCTGATGGAGGACCAGTACGGCGTGGGCGACGTCGTGGACCTCGGCCCGTCGATCACCGGCACCGTCGAGGCGGTCGCGCTGCGCACCACGACGATCCGGGACACCGGCGGCACGGTCTGGTACGTCCGCAACGGCGAGATCCTGCGCGTCGGCAACTCGTCGCAGGGCTTCGCCGTCGCGGTCGTCGACCTGCCGCTGAGCTACGGCGCGAACCTCGCGGAGGCGACCAAGGTGCTGGAGCGCAAGGTCGCCGAGGCGGCCGAGCTGGAGCCGGTCAAGACGGACATCACGGCCAAGCCCGAGGTGCTCGGTGTGGAGAAGTTCACACCGGACAACATCACGCTGCGAGTGATCGTGAAAACGCGGCCCGGCCGCCAGTGGGCGGTCCAGCGCAACCTCCGTGCGCAGCTCATGCCCGCTCTGGAAGAGGCAGGCTTCACGGCCAAGTGACGGCCGAGTGACGTCGAACACCCATTCGAGACGGCCAATCACCGGGGCGGCCTGCACGCGGTGGCTCGCGTGAGTCAGGATGGTCGGGTGGGCAACCCCGTGAGCTTCTTCGAACAGGTCGGTGGCGAGGAGACGTTCCACCGCATCGTCGCGCGCTTCTACAAAGAGGTGAAGGCCGACGAGGTCCTCCTGCCCCTGTACCCGGAAGAGGACCTCGGACCTGCGGAGGAGCGCCTGCGGCTGTTCCTGATGCAGTACTGGGGCGGCCCCCACACGTACTCGGAGAACCGCGGCCACCCGAGGCTGCGGATGCGGCACGCGCCGTTCAAGATCGGACCGATCGAACGCGACGCGTGGCTGCGCTGCATGCGGATCGCCGTCGACGAGGCCGGGCTTCCCGAGGCCCACCGCAAGCAGCTCTGGGACTACCTGGAGATGGCCGCGAACAGTCTGATGAACAGCTGGTCTTGATCGCCCATCACCCGATCGGGCCCAATCGCTGCGAGACGAATGGCAGGATGACCCCCCGTGCGACGATCCTCCGACCTCACTCCCGAGATCGCCGAAGAGTCCGCCTGGTGGCGTGACGCCGTCTTCTACCAGGTGTACGTGCGTTCCTTCGCCGACTCCAACGGCGACGGCGTGGGCGACCTCGACGGCATCCGATCCCGTCTCGGCTACCTGGAACTGCTCGGTGTCGACGCCCTGTGGCTCACCCCGTTCTACCGCTCCCCCATGGCCGACCACGGCTACGACGTGGCGGACCCGCGCAACGTGGACCCGCTGTTCGGCGACCTGGCCGCGTTCGACCGGCTGGTGGCGGACGCGCACGAGCACAACATCCGCGTGACGGTCGACCTGGTCCCGAACCACACGAGCGACCTGCACGAGTGGTTCCAGGAGGCGCTGCAGGCCGGTCCCGGCAGCATGGAGCGGTCCCGCTACATCTTCCGCGAGGGCCGCGGCTTCGACGGCTCCCAGCCGCCGAACAACTGGGTGTCCGTCTTCGGCGGCCCCGCCTGGACCCGCGTGCCCGACGGCCAGTGGTACCTGCACCTGTTCGCGCCAGAGCAGCCCGACCTGAACTGGGACCACCCCGAGGTCAGGGCTGACCTGGAGCACACGCTGCGCTTCTGGCTGGACCGCGGCGTCGACGGCTTCCGCATCGACGTGGCGCACGGCATGGCCAAGCCGGAGGGCCTGCCGGACATGGAGATCCGCGAGCAGGTCCCCGGCGTGCTGTCCGACGACGCGCACGACCCGCGGTTCGACAACGACGGCGTGCACGAGATCCACCGGATGATCCGCAAGGTCATGGACGGCTACCCCGGCACCATGGCCGTCGGCGAGATCTGGGTGAAGGACGACGAGCGCTTCGCCGCGTACGTCCGTCCCGACGAGCTGCACCTGGGCTTCAACTTCCGCCTGGTCGAGGCCGACTTCGACGCCGACGCCGTCCGTTCGGCGATCGAGCACTCGCTGGGCGCGGTCGCGTTGGCCGGCACGTCCGCCACGTGGACGTTGTCCAACCACGACGTCGTGCGGCACGTGACGCGCTACGGCGGCGGTGCGCTGGGCGAGCAGCGGGCCCGCGCGATGACGCTGGTCGAACTGGCGCTGCCGGGCGTGATCTACCTCTACAACGGCGAAGAGCTCGGCCTGCCGAACGTGGAGCTGCCGGACTGGGCCCTGCAGGACCCGACCTGGGAGCGTTCCGGCCACACCGAGCGCGGGCGCGACGGCTGCCGCGTGCCGATCCCGTGGGAGGGCACCTCGCCGCCGTTCGGGTTCTCGACGGCCGTCAACACGTGGCTGCCGCAGCCGAACGAGTGGGACCACCTCACGGCGGAGGCCCAGCTGGAAGACCCGGGTTCCATGCTGTCCCTGTACCGGGAGGCGCTGGAGCACCGGAAGTCCAACGCGGCGTTCGGCGGTGACGAGCTCGAGTGGTACGGCGCTCCGGCCGGCTGCTTCGCGTTCCGGCGCAAGGGTGGCGGGCTGATCTGCGCGCTGAACACGTCCGGTGCGTCCGTGCCGCTGCCTCCTGGTCAGGTGCTGCTGTCGTCCGGTCCGATGGACGGCGACCAGCTGCCGCCCGACACGGCCGTCTGGCTGGTCTGAGTCTTCAGGCGCGCTGCTTGCCTTCCAAGGCGAGCAGCGCGCCGAACACGGCCACCAGGGCCGCGACCTGGGCGATGGCCAGCCACAGCCCCACCGGGACGGTCGCGAGCGCGGCGACGGCGGCGATGATCCTGAACCGGTTGGCGCCGATCTTCATCCGATAGCGGAAGTAGATCTGCCCGGCGAGGAAGAGCGCGGCGCCGCCTCCGAGCGCCAGCGCCCCGCTGAGGTACAGGTGCTCGGTGGCGTGCCCGATGGTCTTCTTCACCCCGACGCACACCACGACGACGCCGAGCAGGATCGGCGCGTGCGCGAAGCCGAACGCCGAGAGCGCCGCGCGTGCCCGGTCCGCCGGGGTCATCGCCGCGAGGCTGTGCTCGGCTTTGAGGTCCTGCTCCCCGCCGAAGTGGCACCACCACAGCTGGTAGGCGAGCGCCAGGCCCAGCAGCGCCGCCACCACGAGCTGCAGGTTGAGCGGCAGCCCGGCCGCACCGACGCCGATCGCGATGATCGACTCGCCGATCGCGATGATCACCACCAGCCCGTGCCGCTCGACGAAGTGGGCCGGCCTGATCTGGAACTCCCCGTGCCGCCGGTTGACGTACGGCGACAGGATCATGAGCAGCACCGCCGCGATCCACGCGACGGCCCGCCAGGTGCTGGGCAGGAACCCGCCCACGAAGACCAGGCCCGCGGACCCGAGGTTGAACGGCGCCAGCCGCGCCATGGCCGCCGCGCTGCCGGGCCCGGCCGCCGAGATGAACAGCCCGGAGTGCACGAGGTTCACGATCAGGTAGCCGACCCCGAACGCGGCCCCGGCGGCGCCGAACGCGTTGGGGATCGCCAGCGCGATGACCAGGAACCCGCCCATGCCGGCCATGAGCAGCAACCGCCGCACCGTGGTGTTGGGCGGCACGGCGTTCGTGAGCCAGACGTACCCGAAGTACATCCACAGGATCACGAACAGCATGATCACGACCTGCGCGAACCCGAGCGGCGACGTGTCGTCCGCCAGGGTCTTCGTCAGCTGCGTGATCGTGAAGACGAAAACCAGGTCGAAGAAGAGCTCCAGCGTCGAGACGCGGTACTCGGTCTCCTCGTGTGTTTCGTGCGTTTCGGCGGGCACGCGCGACATCGTGCCACGTGCGTCCGCTCTACTTCAGACGATCAACGGCAGCATCGAGTGCCGCCGCCGGACCACCGCGCCGAACTTGGCGTCGATCCGCAGCCACGAGTCGGTCGCGGTCACCCGCACCTCGCCGTCGTCGCCGAGAAAACCCATGCCCGACAACGCGAACAGGCACCGCAGCGGGATCTTCACGTCCAACCCGGACCCGCTGACCGTGAGCACCGTCTGGTCGAGCAGCGAAGCGGGCGGAGTGCCTTGCGGCCCGGTGTTCTCCCGTGCCACGGCAACGCCTTCGTCGGCGAGCTTCGCCACGACCTCGACGGGCAGCCGGTCGACCAGGAGCCAGCCCTCCCAGGGCGGCAGGGCCGAGCGCCACATCAGGTCCTTGGCCGGTCCGGGGTCGATGCGTTCGTCGCGCATGACCGCAAGCCCCGTCAGCAGCTCCGAGCCCGACACCGTGACGTCGGCCGGATTCGCCTGTCCCGCAACGGTTCGCGTGGCCAACGTGTCGAACGGCGTGGCCACCCACGCGTCCAGCAGCTCCTCGTTGCGGTTGCGCAGCCGCACGACGGACTGCGCGTCCAGCCGCACCGCACGCGCGGCGAACGCCCCGAGGTCGTCTCTTTCGGCCGCGTCGGCCAACACCAGTTCAGGCACCATTACCCCCTGCCCGCCACCCGGCGAGAAAGTCGCGCTCGGCGTCGGTGAGGCGACGTGGCCGCGCGGTCGTCACGTTGTAGGGCACCATGAGCGTCTCCGCCCTGGTGACCACCGAACTGTCCGCCTCCCGGCTGCCGCGCACCACGTAGTCGAGCGTGAACGACGCGGACTTGAGCTCCCGCACCGACATCTCGACGACGATGTCCTCGCCGGTGAACACGATCGGCGCGAGGTAGTCGACGAAGAGCTTCGCCACGACCATCCCCTCGGCCATCTCCTTCACCCCGTGGCGGGCAGCCTCGGTGAACAGCAGCTCGATCCGGGCCTCTTCCAGCAACGTCACCGTGTTCGCGTGGTTGACGTGACCGAACGCATCCATGTCCGACCATCGCGGCCGGACACCAGTGACGAAGACACCCATGCAGGGACCCTACCCAGCGCCATGCGCCCGATACGAGCGAGTCCCACTCGGATTGGCCGCACCCGGTTCCGGTATAGCGCACCCGGTTCCGGTACAGCGGCACCCGGTTCCGGTACAGGCGCCGCGCCGAGCAGAGACAGAGGTGTGGTTTCAGCAGCACCGACTCGGTCGCCGCTGTGCACACACGCTCCCCCGCGCGTTTTCCTCCTGACGCAACGAACAAAAGGCGATTTCGGTTCCCGGCTCGCCCGAAATCCTGTGGACAACTCGGGCGGGGCGCCGGCGAGCGAGTCGTGGACTGGCTGAACCTTCACAGGATCTCCACGCCCAGCCGATTGAAAGTCGATAGCCAGCTCTCGATACTCGATCTATGTCTCGCGCATCGGTGATCTTCTTGCAGGCCCTGCTCGCCATCGCGTTCCTCGGCGGGCTGTTCGCGCAGGTCGTGGTGATCCCGACGACCGCTGCAGACGAGGTCGCGCTCTTCCCGCCCTACGAGTCCGTGCGGGTGCCGTTCGTGACCTCCGCGATCGTCTTCGTCGCGTGCCTCCAACTCCTTGCGGTGGCGTTGGGCGGAATGCTGCACCGAGCGGGCAAGGACACCGTGTTCGAGTCCGGCGCGCTCAGGTGGACGAACATCGCGATCGCCGCCGTCGCCGCCGGAGCCGTGGTGCTCGCCTGGCTGTTCGTCTACGTCACGTTCGCCGACATCCCCTCGCCCGCCGACGGCATGGACACGCTCGGCCTGTGGCTGGGGTCCGCGGTCGGCACGGTCGCGGCGGTCGGCGTGGCGTTGCTGCTCGTGGTCGGGCGGCACTGGCTGCGTCGCGCGATCGGTCAACGCGAAGAGCTGGAGCAGGTCGTCTGACCTGCTCCAGCTCCGCGTACTAGCGGACCATGCTCCGCACCTGACGGGCGGCGACGGACAGGGTGGCCAGGTCCAGTTGGTGGACTCGGTTGATCTCGTCCAGCGCGCCGCGGGAGCGGGCCAGGCGGGAGGCGTTGGCCTGCTCCCACTTGGCGATCTTCTCGCTCGCCGTGTCGCCCAGGTCGCTCGCCCTCAGCACGTCGAGGGTGATGGCCCGCAGCGACGAGTAGAAGTCGTCGCGGAGAGCCAGGCGGGCCAGGGCGTGCCAGCGGTTGCCGCGTTCCAGGCTCGTCACCGAGTCCAGCATGTGGTCGATGTCGAGGTGGTCGGACAGCGCGAAGTACAGCTCGGCGGTCTCCCGGTGCGAGTGCTCCGGGCCCATGCCGCCGGCCGGGCCGATCTCGCGTTCGGCCAGCTCGGCGATCTCGGTGACGTCGAGCAGGCCGTACATGTAGAGCAGCGCGGCGACCTTGCGGGCGAGCTCTGCCGGGACGCCCTGCTCCACGAACCTGTCCGCCTTGCCGGCGACCACGCCGTACTCCTTGCCCTGCAACAGGTCCAGGGCGAAGGGGCTGAGCTCGTCGACCACGCCGCGGAAGCGGTTGATCGTCGAGCCCACGGCGAGCGGCTGCGGGCGGTTGGAGAGCAGCCAGCGGGACGCGCGGTCCAGCAGGCGGCGAGTCTCCAGGACCATGTTGTCCTGGACCTCCGTCGGCACCACGTTGTCCAGCGCCTCGATCTCGCGCCAGATCGACGGCAGGTCGAAGACCTGGGTGACGACGGCGTAGGCGCGGACCGCGTCGGTCGCCGACGCGCTCATCTCCTCGGCCAGGCGGAAGGCGTAGGAGATGCCGCCACCGTCGACCACCTCGTTCACCACGACTGTCGTGATGATCTGGCGGGCCAGCGGGTGGTTCGGGATGGCCGCGCCGAACCGTTCGCGCAGCAGGCTCGGGAAGTAGTCCGGGAGCTTGCGGGTGAACGTGTCGATCGTCGGGATGTCGCTCTGCAGCAGCTCTTCCTTCAGCGTGAGCTTCGTGAAGGCGAGCAGCGTGGCAAGCTCCGGCGACGTGAGGCCCTCGCCGTTCTTCTCCAGCGCCTTGAACTCCGCGACGCTCGGCAGCGCCTCCAGCTTGCGGTTGAGCGCGCCGCGCGCCTCGAGGTCGGCCGTGAGACGCGCGTGCACCGACAACATCGGAGCGGCGTGCGCCCGGCTGACGCCGAGGACGTTGTTCTGCGAGTAGTTGTCGGCCAGCACGAGCTCGCCGACCTCGTCGGTCATCTCGGCGAGGACCTCGTTGCGCTGCTGCTGCTCCACCGCCCCTTCGCGGCACAGCTGGTCGAGCAGGATCTTGATGTTGACCTCGTGGTCGGAGCAGTCGACGCCGGCGGAGTTGTCGAGCGCGTCGGTGTTGACCTTGCCGCCGGTGCGCGCGAACTCGATGCGGCCGCGCTGGGTCAGGCCCAGGTTGCCGCCCTCACCGATGACCTTGACCCGCAGGTCGGCCCCGTTGACGCGGATCGCGTCGTTGGCCTTGTCGCCGACGTCGGCGTGCGACTCGGTCGACGCCTTGACGTAGGTGCCGATGCCGCCGTTCCAGAGCAGGTCGACCGGCGCGAGCAGGATGGCCTTCTTCAGCTCCGGCGGCGACAGCTTCTCGACGCCCTCCGGCAGCCCGAGCGCGACGCGGGCCTGCTCGCTCAGCGGGATCGACTTCGCGGTCAACGGGAAGATGCCACCGCCCTCGCTGATCAGCGAGCGGTCGTAGTCGTCCCACGACGAGCGCGGCACGTTGAACAGCCGCACGCGCTCGGCGAACGACGTCGCGGCGACCGGGTTCGGGTCGATGAAGATGTGCCGGTGGTCGAACGCGGCCACGAGGCGGATGTGCTCGGACAGCATCATGCCGTTGCCGAACACGTCACCGGACATGTCGCCGATGCCGACGACGGTGAACTCCTCGGACTGCGTGTCCACACCGAGCTCGCGGAACGAGCGCTTCACGCTCTCCCACGCGCCCTTGGCCGTGATGCCCATGGCCTTGTGGTCGTAGCCGATCGAGCCACCGGAGGCGAACGCGTCGCCCAGCCAGAAGCCGTAGCTCTGCGACACACCGTTCGCGATGTCCGAGAACGTCGCGGTGCCCTTGTCCGCGGCGACGACCAGGTAGGTGTCGTTGCCGTCGTAGCGCACGACCTGCGGCGCGGGCACGACCTCGTTGTTGATCAGGTTGTCGGTGAGGTCGAGCAGGCCGGAGATGAACATCTTGTAGCAGGCGATGCCCTCGGACATGAAGTTCTCGCGGTCGATGCCGGGGTCGCCGGTCGCCGGGATCGGGCGCTTGACGACGAACCCGCCCTTGGCGCCGACCGGCACGATCACCGCGTTCTTGACAGCCTGCGCCTTGACCAGGCCGAGGATCTCCGTGCGGAAGTCCTCGCGACGGTCGGACCAGCGCAGACCACCACGCGCGACGGAGCCGAAGCGCAGGTGCACGCCCTCGATCCGCGGCGAGTACACGAAGATCTCGAACTTCGGCCGCGGCGCCGGCAGGTCGGGGATCGCCTGCGGGTCGAGCTTGACCGACAGGTACGGCCGCGCGTTGCCGTTGGCGTCGCGGAAGAAGTAGTTCGTCCGCAGCGTGGCGTTGATCAGCGTGAGCAGGCTGCGCAGGATCCGGTCCGCGTCGAGGCTCGTCACGTCGTCGATCAGCTTGCCGGTCTCGACGACCATGGTCTCGGTGCGGTCGGCGCGCGTGGCGTCGTCGAGCCGCGGGTCGAACCGGGACTCGAACAGCGCCACCAGCGCGATCGCGACGCTCGTGTGGCCGAGCACCGCGTCCTCGATGTAGTCCTGCGAGTACGGCGTACCCGCCTGCCGCAGGTACTTCGCGTACGCGCGCAGCATCGCGGCCTGCTGCCAGGTGAGCCCGGCCCGCAGCACCAGCGAGTTGAACCGGTCGACCTCGGCCTCACCGCGCCAGACGGCGGCGAACGCGTCCTGGAACCGCACGCGCACGTTCTCGAGGTCGGACTCGGACAGCTGATCGAGAGACTTCTGGTCGATGCGCAGGCCGAAGTCGTAGATCCAGCACTGCACGCCGTCTTCGCGAGTGATCTCGTACGGCCGCTCGTCGACCACGATCACGCCCATGCGCTGCAGCATCGGCAGCACGTCGGACAGCGTGATGCCGTCGCCGGTCAGGAACAGCTTGAAGCGCCGCTCCCCCGGTTCGGCGTCCTCGGGCACGTAGAAGACCATGTCGAGGTCGCCCTCGGCGAGCGCCTCGATGCGGCGGAAGTCCCCGAGACCGGTGCTCGCCGGGAAGTCCTCCTTGTAGGCCTCCGGGAACACCGAGGCGAACCGCTGGCCCTGCTCGGTGGCCGACTCGGCACCCAGCTCACCGCTGTCGCCGACGACGGCCTCGACCATGCGGTCGTCCCAGCTGCGGACGGCCTCGGCGAGCTTCTGCTGGATCGCGTTCGTGTCGGGGTCGAGCGTGCGCGCCGGGTCGGTGTGCACCATGAAGTGCACGCGAGCCAGCGCCGACTCGCCGATCCGCGCGCTGTACTCGAGGTTCAGGCCGCCGAGCTCGGCGAGCAGCACCTCCTGCATCGCGAGGCGGCTCGTCGTCGTGTAGCGGTCGCGCGGCAGGTAGACCAGGCACGAGAAGAAGCGGCCGTACGGATCGCGACGCAGGAACAGCCGCAGCCTGCGCCGTTCCGCGAGAGCGATGACGCCCGTCGTGGTCTGGTACAGCGTCTCGCCGTCGACCGAGAACAGCTCGGTGCGCGGGTAGTTCTGGATCACCTCGAGCATCCGCTGCCCCGAGTAGGACTGCAGCGGGAAGCCGGCGCGGTGGATCACGTCGCGCACCCGGCGCTCGATCACCGGGATGTCGAGCACGTCCTCGTGCAGCGCCGTGGTGCTGAAGATGCCCAGGAACCGGTGCTCGCCGGAGACGTTGCCCTCGGCGTCGAACGTCTTCACGCCCACGTAGTAGGGGTAGACGCTGCGGTGCACGCTGCTCTGGGCGCTCGCCTGGGTCAGCACGAGCAGCTCGGGGCTGAGCGCCTGCGCGCCGTTGTCCGGGCCCGCCGTGAGGCTGCGCGCCGCGAGGCTGTCTTGCCTGAGAACACCCAGCCCGCTCGCGAGCACGGCCCGCAGCGCGGGCTCGCCGTCCTCCCGCACCAGCTCGTACTGCCGGTAGCCCATGAACGTGAAGTGCCCGTCCGCAAGCCACTTGAGGAGCTTCGCGGCGTCCGTGGTGGCCTCGGACGAGTCCTTCTCGAGCTCCTCGGCGAGCTGCGCAGCCGTGGTGATCATGCGGTCGGTGTCCTCGACGACCTCGCGGACGTCGTTGAGCACCGTCAGCAGCCGGGTCTCCAGCTCACGCGCCCGATCGGCGTCCGTGATGAGGTCGACCTCGATGTTCATCCACGACTCCGCCAGCGCGTCGGCAGGCGGATCGGCCGGGTCTGCCGTGGGCAGCACCTCGGTGCGCTCACCCGTCACCGGGTCGCGCCGCACGACGACGATCGGGTGCACAACTCGCTGCACCTGCACGCCACCACGCGTGAGCTCGGACGCGACCGAGTCGACGAGGTACGGCATGTCGTCCGTGACGACCTGAACCACCGTGACCGGACACTGCCACCCATCAGTGGCCCGTGTCGGGTTCAGGATGCGCACCGCGGCGCGTCCGGGAACGCGGCTCTCGGCGAGCTGGTAGTTCGACCGCACCGCTCCGACCAGGTCCACCGGGTCGTCGTCGTTGACTTCCTCGGCGGGCACGTGCCGGTAGAAGAGGCGGATCAGATCAGCGAGTTCGGGGGCATTGGCGGCGGCCCGTTCGATCAGCTCGTCACGGACCTGCTCAGGACTGGCCGGTCGACTTCCACCGTCCGCGGTCGGGGCCGCGGAGGCGTCGTCGGTTCGGGTCGGGGCTCCAGTCGAGGTCATCTTCAGGCGACTCCACGCTATCCGGCACCTCTGTGTGCCGGGTCCGCCCCCACCCTAGATGGGGTGGCGGCCGTCACCGGCAACGGGAGGGGCACTGTCGGACCACTGAATCGTGGGCTGAATCGAGTCACATCATCAGTGGCAGCAAGGCATTTCGCAGCACGGGCTCCGGTTGACTCCCGGGTCGGTTCCGGGGTGCGCAACCGCTGAGCGGCGCACCTGCCGCACCCGCCGCCCGCGGCGGGTGCTCCCGCGGGCGGGCTGGGCGAGACTTGGCGGGTTGGGCAAGGCTTGAGGTGTGGCGCTGGCCACCATCACACGCCCGGTAACGTCCAGCCGGGGGGACCGTCCGGCCGGACGGGACGGATGGGCCCGGTGGTCTCGCTGTCCGGCGCGGTGCCCACGGGGGCGATCGGACCGGTTCTCTCCTCCGGAGTCTCCGCGGACGTGCGAGCCGGCTGGTCCTGCCCGAAGGGGATCGACGGCTCCTGTCCGAACGGTGTCGGCTGGTCCTGCCCGAACGGGCTCAGCGGCTCCTGCCCGAAGGGACTCGACGGTTCCGCAGCGGGCTGCGCTGGGGTGAAGGGCTGGTCCGGGAGGAAGTAGGAGTCCGAAGGCTTCGCTTCCGGTTCGGACGTCGCCCGCGGCGAACCGAACACCTCTGACCGAGCCCCGGCGTCTGATCCGGTTGGGGACGACTCCCCAACCCGAAGGAACGAGTCGGTGCTGGACGAGACTTCGGCGGTCGGCTCCGGCGTCTGCTGTGCACCGAACGGCTGGCCGGGGTTGAAGAGCGGGTCCGGACTGGACAGTCGCTCGGGTTCGGCCGGCCGTTGGGTGGGGAGGGGCTGGTCTGCCGTGTCGGGTCGGGCGCCTTCGGCCGTTGACCACTCCTGGGTGGCGAGGTCAGCGGCTTCGAACTGCTCCTCGTCGGAGCGGCGCCCGGTCTCGTAGGCGACGAGCGCTTCCGCGAGCAGGTCGGCGAGGCTCAGGTCGCTCGGCTTGCGGCGGCTGCTCGGGCGGCCAGTCCGGCTGCCGGGCTCATCATTGGCCTCGGCCGGCTGCTCCGCACCGGTCGGCGTTGCGGCATCGGTCTCGGAGGTTTCGGTCCCCGGCGTGGCGAACTGAGCAGCGGCGTCTGGCTGGGTCGCCGGCTCGGGCTCCGTGGCGAAGAAGTCGTACTGCGGGGCCGAGTCGGACTCGGTGGCCGAGTCGGATCCGGCCGCAGGCGCAGCGCCGAAGCCGTAGCCCGTGCCAAAGCCAGGACCGCTGTCGTAGTCGGCGGACATGGTCGACCCTGAGCCGATGCTGTCGGCAGGCGTGGCTGAGCCGGCACCGGCGTCCGCGGCCGCACCTGCCGGCGCGGTCGGGTCGGCCGAGATCGACAGGTCCGGCTGGTCGGGTTCGGTGGCCGGGCCCGTCGACATCCTCACGATGGGGTCGACGTCGAAGTCCGGGCTGATCTCGAAGTTCGCCCAGCCGGCTGGATCTGGCAGGGGGCGCTGCTCGGGCTGAGAGGTGTCGGCGGGCGGGTTCGGTTCGGCGCCGAAGCCCGCTTGCGTGCCGAAGGTGGGCTGGGTGCCGAAGTTCGTCTGTGTACCGAACGTCGGTTGGGTGCCGAAGTTCGTCTGCGTACCGAACGTCGGCTGCGTGCCGAAGCTGGTCTGCGTGCCGAAGCTCGGCTGCGCGGCGGAGCCGGGCTGCGTGCTCGGCTGGTCCTGAGGCGGGTTCAGCTGGACCGGGGTTGTGGGCAGGCTCGAGGTGTCGTCCTCCTGCTCCACGTCCGCGGAGCTCAGGAAGGTGCTCGAGAGCAGGTCTGGCTCTGGAGGTTGCGGGATCTCGTCGGGGGTCGGCACCGACGGGACCGGATCTGGGATCGGCGGGAGCGGCTGGCGTTCCTTGTCCGGCTCCGGGTTCGGGGTTGGTTGGGCCGGGTCCGGGTGTTCTGCGGGGTCTGGGGACGGGATGGACGCCGTCGACCACTGCGCGGTGTTGAAGTTGAGGGCGGTGTAGTCGCGCTCGGGGAGCGTGCGCTCGTCGGTGTCGGCTCGGGTAGCCGGGAAGCCGGCGGCCGGGGTCTGGAGCGGGTAGGCCGGGGTCGGGTCGTCCAGGTGGGGGCCGAAGTCCGGGGCCGCCGGAGGGCGCGCGAACGCCGCGGACAGGCCCGAGCGGGACGGGCCGTCCGGGGTGCTCGGGTCGGGGAGGTAGTCCGGGGTGCCCTGGGCGCCGAAATAGGTTTGTGGCGCTTGGGGTTCCTGGGTGTTCGCCTCGTCGTCCTGGCGCAGGTGGGTCGGGGGTTCCACGCGCCACGACGGGGTTTCGGAGGCGGACTCGGCGTCCGGGGCTCGGCGGCGGCCGCCTGCTCGCAGGCCTTGGGCCTTGAGCATGTCGAGGACGCTTTCCGGCTGGGCCCTGGCGGACTCCTCGCGGGCCGCGGCTTCCCTGCGGGCCGCTTCCTCACGGGCGGCGGCGTCGCGTTCTGCGGCCTGGCGGGCGGCTTCCTGGCGCTCGGCTTCTTGGCGGGCTGCCTCTTGGCGCGCAGCTTCCTGACGAGCCGCCTCTTGGCGGGCCAGTTCTTGGCGGGCCAGTTCTTGGCGCTCGGCCTCCAGGCGAGCCGCTTCTTGGCGCTCGGCCTCCTGGCGCGCGGCTTCCTGGCGGGCTGCTTCCTGGCGGGCTGCTTCCTGGCGGGCTGCTTCTTCGGCTGCTTCGCGTTCTGCTTGGGCGCGTTGGTCGGCGCGGGCCTGGCGTTCCGCCTCGATCTGGCGGCGCGCCTCGCGCTGCAGCTCCATGAGCTGTTCTTCGACCTTGCGCTTGCGTTCCTGGTCCGGCGTCAGCTGCTGGGGCTGCGGCTCCGGCGAGGGAGACTCGGGCTGGGTGGTCGGCTGGTCCTCGTCGATTTCGCCTGCGGCCACTCGGGCTGCGCGGCGGCGGCCGCTCACCATGGCGCCTGCGGAGGCGATCAGACCTGAAGCCGGGACTGTGCGGTCGGAAGAAGGCACGGGTGAGGGTGGGGGTTCCAAGGGTTCCGGGGTTTTGTCGTCGGGTTCGCCGAACGGCTGGACCATGCGCCACCGGTCGGCGGCGTGCTGGCGTGCCGCGGACAAACCCTCCACGGTCATGTCTTCGGCAGCTCTGCGCACGCGCTTGACCTTCAGGCCGTCGCCCTTGCGCACCTGGACCGGGCGCCACGTGCGGAGCTGTTGTTTCAGGGCGGCGGACAGGACGCCGTCGGCCACCATCTGCATGCCGTCGAACGGGCGGAGCAGGCTCGCCAGCTGCTGGTGCAGGTCGGCCGGTTGCCGGTGGACACCGGAGAACTCGGCGGCGAGTCTGGCTCGCACCGCGTAGACGGCGCGGGCTCTGCGGCGCTCGGCGGCGTGGGCGGAGCGCAGGTTCGTCAGCGCGTCGGCCAGTTCGCCGGACACCTCGTGCACGTGCGCCAGCGCCAGCAGGCTTTCGGCCAGCAGCGTGTCGAGCTGGTGGCGTTCGGCGCTGGCCGCGGCGTCGCGCAGCATTTCGCGGGCGAGCACGACTCGGCCCGCGGGCAGGTGCACTCGGGTCGCGAGCGCCAGGCGCAGCCAGCCGGAGGTGGAAGCGGACGGGGCGCGCACCGGGCGGTCGAGCAGCGGGGCGCCCACCTCGCTCGCGTCGAGCAGGCGGTTCGCGTCCATCAGCGCGAGCACCAGTTCGAGCGTGAGGCGGCCCATGCCCTGGCCGCTGTCCGCCAACGGGTCGGCGAACCTGCCGAGCAGGTCGAGACCTTCGCGCGCGGCACCGATCGCCGCGGCGATGTCGCCCCACCGGCGGTGCTGGGCTGCCTGCACCGCGCGGATCAGGCCGCGCAGCAGCAGACGGGTGTCGTCGTCGAGCGTCGTGTCGGCGACGTAGAGCTGGTCGGCTTCCGCGAGCGCTCGCGTGGGCTCGTCGCCGCGGCCGACCGTGACGAGGCACTCGCTGGCCTGCACCAGGGCCGAGGCCCGCAGTTCGGCCGGCACGTCCGGGGCTTCGAGCACGGGCGTCACCGCGGCGAAGCCCGTGAGCGGTGCGCCCACGGACCGCGCGCACGCGGCGAGCTCCACCCGCAGCAGCCACGCGGTCTCGTACTCGCCGGCGGCCTCGGCCGCCTTCAGGGCGTCGATCGCCCGGTCGGCGATGCGGACGCCGCGGCCCACGCGGTTGCCCGCGAAGACCACCAACGCCTCGGCGCGGAGCCGTTCGGCTTCGTCGTGACGGGCGGAGGCGAGCGCGAGTGCGCGCTCACCGAGCACCAGAGCGAGCTCCGGTGCCCGCCAACGCAGCCGCCAGGCGGGCACGACCAGCGTGCCCACCTCGACGTTCGCCTGCGTCTCGCCCCTCGCCGCCACGACGTCGCCGTTGCCCTCTCAGTCCCGTGTCAGCTTGCGGTAGGTGACACGGTGCGGCCGGGCCGCCTCGGCGCCCAGACGCTCGAGCTTGTTCTTCTCGTAGCCCTCGAAGTTGCCCTCGAACCAGTACCACTTCGACGGGTCCTCGTCCGTGCCCTCCCACGCGAGGATGTGCGTGGCGACGCGGTCGAGGAACCACCGGTCGTGCGAGATCACGACGGCACAGCCGGGGAACTGCTCAAGAGCGTTCTCCAGCGAGCCCAGGGTCTCGACGTCCAGGTCGTTCGTCGGCTCGTCCAGCAGGATCAGGTTGCCGCCGAGCTTCAGCGTGAGCGCGAGGTTCAGGCGGTTGCGCTCACCACCGGACAGCACGCCCGCGGGCTTCTGCTGGTCCGGGCCCTTGAAGCCGAACGCGCTGACGTACGCGCGCGAGGGCATCTCGACGTTGCCGACGTGGATGTAGTCGAGCCCGCCGGACACGACCTCCCACACGTTCTTCTTCGGGTCGATGCCGCCGCGGTTCTGGTCGACGTACGACAGCAGCACCGTCTCGCCGACCTTCACGTCGCCGGCGTCCGGCTTCTCGAGGCCGACGATCGTCTTGAACAGCGTCGTCTTGCCGACACCGTTCGGACCGATGACGCCCACGATGCCGTTGCGCGGCAAGGTGAACGACAGCCCGTCGATCAGCACGCGGTCGCCGAAGCCCTTCTTCAGCTTGTCGACCTCGACCACGACGTTGCCCAGACGCGGGCCCGGCGGGATCTGGATCTCCTCGAAGTCGAGCTTGCGCGTCTTCTCCGCCTCGGCCGCCATCTCCTCGTAGCGGTCGAGACGCGCCTTGGACTTGGCCTGGCGGGCCTTGGCGCCGGAGCGCACCCAGTCCAGCTCGTCCTTGAGGCGCTTCTGCAGCTTCTGGTCCTTCTTGCCCTGGACGGCCAGCCGCTCGGCCTTCTTCTCCAGGTAGGTGGAGTAGTTGCCCTCGTACGGGTGGGTCCGGCCGCGGTCGATCTCGAGGATCCACTCGGCGAGGTTGTCCAGGAAGTACCGGTCGTGGGTGACGGCGAGCACGGCGCCGCTGTACTGCGCGAGGTGCTGCTCCAGCCACAGGACGCTCTCCGCGTCCAGGTGGTTGGTGGGCTCGTCGAGCAGCAGCAGGTCGGGCTTGCTCAGCAGCAGCTTGCACAGCGCGACGCGGCGGCGCTCACCACCGGAGAGCTTGGTGACGTCGGCGTCCGGGGGCGGGCAGCGCAGGGCGTCCATCGCCTGCTCCAGCTGGGAGTCGAGGTCCCACGCGTCGGCGTGGTCGAGCTCCTCCTGGAGCTTGCCCATCTCCTCCATCAGCTCGTCGGAGTAGTCGGTCGCCATCAGCTCGGCGATCTCGTTGAAGCGGTCGAGCTTCACCTTGATCTCGCCCAGGCCCTCCTGGACGTTGCCGAGGACGGTCTTCTCCTCGTTGAGCGGCGGCTCCTGCTGCAGGATGCCCACGGTGTAACCGGGGGACAGGTACGCCTCGCCGTTGTTGGGCTGGTCCAACCCCGCCATGATCTTGAGCACGCTCGACTTGCCGGCGCCGTTGGGACCGACCACACCGATCTTCGCGCCGGGGTAGAACATGATCGTGACGTCATCGAGGATGACCTTGTCACCGTGCGCCTTGCGCACCTTTTTCATGGTGTAGATGAACTCGGCCATGGCGGCGATCGTAGAGCGGTGCTCAGAGGCTCCTGACCTCGGTCGCCGACAAGCACGTGTCCGCCCCCGGATCGAGCGTCACGCGAGTCGGTGACCAGCCCGTTCCGTTCGAACGTGAACGACTCTCGGCGATCGGTCCTCAGCGGCCCCGATCTACGAGCTTCCCTCCTTCTTGGTTCGCAGTGCGTACATCTTCACCGGCAGCACATCCGGATCGGGTGAGATCGAAGAAGTCCCGCGCACGGTTGCCCCGAAGGGCGCAAGATCAAAACGGCACGGGTTCCCCGGCGAGATCCTCACTCGCCCGCGGTTCAACGACGGGAGCGGAGCCCAGTGACTGCACCCGGCTCAGATCCAGCCCGACGTGGAGCGCGTCCAGGTTGAACGCGGTCTTCTTCACGTCGTCCTTCTCGTAGTGCCGCATGCGCAGCTTGCCCTGGACGATCACGGGATCACCTTTGGACAGCGCGGTTTTCACGCTGTCCGCGAGCTTGCGCCAGCAGGAGACCCCCAGCCAGAGGGTCTCGCCGTCCTCCCAGTCGCCGATCGAGGTGTTGTAGCGGCGCTCGGTCGAGTTGATGTGGAAGAAGGCGTTCGTCTTGCCGTCGTCGCCGAAGCGGTACGAGATCTCACTCGCCACCTGACCAACGACGGTGACCACCGTGGAATTCCAGGACATCGGGTTTTGCCTCCAGGGTCGTGGGGTTGCTGGTTCAGGTTGCTCCTGGAGGGGCCGGCGGGAGTGGAGGGGACGGGGATCTGTGGATTACTCGCGGGTTGTGGACAGGTCGGGATCTTGAACGACCTCGAACGGCGAAATTGTCGGGGGTGTGTGCTAGAGCGACGCTCGAGCCGAAGCGAGTGAGTGAGCGCCCACTCATTGACATGAGTGAGTGCTCACTCATACAGTTGCAGGCGTGTCAGAGGAACCACGCCGCCGCCGCGCCCCCGCGATGAGCCCGGAAGACCGCCGTGAAGCGATCGTCCAGGCCACGCTGCCGCTCGTCGTGATGGCCGGCGCGAACGTCACCACCAGCCAGATCGCCGCGGCGGCCGGCATCGCGGAAGGCACGGTCTTCCGCGTCTTCAAGGACAAGGCGGAGCTGCTCGACTCGTGCGTCCAACGCGCGTTGCGCTCAGACGAAGAGGTCGCCCGCCTCGAAGCGATCCCCACGGACGTGCCATTGGCGGAACGGCTGACCTCGGGCGTCGCCACGTTCAGCGGATACCTCGACCGCATGTGGGGCCTCATCGGCACGTTGCGCGAGACCGGCTACCAGCCGCACGACGAGGAACAGAAGAAGCACAAGGGACCGCCGATCGGCATGCAGCAGCTGTCCGAGGCCGTCGCGGGCCTGTTCGGCGAGGAGGAGCTGCGCGTCAGCCCTGACCTCGCGGCGCGGATGCTGCTCGGCGCCGTCTTCACGAACCGGATGGGTGCGGGTTTCGGCCAGACGACCGCCGAACCCGAGGCCATCGTCGACCTTTTCCTGCACGGCGCACTCAAGGGGGAGACAGATGAGTGAGCTCATGATCGAAGCCACCGAGGTGAGCAAGAAGTTCGGTGACGTGCACGCTCTCGACGGCGTCAGTGTCACCGCGAAGAAGGGCACCGTGCTCGGCCTCCTGGGCCACAACGGCGCCGGCAAGACCACGCTCGTCAACATCCTCACCACGATGCTGCCGCTGTCCGCGGGCAACGCGCGGGTCGCAGGGTTCGACGTCGCGAAGCAGGGCCACGAGGTCCGCAGCCGCATCGGCCTGACCGGCCAGTTCGCCGCCGTCGACGAACAGCTCAGCGGCCACGACAACCTCGTGCTGATCGCCCGCCTGCTCGGCGCCGGCCGCAAGCAGGCCCACCAGCGCGCGGACGACCTGCTCGAGCAGTTCGACCTCACCGACGCCGCAAAGCGCAACGCCAAGACCTACTCCGGCGGCATGCGGCGCCGGCTCGACCTCGCGGCCAGCCTGGTCGGCCGCCCGGAGGTCCTGTTCCTGGACGAGCCGACCACCGGTCTCGACCCGGCCAGCCGCATCGGGATGTGGGAGATCGTCGAGAAGCTCGTCGCCGACGGCACCACCGTGCTGCTCACGACGCAGTACCTCGACGAGGCCGACCGGCTCGCCGACACGATCACCGTGCTGTCCCACGGCAAGGTCGTCGCGTCCGGCACGTCGGCCGAGCTCAAGGCCCAGGTCGGCCAGCGCACGGTGACCGTGACGCTCGACTCGGCGTCCGAAGTGGACACCGCGCTGAAGGCGATCAACGCGGTGGGCCTCCACCCCGTTGCCGAGGGCCTCACGCTCACCACGCCCGTCAGCGCGTCACGCGACCTTGCGACGGTCGTGCGCGCGTTGGACGACAACGGCTTGGAGGCACACGAAATCGGCCTCGCTGAGCCCACCTTGGACGACGTCTACCTCACTCTCGCCGCGAACTAGGGGGAATCATGGCGACCTTGACCTGGCACGGCAGCAGCTACCCGACACAGGTGCTCGTGCTGACCGGCCGTTCACTCAGAGCGTTGTTGCGCACGCCCGCACTCGTCTTCTTCAGCGTGCTGCAGCCGTTGATCATGCTGACGCTGTTCAGCCAGATCTTCAGCAGCATCACGTCGACGGCGAACTTCCCGCCGGGCATGAGTTACATCAACTTCCTGCTGCCCGCGATCCTCGTGAACACCGCGATGCAGTCCTCTCTCGCGTCCGGCATCGGACTCGTGCAGGACATGTCGAACGGTGTGCTCGCACGGTTCCGTTCGCTGCCCATCAGGCCGAGCACGGTTCTGTTGGCGCGCAACCTCTCCGACGCGGTGCGGACCGGGTTCCAGCTCGTGCTGATGATCGCGTTCGGTGTGCTGGTGTTCGGGTTCCGGCCGGACGGCGGCATGCTCGGCACGCTCGCGGCACTGGGCCTCGCGCTGGTCGTCGGATGGGCGCTGAGCTGGGTGTTCATCGCGATCGCCGCCTGGGTGCGCAAGGCGGAGCTGATGCAGACCGTCGGCTTCCTGGCGATGTTCCCGCTGATGTTCGCGTCCAGCGCGTTCGTTCCGGTCAGCGGCCTGCCGGGCTGGCTGCAGGCGGTCGCGAAGATCAACCCGCTGACCTACGCGGTCGACGCCGCCCGCAGCCTGGCGCTGGCCCACCCCGTGACGGGAGTGGTCGGCGCGTTGGTCACGAGCGGCGCGATCGCGGTCATTGGTGCGTTCTTCGCGGTCCGCGGATTCCGCAGGCCCTTGTCGATCTAGTCCTTGCCCGCCATCTTGCGCAGCATCGCGTTGTAGGCCGCGAGGTCGGCGTCCCCATCGGCGTCGGCCTTGCGGTCCAACCGCTTCGCGTCTCTGCCGTCCTGCCGCGCCCACTGCGCGAGCAGGGCGACCATGACCACCAGCAACGGGATCTCCCCCGCCGCCCACGCGATGCCGCCGCCGAGCCGTTGGTCCTCCAGCAGGTTCTGCACCCACGGCAACGAAAGTCCGCGGTAGAACTGCTCGCCGATGACGTTCTGCGAACTCATCAGCACGACGCCGAAGAACGCGTGGAACGGGATCGACGCGAACAACAGCCCCAACCGGCCGAGCGGCGGCAACTTGTTCGGTGCCGGGTCCACGCCGATCACGGGCCAGTAGAAGACGTAGCCGGCGAGGATGAAGTGGGCGTTCATCGCGAGGTGCGCCCAGTGGAACGGCAACGCGGCCTCGAACAGCCCTGAGAAGTACAGCGCGTAGAAGGACCCGACGAACAACGCCAGCGCAACGAAGGGGTTCGTGAGGACCCGCGCGACCGGTGAGTGCACGAAGGCCAGCAACCACTCTCGCGGCCCCGGCACCTCCTTGTTGACCGGCAACGCGCGCAACGCCAGCGTGACGGGTCCACCCAGGACGAACAGGATCGGCGTCAGCATGGACAGCACCATGTGCGCTTCCATGTGGACGCTGAACATCGCCGGCGAGTACCGGCCCATGCCCGACGACGTCGCGAAGAGCAGCGAGAAGCAGCCGCACAGCCA
Source organism: Lentzea terrae (assembly GCF_003265345.1). Classification (GTDB taxonomy): domain Bacteria; phylum Actinomycetota; class Actinomycetes; order Mycobacteriales; family Pseudonocardiaceae; genus Lentzea; species Lentzea terrae. The sequence goes on along the minus strand of NZ_QFWW01000036.1, from coordinate 104,318 downwards.
CGCGACGGTCCGTCCGACCGGCCACTTGTCGCCGCGCTTGACCAGCCTGCGCACGCCCAGCACGTAGAGCAGTGCCAGAGCCAGCGCCGCCGTGCCGAAGATGAGGTCGAAGCGCCAGTCGAACAGGATGCGCGCCAGCGTGGGCGGCCCGTCGAGGTCGTAGCCGATGGCGATCTCCGTGCGGCTGGGCAGTTCGACGCTGCCGCTAGGAGGAGGCGTGCGAGCCAGCGCGACCGCGAGCCCGATCGTGAACATCATCAGCAGCACTTCGAGGCCCGCGAGCTTGAGCAACGCGTGCGGCTTCCCGTCGACCACGCCCTTCACGCCGCGTTCGCGCTGGAAGTAGCCGAACACGCCGAGCAGCAGCAGACAGGCCAGTTTGCCGAGCGTCAGCCAGCCGTAGGTCGACGTGACGAGGTCGACCGGCGTGACACGCACGAGCGCGTTGACGACGCCGGAGACGGCCATGACGATCCAGCAGACCAGTGCCAGCTTCGAGAACCGCGTCGCGGCGAGCGGCAGGTGAGCACCGCCACGCCTGCCGTGCGCGAGCAACGCGATGAGGCCGCCCACCCACAACACGGCCGCGATGAGGTGGAACAGCAGGCTGTTCGTAGCCATGTCGTGCGAGCCACCCGACGACGAGTGGCCGGTGACCGCGACCGGCACCAACGCGAAGATGGCCAGGAACAGCAGGACCGTCGTCCACGCCCACGACAGCACCAGCCGGCAGCCGAGTGCGAGCAAGCTCACGATGATCGCCGTCAGGATCCACGCCTTCGACTGCTCCAGCAGCATCGCCGTCGCGATCATCTGGCTGAAGCTGAACGAGCTGACCGGCCGGTCGATCGCCGCCGCCGTGTTGAACGGCACAGAGAGAAGCGCGCCGACGAGCCACACGAGCGCGAACCACCCAGCGGTGCGCATCGCGGCGTAACCGTCGGCTGCGAGAGTGCCGGACTTCTGCGGTGGCACGAGGAACGCCGCCAGCAGCAACGAGCCGATGGTCACCACCGCGCCTGTCTCGGTCAGCACGCGCACGATCAGCAGCCCTGCCGGAGGGTTGCCCGAGAGCGCGCTCAACGCAACGGCAGCGAGGGCCGCCACTGCGAAGCCGATGACGACTAGGGGCACCAATCCCGTTCTGGTGGAGCGCTCGATTGCCACGTCCAGGAGCGTACGACCCTCTAGTGTTGCGCCGTGTGAGACGTTCTCTCCTCCTCCTGCTCGCAGTGTTGGCCGTGGCCGGCTGCTCGTACCGCATCCAGGGCGAACCCATCGCCGAGCCGCTGCCGCCGCTGGCCATCGCGACGCCGCGCAAGACCACCGGCGTCGACCCGTGCAGGCTCATCACGGAGACGGACCTCAAGCCGATCGGGACGCTCAAGGTCCCGGCCGCACCACGCGCCGAGATGCCGAACTCGTGTCTCTTCACGTTGAAGGAGAGCGCGTGCGTGGTGGTGGCGGTCCCCTACCGGTCGTTCGACGAGTCGAAGAACATTCAGAAGAAGGGCCGCGAGGTCCAGACCGGCAAGCACGCCACGTGGCTCAGCTGCGGCAAGCAGGAGAAGGACATGGTGTGCACGGCGACCATCGCGGTGACGCGCGGCGAGTCGCTGATGGTCGCCATCGGCATGAGCGGCAGCGTCACCGAGGCCAAGGCACGCGACCTGCTGGAACCGATCGGCGTCGAGGCCCTCAAACGGATGCCGGCTGCCTAGCGGCCCGCCTGGCCAGCCAGGTCGCCGGGATGATCAGCGCGGTGACCAGCGCCACGAACCCGAGCGACACCACGAGCGAACTCACGTGCGCCAGACCGCCCACGATCGGCGGGCCCGCGAGGAACCCCGTGTAGGCGATCGTCGTCACAAGGCCCAGCTCACGTTCGCCGCCGCTGCCGTCCGCGCGTTTGCCGATCTCGCTCGCCAGGTCCATGACCACGGGGAACGAGAACGCGAGTCCCAGCCCGGCCAGGCCGAACCCGAGGTAGCCGGACGTCGGCAGGGGAATCAGCACCGCCAGCGCCAGTCCCGTTGCGGCTAGACCTCCGCCCACTGCGAGGAGGCGGTGCGGGCCCAGCTTGCGTTGGATCGGCTCGCCGAACCACCGTGCGAGTGCCATCGCGATGGAGAAGCCCGCATAGGCGTATGCACCCGCCGCGTCACCCATACCGCGCTCACGCACCATGAACAACGCCGACCAGTCCGCCGCCGCCCCTTCCGCGATGGCGCTGCACAGCGCGACGCTCGCCAACAGCCAGAGGACCGGGCTCTTGAGCACGTTCGTGCGTTCGGTGACTTCTTCCCTGTGGCGCTCCCCTACTCCTCCGGGGATGTGTTTCGCGATGAGCGCGGTGACGAGTAGACCCACGATCGCTGCTGCGATGAAGTGCTTCATCGGCGTCCAGTGCGCCTGAGCGGCGGCGGCACTGCCCAACGACCCGATGAGGCCGCCGAAGCTGAAGCCCGCGTGGAACTGCGGCATCAACGGCCGTTGCAAGTCACGGACGACAACGACCGCAGCGACGTTCATCGATACGTCCATCGCGGCGACGCTCGCGCCCAGTGCGATGAGCGTCAGCCCGAACTGCAGCGGTGACCGCGACAGCGCGAGCACGGGCAGAAGGAGCGGACTGAGGAGGCTGCTCGCTATCAGCACCATGCGCGACCCGTGGACCGCACAGATCCGCGCGGCTATTGGCGCCGTGACGGCCAGACCTGCGCTCGCCCCGAGCAACGCCAGCCCGAGGCTGCCGGGTTCCGCGCCGATCTGCTCGGCGAGCGCGGGCACGCGGGCGGCCCAGGTGCCGAAGACAGCGCCGTTCAGCAGGAAGACGATGAACGTGGCCAGGCGTGGGGACATGCGTTCCAGCATGACTGAAGCGCTTCAGTCCCGCCAGTGATTTGGGTCCGATCTCTCGCCTACGATGCTGTCCGTGGACTCCGATCGCCGACGCAGGCCGACGCTGGACACCGTCGCCGCAGCGGTCGGGGTTTCCAGGGCCACGGTGTCGAACGCGTACAACCGCCCCGACCAGCTGTCGTCGTCGTTGCGCGAACGCATCCTCGAGACAGCGCGCGCTCTGGGCTATGCAGGCCCAGATCCCGTAGCGCGCTCTCTGGCCACACGGTCGTCAGCCGCCGTGGGTTTCATGCTGCCGCAGGGCCTGTCCGGCGCGTTCTCGGATCCAGCGCTCTCGATCGTGCTCGACGGCCTGGCCTCCACCGTCGACGGCCACGACCACAGCCTCGTACTCATGCCAGGCGACTCCACAGGCGGTCCGCGCCCCTCGATCGTGACGCGCGCACAAGCGGACGTGATGGTGGCCTACTCGCTGCCGGACACAGCCCCGGCGTTCGAAGCCGTGGCCGCCCGCGGACTGCCGTTGGTCGTGATCGACCAGCCGGTGCTGCCGAACTCGGCGCGCGTCGAGGTGCAGGACTACCTGGGCGCTTCTTTCGCCGCCTCGCTGCTGCTGGGCCTCGGACACTCGCTCTTCGGCGTTCTGACGTTCTCGCTGCACCCGGACGGCGTATCGGGCCCCGTGTCGTTCGAGCGCCGTTCGGACGTGCCGTTCCGCGTGAGCCGCGACCGGCTGGGTGGCTACCTCGACACTTTGGAAAAAGCCGGGGTGAAACCGGACAATGTCCCGGTGTGGGAGGCGCGCGGCAGTGATCGCGAGCTCGGACGTCTCGGCGCGCGGTGGTTGCTCACCCGCACGCCACGGCCGAGCGCTCTGCTGTGCGCGTCGGACCAACTGGCCTTCGGCTGCCTGCAAGCCGCCCGCGATCTGGGCCTGACCGTTCCTCGGGACGTTTCCGTCGTCGGCTTCGACGACGTCCCCGAGGCGGCCTACAGCGACCCGCCGCTGACTACTGTGCGTCAACCCCTGGCCGACAAGGGCAGGCGCGCGGGCGAGCTGGCGCTGAAGTTACTGGCCGGCGGCAGACCGCCGCGGCCAACGAGACTCGACGTTTCCCTCGTGGAGAGAGCCTCAGCGGCCCTGCGAACGTGACCCTCATCACGTTTAGACTGTTTTCGTCACCCGTTCGGCGGTAAGGCGGAAACGGTCGATCGACTCCGGACGATGTGTCCGGTGGGGGCACCGGCGACCACACATCGTGGCTGCCTGTCTCCTCAAGCCTCCGTAGCTCAGTGGAGAGAGCGAGGGACTTCTAATCCCGAGGTCGCAGGTTCGAATCCTGCCGGGGGCGCTCGTGGCGAGGGGTGAGGTGTGTCTGCGGAGAGTGCAGACCACGCCTCACCCCTCGCGTTTTGAGTGTGCCGTTGCGGCATGGTGTCCACTGGATGTGTGTTGGGGTGGAGCACTCGGCAGTTGGCTGAGCTAGCCGGGACTACGTTGCGGACGATTCGGCACTACCACGACGTCGGGCTGCTTGCTGAGCCGCAAAGGCGGGCCAACGGGTACAAGAGTTATGGCGTGCCGCACCTCGTGCGGGTGTTGCGGATCAAGCGGCTCACCGATCTGGGGTTGTCGCTCGCGCAGATCGGGGAGCTCGGCGAGGCTGACGAGCATCCCGAGGAGGCGTTGCGGGCGTTGGACGCCGAGTTGGCCGGGACGATCGAGCGGCTTCAGCGAGTGAGGGCCGAACTCGGGGTGATTCTGCGGCAGGCGGCGCCCACCGACTTGCCGCCTGGGTTGGCCAAAGCGGTGGTGGATGCGGAGTTGTCGCCCGCTGATCGGTCGTTCGCCGTTGTGCTGGCGCAGGTGCTCGCTCCGGCGACGTTGGCGCGGTATGCGGAGTCGTTGCACGGGTATGCGCAGGATCCGGTGATCGTCGAGTTCGACGGCTTGGCGGCTGATGCTGACGAGGAGACGCGGCAGGACCTTGCTGAGCGGATGCGTGGGGCGCCGGCCGTGCTGAGGATGCGGGCCCTGTTTCCGCAGGGCGTGTATGCGGACGCGCCTCGTGGGGAGGCGTACGCGATGGAGACTGCTGGGCGGGCGTTGGTCGAGCTTTACAACGCCGCGCAGATCGATGTGCTGGTTCGGATGAAGCGCGGCGGTGGATAGCCTGCGGCGTGGACAAGACGCGGTTGGGCATCGGGCTGGTCGTTGGCGTTCTGGTGGTGCAGGCGCTGGCCAGTCTGTTGTGGAGTGCTGACGCGACGTTGACCGGGGTGGCGTTGGCGTTCAACGCGGTGGCTGCGGTGTCGACCGGGCTGTTCGTGCGGCGGGGCGGGCGGGCTGCTTGGGTGGTGGCCGGGTGGTGTGCCGGGTTCTTCGGGTGGCACGTCGTCGGGCTCGGTGAGTTGGCCGGGTGGTGGACGACCGGGCTGGATGCGGCGTTTCTCGTGGCGGCGCAGTACCAGCTGTCGGTCGTCTATCAGGCGGTGATGGCCACGGCGGCCGGGTTTGCCGTGCACCTGTTGTTGCCGCGGCGTTAGCGCCAGGTGGTGGCCACGTACGTGTCGAAGCTGGTGGCGGGGCGGCCCAGCAGGCGGGTGATGTCGTCGGTCGGGGTGGCCAGCAGGCCCTTGCGCATGGCTTCGTAGACCGCGTTCAGTTCGGCGGCTTCGGCCTCGGGAACTCCCTGGGAGAGCAGGGCATCGTGGTATTCGGCCGGGGTCAGCTCGACCAGTTCGATGGCCGGGGAGATCTTGCGCAGGGCGTCGGTGAACGTCAGCGCTTCGGGGCCGGTGAGGTTGTAGGTCTGGCCGTCGTGTTCGCCGTTGGAGGTCAGGACCAGCGTGGCCACCTCGGCGATGTCCTGGACGTCCACGAACGGTTCCGGGGTGCCGTCGACCGGGAGGGACAGGCGACCGGCGCGGACCTCGGACTCCCAGATCTCCTCGGAGAAGTTCTGGTTGAAGTTGTTGGCGCGCAGGATGGTCCAGGACAGGTCGCTGGCGCGGAGTGCTTCTTCCGCGGCGCGCATGCCCTGGAAGAACTCGGCTGGGGCCTCGTCGAGGCCGCGGCCGGAGAGCAGGACCAGGCGGCGGACGCCGGAGGACTTGGCCAGGCGCACGAAGGGTTCGGCTGCCGCTGGGTCGTACGGGGCGATGACGTAGGCCGCTGTGACGCCGTGCAGGGCCGGTTGCCAGGTGGACTCGTCTGACCAGTCGAAACGAACTGCGCTGGAGCGGGAGGCTGGGCGGATCTGAACGCCGGCTGCGGAGAGGGCGCGGACCACGCGGCGGCCCGTCTTGCCGGTCGGGCCCAGTACCAAGATCTCTTGTGACATGGCTTCAGCCAACTTCACCGCGCAGCCGTCGACCATGGGTGAGAGTTCATCGATGATGTTCGATCGTATCTTGGTAGGCATGGAGCCGTTCGACGAACTGTTGCGCGGGGTGCGCGCGGATGGTGCTGGAGTGCGTCGGGTCGAGGTGGCCGGGACCAGAACGGTCTCGGGTCTCACGTTGTGCGCACTGGGGTCTGGTTCGCTGCGCGTGCTGGGCATGACCGCGAATGCCGGGGACATCGTGGTGGTGCGGGGAAACGTTGCGGTGGAAGGGCAAGCCGAGGTGGTCAGCGGGACCTACGACATCATGGGGGCGGTGGCGCGGAGGTTGACGGCGGTGTTGCCGGACGCGCTGGTGGTGCCGGGGACCGACGAGTGTGCGGCCTTCTATTCGGGCGTCGGTACCGATGGGCCCGGTGTGGTCGCGGATCGGTTGCTGGACTGGATGATGGTGTGCGCGTTGCGGGAGTGGTTCGACCGCGAACACGGCACGGGGTGGATGGGCGCGCTCGCCGACGAGGTGGTCGGGCCGGTGTTGCGGGCGATGCACGCGCGGCCGGAGAAGGCGTGGACGTTGGCGTTGCTGGCGAAGGAGGCCGGGGTGGCGCGGACGACGCTGGCCGCGCGGTTCGCCCGGCTGGTCGGGGTGCCGCCGTTGACGTACCTGACCGAGTGGCGGATGGCCTTGGCGGCTGACCTGCTGGCCGAGCCGTCGGCGACGGTGGGTGCGGTGGCTCGCAAGGTCGGGTACGCCGACGCGTTCGGGTTCAGCGCCGCGTTCAAGCGCGTGCAGGGGGTCAGTCCCAGCGAGTGCCGCAGCCGGTGCGCCGCGACTGCGTGACGTCCAGGCAGCACCTGACGAAGTCCGCGACCGCGTCGCCCGCGCCCGGCTGCCAGGCGACGCCCACTTCGCTGAACAACGACCGCACGCCGAACGACTCCTCGCCGGGGAAAGGCAGGCGCAGCAACGCAACCGGCACCTCGGCGGTGGCCAGGCCCGCGGTCGGGTCGTTCCACGGCGCCTTCCGCAGGTCGACCCGCCAGCCCGGTCGGCGTTGAGCGAACGCGGCGAGGATGTCTTCCGTGACGTCCGTGCCGGCCACGAAACCGACGCGCAGCACACGGGCCGTGCTTCTGGTTTCACGCACAGCGGCATCCCAGTCCGCCAGCACCGGCGGCACCCGCTCGGCGAGGGTGTGGCCTGCCTCGGTCAGCTTCATGCCGGTGCTGGACCTGGTGAAGAGCCGCACGCCCAGTTGGGATTCCAGGTGCTTGAGCTGCTTTGTCAGCGACGGTTGTGACACGAAGAGCCGATGCGCCGCGCGCGTGAGGTTGCCCTCCTCGGCGATGGCGGCGAAGAACCGCAGCAGTCTCGTGTCCACGTCCATGCGGTCAGGTTATGGAGCCGCGTATCAACCAGAAGTGAGCACACGCCCCAGTTGGTGATCTACGAGTTCCACAGCGACATTTGGGTCCACCTGGCCGATGAGCATCTGCATCATCAGGCCGTCCACGAACGCCAACAGCACCATCGCGTCCCGTTCCGCATCGCCGTCGAGACGCACCTGCCTGATGAGATCCGCCACGAACGCCACCATCTGCGGGCCGCCCTCGCGCAACGGTTCGGTCAGACGTGGTTCGACGACGGCCTGGGCCAGGAACGCGGCCAGCACCGGGGCCTCCGCACGCGCCGCAGGGCTCAGCGGCAGGAGTTCGAGGAGCAAGGCACGCAGGAACGTTCGCGGATCGGGTGAGTGGACGGCGGCGATCCGCGCGGCCACCCGGTCGCTGATCTGACGGAACGCGAACAGGAGCATGTCGTCTTTCGACTCGAAGTAGTGCTGGACGCGGCCCATGGACACGCCTGCCTCGGCGGCCACGTGACGCAGGCTCACGGCGTCGATGCCGCGAGAGGCCATCACGCGGCACACGGCGTCACCGATCTCACGACGGCGTTCGTCGTGGTCCACCTGCTTCGGCATGTTCCCCCCAATGCGATCGCATTGCATCCTACGCACAGGTGTTTTACGATGCAGTCGCATTGCAAAACGTGAAGGGGGACGTCATGCAACTGTGGGACTTCGCCGCGCTCACCTACTACCGCTTGCTCGACCGGTTCTCGGGGACGCTCAACACGCTCGCGGTCGACAAGCTCGACCTGAAACCCGGCGAGGCGGTGCTCGACATCGGGTGCGGCACCGGGGCGTTGCTGCCCGCGCTCGTCGAAGCCGTTGGGCCGCGAGGGCGGGTGGTTGCCATGGATTTCAGTCCGCGCATGGTTGCGATCGCCAGGAAGCGGGTGAAGTGGCCGAACGTCGAGGTGCGCCAAGCGGATGCGTGCAACACCGATCACGGTGCCGGGGAGTTCGACGCGGCGGTGGCGTTGGGGGCGTTCAGCGCCATGCCGGACGTGCCGGCGGCGGTTGCGAACGCCGCCGACGCGCTCAAGCCGGGTGGGCGGTTGTTCGTGTTCGACGTGCGGCTGGCCAAGAAGACCCGCACCACGAGGTTCCTGAGGGCCGCTTACCAAAAGATCGCCGGGTTCACCGGGGCCGATGTCGTCGACGAGCTCCGCAACGTGTTCGAACGGGTGGAGCCGGTGTTCCGCGTCGAAGGCGAGACCACGACCGTCGTGATGGCCACGAAGGTCACGGATACGGCCACGGATTCGGCGCGCACACCTTGCCGTCCTGCGGAATGACCGCGCCCTGAGGTACGCCCTGCGTGATGCGGACGATCTCGTCGTTGGACACGCTGAAGGTCTGTTGCATCATCACGGGGGCCGGGCCGCCGCCGCAGGGGCGGTGGGGCTGGCCGAACGCGTGGCCCGTCTCGTGGTTGACCATGTACTGGCGGTACGAGGTCAGGTCCGGCAGGTAGGCGACGGCGCCGCGGAACCAGCGGGCCGCGCTCAGGAACACGGAGTTGCCGTCGCGGCACGAGACATCGACCGGGATTTCGTAACCGCAGACGGAACGTGCGGTTTGCTGCGAGGCCAGCCTGATCCGCAACGACGCGGCACCCGGAACGCGCTGAACCGAGCGGGCGCCCCGGCCGGTCCAGCCTCGTGGGTCAGCGAGAGTGGCGTCCACGAAGGTCGCGAAGGCCTGCTCGTCGACGGTGATGCCGTCCTCGACCTCGACGGAGTAGGTGCGCAACGGGCCGGAGCCGATCACCGGACCTGAGCCCGGAACGACGTGGAACGTGCCGGCGCCGGACACCGGGAAAGCCGGGCCGTCGGGCAGGTCCGAGCTGGAGGCGTACACCCGCGGAGGAGGAGGCGGCGGCGGAAGCGGTGGCGGCGCGACAGAAGAGGTCACCACAGGGGGCGGAGCCAAGGTCGGCGCGGCCGCCGGAGACGTTTCGCCTGCCAGCTGCGATGCCGTCAAAAGCACGGCGGTCAGGGCGACCGCCCCCAGAACCAGCTTCATGACGACGAGGCTTGCCGGAACTGATGAAGAACCTGTTTGCGTTCCGCTTGACTGTCGTGAAGGACTGCATACTGCTGTGGTGTGTGCCCACATCCTCGTCGCCGAGGACAACGTTCGCCAGGCGGAGCTCGTGCGCCGGTACCTCGAGCACGACGGGCATTCCGTGGTGGTCGTGCACGACGGACGGGCGGCGATCGACGAGACGCGGCGGCGCAACCCGGATCTGCTGGTGCTGGACGTGATGATGCCGCTGGTGGACGGCATTGACGTGATGCGGGCGATCCGGACCGAGTCGGACGTGCCGATCGTGCTGCTGACGGCGCGGTCCACTGAGGACGACGTGTTGCTCGGGTTCGACCTCGGAGCGGACGACTACATCACCAAACCGTTCCGGCCGCGGCAGATGGTGGCGCGGGTGCGGACGATCCTGCGGCGCACCGGGCGGGCACGGGAGACCAACGCGACCGTGCTCAAGGTTGGCGACCTGGTCATCGACCCCATCCGGCACGAGGTGCACATCAACGACGAACCGGTGAACCTCACGCCCGCGGAGTTCCGGTTGCTGGCACGGATGGCCGCGCAGCCGCACCGGGTGTTCACGCGGGAGCAGTTGCTGGAGGACGGGTTCATCACGGCGCGCACGGTCGACGTGCACATGATGAAGCTGCGCCGGAAGATCGAGAAGGATCCGCGCCGGCCCGAGCGACTGCTGACCGTCTACGGCATCGGATACAAGCTCACATGAAGTCGTTGCTGGTCCGGTTCTTCCTGTTCTCCCTGGTGATCGCGGCGTGCTCGATCGCCGTCACGGCGTGGCTCGCGAGCCAGGCCACGACCGGCACGATCCGGCAGGAGCAGGGCGAGGCGCTCGAGACGGACGCGCAGATCTTCGACGACGTGGTGAAGTACGCGGCCACGCACGAGGACTGGTCGCAAGCGAAGTCCGAAATGGACAGAATCGCGCGACAGCACGGCCGCCGCATCGCGCTGACCGACCACAACGGCAAGAAGATCCTGGACACCGGCGACGCGAACTCGCCGCAGCTGCCCATCACGCCCAAGGCGATCGTCGACCCGCTCAACGTCAACGGCAAGATCGACTCGAGGGCGGTCGGGCCGTTCAAGCTCACCGACGAGGAATTCGCCAAGCTGCACGCCTACGCCGGGGAACTGACCGCGTGCAACCCGAACGTCAAGATCGTGGACGCGCCCAACGGACGGCCGCGGCTCTCCAACCTGCAACCCGGCGAGCTCTCGGTGTGGGAGGAGTGCCAGGTGGGCTACCGGCTGTACACGCTCACGGCTACCGAGAGGGCCGCGTACGCCCAGTTGCAGCTGTTGTTCGACGAGTGTCTCCGCAAGCTGCCCGAACAATCGCAGGCCTTGGACAAGTGGCCGGGCCACCTGATGACGTTCGACTGGGAGATCACGACGGTCCGGGACTCACCGCCGGAGGTGGGAGCGTGCATGGAGAGCGCGCGTCGTACCCAGCTGGAGCCGTACGTCGCCGGCCAGGCCCAGCTCTACCTCACCGCGCTGACCGGCGAGGAGCCGCAGTCGATCGACCTGTCGACCACCGGCGTCACCCGGATCACCTTGGTGGCACTGGGAATTCTGGCGCTGGCCGGCTTCGCGTCGTGGATCACCGCGACGCAGCTGGTGCGGCCGATCCGCGCGCTCACCGCCGCCACCAAGCGCACCGCGGAGGGCGACCGGACGGCGCGGGTGGACGGCGGCGCCGGCGAGATCGGTGAGCTGGCCAAGTCGTTCAACGCGATGTCCGAGAAGCTCGCCGAGACCGAACGGCAGCGGCAGGCGATGGTCAGCGATGTCGCGCACGAGCTGCGCACGCCGTTGGGCAACATCACCGGCTGGCTGGAGGCGACGCAGGACGGGCTGGCGGAACCGGACCCGCACCTGATCGACATGCTGCTGGAGGAATCCCTTCTGCTGCAACGACTCGTGGACGACCTGCACGACCTCGCGCAGGCGGACGCGGGAACGTTGCGGCTGCATCCGGAACCGATCGCGCTCGACGACGTCGTGGACCAGGTCGTCAACGCGCAGCAGAACCGCGAGATCCTGCTGCGCGCGGAAACGACGCCGGTGCACGCGACCGCGGACCCGGTGCGGCTGCGGCAGGCGCTCGGCAACCTCGTCGCGAACGCCGTGCGCTACACGCATCCTGGTGGCGAGGTCGTCGTGAAGCTGTTCGAGCAAAAGAACTTCGCGATCCTCGAAGTGCAGGACACCGGCACGGGAATCGCGCCGGACGACCTGCCGCACGTGTTCGACCGGTTCTGGCGCGCGGACAAGTCGCGCAGCCGCCGCACCGGTGGCAGCGGCCTCGGGCTCGCGATCACGCGGCACCTGGTGGAGGCGCACGGCGGCACGGTGTCGGTGACCAGCGAGCTGAACCGAGGTTCGACGTTCCGGATCAGCCTGCCGCTGCCATGACCAGGTCCATGTTGATCATTCCGGCCGCCTGGGCGCCCTGAGCCGCGGCGACGATCACGATGGCCGCCGGGTCCGTGACGTTGCCCGCCGCGTAGACGCCCGGCACGCTCGTGCAGCCCTTGTCGTCCGTGCGCACGAACGGGCCCATCGGGGTCTCCTCGGTCTCGGCGCCCAACGCCAGCAGGAACTCGTCGCGCGGCTTGACCGAAGCGGAGTACACCAGCGCGTCGGCCGGCACCCGGTCGTTGCCGGAGATCACCGCGACGAGCCGGTCGTTCTCCACCTCGATGCCGTCCACCGACGGGACGTGCGTGACGTCGTCGGACCACTGCCGGACCAGCGCCACCTTCGTTTCCGCGCCGAACACGACGAGCTTCTGGTCGCGGACCTCGTAGCCGTGGCAGTACGGGCAGCTGAAGACGTCGCGACCCCACCGCGAGCGCAGGACGTCCGGCACTTCGTCGACGAGGCCGGTCGCGAACAACAGCCGGTCAGCCGTGACGACACGGCTGGACAGCTCGACCGCGAACCCGTCGTCGAGCTTCGTGACGCCGTGGACCGTGTCGTTGACGATCTCTCCGCCGTAGCCCTCGACCTCGGCGCGACCGTGCTTGAGCAGGTCCAACGGCGAGAACCCGTCGCGAGAGAGGAAGTTGTGCATGTGCGCGGCCGGCTTGTTGCGCGGCTCGGCACCGTCGACCACCAGCACGCTCCGGCGCGCCCTGGTCAGCACCAGCGCCGCGCTCAGCCCGGCCGCTCCACCACCGATGATCACCACTTCGTAGTTCATGGTTCGAGGATGCGTTCGACAGTCCGGTTTCGGCAAAGTAAGTTGCTGATATGGCAACTTCCGTGGGGCAACGGCTCGCCGCGTTGCGGGCGGAGCACGACCTGACGCTGGCGACGTTGTCCGAGATGACGGGCATTTCGAAGTCGACGCTGTCCCGGCTGGAGACCGACCAGCGCAAGCCGACGCTGGAGCTGCTGCTGCCGTTGTCGCGGACGTACCAGGTGTCGCTGGACGACCTGGTCGGCGCACCGGAAGTCGGTGATCCACGGGTGGTGATGAAGCCGCGCGAGCTCGACCACGGCCGCGTCGGCATCCCACTGACCAGGTCGATCGGGCCGTTGCAGGCGTGGAAGATGATCCTCACCGAGGCGGAGCTGCACGAGCCGCGGGTGCACGAGGGCTACGAGTGGTTCTACGTGCTGAGCGGACGGATCCGGCTGCGGCTCGGCGACCAGGAGGTCGTGCTGCGCGCCGGCGAAGTGGCGGAGTTCGACTGCCGCCAGCCGCACGCTTTGAGCAGCGCGGACGGCAACCCCGCCGAGATCATCAGCCTGTTCGGCAAGCAGGGAGAACGCATCCACACCCGCGCGGCGCCGCCGAACCGGTCATAGTGGAGCCATGTGCCGAAACATCCGGGTGCTCCACAACTTCGAACCGCCGGCCACGTCCGACGAGGTGCAGGCTGCGGCGTTGCAGTACGTGCGGAAGGTGAGCGGGGCGGCGAAACCGTCGGCGGCGAACCAGGCCGCGTTCGACAAGGCGGTCGCGGCGGTGGCGGCCGCTACCCAGGAGCTGCTCGACGCGCTGGTGACGTCGGCGCCGCCCAAGGACCGCGAGGTCGAGGCGGCGAAGGCCAAGGCTCGGGCGGCGGAGCGATACGGGAGTTAGCTGCGGACGCGGGTGTCGAGGTACATGCAGATCAGCTTGGCCGCGACACCTGCGGAACCGACGATGAACGCCTGGTCAGGGCCGAGCGTGAGGGCGATGGCCCAGAGCAGCAAGGCGATCAGCACGAGGATGACCGTCACCTGCGCGGCGTGCGGCCACCGGTCGGGGTGGACGAGCCACCTCGTCGGCTGCCGCGGCTGCGGAACCTCCACGTCACCCGCACTCTCGGGTGAACGCTCCGCTTTGACCGCCATCTCTCTCCCTCGCTGCGATTCCTCCTGCTGGACCCATTCTCCTCAGTTGATCTTCTACGTAGGGTGACTTCCGCTTGTCGTGCGGTGAGCGTTGCGTGAGCATCGCCGAATGGCAGACGAACGGTCATCGTCATGATCGGTTGCCGGTCAGTCACCGTCCGTTTACCGAATGAGGCCCAGACCACCACTGTGAGTGGTGCCCGTCTGGGTAGTCGCTCAACTCTACGTAGCCGTTACGCCGTTCGGAGCAGCGCCCTTTTTGTCAGACCCCTCCGATAACGTCAGGTGCAGATCGCGGTACGAGGGGAGAAAGCGTTGCCGGACAACAACGTCAGCGTCACCGCACTGTCGTTCACCGAGTACGTCATGAGCGGCCAGCGTGGACGCATCAACATCGTGTCGGAGCAGCGGGGGATGTACCTGACCGACGACCCCAAGGTGTGCGGGTTCTACAACCCGATCCGCGACGCCATGCGACGAGCGGTCAACTCGACCGAACCTGAACTGGAGCTGAAGAAGGCGGTGATGAACGCCAACCGGACGGGGCAGCTGCGGGCGTTCGAGGAGATCGCCGACGGGTTCCTGCCGTGGCTCGCGTCGTTCAAAGCCACCGGGGTGCAGGTGGAGGGAGCCACCTACCGGGTCGGCGACCTGACCCTGAAGGTCCGCCCGCACCTGGGGCTGCGCAAGAAGGACGGGTCGACCTACGCGGTGCTCGTGCACACCAAGGAGGTGCCGCTGACCAGGGAGGCGGCGAACGTGGGGCTGCGGATCCTGCAGCACACGATCTCCGACACGTTGCCGGGGGCGACGCCGATGGTGCTCGACGTGCGGCGGGGCAAGGCGTACCAGATGCCGGTGCGGACGAACCTCGGGAAGCTGGACGTGCTGATCGCGGCCGAGGCCATGGGGTACGTGACGCACTGGCAGCTGTCCGGGCTGTTCGAGTCGGTGCGCGCGGTCTAGCGGGGTGGGCGACGCGGCCCGCCTGGGGGGTCGGGCCGCGTCTTCTGCTCAAGGCGGAGTTCCGTGCTCGAGTGCGGACTGGGTTTCAGCGGCGAGACAGCTGATCACCACGCGAAGTTCCGGCGTTGGTGCACAAACTCGGCCTCACCGAGCCGATCACCGTCACGGTGATCAGCACGCCTTGAGCATCGAGGCCAGCGCGTCGTGCTCCGCCTGGTCGGCGGTCAGCTTGTAGGTGATCTTCACCGAGATCCAGTACTGGGCGTACGTGCACCAGTAGGTCTGGGCCGGTGGCTTCCACTTCGCCGGGTCCTGGTCGCCCTTGGCGCGGTTGGACTTCGCCGTCACGGCCAGCAGCTGGATGCCGCCGAGGTCGTTGGCGAACGCCTTGCGCTCGTCGTCGGTCCACTTGTCCGCGCCGGAGCGCCAGGCTTCGGCGAGCGGCACCATGTGGTCGATGTCCACGTCGCCGGCGTCCTTGATCACCACGTTGTCGTAGACGCTGTTCCAGGTGCCGGAGACGGCTTTGCAGTCCTTGTCGGACTTCACGTCGGTGCCCTGGCGCTGCAGCACGATCTCCCTGGTGTCGCAGGAGTTTCCCTGCGAGGCCCAGTGCGGGAAGCGGTCGCGGCTGTAGCCGGCCATCTTGCCCTCCGGCGCGATCTTCAGGGCGCCGAGATCGGACGAACCGGCCGGAGCGGACCCGGTGGGAGCCGGCGTCGACGGCGGATTTTCCTTGGAGGACTGGAGTTCCGAGAGGTACCAGCCGAGTGCCACGAGCAGCACGAAGACCACAAGTGACGTCACCGCCGCGCGATTCATGCGCCAATGATCGACCATGCTGATCACGGACCGGTCACCCGGCCCGCGATCCGCGTGTCGGCGTCACGGACGCGACGTCAGGTATCCGCCCATGTGCTTGAAGTACTCGTGCGCCTTGAACTCCACGCCGTCGGCGGTGCGAACCCTCTTGACCAGCAACGCCTTGCTGCGTCCGCGCCGGGCTTCGGCACCGGCGACGACCGCCACGCCGTCGCCCTCGCGGTAGAAGATCCGGCCGGGAGTGCCGCCGTAGACGGCCTCCGAGACGTCCGCCTCGATGATCTCCAGGCGCTGGCCGCGGTGGAAGCAGAACGCGCTCGGGTACGGCGCACACTGCGCGCGCACCAGGCGGTCCAGCTCCTCGGCGGTCCAGGTCCAGTCAATGCGCAGGTCTTCCTCGGCGCGCTTGTGGAAGAACGAAGCCTGCGAACGGTCCTGCTTGACGAAGTCCGTGCGGCCGGACGCGATCTCGGCGAGGCCGTCGACCGTGATGGGGCCGAACAGCTCCAGCGTCTTGGCGAAGAGGTCGGCCGTCGTGTCGCGCGGGCCCACCGGGACCGAGCGCTGCAGCACGATGTCGCCGGCGTCGAGCGTGTCGTCCATCATGTGGGCCGTCACGCCGACTTCCTTCTCGTCGTTGAGCAGCGCCCAGATCAACGGCGAGAAGCCCGCGTACTTCGGCAGCAGCGAGTCGTGCACGTTCAACGTGCCGCGCTTGGGCAGCGCGAAGACCTGCGGCGGGATCCAGGTGCGCCAGTTGCAGGCGACGATCACGTCCGGGTCGGCCGCCTTGAGCCGGTCGAGCAGCTCCTGGTCCTCCGGGCGCTCGCGGATGACGACCTCGATGCCGTTCTCGCGGGCCAGGTCCTCGACGGAATCGCTCCAAATCTTCTCGTAGGCGCCCTCACCGCACGGATGGGTCACCACCAGGACGACCTCGTGCTCGGACGCCAAAAGTGCCTGCAGGGTGCGATGCCCCCAGGTCTGGAACCCGAACATGACGACCCTCATGGGGGTGTCCTCCTTCACTCCGGCGAGATACGGTCAGGCTAACCTAACTGACGGCTTGCCAGGAGAGCTTAGGCTGGCCTAAGTTCGGTGCTCATGCATCCGATCTACGACATCGTCGGTATCGGGTTCGGCCCCTCGAACCTGGCGCTCGCGGTCGCTCTGACCGAGCACAACGAGCAGGCCGAAACCCCTGTCACCGCGGTGTTTCTCGAACGGCAGGACACGTTCGGCTGGCATCGGGGCATGCTGCTCGACGACGCCACCATGCAGGTGTCGTTCCTCAAGGACCTGGTCACCATGCGGAACCCGGCCAGCCGCTTCTCGTTCCTCTGCTACCTGCGCGACCGCGGCCGGCTCGTCGACTTCGTGAACCACAAGAACCTGTTCCCGCTGCGCGTCGAGTTCCACGACTACTTCGAGTGGGCCGCGGCGCAGGTCGACGACCTGGTCGCCTACGGCACGGAAGCCGTTGGCGTGAAAGCGATCCAGGACGACCTGTTCGAGGTGACAACGGCCACTGGTGACGTGTACCACGCCCGGAACCTCGTCTTCGCCACCGGACTGCGGCCCACCGTGCCGGACGGCGTCGAGCTGTCGGACCGCGTGTGGCACAACAGCCAGTTCCTGCACCGCGTCGGCGAGCTCCAGGACCCGAAGCGCTGCGTCGTCGTGGGCGCCGGGCAGAGCGCCGCGGAGGCCGTGGCGTACCTGCACCGCGAGTTCCCGGATGCCGAGGTGTGCTCGGTTTTCTCGCGTTACGGCTACTCCCCCGCCGACGACACCTCGTTCGCGAACCGCATCTTCGACCCCGAAGCCGTCGACCACTACTACGACGCACCGGACGCCGTGAAGCAGCAGTTGATGGGCTACCACCGCAACACGAACTACTCGGTGGTGGACGTCGACCTCATCGCGCAGCTCTACCGCACCGTGTACCGGGAGAAGGTGCTCGGCGTCGAGCGGCTCAAGATGATGAAGATGACCCGGTTGGTCGCCATCGAGGAGTCGGCGAGCGGCGCGCGTGCGGTGGTCCAGTCGCTCGTCACCGGCGAGCAGGAGGTCCTCGACGCCGACGTCGTGCTGCTCGCGACCGGCTACGACGAGGCCGCGCCGGTTCTCGGTTCGCTCGACAACACCTGCGCACGCGACGAGGAAGGTCGCCTGGTCGTGGGACGGGACTACCGCGTGCAGTCGTCGTTGCGCGGTGGCATCTACCTGCAGGGCGGCACCGAGCACACACACGGCATCACGTCGTCGCTCTTGTCCAACGTCGCGGTGCGTTCAGGTGAGATCCTGGCTTCCGTGCTGACCAACACTCCTGTGCCGGTCCTCGCGACCGCATGAGACTTACTGGGTGAAACTCGATCTCAAACTGACGGGCTGCCGGGCCCTCACGATGGACCCGGCACGGCCCGCCGCACACACGATCGGCATCTGGCAGGGCCGCATCGCCGGGCTGGACGAGCAGGTCGCGGACCTGCCGGCCGCAGAGACCGTCGACCTCGGCAACGCCGTGGTGCTGCCCGGTTTCATCGACGCCCACACGCATCTCGCGTGGAACGGCCGCACCCGCCGGACCGTCGATGTGACCGGACTCCAGACCGTCGCCCAGGTCGTCGAACGCCTGGCCGACGCACCGGGTGCGGGCTGGATCGAGGCGTCCGGTTACGACCGGCGGATCATGGACCGGCCGCTCACCGCCGCCGACCTCGACCCGGTCACCGGCGATCGGCCGCTCTACCTCGCGGACATCTCCGGGCACGCGTGCGTGGTGAACACCGTGGTGCTGAACCAGCTTCCGGAGATCACCAGCGACGGCTGGCTGACCGAGAACGAGCAGCTGGCCGCGCGGTCGTTGCGGCTGCCGCACTCGATCGAGGAGATCATCGGCGACCTGCACGAGAGCGCACGGCAGGTGCTGGCCGAGGGCGTGACGATGTGCGCGGAGGCGGGCATCGGCGCGGGCCTGATCGCCAGCAGCCCACTGGAAGCGGCCGCGTATCAACGCGCTCAGCTGCCGATCCGCGTGCAGCTCATGGCCTCCGCGTACGTCCTGCACGACGTCGCCGCCGACCCTGCGGACCGGATCCCGCGGGCGATCGACCTCGGCCTGCACACCGGGTTCGGCGACGACATGCTGTCGCTCGGCGCGATGAAGCTCTGGACCGACGGCGGGATGATCGCGCGCACGGCCGCGTTGTCCGAGCCCTACACCGGCACCGCCAACTCCGGGCAGCTCGCCGAGTCCGAGGAGTTCATGCGGGCGGCGATCGTCGACGGGCACCACGCCGGCTGGCAGCTCGCCATCCACGCGATCGGCGACCGCGCGATCGACTTCACGCTGGACGCCGTGGCGGAGGCGCAACGGCAACGACCACGCGAAGACGCGCGGCATCGGATCGAGCACTGCGGCCTGGTGCGTCCCGACCAACTCGAACGGATCGCGGCTCTCGGGCTGATACCGGTCGTCCAGCCCACCTTCCTGTGGTCGTACGGCGACGACTACAGCGAGATCATGGGTTCGCACCGGGCGCCCTGGATGTACCGCGGGCGGTCGTTCCTCGACCACGGGATCACCGTCGCGGGCAGCTCGGACCGGCCGGTCGCGGACGGATCACCGTTGCGCGCCATCGAGTTCATGGTGCGGCGGCGCTCTTCCGGCGGCCGGGCGATCGGACCGGACGAGGCGATCACCGTCGAGGAGGCGATCCGCGCGTACACGCTCGGCAGCGCCTACGCGTGCCGCAAGGAGCACGTGCTGGGCAGCCTCACGCCGGGCAAGCTCGCGGACCTCGTGGTGCTCGGCGACGACCCGCGCACGAGCGACGCGATCGCGGACATTCCCGTGCTGGCCACCATGGTCGGCGGCAACCTCATGCCTCAGCGATCTTCTTGATCGCGGCCAGCCGCTTGTCCCACTGCGAGGCCAGCGAGGCCATCCAGGTGGCGGTGGCGTCCAGCGCATCGGACCGCACGGAGAAGTTGTTCTCCCGGCCGGCCCGCTCGGACGCCACCAGCCCGGCCTTCTCCAGCACGGCCAGGTGCTTCACGATCGCCTGCCGGCTCACCGGCAGCTCGTTCGCGAGCGCCGACGCCGACACCGCCCCCTTGGCCGCGACCAGGTCGAGGATCCGCCTGCGCATCGGATCGGCAAGCGCGGCCAAGACATCATCGACCTGACTCACTTCTCCAGGTACTCCCGCAGCTCGTCGAGTTCGTGGCCCCAGCCGTCGACGTTGCCGGACGCGTAGCGCTCCTGCTCTTCCGACGGCAGGTCGAGCTGCGTGAACCCGCTCTCCACGACCTGCAGCAACGTGCCGCCGTCCTGCGGCGTGAGCGTGAACTCGACCAGCGTCGCGTTGCCGGGCACCGGATCCGGCCCGAGCGGACCGGACCAGCGCCACGAGAAGAACGACTCGGGCTCGACCTTCTCGATGATCGCACGCCCGGTGCCGTGCTCGGCCCACGTGAGCGTGACCTCACCACCGGCCTCGAGCCGCGACACCGTCGCGCCCGCGTCCCCGAACCACGTGCCGAGGTGCTCGGCCGACGTCAGCGCGGCCCACACCCGTTGCGGCGACGCGTTGATCAGCACGTCGCGTTCGATCCGGTCCATCGAGCCCTCCTGCAACCGCTCGGTTGCAGAAAAGACTACTGCAGGTGGAACGTGGCGGCCAGCGTGGTGAGCCGGTCGGTGATGTCCGCGTGCACGTTCGTCCGGCGCGCCCAGTTCTGACACCCGCTCGACGCAGACGGCGGCGCACCCAGCGGCGTGACCGCGTCCGTCACCCCGTACTCCAGCCGGTACGCGAGCACCGCGATCGCCGACTCCAGCCAGAACGACGGGTCGGGCGTCGGGATCTCCCCCAGCCCCACCCGGAACCACACCGGCATGCGCGCGTACTGCCCGAGCGCCTCCGAGATCCGCCGCGCCGCCGCGTCCTTGATCTCGCCGCGAGCCTTGTCCCCCGCGAGCACGGCCTCGGTGCGCCACTCCTCGGCGGCAGCCTCCTCGTCGGCCTCCAACCGCTCGGCGGCCCTCTTCGCGCTCGCCTCATTGGCGTTGATCAGCCACTCCATCTGCCGAACCTCGTGCGAAAGCGCGTCCCGCTCGAACCGCGGCACCCGCCCACCGTCCAACTTGGACCGCGCCTCGTCCCGGCGCGCCTTGAGCCCGTCGAACTCGAGCACTTCCTGCCTGAGCTCGACCCGAGCGGGATCGGCGAGGATCTCCTGCTCCGCGTCCCACGCCTTGCGCAACGCCTCCACCAGCGGCTTGACGTCACCGGCCACCGCGTCAAGATCCACCAGCGGCCCGTCACCGGCCCCCGACAACCGCCGCTCCAACACCGTCAACCGAGCGGTGACGCGTTCGAGTTCAGCCGAGAGCTGACCGACGTGACTGATCAACGTGGCGACCTGCGGCTCGACCACGTCAAGCCGTTCCTTCTCCGTGGGCACCCGACCAGCGAACCGGACACTCCAAACCCGGCCAAGGCGATCACCACCAACTTCACGCGTTCGAGGTCAAAGTCCGCCCGCCCGAGGCAACCACCCCTAACGCACCGTCACCACAGTGGGTGAACAGCGACAAAACGAGGTATTACTAGTAAATGGCGACCTCTGTTACTGAAACCGAACGCAAGTACGAGGCCCCATCGGACGCGAGTCTGCCGGATCTCACTGAGATCACCGGCGTGGCGACCGGCCCGGAGGAGTTCGACCTGGAAGCCACGTACTTCGACACCGACGACTACCGCCTGGCCCGAGCCGGCGTGACCCTGCGCCGCCGAGTGGGCGGCGAAGACGAAGGCTGGCACCTCAAACTCCCCGCAGGCGAAGACTCCCGCCAGGAAGTCCGAGTCCCCCTCGGCCGCGCGGTGAAACAGCCCCCGAAGGACCTCTCCTCCCTGGTCCGAGCCCACACCCGAGGCTCAGGCCTGACCCCGGTGGCCGAAATCCGCACCAACCGCCGCCGCTGGCAACTGACCAACGGCAACGGCGAACTCCTCGCCGAAGTGGTGGACGACGTGGTCACCGCCCAAACCATGGGCTCGTCGACCACCACCACCTCCTGGCGCGAGATCGAAGTGGAACTGGGCGAAGGCGGCACCCGCAAGCTCCTGGACACCGTCGAACAACACCTCGGCGCCGCAGGCATCACCCCTTCCTCCTCGAAGTCCAAGCTCTCCCAGGTGATCGGCGTCAAGCGAGACGCCATCCCCTCCATCACCAAAAAATCCACCGCAGGCGAAGTGGTCCTCGCCTACCTCCACGAACAACGCGCGGCCCTGCAAAACCAGGACCCCCGAGTCCGCCGCAACGAAGACGACGCCGTCCACCAAATGCGCGTAGCCACCCGCCGCATGCGCTCGGCCCTCCAGGCCTTCGGCAAACTCATCGACCGCGAAGCCACCCGCACGCTCACCGACGAACTGAAGTGGCTCGCCTCCGTCCTCGGCACCTCCCGCGACCTGGAAGTACTCCGCATGCGCTTCGAAGACGCCCTGCACTCCCTCCCGCCAGAGGTAGTGCTCGGCGACGTCGCCGCCCGCATGACTCGTCACTTCGCACCGCTGGAAGCCAAGGCGCACAAGGCATCCGTGGCAGCCCTAGACGACAAGCGCTACTTCTCCTTGCTCAATTCGATCGACGCGCTGCTCGCCGATCCTCCTCTCACGTCCTCGGCGTCGGGCAAGGCCAAGGACGTACTTCCCAAGCTCGTCGAGAAAGCCAGGCACCGCCTGGACGTGCGCGTCGAAGCCGCTCTTGCGACCAGTGACAGCGACGAACCGCTGCACGAGGCCCGCAAGGCAGCCAAACGCCTCCGCTACTCGGCGGAAGTGGCCGAGCCCGCCCTGGGCAAGCACGCCAAGGCACTCCGCAAGCGCGCCAAGGACGTCCAAACACTCCTGGGCGAGCACCAGGACTCGGTGGTGGCCCGCCCCGTCCTCCTGGAACTGGGCCGTGGTGACGAGAACGGCTTCACCTTCGGCCTGCTCTACGGCAGGGAAGTAGAACTCGCCCACAAAACGGAAGCCGAACTCCCGACCCTGTGGCAAAAGCTGAGCAAGGAGCACCTCTAGACCTCAAGCCAATGCCGAAGGCGAGGTGACCCGATGGCGCAGCCGAGGCGCTTGAACGCTTGAACGCGGTGCGGGCGGGTCCCCGTCACCTACCGCAACCGGCGCGCCCACGCCGGAACGGCGGACGGCCCGGCGAACCAATTGGTCTGAACCTTGACACCCCACCAGCCCGCCTGAAACCGTGAACCTCTCGCCGCCACCCCACAAGGCCCCGCCTTGCCCTGGAGGATTGGCGTGAACTATCAACGAGTGCGGACAGCACTAGCGGCGCTGGCGATCGCCGCCTCAGGAGTACTGGTGACCACACCCCCGGCAACAGCCGCAACCTCACTACAAGAACTGGTCCCCCAACCAGTACAGCTCCACCCCAGAGCAGACATCACCTACACCCTCACCGCAGCCGCCAAGATCCAACTGGGCACCCCAGCAGCCCGCAAGCCAGCAGAACTTCTGGCCGGAATCCTCCGCCCGTCAACCGGCTTCCCACTCCCGATCACCGACGGCATAACAGGCGACGGCAACGGCATAGTCCTCCTAACCGGCGCAGACCAAAAAGTAGGCCAAGAGGGCTACCAACTGGACGTAACCCCCAAACAGGTAGTCATCCGAGCCAACTCACCAGCAGGCCACTTCAACGGCATCTCAACCCTGCGCCAACTCCTACCAGCCAAGTCAGAAGCCAAGACCAAACAGCCAGGCCCGTGGCCAGTCCCAGGGGCAAGCATCCTGGACCACCCGAGGTACCACCACCGCGGCGCGATGCTGGACGTGAGCCGCCACTTCTTCACCCCGGACCAGGTAAAGCGCTACATAGACCAAATCGCAGCGTTCAAAATCAACTACTTCCACCTCCACCTGTCCGACGACCAGGGCTGGCGCCTGGAAATCAAAAGCTGGCCAGACCTGACCAAGATCGGCGGCAGCACAGAGGTAGGCGGCCGCAAGGGCAACCTGTACTACACCCAGGACCAGTACAAGGACCTGGTCACATACGCAGCCAACCGCGGCATCACGGTCATCCCCGAGTTCGACATGCCGGGCCACACCAACGCGGCCCAGGCGAGCTACGGCGAACTGAACTGCGACGGCAAGAAGCGCCCCCTGTACACCGGCACGGAAGTCGGCTTCTCCAGCCTGTGCATCAACAAGGAGATCACCTACAAGTTCGTGGAGGACGTGGTCAGGGAGGTCTCAGCGATCACCCCCGGCCCGTACTTCCACATCGGCGGCGACGAGGCGCACTCCACCCCCGACGCCGACTACGTCAAGTTCATGAACCGGGTGCTGCCGATCGTCAAGAAGTACGGCAAGGTCACCACGGGCTGGCACGAGTTCATCAAGACCACCACGGACACCGCGGTGATCCCGCAGTTCTGGGGCACGGCGACGTCCGACGCGAACGTCGCCGCGGCGGCCCAGCGCGGCAACAAGGTGCTGATGTCGCCGGCGAACCGGATCTACCTCGACATGAAGTACGACAAGAACACCAAGCTCGGCCTGAACTGGGCGGGCTACGTCGAGGTCAAGGACGCCTACAGCTGGAACCCCGGCGCGTACCTGAACGGCGTGTCAGAAGCGAGCGTCCGCGGCGTTGAGGCTCCACTGTGGACGGAGACCATCAAGACCAACGCCGACATCGAGCAGATGGCGTTCCCCAGACTTCCGGTGGCCGCCGAGCTCGGCTGGTCGACGGCCGCGAACCACAACTGGGACCGCTTCGCCCCGCGCCTGGGCGCGCAGGGACCGCGCTGGAAGATCCAGGGCATCAACTACTACGCGAGCAGCCAGGTGCCCTGGAAGAAGTGATCAGAAGTAGCCCTGCGCACGGTCGGAGTAGCTGACCAGCAGGTGCTTCGCGCGGCGGTACTCGGCGAGCACTGCGGTGTTCGCCGGGTACGCGTAGTAGTTGTTGACCCACACCCGCTCGGCGGTGAGCTCCTGGCCGATGTTGTGCGCCAGGGCGACGTCGCGGCACCAGACGCCGGCGCCGAGCTGGTGCGCCGTCTCGTTGGCGATCTTCACCGCGTCGTCGCGGTCGTCGAACCTCGTCACCGAGACGACCGGGCCGAGCACGGCGTCGGCGAACACGGCGGAACGGTGATCACCCTCGAAGATCGTGGGCTGGACGTAGTGGCCGGAGGCCTCGCCGCCGGTCACCAGGCGCGCGCCTTCGGCCTTGCCGCGCTCGATGTACGCGAGCACCCGGTCGCGTTGCTCCAGCGACACGACCGCGCCGACCATGGTGTCGGTGTCGAGCGGGTCGCCCACCCGCAACTGCTCGGTGCGGACCGTCGCCAGGTGCAGCAGTTCCTCGTAGATCGCGGTCTGGATCAGTGCGCGCGACGGGGCCGTGGAGACCTCGCCCTGGTTGGCCGCGAACATCGCGAAGCCTTCGAGGGCCTTGTCCAGGAAGTTGTCGCGCTGGGCCGTGACGTCGGCGAAGAAGATGTTGGGGCAGCGGCCCGGGACAACACGGGGCTCATCCGATCCGGTGATCACGTTCACCACACCGGGCGGCAGCAGGTCGGCGATCACGCCGAGGAGCACGTGGATCGACGCCGGCGTCTGCGGCGCGGGCTCCAGCACGACGGCGTTGCCCGCGGCCAGCGCGGGTGCGAGCACGCGGCCCGCGTTCAGCAGCGGGAACGTCCACGAAAGTCGTTCGTGCACGACGCCGAGCGGCTGGAACGAGCGGTAGTCGCAGGTGTTGCGGCCGAGCTGCTCGACCTCGCCCACCTCGGTGCGGATGACGGCGGCGAACTGGCGGAACTGCTCGATCAGCAACGGCACGTCGGCGACCAGGGCCTCGCGGACCGGCTTGCCGTTGTCCCACGTCTCGGCGACCGCGAGCTCGGTCGCGTGCTCCTCCACCCGGTCGGCGATCTCGCACAGGACCGTGGCGCGCTCACGAGCCGTGGTGCTCCCCCACGCGCGTGCGGCGCCGCTGGCTGCATGCAGGGCACGCGCACGGTCGGCGTCGGTGCCGCGGGCGACCTCCGTGAAGACCTCACCGGTCACCGGTGTGACGTTCTCGACGTACTCGCCGGAGACGGGCGGCACGTGGTCGCCGCCGATGAAGTGGTCGTACCTCGGCCGGTACGCGACCACGCTGCCGGGCTGACCCGGTGCCGCGTACTGCGTCATTCTCACTCCGTGGTTTAGGAGGCCTGCTGCAAGATCGGTGTGGGGGAAATGAGAAAGTAGGCCGCAGAACGTTGCATGCTCGTTGCAAGCCGTGGATGGATCAGTGACCCACGACCCCGGGCAACACGCACTGTTGCTGAGTCGCGTCAGAGATGCCGTGTTGAGTGGTACTCGCACGGTGGATTTGCCACGCTCGGTGATTTCCGCGTCGTGGCAACGGTCACTGGCCGCCAACGTGGATCCCGACCTGCACACCGCGCCCACGGTGTTCGCCGCGGACGAGCTGCCCGATCTTCGCGAACGGCACCCGCTGCACCCGAGCCTGCCGGTGCTGCGCGAAACGCTGCTGGGCTTCGCGGAAGAGGCCAAGCACATCATGATCGTCGCGGACGCCCAGGGCCACATCCTGTGGTGCGAGGGCGACCGGAGCACTCGCGGCAGCGCGGAGGACGTCGGCCTGGCCGAGGGAACGTGCTGGTCGGAGGGCGCGGCCGGCACGAACGGCATGGGCACCGCGCTGGCGGTGAACTCCGCCGTCACGGTCCACTCCGCCGAGCACCTCGTGCGCACCTACCACCGCTGGACGTGCGCGGCGAGCCCGATCCGCGACCCCGACACCGGCTCGACGATCGGTGTCGTCGACCTCAGCGGCCCGATCGAGACGGTCCACCCCTCGATGGTGGCGCTGGTGTCCGCGTCGGCCCGGCTCGCCGAGTCCGAGATGCTCGCCAGGATGCACGCGCAGGACGAGGAGCTGCGGGCGCGCAACATGCGGCACCTGATCGCGCTGCGAGGCGAGCCGGGCGCCCTCCTCAGCCCCACCGGTCGGGTCGTCGCCGTCGAGCCGTACGGACTGCTGCCGGCGCGCGTCGACGTGTCCAGCGACCGGGTCACGCTGCCGGACGGCCGGGAAGCGGTCCTGGAAACGCTCGCCCAGGGCTACCTGCTGAGAGTTCCCCGGCAGCGGCACGTGAGACGGTCCGTGCTGTCGCTGTCGTTCCTGCTGCCCGAACCCAAGGTCGTGCTCGACGGCCGCGAGGTGCCGATCTCGCTCAGACACGCCGAGATCCTGTGCGCGCTGGCGTTGCACGGCAGGCTGACCGCCGACCAGCTGGCGTTGCGGCTCTACGGCGAGCGCGGCAACCCCACGACCGTGCGCGCCGAGCTGCACCGGCTGCGCGCCCAGCTCGGCACCGACGTGCTGTCGACCAGGCCGTACCGGCTCACGGCCGACGTCGAGGCCGACTTCCTGGCGGTGCGGGCCGCGCTCAAGGACGGTGCCGTGCCGCTGGCCGCGAGCAGGTACCGCGGCTCCCTGCTGCGCCGCTCCGAGGCACCTGTCGTGCTGGCCGAGCGGGACGACCTCGCGACCGGCGTGCGCAAGGCCGTCCTGTCGCGCGGCGATGCGAACGCGATCTGGACGTTCACCCAGACCGACTCCGGCGAACACGACGTCGAGGCGCTGGAACAGCTGGTCAGGCTGCTTCCGGCGGACGACGTGCGGCGCGCGGTCGGCTCGGCGCGGCTGAGGAGACTCAGTCAGGACGATTGACAAGAGTCTCGCCAACTGAATATCTTCCCAACTAAGAGACTTAGTTGAGGGGGAAACATGCGCGTACTCATCATCGGAGCGGGGACCGGCGGCCTGTGCCTGGCGCACGGGCTGAAGAAGGCCGGCGTGGACGTGGCGCTGTTCGAACGCGACCGCACGCCGCGCAGCATGCTGATCGGCTACCGGGTCGGGATCAGCCCGGACGGCAGCAAAGCGCTGCACAGCTGCTTACCGCCGGACGTGTTCGCCGAGTTCGTCCGCACCACCGCCCGGCCGGCCACCCGGATCAACATGCGCACCGAGAAGTACAAGGAGTTGCTGGTCGCCGACATCCCGCAGGCCCGCAACCCCGCCCACCGCGAGAACTCGGTCAGCCGGATCGCGATGCGGACGGCACTGCTGAACGGCCTGGAGGACGTCGTCCGGTTCGACAAGACGTTCACGCACTTCAGCCGCAACGACGACGGCACCGTCACCGCGTTCTTCGACGACGGCACCTCCGAGACCGGTGACGTGCTGGTGGGCGCGGACGGCGCGCAGTCCAAGGTGCGCAAGCAGTACCTGCCGCACGCCAAGGTCGTGGACAGCGGCATCACGACGATCGCGGCCAAGCTGCCGTTGACGCCCGAGAACGCGAAGCTGCTGCCGCCTCAGGCCGACGGCGCCGTCACGTTGCTGTACGGGCCGAAGGGCGCGTTCGTGATCATCCACGTGATGCGGTTCGAAGACGCAAGCGTGGAAGACGACTACATCATGTGGGGCTACGCGGCCTCGCACGACAAGTTCCCGGACCTGAAGGGCATGAGCCAGGAACAGCTCAAGCAGGTCGTGCTGGACATGACGCCGAAGTTCCACCCGAACCTGCGCGAGCTCTTCCGGCTCGGCGATCCCGAGACCGCGTTCCAGATCAAGGTCCGCACGTCGGAGCCGGTGCAGCCGTGGGAGTCGAGCAACGTCACGATGATCGGCGACTCGGTCCACCTGATGACGCCGGGCCGCGGCATCGGGGCGAACACGGCGTTGCGCGACGCGGAACTGCTCACTCGCAAACTCACCGAAGCCCACCACGGCAAAGACGTCGTGCAGGCGATCTCCGAGTACGAGCGGGAGATGATCGAGTACGGGTTCGCGGCGGTGCAGTCGTCGCGCGAGCAGATGGACGGCAACGGCGCGATCCACAAGCCGGTGATCGGCCGCGTCGTGCTGGCGTTCCTGCGGACGTTCCTGCGGGTCACGAACGCGTTGCCCCCGCTCAAGCGCCGGATGATGGCCAGGGACATGGCCGATCGTGATCACGTAGATTCAGCGCATGAGGTGGTTCACGCCGGGTGAGGTGGTCGTGCGGCGGGAGGTGCTGCACGGCAAGGTCTGGTCCGAGATGCCGACCAGGGTGGTCGTCGACGAGCCGGGGCTGCTCGCGGTGTTCGTGGAACCGGGCACCCGGCTCACCTACCCCGACCACCACCACCCGCACCCGTGGGACAAGCCCGAACGCGGGTTCTGGCGCGGGCACGGCAAGCTGATGCTGCACCGGCCCGACGACGGGTACTCGGTCGACCTGTTCTGGAAGGGCGACGACCGGGTGTTCGGCAACTACTACCTGAACCTGCAGGCGCCCTACCGCCGCACCGAGGACGGGTTCGAGACGCTCGACCACGCGCTGGACTACACGCTGGCCCCGGACGGCACGTGGCAGCAGCGCGACCTCGACGAGTTCGAGGAGCAGGTCGCCTCCGGCAAGTACTCGGCGGAGGAAGCCGAGGCGATCCGCGCGGAAGGCCAGAAGATCGAGAAGATGCTCGCGTCGGGTGACATCTGGTGGGACACGGCCTGGGCGGACTGGCATCCGTGAAGGTCCGCCCGCTGACGTTCGACACGCTCGTCGCCGAGATCGTCGACCGGGTTTCGGCACTACCGGGCCGGGTTCGTGTGCTGGTCGACGGCGCGCCCGCGGCCGAACCCGGCAAGCTCGCCGACGCGGTCGTGGAACCGTTGCGCGCCTTGGGTCGCTGGGTCCAGCGCGTGTCCACTGAGGACTTCCTGCGGCCGGCGTCGGTGCGGCTGGAGCACGGCCGCACCGACCCGTACTCGTACCGGCACGACTGGTTCGACCTGGGCGGCCTGCAGCGCGAGGTCCTCGACCCGGCGCTGGACGGCAAGGTGCTGCCGTCGCTGTGGAACGCGGCCACCGACCGGGCCAGCCGCGCCGAGTACGTCGACGTGCCGGAGAACGGCGTGGTGATCGTCGACGGCACCCTGCTGCTGGACCGCTGGCTGCCAGCCGAACTCACCGTCCACCTGTGGCTCTCCCCCGGCGCTTTGAAGCGCAAGACGGCCGAACAGTGGACCCTGCCGGCGTTCGACGACTACGAGCCGGTGGCAGACCTCTTCGTCCGCTACGACCACCCGGACCGACCGGGTCTGGTCGAGTCGTGAACCACTCCTCCTGCTGCGGACATAGACGGGGCAGAGAGGAGGGTCCGTGACCGACGAAGAACTCTGGAGGCAGGTCCGGACCGGCGATGACGCGGCGTTCGGCCAGCTGTTCGAACGCCACGCCCAAGCCGTGTTCGCCTACTGCCTGCGCCGCACCGGCGCGTGGACCGTGGCCGAGGACCTGATGTCCGTCGTGTTCATGGAGACGTGGCGGAAGCGCAAGTCCGTGACGGTCGACGGGTCCCAGGACTGGTCACTGTTGCCATGGCTGTACGGCGTAGCACTGGGTGTCACCCGCAACCACCAACGCTCCCGGACGCGGTACAAGGCCGCGCTTGGCAAGGTTCCGCTGCCTGACCCGGACGGTGACCACGCCGATGACGTGGCTCGCCGGGTGGACGCGGAGACGCAGACCAGGGCGGTGATCGCGGAGCTCGAGAAGCTGCCCGCCGGAGACCGCGAGGTGCTGGAGATGTCCGCGTGGTCGGACCTGAGCCAGGCGCAGATCGCCCAGGTGCTCGGCATCCCGGTCGGCACGGTGAAGTCCCGACTCGCTCGCGCCCAGCGCACGGTGCGTGGCGCATTGGTTGAGGAGGCACTGTGATCAAGCCCGACATCCCGCAGTTGGACCCCATGCGGCTGCAGGTCCGCAAGCACGCACTGCTGAACGAGATCAGCTCGAAGCCGTCCCGCCGGTGGTGGCGCTTCTCGGTGCCCGCGACGGTTCTCGTGGCCGCCGTCGCCGTGACGCTGGTGCTGTGGACCCCGACGAACCAGGACGCCTACGCGTCGTGGACCGCTGAACCGAGGGCGCCCGGCGACCTGGCACCCGTGCTCGCGGACTGCGGGAAGAGGCTCGACCAGGATGACGCGGACAGGGGGGTGAACGGGCCGGACTGGCCGGCCCCCCGTGAGGTGTCGGTCGTCGACTGGCGCGGAGACATGACGATGGTGCTGTACACGGGTCCGCAGTCCGCGTCGCTGTGCATGCGGACGCCGACAGGCGTCGCCATGAGCGGAAGCGGGAACGTCAAGGGCCGCGAGCCGCTCGGCGACCGGCTGTTCGCCGACTTCGCCCCGCAACTGGGCATGACCGACGTGAACACCGGCAGCAGCGTGCAGTTCCTGACCGGCCGGGTGAGCCCGAAGGTCGGCAAGGTGGTCATCGGCACCGAGGACGGGCTGGAGGTGACCGCGACCACCGACAACGGCTGGGTCGTGGCGTGGTGGCCGAGTTTGGGCAAGCCGAAGTACGTCCGGCTTTACGACGAAGCAGGCGGCGTTCTGCAGACTGCCCCGATTCCGGTTCGCGTTCGGTAGTCTGCAAGGCATGTGGCAGCCGGAGACCAGGAACCGAGCGATGCTGATGCTCGCGGTCTTCCTGCCTGCCCTCTACGCCTTCACGTTGTTCTCCTCGCCGACCGAGGTCGTCGCGGCCGTGACCGCGCTCGCCCTCGCGTTGATCGTGGTCGTCGCGCTGGTGCCGCTCTCGGTGGCACCGGCGCGGTCGCTCTCGATCCGGGAACGAGCCCAACGATCAGCTCAACTGCGGCTGCGCAACCCTGACGCCGCAGGCAGGCCCCGTCCTCGAGCACCGGGATGCCGGACGTTCTGACACGTCCCGCTGATCCCAACTCGATACGGAGAAACACCCCTTGTTCGCTGACCTGGGCGCTGCCCTGGCGAGCTTCGGCATGCCCGCGCTCGCCATCGTGCTGTTCACCATCGCCGTGCGGCTCGCGCTGCACCCGCTCTACCGCGCGGCCGTGCGCGGCGAGAAGGCCAAGGCCAAGCTCGCCCCGGAGATCCAGAAGCTGCAGAAGAAGTACGGCAAGGACCTCATGCGGATGTCCGAGGAGTCGCAGAAGGTCTACAAGAAGCACGGCGTCTCGATGTTCGCGGGCATGCTGCCGATGCTCGCGACGATCCCGTTCTTCATGGTCATCTACCAGGTCGTGACGACCCCCAACCCCCTTCTGGAGGGATCGATTTTCGGGGTTTCGCTGAGTGCTCACTTCATGAGCACTTTCGACTGGGTGTTCTTCGCGCTGTTCGGTCTGCTCGCCGTGGTCGCGTACCTGACCGTGCGGTGGCAGAAGTCCCAGATGACCACGACGCCGACGCCGGGGTTCATGACCGGGCTGATCAAGGTGCTGCCGTTCGGCACGATCCTGGTGGCGGCGTACCTGCCGCTGGCCGCCGGGCTGTACCTGCTCACCACGACGACGTGGACGATCGCGGAACGGGCGCTGCTCTACCGCATCCTGAGCTGAAGCTGGGCGACGAGCCGGACGAGCGGGTCCTCCAGGTCGAGATCGATGCGCTTCAGCCGGTACCGCAACGTGTTCGGGTGGACGTGCAGCCGTTCCGCAGCGGCGCGCACGTCGCCCAACGCGTCCAGGTAGGCCAGCAGCGACTTGGCGAGCTCAGGGTCGAGCGCGTCGATCCGGGGATCGCGGATCCGCGGGTTGTCCTGCAGCAGCGCGAGAATCTCGCTCACCAGCACCTGTGAGCGGACGTCGGCCAGCGTCGCCACCTCGGCGTCGAGGTCGCGGGCCATCGCGTCCAGCACGCGTTCGGCTTCCTGCCGGGAGATCTGCGCGTCGTCCAATGTGGACACGGTCGAGCCGACCGCGGCCTGGACGGACGTGTGCAGGTGCCGTCGTGCGGTCGTGACGATTTCCCTTGTCAGGTTCAGGAGCTGGGCGTTCGGGGCGAGGTCGGGCAGCAGCACGTAGGTGCGGCCGCCGGACTCGCTCACCAACGCGCTGCGCCGGTACGCCGCCGCGTGCACGGAGATCAGGCCGGTCATCTCGGCCCGGCGGAGTTCGTGTTCACTGCGGTCGCCTTCACCGCCGCGCAGCGCGAAAACCACGACGGCGGCAGGCTTCTGCGGATCTGCGCCGATCTGGCCGGCGACCGTGGCCGCGTCCATCCTGCCGGTGAGCAGCGCGGCGAGGAGGTTCTCGCGGAACCGCGACGTCGGCTGGTTGCGCTGCTGGATCAGGTGCGGCGCGGTGACGCGGGCGGCGCCGAGCAACGCCCGTTCGGCCTGTTCGGTCAGCGGCTGGTCGCCTTCCTGCACCCAGATCGCACCGAGCGGCTGTGTGCCCGCGTGGATGCCGACGGCGATGCGGCGGCGGATGCCGAGCTCCGGGCGTTCGTCGATGCGGACGACCTCTTCCGACGACCGCAACAGGTTGTAGACGCCCCACTCGCGCAGCATCTTCAGGTACGGCTCCGGGCCCTGGCGGCCGAGGATCGAGAGCCGGCGCAGCTCGTCGACCTCGTCGGACGAGCGGGAGTAGGCGAGGACGCGACTGGCGGTGTCCTCGATGCTGACGATGCCGCCGGTGAGGGTGGCAATCGTTTGCGCGAGCGCGAACAGGTCGCCGAGCACCTCGCCGTCGTCGGTGGTGGTCGTGAGCACGCCCTTGGCCAGCGACTCCAAGTGACCCCAGCGGACCTCCGGCCGGACTTCGAGCAACGCCACGCCCGCATCGGTCGCAGCCTGTTCCAGAGCCTGCGAACTTTCTTTCACCGCCACCGCGGCCGCCTTGGCCTTGCCGGCGGCTCTGATCAGCGGCAATGCGGCCCGACCTCGAGCTCCGATGATCAAGGCGAGATCACCGGCCGCCACGTCCGGCGGGTCGTCCGGGTCCATGATCACGACATCGCGCACGTCGACCTCCAGGCCGTTGGGCGCGACCTGCAGTTCGACGAGTGGATCACCCAGAGCGATCAGGATGTGGCGAAGACTCATGGTTGTTCGATCGTACATCTGACCCGGTGAATCTTGGCCGGTCGCACAACAGGCGGACAGAGCGTCGGACTTACGGTTTGGGCACCCCATCTCAAAGAGGAGTTGCCGAGTGGACGCTGTCACCCAGGTTCCCGCCCCGGTCAACGAGCCGGTGCTGCAGTACGCCCCCGGTACCCCGGAGCGCGCGGAACTGCAGGCCAAGCTGGCCGAGCTGCAGAAGGAGCCGCTCGAGCTGACCTTGACCATCGGTGGCGAGCAGCGCATGGGTGGCGGACAGCGTTTCGACGTCGTCCAGCCGCACAACCACCGCTCGGTCCTCGGCACCCTGGCCGGCGCGACCCAGCAGGACACCCAGGACGCCGTGCGCGCGGCCCGCGAGGCTGCCCCGGCGTGGCGCGCGATGTCGTTCGACGACCGCGCGGCCATCCTGCTGCGCGCCGCCGACCTGCTCGCCGGTCCGTGGCGGCAGACGCTCAACGCCGCGACGATGCTCGGCCAGTCGAAGACCGCCATCCAGGCCGAGATCGACTCCGCGTGCGAGCTGATCGACTTCTGGCGCTTCAACGTGCAGTTCGCCCGCAACCTGCTGAGCGAGCAGCCGATCTCCTCCCCCGGCGTGTGGAACCGCACGGACCACCGTCCGCTTGAGGGCTTCGTCTACGCGATCACGCCGTTCAACTTCACCGCCATCGCCGGCAACCTGCCGACCGCGCCCGCGCTGATGGGCAACGTGGTGCTGTGGAAGCCGTCGCCGACCCAGTCGTTCGCCGCGCACCTCACCATGCGGCTGCTGGAAGAGGCGGGCATGCCGCCCGGCGTGATCAACCTGCTGCCCGGTGACGGCCTGGCCGTGTCCGAGGTGGCGCTGAACTCCCCCGACCTCGCTGGCATCCACTTCACCGGCTCCACCGCGACGTTCCAGAAGCTGTGGGCGCAGGTCGGCGCGAACATCGCCAACTACCGCTCGTACCCGCGGATCGTCGGCGAGACCGGTGGCAAGGACTTCATCCTGGCGCACCCGTCGGCCGACCCGGACGTGCTGCGCGTCGCCATGATCCGCGGTGCGTTCGAGTACCAGGGCCAGAAGTGCTCCGCCGCGTCGCGCGCCTACGTGCCGCGCTCGGTGTGGAACAAGATCAAGGACCAGTTCCTGGCGGAGGTCGAGGCGCTGACCTACGGCGACGTCACCGACTTCTCGAACTTCGGTGGCGCGGTGATCGACCGCCGTTCGTTCGACAAGCTGTCAGGCGTGCTGCAGGCCGCCCGTGCGGACTCCTCGCTGGAGATCGCCGCCGGTGGCACCGCGGACGACTCGGACGGCTTCTTCGTCCGCCCGACCGTGCTGCTCGGCTCCGCCCCGGCGAACTCCGTGTTCACCACCGAGTTCTTCGGTCCGGTGCTCGCGGTGCACGTCTTCGAGGACGCCGACTACCTGACCGTGCTCAAGCAGATGGAGAGCGCGGCGCCGTACGGTCTGACCGGCTCGATCATCGCCCGCGACCGCGCTGCCGTGGCGCACGCGCAGGAGGAGCTGCGGTTCGCCGCCGGCAACTTCTACGTCAACGACAAGCCGACCGGTGCCGTCGTGGGTCAGCAGCCGTTCGGCGGCGGCCGTGCGTCCGGCACGAACGACAAGGCGGGGTCGGTCCACAACCTGCTCCGCTGGGTCAGCCCGCGCTCCATCAAGGAGACCTTCGCGGCGCCCACCAACCACCTGCACCCGCACCAGGGGGCGTGATGCTGCGCAACAGCCTTCTTCTCGCTTCTCGTTCCAGGGGAACACGAAAGCTCGTCGAGTCGACGCCGCTGACCCGGCCGGTCGTCGAGCGGTTCGTAGCGGGTGACGACGTGGATGCGGCGATCCGCGCGACCGCCGAGGTGCTCGCCGACGGCCGGTTGGTCACGCTCGACCACCTCGGTGAGGACACCGTCGAGGAGTCTCAGGCCAACGACACCGTCGAGGCGTACCTGACGTTGCTCGCGCGGTTGGAGTCGCACGGGCTCACTGACGGCGCCGAGGTGTCGGTCAAGCTGTCCGCGGTCGGCCAGTCGCTGGCGATCGACGGCGAGAAGATCGCGCTGGAGAACGCCCGGCGGATCTGCTCGGCCGCCGCTGTCGTCGGCACGACCGTGACGCTGGACATGGAGGACCACACCACCACGGACTCCACGCTGGGCATCCTGCGTGAGCTGCGGGTGGACTTCCCGTGGGTGGGTGCGGTGCTGCAGGCGTACTTGCGGCGCACCGAGCAGGACTGCCGCGACCTGGCCTACGCCGGTTCGCGCGTGCGGCTGTGCAAGGGCGCCTACCAGGAGCCTGCTTCCGTTGCGTGCCAGGACAAGCACGACGTCGACCTGTCGTACGTGCGGTGCCTCAAGGTGCTGATGGAGGGACAGGGCTACCCGATGGTGGCCTCGCACGACCCGCGCCTGATCGCGATCGCCGCCGACCTGGCTTCGTCGCGGTCGAAGGACTCCTACGAGTTCCAGATGCTGTACGGCATCCGGCCGGAGGAGCAGCGCCGGATCGCTGGTGAAGGCAACCGGATGCGCGTGTACGTCCCGTACGGCGACGAGTGGTACGGCTACTTCATGCGGCGGCTGGCGGAGCGTCCGGCCAACGTGGCGTTCTTCATGCGGTCGCTGCTGACGAAGAGCTGAGCGCCTCGGCCGTTTCCAGAGCGAACTCCAGCTTCACCGGCTCGCCCACCGCGCGCATGATCTCCACCGCGCGGTGGGTGAGCCGGAGTGCTTTCTGCAGCTGGTACTTCGTCTCCGCGCACAGTCGGGCGTAGATCGTGAGCGTGTCGGCGTAACCGGGTTCCTGGTCCAGGTCCTTGCCCGTCAGGTGCCACAGCACCACGGCCGTGTGCGCCGTGTTCCTGGCTTCCACCCGTCGTCCCGCGGCGCGGAGCTTGCACGCGTGCTGCTGCAGTGCCCCGATGTAGGCGCCGGGCGACTTGTCCTTGTGCGCCCGCCAGATGTCCAGCATCAGCTCGGACGACTCCAGCGCGTGCGCGTGATACTCCATTTCGGACAGTGTGGCCGTCATGGGCTGCATGGCGAGCGCGAGCTTGATCCCGAAGAAGTCGATGAGCTGCGACGGCAGCCGCCGCACGATGTCGAACAGTTCCTTGGTGCTGGTGAGCGCGTGGTCGATCTCGTCGTGGATGAGCTGCTGTTCGGTGAGCGCGGCCAGGGCGATGGCGACGTCGACCTGGTGCCAGACGGTGTTCTCGGCCGCCAGTTCCCGGTACACCGCAACGGCTTCCTGCGCCGCGAGCAGTTCCGCGTCGAAGTCGAAGGCGACCTTGACGACGTTGAGCAGTGCGGCGCCGAGGCCTTTCTGGTCGCCGGTCTCCCGCCACAGCATCACGGCTTCCTGCGCGGTGAGCTTGGCGTCCGGGTCCTGGCACAGGTCGCGCAACGCCTGACTGTGCCGCATCAACGCGTCCGCGAGCTCCGGCCGGAACGTCTGCGGGTTCACCACGGCGAGCCGGCGGAAGACCTCGACGGCCTCCTTGAGCGTCTCGCTCGCCGCCTCTGCCCGGCGCAGCTCGACCAGCATGCTGCCGGCCGCGGCGAGGTTGCGGGCCAGTTCCGGTTCGTAGCGCGGGTCTTCCTGAGCCAGGATGCGCCAGTTCGCGATCGAGAGCTGCATGGAGTCGGCGGCGTAGGTGTGCTCGCCTTCCTCGTGGTAGCGGCGGGCCACCGTGGCCGCGACCCTGGCGAAGTCGACGCGGAACAGCGCGGGGTGCGTCTTCGCGAGCTCCTGGTACATCAGCGTGGCGCGGCTGATGGCGTCCATCGACTGTTCCGGCAGGCCGAGCGCCTGGTAGCGGTAGCTGATCTGCTCCAACGCCGAGGCGAGCTGCGGGATCGTCTCCGGGTCGTCGATCGCGATCTCGTGCCAGAGCCGGATCGCCTCCTCCGAGACCTGGAGGACCTCCTCGGCGCGGTGGACGGCGATGAGCCTGAGGCCGAGGTCTCCCAACGAGTCCGCGAGCAGCGGGCGGTTCTCGCGGTCCTGCTCGACGAGCTCGCGGTAGCACTCGACCTCGTTCTTCGACGCTTCGACGGCTTCCTCGCGCAGACCGCAGAGTGCGGTGCGGGCGCTGAGCATCCCGTACATCTCGGCGCGTTCGAGGGTGTCCTGGGCGCGCTCGATGAGGCGTCTCGTGAGCATGGCGGGGATGGCGTCGGCGGCGAACCGCTCGTCGCGGAAGACCTGGCGGGCGATGTGCTCGAGCGTGGCGAACGAGCCGATCTCGGCGGCGCTGCGGAGGCTGTCGCGCTGCAGGTCCAGCACGATCTTCGGGTCCCTTGCGATGACCTCGTCGAGCTTGGGCATCAGGTGTGGGTGGCGCTGCGCCGCGCGGGCGAGCAGGTCCGGGTCGGGGGTGTCCGGGGTGGCGACGGCGAGGCAGTCCTCGGCGATGCGACCTTTTTTGGGACCGTCGTCGCGTTTCAGGAGCTGGCGGATGAGCTGGGTGCGGTTGACGTCGCAGGGGTCGCCGTGGACCGCGGTCAGCGCGGCCAGGTGCAGGTCGAGGACGGTCTCGCCGGCGATGTTGGGCGGCGGCTCGTCCGGCGCGGTCACGTTGAGCTGCTTGGCGAAGTGCCGGCAGGCGAGGCTGAACGACTCGGCGCGGTCTTCCATGGTCGGTTCGAGCGCGAGATCGGTGACCTCGTGGTCGAAGTCCGCGATGCGCTGGCGGGTGGAGGACCACCACCAGCCCGTGGTCCTCGCCGCCAGCAGCACCCGCGTGCGCGCCGGTCCGTGCCGGAGCGTGTCCTGCAGCCTTTCGAAGATGTCGTTCCAGGTGAGGCGGTCGGCGTCGTCGATCACCAGCAGGCGGCCCTCGTGGCGCTCCTCCTGGAAGCGCTGGAGGAGCCTCGTCTTGCCCGCGCCTGCCGGTGCGTGCAGCAGCAGAGACGCTTGTGGCGCGGGGCTGTCGCGCCAGAGCGTGAGTGCTTCCAGCTCGGATTCTCTGCCGTGAAAGGGGACCACCTGTTGGGTGGGGTCCAGCAGTGCGGCGACGCTGAGTGCTCGGTCCACAGCCTCATAGTCGGCTTGCGGTCAGGCCAGGGGTAGGAAGACCACACCATCGTGGAGTCTTCCCGTTTCTCCTTCACTCCTTTGCTGACTGGCTTGGAGATCCTCCAACGGTCAGGTGCGTCGGGCGAGGTGATGCCGGTAGCTCTCGTACTCGGCGACGAACTTCGGGCGGATGCGGGTCAGCTCCAGGACCTTGGAGAGGGCGTCGCGATGGCCGATGAAGTCCGCGCCCGCGTAGTGCGCGCCGCCGAGGCCGCCGATGATCCGTGCCCTCATGGGCATCTGCTTGCGGGCGTACTCCTTGCGGAAGAAGCTGCCTGGTGCCATGCGTCGGCGGATCGAGCTCTTCACGTTCTCCGTGACGTCGCGCTCGTAGATCCACGCGAAGTCTTGGATCTCCTGCAGTTCGCCGAACCGTTTGGTTGAGCGGGCGTCGAACACGTCGATGATCGAGAAGTGCCCGCCGGGCCTGAGCACGCGGGCGACCTCGCGGAAGAACCGCTCGACGTCCGGGTAGTTGTGCGAGCTCTCGACGTTGATGACGAGGTCGAACTCGCCGTCCTGGAAGGGCAGTTGCTCGGCGTCGCCCTCGACGTAGCCGAGCCGGTCGCCGCGGGCGAGCAGGGCGTTGGCCCTGCGGATGGCGGCCGCGGAGAGGTCGAGGCCGACCGCTCGGGCAGGGTCGACGAGCCGGGCGAGGAAGTTCAGGCCCTCGCCCATGCCGCAGCCGACCTCGAGCACGTTGAGGGTCCTGAAGTCGTTTTTGCTGAATGGCAGACCCTGGAGGGTTTGATAGTAGAGCTGCTCGGAGAACGTGTCGCTGACGCCCGCGTTGAAGTTCGGGCAAATATCGGTCAGTTCTTTCAGCAGATCCGGGCAATGCATGCCCCAGTTCCAGAAGTCGCCGGTCCGCGACCACGAGGCCACGTCGTCGTAGACCGCCGAGACGGCACCTTTGAGCTGGTCAGCGTCGGGGATGCCGGTGTTGAGGTCGCGCAGCCCGGTGGCCGCGTTGCCGTTGGTCATGAGAGCTCTCCCAAGGTGAGCGTTCCTTTGGTTCGCACTGTGGCAGCGCTCCCACTAGGAGATGTCCTTTTGTGTGCGCATTTCGGGGGAATTCATAGAGTCTGCGTTTGTTGCTTTGGCTTCCAATTCTTCCCGGTACATTTCCCGGTTTCTCGGCTTCAGCGTGGACTGAAACTGTCAGACCTCCGCTGCACAATCAGGGGGTGCTGGTAGCCCTCGTCCCGGAAGCGGACGGTGCGGGCCGGTGGCAGAAGCTGCACGACGACGGGACACCCGCCGGTCCCGCGATGTCAGCTCCGTCCCTGGCCTCCGCCGTCGCGTCGCTGGAGCGTGCCCACAAACCGCGCTGGGTGTGGGCCGACACCTCCGAGGTCTACCCGGACCTGCTCACCGCGGGCGTGCGCGTCGACCGGTGCTGGGACCTGCACCTGACCGAGGCGTTGCTGCTCGGTTCCGAAGGCAGGCACCGGGAGCCGCGCGAGTTGCCCGCGGCGCTGGCGCGCGTCCTCGGGCTGCCGGCGCCGGCCGATCTGGGGCCGCGCAAGAAGGACGTGGAGCTGACGTTGTTCGCGCCGGAGCCGGTGCAGTTGCCGGGCGGCACCGACGAGCTGGCGGCGTTGTCGCTGGTTTACCGTTCGCAGCAACGGAATCCTGGTTTGGGACTGCTGATCGCGGCGGAGTCGGCGTCCGCGTTGGTGGCCGCCGAGATGACGCACCACGGGTTGCCGTGGCGGGAGGACGTGCACAACCGGATCCTCGAGGAGGTCCTCGGCCCGCGCCCGATCCCTGGCACGCGACCGAAGTTGTTGCAGGACCTGGTCGACCAGATCCAGGAGGCGTTCGACGGCCGCGAGATCAACCCGGATGCGCCGGCGAGCATCGTCCGTGCGTTCTCACGTGCCGGCATCGAAGTCCCGTCCGCGCGCCGCTGGGTGCTGAAGAAGATCGACCACCCCGCAGTGGAACCGTTGCTGGACTACAAAGAGCGCGCACGGCTGTGGGTGGCACATGGCTGGACGTGGCTCGACGCGTGGGTGCAGGACGGCCGCTTCCGCCCGGACTACGTCGTAGGTGGCGTGGTGTCAGGCCGCTGGGCGTCGCGCGGCGGTGCGGCGTTGCAGATCCCGAAGCTGATGCGGCAGGCCGTGATCGCCGACGACGGCTGGTGCCTCGTGGCAGCCGACGCCTCGCAGCTCGAACCGCGAATTCTCGCCGCCCTGTCCGGGGATGCGCGGCTGATGGAAGTCTGCGGCGACGACGACCTGTACGCGGCGCTCGCGGAAGACTCGTTCGCCGGCGAGCGCCCGCGCGCGAAGATCGCGATGCTGTCCGCGATGTACGGCGGCACGTCCGGTGAGGCCGGCCCGCTGCTGGCCGTGCTGCGCAAGAGGTTTCCCGTTGCCGTGGGCTACGTTGAGGCAGCGGCTCTGGCCGGCGAGCAGGGCCGGATGGTGCGCACTCGGCTGGGCCGCACCTCGCCCACACCGTCCGCGGCGTGGCAGGAGCTGACTGGCGGCGCCGACGAAGCCGGCGAGGTGTCGAGTTCCTCACGGCAGGCGGCGCGAAACTGGGGCCGCTTCACCCGCAACTTCGTCGTGCAGGGCAGCGCGGCGGACTGGACGGCGGCGCTGCTCGGCGTGCTGCGCAACCGTTTGCCCGCCGACGCCCACCTGGTGTTCTTCCAGCACGACGAGGTGCTCGTGCACTGCCCGCGCGCGGACGTGAACGCCGCGATCGAGGCGATCGCGGACGCTGGACGTGAGGCGACTCGGTTGCTGTTCGGCGAAACATCGGTGCGGTTCCCCATGAACGCCGTACCGGTGCAGTGCTACGCCGACGCAAAGTAGCCCGATCGCCCACACCGTCCGCGCAACAAGGCGATCACACAACCCACTCGCCGGCGTGGACACCGCTACCGAGGCGATCAGCGCCGGGCGCGAGGCGACCCGGTACCTGCTCGGTGAACATCGGTGCGGTTCCCCATGAACGCCACACAAGCGCTGTACAACGCCGACGCAAGCAGCCCGATCGCCCACACCATCCACACAACCAGGCGATCGCGCACAACCCATGCTGGCCTGGGCACCGTTACCGAGGCGATCGGCGCCGACCGCGCGGCGACCCAGTAGCTGCTCGGCGAAAACATCGGTGCGGTCCCCATGAACGCCGTACCGGTGCAGTGCTACGCCGACGCGAAATAGTCCAAACGAGACGCAGCGTGACCGGCCACTTCTCCGGCCGTTACTCCGGATGGCCGCTTGTTCACGCGCCGTGAGAGCGCTCTCATAAATGGACTGCACCCGTGACAAGGAGGTCACTCGCGCATGAGGCAACGCCGCCGCATCCTCGCGGCCACGACAGCGCTTATTGCCGCGGTACCCCTGGCGATCGCCGCCATGTCCGCCAACGCTTCGATCCCACCCCCTGCAGCGGGATGGACGCAGGTGTGGGGTGACGACTTCAACGGTCCCAACGGGTCGCTGCCGTCGAGCTCCAACTGGATCTTCGAACTCGGTCACAGCTACCCGGGAGGCCCCGCGAACTGGGGCACCGGCGAGATCCAGAACTACACGAACAGCACGCAGAACATCAAACTCGACGGCTCCGGCAACCTGCGCATCACCGCGCTGAAGGACGGCGCGGGCAACTGGACGTCGTCGCGCATCGAGACCCAGCGCGCGAACTTCAAGCCGGCGCCGGGTGGCAAGCTCGCCATCGAGGGCCGCATCCAGATGCCGAACGTCACCGGCCAGGCCGCGCTGGGCTACTGGCCGGCGTTCTGGGCGCTCGGTTCGCCATTCCGCGGCAACTACTGGAACTGGCCGGGCATCGGCGAGTTCGACGTCATGGAGAACGTCAACGGCATCAACTCGGTCTGGGGCGTGCTGCACTGCGACGTCGCTCCCGGCGGTGCCTGCAACGAGTTCACCGGCATCGGCAACTCGCGGGTGTGCCCCGGCGCCTCCTGCCAGTCGGCGTTCCACACCTACCGCTTCGAGTGGGACGACGCCGAGAAGAGCTTCAAATGGTTCGTCGACGGCCAGCACTTCCACACCGTCACGCAAGCACAGCTCGGCGCGGGCGTGTGGGACCGGATGACCTCGCACGCCGGGTACTTCATCCTGCTGAACCTGGCGATGGGCGGCGCGTTCCCGAACGCGCTGAACAACGGCCAGCCGACCCCTGTCGCGGCCACTCAGTCCGGCCACTCGATGGT
The DNA here is from genome assembly GCF_003265345.1 of Lentzea terrae. Classification (GTDB taxonomy): domain Bacteria; phylum Actinomycetota; class Actinomycetes; order Mycobacteriales; family Pseudonocardiaceae; genus Lentzea; species Lentzea terrae. Next base: position 61,210 of record NZ_QFWW01000036.1, on the reverse strand, counting down.
CGTGGACTACGTGGCCGTCTACACGGCTGGCGGCGGACCCACCACTCCCCCGACGACCACGACGACGTCGAACCCCGGCGGTGGAGGTTCGGCGTACAGCGAGCTGCAGGCGGAGAGCGCGTCCGAGCGCTCCGGCGGTTCGGTGGCGCCGGGGGATGGTGGTTCCGGCGTGCACCAGATCGCGAACGGCGGCTACCTGAAGTTCTCCGGCGTCAACTTCGGCACCGGTCCGGCGCGGCAGTTCTACGCCCGCGTGGCGTCGGGTGCCGGCGGCGGGGTGAGCGGTCTGGTCGAGGTGCGGCTCGGGTCGCGGACGGCGGCTCCGGTCGGGTCGTTCGCGGTCGGCAACACCGGTGGCTGGGACGCGTGGAGAACCATTCCCGCGAACATCTCCAACATCAGCGGGACGCACGACGTGTACGTGACGTTCACGTCCGGGCAGCCCGCGCCGTACGTGAGCGTGAACTGGGTGAAGTTCGGAACCTGACCCCTGCGCGGCCTCTCCGGTGGCTGGGCTAGAATCTCGTCCTGCACGGACGATTAGCTCAGCGGGAGAGCACTACCTTGACACGGTAGGGGTCACTGGTTCAATCCCAGTATCGTCCATCTGAACTCGGAAGCCCTGCTCCTCATGGTGAGGAGCAGGGCTTCCGTCGTTTCACCTGGGGAGCAGGTAGAGCCAGTACTTCTGGCTCGCCGGGCTGGACGAGTGCGGCCCGGTGCAGTCCCAGCGGACCGTCTTGCCGGACGCGTAGTACTGGAAGCCCGCCGTCTCACAGGCGGACTTCGTCGGGTACTTCTTGTACGGCTCCTGCGCGGACGCCGTGCCCGCACCGGCGAGGATCACGCCCAACGCCACCGAAACAGCCGCGGCCGTGCTCAGGATTCGCTTCATTGACATTCCTCCCAGTCGATGTCGTTGATCATCCTGCCACGACGGGGTCATGGGAGAATGGCCGCGTGTACGCCGAACGTCCCGCGCCGGCGGGCCTGGCCTGCCTCTGGACGCGCACGGTTTCCGCGGAGATCGTGCAGCGGGTGGTGCCGGACGGGTGCACGGATCTGATGTGGACACCGGCCACGGGTGCGCTGTTCGTCGCCGGTCCGGACACGGCCGCGCAGCTCGCCGTGGTGGCTCCGGGCACGTTGTACGGGGTGCGGTTGCCGCCTGGGGCGTTTCCGTCCGTGTTCGGGGTGCCCGCGCATGCCGTCAGGGATCAGCGGGTCCCGTTGGCGGAGTTGGTTCCTGACGTTCGGCTTTCGTCATTCTCGGACATGGTGTCGTTCTGCGCTTCGCGGGTGGTGGTGGATCCGGCCCTGGCGGCGACGGCTTCGTTGCTGCGGTCTGCGGATGTGGCCACCGCTGCCTGGGAGATCGGGTTGAGCTCACGTCAGCTGCGACGCCGGTCCCTGGACGCGTTCGGGTATCCGCCCAAGGTGCTGCAACGGGTGCTGCGGTTCGACTTCGCGATGCGCCTGGCCTGGCGCGGCCTGCCGTTCGCCTCGGTGGCGCATGAGGCCGGTTACGCAGACCAGGCGCATCTGGCTCGCGAAGTGCGGTCGTTGGGCGGGGTGCCGCTGGGTCAGCTGATCCGGCCGTAACGCCGCAGGGTCAGCAACGCCTCGACGGTGGCGATGGAACGCCATTCGAAGTTGACCACCGGGGTGAACGCCGGGAAGCCGAAGTTCCAGCCGCCGTCTTCCTGTTGTCCGCGCTCAAGTTCGTCAAGGTCTTTGCCGAATTCTTCGTCGGTGAACCACCGGCGGGCGAGGCTGGTGGGCTTTTCCGCGTAGTGATGCGGGGCCATGCCTTCGTCGTCGTCTTCGTAGCCCTCGGCGTTCAGGTGCTTCAGCTTCTCGGCCGCGAGTTCCGCTCGCTGCCGGTCCTTGGTCTCGTCCAGGAACATCACGGCCCCGCGGAGCTCGTACGGGTGGGTCTTCTCGAGCTTGTCGATCTCCTGCCAGCAGTAGTCGCTGGCCCGGTCGAGCCACGGATGGGTGATCTTCAGGGCGAGCAGCGCAGCCGCGATCTGCGAGGTGAGGAGCAGTCCGCCCTGGTCGTCGGCCGCCACCCAGGGCGCCTTGGGGTGGTCCTTCGAGGTGGACATGCCGAACGGGACACTCCCGTCGGGACAGGTGGCTTCGAGCCAGGTAAGGACCGATTCCGCGTGCTCAGGGGCGTTGACCGCGCCGAACATCTGCAGCGCGCGCAGGGCGTGCAGCGGCTGGCTGGTGGGGCCGCGGTGGTCGGGTTCGAGGGCGTGGCCATAGCCACCGTCGTCGTTGCGATGAGCCAGCACGGCCTGGACCACCCCGTTGGCCGAGCCGCCGTCGAAAGCGTGCTCGAACCAGCGTTGTTCCAGCGTGCGGGCGTTGTGCCAGATGAAGTTCCGCGCTCGTTCGATCATGTCTCGAACCTAGGCCGGTCGTCACGCTGGGTCTTGAACGAATCGGCCATGTGACCTGATCAGCTGATTCGATCGGCTCCATGGGGAACCGGCCCTGTGCGAAAATCCTCTAACAGGGGTGTGGAGTTCTGAGGGGAGCTGGCCGAGATGCTGATGTTCGACGCAGTGGTGCCGGTGAGGGCAGGCGCAGCAGCCGGTGCCGCGGCGGGCAATGTCGCCTCCGGCGCTGGTGGCGCGGGTACTGCCAAGTTCAGCGTTGATCCAGATCAGGCGCAGAAGATGATCGACGGCCTGAAGCAGGCGATCGAACGACTGGTCGAGCTCGAGCAGCAAGCCGGCCGTCTGCAAAGGTCAGGAGCTCCCGGTCCTGACCCCTACAGCGGGTGGGCAACCCTCGCGATGCGCCAAGCAGCAGGCAAGGACCCTGGCGGTTATGCCTGGGCCAATGAAGCTGCGCAGAAAGCGCTCGAAAAGACGATCGAGAACATCGAGAAGGCTCTGGCCAAGTACCGGGGCACGGACGAAGCGGCGAAGAACGCTGTGAAGGGCTGACACGATCTTGAAGCGCATGACCGCCTTGTTGACCGCCGTCCTCGTCACCGGCGTCCTCGCCGGGTGCTCGGAGAAGACCCCTGGTAACGCTGGCACGACGACGCCAACCGCCAGCGACCAGACGGGCAGTTCGCCTACGAGCACCGATTCCCCGTCGGGACTCAGCATCGACAAGTTCGTCAGCAAGCCGTGCGAGATTCTGACGGCTGCCCAGGTCGCAAAACTCGGTTCCGTCCGCGCACCTCAGGCCGGCAGCGACGTGCTCGGCCCGCTGTGCACTTGGAAGGGCCAGGACGTCATCAAGAACTCCACCTACACGATCTCCGTGACCAAGGACAAGGACGTTGACGAGATGGTCGCCAACGTCAAGAGCGACCCGGTGTTCACCGATCACAAGGTCGACGGGGTGCGCCTCATCACCAGCGACGAGACGAACGGTGAGATGAGCTGCGCAACGATCATCCAGGCGTCCAAGACTGACTCGGTCACGCTGCAGGTCAGCGTCGCGAAGGACGAGCGGGCGACGAAGAAGCCCTGCACTGAGTCCGAGACAGTTGCAAAGATGATCATCGAAAACCTGAGGGGGTAGCAGTTATGGCTGGGGACGAGCCGAACATCGGAGGCTTCCTGATGCTGCCCTTTGCGGGCGGCAACACTGTTTACAACTGGTTCGAGAAGGGCAAAGGGCCGAGCCAGAGCACAGCACCGAGCGCTCAGGACTGGCGCGCGTTGTCCGCCGGTCACTCTGACGTCTCGAGGCTGATCGAACAGGCGGTCAAGGACTCGGGTGCCTCCTGGGAGGGTGCGGCCGGTGACGCAGCGCGCGGTGCGACCTCGCCGCTTGCCACCTGGGCGGAAATGACGGGAGAGTCCGCCACTTCCGTTGCTACGACGTCGGACACTGTCGGTCAGGCGTACGTCGACGCCAAGTACAAGATGTCGAAGCCGCCCGAGGTCCCCGACAAGCCGTTCCTCAACGACTTGAAGCCCTGGACGACGGACTACGACAGAACCGTCGAACAGAACCAGAAGGTCAACGAGCAGAACATGGAGGCGTACTCCCAGTACGGGGAGACCGTCTCCGCCAGCACCAACAACATGCCGACCTTCATCTCCCCCAACCCCAACGACGCGGGCATGGTGGAAGAGGGCGGCGGCAAGATCAAGAAGGTTGACCCGCCCGGCACCGGCGACCCGTACACGCCGCCCGGCACCGGAACACCTCCGGGCACCGGACGTCCTCCCGGCAGCGGCGACGACACCAACCTGTCGCAGTGGAAGCCGCCCGGCAGTGGCGACGACACCACGAACCCGTCGCGGCTTGATCCCAACGACCCGCGCAACCGGCCGCCCGGTATCGGCGACCCGAACGACCCGCGCAACCGGCCTGGTGGCGACCCCAACATCCCGCCCGGTGGCCGGTGGGATCCGAACAACCCGAACGACCCGCGCAACCGCGGGCGGTTCGACCCCAACGACCCGCGCAACCGGCCTGGTGGGCCGAACGATCCGCGCAACCGGGCCGGTGGGCCTGGTGGGCCCGGTGGTGGCGGCGGTGGTCGTGGCGGGGGCGGCGGTGGCCTTGGTGGTGCCGCGGCGGCTCGGGGCATGGGTGGTCCTGGCGGCATGGGCAGCGGCTTTGGCGGCGCTGCCGGTGTCGGTGAACAGGGGCGCGGTGGCGCTGGTGGCTTCGGGCCGGCTGGTGCTGGTGCGGCTGGGCGTGCCGGCGCGGCCGGCATGGGTGCCGGTGGTATGGGTGGCGCCGGCGGTAAGGGACAGGGTGACGAGGACAAGGAACACAAGTCCGCGTCGTACTTGCAGGAGACCGAGGACATCTTCGGTGACGGAACGATGGTGGCTCCGCCGGTCATCGGCGGTTAAGGAGAGAACGTGCTGAGAAGCAGGGTCGCCATCCCCGTCACGGCGCTCTACCAGGCGTGGCAGGCGGCGGGCCTGCCGTCGTTGCACCGTGCGCTGCTCGCCCAGGTCGACTTCGACGAGGACCTCCTCGAGTCGGGCGATCTGAGCGAGCTCGAACGGTTGCAGCGCACGGCGTGGGCGCAACTCGAGCAGTACGGGCTGGCGCGCGGCAACCAGGTCCACCCGGACCTCGCCAACGCGCTGCGGCTCGTGGTGGAGGCCGGCGTTGAGTACTGGGCGTTCTTCAGCTTGAAGGACGGCCCGCAGCAGAGCGTGCTGGTCGTGTCGAACGGCCAGGACGCGCTGCGGATCGTGCTGACGCCGGATCAGCAGTTCGTGCTGGAACCGGTTCGCCCGGAGGAGGCACCGCAGGCGTTGGTCGGCGCGCTGCCGCCCACGCCGGCCGGCAAGGGCAACCCGATCACGTTGCCGGAGGACGCGCTGGAGCAGAAGCCGCGGCAGTCCTATGAGGACACCGGGTCGTTCATGCAGCAGAGCCGGCCGACCAGCACGCCGAACGACCAGCTGGTCGCGCAGCTCAAGGAGATCATGAACCAGCCGCGCACCGGCGGCGGGCAGGTCTACTCGGCCAAGCGCGACCACCTCGGCCGCAAGCAGCGGTGCGTCAACCCGCTCACGTTCATCGACACGACGAGCGGGCGCTACATCGCGGCCAAGGACCAGGGCTGGCTGCGGGTGCAGCCGGCCGACTTCGGCACGCTCGCCCAGATGACGGCGACGATGCCCTAGGGGTTGTTGAACCGCAGCGCGGTCGGGCCCAGCTCGGCCGGGCTGCGGTGACCCGACAGCCCGAGCGTCAGGTCGAAGTCCGCGAGCAGGCTCCGCAACACGTGCTTCACCCCGACCTGCCCGCCGTGCGCGAGCCCGTACGCGAAGGGCCGTCCGACCATCACCGCCTTGGCGCCCAACGCCAGCGCCTTCACGATGTCCGCGCCGGTCCGGATCCCGGAGTCGAAGAGCACGTCGACCTGCTCCCCCACCGCCTCGACGATCGACGGCAGCGCGTCCAGAGACCCGACCGCGCCGTCGACCTGGCGCCCACCGTGGTTCGAGACGATGACACCGTCCATTCCGAACTCCACGGCCTTGCGCGCGTCGTCCGGGTGCTGGATTCCTTTGAGGACGATGGGCCCGTCCCAGTGCTCGCGCAGGAAGGCCAGCTGCTCCCACGACTTGTCGGTGCCCGTGAAGAGTTGCACCCACCGCAGGATCGCCATCGGCAGGTCCTCCTCCGGCGACTTCTGCAGCCCGGCGCGGAAAACCGGGTCGCTGAACGGGATCGCCGTGCCCACCCCGCGCAGGAACGGCAGGTACGCCTGGTCGAGGTCGTGCGGCCGCCACGCCAGCGTCCACGTGTCGAGCGTCACGACCAAAGCCGTGTACCCGGCTTTCTTAGCCCTCTCCAGCAGCGAAGCGCACACGTCCGGGTCGTTCGGCCAGTACAGCTGGTACCAGCGCGGCCCGTCTCCGGACGCCTCAGCGACCTCCTCGATCGTGTGCGAGGACGCCGTCGACAACACCATCGGCACACCCAGCTCAGCCGCCGCCCGAGCGGTCGCCAGCTCGCCGTCCGGGTGCAGAATCGACTGCACGCCAACAGGTGCGAGCATCACGGGCGCGGGCAGCTCGGTGCCCAGAACCGAGACCCCGAGATGCCGCTCGGTCGCGTTGGTGAGCATCCGCGGCACGATCTGCACCCGCTCGAACGCGTCCCGGTTCGCCCGCACGGTGGCGCCCGACCCCGCGCCTCCCGCCACGTACCAGAACGGCCCCGGTCCCAGCCGCTCGCGCGCGGACTGCTCCAGCGCGTTCGGATCGGTGGTGAACGGCGGCACCGCGCCGCCGAGCCCTTGCAGGTAGATCTCGTTCTGGTACGCGGCGAATGAGGTCATGCGCCCTAGCTTGCTACGAGGCAAGCGCCGTGACCACCAGCCTTCGCCCTGTATTTCGACGTTCAGACGGGTGCATCGTGGTGCCGGCCCCCGCCCTCGTACTGGTTGTACGGGGGCGCGGGGCCGGTGCCGCGAGGCAGCCTGCTGGGCGCCGGAAGACACGGCGAAGGTTGGTGGTCACGGCGCTGGCTGGACCAGGAAGAACTCGTTGCCGAACGGGTCGCTGAACCAGGTGGCCCGATCACCCCACGGCATGGTCTCCGGTGCGGCCTTGACCTGCACTCCCTTCTCCGCAAAAGCAGCAACGTCACCGTCGATGTCGTCGGTGATCAGCGAGATCCCGCAGCCCATCGAGAACGACACGTTGGGCGTGTCGTTCAAAGACAGCGCGAACGCCGTCTGGGCGCCGGGAGGAGCGACGGTCAGCCAGCGCATGCCCGCCTCGTTGCTGTCCTGTCGCTTCTCCCAGCCCAGCACGTCCACGTAGAACGCCAGAGCGTCGTCCAAAGACCGGACGTTGATGGTCACCGAGTGCGCATGAGTAATCATGCGAGTGACGCTAGGCGCGCGCCCCCACCGGACGCTTCTTCGAAACTGCTCGACGTGGCCAGCGCTGCTCCAGCCAGATGGCGACCGGGGCGGCGGTGACCACTGTGGACAGCGTGCCCGCGACGAGGCCGATCAGCAGCGCCGTCGCGAAGTTGGCCAGCGAGCCGTCGCCCAGGACCAGCAGAGCCGACAGCACGAAGAGCACGCCGATGCCGGTGTTCACGGTGCGGGGCACGGTTTGCACGACCGCGTCCGACACCACGTCCGGGTACGACGCCGTGAACCGGGAGCCGCGCAGCGAACGCAGGCGGTCGAACACGACCACCGAGTCGTTGACCGAGTAGCCGATCACGGTCAGCAAGGCCGCGAGGAACACGCCGTCCGCGGTCTTGCCCAGCCACGCGAACACGCCGACGAGCACCAGGACGTCGCTGAGCAGCGCGGCGACCGTGGCGAGGCCGAGGCGCCAGTCGAAGCGGATGGCGAGGTAGCCGAGCTGGGCGGCGACGGCGATGGCCAGGCCGATCACGGCGTTGCGGCGCAGTTCGGACGACAGCGACGGGCCGATCAGCTCGTTGCTGGACTGGCGGGCGCCGCCGTCCACCGCAGCGGAGACGACCGAGCCGAGGCGGGACGAGTCCGCGTCGGAGATCGGGCCGGTGCGCAGCGAGACCTCGTTGCCGGAGGAGGACACGACCACGTCCGCGAAGCCCGCGTCGGACAGGGCGGTGCGCACGCGACCAGGGTCGAAGGGACCGCCCGCGGTGAAGTCGAGCATGCGACCGCCGGTGAACTCGACCCCCAGGTTCAGGCCGCGCACGAACAGCCCGGCGAACGCCACCAGCACCAGCACACCCGCGCTGACCAGCCACGCGGACGGCCGCCGGTACAGCACGACGGACAACCGCTGCCGCACCCAGCCGAGCGTGTGCAGACCGCTCAGCCGAGGGCGCTTCGACACAAAGCGCAAACCCAACACCCACAGCACCAGGACGCGCGACAGCACGAGAGCGCTGAACATCGAGGCCAGCACACCGATGGTCAACGTGACGCCGAACCCGCGAACGGGACCAGTGGCCAGCCAGAACAGCAAGCCCGCAGCCAACAGCGTCGTCACGTTCGAGTCGGCGATCGCGCTCAACGCACCGCGGAACCCGTTCTCCCCTGCACGGCGCAGGTTTGGTTTTCGGGCGTACTCCTCGCGCGCCCGTTCGAAGATCAGGACGTTCGCGTCGACCGCCATGCCGATCGCCAGCACGAAGCCGGCCAGACCGGGCAACGTCAACGTCGCGCCGACCGCCAGCAGCCCGGCGTAGGCGACGCCCGCGTAACCGGCCAACGCCACGACGGCCAGGAAGCCGGCCAGGCGGTAGGCGAAGATCAAGAACAACGAGGTCAGCGCGATACCGATGATCGCGGCCTTCGCACTGGCCTCGATGGCCTCCGCGCCCAGCGTGGCGCCGACGGTGCGCTGTTCGATCACCTCGACCGGCACGGGCAGCGCGCCGGAGCGGATGACGAGAGCCAGTTCCTTGGCCTCTGCCTGGGCGAACCGGCCGGTGATCGTCGTGGCGCCGCCTGCCTGACCGGCGCCGCACGGCGTGTCGAGGCTGACCTCCGGCGACGAGATCGGCTTGCCGTCCAGCACGAACGCGATCTGGCGGCCGGGGGCGCCGGACGCCTCGCAGGCCGCCTCGCCGGTGACCTTCTGCCACTGCCCAGGCGCGTCGCCCTGGAACTGGATGTTGACCACGAAGCCCGCGCCTTGCGGGTTGCGGACCGAGGAAGCGTCGGAGATGCCTTCGCCGGTCATGACGGTCTGGCCGTTGCGCTGCACCAGGAGTTGCGCGGTGCGGCCGAGGACCTTCACCGCCTCTTCCGGGTCCTCGACGCCGGGCAGTTCCACGACGATGCGGTTCTCGCCGGAGCGGGCGATGACGGGTTCGGCGACGCCGAGAGCATCGACTCGACGCCGCAACACCTCCAACGAACGGTCAGCGGCGTCGGCGTCGCCCTTGGCCTCGAGGACGATCTGGGTTCCTCCCCGGAGGTCGAGGCCCAGGCGGGGATCACTGGTGAGCAGCAGAAATGCGGATGCGACGAGGACCCCGAGCGCTATCAGACCGCGCACGAGGAGACCCCGCCGCGCGTTGTCGCGCGACATGGGTGAAAGAAGCCTTCCGGGAAAAGTGGTTGCTGGAAACGGGGTTTCAGCGACCGGAAGGCGGCGAGCGGTCCCGCTGCGGCGTCCAGCGGATGCCGTCGGGCGCGCGGTGGACGCGGCGGGCGAAGGAGACGAGGAAGCGGACCGGCAGTGCGGGCTTCGCCACCGGTGGCACGTCCATCGGCAGCTGGGCCTGCGGCACCTGCGCGGCGTGGTGGTTGTGCGGCTTGGGCGCGGCGCCCGGCAGGTTCGCGTGGTCGTGCGCGTACCGGACGACGGAACCCTCGGCGGGCGCCGGTGCGGGCGCGGCGACGATGAAGAGCTGTCCGAGGAACAGCATCATCGCGAGCGCGACCGCGTTGCGACGCATCACCGCTTCCTGCCTCCCCCGACGTACACGAGCGCTCCCCCCACGACAGCGCACAACCAGGAAAGCACAAGTGGCTGCATCGTGGTGGCTCCGAAGAACAACGCCACCGTCCACGCGACCAGGATCAGCGCTGACGCCGCGAGCAGCGACACCGTCACGGCGAGCTTGCGCAGGCCGAAGAGCAGCTTGAACGGACGCAACCGCAACGCCACGACGAGGCAGCACAGCACCAGCGCGCCGGTGAAGAACCCCAGGTAGGGCGTGGGCCGCGGCATGCCGGCGATCAGCGCGAGTAAACCGCCGCCGACCAGCAGCAACGACAGCGTCCGCAACGAACGCCACACCTGGACCTTGTTCAGCTGCAGCGGCGCGGGCTTCGCGGACCGGCGCCGTTGCACGGTCGCGAGGTTGGCCTTGGAGTCCGCGTCGGACGGGTCGAGCTTGATCGCGCTGCGGTAGGCGTGCTCGGCGGTGCCCCAGTCGCGCATCCGCAGGGCCGCGTCGCCGAGGACCTGGAACGCCCGCGCCTCGGCCGGGGCGAGTTGCGAGGCGTGCAGGGCCGCGTCGAACGCCTCGACGGCGCCGTCCTGGTGGTCCGCGAGCACCTCGGCCAGCACGACGTAGCAGCGCCAGTCGCCAGGTTTGCGGCGCACGGACTCGCGCGCCGCGACCGCCGCCTCCTGGTGCCGGCCGAGGTCGCTCAACGCCAGCGCCGCGAGCCGCTGCGGCCAGGCCGGTTCGCCGTCGAGGACCATCGCCCGCTTGGCCGAGTCGAGTGCCTGGGCCGCCTCACCGAGGTCGAGGTGGGCGGCGGCGAGCCGGCACCACGCCTCGGCGTGCCGAGGGTTCGCCGCCACCAGGGGCCGCAGCAGGTCGATCGCCTGCCGCGGTTTCCCCGAGGCGGTGAGCTCGGCGGCGCGCAGCAGCACCGCGGTCATCGGCTCGGACACGCCGCACAGTGTGACAAAGCGCCTCCGAGCCTCGAACGGGTGACCTCCGCAGGCCAGCGCCGGGTGCTCAGCCCGCAGCGCCGAACCAGCGCGCGAGCTGACCCTCCAGCTCCTCCTGGTCCGACCCGACCCACGCCACGTGCCCGTCCGGCCGCACCAGCACCGCGGGCGCGGCCAGCTCCTCGCTCACGTCCACCACGTGCTCGACCCGGTCCGCCCATTCCCCCACCGACAACGCCCCGGTCTGGTCGAGCAGGATCCCGCGACCCGAGTGCATCAGCGAGTACAGCCCGCCCCGCTTCAGCGCGAGATCTCCGATCCGCCGCCCCACCAGGTCGTCAGCGGCGCCGAAGTCGTACCGGATCGCCACCGCGATGATCTTCTCGACCAGGTACCTGTTGACCTCCTCGAACGCCACCAGCTCCGTCAGCAGCCGCCGCACCGACTGCGGGCCCGGCTCGACCTTCATCAGCTCGATCTGCGCGCGGGTGTTGTTCAGCACCTCCTCGGCCACCGGGTGCCGCTCGGCCTCGTAGGTGTCCAGCAAATCGGCAGGCGCCCAGCCGTGCACGGCCGCCGCGAGCTTCCAGCCCAGGTTGAACGCGTCCTGCAGGCCCAGGTTCAAGCCCTGGCCACCGGTCGGCGGGTGGATGTGCGCCGCGTCGCCCGCCAGGAACACACGGCCGGCGCGGTACCGCGCGGCCTGCCGGGTGGCGTCGCCGAAGCGGGACAGCCACTGCGGCGAGTGCACGCCGAAGTCGGTGCCGGCGACCCGCCGCAGCTCCTCCTTGAACTCCTCGAAGGTCGGCATGACCGCGCGGTCCTCGGCCACGTCCGATGCGGGCACGATGACCCGGTACGTCGCGGAGCCGCCGATCGGGCCGATGCCGAACCGCTTCTGGGTTTTGCGGATCTCGGTCATCACCGGCAGGACCTCTTCGAACGGCACGCCGATCTCCATCTCGCCGAGCAGCGTCTCCACCCGCGACGGCTCGCCGGGGAAGTCGATTCCGACCAGCTTTCGCACGGTGCTGCGGCCGCCGTCGCAGCCGACCACGTACCTGGCCCGCAACGAGGTGCCGTCCGCCAGCTCGACGGTCACGCCCTCGTCGTCCTGCGTCAGGCCGGTCACCGTGCAGCCGCGCCGGATCTCGGCACCGGCTTCGACGGCGTGCGACGCGAGCAGCCGTTCGGTCACCGGCTGCGGCATCCCGAAGACGAACGGGTACTTGGTGTCGAGACGCTCCGGTGCGGCCTTGTCGATGCCCGCGAAGAACCCGGCGAGCGGGTACGTCTTGCCGAGCGCCAGGAACCGGTCCACGAGGCCGCGCTGGTCCAGGATCTCGAGGCTGCGGGCGTGCATGCCGAGCGCCCGGACGACCTTGGTCGGCTCCTCCTCCCGCTCCAGCAGCACCACCCGCACACCGTGCAACCGCAGTTCGCCGGCGAGCATCATGCCGGTCGGTCCGCCGCCGGCGATGATGACGTCGATCATGGAGTCCCCATTTCCCCAGGTAAATCACGTTGGCCGGGAAAGAATGAGGCACACCCCGGGTCTTGTGGCAAGCCCCCTGGTGCGCTATATGTTGAAGTGGGAGGAGAGCGATCTCCTCCATTCGTCGTTTCTGGGGGCAACGACACGTGCGGTGGTATTTCGCAGGTTTGGTGCTGTCGTCTTTCGGCACGACCGCGATGCTGCTGGTCGCCGGGGTGTGGGTGAAGTCGCTGACCGGCAGCGACTCCCTCGCCACCTTGGCGATGTTCTGCTTCTTCGCGCCTGGTGCGCTGTCGCCGTGGCTGGGCCGGCTCGCGGACTCCTACCGCCGCCGCCCGTTGCTGATCTGGGCCGACCTCGCCATGGTGCCCGTGCTGGCGGTGCTGCTCATCACCGACGACGTTCGGGCGATCTTCGCCGTCATGCTGGTCTACGGCGCCAAGGCGGTGCTCGTGAGCGCGGCCGAGCCCGCGTTGCTCGTGGCGTTGCTGCCCCAGGACCAGCTCGCCAGGTTCAACGGCCTCCGGGTGTCGGTGCAGGAGGGGATGAAGCTGGTCGCGCCGCTGGCGGGCGCCGCGATGTTCGCCGCGTCCGGGGCCTGGCCGGTGGTGGCGGTCGACGCGCTGTCGTTCCTGCTCGCCGCCGCGGCCACCAGCATGATCAAGGTCGACGAACCACCGCTGGCGCCGCGCGAGACGCCGAGCTGGCCACATCTCAAGGCACTCGCGTGGCCGCTCGCCGGCACGGCCACCGCGTTGTTCGCGGCGTCGTTGCACACCGCCGCGTCGTTCCCGCTCGTCGAGAAGGGCCTGCACCACGGACCGGAGTTCCTCGGCGTGCTGGCCGCGGTCCAGGGCGCCGGGTCGGTCCTCGCCGGTCTCACCGGCAAGCGCGCGAACATCACGGCAGGGCTGCTGATCATCGCGGTGGCGGCGCTGGCACGCACCACGGCGTGGCTGCCCGCGGTGCTCGCGGCCGGTTTCGCGCACGGTGCCGGGCTCGCCTGGACGGTGATCGCGGTCGCCACGCTCGTCCAGCAACGCACGCCGGCGGCCGTGCTCGGCCGGGTCAGCGCGACGGCGATGAGCATCGTCTTCGGCGCGGCCCCGATCGGTCTCGCGGCGGGCGCGGCACTCGTCGCGCACCTGAGCTTCGAGGTGATCTACGTGCTCATCGCCGTCATCACCGCGGCAACGGCGCTGTGGGCACGCGGGGGCCGGACGCGCCGCTTCACTGCGCGCCGGGCCCCCGCGCGAAGCGACTGACCAGATGGAGTGATCAGCCGCAGGTCGTGACGGTCGGCGGCACCTGGCAGAACCGGGCCGCATAACCGCCGTTGCGCGCCACGGGCACCGTCAGGGAGTCTCCCGCCGCGACACGTTTGGTGTCGAACGTGATCTTGCCCGTCGGGCTGTCGTGGTACAGCTCTGCCAACCACGAGCCGGAGCCGAGGAATCCCGTGCCGACCGAAAGGTCACGAGGATCACCCGCGGTCCCTGCACCGAGGAACCACGTCGCGCCAGACCGCCTGGCCAGCACCGCGAGCTTGCCGGGATCGCCGGCCACCAGCCGGGTCTCGTCCCACGCCGCCGGAACCGAGCGCAGGAACTGCTCGGCGACCGGGTAAGCCGAATAACTGGAAATCTTGTCCGCGAAATGCTGAACGCCTGACTCGTAGAGCACGCCCAACGCCAGTTCGGCAGCATCCGAGTTGGGCCGCACCCCGGAGAACGTGACCGGCGTGAAGTCCATCGGCCCGGTCAGGTTCCGGGTGAACGGCAACGTCAGGTAGTGCTCGATCGGGAACGGCTCCCGCCCCGGCCGCGGTTTCGTGCCTTCCGCACCCTTCACGGCCTCGACCGTCAGCACGTGCGGCCAGGTCCGCTCAGTCCCGCGCGGGATCGGAGCGCCGTGGAAGTTCAGCATCAACCGGTGCTTCGCGGCCGCCGCGTACACGGCGTCGTACCAGCGCATCCGGTCCTGGCCGTCGGACTCCACGAAGTCGATCTTCAGACCGACCGCGCCCCACGAGCGGTACTGGGCGAAGAGCCGCTCCCGTTCGCTGTCGGTGTCGATGGTCTGCCACCGCACCCACAGCCACGTCTCGACGCCGCGCGCCTTCGAGTACGAGATCAGCTCGGGAATCCAGTCGGCGCTCCAGCCGGAGTCGACGAGGTTGTACTCGTAACCCTGGCGAGCCGCGTAGTCCGCGTACTGCTTCTGCAGCGCCAGGTTCCCCGTGCCGTCACCCCACCACGACCACACCGCGGTGCCGGGCTTGATCCACGACGTGTCGGCGATCTTCGACGGCGCCGCCAGCGACGTGATCAGCGAACTCTCCGTCACCGACGCCAAGGTCCCCACCCCGAGCACGCGCCACGGCGTGGCCAGCGGACCGGCCGAGGTCTCCGCCGGGTCGGGCAGCACGAGCCGATAGCGCGACCCGTCGAACGCGACCCGCGAACCGCCGTAACGGCTGTCGAGGTCGGACTCGGCGAGCAGCAACCACGTGCCGGAGACGTTGAACAGCGCCGGATACCCGTACTCGACGCCCTTCTCGGCAACCCGGACGTGCGCGGTCTCGTAGTCTCCACGCCCGTTGTCGTACGGCAGCAAGAACTTCTCGGCGCTGGAAGGCACCGCGAACTCGGACGCCTCCCCGAGCACCGTCGTCCACTTGCCCGACGGCAGCACGTACTTGTACGCGACACCTTCCGCCGACGTGCGCACCACCAGTTCCAGCCGCTCGGCCTGCCGCTGGAGGTGGAACGTCGTCTCCGTGCCGACGTAGGAGTGCTCACGTTTCTTGCCGGACACGGTCGTGTACGAGTCCTGCACGAGCCGCGACGCCGACCCGACGAACTTCAGCCCCGACGTCAGGTCGGCGTCAGCGGTGCGGATGCCCAGCGCGGACGGTTCCAGCACCGTGGTGCCGCCGTGCCGGACCGAAAGGCTCAACCTTCCTTTGTCGAGCCGCACAAGTGCTTCTGGTGCAACGGATTGCGTCCCAATTGGCGCGACAACGCGCCACTCTCCGGATTCTGCGATGGCTGGAGTGCCGACAAGTGCGCCGGCGGCGGTCGCACACACCGCCGCCAGCACCACTGATCTGTTGCGAAACCCCATGCGTGTCACTCCCTACAGCGTGGCGGCGGTAGGTGGACAGGATTGGGAAAGCGCTTACCAGCTTAGGACAGCAACCCGGCTTCGTGCAGGTGAGCGAAGATGATGCGATCGACCGGTGAGATCCGGTCCACGTCGGCGGTGGTGAGCCAGGCGAGTTCCGCGATCTCGGCCGACGCCACCGGTTCCCCCGTGAACGACGCGGTGTAGCAGGTCATCCGCACCGTCACTCCCACCGAGTGGCCGTGCGCCTGCGCTTCGAACGTCCCGATGTGCTCCGCCGACGTCGCGTCGATCTCGACGGACAGCTCCTCGCGGATCTCGCGCACGAGCGTCTCGACGTCGGACTCACCCGGCTCGCGCTTGCCACCGGGCAGGTAGTACGTGTCCTTGCCGACCGATCGGGTGCCCAGCACCCTGCCGTCTTCCAGATGGATCCAGGCAACCTTGTCGATCACCAGGCCGACCCTAGGCGGAGGCGAGCTCCTTGACCACGCGGTGCGCGTCGGCCAGCGACTCGACCGCCAGCTCGCGGAACTCGTGCAGCTGCGGGTTGATCTCGGCCATGGTGAGCTCGGCGTGCACGAACTCCAGCCGCTGGTCGAGTCCGATCATGGACAGCACGGCCCGCAGGTACGGCTCCTGGAAGTCGAACCCTTCGCGCGGCGTGCCCGGCTTGTACGAGCCACCACGTGCGGTCACGACGACAACGCGCTTGCCGCCCAGCTCGAACGTGCCGTCCTCGCGCGGGAAGAACTCCGGGCTCGCGACCTGGTCGATCCACGCCTTGAGCGTCGACGGGATGGAGAAGTTGTACATCGGCGCGCCGATGAGGATCACGTCGGCGGCCTTGAGCTCGGCGACCAGGTCGGCCTTGATGTCCTGCGCCGTGCCGTCGACGTGCGGAATCGGGTCCGCGTTCAGGTCGCGGTAGGTGTAGCCGCCCTCGGGGTTCGCGGACCGCCAGACGTCGGCGAACGCACCGGTGACCTCGCGGGTCACCGATCCCTCGTGGCGAATGCTCGAGTCGATGTGCAGCAGATTGGTCATACCCAGAACATACGAGTGAAGAAGTTCCGAGTCAAGATGTTCTGAGTCAAGAACATCTCTCCTGGGATGTAGGATGAAACACATGGAGGTGCAGGAGCCGATCGCCGCGTGCGTGGAGAAGTGGGACTTCAACTGGCTGCTGCACCGCGCCGCCCAGCGGGTCGGGGCCGCGTTCGCCGACGAGATCACCAAGTTCGGCATCTCCCTGCGCGGGCAGCTGGTCCTGCAGGCGCTCGCCAGCGACGAGGCCGCGCGCACCCAGCTCAAGCTCGGGGCGATGCTCGGCCTGGACAAGACCACGCTGATGAGCGAGCTCGACAAGCTGGAGCGGGCCGGCCTGGTCGTCCGGGTGCCCGATCCCAACGACCGCAGGGTGCGCACGCCGGTCATCACCGACGAGGGCCGCGAGCTGCAGAAGAAGGCGGGTGACGCGCTCGCCGACGTCGAACGCGCCTTCCGCGCCCGTTTCACCGATCAGGAGATGGCGGTCGTCCGCAAAGCCCTGAGCGACCTCGCCCACGGTGAGGACCCGATGCACGGCTCCTGCATCTAGGCGAGAGAGCCCAGGTCTGCCTCACGCAACTGAGCGGGAGTCACCGTCGCCTGCGCGTCCACCAACGCGCTCAACGCCGTCCCGTGGTCCCAGACGTTGACGTTCATGGCCGCCCGCAGCCGCCCGTTCCGCAGCCAGAACGCGATGAACTCGCGCTTGGCGAGATCGCCGCGCACCACCACCTCGTCGTCAGGGCCGGCCAGGCCGCGGTACTCCATGCCCAGGTCGTACTGGTCGGTGAAGAAGTACGGCGACTTCTGGTACGGCTCGTCCAGCCCGAGCAGCGAGCCCGCCACGAACGTGCCCTGGTCCTTCGCGTTCGCCCAGTGCTCGACGCGCACACGTCCGCCGTAACGCGGGTGGTCGTGCGCCGCGATGTCACCCGCCGCGAAGACGTCGGGCGCGGACGTCCGCAACGCCGCATCGACCGCCACACCACCGTCAGCCAACGAAAGCCCTGCGGCTTCAGCGAGTTCCAAGCGCGGTGTCGCGCCCACGGCCAGCACCGTCACGTCCGGGATCAGCTCGGTGCCGTCGTCCAGCCGCACGCCCGACGGCGAGAAGCTCGCGACGCCGGTGCCGAGCTTGAACTCCACACCGTGCTCCTCGTGCAGGCCGCGGAACATCCGGCCCATCTCGGTGCCGAGCACGCGCACCAGCGGTTCGGCCAGCGGATCCACCACCGTGACGCGGCAGCCGTGCGTGCGGCCCGCGGACGCCACTTCGCAGCCGATCCAGCCCGCGCCGACGATCACGACGTGCGCGCCCTCGCGCAACGCCGACTTCAACGCCAGCGAGTCGTCGATCGTCCGCAGCACATGTCCTTGCGCGCCAGGCAGAACGCGAGGGCGCGAACCCGTCGCGAGCAAGAGCCGATCGTAGGAACGCACTGCTCCATCGGAGTCAACTATCGAGTGATCGCCGGGCCGCAACTCCAGCACCGACACGCCGAGCTGCAGGTCGATCTCGTTGTCGGCGTAGAAACTCGGCTCGTGCACCCACGCCGGTTCGTTGGCCTTTCCCAGCAAGATGTCCTTGGACAGCGCGGGAAGCTCGTACGGGCGGTGGTGTTCGGTGCCGAACATGGTGATCTTGCCGCCGTAGCCGCGGTCGCGCAGCGCGCCGGCAGCGGAGGCACCGGCGAGGCCCGTCCCGACAATCACGATCCGTTGCGGTTCCGCCATTTTCACCCCTCCAGGTGACCTATTCTCGTCCCAGGTGCGACGCTATCCGCAGCTCGGCACGGTCGCTCGACGGAACGTCGTCATGACCGGCGACCGCAGGCGTCTCATCTACGCGAGCGCGGACCACCAGGCCGGCGCGCCGAGTGAGCTGGAGGAAGAAACCCGTGGGAGCCAAAGAGGAGTGGCAGGTGAGCTGCCGCGACATCGCTTCGCGCCGACGGGACTTGACGGTGTTCGTCAGCCAGGGGCACATCGTGATCAACGTGCCGCCGGGAGAAGCCGCCGTGCTGACCCCGCTGGAGGTCGGCCGGTTGCGGGCCGCACTGAGGGAAGCCGTCGTCGCCGCGTCCGACACCGAGATGTGACCGCCGTCACACCGTTACCTACTCGCAAGTAGGTAGATGGCAGAGTGGGTCCCATGTTGACCCGCGTGCTGCTGACCCTGGTCAAATCCGGAGTGATCCGGCCGTTGGGCCCGCGAGGGCTGTCGAGCACGGTGCGCGGGTACCTGCACTGGAACATCACGCTCGCGTGGGGTTACCAGACGGGCGCCGGCCGACACCCGGACCGTGCGGCGATCATCGACGACGACGGCGTGCTCACGTACGCCGAAGTGAACGAGCGCACCAGCCGGCTCGCGCATGCCTTCCGCACCAAGGAACGCGTCGGACTGCTGCTGCGCAACCACCGCGGCTTCATCGAGACGATGACCGCCTGCACGAAGATCGGCGCCGACGCCGTCCTGCTCAACACCGGCCTGAGCAAAGGACAACTGGCCCAGGTCGCGCAGGACCAGCAGATCGACCGGATCGTCGCCGACCGCGAGTTCGCCGACGTGCTGCCCTCCGGGATCGCCACGTACTTCAGCGACGAGCTCGAGTCCCTGATCCTGAACGGGCCGAGCACGCCGCTGCCCCGCAGGCCTCCGCGCGGCCGGCTGATCATCCTCACCTCCGGCACCACCGGCACGCCGAAGGGCGCTCGCAGGCCGGAACCCGCGAGCCTCGCCCCCGCCGCCGCACTGCTGTCGCGGATCCCGCTCAAGCACGGCGACGTCATCGCGATCACCTCGCCGCTCTTCCACGCCTGGGGGCTCGCCGCGTTCCAGCTCGGGCTCGTGCTCGGCGCGACGCTCGTGCTGCGCCGCAAGTTCGACCCCGTCCAGACGCTGAAGGACGCCGAGAACTGCACGGCGATGTTCGTGGTTCCCGTGATGCTGCAACGCATGCTGGAGACCCCGCACCGGCCGAAGCTGCGGATCATCGCCTCCAGCGGGTCGTCACTGCCGCCGAAGGTCGCCGCCCGCACGTTGCAGGAGTTCGGCCCGGTGCTCTACAACCTCTACGGCTCAACGGAAGTGAGCTGGGCGAGCATCGCGACCCCCGAGGAGATGCTCAAGGCCCCCGGCACGGCGGGACAGCCACCGCTCGGCACCCGGCTGGCCATTGTGGACGATCAGGGCAAACCGGTGGCGCCCGGCGCGACCGGGCGGATCTTCGTCGGCAACGAGATGCTCTTCGACGGCTACACCAACGGCACCAGCAAGGAGTCGCTGAACGGCCTGATGTCCACCGGCGATCTCGGTTATCTCAAGGACGGCCTGCTGTTCGTGGCCGGCCGCGACGACGAGATGATCGTGTCGGGCGGCGAGAACGTCTACCCGCGCGAGGTCGAGGACCTCCTCTCGAACCTCGACGGCGTCACCGAGGTCGCGGTGCTCGGCGTGGAGGACGACGAGTTCGGCCAACGTCTCGTCGCGTTCGTTGTCGGCGCAAAAACCCTGACAGCGGAACACATACGTGAACACGTGCGGGCCAACCTCGCGCGATTCTCGGTGCCCCGGGATGTTTTCTTCCTCAACGAGCTGCCGCGCAACGCAGCCGGAAAAGTGTTGAAACGCCAATTGCGCGAACAAGGCTAGGCTCGGCCCCGAGTGAGGGGGCTTGAGCACATGACGGTTCCCGGCCGGACCGCCGATCCGCGGTCCAACGCCGTGCACAACCTGCGCGAGGCACGCATCGCCCTGGACGAGGGCAGGCCCGGCGAGGCGCTGGAGTACGCGGAGAAAGCCGTAGCCGCGTTCGCCTGGTTGGACGACGTCGAGGGCGTGGCGGAGGGCGTGCTGGCGCAGTCGGTGGCACTCGGCAAACGCGGGCTCTGGCCCAGCGCGCTCGACACCATCGACCGCGTGCAGGAGATCGCGGCGGCGAACCGCCACATCGGACTGCAGGCGCGATGCAGCTTTTCCCGTGCCGTCGTGGAACTGCGGCTCGACTCGCGGGAACGCAGCTTCAACTCGTTCGCCAGAGCGCTCGGACTGGCGGAGCTCACCGGGGACAACGAGCTGATCGGCTCGGTGCTGTTCGAGCAGGCCCGCGTGATGCGCATGCAGTACCACGAGCACTGCATGATCCGCACCGCGGAGAGCCGCTGCAGCCTCGACGGCGAACCGTGCGTGCGCAAGCTCCGGCGCGCGGAGTCCTTGTGCGCGCAGGTGCGCGACCGGTGGAAGCAGGTCGGCGACCCGGTGCGGATGGCGATGGTCAACGTGCTGCTGACACACGTGCGCATCGATCTGGGTGAAGTTGACCGCGCGCACCGCAGCTGGCAGCGCGCTGACCAGTTGCTTGCCGGAAGGAACCGCCCGGTGGCACGGGCGGAGGCGTTGATGGCCCGTGCCAGGCTGAGCGGTGCGCGCAAGCGGTACCCGGACCAGATCAGCCAGCTGACCCAGGCCGCGGAGCTCGCGATGAGCTGCCTGGCCAGGGAAGTCGCCGTGCACGCCCACCAGCAGCTGAGCGAGGCGTACGAACGGTCCGGCGACCTGGAGAAGGCGCTCAGGCACGCACGGCTGCAGTTGGAGCAGTACCGCTTGTGGGAACTGCAAGAAGGCCGCGACCTCCTGCGGATGCGCGAGCACGACCTGTCGTCCCGGCTCGTGGAACAGTTGGCGCACAGGCGTTTCGAGCCCAAGCGCGAGGACGCCGTGGTGCGCCTCCCACACCCCGGCGAGCTGCACGAGACCGGCACCGCGGAGCACACGAACACCCGGATCGCCCGCGCACTGCGGGCCGGGCTCACCAAGCGCGGCATCGAGGTGTTGCGGCTCGTGGCGGCCGGAGCGAGCACGGCGATGATCGCCGAGACGCTCGGCCTGTCCCCCAAGACCGTGCAGAACCACCTCCAGCGGATCTACACGACCCTTGACGTCAACGGCCGCGCCGGCGCCATCGTGTGGTGGATGAGCTTGACCACCGAGCAGTCATCCATTGTCAAGTGATTGACAATTGCGCCGACCAGACCGGCACCCAATCGCCCGTTCGGCTGCTTGCCGCTGACGGGGTGGTCGCCGTTCTTGGGTGATTTACCCACGCCGGCGAAGTGGAATTGGGTGATGTGACGGGTAACTGGTCTGTGTCATGCTCCGTTAACAAGGTGTCCAGTTAAGCAGCGAGGGGCGGTCATGACCGGGCAACGTCGCCTGCGGTCAGTGCTTGCGCAACGCAATCCGCGCCACGTCGCGCCACAGCAGCGGGTCAACGCCCTCGGGGTTGATGTGCTCCAGGAGTGCGGCCAGGGCCGTGCGCGCACTGACGCTGCCGTCCGGGTCGACCTCGTCCGCCGCCCGCACGAGCAGGAGGTGGCACCGCAGCTGCTGCTCGGCGTCGAGCTCGCCGGTCGCGATGGCCTGCTCCGCGAGATCTCTGGCCCGATCGACCTCACCGTCGCGCAACGCCAGCTCGGCGCGCAACGCACGCGCGTGTGCGAGCAGGCCGTCCTGCTGACGCATCGCCGCCACGGTCGTCTCCACCTTGTCCAGCAACGCCACGACCTCGTCGAGGTTCGCACCGGGCGTGCGCAACGTGATGGACGCTCCGGCGAGGCGAACGCGGCACCGGTACTCGGGATCGCCGTCGAAGTCGTCGAGCATGTCGACGGCCTCGCGAATGCAGTGCGCGGCTTCACTGCGGTCGCCCAACCGGTCGGCCACCTTGGCGCGCGCCCACCACGTGGAGATCGCGAGCCGGTCGCGGCCGAGTTCGGGCAGGCGCGCGGAAAGCTGGTCCACGACCTGTTCGGCGTCAGCCAGACGTCCGGCCGCGGTCAGCTCCGCGCACAACGAGATGAGCGCGCGCGTGTTGACGCGACGCACCCGTTCACCGTCACCGGCGGCCAGCTCAACGGCCTCCGTCGCGGCCCGCACGGATTCGGCCGTCCGGCCGAGGCGCCGCAACGAGGAAGCGCGCAGGATCTCCACCAACGCGTCCACCGCCGGACCGGGAGACCACGACTTGCGCAGCTTCGCCGCCGCCAGCAGCAGACCCTCGTGGTCTCGTTGCCTCGCGAGCATCACCAGGCGCGTCCACCGCACGCACCAGCCGAACATCTCCTCGTCCGACCGCTTTCCCAGCGTTTCCAGCAGGTCGACGGCCAGCACCAGGTCGCCGTCGTGGTAGGCGAGCAGCGCCTCGCACCACGCCAGCGCCTCGTCCTGCATCGCGGTGCGGTCCTCGTCGACCATCAGCTCGGACGGGTCGACGCCGAGCACCTCGGCGAGCCTGCGCACGACGGCGGGCGACGGCACCCGTTCGCCGGACTCCAGCCGCGACACGTAGCTCATGGACACACCGGGGCACGCGAGGTCCTTTTGCGACAAACCGCGTTGCAGCCGGACCGCCCGCAGCCTTGCGCCGAACCTCGTCAACGACTTCCTGCCCTCATCCACGGCCGCCACCAATCGAACGGAGCCCCCTCAATGAAGTTGAACACTATCGCTCGAACCCTCGCAGCTGTGATCCTCAGTTTGGCCGCGATCACGGCGGCAGCAGGCACCGCGGCTGCCGACCAGGGCAACCCCGACACCTTCCTGCCCCCGTACTGCGCCAGGCCCTGACCGTTCTGCCCGGTGGAGGTGGTCTTGCCTCCCTCGCAAGCAAGACCACCTCCGCACCCAGGCCGTGTCCTGCAAGTCCGTTCGATGGGAGTCACGGGCGAGAGGCGCGGAGGCGGTGCCGCCGGAGCGTCCTCATACCGGGCGTATTCGGGCGTTCCGGCGGTGCCGCCTCCGCGCCCCTCGGTCGCGACTATCGCGGACGAGACTTGCAGGACACGGCCTGAACACCAATTGCCGCACCTGGCCACATCGCCAGTTGCGGTTGAGGCACCCTTGTGGGGTGACTCTGCAACTGCGCACGCCTCGTCACCAGGTGAGTCCCAAGTCGGTCCTGCTGTGGACGATGCAGGCGGCCGTGTTCTGGCTGGTGCTGTTCGTGCCACAGCTCGTCGTGTTCCTGCTGGTGAACACCCCGCCGACGTGGGAGCTGGCACTGCTGGTCGCCACCGGCGTCGTCGGCGTGGTGCACACCGCGGTCGAACCGAGCTGGCGCTACCGCGTGCACCGCTGGGAGACCACCGCGGACGCCGTGTACACCCTCTCCGGCTGGCTGAACCAGGAGTGGCGGGTCGCCCCGGTGTCGCGCATTCAGACCATCGACACCAAGCGCGGGCCGTTCCAGCAGATGCTCGGCCTCGCGACGGTCACGGTCACTACGGCGTCGGCCGCGGGGCCAGTGGAGATCGAGGGCCTGGACCACGAGGTGGCGCAGCAGCTCGTGGTGGAGCTGACCAACACCACGCAGGCCACGCCGGGTGATGCCACGTGACCGCTGAAGTGCCCGCCGGACTGCCCGCCGCGCCGGAGTTCACCGAGCCCCTGGCGGAGTGGCACCGCCTGCACGTGCGCATGCTGATCGTGCGGCCGCTCAACGAGGGCATCGCGATGCTGGTGCCGATCCTCGTCCTGCTGTTCACCGGCAACGGCGAGAAGTGGCGGCTCTTCGCGAGTGGCGCCACGGTCGCGGCGATCCTCGCGTTCAGCTACTTCATCTGGCGCACCACGAAGTACCGCATCACCGACGAGCAGGTCGAGCTGCACACGGGGTTGCTGACCCGCAAGCAGCTCGCGGTGCCGCGCGATCGCATCAGGACGGTCGACCTCACCTCCAAACCGGGCCACCGCGTCTTCGGGCTGTCGGCGGTGCGGATCGGCACCGGGCAGCAGGACACCCCCGGCACCGACGGCCTCACCCTCGACGCCGTGACGTCCGAGGAGGCCGAGCGGCTGCGGGTGTTGTTGCTGCAGAAGGCAGTCGCGCCCAAGCCGGCGTCCCCGGACGAGCCGCACGCGGAGCCGGTCGTCGCGGAGTCCGAGGTCATCTCCCAGCTCGACCTGAAGTGGCTGAAGTTCGCGCCGCTCTCGCTGTCCGGTCTGGTCGCGATCGGTGCCGTGTTCGGCGTGCTGTCCAACTACGCGGACGACCTCGGCCTGCACCCGGTCCAGGACCTGTGGGAGTGGCTGTTCGAGCACCCGAGCGTCACGCTGCTCGGCGCGTTCGTGCTCGCGCTGGTCGTGCTCGGGCTGGTGCTCTCGGTGCCGCTCTACATCCTGCAGTTCTGGAACTACCGGCTGACCCGCGAGCCGGACGGAACCCTGCGCGTGCAACGGGGTCTGCTCACCACCCGGTCCGTTTCGGTGGAGGAGCAACGGCTGCGCGGTGTCGACATCCAGGAACCACTGCTGGTCCGCGCTGGCAAGGGCGCGAAGCTGGCGGCGGTGACGACAGGCCTGGGCTCGAAGGGCGAGAGCAACCTGCTGCTGCCGCCGGCGCCGTTGTCCGTGGCGCACCAGGTCTCGCTGGACGTGCTGAAGGTCGCCGACGACCCGACCCTGCGCAAGCTCCGCAAGCACCCGCTCGCCGCGTTGCGCCGCAGCCTGTTCCGGCACGTGGTGCCGTGGGTGGTGATCGCGGTCGGGCTCGCCGTCTGGGCGCCGTCGTGGGCGTGGCCGATCCCCGTCGCGATCATCCCGTTCGCCGCTTTGGTCGGCTGGGACAACTACCGTTCGCTCGGCAACGCACTGGACGACCGCTATCTGGTGACGCGCAACAACTCCCTGGTCCGCAGCACCGTCGCGTTGCAGCGCACCGGCATCATCGGCTGGCGGATCCAGCGGTCGTTCTTCCAGCGCCGCAGCGGTTTGATGACGATCGGCGCGACCACAGCCGCCGGCGCGGGCGTCTACCACGTGACGGACGTCGGCGAGTCCGACGGCCTGACACTGGCCGACGAGGCGGTGCCGGACCTGCTGCGCCCGTTCCTGGTCGACGAGTCCGCTGTGGACGGTCAAGCCGTGCGGAACGTCTGACGGTAGGCCGTCGGCGACACCCCGATCGACGCCGCGAGTTGCTGCCGCAGCGCCGCGCCCGTCCCGAACCCGGCGTGGCTCGCCACCTGGTCGACCGGCAGGTCCGTGGACTCCAGGAGGTGCCGGGCGCGGTCGACGCGCTGCTGCGTCAGCCACTGGCCGGGTGACATGCCGGTCTCGGCGCGGAACCGGCGGGTGAAGGTGCGCACGCTCATCCGCACCTGCGCGGCCATCGCGGCGAGGTCGAGGGGTTCCTGGAGGTGTTCCAGGGCCCATTCGCGGGCGAGCGCGGTGGAGGTGTCCGGGTAGCTCGGCACCGGCCGGTCGATGAACTGCGACTGGCCGCCCTGCCGCCACGCCGGGACGACGCAGTAGCGGGCGACCCAGTTCGCCACCTCGCTGCCGTGGTCGGACCTGATGACGTGCAGACACAGGTCGATGCCGGCGGCGACCCCTGCCGAGGTGAGGATGTCGCCGTCGTCGATGAACAGCACGTCCGGGTTGAGGAGCACCTTCGGGTACAGAGCGCGGAACTGGTCGGCGATGTCCCAGTGCGTGGTCGCGGGCCTGCCGTCGAGCAGTCCGGCGGCGGCGAGCACGAACGCGCCCGTGCAGATCGACATGATCCGCGACGCGTTCGTCGTCATGAGCGCCTCCCGCACGGCGGGTTCGAGCCGGCCTTCCCGCGCCGGCGGGTAGCGGGTGCCCGGCACGAGCACCGTGTTCGCGTCCTTCAGCGCCTCCAGACCGTGGTCGGGCGCGATGGTGAAGCCGCCGGTGGTCGGGATCGGCCGGCGGTCCGGCGAGCAGACGACCACCTCGTAGCGGTCCGCGAGCCGGGCGAACATGTGCGTCGAGGTACCGATGTCGAACGCGACCGACTGCTCGAGCGCGAGAACGGCGATCCGATGCATGGCCTGATTCTTTCACATGTTGGCCAGTGGGCCACTGGTCGGCGAATGCGCCGTCCCGGAGGCTGGTCGGCGTGAGACTGCATTGGGCCTGGGTGGTCGCAGGTGTGTCCTTCATCGCCTTGGTGGGTGCCGCGTCGTTCCGCGCGGCACCCGGTGCGTTGATCGAGCCGTTGCAGAGCGAGTTCGGCTGGACGACCGGCACGATCTCGCTCGCCATCTCGATCAACCTGTTGCTGTTCGGGCTGACCGCGCCGTTCGCGGCCGCGCTGATGGACCGGTTCGGCGTGCGGGTCGTGGTGACCTGCGCGTTGACCATGGTCGCGCTCGGCAGCGGGCTGACGGTGTTCATGACCACTTCCTGGCAGTTGGTCCTGCTCTGGGGTGTCGTCGTCGGGCTCGGCACGGGGTCGATGGCACTGGCGTTCGTCGCGACGATCACCGGACGCTGGTTCGTGCGGCACCGCGGCCTGGTCACGGGCGTGCTGACGGCGGGCGGTGCGGCTGGTCAGCTGGTGTTCCTGCCGCTGGTGGCGTGGCTGTCCGCGACCTACGGCTGGCGGGCGGCGTCGCTGATGATCTGCATCGCCGCGCTGGCCGTGGTGCCGCTGGCTGCGTTCTTCCTGCGCGAGTACCCGCGGGACGTCGGACTTCTGCCTCTGGGGGCAACCGAGGACACTCCCCCGCCGCCGTCCGGTGGCGCGGCTCGGCGGGCTCTCTCCGCGTTGGGTTCAGCCGCTCGCACGCGGCCGTTCTGGTTGCTGGCAGGCGGTTTCGCGATCTGCGGTGCCTCCACCAACGGCCTGGTGGGCACGCACTTCATCCCCGCCGCGCACGACCACGGCATGCCGACGACGACCGCGGCCGGGCTGCTCGCGCTGGTCGGCGTGTTCGACATCGTGGGCACGATCGCGTCCGGCTGGCTGACCGACCGCGTCGACTCGCGGCTGCTGCTGGCGGCGTACTACGCGTTGCGCGGACTGTCGTTGATGCTGCTGCCCCAGCTGTTCGGCGCGTCGGCGCACCCGTCGATGCTGGTGTTCATCATCTTCTACGGCCTGGACTGGGTCGCGACCGTGCCGCCGACGGTGGCGTTGTGCCGGCAGTACTTCGGCATGTCCGGTCCGGTCGTGTTCGGCTGGGTCTTCGCGTCGCACCAGGTGGGCGCAGCTCTGGCAGCGTCAGCCGCCGGCCTCACCCGCGACCACCTGGGCAGCTACGACCTGGCCTGGTACGTCGCGGGTGCGCTCTGCCTCGGCGCGGCGGTCTTGTCAGCGTCGCTTGCGCGAAGTTCCGAAGATGCCCCGCGTGATCTCGCGCGCCAGGGCGCTGCCGGCTGACCGCAGGAACGACTTCACGGCGCTGTTGCCGAGCACCTTCTCGACGAGCCCCGGTTCCTCCTTCTGCTGCCGTTGCGGAGGAGCTTCCGGGGCTTGTTCCTGTTGGGGCGGCGCCACTTTCTGCATCAGCTGCTCGTAGGCCGACTCGCGGTCGACGGTTACGGAGTACTTGCCGTGCAGCTCCGAGCCCTGCGCCGCCTGCTTGATCGCGTCGTTGCCGATGGTGTCCATCAACGACCGGGGCGCCCTGAGCCTGGTCCACGCGACCGGTGTCGGCGCACCCTTCTCGCTCAGCACGGTGATGATCGCCTCGCCGATGCCGAGCGAGGTAAGCGCTTTCTCCAGGTCGTAGTGCGGCGTGTTCGGGTACGTCTTCACCGTGCGCGCCAACGCCTTCTGGTCGTCCGGCGTGAACGCGCGCAGTGCGTGCTGAACGCGTGCGCCGAGCTGCGACAGCACGTCGTTCGGGATGTCGGTCGGCAGCTGCGTGCAGAAGAACACGCCGATTCCCTTGGACCGGATGAGCTTCACGGTCTGGGTGATCTGGTCGAGGAACGCCTTCGACGCGTTGGCGAACAGCAGATGCGCCTCGTCGAAGAAGAAGACGAGCTTGGGCTGCTCGACGTCGCCCTCCTCCGGCAGCGTCTCGAAGAGCTCCGCCAGCAGCCACATCAGGAACGTCGAGAACAACGCCGGGTTGCCCTGCAGCTCGGCCAGTTCGAGCAGGCTGACGACACCCTTGCCGTCGCGTTGCCGCATCAGGTCGGCCGGGTCGAGCTCCGGTTCGCCGAAGAACCGGTCGCCGCCCTGCGCCTCCAGGTTGACCAGGGCCCGCAGGATCACGCCCGCCGTGGAGCTCGACACCCCGCCGATGCCCTTCAGGTCCTCCTTGCCCTCGTCGCTGGTGAGGTGCTGGATGACGCTGCGCAGGTCCTTGGTGTCGAGCAGCGGCAGGCCCTTCGAGTCGGCCCAGTGGAAGATCAGGCCGAGCGTCGACTCCTGGGTGTCGTTCAGGCCCAGCACCTTCGACAGCAGGATCGGCCCGAAGCTGGTGACCGTTGCCCTGATCGGAACTCCGATGCCGCCCGTGCCGATCGACAGGAACTGGGTCGGGTACGACTGCGGCTGCCAGTCGTCGCCGGTGTCCTTCGCGCGGGTGTCCGTGCGGTCGCTGCGCTCGCCTTCTCGCGACAGACCGGACAGGTCGCCCTTCACGTCGGCCATCAGCACCGGCACGCCGTTGTTCGACAGCTGTTCGGCGAGCAGCTGCAGCGTCTTCGTCTTGCCGGTTCCTGTTGCCCCCGCGACAAGTCCGTGCCGGTTGACCATGGACAACGGGATGCGGACGTGCGCGGTCGACTCGACCTGACCGTCGACCAGCACCGCGCCGAGCTCGATGGCCGCGCTCTCGGAGGCGTATCCAGCAGCGATCTCAGCTTGAGCCGTCATGCACGAGGAGCGTAACCAGGTTGCTGCACGCCGCCACTCGAAGTTGACGCTCCGCGCAGTAATGTTCCGGGGGTGATGGATCGTCTGGTGTGGATCGACTGCGAGATGACCGGACTCGACTTGGGCAAGGACGCTCTGATCGAGATCGCGGCACTGGTCACGGACGCCGAGCTGAACGTGCTCGGCGACGGCGTGGACATTGTGATCCACGCGGATGACGAAGTGCTCGCCTCGATGCCGGAAGTCGTCATGGAGATGCACGCCAAGTCGGGCCTGACCGAAGAGGTGCGCGCCTCCGCGGTGTCGCTGGAGGAGGCCGAGGCGGCCGTGTTGGCGTACATCAAGGAGTGGGTCCCCGACCCCAGGACCGCGCCGCTGGCCGGCAACTCCATCGCCACGGACCGCGGGTTCATCGCCCGCGACATGCCGGCGTTGGACGCGCACCTGCACTACCGGATGGTCGACGTGTCGTCGATCAAGGAGCTGTGCCGGCGCTGGTACCCGCGGATCTACTACGCGCAGCCCGGCAAGGGGCTCGCGCACCGGGCGCTCGCGGACATCATCGAGTCGATCCGGGAGCTCGCGTACTACCGGCGGACGGCGTTCGTGCCCCAGCCGGGTCCGACGACCGAACAGGCCCAGGCCGTGGCCGCTGAGCTGCTCAAAAACGCTGACTGACCCCCTGATTTCAATATCAGTGTCTCTCGTTGCTATGCTTCTTCTCGCCGGTCAACGCCGGTGATGGTGGGTGTAGCTCAGCTGGCAGAGCACTGGGTTGTGATCCCAGGTGTCGCGGGTTCAAGTCCCGTCACTCACCCTTTGTCGAAAGGCCTCCGCAATTGCGGGGGCCTTTCTTCACGTTTCGGGAGTGTTCATGACCACGCTCGTCGCCAAGGACCTCGCCGCAGGTCACGGTGATCGTGTCCTGTTCTCCGGCCTTGATCTGGTCGTTGCGCCGGGTGACGTCATCGGGCTCGTGGGTGTGAACGGCGCGGGCAAGTCGACGCTGCTCCGGACGCTGGCCGGGCTGATCCCCGCCGAGCAGGGCCGCGTGTCGCTGAACCCGCCGTTGGCGAACGTGGGTCACCTCGCTCAGGAACCGGAGCGGCTCGAGGGCGAGACCGTGCGCTCGTTCCTGGCCCGCCGCACCGGTGTCGCGGCAGCTCAGACCGCTTTGGATGCCGCCACCGAGGCGCTGACCGCCGGCAACGACGAGGGCTACTCGGAGGCGTTGGACCAGTGGCTCGCGCTGGGTGGCGCCGACCTGGAGGAACGGTCGCTGGAGGTCGTCGCGGACCTGGGGTTGTCGGTGGGCCTGGACGCGTTGATGACGTCGCTGTCCGGTGGCCAGGCCGCGCGGGCGGGCATGGCGTCGTTGCTGCTCAGCCGCTACGACATCTTCCTGCTGGACGAGCCGACCAACGACCTCGACCTCGACGGTCTGGAGCGGCTGGAGAAGTTCGTCACAGGGCTGCGCGCGGGCACGGTGCTGGTGTCGCACGACCGCGAGTTCCTGGCGCGCACGGTGACGAGCGTGCTCGAACTGGACCTGCACCAGAACGCCGTGCGCCTGTACGGCGGCGGCTACGAGTCGTACCTCGAAGAGCGCTCGCGGGCACGTCAGCACGCCCGTGACGACTACGACGAGTACGCGGACACCAAGGCGTCCTTGGAGGCCCGTGCGCGCATGCAGCGCTCGTGGATGGAGAAGGGCGTGAAGAACGCCCGGCGCAAGGCCGGCGACAACGACAAGAACGCCCGCAAGTTCCGTGCCGACGCCACCGAGAAGCAGGCCTCGAAAGCCCGGCAGACCGACCGCATGATCGAACGGCTGGACGTCGTCGAGGAGCCGCGCAAGGAGTGGGAGCTGCGGATGGAGATCGCCGCGGCCCCGCGTTCCGGTGCGGTCGTGGCTTCCCTGCGAGCGGCTGTCGTTGAACGGGGCGGCTTCCGGTTGGGCCCCGTCGACCTGCAGATCGACTGGGCGGACCGGGTCGCGATCACCGGGGCGAACGGCGCGGGCAAGTCGACGTTGCTGGCCGCGTTGCTGGGCCGGGTCGAGCTGGCCTCCGGCTACGCGACGCTGGGCTCCGGTGTGGTGGTCGGCGAGGTGGACCAGGCGCGCGGGCTGTTCCTGGGCGATCTGCCGCTGGTGGACGCGTTCCAGGAGGCCGTGCCGGACATGACCCCTGCCGACGTGCGGACGTTGCTGGCGAAGTTCGGGCTGAAGGCGGCGCACGTGCTGCGTCCGGCGGCCTCGTTGTCGCCCGGTGAACGGACGCGGGCGGCGTTGGCGTTGCTGCAGGGCCGTGGGGTGAACCTGCTGGTGCTGGACGAGCCGACGAACCACCTCGACCTGGCCGCGATCGAGCAGCTGGAGTCGGCGCTGGAGAACTACCCCGGCACGTTGCTGCTGGTGACGCACGACCGGCGGATGCTCGAAGCGGTGCAGGTGAACCGTCACCTGACCGTTTCCGGCGGCCAGGTGACGGTGTCCTGAGCTACCCGAGGTCGACCTTGTAGATCTTTGTGTTGCTGTTGTTGGGGATGGAGTCCTTGTCCCCGTCGGACGTCGTGATCCAGAGGTCGCCGTTCGGCGTCTTCTCGACCGTCCTCAAGCGACCGTAGGCGCCCTCGAAGAAGATCTGCGGCTCGCCACCGATCGGGATCCGGTAGAGCCGTTGGCCGCGCAACGCCGCCAGGTACAGCACGTCGTCCACAATGGTCAGTCCGCTCGGCGAGGCCTGGCTGACCGGCCAGGTGTGCCTGGGCTTTACGAACGACGGTTCGCCGCACTCGCCGGACGTGCCCTCGCAGGCGGGCCAGCCGTAGTTGCCGCCGCGCTTGATCAGGTTGACCTCGTCCATGACGGAGTTGCCGAACTCCGCCTCCCAGAGGCGGCCTCTCGAGTCGAACGCGAGACCCTGCACGTTGCGGTGGCCGTAGCTGTAGACGTACTTGCCGGGGAACGGGTTGTCGCGCGGCACGCTGCCGTCGGGGTTGACGCGCAACACCTTGCCGCCCAACGAGTTCAGGTCCTGCGCGGTGGACGCGACCTGGCCGTCGCCGGTGGCGATGTACAGCTTGCCGTCCGGGCCGAACCGCAGCCGGCCGCCGTTGTGGAACTTGTTGCGGGGCGCGCCGGTGAGCAGGACCTGGTGCTCGCCGAGCTTTCCGTCGTGGAGTTTGAACCTGACGAGCCGGTTGTCGGTCGGGCTGGTGTGGTACGCGTAGAGCCAGCCGTCCTTGTGCTCGACGCCGAGGAGGCCGCCCTCGCCGTCGGTGCTGACGACGTTCGGGACGCGTCCGGCGACGGTCTTCTCGCCACTGGGCGCGATTCGGATGATGTCGCCGGTGTCGCGCTGGGCGTAGAACGCCGTGCCGTCGTTCAAGAACTCCAGCCCCCACGGCACGTCGGTGTCGTCGGTGATCTTGGTGACCTCGCCGACGGCGTCGTGTCCCTTGCGGGTGCTGGCTTTGATCGGCGCGGTGAACTGCGAGCTCTTGCCGGACGTGTCGATCGCCTTGACCGTGAACTCGTACGCCGTGTCCTGCTTCAGACCCGCGATCGTGGTCTGCTGGCCGGTCGTGGCGCCGACCTGGACGCCGTTCGAGAAGACCGCGTAGCTCGCGACCGCGACGTCATCTGCGGAGGCGCCCCAGGCGAGCGAGACGCTGTTGGCGGTCAGTTTGGTGACGATCGCGTTGAAGGGCGTGGTCGGCGGGCCGGTGTCGACGACGGCGGCCGGCGTGGTGACCGTGATCGAGTTGCTGGCCTGCGAGATGTTGCCGGCGGCGTCCTTCGCGTTGACGTAGAAGGAGTACGTGGTGTTCGGGGTGAGGCGGGTGACGTTGTTGGACAGCCCCTCGACCGTTTTCACGTACTGGCCGGACTGGTAGATCTCGTAGTTCGCCACGGCCACGTTGTCGCTCGCCGGGCCCCACTGCAGGTTCACCGAGGTGGCGGTGAAGGCTTTGACGCTCAGGGTGCCTGGCGCGCTCGGTGGCGCCGTGTCGACAACGCCAGGAGTGCCGTGGACTTCGAATTCCTTGAGCTCGTAGCTCTTGAAGCACGGCTTGGTCAGCGAGACCCGCACCCAGCGGCCGAACCCGGTGAACTCGATGTTGTCGTCGCCGCCGTCGCCCTTTTCGGTGCGATGCACGTCACGCCAGTACACGCCTTCCGGCGAGGTCTGGACGGAGTAGCTCCTGGCACAGCGGAAGCCCCAGCGCAGCACGACCCGGTTGATCGTGGACATCGAGCCGAGGTCGATGGAGATCCACTGCCGGTCTCCGCGTTCGCTGCGCCACGTGGTCCTGCGGTCGAGGTCCGTTGCCTTCGTGGCGACGTGGCGTGCGTTGCTCTCGCTCGACGCCGTTGCCGGTCTGGCGAGCGAGAGCAGCACGTCGTCTGCTTGCGCGGGTGGTGCCGCCACCGCTGTGAGCGCCAATGCGCTGATGACTGCGAGCAGTCTCCTGAGCGGAGCCACAGTGCCTCCCAGATAGGTCGGGCGGCGGTGGCGGCCTCAGCCTTTCACAAACGTTTTCAAGGGTCTAGAACCCTGTTTTGGCAGCGGTTCAGCGGTTGCCCTGCACCCACTGCGCCCACGGGACCTGCCAGTCGCCGAAGCCGTCCCACGACTCCAGCACCGGGCCACCGGAGTTCTTCACGATCACCACGTCGCCCTGCTTGCTGTTGTCGAACACCCACTTGGCGTTCTCCGGCGACAGGTTGAGGCAGCCGTGGCTCACGTTGCGCCGGCCCTGGTCACCGATGGACCACGGCGCGCTGTGGAAGAAGATGCCGCTGTTCGACATCCGGTACGCCCAGTCGACCGGCGTGCGGTAGCCGCCGTTCTCCAGCGCCAGGCCGTACGTGGTCGAGTCCATGATCATGTGGGAGTGCTTCTCCATCAGCACGTACGTACCGGTGGGGGTGGCGTCGGCGGGCTTGCCCATCGACGTCGGCATGGTCCGCACGACCTGCCCGTTGACCTTGGTGATGACCTGGTGCGACTGGCCGTCGGCCTCGTGGATGACCTCGTCGCCGACCGTGGTGGTGATCACCCGGTCTTCCTGGCCGTAGATGCCGTCACCGACGTGCTTGCCGTAGACCTTGACGTGCATGGTGATCTTGGTGCCCGGCTTCCAGAACTTCTCCGGCCGCCAGTGCACCTCCTTCTTGTTGAACCAGTAGAAGGCGCCCTCGACCTTGGGCTCGGTGGTGATCTCCAGCATCTTCTCGGCCGCGACCTTGTCGGCCACCGGCTCGTCGAAGTAGAACGCCAGCGGCTGCCCCACCCCGATCGTGGTGCCGTCCTGCGGGTTCGTCGACACGTAGGTCAACGTCCGCGGCTTCACCGTGGTGAAGGACGACTCCTTGCTCTGCGGCTTGCCGTCCTCACCGGTGGCCGTGGCGACCAGCTTGTACGTCTTGCCGTAGCCGAGCGGCTCGGTGTTGGTCCACTGCGTCGACTCGGGGTTCATCTTCCCCTCGACGACCTTGCCCTCGGGGTTGGTGAGCTTGACCTCGGTCAGCTTCCCGTCCGCGGCCGTGGCGATCACCGGCAACCCGGGCGACACGTCAGCCGCGCCGTTGTTCAACGCCAGGGTCAACGTGACCGGCTTCGGCGGCGGCGGAGCACTCGATGACGTGCTCGGTGCACCGGCCGAACTCTCGCCGCCCCCTGAACAGCCTGCGATCAGCATCACAGCGACACCCGCCATGACCGCCCCACGACCGCGCCTGCCCCACATCCCCATCGACGCACTTCCGATCTACTTGTCGCCCGTCCCGAGACTGCCTGCACGAAGTCGTATTGGCGTCCCCCGACTAGGTGACGACACGAGGTGCCCCGAAGTTGCGCGAGTGGCCGGATCGTTACGTGGCCGATGTAGCCCCAGACGGGCCCTGACCAGCCGATTGGGATCAGCTCGCGGCGCTGTGCTAACGTTCTTCACGTCGGAACGGCAAGTGTCCGGCACACAAACAAGCGCCGCTAGCTCAGTTGGTTAGAGCAGCTGACTCTTAATCAGCGGGTCCGGGGTTCGAGTCCCTGGCGGCGTACTCCAGAGAAGCAGGTAGAGATTCGTCTCTACCTGCTTTTTTGCATTTCCGTACTCATTCTCCTGCTCCTCTTCAGTGCTGTGGATCACGGTTTGCGAGCCCGAGACGCGGATGATCTTCGATCGCCGGACGATCCGGCACCCGGTACGACTTGACCTTGCGCGGCACCAGGCGGGCGATGCCCTCTGCTGCAGCCTGCGCGACCTGGGGCAGAACACCGGTGTTAGGTGCCCGCGGTGATCGTGATCGAGGAGTGCCTCAGCATGCTGGACACGACCTTGATGTCCGCCCCGGACGCCGGTGTCGCCGCGCCGCGCCGCAGGTCGTGCAGGCGAATCGGAGGCAGGCCCGCCTCCGCAACGAGTGCGTTGAGTTGACGGGAGCGGTGGGCACCCAGTCGACCCTGGTCACCCCGCAGGACGGCCGCTCCAGCCGCTACGTCCGCGACCTCGCGCGCATCGAGATCTCACGGGTTGGGGCGCGAACGGCGGCCGGGCGCTGACCGCGGTCAGCGCCCGGAGCTCGCTCAGCCCCTGCTGAGTCCCGTACGGCCCGCATACCGCGCCTGCGCGCCCAGCTCCTCCTCGATCCGGATGAGCTGGTCGTACTTGGCCGTGCGGTCCGAACGCGACAGCGAGCCGGTCTTGATCTGGCCACAGTTGATCGCTACCGCGAGGTCGGCCATCGTCGTGTCCTCCGTCTCGCCCGACCGGTGCGACATGACCACCGAGTAGCCCGCCTTGTAGGCGCGCTCCGTGGTCGTCAGCGTCTCGGTCAGCGTGCCGATCTGGTTCACCTTCACCAGGATCGAGTTCGCGATCCCCTGCTCGATGCCGTCCGTCAACAGATTGATGTTCGTGCAGAGCACGTCGTCGCCGACGAGCTGGACCCGGTCCCGATGGCGGAGGTGATCAGCTTCCAGCCTTCGAGGTCGTCCGAACTCAGTCCCGCGTGGATTCGCTCAGCCCGCTCATCGACGAGCCGCTTCCGGCCCACACGCTTCAGCGCGGCCAAGATCTCCGACCGCGAGAGCTTCGCTGCGGCGTCCGGATCAGGAGCTTGCTTGAGAAGGTCCAGCACCTCACCTGCCACGAGGTCTTCGCCAAACGCTGCCAGTGCCGCCGGGAAGAAGCCGCGCAGCTGCGCGCGCAGGCGCGCGACCTTTCGTTGGCGGTCCCAGATCAAGGTCTGATGCGTGCGCGCGAGCAGCTTGATCGCCTCGGACAGCTCGCTGTCGCCAGCCACCTGACGCAGCTGGTATGAGTCCGTGCGCACCATGTCCGCCAGCGTGTGTTCGTCTGCGGCGTCGCTCTTGGCACCGGACATCGCAAACCGTTCCCGGAACCGAGCGGCCTGGCGCGGATTGGCCGCGAACACTCGATAGCCTGCGGCAACCAGCGCCGTCACCCACGGCCCGCGGTCAGTCTCGATCGCGACCGACACCTGCTCCGGCCCGCAGTCGGCGTGGTCGGCGATCAACGCATGCAACTGCTGGACGCCCTCGACACCTTCAGGCAGTCGCGTACCGCACAGCTTCTTGCCGCCGGCGTCCATGATCTCGATGTCGTGATGACCTTCAGCCCAGTCATCACCGACGAACAGCACGTCACATACCTCCACGCCTCGACGACAGCGGTCAGCGGGAGAACGCCGGCAGGTATTGGTGATGTGCTCACACCAGCGCCAGGTGGGCACAACATCCCTTAGCGGTCGCTCATCTCCAGCTACCGGTAAGCGCACGCGTCTCGGGAAGGACTCACAAACCCGCTTTAACCCAGTGCTCACCCACCAGCAACCGTCACCCACCATCGTTCCGCATCTCGCCGCCGGCATGGCCGGTCCAATGATCGGATGCAAGCCACTGACAGCCGCATCCGGCAGCGGACTTGACCTCAGCCACCGTGACGCCCGGCTCGACCGCCACTTCGGTCGACGTGCAGCAGGCACTGACTCCACAGCACGATCCCGGCCTGCGCCGCAACAGGCGCACTCACCGACGTGGTCGGCTTGGTGGCGCGCACGGTCGCGGAGTGCATGCCCTCTGCGGCCTCGAAGGTCGGCGTGATCGCGATGTCGGCGAAGCCGGCTGCTTCCAGTCCTTCGCGGTACTCGGTGAAGGTCGGGCGCCGGCGATGCAGCTGACGTAGGAGCCGCGTTCGACTCGCTCGGCGGGCGTGAGGTGGTCGTCGGCGACGACGTCG
Organism: Lentzea terrae; assembly: GCF_003265345.1. Classification (GTDB taxonomy): domain Bacteria; phylum Actinomycetota; class Actinomycetes; order Mycobacteriales; family Pseudonocardiaceae; genus Lentzea; species Lentzea terrae. Next base: position 23,807 of record NZ_QFWW01000036.1, on the reverse strand, counting down.
GAGATGCCGAGGCGGCCGCCGAGGCGCAGAACACGGAAGGTCTCAGCAAACACGGCGGGCTTGTCGACGGAGAGGTTGAATCCGCGTAACCAACTTGCCGCTCGCGTGAGCCCACCTGGGCAGCTCGCCCGATACCGGCCGATCTCCCTGTGGGCAGGCCTCTGCCTGGTCGATACCGCCTTGCGCCTCGGTGGCGCCACCTAGGCCGCCACGCCTGCGCGACGCTGCCTCACTTCACCTGCGGCTGCTGGTCGACGCGACTACCGAGGTTGAAAGGTCAGGGTGTGGCATCGGCGTGTCATCGCGGTGTTCGGTAGCACGAATGCGCCGTGTAGCGGGCTCCACGAGTCCGACTCAACCTGATCCGCCGGTGAGGGCAGGACCAGCTGGTTTACATGGGAGTTGACCTGCGAAGGGCCACTACCAGATCGCAGCCCGGTCCATGCTGATCTTCAGCTCCGCACAAGCGGGCCGCCGCGACGAGTCAGCCCCGCCAGCGCCTGGAGCAGGCTCAACTGGGCGGTCGTACCGACGTTGACGTACCGGGACCTGCTCGGCGAGGACGGCGATCACTCCCACCAGAGAGCGAACGGCAGCGTACGCGCTTTGCAGACCGCGAGCTTCCCACCGACCGCCGGACTGATCGGCACGGGTGCCAAGCGGCATGACAAAAGGGCAGGAGGTCAGCCCGCCAACCAGAAAGCGGAGCTCACATCACGCTGGTCGTGCGCAGCACGTACTGCTGGAACTCGTCGCTGAACAACCGGATGACCCCGGCCTCCTCCCGCACGAGCCCCAGCCGGGTCAGCAGGTCCACGTCGGCGTTCGGCAACGAGCCCGCGTCGTCGCCCGCGACCTTGCGCAGCAGGTACTCGCCGCGACGGCCGCTCACTGTGTCGAGCGTCTTGACCAATCCGCGGAACTGCGACTCGAACTGACCCGCCAGCGCGCGCCGGGCGGCTGGCACGTCGATGCGGCCGGACTGCTGGTGGATCTGCATCACCTCGTGGCACAACAAACTGAGCAGGTATGGGTGACCGCCCGCGCACTTGATCAGCGCGGCGCGGTGTTCACTCAAATCGACGCCGGCCTGCAACGCGCGGGCCAGCAGCAGGTCGATCTCTTTGTCGGCGAAGCAACCCACGTCGCAGCGCAGCGACAGCACCGCATCCAGCGTCGAGCCGCCCGCAGCGTCGATCTCGATGTTCTCCACCGGCCTGCGCGACACGGTCACCAGCCCGATGGAGAACCGTTCGCTGGCGAGCGAGCGCAGCACCTGGAACTCCGAGAGCTTCGTGAAAACACCGTCTGCCCGGTCGAACTCGTCCAGCACGACGATCGTCGAGACACCCGCGTTGGTCAGGTGCCGGTAGTAGGTCTTGACCTGGTCGCGGAGCTCCCCGTCGTCCTCGATCCCCTTGGCCTGCGCGACGATCCCGTCGAGCACCGGCAGGTACGGCTTCACGCTGGCGAGAGACCGGGACACCAACTGTTCGTGGGTCGTCCGCAGCACCGACTGGAACAACATGGGCCCGTTGTCGTGGTCCCCCACGCTGAGCGACGTGAACAGCAGGTCGGGGCGGTTCTCCGCGTCGTGCTCGACGGCCTGGGCCACGAGGCTGCTCTTGCCCATCCGCTGGAAGCCCTGCACACTCAGGTTGCCGAGCCCAGATCCGTCCCAAGTGGACCGAACGCGCCACAGGAGATCCGCCCGGCCGACGAACTCCTGTCCTGTCACGCGCTGGCCTACGCTGCGGTAGGGGTTGCCGCTCATGCCTGGCTGCCCGACTGCGCCACACTAGACAACAGCCAGTCCTGGTAGAGCCTGACCACGATCCGGTACCCGCCCGACTCCACCCGCACGACGTCGCGCAGCACGAGATCGTCCAGCAGGGTCTTCAAGTCGAAGACGCCGTCATAGACCTCGGCCACGCTGTCATAGGTCGCGGGCCCGTTCTTGCCTGCCCGCGCGATCGCCAGCAACGCGCTGCGGTACGTCGACGCGTCCACCCTGTCGGGATCGGTGTACCCGGCCGTCTCCAGGTTGTCGAAGTTGCTGGCGCGCAACGACCTCAGCGTGATAGTGCGCACCCGCTCCACGTCCGCCTCCGTCACCAGCGGCGCCTGCTGCTGGTTCATGTACTCCACGAGGTCGCGGCAGAACCTCTGGATGTAGTACGCACTTCCGCCGGTCAGCTCGGCGATGCGCTCCTTCGCCACGCCGCGGAACCGGCTGCCGCCGCGGTCCAGGATCGGCTTGTCGATCAGTAGTTCGGCGCTCGCGCTGTCGAGGTAGCTGACCCGCTCGGTCGCGAACACCCCGAAGACGTTGGCGTGGTCGGCGATCAGCCGCTCCAGCGCGTCCTGGCCGACGATCACCATGTGGAAGAGCCTGCGCTCGATGATGGCCTTCAACGACTGCATGAACGACGGCGCGAGCAGCTTCTCGCGAATCCAATGCTCGAAGTACTGGAACTCGTCGATCATCACGATCATGGTCGGCCTGTTCGTCGCGGGCCAGGCGTCCAGGTAGTCGCGCACCAGCCTGACGAACGCTGACACTGGCTGATCCTCAGCGAGGAACTCGGCCCTCGTCCACCCGCCGGAGAACAGCCGGTCCGGGCCGCGGTCGCCGAACCTCTCCGCGATCTCGCGCTCCGCCTGCTCGACGATCGCCCACAGCACCTGCGCGACCACCCTGGTGCTGTTGCCGGGGTCAGGGGTGATCGTGGCGATGTTCTCCAGGTCCACCACGATGAAGTCCGGCCGCTTCTGCAGCTCGGACTTCAGGTGGATCCGGATCGACGACTTGCCCGCGCGCTTCTGCCCGAAGATCGCGACGCCGCTGCCGGGAGTGCGCGCGTTCTCGAAGTGCTGCTGAATCCGCCGCAGCACTTCGCCGCGGCCGACGAACATCTCCGGGTCCGTGACGGTCTTGCCCGACGCGCCCTCTACGAACGGGTTGGGGGCGATCGGGTGGAAGTCGGCCTCGGACAACAGCCGGACCGCCAGCGTCACCGTGGTGGTCAGCAGGTCTTCGGTGCCGCGTGCGTGGTACTCCAGCGAAACGTTGAGCGTGAACGCTCCAGCGGCCAGCGCCTTGTCCGTGGCCCGCAACCGCACCACCTGGATGTAGTGCTGCCCGCCGCGCACCGCGCTCGGCAGCACCATCGTCGTCTCCTCGGCCTGGAACCAGTCGGGAACGTTGCTGCATCTGAGGATGGGTGACTCCAGCGGCGCGGCGTGCATTTCGTTGCCCACCTTGACCTGCACCGTGATCACGCGCGACTTGTCCACGGTGCTGGTCGCCAGTTCCTGGGTGATGGTTGGTTTGGGCGGGTACTGGCTGATCAATGCCCGGTGCGCTTCATCGACCATCCGCCCGACCTTCACCGAGGTGGGCCACACGAGTTCGACCGCGACCCTGGTGGGAGCGTGCCGCACGTTCTGCTGGATCTGGCGCATCAGCTCGGCGGCGTGGCGCAGGCTGGCCTCACGGTCCTCGAACGACGTCTCGTAGAGATATGCGCGCAGCCTGCGCAGGCCGTCAGCGAGCCTCCCCCTGAGCGCTGGATCGAGGATGTCCGGCGTCAGCGTGTCCAACCGCTCGACCGTACCGTCGAGCACGTCCTCGGTGAGACGGATGTCGGCCAGGAACTGCAACTGCGCCGACGCCTCCGGATAACGTTGCGCCTCCCGTTCGCCCAGCTTGCGCCAGACGCGAGTGATCTCGTCCGCGCTCGTGAGGCTGGACCCGTTGCTCTGCCGATCCGCCAGGTACTTGACGGCGGCGGCACGCAGTTTGTCGGAGGTGAAGATCGCTTCCAGAACCTGGTCGCTTGCTTCGTCCACTTGGGACACGAGCTGGGTGACGAGATCGAACACCTCGTCACCGTGCTGAGCATGCAGCACGGCGACGAGCTTGCCAAGTCGCGCCTCCGTGTTGCCGTGAAACGACCTCAGCGCCCGCCGCCCGTCGAGGGACCGCAGGAACCTCGACAGGGCCAGGCTGGCGTCAGACTTGTCCGCCTGCTCCTCCAGCCGATCGGCGATGCGCAACGCCTCCAGGTACAGGCCGCGCGCCGCCTCGGCACTGCGTTCGAGAACCACGTCGGCCAATGCCGTCACACCAGAGCACAGCAGCTCCAGGAAGTCGTCCCGGTGTGTCTCCCACGCGAGCACCGCGGCGGAAATGTAACTGTCCGCGCTGGCCTCGCGCACCCGGCCGCGCTGGCGGTGGGCGTTCTCCGCGAGCCGGTGCGCGTCGCCGCGGGTGGGCTTCTTGCTCTTCTCCCGCTGACGCTGCTCCCGGACGGTCACCGCTCCGCTCGAGTAGTTGGCCATCACGAAGTCGACCAGCGGGGTGATCGCCAGTTGGTCGAGCTTGCCGAGGATCTCGTTGGCCCAGCGGGGATCGACGCCGCTCGACTCACCGGTGCGGATCTGGTCGATGCGACGCCGGATGTCAACGGCCTTATCATCGTCGTCCGAGGAGAGGACCTCCTCCGCTCGCGCCAGTTCACGCTCCCCACCGCGCTGGATCAGTGCCAGCGCCATGCCTCGCCGAGCGGCCGGGGTGTCGGTCGCCACCATCACGGCGTGCCAGTCCTCCACCGAGTCCTTGCCGGCGGACAGCTTCGTGTAGGCGATCTGGTGACGGAGGTGGTTGCGCTTCGACACGGCGAGGTTCCCGCGCCGGAACTGGCGTTCCAGCACCACCAGCGCCTCCTCGAACTCCCCTGTGCCGACGAGGAAGTCGATCAGGATGTTGTCCAGCGCGTCGCCCTTGCTGACCAAACCGGCGAACTCCTTGGTGATGATGTCCAGCGCCGCTTGCGCGTCCTCGGTGCGCTTGGTCAGCCAGGCGAGGTCCTTGACGGCGCTCTCGACCCGCTCGCCCCGACGGATCGCCTCGCGGTAGGCGAGCTTGGCCCCGGCGAAGTTCTTCTCCGTCAACTCCAACCGCTTTGCCTGCTGGTAGTAACCGTCGCTGCGGCGGAGAGCCGAGTTCTGCTTGAACGCGGACTTTGCTCCTGGAGCCGCCTTGGCGACAGGCATCGTCACAACGGGCCTGACGGCGGTGGCCACGACCGGGGCGTGCGTCAACGGCCTGCGCGTCGCACCCGTGGGCCGGACCAGCGGCGTCTCGGGCGGGGTCGTCCCCCGGAGCGCGGCCTCCACGAGCTCGGTGGAGGCGGCCGCGTCATGCACGCCCAGCAGCTCGTGCAGCACACCGCGCCCGAGCCGGTAGCGGTCCACCACCCGCAGCAGCAACGGCCACAGCGTGGGGTCGGAGTGCGGCGGCACGAGGCGGAAGTACTTGATCAGCGCGAACGCCGCCGTCTCGTGGTCGTGCAACCGGGCGGACGCCACGGCCAGCAGCCGCGCGCACTCCTCGTCACCCCCGTCGAGGTCCGCCCCGGTGGCCAGGTAGGGCCGGGCCGTCTCGTACTTCTCGCTGAGGAACGCGAGAACCCCGCAGAGGTAGAACATGTCGGGGTTGTAGGGATCCCTGCGCTGCAACGGCCGCGCGCGTTCGAGGAGTCTCGTGACCTTGCCGAACCTGGGTTCCAGCTCGTGCACACGCTGGGCGTCGGCCAGGGAATTGCAGATCGACTCCAGGTCTCGCCGACACTCCTCGGCACCCGTTAGCCGCGTCCGCACGGGCAGTGCGGTCTCCTCGCTGAGTGTGTCGAGCGGGGGGTCGAGATCGTCGTACGGCTCTACCAAGACTTCGGGCACCGGCTCCTCGTGCACCACCGGCGCCGGCGCGACGGCAGGCGCCGCCACGGGTTGCTGGACGGGTTGCTGCGCAGGCGGCACGGATTGTGCGGCAGGCGTTTCCACCGGTTGCGGCGGCGCAGGCAGCTGAGCCACTGGCGATGCGAGCGGTGACGCCAGCGAGACGAGCAGTGGCGCGGGCGGCGGCCCTAATCCCACCACCCTGCGCACCATCAGGATCGTGCTGAGCAACAGGGCGACGTCCGCCCCGTCGTCCTGACGCACCCGCAACCGGTCGGCGGCGAGCTCGACTAGGTCGCCGACCACCTGGTCGCCGAAGCTCAGCTTTATCTCCACCCGATCGCCCACGGCCGCGACCGAGCTGACGAAATCCGCGTCCATCGTGCTTCCCCTGTCCCGCCCACGTCACCGAACCGACGCGCGCACTTCGCTGCCAATAAAGGTGTTCCACGGAACGTCGGGCAACGCGCCGTCCTCGAACAACACGGCCTTGCGCGCCCTCACCGCCTCCAGCAACACCTCGGTCCCCCGTTCACCGCTCTCAGAACCGATGCGCAGCAATAACAACGCGACAACCACCCCGCCCCACCACAGCGGGTGGTAGACCACGCCCAGCGTGCCGGCCAACCCGGCGAGAGGAATCGCGAGCGTCGCCCGGAACTCGGCCTCGGCCCGGGCCTGGTCCCAGCCAGCCCACAACTCCTTCTCTGCCGTGATCAACCGGGTGGGCACCAACTCCAGCAGCTCACGAGCAGCCTGAGACACGAGCGCTTCGGCACCGGCACGAACCAGCGCGTTCTCCCCCTCGTCTGATCGATCGGCGAGCCGGGCCCGCGCGCTCCGGAAGTCACTCGCACACTGCGACGACGTCCCGGCCTTCAGCTCCTGCCGCAACCGAACGGCCGTAACCTCGACCAACTGCTCGAGCACCCGGCCGGAAACCCCGGCGAACACAGCACGGGAGGTAGCCCGGTAGACCTCGCGCAACCCCCTGCGCCCCAAGCGAATTCCGACGAACCGTGCCACGACCCGTAACACCGACTGCCACAACACGCCCACTAGGTACATGGCGAGCCCGAGCCCCGCCAGCGCGACTGGCCGCCCCAGCGCCGTGGCGAGGGTGGCCAGATCCCGAACGAGCCCAGTCCTCCCAGCCGCGCCAAACCGGCCAACCCCGTGCGCCAGGACAACGGCCAACGCGATCACCGCACCAGCGGCGACAGGCGTGCGTAGCTGCCGAATACCGGGAAGCAAACTGGACAACAAAACGGCTCGCCTCCAATCACACTGCCGAACGTCTTACCGCCATCGCACCAAGCCCGCTCCCTGTTACTCCGCAACAACGTTCCATGCATTAGTTCAACCCGCCTGGAATCAGCACCGGCTGCGGAGCGTGCGCGCCGGGCTACGGATCAGCGATTCACCTGAATGCGAGCGAAGTGGTGCAACGGCGGAGCAGCCCGCGCGACATTCACGTACGACAACACCATCGACGTTCAGGCTGAAGGAGTGAGCCCTTTTCATCCTGCGACGACTTCGTAGTCCTGTAACACCTGGATGGCTTTGGCCAGTCGGCCTGTGCGGCGGGGACAGCGGCGGAGTTTGCGGAGGATGCGCCAGGTCTTGAGCTGGATTGGCGCGTTCACGGGGCTGCGCAGGCGGGCGTGGGCGCGGTTGGCGTCCTTCTGCGACTCGGGTTTGTTGCGGCCCTTGTACGGAGTGATCACGTGCGTACCGGCGTCGTCTTAGCCGTGGTAGCCCTTGTCGCACAAGGCAATCGACACATTTCCTACTTTATCGGGGTCCATGATCTGAGGAATCGCTACGACGACGTCGATGGTGACAAGCAGGCGTCCAAGTTCAAGTGAAACCGTCTCACGATCGTCGGCGCCTGTCCCAGGTCGATGCACCACCATGATCAATGGTTCGCCGGATACCCAGTAGGTGTTACGACTCCAAGCGTGTCTGTGCGAGGTCTTCTTGCGCGACGCATAGCCGGCCAAGTTTGCGCGCAGCGCACATCGCTGACACAGCCCCCAGTGAACGCCGTCCTGAGTCGACACGGATCACCGGTTGCAACTCTCCCGCCCTCACCTGCGATCTACCGGCCAGTCGTTGAGTGGGCGGAGGCAACCATGGGCTTCTCGGTGAAGATCGCACCGGGCGTACGCATCCGAGCATCGAGCCGCGGAATCCGCACGAGCGTCGGACCACGGGCAGCCCGACTCCACGTCGGCGCCGCTCCCCTGGCGGCAGACGAAGTTCGGCGAAAGCATCAGAAGCACGCTCTCGTCGGCATTGGTCTGTTCCAGCGTTCCGCTCGGCGGGAAGCCAAGGCACGAGCGGAGGCCACTGCCGCTGCCGAGATCCAAGGGCTTGCCGCCCAGCGATCACTAGCTCATGCCCAGCACCAGTTCGACTTGGACAGTGGTGGAAAGCCTTGCAGGACAACGACGAAACCGTCGTGCTCGAAGTGCTCTCAGCGGCCTTCGAAGACAACGAAGCGCCAGCTGCACCGGTTGGCGTGGACGGCTCCGAACTGACCGCCGTGGTGCTTGTGCCGACCGTTGACATCGTGCCGGAGAAGAAGCCGACCACGACCGCCACGGGCAACCTCAGTCTCAAGAAGCTCACGAAGACCGAGCGAAACAACCTGCATCTGATGCTTGTGGCCTCGCACATGCTCCTCACGGTTCGCGAGGCGCTCGCGGTAGCGCCGGGAATCACCGCAGTGCGGGTCGCCGCACTCCAGCAGTCCCGTGTTGATTCCTATGGCGCACCGCAGATCGACGTGCTGTTCGGTGCTCGCTTTGAACGCGGCCGCCTTGCTGCTGTGCGTTGGGATGACGCCGAGGCCAACAACATCATCCACGACACCGCTACCGAGGTCGTGGCGAACCTCAAGCGCACGACGCACGAGCTTCTGCCCATCGACCTCGCCACGGAGCCAGAAATCCAGGACCTTCTTGGCCAGGTCGAGATCGGCGAGCTGGTCGACCGCCAGTAGAACGACACGAGCCGATATTCGATCCACACTCTGGCGTCGGCCAAGATCCCCTGACGCACCCGCCGGCATAGGTCGCCACAAGACCGGCCCCCACACGACGCCGATCGGAGTACACATCTGTCATGGACGACCTGCTCGATGAACGCAGCCGTGAGCTGACCCACTTCGGCGAACCGGCCCGCTTCGACATCCGTATGTTCCCGCTGCTGACTGCGGAACGCCCGACCGGCGTGTTGATCGACTCCAGCACCTACGCGCTGCGTGAGGTAGTGGCGGAGATCGGATTGCAGTTCAAACGGGAGACCGGGTACGACCTCGGCCCGTTCGATCCCTCCAACCCGGACTACCAAGGCGTCCTGATCAACTCACAGAGGTTCTCCGCAACGTTTCCGATCGCGGCGGGCGCGGCCCGCTTCAGTCGCGAAGAGGACAAGTGGTGGATGGACTGGGTGTGGGTTCACCCTTACGAGCGCGGAACTGGCCTCTTTCGCCAATCGTGGAAGGAGATGGAGCGTCTATACGGGTGTTCCACATCGACGGGCCGTACTCGGCCTCCATGAGCAACTCCCTTCGGGACCAGCAGATCGACCCGAGCCGGTTGAACCGTCCTCTGGGCGACGGCCAGCACGATTGACCTATGTGGCTGAGGCGCACACCTTGGCCGCGACTTCGCGTCGAACCACCGCGATCAGCTCACGTGCCTGGACAGTGCCGATCTCCAGCTCCCTGCGAAGCACTTCGGCCGGAATCGGCCGCATGTGCGACGCCCAGTACCGCGCATCAGCACGGCGAGCACGCACCAAGTCGTCCTGTGTGGGCGCCTCAGAGTCCAGCTCATCACGCTCATCGTGTTCGCGAGCAGCCTGGACAGATACAGGCGGCCGGGCACGGCCGAGTGCCTGCAAGACCTGCGGGCCGACCTCCGCCCAACCGATCAACAACACCGGACCAACCGCGTCGAACGCCGCCTTGCCGTACTCACCGCTCAACAAAGACTCGGCCACGTTGAGAGCCAGCGACACCATGCTGACGAACAACGTGAACCTGCGCAGAGGCTGAAGCTCCCCCGCCGAAGCGCCGCGCAACGCGGGGTACCTCGTCGCCAGAAGCAGCCCAAGGATCGACAAGTCGACCGCTGGCGCGATCAACGGGGCCGCCCACACTGGTACTCCGAGTCGCAGCGCGAGGCTGAGCACGTTGCCGAAGCCGAAGAGAAATGTGAGACCGACAACCGTCGCGATGGTCGACGTGACGGCCCGCGTCACGTCCTGTAGAACCCCCGAATGCGAGCCCGGGACGGGCCCGAGGTCCCTGGCCTGCAACGACACTGGACGGCATGGAACGACAGGCTGCGCCTCAGCTTCTTGGATCTGACGTGTAGAAATGGCATCAGCCGACATCATTTGGCACCCTCGTCGAGGACCACCCGAGGACTCTTAATCAGCGGGTCCGAGGTTCGAGTCCCTGGCGGCGCACTCCAGAGAAGCAGGTAGAGATTCGTCTCTACCTGCTTCTCTGCATTCTGCGTGCGCATTCTCGTTCTCCGTTTCTTCGCTGTGGATCATGCTTTGCGAGCCCGAGGCACGAGACGGGCGATTGTCCGTGACGTCGCAGGATGCAGCGGTGCGCCGTCCGGCTCGGTGAACATGAGGCCGAGGTCGACCCACGCGCCGACCGCAGGAGCGTGCGATGTGGCCGAACCATGCGTTCGGCCAGCCAGGCCTCTCGACGTGTTCAGGTTGCGGTGCAGCCGCCGTCGACGGCGAGGATCGCCGGTGATGTAGCGCACGAGCTGGTTCACGCCGCCTTTGCTGGCGGCGTAGGGCGCCAGGGTGGGCACGCCGACCTGACCGGCGATCGACGAGGTCATGGTGATCGACCCGGCGAGGTCCTGGCCGATCCAGTGCCGGGCGGCGGCTTGGCGGGCAAGCCCGAGGTTGCCCCAGGCGTCTCCCGCCGCTCCGCGCTCACGCTGTTGCCGGGACTGGTGAGCACACAGCCAGGCAGGAACGTGTCATCGCCACCGGCGCACTGGTGTACTCGCTGTGGGCCGGCGCGTTCGGCTCGCACGTCGGCGACGGCGGCGCGGGACCTGGCTGGACACCGCGTTGAGCCTGCTGACCGAGCACACCGAGTGCGACCAAACGTCCGGGAAGGACGGTGCGCGCTCAAACCGTTCCACCACAGGACATCGGTAAGGAAGAGGTCAGGGCTGAAGCAGCTCGACGAGGCGGTTCCTGAACGCGGTGAGGGCCACCCGGAAAGGGTGGCCCTCACCGCGCCTACTCAGGTTCCCACTCGGTCACGGTTGCCTGGTTGATGCCGTCGGCGCGAAGCACTTCCAGCACCGCTTCGCTGACCACCAGCATCCCGGCCGCGATTCCCAGGTCGTCCACACCCGGCTCCCCGTCGACGAGGAGCCACCGGAGCTCCGGCGGCTGGCCACCGGGGTTGAGGATGTGGAACTGCTCGTGTGGCGTCACCTGTGCGTCAGCCAGACGAAACCCGGTGAAGCCCGCATCCTGCAGCTTGGCGGCCGTTGCCGGCACGATCAGGAACACCGGGTCCGCCGTCACGATGCAGTCACCGAGCCAGTCGTGCACCTTGTAGTGCACGTGCGTGACCGTCATCGGGATGACCGTGCGGTCGTAGACGGTGTCCGGACCGAGGCCTCCCGACACCTCTGGCTCGATCTCGTAGTAGCTGCCCACGTTCAAAACTCCGTTCAACGCACCCGCGGTGTCATCCAGTTTCCCAGCTCGTCATCGACGTAGGTCACGTAGTCCAGGACCTCTTGTCGGGTCGGCGTGGTACCGGCCAGTCGGTGCGGCCGGTAGAACTTGTTCCACAAGATCCTCACGGCACTCAGGTGCGCACGCCTGTTGTGCGGCCCGTCCTTGAAACCTCGCAGATTCTCCCCGGAGTGGATCTCATCCTCGGTGAACAGTCCGGGGTACTTGTTGAGCACTTCCTGCTCGATGGCGTGGTGGACCCACAGCCCTTCCGCGTCTGGGTCGATTCCGGTGTGTTTCTTGAAGTTGGCTCGGTAGTTGGTGCTGCCGTTGGCGTTGCCGACCGACGCTTCCTTGCGCACCGGGAGGGTGCTGCCGAGTTGCGGCTCGTCCTGGCACTTGACCTTGGTGACCTCGTAGTTGTGGGTGAGTACATCGGCTCGCCCGGCACCCACGTAGTAGGTGTGCAGCCCATCGACCGTCAGGTTGTAGACCCTGCGGTCGTGGTCGGTGAAGGGCAGCGTCAGGACGACCGTGGCAGACCGGTTGTCCGCCGTGAGGAACCGGTAGCCGGGCTTCAGGTCCTCGGCGTTGACCCACTTCTGCAGGCTGTCCACCCAGAACGGGTGCTCGTCGGTCGCAACCATCGAGCCCACACCGGACTTGTCCGCGACCCAGATCTTGTACAGCTTGCTGTCGGCCTTGTGCGAGCGGACGTCGGTGACGGTCTTGGTGGTCGTCTGCTTGGTGGTCGGGTCCGTGGCCACCACCGAGTCGCCGATCTGCACCGAAGCAATCGTCTTGCGCGAGCCGTCGGCCATCAGGACCGGGGTGGACGCGGCGAAGCTGTTGCTGTCGGCGGTCACCGGCGGCCGGATCGGGCACGAGGCGCCGCCGGAGGCGTCCTGCTTGGCCTCCTTGCCCTTGTCTCCAGGGCGCTTCCTCTTCTTGCCACCGCTGGCCAGATCGAGGATGTCCTCGGCGTACGGCACCCCCATCGTGGCGAGGGTTTCCGCCACCTGGGCCTGCGCGGCCTCCTTCACGACCTCCTTGCCGACACCGAGCATGGCGGTCTTGATCGTCTCGTAGACCTTGTTGAGGTCCTGGACGTTCGTCACCGCGGTCTGCACGATGCGGGCCGGCGCGTTCGGCATCGCCGAGATGATGTTCTTGGCGTTGGCGATGCGCGGCTTCAGTGCCGCCTTGAGGGTCGGGATCGGGTTGGACTTGACCGCGCGGGCGACCGCTGACTTGGCGGCCGCGGTGCGTTTCACCGCCGCCTGGTAGGCGGCTCTGGCCGCGGCAGCCTTACGTGCTGCTGCTTCCGCTGCCAGTTTGCGTGGATCAGGCAGACCCTTGCCCGCGGATGGGGCGTCGCCCTTCTTCAACGGCATGCCGTCCGGGCCCTTACCGGCACCAGGACCGTCGGGGCGCCGCGGGTGCGGTGCGTCCGGCGTGCGCGGGGTGGGCACGTTGTCGGCGCCGCGCATGGCGTCGTAGCCGCGGTTGCCCCACTTCGCGGCCGTTGCGCCCCAGCCGCCGAACGGGATCATGCCCGCTGCGGAAAGGGCCGCGTCCGTGTAGTTGCCCTCGGCGAGGTACCAGACGGCGTTGATGCCGTCCGCGATCTCACCCAGGCCTGGCACCAGGCCGGCCACGTCCAGTGCGGTGTGGCCGATCGTCGAGATGTTGTCGCCGACCCACGAGAGCGCGTCGCTGAACCAGCCGTGGCCGTCGGGGTCGAAGCCGTTCAACGGGGAGCCGACCCCGTAGACGTAGCGGTTGAAGCCCGCCGAGCCTGGACCGCCCTGGGTCACCGAGTCACGCGACGTGAACGAACCCGACGAAGGCTCGTACCAGCGCGCGCCCATGTTGACGTGACCGCTGTCGGGGTCGGTCCAGTCGCCCTGGAAACCGACGTTCCGCTTCGTTCCCGAGGTTGCCGTCGGCTTGCCCCACGGGTCGTACGAAACCGAGTCGCGCACGTCCGCGGTGGTCGCGTCCAGCCCGGCGACCACGTCGCCGTGCTTGTCCGACACCAGCAGACGCTTGTCGGCACCCGAACCCAGCGACAGCAGTTCGCCGAACACGCCGCGGCCGTACGTCGAGTCCGTGTCGCTGACGGCGTCCATTGACGGACCGGCGTACTTGAACTGCTTGCTGCCACGCGAAGTCGGGCGGTCGAGGCCGTCGTAGGCGTAGGTGGCGTTGCCGACCTTGATCAGCCGGTCGAAGGCGTCGAAGTCGAACTTCTCCTCGAAGCCGGAGGAAGTGCGCGACGCACGCGTGCCGCGAGCGGTGTACGTGTAGGTGTAGTCGCCATCGGACGTCACCCGGTTCCGCTCGTCGTAGACCGCGGTCTTGGTGCCGTTCTGCACCCGGTTGCCGGACTTGTCCCAGGCGTACGAAACCGTGTTCCCGCCAGAGGACCACGTCTTCGTGCGGCCGAGGTCGTCGTAGGTGTAGGTCTGCTCGCCCGCACCCGCGGTCCCGGCGGTGGTCTTCTTCGTCAGCCGGTCCACGAGGTCGTACTCGTAGCCGATCGACGAAACGACCGCGGCAGCCGCGTTCTTGATGACGTCCGACGACTCACGGCCGAGGTTGTCGTAGCTGAACGTGCGAACCCGGCCACCGCCGTAGTTCATCGTCTCGAGCAGGCCTGCGGTGTTGTAGCCGTACGCGACGAGGCCACCGGTCACGCCGTCCTGCACCGAGGACAGCCTGCCCTTGTCGTAGTTGAACAGGGCGTTGCCGGACGCGTCGGTCCGCGACTTGAGCCTGCCCGCCTCGTCGTAGTCGAACGTGGCGTCACCGGACGGGCCGTTCGCCGAGGTCAGCAGACCCCGGTTGTTGTACCCGTAGGTGTTCACGCCAACCGGAGCGCTGATCGTCTTCGTACGGCCGACCGCGTCGTACGACACTTCACGATCCACAGTGGACACCGAGGCGCCGGCGCCGGTCTCCTTGGTGAGCCTGCCGAGTGCGTCGTACGTGCGGGTGCGGGACACGCCGCCGGGTGCGGTGAGCACCGTCGGCCTGCCGTTGCCGTCGTACGAGGCGGTCCACTTGCGGTCCGCCTCGGCCGGGTGCGCCGTGGTGGACGGCTCGATCACCGACTCCGGCTTGCCCAGCGAGTTGTACGTGTAGAACGTGCTGTTCCCACGGCCGTCGGTCACCCGCGTGCGGCGACCGGAGGTGTCGTAACCGAACGACGTCGTGATCGTCTCGGTCGCGGACACCGGCTCCTCCAGCTTGGTCAGCTGGCCGAGCGCGTCGTAGGTGTACTTGGTGACCTTGTTCAGCGGGTCGGACGAGGTGATCTGGTTGCCGGCGATGTCGTAGCCGTGCCGGGCGGTGCGCAGCGTCTCACCGGTGGGCGCGATCGACACGTCCGCGATCTTGTTGCCGGCCTGGTCCATGCGCTGGTACTGCGCACGGCCCTGACCGTCCTTCACGTACACCTGGTTGCCGAAGCTGTCGTAGCCGAGCTGCATGACCACGCCGGCGGGGTCGGTGACGCTGGTCTTCTGCCCCAGAACGTCGTAGCCGAACCTGGTCACCTCGTTCTTGGGCGAGGTGACCGTCTCCAGGTTGCCCCGCGCGTCGTAGCCCAGCTTCGTCTCGTACGCCGCGGGCTGCGGCGTCGTCTCCAGCACGGTCTGGGTGACCGGGCGCGAGAACTGGTCGTACGTCGACTGCTTGACGCCACCCGTCGGGTCCTCAGTGGACAGCAGGTCGCCGTTGTTGGTGTAGGTGTAGTACCAGCTGCCGCCCGCCTCACCGGGTGCGTCCGGCTTCGGGTCGCGCTTCTCGACCAGGCGCCCGCGCTGGTCGTAGTACATCCGGATGATCGCGCCGGACGGGTCGGTGGTCTTCACGGCACGACCCATCGGGTCGTACTCCGCGACCACCGTGGCGACCTTCGTCTCGGTGCTGCCCGGCGCCTTGTAGCCAGGCGACTCGGTGCGGACGGTGCGGCCCGCCTTGTCGTAGGCCATCTTCATGACGTCACCGGCGGGGTTGCGCACCTCGGTGACGTCACCGAAGGCGTTGTAGCCGGTGACGGTCGTCGGCCGGGTGACCGACGGCGCCTTGCCGTACTCCTCCGTGGTGACCGGCGGCGAGATCGTGGTCGTGGCACGGCCGCGCTCGTCGTAGCGGTACTCGGTGGTGTGGTCGGCGGGCACGCCGCCGGTGACGTTGCCGCGCGGCGCGATCACCGAGGTGACCTTGTCGCGGTCGTCGTAGACCCGCTTGGTGGACACCGGGCCGTTCGGGCCGTTCAGCGTCTCCTTGGTCTGCCTGCCCCAGGTGTCGTACTCGAAGTCGACGACCTCGGTGAACGAGGCACCGAACGGACCCGTGTTGGAGAACGCGCCGCTCTTGGTGACCTTCGTGATGTTGCCGCTCAGGTCGTAGTTGTAGTCGGTGCGCCTGCGCAGGGTGTCCGGCTCCTGCACGGAGGCCTTGACCCGGCCCGTCACGTCGTACTCGTGCGTGGTGACCTTGCCGCCCAGGCCGACCTGACGGGTCAGGTTGCCCGCGGCGTCGTAGGTGTTCTGCTGGATCGAGACGAACGGGGTCGTGACCAGGTTGTCGGCCTTGGCCCTGATTTCCTTGACCAGACCGTCGTTGTAGTACGTGTAGTGGGTCTGGCGGCCCATGGCGTCGAGCTGGAGCACCAGCTTGCCCGTGTGGTCGTACTGGTTCGACTCCAGCACCAGGTCCGGCAGCGGCTCGTCGGGGTCGAGCGGCTCGACGCGCGACGCGCCCGGCGTGATCGCCTTGCCGTGCCAGCCGACCAGCCGCACCTGCGACACCTTGTTGCGCGCGGTGTAGGTGTAGACGGTCTTCACGCCGTTCGCGTCGACCGCCCACGTGCGGTTGCCGAAGTTGTCGTAGCCGAACGACGCCTCGTTTCCCTCCGGCCCGATCGTCTTGGTCATCCGGCCGTAGTCGTCGAACTCGAACGTCGAACGGCGCGGGTTGCCGGGGTCGGCGGAGTCGACGAGCTCGGCGACGGTGGTGTTGCCGTCCTCGTCGTACTGCGTCTTCGCCGTCTCGGTGCGGGTCTCGCCGGTGACCGCGTTCTTCACCGCCGGGTAGGTCAACTCGACGACGCGGCCCAGCTTGTCGTACTTGTACGTCGTCGTGGCGCCCGCGGGGAACGCCGTCGAGTACTCGGTCGCGGTCTTCTTGCGGCCCAGCACGTCGTAGGTGAACACCGTGCGCAGACCGGACGGCGACTTCGTCTCGGCGAGATCACCGTTGGCGTAGTAGCTGTTGATCGTCGTCGCGCCGCGCGGGTCCGAAGTGGACTTCAGCAGCCGCGCGGGCTCCTTCGCCGTCGTGGAGCCATAGGCGAGGGAGTTGCCGTCGGTGTACGTGTGGAACGTCGTACCGCCGTCGGGGTTCGTCTCTTCCGCCAGGTCGCCGAAGCTCGTGTACACCGACTTGGTCAGGTACGTGTTGTCGGCGGGGCCGGACGAGCGAGCGTCCCGCGTCTCGATCAGCTTGTCGGTCTTCGGGTCGGTCGGGTCCGCCGTCGGAGCCTGGTAGGTGTAGTGGGTCGTCTGGCAGTTGTTCTCTTCGCGGCAGCTGATCTTCTTCGTCAGGTTGCCCCGGTCGTCGTGCACCAGGGTGGCCTTGTTGCCGATCTCGTCGGTGATCGTCTGCTGGAAGCCCGACTCGTCGTAGTCGAACAGCCGGACGCCGAGGGCCACCACGAGGCCGTTGCAGGTGATGTTCCCGTCGGGGTTCGTGGTGCAGTTGCGGCCGATCACGTCTTCCGGCCTGGTCGCCGCGCCGAGCGGCGTGACCTGGCGCAGGATGCGGCCCTTGAGCCCGTCGAAGTCGAAGTACTGCGGTCGGCCGCCCGGATCGACGACGCGCACCGAGCGGATGATGTTGCGCTCGTCGCCGCCGATCGTCGGCACGCCGAGCTGCCAGCGACCACCGTCGCTGTCGACGTACTCCTTCATGCGGTCGTGCACGTGGTCGTACGAGACCGACGCGGTGACCTTCATGCTCGGCAGGCGCACGGTGGTGATCTGGTTGCCCGGCTTCTGCGCCAGGAAGTGCGTGCGCACCTGGTTCTCACCGAGCGGGCGCGCGTAGAACGCGAGCTCGTCGACGTGGCCGGAGAAGTGGGTCCTGCCCGCGGCGATCCCGGGGAACGCGCCGACCGTGTGCGCGGTGCCGACGTACGCGTACTCCAGACGCGGGTGGTCGATCACGCCCTCGCGGCTGCCGATCTTGACGCCGTCGAGGTACAGCGACTGGGTGGCGAGCGATCCGGACAGCACGACGTGGTGCCAGTTGCCGTCGCGGACGCTGCCGGTCGAGGTGATCGGGTCGATCCGCCCGTTCCAGAACTGGCCGCGCAGCTTGCCGTCCGAGTCGACGTACAGCACCGGCACACCCGCGCCGGGCGTCTGGTCGACGACCTTGTCCTGGTAGCTGAACAGCGGACCGGCCGAGGTCGTCTTGAACCACAGCTCGACGCTGAGGTCGCGGTGCTTGTTGACGCTCTGCTCCGGCAGCTGGACGTAGCTCGTGCCGTTGAGCTCGACGGCCTTGTCGTCGCTGCCCTCCAGCGCGCCCGGCCGGCCGTAGTTCGGGCCGATGTTGACGAACTTGGCCTTGTCCTTGCCCAGCTTGACGCCGATCTGGCTGCCCGCGTCGTCGCCGCCCGCCTCACCGAGGCGCCAGTAGGAGTCCGGCCGCGAGTCGAGCACGACGCTGCGGTAGTGCGAGCCGTTCTCGTACTCGTAGCGCGTGCACTTCGCGTCCGGGTTGCACACCTCGAGCAGCCGGTCGCCGTCGTAGACGTACTTCCACTCGAGCGTCGCGCCGTCGACCGGCTCGGTGCGGACGTACTCGACGTGGCTGCCGTCGGCCTTCCACGCGAACGTCAGCGTGCGGTTGCTGGTGCGGCTGATCGTCTTCCACAGCTTGCCCGCTGTGTCGTACTGCAGGTCCACCAGACGACCGGCACTGTCCTTGATGGACGCGACGGGGCCGTCGAAGCGGAACGTGTAGACCGTGCGGTCCTTGTCGATCAGCTGCCAGCCGTTGTTGTTCGGCAGGCCGGTCAACGTCGCGGCGCGGCCGGGCGGCGGGGTGTAGCTGCCGTCGGGGTTCTGGCCGAATCGGACCTGCTGGCCGTCCGGGTAGGTGACGATGACGTTGCCAGAGCCGTCGGCGTCCGGCTGCACCCGCATGTCGTAGCGGGAGGACCAGCCGCTGCCGAAGGTGAGCTTCGCCCGCGGGTCGAGGCTGTTGTACGTGCGGGCGACGTTCAGCTCGGGGCCGACGGTGCCCGCGGCCGCGTCGATGGCCGCGGTCGTGTAGTTGCCGACCATCGGGTCGAAGCCGAGACCGTTGCCGGTGTAGGGCGCGTTGCCCATCCGCGAGGTCACCTCGGGCTGCGGCACCGAAGTGATCAGCGCGGAGAACTTGATGCCCTCGCTCTCCGAGGTGCCGTCGTACAGGAACGTGCGCCAGTAGAAGATCCGGTCCCAGCGCAGCTTCCCGGCGGGGACGGTCCAGTAGACGTTGTCGAGCCAGCCGGAGTCGAAGCAGTTGACCGGGTTGCCGGCGTCGTCCTGCTCGCAGACCTGGAACTTGTACTTCAGCGGGTCGTTCTCGTGGTCCTCGCCCTTCGCCCACAGCTGGGGCTGCAGCGTCTCGACGCTGGCACCGGCGAGCGGGTACTGACCGGTGACGACCGGCGGGATGTTGAAGACCTCCAACGTGATCCGCGCGGGCGCGACCTGCTCGTCGGTGAACGTCAGGTCACCGCGGCGCATCGTGAAGTCGAGCACGTAGCTGCCGATCGGCAGCTTCTCGATGTTCGCCTCGATCGTCGCCTCGCCGCCCCTGGGGATACCGCCGGCGGGCAGCTGTGCGGCGACCTTGACGCCCTGGTACTCGTTGTTGGTGGCCTTGAAGAGCTTGTACGCCAGGTCGTACTGGCCCTGCGGCCAGTCGTAGGCGCTGGTGTTGGTGACCTTGACCTTGACCTTGCCGCCCTGCTGGCTCGTGACCGGCGGCTCCGGGATCGGCTGGTCGATCTGGTACTTCGCGTTGTACGGGCTGTGCGTCACGAACAGCTTCGGCGGGTTCGCCGAGTTGCCGGTGAAGCGCTTGAAACCGCTGTTGTTCGCGTAGGTGCCGGCGCGCAGCGCGATGCCGTAGTCGGCGGCACCGGTGGCCCAGCCCTGCACCATCTGCTCGCCGGCGATGCCGAGATCGATCAGCTCGGGTGCCGCGGGGCAGGGAGAACGGGTCTGGCCGACGGCCATGAAGCCGTGCGAGAAGGAGGCGCCCGCGATCGCCGGACTCATCGCGGGGCCGTCGGCACCGCTGGTGCTCCAGGGCGCCGCGACCCGGTGGACGGTCAGCGGCTGCGGCTTGCACGTCGTCGAGTCGAAGTTCACGACCTGCAGCTGGGCACCGAAGATCTTGTGGTTGCGCAGGGAGCTCGCGATCGCGGGGAACTGGATCAGCGAGGTGTAGCGCACACCGCCGTTGTTGCCGATGAGCAGCTCGGTGGGGTTGGTGATGCGGCCACCGCTGCTGGTGACCTGCATGCTGCTGAGCTTGCCGGAGGCCTCGAAGACGCTCGGGTCGACCAGCACCGGGTACGCACGTGCGGGGTCGTCCAGCCACGCCGAGTCGAGCGAGATGCGCAGGGTCTGTCCGTTGTCGACGATCTCGTAACGGACGCCGTGGGAGATGGCCGCCGCGGCGTCCTCGCCCCGCACGGACGAGTCGATCATGTAACCGGCCGGGATGCGCAGCTTCTCGCGGCCGTCGTTGTCGACCAGAGACACCGCACCGTCGACGACGCGTGCCTTGAGTCCCTTGAGACGCAAGGGGAAGTCCCACGTGCGGGCAGCGGCGCGGTCGCGCAGGACCAGCGTCTCCTTGGCGCCACCCGCAACGGACTCGATCTTGAGATCGGTGTGGTCCGCGACGCCGGGGTACGTGATGGTTGTGCCGTCGATTTGTCCGGCCACGTTGCGCGCACCGCGCATGCCGTAGGCGAACTCGTGGGCATCGTCGAGCTTGAGCCTGACGAGGTCGGCCGCGCCGGCCGCGTTCGCGACGCGCAGGTCGACCCCGTCGGATCTGTTGCGCCACTGCCCGTTCTCGGCGACCAGCGCCGGGTCGATCTGCGCCCAGGTGCCGTCGGGACGCTGGTAGTTGATCGGCGCGTCGCTGAACTGCGTGGTCAGCGTGCCGTCGGCGTTGCGGTACGTGCTCTCGTGCGTGCCGCGCTTGTCGACCAGCTCCTTGCTGGTCTTGGCGTTGAAGCCGGCCGGCTTGACGGCGGGGTCGACGACCTTCGCGGCGTTGCGCACACCGTCGGTGGCCTTCTTGTAGTCCGGGACGGCGTACTTGGACTGCTCCGAGACGGGCATGCCCCGGTTGCCCTCACGACTGTCGCTTTCGGACTTGAGGCCGTCGGCGCTACCGGAGTCCTGTTTGGACGCCAGCGCGCGGGCCTTCTCGAGCTGCTCGGCGAGCGTGCCACCGCCTGACGACCACGGCCAGAGCGGGAACCCGGGGCCGGCGACACCGGCGACCAAGGTGACCGTGAGCAACAGGCCCAGGAACGGCACCAAGAACATGGGCGTGCGGAAACGCCCGGCGCGACGGCCGACCATATTGATCTTTCCCCCAGGTAGTGCCGTGTTGATGCAGGCGCCGGGCAGCATAAATCCGTAAAAGAAGCTTTTACAACCCCTGTAAGTCTCATCACTTTGCGTAACGAAATCGGAGTTGGCCGTCCCGCTCACTTGGCTCTCCCAGACCTGACATCCGTCTGGTACAACCTGCGAAGTCGGCATCCATGGGGGATGACAGCAACTACCGGACGCGTGCCACGCACGCGTGTTTTCGCGTGTCCGGGCAAGGGACTCAGCTATGAGAAACCGGTCGCGCCGGCCGTTGAGACGGTTGGTGCAGATCTCGCTCGCCGCGATCCTGGGGATCGTCGGTCTGCCCATCGTCTCAAGTGGCGGCAACGTCGCCAACGCCGTCGAGGTTCCGCAGTGCGCGGCGACCGCGAACGTCTTCGTCGGCATCGCCAACAGCGACGACTTCCGCCTGCGCAAGCTCAACGAACCCGCCGGGGGTTACGACGACTGGTCCGGTGACAAGAGCATCGCCTCGGGCTGGAACATCCGCTTCATGGCGGGCCCCAACGGTTATGTCTGGTCCATCCACAACAACGGTGAGCTGCGCAGGCACCGCTGGAACCCTCAGACCGAGGACTGGGACGACCACGGGAACCACCAGCTGATCGCCACCGGTTGGAACGGCTGGGACCTGCCTCAGTACAAGTGGCGGGTGACCGTCGACGCCGACAACAACATCTTCGCCGCGGAGTCGAGCGGCGACCTTGTGATGTACCGGTACAACGAGACCACCAAGGTGTTGTCCCGCAAGGTGATCGGCTCCGGGTGGGACAAGTACGACCAGCTCTTCTCGGCCGGTGCCGGTGTGCTCTACGCCAGGGACCCGAACGTGTCGGGCGGCACGCTCTACCGGTTCCACTACGACGTCGCCTCGGACACGTGGCTGCAGCGGGACAAGATGGTCGGCTGGGGCTGGGGCGGCTACCAGCAGCTCGCCTCGCCGGGCGGCGACATCATCTACGGCAAGTTCCCCAACGGGGAAACCTGGTGGTACCGCTACGTTCCCGACCAGAGCCACCCCGAGCAGGGCTACTTCGCCAACAACGTGTACGGCAACTGGAAGGAACGCGTCGCCGGCTGGACCAACGTCGAGCAGATCGCGCCCGCGATCGACTCGTGCAAGACCGGCACACTCGCGACCGACGTGGAATGCAAGCCCTCGGCCAACATCTGGGCGTCCTTCACGGACAACACGATGCACCTGCGTCCGCACACGGAGGCCGAGACCGGTATCCGGAGCTTCGACGCGGACAGCGTCGTCCCCGCCGGCTGGAACGGTTACCGCTTCATGGCCGGTGCCAACGGCTGGAAGTACTTCATCAAGCCCGACGGCGAGTTCCACCGGCTGAGGTGGAACGGCACCGGCTGGGACAACAACGGCGTCAGCACGCGGATCGACACGAACTGGGGCGGCTGGGACCTGCCGCAGTACCACAACCGCGTCACCGTCGACAGCAACAACCACATCTACGCCGCGTTGGCGACCGGTCGGCTGGAGCGCTCGGTCTACGACGAGCAGGCCGGCACGATGACGAAGGAGATCATCGACGACGGCTGGGGCAAGTACGACCAGGTGCTCGCCGCGGGTGACGGTGTCCTGTACGCCCGCGACCCGAACGTGAGCGGCGGCACGCTCTACCGCTTCCACTACGACTGGAAGAACCGCCGCTGGATCCAGTACGGGCAGCAGATCGGCTGGGGCTGGAACGGCTACGAGCAGATCCTGTCTCCCGGTGGGGACATCATCTACGGCCGCAGCGGGCCGGACATGTACTGGTACCGCTGGGACAACGTGAAGAACGACATGGCGCTGAGCTCCGAGGGCAACTGGAAGGAGTACCTCGCGTGGTGGCCCGGCACCAAGGAGATGATGGTCGACGTCGACTCCTGCAAGGTGAAGTCGCCGGAGGTCGTGACCCCGCCGACGAGCGTCCCCGCGCCGCAGAACGAGCGTCCGCAGATGATCTACAACCCGACGCGCACGCAGTTCGAGGTCAGCTACGTCGATGACGCGGGCACGTTGTTCTGGGGTTACCAGACGGTTCCCGGTACCGAGAACATGGCGTTCCAAGGGTTGTCGAGCACCGGCTTCACCGGCCGCGCCTCTCTGGCGCAGCGGGACGACAAGAAGACCGTCGTGATGGGCTACGGCACCAACGCACAAGCCAGGGCCTACACCCAGCTGACGCCGGGCGACACCAAGTGGAACGCACCGGCCGGCGTGAACGGAGCGTTGTTCAGTGCCCCGATCCTGGTGCGCGGCAACGACAAGCTGCTGACCGCGTTCGCCGTCGACGGCAGCAACAAGCTGTGGTACGCCACGCAGTTCACTGCGGACGGCGCGTTCCGGTCCTGGCGTCAGGCGACCGACACCGGTGACTACGCCATGACGGGTGACATGACGGTCGTGCCTGCTGGTGACGGCTTCGAGATCGCCTACCGCGACCCGCAGAACGCGATCGCGGTGAAGCGGTTCGTCAACGGTGTTCTCCAGGCCAAGCGGACCGCTCCGGGTGTTGTCGGTGCCGGTGTGCCGGGTGCGGTCGTGTTCTCCGACGGCAAGGTGCAGCTCGCGGTCCGCGGCACGGACAACAAGGTGTACACGCAGAAGGAAGGTGC
>NZ_QFWW01000035.1 GCF_003265345.1 Lentzea terrae | reverse complement strand
TCCTTTTCCGCCCGACGCAGCGCCTCGAAAGGGCCCCGAAGTCAAGCCCCAATCGCGATCGTCGCGAAGCGGCGATGACGCAACCAACCCCCGTCCGGCCACCCGCTGGAACCGGCGCCCACCAATGCAACAGCACCACCGCATGGCCCCAGAAGCCGCGGCAAACAGACGGAAGGCCCCGGCAGAGAATCTCCGCCAGGGCCTTCGCCATACCAACCAAGAACGTCAGGCGACCGCGATCTGCACGTCGTGGATCCCAGGCCCGTCAGCCGAAACGTCAGCCTGCCCGTTCCCGCTCCGATGCAGAGCCCGCACGGTCCAGCTGCCAGGAGCAGCGAAGAACCGGAAGTCACCCTCCGGCGAGGACACGACCTCGGCGGTGAACTCACCGGTCGAGTCGAGCAGCCGAACGTAGGCGCCCCCAACGGGAGCCCCGTCCGCGACGACCTTGCCCTGCAGCACGGTCTCAGAAGTGGAAACGTCGATGGAGCCGCCCTGGACGGGCGCGCCGCACGAGTCGCTCATGATGAATCAGGCCTCCTTGCCGGAACCGAGTTCGATCGGCACGCCGACGAGCGAGCCGTACTCCGTCCAAGAACCGTCGTAGTTCTTGACGTCTTCGTGGCCGAGCAGCTCGCGCAGGGCGAACCAGGTGTGCGAGGAGCGCTCGCCGATGCGGCAGTACGCGATGGTCTTGCGGGAGCCGTCGAAGCCGGCTTCCGCGTAGATCTCGCGGAGTTCGTCCTCGGACTTGAAGGTGCCGTCCTCGTTGGCCGCCTTCGACCAGGGCACGTTCACCGCGGACGGGATGTGGCCCGCGCGCTGGGCCTGCTCCTGCGGGAGGTGGGCCGGGGCGAGCAGCTTGCCGGAGAACTCGTCGGGGGAGCGGACGTCTACGAGGTTCTTGTTGCCGATGGCGTCGACGACCTCGTCGCGGAAGGCGCGGATCGAGAGGTCCTGCTCCGAAGCGGAGTACGAAGTGGTGTCGCGAACGACCTCTTCCTTGTCCAGCGGACGGCCGTCGAGCTCCCACTTCTTGCGGCCACCGTCGAGCAGCTTCACGTCCTGGTGCCCGTAGAGCTTGAAGTACCAGTACGCGTAGGCAGCGAACCAGTTGTTGTTGCCGCCGTAGAGGATCACGGTGTCGTCGTTGGAGATGCCCTTGGCCGAGAGCAGCTTCTCGAAGCCCTCGCGGTCGACGAAGTCGCGGCGGATCGGGTCCTGGAGTTCGGTCTTCCAGTCGATGCGCACGGCGCCAGGGATGTGTCCGCCTTCGTACGCGGTGGTGTCCTCGTCGACCTCCACGAACACGACGCCGGGCGTCTGGAGGTTCTCCTCGGACCAGGCGGCCGAGACCAGCACGTTCTCACGGCTCATGGGACGTTCGCTCCTGTAGTAGTGCGTGGCGTTATTGCGATTGCGGACGTGCGAGGGCGGGTGCGTACCGGCGCAGCAGCAGGTACATCTCGCACCCGAGGCACAGGCCCAGCGCGGCGTTGAGCAGCGCTGCCACCAGTGCGAGAGCGGTGGCCACGGTGCCCAACGTCGTGAGACCCGTGGCGTAGCCGAGCGTGCCGATCAGTGCGAACACGAACCCGACGCCCTGCGCGAACCGCAGCGGGGCCGCTTCCTCGCGTTCGGTGGTCGGGGTCAGGCGCGGCTGGATCGCGAAGCGGTAGACGTGACCCCACGGGTTGAGCTTCAGCGAGATGAACGCGCACATCGCGAACAGCACCGTCTGGGCGGCGAGGAGTCGCCACCAGCCGGTGAGGAGCACGACGGCCAGGACGACGGTGGTCATCCAGGCGGAGAAGCGCGGTCCGCGCGGGTCTACTGGGGCATCTTTGGGCACGACGACCTCCGGACATTCGGACGAGGAGAAATTCAGTCCGTCAGAGGTGGCTGCTGGGCGTCAAGCGGCCCAATCAGCTCGTCGTGCGACACAGGCTGCTGCGCACGCGGCACAGGTCAACCGCGCGTCGCTTCGTGAGCAGCATGGTCATGCCAGCGAGGGTAGCGCTCGATCCCTCGGTCCGGGAGGTATGTCCATCTGGTGGAACAACGCAGAATCACTCGACCGGATTAGGGCAGATGTGGTTGCAGAGCCGCCAGCAACGAGTCGCGTTTCGGCACGCCACCGACTCGCAACACCTCGACGCCGTCAGCCGTGAGCGCCAACGTCGTCGGTGTGCGCATCACGCCCAGCTGAGCCGCGACGTCGGGCAGGTTGGTCACGTCGAGCTCGGCGTGCGACAACCCGTCGGTGCGGTCGGCCAGGTCGCTCAGGACCACCTTCGCGTGCCGGCACGGCGCGCAGAACGTGGTGGAGAGCTGGACCAGCGTCACCCCCGGCGCGAGCAGGTCGCGCACGGGGGCGGGCAGGTCAACGGAATCACGACGATAGATGCGGCCCTCGCGGACCTTGAGCAGCACACCGATCGCACCGGCCACGGCCAGCGCGCCCAGCAGCGCCCACACACCAGTCATCGTTGGACCAACGGTACATCCGTGATCACGCCGCGAAGCTTGAACGCACCGCTCTCCACCTCAACGGCGGTAGGCGTCGCACCGAACGGGAGCTTGCCGGGGTCGATCTTGATCGCGAGCGCCTGGCGCAGCTGCGGGACGATCTGCTTGAGCGAGGCGTCTTCCAGCTCGACGTCGTCGATGGTGATCTGGATGGCACCGCCGGCCAGCGCGATCTGGCCGTAGGCGCTGAGGGTGACGACCTTGCCGGCGACGTTGGTCTGGCCGGAGAGCTTGATCGCCGCCGTCGTCTTGGGGGCCTTCGGGTCCGTCGGCGTGGTGGTGGTCGTCGTGGTGGCGGTCGCGCGCTTGTCCGGCTCGATCGAGAGCTTGTCGAACGGCGTGACCTGGTTCGCCAGGCGGTTCAGGTCCAGCGACTTGATCTTGACGCTGCCCTCGACCTCGTCGATGGTCGCCTTCGAGACGTTGCCCGCCAGCAGGTCGGACAGCTCGACGCGGGTGTGCCGCAGGTCGGCCTCGACGTCGAGGTCGCGCAGGTCGACGCCGGTCTGCTCGTTCTTGATCGGCACGCCGTACGCGCGGATCTGCACGTGCTTGTAGTCGCCGCGGAGCGCTTGCAGGGCGAACGGGAAGCCGTTGATGCGCACCGACGGGTCCTCGTCGAGCTGCAGCTTCTCCCGCATGCGCTGGGCGATCTGGTACTCGCCGGCCGCCGCGAGGGCGAAGTCGGCCGCCACGAGCAGGATGCCGAGCACGATCACCGTGATGAGGAGGAACTTCCCGCGCCGAGACTTCTTCCGCGGTTGTGCAGGGTTGTGCGCAGTCATTCCTCGTCCTCGACTTTGCCGGCGATCCATGCCGCCATCCGGTCTACCAGGTCTGGAGTCGCGGCCGATTCCGCGTGCCGCATGCCGGGCTCGATCCACAGCTCGGCATGTCCCAAGGACGCGCGGTGCAGTGACCTGGCGTGCTCCTGGCTGAAATAGTGGTCCAGGTCACCGTGCACGATCAGCAGTGGGGTGGGCGTGATGCGCGCCACCACCTCCAGCGGACTCTCCGGCGGTTGTACCCAGCTGTCGCCGAGCCGAACCCCGATCGCCCGCGCCGCGAGTTTGCCGTGCGGCTGCTCCAACAACCAGTGCACCCGCCGCATCGGCGCCGTCTCCCGCGACCACCACCTGGCCGGCGCGCTCACCGACACGACGGCGTCCGGCCTGGTCTCACCCAGTGCGGCGTGCCGGATGACGATCGACGCGCCCATCGAGAAGCCGACCGTGGCGATCTTCGAGTAACCGAGCTCGCGCGCCGTGCGCACCGCCGCCTCGATGTCGTGGACCTCGTCCGCGCCGACCGTGGACCGTCCCTCGGAGCGTCCGTGACCGCGGAAGTCGAACGCGACGACACCGGCGTGCGTGGCCAAACGAGCGAGCACCCGCGCGACGTACGGCTTGGTCACGTTGTTCGTGAACCCGTGCCCCACAACGAAAGCGAGGTCGTTTTCACCCTTGTGGTGGACGCCGTGCAGACGTATTCCGTCATGTGACGTGGATGTAACAGGCGTGACGCTTGTGGAAACAACTGTGAGCACGGCTTCTTGACCTGGGACTTTCTCGGGTTGCACCGGTATTGTCTCCGTCATCCGCAGGCAACGGGGCCCGGTCACCGTACGCCGCTGGTCTGGTCGAGGTGACCTGACCTCGGCCGATTTGGAGGGCGCCGCGAATGAGCATCGACGTGCTTCTGCTGACGACAGACCCGGACCCGGAGGCTGTGCTTCCCGCGCTGGCTCTGCTCCCGCACGCCGTGCGGCCGTTGCGGCCGGAGGTGTCCGCGCTTCTCGAAGCCGGTCCTCACGACATCGTGCTGGTCGACGCCCGCACCGATCTGGTCGGCGCCCGCTCGCTGTGCCGCCTGCTCGACTCGTCCGGCGTGGACGTGCCCGTGGTGGCCGTGGTCACCGAGGGCGGTCTGGTCGCCGTCAACTCCGACTGGTCGGTCGACGAGATCCTGCTGCCGAACTCCGGCCCCGCCGAGGTCGACGCCCGGCTGCGGCTGGTCCGCTCGCGCCGCGGCACCACGCAGCCCGGTGGCGACGGCGCCCTGCAGCTCGGCGACCTCGTGATCGACGAGGCCACCTACACCGCGCGCCTCAAGGGCCGCCCGCTCGACCTCACCTACAAGGAGTTCGAGCTGCTCAAGTACCTCGCGCAGCACGCGGGCCGGGTCTTCACCCGCGCGCAGCTGCTGCAGGAGGTCTGGGGCTACGACTTCTTCGGCGGCACCCGCACGGTCGACGTCCACGTGCGACGGCTGCGCGCCAAGCTCGGCCCCGAGCACGAGGCCCTGATCGGCACCGTGCGCAACGTGGGCTACAAGTTCGTCCGCCCGCCGCGTCCCGGTTCGTCGCGTCGTCCCTCCGAGCTGGCCGAGGTCGACGAGGTGGGCGACTCGGTCCGCGTTCTGGATGAGCGTTTGATCGCGCGGTAGGTTCGCCTGTGTGGCGCAACTGAGCTGGTACGACGAGCTGACGACCGACCAGGCTGTGGAAGTCCGGCAGCTGCTCGAGGCTGCCGAGAGCACCGACGGCGTGGCACCGGTCGGCGAGGCCGTGCGACTGCGGATGCGCCCCGGCGCGACCGGCAGCAGGCACCTCCTCGCGCACCGCAACGGCGAGCTCGCCGGGTACGCGCACGTCGACATGATCGGTGACTCCGGCGGCCACAAGGTCGCCGAGTTCGCCGTGCACCCGAAGCACCGGCATCAGGGCGTCGGTGAGGCACTGGTGAACGCCCTTCCGCAGGAGAACCTGCGGATCTGGGCGCACGGCGGCCACCCGGACGCCGACCAGCTCGCGACGAAGCTCGGCTTCCGCAAGGTCCGTGAGCTGCTGCGGATGCGCCTGCGGGTCGAGAACGAGCTGCCGGAGCCCAAGCTGCCCGACGGCGTCACCATCCGGCCGTTCGTCCCCGGCAAGGACGAGGCCGCGGTCGTCTACGTGAACCACCGCGCGTTCGACTGGCACCCCGAGCAGGGCTCGATGTCGATCGAGGACGTCCGCGCCAAGGAGGACGAGGACTGGTTCGACCCGGCCGGCTTCCTGCTCGCGTTCGACGCCGACGAGCGGCTGGTGGGCTTCCACTGGACCAAGGTGCACACGCCGGAGCTCGGCGAGGTCTACGTCGTGGGCGTCGACCCCGCCAGCCAGGGCGGTGGCCTGGGCAAGGCGCTGACGCTGGCCGGGTTGCGGCACCTGCAGCAAAAGGTCAAGGAGGTGATGCTCTACGTGGAGGCTGACAACGCTCCGGCAGTGCGCGTTTACACTGGGTTGGGCTTCACTCTTTGGGATGCCGACGTCCAGTACGCCCGGTAGTGAACAAAGCGTCACAAACCGCATACGTGCAGGTCACGGCGTCACCCATCTGGCGGTGTGCCTGGTCACTTCCCGCTCTGTGTTCACCTCACGTTCACCTCGTCTAGGCGGACTGTCCACTCTGGCTACCTACCTTCCGTAGCGAGCGGCGACGTCCGTCGCAAAACCGCTAATGCTTCCGCAGGTGGAGGACTCAGGTGAAGATCCAGCGGCACGGTGCCGTGCTCGGTCTCGTCGCGGCGAGCGCGCTGCTGCTCAGCGCGTGTGGCTCCGACAACAACGCCCCCGCGGGTGGTAACAACACCCCGTCCAACGCGGCCGCCAAGGTCGAGTGCGGCGGCAAGGCCAAGCTCAAGGCCAGTGGCTCGTCGGCGCAGGCCAACGCCATGACCCGGTTCGTCACCGCTTACGAGAGCGCGTGCGACGGCAAGAGCCTCGACTACAACTCCAACGGCTCCGGTGCCGGCGTCAAGGAGTTCAACGGCAAGCAGACCGACTTCGGTGGCTCGGACTCGCCGCTGAACAAGGACAAGGGCGAGGTCGAGGCGGCCAAGACCCGCTGCGACGGCAGCGACGCGTGGAACCTTCCCGCCGTCTTCGGCCCGATCGCGATGACCTACAACGTTGCGGGTGCAGACGGTCTCGTCTTCGACGCCGCCACCATCGCCAAGATCTTCAGCGGTGCGGTCACCACGTGGAACGACCCCGCCATCGCCGCGTTGAACAGCGGCAAGCAGCTGCCGGCGGACAAGATCGTCGTGATCTTCCGCTCGGACGAGTCGGGCACCACGGACAACTTCCAGAAGTACCTGGAGGCTGCTTCCGGTGGCGCCTGGACCAAGGGTGCCGGCAAGGCGTTCACCGGCGGTGTCGGTGAGGGCGCCAAGGGCAACGAGGGCACGTCGGCGGCGGTGAAGGGCACCAAGGGTGCCATCACCTACAACGAGTGGTCCTTCGCCAAGGCCAACAAGCTGCAGATCGCCAAGATCGTCAACTCGGGTGGTGGCGAGCCGGTCGAGCTGACCACCGCGAGCGCCGGCAAGGCCATCGAGGGTGTCAAGATCAAGGGTCAGGGCAACGACCTGGTGCTCGACCTGAACTCGCTCTACGCGACCAAGACCGCCGGTGCCTACCCGCTGGTGCTCGCCGCGTACGAGATCGTCTGCTCCAAGTACGCCGACGCGGAGACCGGCAAGGCGGTCAAGGCGTTCCTGACGGTTGCCGTGACCGATGGTCAGAAGGGCCTGGAGGAGGCCGGGTACAGCCCCGTGCCGACCGCGTTCCAGGAGAAGCTGCTGACCGCCATCAAGGCGATCGCCTGACGGTAGTGACCACCGCGCCGGGAGCGTCCGACACGATTGGACGCTCCCGGCCGACTACGGATGATTGGCACCATGGCTGAAGAGGTCACCGGGAGCTCGCCGCCCGCCAAGTCGCAGGGCCGTCGCCGTGGCGACGGCATTTTCCGTTCCATGACCACTGGCTCAAGCCTGGCAATCGTGGTCTCCATCGGGTTGATCGGCCTGTTCCTGCTGATCCAGGCCGTTCCGTCGCTCAACGCGAACAACATCAACTTCTTCACGAGCCCGGAGTGGTCGACCGGCGACGTCGGGAACCTGCGGTTCGGCATCCGCGACCTGCTCGTGGTCACGGTGCTGTCGTCACTGCTGGCGCTCGCGATCGCGATGCCGGTGGCGATGGGCATCGCTCTGTTCCTCACGCACTACCTGCAGCCGAAGTTCGCCAGGCCGTTCGCGTACATCATCGACCTGCTCGCCGCGGTGCCGTCGATCGTCTTCGGCCTGTGGGGCGCCAAGGTGCTCGGCCCGTCGCTGGAACCGATCGCCACGTTCCTCAACAAGAACCTGGCATGGATTCCGCTGTTCTCGGACGGCAACGTCTCGCTCTCCGGCGGCGGCAACATCTTCACCGCCGGCATCGTGCTCTCCATCATGATCCTGCCGATCATCACCGCGGTCAGCCGCGAGGTGTTCCGCCAGACGCCGGTGATGCAGATCGAGGGCGCGCTGGCACTCGGCGCGACTCGCTGGGAGATGATCCGCACCACGGTGCTCCCGTTCGGGCGCAGCGGTTACATCGCCGGTTCGATGCTCGGCCTCGGTCGTGCTCTCGGTGAGACGGTCGCGGTGCTGATCATCCTGCGTTCTGCGACGAGCTCGTCGACGTTCAGCTTCTTCGACGGCGGCTACACGTTCGCGTCGAAGATCGCGTCGGCGGCACCGGAGTTCAGCGAGCCGTTGTCCACCGGTGCGTACATCGCTGCCGGCCTGGTCCTGTTCTTGTTCACGTTCGCCGTGAACGCCCTCGCGCGCTACGTCGCGGGCCGAGGAAAGGCGAAGGCGTCATGACGGCCACGCTGACCGATCCCAACAGGCCCGCGCAGACACCTGCGTTCCAGAAGATCAGTCCGGGCAGGCAGTTCAAGAACTACCTCGCCATGAGCCTCATGGGACTCGCCTTCCTGGTCGCGGTCATTCCGCTGGTGTGGCTGCTGTTCACCGTGATCAGCAAGGGCTACAGCGCGCTGCTGAGCGGCGACTGGTGGGGCAAGTCGCTCAAGGGCGTGCTGCCCGAGCAGTTCGCAGGTGGCGTCTACCACGCGCTGTACGGCTCGATCGTGCAGGCGCTCGTGTGCGCGGTGATCGCGGTGCCGATCGGCATCCTCGCCGCCGTCTACCTGGTCGAGTACGGCAACAACGGCCGGTTCGCGCGCATCACGACGTTCATGGTCGACATCCTGTCCGGTGTGCCGTCGATCGTCGCCGCGCTGTTCGTCTTCGCGCTGTGGGTGACCACGTTCGGGTTCGAGACCAGCGCGTTCGCCGTGTCGTTGGCGCTCGTGTTGCTCATGCTGCCGGTCGTCGTCCGCTCCACCGAGGAGATGCTGCGCCTGGTGCCGGACGAGCTGCGGGAAGCCTCGTACGCGCTGGGTGTGCCGAAG
This sequence comes from Lentzea terrae, assembly GCF_003265345.1. Lineage (GTDB taxonomy): Bacteria > Actinomycetota > Actinomycetes > Mycobacteriales > Pseudonocardiaceae > Lentzea > Lentzea terrae. The sequence continues at coordinate 219,327 of NZ_QFWW01000035.1, read as the reverse complement.
TGGAAGACGATCGTGAAGATCGTGCTGCCGACGGCGCTGTCCGGCATCGTCACCGGCGTCATGCTCTCGATTGCCCGTGTGATGGGTGAGACCGCGCCGGTGCTGGTGCTGGTCGGCTACAGCCGCTCGATCAACTTCGACATCTTCAGCGGCAACATGGCTTCGCTGCCGCTGCTGATCTACAACGAGCTGCTGAACCCCGAAGAGGCGGGCCAGTTGCGGGTGTGGGGCGCTGCGCTCACGCTCATCCTCCTCATCATGTTCTTCAACCTCGTGGCGACCGTGATCTCGCGGTTCTCCGCGATCAAGACCAAGTGAAGCGGCGGAAGACCGATGGCCAAGCGCTTTGACATCAAGGACCTGAACATCTACTACGGCAAGTTCCACGCGGTGAACAGCGTGAACCTGGCCGTGCCGCCGCGTAACGTCACCGCGTTCATCGGGCCGTCCGGCTGCGGCAAGTCGACCGTGCTCCGATCGCTGAACCGCATGCACGAGGTCATCCCCGGCGCGCGCGTCGAGGGCAAGGTGCTGCTGGACGGCGAGGACATCTACGCGTCCAACGTGGACCCGGTCGAGGTGCGCCGCACCATCGGCATGGTGTTCCAGCGTCCCAACCCGTTCCCCACGATGTCCATCAAGGACAACGTGGTCGCGGGCCTGAAACTCGCGGGCATGAAGAACAAGCGGGAGCTCGACGAGGTCGCCGAGCGCTCGTTGCGCGGCGCCAACCTCTGGAACGAGGTCAAGGACCGCCTCGACCGTCCCGGTGGCGGTCTCTCCGGTGGTCAGCAGCAGCGCCTGTGCATCGCGCGTGCCATCGCGGTGCAGCCGGACGTGCTGCTGATGGACGAGCCGTGTTCGGCTTTGGACCCCATCTCCACGCTGGCGATCGAGGACCTGATCACGGAGCTGAAGAAGGACTTCACGATCGTCATCGTCACGCACAACATGCAGCAGGCCGCGCGTGTCTCGGACCAGACCGCGTTCTTCAACCTGCTGGGTGTCGGTCAGCCGGGACAGCTGATCGAGGTGGACGACACGGAGAAGATCTTCTCCAACCCCAGCCAGAAGGCCACCGAGGACTACATCTCCGGCCGGTTCGGCTAAATTTCTGCGGGTGAGCCCGCAGAGCAAGTCTCGCAAGAAGAAGCAAGGCACGGTCGGCCGTCGGCCCGAGAAGCAGTCCCCGTACGGGGCGTTGCTCGAGTCGGCGGCCGCACTGCGTTCGGAGTCCTGGCTGCTCGCGGACGCCTGGGCGAGCGAGCTCTACGCCACGCTCTGGCTCGCCGGATCCGGCCACGCGCCGATGATCGAGGCGCTGGCCGCGATGCAGGACCCGGCGGCGCTCACCGCGTTGCGCGCGTTGTCCGGTGTGGGCGATGAGGACACGCGCGCCGCTGCTGCTCTTGCCGCTGATGCCGTTGCGGCACATGGTGTTGCCGAACCCTCGTGGTACGTCGAGGACGCGTCGTTGGAGTTCCGCGAGGCGTTCCTCGTCACGAACCTGTTGGGAGACGTGGAAGTCGTCGCGATCACCCAGGAACGTGCCGGTGCTCGCGAGACTGTCCTGTTCATGCGCCAGCCGGTGCTCGGGGCCACCGCGATCGAGCTGTTCGGCACGCCGGACGAGGGCACCGTGGCGTTGCTGGAGGACATGATCGCCTCGACGCCGGAAGCGTTCCGCGACCTGATCACGCCGTTGAGCGCGGCCGAGGCGTTCGACCGGGTGTGGCCCGACATCGAGCAGTTCTGGGAAGAGGGACCGGACGAGGAGGCCGAGGAAGGGCTGATCGGTTCGGAGGACATCCGGCACCCGATCCAGCTGATCGCCCTGGCCGACGCGCGTGTGAGTGCGTTGGTGTCCGAGGACTACGAGATTCCGGTGATCAGTCCGGACAGGATGGACGAGACCGTCGCGGCTTTTTTGGCGTCACCGCACGGGATCGCCGACGTCGAGGCCGCGCGGGCGTTCGCGCGCGTCGTCGTGGGTGCGGCGGTCGAGCAGAACCGCGATCCGGTCGTGTACGGGCCGGCGTCGCTCACCGCGGTGCTGATCCTGAACGTGGCTGCGCGGCTGCACGTGTCCGACGCGGATCTGGCTCTGCTGCCCGAAATCGTGCGCGCGTGGGCCTACTTCACCGTCGACGCGCGGGAGCTGCCGCGCGAGGAAGCGCGCAAGGCGTGGGACGAGGAACTGCCCACCGTGCTCGCCGAGTTCTCCGAGGCCTACGCCGATCCGGAGCTCGCGGCAGAACGCGATGGGCAGTTTCGCTGAGGTTTAGAGGTTTTCGTCGCCACCGTAGCCGGGCATCCGGCCGGTGACGACGAAGACCGTGCGCTTGGCGACCGACACGGCGTGGTCGCCGTAGCGCTCGTAGAACCGGCCGAGCAGCGTCACGTCCACGGCGGTCGCCACGCCGTGGCTCCACTCCTTGTCCATGATGACCGTGAACAGGTGGCGGTGGATGTCGTCCATCGCGTCGTCCTCTTCTTCGAGGCTGCGCGCGCGGTCGACGTCCTTGTCGCGGATGATCGAGGCCGCCTCGGTCGCGAGCTTGACCGCGATCCGGCCCATCTCGGCGAAGTACGGCTGCACGTCGTCCGGCAGCGCAGGCGCCGGGTGGCGGCGCCGTGCGGCCTTCGCCACGTGCAGGGCGAGGTCGCCCATGCGCTCGACGCTCTCGGCGGCGTGGATCACCGCGAGCACGGTGCGCAGATCGGTCGCGACCGGTGCCTGCAGCGCGAGCAGCGCGTACGACTGCTCCTCGATGCTGGCTCGGACGTCGTCGACCTTCTGGTCACCGCTGATGACCTGCTCCGCGAGGCCGAGGTCGGCCTGCAGCAGGGCAGCGGTCGCGTTCTCCATCGCCTCGGCGACCATGCCGGTCATGTCGGCCAGTCGGTCGGCGAGCTGTTCTAGCTGGTCATGGTAGGCCTCGCGCATGCGCTCAGCCTACGTCCCGACCTTCGCAGCAGCGACATTCCAGCATGAACCGGAGGTGAACCCCAGGCGAATCACTTCGCGCAGGGGTCCTGTGCCGCGTTCACCACATCCAGCTGACCTGCGGCCTGGTTGGCGTTCTGCCCCTGGTTCTGCCCCTGGACCGGCGCCCCCGGCTGCGGTGCCTTGATCACCTCGTCGAAGCTGGAGCCGATCGTGAGCATCACCGCGCCGCCCATCTCGGGCGCCTCCACCAGTTCCGCACTGGGCACCGCGGCCTTGAGCGTCGCTGCCCAGTCCTCGCGACCCTTCGCGAACTTGATGGTGGTCTTGGTGGAACGCTCCTGGGCTTCACCCCTGTTCGAGATCTGGAAGCCCTTCTGCTGCAGGGCGTTGGCCGCCAGGTTGGCAGCGCGGTTGCCGGCCGCGTTGCCGTTGACCACCTGGATCGTGACCTGCTTGGGGTCGATCACCGTGCTGGGCTTGGCCGCGGTGTTGGGGTCACCGGGATTCTGCTCGGCCGGCTTCTCCTGCGGTAGCGGCGTGCCGTCGATGATCGTCTGGAAGAGCTTCCTGACGTCGTCGTCCCGCAGGCGCTCGATGTTGTCGCTCGGGTCGTTGATCCGCTTGTTGTCGTCGGTCCAGTGCGGCATCGTCACGAACGAGACGCGGCCGGCTTCGAGGCTCTGCAACGAGTTCGCGAGCTCGAGCAATGACGCCACGTCGATGTTGTCACCGGCGGTGGACTTCGTGAGGGCGTTGATGAAGTTGTTGAGCTTGGTCGGGCTCAGCAGCACCTCGTTCGACAACGCCTGGCGCAGCATCGCCGACAGGAAACCCTGCTGCCGCTTGATGCGGTCGAAGTCGGTGCCGCCGTCGCCGACGACCGTACGTGCGCGCACGTACGACAGCGCCTGGTTGCCCTGGAGCGTGTACTTACCCGGCTTGTCGAGGATGACGCCGAGCTTCTCGTCAACGATCTTCGTGGGCGTGCAGATCTGTACACCGCCGATCGCCGTCGACATCTCGCGGAAGCCGACGAAGTCGATGCTGACGAAGTGGTTGATGTTGAGGCCGGACAGCTGGGTCATCATGTTGGCCACGCACTTGGGCCCGCCGTCGTTGTAGATGGAGTTGGCCATGACCTCTTTCTCGGGGGCGAGAGGTCCGCCGTACTCCCCGGTGTCCGGGTTCCAGCTGTTGCACGCGGGCCGGTCGACCCGCACGTCCCGCGGCAGCGAGACGACGACCATGCGCTTCCGGTCCGCCGGGATGTGCGCGAGCATGATCACGTCCGACCGCGCGCCACCCTCCTGCGCCTGGGTGCCGACGTTGTCGCCCGCCTTGGCGCCTGCCCTGGTGTCCGAGCCGACCAGCAGGAAGTTCTCGTCACCGAGCTGCTTCTCCGCCTGCTGCACGGCCTGCTTGTTGCCACCGAGCGCGTCGATCTGCGTGAACTTGGACTCGGCCCACTTCGTCGCGGCCCAGCTGATGCCGCTCGCCGCGAACACGACGGCCGCGGCGGCGATCGCACCGATCTTGGCGCCGCGCATCAACCTGCGCTGCTTCGGCGTGCGGCCGGCGATCTTCTGCTCGCCGTCCTCTTCACCTTCGGTCAGCACGACCGGGTCGGCGAACTGGGTCGCCTCCTCGATCTCGTCGCCGTCCTTGACCCACGGCATGAGCTTGGCGCGTCGCTCCTTGCGCTGACGCTCCTGCTCGAGCAGTTCGTCGTGCACCGCGGAGAACCGCGCGAGGGTGTGGTCGACCTCGCGGCGCTTCTTCACGTCCTCGCCGATGGCCTCCATCTCGGTGGTGAGGCTCGCCGGGTCCATGTCTTCGCGCTTCTCGACCTTGGCCACGCCGGCTGCCGAGGCGATCTGGGTGGCTTCTGGTCCGGGGTCGGCCTTGGGCTCCTCCGCCGCGGGCTTGCTCGGCGCCGCAGCGCTGTTCGCCGCGGGAACCGGCGGAACGGGAGCGCTGGGTGCAGCGGGGCCGCCACCGAGCCGGTTGGCGATCGCCGCGCCACCCGGTGCGGGCCGGGGACCGCTCGACTCCGCCCTCGGGGGCATCGGCCGGGGACCGCTGGACTCCGCGCGGGACGGCATCGGGTGCCTGCCGGTCAGGTCCCCGTTCGGGGGCATCGGCCGGCGGTCCGGCCGCTCGCCAGGGGCGGGAGGGCGCGGAATGCTGTTCGAGGACGGCGCTTCACCCGGCAGGAGGCGGCGGGGTGCACCGGCGTCCGGAGCGTCCGGCGCCTTCGGCCGCGGCATGCCGTTGGACGTGACGTCCGGGGCAGGCGGGCGCGGGACGCCGTTGGACGACGGCGGGTCGAGCCTGCGCGGCGGTGCGCCGTTGACCTCAGGCGCCGGAGCCGGGCGGCGGATCGTGCCGTTGGGCACGCCGTTGGCCTCCGGCGCTCCACCCGGCGCGGGACGCCGTGGGACACCGTTCGACGAGGGCGCGTCACCAGGAGGCATCCGGCGCGGGTCGGCGGGTGCCGGTGGCCGCTGGATGCCGTTGGACGACGGCGCGTCGCCGGGAGCGAGCCTGCGCGGGGTGCCGTTCGGACTCATCGGGCGAGGCTGCATGCCGGTCGCGTCCGGACGCGGGCGCTGCCCGGTCTGCTGACCGGGAGCGGCAGGCGGGTAGGCGCCGTTCTGGGCAGGCCTCGGCCGCGTTCCGGTCTGCTCGGCGGGGGCGTCGGGCAGCCGGCGCCTGCCGGTCTGCTCGCCGGTGAAGTTCTGCGGTGGCGCCTGCTCTGCCAGCGGCGGCCGCGGGCGCGTGCCCGTCTGCTCACCAGGCCGGTGGGCGACGGGCGGCTGCTGCCGCGGTGGCTGTGGCTGTGGCTGCTGTGCCGGCGGGTCGGGCAGCGCACGCCTGCCCGTTGCGGGTGGGTCGGGCAGGGCACGCCTGCCTGTCGTGGGAACGTCGGGCGAGCCAGGCGGGACGGGTCGGGGGATGTTCGTCCTGCTGTGCTGCTCGATGAGGTCCGAGACGCTCAGGCCCCCAGAGCCTTCCATCGAGCGACGTCTACGGCCGGTCGGCTGGTCTTGGGGGTCCTGATCACCACGGGAAGAGGGGCCGCCACGTCGGGGGTCGTCGGGCACCCAATCTCCCTTCTGGGTCAGAAGCTAAAAGCGGTTCGTCATTACGAGTTGACGACGACCGGGACACAAGGGTTGCATCACCGGCGTGTCAGTTGCGCCCGCGATACTACGGATGTAGCCGACTTCTGACGACCACTCCGGGTGATACAGGTTCGATCTGTACGCGATTACGCGCAGTCCGTCTGCCCTGAACGGGTGAGCCAGCTCACTCAGTAGTAACCGAGAACACGTGTCTCGGTGATGGCACGCCGACCACTCGCCGCACCGGCGAGGCGAACCCGTCCATCGGCACGGTACGCCACCGCGTTGCGACCTGACTGCTTGGCCGTGTACAGGAGGCTGTCGGCACGCAGCAGCTGTTGCTCGGCACCGACCGCCGGGCGGCCGGGCACCTCGTCCGCGGGCGGCTCGTACGCGAGGCCCGCGCTGACCGTCACGCGCAGCCCCGGCGCGATCTCCTGCCACGGGTGACGCTCGACACGTTCGCGGGCCGCCTCGGCGATCTCCACGGCTGTCGCCGCGTCCACCCGCGGCAGCACGAGCACGAACTCCTCGCCGCCGTAGCGGGCGCAGAAAGCACCCTCCGGCAGGCCCTGCTGCAGCAGCTCCACGACGCGTTGCAGCACGCGGTCGCCGAGCAGGTGCCCGAAGCTGTCGTTGACCTGCTTGAACCAGTCGAGGTCGATCAACGCGATGGCGAGCCCGTGCCGGCACGCGCCGTGCTCGGCCAGCAGGTCCATCAGCCTCTGGTCGAGGTAGCGGCGGTTGTAGGAGTCGGTGAGGCTGTCGCGCAGGCTCTGCTCGCGCGCCTCCGCGTGCTCCCGTCGCAGCCGGTCGACCTCGCGGCGCAGCTGTTCCGGGACCTGCGGCTCCTCGACCTGGTCCGCGTGGACGAGGTCGAGCGCGGAACGCAGGTGCTGGTACGCCTGCCGCCACTGGCCGCGGGAGGCGAGCAACGTCGCGATGGACTCGTGCAGCCCAACCAGTCCGGGACCCTGCTCGTCGACGCTGGCGTCGTCCTGCTGGGCCTCTGCGATCTCTGGTCGCAGCGCGGTCATCGCGGTCACCTCCTTACTTGCCAGGTGTCGTCCCAGAAGAGGCGGCCCTTGAGCTAGAAGGACGCGTGGGGGCGGGATTTCCCCCGTCCGGTTGACCGTCAGCTGCTCCGATCAAGTGAGCTTGTCCGATCAACAAACCCGTTCAGCCACCGAGGCAGGGCGCGAACCCGTAGACCTCGTCGTCCAGGAGCACGACGTGCAGCGACCCGATCTGGCTGCCGATCACCGCGTCCTCCTGGCGCAACGTGACCGTGACGGCGACGACGTAGACGTCCCCACGCGGATGGCTCTTCTCGCCAGGGGGTGCCCAGTCGGCGTCCGTCCGAAGCGTTGACCAGGTCGGTTCGACCTTGATCGTGGCGCCGCGCAGGTCGCACGTCTTCTGCCGGAAGTCCGGGTGTTGGGTGTCCTTCAACAACTTCTGCTGCTGCGACGCACCCTCGTCGCCCGCCTTGTTGAGCCGCTCGTAGAACTGCTTGAACTTCGCCTTGTCGCCGTCGCTGAGCTGGACCGGCCGTGCCGTGCCCGCGACCGGACCGGCACAACCCGCGAGGAGCGCGAGCGAGGCGAGGAGAACCGCGATGCGCTCAGCCACCGGAGTGCATCACGTCCGCGCCGACCGGCACCGTCGCGTCCTCCGGGTCGTCCAGCCACCCCTCCGGCAGCACGACCTTGGCCGCGGACCCCTGCCGCCCGCGCGGCCCCTCCGCGTTCTCGGGGAAGGGGATCGTCGGGTCGAGCTGCCCGATCAGGTCGTCCAGCTGCTGCAGGCTCGACACCATCGCGAACGCCCGGCGCGTGTCGCCGCCGACCGGGAAACCGTGCCAGTACCAGGCCATGTGCTTGCGCAGGTCCCGCAGGCCCTTGTCCTCGCCGTAGTGGGCGGCGAGCAGCTGCGCGTGCCTCTTCAGGATCTGCGCGACCTCGCCGAGGTCCGGTCCGGCGGGAACGGGCTCGCCCCGGAAAGCCGCCTGCAGATCCCGGAACAACCACGGCCTGCCAAGGCATCCACGCCCGACGACCACGCCGTCGCACCCGGTCTCGGCGACCATGTCGAGCGCGTCCTGGGCGCTGAAGATGTCGCCGTTGCCCAGCACCGGAATGCTCGTGACGGCTTCCTTGAGCCGCGCGATCTTCGACCAGTCGGCCTTGCCGGAGTAACGCTGCGACGCCGTGCGCGCGTGCAACGCCACGGCCTGTGCGCCCTCGTCCTGCGCGATACGTCCCGCGTCGAGGTACGTCAGATGGTCGTCGTCAATGCCGATGCGGAACTTCACGGTGACCGGCATGTCTCCGGCGTTCCGGACGGCGGCCCGCACGATCTGCCGGAACAGCTCGCGCTTGTACGGCAGCGCCGCGCCGCCACCCTTGCGCGTCACCTTGGGCACCGGACAACCGAAGTTCATGTCCATGTGGTCGGCGAGGTTCTCGTCCACGATCATCTTCGTGGCCTCGCCGACGTTCTTGGGGTCGACCCCGTAGAGCTGCATCGACCGCGGGTTCTCACCCTCGTCGAACGTGATCATGTGCATGGTCATCGCATCCCGCTCCACGAGCGCGCGGGCGGTGATCATCTCGCACACGTAGAGCCCGGCCCCGTACTGACGGCACAGCTGCCGGAACGCCACGTTGGTGATGCCGGCCATGGGGGCGAGCACAACGGGCGGGTCGACGGCGAACGGGCCGATTTTGAGGGTGGAGGGAACGGACACGCCCTTCAGGTTACGGCACTGACCTGCCGCGATCTTCACCGAGCGTGACCGAGATCGCCTCCACGTGCCAGGTCGGTTCCAGCACCAGCGCGTGTCCGGACATCGATGCGATGTCGGTGTCCGCACCCGCCCGGGCGCGCAGGTCGGGCACCTGTTCGGCGTACCGGCGATGTGTTTCGACGTCGGGCCAGAACGTGGCGACGAGGTAGCGCCGTGCGGCCGTCCGGGCGAGGACCCCGCCCAGCATCCCCGCAGCCGCCATCGCCGGCGCCCACACCTCGCGCTGGATGGCGACGAAATGTTCTTCCGCACCCGCTTGTAGGTGGCAGTCCGCGACGCGCAGCAGTCCGCCGCCCATCGCTTCGGCCACCTCAACCCCGCCGGACATCGCGAGAACCACCTCGCCAAGGGCGATCGTGATCCCGGTGCAGCCGCCCGCATCGGCCACCGAGTCGTGCCGATCACGCAGGAACTCCTGGTGGCTGCCGGCGTCCGCCCACAGCGCCAGCACGTGAGCGCGGCCGGTCCGGCTGTCCCAGCCACCCACCTGCCCGATCAGTCCCGGCTGGTCGGCGATCACCGACCACTTCTGCTGGGCTGCGGCGAACCGATCGCGTGCGCCGGCCGGCACGTCACAGGTGATCCATTTGGCGAGCACACGGCGATCGTCCGACCTCGTCCGCGGTGGAGGTCAACCCGTGCCGGCGCACGCCTCCAAGACGGCGGCCTGGCTGCGACGTTCGTCACGTCTGCCGTTCGTCCACCGGTGCTCGTTCGGGCACTGCCACCGCGGGTCCGTGCCGTCGTCCTGGGTGAAGCAGCCGCCCAGCGCGACCAGTCCGGCCTCCGCCGCCACCCGGACCTCGTCGACCGGCAGGCCCCACTGGATCGGAACCCACTTCGCGCCGCAGGTCGGGCAGTGTTCTTCGACCGGCGCGGCCACCGTCGTACGTCTCCTGGTCGAACGCCACCAGCCGGATCCGGTCGATGATCGGCAGGGAGCGGACCGCGATCGATCCCATGCCTGCCAGCGTCGCACCTGCACGGTTGCGCGCGGGCGGACTTCACGCACCGCGAACACCCCGGTGCCCCGATCGGGTGTCAGGGGGCTTCTGCCAACATGCCCTCTGGAGGTGCCTACGCGTGGGGGCGGTTCAACTGATCAGGTCCGGGTTCGAGCGGTTCTTCGTCGACGGGCCCGTCGGCAAGTCGACCGGCGGTGGCGAACAGCAGGTCGTGGCCGTGCAACAGGTTGGCGAGCTCTCCCTGCCGACCGGCAGACTCGTGGCGGCAGACCCGTTCGTGCTGTGGCCGGAGGACGCCGAGGCGTTCACCACCACGGTCGAGCCCGGCACCTACCCGGTGTCGGTGTCGACGGTGTCGTGGGTCGACGGCGACGGCTTTCCCGACCTCCGCCAGGGCTACCGCGTCGCCGCCGCCAAGGTGACGGTGCGGGACGAGCCCGCGTACTCGTGGACGCCTGCCGTGCTGCCCGGCGAGCTCGTGCCGATGCACGAGGAGTTCGGCTACGACGTGAAGTCGAGCACCGGCGCGTTCTTCGACCTCTCCGCCGCGCCCGCGGTCGACCGCCTCGCCGCCGACGACGAGGCCGGCAACTGCGACCTCATCGACGCGCTCGGCAAGGTGGGCGGCGGCCGAGGCCCGGCGAACGTCACCGACCCGCGTTCCGGGTTGAACGTCGTGGCGTTCTCGACCGGCTGGGGGGACGGCATCTACCCGACCTGGGTCGGCCGCAACACCGCGGGTGACCCGGTCGCGTTCGTCACTGATTTTTTTGTGATCAACAGAGGCTAGTTCGTGATCAACCGCTAGAACGCAACGTTCACGCAGGCGAGCCGCGGTCCAGCCGTGCCCGCCTCGCCAGGACCGGTGTGCGTGTGTTCGTTGTGCAGCACGACGGACTGCGCGTGCCGGTCGGTGAACTGCCAGTCCACAGTGGACGACGTGTGGGCGAACCCGTTGCCGTCCGTGTGCACGTCGAGCCAGATCTCGTTGCGGGGGTTGGCGTACGCCGGGTCGACCGACGGCTGCACCGGGTCCACCACGTGCTGGTAGTGCGGCCCGGACTCCGGCGGCGTCGCCCCGCACTTCTTCACGTGCACGTGCGCGCCGTACGCCCGATGCGGCAGCAATCCCCTGAGCATCAACAACACCGTCGTGCCGCCGCTGACCGTCGGCACCGACACGACCGTCACCTTGGCGCCGGTCGGCACCTTCGCGTCGTACGTGACGGCTTTGGCCGTGGCGCTGTAGCTCTCGAACTTCGCGAACGTGTGCGCCACGCCCGCGTGAGCCTGGGCCACGCCGGTGGTCGCGGTGAACAGGAGCGCGGTGGCCACCGCGACTGCAAACGCCTTCATGGCTTTCTTGCATAGTCCTACCAGCGCAGGTCCGCCATTTTTGCGACGGGACCGGCGTTTCGACTGGCCACTTCCGGGTAAGTCGGAGTGGATGAGCGAAGCCGAGGAATCCGACCAACGCAGACTCGCCCGCAACGTCAACGAGCTGCTGCAAGAGCTCCGCGTGGCCCAGGCCGGCGTGCAGATCCTGTTCGGCTTCCTGCTCTCCATCGCCTTCACCGAGAAGTACGCCTCGACCACCACGTACATCCGCATCACCCATCTGGTGACGGTGCTGTGCGCGGCGGTCGCCGTGGCGTTCCTCACCGCCCCGGCCGCCTGGCACCGCGTGCTGTTCCGCAAGGGCCGCCGCGAGGACGTAGTCGAGTCGGGCAACACCTTCGCCCTCATCGGGCTGGCCTTCCTCGCCCTGGCCATGACCGGCACCGTCCTGCTGCTGGCCGAGGTGATCCTCGGCGACCGGGCGTCCGTCGTGGTGGGCGTGCTCGCCTTCATCGTCTTCGCGGGCCTCTGGTTCGTCGTGCCGTTCGCGTCATCCCAACGTGCTCAGGACCGCAAGCGCCCCTAGCCCGATCGTCACCGGCACCGCGACCAGCACGTTCTTCCTGGTGGGCTGCGGCAGCACCTGAACGCCGAGCGGCACCAGCGCAATGCACAACCCTGCGGTACCAACGGTCGACAACAGCTCAGTGCCCTTCAGCACCCCGAGCGGCAACAACCCCATCGCCGCCACCCCCACGGCCCGGAACGGCCCGAGCACCCCGCTGCGATACGCCGCGAACGCCAGCACGAACCACCCGAACATGATCGTGAACGACAGGAAGCTGAACAGGTGCAGGTCGCCGTACCCCTTGGCGACCAGATCCGTGGCCCCGGCAACACCCAACTGCCGGACGGCGCTGAACGCCGCGTGGTCCACCCCGGCGTGAAACGTGCGTCCGAACAGACCAACCGTGACCAGCACCCCGGCCCAGCAGGCCAGCACCGGCCGCGTCTCCGCGATCCGCTGCGCGAGGAAGACCACCGCGGCGCACATGACGACGTGCCCCGCCAGGAACGTCGTGTAAGCCGCTGTCAGCAGCCCCGGATGCTCCGCCGCAGCCCGCAGCTGGTCCGGGAAGAAGAAGTGGAACGGCGACCGCAGCAACGTGCCGACCAGCAGCAGCACGGGCCCCAGCACCAGCGCCGCTCCGCCAACCCAAGCCCCAGGAAACCTCATGGCCCGAACGGTGCCAGCGCGTCCGGCCCGCGAAATCGGACCGAACTCCGAACTTCCGCCTCAGACCACGGTCCGATCCGGAAGAATTTTTCCAGGCCGTGTCGATCCGCGTCCGCGCCGTTCGACGGGTTGGTAGACGGACAAGGACCCGGTCCGCCAACGGCGAAATTCGGGTGAGAGGGGCGCAGCGATGAGGAACACTCGGGAAGACCGATGAGTTCTGTCAGAACTGCAGGTCTCTACCGGTGTCACGAAGAGCGTCGACGCCGGCGGCCTTGGCCGCGACACGACCGTGCCAGCAACCGAGTGAGGGCCTGACATGCCTGCTGCGATCCAAGACCGACCCACCGCCAAGGCGGCCCGAACACCGCTGGTGGTGCGCCTGCTCGTGCTGGCCACGTTCGTGGTGATCCTGAACGAAACCCTGATGATCAACGCGATTCCGCGCCTGATGGAGTCGATGCACGTCACCGAGCAGGCAGCGCAGTGGGTCTCCACGGCGTTCATGCTCACCATGGCCGCCGTCATCCCGGTGACCGGCTGGTTCCTGCAGCGCGTCACGACCCGCCAGGGCTACGCGATCGCGATGGGCGTGTTCCTCGCGGGCACCGCCCTGTCCGCCGCGGCGCCGACGTTCACCGTCCTGCTGTTGGGCCGCATCGTCCAGGCCGCGGGCACGGCCGTGATGATGCCGCTGCTGATGACCACCCTGATGACCGTCGTGCCGGAGCAGGACCGAGGCCGGGTGATGGGCAACGTCACACTGGCGATCTCGGTGGCCCCCGCCCTCGGCCCGGCCTTCTCCGGCCTGATCCTGCAGCTCGGTTCCTGGCGCCTGCTGTTCGTGACGGTCCTGCCCATCGCGGGTGCCGTGACCTACTTCGGCCTGCGCCAGCTGAAGAACATCGGCGAACCCCAGGTCGGCTCCATCGACTGGCTCAGCGCGGCACTGGCCACCGTGGGCTTCGGCGGCCTGGTCTACGGCCTGAGCCTCTTCGGCGAAGGCGACGCCCACCTCGGCCCGACCATCGGCATCGTCCTGGCCGGCGCCGCCACCATCGCCATCTTCGTGCTCCGCCAGCTCAAGCTGCAGCGCACCGGCGCACCCCTGATGGACCTGCGCACCCTCGGCCACCGCACCTTCGCCCTGGCGCTGGCCCTGATGTGCATCGCCTTCCTGGCGATGATGGGCTCGATGATCCTGCTGCCCCTCTACCTGCAGAACCTGCGCGGCCTGACCCCGTTGCAGACCGGCCTGCTCCTGATGCCGGGCGGCCTGGCCATGGGTCTCCTCGGCCCAACGGTGGGCAAGCTCTACGACCGCCTGGGCAGCCGCCCGCTGATCGTGCCGGGCTCGATCGGCATGGTCCTCTCCCTGGCAGGCTTCACCCAGGTCTCGGCGTCGATGCCGTACTGGCAGGTCCTCGGCCTGCACGCCCTGCTGATGGTGAGCCTGGCAGCGACCTTCACCCCGATCTTCACGCTGGGCATGGGCGCGCTCCCGCCGAACATGTACCCGCACGGCAGCTCGATCCTCGGCACGCTGCAACAGGTCGCCGCAGCCCTGGGCACCGCCCTGGTCGTCACCGTGATGTCCGCCCGCACGGGCCAACTGGTGGCCGACGGCGCAGGCGCGGCAGCGGCACAGCTGAGTGGCATGAAGCTGGCCTTCGTGGTCGCGACCGTGCTCGCCGCGGCCACGATCGTCGTCGCGGCCCTGCTGCCGAACCGGGCAGCCAGCGCCAACCCCGACGCAGCCGACAGCGACGCCGCCGACGCTGCCGTCGTCAACGCGCACTGAGGCTCAAATGACAGAAGACCCCCAGGTCGTTGACCTGGGGGTTTTTGGTGCACGCGGTTGGACCACCTGACCGGCGCCCTAGAAGAGGGCGTCGAACGCGGCCGCCAGGTCCTTCATCTGCTCGCCGAGACCGCGGTCGGTGAGCTTCCCCAGCAGATGGTTCGTGACATCCCTGCTGGGCTGGGGTCTGCGTGCCTCGGCCTGCAGGTCGTCGATCGCCTCGATGGTCGACGCCGGCGTCTGCGCGTCGTTCAGCTCCTCGCGCAGCTCGTCGAGCAGCCGCAGCACGGCGGCCACGTCCCGGACGTGTCCGATGTGGACGTCACCGGCCCTGGCTTTGCCGCTGGTGCCGATGTTGCTGCCGATCACCGGTCCCTTGATCTCGAAGTTCTTGTCCTTCATGACTTCCTGCCCTTGACGACCTTGACGTTGCCGGCCCTCGCCTTGCCGACCGTGGCGATGTTGCTCGAGATGACCGGGCCGGTGATGTGCACGTTGTTGGTCGTCACCTGCGAGGCCTGTTCCATGAACTCGGTGACCGAGATGCTCTTGCTCTCCAGGAACTCGCCGATCGTGCGGAGCAGCCGTGACTCCAGCACCTTGATGTAGCGCTCTACGTCGGTGAGCTGGAAGTAGTTGTCGACGTTGTCTTCCGCGACGAGCTCACGCAGGCTGATCATCGCGCCGTACTTGTCCGGCAGGAACGTTCCCGCCGGCTGGTCCATCGGCGCCATCCACATGACGGCGGAGGCGAACCGCCTCGGCAAGCTCGCCGGGAACTTCAGCAGGTCCACCACCGCCTCACCGAGCGGGCGCAACGAGTACGGCGACAGGTTGTCGATCTCCCGGTGCTTCGCCTCGATGGGATACAGCACGCTGGGCGTCCACTCGACGTAGAGCAGCTCGTCGTCGAGCCCGAACGTGAGATGCGCGGAGATCACGACATCGCGGTCCCAGGTCTCCACCTGAAAGGCGCGGAAGTAGCGCATCCACTCGCGCGGACTGGTCACCAGATCGTCCACAACGGACTTGTCAGCGGTGCGTACCGGTGCCTTCTCCGTGTCCGGCAACACGTTGGCGGTCTCCGCGTCGCCGAGATGGTCGATCAGTTCCACGGCGGAGACCACGACGCGGTCGGACGTGGTGAGGTCGCGCAGCCGGTGACCGGGTGACAGCGACGTTGATCGGCCGGTCTTGAGCAGGTCGTTCGTGACGTGCTCGTAGAGCTCGGGCAGCGTGAAGCCGAGCATTGTCGCCGGTTCGCCCTCATCGTCGTGAGCGGGTTTGAGCGGGAGCGCCATCGACCACGGTTCGAACATCCTCCCCGCACCCACGAACGGCCGATAGTCCCGGTACACCGTCACCTGTGCCTTGTCCGGGCCGTCCGGCGGCTGTGTGTCCTCCTCGACCGGGTAAAGCGCCAGCGCGTCGGCGTAGACCTGGTGCCCGAGCTGCCGGACCTTCCACTCGTTCTGCCACAGCTCCTCACCGGGGCTGGTGCGGAACCTGTTGCGCCGGAAGCTCTTCGTGAGCAGCAGCCACACGGCGATCCGGTCGGCCAACAGCACGCCGAAGATCAGTACGACCGCAACGATCGCGACCACGATCTCGGCGTCGCCGCTCGACGCCTCGTACGAAGGGTACGAGCTGTTCCAGTTGCTGCCTTCGAATTCCGACGACGCCTTGAACGCCACGACGGCCAGTGCGATCGAGCCGCCGATCGCGCCGACGATGAGCGGCCCGCGTCCGGTAGGCGTGGCGAGCTTCCGCACTATGGGCCGGATGCGGAGCCCGGCGCCCGCGGCGGCCAGTGGCACGGCGATCAGCAGCCACGGCCCGAGAGCGACCACGTGCGCGGTGAGCAGCAGCACGAGCGTGAGCAGCAGCAGTACGGCGTCGCGAACTTTGCGCCGCATCCGCCCGGCCACCGCCTCGCGCAGCACCGCGCCCGTGTTGACGCCGGGTGACTGTGGAATCGACCGCGTCTTCTCCACCAGGTACTCGCGAATGGCCGCGTCCGCGAACTGCTCGTCGCGGTGCGCGGCTCCGCAGAGGAAGCGCGTCGTGTCGTCGCGCAACTTCGGAGAATGGACTCCCGGAGCCCTCGCGGGAGATGACATTGTCATGTCCACTTTCTGTCATGGTTTCGCGTGAGTTGTCATCAAATTGAGCATCTTCTCCGCCTGCGCTCGGCCGGAAGGGGGTGAGACAACGAACAGGACATATTCGATGCCGTTGGCCTCCCACCAGGCTCCGGTGCAGAACTGAGGCACTCCGTTCGGTGCGGTGGTGTAGCTCCACTTCACGCCGGGGTAGCCGTGCAGCGTCGTATCGCGCAGGCTTTCCATCGAATACGAGTTCTTGCCGAGCTTGGCCTCGTGAGCAGTGCTGATGCGCTGGAGCAGGGACAGCTGTGGTTTTTCCGGCGGCGCGCCGCCGAACCGCAGCTCGAAGCCCGGCCAGGCGCCGCTGCGGGCGATCTGCACCGTCGCCACGTCGCCCTGGTTGACGGTCCAGCCGTCCGGTATGGCTGTGACCAGCCCAGATGGGCCGGAGATGAGCTGGTAGTCGACGGCCTCGGTCGTTGTGGTGGTGGTCCTGGTGCTTCGGCTGGTGACTGTGGGCCATGCCGTCGTGGTGCGGTAGTCGGTGCTGTAGTCGTAGGGCGTGTTTTGCGCTTGCGGCTCGTCTTTTCGCGTCGTCACCAGCGCGGTACCGATCAGTATCGAAACAACGAGGTATCCTGACGCAGACGCCAGTGCGAGCGAACGCGAGCTGAGTTTTTCCATTGGGCATCCTCCGCGTTCTGGCAGAATAACCACTCCGGAACGCTTCCTGGCAGAAGTCGGGTGATCGAGTGAATGTCAATGCGCCGAATGAGTGTCATGAAGTGGTCGACGGGCAAATCGCGCGCTTGCTCAGCACTGACGACCCGTGTTCGCGTGCGCACGAACTGTTAGCGATCATTTCGGCGGAGGGCGTGACCGACGAACACATCGCATCCCTGGAAGAACTGTCCGACGCCAAGGAGCACCTGGCAGTGGCACTGGCACTTCGTTCGGTATCACTGCGCAGCGTGACCCACGACGGCAAGCTGGTGATGGTCGAACGGGCCCAGGTGGACGGCTGCGAGCGCATCGCCACCCGGATGCTGGAGCTGGACCCGCCGGACGAGTTGCGCACCTTCGCCGTCGACCTGCAGCGGGAGGTGGCGTCGAGCCGCGAGTGGACGTGGGAGCCACGAGGCATGGCCGTGCTGGTGCTGTTGATCGTCCTCTGTGTCCTGCTGGTCCTGTTCGGTGGTGGGCTCGCGTCGATCACCATGGTGGCCGCCGGCTCGGTGGGCGGTGCCGCCCTCCTCTACGTCTTCGTGGTCCGCCAACGCAAGCAACGCTGGAGCCTGCTGGCCGACCAGGTGTCCCCGCTGCTGTCGCGGGTGGGCCGATGACGTCGCTCGACGCCCCGCCGATCCGCTGCTTCCTGAGCTATGCCCGCAAGGACGACGTCGTGATGGACTTCGTCGGCCCGTTCACCGAGTCGCTGCGCCAGTACGCCTACGCCGACCGCGGCCGCGAGCTGGAGATCTTCATCGACCGCGAGGCGATCGGCTGGGGCGACCTGGCCCAGCCGACGATCCGGGCGGCCGTCCGCAACGCCACGGTGTTCCTGCCTCTCCTGACCCGCCGCTACTTCGACCGGCCGTACTGCCGGGAAGAGCTGTTCATCTTCCACAACCAGTCGATCGTGGACGGTGTGCACGGCCTGCTGCTGCCCGTGGTGCTGCTCGGGGACGGTTACCTGACCGAGGAGAACCCCGATCTGGCCGTGCAGATCGTCGTCGAGCGTCAGCACCGCCACCTCCGCGAGGCGTGGATCGAGGGCCCGTCGTCTGCTCCGTGGCGGCGCACGATGCTGGCGTTGGCCGGCGAGCTGGTCGATCGGGTGGAGGTGGCGGAACGAAGCCTGCTCACCGAGTCCTCGTACGAGCCTGACGATGCTGTTGCGAAGGTGGAGCGGTTCGGGCTCGACACCAGTCATGTGGCGGATGTGATCTCCCAGGTGCTACAGGAGTTCCAGCACGTGCTGACAGCCGCCGAGGACGACCGGACGAGGGCGGAAAGGCTGCTGCCGGGTGCGTTGCGATTGCGGGATGAGGTCCGCACCTATGAACGCCGGGTGTTCGAGATCGATCGCTTGATGCGCGCGGCGCCGTTGCCGATCGTCCCCGATGCCTCGGCATTGCACGAACTCGTCTCCGCCACCGAGCAGCTGTTGCGCAGCACTCGACGCGCGGAGTTGACGAGCGTGCCGATGCGGCGTTCCATGGCCGCGTTCCGTGAAGGCCTGACCACCTTGCGCGGCGCGGTGAACGTGGTCGCGTCATGGATCAGGCCGCCGAACCCTCGCCAATAACCGGCTGCGACGGCCGAGGTGACCGCGTGAGCGGGCACGTCAGCCAGAACCTCCGTCCCGAGGGACCGGAAACGACACGTCTTCGTCGACTGCGAACCGCACCGACACCTCACCGGTCCGCTGCGCGATCCACGCGGTGAGGGCGTCGGCTCGACGAGTCGGTCGC
Source organism: Lentzea terrae (assembly GCF_003265345.1). Lineage (GTDB taxonomy): Bacteria > Actinomycetota > Actinomycetes > Mycobacteriales > Pseudonocardiaceae > Lentzea > Lentzea terrae. The sequence continues at coordinate 200,523 of NZ_QFWW01000035.1, read as the reverse complement.
CAGCTCAGCACGATGTTGAGCCGGCGGCCGCGCTGGCGCACCAATCTGCCGAAGAACTCTGTCAGCCGCACGCCGTCGAAAGGGCCGTGGGTGCAGAGGAACAGCACGGTGCCCCGAGCGGACACGGCGTACAACATGGCATTCCTTTGACCGTCGATCTCCGAGCAGGCCGACGCGCCGTCCGAGTGCAGTTGGGGACCGGTCAGCCCAGGGAAGGGCGCGCGGTGCATCCACAGCGTTTCCGCGCCCACCGGCGCGGTGCGGCGGGTTGCCATCACCACCGGATCGGTCTGGAGGCCGCCAGGCCGGTTGGAGAGGACGGAATCGGAGAGCACGCCCCAACGGATGAGGTAGTTGCGCACCGTCGTGGCGGAGAGGGCGATCCGGAACCTGTTGTTGACCAGTTCCGCCAGAGCCTGGTTCGTCCACAGCCAGTAGCTGAGCCCGGCCTCGTCCGGTCCGCACGTCGTCACGGTCCTGATCGTCCACAGTTGCTGTGCGTAAGACAGCGCGAGTTGCTCACCGCGCTGTCTTCCCCGTCGTCTGCTCCGCAGCGCTTCTTCGCCCCTGGTCCGGTATTCGCGGTGCCAGACGCTGATCGTCTGCCGTGACACGCCGAGCATCCGCGCGACCTGCGCGCGGGAGACACCCGACTCGACCGCGGCGATGGCGCGCCGGCGCAGGGCCTCCAGCACGTCGGGAGAGACCTTGCGTGCGTCCAGGGGGTACATGCCGTCACCATCCGTTCGTCCGGGTCCATCACCGCTCGTGCGGTTCAGGGAATGGCCACGGAGACGCGCACGATGGCCTCGTCGACATCGGATGTGCGAACCTTCAACGACATGTCCCAGCGCCCGGATACGGGCAGGGAGAGCGCATCCGAGATGTAATGTCCAGGCAACCCGCTGTAACGCAGCGGCACGGTCAACGGCCCCGGTGCCCGCTCGGGATGGCTCATCGTCGCGCGCACCTCGGCGACCTCCTTCGGGCGGCCGAGCTCGTCCAACACCGCGAGGTGCACCTCACTGCTCCCTGGTGCGCCGGGCGTGACGAGCACCGCGACCTTGCCACGTCCGGCCGCACCACCGGCGTCGAAGTCCGCGATGACGGGCTCACCGGGCGCGGGCCGCATCACCTCGGCGGGCCGGTTCTGCGCAGCCTGCTCCGCCGCGGCCGAGCTGGTGCCGACCAGGACCGCCGTGAGCCCCAGCACGAGGGCCGCGATGCCCGCCTCGGCGGCCACGACCGCTCCGAAGCGCCGCACCTGACGATCACCGGGGCCGCGCGCCGCCCGGCGCCGGTCCGAGGGCGTGACAACGGGGAAGCCGTAGTGGCGCTGGACCCAGCGCCGCGCCACGGCGCCCAGAGCGAGGAGCACGGCCGCCACCGCGATCTTGCCCAGCAGCACCCTCCCGTAAGACGTGCCGACCAGTGCCGACGGGGTGCCCACGAGCCGCCAGGACTGGAACACGCCGGTGATGACCAGCACGAGCACGGACACCAGGGCCACTCGGGAAAATCGCGGCACGGCAACGCGCATCGCGAGCGCGTCCGCAGACCTCACGACGGCACTGATCACGACGAGACCGCCCAGCCACACGGCCATCGCCGCGAGGTGCGCCGCATCGGCCACCAGGGCCAGGCCAGCCAGATCACCGGCTCCGCTGTGCGAGGCGGCGCTCCAGGTAAGGGCCAGCACGCAGGTCGCCGCCAGCACCACCGCGCCACGGCGCCGACGCTGAAGGTCGGTGGCCTCACCGCCGTCCGCGCGGCGCAGGAACCACAGGAGGGCGCCGCCCGCCAACCCGAGCAGCAGCAGGCGCGCCACCATCGCCATTCCCAGCCGCGTGCTCGCCGTGTTCGCGGCCAGCGACAGGTCGAACGCGGCGGTGAGCGACCGGCCCGTGGCGTACGGCCCGTACAGCAGCAGCACCAGAACCGTGGCCGCCAGCAGACTCCACCACCCGCTCGACAGCAGCACGCGGACGCGGCGACCGACCGCGGCGTTGGCCTGGCACCACACGACGAAGAAGGCCGCTCCGGCCAGCAGCGCCAGCCCGGCGAAGGACAGCCATCGCGCCGTTCCGTACGACAACACCACGGCCAGGTCGGCCTCGGTGTGCGTCTGGACCGGTGCCGGCAGCGCCGCCGACGTCGACGGCTGTCCCACGCTGAACACGAACGCGCCGTGCACCGGATGGGTGTCCGCGGAGGTGACCTGCCAGTTCACCGTGTAGGTCCCGTCGGACAAGGCCCTCGGCACGGAGACCACGAGAACCTCGGGCCTGCCCTCGGCGTGGGCGGGCGCGGTGGTGGTGATCGTGTCACCGGCCGGTCCGACGATCCGCACGGTCGCCAGCCCGATCTCCACCGGCTCGCTGAAGGTCAGTGACACCTCGGCGGGTGACGTGCCGACCACCGCCCAACCGGCCGGACTGGTCGAGACGACGACGGCGTGCGCCTGCGCAATGCCCTGACTGCCCAGCACCGGCAGCAACGCCAAGGCGAACGCGATGCACACGCGCACGAAGTTGTTGATCGCTCCTCGCACCGCACTTCCTCTCACCGGCCTGACTGACGTGGTGGGCGCGAGGTCGACGGCCGGCGAAGGGCCGTCGACCTCGCGGGCTCTCAGATCCGCACCGGCTCGTTCGCCGTCGGCTCTGCTTGCGCGGCAACGCTTTCCGCCGGAGCGATCGGCCGCCTTCGCGCGGTCACCGCCAGCCAGAGCGCGATGAGACCGGCCAGGAGCCCGGCCCCGCCGAGCACCCGGCCGAGCGTGTCGGTTCCCGCGGCGGGCGCGGCGGGTGCGGCGGCGACCGGCGCTGCGGCCACCGACAGCGTCGGAGCCGGGTGCTCGGGACGTGGTCCGCCGTCCTGCTGGACGTCGATCCACCTGACCACCTCACCGCTGGAGTAGGTCTGCACCGCCTTGAACACCAGCTTGGTGTTCGTCTTCGGCAGCCTTCCCATGGAGACGCCGAACTCCTGGAACTGTCCGGGTTGGATGGCCCCGCCTTCCCAGACGATGCCTGTCACGACCTCACCCGAGGCGTGCTCGCCTGACTCGGCGGGTGTGGCGGGCTTCTCCTTGCTGGTGGTCGCCGTCCAGCCGGGAACCGGTTGCACGGAAACCGAACCGAACCGGTGATCGGCCGGGAAGGACACCTCCAGCCGGGTCGTCGAGGCGTCCGCGCGCTCGTTCGGCACGCGGAACACCACCCTGGCGAAGCCGCCCGGCTCCGCGGTGCCTGGTGAGACGGTGACGTGCGCCGATGCGGTCGACGGGAAGAGGATGATGACGAACGCCGCCAGGACGACGAGCGCAGAGCCAGGCCGAGACATCGTTTTTCCTTCCACCGTGGGAATTCCGTCGCGATTGCGCGTGCTCGTCATGCTCAGCTGCCCAACGGGAGGGGCAGACCGATCGCGGGCGGGTCGACGTTGAAGATGGACACCAGTCCCGCCATCCCGTGGTGGGTCTCGGCGTGGGAGAAGATGTGGCAGTGGATCATCCACTTGCCCACCCTGGTCGGCACCCAGACGATGTCGAAGGTCTGCCCGACCCCGACGAGCAAGGTGTCCATCTGCTGCGGGACCGGTAGCCGCCTGCCGTCCTGCGCGAGCACTTCGAAGTACCCGCCGTGCAGGTGGATGGGGTGGATCATCTCCGGGCCGGCGCCGATCAACCGGATGCGCACCCGCTCGCCCACCCGCGCCCGCAGCGGCACGGTGGCGGGAAAGCTCTTGCCGTTGAACACGAATCCCAGCGGGCCGTCACCGATGATCAGCCGGTAGTCGCGGGCGGCGACGATGTCACCGAGCCTCGGCACCACCTCCAGCGAGCCGTAGAGTCCCTTGCCCTCCTGGTCGCCGTGCATGTGCGAGTGGTACCAATGGGTTCCGGTGCTGATCGCCTTCCACTCGTAGGTGAAACTCTGCCCCGGCTCGATCTCCGGCTGGGTGAGGCCGGGCACGCCGTCCTGGTCGTTGGGCAGGTCCATGCCGTGCCAGTGCAGCGCGGTGTTCTCCGGCAGATCGTTCTGCACGATGAAGCGCACCGTGTCGCCCTCGTTGACCCGGATCACCGGACCGGGCACGGTTCCGTTGTAGGCGAAGGCCTGCCGGACGTTGCCGGGCGAGACCTCCCACGACAGGGGTGCCGCACGCAGGCGGAACACCTTGACCCCGCCGACCACCTCGTACTCGGCGAGGCGAGTCCCGTCACCGAGGTCCTGTCCCGCAGCGGCCGGCGGCACCGGGTCCACAGTGGACTTGATCGTGAGACCCGACGCCGTCACCCCCACCATGGCGGTCAGGACGAACAGGAGAACCATCAACACCGGCAGGACCTTGCGCCGTCTGGAGGTCCGCGTCTTGCCTGTCGTCAGAAAATCATCGCTAACCAGATATGTGGACATGGGTCGCCTCCCGCAGGGCAGCCGTGGGCAGGGGAAGCCGTCCTGGAACGGCTTCCCCGCCTCGCGGTGGGTGGTGTCAGCAATCAGTTGCGTAGGTGAGCGGGTGCCGCTGACGACAGGTCAGCTGGTCGTTCACCGGACTGCTGGGCACCTTCTGCACCCAGCCCTCGTAGACCAGCGGCACGGCCAGTACGCCCATGCCACCCATGCCCATGTAGTCCACGACCGGGTCGTCCATCGCGGTCGTGGAGACCGCGTCGAGCACCATCTTGCCGACCACGGCGGCGTCGGAAGGGCTTCCGTCGCCGTTCGGGTCGATGTCGACGACCGCCAGCGTGTTGGCGAACTTGCTGGAGACGTAGGCGTAGTAGCCGCCGCCCCGCTTGGCGCCGTAGTTGATGCCGTGGCAACCGGAGTCGCAGGGCAACCACTTCACGATCTCGTCGGTCTTCGGGTCGATGACGGTGAGGTTCGACGACAACGTGTTGGCCACCACCAGCGCGTTGCCGTCCGGGCTCACCGGCAGCTGGATGGGCAGACCGCCGAACGAGCCGCGGTCACCGGCCACCGGGTCGTAGTTGCGCCACAGGTCGATCTGCTTGTGGTGCACGTTGGTGTTGCCGTCCTTGCACGCGTCGGCCTTGAGCGAGATGCAGGACACCGTCGCGCCCATGAAGTTCGCCTCGTACGCCTTCGCGCCATCAGGCGTGATGCCCGTGGCGATCGGCAACTCGCCGGTCGCCTCCTTGCGGATGTTGCCGGTCGCGACGTCCACGACGGTGGAGTCGTAGGTGTTCACGTTCGGCGTGACCATGGTCGCGCCGTCGCCGGTCATCCAGTGGGCGTGCGGGTGCGCGACCTTCTCACCCGGTCGCTGGACCGGGATGCGCCGGTCGATCTTCGTGCCGCCCGGCGAGAGCTCGACCACCGACGCACCACCGTTGATCGCGACGTGCAGCTGGTCGGTGTCCGTCCTCGTCATCACGTGCGAGGGGTCGGGCCCGACCTCGACCTGCCGGACGAACCGGCCTGTCGCCCGCTCGAAGACGGTGAGCTTGTTGCCGAACCACTCGGTTTGGTAGATGTACTTCTCCTCCTTGTCGGTCCACATGTTGTGCGGGTTGTTCATGTTGATCTCGGGCAACGCCACCTTGCGGTCCACCTTCCAGGTGGTGACGTCGACCTTCGTCGCGGTACCGGACTTGGTCTTGCCCGCCGTCCGCTCCTTCTGGGTGTCGATCCAGACCTCACCCACGCCGGGAGTGCCTGGCCGCTGGGTCAGCGCGGGCAGGGTCTTCGGCGTGTTGAACTTGTTCTTGAGGTAGGCGTCCAGCAGGGGGACGATCTGCGGCGATCCGTTCGAGTCGTACATGAGGATCGGCGCGGGCGGGTAGGTCGGGTTCCACGTTTTTTCTTCGGTGTTGCTGAACTTCTGCCAGTTGGCCGGTGCGGTGATGTTGAAGAACTTCTGCACCAGTTGCGAGATGATGTCCGCGTCGGACGGGACGTTCATCGAGCGGCTGTTGACCCTGAGCTTCTTGCCGAAGTCCAGGCCTGGCGTGAGCGGGTCGTCCACGACGACCGCGCCGAGCATGTACGGGTGGATCTTGCAGACGAACGCGTAGAGACCGGGTTCGGTCAGCTGCGCGGTCGTGCTGCCGACGAAGGCGCCCGGCTGGTCGAACGGGAAGCCCGCCGCGCCCTCCGGCCAGATCAGGTTCGTGATGGTGTGCGCCGACTCCGCGTCCGGGCTCGAGATGTCGAAGTTCACCGTCACAGGCAGGCTGATCGTGGCGGTCTGCACGTACTTCTGGATGTCGGCCAGCACCTTCATCAGCTCCACGCCGACCGGCAGGTCGGCCAGCGCGGTCTTCGCGTTGGCGGGGCGGGCCGCCATCTGCTGGGAGAGCTGGGTGATCAGGGTGTTCGCCTTGATCGCCCGCAGGTCCAGCGGCGGCATCACCTTGCCGATCGCCGTGCGCAGGTTGTCCAGCCCGAGAAGCTGCTCGGTGTTGACGCCGAGGCTCTGGAGCAGCGGCGAACCGTTGTTGAACTGGAGCTGGGTCAACCGCGCCAGGTCACCGTTGAGGATGTTGCTCGCGTCCGTGCCGAGCAGAGCTCCGTTGCCCAGCAGTGGCAGGCCGTCCAGCGGCAGGCCGGGGATGAGTCCGTTGGTCTTCACCCGCGGCAGCTCGGCCACGGCGAGAGACTTCGTACCGAACAGGCTCAGGTTCGTGTCGTACCAGGAACCCTGGTTGTCGGTGAGGTGGAACGACACCGGGACGGGTCCGCCGCCGATCGGGAGTCCACCCGAACCGGTGGTCGTCGTAGGGGCGGGCGTGTTGGAGCTGGTAGAGGTCGTGGGCGCCGTCGTGGTCGTGGGCGCCGTTGTAGTGGTTGTCGGTCCTGTGGTGGTTGTGGGCGTCGTGCCACCGACGACGACCGACCCGAGCATGTCCGGGTGGAAGCGGCAGCGGTAGTTGACGGTGCCGGCGGAGGTGAAGGTGAACGAGTAGGACTCACCCGCGTTCACGTCCGCGGACAGCGGGCCGCCTGTCACGCTGTGCACGACACCGTTGGTCTCGTTGTTGGTCCACCTCACGGTGTCACCGACACTCACGTTCAGAGTCGGCGGGTTGTACTGCAGGTTCTGCATCGACACGTCGAACGTGGCCGCGGTGGCTACCGGCGTGTTCAGTCCGACCGCGGTCAGGGCGAGCAGCAGCGCAGAGCCGAACGCGAGCGCCCGTGACCCGCGACGTCGCCTCCTGGACGAGAACATGCGTGATATGTGTGGAGAGCGCATCGATTTCCCTTCTGACACCTGTTGCGGCACATCGGAAAACTCCACGCATGACAAACAACACCCGGTTGAGGTTTCGGTTCTCCGCATTGGCTTCCAACAGCGTTGCGGTGGACATCCGCGTGGTGCACCGGCCGTCACGTGAAGACACCTAAATAGTGACGCGGCCAATGTCCAAAGAATTACTCAAGCGTTAACGATCTGTCAACTGGGTCGCACTCGTCGGCGCTCTGCGATGTGACAAAGACCTAACAGAGTATTCGGTGCAACCCAATGCGCGACATTGCGCGCAGCGTCAAGTCGTGCACATATTCGCAGGTCAGCGCGTTGTGAACGGTGGTTCGAACTACATGCCAAGCGACAGGTATTTACTTTTCAAAGTAGAAGCTTGACAGTGTCGAACTCATTCGAGGCCGAGATCGCGAACGTCTTCCCCGAATGGCTCTGGCTAAAACATCCATGCAGCTGCCACGATGACCCGAACCGGCGCCGCGACGGCCGCCCGGCAATACGAGGACCCGTCCAGAAGAGAGAGTGATGGCATATGCCGTCTGCCACGAGCACCCGCAAAGACGGTCCACCGATGTCCCCTGCCACCAGGCCGGCCCGCCATCGAGCCCGGCTGGCCGGGGCAGCCGGGCTGGCCGCGGTCGTAGCCGTCGGCGCGGCCGTCTGGGTGTCCGGCACGGATCCCGCTCCCGTCCCGGACACCCACACGATCGTCTACGAGGTCACCGGTTCAGGAGGCAGATCGCCCGAGATCAGGTTCGCCGTGGAAGGGACGAACAAGACGGAGAAGGCCGAAGCCGTCAGCCTGCCGTGGCGCAAAGAACTGACCGTCTCCTCGGGACCAGGTCTCAGCGTGGCCCAGGTCATGGCGACCAACGGTCAAGGCGAGTCGATCTCGTGCACCATCACCGTCGACGGCCACGTCGTCGCCAACAACACGGCCAAAGGCGAATACACCACCGTGTCCTGCTCGAACATGATCGCCCCGGCGGTGGAGCAGTGATGACCGCACCAGCACAACAGAAGGCCTGGAGATCACGATCCGCCCGGTGGGCACCGTCGCCTGATCGCGGGTGGGGCCCCGGACATGTCCAGTCCGGGGCCCCGCTTGGCCGCCCATTTGCACACACCAGCGACTTTTAAGAGCCGGATCAGTCCTTAGGTCGCCGCGCTCTTCCGTTGAGCTACGGCCGCATGGGCAGAGCGGCCAGCAGGATTCGAACCTGCACCTCAGCGAGTCTTGTCCGTACTCGGGCGATCTGGTGATCGGCGGAAATGCTGAACCTGGAGCGAGAGTCTGAGCTTGATCCCGGCTGCCTCTGCCAATTTGGGCTATCCCGGCGTGATGGTGCCGGGAGAGGGATTCGAACCCCCACCTGTGACCGAGTGGTTCAGGCTGACGTTTCAGCTTCAGCTTTCACGCTCCCAAGTGGGAGCGCACCCCCGCGCTCCAGCGGGGGAGTCTGTCGACGTTACCGGAACAGGTAGTCGAAGACCACGTCACCGACACGCTGGTCGGTGATCTCCAGGTTGTTGGCTTCCTCCCGGGCGAACTTCACCGCGTGCTGCAGCTTCTCCACCCGGTCGACGAGTTCGTTCACCCGCCGAGCAGGCAGGGCACCGGAGAACTTCACCGTGGTCCAGTAACCCACCGGAATGTCCTCGTAGTACACCTCGACCTGCGCCGGGTGCTTCTCCGTGGCCTCGGCCTTGACGTGGTTGCGCGGCACCTTCTTGGTGCGGATGGTGCGGACCTGCTCAGTGCGCCAGTAGTCGGCGGACTCGTCGAAGTTCCAGTCCTCGGCCGCGTCCAGCAGGGGCAGCTTTTTCACGAAGGTGTGCAAGTCAGTCAGCTGCTTCTCGAGAAAGAGCAGGTACGACACGGGCACGTCGCGCAGCAACGCCTGCCCGTCGACCACGACATCAGCCTTCGCAACGCAGTTGGCCCAGTCCTTGGTAGCCGTGACGTCGAAGAGCCGAGTCATCACAGCGGCGGTCTTCCGCAACACGTCCTCGGCCTTGACCTGCACGCGAGTGGACTCCGGCGGCAACACCTCGCCGTCCTCGTCCTTCGGCTGGTACGTCCGGGAGATACCGGCCAGCAACGCAGGCTTCTGCAACCCGTGATGCGCGTCGGTGAGGTCCCGAAGCGTGCCCCCTTTGACACTCTTCTCCACCGCGATGATCTGGTTCAACTTGGTCATGCCGACCCCCCTTTGGTCTCGCGCACCGTACTTGCCGCGCAGCCGCGCCCGCACGCGATTTCGCATCGAACCTCACGACAAGGCGCGGTACCCGCCGACTGCCGAGCGGCAGCGTCTTCATACGACTCGGCAACCTCGACAGCGCCGCCGAACCTCCAGTTCAGTTGTCCCGGGAACAGGCGGACGTCATCCCGGTCGGCGGTGAACCAGGATCCGCCCATCAGCGTCACGACACGCGATTGTCGCGATCCGATGAAGCCACGCGTGATGAATCGCCTCACTCCGGTCCACCACGCCGAGAACCTGGTCGTGCTCGTCGACCCGCTCAACAGCTTCGCTCACGCCGCACACGGTGGCAGTCCTGCGGCCAACAACCTTCGTCAGCGTGAAACTCCGGGGTCACCACTGGCGATAGGTCAGCAGATGGATCGGCCCTGGCCTGAAAGGCCCGCAGACATGAGTCTTCCTCGTCGCGCACGCGGCACGTGGTACTTCGTCCTGGTGATCGTAAGCGCTGGCGTTTTCGCTGCTGTGCCCTTCGCGCACGCCGCTCACCGGTTGCGGAGACCGTCACTCTGGTGGTGGACCGCGCTTTACGCAGCGGCCACGGTCGCGTTGATGATCATCATGCCGCCATCACAGGATCAGCCTGCGGCATCCACTACGGACATACGCAGCACAATCGGCGGTCTCGTCGCTATCGCGATCATGGTGGCGGCATGTATCCAGCTCAGTGGCATCCGGCGGGACGTCTACGGGCTGCCCCACCCCATCCAGGCTCCTTCGCAACCGCCACAGCCGTGGGCCACGGACCCAGCGGTCGCCGCTGCGCTGATGTGGCGGGCTAGAAGAGAAGAAGCTCGTGCGCTCGTCGCACGTGATCCGGCACTTGCACGGGACCTCCGGATCGGCCGGCCGGATCTGCCACGGCAGTACGACGACGGTGGTCTGGTGGACATCAACACCGCGCCGCCATCCGTCATCGCGCACTACTGCGGAATTGATGACCGCGCAGCGAGACAGATCGAGCGTGCCCGCAGCCAGCGCTCCATCCCCTTCCAATCGGTCGACGAACTGCTCGTCTTCGCCGAACTGGACGTCAGCTTGTGGGACCTGATCCGCGAGCGTGCGGTTGTCTACTCCTGAACGCCTTCACGCTGCGCACTCGCCGCCGCCACCGCGCCCACCTGGTCCGCATCGTTGAAGCCCTGGTCGCCAGCAATCACCATCGCCGGCCTGGACCGGCTCGTCCTCGTTTCCGCATCCCCCACCCCGTAACAACGACGGGGTCGCACCCGCCCTGCCAGCGGATACGACCCCGAACGCAGTGGTTCGCACAATGGCTAACTTGGTGGGCCGCCAGGGACTCGAACCCTGAACCCGAAGAGTAAGAGCCTTCGCTTGGCGTTGTTCGTCGATCTTCCTCGACAGTGCTCACTACCTGCACGTATGTGGCATTGATCTGAGCACTGTGGACAGTCGCATCTCGACGTTTGTCGTCGTTTTGTGAGAGTTAAGTGTGGGTTGATCTTGGTCCTTTGGGGCCCGCCCGCACCCCTGCCATCATCCCGACACTGAGCTTCGAACGCGGCCGGTGGCGTTGGGTCAAGGTACTCATTCCAGCCTTGACGCGGCGTCGCCGGCCGTTGTCATGCTCGCGGCGTCGGGGCTGGATCGGCTTGGTGGTCGTCGAGCGTTCCCGCGGATTCGTCTGGGGCCTGATCGGTGGCAAGGCGGCGCAGCCGTCGCGGCAGTCGAGCGCCGTGCACAGCCCGCCTGTGGTGACTGCGCTGGCGCTCGTAGGGAGCTGGGGACGAATCAGGCTCGGATCGGGTGGGGCGTCAGCTGGCGCCTGGGGTCCGGCGCGCAGCGCCGCACGGCCGACCGGCGCAGCGAAGCGGATGCCGGGAGTGCCGGGATGGATGCTGGTGCAGCGCCAGACCGCACGCCCGCCAGCGGCGGCGCCTTGATCCTGTAGAGCACAATTCTGCAGTAACAGACTCTCAACGGAGCTCGACATGGTCCGTGCGAACGGTTGGTACGAAGGGTGGGCTCGTGTCGGTGTATCCAGCCGCGTTGGCGGTGCAGGTCCGCAAGAGTTGGCGTAAATCGTTCTTCCGTGCTGACAAAGCCGTACCGTTGCCAGACAAGAATACCTTGAATAAGTTGCTGGACGTCGCCTTTCAAGCGAGCCTGACTTATGATGAGAGGCGTCCGACACGCTTTCAAGTGATTTTTGTTGATAGCACCTATATGGACCGACGCTCGGATCATCATAACTACTTGACGCCAATAAGGAAGTCGGTCAAGTTTGGCGCCTGTTTGCCATTTGATGCAGCTCACGTACGCCGTCTAGCCCCCGCTACTGATCCGTCGCAGACGATGATTGGTGTCGAGAGGCATAGTGAAGAAGACGGGGTCGATTCATTGAGAATTTGGGGCCTTCTCGACGTCGGTTCATCCTGGGTCAACTTCATGCGACATGAAAAGAGTGGAGGTAGCCCGCCTCCTAATGCTCTGACTATCACATCCAATGAGCCGGGTCACATAGCTGTGTCACACGGGGGCGATGTGGTTGCAACTCTACGCGCCGGCGAGATCATCCTTCCTGGTGGTGACGCCTTGTACGCAGGGCCCATCGGCGAGTTTCTCGACCCTGCTCGCAGTTCTTGTTATTCTGCGGTGTGCGATCGGCTCGGGATCGAGCGGTTTTCTGAGACGGATGACGGCTGGCCGAGAAGGTGTTACACAATCGTCTTGGAGCGCATTCTTCTCGGCATGGAATCTCGCGGACACGGTGGAACTCTGCTCATGATCCCTCATGAGTGGAACGACGTTGCGCACCCGTGGAATACGGTCGTGTCTACCAAGTATCGGATCAGCGACGATCGAATTTGGCAAATTATGATAGACGACCTGGTCCTTCATAAAGAGTACTTCGGCGCCAACTCTAACCTGTGGAACTCTAAGGAAAACATCAGGGTTTCCGACTATCGGAACGTTAAGGTCCTCTCTTCGAAGAGGGATGGAGTTAGTGAGGTTATGGGTGACGCAATTCGCTTCGCTGCATCGTTGTGTGGTGTTGATGGCGCTATAGTTATGACCGATAGATTTGAGATTGTGGGTTTTGGTGCTGAAGTCACGGCGTCTGCGCCTGTGATGCGCACAATTTCCATATGTGATGACGCTGAAGGTCGTAGTGCACACTCAGTGTCGGTTGAGTCGTTTGGAACTCGGCACCGGGCGGCTTTCAGGTTTGCATGGAGCCTTCCACAGGTAATCGCATTTGTTGCTTCCGAAGACGGAGGTATTCGAGCCGTTCGGAGGGTAGGAGACGGAGTTCTCACTTGGCCTGAGGTGACGGCAAGGTGGATGTATCTCTAGGTACCCGTCAACTTCATCGCGGCCGAGTAGTCACTATTTGAAAAGTGTGCCCGCCTCGTCGAAGTCGTCAACTATTTGGGTGTTGTGCTTGGTGAAATCCAGCTCACCTTTGGTGTCTCGGTCTGTCCAATACCGCCCCTTTAGTCGCCGCTGCTTCTTATTTCCGGATGCGATTAGCGCGGTCGAACCATGGTGTATACGGCTTCGGTGCTCAAACCTTGCATCAGGTCTATTCAGGTAAAGATAGGTAAGTTGAGATGTTCCGTCGACCTCGGAAACGGCGGCTAGTGAGGAAGTCGACCTAGACTCGTTGGTTAGCAGTGTAACCGAGACATGCGACGAAGACTGACGTACTACAAGGTATACGGTCTTGGGATCTGGACTTTTGTCTGTCTCAGGGTCAACCCAGAACGACGTCAGAGTACCCTGCCAGGTCCCTCTTACGGAGCGCGGAACTCCGGGGATGAGCTGGATGATATCCAGTCGCCACAGCCAAATATCCCAGAGGGCTAGCACGGCAGTTGCGGTTAGAACAGCGATCGAGAAGTACTTTAGCCAACCTAGATCCAACTGTCCGCTTTTGATCCAGGCGCCCACGACGAATACTAAGACTGCGACGCCGACGACTGTGCGGATAACGACGTTTTTCGTCATGAGTACCCCAGGTAGTTCCATGCGGCTTTGGCGAAATCTCTGCCGTCGGCCCGACTCCAGGCTTGGTCTTTGTGAAATAGATACTTGCACCGGCTTACTTCGACCCAGCGGTTTGCGCTTACTGTGGGTTCGTCGTTGCCTTGCAGAGTTTCCCACATGTGCAGTAGCAGGCTGCGGATGGTGTCGCTCCAGGTGTTGCCCATGAATAGGGAGTCCGGACAGTTATACGTTAGGCACTCAACAAAGAAGGATGGCACCTCCCGGTGGGAATTTGCGAGAACCATTGCGTTCTCGGTGCGCTTGAGGATGCGAACGGCTTGCTTGTAGAAGCTACTTGTATTCCCATTTTTAGTGCGACCTTCCGTCAGCTGCTGTGCGGGGTAGTTTACGATGCTGCGGCCATCTTTCTTGAAGACCTTTGACCCGGGCCGGTAGTTCTCGCGTGAGAGGTAGTACTTATAGTCGAAGCACGGCACTACATCTGCGTCTACGCGGGCGCTGCCAGAATTTACTCTAAAAGCAGTGGAGCCTGTGCTGTCTACCTGGCCAGGAAACTTCTTTCTTAGTGCGATTCCGAGCTCGGACCTGAGCTTTGCTGGCGTCCAAATTCCCGCGTACGGGCTCGTTGTCGTAGGATGTGTCCCGGGCTTCGCCTCCTCCCAGTAGGTGACATCTGTGCATTGGACCGCGACGTCGACGTCGCTGTCGGACCTCACGTTGGTATTATTTGCGTACGATCCCTTCGCGTATACTTTTAGACTGCAGTTTTCGAAAGGTTCATGGTTTTCAATCGCTTGACGGATCATTCGTTCGGTGCGGTCTTGCTTTTCCTGCTCAGTTTGGCTCGATGGACCCGTCCAGCTGATGAGCTTGTCTTCAAGTGACATCTGCCGATTAGTTCCTCTTGATTGGCTAGGTAAAATAGGGTTCTGATCTACCTGCTAGGGCGTGGTCGATGCGAAGCCGGATTGATGGATGAATGTTCAAGTGGGCAAGCTCGGCGGTGTTAGCCCATACGACCTCTTTGGATTCGTCGCTGACTCGTATTTGGCCGCCTGTTGGTGTCGCCTTGAAGCAGATTGAGAACTCTTGTCTAATCTCGCCGTCGTCGTATTTAATGACGTGTTCAGGGTTGGAGTATAGGCCGACAAGTCCTGTTACTGCGACATTGATTCCTGTTTCTTCCTCTACTTCTCTGATTGCGGACTGAGTCAACGTCTCGCCGACTTCCTGCTGCCCTCCAGGAATGGCGTACAAATCGTTGTCGGTCCTGCGGATCATGAGAATCCGCCCAGTTTGATCTTGCACAAATGCGCTGACTGCAGGACGAAGGCTGTTGGCTTTGGGTGCGTTCGGGTCGTGGAAGTAGTCCACGCGGGCCATGTGGCTCCCTAGAATGTTGCTGGCTTGGACAGGTTCCAGACGTGCTCGAAGCTCTCAGAGTAGGTCTCGAAGAGATCGCCCGCAGCTAGCCGACGCAGGTGCAGCGCTGGAGCGTGTGCGGCTTGGAAGCCGTAGACATGGGTGTTGACGACCATCTCGTCATCGAAGCGGAAGATCGAGTTGTAGAGCGTCGTCTTGTGGAAGCGCATCTCAACTCCGTCAACGTCCACCAGCGGGCGGTAGAACGCCAGCGCATTGCGGATGCGTGACCCGAGCGTGCCCTTGCCCAGCTGCTCTTCGTCGCTGCGCTTGGCGACTTCGCGGCTGGCCGGATCGCCGAAGATCAGGCGGATGCGGGCACCCTTCGCAGCCTTGTTGGCGAGGTCGCGCATGAACGTCGGCCGCTCCACCAGGAAGATGCCGGCGTGCACCAGCACCTCCACATGCTGCGTGGCGTTCGTGATGAGGTGGTCCCACAGGTCCGCGGGGATCGTGTTCCGGTGCGGGTAGAGCTTGACCACCTCGGACTCGGTGATCTCGGCCTTCCTTTCGGCGGCAACTGCGTCCGGCCAGAGGTATGTCTCGGTCTCTTTGACCATGGACGCGATGGTGTTGCGGTGGCGCGGGTACGGCGCCCGGCCCTTCGTGATCCAGCGTTCGACGGTCTTCTGATCGACGCCCGTGGCCTTGGATACCTGCTCGTATGTGAGTCCGTTGCGTAGCAACGCGTCTCGTAGTCGTTCGTTCGCCATGATCGCTTCCTGAAGGACGTCCTTGGGGACGTTAGGGACGTCTTACGTTACTGGGGACGTCTATAGATGTCCTGCCATGCGGTGCTGACGTCCCGGTTTTCAGCCGAAAGTCGTAGTCGTCGAGAACTTCAGGCAACGAGCCTGGACGACGCAAACGACAGGAGAGCCACGATGGCGATCACAGGTGGGAGCAGGCTCCCTGCGGGTCACGACTTCGTGTTTCCCAGGGGCGCGCTCGTGATGGGCGTTGAGCCCGTGCTCAAGTTCCAGTCCGCCGACGAGCGGGCGAAGGGTCTGCCGGTGGAGCAGGAGAAGGACAAGGAGACCGGACTCCTTGTGTGGTCCGTGCTGGTGATCGACCAGGCGGCCGAGCGCAAGACGGACGCGGTGGTCACCGTGAAGATCTCCGCGCCTCACCAGCCGGTGCCACCGGAGGCAATCCCAGGTACGGACGTCCGGCCCGTGCTGTTCGAGGGGCTGACGGTCACGCCGTGGATCGATGACAAGGGCTGCCGCGCCACACACGCTGGTGAGCGTCACCGGTGCCGGGCGAAGCTCGGGTACAGCCTGCGGGCGTCCGGCATGAAGCCGGTCGTCAGCAAGCCTGCCGCTAAGGCGGCGTGATGCCGGACATGGTGCGCGTCCATGTGACCGCCGATGTGCCGATGCGTCCGCTCGCGATGCCGTTCGCCGACCGGATCGAGATTCGTCTCGGCAATGCGTTCCCGGCCGTGCTCGTGATCGACCGGGACGTCGTGCCCCAGCTGCGGGACGTACTTGACCAGGCTTGGCGGGCGCTTCAAGCGTCGGCGGCTCGCCAGGGCGGGCGGCACACGCTCGCGGAGGAGGCTGACGATGTCCGCAGTTGACGCTATGAGCTGGGGCGTCGCGGAGAAGGTAATGACGCTGAGCGAGGCACACGACGTGCTGAGCAAGCTCATGCCCAACCCCAAGGCCGCGCCTGCGGTGCTGCGGGACTACTACCTCCGCTCGGCCGCTGTGTACGCGCGAGTCGCTGAGACCGATCGCAGCCACCACCACGAAGCCCTCTATTGGGCCAACCGTGAGCGCGAGAAGGGGGAGGAAATCCCGGCCCCCAAGCGCTAGCCAGTCCTGTTTAGACAGAACGCGTGACTCCGTTGGGTCACGTGGCGATGCCGCACACCTTGTTGCGGCGCAACGAGAACGTGAGACGCAGGAGCGGAACCCGGCTACCAACCTCGCCGCTCCTGCGTTGTCCACCCAACTGGGAGTGAACAACGATGAGCGTAGAGCCTGAGCGCATTCCTGCGCCAGACAGGGCCACGAAACAACTGCTGTGGGATCGCATGATCTCCAGCAAGCAGACCGTCTCCAGCTATGTCGTCATGCTCGACGGCGGCGCTTTGGAGACGTTGGAACTCACCGCCGCACAGGCTGAAGGGTTCGAGTGCCTGACCTGCAAGGCGCAGTGCTCCGCGGGAACAGGTGCGTTCCTTCCCGTTGGACGTATCCCGAGCGTCGGCAGCGTCTTTCAGTGCGTCAAGTGCGCGGGCGGTGCGCGATGAACGGAAACCGCTGGATCGACCCTGCGCCGTTCGAGGGTGCACGTCCCCAGTTTCCTTGGTGGGTATGGCTTCCCGGCTGGGTCAAGGTTGTACTCGCGCCGCTCGCACTGCTGTGGCTGATCGTCCGCCTTGCAGTGAAGTCCGTGATCCTCGCCGTGCACTATCCGGTCACGATGACGCTCGGCCTGGGCGGCTACGTCGGCTATCGCCAGTTCGGGCTTTCTCCGCTGGTGCTCGCTCTGCTGTCGCTCGTGTGCGCCTTGATCGTTTGGTACGGCCTCGACAGGGGCTCGTTTCGGCGGCACGGCTGGTACTGGCTGCTGACTGAGTGGCGGCGGCTCACGGTCTACGTGCCGCAGTGGCGGACCGTGATGCGACTTGCTGAGCTGACCAAGGAAGTCTGCGGGAAGGAGTACCTCCCGAAGCTGCGCCGCGTCCGGTCTGAAGGCTGGCGGGACAAGGTTCGGGTGCGGATGATCCCGGCGCAGTCGCCGGTGCAGTGGGAAGCCCGGCGGGACAACCTGGCGCACTCCTTCAACGCGCGGTCATGTCGCGTGCGGGTGCTGAAGCCTCGATGGCTTGAGCTCGACTTCATCCACGCTGACCCGCTGTCGCGTCCGGTTGCCGTGCCACCGCTCGCCGACGTCGGAGAGGTCGACCTCAAGCGGGTAGTTGTCGGCCGGACCGAGACCGGGAAGGCCTGGCGGCTGAAGCTGCTCGGCTCGCAGGTGCTCGTGGTGGGTGTGCCTGGCGCGGGCAAGGGTTCGGTGCTCTGGTCGATCGTCTGGCAGCTGGCTCCGGCCATCAAAGCCGGCATGGTCCGGCTCGTCGGGATCGATCCGAAGGGCGGCATGGAACTGGGCCAGTGTCCGGACGCGTTCGAGAAGGTCATCTACGACAATGGTCCAGAAGCTGTTGCCCTGCTTGAAGAAACCGCAGCAGAGGTCAAGGAACGCGCCTCTCGGTACCGGGGCATTCGGCGGCTCTGGGCGCGCAACACAGGTGAGCCGTTCACGGTCCTGATCGTGGATGAGCTGGCGGACCTGATTGCCTACCAGCCGGACAGGAACCTCCGCGAACGCGCCGCCCGCGCTGTTCAGACGATCACCTCGCAAGGTCGTGCACCCGGCTATGCCGTCGTCGGCCTGGTCCAAGACCCGCGCAAGGAAGTTGTCGCCTTCCGGCACCTCTTCACGACCCGTGTTGCGCTGCGCCTGGACGAGCCGGTGCAGGTGGACATGGTGCTGGGCGACGGCGTTCGGCAACGCGGCGCGGCTGCTCACGAGATCAGCGAGAACACGCCCGGTGTCGCCTGGCTCAAGGAGGACGGGCAGCGCGAACCGGAACGCGCGAGGGCCTTCCACGTCACGGACGCGGACCTGGTCGAGTTGGCTGTCTACCTCGCCCCGGCCACTGTGCACGAGCTCCCCGAACGGTCCGAGGGGAGTGCAGCGGCATGACCGAGTACCTGAACCGCTCGGAGCGGATGAAGGAGCCGGCCGCGCTCGACGTAGCTCGCGCTGTCGCCGAAGAACACGGTGTCTGTGTCCGACCGTTGGCCAAGGAACGGATCGACCTCGACACCGGCCGCGTGGACATCGTGCCCGTGCCATGCGGCTCGACGGTCGCGAGCGTCTGCCCTACATGCGCGGAGAAGAACCGGCGTCTGCGGATGGCGCAGTGCCGGGAGGGATGGCATCTGACCGACGAACCGGACTTCACGCAGAACGCTCCGAGCAACGATCAGCGGGAACTGACTGGGTACCGGGCTGACCTGGTCAAGGCCTTCCGCCTGGCCCTCGATGAGGGTGACGAGGTTGGCGCGGAGGAGGTGCGGGAGGAGGTCGCGGAGGTCGACGCAGAACTTCGGCAACTCGGAGTCCGCGGCTCACTCCCCTCGCTGGAGGTTCCGCTCAAGGCTGCGCGGAAGCGGTCGACCAGGCGGCGCCAGGACGCCCCGAACCTGCCTCGTCGGCCGGTCAGCAAGCGCACCGTTGGCAAGGTCTTCGGCGGCAAGTACCAGCCCTCGACGTTCCTCACGCTGACGCTCGACAGCTACGGCAAGGTTCGTAGCGACGGCACGCCCGTCGATCCCTCGCGGTACGACTACCGCCGTGCTGCTCGGGATGCCGTGCACTTCGCGGCGTTGCTGGACCGGTTCGTGCAGAACCTTCGGCGCTGTGTCGGTTGGGAGGTCCAGTACTTCTCTGCCGTCGAACCACAGCGGCGGCTCGCTCCGCACTGGCACGCGGCGGTCCGAGGAAGCATCTCCCGTGCAGAGCTGCGGGCGGTCGCTGAAGCCACCTATCACCAGGTCTGGTGGCCTGCGCACGACGAGATCAAGTACAACGGCGACAACCTGCCGGTGTGGGACGTGCGGGCCAAGGGCTTCGTTGATCCGCAGACGCGAAGGGCCTTGCCTACCTGGGAAGAAGCCCTCGATGAGGTTGAGCGACCGGCACACGTGGCGCGGTTCGGGGTGCAGGTGCACTCCAAGGGCATCCTCGGTGGCACTGAGGAAGCCGGCCGTCACATCGGCTACCTGACGAAGTACCTCACCAAGAGCATCAACGAGTGCTTCGAGGCGCAGACGGCCCGGCAAGAAGACCACGCTGAACGCCTCTGCGCTGAGCTCGCGGTCACGCCCTGCTCGCCGCAATGCGGGCTGTGGCTGCTCTACGGCGTCCAGCCTCGTGGGGCTCGGCTGTCGACGGTGCCGGGGAAGTGCAAGGGGAAGGCGCACAAGCGGACCACGCTCGGTGTTGCTGGGCGGCGGGTCTTGGTGTCGCGGAAGTGGTCGGGGAAGTCGCTCGCGGACCACAAGCACGATCGCAAGGCGTTCGTTCGGCAACTGCTGGCCGATGTCGGGATCAAGCCCGATGACCAGCCTCAACGCCTCGTCTGGAACAACGTCCAGCCTGGTGACCCGAACGTGCCGCCACGGGCACACCTGCTTCTGAGCGCCGTCGCAGAGCGCCGCAGGTGGAAGGCCGAGTACACGGCCGCGCTGCTCGCATCCGCCGGACCGCCGAGGAGTTCGGCAACACCGGAAGCTGCTTGATCTAGGGGGAGAACAGCATGGACGCACAACAGTTTGAGCCACTGTGGACAGTCGGCGACGTCGCACTCTTCTTGAACGTCCCGATCCACACGCTCTATGGCTGGCGAACGAAGAACTACGGCCCGCCTGCGAGGCGCGTAGGCAAGCACCTGAGGTACCTGCCGTCCGAGGTACGGAGCTGGTTCGAGCACCTGCTTGAGGAGGCGGCCTGATGGCACGTCCTCCGCTCGACATCGGCACGTATGGCGCGATTCGTTGCTATCAAACGGATTCAGGCTGGCGTGCGACTACGAAGTATCGCGACTACGACCGTAAGACGCGGCCGGTGGAGCGGTGGGCCAAGACCAAGACGGCGGCAGAACGAAGCCTCAAGAAGGCTCTCGCCGAACGCAAGGGACCGTCCGGTAACTCGTTGACCCGAGACAGCCGGTTCAAGGAGGCCTTGGCTCAATGGTTCACGAAGTTCCAGGCGCTCGCTGACGCTGGGAAACGTTCGCCGAGCAGCGTGGACACGTACCGAAGCATCATGGATCGGCACGTTCTGCCTGGCCTCGGTGAGCTGCGGATTCATGAGATGTCGGTGGCGCGGATCGACGCCTTTCTGAGCGCGTTGTGGCGGTCGATCAGCGTGGACACGGCCAAGACTGCTCGCTCGGTGATCTCGGGGGCTCTGCGGATCGCCGTAAGGGACAAGGCGCTGGACACGAACCCGGTCAGGGAGGTGGAGCCTCTGGAGGCTGGGCGTAAGAAGAGTCCGCGGGCGCTCACGCTGGAGGAGCGGATTCTCTGGCTGGAGATGCTGGAGTCCGATCCAAAGGCCGTGAAGCGGGACCTGCCTGACCTATCGCGCTTCATGATGGCCACGGGCGTCCGCATCGGTGAGGCGTTGGCCGTCTACTGGGAGGACGTCGACTTCGAGGCCGGCACAGTCGCCGTGAACTACACGGTCATCCGGGTCAAGGGCGTCGGGCTGATCCGGAAGTCGACCAAGACGGAGGCTGGTGAGCGCACCCTCCTGCTGCCTCAGTGGGCGCTCGACATGCTGCGACGGAGGCACAAGGCCACCAGCTTCCCGAGCGGGCCGATCTTCCCGGATGCGCTCGGCGGGCTGCGTGACCCGTCCAACACCCGGAAGGACCTCCGGAATGCGCGGGGCGGGGACGAGTTCGCGTGGGTCACCTCGCACGTCTTCCGGAAGACGGCGGCGACCATCCTCGATGATTCGGGGCTCTCTGCGCGGCAGGTCGCGGACCAACTCGGCCACGCGCGACCGTCGATGACGCAGGACACCTACATGGGTCGCAAGACGGTCGGTCGGAGGGCTGCGGACGCTCTGGAAGGGGCGCTCGGAGAGCCCAAAGACGATCAAGCTGGTGACGGCAAAGTTGAATGACCAGCAGTTTTGTGAGGGTTAAGTGAGGGGTGGGTCCGCCAAAGCGAAACCCCCAGGCCTGTGACCTGGGGGTTTGGTGGGCCGCCAGGGACTCGAACCCTGAACCCGAAGATTAAAAGTCTCCTGCTCTGCCAATTGAGCTAGCAGCCCTCGACGGGAGAGCCTACCGATCGTGGCCCGCGCCTGTCGCACGGGTTGCCCAACGTCACCATTGACGCCCCGCCCGGCCCCAACGACCCCAAGCACCGCATCGGGAGGATCAGGCAAGACCGAGCGCCGATCAACGTACCGCCGACCGCCTTGCAAAGGCTTCCATCGGAGAACACACCAGGACACTCCAAGGAGCCAAGGGATGCCACTCGTTCACCACGTCGCGCTGGGCCGATCCGGCCCGCGAGTCAGCCCGTTCGCACTCGGCGCGATGACCTTCGGCGACGCCCCAGGGGTGGCGGGGTGCATTGTCGAGGAGTCCGAGATGATCCTCGGCAGCGCTTTGCTCCCTGACTTCTTGAGCAGCGGCATCCGGCGGCCCGCTCTGTTCGCCCTGTTCAGGGCCTTCGGTCTTGTCCTGCTCGGGCCTGCCCCGGCCTCACCTCAGCCACCCGGTCCACCTGTGGAGCGGAGTCGTCCAGCAGCTCCCTGCGGGCGCCAGCGGGACCACCACAGATTGCTGGACACGGCGCTCGACTGCCGCGACGGCTGCGCCGCATTGCCACCGAACGAGGGCCAGGACGAAGTGAACCTCAGTGTTCGTCCGGCGAACACAGGCTGAAGCCGCGGCCGAGTGCATGAGCCCACGTGGTCCACGCGCGATGTCCACGCACGGCGGTCCCGCGCGCCCGCCGTTAGCATGGCAACCGGGCCGATCGGGTGAGGTTCGCGATGATCAAGGCGGTGCTGGCGAAGCTGAAGAACGACGGCGTGAGCGGCCTGATCACGGTCGTGCACGATCGCTTCTTTCCGGCCCAGATGTCGTATTACGACAGCGCCCGGCACCTCTTCCGCGACAAGGTCGGCCTGGAGATCGGTGGGCCGACCCGCTGGTTCAGGGGTGGCAACCTCGTGCCTGTCTATCCCGACGCCGCTCGGATCGACAATTGCAACTTCAGCGCCCAGACGCTTTGGGAAGGCTCGATTGTCGAGGGCGCCACGTTCCGCTACGACGAGCAGCACGAGCCCGGTGTCCAGTACGTCGCCGAGGCCACTGATCTGAGCATGATCGCCGACGGGACCTACGACTTCGTGCTCTCCTCGCACGTCGTCGAGCACACCGCCAACCCGATCCTGGCGATGTCCGAGTGGATTCGGGTGCTCAAGGAGCAGGGGACGCTGGTGCTCGTCGTCCCGCACCTGAACGGCACCTTCGATCGGAACCGGCCGGTCACCACGTTGGCGCACATGATCGAGGACTTCGAGCAGAGGATGCCGGAGACCGACACCACGCACGTGCCGGAGGTCCTGGCCCTGCACGACCTGGCTCGCGATCCCGAAGCCGGCAGCCCGGAGGAATTCGCGAAGCGGTGCGCCGACAACCTGGCCACCCGCGGCCTGCACCACCACGTCTTCGACACCGCGCTGCTGATCGAGCTGGTGGACCACGTGGGCCTGGAGATCATGGCGGTGGAGGCGTTTCGCCCGTTCAACATCGTCGTCATCGCCCGCAAACCGGCAGGGGCGGTCTCCAACGCGAAGTGGACGAGCGCGGACGCCACCTGGTCGAGCCCGTTCCCGGCGGACCAGCGGCGCTGGGCGGCGGAACGGTAGAGCCTGCTCCACCTGAGCAACGGCAGCGTGCGTGACTGTGCCGGGCGACCAGAGTTGAAAACCTTGTGCCTAACCGGAACGGGGAGGCACAGAATGAAGAAAATGCTGGTAGGCGTGTTGGCGGCGGCCATGTTGTGCAGCGGGACGGCCATGGCCGCGCCGGCCGTGGGCACGGAGAAGCAGCTCGACGGACTGGTCAAGCAGCACAGGTTTCCGGCCGCGTTGTCGACGACCACCGAGGCCAACGGCAGGACGACGTCTCACAGCAAGGGCACGGCCGAGCTGAACAAGCACGTTCCGGTGCCCAAGAACGGTGTGGTTCGAGTGGGTTCGAACACCAAGTCGTTCGTGGCGGCGGTTGTCCTGCAGCTCAACGCAGAGAACAAGGTCGACCTGGACGCGCCGATCACGAAGTACCTGCCGAAGAGCATCAACGACGACCGGATCACCGTGCGGCAGCTGCTCAACCACACCAGTGGGCTCGCGAACTACACGAACTACATGGGGCTGGACAAGTTCGAGGAGGTGCGGCACCGGTACTTCGAGCCGCGCGAGTTGCTGGACATCGCGAACGCGCACGAGCCGACGAACCAGCCGGGTGAGAAGTTCAAGTACAGCAACACGAACTACGTGCTGCTGGGGCTGTTGATCCAGAAGGTGACCGGTCGGCCGGTTGCGGAGAACGTCGACCAGCGGATCATCAGGAAGCTCGGGCTCAAGGACACCTACTGGCCGACGCAGGGCGACCAGACGATCCAGGGCAAGCACCCGCACGGATACGCCAGGACCAGCAACGGCGTGGAGGACGTCACCGAGCTCGACCCGTCGTGGGGCTGGGCCGCCGGGCAGATCATCTCCACCACGAAGGACCTCAACACCTTCTTCCGCGCGCTGCTCAACGGAGACCTGTTGCCGCAGAAGCAGATCGACGAGATGCGCAAGACGGTGGACACGAAGGGCGAGATGTGGCCGGGCGCTGAGTACGGGCTCGGCATCGCCAGCTCGCCGCTCACCTGTGGCGGCAGGTACTGGGGCCACGGCGGTGACATCCACGGGTACGAGACGCGCGGTGGGGTCACCGCGAACGGCAGGGCGTTCTCCGTTGCCGTCACGGCACTTCCCGGCACGTTCCAGGACACGCCCGAGCAAGCGATGAAGGCGCACGAGGCCGTTCTGGCCACTGTGGACTCCGCGCTGTGCGGTGCCAAGTGATGATCACAGCGGCGGTGGCCGCCGTAGCGCTGCTGATTCCCCAGCAGCTGGACCAGATCGTCAAGGACGGCACGCCTGGCGTCGAAGCGCATGCCAACGGGCACAACTACGCGAAGGGCAACGCGCCGACGAACGGCCGGGTGCGCATCGGCAGCATCACCAAGTCGTTCGTGGCAGTCACGACGTTGCAGCTCGTGGCGGAAGGCAAGATCGAGCTGGACGGGCCGGTCGGCAAGTACGTGCCGCGGATCAAGGACAACCGCATCACCGTCAGGCAGATCCTGCAGCACACCAGCGGTCTGCCGGACTACCCGCGGGGCATCGGCGTCACGAAGATCGGCGACATCCGCGACGTGCACTTCGAGCCGCACGACCTGCTGGACGTCGCGTTCAGGAACGAGCCGTCGTTCCAGCCGGGCGAGCGGTGGGAGTACAGCAACACGAACTACGTCGTCGCCGGCCTGATGATCCAGAAGGTGACCGGGCGGCCGGTCGCGGAAGTGGTCGGGCAACGCGTCATCGACCGCGCCAAGCTCAAGGACACCTACTGGCCGAAGCAGGGCGAGCGGACCATCAGGGGCAAGCACGCCAGGGCGTATGCGTTGAGCGACTTGGCAGACCCGAAGTCGAAGGTGGTCGACGCGACGGAGCTCGACCCGTCGTCGGCGTGGGCCGCGGGCGCGATGATCTCCACGCCACAAGACGTCGCCAAGTTCTACAAGACCCTGCTCAGCGGCGGACTGCTTCCCCAGAAGCAGCTCGACGAGATGCGCAAGACCGTGCCGATCGACGACAGGACCGCGGCCGGGCTCGGCCTGGAGAGCACCAAGCTGAGCTGCGGCGGCGTCTACTGGGGCCACGGCGGCTCGATCCACGGCTGGGCGTCGCTCGGTGGGGCGACCGACCGCAGGGAAGCGGCGATCACGCTCACCGCGCTCCCCGGCACGACGAGCGATCAGGCCAGGACGTTCCAGCAGATGTTCGACGTGATCGACACGGCGCTCTGCAAGAAGTGATCAGTCGCGGGCGTACCGGAGCACCCAGAGCATGTCCTGCTCGGTGACCGGTCCGTCCGCGACGCACGCCAGCAGCCAGTCGGTCAACGAGTCCGGATCGATGCCCGCCCCGATCAGCACCAGCTGCGTCGGGGCGTCGTCGACCGGGGTGAACGAGACGTAGGCGCCAACGGTGTGCAGCATGAACGTGCCACCCGGAAAGCGCACAAAACCCTTGGCGCGGAACAAGCCCTCAGGCCGGGCACCCAAGAAGTCCATGAACAGCTTGGGATGAAGAGGCTCATCGCTCTCGAACGTCACGCTGTCGTACGAAGCGTGGGCGTGCGAAGAGTGATCTTCGAGGTCGTCGAACGACAACTGCCGAGGTCCCAGGTCCGGCGGCCGCACCTCGAACAGCAACGAGGGATCGATCCGCCCGAAGGAAACAGGCAACACCGGCACGGAACAGGGCAACGACGGCAACTCAGCCACTCGGTCGACCTTGTTCAGCACCACCAGATCAGCCAACGCGAGTGAACGGTCCAGGTGCGGCACCGCGGCGAACTCGACGGCGTCCACCACGTAGATCAGCCCGCCGTACGACACCCCTGGCGCCTGCAGCACCAGCCGGACCAGCGCCGCCGGCTCGGCCAACCCGGACGCCTCGATCACGATGACGTCCAGGTCGGCCGAAGCGAGCTTGACCAGCATGGAATCCAGCTCGGTGCCGTCCACCGCGCAGCACAGGCAGCCGTTCGACAGCGACACCATCGAGTCGACCTGCGCCGACACCGCGAACGCGTCGATGTTGATCCGCCCGAAGTCGTTCACCACGACGCCGATCCGCGTGCCGCCCGACGTGCGCAGCAGGTGGTTGAGCAGGGTGGTCTTGCCGGAGCCGAGGAAGCCGGCGAGCACGACGACGGGGATCACGGCCGTTCAGGCTACCTACCGCAACGTGATCAGCTGCGCCAGTGCCTCGTCGAGCGGCATGTCGATCGACGACGGGAACACGATCAGCTGGTCGACGCCGAGGTCCTCGTACTGCCGCACCACCGAGGCGTCCAGCGCGGCCGTGGCCACGACGTTGATCTCCAACGCGCCGAGCGAGTCCGACCGCTCCGTCATGGCGGACAACCTGCGCAACCTCTTCAGGTTCGCCGCGGTCTCCTCGGGCGTGCCGACGCCGATCCACGCGTTCCCACGCGTCAACGCCCGCCGCAGGGCCCCGTCCGACGCTCCGCCGACGGCGATCCGGGCGTTGGCCGGGCGCGGGTGGGCGTCCACGCCGCTGAACGACACGTACTTGCCGTCGTACGCCGGCGCGGGTGAGTGCCACAACGCCCGCATCGCGTCGATGTACTCGTCCGTCCGGCGGCCGCGGTCCGCGAGCGGCACGCCGACCGCGGTCAGCTCCTGGGTCAGGTAACCCGCGCCGACGCCGAGCGTGAACCGGCCGCTGCTCAGCACGTCGAGCGACGCCACCTGCTTCGCGAGCACGACCGGGTTGCGCTGCGGGAGGATCACGATGCCGGTGCCCAGCTCCAGCCGGGTGGTGACCGCGGCGACGAAGCTCAAACCCACGAGCGGATCGAGCAGCGGAGTGTCCGGCTCGGACGGCGACGGGTCGGCCTTCGGGCTCGGCAGCACCACGTGCTCGGCGGCCCACCACGAACGGTAACCGAGTGACTCCACAAGGGAAGCCAGCCGGAGAGTCTCGGCGGGGGCGATCGTGTCGCCCATGTTCAGTCCCTGAACCCCCATGTCCATGATCACGTCAACGATCGAGTGACGTCGATCATTCCAGCGAACTCAACATATTCCGCCCGCCAGACATTCATACTGCGAGAAGGGGGGCGATGATGACCGAGTTCGTGGCCGCGGCGCTGGCGTTTCCGACCGTGCTGTTCAGCTTTCTGGTGCTCGTGGTGCTGGCGTACTGGCTCACGGCAGCGCTGGTCGGCATGGACCACCTGCACGCCCCGGTACTGCCGATCTCCATCTCGATGTTCATCGTGATCACGTGGTTCGCCGCGCTGGTCGGCACGGTGCTGACGCCGGAGGGCAAGCTCCGGTACGTCGTGCTCGCCGGCGCGCTGCTCATCGGCGCGTTGCTCACGAAGATCCTCAGCATCCCGGTGCGGAACTGGACCAAGCCGGAGAAACCCGCGTCCCGCAACGACTTCGTCGGCCGCACGGCGATCGTGCGGACGGCGCGGGTCACCGAGAACTACGGGCAGGCCGAGGTCACCGCGGACGACGGTGGCACGGCTGTCGTGCAGGTGCGCGCCGCGCAGAGCACTGAACTGAAGGCGGGACAGACCGCGCTGATCTTCGACTACGACGCCGAAGGCGAGTTCTTCTGGGTCGTGGACATCACCACAGGGGGCTGACATGGGTGCGATTTCCACGGGATTGCTCGTGCTGATCGCGGTGGTCGTGGTCGTGCTGATCTTGGCGACGATCACGCTGAGCAGGCTGTTCAAGAAGTGCGAGCAGGGCAAGGCGCTGATCGTCTCGAAGATGCGCAAGGTCGACGTGACCTTCACCGGCACCGTGGTCCTCCCGGTCCTGCACAGATGCGAGACGATGGACATCTCGGTGAAGACCATCGAGATCCGCAGAGCCGGCAACGAGGGCCTGATCTGCAAGGACAACATCCGCGCGGACATCCGCATCACGTTCTTCGTGCGGGTCAACAAGACCGTCGAGGACGTCATCAAGGTCGCGCAGGCGATCGGCACCGAACGCGCGAGCCACGAGGCCACGCTGCAGGAGCTGTTCAACGCCAAGTTCTCCGAGGCGCTCAAGACCGTCGGCAAGCAGCTCGACTTCGTCGACCTCTACACCCACCGCGACGAGTTCCGCGACCGGATCGTCCAGGTCATCGGCACCGACCTCAACGGCTACAGCCTCGAGGACGCGGCCATCGACTACCTGGAGCAGACGCCGCTCAAGCAGCTCGACCCGGCGAACATCCTGGACGCGCAGGGCATTCGCAAGATCACCGAGCTGACCGCGATCGAGCACGTCAAGACCAACGAGTTCACCCGCAACGAGGAGAAGGAGATCACGCGCCAGAACGTCAGCGCGCGTGAGGCGATCCTCGAGCTGGAGCGCAGGCAGGCGGACGCGGAGATCAGGCAGAAGCGCGAGATCGAGACCGCCCGCGCGCAGCAGGAGGCGGAGACCCAGAAGGTCCAGGCCGAGGAGCGGCTCAAGGCCAACACCGCGTTCATCCGCACCGAAGAGCAGCTCGGCATCCAGACCGAGAACAAGGCCCGCGAGATCGCCGTGGCGGAGAAGAACCGCGAGCGGGTGATCGCCGTCGAGACCGAGCGCATCGAGAAGGACCGGATGCTGGAGGTCATCGCCCGCGAACGCGAGACCGCGCTGCGCATGATCGAGAAGGACAAGGAGCTCGAGCACGAGCGTCGCGCCATCGCCGACCTGGTGCGCGAGCGGGTCGCGGTGGAGAAGACCGTCGCCGAGCAGGAGGAGAACATCAAGCGCCTGCGTGCGGTCGAGGAGGCCGAGCGCGAGCGCCAGCAGATCGTGATCATGGCGGAGGCCGAGGCGCAGCAGTCGCTGGTCAAGGACATCAAGGCCGCCGAGGCCGCGGAACAGGCCGCGCAGCACAAGGCCCGCGAGGTCGTCGTGCTCGCCGAGTCGCGCCAGCAGGCCGCCGACCTCGACGCCCGCGCCAAGATCCGGCTCGCCGAGGGCGTCCAGGCCGAGACCGCCGCGGCGGGGCTGGCGAACGTCCAGGTCAAGGAACGCGACGCCGACGCCATCGAGAAGATCGGTCGCGCCGAGGCCGTCGTCGACCGCGAGAAGGCGCTCGCCGACGCCGAGGGCATCAAGGAGCGCCTCAAGGGCGAGGCGGAAGGCTTGTCGCACAAAGCGGAGGCGATGGCCGCGCTCGACAGCGCCACCCGCGAGCACGAGGAGTACCGACTGCGCCTGGAGGCGGAGAAGGAGATCCGGCTCAAGGGCATCGATGTGCAGCGCCAGGTCGCCGAGGCCCAGGCCATGGTCCTCGCGGCCGGGCTGGAGAAGGCCGACATCGACATCATCGGTGGCGACACGATGTTCTTCGACAAGATCGCGAACGCGATCACCGCGGGCAAGCAGGTCGACGGGTTCGTCGGCAGCTCCGACGTCGTGCAGGCGTTGGGCGCCAAGTGGATGGACGGGACGGCGAACTTCCCGGAGGACCTGACCAAGATCCTCAGCTCGTTCACCACCGGTGACGCGCAGAACCTGGCCGCTGCCCTGGCCCTGACTCAGATGGCCAAGGTCAACGGGCAGAACGCATGACCCAGCTCGACGCCGGCACCTACGAGGTGCTGCGAGCCCGGCTGGCCGAACAGGCCAGCGGGCTCGCCCGGAGCACCGAGGCGCTGAACGCAAAGCGCGTCGAGACGTTCGGCAGCACTGCCCTCGAACTCGTTGCCACCGAACGCATCCGCACCGAGAACAACTGCGTGCCACGCGACATCGTGCCGATCGGCGAGACGATGCTGTTCGGCTACAACGTGTTCCTCGGCCTCAAGCCCGAGACGACGGTGGACGACGTCTTCGCGGTCCACGGCAAGGACTTCGGCACGATCGACGCGGAGTTCCTGCACGATCCGAGGTTCCGCAACGACTTCGCCGAGCTCTACCGCTACTACCGCGAGACCAGGCTGCTGCAGCTGCGGATCGTGGAGGCACGGCTGCTCGCGGTGTTCCAGACCGGCGCGCGGATCGAGGACATCCGCGTGCTGCGCTGGGACATCGCGGTCGACGGCACGGTCACCTACCTCGACAACCGCGGCGACCGCGACCACGTGTTCCCGCCCTCGCACGACGTCAACTGGGTGGAGACCACCCGCGACCAGCACGTGCTCGGCCGGCACCCGCACATCGCGATCGAGAACGAGGTCTTCGTCGAGACGGTCGGCGGCACGCTGACCGTCAAGATCGAGAACAACACCGAGGTCGGCCAGGGCATCTACGAGGAGCCCGTCGACGAGCCGTTGCAGAGCCTCGCGGACGCCGACGTGCACTACGCCCGCGTCGGCCCGTTGATCCTGCTCAGGATCCGCCCGTACAACGAGACGGTCTGGCGGCACCTGGTCTTCAACACCCGCACCAAGACCGTCGCCAGGCTCGACGGCATCGGCCAGGCGTGCCAACGACTCCCAGAAGACCAGGGGATCATCTTCCCGGGCGGCTACTACCTCGTCACGGGTGCGGACAAGACCTTCGACGTCGACACCGACGAGCTGGAGTTCGAGCGGGTCATCCGGTCGGCGAACGGCGAGGACGTGCTGTTCGTCTACCACGCCCGCCGCGAGGGCCGCAGCTTGCTGTTGCCCTACAACGTGATCCGCAAGGAAGTCGCCACACCGATCACGTGCCACGGCTACTCGCTCTTCCCCGACGGCACGCTGGTCGTCTTCCGCGAGACCAGCCCCGAACCCGTTCGCGTGCACCCGATGCAGGTCTGGCGCACCCCGTTCGTGGCGGACGAGGTGCTCCCCGAGGAGACCGGACCGCTGGCCCGCATCGGCAACGCCGAACTGGTCCGCGGCATCTCGGACTGCCTGTCGGTGACCAGGATGGCCGCCGAGATGACCCCGAGCGCCCCGGTGTTCGAAGGCCTGATCGCGTTGTGCACCAGGGTGATCGACAGCGTGCACTGGCTCGCCGAGCTGGGGCTCAGGGACGACGTGCTGGCCGTCCGCGCCACCGCCGAACAGGTGCTGGACGAGTTCGAGGCCGTCCGCAAGCTCACCGAGCACGCCGCCGAGCAGCTCCACACAGCCTCGGAGAAGCTCGCCTCGCTGATCAGGCTGGCCAGGTCGGCGGCACCGAGGAGCGCCGACGAGTGGGTCCGCCTGCTCGCCGATCTGCGGTCCGCGCAGGGCCGGCTGATCACCCTCAAGGACCTCAGGTACGTCGACGTCGAGGAGATCGACCGGCGCGAAGCCGAGCTCGTCGAGGAACTGGGTGCCAGTGCGCGCAGGGCCGTCGCTTTCCTCAGCGGCGAGGGCGCGTTCGCCCAGTACCACGAGGAGATCGAGCAGATCGCGGCCGCGGAGCTGAAGACCGCGGCCGAGGCCAAGCCGCTGCGCGAACGGCTCGCGCAGCAGCAGACCGGTCTGGAGGTGCTGACCGAGGTCGTCAGCACGCTCGATGCCGCCGACACGACCACCCGCACGGCGATCCTGGCGAGCATCGGCGAGGTCCTGGCCGCGGTGAACCGGGCCCGGGCCACTGTGGACGGTCGCAGGGCCCAGCTCGCGAACGCCGAGGGCAGAGCCGAGTTCGCCGCCGAGTTCGCGCTGCTCGGCCAGGCCATCACCGGCGCGCTGTCGGTCGCCGACACCCCGCAGCGCTGCGACGACCAGCTCGGCCGGTTGCTGCTGCAGCTCGAGAACCTGGAGTCGCGGTTCGGCGAGTTCGACGACTTCCTGGCGCAGATCGGGGCCAAGCGCACGGACGTCTACGAGGCGTTCTCCGCGCGCAAGCAGACGTTGCTCGACGAACGGGCGCGCAAAGCCGACCGGCTGGTGCAGTCGGCCGAACGCGTGCTCGGTACGATCCGCCGTCGCCTCGGGAAGCTCACCTCGACCGACGAGATCAACACGTACTTCGCCGGCGATCCCATGGTCGCCAAGGTCCGCAACGTCGCGGCCGAGCTGCGCGAGCTCGGTGACGTGCGGGCGGACGAGCTCGACGCGAGTCTGCGCGATGCCCGGCAAGAGGGAGGCCGGGCACTGCGCGACCGGGCCGATCTGTACGACGGCGCGTCGATCGTGCTCGGTCGTCACCGCTTCCCGGTGACGACCGAGCCGATGAACCTCACCCTGGTGCCGCGCGACGGCCGGTTGTTCTACGCGGTCACCGGTACCGACTACCGCAGCGAGGTCTCGGGCTTCGAGCACACACGTCAGTTCTGGGACCAGTTGCTGGTTTCCGAGACCCAGGACGTCTACCGGTCGGAGCACCTCGCCGGCTGCCTGCTCGCGGAGGGCCGCGACGACGTGGCCAACGCGGCCGCGGAACGCTACGACGAGGGCTACGAGAAGGGCGTCCACGACCACGACGCCGCGAAGATTCTCGCTGTCCTGCAACGACTTCACGCCGGTGCCGGGCTGCTGAGGTACCCGCCCGCCACGCGCGCCGCAGCCCAGATCTTCTGGTCCGAGCAGTCGGCGGACCAACGTGAGGTGTGGACGCGCAAGGCCGAGTCGCTGGCCCGCGCCCGCACGATCTTCGGTGGTACGCACGGCATTCCGGAGCTGACCGAGCAGTTCGGCATCGACGGCCTGGCTGCGGAGTACCTGTTCGAGGAACTCGCCTGCGAGCCCAAGGGATTCGTCACCAGCAAGGCCGCCCGCACGGTGATCGACAGGTTCCGCGCGGTCGTCACCGAGGAGCTGCACGACCGCGACCTGATCGAGGCGTGGCTGAACGCGTTCCTCGGCGACGAGACCTGCCCCGAGCTCCCCGAGGTGGTCGCGGTCCTGCTCACCGACCTGCCCCGGTACGACTCCAGCGCCGCGCTGACCGAGTCGGTCACCGGTCTGCTCGGCACACACCCGCGCGTCAGCAACCAGTCCATGGAGCTCCGCCTGGACGAGACCCTGACCAGGCTGCGGAACTTCCGCGCGGAGCAGGTCCCGGCGTTCCGGGCGTACCAGCGCCAGCGCGACGAGCTGCTCGCCGAGGAACGCCGGCGGCTCAGGCTCGACGACTACCGCCCCGCGGTGCTGAACACGTTCGTGCGCAACAGGTTGCTGAACGAGGTCTACCTGCCGTTGATCGGCGACAACCTCGCGAAGCAGCTCAACGACGGCACGGGCCTGCTGATGCTGATCTCCCCGCCCGGCTACGGCAAGACGACGCTGATGGAGTACGTCGCGAACCGCCTGGGCATGGTGTTCGTCAAGGTCAACGGCCCGGCGCTGGGCAGCGGCGTCACCTCGCTCGACCCGGAGGAGGCACCAAATGCCACCGCACGCCAGGAGGTCGAGCGGATCAACTTCGCGTTCGCCCTGGGCAGCAACGTTCTGCTGCACCTCGACGACATCCAGCACACATCACCTGAGCTGCTGCAGAAGTTCATCTCGCTGTGCGACGCACAACGACGCGTTGACGGCGTCTGGGACGGCGAGACACGCACGTTCGACCTGCGGGGCAAGCGGTTCGCCGTGTCGATGGCGGGCAACCCGTACACCGAGACGGGCCGTGCCTTCAGGGTTCCGGACATGCTCGCGAACCGCGCGGACGTGTGGAACCTCGGCGACGTGCTGTCCGGTCGCGACGCCCTGTTTGCGTTGAGCTACCTGGAGAACGCGTCCGGCTCCAACCCGACCCTGGGCGGCGTCGACGTGGAACCGTTGGTGCGCCTGGCGAACGGCGAGAGCATCAGGCACGAGTACGAAACCGTCGAGCTCGACCGGATGCTGTCCGTGGTCCGCAAGCTGCAACGGATCCAGGAGGTCGTGCTCAAGGTCAACCAGGAGTACATCGCGTCGGCGGCGAGCGGCGGGGAGTTCCTGTTGCAGGGCAGCTACCGCAACATGAACCGGATGGCGGCGAGGATCGTCCCGGCGATGAACGACGCCGAGGTCGAGGCGTTGATCGACGACCACTACCTCGGTGAGGCCCAGCTGCTCGGCACCAGAGCGGAGGCGAACCTGCGCCAACTGGCCGAACTCAAGGGCTAGTCGCAGTCGAAGTCGAGCTCGTCGAGCTCACGGCCGTTGCGGTCGCGCACGTCGACCAGGTCCAGTTGGTGGTCCTCCACGTACTGGCACAGCTCTTTCGGCGTGAGCGGCCACGGCAGGCAGCGTTCGATCTCGTCGCCGTCGAAGTACTTGTAGTCGCAGCGCAGGAAGTCGAGGAGGCCGCGCGGCTTGGACGCCGTCGTGGGCACCGACGACGTGGTCGGCGCCGGCGACTGACGCGGCAGGGGCCGGGCAGGTACCGGTGGCGGCGGCGGGGAGGTGGTGAGCACCACCGGACCGACAGCGGAAACGGTCGTTTCGGCGGTGGCGGTGACGGTCTCGGGTGCCGGTGGTGGCGGCGCCACCAGGCGGATGTCCACCGGTTTGTCCGGAGGGGCCGCGAAGAACGCCGCCACCAGGGCAGCACCCATCACCGCCACCGCGGCAGCCAAGTAGCCGCGGCGTCTGACACCAGTCATCGCTTTCGCTCCCCAGGTTCCGCCTGCCCGGTAGCCGCCGTCCGCGTGAAATCGTTGCTCCCGCTAACGGTGTTACGGGCGGACCCGAGAATCACCCCGTCCTGTCCGGTCCCGCCCCGGTCAGCGTGATGCGCAGCACCACCCGCTGCTCACGTTCCATCGCCGCACGGTAGTCGTTCCAGTCGGGGTGCTCGCCGGAGATCGTCCGGTAGTACTGGACCAGCAGGTCCATGGCGTCCGGCAACGGCACGACCGTCGCGGTGCCGTTGATCTGGATCCACCGCCCGAAGAAGCTGTCCGGCAGCACGCACAGCGAGACGGCCGGATCGCGCTGGACTTGCTTGGTCTTGTAGGCCGTAGCTCGCGTGGAGACGAGCACATCACCGTTGTCGTCCAACGCGACGAGCACCGGCGACATGGCCGGCGTGCCGTCCGACTTGAGTGCGCAGAACACCGCGCGGTGTTGGCTGCGGAGCACTTCCCGTGCCTGGTCCAGGTCCATGGCCATCATCTTCGCGAGACGAGACGATGTCCGCATGCTCGAACCGAACGACCCGAACTCCGTGAGCTGGCAGATGTACGCCGACCCGATGATGTGGGTCGCCGGCATCTCGAGCCTCTACCTGCAGGCCCTGCACCCGAAAGCGGTCGCGGGCGTCGTGCAGAACTCCAACTTCAAGACCGACCCGTTCGGACGGCTGCGGCGCACGGCGGACTTCGTCGGACTCGGCGTCTACGGCACCGACGAGGCGATCGAAGCGGCCGCGGCGCGGGTGCGAGCCACCCACCGCGGCCTGCGCGGGGTGGTCGACGGCAGGACGTTCCGGGTCGACGAGCCGGAGTTGCTGCTCTGGGTGCATTGCTCCGAGGTCTACAGCTTCGAGACGGTTCTCAACCGCGCCGGTTATGAGTTAACGGACCGGCAAAAGGACCGGTATTACGCAGAGCAACGGTTCGCCGCGACGCTCGTGGGCCTGCACGCGGACGAAGTGCCGGGGTCGCGCAGAGAAATGGAGGAGTACTTCGAGACCGTCCGGCCGATCCTGCGCAGGACCGCCGACTCCGAGTTGATCTACGACTTCCTGCACGGACCGGCCACTCAGGGTGTTCTGCGCCACGCCATGCCCGTCTACAAAGTGCTGGTCGGCCACCTCGCGTACTCGGTGCTGCCCGATTGGGCAATAGATCTGCACGGCCATGCGCCGTATCGGAACGCGACCCTTCGGCTGCGGATGTTGCGCCGGACGGCTCTGCTGATCCCACCTGGGCTGCGCCGACTGGTCCCACCAGGGCACATCCGCAGGGCGATCGCGCGGGAGGGCCGGAGTGTGACACCCAGTAGGGCCCGGCTGCCCTAGTTGTCATACATCACAGTTGATCATCGCGGCAGGTCCGTAGCATTGCGCACGAATCTCGAACAACCCTTCGGAAGGCCTGTTGTGATCCGTCGTGCCGCGCTCCTGACTGCCGTAGCGGTGTTCGCCACCGCCTGTGGGAGCGGTGACACCAGCACAGTCATCGGACGTGCTGACAGCGGCAAGCTGACCATCGGCATCCGCTACGACCAGCCGGGCATGAGCCAGAAGCGCCTGGACGGCCGGTACGTCGGCTTCGACGTGGACGTCGCCAAGTACGTGGCGAACGAGCTCGGGGTGAAGGAAAGCGGTATCACGTTCAAGGAGGCCCGCGGCGCGGCCCGCGAGTCGATGCTCGAGAACGGCGAGGCCGACCTGATCGTCGCCTCCTACTCGATCACCGACGCCCGCAAGCAGAAGGTCGCGTTCGCCGGCCCGTACTTCGAGACCGGCCAGGGCATGCTGGTCCGCTTCACCGAGCAGTCCGTCCAGGGTCCGGAGACCCTGAACGGCCGCAAGCTGTGCTCGGTCAAGGGATCCACGTCCGCGCAGAAGGTGAAGAGCGACTACGCCCAGGGCGTGCAGATCGTCGAGTACGGCCAGTACTCCGACTGCGTGATCGCGCTGATGGCCGGCAACGTCGACGCCGTCACCACCGACGAGGTCATCCTCGCCGGGTTCGCCGCCGAGAACCCCGAGTTGCTCAAGCTCGTCGGCAAGCCGTTCTCCAAGGAGCGCTACGGCATCGGCGTGCCGAAGGGGGACAACAAGTCGCGGGACGCCGTCAACGAGGCCATCGAGAAGATGATTTCGAGCGGTGAGTGGAAGCGGGCCCTCGAACGCAACGTCGGTCCGTCGGGTTACGAGATCCCGCAGCCACCCC
Organism: Lentzea terrae; assembly: GCF_003265345.1. Lineage (GTDB taxonomy): Bacteria > Actinomycetota > Actinomycetes > Mycobacteriales > Pseudonocardiaceae > Lentzea > Lentzea terrae. The sequence goes on along the minus strand of NZ_QFWW01000035.1, from coordinate 163,501 downwards.
AGATCACCGAGAAGGCCTAACCCTTCACGGCGGACTTGGCGGTCCAGGCCGCCCAGTCCAGTGCCCAGTCCCAGTAGTCGCGGTCTTCCGGACCGAGCGTGATCGCGGTACCCACGACCTCGACCGGGTCGCCCGCGATCGTGAGGTCGTAGAAGATCTTCGCCCTGGCCTCGGACAGGTTCGCGCAGCCGTGCGAGACGTTCTCCTTGCCCTGCTTGGGGATCGTCTTGTTGTTCTCGTGCACGAACTCGCCGTTGCCGGAGATCTGCACCGCCCACATGACCTCGACGTTGTACCCGAAGTACTGGCTCACCATCGGCCGCTTGGCCCACTTCGCCATCACCACGTGGGTTCCGGACCGGGTCGTCGACATCGCCTCGTCCGCCTTGCCGTACGACGCCGGGAAGTCGTGCAGCAGCACGCCGTCGCGGTAGATCTCGAACCGGTGCGTCTTCGTGTTGGCCTTGGCCACCAGCGCGCGATCCGCGATCTTGAACTGCACGTGCAGGTCGTTCGACCCGTAGGCGCCGCCCCCGAACGGCACCCCGTACACGTTGACGTCGACGGACACCTCGGTGTTCGGCTTCCAGTACTCGCGCGGGCGCCAGTGCGCCTCGGTGTCGGACAGCCACGCCCACGCGCCCTCGGTGGGCACGGACGTCGTGACGGTCATGGCCTTCTGCACGGAGGCCTTGTCCTGCACCGGCGCGCTGAACGTCATCTTGATCGGCATCGCGATGCCGTAGGTCTCGTGGTCACCGACGTTCGCCGACACGTTCGTGAGGCGCTGCGGCTTGAGCGTGCGGAACGAACCGCTGACGGGCACCTCCGCACCGTCCTGGCCCTTCGCCGAACCGGACCACGTGTAGACCTTGTCGTAGCCCAGGTCCTCGGTGGCGACCCACCGGTCGGCCGTCAGTTCCCCCTTGACGGCCTTGCCCTCGGCGTTGGTCAGTGCGACTGCGGTCAGTGCACCCCCTGTCACTCCGACCTCAAACGGCCCGGCCGGGCTGATCCCTTCACCCGACGCCGGCGTCACGGTGAGTGCCGCCTTGGGCTTCTCGTCAACGACCGGAGCGGTCGGCGCCGACGGTGCGTCGGGCGCGGCACTGCAAGCGGTCAAACCCAGTAGTACAGCCAAGATCAGCGGCCGAATCACGTGCTCTCCCCAAGATCCCCTCGGACAACGCACAAGAGACGCGCAGGGGTACTGACAAGTTGCATGAGAGAACGCGATCACCCACCCGGACCAGCGGGTTTCCTCCTATTGAGGCAGCCGACTGGCCGGTAATGACCTGTAGTGCTATGACGCATCACACGTTAGGCTGACGCACGCAGGCCGTGGTTTCTGTGTTCGTGCTTCACACGCTCGCGGAACGACACGCGGGCGTGCTGCGCGCTCTCACGAGCGCACTGACCGCCCCCGGGACGGCCGGGGTTGCACGGTGCAACCCCAAGCTTTCCTGCGATGGAGGCAGGTACATGGCACAGGGCACTGTCAAGTGGTTCAACTCCGAGAAGGGCTTCGGCTTCATCGCCCAGGACAACGGCGGCGCAGACGTCTTCGTCCACTACTCGGAGATCCAGGGTCAGGGCTTCCGGACCCTGGAGGAGAACCAGCGCGTGGAGTTCGAAGTCGGCCAGGGCACCAAGGGCCCGCAGGCCCAGAACGTCCGTGCGGTCTGATTCGCCGCAAATCTAGTCGCACGTGAGAAGGACCCTCGGCCGGGCTCGGCCGAGGGTCCTTCTTGGTTCACGGGTTTGCTAGTGGCCGCGCTGGCGCGCTTCCCACTCCAGTCGCTGCATGACCCACTCCGTGGCGAGCGCCTGCGGGGAGGTCTGACGCTCCGCGGCGAGCTCCTTGAGCTGCTCGTTGGCCATGAGCTGCAGCCGCAGCTGGTACACCTGCGCGTTGCCGAAGCCCGAGGCGGTCGTCTCGTTGTCCGAGTCGGGGGCCAGCGCTGCCAGGTAAGAGGTCAGCTCCTCGTCGGGCAACGTCTCCTGCGGTTCGTCCGCTGGACGGTGACGGCCGGACTTGGAGCGTCCGAGGGATCCGATAGGCACCGGCACACGATAACGGCTCGGTCACGGAAGCCAAACCCCTGTGACCTGAGTCACCCCAAGGTGTGGTGCCGGTCTACTCACCGTGGGCATGGAGAGGCCCCCGCGCCAGGGGGAGGAACGCGGGGGCCGGAGGGGATCTCCACAGGCGCTGACCGGGGGTGTGTCAGCTGTTTGGATTGTTGCACGCACACAAGCCTGTTGGGGAGAGGTGCCAGCGAGATTCTTAAGTTGCCGATGGACGGAATCCCCGTAGTCGCAAGCTGTTGGTAACAACGAACACGCTGCTGAAAGCCATCGCGGCACCCGCGATCATGGGGTTCAGCAACCCCAGCGCCGCGAGTGGAAGTCCAGCGACGTTGTAGGCGAACGCCCAGAACAGATTCCCCTTGATCGTGCCCAAAGTCTTGCGGGACAACCGAATCGCGTCCGCCGCCACGCGCAGGTCGCCGCGCACGAGCGTCAGGTCGCTCGCCTCGATCGCGACGTCCGTGCCAGTTCCCATGGCCAGCCCCAGATCTGCGGCCGCGAGCGCAGGCGCGTCGTTCACGCCGTCACCGACCATCGCCACAACTCGGCCCTGTGCCTGGAGATTCCGCACCGCGGCGACTTTCTCGGCGGGCAGCACGTCGGCGATCACGTCGTCGATGCCGACCTCCGCAGCCACCGCGGCGGCCACGTCAGCGTTGTCACCGGTGAGCAGCACAGGCCGCAAACCGAGTTCGCGCAACGAACGTATCGCTTGTGCAGACGTGGTTTTCACGACGTCCGCCACGACAACGATTCCGACAACCTTGTCATCAAAGGAAACCGCGACAACGGTTCGAGTCGCGTGTGCAACCAGAGCCTCAGTCAGCTCCATTGGCAGCGAAACGTTCCGCAGTCGCCCGACGACAACGCGTCGACCTTCGACCACTCCGCTGACGCCCACACCGTCCGTGGAAACGAAGTCCGACACCGGCAGGAGGTCGGGCACCTCGCGCACGATCGCCGCGGCGATCGGGTGTTCGGACGCGTTCTCGACGGCCGCCGCGAACCGCAGCACCTCGTCCCGCTCCACGCCGTCCGCGGGGACCACGTCGACGAGCGTCAGTCGGCCGGTGGTGACGGTGCCGGTCTTGTCCAGCACCACGGTGTCCACCCGCCGCGTCGACTCCAGCACCTCCGGACCCTTCACCAGGATCCCGAGCTGGGCGCCGCGGCCGGTGCCCACGAGCAACGCCGTCGGCGTCGCCAGTCCCAGCGCGCATGGACACGCGATCACGAGCACGGCCACCGCCGTCGTCACCGCGAACTCGACCGGCCGCCCGGCGAGCAGCCACGCGCCGAACGCCGCCAGTGCGATCACCACGACGACCGGGACGAACACGGACGACACCCGGTCGGCCAGGCGTTGCACCTCGGCCTTGCCGGTCTGCGCCTGCTCGACGAGCCGCGCCATGTGCGCCAGCTGGGTGTCCGAACCAACAGAAGTCGCGGAAACGACCAACCGGCCACCCGCGTTGACCGTCCCGCCCACGACGGAATCGCCGGCACCGACCTCGACGGGCACCGACTCGCCGGTGACCATCGAGCGGTCCACCGCGGAGCTGCCCTCGACCACTAGGCCATCCGTGGCGATCCGCTCACCCGGACGGACCACGAACCGTTCGCCGACCCGGAGCTGGCCGATGGGTACGCGGGTCTCCACGCCGTCGCGTAGCACCGAGACGTCCTTGGCGCCCAATGCGAGCAGTGACCGCAGGGCCGCACCCGCGCTGCGCTTGGACCGGGCCTCCAGCCAGCGGCCGAGCAGCAGGAACACGGTCACGCCGACCGCGACCTCCAGGTAGATGTCCCCGGAGCCCACCGGCCGCGGCAGCAGGCTGAACTCGTGCCGCATGCCGATCGTCCCGGCCGTGCCGAACACCAGCGCGTAGAGCGACCAGAGGTACGAGACCGTGACGCCCATCGAGACGAGGGTGTCCATCGTGCTGGCGCCGTGCCGTGCGTTGACGGCGGCTGCACGGTGGAACGGCCAGCCGCAGACCCACACGACCACGCTGGCGAGCGCCAGCGACACCCACTGCCAGGTGGGGAACTGCCACGCCGGGACCATCGAGAACGCGATCACCGGCACGCCGAGCACCGCCGCCAGCGCGAAGCGAAGCCCCAGGTCGCCCGAGTCCTCGGCGACCTCGGGCGTGGGCTCCTCCGCGTCGTACCCCGCCGCGCGCACGGTCGAGACCAGGTCGTCGACGCGCAGGTTGTCCGGGAACTGGACGCTGGCCTTCTCGGTCGCGTAGTTCACCGTGGCGGAGACGCCGTCGAGCTTGTTCAGCTTGCGTTCGACGCGCCGCGCACAGGAGGCGCACGTCATGCCGCTGATGCTGAGCTCGACGTGGCGGGGCTCGGTCGTGGTCATCAGGCGACCTGGTACCCGGCCTCGCTGACGGCCGCGACGACCTCGGCGCGGTCCAGCTCGCGGTCGCTGGTCACGGTCACCGCGCCGGTCTCCAGGACGACGTCGACGCCCGTGACGCCGGCGACCTCGCCCAGCTCCTCCTTCACGGAGCTGACGCAGTGACCGCAGGTCATGCCGGTGACGGTGTAGGTGGTGGAGACGGACATCGGGGTCCCTTCCTCTGGGTGCGGGACACCGATCATACCCCCCTGGGGTAAACGGTCTACTGAGGACCGTCAGGTTTCGGCTGGTCCAGGTTCTGGATGTCCGACTCGATCTTGTTGACCAGGTCGTCGAGACCCTCGAGCATCTTGTCGAGCTCGGCCATCCGCGCGCCGAACGACGACTCGATGTCGGCCTCGATCGCGTCCATGTTGATGCCGCTGATGGCCTTCAGGATCTCCTGGGGGTCGACCGCGGGCGGTATCTGTCCGGCGTTTTGGGCCTCTGCATCGGGGGAAGGCTCCGGCGTGGGATCAGTCATCGGTCCATCTTCCCTTGGCGAGATCCCCACCAGACAGGCGCCGCACCTGTACAGAAAGTAACGCTGGGTGGCGGTGGAATCACTCTGCGGGGGGCTGCGGCCGTTGTCCCAGGTCGCTTAGCCTCGCGCCAACCTCAAGTCGGGGAGGGCACTCATGAGCGGGTCGCTGGAAGTACGGAAGTTCCTGTTCACACAAGACGACGGCATGTCGCGTCAGGGCGGGCCGAACGTGCCGGCCCAGCGCAGCGGAGAACCCTCGCGGATCTCCGACGATCAGGTTCACCGGGCGAGGCTCGCCGTCGCACGGAGCGCCCTGGGCACCGAGGACTGCAGGATGCTGCTCGACATGCTGGGCCTGTCACCGGGCGAGGACGGCGGAGCGCCCCCTGTGCAGCGGTGAAGTGATGCGTACGCGAGGGCGGCCCTGACTCCAGACGCGCACCCCCCGGAGCGCGTCTGCAGGACAGGGCCGCATCTCGAAACATACCCACCGGTCTCTTTAGCGGCAACGGCTAACCTTGACCCATGCCCCAGCAGGATCGGGCGTACGCGACACGTGAGGCGATACTCCACGCCGCGGCGGAGGAGTTCGACCGGCTCGGCTACGAGCGCACGTCGCTGACCGCCGTGCTCGCACGTGCCGGGCTGACCAAGGGCGCGTTCTACTTCCACTTCGCTTCCAAGGAAGCGGTCGCCGACGCGTTGATCGAACGGCAGAGCGACCTGTGGGCCCAGGTTCGCGAGACCTGGCGCGCGCGGGGCGTCGACCCGTTGAGCGCTCTGCACGGCATGTTCGCCGAGTCGGCCGACCGGATGGCCGCGGACATCGTGCTGCGTGCGGGCGTACGGCTCGCCGCTGATCGCGAGGTCGGCTATCCGGGCGTGCCCACCACGCACATCATGTGGGAGAAGCTGATCGCGGGTTACGTGGCCGAGGCCGGCGAGCGCGGCGATCTGCGTGCCGGTGTCGATCCCGATGCCGTGGCGCGGACGTTGTGCGGGGCCGCGCTCGGTGCCCGGTTGATCTCGTCGGCGACGACGGCGTGCGCCGACTTCCCGGCTCGGATCCGCGAAGTTCTCGGGCACGTGCTGCCGTGCGTCGCAGCTTCGTCGTGGAAGTTGTCTGGATCACAAAACACCGCTGACGGGCCGGTTGGGCCGTGAGCAGGCATTTGTCGATCTGGTCGATCCTGGCTTCGAGGTGGTTTGGGCAGGTCAGGACGTAAGTGACACCCCCGTTTTGGAGGTGCGCGGACCTATGCCATATGCTTACGATGCTTCCAGAGACCAGCTAGTCCCCATCATCTAGCGGCCTAGGATCCCGCCCTTTCAAGGCGGTCGCGCGGGTTCGAATCCCGTTGGGGGCACGCAGTAACAAGTAGTAGAAGTAGTAAGGTAAGATCTGCAAGAGCAAGGCCCAGTGGCGCAGTTGGTTAGCGCGTCGCCCTGTCACGGCGAAGGTCGCGGGTTCGAGTCCCGTCTGGGTCGCTTTCTTGTTTCATGGCCAGGTAGCTCAGTTGGTACGAGCGACCGCCTGAAAAGCGGTAGGTCGGCGGTTCGACCCCGCCCCTGGCCATCCCTCTTCGAAAGAAGCCCCGCAGCACACGCTGCGGGGCTTCTTTCGTTATCCGGCCCAGTTACGTGCACAGCCTCGCGATCGCCTGGTCGTCGTGGGTTTTGTAGCGGGGCCAACGCTTGTGCTCCGAATCACCGCGCTCGGCTGCCCGGATTTGATCGAGAACTTCGCCCAGCGGCATTTCCGCGAGGTCCTCCCACGCGAAGAGCCCGTACTCGGACACTCCACATGAGACACCGTCGGTGGCGACGATCACTTTCCTGATCTCGGCACGTGGCCAGCTCGCGGTCAGAGCCTGGTGTGCCGCAACGGGTTCGGCCTCGGCGACCCAGTAGCCGCCCGGCTGGTTCTTCCACCTGAGGATGTCCGGGTCCGGTCGCAGATCTTCGAGCCGGGTGTCTTCGAGGACGTGGGTCGTCTGTCCGAACGCGACGACCGGGGTGTCGCACAGGACGAGTGCGTCGATGGTCTCGTCCGTCCACCTGATGATCGCCGCGGTCGCGGACGGGGAGTCGCCCGGCACGAGGTCGTGCTGGTCGACGAGGTTCGTGATGGCTTGAGCCAGCAGGTCCTGGAGCGGATCCGTGTCGTTGATCAGCCTGGCCAGTTCGTCGGCGAGCTGTGTGGCGTACCAGCCGCCGTTCCTGGTCGGTGGCCTGGTTCGTGAAGTGACGCCGTCGAGCACCACGACGGCGTTGGGCAGCACGCGGATCCGATCTTCGGTGACTCGTCCCGGGGCTCCCTGCTCAGCGGTCTCGATCTTCACCCGCTCACCGTACGTGTCAACTTGGGTTGACGACCTCGGCTTGTCAACGTACGTTGACAGCATGACTGAAGCGACGGATCTCGCCACGGCGGCCGGAGACCGCGACCCGAGGGTCGGGTTGCGTGCCGTCAGCGCGCTGCGGCGACTTTTGGAACATCTGGAGGCCGTCCAGGTCCGCAGTGCGCGGGCCCAGGGCTGGTCGTGGCAGGACATCGCGGCGGAGCTAGGGGTGTCGCGCCAGGCGGTGCACAAGAAGCACGGGGGGCGATGATGATCGCGGAACGGTTCACCAAGGAGGCACGCGAGGCCGTGAAGGCCGCGGTGCGTGATGCGGAACGGGTGCACGCCGGCGAGGTGGGCGTGGAGTACCTGCTGCTGGCGTTGCTGGACACGCCGGTGCTGGCGGGGTTCGACCTGCCGCGCGAGGAGCTGGAGCGGGAGTTCCGCGACTACCGGCGCAAGGGCGGGCTGACCAAGGCGGACGCGGAAGCGTTGCGGGGCTTGGGGATCGACGTCGACGCGGTGATCGACTCGGTCGAGCGGTCACTCGGGTCCGGCGTGCTGCGGCCGGGACCGCGCCGGCGGTGGTTCGGCATGCCGTTGGAGCCGGCGTTCAAGAAGGCGCTGGAGAACTCGTTGCGCGAGGCCCGCGACCTCGGCCACAACTACCTCGGCAACGAGCACATCGTGCTGGCGTTGTTGCAGGGCAAGGGAATCGTGGCCGAGGTGCTGACCGAGCGCGGGGTCACCTACGGCGAGATCAGGAAGCGGGCTGCGAGCGCTCGCGCCAGGTGAGCGCGGGCAGGAAGAGCTGGGCGAGCGGGCCGATGCTGACGGCGTAGAGGATCGTGCCGATGCCGACGGTCCCGCCGAGCAGCCAGCCGGTGCCGAGCACCACCAGTTCGATGACGGTCCGGGTGAGGCGCAGGGAAGCGCCCGTGCGGCGGCAGAACCCGGTGACCATGCCGTCGCGCGGGCCCGGTCCGAGCCGTGACCCGACGTACGCGGCGAACGCGACCGCGTTCAGCACGATGCCCAGTGTGAGCAGCACGATCCTCGGCAGAAGTCCTTGTGGTGCGGGGATGAGCGCGAGCGTCACGTCGACGCTGATCGCGATGACCACCACGTTGGCGATGGTGCCGACGCCGGGCTTCTGCTTCAGCGGGATCCACACGAGCAGCACCAGCGCGCCGGTGAGCGCGGTGATCAGGCCGAAGCTCAGGCCGGTGCGTCTGGCCAGGCCCTCGTGGAGCACGTCCCACGGATCGAGGCCGAGCGTCGAGCGGATGTGCATTCCCATGCTCGCGCCGTAGAGCCACAGACCTGCGAAGAGCTGGGAGAGACGACGGATGGGCGCGATCCTCACGGGGACCTGGTGGAGTGCGGTCAATGTGGCCATGTGGCCATACTGGGTCGTGATTGGCCTGGTAATCCATAGCCAATTCCGGATAATTGGCCTCATGCTCCCACCAGGTGGACGTATATCGGGGACTCGGCTCGCCCGGCTGCTCGGGTCGTGGCGACGGGGTGGCGCGCGGCAGGGCTCGGCTGATCTCGCCGCGGCCATGCGGTTGCTGGTCACGGACGGCCGGCTGCCCGTCGGTACCCGGCTGCCGTCCGAGCGCGAGCTCACCGAGGCTCTGCCGGTGAGCCGGACCACGATCACCGCGGCCCTCGACCAGTTGCGGGACGAGGGGGTGGTTGCGTCGCGACGCGGGGCCGGGTCGTGGATCAACGGGCCTGTCGGTGGTGGCGGCGGGATCACCGGCTTCGACGACACGTTGATCGACCTGTCCCGGGCCGCGCCGCCCGCGTTGCCGTCGTTGCGGGCGGCGATGGACGTGGCGATGGTCCAAATGCCGGAGCACCTGGCGTCGCACGGGTACGACGAGCGGGGGTTGTTGCTGCTGCGGCAACGGATCGCGGACCGGTATACCGCGCGTGGCCTGCCCACGTCGCCTGAGCAGATCGTGGTGACGTCGGGGGCGCAGCACGCGTGGGCGTTGGTGCTGCGGCTGTTCGTCGGGCCCGGTGATCGCGTCCTGGTGGAGCAACCGAGCTACCCCAACGCGTTGGAGGCGGTGCGGGCGTCGTTCGGCATCCCCGTGCCGGTGCCGATGCTGAGCTCCGGCTGGGACGTGGACGGGTTCGAGGCCGCCCTGCGGCAGGCAGGCCCCCGGTTGGCCTACCTGATCCCGGAGTTCCAGAACCCGACCGGGCTGCTGATGACGGCCGAGCAGCGGGAAGCGCTTTCCACCGTGCTGCGCAAGGCTCGTACACCGCTGGTCGTCGACGAGACCTTGGCGGAGCTGTCACTGGAGTCCGACGAGATGCCGTTGCCGGTTGCTTCATTTGGCGGGGACTCGGTGGTGACGCTGGGATCCGCGAGCAAGTCGCACTGGGGTGGACTGCGGATCGGCTGGATCAGGGCGTCGCTGGACATCGTGCACAGGTTGCTGTCGGCACGGGCGGCGATCGATCTCGGCACGCCGGTGTTCGAGCAGCTCGTGCTGGCCGCGTTGCTGGAGACGCCGGAAACCGTGCTGCGGCAACGGCGAGCGGAAGCACGGGAGCAAAGGGACGTAACGGTCGCCGCTCTGCGTTCGCACTGTCCACAGTGGAGTTTCGAGGTGCCTGCCGGTGGGCTCGGCGTGTGGTGCACGCTCGACGGCCCGGTGAGCACCCGAATCGCGGTCGTGGCGCAGAACCACGGCCTGCGGCTCGTGCCGGGGCCTCGGTTCGCGGTGCACGGCGGGTGCGAGCAGATGCTCCGAGTGCCGTACACGCAGTCGCCCGAAGTGTTGCGCGAGGCGATCGGCCGTTTGGGTGTGGTGGCTGCATCCGTTGCCGGGACAGGGTTCCCGGCGGATGCCGAACTTTTGGGGCCGGTCGCTTGAGACACGTCGACCCGGTCTCCCGCAGCGGTGGAGACCGGGCCGACGAACTTGCCACCGGGTTGACCTGCGGCGGGGAACGTCCCAGGGATTGACGTCCCCCGTCCGCAGGTTTTCCCGTGCGGTCCGAGAACTGCAGGGGCAGTGCGGCACTCGGACCAGACCCGACCTGCCAGGGCGCGGTTGGCAGGTCAGGAAGTCTGGGTTCCTTGCGTACAACGGGAAATGCGGGAAGGAGTTATGCGCGCGACGGAACGAGACGGTCACAAATCGCGCAGAGGGCAGAGATGTCCCGTCTGACTCAGTCGGGTGACGTGCTCGGCAGGCCGGGAAGGCTGCCTGGTGAACGTCCGTCGCGGCGTTCCTCCACCGACCACGTGGCGGGCGGGAACAGCGAGTTGTGCGACGTCAGAACGGCGAGCACGCCGCGCGCGCCGCCGGAGTTGTCGGAGTGGCCGGACGACGCGGAAGCCGTCGCGACCACGGGTGCCTGCTGCGGCGTGGGCAGCGGGGCGTCCGGTCCGGGGGTGGTCCAGTTGAGGTCGCTCGTTTGGACGGGCTCGGTCTTGACCGGGGCCGGCACGGGCAGATCGGGCAGCAGCGGCACGACCTTCTTGACCGGAACGACCGGCGGTGCGGGCGGCGGAGGCGGAGGTGCCTGAGCGGCGAGCCTCGCAGCCTTGGCGGCGGCACGGGCCCGCATCTTGGCCTGCATGACCTCGGGCGGCGCCTGGTTCGTCACGGTGCCGGAACGCGTGCTGCTCTGCGTGCCGCCGGTGAAATCCAGCACCGGTCCGTCGTCTTCTTCTTCGGGCTCGGGCTCCTGCGGCCGGACGGCGGGAGGCACGACCCGTTGGGCCTGGTGGCGGTCGAGCACGGAGTTCGTGAGCGCCTTGGCCCACCCGGCCGGATCGTCGAACAGCTGGGGAGCTTCGGCGGTGATCTCGACGGCCGGCGGTTCCTCGGGGCTGGCGGACGCTTGGGTCCCGCCCAGCAACCAGGCGGCGGCGGTCAGCCCGCCGAGCGCAGCGGCCCGCAGCAGCAGTGCACCAGCTCCACGGCCTGCCACAGGATCACCACCGTCCACCGTTCAGGTCACCGCCAACGCACAGCGCCGTCGGAGGTCGACGTTGAGCTATGTCTAGCACTGGTGAGTGACTTTGCGAACCAACTCGGCGCAAAACACTCGGAAGGGCGTTCCCGTGCGGCTGTCCGGGTTGCCCTGATCAGGCATGAACACCGTCTGTGTCGTCATCGGATCGAGTGACTTTGCGCCTCGCTCCCCTGTGGACCGTGTCGCGCCGGGGGATGGTGTCCGATGTGGACGCGCCAAAGCAGGTCAACAGCCTCTCTGAGCTGGTCGATCACGCCTCCCGTGCCCTCGGCCCGGTACTCGTGCACGATCCAGCTGGCCCAAACGAGTGTTTGGTCCGTTCGGGCGAACTGATCGTCCTCCCGCCAGACGCATCCACTGTGCGCAAACGCTTGCGAGGCGTCTACTCCCACGAGGAGATCGCTTCCGGCGCCATCCGCATGTACACGAAAGCCGTAGACCGCACCCGCGTGGTCGAGATCGCGCTGGCAGTCGGCGCCACCCCGAACCACGTCCACCTGGCCTGCCCGATCATGATCGGCACCTCCCGCCCGGTGGTCGGCGGCCGCCTGCCCGACCTCCTCGGCGAGGGCACCGTGGCCCTGCTCGACACCCCGCTGGACGACCCGCACGGCTCCCTGGTGGCCGGCGTCCTGCGCCACCACGGCGCCACGGTCCGCCCGTTCCCGGTGCTCACGGCCTCGGGCTTCGGCGACGACCTGACGCTCGCCGCAGCCCTGCGAGCCACCCGCTCCCTGCCGGTCGTGCTGGTCACGTCCGGCACCTATTCGTTCAACGACGAATGTCCGCCGGTGCTGGCCTCGTGCGGCCGCAACGTGGTCGCCGCGGCAGGCAACGGCGCCTCCTCGCGCCCGTGGTGGCCCGCCGCGCTGCCGTCCGTGATCGCTGTCGGCGCCGCGGCCCCGTTCTCGGGACACGGCCCGTGGGTCGACGTCGTCGTCGACGGGGTGGACGTGCCGGCCACGGTGGGTTCTCAGCAGGCGTTGTGCACGGGCACGTCGTTCGCGGCCGCACTGCACGCCGCCACCCTGGTGCCGGTGCCGTAGCAGCTGAACCCCAGGTGCGCCACGGCTCTCGCGGCCGCTGCGGGGTGGCCGATGAGTCGGTGCACCTCCACCATGGCCTCGCTGACCTGTGCGTCCGGCACCGGCAGCACGCTGGCGATCACCGCGCGGGTGCCCGCGTCGAGAAACGCCCTGGCCAGGCCTGACTCGCAGGCCGAGAGCACCACGATCTCCGGCGGGTGCTCGATGCGGGCGATGTCGTAGCCGTAGAGCGGACCGTCCTCCAGTTCGAGGTGCGAGAACAGCGGATTGTCGACGTTGACTTCGCCGTGCGCGGCGATGTGCGCGATTCCGGCGCCGTCGAGCGCTCGAAGTGCTTCTTCCACTGTGGACCCAGCTATCAGCCCTCCGTGCTTTTGGTGCAGGGTGGGCACTTCTTCCTGGCAGACACCCGGTCCACTGATCCACACCCGCTCTCGCATGTCGCGCGGCTCGCGCCAGCAGCTCAGCCTTGGGAGCACGTGCACCTTGGGTCTGAGCGCTGCCCACGGCAGGTCGTGCAGCACTCCGTCCGGAATGACGATCACCTCGTCCACCTCCGGCAGGACATCGGTGACCACCGGCCGGCCCGCTCGAAGTGCGAGCTTGGCCGTCTGGACGAGTTCGGCCGGATCGACCACCACGCGCAGGCGTGCCCGCCCGTTCAGCACGGTGACGGCCGTCATTCGTCCTCTGTGGAGGATGAAGCTGACGAGCGGTAGATCCGGCGCCGCAACGGTTTCGCGAACACCTCGCGGACGGGTGGCGAGCACAAGCCGGCGAACGTCCCGCTCCAGCGCCTCGACCGGACCGCCGAACGCACGTGCGCGACGCAGCGCCGTGAGCGTTTGTGCCAGTTCGGCGTTCGGTGGTGGGAGCGGCGACGCCATTCGGTGCTGCTCCGCCCAATGCAGCACCTCCCGTGCTGTCCGGGCGAGCCCGAGGGCGTGCGCGGTCAGCTCGCGGCGAGGCCAATCGCCGTAGTGCTCTTCCAGAACCCTGAGCCCCGCCCGGCATGCCGCGAGCGCACCACGCCGGTCGGATCTGCGCGCCTGCGCCAGCCAGCCAAGTGCCCGCGTCTGCGCCGGTCCGCGAAACCGGTGCGCCGCAACAGCATCAATCTTTCCGGCAGCGAGCATGAACTCGACGTCCTGGCCACCGAGCTTGAGCGCGGGCTCCGGATCTCCATCGCGCAAGGCGCACCGTGCGCTCAGCGCGGCCAGTTCCGGAACGTGTCGATTGCACCGGCGCAGCAGCTCCAACGCCGGCGTCAGCACCCGTCGTGCTTCCGTGGTGAGCCCGGCCGCCAGCAACGCCTCGGCTCTGTCGACGAGCGCCTCCGGTTTGCTCGTCGAATCGAGTCCGGCCTTCGCGGCTTCCTCGTACAACCGCAACGCCTTGGGCAGATCGCCCGCGAGCATTGCCACGAACCCCCGGTTGTGCAGACACATCGCCGCGCGCCCAGGCTCACCGATGGTGTTGAGCAAAGCCTGCGCCGCAGCGAAGTCCGACTCGGCCGCCGCCAGCTTCGTCGCACCACACCGGGCAATCCCACGCCCGACGAGCGCGTTGGCGAGCCACCGATCGTCCCCGTACCGCCTCAACTCCCGGATGACCGCCGTCAGCTCCGCGATCGCCAGCCGCGGCTCGGCGGACTGACAGAGGTGCAGCCCGCGCAGGCACCGCGCCCGAGCCAGCTCCCGCCCTCGAAGATGTGGCGTGGCGAGGTCCAGGTGCCGCAGGCTTTGCTTGCGGCGGCCCCGATCCAGGTCGATCCACGCCAGCGTGAGGTGGAACCGCGCCTCGCCGGTGAGCCGCAGTCCGCGCTGTGCGAACCGCGCGGCGACGTCGAGGTGGCCGAGTTCGACGTGGGCGACGCTCAGGTCGTGCAGGGCATCGGCCCGCTGCCCGCGAGTACCGCACACCCGGGTGCGGGCGATGGTGGCCTGTGGATCGGCGCTGGCGCTCATGCGACGAACCACCCCGTCGTCAGGCCCAGCTCGGGCACGGTCACGCACACCGGGCCTGGTCTGACGTCGGCGCGGAACCAGCCCTCGGCGTCCGGGCGCAGCGCCAGCACGGAGTCAGGCGTGCGGACCTCGACGGAGACGCCCTTGTCGTCCAGCACCCCGGTCAGCCGGACAGCCGGGTCGAGCTGCAGGTACATCCGACCGGCTCCGACGTGGAAGACGAGCTGCCTGGACGGGCCGCGGACGGGCTCGTCCACGGCCTCCATCGGCTGGAGGCCGGTGGGGCAGGGTGCCTGGACGGGCGGCGGCATGTCGGAAGACAACAGGTCCGCGATGTCGTCGAGCAACGGGTCCCTCATCGCTGGCCCTCCAGCTTCCGCCGCAGCTCAGCCAGGCATCGGCTGCGCGTCGACCCAACGCTCCCCACCTTTATCCCCAGGGCGTCGGCAACCTGTGCATAACTCAGCTCGGGGCTGTGGGCAGCGATGCACAGCAGCCGCTGGCACCGCTCGGTCAAGGTCATCAACGCGGTCCACAGCCGGCGCTGGCGGTCGTTGGTCACGGCGACCTCGTCAGGCGCTGGAAGCGACGACTCCGGCTCCCAGCGATCGAGCGAGACCTCGCGCCCACGAGCGCGGACAACCGCGATCGACTGACGCGTTGCGGTACGGACCAGCCACGCAGCCAGCATCTCGGGTTGTCGCAGCCGGGTGAGATGTTCGGCCAGGCAGAGCCACGTGCACTGGTAGACGTCGGCCGCGTCGGCATAGCTCAGGCGGAACGATCTGGGCACCGACCAAACGAGCCGTGAGTAGCGTTCGACGAGGGCGTCCCAGCCACACGAGCCGGTCCGCCACCCCACGAGAACCTCAGTGTTCGAGTCCATGCCATTTGGAGTCGAACTCGGGCGTCAAGGCTCCACGCCTCACCCGAAAGTGGTTGTCCACAGTTGTGGAGGAACTCATCCACACCTGTGGACAACTACAGCTTGTGGAGGCGCTCCACGGCTTCGTCGATCACCGCGTCCTGCTTGCAGAACGCGAAGCGGATCAGGTGCTGCCAGTCCGCGGGGTGGTCGGTGAACACCTGGACGGGCACCGCGGCGACCCCGATCCGAGCCGGCAGGTCGCGGCACAG
The DNA here is from genome assembly GCF_003265345.1 of Lentzea terrae. GTDB lineage: Bacteria > Actinomycetota > Actinomycetes > Mycobacteriales > Pseudonocardiaceae > Lentzea > Lentzea terrae. The sequence continues at coordinate 148,013 of NZ_QFWW01000035.1, read as the reverse complement.
CTGAAGCCCGTCCGTGTACCCGAGCGGCCGGACGTCGGCGCAGATGAAGTACGTGCCCTCGGAGGAGCGCACCTCGAAACCGGCCGCCCGCAGCCCCTCGGCCAGACGCGCGCGCTTCGAGGCCAACGAGTCGCGCAACGCCGTGACCCAGTCCAGTTCGGTGGTCAGGGCGTGCGCGACGGCGGGCTGGAACGGCGCCCCGCCGACGAAGGTCATGAACTGCTTGGCCGCACGAACAGCGGACACCAGCTCGGCCGGCCCGCACACCCAGCCGATCTTCCAGCCGGTGCAGTTGAACGTCTTGCCGGCGCCGGAGATCGACAGCGTCCGCGCAGCCATTCCGGGCAGCGAAGCCAGCGGAATGTGCGTCAGGCCGTCGAACACCAGGTGCTCGTAGACCTCGTCGGTGATCGCCAGCAGGTCGTGCTCGACGCACACCGAAGCGATAGCTTGGAGCTCCTCCAAGCGGAACACGGTGCCGGTCGGGTTGTGCGGCGAGTTGACCAGAATGGCCCGCGTCCGCGGCGTGACCGCAGCCCGCAACGCGTCCACGTCCAGAGCGAGCCGGCCCGACTCGTCCTCTCGCAGGCCGACGGAAACCCGAGTAGCCCCGGCCATGGCGACGGAAGCCGCGTACGAGTCGTAGTACGGCTCGATCAGGATCACTTCGTCGCCGGCCTCGACCAGCGCCAGCAACGAGGCCGCGATCGCCTCGGTGGCACCGACCGTCACCAGGATCTCGGTGTCCGGGTCGTACGACAGCCCGTAGCGCGAACGGTGCGCCGCGACCGCGTTCCGCAGCACCGGCATGCCGGGACCCGGCGGGTACTGGTTCACGCCGGACGCGATGGCGGACTGGGCGGCCGTGAGCATCGACGCGGGACCGTCGGTGTCCGGGAAACCCTGACCGAGGTTGACGGCGTCGTGCTGCACGGCCAGCGCCGTCATCTCCGCGAAGATGGTCGACGTGAACGGCTGCAACCGGGGGACTAGCGCTGGTACCCGCACAACGCAGGATCTTCACGGACAATGGCGGTGTGGAGCAACTGACCGCCGCTGACCAGCAGAAGCGCACAGACCTGCGCAAGATGAAGCTCGTCGCGACGAGCTTCCTCGTCGGCGCGACGATCATCTTCTTCGCCACGCACGCGTTCGAGGGCGCGTGGGTCGGTTACGTGCGAGCCGCGGCCGAAGCCGGCATGGTGGGCGCGCTGGCCGACTGGTTCGCCGTCACGGCCCTGTTCCGGCGACCGCTGGGCCTGCCGATCCCGCACACCGCGATCATCCCCACCCGCAAGAACATGTTCGGCAAGACGCTCGGCGACTTCGTGGGCGTCAACTTCCTGAGTCCGGAAGTGGTCCAGGACAAGCTGAAGCGAGCGGGCATCGCGGAACGTGCGGGTGCCTGGATCAAGCACCCGGACAACGCCGAGCGCATCACGAACGAGCTCGCGAACGTCATCAAGGGCGCCATCACGGTGCTCAAGGACGAGGAGGTGCAGGCCGTCCTCGAGCACGCCATCGTCAAGCGGGTCACCGAGAAGCCGTGGGGTCCGCCGCTCGGCAAGCTGCTCAACCAGGTGCTGACGGACGGCGCACACCACAAGCTCGTCGACCTCATGTGCGACCGCGCCTACGAGTGGGTGCGGGACAACTACGACAAGGTCAGCCTGATCGTCACGGACCGCGCGCCCACGTGGTCGCCCAAGTTCGTCGACGCGATGCTCGGCGACAAGGTCTACACCGAGCTGGTCAACTTCGCCTGGGCGGTGAAGACCGACGTCAACCACCCGATGCGGCTCGCGGTCGACCAGTTCCTGCTCGAGTTCTCCACGGACATGCAGGACGACCCGGCCACCATGCAGCGCGCCGAGCAGGTCAAGCAGCAGGTGATCAGCCACCCGGACGTGCAGAAGCTCATCAGCAGCGCGTGGGGCACGGCCAAGAAGATGCTGATCGACGCCGCCGAGGACCCGTCCAGCGAACTGCGCAGGCGCGTCACGCAGGGGCTGATCACGCTCGGCACGAACCTCACGACCGACGAAGATCTGCGCGCCAAGGTCGACGGCTGGCTGGAGCAGGCCGCCGGGTACGTCGTGAGCAACTACCGCGCGGAGATCACCACGCTGATCACGGACACCGTCGAGCGCTGGGACGCGGAGGAGACCTCGCGCAAGATCGAGCTGCAGGTCGGCAGGGACCTGCAGTTCATCCGGATCAACGGCACCGTGGTCGGCGCGCTCGCCGGCCTCGTGATCTACACGGTGGCCAACGCCGTGTTCTGAGCTCGCGTTCGTTTTCGGAACGTGCGGGCCTTCTCGCGGTTGCCGCACACCTGCATCGAGCACCAGGTGCGCGAGCGGTTGCGCGAGCGGTCGAAGAACGCGCGCAGGCAGTCGTCAGCGGGACAGATCTTGAAGCGTTCCCAGGACCCCAGCACCGCGAGCCGGGCGGACGCCGCGAGCACCGCGCCCAGGGCGTCCGAGCTGGACAGCACCGGGACGCCGTCGGTCAGCTCGATGTGGACCACGCCCGCCGTCGTCTGAGGGCCGGACGACCCCTCGATCGACGATCGCAGTGCCGCTCGCGCGGCGCGCGCCTGTGCGATTTCCCCGCTCCGCCCGAGGCCGCGTTCGGTCACCCACGCGCGCCAGGAGGCTTCACTGTCCAGTACGTGTCGAGTGTTCAGGAAGTCGAGCAGCAGCTCGACGTCGTGATCCCAGCCGACAGTCAGACCAGTCACCCCACCACTGTAGGCGCCACGGCGGTTGCCCGTCAGGGCATCTGCTGAATACACCGGGTGTATACATGGTGTGTATAGTCCCTCTCATGTCGATCGGACACGCACTGTTGGGCCTGCTAGAAGGCGGTCCACGGCACGGGTACGACCTGAAGCGCGCGTATGACGAGCGATTCGGTCAGGACCGGCCGTTGCACTACGGGCAGGTGTACTCGACCCTGTCGAGGCTGCTGAAGAACGGTCTGGTGACCGAAGCGGGCGTCGAGGCCGGTGACGGTCCGGAGCGCAAGCGGTACGCGATCACGGACGCCGGGGTCACTGATGTAGAACGCTGGCTCAGCACTCCGGAGAAGCCGGAGCCGTACCTGCAGAACACGCTCTACGCGAAGGTGGTCCTGGCCCTCCTGTCCGGCCGCAGCGCCGTGGAGGTGCTCGACACGCAACGGTCGGCGCACCTCGGCACCATGCGCGAGCTGACCAGGCGCAAGGCCGACGGCGACCTGGCCGACCAGCTCATCTGCGACTTCGCCCTGTTCCACCTCGAAGCCGACCTGCGGTGGCTCGAACTGACCGCCGCCCGTGTCGACCAGCTGGCCGTGGAGGTCAAGCGATGACCCTGTTGAGGGCCGAAGGCCTGGTCAAGTCGTTCGGCAAGACCCACGCGCTCGACGGCGCGGGGATCACGATCCGCGCGGGCGAGGTCGTGGCGGTGATGGGGCCGTCGGGCTCCGGCAAGTCCACCCTGCTGCACTGCCTCGCGGGCATCCTGCCGCCCGACAGCGGCACCGTCCATTACCGGGACCGTGAGCTGACCTCGATGAACGACGGCGACCGCAGCGAGCTGCGGCGCACCGAGTTCGGGTTCGTCTTCCAGTTCGGCCAGCTCGTGCCGGAGCTGACCTGCCTGGAGAACGTCGCGCTGCCGTTGCGGCTGAGCGGCATGAAGCGCAAGGACGCCGAACGCGCCGCGAACGAGTGGCTCGCCCGCCTCGAGGTCGACGGCGTCGCCGACCAGCGGCCCGGCGAGACCTCCGGTGGTCAGGGCCAGCGCGTCGCCGTCGCACGTGCGCTCGTCACCGGTCCGAAGGTGATCTTCGCCGACGAACCGACCGGCGCGCTCGACTCGCTCAACGGTGAACGCGTCATGCACCTGCTCACGACCGCTGCCCGCGAAACGGGTGCCGCCGTCGTGCTCGTGACGCACGAACCGCGCGTCGCCGCCTACTCCGACCGTGAGGTCGTCGTGCGCGACGGCCGTTCGCGGGATGTGGAGTTCGCCCGGTGAACCGCACCATCAGCGACCTCGCCCTGGGCGTCCGGCTGGCCGTCGGGGGCAGCCGGAAGTCCTGGGTGAGGCTCGCGCTCCAAGGTCTCGGCATCGGCATGTGCGTCGCCGTGCTCGTCCTCGCGGCCTCGATCCCCGGCGCCTTCGCGGCCAGGGACGCCAAGGGGAACCTGAGCGAGCCGCAGCCGCAAGGCACCGGCCCCGCGCCTCTGCTGGTCGAGAACGCGTACGTGGCCTACCGCTCGGACTACATCCAGGGCCGCTACCTCAAGGTGCTCAAGGCCGACGCGCCCCGTCCGCCCGGTGTCGAGAAGCTGCCCGGTGATGGCGAGATCGTGCTGTCGCCCGCACTGGCCGAGCTGCTGGCGAGCCCCAAGGGCGAGCTGCTCCGGCCCAGGTTCCCGCAGCGGGTGGTGGGCACCATCGGCCAGGCGGGTCTCACCGGGCCGAAGGACTACACGTTCTACGCGGGCGACGACAGGATCGGCGAGAGCGGCGGTACCAAGGCCTACGGGTTCGGTGTCCACTACGGCGGTGGCGGGATCGCGCCGATCCTGTGGCTGCTCAGCGTGGTCGGAATCGTGGTCCTGCTGTTCCCGGTGCTGGTGTTCGTCGGGGTCGCGGCACGGCTCGCGGCGGCCCAGCGCGACCGCCGGCTGGCGGCGTTGCGGCTGGTCGGCGCGGGGGCGAGCCGGGTGCGGCTGATCGCGTCCGGGGAGGCGCTGGTCGGTGCGCTGGTGGGGCTCGCGGTCGGGTTCGGGATCTTCTACGCGATCCGGCCGTTCGTCGACAAGATCAGCATCGCTCAGCTCGCGATCTTCCCGAGCGACCTCACCCCGTCGCTCGGACTGGTTCTCCTCGTCGTCGTCGCGGTGCCGGTGCTCGCCGTCTTCACATCGCTGTTCGCGATGCGCCGCACGATCATCGAACCGCTCGGCGTGGTGCGGCAGCAGAAGCCGGTGCGCCGCAGGCTGTGGTGGCGGCTCGTCCCCGCGATCGTCGGGGCGGCGCTGCTGGGCAGCCAGATGGGCAAGATCAACGACACGGACCGGCCCGAGCAGTGGCCGGTCGTCATCGGCGTGGTCCTGCTGATGCTCGGCATTCCGGTGTTGCTGCCGTGGCTGGTCGAGCGGGTCGTGTTCCGGATCCGCGGTGGCTCACCCGCACTGCAGCTCGCCGTGCGGAGGCTGCAGCTCGACAGCGGTACGGCTGCCCGTGTCGTCGGTGGCGTGGCCGTGGTCCTCGCGGGCACCGTGACGTTGCAGATGATCCTCGCCGGGGTCGAGCAGGAAGTCGTGTCCAAGGAGAAGAGGCAGGCGAACCTGGCCGTCCTGACCGTCAGCACGGACGAGAACGTGGCGGTTCCAGGCTTGCGTGAAGCGCTGGAGAAGGCCGCGACCGTGCGCTCGGTGCAGGAGATCTCGCGGACCGGCGCCAGCGCCGGAGAGGCGAACTACGTCGGCATCGTCATCGGGCCGTGCGACGCGTTGAAGACGCAGGCGACCATCACGAACTGCGCGGACGGCAAGGCCTACTACGCGCCGGACAGCGGTGGAGGCCGGGCAGTCGAGCCCGGTGCCGAGCTGACCCTCGGCGATCCCCGCAAGGGTGTGCGGTGGAAGGCACCTGCCCAGTGGGAGCCGGCGACCGCCAGGAACGGCGGCTTGTACCTGACGCCTGCCGCGGCGGCCGGCATCCCCGTCGACAACACCTCCCGCGAGTTCATGGCCGAGCTGGACCTCTCGGTGCCGGACGCTGCCGAACACGCGCGCAACGCCATCGCGGCCTACCCGTGGCAGACCTTCACGAGCTTCGCGGGCCAGAACGACATCCCCGAGATGGAGCGGGTGTTCGGCCTGGTGCGCCAGGGGCTCTACGCGGGTACGGCGATCACGTTGCTGCTGGCCGGCGCGTCCATGCTGCTGATGGCGCTGGAGCAGGTGCGGGAACGCCGGCGCCCGCTCGCGGTGCTGGCGGCGAGCGGGGTCCCGCGCGGCACCCTCGCGCGATCGTTGCTGTGGCAGAACGGTGTGCCGCTCGTGCTGTCCACCGCGGTGTCCGTGGCCACCGGCATCGGGCTGGGGGCGCTGTCGATGAAGGTGTCCGACGCTGAAATCGCGTTCGACTGGCCGGGCATCGCGCTCGTCACTGCCGCTTCCGCGGCGCTGGTGCTGGCGGTCACTGCTCTGACGTTGCCTTCGCTGAGAAGGGCGACCGGAGCACTTGGGTTGCGGACCGAGTAGTCACCTCGTGCTCTGCCAGGCGGTCCTGCACCAGTCCGTGCCGGAACTGGTAGCAGGCCCCCGCCCGGCAGAGCACGCCGAGCTTGCGCGCGTCCTCGAGGAAGACCATCAGCTCCCACGGCAGTTTTCCGCGCAGTGCCAGCCAGATCCGCGCGACGGTGAACCACCACCAGCGCAGGTGCAGCACGGCCAGCGCGAACCCGAGCATCAGCCCGGACGCGAGGCCCAGCCCGACCATGCCGGTCTGGCCGGGGCCGAACACCAGGGCCGCCGCCGAGCCGAACACCACGGCCAGCACGAGCGAACCGGTCCACACCGCGATCCGGTCGCGCGCCATCGTCCACTGAGGACTGGAGGCCTGCGAGAGCTCGGAGGCGCTCGACAGCGCGAACCGCAGTGCGACCGCCACGGCGAGGCCGAGCCCGACCACGAGCCCGGCGGAAAGTCCGTACAGCGCACCGAAAACCAGTCCGGCGGCGAGTCCCAGCACGCCGGGCACCAGCAGCAGGCTGCGCCAGATTCCCAGCCGTGGCTTGGCTTTGCGTTCCTGCGAGGCCGTCAACGCTGCCGCGCCGACCCCGATGCCCGCGACCAGACCGGTGATCGGGGCGAGCGACGGCGTGATCGAGTACGCCATCAGCCACGCGACGCCGAACCCGCCGATCGCGCCCAGCACCAGCGCGCCGAGCACCGCGAGCCACGTCTTGCCGACCGACCGGCGCAGCTCCCACCAGGCCAGCTCGCGGATGTCCCGGTCGCGCATCTCGTGCGCGAGGAACTCCAGCCATCTGCGGGCCCGGTCGCGCGGCCAGACCTGCGTGGCACCGGCGTGGTGCGCGAACGCCCGGTTGCCGAACGCCCTGGACACCAGCTCGTCGCAGAGGTGGTCGGAGATCGCCCGCGCGTCCGGGAAGCGGCCGCGGTCGAGCAGTTCGGTCGGCTCCGCCTCGCTGTCCGCGTAGACCATGCTGGCCAGCCACATCGTCAGCGGCGTGGACAACGCGTCGGCGAGCCGGCCGTCCGGTTCCTCGCGCAGCTGGATGAACACCGGCTCCCACCGCGCCGCGCCCACGCTGTCGGCGCTGGCCCGCAGGTAGGCGGCGACCTCGTCCAGGTCCAGCGGGGCCATCTCGACGACGTCCGCGCCGGGCAGCGGACCCGCCAGGTGCACCGCCTGGTCGTACTCGTGGGTGCGGCAGGTCAGCACCAGCGGACGGCTGGCGGGGAAGGCTCTCGCGATGCGGGCGAGAGCGTCCGCGCGTTGGTGCGCGGGGATGTCGTCCAGGCCGTCCAGCACAGGCAGCACGCGGTGCTGCTCGACCAGCAGGTCGCCGGCGTAGCTGCCGTACAGCTCGGTGTTGCGCAACGCCGGATGGTCCTCGTACAGCCTGCGCGTGAGCCACGTGCGGACGTCCTCGACCGCCGGGTTCCACGTCGACAGCGGCAGCAGCACCGGGACCATGCCGCTCTCGTAGCGGTCCAGCAGCCCGCAGGTCAGCAGCATCGCCACCGTCGTCTTGCCGGTGCCGGCCTCGCCGAGGAAGACCATCCTGCGGTTGAGCTGCCGTTCGAACGCGCCCACGACCGCGTCGCTGCGTCCGGGCGGCGCGTCCGGCTCGTCGCTCACGTCCAGCTCAGCGGCGGTCCAGTGCAGGTCGAGCAAGTCCGGGTCGATGAGGCCGCGCGAGCGCACCTCCTCGTTCCACTGCGCCTGCAGGCCGATCGCCAGCGCCCGGCACGCGGCGTCGAGGTGCTCGTCGGTGCTCAGCTCTGCGTTGTGCCTGCGGCGGACCCACGGGTCGAGTAAAGCCAGAAAGCCCAGGAACGCCAACGCGAGGATGATCAGCCACACGTGCGGGTTGATGCCGTGGTCGGTCACGAACAGACCGGCCGCGGTGAGCAACGCGGTCAGCACGCAACCGGCCAGCAGTGCCTGCTGGCGGAATCTGGACATGCGTCGCATCATGACGCACCGCATCCGCCCGGGGTCGATTCAGTGACCCGTGTCGTGACGTTTCAGTTCTGGATCACAGGTGCCACCTGCGCTCGCCCAGCGTCAGGAACTGACCGTCGGGCCCGACCGTGATCCCGAAGTGGTGCCTGCGGGGTTTGCCCAGCTCGTGCCACTCGACGACGGCCTGTTCGGCGAGCTCCCACAGGCGCCGTGGACCGCCCTGGTCGACGTGCGAGCCGTGGTGGTGCACCCAGGAACCGTCCGGATGAGCGAGCCAGTCGTGGCCCGCGACGACGCCGGGCAGAGCAAGGCCGGCGAAGAACTCGAACGGGCTGGCCGGGTCGATCACGGTGTCGAGCGGCAACGTGGTGGTGGTGCGGTCGTACGGGCCGGAGCCCGCGAGCGTCGGCGGGTGGGCGTGCGCGCGCAACGGCATGAAGCGGCCGTCCTCGACGAGCACGCGGCCGTCGCCGGTGCCGTCGCCGTTCGACACGATCCGGACGAGCCCGGCACCGATCGGGCGGTGCAACGTGGTGACCACCAGACCGCCCGGCCTGACCTGCTCCAGCCAGGCGGGCGGGATGGTCGCGACGGAGCAGGCGGCCAGCAAGCGGTCGTACGGTGCGCGCTCCGGATGGCCGAGCGCGCCGTCGCCGGTGACGCAGGTGGGGAAGAACCCGTTGCGGTGCAGGCGTTCCCTGGCTCGTTGCGAGATGTTCGGGTCGACGTCGATCGTGGTCGTGTTGTCCGCACCGACCGCATGGCACAGCAGAGCCGCGTTGTAACCGGTGCCGGTGCCCACCTCCAGCACCTTCTGTCCGGTGTGGACCTCCAGCGCCTCCAGCATGATCGCCATGATCGTGGGCATGCTCGACGAGCAGGTCGGTGTGCCACCGGTCACCGTGTCATCGCCGTCGAACTGGGTAACCCACACACGATCGGCGTAGACGAGTTTCAGCCAGTCGGGGTGCTTCGCGGTGACCCGTTCCCAGTCACCGCTGGGCAGCTGACGGTAGAAGCGCGGCAGGAACTCGTGCCGTGGGACGGCCCGGAAAGCCTTGAGCCACTTGGAATCGTGCAGCACACCATCGCCGAGCAGGTGGTCGGCCAGCTCGGCGCGCAGGGCCCCGGCGTCGTCCATGTCACCCACAACGGTATCCCTGTGGTGGAGCACACGCAGCGATTGCTAGCAGGGTGCTTGCAAGAGTTAGCACCCGTCGCTAACGTAGTTGGTGGCACGAGGAACGGGAGCGGGAACAGTGGACAAGTCCATCGACAAAGCAGTCGCGGACCTCGGCCGCAACATCGGTGAGTACATCCGCGAACAACGCAACAGCGCCAAGATCTCCCTGCGGGAGCTGGCGAAGCAGGCGGGTGTCTCCAACCCATACCTCAGCCAGATCGAGCGAGGACTGCGCAAGCCGTCTGCGGAGATCCTTCAGCAGATCGCCAAGGGGCTGCGCATCTCGGCCGAGGTGCTCTACGTCGAGGCCGGGATCCTCCAGCAGCGCGAAGGCGGTGCGTTGGCGGACGCCATCGTCGCCGCGACCGATCTGACCGAGCGGCAGAAGCAGGTGCTGCTCGATGTTTATGAATCTTTCAGGCGGGAGAACGCCGCCAAGAACAAAGAGGAGTGATCTCCATGCCGAAGCTCACCCAGGACGACGTCCGCAAGACCGCCGAGCAGGCCGCGCACGCCGCGCGTCAGGCCCTGCTCGCCGCCCTCGGCGCCGGTGACCTCGCCGCGAAGGCGGTTGTCGAGGCGCTGAACAAGGCCAAGGAGCGCGCGGAAGAGGCCCAGACCAAGGCTCAGGACCTGCCCGCCGAGCTCAAGGACCTGCGCGAGAAGCTGCAGCCGGTCGAGCTCAAGAAGCTGGTCGACGCCTACACCTCCTCCGCGGTGAACCTGTACACCTACCTCGCAGAGCAGGGCGAGCAGACGCTGGAGCAGATCAAGGCCCAGCCGCAGGTGAAGCAGGCCGTCGAGCAGGTCGAGCACGCCGTCGAGGCCGCGCAGAAGCGCGCCGAGTCCGCCGCCCACGACGCCCGTGAGCTGGCCGACGACGTCCTCGGCAAGGTGACCCGCCGCACCCGCTCGGTCGGCGAGAAGGTCGCCCACGAGGTCGAGGAAGGCGCCGAGAAGCTGGCCGAGGAGATCGTCGAGGTCGGTGGCGAGGCCGCGCACGAGGTCCGCAGCACCACCCGCAAGGCCGCGAACCGCACCGCGCCGCGCAAGCCGGCGACGACGACCCGCAGCACCGGCACCACCGCTGCGGCCAAGAAGCCGACCACGACGAACACCACCAAGTGAGTCGCTGAAATCTGCTGAAGAGGGGAGCGTGCCGACCGGCACGCTCCCCTCTTCGCACGTGTCCACGTAGTCTGGGCGGGTGTTGTTCTTCAGCCTGCCGATCGCGTGGAGCTTCTGGTACCTCGACCAGATCGCGTACCTGTTCGCCGACCTGGTGTTCACGGTCGTCGCACTGTTCGCGTTCTTCCACGCGCTGAGTCAGCGGGTGGACGCGTACACCGCGGCCGAGCGCATGACCAAGCCCGCGTGGCTCGGCATCACCGGTGGTGGGCTGGCCGCGATGCTCCTGTTCGACCCCGGCTCCGTGGGCTCGATCTTCTGGCTGGCCGGCCTCATCGCGGTGCTCGTGTACATGGTGGACGTGCGCCCGAAGCTGATCGAGGTGCAGCGCGGCCCCCGCTGGTGATCACGCACTCCTACGGCGCCGGTTCGCCGGTGACGCTGGTCGCCCACGGACTCGGCGCGACCGCAGGTGAGGCACGGATTCCTGCCTCCGGCCTGCCGGGCACCCGTGTCGTCGTGACGCTGCCGTCGCACGGTGATGCACCGGACGCGCCTGCGGGCTACTGGGACTACGGCCGGATCGCGGCCGATCTGGGCACTGTTTCCGCTGATCACGCCGTTGGTGTCTCACTCGGAGCCGGGGCGTTGGTCCGGTTGCTTTCGCTTGAGCCTGATCGTTTTCAGCGCGTGGCGTTGCTGCTGCCCGCCGTGCTGGACGAGCCGCGGCCTGCGTTCACGTTGCAGCAGCTCTCCGACCTGACGGTGGGGCCACCGGCCTATGTCGCCGAGCGGCGGGCCGCGTTGAGCCGGCTGTCGGCGGCCGCTGAGCAGCTGCCGGGCCAGGTTGCCGTCCCCGACGCCTCGGTGCTCGCGGCCGTGTCGGCCCCGGTGCTGGTCATCGGGGCTGTGGGTGATCCGCTGCACCCGGAGGACGTGGCCAAGGCGACCGCGGCAGCGTTCCCCAACGGCTCGTTGTGGCTGATCGACTCGCCCTCGCCGATGATCACGCACCGCGCCGAGGTGCGCCGCCGATTGGTCGACTTCTTCGCCGGGTAGCCGTTGGGCATGGCTGAACAGAAGAAGATCGCATTCCTGGTCGACACGGAGGGCATCGAGCAGGTCGAGCTCACCGACCCGTGGACGCATGTCGAGAAGGCCGGCGGAGTGCCGCGCCTGCTCGCGCCGAAGCTCGGTGAGGTGCGCGGCTTCAACCACCTCACGCCTGCCGACGCGTTCCCGGTCGACACCACGTACGCCGACGCCAACGCCGACGACTACGACGGCGCGATCATCCCCGGTGGTGTGGCCAACGCGGACTTCCTGCGCATGGACGCCGACGCCGTTCAGCTGGTGAAGGCACTGGTGGCGGCCGGCAAGCCGATCGCGGCGATCTGCCACGGGCCGTGGTTGCTGGTCGAGGCCGACGTGGTGCGCGGCAAGATGCTGACCTCGTTCCCCAGCCTGCAGACCGACATCCGCAACGCGGGCGGTGACTGGGCTGACCAGGAGGTCCGGGTGTGCGACATGAACGGGTGGACGCTCGTGACGTCCCGCAACCCCGATGACCTGCCTGCGTTCAACCGTGAGGCGCTGAAGGTGTTCGGTCTGGACTGACAACGGGGTCTGCAGCCCCCGTGCCAGCTTTTAGAGACGCGTCTGGGCGTAGTGGGTCATCGCGTCACGCACCCACGTGGCCATGTTGTCGCCGTTGACCTCGAAGTTGACCCGGAACTCGTCCGAGTCGACGTAGAGGTTGCCGAGACCGGTGTAGGACTCCCGGTTCGGCGTCCAGCTCAGGCAGATCCAGCGGTAGTGGCGGTCGATGACCTCCTGCGTCTGCGGAGCGTCGATCGCCTTGCCCGCGGTGAACAGCGCACCGAGATCACGGGCGATGTCCTGCCACTGCTGCATGAAGTCGTCCGCGTCGGCACGTGTCCAGTTCTTCATCTTCTGCCTGCTCTCGGCGATGTGCTCCTTGGCACCCTCGCCGTAGCGCTCGACCAGCTCGGCCTCGTAGCGCTCCTGCTTCGACGCGTCGAAGCCGTCGAACAGCTCTTCCAGTTTCACTTCGTCCCCTCCTTCCAGTTCTTTGATCGTTCGCGCGACCGTGCTCGACAGCCGGTCCAGCCGCTGTCGTTCGTCCTGCAGCCACCGGTGGTGGTTGCGCAGGACGGTCAGCTGGTCCGTGCCGTTCAGCACCTCCGCCACCACGTCGAGGCCCAGGCCCAGATCGCGCAGCAACAGGATCTGCTGCAGGCGGTGCACCTGTTCCTTCTCGTAGTAGCGGTAGCCGTTGTCACCGATCCAGGCCGGTGGCAGCAGCCCGATCGAGTCGTAGTGCCGCAGCGTCCTGGACGTCACCTTCGACATCCGGGCCACCTGGGCGATCGACCAGGCCATTCCGGCTCCCCCTTCGCGCTTGGTTCTGAAGGTAAGGGTTGACGTAACGTCAAGGTCAAACCGAGTTTGGCAGGATGGTTCAGGTGTGGACCATCGCTGGATCGCTGGAACCCTTCCCCGTGCTGTCCCGCCTCGACCTGGTGCCCGAACCGGTCGCTTTGGCGCTGAAGACGCTGGACGGCGCTGACCGCGTGGCTGTCGCTCCGATCGACGCCTCGCTGGCGGACACCGCCGAGTTCTGCGCGCACTACGGCTCACCGCTCGAAGCCTCGGCGAACTGCGTGGTCGTCGCGGGCAAGCGCGGCGGCGAGATCCGTTATGCGGCCTGCATGGTGCTGGCGACCATGCGCGCGGACGTGAACGGCGTGATCCGCAAGCGCCTCGACGCGCGCAAGGCGTCGTTCGCGCCGATGGACGAGGCCGTGGCGCTGACGGGCATGGAGTACGGCGGCATCACGCCGATCGGTGTGCCCGCGGACTGGCCGATCCTCGTCTCACCCGAGGTGGCCGCCGCCCCCGAACTGGTCGTGGGCAGCGGCATCCGGGGGAGCAAGATCCTCATCCCGGGCGACGTGCTGATGAAGCTGCCGGGTGCCGAGGTGCTGCCGGACCTGGCGCGCTAGCAGCCGGAGGCGCACAGCCGGGAGATCACCTGGTCCGGATCGAGCTCCCACCTGATCACCCGCGGGTCCGGGCCGGACGACGTGAGGTCGCCGTCGGCGTCGAACAGCACGGCGTTGACCGGACCGGTGTGCCCGGTCAGCGTCGCGACCTGAGCACCGTCGGCCACCTGCCACAAGGTGATCAGACTGTCGTTCGCGGCCGCCGCCACGGTGGTGCCGTCCCGGCTGGCGGTGACCGCCGCGACAGCACCTCGGCCAGTGACGAGTGTGCGCGCCTTGCCATTGCGGCCCCACAACGCGACTTCGCCGCCGGCATCTCCCACCACCAGCAGGTCAGAGCCCGGGACGGCGGCGATCGACTTCACCGCGGGACCGGACTCCCGGACGACCTCGACCTGCTCTCCGGACCACCGCAGCACCCGGCCGTCCGCGCCACCAGAGGCCACGAGATCGCCGAGGAACGCCACGGTGTTCACCGGACCTGAGTGGCCGGACGGCAGCGGACGACCCGGTTCGGCGGAGTTGAGGTCCCACACCACGACTGCGGCGTCCACACCACCGGTCACCGCACGGTCGCCGGACACGACCAAGCTCTTGATCGCGCCACGATGTCCTTGCCACGTGCGCACGACCTGGCCGTCGGTCCGCCACGACGAAAGCACGCCGCGCACGTCCGCGGCCAGGATCTCGTCCGCGTTCCGGAAGGCCAGCGAGGTCACGGGCGAGGGGACGTCGATGCGCCTGATCTGCCTGCCCTCGCGGTTCCACAGCAGGATCATGCGGTCGCGCCCGCCGGTGGCCAGCACCGAACCGTCCGGGGAGAGCGCGATGCCGTCCGGCGGACTGGTGTGGCCGGTCAGGGGTGGCAGCGGCAGGCTCCAGAGGCTCACGGTCTCGTCGCCGCCCGCCGCGAACCAGTTGCCGTCCGGGCTGAGCGCCGCCACGTAGAACGGGTGGGTGCGGGTGATCAACCCGGTCAGCCAGCCACCGTCGGGCACCGTCCACCAGCGGATGCTGCCGTCGTCGCTGGTCGACACGAGCTTGGTGCCGGTCGCGTCGAACTGGACCGAGCGCACGCCGCTGACGTGTCTGCGCAGTCCGGACGTCTTGCCGGTCGCCAGCACCCGCAGCACCACCTGATGGTCGTCTCCGCCAGAGGCGAGTACACGGCCGTCGGGGCTCAGTGTGACCGTGCGGACGTCTGCGTCGTGGTCGGTGAACGTGCGCGTGACGTCGTTCTCCACCACCAGCGTGCCTTTCGCTCCACCGGCGGCGAGCACGGATCCGTTCAACGACAGCGCGTGCACCTCTCCCAGCTCGTGCGCGACCGTCCTCGTGCGAGTCCAGTCATCCGTGCGCCACAAGGAGATCTGGCCGTCGGCGGTGGCGACGGCAGCGGTCGAGCCGCTCGCCCCGAGCACAAGCACCCGTATCTCGGCGTCGAGCGTGACAGTCCGCAACGGCAGGCGCGTTCTCGTGTCCCACAAGACGATTCGCCGGTCGTCGCCCGCGGACACGAGCACGGTGCCGCCGGGCATGAACGCGAGCGCGCGCACGGTGCCGTTGTGCTGCGTCAGAACTGCCGGAGAGGCAACCGACGAAGGCGACCGCAGGAGCACTGAATGGTCATCGCCCGCAGTGGCGAGCAACGAACTGTCGGCACTGAACGCGACTGCGCGAACCGGTCCGCGATGGTCCTTCAACACCGTCCGTGCGGGCTTGTAGGCGGCTGTGCTGAGCAACGCCCCGCGCGCTTCGGCGGTCGCCGACGCGCGGTAGGCGTTCACGGCGAGCTGTGCGGCGGCATCCGGCCACGACGCGCTGAGATCCTGTGCCTGCACGGCGATCTGGCGTGATTCGGCGACCTTCTGCTCCCGCAGGGCGGTGTTGCTCTGCACCACGGCCACCGAGGTCACCACCAGACACGCCACGGTCAACGCGGCCAGCGACTTCACCAGCGTGCGCAACCGGCGGGACTGCCGGTCCGCGGCCTGCCGGGAAGCGTTCTCCTCGTCCACCGCTGCCTGCAGGAACTCCCGCTCCAGCTCGTTGGACGAGGACGGCCACTCGATCCGGCCGGCCAGTTCGCGCATCGCGGCGAGCCGCGCGCCCCGGTAGAGCGCGCCGGGATCGCGGCCGGTCGACTGCCACGCCGTCGCGGCAGTGGTGAAGTCGTGGTGCAGCCGCAACGACTCCCGGTCGTCGTCGATCCACTGGCGCAACCGGGGCCACGCGCGGACAAGCGCTTCGTGCGCGACTTCCACGACGCCGTCCGCGACGACGATCAGCCGTGCGTTCGCGAGGACGTTCACGACGTGCGCGGTGTCGGCCGGTCTGCCCACTGCCAGCACCTCGTCGAGCGGGGCCCGGCGACGCAGGTCGTTCACGTCGTCGTGGGTCTGCACGAGCCTCAGCAGCACCGCGCGTGCGACGGTTCGTCCACGACCGGACAGCTCGGCGTAGGTGCTTTCCGCGGTCGCGGCGACAGCACCCGCGACCCCACCGCTTTCCTGGTAACCGTTGAGCGTGAGGCGGCCACGTTCGCGTCTTCGCCAGGTCTCCAGCAGCGCGTGCGAGAGCAACGGCAGCGCGCCCGACTGGCCGCGCACGTCGGCCATCGCGGCAGCGAGCATCTCCGGCTGCACCTTCAGCCCGGCACGCACGGCCGGTTGTTCGACGGCGGCTCGCAGCTCGTCGTCGGTCATCGGCCCGACCAGCACCTGGGCGTCGCGCAACGCCTCCACCAGCGCGGGCAGCGCGGCACAGTGTCCGAGGAAGTCCGCCCGCACGGCCAGCAGCAGCCGGTGGTCGCCGTCGAGCAGCGCGGTGACGAACGCCTCGCGGTCGACCGCGCTGTCGAAGTGGGTGAACAGCTCCTCGAACTGGTCGATCACGACGAGGTCGGCCTTGCCGCCACGCCAGGTCGTCGGTGTCGCGGTGACCACGGTCCAGTCCGTGAGCCGCGGCAGCACACCCGCGTGGATCAACGACGACTTGCCGGATCCGGACGGTCCGAACACGCCGACGACCGGCTGTCTGCGGATGCGGGCGGTGAGCTCGTCGACGAGGCCCGCGCGGCCGAAGAACCGTTCGGCGTCCCCGATTCCGAACGCCGTCAGCCCGAGGTACGGGGGTGAGTCGTCCTCGCCTTTGGCCGCCTCGCGCCAGCGTCCTTCCCACTCGGCCACGTCGCCGTCGCACGCCTGGACGTACGCGAGAGCGACGGGCAGCGAGGGCAGCTGCTCCCCGGCGGCGGCCTGCGACAGCGCGGTGGCGGAGTAGTGCGCGCGTTGGGCGAGCGTCCGGTAGTTCGGCGAACCCGCCTTCTCCCGCAGTTGCCGCAGTTCCCACGCGAACCGCTGGACAGGACCGGTCTCGGGATCGATCGGCCGCTCTCGTCTGCCCACCCGTGCACCTCGCGATTTGATCCGAGTTGATTGATCAGCACCTGCGCCACTGCCTGATCAACCGAACCCGCCCTAAACCTGTCACCGCAACGACTTGAGCGGTGAGCAGGAGCGATGATGACCAGACGCCGGCGCACAGCACTTCTAGTGGCATTGACGGGTGTGGTGGCTGCGGCGTTGCCCGTCCAGGCCCAGGAGGAGGCGGACGACCTAATCCACAGCCGCCCAACGGGTGCTTTCCCATTGACGCCCGATTGGAGTCTGCAGACCTACGCGGAGAAGCTGCAGACCGCGGTCGGCACCACGACGTCGGTCACCGCGGTGCTGCGTGACGCCAACCGCGAGCTCTCGTCGTGCAACAGCGCGCAGCAGCACTCGTTGCCGGAGAACTACGACCGATCGGACTTCCCGCTGTCGTCCGGGCAGATCCTGCACAGCAGCGACAAGTTCTGCTGGGACCCCGGCGACAGCAAGGTCGCCTACTGGATCCCGCAGGGCATCACCGGGTCGGCCGACGCGGACAAGGACGGCCTCTGGGGCGACAACCGCGTGATGCTCGTCAGCTGGTACTACGACGAGTCGGCGTCGAACAAGGGCGTGCGGATCTCCTTCGTCGACATGAAGAACCGCAAGTACCGGCACGCGCTGCTGGTCGAGCCGACGAAGACGGCGACCCCGGACTACACCGCCGTGCCGATCCACGCCGGCGGGATCGCCTGGTTGAACAACTACCTGTACGTGGCCGACACCAAGGTGGGCCTGCGGGTGTTCGACATGGAACGCATCCTCGAGGTGTCCGACGCGCAGGACAGCATCGGCAAGAGCGGCAGCACCTACTACGCCCACAACTACAAGTACGTGCTGCCTCAGGTCGCCACGTACCGGCAACCCGTGCAGTCGACGAGCAAATGCGATCCCACCGCCACGCGGCTGTGCTTCTCGTCGTTGTCGCTGGACCGCAGCACGGCCCCGGACACGCTCGTCGTCGGCGAGTACCGCGAGGACCGCGACACCAACGCCGCCGTCGACGGCGGTCGCGTGGTCAGGTACCAGGTCGACGCCTCGACCCGGCTGCCCGTGCTGACCGGCGGCAAGGCCGTCCCGTACGACGTGGTGACGATGCCGCGCAGCAACGTCCAGGGCGTCCAGACCTGGAAGGACACCTACTACCTCGGCCGCAGCTCGAGCCGCAGGCACAGCTGGATGTACTCCGGCTCGGTCGGTCGCGGCACGAAGACCAACAGCTGGGCCATCGGCGGCGAGGACCTCTACCACGAGCACGGTCCGAACGAGACCGCCGGAAGGCTCTGGACCGTCGCGGAACACGCCTGGTCCCTCGACCGCAGCACGTTCATCGACCGGCGCGCGATCTTCGCCGTCCCGCTCAGCTCGATCGGCTGAGCCCACTCACGTCCGCCTTGTTCGAGGCGGAAACCCTTACAACTGGAGGAACACGCATGCGCAAGCTGATGCTTGCTCTCTCGATGGCCGTTGTGGCCGTCATGGGTGTCTTGATGCCCGCCGCCGCCTCTGCGGAGACCACGGCGGTGCAGGCGGTGTCGGAGTTCTCCGCGGCCGCGGACGGCGTGGAGTTCGCAGTCGCCGGCACGTTGCCGCCCCGCTCGCAGCTGGAATGTCACTCCGTGCCGGCCGTCGAGATCTGCTACGAGAAGGCCGGCGACCATTGGTGGGTGCAGGACCAGGACAGTGACCACGCGTCGGCCGGTGTCCTGTGGCAGAACTTCCGCAACGGCAGCCTCTACCGCCAGGGCTGGTGCATCACCAGCCTCGGCAAGGGCAAGTGGGGCCAGTGCAACAAGAACTACTACGAGGGCAGCAAGCTGAACGGCTTCCCGTGCATCTGGGACCGCAACAGCAGCAACAGCGAGATCATCTGCGCGCGGGACGGCTGGACGTTCCAGTGAGCCGGTGCCACGCCCCTAGGCCTGGTACTTCACCAGTAGTTCCACCGCCTCGTCGATCTCGTCGGTGACGAGGATCCACTGTTCGGCATCCCGGCCCGCCGCGAGCTTCTGCACCAGCGGCGCGGCCGGGACCTCGTCGGTCCAGAACGCCTTGCCCAGGAACACCATGGGGGCGGCTGGGCCGACGCTGCCGTAGTAGTTCTGCGTGAAGTCCTGGAAGACCTCCTGGACCGTGCCCGCCTTGCCGGGCGTGTAGACGATGCCCCCGGTCGCGACGGTCAGCAGGCCCTCCTCGCGCACCGAGTTCGCGAAGTACTTGGCGTGCAGCTCGCAGGCCGGGTTGGGCGGCTCGTGGCCGTAGAACCAGGTCGGGATGCCGATCGTGCGGGGCTTCGCGAAGCTGGGGACCTCCGGGAACGCCGCGAGCCACCGGCCGATCGACTCGTCGTCGTGGCCGAAGCCCGGCGCCTGCGCGATGGCCTTGAGCACGTCGTGGTCGGCCTCACCGAGCCGGACGCCCAGCGGCACCGCCTCCATCGCACCGGGGCCGCCGCCGGTCAGCACCGTGAAGCCGGCTCTGCCCAGCGCGGCGCCGAGCTGGACGGCGTTGCGGTAGCCGTCCGAGTCGCGGGCCAGCGCGTGGCCGCCCATGACCGCGATCGGTTGCCCGGTCAGCACCTCGTCGAGCGCCTCGGTGATCGAGTGGTCGTGCAGGCGTTCGGCCAGCGCGTGCAGCGGGTCCGGGTGGTGGCCCTGCTGCTTGCTGTGCCGGTAGATCACCGCGTCCGGGGTGTCGGCGTACGACTTGGGGTCGGCCGGGTCGAAGCCCGCGAACAGCTCCTGCGGCGTGTAGAGCGACGACCGGTACACCTCGTACGGCACGTCCGGGATCACCGGGAAGATCAACGCTCCGGCGGCCTCGGCCTGGCGCTGTATCCGTTCGCTGAGTGCGCAGCCGAGCAGCAGCGCCCCGTCCAACGGCACGCGCACGTCCTCGCGCGTCAGGTCCAGCCCGATGATGACGGCTTTGCGCAGGTCAGACTCTGCCCGCAGCTGGTCGAGGTCGGTGATTTCGATCCGCACGAGAAAAAGCCTATGCCTGAGGCGAACCAACTCGCCGTGGAATCCGAATGAGTAGTGGGAACTGAGGTCCGCTCGCCATCCCGACGAGCGGCCGCGGGCCGCGCTGCCCAGGAAAGGTTCCCTGCCATGGCTACCGAACAGCTGACCGGATGCGCCGCCCGTGGCGCCCGAGTGGTGGATCCCCACCGCGTCGAGTACCTGGACTGCGGCGGCTACGGAGTTCCGCTGCTGGGCCACGCCCACCCGGCGGTGGTGCAGGCGGTGGTCGGCCAGGTGCGCCGGCCGTCGTTGCTGGACCGCCTGATGCTCGACCTGGTCACGCCGAACGGGCTCGACCACATCCACACCTTCCCGTCGGCCTCCGAGGCCGCCCAGTTCGCCGTTGCGCTGGCTCAGGCCAACGGCCGTCCGCGAGTGCTGACCACCGGCGACGTCCCGTACGGCGGCATCGACTCGTTGCGCAGCGTCCTGGTCTCCGGGCCGCCCGCCTGCGTGATGGTCGAACCGGTCCGCGGCGTCGCCCTCCCTCCCAACGGCTATCTGCGCGCGATCGCCCAGGTGTGCCGCGAGCACGACGCACTGCTGGTCGTCGACGAAACCCGCACGGGCCTGGGCCGTCTCGGCGTGTGGTGGGGCTCCGACCTCGACGAGGTCACCCCGGACATCCTGCTGGTCGGCGAGGGCCTCTCCGGCGGCGTGCTGCCGATCGCCGCCGTCGTCGCCACCAAGGACGTCGAAGTGCCGCTGTGGCGCGGCCCGGAAGAGGTGTCACCACTGGCTTCGGCCGCCGTCAACGCCTGTCTGCGCGTCACGGCCTCCGAAGGCCTGGTGGAACGGGCTGCGCTGCTGGGTGACGAACTGCTGTACGGGTTCCGAGCCGTCGTGGCGGGCAAGGCCCACGCGACCGGCCGCGGTTTGTTGCTGGGCGTGGAACTGCCGGACAAACGTGCCGCCGACGTCTTCACCGGCGAGCTCCTGCGGGCGCGGGTGCTCGCCGACTTCCGCGGCCGGACGGTGAGCTTCACGCCTCCAGCCGTCATGTCGGCCGCGGACGCCGGATGGCTGGTCGAAGCCGTGGGCAGGGCCGCGGCCAAGATCTAGCCGCTGAGTAGTTCCGTGCATCTTTCCCGGTACCGCCTGCGGGCTTCCGTTCGGTCGAGGTTTGCTCACCCGCGACTGAACGGGGGTACCGGTGTACGGCAATCCGGACGAGCTGGACCGCATCGCTGGCGAGATCGAGAAACGCGCCGAGTCGGTGCGCGCACGCGGCACGGAGATGATCGACCGCGCGCGGGCGATGCAGTGGAAGTCGGTGGCCGCCGACCGGTGCCGCGACACCGTGGAGAGCGACAAGCGCCAAGTTGTTCCAGGCGGCGGAGGGACTGGACGGGGCTGCGGCGGCACTGCGGCGCCACGCCCAGGAGGTCCGCGAGATGATAGCCGCGATCAAGCGGATCGCGGAGACCGTCACCGGCTGGTTCAAGAGCGCGATCGACACCTTCAACCGGGCTGTCGACGCGTTCAACGACGCGGTCAAGGACATCGCGAACGGCGTTGCCGACGCGCTCGGCTTCGCCGGTGGTCAGCTCGAGGAAATTGCCAGGCGTGATTACTGGCGGGGCACCTGGCAACACGTATCCGTGCACGTCGCGGTCTTCTCGGAGGCCAAACCGCAGGTAACAGGTCCGACCGGTCCCGACAACTCCATCAGCCGGAAGCGGATCGAACTCGATGATCCGACCGCGCTGGAGAAGAAGTACGGCCCCCGCCCCGCCAAGAAATGAGCAACGCGATGACGCCCGACCAGTGGCTCGCCGACTTCGAGGCCAAGACGGCCGAGCTCCAGCGCAACGCCGCCGCCTTCCGCCGCAACCTCGAATCGGCGGGCACGACCATGACGACCGAGGACAAGTCGGTCACCGTCACGGTCGCCCCGAACGGTGCGCTGCTCGACCTGAAGATCGAGGGCAACGCCGAGCTGGCCGGCAAGATCCTCGCTCTCACCAGGTCCGCTCGCGAAGGGGCGGCGACGAACGTGGTCGGCGAGTTCCGGCAGGTCGTCGGCGGCCATGCGGGCGAGCTGGACACCGACGTGTCGGTGCTGGCCCCGCCCGCGCCCGAGCAGCAGCAGAAGCCCGCCCAGCCGGAAGAGGACTTCAGCGAGAAGACCGTCTACCGCAAGGAGAGCTGGTGATCTAGAAGATCACCGTCTGGTTGCCGTGCACCAGCACCCGGTCCTCCAGGTGCCACCGCAGCCCGCGCGCCAGCACGACCTTCTCGATGTCCCGCCCCTTGCGCACCATGTCCGCGACCGAGTCGCCGTGGTCCACCCGCAGCACGTCCTGCTCGATGATCGGCCCCGCATCGAGGTCGGCCGTCACGTAGTGGCACGTGGCGCCGACCAGCTTCACGCCGCGCCGGTGCGCCTGGTGGTACGGCCGGGCGCCGATGAACGACGGCAGGAAGCTGTGGTGGATGTTGATCGTCCGGCCGGTCCAGGCCGCGCACAGCTCCGGCGGCAGGATCTGCATGAAGCGCGCCAGCACCACGGCGTGCGGGTCGTGCTTGTCCACCAGCTGACGCAGCTGCGCGAACGCGGCCTGCTTGCCTTCCGGGTCGTTCAGCGGGAACGGCACGTGGTGGAACGGGATGCCGTGGGCGCGGGTGATGTCGCCGAGCTCGGGGTGGTTGGCGATGACGGCCGACACCTCGACGTCCAGCTCGCCCGTCGCGACGCGGGCCAGCAGGTCGTAGAGGCAGTGGCCCTCCTTCGACGCCAGGATCACCACCCGCTTGCGGACGCCCGTGTCGGTCACCGTCCACGTCGACTGCGCGCCCAGACCAGCAGCCACCTCGGTGAACTGCTCGCGCAGCTCGTCCACGCCGAACGGCAGGGAGTCCGCGCGGACCTCCTGGCGCGTGAAGAACCAGCCCGTCTCCGGGTCGGTGTGGTACGCGGCCTCGACGATCCAGCCGCCGTGCTCCGCGAGGAACGACGAGATCCTCGCGATGATGCCGGTGCGGTCCGGGCAGCCGAAGGTGATCACATAGCGACGCTCAGGGGATGACACGTCGCCAAAGTATTCACGGCGTCGGCAGCCCCGCCAACAGGGCTTGGTCGCCTGACACGATCGCGTGGTTCGGACGACGGTAGACGGCGCGGTAGATGGCGTCGGCGGTGCCCGCGAGGGTGGCGTCCTCGTCGAAGGCCGCGTCCCGCACGGCGGTGACGACCAGCGGCTCGCCCGCGGTCAGCCGGACCTCCCACGTGCGGCCCGCGTCGGCGGCGTGCACCAGGAGCCGGCCGGTCGCCCCGACGAGGTTGCCGAGCTCCACCCGGCGCGGCACCAGCACGGTGAGGTACTCGTCGATCCCGTCCGCGGCGAACTCCGGGTCGAACACCAGCGACGGCAGTTCGTGGCCGGTCGCGAGCTCGGCGTCGAGGCGGTGGATCGACGTCTCGTGCGCCTGCCTGCGCGACCAGAAGCCCGCGAGCCCGGGGCCGGAGAACGTCCACGCGGGACGGTCCGGCGGCACCTCGCGCAGCCGCTCGACGAGCCCGGAAAGCCCGGTGTCCCACCAGGTGAGCGCCTCGTCGAAGTCCTCGGGAGCCTTCGGCCACTTCGGCCGGCCCTCGTCGGGTGCGGTGACGACGGCTTGCGCCGCCCACGTGTGCACCTCCGCCATGTGCCGCACGAGGCCCAGCACCGTCCACTCGGGACAGGACGGGACCGCGGCGTCCGGACCGGCCTTGAGGGCGGCCGAACGCATCAACGAAGCCTGGCTCTCGATCTGCGCGACGAAGTCCACAAACCCACATTAGGGCGCGACGGCCGCCCATTCGAGCGAGATTTCCCCGAGCCGCCAACGACGGCGGTCGTCGACCACCGGCCAGCCACGAGACGCGAGCAACCGCGCCGACTCCACCCACCGCGCCCGCGGCCCGAACGGAGCGAACGGCGCCGCAGTGGCCCAGCACGCGT
This sequence comes from Lentzea terrae, assembly GCF_003265345.1. Lineage (GTDB taxonomy): Bacteria > Actinomycetota > Actinomycetes > Mycobacteriales > Pseudonocardiaceae > Lentzea > Lentzea terrae. The sequence continues at coordinate 124,056 of NZ_QFWW01000035.1, read as the reverse complement.
CCAGCTCGGTCAGCAACGCGTGCACGCGCTCGCCGGGCACGTTCTTGTGGATCAGCGCCTTGGGCAGCCGCTCGGCGAGGTCGGAGGGCACCTCGATCCCGGACGGCTTGCAGGCCAGCGTGAACGTCTGCGGCCCGTCCGACGACAACGTCACCCACGTGCAGCGGCGGCCGATCTCGTCACACGTGCCTTCGACGACCAACCCGCCGGGCGCCATGCGCGCCAGCATCGTGTCCCACGCCTCGAACGACTGCTCCTCGGTGTACTGCCGCAGCACGTTGAACGCGCGCAACAACACCGGCCGCGCTCCGGCCAGTTCGAAGCCACCGCGCCGGAAGTCCAGGAACGGCGGATCGGCCACCGCCTTGCCGGCGTCGACCCGCTCCTGGTCGATCTCCAGCCCGAGCACGCGCACGTCAGGACGGACCGTCCGCAGCCGCAGGGCCATCTCGACGGTGGTGATCGGCGACGAGCCGTACCCGAGGTCGACCACGAGCGGGTCGGCCGCCGAAGCCAAGAACTCCGACAGCGTCCCGGTCATCCACCGGTCGACCCTGCGCAGGCGGTTCGGGTTGGTCGTGCCGCGCGTCGGCAGGCCGAGCGCACGGGCCCGGCCGGCCGCTAGCCGCGGTTTGCGAGCCATTCCGACGTGAACTCGCTCTCCTTGTCCAGCAGCACCGCGACCTGCTCGGCGATCAGCTTCTCGAGCTTGCCGCCCATGAGCGGGATGCTGACCTTGACCTCCCCAGTGAGGGTGAGCTTCGAGCCGGAACCGTTGTCCGTGATGGTGAACGCGCCGTCGAGCCGGCCGGGCACGCCGTTGAGCGTCACCTCGACCGTGCCAGCGCCGGCCGCCCAGTTCTCCATGCGCTGGATCACGAGGTCGCCGCCGAGCAGCGACTTGGCGATCGACGGCAGGTGCTCCGCGGGCACACCCTGCTTGAGCTGGTACGACGTGCGATCACCAGCGGAGGAGAACGTCACGAGCTCGGCGTCGTTGCCGCCGACCGCGGCCAGCCGGTCCCGCAGATAGGTCTCGTCGACCATCGCGCCGAAGACCTTCTCCGCCGAATGGGGTGAGGTGGTGTGGTGCTCGATGCGGCGTGCCATGTCGCGGAGGCTACCGTTGACGCCTGTGACCACCACGCAGTCCGTACCTCTGGCCGAGCGCACCACGCTCCGACTCGGTGGCCCGGCCGCGCGGTTCGTCCACGCCACGACCGCCGCTGAGCTGGTCGAAGCCGTGCGAACAGCCGACGCCGCCACCGACGAGAACGTCCTCGTGCTCGGCGGCGGATCGAACCTCGTGATCTCGGACGGCGGCTTCGACGGCACCGTGGTGCACGTCGCCACCAAGGGTTTCCGGCTCGACCCGCTGGGCGGCGGGATCGTCCAGTTCACCGTCGAGGCCGGCGAGGAGTGGGACGCGGTCGTCGCCGAGGCGGTCGCGCAGGGGCTCGGCGGCCTCGAGTGCCTGTCCGGCATCCCCGGCCTCAACGGCGCCACGCCGGTGCAGAACGTCGGCGCGTACGGCGTCGAGATCTCCCAGGTGCTGCAGTCGGTGGACCTGCTCGACCGGCGCAGCGGCAAGGTGCACCAGGTGCCCGCCGCCAAGCTCGGCCTCGACTACCGCACCAGTGTGCTGAAGGGCACGGACAACGCGGTCGTGCTGCGCACCAGGTTCTCGCTGACCGCCGGCGGCATGTCCGCACCGATCCGCTATGCCGAGCTGGCGCGCGTTCTCGGTGTGGCGCAAGGTGATCGCGTCCCGGCCGACGAGGCCCGCAAGGCGGTGCTGGAGCTGCGTCGCGGCAAGGGCATGGTGCTCGACCCCGCCGACCACGACACGTGGAGCGCGGGTTCGTTCTTCACCAACCCGATCATCGACGACTCGACGTTCACCAGCGTGCTGATCCGGATCTCCGAACGTCTCGGCGCCGACGTGAACGTCCCCGTCTACCCGGCGGGTACCGGCCAGAAGAAGCTCTCGGCCGCGTGGCTGATCGAACGCGCAGGATTCCGCAAGGGCCACCAGGGCCCCGGCGGCCGGGTGTCGCTGTCCAGCAAGCACACGCTGGCGCTGACGAACCGCGGCGGCGCGTCCACCGAGGACCTGCTCGACCTGGCGCGCGAGGTGCGCGACGGCGTGCGGGCGGCGTTCGGCGTGGAACTGCACCCGGAACCGGTCTTCGTAGGTGTTCAGCTGTAGGTCTGTTCGAGTGACTCTATGTGACGAACCGCTACCGCCCGTGTTTCATTGACATAGGGCCTGTTTCACAGGTCTCGTTCGATGAGAGTCGCGGCTGAGGTGGTCCCTGGCGGTGCGGGCGGCCGACCCGCATACCGGTTTGTATTCGGGTCGGCCGCCCGTGCCCCCCACGGGCCGCCTCAGCCCGGCTATCGCGGACACGGACCTGTGAAACAGGCCCGTGGGGCGGAACGGAGGTCGCTATGGGCTACCTCGACGACGACGCGCGCGAGGTCATCAGGCCGATCAAGCGCATGGTCGAAGAAGATTTCCTCGCCCGGCCGGGCGTGATCGGCGTCGACATCGGTGAGAAGTACACCGCCGGACGCCCGACGGGCAAGGCCGCGATCGTGGTCTACGTGTGCGCCAAGGGACCGCTGCACCCGCAGCAGATCCCGGCCGAGGTCGGCGGCGTCCCGACCGACGTCGTGGCGGAGTCGATCGTGCTGCACCGAGCGCGACTCTCACAGGCCGAACCCGTTGTCGCGGAACGACATCCGGTGCTGCGCGGCGGCATCAGCATCGGCCCCGCGCGGTCGTTCCGGGTCGTGCCACCCGAGGTCGAGAAAGCAGGCGAGTACGTGATCGCCGGCACGCTCGGCGCGTTCGTGGTGACCAAGGACACCGCGCGAAAGGTGTTGGGGCTCACGACTTTCCACGTCGGCTGCGTCGACGACTCGTGGTCGGTGGGCGATGAGTTCGTGCATCCGTCCAGAGTGGACGGCGGGTACCCCGGCGCCGATCAGGTGGCCGTGCTGGACCGGGCGGCGCTGGCGGGTGCGGTCAGTGCGGCAGGCCTGAGGATGGGCGCACGGCCGTTTCGCGCGGAGGTCCTCGACATCGGCGCGATCACTGGCGCGGCCAAGGCGACGATCGGCTCGACGGTCCGCAAGTACGGCCGGACAACAGGTCTGACCCACGGCGTGATCGCGTCGACGGACGCCACCCTGAAGCTGGACTTCGGCGACGGGCTCGGCACGAGAACGTTGCGCGACCAGATCCGCGTGCAGTCGGCCGAACGCTTCGGCGACCACGGTGACAGTGGCGCGGTGCTGGTGGACGCCGACAACCGGGTCGTGGGCCTGTACGTCGCCGGATCAGGCTCGACGGGGTTCGCGAACCCCGTCGAGCCCGTCCTGCGTCAGCTCGACGTGGAGCTGCTCACTCCCGGTGTGCCCGAGTCGCGGAGGCCTGAGCACGAGGCTTGAGCACGATCGTGTCGAGGTTCACGTGCGACGGCCGGGTGACCGCGAACGCGATCACGTCCGCCACGTCGTCGGCCGTCAGCGGCGTGAGGCCCTGGTAGACCTTGGCCGCGCGCTCGGTGTCGCCGCCGAACCGGTTGGCCGAGAAGTCGGTCTCGACCATGCCGGGCTGGATCTCGGTGACCCGCACCGGCTGACCCAGCAGCTCGCCCCGCAACGTCCGGTGCAGCGCCGACTGGGCGTGCTTGGCGCTCGTGTACCCGGACCCGTTGTCGTAGGCCTCGAACGCCGCGACGGACGTCACCGAGACGATGTGCCCGTCCCCGGACGCGATCAGCTTCGGGATGAACGCCTTGGTCATCAGCAGGGTGCCGAGGACGTTCGCCTCCCACATCCAGCGCCACTCGGCGGGATCACCCTCGGCCACGGGTGAGAGTCCACGCGCGCCACCGGCGTTGTTCACGAGCACCTGAGCCTGGGGTACCCGCTCGGCGAAGGCGGCGACGGAGGCCTCGTCGGTGACGTCCAGCTCGATGGCCGTCCCGTCGATCTCCTTCGCGATAACGTGGAGGAGGTCCAGGCGACGTGCGCCGAGCACGACGTGGAAACCCTCGGCGGCCAAGCGCCGCGCGGTGGCCTCGCCGATGCCGGCGCTGGCTCCGGTCACTACTGCGACAGGTCGATTCACGATCTCGATCGTAGGCTTTCGCGTCGGGTGTGACCGACGTCACTCGCACCGTCCCTGGTCCTGCACGTCCACCATGGTGGGAGGTCGAAACCGTGAAGAGAACACTTGTCGCGCTGGTCGCCGGGCTGACGCTGCTGACCGGTTGCTCGAGTGTCGTGGCGGGCTCACCGAACTCGGACACCTCGAAGCCGGACGCGAAGGTCACCCTGTCCCCGGCGGACGGCACCAAGGACGTGCAGGTCACGTCCCAGGTCCAGGTCACCGTGGTGGACGGGACGATCGAGTCCGTGGCGCTGAAGTCGCCTGAGGGCAAGGACGTCAAGGGCACGCTCACCGAGGACAAGTCGGGCTGGACCGTCGCCGAGCCGCTGGGCTACGGCAAGACGTACAGCTACTCCGGCAAGGCGGTCGGCGCCAACGGCAAACCGGTCGAGCTCAAGGGCTCGTTCACCACCGTCGCGCCTGGTTCGCAGACCCGCGCGACGCTGTGGCCGGGTGACGGTCAGACGGTCGGCGTCGCGGCGCCGATCATGGTCAAGTTCGAGGCGCCGGTCCAGGACAAGGCGACCGTCGAGAAGGCCCTCAAGGTCACCAACTCGGCGAACATCACCGGCACGTGGGCCTGGCTCAGCGCCCAGGAAGTGCACTACCGGCCGGAGAAGTACTGGCCGGCGAACACCACGATCAAGGTCGAGGCCAAGCTCTACGGCGTGAACTACGGCGGTGGCGCGTTCGGCAAGGCCGACGTGACCAGCGACTTCCAGATCGGCCGCAACCAGGTTGTGCAGATCAACAACCCGACGCACCAGCTCGTGGTGCTGCGCGACGGCCAGCAGGTCGCCTCGTACCCGGCGTCGTTCGGCAAGGACGCCGACCCCGAGCTGACCACGCCGAACGGCACGTTCGTGGTCATGTCGAAGCACGACACGTGGTCGTTCGACAACCCGCGCTACGGCTACACCAACGTCGTCAAGAAGTGGGCCGTCCGGTTCTCCAACCACGGCGAGTTCATCCACGAGAACAACGACAACGCGGGCAACATCGGCAAGAACAACACCTCGCACGGCTGCGCGAACCTGCTGGAAGCCGACGCCAAGGCGTACTTCGACTCGGCACTGGTCGGCGACCCGGTCGAGGTGACCGGCTCCATCACGACGCTGCCGGCGCAGTTCGACTGGTACGACTGGCAGATCCCCTGGGACCAGTGGAAGAGCAAGTCGGCGATCAAGTAGGACCGGTTCGTAGTACGCGGGGACCTTTCGTGCTCCAGGAGAGTGCGAAAGGTCCCCGCGTGTCGTTCGGGCCAGCGGGAATGCGGGCTCCGACGTGGTCGTTTGTGCATGTGTGCAGCTGACACACGTGACGGCGGCCGGCGGGGGACGACTGGCCGTCCGTGCGGCAGGACCGCTCGACGCGCCGCCGGTGGTGCTCGTCCACGGCTGGGCGCAGACGGGCGCGGTCTGGGATCTCCCCGACTTCCGGACGTACGCCGTTGACCTGCGCGGACACGGCGAGTCCGACGACTTCGGCGACTACCGCGACTCCGCGCAGTGGGCCGCCGACCTCGACGCCGTGCTGGCTCACACCGGGTCCGCGACCGTCGTCGGCTGGTCCTACGGCGGGCTGGTCATCGCCGACTACCTGCGCTTTCACGGCACCGCGCGGATCACCGCGCTGGTGCTGGTGAGCGCGATCACCGAGATCGGCCGCGGTCGCCCAGGAGGCGAGACCGGGCCCGTGATGCGCGCCGCACTGCCGGGTGCCATCACCGACGACGAGGTGATGGCGAAGTTCTGCCAGGCCATGGCACCCGCGCTACCTGCTGAGACGGTCGCCGAACTCACAGCCGCCGCCACCTCGGTGAGCCCTAAAGTGCGAGGTGAGCTGTTCCGCAGAGATGTGGGCAGCGCTGACGTGTTGACCGCCGTCGACGTGCCGACCCTCGTGGTGCACGGAACTCAAGACGAGGTGGTGGCCCCTGCCGCCGCCGAGTACTCCGCCGCCCTGATCCCCGGAGCCGAGTTGAGCCTGTACCCCGACACCGCGCACGCGCCCTTCCTGGAGCGGCCCGTGCGGTTCGCTCAAGACCTCGAGCGGGTGGCCTCATGAAGCGCGTGGCAGTGCTCTCGGTCCACACGTCGCCGCTGGAGCAGCCGGGCACGGGTGACGCGGGCGGGATGAACGTCTACATCGTGCAGACGGCCACGCGGATGGCTCAGCGCGGCGTCGAGGTGGAGATCTTCACCCGTGCCACGTCGTCGGAGCTGCCGCCGGTCGCCGAACTCGCGCCAGGCGTGCACGTCCGGCACATCGCGGCCGGGCCGTTCGAGGGCCTGGGCAAGGAGGAGCTGCCCGGTCAGCTCTGCGCGTTCACCGCCGGTGTGCTGCGTGCCGAGGCACGGCACGAGCCCGGCTACTACGACGCGATCCACTCGCACTACTGGCTGTCCGGCCAGGTCGGCTGGCTCGCGCGGGAACGCTGGGGCGTGCCGCTCGTGCACACCGCGCACACGCTGGCCAAGGTCAAGAACCTGGCGCTGGCCGAGGGCGACGCGCCGGAGCCGCGGATGCGCGTGATCGGCGAGGAGCAGGTGGTCGGCGAATCGGACCGGCTCGTGGCCAACACCGACATCGAGGCCAGCGAGCTGATCAAGCTCTACGACGCCGACGCCTCGAAGGTCGCCGTCGTGCCGCCGGGGGTCGACCTCGACCGGTTCACGCCGGGTGACCGCGCCAAGGCCCGGCACTGGTTCGGGCTCCCGCAGGACGCGATCGTGCTGGCGTTCGTCGGCCGGATCCAGCCGTTGAAGGCACCTGACGTGCTGTTGCGCGCGGCCGCCGAGATGCTGGTCCGCGATCCGGGGCTGCGGTCGCGGCTGGTCGTGCTGATCGTCGGCGGACCGTCCGGTAGCGGCACCGAGCGTCCGAAGGCGCTGGAAGAGCTGGCCGCGGAGCTCGGGATCACCGACGTGGTCCGGTTCCTGCCGCCGCAGCCGGGGCCGACGCTGGCCGAGGTCTACCGGGCCGCCGACCTGGTGGCGGTGCCGAGCTACAACGAGTCGTTCGGGCTGGTGGCGCTGGAGGCCCAGGCGTGCGGGACGCCGGTGGTCGCGGCGGCCGTCGGCGGGCTGCCGGTGGCGGTCAACGACGGGATGTCCGGGGTGCTCGTGCACGGGCACGAGGCGGGCGCGTGGGCCGCGGCGATCAGCGAGGTCGCGTTGCCGCAGCGGGAGCACCTGGCGAGCAACGCCGTGGGGCATGCGCGACGCTTCTCGTGGGACCGCACGACTGACGCCCTGCTGGCGGGGTATCAAGAGGCGGCAGAGGTGTTCCGCCGGGAGGTTTTCATTTGAGCGTCGACAGCGTGATCAAGTCGTTTCTCGACGAACGCGAGCTGAAGTACGACCGCCGCGAAGAGGGCAAGTTCTTCGTGACGCTGCCGGGGACCAAGAAGCTGCAGACCAACGTGTGGCTGGTCGAGACGACGCACGCGCTGCTGGTCGAGGCGTTCGTGTGCCGGCGCCCCGACCAGTCGTTCGAGGACGTCTACCGGTTCCTGCTGCGCCGCAACGCCCGGCTCTACGGCGTGCACTACACGATCGACGCCGAGGGTGACATCTACCTGGTCGGCCGGGTCGGCAAGCACGCCGTGACCGCGGACGAGCTCGACCGCGTGCTCGGGCAGGTGCTGGAGGCCGCCGACGGCGACTTCAACCCGTTGCTCGAGATCGGGTTCGCCGACGCGATCCGGCGGGAGTGGGCGTGGCGGGTGTCCCGCGGCGAGTCGCTCGCGAACCTGCAGGCCTTCCAACATCTCGTTTCGGACTAGTTCGGATCTCGACGGCAACCCCTGGTCCGCTCTGACTCGTCCGATGGGCATGGGTAGACCAGTGGTTTGGGTGGGACTCGCGTTGCTGGCCCTGGTTTCCGCGGGGTGTGGCAGCTCGAAGAATTCGGGCGGATCGGCGGCGTACGACGCCGCCACGCCGCAGGTGGCGAAGGAGAACGTCGCGCCACAACAGAAGCCGGGGCAGGAGAACGCCCCGGCGCCGGCCGCCGTGCAGCCGGTGCAGCAGCAGGAACGGCAGTTGGTGCGCACGGCCACCGTTGATCTCGTCAGCGACAACGTGCTGAACGCCATCAACGAGGTGAAGAACCGGGCTCAGGGCGCCGGCGGGTTCGCGGGACAGGAGAACTCGACCGAGCAACGCGGGTCGGTGACCGTGCGCGTGCCGTCAGCTGAGCTGGACAAGATCGTGGGGGACCTCAAGAGCGTGGGAAAGGTGACGCGCAGCGAGGTGCGCAGCGAGGACGTCACCGACCAGCTGGTCGACACCGAGGCCCGCATCGCGACGCAGAAGGCCAGCGTCGAGCGGCTGCGGGTGCTGTTCGAGCGGGCCGGGACGACGTCCGAGATCGCGCAGATCGAGGGTGAGCTGACCAAGCGGCAGAGCGAGCTCGAGTCGGTGCAGCGGCGCGCGGAGTCGTTGAAGGGCAAGGTGGCCCTGGCGACCCTGACCGTGCAGGTCAGCACCACTCCGATCGCGCCGCCGGAGCCGGAGAAGGCCGGGTTCGTCGGTGCGTTCCTCGGCGGGTGGGACGCGGTGGTCGAGCTCCTGCGGTGGATCACCGTGGCGGTCGGCGCGCTGCTGCCGTTCGTGCTGGTGCTCTCGGTGCCGGCGGCGGCGGTGATCTACGTGCTGCGACGCCGGAAGCGGGTCACTCGAACGAACGAAGCCGCCTGATCATTTTCTACTGAGAGTGGCCTTTGTTGATGCGCGGAACGGCTCGGAAGAGAGGGGGAGTCGCATCGAGCCGTCCCGCGTCAAAGGTCCCCGCTGCAGTGGATCCGTGGACGGGGGGAGTCTGCGGATCCCAAGCGGGCCACGCGATCCGACGGGGGATGACGAACCGCGCAAGGTGCCTCGCGCTCGTCGAGTAAGCGTGGGAGCCGACTCGCGGAGGCGGTATCAACTTCTCAGATACATCATTGCGTTCACAAGTGCTTGTATTACTCCATTCGAGTGTAATTAGGCGCGCTAAGTAACGCCTCTGTAGCGATCGAGCAGTCCTTGACCTGTCCAGTGGCCTGGCTCACGATGTGCCCACAGGCTGGGTGTACAGCGAGTGAATGAGGTCGCCGCATGGTCTTTCGCAGTCCGTTCCCCGATGTCGAGATCCCTGACGTGTCGCTGCACCAGCTGCTGTTCGGCGACATCGCCGACCGGGTGGACCGGGTTGCGCTGATCGACGGCATGTCCGGTGCCTCGCTCACGTACGGGCAGCTCGCGGGCGCCATCGACCGGATGGCCGCGGCACTGGCCGCGCGGGGCATCGGCAAGGGTGACGTGGTCGGCATCCTCAGCCCGAACACGCCGTACTACGCCGTCGTCTTCCACGGCATCCTGCGCGCGGGCGCCACGGCGACCACGATCAACGCGCTCTACACGCCGGACGAGGTCGCGCACCAGTTGCACGACGCCGGCGCGAAGATGCTGTTCACGGTGTCGGTGCTGCTGCCGAACGCCGCTCCGGGCGCCGCGAAGGCGGGCGTGACCGACGTCGTCGTGCTGGACGGCGCCGAGGGCTACCCGTCGTTGCCGGAACTGCTGGCGAACGACCACCCGGTGCCCGAGGTCGAGATCGACCCGGCCGAGGACATCGCGGTGCTGCCGTACTCGTCCGGCACGACCGCGCTGCCCAAGGGCGTGATGCTGACGCACCGCAATCTGGTCGCGAACCTCGTGCAGTGCGGCCCGATTCTTTCGGATGTCGGCCCGAACACGCGAATTCTTGCGGTGCTGCCGTTCTTCCACATCTACGGCATGCAGGTGTTGATGAACAACGGCCTCTACATCGGCGGCGTGGTCGTGACGCTGCCGAAGTTCGAGCTGCCCGAGTTCCTGCGCGTGATCGCCGAGCACAAGACCGACCGCGTTTACATCGCGCCGCCGGTCGCCGTCGCCCTGGCCAAGCACCCGATCATCGACAACTACGACCTGTCCCCGATGAAGATGCTCTTCTCCGGTGCCGCGCCGCTGGACGAGGACCTCGCCGACGCGGTGAAGAAGCGCATCGGCTGCAGGGTCGCGCAGGGCTACGGCATGACCGAGATGTCACCGGTCAGCCACGCGATCCCGGACAGCCGCGAGGACATCTCGATCGGCACGGTCGGCGTGATCATCCCGAACCTGGAGTGCCGCCTGGTCGACCCGGCCACCGGCGCGGACGTCGGCGTGGGCGAGCGCGGCGAGCTGTGGTGCAAGGGCCCGAACATCATGAAGGGCTACCTGAACAACCCGGACGCCACCGCCGCCACCATCGACGACGAGGGCTGGCTGCACACCGGCGACGTGGCGGTCATCGACGCCGACGGCATCGTCTCGATCGTCGACCGGGTCAAGGAACTGATCAAGTACAAGGGCTACCAGGTCCCGCCGGCCGAGCTCGAAGCCGTGCTGCTGACCCACGACGAGATCGCCGACGCGGCGGTCATCGGCGTGCGCGACGCGGACGGCGAGGAGGTCCCGAAGGCCTTCGTGGTGCGGCAGGCCGAGTCGTCCCTGGACGCCGACGCGGTGATGGCGTTCGTGGCCGCGCACGTGGCGCCGCACAAGAAGGTCCGCGTGGTCGAGTTCATCGAGGCGATCCCGAAGTCGGCCTCCGGCAAGATCCTGCGCAAGGACCTGCGGGCCCGCGAACAGGCCTGATCGTGCGTTGAGCGCCCCGGCACGCCTGTGCCGGGGCGCTTCGTCATTTCCGCACCCGGAAGCGCAGCACGGTGATGGCACCCGACTGCGTGTTGGCGAACGGTTCCAGGTCGATCCTGCCGAGATCCGAAGTCGAGAAGCGCACGCCGTCACCGAGCAGCATCGGCAGGACGTACACCAGAACCTCGTCGACGAGCCCTTGCCGCAGGCACTGGCTGGCCAGGTCGGCGCCGAGGATCTCCATGTTCAGCCCGCCCGCCGCTGCCCGTGCCGTGGCGACGGCCTCCGTCAGATCGCAGCTGAGGAAGGTGACGCCGGGCTCCGGTTCGTCCGGTGGCCGGTGCGTCAGGACGAACACCGGTCCTCCGTCGTAGTCGCGGTCGTGCTTGGCCATCCGGTTGGCGACCTCGTGCGTGCCCCTGCCGACGAGCATGGCGCCGCACTCCGCCTCGACCTCGGGGAACGGGTTGTCCTTCAGGTGCTCGACGAGGCAGCCCATGTCGTGGCCGGGGCCCGCGATGAAGCCGTCCAGCGACATCGCCCTGTTCACCACGACCTTGCCCAGGCCGTTGTTCGCATCGCTCATACCGGTACTGACGCCGGGTGAGCCGAGAACTCATCGGTCGAGCAGCAACGAGGCCTGCAACGTGTGGGCGAGCCACGCCTGATAGCGATCGGCCCGCCAGCCGAGGACGTGGTGGACGTGCGGCGACAGCATGGTCGTCAGCACGTCCGCGACCCCGTCCGCGTCCAGTTCCGCCCGCACCTCACCGGTTCCGATGAGTGCTTCGGCGAGCGCCAGGCAGTTCGCCCGCATCGCGTGCTCGCACTCGTAGGAGATCCGCCGCATGTCCGCGTCGGCACCGGACGACTCGATGCCCGCCATGATCAACGCGCCCGCGCGCTCCAGGATCGAGCCGTTGCGCCGCACCGCTTCCGCGATCATCTCCCGCGCCGTGGGAGTGGCGAGCACCTCCGCGAACTCCGGGCGGTCGCGCATCGCCACGGGCTCTTCGTCGCCCGCGATGGCCACGTTCAGCGCGTCCTGGAAGATCTCGACCTTGTTCCGGTAGTGCGCGTACACGGTCCGCTCGGACACGCTCGCCTCGTACGCGATCTTGCGCATCGTCGTCGCCACGAACCCGTCGCGCGCGAACAGCCGGTGGCCCGCGTCGCGCACCAGCAGGCGCGTGCGGGCCATGTCGGCAACGGGGCGGCCGGCCTAGGTCTCCGCCTCAACCCGGAGAAGGCGCGGGCCATCGCGGGGTTCGACCCGGTCAACTGGGCCGTCGCGACCCGCGAGGACCTCCACGAGTGGATCGAGCACCTCGACGCGCTCGGGATCCCGCACTCCCCGGAGATCGAGGCCGGCATCGGCTGGCTGCTCGTCTTCACCGACCCGGACGGCCTGGAGATCCACATGGACACCGACGAGGAACATGGCGTGGATCACGGCGACCGGCCGGGGTACGGCAGGAGGGTCGGCATGGCAGGCTAGCTGCCATGTCTGTCGGAACCTTGGTGCTGCTCCGCCACGGCGAGAGCACGTGGAACGCGGAGAACCTGTTCACCGGCTGGGTGGACGTTCCCCTGTCGGAGAAGGGCGAGCGGGAGGCCCGCCGCGGCGGCCAGCTGCTGCGCGAAGCCGGTGTCCTGCCGGAGATCCTGCACACCAGCCTGATGCGCCGGGCGATCATGACCGCGAACCTGGCGCTCGACGCCGCCGACCGGCACTGGATCCCGGTCCGCCGCGACTGGCGCCTCAACGAACGCCACTACGGCGCGTTGCAGGGCAAGAACAAGAAGCAGACGCTGGAGGAGTTCGGCGAGGAGCAGTTCATGCTCTGGCGCCGGTCCTACGACACCCCGCCGCCGCCCATCGCGCCCGGCAGCGAGTATTCGCAGGACGCCGACCCGCGCTACGCGGACCTCGGCCCCGACCTGCCGCTGACCGAGTGCCTGCTGGACGTCGTGAAGCGCATGATCCCGTACTGGGAGTCGTCGATCGTCCCCGACCTGCGCACCGGCAAGACGGTCCTGGTGGCCGCGCACGGCAACTCGCTGCGCGCGCTCGTGAAGCACCTCGACGGCATCTCGGACGAGGCCATCGCGGGGCTGAACATCCCGACCGGCATCCCGCTGCGTTACGACCTCGACGAGGACCTGAAGCCGCTCAAGCCGGGTGGCGAGTACCTCGACCCCGACGCCGCGAAGGACGCCATTGCGGCGGTCGCGAACCAGGGTCGCTGACCACGTCGTGAGAAAGGCGCACCCGCAGTTCGGGTGCGCCTTTCGCGTCTTTGGACACGGTTGGGTGAACGGGGCCTGACCAGGGCGGGAACAACCGTCCACTGAGGTGTCGCAGGTATCACGGTTCACGCTCTCGTACTAGGCCAAGACACCTCTGAGCTGCTTACCATTCGCTTCGTGACCACAACGGGTTACCTCGCTGTGTCGATCGGCCTCGCGCTCATCGGCGCGATGGCCGCTTTCCTCATCGGCCGGTTCACCGCTCCACGGCACCCGAGAAAGCCGGACGGCCTGACCGTCGGCGACCTGATCCAGCAGATCATCCAGGACTCCCACGACGGCATCGTGGTGCTCAACCACTTCGGCGACGTCGTGCTGCACAACCCTCGCGCCGAAGAGCTGGGCGTCGTTCGCAACAACCGCGTCGACGACCGCGCGCGCAAGGCCGCGGAAGCCGTCCGGAACAGCAACGAGGTCGTCTACGTCGACCTCTCCCCGCTGGACGGTCAGCGCGGTGGCAGGCAGCCAGAGGCCGTGCACGCCGAGGTCCGGCAGCTCATCGAGACGTTCATCGTGGTCGACGCCACGGACGAGTCCGAGGCCGTGCGGCTGGAGAAGACGCGCCGCGACTTCGTGGCCAACGTGAGCCACGAGCTCAAGACCCCCGTCGGCGCGTTGGCGCTGCTCGCGGAGGCCGTGCTGGACGCGAGCGACGACCAGGAAGAGGTCCGCCGGTTCAGCGCGAAGATCATGCAGGAGGCGACCCGCCTCGGCACGCTCGTCACCGAGCTGATCGCGCTGTCCCGCCTGCAGGGCGCGGAGAAGCTGCCGGAGCTGTCCGACACCGAGATCGACGTCGTGATCAACGAGGCGCTGTCGCGGTCCAAGCTCGCCGCCGAGTCGGTCAACATCTCGATCACCACCGACGAGCCGAGCGGGTTCGTCGTGCCGGGTGACCGGTCGTTGCTGGTCACGGCGTTGACGAACCTGCTGGACAACGCTGTCGCGTACTCGCCGCCCGGAAGTCCGGTGAGTGTCAGCCGCCGACTGGTGGACGGGCACGTCGAGATCGCCGTGACCGACCGCGGCATCGGCATCGCCGAAGACCAGCAGACCAGGGTTTTCGAGCGGTTCTACCGCGTGGACAAGGCTCGCTCGCGGGCGACCGGAGGCACCGGACTCGGGCTCGCGATCGTCAAGCACGTCGCCGCCAACCACGGCGGTGAGGTGAAGCTGTGGAGCCTGCCAGGAACGGGGTCCACCTTCACGCTGCGGCTGCCGGCCGCGGCGACCGAACCCAACCCGACCCTCGTCCCCACCGGCGCGGGTGACACTGGAGGAGAGCTGTGACCAGGGTGCTCATCGTGGAGGACGAGGAGTCCTTCGCCGATCCGCTCGCCTTCCTGCTGCGCAAGGAAGGGTTCACCGCGGCGCTCGCGGCCACCGGCCAGGAGGCGCTAGAGGAGTTCGACCGCAACGGTGCCGACATCGTGCTGCTCGACCTCATGCTCCCCGGCATGAGCGGCACCGACGTCTGCAAGCAGCTCCGGCAGCGCTCGGCCGTGCCGGTGATCATGGTGACCGCGCGCGACAGCGAGATCGACAAGGTGGTCGGCCTGGAACTCGGCGCCGACGACTACGTCACCAAGCCGTACTCGGCCCGCGAGCTCATCGCCCGCATCCGCGCGGTGCTGCGCCGCGGCGGTGAGTCCGAGGACCTGCTGCCGCAGATCCTCGAGGCCGGCCCGGTGCGGATGGACGTGGAGCGCCACGTCGTCACCGTCGGCGGTCAGGACATCAGCCTGCCGCTCAAGGAGTTCGACCTCCTCGAGTACCTGCTGCGCAACGTCGGTCGCGTGCTCACGCGTGGTCAGCTGATCGATCGCGTGTGGGGTGCGGACTACGTCGGCGACACGAAGACGCTGGACGTGCACGTCAAGCGGCTGCGGTCGAAGATCGAACCGGACCCGTCGGCACCGCGGCACCTGGTGACCGTGAGGGGTCTCGGTTACAAGTTCGAGTCCTGACGGACACGACCAGGTACCGTTTCCGGCGTGCGCCTGGGCGTTCTCGACGTGGGTTCCAACACCGTCCACCTACTCGTGGTGGACGCGCATCGTGGTGCCCACCCCATCCCGATGACGTCCGAGAAGACGATCCTGCGGCTCGCCGAGCAGCTCGACCCCAAGGGGCTGCTCACCAAGGCGGGCGCTGACCAGCTGGTTCGCGCGGTGGCCGGCGCGAAGGAGTCGGCCAAGCGGTCCGGCTGCGAGGATCTGATGGCGTTCGCGACCTCGGCGGTGCGCGAGGCGGGCAACTCCGCGGAGGTGCTCGACCGGGTGCGCACCGAGACCGGCGTCGATCTCCAGGTGCTGTCCGGCGAGGACGAGGCGAAGTACACCTTCCTCGCGGTCCGCCGCTGGTACGGCTGGTCCGCCGGCAGGCTGCTGTGCCTCGACATCGGCGGCGGCTCGCTGGAGCTCGCGGTCGGCCGCGACGAGAACCCCGACATGGCCTTCTCCGTGCCGCTGGGCGCGGGCCGGTTGACGAGGACCCGGTTCAAGAAGGACCCGCCCCGGCGCTCCGAGGTCCGCGAGACCACCGACTGGCTGGCCGAGCAGCTCGCGCCCGTGGCGCGGAAGCTGAAACGCGCGGGTGAACCCGATCGGGTGGTTGCAACCTCAAAAACTTTCCGAACGCTGGCGCGGCTCACCGGGGCCGCGCCATCGTCTGCCGGGCCCAGGGCACGTCGCGTGCTCACCGACGCGGGCCTGCGGCAGCTGATCGCGTTCATCTCCCGGATGTCGGCCAGTGACCTCGCCGAGCTGGAAGGCGTGAGCACGTCGCGCGCGCACCAGCTCGTGGCGGGGGCGCTGGTCGCGGAGGCAACGATGCGAGCCCTGTCACTCACGCAGCTGGAGATTTGCCCCTGGGCCCTCCGGGAGGGTGTCATCCTCCGACGGCTGGACCACACTGATGGGACGGACCAGAGCGATACTGGACGGACTGGCCAGACCGGGGCACGGTGGAGTTGATGAGTCGAGAGAGCGGATCGGACCAGACGCAGCGCACAGTCGCTGAGCTGCTCGCCCAGTACGGGGGCAGCTCGGAGAGTGCGCCACGTCGGCGACGCCGCCGGGCGGCTGATGACGAAGACGACGTCCAGCAGCCGGAGACCGCGCCCCAGACGATCATCGAGCGGGTGCTGTCCGACAGCGGCAGGCTGATGGCGATCCGCGACGAGGACGCCCCGTCCGGCCGTCGCGCGGCCCCCGAACCTCCCGCGCCGCCGGTCGCGAAGCCCGTCGCGCCGCCCCCGGTCGCCGAGCGCACCGCCTACCAGCCGAAACCGCCGGTGGCGCCGCCCGCGCAACCGCCGCAGGTCCGCAGACCCGGCCCTCCCGCGACGCCGCCGCCCGCCGCCGCCGAGCAGACCCGCCAGGTGCCGCCGGTGCGCGACCAGCCGTCGCGGTCCGACCTGCCTCGCCCGGAGGCGGCACGGCCAGAGGCGCCCTCGCGTCCGGAGATGCCGCGGCCCGACGTCGGCGCGCGGCTGGACAGCTCGCGCCTGGACGGCGGTGCCCCGCCCGCCCCGTCGCGCACCAACATCACCCGGCCGCCCAAGCCGGTGCCGCCGTCGGTGCAGCTGCCCACCCCGCCCAAGCCCGGTATGCCTCCGCGCGAGGCCATGACCGAGCAGCTCCCGCGCATCCCGGCCAAGGCGCCGGTCGACCAGATCGCCGCGCTCGAGACCGAGTCCGTGCTGATCGTGCCGCCCGCTCCGCCGAAGCTGCCGGAGCCGCTGCCGAACAACCAGCCCGACGCCTGGTTCTCCGACGAGGAGATGGCCGCCCAGACCGACCTGGCCATGCCGCCGATGGAGTCGACCGCGGCCCACCCCGGCCCGTACGTGGACGACGACTCGCAGGAGTACGCCGCTTACCGCGCGGAGGACGACTACCTCCAGGACAACGAGCAGGACGAGGACGAGGACGAGGGTCCGGCCGGTCTCGACGACGCCGACGAGGCGAAGGAAGAGCCGGAGGAGGAGCCGGCCCGGTCGCCGGGCAAGGAATGGCTGATCATGATCGGCCAGCTCGCCGTCGGCGTGCTCGGCGGCGCGGCCCTGTGGCTGGCCTTCAACTTCCTGTGGCGCTCCGCACCCGCCGCCGCACTCGTCGTGGCGCTTGCGGTTACCGTGGGTCTGGTGTTGCTGGTTCGCAAGATCCGCCGAGCGGACGACCTCCAAACCACTGTCCTGGCCGTGCTCGTGGGCCTAATCGTGACCGTCTCACCAGCGGCGATGCTGCTGGTGAAGAGTTGACCGCCCGCATCCCGGTCGGGCTTTCCACGGCGTCGGTCTACCCGCAGCCCGCCGGAGCGGCGTTCGAGATCGCCTCCGAACTGGGCTACGACGGCGTCGAGCTGATGGTGTGGGCCGACCCGGTGTCACAGGACATCCGCGCGGTCGACCGCCTGTCGTCCCGATCGGGCCAGCCGGTGCTGGCAGTGCACGCGCCCTGCCTGCTGATCTCGCAGCGGGTGTGGTCGCCGGACCCGGCCGAGCGCCTGCGCAAGTCCGTCCAGGCCGCTGCTGATCTCGGCGCGCCCACCGTGGTGCTGCACCCGCCGTTCCGGTGGCAGCGCAAGTACGCGGACGGGTTCGCCGACCTCGTGTCCTCGCTGGAGGACGAAAGCGGCATCGCGATCGCGGTCGAGAACATGTTCCCGGTGCGGCGACCGCTGGGCCGCGGGCGTTCGGTGCAGATGACGGCCTTCAAGCCGTCCATCGACCCGACCGACGTGGGCCACGCCAACTACACGCTGGACCTGTCGCACTCGGCCGCCGCGCACATGGACGCGTTGGAACTCGCCAAGCGGATGGGCGACGGTCTGCGGCACATCCACCTCGCCGACGGGTCCGGCGCGCCCAAGGACGAGCACATGGTGCCGGGCCGCGGCACGCAGCCGTGCGCGGAGCTGTGCGAGATGCTGGCGCGCAACGGGTTCGACGGCCAGGTCGTGCTGGAAGTCAACACGCGGCGGGCCGGATCGCCGGCTGCGCGGCGGGAGATGCTGGCAGAGGCGCTGCTGTTCGCGCGGCTGCACCTGGACTGGCCGGCCGAGGGCAGCGCGGGGAAGGCCCGGCCGGGTCTGTCGCACTGACGGTCGCGCCGGCCATGTGCCGTCCGCGTCGCGTGGTGGCTCGCCGTTCGTGTCGTGCACCTGCCACGGCCGTTTGGCCTCGCCCGCCGGCCACCCGTCGCTCGCTTCGCCCGCCGGCCACGCCCCGCTTGCCAACTGCCGGGCACGCGCTGCTCGCTTCGCCCACCGGCCACGCTGCTCGCTTCGCCCACCGGCCACGTGAGCGCCTCGTGCCGCCGCCCACCCGTCGCGAGTCCCGCCACCGGCACGTCGAGCGGCGAGTTAGGGTTCGTGGTGTGAACCCGCTGCGAGCGTTGATCATGGCCGCGTCTCGCAACGAGACGGTCCGCCACCTCGTCGCCAGCGCGCCGATCAGCCGTGATGTCGTGAAGCGCTTCGTCGCGGGCGAGACCACTGCGGACGCCGTCGAGGTCGTGCGGAACCTCGGGCTGCCGGTGACGCTGGACTACCTCGGCGAGGACACCACCGACAAGGCGCAGGCCGAGAAGACCGTCCAGGCCTACCTCGAGCTGCTCGACGCGCTGCACGCGGCCGGACTGGCCCAAAACGCAGAAGTGAGCGTCAAGTTGTCCGCAGTTGGACAGGCGCTGGACGAGTCGCTCGCCCTGACGAATGCCAGCCGGATCTGTGCCGCGGCCGAGCAGTGCGGGACGACTGTGACGCTCGACATGGAGGACCACACCACGACGGACTCGACGTTGCGAGTCCTGCACGAGCTGCGGCGCAGCTGGCCGTGGGTGGGCGCGGTGCTGCAGACGTGCCTGCACCGGACGCTGGACGACTGCAAGCAGCTCGCAGGGCCTGGCAGCAGGGTTCGGCTGGTCAAGGGGGCGTACGCGGAGCCGCCGGAGGTGGCGATCCAGGACCCCCACGAAGTTGATCTGAACTACGTGCGGTGCCTCAACGTTCTCCTCGCAGGAGAGGGGTACCCGATGTTCGCCACGCACGACCCGCGCTTGATCGAAATCATTGGCGAGCGAGCGCGCTGGTATGACAAAACCGACTTCGAGTACCAGATGCTCTACGGCGTCCGGCCCGACGAGCAGAGGCGCCTGGGCGCTCGCGTTTATGTTCCCTACGGCGAGCAGTGGTACGGATATCTCATGCGGCGACTAGCAGAACGGCCTGCCAACGTGACTTTCTTCTTGCGGTCGCTGGCCAGCCGCTCATGACCTTCACCAAGTCCAGCGCGGTCCGGTCACTCGGTGACGGAACCTTCACCGCGTCCCTGCCGGCCGAGTGGACCGTGGGTCCGAAACCCCACGGCGGCTTCCTGCTCGCGGTGATGACGCGCGCGGCCGCCCAAGCCGCGGACGGCGATCCTCTCGCGGTCTCCGCGCAGTTCCTCCGCGCGCCGGAGGTCGGACCGGTGCTGATCCGGACCGACGTGCGCAAAGCGGGCCGCACGGCCACGGTCATCGCGGTGTCGTTGGAGCAGCGCGGTCAGGTCTGCGTCGAGGCGTCGGTCACCACGGGACGCCTCCCCGAGCACCGCGCCGACTACGCGAACCTGCCGTCGATCCCCGCCGCGCCGCCGCCCGGTTCGGTGGAGCTGGCGACGTTCCCGACCGGCGGCGTCTACAAGGTCGGCGGCCTCTGCGACCTGCGGGTGGACCGGGAGTCGGCAACGTTCCTGGACCGGCGCACGGACGGTCCGTTGACGTTGAAGCTGTGGGCGCGGCCGATCGACGAGCAGCCCGACCCGTACTTCGCGTTGCTCGCAGGCGACCTGTCGATGCCGGTGACGTTCAACCTCGGCCGCTTCGGGTGGTCGCCGACGGTGCAGCTGACCGCGTTGCTGCGGGCCAGGCCGGCGCCTGGGTGGCTGCGCATCCACGTCACCTGCCAGGCGGTGCACGGGCAGTGGTTCGACGAGGACGCCACCGTGATCGACGCGGCTGGCCGGCTGGTGTGTCAGGCACGTCAGTTGGCGTTGACACCTGCTGTGTGAGACTTGACCGATGACGAAGATCGCGGTGCTCGGCGCGGGCAAGATCGGTGAGGCGCTGCTGTCCGGGCTTCTGCAGGGCGGCCGCGCGGCCACCGATCTGATGTTCACCGAGAAGCACGAGGCCCGGGCTCACGCCTTGACGGAGCAGTACGGCATCGAGGGCACCACGATCGCCGGTGCCGCGGCCAAGGCGGACGTGCTGATCGTCGCGGTCAAGCCGCAGGACATCGAGCCGTTGCTGACCGAGCTGAAGCCGGTGTTGAAGCCCGGAACGCTCATCGTGTCGCTGTGCGCGGGCCTGCCGACGTCCCTGTACGAGCGCAGGCTGCCGTCCGGTACCCCGGTCGTGCGGGTCATGCCGAACACGCCGATGGTGGTCGGCGAGGCCATGAGCGCGGTCTCCGGCGGCTCCAACGCCACGCCGGAGCACCTCAAGGTCGTGGAGGAGCTCCTCTCGACCGTGGGCAAGGTCGCGATCGTGCCGGAGTCGCAGCAGGACGCGGTGACGGCGTTGTCCGGCTCGGGTCCCGCCTACTTCTTCTTCCTGGTCGAGGCGATGATCGACGCGGGCATCCTGCTCGGCATCCCGCGCGACCTGGCGTCCCAACTGATCATCCAGTCGGCCGTGGGTGCGGCGACGATGCTGGCAGAGGGCTCGTCCCACCCGGTCATCCTGCGTGAGGCGGTCACCTCGCCCGCCGGCACGACGATCATGGCCATTCGGGAGCTGGAGAAGCACGGCGTCCGTGCGGCCCTCCTCGCTGCGATCGAATCGGCGCGTGATCGGTCCATCGAACTCGGCCGGCAGCACGAAGACTGACCCCGCCTGGACGTCGCAGGAGTCACACCAGTCCCGCTACTCTCAAGAGAGCACGTGCGTGTCGAACCGTCGGTGGGGAAGACCGACGGCACGACACGTGTCGAAGGATGCGGTGATGTATGCCTGCGAAGGAGAACGAACGAACAGGTCTCGCTCAGGTCCAGTTCCTGACCGTGGCCGAAGTGGCCTCGATGATGCGGGTCTCGAAGATGACCGTGTACCGCCTGGTGCACTCCGGTGAGCTGCCCGCAGTGCGGGTCGGCAAGTCGTTCCGGGTGCCCGAGAAGGCTGTGCACGCCTACCTCGAGAACGCGTACTTCGACGCCGGCTGAAGGCTGCTGAAGACTGGCGAACCCCAGCGGGTAGACTGGTAGGCCGATCGTGCTTACCGGCGCGCCGTGCTTGACACGGCCAAGGCTGGGGCGCGCCAGTCAAAGCAACGTCTAGAGCTAAGGATCCCGCATGGGCTCGGTCATCAAGAAGCGCCGCAAGCGCATGTCGAAGAAGAAGCACCGCAAGCTGCTGCGCAAGACCAGGGTTCAGCGTAGGAAGCGCGGCAAGTAAGCCCGCTTGCGCTCTCACCGCCGCTGGTTCCCTCACGGGGACCGGCGGCGGTTGCGTTTGCGAGGTGGTGCGTCGGCACGGAATATCACCCAGTGGGACGAGCCCCCGGAAACACGGGAACGGTCGCCGCCGATCGGGTGATTAGCCGGTAAAGCCTTCGTGACCTGCGTCAAGACGGCGTTCCGGCCCCCTCCGGTTTCCGATTGGGCTTGTAGCATCGACCAATCGCAACGCCCTTCAGCTTGGAGTCGCATGACGCCCAAGGTCGTCCTCGTCACCGGAGTCAGCCGCTTCCTCGGCGGCCACCTCGCCGCGCGGTTCGCCGCCAACCCGGACATCGAGCGCGTGCTCGGTGTGGACACCGAGCCGCCGCCACGTGACCTCCTGCGTCGGATGGGCAGGGCCGAGTTCGTGCGGGCCGACATCCGCAACCCGCTGATCAGCAAGGTCATCTCCACGGCGAACGTGGACACGGTCGTCCACGCGTCCGTCACCGCCAACCCGGCCGGGCCCACCGGCCGGACGGTGATGAAGGAGATGAACGTCATCGGCACCATGCAGCTGCTGGCCGCGTGTCAGAAGTCGCCGAAGGTGCAGAAGCTCGTGGTGAAGTCCACCAGCGCCGTCTACGGGTCCAGCAGTCGTGACCCCGCGGTGTTCACCGAGGACATGGGCCCGAAGGACCTGCCGTCGTCCGGCTACGCCAAGGACGCCGTCGAGGTCGAGGGGTACGTGCGCGGGTTCGGCCGCCGCAGGCCGGACGTGAACGTCACCACGCTGCGCTTCACGAACTTCATCGGCCCGCGCATCGACACGGTGCTGACGCGCTACTTCGCCCTACCGGTCGTGCCCACCGTGCTGGGCTACGACGCTCGCGTGCAGCTGCTGCACTCCGAGGACGCCCTCGCTGTCCTCGAACGCGCGACGCTGCACGACCTGCCCGGTGTGTTCAACGTGGGCGGCGACGGCGTGCTGCTGCTGTCGCAGGCCATTCGCCGGGCGGGCAGGCTGAACCTGCCGGTGCCCAGCATGGCCGTGCCCACCGTCGGCGGCTTCTTCCGAAGCGCCCGGCTCGTCGACTTCTCGCCAGACCAGATGAGGTTCCTCAACTGGGGGCGCGTGGTCGACACCACCCTGCTGAAGAAGGACTTCGGGTTCACGCCGCGGTGGACCACCCAGCAGGCGTTCGACGACTACGTGAGCGGCCGAGGCCTGAAGCCGTTCATCGACCCGGAGACGGTTGAGGCTGCGGAACGGGGAATCCTCGATGCAGCCGCTCGTTTCCGCTGATCTTTGCCTGAGGAGATGAACGCAGTGGCAGGAGCACGCGTTATCCCGCTGCACGACCCGGAACGCGACGCCGCGCGCAGATCGCGGCACGTCGAGGTGGTTCCAGAACCCGCGCAGCAGCAGCCCGAGACATCGGACTGGGAACGCAGGCTGGCCGACCTGCTGTCGTTCGCGCGCAGGCGGATCGCGGGCGACTACCAGATCGACGAGTTCGGTTTCGACCGCGACCTCACCGAGAACGTGCTGATGCCGCCGCTGAAGCCGTTGTACGAGAAGTGGTTCCGGGTCGAGACGATCGGGCTGTCCAACATCCCGACGGCCGGTGGCGCGCTGATCGTGGCGAACCACTCCGGCACGTTGCCGCTCGACGCACTGATGACCTCGTACGGCATCGCGTCCGAGCACCCGGCTCAGCGCCACATGCGCATGCTCGGCGCCGATCTGGTGTTCCGGACGCCGGTGCTGGGCGCGCTGGCCCGCAAGTCCGGCCAGACGCTGGCCTGCAACCCGGACGCCGAGCGGCTGTTGTCGTCCGGTGAGCTGGTCGGCGTGTGGCCGGAGGGCTTCAAGGGCATCGGCAAGCCGTTCAAGGACCGCTACAAGCTGCAGCGCTTCGGCCGTGGCGGCTTCGTGGCCGCTGCGCTGAAGACCGGCACGCCGATCATCCCGTGCTCGATCGTCGGGGCCGAGGAGATCTACCCGATGATCGGCGACATCAAGGCGCTGGCACGGCTGTTCGGCTTCCCGTACTTCCCGGTGACGCCGTTCTTCCCGTTGTTCGGGCCGCTGGGCGCCATCCCGTTGCCGTCGAAGTGGTACATCGAGTTCGGCGAGCCGATCCGCACCGACGTCTTCGGCGAGAACGCGGCCGACGACCCGATGCTGGTCTTCAACCTCACCGACCAGGTCCGCGAGACGATCCAGCAGACCCTGTACCGGCTGCTCACCCAGCGTCGGAACGTGTTCCTCGGCTGATCAGGTCCTGCACCTCCGCGTAGCTGAACGCTGCTGCGGTTCCACCGTCGCGCACTGCCTGCGCGGTCGCGACGGTGTGCTGCAGTGCGGCCCGGAACAGCAACGAGCCGGTGCTGATCCTCTTGACGCCCAGGCCGGCGAGTTCGCTCGGCGTGCCGTGCTGGGCCAGCAGGTTCAACGGCGCCAGCCCCGCCAGCGCCTCGATGTCGCGCGGCTCGGTCACCCCTGGCACGAAGATCCCGTCCGCACCCGCGTCCACGTACCTCTTCGCGCGGTCCACGGTCTCGGCGAGCGCGAGGCCTCGCCAGTGGGTGTCGATGCGGGCGTTGAGGAACACACCGGGCGCCCGCTCCTTCACGGTGCTGATGAGGTTCGCCTGCTCGTCCGGCGTCACCAGGCCGTGCGGGCGGCCGTCCTCCAGGTTGATCCCCGCCACGCCGAGACCTGCCACCAGTTCGGCCACCTCTGCCGGTGCGGTGCGGAAACCGGACTCCAGGTCGACGGTCACCGGGCAGGGCAGGTCCGACAGCTTCCGCGCCAGCGCCACCGCCTCCCGGTCGGCGAGTCCTGAGCCGTCGACGATCCCGTGGGCGGCGCAGACGCCGAGGCTGGTCGTGCCGATCGCGCGGAAGCCCGCGGCGTGCAGGGCGGCTGCCGAGGCGTAGTCCCAGGCGTTGGGGAGGATCAGCGGCTCGTCCTGGTGGTGCATCGCGCGGAACGCCATGTTCTTGGCGATCCGGGTGGCCAGTTCCCGGCCGGGGCAGGCGTGCGGCCCGTGCCCGAACGGGTGCGCGTCGAGGCCGACCTCGATCACGCCGCCCTCAGCGGCCCTGCGGGTGATCGGGACGGGCGGGGTGGGGTCACCGGTGCGGAGGTGCTCCGCGAGGGCGTGCGTGGCGGCCCAGGCCTGCACGAGCAGCCCGATCCTGGCCGCGGTCTCCTCGTCGTGGCTGCGGGCGAGGCGTTCGACGGCGGCGTCGGCGGCCGCGGTGACCGGCTCGTGCGGCTGGTAGCTGGGCGCGATCTCGGCGATGTCGCCGAGTGAGCCGGGCAGGTCCAGTGCCGTCGCGAACTCGTCGAGCGTGGTGGCGTGGACGTTCTCGATGAGCTTGGTCGTGAGCGCGCGCCTGCGGGCGTGCTCGGCGCCGTTGCTGAAACGGACGACGTTCGCGCGCAGCCACGCCACGCCGTGATCGCCGGCGGGGACGTGCGGGACGGGCAGGTTCAGCAGCTCTTCGGTCATGCCCCGACGCTAGGGCGCGGACGTTTCGGCGCGGGCCGAAGTGTTCCGGTCGGAGAATGGCAGGCATGGAAGCACTGGCCCAGGTCGCCGCGCTGCTGGCGGACAAGACGCGAGCGGCGTTCTGCGGGGCCCTGCTCGACGGCAGGGCGTGGACGGCGAACGAACTGGCCGCGCACGCCCGCGTGGCCCCTTCGACGGCCAGTGAACATCTCACCCGGCTGATCGAGGGCGGCCTGCTCGTGGAGCACCGCCAGGGCCGGCACCGGTACGTGTCCCTGGCCGGTCCGCACGTCGCCGAGTTGCTGGAGGCCATGACGTCGTTCGCGGGACCGGGGCCGCGGCCGCGTGGCCTGCGGGCCTCGTCCGCCTCGGAGGCGATGGCGCGCGGCCGCACCTGCTACGACCACCTGGCCGGGAAGCTGGGTGTCGCGCTCAAGTCCGGCCTGCTGGAGCTGGGGGTGGTGAACGGCGATCTCGCGATCACCGAGCCCGGTCTGGTGTGGCTGAAGGAACTGGGCTTCGAACCCTCGAAACGCCCGGTCGTCAGGGCCTGCGTGGACTGGACCGAACGCGTCCCGCACCTGGCGGGAGCCGCTGGAGCGCACCTGTGCGAGGTGTTCTTCGAGCGCGGGTGGATCCAGCGCATCGGCACCACCCGCGCCGTGGTGCTCACGCCCGCCGGTGAAGTGGGCTGGCGTGAGCTCGGCCTGACCTGAACTACTTCGCGAGGGCCGCCCGCAGGCGGTCCTCCTCCACCTGCCAGTACCCGTGCTCGACGCCGTCGACCAGGAACACCGGCACGCGGTCCCCGTACTCGGCCCGCAGCTCCGGATCGGCGTCCACGTCCTCGACCGACCAGGTGGCGCCCATCTCGCCGCAGATTCGCTCGATCTCGGCCTCCGCGACGTGGCACGAGTGGCACGTCTCGCGGCTCATCACCGTCACGTGGTGCACGTCAGGCTCCCAACGGCTTGCGCAGGATGCGGCGGGCCAGCTTGCCGGTCGGGGAGTGCGGCAGGGCCGGGGCGAATTCGACGGCCGTCGGCACCTTGAACTTCGCCAGCCTGCCCGCGCAGTGCGTCACGACGTCCTCGGCCGACACCGAGGCGCCGTCGCGCAGCACGACGACGACCTTCACCGACTCGCCGGTCTTCTCGTCCGGCACGCCCACGGCCGCGGCTTCCACCACGTCCGCCATCTCGCCGATGACCTGCTCCACCTCGTGCGGGTAGACGTTGAAGCCGTTCACGATGATCAGGTCGCCCGCACGGTCCACCAGGTGCAGGTCGCCGTCCGCGTCGATGAAGCCGACGTCGCCGGTGCGGAACCAGCCGGAACTGTCGGGCCCGTGCGCGCCGTCCGGCCAGTAGCCGCTGAACAGGTTGTCGCCCTTGGCGGACACCAGGCCGGTGCCGGGCTCGTCCTCGTCGATGTCGAGCACCGATCCGTCGGTGTCGACCAGGCGGATCTCGACGCCGGGCAGGGCCTGGCCCACCGAGCCCGGTTTCGGCACGCCGCCGACCAGCGTGGACGTGAGCACCGGGCCGGTTTCGGTCAGGCCGTAGCCCTCGAAGACCGGGATGCCGATGGCGGTGCGCATCTCGTTGATGACCGCCGCCGGGAGCGGGGCGGCGCCGGAGGTGAAGAGGCGGACCGTGGCCAGCTTCTCGCGCAGCACCTCGATCGGGTTCGCCAGCAGCGCCCGGTACATGGGCGGTACGCCGACCATCGTGGTGACGCGGTGCTCCTCGATCACGTCCAACGCCGAAACGGCGTCGAAGCGCTCCAACAGCACCGCGGTGGCGCCGGCGCCCGCGACCTGCAGCAGACCGGGGCCGAGGCCGTAGACGTGGAACAACGGCAGCGCGAGCAGCACCCGGTCGCCCGCGGTCACGGGTGCTGGGCGCAGCGAGGCGCACTGGGAGACGTTCGCGAGCAGCGCGCGGTGGGACAGCATCGCGCCGCGCGGCACGCCGGACGTGCCGGAGGTGTAGCCGAGCACCGCGAGGTCCTCGCCGCCGCGGACGGCTTCGAAGGGCTCAGCGGTCGCGTTGACATCCGGACCGTCCAGCACCTGGGCGTCCGAGCCCTCGCCGTCGCCCACCAGGAGCGTGGCGCCGGAGTCGGCCAGGATGCGCTGCAGCTCACGCGGCGGGTTGCCGGGTCCGGTGGGCACCACGACGCCGCCCGCGCGGAGAATTCCGAACACGGTGACCACGAACTCGGGCGAGGTGGGCAGCCGTACCGCCACTCGGTCGCCCGGTTCGAGACCGGAATCGACCAAACGGCGGGCGAAAGCATCGATCGCACCGTCGATGGTTTCCCAGGTGAGGCTCACACCGCTCGCGACGTCGACGACTGCGACGTGGCTTGGTCCCCGCTGTGCCGAAGCACGGACCAGATCTGCGACATTGCGAGCGGAAGTCAACATGGCCTCCTCATGAACAACTGGACGCTTCGAGCAGTCTTCCACGCGTGACGAGCGTCATGAAGCCGTGGTTCGCACGTCTCCACTTCGCAACCCCACCAGCTACCTACTACGGAGTAACAAGACGTATGCTGCCGCCACGGCGACTCTGTGGAGGTGCCGCCAGCCGATGACCGCGCGGGCACGACCGAACACGATCAGGACCACCCGGACCATGACGGGAGGTCAGCACGACGACACCGCCGACGAGCCGTGGCAGCTCGTCAAGGCCGCCCAAGAGGGTGACACCGAGGCGTTCGGCGTGCTGTACGACAAGTACGTCGACATGGTCTTTCGCTATGTCCTCTTCCGGGTGGGCGGCGATCGCGCGTTCGCCGAGGACGTGACCAGCGAGACGTTCCTGCGCGCGCTGCGCAGCATCGGTTCGGTCAGCTACATGGGCCGGGACGTGGGCGCGTGGTTCGTCACGATCGCCCGCAACATCGTGTTCGACCACGTGAAGTCGAGTCGCTACCGGCTCGAGGTCACGACGGCGGAGCTCCAGGACAACCGGGAGGAGACCGGCGGTCCCGAGCAGGAAGTGATGACCGAGGCGACCAACGCGGAGCTGCTCCGCTGCGTTTCCCAGTTGGGAGACGACCAGCAGGAGTGCATCAGGTTGCGGTTCATCGAGGGCAAGTCGGTGTCCGAGGTCGCGGAACTGATGGACCGCAACGAGGGCGCCGTGAAAGCGCTGCAACACCGGGCCGTCCGGCGGCTCGCACAGATCCTCCCGTCGTGGTTGCGGTGATCACGGCGACAGGCGCGTAACCCAAAGCAGATCAACTTCGTTACTCGGGCTGAGATGGACGGTAAGGGAAGCACACCGCGGTGGCGGCACACGGAGCACGAGCGATTCGCCCGTGCCGTTGAAGGCGGTCCGCAGCCGGTCGGCGACGACTTCGCTGAGGACCTCGCGATCGTCGAGCTGCTCCGGAACATGGACGTGGGTCCGGACGCCGAGACCCGCGCGCGCATGAAACAGCGCATCCTCACCGCGCCACCGCCGGAGAAGCCGTTGGTGCTCCCGTCGGTAAGACGCGTGGGAGCGCGCGCACGCTTGGCAGTCGCGGCAGCCGCCGTCCTCTGCCTGCTGATGTCGCTCGCCGGCATGAGCGTGCTGCTCAGCCGTGACGCGCTCCCGGGAGACCCGCTCTACGGCGTCAAGCGCACTGCGGAAGGCGCCTCGCTGGGACTGACGTTCGACGACGAGTCGCGCGCGCTCAAGCACCTGGAGTTCGCCGCTTCCCGCGTCACCGAGATGGAAACCCTGGCCGAACGCGCGTCCGGCGAGTCGGCGCAGCTCACCGCCCTGGGCGATCTGAACTCCGACGCCGTCGAGGGCTCCCGCCAGCTCACGGCGTACGCCATCGCGTCCGACGAGAAGGCGCTGCCGGCGCTGCGCGACTGGGCGCTGGCCCAGTACGTGAAGCTGGGCACGCTGCGCCCCCGCCTGCCAGGCGACGCCGGCGCCCACGCCGACACCACGATGTGGCTGCTCGCGAGCATCGCCCAACGAGCCCACGACCTGGCCGCCCGCGCCGGCTGCTCCGCGATCGTCAGCGGCTCCTCCGACACGCTCGGCCCGCTGCCGTCGAAGGACGAGTGCGCTTCGGTGGTCACCGACCCGAACTCGTCGCCGGGGCGCGACCCGTCCTCGGTCCAGCCGACCCCGTCCGGCCTGCCGGTGCCGCAGGGTTCGACGGAGCCTTCGGTGCCGCCCTCGCAGTCGGTGCTGCCCGGCACCTCGACGCCGGCGGCGCCCAACACGTCGACTTCGCCGTCGTCCGGCAAGCCGGAAATCACGATCCCGCTGCCCTTGCCGCTGCCCAGCATCTCGCTGCCGCTGCTTCCGGGGATCAGCTTCGGCTGAGTCGAGGGCTTGCCGTCGAACCTGATCGCTAGGCTTGTGACATGGCGGGTAAGCGTGAGTTGGAGAGCGACCGGCTGGCCGAGCTAGCCGGCGAGGCATCGGCCGAGGCGGCGATCCGGGTTGCCGCGGCAGCGCCAGAGCTCGAAGCCTCCCTCGCCGTGCCCACAGACCTGACCGCCGCGGCCTTCTTCGACGTGGACAACACGATGATGATGGGCGCGTCGATCTTCCACTTCGCCCGCGGCCTGGCCGCGCGCAAGTACTTCTCCTCCTCCGACCTCGCGGGCTTCGTCTGGCAGCAGCTGAAGTTCCGCGTGGGCGGCCGCGAAGACCCGCAGTCCGTCAAGGCCTCCCGCGAACAGGCGCTTTCCTTCGTGGCCGGTCGCAGCGTCGCCGAACTGGTCTCGCTGGGCGAGGAGATCTACGACGAACTGATGGCCGACCGCATCTGGAAGGGCACCCAGGCCCTGGCCCAGATGCACCTCGACGCAGGTCAGCGCGTCTGGCTGGTCACCGCCACCCCGGTCGAGCTCGCCTCGATCATCGCCCGCCGCCTGGGCCTGACCGGCGCACTGGGCACGGTCTCCGAGTCGTCCGACGGCGTCTACACGGGCCGCCTGGTGGGCGACCTGCTGCACGGCAAGGCCAAGGCCCAGGCCGTCCGGTCGCTGGCCGCCAAGGAGGGCCTGGACCTGCGCCGTTGCACGGCCTACTCGGACTCGTCCAACGACGTGCCGATGCTCTCGGTCGTGGGCACGGCCGTGGCGGTGAACCCGGACTCGCAGCTGCGGGAGATCTCGCGGCGCAAGGGCTGGGAGATCCGCGACTTCCGAACGGGCCGGAAGGCGGCCAAGATCGGCGTGCCGTCGGTGCTGGGCGCAGGTGCGCTGGCAGGGGCGGTGGCCGCGACGCTGGCGTACCGGCGCCGCGTGAAGTAGCCAACGATGAAGCACCGCGAGTGATTACCGGGGGCTTACGGCTCAGGCGAACCAAGGCCTCAGCGGTGTCGAATTAGAAGCATGAAGCCCGCCAAGGCCGCGCTCACCGGACTGCTCGCGCTCCTCGCCGCACTCGCGGCCGGGCACCTGGTCGCAGCCTTCGTCGGCCTGAGCGCCTCGCCGTACCTGGCCGTGGGCAACGCCGCGATCGACCTCACACCGTCCTGGCTGAAGGACTTCGCGGTCAGCACGTTCGGCACCAACGACAAGCTCGTCCTGCTCACCGGCATGGCCGTGGTCCTGGCGGGCATCGGCGTCGCAGCCGGCCTGGCCAGCCGCACCAGCCCCACACCGGGCACCGTGGTCGCGGTGCTCCTCGGCGTCGTGGGCGTGGCAGCCGTGCTGACCAGGCCGGACGTGGGCCAGCTCAGCCTCCTCGCACCCCTCGCGAGCCTCGCCGCGGGCGTGTACGTCTTCCGGTTCCTGCACCGGGACACCGAGCCGGACGAGACCAGGCGCGACTTCCTCATCACCGCCGGTCTGGCCGCCGCCGCGGGCATCGCGGGCCAGGTCTTCGGCAGTCGGACGGACGTGGAGGGCTCGAGAAGGGCCGTCGGCGACCTCACACCGAAGACGAAGGCGCCCGAGATCCCGATCAACGCCGACTTCGTCAAGGACGGCACCCCGAGCTTCATCACCAGCAACAAGGACTTCTACCGGATCGACACGGCCCTGAGCGTGCCGCGCATCCGGGCCGAGGAGTGGACGCTCCGGGTCCACGGCATGGTCGAGCGGCCGACCGTGCTGACGTTCGACGAGATCCGGCGAAAAGACCTGATCGAGGAGACGGTCACCCTGACCTGCGTCTCCAACGAAGTCGGTGGTCCCTACATCAGCACCGCCAAGTTCACCGGCATCAAGATCGGTGACGTCCTGCGGGAAGCCGGCGTGAAAGCAGGCGCCGACCAGCTCTTCAGCACCAGCGACGACGGCTTCACCGCGGGCAGCCCGCTCGACTACGTCCTGGAGCGCGGCCTGATCGCCATCGGCATGAACGGCGAGCCCCTGCCGGCCGAGCACGGATTCCCGGCCAGACTCGTGGTCCCAGGTCTGTACGGCTACGTCTCCGCCACCAAATGGGTGACCGATCTCAACGTCACCACGTTCGCAAAAGACCAGGGCTACTGGATTCCACGGGGCTGGGCCACCAGAGCCCCGATCAAAACGATGTCGCGAATCGACCGCCCGAAAGGCCTGGCGAAAATCCAGGGCAGGACCGTCGTCGCCGGCACGGCCTGGGCCCAGCCGAAGGGCGTGGCCAAGGTGGAGGTCAGGGCGGACGGCGGCCCGTGGCAGGAAGCCGAGCTGGGCGCGGACGTCAGCGACAGCACGTGGCGGATGTGGCGCCTCGAACTGGACCTGAAGCCGGGACATCACACGGTCGAGTGCAGAGCGACCGACAAAAGCGGCTACACCCAGGATCAGGCGCGGTTGGAGCCGGTTCCCGATGGCGCGACCGGGTGGCATTCGATTTCCTTCACCGTTCAGTAGAACCGAGAGCAAATCCGCTCCGAATGTTCAGGCAGACAGGTCCGGAACATTCAGGGAGTGATCGAAAGTGCGAAAGACCCTCGCAGGTGTGTTTGCGATCGCAATTGCGGGTCTGACCGCGTGCAGCGGCATGGACCAGGCCAGCACGAGCACGAACACCCCGACCAGCACGCCCACGACCACGAGCAGCAGCGCCATGGGCATGACCAGGACGAGCGACGTCTTCGGCCCCGGCTGCGCAGGTGTCCCGCAGGGCGGCAAGGGTTCGCTGACCGGCATGGCCGAGGACCCGGTGGCCACCGCCGCGAGCAACAACCCGCTGCTCACCAAGCTGGTCGCCGCCGTCAAGGCGGCCAACCTCGTGGACACGCTGAACTCGCAGGAGGCGATCACCGTGTTCGCGCCCGCCGACCCAGCCTTCGCCGAGCTGGGCGACGCGAAGTTCCAGGAGCTGGCCGGCAACCCGGCGGCACTGACGCCGATCCTGCAGTACCACGTCGCGCCGATGCGTTACGACGCGAAGGGCCTGCAAACGGCCAAGACGGTCAAGACCCTGAACGGCACCGACGTCACCATCGCGGGATCCGGTGACAGCCTGACGGTGAACGGTGCGCCGGTGCTGTGCGGCAACATCCCCACCAAGAACGCCACCGTGTTCGTGATCGGCAAGGTGCTCACCCCGTAGTGAGCAGGAACC
Organism: Lentzea terrae; assembly: GCF_003265345.1. Taxonomy (GTDB): domain Bacteria; phylum Actinomycetota; class Actinomycetes; order Mycobacteriales; family Pseudonocardiaceae; genus Lentzea; species Lentzea terrae. The sequence continues at coordinate 91,420 of NZ_QFWW01000035.1, read as the reverse complement.
GATCCAGCGCTGGTCACGCCCTGTGACCAGCGCTGTCACATTCTCCGGACCTCTCGGCACCGACTTTGTGCATGCGTTCACAAGCGGTACGGTGTGGGTATCACCAACGCCGCGGGGTCCCTGCGGTGAAGCACACCCGGAGGTCGGAGAGCGTGGCTGCACAGCGGGGCGAAGGTGAGACGACCACCACCCCTCTGGAGCCTGCCGACAGGGAGCGCGCCCGCGCGATTCCCGAGGCGGCGGTGGCGAGGCTCGCCGTGTACCTCCGCGTCCTGTCCGGCATGGCCGACCAGGGCGTGACGGCCGTCTCCAGCGAGGAGCTCAGCCAGGCCGCCGGCGTCAACGCGGCCAAGCTCCGCAAGGACCTGAGCTACATCGGCTCGTACGGCACGAGGGGCGTCGGTTACGACGTCGAGGTCCTCGTCAGCCACATCGAGCGCATCCTCGGCCTCACCCGCAACCACTCCGTCGCGGTCGTCGGCATCGGTAACCTTGGTCACGCTCTGGCCAACTACGGCGGCTTCCCCGGCCGCGGGTTTCCGGTCACCGCTCTCTTCGACGTCGACGCCGATCTCATCGGAGTGCCTGTTGGGGGCATTCCCGTCAGCCACATCGACGACATCACCGCGGTCTGCCTGGAACGCGAGGTCTCGATCGGCGTGATCGCGACGCCGCCGCCCGCCGCTCAGTCGGTTTGCGACCGTTTGGTATCTGCGGGCGTCCAGTGCATTCTGAACTTTGCACCAGTTGTCCTTCAGGTTCCAGACAACGTCGAGGTGCGCAAGGTTGACTTGGCGGTCGAGATGCAGATCCTGTCGTTCCACGTCGCTCGACGTGCGGACGAGGCTGCCAGCGTCTCGGTCGGCAACAACGGACTCGGTGTGGACGGGATGGTGATTCGCCCGTGAGCGTGAGCCAGACGGCTCCGGCAGACGTGGTGAGTGCATGAGCGTGCTCGTAGTCGGTCTGTCGCACCGCACCGCCCCGGTCCCGGTCCTCGAACGCGTCACCGTGGCCGAACCGGACCTGCCCAAGGTCCTCGGTCAGCTGCTGGCCGCCCCCAGCGTCTCCGAGGCGATGGTCCTGTCGACCTGCAACCGGGTCGAGGTCTACGCCGTCGTCGAGTCGTTCCACGGCGGCATGTCCGAGGTCGTCGGCGTGCTGGCAGAGCACGCCCAGGTCGACCCGCAGTCGCTCTACGAGCACTTTTACGTGCATTACGCCGCCGCTGCCGTGGAGCACCTGTTCTCCGTCGCGGCGGGCCTCGACTCGATGGTCGTCGGCGAGTCCCAGATCCTCGGCCAGCTGCGCGGTGCGTACGCGGCGGCGGACGAGGCGGGCACCGTCGGCAAGACCGCCCACGAGCTCACCCAGAACGCGCTGCGCGTCGGCAAGCGCGTGCACGCCGAGACCGGCATCGACCACGCGGGCGCGTCGGTCGTGTCCGAGGCACTCGGCGACGCCGAGGCCGAGCTGGGCACCCTCGTCGGCAAGCGCGCGCTGCTCGTCGGCGCCGGCGCGATGGGCGGCCTGGCCGCCGCGCACCTGCGCAGGGCGGGCATCGGCGAGGTCGTCATCGCCAACCGGACGCAGGCCAACGGTGTGCGTTTGGCCACGTCGCTGCAGGCGGACGGGGTGCCGGCGAGTGCCGTCGACCTGTCCGCGCTCGCCGTCGAGATCGACCTCGCGGACATCGTCTTCGCGTGCACCGGATCGGTCGACACGGTCGTCCGCGCCGACCTGATCGGCACGCGCTCGCGCCCGCTCGTCGTGTGCGACCTCGGCCTGCCCAAGGACGTCGACCCGGCCGCGGCCGAACTGCCGAACGTTCGTGTGGTGGACCTGGAAACGCTGCAGCGGCGCCTCTCGGACGCCCCTGCCGGCCAGGACGCCCGTCTCGCGGCTCAGCTGGTCGCCGACGAGGTGAAGGCGTACCTCGCGGGCCAGCGCTCCGCCGAGGTCACCCCGACCGTCACGGCGCTGCGCAAGCGGGCCGCCGAGGTGGTCGACGCCGAGCTGCTCCGTCTCGATTCGCGACTCCCCGAACTGGACGCCGCGACACGCGGTGAATTGGCCAAGACGGTGCGCCGCGTTGTAGACAAGCTCCTGCACACGCCGACCGTCCGGGTGAAGGAGCTCGCGTCCTCACCCGGTGGTACCGGCTACGCGGAGGCTCTCCGCGAACTGTTCGGGCTCGACCCCCAGGCTCCTGGGGTCGTCAGTCAGACCAAGAAGTCTTCTGTGGATGGTGAAACGCGGTGACCCGCACCCTACGGATCGGTACCCGAGGCAGCGCACTGGCGCTCGCTCAGACGGGCACCGTAGCCGAGGCGCTCAAGGCTGCCGGCGCACAGGTCGAGATCGTCGTCATCAAGACGCCGGGTGACCTGTCCGACGCGCCCATCGCCCAGATCGGCATCGGCGTGTTCACGTCCGCTCTGCGCGACGCGCTCGCCAACAACGAGATCGACATCGCCGTCCACTCCTACAAGGACCTCCCGACCGCGCCGGACCCGCGTCTGGTGCTCGCGGCGGTGCCCCAGCGCGAGGACCCGCGCGACGCCCTCGTGGCGCGCGACGGCCTCACGCTCGGCGAGCTGCCGCCGGGGTCCACTGTGGGCACCGGGTCCCCGCGCCGCGCGGCCCAGCTGGAGGCTCTCGGCCTCGGGCTGAACATCGTTCCGTTGCGCGGCAACGTGGACACCCGCATCGGCAAGGTCCGCAACGGCGAGCTCGACGCCGTGGTGCTGGCTCGCGCCGGCATCGCGCGCCTCGGTCGCACGAGCGAGATCACCGAGAACCTGGAGCCCATCCAGATGCTTCCCGCACCCGCGCAGGGTGCGTTGGCAGTCGAGTGCCGGGTCGACGACGTCGACGCCGAGCACCTGATCCAGTCCACTTTGGACGATTCGGCCAGCCGGGCCGCTGTGACCGCTGAGCGCGCCATGCTGGCTGCGCTCGAGGCGGGCTGCAGCGCGCCGGTCGGCGCGCTGGCCGATGTGGTGGAAGACCTCGACGACGAGGGCAAGGTCGTGTACCGGCTTTCCCTGCGCGGGGTCGCTGCGACGCCGGAGAACGATCTCCTCCGCGCGTCCGCCACCGGTGACTTGACCGAAGCTGAGGGACTCGGCCGGGCGCTGGCCGCCGAGTTGCTCGACCTCGGGGCCGCCGTGCTCAGCGGCCCAGAGGCGTAATCGATGGGGAGTGCCCTGATGACCCGCGCACGCAAGACCCCCGGACGCATCGCCTTCGTGGGCTCCGGCCCAGGCGACACCGGGCTGCTCACGGTCCGGGCCCACGACTTGCTCACCCGTGCGGAGCTCGTGGTCACCGACCCGGACGTCCCTTCGGACGTCCTCGCGACCGTGGCCGAGGGAGTCGAGGTCCGCCCCGCTGTCGGCGAGGCCACCGACGTGGCCAAGGACCTGGTGACAGAGGCGAAGAACGGTGCGACCGTCGTTCGGCTCGTCGCCGGCGACCCGCTGACGCTCGACTCGGTCGTGAAGGAAGCGCAGGCCGTCGCGAAGTCGACGATCCCGTTCGACGTCGTGCCCGGTGTGCCTGCCGGCACGGCGGTTCCGGCCTACGCGGGTGTCGCGCTCGGTGGCGTGCACACCGAGGTCGACGTGCGCACTGTCTCGGACTGGGCGGGTCTCGCCGCCTCGCCCGGCACGCTCGTGCTGCACGCGACCGGCTCGCACCTGGCCGAGGCCGCGTCGAACCTCGTCGAGAACGGTCTGGCGCCGCAGACGCCGGTCGCCGTGACCGCCGAGGGCACCGGCTTCCAGCAGCGCACCATCGACACCACGCTGGCCTCCGTCGCCGCCGACGCCGGTGAGCTGAACGGCCCGCTGGTCGTCACGGTCGGTGCCGCCGCCGCTGCCCGCTCGAAGCTCTCCTGGTGGGAGTCGCGGGCGCTGTACGGCTGGCGCGTGCTGGTCCCGCGGACCAAGGAGCAGGCCGGCGCGATGAGCGAGCGGCTGCACTCCCACGGCGCGATCGCCGTCGAGGTGCCGACCATCTCGGTCGAGCCGCCGCGCAGCCCCGCGCAGATGGAGCGCTCGGTCAAGGGCCTGGTCGACGGCCGCTACCAGTGGGTCGTCTTCACCTCGACCAACGCCGTCCGCGCGGTGTGGGAGAAGTTCCGCGAGTTCGGCCTGGACGCCCGTGCTTTCTCCGGCGTGAAGATCGCCTGCGTCGGCGAGGCCACGGCCGCGAAGGTCCGCTCGTTCGGCATCATCCCCGAGCTCGTGCCGTCCGGTGAGCAGTCGTCCGAGGGTCTCCTCAACGACTTCCCGCCCTACGACGACATCCTGGACCCGGTCGACCGCGTGCTGCTGCCGCGGGCCGACATCGCCACCGAGACGCTGGCCGCCGGCCTGCGCGAGCGTGGCTGGGAGATCGACGACGTGACGGCGTACCGCACCGTGCGTGCGGCCCCGCCGCCCGCCGACACCCGCGAGATGATCAAGTCCGGTGGCTTCGACGCGGTGTGCTTCACCTCGTCGTCGACCGTGCGGAACCTGGTCGGCATCGCGGGCAAGCCGCACGCCCGCACGCTCGTCGCGTGCATCGGCCCGCAGACCGCCGAGACGGCGCGGGAGTTCGGCCTCCGGGTCGACGTGCAGCCCGAGGAGGCGAACGTGCCCGCGCTGGTCGACGCGCTGGCCGCACACGCCGCCCGGTTGCGCGCCGAGGGAGCGCTGCCTCCTCCGCGCAAGACCAAGCGTCTGCGCCGCAGCTAGTAAAAACTGAAGCCGTTGGGGCCACTCAAGAATTCTTTGGGTGGCCCCTTCGACTCTCTCCACAGGGAGTCCCGCCGTGTACCCACTTCACCGGCCCCGGCGTCTGCGCACGACGCCCGCCATGCGCCGCCTGGTCTCCGAGACCGAGGTGCGCCCGAGGCAGCTCGTGCTGCCGATGTTCGTCAAGGAAGGCCTGAGCGCGCCCGCCGAGATCGGCAGCATGCCCGGCGTCCTGCAGCACACCCGTGACTCGCTGCGCAAAGCCGCGGTCGAGGCCGTGCAGGCCGGTGTCGGCGGCATCATGCTGTTCGGCGTGCCTGCCGAACGCGACGCCGTCGGTTCCGCCGGCACCGACCCGGACGGCGTCCTCAACGTCTCGCTGGCCGACCTGCGCGCGGAACTCGGCGACAGCACGGTCCTCATGTCGGACTGCTGCCTCGACGAGTTCACCGACCACGGCCACTGCGGCGTGCTCGCCGCGGACGGCACCGTGGACAACGACGCGACCCTCGCGGCGTACGGCGAGCTCGCCGTGGCCCAGGCGCGCGCCGGAGCCCAGGTGGTCGGCCCCAGCGGCATGATGGACGGTCAGATCGCCTTCATCCGCAACGCTCTGGACGCCGCGGGCTTCACCGACACCGGCATCCTCGCCTACGCGGTCAAGTACGCCTCGGCGTTCTACGGGCCGTTCCGCGACGCTGTCGAGTCGCAGCTCGCGGGCGACCGCAAGACCTACCAGCAGGACCCCGCGAACGCCCGCGAGGCCATTCGCGAGGTGCAGCTGGACCTCGCCGAGGGCGCGGACATGGTCATGGTCAAGCCGGCGCTGCTGTACCTGGACGTGCTGCGGTCCGTCGCCGAGATCTCGGACGTTCCCGTTGCGGCGTACCAGATCTCCGGCGAGTACGCGATGATCGAGGCTGCCGCGGCCAACGGCTGGATCGACCGCGAGCGTTCGATTCTCGAGTCGCTCACGTCGATCCGTCGTGCCGGTGCGGACATCGTGCTGACGTACTGGGCCGTGGAAGCGGCGCGGTGGCTGGACCGGTAAGCACCCCGCCACCCCCGAAGCTGGTCAACATCTCGCGCTGGCTGTGGATCGCCAGCGCGAGCATCGGGATGATCCGGTTCGTCGCCGAGCTGTTCGACCGCGAGCTGCTGATCGCTCAGGCACGCCGGCAGAACCCGGCGCTCAGCCAGGACCAGATCGACGCGACCGTCAACAGCGGGATCATGTTCGGACTGCTGATCGCGGTCCTGCTGGTCGTGGCGTACACGCGGTTGGCGAACGCGATGGCGCGCGGACGGAACTGGGCTCGGATCGTGCTCACGGTCCTCGGCGCCGCGTCTGTCGCGTTCGGACTGTTCCGCTTGGTCGCCTGGGGCAGCGGGATGGCCGCGGACCTCGGCGTGGCGATGCGGCCGCTCGACCTGGTCGTCGTGTTCGTCACGGCGGTCCTGGACGCCACGGCGATCGTGCTGATGTACCGGGCGTCGGCGCATTTCAGGACGCGCGTCACGGTGGACAGCAACTTCCTGCGGTCCTAAGTTCCGACCGTGACGTCTCCGAAGGAATCGGGCGCTCCCGGCACGATCACCGCGGGCTACTGGCTCGTCGTGACAGGTGCGGTGTTGAGCGTCCTGGCCGCGTTGTACGTGCTGGCGATCAGGCAAGCGGTGATCGACGCCAACGTGCAGGTGAACAAGGACCCGGCCAGGACAGTGGAAAAGATCGCCAGGGACGTCGACATCACCTGGATCTCGGCACTCGTCGGCGGTCTGGTGCTGGGCGGCCTCGCGGTGTGGTTCGCCGGCAAGGCCAGGGCGGGCGCGAAGAGGAGCCGCACCTCGCTCATGATCACCGTGCTGATCGGGTTGTTCTTCCAGCTGACCGTGAGCCCGCTGGGCGTCTTCGGTGCCCTGGTGGCGATGGTGGGTCTCGCGTTGTTCTACCTCCGCCAGTCGACCGAGTACCTGACCGAGCCCGAGCAGACGTCGTGAACGACGCGCCGCGGCAGGTTCGGATCGTGGTCGGCCTGTGGCTCGCGACCGCGGTGTTCGTGCTGTTCACCGCCGCCGGGCTGTGGTTCCAGCGCGGTGAGATCGAGCGGCTGAGCGGGAAGCCACCCGGCGAGGTGACGAACTTCCTGCTCGCGCTGACCGTCGGCGCGGTGCTCTTCGCCGGCCTCTACGCCTGGTTGACCAGGATGCTCCTCAAGCGCAGGAACTGGTCGCGGATCGCGCTGTCGTTCGTCGCGATCCTGCACGCGCTGTGGCTGCTGATGGTCGGCGCGAGCCCGGCGAGCCTGGTCACGCTGCTGCTCATCTGCGTCGCAATCGTCTTCACGTGGCAGTCGCGTACGGCACAGTGGTTCACGGAGGTGCGTGAACCGTGACCGATCCGCAGAACCCGAACCCGTGGGCGAAGCCCGAGGGCACCTACGAGGTGACCGCGGTGAGCAACATGGGTCTGCCGATGCCGCCCCCGCCAGAGCCGGCACCGCCGCTCGGCCACGCGCAGTGGCAGAACCCGTACAGCGCACCCGCGCACGGCACCTACCAGGTGCAGGCGATGAACCAGGGCTTCCCGATGCAGCCGCTTCCGTCGGTGCTGCCGCAGGAGCTCGCACCGGCGCGGCCGGCGACGATCACGGCGGCGATGTGGATCTGGATCGCGGGTGCCGTGCTCTCGGTCGCGGTGTTCCCGGTCCTGTTCCTCACCAACACCGAGTTCTTCCTGGCGGAGACCAGCTCGACGGACCGTGCGGCCGGCGAGGTCGGCGTGCAGGCCATGGCGCTGATCTTCGGCTTCCTGATGCTCATCGCCGCAGCGCCGTACGTGGCGTTCGCGATCGTGCTGCGCAACGGGCAGAACTGGGCGCGCATCCTGCTGACGGTGCTCGGGGCGCTCGGGTTCCTGTCCACGCTCGCGATCATGTTCTTCGCGCTGGCCGCGGACGTGTGGCAACCGGGCACGGTGATCACCATCGTGACCCTGGGGCTGACCGTCGCGGCCGTCGTGCTGCAGTTCCTGCCGCCGTCGAACAGGTTCGTGCGGTAGTGCTCTACCGCGAGTCCGGCAGCAGCTGGTGGCCGCTGCTGTGGGGACCGGCGTTCGCCGTCGCCGGCTACCTCGTCGAGCTCATCACCGGGCCCGCGTCCGTCGGCCTGTGGACGATCGTGGGGCTCGGGCTGACGCTCGGCGCGGTCCTGTGGGTGTACGGGAGGATCAAGACCGGCAGCATCGAGCTGACGGCCGAGGAGGCCCAGTTCGGCAGGGAGAAGCTGCCGGTCGCGATGATCGAGGCCTGCCGGGACGTCGGTGCGCCGACGGGCGCGCGGGTGCTCGGCGGCGGCTGGTCGGTGCCGAAGGGGACGACGGCGGTGCCATTGCGCCTGCTCGACGGCAGCGTGGTGCTGGGCTGGGCACGCGATCCGGACGCCTTGCTCGCAGCCCTGCGCCGGGTCGTGAGAGGGTGAGCAACGTGACAGAGGCCGTGACCGAGCCGGAGTCGGAGACCGTGATGGAGGAGCCGGAAGCGGCCCCGCCCGCCGGCCCGAGCCTGCACCAGCCCAAGCGGTGGCTCATCGCAGCCGGCGAGGTCGTCGCGATCGGCCTGCTCGCGTGGCTCGCCGTGTGGTGCTGGAACCGCGGCATCGTCAAGCTCGCCTACCCGATCGACGGCCGCGAGCCGTTGATCTCCACGCGCTACCGCGGCAACTGGCTCGGCACCGCCGCCGGTGCGCTCACGCTGGCCGTGATCCTCGGGTTGGACGCGGTGCGGCAGGTCGTGCTGGCCGTGCGCACCCGGCCGCAGAAAGCCGCTGAAGCCGACGTGTGAGACTGGGGTACGTGACTGCGAGTCGATCCCAGGCCCTGTTCGAGCGCGCCTCCACGCTGACCCCCGGCGGCGTCAACTCCCCGGTGCGGGCGTTCCACTCCGTCGGCGGCACCCCGCGCTTCATGGTGCGCGGCGAGGGGCCGCACCTGTGGGACGCGGACGGCAACCGGTACGTCGACCTGGTGGCCTCGTGGGGCCCGATGATCCTCGGGCACGCCCACCCGTCCGTGGTCTCCGCCGTGCAGAAGGCGGCTGCCGACGGGCTCTCGTTCGGCACGCCGACCGAGGGTGAGATCGAGCTCGCGGCCGAGATCGTCGACCGGGTCGAGCCGGTCCGCCAGGTTCGCCTGGTCAACTCGGGCACCGAGGCCACGATGAGCGCGATCCGGCTGGCGCGCGGCTTCACCGAGCGGCGCAAGGTCATCAAGTTCGCCGGCTGCTACCACGGTCACGTCGACGCGCTGCTGGCCCAGGCGGGCTCCGGCGTCGCGACGCTGGGGCTGCCGACCTCGCCCGGCGTCACGGGCGCGCAGGCCGCGGACACGATCGTGCTGCCGTACAACGACATCGAGGCCGTGCGGGCGGCGTTCGCCGAGAACCCCGGCGAGATCGCCTGCGTGATCACCGAGGCCGCGGCGGGCAACATGGGCGCGGTGGCGCCGTTGCCTGAGTTCAATGCGGGGCTGCGCGAGATCTGCGACGCCTCCGGGGCGTTGCTGATCATGGACGAGGTCATGACCGGCTTCCGCGTCTCGCGTGCGGGCTGGTTCGGCCTGGAGCGCGTGCGCGGCGACCTCTACACGTTCGGCAAGGTCATGTCCGGCGGTCTGCCCGCGGCGGCGTTCGGCGGCCGCGCGGACGTGATGGCCAGGCTGGCCCCGTCCGGCCCGGTCTACCAGGCAGGCACCCTGTCCGGTAACCCCGTCGCGGTGGCGGCCGGTCTCGCGACCCTGCGCGCGGCCGACGACGAGGTCTACGCGGCCCTGAACCGCAACGCCACGCGCCTGGGTGCGCTGTTCACCGCGGCTTTGACCGACGCCGGCGTCGAGCACCGCGTGCAGTTCGCCGGGAACCTGGTGAGCGTGTTCTTCGGTTCTGCCGAGGTGACGGACTACGCGGGCGCGCAGGCATCCGAGACGTGGCGCTTCCCGCCGTTCTTCCACGCCCTGCTGGACCGAGGCGTTTACGCGCCGCCGTCGGCGTACGAGGCCTGGTTCGTCAACGCCGCCATGGGTGAAGAGGAGTTCGCCGTGATCGCCGACGCGCTGCCGCACGCGGCCCGCGCCGCCAAGGAGGCCCGCCAGTGACCCGCACCGTCGTCCACCTGCTCCGCCACGGCGAGGTGCACAACCCGACCGGCATCCTGTACGGCCGCATTCCCGGTTTCCGCCTGTCCGAGCGCGGGCAGAAGCAGGCTTTGACCGTGGCCGAGCACCTGGCCGACCACGACATCGCGCACGTTGTCGCTTCGCCGCTGGAGAGAGCTCAGCAGACCGCTGCGCCGATCGCCGACTCGCATCGGCTGGAGTTGGCGACCGATGAACGGTTGATCGAGGCTGACAACCAGTTCGAGGGGTTGAAGGTCGCGGTCGGCGATGGGGCGTTGCGGTCGCCGCAGCACTGGTCGAAGTTGGTCAACCCCTTCAAGCCGTCCTGGGGGGAGCCTTACATCGAGATCGCTCACCGGATGTTGGGAGCGGTGCAGAAGGCTCGGGCTGCTGCTGAGGGGCACGAGGCTGTTTGCGTTTCGCATCAGCTTCCTATTTGGACCGTGCGGCGGTTCCTGGAGGGGAAGCGGATGTGGCACGACCCTCGTCGTCGGGAGTGCTCGCTTGCGTCGCTCACGTCGTTGATCTTTGAGGGTGAGCAGTTGGTGCGGATCGCCTACACGGAGCCGGTCGGCGCCACCAACCCGCGGGTGACCGGGGCATGAAAAGGCTTCTCGTTCTGCTGTTGCTGGTCTCCGGGTGCACGGTCGGCAAGGACGCGGCCCAGATCGGGGCAGGGGACTTCTACCTCGTGGCGCCCGGTGGGCAGGTCAAGATCCGATACCCGGCCGCGGAGCGCAAGGAGCTGAAGGGACTCGAAGGCGAGTCCCTGATGGAGGACGGCAAGACCGTTCGGCTGTCGGACTACTCGGGCAAGCCCGTTGTGATCAACATCTGGGGTGCCTGGTGTGGGCCCTGCCGGACCGAGGCGCCGGAGATGCAGAAGCTCTTCGACGCCGGGACCCAGGTCATCGGGGTTGATGTCAAGGAGACCGCCAAGTCGCACCCTCAGGACTTCATGAGGGACCGGTCGCTGACCTATCCGTCCATTTACGACGGTTCGTCGCGGTCGTTCATCAACGTCTTCAAGGGACTTCCGGCCAACACCGTGCCGTCCACGTTCGTGGTGGACAAGAACCACAAGGTGGCCGCGGTGTTCCTGGTGCCGGTGCTGGCCTCGGACGTGCAACCCGTGCTGGACGAGCTGGCCAAGGAGTGACCGCTCACCGCCCCGCTGGGGCGGCGGCGTCGTTCAGGGACGGGATCTTGGCCTTGAACGCCTTGACCATGGCGTCCCTGCCGATCAGGTTGAACTCCTTGCCCAGGGTTCGCATGATCGAGTTGGCCGTGGGGCGGTAGAGGCCGGTCTTGTAGTAGCGGGCGCCCTCCACCGGGGCGATCACGCCGCCGTCCGGCGAGGGCTGGCCCAGGTACTCGCCCCACTTCGCGCCGGTCGGGTCCTTGGTCACGTTGATCTCGCGCGGTTCCAGGCCCGTGTAGTTGGCGTACGGGTAGTCGTACTCGTCGGCCAGGCCGCCGATGGAGTGGCCCAGTTCGTGGATCGCGATCTGGCCCGCCTGGGCGTTGGAGCCGGAGGCGGTGGCCACCGAGCCGCCCGCGCCGCCGTACTTCGTGGTGTTGCCCAGTGCGATCACCTGGTCGGCCTGCGGGGCCAGGGCGGCGTACTCCTTGGCCTTGGTCTCGTTCACGCAGAGCAGGCGTTCGGTGTTGGCGTCCCGGCCCTGGCACCAGAAGCCCATGTCCAGAGCGGTGTCCTTCAACAAGCCCTTGGTCGGGTCGTGGTCCACACCGGACTCGGTGGAGATCACGTTGACCTGCCAGACGTTGAAGTACGGCTTGAAGTCGGCGAAGGGCTGGACGGCGGAGAGCTCGTCCCACTTGCTCTTCACGTTGGCGGAGTAGGTCGCCAGGTCGTCCGACGTGTAGCCGTCGCCCACGAAGACGAGGTCGAAGGCGTCCGCCGAGTCGCGGTCGCCCCAGATCTTGACGACCTCGGCGGCGGCCGTGGTTCTGAAGCCCGTTGTTTTCTCGGCTGGGGGCTTTGGCGTGAGGGTTTGGGTGATGGAGCCGTCTTCGTTGAAGACCTCGCGCCATTCCATCGCCGGGGCAGCGCCGCCGGCCGGTACCTGGGCGAACAGGGCCAGCGCGGTGACGGTCAGCGCTGGGAGCAGCAGCCGGGAACGTTGCATGCGCTGACGCTAAGCAACCGTGTTGTCACTCACAAGGCGGCGATCGTCGGTACTTGGAGCAGGTGTGGTGGCTGCAAAAGGTGACACCGGTGGGTGGGTGATCTGGGCAACTACCTACCCTGAGTTGTGTGAACCCCACCGATCTGGCGATCTCCGGGCCGTTGCTGCTGGCCACCGGGGTTGCTTTGCTCGCCGGGTTCATCTCGTTCGCTTCGCCGTGTGTGGTGCCGCTGGTGCCTGGTTATTTGGCGTATCTCGCCGGGCTCGTTGGTGCTGAGGCGCCTCGGGTCGAGGCCGATGAGCCGGCCAAGGCCGGGCGGTGGCGGGTGGCTGGGGCCTCGCTGCTGTTCGTGCTCGGGTTCACCGTGGTGTTCGCGTTGGCCTCGATGGCGATTCTCGGGGCTTCGGACGCGTTGTTCTTGAACGCCGATCTGTTCCAACGGATCGGTGGCGTGGTCACGATCGTGATGGGGCTGGTCTTCTTAGGACTGGTGCCGGCGTTGCAGAAGGACGTGCGGTTCCACGCCAAGCCGCAGGCCGGGCTGTTCGGGGCGCCGTTGCTCGGGGCCGTGTTCGCGCTCGGGTGGACGCCGTGCCTCGGGCCTACGTTGGCCGGGGTGCTGGCGGTGGCGCGGAGCACCGAGGTCGGGTCGTCGACGGTGCGCGGCGCGGTGCTCGTGTTGGCGTACTGCTTGGGGCTCGGGTTGCCGTTCGTGGTGCTGGCGCTCGGGGCGCGGTGGGCGTTGGGCGTGACCAAGTGGTTGCGGACGCACGCTCGGCAGGTGCAGATCTTCGGTGGCGTGTTGCTGATCCTCGTGGGGATCGCGCTGGTCACCGGGCTCTGGGGTGAGTTCGTCGGGTGGCTGCGCTACTCGTTCGTCGACGTCGTGAGGCTGCCGCTCTAGTGATCGCCTTCCTCCGCAACACCTGGCGCGGGCTCACCTCGATGAGGACCGCGCTGACCCTGCTGTTCCTGCTCGCGCTCGCGGCCATGCCGGGGGCGTTGCTGCCGCAGCTGTCGCTGAACGCGTCGAAGGTCGACGAGTACGTCGCCCAGCACGGCTGGTGGGGGCGGTTCCTGCTCAAGCTCGGGTTCTTCGAGGTGTACGCGACGCCGTGGTTCGCGGCGATCTATCTGTTGTTGTTCACGTCGCTCGTCGGGTGTCTGCTGCCGCGCACGTGGGAGTACTTCAAGCAGATGCGCGCGCGGCCGGTGCTGACGCCGCGCAACCTCTCGCGGATGCCGCACCACGCGCAGGCTGTGCTCGACGTGACGCCGGAAGAGGTCGTCGAAAAAGCGAAGAAGTCCATGCGCGGCTGGCGGATGGACGCCGGTGACGGCACGGTCAGCGCCGAGCGGGGATATCTGCGCGAGACCGGCAACCTGGTCTTCCACTTCGCGCTGCTCGGGCTGCTGGTGTCGTTCGCGCTGGGCAAGATGTTCAGCTACGAGGGCCAGGTCATCGTCCAGGCCAACGGCGGCCAGTTCTGCAACGGCGGCATCTTCAACTACGACCAGTTCCGGCCGGGGCTGCGCGTCGACGGCACGGACCTCACGCCGTTCTGCGTGGAGGTCGGCAAGTTCTCCGCCGAGTACCTCGACAACGGCCAGCCCGTCGGTTACCAGGCCGACATCCGCTACCAGTCGGGCGCCGACCTCGCGGCGAACACGTGGCAGCCGTACAACCTGCAGGTCAACCACCCGCTGCGGACCGACGGCGACCGGCTCTACCTGCTCGGCCACGGGTACACGCCTACGTTCACGGTGACGTTCCCCAACGGCGAGAAGCGGACGCAGGGCATCCAGTGGCTGCCGACCGATCAGTTGACGCTGGCCTCTGAGGGCGCGACCAAGTTCGATCCGCCCGGCGTGACGGACTCCGAGCAGCGTCGCAAGAGCCAGATCGCGGTGACCGGCCTGCTCGCGCCGACGCCGTTGCTGCACGGCAACATCCTGAACTCGAAGTTCCCCGCGCTGAACAACCCGATGGTCGCGGTCGACGTGTACCGCGGCGACCTCGGCGTGGACGACGGCCGCGGCCAGTCGATCTTCTCGATCGACCAGAAGATGGTCGAGCAGGGCCGGTTGCAGAAGGTCGCGCGCAAGAACCTCGCGCTGGGCGAGGAGATCGCACTCGACGACGGCACCAAGGTGCGGTTCGACTCCGTGAACGACTGGGTGTCGTTGCAGGTCTCGCACGACCCGACGCAGGGGTACGTGCTGTTGTTCGCCATCCTGATCATCCTCGGCCTGGGGGTTTCGCTGACCGTCAAGCGCCGCAGGGTGTGGGTGCGTGCGACCCCTCAGGACGACGGGCGTACGTTGGTCGAGGTCGGTGGGCTCGCCCGCACTGACCAGGCAGGATACGGCGAGGAGTTCACGCGGCTCGCCCGCGCGGTCTTGAACGAGGAGAAGTCCTGATGCCGGTCAACGAGACCCTCGCGACCTACAGCGACTGGCTGTACCGCAGCGCGCTGGGCGTCTACCTCTTCGCGATCCTGCTCTACGCGGTGGAGCAGGCGTTCGCCCGTGCCCCGCGCAAGAAGGCGGAAGCGTTGGTGGGGGCCGGTGCGCCGGTGCCGGGCATCCTCGCCGACGAGCCGAAGAGCGAGCTGTCGAAGCCGGAGCGGATCGGCCGCATGGGTGCCGCGCTGACGGTGCTCGGCGCGGTGCTGCACCTGGCTTCGCTGGTGATGCGCGGTCTCTCGGCCGGGCGGGCGCCCTGGGGCAACATGTACGAGTACATGTCGCTGCTGTGCCTCGCCGCGGTGGTGACGTGGCTCGTGCTGATGGCCAAGTTCCCGATCCGCCGCCTCGGCGCGTTCGTGCTGACGCCGATCCTGATCCTGCTGTTCCTCGGCGGCACCGTGCTCTACGCCGAGTCCGCGCCGGTCCAGCCCGCGCTGCGGTCGTACTGGCTGGTGATCCACGTCTCGGTGATCTCGATCTCGTCCGGCGTGCTGCTGATCCCCGGTGTGACGTCGATCCTCTACCTGCTCAAGGACGGCAAGGCCGACCGCTTCCCGAAGCTGCCGTCCGCCGACGTGCTGGACCGGATGTCGTACCGGACCACCGTGCTGGCGTTCCCGCTGTTCACCGCGGGCATCATCTGCGGAGCGATCTGGGCGGAGGCCGCCTGGGGCCGGTTCTGGGGCTGGGACCCCAAGGAGACCGTGGCGTTCGTCTCGTGGGTGGTCTACGCGGCGTATCTGCACGCGCGTGCGACCGCCGGTTGGCGTGGTCGTGGGGCCGCTTGGATCAACGTCGCCGGCTTCGCGCTGAACGTGTTCAACCTGTTCTTCATCAACTTGGTCACCAGCGGGTTGCATTCGTACGCGGGTCTCTAACGACTTGGCCCCCAGGTCGATGGAACCGGCGTTGGTTGCGTACCGTCGCAACCTGGGGGTCGGGGAAGTCCTGGTCCCTCTTGCTCAGGGAGGGCCACAGCGGTGAATTGGCAACCACCGGGTGAGGAACAGGGCTCCGGCCCACAGCACGTCGACCCGCAGACGGCCTACCTCGACCCGCAGCAGTCCGGTCCGCAGCACGTCAGCGGCGGCCAATCAGGCCCGTACCACGTGGGTGGCGGCCCCCAGGCCGACATGTACCAGGTGCCCGGCAACGCCTCCGGCCCCTACCAGGTGCCCGGCAACGCCAGTGGCCCGTACGCGGTGCCCGGTTCGCAGTCCGGCGCGTACTCGGTGGACGGCTCCGGCCCGTACCAGGTGGGCGGCGGCCAATCGGGTGCTTACTCGGTCGGCGGTGGCCAGTCCGGACCGCACAACATGCCGCAGCACACGGCCCAGTACGGCCAGTTCGCCGGCGCGCAGTACCCGAACAACTTCCCGCAGCAGCAGTACCGCTCGCAGGCGCAGGAAGTCTCGTCGCAGCAGCTGATCAAGAAGGAGAAGCGGCCACCGGCATCGGGCTGGCGCAAGTCGCTGCACAACATGACCGGCGGCGCGGTCAACCTCGGTGAGAGCGCCGCCGACGTGCGCAGGCGTGAGCTGATCGCGCGGATCAACCAGCCGCTGCGCGGGTGCTACAAGATCGCGATGTTGTCCCTGAAGGGCGGCGTCGGCAAGACCACGACGACGACCACGCTGGGCTCGACGTTCTCGTCGCTGCGGGGCGACCGGGTGATCGCGGTCGACGCGAACCCCGACCGCGGCACGCTGGCGTTGAAGATCCCGCGGGAGACCACGGCGACGGTGCGGCACCTGCTGCGCGATGCCCCGCGGATCACCCGGTACAGCGACGTGCGTGCGTACACCTCGCAGTCGCCCGCGCGCCTCGAGGTGCTGGCGTCCGAGCAGGACCCGGCCGTGTCGGAGGCGTTCAGCGAGGACGACTACCGGCGCACCGTGGCGTTGCTCGAGCACTTCTACAACATCGTGCTCACCGACTGCGGCACCGGACTGATGCACTCCGCGATGAAGGGCGTGCTGGACGAGGCCGACCAGCTGGTGCTGGTGTCGTCCGGCTCGGTCGACGGCGCGCAGACGTCGGCGGCGACGCTGGACTGGCTGGAGGCGCACGGCTACCGCGACCTGGTCGCGAAGTCCGTCTGCGTGATCAACTCGGTGCGCCCGAAGTCGGGCAAGGTCGACCTCGACAAGCTCGCCGCGCACTTCCAGCAGCGGTGCCGCGCGGTGGTCCGCCTGCCGTTCGACGAGCACCTCGAAGAAGGCGCGGAGATCGCGCTGGACCGGCTCGCGCCGGAGACCCGCCTGGCGTTGCTGGAGCTCGGTGCCGTCGTGGCCGACGACTTCCCGAACGCCTAGTCAGGCGGTTTCACGCGCTGCACGACCTGGCGAAAGGGGCCCTGGGGACAGGGCCCCTTTTCCGGTCACTCGTCGCGTTTGCGCTGCTCGTCGAGCTTGCGCAGGAACTCCGGGTCGTCGTCAGGTGCGATCACCTTGCGGCCCGGCGTGTACTCCGAATGCTGTGGGGCGAAGGCTCGCCACACCAGCACAGCCACGGTGAGCGCACCGATCACCGCCAGCAGGTAGATCATCTGGTCGCCACCTCCCTTTGCCACGAGATTACCCGCGGCACAGGGATTACTACGGTTTCAGTGGCGGACGGGTTCAGATGCCTCGGTCGTCAGCTCCGACAGCAGAGCCTTCACCTCGGTCTCACGGAACCTGCGGTGTCCTCCAGGCGTGCGGATCGAGCCGATGCGACCTGCGGTGGCCCATCGGGTCACGGTCTTCGGGTCGACCCGGAACAGATTGGCGACTTCCCCAGGCGTCAAAAGCCGCTCGGTGGCTGCAGTCACTCGTCCTCCTCAGATCAGACGTTCCGGTCTGATCGTGGCATCTGACCCATCAGGTACTCGAACGCTTGTTTTTTGGTAAAGAGGTAGTAAGGGACGACCGGGGCGAACCGGACATCCGACCGGGACGACGTGTGGACGGTGTGTGGGCATAGGGTGTTCCGGGTGGACGCTCTTGATCGACAGATCATCGCCGCACTGCGCGCCAACGGCCGGGCCACGTACGCCGATCTCGGCAGGCAGGTCGGCCTCTCCGCCTCCGCCGTGCACGAGCGGGTGGGCAAGCTCGAGTCCAGCGGCGTGATCGTCGGGTATCACGCCGTCGTCGACCCGAGCGCGGTCGGCCTGGGCGTCACCGCGTTGATCGGCATCCACCCCACCGACATCGCGGACGACAACGAGGTCGCGGACGCGTTGAGCGAGCTCATCGAGGTCGAGTCCTGCTACCGGGTGGCCGGCGACGAGTCGTTCATCGTCAAGGTCCGGGTGGCGACGGTGGACGACCTGGAGCGCTCGCTCGGACGGCTGCGGCGCATCCACGGCGTTGCCCGCACGCGCACGACCGTGGTGTTGTCGACGCGTTTCGAGGGACGGCCGAACACCGGTGACGAAGCGGGCGACGTAACCTGAACAGGTGCTCGCTCGAGATGTGACGCTTTACGTCCTCGCCCGCCTCGGTCTCGTCGCGGTGGTGACGGGCGCGCTCATGTTGTTCAAGGTTCCTTTGCTTCCCGCGCTGGCCGTTGGCGTGGTCGTTGCGCTGCCCGCGTCGTTGTTCCTGTTCAAGGGGCTGCGGCAGCGCGTGGCGGCCGGGTTGAACGAGCGGCAGGAGCAGCGCAGGGCCGAGCGCGACAAGCTGCGGTCCGAGCTTCGTGGTGACGAAGGTCCTCTCACCCAGGCATAGGGCGTCTGCGCGGTTATCGTGCCGCTGTGAGTACCTCCGTTGACCGTTGTTGCAGCAGGACCAGGCACTGGGTGTGCGAAGCCGTCGGGATCATCGAGGCGGACGCGAACCGCAGCGCGGACACCCACCTGCTGCGCTATCCGCTGCCGCTCGACTGGGGCATCGACCTCTACCTGAAGGACGAGTCGACGCACCCCACCGGCTCGTTGAAGCACCGGCTGGCGCGGTCGCTGTTCCTCTACGCGATCTGCAACGGCTGGATCACCGGTGGCACGCCCGTGATCGAGGCGTCGTCCGGGTCGACGGCGGTCTCCGAGGCGTACTTCGCCCGGCTGCTCGGGCTGCCGTTCATCGCCGTGATGCCCCGCTCGACCTCGGCCGAGAAGGTCGCGCTGATCGAGCGGCAGGGCGGGAAGTGCCACTTCGTCGACGAGCCGTCGGCGATCTACGACGAGTCGCGGCGGCTGGCCTCCGAGCTCGGCGGCCACTTCATGGACCAGTTCACGCACGCCGAGCGCGCGACGGACTGGCGTGGCAACAACAACATCGCCGAGTCGATCTTCGACCAGATGAAGCTGGAGCCCTCGCCCCGGCCCGAGTGGATCGTCGTGGGCGCGGGCACGGGCGGCACGTCGGCCACGATCGGCCGGTACATCCACTACCAGAAGCTCAACACCCGGCTCGCCGTGGTGGACCCCGAGTTCTCGGTGTTCTTCGACGCGTGGCGGGACAGCGAGCCCGAGCTGGTGGGCACGCGCGGCTCGCGGATCGAGGGCATCGGCCGGCCGCGGGTGGAGCCGTCGTTCATCGGCGAGGTGATCGACCGGATGATCAAGGTGCCGGACGCGGCGTCCGTGGCGACCATCCGGTACGTGGAGGACCTGCTCGGGCGGCGGATCGGCGGGTCGACCGGAACAAATCTCTGGGGAGCGTTCCAGATCGTGGCCGAGATGCGGCAGTCTCGCACGCGCGGGAGCGTGGTGACTCTGTTGTGTGACGGTGGCGAGCGTTACGCGAACACCTACTACGACGACTCATGGGTATCCGCACAAGACATGGACCTCGACCCGTGTCTTGACCGCCTGAACAACTTCCACCGCACGGGGAACTGGTGACGGGAGTCCTGCGTCACAGCGTGACCTGAGCACTTGAGTCCGCAGGGGGGACCCGTGTCGTCGCTGTTCACCGACGCCGCCGAGCTGCGCGCGTACGCCGAGTATCTGCGCACCGAAGCGCAGGAGTTCGAGACGATCCGCAAGTACGTCCACGCCACGGCGTGCGACAAGTCGGGCTTCACCGGCCTGCTCACGTTGCTGCAGCCGGGCGTGGACATCGTGCGCGCGCTGTTCGACGAGACGCTCGACTTCGGCAAGGCCAAGCTGGAGGGCACGGCGTCCGCGGTCGACTCGACGGCCGCCGTGTACGAAGCCGTCGACCGGGCTCAGGTCGCGATCTTCAACGGGATCCTGAAGTGACCACCGCCTACCGGGACCCGCGCCCGGTCTCCGCGTCCTTGCAGCAGCCAGAGATCGACCGGGCCTCCCTGAACGACGTCCTCGCCGACCAGGGCTGGGGTGTGCAGGCGGTCAACTGGGTCTTCGAGGCCGTGACCGGCGAGTCGCTGGTCGAAACGATCATCACGCCGATCACCGGCGACTGGTCGAAGATCCGCGCCGACGGCGACGCGTGGCGCATGGTCGGCAACGCGATGAACGACATGTCGTACAACCTCACCGACGCGGTCGGCAAGGCGCGCGAGCACTGGGACGGCGACGCCGCCCGCGCCCACGAGCGGTACGTCGCGCTGGGCTGGAAGGCGGCCCTGTTCGCCGAGATGGGCGTCACCCAGCTCATCGCGAAGGGCTTCGACACCGTCGCGTCCGGTGCCGAAGCCCTCGGCAAGCAGGCCGCGCGCCTGCTGGACTACCTGGTCAACAAGCTGCTCGAGGCCGCCGCCACCGTCTGGGTCCCCGTGGCGGGCTGGATCAAGGCCGCCGAGATGGTCTGGAACGCCTACCAGATCTACCGCCGCGTCATGGACATCATCGACACGGTTCGCAAGCTCATCTCCGACGTGAAGGCCTTGTTCGACGCCGTCGGCCGCGTCTTCTCGGCCATCGGCAAGCTGAAGGACGCCGACTCCCTGGCCGAGGCCATGAACGCCACCCAGGAGGTGGCGGAGGCGGGCCGCGACGTCCGCAACGCGGTTAACGACATCCACGACGACATGACCTCGATCAAGGACTCGGCCACCGAGATCGCGGACCGCGGCAACGACATCGGCTCGAAGGTCCGCGAGGTCTACACCCCGCCCGGCACCTCGGACGACATGAAGCCGGCCGCCGTCTCCTCGGTCGCTCCCGGCGGTGCTCCCGTCTCCGCCCCGCCCGTGATCCCCGGCGGCCCGGATGCGCCCGCCACCCACACCGCAACGGCCGGCGGCCCTTCAGTGTCCGCGCCGCCGTCGCTGGGCGCCGGCGGCTCCGGCGGTGGTCCTGGTGGCGGTTCTGCTGGCATGCCGACCGGCGGCCCAGGAGCCCCGTCCGGTGGCCCTGCCGCGCCTCCGCGCCCTGACACCACGCACACGGCCGGTGCAGCCCCTGCAGCCGCTCCACCGGCGCACCACGCCACCCCGGTCGGCGGCGCGATGCCGATGGGCGTGCCCCCGATGGCAGGCGGCGGCGGTGACTCCACGCGCAGCTCGGGTTCGCGCCCGGGCTCGTCCGCAGGCTCCGCGTGGCCCTCCTCTTCCGGCGCCCCGTCCGGCCAGGCGAAGCCTCCGGCCACGGGCCTCCCGACGCCTCCTGGCCAGGGCCTGCCAACGCCGCCCGGCCAGTCGAACTCCGGGCCTGGCTCCGGCGGCGCCCGTCCCGGTGGGGCGGGCCTGCCCACGGCGCCGTCCGGCTCGCACGCGACTCCGGGTTCCGCCGGCTCGCACTCGGCTCCAGGTTCCGCTGGCTCGCACCCGGCCCCAGGCTCTGGCGGCTCGCACCCGACGCCAGGCTCTGCGGGTTCGGCTCCAGGTTCCGCTGGGTCGCACCCCACGCCAGGTGCTGGAGGCTCGCACCCGACCCCAGGTTCCGCTGGGTCGCACCCGACGCCGGGGTCCGCTGGGTCGCAGCCGGGTTCTGGCGGTGGCTTGCCCACGCCCCCGAACTCCGGAAGCCACCAGCCCGGCACAGGCGGCAGCCACCCGACCCCGGCTGGTTCCGGTGGCGGCCTGCCCACGCCTCCCGGCCACCCGAGCGCCAGCTCAGGCACGGCAACGGCGCCGGCCCCGTCAGGCGGCGGCCTCCCATCGCCTCCCGGCCACCCAACGCCGAGCAGCGGCGGCGGCCTGCCGTCCCCGCCCGGACACGACAGCCCGAGCACAGGTGGTGGACTGCCGTCCCCGCCCGGACACCAGTCGCCGAGTGCGGGTGGCGGTCTGCCGTCGCCTCCCGGACACCCGACGCCGAGTTCCGGTGGCGGGCTGCCGTCGCCTCCGGGACACGACGGCCCCAGCGCGGGTGGCGGCTTGCCGTCGCCTCCCGGACACCCGACGCCGAGTTCCGGTGGTGGACTCCCGACGCCTCCCGGACACGACGGCCCGACCGCAGGCGGCCACCCGAGCCCGAGCACGGATCACCCGACGCACAACGGCTCCGGCGGCACGCCGCCGTCCAGCACGCCGCACGACACGTCCAGCCCTCGCCCGCACGACAGCACGCCCAGCGGGTCGACGGACACCAAGCCCCACGACACACCGGACGGCTCCAAGCCGCACGACACGACTCCGCACGACCCCGGCACCAAGCCCCACGACCCCGGCACCAAGCCCCACGACACCGACGGCAAGCCCCACGACGGTGATCCCAAGCCCCACGACACAGGCACCAAGCCTGACGCGGACGCCAAGCCCGACAGCGACACCAAGCCGGACGCCGACGCCAAGCCCGACGCGGACACCAAGCCCGACACAGACACCAAGCCCCACGACGACAAGCCAGAGGACACCAAGCACGACACCGACACCAGCGCCACCGACGGCCCCAAGCCGGCCCCCGACACCACCCCGGCCACGGACCACGACGCCGACCCCAAGCCGCACACCGACGACGCCTCCACCGGAGCCCACGAATCGGCAGGCGGCAGCGGAGCGGACGGTGGCGACCACGGCACCGGGAAGACGCACGACATGGCTCCCCAGTTCGGCGAGGACGCCATCCGGGCTCAGGGTGACGGCTACCAGCGCCAGCTCGAGAACCTCCTGCACACCGAGGAGGAGCGCGAGCGGTACGTCGAGCTGAGCAAGAAGCCCGCCACCGAGCTGAGCCAGGCCGAGGCGGCGCACGTTGCCGACATCCGCAACAAGATCGACGTCGGCGGCGACCAGATCGTCACGAAGGTGCTCGGGCAGGGGGCCGTCGACGGGTACCTCGACAAGGGCTGGCAGGGGGTGCAGGGGTCGATCGCCCGCGGTGTGGACGTCGTGGACATCAACAACCCCAAGGGCCTGCGGGACGGGCTGGCGCTGGACGACGGTCTCGGCAACGCCGGGTGGTCGCCGATCAAGGAAGGCCAGCAGCAGGCCTACCAGATGCGGTGGAAGCCGGGCGACACGGCGGACGACATGTTCGTGCCCTTCGGCGGGCCGCAGAAGGCCGACTACGACAGCCCGGCCGAGAAGGCGCACTACGACCAGAGCGCCCAGCAGATGGCCGACCAGGGCGGCGCGAGTTCGCCCACGCGGATGGATCATCCGTTCACCGGCAGCGGGTCCACGGGTGGTGGCGTGCCGGAGTGGCAGGCGCCGCGCGGGACTTCGCTCGGGCAGCGGGCGGAGATCTGGACGGTGAACGCCGACGGGGCGCCTGAGAAGCTGTACGCCGTGTACGAGAGCGGCCTCGGCTGGAAGAAGGCGTGACGACCATGGTCGAGGTGACCAGGTACCCGAACGAGCTGCTGGCGGAGTACCGCGGCGAGCTCTACTTCGTGAGCACCGTCGACGTGCCGGACGGGTTCGTGCGCCTGCGTGAGATCCCAACAGAGCGGTACGAGCACGCAAAGCACGCGGACCAAGAGGTGCCCGTCAACGACCTCGATGCCGCTTACCGCGACAAGACGCGGGCGACGTGGCGGGGTCAGCCGTTCGTCCTCGACAAGATCGAGGGCGACAAAGCACTCGCCGGGTACGACGGGCGCGACGCGGGGTGGGCCAAGGCCAACGGGCTCGACGGCAACCAGTACGACTGGTTCCAGGGCTGGCTCGCCGTCAGCGAACTGGAGGACGTGCACGTCGACCGCACCGACCTGCTCGCGCGGTGGAAGAGGGAGAAATGACGCAGATCGTGCAGAAGGCGGCCGGCATCGGGCCGGAGACCATCCTGCAGAAGATCGTGCACCCGGCGATCGCGCAGCTCTACCTGGGCAACGTCGTGGTGCCCGGCAAGTTCGAGCCGCACCGGGCCGCCGGGTTCGTCACGCGTGGCCAGGACTTCCCGAAGGGCACCGCGGACGAGTTCGCCGAGGCGTTCGGCGTCGACAAGGTGAAAGACTGGCCCAGTGGAACCCAGTACCTGCTGCGGTTCTACGCGCACACCACCGAGCTGTTCGACACGAGCTTCGGCGGTCCCACGCTCGAAGGCGCGCAGAAGATGGGCACCACCCGCGTGTACCCGGCGCCGTTCACCGGCACCGGCTACACCCCGAGCGACCAGCCGATTCCCGAGTACGTCATGGAGCTCACCGAGCTCGCGGCCGGCACCGAGCTGTGGCGCTTCGAGCCGAACGGCGACGCGCGCGGCGTCGGCCGGTACGTCAACCGGCAGACCGGCTGGATCCCGATCGGCGACGTCGGCTTCGGGCCGGGCCGGTTCTGGCAGTATCCGGTGCCGTTGCGCCCGACCGTCCGACGTGGACTGACGGGGAAGTACAACGGCGTCCAGTACGACATCGACTTCGCCCCGCAGCCCGGCCGGCTCCTGCTGCACCCGCTGGCCGGTCAGCCCGCGCCGGAGGACTTCGTCGAACGCGACGGCGCGCGGTTCCTCGAGGTGCTGGACGTGCAGGTCGAGGACCTCGCGTACCTGCGCAAGCTCTGCACGTACCGCGGTGCGGAGTTCGAGATCCTCGGCATCATGGGGGACCAGGCCGTCCTGCACTTCCTCGGCGAGAACTACGAAACGGCCCAGCAGCTCGGTCTGTCCGAAGTAGACTTCCGGCAGTGGCGCACCCTCGCGGCGCGCAGCGAGCTGGCCGATGTCCGCGACGAGATCAGGCCGATCCAGCAGGGCATTTTCGCGAGGGAGAACTGAACCGATGACCACGCCCAACGACAGCTGGAAGACGCCGGAGCTGCGGGCGGCCGAGGCGCAGGTCGACGCGCGCTTCAAGGAGGCGCAGGACCTCGCCAACCGGCTGAAGGACACGCCGCTGCCGCCGGTTCCGCCGGTCGACTTCAAGGCGATCGCCCAGCAGGTCGAGCGCGCGGCGCAGGAGCGTGACGCGCCGGAGCAGCTGAAAGCCTTGAAGCGCAAGGTCGACGCGGGCGAGTTCACGTGGGAGGACGTCGTCTCCGGCAAGGCGGCGGCCGACCCGGACGTGCAGGCCATGCAGCAGGAGAACGTCAACAAGATGAAGCAGGCGTTCCAGATGCTGCAGGAGGGCATGACCGCCGACGAGATCATGAACGCGCAGAACCCGCGCAGAGGCCGGGGTGACGACGGCGACGAGAACGACCCCGACATCTTCGCGGAGGACAAGTGGTGATGACGGCCTGGCGGACACCGGACATCCTTGCGGCAGAGGGCTTTCTCACCAGCGCCGTCGCGGACGTGGACCGCGCGATGCGGGCTGCCCAGCAGAGTCTGAAAACCAAGGAACCATCCACTGAGGACGTGCGCAGGGTGATGCAGTTCGCCAAGTCGAGCGAGGCCTCACCGGCGATGCGGCAGCTGGCCGACCGCATCGCCCGCGGTGTCGGGCTGAGCTGGCGTCAGGTCCTCACCGGCGAGGCGAGCCACGATCCCCTGGTGCGCCAGGCGCTCGAGGCCGACCGGGCGAGGCTCAACGAGTTGATCAAGGGCGAGACGGCACCACCGCCGGCCCCGCGCAGGCCCGTCCGGCGGGACGAGGACGAGCCCACCCAGTTCACCGAGGACGCCTGGTAGGAACTCAGTCGAGGAACAACCCGACGCTGACCAACAGTGCCCAGGCCAGCATCGCGAACCCGGTGAACTGCAGCACCGGGATCAGGTCACGGCCACCACGTCCGGACGCCACCCTGCGCACCGCCGGCAACAACACCGGCGCCGCAAGGAACCCGAGCAACGCGTACGGCACCCGCACGGTCATCCCGAGCGCGATCAGGAACGGCACCGCCACCAGCGCGAGGTAGAGCCTGCGGGTGTCCTTGTCGCCCAGCACCACGGCCAGGGTTCGCTTGCCCGACACCGCATCCGTCGGGATGTCGCGCAGGTTGTTGGCCACCAGCACGGCCGCCGAGATCGACCCCATCGCGATGGAGGCACCGATGCCGATCCCGGTGATCTCGCCGCTCTGCACGTACAGCGTGCCCAGCACCGCGGCCGGCCCGAAGAACAGGAACACCGCGATCTCGCCGAGCCCCGCGTAGCCGTACGGCCGCTTGCCGCCCGTGTAGAACCACGCCCCGGCGATGCACACCGCGCCGAACGCGATCATCCACCAGTACCCGGACAACGCCACCAGCGCGATGCCGGCCAGCGCGCCGACCCCGAGCGAGATGAACGCGGCGAGCCGGACGGCAGAGGGCTCCGCGGCACCGGAACCGGTCAGGCGGAACGGCCCCACCCGGTTGTCGTCGGTGCCGCGAATGCCGTCGGAGTAGTCGTTGGCGTAGTTCACGCCGACCTGCAGCGCGATCGAGACCACCAGCGCCAGCACCGTGTAGAGCACGTTGAACTCGTCGATGTGGTGCGCCGCCGCCGCGCCCACGATCACGGGCGCGATCGAGTTCGGCAGGGTGCGCGGGCGGGTCCCCTGGATCCACTGGACGACTGAGGCCATGCCTCCATCCTCCGCTATGACCACTGAGGACCCGCCAACGGGTGTATCAGCAGCTAGTCGCTCCGCTGACCCCAGCCACGTACGCCTTGGCGACGTGCTTGCCGGGCGCGATGCGGTACCAGATGTTCGACGTGCCCTGGGTACCCGAAACCGACTCGCCCGTCAGCTGACAGGTCACCCTGACCTGGGCGTGGTTCGCGGCCAGACCCACCTGCGAGGTCGAGGAGTTGGCGCCGCTACGCACGTTCACGGTGCCGTTCGCCGCGGCGGTGCGGACCGTCCCGACCGGACCGGAGCCGGTCCACAGGTAGGTCACCGTCACCCACGAGTTCGTGGTCAGCTTGAGGCCGTCCCAGAACGTGCCGTCGGCCAGGTCGATGCCGGCCGGGTTGGCGACCTCGCGGCCGAACTGGTCTTTGCCGCCGTTGTAGTTGTCCTGGTAGGCGGCCTGCGCCTCGGGCTTGCCCTGCGGCAGGTTCTTCCACATCTCCCGCGTGGCAGAGGGGTTCCAGTAGTCGTCCTTGGTGTTCCACGGGCCGACGTCCCACACCGGCGCCCACTCGCAGCGCCCGTTCGACGCGCAGATCTGCACGCTGTAGCTGCCGGAGTTGTTGGGCGCCAAGCCACGGCGCGAGGGCAGCGCGGCGAAGTGGTCGCGCGAACGGATCGTGTGGCCGTTCGCCGTCGTGCCGCCGACCAGGCCCTCACGCGTCGCGTACACGCGGTACGAACGTCCAGCAGCAGCAACGGAAACGTCTTCCGAAGCGGCGGGCGCGACCGAAGCTGTCAGCTTCACGCGCTCTGCCTTGCCGCTGCTGAGAACCACGCGCGTCTGCACGGTCGAGGTGGTCACCGGCAACGTCGCCGGCGCCTCCAGCCACTCGGTCCACTGGCCGTCCGGACGCAGACCGCGCACGTCGACGACACCATCGCCGGTCACCGCCGCCGTGACCGCGTTGGCGGGCTGGGCGAGTCTGTGCGGTTCGAGCTCGATCAGGCCCATCCGCGGGGAACCGCCCCACGAAACGGCCTTGTAGGTGAGATCGGCGGACCACTCGTTGCCGGCTGCCTGGGCAGGGGACGCCAGCCCGACCGCCAATGCGGCTCCGGCGACCAGCGATAACAGGTAGCGCATGAGAAACCCCCATCGCTAACGCACGCGGCGAGGTCCGCGCGCTTCGCGGGAGAGTTGTCCTCAGCGGTAAAGGTTCACCTAAAAGAGTCAGCCACTGTCGCTCGGTCGACTTTGCCAGGTCCGCGCAACGGCAGCTCCGACACGAACCGCACCAGCTTCGGCACCGCAGCCCTGCCCACGGCCTCCGCAACCGCACCCTTCAGCTCATCCGGCGAAGGCGCCGCGCCGCGCACGACGACAGCCGCCGCGACGACCTGACCCCACTCGTCGTCCGGCACCCCGACGACACACGCCTCCAGCACGCCCTCAACGGTCGCCAGAGCCCGTTCCACCACCACCGGCGGCACCTTCTCGCCGCCCGTGACGATCACGTCGTCCGCGCGCCCCAGCACCTCCAGCCGCCCGTCTCGCAGCCGCCCGAGGTCGCCGGTGCGGAACCACTCGCCGAACGGTTCCGCACTGCCCCGGTAGCCCAGCGCCAGCACCGGCCCGCTGATCTCGATCACGTCGTCGGTGCGCAGCCGGACGTCCCGCAGCGGTTCGCCGTCGTACACACACCCGCCGGCCGTCTCGCTCATCCCGTACGTCGTGACGACCTGCACGCCGAGCGCGCGCGCCTGCTGCAGCAGCTTCGGCGGGGTGGCGGCCCCGCCGATCAGCACGCCGTCGAACTGCCGCAGCGCCGCGAGCCCCGGCCCTTCGCCGACGACGAGCCGGGACAGCTGCGTCGGCACCAGCGCGGTGTAGTGGCGGCCGGGCTGGGCCAGCACCGGCCGGGCGGCCTGCGCGAACCCCATGGCCCGGAAGCCCTTCGACATGTCGAGCACGCCGGGCGTGGTGCCCGCGACGATCGACCGCACCAGCACCTGGACGCCGGCGATGTGGCCGGTGGGCAACGCCAGCAGCCACGTGCCGGGCCCGCCGAGCCGCTCGTGCGTGGCCTCCGCCGACGTCGTCAGCGCGGAGGCGTCGAGCAGCACGGTCTTGGGCTCGCCCGTCGACCCGGAGGTGGGCACGCCGAGCACGGCCCGCTTCTCCCAGCCGTCGAGCGGGCCGTCGACCAGCGGTTCTCCGCCGCTCAGGGCCAAGCGCAGTTCGTCGAGCATGATCAGAAGTAGTACGGGTAGTTCGACCAGTCGGGGTCGCGCTTCTCCAGGAACGCGTCGCGGCCCTCGACGGCCTCGTCGGTCATGTACGCGAGCCGGGTCGTCTCGCCGGCGAAGAGCTGCTGTCCCACCAGACCGTCGTCGATCAGGTTGAACGCGTACTTGAGCATCCGCTGGGCGGTCGGCGACTTGCCGTTGATCTCGCGGGCCCACTCCAGCGCCGTGGTCTCCAGCTCGGCGTGCGGCACGACGGCGTTGACCGCGCCCATCTTGTGCATCTCCTCGGCGGAGTACGTGCGGCCGAGGAAGAAGATCTCGCGCGCGAACTTCTGCCCGACCTGACGCGCCAGGTACGCGGAGCCGTAGCCGCCGTCGAACGAGCCGACGTCCGCGTCGGTCTGCTTGAACTTCGCGTGCTCCGCGCTCGCGAGCGTGAGATCGCACACCACGTGCAGGCTGTGGCCGCCGCCGGCCGCCCAGCCGGGCACGACCGCGATGACGACCTTCGGCATGAACCTGATCAGCCGCTGGCACTCCAGGATGTGCAACCGGCCCGCGCGCGCCGGGTCGACCGTGTCGGCCGTCTCACCGGAGGCGTACTGGTAGCCGCTGCGCCCGCGAATCCGCTGGTCACCGCCACTGCAGAAGGCCCAGCCGCCGTCACGCGGGCTGGGGCCGTTGCCGGTGATCAGCACGCACCCGACGTCGGACGACATCCGCGCGTGGTCGAGCGCCCGGTACAGCTCGTCCACGGTGTGCGGCCGGAACGCGTTGCGGACCTCGGGCCGGTTGAACGCGATGCGGACCGTGCCCTGGTCAAGCGCCCGGTGGTACGTGATGTCGGTGAAGTCGAAGCCCTCAATCGGCTTCCACAGCGACGGGTCGAAGAGCTCCTGATCTGCCACTCGCAAGACTCTAAGCGCCCGGAGCTGAGACCAGCGGGCGACCTCTCAGGTGTCCCGGTGACAATTGCAGGATGAACCCGTCCACGACGCAGGCGAGGGTGATCGTCGACGAACTGGTGCGCAACGGCGTCCGCCACGTCGTTCTGTGCCCCGGTTCGCGCAACGCCCCGCTGTCGTTCGCGCTGCACCAGGCCGAGCAAAAAGGCCTGCTCACGGTGCACGTGCGGATCGACGAGCGCAGCGGCGGATTCCTCGCGCTGGGCCTCGCGAAGACGGGCGAGCCCGCCGTCGTGACGTGCACCAGCGGCACGGCGGTCGCAAACCTGCACCCGGCCGTCGTCGAGGCGCAGCTGACGAATGTGCCGTTGATCGCGCTGACCGCCGACCGCCCGGTCGACCTCTACCGCACCGGCTCCAGCCAGACGATCAACCAGCACGACCTGCTCGGCATCCCGACGCTGCACATGCCGGAGGCCGCCGACGAGCCCACCACGCGGTCGCTGATCTGCCGTGCCATCGCGACGGACGGTCCGACGCACGTCAACGTGCCGTTCCGCCCGCCGCTCACGCCGGACGACACCGACTGGCCGTCGTCCGACCGCGGACCGTGGACTCTCACCGACCGGACGTTCAGCGTCGAGACCCGGCCGTCCGACCTGCCCGCCCGCACGCTGGTGCTGCTCGGCGACGACCGGCCGGAGCGGCTCCGCAAGGCCGCGCTGCTCGGCTGGCCGGTGATCGCCGAGCCGACTGCTCCCGGTGGGCTGCGGCACGGCTCGTTGCTGCTCAACGCGGGCCTGCCCGCGTACCTCCAGCCGGACGCCGTGCTCGTCGTGGGACGCGTGACGTTGTCGCGAGGACAGCAGGCGTTGCTGCGCGATGCGCGGTTCGTGCACGCCGTCGGCGACCAGGCGCAGTGGCCGGACACGCAGTTCACCGCGTCCCGAGCGTCGACCTGGCTGCCAGAACCAGCCGAGCACGACGGGGAGTGGCTGCAGGCCTGGCAGAGCGCGGTGAAGAACGTCGGTGTGGCCGTCGACGACCTGCTCGACACGGTCGCCTGGCCGACCGGTCTGCACGTCGCACGCGACCTCACTCAGGCGATGCCGTCGGGGGCCATGCTGTTCGTCGGCTCGTCCAACCCGATCCGCGACGTGGACTACGTGGGCGAGCGCCGCCCGGACGTCACCGTGCACGCGAACCGGGGTGCCGCGGGCATCGACGGCAGCGTGTCCACGGCCATCGGTCTCGCCCTGAACCATCAGGGTTCCGCATACGCGCTGATGGGCGACCTGACTTTCCTGCACGACAGCAATGGTTTGCTGGCCGATCGACAGCCGGATCTCACGATCGTCGTCCTCAACGACGACGGCGGCGGGATCTTTTCGTTGCTGGAACAAGGTGCACCGGAGCACGACCAAAGTTTCGAAAGGATATTCGGCACCCCGCACGGCACAGATATGGCCGCTTTGTGCGCGGGCTACCGAATTCCGCACTCCAAAGTGGACGACCAGGACCAGCTCCGTAGCGCACTTGCGCGTCCGCACGGCCTCCGAGTGGTGGAGGTGCAGGCAAAACGAGGAGAACTGCGCACGCTGCACCAACGTCTCAAGGCGACTGTGTCAAACATTTTGAGCAGGTAGGAAAACCTACGTAAGTCGGTGGCTCATATCGCACCGTGTGGATAGCGTCCCGCGCATGTCGATCAGATCGAAGGCGACGACCGCGGTGGCGTCCGCGGCCGCGATGACGCTCTTCGCGGGGACGGCCCTGGCGGCGTCTCCCGGAGCACCCGGCGCCGGTGACTCGTACTTCCCGAAGTACGGCAACGGCGGATACGACGTCTCCCACTACGACATCCGGCTCAACTACAACCCGACCGGCGACCAGCTGTCGGGCACCACGACGATCCTCGCCAAGGCCACCCAGGACCTCACGCAGTTCAACCTGGACTTCCTGCTCAAGGTGAAGTCGGTCCGGGTCAACAACGCGCCGGCGTCCTTCGTGTCCGACGGCGGCGAACTGGTCCTCACGCCCAAGGGCGGCGTGCGCAAGGGCCAGGACCTGACCATCGTCGTCAGCTACGCAGACACGCCGTCCGCGGTGAAGGACAGCAACGGCATCACGCCGTGGACGAAGACTCCCGACGGCGCCCTCGCCATCGGTGAGCCGGAGATCGCCTCCTGGTGGTACCCGTCCAACGACCACCCGACCGACAAGGCCACCTTCGACGTCAACGTCGCCGTCCCGAACGGCGTCGAGGCGATCTCGAACGGCGTCTTCCTCGGCCAGACCCGGCAGATCAACGGCTGGACCCGCTGGCACTGGCGCAGCACCAAGCCGCAGGCGACGTACCTGACGTTCCTGACGATCGGCCAGTTCGAGATCCGCCAGTCGACCACGCCCTCCGGCCAGCCGTCCGTCAACGCGTACTCCGAGCGCCTCGGCGAGAACGCCGACGCCGCGAAGGCCAGCATCGAGCGCACGGCCGAGATCACCGAGTTCCTCGAGCAGAACGTCGGCCCGTACCCGTTCGAGGCGCAGGGCGGCGTCGCCACCCCGAACCTCGGCTACGCGCTGGAGAACCAGACCCGCTCGGTCTACGACACGGCCTTCTTCCGCCGCGGCGCCAACACCTACGTCGTCGCGCACGAGGTCGGCCACCAGTGGTTCGGCGACTCGGTGTCGGTGCACGGCTGGCGCGACATCTGGCTGAACGAGGGCTTCGCCTCCTACATGGAGTTCCTCTGGTCCGAGCACATCGGTGAGGGCACGGCCCAGGAGAACGCCGACTACACCTACGACCTCTACCCGGCGGACAGCCCGTTCTGGCAGATCCTGCCCGGCGACCCCGGTCCTGCCAACGTCTTCGACGGCGCTGTCTACGACCGCGGCGCGCTGGCGGTGCACGCCCTGCGCGTGGCCGTGGGTGACGAGAAGTTCTTCGAGATCCTGAAGACGTGGACCGCGGAGAAGAAGTTCTCGAACGCCACGGTCGAGGAGTTCATCGCGGTGGCGGAGAGGGTGTCGGGACAGCAGCTCGACCAGCTGTTCCAGACGTGGCTCTTCACGAAGGGCAAGCCCGCCGAGGCTCCCGGTCGTGCCGGGGAGGTGGCGGCGTCGCTGGCCGCGGGCCCGGCTGTCACCAAGGCGGCTGAGCCCAAGTCGCGCGCCAAGATCCAGCTGACGCACGAGCTGCTGGACGCGCACAAGTAGAGCCGGACTGTCAGACCGGCTGAGTACGTTGTGACGCAGGGGTTCCCAGCTCAGGGGGACCCCTGCGTCAGCGTTTTCACCGGCCGTGTCCAACCGCGTCCGCCCGGCCGATCTCGCCCACTATTCTGCGGCGGTGACGGTGACCGCTGACGACCTCGACGCGGCGGTCTCCTGCCTGGCCGACACCCTCGGCCCCGCGGCCGGCCAGGACTGGCTGAGCCAGCCCGGCACCGGAGAGTGGAACTGCTGGCACACCGCCGAACACATCGGCGACTGCCTCCTGTCCTACGCGGCACAACTCGTCGCCCGGCCCGACGCCCGCTACGTGCGCTTCATGGCTGTGGCGGACAAGGACGCGAGCCCGGCTGAAGTGCTGGAGTTCGCGGTGACCGGTGGCAGGATCCTCGCCTCGGTCGTGCGGACGACGCCGCCGTCCGCGCGCGCCTATCACCCCACCGGCATGGCCGACCCGGCCCACTTCGCAGGCATGGGCTGCGTCGAAGCGCTGGTGCACGGCGAGGACATCGCCCGCGGCCTCGGCCTGAGGCTCGACCCGCCACGCGACGTTTGTGCTCGCGTGCTCGCGAGGATGTTCTCCCACGACGATCTCGACGGGGATCCCTGGGCCGGCCTGCTCTGGGCCACCAACCGCATCAGTCTGCCCGGCCGGGAACCGCAGACCGGCTGGCGCTGGCAGAGTTCGCCATGAGTGACGAAGCACCGGCCTGGGCCTACGAGCGAGCGGAAGTCCGGCCGCACGACCCGAGCTGGACGGTCCGCGCAGAGTCGGAGCGCGACCACCTCGAGCAACTCCTCGCCCCTTGGCTGGTCGACGGCATCGAGCACGTCGGCTCAACAGCAATCCCCGGCCTCGCCGCGAAACCGATCGTGGACCTCCAAGCCTCGGTGTCGGACCTGGACAACGTCGAGACGGCCGAACGCCTGACCGCCAACGGCTGGGTCTACGTGCCGCCGGAACTGGATCAACGCCCCTGGCGCCGCTTCTTCGTCAAGCCGGACCCGTCCGGACAACACCGCGAAGCCCACCTGCACCTCATCCAAGCGGGCCACCAGCGGTGGACCGACCAGATCCGCTTTCGCGACGCGCTCCGCGACGACCCCGATCTCGCCCAGGCCTACGCAGACCTGAAACACCGCCTGGCGAACGAAAACGGCCACGACCGCGAGGCCTACACAAAAGGCAAAGCCGCCTTCGTCGCTAAAGCCCTTCGAGGGCCTCACGCATAGGCCGCATCTTGGCGTGCGCCTCCTGCACCTCGATGTCCGGGTCCGAGTCGGCAACCAGCCCGCACCCGGCGAACAACCGAGCGGTGGACCCGGAAATCTGCGCACACCGCAGCGCGATCCCGAGCTCCCCGTCCCCGTTCCCGTCGATCCACCCGACGGGCCCGGCGTACCGGCCGCGGTCCATCCCCTCGAGCTGCGAGATCAACGTCGTGGCGTCCAGCCGAGGCGTCCCACCCACCGCAGCCGTCGGATGCACCGCCGAGCCGAGGTGCAGCAACGACACCGACGACCCCAGCGTGCCGATCACGTCGCTGGACAGGTGCGACACGTTCGGCAGCCGCAGAACCGAGGGCCCTTCCACCGACATCGTCGTGCAGAAGGGCCGCAGCGTCTCCGCCAAGGACGTGATCGCGTAGTCGTGCTCCTCGAGGTTCTTCTCCGACGACATCAGCGCCGCGGCCAGTTCCTCGTCGGAGATCCCGTCGTGCGGCCACGTCGTCCCCGCCAGCACTCGCGAGTCCACGACCGACCCGGTCCGGCGCAGCAGCAGTTCGGGCGTGGCGCCCACGAGCCCGTCCACCGCGTACGCCCAGCACTCCGGATACCGCCGCGCCAGCCCCTGCAGCACGAACCGCTGGTCCAGCCGTCGATCGGTCGAGGCCACCAGGTCGTGGGCCAGCACGACCTTGTCCAGCTCACCGCCACGCATCCGGGCAACGGCGGAACGCACCGCCTCGCGGTACTGCGTGACCGGCAGCTGCCCGTTCGAGTACCGAACAGTGGAGGGTCGAGCCAGCGGCAGAACGTCAGGAGTGGTGTCCGCGGCACCGATCGTGGTGATCCACTGCTCGCCGTTGCGGCGGCCCACGACGACCTCGGGGACGATCAGCACCGAGTCGCCCGGCGAGTCCGCGAAGGCCATCGAGACGAACGCCACCGGACCACTGCCCGGTACGCCCAGCGTGTCGTCGACGTCCAACTGAGACACGAACTCCTGCCACCACTTGTCCGCCTGCGCGAACCGGTCCGGGCCGCTGACCTCGAAACGAGCTGCCTCGCCCCAGCCGACCAGACCGGACCCGTCGCGCACCCAGGCGAGCGCGTGCTCCGGGTCTGGCAGCAGTCCGAGCAGGTCACCGGCGGTGTCCCGCCTCGACCGGACGCGGATCCGCTGCCGTGCTCGCGATGTGGGTGCTGAGGTCACGCTCCGACTGTATGGACCTCAACCTGAAAGTGCGGCACCCGCCCGGCTCTAGACTTCTCAGTTGTGGTGGAGGACGCAGTGACCAAGCCGGCCATCGGTGTGCGGGTCCGCCGGGCGGTGGTCCGCACTTTGTTCGTGGTCGGCGGGGTGGTCACGCTCGTTTGCGTGCTGTTGCCGCTCGCCTGCTGGCGCGACGACATGGCCATCGAGCGGCACCTGGGGCAGGCGGTCGCGCAGGTCGACTCCGTGGCCTTCAACAGGACGGTTGTGCGCTACGCCACACCGGACGGCCGCGTGATCATCCCGTCGCAGGGCGTGCTGTACCCGGCGGGTCTCAACGTCGGCGACAACGTGAAGGTCGAGTACGACCAGTCGAACCCGGAACTGACGCGCGTGGCCGGCCGGACCGCCGTCCTGAGCCTGCTGCCCGTCGGCAGCTTTCTCCTCGCCGTCTGGGCCGTCATCGCCGCCGTTGTGACAGTTCTACGCAGATTCGGCACTCAGGTGTAACATCGGGGTATGGCGGATGACCTGGAGCTGCGCTTCGAGCGCACGGTGCAGGCCGACTCGCGCATCGAGCCGCGCGACTGGATGCCCGACGGCTACCGCAAGACCCTGATCAGGCAGATCGCCCAGCACGCGCACTCCGAGATCATCGGGATGCAGCCGGAGGGCAACTGGATCTCGCGCGCGCCCTCGCTGCGGCGCAAGGCGATCCTGCTGGCGAAGGTGCAGGACGAGGCCGGGCACGGCCTGTACCTGTACTCGGCGACCGAGACGCTCGGCGCCGACCGCGAGGACCTGACGACCAAGCTCATCGAGGGCCGCCAGAAGTACTCCTCGATCTTCAACTACCCGACGCTGACGTTCGCCGACGTCGGTGTGATCGGCTGGCTCGTCGACGGCGCCGCGATCTGCAACCAGGTGCCGTTGTGCCGCACGTCCTACGGGCCGTACGCGCGCGCCATGATCCGCATCTGCAAGGAAGAGTCGTTCCACCAGCGTCAGGGCTACGAGCTGCTCATGACGATGATGCGCGGCACCCAGCAGCAGAAGGACATGGTGCAGGACTCGGTGAACCGGTGGTGGTGGCCGGCGCTGATGATGTTCGGCCCGCCGGACTCCGAGTCGACGAACACCGAGCAGTCGATGGCGTGGCGGATCAAGCGCGACACCAACGACGAGCTGCGGCAGAAGTTCGTGAACATGAGCGTGCCGCAGGCCGAGGCGCTCGGCGTCACGTTCCCCGACCCCGAGCTCAAGTGGAACGAAGAGCGCGGGCAGTACGACTTCGGTGCGCCGGACTGGGACGAGTTCTGGCAGGTCGTGAAGGGTGGCGGCGTCTGCAACGAGCAGCGCATCGCCCACCGCCGCAAGGCCCACGAGGACGGCTCCTGGGTCCGCGAGGCCGCGGCCGCACACGCTCAGAAGCACGCACAGAAGGAAGGTGCCGCGTGAGCACGTCTTGGCCGCTGTGGGAAGTGTTCGTGCGGGGCAAGCGCGGCCTGAACCACGTGCACGTCGGTTCGCTGCACGCCCCGGACGCGGAGATGGCGCTGCGCAACGCCCGTGACGTCTACACACGCCGCAACGAGGGCGTGTCGATCTGGGTGGTGCCCGCCGCCTCGATCACGGCTTCCTCGCCGGACGAGAAGGACCCGTTCTTCGCGCCGTCCGGCGACAAGGTCTACCGGCACCCGACGTTCTACTCGATTCCCGAGGACGTGCCGCACCTATGAGCTTCGACAATGCCTACGAGTCGCTGCTCGGACACGAGGACGCGCACTGGGCGTTCGGCACCGGCTTCTCCGAGGCCCTGTCCGGCGTGAACCGCGAGTTCCCGGCCGGGGTCGACCGCGACGATCTCGCGGCGTACTGCCTGATGCTCGGCGACGACGCGTTGATCTTCTCGCAGCGCCTCTCGGAGTGGTGCTCGCGCGCTCCCGAGCTGGAAGAGGACATCGCCCTCGCCAACATCGCGCTCGACCTGCTGGGCCAGGCCCGCATGCTGCTGACGCGCGCCGGCGAGGTGCTCGGCAAGTCGGAAGACGAACTGGCGTACCTGCGCGACGAGCGCGAGTTCCGCAACGTGCACCTGGCCGAGATCGACTGCGGCCCCGGCCCCGGCGGTGACTTCGGCACGACGATCGCGCGCCTGCTGGTGTTCTCGACGTGGCGCCTCGCCCTGTTCTCGCGCCTGCGCGGCTCGGCCGACCCGGTGCTGGCCGCCGTGGCCGAGAAGGGCCTGAAGGAGATCGCGTACCACCGCGACCACGCCGCGCAGTGGACCGTCCGGCTCGGCGACGGCACCGACGAGTCGCATCGCCGCATGCAGGCCGGGCTGGAGCGGGTGTGGCCGTTCGTGGACGAGCTGTTCGCCACGCACGCCGTGGAAGCCCGGCTGGCCGGCGTCGCGGTCGACCCGGCCTCTGTGAGGTCCGAAGTGGACGGTGTGCTCGACGCGGTGCTGAGCGCCGCGGGCCTGCAGCGCCCCGCCGACACGAAGGCCGCGCGCGTCGCGGGCATGGCGGGCCGCGACGGCGTGCACACCGAGGCCATGGGCTTCCTGCTCGCCGAGCTGCAGCACCTGCACCGGTCACTGCCGGGAGCGGTCTGGTGACGACGGCACTGGAGGTCGCGTCGGCCGTGCGGGACCCGGAGCTCCCGGTCCTCACGCTGGCCGACCTCGGCGTGCTGCGCGAGGTGTCCGAAGAGGACGGTCGTGTCGTCGTCACGATCACCCCGACCTACTCCGGTTGCCCCGCGATCGACGAGATGGGCGCCGACCTGCGCCGTTCGTTGCTCTCCGCGGGCTTCGAGGAGGTCGAGGTGCGCCTGTCGCTCTCGCCTGCCTGGACCACGGACTGGATCAGCTCCGAAGGCCGCACGAAGCTGGCTGCGGCGGGCATCGCACCACCGTCCCGCGTGGGTCCTGCCGCTGTGGGACCCGTTCCGCTGAACCTCGTGCCGCCGTCCCGTCAGGTCGCCTGCCCGCAGTGCGGCTCGCTGAACACCTCGGAGATTTCCCGGTTCGGCTCGACCGCGTGCAAGGCCCTGCGCCGCTGCAACGCCTGCTCCGAGCCCTTCGAGCACGTCAAGGAGATCTAGTTGTCGCGCCGCGCTGCCTTCCACAAGCTGACGGTCGCCCGCGTCGACCGCCTCTGCGACGACGCCGTGGCCGTCACCTTCGACGTGCCTTCTGACCTGTCCGAGGACTTCGCCTTCGCTGCGGGCCAGTACCTGACCCTGCGCCAGGGCGACGAACGCCGCTCGTACTCGATCTGCGCCCCGGCCGGTGCCGCACCGCGCATCGGCGTCCGCCGCGTCGACGGCGGCCAGTTCTCCACCTGGCTGGTCGACCGCGTGGCCCCCGGTGACGTGCTCGAAGTCCTGCCGCCGCTGGGCAAGTTCACGCCGACCGGCACCGGCACGCACCACGGCCTGGTGGTCGCGGGCTCCGGCATCACCCCGGCCCTGTCGATCGCCGCGACCGTGCTGGCCACCGGTGCCCGCGTGACGCTGCTGTACGGCAACCGCCGCACCGACACGGTGATGTTCGCCGACGAGCTGGCCGACCTGAAGGACCGCTACCCGGCCACCTTCCAGCTGATCCACGTCCTGTCCCGCGAACCGCGCGACGTCGAGCTCTTCTCCGGTCGCCTGAACGCAGAGAAGCTGACGGCGCTGTTGTCCACCGTCGTCCCGTTCGACGGCATCGACGAGTGGTGGCTCTGCGGCCCGTACGAGATGGTCCAGGACGCCACCGAAGTGCTGCGCGCACGCGGCGTCCCGGCGGACCGCGTCCACCACGAGCTCTTCTACGTGGACGAGCCTCCGCCACCCCCGCGCCGCACCGAGGCCGTGGTGGACTCGGCCGCGACCGTGACGGTGGTGCTGGACGGCAAGTCGACCACGCTGCCGTTGCCCGCCGACGAGCCGATCCTGGACGCCGCCCAGCGAGTTCGCGCCGACCTGCCGTTCGCGTGCAAGGGCGGGGTGTGCGGCACGTGCCGTGCGCTCGTCACCGAAGGCTCGGTGGAGATGCGGCGCAACTACGCGCTCGACGAGTCCGAGGTGGCGGCCGGGTTCGTGCTGACCTGCCAGGCGCTGCCGACCAGCGAGTGCGTGACGGTCGACTTCGACGCCTGAGTTTCCCGACGAACACGCGGTGAACGTGGCACGATCACGGGCCATGGGGGTTGTCGTCCGCTCAGCGCTCTGGGGTGCCGCAACAGGCACCCTGCTCATGGGCGTCCTCACCACCGCCGTCGACCTGGCCTCCACCAGTGACCGCCCGCATTCGGCCTTCGTGACGATCACGGCGATCCTCATCTTCGCCGTGGCGTTCGGCGGCATCCCGGGCGCCGTGATCGGCACAGGCGTCGGTTTCGTCCGCCGCGCGATCCAACAGCCGCGCCAGCCCAGACACCCGGTCCACCCGCCGATCCCGCAGCAGCCCTACGACATGTGGTCCGAACTGGTGGAGCGCTGCGCCGAGTCCACGCGCAGGGTTGCGAATGCCGTCCAGACCGTCCCGAAGTCGGCGGCGAAGGACTGGCTGCAGCGGATCAGCGAGCAGCTCACGAAAGAGCTCGACGACGTCAGGGGAATCGCGCAGCTGGGCAGGGCCCTCGGCGCGGTCGACCGGCAGCACCCGGTGTACCAGCGGCTGCTCCAGGCCGCGCGCGACTTCCAGCAGTTCGAGAACGAGGTCGGCAGGGTCGCGCTGCAGATGTTCGACCACCCGGAGCTGGACGAGGCGCGCACCCACCTCGAGGTGCTCGAGAAGCAGCTGCCTCAGCTGTCCACCTGAAGCGCCGACTGCCACCAGCCCAGCACCTCGTCGGCCGCCTCCGGGGCCGCCACCAGAAGGCCGTCGCCGGGCAGTTGGGCGCCTTCGCCGCGCCTGTCCAACACCACGGCTCCGGACTCCACGGCCAGAGACACCGCACCGGCCACGTCCCACTCGTGATAGCCGTGCAGCACGGCGGCAGCGACGTGACCGAGCGCCACCTGCGCGACGGCAAGACACTTCGAGCCCAGCACGCGCACGCCCGTGCCGGCGATGGCCGCGGTCGAGATGAATTCCCCCATACCGGGCCACGGACCCGTCCGGGTCATCTCCGTGCACACGACCAGGGAGTCGCCCTGACGCTCGGTCAACCGCACCGGCGTGCCGTTCGCGCGCATGCCACGGCCTCGCGCAGCGGCGTAGATCTGGGAGCGGTAGGGGTCGGCCACGACACCCACCACCGGGCCCCAGCGGTCCACCAAAGCCAAGCTGTAGGCGCACCACGGCATGCCCGCGGTGTAGTTCGCGGTGCCGTCCACCGGATCGACCACCCAGCGGAACTCGGAGTCGCCGGGCACGTCCACATCGGAGTTCTCGCAGAACACCGGGATCGAGGGGAACTCGGCCGTGAGCACTCGGCGGGTGTGGCGTTCGAGGGTGCGGTCGGTGTCGGTCACCCAGTCGAACGGTGACTCGTCCGAGTCCGGACGCACGCCGCGCCCGGCGGTGGCCATGATGACGTCCGAGGCGTCGTTCGCCAGGCGACCGGCCACTTCCAGCGCTATTGACACCAGTCCGGGGTCGACTGGGTGCGCCGGACGGGACGACAAGACGGTCATGCTGGCCTAGTTTCACCGCGTCGGGTGACCGGCAACCGACAGCGAGATGACGAATCGACGATCACCTGGCCACGACGTGAGGTGTTCTGACCGCGTCAAATTTCGTGTCACGCGGACTTCACACGCGCACTACAAGGTGTCTTCTGTGCGCGTAGCGATCGTGACCGAGAGCTTCTTGCCCCAGGTGAACGGGGTCACCAACTCCGTTCTCCGCGTGCTGGAACACCTGCGGCGCAACGGCCACCAGGCGATGGTGGTCGCGCCGGGTGCCGGCGCCGAGGAACACCACGGCACGCCCGTCGTCAGAGTGTC
This sequence comes from Lentzea terrae, assembly GCF_003265345.1. GTDB lineage: Bacteria > Actinomycetota > Actinomycetes > Mycobacteriales > Pseudonocardiaceae > Lentzea > Lentzea terrae. The sequence goes on along the minus strand of NZ_QFWW01000035.1, from coordinate 50,387 downwards.
CGCTGTCGACGTGCCGATGGTGACCAGCCTGCCGATCGGGGTGCCGACCCCGAAGGTGCTGCACGCGCTGGCTGACTTCCAGCCCGACGTCGTGCACCTCGCGTCGCCGTTCGTGCTGGGTGCGTACGGGCTGAGAGCCGCGCGCAAGATCGACGTGCCGACCGTCGCCGTCTACCAGACCGACGTCGCCGGGTTCGCCGGCAGCTACGGCCTCGGGCTGACCAAGCGGGCGGCGTGGCGGTGGACGAAGCGGCTGCACACGCTGGCCGACCGCACCCTCGCGCCGTCCAGCTCGGCGGTTGAGGCGCTGGAGCAGCACGGGGTGCCGCGCGTGCACCGGTGGGGGCGTGGCGTCGACATCGACCTCTTCCACCCGCGGCCGAAGCACAACGACCAGCTCACCGTGGGCTACGTCGGCCGCCTCGCGCCGGAGAAGCAGGTGCACCGGCTGCGTGAGCTCCACGACCTGCCGGGCGTGCAGCTGCGGATCGTCGGCGACGGACCGGACCGCGAGCAGCTCGAACACGATCTGCCCAACGCCGAGTTCCTCGGGTTCCGCACTGGTGAGGCGCTCGCCGAGGCCTACGCGTCGCTCGACGTCTTCATCCACACCGGCCCGCACGAGACGTTCTGCCAGGCCGTCCAGGAGGCGCTCGCGACCGGCCTGCCGGTGCTCGCGCCGAACGCCGGCGGCCCGCGTGACCTGGTTGCGCACGGCCGGACCGGGTACCTGTTCGAGGACGACCTCGCGCAGTACGTGGACCTGCTGCGCGACCCGCTGCGGCGCAAGCGGTTCGGGCTCGCTGCCCGCAAGTCGGTGCTCACCCGCACCTGGCCGGCGATCTGCGACGAGCTGATGGGTCATTACGCCGCGGTGATCGGACTAGCTCACCAGGCGGCGGCTTGAGGATCGTTCAGCTGGCCAACTTCTACGGACCGAAGTCGGGCGGGCTCCGCACGGCGTTGCACCACCTCGGCACCGGCTACGTGCAGTCGGGCCACGAGGTGGTGCTCGTCGTACCCGGCGACCGCCGTGCCGACGAGGTCCTGCCGGGCGGCGTGCGGCGGATCACCCTGCCCGCCGTGAAGGTCCCGTACACCGGCGGCTACCGCGTCGTGGACCCGTGGCGCGTCAAGGCGCTGATGGAGCACCTCAAGCCAGATCGGCTGGAGGTCTCGGACCGGCTGACGTTGCGCGGCATGGGCAGCTGGGCCGGTGAGCGCGGCATCCCGAACGTCGTGATCTCCCACGAACGCCTCGACCGCCTGCTGCAGTTCGTGCTGCCCGCCGGTCCGGCTGAGCGCGGCGCCGACTGGGCGAACCGCCGCATGGCTGCTTCCTACGACACGGTGGTGTGCACGACGCGTTTCGCGCGCGAGGAGTTCGACCGCATCGGCGCCCGCAACGTCACGCAGGTGCCGCTCGGCGTCGACCTCACCACGTTCACACCCCGGCGCCACTCCGTGGATCTTCGCCGGGAGTTGTTGCAGGGCAAGGAGAGTCTGCTCATCCATTGTGGACGGCTCTCACCCGAGAAGCACGTCGAACGGTCCGTCGACACGCTGGCCGAACTGCACGAGCAGGGCCACTCCGCCCGGCTGGTGATCGCCGGCGACGGCCCGCGCCGCACATCCCTGGAGAAGCGCGCGAACGGCCTGCCGGTGACGTTCCTGGGCTTCGTGAAGTCCCGTCTGGACGTCGCCTCGTTGCTCGCGTCGGCCGACCTCTCCCTCGCCCCCGGCCCGCACGAGACGTTCGGCCTGGCCGCCCTGGAGGCCCTCGCCAGCGGCACCCCGGTAGTGGTCAGCCAGAGCAGCGCGCTGAAGGAGATCGTCCAACCGGCGTGCGGCGCGGCCGTCGACGACCACGCCAAAGCCTTCGCCACCGCTGCTCAGCGACTGCTTTCAAGTGGCTCACGGGAGGCCGCGCGCGCAAGGGCCGAGGAGTACCCGTGGCAGGCGGCGGTGGACGGCATGCTGACCGCACTGCGGGTGCCCTGAAGACGATCTCAGTGGCGCTGACCTAGGCTCATGACCATGTCGCGAGCCGGCTTGGACAAGAACCCCCGCGAGGTCGCCGAGATGTTCGACGGCGTGGCCAAGGGCTACGACCGCACGAACTCGGTCATGACGCTGGGCTTCGACCGCCGCTGGCGGGAGTGGAGCAGGCGCGTCCTCGACGCCCGCCCCGGCGAGAAGATCCTGGACCTCGCCGCCGGCACCGCCGTGTCCACGGTCCAGTACGCCGAGTCCGGCGCCTGGTGCGTGGCCGCCGACTTCTCCGTCGGCATGCTGGCAGGCGGCGCCCACCGCCGCGTCCCGAAGGTGGCCGCAGACGCCCTGCGCCTGCCGTTCAAGGACAACTCCTTCGACGCCGTCACGGTGTCCTTCGGCATCCGCAACTTCAACGACACGGCCCTCGCCCTGCAGGAGATGGCCCGCGTCACGAAGCCCGGCGGCCGCATGGTGATCTGCGAGGTCTCCACCCCGGTGTGGAAGCCGTTCCGCTTCGTCTACATGCGCTACCTGCTCAAACTCCTGCCGCTGATCGCGAAGTTCGTCTCGTCGAACCCCGTCGCCTACTCCTACCTGGCCGAGTCCATGGCCACGTGGCCCGACCAGCGCGCCCTCGCCGAGCTGATCTCCAAGGCCGGCTGGGAGGACGTGGCCTGGTTCAACCTGACCGGCGGCATGGTGGCCCTGCACCGCGCGACCAAGCCGAAGCCGAAGCCGAAGGCTGCCGAGCCGACGCCCTGACCCTCAGCGAACGCCGGTTAGAGTCGCGAACAGAGCTGTGAGCTGTGACCGGTACACGTTAGGGAGTCTGGATGAGCAGGCGCGGGATCAACGAGGACGCCGACGTCATCGTGGTGGGGGCGGGACCGGCGGGCTCGACCGCGGCGACCTACCTGGCCAGGGCGGGCCTCGACGTGTTGCTGCTGGAGAAGAGCTCCTTCCCCAGGGAGAAGGTCTGCGGCGACGGCCTCACCCCGCGCGGCGTCAAGCAGCTGATCGACCTCGGCATCGACACCCGCGAGGACAACGGCTGGCTCCACAACAAGGGGCTGCGGGTCGTCGGCGGCGGCGTCACGATGGAGCTCGACTGGCCGGAGCTGGCCACGTTCCCCAACTACGGCGTGGTCCGGCCGCGGATGGACTTCGACGAGATGCTCGCGAACACGGCCAAGGCGGCCGGCGCGCGCATGCACGAGAACACCACGGTCACCAAGGCCATCATCGAGAACGGCCGGGTCGTCGGCGTCGAGGCCAAGCAGGGACCGGAGAAGAACCCGGTCACGTACCGTGCGCCGATCACGGTGGCGTGCGACGGCGTGTCCGCGAGGCTCGCTCTGAGTGCAGGCCTCCAGAAGGACGACAACAAGCCGATGGGCGTCGCGGTCCGCCGGTACTACGCGAGCCCGCGCACCAAGGACGACTACCTCGAGTCGCACCTCGAACTGTGGGCCCCGGACGGCCAGCTGCTGCCCGGCTACGGCTGGATCTTCGGCATGGGCGACGGCTCAGTCAACGTCGGCCTCGGCATCCTCAGCACGTCAAAGGCGTACGGCACCACGGACTACCGGCAGCTCCTGCGCAGCTGGCTCGACGGCACGCCGGAGGAGTGGGGCTTCCGCGAGGAGAACGCGACGAGCCGCATCGGCGGCGCCGCGCTCCCGATGGGTCTCAACCGCAAGCCGCACTACAAGAACGGTCTCGTCCTGGTGGGCGACGCCGGCGGCATGGTCAACCCGTTCAACGGCGAGGGCATCGGCTACGCCATGGAGTCGGCCAAGATCGCGTCCGAAAGCGTCGTCCAGGCCCTCGCCCGGACCGGCGTCAACCGTGAACACGCGCTGCACGGCTACCCGGTCCGGATCGAACAGGCGCTCGGGAGTTACTACCGGCTCGGCAACGTCTTCTCGAAGCTCATCGGGAACCCGGCGGTCATGCGGACCGCAACGAAGTACGGAATGCCGCGAAAGCGCCTGATGAAACTCGTGCTCAAGCTGCTTGCGGGCCTCTACGACCCCAAGGACGGCGACGCAATGGACCGCCTCATCGTGGCCGCCACGAAGCTCGCGCCGACGGCGTAAATTACTCCGAATAGGTGACGGCACCGGCTCAATACGAGCCGGTGCCGTTTCGCATGTGTCAGCCAAGTTAAACCCCCAGGTCAGACCCTGTGACCTAGGTCATTTACAGGCGTTCTACACTGGCGAGCGACCTTGTGAATCACTTCACAACAGTCTGAAGTAGCTTGTGAACTGTTTCACAAGCGTTTGTTAGGGCCGCCTAACAAACGCGTCGCAGAAGTACACCCATAGGGTGCGCCTCGACCGCGAGGAAAGGACGACGGAGCGTGCTTGACCCTTACCTCCCCCTCGTATTGATGTTCGCGCTCGCCGGGGCGTTCGCACTGTTCTCGGTGACCGCAGCGCCCTACATCGGACCCCGCCGCTACAACAAGGCGAAGCTCGACGCGTACGAGTGCGGCATCGAGCCGAGCCCGCAGCCGGTCGTGGGTGGCGGGCGCATGCCGGTCGCCTACTACCTGACGGCGATGCTCTTCATCTTGTTCGACATCGAAATGGTCTTCCTCTACCCGTTCGCCGTAGCGGCCGACAAGCTCGGCCTGTTCGGGCTGGTGGAGATCGTCCTGTTCGTCGCCACGGTCGGCTTCGCGTACGTCTACGTGTGGCGTCGCGGCGGCCTCGACTGGAACTGAGGAAGTCATGGGTCTCGAGGAGAAGCTCCCGAACGGCATCCTGCTGGTCAGCGTCGAGAAGCTGGTCAACTGGACCCGCAAGTCCTCGCTGTGGCCTGCCACCTTCGGCCTGGCCTGCTGCGCCATCGAGATGATGACGACGGGTGGTCCGCGCTACGACCTCGCCCGCTTCGGCATGGAGGTCTTCCGCGCCTCACCGCGCCAGGCCGACCTGATGATCGTCGCGGGCCGCGTCACCAACAAGATGGCGCCGGTGCTGCGGCAGATCTACGACCAGATGCCCGAGCCGCGCTGGGTGCTGGCCATGGGCGTGTGCGCGTCGACCGGTGGCATGTTCAACAACTACGCGGTGGTGCAGGGCGTCGACCACGTCGTGCCCGTCGACATGTACCTGCCGGGCTGCCCGCCGCGGCCGGAGATGCTGATGGACGCGATCCTCAAGATCCACGCCAAGATCATGGACGAGCCGCTCAACGCCGTGCGCGCCAAGGCACTCGCCGACTCGGGCTACCGCACCGATCTCATCCCGTCGTCCGAGCGTTTTGCGAGGAAGAAGTGACCGAGCCAGGGGGAGAGCACTCCAGCGCCGACCGCGCTGTCGAGGGCCTCGAGAAGACCAACGGGGCAGAGGCGAAAGCGCCGATCTTCGCGGGCAAGGAGCGCAAGGGCCTCTTCGGCGTCTCCGGTTCCGGTGACACGTCGGGCTTCGGCGGCCTGCGCCTGCCCGCCCACGTGGCCGCGCCCGCCGAGCGTCCGTACGGCGGCTGGTTCGACGAGGTCGCCGACGAGCTGTTCGCCGCGATCAGCGACAAGGGCCTGCCCGCCGACACGGTGCAGCAGGTGACGGTCGACCGCGGCGAGATCACCTTCTACCTCAAGCCGGAGACGTTGCTGGAGGTCGCGCGCATCTGCCGCGACACCCCGTCCCTGCGCTTCGAGCTCTGCAGCTCGGTCTCCGGTGTCGACTACGGCGCCGACGTGCCGCAGCGCCTGCACTCGGTCACCCACCTCACGTCGATGACCTACCGCCGCCGCATCCGGCTCGAGGTCGCGGTCGACGTGGAGAACCCGCACGTGCCGAGCCTCGTCGAGGTCTACCCGACGGCGGACTGGCAGGAGCGCGAGAACTGGGACATGTTCGGGATCATCTACGACGGTCACCCCGGACTGACCCGCATCCTCATGCCGGACGACTGGGACGGCCACCCGCAGCGCAAGGACTACCCGCTGGGCGGCATTCCGGTCGAGTACAAGGGCGCGGAGATTCCTCCGCCGGACCAGAGGCGGTCGTACTCATGACCGAGCGACTTTCCGACGTCACCACCGGAACCGACACCAGCGAGGTCGGCCGGCACAGCGCTCCCGAAGAGATCGCCGAGTCGCGCAAGACCACCGAGGGCACCGTCTACACGGTGACCGGCGGCGACTGGGACGAGGTGCTCGCGGACGCCGTCCACGACGAGCGCATCGTCATGAACCTCGGCCCGCAGCACCCGTCGACGCACGGCGTGCTCCGCCTGGTCCTGGAGCTCGAGGGCGAGACCGTCACGCACGCCCGCAGCGTCATCGGCTACCTGCACACGGGTATCGAGAAGAACCTCGAGTACCGGAACTGGGTTCAGGGCGTCACGTTCATCACGCGCACCGACTACCTGGCGCCGCTGCACCACGAGGCCGCGTACTGCATGGCCGTCGAGAAGCTGCTCGGCGTCACGGTGCCGGACAAGGCGCAGGCCATCCGCGTGCTGCTGATGGAGATCAACCGGATCAGCTCGCACCTCGTCGCGCTCGCGACCGGCGGCATGGAGCTCGGTGCCCTGACCGGCATGACCTCCGGCTTCCGCGAGCGCGAGGAAGCCCTGCACCTGCTGGAGCACCTCACCGGTCTGCGCATGAACCACGCGTTCATCCGCCCCGGCGGCCTCGCGCAGGACCTGCCGGACGACGCGGTCGAGAAGATCACCGCGTTCGTCAAGATCATGGAAAAGCGGCTGCCGGACTACGACAAGCTGCTCACCGGCCAGCCGATCTGGCGCAACCGCCTCGCGGGCGTGGGCTACCTGCCCGTCGACGCGTGCCTCGCGCTCGGCATCACCGGCCCGATCCTGCGTTCCGCCGGCCTCGGCTGGGACCTGCGCAAGATCGAGCCGTACTGCGGCTACGAGAACTACAACTTCGACGTGCCGACCTCGAACGCGGCGGACTGCTTCGCGCGGTACCTGCTGCGGCTCGAGGAGATGCACCAGTCGCTGAAGATCATCAAGCAGGTCGTGAAGAGCCTGCCGACCGGTCCGGTGATGGTCGAGGACGCCAAGATCGCGTGGCCCGCGCAGCTCACGATCGGCAGCGACGGCATGGGCAACTCGCTCGAGCACGTCCGCAAGATCATGGGTCAGTCCATGGAGTCCCTGATCCACCACTTCAAGCTGGTGACCGAGGGCTTCAAGGTGCCGTCCGGCCAGGTGTACGTGCCGGTCGAGTCGCCGCGCGGCGAGCTCGGCTACCACGTCGTCTCCGACGGCGGCACCCGCCCGATGCGCGTGCACCTGCGCGAACCCAGCTTCGTGAACCTCCAGTCGATGCCCGCGATGTGCGAAGGCGGCATGGTCGCCGACGTCATCGCGTCCGTCGCCTCGATCGACCCGGTGATGGGTGGTTGCGACCGATGACGCATGCCAAGGAAGAGACCACGTTCGACCAGTCCACTGTGGACCGCGCGCAGGCGATCATCGCCCGCTACCCGCAGTCCCGCAGTGCGCTGCTGCCGATGCTGCACCTGGTGCAGTCGGTCGAGGGCTACGTGAGCCAGGACGGCATCCGGTTCTGCGCCGGACAGCTCGACCTGGCCGAGGCCGAGGTCAGCGCGGTCGCGACGTTCTACACGATGTACAAGCGCCGTCCGTGCGGTGAGCACCTGGTCAGCGTGTGCACGAACACGCTGTGCGCGGCGCTCGGCGGCGACGACATCTACGCCACCCTCAAGAGCCACCTCGGTGTCGGCCACGAGGAGACCGCGGGCGAGCCGGGCACGCCGGGCTCGATCACGCTGGAGCACGCCGAGTGCCTCGCCGCGTGCGACCTCGGTCCGGTGCTGCAGGTGAACTACGAGTTCTACGACAACCAGACGCCGGACAAGGCGCTGGGCCTCGTGAAGGCGTTGCAGTCAGGGGAAAAGCCCGCCCCGACGCGCGGCGCCCCGCTCACCGATTTCAAGCAGGCGGAGCTCCAGCTCGCCGGGTTCTTCGAGGGCAGGGACTCCGACCTCGACGGACCGTCGGCGGCACCGGAAACGCTGCGGGGCGCCCAGATCGCGAAGGACCGCGGCTGGGACGCACCGAAGATGCCGGCCAACGCCGAGTTCCCCGCCCTGCCGGAAAAGAAGTAGGGGGCACCAATGGCAAACCCGCTGACTCCCGTTCTCACCACGCGCTGGACCGAGCCCAAGTCCTGGACCATCGAGACCTACGAGCGCACCGGCGGCTACACCGCCCTGCCCAAGGCGCTCAAGGCCCACCCGGACCAGCTCATCCAGCAGTGCAAGGACTCCGGGCTGCGCGGCCGCGGCGGCGCGGGCTTCCCCACCGGCATGAAGTGGGGCTTCATCCCGCAGGGCGACGGCAAGCCGCACTACCTCGTCATCAACGCCGACGAGGGCGAGCCGGGCACCTGCAAGGACATCCCGCTGATGATGGCGGACCCGCACTCGCTGATCGAGGGCGTGATCATCACGTCGTACGCGATCCGCGCGAACTTCGCGGCGATCTACGTCCGCGGCGAGGTCCTGCACTGCATCCGCCGCCTCAACGCCGCCGTGCGCGAGGCGTACGCCAAGGGCTACCTGGGCAAGGACATCCTCGGCAGCGGCTTCGACCTCGACGTGGTGATCCACGCCGGCGCCGGCGCGTACATCTGCGGTGAGGAAACGGCACTGCTCGACTCGCTGGAGGGCCGTCGTGGCCAGCCGCGGCTCAAGCCTCCGTTCCCCGCGACCTCGGGTCTCTACGCGTCGCCCACCGTGGTGAACAACGTCGAGACGATCGCGTCGGTTCCCTTCATCGTCAACGGCGGCTCGGACTGGTTCCGCGAGATGGGCCGCGACCGCTCGCCCGGTCCGAAGATCTACTCGCTGTCGGGACACGTCACGAACCCCGGCCAGTACGAGGCGCCGATGGGCACCACGCTCCGGCAGCTGCTCGACATGGCCGGTGGCATGAAGGACGGCATCCCGCTGAAGTTCTGGACGCCGGGTGGCTCGTCCACGCCGCTGTTCACCGCGGAGCACCTCGACGTGCCGCTGGACTTCGAGGGTGCCGCCGAGGCCGGCTCGATGCTCGGCACGACGGCGCTGCAGATCTTCAACGAGACCGTGTCCGTGCCGTGGGCCGTCATGAAGTGGACGGAGTTCTACAAGCACGAGTCGTGCGGCAAGTGCACGCCGTGCCGCGAGGGCACCTACTGGCTCGTGCAGATCCTGCAGCGGATGGTGGCGGGCAACGGCACGGCGAGCGACATCGACACGTTGCTCGACGTCTGCGACAACATCCTCGGCCGCTCGTTCTGCGCGCTCGGTGACGGTGCCGTCAGCCCGATCACCAGTGGCATCAAGTACTTCAAGGACGAGTTCCTCGCCCTGTGCGACACGAACTCCAAGGTTCTGGCTGGAGCGAACGCATGACCATCGCCCCTGACAAGCCCACCGCTGAGGTCGCTGTCCCAGAAGGACACGTCAAGCTGATCATCGACGGCGTCGAGGTCATCGCGCCCAAGGGTGAGCTGCTGATCCGCACGGCCGAGCGCCTCGGCACGGTCATCCCGCGCTTCTGCGACCACCCGCTGCTGGAGCCCGCGGGCGCCTGCCGCCAGTGCCTCGTCGAGGTCGAGATGGGCGGCCGGCCGATGCCGAAGCCGCAGGCCTCCTGCACGATGACGGTCGCGGACGGCATGGTCGTGAAGACCCAGCTGACCTCACCGGTCGCGGACAAGGCCCAGCAGGGTGTGATGGAGCTGTTGCTCATCAACCACCCGCTGGACTGCCCGATCTGCGACAAGGGCGGCGAGTGCCCGCTGCAGAACCAGGCCATCGCGCACGGTCGCAGCGACTCCCGCTTCCACGAGCACAAGCGGACGTTCCCGAAGCCGATCAACATCTCCACGCAGGTGTTGCTCGACCGCGAGCGCTGCGTGCTCTGCCAGCGCTGCACGAGGTTCTCCGCGCAGATCGCCGGTGACCCGTTCATCGAGCTGCTGGAGCGCGGTGCGCAGCAGCAGATCGGTACGGCGCAGGAGAAGCCGTTCCAGTCGTACTTCTCCGGCAACACCATCCAGATCTGCCCGGTCGGCGCGCTCACGTCGGCCGCCTACCGCTTCCGCGCCCGGCCGTTCGACCTCGTGTCGACGCCGAGCGTCTGCGAGCACTGCTCCTCCGGTTGTGCCGAGCGCACCGACTGGCGGCGCGGCAAGGTGCAGCGCAAGCTCGCCGGCGACGACCCGCAGGTCAACGAGGAGTGGATCTGCGACAAGGGCCGGTTCGCCTTCCGCTACGCCACGACGGCCGACCGCATCAAGCGGCCGCTGGTGCGCGACGAGGAGACCGGTGAGCTGCGCGAGTCCTCCTGGACCGAGGCGCTGCAGGTCGCGGCGGCCGGTCTGGCGGCGGCCCGTGACGCGAACGGCGTCGGTGTGCTGACCGGCGGCCGCCTGACCGTCGAGGACGCCTACGCGTACTCGAAGTTCGCCCGGATCGCGTTGCGCACCAACGACATCGACTTCCGCGCCCGGCCGCACAGCGCCGAGGAGCTGGAGTTCCTGTCCGGCACCACGGTGTTCACGGACCCGGACAACGGCGTCACCTTCCAGGGCATCGAGAAGGCGCCGGCCGCGTTGCTGGTCGCGTTCGAGCCAGAGGAAGAGGCGCCGATCGTCTTCCTGCGGCTGCGCAAGGCCGCGCGCAAGGGCACCAAGGTCTTCCACCTCGGCCAGTTCACCACCCCGGCCGTGGAGAAGACGCTCGGCACGTTGCTCGCCTGCGTCCCCGGTGCCGAGGCGAACGCGCTGAACGCGTTGCCGGAGCACGCTTCCGACGTCGTCGACCTGCTGGGCAAGCCCGGCGCGGTGATCCTGGTCGGCGAGCGCGCCGCCGAGATCCCCGGCGCGTTCACCGCGGTCGCGAAGCTGGCCGAGCGGACGGGTGCCAAGGTCGCGTGGATCCCGCGCCGTGCCGGTGAGCGCGGTGCGCTCGCGGTCGGTGCCGTGCCGAACCTGCTGCCCGGTGGTCGCCATGTCGCGAACGCCTCCGCGCGCACCGAGGTCGAGCGGACCTGGGGCGTCGAGGAGGGCACGATCCCGGCGACGCCCGGCCGTGACACCACCGGAATTCTCGAGGCCGCCGCGAACGGCGAGCTGTCCGGCCTGGTGGTCGGCGGCGTCGACCCGTTCGACCTGCCCGACCCCGCGCTCGCGGAGAAGGCGTTGGCGCAGGCCGGTTTCATCGTGAGCCTGGAGCTGCGGCCGAGTGCGGTCACCGCGCACGCGCACGTCGTGCTCCCGATCGCTCCGGCGGTCGAGAAAGCCGGCAGCTACCTCAACTGGGAGGGTCGCCGCCGCGAGTTCGGCACGACCCTCGAAGGCACCGGCGCGCTGCCGGACTGCCGCGTGCTCGACACCCTCGCGGTGGAGATGGACGCGGACCTGTTCACGCAGACGCCCGCCGCCTCGGCCGCCGACCTGGCCCGCCTGGGCGAGGGCGCATCGAGCGGTTCCTCGCTCAACGTCGCCGCGCCGCTGCAGAGCCCGGCCGGTGCGGGCAAGGCGGTTCTCGCCACCTGGCACCGCCTGATCGGCAACGGCTCGCTGCAGGTCGACGAGCCGCACCTGGCCGGCACGGCTCGCCCGGTCGTCGCCAAGGTCTCCGAGACCACGGCGCAGCAGTTCGGCCTGGAGTCCGGCGGGTACGTGACGGTCGCGACCGAGCGCGGCGCGATCACGCTGCCGGTAGAGACCGACGACCTGCCCGAGGGCGTCATCTGGCTGCCCACCAACTCGGGTGACGTGACCGTCCGCGCCACGCTCGGCGCGGGCCACGGCTCGATCGTCTCCGTCAGCGGAGGGAAGTCATGACGAAGTACCTCGCAGCGGACATCGGCGACACCGCCAAGCTGCTCGCGGACGACCCGATCTGGCTGATCCTGATCAAGGTCGTCGGGATCTTCGCGTTCCTCGTGGTCATGACCCTGTTCATGATCAACTGGGAGCGCAAGGTCGTCGCGCGGATGCAGCACCGGCCGGGCCCCAACCGCGTGGGCCCCAACGGCTGGCTGCAGTCGCTCGCGGACGGTCTGAAGCTCGCGTTCAAGGAGGACATCCGGCCGGTCCTCGCGGACAAGTGGGTGTTCTTCCTCGCGCCGGTGATCTCCTGCATCCCCGCGTTCCTCGCGTTCTCGGTGATCCCGCTCGCGGGCGAGGTCAACCTGTTCGGCCAGCAGACCGCGCTGCAGCTCGTCGACCTCCCGGTCGGCGTGCTGGTGGTGCTGGCCTGCTCGTCGCTCGGCGTCTACGGCATCGTGTTGTCCGGCTGGGCCTCCGGCTCGCCGTACCCGCTGCTCGGTGCCCTGCGCTCGGCCGCGCAGGTGATCTCCTACGAGATCGCGATGGGCCTGTCGATCGTCGCGGTGATCATGTTCACCGGCTCGCTGTCGACCGGCGACATCGTGAACGCCCAGGCTTCGACGGTGCTCGGCGTGCTGCCCGGCTGGTTCGGCATCCTGCTGTTCCCCAGCTTCGTGATCTACGTGGTGTCGATGGTCGGCGAGACCAACCGCGCGCCGTTCGACCTCCCCGAGGCCGAGTCGGAGCTGGTCGGTGGCTTCCACACCGAGTACAGCTCGCTGAAGTTCGCGCTGTTCTTCCTCGCCGAGTACGTCAACATGGTCACCGTCTCGGCGCTCGCGACCACGCTCTTCCTCGGCGGCTACAAGGCGCCGTGGAGCGGTGAGTTCATGAACACCGGCTGGTGGGGCCTGCTCTGGTTCATCGGCAAGACGCTGTTCTTCCTGTTCCTCTTCATCTGGCTGCGCGGCACGCTGCCCCGCCTGCGCTACGACCAGTTCATGAAGCTGGGTTGGAAGGTGCTGGTCCCGACCAGCCTCGTCTGGATCATGGCCGTCGCGGTCATCCGCACCGGTGCCATCCAGCAGCTCTCCACGGCGCAGCGGCTCATCGCGCTCGGCGTGGTCGTCGGCCTCGTGCTGCTGGTCTCGTTCCTGCTGCCGGACAAGAAGGTCCAGGACACCAAGGGCGTGCCGCTCGCGGGTTCCGGCTTCCCGGTGCCGCCGCTCGACCTCGTCGTTCCGAAGGCCGCGCCCAAGCGCAAGGTCAAGGTGGCGAACATTCCCAAGGACGACCAGGTTCTGGCCGCCGCTCCCACCGCGAAGGAGGCTGAGTAGGGATGTTCGAGTCCCTCAAAGGCTTCGGCGTCACCTTCGGCACCATGTTCAAGAAGGTGGTGACGGAGGAGTACCCCGAGGTCAAGAAGGTGACCGCGCCGCGGTTCCACGGCCGGCACCAGCTGAACCGGCACCCGGACGGGCTGGAGAAGTGCGTCGGCTGCGAGCTGTGCGCGTGGGCCTGCCCCGCGGACGCGATCTTCGTCGAAGGTGGCGACAACACCGAGGACGAGCGCTACTCGCCCGGTGAGCGCTACGGCATGGACTACCAGATCAACTACCTGCGCTGCATCGGCTGCGGCCTGTGCATCGAGGCGTGCCCGACCCGTTCGCTCACGATGACGAACGAGTACGAGCTCGCCGACGACAACCGGCAGGACCTGATCTTCACCAAGGAAGACCTGCTCGCCCCGCTGCTGCCCGGCATGGAGCAGCCGCCGCACCCGATGCGGCTGGGCGAGAACGAGCAGGACTACTACGTGAACGGCCCGCAGCTCGCGAAGGAGGCCCAGCAGTGAGCCTCCTCGTCAGTCTTCTGGCTCAGCAGCCGGAGCCCGTGCAGCGCGCGGTCGACACCGTGACCACCGGCGAGGTGATCGCGTTCTGGGTGCTCGGTCCGCTCGCGCTGGCCGGTGCGCTCGGCATGCTCTTCGCGCGCAACGCGGTCCACTCCGCGCTGTGGCTCGTGCTGACGATGCTCAGCCTCGGTGTGCTGTACATGGTCCAGCAGGCGCCGTTCCTCGGCTTCGTGCAGATCATCGTCTACACCGGCGCGATCATGATGCTGTTCCTGTTCGTGCTCATGATGGTCGGCCGCGACAGTTCGGACTCCGTGGTCGAAGTCATTCGCGGACAACGACTCGCGGCCGCGTTGCTCGGCATCGGGTTCGCCGTCCTGATGGTCGGCTCCGTCGCCCGCGCGCTCACCTCGGTGGAGCCGAAGGGCCTCGCGGAGGCGAACGCCACGAACGGCGGCAACGTCGGCAACATCGGCGTGAAGCTCTTCACCGACTACCTGTTCCCGTTCGAGCTCACCTCGGCGCTGCTGATCGTCGCCGCGCTCGGCGCGATGATCCTGGCCTTCGTCGGCAGGGACGGGAAGCCGTCCAAGAAGACGCAGAAGGAACTCGTCGAGGAGCGCTTCCAGGAGGGCAAGCGGGTCGGGTCCATCCCCGGTCCCGGCGTCTTCGCCACCGCGAACTCGGTGGCCACCCCCGCGCTGCTGCCCGACGGCAGCGTGTCGGAGGAGTCGCTGTTCGAGGTCATCGAGGCGACCGACAAGTCCGCGTTGTCGGAGGACGTCGCCGACGTCGCGGGCACCGGCCACCAGCCGGACCCGCACGCGCTCAAGGGAAGTGAGTCGTGACTCCCACGTACTACCTGCTGCTGTCAGCGCTGCTGTTCAGCATCGGCGCCGTCGGTGTTCTCGTGCGCCGCAACGCCATCGTGGTCTTCATGTGCGTCGAGCTCATGCTCAACGCGGTCAACCTGAGCCTCGTGACGTTCGCACGGATCAACGGCTCGCTCGACGGTCAGGTGATGGCGTTCTTCGTGATGGTCGTCGCCGCGGCGGAGGTCGTCGTCGGCCTCGCGATCATCATGTCCATCTTCCGGACGCGTCGCTCGGCCTCGGTCGACGACTCGAACCTGCTGAAGTACTGAGGGGTCACCGGTGACGGAACCTGTTGCCGCCAGCGGGCTGGCTAGTCTCGCCTGGCTTCTGTTGGCGCTGCCCGCGTTCGGCGCGGTGGTGCTGCTGGTCGGTGGCAAGCGCGCCGACAAGTGGGGTCATCTGCTCGGCTGCGCCACCATCCTCGGCGCGTTCGGCTACGGACTCGCGCTGTTCTTCTCGACGCTCGGCCTGTCGCCGGAAGAGCGGGTGCAGAACCTGCACCTGTTCAACTGGCTCGACGTCAACGCGCTGACCGTCGAGTTCGGACTGCGGCTCGACCCGCTGTCGCTCACGTTCGTGCTGCTGATCACCGGTGTGGGCTCGCTGATCCACATCTACTCGATCGGCTACATGGCACACGAGGAAGGCAGGCGGAAGTTCTTCGCCTACCTCAACCTCTTCGTGTCGGCGATGCTCCTGCTGGTGCTGGGCAACGGTTTCGTGACCCTGTACTTCGGCTGGGAGGGCGTCGGTCTCGCCTCGTACCTGCTGATCGGCTGGTACCAGTACAAGCCTGAGGCGGCGTCGGCGGCCAAGAAGGCCTTCCTGATGAACCGCGTCGGTGACCTCGGTCTGGCCATCGCGATCTTCATGATGTTCAACCGGCTCGGGACCACGCAGTACACCGAGGTCTTCAGCCGGGTCAGCGAGTTCTCGTCCGCCGAGGTCCTCGCGATCACGCTGCTGCTGCTCCTGGGTGCCTGCGGCAAGTCCGGTCAGTTCCCGCTGCAGGCCTGGTTGCCGGACGCCATGGCGGGTCCGACCCCGGTGTCCGCCCTGATCCACGCGGCAACGATGGTGACCGCGGGTGTGTACCTGATCGCCCGCTCGAACCCGCTCTACGACCTCACCGCCGACGGCCGCCTGGTCGTGATGATCATCGGTGCGGTCACGCTGCTGATCGGTTGCATCATCGGTTGCGCCTACGACGACTTCAAGAAAGTCCTGGCGTACTCCACGGTCTCGCAGATCGGCTACATGATCCTCGCGGTGGGCCTCGGCCCGGTGGGTTACGCGCTCGGCATCATGCACCTGCTCACGCACGGCTTCTTCAAGGCAGGGCTCTTCCTCGGTGCCGGTTCGGTCATGCACGGCATGAACGACGAGGGCAACATCCGGCGGATGGGCGGCCTGGCGAAGTTCCTGCCGATCACGTTCGTCACCTGGACGCTCGGCTACCTCGCGCTGATCGGCATCCCGCCGTTCGCCGGCTACTTCTCGAAGGACGCCATCATCGCGGCGGCGTTCACCGGCGAAGGCTGGCGCCCGTGGGTCTTCGGCGGCGTCGCGCTGCTCGGTGCCGCGCTGACCGCGTTCTACATGACGCGCCTGCTGATCCTCGTCTTCCTGGGCAAGCCCCGCTGGAAGGAGCTGAAGTCCGAGGACGGCCGCGACTACCACCCGCACGAGTCCCCGCTCTCGATGACCGTCCCGATGATCATCCTGGCGGTCGGCTCGATCGGCGGCGGCTGGTTCCTCTCCTCCGGCGGACGTCTCGCCGGCTGGCTGGAGCCGTCGCTGGGCGAGCTGAAGGAAGAGCACGGCGTCATCTCGCACGGCATGGTCGGGATCCTGACCGTCGTGCTCGCGGTGGTCGGTGCTGGACTCGCGTTCCTGCTCTTCGCTCGCGGCAAGCAGCCGGTCGAGGCGCCGGCGCGGGTGGCGTGGCCGGTGCGCGCGGCTCGTGCGGACCTCTACGGCAACGCACTGAACGAGGCCCTCTTCGCGCGGCCGGGCACCTGGCTCACCCGCGCGCTGGTGTTCCTCGACCTGAAGGGCGTCGACGGTCTGGTCAACGGCACCGCGGCGCTGCTCGGCGGTAGCTCCGGCCGGTTGCGCAGGCTGCAGACCGGGTTCGTCCGCTCCTACGCACTGTCCATGCTGCTGGGCTCGATCTTCGTGCTCGGGGCGCTCCTGGTGGTGAGGTTCTCGTGAGCTGGGTTCTGATCGCACTGCTGGTCGTGCCGCTGGTCGGCGCGCTGGTGGTGGCGTTCCTGCGCAAGGACGACACGAAGGTCAAGCTCGTCGCACTGGCGTTCTCGCTCGTCGAGCTGGTGCTCGCCGGAATGCTGTGGTTCGCCTACGACCCGGACGGCGACCGCATCCAGCTCAAGTCCGCGGTGGACTGGATCCCGGCGTTCGGCGTGCAGCTGTCGTTCGGCATCGACGGCATCGCACTGGTGATGATCGCGGTCATCGCACTGCTGATCCCGCTGGTGATCGGTGCCGGCTGGACGGAGAAGCTGCCCGCCGGCCGTTCCCAGGGCGGCTACCTCGCGCTGATCCTGGTGCAGACCTCGGTGACGGTCGCGGTGTTCGCGGCCACCGACGTCTTCCTGTTCTACGTGCTGTTCGAGGTCATGCTGATCCCGATGTACTTCCTGATCGGCGGCTACGGCGGCGCGCGCAGGCAGTACGCGGCGGTCAAGTTCTTCCTGTACTCGTTCCTCGGTGGCCTGATCATGCTGGCCTCCGCGATCGGCGCCTACGCGATGGCGTCGGACGAGCTGGGCAAGGGCACGTTCGACTGGGCGACGCTGGTGACGGTCGTGCGCGACGCCGACCCGACGACGCAGACCTGGCTGTTCCTCGGCTTCTTCCTGGCGTTCGCGATCAAGGCGCCGCTCGTGCCGTTCCACACCTGGCTGCCCGACGCGGCGGCCGAGGCGCCCATCGGCGTCACGGTGATCGTCGTCGGCATCCTGGACAAGGTCGGCACGTTCGGCATGCTGCGCTACCTGCTGCCGATGTTCCCGACGGCGTCGAAGAACCTGGCGCCGTACATTCTTGTGCTCGCGGTGGCCGGTGTCCTTTACGGATCGCTGCTCGCCACGGGCCAGCGGGACATGAAGCGGTTCCTCGCGTACGTCTCGATCGCGCACTTCGGCTTCATCGCGCTCGGCATCTTCGCGTTCACGTCGCAGGCCGGCGTGGGCTCGGTGTCGTACATGCTCAACCACTCGATCTCGACCGGCATGCTGATCCTGGTGATCGGCATGGTGATCGCGCGCGGTGGTTCGTCGCAGATCTCCGACTACGGCGGCATGTCGAAGGTGGCGCCGCTGCTCGCCGGCATGCTGCTGATCTCCGGTCTGACCACGCTGTCGCTGCCGGGCACGAACTCGTTCGTCTCCGAGTTCCTGGTGCTGATCGGCTCGTTCCCGACGCAGCCGGTCGCGACGATTCTCGCGACGGTCGGCATGGTGCTCGCGGCGCTCTACGTGCTGTGGCTCTACCAGCGGATGATGACCGGCCCGCTGCGCGGCGACGCCCTCGTGGCGGCTGCCGCTGGTCCGGGCGCTGTCGGCGACCCGGAGAAGAAGACGTCCATCGGCGACCTCAACAAGCGCGAGATCGCAGTGCTGGCGCCGCTCGTTGTCATCGTGCTGGCACTCGGGTTCTACCCGCAGCCGGTGCTCGACGTCATCACCCCGACTGTCGGGGCGACGCTGACCGAGGTCGGCGTGACCGACCCGGTCTCCGTGCAGGAAGGCAAGTGACGTGAACCTTCTCGTCGCTCAGGCGCAGCAGATCGAGGCGCCGGAGATCGATTACGGCGCCATCGCGCCGGTGCTCGTCGTGCTCGGCGCGGCGTGCATCAGCGTGCTGCTGGAAGCGTTGCTGCCCAAGTACCAGCGGTGGGCCGTGCAGCTCGTGCTGTCCCTCGTCACGCTGGTCGGGGCCACCGGCGCGTTGATCCTCTACGCGCAGTCGGACCGTCCCGCCCAGGGTGTGGCGACGCTGGCGGGGGCGATCGCCGTCGACTCGCCCGCGCTCTTCCTGTGGGGCACGTTGCTGGTGCTGGCGTTCGGCTCGGTGTTGCTGATCGCCGACCGCTCGGTGGAGCCGGGTGGGGTGTTCGTGGCCCAGGCCGCGATCCGTCCCGGCACCATCCAGGACCGCGCGCAGGCGACGAAGACCGGCATGCAGACCGAGGTCTTCCCGCTCACGCTGTTCGCGCTCGGCGGCATGATGACGTTCGTCGCGTCGAACGACCTGCTGACGATGTTCATCGCGCTGGAAGTCCTGTCGCTGCCGCTGTACCTGCTGTGCGGCCTGGCTCGCCGCCGTCGCCTGCTCTCGCAGGAAGCGGCCGTGAAGTACTTCCTGCTCGGCGCGTTCGCCTCCGCGTTCTTCCTGTACGGCGTGGCTCTGCTGTACGGCTACGCGGGCTCGGTGAAGCTCTCGGCCATCGCGTCGGCCGCGGCCGGCACGGACCGCTCGGACACGCTGCTGTTCGCGGGCTTCGGCCTGCTGGTGGTGGGTCTGCTGTTCAAGGCGGCGGTCGGCCCGTTCCACGCCTGGACCCCGGACGTGTACCAGGGCGCGCCGACGCCGGTGACGGCGTTCATGGCCGCGTGCACCAAGGTGGCCGCGTTCGGCGGCATCCTGCGCGTGCTCACGGTGGCGTTCGAGAACACGCAGTGGGAGTGGCGCGGCGTCCTGTGGGGCGTGGCGGTCGTGTCGATGGTGATCGGCGCGGTGCTCGGTCTCACGCAGACCGACGTGAAGCGCATGATCGCGTACTCGTCCGTGGCGCACGCGGGCTTCCTGCTGATCGGCTCGATCGCGCTGACCCCGGAGGGCACGGCTCCCGGTGTGAGCGCGACGCTGTTCTACCTGCTGGCGTACGGCTTCACCACGATCGCCGCGTTCGGCATCGTGTCGCTGGTCCGCAACTCGGACGGCGAGGCGACGCACCTGTCGCAGTGGGCGGGTCTCGCGAAGCGGTCGCCGATCGTGGCGGGCGTCTTCACGTTCCTGCTGCTGGCGCTGGCCGGCATTCCGCTGACGTCCGGCTTCATCGGCAAGTTCGTCGTGTTCAGCGCGGCGATCGAGTCGGGCCTGACGCCGCTCGTGGTGATCGCTCTGGTGGCCTCGGCCGTTGCGGCGTTCTTCTACCTGCGGGTGATCGTGCTGATGTACTTCAGCGACCCGGCGCCGGACGGTCCGACCGTCAGCGTGCCCGGTGCGTTCACCACGATCGCGATCACGTTGGGTGCCGTCGTGACCCTGGTGCTCGGGTTGTGGCCCACGTTCGTGCTCGATTGGGCGGGTACCGGCACCTTCCTCAGCTAGGTGTACGTAGTCTGCTGGTGTGACCAGTAGCGAGCATGAGGGACCGGGGTTCGCGTTGGTGGACCCCGTGCTCACCGAGGTAGTCCAGGACGGTCTGGCCGAGGTGGAGCGCATCCTGCGCGACGTCGTGCAGAGCGAGTTCCACCCGGTGACGGAAACCTCGCTTCACCTTGTGGAGGCGGGCGGAAAGCGGATCCGCCCGCTCTTCACACTGCTCGCCTCCCAGTTCGGCACCGACTGGGACCGCGAGAAGGTCATCAAGGCGGCCACTGTGGTCGAGCTCACACACCTCGCCACGCTGTACCACGACGACGTCATGGACGAGGCGACCAT
Source organism: Lentzea terrae (assembly GCF_003265345.1). Lineage (GTDB taxonomy): Bacteria > Actinomycetota > Actinomycetes > Mycobacteriales > Pseudonocardiaceae > Lentzea > Lentzea terrae. The sequence goes on along the minus strand of NZ_QFWW01000035.1, from coordinate 30,136 downwards.
GCGGCGCGGCGCGGTCTCCGCGAACGCCAAGTGGGACAACAGCATCGCGATCCTGACGGGTGACTTCCTGTTCGCCCACGCGTCACGGCTGACCGCCGACCTGGGGACGGACGCGGCGCGGATCATCGCGGAGACGTTCTCGGTCCTGGTGACCGGCCAGATGCGCGAGACCGTCGGCCCGCAGCCCGGTGAGGACCCGATCTCCCACTACCTCAAGGTGATCGAGGAGAAGACCGGCGTGCTGATCGCCACCGCGGCGCGGTTCGGCGGCATGTTCTCCGACGCCACCGACGAGCAGACCGACGCATTGCGCCGGTACGCCGAGGTGATCGGTGCGGCGTTCCAGATCTCCGACGACGTCATCGACATCGCCTCGCCGTCGGTCGAGTCCGGCAAGACGCCGGGCACCGACCTGCGCGAGGGCGTGAAGACGCTGCCGATGCTCTACGCGCTGGCGGACTCCTCCGAGACGCGGCTCGCCGAGCTGCTGGCGGGGCCGATCAGCGACGACGAGCTGGTGGACGAGGCTCTTGGGCTGCTGCGCAAGTCCTCCGGCATGGACAAGGCGCGCGAAACCCTCGACGACTACGCGGACCGGGCCCGCACGGAGCTGGGCAAGCTGCCTGAATGCGCAGCGCGGGATGCGTTGGAGGAGCTCGCCACCTACGTCGTGGCGCGTTCGCACTGACGGGGCCTACTCGACCGGCGCGAGCAGCTGCTTGCGCCGGTTCCGCACCGCGTCGACGGTGAAGATCGCCAGGGCCAGCCACACCAGCGCGAACCCGATCCACCTGCTGGGCGGCATGGGTTCGTGCACGACGAACACGCCCCAGATGAACTGCAGGACCGGTGCGAGGTACTGCAGCATGCCCATCGTGGTCAGCGGAATCCGTTGCGCGCCGGCACCGAACAGCAGCAACGGGATCACCGTGACGATGCCGGTGCTGAGGATCATCAACGTGTGGCCGATGCCTTCGGTGGTGAAGGTGTTCGCGCTGCCGAGCACGACGAGGTAGATCACCGCGATCGGGGCGATGACCGCGCTCTCCGCGGTGAGGCTGGAGATGGCGTCCAGCGGCACCTTCTTCTTGAGCAGCCCGTAGATGCCGAACGAGCAGGCCAGGATCAGCGAGATCAGCGGCAGCCTGCCGTAGTCGACGGTGAGCACGATCACAGCCACGACGACCACGCCGATCGCGACGGCCTGAACGAGACGCAATCGTTCCTTGAGGAAGATCATGCCGAGTCCCACGCTCACCAGCGGCGTGATGAAGTAGCCGAGTGCCGACTCGACCACGTGCTGGCTGTTCACGGCGTAGATGTAGGTGCCCCAGTTCACCGTGATCAAGACCGCCGCGGCGGTAACGATGAGCCAGCCTTTTCCTGATAACTCAAGGAAAGGACGCCACCGGCGGAGCAGCACGACGGCGATGGCGAGCGTCACGAACGACCAGACGATCCGGTGTGCGAGCACCTCGACCGGCTGGGCGGGCACGAGGAGTGGCCAGTACGCCGGGAACAGGCCCCAAAGGACGTAGGCGAGTGCGCCGTACGTGACGCCTCGCCCCTGGGTGTGAACTTCTGGCGAACTGAGGGAAGAAGTCGTCAGGGGCGGCACAAAATGCCACTCTACGCTGGCGTTTCCTCCGGATATTTGCGCCGAACGGCGTAGTGACGGAGCATCATCGAAGGCACTGTAGTTTGGCCATGCTCACCCTTCCGAGTGAGTAGGGACCGAGTGTGGTCGTAGAAGGGGCTTACCCGTGAATGTCTTCGGGCAGGTCTGGCTGTGGAGTCTGCTGTCGTTCGTCGCGGGAGTGGGTCTCACCTGGCTGGTGATGGTCCGACCCGCACGCAAGCAGGTCGCCGACCTCGAAGATCAACTTCTCGACGCACGCCGGTCGGCCCCGCCCATTGCGACGGTGGCCCGCGACGACGACTTCGAGGTCGACGAGTGGGACGACGCTCCGCCGCGGTCGTTGAGCGCCGACGTGTTGTCGCCTCCCACGCCTGCGCCGATGCTCGCGCTGCCTGCTCCAGCGCCGTACGTGGAGCCTCCTGCCTACTTCGGTGAGCCCGTCGCACCCGCGACCGAGGAACCCGTTGCTGAAGAGCCTGAGGCCGAAGAAGAGCCTGAGGTTCAGGAGCCGGTCACGCCGGTCCGCCAGTACATGGAGGCGGACGAGGCCCAGCGCCGGTTCGAGGAGCAGCTGGCCGAGCAGAGGGCGCTCGCCGACGACGAGGACGAGGACGATCGCCCGCGTTCCCTGTTCGAGCGTCTCTCCCCGGAGGACGTGCCGGAGGAGACTCCGGCCGAGATGACCACGGTCCTGCCGCGGTCCGGGCTGAGTGCCGCCGACTTCGACGACGAGCCGGAGCTCCCCGCGGAGCAGACGTCGTTCATGCCGACCGTGGCCGAGCCGACCGCCGAGGTCGCGCCGCCCTCGCACGAGCCGACCGCGCCCGCCGAGGTCGACGAGCACGTCGAGGACTTCATCTACCAGCCCCGCGAGGTCTGGGCCGAGCAGGAGCAGGAGGCGTTCCTCGACGAGGCCGCCGAGCAGGAGGACGAGCCCGCCCGGTTCGAGCGGCAGGAACCCGAGCTCACCCAGTCCGAGCAGACGACGTTCATCGCGGTCGAGGAGAGCTCCTGGCCGGCCAGCGACCTGACCGGCGAGTACCCCGGCCTGCGCGACGAGATCTCCGGCCAGCTGGACGGGTTCGTCGAGCCGGAGGCGCCCGCCGAGCAGACCATGGTCGAACCGCTCGACCTGGACGCGCCGCACGTCCGCAACGGCGTCTTCGAGACGACGCTGGCCGAGGAGCCCGGCTTCACCGAGCCCGAACCCGAGCAGGAACCCGCGCACGCCCGGCGCGAACCGCTCGAGCCCGAGGTTTTCAAGCCGGCCGAGCCCGAGGTGCACGAGGAGCCGGTCGGTCGCGCCCAGCCGGTTGGGTACGTCCAGCCCTTCAGTGCGCCCGGTGCACCGGCCCCCGCGCCGTTCTCGGCGTTCGGTGCCCCGCCGGAGACCGAGCTGGAGAGCACCGGCCGTCAGCCCCGCGCCGTCGCTGCCGCGTTCGACCACGCCGTGGAAGCGCCACCGGCTCCGGCCGCGCCCATGGCCGACCACCCGCGCTCGCTCTTCGAACCGCTGCTCGACGCGGACGAGCCGTTGCCGGCGCTCGGCCAGACCCGCCAGCTCCCGGACACGACCAACGACCAGCCGTTCGTGCCGAAGTTCGTGCCGAGCGACGAGCCCCTGCTCGCCGCACCGCCAGAGCCGGAGCCCGAGCCCGTCGAGGTCGACCTGCCGCAGCGGGTGACCGAGGCCGGCCTGCCGATCCGCGAGGCCCGCCGCACCACCCAGCAGCGCCAGCAGAGCTTCTCCGCGTTCGCGGCCTTCGAGCAGCCGAAGCAGGAGGCCCCACCGGCCCCTGCCGCCGCGCTGCCGGCCCGCCCACGCCCGGTCGGCTTCTCACCGTCCACGGGAGGCCGCCCCAACGGCACCGCCGCCGCTGCTGCACCTGGATCGTCGCGCTTCCAGCAGCCGGAGGGCTTCAACCCGCGCTCGCCGTTCGGTCCGGGCTCGGTGCTGCCCAAGTCGGACGGTCTGGCGCCGGCCGCGGACTTCGCGGTGAAGGCGACCCTGACCGGTCGTCGTTACTACACCGAGGGATCCGCGAACTTCGTCGAGACCCGCGCCGACGTGTGGTTCCGGACCGAGGCCGACGCTGAGAAGGCGGGCTTCCGACCGGCTCCCTGATCCTTGGGATGTGAAAAGGCCCGCCAGCAGCGCGCTGGCGGGCCTTTCGCGTTGTTCCGGGTCAGCCGACCACGGTCCAGGTGTCCTTGCCGTGCAACAGCTTGCTGAGGTCGGCGGCCTTCGTGGCCTTGGCCTCGTTGACCTGCGCCCGCGCGCTGTCGTCGTACGTCGGCCTGTCCGCCCTCCGGAACACACCGGTGACGGTGTGCGTGAGGTCCTGCGTCGACAGCCGCGAGAGCGCGAACGACAGGTTCAGGTCCGACGCGTCGTGAATCACGATGTCGCTCGCGTCCACGTCGGCGGACTTGGCGACCGCGAGCCCGAAGCCCTCGCGGATCACGCAGTACTCGCCCTCACGGCCGAAGCGGATCGGCTCGCCGTCGACGACGTTGATGATCCGCCGCTGTGCCTCGTCCGCGTCCTTCAGCACGTCGAACGCGCCGTCGTTGAAGATCGGGCAGTTCTGGTAGATCTCGACGAGCGCCGAACCGCGGTGCTCGGCCGCCTGACGCAGCACCGAGGTCAGACCGGCCTTGTCCGAGTCGAGCGCCCGGCCGACGAACGAGGCTTCCGCGCCCAGTGCCAGCGACACCGGGTTGAACGGGTGGTCCAGCGACCCGAGCGGGGTCGACTTGGTGACCTTGCCTTCCTCGGAGGTCGGCGAGTACTGGCCCTTGGTCAGGCCGTAGATCCGGTTGTTGAACAGCAGGATCTTGAGGTTCACGTTGCGCCGCAACGTGTGGATCAGGTGGTTGCCGCCGATCGACAGCGCGTCACCGTCACCGGTCACCACCCACACGCTCAGGTCCGGCCGGGCCACGGCGAGACCCGTGGCGATGGCCGGCGCACGACCGTGGATGGAGTGCATGCCGTAGGTGTTCATGTAGTACGGGAAGCGGGACGAGCACCCGATGCCCGAGACGAACACGATGTTCTCGCGCTTGAGGCCCAGCGACGGCAGGAACGACTGCATGGTGTTGAGCACGATGTAGTCGCCACAGCCGGGGCACCAGCGGACTTCCTGGTCGGACTTGTAGTCCCTGGCCGTCTGCTTCTCGTCAGTCGTGGGAACTCCGGTCAATCCCGGAATTCCGAGGTCGATCGCTGTCACGCCGACACCCCCTTGATCACGTCAGCGAGCACGTCCTGCAGCTCCTCCGCCTTGAAGGGCAGGCCCTGCACCTTGGTGTACGAGACGGCGTCCACCAGATACTTCGCCCTCAACAGCAACGCCAGCTGGCCCAGGTTCATTTCCGGCACGATCACCTTGTCGTACTTCTTCAGCACTTCGCCCAGGTTCTTCGGGAACGGGTTGAGGTGCCGAAGGTGCGCGTGGGCGACCGGCATACCGAGCTTGCGAACCCGGCGCGCGGCCGCACCGATCGGGCCGTAGGACGAACCCCAGCCCACGACCAGGACCTTCGCCTCGCCGCTCGGGTCGTCGACCTCGACGTCCGGGACCTCGATGCCGTCGATCTTCGCCTGGCGCAGGCGGACCATCCGGTCGTGGTTCTCCGGGTCGTAGGAGATGTTGCCGGTGATGTCCTGCTTCTCCAGACCGCCGATGCGGTGCTGCAGACCAGGAGTACCGGGCACCGCCCACGGACGCGCCAGCGTCTCCGGGTCACGCGAGTACGGCTGGAAGTTCTCCGGGTCGGTCGCGAACTCGACTTGGAGATCGGGCAGCGAGTCGACGTCGGGGATCAGCCACGGCTCGGAACCGTTCGCGACCGCGCCGTCGGAGAGGAACAGCACCGGCGTGCGGTACTTCAAAGCGATCCTGGCGGCGTCCACCACGGCGTCGAAGCAGTCCGACGGCGACTGCGGCGCGACGATCGGCACCGGCGACTCGCCGTTGCGGCCGAACATCGCCTGCAGCAGGTCGGCCTGCTCGGTCTTCGTCGGCAGACCGGTGGACGGGCCACCGCGCTGCACGTCGATGACCAGCAGCGGCAGTTCGGTCATCACCGCGAGGCCGATGGTCTCCGACTTCAGCGCGATGCCGGGACCCGACGTCGACGTGACGCCGAGCGCACCGCCGTAGGACGCGCCGAGGGCGATGCCGATGCCCGCGATCTCGTCCTCGGCCTGCACCGTGGTGATGTCGAAGTTCTTGTGCTTGCTCAGCTCGTGCAGGATGTCCGACGCCGGCGTGATCGGGTACGTGCCGAGCACGACGGGCAGCTTCGAGCGCTGCGCCGCCGCGACGATGCCGTACGCCGTCGCCGTGTTGCCGGTGATCTGGCGGTAGGTGCCGACGTTCAGCTTCGCGGGCGCCACCTCGTACGTGACCGCGAAGGCTTCCGTGGTCTCGCCGTAGTTCCAGCCGGCGCGGAAGGCCAGCACGTTGGCCTCGGCGATGTCGGGCTTCTTCGCGAACTTCTCGCGCAGGAACCGTTCGGTGCCTTCGGTCGGCCGGTGGTACATCCACGAGAGCAGGCCCAGCGCGAACATGTTCTTCGCGCGCTCGGCGTCCTTCTTGCCGAGCCCGGTCTCCTCCAGCGCGCCGATGGTCAGCGTCGCCATGGCGACCTTGTGCACCTGGAACTTGTCGAGCGACTCGTCCTCGAGCGGGTTCGAGTCGTACCCGACCTTCGTCAGGTTGCGCTTGGTGAACTCGTCGGTGTTGACGATGAGGATGCCGCCGTCCGGCAGGTCGACGACGTTCGCCTTGAGGGCAGCCGGGTTCATCGCCACGAGCACGTCCGGCCGGTCGCCCGGCGTCAGGATGTCGTAGTCGGCGAAGTGGAGCTGGAACGACGAGACGCCGGGGAGAGTGCCCTGGGGCGCACGGATCTCGGCGGGGAAGTTGGGCTGCGTGGCGAGGTCGTTGCCGAACGCCGCCGCTTCGGACGTGAACCGGTCTCCGGTGAGCTGCATGCCGTCACCGGAGTCGCCGGCGAAGCGGATCACGACGCGATCCAGCTTGCGGGTCTCAGTGCTCATTCCTACGCCGATACCTCTCTCCAAGGGTGGCTGTGCCCCACCTCGAGGGTAGTCGCCAGGACCGCGTGCCAGACGGGCCGCGTACCACTAGGCGAGACGAACTGTCCCATCTGCCGCACCGGGTCCTTAACTAAACGGTAAGCACAGCACTACCAGCGGATACCCGAATGCGGCACACGTCACCCTCGATACCTGTTACCCAAGGTAACACCTACCTACCGCTGATCCGAGCCTTCATCGCGGCAAGCCTGGCAGCGAACTCTGGAGTGTCGATCGAAGCGACCTGTGGCCGCAGCTCGGTCTCGACCGCTTCCGCGTGGTCGTGCATTTCATCGGTCGCCCGCATCGTGGCCTTGATGGTCCGCACGAGTGCTGCGGGTGCCTCGGCAGACGCCTTGGCCAGCTCTTTTGCCACTGCCAGTGGGTCTTCGGCCGTTGCGTAGACAAGTCCGGTGCTGAGCGCTTGGTCCGCGTCCAAGATCTGCCCGAACAGCGTCATGGCCGTCGCGGTCTGCCGGTTGGTGATCCTCTGCAACATCCACGTCATGCCGCCGCCGGGGTGGATGCCGAGCTGCAGGAACCGCGCGTCGAACCGCGCTTTCGGCCCAGCGATCCTCAGGTCCGCCGCGAGCGCGAGGTTGAGCCCGGCACCCACCGCAGCTCCGTTGACCGCCGCGATCGTGGGGATAGTGGCGTTGGCCACGGCGAGGAACCCGCGATAGATGTTCCTGAGGCCCTCGTCCTTGGAGTTGCCGAGCTGTGTGAGGTCCGCACCCGCGCAGAACGCGGGCGGCGCACCCGTGACGATCAGCGCGTTGGCTTCCTGCTCTGCTTCCGCGACCTTGTCCGCGAGCTGGTTCGAAAGATCGATCGTCAGCGCGTTGCGCCGCTCCGGATCGTTGATCGTGATCACGGCGATGGAGTTGTTGAGCTCCAGCAGAACCTCAGCCATGGCGCGGAGCCTAGGGTGCCGGCGGCCGGTCCAGCAGCCGGGACAGCACCACGGTCGACACGGTCCGGTCGATGATCTCGACGGCCCGCAGCCGTTCCAGCGCAGTCTCCAGGTGGTGGATGTCCGCGGCCCTGAGGTGCACGATCGCGTCCGCCGCCCCCGACACCGTGTAAGCCGCACTGACCTCGGCCATCGGCTCCAACCGGTGCTGGATGTCGTGCGGCGCCACGTTCCCCTTGCAGTGCACCTCCACGAACGCCTCGGTGCCCCACCCGAGCGCCTCCGGATCCACCACCGCCGTGAACCCTCTGAGCACCCCGTTGTCCAGCAGTTTGTCCACCCGCCGCTTCACCGCGGGCGCACTCAACCCCACCTCTTTGCCGATCTCCGCGTAGCTGGATCGCGCGTTGGCCATCAGGCACGAAATGATTCGCTGGTCGATGCTGTCCACACGCAACATTCTGCCCTAGTTAACGCAATGTCGCGGCGTTGATCGATGGTCTGGCCGACCTTTACATTTCGATCCATGACCGTATCCATCTCCGGGCCCGGCGAGCCGATCACGCTCGACATCGCCGCACCCCTAGCGCCGACGCGCATGCCGACGACCCGTCGGTACCTCATGTGCCCGCCGACGTACTTCACGGTGGAGTACGCCATCAACCCGTGGATGGATCCGACTACGCCCACCAGCACCGCGCTGGCAGTGGAGCAGTGGACCGCGCTGAAGGAAACCTACGAACGCCTCGGCCACGAGGTTCAGGTGATCGACCCGGTGCCCGGCCTGCCCGACATGGTCTTCTCGGCCAACAGCGGCACGGTCATCGACGGCCGAGTCCTGGGCTCCCGCTTCCGCGCCGCGCAACGCTCCGCCGAAGCCGACCACTTCCGCCGCTGGTTCCTGACCGCCGGCTACAAGTCCGTGGTCATGCCCACCGCCGTGAACGAGGCCGAGGGCGACTTCACCTGGACCGGCTCGTTGCTGTTGGCCGGCACGGGCTTCCGCACGGACCCTCATGCTCATGGTGAGGCGCAGGAAGTCCTCGGCGTCCCGGTCGTCTCCCTGCAACTGGTGGACCCGCGCTTCTACCACCTCGACGTGGCGCTGTTCATGCTCGACGACCAGTCCCCGTCACCCCTGGTCGCCTACTACCCGGAAGCCTTCTCCCCAGGCTCGCAGCAGGTTCTTCGCCGTCTGTTCCCGGACGCGGTGATCGCCAACGACGACGACGCCGTCTGCCTGGGCCTGAACGCGGTGTCCGACGGCAAGCACGTCGTGATGCCGCTGGAGGCCACCCACCTGGCCGAGCAGGTGGCACGGCGCGGCTTCGAGCCCGTGCTGGTGGACATCTCGGAGCTCCGCAAGTCGGGCGGCGGCCCGAAGTGCTGCACGATGGAACTCCGGGGCTGATCGGTCACTCTTTGTAGTTCTGACTCTGCGCTGGTCGAGGGCTCAAAACGCGTCCTCACCAGCGCAGATCTGTTTCCAGAGTGGAACACCGTCTGTCACTGACCGGCGCTGAACGACGGGCGTTGTCACGCTCCACGGGACAATCACGGGACAGAAAAGGCCCCCGGCGATGATCGCCAGCGGCCTTCTGACCTGCACGAACACTCTACCTCTTACTTGTCCAACGTCCCGTCGATCTTGTCGTTGGACCTGTCTCGCTGACCGTGCAATCTCCGGAAGCTGGTGCAGACCGGGTGCGGTCAGTCACCGAGGAACCACAGATACAGGTGAATCCCGCGCTCGACGACATGACACAACTCCCGCGCCTGCGCGACCCAATCGCCATCACAGGCAGCGGGGAGCCGGTCGAGTTCCGCCAGCAGCAGCGGTATCTGCCGCTCGTTGAACATAGCGTCCCCGTACGGGATCAGAGCCGAGAGCATCGGGAAGCTCGCCGAGTCCAGGTTGGCGAAGTCGGCCGTCCATTCCACGCCAGCCTTGGCGCGAGCCACGACGTTCCCGCTGACACCGCGCACCGCCATATTGATCACCTGGCGAGATTATCCGCGGCGCAGTTGTCGCGTGGCCAGTTGCACATAACGGGCTCTCTGAGCTGCGCGAACGCCCAACGTCTTACTTGTCCAACGTCCCGTCGATCTTGTCGTTGGACCTGTCCCGCTGCCCGTCTAGAACCTTCGCGTACACCTTCAACAGGACGTCGACGGTGTGGCCCGCCCGCTCCGCGACCTCAGCCGCAGGAACGCCTGCCGTGAGCCAGGTCGAGACGGCTGCATGTCGCAGGTCGTACGGGTCTTTGCCGAGCGGTGAGCGGTACTGCTCAGGACTCAGGCCCAGCTTGCGCGCCCGGTCCCACGCATCCGTGTAGACCGTGGCGTTGATCGGTCCGCCGCTGATCGTTCCACGGAACAGCCGTCCGTCATCGGTGACCCCGAACCGCTCGACGTGCGCACGGAGGATCTTCACCAGCTGCGGTGGGATCGGGACTCTGCGGATCGAGCCCTCTGCACGCCGCTTGAGGTTTCGAACCTCCCAGGTCTCGCCCGAGTCGGTGTAGCGAGCGTTTGCGCGTGACGCGGACTTCTCCAACAACAGCTCGCCCCAGCCGGAGTCAGGCAGCTTGCAGTCCTGTTCGCGTAGGCGGTTGACCTCGGCCGGCCGCATCGCGCCGTAGTACATGGTCGCGAAGAAGGCGTACAGGTAGTCGTACTGACCGGTGGTCGTGCCCGCGTAGGTCAGAGCGGCGAGCACCTGACGAGCTTGCTTGGGGTTGAGCACGACGCGGGGGTCAACCTCGCTGTTGCCACGTTCCACGGCGACCTTCGTTCGGGGGATGGGGTTGGTGTCGAGCGCTTCGGTGTCGATGCCGAAGTCCAGAACGTGATGTAGGACGCCTCGCCGGGTGCGGGTGGTCCAGGACGCGGCTGTCTTCCCGCCGAGGTTCCGGGACAAGGCCTGCAACAGCTTCTCGGCCTCGATCTTGTCCGACAGCTCGCGCGCCGGACGCGATACCCGCTCGATCCACCGCGCGGCCTTCTCCTCTTCGGGAGACAGCTCACGCTCTCGCCGGTTGGCTGGAAGCAGGCAGGTCGTGAGGACCCGCCGAAGCAGCTTCTCGTCAGGAGCCGACTTGTCCGGCAGGACGTAGGCCGCGACGGCGACGGCCATCGTGTCGACATGACGCCGACGAGTGTTTGGCGCCGAGGTCTGCCAGTGGTGATCGATGTACGCCTGGACCAGGACGAGCAGCGACTTCGCGTTGCGCTCCCGGTACTCCGACTCAGGCAGGCCGGAAGCGACGTCGAACGGCTCACCACGGCGAGCAGCCTGCATCAGGTCCGAGCGCCGGTTGTCTGCCTGCGTCTTGAGGGTGAACCACTCGGAGTGCTCTTGACCTTCGGTGACCCACCAGACGCCATAAGGCCGCCGTCGCGTCTTCTTGTGCTGAATGGCCCAGAACCGGACCTTGAACGTCGGCTTCATGCGGCCTCACTCCTCCGCTCACCGAGCCAGGCCCGGTAGTCCGACATCGCGATGCGGAGGGACCGTTGGGCAGTTGGAAAGCCACAGGGGCCTTGCCGAGCTGCCGCCACCGGTAGAACGTGTCCGGGCTGATCTTCAGCAGCTTGCAGACCACGGCCACGGTCATCAGGTCTTCGTCTGGGTTAGGCAGCTCGGACATGGCGTTCCCCCTCCTGTTCGTACTTGCTCCTGGCACCGGACCAGACGGTGTCAGCGTCTGCATGATCAAGGCGACGGAAAACAACGCCCAGGGCGGTATCCACACGCAGCTCTTCCGGCGTGAACGCGCGTACTCGACGGCGATCCCTGGCGTGTGCTGATCGGCCCGTGAGGACGTCAGTCGGGTCGGCGAACAACCTGCCCAGTCACTGTTCTGAATAAGTAGCACGCCAAGAACCTATGGATGGCAGTGACAGATGTGCCTCAGGCAGTGGTGTGGACCGCTGCCTGAGGCCATGCCAGGCTTTGGATGTGTTGATATTGGCGTGAGGTGGCGAGCATGGTGACCAAATGGGCGAACGTTCACGTAGCGGATCACTCGTTCGGACTGCTTGATGACGGCGAACTCCCCGTTGAGTCAGGCAGCTGGTCCAACGGCCTCATCAAGGTCATGGACGTTGGAGCGCTCATCTACACCGGCATTGACCGCGGGTATGTGCGCCTGATGCTCGATCTCACCGCACAACCGCCGGCACAAGTCGATGCTGGACCGTGGGATGAGATCGTCGAAGTATCGATCACTTCCGACGAGGGGAACCTCCGTATCGACTCCTTCGAGCAAGGACCACCTGATGATCTACCGCTGCTGAGCACCGAGGGACCCGGCTCCTACCGCGTTCGAGTGCATGCACGGGGGCGTGATCTCAAATACGACATGGTGTCGAACGACCCCGTCGAGCACTACCTACTGATCATCTGGCCCGCTGAAGCGTCGCCTGAGGTGATTCTGAGAGCGACGGATCGCTGCGGTGCGAGCCTCAGGACCTCGGCCGCCAACGACGTAGCTTGGCCGCAATCACAACTAGCGTCGGCCGAAGACCCAGAGGAGCAGCGACGAGCCCGTGCACGCCAAAACATTCTTGACGCTATGAGGCGGTCACCCGACAGCGACTCTTGAGCCGCCGGGGTGTCGCCCAGCCCACGGCCCACGACTTGTCGGCACCAGCTGCGGTGTTCAGAGTTTCTTTTCTTCATCAAGGCGGCCCCCTGTGGGGGCCGCTGGTCGTTCGTGCCCGAGTCCGTCGCGGAGTTCAGCCCCGGACAGTGTTGTCGGCGCCTCCAAGCGGGCCTGGCGGCCCGCGTCGGCGCCGACGAGGCAACCGGGGCTGTCCGCGACGGACAAGGCCACGACCACCGGCCCCCGCAGGGAACCGCGAAAGAGAACGAAGCCGCGGAGCATCATCCCGACACGCCATGATCAACCACGGCCAGCGGCACCGGGTCAAGACTGGGACGCGTGTCTTGACCCGGCACCACTGTCCACAAGATCGGCTTCATGTCGGGATGGTGTCCGGGGAGTGGAGCGCTCAGGTTAGAACGAGCGCCGTGTGGCTGACTTGGTCAAGCTGGTCCTGGCGCTCGGCTGCCGCGCCTATGGACAGCTCGATGCCTTGGGGGGCATCGACCAGCCCACAGGCTTGCCATCGGGGAATCGTATGACCGGCCAGGCGGTTTGTTTGGACCCCGGTGACCTTGTATGACGCTATGTCATGCGTCTACACCGGTCCGCCAAGCACAAGCCGCGTTCTCGGATGAGGCTCGGCGTCCATGTTGCTCTTGTGCTGATGGCCGCAGTGGTATCCGCGGTGGCCATTGGAGTGCTGTTGTGGTGGCTGCTGGGCCGCCCGCCATTACGTCAAGCGGGCAGTTGGACGACCGCTAACAGTTTCGAGTTCGCCAAGATCGTGCTTGCCTTGATCGGTGGTGTAGGCGCGGTGGTGGCGCTGGTGATCGCTTACCGCAAACAGCACCTGGGCGAAGTAGCCGAACAGCGTGAGGACATCAAACTGTTCGCTGAGCGGTTCACCAAGGCATCGGACCAACTTGGCAGCGACAAAGCGCCGGTCCGACTTGCTGGCATGTACGCACTGGAGGACTTGGCGCAGGGCACACCCAGCCAGCGCCAGACCATCGTCAACGTGTTGTGCGCTTACCTCCGCATGCCGTACGACTTACCCACGTCGTCTAAGAACACCACCGCCGGGCTGGTAGCAGAGTCAGACGCTGACGCCCAGCCCCATGCCTCGGCCGAGCACACGCCTTCAGTGACACCGGAAGTCCTGAAACAGGAACTCCAGGTTCGGCTGACAGCCCAGCGCATCCTTGCGGATCATCTACGCCCAGGCCCCAGCCCGAGCCGGCCCTTGACCACCTACTGGGGCAAACCAGGCGCCGAGATAGATATTGATCTGACCGGCGCAACTCTGATCGACTTCAATCTGAGCGACTGCCGGATCGGAACCGGTCGTTTCCAGGAGGCGACATTCAGCGGGCACGCCGGGTTCACAGGGGTGGCGTTCGGCGGGTACGCCGGGTTCGGCGGGGCGACGTTCGGCGGGCACGCCGGGTTCACAGGGGTGGCGTTCGGCGGGCACGCCGGGTTCGGCGGGGCGACGTTCGGCGAGGACGCCGGGTTCCACGGGGCGACGTTCAGCGGGTACGCCGGGTTCGACAAGGCGACGTTTGGTGAGGGCGTCTGGTTCGGCGGGGCGACGTTCAGCGTGGGCGCCTGGTTCACAGGGGCGACGTTCAGCGGGTACGCCGAGTTCGACAAGGCGACGTTCGGCGGGGACGCCAGGTTCGACGAGGCGACGTTCAGCGGGATCACCAGGTTCGGCAAGGCGACGTTCGGCGGGGACGCCAGGTTCGACGAGGCGACGTTCAGCGGGATCACCGGGTTCGGCGGGGCGACGTTCGGCGGGGACGCCGGGTTCGGCAAGGCGACGTTCGGCGGGGACGCCGGGTTCGGCAAGGCGACGTTCGGCGGGGACGCCAGGTTCGACGAGGCGACGTTCGGCGGGGACGCCGGGTTCGACAAGGCGACGTTCAGCGGGTACGCCAGGTTCGACAAGGCGACGTTCAGCGGGGACGCCTGGTTCACAGGGGCGACGTTCACAGGGCTTCCGCTGTTCGATAAAGCACGAGTTCGGCTAGATGTACTTCCGTCGTTGAAGCGGAACTGGCCAAATGGCCTGGTAGTCGTCGAGCCTAGGCGGAACTGGCCAACTGGCCTGGTAGTCGTCGAAGCTGACAGCGAGGAGGCGGCACGGCTGCCCAACCACGAGGGACGATGGGGCTACTTGGAAGCAGTGACGGGTGAAGATCCATCAACTGCGGAGTCACTGGAGTAGTGCCTGGTCAAGAGCTAGCTATACAGCAGCGAAGTACAGCAACCGTACCCGACTAGGGGTGATCGTGAACGGGCCGGTATCGACCATCTGACCTCGGCAAAGACCACGATCGGCTGCACTGCCAGCAGTTCGCATCGAGAAGGTCAAACCGGGAAGAGCCAAGCGTTCCGCTGGTCAGGGCTTCCGGAACATGCGCGGAACAGCGGCATCCGCCCCTGAGGGTCGCGCAGCAAAGCCGCAGTTCAAGCTAGATATCGCAGGCCCGACTGTAGATCCTGCGCAAGGATCACAGCGTAAGCTCTCTCCTCGGTGTACCTGGGGCCACTGCTGTATCCACGAGACCACTAGTGCAGCCTTCGACGCCTACGGTGTAACAGACGTCGACCGATGATCGAGGTCTATCGTGGTTGTGACCATCCCTGCCCGAGTCGTAGCAATCATCCGACCAATCGCGTATGTGCTCGGCGGCCTGATTGCTTTGGTGTTTTATGTATTGGCGATCTGGCATGCCCCAGAGTTTCTGGTGAACCGGGATGTGTTGTCTAGAGTTGCGCCTGAGCAGCGCTTGCAGGCCGAACACAACGCACGCTTGATTGTGATCTCCGTCGGTGGTGCCCTTGTTGTTGGCACTGGACTTCTTTATACGGCGCGAAACTACAGGCTGGCGCATCGCGGGCAGGTTACTGAGCGGTTCACTAAGGCGCTTGAGCGCCTCGGCTCCGAAGAGCTTTACGTGCGCATCGGCGGGGTGCACGCTTTGGAGCACGTGATGCGCGACTCATCAGAGCATCACGGCGATACCGTCGAAGTTTTAGTGGCCTTCATCCGCGATCAAGCTCCTCGCCGAAGCACTGAGTCCGTCCCTGTTACGCAGTGGATGCACCCACCGATCGAACCGGGGGTTGCAGCGCTGCCGGAGGAGCCTGCGGCTGATGTGCAAGCCGCGTTAACGGCACTTGGTAGGCGCCCAGATCGTGCTGGGTGTGAGCGGGCCCAAATCAATCTCTGTGATTTGCACCTAGAAGGCGCGCAACTCAAAGGTGCGCGACTGGCAGGAGTGAATCTGAGCAATACGCAGCTACATAGGGCAGACCTGAGGGCGGTGGAACTTCAGCGGGCGGATTTAAGGGGCACGCAGCTCCTAAGTGCGGATCTGGTGGATGCGCAGCTTCAGCAAGCGGATCTACGGGGTGCGCAACTCCAAGGTGCGCTTCTGGTGGATGCGCAGCTTCAGCACGCGGATCTACGGGGCGCGCGGCTTCAGGGCGCGGTTCTGGTGGAAGCACATCTCTACGGCACAGATCTGGTGGGTGCAGAAATCCAAGGCGAGTCCCTAAGAAGGGCGCGGCTCCGCGGCGCAATGCTGACAGAGGCTCAGTTCCGGGATGCGGTTCGGGTGGCGGCAGCTGAGCTTCAAGGAGAGTCTCTGACGGGGATGCGGCTTCAACGAGCGACTCTGATTGAGGCCCATTTTCAGGGCGTGATTCTGACGAAGACGGAACCCCCGAAACCTGAAGCTGGCTGAACAATCAATAACCATCTATTGGGCACACCTGTTGTGACGAGCGCTCAGTTGGCTCGCTTGATCGAGCTGGTCCTGGCGCTCGGCTGCCGCGCCTATGGACAGCTCGCCGCCGAGGCGCCGACCAGGACCGCAGTCGATCCCAGGCAACGCAGGTGAGCAGACGAGCTATCTGACGCGCTGGTCAGACGCTCTCGGCGGTCTGCGGCAACAGTGTTCGGGGCAGTCACGGGACGCCTGCGTGACCTCGGCGCGTTCGTGCTGGTCAGACATCAGTGTTGTTCTGGAGGAAGTGCCGCACGATGGAACTTCGGAGTTGGCCACCCATGCAACGGCCTCGACGGGTAAGGCAGCGTCTGCCAACGACCACTTTTCGTGAGTCTGCGGACACGGTGAGCCCTCACCGACAGATAGCTAAGGCTCCTCGTCTCCAGTGCCCTCGTGATTCGCGTCTAGTCGACCCGGTATGACGCCATCGAGAGTGAATTTGCGCGAAGGATGCGGCTCATCAAATACGGGCGAAGATGGAGCCGTAGTCGGTGGCTACCCGCCTGATCATGTTCTGATAGTTGAACGTGTCATTTGCCTGGGGTGCGGGCGCACCCTCAATCAGCGTCACGGAACCGCCATCGTTGCGAAAGTCCAGAACGGTGACGCCAATACTGTCAAAGCCGACTTCGGACGATGCCGATCGTCGAGGGATCTCTCTAATCTTCTGCAGCACGGCTTGAGCAACGCGTGGCTGGTCATGCCGCGACACCTCAGGCTCACGTTCGTCGAGCGAAAAGGCGTTGCGTGTAGGTGATATGTACTCGCTGGCGGCGTTGATCTGCACGTATCCGATGGCAAGCGCCTGCTTGGTAGCGCCATGAACGCAGACGTGCGAAGAGTTGAGTTCGTCGTAGAGGCGAGGTAGTGACTTGATGTGTTCGGTCATGCACGCCTTGGCTTCAAGCGCGATGAGTACCGATGAGACTGGTGCAACACGCAGTTCCGGGAGTGAGGACAGGGCGTCTTGCTCGGCTTGCGTGAGTGGGATTTTGAACTTCTCAGCCAGGCCGGAGAAAGAGAGTTTGACTTTCTGGTCCACATCCGCCGGCCTCGCGATGACCAGATCGAGCTTCTTCTTGCGCCCGGTCGCGTAGTCGGTCATCGAGTGGTTCACGCCGAGCACGATCTTGCCCTGCTCGGCGTGCGCTCGTAGGAGCGGCGACTCGATCAGGAGATCGAGCGCGACTCCCCAACAGCCGACCTTGGAGTGGCGATCAGACCTGGGGTGGTACTGCCACTTGTTGCCGTATCGATCTGGTTCGCCGGGATTCTGCAGATACCTGGCGAGGAGGCGCGGCCCAAACATGATCAGCGACGATAGCGGTACGGCCGCATCTAAGCGAGGGTTTCGCCCTATCAGGCTGGTACAGGCTGGGTCTTTGCGCGTGTGTGCTCGACGTAGGCGGCCATGTCTTCCCTGAACCCAGGGTGTCGACCGAGGTTCGTGGTCTGCAACCTGCTCCAGAAGCCGCTCGCGGCCCTGTGCGACAGTGGCGTGCACTCATCGACATTGAGCACGTCTAGTAGATGACTGTATGGCTCTTGTCGAGGGAACTCGCTGATCTTCACCGACCAAGCCTGGTCGCCTTCACCCCAGCCTGCCGAGGACCAACGCTTCTTCGTCGTGTTCTCGGTGAAACGACTCGCGTCGAAGTCGCCAGGGTTGTGGATGCGTTGGGCAATCCACTTCGCTACGCCAACGGTGACAGCGTTACCTACGAGTTTCCATCGAGGTCCGTTGCGACGGTTGTCGTCGACTGCGGGTGCGGTCCAGCCTCGCGCGAATCCTTGGAGTGCCTCGGCGTCCTCGACAGTGGGAACGATGAAGCGAGGACTGCCTGATGCTCTAGGAAGCCACACGGCAGGGGGAGACGGGATCCCAAGCGACGAGCCCCCTTTGAGGGTCGGGGTGGCGTCTTGTGCCCAACCGACTCCGCTGCGCCCTTCCGTCCAATAAAACCCGAACGCATCGTCTTGCAGGTTCGTTCCGTCGATGCCTGGGTGCTCGTCAGAGAACAACACCGAGCGAGGATCGTCGGTACACGACGCGACCAGAACGACGCGCCGGCGTCGCTGCGGAACGCCAGTGAACCGAGAGTCAACTACGCGATATGCCCATCGGTAGCCCAGCGCACCGAGTTCGCTAACGAGGTACGCCATCGCTTCGCCGCGGTCGAGCGTGAGCATGTTGGGCACGTTCTCGATGAGAACCCACGGCATGCGCTGCCGTTGGCGCTTCAAGACCTCAAGCATCTCGAACACATGGGACACCAGTCCAGACTGGGCGCCCTTGATGCCGGCTGTCCTGCCTGCCTGGGAGAGATCCGTACAAGGGAAACCAGCTGCCAGCAGGTCCAGTCCCGCGGGCAGGTCACGAAGCGTCTGAACATCAGGATGCAGGTCAACACCCTCGAAGTGGTGTGCAAGTACCCGCTTGGCCGGTTCCCAGTTCTCACAGAGCAGCACGGTGTCCAGCGCGTCACCGAGAGCTTCGTGGAAGCCTCGCTCGATGCCACCGATTCCCGCGAACAGCCCCGCAACCCTGAAAGAGCTGGGCACGTCGTCTCCTCTCACCCAAGATCGCACCTGACATTACAAGGAACGACTGACAAACTCGAGCCCGAGGCCCTGACCAGCAGTTTCCGGGCGGCAACGCCGACTCTCTTACGCTTGAGCCATGGCAACCGAGTCGTGGGCATCATCGGCTGGGGTGCGGGCCAGCATGCGGTCCAACCGCAGTCGCGACACCAAGCCTGAGTTGGCGTTGCGCTCGGCGGTGCACGCACTTGGACTGCGCTACCGCGTGGCTGCTAGACCGCTCCCGCAGATCCGGCGAACCGCAGACCTGGTCTTCACTCGCGCTAAGGTCGCAGTCTTCCTCGACGGCTGCTTCTGGCACGGATGTCCCGAGCATCACACCAAGGCCGCTACGAACGCCGGCTTCTGGGCCGACAAGGTCAGAGCCAATCGCGACCGTGACCGGGATACAGACAAGCGGTTCCATGAAGCAGGCTGGCACAGCATTCGGGTATGGGAACACCAGGATCCAAAGCAGGCAGCCCTTGAGATCGCCTCGGTCGTTCGGCAGCGACGGCAAGGGACTCCGACTGTGGACTGATCGATCATCTGGCGGCTTGAATCCGCGAACTCTCCCGGAACTGACTGTCCAATTAGGACAAACTTGGGCCGTCTGGGGGCCGTCAAACAACCCTCAGGGACGACAAACGACGCTGACCGACGAACAAGGTTTTCGCTGGTCAGCGTCGTTCTCAGGGCTTTGACCTCAGCCCTGCTTGGTCTCCCAGAAGATCTTGTCGATCTCCATGGCAGGCGTAAGTTGCACGGTCGCAGGGCCGGTCTGGTCGTGGGTCACGGCCCAGAGACGAAGTCTGCCGACCTGTCGACGACAAAGGGCTTGCCAGGGCAGCTTGGTGACCAACCGCGGGAGAGGGCTGCGCGGATGTCGTTGGCGACGTCAGCCGGCCTGATCGGAGCCATAGGGGCGTTGACCCAGTTGCTCGGGTGCGGCTGACCAGTCTTTACGACCAGGACGGTTCCTGCGGAGTCGACCTGTTCGACTGCGTAGTTCAACGGTGTCCAGGCGAGTCCCTGGCAGTACGACGGTTTGTGCCGGATGCGCCACCGGTAGACGATCCCGTCAACGACGATCCGCCGAGAGCCCTTTCGCACCAGAGCCATGTCCGCCCCCACGTCACGCTTGTCCGAGTGCGGAAAGTACACGAAGCGGCGGTGTGGTCGACACCGGTATTCACTGCGTGCGTGCAGCTCACAAGCTTTGGCGCGTCTGCAGTCCCAGCTGTGGAACATGTGTGGAACGCAAACAGCTGATCAAAGGTGGCTGACGCTTTTGTCGCAGGTCAGGATCGTGCGCCTGCGAGTCTGGAAGCTCCGCACGATGGAACTGCGCGGCTAGACCTCGCCCACGCAGTGCCGTTCCGCAGTTCCTGCATGAGGGCCTGATATGCCGGTTGACCTGCTCCGATGCTGCCAACGTCGTCAGCGTGAGCAGGTCACCGTCTGCCGCTTTGCGACCACGGCAATCTCGTGGTGAGCTCAGCTTCGCGTCGACGTCCGATGCTCGGATGGGGTTACACGCCTTGCAATGGCGGGTGTGGCTCCTCGGGCGCTGGCGGAGGCGTGAGCTTGGCGTTGAGTGCCCGAGCTTCCTGGAGTTGGTCTTCCAGAGTGACGATGCGGCAGGCGGCGTCCAGGCCGGTGCCCTGGTCGACCAAGGCGCGGACACGGGCGGCCAGACGCAGCTGGTAGCGGCTGTAGCGACGGTGCCCGCCGGCCGAACGTTGCGGCTCGATGAGTTTCGCCTCGTCCAGGCTGCGCAGGAAGTTCGCCGAGGTGTTGAGCAGTTCCGCGGCCCGGCCCATCGTGTAGGCGGGGTAGTGCTCGTCGTCGAACTTCTCGGCTGGGGTTTGCGGTTCGTTGCCCGCTGCTTCATGACTACCTGGGGTCATCGCGCCTCCGCATCACGAGGGGCCCCGGTGCAGTAGCACCGGGGCCCCAGGGTTGTTGGGTTTCACTTCCACCTAGCCGACCGTGAGATCGACTCTCTCTGTCCGCGTGACCCCTGTCAGTAGCGGGCGTAGCGGGGATCGCGTGTGCGTAACCGAAGACCACCTTCCAATCTGATGGAACTGCGGTACCCGTTCGGCAGAGTTCAGCCGAAGGCGGGCGATCCGATGGTGTGCAACCCTTCCCTTCTCCTCTGATTACTACCTTTTCCTCACGTGGCTGTCGGCGCCGGTCCTCATGCACGTGCCGGCTTCACTTCCACCGACTGCCCTCGGTCACCTGCCTGGAGCACTCGAGTTGCGGCTCTGGCACGCCTGACCGTCTTGCGCTCAATCTCACGGGTAGTTCGTCATCTCCCGTGCCATGTGATCTCTCGTCCAACAGGAAGAAGAGTACCTGGGCTCGACGGAGGATGTCTACCCTCGTCACCATAGATTTTCTGTCTCACCTGACGTGCCTGTGCTCACCTGGCCTTATCCCGGTCCTCCGCTGTCCATGCGCGCTCGGAGCAACAGCAGCGCCACGACGTCAGCGTCGCGACAGACGAGGCCACGACCAGCAACCCCCACAGGGAACTGCAAAAGTGGAACGAAGCTGCGGATCATCATTTGCGATACGCCATGATCGGCCGTGGAAAACGACTACGACCTCTTCGCCGAGGCGTACACGGCCGTGAACGACACCAGCCTCCTCAACGCCTACTACACCCGGCCCGCGATCGTGAACCTGGCCGGCGATGTGACCGGTCGGCGGATTCTGGACGCCGGGTGCGGTTCCGGTCCCGTGTCCGAGGCGCTGCGCGACAAGGGCGCCATCGTGGCCGGCTTCGACCGCAGCGCGAAAATGGTGGAGCAGGCCCGGCAGCGCCTCGGCAACGACACGGACCTGCGGGTCGCCGACATCAGTCAGCCGCTGCCGTACCCCGATGGCGCGTTCGATGACTGCGTCGCCGCCCTGGTCCTGCACTACCTGGAGGACTGGACCGCACCGCTGGCTGAGTTGCGGCGGGTGCTGAAGCCCGGTGGCCGGCTGATCGTGGTCGTCAACCATCCCATCCTCCTCAAGATGGTGCATCGCGAGACTGACTACTTCGCGACCACCAAGTGGTCCGACGAGTACAACTTCAACGGTCAGAAGGCCACGCTCACCTACTGGCACCGGCCGCTGCACGCGATGACCGACGCCTTCACCGCAGCGGGCTTCCGCACGGCCGTCATCAGCGAGCCACCTCCGGCGCCGGAGGCCCATGAACTCTTTCCCGATGAGATGGCGAAATTCCCGTCCGGGGCCTTCCTGAGCTTCGTGTTCTTCGTCTTGGAGGCCGCCTGACTTGGCGAGGTGCAGCTCGCCCAAGGCCCCCGTGGACGACGCCGGGGGCCTTCGTCGTGCACGAGATCACCAAAACGTGAAGGCAAGCTCGGTAGCCGCAATAGCGTGTCGAGTGCGGCCGCTTGGGGAGAGCGGCCCCGACCAGGGGGATGCCGACATGCGTAGACGGACTGTTCTGCAACTACCGCTCGTACTGGGAGTAGCGGCTTCATCGATGGCGGCAGTGGGGCGGACAGCGCTCGCCCAGGTGCCCGCCGACATCCACATCGCGACGATGTCGGCCGAAGAGGTCTGGCACAACATCCGTCGAGCTGACGGCAGCTGGGACGGCTTCGCGGTGCTCGACCGGTCGAGCACCCAGTTCACCAAGAGGAACATGGCCTCCGCGGTGGTGAACGGCGAGGAAGTACTGGCCTACCAGAGCTTTCACAGCCCGCTCGCCATGAAGACGTACATCCGGACCCGCCACGCGGACGGCACCTGGTCGCTCGAGATCCATTCGAGCCTGAGCGCCCGGGACACCGCGCTCGCCGCCGTCGCCGGCGAACTGCACATGGTGCAGCGGAATGTCTCGATCGCCGAGATGGATCACAGGATTCGGCGTGCCGGCGGCGACTGGACGTCGCTCACCTCGGTTCCAATCCCGCCGCGCTCGACCGGAGCATCGCTGACAGGGGCCGGCGCCGAGTGCCGGCTCATGGTGCTGGACGAGGACGGAAAGACCATGCACCCGTACGTTCGACGGGTCGACGGAACGTGGACGTCACCCGGTCCGATCAGCTTCGAGCCGCCGGCCGGCACCGTGCTGACGAACGTCCAGATCGCGCAGGTCGGCACTCAGCTGCACGTGATCGCGTTGACGAGCGGTGGCCTGCTGTTTCACGAGACTCGCGGACCGGACAACACGGGCAGCGGGTTCCGGAACGTCTACGACGAGGTCGGCTACCCCGGTGACGTCGCCAAGTTCTCGGCGACCGCTTCCGGCGAGAGGTTGCACATCGCGATCATCACCAAGACGTCGGACCTGCTCCACACGATCCGGTACGAGACCGGCGCGTGGCAGCGGCTCGGTCATCTCGGCAAGGCTCCTGGGACCAATCCGTTGCCCGACGTGACGATCGCGGGGGCAGGCGTCTGAGTTGGCCACCGTCACGCCTCCAGTGCCCAGCGCACGTACCGCATCTTCGGCACGAACCCGGCCTTCTCGAAGACCTCGGCCGCGTTCTCCGAGTCCACCTGCAGGCTGGCTTGGTCGTAGCCCTGCTCGGCAGCGGCCCGAAGCGCACGAGAGATCAGCGCACTGGCAACGCCGCGCCTGCGGTACTCCGGGCGCGTCCCGACGACCATGAAGTGCGCGTCACGGATCCCGGTGGCCTCCGTGTCGGCCTCCCAGTGCATGGTCACCAACAGCCCCGCCGGCTCACCATCAGCGTCGCGCAGCAGAAAGCTGACCTCTGGCCGGAACGTCTGGTTGGTGATCTTGTTCTGCCAGAGGTCCGCGGGCATCGGCACCGTGCCCCAGTGGTCCGCGTAGGCCTCGTTCCGGACGAAGCGGAAGTCCTCGTCGTTCTGCTCCGACCACGCCTCGATGGGCAGCCCCGCCTGGACCTCGCCCAACGGGTCGAGCGGGTGCTCCATGCGCTGGTAGTAGCGGGCGGGCACGAAACCCCGGGACCGCATCAGTTCGGGCACTCCGGCGATCTTCTCGGCTTTGTGGACGTCGACCGCGAGCCTCAACGTCGGGTGGTGCAACGCGTGCACGACCTTCGCCGCCGAGATCCCGGCCTCCACCAGTGCAGTACCGACTCCACGCCGCCGGTATGACGGATGCACTCCGCCGTCCAGCGTGACCCGGTGGACCTCTTCGGCTGACGGCTTGTGGCGCACCTTCATGTAGCCGACCATCACGTCACCGTCGAAGACCGCGAGACTCGCGCGCTCCAAGTCCGCGTAGGGGTCGATCAGCTCCGTGAGCGTGTCCTCCGCTGTGTAGTACTCGCCGATCTGGTCCGCGGCTTCGATGGCGTTGAGCAGGTCGGCCGACGTCTGGGCGTCCGCGCTGGTGAGCGGCCGCCACGTGAGGGAACGCATGCCGCCGACCGTATTCATGTGCGTACGGGCTGTCTCCCGGGTTTGTCGGCGCCGCATGGTCCGGAACGAATAGCCTCGGGTGAGTGCCCAACATTCTCACGATCGGCTTCGACCCCCACACCATTCCCGGCTTCGACCCAGCCCCCGTCGCCGCAGGCATCGAGCACGGCAGCAGGCTGTTCGCCGAGCTCGGCCTCACCGAGGACCTCCTCCTGATCGACTTCGCCGAGCTGGGCGGCGCGGCGGAGGCCAAGATCGTCGACAAGCTCCGGCAGACGCAGTACGACGCCGTCCTGATCGGCGGCGGCATCCGCAAGGGGACTGGACTGCTCGAGCTCTTCCAGACCGTCGTGAACCTGGTGCACTGGCACCAGCCGGATGCGGCCATCGCCTTCAACGAGAGCCCCTTCGACAGCCCGGACTGGGCGGTCAAGGCGCTGGAACAGCGGCGTCAGTACAACAAGAAGTAGGGCAGGGCGCCGACCAACGGCAGCACCACCCACAGAGCAACAAAGCCGAAGGCGCCCACGGCGATCACCGTCAGCCGCCCCCGCCTGCGCTCGCGGAAGAACTCCACGCCGCCGTACCCGAGGAACGCCAAAGCCCCCGCCACCAGCACCGCAGTAGGCACGGGCGCCTCCTGCCACGCCCAAGCGACGAGCAGCCCGACGGCGAGCACGAACGCGAGCGCGGCGAACTCGATGAACGCCCCGGCTACGTCCTCCTGAGCGTCGGCGTCGCGGACCCACTGCCGGAACGAGTGCCAAGCGCGCGAGGGCAGCGAGAAGAGCCGGCGTTGCCACCACGGGCGCGCGGCTTCAAGGCGCGCCTGAAGCACGGCCTCCCGCGCAGCCCGGAACCGCGCCGATTGATCACCCACAACATCGAGTGAACCACGAGGGCGTCGGCTCCGTACCCCTCTTCGAGACGCAGAAAACGCTGTCCAGCGATCAAGAACCTGCAGGTCAGCGCAACACAACTCAATGCAACTACGAAGCGTGACGGCATCACTCGATCGCGTGGTCGTGGAGGTAACCCATAACGAGAGCCGGGCTCACACCGAACTAACAGACAGCTCCGCCAGTTCGTCAGGAGGCAACGATGAACTTAAGCAGGATGCAATCGGCTCGCTGACTGTCTGTCAGCAACGGATAGTCCAACTCATCGGAAACGTGACGAGAGTCACCCAACGGGCGCTCAAGCTTGCCTGCGCTCGTGACGCGAGGTTACGTTCTCGCCCGCCGATAACGGTTTGGTCACCGGCAGGACACAGGAACCGCAGTACATAGGGTCCAAAGTCCGGCCCGGAATCCCCCGCCGAGCAAGTCTGGTGGCCAAGCTCCCCGACGCAGGAGGCTCCCCCTTGGCCCGGCACAGCAAGGCCGCCGGCCGAACCGTGTACACGGTCGTGCCCAACGCAGAACTGAAGGCCGGCGCGCATCGCGCCGAAGACGACAAGGTCCCGCTCGCTCACCGGGTGAGCGCCATCGTCGTCGCAGCTGGTGTCGCTGCCGGCACCGCAGCCATCGCCAACGCCGCGACCAGCGGCTCCTCGACGGAACTCGCCGCGGGTGCGGCCGAGCTGGGCGCTCTCCCCGACCAGCAGGCCAAGACGATCCAGACGGTGCACGACGTCAACCCCGGCAACCAGGTCGGCCGGCTGCTGCAGTTCCAGCAGATGTACGCGCAGCAGGCGTTCGAGCAGGCCAGCAAGGTCGCCGCGGACGCGCACGCTCAGCGCGAGGCTGCGGCGAAGGCCGAGGCCGAGCGTCAGATCGAGATGCGCAAGCCGGCCAAGCAGCGCGAGATCGAGGGCTGGATCAAGGAAGCCATCAAGGTCCTGCAGGCCAACGGCACGAACATCGACAACAGCAGCATCGACGAGATCTACACGATCATCATCAAGGAGTCGAACGGCAACCCCAACGCCGTCAACAACTGGGACTCCAACGCGCTGCGCGGTACGCCGTCCAAGGGCCTCATGCAGTGCATCGACCCGACGTTCCGCGCTTACAAGCTGGCCGGCTACGACAACATCCTCGCGCCGGTCGACAACATCATCGCGGGCGTGCGCTACACGTACGCGCGCTACGGCGGCTTCCACAACCACCCCGGTCTGGTCAGCATGGGCCTGGGTGGCGGGTACCGGGGGTACTAAAGACGCCAATCGCGCCGTGTCGGGGTGCGTGAAACCTATCGGCGAGCGATGCTGTCAATCAGGTTCACCCACAAGCATGGCGGCCCTAGCGGGTACACGCCCGGTAGTGCTCCCATCGAAGCGATCCCCGAACGCAGGGAGTGGCCGATGAACGAGCAACAGGCACGCGACGACGAGCTGGCGAAGATCCGCTCGGAGGCGACGAACTGGCTGGCCAAGATGGCCAAAGCCCAGCAACGTCCCAAAGTCGAACAGCGGAGGCCTGAGCACGACGCCATGACACCCGCGAAGAAGTAAGGAACAGCGAGCGCCTCGGCTACGGCCGGGGCGCTTCTGCTTTGAAGGCCGACCACAGCAGGTTCAGCGGATGATCCGCCGGATGCTTCGACAGCTCGTCCGTTCGGGCGAAAACGCCCACAAGTCGCTCCAGCGAGTCATCTGAGAGCTCCACGACGCGGAGTCCGCCTCCCTCCCGGAGTTCGTTGTTCGACGCCACCACGCCCAAGCCAGACGTCACGATCATGGCCCCCTGGACGAGGTTCGAGCGCAGCAGCGAGATGCCGTACTGGATCTCGTCGATCTCGGCCGCGATGTCGAGCCCCTGGCGGTAGTCCGGCCCGAACCAGCCCCGCAGGAACTCGGCGATCAGCCCCGCCCCCGGCACGACCAACGGGACCGACCGCAGCTGTGGTACCCGCACGCGGTCGCCGACAACCGTCGTCGGCAGGTTCGTGAGCAACGCGAGCCCGCCGCGCCGCCACTCGATCACGTCGAACTCGGGGCGCTCCCAGCCGGCGCCGGCCCGTGTCACGACGCTGCCGCACA
This sequence comes from Lentzea terrae, assembly GCF_003265345.1. Lineage (GTDB taxonomy): Bacteria > Actinomycetota > Actinomycetes > Mycobacteriales > Pseudonocardiaceae > Lentzea > Lentzea terrae. The sequence continues at coordinate 3,113 of NZ_QFWW01000035.1, read as the reverse complement.
CCACGTCGACCTCGCGCGTCTCGAGCTTCGCCCAGATGTCCTTGGTGCGGATGTGCACGACCTTGAGGTCCACGTCGCGCTCGCGGAACTCGTCGGCGACGTGGTGCCACGCCTTCGCGAGCGTGTCCAGCATGTATCGCGTCGTGCCGACGGTGACGGTCGTGCCGAGCTTGCGGCGGCACTCGTGAATTCCGTCGAGCCACTCCGCGAGCGTGTCCCGCGCCAATTCGACGAGCGACTCACCAGTCGGCGTGAACAGCACGTCTTTTCCGCGTCCCTGCTTCACCACCAGCGGTTCGCCGCACAGTTGCTGGAAGTTCCTGTTCAACGTGTCCAGCTGCTTCTGCACGCTCGACTGTTCGCGCCCCAACGCCCGTGCTGCCCGCAGCGCCGAACGGGTCTCGTGAACGGTCAACAGGGTCCTGAGCTGGTCCAGCGTGGTATCCAGGAGAGCGCCGGGCATGTTCAGCAAGCGGTGCAGGGAGGTGCTCGTGGGGAGCACCAACTGGGACGAGCCGGACATCGGAACCCTCTCTGATGTTCTACCGATCAGTTGAACTGAACTTGACCGCATTTCGCAGAGAAATGATCTGCAGATCCTGTTCGCAAATCTCTGGACACTTATGGCGCGGTGTACAAAGCTATCTGCGGCGACCACGCGTGGGAGCCGATTCCGGGGGGAATCATTGGGGGGTGGGGGTCCGCCAGGCGCAAGCTGGTGGGCCCCCAAGTATTACCCTCGCTGGTTGTGACCGTTTCCGAACGCCCGGACAGTGTTGTCTTGAACTGGGGCACCACCTACCGGGTCACCGTCCTCGAACTCGGGCTCGCCTGCTGCGGAGTCGAAGTGATGGCAGCTCTCGACCGCCTTCCCGACCTCGGCGTCACGCCGGTCGACGGCGCGGGCGAGGCGCACGTTCTCGTCGTCTCCGGCACCGTCACGGACGTCATGTTGCCCGCTGTCATCCGCAGTTACGAGGCCATGCCCGAACCGCGCTACGTGATCTCCGTGGGCGCCTGCAGCAACACCGGCGGCCCGTACTGGGACTCCTACAGCGTCACCAAGGGCATCGACCAGGCGCTGCCGGTCCACGTCGCCGTTCCCGGCTGCCCGCCGCGCCCGGAAGCGCTGCTCGAAGGCCTCAAGGCCCTCCACGGGCTGGTGAACACATGACCCCAAAGACCGCGTTCGGTCAGACCATCCACCACGTCGATCTCGCCGACTGGCTGGAAACCGCGACCAAGCACCACAGCAGCGGTTACGTGATGTTCGACTGGCTCGGCGTCGAGGACGCGGGCCGGCCGGGCGCGTCCGGCCAGCGGCACGCGGTGTTCCTGCACGTCATCAACCCGCAGACGCGCGAAGGCGTGATGCTGCGGACCGAGGTCGACGAGGCCGGCCGGCTGCCCAGCGTCGCGCACCTTTGGCAGGGCGCGCGGTGGCACGAGCGCGAGGCCGCCGAGATGTTCGGGATCACCGTGCAGGACGGCGAGCCCGAACACCTGCTGCTGCCCGAGAGCTTCCAGGGCCACCCGCTGCGCAAGGACTTCGTGCTGGCCTCCCGCGTCGTGCGCCCGTGGCCGGGCCGCCTCGAACCGGGCGAGGACAACACCAGCGCCCCGAGCCGCCGCCGCACCGCACCACCTGGCGTGCCGGACCCGTCGTGGGGCCCGCGCCGTGAAGAGGAGCCGTCGTGACGAACCTTCCGCCGCGCACAAGAGGCGTCATCGCGCTGTTGGAGGCCAACTGCACGGTCTGCATGATCTGCGCGCGCGAGTGCCCCGACTGGTGCATCCACATCACGTCGCACACCGAGGTCGAGCAGCAGCCCGGAAGCGCGAGGCCGCGCAGCCGCAACGTGCTCGACCGGTTCGCGATCGACTACGGCCAATGTCTGTACTGCGGCATCTGCGTCGAGGTCTGCCCGTTCGACGCCCTGCACTGGGCGCCGGACTTCGGCTATCCGGGCACGGGCTCGATCGACGGCGACGGCGCCGTGGCGGAACTGGTCCACGAACGCGACGTGCTGGCCACGTGGGTCGAGAAGGTTCCGCCGCCACCACCGCTCGACCCGGCCGCGGAAGCCGCGCCGGAAACGGCGACCGGAACTGGCAGGAGGCCTGGTTCGTTGAGAGGTAGGACGTAAAACCCGGAGGCGGAACCGTGCACAAGCACTTCAACGGGTTGAAGACGGCCGTGCTGCTCGGCGGGATGAGCGCGCTGATCGTGGTGATCAGCGGTCTGTTCGGCCGGACGGCACTGGTCATCGGCCTGGTGTTGGCCTTGGGCGTGAACGCCTACGCGTACTTCAACTCCGACAAGCTCGCCCTGCGTGCCATGCGGGCGATCCCCGTGTCGCAGGTCGAACAGCCCGTGCTCTACGCGATCGTGCGCGAGCTGTCGCAGAAGGCGCGCCAGCCCATGCCGCGGCTCTACCTGAGCCCGACCATCGCACCGAACGCGTTCGCGACGGGCCGCAACCCGCGCAACGCCGCCGTGTGCTGCACCACCGGCATGCTGGACCTGCTGGACGAACGCGAGCTGCGCGCCGTCCTCGGCCACGAACTCGCGCACGTCTACAACCGCGACATCCTGATCAGCTGCGTGGCCGGCGCGCTCGCGGGCGTGATCACGATGCTCGCGAACCTGGCGCTGCTGGCGGGAATCTTCGGCGGCGGCGATGACGACGACGGCCCAGGACCGTTGGGGCTCCTGCTGATCGCGCTGCTCGGCCCGATCGCGGCCACCGTGGTGCGCCTGGCCGTGAGCCGCTCGCGCGAGTTCCAGGCGGACCAGTCCGGTGCCGAGCTCACCGGCGACCCGCTGGCGCTGGCCTCGGCGCTGCGCAAGATCGAGCTGGGGACGCGGGCGGCGCCGCTCGCACCGGAGCCGGAGGTGGTGTCGCAGAGCCACCTGATGATCGCGAACCCGTTCCGCTCGGGGGAACAGTTCGCGAAGTGGTTCTCGACCCACCCGCCGATCGCCGACCGCATCCGCAGGCTCGAGGAGATGGCGCGCCGCTAGCTGTACTTGGTCATGAGGTTGGTGACTGAACGCGGCTGATGGGTGGGTGGCCATCGAGTGCGGTGTGACCGCGTTCAGTGTTGTAGTG
>NZ_QFWW01000034.1:67651-230759 GCF_003265345.1 Lentzea terrae | reverse complement strand
CACCGCCGGCGGCGGCCCAGCCTGCCGCCGCACCTCCTCGGCCTTTCGGCGCTGCTGTTCGGCTTCGCGTCGTTGGTCCGAGCCACGTCCGAGTTCGCGTAACTTGCGCAGATCGACAGGGGTGCCTGCACCGCCCTTGCCACCCACTGCGGGGCTGTGACGTGGCGCAGGAGGTATCGCGGGCGCGGTTGCCTGTGCAGTCGGAGCCGGACGCGGAGCACCATCAGGATTGGCACGCAACAACCGCGCCCGAGCCTGCGCGCGCTCCCGTTCCTCACGCTGTTTGTCCGTCACCGCGGGCGCGGCCCTGTTCCCAGGCTGCCTGCTGTCCGACTGGCCCAACCTCGCAGACGGCGAACCGCCACGACTCGTGGCCGCAGGCCGAGCATGCGAGGACAACCGCTGTGCCAGCGGGACACCGGCTGAAGGCTTGCGCAGCCCCGACTTCGCCACGATCTTGCCAGCCGCCCCGTCACGCGCCTTGACCGACGACGTGCGTTGCGCACGGGGGTCGGTCGGCCGCTGTACCACCCGCGGACGAGGTGCCTCAGGTGCCCGGGCTGTGGAGCGCATCACCGGTTTGGGCGTCGACTTCCGCGCATCGACGGGCTTCGGCGCGGGCTTCAGCGACTTGGCCTGGCGTGGTTTCGAGGTCAGCGCTCGCGAAGGTGACTGCTTGACGCCCTGCTTCGGAGGCGTCGTCCTGGTTGCGGACGCCTTGGGCGTTGAGGCCGGTGGCTTCGGCGCCGATTTCTTCACTGCTGCCTTGGGCTTCGCTGCCGGCTTCGGTGCCGGTGGCTTCGGCGCCGGTTTCTTCAGTGCTGCCTTGGGCTTCGCTGCCGGCTTCGGTGCCGCCTTCTTCGGCGCGGCTTTCGGCTTGCTCTTCGCGGCGGGCTTCTTCGCCGCGGGCTTCTTCGCTGCCGGCTTCGGCTTGGCTGCAGCCTTCTTCACGGCCTTCGGCGCAGCGGCGCGGGTGCTCTTGGCGCTCGACGGCTTCGGCGCGGCCTCCGCCTCCTGAGCACCCAGGGCACCGAACGCCAGCGTCAGAAGACCACCCGATGCGGCGTACAGCGCTGCCCGGCCTATCCGGCTTTCCTTGGACGTCACGACCGAATTCCTCCCCACAACACAAGGTCCGGTGAACGGAGATGCGCGCGGCAGAACCGTCACACCCGCCGGTGCGATTGCGGTACAGAGAGGATGCAAGGGGAGACCACGACGACTGCACCGCTGGGCGAATTCGCGGTGAGACGGGGGCGCCCCCGCGCCTCAACCATGAGGCGCGGGGGCGCGAGAAGTCCTGTGGAGCGGGAACTATCCGGTCAACGCTAGACGGCGAGCAGCGCGTTGACCTCACGCCCGGCGAGCCTGGAGCGGCCGCCCAGGGCCGTGATCTCCAGCACCACCGACACACCCGTCACGATGCCGCCGGCGCGCTCCACGAGCGTGCAGGCGGCCTCTGCGGTGCCACCCGTGGCGAGCACGTCATCCACCACGACGACGCGCTGGCCGGGCTGGATGGCGTCGGCGGGCAGTTCCAGCGACGCCGTGCCGTACTCCAGCGCGTACGACACCGAGTCGGCGACGACCGGGAGCTTGCCCGGCTTGCGCAGCGGCACGACGCCGTAGCGCCAGCCGTAGCCCAGGGCAGCACCCAGGAGGAAGCCGCGCGACTCGATGGCGGCGATCACCTGGGTGCTGTCGTCGATCTTGTCCTGCAGGGCGTCGACCACGGCGCGCAGGGCGTCCGGGTCGGCGAGGACGGGCGTGAGGTCCCGGAAGACGACCCCCGGCTGGGGGAAGTCGGGGACCTCACGCATCAGTCCCAGAGCTGGTTCCAACTTCAACGCTGACGCTTTCCGGTCGGGCGGCGACGGGCGTCCGCGGCCTTGGCGGTGCGGTGGGGCACCGCTGCGGCGGCGGCCATCGCCTCTTCCTTGCGCAGGTCGGAGGCGAGGGCGTCCTCGTCGACCGACTCGATGCCCTCGGCGGTCTGCGGGCCGGAGGCCTTGGCGCGGCGGGAGGCCACGCGCTTGGCCTGCGCGATGTACTTCGGGTCGCGCATCTTCAGGTCCACCAGCACCGGGGTGGCGATGAAGATCGAGGACAGGGCACCGACGAACATGCCGACGAGCTGCACGAGCGCCAGGTCCTGCAGCGTGCCGACGCCCAGGATGCCGACGCCGACGACCAGCAGGCCGATGACCGGCAGCAGCGCGATCAGCGAGGTGTTGATCGAGCGCATCAGGGTCTGGTTCAGCGCCAGGTTGGCGGCCTCGGCGTAGGTGCGACGCGTCAGCCCCAGCAGGCCTCGGGTGTTCTCCTTGACCTTGTCGAACACGACGACCGTGTCGTACAGGGAGAAACCGAGGATGGTGAGCAGACCGATGACCGTCGCCGGCGTCACCTCGAAGCCGACGAGCGAGTACACGCCCGCGGTGATGATGACGTCGTGGAAGACGGCGACGAGCGCGCCGACGGCCATCTGCCACTCGAAGTAGAACACCAGGAACACCGTCACCAGGACGAAGAACCAGAACAAGGCCCACAGGGCCTTGACGCTGATCTCGCCACCCCAGGACGCGGACACGGCGCTGTCGGAGATCGCGCCCTGGCCGCCACGCGGGTTGGCGTCCTGCGCGAGACCGGCCTTGAGCTGGGCGACCTCGTTGATCGTCAGCGTGCTCGACTTGATCTGGATGGTGGCGCTGTCACCGGAGCCGACGGCCTGCACGGAGGTCGGGCGCTTGCCCGACAGGGCCTTCGCGAAGGCGTCTTCGACGGCGCCCACCGAGATCGTCTGCCCGGAGGCGGAGACCGACGGCATCGAGATCTTGGTGCCGCCCTTGAAGTCGATGCCCAGGTTGAACTGGTTGAACACCATCGAGCCGATGCAGACCAGCAGGATGATGCCCGAGACGATGTACCAGCGGGTGCGCTTGCCGACGATGTCGAAAGCGCCGTTGCCCACGTAGAGGCGCGTGAACACGTTGCCCATGTCAGGCCTCCTTCGCGGCGGCGGACTTGCCGGACATGCCGGCGCGGTGGGACGCACCCTCGCGCAGGGCGCCGCCCAGGCCGGACAGCTTCGGGTTGGAGAGGAACTTCGACTTGGAGGCCAGCGCGACCAGCGGGTGCGTCACGAGGAACACGACCACGAGGTCGAGGACCGTCGACATGCCCAGGGTGAACGCGAAGCCCTTCACCTGGCCGACCGCGATCACGTACAGCACGGCGGCGGCGATGAAGCTGACCGCGTCGGCGGAGAGGATCGTGCGGCGGGAACGGACCCACGCGCGCGGCACGGCTGAACGGAACGTTCGGCCTTCACGCACTTCGTCTTTCAGTCGTTCGAAGAAGACGATGAACGAGTCGGCGGTGATACCGATCGCGATGATGAAACCGGCGATGCCCGCGAGGTCGAGGGTGAACCCGATCCAGCGGCCGAGCAGCACCAGCACGCCGTAGACGATCACACCGGACAGCGCCAGCGACAGGATCGTCAGGATGCCCAGGAGGCGGTAGTAGAACATGCAGTAGACGAACACCAGCGCAAGGCCGAGGCCACCCGCGATCAGACCGGCCTTCAGCGAGGCGAGGCCCAGCGTCGGCGAGACGGTCTGCGCCTCGGAGGCGTCGAAGGACAGCGGCAGCGCGCCGTACTTCAGGGTGTTCGCGAGGCTCTGCGCCTCCGGCAGCGTGAACTTGCCGCTGATCTCGGTGGAACCACCGGTGATGGCCGACTGGATGGTCGGCGCGGACATGACCTCACCGTCGAGCACGACCGCGACGGCCTGCTGCACGTTGGCGGCGGTGAACTTGCCCCACTTCGTGCCGCCCTCGCTCTTGAAGTCGAGGTTGACGACGTAGCCGGTGCCGTTCGGGTTCTTGTTGGCCGCGGCGTTGCTGATGTCCTCACCCGACAGGCGGGAGTAGGTCGAGAAGTCGTCCGCCTTGGTCTGGGTGTCTTCCTTGGGCGGGTTGACCGGCGCCAGGATGTACTTGTACGCGCCCTTCTCGCCACAGGTGACGAGCGGCTTGTCCAGGTCGTCGTTGCCGCGCAACGGGTCCGGCTTCGTGCAGTCCAGCATGAGCGCGGCCTGCTGCAGGATCTGCTGGTCCGTGGCCTGGCGCAGCGCCTTGGCCTCCTGGATCTCCTTCGCCAGCTTCGGGTCGACGTTGGAGGGGGCGGACGGCGTGGTCGGCGGCGTGCTCGCGTTGGAGGACGGCGGGGTGCTCGACGGCTGCGCGGCCAGGTTCGGAGCGGGGCGGCCCTGGGGGGCGCCGCTCGACGGCGGCGAGGCGGTCTGACCGGAGGACGGCGGCGTGCTCGCGCCACTCGACGGCGGGGTGCTCGACGACGGCGCCTCGGTGTTGGGCGCAGCGGCGGCCGGGATCGGCTGGCCGAGGACCTTGCGGAACGACAGGCGGGCGGTCTGGCCGAGGCCCTTCGCGCCTTCGCTGTCCGCGCCGGGCACGGTGATCGTCAGGTTGATGCCGTCGCGCACGACCTCGGCACCGGAGACACCGAGACCGTTGACGCGCACCTCGATGAGGTCACGCGCGCGGTTCAGCGCCTCCTCGCTGGGCTGGGCACCGTCTTCCTGACGCGCGGTCAGCGTGACGATGGTGCCGCCCTGGAGGTCGATACCGAGCTTGGGTTTGGCCGAACCGTTCCCGGTGAAGAACACCAGGGCGTAAAGAGCGACCACGATGAGGACAAAACTCGCCAAGTACTTCGCAGGGCGAATTTGCCCGGCCGGAGGTGCCACGATCCGTCCGTCTCCTAGTAGCGATGGTTTCCGAGCGCGCAGCGTAACGCGCGCCGCGTGAGCTGGGCGTCACTACCTGGAGTTGGCGGATTTCACAGTTGCCAACTCCAGGAGTGCAAGCCTATGCAGTTACTTCTTGGCGTTGTGGTCCAGGGGCTCGGCGACCTGTGCGGTGGTCGGCTGCTCCTCGGCCTCGTCGTCGTCCTTGGCGATGACCTCGCTCGCCTCGGCGGCCTTCTCGTCGACCTTCTCGCGAATGGCCGCGCGCAGCCAGCGCGTGACGACACCCTCGGAGATCTCGATGTCGATGGTGGTGTCGTGGCTCGCGTCGGCGACGGTGCCGTACAGGCCAGACGTGGTCATGACCTTGTCGCCCGGAGCGAGCGAGCTCTGCAGCTTCTGCTGCTCGGCCATCGCCCGCTTCTGCTTGCGCGCGCTGAGGAACAGCGGCACTGCCAGCAGAACCAGCAGCAACGGAAACATCAAAGAACCGATGTCCATCATTCTCCGATCAGTGGACATGCCTCGACGCACATCCGATATGTCCAGGTGCTTTCACCGATTGTGCCAGGTCACCACAGTTGATCACCGGCGGGCGGTTCCAGCCCCAGGTGGTGCCACGCGGCCGGCGTCGCCACTCGGCCGCGCGGTGTCCGGGCCAGCATGCCAGCCCGCACCAAATACGGTTCGCACACCTCTTCCACCGTGGTCGGCTCCTCACCGACCGCGACGGCGAGCGTTGACACCCCGACCGGGCCGCCGTTGAAGCTCTTGACCAGGGCGTGCAGGACCGCGCGGTCGAGCCGGTCGAGGCCGAGCTCGTCGACGTCGTAGACCTTCAGCGCCTGCTTCGCGATCTCTTCCGTGACCCTGCCGTCGGCCCTGACCTCGGCGAAGTCCCGGACGCGGCGCAGCAGCCGGTTCGCGATGCGGGGTGTGCCGCGTGACCGGCCGGCGATCTCGCTCGCGCCGTCGTCGTGCAGGTCGACGCCGAGGATCTTGGCGCTGCGCTTCACGATGAGGTCCAGCTCGTCGGCGCTGTAGAACTCCATGTGGCCGGTGAAGCCGAAGCGGTCCCGCAGCGGCCCGGTCAGCGCTCCGGACCTCGTCGTGGCTCCTACCAGCGTGAACGGCGCGATGTCGAGCGGGATGCTGGTCGCTCCTGGGCCCTTGCCGACGACGACGTCGACGCGGAAGTCCTCCATGGCGAGGTACAGCATCTCCTCGGCCGGGCGGGCCATCCGGTGGATCTCGTCGATGAACAGCACATCGCCTTCGACGAGGTTGGACAGCATCGCGGCCAGGTCGCCCGCACGCTCCAGGGCCGGGCCGCTGGTGATGCGGATGGCTGAGTTCAGCTCCTTGGCGATGATCATGGCCAAGCTGGTCTTGCCCAGGCCGGGAGGGCCGCTGAGCAGCACGTGGTCCGGTGCCGTGCCGCGACGCATGGCGCCGTGCAGGACCAGTTCGAGCTGTTCTCTCACGCGTTGCTGGCCGACGAACTCGTGCAGGTCGGCCGGTCGGAGGCTGGTCTCGAGGTCGCGCTCGGCGGGCGCGGCGAAGGGGCTGAGTTCGTCCTTGGGCTCGTCCTCGGTCACTTGCGCCCCAGGGTCGCGAGCGCCCGGCGCAGGACGGCGGACGTGGACTGGTCCGGGTTGTCCGCGAGGACGCTGTCGACGGTGGCTTCCGCCGACTTGGCCGGGAAGCCGAGGCCGAGCAGCGCTTCGACCACGTGGTCACGCGTCTGGCTGTGCGCGGGCATCGTGGGCGTCGGCAGGGCGCCGACCTTGTCGCGGAGCTCGATGATGAGGCGTTCCGCGCCCTTCTTGCCGATGCCCGGGACCTGCGTCAGCACGGTGATGTTGCCTTCGGCGAGCGCGTGCCGGAGCTTGTCCGGTTCCAGCACGGCGAGCGTCGCCAGCGCGATCCGCGGGCCGATGCCGCTGACCGTCTGGAGAAGCCCGAAGAGCTCGCGGGCTTCGGCGTCGGCGAACCCGAACAGCGTCAGCGAGTCCTCGCGGACGATGAGCGTGGTGGCGAGGCTGGCCTCCTCGCCGCGGCGGAGGGTGGCGAGCGTGCTCGGGGTCATCTGGACGGCGAAGCCCACCCCGCCCACCTCGACGACGGCGTGGTCGAGGCCGACGTGCTGCACCTGGCCGCGCAGTGACGAGATCACCTGGTTCCTCCGGACTTCACGTGCTGGACCTTAGTTCGTGCGCTTGGCGGCTTCGGCGAGCCGGGCCTTGTGGATGCGGGCCAGCTCGGCGGCCTTGGCCTGCGCTTCCTCCATGCGGTTGCGCATCGGTGCGCGCCAGTGGTGGCAGATGGCCAGCGCCAGCGCGTCCGCCGCGTCGGCCGGCTTCGGCGCCACCTTCAGCCCGAGCAGCTTCGTCACCATCGCGGTCACCTGCGCCTTGTCCGCGCGGCCCGACCCCGTGACGGCGGCCTTCACCTCGGACGGCGTGTGGAACTCGACCGGCAGGTTCCGTTGCGCCGCAGCCAACGCCACCACGCCGGAAGCCTGCGCGACCCCCATCGCGGTGCGGACGTTGTGCTGCGCGAAAACGCGTTCGATGGCGACGACGTTCGGCTGGTAGCGATCAAGCCATTCCGCAACGCCGATGTACAACTCGTGGAGACGCACGGACAGAGGAGCGTCCACGGGCGTGCGCAGTACGTCGACGGCGACGGCGCGCACGGTCCGGCCAGGCCCGCCGTCGACGACGCCGAAGCCGCACCTGGTCAGACCGGGGTCGACCCCGAACACCCGCACAACAGCTCCCCGGATCGCCGAACGAACAACAGTTCGAACCATATCCGGTGCACTCGTGAGGGACTTGCACCGACACGTGTTCGACACAGTTCGACAAGTCCACGTCGCCATCACTACGGTGGTCGGGTTTCGATCACAGGAGACGCGGTGAAGAGGTTCTGGCTCGTTGTGGGGTGCGTCGGCACCTTCATGACGATCACCATCCTCACCGCGCTCGCCGCGCCGCGTGAGGTCGGCCTCGCGATCGACAAGGTCGTGCAGCTCGTGTTCGCCGTGGCGGCGTTGGTCGCCTACTGGCGGTTGCGCAACCGTTGGATGACGGCGGCCATGGCGAGCCTCACCGTCGGGCTGTCCGCGTGGATCTGGGGTCAGCAGATCATGGGCGTGCAGCTGCCGACGTCCACGATCGCGCCGCTCGGGTTCACCTTGGTGCCGGTGCTGTGCCTGGCCGCCGTGGTCGTGGAAGCGCAGAAACGCCGCGCCGACGATCTGCTGCCCAACTACCGCAGCCGCACGGTCGTGGTGCTCGACGGGCTGATCGTGATCGGGTCGCTGTTCGTGCTGACGTGGGTGTCGGCGCTGGAGTCGCTGACCCGCGCGTGGGCGACCTCTGGCCCCGGTTTCGCCACGGTGGTCGCACATCCCGCCGCATACCTCGTGCTGCTCGTAGCCATCGTCGTGATGTCGTGGACGCATCAGTCCGTGCGTCAGTGGCCGATGTTCTTCGTGGCACTGGCCGGTGTCGCGCAGTCGTCGTCGGGCTGGGTGTTCGCGTTCTACATCTCGAAGGGCATCACGGCGATCCCGGCGACCGCGGACATCGGCTTCATGCTGTGCCCGGCCTTCTTCTTCCTCAGCGCGCTGGCACCGTCACGCAACCGCGAACCGTCGTCCGGCCGCATGCGCATGGCCGACCTGCTGCATCTGCTCGTGCCGTACCTGCCGCTGGCGATCACTGGTCTCTTCATCATGTGGAACACGGCGACCGGCGGCCGCCTCAACCCGGTGGAGATCTACGTCGGCCTTGCCGTCGTGTGCCTCGTGATCGTGCGTCAGTTGCTCACGATGATGGACAACGTCCGTTTGATGGACCAGCTCCGTGTCTCTCGCGAACAGCTACGGCACGAGGCGACGCACGACCCGTTGACGGGCGTCGCGAACCGTTCGCTGTTCCGCGACCGGTTGGATTGTGCTTTGGCGGTCCGGGATCGTTCGCGGCCGTTGATCCTCTTGTTCATCGACGTCGACGGGTTCAAGGCGGTCAACGACGGGTTCGGCCACGCCGAGGGCGACATCGTGCTGCGGAACGTGGCGGCGCGGCTGGAAAACTCGGTGCGACCGGACGACACAGTCGCCCGGCTCGGCGGCGACGAGTTCGGCGTGCTGGTCGACGGCGGCGATGCGGACGAGATCGGCGCGCGGTTGCTCGGCGCGTTGTCACATCCGCACGAGGTGCACGGCCGCGTTCATCACGTGCACGCCAGTATCGGTGTGGCGCAACGGCTTTCCTACGATCCTGTTGTTACGGCCGACGACGTGCTCGGTGCCGCGGACGCCGCGATGTACACGGCGAAGCGGCTCGGCAAGGGCATGGTCGTCGTGCACGGTTCACCGCTTCCGGAGATGACGTGACCCCTGAGCAGTTGATTTCCTCGCTGGGCATGCAGGAGCTCCCCGTCGAGGGCGGCTACTTCGCGCAGACCCACCGGTCCGCCGAGGCGTCCGCGATCGCGTACCTGCTGCAGTCGCCGGACTTCTCGGGCATGCATCTGTTGTCGCACTTGGAGATCTACAACTTCCACGCCGGGTCGCCGTTGCAGATGGTGCTGCTCTTCCCGGACGGTTCGGTGTCCCAGCCTTTGCTGTCCGCCACCAACCCGCAGGTGGTCGTGCCCGCCGGCGTGTGGCAGGGCAGCGCTCCGGCCGGTGACTGGTCGTTGGTCGGCACGGTGGTGGTGCCGCCGTACACCGACGACATCGTCTCGTTCGGCCACGCGGACGACCTGTGCGCGCGTTATCCCACGCACGAGGCTGTTATTCGGCCTTTGTGCCGCTTCTAGGATCTTGGGTATGGCGATCATCCCGCTCAACGGCATCGAGCTGAACGTGCAGACCGAGGGCACCGGCGAGCTGGTGGTGCTGGTCATGGGCACCGGCAGCCCGGGCCGCGTCTGGCGCACGCACCAGGTGGCCGCGCTGGTGCAGGCCGGCTACCGCGTCGCCTACTTCGACAACCGCGGCATCAAGCCGTCGTCCGAGTGCGCCGACGGCTTCACGATCCACGACATGGTCGCCGACACCGCCGCGCTCATCACCCATCTCGGCGGCCCGGCCCACGTGATCGGCACTTCGCTCGGCGCTCGCGTCACGCAGGAGCTGGCGTTGGCCCACCCTGCTTTGGTGCGTTCCGCGGTGATGATGGCGACCGCCGGCCGTCCCGAACCGGTGCAGCAGGCGTGGTCGCGCAGCCTGATGGACCTGTACGACAAGGGCGTCGAGGTGCCGCCGTCGTTCTACGCGGCGGCCTCGGTGATGCGGAACCTCTCCCCCGCCACGCTGGCCGATCCTGTCGTCGCGTGCGACTGGCTGGAGATGTACGAGTTCGGCGGCTCCTCCATCGGCCCCGGCGAACGCGCGCAGCTCGCGTTGAGCGACCACGAGCCGCGCCTGGAGGCTTACCGCGGGATTTCGGTGCGCTCGCTGGTGATCGGGTTCGCCGACGACCTCGTCCTGCCACCCCGCCTGTCACGCGAGGTGGCGGACGCGATCCCCGGTGCTCGCTACGCCGAGGTCGCCGGGTGCGGGCACATCGGGTACCTGGAGCGGCCGGACGAGGTGAACCGGCTGCTGGTCGAGTTCATCGGTCGAGGCTGAACTCGTCCGTGCGCTCCCCCTTGAGCAGCACGTCCAGGTAGCCGCTCAGCACATAGGTGCCGTGCGGCGTGCGAGCTGCCGTGGTCGGCGCGGTCTTCCACTCACGCTGGGACTTCACCTTCCAAGTGCGGGTGTCGAGCACGGTGACCGCGTTCTTCCCAGGCGCACCAAGACTGTTGGTGACCACCACGAGCCCGTCGCGGGTCAGCGTCAACCCGTCCGCGCCCACCAGTTTCGGTGCGGGCAGCTCCTGGACGAGCCCACGGGTGACCTTGAACAACGTGCCGTCGGTGTAGTTGCCCGTGACGAGGAATCCCCTGGGGTCCCAGACGATTCCGTTGTTGCCGATGGCCGCCGCGAGCCGCGGGTCCGCAGCGAACGCCGAGACCTCGCCCCCGAGTGACACCTTCCAGATGGTGTCGCCCGCCGGCCCGGTGACGTAGGCGTTGCCGACCGGGTCGACCGCCACGTCGTTGGCACCGTTGGGCACGTCCACGAACTTGATCGGACGCCCGGTGCGCAGGTCGAAGACCCCGAGCCCGGACTGGCCTGGCACCGACCGTTCGCCGAAGCCGATGTCCCCGTACGCGACGAGCAGCCGGCCGCGGTCCACCTGGATGCCGAACGTGGACACCATCTTCGTGCCCGTGACCAACGGCCGAACACTGCCATCCGCGCGAACCAGCGACACCGTGCCGTGGCGCACGGAGCTGACCAGGAACTGGCCGCGCGACGGATCCCACTGCACGCCCTCGGGGTGCAGCGACGGCGACATCCCCTCGATGTGCCGGGGCGCGGCCACCGCCGTGCCCGTGAACAGCAACAACGCCGCCATGACGGCAAGCGCGATGCGCATGTCTGCCCTCCAGTAAGAGCTCTGACAGCTATCAGAGTTCTGATAACTATCAATACTCTTACCACACTCCTACGATGAGCGGATGCGCAGCAGCGAACGGATCGGCGGAGACATCAAGCGCGCCGAGCTGGAGCTGATGACCGCGAAGGCGGCCGCGGTGAAGCCGGCGGGCCTGACCGTGCCGCAGTACTCGGCCCTGCTGGCGCTGAGCGACCACCCCGGCGCCCCCGCAGCGGAACTCGCGCGGTTGTGCCTGGTCACGCCGCAGACGATGACGACGATCCTGCAAAACCTGGTCGCCATGGGCCTTGTGGAGCGCACACCGCACCAGTGGCAGCGCAACGTTCTGGAGAACCGGCTGACCGAGGCGGGCTACGCGACGTTCCGCAAGGCCGACAAGGGTGCTGTTGCGGTGGAGCAGAAGCTGGCCGACGCGTTCACCGAAGAAGAGCGCGCGCAGCTACGCGCGCTCCTGCAGCGATGCTCCGAGGTGCTCAGCGAGAGCTGAACCTTAGGGAGTTCTTACTGGACGAGCGCGCATCCGCCAGACGGCGCAACCTGTGTGACACCAGTCACCCACGGAGGGCCAGGCATGGAAAACTTCTCCGGCACCCTGCTCACCCCGAACGACGAGGCGTACGAGGCCGCGCGAGCCGTCTTCAACAGCGCCATCGAGACGAGACCGGCGGTGATCGCCCAGTGCGAGAACACCGCTGACGTGCAAGAAGCACTCGCGTTCGCGCAACAGAAGCGCATGCCGGTTGCGGTCCGCAGCGGTGGCCACAGCGTCGCGGGCGCGAGCCTCGTGCAGGACGGGCTCGTGCTGGACCTGCGCCGGATGAACGGCGTCTCGATCTCGCCCGACGCCCGCAGCGCCGTGGTCGGCGGCGGCGCCACGTGGGCGGTGTTCGATCGGGCCGCGCAACCGTTCGGGGTGGCCACGACCGGCGGCAGGGTCTCCACCACGGGTGTCGGCGGGCTGACGCTCGGTGGCGGGTCCGGCTGGATCGAGCGCAAGTGCGGGCTGGCGTGCGACAACCTGCTCGCGGTCGACCTGGTGCTCGCCGACGGCAGGACGGTGACCGCGAGCGAGACCGAGCACCCCGACCTGTTCTGGGCGTTGCACGGCGGTGGGGGCAACTTCGGCGTGGCCACGTCGTTCACGTTCCGGCTGCACCCGCTGCCGGAGTTCTCCATCGCGCTCATGCTGTGGCCGGCGGACGAGGGTGAAGCCGCCACCTGCGCCTTCCGCGACTTCGTGGAGAGCGCGCCGGAGGAGGCCGGTGGCGGCGCGATCTACCTGACCGGGCCGCCGGAGGACTTCGTACCCTCCGAGCTCGTCGGCAAGCTCTGTTGCGGTGTTCTCGTGACGTACCTGGGCACCGCCGCGGAACTGGAAAGCCTCATCGCCCCTCTGACGGCCCTGGAGCCGCGCGCACTGGTGCTGACCGACATCCCCTACGCCGACCTGCAGTCCATGTTGGACGATCCGCCCGGCTACCGGAACTACTGGTCCGCCGAGTACCTGCGGTCGTTGCCGGACGAGGCAGTGCGCGCGTTCTGCGCCGCCGCCGAACGGATGATCACCCCGTCCCCCTCCCAGCACGGCATGATCCCGTGGGGCGGCGCGGTCGCCCGCAACGCCGCCGACTGGCCGATGGCCAACCGCGACACGCCGTGGGTCGCGCACCCGCTGGGGCTGTGGGAGAACCCGGCGGACGACCAGCGGGCTCGGGACTGGGCGCACCACCTCCGCGACGTGCTCGCGCCGTGGTCCACAGGCGCGGTCTACCTCAACTTCATCGGCGACGAGGGCATGGACCGCGTCGTCGCGGGCTACGGCCGGCAGAACTACGACCGGCTCACCGCGATCAAGGCCGAGTACGACCCCAGCAACGTCTTCAACCGGTGGCACAACATCGTGCCGGCGAAGGTCAGCTCCTGACAGGGCTCAGCGGTGCGCGGCCTGCCCGGTTGGCCTGATCAGAATCTCGTTCACGTCCACCGTGGACGGCTGCGACACCGCGTAAAGCACCGCCCTGCCAACGTCTTCCGGCGCCAGCTTCGGGTCAGCGGCCCGCGACGCCGGAATGGCGTCGGTGTCGACCAGTCCGGGTTGGACGACGGTGACCCGCACGCCCGTGCCCACCGCTTCCGCCCGGATCGCCTGCGCCAGCCCGGTGATCGCCCACTTCGTCGCCGAATACAAGTTGCCTGGCCGCACCCCGCGCCCGGCCGCCGACCCGGTCAGCACCAGGTGTCCGCCGGACCGGAGCAACGCGGGCATCGCCGCACGAGCCGTGAAAGCCGGTCCGCAGACGTTCGTGACCACCATGTCCGTCCACTCGGTCGGCTTCGCGCCGGCGTCCGAAACGAACGAAGTGTCCACGGAGACGCCGGCGTTCGCGAAGACCACGTCGATCCGGCCCCATCGGGATTCCACCCGAGACATGAGGTCCTGCACGGACTCCCACGACGAGACGTCGCATTTCGCGTCCCACCCGCGGTCCCCGACAGATTCTTCGGCAGACCGGGACGCCCTGACGACGCGGTAGCCGGCATCGGCCGCCAACGCCGCCGTAGCTGCCCCGATGCCGCGGGAAGCACCGGTCACCACGAAGACCTGTTCCATGATCGCCAACCCTAGTCAGTGAACTGTCAGTGGCGCCTGTTTTGATGTTGTGCATGACTTTGAACCGCAGGTCCGTGTTCGGGCTGGGAACCGTCGCGGCCGCGACGGCCGTGCTCGGCTCCAACGGAGCAGCACAGGCACAGGAAGACGCGGAGGTCGAGATCGAACGGTCACCGACCACCGCCGACCGGTCACGCAGGCGCGTGGCGCAGATCTACCGGCGGCAGACCCGCAAGGCGCGGGGCACCTGGTCGTCGCTGATCACGATCGCCGACCTCGACGGCACCACGAAGTCCGCGGTCGACGAGAACGCCGACACGGTCGTCGAGGCCTACAGCGTCAACAAGATCGCCGTGGCGGTCGCCGTGCTGGACAAGGTGGACCGAGGGCTGATCAAGCTCGACCAGACGGTCACCGTGTCCTCCGCGATCGTCATCCAGGACACCGACGGGATCTTCGCGCTCGACGGCGCGTACCCGAGCGAGGTCACCATCGGGCACGCGCTCGCGAACCTGCTCACCGTCTCCGACAACACCGCGGTCCGGCTGTGCGGCCTGGTCGTGCCGGCGCTCGAGCTGAACCAGATCCTGCGGGACAAGGGATTCGTGCACACGCAGGTCGTGCCGGTCACCAACCCGAACCGGTTCTTCCTCGGCACCACGACGGCGCGCGAGACGCACACGTTGCTGCAGAAGCTGGTCGACGGACAGCTCCTGTCGGCGGCGTCGACGGCCTACCTGCTCAACATCCTGCGGGCCACGGCGAGCTTCACCGACGGCGTCCGGCTGAACCTCACGACCAACGAGCGGCTGCGCGTCGCCACGAAGGCCGGCTGGTTCGAGGACGGCCGAAACGAGGCCGGGATCATGTTCAGCGAGGACAATCGGGCAATCCTGATCTACTCGATGTTCGCGTCCGGCACGTTCGCCGGTGACAAGGCGCAGAACGACCAGGACTTCAGCACCACGCACCCTGCTGTCGCAGCTCGCGCCGAGCTCGGACGGTCCATGTTCGACGCGGTCATCAAGATCACGACCACGAAGCCGAAACATCGTGCAAAGGTTTACAGGATGGTCAACGGCGGCTGATTCCTGAGATTTATCTGAAAACTGGACCAAAGACCTCTGGTTTTCGGATATATACATACCAACGCCGGGGTCGGTCGTCGCCGCCGTCGACGACCGGCTTCCCCGCGTTGTTCTACAGCGCCGGTTCCACAATGGAGTGGTACCGCCGCGAAACCTCCTCGATCACCTCGTCGAAGTCCGCCGCCCAGATGTCGGCGTTGAAGATCTCCACTTCGATGTCACCGGCATAGCCCGTCGCGGCGACCTGCCTGGTCAACCGATCCAGATCGATATCGCCGTCGCCGGGATAACCGCGGCCCAGCAGCACGTCCGCCGGCACCGGCGTGAGCCAGTCACACACCTGGTACGACGCGATGTACTCCCCCGCGCGCACGATCTGCGCGTCGAGGTCCGGGTCCCACCACACATGTAGCGCGTCCACGACGACACCGACCGACTCGTGCTTCTCGGCGATGTCCAGCGCCTGCGCCAACGTCGACAACACGCCGCGGTCCGCGCAGAACACCGGGTGCATCGGTTCCAGCGCCAGCGTCACGCCCGCCGCTTTTGCCTCAACGGACAGTTCCGCGATGGCATCCGCAACGCGCTGACGTGCGCCGATGAGGTCCTTGTCGCCAGCGACGCCGCCGACGACCATCACCAGCGTGTCGGTCCGCAACGTCGCCGCTTCCTCGATCGCGCGCCGGTTGTCGTCCAGCGCGGCGCGGTTGTCGACCGCCGTCAGGAACCCGCCGCGGCACAACGACGACACCCGCAGGCCCGCGTCCGCGACGAGCTTCGCGGTGCGCTCCAGGCCGTGGTCCGCGACCGGTTCGCGCCACAACCCGATCGACGAGATCCCGTGCCGCACGCAGCCCTCGACGGCCTCGACGACCGTCGCGCGCTTGATCGTCGCCTGGTTCAGCGAGAGGCGAGCCACTGCTGCCACCGCCGTTCCGCGAACTCGGGTTCGATGACGCCCGCGATCTCCGCGAGCCGTTTCGCCTCGGCCAGGTGCTCGACGCTGCGGGCGGTTTCGAGGCCGTCGAGCAGCAGGAACTGGTCCTGGTGCCCAGCCAGCCACGCCAGGAAAACCACGCCGGTCTTGTAGTAGTAGGTCGGCGTGCTGAACAAATGGCGGGACAACGGAACCGTCGGCGCCATAATCCGGTGAAACTCGTCGGTGTCACCCTCGGCGAGCTTCTTCAGCGCCTTCGAAGCCACAGGTGCGATCGGGTCGAAGATGCCGAGCAACGCGTCGCTGTAGCCCTCGGCGTCGCCCGCGATCAGGTCCGGGTAGTTGAAGTCGTCGCCGGTGTAGCAGCGAACTCCGGCCGGCAGCCTGCGGCGCAGCCCGATCTCGTGGTCCGCGTCGAGCAACGAGACCTTCACGCCGTCGACCTTGTCCGGACGGGCCGCGATGATCGCGAGGAAGTTGTCGGTGGCCTGGTCGACCTCGGCCGCGCCCCAGTAGCCCGCCAGCGCCGGGTCGAACGCGGTGCCGA
The DNA here is from genome assembly GCF_003265345.1 of Lentzea terrae. Taxonomy (GTDB): domain Bacteria; phylum Actinomycetota; class Actinomycetes; order Mycobacteriales; family Pseudonocardiaceae; genus Lentzea; species Lentzea terrae. The sequence goes on along the minus strand of NZ_QFWW01000034.1, from coordinate 214,280 downwards.
GCCAGTGCAGGATCACCGGTTCGCTCACGCGGTCGAGCAACGTCCCGTAGACCTTCTCGTAGTCCTCGGGGCCGCGCGCGCACGCGGCGAGCTGACGTGAACACATGAGCACGGGCTGTGCGCCCGCCTCCTGCACGATGTCGAGCTGTTCGAGGTACGCCTTCAACACGTCGTCCAGGTCGACTTCACCGGTGAGGTGGTCGGTGGCAACGCCTGCGCAGATCCGACCGGCCTTCTCCGCAGCGCTGCGGCGGATCAGCTCGGCGGCGGTCGGCCAGTCGAGGCCCATGCCGCGTTGCGCCGTGTCCATCGCCTCCGCGACACCCAGGCCGTGCGACCAGAGGTGGTGCCGGAACGCCAAAGTCGCGTCCCAGTCGACCGTCCGCTCGTCTTTCGCAACAACGTGTGCTGCGGCGAACACGATGCGCTCACATTGATCTTGGCTAGACATTCCCGATCTCCACGCGACGACCCTCCGAAGAGGACTGCAGCCCGGCGGCCGCCAGCGCGACGCCCCGTGCGCCAGCGCGGAAGTCGTGCGGGAACGGCGTGCCCTGGTAGACGTGCCGCAGGAACTCGGCCCACTGCACCTTGAAGCCGTTGTCGAACTCCTCGTTGTCCGGCACCTGCTGCCACTGCTCGCGGAACGGGTGCGTGACCGGGAGATCCGGGTTCCAGACCGGTTTCGGCGTGGCGGCGCGGGGCTGCACGAAGCACTCGCGCAGCCCCGCGACCGCACTCCCCTCGGTGCCGTCCACTTGGAACTCGACGAGCTCGTCGCGGCGCACCCGCACGCACCAGGACGAGTTGATCTGGGCGATGACGCCGTTCTCGATCTCGAAGATCCCGTACGCGGCGTCGTCCGCGGTGGCCTCGTAGGCGTTGTTCTGCTCGTCCCAGCGCGTCGGGATGTGCGTGACGGCCTTGGCGGTCACCGCCTCAACGCGGCCGAAGAGGTTGTGGAGCAGGTAGCTCCAGTGGCAGAACATGTCGATGACGATGCCGCCGCCGTCCTCCTGCCGGTAGTTCCAGCTGGGGCGCTGCGCTGGCTGCCAGTCGCCCTCGAAGACCCAGTAGCCGAACTCCCCGCGCACGCTGAGGATCCGGCCGAAGAAGCCGCCGTCGATCAACCGCTTGAGCTTGCGAATGCCCGGCAGGTAGAGCTTGTCCGCGACCACGCCGTGCTTGAGGCCCTTTTCGTCGGCGAGCTTCGCGAGCTGCAGCGCCTCGTCGACGGTCTCGCTGACCGGCTTCTCGGTGTAGACGTGCTTACCGGCTTCCAGGGCCTTGGTGATCGATTCGACGTGCTTCGACGTGACCTGCGAGTCGAAGTAGATCTCGACCGACGGGTCGGCCAGCGCGGCGTCGAGGTCCGTGGTCCAGCGCGCGAGGTCGTGCCGTTCCGCGATCTCCTTGAGCTTGTCCGCGTTGCGGCCCACGAGCACCGGTTCGACCTTGAGCACGGTCCCGTCCGGCAACCGCACGCCCTCCTCGCGCAGCGGGAGCAGGGACCGGACCAGGTGCTGGCGATATCCCATCCGTCCGGTGACGCCGTTGACCGCCACTCCAATGGTCCGAACCGCCATCGCACCTCCCTGGTAGCAGCGCTGGAAAGCGCTTTCCCGCCACGCTAATCGCGGTAGTTGACGGCCGTCAACCTCCGCGCGAGTTAGTCTCAGCGCTCACATGCACGTTGACGGAGGTGGTCGTGTCCGCACGACAGGTGACGCTCGCTGAGGTGGCCAAGCAGGCGGGTGTGTCGCTGGCGACCGCTTCGCGCGTGCTCAACGGCAGCACGCGACAGGTCAGCGAGGAGCTCAGCGACCGCGTCCTGCGCACAGCGGAGCAGCTCGGTTACGTACCGAACGCGTCCGCGCAGGCGCTGGCCCGCAACTCGAGCTCGCTCGTCGGGCTGGTGGTGCACGACATCACCGACCCGTACTTCTCCTGCATCGCGGCGGGGGTGACGCGGGTGGCCGAGGAGGCCGGGCTCGTCGTCGTCCTGGGCACGACCGGGCGCCGTCCCGAGCGTGAGGTGGAACTGCTTTCCACGTTGCGTGCGCATCGGGCCCGTGCGGTCGTGCTGGCCGGTTCGCGCACCACGGACCGTGTGGCGCAGTCCCGGCTCGCCGCCGAGATCGACGCGTTCACCGAGCAGGGCGGGCGGGTCGCGTGCGTGTCGCAGGCCAAGCTCGGTACCGACACGGTCGTGCCCGGTAACCGCGCGGGAGGCCGGGCGTTGGCTCGCTCGCTGGCGGAGCTCGGCCACAAGAAGTTCGCCGTATTGGGTGGACCTTCCGAACTCGTGGTGGCCCGCGACCGGCTCGCGGGCTTCAAGGCCGGTCTCGCCGACGCCGGTGTCGCACCGCCGGTGGTGATCAACGGGGCGTTCACCCGTGACGGCGGCTACGAGGCTGCTCTGCAGCTTTTGAGCTCGAAGTCGCGCGTTACCTGCGTGTTCGCCGTGACGGACGTGATGGCGATGGGCGCCATGGCCGCGCTGCGCGAACGCGGCGTGCGGGTGCCGGAGGACATGTCGATCGCCGGGTTCGACGACATCCCGACGCTGCGCGACACGGTGCCCGCGCTGTCGACCGTGCGGCTGCCCTTGGAGCAGATGGGCGAGATCGCCGCAGGTCTCGTGCTGGACGCTGGTGGTGACGAGGCCCGCACCGTCCGGGTAGCGGGCGAGGTGGTGCTCAGGGCCTCCACTGCCCACAATTAGACTCGTCTGGCTGTTCACGTACTTAGTCATGAGGAGTTGAGCCGTCCCCATGGGGTCTGGCCCTGGCTGGCATACCAACCCGGTCCCACGTTGCCTTGGAGCGCGTAGGTGACCGGAATCGTTCTGAGCGTGCTCGGTCTGCTCGCCGTCGTGGCGCTGACCGCCGGCACCTTCATCGCGGTGGCGGCGGAGTTCTCGCTGACCGCACTGGAACGCAGCACCGTCGAGCGGCACGTGAGCGAGGTCGGCGACGCGAAGGCGCGAACCATCGACCGTGCGCACCGGACGCTGTCGTTCCAGCTCTCCGGCGCCCAGCTCGCCATCACGCTGACCACGCTGATCACCGGTTACATCGCGGAGCCCGCGATCGCCGCACTGATCGAGCCGGGACTCACCGGTCTGGGCGTGCCGTCGTCGGTGGCCGGCTGGTTGTCGCTGGCGCTGGCGCTGGCGATCGCCACGGCGTTGTCGATGGTGTTCGGCGAGCTCGTGCCGAAGAACCTCGCGATCGCCCGGCCGCTGGAGACCGCACGGCTGGTGGTGGGCATCCAGGCGGGGTTCTCCACGGTGTTCCGCTGGCTGATCAACTGGATGAACAACTCGGCGAACTGGCTGGTCCGCCGCTTCGGCGTGGAGCCGGTCGAGGAGCTCGCCTCCGCGCGGTCGCCCGAGGAGCTCGGTGCTCTCGTGCGGACCTCCGCCGAACACGGAACTCTCGACCAGGGCACGGCCGTGCTGCTGGACCGGTCGTTGCGCTTCGGCGACCGCACGGCGGGCGAGCTGATGACGCCGCGCGTGCGAGTCGAGGCGCTGCGTGCCGACGCGACCGTGGCTGATCTGGTGCTGAAGGCTCGGGAGACCGGCTTCTCGCGGTTCCCGGTGCACGACGGGTCGTTGGACGAGGTGCGCGGCATTGTGCACGTGAAGCAGGCATTCGCCGTGCCCGCTGCACTGCGTGGGACGACTCCTCTCTCTGCTCTCACGCGGCCCGTTTACTCGGTGCCGGAAACGCTGGAGGGTGACGCGCTGCTGGACCGGTTGCGCGCTTCCGGCCTGCAGACCGCGCTGGTCGTCGACGAGTACGGCGGCACGGCCGGCATGGTGACGCTGGAGGACGTCGTCGAGGAGATCGTCGGCGACGTCCGCGACGAACACGACCGCCGCGAGGCGCCGCCGGTGCGCTCGCTGGGCAAGGACAGCTGGCTCGTGTCGGGGCTGTTGCGCGACGACGAGGTGGCCGAGGCGACCGGGTTCCACATGCCTGAGGGCGACTACGAGACGTTGGCCGGACTTGTGCTGGCCCGGCTCGGCCGGATTCCGGACGTCGGCGACGAGATCCGCGTCGACGGCTGGCGGGTGACCGTGATGAGGATGGACCGCCACCGCGTGGCCGAGCTGCGGGTGGTGTCGTCGTGAACTTCCTGATCGTCATGTTGTTGCTGGCGGGCAACGCTTTCTTCGTCGGCGCCGAGTTCGCCGTGATCACCGCTCGCCGCGACCGCCTGGAAGCGTTGGCGGACAGGGGTTCCGCGCGCGCTCGTACCGCGATCAAGGCGTCGCAGGAGCTGCCGTTGCTGATCGCCGGCGCGCAGCTGGGCATCACGCTTTGTTCGCTCGGTCTGGGTGCGATCGCCGAACCCGCGCTGGCGTCGTTGCTGGAGGGGCCCCTCGGCGCCGTTGGGCTGCCGTCGGCCGTGGTGCACGGTGTGGCGTTCGCGGTGGCGTTGGTCATCGTCGTCGCGTTGCACACGATCCTCGGCGAGATGGTGCCGAAGAACCTCGCCATCGCCGGGCCGGAACGGGCCGCGGTGTGGCTGGTGCCGGTGCACTACGGGTTCTCGCGGATGATCGCGCCGGTGCTGGCGATGTTCACGGCAGTCGGACGCTGGGTGCTGCGCCGGTTCGGGGTCGAGACCGTCGACGAGCTGGAGTCGGCGTACACGCCCGATGAGCTGGCGCTGCTGATCGGCCAGTCGCGTTCCGAGGGGCTGCTGGAGGACTCCGAGCACCGTCGGCTGGCGCAGACGTTGTCCTCCGCCGCACGCACGGTGGCCGACGTTTTGGTGCCGCTGGACCGGCTGACGACGGTGTCCGCCTCGCCGACCGTGGGCGAGATCGAGGCCGCGGTCGCCGCGACCGGGTTCTCGCGCTTTCCGGTGCTGTCGGATGCCGGGTTGATCGGGTACCTGCACGTGAAGGACGTGCTGGACCTGGAGGGTGCGGCGACTTCGGTGCCGCGTGCTCGGGTGCGCGGGTTGCCCGAGGTGCCCGCGGATGCCCGCCTGGACGAGGCCTTGGCCGCGTTGCGTCGGGCGCAGTCGCACCTCGCGCGCGCGGTTGGCGCTGACGGTGCCGTGCTGGGTGTCGTGGCGTTGGAGGACCTGTTGGAGGAGTACGTGGGCACCGTGCGCGACGGCACCCACGTGCGTTGGGTCTAGTGCCGTGACCGCTGGCCTTTGCCCCGTGTTCGGCGGTCAGACGGGTGCATCGTGGTGCCGGCCCCACGTCCTCGTACTGGTTGTACGGGGGCGTGGGGCCGGTGCCGCGAGGCGCCCTGCTGAGCGTCGAACACGCGGTGAAGGTCAGCGGTCACGGCACTAGCTCGTCAGGCTCTTGCCGAGCGCGTCGAGCAATCCGTTCGTGCCTTCCTCCCGCCACTCGGGCCGGTCGAGCTCGTCGAAGAACGCGCCGTGCTCGGTGATCGTGAGCGTGGTCTGGTCGCCGTCTTCCTCGAACTCGACGGTCGCGAGGCTGACACTCGTCTTGTTGTCGTTGGCGTGCATCGAGTACGTGGACACGATCCGCTCGTTGGGTCGAATGTCGTGGTACAGCGCGTTGTAGGCGTGCACCGTCCCGTTCGTGTCGGTGCTGGCCACGTGCTCGGTGCCGCCGACCCGGAAGTCGAGGGTGTGCCCCTGCGACTCCCACCCGTCGGGCGCGGCGAACCACTTCGCCTTGCTCGCCTGGTCGGCCCAGGCCTGCCAGACCTTGCCGACCGGTGCCGGGTAGGTGCGCTCGATGGTGAACGAGGCGTGCTTGATGCTCATGTCTCCTCCAGTAGTTCGCCGAGCCGGTCGAGCTTGCGTTCCCACTCGGTGCGCTGGTGCTGCAGCCACCGCTCGGCTTCGCGCAGCGCTCGCGGCTCGATCTGGCAGGTCCTGGTGCGGCCCTGCTTGCTGGTCGTGACCAGACCGGCCTCTTCGAGGACTTTCAGGTGCTGCACCACGGCCGGCAGCGACATGGCGAACGGCTCCTTCAGCTCGCTCACCGTCGCCGGCCCCTGGCACAGCCGCTCGACCATCGCGCGGCGGGTGGCGTCCGCCAGCGCGTGGAACAGCCGGTCGAGCTGATAGTTAAGCATGTCCTTAAGTATTATCCTGCGTGTCAAGCCCTGGAGGTTTCGCGATGACGATCGTGCTGGGGGCCGGGGACGTCGAGATCGATCTGCCCCGCCTGGCCGACGAACTGACCGCGGCGCTGCGTGCTCCGATCTCGCCTGGCCAGCGGGTGCGGGTGCCGGTGACCGCGGACGTCACGGCGATGATCCTGGTGCCGGGGCTGGCGCCGGACATACCCGCCTACACGGTGAAGGTGCACGCCAAGAACCCTCGGCGCTCCCCCGCCATCACCGGCGTGATCTGCCTGCACGACCTGGCTTCCGGTGATCTGCTGGCGCTGATCGACAGCGCCGGGCTCACCGCGTTGCGCACGGGGTTGGGCGGCGCGTTGGGAGCCCACGTGCTGGCGCGGCCCGAGGCGCGCACCGTGACGGTGATCGGCGCTGGGGCTCAGGGGCGGGCGCAGCTGGCGGCGCTGGCGGCGCTGCGGCCGATCGACTCGGTGCAGGTGCGGGACACGAACCCCGTGGCGGAACGGAAGTTCGTTGCTTGGGCGGAGGAACTCGGCATCGACGCCGGTGGGGCCGGGGAGATCGTGCTGATGGCCACCTGGTCACGGGAACCGGTGCTGCACCAGGTCGCGCCCGGCACCCACGTCACCAGCCTCGGTGCCGACGAGCCGGGCAAGGTCGAGCTGGCGCAGGAACTCCTCGACGACGCGTTGGTGGTCGTGGACGATCCCGAGCTCGCGCACGTTGCCGCGGACACCACGATCGGGGCGGTGCTGCGCGGCGAGCATCCCGGGCGGACCCGCGCGGATCAGGTCACCGTGTACAGCCCGGCCGGGTTGCCGATGCAGGACCTGGTGATCGCCTGGCATGCGTACCGCAACGCCTGTCGAAAGTCGCCCGCCGTGTTCGACGTGGGGGTGAGCCGGCGACAACAGGAGGCAGGGCGATGAGCAGGGTCTACACGGGGGCCAGCACCTCGATCGACGGGTACGTGTCGGGGCCGGACTTCTCCGGGTTCGAGCACCTCTTCAAGTGGTTCAACTCCGGCGACGTCGAGGTGGCCGGGATGAGGACGTCCCAGGCCAGTGCGGACTACTACGGCGCGTTGCTGGCGAACACCGGTGCCGGCGTGGTGGGGCGCACGCTCTACGACCACACGAACGGCTGGGGTGGGACGTCGCCGGTCGGGTCGCACACGGTGGTGTTGACACACCGGCCGTTGGAGGACAACGAGCACTTCACGTTCTGCAGCGAGGGAATCGAGAAGGCGGTCGAGATCGCGCGGTCGCACGCCGGATCGCGCGATGTCGTGGTCAACAGCGGGCAGATGGCCCGGCAGGCGCTCGACGCCGGGTTGCTGGACGAGGTCTGCCTGGACCTGGTTCCGGTGTTGCTGGGTGGAGGTACGCCGTTTTTTGCGCCTGGCAAGGGTTATGCGCTGGAGGGGCCGCTTTCCGTGGTGGAGGGTGTCGGGGTCACGCACCTCCGGTACCGGGTGCAGTACGAATCTCGAGCGTGACGCCGGTATGCGCCCCTGCGGCCCCGTCGAAATCCATGTCGCTCGTTCGACCTACAGGTGACGGCCAAACACAGGGAGGCACACGAAATGGGCAAGGTCTACACGGGCGCAAGCACCTCGATCGACGGGTACGTCTCCGGCCCGGACTTCTCCGGCTTCGACAAGCTGTTCCGCTGGTACGACGCAGGCGACGTGGCGCTCACGGTCCCGACGGGCACGATGACCTTCAACCTCACGCCGGCCAGCGCCGCCTACTTCAGCGGCCTGATCCAGGCGACCGGCGCGCTGGTGGTGGGACGCAAGCTCTACGACGTCACCAACGGTTGGGACGGCCAGCACCCCCTGGGCGTGCACACCGTCGTGCTAACCCATCGCCCGTTGGAGGACAACGAGCACTTCACGTTCTGCAGCGACGGCATCGAAAAGGCGATCGAGATCGCGCAGTCGCACGCCGGCGACAAGGTCGTCGGCCTCAACTCGGGCGAGGTAGCGCGGCAAGCCATCGACGCCGGCCTCGTGGACGAGATCTTCCTCGACCTGGTGCCGGTGATCCTCGGCGGAGGCACGCCGTTCTTCGCACCGGGCAAGGGTTACGAGCTGGAGGGCCCGCTCTCGGTAATTGAGAGCGTGGGCGTCACGCACCTGCGCTACAAAGTCAAGTATGAAGCTGCGCAAGGTAAGTGACGCCGACGCGTCGGAGTTGCTCCAGGTCGTCACGGAGTCGCTCGAACACCTGAAGCCGTGGATGTCGTGGGCCACCAACGACTACGACGCTGCTACCGCCGCCGGCTTCCTCGCCAATTCGGCGAAAGGCTGGGCGGACGGCAGGCTGTTCAACCACGCCATCACGGTCGACGGTGCCATCGTGGGCGTCGCCGGCGCGGACCGCGCCGGCGACGTGGTGGAAATCGGCTACTGGCTGCACCCCGCCCACACCGGCCGCGGCCTCGCCACCGCAGCGGCCGCCGAGCTGGTCGAGTTCGCGTTCGCGCTCGCGCTCGACGGCGTGCGCAGAGTCCAGATCTGGCACGACGAAGCCAACATCGCGAGCGGTGGCGTGCCGCGGCGCCTCGGGTTCTCCGAGATCGACCGCCGCACGCCGCCGCGCGAACCCGCGTTCGGCAACGAGGCCGGCGTGGACGTGGTGTGGGAACTGAAGCGCTAGGAGAGAGACGGCAAGCTCGCGAACGTCTCCTCCACCCAGTCGGCGACGAAGTCCCGGACGTGCGGCAGGTGGTCCAGCCCGACGTGCTCCGCGCCTCCCTCGGCTGCGGTGAAGATCCGCAGCTCGCGCTTGGGACTGTTGACCGCCTGGTCGTAGGAGCGGTGCGCGTAGGCGAGAGGGATCTGCCGGTCGTTCTCGCCGTGGCAGATCAGGAACGGCACGGTGATCTTCTCCACTACTCCGTCGAGCCGCACGTCGTCGGCGTAGGTGAGGAAGGAGTCGAGGTCGTCGAAGCCCCACACCCACAGGACGTGCTCCCAGTAGTGGGGAACCGGGCGCTCGCCCTCGCGTTCGACGCGGCGGCGCTGCACCGCGCCCCAGTCGTGGTTGGCGCCCCAGGCGACGACGAGCGCCAGGCGCTTTTCGAACGCGGCCGCTCGTGGGGCGTAGTAGCCGCCGAGTGACCATCCGGCCAGGCCGATTCGTCGCGGGTCGACGTCGTCGCGGGTCTCCAGGTGGTCGACGCACGCGGCGGCGAACACCTCCGTCTCGATCCGTGACGTCAGGCCGCCCAGGCGCAGCGCCTCGCCGGTGCCGGGGGTGTCGACCATGAGCGTCGAGATGCCGCGTGCGGCGAGCTCGTCGGAGATTCCGGACAGGTAGATGTGCTCTTTCGTGCTGTCCAGGCCGTTCCACATGATCATCACGGGTGCCGGGGCGTGGTCTGCCGCGGGTGCTTTGGTGAAGTACGCGGGCAATGTGGTGCCCTCGAAGGGGATGGAGACCCGGCTGGTGCGGGGATCCGCCAGGGCGAAGGACTTCTGCATGAGGTCGAGGCACCGCTCGTAGGTGGCGACGCGGTCGGGAGAGGACGCGCTCTGCATGCGTTCGGCCTGCACCAGGTAGTTCGTCGCCCGCGCGTAGAGGCGGCCCGCGTTGCGGGTCCGGCCGGCTTTCTCGGCTGCCTCCGCCTGGCTTACCAGGGTGTCGGCCAGCTGTGTCCACGCCTGGAGGAACTCGGCGGTGCCGGCGTCCTCACCGCGCCCGGCGGCCTCGCGGATCGGCCGGCAGGCGCGGTCGACCTCGTCGATCAGACCACCGCTGTTGAGCGTGGCCACGACGCTCAGGTTCCACACGTAGTTGCCGGGGAAGTACTCGAACACGGTTGGTCCTCTCGTGCGGATGTCAGGGGCGGAGGGCGTCGCTGATCGACTTCACGCCGCCGTGGGCGGTCAGGCCACCGTCGACGGGGATCTCGGCGCCGGTGATGAACGAGGCGTCGTCGCTGATCAGGAACACCACCAGCGGCGCGACCTCGTCGACCGACCCGGTGCGGCCCAGCGGTGTCTCGGCGATGTTCGCGTCGCGGAACGCCGGGGACGCCGACGCGGTCATCGGCGTCTCGATGTAGCCGGGGTGCACGGCGTTCACGCGGATGCCGCGACCGCCGAGCTCCAGGCAGGCGCTCTTCGTCAGTCCTCGCACGGCCCACTTGCTGGTGGTGTAGGCGAGCGGGTAGTGCCCGGTGAGCGCCGCCGCCGAGCCGAAGGTGACGATCGAGCCGCCCGCGCTCATCAACGGCAGCACGGACTGGACGGCCAGCAGCACGCCGCCGACGTTGATCGCGTGGACGCGGGCGAGGTCCGCCGGATCGAGGTCGCCCAGCCGCGGGCGGAGGGTGACGCCCGCACTGGTGACCAGGCCGTCGATCCGGCCGTATTGCCGGGCGACGTGGGCGGCGAGACCGGACCAGCCGTCCGGGTCGGTGACGTCGAGCCGGTGAAAGTCCACATCGGACTCGTCGGAGGTGTCGAGGTCGACGCCGATCACCTCGGCGCCCTCCGCGGCGAGCAGACGTGCCACTGCCGCGCCCAGTCCACGACCGGCTCCGGTGACGAGCACGACCTTCCCGGCCACCCGGCTGGTCACCGGGCACGCGTCCGGGAACGGGCGGCGCGGACCGGTGGCAGCTCGATCCCGGGAACGACCCGGTTGCGGATGGTCCCGATGCCCTCGACGGTCATCTCGACGACGTCACCTGGCCGCAGCGCCGGTGGATCCTGCTCGCCGCGCCTGCCCCACAGCTCGGCGAGGCAGCCGCCGTTGCCGCAGGTACCGGACCCGAGCACGTCGCCGGCGCGGACCCATGTGCCGCGCGAGGCGTAGGAGACCAGCTCCTCGAACGGCCACCCCATGTTCGACAGCAGGTCGTGGCCGACCTCGACGCCGTTGACCGAGACCCGCATGTCCAGCGCGAGAAACCCGTCCTCGTCGTGGAACGGCGCGAGTTCGTCGGCCGTCACGAGCCACGGACCGAGCGTGGTGGCGGAGTCCTTTCCCTTGGCCGGGCCGAGGTTCACCTTCATCTCGCGGCGTTGCAGGTCCCTGGCGGACCAGTCGTTGAACACGGTGTAGCCGAAGATCGCGGCACGGGCCTGGGCGGGCGTCAGCGAGGACCCATCGCGCCCGACGACCGCCGCCACCTCGAGTTCGAAGTCGAGCAGGCGCGAGCCCGGTGGCACCGGGACGTCGTCGTGGGCGCCGATCAGGGCGTAAGGGTTGGTGAAGTAGAACGTCGGCGCTTCGTACCACTCCGCGGGTACTCCGGAGCCGCCGGACACGCTGGCGACGACGCCTTCCACGTGCTCCTCGAACGCCACGAAGTCCCGGATGGTGGGCGGTGTCAGCGGCGGCAGGAGCCGGACCCGGTCAAGGGGTGTGGGAGGGCCGGTGAGCGCTGCGGTGCCGGCGGCCAGTGCCGCCGGTAGTCCGGTGCGGACGAGGTCGAGGACGGTGGTGCCGGAAGGCAGTGCGTGCAGGCCGTCGTCAGAGACCACGCCCGCGTGCACCGAGCCGTCCAGTTCGTAGGTGGCGAAACGCATCGGGAGTCCTCACACGGGCGGGGCGACGAACAGGCCCTTGTCGGGGTCGTTGAAGGACTTCTGCGCGACGAACTCGTTCATCGCGTTGGCCGTGCCCCACTGGTCGGAGACCTCGGGCCGGCTGAAGTCGTACAGGTGCGGGTGCCAGCTGTCCTCGTCGACCAGTTCCAGCTCGGTCGTGTACTCGACGGTGTTGCCGTGCGGGTCGAGGAAGTAGCTGAAGGTGTTGTTGCCCGCGAGGTGCCGGCCGGGACCCCAGATCTTCTCGACCCCGGCTCGCAGCAGACGGCCGGTGCCGCGCATGTACTCGTCGAGGCCCCGCAGCTCGAAGGACGCGTGGTGCAGCGACGGGTGCGGGCCGCGGGCGATGGCCATGCTGTGGTGCCACGAGTTCACCCGCATGAACCACATCATCTCGCCCATCCGCGGGTGCATCAGCGTGTCGGACAGGCGGAAGCCCAGGTGACGCTCGTAGAACGCGACGGTGCCCTCGGGATCCGCTGAGTTGACGACCACATGCGACAGTCGCACCGGGACGGACTCGCCCTCCTCGACCTTGCGGTGCTTGCGGATCGCGACGTCGGCGCTCACCTCGATGGTGCGTCCCTCGTTGTCGAAGAACCGGAACCCGTAGCCGCCGCCGGGGGTCTGCAGCACGCCCGGTTCGCTGACGAGCGTGACACCCGAGACGGCCAGTCGTGCGGCGAGGGCGTCGACGTCGGCGGGGCTGGCGGCACCGAAAGCGATCAGGTCGATCCGCTTGTCGGCGGCCTGGCGCAGCCGGACCACGTACTGCTCCGGCGAGCCTTCCGCTGCCAGGAAGGATATGCCGGTGTCGCCGTGCTCGGCGGTCAGCCCCCAGGCGCCGGTGAAGAAGTCCTGCTGACGGGCGAGGTCGGGCACGGCGAGGTCGACGTGCCTCAGGTGGGTGATCAGGCGGTCGGTCACGGTGATTCCTCCAGTGCGATCACGCGGGGTGGGACACGAGGCCGGCGATGCGGCGGATGAGACCGGGCGCGTCGCCCTGCTCGCGGTCGAACAGCCACTGGGCGAGCTGGTTCGACGCCGCCACGACCTCCGCGGCGCGGTCGTGGCGGCGTGCGGTGAACGCGTCCCACAGGTCGTCGTCCAAGGCATCGGCGTCGATCAGCAGTTCGGTCAGCACGGCCGCGTCCTCCAGTGCCTGGGCGCCGCCCTGCGCGAGGGTGGGCGGGCACGAGTGGGCGGCGTCGCCGATCAGCACGACCCGGCCGCGGTGCCACGGCGCCGGCAGCAGGTGGGTCTCGAAGTTGGTGTAGTTCACGCGGCTCGGATCGGTGAGCGCGGACCGGATCTCGTCCCACGGTCCGTGGTAGGCGGAGGCGAGCTCACGCACTCGTTCCAGCCGTTGCTCCGGAGTCAGTCCACTGTGGTCGGACGAGTCCTCGACGACGTAGGCGTAGAGCGAGTCCTCGCCGGTCGGGGTGTACCCGGCGAGGTAGCACGGACCGCCGTAGTACAGGTCGGTGCGAGTCACGCTCGCCGGGCGAGGGCCGAACACGCGCCAGATCCCCATGCCGGTCGGCTTCGGTTCCAGCTCGATGCCGAGCATCCGGCGGGTCGCCGAACGGATGCCGTCCGCACCGACCACGAGGTCGTACCTGCCCGCCGCGCCGTCGGTGAACGTGACCTCGACTCCGGTGGCATCCTGCTCCAGCCCGGCCACGGAGACGCCGAAACTGGTCTTCACCCCGGTCGCGGTTGCCTGGTCCAGCAGGATTCGCGCCAGCAGCGGGCGGGGCATGCCCATCGTGGCCGGCAGGTCGGGGCCACCGCTGCGCACGTCCGGCAGCTCGACGAGCAGGGTGCCGTCGCGGTCGGGTGCGCGCAGGCCGAGGCTGTCGTACGCGTAGCCCGCCCGGCTCACGCGCTCCCACACCCCGAGCCGCCGCAACTCGCGCAAGGCGTTGCCCTGCAACGTGATCCCGGAACCGATGGCGGCGATGTCGGGCTTGACCTCGATGAGATCGACGGCCACACCGTGGCGCGCGAGCTGGATCGCCGCGGCCGTCCCGGCGAGACCACCGCCGATCACGAGCACGTTGTTCACCGCGGGCATGAGGACTCCTTCGTCCGTGCGGTTTGCTTGACTTCGACTACTTGACTGCGATGGGGGCGACCGGGGCGCCGACCGCGCCAGTCACGGGCAACGGGGCGGCGGTCAACCAGAACTCGTGGACGCCGTCCGCGGCACAGTCCTCGGCGAGCGCGTCGAGGTCCCACATCTCGCCCAGGAACAGGCCGATGTGCGGGATCGCCACCTGGTGCAGCGGCTGGAACGCGCCGTCGAACTCGTTGGGCCGCACCTCGAGGCCCCACGTGTCGGTCGCGATCCCGGCGATCTCGTTGCCGTGCAACCAGTCCAGCGTGGTGAAGGACAGGCCTGGGGAGTCGCCGCCCGCGTAGTCGCCCCAGCCCTCCCGCCTGGCCCTGGCCAGCCGTCCCGTCCGCACCAGCACGAGGTCACCCCGGCCGATCCGGGCGCTGGGCCCGTGTGCGGCGATCGTGGCGTCCAGGTGCTCGGCGGTGATGGCGAAGCCGTCGGGCAGCTCACCGTCCACACCGGACACTCGCCCGACGTCCAGCAGCACCCCGCGGCCCGCGATCAGCCCGGCCGTGGTCTCGATGCCGGTGATCCGGTCGCCCTCGCTGGTCACGACGTCACCGGCACGGCGGCCGTTGTAGGCCAGCCCGTGGTCGAAGATGTGGCCGAGGCCGTCCCACTGCGTCGAGGCCTGCAACGGCATGAAGATCACGTCGTCGGCGCCGCCGATGCCGTGCGGGAAGCCCTGGGTGCCGCGCTCGGCGTCCACGCCGGTGTCGAGCATGGTGTGCACCGGGTTGGTGCGCCGCCGCCAGCCCCGTTGCGGGCCGTTCGCGTCGAACCGCTGGGCCAACGAGAAACTCGCACCCCTGCGGACGAGCGCCGCGCCTTCCCTGCGCTTGGCGTCGGTGAGGAAGTTCAGGGTGCCCAGGACGTCGTCGGCGCCCCAGCGGCCCCAGTTGGAGCACCGCTTGGCCGCCGCCGCGATCGCGCCCTCGGGATCGTTCCGGTCCATGACCAGACGATCGCGGTCAGCGTGCGCATCAGGGAAGCCGAATTCACTGATGCTGCGTATCACTGCCGTTGATACCGTTGTGGTCGTGAACCTCGCGCGCCTGGATCTGAACCTGCTGGTGGCGCTGGACGCGCTGCTGCAGCAGCGAAGCGTCACCCGTGCCGCCGAGCAGATGGGACTCAGTCAGCCGGCGGTGTCGGCCCAGCTCGCTCGTCTGCGCCGGCACTTCCACGACGACCTGCTGACGCGGACGGGCAACCAGTACCGGCTCACCCCGCTCGCGATCCAGCTCAAGGAACGCGTGCGGGTGGTGCTGTCCGGTGCGGAGCGGGTCTTCGCCGCCGAACCGGACTTCGACCGGGCGTCGTCGACCCGCGAGTTCTCCGTCCTGATCAGCGACTACGCGGTGGCGACCCTCGGTTCGGCGGTGGCGGGGCTGCTCGCCGCGGAGGCGCCGCGGACCAGGCTGCGGATGATCTCCAACACGACTGCGCTGGTCGACGATGCCGCGAGGACCCTGGTCGGCACGGATCTCATGATCATCCCGCACGGGTTCGTCGAGGACCTGCCCCACCGCGACCTCTACCGCGACGAGTGGGTGTGCCTCGTCGCGTCCGCCAACGACGAGGTGGGCGACGCCCTCACCGTCGAGCAGCTGGCGACCATGCCGTGGGTGGTCACCTACCACGGGCCGACCGCGTTCACGCCCGCTGTGCGGCAGATGCGGATGTCCGGTGTCGAGCCGCACATCCAGGTGGTCACCGAGACGTTCCTGACCGTGCCGGGTCTGGTCCGCGACACCGGCCGGGTCGCCCTGCTCCAGCGGCGTCTGGCGGACCGCGTCCCTGCCGACCTCGGCGTGCGCGTGCTGCCGTGCCCGGTCGAGGTCAGTCCGCTGGTGGAGGCCATGTGGTGGCACCCGATGCACGACGACGACCCCGAACATCGTTACCTGCGCGATCTTTTCGTGCGCGCGACCGCGGTCATGACCGGCGACGAGATCCACATCGACGGCACGGATAGTCCACTTAGGCAGAAGTGATTTCCCTGGCCGTGCACGGCTGCTGACACTTCGGCGTGACGCAGGTCATCGAGGACCGGCGCCTACCCCCGGAGATGCCCGTGTCGGATCACACGCTTTCCGCGCACCCCGTCGCCGCGCCTGTCCAGGACCCGGCCACCGGCAAACCCGCCGGCACCGCCCAAGCCGTGGTGCTCCTGCTGTCCAGCTGCCTGTCGGTGCTCGGCGCGGTGCTGCTCGCACCCGTTCTCCCCGCCATCCAGAACGCCTTCGCCGACACTCCCGGCGTCGCCACGCTCACGCCGATCGTGCTGACGGTGCCCGCCCTCGTCATCGGCCTCACCGCGCCCCTGGCCGGCCGCATCATCGACCGCCTCGGACGGAAGCGGCTGCTGGTCGGCGCCCTCGTCGTCTACGCCTTCGTCGGCACCGCGCCGCTGTGGCTTGATTCCCTGCCGCTCATCCTCGCCAGCCGCGTGCTGGTCGGCCTCACCGAGGCCGCGATCATGACCTGCTGCACCACCCTGCTCGCCGACTACTTCCACGGCGCCCAGCGACAGCGCTACTTCGGGCTCCAGGTCGTCTACACCACCGTCGCGGCGACCGTGTTCTTCGCCGTGGGAGGACTGCTCGGCGCGAACGGGTGGCGCACCCCGTTCTGGCTCTACGCCGTCAGCCTGCCGCTCGCGTTCCTGGCCGCCCGCCACATCTGGCAGCCGCCTGCTCAGCCGCGAGCGAAGCTGCCCGCACTGCCGTGGCGGACCCTGCTGGTCCCGGTCGGCGTCAGCCTCGTCGGTGGGCTCGTGTTCTACGTCCTCATCGTCGAACTGTCCTATGTGCTCGATCGCATCGGCGTGACGTCCACCGCCACCATCGGCGCGGTCAGCGCCATCGGCGCGCTGGCCACCGCGATCGCTGCTGCCATGTACGCCCGCGTCGCCCGCTTCGGTCCGGCGATCACCATCCCGGCCGCGTTCGTCCTCTGCGGCCTCGGAATCCTCGGCCTCGCACTCGCCGGCACCGTGCCGGTCGCAGCCGTCAGCGCCGTGATCGCCGGACTGGGCAACGGCCTGATGCTCCCCGCGTTGCTCACCTGGGCGTTGGGCTCGCTGACCTTCGAACAACGCGGCAGGGGAACGGGAGTCTGGACCTCGGCCGTGTTCATCGGTCAGTTCGCCTGCCCGCTCGCCGTGCTGGCTCTCGCCGGCGCCTTCGGTGGCCTGTCCGCGGCCCTGCTCGCGGTGGGAGCCGCCGCCCTTCTCGTGGCCCTCGGCGTCCGGTTCCTCCGTGTCGCCTGATGGCGCGGTGGAGCGCTGACTCAGCCGGCACCGGGTCGTTCAAGTCCTGTCGTCCCGACGGCCGAAGAAGCAGATCGCCGTTCCTGGCGCCAGGCGGCGAACATCGCGGTCATCGTGACGAACCAGGCCATGCCGAGCAGGTAGCCCGCCAGCACGTCGGACACGTAGTGCACCGACAGGGCGGCTCGAGACAGGCCGATGCCGAGCACCATCGCCGCCGCGACCGTCACGGCGACTCGGCGCCAGGTGGCACGCATCGCCGGCCAGAAGATCAGCAGCAGAGTGGCGTAGGTGACCACGGAGGATTGGGCGTGGCCGCTGGGAAAGCTCAGGCCGGTGGCGGTGGTGAGCGGGTCGGTCACCACCGGACGGGCTCGCTGGACTGCCCGCTTGACCGCCGCGTTGAGCACGGCGCTGCCGGTCACGGTCACCACGGTGAACGCGGCCGGTCTCGGGCGGCGGCGGTACAGCAGCCAGGCTGTCACCAGGGCGAATCCCGTCAGGTAGACCGCTGAGGAACCGAGGGTGCTCATCGTTTTCATCGCGGTGGCGAAGGCGGGGTGCTCGGCGGTGTAGCGGTGCAACTGGTCGCAGGCGCTGTGGTCGACGGACAGCAGAGGTGTCCACCTGGTTCGCACCAGCAGGAGGAGCAGGCCGAACGGGACGGCCGCGATCGTGAGCGCCGCCAGCGTCAGCACGGATCGGATGCCGAATCTGGCATCGGACGCGCGGAATCTCATCTCACCAACAGTGCGGCCGGTTCATTAGAGGATCGTGAGGATCAGGCCAGGGGCAGGCGCACGTGGAAGCAGGCGCCCTCGGCCGAGTCGGCCAGCCACACCGTGCCGCCGTGCCGTTCGGTCACCTCGCGCACGATGGCCAGGCCCAGTCCTGCGCCGCCGGTGTCGCGTTCGCGGGCGCGTTGGGAGCGGAAGAACCTGTCGAACACCTTGGTGCGGTCCGGAAGGGGGACGCCGGGGCCGTCGTCGGCGACGATCAGTTCGGCGAACCCTTCCGCGGACCGCAGGCCGATCGTGATCCGGTGCCGGGCGTGGTGCTCGGCGTTGTCCAGGAGGTTGCGCACCACGCGGCTCAGCTCGCCTGCCCGGCCGCGCAACCTGGCCGCGGAGAACGGGGACAGCTCGACTTCCACGGCTCCGCGGGTGCGGACCGCGTCGATCTCGGCCAGGACCACCTCGTCCAGGTCCACCTGCTCGACGGGGTCGGTGATGCCGTCCGCCAGTGCCAGCACGATCAGTTCGTCGGTCAGGTCGCCCAGCCGGACCGATTCGCGGTGCAGGTCGGCCGCGAGGCGGACCCAGTCGGTGCGGGACGGGTGGGCGAGGCCGACCTCCAGCCGGGTGCGCACGCTCGCCAGTGGGCTGCGCAGTTCGTGGGCGGCGTCGGCGGCGAAGCGGCGCTGACGTTCGTGCACCTCTTCCAAGCGGGACAGCATCTCGTTCATGGTGCGGGCGAGTCTGCCCACCTCGTCGTCGGACGGCGGTTCCGGCACGCGGCGGTCGAGCTGGCTCGCGGTGATCTCGGCGACCCGTTCCCTGATCGCCTCCACCGGGCGCAAGGTGCGGCCCACCACGAGCCACGCGGTACCGCCGGCCGCGATCAGCAGGAGCGGCAAGGTGATCGCCAACGCCGTCGTGGCCGCTTCTACGCCCTCGTCGGCGTGTTCCAGCGACACTGCCGCGTACACCGCGACGGGCCGGCCGAGCATC
Source organism: Lentzea terrae (assembly GCF_003265345.1). GTDB lineage: Bacteria > Actinomycetota > Actinomycetes > Mycobacteriales > Pseudonocardiaceae > Lentzea > Lentzea terrae. The sequence goes on along the minus strand of NZ_QFWW01000034.1, from coordinate 195,493 downwards.
GAGGCCGGCACCCCGGCGACGGCGTGGTGCTCGCCGTCGGGCAACCGCGAAGTACCGGTCACCACACCGTTTTCCGGCCACAGCGCCGACAACCTGGTGTGGGCGAGCTCGGTGCTCGCGCCGAGCACGGTGCCGTCCTGCGCGACGACCTGGACCAGCGACGGCATGGTGGCCGGCAGACCGCTGGAGATCATCGGGGCGAACGAGCCGGCCTGCCGGCGGGCCTCCGCCTCGGCGTTGCCGATGAGCTGGTCGCGGACCAACGTCAGCGCCACCGCGCCGCCCGCGACCAGACCCAGTCCCACGACCAGCACCGCGAGCGCGGTCAGCCGGACGCGGACCCCGGATCGCCGGCGAGTGCGGTGACCACCAACCTTTGGCGCGTTGTTTCGGCGTTCAGGCGGGTGCATCGCGGCACCACCCCCGCGCCCTCACATCGGGCATATGGGGGCGCGGGGGTGGTGCCGCGAGGTGCCCTGCTGAGCGCCCAAACGACACGGTGAAGATTGTGGTCATCGCACTACCCGCCATCGGGAGCCAGCCGGTAGCCGGAGCCGCGGACGGTCTCGACGGCGTGCCTGCCGAACGGCAGGTCGATCTTGCGCCGCAGATAGGCGACGTAGACCTCCAGCACGTTCGACCCGGCCGGGATGGCCGAGTCCCACACCTCGTCCAGCGCGAACCGCTTCGAGACCACCTGACCCGGCCGCGACATCAGCAGCTCCAGCAACGCGAACTCGCGTGGCGTCAGCTCGATCGCCGTCTCGCCGCGGCGGCAGCGCCGGGCCACCCGGTCCAGTGCGAGGTCACCGGCGGTCAGCACGTCCGCCCGCCGCAGTCCCGAGCGCCGCAGCAGTGCGTGCAGCCGGGCCAGCAACACCCGGTACGAGAACGGTTTGGTGAGGAAGTCGTCCGCGCCGATGCGCAACGCGCGCAGCTGGTCCAGTTCGCCGTTGCGGGCGGTCAGCACGAGCACCGGCACCCGGATGCCCGCGCGGCGCAGCTGCGCGCACAGGTCGAGACCCGAGAGGCTCGGCAGCATCAGGTCGAGCACGATCGCGTCGAACGGGCGGGTGAGCCCGGCGTCCAGCCCGAGCAGGCCGTCGGCGACGGTCTCGACCTCGAAGCCGTCCTGGCGCAGGCCTTCCGCGAGCACGTCGGCGAGCGACGTCTCGTCCTCGATCACCAGCACCCGGCCCAACGGGGTCATGTCAACACCTGACTCGACACCAGCCTGCCTCGCTCCAGTATCAGCACACCGGTGCAGATCCGTTCAACCTCGGGCAACGCGTGCGTGCACAGCACCACCGTGATTCCACGTGCCTCGGCCACCGTGCGCACCAGCGTGAGGACGTCCCGCTGACCGGGTGGATCCAGGCCGATCGTGGGTTCGTCGAGCAACACGACCTCCGGATCGTTCACCAAAGCCCGTGCGATGCCAAGGCGTTGGCGCATGCCGCGGCTGTAGGTGGCGATGCGGGCGCCGCCGCGGTCACCGAGCCCGACCTGACGGAGCAAGCGGACGGCACGCTCGCGCGCCTCGGCGCGGGTCAGGCCGAAGAGCCGCCCGTGGTACGTCAGGAACTCCACACCCGTTTGGTGGCCTGGATATCCGGCGTTCTCGGGCAGCACGCCGATGCGCCTGCGCAGGTCGTGCTCCCTGGTACCGGGTACGCCGGCGACGGAGAACTCCCCGCTGGTCGGACTGACCACAGTGGACAGAATGCGGAGGGTGGTGGTCTTGCCCGCGCCGTTCGGTCCGAGCAGCCCGAGCACCTCACCCTTGCGCGCGGTGAAACTCAGCCCGGCCACGGCCTGCCGCCTGCCGTACCACTTCGACAGGTCGCGCACCTCAACGGCGATATCGTCGGACAGCGGGTCGGTGCGCACGAACGACCAGATCTCGTGCGGCAGCTGGGTTCTGGCGAGGGCGCGCACGAGAGGTGCCTCGAGCGCCGGGTCGGCACGCAGGATCGCGCGGTGCAGGTCGCTCAGCCGCGCCTCGGGTTCGAGCGCCTGCTCGTCGGCGAGCCGGACGCGGGCCGCTCGGTAGGCGTCGAGTGCGTCGGTCACCCGGCCGCAGCGGTACAGCGCCAGCATCAGCAGCGCCTGGAGTCGTTGCCGGTGCGGGTGTTGCGCCACGAGGTCGGTCAGCTCGTCGACGACCGCGGTGTGCCGGCCTAGGCGCAGTTCGGCGTCCAGGCACTCCTCCAGCGCGGCCAGCCGGGCTTCCTCCAGTCCCTGGCACAGCACGGCGGCGGCATCCGGCGTGGTCACGTCCGCGAGCGGCGGGCCGTGCCACATCGACAGCGCGTGTCGCAGGAGCGACACCTTGACCGCGTCGTCGGTCTCCTGCCTGGCGCCGGCGACCAGCGTGCGGAACCGGTGGACGTCCACGGACAGCGGGTTGACCTTCAGCATGTAGGCGGAGCCGCGGGTGATGATGTCCGCGTCGTTCTGGCCTGACCTCGCGTCGGCGATCGCCCGGCGCAACCGCGACACGCTGACGTGGATCGCGTGCTGCGCGGTGCGCGGTGGCTGCGCCGGCCAGGTGAGGTCGACCAGCCGCTCCACCGGCACGAGCTGGTTCGCGTGCAACGCGAGCACCGCGAAGGCGAACCGTTGTTTGCGCGGCCCCAGATCGAGTTGAAGTTTTTGTTCCCAAGCCTCCACTGCGCCAAGTAGCCGAAACTCCACGGCGGCGGCCCCCTCCCCTGCAGTTCCCCTATCTGTGAATCGGTCGAGTCGCGCATTTCGTTGTTGCTCCATTGGCGTGAATCACCGGCTGTGCATGAGCTATCGCTGCAGGTTGAAGGCACTTAAGAAGCCAATTGAATTCATTCTCACGGTCCTCTTATCTCCATCAAGTCCACTTATGGGCAGTTACTCCGAACGGCAAAGGAGGTGTCATGTCAGGTGTCACTCTCGAAGCTCGTGAGTTGTCGAAATGGTTCGGTTCCCGGACAGCGGTCGACTCGGTGAGCTTCACCGTGCACGAGGGAGAGGTGATCGGTCTGCTCGGCCCGAACGGGGCGGGAAAGACCACGACGATCCGCATGCTCTCGACCGTCCTGGCACCCACCGGCGGCGACTTCGCCGTCGCGGGTGTGCCGTCGTCCCGGCCGGCGGAGATCCGGGCGCGCATCGGCGTGCTGCCGGAAAGCGCCGGCTATCCCGCATATCAGACGGGATTGGAATATCTGATGTACCACGGGAGGCTCTTCGGGCTGTCCGGTGACGAGGCCAGGCAGACGGCCGTGCGCCTGCTCGGCCAGGTGGGCCTCGCGGACCGCGGGCAGTCGCGGATAGCGACCTACAGCCGCGGCATGCGACAGCGCCTGGGCATCGCGCGGGCGCTGGTGAACAACCCTTCCGTGGTGTTCCTCGACGAGCCGACGCTGGGCCTGGACCCCGCCGGGCAGCGGGAAGTGCTCACGCTGGTGCGGACGATCGCCGAGGCGCGCGGTACGACCGTCGTGCTGTCGACGCACACACTGCCCGAGGTCGAGCAGGTGTGCTCCGCGGTGCTGATCATGAACCAGGGCAAGGTCGTGGTGTCCGGCAGCGTGGCGGAGGTGACGAGCACGGAGCCGGCCAGCCGCCAGTCCGGCCGGCTGCGCGTCCCGCCGGGCGAGGTGACGCGGACGGCCGAGGCAGTGCGGCGCGTGCCCGGCGTGTCGGCCGAGGTGTCCAAGGACGTCGTCACGGTCACGTCGGCGGACGGCCTGAACGACGTGCTGTCCGCGGTGCTCGGCGCAGGGGTCACGGTGCTGTCGTTCGAGGTCGACGGCGCGCGGTTGAGCGACGCCTTCCTGGCGATGACGCGGGGAGGTACGCCGTGAACGCGCGGGTCATCGCCGGCCAGGAGTGCCGTGACCTGTGGTTGAGCGGCCGCGGCCCGGTGCTGACGTTCGCCTACGCCGTGCTGCTCAGCGTGGTGACCTACCTGGCCGCCACCAACCAGATCCTGAACTTCCTGGAACAGCGGGAGTCGGTGAACCTGGTGCTGCAGATCGCCGTCGCGGTCGGGGTGTTGCTGACGCTGGTCGTCGCCGCGGACGCGATCAGCGGCGAACGCGAGCGCGGCACCCTCGAAAGCCTGCTGCTGACGCCGGTGTCCCGCGGTGCGATCGTGCTGGGCAAGCTGGTGGCCGCGATGTCGTTGTGGGCAGCGGTTTTCGTGGTCGCGCTGCCGTACCTGTGGGTGCTCGGCAAGGGTGTCGCGGTGGTGGGCGAGGCGGTGCTGCTCGGCCTGGTGATCGGGACCCTGCTGGCGCTGTCGATGGCGGCGATCGGGCTGCTGATCAGCGCCAGGTCCTCCACCAACAAGGTGAGCCTGGCCGCGTCGCTGTTCCTGTTGCTCGCGTTGTTCGCGCCGACGCAGTTGCCCGCGATGCCGACGTCGTCGGTGGGCGATCTGCTGGTGCGGATCAACCCGGTGACGGCCGGGATGCACTACATCGGCCTGGTCCTGCTCAAGGGGCACTCGTGGACCCAGGACCTGTCGTACCTGATCTCACCGGTGGTGGCCGTGCTGGCCACCGCCGTGGCGCTGGCCGTGACCGGGCCGCGCATCGTCCGGCTCACGGGAGGGGTTGGTTCCGGATGAGATCGCGCATCGGAACGAGACTGCTGCTCGCCTTGCTGGTGCTGACGCTGTTCCCCGCCATGGCGTCGGCGACCGTCGAGGTGGCGGTGTCGGAGTCCCGCATCACCGGCACCGTCGGGCAGTACCTGAACATCAGGTCGACGGTCACCAACACCGGTTCGTCGCCGACCGGGAAGCTGATCGCACATCTGAACGTCGCCTCGCTGAACGACGTGTACGTGGACCTGGAGGACTGGACCGCCGCGCCGACGCAGTCGCTGCCGCCGCTGAGGCCCGGGGAGCGCGCCGAGGTGTCGTGGGACGTCCAGGCGGTGAACGCCGGGGTGTTCAACGTCTACGCGGTCGTGCTGCCCAACGGCTCCGAGTCGCTGTCGGTCAGTCCGCCGATCCACGTCGACGTGGCGGGCCGGCGCACGCTCAGCGCCGGCGGAGCACTGCCGATCGCGGTGATCGTGCCGATCCTGCTGGGCCTCGCGGTCTTCGCGGTCCGCCGCCGCCTTCGCAACACGGCGTGAGAACGATGAACGGCGCTTTTGTCCACGTGAGGTGGACAAAAGCGCCGTTCATCGTTTTCAGCTAGGCCGGGACCGGTTCGGGGGGCGGGGCTGGTTCGGGGGACGGGGTTGGTTTGGCTCGGCGGGGGGCGGCGAAGCGGAGGTAGAGGGACGGGGTCACGAAGAGGTTGAGCAAGGTGGAGGTGAAGAGGCCGCCGATGATGACGATCGCCATCGGGTGCTCGATCTCGTGGCCGGGCAGGTCGCCGGCGATGGCCAGTGGCACCAGGGCCAGACCGGCGGCCAGTGAGGTCATCAGGATCGGCGCGAGACGTTCGCGGGCGCCGCGCAGCACGAGCTCGCGGCCGAACGGCACACCCTCCTCCCGTTCCAGGTGCTGGAAGTGGTTGATCATCAGGATTCCGTTGCGGGCCGCGATGCCGAGCACCGTGAAGAACCCGACGAGTGACCCGAGCGAGAGGATCCCGCCGGTGAGCCACGCCCCGAACACGCCACCGGCCAGTGCCATCGGCAACGTGAGCATCACCAGCACGGCCAGCCGCCAGCTGCCGAACGCGGTCACCAGGATCAGCAGGATCGCGATCACCGCGCCACCGGCGAAGAGCAGCAACCGGTTCTGTGCCGCGGTGGCCTCCTTGTACTCGCCCAGCAGTTCGGCGTGGAACCCGGCGGGCATCGAAACCTGGGCCAGCCGCCGCTCGACCTCGCCCGCCACGTCACCGAGCGCGGCGCCCTCGGCCACGTTGGCGCCCACGTCGATCCGGCGTGATCCGTTCTCGCGCAGGATCTGGTTCGGTGTGGACACGACCTTCACCGAGGCGAGGTCACCGATCGGCACCTTCCGGCCGTCCGGCGCGTCCATCAGCAACTGGCGCACCGACTCCACGCTGTAGCGGGCCTTGGGCTGCGACCACACGTGCACCTCGGTGTTCTTGCCGTTGCGCCAGATGTCGCCGGCCTCCTCGGAGGAGATGAACGCGGCGGCCGTGCGCCGCACCTCACCGGGGGAGATCCCGTACTGCGAGGCCTTCTGCAGATCGACTTCCACGGCCACCTGCGGGATGTTCGTCTGCAGCGTCACGTGTTCCTCGATGATGCCGTCGATCCCGGCCATGAGGTCCTTGACCTCGTTGGCCTTCTGCCGGATGCCGTCGAGGTCGTCGCCGTAGATCCGGATCGTGATCGCGTCGCTGGACCCGGTCAGCACCTCCTTCGTGCGTTCCTTGAGGTAGGTCTGCACGTCGCGTTGCAGACCCGGATAGCCGTCGACGACCTTCTGCACGGCGGCAACGGTTTTCGCGTAGTCGACCTCCGGGGCGATGCTGATCCAGTTCTCGGTGAAGTTCATGCCGACGACCTCGTCGGCGAGCGTGCCCTGGCCGATGTGCGCGCCGAAGTTGCGCACGCCCGGAATCGCGCGGAGCTCCTTGCTGGCTTGCTGCGTGATGCGGACCATCTCCTCGCGCGAGGTGCCCGGCTGGGCGACCCAGTGCATCAGGAAGTCCCGTTCCTTGAACGCGGGGAACAGGTTCTGGCCGAGGAACGGCGCGACCGCGATGCCCGCGACCATCACCACGGCCACACTCGAGTACGCCACACCCGGACGCGGCACGATCCTCGCCAGCAGTGCCGTGTAGCCGCGTTGCAGCCACCGCACCAACGGCGACTCGCGCTGCTCGATCGGGGCGTTGCGCAGCATGATCAGCGCCAGTGCCGGGATCACCGTCAACGCCACCAGCAGCGACGCCAGGATCGACAACCCGTACGCGAACGCCAGCGGCCGGAAGAACGCACCCGTCAGTCCACTGAGGAGGAACACCGGTGCCGTCGACGCCAGGATGATCAGCGTCGCGTGCACGATCGGGCCGCGTACCTCGATCGAGGCCTCCAGGATGATGGCCGCGGTCGACTTGTCACTGCCCTCACGGCGGTGCTGGCGTATTCGCCGCACGATGTTCTCGATGTCGATGATCGCGTCGTCCACGAGGACGCCGAGCGCAATGACCAGGCCTGCCAGGATCATCACGTTGATCGTCGCACCCATGGCGTTCAACACGAGCCCCGCGGCGATGAGCGACAACGGGATCGTGATCGCGCTGATCAGCGCGACCCGCCACTCGAACAGGAAGAAGATCAGGATCAGCACCACCAGGCCGAAGCCGATCAGCATCGCGCGGCCCAGGTTGCCCACGGACGTCTCGATGAACGTCGCCGGCCGGAAGATCTCGGTGTCGACCTCCAGCCCGCGCATGCCCGGCTGGAAGTCCTTGATCGCCTCTTCGACGCCCTTCGTGACCTCCAGCGTGTTGGCCCACGGCAGCTTCTCGATGATGATCATGATGCCGAGGCCGTCGTTGATGACGGCGTCGCCGGTCAGCAGGGACGGCGGCATGACGTCGTCGCGGATCTCGGCGACGTCCTTGAGGTAGACCTTCGGCTGGCCGGGTTTGGTCTCGATCGGAATCTCGGCCAGCTGCTGCCCGCTCAGCTGCGGCAGCTGGTGCTGCACGGGGAACCGGTTGTTGGCCGTGTCGACGTACCCGCCGGTGCCGATCTCGAAGCCACCCTTGAACTTCAGCTGCCCGACGTCCACGGCGTTGCCCGCCGAGTCGAGCACCTGCTGCATGGTGACGTTGTGCTTCACCATCAGATCCGGGTCTACCAGCGCCTGCTTCACGTGCCACCGGTCGCCCCAGATCGCCGCGTTCGCGACGCCCGGCACGCGCATCAGCCGCGGCCGCAGCGTCCAGTACGCCAGCAGCGCCATGTCGACGTGGGCATGGTCGGACTTGTCCGCCTGCGAGATGCCGATCTTCATGGCGCGGCTGGTCGACGACAACGGCTGGATCATGAACGGCGGGTTCGCCCACCGCGGCAGCCGCGGCGTGATCGCGTTGACGCGTTCCTGGATCAGCAGCCTCGCCTTCATCAGGTCGGTGCCCTGTTCGAAGATCATCACGATCGACGACAGCTGGGACACGGACTTCGACCGCATCGCGGTCAGTCCCTCGATGCCGTTGAGCCCCTGTTCCAACGGCACCGACACGAGCTCTTCGACGTCCTTGGCGGACAGTCCGATGCAGATGGTCTGGATTTCCACGCGGGGCGGCGCGAACTCCGGGAACGCGTCGATCGACATGTCCTTCACTTGCAGGATGCCGAAGAACATCATCATCGACGCGCCGACGACCACGAGGAACTTGAGCTTCAGGCTCGAACCGATGATCCATCGCATCATGGCCGGCTACTTCCCGACGCCGAGTTCGGCTCCGTACAGCTCGATCAGACCGATCTTGACGATCGTGGTCCCCGCCTTGGGGCCGGAGGAGAGGAACGCCTCGTCGCCCGCGTTGCCGCCCACGTTCGCGATGGTGACCTCCTCGCGCACGTACTGGCGCGTTCCGGCGACGGTGTAGACCCAGGTCTTGCCGTCCGGTGTGTAGAGCACCGCCTGATACGGCACCACCGTTCCGGTGGCGGCGGTGGCGACCGTGGTCGTCTCGACGCCGACGCGTTTCTCAGCCTGGTCGGTCAGGGTCACGCTCTTCACGCTCTTGCCCTGGATCGCTTCCACCTTCGCCGGCTTCTCCTGGGCGGGACCGGTGGCCGAGGTGGGGGCGTTGCAGCCCGCCGCTCCCAGGCCGAGGACGATCAGGGCCGCCGCGGCCCATCGTTGGCTAGACATCCGCGTTCTCCTCAGCTGTCTTCTCGTGAGCGGCGAACTGGGGGTAGAGACCGGGTAGCACCAACAGGTTCACCAGTGCGGTGGTGACCAGGCCGCCCACCACGACCAGCGCGAGCGGGGCGAGAACCTCGAGTCCGGTCACGGCGCCGTAGACCGCGAACGGCACGAGGACGAGGCCGGTCGCCAGCAGTCCGGTCACCGCCGGGGTGAACCGTTCTCGCGCACTCCGCACGACATCGGGACCGGTGGCCGCCTGTCCTTGCAGCGCAGCGATCTGCAGCACGCCGGTGCGCACGGCCACAGCCAGCACGGCGAGCAGGCCCAGCAACGCGGCGACCGACATCGAGGACCCGGCGAGCACGGCGGCCACCACGCCACCCGACAGAGCCGCCGGCAGCAGGAGGAACTGCAGTGTGGCCAGCCGCCAGCTGTGCAGACCCGCCTGGAGCAGGAAGTAGATCAGGACCGCGGCGCCCGCGATGTAGGTCCACACGCGGAAGTCCGACGCCGACCGGGCCTGGCTCTCGCCGAGCACCTCGAGGTGGTGTTCACGCGGGAAGCTCACACCCTTGACGCGGTCGGACACGGTGGCCGTGACGTCGGCCAGCGACTGGCCGCGGACGTTCGCGACCACGTCGATGCTGCGCGACACCTGGTCGTGCGTGATCATCGCGGGCTTCGGCGAGACCCGGACGTCCGCGACCTCGCTCAGCTTCACCTGGGTCGGCCCGCCGTCCGGTCCACCGGTCGGCGCGTCGATCAGCAGGTTCTTGACGGAGTCGGGGTTGCGGCGCAGTTCCGGCTTGCCCCACACCACGACCTCGAAGATCTTCTGGTCGTCGAACAGGTTGCCCGCCACGGTGGCCGCGACCAGCGTCGCGGACTGCCTGCGGACGTCGCCGGGCTTGAGGCCGTACTTCGCCGCGCGGTCCACGAGGACCTCGATCTCCATGGTCGGCTGGACCTCGGTCGAGTTGATCCGCGGGTCGGTGACGCCCTCGATGCCCTTGATGATGCCCAGCACCTCGTTCGCCTTGTCGTTGAGCACGCCGTAGTCGTTGCCGTAGACGCGCACGACGAGGTCGGCGGTCGTGCCGCGGCTGAGGACGTCACGGACCTGGCGGTCCGAGTAGGTGACCACCTCGCTGCGGATGCCGGGATAGCCCTCGACGACCGAGCGCACCGCGTTCAAGGTGCTGTCGTAGTTGGCCTCCGGGCGCATGCTGACCCAGACCTCACCGGAGTTGATGTTGACGATCTGGTCGGACGCCAGCGCGCGTCCGGTGTGCGCTCCCGCGTTGCGCACGCCGTTCGTCGAGCGCAGTTCGGCGGTGAGCGCGGACGTGATCCGGTTCATCTCCGGGCGGGAAGCGCCGGGAGCTGCCTCCCACTTGATCAGCACGTCGCGTTCCTGCAGCGTCGGCGCCAGCGGCTGGGCACCGAGCAACGGCAGCGCCACCGCGGCCGCGATCAGCAACACCGCACCGAGCGCGTACCCCGCCAAGCGGAAGCGCACGAAGTACGACACCAGCCCGTCGTAGCGGCGTTCCATCCAGGCCGCGACCGGGGATGGCTTGTGCGCCAACGACTCCTTCGCCAGCAGCATCGTGGCCAGCACGGGCGCCACGATCAACGCGCTCAGCAGCGACACCGTCGTCGCGATCAGGAACGCGACCGCCACCGGCGTGAGGAACGCGCCCCGCACACCGTCGAGCACGAGCAGCGGCACGACCGACACCGCGGTGATGACCGCCGCGACGAACAACGGCCCCCGCACCTCGACGATCGCCGCGCCGATCACGTCGCCGGCGGACGTCTCACCGCGCTCCCGCAGCCGTTGCCGGACGTTCTCCACACCCACGACGGCGTCGTCGATCACCACAGCCAGCGCCATCACCAGGCCCGCCACCGTCATCAGGTTCAGCGGTATTCCGAACCAGGACAGGACGAGCACGGTCGCCCCGAGCGATGCCGCCACGGTGACGAGGCTGACCAGCGCGCTGCGCCAGTGGAACAGGAAGGCGCCGAGCACGAGCAGCAGCAGGAGAGCACCGATGAGCAGCGTCGCGACCAGGTTCTCCTTCATCCGGTCGACGAACGACGCCGGCCGGTAGACCGTCGTGTCCATCTGCACGCCGGGCAGGCCGGGCCGCAGCTCGTTCAGCGCGGCCTCGACGTTCTTGGTGACCTCGGAGACGCTGCTGCCGGGGAACCGCTCGACGACGAGCATCAGGTTCGGCTGGTCGTTGACGACCGCGTCACCGATGAGGATCTGGTGGTCCTCGGTGATCGAGGCGACGTCGGCGAGCTTCAGGCCGCGGTCCTCCGCACCCTGGATCGTCACCTTGCCGAGCTCGGCGGCCGTCTTGATCGGCTGGTTGTGCTGGATCTCGATGCGCTGGTTCTTCGTGTCCACGAAGCCACCGAGCCCTGGCGTGGACGCCTCGACGAACGTCAGCGGTGACACCCACAGCGCGTTGGCCGACGTGCGCAGCACCTGGTCCAGCGTCACGGCGTTCGTCGCGAGCTGTGACGGGTCGACCTGCACCTGCAACTGCCGGTCGCGGAAGCCCCAGATCGCCACGTTCGCCACGCCGGGCACGCTGAGCAACCGCGGCACGACCGTCCACCGCGACAACAGCGACATGTCGATCAGCGACTTGTCCTTGGACGACAACCCGATCATCATCAACCGGCCGGTGGACGACAGGGGCTGCACCACCAGCGGCGGCTTGGACGACGCCTGTGGCAGCGCCGGCGCCATGGTCAGGCGCTCCTGCACGACCTGCCGGGCACGGATGGGATCCGTGCCCGGTTCGAACGTCATTTCCATCGACGTGAGACCGGGAATGGTGCGCGACTCCAGCTTCGCGAGCCACGGAATCCCGTTGAAGAACTCGTTCTCGATGGGGTTCGTGATGAGGTTCTCGACCTCTTCCGCGGACAGTCCCAGCGCCTCCACCTGGACGTCGACCCTCACTGGCCCGAATTCGGGCAGTGCCTCAACGCTGCTGTTGCGCAGCTGCACGAAGCCGAGCGCGATCAGGGCGACCGCGACCGCCAGGACGAGACGGCGGTACTTCTGGCTCGACCCGACGATCCAACGCATCATGGCCGGGGACCCTTCACTCCGATGACCCTGCAGGCATGGAGCGAAGATGAACGCACCTGGTCACAGGCCGCTCATAGCAGCCTCATAGTCCTCTCACACCGTGCTCGTCACCTGGGCGGCCTCGGCCGTTCGCGCGGGGACTCCTCCACTCGGCTCAGGGCACGATTTCGAGCTGCGCCATCATGCCGATCCACGAGTGCTCGAGGAAGTGGCAGTGGTAGACGTAGCGGCCGGTGTAGCCGGTGAACGTGGCCTGCACCTTGACGGTCTCGCCCGCGCTGATCGGGATCGTGTCCTTGAGGCCCGCGTCGCTCGGCAGGGGCGGGCCGCCGTTGCGCTCCAGCACGCGGAACTGGACCAGGTGCAGGTGGAAGTTGTGCTTGACGCCGGCCGGGTCGGAGCTCTTGATGAGCCACGTCTCGGTGGAGCCGCGCTTGATCGTGAAGTCGACGCGGTCCATGTCGAAGACCTTGCCGTTGATCACGCCGTCCGGGCGCTCGTTGGGCTTGAAGACGAACGCCAGGTCGACCTCGCGGTCCACTGTGGAGAGTGGCATCGCGGGCAGCGGGCGCAGCACGGCGGGGACGCGGCTCGAGTCCGAGGCGCGGCGGACGACGTCGAAGCGCAGGATCTCGCCCGCGGCGGCGTCGGTCAGGAGGACTTTGGTGCCGACCGGGTACTTCGTGAAGTCGATGACGACGTCAGTCCGTTCGGCGGAGGAGAGGATGAGCTCCTCCGCCTCGACGGAATTGGCGAGCAGGCCGCCGTCGGAGCCGATGCGGGTGAACGTGTCGCCGGTCAGCCTGAGCTTGAAGACGCGCTGGTTGGCGGAGTTGATCAGGCGGAACCGGTACTTGCGCGCGGCGACCTCGAAGTAGGGCTGCGGGACGCCGTTCGCGAGGACGACCGTGCGCTTGGCCGGGTCGTCGAAGACCACGATGTTGCCGCTGTCGTCGAACTGGATGTCGCGCAACAGGATCGGGACGTCGTACGCGCCGGACGGCAGGTTCAGCGCGCGCTCGGAGTCGTCCTCGATGACGTAGGCGCCGTGCAGTCCTAAGTAGACGTGTGCGGCCTCGTTGCCGTGACTGTGGTCGTGGTACCAGAGGGTCGTGCCCTGCTGGGTGTTCGGGTAGAGGTAGAGCCGGGTGCGGCCGGGCTCGACGAGATCCTTCGGGTGGCCGTCGTGCTCGGCCGGCACGTGCCCGCCGTGCAGGTGGACGTTGGCGGCCTCGTCCATCTTGTTCTGCAGCATGATCAGCGTTTTGCGACCGGTCTTCGCCTTGATCGTCGGGCCCACGAACTGCCCGCCGAACCCCATGACGGGCGACTGCAGGCCGGGCAGGATCTCCGCGGTCGTCCGGTCGATCGAGAGCTGGTAGATCTCCTGCTTCGGTGTCGACACCAGTGGTCTGAGCACCGGCGGCACGGGCATCGGCCGTGTCCACGGCACTATCTCCGGTTTGGCTCCGGTGAAGGTCTTCGACTCCTGAAACTCAGTCCCGTGCGCTTCGTGCCCCTGAGCGGGCGTGAGCAGTTGCGGCACACCGAAAACGCCTGCCGCGAGACCACCCGCGGCGAGCACGCCTCGTCTGTTGAGCATCGTTGTTCCCCTAAGCGCCCCAGGCGGATGCGTGAGAACGCTCCCGCAGCGGTTCGGATGCGGCGGAAACCTACGCCGGACGCTCAGGGGGAACACCTAGTCCCGAAACCGTCTCAAGAGGCCAGTGCGGCTTTCACCGAACGAGTGAGGTCGTCCGCGAGCACCTCGTCATCACCGTTCTGAATCGCTTGCAGCACCTGGGAAACGACGTCCTCCGGCGCGATCTTCGGGGCGTCGACTCCGGACGCCATGTCCGTGTCGATGAACCCGGCGTGCACGGCGATGACGCGAGTTCCCTGCTCTCGCAACGCTTCCCGCGTCGACTGGGTGAGCGACCACCCGGCCGCCTTGGACGCCGCGTAGCCGCGCGCACCAGGCCAGCCGATGAACGACAGCACGCTCAGCACGTTGACGAGCACGCCACCGCCATTGGCTTTCAGAATGGGTGCGAACTCGTCCGTCGTGCGGACGAGCCCGTAGAAGTTGACGTCGAATTCTGCCTTGATGCTGTCAACATCCGCGCCGCCGACGGCCACCCCGGCGTTGTTGATCACGATCGAGACGTCGCCGAGCGCCTTGGCCGCGGCCGCGACGGACGCATCGTCGGTCACGTCCAGCTGAACCGGGACCACGCCCTCGTCCACAACGGACGCCGGATTGCGCGCACCGGCGTAGACCTTCGCCCCGCGCTTCCGCAACTCCTGGGCGAACGCCCGGCCGAGCCCGCGGTTGGCACCGGTCACCAGCACCGCAACACCGTTGAGTTCCATCTCTACCTCCTGAGTTGGGATTTCCAACTAACCGTAGCGGCAGTCAGTTGGATTTGCCAACCCACTGCTAGGATGGTCACATGGCCCCTCGAAGCTGCTCCGTCGCGAACGCGCTGGAGGTAGTCGGCGAACGCTGGTCACTGCTGGCGTTGCGCGAGGTCTTCTTCGGCAACACCCGCTTCGACCAGATCGCCGCGAACACCGGCGCCTCCCGCGACGTGCTCGCCGCGCGGCTGAAGAAGCTGGTCGCGTTCGGCGTGCTGGAGAAGCACCAGTACTCCTCGCATCCGCCACGGCACGAGTACCACCTGACCGACGCGGGCCGCGCGCTGCACAACGTGCTCCTGATGCTCAAGGAGTGGGGCGACGCCTACGTGACCGAGGGGCCCCTCCCGCTCGTGTACGAGCACTCTTGTGGGCACCTGCTGGAGCCACGCGTCGTGTGCGCGTCGTGCGGCGGCGAGGCTTCCATGGAGTCGCTGACCCGTTCTTCGGCGGCGTCGTGAAGTCCGAGCTGGCCACCCGGCTGGAGGCTCTGCGGCAGCAGATCGGCGCTTCGTGGATGGTCGGGTTCGAGAACTTCGACGGTGGCCACCCGTTCATCGAGGTGTCGGAGGGGCCGGTCTACCGGCTGGTCGCGTACGAGCGCGGGCAGCGGCTGTTCGCGAAGGAGACGACGAAGCTCGACGAGATCCTGTACTGGGCGCTGTTCGAGGTCACGCGGACGATGGCGTACTCGTGGGCCGTGCAGCACCCGGTTCCCGGCGAGGAGCAGCGGTTCACGGCGTTCCGGCGGCAGGAGGAGCTGCTCGGCACGCTGGACCCGCGCTGGGCGGAGCGTGCGCGTGCATCCCGGCCGACCCACTAGGTTGTGCACCATGAGTGAGGACGACGAGGACGAGTTCGCCGAGGACGACGACTTCGAGGACGAGGAAGACCCGGACGACCTCTTCGCCGTCACGCCCGAACCGCGCACGGTCTGCCACCTGTGCGGAGGCGCCAGCTACATCGCGTCGCCCACGCTGGCGCTCATCGGCGGTGCGCCGCGGACCGTGGACAACGGGCGGGAGTGCCCGCATTGCAACGGCGCGCGGACGTTCAACGGGCTGGTGCCGCCGCTTTAGGTCTTCACCGAGCCGTTTGCGCGGTGCCAGTCGAGGAAGTCGCGGACCGAGTGGCGGGTGATCTCCTCGCCGATGACGTCGAGGGCCAGGTCCGAGGCGCGTTTGAAGCGGACGCAGGACTTGCCCATGTCGAGCTTCTTGCCGGTGGTCGCGTACCTGGAGCGGAACGAGTCCTCGCCGGGGCCGTTCACGGTGGTGAGGTAGACCGAGTAGTAGTTCTTCTGGGCGGCCAGGGCCACGTAGCTCAGGGGCTGCTTGTTGTAGGTCGGGCCGCTCACCTCCAGCGGCACGTGCCAGGTGATCATTCCCCACTGCATGCCCTCGACGTAGCCGTCGGGGAGGTTGGCGACGATGACGTCGCGCACAGCGCTGACCTCGGCACGCTGCTGATCAGGCAGTTCGGCGAGGTACTCGGCGACCGTGGAGGCTTTGCTCTGCACCATGCGCGTACGGTAATCGCTCGTGGAGGTCCTGAAACGAGCCGAATGGCACGAATTGCGTGATGCGCACGTCGCGCGCATGCGCCGGTTCACCGGGCCGCACCAGGAGCGGAAGCTTCGCAAAGAGAAGCACCCGGTGATGGATTTCCTCTTCACGTACTACAGCCATCGGCCGATCAGGCTGGAACGGTGGCATCCGGGGCCGGGCATCGTCCTCGAGGACGCGGCCGAGTATCTGGAGTTTCCGCACTACAAGGCCACTCCGGACGGCGTGACGCTCGACGTCGAGAGCTTCAGCCAACAGCGCCAGAAGACCGTGGAGTTCGTGCGGGAGCTGCTCACGGCCACGCTGAGCCGGCCGGCGCGGCTGGGGTGCTTCGGGCTGCACGAATGGGCGATGGTCTACCGCCAGCAGCCGGAGGAGGTCCGGCACAACGCGTGGCCGTTGCGGCTCGGCAGCGACGGGACCGACCAGTTGGTCGAGGCGAGCCGGATCCAGTGCGGGCACTTCGACGCGTTCCGGTTCTTCACGCAGCCCGCGCGGCCTCGCAACGCCATTCAGCCCACGCGGGAGGACCAGGTCGCGAACGAGCAGCCGGGGTGCCTGCACGCGAACATGGACCTGTTCAAGTGGGCGTACAAGCTGGAGCCGGCGACGCCGTCCGACCTGGTCGCCGACTGCTTCGAACTGGCCGCTGACGTGCGCGAACTCGACATGCAGGCGTCCCCGTACGACCTGGCAGGGCTGGGCTACGAGCCGGTGCCGATCGAGACCCCGGACGGGCGCGCGGAGTACGTGCGGCGGCAGGCGGCGTTCGCTGAGCGGGCGCAACCGTTGCGAGAACGGCTCATCTTCGTGTGCCAGTCGATACACTCAGTGACTTCACTTCGCTGACGGAGTTCACCTGTTAGCGTGATTGGCTGGTCGTCCGGGGGCCGCTGAGTAGTTGTGAGGGATCGATGTCTCGACACCGCGCGCTGCGGGCGAGGGTGCGGCGCGGGATCGCCAAGTGGCCCGTGCTCATCGTCGTGTTCGTCGTGTTGATCGGCCTCGGCTGGCTCGCTTGGTCGTGGGCCGGCGGTGTGCTCGACAGCCGTGCCAGGGCGTTGGCGCAGAACTGCAGCGAGGGCAACTCGGTGCTGCGCGTGGCCGCCACGCCGAGCGTTGCCGAGTCGGTTGCGGACGTCGCGCGCGCATGGAGCGCCACGCGGCCCGTTGTGTACGACCACTGCATCGCAGTCGAGGTCACCTCCGCGGACTCGTCGGCCGTGCTGGAGGGCCTGACGACCAACTGGGACGAGACGAAGCTCGGCGGGCGCCCCCACGCGTGGCTGCCCGACTCGACGTTGTGGGCGAACCGGCTGACGGCGCTGAACGCGAAGCTGGTCGGCTCGGCACCGAAGTCCATCGGCACCTCCCCCGTGCTGCTGGCCGCGCCCGAGGCGGCCGCGCCGGTGCTGAAGGACTTCAAGTGGACCGACATGCCGGAGGTCACGGACTGGCAGAAGTTCGGCCAGGGCTGGGGCCGCTTCAGCGTCGCGATGCCGGACCCGTCCGCGAACACGGCGTCCGCGCTGGCGATCCAGTCGGCGCTGGCCGGCGGCAAGGGACCGGTGACGGCCGAGTCGCTGGGTTCGGACGCGGCCAAGGCAGCGCTGTCCAAGCTCGCCGCCACCGTGCCGCCGGAGGTACCGCCGACGACGCGCGATGCGTTGCGACGCTTGGGTGACAGCGCCACGGTCAACGCGGCGGGCTTCAGCGTCACGCCGGTGTCCGAAGTGGACCTCTACAAGCACAACACCGGCAAGGAAGCGCCGTCGAAGCCGCTCGTGGGCGTGCTTCCGGTGGGCCCGACACCGATGGCGGACTTCCCGTACATCGCGCTGGGCGGTTCCGCGGTCGGCGAGGCGGAAGTGCGTGCGGCGCAGGCGTTCCGCGAGTTCATGACCCAGCCCGCGCAACAGAAGATCCTGGCAACCGGCGGCTTGCGCGTCGAGTCCACTCAGGACCGACCGTCGCGCTCCCCCGGCGTGTCCTGGTCTCCGGTCACGGAGAACCTCGTTGCCGCCGACGCTGTCACGACACAGCAGATCTCGTCGGCGTGGGCTTCGGCCGATCGCGGCGGGCAGGTCGTGACGGTGCTGGCCGACGTGTCGACGTCGATGAAACCCAGGCTGGACAAGGTGAAGGCCGCGCTGCGCGGTCAGGTGGACAGATCGGTGTCCGGGTCGTTCGGGCTCTGGGAGTTCGCGCGCGACCTGGACGGCTCCAAGCCCTACAAGCAACTGGTCGGCACCGGGCCGGTGACGGAGAAGCGCGACGCACTGCGCCGGTCGATCGACGGGCTGAAGACCTCTGACGGCTCCCAGCTCTACACCTCGCTGGCGGCCTGCTACGAGGCGGCGCACGACGGTTTTGTGGCCGGGCGGATCAATCGGGTCGTGGTGATCACCGACGGCACCTCGGACGGCGGGATCGACCTCGCCGCGTTGAAGAGTCGCTTGCACGGCAAGGACTTGGCGATCAGTTTCATCGCGATCGGCGGCGAGGTCGACAAGGGCGCGCTGACGGACATCGCCACGACGACCGGCGGTTCGGTGTCCGTGGTGGAGAACGTGGACGGGATCGAAGCCGCGCTCGGACAGGCCCTGTCGACGAACGCCTGACCACTGTCAGACCCGCCCCCTAGAATTGAAATTGGGGGAACCCGGCCAGAGTCGTGTGTGTGGTGCGCAGCCATAGGGGAACTGCGCGGCAACGCTGGTCGTTGCCCCGTCATGGGGGACGCACGGATTCTGATCGCGTCACTGCCGTTCGCGGGGCACGTCGGCGCGATGGCGGCGGTGTCGGGTGAGCTGGTCAGGCGCGGGCACGAGGTCGTCGCCTACACGGGCGCCAAATACCGCGACAAGTTCGAGGGCGCGCAGTGGTTGCCGTGGCAACACGCGCCGGACTTCGACGACGCCGAGCTCAACAAGGCGTTCCCGAGCGTCGGCGACGGCAAGGGCATGCGGTCGAACTTCGCGAACGTCCGCGACGTGCTGGTCGGAACCGGTGCGGCGCAGGCGAAGGATGTCCTGGAAGCCGAGTTCGACCTGGTGGTCACGGATCACCTGGCGTTCGGGGCCGCGATGGCCGCCGAGATCAGGAACGTGCCGTGGGCGACGGTCGCGGTGACGCCGCTGGTCGCCAGCCGCCCGTTCGCCCGCGTGGTGTCGAGGTTGATCGTCGACGGAATGTTCAACCGCATGCGCGCGGAGGTCGGCCTCAAGCCCAAACCAGGCGCGCTGGAAGCGTTCTACTCGCCGGAACTCGTGCTGGCACAAGGGGTCCGGCACCTCGAGACCGTGCAACCACCTCACCAAACCCAGTTCGTCGGACGGTTGGTCAGTCCCGCGAAGCCGATCGGCCTGCCCGACTGGTGGTCCGATCTCGACGGGCGGACCGTCGTGCACGTGACCCAGGGGACGCTGGAGACCGGCGCGGACGACCTGCTGAAGCCCGCGATCGAGGCGCTCGCCGGCCACGACGCGCTGGTGGTGGCCACCACCGGAGGCGCGCCGGTCAGAACCCTCGGAGCACTGCCGGACAACGTGCGTGCTGCAGAGTTCATCCCCCACGACCTGTTACTACCCCGAACTGACCTGATGATCACCAACGGCGGGTGGGGCGGCGTGCTGGCTGCGTTGGCGGCGGGTGTACCGCTCGTCGTCGTGCCCGGTGAGCTGGACAAGGCCCAGGTGGCCGCACGCGTGGCCAGATCAAGAGCCGGAATCACCCGCAGGAGACCGAAGTCCCTCGAGCAAGCCGTTGATCAGGTGCTGTCGGAGCCGCGCCACCGCGAACGCGCCCGGCAACTGGGCGGCGCGATCAAGGCGGCCGGTGGCGCGGCCACAGCGGCGAACCACATCGAGGAGCTGCTCAGGCGACGTTGAAGCGGTCCGGGTCCGGGCCGGTTCGCGTGCCGTTGTCGAGCTCGGCGATCACGGTCATGTCGTCCTGCGCCAGCTCGAAGTCGAAGATGTCGATGTTCTCCTTGATCCGGTACGGCGTGACGGACTTCGGGATCACGACGTTGCCGAGCTGGACGTGCCAGCGCAGCACGATCTGGGCCGGGGTCTTGCCGTACTTCTCGGCCAGGCCGGTGAGATCCGGCTTGTTCAGCAGCGCGCCCTGGGCGAGCGGTGACCAGGCCTCGGTGACGATCTTGTGGGTCACGTGGACCTTGCGCATCTCTTCCTGCTGCAGCAACGGGTGCAGCTCGATCTGGTTCACCGCCGGGGTGGTCGGGAACTCGTCGAAGAGCCGCTGCAGGTGTCGCGTGTGGAAGTTCGAGACGCCGATGGCGCGGACCCGGCCGTCGGCGTAGAGCTGTTCCAACGCGCGCCAGGACTCGGCGTAGAGGTCGCGCGACGGGGTCGGCCAGTGGATGAGGTAGAGGTCGAGCACGTCGCGACGCAGGCGGCGCATGCTCTCGTCGAACGCGCGCAGTGTCGAGTCGTAGCCCTGGTCGGAGTTCCACAGCTTGGTCGTGATGAACAGGTCGGGGACGCCGGCGATGGCGTCGCCGACCCCGGACTCGTTGCGGTAGGCGGCCGCCGTGTCGATGCTGCGGTAGCCGGCTTCGATCGCCGTCGTGACCGCACCGGCCACCTGGTCCTCCGGCACCTGGAAGACGCCGAAGCCGAGTTGAGGGATCCGTACTCCGTTGTTCAACGAGATCAGCGGAACCATGCGCGTAGCTTGGCATCGTTGTAGACGTCGTGCATCGCCTTGATGACCTCGAAGATTTCGTGTCTCAGCTCGTTTGGGGCGATCACTTCCACATCGGCGCCGAATTTGAGCAGGTCAGCGAGGGCGTGCCTGGTCGACTCGGTCGGGAAACCGAACTCCTCCCCCGGCTCCGGCGCGAGCTGCCGGATCACGCGGGCCTGATAGCCGCTGAGCAGGTACTGGGTCTTGTCGAGGCCGGCTCGCGTCATCCGGACCGTGATGCGCTCGCCGTACATGCGTGCCTCGAACTGCTCCGACCACTCGGCCCAGAACGCGGCGAGATCGAAGTCCGCCGGTCGTTCGAAGCCCTCCGCAGTGGCCTCCAGGGCCAGCACGCGCGACACCCGGTAGGTGCGACCGCTGCCGACGAAGTACCAGGTGCCCGCCTTCAGGACCAGGCCGTACGGGTCGACCTCGCGCTCGACCGTCTGGTTGCCCCAGCGCTGGTAGGTCATGCGCACGCGCCGCTGCTCCCAGACGGCGTCGGCGATCGTGGCGAGGTGTTCGGTGGGCTCGTCGCCGCGAAACCACGTCGGGGTGTCCAGGTGGAAGCGCTGGCGGATCTGCTCGGCGCGGGACCTCAGCTCGGTCGGGAGCGCGGCCAGCAGCTTGAGCTGGGCGGCCGCGGCGAACTCCTTCAGGCCCAGCTCTTCGGCGGGACCCGGCAGGCCGGCCAGGAACAGCGACTGGGCCTCGGCGCTGGTCAGGCCGGTCAGGCGGGTGCGGTAGCCGTCGATCAGCTGGTAGCCGCCGGTGGGGCCGCGGTCGGCGTAGATCGGGATGCCGGCACCGCTCAACGCCTCGATGTCGCGGTAGATCGTGCGCGGCGAGACCTCGAGTTCTGCAGCCAGCTCGTCCGCCGTCATCCGGCCCCTCGACTGGAGGAGCAGGAGAACTTGGATGAGGCGGCTGGACTTCACGCGTTAAACCTGACACGAACTGTCAGGATCTGCCAGCAGAGTGGTCCACATGAAGGCAACTGGAACCATCGCGGTGAAGAGCTGGGACGAGCAGACCTGGGACGGCCGCGACTACAAAGAGGTCGAGGGCCGCAAGCTCACCGAGGCGCACGTCGAGTTCACCTACACGGGCGACGTCACCGGTACGGGCAGCTGCCGGTACCTCATGTCCTACGGCGACGACGTGGCCTGGACGACGGCGCTCGAGGAGATCACGGCCGACGGGGGCACGCTGGTGCTGCGGCACGTCGGCGCGTACCGGACCGGCGTCGAGGCCGTGATCGAGATCCTGGACGGCACCGGCGCCTACGCGGGCGCGCGAGGTGCGGCGACGGTCGACTGGGCGGAGGATGGCAGCGGCACCTACACCCTGGAGTACGAGGTCTGACGATGACCAACGCCCCCGTCTACGACGCGACCAAACAGCGGATCACCGAGCTCGTTCAGGGCAGCGACCCGCAGACGCCCGTGGCGGCGACCCCGGGCTGGTCCGTCAAGGACGTGGTGGCGCATCTGGCCGGCGGTCTGCGTGACTTCGTGGACCGCCGGTTCGACGGCGTCGAGTCCGGCGAGTGGGGCGAACGGCAGGTCCGCGACCGCAGGGCCAACACGCTGGACGACGCCTTCGCCGAGTGGGACGCGAACCGCGAGCTCGCCGAGCCGTTGTTCGACTCCCCCATGGGATCCGTGCTGATCTCGGAGGTCGTCCAGCACGAGCACGATCTCCGTGCGGCGCTGAAGGCTCCCGGCGACCGGGACGGCGTGGCGGTGCGGGCGGCGTTGACGAAACCGTTGCAGCAGCTGGATCAGCGGATGCGGGACAACGACGTGCCGGCGTTGCGGATCACGCTGGAGCACGGGGATCGGGTGCTCGGGCACGGTGAGCCCGAGGGGACGTTGCGGACGACGTCGTTCGAGCTGATGCGGGCCATCGGCGGGCGGCGGTCGGTCGATCAGATCAAGGCGATGGACTGGGACGGCGACCCGGACACGTGGATCGCCGCGCTGGCGTTGTTCGGGCGGCACCGGCCGGAGCCGTTCGACGAGTAGCCTGCCGGTCGTGAGCGACTGGATGATCGACACGAGGGACTCGTACGACACGGTGGCGGTCAGTTATGCCGACCAGACGCGGGATTTGCTGGCCGGACTGCCACATCTGCAGGCGGCGCTGCGGTTGTTCGCGGAGCAGGTGCGCGGTCCGGTCGCCGACGTCGGGTGCGGGCCCGGCACGATCACGGCGCGCCTGCACGAGCTCGGCGTGGACGCGTTCGGGATCGACCTCTCCCCCGCGATGATCGAGCTGGCCCGCCGCAACCACCCCGGGCTGCGGTTCGAGGTGGGGTCGATGACCGAGCCGCTCACCGGCCCGCTCGGCGGCATCATCGCCTGGTGGTCGTTGATCCACGTGCCGGACGAGGAGGTGCCCGTGGTGTTCGGGCACTTCCGGGAAGCGCTGGCGCCCAACGGGTTGCTGCAGCTCGGCTTCCACGTCGGCGACGAGACGCGGCTGAAGACGCAGGGCTACGGCGGGCATCCGATGCGGGTGCACGTCCACCTGCGCCGGCCGGAGCGGGTGGCGCGGTGGTTGCGGGACGCCGGGTTCGACGTCGAGGCGCAGTGGCTGCTCGGCGACGACGGCGCGGTCGTCTTCGCCCGGCGCGGGTGAGACCATCTGCCGGTGAACGACCAGATCTGCCAGCGGTGCGGTGAGACCGTCGAGCTGAGCCAGGACGACTACGAGATCTTCGAACGCATGCACTTCGAGTGCTTCCACTACGCGTTCGAGCACGACCTGAACAAGCCCGGCATCAGCGAGGACGAGGACTGCGGCGACCCCGTCTGCCCTTCTGGTGCATGAGAAAGGGGCGCACCCCCGAGTGCGCCCCTTTCCACCAGACGGATCAGCTGCTGTACGCGTCGAGCGGCGGGCAGGAGCAGACCAGGTTGCGGTCGCCCTTCGCGCCGTCGATGCGGCGGACCGGCGGCCAGATCTTCGGAGCCGAAGTGCCGGCCGGGTAGACGGCCTCCTCGCGGGTGTACGGGTGGTTCCACTCGCCGACGGTCACGCAGGCCGCGGTGTGCGGGGCGTTGCGCAGCGGGTTGTCCTCTACGGGCCACTCGCCGGCGCCGACGCGGTCGATCTCGCCCTTGATGGCGATCATGGCGTCGATGAACCGGTCGATCTCGGCCAGGTCCTCGGACTCGGTGGGCTCGACCATCAGCGTGCCGGCGACCGGGAACGACATCGTCGGGGCGTGCAGGCCGTAGTCGGCGAGACGCTTCGCCACGTCGTCCACCGTCACGCCGGTGGCCTTCGTCAAAGGCCGCAGGTCGAGGATGCACTCGTGGGCGACGAAGCCGCCCTCACCGGTGTAGAGGACCGGGTAGTGCTCGTCGAGGCGACGCGCCACGTAGTTCGCGGCGGCCACGGCGGTCAGGGTCGCGCGACGCAGGCCGTCGCCGCCCATCATGCGCACGTACGCCCACGAGATCGGCAGGATCGACGCGGAACCCCACGGGGCCGCGGAAATCGGGCCGACACCCGTGGCGGGACCGGCGGTCGGCTGCAGCGGGTGGTTCGGCAGGAACGGCGCGAGGTGCGAACGGACGCCGATCGGGCCGACGCCGGGGCCACCGCCGCCGTGCGGGATGCAGAACGTCTTGTGCAGGTTCAGGTGCGAGACGTCCGAGCCGAACTTGCCGTAGCGCGCCAGGCCGATCAGGGCGTTGAGGTTCGCGCCGTCGACGTACACCTGGCCGCCCGCGTCGTGGACCAGGCCGCAGACCTCGCGGACGGTGTCCTCGTACACGCCGTGGGTCGACGGGTAGGTGATCATGATCGCGGCGAGGTCGTCGGCGTGCTCGGCGACCGTGGAGCGCAGGTGGCCCATGTCGATGTTGCCCTTGTCGTCGCACTTCACGACGACGACGCGCATGCCGGCCATGACGGCGGACGCGGCGTTGGTGCCGTGCGCGGACGACGGGATCAGGCAGACGTCGCGGTCGGCGTTGCCGTTCGCGCGGTGGTACGCGCGGATCGCCAGCAAACCGGCGAACTCGCCCTGCGAACCGGCGTTGGGCTGCAGGGAAACCGCGTCGTAGCCGGTGACCTCGGCGAGCCAAGCTTCAAGATCGGAAACAATGCGAAGCAGACCGGCCGCGTCCTCGACGGGCGCGAACGGGTGCAGCGTCGAGAACTCCGGCCACGTGATGGACTCCATCTCCGCGGTGGCGTTCAGCTTCATCGTGCAGGAACCGAGCGGGATCATGCTGCGGTCCAGAGCGACGTCCTTGTCGGACAACGCACGCAGGTAGCGCAGCAGCGCGGTCTCGGAGCGGTGCGCGTGGAAGACCGGGTGGGTCAGGTAGTCGGACGTGCGGCGCAGGTCGGCCGGGATGCCGTCCGCGGTGTCGGCGTCGATGGCGTCCACATCGGACCCCGTGACACCGAAGGCTTCCCACACCGCGACGAGGTGCGCCCGCGTCGTCTTCTCGTCGCAAGCGATCGCCACGACGTCGGCGTCGACCTGACGCAGGTTGATGCCGGCCTCACGGGCCTTCGAAACGACCTCAGCCGCGCGACCCTCGACGCGCACCTGGACGGTGTCGAAGAACTCGCCGTGCACGACGTCCAGACCGGCCTCGCACAGGCCGGTGGCGAGCACGGTCGCCAGGCGGTGCACGCGGGTCGCGATCGCCCGCAGGCCCTCGGGACCGTGGTAGACCGCGTACATGGACGCGATCACGGCCAGGAGCACCTGCGCGGTGCAGATGTTCGACGTGGCCTTCTCGCGGCGGATGTGCTGCTCGCGCGTCTGCAGGGCCAAGCGGTAGGCCAACGAACCGTCGGCGTCGACCGAGACACCCACGAGACGGCCGGGCAGCTGACGCTCCAAGCCGGACCGCACGGCCATGTAACCGGCGTGCGGGCCACCGAACCCGATCGGCACGCCGAAGCGCTGCGTGGTGCCGATGACGACGTCCGCGCCGATCTCGCCGGGCGCGCGCAGCAGCGTCAACGCCAGCAGGTCGGCAGCCACGACGGCCTGCGCGCCCGCCGCGTGGATCTCCTCGATGAGCGCGGCCTGGTCGCGCACCACACCGGACGCGCCGGGGTACGACAGCAGCACGCCGAAGAAGTCGCCGCCCAGGCCGAGGCCCTCGATGCCCTGCGACAGGTCGGCGACGACGATCTCGATGCCGAGCGGCTCGGCGCGTGTCTCGATCACGGCCAGCGTCTGCGGCAGCGTGTCGGCGTCGATGACGAACTTGTTGGACTTCGAGCGGCCCGCGCGGCGCACCAGGGTCATCGCCTCGGCGGCGGCGGTCGACTCGTCCAGCATGGACGCGTTCGCCACCGGCAGGCCGGTCAGGTCGCCGACCATGGTCTGGAAGTTCAGCAGCGCTTCGAGGCGGCCCTGCGAGATCTCCGGCTGGTACGGCGTGTAGGCCGTGTACCAGGCGGGCGACTCGAGGACGTTGCGCAGGATGACGCCCGGCGTGACGGTGTCGTAGTAGCCGAGGCCGATCATCTGCGTCATCGGCCGGTTCTGCGCCGCGAGCGCACGCAGCTCGGCGAGCGCCTCGGTCTCGGTGGCCGGCGCCGGCAGGTCGAGCACGAGGTCGCGCTCGTGAATGGACGACGGCACCGCGTGCTGCGCCAGCTCCTCCAGCGACCCGACGCCGATGACGTCGAGGATGCGGGCGAGCTCAGCGGGGCGCGGACCGACGTGCCGGTCGGCGAACGGGGTGCCGTGCTCGAGAGCGGCGAGTGGAATGCGGTCCTGCGTCATCAAACGCCTCCGGGGGCTGCGGGCACACGTGTCTTGTGCCCTCCCCGCTCTGTCCGTACCCGACATCGGGCGCCTGAGAGGTTCACCCGCAACTGCACGGGCTTTCACCGTCGGCGGGACCCCAAATGATCAAGCACAGAGGTCCACTTTCCAGAGGCGTCTCGCTCTGGCGGTCCTGGATGCCTGAGAGGTTCCCGGGGAGGGACTTGCTCCTTCGGCGCCGGGCTCGAAACCCGGTCTCTCCCGCCTGAGTTCAGCGACTACCCGCGAAGAATACCCGCAGGCAGCCCGGCTAGTCGCTAGGGACGCGACCTACGTCTCAACAGCGAGACCTCGCAGCACCCGCCCGACCGGGTCCAGCAGGTCGTCGCGCACCGCCATGAGCAGGTGCGCGGTGCCCACGACGTCGTCTCCGCGCTGGGCCGCGACGAGCCTCGCGCCCTCGATGAACCGCTCGATCCCGGCCCCGGTCGCGGCCGGCAACGTGGCCGGATCCACGCCAGCCGCACGCAACGCCGCCGCGCCGCCGGACTCGAACTCTTGGCGCAAGCGTCGTCCAGCGACGGTCAGCTGGTGGTCGATCGTCAGCACCGCCGCCACCAGGTCCGCGGCCGTGGCCTCCGTGCGTCCGGCGGCCACCGCGAGCCGCTCGGCCTCGGCGCGCACGGCCGGCAGCACCGGTCCGCCGCCGCGCGCGGCGAGCTTGGTCAGCCAACGCACGTACCAGCCACCGGAGTCGCCTTCCAGCGCCCCTGCCTTGCGCAGCAGCCACACGACCGGAGCTTCCTCCGGTTCCGCACCCTTGAGCCCCGGCGACAGATGGGCCGTGGTCAGCACGCCGTCGCCGGCCTCGGCGATCGCGGCCCGCAAGCGCTCGTCCAGCGCGCGGCTCAGCGGCAACGCCGGATCGACGCGAGCGTGGTGGTGGGCGGTGCGCATCAGCGCCATGACGTCCGGATCAGGCTCGGCGAGGACACCGCTGTCGTCATCGGTCCAGCTGACGAAGCCGGCCCCCTGCTGGGACGCTCGCCGCACCGCGGCCGCGAGCACCTTCACGACCTGCGCGGAGGGTGTGCAGTTCATGCGCTCAACGCTAGGGAGCGCCATGATCACAACGCTGCTGCCGACCGGCCACGAGGGAGAGCCAGTCGGCCACGTTCGCTCAGCCGGTCGCGCGTTCCCGCCGGCGACGGGCCAGCTCGTCCTCCGTCATGGGAGCGATCTCCACGCCGTCCGCACGTTCGGCCGGGAACTCGTGGATCGTGCCGCTGATCTCCCGCATCGCACCGGACACCGCGATGCCGAACACGCCCTGACCGCCCTGCAGCAGGTCGACGACCTCTTCCGGAGAGGTGCACTCGTAGACGGTCGTGCCGTCCGAGAAGAGGGTGATGCGAGCCAGGTCCTGCACGCCGCGGCGGCGCAGGTGGTCGACCGCGACCCTGATGTTCTGCAGCGAGACCCCGGTGTCCAGCAGCCGCTTGACCACCTTCAGCACCAGGATGTCCTTGAAGGAGTACAACCGCTGGCTGCCGGAGCCGTGAGCCATCCGCACCGTCGGAGCGACGAGCCCGGTCCTGGCCCAGTAGTCGAGCTGCCGGTACGTGATGCCCGCGATCTGACACGCCGCGGGACCCCGGTAGCCGACGAGCTCGTCCGGCAGCGAGGAGTCCGGGAACAGCTCACCCTGCTGCCCGGATTCGGCCCGAACGGGCGCTTCCTCGACCACGCCTGCCTCCCCTCGGAACGGCCACGAAACTCATGGCCGTCAAGCCGCTACGTCAGCTCACGCAAACCAGCGACGTCCACTCGAGTTCGACGGTAAGACCGGTCAGAGGGCAGGTCAACGCGACGCGCGGGGAGTGTCGACCCTCAACCTCAAGTGGAGAGTCATACCGTCACCCGAACTAACACGTTCAGGTGACGTTTAGTGATCGTTTAGCGAGCAAATCGAGCAGAAAGTAGCCCGAATGAGCGACATGCCGGTGGGTTACCGCGGTTCCAAACGAGACAGACAGCGACACACTGCAAAACTCAGGTGTCGGCGCCGCGGAAGTCCTCCGGCGAGACCGAGTCGAGGAACTCGCGGAACTTCTCGACCTCGTCCTCCTGCTCGTCGGGGATGATCAGGCCGGCTTCTGCCAGCACCGACTCCTCGGCGTGGATGGGCACGCCGACGCGCAACGCCAGGGCCACCGAGTCCGAGGGCCGCGCGGAGACCCGCACGTCGCCGTCGAACACGAGCTCGGCGAAGAAGGTGCCCTCCTGCAGGTCGGTGATCCGCACCTGCTCGAGGTTGCGGCCCAGCGCTCCGATGACGTCCTTGAGCAGGTCGTGTGTCAGCGGGCGGGCCGGCCGTACGCCCTGTTGCTCGAGTGCGATGGCCGTGGCCTCGACCGAGCCGATCCAGATCGGCAGGTAGCGCTCACCCTCGGTTTCGCGCAGCAGGAGGATCGGCTGGTTCTGGGGCAGCTCCACCCGGACGCCCACGACGCGCATCTCGCTCATCGGGTCTCGCCTCCCTCTGACTCGTTGGGGAGTACCCGGAACGTCTCCGAGCATCCCCCGGCGTATGCGTTCGACGCTACCCGCCAAGCGGGCCGTGTGCTCAATCGTTGCGGGCAGAAAGTGATCAAGATGATTGGCGCAAGCCTGCTCTTACCAACAACGTGTGCAACGAGGTGAACAGGTCAGCCAATTCCCGGACCGTCTCGGGATCTGAGAAAGACTTCAGCAGAACCACCTCGTGGTCCGCCGCAGCGCGAACAGCGCGCAGGTGTTCGCGCTCGACGCCGAGTCCGGTCATCGTCCGGATCGTGCGGAGCGCGGTGATGTCTTCGGTGGTGAACCGGCCACCCGGACCGGCGCGCAGCAGACCGTCACGTTCCAGCTGGGACAGCTGTTCGGCGCTGATTCCGGTCTGGGCCAGCAGTTCCACGCGCGTAACCGCAGTGGAGTCCACCTGGGCGGCGTCGAGCTGTTCGCGGATCACCTTGAGGGGCAGGTATCTGTCGCGTTGTGCGGACAGCACAAAACGCAGCCTCTCGACGTCCGCCGTGGAGAACTGGCGGTAGCCGGAGGCCGTGCGCGCCGGGCGGACCAGCCCCTCCGCTTCCAGGAAGCGGATCTTGGAGATGGTGACCTCTGGGAACTCGGGGCGGAGCTGCGAAAGCACCGCCCCGATGCTCAGTCCCCCACGTTGTGGCCGCCCGGCCGGCACTCGTCAGGCTCCCGCGGAGCCAGGACCCGTCAGGAAGACGAGGCGGAACTTGCCGATCTGGACCTCGTCGCCGTTCGCGAGGACGGCCTGGTCGACCGGCTCGCGGTTGACGTAGGTGCCGTTGAGGCTGCCAACGTCGATGACGACGAACTCGCCGCTCTCCCGGCGGAACTCGGCGTGGCGGCGCGAGACCGTCACGTCGTCCAGGAAGATGTCGCTGTCGGGGTGGCGCCCGGCGCTCGTCGTGTCGCGGTCCAGCAGGAACCGGGAACCGGCGTTCGGGCCGCGCTTCACCACGAGCAGCGCGGAACCGGCGGGAAGGGCGTCAACGCCGGCAACGGCCGGCTCCTGGGCGGGCGCCTCGGCGCCGCCCTCCATCTCCTGGAGGAAGTCCGCCCGGAAGACGGAGGTCCGCTCCGGGGACTGCTCCGGCGGAACGCCTGGGCCGTCGTTCGTGCTCACCTGAGCTCTCCTCCTGCTGCTGGATCCGTCACTTCCGGTAAAACCTATCGCGTTCGGGTCGCCACCCGAGGAGCGGCTCCCCTTCCGGCCGAAGATCCGGCGAAAGATCGACGTCACTCCTTCTCCACCAACGCCTTGTACCCGTCCGCGTCCAGCAGGCCTTCCAGCGCCTCGGGGTCGTTCACGCGGATCTCGACCATCCAGCCCTCGCCGTACGGGTCGGTGTTGACCGAGTCCGGCGTCTGCACCAACGCGTCGTTGATGGCGACGACCTCACCGTCGAGCGGCGAGTAGAGGTCGGAGACGCTCTTGGTGGACTCGACCTCGCCGAACGTGTCGCCGGCGGAGACGGTGTGACCGACCTCGGGCAGCTGGACGAAGACGACGTCACCGAGCTGTTCCTGGGCGTAGTCGGTGATGCCGACGCGCACGGTGTTCTCGCCCGTGCTGGCGACCCACTCGTGCTCCTCGGTGTAGCGAAGCTCCTCGGGAATCAACTCACTGCGCTCCTCGTGCTGAACCTGTATGGGGTGATCTTTTCACGCGGCCTTGGTGGGAGTGACCCGCAGGGCCAGGAAGAACTGGTAGACGTACAGCAGCGCCGACCACAGGTAGAGCGCCCCGCCCCAGACAGTGAACGCGTAGGCGAACGGCTGGGCGACCTGGGCCCACGCCGAGTCGCCCTGCGCGAGCAGCAGGAGCGGGAACGCGTACAGCAGGTTGAACGTCGCGGCCTTGCCCAGGTAGGTGACCTCGAACGGGCCCCAGCCCCGTCCGCGCAGGACCAGCAGGCAGATGCCGACGACGACCTCTCGCCCCACGAGCACCAGGGCGATCCAGAGCGGAACGATGTCCCTGATCACGAACGCCAACAGCGTGCAGAACACGTAGAGGCGGTCGGCGGCGGGATCGAGCAGCGCGCCCAGGTTGCTCATCTGGTTGAGCCAGCGCGCGAGCTTGCCGTCCAACCAGTCGGAAAGCCCCGCGAAGACGAGGACGAGCAGCGCCCAGCCGTCTGCGCGGGGTCCGAGCAACAGGTACAGGAAGAGCGGAACACCGGCCAGCCGCAACACGCTGAGCAGGTTCGGAATCGTCAGCAGGCGATCAGCCGGATCACGCACACCCGCACTCTAAACGAGTGACTGCGCACTGGCTGCCGGATGGCGTCACGGCTCGCGGTGCGTCTGGTTGCGGGTTTCGTGCGGAGCGTTCGTTTCTTGCAGGTAAAACTTCAGGCTGTCTTGAAGAGCGTCCAGCCTCGGCGCTGCATCTCGGCGCCGGAGATGGCGTGCGGGCGGCCCCGGTCGTCCCGGCCCACCCAGCGCGCGCGAAGACCCTCGAGCACGTACGCGTGGCCTCGGCTCCACACGACGCTGCACGGCGTCGTGGGCAGTTCCGCTGCCTGCTGCGGCTGGGTCTCCATGGCGGTTCTCATTTCAGTCCCTCCGTGACATCAGGGATGTCGTGCACCGGGGCTCCGGCGTTATCCCTGAGAACGAATTCTGGCGGACTGTGGTTCAGAACACGTGTCCTGTTTGGGTCCTAAGCGTTAACTGGATCAAACCGCGCGCCGAGCTGTTCGGGCCCGAAGTGGGACGGATGAACGGGTGCTTGCCTGCGCAACCGTTCGTCGTACGCCGACGACCGCACGTCTCGTGCCGGGCATCGGCAGGGCATAACCTCGCCTGGTGGAACAGGTGAAATTCGGTGGTGAGCTGATCACGCGCTTGATGGACCACCTGTGCGAGCAACTGGACGGGTGCCGCGGCGTCGGGCTGAGCGTGTGGCCGGACGGGGCGGTGCTCAGGACCGTCGGCGTCGCGAAAGAGCTGGACCAGGCGCAGGTGGAGGGGCAGGAGGGTCCGCTCGTCGACGCCTCGCGCGACGAGCGGCAGGTCACCGGCAAGATCGGCGACCTCGACGTCGTGGCGGTGCCGGGCAGCTGGGGTGACGGTGGGCCGGTGGTGCTGACCGTGTACCTGGACCACCCGCCACGGCCGGAGGACCTCAAGGCCATCGAGGAGGTCGAGCCGCTCGTCGCGACGGCCGCCGCGGTGGTGGAGTTCTGCGCCGGCGAGGTGCTCAGAGCGGACCAGATGGTGCGGATGGTGCAGCACCGGCGCTACATCGAGCAGGCGAAGGGTCTGCTGATGGGCGCGCGGCCCTGCACACCGGGTGATGCTTTCGAGCTGCTCGTGCGGGCCAGCCAGCACGCGAACGTGAAGCTGCGGGACGTGGCGATGGCGCTGGTCCTGGTGGCCGCCGGGGAGCTGGAGGACGCCGACAACATGACCCCGCCACCGAAGATCGCCTACGACACCGCGCAGCGACTTTGGGAGGCGCTGCACGTTTGAGATTTCTCCTGCACGGGTACGAACTCCCCGACCTGTCCTGGCGAGCGGCCTCTCCCGTACGGTGACGTCGCAGCGGTTGAGCCAGCAGCCGCGACGGAGCCGCTGCAGTGGCGGCTCCCTGGGTGCGAGAGGGAGAACATCGGTGACTGTGCAGGACCCGCGAGCGGAGCAGACCATCGCACTGTCGGCGACTCAGCCGGCGGCCGGTGTCACGGTGCTCGCCGTGTCCGGCGAGGTCGACATGGTGTCCGCGCCCGCGTTGCGCGACGCCCTGGTCAACGGCCTGGCCGACGGCGGCACCTTCGTGATCGACATGAAGGGTGTGACGTTCCTCGGTTCGGCCGGACTGGCGGTGCTGGTGGAGGCCGCGCGGCTCGCGCCACAACATTCCGCGGCTCTCAAGGTCGTGGCCACCGCACGGGCTGTTACCCGGCCTCTGGAGGCCACGGGGCTCGGTGAGGTGTTCAGCGTGCACGAGTCCGTGGACGCTGCCCTGAGCGCTTAGTTCAGCCCGTCCCGCACGGTGAGGCGGTTTCCAGCCGCCTCCAGCGCCTCGGCGACCGCGCGGAGTGCGTGCTCGACGCCGGACCGCTCCTCACCCAGGTGAGTGACGTCCACGGTCAGCGGCACGGTCCCGCCTCGCGCAGCCGTGACGAGTGTTCGCCGCAGAGACGGTCCGGCCTCCGCGGGCACGTTGCCCCGGACGACGGCGACGACGCCGGAGGAGGTCTCGTACACGTGGACTTTGCAGCCGGGCTCCACCTGCGGATCGAGCGCCACCGGAGAACGGGCGCGGCGCAGTCGCACGGTCGTGCCTCTCGCCGAGCGGTCGATCACGACCTCGTCCACGCTCTCCCGCATGAGCAGGAGTCCTCGGCCGCGCATGGTGAGTGCGGGCGGCGGGACACGCCACTGGCCGTGGTCGGTGACGTCGATGTCGACCGTGCCGTCCCTGCCGAGCCGGGCGCGCACCTCGACGGTGCCGCGCGCAGGGGCGGGATAAGCGTGTTCGACGGAGTTGTTCACCGCCTCGCTCACCGCGAGGACGAGATCGCTTGCCTCGTCCTCACCGAAACCGCTGCCCTGCAGCCACTCGCGGAGTTGGTGTCGCACCGGCGCCACTTCGCGCGCGTCCGCGGGGAAGCGGAGAGCCAGGAAGTCCTCGTGCACCAGCACAACGCTCCTCCCCTGGATTGCCTCTGCCAGGTGATTTCCCAGGCCGCCGGAGCAATACACGTTAGAAACGAGATCGATTCGGGTACGGCAATGACATGCCGGCCTTCAGCAGAACGGACAACGAGGTGGGTGTGACTCAATTGTCAGGGGTCGAACTTCGGATGGCCGCGGATCCCACGCAGCTGTCCATCGTCCGCGCCGTCGCGGCGGACATCGCGATGAGGCAGGACTTCGACCTCGACTCGATCGAAGACTTGAAGCTCGCCGTGGACGAGACGTGCTCGACGCTGATCACGCTGGCGGCTCAGGACGCGGTGCTCAGCTGCCACTTCGCGGTGGACGGCAACGGCGCGGTCAGAGTCTCCGCCCGCGTGGCGGCCAAGTCGGCCTCCGGGCCGGACGAGGGCAGCTTCGGGTGGCGCGTGCTGACGGCCCTCGTCGACGCCGTGGAGACCCGAGTCGATGAGACCGAGGGGTTCGTGGTCCACATCGACCTCGTGAAGTCCTCGGCAGGGGCGGTGGATGCGTGACCGGCTCGGAAGAGGCGACCACGACGACCAAGTCGGGCGGTGACTACGACCACCTGGCCCCGCTGTTCGCCGAACTCGCGGAGACTCCTCCCGGCCCCGCGCGGGAGACCCTGCGGGACCGGCTCGTCACCGAGCACCTCCCGGTCGCCCAGCACATCGCCCGCCGGTTCGGCCACCGCGGCGAACCGCACGAGGACCTGGTGCAGGTCGCGACGGTGGGCCTGATCAACGCGGTCGACCGCTTCGACCCGGACCGCGGCAGCGACTTCCTGTCGTTCGCAGTGCCGACGATCATGGGCGAGGTCCGGAAGTACTTCCGCGACTCCAGCTGGTCGGTCCGGATGCCGCGCCGCCTGAAGGAACTGCACCTGGCGATCAACGCGGGCACCTCGCGGTTGTCGCAGTCGCTCGGCCGTGCCCCGACACCCTCGGAGCTCGCCGAGCACCTCGGCCTCTCGCGCGAGGAGATCCACGAAGGACTCGCGGCCGGAAACGCTTACCAGAGCGCGTCTCTGGACGACATGCTGATGTCGGAGGACTCGTCCATCTCGCTGGGTTCGACCATCGGCGAGGAAGACCCCGAGATCGCCATGATCGAGCAGCGGGAAGCTCTGCACCCGTTGCTGCAGAAGCTGCCGGAGCGGGAGCGAAAAATCGTGATCATGCGGTTCTTCGGGAACATGACCCAGACGCAGATCGCGCAGAAGGTCGGCATCTCGCAGATGCACGTCTCGCGGTTGCTCGCGAAGACGTTGCGGCAACTGCGAGACGTGCTGGAGGAATGACTAGGACGCCACGCGGACACGGCGCCGGGTCGCAGCGATGATCTGGCGCCGTTCGTCCTCGCCCATTCCGCCCCAAACGCCGTACGGCTCCTGCGCCTCCAGTGCGTGCTCGCGGCACTGCGCCAGCACAGGGCAGTGCGCGCAGATCGCCTTCGCCTTCTCCTCGCGCGCGGCCCTGGCGTAGCCGCGTTCGTTGTCGGGGTGGAAGAAGACAGCGCTGTTCTGTCCTCGGCACAGACCTTCCATCTGCCAGTCCCACACGTCGGTGACCGGCTTGGGCAGACGGGTCGTGCAGGTCATCGCGACTCCCTTGCTGGGCGGAAGAGTTGCGATCACTGCGTACCCGTGGTCTGACCAGCGGTAAACCTGCTAGAGGCGTTCAGGTGCTCCGATACCCAGCAACGACAGACCCAGCGTGAGCACCCGGGACGTCAGCGTGAGCAGGTGCAGGCGCGAGTCCTGCAGCTCCTGGCTCTCCGCCGTGGC
Source organism: Lentzea terrae (assembly GCF_003265345.1). Lineage (GTDB taxonomy): Bacteria > Actinomycetota > Actinomycetes > Mycobacteriales > Pseudonocardiaceae > Lentzea > Lentzea terrae. Next base: position 160,096 of record NZ_QFWW01000034.1, on the reverse strand, counting down.
CACCGGGCAGTGGTTGTAGAAGGTCGAGAACGCCGTGGCCGTCTCGAACAGGTAGTTCGTGAGCTTGTGCGGCGCGAGCTCGTCGATGGCCGCCTGAATGGCCGTGGGCAGCTGCAGCAGCTTCAACGCCAGGTCGCGCTCAGCCTGCTCCTGCAGAACCAGCGGCGCCTCGGCGGGAGCCTGCCGCCCCACCTTGCGCCCGATCGACAGAATCCGGGCGTTCGCGTACTGGATGTACACCGACGTGTCGCCGGTGGTGGCGAGCATCTTCTCCCACGTGAAGACGTAGTCCTTCTCCCGATCGTTCGAGAGGTCCGCGTACTTCACCGCCCCGAGTCCAATGGTCTTCGCGAGCGCGTCCTTCTCCGCACCCTCCACTTCGGACGTTTCGGGCATGACCTTGTACGAGTTCTCGACCGCCTCGGTCAGCAGGTCGATCAACTTGATGGTGCCGCCGGCCCGAGTCCGAATCGTCTTGCCGTCGGACCCGAGAATCGTGCCGAACCCGGTGTGCACCGCCGTGTGCGCGTCGTCCAGCCACCCGGCCTGCTTGGACGTGGCAAAAATCATCTGGAAGTGCTGCGCCTGCGGCGTGCCGACCACATAGATCAGCTCGTCGACCTTGCGCTCCCGCACCCAGTACCGAACCGTGGCGAAGTCCGTCGTGGCGTACCCGTAGCCACCATCGCTCTTCCGCACGATCAACGGCAGCCGGTCACCCTCCCGGTTCGTAAATCCGGGCGGGAACACGCACAGCGCCCCGTCGCTGGTCTCGACGAGCCCCTTCTGCTGCAGCTCGGTGATCGTGTCCGCGAGGTACGGGTTGTAGAAGCTCTCCCCGTAGTTGTCCTCCGCCGACAACCCGATGCCGAGCAGCTCGTAAATCTGGTTGAAGTGCCGCTGCGACTCCCCGACCAGCTCGTGCCACAACTTGAGCGTCGCCTCGTCGCCGCCTTGCAGCAGCACAACCCGCCGACGCGCCCGATCCGCGAAGCCGGGCTCGTTGTCGAACTTCTGCCGAGCCTGCTGGTAGAACTGGTTGAGGTCGCTGATCTCATGATCAGCCCCGTGCCCCTCATCCGTCAGATGCTCGATGAGCATGCCGAACGGCGTTCCCCAGTCTCCGAGGTGGTTGTGCGGGATGACCTCGTGCCCGGCGAACGTCAACAACCGGCAGAACGCATCACCGATGATCGTCGACCGCAGATGCCCGACGTGCATCTCCTTGGCGACGTTGGGGCTGCTGTAGTCGATCGCAATCCGCCGAGGCTCTGCCGTCACCGGCACGCCGAGCCGGTCGTCAGCGAGCAAGCCAGCCGCCTGCTGCTCCAGCCACTCACGCTTCAGCTTGAGGTTGATGAAGCCGGGCCCAGCAACCTCAGGCGCCTCGACCGCGTCCGCCGAGTCGAGGTGCTCCACGATCAACGCGGCGACCTCACGCGGGTTCTTCCCGACCTTCTTGGCGAGACTCATGGCCACGTTGCACTGGTAGTCCGCACCGTCGCGGTTGGACGGTCGGATCAGCGCTTCCTCAGCAGTGATGTCCACATCCAACGCGACGCGCAACGCCCGCGCGACCCGCTGGCCCAGTTCGAGCCCGACATCCCCACGCAGCACTGAACCCACCTCTCACCACGGCTAGTTCAGCTCAGTATTTCACCCCGGCCAACCCAATACCCACAGCGCCCGCCAACGCCACAGCTGGCAGCACCGGCAGACACCAGACCTCCCGCGAAGGCGAGGCCAAGCGGCGATGGCGCAGCCGAGCCGCCCCAAAGGCGAAGCCGAGGCGCTTGAAAGCTTGAAACGCGGTGCGGGCGGGTCCCCGTCACGAGCCGTGCCCGCTCGGACCGCACCACCTACGCAACAGCAACCCGCCAGCCCAACTGGGGAACGCTACGAAACCGGCGCGCACCCCAAATCACCACCGCCCGAGCAGCAGCGCCCCTCCACCCACCAGAGCAGCAACGCTGACCAGCCCGAAGAACGTCACCCACCCCAGCGCAGGCACCCCGGTGAGCCAAGCCAGCTGATCAGCATCCGACCGAGGAGCCTGCCGCCTCCACCGCTTGACCTGCAACTCCCAAACCGGCCGCACGCCCCCAAGCAGCAAAAACCAGGCAAACACGTACGCAGCCGTGTCCCGAACCTCAAGAGACGCGTAGAACGAGACGAAGAAGAACACCCCACCGGTAACAATGATCGAGAGCACCCCGAACACGTTCCGAATCATCACCAGCATCGCGAGCAAGAACCCGATGCTGATCCACAACATCAACTGAATCTGCTCGTTGGTGATCAAAACAGCCGCCCCGAACCCCAACAGCGACGGCGCGACATACCCGGCAAGAGCAGTGAGCACCATCCCAGGCCCCCGAGGCTTCCCCCGAGACACAGTGAGCCCACTGGTGTCCGAATGCAGCTTGATCCCACTGAGCCGACGCCCAGTAAGCACAGCAACCAGCGCATGCCCACCCTCATGGGCGATGGTGATGACGTTGCGGGTCAACCGCCAGATCCCGTGCAACGCCACCGCCAGGAACGCGGCCAGCGCGGTACCCCAGGTGATCACAACCTCATGAGTCAGCTCAGGCATCGGCACATAGAAACAGACGCGCCGTGAGAGCCGCATGTGGGCTCTCACGGCGCGTCCTCCCCGACAGAGGGAGCGGGCTCCTCAGTGCTTGATCCTGTCCTTGATCTTGTCCTTGCTCACGCGGTCAGTCTTCGGGTCGACCACGGCCTGCTCCTTGGTGATGGGCTCCCGCGGGCTGACCGTGGGGTCCATCTCCTCGATCCGGTGCTCGCGCGGCTTCTCGTCGTACGAGTCGCGGAACGCCATCGAACGCTGCTCCGGCAGCACCGGCTCCTCCTCCTCGATCACCTTGCGGCGCGCGGGCAGCACCGCGAGCAGCAGACCGAAGAGCGCGATCCCGAGGTGCAGCCAGTTGTCGTTCGTGTTGAGCGCCAACGGGTTGCCGAACTCCGACGCCGGGTTCTGCGCCAGGATTCCGGTGATCATCAGGCCCCACACGAAGATCGCGCCGAAGCCGAGGAACAGCAGCCATCCGTACAGCCGGGCGAGGCCCGACCCGAGAGCCATGAGCAGACCGAGCACGCCGACGGCCACGTGCACCAGGTTGTGCAGCGGGTTCACCGAGAACCCGAGCACGAACGAGTGGGTGGACCAGTCGCCCACCCCGGTGCGGGTGAAGCCCACGACGCCGAACACGATGAACGCGATACCGGCCAGCGCGGCCAGAATCTGCACCGGTTGCAGACCGGCGACCTTGACAGTGACGCGGTGGGTCATGACGCCCTCCAGGCTCCGTACTTGTCGCCCGGCTGACTACCCCGCGTTGACCTCGGTCAAACCGTTCAGCGACACGTCCGGCATGCCGTTTCGCGGTACTACGACATTGCGTTTGCCGATGTGCACCACACGGGCCCGCGCGGGGTTCACGAGGACCGTCATCTCGGCGTTCTGGTCGTTGTACGCACGGACCTCGACCTGCGTGCCGCGTGCGGCGGCGTTGCGCAGTGCGGCGGCCAGCGTGTCCAGGTTCCACGGCTTGACCAGGCGGAACTGGAACTCGTCCACGTTCAGCACGGCCCAGAGCTCGAGGTTGGTCGGTGGATCGATCGGATTCATGGGCGGTTTCCCCCTCAACGCAGGAATGGTGGGCTCCGGGACGCCGCGCCCACCGCTCGGCGCCCCGGAATTCTGTTACGGCAGCTGGGTCACGACGTACGAGACCCGGTAGAACGCGCCGGCACCGGCCACGTCCTTCTCGACGGACGCGGTGCGGCACGGCACCCGGAACGTGCCGATGGTCGTGTCGACCACCGCGTCGTCCTCGAGCACGGACACCACGACGAAGCCGCCGGGCGCGATGAACTCCGTGATCTGGTCGGCGTTTCCGAGGTCAGTCGCCTCCCTCGTCTGACCTTCGGTGAACGTGCGCGTGTTGGTTCTCTCGTCACCGACCCGCAGGTAGATCTCGTCCGTGGGCGTCTCCTGCAGGTCCAGCGCCCGCACTTCGGTGATGCGCAGCTCGCACCCACCGGCCATGGCCGTCTGTGCGTGCGACGTTCCCGCGGTGGCAGCAGCGATGCCGCCCGCAAGAGACATCACGGCCGCGAAGCGCTTGAGGTTCATCTCGTTCTCCTTAAGCAGGGTTTTCCGTTACCCCTCAAGGAGAACTCATGGACGACCACCGGCACATCCAGAGCAATACCTAGGTTTGGTCGCGCGCGATCCGCGCCGCCTCCGAACGGTTGCTCGCGCCGAGCTTCGCCAGGACGTGCGACACGTGCAGCCCCACCGTCCGCACGCTGAGCACGAGCTCCTGGGCGATTTCCTTGTTGGTGCGGCCCCAGCCCAGCAGTTCCAGCACTTCGCGCTCACGCGGGGTCAACGTGCCCAGCCGCGGCTTGTCCTTGTGCAGCAACGGGATGCGTTGCCGCCGCCCCTCGCGGTCGATCATCTTGACCAACGGCAGCGCGTCGAGGCGCCGCGCGGCCCGGTCGGCGTGACGCAGCGCTTCCGGTTCACCACAACGGGTTCGCGCGTACGCGGCCGGGTACGGCATCTTCAGCCGATCCCAGGCGGCGGCGATTTCCTCCCACGAGTCGAGGTCGGCCTCCGCGAGCGCGAGCCGGCGCCACACCTCGTCCTCCGGCCCGTGCGGCGGCGGCAACCGGGCCAGCAGCTCCTGCACCGTCGCTTCCGGATCATCGAGCTTGGTGACGCGACCCCCGGCCGCCTGAAGGTCGCGTGCAGCACCGAGACCTGCCGCGCACAGCCGCAGCACCTCGCCGCCGGTCAACGCTTCCGGCAGGTCGGCGACCGTCTCGCGGCACAGCTCGACAGCGGCCCGGAACTGACCTTTCGCCCGCGCCGCAACGGCTCTCGTGTAGGCGCACTGGGCCAGGAAGAGCGCGTCCGGCCCGTCGATGGCCTTCTCGGCCTGCTCGATCAGGTCGTCCGCGTCCTGCCCGCGCAACGCCAGCGCTTCCGCCTGGAACAACATGATCCGCGCGGCCTTGTTGCCGGGGATGGCGTCCGGTACCGCCAGGGCGTCCAACTCCTGCCACCGTCCGAGCGCGAGCAGGCTGGCGGCGAGGTTGTAGCGGATCACCGCGCTGAACGTCGGCGCCAGCCCCTGAATCCCGAGGCGCGTCAACGCTTCCTTGCCGATGCGCGCGCTGCGTTCGTGCTGGCCGGAGCTGCTGAGTACGTAAGTCAGGTTGCCAACGGCCCTGGTGAGCTCACGGATGCAACCGCTGCGATGCGCGGCCGTGCGCGCGTCCGCCAAAGTGGCGGTGCCGCGTTCCACATCACCCAGGAACGCCTCGCACACACCACGCACGCTCAACGCGTAAGCGAGGATCGCGTCGTCGTCGGTGACGACCGCCTCGATCTTCCGCACTGCCTGGGCGTAGTCGCCCTGCGACATGAGCCAGCTGGCCTCGGCGACGGCGATGCGCGGCACCATCGCTCCCGTGGCCAATCCCTTGGCCTCCAGCAGGGTTTCGTACGCCGCGGCCCGGTCGCCCAGCACGTACTGGCAGTCCCACAACAGGTACAGCAGCTCGCACCGGTCACCCTCGTGAGCGAGTGCCCTGCGCAGCTCCAGAGCCGCGTCCTCCGGCCGTCCCGCCCACCGCAACGCCTTCGCCCGCTCGAGTGCTTCCCGCACGTTCCCTTAGGAGGCGCGCGAAGACGGTCAGATACGACCGGGCTTGCGACCGATCCCCGCGTACGCGCCCGGCACCACGCACGGCGCCTCGATCGACAGCCCTTCCATGAGCTGCTCGACCGGCGCCGGATGCGACACCACCAGGAACCCTCCAGCCGGCATCGCGTGCCGATACCGGCGCACCACCCGCCCTGGCCCGGTGGCGTCGTCGACGTATCTCAGGACGTCGACCATCAACACCGCGTATGGCTCGCGCAGGTCGAGATGGGACACCACGCCCGGATGCCGCAGCACCTGCTCGGGACGGCGGAGATCGGCCTCGATCGCACACGTCCGCGGCTCGCCGCGCAGCAGACCGCGCGCGAACGCCACCGTCACCGCGTCCGAGTCCACGTAGACGACACGGGCGTCCGGCAACGTCTGGTGCGTCGCACCGCACGTCGGGATGCCCGAACCGAGGTCGAGGAACTGCCGGACGCCGGCCGCCCAGCAGTGCCGGACGGCGTGCTTGAGGAACGCCCGGTGCGCTCGGGTCGCGAGCGGCAGCTCCGGGTCGATCCGGACCGCCTGCTTGGCGAAGGCCCGGTCGGCGGCGTAGTTGTGCGCGCCGCCCAGATAGAAGTCATGGATCCGTGCGGCGTTCGGCCGACGTACGTCGACCTCGTAGCGTGCGAAGGCGGGGACCGCAGCCATTCGCAGAGCGTAACTGGCGCCTAGACCATTCGGGCGAAGTTTTGGAAGATTCTTTGGGCCCGTCTGAGGCAGGCACTGATGCGGGAGGGCCCGGTCCACCCCACAGAGACCGGGCCACGTAGCGCGTACGGGGATCGAACCCGTGTTTCCGGATTGAGAGTCCAGCGTCCTGACCACTAGACGAACACGCCTGGAACGAGCATTGATACACAAATGCTCGCAGGAAATAGAAGAAAGTGAACTAGCAGGTCACAGCTTCGAGGGCGCTCCGGCCCATTCCTCTGCGGTAATCATGGAACAATGATGACCGACGACGCAGGCACGTCGCAAAGGAATTAATCGAGCCACGTCAGCGCAAGCCACAGCGAGGCCCGCGCGTCGGCCGTCCCAAGATCACGACCGAGCAGTCGCTCGACGTGCGAGATTCGGTGCCGAACGCTGTTGCGGTGCACGCCGAGAACCGCTGCGGCGCGGTCCCAGCTGCCGTGCTGGCCGAGCCAGGCCCGGAGGGTGTCGATCAGTTCGGGACGGTTGAGGAGGGCGGCGAGCTCGCGGCGGGCGAACTCGCGGGCGGCCACGGGGTCGACGAGCGAGGACAAATCGGACGCGGGGAACGCCGGCTCTCCGGTGGCCTTGGCTCGCGCGAGAAGCGCCGAAGCCTCGTTCACGGCGTGCTCGAGGCCTGCGTCCTCGGTCGGTGTGGACACTCCGACAGGACCGGAGACCTCGAAGGCTGCGGGCACCAGCGCGAGGAACCCGTCCCCGTCTTTCGACACCAACGGCCCGTACCTCTGCGCCAACACGTCGTAGTCAGCCCGCGACTCCCCCGCGACGACCCGGTACGGGCCGGCTCCCAGCACTCCCCCGAGGCCCGTGGCGGTCGAGCGCAACAACGCCGAGGCCGCGAGCCGAGCGATCTGGCCGCGCTCACTCTCCACATCGCGCCGCAGCAACCCGAGCAACGCCAGCGCAACCGCCACCACCGCCCGTTCGGCAGGAGACAGCGGCGACGACCGCCGCACCACCAGCACCGCGGCCTCGACCGGGTCCAGCGTCACGTGGTCTTCACCCACCTGGGCCGAAGCCGAACGAGGTCCGGTGCCCGACGCAACGCGCGCCACGAGAGAGGAAACGTCGTCAGGCGCGTTCGAAGCGTCCACAAGATCCGCGCGACAGTTCAAAACAACGGCCAGAGTGGTCAGCACGGACTCCACGGGCCGCACGCGCGTGGCTGCACGGGTCAGCGCGCGCTGGCTGTCCGCGAGCATCCGCTGCTCCTGCACGGCGATCTCCGCGAGCAACGCCCCGAGCGCCTGCGACACGGCGAGGAACGGCGTCGACGGCGGCACCTCCACCAGCGGCATCCCCTGCTCAGAGCACACCTCCACCAGCGAAGACGGCACCGTGGGGAACTCCGGCTCGACGCCGAACCCGATCGCGGAGACGCCAGAGGACACCAATCCGCGCACGTACGCCGGCACGTCGGACGGGAAGCGCACCCCGGCCGTGAGCAGCAACTCCTCGCCGACCAGGTACGGCGTCGGGTCCTCGAGCTCGGACACGTGCGCCCAGCGGATCGGCCGGTCCAGAGCGTCCGATCCACACAGGACGGTCAGCCCGAGATCGACTCGCGCGACTAGATCGCGCAGTGGGACGGTTTGCACAACCATGGTCCGACGATTGTGCATAACAACCACTTACCAGCGCCAGCACGCGTTCCTACTGTGACCTGCAACCCAAGGAGGTCCAACAGTGGCTCTCGACTACGCGGTGATCGCCGCCTACGTGCTCGGCATGATCGGCATGGGCTGGTGGGGCATGCGCCGCGCCACCACCAAGAGCGAGTACCTGGTCGCTGGACGCAGGCTCGGATTCGCGATGTACTCCGGCACCATGTCGGCCGTCGTGCTCGGTGGCGCGTCGACCATCGGCGGTGTCGGGCTCGGCTACAAGTACGGCATCTCCGGCGCCTGGATGGTGTTCGCCATCGGCCTCGGCATCCTGCTGCTGAGTGCACTTTTCGCGCGCCGGATCGTCAAGTTGAAGGTCTACACCGTCTCGCAGATGCTGGATCTCAGGTACGGCGGCAACTCCAGCACGATCTCCGGCCTGGTGATGGCCGCGTACACGTTGATGCTGACCGTCACGTCCACGATCGCGTACTCCACCATCTTCAACGTCCTCTTCGGACTGCCGAAGTCCGTCGGCGTGATCATCGGTGGCAGCATCGTGGTGCTGTACAGCGTTCTCGGCGGCATGTGGTCGATCACGCTGACCGACATCGTGCAGTTCGTCGTGAAGACGATCGGCATCCTGTTCCTGCTGCTGCCGATCTCGCTGTTCGCGGCGGGTGGCATCGACGGCATCCAGGCGCGGCTGGACGACCCGGCGCTGTTCGAGACCACCAACATCGGCACCGGCACGATCATCACCTACCTGCTGATCTACGTGTTCGGCCTGCTGATCGGCCAGGACATCTGGCAGCGCGTGTTCACCGCGAAGTCGCCGAAGGTCGCGACCTGGGGCGGCATCACGTCCGGGCTCTACTGCCTCGTCTACGCGGTCGCGGGTGCGTTGATCGGCCTGGCCGGCAAGGCGCTGTACCCGAACATCGCCAACAAGGACGAGGCGTTCGCGACGATCGTGGAAGGCCTGCTGCCGACCGGGGTACGCGGGCTCGTCCTCGCCGCCGCGCTGGCCGCGATGATGTCGACCTCGTCGGGTGCCCTCATCGCCTGCGCCACGGTGGCGTCCAACGACATCTGGCGTCGCAAAGCCAAGGCCGGTCGCAACGCTGCCTCGGACGTCCACGACAACCGGATGTTCACGCTCGGGATCGGTGTCGTCGCGATCGCGATCGCGGTGGCTCTCAACGACGTCGTGGCCGCGCTGACCGTCGCCTACAACATCCTCGTCGGCGGGCTGCTGGTCGCGATCATCGGCGGTCTGGTCTGGAAGCGCGGTACGCGGCTCGGCGCGATGACGTCGATGGCGGTCGGGTCGCTGACCGCGATCTGGTTCATGGTGTTCGTGGACGTCTACGCCAACGAAGCCATCTACTACAGCCTCGGCGCGTCGCTCGTGACGTACGTCGTGGTCAGTCTGGCCACCCCGGCCACCGATCCGGCAGTGCTGGCTCAGTGGGACCGCAGGGTGGCGGGTGAAGGATCAGAAGAGGAACTGGTGAAGGCATGATCGGCCCCGTTGACTCCTCCCAGGTCCCGCGCTACGCGGGACCGGCGACCTTCGCCCGGCTGCCGCGCCTCGACCAGGTGGCGCACGCGGACGTCGCGGTGGTGGGAGTCCCGTTCGACACCGGCGTCTCGTACCGGCCGGGAGCGCGGTTCGCGCCCTCGGCCGTGCGGGAGGCGTCCCGGCTGCTGCGTCCGTACCACCCCGGTCTGGACGTGTCGCCGTTCGAGCGCATCCAGGTCGCGGACGGCGGGGACATCGCGGTCAACCCGTTCCACATCGGCGAGGCCATCGAGACGATCGAACAGGCTTCCGCTGACCTGCAGCGCGAGGGCACGAAGCTGGTGACGATCGGCGGCGACCACACGATCGCGCTGCCGTTGCTGCGGGCCGTGTCGCGGATCCACGGGCCGGTGGCGTTGCTGCACTTCGACGCGCACCTCGACACGTGGGACACCTACTTCGGCGAGCCGTACACGCACGGGACGCCGTTCCGGCGCGCGGTCGAGGACGGGATCCTGGACACGGAGGCGATCTCGCACGTCGGCACGCGGGGTCCGTTGTACGGCAAGAAGGATCTCGAGGACGACCGGCGGCTCGGGTTCGGGATCGTCACCTCGTCGGACGTCATGCGGCGGGGTGTGGACGAGACCGTTGACGCGTTGCGGCAGCGGATCGGGTCGCGGCCGTTGTACGTGTCGATCGACATCGACGTGCTGGATCCGGCGCATGCGCCCGGTACCGGGACGCCCGAGGCCGGTGGGATGTCGTCGCGGGAGCTGCTGGAGATCATCCGGGGACTGCGCGGGTTGAACCTGGTCGGAGCTGACGTGGTCGAGGTGGCGCCTGCTTATGACCACGCGGACATCACGTCGGTGGCGGCATCGCACCTGGCCTATGACTTGGTGAGCCTGATGGCGTTGAAGGAGGGGCAGTGATCCCCCGCGCGGCCACCGACCTGCTGAGCGTGCTGGCGTTGAAGGAGAGCAAGTGAGCACCCGCAACGGCGGCGATGTCGTGGTCGAGACCTTGGAGGCTCTCGGCGCGCACACCGTCTTCGGCATCCCCGGTCAGCACGCACTGGGCCTCTTCGACGCGCTTCGCCGTTCCGAACTGCGGTACGTCGGCTCGCGGACCGAGGTCAACGCCGCGTTCGCCGCCGACGGCCACGCCCGCATCACCGGCTCTGTCACACCGTTGCTGGTGTCGACCGGGCCCGGCGCGTTGCAAACCCTTGCCGGACTGCAGGAATCCGCCGCCGCCTCGGCGCCGGTGCTGGGCATCTCGTCGCAGATCCCCTCGGCCGGCCTCGGTGGCGTGCGCGGCGGCTACCTGCACGAGCTCACCGACCAGCTGGCGTCGTTCCGGGACGTCGTGAAGCACGCGCGGGTGGTGCGGCACGCGTCGCAGATCCCGTCGGCGCTGGCCGAGGCGTGGGAGATCGCGCTGACCGCGCCGTTCGGGCCGGTGTGGGTGGAGATCCCGCAGGACGTGCTGCTCGGCCCGGCTTCGGTGCCGCCGGTGACGTCGGTTTCCTGGTCCTCGCGGGAGCTCTACCCGCGTGCGGAGCTGGTGGCGGAAGCGGTTCGGTTGCTGGACGGGGCGTCCCGGCCGGTGATCCTCGCCGGCGGTGGTGCCTTGCGGGCCTCGAACGAGCTGCTGGAGCTGGCCGAGAAGCTGCGGGCGCCGGTCGTGACGACGTTCGGCGGCAAGGGCAACTTCCCGTGGGACCACCCGCTGTCCGCGCAGTCGTGGCTGGAGGACTGGCACACCACGGAGTTCCTGGCTTCCGCCGACGTGCTGCTCGTCGTCGGGTCCGGGCTGGGCGAGCTGTCCAGCAACTACCGGACGTTCCGCCCCACCGGTTCCGTGATCCAGATCGAGGCCGACCTGGGCAAGCTGGAGTCGAACTACCCCGCGCTGGGCATCCACGCCGATGCCCGCCACGCGTTGCGCGCCTTGACGTCCGGCGTGACGGCACGGGCCGCGGACGGCGTCTCGGAGTCGCTCGTCAGTCGACTGCTGGAACTGGTGCGGGCGCGGCTTTCCGAGCAATCGCTGGACCTGGAGTGGCAGGTGCTGTCCGCGCTGCGATCGGCGGTCCCGGACGGCACGCCGACCTGCTGGGACATGACGATCCTCGCCTACTGGGCCTGGTCGGCGTGGGATCCGCGCGGTGGTGCGCAGTTCTCCGCCCAGGGCGCCGGCGGGCTCGGCTACGGCTTCCCGGCCGCGCTCGGTGTCGCGGCGGCGGTGGACGGGCCGGTGCTCGCGGTGTCCGGTGACGGCGGCGCGATGTACGGCATCTCGGAGCTGGCCGTCGCCGCGCAGCACGGCGCGCGGGTGGTGTGGCTGATCGTCGACGACGGCGGCTACGGCATTCTGCGCGAGTACATGACCGACACGTTCGGCCAGGCCACCGCCACCGAGCTGGCCCGTCCTGACTTCGTGGCGCTCGCCGAGGCGTTCGGGGTGCCCGCCACCCGCAGCACGCCCGAGACGCTGCGCGAAGATCTCGCCAAGGCGTTCGCCGGGGACGGTCCGCACGTGGTCGTGCTGCCCGCGGTGTTGCGCATGTTCGCCCCCACGCATCTGGAGCACACGTGATCGTCGCGAACTTCATCAACGGCACCTCTGTTTCCGCCGACGAGACTTCTCCACTCGTCGACCCCGCCACCGGCGAGGAGTTCGGCCGCGCCGTCATCTCCGGTGCCGGCGAGGTCGAGGCCGCTGTTCGTGCGGCTGAAGCGGCGTTCCCCGCGTGGTCGCGCACCACCCCCGGCGAACGCCAGCTCGCGCTCCTCAAGCTCGCCGACCTGGTGGAGGCCAACGCTGCCGCGGTCGCCGACGCCGAGATCCGCGAAACGGGCAAGATCCGCGAGGTCGTCCTCGGCGACGAGATCCCCCAGTGCGTGGACCAGATCCGGTTCTTCGCGGGTGCCGCCCGCGCCCTGGGCACCGCTGCGGCGGGCGAGTACGTCCCCGGCGCCACCTCGTACCAGCGCCGCGAGCCGGTGGGCGTGATCGCGCAGATCACGCCGTGGAACTACCCGCTGATGATGGCCGTCTGGAAGATCGCCCCGGCCCTGGCCGCGGGCAACACGGTGGTGCTCAAGCCCGCCGACACCACGCCGTCGTCGACGGTGCTCCTGGCGTCGCTGGCCGCGCAGGTGTTGCCCGCGGGCGTGTTCAACGTGCTGCTGGGCGACCGCGACACCGGCCGGCTGCTGGTCGAGCACCCCGTGCCGGCCATGGTCTCGCTGACCGGCTCCACGCGGGCCGGCATCGAGGTGGCCCGCAGCGCCGCCGCGACCGTGAAGCGCACGCACCTCGAACTCGGTGGCAACGCGCCGGTTCTGGTGTTCGACGACGTGGACCTGACCGCCACCGCCGAAGGGATCGTGGGCGCGGCCTTCTACAACGCCGGCCAGGACTGCACTGCCGCCACGCGCGTGCTGGTCCACCGCGCGATCCACGACGAGTTCGTTGCCGCGCTGACGAAAGCGGCGTCGGCGCAGGTGCCGGGCACCGACTTCGGTCCGCTGAACAGCAAGGCGCAGCTGGACCGCGTGCTCGGGATGCTGTCGCGTTCGGCCGCGACGGTCCACTGTGGAGGAAAGCAGCACGGCCCGGCCGGGTTCTTCCTGGAGGCCACCGTGATCTCCGGGCTCGCGCAGGAGGACGAGCTGGTGCAGGAGGAACCGTTCGCGCCGGTGATCACCGTGCAATCGTTCGCGAACGACGACGAGGCCGTCGCGCTGGCCAACGGGGTACCGCAGGGGCTCGCGTCGTCGATCTGGACCCGTGACGCGGGTCGGGCCGCGACGCTGACGGCGTGGCTCGACTTCGGCATCGTGTGGGTCAACACGCACGGCCTGGTGGCGTCCGAGATGCCGCACGGTGGTTTCGGCGCCTCGGGCTACGGCAAGGACCTCTCGATGCACGGCCTGGAGGACTACACGCGCGTGAAGCACGTGATGATCGCCCACTAGCCGGAACTTGAGGCTCGCGCCCCCGACGACGCGAGCCTCAAGCACCTAGTGGCAGAGAGCCCCCTTCTGCCACTTCTTCGCGGAGTAGAGATCCGGGCGAGCCGGCGCCATCAACGTGTACGCGGTCGGACAGGCCTTGTCCGTGTACTCGACCGCGAAGACGAAGCTCGACCCGTCGCTCACCTCCTGGTGCTGCCAGTCCATGTTGATCAGGTTGTAGACCCCGGACGATCCGGGCCCGCCGTGGAGCGGGATCTTCCTGCCGTCCCGCACCACGTACTGGACCTCCCCCAACGGCTGGTGGATCTTCGGCCCGAGCTCACGCACCACCTCGTCGAAGGCCTCCGCCGTACCACCGGCCGCGAACCACCGGTCGAACAGCAACGCTCCGACGCTGTCGATCTCGTTGCGGCGATCCCACTTCCGCAACACCTCGCACTCCTCACGAGTGCACGGCAGCTGATCGAGATACATCTCGGCGGCGGTGTTCCTGTTCTCGAACACCAGCTTCTGCATCGTCGCGGCGTCATAGCGCCCGAGGTGACGTGGAATCTCCTTCAGCCCGAACGAGGTCCGCATGTTCGCGACGCTCTCGTCCCCGAACACGCGCGGGAACCCGGTCAACGGTTTGTCCGCCCGCACGAACGCGTGCGTGGAGTTGGAGTTCGTCGCGTAGGTGTCGCTCTCGATCCACGGCATCTTGTCCATGGCCAGCAGTCCCGCCCGGCACGACGAACGAGCGCCGTCGACGATCGCCACGCTGGTGCGGGTCAGGAACTCCTGGTCCACCACGCACTCGTCGGCCACGTCCGGCACGACCTGGATGCCCGCGTAGAGGGTCTGGCCGCGCTTGTCCGCCGCCACGATGTTGGTGCGCACCGTGCCGCCGTACCGGTCGAGGCTCGCCTTGAGGTCGGTAGTGGTCCGCGCCTCCAGGAAGCCCGCCGCCGCGTTCACCGCCGCGAGCCGGTCGGCCGCGAGGTCGGTGACCGCGTAGGCCTCGGCGTCGGTCCACGGCAGCGGCGTCATCTCGTGGCCGGTCAGGTGCGGGTTCGTGCGGATGAGCCTGGTGACCGGTCCGTAGCGGGTGTCCCAGTGGGTGCCGCGGTCGATCATCCGCTCCGGCTTGCCGTCGACCAGGTACGTGTACCGGTCGACCAGCTTCAGCTTCGTGAGCGTGTAGCTCGTCGCCGTCGACACGGTGGCCGACCACGCGACACCGCGGTTGTACCCGTTGAAGACGACCGGGATGCCGAGCAGCATGGCGCCGTCGACGTCCACCTTGCCCGGAATGGTCAACCGGGCGTGCCAGAACGAGATCATGCCGTGCCACGGCACGTGCGGATTGCCCAGCAATACGCCACGACCTCCGCTGGTACCCCGAGAACCAACGGCGATCGTGTTGCTGCCCCGCTCGTTGACCGGCTTGGGCGGTGCCGGCCAGATGCCCTCGTACGCCCGGAAGATCCCCTCGTTGAAGGCCACGTGGTTGAACCGGTAGAGCTCGGCCTCGCTGATCTGCCTGTTGCACCTCGGATGTGTTGCGGCGTAACGGTTGTAGCCGCGGACGTACCCGGTGAACAGGTCGCGGACCTGTTTCGTGGGCCCGATGGGCGGTGGCTGCGCGACTATCCGCTCGACCACCTGCCTCTGCTCGAGATCCCGGAACTGCGGGTCGGCGGCGAAGTCGGTGAACAGCTCGGCGAGATCGCACAGACGGGCCTTGGCCTGCCCGAACCCGATGCCGTCCCCCAGGCCGCGGTAGTCCGACGCGACGACGTGCGGCACCTGCTCCGGACCGGCCACGGCAACAGGCGCCGATGTGACCAGGAGCAGGCTCGCGATGACGGTGTTCCACACATCACCGTTTTTAGCACACTCGTGTCATAACAGGCCACCTGTTGACCTCCAGCTAGGTCGAGCTCATAGCGTCGCCGGCATGTTCGCGATTCGGCAGTACGAGTTCGGTCCGGCGTCGAACCTGCTCTTCGAGGAGGTGTCCGACCCGGAGCCCGCGGCGGGCCAGGTGCGCATCACCGTGGCCGCCGCCGGTGTCCACCTCGTCGACACCACGATCCGCAAGGGCGGCTTCGGCCCCGTCGACTTCCCCATGACGCCGGGCCGCGAGGTGGCCGGCGTCGTCACGGCCCTCGGCGACGACGTCTCGCCCGACTGGCTGGGCCGCCGCGTCACCGCCCACCTCGGCCAGGCCAACGGCGGCTACGCGGAGCTCGCCGTCGCCAACGTGTCCGCACTGCACGCGTTGCCCGACGACGTGTCGTTCGAGGCGGCGGTGGCGATGATCGGCACCGGCCGCACGGTCGTCGGAGTCCTCCACGCCGCGAAGCTGACCAAGGACGACGTGGTGCTCGTGACGTCGGCGGCGGGCGGCATGGGCGCGTTGTTCGTGCAGGAGGCGCGCAACGTCGGCGCGCAGGTCATCGGCCTCGCGGGCGGCGAGAAGCTCGACCACGTCATGGACAACGGCGCCGACGCCGCCATCGACTACACCCGGCCGGACTGGGCGGACGGCGTCAAGGACATGACCGTGGTGCTCGACGGCGTCGGGGGCGAGGTCGGTGCGGCGGCACTCAAGACGCTGGGCGTGGGCGGGCGGCAGATCATCTACGGCTGGGCGTCCGGGGAGATGACGCAGATCAGCACGGAAGCGTTGTGGGCCAACAGCCTCACCGCGACCGTCGCGCTCGGGCCCGGGCTGATGCGGCGCGGGCTGCGGGTGTTGGAGGACGAGTCGATGGCGGGGCTGGCGAGCGGGCGGTTCGTGCCGTTGGTGAACCCGCCGTTCGCACTGAAGGACGCCGCGCTGGCGCACGAGGCGCTGGAATCGCGCGCCACCGTGGGGAAAGTGGTGCTCAAGCCATAACACCGGGGGAGCGACGTGGCGGGAGAACACCGCGCATCCTGGCCACGTCGGCGGCGGCGGTGGCGTCCCACAGCGGGACGTCACCGCCGCCTCCATTTCCAACCCCTCGGTCAGGCTTGGACCGGCACCTCGACGAACTTCTTGCCCGCGAAGTTCTCGACCACCACCGACTTGACGTCGTTGGGAGCCACCAACGCGGAACCGTCCAGGTTCGTGCCCTCGGCGGCGCCCTTCTTGGACACCACCCAGGAACCCGCCTCCTGACGGCTGCCGTCCTTCGCGACCACGAAGATCCGGCACTTCTCGCCCTCGGGGATGCCGTTGATCGACATGTTCGTGCGCACCCAGCCCGCGGCGGGGACGACCTTGACGGTCATCGACGCCTTGGTCACCGGGTCGGTGAACGTGGCGAGCTTCGTTCCCGTCGGGTCCGGGGCCGTCGTGGTCGGCGGGGGTGCCGCCCCGATGTTGTCCGGTGAGGTGGCCTTACCGACGAAGACGCCGGCACCCAGCACCAGCGCTGCGACAACGGCTGCCGCGGCACCCAACGCGAACTGGCGACGTCGCGCGACGCCGCCTCGTTCCGAACGCACCTGGCGAAGCGTGCGCTGCAACAACAGATCGCCGCCTTCTGGTGGCCCGTCGAGCATGGCCTCCGGCGGCACTTCGCCGAGGTAGGCCTCCATCGCGCGGAGGTCCTCGAGCTCACGCGTGCAGTCGGGGCAGGACGCCAAGTGCTCGTCCATCTCGCGCACCTCCTGCTCGTCCATCGCTCCGAGAACGTAGGCACCGAGCAGCTGCGGGTCGTGCTGCGTGGTCATCCGGCCACCCCCTTCAGTGCGACCTGTTGACCGACGAACGTCTCTCTCAGGGCTCGCAACGCGTAATACGATCTTGATTTAACCGTGCCCGGTGGTACCCCGAGCGCTTCTGCCGCCTCCGTCACGCTGCGGCCGCGGAAGTAGATCTCCATCAGCACGTCGCGGTGGTCGGAGGACAACCTGTCCAACGCCTCCAGCACCACGACCGAGTCGACCACCTGGTCGGCGTGGTCGCGCTCGATCGGTGGCGTCGCCGGAGACTCGGCCACCTCCTGCGGGCGCGCCGCCTTGGCCCGCACCCGGTCGGTGACGATGTTGCGCGCCACGGTCAACAACCAGCCGCGCACCGATCCCTTGCCGTTCACGAGGGCGTCGGGATGGCGCCACGCTCGGACGAGGGTCTCCTGGACCACGTCCTCGGCAGCCGCCCGATCGCCGGTCAGCCGCGTCGCGTACGCCAGCAGCGCCCGACCGTGCTCCTCGTAGAGCGACCGGATCAGTGCCTCGTCGGCCGCGGTCTCCCGTTTGCGGGAGAACAAAGCCGCCATCCACCCACTCCTCCCCGCCCGCGAACACCTCTTGCGGGCGTTCTGTTCAAGACCTCAGCCGACACACGAGCAACGGCGGGCTTCGGTTCAAACGAGGTTTCAAAAGATTGAGGCGAATGCTAGTGCTGTGGCGTCACCGCGACCGGTTGAGGTGCCCGACCAGCGCGTTCATCAACGGCTCCGGCAGCACGTTGATGAACATGGCGTGGTCGGTCGCCGGATCGCGCAGCTCCTCGGGGAAGCTGTCGATGGCGAACGGGCGCCCCGCCGGGATGTCGTAGCCGACCGTGATGCGCAACCGCGGGATCGGGAACGTCTTCGCGGGGCACGCACCACCCGCGAGCGGGAACACCACGTGCGTGCGGTGCGACGCGCTGTCGGTGTTGTTGCCGTCCCAGCAGCTGGCGAACTCGTAGGTACGCAGCGTGGTCGCGCTCCCACACAGCGGGTACCTGCTGGTGTACCGGCCCGGCTGGTTCGCACAGCCCCACTTGGCCCTGGTGTTTGGGCCGTAGTTGTTGGTGAACGCCATCGGATCGCCGGTGATCATGCGCAGAAACCGCGGCATCGGCAGCACGTTGCTCACCGGGCTGCCCTCGTACCGGATCTCCACGCTCGTCGGCTTGAGCACCTGGCCGGTGTTGCCGTGCAGGCCACCGCCCTCGGCGTGCGCGTCGTGGCCCGTGCCGTCAGTAAGGCGCAACACCGGCCAGTAATAGGTGGAGCGGTCGTCCTTCTCACACGTGCTGGGCGCGGCTTCAAGAGAGGCGTTCGTCGACTTCGCATCGGCCGACTTGTTGCCCACGTACTCGTGTGTGTGGTGGGCGCCGAACGGGATGCCGGGCGAGACGACGGGGTTGTCCGCGTTGAGGTGCCGCTCTTCGTTGGTGCCGCATTGAATGACGAAGTTGGGCGTCTGCGGCTCGGTCTGCACCTGGTCGAGGTCGCTCACGTACTGGTCAGCGCTGGATTTCCCGCACAGGAGGACGCCGGAGGCCACGAGGACGATGACCGCGACCGCCGCGACTGCGAGGGTCATCGGTTTGTTCGGGGCCACGGCCACAGCTTGCCAAGCACGCCATCAAGACAACAGCCCAATGTCTCACTTCGAACATTCACCGTTGCTCGATGAACGGCGCTTTTGTACACCTGACGTGGACAAAAGCACCGTTCATCGAGCATTAGTTCGCGGTCACCAGCGGCTGGTGATCGTGGTTCACGACGCTGACGCCGGCCACGTCTCCTGACCGCACCATCGCGGACCCGGCCAGCGTCACCTCACCGGCGTGCGCCCGCCAGGAGCCGGCGGTGAAGGTGCGGCCGTCCTTCGTGTGCACGACCAGCCAGCAGGCTTCCCCGTCCTGCATGCCGTCGACGGTGGCGACCAGGCGCAGGCCGCCCTCGGTGTCCGTGACCTTCACGGCCAGGTGCGCCCCAGCGGCCGAGGTCCCCTGCAGAACCGCGGCAACGTCCGTGCCACCGACGCCCAGGCCCTGGCCGAGCCAGACGCCTCCAGCGAGCACGCCGGCGACCACGAAGGTCGATGTCAGGGCCGTGACGCGCCCTCGGCGTCGCACGGCCTGGTGTCTCTCGGCGCGGACCGTGCCCAGCGTGCGCTGCAGCAGGTGGTCCGCGTCGCGCGGAGCGCCGTCGAGTGCGGCCTCCGGTGGCAGTTCTTCCATCAGCATGTGTCGATCTCGTTCAACTCGTTGGTGCCCAGGACGTTCGGTGCCATGCGCTGGCGGACGCGGCAATGGACACGGTTACGCGGAACGACTCACTCATTTCTCCTTCTTCCAGTCCCGCGCAGTTGCGGTGACCGACACCTTCAAAACGAGCCCGCGAGGAAGTTGGTTCAACGCAGATACAGGGCAGTTGTGCAGCCCACACGAGACGCTTGACCTGGGCCTCCGCCAGCTCCTAGGGTCTCGTATATGATGTATGACCGGGTGGAAGCGCCTCCCGCGTCGCGTACCGACTTCGTTCTGGAATCGATCAAAGAAGCGATTCTCAACGGAAAGCTGAAGCCCGGTCAGGCGCTCGTGGAAACAGATCTCGCGGCCGCGTTGAACGTCTCCAAGACGCCGGTGCGCGAGGCTTTGAAGACGCTCGCCGGGTCGGGGCTCGTCGTGATGAGCCCGTACAAGGGAGCCGCGGTCCGCACGGTCGACGCCGCCATGGCCGACTCGGTCTACGACGTGCGCATGCTGATGGAACCCGAGGCATTGCGGCGCTCGATCCAGCTCGGGGCTTCGTTCGAGGACGCCGCGCTGGCTCTCCAGGACGTCTCCGACCTGGCGCAACGCTCGCTGGCCAACCGCCGCTTCCACCGCGCGCTCTACGCCGGGTGCGGCAACCCGTTGCTGGTCGAGATCCTGGACGGCCTGCGCGACCAGGCCGCGCTGATCACCGTCGCCGGCTGGGGCATCTGCCCTACCTGGGACGAGGAGGCCGCGGAGCACCACGCGATCCTCGCCGCCGCGCTGGAACGCCAAGCCGACCTCGCGTTCGAGCTGCTCCGCCGCCACATCCAGACCTTCGCCGACCGAGTAGTCGAGGAGCTTCCCGATGGCGTTCGATGACCTGTCCGAGCAGCTCGCCTCCGTCGTGGCGATCACCGTCACGCCGTTCGACGCCGACGGCGCGATCGACGAGAAGAACTACGCCGCGATCGTGGACCGGATGGTGGAGGGCGGCGTCTCGGTCGTCACGCCGAACGGCAACACCAGCGAGTTCTACACGCTGTCCGCCGCCGAGACCGAACGCGCGCTGAAGATCACGGTCGACACGGTCGGGGACCGCGCCGCGATCGTTGCAGGGGTCGGCCATGATCTCGGGACCGCCGTCGCGGCCGCTCGGTTCGCCGACCGGGCCGGGGCGCAGGGCATCATGATCCACCAGCCGGTGCACCCGTACGTGTCGCTGGACGGGTGGGTCGACTACCACCGCACGATCGCTTCTGCGGTACCCGAGCTGAGCGTGATCCTCTACGTGCGGAACCCGCGGATCGGTGGCGCGCAGATCGCCGCACTGGCGGACGACTGCCCGAACGTCGTGGGCGTCAAGTACGCGGTGCCGGACCCGGTTCGCTTCGCCACGGTCGCGCGGGATGCCGGGCTTGACCGGCTGACGTGGGTCGCCGGGCTGGCCGAGCTGTCGGCGCCGGGCTACTTCGCCGTCGGGGCAACGGGATTCACGTCCGGGCTCGCGAACGTGGCGCCCCAGCTGTCGGTGCGGATGTTCAACGCGCTGAAGGTCGGCGAGTTCGGTGCGGCGACGGAGTTCTGGGAGTTCATCCGGAAGTTCGAGGAGCTCCGGGCGGCGAACGAGTCGGCGAACAACGTGTCGGTGGTGAAGGAAGCGTTGGCACAGCTCGGGTTGTGCCGCCGGGACGTGCGGCCGCCCGCCAGCGTGCTGAGTGAGGCCGACCGGTCGGCTGTCGGTGTGCTGCTGAACTCGTGGAGCATGCTGTGACCCTGCGCAGCGCGGAGTGGTTCGACGGCGAGGGACTGCGGGCGTTCTCGCACAACGCCCGCATGCGTCAGCTGGGCATGAACCCCGCCGAACACCTCGGCAAGCCCGTGATCGCGATCCTGAACACGTGGAGCGGCATCAACCCGTGCCACATGCACTTGCGCGAGCGCGCGAAGCAGGTCGAGCGCGGTGTCTGGGAAGCGGGCGGATATCCGCTGGAGTTCCCGGTCTCCACGCTGTCGGAGACGTACCAGAAGCCGACGCCCATGCTGTACCGGAACATGCTGTCGATGGAGACCGAGGAGATCCTCCGGTCGTACCCGGTCGACGGCTGCGTGCTGATGGGTGGCTGTGACAAGACCACGCCCGCACTGCTGATGGGCGCGGCTTCGGCTGGGCTGCCAACGGTTTTCGTGCCTGCCGGACCGATGCTGCGCGGCAACTGGCGTGGCGAGAAGCTCGCGTCCGGCACCGACATGTGGCGGTTCTGGGACGAGAAGCGCGCGGGGACGATCTCTTCTGCGGACTGGGCGGAGATCCAGTCCGGGCTGGCCCGTTCCCCTGGCACGTGCATGACGATGGGCACGGCGTCGACGATGACGGCCGCCGCTGAGGCGCTCGGCCTCACTTTGCCTGGGGCGTCGTCGATTCCAGCTGTGGACTCGGCGCACTACCGGATGGCCGCGACTTCGGGCATGCGAGTCGTGGAGATGGTTCGCGAGGGTCTGACCATCGGTGATGTGTTGTCGGCTGATGCGTACGAGGACGCGATCCGGACCGTGCTGGCGTTGGGCGGCTCGACGAACTCGTACATCCACCTGATCGCGATGGCCGGCCGGTCGCAGATTCCGTTGTCCCTGGACGACTTCGACCGGTTGTCGCGGGAAGTGCCGGTGCTGGCCTCGGTTCAGCCTGCAGGCTCCTGTCTGATGGAGGACTTCTACTACGCGGGCGGGCTGCGCGGGTTGCTGTCACGGTTGCGGGATTCGTTGCACCTCAAGCGGATCACGGTGACGGGGCGGACGTTCGGCGAGGATCTCGACGGTGCCGAGGTGTACGACTCCTCGGTGATCCGGTCAGTCGACGACCCGATCTCGCCGGAAGGTGGATTGGCGGTGCTGCGCGGCAACTTGGCGCCGGACGGTGCGGTGATCAAGTACGTGGCGGCTGATCCTTTGCTGTGGAAGCACACCGGGCCCGCCGTGGTTTTCCACGGCTACCAGGATTTGCAGGCACGCATCAACTCGCCTTCGCTGGACGTGACGAAGGATTCGGTGATCGTGCTGGCCGGTGGTGGCCCCAAGGGCGGGCCCGGCATGCCGGAATACGGGATGCTGCCGATCCCGGACAAGCTCTTGAAAGAAGGCGTCCGGGACATGGTGCGCGTGTCAGACGCGCGGATGAGCGGAACTTCTTACGGCGCTTGCGTTCTGCACGTGGCACCGGAGGCGCACGTCGGTGGGCCGCTGGCGCTGGTGCAGGACGGCGACCTCGTGACGCTGGACGTCGAGGCGCGCGTGCTGCGCGTGGAGATCTCCGACGAGGAGATGGCACGGCGTCGAGCCGAGTGGATCGCGCCGCCGCCGAAGTTCGAACGCGGGTACGGCGCGTTGTACTACGAGCACATCACGCAGGCCAACGAGGGCTGCGACTTCGAGTTCCTGTCACGGCCGGGAGTCAACCCGGAACCCAACGCCCACTGAGGCCTGCTGCTGCCAGTCAGCCGTCCCGAGCAGCTGACTGCGCAGGTAGGCCGTGGTCAGCTGCTGCACGACCGCGACCCGTTCGGGACTCTCGTCCGTGGTCTCGGCGACGTCGTACCCGGAGACGCCGCCGAGCCCGTGTTCCCCGCCTTCGAGGACGAGCAGGTCCTTCGGGGCGGGCGACAGGTGGAACGGGTCCGTGTGCCACTCGGGGCCGTTGACCGTGAGGTGCTCCGACCCGTCCTTGTCGCCCGCGACGACGAGTGCGGGCGTGGTCATGTCCGTGAAGTCGGCGCTCAGCATGAACGGGTAGTTGGTCGCGACGAACTCGGTGAGGCCGTCACCGCGGCCGGTGGTGCCGAGCAGCACGCCTGCCTTGATCCTGGGCTCTTTGAGGCTGATGCCCTCGGTCTTCATGCCCAGCAGCAGGCTCGCCGTGTGCCCGCCCATCGAGTGGCCGGCGACCGCGATCTTCGTGCGGTCGAGCCGGTTCTGCAGCTGTGGCACGGCTTTCTCGATCTCGTCGAGCCGGTCGATGATGTGCGCCATGTCCTCGGCCCTTTCCTGCCAGAACATGGGTGCACCAGGGGTGTCGGCGGGCAGGTCGAGCGTGCGGGAGCTCAGGTGGGTCGGCTGCAGCACGACGAAGCCCTGCTCGGCCCAGTGGTTCGCGAGCGGTGCGTAGCCGTTCAGCGAGGACAGGTGGTTCGAGTGCCCCTGCCCGTGGGACAGCAGGATGATCGGCAACCCGCTGCCCTCGGTCGGCGCGGACACCTTCAACTGCAGGTCAACGGGCCTTTCGGGGATTTCGAGCACGACAGGACTAACCGTGAACACGGTCATTGGTTCCCCTTCGAGTAGTCTGTCGCCGTAAGTGGAGCGACGTTCCGGAACGATACGGAGCGCTGTTCCGCTTTGTCAACCGGGCTCGAGGGGAGTGCGCGTGCCACCACGCAAGCGAGCTGACGCCGTGCGCAACGAGCAGACGTTGCTCGCGGCCGCGGCCGAGGTGTTCGTCAGGTCCGGCGTCGACGCGCCGATCCGGGAGATCGCGGCCGAGGCCGGCGTCGGCATGGGCACGATCTACCGGCACTTCCCCACCCGCGCGGACCTCGTCGTCGCCGTCTACCGGCACCAGGTCGAGGCGTGCGCCGAGGCCGGCCCGGCACTGCTGTCCACTTCGGACTCGCCGTTCGCGGCGTTGCGCGCGTGGATCGACCTGTTCGTGGACTTCCTGGTGACCAAGCACGGGCTGGCCGGCGCGATGCAGTCGGACAGCAGCGGGTTCGAGTCTTTGCACGCGTACTTCATCGATCGGCTCGGGCCGGTGTGCGGCAAGTTGCTCGAAGCGAGCGGGATCGAGGACATCCAGCCGTACGAGCTGATGCGCGGGATCGGCAACCTCTGCATCGGCAGGGACGACGACCCGCGCTACAACCCGCGCCGGTTGATCACTCTGCTCCTCGACGGCCTGCGACCAGCAGACCGCGGTTGAACGCCTCGGCCACGGCGGCCGCGCGGTCGTTCACCCCGAGCTTGGCGTAGATGTTGAGCGTGTGGGACTTCACGGTGGCCTCGGTGAGGAAGAGCTTGGCCGCCGCCTCGCGGTTCGTCGCCCCGGCCGCCACCAGCCGCAGCACCTCCAGCTCGCGCTGGCTCAGCAGTCCGGGCGCCGGCTTGCGCACCCGGTTCATCAGCACGGCGGCCGCCGACGGTGCGAGCACGGCCTCGCCACGGGCCGCCGCCCGCACCGCACGCACCAGCTCGTCGCGTCCGGCGTCCTTCAGCAGGTAACCGGTGGCACCCGCCTCGATCGCGGGCAGGACATGATCATCGGTGTCGTAGGTGGTCAACACGAGCACACGCGACTCGCACGCCCCCTCGGTGAGCTCCCTGATCGCGCTCAAGCCGTCGACCCCCGGCATCTGCAGGTCCATCAGGACCACGTCCGGGCGCAGGGCCACCGCCAGCCGCACGGCCTCGGCACCGTCCGCGGCCTCGCCGAGCACCTCGAAGTCTGGATCGCGGGCGAACATGCTGGTCAGCCCGTCCCGCACCACCGGATGGTCGTCCACGACCAGCAGCGTGATCACGCGTGCACCTCCGCTTCGACGGGCACGCGGGCCGAGATGCCCGTGCCGCCACCCGGTTCGGACTCGATCTCCAGGGTGCCGGACACGCTCTCGACCCGCTGGCGCATCGAGATCAGCCCGAACCCACCGGTGCCCGGCAGCGCCCCGAACCCCGTGCCGTCGTCACGCACGTCCAGCGCCGCCTCGCGATCGAGGTACGACAGCGTCACGCCCACCCGGCTAGCCCGCGCGTGCTTGGCCACGTTCGTCAACGCCTCCTGCGCGATCCGCAGCAACGCGGTCTCCGCCTCCGGCCGGATCCGCCGCGCCGGGCCCGTCGTCGTGACCTCGACCGGAATCCCGTGCAGTGCCGACCACCGTTCGGCGACGCCCCGCAACTCCTCGCTCAGCCGCGCCGTGCTCAGCGGCTCCGGGCGCAGCGCGTGCACCGACCGCCGGGCCTCCCGCAGGCTCTCCGCCGCCAGTTCCGTTGCGGTGGCGACATGTCCGCGCCACTCGTCGCCGGCGGTCTCGGCCGCGCGGAGCTGGCTGATGATGGCGGTGAGGCCCTGCGCCAGGGTGTCGTGGATCTCCCGCGCCATCCGCTGCCGTTCGTCCCGCACCGCGGCATCACGCGCCTGCGCGAGCAGTTGTTCGTGCAGGGCCTCGTTCTCCGCCAACGACTCCGCCAGCCTGCGGTAGGCCTGCTCGCGTTCGTCGCTCTGCCGGTCGGCCTGCCGGGCGACGAAGGCGTAAGCACACAACGGCACGGCGTTCCCGACCACCACCGCGGCCCAGAGCGCCACGCCGCCGAGCGTCGTCCGGTCCACGCCGTACGACTGCGCCGTGCCGGCCACCACTGCCACCGCGGCGACGGCCACGAGCTGCCACGGCCAGCCGACGAGCCGGAACGCCCAGAAGTACGCCACCGGCGTGAAGAACCCGAACAACGGGTTCTTGAGCACCAGAACCGCCGCGAACAGGACGAGTACGACGCAGAACGTCATGCGCACCCATGCCCGCTCCTGCCAGTCGGGCCGCAACGCGTGCGGCGCGAGCATCCACAGGGCCACGGACGCGGCCAGAATCAGGTCGGCGAGCGTGGCCGCCCAGCCGATCGTCCAGGCCGCGGTCAGCGCCGCCAGCAACGCGAACGGCCACCACGACAACCGGATCGGCCACATGCGCTCTCCTCCCCCGGCCGCCAATCTACTGCGGCTGCACGGACAGGGAGTGCCGGAAGACGTTGCGCGGATCCCACTTCGCCTTCACCCGTTGCAGGCGCGGGTAGTTGTCCTTGTAGTAGAGCCGTTGCGCGGACACCCCCGAGGTGTTCCACGCCGGATCGGCGAGGTCGGCGTTCGCGTAGTTGATGTACGAACCGTCGTTGACGTCATTGGGCACCGGAACGCCACCGGTCTCGGCGTACACGTCACGGTAGAAGTTGCGCACCCAGGCCAGGTTGGCCGCGTCGTCGGCCTCGTCGGCCCAGATCGCCTGGTAGACCGCCTTCATCACCTCGTCGCGCTGGGCGATCGCGGTGGCATCGGGCGCCACCGCGCCGGCCTGGCCGCCGTAACCGACGAGCAGCAGACTGCCTCCGGGCACACCGTCGTTCGTGAGGTTGCGGCACACGGCTGCGAGTTGCGCCTCGGTGAACTGGCGGCGCAGGTAGCCCGTCTTGATCTTGTAGCGCCGGGTGAGCACGTCACCCGGTTCACCGGTGCCCGGCCACGTCATCCGGTGCAGCCACGGCATCGTGCGCCGCAGATCGAGAGCGCGGGGCACGTCGACGCCCGCGGTCACCGCCTCGACGAACCGCGTTGCCAGGCCGTCGGCGTCCGGCAGCCCCGCGTCGAGCTGCACGGACAGGAACGCAGTGCCGCCCGTGCGGTGCGACGCCTCGAGAATCCCGTACACCCCGGCTTCTCTTGCACCGGGCGCACTGTTGCGTTCATGCCACTCGCCGAAGTTGCGGATCAGTCTCGCGAGGGTCTGCTCGGTGAGGTGTTCCCACGACCAGAAAATGACGTGCTGCAGCATCTCCTTCGGCGCCGGGGGCAGCAGCTGCCCCGGCCCGCCGGTGGCTCCCGGCGACCGCAGCCAGTACCGCGTCACCACACCGAAGTTCCCACCGCCGCCCCCGGTGTGCGCCCACCACAGGTCGCGGTTCGGGTCATCCGGTTCGCGGGTGGCCGTGACCGTGCGGCCGTCTGCCACCACGACTTCCACGCCGTACAGGTGATCCACCACCGACCCGTACCGCCGCGACAACGGCCCGTACCCACCACCCGCGATGTGGCCGCCCGCACCGACCTCGGGACAACCGCCACCGGGGATCGTCACGTTCCAGCCGGTGAGCAACGCCCGATACACCTGGCCCAGCGTCGCTCCCGGCTCGACGAAGAACGCCCGCTTCCCCGCGTCGTACCCGACCGCGTTCATCGGCGAAAGATCCAGCAACAGCCGGACGTCCTGGCCCGCGGTGAGGTTCTCGAAGCAGTGCCCGCCACTGCGCATGGCGATCCGCCGGTTTGAGCGCACCGCATCCCGCACCGCCCGCACCACCTGGTCCGCCGACGCGGCCACGCGAATCTCGTCCGGCCGGTTGACGAAGCGGAAGTTGTTGCCGCGCAACAGGTTCTCGTAGCGGGAGTCGCCGGGGCGCACGATCACCGCTGCACTGGTCTCCGCTGCCGCCTCGCCCCGGCCCGCCGCCAGCACGACCGCCGCGGCGCCCGCGCCGGCGAGCAGGCCGCGCCGGCTCACCTGGTTTTCTCGCATGCCTCGCTCCTTACGACTGTGAGGTCTTCAACCTCCCAATCGCACGGCTCGGCACGCATCAGCCCGGCTGCTGAAACAGCGGTGGAACGTGGGCGTCCACCGTCCGGTGGAGTTCTCCACCGTCTGGTTGTCTTCGTCAGAAGATCTTGACCAGGCGGTCGATGCCGTCCGGGTCCCGCACGACGAGTTCCTTGCCCTCACGCATCTCCGCTTCGAGGAACTCGTAAAGCTGCACGGCCCGGTTCACGATGTCGACCTTCTTCATGCCGGTGCGCGCCTGGAGCTTGCCCAGCGCTGCGGCGGAGTCGGCGATCAACGCGACGTTGACCCGCTCGACGACGGCCGGCTTGTCCTGCTGAGTCATGCCTCCATCCTCGCAGATCAACACATCCTCGGCCACTTTTTGACACAGAAAATGTGGCAAATCGGTTGACTTTGCGGTCGGCCGCAGCGCTATGCTCATGGGGTGGACCGTGCGCAAGCACTGGCTGCAGGCCGAGTTCGGGGGGACTGGCCTCCGGCTGGCGTTGCGTGACGCGGTGTCCGACTCAGACACCGCCGAGGTCCATCTGGCCGCCGCGCTCAGATTGGGCGCAATGGTTGCGCCAGGGGGTGAAAGGAACACTTGTGAGCACAGGTGTTGTGACTCCGGAAGTGGGCGAGCCGGAGCCGAACGAGGAGCCTGGCGACACGGCACAGCTGCGCATCGAGTTCGCTGACAATGCCGTGCACGTCGAGGGGCCGTCGAGCCGGTTGCACGAGTTGACCGACTCGATGTCGTTGGCCGTTGCCGCCGTTGGTGGCGTGGCCGGTCCGACACTGGCGTTGGGAACACTTCCCGAGGGAACGCCGGTGTGGGCGACAGCGGCTCTGACCGGTGCGCAGCTGGTGTTTCTGACGTACGTGGTCACGACGATCTTCGTGCGCCGATGGCGGGCTCGACCCGCCTGACGATGAGGGGCACCGCGCGGGTGCCCCTCAAGGCGTTTCTCTAGCCGACCAACAACTTCGCGGCCACCGCCGCCCCGTCCGCCCGGACCTGGGCCGCCACCTCGGCCGCGCGAACCCGAGTCTCCGGGTCCAGTGCCGTCTTCAGCGCGGCCGACAACGACTCGAACGTCGGTGTCGGACCGTCGTGCGCCGCCCCAATGCCGAGGTCGGCCACCCGCCGTGCCCAGTACGGCTGGTCCACCATCTGCGGCACGAGCACCTGAGGCGCACCGGCACGTGCCGCGGTCGTCGTCGTGCCGCCGCCACCGTGGTGCACAGCGGCGGCGACTCGGGGGAACAGCGCCTGCTGGTTGACCTCGCCGACGACGAAGCAGTCGTCACCGGAGAGCTCGGCCAGGCCGGCCCACCCGCGAGCCAGCAGCACCCGACGGCCCTGCGCGCGGACCGCGTCGACCGCTACCTGGCCGACGTCCTTCGAGGCGTGCATCGGCATGCTGCCGAAGCCGACGTACACCGGTGGCTCACCGGCGGCCAAGAACGCCTCCAGCTCGGGCGAGAGCGGTCGGGAGTCCGGCAGGATCCACGCGCCGGTCTGCGTGACCTCGAGATTCGTCAGCTCCGGCACCGGCCAGAGCACCGGATCCGCCGCCAGCAACAGCTGGCCCTCGTAGACGTGGTCGCGGACGTTGTCCACCGGCGGCAGGCCGAGCGCCGCACGGTGGGTGTTGAGCGCCGGGCCGTACATCGCGTTCACGTTCTCCGCGTCGATGCGCCACAGCACCCGGTTGTCGGTCTCCCCCGGCGGGAACGGCTTGCCCGGCCGCTGACCCGGCGCGCGGTGCGGCGACGGCAGCGAGATGTCGTGGAACGCCGCAAGCACGTACCGGAGGCCGAACTGCTCGGCGACCGTCGGCGCACCGGCGGGCATCAGGCCGGACGCCACCAGCACGTCAGCTCCCTCGGCCGCACGAGCGACCGGGCCGAACCACTCGTCGACCAGCGCTGCCGCAACGCGCGGCGGGTCCACGGGGCGGCTGGTCACCAGGTCGCGCACCGACTGTCCGAACGCGACGAACGGCACGCCGAACTCGTCCAGGCGGGTAACGAACTCCTCGTCCGGCGGCACGCACACCACCACCTCCGCGCCCGCGTTCTGCACCGCCACCGCCAGCGCGATCAGCGGTTCCACATCTCCACGCGATCCGTACCCGGCCAGCACAACACGCACTTCGCGACTCCCCAGTCCTCACTGATTCCTGCTGAGGTCGCAGAGTGTGCGGCATGAACGGGGTCTTGCCGCAAGGCCCCCTGTGCGCTATATGTTGAAGTGGGAAGAGGCCCCGGACGTGATGTCCGGGGCCTCTTCCGTTCGTACGAGAGCTAGTTCAGCGCGACCTTCAAGAGCCTGGTGTTGCTGTTGCCCGCTGTGGAGTCCTTGTCACCGTTGGACGTGGTGACCCACAGCGAACCGTCCGGAGCAGGCTCGGGCGTCCGCAGCCGGCCGTAGGTGCCCTGGAAGTGCGACGTGGTGGTGCCGACCGACGAGCCGTTGATCGTCATGCGGTACAGGCGTTCGCCGCGCAGGGCGGCGAGGAACAGCACGTCGTTCACGATCGCGAGACCCGACGGGGACGCGGAGCCGACCGAGAAGGTCTTCTTCGGCGCGATGAAACCGCCGCAGGAGCCGGAAGTTCCCTCACACGAAGGCCAGCCGTAGTTGCCGCCCTTCTGCAGCAGGTTGACCTCGTCCATCGTGCCGTCGCCGAGCTCGGCCTGCCACATGCGGCCCTGCGAGTCCACGGCGAGGCCCTGGACGTTGCGGTGGCCGTAGGTCCAGACGTAGCGGGCGTTGCCGCCCTCGCCGAAGAACGGGTTGTCCGCCGGCGCGGAACCGTCCGGGTTCAGCCGCAGGACCTTGCCGCCCAGCGACTGCTTGTTCTGCGGCGTGCTCTTGTTCTGACCGTCGCCGGTGCCCGCGTAGAGCTTGCCGTCCGCACCGAAGCGGATGCGGCCGCCGTTGTGGAACTTGTTGCGCGGGATGCCGGTCAGCAGCGTCGTCCAGCCGGTGAGCGAGTTGCCCTCGATCTTCGCCCGCACGATCCGGTTGTCACTGGAAGACGTGTGGTAGACGTAGATCAGGCCGTCCGCGGCGAACGTCGGCGAGAGCTCGATGCCCAGCAGGCCGCCCTCGCCGTTGGTGCCACTCACACCAGGAACCTTGCCCAGCGTGGTCTTCTGGCCGGACGGCGTGATCTTCACGATGTCCTGCGCGTCGCGGCGCGAGTAGATGCCGTCGCCGTTGGGCAGGAACGCGAGGCCCCACGGCACGTCGTTGTCGCTCGCGACCTGCGTGACGGCACCGACCTGGTCGCCGCCGGACTTCGTGCGCACCGTCACCGCGTTGGAAGCGGGGCCGGCGTTGCCGACGGCGTCGAAAGCCTTGACGGTGAAGGTGTACTCGGTGTTCGCCGTGCGGCCGCCGATCGTGGCGGACGTGCCGGTCGCGTCACCGACCTTCGTCGCTCCCGTGTAGACCTCGTAGCGGGTCACGCCGACGTTGTCCGTCGCCGCGTCCCACGCGAGCGACGCCGAGTTCGCCGTCGCGCCGGTCGAACGGAGGTTCTTCGGCGCGGTCGGCGGGATCGGGTCGTCCTGCGCCGGCGGGGTCTTGAACTCCGCCGTGTTCGAGGCCTGCGAGACGTTGCCCGCGGCGTCGCGCGCGTTGACGTAGAAGCCGTAGTTCACGTTGGGCTTCAGGCCGGTCATGACCGTCGTCAGGTCGGTGCCCGGCACGGACTTCTGGAACTGACCGAGGTTGTAGATGTCGTACGCGACGACGGCGACGTTGTCCGTCGCGGCCTTCCACGTCAGCTTCGCCGAGTCGTGCTTGATGTCGGACGCGACGAGGTTCGACGGCGGTGTCGGCGGCTCACCGTCGACGGGGCCGCTGTTGCCGAAGACCTGGAACTCCTGCAAGGAGTAGCCGTACGACGTGCCGGTGCGGCAACGGGTCGTGCCGTACACCCGGACATAACGGCCCCGCCCGGTGACCGTCAGGTCCTCGACCCCACCCTTGCCGTCGGCGGTGGTGTGGATGGCCGTCCAGCTCGAGTCGTTCTCAGAGGTCTCGACCCGGTACGCCTTGGCGCACGAGAGGTCCCACTGCAGCCGGACCCGGCTGATGTTCGCGGACGCGCCGAGGTCGACGCGGATCCAGGCCGGGTCGGTGTTCGACTTGCTGGCCCAGCGCGTGCCCGAGTTGCCGTCGACGGCGTTCTTCGGTGCGTAGTTCGCACCGCCGGACGCCGACTCGGTCGCGGGCTTGCCTTGGGACAGCAGGACATCCGCGGCGGCCGCGTGCGGCGCGGCGGATACGAGCGAGGTCACCGCCACTGCGAGCGCAGTGGCCAGGATGCCGGTTCTGGCGACCAGCAACCGCCGGGAACGGGGTGCCACAGGAGCCTCCCACTTTCGTTCGGGGATGGGTTGTGCGGCGGCAGTGCGTTCGACCGGGCGGCGGGCCAGTCATCGGAGGAATGCTCGCAATCTGTTGACTCACTGTGGAGACCAGGTGTAGGCATTCGACCGTTACAGAAAAACCGTAAACGTTTTCGAGCGCCAGGTCCAGAGTCAGTTAGGGAGCCACGAGATGCGCTGGACAAGGAAGTTACAGCTCGTCATCCCCGCCCTGTTGGTCGTGACGGCGTGTGGTGCGCCGGAAGCCCCGCAGGCGCAGAACGCACCCACGACAGTCCCGGACAAGCCGTCGAAACCGGTCGAGCTGAACGTGCTCGACGTGGCCGGCAACCTGCAGCTCACCCAGGGCATGATCGACGAGTTCGTCCGCTCGAACCCCGACCACGTCAGCAAGGTCAACTACACCAAGGCGACCGCGCCGGACATGCCGGGCAAGCTCAAGGCCGAGCAGAACTCCGGCACCTCCCAGACCCACCTCGTGCTGACCGGTACCGACGGATTGTCGTCGGTCATCGAGCAAAAACTGGTCTACGAACTGCTCCCCGGATTTTCGGCGAAGCTGCCGGACCTCGAGAAGACCTACCTCCCGCCCGCGTGGGAGATGCAGAAGCTCGCCCAGGGCCAGGGCGTCGCCGTCACCTACTACCCCGCGGGCCCGCTGCTGGAGTACGACCCGGCCAAGGTGCCCACACCTCCGACCTCTCCGGCCGAACTGCTCGCGTGGGCCAAGGCCAACCCCGGCAAGTTCCAGTACGCGCGCCCCGCGAACTCCGGTCCGGGCAGGACGTTCCTCATGGGACTGCCGTACCTGCTGGGCGACTCCGACCCCAAGGACCCGGAAAAGGGCTGGGAGAAGACCTGGGCGTACCTGAAGGAGCTCGGCCAGTACGTCGACAACTACCCCGGCGGCACGACCGACGTCATGAAGAACCTGGCGAACGGCACGTCGTGGATGGTCGCGTCCACCACAGGCTGGGACATCAACCCGCGCGTGCTCGGCTCGGTGCCGGAGGGCATGAAGATCGCGACGTTCAAGGGCTTCCACTGGGTCACCGACGCGCACTACGCGGTGGTGCCCAAGGGCGTATCAGGCGACGTGCTGTCGGCGAACCTGGCGCTGGTCAAGTTCATGCTGGACCCCAAGCAGCAGGCGAAGGCGTACGACAAGGGCTACTTCTACCCCGGTCCCGCCGTCAAGGACGTGACGCTCAAGATGGCGCCGCAGGAGTCACAGGACGCGATCGCGAAGTTCGGGCGGCCCGAGTACGACAAGCTGATCGCGGAGAACCCGAAGGAGACGTCGCTGCCGGCCGCGCAGCAGGTCAAGGCGTTCCAGCGGTGGGACCGAGAGATCGGCAAGAAGTGACCTCGCACATCTCTGGACAACGCTTCGCGGAGCTGCACCTCGACCACGTGCAGCGCGCGTTCGGGGACACCGTTGCCCTCAAGGGCATGGACCTGACGATCAAGGGCGGCGAGTTCGTCGCCCTGCTCGGGCCGTCCGGGTGCGGCAAGTCCACCGCGTTGAACTGCCTGGCGGGGCTGCTGCCGTTGACCGGCGGTCGGATCACCTTGGACGGCAAGCGCATCGACGACCTGCCGCCGGAGAAGCGCGGGTTCGGCATGGTCTTCCAGAACTACGCGCTGTTCCCGCACATGTCGGTGCGGCGCAACATCGGGTTCGGGCTGTCCATGCGCAAGACGCCCAAGGCCGAGCTGAAGCGGCGGGTGGACGAGGCCGTGCGGCTCGTGCAGCTCGAGGAGCACCAGCACAAGTTCCCGGCGCAGCTGAGTGGTGGCCAGCAACAACGTGTGGCGATCGCCCGTGCGATCGTCCTGGAACCGCCGCTGGTGCTCATGGACGAGCCGCTGTCCAACCTGGACGCTGCTTTGCGGCTCGAAATGCGCACGGAGATCCGTCGGCTGCACCAGTCACTCGGCCTCACGACCGTCTACGTGACGCACGACCAGGAGGAGGCGCTGGCCCTCGCCGACCGCCTCGTGGTGCTGCGGCTCGGCGAGGTGCAGCAGGTCGGCTCGCCGGAGGAGGTCTACGCGCACCCGGTCAACCAGTACGTGGCGGGATTCATGGGTTACCGCAACATGATCCCGGTCGACGTCACGTCCCAGGAAGGCGAGCACGCGACCGTCCACACCGATGACGGCATCAAACTCGTTGGCGTCAAACGGGAAGAACTCACCGGGCAAGCCGTCGCCGCGGTCCGGCCAGAAGACTTCACCGTGGTGAGCGAAGTCGGCGAGAACACTCTCGAAGCGGTGGTGGAGATCGTCGAGTACCACGGCCGCGAGCAGGCGGTGGAAGCCCGGTTGCGCAACGGCTCGCCGCTGCACATCCGCACGAACTCGCGGCTCGCACCCGGCGACACCATCAGGCTGAAGGTGCCGGTCGAGCGTGTGCTGGTGTTCTCGTGACGGCGACGCTTGAGCAACCGAAAGCCTCGGTCAGGCACCGGCTGGCCGAGAAGGGCGTCGACCGCGTCCTGTGGCTGCTGGTGCCGGGCGCGGTGTTCGTCATCCTCCTGTTCGTCTACCCGTTTCTGTACGGGCTGCAGCTGTCGTTCCAGCCGAAAGGCGGCGGCAACCCGTTCCAGAACTACATCACGTTCTTCTCCGACGAGTACCTGGCGGAGACCGTCTGGATCACGCTCCGGCTCGGGTTGCCCGCGGCGCTGTTCAACGTGCTTGCGTCCATCCCGATCGCGTTCCGGATGCGGGGCAGGTTCCGCGGCAAGCGAGCGCTCACCACGTTGCTGGTCATCCCGATCACGCTCGGCACGGTGCTGACGGCGGAGGGACTGCTCGCGTTCTTCGGCCCGACGGGGTGGTTCAACCGCATCTGGCTGGCGCTGGGCGCCGACGAACCGGCGAAGCTCACCCACAACTACTGGGGTGTGCTGTTCTCACTGATCATCACCGGCTTCCCGTTCGCCTTCCTGCTCACGCTGTCGTACCTCTCCGGCATCGACCCGACGCTGGAACAGGCGGCGGCGACGTTGGGAGCGTCCAGGAGACAACGCTTCCGCACGATCACCATGCCGTTGCTGGCACCGGGGCTCGCGGTCACGTTCTGCCTGTCGTTCGTGCTCGCGTTCTCGGTGTTCCCCTCGGCGGTCATGGTCGGCAACCCGGCCGGCGAAACCCACGTGATGTCGATCGCCGCGTATGAAACAGCGTTGCGGGACAACGACTTCGCGATGGGCTCGGCGATCGCGATGCTGATGGCGCTGGTGATGCTGATCGTGATCGGCGTGGTGCTGATCTGGCGCACGACGCTCTACCGCGGCGCGACGGGAGGCAAGGGATGAAAGCACGTCCGGTCGTCTGGCTCACGTGGGGCGCACTGGCGTTTTTCATGGTGAACCTGGTCGGCATCGTCGGCGCGGTCGTCACGAACTCGTTCGCGGAGAGCTGGTTCGGCACGTGGCTGCCCAACGGCTACACAGGCAAGTGGTACGGCGAGGCGTGGCGCGACTACCGCTTGCTCGACGTCCTGACCGTCACCTTCCAGGTCGCGATCGCGGTCGTGGTCATCTCCGTCCTCATCGGAGTTCCTACGGCCTACGCACTGGCACGTCGCAACTTCCCCGGCAAGAAGCTGCTCAACGTCCTGTTCCTGCTGCCGATCCTGATGCCGCCGATGACGTACGGCATCCCGCTCGCCACCGTGCTCTACAAGTTCCAGCTGGCAGGCAGCATGTTCGGCGTGATCGCGGCGAACCTCGTGCCGGCCGTGCCGTTCGTGGTGCTGACGATGACGCCGTTCATCGAGCAGATCGACACGAAGATCGAGTCGGCGGCGCGGATGTGCGGCGCGAACACGTTCGCCATCTTCACCCGCGTGCTGGCCCCGTTGCTGGTACCGGGCATCCTGGCAGCATCGATCCTGGTGCTCGTGCGGACGGTGGGCATGTTCGAACTGACGTTCCTCACCGCGGGACCGACCAGCCAGACCCTGGTCGTGTCGCTGTACGAGGCCATGTCGTCGGCGGGCATCCGGCCACAGCAGATGGTCGACTCGATGGCCGTCATCTACACGGGGTCGATGTTGGTGCTGCTGGTGATCGCGCTTAGGTTTGTGAACCCGACGCAGCTCGTCACCAGGCTCAAGGACACGGCTTAGGGCATGCCCAACAGGTCTCGTTCGATGAGAGTCGCGGTTGAGGTGGTTCCTGGTGGTGCGGGCGGCCGACCCGCATACCGGTGTTGTATGTGGGTCGGCCGCCCGTGCCGCCAGGGGCCACCTCAGCCCCGGCTATCGCGGACACGGACCTGTTGGGCAGGCCCGAACACCTGACCCGTCATGATTGTTTCAACCGGCAGTTCGAGGGTGAGGTACAAGTGGCAGTCACCATCCGCGACGTGGCACGCAGGGCGCACGTATCGGTCGCCACCGTTTCGCGTGCGCTGACATCCCCCGAGCTGGTGCGCCCGGAGACCAGATCACGGGTGCTGGCTGCCGCTTCCGACCTCGGCTACCAGCCCAATCGGGCCGCGCGAGGGCTGATCACCGGCAAGACCGGCAACATCGGCATCGTCGTGCCCGACCTCGACAACCCGTTCTTCACGGGCGTGCTCAAGGCCGTGCAGGCGCGGGCGATGCAGGCCGACTACGCGGTGTTCGTCGCGGACAGCGACGAGGACCCGGTCGCCGAGGCCAAGCTCGTGCACGCGATGGCCAAGCAGGTGGACGGCGTGGTGCTGTGCGCGCCGGGCCTGGAGGACTCGCAGGTCTACGAGGTGGCCGGCGCGACGTCGCTGGTGCTGCTGAACCGGCGCCTGCCCGGCGTGCCGGCCGCGTTGATGGACTCGGCCGGCGGCATGCACGCGATCATCGACCACCTCGTCGCGTTGGGACACCGGCGGATCGCCTACCTGAACGGGCCGCGCACCTCGTGGTCCAACCAGGAGCGTCGCCGGGGCCTGATGTCAGCGGTTGCCCAGCACGGTGTCGACCTGGTGGATCTCGGACCGTTCGCGCCGCGCTACGAAGGCGGTTTGCAGGCCGCTGACTTGGCCGTGGCGGCCGACACGACAGCGATCGTCGCCTACAACGACATCATGGCGCTGGGCGTGCTGGCGCGGCTGCGGGACCGCGGTATCTCGGTGCCCGGTGACGTGTCGGTGACCGGGTTCGACGACCTGACGTACGCGGCGCTGTGCTCGCCCGCGTTGACAACGGTGGCAATGCCGGTGGCGCAGGCGGGACGCACGGCCGTGAACCTGTTGCTCGACTGGCTCGACTCGGACAACACGGAAGTTCCGCAGATCGTGGCCGAAACCCAACTCATCGTGCGCGGAACTACTACGCCACCTCGCAAGTAATGCAAGGCGGCCCCGGCAAGGGCGTCTGGGGGGAGTACGCCGTGAGCCGGGGCCGCGAAGCGGCTGGGCCCGAGGGGGGAGGGGGCCTAGCGCCGCTTGGTTCTCCACTCTGCCCTGACCGGACCGAATGCGCCAGGGTGGATGTACCTGTTTTTGGATTTCTCGTACGTACGGGTTACCCGTAGAGCCCTTCGTACAACGCAGAGTGAAGGCGGTGCACCACGTTCCGCTTGACCTTCAGCGTCGGGGTGAGCTCACCTTCCTCCTGGGACAGATCGCGGCTGAGCAGCACGAACCTCTTCACCTGGGAAACGCTGGCGAAGTGCGAGTTCGCTTCGTCAACAACTTCCTGCACGAGCGCTCGCACGTCTGGGTGACCCACCAAAGATTCGACATCACCGGGCAAGCCACGCGCCGTCGCCCACGGCACGATCTCGTCGGCGTCGAGTGTGATCAGCGCCACACAGTAGGGCTTGCGATCGCCGAACAGGACGGCGTGCGAGATCCAGCGGGACTGGCGCAGCACGTTCTCCACGTTGGCCGGCGCGATGTTCTTGCCGCCCGCGGTGATGATGATGTCCTTCTTGCGCCCCGTGATCGTCACGAAACCGTCCGCGTCGATCTCGCCGAGGTCGCCGGTGTGCAGCCAGCCGTCCTGGATCGTGGCAGCGGTCGCCTCGGGATTGCGCCAGTAGCCCGCGAACACGTGCGGGCCGCGCATCAGCAGCTCGCCGTCCTCCCCGAGCGACATCTCCAGGCCCGCAACTCCGGACGCGCCAACGGAACCGAGCTTGAAACGTGTCAACGTGTTGATCGTCCCGACCGCGGTGGACTCGGTCATGCCGTAGCCCTCCAGCACCGGCACTCCGGCCGCGTGGAAGAACTGCAGCACCTCGCGCGAGATCGGCGCGGCGCCGGACAACGCCTGCACGAGCTGTCCGCCGAACACCGCCCGCACCTTGGCGAACAGCGCGTCGACCTGCTCGAAAGCCGCAGCCATCTCGGCAGGAACAGGTTCACCAACGGCACGGCGACGCCGAACCTCGAGCCCGAGCGTCACCGCCTGACCGAGCTGCTCCGGTGGCACGGCCGACGTGACGAACGTGTAGATCTTTTCGAAAATTCGCGGCACAGAAGGCAGGAACGTCGGCCGGACCTCCGCCAGCTCCGGCACGATCGCCGTCATGTCGCCGCCGAAGTACGCGAGCGCGCCACCGCGGTACATCGTGCCGAACATGACTATTTGGGCGAAAACGTGTGCCAGCGGCAGGAACAGGTAGACGGTGCCGGTCATCGCGTCGATGCGGGCTTCTTCCGCGACCCGGCACAACGCGACCCAGTTCGCGTTGGTCAGGATGCAGCCCTTGGGCGGCCCGGTGGTGCCGGAGGTGTAGATGATCAGGCTCGGGTCTTCCGGTTTGATCGCGGCACGACGGGAGTCCAGCTCGGCGGCCAGCGGTGAGGTGCGGCCGGTGTCCTGCAACTCGGCCAGGGTCGGGCGGTCAGCGGCAGGTTCAATCGTGAAAACTGTTCGCAGCTCAGGAAGTTCCGGCCGGACGACCTCGACCTTCACGCACTGGGACTCGTCCTCGGCCACCACGATCGACGCGCCGGAGTCGCCGACCACCCACGCGATCTCCTCCGCCGTGCTCGACGGGTAGATCGGCACGACGATGCCACCCGCCGCCAGCACGGCCAGCTCGACCGCCGTCCACTCGGGACGCGTGTTCGCCAGCACGCAGACCCGGTCGCCCGCCTTCAGTCCGGCGTGGACGAACCCGGACGCGAGATCCAGCACCTGCTCGGCGACCTCGGCGTAGGTCTGCTCGCGCCACTCGCCGTGCCGTTTGAACCGCCACGCCACCGCGTCGCCGTAGGCCTGCTCCGCGAGGAACGGCAGGTCGGCTATCCGGCGGACGGTCTGCACCGCGTTGGGGCTGCTGACTGCGGCGGTCATGGCGGCTCCTAGGCACGTCGGGGGGATTTTCAGGCGGGCACGACCTGCACGCGGGTGCCGTTCAGCACGGCGGTGCCCGAGAGCGGGTCGATGCGGAGGTCGTCGGTGAGGAGGTTGACGTTCACGCCGGCGTGCTCGCGCGCGACGGTCAACTGCGTACCCGGTTGGTCGTGGCCCCAGCCGTGCGGCATCGACACGACGCCGGGCGCGATGTCGTCGGTGACCTCGACCAGCACCTCGATCTTGCCGACGCGCGAGGTGACCTGAGCGGTCGCGCCGTCGACCAGTCCGATCCGCGTGGCGTCACCGGAGTTCACCAGCAGCGTGCACAACGGCTTGCCCTTCACCAGCGCGGGCACGTTGTGCATCCAGGAGTTGTTGGTGCGCAGGTGCCTGCGGCCGACCAGCACCATGTCGATCTCCGGCGTCTGCAACGCCGTCAGCACGCGCGGCAGGTCGTTCATGATCGGCTCAGGCGTCAGCTCGATCCGGCCGGACACGGTCCGCAGGATCTCCGGCAGTCGCGAGGTGAGCGGGCCGAGGTCGATGCCGTGCGGGTTGTCCAGCAACTGCCGCAAGGAAACCCCGTACGGGCCGGTGCGGAGTTTGAGGTCCAGCAACCGTTCCTCGCGCGTCTCGCCCTCGGGCTCGAAGTCGACGCCGAGCTGCTGCTTCAGACCGGCGAGCTGCATCGCGGCGATGGCGTCGAGATCCGCGGACGGGCCAAGTCCGCTGAAGATCGTGGCGAGCCGGAAGAAGATGTCCGTCTCGTCGACCCTGCCTTCCTCCAACGGAATCGCCGCGCGCGAGTACTTCACGACGTTGCGCACGGAGTTGTTCAGGAACGCGATGTCGTAGTGGTCACGGCGAGACGGCGGCGGCGTCGGCAGGATGACGTCCGCGTGCCGGGTGGTCTCGTTCAGGTACGGATCAACGCTGACCACGAAGTCCAGTGAGGACAGAGCCTCGTTCACGCGCGCCGAGTTCGGCAACGACAGCGCGGGGTTGCCGCCGATCGTGAACAGCGCCCGGACCTGGCCCTCGCCGGGCGTCTCGATCTCGTCGACCATCGTGACGGCCGGGTACTCCCCCATCACCTCGGGATGCCCCTTGACCCGGCTGTGCCAGCGGCCGATGCCGAAACCCTTGCCCCGGCCCGATCCGCGCTTGCTGTGCGCGGGCAACGGCCACATCACGCCACCGGGCCGGTCGAGGTTGCCGGTGAGGATGTTGAGCGTGTCGACCGCCCACGACGCGACCGTGCCGAACTCGACCGTCGTCGTGCCAATACGCCCGTACACCGCCGCACGTTCGGCGTCGGCCAACTGCCGGG
This sequence comes from Lentzea terrae, assembly GCF_003265345.1. Classification (GTDB taxonomy): domain Bacteria; phylum Actinomycetota; class Actinomycetes; order Mycobacteriales; family Pseudonocardiaceae; genus Lentzea; species Lentzea terrae. The sequence continues at coordinate 119,170 of NZ_QFWW01000034.1, read as the reverse complement.
CCAACGCGCGAATCGCCTCAGCGTCAATCCCCGTCCGTTCGGAGACGGCCTCCGGGCTGAACGCGGCCACGTGCGCGCGAATCGCCGTGTGGTCGGTGACGTGCTCGGCAAGTTCGCGGAGGTTGACCAGATCCTGCGCGAACAGCTCGTGGATCAACGCCAGCAGCAGGAACACGTCGGTGCCCGGCCGGATCACGATGTGCTGGTCGGCGGCTTGTGCCGTGCGGCTGCGGCGCGGGTCGACGACGACGAACGAGCCGCCGCGCTTCTGCAGTTCCTTGAACCGGCCGGGCACGTCCGGAACGGTCCACAGGCTGCCGTTGGACGAGAACGGGTCCGCGCCGAGCACCAGCATGAAGTCGGTGCGGTCGATGTCCGGCACCGGGATCGAGAAGATGCTGCCGTACATGTGGCCGCACTGGACGTGCTTGGGCATCTGGTCGACCGTGCTGGCGGTGAAGACGTTGCGGCTGCCCAGCGCCTTGCGCAGCGGACCCGCGTAGAGGCCGCCGGCGAGCGAGTGGACGACCGGGTTGCCCAGGTACATCGCGATCGAGTCGCGGTCGGGGAAGTCCTTGAGCCGCTCGTCGATGTAGCGGAAGGCCTCGTCCCAGGTCACCTCCTGGAACTCGCCGTCGCGCTTGATCAGCGGGGCCTGCAGGCGGTCCGGGTCGGCGTCGAGCGTGCCGAGGGAGGCGCCCTTGGGGCAGATGAAGCCCTTGCTGAAGTCGTCCGCACGGTCGCCGCGCACCTTCGTGATGCGATCGCCCTCGACCGTCAGCTCCAGCCCGCACGTCGCCTCGCAGAGCGGGCAGGTCGTGAACACGGTGCTCATTGGTCCCCTTGTCCGGCTTTATTACCAACGGGTACTAGTCAGCTGCCATCGGACGCAATCGCCCAGCCGAGGTCAACCCGAACAGCTCACTGACAGCCCTCGCGATCATGTCCGGCCGGTCGAGGGTGTGCTCGAAGCGGAACCCGATGACCGCGCGCGAGCCGCCCAGCAGACCGGTCAGCTTGATGGATTCGTCCTGGTCAGCGCCGTAGCAGACGATCCGGCCGAACGGCGCGAGGGCGTCCAATGAGGCTTTCAACGTGCCACCTGGATCGAGCACGACGTCGACCTGCTTGCCCTCGTTCGCCTGGATCAGAATTTCGGCCATGCCGTCCTGGCCGGAGTCGACGACCACGTCGGCGCCTAGCTTCATCGCTTTGCGCCGGCGCGCCTGGCTGGAGTCGGTGGCGATCACACGTCCGGCGGCGAAACTGCGGGCCAGCTGGACGGCGATCGCGCCGACCTCGCTCGCGGCGTCGTGCACGACGATCGACTCGTCCGGCCGCAGGTGCGCGCACGTGCGGAGGAGGTGCCAGGCCGTGGTGCCCGCTCTGGCCAGCGTCAGCGCCTGGTCGTCGGTCACACCCGCGGAGACCGGCAGGTGGAGGCGACCGGCGACCACCACCACGCGCCGTCCGCCGTCCTCGACCCGGATCTCGTCGACCGCCTCGGCTGTGCGCATGTAGTCCATCTCACGTCCTCGTGGCGACGGGCTGTAGTGCGGCTTCCACGACAACTAAGCGTCAGCGCAGCTCAGAGCCTTCGGCTTGCCCTCGCGCAGATCGCTTCAGCACCTGCTCAGCGGAACCGACTGGTACGGACCTACGGAGTGAGTCCGACCGGGTACGCCCCGTCGCGAGGTCTGGCGGACCGGTGTGCACGGGTGGAGCATGTGCCGGTGAACGCCGCACTGCGCACCACCACGACGATCCTCGCCGTCGCGGTCGCCTACTACGCGACGGCGAAGGTGGGGCTGGTCCTGGCGCTGGTCAAGGGCCAGGTCACTCCACTGTGGCTGCCCACGGGGATCTCCGTCGCGGCGCTGCTGATGTCGGGCGGCCGGATCTGGCCGGGCATCGCCCTCGGCGCGTTGACCGCCAACATCGCGCTCGGCGCGGGACCCGGCGCGATCGCCGTGATCACCGTCGGCAACACCGCCGCGCCGCTGGTCGCCTGGTACCTGCTGCGGCGCTTCGGGTTCCGGCCGCAGCTCGACCGCTTGAAGGACGCGCTGCTGCTCGTGTTCGCCGGCGCACTGGGCGCGATGCTGATCAGCGCGCTCATCGGCGCGTTGGCGTTGAAGGCCGACGGCATGATCCCGTGGCACGAGATGCCCGCTGTGTTCGCGGTGTGGTGGACCGGCGACGCGATGGGCGTCCTGGTGTTCACGCCGCTGCTGCTGACGCTCCCCCGGCACTGGCACGCTCCGCCGCGCCGACTCGCGGAGGCCGCCGGGTTGCTGGTCGTCACGGCGTTCCTCGCCTCGTTCGTGACCCTCTCGGAGTCACGACTGCTGTTCCTGGTGTTCCCGATGCTGATCTGGGCGGCCCTGCGGTTCCAGCTCGCGATCGCCGCCCCGTGCGCCGCGATCATCTCCGTGGCCGCTGTGATGTCCGCGGCCAGCGGGCACTTCGCGCAGACCGACCTGCTGACGACGATGATCGTGCTGCAGGCGTTCAACGGTTCGGTGGCGCTGACCGGGTTGATCCTGAGCGCCATCACGAGCGAGCGGAACCAGGCCCGCCAGGCGATCGAGCGCGCGTGCGAGCAGCTTGCCGAAACCGTTGCGCGCTACCAGCAGGATGGCGTGCGCAAACGAATCGGCCGGGTCTCCCCGCCTGCTTAGTGCCGTGACCGCCAGCCTTTGCCCCGTATTCGGCGGTCAGACGGGTGCCTCGCGGTGCCGGCCCCGCGTCCTCATCCTGGTTGGCTGTGGGCGCGGGGCCGGTGCCGCGAGGCGCCCTGCTGAGCGTCGAAGACGCGGTGAAGGTTGGCGGTCACGGCACTAACGTTGTTGCATGGCGTCGAGCACGCGGGCGAGCTCCAGCCGTGAGGACACGTGCAGCTTGGCGTAGATGCGGGACAGGTAGACCTCGATCGTGCGCGGGCTGTAGTGCAACGCGGCCGCGATGTCCCGGTTCCGCATGCCCTGCTGCACCAGCCGCGCCACGTTCTCCTCGGCCTCGGTCAGCAGCCCCGGCGCCTTCGAGCGCGCCCGTGGGACCTTGGCTCCCAGCGTGCGCAAACGGTTGCCTGCCTGGCGCCGCAACCCGTGCGCGCCGAGCCGTTGGAACGCCGTGTAGGCCTCGACCAGGGTCGGCACCTCGTCGGCAGAGGCCTCGCCGAGCGCGAGCTGCGCGCGGGCCTTCTCGAACTCCAGCCCGCCCAGCGCGGCCTCGGAGACCGCCTCCCGCAACAGGTCCGCGTCCTGCCGCACCACGCCGGTCACGCGCCGGATCGTCGTGCGCGACCAGGGTGAGACGCGGGTGGACGACACCGCGGCCAGCCGGTCCAGCGCTGCCAAGGCCTGCTGGGACTGCCCTCGTTCCTGGTCGAGCTCGATCATGCGGGCGACCAGGACGCACGAGTAGGCGGACTCCAGCCGTGAGCCGATGGCGTTGCCAAGCAACGTGTAGGCCTCGTCGACCTCCCCGCGCGCGATCAGGTACTCGGCGAGCGCGGCGGCGTGCAGCTTCGAGATGTTGACCGACTGCGGTGCCGGCAGCGCGGCCAGGCGGGCGGCGACGTCGAGCTCGCCGCGCCACGTGCGGATGTGGAGCTCGATCGCGTGCAGCACACCGAGAGCCTGGTCTGCTTGGGCGGCTTCGACGTCCGGGAGCCAGCGCCCGATGCCGTCGAGTGCCGCGTCCCACCGGCCGCCCAGCCAGTCGAGCGCCACCCGTGAGGCGGCCCGTTCGGCGCGGAAACCGTGTGAGCCGACCTGGTCGACGAGTTCCTCGGCTCTGCGGACCCGCCACGACGCGTCGTGCACGAGACCCGCGAGCGCAGTGATCGACGCGCAGACCGACAACGCCTGCAGCTCCAGCATCGGCTGGCCGTCGCTGCAGGCCAGAGCGCGGTTGGCGTACTCGACGGTGCGGTCGTGCTGGAAGAGCAACGAACTGAGCATGGCCAGGTGCTCGAAGACGATCACGCCTTCGGCCGGCGAGCTGATGGGCAACGCCTCAACGCGCGCGACCTCGGACACGGCGTCGTCGTGGCGGTTGTTGTAGATCATGAGCACGGCGCGTTGGGCTTCCAACGAAGCAGGGACTGAACCGCGCGCGACTTCGCCATCGGCCAGTTCCATCGCTTCTGCCGTGCGGCCGACGGAGAACAACGACGAGATGACCGCGGTGGCAACGCGTGTGCGTTCTTGCCCAGGTTCCAACGACTCCAGCGCGGCCAGACCCGGTTCGATCGCCAGGGCCGGACGAGATGCTCTGGCCAGCACCCGGCACTGCAACGCCAGCAGCTCGGCACGTTCAGGCGCGTTGCGCGGCAACAACTGCAGGGCTCGGGCGCACAGGGCGGCCGCGGTTTCGGGGGCGGTCGCACGGGCGACGGAAGCCGCCTCGGCCAGGACGCCGACGGCCACGCGGTCGCCGGGCGCAGCGGACTCGGCGAGGTGCCAGGCGAGTTGCAGGAGGTCGACCGGCAGGCCCTGCGCGCGATCTTCCAGCAGCCGCGCGGAAATCAGCGAGTGCAGGTGGCGGCGTTGGGCCGGGCCCACCTCGTGGTAGAGCGCTTCGCCGACAAGGGCGTGCGAGAACCGATAGCCGCGATCGTCGTCGTGCACCACGATGTGCGCGCGCAGAAGCTCGTCGAACGCGGCCACGACCGTTGACTCCGGAAGACTCGCAACGCGCGCCAGCAAAGAGATCTGGTCGAGTCGGACTCTGCGGAACACGGCGACGGCGCGTGCAACGAGCCGTGTGTCGTTCTCGAGCGGTGCGACCCTCCGGAGGACGGCTTCGCGGCGCGTGAGGCGGATGGCGTCCGGCGAGACGGCCAGCCGCGCCCGGTTGTTGTCGACCGTCACCAGCTCGAGTTCCCGTAGCGAGCGCGCGATCTCGGTGACGAAGAACGGGTTTCCGTCGGATCGTTGCTGGACCTCGCGGGCGAGGGCGTCGTCCGGGGCGGTCTGCAGGACGGACTCGACGATCCGCGCGACATCCGCGCCGGACAGCGGGGCGAGCGCCAGCCGCATGACCTCCGCGTGCTGTTCCACCCGGTCCAGCAGGTGCTCGGCGCCGGGTTCGCTGGTGTGCGCACGGCTCGCGGTGATCAGCACCAGCGGGGCGGCCGAGACCCGGCGCAGCACCAACGTGAGCAGGGCCAGGGAGTCGTCGTCGACGTGGTCGAGGTCGTCGATCAGCAACGCCGCCGGGCGCGTCGCGGTGAGTTCCGTCAGCAGGCGAACCACGCGATCGCACGCGCGGCCGAACCACGCGCCGGAGTCCTCGGTCACGGAGATCTCCAGCGCCGCCAAGGCATCCGCGCGGATCTTGTCCAGCGGCGCAGGCACGCTGAGCGAGCGGATCAACGCCACCACCGCCCCGTACGGGATGCGCTTGCCGAGCACGTCCGACGCCGACGTCAGCACGCCGCAGTGCCGTTCCCGCAGCCGGCGGGCGAGCTCCGCGAGCAGGCTGGTCTTGCCGATGCCCGGCTCCCCGCTCACCTGCACGACGACGAGGCCGGTCGCGGGCGCGGAGTCGACGCAGTCGAGCACGGCGCGCAGTTCCGGTTCCCGTCCCACGATCGCGGCACGGAGCGGAGTGTCGACGATGACGGCCTCCCGGCGAGCTTCGGCGGAGCAGCGCTGAGTCTTCCATGTGGGTGTCTTGACCCGGCAAGAGCCGCTTTCCGTACGCGATCACTCACTCTGAGTAGCACTGCTGCTCTGTGTGAGGCCGGACACGTTAGCCGCTAAGTGTTCCCTACTAATCCGTGGTTCCTCTCAGTGATGCCCTAAAGGCAACCGCCGATCCCGCCGACGAGGAGGGTCAATGTCGATCCAGGGAACCTGTGCCCCGCAGTTCGCGGAGGTGCGTGCCGAGTTCGAACGCAACTTCGCCGAGCGCGGGGAGGTGGGCGCCTCCGTGCACGTGACCCTCGAGGGCGAGCCCGTCGTCGACCTCTGGGGCGGTGTGGCCGACCCCGTCACCGGCCAGCCGTGGTCCGAGGAGACCATCGTGCACGTGTGGTCGTGCACCAAGGCCGCCACCGCTCTGTGCGCGCACATCCTCGCCTCGCGCGGCGCTCTCGACCTCAACGCGCCGGTCACTCGCTACTGGCCGGAGTACGGCGCCGAGGGCAAGGACGCGACGCTCGTCCGGCACGTCCTGTCGCACCAGGCCGGCCTGCCCGCGTTGACCGACTGGCTGCCCGCCGGCGCCTTCTACGACTGGGAACTCGTCACTTCGACGCTCGCCGCCCAGAAACCGCTCTGGGAGCCCGGCACCCGGCACGGCTACCACGGCCTGACGTTCGGCTTCCTGGCCGGCGAGATCGTCCGCCGCGTCACCGGCCTGACGCTCGGCCAGTTCTTCGAGAAGGAGGTCTCCGGCCCGCTCGGCCTCGACTTCTGGATGGGCCTGCCGGAGGACCTCGAACCCCATGTCGCGCACACGATCCCGGTCGACCCGACGCAGCCGGGCATCCTGCTGCCGTCGCTGTTCGTCACCGCGATGACCCAGCCCGAGTCGATGCCCGGCCTGATGCTGCTCAACAACGGCGGCTACATGGCGCCGGGCGAGTCGGACTCGCGCGCCGCGCACACGGCCGAGATGGGCGCGATCGGCGGCATCTCCAACGCCCGCGGGCTCGCCGGCATGTACCGGCCGCTCGCGCTCGGCGGTGAGTACAACGGCGTGCGGCTGGTCGAACCGGAGCAGATCCCGCAGATGTCCAACGTCGTGGTGTCCGGCCTCGACGTCGTGGTGGGCGTGCCGTCGCGGTTCGCCCTCGGGTTCCAGAAGCAGGTGGACAACTCCTACCTGCCGCCGAACGACGCGGAAGGCCTGCTGATGTCCGAGGAGGCGTTCGGGCACACCGGGATGGGCGGCTCACTCGGGTTCGCCGACCCGAAGGCGCGGATCTCGTTCGGTTACGCGATGAACAAGCAGGGCCCGGGACTCGCCGCCAACGCGCGCGGACAGTCCCTTGTGGACGCCGTGTACTCCGCGCTGGGCTACCGGCGCAGCGGCGGCACCTGGTTCGCCTGATCAGCGCTCCTGCGCGCCGCGGCACGCCTGCCCGGCGCGCAGCATGGCCCGGTAGATGGCGCGAGGCTCGGGCGCGTCGGGCAGTGGACCGCGACCAGGGGCCCGGAAGGACTCGATCAGCAAGGCCACGACGCGGCGCCAACTGTCGGGGGCGGCGTCGCCGGTCGCGTTGACCACGCCGGCGTTGGCCATGTACACCAGCACGAGGTCCTCGGGGGTGAAGTCCTCGCGCAGGCTGCCCGCGGCCTTGGCCCGGTCGATGAGCCGCACGATGCCCTCGTACCCCTCGCGGCGACGGTCCTCCAGGCACTTGGCGGCGGGGAAGGTCATGGTCAGCACGTCGGCGAAGCCGGAGTCGGCGGCCTGCATCTCGCACACGGTCTCGATGTAGCCGACCAGCCCGTGCCAGGGGTCAGGGTCTTCGAGGGCGACCGCGACGGCACGGGCGTAGGCGTCCATGCGGTCCGCGAAGACGGCCGCGACCAGCTCTTCCTTCGTGGGGAAGCGGCGGAACAACGTCGCGATGCCCACCTCCGCCTCGCGCGCGACCGACGCCATGGAGGCGCCCAGACCGTCGCGCGCGAACACCGTGCGCGCGGCCGCGATGATCCGCGCGCGGTTGCGTTCCGCGTCGCTGCGCAGACATGGGCTGTTCACACCTCCGAGCCTACCAACCGGAAAGGCTTATCCACTTCGGTGCTACGCTGGCCGCGACGGAAACGGATAGGCCTTTCCGGATAGGAGTGGACATGCCGACCATCGCCATCGTCGGAGCCGGGCCGGGGATGGGCCTGGCCATCGCCCGCACCTTCGGCAGCCGCGGCTTCGACGTCGCCCTAGTCGCGCGCAACCAGGCCAAACTCGACGACCTGGCCGGCACGCTCGAAGCGGAGGGCATCACCGCTGCCGGGTTCGCCGCGGACGTACGCGACCCCGAGGCCCTCACGCAGGCGCTCAAGGACGCCGCCGCGCGTTTCGGCGGCATCGACGTGCTGGAGTACTCACCCACCGGGACCATCGCCACCACGACGTTGACCGTCCCGTCGCAGACCACGCCGGCGGACGTGCAGCGAGAGCTGGAACTGCTGTTCTACGGCGCCATCACGGCCACGCAGGCGGTGCTGCCCGCGATGCGCGAGGCGGGCGCAGGCACGTTGCTCTACAGCACCGGCGCGGGCTCGATCGATCCGCTGCCCATGCTCGGCAACGCGAACGCCGCCGCCGCTGCGTTGCGGAACTGGGTGCTCAACCTGCACAAGGAACTGGCCGGCACCGGCGTCCAGGCCGCGCACGTCGCCATCGGAGTGTGGATCGGCACCGACGGCCCGCCGGGAGCCCCGACGGCCACGGCCGACGAGATCGCCCCCGTCTACTGGGACCTGCACGTCCACCGCGACGACGCCGAACGCGTCTTCACCCGTTAGAAAGGCACCTCGAAGTGAACATTGCTCTGTGGATCGTGCAAGGTTTGCTGGCCGCGCTGTTCCTGATGGCAGGCATCACGAAGTCGACGCAGCCGCGCGAGAAACTCCTCAAGCAAATGCCGTGGGTCGACGACTTCTCCATGCCCGTCGTCCGCCTCATCGGCGTGAGCGAGCTGGCCGCCGGGCTGGGTCTCGTCCTGCCCGCCGCGACCGGCATCGCCCCCGTGCTCACCCCGCTGGCCGCCGTCGGCCTCGTGGTGATCATGCTGGCGGCCGTGGTCGTGCACGGGCGCCGCAAGGAAATGCAGGGCATTGTGGTCAACGTGGTCCTGCTGATCGCCGCGGCGTTCGTCGCGTGGGGCCGGTTCGGGCCGTACGCGATCTGAGAGCGAGGGAGCCCCCGCACGGGAGCTCCCTCGCCCACCGTCAGTACGGCTTGGTTTCCGCCGCGATCTCGCTGAGGACGTCGCTCAACGGCCGCGCGGACTGCACGCCCATCGTGACGGCCTCGCCCGGCGGCACGTTCTCCGCGATGTCCGTGCCCGCACAGGTGACCCGCGACGCCGGCAGGATGCCCGACACCAGGTACTTGTTGACCAGCGCGTCCACACAGGCGTTGCGGCGCAAGGCGTAGTGGCCGTGCTGGCCGTCGTTGGACACGTTGATCAGCGGCACGTTGAGGTGCTCGGCCATGACCCGGCCGTTCGCCAGCGGCGTCTGGGTGTCGCCGTCGGAGTTGATGACGATGCCGGCCGGGTACTGCCGGGTGATCGCCGGGATCGGCTCCGGGCGTTCGAACGAGCGGAACGAGCAGTTGGTCGGAGCCATGTAGTCGACGGTGCCGCCGTACGGGTTGGTGTCGCGCCAACGCTTCATGTCGTTGTAGTAGGTGTTCACGTCCGTGGACCAGTTCCACTCGCACGTCACGGCCTGGTACACGCCGGACGAGGTGGGCTCGATGTCGCCGCGGCGCAACGCGGAGACGATCGCGGAGGCCTCGGAAGCGTCCGAAGCACCGGCCTTGATCGAGGCGATGTGCCGGGCGAACGCGGCCCAGGAGCGGCGGTAGCGGGTGGCACCGACGGCGTAGTCGAACGACGAGACATCCGCGTAGCCGCCGAACGGGCCGGCCTTCAGCTTCTCCGCGATCGCGTCGAGCTCACCGCGCACAGCGGCCGGCGTCGCGCCCAGCTTGTAGGTGCCGTTGCGGGCGGCCGTCCACTCGGTCCACTTCTTCAGGTTGTCGGTGATCGCGTCCACCACGTCGGTGTCCTGCTCGTGCCACGTCTTCAACGGGTCGAGCGCCGAGTCCAGGACGTTGCGGTCGAGCGACTTCGGGAACATGGAGCCGAAAACGGAGCCGAGCTGGGTGCCGTAGGAGTAGCCGACGTAGGAGATCTTCTTCTCTCCCATGGCACCGCGGATGACGTCCATGTCCCGTGCGGTGTTCATCGTGGTGACGAAGCGGCGCATCTCGCCGCCGCCGCGCGCGCAGTTTCCTTCGACCGAGCGGGCGTAGTCGGTCCAGTTCTGCAGCTGGTTGTTGGTCGGACGGGTCGGGAACTCGTCGTCCGTGGGCGTGGCGATGCACCGGAGCTGCGTCGAGCGGCCGACACCGCGCGGGTCCATGCCGATGACGTCGTAGATCTTCAGCACGTCCGTCTGCGCGTTGAACCAGTGCACCGCGCCCAAACCGGACCCACCGGGACCGCCGGGGTTGGTCATCAGCACGCCTCTGCGGCGGGCCGGATCCGCCGCTTTCCGGCGTGACAGCGCGATTTCCAGGTTGCCGTTCTCCGGGTTGGCGTAGTCCATCGGCACGATGACCGTGGCGCACTCGATGCCCGTCGACGGGTTCACCCAGCCCGCCGGGCACTCCGCCCACGCGACGGTCTGGTTGTAGTACTCGTCCAGCGGCCCCGGCACTGCCTGGGCCGTTCCCACCAGGGACATGAACAGCGGGGCGACCAAAGCCGCCGCGCCCCAACGCTTCCTCACCGCGTACCCCTCCGATCGTTGGTCAGCGGCTGACGCTTCCGCAGTCGCCGACCCGATCGACACCCCCGAAGGTCGGGTGAATTTCACCTCACCTCGCACACCTCGTAGGTCAGGACCAGGCCGTCGAGCACGCCCTTCGCGACGGCCTGGACGCGGTTCAACCAGCGGTAGCGGTCGTCGCCGGTCTCGAAGAGCGGAGCCGCGTACAACGGCGCACCGAAGCCATTCGAGACGTCAACCCGTCCCGAGTAGTGCAGATAGACGTAGGCGTCGTCGTGAGTCCGCAGGACGGAACGGACGTCCAGGGTCGCGGTGCCGTCCGGGCCGATGGTCAGCCAGTCGGCGGTGGACGTGCCGTGCATGACGCCGGACAACCGCTCGCCCTCGAACGTTCCGGACTCGACCTCGTAGATCAACCGGTCGCCGACGGGCGTTTTCGGGAGTTTGTAAGGCTTTCGCATCCGGGCGGTCATCGTTCCCAAAGGCACGAGCTCCATCACGCCACCGTCCCGCCGTCGACCACGATGATCGAACCGGTCGTGTACGCGGCCGCGGAAGAAGCCAGATACGCCACGGCACCGGCGACCTCGGACGCCTCACCCACCCGTCCCAGCGCGGTCTTCGCGACGACCGAGGCGTGCAAGTCCTCGTCGGCCACGATCGCCGCCGAAAAATCGGTCCGGATCACGCCGGGCGCCACCGCGTTCACTCTGATACCGGCCGGACCGAGCTCACGGGCCAACGTCCGGGTGGCACTGATCATCGCGGCTTTGGCTGCGGAGTAAAGACCCAGGTACGGCTCGGCTTTGAGTCCCGCTGCCGACACGATGTTGATGACCGACCCGCCACCGGCGCCGAGCCCCGCGGCCACCGCAGCCTTCGTGAGCGAGAGCGGCGCACGGACGTTGACGGCCATGATCTTGTCGAACGCCTTGGCGGAGACGTCGATCAACGGACCGAACGGCGGCGCGGCACCTGCGTTGTTGACCAGCACGTCGATGCGGCCGAACCGGTCGACCACGGACTGCACGACGCCGGGGATCTCGTCGTCGTGGCCGATGTCGGCGACGACGGGCAGTGCCTCGACCTCGAACTCGCGTTCCAGGGTCGCGGCGACCTCCTTGGTGGTCTCGGTGCTGCGCGCGACCACCGCCACGCTCGCCCCCGCGCGGGCCAGCGCGCGCACCGACTCCAGACCGATGCCGCGAGTGCCGCCGGTGACCAGCGCGACGTGTCCGATCAGCGAAAACGGGTTGCTCGACATGCCGGCGAAATTATTCGGCGCACCCCGAGCAGACAACGGGCGTCGCTTATCTGCTGGGGAACCCCGTACGGCCCGCGGATCGGGAGTGGATGAGGTAGGAAGAGGTATGGATCCGGTCAAGGCGTTGAAGCAGGTGGCCTTCCACCTCGAACGAGCGGGCGAGCCGACCTACCGCGTCCAGGCCTTTCGCAACGCGGCAGCGGTGCTCGCCGATCTCGATCCCGCCGAGGTCGAGAAGCGCGCGAAGCTCGGCACGCTCACCGACCTGAAAGGCGTCGGCAAGGCGACGGCCGGTGTCGTGCTCGACGCGCTCGCGAACCGCGAACCCTCCTATCTCGCGAAGCTCCGGCACGTCGACCTCAGCGGTGGCGAAGAACTGCGCGCGCTGCTGAAAGGCGACTGCCACGTCCACTCCGACTGGTCCGACGGCGGCAGCCCGATCAAGGAGATGGCCGAGGCAGCCCGGGATCTCGGCCACGAGTTCATGGTGCTGACCGACCACTCGCCGCGCCTGACCGTCGCGAATGGACTCTCCCGCGACCGGCTGGAGAAGCAGCTGGAGGTCGTCGCCGAGCTGAACGTCGAGCTGGCGCCGTTCCTGATCCTGACCGGCATCGAGGTCGACATCCTCGACGACGGCTCGCTCGACCAGGACGACGACCTGTTGGCACGGCTGGACGTCGTGGTCGCGAGCGTCCACTCGAAACTGAAGATGCCGAAGGCGGAGATGACGCCTCGGATGATCAACGCAGTCGCCAACCCGCACGTCGACATCCTCGGTCACTGCACGGGCCGCCTCGTCGTGGGCAAGGGTCGGCCGGAGTCGCAGTTCGACGCCGAGCGGGTCTTCGAGGCCTGCGCCGAGCACGGAACCGCGGTGGAGATCAACTCACGCCCCGAGCGCCTCGACCCGCCGCGCAGGCTGCTCAGCCTCGCCGTCGACGCGGGCTGCACGTTCTCGATCGACAGCGACGCGCACGCGCCCGGCCAGCTGGACTGGCTGAACTACGGCTGTGCGCGGGCGGAGGAGTGCGGTGTGCCACCGGAGCGCGTGATCAACACCCGACCCGCAGGTCGGCTGCTGTCCGGGTGAGGTGCTCGTACCAGGAGACCAACGGCCCGGTGTCGGCCAGCGCGCGTCCCAGCGCGATCCGGCACAGGTCCCGGACCGGCTCGGGATCCCAGTCCCGCGTGAGCTCGTCCAGCGATCCCAGCGTCCCCAACGCGTACCGCTCCAGTCCCGCGCAGATCGGCACGACCGTCCCGTCCGCCTTGACCACGAGCGGATCGACCCGCACGAACGCCGCCGGGTCGGCCCGCAGCAGTGCGGCCGACGTGACGTCGAACTGGACCTCGACGGCGTCGTCTTCGGCGACCCGGTTCAGCTCCACGGCCACGTAGACCAGATCGACCCGATCGACCCCGTGCGGCCGCACGCGGACCTTCCGCGCGCCCTCCCCCACCGCAGCGGCGGCCAGGTCGCGCACCCGTGCCACGGTGTCCGGCACGAGGTCGATCAGCACGGTCACCCGGTGCCCGGCCGCGGCGCATTCACCCACATCGCCCAGTCCGACCACGAGCTCGGCTCCCGGCACGGCGGCGAGCCAGCGAGGGTCGTGGACCTCGACTCCCATACCCGTCAAGAGCGTCCGTTCGGCCTACAAATACGTCCGTACCGCTCATCGGGCCATTTGGATTTTTCGTCTGGCTGTATCTAGCCCGCCGCCGCTTCCATCGAAGTGCGGAGAAACCGTCACCCACTCCCGCTACGAGGGCGAATGGGCCGATCAGGGGACTTGTGGTCACACAATCGGGAACTTAGGAAACAGGTACGGACCTCTGAACGACGTTCAGTTTGGGGAGGGGAGGGAGCATGCGCCGCCAATTCATCGTGCCAGCGGAGTCATGCGCCAGGAGTGCGGCAGAAGCACGCCGCACGGTGCTGCGCGATCTCCACGACGGTGTTGGCCCATCACTCGCCGCGGTGGCCCTCGGGCTGCGGTCGGCCCGGCAGCTGCTCACCTCCGACCCGGCCGGCGCGGCCCGGTTGCTCGCGCTCCTCGAAGACGAGATGCACTCGGCGATCGGCGACATCAAGGCGCTGGTGGCGAACGAGAGCCCGGCCGCGGTCACCAAGCTCGGCCTGATCGGAGCCGTCGAGCAGTTCGTGGCGGCGCTGCGGTCCCGGATGCAGGTCACGATCGACGTCGTGGTGCAGGGCGAGATCCCGCCGCTGCCGGACGCGGTGAGCGTGGCGGCATACCGGATCATCCGCGAGGCCCTCACCAACGTCGTGACGCACGCCGACGCGCAGACGTGCTCGGTACGGCTGTGGTTCGACACGGAACTGCACGCCGAGGTCGTCGACGACGGCGTCGGCGCGGCTGAAGTCTCGACGGGCGTGGGCCTGGCGTCGATGCGCCAGCGCGCCAGCGACCTCGGCGGGAACTGCCTCGTCGAGCCCGGTGCGGACGGTGGCACCAGACTCGCGGCCGCGTTGCCTCTCTCATGACGTTGCGCGCGCTGGTCGTGGACGACCACCCGCTCTTCCGCCGCGGCGTGATGGCGGCGCTGGCCGACAACGGCATCGAGGTCGTCGGCGAAGCTTCCGGTGGCACAGGTGCCGTGGAGCTGGCTCAGCAGTTGCAGCCGGACGTCATCGTGATGGACCTCAACATGCCGCCGGACATCGGCGGGGTCGAGGCGACGCGCCGGATCGTCGCCGCGCGGCCGGGCGCACGCGTGCTCGTGCTGACCATGTTCGAGGACGACGAATCCGTGTTCGCCGCGATGAAAGCCGGTGCCCGGGGGTATTTGGTGAAGTCCTCCCGCCCCCAACAGATTGTGGACGCTGTGCGCGCGGTCGGCGAGGGTGAGGCGATCTTCAGTCCTGCCGTGGCCACGCGGCTGCTCGACTTCTTCGCCACGGCACCGCGGCCGAGCGCGCTCCCGGAGCTCACCGGGCGCGAACGCGAGGTCGCGCGGCTGATGGCTGCGGGCAAGGGCAACGCCGCGATCGCGCGGGAGTTGTTCCTGAGCACCAAAACCGTGCGCAACCACGTGTCCAACATCCTCCGCAAGTTGCAGGTCGCAGATCGTGCCCAAGCGATAAACCTGTTCCGGGACAACTCGGGATAACTGCCCCTGTAGGCCGGGACACACCCGGTCCGATGATTGATCGTGCTTGAGTCAGAAGGGGAGCTGATGAACGCCGAACCCGTAACCGTTGTCCTGCACGCCACCGACTCGATCACCCGTGCGGGCGTCACGGTCGCACTGCGCTCCCGCCCCGAGATCCGGCTGGTCGAGCCGGAGACCGCGGAGAGCTGCGTCGCCCTCGTCGTGGCCGAACGTCTCGACGAGAACGTCCTGCAACTGCTGAGAAAGCTGCAGTGCCAGCCGAATCCCGGCATCGTGCTGGTGGCCGGCGACGTGGCCGACTCCGAGCTGCTCGACATCGTCGGCAGCGGCGTCTCCGCGGTGCTGCGCCGGGCCGACGCCACCCCGGACACGCTGGTCCGGCTGATCCGTGCGGCCCACGCCGGGGAGGGCTCGCTGCCGGCGGACCTGCTCGGCCGGTTGCTCGGCCGGGTGTCCCAGCTGCAGCGCAACGTGCTGCGCCCCAACGGGCTCAACCTCGCCGGCATGTCCAGCCGGGAGACCGAGGTGCTGCGGATGATCGCCGACGGCCTGGAGACCAGGGAGATCGCGGACCGGCTCTGCTACTCGCAGCGGACGGTGAAGTCGATCCTGCACGACATCACCAACCGCTTCCAGCTGCGCAACCGCGCCCACGCCGTGGCTTTCGCGTTGCGCGAGGGCCTGATCTGACGCGGCGGCCGTTCCGCACGGCCGCCGCACCAGCTCCTCTCACTCCGCTCGCCCGTTCAGCACCACGGAAGGCGTGCACGCGCCCTTCGGCTGCGGGTTCTGGCAGCTCACCCGGAACACGATCTTCTCGCCCGGCTGGAACCGCAGCGGTTCCTGGAAGTGCTCGTCGCGGTCCCGGAAGTTCCCGAGCCCGATCACGCGGATCGTGGTGCGCGTCCCGCCCGTGTCCCGGACGAGCTGGGCCGTGCCCGCGTCGCCCTTCGAGTTCTCGAAGAAGATGTCCTTGACCAGCACCGTCTTCTTGCCGTCCAGCGGGGTCAGCGTCACCTCGGTGAACGCACCGGTGTTCGTCACGATCGGCGAGGTGAGGTCGAGCCGGAACGTCACCGGTTCGCCCTTCTCGGCCGGCTTGGGCTGCAGCGTCGGCGTCGCGTTCGTGTCGCCCGGCTTGACGCCCAGCACGTCCAGTGCCTGCCCGGCGTTGGCCGCCGCCTGCTTCGACTCCTCCTTGGCCGCTCCGGCCGCGCTGGCCGCCTGGTCGGCCTTCTCGTTGATCTCCTTGCTCTCCTGCTGCATCGCCTCGCGGGCCGCGGACTTCACGGCCGGCGCCAGCAGCGAGAACCACAGCGCCACCAAGGCTCCCGCGAGCAACAGCAGTGCGATCAGGGCCGGCAGCAACCACTTCGGCAGCAGCTGGCGCTGCACCATGGTGCCCTGGGTGACCAGCGGCTCGCCCTGCTCCGGCGTGATCTCGACCTGGAACGGGTAGCGCTTCGGCTCACCGCGCAGGAACGTCTTGCGCGGCCTGGCCTGCAGCCGCACGAACGCGGTGGTGCCCGGTGGCAGCGCGATCTCGCTGCGGTCGAGCCGGAAGTCCAGCTCGTCCTCGGGGTCGACGGCCCGCAGCCGCAGCATCGCGGGTGAGTTGCCCACGTTGTCGACGGCGACCTCGTACTTGGCCTTCCTGCTGCCCTCCGCCTTGGCGGGCACCAGTTCCGCGGCCACGTCGGTGAACGCGCCGACCACGACGACGCCCTCTTCGACGACCGAGCCGTGCGGGTCCTCGCGCGAGATGACCCGCACGCCGAACGGCACCGGGCCCGCGTAGACGCCCGCGTCGCGCGGTGGGGCGAACCGGATGAGCACGGGCGCGGACTCACCGGGGTTGAGGTTGACCACGGCCGGTTCGGCGTGGCTCCACGACGCGGCATCGCCGACGACGTCGACCGTGAACTGGTCCACCAGCTCGCCCGCGTTGCGCACCATCACCTGGCAGGTGACGTCCCCGCCCGGTGCGACGGCAAGGTCCGAAGTGGACAGTGTCGCTGTTGCTCCCATGACTAGCAGTCTCCTTCGTTCCCTGTCGCCGCACAGCGCCGGTGGAGGCGTGGGCGGGTGCGCTCATCTGTGCCCGTTCGGGCAGTCATCCGCGTTCGACGAAGTCCGACGGTTGCACGGTGCTCGGCAGCGCGAGGAAGTCGCCCGACTTGACCTCACCGAACTTCGTGCCCTCGATCGACGTCGCTAGTGCCTGCCGGACTCCTTCTGCGTCGTTGTGGAAGACCAGCAGCTGCGTGGCGAACGCGCCGTCAGCGCCGGTGGTCATCTCCCCCGGCGCCTCGGAGATGCCGATGGTCCAGCCGAGCCTGATCTTGGCTGCCGGCGGGAAGTCCTTGCCCTGCAGCGAGACCACGCCGCCGAGCGGTCCTGCCTGCTGGTCGACGGTCAGCACCGGCTGCTTGATGACGATCCGGGTGGTGGCGACGTTGTCCCGCGCGTTCTCGTCCGGGCCGGTGGCGATGACGACGCCGGCCAGCTCGCGGTCGACGGCCTCGGTGGCCGGGATCGTGAGCTTCACCTCGGCCTGGCCGTCGGGCCCGAGCGTGCCGACCGGGCAGTCCGGCTGGCAGCCGAACGCCGAGGCGTTCACCCGCACGTCGGTCAGCGTGGAGCCGGAGCTGTTGAGCAGCTTGAACGTCACGGTCACGTTGTCACCGCCGACGAACGCCGGTTGCGGGCTCGCCGACATCGTCAGCGACAGCGATCCCGTGCGTTCCAGGACCTTCACGGTGACTTTCGACGTCACCGCACCGACCGCTGCCGTCACCACGTGCTCTCCCGCGGTGATACCGGTGGCCTCGCCGCTCACGACCTTCTGCTGTCCCGGCGCGAGCGGGCCGATGTTCCCGCTCGCCGGCCCGCCCTGCAGCCCGGCGGGCACGGTCACGGTGAGCGTGGCGGGCGTGGGCGCGAAGCCCGTGTTCGTGACGGCGACCTCGATCGTCGTCTTGCCGTTGAACGGGATCTCGGCCGGTGTCGCGGTGGTGGCCACCGTGAGCCGCGGAAGTCGCTGCACAGCCGCCTGGCCGGCGTTCTCGGTCAGGAGTTTCGGTGTGCCGTTCTGCACCGGCACGGTGTAGAGGTCCGGTGGCGATTCGCTGCGCGAGGCCTGGAACACGATCCGGGTGCCGTCCGGAAGCCACGCCGGGTTCCTCGGGTATCCGATCTCCTCGGTGTAGCGCACGATCACTCGCGCGCCAGTGCCGTCCGCGTTGACCTCGCAGATCTG
Source organism: Lentzea terrae (assembly GCF_003265345.1). Lineage (GTDB taxonomy): Bacteria > Actinomycetota > Actinomycetes > Mycobacteriales > Pseudonocardiaceae > Lentzea > Lentzea terrae. Next base: position 101,019 of record NZ_QFWW01000034.1, on the reverse strand, counting down.
CTCTTCCTGCGTGACGGCAAGGGTTTTGCCGTCCGGGGACCACGCCGGTTCCTGGTTGAAGGGGCTCGCGCACGGCTCGGTGAACCGCTTGGACAGGTTGAGCTGGCTGGTGCCGTCGGGGGTGACGAGCCAGACCTCGGGTCCGCGCGGGTTCGGCGACGTGACCGTGATGACGGCGGTGTCGGTGCCGGTGTTGCCACGCACATCGGTGGCGGTGCAGGTCACGCGGGTGACGCCGATCGGGAACTTCGTGCCGGACGGCGGTGTGCAGACCGGGGTGAGCGGGCGGTTCTGGCTGTCGGTCGCGCTCGCCCGGTACTCGACCGCGCTGCCCGTGTTGTCCTGTTGCTGGACGGTCACGTCGTCGACCCGCACCACCGGCTTGACCAGGTCGGCGACCTGGACGGTGACGGTCTGGGTGTGGCCCGGCCGCACCTCGGTCTCCTTGTTGAGCAGGAAGTCGATGGTGCAGCGCAGGGTGCTGCCCGGCGTGGCGGTCGGTGCCACGGTGAACTTCTCGGCGAACCTGAAGTCCTGTCCGCTGGGCCCCTGGACCGGGCCGGGCGGGGTGAGCACGACGCTGAGACCGGTGTCGCACTTGGCGACCGGGGTGACCGTGACCTTGAGGTCCTTGATGCCGTCGAGAATGGCGGTGCTGATCTCCTCCGGCTTGGTCTCGTCGAACGTCTTCAGCGAGCCGTCCGTGGCCTCCTTGAACGCCGTGGCCTGACCGGTCGCGTCCAGTCCTCCGCTGTCGATCCCGACGAAGCGGATGTTCTTGGCCTTCAACGCGTTGATCGCGTTGTCGACGGTGTCGGTGTAGTCGGGTGGCATCAGGTTCTGCGCGGTGGGCTCGTCGCCGATCACCACGACGACCCGGCTGGAGTCCGGCCGGAAGTCGAACGCGTCGGTGGCGGTCCGGATCAGCGCGTGCGCCCACACCTCTGTGGAGCCCACGTTCCTGATGACGTTGACCTCGTCCTGCCAGTCGCCGAGCGGCTCGTTGAGGTCGCGGTGCACGGTGAACGTCTGCCCCGTGTTCTCCGGCCCCGCGAAGGAAGCGATGCCGAACTGGGTCTCCGGCTGCAGCTTCGCCACCTCGGTGATGATCTTCTCGCTGAGCGTCCTCTTGACGCTGCCGAGCTCGCCGTCCATCGATCCGCTGATGTCGATCAGGATCACGACGTCCGGCTTCGGCGGGATGCGCGGGGTGTGCACGACCTGCTCGAGGTCGAACGTGCTGCCCTGGCGGGCCGGGAGCTCGGTGTCGGGGTCGGGGACCGGCGGTGGCGGCACGACGATGTTGCTGGAGCTTCTGGTGATCGCGATGGTCTTGCCGTCCGGTGACCAGTCCGGCTGGCTGTCGTCGCCGGTGAGGTGCTCGGGGATCGGGATCTCGCCGGTCTTCGCGCCGTCCGCGACGCGGTAGATGTCGATCACCGAATCGGAGCCGTCACCGTTCGGGATCCGGGTGACGACCGCCAGCTGCGTGCCGTCCGGTGACCACGCGGGCTGCGCCTGCCGCAGCGTTTCGTCGTTGAGCCGCTTGGGGTTCGTGCCGTCGGCGTTGGCGATCATGATGCGGCCGTCGTCGGCGTACGCGAGCTTGGTGCCGTCCACCGAGAAGGCCGGCTCCTGCTGGCTGCGCGGGCTCTTCGTCAGGTTCGTGCGCGTGCTTCCATTGCTGTCGACCGTGAAGATGTCGCGGTCGTCGTTCTCGAAGCTGGAGAACCCGATGTTGAACGGCTCTGTCTGCGGTGGCTGGGCTTCGATCGTGGGCACTGGCAGCACCAGCAAGGCCACGAGCAGCAACGGAAGTGCGCGCACGGTCATTTCACCTGCTTCTCGAAAAGCTCGATCTCGCTGATCACCGTGTCCGTGCTCTCGGTGGACGGGTAGACGTCCGCGATGAGCACCTGGACCTGCTTGACGCCGTTGCCGTTCTTGATGGCGTGCTGCTGATCACCAGGCTGGTCGGTGAGCGTGATGTCGTGGGTCTTGCCGGTGTCGAACACCAGCGTCAGGCGCCGCGGTCGTTGGGAGCCCAGGAACTTCTTACCGTCGCCGCTGTAGACGATCATCCGGCGCAGGTCCGTGACGTGGTCGAAGGTGATCGTCAGCGCCGCGGTCTTCGAGTCGGTCTGGGCGGCCCAGAACGTGCCGTGGTCGTTGTCCATCGCGAGCTTGGCCGGGTGGTCGGGCAGTTCCCGCCCTGCCGAGATCGAGCTCTGCCGGACCGGCACCCATTCCTCGAACATGCCGACGACCTTGTCCTTGCCCGCGATCACCTGGCTGTTGACGGTGGTGCGGAACGGTTGCGAGAGCCCGTACATGCCGCCGAACAGCAGGAGCACCACGGCGAGTCCCCACCGGACCGCCTTGCCGATGCCTTGCTTCACCCGGGTGGCTCTGCGAACCCGGCGCGGCCGGCTGCCGCTCTCCCTGACCTTCGGGCCTTTCGCGGGTAGCCAACGCTTCCACCACGGCTGCTTCTGCGTGACGGCGTCGACCAGCGAATAGCCGCAGACACCGCAGAACTTGCGCGTCGGCACGTTGCCGGAACCGCACTGCCCGCAGATCAGGTCACCGGGCTGCGCCTGCCGTTTCAACGTCTGCACCGGCCGGTGGTGCGGCTGCGGCTGCTGGGGCGCGTCCGGGCGGACCGGCCCCGCCTGCACCTGGGCGCCGGTCCACTTGAGGAAGTCGCCGCAGTTGCCGCAGAACTCGGCGTTGGGGGCGTTGTGCTCCCCGCAGGTCTGACAGACGATCATGTGGTCACCTCGATGGTCGTGGCGACGTGGGCGGGCACCATCCGGCGCACCGCCGCGGTGATCCGCTCCCGGTCAACCGCGTCCGGGTCCGTCACCCGGACGCGGATCAACACGTGCGCGGGCGAACTGCCGGGCATCGGCCCGCTCGGCCGCTGAGACACCGCGACGCCGCCGCTGTCCGCGATGTCGACCCGGCCGCCGGTCAGCAGCCAGACGTGTTCCGCGAGCCCCCTTCTGGTGCCGCGGAACCGGTGCAACCGCACGGCTCTGGCGACCAGCTCGCGGCGTTGGGTGGCGGACCAGCTCTCGTCGAGGTCCAGCGCCACCCATTGGGCCAGCCAGTCGACGAAGTCCGCCGGGGCCAGGCGGGGGTCGAGGTAGGCGGCGAAGCAGTCGAGGACGGTGAAGACCGGGGCGATGACCTCGTCCAGGGCTTGGGTGAAGCGCTGGGTGAAGTCGTCGTCGGTGTAGACGGACGGCATCCGCTCGCCCAAGGGGTGCGGCGAGATGAGGTCGTCGACGGCGCTACGCATGGCTACCCCTCCCCTCGAACTCGATGGTGCGCACGATCAGCTCCTCACCACGCGAACCTGGTGCCCGTAGGAAAAGGCCAGCCCGTTCGGCGGCAGATCCACCCGCTGCACCGCCTGCCCGCGCTCCCCGGTCAACAGGTTGGCCGCGAACAACCGCACGTCCTCCACCAGCTCCACCCCGGCAATCCGTTGCAACACCGCGTAAACCTCCCCGGAGTGCACCGGCCGCCCGAACGGCCACCCGTCGCCGTCCGCACCACCGCGGATCGGGTCGAGGTAGTCGCCCAACGCGTCCATGGCCCGCGCCCGCACGGCCTCCGTCGGCGTTCCGGTGCGCGCCTTCAGATCCGCGACGACCGTGATCCCCTGGTAGAACGGCGGCTCCACGCTCACCCGAGCCCCCACACACCTCCGCGCGTCGAGGTGCCGGGCGATCCGTTCGAGCGTCTCCTGGTCGACCTGGAACGCCGCGAAGTTCGGCTCCTCGTGCTCGGGCACCGCCGGCACGACCAGCACGCGCACGCCGTCATCCCCCGGCGCGCACCGCACCCGCGCGACCTCAGGCGCCGCCTCCCGCGCGAGAATCTCGTAGTCCTCGGCCGTCACCGCCCGATCCCGCGTCCGCAAGGACAGCGGGCCTCGCAAGGCCGCATCCTCGACCGACTCCCCAGCGACACCACCGCGGCCCGGCTTGCGGTTCGTCACGTTGCTCACGAACGGCACCGGATCCCGTTGCACGGTCACGAGGTTGCGGGCGACGTTGCCGCGCAGCCCGCCGCCCGTGCGGTACTCGGGCACCCGGATCGCCGCCGACTTCGTGGGCACGGCGCCGTAGTGCCGCAACGTCCCGTCCTGCTGCCGCACGGCCGGGCCGAAGATGAGCTGGCCCTCGATGTTGTCCAGCAGGAAGTGCCGGTCCTGCGGCCCCGACTCGACGAACGTGGGGACCTCGGTCCAGGTTTCCCAGCCGTCGACCGTCGCGACCTCGACGGTGATCGGCGCACCGGCGACGACCGGGGTGCGGGCGAGCGGGAACCGTTGCCCGGCCACGCCTTCCGAGACGCCGACGGTCTCGGCCTTGACCACGTCGGCGTGCACGGCCTCGGTGGTGCCGCCGATCGTGGCGGCCGTGACGTCGCGGATCTTCGGTGAGCGCTGGTAGAACGGCTGGCCCTGCCACAGTTCGGCGGCGCGGCACCGCAGCCAGCCCGCGCGCTGCCGGACCAGGATCGACGTGGTGTGGCCGGGCGGGACGTGCACGACGACGTCGCCTGCGGAGTTGAAGCCGCCGTTGGTGAAGTGGTCGACCTCGCAGGCGGTCCAGCCCTCGCTCGTCCACGCCTCCCACACCCACGGCGGGTCCTCCGGGTTGATGCCGGAGCCCATCGGTTCGCAGTCGAACCGGAGCAGCACCGCGCAACCCGGAACCGCGTTCGACAGGCCGAACAGCACGGCGTCGCCCGCTTCCGGCTGCTCGCTGAACGCGAACGGCTCCTTGGCGGCCTTGAGGTCGTCGGTGCGGTCGACGGGCTGGCCGTTCGCCGTGGCCGTGGCCAGGCGGGCGAGCTCGCAGGGCACGATCGTGAGCGGGCGGTCGACCGTGAAGACGACGGGGTCCTCGATGCCCTTTCGCTGCGTCGCGACCTGGTTGCCCTGCGGGACCTCGACGGAGGTTTCCTGCGGCGCCGACAGCCAGTAGGTGACGTCCACGCGCGCGGCGGTCGGGGCGAACAGCTCGACGCCGATCAGGTCGAGGAACTTGAGGTAGTGCAACCGAGGCACGCGGTTGAGCCGGTACATCAGCTCGTCGACCATGTGCGCGAACGCCTCGATCAACGTGACGCCGGGGTCGGAGACGTTGTGGTCGGTCCACTCCGGACAGTGCTGCTGGACGCGGCGCTTGGCCTCGTCGACGAGCTGCTGGAACCTGCGGTCGTCCAGGTTCGGCAAGGGAAGCGGCATCACGCACCGTCCTCGTGCGGCGGAATGACGTAGAACGGGAACACGAGGTTGCGCGGGTCGTTGGTGTTGCGCAGGGTGTACTGGATGTCGATCAGCAAGGTGCCCTGGTCGGCCTCGGCGAAGTCGATGATCACGTCGGTGAGGTCGATGCGCGGTTCCCACCGCTCCAGCGACAGCCGCACCTCGTAGGCGATCTGCCCGGCCGTCGTGGAGTCGGCCGGCGCGAACACCAGGTCGTGGATCGCGCAGCCGAACTCCGGCCGCATCGGGCGTTCCCCCGGCGCGGTCGCGAGGATCAGCCGGATGCTCTCGACGATCTCCCGGTCGCCGTCGACCAGCGCCACCGAGCCCGTCGCGTCGGTGCGGACGGGAAAGCTCAGGCCCCTGCCGATGAAGTCCACCGCGTCACCCTCCGATCAGGACGGTCGGGCAGCCGGGCGGCAGGATCGGCGCGCCACAACCGCTCATGTCACCGACGCGGGCCGCCGGCTTGCCGCCGATCAGCACCGTCGGACAGCCCGGTGGGATGATCGGCGTCGGCGGGTGCACGGCGGGCGGCGGGAACGAGCACGTGTGCATGTTCCCGACCGTCGCGGCGGGCAGCCCGCCGATGAGCACGGTCGGGACACCGGGCGGCATGAGGACGCCGGGGTGCCCGGTCATGTCTCCGACTCTTGCTGCGGGTGGCATGGTTCGTTCCTCAGTTGATCTTGACGATGGAACCCTTGACGGTGAGGACACCGCTGGAGGTCACCTCGGTCTGGGCCTGGCCGGCGACCTTGACCTGGGCGCCTTCCGCCTTCAGTTCGGTCTGCGCCGTCACGGTCACCTTCTGGCCCTTGAGCTCCAGCGGCCCGGTGCCGGCGTCGACCGTGATGCCGTTCTGCGCCTTGACGTTGATGGTCTTGCCGCTGGTGATCTCGATGTTCTGCGACTTCTGGTCGAGCTTGACGACGAACTTCCCGTCACCACTGGAGATCACGATGCCGTCGTCCTCGACGAACTCGACCTTGTGGCCCTTCCTGGACACGAAGCCCCTGGCCGCGATCTGGCCGTTGGCGCCGTCGACCGCCGGCTTGCCGAGCTTCGGCGGCTTGTCCTTGCCGTTGTAGAGGCCGCCGAGCACGTACGGCGCGTCGAAGTCGCCGTGCTCGAACCCGACCAGCACCTCGTCGCCGACCTCCGGCAGGATCACCGTGCCGCGGTTCGCGCCGGCGCCGGCCTGCACCGTGCGGGCCCAGACGCTGGTCAGATCCGGCGACAGCCAGGGGAACTTGACCTGGACGCGGCCGATCTCCAACGGGTCCTTGGCGTTCGTGACGACCGCGGGCACGAGTCCGTTGAGGGGCTTGTCCTTCGTGCTGTGGACCAGCCCGTAGAGCGAGCGTTCCTGCTTGCCGGACACCGTGAACTCGGTGGTGTACCCGGTGTGCTCGGCGAACAGGTGCCTGGTGCTGGTGAGCGTGTACTTGCCCTGGAACGGCTCGCCGACGTTGGCCAGCGCCACCGCCACTCCCGCCTTCAGCTCGGGGTTTCCCCTTGCCACGCCGGTGAGTTCTGCGCAGGAGCCGCCGAGCTGCGCGGCCAGTGCTTCCGCCGCGGTCTTGGCCTCGGCGTGCGTGCGGTAGGGCAGGCCGGCTTCGAGGTGCGGCGGTGCCTTGAACTTCGCCGCCAGTTCGGTGGGGTTCGCCTGCGGGACTTCGACTCCCGCGGTGTTCGGCTTGGCCGTGGCCAGCACTTCCTGCTTGTTCTCGAAGTCCCAGCCCCTGACCTGGACCTCGGGCACCTGACCCGCCGTCGTGATGCCGGCCCTGAGCGCGACGAGGGTGCTGTGCATCTCGAGGACGAACGGGTCGGACTTGGCCTTGGCGTTGGTCTTCGGCGCTTTCGCCGGCGGCTCGGGCAGCTTGAAGTCGAGCTTGCCCTCCCTGACCGCGATCTGCGCGCCGACGGTCTTCGCGAGGCGGCTCAAGAACTCCCAGTCGCTGACGTTGTCCTGGCTGAGCTGGGTGTCCGGCCGGCCACCGAAGCCGGGCACGTTGTCGATCGTGCCGGTCTTGATGTTCGCGCGATCGGCGACCTTCTTGACGACGTCGCTCACCGTCATGTTCGGGTAGACCGCGACCCGCTTGCCCCGGAACAGCCGGTGCGCCTCGTCGTAGCCCCTGACTTCGGTGAACGTGCCCTGCCCGTCCAACTCGACGCCCACCGCGGTGATCTCGCCGCTCATGAGCGGCTTCGGCCCGCCGGGGTCGGCCGTCTGGACCTTGAGCGCCGCCTTGGCGCCGATCTTGAAGCCGCCCTTGGTGAGCACGACGTGGCCGGGGTCGCGGAACCGCAGCACGAACATGTCCGGCAGGTTCCGGCTGTCGTCCACGAACGCGTAGGTGAGCAACAGCTTGACGTCCGCGGGCAACGGCTGGCCCTCGACCTCGACGACCAGGTTGTTGGCGAAGCTCTCGTTAGCCATGCTGGATCTCCTCCAACGCCGGAACGAGGACGGTCGAACCGAGCTTGAGCCGCATGGGGTCGTCGATGTCGTTGGCCTCGGCGATGTACCGCCACAGCTCGGGGTTGCCGTACGCCTGGTAGGCCAAGGACTGGAGCGAGTCGCCCGCGGTGAGCGTGTGCGAGTCCCTGGCGGCGAGCGCGCCACTGGTCGGGTTCTGGCCGCCGGGTTCGCCGCTGACCTCTTCCAGGTTGACCGTGCACACCGCCCGCACCGGCATGCCGCCGGGCGTGAAGAGCGTGTACTTGGCCGTGACGCTGGAGACGTAGCTCGGGAAGCCCGTCGTGGTGCCCCACTTGAAGATGACCCAGGGCGGACTGCCCTTGCCCTTGGTTCGTGACTCCTTCGTGGGCACGGTCAGGTTGAACAGCCGCTCGACCAGCTTGATGGTCTTGTCGCCCATCGTGTCGGTGGAGTCGATGAAGATCTCCAGGCTGAGCTTCGCCGGCTCGGCCCCCTTGAACTCCGGCACACCGGCCTTGGCCGCGTTGGGCTGCGCCTGCCGCTGCCACTTGGCGTTCTTGGCGAGGCTGAGCTCCTTGGGGTTGAACGGAAACTCGATCTTGTCCAGTTCCGCCCCCGGCTTCTGCAGCCCACCCGGCTTCGGCGGCTCGTACGCCGTGAGGACGGCGTGTTCCATCTTCTTGGCCGCGGTCTTCGCCCCCGCGCTCGTGAACGTGACAGTCATCGCGCGTCCAAGAACCCGTGGTGCGCCAGCTCGAGCGTCTCCATGGCCACCTTGTTCTGCTCGGCGCTCAGCTGCGGCCCCGTCCACCGGACCGGAACGACCTCCGCCAGCGACCAGCTCGCGATCGTCTTGCCTTCAAGGTTTTTCGCCTCGATGACCGCAGTCCTTCTCTTGATGCCCGAGGCCATGCCCGAGATCCAGTTGGTGATCTTCTGGCTGTCCCTGGTGACCGGCCTGCTGAGCTTCACGTTGGGGTACTTGATGCGCGTGGGCAGCTGCCACACCATCCCGTTGTTGCCGCCCTCTTCCCGCTGCTCGATGACGAACTCGCACCCGAGCCCCTCACAACTGTTGAAGGACCCCAGGTCGTTCTTGTCCACCGACACGCTGAAGCAGACGGCGACGGCTTCCTCTGGTGCGGTCATGGCATGTCCTCACAGGTCGGTGAGCGCCCCACGACGCTCGCGGTCGAGCCACAGATCGGCCTTGAGCCGGCGCAGCAGGGGGTCGTACAACTTGCGCAGCAGCTCTTCGGGGTTCTGGCTTTGCGGTGTCCCCGGCTGCGGCGCCTCGGTTGGTGTGACGGGTGCTTCCGCGGTCCGCTGCACGGGTTCGGGCTGGGGTGGTGCGTTGTCTGTGGTGCGGGCGACGACCGGCTGCTCCGCGGTCTGGGTGACGGTTTGGGGCGCGGTCTGGACGGCGAATTGGGGCGCGGCCTGGGTCATGGCTTGGACCACGGGATGGGCCACGGGGTGGTCCACGGTTGGAGGCGTGGTGCGGGCTGCGGCCGGGGCCACGGCAACCGGCAGGGCCGCAGCAATCGGCGAGGTCGCGGCTGGTTGCAGGTGAGCGAGTGGCCGGGACGCCGGCGGCGTGAAAGCACGCTGGACCATCGGGGCTTCGTTGCCCGCGTATGTCGAGATCGGAGCCGCCTGCTGCACCATCGCAGCTACGTCGCCCGTGCCAACTGCCCGCTGGACCATCTCGGCTGCGGTGCCTGTGTGTGCCCAGATCTGGGGTGTCCGCTGAACCACCGCAGCCCCGTCGCCCGCGTCAGCTACCCGCTGGACCATCTCGGCTCCGGTGCCTGTGTGCGCCCAGATCTGAGGCGTCCGCTGAACCACCGCAGCCCCGTCGCCCGCGTCAGCTACCCGCTGAACCATCTCGGCTCCGGTGCCCACGTGCGCCCAGATCTGGGGCGTCCGCTGAACCATCTCGGCTGCAGTGCCTGGGTATGTCGACATCGGAGCCGCCCGCTGCACCACCGCAGCAACATCACCCGCGCCAACCGCCCGCTGAACCATCTCGGCTGCGGTACCTGGGTATGTCGACATCGGAGCCGCCCGCTGCACCACCGCAGCAACATCACCCGCGCCAACCGCCCGCTGAACCATCTCGGCTGCGGTGCCCGTGTGTGCCGAGAACTGGGGCGTCCGCTGGACCACCGCAGCCCCGTCGCCCGCGTCAGCTACTCGCTGAACCGTCTCGGCTCCGGTGCCCACGTGTGCCGAGAATTGGGATGTTCGCTGGACCACCGCATCCTCGGTGCCCTGGTGTGCTGAGCCCTGAGCCGTCCGCTGGACCATCGCGGTCCCGGTGTGCACCGAATTCTGAGGCGTCCGCTGGACCACAGCGGCCTCACTGCCTGTGTTTGCCGCGAGCTGGGCGGTCCCCTGGGCCGCCACGGCGTCGTTGCCTTGGTGGACCGACGTCTGGGCGATCGGCGGGGCGGACCCGACCAGCCGCTGCGCCACAGGTTCCGTGAAGTCGGCCCTGGTCAGGGCGGGCGTCCCGGTCTGGTTGTCCGGTTCCGCTCCCAGCCGCCCGGACTGTTCCACCACCGGCAGGTCAGGCGCGGAGCCGACCAGCCGCTGCACCGCCGGTGAGCCGGCGCCTGGACTGGCCGCCGGCTGGGTGCTCGTCTGGTCGGCGGATCGCTGCACCATCGGCATCGCGGCCCGCTCCGCCACATCGGCGCTGGAGTCGGCGGACCGCTGAACCACAGCCACCTCACCCGCCGACGAGTCGCCACCGAGGTCGAGAACGGGCACCTGCTCCGCAAAACCCGCCAGCGGAGCCGATTCGCCGATGTCAGTCACCGAGGCCGACCAACCGGGGTCTCCGGCTGAGCCAATTCCCTCGGCGGTTGGACCTGACCCGCCAGAGGGTGGCTCGCCGAGGTGCCCGGCCGGACTCGGCTCATCAGCGGGCGCCGCTGAGCTCGACCGCGCCGGGCCAGGCTGCCGAACGACCGGCATGCCGAGTCCTGGGACTCTCGGCCCGCCATCCTCCGAAAGCCGCTGCACAGCAGGCAAACCGCCGCCTGCGGTCGCGGCATCCGTGAGCGTCCCGGGACCCCGCACGACAGACTGCCCAGAACCAGCGGGCACGTCCGGACCGGCCACCCGCTGCACCACAGAGGTCTCAGAACCAGCCAGCCCAGCAGGCGGCGTCGCGCCACCGGGCTCATCCGGACTGACAGCCCGTTGCGCCACGGCCGGCGTAGCCGCGGCAAGCGGCAAAACAGTCGCGCCAGAGCTGCCTACTTGATCCGCCGATCGCTGCAGCACCGACGAGATCGGCTCACCAAGGCCCAACCTCCTCGGTCGAACCGGCGGAGGCGGCTCTGCCGACACCGAACGCTGCACAGCAGGCGCTTCCTCCTCGGCAGGCGGAGCGTCCGAGGAGGAAGCCTCCACGACATCCGGCTCGTGCGCGGGAGCCGGCTCGGGCGCGGGAGCCGGCTCCGAAACACTCCGTGACACCACGACCGGCGAGGAAGCCGACGGCTCGACGGCTCGGGCAACGACCGGTGCACCAGCCGGGGAAGCACCGCCCCACACCGACTTCCACCCGGCAGGCTCGGAAGCCCCAGAAGGCTCGGGGGCAGGAGCAGCCACGTCCGAGATCGACCCGGACGGCTCAGCAGGCCCCACCGCGTGTGCCAGGGGCGCCAGGAACGACGGATTCTGCCAGGCGGTCAACCCGGCCGAGAAGGACGACACCGGGTTGATCAGCGGATGCGGCGCGACGACCCGCTGCAGGGGCGGCAACGAGCGCCACTCCGCCCGGACCACGGGCAAGGAAGGTTCAGCAGCACGCCGCCGAAAGGGCCACACAGCAAGTCACCTCCCCGAACCGAACCCGGAGAACCCGGACAACCCGGAACCAGAACCCGAACCAGCTGAAATCCGCGTGTTGATGCGGCCGATCTCCTCCACGTACCGCAGCCGCTCACCGTGCTCCAGGTCCAAAATGGAGTCGAGCGACCAGTGGAAGTGGTAGGCGACGTACGCGACCTCCGAATACAGCTGGGATGGCGCGTACGTCACGATTCCCCCAGGCGCCCACCCGAGATGTCGACCTCGAACCCGTGCCCGCACGAGGGACACGCGACGGCCGAGCGCGTGTGTCCCTCGCTGTTGATGCGGCGGTACATGTCCTGCAGGAAAGCCAGGTCCGAGGCGAACAGGTCCTCGATGACGCCGGCGTGCACGTCCGTGACCGACCCGATGCGAGTCACCACGCGGCCCAGCAACACGACCGTCAGATACGCAGCGTTCTCGCGGACCCGGTCGTCCCGCAACGGGATCAGCTCGTCGCGTGCCGTGGCAAGACGCATCACACCGTCGCGATGAACAGTCCCGGAGTCGTCCACGTACCCGCGCGGCAGTTCGAAAGCGAACTCGGTCTGCATCGAAGGAGCAGCAGCGACAGCAGAAGAAGAGCGCCTCACTCGACTTCCATCTCCTCGTAGGTGACCGTCAGCTTCTCGGTCAGCACGGAGGTGTCGCCGGCCTTCAACGTGCCGATCTCCAACGACTTCGGCCAGCAGCGCACGATCTTGTAGCGCTTGATGGCGGCGCCCTCGTAGTCGTAGACGACGACCACGCCGTTCTTGCGGGCGCTGCCCATCTTGCCGAAGCGCGAGTCCTTCACCCACTTCTCGAAGGAGTTGTCGGCCGTGAGACCGCGGGTGAATACGACCTCGCCCGCCTTCATGCGGCCGGGGAGCTTCTTGATGACGTACTTGCCGTCGGCCATGTTCTGCTTGAGCTCGATGACGTCCTGCTCCATCTTCAGGCCGGTCACCTCGGAGATCTGCTTGATCGTGATGCCGTCGACCTCAAGGCCGAACGAGTGGCCTACCGACGTGTCGAGATCGGGGAGTGCCATGTCGAGGAACCGCCTTTACTCGTTGACCAGACTGGTGCCGCCCTGCATCTGGGCGAGCCGGAAGATGACGAACTCCGCGGGCTTGACCGGCGCGATGCCGACCTCGCACACGACCTGGCCGAGGTCGATGCCCTCCGCCGGGTTGGTCTCGCGGTCGCACTTGACGTAGAACGCCTCGTCGGGCGTCAGGCCAAACAGCGCGCCCTTGCGCCACTCCATCACCAGGAACGCGGAGATGGTCCGGCGGATCCGGGCCCACAGGGCGTCGTCGTTCGGCTCGAAGACGACCCACTGCGTTCCGTCCAGAATGGACTCTTCGAGGTAGTTGAAGAGCCGCCGGACGTTCAGGTAACGCCACGCCGGGTCGGACGACAGCGTCCGAGCGCCCCACACGCGAATGCCACGCCCGGTGAAGGCGCGGATGCAATTCACGCCGATCGGGTTCAGCAGCTCCTGCTCCGCCTTGGTGAGCTGCGTCTGCAGCGCCACGGCGCCGCGCACGGTCTCGTTCGCCGGAGCCTTGTGCACGCCGCGGGAAGCATCGTTGCGCGCCCACACACCGGCCATGTGGCCCGACGGCGGCACGAAGATGTTGTCCGAAGTGGACGGGTCGTAGACCTTGATCCACGGGTAGTACAGCGTCGCGTACTTCGAGTCGTAGCCGGCCTCGGTCTGCTTCCAGTTCTTGACCTGGTCCGGCGACAAGTCCGGTGGCGGGTCGAGGATCGCCATGCGGTCGCCCATGAGCTCGCAGTGCGCGATGATCGCGGACTGCACGGTCTTGACGGCCTCCAGCGTGATCAGACCGCGCTGGTAGGAGCTCATCAGGTCCGGCACCGAGACCATCGTGACCTCGTCGATCGCTTCCAGGCCACCGAAACCGGTGCGGTCGGCGACGTCGCCCACGTAGTCGTCGGGCACGACCTTGCGCGGCACGGGCGGCGGGGCCGGAGCCTCTCGCAACGCGACCGAAGCCTTGTCCGGCTTGGCCAGCGACGCCCCCGCGACCTCCTCGATCGTGATCAGCTTCGAGGCCGTGTTGACGACGGTCAGCACGTTCTCCTTGCCGCGCTTGGCCGACACCTGGTGCGTCTCGACGACCTTGCCGTTGTCCTTGACCACCACCGAGAAGCGGTCGTCCGGCTGGTTCTCCCCGGCGGGGTCGCCAACCTCCACGGACAGGCTGCCGGCGTTGAGCTCGCGAGCCGACACCCGGTAGCCGCCCAGCTGCGCCTGCGGGCCCGCGGGCAGCGCGGCGGCGGAACGGGAGCCGCCCACGCGGACGACATAGCAGTTGTTGCCACCGTTGAGGAAGTAGCCGTAGACGGCCAACGGCAGGTAGCAGCCCTCGGCGAAGTCGCCGAACTTGTCGGTGTACTGCGCCCAGTTCGAGACCAGCGTCGGGGTGTTGAACTCACCCTTGGCCGCGAACCCGACGAACGCGGCGACGGCGGTGCCCACGCCCTCGATCGGGCGGGCACCTGCCTCCACCTCCTCGACGTACACGCCCGGCGAGAGATAGGTGGGCATCGACGGCCTCCCATGTCGTACGGAACCCTGTACGACACATGCTGCGGCGATCGCCCAAAACCCGACACGACCCCGCGACGGTGCTGGAGGGAGCCGGTGACTGCCCGAAAGGGCAGCCACCCCTGAGGGGGATTTCCCGCCCGTTCACCAAACTGCCGCCGAACGATCACCGCACGCATCTCATTTGAGCCCTAGCCTTCCCGACGGTCCATGTCCGCCAACAAGGAAGTGCGCTGGCATGCAACGTCGCAGGGCTCCATTGGCCGTGCTCACCACCGTCGTCGTCACGGCGGCCACCCTCACCGCCTCCACCACCGCACAAGCGGCCACCACCACGTTCACCCCCACCGCCGACACCTACGTCGACAACGCCGCCACCGGCACGAACTACGGCACGTCCGGCCAGCTCGGCATCGACAACTCGTCGACCAAGCGGACGTTCCTCAAGTTCTCCGTGTCGGGCCTCACCGAGTCGGTCAGCAGCGCCAAGCTGCGCATCCACACCGACGACGTCGCCGACGCGCAGAGCCCGAACGGCGGCACGTTCCGGTCGATGTCCAACGTCAGCTGGACGGAAACCGGTGTCACCTGGAACAACCAGCCCGCGATCGACGGCGCCACGCTCGGCTCCCTCGGCGCGGTCGTGCGCAACGCCTGGTACGAGGTCGACGTGACCAGCTACGTCACGGGCAACGGCACGTTCAGCATCGGCGTCACCTCCAGCAACTCGGACGGCGCCGACTACGACTCGCGTGAGTCCGGCTCCACCACGGCGCCCCAGCTCGTGATCACCAGCGGCACGACGCCACCGCCCGGCGACCCGGTGTTCGTCGGCGCCGGTGACATCGCGGACTCCGGTTCCGGTGACACCGCGACGGCCGCGCTGCTGGACAACATCCAGGGCACGGTGTGGACCACGGGTGACAACGTCTACCCGGACGGCACCGCGTCGCAGTTCAACACCTACTACGAGCCCACGTGGGGCCGGCACAAGGCGCGCACGCGGCCGTCGCCGGGCAACCACGACTACCACACCAGTGGCGCCACCGGGTACTACAACTACTTCGGTGCGCAGGCCGGTCCGTCGGGACGGGGTTACTACTCCTACGACCTCGGCAACTGGCACATCGTGTCGCTGAACTCCAACATCAGCATGTCCGCCGGCAGCGCGCAGGAGCAGTGGCTGCGCCAGGACCTCGCGGCGAACACGAAGCCGTGCACCGCGGCGTACTGGCACCACCCGCTGTTCACCAGCGGCGCCAACCACGCGCCCTCCACGGCCACCAGGCCGCTGTTCCAGGCGCTGTACGACGCCAACGCGGACGTGGTGCTGTTCGGCCACAACCACCACTACGAGCGGTTCGCTCCGCAGAACCCCAGCGGCGGACTGGACACGGCCCGCGGCATCAGGACGTTCGTCGCGGGCATGGGCGGCGCGGGTGCCTACAGCTTCGGCACGATCAAGCCGAACAGCGAGGCCCGCAACACCGGCACCCGCGGTGTGCTGAAGCTGACGTTGCACAGCAACAGCTTCGACTGGCAGTTCGTCCCGGAAGCGGGCAAGACCTACACCGACAGCGGCACCACGAACTGTCACTGACCGCGCTGCTGCTGGAGGCCGAGCGATGTACCTGTCCACGATCGACAAACCCAAGACGGCGAACTGGAAAGGGCTGAGCGGCAACGTCTTCGCGCTCGGCACGGTCAGCCTCATCACCGACGTCTCGTCGGAGATGGTGGCCGCGATCCTGCCGCTGTACCTGGTGATCGGCCTCCAGCTCAGTCCGGCCGCGTACGGGCTGATCGACGGCGTCTACACCGGCGCCACCACCCTGCTCAGGCTCGCCGGCGGCTACCTCGCCGACCGGACGAACCGGCGCAAGGCAGTCGCGGGCTTCGGCTACGGCATCTCCGCCGCGGCCAAGCTCGGGCTGCTGGCGGCGGGCAACTCCCTGACCGCGCTCGGGTTCGTGATCACCGCGGACCGCGCGGGCAAAGGTCTGCGCACGGCACCACGAGACGCGCTGATCACGCTCTCCACGCCCAGCGGTGACCTGGGCCGAGCGTTCGGCGTGCACCGCGCGATGGACGGGATCGGCGCCTTCGCCGGGCCACTGGTCGCCATGGCCGTCCTCGCGGCGTCGGCCCAGGGAGCGTCACAGTCCTTCGACGCCGTGTTCGTCGTCAGCTTCTGCATCGCCGCGTTCGGTGTGCTGGTCCTGGTCCTCTACGTCAAAGACCGCCCAGAACCGGTCCAGCGCAAGGAACCCGTCAAGCTCGCACTGCTCAAGGACCCGGCCGTGCGCAAGATCGTGCTCGCCGCGTCGCTGCTCGGCCTGGTCACCATCGGCGACGGGTTCGTGTACCTGTTGCTGCAGAAGCGCGAAGGACTGGCGTTCGGCTGGTTCCCGCTGCTCGCCGTCGGCACGAGCCTGGTCTACCTGCTGCTCGCCGCACCGCTGGGCGCACTCGCGGACCGGGTCGGCCGGCTCAAGGTCATGCTCGCGGGCTACGGCGCGCTGACCGCCGTCTACCTGTTGCTGCACGGCCCGCTCGGCGGCTGGCCGCTGCTGGTGCTGGTCGTGCTGCTCTACGGCGTCTTCTACGCCGCCACGGACGGCGTGCTGATGGCGCTCGCGGCCCCGGTCCTGCCGGAACGCCTGCGCACCACCGGCATCGCGTTGATCCAAAGTGGACAGGCGCTCGCCTACCTCTGCTCCTCCGTGCTGTTCGGCCTGCTCTGGCAGTTCTGGAGCCCGGAAGCCGCCACCAGGACCGCCGCGGTCGCGGTCGTCCTCGCCCTGATCACCACCGCCGCACTGCTGGGACGCCGCTCATGAACAGCCGACTGCTGATCACCCTGACCGCTGCCGTCCTGCTCGGCGGTGTCGCCGTCGGCTACACCGCGCTGTCCGGCGCCACATCGGAAGACGCCGCGCAGTCCGTGCCGACCGGAGCGGGTCCGCGGCTGATGGTGCTCAGCAACGGCAAGCTCTCCACGGTGTCCCGCCAGAACCCGGCCGGGTCGCGCGAGATCACCGAGCAGCGCTGCGACCGCGTGTACTCCGCGGCGGGCACCATCTCCTGCCTGCGCCCGGTGGGTGCGTTGAAGGCGGGCGAACTGGCCGTGCTGGACAACCAGCTCAAGGAGCTCCGAACCGTTCCGCTGACCGGTTTCCCCAACCGCACGCGGGTGTCCGCGAGCGGCCGCATGGTGGCGTGGACGCTGTTCGTCGACGGGCATTCGTACGCCGCCAACGGGTTCTCCACCAGCACGGGCATCCTCGACACCAGGACGGGCACACTGGTCCAGTCACTGGAGGAGTTCGCCGTCGAGGGCATGCCGCAGCGACCGGTCGACACGAACTACTGGGGCGTCACGTTCACCGCCGACGACAACCGGTTCTACGCGACCATGTCCACCGGCGGCCACCGCTACCTGATCGAGGGCGACTTCGCGGCCCGCAGGCTCAAGCCGCTGACGGATCAGGACAACGTCGAGTGCCCGTCGCTCTCCCCGGACGGCACCCGCATCGCCTACAAGGCCGCGGTCAACGGCGATCCGCAGCAGGGCTGGCGGGTCTCCGTGCTGGACCTGGCTACGAAGCAGATCACCCCGCTCGCCGAGACCCGCAGCGTCGACGACCAGCCGGCGTGGGTCGACGACAAGACCGTCGCGTACGGCATCCAGCGCGACGACGGCCTCAACGACGTGTGGGCCGTGCCGGCGGACGGCACCGGAACCCCGGCGATCCTGGTGCCCGAGGCCAGTTCGCCGGCACCGATCAGCTGATCACTCGGCTGCGGCCTCTTCTTCTTCCTCGGCCCTCTGCACGAACGTCTGCGCGGTTTCCTCTTCCTCCGCAGGCGCTTCCTCGCGCTGCACGTGCGCCTCACCGGCATGACTGCCGTGGTCTTCGCACCGCTGAACGGGAGCAGCAGGCGTGGCCATGATCCGGTCCGCGTTGGAAACGGCCTCGCGTTCGAACCGGTCGGACGGGTCGCTCACCTTCACGCCACCACCGGTGTCGGTGCCGTCGACCGGCCCGGACCGCTGTTGCACCACGTGCGTGAGCTCGTGAGCCAGCATGTGCTTGCCGCTGTCCGACGCGGGGTCGTACTTGTCGCGCTGGAACACGATGTTCGAGCCGACGGTGTAGGCCTGCGCGTTCACCGACTTCGCCGAGTCGTGCGCGGCTGACCCGGTGTGCACGCGCACGTCCGAGAAGTCCTGCCCGAACCGGCCTTCCATGTCCTCGCGCACGTCGGCGGACAGCGGTGAGCCGCCGGACGAGATGACGTCGTGCACCGGCGAGCGTTCCTCCTCCACGACCGCACCCACACCGGCATTGCCCACGGCCCGTTGCAGGCCGAGCATTCCGGCGGGTCCGAGCACGTCGGGGCGCCCGGCGACGGCCGCGCGGCCGAGCAGGTCGGTCTCCTCGTGCTGGATCCGGTCGCCCTTGGGCCGGAAGGAGGCTTCCGAATCGTGTTCGTGTCCGTGTCCGTGCATCTCCGCTCCCTGTGCCATGACCTACCCCACCAGCCGTTCGGTGGCCAGTTCGAAGTAACGGCCGAACTCGCGTTCCCCCACCAACCGGCCGAGCTTGCGGTACTCCCGCGCCACCGCGCCGATCAGCTCGACCATGCCGACGACATGCCCTGCGGCAGCAGCCAGATACGCCGCGGTCACGGCCGCCGACCTGATGTGCCCGCCCGCCAGCTCGAACGACGCCGCCAGGAAGTCCAGGTCCACATCGGACGATCGCGGCACCGACCCGCCGAGGCACCGGTCCCACAGACCGCGCCGCAGCTCCGCGTCGGGCAGCGGGAAGTCCACGATCACGTCGATCCGCCGGGTGAAGGCGTCGTCGAGGTTCGCCCGCAGGTTCGTCGCCAGCACCGCGATGCCGTCGAAGCTTTCCATGCGCTGCAACAGGTACGCGCTCTCGATGTTCGCGTACCGGTCGTGCGCGTCCCGGACCTCCGACCGCTTGCCGAAGATCGCGTCGGCCTCGTCGAACAGCAGCACGCCGTTGACACCGGCCGCCTCGACGAAGATCCGCTCCAGGTTCTTCTCGGTCTCGCCGACGTACTTGTCCACGACCGTCGCGAGGTTGACCGTGTACAGGTCCAGCCCGAGCGACGCCGCGATCACCTCGGCCGACATCGTCTTGCCGGTGCCCGAGTCGCCCGCGAACAACGCCGTGACGCCCCGACCGCGGCCGCCACCGGGCCGCATCCGCCACTCGTCGATCACGCGGTCGCGGTGCTTGGCCCTGGCCGCCAGCTCGCGCAGCAACGACGTGATGGGCGCCGGCAACACCAGGTCCGGCCAGGACACCGCCGGCTCGATGCGCCGCGCCAGCCGTTGCAGGCCTCCCGCGTTCTGGCTGCGCGCACCGGCCCGCAGGTGCGTCACGTCGACCAGCCCGTCGTCGGCCAGCGCCGACACCGCCGCCGCGTTCGCCGCTCTGCTGATCTGCGTCGGCCCGAGCACGAAATGCGCGGTCACCTCGGCCGGGTCGATCCCCCGCGCCAGCTTGCCGTCGAGCTCCGTGCGCCACAACGCCACCCGCACGTCGAACGGCACCTGCACCGCGTCGTGCTGCAACGGCGGCATCCGCGTCCAGCGCGGCTCCCACGCGCCCGGCCCGTACGCGACAACCGGAATCTCGTCGTGCAGCAACGGGTCCAGCGTGAAGTTCGAGTCCACCGGGCCGATCGTGATCCCCGCGCCCCGGAGCAACGCCTCGCGGGTGACCGCCAGCGGATCCGTCATGCGCGCCGCGTCCACCAGCAACGCCGGGAAACCCGCTCGCGCCAACGCGGAAACGGCCAACTCGGCCGCGCCACCGCCGGGGTGCTCGCGCAGGTAGACGAGCCGCACGCCGCGTTCGATACCGCGCGCCAGCCGTTCCGCACCCGGCATGGGCACCGGATCCCCGGACAGCGTCACGAAGTCCGTCAGCGAAGGATCCGGCCGGTCGTCGCCGAGCAGGTGCGCCCCGACCCGGTCCGGCACCCGCAACGACCTGCTGAGCAACGGCCGTTCCGCGTCCTCCACGGTGATGAGCCCGCACCGCACGAGCGGACTCCCGTGGTCGAGCCGCGCCCGGCCCTGCGACGAGGCCTCCGCGAGCCCGCACAACCGCAACGCCAGCCCGACCGTCGCCCGCCGCCGCGTCACGTCGTCGTTGAGGTACCCGTAGAACTGCTCGAACCGGCTGTCGACGTCCGGCGCCAACGCGACCAGCAGCAGCTCGACGTCCACTTCGGACAGTCGAGCCTTGCGCGCCAGCCTGCCGAGCCGCCCGTCCGCCGTCGCCTCGACGAACGGCGCGAACGGCTCCCTGCCGCTGTCCAGCAGCGCCTCGATGACCTCGTCCGACAGGTAGAGCCCGCGAAACGGGTCGTCCGGGTTGGGGTCCGTGGCCCGGCGCGCCGCCACCGCGGCCCGGATCCGCCGCTCCAGCCCCGCCATCCGCTCGAAGATCATCGCGCCACCCGGCGCATCGCCACGCCGTCCTCGGACACGTTGTGCCGCACCCGGTCGTCCCCGGTGTGCAACTGCACGCCCTCCCGTGCCGGCGGCCCAGCGGCGATCCGGCGCCCGGACGACACCGGCGCCGACACCACGACGTCCAGCGACGGCTTCAGCTCGCCGCCCAGCGCACTCCACACGTCCGCGAACGCCCGGTCCTCCGGCGGCGGCAACGCGACCGTCATCGGCACGGGCAGGTCCAGCTCCTCGAGCGACCCGCTGAGCAGCCCCGGCGGCACCGCGTCGTACCTCAGGAACCCGATGAGCAGGTCCGACAGCAGCCGGTGCTCGTCCTCCGGCCGCTGCGTCCACGCCGTGACCAGGTACGACAACTTCATGTGCCGCGGCGGGAGATGCCTCGCCGCCACCTTCCCCTGCGCGTCGTACTCGTTGAGCAGCCCGCGCTGGCGCCGCCGCATGTCCTCGCGGATGTCGTAGAGGTAGATGTTGACCGTGGGCGCGTTCCGCCGCGCCGCCCAGTCCTTGGTCGGCGCGTCGAACGCGACGTCCAGATCGGAACCGCGCAGCGCCTCGTCGCGGACCAGGCGGCGCAAAGCCTCATCGACCTCGTGAATCACGCCGTCCACGATCGCGTGCCCGAGCACCGCGAACGACCAGCGCACCGACGTCCCGCAGGACACGATCGGCTGCCCCAAAGGGCAGCGGCTAGACCGGTAGCGGCCTCATCCGGTCGGGCATGTGCGCCCGTAATGTGTCGTGCAACGACGTCACGTCGTCCGCGTCCAGTACGACGGTCCCGGTGGCGCACGCCAAGACGGCTTCACCGGTGCGCTGATCAGGCACGTACCGCAGTGCCACGTCCGGCACACTGCACGACTCCGCCTGACGAATCGCGGTCAGCAGCTCCGCCACCCGTTCGTACCCCAGCCGCGCGCTCCAGCGCAGCGCGGCCGGGGGACGAACGAACAAACGGAGGCCTCCTGCGGCACGGCGAACCTCGACGCACGTCAACACCGCAACACCCTCCTACACCCAGCTCACCAGCGAGACTAGCCAGAAACCCAGGTGATCAGAGGCAACCGTCACCCGTTCGGTTCATTGGTAACAGGGCTTCTCGAACTTGAAATCTTTTGCAGTGGAACCGGTGTAGAAGTCCTCCACCAGCGACAGCCCGGTCGGACCGGCGTCGTCCGGGCGGTACAGCACGGTCTGACGGAACAGGGCGTCCTGGGGCGAAGCGGAGAAATTACCCGCACCCGAAGGAAGCATGCCCTCGTAGTCCACCGAGCTGAGCTGACGCACGGCCGCGAGCACACCGGCACGCGTCAGGTCCTTGTTGGCAGCCGCCTTCTCCAGCGCGGCCTTCAACGGGTACGCCCACACCCAACCGGCGGTGTAGCCGTCGTTCGGCGTCACGCCCGGCAGCGCGGCGCGCATCGCGGTGTGGCCGACGGTCTCGGTGTTCCACGCCTTCCACGGTGCCGACTGCATGTACAGGGCCTTGATCGCGGGCGCGGCCGGCGACTTCAGCAGACCGGGGTTCCACGTCGGCGAGGTGCCGATGAACTTGCCCTTGTACCCGCGGGCCGCGGCCTGTCCGATGATCACGGCGGCGTCGGTCGGGCCGGTGGTCAGCACGACCAGGTCCGGCTTCTTGGACACCACGGCGTCGATCGCGCCGCCCTGGTTGTCCTGACCGGTCTGCGTCGTCACGTTCTCGAACGTCAGCCCGCGCTTCTCGGCGGCGATGCGAGTGCCGGCCGCCGCGTCGTCGCCGTAGTCACCGGCGAGGTGCACGGCCATCACGGACTTCACGCCCATCTTGTCCGCGGCGTAGTCGACCGTGTTCATCGACTCGACGCAGTAGTTCGCGCCGGACTCCAGCACGACCTCCTCGAAGCCCCACAACGAGGTCCACGACGCGGGCACCGACACCATCTGGGTGCTCTCGAGGTCCGGCAGGATCGCGGCGGTCGTGGGAGAGCCCAGGGTCTGGGTCAGGGCGAGGATCTTGCCCTTGATCTCCTGGTAGACCTGGTTGTGGATCTGCGGGTTGTACTTGTTGTCCTTCACGTACGTCGTCACGTCGATCTCGTAGCCGCCGATGCCGCCGCGGTCGTTCACGCGCTTCCAGAACGCCTTCTGCGCGTCCGTGATCGGCACGGCCAGCGTCTTGAACGGGCCTTCGGTCAGGTCCGAGATCGTGCCCAGGTAGATGCAGCCCTTGGCCTTGTCGGTGGCCTGCGGGCAGGCCTCCTTGGTGACGCCGAAGTCGACTTTGATACCGCCCGCGCCCTCCTGCGGCGCGGCGCCGTCCCCGCCACGGCACGCGGCCAGAGCCAGCGCGCCGACAAAGAGAACGGCCAATCGCTTACCAGACATGGGGATTCTCCTCAGTACGAGAACGGCCAGGTGCGCCAGTAGTTGCGGACACGCACCCAGATGCCGAACAACCCGCGTGGCTCGACGATCAGGAACACGATGATGAGCACGCCGTAGAGCACGGCCTCCAGCTGGAAGACCGTGAACGTTCCGGTCGCGTCACCACTGATGAACGGCAGCACCGCGGGCAGTTCCCTGGTGATGCGTGGCAGCAGCGTGATGAAGAGCGCGCCCATGATCGCGCCGGAGATGGTGCCCGCGCCGCCGATGAGCACCATCGCGATGTACTGCACTGACAACAGCAGGCTGAACGAGCCCGGATCGAAGAACCCGTTCACCACGAACAGCAACGCGCCCGCGACACCCGCGTAGAACGAGGACACCGCGAACGCCAGGACCTTGTACTTCGTCAGGTCCACGCCGATGACCGACGCGGCCAGGTCCCGGTCCCGCACCGCCGCGAACGCCCGCCCCACCCGCGAGCGCACCAGATTCCGTGCCAGCACACCGAAAATCACCAGCAGCACGAACATCAACAGATACAGCTGCTGTGCTGCCGTGAACATCGCGTTGTCCCGGTCCAGCCGCACCCCGAAGAGCTCCGGGATCGCCGCGGGCCGCCCGACACCCGGCCCGCCGGTCAGCGATGTCCACTCCCGGAAGACGTGCTCTCCCAGGAAGACCAGTCCCAGCGTGACGATGGCGAGGTACAACCCGCGCAACCGCACCGCCACCGGTGCCACCAGGACACCGAAGAACGCGGCCACCAGACCCGAGGCCAGCAACCAGATCGGCAACGACGTGATGCCGAACCCGATCACCCGCCCGGTCTCCGAACCGCTCAAAGCCGCACCCGTGTACGCACCGATCGCGAGGAAGAACGCGTGGCCCAGGGAAACCTGGCCCGCGTAGCCCGTGACGATGTTCAGGCCGATCGCGCCGATCGCCGCCACGAACCCGGTGGCGAGCAGCTGCAGCAGGTCGTCCGTGATGAGGAACGGGACCAGCAGAGCGAGCACCACGAGCCCACCCGTCCACGCGCGCTTCGGACGCGTGTTCAGGAACGCCATGTCCTGCCCATAAGAGGTGTACAGCTCAGGACGACCCTTCACAGCCGCTCCACCTCCCTCTTGCCGAAAAGCCCATAAGGTCTGACCAGCAACACGAGCAGCATCAACGCGTACGGCGCGACAAGCGCGAAGTTCGGCCCGAGCCAAGGCGCGAAATCACCCTGGTAGGTGCCGAAGAGCGACTCGACGATCCCGACCGCGAGCCCGCCCACGACCGCGCCGCCCAGCGACTCGAGTCCACCGAGGATGATCGCGGGCAACGCTTTCAAAGCGACGATCCACAACTGCTGGTCGACTCCGGCGCCGGTGGCCACGAACACGCCGGCCAACGCGGCGAGCCCGCCCGCCAGCGCCCACGACAGCGCGAACACCGACCCGACCGAAATCCCTTGGGCCAGCGCGACTTCCTGGTCGTAGGCAACCGCTCGCATGGCGAGCCCGATCCGCGAGTACCGGAAGAACGCGAACAGCGCGATCGTCACGACCGCGGTGGTCCCGATCATCACGAGGTACCGCTGCTGCACTTCGGCACCCAGGAACGAGACGGTCGTGAGGCCCCACGGGTCACCGACCTGGCGCACGTCCAGCCCGATGAAGGCGTTCGTCACCACCCGGATCACCACGTCGACGCCGATCGTGATGATCGCGACCACGAACACCGGTTTGCCGACCATCGGCCGCAGGACCGTGCGTTCGACGCCCAGCGCCAGCACCGCGATCATCGCCGCCGCCAGCACGACCGCGCCGAAGAACGACACCTGGGGTGCGAGGTAGGAGACCAGCACCGCGCCCGCCAGCATGAACGCCGGCTGCGCGAAGCTGATCACCTGCGTCGACTTGTAGATGATCACGAAGCCGAGGGCCAGCAACGAGTAAATGGATCCGGTGCCGAGGCCTCGGATCAACGACTGCAGAAACTCATCCATACATGGACTCCACGAGGTCGTCGAACATCTTGCCCAGCGCGGATCTCTTCACCTTCTGCGTCGCGGTCAGCTCGCCGTCCTCGTGGTCGAGCTCCTTGGGGAACATCCGGAACTTCTTGATCTGCTCGACGTTGGCGAACCGGGAGTTCACCTCGGTCACGATCGACTGCACCAGCTCCAGGACCTCCGGCTTCTCCGACAGGTCCCGGTAAGTGGTGTAAGGAAGTTTGCGCTGCTGCGCCCAGTGCCCGACCGTCTCGTACTCGATGCCGATCAACGCCACCAGGTACGCCCGCTGGTCGCCGATCACCACGGCTTCCTTGATGTACGGGGAGGTCTTCAGCGCGTTCTCGAGCTCCGACGGCGCGATGTTCTTGCCGCCCGCGGTGATGATGATGTCCTTCATCCGGTCGGTGATCTTCACGTGCGTGTCGTCGACCCACTCGCCGACGTCGCCGGTGTGCAGCCAGCCGTCGGTGACCACGCGGGCCGTCGCCTCCGGATCACGCCAGTAGCCCGCGAACGTGCCGCCGTGCCGGGTTTGGATCTCGCCGGTCTCGGAGTCGATCCGCAGCTCGATACCCGGCTGCGGCTCGCCGACCGTGCCGACCTTGACCCTGCCCGGCCGGTTTCCCGTTGCCACGGCCGTGTTCTCGGTCATGCCGTAGACCTCGTGCATCGGCACCCCGATGCCCATGAAGAACTTCAGCACGTCCGGGGCGATCGGCGCGGCACCGGACGCGGCGTAGCGGACGTACCGCATGCCGATGCGGGCTTTCAGCGCGCGGAAGCAGAACAGCCAGCCGATGCCGTAGATCAGCCTGCTCTGCGCCGTGTGCTTGCCGCCGGTGCGCACCAATGTTGCGCCGATGCCCTCCGCTCTGCGCAGCCAGAACCGGGTGACCGACCGCTTGAGCCAGTCGGCGCTGGAGACGCCGATCGTGACGCCCGCCAGCACCTTCTCCCAGATGCGCGGCACGCCGAAGAGGATCGTCGGCTGCACCTCGCGCAGGTTCGCCTGCACGGTCTCGATGGACTCGGCGAAGTGCACCTGCACCCCGGAGGCGGCGCTGAACCACGTGGTGAAGATGCGTTCGGCGACGTGGCACAACGGCAGGTACGACAGCGTGACATCGGCGGAGGACGGTGGTGGCGAAGTGAAACCGCCGCCCTCCACCAGCACGTGGACGGCGAACTCGACGTTCGCCACGGTGAGCATCGCGCCCTTGGGCGGCCCGGTGGTGCCGGACGTGTAGATCAACGTCATCACGTCGTCCGGCTGGGTCTGCGCCATCCTGGACGCCAGCTCGTCGCCGTGTTCGTCCCGGTGCCGCGCGCCCAACGCGAGGAAGTCGTCCCACCACAACAGCTTCGGGTTGTCGTAGCGCCCTCTGATGCCGCGGGGTTCGAGGTAGACGATCCACTCCAGGTCCGGCGTGTCCTCCAGGACCAGCAACGCCTTGTCGACCTGTTCCTGGTCCTCGGCGATGAGGATCCGCGCGCCGGAGTGCGACAGCAGATAGGCGACTTCGGACGGTGGGTTCGTCGGGTAGAGGCCGACCGTGATGCCGCGCGCCGCAACGATGCCGAGGTCCGCGTAGAGCCACTCGCGACGGTTCTCCGAGTGGATCGCCACCCGGTCGCCGGGCTGCAGCCCGAGCGCGAGCAGGGCGTCGCCGACCAGTTCGACGTTCGCCCAGTACCGCGCCCACGTGACTTCCTGCCAGATGCCGAAGTCCTTGGCCCGCAACGCGATCTGGTCGGGTGTGTTGGCTGCCCGGTTCTTGACGCGCGTAACAACCGTGGTAGTTGCTGTAGCTGTAGCAGTGGTCATGTCGTCACGCTCCGGTGCTGCTCACCGAGGTAGGCGCGGATGACGTCCGGATCGGCCTGCACCTCGGCGGGCGTGCCGGTGCGGATCGGGCGGCCGAAGTCCATCACCATCACGCGGTCGGCGAGGTCCATCACGAGGCCCATGTCGTGCTCCACCATGATCATCGGGATGTTCAGCTCCTCGCGGACGTCGAGGATGAACCGGGCCATGTCCTCGGTCTCCTCGACGTTCATGCCCGCGACGGGCTCGTCGAGCAGGAGCAACTTCGGTTCCATCGCGAGCGCGCGGCCCAGTTCGACGCGCTTCTGCACGCCGTAGGGCAGCAGGCCGACCGGGAACCGGCGCCACTGCTCCAGCTCCAGGAAGTCGATCACGTCCTCGACCGCTGACCGGTTCTTCAGCTCCTCGTTCCGCGCCTTCCCGAGCCACAAAAACGCACTGAGAGCGCCGTAGCGCATGTGGTTGTGGCGGCCGAGCATGAGGTTGTCGACGACGGTGAGGTGCGAGAACAGCTCGATGTTCTGGAACGTGCGGGACATCCCGCGAGCGGCGATCCGGTGCGGCCGCAGGCCCAGCAGGTCGTCGCCGTTGAACCGCACGGAGCCCTGCTGCGGCCGGTAGACGCCGCTCAGGACGTTGAAGATGGACGTCTTGCCGGCACCGTTCGGGCCGATGATGGCGAAGAGCTCGCTCTCGCCGACCTCGAACGACACCCCGTCGACGGCCACGACGCCCTCGAACGCGAGCCGGATGCCGTCGACTTCCAGGACGCTCGCCGCCGGAGCGCTCATGACAGCCACCGCTTCCTGCGCTTGTAGTGCTTGACCGCACGGAACGAAGAGGTGCCGAGGCCGAGGTAGAACTCGCGGATGTCGTCGTCGGCGAGCAGCGCCGCGGCGGGCTTGTCCATCACGACCTTGCCGGTCTCCAGCACGTAGCCGTGGTCGGCGATGGACAGCGCCATGCTGGCGTTCTGCTCGACCAACAGGACCGTGGTGCCCTGTTCGTTGATCTTCACGACCAGGTCGCGAATCTGCTGCACGAGCAGCGGCGCGAGGCCGAGGCTCGGTTCGTCGAGCAGCAGGTATTCGGGTTCGGACATCAACGCCCGGCCGATCGACAGCATCTGCTGCTCACCGCCGGACAAATAGCCGGCACTTTGTCTTCGTCGCTCCAGAAGCCGCGGGAAGAGCTCGTAACAGCGGTCGAGATTCTGCTTGAGGCGTTTCGGCCGCGCGTGCCCGCCGACCTTGAGGTTCTCCTCCACGGTGAGCTCCGCGAGGATCCTGCGGCCTTCGAGCGCCTGCTTGATGCCCCGGTCGGCGATTTTCGCAGGTGAGAGCTTGTGAATCGGTTCACCGTCGAGCGTGATCGAGCCCTTGGTGACTTTGCCGTCGTGCACGTCGAGCAGGCCGCTGAAGGCCCGCATCAGAGTGGTTTTCCCGGCCCCGTTGGCGCCGAGCAGGGCGACGACCTGGCCTTTTGGCACCCTGAGGCTCACGCCGCGGAGCACCAGCATCACGTCGTCGTAGACAACCTCAAGGTTGTTCGCCTCGAGCACCAGCGCCTCCTAGGGCCTGCGATGCCGATCAGTATGACTTGGATCACAGCAGGTTTGACCACTCTGAGCGATTTCGTGATGCGCAAATCGCGATTGGTTCACGACTGTCCGTGTCCGTCCAGAGTGGACCGAACACGATGTGTAACAACCGGTCACATGGGTACTCACCTGGTGCACCACAACTCATGAGGAGGAGGTTTCGTGACCACCATTGAGAAGTCGGTGGATGTCCACGTGCCCGTGAGCACGGCCTACAACCAGTGGACCCAGTTCGAATCCTTCCCGGCGTTCATGGACGGCGTCGAGAAGATCGACCAGGTCACGCCGACCAGGACCCACTGGACCACGAAGATCGGCGGCGTCGTCCGCGAGTTCGACGCCGAGATCACCGAGCAGCACGCCGACGAGCGCGTTGCCTGGACCACGGTCGACGGACCGCCGCAGGGCGGCGTGGTGACCTTCCACCGTCTCGACAACGACACGACTCGGGTGCACCTCCAGATGGAGTACGACCCCGAGACCCTCACCGAGAAGGCCGGTGCCGCGCTCGGCGTGGTCGGCCACCGCATCGAGGGCGACCTGAAGCGGTTCAAGGAGTTCATCGAGAACCGCGGCACCGAGACCGGTGCATGGCGGGGCGACGTCACGCCGCCGCCCCAGGTCTGATCGCGGTGCACGTTGACGCCAGATCAGCAGGCGGCGTTTGAGGAACTCGCCCGCACCGGCCGTGACTCGCCGCGTTACTACACGCTGCGAGACCGGCTGGTGCGCGAGTACCTCCCGCTCGCCAGGCACATCGCCCGCCGCTTCAGCGAACGCGGCGAGCCGATGGAAGACCTCGCCCAGGTAGCGGCGGTCGGACTGATCAACGCCATCGACCGGTACGACGTGGGCCGGCAGACGGACTTCCTGTCCTACGCCGTCCCCACGATCACCGGTGAGGTGCGGCGGCACTTCCGCGACCAGTGCTGGGCCGTGCGGGTGCCGCGCAGGTTGAAAGAGCTGTGCGACTCCATCGACGGCGCGACCGCCGAGCTGTCGCACAAGACCGGGCGATCTCCTACTCCCTCCGAGATCGCCCGGCACCTGGGGGTTCCGCTGACGGACGTCTACGAGGGCCTGCGCGTAGAGAAGAACGTCGCCTTCGCGCCGCTGGACTCGCTGGAGTCGTCGACAGTTGACGACCCGGCCCTGGAAGGCGTCGAGATCCACGAGGCCCTGCAGCCGATGCTGCGGGGCCTTCCCCGGCGGGAACGGACCATCGTGGTGCTGCGGTTCTTCGGCCGGCTGACCCAGACGGAGATCGCGCGCCGCGTCGGGATCTCCCAGATGCACGTCTCGCGCCTGCTCACCAAGTCACTGGAGCAGCTGCGCCACGACCTTCTGGCAGAGGACTGAAATGGGCGAGCGGGAATGTCCGGCTTTCGCGATACTGGCCGCATGAACCGGTTGCGGTGGCCCCAGAAGCTGGCGATCGGCACTGGCGCCCTGCTCGCGCTCTGGGGAGTGGCCGGGTTCTTCGTGACCGGCTTCTCGTCGTTCGCCGGTGAGGCCGACACGTCGATTCTGCTGCTGCGGGTGAACCCGCTGCAGAACACCATCCACCTCGTCTTCGGCGTCGCGCTGCTGCTGGCGGCGTTCCGGCTGAAGGCGTTGAGCGGGGTCGGGCTGCTGACGGCGTTGCTGTTCCTGGTGCTGTTCGGGTTGGGGCTGGCCCGGTACGACGAGCAGGTCGTCAACTTCCTGAACGTCAACCCCGGCAGCAACGCGCTGCACCTGTTCGCCGGGTTCGCTGCCCTGGCTTCCGCTCAGGGTGCCGCCTGGTGCCGGCAGTGCGACCGGGTGGCGGCGCTCAAGGCTGCTGCTTGAGCAACTTGCGCACCGCCCGTTCCGGGTCGCCGTTGCCGATCACCTCACCGCTCTCGAACGCCTCCACCAGGCGTGGATCCACGTAGGACTTCCGCGCCACGGCCGCCGTGTTGCCCAGGTGTTCCGCCACCTCCTTCATCACCGCGCTGACAGCTCGTTTCGACGGCTTGCCGCGTTCTTCCAGGGTGTGCGCGAACGCCTGGGCGGCCCGGACGGTGGCGTGCCAGGTGCGGAGGTCCTTCACGCTGAACTCGTCGCCGACCAGCTCGCGGAACCGTTCGTTGATGTCGTCGGCGGTGAGGTCGAAGACGCGGCAGTCCGGGGTCTGGTCCTTGAGCAACGAGCGGACGGCCCGCGCGAGCCGCGGGTCGGTGATCTCCTCGTCGACCTCGACGCCGTGCTTGGCTGGAAACCTGAACCGGACCCGGTCGCCGCGCACGCTGAGGTGCTCGCACAGCAGGGTGGCAACGCCGTGCGTGCCGTTGTCCTCGGCGTACTCCTCGTGGCCGACGCGGAAGACGCCGAGGTCGAGCATGCGCAGGGCGATGGCGAGCATTCGCTTGCGGCCGCGTGACCTCATGTCCTGCTCGACCTGCTCGCGGAACCGCCGCAGTTTCGGCGCGAGTTCGAGCACGCGGTCGAACTTCTCGGCGTCCCGGCCGGTGCGCCACTTCTCGTGGTAGAGGTACTGGCGCCGGCCCGCGTCGTCGTACCCGATGGCCTGGATGTGGCCGTTGGGGTGCGGGGAGATCCACACTTCACGCCACGCAGGCGGGATGACCAGGGCTTTCACCCGTGCGACGGCGTCCGCCGTGAGGGGCCGGCCGTGGGCGTCCAGGTAGCGGAAGCCCTTGCCGTGCCTCACCCGCGTCCAGCCCGGCCCCGACGGAGCGCTCCGGCGAAGTCTCATCTGGCCACCTCGTGGTTGATCAGCACGAGATGCGGGTACCCGCCCGCCGATGAATCACTACACGGTCGGTGTGGAACAAGAGTTCCTTCTCGTAGATCCCGAATCGCGGCGGCCGGTAGCACTGGCTCCCCAAGTCCGGGAAATCTCGCGTGCCCCCGGTGACCTCGACGTGCAGGGCGAACTGACGCCGTTCCAGATCGAGATCGCCACCGGCATCACGCACTCCTACGAAGAGCTCGACGAGCAGGTCCGGCGCGCCCGGCGGGTGCTCGTCGAGGCCGCCGACTCCACCGGATGCCGGCTCGTGGCGACGGGCATGCCGCCAATCGGGAAAGCCGGGCCACCTCCCGGAACGGACGACCCCAGATATCACCAGATCGAGTACTCCCACCGAAGACTCGTGATCGGGCAGGGTGCTTGCGGGTTGCACGTGCACGTCGGTGTCTCGTCGAAGGCGGAGGCGCTGGAGGCCTCCAACAAGCTGCGGGCATGGCTGCCGACGTTGCTGGCGTTGAGCGCGAACTCCCCGATCTACGAAGGAGAGGACACCGGCTACGCGAGCTGGCGGTCGATGGTGTGGTCGCGCTGGCCGGTGAGCGGGCCGCCGCCGTCGTGGGACGGTCCGGAGCACTACGACCGCACGGTCGAGGCGATCATCTCGACCCAGGCGTTGCTGGACCGGGCGATGGTCTACTGGGACGTGCGGCCGTCGGCGGATCATCCGACGGTTGAAGTGCGCGTTGCGGACATTCCGCAACTGGCAACGGAAGTAGTCGTTCTCGCGGAGCTCATCTGCGCCATCGTGGCGACCGAACCCTCCGAACAGCGGGTGGACGATTCCGTGCTGCGAGCGGCATATTGGCGGGCGTCGCGCGACGGGGTCGACGGACTGGCCGCCGATCCACACACCGGAAAACTCTCCCCCGCGTTCGACCGGGTAGTGGCGCTGGTTGAGCACGTTTCGGTCGCGCTGCACGATCGCGGCACTCTGTCTACTGTGGAGCGGCAGATCGACTGGTTGCGCCACAACGGCTGCGGTGCCGCTCGGCAACGACGCTGCCCGGACCCCGAGTCCCTTGTGGACATGCTGATCGCCCGAACGCGTGAGGAAACCTGATGCGCCTGCCCGCTCCCCGCGGCCACATGAGCTCCGCCCTCATCTCCGCGCTCCGCGCGTCACCCCTGCCCCGGCCTGCGTTGCTCGTCAGCGGTGGCACCAGGGAGATCTTCCTCGACGACGACCTGCAGCTCTCGCTGTGGATCTGCTACGAGCTGCGCACGCGCGGCTTCGACGACGTTGCTTCCGGCTGGGAGGACAACCCCTTCCTCGCGCAGTTCCACGCGGCCCTGGAAACCCGCTGGGAGGAGGCGCTGCGGACGTTGTCGGAGGCGACCCAGCCCGCGGTGATGTCGGACGAGGGCCTCGCCGAGCTGCGCAAGCACCACGCCTTCTGGCAACCGCGCCGCGAGATGCGCTCGGTGCTGCGCGACCTCCAGGCCTACGGAGAGCGCACCCATTCCGTCTTGTTCACCGTGACGCTGCGCGACATCGACCCCGCCGGCGTCGACGAGATGCCCGCGCTGACCCTGGCCCTGGTGAACGCCCTGTCCCTGTTCGGCCTGCACCAGCGCCTGGTGGGCTGCCTGGTGGGCTTTCTCACCGCGGTCGACACGATCGGCGGCGACCCGTTCGCCCAGCTGCTGCCCGTGCCGTGCCCGCCGGAGGACGTCCGCCTCGGCTTCACCGTGTGCCAGGAACTGCACGCCCGCCTGACCCAGCACGTCCACGCGTCCGTCGCCGCGGCCCGCACCTCGCTGAAGGGCCGCTGGCTGGTCTCGCAGGGCAGGGTTAACGTGGGGTGCTAGTCCCCGCATTCGTTCTGGAGGAAGAGACGTGCCCGACCCCACCACGCTGGCCTCCGTGGTCGTCGACCGAGTCGCACCCGACGTCGTGGTGCTGCACGTGTCCGGCGAGCTCGACACGACTTCCAGCAGCGAGCTGACCACGCCTCTCGACACGCACGTGGTGTCCGGCAACCGGGCCGTCGTCGTGGACCTCGGCGGGGTCCGGTTCCTGGGCTCTGCCGGGCTGGAGGCGCTGGTGCTGGGCCAGCAGCGTGCCTCGAAGACCGGCGTGGACTT
>NZ_QFWW01000034.1:0-67614 GCF_003265345.1 Lentzea terrae | reverse complement strand
CGTGGTGGTGGCTTCGGCGCGAGCGGCGTTGCGGCCGATCGAGGCAACTGGGCTCGACTCGGTGTTCACGATTCTCAGCTCGGTGGACGAGGCAGTCGAGCGCTACTCGTCCTGAACCACCCGCACGACTTCCTCCAGCTGAACCGCTTCGATTCGCAGCCGCGGATACGCCTTCGCGTACGCCACCGTGACCATGTTGACCGCGGCCGCGGACAGCGGGGCCGACCGGCTGCTCACGTTCAGCACGACCGGTGCGGCGGACCGCTCCAGCAGCGGCAGGAACGCCTGCAGCACCCGCACCAGGCCGGTGAGGTCGGCCTGGAACGTCTCCCGCACGGCCTCAGCCGGCTCTGTCGGCTCTGTCGGCTCGGCCACGTTGTTGACCAGCACGTCCAAGGAGCCGACAGCGGCAGCGGCGGCCGTCAGCGACTCGTCCGACGTGACGTCGAGCGGCAGGAACCGGGCACCCACGTCGGCGGCGGCCGCGCGTCCGCCACTGCCCAGCCACACCGTGTGGCCGGCGTGGACCAGCTGGCGGGCCAGGCCTTCGTTCGCGCCGGCGATCAGCACAGAAGCCATGCACCCCAACCTACGGCTCCAGCTGGTGCGCCCGGCAAGGTTTCATGCGGCGGTATGGATCGGCCTAGGTCACCCGCCGCCTCGTTGGCGCACGTACACCCGGAAACCATTCGAACGCCCAGTGCCTACCATGATCGAGAACTAAGCTCGGGCTCATGACGGAAGTGATCGAACTTCGGCAGTACACGCTGCACCCCGGCCGGCGTGACGTGCTGATCGAACTGTTCGATCGCGAGTTCGTGGAGAGCCAGGAGGCCGAGGGCATGCGGATCCTGGGGCAGTTCCGGGATCTTGACGAGCCGGACCACTTCGTCTGGATGCGCAGTTTCCCGGACATGCCGAAGCGGGCCGAGGCGCTCACCTCGTTCTACACCGGGCCGGCGTGGAAGGCGAACAGCGCCGCCGCCAACGCCACCATGATCGCCGTGGACAACGTGCTGCTGCTGCGCCCGACCGGGCCCGGTACCGCGTTCCGCCTCGACGAGGCCGTGCGGGACACGCCCGCCGGGTCGTTGGTGGTGGCCACGATCCACCACCTGCCCGAACCTCCGGACGACGACCAGGTGCGGTTCTTCGACAGCACGATGCTTCCTCTGGTGAAGGAGGCCGGTGGCACGCCCATCGCGCTGCTGCAGACCGAGTACGCCGAGAACAACTTCCCCCAGTTGCCGGTGCGCACCGGCGAGCACGTGCTGCTCCACCTCGCCTCCTTCCCGGACGAGCAGGCACACGCCCGGCACGTGGAGCTGACCGGGGGTGTGCTGCCTGACACGGTCGAACGGCTGCGGCTGTCCCCCACCGACCGCTCGATGCTGCGCTGAGGCGGCGACGATCAGGTTGTTTGATCGACCCAGCCGAGCGCCAGGGGAAGCCGGCCGGATCGGTGTGCGGCGCGCTGTTCGACCACCCACTGTTCGATCTTGTCGACAGACTGGGAGACGGGCTCGTCAGTGGTGTCGAGGATGTGGGTACTCCACCGTGGATCGCCGGCGGTCCAGTCGGTCCAACGGTGCCAGACCATGTCCGGGGCGCTGCCGTTGGTGATGGCCTCGGGGAGGTGCCGAGGATCTCGGGCGTGTCCGCGATGCCAGGCCGCCCAGCCCAGGAAGGCGTCGACCTCCGAGGTGTCCCACCGGCCGGAGTCGCGGTGGGCGAGCCGGGCGCGGCGGATCTCGTCGTCCACGTCGACCAGACAGAGCGCGATCCCGTCGACCTCCGGTGCGGAAGGGGCCGCCAGGACCTCGCCCAGTGGGGATTGTCCGGTCAACAGCAGGTCCAGTCCGCGTTCCTGGTACTCGAGTGCGCGGCGCACCCACAGCTCGGTGTTGCGGTGGCGCCAGTGGGGGTCAGGATCTCGCGGCACACCGACCTCGTCGAAATCGTGGACGACGACGTCGCGGAGCCGGTCGGCCACGGCAAAGGCCAGCGTGGACTTGCCCGAACAACTCGACCCCGTCAACTTCAGCAGCACGCCGCCAGCGTTGCAGGGTCTCGGCGCTCGGCACACCCGACTTTCCCGAGAGCGCCGTCCGGTGTGCTCAACAGCTTGCTCAGGCTGCTGAACCGCGAAGCGATGCGGCCGGCTGGATCTTCGTGTCGACGCCACCGGTGTAGCCGAGCCGTCCTTTGGTGACGACGATGACGATGAGGCTCAGCACGCCGAGGCCGAGCACCGGCCCCCAGAGCAGTTCTTCGCCGGCATCGGGGAAGAACTCGGAGAAGGCGACGGTCTGGAAGTTGTTGATAGAGCAGTGCAGCAGCATGACCAGGGGCAGGCTCTGGCGTCCCTTGTTGTAGACCAGCGTGATCAGGAAGCTCATCTCCATGGCCATGACGGCGAAGCGGACGATCGTTTCAGGAGTGACATCGGGGCCTCCCCAGGGGGTGAGAAACAGCGGCAGGTGCCAGATGATCCACAGGATGCCGAGGACGAACGTGGCGATCATCGGCTGGTGGCGTTGCTGGAGGCGGCTGAGCGCGAAGTCGCGCCAACCGGGTTCCTCGGCGAGGCCGGTCGTGAAGAACTGGAGCACCAGCATCGGCACGTAGACGACCAGCACCATCAACGAGGGCAGCCGGAAGCCTTCGCCGTCGGTCACCGCCAGCGTGCCGAGCAGAACCGCCACGGGCACGGCGAACAGAGCGAACGCGTACCACAGGACACCGGCGCGGAACTGGAAGAGCCGCTTGCGCCACCGTCGCAGACCTTCGCGGCCCTCGGTGACGGCGGTGACGGTGAACGCGGCGGTCAGCGGGCCGAGGTACGCGCCGGGCAGGATCGCGGTGAGCTGGTTGCCCATCAACAGGTCCGGGTACCGGAAGTGCAGAACGCCGAACCCGTCCAACGACAGGATGTAGGGCACCCAGGCCAGCCAGCTGATGCCGTTCGCCAGGGTGAAGAACGTGATCAGCGGGAAGCGCTGGACCAGCGTCTGCCAGCGGTGGGAAGCGGGGCGGCCGGAGCCCGCACCGGGGATCGAAGTCATGGTCGGAAGACTAGGAATCGATCTTGTGGGAGTCAGTGCAGTCAAGGGCCGTTTTCATGGTGGAGTCTGCTCTACCGCCATGGACGTAGCTGTACATGGCTGGCCGTCCAACGCAATCTCACGCCGAGAAGCGGACGTGGGGGCACCGACGCTACGAGTGTCGTGGTCCAAGGGCGGGCCGGTCAGCGTGGCCGGCACCCAGCACCGTACGGACGGGTCATCGACGTGGCTGGAAGTAGCGCTTCGTGATGTGGTTGCCAACGGCTGCGCCGAGTGTGGTGCCGTCGACGTCCGCGGAGCGGAAGTGGATGCCGGCCCAGATGCGTGCTCCGACGACTTCGGCGGTCGCCTGCGCGAAGCTGTCGAAGTGTCGCGTGGTGCCGCTGTCGACGCTGAACGCACTGAAGGAGACCTTGTCCCGGCCGAAGAAGTGCGCATACGCCGTCATCTGCGCGGCCGTGCGGCAGGTGTGTCCGGAGGGGTAGTCGGGGTTCGGCGGGGTGACCACCAGCGGAGTCCAACCGGGGTCGGCCTGGGTGGCGGGGTTTCCGTCGGTGTCTGCGGACCGGATGGCGGTGATCGGCCGCCAGAAGTGCCAGAACTCCTTGTCGTTCGCGCAGGCGATCGCGCCGTCTGCCCCGGTGAGGTCGGCGAGCGCGTAGAAGCGCGCGGTCTCCAGCACGCTGAGTTTCTGGGTGACGGCGAGGTCGCGTTTCATTCCCCAGCTGACGGATCGCCGGTCGTGCCACCAGAGCGCCGCATCGGTCTGGTCTGCGGTGCGGGCGGTGCTCGTCGCCGAGCCGAGGCGCTTGACCTCGTCGAAATCGCGGGTGTACGCGCGGCTCGTGACCACCGGCGGCCCAGGGGTGCGGAACATCGTCGCGTCGGGAATGGCGAACGGCTTCAAGAAACCAACCCAGGCACCTGAGTTCTCGAAGGCCGGCGGAGTGGGGCGATACTGACCTGGCTCGGTGCCGACGGTCCAGGGCCGGGGGTCGAAGGCGCCGTCGTTCCGCCGTGCGGTGATCATCGCGGCGGCTGCCTGGGCGCCGACCCGAATACCGCCGCGCTTGGTCGGCCCGTCCGGGATGCCGGCGAGCCACTCGTCGTACTGCGTGCGCAGTCTTTCCTGCTGTGCCGGGAAAATCGCGTCCAGCACCCGGTAGGCGGCCGTGCCCACGGCGGCGGGCGTCGACTCGCGGCCGTTGGCTCTTGGTGCGACGAGGTAGGGCTCGTACGGCGCGCCGGCGATTGCGTTCACCGCGTCGTAGACCGCGCCGCTGACCATCGCGAAACCGCGTCCGGCGACCTGCGGCGGCGCCTGCTGCGCGATGTCCCAGATGGCGGTCTGCGCGTTGATGTCCCAGATGACCACCGAGTTCAGTGACGCGGTCGCATCGGCGGCGGCCGGCGGCGCGAGTGCGAGCGGAGATATCAGTGCGAGAGCCGCGAAAACCGCCATGCGGCGAGTCATGACCATCGTCAACCCCAGGGATGCCCGTACCGCATCGACAACACCGATGCGCAACGTATCGCCAGGCGTCTCGCAGGTGCAATGCCATGCCGCCCTCAGACCGATACCTCGACGATCGCGCTGCCGCGACGCACGCTCATGCAGAGATGAGGCCGAGTGGGTTCATCGGCCGCCGGTCTTGAGCCCGAGAAAGAAGAACAGCACTGCGAGGATGAGTGCGCCGATGCCTGTGGTGATTTGCTTGGCACCCTCCTGGCGGAGTGCGGTCAGAAATGCTTCTTTGGGGGTTTCCTGTCGTCCTTTGGCGGTGAACAAGTCGTATCTCAGGCTGACCATGACTCCTGCCGGGGTGCGCGGATCTGTTGGTTGACCGAGCCATTGGCGGTCCAGCAGATGGGTGACAGCGTCAGCCAGAGCGGGTTGTTCGTCCTCTTGCATTCGGGAGCTGCAGTGGTGGCAGACATAGCCGCGGAGCACCTTCTGCCGGGCATCGCTCAGGTGTTCGGTGAAGTCGAGCAGGCATCCTTTTGTGCCGAGGTGCACGGAGCCACGCAAGCTCGGACAGAGCGCGGCTATCGCCTCGCGAACAAGGAGTGCCTGGACGAACTCGACGAATGACGGCGGCGCCATGAAACGTTTCCAGTTGCCCAGAGCGATCACGGACACCCCTCCACTCCTTGCGGTGTAGAAGTTGTCGTCGAATCGACACTGGCTCACGATCACAAATCGGTCGGGTGGCCCCTCGGACAGCCCCAGCTCGTCGCTTCGCTTCCTGATCCTGGTCTGCGACCGGGTGACGAAGTCGAGCATCAGCCGTTTCGTCAGTTTACGGCCAACGGTCTTCCTGCTGTCGAGCAGTTCGAGCAAAGGGTCCGTGTCAGTACCGAAGTTGTAGAACTCGAACTGGAAGAGCGTTTGCTCCTTGTTCATCGCCAAGATCAAGAACTGTATCGCGGCGAGGTTCATCTTGCGCGCTGGGAGAATGACGACTCCGACGCGGCAAGGCTCGCTGTCCTGGGTCACTTGGTCATCCTACCGGAACGTCTGTCAGATCTGTCCTGAGTGACATGTTCGCGAACACGAGGATAAAACAGTGGACCAGCCAGATAATTTCTTGCACGTGGCCGGTGTGATGAGTTTTGCTCGAGCACGATCACGCCGATGAGCAGATCCTGTCGTGATTCTCACGGCATGATGGGCCCAGGGGAGGCAACATGACCTACAGGTTCAACCCGCCGGGAATGTGGCAGCCGAACGGCCGCGCCTTCTCCCAGGGGGTGGTCCGCGGAGAAGGGTTCGTCGTCGACATCACCGGGCAGGTGGCCTGGGACGAGCACGGCGACGTCGTAGGTGTCGGGGACGTCGAAGTTCAGCTGGAGAAGGCCATCGACAACGTCCGGCTGGTCCTCGACCAGGTCGGTGGCAGGCTCTCGGACATCGTGTCCATGACGATCTACTTCCTCGATCGCGCCGACCTGCCGGTGATCCAGCGAGTCCGATCCCGCCACTTCCCCGCAGAGACCGCGCCGGCCAGTGTGCTGATCCAGGTGCCGCGGCTGGTCCAGCCGGAGTTGCTCGTCGAGCTCGTCCCGATCGCCGTGGTACCGCCCAGCAGGTTCGTTCGTCCGCAGTGATCTAATCCTGGCCGATGTCCTCGTACCAGAGCTCGGGGCGCTCGGCGATGAACGACGTCATCAGCTCGATCAGCGACTGATCGTCGACGATCGTGATGCCGACGCCGTGCTCAGCGAGCCAGTCGTGGCCGCCGTAGAACGTCGTGGCCTCGCCGATCAGCACGTTCGAGATGCCGAACTGGCGGACCAGGCCGCTGCAGTACCAGCACGGCGACAGGGTGGTGACCATGGTGGTGCCGCGGTAGCTGCGCTGGCGGCCGGCGTTGCGGAAGGCCGAGGTTTCCGCGTGCATGGAGGCGTCGCCGTCCTGCACGCGGCGGTTGTGGCCCCGGCCCAGCAGACGGCCGTCGCCGTCGAAGAGCGCCGCGCCGATGGGGATTCCGCCCTCGGCGAGTCCCATCCGCGCCTCTTCGACGGCGACGGCGAGCATGTCTTCAGAAGAAGTCATGCGGACAAAGCTACTTCGTCTTGAACAACTTCACCGTCATCGACGTGCCGGACTGGCGCAGCACCTGCAGGCCGACACCGACCGCTGGGAGCTTCACGCCCGCCTGAGGCTGCTCGGCGAACCAGAACTGCTTGGTGTCGTCGAAGACCGGCTGGGCCGCCGCACCGCGGATGTAGGACGCCTTGCCGTTGACGTGCAACGTGAAGGAGTCCGACTTCTGCAGCCCGAACGGCGCGTCGTAGCCGCCGACGGAGGTCGACCAGCGCTGGCCCTCGAGGTTGTAGATCGGCGCCGGGTTGGCGTCGATCGGCAGGATCAGGCCTTCGCCGGGGTGCTCGCTGACGTTGTTGTCGAGGAACGAGGTGTTCCAGAGCGAGACCAGCAGACCGTCCTGGTACGGGAAGTGCTCCACGAAGTCGGGCTTGTCCGGGAAGCTGTAGCGGTACGGACCGGTCTTGTTGTACTTGCCGTACGACTCGTAGGTGCGGTTCGACGCGATGTAGAACTGGTCGAACGTCTTGGTCTCCTTGCCGCCGGTCGTGCGGAACCCGCGTGTGGACCACAAGCCCGTCGTCTCGCCGCCGTCCGTCAGCACCGGCGCGCCGTCGGCGGTCACGGTGATCGAGTCGGCGAAGAAGCCTTGCAGCGCAAGGGCGCCGTCGGTCCGGTAGGCCAGCCGCAGCTTCGTGTTCTTGCCCGCGTAGGCGTCGAGCGGCACGGTCAGGTCGACCCACTGCCCGCCGGAGGACGCGCTCAACGCGGGCGCGTCGGCCGAGTCGCGCTGGAAGGGCTGACCGTTCGCGACGCCGTCGAGCTGCGTCCAGCTTCCGTCCTCATTGGACGCTTCGACGTAGAGGTAGTCGTAGTCCACCTCGATGTCGTAACGGGCCTTCATCGTGAGCGACGCGGAGGTCTTGCCGCGCAGGTCGAGCGGGACCGTCATGGAGTGGTCGAGGTCGTTGCCCTTCTCGCTCCACCACATCTTGTCGCCCGCGAACGGGGCGCCGTAGTCGAACGACTTGGAGATGTCCGGCAGCACCACGACGAGGCCCTGGGCCTTGGCGGTGTTGTACTCGTGCGGGCCGAGCTCGAAGACGCGTTCCTGACCGGCGACCGCGACCTCGTAGTCGAGCCAGCCGAGCTGCAGCTTGTCCCACGCGGAGAACTCGTTGGCGCGCTCACCCGGCACCTCGCCGAGGCCGCCGGCGCGGCTCTGGGCCATGACCGACCACCAGTTGACGCCGTTCGAGCCGCCGTTGGTGTCGTAGTGGTCGGGCAGGCCGAGGTCGTGGCCGAACTCGTGCGCGAACACGCTCACGCCGCCGTTCTCGGGCTGCACGGTGTAGTCGCCGACCCAGATGCCGGTGTCACCGATCTGCGCGCCGCCGAGCTTGTTCGTGCCGGGGCCGGTCGCGTAGTTCTTGAACGCGTAACCGCGGTGGCTCCACACCGCGTCCTCGCCCTGCCACGGGTCGCCGTCGGCCTGGTCACCGCCCGCGTGGACGATCTGGAAGTGGTCGATGTAGCCGTCGGCCTCGTTGAAGTCGCCGTCGGCGTCGTAGTCGTAGCGGTCCCACTCGTCGTACTGCGCGAGCGCGGCCTTGATCTGCTCGGTGGTCTTGCCGGCGGCCTGCTGGTCCGCGACCCACTGCGTGACGGCGTCCTTGATGAGCTCACGCGAGTTGTTGCAGATGTTGTCCCCGCACGGGTAACCGTTGCTGCGGCCGTAGCGGGCCTCGTTGTAGCGGACCTTCACCCAGTCCGTGACGGTGCCGCTGACGGTGTACCTGCCGCTCGACTGCTTGTCGTAGAAGTTCGCGACGGAGTTCGCGTCCTTCTTGCGCGAGAAGTACAGGTCCTGGAAGTACTGCCGGCTGAAGTCGGGACGCCAGATCGTCGTGTTGTCCACGGCCCGGTTCGGCTCGGGGATCTGGTTGTGCAACGGCCCGTCGAACCGCTGCGGTCCCGGCGTGTTCGGGTTCGTGTCGCGGTCCGGGTAGTCGGGGTGCCGCTCGTTGCCGAACTCCGTCAGGATCACGAAGATCTTGTCGGTCTTCTCCCGCTTGAGCTCGACGTACTGGTCCTTCTGCTGCTTCTTGCCGACCTTCGCGACGGTGCTGGTGCCGCGCTGCTCCGTCGTCGCCTCGCCGGTCAGCACGTCCGCGAGCGCCTGCTGCTTCAACGCGCGGCGCTTCAGCTCCAGCTCGTGGGGCTGTTCGTCGGACTGCCGCGTCTCCTGCTTCTCTGGTTGCGCGGGCGGTGTTGCAGTGGCCGGGGTGACCAGGCCTGCCGTGACGAGCGTGAGCGCTGCCGCTCCCGCCAACAGTCTTCGCACGGTTGTTCCCCTCTCGATCCGCAGGGCACGCTACGTAGCCGCACGATCGCTCGACACGTCCGAAAGTCGGTTGTCAGCACGGCTGGGTGTGCGCGGACGACGCGGTGAACGCCGCAGGTTGACCGATCGTCCGGCACGTCGGGAGAGTGGGAGCTTCCATTTCCCCCGACGTGTCGGGAGGTCGACAATGACGTCGTCTGGATCCTCGGTACAAATCGGAGTGAGCAGGCCCCCGCTCGATGTGGCTGACCTGCCAGAACCCGAGGAAGTCTTCAAAGTCCGCAAGCTGGGCCTGCTGCAGGTGGTGCAGTTCGTCATCGGCCCGAGCCTCATCGCGCTCGGCATCTCGATCGGCAGCGGCGAGTGGCTGCTGGGCCCGCAGGCCGTCGGCAAGTTCGGCTTCGTCGGCATCGGCTGGGTGATCACCGTGTCGGCGCTGCTGCAGACG
The DNA here is from genome assembly GCF_003265345.1 of Lentzea terrae. Lineage (GTDB taxonomy): Bacteria > Actinomycetota > Actinomycetes > Mycobacteriales > Pseudonocardiaceae > Lentzea > Lentzea terrae. The sequence goes on along the minus strand of NZ_QFWW01000034.1, from coordinate 58,210 downwards.
TTCTACAACGTGGAGATCGCCCGCTACGTCGTGGCCACGGGCGAGGTCCCGATCGTCGGCTGGGGCCGCGTGCCGCCCGGCTGGAAGTTCTGGGTGCCGGTCTCGCTGGTGGTCTTCTACTTCGCGTTCATCTTCGGCGGCTGGGCGGCGGGCGCCGGACAAGGGCTCTTCGCGCTGATCGCGGGCCGCGGCTACCGGCCGGACGAGATCGAGTACGTCCGGCTGCTCGCCATCGGCCTGCTCGTCGTGGTCTTCCTGATCACCGCTCTGGCTCGCAAGGTGTCGCGTGCCCTGGAACTGACGAACTGGGTGCTCGTCGGCACCTTGTTGCTGGTCCTGATCGTGGTGACGGTTCTCGTCGTGCCGTTCTCCGGGTGGTCGGAGGGAATCCGCGGCCTGGTGACCCCGGCCGCGCCACCTGCAGGGATCACCGCGACCCAACTGGGCGGCCTGGCCGGGTTCACCGCGCTGGCGTCCGGCCTGAACTGGTACGCGATGAACCACTACCGCGACAAGGGTTACGGCATGGGCCACCGCGTCGGGTTCATCGCGGGCCTGCGCGGCGGCAAGCAGGAGCTGCGCCCGGTGGGCGTGACCTTTGTGGACACTCCGGCGAACGCCTCGCTGTGGAAGCGCTGGTACCGCTTGCTGCTCATCGACCAGTGGGCGGTGTTCTTCGTCGGCGCGATGCTCGGCATGCTGCTGCCGACCGTCCTGATGGCGCACATCGTCGCCGTGTCCGGCCAACAACCGACCGCGGCGAACGTGCCGACGTTCTCCGCCGAGCAGCTCGGGATCCTGTACGGCCAGGGCATGTTCTACCTGATGCTGGTGGTGGGCGTCCTGGTGCTGTTCTCCACCCAGCTCGGCATCTTCGAGGCGCTGGTGCGCAACTTCACCGACGCCGCGCACGCCGTCTCGCCCCGGCTGCGCAAGCGAATCGAGGACGACCCGCGCCGGTTCTACTACCCGTTCATGCTGCTGGTGCTGGTGATCATCGCCGGTGCACTGCACCTCGCGCTGCCCGTCGAGCTGGTGCAGATCTCGGCGAACATGTCGAACCTGGGCGCGCTGATGTTCCCGATCGCGCTGATGTACCTGAACTCCCGCCTGCCGCGACCGGCCAGGCCGCGGTGGTGGCACTACGTGATCTTGGGGTTGAACGTGGTGTTCTTCGGGTTCTTCTTCGTCAACTTCGTCTACGAGTTCTTCACGGGAGGTCCCCTGGTGCGGTTCTGAGGGAGAGTCACCAGACCATCAGGTACGGCGGGTCGAATCTGGCGGAGTACTCGTCATCGTGCAGCTGCGACTCGAGCGCGCCGATGTCACCGTCGAACTCCAGCACGAAATGCGGCGCGTCCGAGTGCTCGTAGCCCTCGTCGCAGAGCTTCCGCACGAACGGCAGCAACGACGGCAGGGCCTCCGCGTTCTCGATCACCACCACGCGATCGCCCTCGGTGCCGGCGGACCGGAGGAGGGCCCGCTGCCGAGCCACCTCCGCGTCCCCCGGCGGCGCGAAGATCACCCAAGGGGTGCCGGGAACCCACAGCCGGAACGGGTTGACGCACCTCTCGACTTCGTCCCGGGCGTCCTCCGCGACGACGCCCAGTTCCTCGAGGCGGGGCAGGACCTCCGGCAGCACCTCGCCGTCGATCCGGGCGACGTGCCCGAGGCAGGTCATGGCGAGCTGCCCCAACCGCGGGTGCCCGATGTGGTCGAGCAGGATTCGTTGCAACTGCTCGCGTTCCGGGTCGTGGTGGGCGAGTGCCAGCATGGCCCGGGGCGCGTCGTCACCACCGGCGCGGAGCTGGGCGTGCCAGCGCACCACGCACTCGGCGATCACGACGTCAGCTGCCCGCCGGATCAGCTCGTCCAGGTCACCGGCCGCGGTTTCCCAGCCACTCGGCACGCGCACGATCAGCTCGCCGTCGACGACACCGACGAGCGGGTCGCCGTCCCACTCGAACACCACACCGCCGAACATCTCGATCTCGCGCAGCTGTCCCCAGTCGTCCAGCGCCGCGCGGACGCGATCCACGAGACTCACTTCGGCGGCAGGGCTTCCACGAAGTCGCGGCACCGCTCGATCCAGTCGTCCAACGCCTCGTCCTCCGACACGACGGCACCGTCCACGACCACCCAGCCGTTCATCGGCCGTCCGGTGAAGTCGAACACCCGCGCACCGGGCTGGGCCAGCGCGTCCTCCTGCGCCTCCGGTCCCACGCGCGCGATGAGATCCGGCCCCAGCACTCCTACCAGCATGTTTCCGTGCCACATGAACACCAGGCTGCCGAACATCTTCTTCGTGGAGATGTCCGGCAGCGCGCCCAGAGCGTCGCCCAGGCGGTGTGCCAAACCTTCGTCGTAAGCCACACGCTGAATACTGTCTCAGCGAGTTGCCAGGCGCCTCTCAGATTCGTGTGGCTTCATGGGACGTACAGGACATTAGGGAGGCCATCTTGTTCGGCTTGGTCGGCTGGGTGATCGGTTGGCTGTTGACGCTGTTCATCATCGTGATGATCGGCCGGATGATCGTGGACTGGGCCGTCACGCTCGAGGCCCGCGGCGACTGGGTGTGGAAGGTGCGCAGGGTCACGCACGCGGCGACCGAGCCCGTGCTGGCGCCGGTGCGGAAGGTGCTGCCGCCGCTGCGGTTCGGCGGGTTCGGGTTGGACCTGGCGTTCACCGTCGTGTTCATCGCCGCGTTGATCCTCAGGTCGATCGTGTGGTGAGGACGCCGGGGTTCAGCACGCCGGCGGGGTCCAGCGCGGCTTTCGCGCCGGACAGGGCCAGACCGAACAGGCCGGGCCGCTGGCGCGTGTACCAGGGCATGTGATCACGGCCGACTGCGTGGTGGTGGGTGATGGTGCCACCGGCCGACAGCAGAGCTTCCGACACGGCGGCCTTGATCTCGTCCCACTGCGAGGTGAGGCTGCCCCACCGGCCGGGCGCGTAGATGCCGTAATAAGGCGCCGGGCCGTCCGGGTAGACGTGGGTGAAGCGGCACGTCACGACGCCGATGCCGCACACCGCCTGCAACGCGGCAGTAGCCGCTGACACCACCGCTGCGTGCAATGCAGCAAACCGGTCCCAGGTGCAGGCCGTCTCGAACGTCTCGGTGATCATCCCGTGCTGCGCCATGGCATCGCGCTGGTAAGGCATGCGCAGGAACGACTTCCGCCACTGGGCAGCCGTCCCTTCGACGACCTCGCCGTCCCCGCACAACTCCAACGCCTGCGCCAGCAACGCGTCCACCGGGTGCGCAGCCGACTCGAAAGCCAGCACCAGCACCGAAGAAGCCGCACCGGCGTTGAGAAAGGCCTCCGCAGGATCCAGCAGCCGGCAGTTCGCGGGATGCAGCCCCGACTGCGCGATCAACCGCGTCGCCTCGACCGCACGTTCCCAGGACGAGAACCGCACCGAGGCCCCAGCGCGGAAAGCCGGCGGCGACTGCAACCGCATCCACGCCTCGGTGATCACCCCCAGGGCCCCCTCGGAGCCGAGGAACAGCCGGTCAGGCGACGGACCCGCACCAGAACCCGGCAACCGCCGCGACTCCAGCACGCCGGAAGGAGTCACCACCCGCAACGACTCGGTCAGGTCGTCGATGTGCGTGTAGAGCGTGGCGTAGTGACCGCCGGCCCGAGTGGCGAGCCAGCCACCGAGCGAGGAGAACTCGAACGACTGCGGGAAGTGCCGCAACGTCAACCCGGACGCCTTCAGCTGCGCCTCCAGCGACGGCCCCAGCACGCCCGCCTGAATCCGGGCGGCACGGCTCACCGGGTCGACCTCCAGCACCCGGTCCAGCAACGAGAGGTCCAGCGTCACCGCCCGCTCGAGATCACGCGGCTCGACCCCGCCCACCACAGAAGTGCCGCCACCGAACGGAATCACCGCCACGCCGGCTGAAGAACACCAGTCCAGCACGTCGACCACGTCCTGCTCCGTGCGCGGCCGCGCGACGGCGTCCGGCAACGGGCCCACGTCACCGGCAAGATTTCGCGTCACGTCGCGGTAGGCCTGTCCACGGGCATGACTGAGCCGATCGAGCACAGAGGTCGAGTAGAGCTCACCGGGAGGCGAGATCCGCGGCGGCGGAACGTCCAGCGACGACGGATCCGGCGCGGCGTGAAAACTCAGGTCCGCGTCCGGCAGCACCGCCCGGACCCTGGAGACCAGCTCACGGCGCTCTGCCGGGGTGACGGCGTCCTCGACGTTGCCCCAGCCCCACCACGACCTCGTTGTCATGCCGAGCAACATAAGCGAAACGAGCTCGTTCTGGAATGGGCGTTGAGTAGAAGTACTCGCGCGGGGAGCGCAACCGCGGCGCTAGCGTCCCAGGGCATGAAGTCCTGGGGGATCGCACTTCTGCTGTTGGCGATGACTGCGCTCGGCGGCGCCATGTACTACGTGTCGAGACCCGACGGCACGAGCGCCACCGACGAGAAAGCCCGCCAGGTCGCGGACCGCATCAGCTACCCGGTCCGCACCGACGGCAACTCCTACGCCCGCTCCGCGCTGGTGGGCAACACCGACCCGAAGTACTTCGCGGTCATCGGGATCACGGACAGCCCGACGAACGACCCGGAGAAGGTCCGCGCGAGCCTGGTGTTCCGCGTCTTCGACCCCGGCACCTCGGAAGATCCGCCGTCCTTCCGCCTGTGGGAGAAGGATCCGGTGACCGCGTGCTACCGCGCCGACTTCACCTACTACGGCGTCACGAAGGGTGGCCCCGACCGCATCCGCTGCCCCGAGCACGCCAAGCCGATCACCCCACCGCCCGCGCAGAAGACGGGCGTGCCGGACACCTACCTCGAAGCCTTCAAGAGGATTCTCGCCGAACTGCCGTCCACTGCAACGCCGGACGTGGTGCTCGCGGCGTTGCGGGCGAAGCTGCCGCCGATGCCGGTCGACGAGGCGACCAAGCTGCCGTGGGCCGAGCCACGCCTCGACGCCTTCGTCAAGGACGGCGCGATCGGCATCATCGCCGGAGGTGGAGGTTCGTGTCTCGCGGGTGTGCGACTCGCCGACGGAACCGTTGCGGCGTGGCACCCGCCCCGCGTGCAGACCCAGCCCGGCGAGTACGGCTGCTCTGGCCAGAGCGCGCTGCAGCTCCACAACGTGCCGCCGCCGAAGTGATCGCCCCTCGATCTTCGGCCACACCGTCACGGTGAGCGGTCTTCACTGCGCGGATTCGCAAACCGATGATGTTGGTATGTCGCGTCGAAGATGGGCTCTGTTGACCGTCGTGGGTGTCACGGTGACAGCGGTCGGCGTGCTGGTGCTGTGGGTAGGGCTCGACGCCGCGGACAAGATCGGCAGTGTCGTCGGGGCCCTGTGCGGCGTCATCGGGCTCGGGGTGTCCGTGTACGGGCTGATCCGGGCACGGCTCGCGCGGCCGGTGAAGCCCGAACCGTCGTCAGTCGAGCCTGTGCCGGCGGGGTCGGTGACGAACTCGATTGACGGCAGCACTGCCAGAATGGCTGTGCAAATCGGAAACGTCCTGGGCCCGCTCACGATCCGCGGGAGAGCGAACGCCGCGATCTGGATCGTCGCCGGCCTGCTCACCGTCGTCGCAGTGGTCACCACCGTGGTGGCGGTGACGCAGCAGAGTCCTGCGGCGAGCCGCACGCCCCTCGAGTCGACGACGGGGTCGACGATCGGGTCGACGACCAGGTCAGCGCCATCAGAAACCCTGTTCAGCCAGATTCCTGGTGGGGATCTGACCACCCACCGGCCACCGGGCCTGCCACCCGCCGACGGACGGCCGCAACCAACCCGGGTAGCGACAGCGCCCCCTCAACCCGGGCCGACCACCATCGCACCGCAACCCTCGGGAACACCCCCGCCCCGTACGTCGCGGGCGGTGCCGATCACGATCAGGAACAACTCGACGGACCTGACGCTGGCCGCGCGTGCGGAGGCGGACCTGAAGAAGGACGGCTGGAACGTGGTCGCGTCCGACAACATCGAGCCGGCGGGCTTCTCCCGAACCACGGTCTTCTACCGTCCCGCCACCGAGGAGGAACCCGCCGCGACAGAGCTCGCCGCACGGTTCGGCATGACCGCCGAACCCTACCCGCCGGCATTTGCCGGTAGCGATCCCGGTCTGCTGGTCATGGTGGCCAACGACTACACCGGACCCCGAACCACCTGACGCGTACGCCGCCGTGATCAGCCCGCGCCGAAGCACACAAATCCAACGGCCGCAGCGTAATCAGCGTTGTCCGCAGCGGCCCGTTGCACTGCGGCAAGCGCTTCGGCGGGCGCCATCCCGGCAGCCAGCTTCCGGTGCAGCTCGATCATCACCGGCGCCGTCCCGTCGGTCGGCACCGGCACGACCGGCGCGATCAACGTCCGCGTCCCCAGCCCCAACAGCGCGGCGGTGAACCCCATCAGCTCATCACCGGGCCGAACCGCCGACTGCCCGCTGTCGCACGCCGACAGCACCACCAGAGTCGGCGGCGTCCGCAACCGTTCGATGTCGTAGACGGTGAGCGGTCCATCAGCCAGTTCCAAAGCCGAGAACAACGGGTTGTCGACGCGGAACGAGCCGTGCGCGGCGATGTGCGCCAACGCCGCACCGTCCATTGCGGACGCAACCGCGCTCACAGTTGCTTCCGCGTCAACGAGAACACGCCCCGGCACGTGCGTGCTGATCGCCTTGATCTCGGCAGGCGCGGCGGCCATGCGCGGCCCGGCGGCCAGCACCGCCTCACCAGAGGCGTCGGCAACCGAACACGCCCGCAGCCACACCGAAGCCGACGGCGCGACGGTCACCTGACGCTCCAGCACGGCCCACGGCAGCCCGTTCAGCGCTCCGGTCGGCACGACGACCAACGGCCGGCCATCAACGCGAGCATCCAACGGCGCCAACAACCGTTGCGCCAGCAGAGAAGCGGCATGAGCAGCCGAAGACCGCGCGACCGCCAGGTTCGGCAGCTGCGGCGGCAACGTCACCAGCCGGTGCAACGCGAACCGCAGCAACCGGATCTCGCGCACGACACCTTCCAGCGCACCCAGCGAGTGCAGCGTCGCCCGGCCGCCCGCCAGCACCACCGCCAGCAGTGTGCCGTCGTTCTCGACGAACTCGATCAGCGCCGAATCCCCCAAAGCAGCGGCCAACGAGGAAACCGACGGCGGCTTGAACACCGCGACCTCTCCGGACATCTGCCTGGTCAGGTCGCGCACGCGCTGCTCGGCACGAACGAGCTGCACTCGCAACGCACCGGCGGGCTTCCCGGCCAGCAACGCCGACTCCACGTCGGCGGAGACCGCCCGCAGCGATGCCAGGGCGTCCTCGAGCCTCGGGTCGTCCGGCGGCGAGACGGACTTCATCCGCAACGCGCCCGCCCGCCAGCTCTCGGTCCACGACAGGATCCGCCCGGCGTTCCCGGACGCCACGGCCAGCCGCAGGCCCTCCAACGCCAGGGCCTGCCCCTGCACCCCGGTCGATGCCCGCAACTCGGCCGCGCCCAACGACACCCGGTACTCGTCCAGCAGCGAAATCCCCCGGCGCAACGCGGACGAGGTACCGCGCACGTCGCCGGAAAGCTTGCGCCGCAACGCCTCCGCGTACCACCCGCGCACCCGCAGACCGGCCGGGCCGCGCAACCGCGACGCAGCGGCCACGGACAGCTCCGCCACCGCACGGGTGCGGTGCCCGAGATCAGCGGCGACCAACCCGGCGTCGATCCGGGCCTCCAGCGCGGGCAGCCGCCAGTCCATCGCGTCCAGCTCGGCGGCGACCCGCGACAACGCCAACCGCAACGGCCGGGTGCGGTCACCACGCAGCACCGCGGCATGCAGCTCCAGGTAGCGCGCCCCCGCGGCCCACAGGAGCCGTTGCTCGCGGCGGAACCGGCGGCGTGCCTCGGCCGCGAACCGGTGCGCGGCATCCGGATCGTCGTCCAGCAACGCGATGCGGGCGCGGAAGTACAGCGCTTCCGAGACGCCCAGCGGGTTCCGCAACGCCTTCAGCTCGGTGATCGCCCGGTCCGCGGCCGCGCGGGCCTCGTCCAGCAGCGGGATCGAGACCAGCAGCTCCAGCCGGTTCACCAGCAGCACCGGGCGCATCACGTCGAGCCGCCGGTGGACCTCCTCGGCCTTGTCGAACAACGTCAGCGCGGCGGGCACGTCACCGCCGCGGGTGGCCATGATGCCCGCGTTCCAGTGCACGTCGGCGACACCGAGCTCCTGGCCGAGCTCGCCGAGGATCGAGGCCGCCAACGAGAAGTCCGCCGACGCCTCACGCATGTTCCCCACGTACGCGCGCACGAGCCCGCGGTTGTTCAGAGCGCGCGCCTCGACGAGTTGGTCGCCAACGCGACGTGCTCCGGAAATCGCGGCGGTGTAGTCGCGCTGTGCGTCGTCATAACGCGTGAGGTAGTGGAAGACGACGCCGCGCTGCATCAACGCGGCCACCGCGTCGGCGCCGGTCAGCTCCGGCATCGCGAGGTCCAGCGCCGTCAGCGCCTGCTTCTGCTTGCCGGTGTAAGCGAGCACCCACGCCAGGCTCATCCGCGCCAGTGCGGCGAGCCGCGGCAGCGACGCGTCCGATGCGATCTTGATCGACCGGCGCAGGTGCCGGGCCGCGCCGCCGAAGTCGTGCATCTCGCGCAACGCGAGCCCGATCGCCCGCTCGGCGATCGACCATTCCGAGCGGTCTTCCGTCGTGCGCAGGACCGCGCGGGCCATCTCGACGGCCGCGCGCGGGTTGCGCTGCCTGGCCTCCAGCGCGTCCTCCGCACAAAAGTCGGTCACGGCGTCACTTTATCCGCTGTGGTAGCTTGATCAAGCTCGGTCGGGGTGCCCGTCAACGCTGCTTTAGTGAGGCCGTGGTGTCGAAAGTGCCAGAAAGCGCGGAGCTTTACCAAAGAGCTTTCCTGCAGCTCATCGCCGAGGACAAGAACATCAGCTTCCACGCCGAACGCGGGCGTGAATTCCTTTATCGACCCGGCCAGCTGCTCGTCAGCGCCGAAGACCAACAACGCGTGATCGAAAAGCTGCGCGAAAACAACATCGTCGCACGCCCCGGCGAAGGATTCGCCGGAATGGCCCGGCTGACGTTGCCGAACAACGCGGAGGACATTCCGCGCATTGTTCGCCTGTTGCGCGACCAGCGAAACTGGCCGAACCAGCGGGTGCCGCTGGTGCAGCCGCACCACGTGATCGTCGGCCACGGCGGCCTCGTGATGGGCAACCCCGGCGACCGGCCGTACCCCGCCGAACCGATCCCGGCGCCCAAGTCCGACGACCGCCTCCGTGAGGTCAGGGTCGGCATCATCGACACCGGCATCTCCTCCGGCGCCGACAGCGAGCACTCTGACTGGTTCGCCGAGCGCTACGCCAAGGAAGCGGACGACGTCGACCCCGCCTACAGCAGCGGTGCCGTCTTCGCGTTGCAGGGCGGGCACGGCACGTTCGTCGCCGGCGTCATCCAGAACGCGGCGCCCGGTGTCTCGTTCGACCCGGAGGTCGCGCTCGACGCGAACGGGTTCGGCGACGAGGAGCTGCTCTGCCGCAAGATCACCGAGCTGGGCCAGAAGAAGATCAACGTCCTCAACCTGTCGCTCGGCTGCTTCACCGAGGACGACGTGGCGTCCGAACCGTTGCGACGCACGATCGAGGCCCTGCCCGCGGACATCGTCGTGGTGGCTTCCGCCGGCAACCAGGGCACGCAGCGGCCGAGCTGGCCCGCCGCGCTGTGCCGGGTCACCGCCGTCGCCGCCGCGGAACAGAAGCGGGACGGCTCCGTCGGTCCGGCGTGGTACTCGAACTGGGGCCACTGGGTAGACGCGTGCGCGATCGGCAACCGGGCGTCGACCTACCTGAAAGGCGAGTGGAAGCTGCCGGGTGAGGCCGCCGCGACGCCGTTCGCGCTGTGGGCTTACTGGTACGGCACCTCGTTCGCGGCTCCCCTGGTCACCGGCCGGGTCGCCGCCACCATGGTCGCGGACGGCATCACCGCAGGTCAGGCGCGCGACAAGCTGTTGAGCGGCCCGGAGTTCCACCCCGGCTACGGAGTTTTTGTCAAATAGTTGTATCTGGGGAGCAACCTCGGCCTCCGCAAGTTGTGACCGCAAGGAGTCGACGTGACCGCAGGATCCCCGATCGCCGCGCTCGTGAGCGCGGCGGCCGAGGGCGACCAGTCGGCGTGGAACGAGATCGTGGACCGGTACACGCCGCTGGTGGTGTCGGTGATCTACAAGCACCGGCTGCGCCCCGCGGATGCGGCCGACGTGAACCAGACGCTGTGGCTTCGGCTCGTGGAGCAGATCGGACGACTGCGCGAGCCGGAGGCACTGCCGGGCTGGATCATGACGACCACCCGCAACGAGTGTCTGCGCGTGTTGCGCGTGCAGCAGCGGACACATCTCTACGACCCGTTGTCCGAGTCCGACGCGCTGGAGTCGGAGCAGGTGGACGCGGACGTGGAGGCGGACCTGCTGGCCGTGGAGCGGCGGCAGGCGTTGCGGGACGGGTTCGCCGAGCTCACCGACCAGTGCAAGCGGTTGCTGACGAAGCTGATGACCGATCCACCGCCGAGCTACCAGGTCGTGAGCGAAGAGCTCGCGATGCCGGTCGGCAGCATCGGCCCGACGCGGATACGTTGCCTGGAGAAGTTGCGCAAAACCCCTGCACTCTCAGCGTTTCTGGGAGCGCCGGTCAAGAGAGGAGGTGTGCTGGGTGCGGCACGACTGGGACAGTGACGAAGTACTGCTCGACGCCTTGCGCGACGCGTTGAGCACACCTTCGGAAGACGTTCCGCCGGAGTTCGTCGAGGCCGCGAAGGCCGCGTTCACCTGGCGGAACATCGACGAGGAGCTGCTGCTGATCACGTCCTACGACTCGGTGCTGGACGACACGCTGTTCGCCCGCGCCCGGTCGACCGCGACGGCCAGGCAACTGGTGTTCGACGCGAACGACGTGTCGTTGCAGGTCGAGGTGTCGGCGGCGGGGATCACCGGTCAGCTGATGCCGGCTTCCGGTTCGGTCACGCTGGTGACGCCGGCCGGAGACCACGAAACTGCGGCGGTCGACGAACTGGGGATGTTCGTGATGGGGACGGCACCGCGTGGACCGGTGAAGTTCCGGTTCGCAAACGGTTGCACCGATTGGTTTATCCTCTGAACACCATTCGAGTGATGGTGGAATTCATTCGTTCGGCCTACATCTGCGGCCAGTAGGGTTATCACGCTCTGAATTCGCGTCGCGAGAGGTGTGTGCCGCTGTGGTGGATCGAGTCAGCTGGGCGCCGGAAGGTGTCAACGTCGACGTGCCGAGTTCCGCCCGGATCTACGACTACCTGCTGGGCGGCGGGCACAACTTCGAGGCGGACCGCGAGACGGCCGAAGCGCTCATCAAGGTGCTGCCCGTGCGGGACATGGCACGACGCAACCGCGCTTATCTGCGCCGCGTTGTTCTAGAACTGTCCAGTCTCGGAATTAGGCAGTTCCTGGACCTCGGTTCCGGCATTCCGACGGTCGGCAACGTGCACGAGGTGGCGCACGAGGTCGCACCCGAGTCGAAGGTCGTGTACGTCGACTTCGAACCGGTCGCGATCACGCACGCCGAGCTGATGCTGGCCGACGAGCCGAACGTGACGGCACTGCTCGGCGACCTGCGCGAGCCCGAGAAGATCGTGGCGCAGGCACGGGACCTGCTGGACTTCTCGCAGCCGGTCGGGCTGCTGGTGGTGGGCGTCCTGCAGTTCATTCCCGACGAGGACGACCCGTGGGGAATCCTGCAGCGGTACGCGAGCGCGCTGTCCTCCGGTTCGTACCTGGCGCTGTCGCACTTCACCGCGGACAGCATGCCGGCGGCCATGGCGGCGGGTAAGGAGATCTTCGCCAAGACCGCGGAGCCGATCACGCCGCGCACGAAGGCTCAGGTGACGGACATGCTGACCGGCCTGGAGATCGTCGAGCCCGGCATCGTGTTCACGCCGGAGTGGCGACCGGAGACGCCGGAGGACGTCGGCACCGACCCGTCGAAGGCGAACCTCTACGCCGCGGTGGGTCGCAAGCCCTGATGGCCACTTCGCCCCTCGCACAGCGCTGGGCGGCTGTTCTGATCGAGAGCGCGTACTCGCCGATGTCCCGGCGAAAGCTCACGCAGCACCTCGAGGAACACGCCGTCCGGCTGCGCGCTGGGCAGGACGCACCGGCAGTTGGTGCGTGGCTGGTGCGCAAGCGCTTCACGGGCCCGGACTCGTTGCGGCGCACGCTGGAAGTGCTCGCACCGGAGTTCTCCCCCGAGGTGCTCGGCGGTCTGGCGGCCGGGTACGTGCGGGCGACGCGCGACCAGCTGTTCGCCGAGCAGGAGAAGGTCAAGAACGCGTTGCTGAAGGCCGTCGAGGACGCGCAGCGCGACCTGCACGACAGCGAGGCCAGGTTCGCCCAGGTCTTCGCGTCGACGGCGGTGGGCATCGCGATCTTCGACCTGAACGGCACCGTCGTGGAGGCGAACGAGGCGCTGGCCGCGATTCTCGGGCACGAGGAAATGCCCAAGGAACTGTTCGCCGAAGCCGACGCGCTGGCACTGGCCACCGCTTGCTCGCGCATGATCGCGTCCTCTGTGGACACCGACCGGCGCGAGTGGGAACTGGCGCGCAACAACGGCGACACGGTGTGCGCCAACGTCGTGCTGTCGGTGCTGCGCGGATCGGACGGGCTGCCGAAGTTCCACGTCGCGCTGATCGAGGACGTGACCGAGCAGCGGATGCTGCAGGACTGGCTGCGGCGGCAGTCGTTGACCGACCTGCTGACCGGCCTGCCGAACCGCGCCTCGTTCACGGACAAGCTGGAGTCGGCGCTGGCGTCCGGCGAGCCGTGCACCCTGGGGTACCTGGACGTCGACAGCCTGGCGATCGTCAACGACGGCCTGGGTTACGTGGCCGGTGACGCCGTGCTGGTCGAGGTGGCCCGGCGCCTGCGGGTGGTGCTGCCGAACGCGGTCGTGGCCAGGGTCGGTGGCGACGAGTTCGTGGTGCTGATCCAGGGCTCGCCGGACGTCGCCGCACTGGCCGGCACGATCGACGAGGAACTGTCCGAGCCGGTGTACCTGGAAGGCGCGGGCGTCGCGGTGTCGACGTCGATCGGCTTCGTGCACGCCGCCGGCCCCGGCGTGGATCCGAACGTGGTGCTGCGGCGCGCGCATTCGACGTTGCGGCGGGCAGAAGCCGGCGGCAAGAGACAGTGGGCGATCTACGACCACGAGGCCGACGTCGCGGATCGCGCTCGGTACGCGCGGATCGCGGCCATGCCGGGAGCCTTCGAGAACGGCGAGATCTCGGTCGAGTACGCGCCGGTGTCGTGGGTCTCCGGATCGCTGGCCTTCGTCGAGGCGTCCCTGCGGTGGGGTGAGTCCCGGCACGACGAGGTCGTCGCCTACGCGGACGCGCTCGGGCTGGCTTCGCGCGTGGGGCAGATGGTTTTGCACGACGCCTGCTCGCGTGGTGAGCCGGTGTTGATCCGATTGTCCCGCGACCAGTCACGTGATCCGGACCTGGCCGCGCACGTGCGGTCGAACCTGCGCGACTGCGCGTTCCCGGCTTCCTCGTTGTTCCTGGCGCTGGACGTGCGGTCGATGCCGGACGGCGAGGAGAACCTCGACGTGCTGCAGGACATGGGCGTGCACGTGTTGCTGCACGAGTTCGGCGGCGGGTTCGGCGGATTGTCCACTGTGGACCGGAGCCCGGTGTGGGGCGTCCGGCTGGCGCGGCCGCCCTCGGAACGGCTGGCGCGGCAGGGGTTGTCGTTGCTGGTGCCGCTGCTGCGGTCGGCCGGTGCGCACGTGATCGGCGGGCCGGGCGATCCCGACGAGCTGAAGGCGCTCGGCGTCGATCTGGTGGTGGGCCTCCCGCGATAGCACGGGAGACCCACCGACATCACATCAGGCAGCGTCCACGAACGTCTCGGCCTTGACGGTGACCTGCTGGCGGAAGTTCGCCTCGACCTCCGCCTTCTCCTTGGCGTTCGGGTTGGGGTTCTTGCAGGACGTGCCGGCACTGGCGCCCGACATCAGGTCGGTGCACAGCCCCGTCCTGCGGTCGGGCAGACCGAGCAGGTGCCCGAACTCGTGGGACGAGATGCGAACCACGTCGTGCCCCTCGTTCACCGCCTGGGTGCCCATGACCCAGCGGCCACGGCCGAGGCTGGACACGTAGGCGCGGGGCCAGCCGGTGTCCCAGGTGACGGTGATGTTGGCGCGACCGGTCGTTTTCTGGAGCTTGACGTTCGTCACGCTCGCGTTCCACACCGCCGCACCCTTGTCGACAGCCGCCTGGAACTGGCCGGCGCCGCTCGAGTTGTAGGTGAGGGTGACCGCAGCTTGTGCTGTACCAACGAGCAGGCCGGTTGACAGGGCGGCCGTCGTGGCGAGCACAGCAATTGTTTTGCGCAGGAACACAGGAATCTCCTCGCAATGCAGGGTAATTGCACCCCGACTGTATCGCTAAAGCCTTGGCGCACAAGAAGAGTCAAGTGTCAATCAGCGCCGGAACGGTCCAGTCACTTCGTAGGTGATGCCGCCGTTCACGTTGCCCGCGGTGCCGCGCTGCGAGGAGAAATACAGCCTACTACCGTCGGGCGAGAACGCGGGACCCGTGATCTCACTGCTGCTCTGGTTGGGAACGCGCAGGAACGGCGCGACGATCCCGGCCGGCGTGATGAGGCAGATCTCCATGTTCCCGCCGTCCTCCGCCACGAACAGGTCGCCGCCAGAAGAGCGAGTTACGTTGTCGACGCCGGTCAACGGCGGCGTTGCACCGGTCACCAGCGAATCGTCGTAGGTCAGGCTGATGGTGCTGTTGGTGGCGTTGTACGCCCACACCCGGCCGTCGCCCTTGGTGGTGAACCAGCACGTGTCGGCGGCGTAGTAACACCCCTCACCGCCGTTGAACCGCTTGGCACCGCTCACCTGGTTGCGCGTGGCCGTCGGGCTGCCGTCCGGGTCGGGCACCCTGGCCCAGCCGACGGTTCCGGACGTGCCGGAGCCGCCGGTCATGACCTCCAGGGTGCCGCTGCGCAGGTCGCCCCACGTGGTGGGCTTGAACCGGTAGAGGCAGCCGTCCGAGACGTCCTCGGTCAGGTAGATGACCTTGCGCACGGGATCCGCCGCGCAGGCCTCGTGCTTGAAGCGGCCCATCGCCGGATGACGCACGGCGGCCTTCACACCCCACGGGTCGGTCTCGTAGACGTAGCCGCGGTCGACCTCCTCGCAGGACAGCCAGGTGTTCCACGGCGTGGCCCCGCCGGCGCAGTTCACGTTGGTGTTGCTGAGGGTCCGGTAGGCACCCTTGATGTTGCCCGATTGGTCGAACCGCACGGCGCCGGCGCCACCCGTCGACGGCACCTCGCTGTTGGACACGTAGATCCACCCGGTGCCGTCGGCGAAGCAGGCGCCGCCGTCCGGTGCTGGGTGCCAGGTGTAGCTCGTGCCGACGACCCGTTGGCCGGTGCGCGCGATCACCCGGCTGGAAAACCCTTGGGGCAGCATGATTCCGCTGCTGTTGACGGGCTGCAGCGGACCGTAGGGGCTGGGACCCGGCTGGGCCCCGGCGGCGAGGGCTTCGCGCCAGTTGGCGCCACCGAACGCCGCCGCGGCCGTTCCGACCACTGCGACACGTAGAAAGTTTCGACGCTCCATGCTTCGGAGCGTGCCGCAGTCGAGGGCTGTGCGGACGATCGTCAGGCGAATGACGGTTGACGCAACGCGTGCTCGACCAGTGCGATCAAGATCTGTTTCGTCGACTGCCGATTTCGCGCGTCGCACGGGATTATCGGCACGGAGGACGGGATCGTCAGCGCGTCCCGCACCTCTTCCGCCCGGTGGTGCATGAGACCGTCGAAGCAGTTCACCGCGATCACGTAGGGCAGCTCGCGGTCCTCGAAGAAGTCGATGGGTGCGAACGCCTCGT
This sequence comes from Lentzea terrae, assembly GCF_003265345.1. Classification (GTDB taxonomy): domain Bacteria; phylum Actinomycetota; class Actinomycetes; order Mycobacteriales; family Pseudonocardiaceae; genus Lentzea; species Lentzea terrae. The sequence goes on along the minus strand of NZ_QFWW01000034.1, from coordinate 42,288 downwards.
CGATGCGGCGGGTGTCGACCAGCACCACGGCGCCGATGGCGCCGCGGACCAGGTCGTCCCACATGAACCAGAACCGGTGCTGTCCCGGCGTGCCGAACAGGTACAGGATCAGGTCCTTGTCCAGCGAAACGCGGCCGAAGTCCATGGCCACCGTGGTGGTGACCTTGTCAGGAACCGCGGACAGGTCGTCGACGCCGACCGATGCCTGGGTCATGACGGCTTCGGTGGTCAGCGGGGTGATCTCGGAAACCGAGCCGACGAACGTCGTTTTACCGACGCCGAACCCGCCCGCGACGACGATCTTCGCCGACGTCGCGTTCAGGTCGACCCCAGGTGACCCCGGACGACCCGGAGCACCGTTGCTCATGGGGAACTTCTCTCTACTCAATCATTCTCAGGCTCGCATGGAAACGTGCAGCTGGGCGCGGATCTCCGGTGTCAGCTGGAGACCCACCCGCTCCACCAGCCGGGTCATCGCGTAACCGATGAGCCCGATGTCGCAGTTGGGCGCGGCGAGCACGGCGAGGCAGGACCCGTCGCTGATGGACATCAGGAAGAGGTAGCCCCGTTCCATCTCGACCACGGTTTGTTTCACCTCGCCCGCCTCGAAGCAACGCGCCGCGCCGAGGTTCAGCGAAACCAGGCCGGAGGACACAGCCGCCAGCTGTTCGGCGCGGTCGTGCGGGAGGCGGTCCGACGAGGCGAGCAGCAGCCCGTCCGCCGAGACGACGATCGCGTGCGCGACACCGGCGACCCTGCTGACGAAGTCCTCGACCAGCCAGCTGAAGTTGTCCAGTTCCTCAGTCGCGGTGGTCACTGGTGTTCCCTTTCTGCGATCACGGGGATGCCTCCGACGGCCGAGTCGAAGAGCGACTCACGGCCCATCTGGACACCCTTCTGGTACGTGGCGAACCGCTGGCGGAGTCGTTCCGCGGAACGGCCTCCCGTCGCGGCGGCCGCCAGTTGGGGAACGGGCGACGACGGCTTGGGAGTGGAGCCCGGCACCAGGCGCGCCTTCGGGACGCGCTTGGGCAGGCCGTTCTCCGTCGTCTGCGCGGGCACGCTGGCTTCCAGCGCCCCGGCGGCACGCCAGCCCTCGTCGGCCGATCCCCAGTCGGACTCGGCGAAGTCTGCGACCGCGCGCGGCACCGCCGTTGGTGCCTCGGGCTTCGCGGGTTCCGGCGAGCGCTGCCGCTTGGGCAGGCCGTTCACCGTGGTGGGTTCGGACTCGTCGTGTTCCGGCTCCGCTGCCGGAACGTCCTTTGTGGAGTCAACGGCCGGCCGCTGCGGCGCGGCGGCCGGGGTCTGGAACCACCGGGACAGGCTGTCGGCGTCGATCTCCTCGACGTCGATCTCGTCCCGGACGACCGGGAAGATCTCGGTCGCCGGGTCGGCCGGCTCGGCGGGGCGCTCGATCGGCGGCTCGTAGGAGTAACCGTCCTCAGTGGACTCCTCGCTCGCCTCCACGCGCGCGGTGAACAGGCCGTCGGCCGACGTCTGCTCGATGCGGTGACGTCCGGAGGGTTCGTCGGTGTTCGCGGACGGCACCAGGACCGGGTGCTCCGGCGTCCACTTCGGCACACCGGCGAGACCCTCGTTCGTGGTCTCGACCGGGGTGGCGGCCGGCAACGGCAGCGCGGGCGCCGGTCCCTTGTGCAGCAACGAGACCGGCAGGATCACCTGGGCGGTGACACCGCCCTCGATGTCGTCGTTGTTCGCCAGCGTCACGCGGATCTCGTGGCGCTTGGCGAGCTGGCCGACCACGTACAGGCCCATCTCGCGAGCGACGGAGACGTCGACCTCCGGCGGCTCGGCGAGCTTCGCGTTGGCCTCGGTGATGTCGTCCTCCTGCATGCCGACGCCGCGGTCGTGGATGCGGATCGCGACCTCGCCCTTGCGGGTCTCGATCGTGCGCACGGTGACCTTGGTGGTCGGCTTGGAGAACGCGGTCGCGTTGTCGAGCAGCTCGGCGATGAGGTGCGCGAGGTCGTTGACCACGCGGCCCTGCACCATCAGGTCCGGCGTCGGGGCGATCTGGACGCGCGCGTACTTCTCCACCTCGGACACCGCGGCACCGAGCACCTCGGCGATCGCGACGGGGCGGGTGACGCGGCGGTTGACCGTCGTGCCGGAGAGCACCAGCAGGTTCTCGCTGTTGCGGCGCATCTGCGTGGCGAGGTGGTCGAGCTCGAACAGCGACGCCAGGTGGTCGGGGTCCTGCTCGTCCTGCTCGAGCCGGTCGATCACGCTGATCTGGCGTTCCACCAACGCCTGCGAGCGCCGCGACAGGTTGATGAACATGTCGTTGACGTTCGCGCGCAGGGCCACCTGCTCGACGGCGAGGCGGACGGCTTCGCGCTGCACCAGGTCGAACGCGCGCGCGACCTGGCCGACCTCCTCGGTCGTGTTGATCGGCACCGGAACGATCGCCTCTTCCGCGGCGCGTTCCGGCTCGCGGTGCGAACGAATGCGGCGAATCGCCTCTGGCAGCTGGTTGCGGGCGACGTCGAGGGCGCTGCGGCGCAGTGTGCGCAGCGGCCGCAGCATCGACTGCGCGACCATCGCCATCAGACCGAACGCGACGAGCAGCGACGCGGCGACCAGTGCGGCGTCGCGCCAGGCGTCGGTGCGCGCGATGCTCGCGAGCCGCGAGGTGGTGCTGTCGGCCTGGCCTTCGAGGTCCGTGGCGACCTCGCGCACGAGGTTCTGGGTGTCCTGGCCGATCTTGAGCACTTCGGCGTCGGTGATGGACACCGGCTTGCCCTCGGCGTCCTGCGCCAGCGCGAGCTTCACCAGCCGGTTGCGGCCGTCCACCGCGGCACCGGACACCTTGTCCTGGAACTTCTGCTGGTTCGCGGCCGAGGCCACGTCGTTGAACTCGTTGAACGCCGCGTCCAACCGGGACTGCGCCGCCCGCAGCTCGTCCGCGGCACCGGGCGCGAAACTCTTGCGCAGCGCGGTCGCCGTCAGGATCGAGTTCTGCTGGCCGAGCTGTTCCTGCGCCAGGTAGAGCGCCTGCGCGGCGGCGACCAGCGGCACGATCGCCGGTTCGCTCAGGCTCGAGATCGCGGCGCGGTGCACCTGTCCGAGCTCGGCGATGATCTGGTTGTAGGCCCCGATCACGGCCATGTCCGGGTACCGCGTGCCGAGGATCGTGAGCCGCAGACTGGCCAGGTTGTCCAGCGACTGCAGCGACTTGCCGAACGCTTCCTGCAGCGACGCGCTCAACGCGGTCGTCGTCGAGCCCACGTCCCGGTACTTGCCGAGTTCCGTGTCGGTGGCGCCAGTGCGGGCGGCGTGCTCAGGGCACGCGTTCTGCCTGCCGGCGGCAACACACTGCACGGCCCAGTCGCGCTCCACCTGCAGCGCGTTCTCCACCTTCGCGGCCTGGTGGCTGACAGCGAGCTCGCGCTGCACGGTGCCGAACAGCTCCACGTCGTCGAGCTGGGTGTTCAGGCGCAGGCCCGCGAGCGTCGCGGTGCTCAGGGCCGGAACCAGCAACACCACCGCGAGCTTGCTCCGCAGCCGCCAGTTGCGTAGACGAAACCGGTCGATGCCTCGCTGGTCCTCTCGACCGCGCACCGTCAACACTCCCCGCCCCGTTTAATAGCTGCAAACCTGGTGGATCTTGGTGTAAAACCCACGGTTCTCATACCGCCGTTCGGACGACAAAAACAGCTGGTTGGAGAATCAACAACTTTTGACGCTGGGGCGGCTAAACGGCCCCCTAACCGATAATTCATCCGGCGGAAACGACAGCGCGGGTGCCAATGATCACGGCGCGATCACAGGCACCCGCGCGTTTCGTCAACTGCCGGAGGGCTGGATCAGCATCGGCTTGACGTCGAACTCCTTGTCGAGCAGCCCGTAGCGCTGCATCAGCTGCGGAATCCGCTGCAGGCGCGTCGCGTCGAGCGTGGTCGGGAAGGAACCGAAGTGGACGAGAGCTGCGGTTTCCTTGTCGACCTTGGCGTACTCGACGAGCAGCGGCTCGACCGTGGGACGGTCGGCGGCGTCCGCCTGGCCCTTCGCGATCGCGCGCTGGAACGCGGCCACCGTCTTGGGGTTCTCCTTCGCGAAGGCACCGCTGGTCGCAAAGCCCGCGATCGGGATGTTGTCGGTCGGGCCGGAGGCCGCGTCGAGGATCTTGACCTGGCCGGCGGCGCGCTGAGCACGGGTGATGAACGGCTCGACCATGAACGCCGCGTCAACGGTCTTGTTCGCGACCGCCGTCTGCATGTCCGGGAACGGCAACTCCTTGAACGTGACCGACTTCGGGTCGACGTTCGCCGCCTCCAGCGTCGCCTTCGCGGTCAGCTCCGCGATGTTCTTGAACGTGTTGATCGCGATGGTCTTGCCCGCCAGGTCCTTGGGGCTCTTGATGGCGGAGTCGCCGGCCGCCAAGATCAGGAACATGTCGGGTTTGGCCTGGTAGCCGTCGGCGATGAGCTTGATCCCGTCGACCGCCTTCGCCGCGTCCTTCGACTGGGCGGCGAAGAACGAGACCCAGTTGCCGAACGTCATGTCCAGCTCTTTGTTGATCAGGCCCGGGATCGCCTGAGCACCACCCTGGATCGTCTTGAGCTCGACCTCGAGCCCCTCGGCCGCGAAGTAACCCTTCTTCTTCGCCACGTGAACGGACGCCACGTCGAGAATCGGCAAGACCCCCAGGGTGATCTTGGCCTTCTCCACCTGGCCGTTGCCGTTGGCCGGGGGCGCCTGCTCTTTGCCGCCGAGCGCCCCACAGCTCGCCACGGTGGCGAGCAGCGTGGCAAGGGCGATGCCACGGACGGCGATGCGGCGGACTCTTCGAGTCATCGGGAGCACTCTCCTGTCGGAGCGGTGTCGTCGTTGCGGGGTTAGCGCGACGGTCAACCACTCAGAGTAGTGATGCTGCTCCAAAAGACCCCAGTTGACCGACACGTGCAGGTTCCAGTCCACTACCTGCGGTGAGCATCTAAGCACAGCAGGTCTAGGGCTAGGAGAACCCCAGTTGAAGCGCGCGGTAGCGGTTGTCGGCGCGGGACCGGCCGGTCTGACCTTGGCAAACCTGATCCAGCAGTCAGGTATCGACTGCGTTGTCCTCGAAAAAGCTAGTCGTGCTCATGTGGAAACTCGGCCACGGGCGGGAGTCCTGGAACATCGCTCTGTAACCATGCTGGAGTCGCTCGGACTTGCCGATCGTTTGCTGATGGAAGCAGACCGTCACGGAACGTGTGAATTCCGCGTGAGCGGACAGGCGTTCCAGGTGGCGTACAGCGATCTGCACGGAGGCCGCCAGCACTACGTGTACCCCCAGCAAGAAGTCGTGAAGGACCTGATCGGGGCATTCCTCGACGCCGGGGGTGACATCCGGTTCTCGGTCAGCGACGTGGAGTTGCGGGATCTGCTGTCCTGCACCCCGTCCGTGGCCTGGACCAGCGCAGATGGTGTTCATGAAGAAGTTTCATGTGACTTCGTCGCCGGGTGCGACGGGTTCCACGGCGTGAGCCGGCCATCCATTCCTGACGGGGTGCTCTCGGAATTCACCCATCACCACGGAATCGAGTGGCTCGCCATTCTTGCGGAGGCCCCTCCGTCGACTAAAGCCATCATTTATGCATTACACGAGGATGGTTTCGCGGGGCACATGCTGCGGTCGCCCACCATTTCTCGCTTCTACCTCCAGGTGCCCGTCGGAACCAAAGCTTCGGATTGGTCCGACGAACAAGTGTGGGAGGCGTTGCACAAGCGGTTCGCACTGCACGGCTCCACGTGGTCGCTGACCGAAGGAAAGATCATCGAGAAGCGCGTGCTGGACATGCGCAGCCACGTCGTGGAGCCCATGTCGTACGGGCGGCTCTACCTGCTGGGTGACGCAGCCCACATCATCACTCCGGTCGGCGCCAAGGGCATGAACCTGGCCATGAACGACGCCGCGACGTTCGGACGTGCACTGATCGACTACTACGCGACCGGCTCCGAGACCGGCCTCAAGACCTACTCCGAGGACTGCCTGCGCCGCGTCTGGCGCGCCCAGGAGTTCTCGCAGTGGATGGTGAACATGATCCACACCGACGTGAGCTCGCCGTTCTTCGGACGGTTGGCGCAGGCGCGGCTGGAGCACCTGGCCGAGTCGCCCGCCTACCGCGCGACCTTCGCGGAGAACTACGTCGGCCCCTGAGGGCACAAATCCCCCTCTAGGGTGAGTCCCCGGGGTCCCCTAACGAGTGACCCGAACCCCCTAGGGATCTCGTTTCGTCACGATCTGGGGCCAACTCCCGATGCCGGGGGGTGTCGTTCATCCATACGGTTCATCTCGACATCCCCCGATTCAGCTACAGGAGCTTGAGTCCCATGCAGCAGCAGACCACCGAGCCCACCACGGTGCAGACCGCCCCGACCACGGCGCAGACCGGCAACACGACGGTGGAGACCGGTGGCACGACGGTCGAGACCGGCGGCACCACGGTGACGACCGCCGAGCCGACCACCCTGCACGACTTCACGCTCGGCCTGCTGACCGACCTGGACGCCCGCCAGGCGTTCCAGCAGGACCCGCTGGGCTGCCTCGAGGCCGCCGGCCTGAGCGACATCACCGCCGCTGACGTGCAGGACATCCTGCCGCTGGTCCTCGACGCCGCGTCCGTCCCGAACGTCGACGTCGCCGACGTCCTCAACGGCCACGAGCTCCCGGCCGTCGACAGCCTGCTGCAGATCGCGGGCAACGTGGAGGGCGTCACCGGCGTCGCTGACGTCGCGGGTGTGGCAGGTCTGGCCGGCACGGCTCCCTCTGCTCTCACCGCGCTGGTCTCCGACTTCTCCGGCCTGGGCGACGTGTCGGGCACCCTCGACTCCACCCTGCACACGGGTACCGAGGCCGTCTCCACCGTCACCGAGATCGCCCAGCCCGCCGTCGAGGGCGTGGTCGGCCAGACGGTCGGTCTGGCGAACGTGAACGGTGTCACCGACGTGCTGGTCAAGGACCTCGACACCGACGTCCTCACGAAGAACGTCATCGACACCGACGTGCTCGTCAAGAACACCGACGTGCTGGTCAAGGACGTCGCGGACGTGCACGCCGTCACCAACGTGACCGACAACGTGGTCCAGGACGTGGCGCAGGTCGGCAACGTCCACGACAACCTGCACAGCGACCTCGGCCAGGTCATCGGCGACGTGAAGGTCGCGGGCCTCGAGGTGCTGGACGGCGGTGTCGGCAACCACAACGACATCGACATCCACCTCTGATCGTTCGCTGCTCTTCCTGGCGGTTCACCGGGGGAACGGATGGCGGGTGCTCGGGCTCTGCCCCCGAGCACGGGTACCCGCCTCCCCTCGGTCGCCAGGCTTCGCAAGATGTTCTGCACGCCCTCCCTCGCACGGTGCCGGTTTCTCGTTGGCTGGCGGGCCAACCCGCGGTCCCGTCCCCGTGCGAAACAGATCAGCCCCGGACCGCTCGCGGTCCGGGGCTGATCTGTGTTCAAGCCGTGTTGTAGAGCGCGGCGACCCCTCGTTCCATCGCCTCGCGCACCTGGTGCAGGTCCACCGTCGCCCCGTGCTCCACGTCGACAGCGACCGCACCCCACACGTCCGACGGCGCGACCCCGACCGGCAGATCGAGGTACCAGGCGAACCCGCGCGGCCGCGGCGGCACACCGACATCCGTCAGGTACGAGTTGACGAAGACGTCGATGATGTCCTGGTCGGCGTGCATCGGCGCGGGCGTGCGCACCACCCGGCGCGGACCGGCGACCCACGCCAGCAGCAGCTGATACCCGTTGTCGGGCAACGCGAGCATGCGTCTGCTCCCGATCAGCACCACTCGCGTGTCGGGCGATCTCTCTCTGGAGACCTCGACAGGCTCCGCGTCGACGACGAGGAACAGGTTCCAGTCGGTCACGCCGCGAAGTGTCTCAGGAAGACACGGTCTCGCTCAGCGACTCCCGCTCAGCCGCGGCCCACTTCTCCACGTCCAGCGCCGGCTTGCCGACGTTCAGCAGCCGCGCCACCTTCGACCGCAGCGCCACGAACCCCTCGTCGGTCCGCGTCGTCACCTGGTCGCGCTCGGCGGGCAGCGGTACCTCCAGATCGGCCACCAGCCGCGCGGGAGAGCCGGAGAGGACCAGGATCCGGTCGCCCAGGTACACCGACTCGTCGATGTCGTGCGTGACCACGAGAACGGTCGTGTCGTGCTCACGGCGCACCCGGAGCAACAGGTCCTCCAGCTCGAACCGGGTCTGCGCGTCCACCGAGGCGAACGGCTCGTCCATCAACAACAACGCAGGCCGGTACGCCAGAGCGCGCGCGATCGCCACGCGCTGCTGCATGCCGCCGGAGAGCTGCCACGGCCGCTTGCGGGCCGCACCGGACAAGCCGACCCACTCCAGCGCCTCCGCAGCGCGCGCACGACGTTCCGCGCGCGGCAACGAGCGCAGCGGGAACTCCACGTTGCCCTGCACCGAGAGCCACGGGAACAGCGAGCGCGAGTAGTCCTGGAACACCACGGCGAGATGCGAGCCGTTCAACGAAACATCGCCGCGAGAGGGGGCGACGAGCCCGGAGATCGTGCGCAGCAGTGTCGACTTGCCACACCCCGACGGGCCCACCACGCACACCAGCTCGCCGGCGCGCACGGTGAACGTGAGGCCGCCAATGGCCTCGTGGTCACCGTAGGTGTGGCCCAGGTCGGCCACCTCAAGCATGTTGCTCATCGCGACTCCTCGGTTGCCACGCCAACGCCCTGCGTTCCACCGCGAGCAGCGCGGTGTTGAGTCCGTAGCCGAGCACGCCCAACAGGACGATGCCGGCCCACATGCGCGTGTAGTCGAACTCGCGCTGTGCCTGCATGAGTTGCGAGCCGATGCCGTTGTCCGTGCCCACGAGCTCGGAGATGACCATCAGCACCAGCGACAGTGACAACGACACCCGCAGCCCGGCGAAGATCTTGGGCGAGGCTGCGGGCAGGACCACGCCGAGAACCCATTGCCAGCGCGGGATCCGGAAGACCGCCGAAGTGTCCACTTTGGTCACGTCGACGGAACGCGCACCGTCCACGCTGTTCAGCAGCACCGGCCACACGACGCCGAAGACGATCGTCGCGAGCTGCATCGACGTGCCCGCCTTGAACAGCAGCAGGAACACCGGCACCAGCGCGGGCGGCGGGATCGAGCGCAGGAACACCAGAAGTGGCCCCGCGTACTCCATGGCCCGGTCCGAGCGGCCCAGCAGCAGGCCGAGCGACACCCCGATCAGCGAGGCGATCAGCCACCCGGACAGCAGCCGCGCGACCGACGGCACGATGTGCTCGGTGAAGTTCGCGGGTTCGAGCACCCACCACTCCCACGCCGCCGAGAGGATCTTCGAGGGCGGCGGGAAGAACGGGTCGTCCGCGAGCCAGCCCAGCAATTGCCAAATGACGACGAGACCGGCGAACACGGTCCACCGCTGCAGGAACTTGGTCACCAGGCCACCCAACGCCGGCGGACGCGTTCGAGGCCGTTGTTGAGCAGGACGCCGATCGCGCCCGCGACCACGGTGCCGACCAGCACCTGGTCCATCCGGCCTGGCCCGCTGCGGGCCTCCATGATGAAGTAGCCGAGGCCGATCTGGCTGCCGGCCATGAGCTCCACGCTCACCATCACGATCAGCGCGGTCGTCGCCGCGAGCCGGATTCCGGTGAGGACGAACGGCAACGCGCTGGGCAAGGCCACCAGGAACAGCACACCGAGCCGTCCGGTGCCGAAAACCCTTGCGGTGTCGACGAGCAAGGGGTCCAGTTCGTCCAGCGCGTAAATGGTGTTGAAGAGGATCGGCCACAGTGCCGCGTAGACGGCCAGGGTGATCTTGGTTTCCGGTCCGAAGCCGAGCATGACCAGCGCGAGCGGAATCAGTGCCACAGAAGGGATCGGGCGCAGGAACTCGATGACCGCGCGGGTCGCGTGGCGCACCGCCGGGATGCTGCCGAGGACCAGTCCACTCGGCACCGCGATGGCGATCGCGATCACGATGGCGATCAGCAGTGCCAGAACCGTTGCCACGACATGACTGATGAACTCGGGCGAGGTCAGTTGTGTGACGAGCTCACCGAACACGACGGACGGTGGGGGCAGCGCGTCGGCAGGGAGAAGCGGAGAGCGTCCTAAGAGCTCCCACAGCACGAGAAACCCGGCGATGCCGAGAAGTCCCCTTGTGAACGCACGCACTCGGTCACCCTAGAGAGTGGATCTCCCGTTCACAATGCGTGCTTGCCCAACTCCAGGTTGTTTCCCAGAACTCAGCGCGGTTCAGCAGACCTTGACGCGCTCCACTTCGCCGAAGCTCTTCACCCATTCGGAGTCCGTGAGCCGTGCACCGTCTTTTTCACACATCTTCTTGATGATGCGCGAGCTGTCGAGGTCGAACGGCAGCAGCTCCGCGTCCTTGCCGCCGCTGCGCACGAGGAAGTCGCCGTACTGCGGCCGGTACACCGCGCCCATCTCGCGGCCGTGCCCGGACACGTACACGAGCCGGTCCGGCTGACGTCCCGAGGTGTAGAGCCGCTGCACCTCGAAAACGTTCTCGCGCACGACGGTCACGCGGTCGTCGTCGGAGAACGTGACGTGCGGCTTGGTGCGGATGACGCTGTCGAGCGTCGCGCGCAGCACGAGCGCATTGCTGGGCACGCGCTGCCACACCTCGACGACGGCTGCCGGGGAGAGCTCGACGGCGAGCCAGCGGCTGTCGCCGCTGTAGGTGAGGCCGCGGACGTAGACGTCCCTGGTCAACGCCGGCGCGGCGGTTTCGAAGGTGCCGCCGATGCGCCAGAACTGGATCGTCGACCTGCCCTGCGCCGCGTCCCAGACCGAGGTCGCGAGCTCACGACCGTCCTGGCTCAGCGCGACGGCACTCGCGTTGCGCACCGGCGGCATCGGCAGCTTGCGCGGGTTCCTGGGGTCGCCGAGGTCGAGGAGCACCAGGCGCTCGGTCTCGTCCGGCCTCGGCAGGTCGGGCTCGATCACGTCACCGATCCTGCCGATGATCCGCGAACCGTCCGCGCTGACGTCCACCGTCCGGAACCGGTCCTCGAGCGGGGCCAGATAGGTGATGTCATCGGCGCCGTTGACGGCCCACAGGTGCTGCCGGCCGGTGGCGTCCCGCGTGACCGCACGGTGTTCGGCGAGCTTCACGACCCGATGACGGTCCGAGAACCGCTTGCCGGGCGTGGTGCTGTCCTCGTCGAGGCTCCACATGCGGTCCGTGCCGTCCTCGTCGGTGACCGCGGCCAGCTCACCGCGCGGCGCCACGAGCACGTCGGCGTCGTCCGCGGAGGTGCCGGTGAACGGGATCCCGCGCGTGACCGCGTTGGCCAGCCGCAGCACCTTCTCGGCCTCGATCGACGGGCTGACCTTGTACCCGACCAGCGCGTACTTGTCCGCGTACGGCCGCCGCTGCTCCATCAGCAGCTCGGACTCGGAGATCGCCTTGCCGCCGAGCTCCCGGTCGTTCAGCTCGGTGATCTTGCGTTCGCTGGACAGCGCGTAGACGACCGTGCCGGGCACGAGCGCGACCAGCACGGCCATCACCGCGATCAACGCCGTCGAGCGCCGAGTCTGGCGTTTGGTGCTGATGTCGACGAACCGGCGTTCCTGCACCGTCAGGAACTCGCCGAGCTCCTTGGCCTTCTTCAGCCGCGCGCCCCGGTAGAGCGCCAGCGGGTCGCGGTCGCTCGCCTCCCACAGCTCGATCGCGGTGACCAGCTGCTGGTGCGTGCGGAGGTTCTCACGTTCCTCGTCGACCCATGTGGTGAGCCGGGGCCAGCGCAGCACCGCGTCGTGGGCGAGCTCCACGCCGTCCTCGGTGAGCGTGACGAGCCTGGCCTCGGCGAGCAGGTCGAGCAGGCGCGGTTCGACGTCGAGCCTGCGGGCCCGGCGTTGCACGATCCCGTTGCGCTGCACCAAAACGAGCCGCAGGAAGACCTGCTTCACCGCGCGCTGGTCGGCGTCGCTCAAGCCGTCGAAACAGCTGTTCGCGGCCCGCGCGACGACGTGCTCGATGCCACCGGTCTCCTCGAACCCGGCCTGCGACAACGTCATGCCGCGCTTGCGCCGCCACGTCTCGGTGAGCGCCTGCTGCACCAACGGCAGCGCGTGCTGGTTGGCGGCGTCCGCGACCAGGCCGGCGATCACCGCGGTCTCGACGGTCGCGCCGATCTTGGCGGCCGGCTCGGTGATCGCCCGGCGCAGCTGGTCCGCACTCATCGGCTCGATGACGATCTCGTTGCCGCTCAGGCCTCTTTCGTGCAGCCGGGCTCTGTGATCCGCGCGAACCGCGACGACGACGTGCGGGCAGCGCGTCACGGCGGTGACGAAGTCGTGCTGGTCCAGCACCTGCTCGAAGTCGTCGACGAGCAGGACGAGGCCGGGCCGGTGCTGGCGGATCCGCAGCCTGAGGTGGTCGGGGTCCTGCCGAAACTCCTCCGCGAGCTGGTCGGCGGTGGTGTTCTCGAAGATCTCGGCGAGGGTCTCCGCGAGGCCGTGGAGGGGGTTCGGGCCCGGCGTGATCACCACGGCGTCGTCGAGGGCGGGCAGCAGCCCTGCGGTGAGCAACGACGTACGTCCCGACCCGGAGGGACCGACGAGGACCGTCAGCGGCCGGGCCTCGACCGACTCGATGACCTGCTCGACGAGGAACTCACGCCCGAAGAAGTGTTTGGCGTCATGCTCCCCGAACGGCGCGCTACCCGGATACGGTGCGTTAGGCTGCAACGGCAGAGCGTGCTCGGCTGCGAGCTCACGCCACCGCTTGGTCCACGGCGCCGGATCGCCCTCACAGGCCCGGACGAACGCCAGCGTCAGCGCGAGCGACGGCAGCTTCCGCCCGCCCGCCGCGTCGGACAACGCCGTGGGCGAGTAGTTGGCCCGCCGCGCCAGCTCGCGATAGCTCGGTTTGCCTGCCTGGTCACGCAGTCTGCGCAGGTCACCGGCGAACTTCAGCAGCGCGGTGTCCTCCGGACCCAGCGGTCGTTCCCCTCGTGGCATGCCGCCTCCCGGCCGGATTGTCCACCAGAGGTTCGCCTGCCGTCTAACGCCCCGCTAATCGCTCACCATCCGGGTGCCTGCTTGGTGATCGTTCCACCACGAATCCAGCCGATCGTGTCCGAGCTCAGTCCCGGCACGGCGGGGTGAAGTCGAGGTCGCCGAAGTACCGCTCCCAGTCCTCACGGCTCATCCGCGGATGAGCCTGCTCGCAGATCCGCACCGCCGGATCCCGCAGGTCGGCGTTCCACAGCCGCACGTCCCGGTCCGCACCACCCGTCACGACCTCGTCCCCCTTGGGCGTGAGCCCAACGGCCGCGACCGGCCCCGAATGCCCGCGCAACAAGGCCTGCTCGACCGGCTCCGGCCCGTCCTCGTGCCGCCACAACCGCACCAGGCCGTCGTCCGTGGCCACCGCCACGCTGTCGGTGCCGAGCCACGCGGACGTCACCTGGCCGCCGCCGGACGGGATCTCGGCGCGCAGCACCGGGTCGCGCGGGTCGGTGGTGTCCCAGAGGTGGACGGCCGTTCTGGCGGTGGTCAGGAGGAGGCCCGCGCCGGCGAACTGGGCGGTGCCGGCGAACTCCGTGGTCAGCGACAGCAGCTTGGGTTCGCGCGGGTCGGTGACGTCGACCAGGTGCACGGCGAGGCCGGTGGTGACGGCGGCGAGCACGTGGCCGTCCGGGCGGAAAGCCATGCCCGCCAACGGACCCAGGCCCAGCTGGGTGCTGGTGAGCAGCCGGGGGCGCTCGCGGCGCAGGTCGGTCCAGAAGCTCACGGCGCCGTCGTTGTCGGTCGTGACGAGGGTGGTGCCCTGCCAGGCGATCGCGGTGGCGCGGGCCGGGAGGACGACCACCTCGCGGGGTTTGCCGAGGGAGATGTCGACGACGTGGACGGCGCCGTCGTCACCGGCTGAGGCGATGAGGCCGCCGGTCGAGTCCATCGCGAGGGCCGTCACGGCGCCGGAGTGCCTGGTGGCCTCGTGGGAGGTGCGTGGCGACGGCAGGTCGTCGAGGTCGGTCAGCACCACGGTGCCGTCGCGGTGACCGGTGGCGACCTGTTGCTGGGTCGGGCCGACGACGAGTGCGGTGACTTCGGACTGAGCCGCGCGCAGGACCTGGGTGGGCACCTCTTCCTGACGCAAGCCGTTGCGCGCCTGGGACAACGGCATCAGCTGGTAGGCGGCGAGCGCCACCTGCTGAGCCAGCACGGGGTTCGTCGAACGCAGGACCGCGGCCTCGCCGACGGCCTTCAGAACGGCGGCGGCGGTGCGTTGTTCGGCGGCGGTCTTGTTGGCCTGCAAGGCGAAGACGGTCGAGCTGGCGGCGACGACGAGCAGAGCTACCAGCGCGGCAAGCAGTTGGCGATGGCGGCGCGTGCGTCTTCGGGTGCTCGCGGAGAACTCTTCTTCGGCGGCAAGACTTGCGGCCAGGAACGCGCGTTCCTTGGAGTTCAGGGAAAGTCCGGCCGGCACGGTGGTCAGCCGGCGGCCGCGGAACAGGGCACCGGGGTCGCGGTCGAGCGACTCCCAGGTCTGCGTGGCGTGCGTGAGTTCGCGCTGTGCCTTGATGTTCTCGCGGTCCTGTTCGATCCACTCGCCGAACGTGGGCCAGCTGCGGATCAACGCCTCGTGCGCCAGCTCGACGCCGTCGCGGTCGATGACGACGAGCCGGGCGGCTGTCAACGCCTGCAGAACTTCGTCGTCGGCTTCGAGCTCGTCCATGTGGGCGCGACGTTTGGTGTCCTCGACGGTCACCAACCGCAGCAGAATCCTGCGCGCCTGTGCCTGCTGCCTCGAGGTGAAACCGTCGAAGACCTCCTGCGCGGTGCGGGCGACGGCGTGTTCGAGGCCGCCGACCTCCTCGTAGCCGTTGAGCGTCAACGTCATCCCGCGGCGGTGCTGCCAGGTCTCCGCAAGCGCGTGGGACAGCAACGGCAACACCGCTGCCTGGCCCACCGCGTCGGCCATCAGGCGAGCCAGCAGTGCCGCTTCGACCTTGGCGCCCGCGACGGCAGCGGGTTCGGTGATCGCGAGCCTCAGCTCGTCGGGCGTCATCGCGCCGACCATGACCTGGCCGCCGTTCAGCGCCTCGACGAGCTCCGGATATTGCGCGCAATGACCGTAGTAGTCGGCCCGCACGCCGATGACGACCTTCGTACAGCGCGTGAGTGCCGTGATGAGCCACGTGCGCAGTTCTTCGCTGCGGCACAACGTGAACAGCTCCTCGAACTGGTCGACGACCACGAGGTGCCGGTGCTTGCGCGCCAACGTCGCCGGATCGCGCAGCTCGTCGGCCAGCTCGACGGCGTCTTCACCAGTCAGCCGGGCAAGCGCGATCGCGCACTCCTCCACGGGATCCGCGCCGGGAGTGAACAGCAGCACGGGTTCCCGCGTCCGAGCGATCAGACCGGCCCGCAGCAGCGACGACTTGCCCACTCCGGACGGTCCGAACACGCCGGTGAAGCGGTTCTTCGTGGTGAGCAGCTCCGCCGTCAACCGCTCGCGCCCGAAGAACTTCGGCGCGTCGTCCGGCTGGAACATCGCCAGCCCCACGTACGGACTGTCGTTGCCCCCGTGCGGCTCGGACTCGGCGACCTCGCGCCAGCGCCGCGTCCACTCCTCCGGGTCGGCGTCGCACGCCTTCACGTACGCCTTCGTCACCGCGAGGCTGGGCAGCTTCCGCCCGCCCGCCGCCTCCGACAACGCGGCCGCCGAGTAGTGCGCCCGCCGGCTCAGCTCCCGGTAGGTAGGACTGCCCGCCCGCTCCCGCAGCCGGCGCAGGTCCGCGGCGAACTGCAGGAGACCGCTCTCGCCCTGGTCGAGAGGGCGTTCCCGTCTCGGCATCCCGTCATTGTTCAGAGAACTTTGTTCAGCGGCCAACACCTGACCGTGAACAACCCGTTCGTCTTAACGTCTGTCCATGGGGACGAGCCCGGTGCTTTCGCCCCGAACCAGCGCCGGAGTGTCCGTGGGTGGCCCCACCCAAGCGCCACCCACGGCTCAGCCTTCTCCGGTCCTCTGTAAACAGCTTGTTGTCAACCTGAGAACAACGGCCGCGCACAACGAACCCGAGCCTAGATTCGGCAGTTATGTTGATCGACTCAGTCGCGTCGGCCCGGATGGTCTGCGAGACCACCCGCGGTGTCCTGGTGACGTGGCCCGGCGAACCGCTGAACCTCGTCCCAGAAGGAACGAGGTTCTACGTCGAGGCGTGTGTCGGCGACGGCTGGTACCGAGGCAGGCTCCACGACGATCCGCGACTGCTGGAGCTGCACGCCGACTACCTCGGCCTCCCGTCGGCGCCCGATGTCAGCACACGGGCACCCGCGCGACATCGGGGAAGTACTTCGCCCAGTCCCCGTCGGACAGCTCTGCGCCGCCCAGGCACAGGTTCCTGACCACCTCGCCGACGTCCGTGCGCAGCAACCAGATGTTCCCCTCCGTCAGCGCGACGAACCCGTACGGCGGCGACCAATGGTCGATCGCGGTGACGTTGTCCGGGAAGTTCTCGAACGAGGCGACCCGCACGGGCTTGCCCTGCTGTGCGAAGTCCCAGACGTGCACGGCCCGGTCCGTGCCGAGCAGCACCTGGTGGCCGTCAGGGCCGAACTCGACCATGGGCTCGGCGCGGGGCAGGGTGGGAATCTCGGCCCGCGCCACCGGTTTCGCGGGGTCGGCGACGTCCCACACCTGCACCTGACCCTCCGCTGAGTTGACCAGCAGGAGGAACCTGCCGTCCGCGCTGAACCGGGCGGGCCGCCAGGACACCTGCGTCACGGACTCGTGCACCCGGTGGATCTCGTCACCGTCGAGCCGCCAGAGCTCGACAGATCCGGGATCCGACCGCAACACGGCGAGAACGCGACCGTCCGGTGACATCCGCAGAGCCATGGGTGACCGGTCGCCGGGGACGGTGATCTCACGCAGCTCGCCGGTGCCGAAGTACCGCCAGACCTTGGCCTTGAAGTCGTTGATGGCCTTGCCGGTCGTGACGAGGCCCGCGAACGTGTCCAGCGCGCTGTTCGACGTGAGAGCGACCTCGAAGTTGGCGTTGGCCGGAACCGCGGCGAGGGTGCGCGGGCTGAGCGGGTTGGTGATGTCCACCAGTTCGGGACCCTGGACCGTAGCTGCGATCGCGCGGCGGTCGTCGTCGCTGACGAGGACCGGACGTATCGACATGACCCCCTGGAACCGGCCCGTGCCGTGGTCGCGGAGATCCCACAGCGGCGATTCGAGGTTGAAGCCGTCGAAGGTCGCGAAGAGGCGGCCCCCGTCGAGCTTGGTGAAGCGAGTTCCCGGCCCCGAGGAAACGTCCAGCCGCTCGCGCCGTCCCGTCGCGTCGACGGAGAGCAGCGCGTCGCGGTTCGCTTCGGTGGGCGCCACCTGGTACGCGGCCAGCGCCAGGCGCACGGCCTGGCCCGAGTCCGTCGGCAGCAACGCCATCCGCCGCGCCTCGGCGGCCGCGCTCGCCGCGACGGCGACATCTCGTTGCCGGGACACCTCGCGGGCCTGCTGGCCGGCGAACACGACAGTGCCCGCCAACAGCAGGACCAGCACCGAGAGGACCGCCACCACCACTCGAGTGCGACGGACGCGGCGACGTCCGTCCGCCTGGCTGGCGGTGAGGAAGGCGCGTTCGGGTTCGGTGAGCGACTCAGGGTCGAGCTCCCCGGCCTGGGCGAGCCGCGCGCCCTTGTAGAGGAGGTCGCGGTCGCCGTCCCACTCTGCCGCGGCCTCGGTGAGCTGGTGGTGCACGCGCAGGGCGTTGCGGTCCTCGGCGATCCAGTCGCGCAGGCGCGGCCAGGAGCGGATCAACGCCTCGTGGGTCAGCTCCGCGTGCTGTTCGGTGAGAGTGACGAGGCGGGCGGCGGCCAGCCGTTCGAGCACCTCGGCGTCGAGGTCCGCACGGGCGGCACGGCGCTTGGTGTCCTCGGTCCCCTCACCGAGCGCGATGAGGCGCAGGAACGTCCGGCGCGCGATCTGCTGCTGCTCCTCGGTGAGCTGGGAGTAGACGGCCTCCGCAGTGCGGGCGATGGCGTGCTCGACGCCGCCCGCCTCCTCGTAGCCGACGAGCGACAGCGTCATGCCGCGACGGCGGTGCCAGGTCTCGACGAGCGCGTGCTGCACGAGCGGAAGTGCTGCCGCCTGGCCCGCGACGTCGGCGACGAGGCGGGTGACCAGGGCGGACTCGACGGTGGCACCGACGTGCTGGGCGGGTTCGACGATCGCGCGACGGAGCTCGTCGGTGGTCATGGGCCCGACGAGGAGCTGCGCGCCTTCCAGCGCCTCGACGAGCTCCGGATGACGGCCGACGTGACCGTAGAAGTCGGCGCGGACACCGAGGACGACCTTCGGCGCGGCTGCGAGGGCCCGGACGAACCAGTCGCGTTGCTCGGGCCCGCACAGGGTGAAGACCTCCTCGAACTGGTCGATCACCAGCACGAGGTCGTGCTGCCGGGCGATCAGGCCGAGCCCTGCCGGGTCGGTGAGCTCGGAGCGCAGGACCACCGCCGAGTGGCCGGTCGCCTGGGCGAGCCGGACGGCGCACTCGTCGACCGGGTGCACGCCGGGCGTGAAGATCAGGGCGTTGTCCAGACGCGGGAGCAGGCCCGCCCGCAGCAAGGACGACTTGCCGGAACCGGACGCGCCGAACACGCCGACGAGCGGGCGGCTCAGCACCAGGTCGACGAGCTTCGCGGTGAGCTTCTCGCGGCCGAAGAACCGGTCGGCGTCCTCTCGCTGGAACGCCTTGAGCCCCACGTAGGGCGCGTCTGCTGTGGGCTCGGGCGGCGCGGCGATGGCGCGCCACCGCTGTTCCCACTCCTGCTCGTCACCGTCACAGGCCTTGACGTAGGCCAGGGTCACGGCGAGCGTCGGCAGCTTCTTGCCGCCGGCGGCGTCGGACAGCGTGGCCGCCGAGTAATGCGCGCGTGAAGCGAGCTCTCGATACGACGGTTTGCCCGCCTTGTCCCGCAGCCTGCGGAGATCCCCGGCGAACCGGCCGAGCTCGGTGTCTTCGCTTTCCAGCGGACGTTCGGTGCGTGGCATGTCGGTCTCCCCCTGTGACCGATTGTCCACGTCGTGTTGTTCAAACTGCATGGCCGACCCCTTACAACGTGTGCGCCGTAGCGTTTGCGTTGCAGGTGGTGATCGGGGGATCGCCAGAGAGAGTGCCCCTCCGGACTCGGGGGCCGGAGGGGCACGTTACTCAGAAACTCAGAGACCGACCAGCTTGTAAAGACCGCCGACTTCCTGGCGGTTGAGGACGCGCATCGAGCCGGGCCGCTGGTTGCCGAGCGACACGTCACCGACCGCGACGCGCACCAACGACTGCACCGGGTAACCCACGTGCTCGAGCAGCCGCCGCACGATGTGCTTGCGTCCCTCGTGCAGGATCACCTCGACCAGGGCCTTGCCGGGGACCGCGCTGATGAGCTTGAAGGAGTCGACCTTGATCGGGCCGTCCTCCAGCTCGATGCCCGCCTTGAGCTTCTTGCCGAGACCCTTCTCGACCGGGCCTGGCACCTCGGCGAGGTAGGTCTTCATGACGTTGTAGCTGGGGTGCATCAGCCGGTGGGCGAGCTCGCCGTCGTTGGTGAGCAGCAGCAGCCCCTCGGTCTCCGCGTCGAGGCGGCCGACGTGGAACAGGCGCTCCTTGCGGTTGCGCACCAGGTCGCCGACACACGGCCGACCCAGGTCGTCCTCCATCGTGGACAGCATGCCGAACGGCTTGTTCAGCGCGATCGTCACGACGTCCTCGCGGATCTGCACCCGCACGCCGTCCACGTGGACGACAGCGGTCTCGGGGTCGATCCGCCGCCCCTGTTCGCGCACGATCTTGCCGTCGACCTGGACGCGGCCCTGGTCGATCAGCTCCTCCGAAGCACGGCGGGAGGCGATCCCCGCCTGCGCGAGCACCTTCTGCAGGCGCACGCCCTCGTTCTCAGACATCGTCGATCGCATCCACTTCGGGCAGCAGCGGCGCGATTGGCGGCAGGTCGTGCAGCGACGACAGCCCCAACCGCTCCAGGAACAGTTCGGTCGTGCGGTACAGGATCCCACCCGTGTCGCTGTCCGTGCCCGTCTCCTCGATGAGCCCCCGTGCGACCAGGGTCCGGATCACACCGTCGACGTTGACGCCGCGCACCGCCGCGATCCGGGCCCTCGTGACGGGCTGCCGGTAGGCGATCACCGCGAGCGTCTCCAGGGCCGCGCGGGTGAGTTTCGCGCGCTGGCCGTCGAGCAGCAGCTTCTCCACGAACGGGGCGTACCGGTCGCGCGTGTAGAACCGCCAGCCGTCTCCCGCCCTGCGCAGGTCGATGCCACTGCCGGACTCGGTGTACCGGGTGGAGAGTCTACGTAGTGCCTCCTTGATTCGCTTAACCGGCTGCTCAAGGGCACTGCTGAGCTGGTCTTCCGCGATCGGGCTGTCCACCACGAGGAGCACGGACTCCAGCGCGGCCTCGAACACGGCGTCGTCGGTCAGGTCGGGGAGGCCTGAGTCCTCGATCGCTTCTTCGGGGGCGGCGGCGAGGAGCTGGGCTTCGAGGGTGGCGGCGTCGGGGTCGGCTTCCGGCTCCGGCTCGGTGTCGACGGCGGGCTCGGCTTCCGGCTCGCGCTCGGCACCCGGCTCGGGCTCGCGCTCGACGGCGGGGTCCGCACCCGGCTCACGCTCAGCGTCAGCGTCCTGCTCAGCCTCGAAGTTGTCCACAGCCTCGGCCTCTGACGTGCCGTTTTCGTCGGTGTCACTCGATAGACTGGAAACCGGGGGGACCCCCGCGCCGGCCGAGTCGACTTCAGCGGGCTCGGCAGCCTCCGGCACGGCGGCGGTGTCCCCGTCCCCGTCGAACGCCGGTCCCGGGTTCCGCACCTCAGCCGCGTCCGGCCCCACCACTGGCTCGCTCATCCGCCGTAATCCTCGTCCTCATCGCCGGCGTGCACCTGCGCCTGCGCTTCCTCCAACGTCCCACCAACCCACGTCACCTGCAGCGGCCCGAGCGGATCCTCCTGCTCGAAGGCCAGCGACTTCTCCCGGTACAGCTCCAGCAGCGCCAGGAACCGGGCAACGACCTCCATGGTCTCGGTGCACTCGGCGACGATCTCCGCGAACGACGCCGTCCCGCGCTCGATCAGCAAGGACCGCAGCAGGTCCGCCGTCTCGCGGATCGACACCTTGTGCTGGTGGATGTGCGCGACCGACAACGTCCGCTTCTGCTTCGGCCGGAACGCCGCCGCCGCGATCAGGGCAAACCGATCAGGCGTCACGCCGAGCATCACCTCGGGCAGCAGCCCTTCGAACCGCGGCTCCAGCGACACCGACCGCGGATACCGCCGGTAGGCACCCTGCTCCAACTCGGCGAACAGCGCCGCCACCTGCTTGTACGCCCGGTACTGCAGCAGTCGCGCGAACAGCAGGTCACGGGCCTCCAGCAGCGCCAGGTCGTCCTCGTCCTCGACGTCACCCTGAGGCAGCAGCCGGGCCGCCTTCAGGTCCAGCAACGTGGCCGCGATGACCAGGAACTCGGTGGTCTCGTCGAGGTCCCACGAGTCCCCCATGGCGCGGATGTGCCCGATGAAGTCGTCGGTGACCTGGTGCAACGCCACCTCGGTGACGTCCAAAGTGTGCTGGGAGATCAGCTGCAGCAGCAGGTCGAACGGGCCCTCGAAGTTCGTGAGCCTGACCTTGAACTTGCCGTCGTCAACCGGAGCATCCGAAGCGGGAACTTCCTCTGTCACTGCTCGCGCAACCTGCGTACCAGCAGCGACGCGTCACCGTGCGTCTCGAGGTCGTCCAGCACGATGGCGATCGCCTCGCGCACCACGCGCCCGCGGTCGACGCCCAGGCCGTGGGAGCCGCGCAACGCGAGCCGCGCCTGCTCCAGGGCGAGCAGCTCCTCGTCGGACACGTACACCGTGATCTTCGTGGTGTGCTTGGTGCGACCGGAACCACGACGCTGAGCAGGCGGCTCGACCGATTCCGAGACTTCCGAGACTTCCGAGGGTGCAGCGGTCAGCCGGAACAGCTCGGCCGCCCCCGGCAGTGAAGGGCGACGGTTCACCGGGCGATCACCTCGCGAGCCAGCGCGCGGTACGCGTTGGCGCCGGAGGACCGCGGGGCCCACCGCGTGATCGGCTCGCCCGCGACGGTCGTCTCCGGGAAGCGGACCGTGCGGTTGATGACCGAGTCGAACACGATGTCGCCGAACGCCTCCACGACGCGGGCCATGACCTCGCGTGAGTGCAGCGTGCGCGGGTCGTACATCGTGGCGAGGATGCCGGTGATGTTGAGCTTGGGGTTCAACCGTTCCTTGACCTTCTCGATGGTGTCGATGAGCAGCGCCACCCCGCGCAGCGAGAAGAACTCGCACTCGAGCGGGATCAGCACTCCGTCCGCGGCCGCGAGGGCGTTCACCGTGAGCAGGCCGAGCGAGGGCTGGCAGTCGACCAGCACGTAGTCGTAGTGGTCGATTACGGGACGAAGGGTCCGCACCAAAGTGTGTTCGCGGCCCACCTCCGACACGAGCTGGATCTCGGCCGCGGAGAGGTCGATGTTGCTCGGCAGCAGGTCCATGTCGTCGACCATGGTCTTGCGGATGACGTCGCGGACGGCGGTGTCGCCTTCCATGATGACGTTGTAGATCGTGGTTTCCAGCTGGTGCGGGTGCACGCCGAGGCCCACGGACAGCGCGCCCTGCGGGTCGAAGTCGACGAGCAGCACCCGTCTGCCGTACTCGGCCAGCGCCGCGCCCAGGTTGATGGTCGACGTCGTCTTGCCGACGCCGCCCTTCTGGTTGCACACAGCGAGGATCTTCGCCGGGCCGTGGTGCAGCAGCGGCGGCGGATCCGGGATGTGGCGGCGCGGGCGACCGGTCGGGCCGATGCCGTCGACCTGTTCCTGAGCAACGTCGTCCACCGGCGCGGCGTGCGGGGCCAGGTTCAGATCGGCACGGGGCGCGAAAGCGTGCTCCGGTGTCGACATGGCTGGCGTTCCCTCACTGGTCGTAGTCGTCTCTCGGGGCGCAGCCTAGGCCGCACCCGTGCGAGCGGCAACGCGCCTCGCCGGTGTTTGTCAAGACTTTGTTAGGCAGGAACATCCGCTCGTGTGCGCCGCTCAGCAGCGGAAAGCACCACGTCGAGCAGGCCCGGGAAGAGAAGATCCAGGTCATCACGACGCAGCGACACCCAGCGCTGGTTGCCCCGGCAGCGTGTTCGGGTGATGCCAGCTTCGCGCAGCACGCGCAGGTGCTGGGAGAGGGTCGACTTCGCGACGTCAACCTCGAAGGCCCCGCACAACCGCTCACCGCTCGACTGGATCTGGCGCACGACCGCGAGCCGGGTCGGGTCGCTCAGCGCGTGCAGCACAGCGGCGAGATCGATGGCCTGTGGGGACGGCTCGTCCAAGTTCGGCACCTGCCCACCGTACCCGTGGAAGCCTCATGTTCCAGTGGCCCGAGGGTGTGCAGTTGCGTAGACCTCCCTCAAAGTCGTAACGGTTACCAGTGTGTACACCTGAGTGGTCGTAACCGATGCGTGCCCGAGAAGTTCTTGCACCACCCGAACGTCCGCACCCCCTTCCAACAGATGGGTGGCGAACGAATGTCGCAACGTGTGCGGCGACACCGCGGCGGTGATCCCAGCCTCCTCCGCGGCGGTCTTCAACACGGTCCACGCGCTCTGCCGGGAGAGCCGCCCGCCGCGTGCGTTCAAGAACAACGCCGGCGTGCCACGTCCCTTGGCTGCCAACGCAGGGCGCGCTCGAACCAGGTACGCGTCCACCGCGGCCAAGGCCGGTCGCCCGACCGGAACCAGCCGCTGTTTTCCGCCTTTTCCGTCGAGCAGCACCGTGCGTTCGGCCGCGTCGACGTCGTCCACGTCCAGCCCGACCACCTCGGAAATCCGGGCGCCGGTCGAGTACAACAGCTCCAGCAGCGCCTTGTCCCTGAGGTTCGCCACGTTGTCGAGCAGCGTCAGAACATCATTGACGGGTAATGCTTTTGGCAACCTCTTCGGCGGCGACGGCGGATGCACGGCCCGTGCGGCGTCATGCGGCACAACGCCTTCACGATGCGCGAAGCGGTGCAACCCGCGCACGGCGACCAACGTCCGTGCGGCAGACGACGCCGCGAGCCCGCTCTCCCGCAAGGCCGCCAGGAACTCGCTCACGTGGATCTCGGTCACCGCGCTCAGGTCCGTGATGCCGACGGACTCCAGGTGCTCGGTGTACCTGCGCAGGTCGCGGGTGTAGGAGTCGAGCGTGTTGCGAGCGGTGCCGCGTTCCACGGCGAGGTGGTCGAGATAGCTCGCCACCAGATCTGCAATCACGCCAGCCCTTCCAACACGATCTCGCCGTCACGCGCGTTGACGCCCTTCGCCAGCGCGGGATCCTCCGCCACAGCCCGGTCAAAACCCTTGTCCGCCAACGCAAGCACATACGGCAGCGTCACGTTCGTCAGCGCGTACGTCGACGTGTTGGGCACCGCGCCCGGCATGTTCGCGACGCAGTAGAACACGGAGTCGTGCACACGATAGGTAGGTGAGTCGTGCGTCGTCGGCCGGGTGTCCTCAAAACAGCCGCCCTGATCCACCGCGATGTCCACGAGCACACTGCCAGGACGCATTCGGGACACCAGTTCGTTGCTGACGAGCTTCGGCGCCTTCGCCCCCGGCACGAGCACGGCGCCGATCACCAGATCCGCCCAGCAGCACGCCTTCTCGACCTCGTAGACGTTCGACGCGATCGTCTGCAGGTGCCCGCGGTAGGTGAAGTCGATCTGCCGCAACCGGTTGACGTTGGTGTCCAGCACGACCACCTCGGCCTGCATGCCGATCGCCATCGTCGCCGCGTTCATGCCCGCCACGCCGGCACCGATCACCGCGACCTTGCCCGCCGCGACTCCGGGAGCGCCACCCAGCAGCACACCCCGCCCGCCCTGCGCCCGTTCCAGGCAGTGCGCGCCGACCTGAGCCGCCATCCGCCCGGCGATCTCGCTCATCGGCGCCAGCAACGGCAACGACCCGTCCGGCAGCTGCACCGTCTCGTAGGCGATGGCGGTGATGCCGGCGTCAGCGATCGCCTTGGTGCACTCCGCGCTCGCCGCGAGGTGCAGGTACGTGAAGAGCACCTGGTCCCGCCGCATCCGGTGGTACTCGGGCTCGATCGGCTCCTTGACCTTCAGCACGAGATCCGAGGTCGCCCACACCTCGTCGGCCGTCGCCGCGATCCGCGCGCCGGCCGCGACGTACTCGTGGTCCGGGAAAGAAGAGCCCGCTCCGGCGTCGTGCTCGATCACCACCGAGTGCCCGCGGCTCACCAGCTCCACCACACCGGCCGGCGTGATCGCGACGCGGTACTCGTGGTTCTTGATCTCCTTTGGGACACCGACCAGCATCGTCGCAGCGTATTCCCGATATCGATCTGCTGCATCGGATAACGTGCTGAGCCGTGTCAGAACCATTCGGGCCGGAGCAGCAGCGCATCGGCAACCAGCAGCGCGAAGAGGCGATCACCGCGCTCAACGACCACTTCGCGTTGGCGCGGCTCGACATCGGCGAGTACCAGAACCGGGTGAACCGCGCGTCCGCCGCGCAGTCCTACTACGAGCTGGCCGAGCTGTTCCGCGACCTGCCGCAGCCGCACCCGCCGTTCCTCGCGCCGCCATCGGTGCCGTTCACCGCCGTGCCCCCGCCGCCACCGGGCTTCGCGCCCCAGCCCACGCAGCCGTACTACCCGCCGCCCACCGGTCCGCAGCCGCAGTTCGCCGGTCCGCCGCCCGGCATGGGCTACCCGAACCCGGCCGCCCCGTACGGCTACGACCCGATCACCGGGCTGCCGCTGTCGGACAAGTCGAAGATCGCCGCGGGCGTGCTGCAGCTGTTCCTCGGCAACCTCGGCATCGGCCGCTTCTACACCGGCCACGTCGGCATCGCCGTCGCCCAGCTGCTCACCTGCGGCGGCTGCGGCATCTGGTCGTTGATCGACGGGATCATCATCCTGGTCAACGGCGGCACGGACGCGCAGGGTCGCAAGCTCCGCGACTAGTGCGGCACTAGGAACTCTCGGCGGCCGCCTTGATCGAGGCGGCCTCCGTCTCGACGTACCGCGTGGTCAGCGACTTGGTCATCAGCCACCCGACTCCGGCCAGCAGACCGGACACGGTGAGTGCGAGCGTGAGCCGGCTTCCGTCCGGGTGCTGCTCGACGTTGTGCGAGGCGACGACGGTGACGCCGGACGTCTTCGACTCCCAGGTGAACGACGCCCCGTCGGTCAGCTCGGTGACCGTCCACACCGCTGGGGAGAACCGCGGCTGCCGCAACCGGGTGCGCGAGCCGACGGCCAGCGGTCCGTCGTCGAGCCGCTCCACGGAGTCGACCGTCGGGATCCGCTCCGGCCAGCGTTCCACGTCGACCAGAACGGCCCAGACGCGCTCGGGAGGGGCAGCGATGACAACGGTGTGCTGCAGACCGGCCATGCGGCGAGCTTAGATCCCGGCCAGGTTCCGGGCCACGCCCCACACAGCGCCAACCACGAGAACGGCGACACCGATCGACTTCGGCACGGATCGCCGTTCGCCAGTCCACTTGTCGCGAGTCCACCGCGCGAACAGCCACACGGCCAGCGGCACGCCCAACGCGAGCAACACCGCGTTGTAGTGGAACGCGCCGACGACATCCCCGTGCAGCAACGCGTGCACCATTCGCGTGGCACCGCATCCAGGGCAGTTGAGCCCGGTCAGCCAGTTGAACGGGCACTTGGGCAGCAGGTTGCCGGGCTTGTTGGGGTCGACGAACAGCAGCACCACCGCGCCCGCGCCACCCAGCGCGAAAACGGCAAAGGGTGCCTTCACTCGTGCGAAGGCACCCTTCAACGTCTGCATCAGCCCAACTTACTTCTTGCGCGCGACGAACCGCGTCGGTTTGTCGCGGAACGGCGCGTCGGCCGGACGAGGCTCGACCCGGCCGTCCAGCACCTCGCGGGCCGCGAGCAGCCCGGCGACGGAGGACGCGTTGACGATGTCGCCCGCCAGCACCATCTGCACGGCTTCTTCGACCGGGAAGCGGTGGACCTCCAGGTCCGCCTCCTCCTCGCCCTGCACGTCGCGGTCCACTTCGGACAGCCCACGCGCCAGGAACACCCGCACGACCTCGTCGGTGAAGCCCGGCGACGCGGCGACGTCGACCAGCACGTGCCACTGCTCTGCGGCGAGCCCGACCTCCTCGGCCAGCTCCCGGCGCGCCCCCACGACCGGCGCCTCGCCGTCGTGGTCGAGCAGGCCCGCGGGCAGCTCCCACAGGTGCCGCCCCAGCGGGTGCCGATACTGGTGGATCAGCGTGACCTGACCTTCGGCGTCCACCGCCACGACCGCGACCGCGCCGGTGTGCTCGACGACCTCGCGCTTGGCCGTGCCGCCGCCGGGCATCTCGACGTCGTCGACGCGCAGCGCCAGGATCTTCCCGACGTGCACGTCCTCGCTGGAAACCGTCCGGAAGTCGTGCCGGGGAGAAGTCACTTCGACGCTCCAGCGGTGAGCGGCAGGCGGTCGGCGACCCGGTAGTCGATCGCGGCCTTCACGAACGCCGCGAACAGCGGGTGCGGCTTCGTGGGACGGGACTTGAGCTCCGGGTGCGCCTGCGTGGCCGCGTAGAACGGGTGCACGTCGGCCGGCAGCTCGACGAACTCGACCAGGCGGCCGTCCGGCGACACGCCGGAGAACACCAGGCCGGCGTCGGTGAGCTTGCCGCGGTAGGCGTTGTTGACCTCGTAACGGTGCCGGTGCCGCTCGGACACCTCGGTCGCACCGTAGGCGTTCGCGACCACCGAGCCCGGCGTGAGCTTCGCGATGTACGCGCCGAGCCGCATCGTGCCGCCCATGTCGCGCTGGCCGGCGACGACGTCCTCCTGGTCGGCCATCGTGGAGATGACCGGCGAACCGGTCTCCTCGAACTCGCTGGAGTTCGCGTCCTCGATGCCCGCGAGGTTGCGCGCCGCCTCGATCACCATGCACTGCAGGCCGAGGCACAGGCCGAGCGTCGGCACACCGCGCGTGCGGGTGTACTTCAGCGCGCCGATCTTGCCCTCGATGCCGCGCACGCCGAACCCGCCGGGGATCAGCACCGCGTCCATGCCGGACAGCGCCCGCGCCGCACCCTCGGCCGTCTGGCACTCGTCCGACGGCACCCACTTGATCTCGACCTTGGCGTGGTGCGCGAAACCGCCCGCACGCAGCGCCTCGGTGACCGACAGGTAGGCGTCCGGCAGGTCGACGTACTTGCCGACGAGCGCGATCTTCACCGTCTCGACGGGGTTGTGCACGCGCTCCAGCAGGTCGCCCCACACGGTCCAGTCGACGTCGCGGAACGGCAGGTCGAGGCGGCGCACGACGTACGCGTCGAGGCCCTCGGCGTGCAGGACCTTCGGGATGTCGTAGATCGACGGCGCGTCCACGGCCGCGACGACGGCGTCGGTGTCGACGTCGCACATCAGGCCGATCTTGCGCTTGAGCGCGTCCGGGATCTCCCGGTCCGCGCGGCACACGATCGCGTCGGGCTGGATACCGATGTTGCGCAGCGCCGCGACGGAGTGCTGCGTCGGCTTGGTCTTCAGCTCACCGGACGGCGCCAGGTACGGGACCAGGCTGACGTGCAGGAAGAAGACGTTGTCGCGGCCGACGTCGTGACGGACCTGGCGGCACGCCTCGAGGAACGGCAGCGACTCGATGTCACCGACCGTGCCGCCGACCTCGGTGATGACCACGTCCGGCGTGACGCCGTCGGTGTCCGGCTCGGCCATCGCGCGGATGCGGCGCTTGATCTCGTCGGTGATGTGCGGGATGACCTGCACCGTGTCGCCCAGGTACTCGCCGCGCCGCTCCTTGGCGATGACCTCGGAGTACACCTGGCCGGTGGTGACGTTCGCGTCGCCGCTCAGGTCCCGCGCGAGGAACCGCTCGTAGTGGCCGATGTCGAGGTCCGTCTCCGCGCCGTCGTCGGTCACGAAGACCTCGCCGTGCTGGAACGGGTTCATCGTGCCGGGGTCGACGTTCAGGTACGGGTCGAGCTTCTGCATCGTTACCCGCAGGCCGCGCGAGGTGAGCAACTGGCCGAGGCTGGAGGCGGTGAGCCCCTTGCCCAGGGAAGACGCGACGCCTCCCGTGACGAAGACGTGCTTGGTCGTACGTGCCTGCTGCACCAACGGGGCTCCCGTGAAAATCGTGGGGGTAAATCCCCCTATCCACGGGCCATAACGCTAACACGCCGCCGGTCACTCAGCGCACCACGACCCGGCAGATCACATCACCCGATCGGCGCAGTGAGGGGTTTCCCCGAACATCCCACGGCACAGGCCGAGATCAGGAATCGTTGTCACGTGACCTTCGACGTGGCAGGGAGCGCTGCAAGAGCCGTGCACGACCGTTCCGCGGCGTGGCGATTCATCGAGAGTTTCGCGGCCACGTGGACGGAGCCGATCGGGCCTCAGGACGGCTGGAGCCGCCGGGAGCTCGCCGAAGCCGAGGACCGGCTCGGAGTCGGCCTCCCGGAGGCGTTGAAAGAGGCGCTGGCGTTGTTCGGCAAACGGCCGGAGGTGACGAGCAACCACGACCGCCTGCTCGCGCCGGCCGAGCTGCGGCTGGACCGCGAGATCCTCGTCTTCCGCAGCGACCAGTGGGTCGAGGCCTGGGGAGTACCGCTCGCCGGTGACGACCCGGAAGTGCTGGTCAGGACCGACTCACAGGACAAGTACCAGTACCCGTGGAAGCCGTGGATGTCGCGCTTCTCGCTGGCGTGTGTGGAGCTGGTGCTGACCATGGCGGTGTTCGGCGACGGCGGCGAGACAGCGGACAGGGAGAGGTCCGATGCGGACGTCCCCCTGCTCGAAGAGCACTTCACTCTCCTGCCGCTGAACAATCCTCTCAGCCGGTGGTTCGTCTCCGACGACGTGATCATCCGCGAGGACGACCGCGCGTGGCTGTGGGCCTGCGCCCGCACGCCGGAAGCGTTCGAACTGCTCACGACGCGGTTCCCCGGCGCCTGGGAGCGCTAGCCGGCGGTGCCCGGCGAGGATGCCTCGGCGTTGCCCGCCACGCCGTAACGGCCGGAGCGGCCCTCCAGCTGTTCGCGCAGCGCCATCACCACGACGACCTGACCGGCCGGGGTGTCGGAGTTGTCCACCGTGGACAGGATCGACGTCGCGTTCGTGTCGGCGCGGACCACACCGATCGCGCCCGTGCCGTTGGCCGAGCCGTTCGCGCCCGCCAGCACGACGCCGGCGCCGGACCGGTCGAGCTGCGTGGCGAAGCGGGCGATCGTCGCGGCCCGGTCCGCGGCCGAGTCACCGATCGCGGCGCCGCCGGTGAGGACGATCGCGAGCTGAGCGGGCTTCACGCCCGACGTCGCCTTGACGAAGCCCGCGTTGGACAGCCCGGCGAGCGCGGCGGCGGCCTCGTCAGCGGAGGCCTGCGGTTCGTTGTTGGCGGGGTTGAGCAGCAGCAACGTGCCGAACAAACCGCCCGCGCGGGTGCCGGGGTCACCGGCGGTGGGCAGCTGCGAACCGGCGGGCTGCAGCCGTGCCACGAGGTCGCGGAGCTGGTCGCCGCGGGACGGGTCGGCGAACGCGTCGGTCAGCTGGATCTCACCGGTGACGGTGGCGCCGGCGGACTTGAGCAGGCCGCTCAGCGCGTCCCGATCGGACGGACGCGCGTCCGAGGTCGTGACGAGCACGACGGTCCGGTCGGTGAGCCGGTCCTTGACCGCGAGCGGGCCGACGGACGCGGCGAACTTGTCCGCCTCGGTCAGCTTGGCGTTCAACGCGTTGCGGTCGTTCTGCAGGTCGTTCACCTGCTGTGCCAACGAGTTCTTCTCGTCGCTCAACCCCGACAACAGCCGCCCGCTGATCGCGGTCGACCCCAGCACGACACCCACCGCGAGGGCCAAGAAGACCGCGGTGATCGAAACTATGTGGTAGCGCAGCGAGATCACGAGAAGAACCCCTTGAACCAGTTGACGACGGATTGCCACGCGTCGACGACGATGTCGACGTAGACGTGACCGACGCCGGACACCGAAAGCGCCGCCACCATGGCGACGATCGCGGCGGCCACCAGCAGAACGATCACGCCCATTGACACCCGGCTGCGATGCAAGGTCGCGACGGCCTCCCCGTCGACGAGCTTGCTGCCGAGCTTCAACCGGGTGAGGAACGTGGAGGGGTTGGAACCGGAGTGCCCGCGGTCGAGGAACTCGCGCAACGTCGCGCGCAGCCCCACCGTGACGACCAGGGACGCCCCGTGGGCCTCGGCGAGCAGCAACGCGAGGTCCTCCGCGTTGCCCGACGCGGGGAACGTCACCGCGCCGATGCCGAGGTCCTGGATCCGCTGCAGGCCGGGCGCGTGGCCGTCGGTCTGCGCGGGCACGACCACCTCGGTGGCCGCGCGCAGTGACGCGGTGCCGATGCCGTCGGGGTCGCCGACGATGACGTCCGGCTTGTACCCGGCGTCGTGCAGCGTGTCCGCGCCGGTGTCGACCCCGATCAGCACCGGCCGGTACTCGCGGATGTACTTGCGGAGCTTGCGCAGCTGTTCCGCGTGCGACGGTCCACCTGCGACGACGAGCACCTGCCGGTCGCGCATCGGCACGTAGACCTCGGGCACGCCGACGCCGTCGAGCACGAGTGCCCTCTCGCGCCTGAGGAACTCGATGGTGTTGGCGGAGAAGGCCTCCAGCTGCGCCGACATGCCGGCCTTCGCCTCGATCATGGCGTCGGCGATGCTCTCGGCGTTCTGCTCGACGCCCTTCGCGAGCTCGCGTTCCCCGGCGTACACGACACCCTCGTGCAGCCGGATCTTGACGCCGTCCTTGATCTCGCGCAGGGCGGCCACGCCAACGTTGTCGATCAGCGGAATGCCCGCCTCGATCAGCAGTTCCGGTCCGAGATTGGGAAATCGCCCGGAAATCGACGGCGAGGCGTTCACGACACCGACCACCTCGGCCGCGACGAGCGCTTCCGCCGTGCGCCGGTCGAGGTCGACGAGGTCGAAAACGGCGACATCACCGGGACTGACGCGCCGCACCAGGTCACTAGCGCGCCGATCAACCCGCGCGACGCCCGTGACACCGGGAAGTTCGTGGTTCGTGCGGCTCAGCAACCCGGAAAGCTTCATGCGCCGATAGTGACTCACGGTGCGCACGCGACAGGTGAGGCACGCCGGGCAATTCTTGCTGGTCAGTCGTCGGGGTGAACTACTACGGCTCCAAACGCGAGGATTGTTGCCGCTATCAGCACCCAGATGCCGTTGCCGAATCCGGCTTCCAGCGCCGGATCGATGGTGATGTTGCCGGCCTTGTGAAAGCTGATCGCGTTCAGCAAATACACGAACAGCATTCCGGTGACCCCGGCAAGTGCGGCAGCTCCGGCGAATGCGACTTTCCGCCACCGGATGCCGACGAGCGTTGCCACGGCGGCCGCTACCGCCGGAATGCCGAAGAGCGGGCCGTGCTCGTCATTCGTCGACCCGAAGTGGGTGCTCCAGCCCGTGGTGACGTAGGCGGTCTGCGGCTGGTCGGGAGCCAGCCGGATCAGCAGCTCCGAGAACGGCAGGAACGTCGCGACGACCGCGGCCGCGGCGGCCAGCACGAGGAGCGCTGCGCTGAGGAGTTTCATTTCGGCTCCCGTTGAACGGCGACGGCGCCGGTGAGAGCGACGAGGGTGCCTGCGGCGAGGAAGACCAGGCCGAAGCCGATCGCGAAGTCGCCCTGCTGCTCGACGGCGTGGCCGCGTTCCGAGATGGTGAGCGCAGTGGTGATGCCGACGGCTCCCAGTTGTGCCGCGGCGCCGGCCAGTGCGGCTCGGCTGACCCAGATTCCGGCGACGAGCAGTGCGGCCGTTGCCGCGATGGGCAGGCCGTACCAGGGCGAGAGCTCACCGGCGGGCCAGTCGCCTGGCTTGTTGACGACCTCGGTGCCCCACGCCCGGACGATCACCTCGACGTTCGGCGCGTACGCGGTCGAGTACCACGGGAGGATCAGCGCCGTCGCGGTCAGCACCACCCCGGCCGCGATCAACGCGACCGCCGTCGGTCTTCCGATCACCGTGCCTCCTGGTCCTGCTCCTGGATGGCGATCCCGAACGGCGGCGTGTCGTCGTCTGCGTCGAGCTGGTGCACGACCACGTCTTCTTCTTGTTCCTGCGGCTGCTCTTCCTGCTTCCGTTGAGCGAGTACGGCACCTACCAGTCCGATGACCGCTCCCGCGAGCAACAGGTACATGCCCACGAGAAGGTCCAACTGCACCGTCGGCCCGCCCTGCGCCGGCCAGTCAGTCATCATCTCTTCCTCGTGCCGCACCTGCACCCAGTACGTGAGCACGACTCCGGCCAGCGCCCCCGCCGCCGCCAGCGCGACCGTCTTCGCGACGGTGCCGCTCCGGCGCAGCAGCAGGAGCACTGCCGCCATCACCATCAACACCGCCATCGCGATCACGGGCCATCCGACGGCGTAGTAGGCGTCGTTCTCCGGCAGGAGCGACGGCGGCGACGAGACGACGATCCACATGTTCGTGGTGTACGTCCGCTCGGGCCCGATTCCGCGGTAGATCGTCCGGTAGGTCTCCTCGAAGCTCCCGACGACCGCCAGCCCTGCCCCCAGCATCAGCAAGAGCGCGGCGATCCTCCCCCGATCAATCACTCTTCTGCTCCTGCGGGTCGCTTTCCTCGTGTGGTTCCTTCTTCGGTTCCTGCGGCTCCACGATCACCGGGAACCCGTACGGCGGCGTCTCGCTCTCGTCACCCTCGATCTGGTGGATCACGACCCCGTCCGCGGGCACCTCAGCGGTTCTGCGCGGCAACTCCTGGTGCAACACCGCCGCCACCACCCCGACCCCGGCCGCGACGATCAGCAAGGTCACCCCGTCGCCCTGCTCGACGTCGAACGGCACCGGCGACTCGAGCTCACGCACCTTCTGGACCGTCCCCTGCACACTCGCAACCGCCGACCAGGCCACCCCGGTCAACAGCCCGGCCCCGAGCAACGACCCGACCCGAGCCGCCGGCATCCGAAACGCCAGCACCGTCGCCAACGCCATCACCAGCGCGGCCCCCACCGCCGGCTCGCCGAACTCGATCGGCCCGAGCATGAGCGCACCCCGGAAATCATCCCGCTCGGTGACCCACGACGTGGCCTCGTACCGCAACGTCCGCCCCTGCACCCGAACCTGGACGGCATAGGCGGACAAGAACGTCGCCGCCACCGCCAGCCCGGCCGCGACGAGCACCAGCACCGCCCCGAACACCCGGCGCGTGGTCACAGATCCGGTCCACCTTCCACCGCACCACCGTGTGCGTCCGCTGACCGGGGCTCGGTCACGTTCCCATCATGCCGAACCTCGGGGGTGACGGCGGAGCGGGGAAGGCACCTGATCACCTCGGCGCCGACTGCCTGCACCACGTCGGGGAGAAGCGCACCGACTTCCGCCACCAGCCGGCTCCAGATCAGGCTCTCGCCAAGACGCAACACCTCCCAGCCAGCCACACCACGTCCGCGACCCCGGCGAGGATGCCGAAGGCACCCGCGACCGCAAACCGTTCGGACACCGTCGCGCCCCGGTCCCATCGAAGATCCAAAGGCATGGCGCAACCAGGACCCCCAGGAACACCACGTCCCCGACCCGCCGAAGTCAAGGCACACGCGACCACAACCTGTTCAGGCACCGTCGCCGCCCCGATCCCACCGAAGATCCGAAGACACGGCGCGATCAGAAG
This sequence comes from Lentzea terrae, assembly GCF_003265345.1. Lineage (GTDB taxonomy): Bacteria > Actinomycetota > Actinomycetes > Mycobacteriales > Pseudonocardiaceae > Lentzea > Lentzea terrae. Next base: position 7,544 of record NZ_QFWW01000034.1, on the reverse strand, counting down.
CCACCAGCCACACCACGTCCGCGACCCCGGCGAGGGTCCCGAAGGCACCCGCGACCACAAACCCGCTCAGGCACCCTCGCGCCCCGAACCCGCCCGAAGATCCCTAAGGCGTGGCGCGGCCAGAACCCGTTCGGGCGCCCAGCGCCCGAACCCGCGGGGGGTCTGGGGGTCGCTCCCCAGAAGAGACGACGAACGACGTGGGCCAGCGCTTTCCGCGGGCACACCTCGCCCAAAGCGAGTGAGTCCCTCTCAGGCCTTCTTCTTGCGGCGCCGCACCACCGGAGCCGACGACTTGTCCGCCTTGGCCGCCGCGAGCAACTCCTCGGCGTGCGCCCGCCCCGTGTCGGTCGAGTCCATGCCCGCGAGCATCCGAGCCAGCTCGACCACGCGCTGCGTCTCGTCCAGCCGACGCACGGCGGAGCGCGTGAACGTGCCGTCGGCGGACTTGTCGACCACCAGGTGCCGGTCGGCGAACGCCGCCACCTGCGGCAGGTGCGTCACGACGATGACCTGGTGCGAGCGGGCGAGGCGGGCGAGACGGCGGCCCACCTCCACGGCCGCGCGGCCGCCGACGCCGGCGTCCACCTCGTCGAACACGAGGGTCGGCACCGGGTCGGAGTGCGACAGGACGACTTCCAGCGCGAGCATCACGCGGGACAGCTCGCCGCCGGACGCGCCCTTGTGCACCGGCAGGGCCGGGGCGCCGGGGTGCGAGATGAGGCGCAGCTCCACGTCGTCCACGCCTGACGAGCCCGCGTGCAGCACCGAACGTCCGACGTTGAGCGCCTGCGCGTCGCCGGACTCCGCGTGCCGGGGGCGAACCGCCAGCTCGACCGACGCGTGCGGCATCGCCAGGCCGTCGAGCTCCTCGGTGACGGCCTTGCCGAGTTCCAGGGCAGCCTCGACGCGCGCCGCGGTGACCTGCTCGGCCAACGAGGCCAGCTCCGCGGCCAGCTCGTCGCGGCGCGTGGCCAGGCCGGTGAGCGCCTCTTCTGAGGTGTCGAGGCCGTCCAGGCGAGCGCGTGCGTCGGCTGCCCACGCGATCACGCCGTCGACGTCCGCGGCGTACTTGCGGGTCAGCGCCTTCAGCTCGGCCTGGCGCTGCAGCACCTGCTCCAGCCGGCCGGGGTCGGCCTCGAGGTGGTCGAGGTAGCCGGAGATCTCGGCGCCGACGTCGGCCAGCAGCGTTGCCGCCTCGACGAGCCGCGGTTCCATCTCGCGCAGCTTCGGGTCCTCGGACGCGGACAGGCGGCGCGCGGCTTCGGAGATCAGGCCCAGCGCGCCGGGGTTGTCCGGGTCGCCCTCCAGCGAACCGCTGACCGCGAACTGCGCGCCCTGGGCCGCCTCGCGGAGCTGGTCCGCGTCGGCGAGCCGGCGGGCCTCGTCGTGCAGCTCGCCTTCCTCGCCCGGCTTGGGGTCGACGGCGTCGATCTCGGTCAGGCCGTGCCGCAGCAGGTCGGCTTCCCGCGCCAGCTCGCGCGAGCGTTCGGTGCGCTCGCGAAGCTCCGCCGACACGCGCAGCCACTCCTCGCGGACGGCCTGGTACGCGCGCAGCGGCTCGCCCACGTCGTCGCCGGCGAAGCGGTCCAGCACGCCGCGCTGCTCCGTGGGACGCATGAGGCGCAGCTGGTCGTTCTGGCCGTGGACGGCGATCAGCTGCTCCGCCAGTTCGGACAGCACGCCGACGGGCACGGAGCGGCCACCGACGTGCGCGCGGGAGCGGCCGTCGGCGCCGACGGTGCGGATCGCGATCAGTGAACCGTCCTCGTCCGCCTCGCCGCCGACCTCCTCCGCCACCTTCGCGGCAGGGCTGCCCGCCGGAGCCTGGAAGCGGCCTTCAACCACCGCTTTGTCGGCTCCGGTGCGCACGCGGGACGCCTCCGCACGGCCACCGCCGAGCAGGTGCAACCCGGTCACGACCATGGTCTTGCCCGCGCCCGTCTCACCGGTGACGACGGTGAATCCGGGGTCCAGTTCAAGGGTGGCCTCGTCGATCACGCCAAGGCCATTGATGCGCATCTCGGCCAGCACAGGGCGAACCTTACTTGTCGAGTCCGACATTTCTTCGCGGGCACCGTAACGAGCGAGTGCCGACGCACCGAGCGGCGCGGTCAGCCTGCCGATGGTCCCCGCCATCCCTTCACCGGCAGATCGAACTTCTCGACCAGCCGGTCCGTGAACGGAGCCTGGCGCAGCCGCACGACCTTGAGCGGCACCGCACCCTCCACGATCTCGATCCGCGCGCCCGCCGGCAGCTCGAACGTGCGCCGCCCGTCCGCGGACAGCGCCGCCGGATGCCCGGTCGACTCGATCTCGAACGCCACGTGCGACTTCGGCGACACGACCAGCGGGCGGGCGAACAGCGCGTGCGCGTTGCTCGGCACCACCAGGATCGCCTGCACGTCCGGCCACACGACGGGGCCGCCGGCGGAGAACGCGTACGCCGTCGAGCCCGTCGGCGTCGCACACAGCACGCCGTCGCAGCCGAACGCCGACACGGGCCGTCCGTCGACCTCGATGACCACTTCGAGAATGCGTTCGCGGATCAGCTTCTCGACGCTGATCTCGTTGAGCGCCCACGTCTTCACGACGACGTCGCCGTTGACCTTCGCGACCAGGTCGAGCGTCATGCGCTCTTCCACGAAGTAGTCGCGCTCCAGCACGTGACCGACCGCCTCGTGCAACGCGTCCGAGTCGGCCTCCGCGAGGAACCCGACGCGCCCGAGGTTGACGCCCAGCACCGGAACGCGCGCCGGCCGGGCGAGCTCGGCGCCGCGCAGCAACGTGCCGTCACCGCCGAGGACGAGCACCAGCTCGGTGCCCTCGGCCGCGTGGTCGTCGGCGGGCACGACCTTGGTGCAGCACGACGGCCCGAGGTCACGCGCCTCGTCGTCGAGCACCCTTGTCGTGACGCCACCGACCGCGAGACGTCCGGCGACCTGACGGGCGAGATCGATGTTGCTCTGGTGGCCGGTGTGGACGACCAGCAGGACTTCCCTCATTGGGGCCCTTCTTCGACGGCGGTGCGCACCATCTCCTCCGCGGGCACGAACTCGCCCTTGCGGAGCCAGAGGAAGTACTCGACGTTGCCGGACGGTCCTGGCAACGGGCTCGCGACGACCCCGTGCACAGCCAGACCCAGTTCCGCTGCTGCTTCGGTCACTTCGAGCACGGCGGCAACGCGCAGTTCCGGGTCGCGCACGACGCCACCGGAGCCGAGCCGTTCCTTGCCGACCTCGAACTGCGGCTTGACCATCGGCAGCAGGTCGCCCTCCTCGTCGAGGCACGCGGCCAGTGCGGGAAGCACAAGCCTCAACGAGATAAACGAAAGATCCGCTACGACGAGTTCAACTTTCCCGCCGATGTCCTCCGGAGTGAGGGTGCGGACGTTGGTCTTGTCCTTCACCACGACCCGGTCGTCGGTCTGCAGCTTCCAGTCGAGCAACCCTCTGCCGACGTCGGCCGCGACCACCTGCTTCGCGCCGTTTCTGAGCAGGACGTCGGTGAAACCGCCAGTGGATGCGCCGGCGTCGAGGCACCGCCTGCCGGTTGGGTCGATCTTGAAGCCCTCGAGCGCGCCGATCAGCTTGTGCGCGCCCCTGCTGGCCCAGTTCGGGTCGTTGTCGAGGTCCTTGACGACGACCGCGTCGGAGGTCTCCACCGCGGTCGCGGGCTTCGTCGCGACGGTGCCGCGCACCGTGACGCGGCCGTCCGCGACGAGTTGGCTGGCGTGCTCACGGGACTTGGCGAGCCCCCTGCGCACGAGTTCGGCGTCGAGCCGCACCCTGCGAGGCACTGTGCATCACACCTTGTCGATGCTCGACAGTGCGTCGGTGAGCGTCGCGTGCACGGCGTCGAACCGCGCCACGTGCTCGGCGAGGGGAACGTTCTCGAGCCCGTCGAGCCTCGCCAGCGCGCCGTCGATGGCGTCAGCCGGGTTGGGCGGCGGTCCGGGCAGGGGGTAGCTCACGGCTCTTACGGTAGCCGATGGAGTACCGACAGGTCCGCGCCGACATACGTGGGCCTTTGCTCTTCCGGAAGCGCTTGGGCCTCGGCTTCCGTGGATACACCCGTGAGCACGAGCAGCGAGTCCATGCCGGCGTTCACGGCGCCCAGAATGTCCGTGTCGAGCCGGTCGCCGATCACCAGCGGACGGTTCGCTCCGAGTTCCTTGGCCGCCTGTTCGAGCAACGGCGTGGCGGGCTTGCCGGCGACGAGCGGCTCCTGCCCCGTTGCGGTCCTGAGCGCCGCGACGAGACTGCCGTTGCCGGGCAGCAGGCCGCGTTCGGTGGGCAGGGTGGCGTCGACGTTGCACGCCACCCACAGCGCGCCGTTGCGAATGGCCACGGCGGCCTCGGCCAGCTCGCGCCAGCCGAGGTCCATGCTGAGGCCCTGCAGCACCGCCACCGCGCCGTCGGCGGTGTCGGTCGGGATCAAGCCGCGCTTGAACACCTCGGCCTCGAGGGCCTTGGTGCCGAGCACGAGCACGGTGGAGCGCTTGGGCAGCCGCTCGGCGAGCATGGCCGCACCTGCCTGAGCGGAGGTGCTCACCTCGTCGACGCTCGTCTCGAACCCGAGCTCGACGAGGTGATCCGCAACCGCCTGCGGTGAGCGAGAGGCGTTGTTGGTGACATACCGGATCCCGGCGCCTTTTGCTCTTGCCTCGGCGATCGCCTCGGCAGCACCCGGCACGGCTTGAGATCCGCGGTAGACGGTGCCGTCGAGATCGATCAGCAACGCGTCGTACCGGTCGACCAACGTCTCGCTCACTGCTGCGCGGTCTCCTCCTGGGTCAGCTCGAACGCGCGCTCGGCGGCGTCCGTCTCCCCTTCGTCGTCAGCCTCGGCGGCGTTGAGGAACCACTTGACGGCTTCCTCGATGCGACCGGCCGCGGCCAGGTTGTCGGCGTAAGCGTAGAAGAGCCGCGCCGAGTAGGGATTGCGCTGCCCCGGATCGAGGTCCGGCCCCTGCAACGCGACGACGGCCGCGTCCAGCTGCCCCATGTCCCGGCGAGCACCGGCCGCGACGATCCGCAGCTCGATCTCGTCCTCCTGGGACAGGTCCTTCGCCGCCGGGTCCTTGGCCAGGTCGATGGCCCGCTCCGGCCGGCCGAGGGCCCGCTCGCAGTCGGCCATGATCGCCAGGTGGCCCGGTCCGGGCATCATCCGGCGCGCGGCCCGCAGCTCGCTGAGAGCCTCGGCCCACTCGTCCGCGAAGTAGGCGGTCAGCCCAGCCGCTTCCCGCACCACGCCGACCCGCGCCGCCTTGCTGCGCGCGTACCGGGCGTGCTCCAGGGCCAGCTCGGGCTCCTCGTCGATCAGCAGCCCGGCCGCGGCCAGGTGCCGGCCGACGATCTCCGCGAGGCCCTTGGGCAGGCTGCGGAGCTCGGCCTTGATCTCCGGGTCGAGCAGGGAGAGGTCGGCCTCCTCCGGCAGCTCGGGCCGGCCGCCGCGGGGCGCGGGGGCGTCGTCGCGGTCATCCCGATCGCCACGGTCGTCACGCGCGTCCCGGTCGTCGCGGTCGTCACGCGAGTCGCGGTCACCACGGTCTGCGCTGTCGTCGCTGGCAGCCCGAGCCTCATCGCTGTCGCGGTCAGCGTCGTCGCTGCCCTCGCGATCGTCGGCAGAGTCGTCAGCGGAGGCGCGTTCGTCGTTGCTGTCGGCGTCGTCGGCGCGCGCGACGCTCTCGTCGCCGGCTTCGGCGTCGACTGCGGCCGCGCGGTCTGCGTTGCTCTCGACATCGTCGCGCTCGTCGGCGGCCTGGGCGTCGCCCGAGTCGCCGTCAGCGGCATCCGCGGACTCGGCGTCGCCGGCCTCGCGGCTCGCAGCGGCACGGGTGGCCGCGGCGCCGTCGCCCAGCCTGTAGCCGGGACGTTCGGCGGAGCCCGAGGTCACCTCAGAGGTGCCGGTCTGGTCGGAGGTCTCCTGCTCGGCGATGCGCTCCTGGAAGCGCGCCGCACGCTCACGGCTGCGCTCGTCACGACGGTCGTCGCGCGGCGCACCGGAACGCTCGTCGGTGCGGGAGTTGTCGCGGTCGTCGCGACGGTAACCACCCCGGTCGCCAGAACGCTCGCCGCGGTAGCCGCCACGGTCCCCGGAGTCGCTCTTGCGGTAGCCGCCGCGATCACCCGAGCCCTGGCCGCGGTAGCCGCCGCGCTCGCCAGAACCCTCGCCCCGGTAACCGCCACGGTCCCCGGAGTCGCTCTTGCGGTAGCCGCCACGGTCGCTGGAGCGGTCGCCACGGTAGCCGCCGCGATCGCCCGAGTCGTCCTTGCGGTAACCGCCACGGTCACCCGAACGCTCGCTGCGGAACCCACCACGGTCACTGGAACCCTGGCCGCGGTAGCCACCGCGCTCGCCAGAACCCTCGCCCCGGTTACCACCGCGGTCACCCGAGTCGCTCTTGCGGTAGCCGCCACGGTCGCCGCCGGAGCGGTACCCACCGCGGTCGCCGGAGTCGTCCTTGCGGTAGCCGCCACGGTCGCCGGAGTCGTCCTTGCGGTAGCCGCCACGGTCGCCGCCGGAGCGGAAGCCACCACGGTCACCGGAATCGTCCTTGCGGAAACCACCGCGGTCGCCGCGGTACCCACCGCGCTCACCCGAGTCGTCCTTGCGGAAGCCACCACGGTCACCCGAGCGCTCACTGCGGAAACCGCCACGGTCACCCGAGTCGCTCTTGCGGTAACCACCACGGTCGCTGGAGCGGTCGCCGCGGTAGCCACCACGGTCGCCCGAGTCGTCCTTGCGGAAGCTGCTGCGGTCGCTGCCGGAGCGGTAGCCGCCGCGGTCGCCCGAGCGCTCACCACGGAAACCGCCACGGTCGCCGGAGTCGTCCTTGCGGTAACCGCCACGGTCGCTCGAGCGGTCGCCACGGTAGCCACCGCGATCGCCCGAGTCGTCCTTGCGGAAGCTGCTGCGGTCGCCCGAGCGCCCGCTGGAACCCTGGTTGCGGTCGCCTGAGCGGTAGCCGCCGCGGTCGTTCGAGTCGTCCTTGCGGTAGCCGGGGCGGTCGCCGCTGCGGTCGGACCGGTAGCCGGCACGGTCGCCGGAGTCGCTCTTGCGGTAACCGCCGCGGTCGCTCGAGCCCTCGCGGCGCTGGTAGCCGCCGCGGTCGTCGCGGCGGTCGCCGGAGCTCGAACCCTGGCCGCGGTAGTTGCCGCGGTCGCTGGAACGGTTGCCGGCTCGGTCGTCTCGACGGTCGCCGCTGCGGTTGCGGTCGCCGGAGCCCTCACCACGCTGATAGCCGCCGCGGTCGTCACGGTTGTTGCTGAACTTGCGATCGCCTGATGGACGGCCACCGTCGGAATGGCGCGGTCGGTCTCCCTGGCCACGCTGACGGTCGCCGGGACGATCCCCGAACCTGGACACCAAATCCTCCTACTGTGGACACGCTGAAAGGGGCTTGTGAGCGAAGCACTGTAATTGTGCCCCGCGATCACAAGCCCCTTCAGGGAAGTAAAGTTCGGCGGCGACCTACTCTCCCACACCGTAACCAGTGCAGTACCATCGGCGCAGAAGGGCTTAACTACCGGGTTCGGAATGGGA
>NZ_QFWW01000033.1:43436-149915 GCF_003265345.1 Lentzea terrae | reverse complement strand
GCCGCCCGGTTCACGGGCGGCGCCGGCCGGCACGGTGAGTTCTAGTGCCGTAACCGCCTGCCTTTGCCCCGTATTTCGGCGTTCAGACGGGTGGATCGTGGTACCGGCGCCCTGCTGGGCGCTGAAAGACGCGGCGAAGGTAGGCGGTTACGACACTAGGTCCGCACCACTCCCCCGACGATCGGCAGCACGACCTTGCTGACACCGAGCGACACGTCCAGCGCGATACCGGAGGCGCCGGTGTCGGTGGCGACGTAACCGCTGTGGTTGGTCACGATCACGATGCCGATGCGGTGCCCGGCCGGGATCAACGCGTCACGGGCGTGCATCCGCCAGCTGACGTCAGCGGTTCCGTTGGTGGGCAACGGGGTTGACGTCTCCAGCGACGCGCGGTTCTTCGCGTCGATGGAGCCCCGGGTCAGCATGGTCGCGGTGACCGCCTGCACCGAGACGTCCGGCGGACGGGCGCAACCGGTGCGCTGCCGCAGGTCCGTTCGCGTGCAGGTCTCGGTGGAGAGCTGGATCGGCGAACGGTCGGTCAGCACGGCCTGGGTGCTCGGGCCGTAGTCCACGAGCAGCGCGGTGAGCGGGGTCGAGGGCCGGTTCGAGGCGATGCGGGCGGTGATGTGCACCTCGCCGGACAGCCGGGCGGGTTCCGTGAGCGGTGGCGTCACGTAGACGAGCCGGCGGGAGTCGGCCGTCTCCGGGTTGGCCATCATCATCGACTCGCTGAGGTTCGCGTTGTCCCGCAACGGTTGCGTCCCACCGGCGGCCGGCGTGGTGGTCAGCGAGCCCGCGAAGCCACCGGCCGCCGGACCGAAGTGCAGCGTGGTGTCCTGCGTGCCGGGCTGCGGCCAGGCGGCGTGCCGTTCCCAGCTGCCGTCGGGCCTCTGGACGTCGGCCATGGGCTCTTTCATGATCCCGTTGTCGACGCCCTTGAGCCAGTGGTCCATCCACAGGCCCATGACGCGCTGCCACTCGGCCTGGCGGAACGAGATCGGGTCCAGGTGCCCGCCGCGGTGCAGCCAGATCTTGCGCTGGACGCCCCGGTCGGCCAGCTCCTGCCACCAGCGGCCGAACTGCGACGGCTTGACGTTCCAGTCGGACTGGCCGTGCACCACGAACACCGACGCGGACACGTTCTGCGCTGTCTGGCGGTAGTCGCGGGCCTTCCAGAACGACGTGTAGTCGTAGGTCTCGTCGCCGTCCTCGCGGGAGAGCCGGTCGCGGACCGCCTGGCATTTGGCCTTCTGCGCGGCGCTGACCACGTAGTTGGCGAGGTACGTCGGGTAGTTGTTGGAGTGCGCGCCCCGGTAGGCGATGCCCTGGTCGCGGGAGTACTCGTACCAGCTGGAGATCGCCGCGATCGGCACGATCGTCTTGACGCCGGGGATGTTCGCCGCCGCCGCGGCGTTGGGCAGGGTCCCGTTGTAGGACACGCCGAGCATGCCGACGTTGCCGGTGCTCCAGCCGGCGGTCGCGGGGCTGCCGTCGGCGTAGAACGCCTTGGCGCGACCGTTGAGCCAGTCGACGACGGCGCGGACGCTCGCGGTGTCCTCCGGGCCGCCGGTGGTCGGGCAACCGGTCGAGCGCGAGGTGCCTTGCATCTCCATCTCGACGACGGCGTACCCGCGCGGCACGAAGTACTCGTCGTACCAGCGCTTGAAGCCGCGTGGCACGTTCGTCGCCATCTCCGCGCCCAGCCCGTAGTACGGACTGGCCTCCATGACGATCGGCACCTTCTCGGCGGTGTCCGGCCGCATGACGTCGGCGGCGATCCGGTCGAGCTTGCCGTCCGCGTCACTGTCGATCGTGGACTCGACGTACACCGTCTCGGTGACCGCGGCAGGGGCTGCGTCCGAGACTGGCGTGATGATCGTTCCGGTCGCGAGCAGTATCGCCACGACCACGTTGACCCTTCGCATGAGCTCCTCCGTTTGAGGGCCCGTTCACCAGCAGGGGTGGCGAATCGGGCCCTTCAACGGATCTCACCGAATGCGGCGATGTCACCGGTACGGCCGAAAGGTCTGGACAATTACCAGTTTCAGGCGGCGACGAGCTCCTTGTCGCGGCTGGGCGTCTTCACCTTGGGCTTCTTGTTCGGCAGCGAGAGCCGGAAGACCTTGCGCCACGCCGAGAACACCTGCTTGGGCAGCGGTCCGGTGACGTACTCCAGCTCGTACTTCTCGAACAGCGCGCGCACCTTCACCGCGACCTCGGCGTAGCGGTTGCTCGGCAGGTCCGGGAACAGGTGGTGCTCGATCTGGTGCGACAGGTTGCCGGTCATGAAGTGCATGGCCTTGCTGCCGCTGATGTTCGCGGAGCCCATCATCTGGCGCAGGTACCACTGGCCGCGCGTCTCGCCCTTGATGGACCGGCGCTCGAAGACCTGCACGCCCTCGGGGAAGTGCCCGCACATGATCACCGAGTGCGACCAGAGGTTGCGGATCAGGTTCGCCGTGAACGTGGCGGCGAGCGTGGTGAGGAACGACGGGCCGGACAGCAGCGGGTGGATCACGTAGTCCTTGAGCACCTGCTTGCGGATCTTGCGGCCGACCGCGCGAGCACGCGCGCGGAACTCGGGGTTCTTGCGGCGGCGCTTGTGCAGGTTCTTGCCGAGCTCCAGGTCGTACGCGGCGATGCCGTACTCGAAGAAGCACGCGTTGATGAAGTTCCACAGCGGCTGGCCGAGGTGGATCGGGTGCCACTTCTGGTCCTCGTCGACGCGCATGATGCCGTAGCCGAGGTCGTTGTCCTTGCCGATCACGTTGGTGTACTTGTGGTGCAGCTCGTTGTGCGAGTGCTTCCACTGCTCGGCGGGCGAGACGTGGTCCCAGTCCCAGGTGGAGGAGTGGATCTTCGGGTCGCGCATCCAGTCCCACTGGCCGTGCAGGATGTTGTGGCCGATCTCCATGTTGTCCATGATCTTCGCCACGGACAGGCCGGCGGTGCCGACGATCCACGCGGGCGGGAAGATCGAGAACAGCAGGATGCCGCGGCTCACCAGCTCGAGCTTGCGCTGCGCCGAGATCACCTTGCGGATGTAGGCGGCGTCCTTCTCACCTCGGCTGGCGATCACCTCGTCGCGGATCGCGTCGAGCTCGCGGCCGAGCTCCTCGATCTGCTCCTCGGTGAGGTGAGCGGTGGGGTCGATGGCGGTCATGTGGCTCGCTTTCGGGGGGACAGTGGCTGGGGGCTGGCCACTTCGCGGGAGGAGGAAGGTCTGTGGTGGTGGCTAGCGTTCGAGCTCGCACGGGCCGGCCGCGGCGGAGACGCAGGTCTGCACCAGCACTCCCGGCTCGGCCTCGGTGATCTCACCGGTGCGCAGGTCGCGGACCGCGCCTGCCTTGAGCGGCGTGCTGCAGCCGAAGCAGATGCCCATGCGGCACCCGGACGGCATGAGCACGCCTGCCTCCTCGCCGACGTCCAGCAACGGCGTGGCGCCGTCCGCGTCGACGGTCTTGCCGGTGGTGCCGAACGTGACCTGCCCGCCGTCGCCGACCACGACGACGGTGGGGCGGAAGCGTTCGGTGTGCAGGCGCTCGGCGACGCCGTGCTCGGCCCAGTGCGCTTCGGCGGCGTCGAGCAGGCCCGTGGGACCGCAGGCCCAGGTCTCGCGCTCGGCCCAGTCGGGCACCAGCTCGTCGAGACGGGTGATGTCGAGCATGCCGTCGGTGTCGGTGTGCAGCTCGGTGAGCCGCAGCTTCTTGTCCGCGACCAGGTCGTGGAGGTCGTTGCGGAAGATGACGTCCTTGGACTGCGGCGCGGAGTGCACCATGACGACGTCCTGGAACTCGGTGTCGCGCAGCATGCCCATCACGGGCGTGATGCCGCTGCCGGCCGTCAGGTAGAGCACCTTGGCGGGCTTGGTCGTCGGCAGCACGAAGTCGCCGGTGGCCTGGTCGAGCTGGATCAGCGTGCCCGGTTTCGCCCTGCGGACCAGGTAGTTGCTGACCTTGCCGTCCGGGATGGCCTTCACGGTGATCGTGATGCGACCGTCCTGGCGGTTCGTCGGCGATGTCACCGAGTAGGCGCGCCACAGACGCACACCGTCGACGTCGACGCCGACGCGGATGTACTGACCGGCCACGTGGCCTCGCCAGCCCTTGCCCGGCCTGATCACGATGGTCGCGGCGTCAGGGGTCTCCTGGTGCACGGCCTCGATGCGTCCTCGCAGGTCGGCACCTGCACGAAGCGGGCTGACCAGGTCGAGGTAGTCCGACGGCAGCAGCGGCGTCGTGACCATCTCCAGCAGTTTCCACGCCCTGCTGCGAAGGGCGGCACTCGTCATGACTCCAGCTTGATGCGCCTCAGGGCGTAAAGTCCTGTCCGCAGGACGTGAATCTGATCGACTAATTTGTTCGCGGGGAACAAAACGTGAGCCACGCAATCCGGAGAGCCACCGAACTGGCCCTCGACGAGACGACGGTCACCGCGCTGCGGGCCGCATTGAAGACCACCGCAGACGAGGTCGTCGAGGCCATCATCGACGAGGTCCCTTCCTACGCCAACGCCCTGTCCGGGCGCATGGGCGGCACCATCCGCCGGGCCGTCCGCACGGCGCTGGGACACTACCTCGACCTGGCCAGCGGCATCGCCACGGGCGGCGACGCCGGCGACGCAGCCTACGAGCTCGGCCGGGGCGAGGTGCGCGACGGCCGCTCGATGGACGCCCTGCTCAGCGCCTACCGCGTGGGCGCCCGCGTGGCCTGGCGAGGCCTGGCCGCCGGCGCCGTACCGGCCGGTCTGCCCGCCGCAGAGGTGGCGAAGTTCGCCGAGCTGACCTTCGCCTACATCGACGAGCTCTCGGCCGCCAGCGCCGCGGGCCACGCCGACGAACTGGCCGCGCGGGGCCTCGCGCACGAGCGCCACCTGGAACAACTGGCCCGTGACCTGCTCTCCGGTGCCGGCACCGACGTCCTGCTGGCCTCCGCCCAACGCGCCGGCTGGCAGCCGCCCGTCTCGCTGACCGCGGTCCTGCTGCCCGCCGCCCAGGCCCGTCCCGCATATCGGCTCTTGGATCCGAGCACCCTGGTCCTGGACGACCTGCCGGACGCCGTTGGCGTGCTGCTCGTGCCCGACGCCGACCGTGCACATCTCTTGCGGCAGTTGACCGACCGTGACGCCGTCGTCGGCCCAGCCCGGCCGTGGGCCCGTGCGTCCGCTTCCTACGCACGTGCCGTACGCGCGCGTTCGCTCTCCCCCGACATCCGCGACACCGAGGAGCACCTCGCCGAGTTGGTGCTGACCGCTGACGTGGACGCCTACTCCGACCTGCGCACGCGCGCGCTCGCACCGTTGCGGACGCTGCCGGCCGGCACGGCGCGGCGACTGGAGGAGACGCTGCGCGCGTGGCTGCTGCACCAGGGCAGGAGGGATGAGGTCGCGACGACGTTGTTCGTGCACCCGCAGACCGTTCGCTACCGGATGTCGCAGCTGCGCGAGCTGTTCCCGGATCTCGGTTCACCGCAACGGGTTCTCGAACTCACGCTCGCGGTCGGACTGCGTCCCTAGCTGACCAGGCCGTTGCGGTAGGCGTAGACGACGGCCTGCACCCGGTCCCGCAAGTCGAGCTTGGTCAGGATGCGCGACACGTACGTCTTCACCGTTTCCTGGCTGATCACCAGCGCGGCGGCGATCTCGCTGTTGGACAGGCCTTCCGCGATGAGCCGGAGCACCTCGAGCTCGCGCGGTGCGAGCGGGCCCGCCACCCCTGGCTCGGCGGGCCGGATGCGCGCCGCGTACCGGCCGACGAGCTGGCGGGTCACCTCGGGCGCGAGCAGGGCGGCCCCGCTCGCGACGGTCCTGATGCCGTGCAGCAACTGCGCCGGTGGGGCGTCCTTGAGCAGGAAGCCGCTGGCACCGGCGCGCAACGCCTCGTAGACGTACTCGTCGAGGTTGAACGTCGTCACCACGAGCACCTTGACCGGGTCGGCCACGCCGGCGCCCGCCAGCAGCCTGGTCGCCTCGATGCCGTCGAGCACCGGCATCCGCACGTCCATGACCACCACGTCCGGTGCGAGCCGGGCCGCGAGGTCGACCGCGGCCCGGCCGTCGGCGCACTCCCCCACCACGGTGAGGTCGGGCTGCGCGTCGATGATCGTGGCGAACCCGGTGCGGATGAGCGCCTGGTCGTCGCAGACCAGCACGCGGACCGGTGCGGTCACGCCGGGTTTCCCGCGGGGATGCGGGCGCGGACCACGAAGCCGCCGTTCTGCTGTCCCGCGGAGAACTCGCCGCCCAGCACGTCGACCCGCTCGCGCAACCCGGCCAGGCCCCTGCCGCTGCCACCGGACGCCGCGGACGCCCGGACGCCTTCCGTGCCGACCTCCACGGTGATCTCCTTCTCGCCGTACCGCACGCGAACGGTCGTCGGACTGCCGTGCGCGTACTTGAGGGCGTTCGTCAACGCCTCCTGCACCACGCGGTAGGCGACGGCCTCGGCACTGCCCGCGTCCCGCGCCGCCGTTCCCTCCTCGGCGAACTCCACCGGCTGACCTGCCTGCCTCGTCTGCTCGACGAGGGTGGTCAGCGAACCGATCGAGAAGGTGCTGTGATCGGGGTTCAGCAGGTCCAGCAGGTGCCGCAGGTCGGTGAGCGAGCGCCGCCCGGTGTCCGTGATCGTCTGCAACGTCTGGTCCAGCCGGTCCGGCGACGCGGTCAGGTACCGCGCCGCCTCCGCCTGCACCACCATCGCGGTCACGTGGTGGGTCACCACGTCGTGCAGCTCGCGGGCGATCGAGGTCCGCTCCGCGACGCGGGTGGCCTCGGCGACGTGCCGGCGGCGTTCGGCCTCCGCCTTGCGGGACAACCGCAGCCAGGCGCCGATGCCCCACGCCGCGGCCAGCGCCAGGTAGAACGTGACGAACCCGGCCACCCCCTCGGTCGACCCCTCGCGGTCCAGTGCGACGGCCAGCACCGCGTACGCGACCGTCGCCGTGATCACCGTGGTGCGCCGGTGGTGCGCCAGGTGCAGGCCGGTGCTGATCAGCGCGATCGGCAGGGCCGTACCGGCGACGGTGTGGTAGCCGCGCAGCTGGTCGACCGCGAACGCGACCGACACCAGCGCGAGGCAGACCAACGGCCAGCGCCGGCGCACGACCAGCGGCAGGCATTCGAGCGCGATCACCGCGGCGGCCAGCGCGTCCATCGGCCGGCCAGGCAGCTCGCCGAGCTGGGTGCCACGGTTGTGCAGCGCGGGGATCAGCGAGGCGAGCACCAACGCCAGCGCGAGCGGGGCGTCCTGGACCGTGACGTCCCAGCGGCGCCACCGGCTGATCACGCGGCTCACCCGGCGAGCGTAGCGGCCGGCGTCGCGCGACCCCGGCGCGGTACGACGTTGCCCCTGCGCTTGGCCAGCCACAGGAAGACCGCCGTCAGCACCACACCGGCCAGCAGCGAGTAGATGCTCGCCTCCGGGCCGAACGCCCCGCCGCTGACGAGGGAGGGTCCGGACGTCGCGGCGTCCAGCAGACCCTGCGGAGCGTCCGTGCCGGAGACGCTCGTGCTGAAGAGACCGCCCTGGGCGAAGTTCCAGCCGAAGTGCACCCCGATCGGCACCCACAGGTTGCGCGTGGCGGCGTAGACCGCGGCGAGCAGGAAGCCCGCCTCGACCGCGATGGCCAGGGCGCTCCACAGCGTGGCGTTCGGGTTGAACACGTGCGCCAGCCCGAACAGCAACCCGGTGAGCGCCAACGAGATCCACGTGCCGAGACGTTCCTCGGCGATGCGGAAGAGGACGCCGCGGAACAACACTTCCTCCGTCACCGAGGCGGCCGCCGCGAAACCGAAGATCGCGACGGCGCCCCCGACCGAACCCCAGCCGCGCACCTCGTAGCCGCCGAGGAAGTAGATGTTCACGAGCACGGCCACGAACATCGCGAGTCCGATGAGGACACCCCGGCCGAGAGCGGCCGGGGCACCCTTCAGCGCGACCTCGACCGGCTCCCGGCGTTCGGTCCGGCGCACCACCCAGGCGTACGCCACGAGCGTCAGTGCCGCCGTGGCGAGGCCGAGGACCAGCGTGGGCACCGGTGTCCAGCCCATCGCCTGGACACCGGCACTGCCGGCCAGTGCCACCAACACGACCACTACGAGCTGCTTCACGAATCGCATGACCAGGAACGCTAGGGATTTCGCGGTCTCGCGACGTCACCGCTCGGTGGACATCTGCACGTAGCTCGCACGGGGGACATCAGCAGTACTGCGCCTCCTTCCCGATGGCCTCGTACGGACAGTCGGCGCGGTCCAGCAGCTGCAGCACCGCCTCCTTGTTGCGGGCGGTCTGCGCCGGAATCACCTCGTCGGGCGGGTAGAACCCACCCCCGCCGCCGGAAGAGCCCGGATACATCTCGAACGTGTACGAGAACACGCCCTGCGAACCCCACAACCAGTCCCGGATCGAGCCGTCGGTGATGTAGAGATCGCTGGCCTGCTGCGGCGTGTACCCGTTGGTGCCTGCCATGGACTGGCCGATCGTGGCGAACGTGTCGCGTTGATCCTTCGTCATGCCGGGCGCGACGTCGTCGTAGGTCCACCCGAACGGCCACATGACGAGCTCGCTGTAGGTGTGGAAGTCGATCGACGCCTTGATCTGCTGCTTGCCGCCGACGACGCGGCTGCGCACGAAGTCGGCGACGACCTTCACCTCCGGCGCCGACTCGGCTCGCGCGCCGCGGTACGTGTCACTGCTCGGGCTCCCGGACGAACCACCGCAGCAGCCCCACTTGAACGACCAGTTGCGGTTGAGGTCCGTGCCGATCGCCGTGGAACCGGTGTTGGGCTGCCGGTTCTTGCGCCAGCTGCGGTAGCTGCCGGTCGCGATGTCGTACTCGCCGCCATCAGGGTTGACGTCGGGCACGATCCAGATCTCGCGCGAGTCGACCAGGGCCCGCACTCGCGGCTCGGTCGACTCGGTGAACAGCTTCACCAGGTACAGCGCCATTTCGACGGTCAGGTGCTCGCGCGCGTGCTGGTGCGCGGTGAACAGCACCTCCGGCTCGTTCTCGTCCACGGCCACGTTGTCGCTGATCTTCAACGCGACGATCTCGCGGTTCTGGTACGAGCGGCCGATGACCCGCTTGCTCAGCACGCCGGGATAGCGGGCGACCGCCTGGTCGATCTCGGCGGTCATCTCGGCGTAGTTGTGGTAGTTCGCGTCTCTCGCCGGGAAGTCGAACGGCCCGACCGCCGCGCCGTCCTCGGTCCGCGTGGGCACCTCCTCGACGCCGAAACCTTGTGCTCTCATGGCACGGACCTCGGCCTTGGTCGCCGTGACCACGACCGTGCCGTGCTCCTCGACCTCGTCAATCGCAGCACCGATGCGGGCGATCTGGCTGCGCTGCTCGACAGTGCGCACACCGCTGACGGCGTAGGCAGCTGTGCCGTTCTCGGCTGGTGCCGCGAGCGACGGGGTGGCGATGGTCGCGAGGGCGATGGTGAAGACCAGGACTCTTCGTTTACCCATGCCTCAGCACGGTCCCAGGAACGCGCGGTGGCGGGCAGGGCCGTTCGGGCGGACCCGAACGGCCCACGCCGCGGTGATCAGTAGGCCTTGATCTCGGTCAGCCCGGTCTTGAAGCCCGCAGCGTGCGTCATCACCACCCGCAGCCGCTGGGTGTTCACGGGGTTGAACTTCACGAGGTTGTAGTTGGCGCGCGGAACCGCAGGTGTCCTGGTCTGCGCACCAACGTCCGCCCACGCACTGCCGTTCCACTGCTGGACCGCGTACGAGGCAGGCGCCCGGTACCGGTTTCCCGCCCGGTCGTCGCGGAAGTACAGCCGCACCTCGCTGACCGAGCGCACCTGGCCGAAGTTCAGCTCGTACCAGTCGGATCCGTTGGGCGAGCCGGACGAGCCCCAGATCGGTTCGTTGGTCGGGAACCCGTCCACCGCGGCGCCGACCGAGGTGCCGGACGCGGTGTAGGAGGCCGACGGACCGGTGGCCAGGTTCGGCCGGGAAGAGGTCAAGTCCACGCCGGCCTTGGCGAACACATCGACCACTCGCGGGCTGTTCTGCACGACGTCACGTGGCGCGCGCACGCCGGGAGCCGCCGACTGGTAGACCACGGAACCGCCGGACGGCAGCGTAACGGAACCGGAAACCGGGTCGTAGAGCACGCGCGTCAGCCGGTCCACGGTGAAGGCGCGCGTTCCGTTCAGGTATACGGAATAGCCCTGCGGGACACCGTTGTAGCGGGGCACGCCGTCGGCCGGGTCGTCCCACACGACGCTGAGGTCCGCGTTGCGGTGCCGCAGGTTGTTGACCGCGAAGTGCGACCAGCCGATGTTGATCGGCGAGAGCTCGATCAGGCCGTCGGTGCGCGGACGCAGGCCGGCGGCATCCTCGATGACGGTCCAGTTGCTGCTGCCGAGGATGTTGTGGTGGATCCACGACCGGTACTGGATCGTGCTGCCGTTCCAGTCCGCCCAGAACTCGTTGGCGTCCGGCCACTGCGTGTTGCCGCCCACGTACTGCGCCCAGGCGTTCCAGTACAGCAGCTTCTTGTAGTCCTCCGCCGTCATCCACTGGTTCGGGTAGTTGCGCAGCACCGAGGAGTACAGCCGGAACTGCACGGTCGAGTTGATCGTGGAGAAGTTGTTCGAGCCGGGATGTCCCGCGTTCGCCGCTTCCTGCTTGTCCTTCTGGTTGGCCGTGTAGAACGGGAACACCGGGTACTCGGCCGGCTGGGCGAAGAGCCGCAGCGCCTGCTTGTACTGGTCGGTCGAAGGCATCAGGCCGACGGAGAACGGGTAGTAGTTGTTGATCTCCTTCCACGGCACGTGCGCGTTCGTGGGCACGTGCTTGTGCTCCAGCAGCTGCCGCGACGGGTTCCACAGAGTGTTGATCACGCCGGAACGGATTCGGTCGGCGAGCGCCTGCATCTCGGCGGCTTTGGCGGAGTTCCCCGCCAACGTGTAGGCCTGTTGTGCGGCAACGGTTCCGGACCACACATACGCGGTCTCCGCGCGGTCCATCCTGCCCGGCCGCCAGTGGAACGACACCGCGTCGGCGTCGTTGCCGGTGAGCGCGCCCCAGTCGTACTCGATCACGCCGTTGTTGTTGGTGTCGTAGTAGGACAGTTGGCCCTTGGCGTCGCCTTCCGCGTAACGCGCCAGCTGCGCGGCGATGGAGGGCTGGCCGCCATGGATCTGGTAGCTGCGCCACGCCGCCTCGGACACGTACTGGGTGTAGGAGTTCGACCAGTTCTCCGGATCGCCGGGGTTGTCCATGAACCGGCCACCACGGGACGTCTGGCCGATCGAGAGCCACGGGCCGTACGAGTAGACGGGATCCCGCAGGTACTTCAGATCGTCGATGTGCATCGGCTGGGTCAGCACAATCGCGTTGTTGTAGCCCGTGACACCCTCGATCGACACGGGGAACTGGTAGTCCTGACCGGGGATGTCGACGTCGAGGTGGTTGAAGCGCATCAGCCACCAGCGGTAGTAGATGCTCTTCTTGATCGCCGGGTCCGGCACGTCGATGTACGGGATGTTGTCGGCCCACCAACGGTTGTACGCGCGCACGTGTGTCGCGAACGCGGAAGACGGCGAGTAGCCCCGGTACGCCTCGTACTCAGCCGAGGCCTCCGGGATCTCGGTCGTCGGGAAGCCCATGACCACCTTGGTGGACACGGTCTGCCCGGCGCCGACCGTCACCGAACGGTCCAGGCCGCCGTTGTTGACGTTGAAGCCGTCACCGGCGAGGCGCGGCCGGATCGTGGTGAGGTTGTTCTTCACTGGCCGGCTGCCGGTGAGTTCACTCCCGGAAGCTGTTGTCGCGTAGGGCGAGGTGGCCCGCAGTTGCAACGTCGCTGACGCGCCGCCGGTGTTGACGACGGACAGGTTGGTGACCGCGACGTTGTTGTGGGTGATGAACTTCGTCATCTCCACCCGGATCGAGCCGCTGGTGAAGACGCTCTTGTAGTGGCTGGGTTTCTGCACTCGCGAGGAGACCTGCTCGGTGAAGGTGCCGGGCGACACCGCGACCTGGTAGGCGTTCTGGCCGCTGATGTCGTCCCAGTACGCGGACCGGCCGCCGAAGCCGATCACGCCGGGGTTGTGCGTGTACATGAACAGCCCGCGGCCGCGCGTCATCAGGAAGTTCCCGGACGGGTCGTTGCCGGGACGAGCGAGCAGCCGGTCCATCCAGAAGTCGGTGCCGCCGCTCTCGGCGTCGTAGATCGCGCGCATGGTGCTGCCGGTGTTGTACTCGACCGGAGGCGCGGGGATCGACGGGCCGGTGAACGCCGGATAACCGATCATCTGCGCGGCCGAGGCCGGACCGAGCCCGGCAGCGACCAGCACCACGGCCAGCACGGGTGCCGTCAGGCGGCGAAGGCTTGCCATTCCAGGACTCCCGTCGAGAGGCCGGTCTTCGCGGTGATGTCCAGCCGCAACCGGGTGGTGGACACGGTGGAGAAGGTGCTGGTGTTGAAGGTGTTCGCGGCCGTCCCGCACCCGCCGGGCAGGTCGGCGTAGGCGCTGCCGGTCCAGTACTGCAGGCGGCAGGAGGCGGGCAGGTCGATGCCCTGGTCGTCGTCGAACCAGTAGACGGCCGAACGGTTGACCGAACGCGCGGACGGCCAGGTGTACTCGAGCCACTGCGTGCCCTGCTCCGGCCAGTTGCCGTAGACGAGGTTCGAGCGGTCCGCTGAACTCGACGGCGTCGCACCGTTGTTGACGGCGGCGAGGTTCTCCCAGGGCGACACGTACGACGTGCTCGCCGTGGCGCTCAACGCGATATTGCCGCCTCCCCCACCACCAGGATTCGGCGGTGGACCGGCAACCGTCTGGACGACCCGCTGCATCGTGCCGTCGGCGTTGAAGTGCAACAGATCCACGGCCACGGACCGGCGGAAGTTGCCACCACCGGGCGCCTGAGCGTTGTGGTAGACCATGTACCACTGGCCGTTGAACTGCGCGACGCCCGCGTGGTTGGTGGTCGACGAGACCTGGCCGAGCACCACACCGCGGTGCGTCCACGGCCCCATCGGGTTCGTGGCGGTGGCGTAGCGCTGGCAGGCGTAGCTGGACGACGTGACACAGCCACCGGTGTCGTTGGCCGCGTAGATCATGTAGTAGAGACCGTTGCGCTTGAACATGAACGGCGCTTCCCAGAAGTTCGCGAGCCCCTGCGGCGTCACGGCAGGGCCGTCCAGCTCGATCATGTTCGGCTTGAGCTTCGCCGCCCGCGCGCCCCAGTAGCTGCCCCAGTAGAGGTAGGCCTGGCCGTCGTCGTCGGTGAAGACCGTCGGGTCGATGTTGAGCCCGGACGAGTTGGGCGTGCTGTCGCTGATCAGCGGCGCGCCCTTGGCGTCGGTGAACGGCCCGAGCGGGCTGTCGCCGACCGCCACGCCGATGTCCATCCAGCCGGCGCCGTTGCCGTTGACCGAGGTGTACCAGTAGTACTTGCCGTTCCTGGGTTCCACCTCGCTGGCCCAGGCGTCCGCACCGGCCCAGCGGAACGTGCCGATGTTCGCCCTGGCACCGTGGTCGGTCCAGGTAGCGGCGTCGGTCGAGGACAGCACCCGCCACTCGCGCATCAGGAAGTTCTGCTGGCCCGCCGCGGCTTCGTCGCGGCCGGCGTGGATGTACATCGTGTTGCCGACGACCAGCGGAGCCGGGTCGGCGGTGTAGACCGAGGTGATGATCGGGTTGGCCGCTTGCGCGGGCGTTGCCGCGACTACGAGTGCGATCGCGGCCCCGAGCAGGGGTAGGGCGCGCATCGATCCTCCTTATGTACCGGTGGAGTGGAGGTTCGCGACCTCTGCGGCGGTGAGGGCGCGGCCGTAGACGCGGAAGGAGTCCACGGCGCCGTCGAGATACGGGTCGTTCGCGTACTGGGAGCGCCCGATCCAGTTCTGCGTGGTGCTGCCGATCCGCGACGTCAGCGCGGAGTTGCGCGCGACCTCGGCGCCGTTGACGTACAGCACGCCGAGATCGCCGTTCTGCGTCACCGCAACGTGCGTCCACACGCCCTGCGGAAGCGCGGCCGATGCGTTGATCTGCTGCTCAGCGCCCGCACCGCCACTAGTGATCGCGAACCGCGCACCACCGGCTGAACTGCGCGGCGTCAGGAAGGCGTACGTCCCGGTGCCGGACCCGAAGTCGAACACCCGCGACCAGGTCGTCACGGCGTCCAGCCGCACCCAGGTGGCGACGCTGAACGAGAGCGCACCGGCGAGCAACCCCGACGGCAGCGCGACGTGCGCACCCGAGCCGGACAGGTCGACCGCCTGCCCGTTCCGGCCGGTCGTGAAGGCCGCACCACCCGCGAGCGTGGCAGTCAAGCCGTTGCCCGTGGCGTCGTTCGCATTGCCGTCGAACGGGTAGTGCGCGATGAACGGTGACGTCTCGGCGACGGTCCAATAGACGGTGTAGCGCTGCCCGTGGACCTTGTAGAACGGCAGCAGCGTCACCTGGCCGGTGCTCGCCGAAGCCGTGTACTGCAACGGTGTCGAGGTCGCCCTCAAAGAAGAAGGTTGCAGCACTGGCATCGACGACAGGTTGTTCGTGCCGTAGGCGCCCGCCAGCACGATCGGCCCGTGCCGGACCGCCTGCACCGCGCGGTTGTCCGGAGCGGACTCGCGGTGCAGCGCCATCGGCAGACTGAGCTCCACGACGTCGCCGTTCGACCAAGTTCGGTTGATCGAGGCGTACGAACCCGGCGTGACCGACGGCTGCGGTGTCCCGTTGACGCGGATCTGCGCGTCCGCGGCCCAGCTGGGGATGCGCATGCGCAGCTCGAACGTCCCGGACCCGGTGATCGTCAGTTTCGTGGCCGCGGTCTCCGGGAAGGAGGTGTCCTGTCGCACGGTGAATCC
This sequence comes from Lentzea terrae, assembly GCF_003265345.1. GTDB lineage: Bacteria > Actinomycetota > Actinomycetes > Mycobacteriales > Pseudonocardiaceae > Lentzea > Lentzea terrae. The sequence continues at coordinate 135,087 of NZ_QFWW01000033.1, read as the reverse complement.
TCGCCAGTTCACCGTCGAGGCGATGAACAGGTTGACGTATAAAGTGGTGCCGGAGTGGGCGTAGATGCGGCCGGTGTGGCAGGTGTTCGTCTCCATCCCAGTGTCGTGGCAGCAGGTGAAGTTGTCGTAGTCGTTGCTGTACGTGCGGATCCCGCCGGGCCGCAACGGCGTGTAGTAGCTGTGGTGGCCGTGCGACGAGTTCGGGTTCTGCGCGCCCAGCAGATGGTTGTAGAGCGTCTTCTCGTAGAAGTCGAAGTACCGCGCGTCGGCGGGGTTGCCGCGGAACAGCTGCGCGGTGAGCTTCAACATGTTGTAGGAGTTGCACGACTCGCAGGTGGTGTCGGACAGTTCGGACGCGATCCGGCCGGGCGCCTTGAAGTACTCGCCGTTGGAGTTGCCGCCGATCGCGTAGCTGTGCGCGCCGACGACGAACTCCCAGAAGTTGCTCGCGATGTCGCGGTAGCGGGCCGTGCCCGTCGCGTGGTACTCGCGGATCGCCCCGATCGCCTTCGGGATCTGGGTGTTGGCGTGATAACCGTTCAACGCGTCCCGGTTCTGCGCCAGCGGGTCGAAGATCTCCGCGTGGTCGAAGTACTGGGCGGTGGTGAGGTGCTGGGGATCGCTGCTGAGCTGGTAAAGGTTGGCCAGCACCTCGTTCATGCCGCCGAACTCGGTGCGCAGCATGCTCTGCCGCTGGGCGTAGGTCAGCCTGCCGTTGCGCGTGGCCGCCCACGCCGCCATGCGGTTCAGCACGGTGAGCGCCTGGGCGTTGCCCGCCAGCAGGTGCATGTCCAGCAGCCCGGCGAAGACCTTGTGCAGGGTGTAGTAGGGCGCCCACACCTGCTGACCGGTCTCGACCCGCTGGATGAAGCTCTCCGGGAACGCCGAGAGGTAACCGGCGGTGTAGCCCGCGGTCGTGGCCCGGTCCTGGCAGATCGCCAGCTGCGCGACGAGCTGGTCGCCTTTGGTCTTGAACGCGGTGTCGCCGGTGCTCGCGTACGCCTGGGCCAGCGCGGTCAGCAGGTGCCCGGTGGAGTGCCCGCGCAGCTCGGTCGTGGGCGACTCCCACCCTCCACAGGGGACGGCCGTGGAGTTCAGCCCGACGTTGAGCCGGAACGTGTGCAGCAGCCGGTCGAGGTTGAGGAACCGGAGGTAGGCGTGGGTGCGGAGGGTGTTGTCCCGGAACGGTCCTGGCAGCAGGGACACCGACCCGAGAGGGAAGAGCTCGGCGGACACCCCGAAGTCGGGGCGGGCCGCGGCGAGCGCGCGTGCGGGCAACGCCGCCGCCGCAACGGCGAACGCGCCCGCACGCAACACAGTGCGTCGAGAGGGGGTGATCACGGCTTAGTACCCGTACCGGTTCTTCAGGTGCCGCCACCAGTCGCGCAGCATCCACCGGTCGAACTCGGTGATCACCGTGGAGCTGCCGGCCTTCATGATGAACCCGCCGACCCCGCTGGGTGTCCAGTCGTAGAAGTCGTCCAGCCCGAACGTGTGGCCGACCTCGTGCAGGAAGATGTGCACGTCCGACGAGTTCAGGTTGTTCATGAAGTACTCGCTGCCGACCCGCTGGCCCCAGTCACCGCCGGCCCCGCCGCCGAAGCCGGCCGTGAGCCACAACGACTGGTCGTAGTGCCGCGCGACGCCACCGGGGCAGCGCGGGTACGTGCCGTTGCGGTTGAAGAACCTGCCGCAGCCTTCCGCGCACTGCGGGGCGTTCTCCCGGATGTCGTTGACGTAGATGTCGACTGAGTTGTCGTTCCACTTCAACTGGTTGCGGTCGCGGACGGCCCAGCCGACCACCTTGATCGGCACGGACGCGTACGGGAAGTGGTTGTGGCCCGCCATCGCGTCCATCCACTTCTTGTACTGCCGGGCGAGCTGGGCGTGCACGGCGTCGCGTTGCTGCGCCGTCACCGGCTGGGGCGAGTCCCAGCGCACGCAGAAGTTCAGGTAGCCCTTGTTCACGAAGAGCTGGTCCCACCCGTAGTTGCGGAAGCCGTAGAGGTTGCCGTAGGTGCTCTCCACGTGCTGCCAGACCTGGTTCAGCGGGGTCACCAGGTTCGCGGGCGGGGTCCAGCCGTGGTCCGCTCTCGCGGGAGACGCCACGCTCGCCGTCATCACCGCCGCGAACACCGCGGCCGTAAATCCTTTCCAGAATCGGCTCATGCCGACCTCCTCAACCTTTCAGGGCACCTGAGGTGAACCCTCGGACGTAGCTGCGTTGCATGAACGCGAAGAGCACCAGGCAGGGCACCGCCATGAAGACCACACCGGCTTCCAGTGCGGCGTAGTCGATCGAGCCGTGGCTCGCGGTCCGCATGTTGACCACGGCGACGATCGCGGTGAACTTGCTGGTCGAGTTGAGCAGGATCAACGGGGCGAAGAACTCGCTCCACGACGAGAGGAACGCGAACAGCCCCACGGTGACCAGACCGGGCCGCACGGCGGGCAGCATGATCCGCACCAGCGTGCCGAAGCTGGAACACCCGTCGACGCGGGCCGACTCCTCCAGTTCGATCGGCACGGCCTCGAAGCTGTTGCGCATCATGAAGACCGAGAACGGCAGCTGGAAGACGATCAGCACCAGGCTGAGGCCGATCAGCGAGTCCTCCAGCCCGAGCCAGCCCAGCAGCACGTACAGCGCGATCAGGATCGTCGCGTACGGCACCATCAGGATCGCGAGCGTGAGCAGGAACAGCAGGTTCCGGCCGGGAAAGCGGAACCGGCCGAACGCGTAGCCCGCGAACGTCGACACGACCAGCGTGCCGGCCACGGTCAGCGCGCTCACGATCACGCTGTTCAGCACGTGCACCGGGCGGATTCCGTTGGCGGAGCTGAAGAGCCGCGCGTAGTTCTCCAGGCCGAACCCGGTGTCCGTGCGCACGGACGCCCAGCCGCTCCACACCAGCGGGAACAGGAACAGGATCGCGAGGGCGGTGCCCGTGAAGTAGTAGGAGGTCCTCATGCCGACCTCCTGCGCAGCACAGCGAGCTGAACCGAGCTCACGACGGCCAGCAACACCAGCAGCACCACCGAGATCCCGGCCGCCGACCCGAGGTCCAACCGCACGAACGCCTCCCGGTAGATCACCATCACCAGCGACGTCGTGCTGTTGTCCGGCCCGCCGCGGGTCAGGATCCAGAACTGGTCGAACGCGAGCAGGGAACCGGTGATCATCATCGTGAGCACCAGCGCGATCGTCGGCCGCATCAACGGCACGGTGATCCGCCCGAACAGCTGCCACCGGGTCGCGCCGTCGATCCGCGCGGCCTCGTAGACGTCGAGCGGGATGGCCTGCAGCCCCGTGAGCAGGATCAGCATGTTGAACCCCGCGAACCGCCACAGCACGAGCAACACGGCCGAACCGAGGGCCGGGCTGTCACCGCCCGACGGCACCGGGCCGATCTCGTCGCTCAGCAGGCCGAGGAACAGCAGCGAGGCGCTGGCGAACCCCACCGCCATCGGCAGGAAGAACGCGGTGCGGAAGAACCCGACGCCCGGCCTGCGGTTCTGCACCAGCAACGCGAGCCCGAACGCGATGGCGAGCAGCAACACCGTGATGAGCACCGTGTACTGCACGGTGAACCAGGCCGCGTCGCGCAACAGGGCGTTGTCCCCGATCGCGGTGTAGTTGGCCGGTGCGTTGAACCGGGGCTTGCCGAGCAACGGCCAGCGGTGCAGCGACATCCACGCGACGAGCAGCAGCGGAACCACGAAGAACAACCCCACCAGCAGCGCCGCCGGCGTGGCGTAGAGGGCTCCGCTGACCGCTCGCCTGCGCACGGTTCACTCCTGCCGCAACGACTTGGTGATCGCCTCGTTGCCCGCCATGAGCGCCGCCGACGCGTCACCGAAGAACGCGCCGCGCACCGTCGTCAGCCACGGGCCCTGCGGGTCGTTGAAGGTGGCGTTGAAGTTGCGGGCGTACGGGGTCTTCCCCTTGGCCACCAACCCGTTCGCGGTGACGAGCCGCGGATCGGCCGACGAGTACTTGTTCGCGGCCAGGTCGGTGCGCACCGGCACGCCCTTGCGCTTCGCGATCACCTCGACCTGGGCCTCGTCCGACATCGTCCAGGCCAGGAAGTCCCACGCCTGCTGGGTTTTCGAGCTGGTGGCACCGATGCCGATCGCGTCGCCGCCGACGAACGTGGACTCGCCCCCGTTCACACCGGGGATCGGCGCGAGACCGGTTTTGACGCCCTTGCCCTCGATCGCGTCGAGCCACACCGACGGGCCGGGCGCGATGCCGACCTTCCCGCCCTGCAACGCCCCGAGCCACGTCGGGCCCGCCTCGCCCTTCGACGCCGGTGCGGCGGCCCCCTGGTCGTAGAGCTCGCGGTACAGCGCGAACACCTCGGCCATCTCGGGCGAGTCGACCCGTGCGCTGCGGCCCTCGGCGTCCAGGACGTCACCCCCGGCGGCCCACACCGACGGCCACAGCGTGAACTCGATGCACCCGCCGCAGTTGCCGCCGAAGTAGGTGCCGTTGACGTCACCGCCGAGCTGGTCGATCTTGCGGGCGTGCTCGGCGAACTCGCGCAACGTGCGCGGCGGCTGCTCCGGGTCGAGACCGGCCTTGGCGTAGAGGTCCTTGTTGTACAGCAGCACCGACAGGTCGATCGTGTGCGGCACCGCGAAGTTGAGGCCCTCCCACGTTCCCGCACGGACGTGGGAGGGTGCCACGGAGTCCTTGACCGGCAAGGACTTGAACTGCTCCGAGAGGTCGGCCCACAGTCCCTGCGCGGCGTACTGCGGTGCGAAGACCACGTCCGCGGCGAACAGGTCGGGCAGCGACTTGGCGCCCGCCGCCGAGGCGAGCTTCGCCGGGTACTCCTCGTTGGGGTACGCGGTGACCTCGATCTTGTTGCGGTGCGAGGCGTTGTACGCGTCGGCGTACGCCTTGGACACCGACTCGGTCGCCGCCCGAGTCCACAGCGTGAGGGTCGCGCCGTCGTCGGCGGCGCCCTGTTCGTCCGCACCGCACGCCGCGGTGGCCAGCAGCAGCACGACTGCCGCGAGCATCGCTTTCACGGTCTCTCCTTTGACACGTGTGATCAAGTGGTGGGCAGCCAGATCCGCATCGTGGACGGGCCACGGCGGGCCCAGCGGTGGTAGGGGGTCAGGTGCAGCGGCACCGGAGTGCCCGGCCGGGCCGACGGTTCGCCGTACGGCCACGGGGACTCCAGCGGGGCTTCGACCAGCGCCCGCACCACCGCGCCGTCCCCTGCCTGCTCCGGTTCGGTGCCGGTGCAGACCCTCACCGCGTCGAGGTCGTGCTCTCCCAACGACTCGGCGCACATCACGAGTGGACCGCGTTCGACCGCCACACAACCGCGCACGGCGTCGATGCGCGGATCCGGCCAGACGAACCTGGGCCGCATCGGCAGCTCCAGCCGGATCTCCTGGCCCACGGCCCACTCGCGGGTCAGGACGACGTCTCCTGGTGCGACCGGGCGGCGCTCGTCATCCACGACGAGCACCGCCCCGGTCGCCCAGTCCGGGACGCGCAAGGTGATGGACCAGGGCCCGCCGCTCCTGGTCACCCTCACGGTCACGTCTCCTCCGTCCGGGTACGACGTGCGCACCCGCAGGCCGATCGGCAGGCCGTCGACCAGCCGGGTGTCGACGTCGCAGTCGGCGTACTGGCGCACGTGCAGCCCGGTGTCGTCAGCGGTGACGAGATACGACGAGAGGCTCGCCAGCAGCCGGGCGAGGTTGGGCAGGCAGCACGACACCTCGAACCACGGCGCCCGCAGTCCACCGCCGACGTCGAGCCGTTCGCCGTCACCGTTGAGCTGGGCGGGCACGCGCTGGTGCAACGTGTTGGCGTAGAAGAAACTCCGGCCGTCGTCGCCGATCGCCGTCGCGATCATGTTGTGCAGCACGCGATCCGCTCGGTCAGCGAAACGACTGTCGCCGGTCGCGAGCAGCAGTCGTTGCGCGAGCATGACCGTGGCCACCGACGCGCACGTCTCCGCGTACGCCCGGTCTGCGGGCAACACGAAGTCGTCGCCGAACGCCTCGTCCTGGTGCCGCGAGCCCATGCCGCCGGTGATGTGCGTGCGCCGGGCCCAGGTGCGGTCGAACTGGGCGGCCACCGCTTCCAGCAGGTCGTCATCGCCGGTCTCGACCGCGACGTCCACGGCACCGCACGCCAGGTACAGCGCCCGCACGGCATGTCCGCGCAGCACGGTCGCCTTGCGCACCGGGACGTCGTCGTTGAAGTAGGCCCAGCCGAACTCGTGCGCGGGCAGGCTGCGGTGGCCGCGCCGGTCCACGAACAACGCCGCCTGGTCGAGGTAGCGCTGCTCCCCCGTCAGCCGGGCGAGTTCCACCAGCCCGGTCTCGATCTCCGGGTGCCCGCAGATGCCCGTGCTGTCCGGGCCGAACGTGTCGCACACGTGGTCTGCGGCGCGCCGGGCGACGTGCAGCAACTGTCCGTCGCCCGCTGTTCTCGTGCGGGCCACCGCCGCCTGCAGGAGGTGCCCGACGCAGTAGAGCTCGTGGCCCCAGGCGAGGTCGCCGTAGCGCGGCCGCTGCCAGTCCCGGCCGAACGCCGTGTGGAGGTAGCCGTCGTCATCTTGCGCCGCGGCGATCATGGTCGTGAGTGCGTTGATTTGAGCGTTCAGTTCGTCGTTCGGGGCCCTGCCGTGTTCCCAGGACATCGCCTCGACGAGTTTGTAGACCTCCGAGTCGGAGAACTCCCGTCCTTTTCGCTCACGTGATCCCGTGCCGTTCGCGGCGGTCGCGAAATTGCCGGTCCAGCCGAGCCGGTCCATCCACTCGAGCGCGTGGCCCAGCGTCGTCTCGCCGTTGACCCGTTGCCGAGTTGCCCAGAAGCCACCGGCGATGCGCACCTCGTCCGTCCCGAGTGGACGGACGGGACCGCGGGACGGGACCACCGGACCGCGGACCGAATGGGTGTTGCGCATCATTGCCACCTCACGCACTCTGGTGACCGAAAACGATTTCGACAATGCGCCATCAGGAGCAGAAGTCGTCGAATACGCAGTCGAATTGCATTCGAAAGGTTTTCGATGGGCAGGCGGCGGTCGGAAGCAGTGACACTCGGGGACGTGGCGAAGCGGGCGGGCGTGTCGATCGCCACCGCGTCCAAGGCGATCAACGACCGCGGCGAGGTCGCGGTGGGCACCAGAGCGCGCGTGCTGCGGGCGGCGGCCGAACTGTCGTTCCAGCCCAACGTCCTGGCGCAGGGCCTGGTGGCGGGCAGGACACGAGCGATCGGGCTGCTCACCGACGAGTTCGACGGCCGGTTCGCCATCCCGATCCTGCTCGGCGCCGAGAACGCGTTGTCGGACCAGGAGATGTCGGTGCTGCTGTGCGACACACGCGGCGACGCGATCCGCCGCAACCACTACATCCGCACGCTGCTGGCCCGCCAGGTCGACGGGTTCATCGTGGTGGGCGACAGCAACGACGTCCGCGCGTCGCTGACCGCCGACCTCCCGGTGCCCGCGGTGTACGTGTACTGCCGGTCGACCAATCCGGGCGACCTGAGCCTGGTCTCCGACGACGAGGGCGGCGCACGGCTCGCGATCGAGCACCTGATCACGTTGCGGCGCAAGCACATCGCGCACATCACGGGCCCGCAGCACTACCGCGCCGCCCGCGATCGCGTCGCCGCCGTGCACGCCGTCCTCGCCGAACACGACCTGCCGCTCGCCGGAGGTCAGCCGTTGCACGGCGAGTGGTCGCAGCGCTGGGGCAGGCACGCGGCCCGGCTGCTGATGGCCGCCGCACCCGAGGTCGACGCGATCTTCTGCGGCAACGACCAGATCGCGAGCGGGGTGGCGCAGGCGCTCACCGCACTCGGCCGGCGCGTACCCGACGACGTCGCCGTCGTCGGGTACGACAACTGGGAGATCTTCGCCGCGGACTGCAAACCGCCGCTGACCACGATCGACCTCAACCTGCAGCAGCTGGGCACGACCGCCGTCGCACACCTGTTCGCCGCACTCTCAGGTGCGCCCGCCTCCGGTGTCGTGCGGCAGCCGTGCCGGTTGGTGGTCCGCGAATCCACTGCCTAGGAGTGATCGAACAGCGTTACCACGCTCTGTGGCGCTGCCCGGCCGAAGAAGATCTCCAGGTTCCGCGCCGAGCGGCCGGCGGAGTCACTGCCGCGCCGGAACAACTGCTCTTCGTAGGCGGTCAGCGCGCGCTCGACGTCAGGTTCCCCGACCAGCTTGCTCGCCAGGTCCGCACCGTCGTACATGGCGAGGTTCGCTCCCTCGCCGGCGAAGGGCGACATCAGGTGCGCGGCGTCGCCGACGAGCGTCACGCCGGGCACCCTGTCCCAGGTGAGCCCGACCGGAAGGACGTGGATGGGCCGGAGCCACGGCTCCGCGTCGCTCTGCGTCACAAAGGTGGTGAGCAGCGGAGACCAGCCGTCGAACTCATCGGCGAGGTGCCGGAGGCCCGCGGACCGGTCGCCGAAGTCGATCGACCTCAGCCACTCCTCGGGCTTGTTCAACGCCACGTAGCCGCGCACCTGCCCGTCGGCGTAGCGATGGGCGATGATGCCTTTGCCCGGCGCGACGGCCATCAGCGTGCCGCTGCCGATCGCCCGGCGGTCCTGGTCACCTGAGGTGAAAGCGATCTCGATGAAGCAGGTTCCGCTGTACCGAGGCTCGGCTGGGGTGAGCAGCGGACGCACCTTCGACCAGGCGCCGTCCGCGCCGATGACGATGTCTGCGCTCGTGGTGGAACCGTCCGCGAAGGTGACGTCGTAGCCGCCCTCGGCACGGTGCCGGATCGAGGTGAGCTTGTGACCCCACCTGATCGTGCCGGGCGCCAGCGAGTCGATCAGCAGGCGCCTGAGTTCGCCGCGGTCCACCTCGGGTCGGGCCGAACCGGGGTCCGCAGGCCGGTCGAACAGAACCGTGCCGTGGCGGTCGACCACGCGCTTGGCGTCCTCGCCGGGGCGGACCAGAGCGAGGAACTCGTCGTGGAGACCGGCTGCGCGCAGTGCGACCTGGCCGGTCTCGTCATGGATGTCGAGCAGGCCGCCCTGCGCACGGGTCGTCGCCGAAGCCTCACCCTCGTAGATCGTCGCGGCGACGCCGTGCGCCTGAAGCACCCTGGCGAGCGTCAGCCCGCCCAGTCCAGCTCCGACAATTGCGATGGTCTTCTGCATGCAGCGCTCCACTGTTACGCCGGCACGCGCCGGCGATGGTCATCAGGAGCCGCTCACCGATCAGAACCATCTGCGTCGATGTGTGCGCGATGTCCCGCGGGTGGATCCGCGGAACATCGTTTTTCGCGACACTTCGGACTGTACACCTAGGACAGGAAGCCGCCGCGCCAACGGTTCATCGGGCATTCCTGAAAAGTATTCTTCGAATATTCCTTCGGCGAATATTGAATTGTTTCGGCGGCTGGCGGACAAGTGTCCGCTACGCTGGCGGCATGCCTGCTCGCCCCGACACCGGCCCCGACTTCATCGAGGCGCTCGCCCGCGGGCTGGACGTGATCCGCGCGTTCCAGCCGCGGCGTCCGGTGCTGCCGTTGAGCGAGGTCGCCACCCTGACCGGACTGGCGCGGCCGACGGCGCGGCGCATTCTGCTCACCCTGGTCGAGCTCGGGTACGTGCGGCAGAGCGAGAACGGCTTCGCGCTCACGCCTCGAGTGCTCGAACTGGGTGTCGCCTATGTGCGGTCGACCGGGCTGTGGGAGGTCGCGCGGCCGCACATGGAACAGCTCGGCGCGCGGACGAACGAGTCCGTGTCGATCGCGCAGCTCGACGGGTCGGACATCGTCTACGTGGCACGGGTGGCGGTGCCGAAGATCGTCACGTTGTCCGTGCAGATCGGCACGAAGTTCCCGGCCCTGCAGACGTCCCTGGGCAAGGTCCAGCTCGCGGCACTGGCTCCGGCCGAGCTGGAGGCGGTGCTCGCGCAACCGACGCGATCGGGGCTGACGCCCAAGTGGCAGCCCGACCCGGCCGAGCGGGACGTCGAGCTGCGGGACGTGCGGGCCCGCGGGTGGGCGATGACCGACCAGCAGCTCGCGCCGGGGATCAGGTCCATTGCGGCGCCGTTGCGGGACGGGAACGGCACGGTCATCGCCGGTCTCAACGTCAACTGCCACGCCTCTGAGACGTCGGTCGAGGTCATGGTCGAGCACCACCTGCCGCTCCTGCTGCAGGCCGCCGGCGACATCAGCGCCGACTTCGCGCGCCTCGACACCGTGCCGCACATCGTCGTCGCTTGACGCCTGGCCGACGAAGGTTGAGGATTCAACGGACACTTGTCCGCATGCCGGTCGAGGAGGTCCCCGATGGTCGGCCAACGACGTCCAGTTGTCCTGCGAAACGGCACCGTTCTGACGATGAACGGCGCGCACGACGTGCTTTTGGATCACGACGTCCTCGTCGTGGACGACCGGATCGCCGCAATCGGCCCTCGATTGGACGTCCCGGCAGGCACGGAAGAGGTCGACGCGTCCGGCGGGATCGTCATGCCGGGCATGATCGACACCCACCGGCACATGTGGCAGACCGCGATGCGCGGCTACGGCGCCGACTGGACCCTCACGCAGTACTTCGTCTGGTACTACCTGGAGTGGGGCAAGGTCTTCCGGCCGGAGGACATCCACGCCGGCAACCTCCTCGCCGCGGCTGAAGCACTCGACGCGGGCGTCACCACGACGGTCGACTGGTCGCACGGACTCCAGACGCCCGACCACGCCGACGCCGCGGTCGACGCGTTGCAGGCGGTGCCCGGCCGGTTCGTGCTGGCGTACGGGAACATCCAGGACGCCCCCGCGTCCTGGACGGCCAAGCCCGAGTTCCTGGACTTCGTGCGCCGTCGCATGTCCAACGACGACATGCTCGGCTTCCAGCTCGCGTTCGACGTCACCGGCGACCCGGCGTTCCCCGAGAAGCCGGCGTTCGAGGTGGCGCGAGACCTGGGCGTCGCCGTCACCACGCACGCGGGCGTGTGGGGCGCGACGAACGACGACGGCATCAGACTGATGTACGACAACGGTTTCATGACGCCGCAGTCGATCTATGTGCACGCCGCGACGCTGTCCGCCGACTCGTACCACCGCATCGCCGCGACCGGCGGCTCGATCTCGGTGTCGACCGAGAGCGAGCAGAGCGCGGGCCAGGGTTACCCGCCCACCTGGGCGATCCGGGCGCACGGCATCCCGGTGTCGCTGTCGATGGACACCTCGGTGTGGTGGAGCGGAGACCTGTTCTCGGCGATGCGCTCCACGCTGGGCGCCGACCGCGCCCGCGAACACATGGCCGCGCACGCCCGCAACGACACCGTCACGCACTCCGCGTTGCGCGCCGAGCACGTTGTCGAGTGGGCGACCACGGGCGGCGCGCGGGCGTTGGGACGCGATGATCTGGGCAGCCTTGAAGTCGGTAAGAAAGCCGATGTCGTCCTGCTGCGCAACCCCGACTCGCCCGCGATGTTCCCGGTGCTGAATCCCTACGGACACGTCGCTTTCCAGGCGCAACGGTGCGATGTGGACACCGTGATCGTGGACGGCCGGATCGTGAAACGGGACCGCCGGCTCGTCGGCGTCGACCTCGCGGGGATCCGGACGTCGGTCGAGCAAACCGTCGAGCACCTGCGCTCGCAGCTCGGTGAGGAGGCCTGGGCGAAGGGCATGAACCCGGACATCCCCGAGTCGAAGGTCCTCGACAACCCCTACACGTACACGGAGTACCGCGGCGACACCAGGACGTCGGTCTGATGGGCCCACTCGACGGTCTGCTCGTCGCCGACTTCTCCCGCGTGCTGGCCGGCCCGTACGCGACCATGCTGCTCGCCGACATGGGCGCGTCGGTCGTGAAGGTCGAGGGCCCTGCCGGGGACGAGACCCGCACGTGGATGCCACCCGTGCGGGACGACGTCTCGACCTACTACCTCGGCATCAACCGCGGCAAGCGCTCGATCGCCCTGGACCTGCGCGACCCGGAGGACGCCGAGGTCGCCCGCTCGTTGGCCCGGCGTGCGGACGTGCTGATCGAGAACTTCAAACCAGGCGGACTCGCGAAGTACGACCTGGACTACTCCTCGGTGGCTTCGTCGAACCCGCGGGTGATCTACGCGTCGATCACCGGCTTCGGCTCGGGCGACGGCAGCCACGTCCCCGGCTACGACCTGATGGTGCAGGCGATCTCCGGCCTGATGAGCCTCACCGGCGACCCGTCCGGCCCGCCGTACCGCGCGGGCATCTCGGTGTTCGACGTCATGGCGGGCAACCACGCGGTGATCGGGATCTTGGCGGCCTTGCGGCACCGCGACGCCACCGGTCAGGGCCAGCTCGTGGAGGTGAACCTGCTGTCGTCGGCCTTGACCGGCCTGGTGAACCACAGCTCGGCGTACGTCGCGGGCGGCGTCGTACCGTTCCGGATGGGCAACGCGCACCCCAGCGTGTTCCCGTACGAGCCGCTGCCCACCGCCGACAACGACCTGATCGTCGCGGCGGCCAACGACGGCCAGTTCCGCAAGCTGTGCGAGGTGCTCGGGTTGCCGGACGTGCCGGACGACCCGCGGTTCGCCCGCAACGCCGACCGCACCCGCAACCGCGAGGAGCTGCGACCGGTGTTGGTGGAGCGGCTGCGCACCCGTGGCGCGGTGGAGTGGTTCGACCTGCTCGTGGCGGCCGGGGTGCCGTGCGGACCGATCAACACGATCGACGGCGGGTTCGCGATGGCCGAGCGGTTCGGGCTCGATCCGGTCGTCGAGGTCGGGGGCATGCCCACCACCCGGCATCCGATCCGGTTCTCGGAGACGCCTGCGGTGTACGAGCTGCCACCGCCGGGGCTCGATGAGCACGGGAAGGAGCTGCGGGCGTGGCTGAAGGAGGAGCAGAGTGACTGACACCTACGACACCGCGCTCGGCGCCTCCACTCCCGACACGATCACCCTCCTGGGCCAGGACCTCGCCAACGACGTCATGGGCAACGTCGGTTTCGGCGAGCTCGCGTTCTGGCTCGCCACCCAACGCCGACCGAGCACCGGCGAGACCCGCCTCTTCGAAGCCGTGCTGGCCGCGCTCGCCGACCACGGCTTCACCCCGACCGCGATCGTCACCCGCCTCACCTACCTCTCCGCCCCCGACTCCGTGCAGGGCGCGCTGGCAGCAGGCCTCCTCGGCGGCGGCTCCCGGTTCCTCGGCGTCACCGAGGACTGCGGCCGGTTCCTGCACGAGGTCGTGAGCACCACCGAACTACCCACCACCGAAGCCGAGTGGGACGCCCTCGCACTGGAAACCGTGCGCGCACAAGGCAAAGCCCGCATCCCCGGCCTGGGTCACCACCTGCACAAGAACGGCGACCCGCGCACCCCGCGCCTGTTCCGGATCGCCGCAGAGGAAGGCCTCACCGGACCGCACCTGAAGCTGTTCGCCGCGATCGGACGCGTCCACCCGCAGGTGCTCGGGAAGACGTTGCCGCTCAACGGCGCCGGCACGTGCGGCGCCGTGCTCGCCGATCTCGGGCTGCCGCTGGAGCTCCTGCGCGGCTTCGCGTTGCTCGCCCGCACGGCCGGGCTGATCGGCCAGCTCGCCGAGGAGCTGCGGAACCCCGTCGCCAACCAGATCTTCCTGTCCGTGGACTCGAACACGCGGTCCGTCGCGCCGCTGGAGGAATGAGCCATGCAGCTGGTCACCGAGGACAACATCACCGAGCTGGCGCAACAGCGCTGGGCGACCGCGAAGGACCCGCGCACCGCCCAGCTCGTCACCGCGCTCGTGCGGCACCTGCACGACTTCGCGCGCGAGGTCCGGCTCACCGAGGACGAGTGGATGGCCGCGATCGGGTGGCTCACCGCGACCGGGCAGATCAGCGACGACAAGCGCGAGGAGTTCATCCTGGCGTCGGACGTGCTCGGGCTGAGCATGCTGGTCGTGCAGATGAACCACCGCTTCGACCCGAGCGCGACGCCCGCAACCGTGCTCGGCCCGTTCCACATCGACGGCTCGCCCGAGCTCGGGTTCGGCGGTGACATGTCCGACGGCGTCGCGGGAACTCCGTTGTACATCACCGGAACCGTCCGCTCGCTCGACGGCACGCCGGTGCCCGCCGTGCTCGACGTCTGGCAGGCCGACGCCGACGGCGCCTACGAGGCTCAACTGGAGGTCGACGAGGCACGGCTCCGTGCGAAGTACCAGGCACGCGAGGACGGCTCGTACTGCGTGCGCACGATCGCACCGAAGGGTTACTCGATTCCGATGGACGGCCCGGTCGGCGCGTTGATCGGCCAGACCGAGATCAGCCACTTCCGGCCGGCGCACGTGCACTTCCTGGTCACCGCGGCCGGACACGAACCGCTGATCACGCACCTGTTCGAGGAAGGCGCCGAGTACCTCGACAGCGACGTCGTGTTCGGCACCAAGCAGGAACTGGTCGTCGACTTCGCACCGCACGAGCCCGGCCTCGCCCCGGACGGCGGGACGTGCGAGGTCCCGTGGCTCGAGGCCCGCTACGACTTCGTGTTGCAGCCATGCGCGCCGCACTGATCACGCAGCTCGGCGAGCCGCCCTCGACTGCCGACCGGGACAAGCCGGTCGTTCAACCGGACCACGTGGTCGTCGACGTGCTCGCCGCCCCGATCACACCGCTCGACCTGTTGTGCGCGAGCGGAACCTCGTACTTCGGCGCCCCCGCGACGCCGTACATCCCAGGCGTGCAGGGGATCGGCACGGTCGGCGGGCGCGCGGTGTGGTTCCCCACCTCCGCGGGCATGGCCGCGGGCAACGGCAGCATGGCGGAGAAAGCGTTGGTGCGGCAGGAGGATCTGGTCTTCCTGCCGGACGACGTGCCACCGGTCGCCATGGCCGCGCTCGGCCTGTCCGCCGTCGCCGCGCACATGGCGCTGACGTGGCGCGGCGAGCTGAAGCCGGACGAGTGCGTGATCGTGCTCGGCTGCGGCGCCGTCGGGCAGGCCGCGATCCAGCTCGCCCGAGCGGCCGGTGCCGGACGTGTGGTCGCCGCGGCACGGTCCGCGAAAGGCCGCGAACGCGCCGTGCGAGCAGGTGCCGACGCCGTGCTCGCACTGGACGCCGACGATCTCGCCGAGCAGTTCCG
Source organism: Lentzea terrae (assembly GCF_003265345.1). Classification (GTDB taxonomy): domain Bacteria; phylum Actinomycetota; class Actinomycetes; order Mycobacteriales; family Pseudonocardiaceae; genus Lentzea; species Lentzea terrae. Next base: position 120,017 of record NZ_QFWW01000033.1, on the reverse strand, counting down.
CGGCGAAAGCGCAGACCTGCTGCTGGACCCGTTGTTCGGACCGCCTGCCGCCGCAGCCGCCCAGGCACTGCGGCCAGGCGGACGATGGGTGAACCTCGGCGGCTCGGCGGGCGAAACCTGCCCGATCACGTCGTCGACCTTGCGCAGCCGTTCACTCAAGTTGTCCGGCTACACCAACAACGAGCTCAGCACGCAGCAACGAGCGGAGGCCATCTCGACCATCGCCCACCTCGCCGCGCAGGGTCAGCTGAGCGTCGACCACGAGGTGGTGCCCCTGGCGGACGTCACCGAAGCCTGGAACCGCCAAGGGCACGGCAGGATCGTGCTCGTCCCCTAACGGCAGAGCCAGCGCACCACCTTGGTCCCGGCGTACCCGGCGATCACACCACCCTCGCCGACGACGTCACCACGGCCCGACGCCGCGTCCAACGGCAACGTGCTCAGGAACTTGGTGCCCTGCCACACGGCCGGGGTGCGGTTCCCGTCGTCGAGGTGGCCGACGGCGAGCCCGTCCTCGTTCACCGACTCGATCACGCCGGGGGCGGAGAACGCCTCCACCACGCCCGTCGCCTCGTACCACTTCCACGAACCGCGGGAGCTCGCGAAGATCACGCCGTCCCTGGCCAGGGCACGCGGGTCCGCTGCGGAGTCAGGACTCGGCACCTTGGTGAGCGCTCCGGCGCGCCACAACCACGCCCCCGCGGACGAGTTGAGCAGCACGGCACCGTCCTCGCCCAGCGCGATCGCACGCAGGAACCGCACCTGGGCCGGTGCGACGATCTCCGGCGCACTGCCGTCCGCACGCCACACCACCGCGCTCGACTCGAACGAGCCGGGCCGCCGTGCCCGGCCGAGCACGTCACCGCGGTCGTTGATGTCGTCGACGATCCAGACCTCGTAGCCGGCCGGCGCCGGCAGCTCGCGATAGCCCACACCGGGTGCGTGGGTCAGCACCGCCAGGCTGCCGTCCGCTCGGTCTGCATAGGCGACGACCACCCCCGAGGCGTTCCCCGCCACGGTGACGAACTTCGTGATGCCGTCCGGTCGCGGCACGAGCTCCACGCCGGCGGCGGTCCACCGCGCGAGCACGTGGTCCTTCTGGCTCGGGATGTGGAAGCCCGAGACGTTGCCCTGCCCGTCCACGCCGGTGATCCGGAGGTTGCTCCAGCTCATGCCGTCCTGGACGGGCAGGTGCTCCAGCTGCCACGTGCAGTCCGCGGCGGCCGACGCCGCGGGTGCGAGCAGAGCGGTCACGACCGTCGTCGCGGTCAACGCGATGAGCGCACGACGGAACAAGGTTTTGCGACGCACCAGAATTCCCCCTTGGAGTCCCCATTCTCCTGGCCGCCACCATGCCGGTCGTGATCAGTTCGCGCCAGGGTCTGTGTCGAGGTCCGGGGTCGATGAGAGTCGCGCCTGAGGTGGTTCCTGGTGGTGCGGCCGAACGGCGCTCATACCGGTGTTGTATGTGGGTCGTTCGGCCGTGCCGCCAGGGGCCGCCTCAGGCTCGGCTATCGCGGCCTCGGACCTCGACACAGACCCTATGGGGTTCGCGTCCGCCGCCACGCGATCACGATGAACGTGATCAATCCGAACAACGGGATCGTGCTGATGGCCCACGACAGGCCCATCGGCGGCCCCGGCTGCTCCATCACCTGGAGGTTCTTCAGCTCACCGGAAGCGCGCCCGGCCGGTCCGTCGACGTCGAACTTCAACGTCCACGTGCCCGGCTCGGGCAGCGCGTAGATGTCCAGGCCCCAGACCTCGCGCTTGCGCGGATGGCGGGCCAGCGGCGAGTCGTCCATCTCCTCCTGGCCGTACAACAGCGTCAGGGTGCCCTTCTTGCCGTCGATGCCGTCCTCCGGCACGAAGGTGAAGTCCAGTGACTGCATGGCTTTCACCGGCCACGTGCTGAAGCCGACGGTCAGGTCGTAGGGCCCCGCCTGCACTTTCTCGGTGTGGACGACGTTCACCGGCTCGAAGGCCAGCGCCGGGGTGGCGACGCCGAGCAGCAGCGCGAGCGTGCCCAGCAGGCCCAGCAACGTCTTACGCATGGCTGTTTTCCTTTGCTGGTGCGAGGTGGCGCAACATGTGGCCGAACCGGCGGCCGAGCACGGCGGCGAGTGCGCCGAAGGCGGCGGCGAGGACGATGGTGGTGAGGTACCTGGCGTTGATCGGGAAGGGACCGCCGTACGTGAGAACGCGCTGCAGCGGCGCGCACACGGCGATCATCGCGCCGCCGACCGCACCGGGGATCCACGCGGGCACCTTGTGCAGCAGTTCGACGACCACCGCAACCAGCACCAGGCACATCGGGATCATGTTGGGCATGCCGGGGATGCCGTCGGTGTAGTCGCGCAGGGGCAGTCCGATGGCGTTCGCGTAGACCTCGGCTGCCCACGGGGAGAACCACCAGAACACGGCCTGCAGCACCGCGACCGCCACACCGACGGCGAATGCGCCGCCGCGCCGGCTCAGCGCGTGGGCGGCCATGAACAGGATCATCACCGAGAAGAACGCGGTGCCCACGGAGACCGGGTTGAACAACGCGCCCGGCACCGCGCGCAGGCCGAGTGAGGTCACCATGCTGAACACGAGCAGCGCGGCGGCGGCGATGATCACGCCGTAGGTTCCCCAGCGCTGGTCGCGCGCCACCGCGAAGACCATGACCGCGCCGACCATCGTGATCGAGATCGACAGCAGCAGCCCGATGTGCGGGGGCGAGTCGATCACCGCGTCGAACCCGTACAGGCCGTGCCACCACTGGTCCCACAGGCCGTACACGAGGAACAGCGCGGCGCCGGTGCCGGAGATCAGGTAGCCGACGGGCGCGGCGAACGTGCGCCCGAAGACGCCGACCGCGCGGCCGCCGACGATCGGGTCGACGTCCTTGTCGCGCTTGGCGTTCGCCGTCGTCATCAGCACGACGACGAGGCTCGCGAGGCCCGAGAACGCGCTGCCCGCGTACAGGAACAGGTGCGGCAGGGTGAAGAACGTGTCCGGCCCGACGTCAGAGTGCCATTGGATGTCCCAGGTCAGGCCGATGAGCGAGATCAGGGTGCCGCCGAGCACGAAGCCCGCCGGGACCAACCCCCTCGGCACCGTCCTGGTGGCCGGTGCGACCGCCGTGATGTCCACTGATCATCCTCCCCCTTCAGGTGAGCAGCAGCGGGATGACCACCCGCTCCGCACTGAGTGACACGGTGATTTCCCATTGCCCGGCCATGAAGAGGCCGACGTCGCCGACCCGGTAGTGGCCTGGTTCCAGCGGTCCCGCGGTGAGCGGGGCGATCGCGTGGCCCATCTGCGGCATCGCCGGTTCGACGACCACCTCGTCGCCCGGCGCGGGGTTGCCCTCGCGGTCGGTGATCCGCAGGTCGAACGCGTTGACGCCGCTCTTGGTGCTCGCGGGCGTGAGCACGAACCTCAGCTGCGCGCTCTCGGCCAGATGTGGTTGTGCCTCAACGGTTCGGGGCCACAGCACGACCAACGCGCCGGTGATCGCGATCACGCCCGCCAAGGCGCCCAGCACATACCGCTTCACTTCCCGGCCACCCCCTTCACCGGCACTTCGACAACCGTGGGCACGGTGACGACCGAGTAGTCCCGTTCCACCTGGATCCACACGAGGTACTTGCCCGGCAACGGGAACGAGTAGGTGAACGGCACCTTCGGCCCGTACGCGGCAACGCTCTCGTCCGGCTGGTCGGGCAGGCCCGGCGTCGGCGGGATCATCGAGTGCACGTGCGCCCAGATCGGCGCGTTCACCGGGCCGTCGGTGACCGGGCCGACGACGATCATGTGCCCGAGCATGCCCAGCCACGGCTGCAGATCGCGCTTCCCCAAGTCCGCGGTGATCGTGCTCGGCCTGCCCACCTCCCGGATCTCCTTGACCAGACCGGCTGTTCCGTCGTTCGGCTTGGCGGCAACACCGGACACGTCGACGCTGGACCGCAGCAGCTGCACTCCCCCGCCGCGTCTGGCGATCTCCGCGGCGATCGCGTGCGTGCCCTGTTCGGGAGCTTGCAGGCGGGCGCGGTACTCACCGGGCGCCGTGCGGATCGGGTGCAGGTGGCGGAGGTTCCCGGCCGGCGACACGACCACGAGGTGGATGAACGCGCTGTCGTGCACCAGCAGGTCGTCCACCGGGCGGCCGGACGACCCGTCCGTCAGGCTGAGCACGAGGTCCTCGCCGCGCATGCTCGGCACCAGGTTCACCGGCGGCCGCGAAAAGTCCACTGTGGATGTTCGCTGGTACGGGTCGTTCACGTTGTCGAACGTCGGGTCGAGCTGCGTCCCCGGCGCCGCGACCGGGGGAATGCTCGGCGACAGCAACGCCGCCGTCGCCGCGACGGCCACCGCCGCGACCACGCCCGCGGTGGGCACGAGCGCGAGACCGGGCCTGCCGGACACCGCGAACAGCAGCGCGACGAACAACAACACCCCGGCGGCGATGAACCCGCCGTACGTCGCGTTCTCCCAGGGCGACGGCACGAGCGCCGGAACGACGAACGGAATCGTCGCCTCGTCGACGGCCAGCTCCCACGGCCCGCCCCGGTCCACCCGCACGACACCCGAGTAGAAGCCGGCCTTGTCACCGAGCACGACCTTGGCCGAACTGGTGGCAGCACCGGCAGCGCGTGCCGTCAGGGTGATCTCACCCGGCGGCGAACCGGCGTGCGTCACCACGTCGACGTGCACCGGGCCGGGCACCTCCGCGACCCGCCGGATGATCACCGTGAGGTCGCGGTCCCCGAGGGTCTGCGCCACGTGGATGTCCGCCCCGGCCTGGGCACCGTCGGCCAGCGCCGGTGCCACGATCCCGAGGATCGCCCCCAGCACGAGCAGCAAGATCGCACCACTTCGCTTCATCGTGACCGAAGGTAGCGATCATGGCCCCGCCGACGCGTCACTGCGCAGACGGAAATCGGGTCCCCCGCGCGGGGGACGTCCGACCCCTGTCAAGACGGACGTGCTCAGGGTTGCGATACGGCAAGATTCTCGAACGATGTACCCGATCAAGCTGTCACTGAAGCACCAGTCGTGGCTGGTCGCGGCCACGTGCATGGTCGCGGACGGCGGCTTCGTGCTGTTCTCCCGCTGTCCGCCGGGGCAGACCGCGATCGTCCTGACGATCACCCTGGCGGTGAACGCGATGCTGGCCGGCCCGGCCAGGCTGTCCGGCTGGGTCGCGGCGGTGCAGGCGGCGGTCCCGCTGATCCTGCTCGTCACCACGGACGGCCGGATCTACGCCAACGAGGCGGGCCTGCTGATCGCCGGTTACCGCGCCGGGGCGTGGCTGCGCGGCATGCCCGCGTGGGCCTCACTCGGTGTGCTCGCGGCGAGCGGGTTCACCTGTGCGTTCGTGATGAGCGACGACCTGGTGCGGTCGTTGCTCGTGGTGGCCAAGATCGCCGTCTTGCCGTGGCTCGTCGGCCGGTACACCACCGCCCGCCGCTCCTACCTCGCCGAGCTGGAGAAGCGTTCCGAGATCGAGAAGGCGGACGCCAAGGCCGCGGTCACCAAGGCGATCACCGAGGAGCGCAGCGCGATCGCCCGCGACCTGCACGACGTGATCGTGCACCACGTGAGCGCGATCGGCCTGCACGCCGGAGCCGCCCGGCTGAGCCTTCCGGGCGGAGACGCCAAACTCGCCACCTCGCTGCGATCGGTCGAGACGTCCAGCCGCGCGGCGATGGTCGACCTGCGGCACCTGCTCGACCTGCTGCACGGCGACAAGTCCGAGGGCGCCCGACAACCGGGCCTGGACAACCTCGACGAGCTCTTCGACGGCGTGCGCGCGGCCGGCACTCCCGCACGGCTGGAAGTGCGCGGGCAACAACGCGACGTGCCGGAGTCGTTGGACATCACGATCTACCGGATCATCCAGGAAATGCTGACCAACGCCCTGCGGCACGGCGACGCGTCCGGCGTGACGGTGACCCTGGAGTACGCGCCGGACTCGCTCACGATCACCGCGGCCAACACGACGGGCGCCGGCAACGGCCACTCCGGTGCGGTGCGTCGCGGCCTGGTCGGCATCCGCAACCGCGCGGGCATGTTCGCGGGGACGACCCGGTCCGGCCTCGAACCGGACGGGCGGACCTGGCGCACCGTCGTCAAGTTCCCGCTGGAGGTGTCATGACGCTGACGGTGCTGGTGGCCGACGACCACGCGATGCTGCGGTCCGGCATGCGCGCGATCTTCGAGACGCAGGCCGACCTCCGGTGCGTGGCCGAGGTCGCCGACGGCCGCGCCGCCGTGGCCGAGGTCGCACGACTGCGCCCGGACGTCGCCGTGCTCGACATCCGCATGCCCAAGCTGGACGGCCTCGGCGCGACCGAGATGATCCTCGCCGACCCCGCGAACCGCACCAAGGTCCTGCTGCTGACGACCTACGACAGCGACGAGTACGTCTACCGCGCGCTGAACGCCGGTGCCAGCGGCTTCCTGCTGAAGTCCCTGCCGCCGGAGGAACTGATCTCCGCGGTGCGGGTGGCGGCCCGCGGCGACGCGCTGATCGACCCGTCCGTGACGCAACGGCTGATCGCGCGGTTCGCCGTGAGCCTCGCCCCTCCCCCGATGCCACCGGAGCTCGAGCTGCTGACCGCGCGTGAACGCGAGGTGCTGCAGTTGGTGGCGGCCGCGTACAGCAACGCGGAGATCGCGGCCCAGCTGCACGTCGGCGACGAGACCGTGAAGACGCACGTCTCGCGCGTGCTCGCCAAGCTGGGACTGCGGGATCGCGTGCACGCGGTTGCCTACGCGCACGTGAACGGACTGGTGCAGCCGAGGTGAGTCAGCGCTGCTCGTTGACCATGTCGAGCACGGCCTGCGGAGCGTCCTCCCCGAACAGGCTCTTCAGCAGCGCCTCGTCCTCCATCGGCGTTTCCATGCGGGTGAACATGGCCTGCTCGTAGTCGGCGAGAGCGGCTTCGACGTCGGCATGCCTGGCCAGGGCCTGCGCGAGCTCCGCACCGTCCAACATGGCGTGGTTCGCGCCTTCCCCGTCCGGCGCCTTGACGTGCGCGGCGTCGCCGACCAGCGTCACGCCCGGCACGCGCTCCCACCGAAGTCCGAGCGGCAACGCGTAGTGCGACCGCAGGACCGGCGTCGTGTCGCTGTCGCTGATCAGCTCCAGGAGCTCGGGAGCCCAGCCGGCGAACTCCCGCGCGACGGCTGCGGGGTCGGTGACGTCGATCGAGGCGAACCACTCCAGGGGTTCGTTGAAGACCAGGTAGGCGTGCAGGGTGTCGCCGGCCTCCCGGTGGGCGGTGATCCCCTTGCCCGGCGCCGAGACGATCATCATGCCGCCACCGACCGCCTTCGCGGCGGCGGGATGGCGGGTGTCGGCGTCGAACAGGTAGGTCTCGACGAACGACGTGCCCGCGTACTCGGGTGTGGCTGCTGTCAGCAGCGGCCGGATCCGCGACCACGTGCCGTCCGCGCCGACCAGCAGGCTCGTGACGGTCCTCGCGCCGTTGGTGAACTCCACCTCGTGCAGGCCTTCGGCGATCGTGCGTGCACGGCTCACCTTGTGACCCCAACGGACCGTTCCGGGCGGGAGTGAGTCGAGCAGCATCTGGCGCAGGTCGCCGCGCTGGATCTCGGGACGTCCGCCGGTGCCGTCGTCGGCCTTGTCGAACAGGACGGTGCCGTCGCTGCCGACGATGCGCAGCGCCTCCCGGCCTTCGAGGACCAGGCCGCGGAACTCGTTCATCAGGCCGGCGGCCTCGACGGCGAGCTGACCGTTGTAGTCGTGGATGTCGAGCATGCCGCCCTGCAGCCGGGCCTGCGGGGACGACTCCGCCTCGTAGACGGTGGCGTCGATGCCGTGGACGTGCAGCACGCGGGCGAGGGTGAGACCGCCGAGCCCGGCGCCGATGATCGTGACTGGACTGTGCATGATCGCAAGACTGGAGTGGTCCGCTGGCAAGGGACGCACACGGCGCTGCCATCGGCTGGCAGTCGCTGTCAGCGGCGGAAGATCGTGATGGAGTGGCCGACCTCGTCGATCGGCGTGCTGGACGCGAGCAACGCCGCCAGCCGGTCGTCGGCCTTCGCGATGGCGGTGTCCGACACGACGAGCAGCCCGCGCACGTCACCCGGCGGCACCACGCGCGGGTCAGCGGCCTTGATGCCGTAGTACTCCGGCACGCCCGCTCCCTTGTAGACGAGCCAGATCCGTTCGCCCGGATGGCGTTCTCGCAGCCGGTCCGCCAGCCGTCCGAGATCCTGTCCCCAGTCGACGTTCGAGTCGTGCAGGTGCTGGTGCGTCCTCGCCGGCCCACCGAACGCCTCGTTGGAGTACGGCAGGTAGTAAGGAAACGTCCGCAATGAACTGACGGCGACGAACGCGACGAGGACCGCCACCACGACGTGCGCCCACCGTCGACGAACGACGACCAGGCAACCAGCCGCGACCGCCAGGAACATGGGCACGAAGATCGCGTACCGGACGCCCAGGTCGCGGTTGCCCATCATCGCCGTGACCAGCAGAACAGCCGTGGGAGCGAGCACGTAGAGCGCCGCCGCACGCATGCGTCGCACCAGCACGACCGCACCGGCGAGCCACAGGACCAACGCGCCGAGTGGAGTCTTCACGAGCAGCGCGGCCGGCAAGTAGTACCAGCGCGAACCCTCGTAGTGCGTGCCGAACAGGAAGCCGCCCCACACCCGGTTCTCCATGCCGAACTGCATTCCCATGCCATGCAGGTACAACGACGGAAACGCCAGCGGCTGCACGACGACATACGACGCCCACACAACGATGATCGCGGTGAGCCCGACGATGGCAGCCGCCTTCGCCCGTGAGCGTTGCACGGACAGCGCGACCAGCAACAACGCCACCGGAACCGCGGCCAGCGCGCTCATCTTCGTGGCAACCGCGGCGCCGAGGGCAAGTCCCGCAAGCGGTAGGTAGGAGACGCTTGATCTGGCCCTCCACAAGAGCCACACCGAAGTGAGCAGGAAACCGGCCGCAGGCACGTCGAGCGTTGCCAACGACCCGTGCGCGATCACGTCCGGTGAGAACGCGTACAAGGCGAGCGCCACCAGCCCGGCAACGGGTCCGGCCAGGTCGCGCGCGAACAGGAACACGACCAGCCCGAACAGCAACGTGAGCACGATCATCGGCAGGCGCGCCAGCAACAACAGCCGCGCCGGGTCGTTGCCCGACTCGTACAGCACGTGCCGCCCGAGCTCGGTCTGGTCGCCCGCGAACGACGGATCGAGGTGCACGTCCGCGAAGGCCAGTCCGGTCGCCATGATCAGCTTGCCGAGCGGCGGGTGCTCCGGGTTGTACCGCAGGCTGTGCTGCTCGAGCTGAACCACCGCCGCGCCCACGTAGACCGGCTCGTCGATGGTCGGCGTCTGCTGGACGGCGGCGGTGACCAGCGCAAACGCCATCTGGGCGAGCAGCACGACCACTACCCAGTGGGTCTTGGTGGTCGCCTCGCGACGGGTTTCGAGCAACACACCCATGGAACGGGAGTGCCCGCCATTTTGGTTGTCATGCGCGCCAGAGCTCGAGGAACCGGTCCCCGAAAGCCTATGCAACTGAAACGTGTTCTAGTTATGCTTCCGACATGATCGCCACAGTGGTGTGGGGCACGGGAAACGTCGGTCGCGCCGCGATCCGGGCCGTCGAGGCCCATCCGGCGCTCAAGCTCGCGGCCGTGGTCGTCCACAACCCCGACAAGGTCGGCCGGGACGCGGGCGCACTCGCCGGGCTCGACGTCGAACTCGGGATCACCGCGACGAATGACGTCGACGCGGCACTGGCCGCGAGCCCTGGTGCCGTCGTGTACGCGGCGTCCGGCGACATCCGCCCGGACGACGCCCTCGCCGACATCACCAAGGTGATCAGGACCGGCGCGGTCGTCGTCACGCCCTCGCTGTACGCGCTCTACGACCACCGCAGCGCACCGCCAGAGTTACGAGAACCGGTTCTAGCTGCCATCGCGGCGGGCGGCGGTTCCCTCTTCGTCTCGGGCGTCGACCCCGGCTGGGGCAACGACGTGCTGCCGTTGCTGGTCAGCGGCCTGGGCAGCGAGATCGACGCGATCCGCTGCCAGGAGATCTTCGACTACTCCACCTACGACCAGCCCGACGCCGTGCGGTGGCTGATCGGCATGGGCCAGCCGCTCGACTACCAGGCGCCGATGCTCATGCCGACGGTGCCGACCATGGTCTGGGGCGGGCAGATCCGGCTGATGGCCCGCGCGCTGGGCGTGGAGATCGACGAGATCCGCGAGACGGTCGACCGGCGCGCGCTCGACGCCACGGTGACGACGCGGACCATGGGCGAGTTCGAGGCGGGCACGCAGGGCGCGATCCGGTTCGAGGTGCAGGGCATCGCCGGCGGCGAACCGCTCATCGTCATCGAGCACGTCACGCGCATCCACGCGTCGTGCGCGACGGACTGGCCGATGCCGCCGTCCGGGGACGGCGCGCACAAGGTGATCATCGAAGGCCGCCCGCGCATCGAGGTCTCGGTCGAGGCCACCGACGAGGGCGAGAACCGGTCCGCCGGCGGCAACGCGACCGCGGTCGGCCGGCTGGTGAACTCGATCGACTGGCTCGTCGAAGCAGCACCCGGCCTCTACGACGCGCTCGACGTCCCGCTGCGACCCGCCGCCGGCAAGCTCGGAAGGACCGCACGATGAACATCGACATCCCGGAGGGCAAGGACCCGATCGCGTACGTGTGGGGCGAGATGGTGCCCGGCATCGGCGTCGCCGCGGCGAACTTCTCGCTGGCGGTGTACCAGCACACGACGCTCGGGCTGCGCGAGTTCGAGGCGGCGCGGCTGCGGATCGCGCAGATCAACGGCTGCATGTTCTGCATGGACTGGCGGACCGAGCGGGACGGCCAGAAGGTCGAGGAGGGCTTCCTCGACGCGGTGACCCAGTGGCGCACCACCGACGCCTTCGACGACCGCGCGAGGCTGGCCGCGGAGTACGCCGAGCGGTACGCACTGGATCACCACGGTCTCGACGACGAGTTCTGGTCTCGCATGACCGCGCACTACAGCCAGGTGGAGATCGCGGAGCTGAGCATGTGCGTCGGTTCCTGGCTCGCCTTCGGCAGGTTGAACCACGTCCTCGGGCTCGACGCGATATGCGTGCTGCCGAAGTTCTGAGCCACCTACAGATCCGTGGCGATGATCTTCTCGATGTTCCGCTCGGCCAGCGCGGTGATGGTCACGAACGGGTTCACGGTGGTGTTGCCGGGAATCAGCGCACCGTCCATCACGTACAGACCGCTGTACCCGCGCAGTCGCCCGTAGTTGTCAGTGGCCTTGTTCAGCACGGCGCCGCCGAGCGGGTGGTACGTGAGGTGGTCGCCCCAGGTCTTGTAGACGCCGAAGAGGTCGGTCCGGTAGATCGTCCCCTCCTTCGCGTTGATCTTGTCGAAGATGGTCTTGGCGGCGTTGATGGACGTCTGCTTCCACGCCGTCTGCCAGTTGAGGTCGACCTTGCCCGCGGCCGCGTTCCAGGAGAACTGGGCCCTGCTCGGCGTCCTGGTGATCGACAGGTAGAACGACGCGTACGTCTCGATCCCCGTCGGCAGCGGGGCCACCTCGGCGAACGCGCCGCCCGCCGCCCAGTTGTCGATGCCCGCGGTCGGGATGGACGACTGCAGCGCGCCGGTCGGGTCCCACATGTGGTTGGCGCGGCCGACCATCACGTTGCCGTTGTCGCCCCAGCCCTGGCCGACCTCGCCGTTCAGGTTCGGCAGCGCTCCGGTGGACTTGAGCTTCACCAGCAGCTTGCTGGTGCCGACGCTGCCCGCCGCGAAGAACACCTTCGCCGCCGTGACCGCCTTGGTCGCGATCGTGGCGCCCGTGGTGTTGAGCTGCTCCATCGTGACCGTGTAGCCGCCGCCGGACGCCGGCACGACCGAGGTGACGCGGTGCAGCGGGGAGATCGTGACCCGGCCGGTCGCCCTGATCTTCGGCAGGTAGGTCTGCTGCAGGGACTTCTTGCCGTGGTTGTTGCCGTAGAGGATCTCGCCGGCCAGCGCCGACTTGGGGACGGTTCCGGCCTCCTCCGCCTTCATGTAGTTCCAGTCGTACACGTTGGGCACGTAGACGAACGGGAAACCGGACCGCTGCGCGTGTTTCCGGCCGACCCGCGCGTACTGGTAGGCCGGGGTGGCGTCGAACCAGGCCTGGTCGATGTGCGTGACGCCGAGCTCGGCGTTGGCGCGCGGGTAGTAGACGTTGTACATCTCGTCGGCGTTGACCGTCGGCAGGACCTCGCCGAAGAACTCGCGCCGCGGCGTGACGGCCATGCCGCCGTTGACGAGTGACCCACCGCCGACGCCGCGGCCTTGGTAGACGGTGATGCCACCGAACTCCTCCGCGTCCAGGATGCCCGTGTAGCGCGGGATGTCCTTGTCGATCGGGAAGCCGAGGAAGTTGCTCAGCGGCTGTTTCGTCCTGGTGCGCAGCCAGAACGACCGCTGGTCGGGGGTCGTGGTGTTGGCGAAGATCTTGCCGTCCGCGCCGGGGGTGTCCCAGGCCATGCCCAGCTCCACCACGTGCACGTCGACACCGGCCTGGGCGAGCCGCAGGGCGGTCACGCAGCCGGCGTAACCCGAGCCGATCACGAGGGCGGGCACGGTGGCGGCATCGGCGATCGATGCTTGGGCCGGTGCGGACAGGCCACCGAGGGCGACCGCCCCCAGAATAGAACCTGTTCCAGTAATGAACGTGCGTCGAGTCGGACCTTTGGAAGCGTTGTCACACCTCATTGTGTGGGCCATGTGATCTTCCTCACTCTAGCCGTATGAGAACAAGTTATACCTGCGCCTGCCAGGCAAGTCACTACCTGGCCGTACCGGTTCTCTCGGCCGGTGAGGTGAAGGCGGTCCTGCGGTGGGCGGATTCGGCCGGGGTCCTACGGCCCGACACCGGACTGCTCCCGGCTGATCCACTTCTGGAAACTCTTTGCACCACAAGGGACTTTCGGTCTTGATGTGGTCTAGAGCTTTTCCCGGGCCCGACCATTTCCGAGCCGCAGTTTGACGAAATGCGTGCGACCCTGGGTGATGTGCGCGTCGTGGTTCTCCTGGGATGCCTGGCGATCCTGAACGTGCCGCCGGACGCGATCAGCCCGGCGGCACCCGACGTGATCTTCCACAACGGTGTGGTGCTCACGATGGAGACTTCACGGCCACGCGCCGAGGCGGTCGCGATTCTCCGTGACCGCATCACGGCCGTCGGTGACGACGAAGACGTTGTGCCGCTGGCAAGTCGCACGACCCGTCTGATCGATCTCCGTGGCCGCACGGTGATGCCGGGCTTCATCGACTCGCACGCCCATTGGATCGGTGACGGCGAGATGGTCGGCTACCTGCCGGAGCAGGCGATCGACGCGGCGTTGCGGCGCGGGTGGACGAGCATCAACGAACAGTTCGTCGACGATGAGCGGCTGAGCCGGCTGCGTGCCCTGGACCGGGAGGGTGCGCTTCGGCTGCGGGTCAACGCCTACCTGCCGGTCAACTACGAGGACGACAAGTTCGGCGGCTGGTACCTCGGACTGGAGCCGCGCCGCTCGTACAGCCCGCACCTGCGCCTGGCCGGGATCAAGCTGTTCCTCGACCACGACTGGGGCACGACGTTCCACTGGGACCAGGCGGAGCTGAACAGGTACGTCCTGGTCGCCCACCGCAACGGCTGGCAGGTGAGCGCGCACGCGGTCAGTGCCGAGGCCCACGACCAGTACCTGACCGCGGTCGCCGAGGCACTCACCGCGCACCCCAACGCGGACGCGCGCCACCGCGTGGAGCACGTCGTGCAGCTGCGTGACGACCAGCTCGCACGGATGCGCTCACTCGGCCTGGTCGCGTCGATCCAACCCGGACTGCCCGGTGACTCGTTGCGGGAGATCGGTTTTCCGGAACTCGTGGCGCGCGGCGAGACCCGGTGGATCGCGCGGTGGCGGGACCTCGTGGACAGCGGCGTCCGCACGATCGGGAGCACGGACATGCCGTGGCTCGTGCTCGTCCTGGGCGGCCACGCCACCGCTCTGCCGCACGGGTCACCGCTCGAGGCCGTCCACCAGGCCGTGACGCGGCAGAGCTACCTCGGCCGCGCGCCGGAGGACTGGCAGCTGGCGCAGCGGCTGACGGTCGAGCAGGCGCTGCGGTTGTTCACGATCGACGCCGCGCACGGCACGTTCGAGGAGGACGTGAAGGGCAGCCTGGCGCCGGGCAAGTACGCCGACCTCGTGGTTCTTTCCGACAACCCGCTGTCCGCGGACCTGCTCGCCGTCGAGGTGCTCGCGACCGTCGTCGGTGGACGAATCGAACACTGTGCTGAACGAGTGAAGGATGCGAACATGTGTTCGTGAGCACGCCGATCCTGCACGCCGACCTGGACGCGTTCTACGCCTCCGTCGAGCAACGGGACGACCCGCGCCTGCGCGGCCGTCCGGTGATCGTGGGCGGCGGCGTGGTGCTCGCCGCCAGCTACGAGGCCAAGAGGTTCGGCGTCCGCACGGCGATGGGCGGCGCACGGGCGTTGCGGCTCTGTCCACATGCGATCGTCGTGCCGCCGCGGATGTCCGCGTACTCGGCGGCGAGCAAGGCGGTGTTCGAGGTCTTCCGCGACACCACCCCGCTCGTCGAGGGCCTGTCGATCGACGAGGCGTTCCTGGACGTCGGCGGCCTGCACAAGATCGTCGGCTCGCCGGAGCTCATCGCTCGCCGGTTGCGTGCGCAGGTGCTCGCGCAGGTGGGCCTGCCGATCACGGTGGGGGTGGCGCGGACGAAGTTCCTGGCGAAGGTCGCGAGCGCGGTGGCCAAACCGGACGGACTGCTGGTCGTACCGGCGGACCGCGAGCTCGAGTTCCTGCACCCGCTGCCGGTCGAGCGACTCTGGGGCGTCGGCAAGGTGACCGCCGCCAAGCTGCACAACGTCAACATCCGCACGGTCGCCCAGGTCGCCGCGCTCGACGTGAGCGACCTGGTCTCGTTGCTGGGCAAGGCGGCCGGTCGGCACCTGCACGCGTTGGCGCACAACCGGGACCCGCGTCCGGTGCAGGTGGGCAGGCGCCGCCGCTCGATCGGCTCCCAACGCGCGCTGGGCCGCCGGGAGCACGACCTGGACGCCATCCTCGCCTCGCTCATCGACGGCGTCTCCCGCCGCCTCCGCTCCGGCCACCGCGCGTGCCGGACCGTGGTGCTGCGCCTGCGTTTCGCCGACTTCACGCGAGCCACGCGCTCGCACACGTTGATCCACCCCACCGCGGACACGTCGGTGTTGCTGTCGACCGCTCGGATGCTGCTGAACGCCGCGATGCCGGAGATCCGCGAGCGCGGCATCACGTTGCTGGGCGTGTCGCTGACCAACCTGGGCAACGAGGACACGATCCAGCTGATGCTGCCGTTCGACGACCAGTCGCCCGGTGCGCTGGACGCCACGCTGGACCGGCTGCGCGACCGCTTCGGGGGTTCGTCCGTGACGCGAGCGACGCTGCTCGGGCGCGATCCCGGGCTCTCGGTGCCGTTGCTGCCGGACCCGGACTGAACATCCGGACCGGTTGGCCACCAGGAGATGATTCAGGCATGAGCAGCGACAGGCGCGACACGACGTCCTCCGAGGTGCACACCGCAAACACTTCAGCGACACCAACAGGATCAGGTTCGCATCGTGGCCCGCTGCAGCCACTGCCGGGCAGGATCATCGCTCTCGTCGCGACCGGTATCACGGTGGTCACCACCGTCTTGGTCGTCGTGCTGTGGTGGGCAGGCACAGCGGGTCTGTCGGGTGCGGCACTCGTCACCGCGAGGTTCGACGCGCTGCGCACCGGCTTGAGCATCGGTCTCGGCGGCGGCGGGATCTTCGCGCTGTACTTGGCCTGGCGCCGCCAGCACGCCACCGAGGTCGGCCTGGTGCAAAAGGAGCGCGACCAGGCAGACGTCGGCCGGGCGTACGAGCTTCAACGTGAAGTCGCAGAGCACGCACGCGAGGATGCCGCCTCACGCCGCGTCACCGATCTGTACGCGAAGGCGGTCGAGCAGCTCGGCTCGGACAAGGCCCCTGTGCGGTTGGGAGGGCTGTACGCCTTGGAGCGCCTTGCCCAGGACAACGAGCCCCAACGGCAGACCGTGGTCAACGTCTTGTGCGCATACCTGCGCATGCCCTACGTCATGCCTGGCGATCCGCCAGAGGACCACTCCGACAAGGCGGCACTGGCCGAATACCACGAACAGGTGCAGGAGCGGGAGGTTCGTCTCACCGCACAGCGCTTGCTCTCCGTTCACCTCAGACCTGTACACAGCAAGCCCGAGGCGTTCTGGCCGCACATCGATCTCGACCTCACGGGCGCCCTGCTGATCGAGTTCGATCTCGCTCACTGCCAACCGCACCACGTGTTGTTCACTCGCGCGATCTTCACGGGGAACGCCCGGTTCGAGCGCACCACCTTCTCCGGTGATGTCAGCTTCGAGAGCACGTCGTTCACCTGCGGGGCCAGCTTCAGGCAGGCCAAGTTCGAGGGCCGTGCGAGTTTCCAGAAGGCCAACTTCTCGGCGCATGCCTCGTTCTACTGGACCAGGTTCGACCGGAAGTCCGACTTCACCACGACGAGGTTCCACACGACCGCAAGTTTCGATGAGACGACGTTCAAATCGGAAGTCCACTTCCTCGAGGCGAAGTTCGATGGCCGCGTCACGTTCTGTGCGGCCAGGTTCCTCAGCTACTCAGAGTTCAAGCGCGCAACGTTTCACGAGGAAGCACTGTTCAACCACGTCACGTTCACGGCAACCGGCTTCATCGACGCGGTGTTCCACGGCGACGCGAGTTTCGCCGAGGAAGGCCACCACCTCGTACCTGAAACGAGTTTCTCCTACACCACAGAACCCATGAGAGGAGCGACGTTCGGGGTCGACGCCAACTTCACCGGGACGACCTTCAGCGGCGGCATCCGCCTCGAAGGCGCACTGGCCGCGCATCCGATATCTCATCGCACGTCCTGGCCGATCGGGTGGACCACGGCCGACGAGCACAAGGCAGTCGATCATCTCGACGGCGAGTGGCACGAACTGGTCAAGCTGCAGCTCAGCTGAGCCGCTGCGGGATCGGTGCCAGCGGGTACTGGCGCCAGAAGAACGCGTCGGCGGCGTGCTGGTCCGCCGCGAAGTTGACCGCTTCGACGATCTTCCGGTCGCGAATCCGGTACGCCAGCGCCCAGGTGATGTCCAGCCCGGCCGGTGTCGTGCTCCAGCCGCGGTGCAGGTCGACCACCCACTCACCGTCGGCGGCCAGGAACAGGATCTCGGCGCGGAACCCCGATTTGGCCAGCTGCGCGAAGAAGGCCAGCACCTCGCTCGCGCCGACCTTGGTGCCGGCGAGCGGGTGGTGGCCGGGAATCGTCCAGCGGATGTCGGGTGCGAAGAACTGGCGCAGCGACTCCAGGTTCCCGGACCCGTACGCCTCGTAGTAGCGGCGGATCAGCGCGACGTTGGGGTGTTCGCGGGCAGCGGCTGCTCCTGGTGCCGCAAGCGCGGTGACGGCCAGGCCCGCCGCGCCTGCTCGGATCAGGGTGGATCGGCGAAGTTCCATGGCTGCCAGGCAATCAGCGGTGGTTCACGGTGGTCCAATACCCGTGCCCATACGTTTCGGGCATGGACGTCGACACCCGGCTGCTGCGCTACTTCGTCGCCGTCGCCGAGCACCTCAGCTTCACGGCGGCGGCCGAGGAGTTGTACGTCGCGCAGCCCTCGCTGAGCCGGCAGATCAAGCAACTGGAGGAACGGCTGGGCGTGGAGTTGTTCGTCCGGACCAGTTCCTCGGTCGCGCTGACGGCTGCGGGCCGGGCGCTGCTGCCGATCGCGCGCAACCACATCGCGTCGTGGCGGCAAGCCGTGCAGCTCGTGCGCACGACGGCGGCGGCCGAGCGGAACGTGCTCCGGATCGGGTTCACGGCCACCGGCGGCGGGCCGTTGGCGCGCCGCGCCCGCAAGGTCTTCACCGAGCGATTTCCTGGCGTGACCGTTGAGCCGAAACGGTTCGACTGGGGCGGGGAGCCACAGGCGCTCAGGGACGGGCTGGCGGATGTGGCGTTCGCCTGGTTGCCCGCAGATCTGTCCGGGTTGCAGGCGGAGGTGGTGGCCACCGAACCGCGGTGGGTGGCGGTGCGGTCGACGCATCCCTTGTCGCAGCAGGACACCGTCAGCATCGACGACCTGCGCGACGAACCTCTCATGTGGACTCGGGTGGCGCCGCGGGAGTGGGTCGACTGGTGGGCGGTCAACCCGCGGCCGGACGGGTCGGCGCCGGTGTGGGGGCCCGCCAACGAGAACGTCGAGGAGATGCTGGAACACGTCGCGACCACGTCCGGAGTGTGCATCGGCCCCGAGTCGATGAAGAGCTTCTACGTGCATCCGGATCTTGCGTGGCGCCCGATCGTCGACATCGAGCCGCTCCGGATCGCGCTGGCCTGGCCCGAGCACGCCCCCAACCCGTTGGTCCCGGCGTTCGTCGGTGTGGTGCGCGAACTGGCGTAACGAGTGGGCGGCATCTGGCCTCTTGATCGCTCCACACCAGCGCGGAATGGTGAGAAGGGTTCAGGTATCTGAACGACCCTCGGAAGCCGATGGCGTCAGACGAGGAGTACGGATGCGCGTGATACCTCTCTTGGCCCTGCTGAGCCTCATCCTTCCCGTTCCTGCCACCGCCCAGCCGACCGGTGTCGTCACGTCCGGGCAGGCCAGGTTCCAGATCCTCTCCCCCACCCTGATGCGGACCGAGTACGCGGCGGACCGCAGATTTGAGCAGGCGCCCACTTACAACGTTGTAAATCGCACGTTCCCCCGCACGGCGTACCGGTCGCGGGTCGAGAGCGGGTGGCTGGTCATCACCACGTCGGCGATGACCTTGCGCTACCGCGTCGGGTCCGGGCCGTTCCGGGCCGACAACCTCGAAGTCAGGACCGGCAGCACGACCGCGTCCCCGTGGCGGCGGGTGGTCTGTGCGACCGGGCAGCTGTGCGAGGCCGAAGACCAGCAGCGGGAAGGGATGCTCGTCGCGAACGAGCACCCCGGCCACACCGGTGCGGGCTTCGTCGCCGGATTCTCCTATCTCAACCACGGAATCACCGCGACTCTGAACGCGACCAGCGCCGGTCGGCACCGGGTGGTCGTCCGGTACGCCAACGGGCGCGGCGGTGACGGCAAGCACGAGAACCGCACGCTCAGCGTCAGCGTTGACGGACGGTCGCAGCAGATCACGTTGCCGGTGACCGCGGACTGGCGTGACTGGAGGCTCGTCGATACCGAGGTCGACCTGAGCGCCGGCGAACACCGGGTCGCGCTGACCAAGGGTGTGGCCGACTCGGGCAATGTCAACGTTGACAGCGTGGCGTTGGTGGCTCCCGGCCAGTCGTACCCGGATCAGCGGGCGATCGACGACTGCCGGTTCGGCACCACCTGCGAGGCCGAGAACGGGGTCACCACCGCCAAGATCGCCGACGAGCACGTCGGTCATGCGGGGACCGGGTTCGTCGCCGAGCTCGTCGGCGGAACTCGGCTCAGCCAGCGGATCAGCGGGGTACCGGCGGCGGGCACCTACGCGGTGACCCTGCGCTATGCCAACGGGGTTGGCGGCGATGGCAAGCACGAGCCGCGGACCGTGCTGCTCAACGGGCAGCCGATCACGTTGCCGGTCACGGCGAACTGGACCACGTGGGCCACTGCATCCGCGCGGATTTCGTTGCCCGCAGGCAGTTCGGACGTCGCTGTGACGTGTCCGGACGGTGGCTGCCACGTCAACCTGGACACCATCGGGATCAACTCGACGCAGCAGCACCTGGCGCTCGGCGGCTACCGGCGCTCGTTGGACGGCTACACCGGCACCAGCGGCGATCCGCGGCTCTACCCGGGGTTGTTGTACCGCGACGGCTGGTACCTGCTGGACGACACGAACTCCGCGCTCTACAACGGGAGTACGCCCACGCCTCGGGCGGATCGCGGGGCCGGTGCGTACCAGGACGGGTACTTGTTCGGGTACGGGCAGGACTACAAGGCGGCGCTGGGTGATCTGGCGCGGCTGACCGGTGGGCCGAAGTTGTTGCCGCGCTGGGCTTACGGCGTCTGGTACTCCGAGTACATCGACCGGACCGCGGCCGACTACCGCGACCGGATCCTGCCCGCGTTCCGGCAGCACGGCGTGCCGCTGGACGTCCTGGTGGTCGACACCGACTTCAAGGCGCACAACACGTGGAACGGCTGGCGGGTCGACCCGAACAAGTTCCCCGACCCGCAAGGGTTCCTGGACTGGGTGCATCGCGAGGGGTTGCACAGCACGCTCAACATCCACCCGAGCATCCAGGCCGACGACCCGGACTTCGCCCGTGCGCAGGCCATTGCGAAGGGCAAGCTGGCTCGGGGTTCCTGCGCGAACTGCTACGTGTTCGACTGGGGCGACCCGGACCAGCTGCGGGCGTACCTGGAGCTGCACCGGCCCATGCCGACCGATTTCTGGTGGCTCGACTGGTGTTGCGACGGCTCGGGCTCGTCGTTGCGCGGCGTCACGCCGGACTCGTGGATCAACGAGCAGTACGCGAAGCTGGGCGGGTTCGCGTTCTCGCGCGGGTTCGGGTCGTTGCAGGCCGGCGGGTACAGCGGCGCTGGGCCGCTGCAGACCGGGCCATGGGCGGAGAAGCGCAACACGCTGCACTTCACCGGCGACACGTCGTCGACGTGGGGCGCGATGAAGGGGACGATCGGTTACACGTCGGCCGAGGGCGTGTCGACCGGGATGTCCGCGATCAGCCACGACATCGGCGGGCACAACGACGTGTACGGGCTGCGCGGGTCGGAGACGTACCTGGACAACGGCCAGGTCCGGTACACCACCAAGCTGCCGGACGACCTGTACGCGCGGTGGGTGCAGCTCGGTGCGTTCCAGCCGATCACGCGCCTGCACAGCAACCACGGTGACCGGCTGCCGTGGCAGTACGGACCGGCCGCGCAGGCGTCCGCGACGAAGTTCCTGAACTTGCGCGAGCGTCTGGTGCCGTACCTCTACACGTTGGCTGAGCAGGCTCACCGCACCGGTCTGCCGATGGTGCGCCCGGCTTATCTGGAGTATCCCGGGAGCCCAGAGGCCTACTCCACTGTGGACAGTCAGTTCCTGCTCGGGTCGGACGTGCTCGTCGCGCCGATCACTTCGCCCGGCGAGGTCGGCGAGACGCGGGTCTGGTTCCCGCCCGGTCAGTGGACCGACTACTTCACCGGCCGCGTGTACGAGGGCAACACCTGGGCGACGGTTCAGGCCGGCTGGGACACCATGCCGGTGTTCCTGCGGGCCGGCGGGATGCTGGTCGAGCGCAGCGGGAACGTGTCGAACGATCGTGGTTCGGCCGACGCGTTG
This sequence comes from Lentzea terrae, assembly GCF_003265345.1. Classification (GTDB taxonomy): domain Bacteria; phylum Actinomycetota; class Actinomycetes; order Mycobacteriales; family Pseudonocardiaceae; genus Lentzea; species Lentzea terrae. The sequence continues at coordinate 98,632 of NZ_QFWW01000033.1, read as the reverse complement.
ACCGTGCACGTGACGGCGGGCGCTCGGGGTGAGTTCACGTTGTTCGAGGACGGCCGCCGCACGCGGATCGTCCAGCACAACGAGGTTCTCGTGGTGCACTCGCCGTCCAAACGGGACTGGACGGTCGTGGTCCACGAGGCGGACGGAACCAGCCGCACGATCCAGGCCGGTCGGCGGGCGGTGATCAACCTGCGCTGATCAGTCCGCTGTCGCTCAGTCTTCCGGTACCCAGTCGAGGAGGCGGACCTTGGCGACCGTGCGGACGTGCTTGCGCATGGCCGCCGCCGCCTTCTTCGGGTCGCCGGCGGCGATGGCCTCGTAGATCGCCGTGTGCTGCGCCAGCGAACGGTGCGGGCGACCTGGCTGGCGCAACGACTCGTTGCGGCTCTCGGTGATCTGGCCGGCGATGGTCTTCATGAAGTCGGCGAGCAGCGAACTGTGCGCGGCGGCGGTGACGGCGGCGTGGAAGCGGCGGTCGCCTTCCACGCCGAAGCCGCCGCCGATGATCTCGTCGCGCATGAAGTCCAGCGAGTCGCGGATGTCGGCCAGCTCGTCGTCGGTGCGGCGCTCGGCGGCGAGCTCGGCGAGTTTGGTCTCCAGTGCCTCGCGCGCCTCCAGGACCTCCGGGAGGCGCTTGCGGCGTTCGACGAGCTGCTCGACGGGTTCGACGTCGAGGGTGTCGCGCACGAGGTAGGTGCCGCCGCCGTGCCGTGCCTCGACCAGGCCCTGGACCTCCAGCACGACGATCGCCTGCTTCACCGACGCGCGGCTCACGCCGAGGCTCGCGGCCAGCTCCCGTTCGGCCGGCAGCTTGTCGCCTGCTTTCAGGCCCGCCTCGCTGACGTACGCGCGCAGCCGTTCGAGCACCTGCTCGTACAGGCGGGACTTGACCATCGGCCGCAGTGCCTCTGACATCGGCCCAGGATATCGCTCCAAGTGGCTCAGCCACTAGGCCACCTCTTGACAGCTGGTGGACAGAGGACGGAAAGTGGCTCAGCCACTTAGCCACTGTCTGGGATCGCCCAACGACGGGAGCCCTGCATGTCCCCCGAACTGATCTCGATACTCGTGCTCGTCGTGGTCTTCGTCATCGCCACGACCAGGTCGATCAACATGGGTGCGCTCGCCTTCGCCGCGGCCTTCGGGGTCGGGACGCTGGTCGCGGACATGAAGACCGACGACATCTTCAAGGGCTTCCCCGGCTCGCTGTTCGTCGTGCTGGTCGGCGTGACGTTCCTGTTCGCCATCGCGCGGGCCAACGGCACCACGGACTGGCTGGTGTACATGGCCATCCGCCTGGTCGGCGGCCGGATCGCGTTGATGCCGTGGGTGATGTTCGCGATCACCGGCGTGCTCACGGCGATCGGCGCGGTGAGCCCGGCGGCAGTCGCGATCGTGGCGCCGATCGCGATGGGCTTCGCCGCGAAGTACCGGATCAGCCCCACTCCTGATGGGCGTGATGGTGGTGCACGGCGCGCAGGCGGGCGGCTTCTCGCCGATCAGCATCTACGGCACGATCGTCAACGGCATCGTGGCCAAGGAGGGCTTGCCGGGCAACGAGATCGTGCTGTTCCTGGCGAGCCTGGTGGTGAACCTGCTGATCGCCGGCGTGGTGTTCGTGGCACTCGGCGGGATGAAGCTGGCGCGGCAGCCGCTGGAGACGGATGCGCTGGTCAGGGCCGGTGCCGGGGCAGGCGCAGCGGAGGTGGACGCGCGGTCCGGCGGGGGAAGCGACGTGGTGGGTGGCGGCACGACTTCCGGTAGCGGCGACGCGGCCGACGCCGACGAGCGGGTCTCCCTGACCGCGCCCCGCCTGGCCACCCTGGCCGGTCTCGCCGCGCTCGTCGTGGCCGCCCTCGTCTTCGACCTCGACGTCGGCCTGGCCGCGATCACCGTGGCCGTGCTGCTCAGCATCGTCTGGCCGGAGCAGAGCAAGCAGGCGATCACCCAGATCACCTGGCCGACCGTGCTGCTGATCTGCGGCATCCTCACCTACGTCGCCGTGTTGCAGACGATGGGCACGATCAAGTGGGCCGGCGACTCGGTGGCGGGCGTCGGCGCTCCCCTGCTGGCCGCGTTGCTGATCTGCTACATCGGCGCGATCGTGTCCGCGTTCGCGTCGTCGGTGGGCATCATGGGCGCGCTCATTCCGCTGGCGGTGCCGTTCCTGCTGCGCGGCGACGTCAGCGCGGTCGGGCTGATCGCGGCCCTTGCGGTTTCGGCGACCGTGGTCGACGTCAGCCCGTTCTCCACCAACGGCGCGCTTGTGCTGGCGGGGGCGCAGGACGTCGACCGCGACAAGTTCTTCAAGCAGCTCATGGTTTACGGCGGGATCATGGTCGCGGCGGCACCGCCGTTGGTCTGGCTCGCCCTCGTCGTCCCCGGAATCTGGTGAGCATGTTCCCCTTGTCCTCTGACCGCGTCGCACTCCGCTTCGGCGACCGCACGCTGACCCACGCCGAACTGGCGGCATCAGCGGGAGCTCTGGCGCAGCAAATCGCCGGCCTGCCTCGGGTGGCGGTGTGGGCCACGCCGACCATCGAGACCTGCGTCGCCGTGGTGGCCGCGCTGCTGGCGGGCGTGCCTGCCGTGCCGCTCAACCCGAAGGTCGGCGAGCGCGAGCTCCAGCACATCGTGAACGACAGCGCGCCCGCCAACGTCCTCGCGGCGCCCGGTACGAAGCTGCCGGAGGGCCTGCAGGGGGTGCCGCGCCGCGATGTCACGCTCGACGGCGGGCCGGCGAGCCGGTTGCCGGAGCCCGATCCCGAGGCCGCGGCGTTGATCGTCTACACCTCGGGAACCACGGGCGCGCCAAAAGGTGTCGTGCTGCCGCGGCGCGCACTGGTGTCTACGTTGGACGCCGTGGCCGAGGCGTGGGAGTGGACGGCGAAGGACGTACTGGTGCACGCGCTGCCGTTGTTCCACGTGCACGGCTTGATCCTCGGCGTGCTCGGCCCGTTGCGGCGCGGCGGGACCCTGCACCACCTGGGCAAGTTCTCCACGTCCGCGCTCGCCGGGGCGCTCAACGACGGCACGATGCTGTTCGGGGTGCCGACGATGTACCACCGCATCGCCGAGGAGGTCGGAGACGACCCCGAACTCACCGCGGCACTGCGCCGGGCGCGGCTGCTCGTGTCGGGTTCGGCGGCGTTGCCGGTGCACGACCACGAGCGGATCGCGGCGGCGACCGGACAGCGGGTCGTCGAGCGTTACGGCATGACCGAAACGCTGATGAACACCAGCGTGCGCGCCGACGGCGACCGCCGCCCCGGCACCGTGGGCGTACCGCTGCCCGGCGTCTCGGTGCGGCTCACCGACGACGACGGCGCAGTGCTGGACGAACCCGGCTCCATCGGCGAGATCCAGGTGCGCGGCTCGAACCTGTTCACCGAGTACCTGAACCGCCCGGACGCCACCGCCGAGGCGTTCGCCGACGGGTGGTTCCGCACCGGCGACGTCGGCATGCGCGACCCCGACGGCTACTACCGGATCGTCGGCCGCAAGGCCACCGACATCATCAAGAGCGGCGGTTACAAGATCGGTGCGGGCGAGATCGAGAACGTCCTGCTGGAACACCCGGCCGTGGCCGAGGTGGCGGTGACCGGCGAGCCCGACGACGACCTGGGCGAGCGGATCGTCGCCTGGGTGGTCCCCGCCGGAGCGCCGCCGGAAGCTGCCGAGCTGGTCGGCCACGTGGCCCGCCTGCTCACCCCGCACAAGCGTCCGCGTCAGGTGCGGTTCGTCGAGTCGTTGCCGCGCAACGACATGGGCAAGGTCGTGAAACGTGCGCTCCGGGCCTGAGTCCGCCCGCGAGCTGATCGCCCGCCTGGCGCCGGAGTTCAAGGAGCTACCGGAATCCGGCCCACCGGCGGGCGACGGACCGCTCGACTGGCCCGGCTACGGCGACCTGGTGGCGCGAGCGACCGAACGAACCGGCGAACAAGAGTCCGTCGTGTGCGGGATCGCGGAAATCGGCGGCATCACCGCGATGCTCGTTTCGTTCGAGTTCGGCTTCTTCGGCGGCTCCCTGGGCACCCGCACCGGCGCACGCATCGAACAAGCCTTCACCCAGGCCCGCGACTCAGGAGTCCCGATCGTGTCGCTGGTGCGGACCGGCGGCAGCCGCATGCAGGAAGGCACCCCAGCTCTCCTGCAGCTGCACCGAATCGCGCGTCAGATCGCCCTGACTCGGCAGGCAGGACTGCCCCACATCGCCGTCCTGCGCGACCCCACCACGGGCGGCGGCTGGGCGACGCTGGGCGCAGGCGCCGACGTGGTGCTGGGCCTGCACGGCGCCCAGGTCGGGTTCGCCGGCTCGCGCGTTCGGCCGCCGGGTTACTCGGTCACACAACAGTTCGCGGCCGGCCTGGTGGATCAGCTGGTCCAGCCGGACGAGCTGAAAACCCGGCTCACCCGTTGGCTGCGCCTCGTCACCGCACCCGCGACAGACGCCCCCGCGCCAAAAGCGTTGGGAGCAACGACCCTGCCGGAAACCGGCTGGGAGGCTGTGCAACGCGCCCGCGCACCGGACCGTCCGAAAGCGAGCACCTACCTGGCCGCCTACTTCGACTGGCACGAACCGATCAGTGGCGACCGCGCAGGCGGTGTCGACGACGGAGTGCTGTGCGGTTTCGGGCACCGCGACGGCAAAACCATCGCCTACGCGGCACAGTGCGGCACGGCCACGCAGCCGGCCGGGTTCCGCACGGCCGCGCGCCTCGTGCGGCTGGCAGACCGGCTCGGCATTCCGGTGCTGACCCTGGTCGACACTCCCGGTGCCGCCAACGACGAAGCCGCCGAGAAGGCCGGAGTCGGTGCAGCGATCGCAGACCTGTTCACGGCCATCGCGTCGGCAACGACACCGATCACGACGTTGCTGATCGGCGAGGGCGGGTCCGGCGGCGCACTGGCGTTCGCCGCTCCCGGCCGGCTGTGGGCCACGCCCGACAGCTACCTCGCGGTCATCTCGCCCGAGCTGGCGGCGGCGATCCTCAAGCGCGAGCCGGAGCAGGCGCAGGCCACCGCGGACCAGCTGCGGTTGCGGCCGCAGGACCTCGTCGAGCTCGGGATCGCGAACGGGATCACCGCTTAGGGTCCGGGTGGACGTGCGTGCGCAGCCCCTGCGGATCGAACAGGATCAGCAGCTCGACCGCCCCGCCGTCCGCGCTGCCCAGCCAGTGCGGCAACGACGTGTCGAACTCGGCGGCCTCACCTGGCGCCACGACGAGGTCCAGGTCGTCGAGCACCAGCCGCAACTGTCCATTGAGGACGTAGAGCCACTCGAACCCGTCGTGCGTCTGCAAGGTGGGCTCCAGCGGTGCACCAGACGGGATGAGCATCTTGAACGACTGCACCCCGCCCGGCCGCCGCGACAACGGCACGAACGTCATCCCGAACCGGTGGATCGGCTTGAGGTGGATGCGCGGATCACCGGTCCGAGGCGCGCCTACGAGGTCGTCCAGCGGCACGTTGTAGGTACGTGCCAGCGGTAGCAGCAATTCCAGAGTGGCCCGCCGCTGGCCGCTTTCCAGCCTGGACAACGTGCTCTCCGAGATGCCGGTCGTCGTCGCGAGATCGGCCAGCGTGATCCCGCGATGTCGTCGCAACGTGCGCAGCCGAGCCCCCACGCCGTCCAGGACTTCTTCCGTTTCGCGGTGCACGAGCCGGCATCTTGCCAGACCGGCAAGTTTTCGTGCCAACTTCAGCACGACGCAGCCACGCTGAGCCCATGAAACGCGTCCTAGCTCTGCTACTGCTGATCACGGCCTGCACGCCCACCCCGGAAACGACGCTCGACCAGACCTTCCGGCACGAGTACGCCGGCGTCGACGGCATCCGCATGCACTACGTCAAAGGCGGCAGCGGCACCCCGGTCGTGCTGATCCACGGCTGGCCCCAGACCTGGTACGGCTGGTGGCCGATCATGCCCGCACTCGCCGAACGCCACACCGTCTACGCGATCGACCTGCCCGGCCTCGGCGACAGCACCGGCACGCCGAAGAGCTACGACAAAGCCACGTTGGCGCGGTATGTCCACGCGCTGACCAAAAACCTCGGCAAGCCGGCCGTCATCGGCCACGACCTGGGCGCCGCCGTGGCCTTCCAGCACGCCAGCCAGTTCCCCGCCGACACCGGCAAACTCGGTTACCTCGACCTGCCGCTGCCAGGACCGGCGATCGACGCGCGCACGTACCGGAACCTGAGCTGGCACATCGCTTTCCACTCCCAGCCGGCCGTCCCGGAAGCAGTGGTGGGCGACAACGTCCGCGAGTACCTGAAGCTGTTCTACCCGCAGGTCTCCTTCAACGGCAGCGCGTTCGGCGGCACGAACACGCAATCTCCGTTCAGCGACGAGGAAATCGACGAGTTCGCACGGACCTACCGCAAACCGGAAGCGCTGAAAGGCGGCTTCGACCTCTACCGCACCCTCGACCAGGACGTGAAGGACACCGAAGCGGCAGCACCGACGAGCATCCCCACCCTGATCATGGCCGCCCAAGGCCAGGCAGAGGCGATCCGTGCAACAGCAGCCCCGCGGATGACCAACATCGTGCGCGCGGTCGACGTTCCGCGCGCAGGGCATTGGCTCGCCGAGGAAAACCCTCAGTTCGTCACCGCGGAGCTGCTGCGGTTCCTCAGCGAATGACTGCCATCCGGTCCGCCCACGGCAGCGCTTCCTCCAGCTGGGCGGCGAGCCGGATCAGCAGCGACTCGCCCGCGAGCGGCGCGACGAACTGGACGCCGAGCGGCAGCCCGTCGGCGGTCCAGTGCAGTGGCAACGAGATCGCGGGACGACCGGTGATGTTCGCGAGCTGCGTGTACGGCACCCAGCCGAGGTTGTCCGAGATCATGTCGTCGAGGATCGACGTGTGGCGCAGCAACCGGGCCGTGCGGGTCTTCAGCAGCACGTCGGTCGCCCGCTGCAACGACATCGGCAGGTCGAACGCGCCGACCTTCGGCGGTGGCGTCGCGAGGGTCGGCGTCAGCAGCAGGTCGTAGGACTCGAAGAACGTGCTCAGCCGCCGCGTGTGCTCGTGCCGCCGCTGGACGGCGTCCACGTAGTCGACCGGACTCGTGGCCCGTCCCAGCGCGGCCATCAACAACGTGTCGCGCTCGAACGCGATGTCCGGTGCGCCCGAGACCCGCTTGGCGTCCGCCACCTTCCACGCGAGGTTGACGAACCACGTCAGCAGGAAGTCGCGGGCCAGCGCGGCGTCGTCGAACGGCGCAGCGGGCAGTTCCTCGACGTGGTGGCCGAGGTCGGTGAGCACCCGCACGGCGGCGGAAACCGCCTCGTACGCCTCCGCGTGCGGCTGCGGGTTGATCGCGGACGGCACCCGCACGCCGATCCGCAGCTTCCCCGGATCGATGCCGACGCACGACGCGAACGACTCCGACGGCATCGCGGGCGAGTACGGCCCGGACGGTTCGCCACCGCAGATGACGTCGAGCATTGCGGCCGTGTCGCGCACCGTCCGCGACACGACGCCCTGCACCGCCGCGCCGTGCATCATCTCGGCGGTCTCCGGGCCGAACGGCGTGAGCCCGCGCCCCGGCTTCAGGCCGACGAGCCCGCAGCACCCCGCCGGAATCCGCGTCGAGCCACCACCGTCGTTCGCACCGGCGCACGGCACGATCCCGGCGGCGACCGCGGCCGCGGATCCTCCCGACGAGCCGCCGGGGGTGCGGGTGAGGTCCCACGGGTTGCGCGCGGGGCCCCAGGCGAGCGGCTCGCTGATCGCCTTCGCACCGAACTCCGGCAGGTTCGTCTTGCCGAAGATCACCAGGCCCGCGTCGAGCCACCGCTTCACCACGGTCGAATGCTCGGCGACGGGATGCCGGGCGAGCGAGCGGGAGCCGTTGGACGTCGGCAGGCCCGCGTAGTCCTGGCCGAGGTCCTTGATCAGGAACGGCACGCCGGCGAACGGTCCGGTGAGGTCCTCCGACGGTTCGGCCGGAACGTCCCGCACGATCGCGTTGATCCGCGGGTTCACCGCCGCGGCGCGCTCCCGTGCCACGGCCAGCAACTCGGCCGCGGACACCTCCTTCGCGGCGACCAGCTGCGCCAGCCCGGTGGCGTCGTGTTTCCGGTACTCGTCGAAGTCCATCCGGTCAAGGTAGCTGTTCGACGGCGCCGCGCACGGCCGCCAGTTCGGTCAGCGCCAACCTGATGCCCACGTCGACCACGGCCCGCATCACGGCCGGGCGGCGTTCGGTGCGGCCGACCTCCAGGCTGCCCAGCGGTGGCCGGATCTGCAGGCACGCGGGATGCGTCGCCAGCAGCTCTTCCTCCTCGTCCCGGAGTTCCTTGCGGCGCAACCACGTCTGCACGACTCCCGGTGCGTGGCGGGCGAACCACCGCGACAGCACGACCCGTTCGCCACGAGAAGGGCCGACCGGCAGGTCGTCCTCGCGCGTCGTGCGCAGGGCGACGATGTGCGTGGCCTTCTGCGCGAGCGCCGACCGCACGCAGACCATCTCGCTCAGCCCGGCGTCGACGTACGGGTGGCCGTCGACGACCACGGGCGGGCCGGCCAGCAGCGGCATCGCGGTCGAGGCGCGCAACGCGGTCTGCAGGCTCGGGATGTCGTGGATCATGCCGTGCAGGTCGGCGGCCTTGCCGGTGAGCGCGTCGGTGGCGATGGGGTGGAACTCGACGGGGTTGTCGAGGATGTCCTGGAAACCCATCGGCATGACCTGTGTGTAGATGGTGTGGACGAGGTGTTTGGTGTCCACGACCGGTTGGCGGGTGAACGCGCGCATCGGGTTGATGGTCGTCCGCATGACCCTCGGATCCCACCACGCGTGCTTGGTCTTCTCGGCGCGGCCGCACAACAACCAGGCCGCGTTCAACGAGCCCGCCGAACTGCCGTACACGGCGTCGAACAGCGGCAGCAGCCCGAGCCGCTCGATCGCGACCGTCATGCCGCTCGAGTAGGCGCCGCGCGAGCTGCCGCCTTCGATGAGCAGCACCAGGCGTGCGTCGTCGGAACGCCGTCCCGGCGTGCTCTGTTGCTGCCAGCGGTCGCGCAGCAGGTCCAATGCGGCATGGGTCACCTCTCCATTCTGCTACCGTGGGTGCGGAGATCAACGCCTCGATGAGGAGCTCGACGTGCTGCTGGTGGGTGAAGACGACATCTCCGGGTGAGCCCGGGATGTGACAGGCCATCGATCGCGATGGCCGTTCCGTCGTCCCCTTTTCCACTCGCGCGATCGCTTCACGCGCAGCACATCCCGAGGTTTCACCATGTCCGACGCATGCATCGTCGTCTCGAACCTGTCCTTCGCCTGGCCGGACGACACCCCGGTGTTCGACGGCCTGTCCGCCACGCTGCCGGGCGGCCGCACCGGTCTCGTCGCCCCGAACGGCGCCGGCAAGTCCACGCTGCTCAAGCTCGTGGCGGGAGCGCTCCAGCCCGCTGACGGCAGCGTGTCCGTGAACGGCGTGCTCGGCTATCTGCCGCAGGACCTGCCGCTGACCGCCGACCGCACCGTGGCCGAGGTCCTCGGCGTGGCGGAGGTGCTCGCCGCGATCGCCGCCGTCGAGTCCGGTGACGTCGGCGAGGAGCACTTCACCGTCATCGGCAGCGACTGGGACCTCGAGGAACGCACCCGCGCCCAGCTCGACCGCCTCGGACTCGGCGAGCTCGCGCTGGACCGGCGGCTGGACACGTTGAGCGGCGGGCAGATCATCTCGCTCGGGCTCGCGGCGCAGTTGCTCAGGCAGCCGGACGTGTTGCTGCTCGACGAACCCACCAACAACCTCGACCTGGACGCGCGGCAACGGCTGTACGCGGTGCTCGACGACTGGCGCGGGTGCCTGCTCGTGGTGAGCCACGACCGGGCGCTGCTCGACCGGATGGACCGGATCGCGGAGCTCGACGGCGGCGAGATCCGCTTCTACGGCGGCAACTTCAGCGAGTACGAGGAAGCGGTCGCGGCCGAGCGCGAGGTGGCGGAGAAGAACATCCGCAGCGCCGAGCAGGAGGTCAAGCGCGAGAAGCGGGAGATGCAGCAGGCCCGCGAACGAGCCGCGCGACGGGCCAGCAATGCTCAGAAGAACCTCTCCAGCGCCGGTCTGCCGCGGATCTTCGCCGGCAACATGAAGCGCAACGCCGAGGTGTCCGCGGCCCGCGCCGACGGCACGCACGCTTCCCGGCTCAGCGCCGCCAAGACGCGGCTCGACCAGGCCGAACGGGCGTTGAAGGACGAGCAGAAGATCAGCCTGGAACTGCCGCAGACCGCGGTGCCGGCCGGGCGCACCCTGTTCACCGGCTCGGGCATTCGCGTGCGGGACCTGTTCGACGGCGTTGACCTGTCGATCCGCGGCCCAGAACGCATCGCGCTGGCCGCCCCGAACGGCGCGGGCAAGTCGACGCTGCTGCGCGTCATTCACGGTTCGTTGAAGGCCGACAGCGGTGAGGTCAAGCGGGCCGACGGGCGCGTCGCGTACCTGTCGCAACGGCTGGACCTGCTCGACGACGCCCGCACGGTGGCGGAGAACCTGGCCGCGTTCGCCCCGGCCATGCCACCGGCCGAGCGGATGAACCTGTTGGCGCGCTTCCTCTTCCGGGGTGCGCGGGCACATCTGCCGGTCGGGGTGCTGTCCGGCGGCGAACGGCTGCGGGCCACGCTGGCGTGCATCCTGTTCGCCGAGCCCGCGCCGCAGCTGCTGTTGCTCGACGAGCCCACCAACAACCTCGACCTGGTCAGCGCCGGGCAGCTGGAGAGCGCGCTGAACGCGTACCAGGGCGCGTTCGTCGTCGTCAGCCACGACGAACGGTTCCTGAGCGAGGTGAGGATCGACCGCCGGCTGCGCCTGGACAACGGCAAGCTGCTGGAGGGCTCGCCTGCCTGAGGCAGCTCTGGTCGCTCACGAACTGGTGCGCGTCTTCGGCAACCGGCGGGTGCTCGACGGGGTGTCGCTGACCGCGGCACCCAGGCTGGCGCATCGGCCTGATCGGCGAGAACGGTGCCCACCGTTGCCACCCGCTGTCACCGGGGCGGCGCCGTCGCACTCGCCAGCACGCGCCGCCGCAGATCGAAGCCTTTCAGCACGCGCCGCGCCTCGTCCTGCATCGACTGCATCGCGAGGTCGTCGCCGGCGTCGACGGTGAGCGACTCCTGCCAGAACCGCTGCTCGATCTCCCGCCACTCCGGCTTCGAGGTGACCTCGACGTCGGCGAACCCGGCTTCCGGCAGCTGGTTCGCGAGGTCGACCTGGCGCATCCGCAGCGGCAGGCGTTCGTCCGCGGGGTCCACGGGCTCCCAGGTGGTGATGACCAGGCGTCCGCCGGGGTGCAGCACGCGCAGGCACTCCCGCAACGCGTCCAGCTTCGGGTCGGCGAACTGGAAGGCGTCGACGATCAGCACCGCGTCGGCACAGGCGTCCTCGAGTCCGGTGTCGGTCAGCTGACCCACCTGGAAGTCGGCCGGGATCGCCAGTTCGGCGGCGCGCCGCGTGGCCTGCTCGATCGCGACGGCGGAGAAGTCCACGCCGACGAGCCGGCAGCCGGTGCGCCGGACGATCTCCAGACCGTAGCCGCCGCGGCCGCACGCCAGGTCCAGCAGGACCTGTCCTGGCCGCGGGCCGAGGATCGCCACGACCTCGTCCAGCCCCTGCCCGGTCAGCAGGCTCGTCGACTGCAGATCAGCTGGGAGAGCGAGCACGCGCTGGACGAGCTCATCGGCGACCGGCGACTCGACGCGATCGGCGTACCAGCGATCGAAGTCCTCAGCAGTTGTCACCCTCTCGACCTTAATTCGGTTGATCTCGTCGCCGCGCCCCCGATCCACTGTGGCTCGTGAAGATCCGTGCCACCACCGCCCAGGACCTCGACGTCTTCGTCGACACCGTGCACACCGCGTTCGGGCGGTTCCTCGAGACACCGGACGAGCACGGCGGTGGGGTCTGGTGGTCGGCGCTCGAGCTGGACCGCGGGGTGATGGCGCTCACCGACAGCGGGAAGGCCGTCGGCACGACCGCCGCGTACTCGTTCGAGCTCACGCTGCCCGGTGAGGTCGTCGTGCCCGCCGCAGGCGTCACCTCCGTGGGTGTCCTGCCGACGCACCGGCGCCAGGGCGTGCTCACCGCGATGATGCGACATCAACTCGCTGAGCTGCGCGAACGGGGCGACTTCCTGGCCGTCCTGCTGGCCAGCGAGGGCACGATCTACGGCAGGTTCGGCTACGGGCCGGCGACCCACACGCGACGACTGACGGTCCAGCGCAGCCAAAGCGCGTTCAGGACTCACCAGGACACCGGATCGATCGAGGTGCTGAAGCGGTCCGAGTGCGGCGACGTCCTGGAAGAGGTCTACGACCGCTACCGGCGCACGCAGGCCGGGGCGCTGTCGAGGCCGCACCGCTGGTGGGCGCTGGGCGCCGGGAAGCCTCCGGTGGCTCCGGCACCGCGGTACGTCGCCGTCCACCGGGACGCTGACGGTGTCGCGGACGGGTACGCCAGCTACGCCCTCACCGATGGCAGCCTGGTGATCGACGAGACCATCACGAGCGACGACGCGGTGTTCGGCGCGCTGGCCCGGTTCGTGCTCGGCCACGACCTGGTCACCGAGGTGACGTTCAAGCACTTCCCCACCGAGCACCCGTTGCGCTGGCAGCTCGCGGACTTCCGCGCGGGTCAGCTGAGCGGTGAGACCGACTGGTTGTGGGTGCGGTTGCTGGACGTCCCGAGGGCGCTGACCGCGCGCGGCTACCTCGGCGACGGCGACCTGGTGCTGGAGGTGCACGACCCGTTCCTCGGCGAGCACGGCCGCCACCTGCTGACCGTCCGGGACGGCAAGGCCGAATGCGTCCCGACCGACCGCGCGCCGGACCTCTCGCTCGACGTGCGCGACCTGGGCTCGATCTACCTCGGCGGCACCGCGCCGAGCACGCTGATCAGGGCCGGGCACGTCCTGGCGCACAACCCGAACGCGGTCCAGATCGCCGACGCGCTGTTCCGCGCAGCACGTCCACCGCACTGCCTGCACTGGTTCTGATCGGCAACTGGACCAAAGTATGACGGCGCGTTAGGCCTGGGTATGACGACGTGCGCGCGGTCACGTCGTTATTGTCCGTCTCGGTGGGGACCAGCAGCCACGCCCCCCTTTCCGCCGAAGGGACAGCGGGCATGAAGGAAGTTCTGCGGTCGGCGACGGACGTTCGTTCGCGCCTGACCGGTTGGGTTGGCAAGCAGGTGCTCGCGCACCTCAGCAAGAGCGGGTTCGACCTCGAGTCGTCCTGGCTGGTGCCCTCGCGGGTGCTGGCACCGCTGCGGCGCAACGGGTTGAACCCGGTGCCGGAGCTGGCGCGGATGCACGCCCGCGGGCCGATCACGCGGCTGCCGCTGCCGGTCCCGGTGTGGCTGGTCACCGGGTACGAGGCGTCCAAGAGCGTGCTGGTCGACAGCGAGTCGTTCAGCAACGACTTCGGCCACTTCAAGGACCTCGGGCTGTTCGCGGAGGAGGCGCCGGGCGGGCTCGGGTTCAGCGACCCGCCGGAGCACACGCGACTGCGCAAAGTGCTGACGCCCGAGTTCACCATGCGGCGGCTCTCCCGGCTCATCCCGCGCATCGAGGCCATCGTGACCGACCAGCTCGACCTGATGTCCATGAAGGACGGCCCGGTCGACCTCGTCGAGGACTTCGCCATGCCCGTGCCGGCGCTCACGATCTGCGAACTGCTGGGCGTGCCCGCGAGCGAACGCGAGGAGTTCCAGCGCCGCAGCGTGGCCCGGTTCGACCTCGGTGGTGCCGCCACGGCGTCGCTGTCCGCGGTGTCGGAGTCCGTCGTCTACTTCCGGGAGCTGGTGCGGGCGCAGCGCCAGGCACCCACCGACGGGCTGCTCGGCGAGCTCATCCGCAAGCACGGTGACGAGCTGGACGACGACGAACTGGCCGGTCTCGCGGACGGCCTGCTCACCGGCGGGTTCGAGACGACGGCCAGCATGATCTCGCTGGGCACGCTCGCGATGCTGCGCGACCCCGACCTGCTCGCCCGCGTGCGTGACGACGACGAGGCCATCGGCGGCGTGGTCGACGAGCTGCTGCGCCACCAGTCCGTCGTGCAGGTGGCGTTCCTCCGCGTTGCGCGCAAGGACGTGCTCATCGCCGGCACCCGCGTGCGCGCCGGTGACATCGTGGCGTGCTCGCTGTCGCAGGCGAACCGCGACCCGAGCGTCTACCCGTCGCCGGACGACATCTGCCCGTCCCGGTCTGCTGGCCAGCACCTCGCGTTCGGCTACGGCGCGCACCGCTGCATCGGCGCCGAGCTGGCGAAGATGGAGCTGCGGACCGCCTACCCGGCTTTGGTGCGCAGGTTCCCCGAGATGCGGCTCGCAGTCGATCCCGGTGCGTTGTCGTTCCGCAAGCTGTCCATCGTCTACGGGCTGCACTCGCTGCCGGTCCACCTGGGCCAGCACACCCGTCCGATCCCTCCGGGTCTTTAACAGAGGCGCTTGGGGGATGGTCTGATACACCCAACTTTTCGGCCGTTGGGGTTGAGGGATCATCCCTCATGCGTTCGTGTTCGCGATCCAAGAGTCTTTACCTACCAACGCAAACCGCGAACGGAAGGTAAGGACCATGATCCGCAAGGCCATCATCGCCGCCGCCACCCTCTCGACCATCGCGCTCCCGGCCGTCGCGTCCGCCGACCCGGTCATCGGCCAGCCGGCCCCGTGCGTGAAGGTGACCGACCTGGTGGGCCCCGACTTCTCCGTGAAGCAGTGCGGGGTCAGCGACGTCGACCAGCACCGCGCGGGTCTGGAGAACAACGGTGGCGCGTACTGCGGCCCGACGTCGCTCTACAACGTGCTGCACTACTGGGCGCACGAGAAGAAGGCGCCGGTCGGCTGGCTGACCACCAAGGTCATGAACCTCGACCCCCAGGACCAGGCCGACTACAACGTCATCACCAACTCCATCGGGCGGATCGGTGAGGACGCCCAGTACAACGGCGGCACCAACCTGTACAACCTGCGCACCGCCTGGAACATCGCGACCAAGCCCGCTCGTGACGCCGGCTGGGCCACGGTCGCCTACGGGGTGAACACCGACGGTGCCGCGGACTTCGGCGGTGACCTCGCGAAGAGGCTCGCCCGCGGGCCGGTGCAGATGGTGTACGGCCGCTACTCGGCGGGTCCGAAGGCCGGCAGCCTGCAGCGCGGCGGTGGCCACATCGTCACGCTGGTCCAGGTCGACGGCTCCTTCAACGGCGACACCGTGCAGGTCCGCTACATGGACCCCGGTCGTGCTTCTGACCACGGTGTCGGTGACTACCTGAAGACGCAGTCCGACTACGCGACGATCAACGCGACCCTGACGAAGAAGACCGTCGTCGAGTGGGTCCCGACCAAGAACAACCCCGACAACGACCTGGGTGACATCGCCATCCCCGGCACCTACCGCACCGTCACCCGCTGGCACCTCACGACGCCGGGCTCGACGGCGACGACCACGCAGTTGGTCGAGGGCTACAACTTCTTCGAGATGGCGCCGCCGGTCGGCTGACCGTGACATGCAGAGGCCACCCCTTCCGCAAGGGGTGGCCTCTTCGTCATTCGCGGGTGCCTATCGCGTCGATGGGCTTGGCGCGCAACGACAACCTCGTCGACACGGCGATCGACACGATGCCGAGCAATGCCGCTCCCGCGACGACGGCTCCGTAGACCCAGACCGGACCGGCCGGCCACGGGACTCCGGTGGAGCCGATCGCGAGGAGGGTGAGCGGCAGTGCGGCTACCGCCGAGCCGAGCACGGCGGCCAGACCGACGGTCAGCAGTGCCTCGGTCCGCATCATCCGGACGACCTGGCGGCGTCCGGTCCCGACCAGGCGCAGCAGGGCGAACTCGCGCCGCCTCGCCGCCGTCGACATCACCAGCGTGTTGGACACCGAGATGGCGACGTAGCCGAGGATCACGCCCACTGCCACCAGGTTGAGCAGGAACTGGGTGCGTTCGTCGCCCCGGTCCTGCGCGGCCGCGTTCTCGGTCACCACGAGGCCGGGATAGCGGCTGGTCAGGTCCTTTGCAGTGCCCTTCACGAGCACCGCGCTGTCCATGCCGGAGGTGGTGTGGGCGCGGGCGTCCTGCGCGTTCAGCACGTGGTCGCCGAACGCCAGTTCGTGCTGGTAGATCGCGACGACTTGGAGGCGGGCCGGTTGGCCGTCCGCGTACCAGAGCTCGACGGTGTCGCCGACCTTCTTGTTCGACCAGAAGGCGTGCGTCTTGCCCAACGCCACGGTGCCCGGCTTGAGGTCCTCGAGGCTGCCTGCTGTGACCGCGAGGTCGACCGTGTCGCCGGCGTCCGGGTCGAGTCCGTTGGCGGGGCCGCGGTTCACTTCTACGGTGTCGCCCGACTTCCTGGCGGTGATCACCTGCGTGCGCACCAACGACGTCGCCGTCACGCCTTGGCCTCTTGCGGCTGCGGCGATCTCCGGCGGCACACCCGTCACGCCGCTGATCACCTGGTCGGCCGTGATCGCCCTGGTGGTCTCCTGCTGCACGGCCGCGGTGAAGGTCGTCTGGCTGTAGAAGTTCACCACGGCGAACCCGACGGCCAGCATCAACGGCGTGACGGCGGCGGCCAGCCGGCGCGAGTTCCTGCTGACGTTCGCCGCCGCCAGGTAGCCGCTCGTGTTGAACCTGCTCAGCGCCGGCGCGATGAGCCGGACCGCCTTGCTGATCACCCGTGGTCCGACCAGCGTCAACCCGATGATCAGCACCAGCGTCGCCATGACCGACATCGCCGCGCCGAGCTGACCGGGGATGAACAACGGCAGCGTCGTCGCCACCGTGCCGATCACGATGAGAACCCGTCCGATGGCCAGGCGGACCCTCCCGACGTCGGTGCGTTGGACCGCGGCCTCCCCCAGCGCTTCGACGGGCTTGATGGAGGACGGTCGGCGCGCCGCGCTCCACGCCGCCACCCTGGCCGCCAGCAGCCCGATCAGCAGGGCCGCGACCAGCGGGATCGGGCTGATCGAGAGGTCGAAGTCGTGCGGAACCACGCCGATGTTCGCGAACGCCGTGCGCAGGCCGTGGCTGACCGCGATGCCCAGCAGGCTGCCTGCCGCTCCGGCCACCGCTCCCACGACCAGCGTTTCGATGCCGATCATCTTGCGGATCTGCCGCGGCGTGGCGCCGACCGCGCGCAGGAGGGCGAACTCGCGGCGCCGTTGCTCGACGGTCAGCGCCAGGGTGCTGGCCACGACGAAGATCGCCACGAGGACCGCGTAGCCGCCGAACGAGCCCGCGATGATCGCGAGGATCGCCTTGGTCTGGCTGACGTCGTCGAACTCCGCGGCGCTGCGGTCGGCGCCGGTCGAGACCGTGACGTGGTCGTCAGCGAGGACGTCCTCGATGCGGTCGGCTACGTCGTTCGTGGTCAGCACGCCGATCGCGTCGACCTGGTCCGGTCGGCCGTTGAGCTCGGTGGCCTTGGCGGAGCTGAAGAAGAGAGCCGCCTGCCGGTCTCCGGCGTTCTCCGCGACGCCGGTGACGCGGTACGCGACGGGCACCGACCGGGTCATGACCCGCACCTCGCCGCCCACCCCCACCCCGGACCGAGCCGCCAGCCCAGAGTCGAGCACCACCTCATCGTTGCCGGCGGGAGCTCGCCCTTCCTTCAGCGTGAAGGGCGCCAGCACGGCCGACTCCCAGTTGTGGCCAAGCGTTGGCTTGTCCGCCACGGGTTGTCCGTCCGGCCCCACCACCACAGCCGGGAACGTCAGCTCCGGCACCGCGGCCTTCACCCCGGGCACCGCAGCGACCTTGGCCACCAGCGCGGCGGAAATGGCCGGCTGCTCGGCGGCGTGCTCGAACGCCAGCACGTCACCACCTGGCGGGCGCACCGTCCGATCGCCGGTGACGACCACGTCAGTGGCCGCATAGCGCTGGGTAGGCACGCCGCCGCGAAATCCGGACTCCATGAGAATCCCGCAGGCCGCCACGAGTGCCGTGCCGAAGAGGATGGCGACGAAAGCGCCGAGGAACCCGCTGGTGCGGGCCTTGACCGTCTGCCACGCAAGAGTCAGCACAGCTCACCACTCCCCGAGGTGCGTCATGCGCTCGGCGACCTTCTCCGGCGTAGGCCCGTACAGCTCCCCGGCCAACCGCCCATCTGCCAGGAACAGCACGCTGTGCGCAGCAGACGCAGCAACCGGGTCGTGCGTCACCATCAGCACTGTCTGCCCCATCTCGTCCACAATGGACCGCAACAACGCCAGCACCTGCGCGGCCGTCCGCGAGTCCAAGGCCCCGGTCGGCTCGTCGGCCAGCACCACCTCGGGCCGCGCGACGAGCGCGCGTGCGATGGCCACCCGTTGCTGCTGCCCACCGGACAACTCGGCCGGGAGATGGCCGAGCCGATCGGCCAGCCCGACTCGCCCGACGATCTCCCGCAGCCACCCGTCGTCGGCACGGCGGCCGGCCAGGCGGAGCGGCAACGTGATGTTCTGCTGCACGGTCAGCGACGGGAGGAGGTTGTAGGCCTGGAAGACGAACCCGATCCGGTCACGGCGCACCTCCGTCAGCCGCGCCTCCTTCAGGGCGCCGAGATCGGTGTCGCCGAGCAGCACGCGACCGGACGTCGGGCGGTCCATGCCCGACGCGCAGTGCAGAAAGGTGCTCTTGCCCGAGCCGGACGGTCCCATCACCGCGGTGAAGGTGCCTCGCCGGATGCCGACGGTGACCTCGTGCAACGCCGTGACGGCACCGCCACCCGAGCCGTACACCTTCCGCACCGCTTGCAGTGACAGCGCGTCTGCGCTCATGACCTTCTCCTTGGTCGGCAACAACTTCCGGCCAAGAACGTATGGAAGAAGACCCGTTGGCAACGATCACGCAGGCTGCCCGGAACGAGGTAGAGCCTGCTCCACCTCCGAAAGCACGGCAAGATCGAGGGAGAAGGGCCAACCTGGGGAGGACGTTTCATGAAGCACTGGCAGAGCAGGCTCTCCGCGCTCGCCGAGAAGCACGACGTGCCGGGCGCGGCGCTCGGCATCCTCTACCGAGGCGAGATCGTCCAGGCGCACCACGGCGTGCTGAACAAGGCGACCGGCGTGGAGGTCACCGACGACTCGGTGTTCCAGCTCGGCTCGATCAGCAAGGTGTGGACGACGACCCTCGTCATGCAACTGGTCGACGAGGGGCTGCTCGACCTCGACGCGCCGATCGCCGACGTGCTGCCGGAGCTGAAGCTCGCGGACCCGGTGGCCGAGCAGAAGGTGACCATGCGGCACCTGTTGACGCACACCAGCGGCATCGACGGCGACATCTTCACCGACACCGGCCGCGGCGACGAGTGCCTGGAGCGCTACGTCGAGCTGCTCGCGGAGGCCAGGCAGAACCACCCGCTGGGGGCCACGTTCTCCTACTGCAACTCCGGTTTCTCGCTGGCGGGCCGGGTGATCGAGAAGCTCACCGGCCAGAACTGGGACGCCGCGCTGCGGGAGCGGCTCTGCGCGCCACTCGGGCTGACGCACACCGGCACGTTGCCGGAGGAGGCGCTGATGTTCCGGGCCGCCGTCGGGCACATCACCGAGGACGACAGGACGGAACCGGCTCCGGTGTGGGCGCTGGCCCGGTCGATGGGGCCGGCGGGGACGATCTTCGCCACGACCGCCGACGTGCTGGCCTTCGCGCGGATGCACCTCGACGGCGGTCTCGCGCAGGACGGCACCCGTGTGCTGTCCGCGGCGTCCGCGACAGCCATGACCGAGAAGCAGACCGGCCTACCCGACCCGAACGCGGCGGCCGACTCGTGGGGCCTCGGCTGGATCCGGTTCGGCTGGGACGGGCAGCGGCTGATCGGCCACGACGGCAACACCATCGGGCAGTCCGCGTTCCTGCGGGTGCTGCCCGAGCAGGGACTCGCAGTCACGTTGCTGACCAACGGTGGTCGCGCGCGTGAGCTGGGCCTGGAGCTGTACCGGGAGATCTTCGCCGAGCTCGCGGGCGTCGCCATGCCACCACCACTGGAACCGGCCGCCCAGCCTCCCGTCGTGGACCACGCGCGGTACGTCGGCCGGTACGAGCGTGGCTCCGTGATCTTCGACATCACCGAGGGCGAACGCGGGCTGCGGGTGAAGACGACGGGCACGGGACCGTTGGCCGGAATCCTCCCGGATCCGCCGGAGGTCGATCTCGTACCGCTCGGCGACTCGCGGTTCGTGTGCCGCGACTCGGAGGAGAAGAGCTGGCAGTCCGTCGTGTTCTACGCCCTGCCCACCGGTGAGCAATACGTGCACACGGCTCTCCGCGCAACGCCGAAGGTGGCCTGAATGAACCTGCTCAACGACATCGAGCGGCTCGTGACCTGCGAGTCGCCGTCCACCGACCTGGCCGCGGTCGCCCGCAGTGCGGACGTCACCGCCGAAGTGGGCACCGCGTTGCTGCGCGAGCAGCCGGAACGCATCGTGCTCGACGGCCGCACGCATCTGCGGTGGCGCCTGGGTTCGGGACCGCGCAAGGTTCTGCTGCTCGGCCACCACGACACGGTGTGGCCGATCGGCACGCTCGACCGGATCCCGTTCGAGGTGCGCGACGGCGTGCTGCGCGGGCCCGGCTGCTTCGACATGAAGACCGGGCTGGCCATGATCTTCCACGCCGTCGCGGCGCTCGATGCTCCGGACGGCGTCACGGTGCTGGTCACCGGTGACGAGGAGCTCGGCTCGCCGTCGTCGCGCGGGCTGATCGAGACGGAGGCACGGGAGCACCGGGCCGTGCTGGTCGCCGAGGGGTCCGCGGACGGGGGCGCGCTCAAGACCGAGCGCAAGGGCACGTCCAACTACGAGGTACGGCTGCACGGTCGCGCCGCACACGCCGGCTTGGAACCCGAACGTGGCGTGAGCGCCACGATCGAGGCGGCGCACCAGGTGCTGGCGGTGTCGCGGCTGACCGATCTTGCCGTCGGCACGACCGTCACGCCGACTGTGCTGGCCGCCGGCACCACACCGAACACCGTTGCCGCACAAGGGAAGTTCCTGGTGGACGTGCGCGTGCGGAACCTCGCCGAGCAGATGCGGATCGACGAGGCGATGCGGGCACTGCGGCCGGTCGTCGACGGGGCGAAGGTCGAGGTGGTCGGCGGGCCGAACCGCCCACCGCTCGAACGGGAGATGTCCGCGGGGTTGTTCGAGGTGGCTGCTCGGCTCGGCGCGGAGATCGGCGTCGAGCTGACGCAGGCGGCGGTCGGCGGTGCGTCTGACGGCAACTTCACGGCAGGGTTGGGAGTTCCGACGCTGGACGGGCTCGGCGCCGTCGGTGGTGGAGCGCACGCCGACAGCGAACACGTGCTGGTGTCGGAACTGGTGCCGCGCACGACGCTGCTCGCCGCATTGGTGAGGCAGTTGCTCGTTGAGCAAATTTGCACGACGTGCAATAATTAGAGAGTGGCCAATGTGAAGAGCGAGCCCATGGGACACCGCCAGGTGCTCGAGTCGCTGTCCGGACTGCTGTTGGCGCTGTTCGTGGCCATGGTCAGCTCCACGGTGGTGTCCACCGCGCTGCCCCGCATCATCGGCTCGCTGAACGGCACCCAGACGCAGTACACGTGGGTGGTCACCGCCACCCTGCTCACCGCGACGGCCACCACGCCGCTCTGGGGCCGGCTCGCCGACCTGTTCAACAAGAAGACGCTGGTCCAGGCCGCCATCGTGATCTTCGTGATCGGCTCGCTGCTCAGCGGGTTCGCCCAGGACACCGAGCAGCTGATCGCCGCCCGCGCGTTCCAGGGGCTCGGCGTCGGCGGTCTGCAGGCGCTGGTGCAGGTCGTGATCGCGGCGATCATCCCGCCGCGCGAACGCGGTCGCTACAACGGCTACCTCGGCGCGGTCATGGCCGTCGCGACGGTCGGCGGCCCGCTGCTCGGCGGGCTGATCGTGGACGTCTCGTGGCTCGGCTGGCGCTGGTGCTTCTGGGTCGCCGTGCCGATCGCCGCGCTCGCGTTCGTGGTGCTGCAGGCCACGCTGAAGCTGGAGACCGTGCGCCGGGAGAACGTCACGATCGACTACCTCGGCGCGGCCCTGATCGCCACGGGCGTGAGCGTCCTGCTGATCTGGGTGTCGTTCGTCGACAACTCGTTCGGCTGGCTGTCGTGGCAGACCGGGGCCATGGTCGCGGGCGGTCTCGTGCTGCTCGGTGCGGCGGTGGCGGTCGAGCTGAAGGTCAGCCAACCCGTGGTGCCGCTGCACATCGTCGTCCAGCGCACCCCGGCACTGGCGATCATCGCGTCGCTCGCGGTGGGCATGGCCATGTTCGGCGGCGCGGTGTTCCTCGGCCAGTACTTCCAGATCGGCCGCGGCCACACCCCGACAGAGGCGGGCCTGCTGACCATCCCGCTGATGGCGGGCGTGCTCGTCTCGTCCACGATCTCCGGCCGCCTGATCAGCCGGTCCGGCAAGATCAAGCCGTACATCGTCGCGGGCACGATCATCCTGGTGCTCGGCTTCCTCGGGCTGGGCTTCGTCGATCACGCCACGGCCCTGTGGCTGGTCGGCATCGCGATGGCGGTCGTCGGCATCGGCGTCGGCATGACCATGCAGAACCTGGTGCTGGCCGTGCAGAACAGCGTGCCGTTGAGCGAACTGGGCGCTGCCAGCGCGTCCGTCACGTTCTTCCGGTCGCTGGGCGGCACCATCGGCGTCTCCGTGCTCGGCGCCGTGCTGGCCAACCGCGTCACGGCCGACCTCTCCGCCGCGCTGCACGTGCCGCCCGGCCAGTCGACCGGCGACACCAGCGCGTTGAACCTCCAGGCACTGCCACCCCAGGTGCAGACGATCGTGCACACCGTCCACGGCGACGCCACGGCGCACATCTTCTTGATCTCCGCCGCCGTCGGTGTCATCGGCGTGATCGCGGCGCTGCTGCTCAAGCCGATCACCCTGCGCACCACGATCGACCTGGAGCAGAAGGAGTCAGCCGGCGTGCGCTGAGACCTGGACGTCGAACTTCTCGCCCTGGGGGAACGCGAAGCCCAGCAACGCGTTCCCCTCCCGCTCCAGCACGTCGAGGTCCTTTTTGGACACCCGCACGAACGGCTCGACGATCAGCGTGCAAGCCTTGCCCGCCTTGTCGACCCGCCAGATCCCCTGCAACAAGCCGCCGATCAAGAGGTTTCCGCGCAGCACTCCCCCGCGCACGGTCATCATCAGCCCGTGCTTGCGCGTCCACTCGGCGAACGACAGTCCGTCCGGGATGATCCGCTCCCGGTTGGCGTGCGAGAGGAACACGTTGTCGAACTCGGGCAGGTACCGCGGCGGCGCGGCAACGCCGGAATCCGGCACCACACCCTCCGGAACGTCGAACAGCTCCTTGCCGGCCGAGTCCAGGTACACGCGCAACTCCGGCCGCATCCGCTCGACGACCTCGCCCAGCTTGGTCAGCCCGCACCACGCCTGCACGTCGGCCACGCTCGCCGGCCCGAACGCGGCCAGGTAACGCCGGATCAGCCGCTCGATCGACGGGTTCGAGTCCACCGACCGGTCGAGCCACGTCGACGCCGAAGCGTGCACGGTCCGGCCGGCGCCACCCCACGTGCCGCGCGGCGGGATCTGCACCAGCGGCGCCAGGTTGCGCACGGCGTAGGCCAACGACTCGGGCTTGGCGTCGGGCCAACGCTCGTGCATCGCCTTGCCGAGCTCGCTCGGCGTGCGGGGCTGGACGTCCAGCAACTCCAGGCCGTGCCGCACCACCGCGTCGAGATCGAGATCGCGGACGGTCGCGGCGTGCGCCGAGTTCGTGAACAGGTCGCGGTCCAGAACCTGTTGCACCAAAGGGCGAAGCGTCATGCAGTCGTCCGGCGTGACGAGGTGGATCGTCGACCGCATCAGGGCGGTGCGGACGAGCTCACGAGACTCGATCAGGCGAGACAGTCGCAACGGGTCGTAGCGGCGCAGACGGGACCACAGCGCCATGTACGGCCCGACAGGTATCTGCGCGTGCAGGCCCACCAGGCCGGAGACCACGTCGAGCTCCTGCTCGTCGCACCGCCGCAGCAGGTGCTGGCGGGACAGCAGGGCGCGGTTGAGCTCGCGCGCGCTCAGACGCGTCATGCGGAGATCCTTCCAGATCCACCACACCTCGGATGACTGCCGCCAACTTGTACCGGAACTTCCACAAACCCTGGACATAGATCGGACCACTGCTACGTTATGCGCGGGCGCAGGGACTACTAAACTTAATTTAGTATTTATTCTTGACTCTGTCGGGCGGCCACCGCGATGCTGTGAGCCCTCGACGACGAGAGGTACGGGTATGCCCAGAACCCTGCTGGCCCTGGCCACCATCGCCCTCACGCTGCTGGCGCCCACTGCCGCCGCAGCCGCCCCGCTCGAACACGCAGGCGTCGACCAGGGCGCGCCCACCTACTACGACTCGGGCATCGCGCGCACCCCGTACATGGGGTGGAACTCCTACTTCGCGGTAGGTGCGGCGTCGGAGGAGAAGGTGCTCGGCGTCGCCGACTTCCTCGTCAGCAGCGGGCTCGCCAAGGCCGGCTACGACATCGTGTGGATCGACGGCGGGTGGAACGCGAGCCCGCCGCGTGACGGCAAGGGCGCGCTCGTGCCCGACCCGGCGCGGTTCCCGTCCGGGTTCACCAAGCTGGTGGACACGTTGCACGGCAAGGGCTTGCGAGCCGGCATCTACACCGACGCGGGCGCGTCGGACGGCAAGAACTGCGCGGCCGGCAGTGGTGGCGGCTACTACGAGGCGGACGCGAAGCAGTTCGCGGCGTGGAAGTTCGACGCCATCAAGATCGACTTCCTGTGCGGCATCGCGCAGAACATGGACCCCGCCGTCGCCTTCACGCAGTTCTCGGCCGCGGTGCAGAAGGCAGGCCGCAAGATGATCCTGAACCTCTGCAACCCGGTCACCGACGAGTGGAGCGTGCCGCACCGGTGGGACCAGACGGCGTACGTGGCGTACACGTACGGACCGCGCGTCGGCGACTCGTGGCGCACCAGCACAGACGTCGCGTTCGGCACGCCGTACGAGGGCATCTGGCGTGACGTGCTCCGGAACATGGACCGGAATCTGTACCGGCCCGGCGCCCAGGGACCCGGCCACTACAACGACCCGGACTACCTGATCCCGATGCGCAAGACCGAGCACGGCACGTACGAGCTGAACGAGGAGGAGTCGACCTCCCAGCTCGTCATGTGGTCGGTGATGGCCTCGCCGCTGATCATCGGCTCGGACCCGCGCACGCTGCCGCCGTCGATGATCGAGACGCTGAAGAACCCCGAGATCATCGCGGTCGACCAGGACCCGCTGGCCATCCAGGGCGTCCGGGTCGCGGGCGCGAACAACGTGGACGTCTACAGCAAGGTGTTGTCCGGCAAGGGCGAACGCGCGGTCGCGGTGCTCAACCGCAACGAGCAGCCCGCCGAGTTCACGGTCAACTTCGCCGACGCGGGCCTCAAGGGCACCGTCGCGGTGCGTGACCTGCGGGCGCGCGCGGACCGGGGCACGGCGACCGGCACGTACAAGGTCACGGTTCCCGCGCACGGCACCGCGTTCCTGAAGCTGCGCGCCGAGAGCGCCGTTCCCGGTACCGACGTCGGCGGCGAGACGTCCGCGAGCCCGGCGCTGGTGCGCCACGACGACCAGAACATGTCGGTCTTCGCCCGCGACAAGGCCGGACGTCTGCAGCAGCGGTCGAGGGTCGGCGGCGAGTGGCGCAACTGGGTCGTGCTCGGTGGACCGAAGAACGGCCAGATCCTCGGCCAGCCGTCGGCGTTTGCAAGCCCCAACGGCCGGATCGACCTTTTCGTCCGCGGCACCGACAACGTCGCCTACCGGAAGACGTACGCCAACAACCGTTGGAGTGCCTGGACCTCGCTCGGCGGCACGCTGACCGACTCGGTGTCGGTGGCGTTCACCGGACCGGACAGCTGGAGCCTGTTCGGCCGCGGCGCCGACGGTCGCGTGTGGACGCGCGACCAGAACACCGGCTGGACCTCCGTCGGCTCGCCCGGCAACCAGCAGATCTACGGCAGGCCTTCTGCGGCAACGGTGTCGACGGGCACGTTCGTCACGGTTCGGCTGCAGGACGACTCCGCCTGGTACCGCAAGCGCACCGCGAACGGCTGGTCCGCGTGGACCTCGCTCGGCGGCGTGATCAGCGGCAGCCCGACGGCGCTGGCCAACGGTGACCGGGTCAACGTCTTCGTGCGTGGCAGCGACTACACGTTGTGGCAGCAGGACCTCGTCGACGGTGCCGGCACCTGGTGGTTCAAGCGCGACCAGTTCGCCAGCAACGCGTTGACCGGCGCGGTCGGTGCGGCGGCGGGCAACGGCGGGTCGGCGTGGGTCGCGGTGCGCGGTCCGGACAACGCCGTGCACGTGTCGACCCTGCCCGCGAACTGACCAGGAGCACCACGATGACGACTCGTCGCGCTTTTCTCAAAGCTTCCGGCGCGCTGGGGCTGGGAGCACTCGTCCTGCCCACCTTCGCCGCCCACGCAGAACCCCTGCGCCCCACCGGGAATCCCCTGAACCCGGCGCCGACCACCCTCTGGTACCCCGCGCCCGCCGACGAAGCGATGATCATCGAGCAGGGTCTCCCGATCGGCAACGGCCGTCTCGGTGCACTCGTCGGAGGTGGCGTCGAGAAGGACTTCCTCTACCTGACCGACGTCACGCTGTGGACCGGCGAGCTCAACGACGCGCTGGAGGGCGACGGCCAGTTCCCCTACGACCCGACACGCTTCGGCACGTTCTCGTTGCTGGCCAAGCTCTATGTCGAGATGCCAGGCCACGCGGGCGCCACGAACTACCGCCGCGCACTCGACCTGAGCAACGGCATCGTCACCACCACGTACACGCACGGCGGCAAGCAGTACCGGCGCGAGATCTACGCGAGCCATCCGGACGACGTGGTGATCGTCCGGCTCGTCGGCCCGAACCAGACCGGCACCATCACGCTGAACGGCGCGCACGGCGAGCCGTCCGTCGGCGACGCACCGCACACCGCCGCGCTGTTCACCGGTTCGTTCCAGAACCGGTTGGCGTACAGCGGTGTCGTCACGGCCTGCAGTCCTGATGGGACGGTCAAGGTCGACGGCGCGAAGCTCGCGTTCGAGGGCTGCTCGGACCTGGTGATCGTGTTCTCCGGCGGCACGAACTACGTCCCGGACGCGTCTGCGGGCTTCCTCGACCCGAACGTGGAGCCGGCCGCGATCGCTTTGGGCAAGGCCGCCGTCCGGGCCAAGGGTGATGTCCTGCTGCGCACCCACGTCGCCGACTACCGCAAGCGCTACGACCGGCAGAAGGTCGACCTCGGCCGCTCGACCGACGCCCAGCGCGCGATGGACACGTGGACGCGGCTCAAGGCGCGGGCGTCGAGCGGCACGCCAGATCCTGAGCTGGAGGCGAGCTACCTGCAGTTCGGCCGCTACCTCACCATCACGGGGTCGCGCGACAACCTGCCGATCAACCTGCAGGGTCTGTGGCTGTCGAACAACAATCCCGACTGGTACAGCGACTACCACACCGACATCAACATCCAGATGAACTACTGGCTGGCGGACCGGGCCGCGCTGCCGGACTGCTTCGACGCCCTCGCGGACTACTGCGTCGCCCAGCTGCCTGCGTGGACGAACTCCACGCAGGCGTTGTTCCAGGATTCGCGCAACCGGTTCCGCAACACCAACAACCGCGTCGCCGGGTGGGCGGTCGCCTTCTCCACCAACATCTACGGCGGCAGCGGCTGGTGGTGGCACCCCGGCGGCAACGCGTGGCTGTGCATGTCGTTGTTCGAGCACTACGAGTACACGCTCGACCGCGACTACCTGGCCAAGATCTACCCGTTGCTCAAGGGCGCCTGCGAGTTCTGGGAAGCGCGTCTGGTCGAGACCCCGCAGGGCCTGGTCGACGACTACGACTGGTCACCGGAGCACGGCCCGCAGGACGCGCGCGGTCTCACCTACGCGCAGGAGCTGGTGCACAACCTGTTCCGCATGTACCGGATCGCGACCGACGTGCTGCGCCGCGACCAGTCCTACGGCCGCAAGATGTCCGACCTGCAATCCAGGCTGTACCTGCCGGAGGTCAGCCCCAAGACCGGCATGCTGCAGGAGTGGATGTCGCCGGACGACCTCGGCGAGACCACGCACCGGCACCTGTCGCCGCTCGTCGGCTTCTTCCCCGGTGACCGCGTCAATCGCGACGACTCCCCGGCCGCGCTGATCGAGGGCGTTCGGAGGCTCCTGATCACCCGCGGCATGGAGAGCTTCGGCTGGGGTCTCGCGTGGCGGGCGGCGTGCTGGGCGCGGCTGAAGGACGCGGACCGCGCGTACCAGGCGATCCTGAGCGTGCTGCGGCCGTCGGTGAACTTCGCCAACGGCTCGGCACCGAACTTCTTCGACATGTACAGCTTCGGCGACCGGTCCATCTTCCAGATCGACGCCAACCTCGGTGCGCCGGCGGCGATGCTGGAGATGCTGCTGTACGCGCGGCCCGGTGTGATCGAGCTGCTGCCGGCCCTGCCGTCGGCCTGGAAGACCGGCTCTGTCACGGGAATCGGTGCACGGGGCGGGTTCACCGTCGACCTGGCGTGGCGGGACGGAAAGGTCACCAGCGCGACCGTGCGCAGCGTCGGCGGCACCGACACCGAGGTGCGGTTCGGCGGGTGGTCGAAGCGGATCAAGCTGCGGAAGGGTCAGTCGGTCACGCTGCGCCCGTAGAACCGCGAACCACCAGGGAGGTCGCGAGCTCGAGGTGCAACGCCTCGGGCTCGTGACCGTCCAGCACCCGCATCAACTGCGTGACGGCGATCCTGCCCATCTCCTGCAACGGCTGCTGCACCGTCGTCAGCGGCGGATCGGTCGCCTCGGCGAGGTCGATGTCGTCGAACCCGGCCACGGACAGGTCTTCCGGCACACGCAGACCCCGGGCCCGCGCCGCCTGCAACGTGCCCACCGCCACCTTGTCGTTGAAGCAGACGATCGCGGTCGGGCGCGGATCGAGGTCCAGCAGCTCTTCGGCCGCTCGTTTCCCTTGCGCGGTACAACCTGCCTGGCGGGGCGATGGCGACGTTCACCTGGCCGGGCACGCTCGACTCCGGCCCGATCACCGGGTTGGGCGGCAAGTGCCTCGACGTCACGAACGGCTCGACGGTCAACGGCAACCAGCCGCAGCTGTGGACCTGCTTCTCCGGCAGCGCGAACCAGACGTGGACGCTCGCGGCCGACGGCACCGTGCGCGGGCTCGGCAAGTGCCTGGACGTGACCGGCAACGGCACCGCGGACGGCACACCGGTCCAGTTGTGGGACTGCTTCGGCGGCGGCAACCAGCGTTGGACCGCGGCCGGCGGGACGCTGGTGAACGCCGGCAGCGGCAGATGCCTGGACGTGATCGGCAACAGCGCGGCTGACGGCGCGAAACTGCAGATCTGGTCCTGCACGGGTGGGGCCAACCAGCGCTGGACCGTTCCGGCGCAGGTTCTCGTGGGTACCTCCCGACTACCGACAACCACGGGAGGTAGCCATGGCGACCGGTGAGACCGGCTTCGACGACGTCACCTACGACCTGATCTCCGTGCAGTACCACTCGCTCAAGGCCGGGCACGACTACGGCCAGTACGTCCGGGACGCGGACAACGCGGGCCGCCAGGACATCGCCGACTTCTTCCGGCAGGTCATGGACGAGGACTCGGCCCGCGCCAAGCAATGCCACGAGTTCCTCAAAGAGCTGACGAAGTGAGCTTGAGATCGTGCCGCACGGGTATCCGCGCGGCATGACCGATCCACGCAACCCCGAGGCGCCGCACTCGCCCGGCACGCCCAGCCTCGACGACCTCGAAACGCCGGAACCGCAGATCCCGCCCGAGGACAGCGACACCGAAGACGAGGCCGGCGAGCCACCGGACTGACCGTGTGGCCGGCCGAACGCGAGGACCAACCCGGTGATCACCGCCAGCGCGGTTGCCATGCCCCGCGCTGGCGGACTGGTCGGTGCGGCTCACCTCGAGGCGGCCAGCGAGCTGGGCGCGTCGGGGTTCGCGTTCTCGTCGACGCTGATGCCGAGCCGTTCCACGAGCTCCCCGCCGAGCCAGCCGCCGAGGCCGCCCGCGAGCACCCCGAGCCAGGCCGCCACGAGCGCGGGCCAGCCGGGCGTCCAGTCCGTCTCGGCCAGTCGCATCGCCCAGCTCACCGCGAACAGCACCAGCACCGCGGCGTTCACCAGCCCGTGCAACAACCCGACCCGGCGGGCGCGCGAGCCCTGCGGCGTGACGAGCCACCAGTCGAGCCAGCCGGTGGCGGCGGTGACCACGCCCATGAGGACCCCGCCGCGATCAGGTGCGCCGCCGTGAAGGCGAAGCTGGCGCGCTCCGTGACCAGGTGCAGCACGTCGAAGCCGACCGCGGTGGTCAACAACCCCAACGGGAACACGATGAGGATGGGATGCACGGCGTGGCCCGCCGCACGGACACGACTGCGCATGAGGGATCTCCTCTCCAAGGACAAGAACAGCTTGCGCACCAGGCGTACCCAGCGGCGCAGCGGATACCCCCGTGTCATGGACACCGACCGACTGCGGCGTTACGTGCTGAACCGCCTCGACGAGGACGAACAACGCCTGGCCGAGGAAAAGCTGCCGCTGCTCGACGAGGCGGAGCGCCGCGGCAGGCTGCGCATCATCCGCTCGGACGACGGCAGCGGCCTGCTCCTGCTGCCCGGCCCGATCCAGGCCCCGACCGAACGCGTACCCGTGCCGTTCCCGGAGAAGTTCGCCCTGCTGCGCACCGAGGTCGAGCAGACCAGCGACGAGGCGTTGCTGCGCCTGCTGGCCGCCGCCTACGACACCCACCACGACTGGCAGGAGGAGTGGCGATGACGACGCCGGAGCCCGACCGCGTGACCGCCGAGAGCGAGCTGGAGGACGCCGACCTGGGCAGCGAGCACACCCGCCCGACGTTCGCCGACGAGAACCCCGGAGGTCCGCACCGCGGGCCCGACGAGTCGGAGCCGGAGGACGAGGGCGGGATGTGAGTCAGGCAGGGGCTCTGGCCGGCACGAACCCTGCGGCCCCAAACGCGTCCGGGCCCGGAGGAGGGCGGCACGTGAGTCAGGCGCGAGCCGTAGCCTGGCCCGAAACCGGCAGCTCCAACGAAACCGAGGCCGAAGACGAGGGCGGCGCGTGAGTCAGGCAAGGGCCGCGGACGACACGAGCCTGGCAGCCCCAACGAGACCTGGGCCGAAGGGCGAGGGCGGCACGCAACCCAGACACGAGCCACGGCCAGCCCGAACCCCTGCAGCCCCAACGAGACCGAGGCCGAAGACGAGGGCGGCACGCAACCCAGACACGAGCCACGGCCAGCCCGAACCCCTGCAGCCCCAACGAGTCGGGGCCGGAGAACAAGGGTGGGATGGGTGTCAGGCAAGGGCCGCGGCCGGCACGAACCCCTGCAGCCCCAACGAGTCGGGGCCGGAGAACAAGGGTGGGATGGGTGTCAGGCAAGGGCCGCGGCCGGCACGAACCCTGCGGCCCCAACGAGTCGGAGACCCGGAAGACGAGGGAGGCACGTAAGTCAGTCGTGGGCCGCGGCCGGCACGAACCCGGCAGCCCTACGGGCCCGAGCCCGAAGACCGCAGCGGCACCTGAGCCAGGCACGAGCCGCAGCCGGCGCGAACCCGGCAGAGTCCGAGGCCCGAAGACGACAGCGGCAAGTGAGTCAGGCGCGGGCCGCGGCTCGTCGGCCCGGCAAGAACCCGCGCGCCGCAGTCAGCAGTGTGCGCGCCTCCATCAGCTCGCCGTACTCGAGGTGCTCGTCAGCCGCCGCCACGTGCGCCAAAGCCTGCCGTGGCGCGTCCGGCGCGTCGGTCACGGCCTTGGCCAGGCACTTGCGCGCCTGTTCGGCCTGCAGAGCGAGATCTGCTCCCGCGGTGGCGCGGATGAGCACGAGGGCGTCGCAGATGGCTCGGTCGAGTGCGTTGTGGTTCACGTGTTCGCCGCCTTGAGGACAGTCGGTGAGGACGAGCGCCGACTGCTTGACGCCTGTCCCGACTACCCGTGTCCCAGACAGCTCAAACGTCACGACCCGGTGACCCGCCGACGTCCTGCGCCGCCTGCTTCGTCTCCGAAACCGTGGTCTGCGCGGCGTCCGAGGCGGTTTGCCTGACCTCACCCGCGGCGTCGCTCACGGAAGACTTCACGTCCTCCTTGAGGTGCTGCGCCGACTCGGTCAGCGCTTCCTTGGCCGGTTCGACGACGTCGCCGAAGCTGTCGGAGAGCTGCTGCACCGCTTGTTCCTCGGCGTCGGTGCGGGGCAGCACCGCCGCCAGCAGCAGGCCGCCGCCGAACGCGATCAGGCCGGCCGCGAGGGGGCTGCCCTGCGTCTGCCGGGCTACGCGTTGTGGCATCTCCTGGACGGCCTGCGCGGCCTCCTCCGCCCGTTCGGCTACGGCGTGCCCGGCCTCCTGGCCTTGGTGCCGCACGGACGAAGTGGTGCCCATGACTCGCTCCTTCATCGTTTCCAGGCCCCGCCGCACGCCGCGGACGCGCCGCTGGGCGATGCTGCGGGGGCTGGCGTGGTCGACCAGCCGGTTGGCGTCGGCCCGCAGTTCTGCGCGGGTCGCTTCGATGTCACGCCTTATTTGGTCGGGTGTTTCGCCCATTCCGCGTCCTCCTTCAACGTTTCGACGGTGCGTTCGGGCTTCGGGTTGACGGTGCGCAACTTGGCACGGCCGGTGGAGTACAAGACCGCGCCCGCGATGCCCCACAGCGCGGCGACGATCAGCGCGGCCCAGCCCAGCGGCATGACCGCGCCGAGTGCGAACACCAGCGCGAGGCTGAGCAGCACGGTGGTCAGGTAGCCGGCGAACCCGGCGGCTGAGGTTCCCCCGGTAGCTCGGAGACTTTCAAGCATGGTCCGATAGGGCCTGAAGGGAGTCGTCCGTGGCAGCACCGAAGAAGTACCCCGACGAGCTGAGGGCTCGAGCGGTCCGGCTGTATCGGGAGTCTGATCCGAAGCCGGCGATCCGGCGGCTGGCCGAGCAGCTCGGGGTTCATCACGAAGCGCTGCGCAACTGGATCCGGCAGGACGAGGCCGACCGCGGTGAGCGGGACGACAGGCCGACCACTGGTGAGTCGGAGGAGCTGCGCCGGCTGCGGCGGGAGAACGCGGAACTTAAGCGTGCCAACGAGATCCTCAAGGCCGCGAGCGCTTTTTTCGCGTCGGAACTCGACCCGACCCGGCGACGGTCGTGAAGCTCGTCTCGCAGCTTCGTGGCCGCTTCGGGGTCGAGCCCATCCTCCGGGTCCTCGGAATCGCCTCCTCCACCTACTACGGCTGGGCCCGGCGTCAGGCAGACCCGTCGCCGCGGCAGCGTGAGGATGAGGAGCTGGTCGCGGAGATCGTGGATATCCACACCACCTCCGGCGGCACCTACGGCAGCCCGCGGGTGCACGCCATCCTGCGCCGCCGCGGGATCCGGGTGTCGCGCAAGCGGGTCGAGCGGCTGATGCGCGGCCATGAGCTGCAGGGCGCGTTCCTGCGCAAGAAGTGGCGAACACCCTCCACCCGGCGCGACCCACGAGCCGCACCGGCGCCGGACCTGGTCAACCGGGACTTCACCGCCCCGGCCCCGGACCGGCTGTGGGTCGCCGACGCCACCCGCATCCCCACCGGTGAGGGCGTGTTCTGGCTGGCCGCGGTTCGGGACGCGTTCTCCAACCGGATCGTGGGCTGGAAGACCAGCGACCGCTGCGACACCAGCCTCGTGCTCGGCGCGCTGGAGTACGGGATCTGGTCGCGGGATGTCCGTGACGGGCAGCTGATCCACCACAGCGACAGGGGCTCGACCTACACCTCGATCCGCTTCGCGCAACGCTTGGCGGACAACGGAATCCTGCCGTCGATGGGCTCGGTCGGCGACTCCTACGACAACGCGCTGATGGAGAACTTCTTCTCCACGCTGAAGATCGAGCTGGTGTACCGCAACTCGTGGCGCACCCGTGACGAGGCGGAGAACGCGATCTTCAGCTACATCGACGGCTGGTACAACACCCAGCGCATCCAGAAAGAGCTCGGCTGGCTCAGCCCCGACGAGTACGAGGCCGCCTGGCACACCGACCAACTCGAGCCATCTATCATCCCTGCGTCCCCAACCGGAGCCAGGTAATCAACCCTCCGAGTTATCGGGGGAAGCTCAGGCCGCGAGCATGCCGGTCGCCTTGCCCGCCTTGGCGGCCTCCTGCCGGATCTCCGCCTTGGCGAGCTCGAGCTCCTGCCGCATCAACTTGGACAGGTCACCGGTGAGCTCACTGACGAGGTCGCCGAGCGACTCCCCGGAAGTGTCCACTCGCGACGGTGGCACCTCAGGGCTCGACATGCGGCACCCCCGAGGCCGGCGGCAGTGGTGTGCCGTATGCCGGCGTCGGCGCCTGCGTGTACGACGGCGCCTGCGTGTACTGGGGCGCGCCGGACTCCGGTGCCACATCGGAGCGTTCGGCTGCCACCGGCACAACGCCACCCTGCGGCCGTTGCTGCCGGCTCTGGCCACCACTGGTCGCGCTCTTCGCCACGCGGCCCACCAGGAATCCGGCCACGGCAGCGCCCAGCAGGAACGTGCCCGGCTTGCGCCGCGCGTAGTCCCGCGCCGAGTCCAGCAGACCCTGCGCGCCCCGTTCGTCGAGGAACCGGGCCGCCTGCCGGCTCGTGTCGGCGGCGCTGCGGATCGCCCCGGCCGTCATCGAGCTGGACGGCGCCGCGCCGGCCATCTCACCCAGCTCGTCCGCGATCCGGCCGAGCTGCTTCGACACCCGCACCGCCTGGTCTTCCGCTTCCGCCGCAACGCGTTCCCGCACATCGCGGACGACGTTCCTGGCCTGGTCGGCGGTCTCCTGGGTCACGTGCGCGGCTTGCTCCCGGACGGTGGAACCCACCTGCCCGGCCGCACCCATCTGGTTTTCGGTCACGGCTGACTCCTCAGCTCGTAGTCGTGTCCTGGACTACGAGCTACCCTGCGGAACAAGCCGCAAACGGGGCCATTTCGCCGCAACCGCACCAGATTCGTCGAACTGCGTGCCTCAGCTGAGCGCCCGCAGCGCGGTGGGCACGTCCCAGTAGAGCGGGAGAATCCCGTGGACCCCGCTCAAAGTCAGGACTCGGCGCGCGTAGCCGCCGGCTGCCACGACCGCGAGCGCGGAACCGAGCGAGCGGGCGTCCGCGTGGTTGCGCATCACCAGATGGACGCCGGCCGATCCCATGAACCCGACCTGGGTCAGGTCGAGCACGAGCACACGCGGTTTGGTCGCGAGCTGAGTGGTGACCTCCTGCTGGATGACCTGCTCGGTGCTCATGTCGATCTCGCCGCGCACGTAGGTCACCGGTACCCGGACATCGACGTAGATGGTCTGCACCGCAATGGGCAGCGTTGACTTGTTCATCTTTGGACTTCCCTGGCGCGTGCCACGGGCACAGCAGTGCCCTGGTCACGTAGCCGGGCGACGTCTGTCTGACATCCAGTGCGAAAGCAGCCAACCAGCAGAAAATCTGATCGCAATCGAGCGTTGTACCACGCTCCTGCCACGTTCCGACCAGCATACCCCGTCACCGACCGGCCGAAACCCGCGCGGCAAACGTGACGGTCCTCCTGTTTGGCTGCGGCCACCTGGGCAACTCCCGGACGAACCGATCGGAGACACCACGATGAACCTGCGCGCCCTGGCACGCGAACACGTCGCCGTCGCGGCCTTCACGATTCCGCACCTCCTGCGCCACCAGGTCTGGCGCGACGCCGACCCGCACGAGGGTGCGGGGCTCGGTGTCGTGCTGGTACCCGGCTTCGGGGCAGGCGACTTCAGCCTCACGTTCGCCACGACCTGGTTGCGCGACCGGGGTTATGTGCCGACCGGCGCCGGCGTCGGGTTCAACGTGGGCTGCACCTCCGAACTGGTGGACCGCGTCGAGCAACGCCTGAAGGAACACGCCGAGGCCACCGGCGGACCGGTCGTGCTGCTCGGCCAGAGCCGCGGTGGCGGACTCGCCCGCCTCGCCGCCGCGCGCCGCCCCGACCTGGTGCGCGGTCTGATGATGCTGGGCAGCCCGGTGCTCGACCCGATGGGCGCGCACCAGCACGTGCTGCTCGCCGCCAAAGCACTCACCCGGCTCGCCTCCATCGGTGTTCCCGGGCTGATGGACGACGACTGCTTCGCCGGACCGTGCTTCGACGAGAACACCAAGGCCATCACCGCGCCACTGGACGTGCCGGCGGTGTCGATCTATTCCAAGTCCGACGGGATCGTGCCGTGGCAGCTGTGCCTCGACCCGTCCGCGGAGTGCGTCGAGGTGCACAGCACGCACACCGGCATGGGTCTGGACCCGGACGTGTACCTGGCTCTGCGGCCGCGCCTGGCCGAGTGGGCGGCCCAGCGCTACGACCTGCGCTCAGCGGGATGAACGGTCATGAGAAGTCGTTGGCACGCGGCGTCGGCACGAACGCGGCGAAGTCGCGGTTCGTCGTACCCGCAGTGCGCTCGGTGTGGAACAGCCTCATGACCCAGCGCACCACAGCGGCAGGCGCCGGCCGCGGCTCGCCGTGCATCCGCGCGACCTCCACCAGCTCGCCGAGGCGGTCCTCGACGGCCGCCGACCAGCCGGTCCGCTCGTCCCACAGCAGCGCCACGTCGTGGTCCGGGAAGTCGCGCAACCGCCCGTCGAGCGCCACGTACGCGGCGGCATGCGGTTCCGTCTCGACGAACGAGCTGTCACCGCGCAGTTCGAGTCCCCCGACGACATCGCGCACATAGCGCCGCACGCGGCGCGCCTCCGAGTCGTCGAAGTCGACGGTGAGGTCGATCTCGAAGTCGATCATGTCCCGGTCCATGCAGCGCCTCCGTCGGCCGTGCTACCTCCGTGGTGCACGGCACGGATACCCCTGCAGGGTTTCAGCAAACGCTGTTCAGGGCGTAACGCGCAGGCCACGCACCGAAAGCACGGTCGACGAAGGCGACGCCGGCAGCACGAAGCCGATCTCGTCCCCGACCGCCTCGACGCTCTGGCCGGACGCGGCCCAGCGCACGTCGTCGCGGGCGGTCAGCTCGACCTTCCCGCCGGGCTGCGCGACCGTCGCCGCGAGCGAGTCGCCGGTCTGCTCCAGCAGCACGGTGCCGCCGTCCTCCGGTCCACCGGCGTCGGGCAGGTCGGCGACGAGCCGCAGCCCGGTCAGCCGCACCGTGTCGCCCGCGCGCTCGACCCCGCACTCGCCCTCGAAGTCCAGCACCATCGTCTTGGACCGCAGCGTCACCTCGGCTCGGGCGCTGCTCGCAGTGTTGGCCATGCGGAGCGCGTACCCGTGACCGCGGCGCGGGAAACGCCGCGGTCACGGGAACCGTCAGCTCCGGTACGGGTTCGCGGCCTTGCGCGCCGCGTAGGTCAGCATCGGCTTGACCTTCGCCCAGTGCCCGTCCTGGCAGGAGTAGGCGGGCAGGAAGCCGGCGCAGTCGCCCTCCCAGTTGCCGACCTCCCAGGTGTAGTGCGGAACCCCGAGCTCGCCGTAGACCCAGTCGTCGATCGAGCCGCCCGCGGTGTAGAGCAGCTCACCGGGCTGCCCGTACTTCCAGTCCGGCCCCGCGAGCCGCGCCATCTCGGCCGCCATCGCGCGCAACGGGCCGTCGTTCGGCGACGGGGTCGTCGTGTAGCCCCACGGCAACAGCACGACGTTCAGCGCTGAGTGCATCGTGACGACCATGCCGCGGGTGTCCGGGTCGGCGGGGTCACCCAAGCCAGGCCCGCGCTTGTCCGGGAAGAGGCCGCGGAAGAGCTTCTCCAGCGCCCTGGTCTCGACCTCGGAGTCGGCCTTCGGACCGCGGTAGACCTGGTGGCACGGATCGTTCGACGTGCCGTTGTCACCCCACTGCGCGTCGAAGTTGCGGTTGAGGTCGACCCCGACGTGAGCGTACGGGTCCGGGCCGCAGTCCTTGGGACCGTTGGTGTAGTTGGCGTTCTTGCGCTGCAGCTTCGGCGTGTCGCCGCCCGACTGGACGATCTGCACACCGTCCGGGTTCGCGATCGGCACGACCCAGACCTCGGTCGTGTCGAGCAGCGACGTCACCTCGGCGTCCTTGCCGTAGCCCTGCGTCAGGTGGTCGATCCAGCGCCACGCCATGTCGCCGGTCGTGATCTCGCGGGCGTGGATCTGCGCCGACACGAACAACCGCGGCTTGCGCGCGTTCGGCGTCTGCTTGCAGTCGCCGGGCGTCCTCTTGGTGATGCAGACGGCCTTCAGGTCGTAGCCGCCCGCGCCCTGGGTCTTGCGCCACGAGTCGCCGTAGTCCACGACGGTGGCCAGCCGCGGGTACCGCCAGGAGACCTGGTCGAGGTGCGCGTAGTGCGCTTTGACCGTGCGGTAACCGCCGTAGTAAGTCTGGTTGATGCCCGCGCCCTGGGCCTTCAGCCCCGGTTGCGGCGGCGCCATGACGGACTCGACGGTGCCGGTGAACCCGGCCTCGGCGAGTTTGCTGTGCACGTCCTTGGCGCCCAGCACGAACAGGTCGTCGCCGTCGCGCTGCTCCAGCACGTCGAACCCGCGCTGGAGCAGGTCCTGCGCCTTCTGCCCGAGCGGGGCCGGCACGCGGTAGACGTACGTCGGCCCCTCCTGCACCGGTGCGGCGGGTGGCGGTGCGGCCACCGACGTGCCGACGAGGAAAGCCGCGCTGGCGGCACCCGCCAGGACGAGGCTCAGCTGCTTCATGTCCGAGATCCCCCCTGTGAAGTCACGAGAAAACGCTCTCCCGACACACACCGTAGCGAGGGTGATCATGGCGGTAGCGATTTGAGACGCCCGGAACGACGCCCGGCCCGTTCACCTACTGTGCGGTCATGCCCACTCGCCTGCTCGGCCGTGACGACGAGATCCGTTGCCTGGACGGGATGCTCAAAGCGGCTCGCGACGGTCGTGGCGGAGCACTGGTGCTGCGCGGCGAGGCCGGGATCGGCAAGAGCGCGCTGCTGGAGCACGTGCGGGCGGCGGCGTCCGGGTTCGGAGTGCTGGACGCGTCCGGGTCGGAGTTCGAGACCGAGCTGCCGTTCGCGGCGCTGCACCAGCTGTGCGTCCCGCTGCTGGACCGGCTGGTGGAGCTCGCTCCCGGTCGTCGGGCGGCCCTGGAGGTCGCCTTCGGACTGGTGAGCGGAACGCCGGACGTGCTGCAGATCGGACTGGCCACTTTGGACCTGCTCGCGGCGGCGAGCCCGGTGGTCTGCCTGGTCGATGACGCGCATTGGCTCGACGACGCGTCCGCGAGGATCTTCGCGTTTCTCGGGCGGCGACTGGCGGCGGACCCGATCGTGCTGGTGCTCGCCGCACGAGAACCCGGCAGGCTGACCGCGCTGCCTGCGCTGGAGGTGGCGGGTCTGCCCGATGCCCAGGCACGGGCGTTGCTGGCCGCCGAGTCGGTGGACGACAAGGTGCGGGAGCGGTTGCTCGCCGAGGCGCGCGGCAACCCGCTGGCGTTGCTGGAGCTGCCCAGGGCGGGTGGCTTCGCGCTGCCGGAGGCCGGGTCGGTGCCCAGCGCGATCGAGGCCGGCTTCCAGCGCAGGATCGCTGCTCTGCCGGAGGACGCGCGGGCGCTGCTGGTCGTGGCCGGCGCCGATCCCACCGGTGAACCACGGCTGCTCTGGGCGGCGGCCAGGGAACTCGGGCTGGACGTGACGACGGCCGGCTCGGTGGCGGAAGCGTCCGGCCTGGTCACCCTGTCGACGAGGGTGCGGTTCTGCCACCCGCTGGCGCGTTCGGCCGGCTACCTCGCAGCGAGCCCGGCGCAGCGGCAGGCCGCGCACCTCGCACTCGCCGCGGTGACGGACGCACAGGCCGATCCGGATCGGCGGGTGTGGCACCTCGCCCAGGCCGGTACGGGACCTGACGACGAGGTGGCGGCCGAACTGGAGAGATCGGCCGCCCGCGCGCGGTCTCGCGGCGGCGTGGCGGCGGCCGCGGCGTTCCTGGAACGTGCCGCGGCGCTGTCGCTGGACCCGGAGCTGCGGGCGGAGCGCACCCTTTCGGCGGGGCAGGCGAAGTTCGACGCGGGTGCCGTGAGCGACGCCGCCGAGCTGCTCAGCACGGTCGAGGCCGGGTTGCTCGATGAACCCGACCTCGCGCGGGCCGACGTGCTGCGCGGACGGGTGGCGTTCGTCCGCAACGCCACCAACGACGGACCCGAGTTCGTGCTGAAGGCGGCCCGACGCATGAGTGGTGTCGCCGCGCGTGAGTGCGTGCTCGACGCGTTGGAGATCGGGTTGACGGTCGGGCGGGCCAGTGGCGTCCTCGACGTCGTCGTCCGCGAGGCCCGGCCGTTGCCGGCCGCGCCAGACGTGCTGAACGCGCTCGTCGTGCTGGCAACTGAGGGGCATCAGGCCGCTGTGCCGTTGCTGCGCCAGGCTTTCACCGATCTCAGCTGGACCGGGCATCCCGCGCTGGCGACGATGCTCGCCGGTGAGCTGTGGGACACCGAGGTGCACCACACCGTCACCGAGTGGCTGATGCGGACGGGACGGGAGGCCGGGTCGCCGTTCGTGCTCCGGCTCGGCCTCGCGCAGACGGCGCTGGTGGCCGTGCACGCCGGTGACTTCGGGACGGCTGCCTCCGCCATCGCCGAGGAGGAGGCCGTCGCGGACGCGCTCGGGGTCACTCCCCTGCCCTATCCGCGGTTGCACCTGGCCGCGATGCGCGGGTGTCAGGAGGAGCTGCTGCACCAGATCGAACATGCGACCCGTGCGGCGGCTCGGGTGGAGGGATTGCTGGTGGCCAACGCGCATTGGGCCGCTGCCGTCCTGCACAACGCGCTCGGCGACTACCCGTCGGCGCTTTCGGCTGCTCGCGAGGCCGTTGCGCCGGGCGATCTCTACCTCGCCGGCATCTCGTTGCCCGAACTGGTCGAGGCGGCGATGCGGTGCGGAGAGGAGAAGTCCGCGCTGGCCGCTCTCGAAGATCTCACCGAACGGACGTCGGCCGCGGGCACCGAGTGGGGGTTCGGGGTCGCCGCGTCGGCACGGGCCTTGGTCTGCGGCGACGAGGAGGACTACCGCGCAGCCGTGTCGCATCTCGAAGTCACCACGGCCCGGCCCTATCTCGCGCGGGCCCACCTGCTGTACGGGGAATGGCTGCGGCGGGCCGGCCGCCGGGTCGACGCCCGTGAACAACTGCGGGCGGCGCACGAGCTGTTGTCCGGCATGGGAATGCGGGCTTTCGCCGCACGGGCGGCGCGGGAGCTGCAGGCGACCGGTGAGATCGCCCGCAGCCGGTCTGCACGGGCCGCGGACGACCTCACCGGGCAGGAGCAGCACATCGCCAGGCTCGTGGCCACCGGGGCGACGTCCAAGGAGGTCGCCGCCCGGTTGTTCCTCAGCCCCCGCACGGTTGACGCCCACCTGCGGAACGTCTTCCGCAAACTGGGCATCAACTCGCGGCGGCAGCTGAAGGAGCTCGACCTCAGCTGACCGGGGTGACCAGGCCGAGCTGCTGGGCGGTCCACAGGCTGTCGGCGTTGGCCCAGTACTCGACGATCCTGCCGTCCACGACGCGCAGGATGTCCGTGCCGTAGAAGAAGATCCCGCCGGCTTCGGCCTGCCAGCGCAGCACGTGGAACGGGTCCTGCACGATCGGTCCGACCTGGACGGTGAACTTCAGTCCCGGCAGGTTCGCGTGCGCGCCCTTGACCCACTCGGCGAGGTTCTCCCGGCCGGTGTGGTCCTGCGGCGGACCGCCGAGCAGCGGTGCGGCGTGGGAGACGAAGTCCTCGCTCACCCGGGTCTCGACGAGGGCGAGGTCGCCGTTCCAGAGGTCGGCCCAGGCCTGCGTGACGGTGTCGCTCATCGGTTCTCCACCGTGCTGACCGGGGGCGGCGCTGCCCGTGTACTCGCCGAGGCCGGACACGAGCTCGGTCAGCTCGGGGTCGGCGTCGTAGCGCTTCTGGTGCAGGGCGGCGATCTTCGCGCCCATCTCGGGGTCCTCGTCGTCGGTGATGTCGAACGACACGAACTTGTCCACGAGCGGCAGCCCGACCCGGTCGGTGTTCCGATGCGCCGGGTGGATCAGGTACTCCCAGTACCCCTCGAGGTCCTCGATGACGAACGTGGCGCCCCACTCGTACTCGCCGCCGTAGTCACGACCGACGACGAACGACTTGACCGAGGGAATCACGCGCCCCTGGTTGCGCAGGCTTTCCAGCGCCTCCTCGACCTGCTCGGGCGAGGCGTCCTCGCGCAGGGTGAAGCGGTTGCCGTGGTAGATCATCAGTTCTTCTCCTTGGGTGCCAGGGCGAGGACCGCCCCTGCGACGGTGGTGACGAGTCCGGTCCAGGTGAACGCGGCGGCGATGCCGGCGGTCTGGACGAGCGGTGCGATGACGAGCGGGGACAGGAACTGGCCCAGGAAGATCCCGGCGACCAGCCCGCTGAGCACGCGGCCTCGTTGCGCCGGGCCGGCGGCGTTGGCCAGCTGCAGGTTGAGGTTCGGGACGACCAGGCCGACACCGAAGCCGCCGACGAGAAGTCCGGCCGTGACGAGCGCGATGGTGCTGCCGTAGCCGATCAGCAGCCACCCCAGGCCCAGGAGGGCGATGCTGGCCCCGGTGATCCGGCCCTTCGGCAACTTCGGGAAAACCAGTGCTCCCACGACACTGGTCAGGGTGCTGCCGGCGACGACCACGCCGATCACCGCCGGACCGGCGCCGAGGTCGCGCAGCAGGAACGGCAGCTGCGTCGGCGCCATGTAGAAGACGAGCGTGGCGAGGAGAGCCAGCAGGTAGATGCCGACGGCCTTGGCCGGGAACGCTGTCTTCGACGGCTGCTGGACCGTGCGAGGTTCGTTCTTGAGGCCGATGACGGCCAGTACCGCGATCGCCGCAGCCACGCTGTAGAGCCAGAACGGAAGCCGCCAGTCGACGCCCGCGAGGACTCCGGCCAGTGGCAGGAAGACCACGCCGCCGAGGCTGGCGAAAGCTTGCTGGAGCCCCAGGAACCTGCCGCGTTCCTGGCCGTCGAACCAGTCCGT
Source organism: Lentzea terrae (assembly GCF_003265345.1). Taxonomy (GTDB): domain Bacteria; phylum Actinomycetota; class Actinomycetes; order Mycobacteriales; family Pseudonocardiaceae; genus Lentzea; species Lentzea terrae. Next base: position 55,637 of record NZ_QFWW01000033.1, on the reverse strand, counting down.
GATGAGGGCGCTGACCGACGTCATGACGCCGCCGACCGCCAGGCCGAGCAGCGTTCTCGTGCCCAGCAGCACCGGGAGACCGGCCACGAAGTAGCCGGCGGTACCGGCGACCGCGTAGGTGACGAGGCTGGTGACCAGCAGCGGTTTGCGGCCGACCCGGTCTGCCACCAGACCCGCGACCGGTGCGCTGATCGCGATGGCCAGTGAGGTGATGGTGAGGGCGAGCCGGACCAGCACGCCCTCGCCGTACACCTCGCCCATCGCGGGCAGGCTCGGGGCGATGATCGCCGCCGCCATGATCGTCAGCGTGGCTGCGGCGAGGACCACCGCCCGTGCCGTCCGCGTTGGTGCGGTTCGTGTCGTTGTCACACGACTACCTTCGTGGCGGGCGGCGGCCGTTCGCGTCGGTAGGTATTACGTAGATCGCCATGAGAGGATGGGGCTCCGTGCTACCTCTCGTCTTCGTACACGGTCTCATCGGCCCCTTGGCTGATCACCGCACTCTTTCGCTGCTGCGTCCGGCCACCGTCGTCTGCCCCGATCTGCTGGGCTACGGCGCGGAAACCGACGCGGCTGACATCACGATCGAAGCCCAGGTCGACCACGTGCGCGCCGCCGTCGACCGCGCCGCGCCCGACACCCGCGTCCACCTGGTCGGGCATTCCGTCGGCGGCGTCATCGCGATGGCCTTCGCGCACCAGTACCCGAACCGGGTGGCCTCTGTGGTCAACGTCGAAGGCAACTTCAACCTGGGCGACGCGTTCTGGTCGGCTCAACTCGCCCGCATGACACCTCGCGAGGCGCACGACCTGTTGGCAGCCGACCGCGCGGATCCGGCGCGCTGGCTGCGCGACGGCGGCGTCGAGCCGACCGACGAGAACATCAGTTCGGCCGCCGAGGCGCTGGCCCATCAGCCGGCCGGCACGCTCCAAGCCATGGCGCACGCCGTCGTCGAGTTCACCGGGCGATCACAGTACGAGCCGTTGCTGCGGAAGGTTTTCCAGGACGTGCCGGTGCATCTCGTCGCAGGCGCCCGTTCCCGCGCTGGGTGGAACTTGCCGGAGTGGGCGCTCGGCGCGGCGGCCAGCTACACCGAGATTCCGCACGCCGGTCACATGGTGATGCTTGAAGCACCCGAGGCGTTCGGCAACCTCCTGCTCGACCTCGGTCAGCGCTGAAACAACGTCCGCACGGCCACGGTGACCCAGGCCAGTACGAGCGCGCCGTACAGCACGACGGCGACGCCGGTGAACATCGCCGACGGGACCTGTTTCGCGAGCGCGCTCGTGCCGGTCACCAACGTCCCGAGCGGGAAGACGAAGCTCCACCAGGTCAACGCGAACGGCAGCCCGCGCCGGGCGGTCCGCACGGTGGCGGTCGCCGCGATCGCCACCCACAGCAGCGCGAAGCCCCACGTGATCGTGCCGTACAGCACGCCGAACGCGGCCTGACCGGGCAGCACGTGCACGCCCGCCAACAGGTTGGCGGCGGTGATCGACTGGCCCAGCGGCCCGAGCACGATCCACAGCGTCGGCACGGTGGACGCCGCGCCCAGGCCGTGCTGGACGAGCCGCTGCCAGAGTTGCGGCACGATCACCATGGTCGCGAACAGGCTCACGCCGAACAGCGCGTAGCAGCCGAGCACCATCGCCTGCCGGAACTGGCCTTCCGGCAGGTGCTGTGCAAGCAGCGCGCCCGAGGCGGCAGACACCATCGGCGGCACGACGGGCATCAGCCAGCCCGCGAACGCGCGTTCGCCGCTGCCGAACATCCTCAGCGGCACCAGCACGGACGTCGCGAGACCGAGCGCGGTGCCGAGAGTCCACAGTGTCCAGTCGACGGCCAGCGCTGCGGGCAGGCCGATCCAGTCCGAGCCGAGCAGCAACGTGCCGGTGCCGACGGTCATCAACGCCATCGGTGGCGCGCCCCAGAACTGGGCCATCACCGGGTCCGCGAGCTGGGCCCGCACGGTCGCCCACGTCCAGCGCCGCAGCACCGCGACGACGAGAAACACCAGCAACAGAGCGTCCAACGCCCACACGAACGTGGCCGCCGTGTGCAGGCCGGGCATCCCGGCACCGGCCGTGGCGACGATCCCGGTACCCATCACGGAGGCGAACAGGTTCGGGCCGAAGGGCGCCGCTCGTCGCACCTCGGGGGCACGGTGTGGGTGAGGTGCGAGAGCGGTCACGACACGACAATCCTCGCGGCCCGCCCACCTCGGTAGGCACCAATCGCCGATGAACACATAGGCTGTCCCTATGCCTCTGCCGTCCAGGGTCACCGACCTCGCCAGCTTCGACCTGCTGCTGAGCGTGGCCGAGCTGGGCAGCATCGGCCGGGCGGCCAAAGCGCACGGCATGTCGCAGCCCTCGGCGAGCGAACGCCTGCGCACCCTGGAAGGCCGCGTCGGCGTCGCGCTGCTCGAACGGACGTCGCGCGGCGCACGCCTCACCACGGCCGGTCAGCTGGTGGCCGGGTGGGCGGCTCCGGTCCTCGCACGGGCCGTCGACCTCGACGCCGGCATCACCAGCCTGCGGGCGGACCGCCACAGCCACCTCAGGGTCGCCGCGAGCCTCACCGTGGCCGAGTACCTGCTGCCGGCGTGGCTGATCGCGTTGCGGACGGTCAGCCCGGACACCGCGACCGTGCTGACGGCGGGCAACTCCGTCCACGTGGCCGAGCACGTGCTGGCCGAACGTGCTGACCTGGGGTTCATCGAGTCGACTGACGTGCCGTCGGGCCTTACCGGTCGCATCGTGGCGCACGACGAACTGGTACTGGTGGTCGCGCCCGGCCATCCCTGGGCCAGGCGCCGTCGCGTCACGGCCGCGAAGGCCGCCGCCACTGCGTTGGTGAGCAGGGAACCCGGCTCAGGCACCCGGCAAGCCTGGGAGCACGCACTGAAAGCGGTCGGCGTGGACAAGAGCGCGGAAGCGTTGCTGGAGATGTCGTCGACCACCGCGATCAAGGCCGCGGCGATCGGCGGGATCGGCCCCGCGGTGCTCAGCGTGCACGCGGTGGAGGCCGATCTCGCGACCCGCGCGCTGGTCCGCGTCGAGGTGACCGACCTCGACCTGCACCGGGCGTTGCGGGCGGTGTGGCCGGCGGGCAGGACACCCCGAGGGCCTGCCTCCGACCTGTTGACCATCGCGACCCGTAGTCTCAGTCCTCGTGCCGACCGGAGGTAGCAAACAGGTTCGTGCCGCCCGCAAGCGCAAGAAGCGGATGGCGCGGGTCGTCCACGACCTCACCGACGCGCAGTGGGACGCGCTGAAGACGTCCTGGGGTGGTTGCGCCTACTGCGGTTCGCCCGCCGGGTCGCTGCAGAAGGACTGCGTGCAGGCGATCTCGCGCGGTGGGCGGTACACGCTCGGCAACGTCGTGCCCGCGTGCGGGTCGTGCAACGCCAGCAAGTGCAACGCCGAGGTGACCGGCTGGCTGCGGCGCAAGAAGCTCGACGAGCGATCGTTCCTGGTGCGGCACTACGAGATTTCGCGTGATCTGACGACGCAGTTCGCAGACAGCGCTTGACGGTGTTCGGCCCGCTGCCCGGCTAGCCCGTGGGAAACACCGGCTTCGTGCCGTCGAACACCGGCGGCGGCCCGGTGTAGGGCGCCTGCACGACCTTGCCGCTCTGCTCGACGTTGAACGACATGGCCGGGTAGCGCTCCGCCAACTGCCGCGCCAGGTCGCCCGGCGGGTTCACCGTCCCCACCCTGACGCCCGACCCGTCGACGTCCGGGCCGGCGAGCACGATCTCGACGCCACGGCCTTTCCAGTACTCGGTGTCGTCCATGACCCGCTGGACGTGCTCGGCCATCTCGGTCCGCGTGTACCTGGCGTCGCGGAACTCGATCCGCACGTCCGGCGCGGCCTTCTTCACCTCGGCGTCCAGCTCCGGGTCCGGCTTGCGGTAGATGACCATCATCGGCACGTCGTTGCGGATCTCCAGCCCGGCGTAGGTGCTCTTGAACCGCATCTCCAGCAACGGCTGGACCGCGTCGGCCGCCCGCGACAGCGCCGGGTCGTTCATCGGCGTCGGGTCGACGGGCGTCAACGGGCCCTCGACCACGCGCCGGTTGTTTCCGCAGGCCGCCAAGGCCAGCAGCAGCAACATCAGCAGGACAACTCTGCGCATGACACCCCCAAGTGCTTCGTCCCCGCTTAGGACGGTGCCGGGTGCTGCAAAGGTTGCCCGGCCTTCCGGAACGCGATCCCCTGGCCCACTGCTACTGCCAGGTTCGCCGCGGCCAGCGCGACCCACAGCCCGGTCAGGCCGTATCGGGCCGCCGGAATCGCTCCGAACGCCAGCACGCCGTAACAGACCGCGAACACCACGAGGCTCGGCGTCGTCCGCTTGAGCCCGGTCAGCCCGAACCCCAGCACCGCCTGCAGACCGTCCGCGAGGACCACCAGCACGAGCAAGCCAAGCAGGTGCGCGACCGCGTCCACGACCGCCGGATCTTCGGTGAAGAACCGGTGGACGTTCCCGAGGACGACGACCGCGGAGATGGCAGACAGGGTCGTGGCGGTGATCAGGAGGCCTGCGGTGATCACGCGTCGCGCGTCTGTTCGTGTGCTCACGATCGGCACCACGGCCTGTCCGATGGCCACCGCCGCCGTGAACGTCAGGCTGGCCACCGCCGCCGCGATGTTGTGCGCGGCCGCCGCCGTTGCGCTCACGCGTGCGGCGGCGATGGCCAGCACGCCCAGTACGGCGAGCTTGATCAGCACCGTGCCGGCCAGCGGGACGCCGACCTTCGCAAGTGCCGCGATCTGTCCTAAGTGGATTCTCAAGTTGGGGCGGCCTGGCAGTTGCTGGCGCAGTCCTGCAACGGTGATCAGACAACTGACGAGGTTCGCGGTGCACAACGCGATTCCGGCGCCGTTGAGGCCGAGTTTCGCGACCAGCAACGGGGAGAGCACCGCGATGCTGGCGGCGCCCACGAGGCCCGCCCTCAGCACGATCTTGCTCTGGCCCAGCCCGACGAGACTCGACGTCGCCATCGAGCCGAACCCGTTGCACAGCACGCCGATCGCCATCAGCATCGGGAAAGGTCCTAGCTGTCCGACGGTCTCCGGCGACACCCCGCTCGCTTGGGCGATCAGCGGCACGCAGGCGACCGCTCCCGCAGCGGGCACGCCGACGAACACCGCGAGCCAGGTGCCGTCCCGCACCACCCGCACCAGCCCAGGCGGGTCGTCCGCCTTCGCCGCCACGAACGGCATCACGCCGCGCACGGCACCGGTGACCGCTGCCATCGCGGGGAAGTAGACCGCGACCGTGACTGCGAACCCGGCCAGCGCATCGGTGCCGTACCTGCCGAGCGCGGCCGTGTTGACCAGCGCGCTGAGCGACACCGCCACCATCGACAGGTACAGCGGCAGCGCGGTCCTGCCGATCCTCCTGACGTCGCTAAGCAGCATTCCGGACGGCGGAGTAGCTCTTGAAGAGCCCGTCCCACGCCTTGTCGCAGCGCACGTTGAGCTGGGCGTCGGCGCTCTTGCCACCCGCGGCGAACCAGGGCTCGCACGGCGCGATCTCGGCGAGCGCCTTGCGCACCTGCTCGACGGCGGACCGGCCGCCCGGCGGCAGCTTCTCGGACTGCTTCGCCACCTCGTCGATCACCCCGGTCACGTCCGGCATGAGGTGCGCGCAGTTGTCGGCTGTGCCGACCGGCTCACCTTGCAGCCGGGCGATGCAGGCGGTGAGGAGGATGCCGATCGCGTCGAGCCGGGGTTGCAGCTCCGGCAGCGGCGAGGAGGACGACGAGGGCGGTTCCGGGGTGATCGTGGGCAGGGAGGTGGTATTCCCTCCGGTGCCGCAGCCGACCAGCAGGAACACCAGCGCAATGGCGGAATAGCGCATGGCTGGAGCCTATCGCCGACCAGTTCGTCCGCGTGGAGGTGGTCGGCGACTCCCGCACCGTCACCCAGGCGGGTGACGCCGCCGAGAGTCCACTTGGGACGTTCCACAACGCGGGCCGGCACGTGGCTTTTGCCGGCGCCCGGTAACGTTGAGGCCGTGAGCATCAGCCTGAGCAGCGACTTCGCGTCCGCGGTGCCGGAGATGGCCGTCGCGTGGGAAGCCGCCCCGGTCGCGGAGCCGGCTCTGCTCGTCCTGAACGAGCCGCTGGCGAAGGAACTGGGCCTCGACCCGGCCTGGCTCCGCGCGGACGGCCTGCCGTTCCTGGTCGGCAACGAGGCGCCCGGCGTCGCCCAGGCCTACGCGGGCCACCAGTTCGGCGGCTACTCCCCCCGGCTCGGCGACGGCCGCGCGTTGCTCCTGGGCGAACTCCGGCACGCCGACGGACGGTTGCGCGACCTGCACCTGAAGGGCTCCGGCCGCACGCCGTTCGCGCGCGGCGGCGACGGCCTGGCCGCCGTGGGCCCGATGCTGCGCGAGTACATCCTCAGCGAGGCGATGCACGCCCTCGGCGTCCCCACGACCCGCTCGCTGGCCGTCGTGTCCACCGGTGCCGTCGTGCAGCGCGAGGAACCGCTCGCCGGAGCCGTGCTGGCTCGCGTCGCCGGTTCGCACCTGCGGGTCGGCAGCTTCCAGTACGCCCGCAACACCGGCGACCACGACCTGCTCCGCCGCCTCGCCGACCACGCCGTCGCCCGGCACCACCCCGGCAGCACCTACCTGGAGATGTTCGTGCAGGTGGTGGCCGCGCAGGCCTCGTTGGTCGCCCGGTGGATGCTCGTCGGCTTCATCCACGGCGTGATGAACACCGACAACATGACCATCTCCGGCGAGACCATCGACTACGGCCCGTGCGCGTTCATGGAGGCCTACGACCCGACGACGGTCTACAGCTCCATCGACCACCGTGGCCGTTACGCCTACGGCAACCAGCCGATCGTCGCCTCGTGGAACCTCGCCCGCCTGGCCGAGGCCCTGCTACCGCTGTTCGCTGCGGACGAAGACCAGGCGGTGGCCTTGGCGATGGAGGCGCTCGGCACGTTCGAGGGGCACTTCGAACGTGCCTGGATGGACGGCATGCAGGCCAAGCTGGGCGTTTCCGCGGACGTTCAGCTCGTGCAGGACCTGCTCGCGTTGCTGCACGCGAACCACGTCGACTTCACGTCGTTCTTCCACCGGCTGGCCGCGGCCGCCCGTGGTTCCGCGGAGCCCGCGCGCTCGTTGTTCCTCGACCTGGCCGGCATCGACGCCTGGCTCTCGCGGTGGCGCGCGCTGGGTCCGGACGCCGACGCGATGGAGCGGACGAACCCGGTGTACGTGCCGCGCAACCACCTCGTGGAGGAGGCGCTCGCGGCCGGCGCGTCCGGCGACCTTTCACCACTCTCCCGACTGCTGGACGTCGTGACCTCGCCGTACGTCGAACGCCCAGGCCTCGAGCATTACGCGACGCCTGCGCCGCAGGACTTCACCGCCACCTACCAGACCTTCTGCGGGACATGATGAAGCTGCAGCCCGTCGGCCACGTCTCGTCGCCGCTCACCGACCGCGCCTCCGCACCCAAGCAGGGTGACGAGGGTGCGCCGGATGCCTGGATCGTGTTCGCCCCGGAGTACGGGCGGGCGATGGCCGAACTCGCGCCCGGCCAGGACGTGCTGGTGCTGACGTGGCTCGACCGGGCGGACCGGTCGGTGCTCGCCGTGCACCCGCGCGATGACTCGGCACGGCCCGAGACGGGGGTGTTCTCGACTCGGTCGCCGGATCGGCCCAACCCGATCGGGCTGCACCGCGTGCGGATCGTCGCGGTGAACGGTGGGCGGGTGCAGGTCGCGGGCCTGGAGGCGATCGACGGCACGCCGGTGGTGGACGTGAAGCCGGTGCTCGGCTCGGAACGCTGAACCGGCGTCGGGACGGGTTCGACGCTCGAAGGGCTGGTGAGCGGGGCTCGGATCGGGGTACCCGCCGGGCATGACCCAGCCAGTACCGCCACCCGAGCCCGTCCCGCCCACACCGGGACCGGACCAGCCGAGACCACCCGGCCCCGACCCGGATCCGCTCCCGCCGACGCCCGAACCGGTCTGACCCCTCGACCGACGGCGCCACCGCATGCCTCGCCCCGCAGCCACGATGGCCGAGGCGCGACTCACCTACGCCTTCACCAGCTGCCGCGCCGCCTCCACCACAGCCTCCGCGTCGATGTGGGCGGCGTGCAGCAACTCGCCGGGCTTGCCGGACACCGGCATCCCGCTGACCGCGAGCTTCCGCACCACCGGCCGATCAGGGCAAGCAGCCAACGCGTCGAGCACCGCATCCCCCAGCCCGCCCTCGGGCCAGTGATCCTCAACGGTCAGCACCGCACGAGTCTGCGCGGCAGCCAAAGCCAGCGTGTCCCCGTCGATCGGCTTCAGCGAGTAGCAGTCGATGACCCGAGCCCGGATGCCGTCGGCATCCAGCACCTCGGCCGCCTTGACCGCCTCCCCGACGGTGATCCCGCAAGCCACGATCGTCAGGTCGTCGTCATCGCTGTTCCGCAGCACCCGGCTACCACCGACGCGGATGTTCTCGTCAGGCGAGGTGCGCACCAAAGTCTTGCCGCGCAACGTCCGCAGATAGGAAATCCCCGGCAGAGTAGCCATCTCCGCGACCAGCGCGGCGGTCTGGTTGGCGTCAGACGGGTGCAGCACGGTGCTCCCGTGAATCGAGCGGAACATCGAGATGTCCTCCAACGCCATCTGCGACGGCCCGTCCTCACCGATCGACACCCCGGCATGCGACCCGCACAACCGAAGATCCGCGCGCGAGACGGCGGCCATGCGGATGAAGTCGTGCGCACGGGTCATGAACGCGCCGAACGTCGAAGCGAACGGCACCCAGCCCCGCACCTGCATGCCGACCGCGGCAGCGATCATCTGCTGCTCGGCGATGAACATCTCGAAGTAGCGCTCGGGATGCGCCTCGGCGAACAGCGAGGACATGGTCGAGTTCGACACCTCGCCGTCGAGCACGACGATGTCTCCGCGCAGCCCACCCAGTTCGGCCAAGGACTGCCCGTACGCCTGCCGCGTCGCGACTTCGTCGCCGATCTCCCAGCGCGGCAACGCCCCGCCAACAGTGGCGAACCGATGCGCGGTGCCCGGTGTGGGCGTGCGAACCGTCAACGAGACCGACCGCTCCCCACCGAGCTCGGCAATCGCCTCAGAGGGTTCCTCCAGGGGTTTGCCGTGCTTGCCCGGCTGGTCCTCGACGGCCTGCACGCCACGTCCCTTGTGCGTGCGAGCGAAGATCACGGTCGGCCGGTCGGTCACGGAGACCGCCTGGGCGAACGCGGCGTCGAGCGCGTCCAGGTCGTGGCCGTCGACCGGGATGGCCTTCCAGCCGAACGACTCGGCGCGGGCCGCATAGGTGTCGAGGTCCCAGCCGAGCATGGTCTCGCGGGTCTGGCCGAGGCGGTTCACGTCGACGATCGCCGTGAGGTTGTCGAGGCCGGCCCAGCCGGCGTGCTGGAACGCCTCCCAGATCGAGCCCTCAGCCATCTCCGAGTCACCGCACAGCACCCAGACGCGGTACGGCAGCCGGTCGAGCTGTTTGCCGGCCAGCGCCAGGCCGACGCCGACGGGCAGGCCCTGGCCCAGCGAGCCGGTGGCCACGTCGGTCGGCGGGATGCGGGGCGTCGGGTGGCCTTCGAGCCTGCTGCCGAACGTGCGGAAGCTCAGCAGTTCCTCGTCGGACACGGCGCCGACCGCCTTGAGCATCGCGTAGTAGAGCGGTGAGGCGTGTCCCTTGGAGAACACCAGATGGTCGTTGGCCGGGTTGTCCGGGTTCGCGTAGTCGAGCTTCAGGTAGCCGTCGAGCAGCACGGCCATCAGGTCGGCCGCGGACATCGACGACGTCGGGTGACCGGAGCCGCCCGCGTCGCTCGCGCGAACCGAGTCGACCCGGAGCTGCTGGGCGAGTTCGTGGCGGAAGTCGTTGTCGGGCAAAGCTCACCTCCGAGCTGGTTGCAGGCTGTCGAAGAGTTGCTGGTACGAGTCGGCGAACTTCTGCACGCCCTGGCGTTCCAACCCCTCTGTGAGGTCGCGGTAGCTGATCCGCAGCGAGGCGAACCGCTCGAGCACGCGACGCGCACCGTCCAGGCCCCGAGTGAGCGTGTCGGCGACGCGGCCGTGGTCGAGGAATGCCTCGATCGTCTTGCGCGGCATGGTGGTCACGGTTTCCGGGCCGATCAGCTCCTCGACGTACCGGGTGTCGCGGTAGGCCGGGTTCTTGGTCGAGGTGGAGGCCCACAGGCACCACTGCGGCGTCGCGCCCGCCCTGGCCAGCTCCTCCCACCTGGGACCGGAGAAGATCGAAAGGTACTGCTGGTAGGCGAGCTTGGCGTTGGCGATGGCCAGAGTTCCTTTCAGCACCTCGTGACCACGCATCGCGTCGAGCCGCGCGTCCGCCGCGGTGTCCACTCTGGACACGAAGAACGACGCCACAGAGGCGACCGAAGACAAATCGCCACCGTCAGCATGAAGTCTGCGCAGACCGCGGATGTAGGCCTCCGCGGCGGCACGGTGCCGGTCCAGCGAGAACAGCAACGTCACGTTGATCGGGATACCGGCGGCGACGCAGTCCTCGATGGCGGGCAGGCCTTCCACCGTGCCCGGAATCTTCACGAACAGGTTCGGCCGGTCGATCATCGCGTGCAGCCGCCGGGCTTCGTCGATCGTCGCCAGGGTGTCGTAGGCGAACCGCGGGTCCACCTCCATCGACACCCAGCCGTCCTGCGGCGAGGTGCCCTTCCCGGCCAGCAGGTCGCAGGCCTGGCGGATGTCCTCCGCCGCCAACGCGAGAAAAACCTCCTTCGGCGAGGGCGAGGTCTCGGTCAACGAGCGCTTCTGGGCTTCGTAGGAGCTGCTGCTCATGGCGTCCTGGAAGATCGTCGGGTTCGACGTCACCCCCAGCACGCCGGAGTCCACCAAAGCGGCCAGATCGCCTCCCCGCAGCAGGTCTCTGGACAGCTGGTCCATCCACGGGCTCTGGCCGCGCTCGGCCAGGCCGTGCAGTGCGGTGCGCATGGCAGGTCCTCTCTCATGGCCACTTTTCGTGTACCCGTGCGCCGGGTAGCCACACTCATGGCCGCCCTGAAGCCCACTCCGGTGGTGCCGCATCCCGGTGTCGCGCGCCGGCGCCCCAAAGGCTCGGTGTTCCTGAGCCTCCTGCGCACCACCGACCCCAAGCAGATCGGCATCCTCTACCTGGTCACGTCGTTCGCCTTCTTCATGGCGGGCGGGGTGATGGCGTTGCTGCTGAGAGCCGAGCTGGCGCGGCCGGGACTGCAGTTCCTCTCGAACGAGCAGTACAACCAGCTGTTCACCATGCACGGCACGATCATGCTGCTGCTCTACGCGACCCCGATCCTGTTCGGGTTCGCCAACTTCGTCCTGCCGCTGCAGATCGGCTCACCGGACGTGGCGTTCCCGCGCCTGAACGCCTTCTCGTACTGGTTGTTCCTGTTCGGCGGCCTGATCGTGATGAGCAGCTTCGTGACGCCGGGCGGCGCCGCGGACTTCGGCTGGACCGGCTACACCCCGCTGTCCAGCGCCACGCACGCGCCCGGCGTCGGCGGGGACCTGTGGATCATGGGCCTGGCGGTGTCCGGCCTGGGCACGATCCTGGGCGCGGTCAACATGACCACCACGATCGTCTGCCTGCGGGCACCCGGTATGACGATGTTCCGGATGCCGATCTTCACCTGGAACATCCTGGTCACGTCCGTGCTGATCCTGCTGGCGTTCCCGATCCTCACCGCAGCGTTGATGGGTCTGGCGGCGGACCGGCACCTCGGGGCGCACGTCTTCGACCCGGCCAACGGTGGCGTGATCCTGTGGCAGCACCTGTTCTGGTTCTTCGGCCACCCCGAGGTCTACATCGTCGCGCTGCCGTTCTTCGGGATCATCACCGAGATCCTGCCGGTGTTCAGCCGCAAACCGCTGTTCGGCTACAAGGGCCTGGTGTTCGCGACGTTCGCGATCGGTGCCCTGTCGGTCGTGGTGTGGGCACACCACATGTTCGCCACCGGTGCGGTGTTGTTGCCGTTCTTCTCCCTGACGACGTTCCTCATCGCGGTGCCGACCGGCATCAAGTTCTTCAACTGGGCCGGCACGATGTGGCGAGGGCAGCTGACGTTCGAGACGCCGATGCTGTTCTCGGTCGGGTTCCTGGTGACGTTCCTGCTCGGCGGCCTGACCGGGATCATCCTGGCGTCACCGCCGCTCGACTTCCACGTCACC
>NZ_QFWW01000033.1:0-43390 GCF_003265345.1 Lentzea terrae | reverse complement strand
CCGCATGCTCAACGAACCCCTGGGCAAGCTGCACTTCTGGACCACGTTCCTCGGCTTCCACGGCACGTTCCTGGTGCAGCACTGGCTCGGCAACCAGGGCTTCCCGCGCCGCTACGCCGACTACCTGCCCAGCGACGGGTTCACCACCCTCAACACGATCTCCTCGGTCAGCGCGTTCGTGCTCGGCGCATCGGTGCTGCCGTTCCTCTACAACATCGTGCGCAGCTACCGGTACGGCGAACCGGCCGGACGCGATGATCCCTGGGGTTACGGCAACTCGCTGGAGTGGGCCACCACGTCTCCCCCACCGCGGCACAACTTCAAGGAACTGCCCCGGATCCGGTCCGAGCGACCGGCGTTCGAGCTGCACTACCCGCACATGGTCGAGCGGATGCGCGACGAGGCGCATTTCTCGATCCTGCGCCGCGGCAAGCACACACCGCCCGACCAGCCGACCGAGGACGCCCTCGCCGCTACCGAGCGCGAGAGCTGAGCCAGTCGCGCACGGACCGAGCGGACGGCACGATCTCCAGCGTCGCCGCACCGTCGGTCTCGACCGGCCGCCCGCGCAGCCACCGCCACATCACCAGCAGGTCGTCACCGGTGAACTTCCGGAACAACCAGATCGGCATGGGGAAACGCCGTGGCGGCCGCCCGTGCACCGCGCGCCACAGCGCCCGGCACTCGTCGATCGTCCGCACGTCGGACGCCAGTTTGAGGTCCGCCCCGACGAACCGGTCCGGCTCGGCGAACGCCCGTGCCGCCACCGCGCCGAGGTCGTCGGCGCACAGCCAGGGCACCGGGCGGTCGCCGCCCATCAGCTTCGGCATCAGGTGCCACACGCCGACCGGCGGGAAGAAGTCCTTGTCGGTCATCAGCTCCATCAGCGCCATCGGCCGCAGGACCGTCAGCGGGAGGCCCAGCGACTCGAAATGCGCCCGGATGACCAGCTTGTTCTCCCACTGGCGGACCCCGGTCCCGCTCTCTCCCGGGCCGGCCGAGGCGTACACGACGTGCCGCACGCCCGCCTCGGCCGCCGCGTCGCCCACGTTGCGGCCCTGCACCACCTCTTCGTCGAACCCGCACTTCATCGGGTTCTGCACGTTGAACACGCCGTGTGCCCCGGCGAACGCGGGCCGCAACGTGGCGATGTCCGCCATGTCCACCCGCATGACCTCGGCTCCGGCCGCCGCCAGCTCCTGAGCCTTCTCCGACGACGGATCACGGGTCAGCGCCCGGATCCGCCAGCCGTCCGCGAGCAGGTGCCGGGCGACCGCGCCGCCCTGGCGCCCCGTCGCGCCGGTGACCGCCACCAACCCGAGACCGTTCATGCCTGGTTATCGCACGATCGGCCCATCGGTTACTACGCCACCTGGCGGGCCTCCGCCACGCCTGCGGACCGGCCAATCTCTGGCCAACTCGTGTCCACACCTATGCGGACAGCGAGCACGAACGAAACCATCGAGATCACGGCAACGTTCCTCCGGAAAGGACGGGCACGTGGTCCACGACACCGCAGTGCGCACCCCCTCAGTGCTGCGCAGCACCGAGTTCCTCCGCCTCTGGACGGCGACCACCGCGTCGGGCATCGCGACCTGGGCGCTCCCGTTCGTGCTGGGCCTCGCGGTGCTGTCGAGGTCGCTGACAGCGGTGGAACTCGGCATCCTGCTCGCCGCACGCACCGCTGGTTTCCTCGCCGCGGTCCCGATCAGCGGCGTGCTGGCCGACCGCTACGTCCGCCGCCGGGTCGTCCTGTGGTCCGGCATGACGTCCGCGATCGCCGCTCCGGTGCTCGCGGCCTTCGTGGGCAACTCGCTGGTCCTCGCGGCCGTCGCGGCCGCGGCGATGGGAGCGGGCCAGGGCGCGTGCCGTCCCGCGTTCTCCGCGCTGACCGCCGAGGTGGTCGGCCTCGGGCAACGCCAGGAGGCCAACGCGTTCATGACCATGTCCATCCGGGTGACGACGCTGGTGGCGCCCGGTCTGACCGCGTTGCTCGCTCTGGTGCTGAGCACGCAGGACCTGCTGCTGGCGATCGGCGCGCTGTGGCTGGTGGCGGCCCTGGTGCCGCCGACCGGTTCCGGGCTGACGGCGCCGCCGAGCGGTGCGGGGTTCGTGGCCGAGTTCCTGGACGGCGTGCGCGAGGCCCGCAGGCACCCGTGGTTCCTGCCGGGGCTGGGCGCGCTGTCGGTGGTGATCGCCACCGGTTACTCGGCGACCAGCGTGATGCTCCCCCTGGTCAGCCGCGACCGCTACGGCACAGAGGCGGTGCTCGCAGGTGCGCTCACCGCATTCACCCTCGGTGCACTGGCCGGCGCCGCGCTGATGGCTCGCTGGCGCCCGCGCGCCACCGGGTGGACCGGCCTGTTCGGCCTGGCGCTGTACGGGTTGGCGCCGCTGTGTCTGCTGCTGCCGGTGCACCCGTTGGTGTTGATCGTCGTGTACGCGGTCGCCGGGCTCGGCTTCGACCTGTTCAACGTGCCGTGGTTCACCGCGACGCAGCGCGAGGTCGAGCCGGCGAAGCTCGCGCGGGTGTCCTCTTTGGACTTCCTGCTGTCCTACGGGCTGGCACCGCTCGGCCTGGCGCTGATCGCACCTGCCATTGCGGAGTTCGGCACCAGCGCGGTGCTGGGCGTCTGCGCGGTGGTCTGCTTCGCCGCGCCCGCGCTGGCCGCGCTGGTGCCGTCGTCCCGTGACTTCCGGTCGGCTACTTAGAGCCGGCCTTCTGCATCTCCTTCTGCAGCTCCGCCTTGCTCATCGACGTGGCACCCTCCAGGCCGAGGTTGCGTGCCTGCGCGAGCAGTTCCTCGCGGCTCGCCTGGCCGGGGATGTCGCCGAGGTGGTCGGCCCGGACGTGCGCGAACTTCGCGCCGAGCTCGTGCCGGCGGTCCTCGCTCAGCCGCCGCTTGATGCCCGGCAGCACCGTCTTCTCCTCTTCCTCGACGTGGTGGGTGACCGCGTCGACGACCTCGCGCAGCTTGGCGTCGTAGGCGGGTGAGTCGTACTCGCAGTCGAGCAGCTCGGCCAGCAGGCGCTCGGCCTGGGCGTGCTCCTCCTGGCTGTGCTCGACCTCGTCGGACTCGCCGGCCTCCTGCTTCGCCGCCGGGTAGACCTCGGTCTCCTCGGCGCGGCTGTGGGCGACGAGCAGGCCGCACAGGACCGGGGTCAGCAGCGGCCGTTTCTCCGGGTTGTTCTTCAGCTCCGCGAACAGGCGCTCGACCTCGCGGTGGTCCTGCATGATCAGGTCGACGACGTCGTACTTCACGGTGGTTCTCCTTCAGTTCGGGTGGTTGCGCGGATAGCGCGTGGCGATGGGTGCGACGCCGCGTCGTCCGATCCGGCCGAGCGCCACGCCGAACGCGCTGATCACCGCCACGGACACCAGCGCGCCGATGACGATCGACCACGTCAGGCTCGCGTTCAGCAGACCGGCCGCCGCGCCAGCGATGGTGCCCGCGACGAGTCCGTTGACGAGGTTCACGAACCCGGCGACGGTCAGCGCGGTGCCGATCAGCCTCGGCCGGCGCGCGTTGCGCCAGCCGGTCTGGCCGGCGTCGGCCTCGACGCCGGCCGTGTCGTCGTGCAGCTGCCGTACGAAGACGTCCCGAGTGGACGGTTCGAGGTCGACGTAGACGTGCCGGATCCGGTTGATCCCCAAGCCTGCCTGCACGTCCTCGATGACCAGCTCGACCGCGCGGAACAGCGTGGCGAGGCCGATCAGGAACAGGCCGCCGCAGATCACCACCATGAGCGTCAGCAGCACCCGCGGCGGCACGACCTGGGCGACGAACCCGAGCGCGATCATCGACGCGGAGATGGTGGTGAGCAGATGTCCCGCGCGGCCGGTCGCGTCCGCGATGTTCGCGGTGCGCACCATTTGCAGCGTGTAGTGCTCGGTGGTGAGGATCGTCAACGCCGAAGCTCGGTCCATTTCTGGGTCCACCTCAGCGTCCGAGTGCGTTGGCGAGCTCCTTCTTCGTCATGGTGGAGCGGCCCTTGATGTTCTTCTTCTTGGCCTCGTTGTAGAGCTGCTCCTTGGTCAGGCCCTTGGGCCTGTTGGTGCCCGACCGCTGCCCGCCGCGCTTCTGCGGCGACGTGTCGTTCGTGGACGACTTGCTCGCGGTCTTGGACTCGCCGGACTGGGCGCGGTTCTTGTTGACCGTGCGCGCGGCGATCTCCTTCGCCCGTTCGGGTGAGGCGCCACGGCTGCGGGCGGAGTCCTTGATGTGTTCGTACTGGCGTTCACGTTTCGCGTTCGATCCCGCTGGCATCACGACCTCCTGGTTCGAGCTGAACCGCGAATACCCCCGGTCAGGGCGGTTCACACGCAGTTGGCAAGTGTTGTGGCCGCCAGCCTTTGCCCCGTGTTCGGCGGTCAGACGGGTATCTCGCGGTGCCCTGCTGAGCGTCGAACACGCGGTGAAGGTTGGCGGCCACAACACTCGGGGTAGCCGACCCTCATGGCGATCTCTTCACGACTCGACACCACGCGCGTGCTCGCGACGGTGCTGCTCCCCACGCTCGCGAAGGGCGTCATCGTCCGCAGGCCGGGCGTGATGGCCTTCTCCGAGAAGCTGCAGGCGGACGCGACCGCGATCGACACGATGCGGCATCTGCGCGACCGGTACGGGCCAGAGCCCGTGCGACTCAGGATCACCGGACGCAGCGTTGCCGTCCTGGTCGACCCCGCCGACGTCGGCCGGCTGCTCACCGAGTCGCCGGAGCCGTTCGCGCTGGCCACCAAGGAGAAGAAGGCCGCGCTGAGGCACTTCCAGCCGCACGGCGTGCTCATCTCCGAAGGCGAGGCCCGCGAACGGCGGCGCGAGCTCAACGAACGGGCGTTGCGGCCGGAGAACGTTCCGGTCGAAGCGATCGTGCGGGACGAGGCCGACCTGCTCACCAGGCACGTCATGAGCACCGGCGAGCTGACCTGGGACTCCTTCAGCCAGGCGTGGTGGCGGATCGTGCGCAGGGTCGTGCTCGGCAACCACGCCCGCGACGACGACCAGCTCACCGACGACCTCAAGGCGTTGCGGGAGAACGCGAACTGGGCCTTCCTCCACCCGAAGCAGCGCGGCCTGCGGGAACGCTTCCAGCGCAAGCTCGACGAGCACCTCGCGCGCCGGGAGGAAGGCAGCCTCGCGGCGTACCCGGACGACCTGTCCGGTCAGGTGCCGCACTGGCTGTTCGCGTTCGACGCGGCCGGCATCGTCACCATGCGCGCGCTGGCCATCGGCGCCCGCGGCACGCACGGCATCCTGGAGTCCGCGCGGCTGTGGCCGACGACGCCGGTCATCCTGCGGGAGAGCACGAAACCCACTCGCTGGCACGGCACCTGGCTGCCGGCGAACACCGAGATCGTCGTGTTCACGCCGTTCTTCCACCGCGACGAGGACCGCCTGCCGTACGCGGACGAGTACGCGCCGGAGATCTGGGACCGGCCTCGTGATCCGGCGATCGTGCCGTTCAGCGGTGGCCCCGGCGTGTGCCCCGGCCGTGACCTCGTGCTGGCCACCGGCAGCGCGATGCTCGACGCGCTCAGCGAACACCTCTCGTTCCCGACGCTCAGCGCCCCGCTGCCCAAGACCCTGAACCACTTCGGGCTCCGCATGCACGCGACCCCGATGGGTACACGGGTTTCATGAACGCACCTCTCTACGCCGTGGTGACAGGATCGGATTCGGGCATCGGCAAGGCGATCGCCGTCGCGCTCGCGGGCGGTGGCGTCGACGTCGGCATCACGTATCACGAGGACGCCGACGGTGCCGCGAAAACCGCTGACCAGGTGCGCGAGGCCGGCGCGCGCTGTGCCGTCCGGCAGCTCGACCTCACCGACCTGCCCGCCGCGGCCGCCGTGGTCGACGAGCTCGCCGACGAACTGGGCGGCGTGGACGTCCTGGTGAACTGCGCGGGCACCGGTAGCAGCCAGAAGGTCGTGGACATGCCGTTCGACACCTGGCGCGAGGTGATCTCCGTCGACCTGGACGGCGCGTTCTTGTGCAGTCAGCGCGCGGCCAAGCGGATGATCGCCGCCGGGCGCGGTGGCCGGATCATCAACATCACCTCGGTGCACGAGCACCTGCCGCGCGTGGGCGCCGCGCCCTACTGCGCCGCGAAGGCCGGGCTCGGCGCGCTGACCGAGGTGCTCGCGCTCGAACTGTCCGAGCACGGCATCACCGTCAACTCCGTGGCACCCGGCGAGATCTCGACACCGATGACCGGCCAGGAGGACGTCGACCCGCGCACCCAGCCGCGGCCCGGCGTGCCGCTCGGCCGTCCCGGTCACGCCCACGAGGTCGCGGCCGTGGTCGCGTTCCTCGCCACCCCCGCCGCCAGCTACGTCACGGGCGCGTCGTTCGTCGTCGACGGCGGCATGTCCCTGATGGGCCCGCAGGCCAGCGGAATGCTCGACGACGAGAAGTGGAGGCAGCCCTGATGCGTGCCGTGGTGCTCAACTGCACCCTGAAGAAGTCGCCCGACCAGTCCAACACCGACCTGCTCGCCCAGGTCGTGATCGACGAGCTGACCAAGAAGGACGTCGAGGTCACCACGTACCGGTTGGCGGACCACAACATTCCGCCGGGCGTCACCACTGACCTCGGGCCGGGCGACGAGTGGCCGCGCATCCACGCCTCACTTCTGGAAGCCGAAATCCTGGTGGTCGCAACGCCGACGTGGGTCGGGCACCCGTCCTCGCTCGCGCAACGGGCGCTGGAGCGGATGGACGCGATGATCTCCGAGACCGACGACGAGGACCGCCCGGTGGCGTACAACCGGGTCGCGGGCGTCGTGGTGACCGGCAACGAGGACGGCGCGCACCACGTGATCAGCGAGATCGCCGGCGGGCTCGGCGACATCGGCTACACGATCCCCGGCCAGGCGTGGACGTACTGGAACCGCGGCCCAGGCCCCGGCCCGAGCTATTCCGACACCGATGAGGGTCACGAGTGGTCGGAGAACACCGGCCGCACGATGGCCGCCAACCTCCACGCCGTCGCTCAGGCCTTGGTGGAACGGCCGATCCCCGCCTGAGCCAGCGCCACCAGTGCGCCGATCACCAGGCCGCCCAGCACATCGGTGGGCCAGTGCACTCGGGTGCGCAGCCGGCTGTAGGCGACGAGGAGCACCAGCGGCGTCACGAAAACAGCGGCTTTGCGGTCTTCCAGCGCGGTGGCGGTGCCGAACGCGGCAGCCGTCACCGCGTGCTTGGAGGGGAACGACGACGAGTCGGGGTGCTCGGGAAGTGCCTGCCGTGCGGGCATGTTGGCGGCAGGCGGCCTGCGCCGGTGGACGACCACGCTGATCAGGTGGCCGATCGGCATCGCGATCGCAGCCGCAGTCAGCGCCCGTTTCGCGGTTTTCTTCCTGCCGCACAACGCGAGGAGGCCGGCGACCGGTAGCCAGAGCACGCCACCCCGTGCGGTCTCACTGGCCCCGATCACCAGCGCGTTCGGCCGGCTCGTAGGCAGCGCCTCGCTGTTGTGCAGCGAGTCCTCGTCCAGCTCCTCCAACTCGTCGTCACCGTTCACACTGGACTAATACCCAGAACAGGTGGTTTGGAATCAAGGAATCAAGGCCAGGACGGTTCCTCGCTGTGCGCGATCACCAGCTCACGCAGCTCGCAGTCCTTGGGCTGGGTCAGCGCGAACAGGATCGCGGCCGCCACCCGGTCCGGCGGGTTCAGCTTCTCCAGGTCGGTCGGCCGGTACTGCTCGGTCCGGTCGTCGAAGAAGTTCGTCCGCATCCCGCCCGGCACCACCAACGTCACGCCGACCCGCCCCGCGGTCTCCGCAGCCAGTGCGCGGGTGAAGCCCACAACGCCGAACTTCGAGGCGCAGTAGGCCGTCGCGTCGCTGACCGCCCGCAACCCGAGCGTGGACGCGACCGTCACCACCCGCCCGTTCCGCAGGTACGGCAGGGCCGCGCGCACCACCGCTGCCGTGCCGAACAGGTTGACCTTGACGACGTTCTCCCACTCCCCGGCCGGCACCTCCGCGAGCGTGCCGCACCGGTCGATCCCCGCCGCGGTCACGACACCGCTGAAGCCGCCGTGCCGTTCGGCCAGCGTCCGCACGGCCGCTTCGGCAGCCCGTCCGTCCGCCAGGTCGACCAGCTCGAAGTCGGCCATCGAAGGTGCCGACTTGTCCAGCACCAGCGGCGTTCCCCCGGCCTCGCGCACCGCGTCGACCACGGCGGCACCCAGCCCGCCCGCGCCACCGGTCACCAGCACGTTCCCCAGCATCAAGTCCTCCTCGACAGGATCTCGGTCGTCGAATGTCCCCGGTGGTACGGCACGACCACGGTCCGGCCGCCCCAGCGCCGCACGACCGACGATTCCGGCAGCAGTTCGGCGGTGTAGTCGCCGCCCTTCACCCACACGTTCGGCCGCAGGCGCCCCAGCACGTTCTCCGGGGTGTCCTCGCCGAAAACGACCACGTCGTCCACCGACGCCAAAGCGCGCAACACCTCGATGCGCTCGGCCTGGCCGTTGACCGGTCGTCCCTCGCCTTTCAAGCGCCGCACCGACAGGTCGGAGTTGAGACACACCACCAGGCAGTCCCCCAACGCCCGCGCGGCCGCCAGCATCCGCACGTGCCCGGGGTGCAGGACGTCGAAGCACCCACCAGTGGCGACGACGGTTCCGCCGCGCCGACGCACTTCATCCACAGTGGACGGCGACGGTGCCCGCATGCCCGAAACACCGCCGTGCGCCAAGAACTCGGCCGCACTGGCCACGGCATCGGCCACCGCGTCGTCCGGAGCAGCGCCGCGCGCCAGCCGAACCGCTGCCGTCACCGCGAACCGGTCCCCCGCACCGCACGGGTCGGCCACCGGAACAGCAGGTGCGGGCACCGCGACCGGCGTCCCTCCACAGTGGAGCAAGGCGCCCTCGGACCCCAGCGTCACCACCACCGCACGCGCCTGCCAGACCGATAACAGCCTGCTCGCCGCGTCGTCCGGATCGCTCGTGCCGCTGAACGCGGTGGCCTCCGGCAGGTTCGGCGTCACCAGCCGCACCCCTGGCACCGGTGCCGGGCCGCGCGGATGGGGATCCCAGACCACCGGAACCCGCGTCAGCACCGAGCGGAGACGTTCATCGCGGAGCATCCCTCGTCCGTAGTCGGACGCCAGCACGAAGTCCGCGGACAGCACCACGTCCAGCATGTCGTCGGTGACCTCCGGCGCCCCGGAGCCACCGCCACGATCCACACGTGCCAACGAAGTGCCGGCACAACGCAGACGCGTCTTCACCGGCACGGCAGCAGCCCGGCCGAGCACGCACGGAACCTCGATGAGCGACCGCAACTGCTCACCGGACGAATCCTCCGACACCGCGCTGACCAGTGTCACGTCCACGCCGTCGCGGGCCGCCATGGTCGCCGCCAGTGCCGCACCACCGGCCCGCGGGTGCTCGGCGGAGACGTCCAGCACGGGTGCCGGCGCGTCCGGGCACAGTCTGCTGACCGTGCCCTCCATGTCGATGTCCAGCAACGAGTCGCCGACCACGACCAGCTTCACGACACCCTCCGCAACGCCGAGGGCAAGGCGGCCTCGAACGCCTCGCACAGCGCGTGCACCACCACCAGTTGCGCCTCCTGCACGTGGCAGGCATCGCCGGGCAGCGCGAGCGTGTCGTCGGCGAGGGCGGCCAACGGGTTCGGTGACGGCCCGGTCAGCGCCCACACGCTCGCTCCCGCCGACCGGGCCGCATGAGCTGCCTCCAGCAGATTGGGACTGCGCCCGCTGGTCGACAGCAGGACCACCAGATCGCCTGGCCGCGCGTGCGCCGTCACCTGGCGCGCGAACACCTGGTCGTAGCCGTAGTCGTTGGCGATCGCGGTGACGCTCGAGGTCTCGGCGCACAACGCCAGCGCGGAGAACGGCGCGCGGTCGTGCCGATAGCGCCCGACCAGTTCGGCGGTCAGGTGCTGGGCCTCCGCGGCCGATCCGCCGTTGCCCGCCGCGAGCAGCCTGCCGCCGTCGGACAGCAGGCGCGCGAGCGACGTGCCCCACTGGTGGATCCGCGGAGCTTCCGCACGGAGACCGGCGAGCGTGTCGGTCAGTCCGTCGAGGTGGCTTTCGACCGTCACTGCGCCACCGCCAGGCCGTTGTTCACCCGTACCCGCAGGTACAGGTGCTCGGATCTGGCCGCGACCTCGTCCCAGGTGTACCGGGCGTCCACCCGGTCCTGCCCGGCCATGCCGTACGACATGCCGCGGGAGCGGTCCGCGAGGAGCCTGCGCAGCGCTCGGCCGAGGTTGCGCGGGTCACGCGGCGGGGTGAGCACGCCGGTGACGCCGTTGACCACGGTGTCCTTCAGGCCGCCGACGGCCGACGCGACAACGGGAGCACCGCACGCCATCGCCTCCAACGGCACGATCCCGAACGGCTCGTACCAAGGCACACACGCCACGACGTCCGCCGAGCGCAACAACGCGGGCATGTCCGTGCGCGCCACCTGTCCGATCAGATGCACGCGATCCGTTACGCCGCAGGCCTCCGCACACGCGAGCAGCCGTTGCGCCTCGGGGTCGTGCTTCAGGTCGCGCGAGCCTCCCGCGATCACCAGCTCGGTGTCCGGTACGAGTGGCAACGCGGCGATCAGGTCGTCGAACCCCTTGCGCGGCACCAGCCTGCCGACCGAAACGATTCGATGCGGCGCCCCGCGCTCGACCACCGGACCGAGCGGCGAGAACAACTTGGTGTCCACGCCGCACGGCACGACGGCGATCTTGTTCCGCTTCAACCCCATGGCGATCAGCTCGTCGACCTCATCGTCACAGGTGGCGGCGATGGCGTTGACCTCGTGGCCCACCAGCCGTTCCATCGTGATCCGGTCGGCCGGGCTGGTGTCCTGCGCACCCTGGTAGCGGCGCTTGACCGTGCCCAACGCGTGGTAGGTGTGCACGACTGGGACGTGGTCGCGCCGTGCCGCCAGCACCGAGGCGACGCCCGACATCCAGAAGTGGCTGTGCACCACGTCCGGCCGCTGGTCGTGCCACTCCCGCATGAGGAACTTCGAGAAGTCCGTCATGTGCGGCAGCAGCTCGTCCTTCGGAACCTGTTTCGCCGGTCCCGCGGGCACGTGCACGACCTCGTAACCGTCCGAGGTGGAGACACGGCGCGGCAGTCCGCGGGCGTCGCGCCGGGTGTAAACCGCGACCTCGTGACCACGTCGCACGAGCGCTGCCGCCAGTGCCGCCACGTGGACGTTCTGTCCTCCCGCGTCGGCACCTCCCAGAGCCGCGAGCGGGCTGGCGTGCTCCGACACCATCGCGATCCTCATCCGATCACTTCCTTCAGCAGTACGTCCCAGTTGCGCAGGAACGCGTCAAGCCCGTAGCGGGCCAACGCGAACTCGCGCGCCCGTTGTCCTTTTTCGGTTGCCAGCGCGGGATCTGCGATCAACTCCCGCGCGGCGCTCACCAACTCCTCCACGTCGGTCGAGATCGCACCCGCGTCCGGCGGCACGGCGCGGATGGCCTCGGTGCTGGCCAGCGCGACGACCGGCATGCCGATGTGCATCGCCTCCAGCAACGACAGGCCGAGCGACGTCCAGCGCGCCGTGTGCACGTAGACGCGGCGGCGGGCGAGTTCCCGGTGCAGGGCTCCGAGTTCGTGGTCTCCCAGGCCGCCGATCTGCTCGGTGCCCATGCCGAACACGTCGACGGGGTCGAACCGCGGCAGCAGGTCGGTGCCCACGATGCGGCCGCGCCGGACCGGATCGTTGATCACGGCCGCCGCGCGCGGGAGCTCCCCGGTGTAGAGCGGTCCCGGATCGACGACGCCGTGCTCGATCACGACGGTCCTGGTCGTGCCGCAGTTCCACATCAAGTCGTTGAAATGCGTTACGTGGACGAGAGTCCCGTCCCAGTCGGCGAGCGGGTGCTCCTCCGCCGGCGCGCTCGGCGTGTTGTGTTCCAGGTACACCACCGGGATGCCGATCGGCACCTGCGAGAGCTCCTCGACCCGTTGCACGATCGCGACATCGGCACCTGCGGCGTCCACTTCGGACAGAGCAACCTCGTCCGCTCGCCAGGGCCGGCCGGCGAGCCCGATGCCGTCCGGCGGTCCGGGGATCAGGTACTCGTGCCCGCCCTGGACGAACGAGTGCGTCCACGATCCGTGCACGTGCCACAGCAGAATCCTCATGCCGTCACCTCGGCAACGGCCGCGACGACCTCGGACGGGTCGACGAGATCGAGGCACGGATGGCCGGGCACCGGACACTCACGGGCCCTGGTGCCGCTGCACGGCGCGTTCTGGTCGCCGAGCAGCACGTGCTTGCCGTGCGGTGCCCACCTGACGGCCGGAACCACCGGGGCGAACAGCGACACGACCGGAGTGCCGACGGCGGCCGCGAGGTGGGCGGGGCCGGTGTTGCCGACGACGACCGCGCCGGCACCCGCCAGCACGCCGGCCAGCTCGCGAAAGCTGGTGCGCCCGCCGAGATCGGTTCCGCACGCTCCCGCGACGTGTTCGGTCAGCCCGGCCTCGGCCGGTCCTCCGGTCACGACGACGCGGTATCCGGCCGCGGTCAGCGCGACCACGGCTTTCGCCCAGCGATCAGGCGACCAGGTGCGGGCGGGCGCCGTCGCACCGGGGTGTACCACCACGTACGGATGGCTCAGTTCGCTCCTCGGCGGCTCGATGATCGCGAGCCTGCTGTCGGTCGCCTCGAAGCCGGCGGCGCGCGCCACCTCCAGCGCCCGTTCCGCCTCTGGGACGTCTGGGTCGTCACGCAACCGCACGTCCAGCAACGACCCGGCGTAGTCGACCGAGCGCGCGACGATCTTCGGCACGCCCGCCAGCCGCAGCACCAAAGCGAGCGGTAACGGGCTCTGGTGGAACGACGTCAGGATCAATGCCACGTCAGCGCGAATGCCGTGCAGCACCGCCGTGATGGCCTCGATGTCGAACGGACGGACCTCCGGAGCCGGGTTGACGACCCACGGACACTCCCACTCGACGATCCGGCTCACACCGGGCAGCAGCTCCGCCGCCTGGACGCCGCTGGGACCGCACAGGAACACGACCTCACCTGCTGCGGCGGCCGCGCGCACGGCCGGTCCGGACAGCAGGACGTCGCCGTCGCTGTCGAGTCGGGCGACGAGGGTCCTCACCGGATCAGCTCCAGCACCGCCAGCAGGTCAGGGGCGGTGCGCGGCGCCCGTTCGACCTCTTCCTGGCGCGTTACCGGGGTCGGCACCAGCACGGGCACCGCACCGGCGGCCTCGGCTGCTCCCACGTCCGCCCCGATGTCACCCACGACCAGCGTCCGTTCCGGGCGGACTCCGAGCGCCTCGCACGCGGACAGCACCAGGCCAGGGGCGGGTTTGCGGCACGCACAGCCCTCGTCGGGGTGGTGCGGGCAGATCTGCCAGGTGCCGAACCGGCCCAGCAGCTCCTCCACCCGCGCGTTCACCGCGGCAACCTGTTCTTCGGTGAGCAGGCCACGGCCGATGCCGGACTGGTTGCTCACCACGCCCGTGCGCAAACCGTGTGCGCGCAACTCACGCAACGTTTCGCGAGCGCCCGGCACAGGAGTCACGCGGCGCGGGTCGCCGTTGTACGGAACGTCCCAGATGAGAGTGCCATCACGGTCGAACAGCACCGCGTCGAAGGCCTGGTCCATAGAGGAGATTTAGCCGCGAGAAGCGGCTTGAAACGCTACTCGGCGCAGCGATTCACAGCACCGGACTGGCCGGAACGTGTTTACCTCCGCCAACGCCCTGGACAAGTGCGTGAAGTGCCTCCTGCGCACCGAACACCGGTCGCCAATCGAGTTCCGTTCGCGCCCGTGACGCGTCCAGCAGCGGCGCTTTCAGGGCCAGATCCACCCATCCCGGCGGAGTGGGCTGCAGGCGCAGTCGCCAGGTGACGTTCGCGAGCAGACGCAACAGCCACGGCGGCACCGGAACGTGCTTTCCGCCGAGAAGTCCCGCGAGAACACGCGGAGTGACGACCGGCTCGGCGACGAGGTTCACCGGGCCGTGCAGCCGTTGCTGCAGAATGCGGGCGAGGGCGTCGGCGACGTCGTCGGAGTGGACGAACTGCAGCACCAGGTCGTTCGGCACCGGCAGGATCGGGATCCGGTGCCGGAACAAGGCTTTCGGCACCAAACTGCCGAGGAAGTAGTCGTGCACCTCGGAGCCCGCGTCGGACTGCAGGATCAGCCCCGGCCGCGGCCGGGAGATCAGCATGCTGGTCTCGTACTGGTTCAGCATGTGTTCGACGGCCGCCTTGTGTCTGCTGTAGAACGACGACGACACACCGTCGACCGGCCACGACTCGTCGACTCGATGATCCTTTCGGGCCGGTGAGTACGCGCCGACCGACGACATGTGGACGAGGTGCGGCACTCCGGCCCTGGCCGCGGCGTCGAAGACGCGGGACGACCCGGCGACGTTCGTCCGGTACAGCTCGCGTTCGTCGTGCGACGGCTGGATGAGCCAGGCGAGGTGGACCACCGCGTCGGCCTTCTGGAACGCGATGTCCAGCAGCTCTTCGGATCCCGGCCGGCCGATGTCGACCGGCGTCCACTCGAGGCCCTGGTACGGCGGCGCGTCCGCGGGCGGGCGCCGGGACATGCCGTGCACCTGCACGTCCGGTTCGTCGGCGAGTCTGTGTAAGAGAGCGGTGCCGACGTTCCCGGTGGCGCCCGTGATGACGACCTTCATGATCGGGCCCGCGCGGTCTCGCGGTCGTTCGCCTTCTGGATGGCGTCAACGAGTTCGTCCTTGGTCATCTGCGATCGGCCCTCGATCTCGAGTCGCTTCGCGATGTCGTAGAGGTGTTGCTTGCTGGCGTGCGCGTCGACACCGCCGGCGGTCTCGCCCTCGGCCGGGGTGCTGCGTTCCGCCTGCCGGTCCGACGGCCCCTTCTCCCGCTTGGGCTCCCAGTGGTCGCCGACCTTCTCGAAGCTGTGCTTCAGTGCCGAGAACGCGGTGCGGTGCGCCCGTTCGCCTTCGCCGTACGTCTCAACGGCGGAGTCGTGCGCCTTGATCCACGTCCGCTGCGCCTTCTTCGGCGAACGTGCCACCGTGCTGGGCAGTTCCTCGCGTCCGGGCATGGCTCCTCCATGGGTTTCGACCTGCGCCGATGGGTACCCGCGAGCCATGACCGCCATGCACGCCATCGACGTCCACAGCCCGCGCGACTCCCAGTTGGTCGGCTGGCTGCCCACCGCCACTCCCGAGGACGTCGAGGCCGCCCTCGCGACGTCCAAGTCCGCCAAACCCGAGTGGGCGGCCGTCGCTGCCGCCGAACGTGGTGCCGCGGTCCGGGAAGCCGCGGCGGCGTTGCGGGAGCGGGCGAGCGATCTGGCGACGGTGGTGGAGACCGAGACGGGCCGGCCGTTCGGGTCGGCGCGGGAGGGCGTGCTGGCCGGCGCGGCAACGCTGGAGCAGTACGCCGAGCTCGGTCCAGTCCATCGTGGACGGTCGCTGCTCGGCGCCGCGGTCGACTTCATGGTGCCCGAACCGCGCGGTGTCGTGGTGGCACTGACACCGTGGAACGACCCGATCGCGGTGGCGTGCGGACTCCTGGGCGCGGCGCTGGTCACCGGGAACGTCGTGGTGCACAAGCCGAGCGAACGCTGCCCGCACACGGGTTTGCTGCTGGCCACCGTTCTCCGGCCGTGTTTCCCCGACGGCGTGCTGCAGACGTTGGTCGGTGACGGCTCAGTGGGAGCGGCATTGGTGAGCTCGGCCGACGTCGACGTCGTCGCGCATGTCGGGAGCACGGCCACCGGTCGAGCGATCGCGCTGGCTTCTTCGGCGAAGCTGTTGCTGGAGAACGGAGGCAACGATCCGTTGCTGGTCGATGACGACGTGGATCCGGTGTGGGCGGCTTCGCAGGCGGCGTTGGGTGCGTTCACGAACGCGGGCCAGCTGTGCACGTCGGTCGAGCGGATCTACCTGCACAAGTCGATCGCCAAGCCGTTCCTGGAGGCGCTGTGCGCTGAGGCGCGCTCGTGGAACCGCGATCCGCAGCCCCTGGTCGACACCCGGCACCGTTCGTTCGTGCACTCGCAGGTGGCCGAGGCGCTGGGAGCTGGGGCGTCGGCGCTGGTCGGCGGTTCGGTTCCGGAGGGTCGCGGCGCCTACTACCCGGCGACGGTGCTGGCCAACTGCTCATCGGCGATGCGGGTGATGTGCGAGGAGACGTTCGGCCCGGTCGCGCCCGTGCAGCTGGTGTCGTCGTTCGACGAGGGGCTGGCCGAGGCATGCGGTGGCGAGTACGGCTTGGCCGCCACCGTGCTGACCAGTTCGATGGAGCACGCCCAACGCGCCTGGCGCGCGCTTCCCGTCGGCACGGTGAAGGTCAACGCCGTGTTCGGTGGCGCTCCCGGTGGTGCCGCCCAGCCGCGTGGTGCGTCCGGCACCGGGTTCGGTTACGGCCCTGAGCTGCTCGACGAGATGACCACGACCAAGGTCGTGCACCTCGGCGTTCCTAACGGCCGGTCCTGATCAACCGGAAGCCCGCCTCCCGCACCTTGTCCTCCGGCAGCACGTTGCGGGTGTCGAAGATGCGCGGGTGGTCGACCGTCTTCGCCAGTTCCGGCCAGTCCAGCTCGGCGAACTCCGGCCACTCGGTCAGCACCACCAGCAGGTCCGCTTGGTGTGCTGCTTCCGTTGCCTCGTTCGTGACCTCGATGTTCGGCCGGCCTTCGGTGACGCACGGGTCGTAGGCCTTGAGCCTCGCACCTTCGTTCGTGAGGAGTCCGGCCACCACGAGCGCCGGCGAGTCGCGCAGGTCGTTCGTGCCCGCCTTGAAGGTGAGCCCGAGCAACCCGATCCTGGCGCCGCGGAGCGTCCCGAGCTCCTCCCTGATCCGGTCGACCACCCGGTGCGGCTGGTGCCGGTTCGTGCTGACCGCCGCTTCGACGGTGGCGAAGTCGACGCCGGCCGCCTTCGCCGTGGCGAGCAGCGCGAGGGTGTCCTTGGGCAGGCACGAGCCACCCCACCCCGGCCCGGGCTGCAGGCAGGACGCTCCGATCCGGTCGTCCAGCCGCATGCCCTCGGTGACACCGTCGATGTCGGCGTCGAGGTGTTCGCACAGCTCCGCCAACGTGTTGACGTACGACAGCTTCAACGCCAGAAAGCAGTTGCTCGCGTACTTCACCAGCTCGGCACTCGTGTTGTCGGTGAGCACGGTCGGCGCGTTGGTCGGCGCGTACAGCTCGGCCACCTCGTGGGCAAGTCGTTCTTCTTGCGCACCGATCACCACTCGTTGCGGCCGCAGGAAGTCCTCAACGGCGTGGCCTTCCCTGAGGAACTCCGGGTTCGACACGACGCCGGGATGCTTGGCCGCCGTGCCGACCGGCACCGTCGACTTCAGCACCAGCGTGGTTCGTTCCGGTGCCTCGCTCAGCACCTCGTCGACCGCCGACAGGTCGGCCGCGCCGTCGGGCCCGGTCGGTGTCGGCACGCAGACGAAGGCGAAGTCCACACCCGACAGCGCTTTGTCGTTGTCCGTGACGAACTCCAGCCGCTCGCGGTTTGCTGCGACCAGCTCGCGCAGTCCTGGTTCGTGCAGGGTGACCTCGCCTGCGTTGAGTGCCTCGATCTTGGCCGCGTCCGCGTCGGCGCACACCACGCGGTGCCCGAGGTGAGCGAAGCACGCGGCCGTCGTCAGGCCGACGTAGCCCGCGCCGACGACTCCGATTCGCTTTGCTCGCACAGGACACCTCCGATCGCCTCGAGCACTTCCTGCACGGTGATGCGCAGCAGTCCGGGGTCCGGCTCGTCGGCGAACGTGTCGCCGGTCTCGCCGTGCCAGAGCACTCGGTGCGGGCCGCGGCGTGGACCCCAGAGGTCTGGAGAGACCGGTCCGAACAGCAGGACCGACGGGGTGCCGTAGGCGGTGGCGACGTGGGCCACGCCGGTGTCGCCGCAGATGACGAGGCGGGCGGTGGCGACGAGGTCCATCAGGTTGGCCAGGCTGCCGGATTCCGGTTCGGGAACGATCTGGCTCGCCAGGTCGAGCTCATCCGGCCCAGCGGTGACGACAACGTCCATCGGTTCAATTGGTGCGACGGCATCCAGCGGCACAATCGGTTCTGGCGCGTCGACCACCTCCGCCCTCAACGCCCGAGCAACAGCCGCGTACCTCTCCGCCGGCCACCTCCGCGCACCGGTGCTCGCCCCCGGATGAATCACGACCCGGTTGGTCCTCTCGCCAACCGGATGCAGCCGGAAGTCGTCCGGATCGCACCGAATCCCCTTCCGCTGCAACAGATCGCACCACCGAAGCACCTCATGCCGCTGCCCCGGCCAATCAGCAAGTCCGTACGTGACCAACCGCCGCGGCCGAGTGGCCATCAACCTCTCGACGCTCTGCGGCCCCTTCCCGTGCAGGTTCACCGCAAGATCCGGCCGTTCGAAGTCGATCGGCCCCAACTCCTCGGTCGGCAACAGCCGGTCGACCGCCTCGATCCGGTCCACCGCGTCCTGCAACCACGCGGGCGCCGCGAGCGTGATCTCCGCACCGGGAAATGCCGCCCGCAGCCCCCGAAGCGCAGGCACCGCGGTCAGCAGGTCACCCAGCCCGAGCGCTCTCAGCACCAGAATCTTCACGGCCGCACCCGCCGATGCCGAACCTCGCCCCTGACCCGATGCGCACAGGCAGCAGGCGGAATCAACGCACTGGTGACCACCATCCGCGCGACCTCGTCCAAGGTCCGCGGCCCCGGCGCGATCCGCTGCGCCGCAAACCGCCCGGTCAGCGCCGCCCACACCGCCCCCAACACGACGGCGGCCCTACGTCGGCCAGTCAGTCCACAAAGGATCGAACCGAGCCCGGCAGCCGTCGTCACCACGTGCGACCGCAACCGGCCACGCTCCCCGCCGATGCGCGAACGCCACCGCGAGCCCACCAACCGGCGCATCAACGCGTCGTCGGCGTTGCCCCGCTGCTGGTCGACACTCGTCATGAACGTCGCGGGCTTCACGGGGTGCGTCGTCACCCGCGAGCCGCGCACGATCCGGTAGCCGAGGTCCTGCACGCGCAACGCCAGCTCGGCATCTTCGCGGTAAGCACGCGGAAAGCGTTCGTCGAAACCGCCCGCCCGCGCCAGGGCCTCGCGCCGGTACGCCATGTCGGCGGTGATCCAGCGGGCCGTGGCGAGACCGGCGGTGCCGCGTTCGGCGTCGGTCGGCCGGCGGTCGGCAGGCAGCGGCACCACGATCCGGGCCTGGCTCGCGCCCACGTCGTCCGGCAGATCAGCGAGATCCGCGCACACCTGGGACTTCCAGTCCGGCGGGAGCACCACGTCGTCGTCGAGGAACGCCACCCAGTCGCCGCGGGCCTCGCGCCAGCCCGTGTTGCGAGCGGCGGCCGGACCGAGGCCGGTCTCCCGGTCGTCCACCACGATGATCTCGAGCGGGTCCGGGCCTGAGCCCTCGACCAGGGTGTCCAGCAGGTCGTCGAGGTTCGGCCGGCCGACGGTGGGGATGACGACGGAGTAGTT
Source organism: Lentzea terrae (assembly GCF_003265345.1). Classification (GTDB taxonomy): domain Bacteria; phylum Actinomycetota; class Actinomycetes; order Mycobacteriales; family Pseudonocardiaceae; genus Lentzea; species Lentzea terrae. The sequence continues at coordinate 23,919 of NZ_QFWW01000033.1, read as the reverse complement.
CATCGGCGCACCACGTACGGGCCGATGGCGAGCAGGTCGACCGGCGACGAGCCGAAGCACTCCAGGGCGTCGCGCGGGGTGTCGACCATGGGACGGCCCGCGGTGTTGAGACTGGTGTTCACGACGACCGGGACGCCGGTCCGCGCTTCGAACTCGCTCAGCATGCGTTCCAGCAACGGGTCGTCGGCGACGGTCTGGGCGCGCGCGGTGCCGTCGACGTGCACAACGGCCGGGATCCGTGCCGTCCACTCCGGACGGACGTCGTGCACGAAGAGCATGTAAGGGCTGGGGATCGGCCCGCGCGAGAAGACCTCACCGGCACGAGATGCGAGGACCATCGGGGCCACCGGGCGGAACTGCTCGCGGCCCTTCACGTCGTTCAGCCGGGTCAGGTTCGAGGCGTGACACGGGTTCGCGAGCAACGACCTGCGACCGAGGGCACGCGGACCGTACTCGCTGCGGCCCTGGAACCACGCCACGATCCGGTTCGCGGCCAGCGCCTCGGCCACCTCCACCGCGACGTCATCAGGCCGGGAGAACGGCATCGCAGCCGTGCGCAAGACCGACTCGATCTCCTCGTCCGAGAAGCCACGGCCCAGGTCGGCACCCGGCATCGCCGAAACCGCGTCCGTACTCACGTGCAGCGCCGCACCCAGGGCCGTCCCTGCGTCACCGGCGGCTGGCTGGACCCAGACCTCGTCGAACGGGCCCTCGGCGAAGATGCGGGTGTTCGCGACGCAGTTCAGCGCCACGCCACCGGCCATCGTCAGCCGCCGCTCGCCGGTCCGCGCGTGCAGCCACCGCACCAGCTCCAGCAACACCTCTTCCAGCCGCACCTGCACGCTCGCGGCCAGCTCGGCGTGCTCCTGGGTCAGCTCGTCGCCCTTCGAACGCTGCTTGGCCAGCGTGCTCCAGTCCACCGGCCGGATCTCGAAACCGCCGTCGCGGACCAGCACGTGCTCGCGCATCAGGTCGAGGTGCACAGGCTTGGCGTGCGAGGCCAGCGCCATCACCTTGTACTCGTCGCTGGACCGCAGAAACCCGAGGTGCTCGGTCAGTTCCTCGTACATGAGGCCCAGCGAGTGCGGCAGCCGTTGCGACGCGAAGGTGGTCAGCTCCTGATCGACGTACCGGCCGGCGAGATGGGACCCGCACTCGCCGCGGCCGTCCGCGACGAGCACCGCGCAGTTGCCCCCGAACGGCGCGGCCAGCCCGGTGGACGCGGCGTGCGCAACGTGGTGCGGCACGAACCGCACGATCTCGGGATCAAGCCCCGGCAACGAGGTCGCCAGAAACTGCGGTGCTTGGCGCGCATAGGTCGTCCTCAGCTCCTCCCACGGCGCGTACTCCGCGTCGACCAGCGACGGGTCGTACGAGTACGCCACGGCGTCGAGATCCGCGGGAGTCAGGCCGGCCTGCTCCAGGCACCAACGCGCGGACAGCTCCGGCTGCTCCCACGCCGAGAACGGCACCGGCCGCTTGCCGTGCTTGCGACGGGAGAACCGTTCCTCCTCCGCCGCGGCGACGACCGAGCCGTCCACCACCAGTGCTGCCGCCGGGTCGTGGAACACCGCGTTGATCCCGAGAACTCGCATGAGGTGCGGCTACCCGGCGAAGTCCCGCGCAAACGAGCGAAGTCCTTCCTCCAGCGGAACCCGCGGCTGCCAGCGCAGCACGCTCGCGGCCAGACTGATGTCCGGCCTGCGGCGGCGCGGGTCGTCCGTCATGGACTCGACGTGCCGGATCGGCGACGAACTTCCCGTCACCTCGATCGTCTTGCGGGCCACGTCGAGCACCGTGACCTCGGCGGGGTTGCCGAGGTTGATCGGCCCTGGATGATCACTGCGCGCCATCGCGAGCAGCCCGCGCACCAGATCCGAGACGTAACACAGCGACCGGGTCTGCAGCCCGTCGCCGTGCACCGTCAACGGTTCGCCGGCCAGCGCTTGCCGCAGGAAGGTAGGAATCATCCGGCCGTCCTGCGCACGCATCCGCGGCCCGTAGGTGTTGAAGATCCGCACGATGCCCGTGTCCACACCGTGTTCGGCACGGAACGCAACGGTCATGGCTTCACCGAAGCGCTTCGCCTCGTCGTAGACACTGCGCGGCCCGATCGGGTTCACATGGCCCCAGTACGACTCCCGCTGCGGGTGTTCCTCCGGGTCCCCGTACACCTCGCTGGTGGACGCGATCACCACCCGCGCTCTCTTGCGCCGCGCCAGCTCCAGCGCGTGATACGTGCCGAAACCACCTGTGCGCAGGGTGTCCACCGGCATCCGCAGGTAGTCGGCCGGTGACGCGGGGCACGCGAGGTGCAGGACCAGGTCGACGGGCCCGAGCAGGTCGAGCGGGCGGGAGACGTCCGCGGTGACCACCCCGACACCGGCGGGCACGTTGGCGCGCGAGCCGGTGCGGAAGTCGTCGACGCAGACCACTCGCGCACCGTCCCGCAGCAGCGCATCGCAGACGTGCGAGCCGAGAAACCCCGCGCCGCCGGTCACGACCACCCGCTCAGGCGACATCGAGAACCGTCTTCAGCCAGCCGTCCTCGCGCAGGTCGAACGACTTGTAGGCGTCGATCGCGGAGGTCGGCTTCTCGTGCCGGGTGATGAACGCGAGCGGGTCGACGGCGCCGGTCAGCACCAGGTCGAGCAGGCGCGGCAGGTAGCGGCGGTGGTTGCAGTTGCCCATCCGCAGCGTGACGTTCTTGTTCATCGCCGTGCCGATCGGGAACTGGTCGAACCCCGGCGGGTAGACGCCGACGATCCCGATCGAACCGGCCTTGGCGACCAACTCGACCGCCCAGTCCAGCGCCTGCCGCGGCCCGTCGCCCGGCTTCCACTGCTCGTCCCGGTTGCTGGCCCCTGGCTGCTCGGCGTCGACCCCGACCGCCTCGATCACGCGGTCCGGCCCGATCCCGCCGGTCAGCTCCCGCACGACCTCGACGGGATCCTCCAGGTTGAAGTCGACGGTCTCGGCGTTCTGCGCGCGGGCCTGGTCCAGCCGGGTCGCGATCCCGTCCACGACGATCACCCGCCCGGCACCCTGCCGCTTGGCCGACGCGATGGCGAACTGCCCGACCACGCCCGCGCCCAGCACCAGCACGGTGTCGCCGGCGCCGACCTCGGCCAGCCGCGCGCCGAACCACGCGGTCGGGAAGATGTCGGACAGCAGGATCGCCTGGTCGTCGCTCACCCCGTCCGGCACCCGCACCAACGTCATCATGGCGTGCGGAATACGTGCTCGTTCCGCCTGCAGGCCGTTGACCGGCCCGGTTGCCTTGGGTCCGCCGAAGAAGCACGTCCCGGCGGCCGGCCCGCTCGGGTTCGCGGTGTCGCACTGCGCGAAATATCCGGCTCGGCAATAGGAACAGGTGCCACAGCCGATCGTCGACGTCACCACCACGCGGTCGCCGGGCGTGAACCCGCGGACGCCGCTGCCGACCTCCTCGACGACACCGACGGCCTCGTGCCCGAGCACGGTGCCCTCCACCATGTCCGGCATCGTGCCGCGCACCATGTGCAGGTCGGTGCCGCAGATCGCGCTGCGGGTGATCCGGATGACCGCGTCCGTCGGTTCCTGAATGCGCGGATCGTCCACTTCATCGAGCCGGATGTCACCCACTCCATGCCACACAACGGCCTTCACTGCTCTCTCCTCCCGTTTGTCGCGTGGTTCCCCATGACCGTCGGCGCAAACACGGGTCAGTCGCTCAGGGAGGAGAAAAACGCGTGTCGCCGCAGCCCACCGAGTGCCTAGCTTGAGTTTTAACCGGTGGCGGCGGAGTGTGTGCCCTAGCTGATCATGGATGAAGCCCTTGGTTGATCATTCTTCTTGTCTAGGGAAGAAGATCGTTACCAGGGGCTTCAGTGATCAGTGTGCAGGATGCCGGTGAGACCGGTGTGGGCGGGGACCTGTCCTGGTTCCGGCGAGAGTTCTACCGGTGTCTGTCCCGGCGGGCGGACGCGTTGTACGAACTGTGCGACGCAGTGCTGTGCGCGGACGGGCCAGTACGGTCGATCGCGGAGTTGTCCTTGACCGGCGAGCACCGTCGCGGGCATGGCAGCGGCTATGCCGCGCTGGCACACGGCCGTGTCGAGATCGACCGGCTACGGACCGCGCTCACCGGTACACGGTTGCCTCGGGCAGCTGACGGCCGGTTGGTGCTGGCGGTGGACATCACCAGCTGGTTACGTCCCGAGGCCCACACCAGCGCGCAGCGGATCTTGTGCCATACCTACGGGCGAGGCAAGAACCAGCACATCATGGTGCCGGGCTGGCCCTACTCGGTGCTCGTCGCGCTGGAAGCGGGACGCGGCTCCTGGACCGCGCCGCTGGACGTGGTCCGGCTCAAGCCTGGTGACGACGCGGCCACCGTCACCGCCCGGCAGGTGCGCGAGGTGGTCCTGCGGCTCGTCACCGCAGGGCACTGGCGACCGGGAGACCCGGACATCCTGCTGGTCGCCGACGCCGGCTATGACGGGCCGCGCCTCGCGCATGTGCTGGCCGGTCTGCCGATCGCGGTGGTGGTGCGCATGAGTACCCGCAGGACCCTGCGCCGCCGGCCGCCGCCGCGCCCGCCCGGCACGACCGGGCGGCCCCGCCGCCACGGCGGCGACTTCGCCTTTGCCGACCCTGCGACCTGGGGCGAGCCCGACATCACCACCCGCACCCCGACCCGGCTCTACGGCACCGCGTATGTCCGGGCATGGGACCGGTTGCATCCCCGGCTGACCCACCGCACCGCCTGGGTGGACCACACCGGTGACCTGCCGATCATCGAGGGCACCGTGATCCGCCTTCAGATCGACCGGCTTCCATCAGGGGCGCAGCCGAAACCGGTGTGGCTCTGGCATTCCCGCACCGGCCTCGCCCCGGCCATGGTCGATGTGTGCTGGCAGGCGTTCCTGCGACGGTTCGACATCGAGCACACCTTCCGCATGCTCAAACAAACCCTCGGCTGGACCACACCGAAACTCCGCTCACCCGAGGCGGCCGACCGGTGGACCTGGCTGCTGATCGCCGCCTACACCCACCTGCGACTGGCCCGTCATCTCACCAGCGATCTGCGCCGCCGTTGGGAGAAACCCGCGGCGCACCCGCGCCAGCTCTCCCCGACACGAGTCCGCCGCGGGTTTCGGAACCTGCGCACGCACACCGCTTGTCCGGCCGATGCTCCGAAACCCTCCCGACCCGGACCCGGCCGCCCCGCAGGCCTGCCCAACAAACACCCAGCGCCACGCCACAACGTCTACATCGCCACCAGCGCAGACAGACGCAAACACAAGCACCACAACACAACCACGCCTAGCCACTCCCACACCGACCAGACACGTTAAAACTCAAGCTAGTGGTGTGGCCCGGAACGTTGCCGGGGGAATTCGCGATCAGACTGCCGCGGGCGCCCTGCTGAGCGTGAATTACCTCGCCAACGAGCCGGGCCGCGCCACTAGCCTGTGGTGCATGCATCAGCCCCGAAGACGCGACCGCCGCCCGGCTCGCCGGGCGCCACCCGAGCCGCCCCAGCGCGAGGCTCCGCTCGACCTCGTGGGGGCCGAGGTGGTGCTGGTGGGCTACTTCTCCAACAAGGAGAAGGAATTCGCCAAGATCATGGCGTCGGCAGCGCAACGACTGGCGACCCGCGGCCTGCACGTCGTCGAGCAGATCGTGCAGCGACGCGGTGTGTCACACGGCGGAGTCAAGAAGATGAGCATGCCGTTCTCCTCGCGGACGTTGCTGAGCTACGGAAAAGTCCGCGAGGTGGCCGAGGCCGCCGAGCAGGCCGGTGCCGCCGCAGTGGTTTTCGTCGCCACGTTGACCCCGCGCCAACGCCGCACGTTGACCGCGATGCTCGGCCGTCCTGCCGTGGGCCTTTCCGACGTCATTCAAACCTGAGGACTCCCCCGCGCTGCACGAACTGCTCCGGCAACCAGGGCCGCGGTTGCCGCAGGCCGTTCCACCGCACGCTCTCGACGTGGATGTTCGGGGCGTTCGGCGCGAAGATGGTGATGTTCTTCCCGGCGATCCGCGCCTTCGGGAACATCGGGCTGGACACGTGCAGCTCGGCGGTGCTCGGCGTCCTCGGGTACAGGCCCAGCGCGGCGAAGACGTACCAGGCGGACATCGTGCCGAGGTCGTCGTTGCCGGGCAGGCCGTTCGGGCCGGTGCGGTAGACGAGTTTCGCCATCGCCCGCACGGTTTCCTGGGTCTGCCGCGGGCGGCCGAGCTCGTTGTACAGCCACGGCGTGTGGATGCCCGGCTCGTTGGTCGGGTCGTACCTGAGCGGGTCGCCACCGGTCGCCCAAGAACCGTCCGCGCGGTGGAAGAACGCGTCGAGCCTGGCCGCGGCGACGTCCTTGCCGCCCATGGCTTCGGCGAGGCCTTGGACGTCGTGCGGGACCATCCACGTGTAGGTGGCGCTGCTGCCCTGCGCGAAGCCCTGGTCCGAGGCCGGGTTGAACGGCGTCACCCAGCTGCCGTCCGCTTTCCGCGCCTGCTGGTGGCCGGTCGCCGGGTTGAACGTGTTGCGCCACCAGCCCGCGCGCTTCCGCATCTCTTCGTCGGGGCGGCCCAGCTTGGCGGCGAGGTCCGCGAGCGCCTGGTCGGCGACGGCGTCTTCCAGCGTCTCGGCGGCACCGCCCCAGCAGTGACACGTGTCGTGCGGGGCGTAGCCGACGCGCAGGTACTCGGCGAGGTTCGGGCGCTGGCCCTCGCACTGGCCGGGACAACCCTTGTCGGACAGGCCGTCCGGGTGCGGGATGGTCGCCTGGCGCAGCAACGAGTCGTAAGCCGCGCGCACGTTGAAGTTGCGTGCGCCCATGGCGTACATGCCCGCGATCGCCGGCGCCGACGGGTCGCCGGTCATGACGTGCGTCGGTCCGTTGACGTGGACCCAGCGGTCCCAGACGCCGCCGTTCTGCTGCGCCAGGTTGAGCAGTGATTGGGCGTAGTCGCCGGCGACCCGCGGTTCGAGGAGCGCCAGGAGCTGGGTGTGGGCGCGGTACTGGTCCCAGCCGGAGAAGTTGCCGTACTGCACCCGCTGGCCGGGGGCGAGCCGGTGCACCGCGCGGTCGCTGCCGAGGTAGGTGCCGTCCACGTCGCTCGCCACGTTCGGCTGCAGGAACGCGTGGTAGAGCGCGGTGTGGAAGATCGTCCGCTCGTCTTCGGTGCCACCGTCGACCTCAACCGCCCTGAGCTGCTTCGCCCAGGCCTTCCTGGCCTCCTTCGCGATCTGCTCGACCGTCGCCCGGTTCGGGATCTCCGCCGCGAGGTTGCGCTTGGCGGCTTCCGCGCTGGTGTAGGAGATGCCGACACGGGTGGTCACCTTGCTGTCCGCAAAGGACACATAGCCGCCGGAACCCTTGCCGGCGCGCGCACTTCCGGTCAGGTAGCCCTCGCCGCCGGTCGCTTTCACCGTGTCCGGCCTGAGTTCGCTGTTGACCCAGGTGCCGAAGGCGGTGATCGGCCGGTCGAAGCTCGCCGTGAAGTACAGGCGGTAGTAGGACTTCTGGTTGTTCACACCGCCGTTCGCGCGCCTGCCGCAGAACGCGCCGGTGAGCACCGAGCCCGAGACCGTGTTGGTCGCCGGGTCGATGGTGATCTCGGCGTCTTCGCTGCCGTTGAGCGAGTTGGACACGCGGAACAGCAGCGATCCGTTCTCGGGAAAGGTGAACTCGCCGATGCCCGCGCGGGTGGTGACGCTCAGGTCCGCCGTGGCGCCGGACTTCAGGTCCACCCGGTAGCGGCCGGGTTCGGCGATCTCGTCGGCGTGCGCGAAGTCGCTGGCGTAGATCTGGTCCTTCGTGTCCGCGGTCGGCGAGCTCGTGATCGCGCCGACGTGCGGCATGATCGGCACGTCCCCCGCCGCGCCCGGATGACAGCCCGCGCCGTTGACGTGGGTCAGGCTGAAGCCGCGCACCCTCGTGGCGTCGTAGGCGTAACCGTTGGCAGCGCCCGTGTTCGTCTGGTCGCCGCGGGTCGACGTGGGACTCCAGGAGATCATCCCGAACGGCCGCACCGCACCCGGATAGGTGTTGCCGCCGCCCGCCGAGCCGATCAACGGGTCGACGTACCTGGTGTCGTCTCTCACCGCCGCACTCACGGGCGTCGCCAGCGCGGCGGTGAGGACCAGGACCAGGGCGACCGGGAGCGCTCTCACGACCCCGGACAGTAGCCGGTTCCTAGTAAACGCAGGGTGGCCGATAGCCGTCGATCTTGAGCCCCTGGAACTCCAGCTCGTTCGGCGTTTTCCCGACGAACACCAGGCCACGGGCGTCGTCCAGGGCGTCCGCGAGCGGATAGGCCGGCTTGCCCAGCTCCGGCAAAGTTGTCCAGTTGTCAGGGTGGAAGCTGAAGAACTTCCGGACGAGCTTGCCGTTGCTCGAAGGGATCTTGGTGACCCACTTGTCGCCGCCGCTCCAGTGCGACGCGGGCCGCAGCTGGACGTACAGGTCGTCGGTGGCGCGGTAGGTCATCCAGAAGCCGCGTGACTTGGAGAGGTCGGCCTGGGCCTCGAACTTGTTGCCCAGCCACACGACCATGACGTGCCAGTCGTTCGCCAGGAACTTGATCTTCGCCGTGTACTGGTGCCGGTTTTTCGGCACGAGGATGCTGCCGGTCGCGGGCTCGGTGGCACCTTCGCCGCTGGCGAGCCACTGCTGCAGCCGGTCGATGGACGGGGTGGCGCACTCACGGCCGTGCGTCGCCGTTGCCGTGCCCGCGGAACTCAGCGTGAGCAGCAGCGCGCACGCGACGATCGTCGAATTCAAGCGCATCTCGCGGACCGTAGCGGAGATTGGTTGAACCATTGCGCGTTCACAGTTGCCCGGTTTACCTGGACAGCGGATTGTGAGGGCGCCTCACCAGGCTCACAGTGAGCGTCGTGCTGCCTGCCAGATGGCTTGGATTCATCACCGCCGTAACGACTTTCGCCGCGCACGTGGCCGGTGTGCCGGCTGCTGCGTCACCAGGCTGCTCGATCGACGACCGCACCTTCGCGTCCGCGTCCGAGTTCCGCGTTCTCAACGCCACCGTCGCGGGGTTCGGTGTCCGCGCCACCGGCAGCCCTGCTCACAACCGCCTGATCTCCTGGCTGGAACGCCGCGTCGCCCACCTCCCCGGCATGTCCGTGCGCTCCGAACGCATCCCGATCCACCGCTGGCAACCAGGCCCAGGCCTGCTCCTGTCGAACGGCGTCGTCCCGGTGGCCAACGCCATCCCCTACTCCGCGCCAGGTCTGCGTTCCGGCGAACTGATCCACCTGCCCTCGGGCACCCCGATCACCGCCGCCAACTCCCGCGGCAAGGTGGTCCTCCGCGACTTCCCGGCCGTCGACCGCGGCTATTTCGCCGAACCGGTGCTGGACCGGGACATGATCGACGCGGGTGTCGCCGGTGCGGCCGGTGTCGTCGTCGCGTTCCCGTTCCCGCACAACCAGGTCCGCGGCTACTGGGACCCGCACACCGGCACCCACTACCGCGTCCCCGGCGTGTTCATCGGCTCCGACGCGGCCGCGAAGCTGCGGCCCGGCACGCGCACCACCATCGGCGTCCTGGCAGGCCGCGCGCCGACCGTGACGCGCTCGCTCATCGCCACCCTGCCCGGCCAGAGCGCCGAACGCATCGTGATCGACACCAACACCGACGGCGTGGGCTGGGTCCAGGAGAACGGCACCGTCGCCCTGCTCGCCCTGGCCGAGCACTTCGCGCGGCTGCCGGTGCGCTGCCGTCCCCGCACGCTCGAGTTCGTCTTCGCCACCAGCCACCTGCACCGCTCGGTGGAAGGCAGCGAGATCCGCGCACGTGCGCTCGACGCGGAGTACGACGGCGGCTCGGTCGCGTTCGCCTTCGTTCTCGAACACCTGGGCACGCGCGAGTTCCTGCCTCGTGAGGGTTCCCTGCAGCCAACCGGCGCGGCCGAGCTCTCCGGCTGGTTCGCGGGCAGTCCCGCGCTCGCCCAAGCGGCGTCGGCAGCGTTGACTGCGCGCGCCGTGGACCGCACCTTCGTGTTGCCCGGCAGCGATCCCCCGGTGCCGGGCCGCGCGCCGCCGCAGTGCTCGTTCGGTGGCATCGGCACGCACTTCCACTCGCACCTGGTGCCGACGATGGCGATGATCTCCGGGCCGTGGACGCTCTGGGCGCCCGCGTTCGGTGCCGAAGCCGTCGACCACGAACGCATGCGGCGCCAGACCCTCGCCGCAGGGGACGCGATCACGGCACTCGGACCGGTACCGCGCGAGCAGATCGCCGGGCCGTACCTCGACCTTCGCCGAGCGCGGGCGGGCGGTGCACCGACCTGTTCGCACGAGATGCCGCCGGAATGGGCACCTAGAAGGTGATCGACGCCTGCACCGGGAGGTGGTCGGACGGGTACTGCCCGCCGTGCCGGTAGGTGTTGATCGCCGCGGCCTCGACCGTCGCGCCGCGCGTGAGGATCCAGTCGATCCGCGGTCCGTCCGGCACGAGCGGGCCGTAGCCGTGGAACGTCCCGTACGCCGGCGTGGTGCGCGGGCCGACGAGCCACGTGTCGACCAGCTGAGCGCCGTTCGTGAGGATCTCGTAGGCCGGCGAGGCGGCCGCGGCGTTGAAGTCCCCGGTGACGACGATCGGCAACGTCAGGTCGTTGATCCGGTCGCGCACGAACTCGGCGCTGCGCAGCCGGGAGTTCTCCGACTCGTGGTCGAAGTGGGTGTTGACCGCGACGAACTGGGTGCCGGTCAGCCGGTCCGCGAACCGGATCCACGTGACCATGCGGATCACGTTGTTGCCCCAAGACCTGGAGCCCACGAGGGCCGGCGTCGCCGACAGCCAGTGGTGGTCGAACGCGAGCGGCTCCAGCCGGAGCGTGTCGAAGATGATCGCCACGAACTCGTCGTGGCTACCGCCCGCCCGGCCGAGCCCGACCCAGTCGTAGTGGTCCGGCAGGTCGTGCGCGATGTCCAGCAGCTGCGGGTAGAGGCCTTCCTGCGTGCCCAGGATCGTCGGCAGCTCGGTGAGCAGGAGTTTGGCCATCACCGGTCGCCGCGTGGCCCAGGAGTTCGGCTCGGCCGCGGAGGCGTAGCGCAGGTTGAACGACATTACGCTCAAGGTCGACACCGGTCCCAGCATGGCACAGGCCCGCTCCCCACAACGGGAAGCGGGCCTGCGTCCTACACCGGGCGCACGGGCCACGGCCTTGCGACCCTAGGCCGGCGCGTAGCCGGTCGGACGGGCCGTGAACGTGCCACGACCCTGCGTTCGGCTGCGCAACCGCGTCACGTAGCCGAACATCTCCACCAACGGCACCGAAGCCGTCACCACGGTCTCCCCGGTCCGGGCCTCGGACCCGAGAATCCGGCCGCGGCGAGCGCCCAGGTCACCGAGCACGCCACCGAGGTACTCGTCCGGCACGGTGACCGTGACCTCGGCGATCGGTTCGAGCAACGTCATCGCGCCCGCCTTCAGGGCCTCGCGCAGGCCCATCCGGCCGGCCGTGCGGAACGCCATCTCCGACGAGTCCTTGACGTGCGTGGACCCGTCGGTGAGCGTCACGCGCAGGCCGGTCACCGGGTGGCCGAGTGGTCCCTCGGCCAGCGCGTCGCGGCAGCCCTGTTCGACCGCGCGGACGAACTCCTGCGGCACGCGCCCGCCGGTGACCGTCGAGCGGAACTCGAAGCCGGTCTCCAGCGGCTCTGTGTCGAGCACGATGTGGGCGAACTGTCCCGCACCTCCGTCCTGCTTCACGTGCCGGTAGACGAATCCCTTGACACCGGCGGCGAGCGTTTCGCGGTAGGCCACCCGAGGCCGGCCCATCGTGATCTCGAGGCGATGGTGCGTGCGCGCCTTCTCCACCGCGACCTCGAGGTGCAGCTCGCCCAGTCCCGACAGCACCGTCTGGCCGGTCTCCGGGTCCGTCCTGACCTGCAGCGACGGGTCCTCGTCGACCAGGTGCGCCAGTGCGTCGGCCAGCCGTCCGTTGTCCGCGCTGCGGCGAGGTTCGACGGACACCGACACGACCGGATCAGCCGACACCGGCGGTTCCAGCTGCAGCGGAGCCCCTGGTGTGCAAAGGGTTGTCCCGGTGCGCGCCGACTTCAGGCCGACGAGAGCCACGATGTCGCCCGCGACGGCAGCGTCGACCGGCGTGTGCCGATCGGCCTGCACCCGCAGGATCCGGCCGATGCGCTCGGTCCGGCCGCCCACGAGCACCGTCTCTCCCTTGTGGAGGGTGCCGGAGTACACACGGACGTACGTCAACCGTCCGGTGGCGGTGGCGTTCACCTTGAACACCAACGCCGCGAACGGCGCGTCCGGATCCGCCTCCCGTTCCTCGCCGTCGACGCCCCGCACCGGCGGAACGTCCACAGGGGACGGCAGGTACGTGATCACCGCGTCCAGCAACGGTTCGATGCCCCGGTTCCGGTACGCCGAGCCGCACAGCACGACGGTTCCAGTGCCGCGGTGCGTCAGTTCCCGCAACGCTTTCCGGAGCGTCTCTTCCGTCATCGAGCCTTGGGCATAGAACTCCTCCAGTGCCTCGAGGTGCAGCTCCGCCACCGTCTCCTCCAGCAGGCGACGGCGCCGTTGTGCTGCTGCCAGCAGGGTTTCCGGCACAGGCCCTTCGGTCATGCCGTCGTTCCAGGTCAGCGCACGCATGCGGACCAGGTCGACGACACCGACGAACCCGTCCTCGGCCCCGATCGGCAGCTGCACGACGAGCGGAACGGTGTGCAGGCGGGTTCTGATGCTCTGCACGGCGCGGTCGAGGTCCGCGCCCGCCCGGTCGAGCTTGTTGACGAACGCGATCCGCGGCACACCGTGCCGATCCGCCTGCCGCCACACGGATTCGCTCTGCGGCTCGACGCCGGCGACGCCGTCGAACACCGCAACGGCCCCGTCCAGCACGCGCAGGGACCGTTCGACCTCGTCGGAGAAGTCGACGTGCCCTGGCGTGTCGATGAGGTTGACGCGATGGCCGTCCCACGTGCAGGTGACGGCCGCGGCGAAGATCGTGATGCCGCGGTCGCGCTCCTGCGGGTCGAAGTCCGTGACGGTCGTGCCGTCGTGCACCTCGCCGCGCTTGTAGGTGGTGCCGGTGGCGAACAGAACGCGTTCGGTGAGAGTGGTCTTGCCCGCGTCGACGTGAGCGAGGATGCCGAGGTTGCGGACAGCGTTCAACGTGGTCGTGCGCATGGCTCAGTGCCTTTTCAGGTGCGAAAGGGACTACGAGGTCAGCGCGATGAACTGACGAACGACGGGTTCGTCAGACACTCCGGTGCCCGGCGCGCAGCGGGCAGCCGGGGTGCGAGGACACGAGGATCACGTCGAAACGGGACGAAGGAACGACGGCGGCGATGCGCACGGCCGGTCTCCCTTCGTCACTCGGTGATGTTGATCGTGGAGTGTAGACACACGAACGCTCGCACGACAGCGGTTTATCGACTCAGCAGCTTCTGAATCTTGTCCGCAACAGTTCTAACAACTGGCCACAGCTCGTTGTTCCCCAGGAGTTCCCGCAGCTCGCGGACCGCGTCGACCTCCTGCTGATCGCGGAAGACTTCGCCGGGCTCGAACGAGAGCTTCGGGTTCATGACGTCCTGGACGGCCCAATGCCGGAGCACGTGTCCTGGCAGCAGGTCTGCGAGCCGGTAGTAGAAGTCGACCCGCTTCAGCGGCCGGCGCACTCCCGCGTGCACGGCCGCTTCGAGCGCCCACCACTCGACGACCTTCTCCGCTTCCTCCCGGGACTCCCACTGCCGGAGCTCCCTGTGCTTCAAGTGCTTGGTGAGCTGGCGGTGCACGGCCGGCTGGTAGACCCCGCGCACCCGGAAGTTCGTCAGGTGCACCCGAGGCACGACCATCTGCGACACCGGCCCAGGGCTGCCTCGGTGCCGGCCGACGACCACCACGTCCTGCCCGCCGTCACCCCACTGCGGCGGCAGCACCCACACCTTCGTGCCGGGCGAGAAGTGCTTCAACCCGTCCGCGGCCACGTTCGCGACCACGCACCACCCCAGCAGTTCGTCCACCGTCACAGTCTGACCAGGAACACCACCGCGACGCTCGCCGTTTTCACTGACATGCGGCTGCGTTTGCTCGGCGACTCCATCGCCGCGGGTGTCGGCAGCACGCGGCGCGAGGACACTCTCGGCCCGTTGCTCGCCGCGCGGCTCCATACTGCGGGGCACGACGTCGACCTGAGGGTGCACGCGTTCGCGGGTGCCCGCTCGGCCGACCTGCGTGCCCAGGTGCGGGCCGCGATCGCGAGCGGTGTGGACCTCGCCGTGGTGGTGATCGGTGCGAACGACCTGACGAGGTTCGTCCCCGCGCAGGTCGGTGCCGAGCAACTGCACGACGCTGTCGTGAAACTGCGTCAGGCAGGCGCCGGCGTTGTCGTCGCCACCGCGCCCGACCTGAGCGTCGTCGCACACGTGCCGCCCGCGTTACGTGACGTCGTGTCCGCCGTGAGCCGCGACTACGCCCAGGTGCAGCAGCAGGCCGTCATCCGCGCGGGTGGCGTGGTCGCCCACGTCGAGCGGGCTGTCACGGCTCGGTTCGCCGCAGACCCCTCGCTCTTCGCCGCGGACCGCTTCCACCCGTCCGGCGCCGGCTACCGCGTGATCGCCGAAGCGCTCGCACCCGCCGTCGAGTCGCTGCTCGCCGCCTGACCGATTGCGATCACGGCCCGCGCGTCGTACTGTCCGCACTAAGTTCAAGCATTGAACGAATGAGGTGGATGATGAGCACGCCCACTCCGGCGGACAAGTTCTCCTTCGGTCTCTGGACCGTGGGCTGGCCGGGTCGCGACCCGTTCGGCGACGCGACGCGGCCCGACCTGGATGTCGTCGAGGCGGTGCACCGGCTGGCCGAACTGGGCGCGTACGGGCTGTCGTTCCACGACGACGACCTGTTCGGGTTCGCCGCCACCGAGCGCGAGAAGCAGATCGGCCGCCTGCAGGGCGCGCTGCAGGAGACCGGGCTCGTGATCCCGATGGTCACGACGAACCTGTTCAGCCACCCCGTGTTCAAGGACGGCGGCCTCACCAGCAACGACCGCGGCGTGCGACGGTTCGCGCTGCGGAAGGTGCTGCGCAACATCGAGCTGGCGGCCGAGCTCGGCGCGAAGGTCTACGTGCTGTGGGGCGGGCGTGAGGGCTCCGAGTACGACACGGCCAAGGACGTGCGGGCGGCCCTCGACCGGTACCGGGAGGCCATGAACCTGCTGACCCAGTTCGTCACGGATCGCGGCTACGACATCCGGTTCGCGCTCGAGCCGAAGCCGAACGAGCCGCGCGGCGACATCCTGCTGCCGACGATCGGGCACGCGCTGGGGTTCATCTCGACGCTCGACCAGCCGGACCTCGTCGGGCTCAACCCCGAGGTCGGGCACGAGCAGATGGCCGGACTCAACTTCGTCCACGGCATCGCGCAGGCGCTGTGGCAGGGCAAGCTCTTCCACATCGACCTCAACGGGCAGCGCGGCATCAAGTACGACCAGGACCTGGTCTTCGGGCACGGCGACCTGATGAACGCCTTCGCGCTGGTCGACCTGCTGGAAAGCGCCGGTTACGACGGTCCGCGGCACTTCGACTACAAGCCGTCGCGCACCGAGGACATCACGGGCGTGTGGGACTCGGCGCGCGCGAACATGGCGACGTACCTGTTGCTGCGTGACCGTGCCCGTGCGTTCCGGGCCGACCCCGAGGTGCAGGAGGCGCTGGCCGTCGCCGGTGTCGCCGAGCTCGGCAAGCCGACGCTGAACGCCGGCGAGTCCTACGAGGACCTCATGAAGGACGACAGCTTCGACCCCGACAAGGCCGGTGAGCGCGGCTACGGTTTCGTGCGGCTCAACCAGCTGGCGCTCGAGCACCTCGCCGGGGCGCGCTGACATGACGCTCGTCGCGGGCGTCGACTCCTCGACGCAGTCGTGCAAGGTCGTGGTGCGCGAGGCGGAGACCGGCGAGCTCGTCCGGGAGGGCCGCGCGGCCCACCCGGACGGCACGTCGGTCGATCCGCGGCACTGGTGGACGGCGCTGCAGACGGCCGTCGACCAGGCCGGTGGACTCGACGACGTCGCGGCGTTGAGCGTCGCCGGCCAGCAGCACGGCATGGTGTGCCTCGACGAGGACGGCAACGTCGTGCGCGACGCGTTGCTGTGGAACGACACCAGGTCCGCCGCAGCCGCAGCCTCGCTGACCGCCGAGTTGGGCGCGGTGGAGTGGGCCACGCGGATCGGCCTGGTGCCGGTCGCGTCGTTCACGATCACCAAGCTGCGCTGGCTCGCCCAGCACGAACCGGCCAACGCCAAGCGCACCGCCGCCGTCTGCCTGCCGCACGACTGGCTGACGTGGCGGCTGCGCGGTACCGGCGACCTGGCCGACCTGGTCACCGACCGGTCGGACGCCTCGGGCACCGGCTACTTCGACTCGACGGCGAACTCCTACGTCCCGGACCTGCTCTCGCTCGCGCTGGGCCGCTCCGACGTCGTGCTCCCCCGCGTGCTCGGCCCGGCCGAGTTCGTCGAGGGACCTGTGCGGCTCGGGGCGGGCGCGGGCGACAACGCGGCGGCCATCCTCGGTGTCGGGGCGGGCTCGGAAGTCCTCGTGTCGCTGGGCACGTCCGGCGTCGTCACCGCGGTGAGCGAGGTGCGGGCAGCCGACCCGTCCGGCATCGTGGCCGGTTTCGCCGACGCCACGGGCCGCTACCTGCCACTCGCCTGCACCCTCAACGCCGCCCGCGTGCTGGACGCGACCGCCCGCATGCTGGGCGTCGATCTAGACACGCTCAGCTCGCTCGCGCTGTCGGCCAAGCCCGGCGCGGAAGGCGTCGTGCTGGTGCCGTACCTGGAAGGCGAACGCACACCCAACCTCCCAGACGCCACCGGCGCACTGCATGGCCTGACCCTCACCAACGCCACGCCCGCGAACATCGCGCGTGCGGCAGTGGAAGGCATGTTGTGCGGACTGGCCGTGGGCCTCGACGCGCTCGCCTCGCAGGGTGCGGACGTCACGGGCGTGCGGCTCGTGGGCGGGGCCGCGGTCTCGCCGGCGGTGCGCGAAATCGCGCCGACGGTGTTCGGGGTGCCGGTCTCGGTGCCCGCGCCAGGCGAGTACGTGGCAGATGGTGCGGCACGGCAGGCCGCGTGGACGCTCACCGGTGGAGCTACGCCACCGGAGTGGACGGGGTCGGAGAGCAAGCGGTACGAGGCGGACGCGGTGCCGGAGGTCCGGGCGCGGTACGGCGAGGCGGCCCAGAAGTACCTGGACCGATGACCGCCCACGCCACGATCGCGTCCGGCGTGCGTGGCCGGCTCACCCCTGCTCGGCAGGAGTGCCCGGTCACGCCCGGACGCCACCCTCGGCAGGCGGGCGCCGCGACTGCGGCGTCCGCTGCCCCACCCCGGACGCTTTCGACCCCGGCGTCCAGTGCCCCACCTCGGCGTCCCTCAACCCCGACGTCCAGTGCCTCGCCCCGGCTCCGCTCGACCCCGGCGCCCGCTGCCCCACCTCGGCGCACCTCGACCACGGCGTCCACCGCCCCTTCTCGGCTCCGCTCAACCCCGGCGCCCACCGCCGCTCCCCTGCGCACCTCGACCACGGCGCCCACCGCCCCTTCTCGGCTCCCCTCGACCCCGGCGCCCGCCGCCCCACCCAGGCGCACCTCAACCCCAGCGCCCACCGCCCCTCCTCGGCTCCCCTCGGCCGCGCAGCGATACTTGGCCCGATGACCACCGTCGACCACCTGCGCCAGGTCCGCCTCGGCAACCTGCGGACGGTCCTGCTCGCCCTCGTCGACCGCCCCGGCTCGCGGGCCGACCTGGCCGCCCGCACCGGCCTCACCAAGGCGACGCTCTCCAACCTCGCCGAACCGTTGCTGGCGAACGGGATCCTCGTCGAGGACGCCGCCACGCTCGCCGGCATGGGCAGGCCGTCCAAGCCGTTGCGCTTCCACCCGGACGGCCCCGTAGCGGTCGGCGCGGAGATCAACGTCAGCCACCTCGCCGTCGAGTCCCTCGGCCTCGACGGCGAGACCATCCACCGGCGCCTCGTGCCCACCGACATCCGCACGAGCAGCCCGAACAAGATCCTCGACCAGATCGCCGACCTGATCCGCGAGATCACCACACAACGCCCGATGCTCGGCGTCGGGCTCGCCGTGCCGGGCGTCGTGCAGGACGGCGTGCTCGTGCGGGCTCCCAACCTGCCGAAACTCGTGGGCGTTCCGCTGGCCGAGAACCTGAGCAAGCGGCTGAACCTCGACGTCGAGCTGGAGAACGAGGCCAACCTCGCCGCCCTCGCCCACCTCTGGCCCCGGCACCTCGCGGGCGAGGACTTCGTGCACGTGTCGGCCGACGTCGGCATCGGCGCGGGCGTCGTGCTCAACGGCGAGGTCTACCGCGGCACGGGTGGGTTCGCCGGCGAGCTCGGGCACGTCGTGATCGAGCGCAACGGCGTCCCGTGCACGTGCGGCAGCCGGGGTTGCGTGGAGCGGTACGCGGGCCTCGACGTCATCCTCAAGGAGGCCGGGCGGCGAAGGCTCGACTCCCTCGCGAAGGCGCTCGAGAAAGGCGATCCCAAGGCGGTCGACGCGGTCGAGGCCGCCGGCGCCGCGCTCGGGGTGGGCCTCGCCACGCTGATGAACCTCTTCGACGTGCCGACGGTCGTGCTCGGCGGCAGCTATGCCGTGCTGCACGCGCATCTCAAGGCCGCCGTCCAGTCCGAAATGGACATCAGGGTGCTCGCAGGTGAACGGCGGCTGGTCGCCTCACCGCTCGGCGAGTTCGCCGTCGTGCGCGGTGCGGCCGGGCTCATCACTCGACGCGCGGTGTTGCAGCCCGAGCGCCTTTTCGCATAGCCAGCGCACCCACCAAAACCCCGATCAGGCCGAGCACCAGCGAGATGTACCCGCCGACGATGCCGTAGCCGGTGCCGGGGCCGCCCTTGGCCATCGCCACGACCAAGACGCCGACCAACGCCCCGACCACACCCAAAGCCAACGCCACCACACCACGGCGCCGTGCGAACACCCCAACACCGATCCCGGCCAACCCCAGCGCCGCACCCACCAGCGACCAGGTGCGCCCTGCGGTCAACCCGTACACATCTGCGGCAATCGCGGAAAGAGACATGGCAGCAGCATGTCCACCCCATCGCGCCGAGTCGTCGTGCGAGCGCAGACATCACCTACTGCGGGCGCAGTAGGGAAGAAGTCCTCCCAGCGCACGATCTACCAGCGCCAACACGGGTCTAAGGTGCACGAATGAACAAGCGCTGGCTGGACTGGGCGATCGCCGCCGGGGTGGCGGCGAGCCTGGTCGTGGCCGGGCATCCGACCACCGCACCCGGCTACGCACTGCTGGCGGCGAGCGGGCTGGCGCTCATCGCGCGACGGCAGGCGCCGATCGCCGTGCTGGCCGCGACCGGGCTCACGGCGCTCGGTTACCAGGCGCTCGGCATCGACGTGCCGGTGATCGCGTTCCTGTTCGCGGTGTACTCGACGATGCGGGCGGGCCATCGCGTCGTCACGGTCGTCGGGTCCGTGCTGGTCGTGGCCGCGCTGCCCCTCGCGGCACTGGTCTCGCCAGGTGAGCTGACGGCGTCCGAGGCGTTCGCGCAGAGCAGGGACGTCCTCCAGATCGCCTGGCTGATCGCCGCCGCGGCCGCCGGTGAGGCGCTGCGCCAGGCCGAACGCCGCGCCGACGAGGCCGAGCGCACCCGCGAGGAGACCGCCCTCAGGCGCGCCAACGAGGAACGCCTGCACATCGCGCGCGAGCTGCACGACTCGCTCACCCATCAGATCTCGGTGATCAAGATCCAGGCCGAGGTCGCCGTCCACCTGGCGCAGAAGCGCGGCGAGGACGTGCCCGAGCCGCTGCTGGCGATCCGTGACGCCGGACGAGAAGCCGCAAGAGAGCTGCGCGCGACTCTCGAAGCGCTGCGAGACGACGACAAGAACCCTCCACACGGCCTCGACGACGTCGCCGACCTGGTCCAACGAGCACGCTCCACCGGCCTGGACGCGCAACTGACCATCGAAGGCGAACGCAACGACGTGCCCGCAGCAGTTGGGCGAACGGCCTACCGGATCGTGCAGGAGTCGCTGACGAACATCGCCAGGCACGCCAAAGCCGCCACCGCGAAGATCCGCATCGACTACCGGCCGGACGCGCTCGTCATCCGAGTCGACGACGACGGCACCGCAAAACCCGACACAAAACCAAATCCTGGAGTCGGCCTGCTCGGCATGCGCGAACGCGTCACCGCACTCGGCGGCACGCTCGCCGCCGCACCGCGCACCGAAGGCGGCTTCACCGTCCAGGCCGAGCTACCGGTGGCACAGCCGTGATCCGTGTCCTGCTCGTCGACGACCAACCGCTCATCCGCAGCGGCTTCCGCGCGTTGCTCGACGCCGAGGACGACATCAAGGTCGTGGCCGAAGCCGCGGACGGCTCGCAGGGCCTGGAACTCGCCCGGCAGCACCTGCCCGACATCGCGCTGGTCGACATCCAGATGCCCGTCCTGGACGGCATCGAGGCCACCCGCCGCATCGCGGAAGACCCATCTCTCGCGAACACGCACGTCGTGATCCTGACCAACTACGGCCTCGACGAGTACGTGTTCAACGCGCTCAAGGCCGGCGCGGCGGGGTTTCTGGTCAAGGACATCCAGCCGGAGGACTTCCTGCACGCCGTCCGGGTGGCGGCACGCGGCGACGCACTGCTGGCCCCGTCCATCACCCGCAAGCTGATCGACCGCTACGTCAGCCGCCCGCCGCACCCGAACGGCGACCTGCCCCAGCTCACCAACCGCGAACGCGAGGCCGTGGTCCTGGTCGCCCAGGGCCTGTCGAACGACGAGATCGCCGCCCACATGGTGATCAGCCCGCTCACGGCGAAGACCCACGTCAACCGGGCCATGATGAAGCTGCACGCCCGCGACCGCGCCCAACTGGTCGTGTTCGCCTACGAGACCGGCCTGGTCGTCCCGCACAGCTCCTGATCGCCGCGCAGGTAGGTGGCTCGTTCCACCGGTGTCAGGTCGCGCCCGGTCTCGGCGCAGATCCGCCGCAGAGCGTCCGAAGTGGACAGCGACCACCGGATGATCCGCGCGTCGTTCGCGCCCGAGACCAGCTCGCCGTCGCCGGTGAACGCGACCGCCTGCACCGGGCCGGTGTGCCCGGTGAGCGTCGACCCGCTTCGACTGCCGAGATCCCACAAGATGACCGCGTGGTCCTCACCACCGGACGCCAGCGACTTGCCGTCGGGACTGAACGCGAGCGTCACGACCGGCGCGGAGTGGCCGGTCAGCGTCATCAGCTCGGCACCGGACGCGACGTCCCACACCTTGATCGTCCGGTTCGCGCCGGCGGTGGCGAACCGCTTCCCGTCCTGGCTGATCGCCACGTCGCGGACGTCGCCCTGGCCGGTGCTGACGCGTCGTTCCAGCTTGTCGGCGGCGACGTCCCAGAGCATCGCGCCGCCCGCGGGATCGGTGGAGATCAGCAGCCGGCCGTCCGGGGTGAACTCGA
The DNA here is from genome assembly GCF_003265345.1 of Lentzea terrae. Taxonomy (GTDB): domain Bacteria; phylum Actinomycetota; class Actinomycetes; order Mycobacteriales; family Pseudonocardiaceae; genus Lentzea; species Lentzea terrae. Next base: position 2,416 of record NZ_QFWW01000033.1, on the reverse strand, counting down.
CGGCGCTGGCGATGTACGGGCCGCCCGAGAAGGCGCCCTGCTTCAGCTCCGGCAGGCTCCAGCGGAACCGGCCGAGCGACGCCGTGACGATCCCGCGCCCGTCCGGCTGGAACGCGATGTCGGTCGAGGCGCCGAGGCCGCTGTAGGAGAACTCCTTGAGGCGTTCCCGCTTGGCGACGTCCCAGATCGTGATGGTGTGGTTGCGGGTCACGGCGGCGATCTTCGTGCCGTCCGGGCTGAACCGCGCGGACTCCACCCGGTCCGGATGACCGTCCAAAGTGGCCAGTTCAGTGCCGTCGGACCGCCACAGCCGCACCGTGCCGTCGTCGCCGGCGGACGCGACCAGGCCGTCGTGCACGTCGAGGTCGTTGATGCCGTCGGCGTGCCCGGTGAACGGCGGCACCGCGTCCTCGCGCACCGCCACCATCCTGCCGAAACCGCCGGACACCAGCAGTTTTCCGGCTCGTCCGAGCGCCAGCGCCCTGGACTCGGTGCGGCCGCGGTCGCGATAGGTGGTGATCGGGCGGCGGGTGCGGACGTCCCAGATCGTGATCAGGCCGTCTTCGTCCGACACGGCCATGCGGTCACCGACCGGCGCCGAGGCCTCCCACGCGTACGGGCCCTGCTTCGGCAGCTCCGCCTTCAGGTCGCCGCCCACGTCCCAGAACTTCACGCCGTTGCGCAGGGTGGCCGTGACGACCGTCCGCGGGCCGTGGAAGTAGACGTTGTTGACCTCCAGCGACCCGATCTCCCCGACCTTCGCACCCGTCGCGACGTCCCAGACCACCGGGTGGTCCTTGCCGTTCGCGGTGGCCAGCAGTGAGCCGTCCTCGTTGAACGCCAGCGAGTTCACTTCGTGCGCGTGGCCTTGGAAGATTCGTTTGGTCCTGGTCGCGACGTCCCACAGTTCGACGCCGCCGTCCGCCACACCGACCGCGAACGACGTTCCTCGCGGGTGGAAGGCGAGTCCGGTGGTGAGCACGTCAAAACGCTGGGAGAACACCGGCTTGCCGGTCGTGCGGTCCCAGACCACGACGTCGCCGGTGCTGCCGGCCAGCGTCGGTTTGGTGGCGTTGGAGGCGATGAACCGGTCGTCCGCGCTGAACTCGACCTGCCGGGCGTACCCGCGCTCGGTCAGTCCATTGTGGTCGGACAGTACCAGTTGCCGGTCGCGGGATCTGATGTCCCACAACGTGACCAGGCCGTCCCGGTCCGCGGTCGCGATCACGTCGCCCTGATGCGACACGTTCACGTCCAGCACGGGCGGACCGTCGGCGTTGAGCTCGACGCGTCGGCGAGGTGCGGACGCGGCGCTGAGCAGCGCGCCTCTGGTGTCGTCGTCGGCGTGCAGCCGGAACGCGGCCACGGCGAGCAGCCCGGCCAGGTCGGGAGCGGTGTCGACGAGGCCGCGGGCGTTGAGCGCGAGCTGGTGCGCCTGGTCGACCCGTTGCCGCAACCGGGCTTCGCTCGACTGCCACCACGCCACACCGCCACCGCCGGCGGCCAGCAGGAGCAGCACGCCCATGATCGAGACGAGCCTGGTGAGCAGCCGGTTGCGCCGCCGCACGCCGACCTGCTCGGCTGCCTCGCTGCGCAGGCTCGCGTCGAGGAAATCGTCTTCGGCCGCGTTCAGCTCGCCGGGGTGGTCCTGCGCCCACGCCGATGCGGTGACCAGCTGGGCACCGCGGTAGAGCGCGCCTTCGTCGTGATCCAGCTCGGTCCACGTGTGGGCGGCGGCGGTCAGCCTGCGGTGGACCAGCAGCGTCGAACGGTCGTCCGACAGCCAGCGCTGCAGCCGCGGCCACGCGCGGATCAGGGCTTCGTGAGCGATCTCAACGCTGTCTTCGCCGACGACGACCAGCCGGTCGGCGACCAGCCTGGACAGGACCTTGTCGATGGTCGTCGGCCCCGCGATGCCGTCGAGTTCGGTCCGGCGGATCGGCCGGCGGGTGTCCTCGGTGCCGTCACCGAACGCCGTGAGCCGCACCAGGATTCGGCGCATGGCCTGCTGCTCGGCGGCGTTCAGCTCGTCGTAGGCGCGTTCGGCGGTCTGGGCGATCGCGCCCCGCACGCCGCCTCCTGCCCGGTACGCGCCGAGGGTGAGCTCGGATTGTGAGCGTTGCCAGGTCTCGACCAGCGCGTGCGACAGCAACGGCAGCGCGCCTGGTTCGGCGTCCACGTCGGCGAGGACGGTTGCCAGCAGATCGGCGGCGACGGAGAGGCCGCTCATCGCGGCGGGCTTGAGCACGATGTCGCGCAGGTCGGCGGTCTCCGGTGGCCCGACCAGCACCGTCGCCTCGTCCGCGAGCGCCTTCACCAGGCTCGGGTGCTGGGTGACGTGGGCGAGGAAGTCCGCCCGGATGCCGAGCACGACCCGTGTACGTCGATGCGGTCCCTGGGCCGCGTCGAGCAGCAC
>NZ_QFWW01000032.1:164409-211039 GCF_003265345.1 Lentzea terrae | reverse complement strand
CCACCCAACGGCAAGAAGCCATCAGCCACACCCCGCCGTCCCGGGCATCCAGAACACCCCGTCCTGGACATCAACAATCTTATGGAGTGAGCCATGTCCGCACTGCTCATCGCCGGCCTCGTGCTCGCGATCTTCGCGGCCTTCACCGTCCTGCGTGCCGTGCGCATCGTGCCGCAAGCCCGCGCCCGCAACGTCGAACGCCTGGGCAGGTACCAGCGCACCCTCACCCCCGGCCTCAACTTCGTCATTCCCTACATCGACCGCGTCTACCCGGCGATCGACCTGCGCGAGCAGGTGGTCTCGTTCCAGCCGCAGCCGGTGATCACAGAGGACAACCTGGTCGTGCAGATCGACACGGTGCTGTACTTCCAGGTCACCGATCCCCGTGCCGCCGCCTACGAGATCGCCAGCTTCCTGCAGGCGGTCGAACAGCTCACCGTCACGACCCTGCGCAACGTCGTGGGTTCCATGGATCTCGAGAAGACCCTCACCTCGCGCGACACGATCAACAACCAGTTGCGCGGCGTGCTCGACGAAGCGACCGGCAAGTGGGGCCTGCGGGTGAACCGGGTCGAGATCAAGGCCATCGACCCGCCCACGAGCATCAAAGAGGCGATGGAGAAGCAGATGCGGGCCGAACGCGACAAGCGGGCCGCGATCCTCAACGCCGAAGGACAGCGGCAGTCACAGATCCTCACGGCCGAGGGTGACAAGCAGGCCGCCGTGTTGCGCGCCGAAGGACACAGGGCCGCCACCATCCTCGAGGCGGAGGGCCAGTCCCGCGCGATCGACCAGGTCTTCCAGGCCGTGCACCGCAACGATCCGGACCCAAAGTTGCTCGCCTACCAGTACCTCCAGGTCCTGCCGCAACTGGCGAAGGGAGAGGGCAACACGTTCTGGGTGATTCCGAGCGAGGTCACCACAGCACTGCGCGACGTCTCGAAGGCGTTCTCCGAGGCGCTGCCGCGATCAGCCGCCGCCACGACCGACGACGCCGTCGACGCTGCCACCGCACAGGCGAAGAAGGACGTCGCCCAGGCGAGCGAGGCAGCCGCGGAAGCGGTCTCGGACGCCGCCGACGCCGCCACACCGGTGAACGCGCTGCGTCCGGAACTGGCGGGTCGCTGAAAGGACGCGGATAGTCGGTGGCGAGTTCAGGAGGTGCGTGACAGTGGGGTTGCCGGAGGACGAGCAGCGCGAGCTGGACGACATCGAGCAACGTCTCGCCGAGGACGATCCCAAGTTCGCGGCGAAACTCGTCAAGGCTCCGTCACCTCATCACCGGTTGCCGCCACGCGTTCTGAAGCTGATCGGCCTGCTGCTGATCTACGTGGTCGGGCTGGTAGTGGTCATGACGGGCGTGTCGCTGTCGTCGATCGTGCTGATCGCGCTCGGTGCCGCCGTGACCGCGTTCAGCCCGGTGGCCATCGTCGTCCGGGCTTGGCGCACTCGCGGAAACGACGAGTCATCAGTCTGATCCGAACCCCGGCCGAGATCACATCAACAGGGCTCAACGCCTGAGCGTGGGGTACGGTCGGACTGTTGCCGTGACGAGCGGCATGGTGTGCCGGGAAGTCTGGTCGGCGATGTGGCCGACGACACCCGGAGTGAGCTTTGGAACCCGTGAAGACCCGGCTGTTCAGCCGCGCGTCCTGGCCCGAGGCCAAGCGCATCGCCGATCTGCTCCGCCTTGAGACCGTCGGCGGCGTCATCATGCTGGTGGCGGCAGTGGTAGGCCTGGTGTGGGCCAACTCGCCCTGGGCGTCGATCTACGAGACCTTGCGCTCCGTGGAGATCGGCCCCGAGTCGTTGCACCTGCGGCTCAGTCTCGCCGAGTGGGCGTCGGACGGCCTGCTGGTGATCTTCTTCTTCGTCGCGGGCCTGGAGCTCAAACGCGAGTTCGTCGCGGGCGACCTGCGCGATCCTCGTCGTGCCGCAGTCCCGATCGCGGCGGCCTTCGGCGGCGTCCTCGTGCCGGCGTTGATCTACACCGCGGTCAACCTCGGCGGCGGCCCGGCGCTGGCCGGGTGGGCCATTCCCACTGCGACCGACATCGCGTTCGCGCTCGCTGTGCTCGCGGTGATCGGCAGGTGTCTTCCCTCGGCGCTGCGCACGTTCCTGCTGACCCTCGCGGTCGTGGACGACCTGATCGCCATCGTGATCATCGCCCTGTTCTACACCGACGACCTGTCTCTGCTGCCTCTGCTGCTGATGTTCGTCCCGCTGGCGTTGTTCACCCTGCTCGTTCAGCGACGTGTCCGGTCGTGGTGGCTGCTGATCCCGCTCGCGGTGGCGACGTGGGCGCTGATGCACGCTTCTGGGGTGCACGCGACAGTAGCGGGAGTGCTGCTCGGGTTCGCGGTGCCGGTGATCCGCAAGTCCGGTGAGGGACCTGGCCTGGCCGAGATCTTCCAGCACCGGTGGCAGCCTCTGTCCACCGGCGTGGCGGTCCCGGTCTTCGCCTTCTTCGCCGCCGGTGTCTCGATCGGAGGCCTGAGCGGTTTTGTCACCTCGCTCACGGACAGCGTGACGCTCGGCATCGTGCTCGGTTTGTTGCTGGGCAAACCGATCGGCATCACCGCGGCCACCTGGCTGGTCGCGCGGTTCACCAAAGCGGACTTGGACGACGACTTGTCGTGGATCGACGTGGTTGGTCTGTCGATCCTCGCCGGTATCGGCTTCACCGTCTCGCTCCTGGTCAGCGAACTGTCCTTCGGTGAGGGCAGTGCGGACTACAACAACGCCAAGGTAGCGGTGCTGCTGGGTTCCGTGCTGTCGGCGCTGATCGCGACGGTGATCCTGCGTGTGCGCAACCGGGTGTACCGGCGCATCTACGAGGAGGAGACCCGCGACGCGGACAACGACGGCATCCCGGACGTGCACCAGGTCGACCGTCCGCGCGCAGGCGGGTCGGGTAGTCCTAGAGATTTCCCCGCAACCACAACGCCTGGCGACGGCGGATGAGGGCGGTGACGAGATCCGCGTCGTGAACGGGGATCAGCCACTGCTCGTGGGTGGAGGTCAGCAGGATCGCCGGTCCGGCTTGCGCGTACAACGTGATCCCTCCAGGCAGGACGGTCCACGGCCTCAGCGCCGGAACGACGGGCAGGGTCACCGGCATGACCTGCAGGAGTTCCCGGAACGGAACCGACACGTCGAGCTGTCGACCACCGCCACGGCCCACCTGCAAGCGCACCGTCCATTCGACACGGTCACGCTCAACGACGATCCGGGCCGACACCAGTTCCGGCCCGGTGACCGCAGCGCGCACAGCGAGCGTCAAGCGCAGATCAGCCGATCCCAGCTCAGCCACAAGGGGAGTGAGAAGAGCCCGGCCGGCTAGGTGAGCAGACACGCAGGTCGCGACAGCGACCACCCAGCACAGGAAGAACAGGACGGCCGGTCCCGTCAGCGCGTCAGAGGTTCCGCTCGTGGCGATTCCACAGGCAGGAACCGCAACGGACAGCAGCTGCACCCCCACCACGAGGAACGCTGCGGGCAGCCACGTCTGCGGATCAAGAGGGGTCTGGTGCCGGAGCCAAAGGCGCAACGCCACCGCCGCGACCGCAACAGGTACCAGCAGAAGCATTGCCGGCCAGATGTCTCCGTCATCGACCAGCACAACGATCATCGTGCACAGCAACAACTGCAGCGCCGGCAGGGCAACGGAGAACACGGTGATGTGCCGCTGGCTGCGTGACCATCGTTCGCGTAGAACCGCTTTCGCGGCTTCGTCAAGGCTCACGACGATTCCGCTGCCTGGTCTTCTCGGGTGGTGGGGCGAACCACAGCCACAGCATGCTGACGCCGGTCACGGCCAGTCCGAGGGAGTCGGTCCAGTGGCCGGCGAACTCGCTGTCGAACCACACCAGCGCCCACCCGAGAACCGCTGGGAGCTGTACGTACCAGTAGCGGCGCGGGATCGCGGAGAAGGACAGCATCACGAGCGTGGCCCAGACCAGTGTCAGGCTCAGCGGTTCGATCACGGCTGCTTCCGTTCGGCCCGCGCCTCGGGCTGGCCTGTGGGTAGTCCGTCCGGTGGTTCGATGCTCAGCGCCTTGGCCACGGGGACGTCGGTCGAGGAGTGCAGCACGATCGACAACGCGATGGTGATCGCGACCAGGTCGAACACGTGCTCACCGGTGGGAATTCCGGCCTGCAGCACGAGAAGCCCGTAGACGACGGACGCAAAGCCCTTGGGGCCGAACCACGCGGCGACCGAGCGTTCGCGTGCGGGCAGTGGTGTGCGCAGCAGTGACAGCATCATCGCCGCCGGCCGCACGAGGAGGATCGCGACGATCGCGACCGCCCAGTCCCCCACGCTCAGGTGCGAGATGCGCTCGGGCGTGATCAGCGCGCCGAAGACGAGCAGAGCAGCGAACTTGGTGATCTCGGACAGCAGATCGCCGAAGTGCTCGAAGTGTTCTGCCGCAACACGATCCAGCGTCGCGATGGTCGATCCGGCGGCGAACGCGGCGAGGTAGGGGTTGGCGTGCGTGAGATGGCACGTCGCGTACAGCATCACGGCGATCGCCAGTGGGCCGAGGGCCTGCAGCCGGGGTTCGGCGGTGAAGATCCGCAACCGCCAGGCCAGCACGACGACCGCGGGGATCACGATGCCCAGCGCGAGACCGGCGGCCAGCTCGATGCCGATCGTGAGGAAGTCCGTGTCGCGGTTCGCCGCCGTGGCAAGGAAGATCAGCACGAACGGCAGCGCCAGCCCGTCGTTGAGGCCGGACTCGACGTTGAGCAGTCGCCGCAGCCGCATCGGCACGTCGGTGCGACCCACGATGGCGGAGGCGAACACCGGGTCGGTAGGCGAGAGAATCGCGCCGATCAGGAACGAGGTCGTCCAGTCCAAGCCCGTGAGGAAGTGTGTCGGCACCGCGATGCCGACCATCGTGAGCGGCATCGCGAGGCCCAGCGCCCGGCCTGAGAGCCGCCAGCCTTGCTTGAGGTCGGGCAGGCCCGCTCGCTGGCCGTCGGTGAAGAGAACGGTGAACAGCGCGAGGTCAGCGAGAACCGTGACAAAAGCGCTGTTGGACGGGATGTCGACGAGCCCCAGACCGCCCTGGCCGATCAGCGCGCCGGCGAGCAGGAACATCAACGCCGTCGACAGGATCGTGCGAGCGGCGAGACCGGACAGCGAGACGCTGATCAGCAGGACCACACCGAATGCCAGAACCAGCGCCATCAACGAACCCCGTCCACGTCGGCCAGGCCCACCACGAGATCCGTGATGAGCGTTGCCGACCAGACTTCCCGGCGCTCCGCGCGCAAAGATGCCGTAAAGACCCGCGCAAAGCAAACCGACTGGCCTGGACAGCGACTGAACAACTGTTCAATAATCAGAACATGCGTTCAGCCTCCGATCTGACAGCGCGGGCTCGTATCCGCGACGCGGCACTCGCCCGGTTCGGTACCGACGGCATCGCCGGAACCTCGGTCCGCGCGGTGGCCGCGGATGCGGGAGTGTCACCGGCGTTGGTCGTGCACCACTTCGGTTCCAAGGAAGGGCTCCGGCAGGCGTGCGACGACTACGTTCTCGACTCGATCCGCAGCGGCGGCGAGGCCGCCACCGAAGCGTTGGGCGAGATTCTGCAGGCGGCGACACCGGTCCGGCGTTACTTGGCGAGGGCGTTGCTTGATGACACGCCTGCGGCCGGTGCTTTGTTCGCCGAGATCGTCGAACGCACCGAGGCGTGGCTCGCCACCGGCGAAGAGGAAGGCTGGGTGCACGAGTCCGCGGACGCTCGGGCGCGAGCCGTCACCTACGTGTCGTGGTTGTTGGCACCACTGGTGCTCGGTGACCACGTTGGCCGCCTGCTCGGCGGCGACCCGGCAGAGACCGCGACCGCGGTGCGTGGCGCCCGAGCCGGTCTGGAAATGCTCACCCACGGACTGTTCGCCGACGACCGCTGGCTGGCCGCGTTCACCGCGATCGGCGAAAGGACACGGCCGTGAGGGCGTTGCTGGTCACCCACGGCACACGTGGTGATGTGCAACCGTTTCTAGCGCTTGCGGTGGCTCTCCGGCAGGCGGGTCACGACGCTGTGCTGGCTGCGCCGGAGTCGTTCGCCGACAGCGCTGCCGCGCACGATGTGGAGTTCGCGCCGCTCGACGAGGGACCGAACCGGCTGCTCCGCGACCCGGCCATGGTGAAGGCGATCGAGAGCGGGTACCGCGGTGTCCGAGGCAAGATCACGGCGATCTCGACGATCCGGCGCATCAAGCCGTTGATGGCGGACGTGCTGCGCGATGTCGGTGCGGTCGCACGGTCCTGCGGCGCGGATCTGCTCGTGCACACACCGAGCGTGCCCGCGCAGCACGCGGCCGAACTGCTCCGCGTGCCGGCTGTGCTGGCCACGCTCCAGCCCGGCTGGGTGCCCACGTCGGAGTTCCCGTGCCCGATGGTGCCGCTGCCTCGAGTGCCGAGGTTTCTCAACCGCGCCACTTACCTGACGGTGTCGGCCACCCTGCGTGCCTATTCGGGCATCGTCAACGCCTGGCGTGTCAACGATCTCGGCCTGCCGCGCGGTCGCGGCCCTGGCCACGCGGTGGTGTTGCAGGCGTTCAGCTCACTCGTGACGCCGGTCGATCCGAACTGGCCGCAATCCGTGCGCACCACCGGTTTCTGGTACCTGCCACGCGCCAAGACCTGGACACCCGACGCCGCCCTGAAGGCGTTCCTGGAGGCCGAGCCGGCGCCGGTGTACATCGGATTCGGCAGCATGGCCGGACGAGACGCCCGGCGCACCGGTGACATCGTCGCCGAGGCCGTCCGGGCGGCGGGGGTGCGGGCGATCATCGCGACCGGATGGGGTGGCCTTGCCGCACGCTCGTCAGACGACGTCCTCGTGATCGATCAGGCACCGCACGACTGGCTGTTCGGCAACGTGGCCGCGGTGGTGCACCACGGCGGTGGAGGGACGACCGCCGCGGCGCTGGCCGCGGGTGTGCCGCAGGTCGTCTGTCCGTTCGTCGCCGATCAACCCCACTGGGCACAGCGAATGCACGCCGTCGGTGTTGCCCCGCAACCACTTCCCCACAAGAAGCTCGCCGTCACCGCGCTCGCCGAAGCGATCACGCACGCCGCGAACGATCCCGCCATCCGGCAGCGCGCCGCCGAGCTCGGCGAGCAAGTCCGCGCGGAGAACGGTGTCGGCGTCGCGGTGCGCGAACTGGAGAGGATCCGCAATGGACGTAGCTGACCGCGTGGCGAAGACCTTCGGCATGACCGACGAGGCATGGCAGCGACACGCCAACCCGTGGAGCGTCTGGACGAGGTTCGCCGCGATTCCCTTGGCACTGCTGGCGATCTGGAGCCGCACGTGGATCGGCTGGTGGAGTCTCGTGCCGACAGGCGCTGTGGTCATCTGGTTGTTCATCAACCCCAGGGCGTTCCCGCCGGTGTGCGAACCACGTAGCTGGGCAGCACGCGGCATCTACGGCGAACGCGCCTGGCTGCAGGACCGCGATCTGGTGCCACCGGACCACCGCAAGGTGTTGCGGCTGCTGGTCACCCTCGGCCTCATCGGGTTCGGCATGATCCTCTGGGGCCTGATCGCCCTGGAGGTCTGGCCCACGATCTTCGGCACGACGATGGTCGTCGTGGCCCAGCTGTGGCGGATCGACCGCTTCGGCTGGCTGTGGGAACGACACCGGGCTCAGCGATCCTGATCGGCGTTGCGCCACCACAGCGCGGTCGCCGCCACTCCCGCCGCTCCGACCAGCACCACCAGCAGCACGCCGAACAGTCCTGGCGAGACCCGGTCCGGACCGGCCAGTCCGCTGAACAACGCCGGTACCGACCACGGGAAGTACTGGCCGTAGCCGAGCGCGGCGACGACCTGCGCGCAGAACACGGCCGTCATCATCACGCCGACGCCCGGCAGGTATCCCCTGCCCACACTGGACGCGAGGGCTACCGGCGTGGTGAGCAGCATCGTCATCACCGCGGTCGCGGCGATCATCGCCACGCCCGAAGCCGCCACTTCACCAGACCAGCCCGGCAGTCCGAGCACCGCGCCGATCAGCAAACCGAGCAGCACCAGCTGCACGGCCAGAATCAGGCACCACGCCAGTGCCACGACGAACTTCGCCGCGACGATGGTGGTGCGGGAGGTGGGCAGCGCCAGCAGGTCCTTGACGGTGTTCTGGCTGAACTCGCGCCCGAACAGCCACACCGAGACCAGGCCGAAGACGAGCATGCCGCCGACCGCGGTGGTCTGGGCGAGGAAGGCGAAGTACGTCGGCCAATCCGCCTCACCGCCGACCAGCGCGGCCTTGGTCCCGATCAAGCCGAGAGAGCGGGCACGGTCCTGGTCCTGCAGGATGAACATGAACAGCCCGCCGACCGCCGCGGCGACGGTGAACGCGACAGCGGTCACCCACGGCACGTGGGACCGGCGCGCCTTGAGGATCTCGGTCGCCAGGGCGTTGATCACGCTTCCACCACCCGCAGGAAGAAGGTCTCCAGGTCGTCCTGCTCGACGACGAGGCGGGTCGGCGGGCAACCGGCAGCGACGAGCGCGGTGGCGACCGCATCGGGTTCCCGCACCGCTCGGGCGTCGGCCAGGACGAGATCGTCAGCGGCGGATCTGATCGGGATGAAGCCCGCGGCGATCAGCGCGAGCTCGGCCGCTTCCAGGTCACGAGCCGACACGCTGAGCCGCTGACGCAGGTGTGCGGTGAGATCGCCCGCCTCCAGCTCGCGGACCAGCCGCCCGCGGTGGATGACGCCGATGCGCGTCGCCAGCCGCGTGACCTCGGTGAGGATGTGGCTCGACAACACCACGGTCACCCCGTGCTCCTGACTCAGTTCGCGCAGCAGGTCGCGGATTTCCGCAACACCGGCGGGATCCAGGCCGTTCGCGGGTTCGTCGAGGATCAGCAGATCGGGTTTGTGCAGCAGCGCCTTGGCCAGGCCGAGTCGTTGCGCGTTGCCCAGCGACAACGTCCGCGCGCTCTGGCCGGCGTAGGCGGTCAACCTCAGCCGCTCGATGACCTCGTCGACGTGGTGCGATCCACGCAGGGCACGCAGGCGCGCCGCCACCGCCAGGTTCTCCCGCACCGTGAGCTCCGGGTAGGCGGCGGGTGTCTCGACGAGGTAACCCACCCTCGACCACGCAGCCTGTGCGCCAGGCCGGACCGCGGCACCCAGCACCCGGACAACTCCGCTGGTCGGCCGGACCATGCCGAGCAGCATCCGGATGGTCGTGGTCTTGCCGGCGCCGTTGAGGCCGAGCAACCCGTAGATCTCCCCCGCGGTGATGCGGAGGTCGAGCTCGTCCACTGCCACGACGGTGGCGTAGCGCTTGGTCAGTCCACGCGCCTCGATCACCGGTGCCATCAGCGGGCAACCTTGGCGCAACGCACGGTGCGTTCGATCTCGCTCACCGGCAACGAGCGCCCCGAGGACGCGACGTACCGCTCGGTGAACTCGCGCGGCCCCAGCTGCTCGACCTCGGCCCATCCGTACGGCTCCAGGAAGCCCGCCACCTCGTCCGACAGCAGCCCGAACTTCCACATCCGGCGCTTGCCCACGAACTCGCGGTAAGCCGACTCGCCACCGAACAACGCGGTTCCGTCGAGAAAGTCCTTGCGCACGAACGTGAACACCAGCTCGCTGCCCGCAGGCGCCTGCGCCATAAAGCCGAACGTCGCGCGAACAGCGTCCTCGGTCAGGTACTGCGTGACCGCTTCCCAGATGAACAGCGTCGGCAGGTCCGCACGGTAGCCGTGGTCAGCGAGCACCGTGTCCAGGTGCTGCGTCTCGAAGTCGATGGGGACCAGGGTGAGGTCCGGCGGAACGTCGCCGAAGATCGCGCGCAACCGGGCTCGTTTGCTCTCGACATTGGGCGGGAGGTCGACCTCGAACACCCGCCTGCCGCGCGACCGGCAGCCGCGCGTGTCGAACCCTGCACCAAGCACCACGACGACATCAGCATCCGTGGCATCCAGTTGCTCGTCGATGTAGCGCTTGCGGCACAACATGCTCGCCCACAACCCGGGAATCTTCTTCTCCGTCGCGGCGAACAACGCTTTGCGCACAGGTCGCCAGCGGGCGGCAGCCACCGCCAACCGTCCGGAAGCGGGCAGGATGCGCGCCGCGAACTCGTCCCGCACCAGCGGGTGTTCCTCGTACTGATCCACTGCGGCGATGACCATCGGTCCGATGGCCGTACCGGCGACGGCGGTGTCCATGAAAGCTCCTCGAAGACGGCGTCATTCACGACGCCGACCAGGCTTCCCGGCACACCTGGGGACAGCCTACAACCACACCGCGCCGAGGTTTCTCCGAGCCTGAGCCGAGAAGCGGTTTCCGGGACGAACCCGACCGCCTATCCTGGACAGCGGTGTGCCGGGAAGGCTGGTCGGCGTGACGATGTCCTGCGCGAAGGGGAAGTCATGCTCACCAGAAGAGCGCTCGTCGTAGGCGAGGGCACCAGCGGCCTCGCCACCACCTACCGTCTGCTGCGCAGCGACTGGGACGTCACTGTGCTGACCACCGGCACTCCCCCGCGATTCGACGGAGTTCCCGCGGCTCTCACCGACTTCGGCCTCGACGCGGCACGCCGGCTGGGTCTGTTGCCGGCACTCACCCAACGACGCCAACCCCGGTGCGCTCTCGTCCAGGTCGACAGCGCCGGCGTACCGCTCGCGGTACACCCCAAGCCTTCTCCACGGCACCCCGTGCTGGACCGGGACGACGTCGTCGCCGTGCTGAACGACGTCATCGGCGAGGCAGCGCGCCGCCACGACACGCGCGTGCCTGATCTCGTCGCGGACGATTGCGGCGTCACCGCCACGTTCGCCAACGGCGACGAGGACTGGTTCGACCTGGTCGTGGGTGCCGACGGAGCGTGCTCCGCCATCAGGGACGCAGTCTTCTCCCCTCCTGACGACGATCTGCCGCGCTGGTCGACGCTGTCCGGCCGGATCGAGCTGGCTTCGTCGTGTGCCGTGTCGATGCATCTCGCCACCAGATCCCTTCGACTGCATCCCCTGCGGGACAAGCAGTCCGCCGTGTCCTTCGCCTGGCGGCACGCACCGGGCACCCCCTGGCAGCAGCAGTTCGCCGACCTCGGCTGGCTCGTACCCGAACTCGTGTCGCGAGTGGACGGTGAACCGAGCAGCGGCTGGGCGCGGACAGATCGATGGGTGCACAGGCGAATCGTGCTGATCGGTGACGCCGCGTGGTACCTCGGACCGCACGCCGAGCGCTGCGTCTCGCTCGCACTCGGCGGCGCCGAACTGCTGGGTGACGCACTGGACATCTTCCCCGACTCCGATCAGGCTCTGAGTTGGTGGGAACGCACACTGCGCCCGTATGTGCGGCGCGCGCAGGCAAGGAACCGGGCACCTCAGAACCGGGAGGCAAGGTGGGACTCACCGAGCACGAGAAGCGTGAGCTGGACGCGATAGAACAACACCTCGCGCAAGAAGACCCAGAATTCGCCACAAAGCTGAGCAAGCCGCGGTGGCATCTCCGGTTGTCCGGCACCGCTCTGTTCGCCATCGGCTTGCTGACAACCTATGTCGCCGGACTGACCTTGCTGGCCGCGTGTGGGGTGCCAAAACGCGGTCCGGTGGCTCTGACCTGGCCGATCAGGCTGCCGCAGGTTCGTACTCGTTGATCAAGCCGCCGAGTACTTTCCGGCGTCGCACGGACCTACGGCTGGGCATTGCGATCGGGTGATCGGGTCGCGGTGGGGTGTGGTGTCGCGCTTGATGTGGCCGCCGCTGGTTGTAGTGGGACACGTAGCGGTTCAGCACTGACTTGAGGTGGTGCTCGTTGATGATGAGCAGTCGATCGGTGAGCTCGCGTCTGACGGTGCCGACGAAACGTTCGGCGTAGCAGTTCGCCCGCGGGCACCGCGGCGGGATCTTCACGACGTCGATACCGGCGTCCGCGAGAACGGTATCGAACGACGCGGTGAACCGGCCGGCCCTGTCGCGAACCATGAACCGGAAGTCACTGGCCCTATCGCCGAGGCTCATCAGGAGGTTGCGAGCCTCGGTCAGACGGGTGCCGGGTAGAGGTCCTCCTCCAGTCGCGTGATCACGTCAGCTCTTGTGGTCGAGGACCTGATAGCGCAACAGCACTCGATCGCGGGAGCGCTGCTCGACCTCGATCAACCGCAGCGGCGTCGGCGATGCGGCTGGCGGCAGGTCGGTGGCGGTGAACAGGGCGGGGGTGGTCGTGCCGCCGACGGCGATCGGCACGAACTCGATCTCGATCTCGTCCAGCAGCCCGGCGCGCAGCAGCGCCCCGTTCAGGCGTCCGCCACCGGTGGAGACGACGGTCTGGACTCCGAGCCGGCCGCCGAGCTCGTCCAGTGCCGTCTCCAGATCGACGTGACGATCACCGGTCAGCAGGTAGGGAATTCCCTCGTGCCGAAGGTAGGACAGGTATTCCAGGGGCGTCGCTTCCGCCACCAGCACGAGCAGATGCCATCCGCTCCAGTCCGGACCGGGGAACTGCTTGTAGACCCAGCGGACCCGCCCGCGGCTGTCCGGAACGACCAGCCACCCGTCGGTCGCCAGCGCGGTGATGTGGTCCGGAAGGTGGTGCTGCCGCAGTTCCTGAGCCGTTTCCTTCGACGGCGGGAACTCCGGAACCTCCTGGTGGTCGGTGACGAACGATCCACTGCCCTCCAGAATGACCTGGGGATGATGGCGCCGCTTGACGTCCGCGTACCCGGACCCGCTGTAGACCGGCCAGCGCTCGTCGGTCATCAGCAGCACGCCCGGCGACAACGTGACCCGCCCGTCCACCGAGCTCGAGTTGTGGGCGATGACCCGCGGCCGTCCCCGCGAGTTCCGGAGTTCCTGTTCCCCGTCGGGCATTTCGTCAGTCATGATCGCATCCTGTCACTCGCCACCGACAATCCGCGGAAGGCAGCACATCGGCCACGGCTCAGCCGTGGTCGTCGTGATCGTCGCCGGGCCGTTGCCGACCAGTGAGACCCGCGCGCGCCTCACGCCAGGCCCGCTCGACCATGTGCGGGTGGTGCAGCTCGAACGCCGGCCGCTCGGAACGGATTCGGGGCAGCTCGGTGAAGTTGTGCCGCGGCGGCGGGCACGAGGTCGCCCACTCCAGCGAGTTGCCGAAGCCCCACGGGTCGTCGACCGTGACGACCTCGCCGTACCAGTAGCTCTTGATGACGTTCCAGATGAACGGCAGCGTCGAGGCGCCGAGAACGTAGGCACCGATGGTCGACAACGTGTTGAGCGTCGTGAAGCCGTCCGTGGCGAGGTAGTCGGCGTAGCGGCGGGGCATGCCCTGGTTGCCGAGCCAGTGCTGCACCAGGAAGGTGAGGTGGAACCCGACGAACGTTGTCCAGAAGTGCAGCTTGGCCAGGCGTTCGTCCATCATCCTGCCGGTGATCTTCGGGAACCAGAAGTAGATCCCGGCGAAGGTCGCGAACACGATCGTCCCGTACAGCACGTAGTGGAAGTGCGCCACCACGAAGTAGGTGTCCGAGACGTGGAAGTCCAGAGGTGGCGCGGCGAGCAGCACGCCGCTCAGCCCGCCGAACAGGAAGGTCACCAGGAACCCGATCGAGAACAGCATAGGCGACTCGAACGTGAGCTGCCCCCTCCACATCGTGCCGATCCAGTTGAAGAACTTGATCCCGGTCGGAATGGCGACGAGGAACGTCAGCAACGCGAAGAACGGCAGCAACACCGCGCCTGTCGCATACATGTGGTGCGCCCACACCGCGAGCGACAGCGCGGCGATCGAGAGCGTCGCCCAGACCAGTCCTTTGTAGCCGAAGACCGGTTTGCGGGAGAACACCGGGACGATCTCGGAGATCACGCCGAAGAAGGGAAGCGCCAGGATGTACACCTCGGGGTGGCCGAAGAACCAGAACATGTGCTGCCACAGCACGACTCCCCCGTTGGCCGGGTCGAAGGCGTGCGCCCCGAGCAGCCGGTCCGCCAACAGGCCGAACCCCGCTGCCGTCAGGATCGGGAAGACGACGAGCACCAGGATGCTGGTGACCAGGATGTTCCAGGTGAAGACCGGCATCCGCCACATCGTCATACCGGGACCGCGCAGGCACACCACGGTCGTGACCATGTTGACCGCGCCGAGAATCGTGCCAAGACCACCGACCGCGACACCCACGATCCACAGGTTCGCGCCGACCCCGGGCGAATGTTCCGCGCCGGACAGCGGGACGTACGCGAACCAGCCGAAGTCGGCGGCGCCACCCGGCGTGACGAACCCGCCCAGCATCAGCAGCCCGCCGAACAGGAACAGCCAGAACGACAACGCGTTCAGCCGGGGGAACGCGACGTCTGGTGAGCCGATCTGCAGCGGCAGCACGAAGTTGGCGAACCCGAACACACTCGGCGTCGCGTAGAGCAGCAGCATGACCGTGCCGTGCATGGTGAACAGTTGGTTATATTGCTCCGCGGACAGGAACTGCAGACCCGGCCGCGCCAGCTCGCCCCGGATCAGCATCGCCATCGCCCCGCCCACCATGAAGAAGGCGAACGTGGTGACCAGGTACATGACGCCGATCTGCTTGTGGTCGGTGGTGCGGAACAACCCCAGCAACGCCGAACCTTTGCGCCTCGTGCGCGCGGGGCCAGGCCGAACCTCGATCGGGGTGGGAACCAGTGCCGTCACGGATCTCTCCAGTGTCGTCCGAGGGGAACTCCGACAGGGTCGACCGGGCGGAAGCGAACCTTCAGGGCCGAAGGTCACTTCGGCCTGGGGACCTTCCTGTTCGCATGCCGCAGGTCACCGGTCCTCGCCTCCACCTCGGTGACTCGGCCAGGACCAACACATCCCGATCCACGGTTCCGCTGGTCCTGGGCGTCCTCGCCGCGCGCTAACCGTCCAGGAGAGCCTCGTCCGTCTGTTCGTCCAGTCCGGGTCGCACGAGAAGCACCGGCGATAGTGCGTGGCGCAGAACCGACTGGCTCGTCGAACCGAGCATCAGCCCTCTGAGGCCGCCCGTGCCGCGGGACCCGACCACGAGCAGTGAGGCGCCTTCGGAGTGCTCCACGAGCCGCTGGGCGGGTGAGCCGTGCACGACGTGCGACTCGACCCGCACGCCGGGATGCCGGTCCGCGCAGGCCTCCAGCCGCTGCTTCACGAGCGCGTGGCGGACGGAGTCGAGCTCTGACCACACGATGCCTACGGTCTCGGCAATCCGCGCGTTGCGCATCGGCGGGCGCCAGGCGTGCACGGCGACCAGTGAGGTGCCCCTCGCCACGGCTTCCTCGAACGCCCGGTCCAGCACGTGCCAGTTCTGCGGGGAACCGTTGACCCCGACGACGACGGGTCCGTCCAGCACTGGATCGGCGCCCCTGACGATGACCACCGGGCACTTCGCGTGGCACGACAACGCGACAGCGACCGAACCGAGCAGCAGACCGGTGAAGCCGCCGAGGCCTCGCGATCCCACCACGACGAGGGCGGCGGCCGCCGACTCCTGCTCTAGCAGCCACGCGGGCGTGTTCACCTCGACCCGCACCTGGACCTCGACGCCCGGCGCGACCTCGTTCGCCTCCGAGATGGCCTTCTGCACCCATGCCATGGCCTCGTCGTGCAGCGCGCTGCGGGCCATGCCTGTCATGTCGAGCGCGTCGGCGGGAAGTGGCAGCTCGGCGTGCACGATGCGCAGTGACGCATCGCGCCGGACGGCTTCCTGCGCCGCCCAGGCAACGGCCCGCTGGGCAGAGTCCGAACCGTCCAGGCCGACGACCACCACGTTCGAATGTCCGATCGGAACGGTCACCCGGTTCACCGTCCGGTCCAGTCCGGGGCGATCCGCTGCCACTCGTTCGCCCACTGGTGCAGCCGGATCCGCGTGTGCGTGAACCTCGTCGCCACGTACAGCAGCGCCATCGCGCCCGTTACCGCGCTCCAGAGCAGGAAGGCGAGGATGATCCCGTTGACCGCGGCGCCTGAGTTCGTCATCGGGGGGTCCGTCACCCCGCCGCTCTCGTCGATCCAGACGGGCACCGTGGCGCCGGCCTTCGCGTCGTAGTGCGCCTGCACCACACCTTCGCGGGTGCTGCCGTCCCGCAGCCGCCACCTCGCGAGGACGGGTGCCGACTCGACGACGCCACCGCGTTCGGTTGAGCCGATCGTGATCGGTGCATTCTCGATCAGGAAGGCGTCCACGTGCTCGACGGCAACCCGCGCCCGATCGTTCGCGTACGTCTCGGAACCTGTCGCAGCCGCGACCGGAACCGCGAGCAGCGACACCGCGACGCCGAGCGCCAGCAGCACGCCTTCGATCCGGTCGCCGGTCGTCGCGAGCTCGTTGCGGTGGGGGAAGGCCTGATGGACGAGTCTGGTCATCGGTCTCGCGGTCATGGTCCACCTCCGGTGCCAAGATTTCCGGGTGGACGCGGCGATCCCCAGGGACCAACGTCTCGACACCGACGAGCACGTGGTCTCAGTCGAAGTGGAGTCCCAGTGCGGTGTTCGCGGCCGGTGCGCGGGAGAAGTCTGGAACAGACTTCGAATCCAGGGAGAACGCCATGACCACGCCCCTCCTCATCACCGGCCAGGAACGCTACGCGGACGTCCGCGACCGTCGCCTGGCCGCGATGCTCGCCGAGGAGGATGCGGCAGAGGAACTCGGCCTCAACCCGCTGGAGCGCGTCTCCTGCCGGCTTCACCGCCGGTGGCTGCACCACTGCGTGCACTCCGCGGACCACGTCATCAAGGTCACCGGGCACCGCTGGTGCCGCGACTGCTCGTCGACTGCCTCGGTCGGCGTCAACGAGCTGACCGGTGACGTCCTGGTGTGCTGCGAAAAGTGCCACCAAATTCCCAGGGGCGCCGCCACCCAGCAGATCGTCCGCGCGTGCCGGGCGAGCCTCGCCGCGGCCCAGGGCTTCTTCGCCGATCAGACGACCGTCGTCGCGCTCACGAGTTAGATCGGCAAGGACAGCAGGTCCAGCACGACCGTCGCGAGTGGACCGGAGCCGAACGTCTGGGCACGACCCCTCGGACTCCAGCGCCCCCAGTTCGTCGTCGGCGAACTCGGGCCGCATCAGCTCGTTTTCAGCAGCCTGCGCATCACCTTGCCGCTGCGGGTGTGCGGCAGGTGCTGGTCGAACGCGATCTCCTTGGGCGCCACCGCACCCAGCCGCCGTCGGCCGAACGCGATCAGCTCGGTCCGCAGGTCCTCGGTCGGATCGTTGCCCTCGCGCAACGTCACGAACGCCTTCACGACCTCGCCCACGACGGAGTCTGGCTTGCCGATCACCCCCGCCTCGGCAACCGCCGGGTGCTCCATCAGTGCGCTCTCCACCTCGAACGGCCCGACGAGGTGGCCCGCCGACTTGATCACGTCGTCGGCCCGGCCGACGAACCAGTAGTAGCCGTCGGGGTCGCGGCGGGCCAGGTCACCGGTGAGATACCAGCCATCCACAAAGGACTTCGCGTAGCGCCCGTCATCGTGCAGATAGCCGCGGAACATCGACGGCCAGCCCGGCCTCAGCGCCAGCTCGCCGACCGCTTCCGGGTCGCGCACCTCCACCACGCGTCCGCCGTCGCCCATCACGATCCCGGCCTCGACGCCGGGCATCGGCCGGCCCATCGAACCGGGCAGAATGTCCTCCGCGGCGTAGTTGCTGATCATGATGGCGCCGGTCTCGGTCTGCCACCAGTTGTCGTGCACCGGCAGGCCCAGCGCTTCCTGGCCCCACACCACGACTTCCGGGTTCAGCGGCTCTCCGACGCTCGCGACGAACCGCAACGCCGAGAGTTCGTACCGCTTGGCGAGCTCGGCACCGGAGCGCATCAGCATGCGCAACGCGGTCGGCGCGGTGTACCAGACCGTCACGCGTTCGTCCTGCAGCACCTCGTACCAGCCGTGCGCATCGAAGTCCGAAGCGTCCACGATCATCGTCACGCCGTGCGTGAGCGGCGCGATGATGCCGTACGAGGTACCGGTCACCCAGCCTGGATCCGCCGTGCACCAGTAGACGTCGTCAGTGTGCAGGTCGAGCGCGTAGGCGGCGGTGACGTGATGCGCCAGCACGGCCCCGTGCACGTGCACCGCACCCTTGGGCTTTCCCGTGGTGCCGCTCGTGAAGTGCAGCAGCGCCATGTCGTCCGGTGACGTCGGCGGGATGGTGAACTCGTCACTCGCTTCCGCCATCACCTCGGCGAACGACCGGGTGCCGGGCAGGGCGTCGCCGATCACCAGCACGTGTTCCAGCGCCGGCAACGAATCCCGCAACTGCTCAACCCGTTTCCGGTACAACTGCGGCGTCGTGACCAGCACCCGGACGTCACCGAGACGCAGGCGTTCCCGCACCGGCTCCGGCCCGAACCCGGAGAACAGCGGCGCGTACACGCTCGTGTTCTTCACCGCGCCGATGGCCGTGACATACAGCTCCGGCACTCGACCGAGCAGCGTCGCCACGCGATCACCCTTGCCGACACCCAGTGACCGGAGCACGTTCGCGAACCTGTTGGTGGCACGCCTGAGTTCGTCGTAGGTCAGCTCCGTGGTGTGCCCTGCGCGATCCCGGCAACGCAACGCGACCTTGTCCCGCAACGGACCGGCCGCGTGCCGGTCCACCGCCTCGTACGCCATGTTCAGCCCACCACCGGGCAAACCGGTGAGCTGCCGCCGCGCACTCTCCCAGCTGAAGTCCGAGCAGGTTCGCTCGTAATCCAGCAGGTTCGGCGTCACAGTCCCGGCAGGACGTTTCCTGATCGGTTCCCAACCCATGCCTCCAGGCTGGAGTGGCACGGGTCCGGACAGCAAGGACGAAGGTCCTCGGTGTGCCCGACATCGGTCCGCGGAACCCGCCCCCACCGCCCGACAGTCCCGGCGAGACAGGGACGGCGGTCGTCCCGACTCACGCACGCCGTGACGCACCTCAGCCACGAGTCCGCGACCACAGGGCGAACGAACGGAAGTACCGTCTCCGTGCACACGAACAACTCATGTGCCCTCCGCCGCTCCACCGCCGTATCCACGCCTCAATACGACCGCTGACGAGAATCGGCGCTCAGAACCGAACGTCCTCCGCCTGGTAGCCGGAAGGCCCTCGCCATCGTTTTTCGCCTGTCTGCCAACGTCTCTCGCATCCCCTGATCCCGGTCGACAACTTCATCGAGAAGACGTGGTGTGATGATGCGGTCGGCACGCTGGGGCACAGCGCTTTGCTCAGCCGTTGTCGGTCACCACGGCCGGGACTTGCCTCGAGACGCGGAATATGTCCGGCGTCGGTCGTGCGGCACAAGGAGTGCGCGCGCCAGCGGGACTTGGGAAGGGGCCCCGCACTGGGACTTTGGGCCAAGCACCGCCGGACCGTCAGCCCTGTAGCGGCCTGCGCGGCGAGTTCAGGCTGGAGTCATGACGAAACATGAACCTGACCGCCGTTTACCTGCGCAGGACAAGCAACCACGCGGGCACAGCACTCGACGTGGCGTCGTCATTGCCGCAGCCGTTGTAGTCACGATCATCATCAGCACCGTCACCCTGCTCGTGATGTTGCGCGGCGACCGGAACGTCACGCCTGGTGCGCAGGACCCGTCACCGACTGGCCCGGCTCCGACCACGACTGGCCAGACGACCGCGACATCGACGATCACCGCGACCACGAACCGGCCCAGTGCCGTCGAGGATCTCGCAGCGTTCCTGTCCGCAGCGGCCAGCCTGGACAAGCAGTTGCACGACGCGGCCGCCGCCATCAACGCCGCCGGTCCACCTTGGGCAGGCATCGGACCCGAGGTCGCGCGTTTGGTGACCGCCGCGGACCTGGCTCCAGCCGCCCGAGCCATCCCCGCTGGCCTGCCCCACGATCTGCAGCAGTCGGTGATCCTGGTCTACAGCGATCTGGCGTCTCGCCGGAACGCCATGAACTCGTTCGAGACCACACCGCCCGGCCCACCACACGACTCCACCAAGACCCTGCTGCGCGAACTGGGCAATGGGCATGCCGCGGCGGCACGTTTTGATGCGGACCTCGCAGCGACCCGAGCCATCGCCGCCCAAACCCCGCCGATCGCCGCCGTTCCCAAGGACTCCCGGCTGGTCGCCGAGACGCTGCTGCGCGTGCAGTACGTCGACATCGCCAACCGCGGCTGCGACTCCCGCGGCGGCGTGCTCTTCACCGAGCTACCGGAAATCAGATGGGGGGTCGTCGCCTGGAACCCCGACGGCGACGGGGCCATCGGTCGAGGTGACGCCGCCGTCGACTTCACCGCGGACCTCCGTCCCGACGGCACGTGGGCCGTCCAGATCATGGCCTGCTGAAGCAGCAATGTCCTCAACCAGCGCCGCCCGGCGACGACGCGTTCTCCACGACCAACACTCGGACCGGCAACGAGACATGGGCCGCGCCGGGCTCCAGATACCGCGACGTCGTGTACCCGGAACCGACCCGCGTGTCCTGCGCGCCTGCCGGATCACGCCCGTAGAGCTGGAGGGAGTCGAAGCGCGCGAACGCACCGAGCTCGACCGCCGCGCGCACCACTTCCGTGGCGACCGCCCCCGGATCTCCTTGGCTGGCCGCACCGCGATCGTCGTCGACGACGGCGCCGCGACCGGCTCCACCGCCCGCGCCGCATGCCAGGTGGCCAGAGCACAGGGAGCCGCGCAGGTGATCCTCGCGCTGCCGGTCGCCCCACCCGACGCCCTCGCCGCGCTGCGCACCGAAGCGGACAACGTGGTGTGCCTGGAGACTCCGTCCTGGTTCTTCGCCGTCGGCCAGTGGTACGACGACTTCCGGCAGACCACCGACGCCGAGGTCGTGGAACTGCTGCGCCTTGCCACCGAGTCGGCCGCCGTCCCGGACCCGGTGACCACCGAGGCCGATCCGCCCGCCCGTGACGAGGACGTGGAGGTGCTCGCCGGGCGAGTTCCTCTCGGCGGCCACCTCACCATGCCCCGCGACACCGCCGGACTCGTGGTGTTCGCGCACGGCAGCGGCAGCAGCAGGCACAGCCCCCGCAACCGCCACGTCGCCAGGATCCTCAACCAAGCCGGGCTCGGCACACTGCTGTTCGACCTCCTCACCCCAGAGGAGGAAATCCGACGCAGCCTCGTCTTCGACATCCCGCTGCTCGCCCACCGCCTCGTCGACACCACCGCCTGGCTGCGCACCCAACCCGGCTGCGAACACCAGCGGATCGGCTACTTCGGCGCCAGCACCGGCGCCGCCGCCGCACTGCGAGCCGCCGCCGACCCGCGCACCGACATCACCGCCGTCGTCTCCCGCGGCGGCCGCCCCGACCTCGCAGGAAACCGACTGCCCTGGGTGCGCACCCCGACATTGCTGATCGTCGGCAGTCACGACCCCCTCGTGCTCGACCTCAACCGCGAAGCCCGCACACACCTGCGCTGCCCCAGCGAACTCACCGTCGTCCCCGGCGCCGGCCACCTGTTCGAGGAACCAGGAACCCTCGACGAAGCAGCGCGGCTCGCCCGCGACTGGTTCCTGACCCATCTCACGACCGACCAGGATCGGCCACGTGTGAGGTGATGCACCGGGGCGGACGTCCTCTTGAGACGGTGTCCGGGTGGGTGACGAGCGTCCACACCGTTCGTGCTGCCGGTCGCGGGGATGGCCTGAGGGCTTGCTGATCGAACGCGCCGGAGGGGCGGCGTTGCTGCTCATCCGCACCGCCCAGGCCGCGCCCGCCCACGCTCCCGGCGAGCAGGTTGGCGCGACCGTCCAGTGAGCACCGAGTTCGGCGATCGACACCGTGGCCATCCGCGCAGGCAGCGCAGTGAGCACCACGACCAGGCCCATCGCCTTGTTGAGAATGACGGTGGACAGAGCCGCGAACCCGAAAAGGCCGATCAGCAACCGCCTTTCCTCTGGATTCCTGCCGCCGATCTCAAGCCGAGTCGAGCGCCCGACGGGCGCCCAGGCACGCCCGCAGCAAGTGCACGCTGCAGCCGAGCCGCACCAGGCTCGCCCCTACGGCCACGGCAGCCAGCCCGTTGAAGCCCGCATTCGAGCCGACGGCGAAGGTGGTGACCACGCCGATGTCGCCGGCGATGCACATGACCACGACCGTGGTCGCGCCGGTAAGAGCGCGGGCGGGAGCTGTGGAGGGCAGCCACCGGGTCAGGCCACCGGTCGTTGCGAGCACCAGAAGGCCGGTGAGGACAGCCGCGCCGATCAACGGCAGTGTGGGGACACCGGCAGGCGTGAGCAGGAGTAGCCACCACACGCCCACGAAAGGGCCGGTGACGATGAGCGCGGCAATGATCTGGCGGGCCTGCCGAGTGACCAGTTCGCCGGCGAAGGCGGCGGCGACTTGATCGACGGTGCCGAAGTCGGCGACCGCGGCTTCGGCGGCCGCTCGCGATGGGCGGCCGTTGTCCCTGTAGCGGGCGGCAAGTTCGGACAAGCCGTCGCGGAGTTCGTCGAGCACCGCGTTACGTGCTCGACGCGAGCCGGGAAGGCGAGTGGCCAGGGCGGACAGGTAGTCCTCGATGGTCACGAGGTCGTGGGCCATGGTCGCCTCGCCAACAACGCCGACACCGCCGTTGAGAAGGTGTCCCAGACGTCCCGTTCGGCCATCAGCGCCTGCCGTCCGGCCAACGTCAGCTCGTAGGTGCGGCGGCGTCGACCACCGACGGTGTCCCATCGGCTGTGCACGAATCCGGAGCGCTCGAGCCGGTGCAGCGCTGGGTACACGGTGCCGGTCGGCAGGTCGAACGTGCCGCCGCTGCCCTCGCGCACGGTGTCGATCACCGCGTAGCCATGCTGCGGACCTGCTTCCAGGACCGCCAGCAGCAACGCGTCCAGGTGTCCCTTGAGCGCCTCCGGCCTCATAGGTAGCAATGCTACTCCAGCGCGCTAGCGAAGTGACGACTTGCCTGTTCAAAGGCTTAGAGTAGCATCGCTACATATAGCAATGCTAGCTATAGGCGGTGGCGGTCGTGGATATCCTGGACTTGCCTCACGTAGCAAAAGCTGACCGCGCGATCGTGGGCGGCAAAGCGGGCACGTTGGCGGAACTGGCCGCAGCTGGTTTCCCCGTGCCACCGGGCTTCGTGGTGCCCGCGCACCCCACCGAAGATCTCGACTCCGCACTGCACGACGCCGCCAGGCGGCTGGGTGATGGGCCGTTCGCGGTGCGTTCGTCGGCTTCAGCAGAGGATCTTCCGGACGCGTCGTACGCCGGCTTGTACGAGTCGTACCTCAACGTGCAGAGCGACGGGCTTCCCGACGCGGTTCGCGCCTGCCGAGCTTCGGCGACCGCGGCGCGCGTCACCGCGTACCGGGACTCGCCCACTCAGATGGCGGTGCTGGTGCAGACGATGGTCAACGCCGACGCTGCGGGAGTGGCGCTCACCGCCGACCCGCTCACCGGCGACCGGGACGACACCGTGATCACCGCGGTGCGAGGTCTGGGAGAGCGGCTCGTCGGTGGCGAAGCCATCGGCGATCAGTGGACGGTTCGAGGCAGCGCCGCGCGGTGCGAGCGCATGATCGAACAGGCCATGGATGCCGATCAGGCTCTCGCGATCGCCGAGCTGGCTCGGCGAGTCGAGGCTCATTTCGGGCGGCCGCAGGACATCGAGTGGGCGTTCGCGAACGGGCAGCTGTTCCTGCTGCAGGCGCGACCCATGACAGCCCTGCCTGATCCGGTCGACTGGCACGCACCCGGACCTGGGTTGTGGCAGCGCAACTTCCGACTCGGCGAATGGCTGCCAGAACCGCTCACACCACTGTTCGCGGACTGGGTCCTCCCCCGCATCATCACCGGGTTCAACGACGAGATGCAGGCGACTGTCGGCACCTCGCTTCCCTTCGGCCACGAACTTGTCCACGGCTGGTACTACACAACTCCACACCCGATCATCACTCCCGCACGGCTGGCCCGTGCGGTCCTCAAGGGTCGGTTCACACTGCTGCAGTTCGTACGGCACGCCCTGGTGCAGCCGCTGACGAATCCGCCGGCCGCCGACACCGCGCTGCTCCGCGAACTCCACGCCCGATGGACCGAACTGCACACGCGCTACCGACAGCTGGCAGACAACGCGGACAGCACAGTCGACGATATCGCCACCACCGCGGGAAAGTACCTGTGGCTGCTGGCGGTCGTCGGAGGCGCCGCCTGGAAGATGGAAGCCGCGCTAGCACGTTTCGCCCGGCGACACCTCGCCGCACAGCTTCCCGACGGCGTGGCCGCGCTGCTGGCCGGGCTGTCGGACATCGAGACCGACCTGCCCTTGCACGCGGTGTACTCGCTCGACTGGTACCACCCGACGACAGAACAGTCCGCGGTGGACGAATCTCGGCGGGAGCGGACGGCCTCAGTTCGTGAAGCGGCGGAGCGCCGATGCCGGGCCGCGCTCGCCGACCGACCTTCGTTGCGCACCAAGTTCGACGCGCTGCTCGATGTCGCGCAACGCTACGCCGTGATCCGTGAGCAGCAGGCACGCGATCTCACGCTCGGCTGGCCAGTGCTGCGCCAGACCGCTCTTCGTCTTGGCGAGGAACTCGCCACCGGTGATCCCACCGACGTCTTCTTCTGCATCCGCGCCGAACTGGACGGGACCGCAGACGCGGCGATCGAGCAGCGTCGCGCAGCCTGGCAACGACAACGTCGTCTGGCGGCACCACTGCAGCTGGGCACACCATCCCGCATGATCGCCGCCGTCATGGCAAAGGCCGGCGCCGCCCACAGCCCACCAGCTGTCGCGGGGAACACGGTCATCGGCCAACCTGCCAGTCCAGGACGTGCCACGGGCCGAGTCAGAATCCTGCACGACCCCGATGAGCTCGGCCGGTTCAACGCCGGCGAGGTGCTCGTGGCGCCGACGACCACCCCTGCGTGGACTCCGCTCTTCGCGGTCGCTGCGGCGGTAGTCACCGATGGAGGCAACCTCGCAGCCCATGCGTCACTCATTGCCCGTGAGTACGGCATCCCCGCGGTTGTGGGAACCGGAAACGGCACACGCGTGCTGTCCGACGGCCAGATCGTCACGGTGGACGGCACCACCGGCGTCGTGAGTTGGTGATCATGCAGGTCCTCATCGCCTGCCATGTTCTGCTGGGTCTCACAGCCACGATCGCCGGAGCCGCGGCCGTGCTGAGCCCCGAGCGCTCCGGCCGACACCCGCGCCGGGGCTGGCTCTACCCGGCCGGGCTTGCAGGTGTCGCACTGACGGGTACTGCGATCGCCGTGTCCGACTGGGGACACCTGTGGGCACCTGGCCGCACCGGGCGTCGTCGCAATCACCTCGGCCGCCACGGGTGTCGCCGCTCGACGGACGCGCTGGCTCGCCTGGCACATCGTCGGCATGGGCGGCTCGTACATCGCCATGCTGACCGCGTTCTACGTCGACGACGGTCCACGTCTGCCGCTGTGGCAGCTGCTGCCCCCTGACCTTCTGGTTCCTGCCCGCTGTTGTCGGCCTGCCGCTGATGGTGTTCTCGCTGCGCTGCGATGTCCGCACCTGATGCGTGAGCGGTTCGTCGAGTGAGGGCATCCGGGAGGAGATGATGTCGCCCGTGAACCCGGCGATCCACCCGTTCTCCTCCTGGGTGTGTTCGTCGATGAACTTCTTCCTGGCGGCCTTCGCTTTCACCGATCAGTCCGAGTCCGAGTCGGTGGGACGCAACCGAACCACGTCGACCAGCCGAGGCCCTCGTCGGCGCACAAGCGGTTGACCGCCGCAGTGTTCGGCACCGACCGCGGCACCGCGACGACCTTCGACGGGGAAGAGCTGGGTGCGGCCGATTCCCTCCTGGTCCTGTTGCCCCGCCACATGACGAGCGTGGCGACGAGTCCCGAAGTGGGCATTGATGCGGGACCATTGCCGCGAGCACGACGGACCTCGGTCTCTGCCCCAGCACCGACCGAAGTCGGGACGCTGGATCCATGAACACCCGTTTGCCTTCTACTCCGCTCGGGCGGCTGCGCGGTATCGCGGTCGGCGTCCACTGGTCGACGCTCGGCGCGGTGATCACTTCGGTCGTCGCGGCGTCCTTGCTGCCGCAGGCGGCGCCAGGCCACCCGGCCCTGGTCTACTGCAGCACCACGGTGCTCGCCGCGCTGGCGCGCGGATGGTTCAGCGGTCACCTCGCCACGTCCGCCCTACCCAGCGCATGATCGCCGCCCTCTCCCTGGGCGTCGAGGAGGAGTACCTCGTCGTCGACGCCGCCAGCAGACGCCCCCTGCCCGCCGGTTCCACGATCGTGGCCGAACTGTCCGATGTGAACTTCCACGGGGAGTTCTCGGCCACCCAAGCCGAGTTCGCGTCACGGGTGTGCACCGACCTGGCGTCGCTCCGGAGGGAGCTCGACCGGGGCCGTACCGCGCTGGCAGGCGCGGCCCGCCGCCACGGCGCTCTGCTCATCGCGAGCGGCACACCACCGCTGGGGCGGCCGGGCCCGCCTCCGTTGTCCTTCGACCAGCGCTACCAGCACATGGTCGCGACCTACGGCCTGCTCACCGAGGACCAGGGAGTCTGCGGATGTCACGTTCACGTCGGTGTACCGGACGCGGACCACGCCATCCTGGCGAGCAACCACATCCGCCCGTGGCTGCCCGCACTGCTCGTGCTGAGTGCGAACTCGCCGTTCTTCGACGGCAGGGACACCGGGCACGCGAGCTGGCGAACCGCCGTGTGGTCGCGCTGGCCGGTCTGCGGTGTGCCACCTCACTTTCGCAGCGCCGCCCACTACGACGATCTCGTCGCGCGGCTGGTCGACGCCGAGGTGATCCTCGATCCCGGAATGATCTACTTCTACGTCCGCCCGTCCCGGCACGCCCCGACCGTCGAGGTGCGAATCGCGGATGTCGCGACGACCGTCGATGAGGCACTGCTGCAGGCCGCGCTCACGCGAGCGCTGGTGAGCACGGCGTTGGTTTCCACTCCAAGGGAATGCGCCCCGGACGCGGTGCTGCGGGCCGCGTGTGCCCGAGCCGCGATGGCGGGGCTGGACGGCCGGTGCCTCGACGCCGCGTCCGGCCGGCAGTGCACGGGCTGGGACCTGGTCGAGCGACTGGTGTCCCACGTACGGCCCGCGCTGCGCGACGCGGGAGACCTCGGCTTCGTCGAGCAATGCCTGTCGTGGCTGCGGAAGTGCGGCGGTGGCGCCACGAGACAGCGCCAGTTGCTGAGCGACCGAGGCGACCTCCGTGCCGTCGTCGACCATCTCGCCGTGACGCCGTCCTGCCGGCGGTGACCGACGACCCCTCACACATGACCGAAGGTCACTGCCCCACCACCACGCACCGAGACATCGTGGTCGTGGAAGGGAGCGGACCATGCCCATCGAACAGAAGTCCGAGAACCGCCTTCGGGGCGAGGCATTCGTCGAGAAGGTCAAGCAGGTCATCCACGAGGGCAACGTCCGGCGCCTGATCATCAAGAACGACACGGGGCACACCGTGATGGAGATCCCGGTCACCGCCGGTGTGGTAGCCGCGATCGCCGCACCTGTCGTGACGGCCATCGGTGCCATCGCCGCACTCGCGAACGACTGGTCGATCGAGGTCGAGCGGCAGGAAGAACAGCAGTGAAACCCGTGCGGCTGTGGGTCGGGCTGGTGTTGCTCGCACTCGGTGTGTTCGGCATCCTCGACGCGGTCGACGTGCTCCACGCCGGTCCTGTCATCGCCGACTGGTAGCCGGCCGCCGTGGTGGTTCTCGGCGTCATCGCGATGGTGGCGCAGCAAAGGGTGTCGCTGGGGTCTGCTGTGATCGCGGCGCTCGGCCTCGTCCTGCTGGCGGGCACACTCGACGGGACCACCGGCGACCTCCTGGCGCCCACGGTGCTCGCCGGGGTCGGAGTCGCCGTGCTCGTCGGGTCGCGCACGCATCACGGAACCCGCACACCGATCGCGATGTTCGGCGGAAACCAGCACCCTGCTCACCTTGGCCGCGTTGACCGCGTCCTGCGGCGTCAGCACGCGCAGCAGGTCCTCGCGGTTCACGACACCGAGCACCGCTACACCGCTGCACCGGCCGGTGATCCGTCGACGCCCACCACGAACGGAGGCAGCTCGTCGTCGCTCATGCACTTCAGCCTCGCGCGGCGGGCACTGCGGTCAGCGGCGCGGAGCCAGCGACCAGGGGATCGTCGTCCCTCAGGAGGCGACCCGTGATCCCCGCACGCCGGGGACCGTATGTATCAGCGCTTCGACCACTTTGCGCTCGGCCACGTCCGCGAACGGACCGGCCACGCTGACCTCGCCCTCCCGCACCGACACCGTCCATCGTGGACCGCCGCTGTAGGCCCGCAACGCCGCGTCGACTCGTGCTGCGAGTACGGCGTCAGCGGGAGTGAGGATGCGCAACAGATCGCTGCGGCTCACCACCCCGACGAGCACTTGCCCGTCCGCCACGATCGGCAAGCACCGCAGCCGCTGCGACAACATGATCGCCGTCAGCTCCGCAGGCGTCGCCGTCGTCGGGGCGCTGATCACCGCCTTGCGCATCAACCGCGCCACCGGCTCCGTCGAGGTCTCCGGCGTCATGCCCGCGAGCAGGAGGTCGGCACCCGACACGATTCCCACCAGCTTGCCGTCGTCGTCCACCACGGGTAGGGCGGAGAACCCGTGGTCACCCAGCAGCGCGCTCGCCGCGCGGACCGTGGTGGTGGGATTCACCACGATCGCCGGGCTGGTCATCACATCTGCAGCGTTCATACCCTTGAGCCTCTGTCGTTCACGTCTCGTCGGGCAGTGCGGTTAGCCATCTCTCCGTCGTGACATAGGTCCCTGCGGCACGGTTGTCGCCTGCTCAGGCAGGACCGTCGTACCAGCCGTACCCCGCAAGATCGCCTCCGACGACGCCGAACAGCGCCACCGCGACTCCATCCAGCACCCACGCCGCCGGTACCTGCACCAGCGCGCCGACGAGCACTCGGCCGACCTGGCCGGCGTCACCAGTCCGCAGCGCGCGCACCACCCCAGCGGCGAGTCCGGCACCCACGAGCAGGATCGCCAATCTCCCGGCACTTCGGTGCCGCGGACCACGACCAGCGGGCACCTGCCGTGGGACGCCAGGGCGACCGCGGTCGAGCCGACGAGCAGCCCGGTGACGTTGCCGAGTCCCGGGGAACCGACCACCATCAGCCGCGCACTCCGCGACTCGTCGATCAGCAGACTCGTTCCGCACAGGCAAACCCTTTCTGTGGTCACGTCCACGTCGGGCGCAGCGGCGCGCGGCCGCAGCGGCCCCGGTCAGCCACCTGTAGGCCTGGTCCTCGATCGCCTGTCAGATCTCGTTGCCCGTCAACACCATCTCGAGGTGTCCGCGGGCAGGTACCGAGTAGCCGTTCACCAACCGCAGCGGAGCGTGGTGACGAGCACAGTCGTGGGCGGCCCACTTCACCGCAGCCAGAGCCGAGGACGAGCCGTCGACACCGACCAGGACCGGGCGGCTGGTCCTTTCATCGTTCTCCTCCGGTCAGCACGCGCACATCGAGCACTCCGCGTACGGAGCGAGCCAGCTTGGCAAGAACGCGTCTGGTCTTCTCCTCGGTGCCATCGGTACTGATCGTCGCCTCACCGTCCTTGACGACAACCGTCCACTTGCGAGTTCGGCCGCTGTAGAGGTCGAGCACGTGCTGGACCTCGGAGGTGATGGCCTTGTCGGTCCGGGCGAGTGCGCGCACGAGATCACGCCGTGTCACCACACCGATGACCTTGGAACCATCCACGATCGGAAGGCAACGCACGCGGTCAGCGACCATCGCCCGCGCCAGGACCGTTGTCGGCGCGTCACCCTCCATCGCCACCACCGGTGCGGTCATCACGTCGCCCACGCGGGAGACGCCTGCCTCGTCGCTGTAGCCGTTGCGCAGCAGGTCGGCCTCGGTGACGATGCCGATCAGCCTCTTGTCGTCGTCGACGACCGGTAGCGCGGTGAAGCCTTGCGAAACCAGCAATGCCGCGGCCTCGTGCACGGTTGCTTCCGGTTTCACCGTGATCGCCGGGCTGGTCATGATGTCGCGAGCGCGCATGGCGCTTCTCCCTTCAGGTTTCGACGCCAGGAACGCGCCGCGCCCGAGGACGCGGTCGTTGGTCCCGCGCCGTTCGGGTCCTTGGCACCCACGTGCAACAGGGCCTGCGGGAAGCTCGCGAGCTCGTGCTGCTCGATCAGGCCGGCCCGCCACTGCTGGCGGTGCATGAGGTGGATGATCGGCCGCACCCGCACGCCCGTCGAACGGGCCGCCAGCACCGCTGCTTGCAGTGCCGCCCCGCCCCGCACGTGGTCCGGACGCCCGTCTCCCACCGTGACGACGATCAGCGTGTCGTCGGCGACGCGGTGCAGTTCGGTACCCGCCCACCGCTGCCTCCGCAGGGTTCCAGGTCATGCGTCGACCATCATGCCTGCGGCCGCACAGTCGACAGGGCGATCGGGCTCGCCCTGCACGGGCCCTTGGACTCTGCGCCCGCCCTCACGCGGAGCACCAACCTGGCCCCGGGACGAGGAGGCTTCATGAGCACCGCCAAGAAGTGGAGTGTCGAGGTCCTCATCGACGAGCACGAGAGCCAGACCAGGGCCGAGGCCCGGCTGCACACGTCGGACGCGACTCACCTGGTCGGCGTCGGGAAGGCGCGGCTCAACCCAGCGAGGCGGACGTGATGTGGTACGACGGCGGCACCCCGATGGGCTGGGGTGGGATCGTCATGATGACGCTCGGCACGATCCTGTTCCCGCGCAGGTCGGTGCCCTCCCCAATGCCCGCAGCTCAGCGGCGACTGCAGAGTTCTGGCGCCCCACAGGCCGTGATGAGCCTGGACGCCCTGGCGGGCACCACCGTCACCATTGCCACGGAAGGCTCGGACGAGCCTCACGGACGATTGATCAAACCGGCGTCGTGTGCCATCAGCGCGGCAAGGAGGCGGCTGTCGCAGCGAAGTTTGATGAGAATACGGCTGACGTGGGCCTTGACGGAGCTGTTGCTCAGCCAAAGGGCGCGGGCGATAGCGGCGTTGGTCATGCCACGGGCGACGTGGATCAACACTTCACGTTCGCGTGACGGCCCACCTCCGGCAGCCGCTCCGCCCAGCGGCGTACCGGAACTGGCCGCGACCGGACCCGGCGTCACGCGGCTCGCGTTGAGCGGGCTGCTCACCCTGCTCGTCGGCACCGGCCTGGTCCTGATCGCCCGTCAGCGTCCCAACGGTCCCGGCTCGCGCAGGACCTAGGCCCCTCACGACGGGGATGCCGCAGGTGCGACGTTCGTGGGACAGACCATCGCCAACGGTGGGAGAAGCGTGATCGCGACTGAACGCATCGAGGTGCACGGCACCGTGCAGGGTGTCGGGTTCCGGCCGCACGTTCTGCGGCTCGCGACCGAGCTCGGCATCCGGGGCGACGTGCGCAACGTCGGCGGGCACGTCGTGATCACCGCATGCGGGCCGCCGGACACGCTCAGCGCGTTCCGGCAGGCCCTGCGCGAACGCGCACCACGCAACGCACGCGTCGACAACATCACCGTCACCCCGCACGAGAACGTCGGGCACGCCGGATTTGTCGTGCTGGGCAGCGGGTTCGCGGCCGGGCCACGCACGATCGTGCCCGACCTCGCGACCTGCGACGCCTGCCTGGCGGAGCTGTTCGACCCCGGTGACCGCCGCTACCGGTACCCGTTCATCAACTGCACCGACTGCGGACCGCGAGCGACGATCGTCGAGTCGCTGCCCTACGACCGGTCGCGCACCTCGATGCACGGTTTTCCCTTGTGCACCTGGTGTTCGGCCGAGTACTACGATCCAGCCGACCGCCGCTTCCACGCGGAGCCGGTGGCCTGCCCCGACTGCGGGCCTCGGCTGCGCTGGGGAAAGGTTCTGGGCAACGAAGCCCTGCACGTGGCGACCAGGGCGATCGCCCGCGGCGGCATCGTCGCGGTCAAGGGTGTCGGCGGCTACCAGCTGATCTGTGACGCCGCGGACTCCGACGCCGTCGCCCGGCTGCGCAAGCTCAAGCACCGGCCGCGCAAGCCGTTGGCGGTGATGGTGCGCGATCTCGCCGAAGCCAGGCGACTGTCTGATGTGGACGGCGAAGCGGCTGAGCTGCTGCAGTCCCCCGCCGCCCCGATCGTCGTGGCTCCCTCGCGCCTCGGTGGGCTGGATGTCGGGATCTTCCTGCCGTACAGCCCGCTGCACCACCTGCTGCTGCACGATCTGGCCCGGCCGCTCGTGGTGACGAGTGGCAACCGGTCCGGGGAACCGATCGCGATCTCCGACCACGACGCCGAGGAGAAGCTCGGGCCGTTGGTGGACGGCATCCTTTCGCACAACAGGCCGATCCTCACGCGCTACGACGACTCGGTCGTCCGCGCTGGGCGAATGGTGCGCAGGGCGCGGGGATTCGCGCCGGATCCCGTGCCGTTGCCCGCGTCGTCACCGGCACCGGCGCTGGCGCTGGGCGCACACCTCAAACACACGACGGCGCTGGTGGTCGGCGACCGTGCGGTGCTCGGACCGCACACCGGTGACCTGGAGAACGCCGAGACGTTCACCGCGTTCGAGCGCACTGTGGAGGCGTTGTGCAAGTGGCAGGGCACAACACCGGAGTACTGCGCGCACGACCTGCATCCTCGCTATCTTTCGACCCGGTACGCCGAGCGGTGGTCGCGCGAGCGCCGAATCCCGGTTCAACACCACCACGCCCACGTCGCGGCGACCGCCGCGGAACACGGTGTGCGCGGACGGTTCATCGGCGTCGCGTACGACGGACTCGGGCAGGGCGACGACGGCACGCTGTGGGGTGGCGAGATCTTCCTGGCCACGTACCGGGACTACCAGCGGGTCGGCCGGTTCGGCCGCGCACCGCTGCCCGGCGGTGAGGTCGCGGTCCGGCGACCGTCCCGCATGGCTCTCGGTTACCTGCACGGAGCCGAGGACTTCGGCGCACCGTCCATTCCGGACGTCCGGCCGAGGCCGGAGTCCGGTCTCGTACGGCGCATGATCGAGCGGCGGGTCAACAGCCCGCTCGCGTCGAGCGCGGGCAGGTTGTTCGACGCGGCATCCGCGTTGCTGGGCCTGTGCGAGGAGAACTCGTACGAGGGCGAAGCGGCCGTGCTGCTGGAAGCCGCAGCCTCCGGGCACGACGGACCGTCGTTCGACTGGCGGCTGCACCGGCGCGACGGGATGTGGGTGTACGACCCCGCGCCGACCCTGCGCGACCTCGTCACGTGCGGCGACCCGGTCGGCGTTGCCGCGGCCCGGTTCCACACCACGATCGCCGAGGTCACCGCCGCACTGGTGCGTGAGGTGGCCGACGGGGTGCGGACCGTGTGCCTGGGCGGCGGAGTGTTCCAGAACCGCAGGCTGGTCGACACCGTCATCCGCGCACTCGACGACTACCGGGTGCTCGTCGGCGAGCGCGTGCCGGTCAACGACGGCGGGATCAGCTACGGACAGGCCGCCGTGGCGGCGGCCCTGCTGGCGGGAGGGGACTGCTGATGTGCCTCGGGATTCCGGGACGGATCGTGACGCTGGACGACGCCGAGCCCCGCTCGGGGACCGTCGACTTCGACGGCCTGCGCCGGCCGGTCTGCCTCGCCTACACCCCGGAGGCGGAGGTCGGCGACTACGTGATCGTGCACGTCGGGTTCGCGATCACCCTGGTCGACGAGGACGAAGCGGCCAAGACGCTCGCCGTGCTGCGCGCGATGCCGGACGCGATCGAGATGGAGCTGGGGACGTGAAATACCTGCAGGAGTACCGCGATCCCGTACTGGCCCGGCGCCTGCTGGCCGAGCTGCGGGCCACGGCCACTACGCCCTGGACGATCATGGAGGTCTGCGGCGGCCAGACCCACACGATCGTGCGGCAGGGCATCGACGAACTGCTGCCCGCGGGCATCCGGATGATCCACGGTCCCGGCTGCCCGGTGTGCGTGACGCCGCTGGAAACCATCGACAGGGCACTCGCGATCGCAGCGCGGCCGGACGTCATCTTCACCAGCTACGGCGACATGCTCCGCGTGCCCGGTACATCGGACGATCTCCTCGCCCTCAAGGCGCGGGGCGCGGACGTGCGGGTCGTCTACACACCGCTTGACGCCGTTCGCATCGCACAGGAGAACCCGGGCCGGGAGGTCGTGTTCCTCGCCGTCGGTTTCGAGACGACCGCTCCCGCCAACGCGATGGCCGTGCTGCACGCCGCGGCGTCCGGGGTGGCGAACTTCAGCGTGCTGGTGAGCCACGTGCTGGTGCCTCCCGCGATCACCGCGCTGATGGACGAGCCGGACACGCAGGTGCAGGCGTTCCTCGCGGCCGGGCACGTCTGCGCGGTCATGGGCTGGACGGAGTACGAGCCGATCGCGGAGAAGTACGGCGTGCCGGTCGTGGTGACCGGGTTCGAGCCGCTCGACCTGCTCGAAGGCATCCTGATGGCGGTGCGGCAGCTCGAACAGGGCCGTGCGGAGGTCGAGAACCAGTACGCCCGCGCGGTACGCCGGTCCGGCAACACCGCCGCGCAGGACGCGATGCGGCGGGTCTTCCAGGTGACCGACCGGACCTGGCGCGGCATCGGCCCGATCAAGGCCAGCGGTCTGGCGCTCAGCCCCGAGTTCCACCGCTACGACGCGGAACACCGGTTCGCGGTCGGTGACCTCGTGACGCGCGAGTCGCCGGACTGCATCGCGGGAGACATCCTGCGCGGCACCCGCGTGCCGACCGACTGCGCCGCCTACGGACGCACCTGCACCCCCAGAACTCCACTCGGCGCACCGATGGTGTCCAGCGAGGGCACCTGCGCCGCGTTCTACAACGCCGGCCGAACCCTGGAGCACCGATGACACTCTCCTGCCCAGTCCCCCGCGTGGAGACCGAACGCGTCCTGCTCGGCCACGGCTCCGGAGGCCAGCTCATGGCCGAACTGCTCGCCGAGGTCATCACCCCCGAACTCGGCATCACCGGACCGCTGGAGGACGCCGCACTGATCGGGCTGGACCAGGTGTTCAGCACCGACAGCTACGTCGTCACACCGCGGTTCTTCCCCGGCGGCGACATCGGCTCGCTCGCCGTGCACGGCACCGTCAACGACCTCGCCATGCGCGGCGCCCGGCCGATCGCCCTCAGCCTCGCCTACATCATCGAGGAAGGTCTGCCGATCTCGGAGCTGCGCGACATCACGCACTCCGCCGCATCCGCCGCTCGTGCAGTCGGCGTCCCAATCGTCACCGGCGACACCAAGGTCGTCGGGCGAGGCGCCGCCGACGGCCTCTACATCACGACGACCGGTGTGGGCGTGCGGCTGCGCGACGCGTGGCCCTCCGCGGCGAGCGCCGTGCCGGGAGACGTCGTCCTCGTGTCGGGACCGATCGGCCGGCACGGCGTCTCGATCCTCAGCGCCCGCGAAGGTCTGGGATTCGAGGCCGACGTCACGTCCGACAGCCAGCCTCTGCACGAACTGGTGGCCGCCATGATCGCCGCAGGTGGCGCGGACGTGCACGCGCTGCGCGATCCCACTCGCGGTGGCCTCGCCGGCTCCCTCAACGAGATCGCCGCCGCCTCCGGGCTGTGCGTGGAGATCGTCGAATCGGACGTACCGGTACCGGCTCCCGTCGCGGCGGCGTGCGACCTGCTCGGGCTCGATCCGTTCCACGTGGCCAACGAGGGATGTCTGGTCGCGTTCGTGGCGCCCACGTCGGCCGACGCCGTCGTGGAGGCGATGCGCGCCCTGCCAGAAGGTGCGGAGACCACCGTCATCGGCGAGGTCACGCACGGCGAGGCAGGACGCGTTCTCGCCCACACCCTGGTCGGGTCCTCACGTGTCGTGGACGTCCTGGTCGGCGAACAACTCCCCCGCATCTGCTGACCGTCCGGCAGGGACCGAAGCGCCTCGCGGGAAGGCCTTTCGTCACTGGGGCCCCGCCGGGCCGCTCGTGACGATGAGAGAGGAACCCAGGGAGGTGGCGGACATGAACGTCGTGCTCGACCTCGACGGCCTCGACGGCCTCATCCGCGAGTTGCGCGCACACGGCCAAGTCGTCGTCGGCCCCGTCCTGCGGGATGACGCGATCACCCTGGCCGAGCTGGAGTCCGGAGCGGACCTGCCGAGCGGGTGGGGCGTCGAGACAGGTCCCGGCCACTACCGAGTGCGCCGGCGCGAGGACGCCGCCGTCTTCGGCCATTCGGCGGGACCCCAGTCGTGGAAACGATTCCTGCATCCACCGCGCAGAGCGCTGATC
Organism: Lentzea terrae; assembly: GCF_003265345.1. Taxonomy (GTDB): domain Bacteria; phylum Actinomycetota; class Actinomycetes; order Mycobacteriales; family Pseudonocardiaceae; genus Lentzea; species Lentzea terrae. The sequence continues at coordinate 174,912 of NZ_QFWW01000032.1, read as the reverse complement.
TCCAGTGACGACGAGGGCTTCCACCCTGCCCGGGAGAACGCCCCCGACTACGTGTTCTTCGGCGTGCGGTCGTGCGACCTGGCGGCGATCGCGAAGCTGCGCCAGATCGTCGGCGGCCGGGCACCGTTCGTGGTCGCCGCCCAGTGCACGGAGCCCGGCGAGGTCTGCTTCTGCGCCTCGATGGGCTGCGGCCCCGGCGCCGACGCCGGCTACGACATCGCGCTGACCGAACGGATCGACGCGGCCGGGCACAGGTTCCTCGCCACCGCCGGCACCGACGAGGGCGCCGCTGTGCTGAGCCGCGTGCCTTCTCGTGCCGCGGCGCCGGAGGACGTCATGCTGGCCGAGCAGGACGTGGCCGCGGGTGCGCAGCGCATGGGCCGGGCGATGCCCGAGCTGAACCTGCGCGACCTGCTCGCCGCCAACCGGGACTCCACGCACTGGGAGGCCGTCGCCGAGCGGTGCCTGACCTGCGGCAACTGCACGATGGTCTGCCCCACCTGCTTCTGCGTTTCCGTCGAGGACACGACGGATCTCGACGGCAACGCGGAGCGGGCACAGCGATGGGCGTCCTGTTTCGAGATCGACTTCTCCTACCAGCACGGCGGCTCCGTGCGCACGTCCGGCGCGGCGCGGTACCGGCAGTGGATGACGCACAAGCTCGGCACGTGGCACGACCAGTTCGGCACGTCCGGCTGTGTCGGTTGTGGACGGTGCATCGCCTGGTGCCCGGCCGGGATCGACATCACCGAAGAAGCCGCGGCTCTCGGCCGGAATCACGACGTACGGGGTGAGTGAAGATGACGACGCCAGCTGCCAGCTTGGACAGCCTTCCGCTGCTCGCGAACCTGTCGCACACACAACGCGCCGCGATCGCGGGGGTCAGCCGGATCGAGACCTTCGAGCCGGGCACCCGGATGTTCGACGAGGGCGGGCTGGCGGACCAGTGCTGGGTGGTGCTGTCCGGATGCGTCATGCTGGACGCGTTCGTCCCGCCAGGCGGTCATGTCGTGTTGCAGAGCATCGGGCCGGGTGAGCTCATCGGCCTGTCCTGGCTGGTGCCGCCATATCGCTGGCACTTCGGCGCGACGGCCGTGTCGCCGACGCGCGCGGTGGTGGTGGACACCGCCGCGCTGCGCGCGCTTGCCAACGACGATCCGGCGCTCGGTTACCAGCTGGCGCTGATCCTGATCGAGGCACTGGTGAACCGGTTGCAGGCCACCAGGATCCGGTTGCTCGACCTCTACCGGAACCCGTCATGACGTGGCTGCCGGCACCGTACCGGGTCGTCTCGCGCACGGTGGAGACACGCGACTCGGTGACTCTGGCGCTGCGGCCCGTCGCCGAGTCGTTGCCCAGGTTCCTGCCCGGTCAGTTCGCGATGCTCTACGCGCACGGCGTGGGCGAGGTGCCGATCTCGGTCAGCGGTGTTCCCGGTGACGGCACGCTTCTGCACACCGTGCGCGTTGTCGGCGCGGTCAGCCGGGCGCTGCACGACGCCGAACCGGGCACCGTGATCGGCGTACGCGGCCCGTTCGGCACGGCGTGGCGGCTGGACGGCGTCGAGGATCTGCTCGTCGTCGCGGGCGGGATCGGACTCGCGCCGCTGCGGCCCGTGCTCGGCGTGCCGAGCAGGCGCACGGTGCTCATCGCGGGCGCCCGCACGCCACAGGACATGCTGTACGCGGACGAACTGGCAATGCTGTCCGATGTGGACGTCGTGCTCACCGTCGACCGCGGCGACCACGACTGGCGCGGCCGCGTCGGCTTCGTCACCGAGCCGCTCGCGTCGATTCCGCTCGACCCGGACCGCACAACCGCGCTGCTGTGCGGACCGGAGCCGATGATGCGCTACTGCGCCAGGACGTTGCTCGGCCGGGATGTGCCCGCCGAACGCATCCAGGTGTCGTTGGAACGCAACATGCAGTGCGGCATCGGGCTGTGCGGGCACTGCCAGCTCGGGCCGTTGCTGCTGTGCCGGGACGGCCCGGTCACCGACTACCCGACGGCGGAACCGCTGCTGCTGGCGAAGGAGCTGTGATGCCCACGATCGCGGTGTGGAAGTTCACCTCGTGCGACGGCTGCCAGCTCACGTTGCTGGACTGCGAGGACGAGCTGCTGCCGTTGGCCGAGCACGTTCGGATCGCGCATTTCCTGGAGGCCACGAGCGTGAGCGAGCCCGGCCCGTACGACATCTCGATCGTCGAGGGGTCGGTGACCACGTCGGAGGAGGCCGAACGAATCCGCTGGATCAGGGAGCAGTCGGCCGTGCTCGTCGTCGTCGGCGCATGCGCGACGTCGGGTGGCATCCAGGCGTTGCGGAACTTCGCCGACGTCGACGAGTTCCGCTCGATCGTCTACGCCCGCCCGGAGCACATCGCGACGCTGGGCACGTCCACGCCCATCTCCGCGCACGTCACCGTGGACCACGAACTGCGCGGGTGCCCGATCGACAAGGGGCAACTGCTCGAGGTGCTCACCGCGTTGCTGGCTGGCCGGGCGCCCGACCTCCCGGACACCAGCGTGTGCACCGACTGCAAGCGTCGTGGGCTCACCTGCGTGATGGTCGCGCACGGCACACCATGCCTCGGCCCGGTGACACACGCCGGGTGCGGTGCGCTGTGCCCAGCGGTCAACCGCGGCTGTTACGGCTGCTTCGGCCCGATGAACCAGCCGAACGTGCCCGCCCTCGTGCCGTTGCTGAAGCGCAACGGCATGGGCGACGACGAGTTGCAGCTCGTGTTCCGCACCTTCAACGCCAACGCGGAGTGGTCATGACGCATCGAGCGAACCGCACGCTGCAGGTCGCCGGACTCGCCAGGGTCGAGGGCGAGGGCGCGTTGCACGTGCGCACCGTGGACGGCGAGGTGGACCGCGTCGAGCTCAACATCTACGAGCCGCCCCGGTTCTTCGAGGCGTTCCTGCGGGGCCGGGACTTCCGCGAACCACCCGACATCACCGCCCGCATCTGCGGCATCTGCCCCGTCGCGTACCAGATGAGCGCGTGCCAGGCGATCGAGGACGCGTGCGGCGTGCGGATCGACGGCCCGCTGCGAGACCTGCGCAGGCTGCTCTACTGCGGTGAGTGGATCTCCAGCCACGCACTGCACATCTACCTGCTGCACGCACCGGACTTCCTGGGGTTCCCCGACGGGATCGCCCTCGCGGCCGCCGACCGGCAGACGGTCGAACGCGGGCTGAGGCTGAAGAAGGCCGGCAACCAGATCATGGACGTGATCGGCGGTCGCGCGATCCACCCGGTGAACGTGCGCGTCGGAGGCTTCTACCGCGTGCCGACGCCCGATGAACTGCGTCCACTGGCCAAGACGCTGCGGCAGGCGCTGTACGACGCGCTGGCCACCGCGGAATGGGTGGCGGGGTTCGACTTCCCGGACCTCGACATGCCACACGACCTGATGGCCCTGCGCGATGCCGATGGCTATCCGCTCGACCGCGGCACTCCGCACGTCAGCACCGGCCTCACCTTTCCCGTCACCGAGTTCGGCCATCACGTGGTGGAGCACCAGGTTCCGCACTCCACCGCGTTGCACGCACGGCTGGACGACCGGGTGTTCCTCGTCGGCCCGCTCGCCCGGTACAGCCTCAACTCCGACCGCCTCTCCCCCGTCGCACGGGAGGCCGCCGCGGCAGTCGGTCTGGGGCCGACGTGCCGCAACCCGTTCCGCGGCATCGTGGTGCGGGCCATCGAGGTCGTGTACGCGGTCGAAGAGGCGTTGCGCATCATCGAGTCGTACGAGCGGCCTGACGAGCCCTCGGTCGAAGTGCGTCCGCGTGCAGGAATCGGGCACGGCGCCACGGAGGCACCACGCGGCCTGCTGTACCACCGCTACGAGCTCGATCCGGCAGGCCGGATCATCAGTGCGGACATCGTGCCACCCACCTCGCAGAACCAGTCCGCGATCGAGGACGACGTGACGCGGGTGGTCCGTGCGCACCAGCACCTCGACGACCACGCGCTGCAGTCGTTGTGCGAGCAGACGATCCGCAACTACGACCCGTGCATCTCCTGCTCGGCCCACTTCCTGGACTTCACCTGGGAGCGGGCGTGAACACGGTGGTGATCGGGGTCGGCAACGAGTACCGCCGCGATGACGGCGTCGGTCCGGCCGTGGCTCGCGCGCTGGCCTCGCTCGGCGTGCACGCGGAGATCAGCGACGGCGATCCGGTCCGGCTCATGGAGTTGTGGGAAGGCACCGAGGTCGTTGTGATCGTGGACGCCGTGCGATGCACGCCCGCGGTGCCGGGCCGGTGGCACCGAACGACACTGCCTCACACCTTGCCGGCGGCGAGCACGCACGGGTTCGGTGTGCCGGAGGCCGTGGAGCTGGCCGACGCGCTCGATCGACGCCCGGCACATCTCGTCGTGTACGCCGTGGAGATCACCGACACCGGCTTCGGCACCGGCCTCAGCCCGGCCGTCGCCGCGGCCGTCGCACCGCTCACCGCGGCCATCCGGGCCGAACTCTCCCTCCCTCTGCCGCTGTGAGCAGTCCCCCGTGGTTCGCGCCGTCAGCGCGCGGTCCAGCCGGACGCGATCCGCTCCCACTCCACGGCCCAGCGGCGCATGCGCATCCGCTTGTGTACGAACCGCACGGCCAGGTACAGCACCGCCATCGCGGCTGACACCCCTGCCCACAGCAGAGCCGCCAACCCGGCCGCCTCGACCACGGCGCCCGCGGTGGTCAGCGGTGGCTCTGCCGGGTCGCCGCCGCGATCCACCCAGATCGGAAGGATCCCACCCGCCTTGCGGCCGTGCGCCGCACGGACGAGCCCCTCACGCGGCACTCCGTCCGGTCCGCGCCACGTCGCCCGCACGGATGCCGACACGACGGGACCGTCCGGATCCACCACACCGCTCACGGGCGGTGTGTCCTCCAGCAGCACGGCCACCACCTGCTGCCGCGTCTGCTGCTCGCTCGCCGACTGCGCCAGCTGCGCCGCGTAGAAATCCGAGCCGACCGCAGCCGCGACGGGAAGAGCCAGCAGCGCGACGACCACCACCACGACGAGCACGACACCCTCGACGCGGTCGCCCGCGGTCGCGAGCGGGTTGCGTCCCGGAAAGGCCTGACGGACGACTCCGGCAAGCTGCTTCGCGTCCACGGTGCACCTCCACGGTCCAGATTGCGCGCACAAATGCATGCGCCCCAGGGCCTTTGGTCCCGTTGCCGCACGAGTGTCGGTTGATGTGAAGCCGACTCGGGACGAAAGTCCCTGGTGCACCGTGGAGTCCACCGGAACGCTTGGGGACGGCGTCAGCGCACGGGACGCAGATGTCACAATCGCACCTCCAGCGCGCTGACGCTCTCTCAGCTGGAAAGTCATGTGCTGCAGCCGTTTCTCGATATGGCCCCTTGGATTACCAACGCGTGAGCCAAGAAACTGCACACATGAACGTTCACCGAAGATCAGTGGTTCCCGCTCTGCTGGTGGCCGCGGGACTGGCGCTATGGCCGACCGGTACGGCCGCGGCACAGCCGGCTCCCACGTGCAACGGCCTTCCCGCCACGCAGGTGGGCACCAACGGAAACGACGTGCTGTTCGGCACGAACGGGCCGGACGTGTTCGTCGCACTCGGCGGTGACGATGTCGTGTTCGGCATCGGCGGCAACGACACCGCGTGCCTGGGAGCAGGCGCCGACGAGTTCTTCGGCGGTGCCGGCAACGACTGGGCCATCGGGGAAGCCGGCCCGGACACCCTCAACGGGGAGGCCGGTGCCGACACCCTGAACGGCGGTGAGGGTCCTGACCGCCTCGACGGAGGAGCAGGCAACGACACGCTTGTCGGCGCGGAGGCGGCAGACAACATCGAAGCCGGTGCGGGCGACGACACCGTCAACGCGGGCGCGGGTGCGGACTCCGTGTCCGGCGGCGAGGGCGACGACACGCTCAACGGTCAGGGCGGAGCCGATCGCCTCAGCGGCGGCAACGGCAACGACCGGCTCAGCGGCGGAGCAGGTGTGGACGATCTCGACGGCGGAGCCGGCAACGACATCGTCAACGGCAACGCGGGCAACGACACCCTGACCGATCCGTCCGGACTGGACGTCGGTGATGGCGGCGCTGGTCCCGCCGACCGCTGCGACTCCCGCTTCGAGTCGCTGTCCAACTGCGAGATCATCTTCTGACCGGTAGCACTCCTGCCGTTCCCGAACCCGGCGCGGCCGGGAGACCGCGAGGCCGTGATCCCGAACCAGCGGCACAGCTCTCCCGGTCGCGCCGACCCGTCGTTCCGCCGGGCAGGCGCCACGGGCGCCTCTCCTCGCCAGAGCTTCCCTCACCCGCTGCGGGTGAGGAAAGCCGGCCGTGCTGGTGCGCTCCGCCCGCCGCGGGCGGCGCCCGGAGCGGATTGTCGCGCTGAGATCGTGACATGACCGAACCTCTTCAGCACAAGATCGGTGAGGGACGCGTTTCACCGCAGGCAGCAGGGACGCCTGCGGCTTCGCGCCGTGGATGGCTCCGGTTCGCCGGCCTGGTCGCGACGCTGATCGGTGCCAGTCACGTGATCGCGGGACTGCTGGCGTGGTCCGGCAGCGAGTTCTACGTCCTTTGGGCTCCAGGCCTGCCCTCACGAGCCAGGCCGTGGGATCTTTCCGCGCTGGTCTCATTCGTCGCCGCCAGCGTGCTGATGAACCTGGTTTCCCGGCCGCGCAACCAGTCTGGGCCGCGCTCGTGATCGGACTCGATGTCGTCGTGCTCCACGAAGTGATCGTGCGCGGGCAGAGACACAGCACCCCTGCGACAGACAGTCAACGCTAGCCGCTGCTCGAGAAGGTGAAAGCGACCGCGATGGCGTGCGGGTGCTTCCCGGACCGGTCACCTCCCGCGGGTGAAGCACTCGTCGCCGACGCCGCGGAGGTTGTGAGCATGATGCCCACGACCAACGACGTTCACCTCGATTCGCTGAAACCCGCCGCCGTGCTGCGGGTGCGGCTCACCGCTCCCGCACACCGCACGGCCGACGCCGCGCGCAGCACGCTCGAATCGCTGCTCATGGTCGCCGAAGACGCCTCGATGCGATGCGCTGGTCCACCGGAAGTCGCTCTGCTCGGGCACCACCTGCCGTGCACTCAGGCCGAGGTCCGCATTCCTGTCGTCGGCGTGCCGACCGGCGGCCTGCTGAGTTGCTTCTCCTACCGGCCGGGCGGTGTGGTCGCCAGGACCTTCCACGACACAGGACTGGGTGACCTGGAATCGGCCCGCGCTTCGTTGCTCACGTGGATGGCGGACCACGGGTACCACGCGGCTGGACAGCTCACCCTGTTCCACCTCCGCACGGCGAAGGAGAACCTCGACCCCGCCGAACACCTGGCGGAGGTCGTCGTTCCCGTTCACGCCAACGGCAGAGAGGACTGCTGTGTCCCCCACATGCTGGTCACGTTCGTTCTCGACGAGTGACCTCGCCGCGGCTCACACCTCGGTCCACTCCGGACGCCGTTCCGGTCAGCCGACGTCGCGGCCCGCACTCAGGAGGCGGGCAGCGCGTCGTCCGCCAGCCTGTCTCCGTTCTGCCGGTCTTCAGCGACGGTGAGCCTTGCGGCGGATGACTCCGACGGCAGCGGTGCCGACGAACAGCACGATTCCGATGATGGCCAGCCAGATCAGGCCTTCGAAGGCGAATCCGATGACGGCTGTGACCAGCCAGAGCACCAGCAGGACGATGATCAGGATCAGCATGGTGACCTCCGGTTCGGCGGGACCGGTGTCCCGCCGCGTGGGTTCCGACTTGCAGGTTCGTTGGTGTCAGTGACTTCCTGCGTGGGTTTTCTTGTGCGCGTCCTCGGCACGCACGGGCGCGCCGACCTCGTGCAGGTAGCGCAGGATCTGGCCGTAGGACATCAGCAGGCCGCCTTGGCTGTAGCTGATTCCCTTGGTGGCGCAGAAGGCTTCGACGAGCGGCTGGGCGCGGCGCAGGGTCGGCCGGGGCATGCTGGGGAACAGGTGGTGCTCGATCTGGAAGTTCAGGCCTCCGAGCGCGAAGTCCACCCAGCGACCACCGGTGACGTTGTGCGAGGTGAGGACCTGCTTGCGCAGGAAGTCCAGGTGGTGTCCCTCGGTCAGGGTCAGCATGCCCTTGTGGTTGGGGGCGAAGGAACATCCCATGTACAGACCCCACAGACCCTGGTGCACCGCGATGAACACGAACGCCTTGCCCGGCGAGAGGACCAGGAAGACCGCCGCCAGGTAGACGACGAGGTGGGTCGTCAGCAACGTCGCCTCGATCCACCGCGCCCTCAGCCCTCCGCGCCACACGGCTTTGATGCCCGACCAGTGCAGGTCGAACCCTTCCAGCATCAGCAGCGGGAAGAACAGGAATGCCTGGTACTTGGCCATCCACCGCTGGAATCCGCGCTTCGCGCGGCTCTGCCGGGTGCTGAAGGCGAGCGCGGCCATGTCGATGTCGGGGTCGGCGCCCTCGAGGTTGGGGTTGGCGTGGTGGCGGTTGTGCTTGCCCACCCACCAGCCGTAGCTCATCCCGACCAGCCCGGCCAGCCCGATCCCCGTGGCGTCGTTGGCGCGGCGGCTGGGGAAGATCTGCTTGTGCCCGGCGTCGTGCCCGAGGAACGCGACCTGGGTGTAGAGCACGGCCAGCACCGCCGCGGTGAACAACTGCCACCAGGTGTTCCCCAGCAGGGCGAAGACGACCCATGCCCCGGTGAAGGCCAGCAGCGTCAGGCTGCCCTTCACCGCGTAGTACACCGGCCGGCGGTCCATCAGACCGGCTCGTTTGACGATGTTCGAGAGCTCGGCGAACTCGCTTCCCTGCTTCGGAGCCGACTCCGGTGAGGTGACGGCGTTCATTTCCTGACCTCCTGTCGGCGGATGTGCCGGGTGATCAGACCCGTTGCAGACGCCCGCCCTCTGTCTCCCAGCGCTGCGTCGCCGATCCCGCCCGGTCGCGCAACAATGCGTCGGGACCGTCCACGTTGTCCCGCTCGGCTGCTGCTTCCAGGACCTGGTAGGCGTGCGCCGAGTCGGTGGCGGGAGGAATCACCAGCAGCGTCAGACGGGTCCGCCGGTCCGTGCCGATCACGGTCAGCGTGTTCGCGTGCTGTGTGCGGAAACCCTCCAGCCGGACGTCCTTGCCGTCCACGGACAGCCGGCGTGCCGGCGGCTTCCAAGCGGTCAGGTTGAAGGTGACCCGGCCTGCCCGCTCCAGCCGATCGGCCAGCGCGGCGAGCAACGACGGCAGTTCGGCGGCCAGGTCGAGGCTGCGCGGCCACCAGGCCCCGTCCACGAACCCCGCCACCGAGCCCGGAGGCTTCAGCGCCACCCGGGAAGCCTGCGGTGTGCTTCTCATGACCGTCTCCTGACCGCCGACCACCTCGGGTCAGCGAACCTTCTCGGGGATCCGGTCGAGCGTCCGCAGCAGCTTCATCGCGAGCGCGCGGGACTCCTCGGCCGACAAGGGCGTGTTGCCCTTCAGAACGTCCTGGACGAGCTTCACGCGCTGTTCGTAGCGAGACACGTACACAGGTTCCGGATTCACCGCTCCTCCTCCTGGTGACACACGTCTGGTCCTTCAATGGTCGATCCAGTCCCCCGCGTCCAGAAGGGCGGAAGGGCACGCACTCCAACGGACCAACTGCCCTGGGACCACGGTTCTCCCCGCACTGTTCTGCAGGAAGCGCGACAGGATTCAAGCCGCAGTCCACATTGGACGAAACCAGAGGCACTTCCGGGACAACCGCGAGAGCTGGCCCCTCGTGACGCCCCGCCCGACGTGGTACTGCTGCATTCGGCGCCGGTGCCCCGACTGGGGCTCCCGGTACGCGATGGCGTGCGGGCCGGCCGACGCGGTCGAGATCGACCTGTAGGAGCAGAAGCATGACGACCACCGCACAACTCATCGACTCCGGCACCGAGGAGTTCGGCCGGGAGCTGGACCGGATCCGCGACGAGGTGCTCGCCGCTCGCGGAGAGAACGACGCGCGGTACATCCGGCGGGTGATCGCGGTCCAACGAGGCCTGGAGGCAGGCGGGCGGGCGCTGCTGTTCGTCTCGATCCTGCCGCCCGCGTGGCTCGCGGGCACGGCGGCGCTGGCCACCGCCAAGATCCTGGAGAACATGGAGATCGGTCACAACGTGTTGCACGGTCAGTGGGACTGGATGTGCGATCCGAAGATCCACTCCACCACCTGGGAGTGGGACTTCTCGACCCCGGCGAAGGCGTGGCAGCACTCGCACAACTTCGTGCACCACACTTACACCAACGTGCTCGGCAAGGACCGGGACATCGGCTACAGCGCGCTGCGCATCCACCCGGAACAGCCGTGGCATCCCGTCTACCTCGCGCAGCCGTTCTACAACCTCGTGCTCGCGATGTTCTTCGAATGGGGCATCACGATCTACGACGTCGAGCTCGAACGTGCGTGGCGTGGCGAGAAGAGCTGGCGCACGGCGCTGACCCAGTTGCGCGGTGTCCTCGGCAAGGCCAGCCGCCAGGTGCTCAAGGACTACGTCGCGTACCCGCTGCTGTCG
>NZ_QFWW01000032.1:41437-164318 GCF_003265345.1 Lentzea terrae | reverse complement strand
GTTCCACCTCATGACCGGCAACCTCAGCCACCAGATCGAGCACCACCTGTTCCCGGACCTGCCCAGCAACCGGTACGCCGAGATCGCCCCGAAGGTGCGTGAACTGTGCGAGCGCTTCGGCCTGCCCTACACGACCGGGCCGTTGCTGCGGCAGACCGCGAGCGTGTGGAAGCGGGTGCTGCGGCTCGCTTTTCCCGGCGGGACGGGATGACCCGTGGAGACGCGCAACACAGCCCGTCGGCGCAGGTTCTCGGAGGCCGAACGTCGAGCCGGCGGACCTGCGAGGTGCCGGTGCGGACCATCCTCGCGACGATCGGGTTGACCCTCGCCACGGTCGTGGACTCACGCTCCGACAAAGGCCCCGTCGGGACTCTGCTGGAGCGCACCAACGCGCTGAAGTTCGCCCGCGACAACGAAGAACGCATCCGGCAGTTCGCCACCGGCGTCGAGACGACCCTCTCCGCCCTCGTGCTGCCTACCTCGCGATGCTGCAAGGCTCCAAAGTGATCGACGGGACGCTTGCGCTCTCCCACCGCAGCGTGCACAGCGGCTCCACCGCGTCGGCCGTGTGTGCGCGAAGACCGTCATCGGATACATCCACCTGAAGCGGCTACCGCGAGGAAGAAAGAGGTTCGCCGTTCGCCTGAGCTTCCTGTGCCTGCGGCGTGCCGAGCGACTGCATCGGGACAGCGGCAGGCAGGCCATCGGCCTGCGGCCCGGCCGCGACCGCCTCACGCGCCAGGAACGAACCGAGCTCGCCGATGGTGCTCATCAACGGTGCCGGGAACACGACCGTCGTGTTCTTGTCCACTCCGAGCTCGACCAGAGTCTGCAGATTGCGCAGCTGCAACGCCAGCGGGTGGGCCATCATCGTGTCCGACGCGTCGCCCAGCGCCGCCGCGGCCAGCGACTCGCCCTCCGCGTTGATGATCTTCGCGCGCTTCTCCCGCTCGGCCTCCGCCTGCCTGGCCATCGCGCGCTTCATGCTGTCGGGCAGCTGGATGTCCTTCAGCTCCACCAAAGTGACCTCCACGCCCCACTCGACCGTCGTGATGTCGAGGATCTTGCGGATGTCGATGTTGATCTGGTCGGTTTCCGACAACGTCTGGTCGAGGGTGTGCTGCCCGACCACCTTCCGCAAGGTGGTCTGGGCGATCTGGTCGATCGCGGCGTAGACGTTCTCGATCGCCACCACCGACTTCACCGCGTCGACGACCTTGAAGTACGCCACCGCCGAGACGTCGACGCTCACGTTGTCCCTGGTGATGATCCCCTGAGACTGGATCGGCAGGGTGATGATCCGCAACGACACCCTGCGCATGACATCCACCACCGGAATGATCAGCCGCAAGCCCGGCATCAGCACGCCACGCACCTTGCCCAGGCGGAACAACACACCCTGCTCGTACTGCTTGACCACCTTCACCGACATGCCCAGCAACAGCAGGACCACTACCGCGATGCCTGCGAAGACCAACCCGCTCATGATGACGCTCCGTCCGAGTTCGGATGAGACCGTTCCACGATGCGCGCACCGCGGTGCCGACACCGCAGCCGAAGGTCCTCGCTCCCCAGCGCCGATCTGCCCGGCACGTCACGGTTACCGGACCTCGACGCTCGCCCCGCCGCCCATCACGATCATGCACGTGCGCGATGAACCGACCATCCCGAGCATCGAGGTCCGGTCACCGCCCCGACACACCGGCCGTGTCAGCCGCAAGGGCGGGGATGTCGGCCGTGCCTTGGACCACCGCGGCTGCGAGGCCGGCCAGCCGCAAACGGTGATGGCGGGCGTAGCCGCGCAGCAGGGCGAAGGCGCTGTCCACGGTGGTGTTCATCCGTTCGGCCAGCACGCCCTTGGCCTGCTCGATGAGGACGCGGGTGGCGAGCGCGGTCTCCAGCTGCTCGATGACCACCTCGTGGTGTCGCAAGGTGCGCTGACGCAGGATGCTGATGGTGGCGATGTCGGCCAGCGCCTGGCCGAGCGCCGCGGTGTCCGCGTCCCAGAGCCGGGGCGTGGCGCTGAACAGGTCGAGTCCGCCGATCACGGTGTCACGCACCCGCATCGGTAGCGCCTGTACCGCGGCGAACCCGGCATCGACGGCAGCACGGGTGAACACCGGCCAACGCTCGCCTGCGGCAGCGAGGTCCGCGCACTCCACAGCCCGGCCGCTGCGGGAACAATCCGAGCACGGGCCCTCGTGATGCCGTAGCTGGGACAGCTCCAGCGTCCGTGCCGACTCGGCAGAGGCAGCCACGATGTCGAGCGAGCCGCGGTGGTGGTCCACCATCAGCACACCGACCGCGGTCACGTCGAGCACCTCGACGCAGCGGTTCACGAACAGATCCAGGAAGTCGACGACATCGAAGTCGTGCACGAGCAAGTCCGCCACCGCGACAAGAGCGTTCCTGCCCTTCGGATTCTTCACCATCATCGCTGGTCCTCCATCCCCGGGCGAGGGGCCGTCACGGGAGCCGGTCAGATCCCGGCTGGGCTGTCCGACCCGTGACTCACACACGCCTCGCCGGCATCAGAGAGATCGCCCACGCAGAACCAATGACGCTAGGGCGGTTTCCCCACCAGCAGGAACCACCGTACGTCCCGATCAGACCGGGACCTTTCGCCGCGCATTCGAATGGGGGTGTGTTCGTGCGTCGAGCCACCCCCGTCCGCTGCCAAGTCCTACGCGTCCAGAGGGAACGGAAGAGCGCGCTCGGGACCGATCTTCCTGACGCCACCGAACATCTCGCACAGTCGGACGGTGCGCATTCATCCGACCGGCCGCACCCGACCGTCCTCAGTGGACCAAGACCGGGCAGGGACTTGGTCCCGGCCGGGTGGGGTTGGACGACCCTGCTGGGCTGCGGGACGACGTGGCCAGCATGGACGGGTGGCCAGCCTCCGCGACCTCCTGCAGCGCTACCGCCCGGTGGGAACACCCGGCGCGGCCGCGCGACCTGGCGTGCCCGCGGACCGCGCGGCCGAGGTGGCGACGGAGCTGGAGCCGGTGCTCGCCCTGCTCGCGGCTACCGAGGACGAGGCACGGCGCCTGCGTGCCGAGGCGCGCGAGGAGGCGCGCCGGATCCGGGAACAAGCCGCTCGAGAGGCGGAGGATCTTGTCGCCAGGGCTCGCGAACGAGCCGCTGAGGTGCGTGCGCGGTCGGCTGCGGACGCGCGGGCGGCGGCTGCTCCCGACGGTGAGCTGCTCGTCGAGGCCGCGCGGGACGAGGCGCACCGGATGAAGGACCGCGCCGCGGCGTTGATGCCCGAGTACGTGGACCGTGCTGTCGCAACGGCGTTGAGCGGCATCGCGCGAACGGACGAGGTCGTGCCGTGAGCGCGGCGTGGATCGCGGGTGGGGTGCGGGCGCGGGCGTTGTTGCGGCGCAGGGCCGGCGCGGTGGGAGCACGTGAGATCGCCGGGTGTGCGTCGGCGGCGGAGGCGGTGGCGCTGCTCGTCGCCGGTCCCTACCTACGAGACGTGCGGCCGGAACAGTCGCTGGCGCAGGCCGAGCACGGTGTGGCGGCGACGTTGCTGTGGCACCTGAGGGTGCTCGCCGGATGGCAGCCTCGTGCGGGCGCCGAGCTCGTCCGGCTGCTCGCCGGGTGGTTCGAGGTGGCGAACGTCGTGGAGCACGTGCGCGCGCTGTCCGGCGCGGCGGCGGGTCAGATGTTCCGGCTCGGCACGCTCGCCACCGCGTGGCCGCGGCTCGCCGCCACGTCGTCGCTCGCCGACTTGCAACTCGCGCTCGCCGCGTCTCCCTGGGGTGATCCGGGATCCGCCGATCCGCGGCGGATCGTGTCCGCCGTGCAGCTCGGCTGGGCGGCGCGGGTCGCGGGCGGTGTGCCGCAGGCGCGGGAGTGGGCCGCGGGAGGCGCCGCGTTGCTGGTCGCGCGCGAACGGTTCCTGCTCGGTCACCCGGTGCCCGGCTCGGCGCTGCTCGGAGACGTCGGCCAGCTCGCGTTCACCGACTTCGCCGCACGACTGCCGGGTGAGGCGGCGTGGGCGCTCGCGGACGTCACGGATCCCGCCGGCCTGTGGCAGGCCGAGGAGAACTGGTGGGGGCGCGTGGCGAACGACGCGCGAACGTTGCTGCGCGGGCGGGGTTTCGGCCCTGACGCGGTGGTGGGGTGCGCCGCTCTGCTCGCGGTCGACGCCCGCCGGGTGCGGGCCGCATTGGAGTGCGCCGCGCGCGGCGACAGGCAGCTGGAGGCGTTCGATGCCATCACATGACGCCATGACACCCGTGCGGATGGAACGGATCGCCGTCGTAGCACCGGAAGACGCGCTGCGCGAAGCCCTCGTCCTCGTGGCGGACGCGGGTGTGGTCGACGTCGACCGCGCCGACGACCAGCTGGAGACCATCGCGGACGCCGCGGTGCGACGGGAGTCGGTCGCGGCCATCGCCGGATGGTGCCCGGCCGAGGAACGGCCCGGCCTCGCCGCGACACTCGCCGAAGTGGGTGCCGCTGCGGTGCCGTTGCCCGCGCCACGCGGCGTGGATCCGCCCTCGTTGTTGCGCGCGGACGGCCCGGTCCGGCGGTCGTTCACTCCGCTCGTCACCACCTACGGCACGGTGCCGTACCAGGACGTCGACCCGACGGTGCTCGCGGGCGCCGCGTACGTGCTGATGTTCGGGATGATGTTCGGTGACGCCGGGCAGGGACTGCTGCTCGTCGCCGTCGGCCTGCTGCTGCGAGCCGGATGGCCGCGACGGCTGGCACGCTGGCGCTCCGCGTGGCCCTTCGTCCTGGGCGCCGGGGCCGCGAGCACCGCGTTCGGGGTGCTGTACGGGGAGTTCTTCGGGCCGACGGGCGTGGTGCCCGTGCTGTGGCTCGATCCGCTGGACGACCCGGTGAAGCTGCTGAGCGCCGGTGTCGCGGCCGGGGCCGTGCTGCTGGCCGCGGCCTACGCCGTCGCGATCGTGAACCGATGGCGTGAAGGCGGCCCACGGCTCGCCGTGTACGCGGCGTCGGGTGTCGCGGGAGCCGCGCTGTTCCTGGGCATCGCGGGGATCGCGGGTGGCTTGCTGCTGGGCGCCGACCTGCTCGTCGTGGCCGCGGCCGTGATCGCCGTGGCCGGCCTGGTGCTCGCCGGGGTGGGGTTCGCCGCGGCCTCCGGTGGTGGTGCCGCGGGCTGGGTGCAGGCGGCCGTGGAGCTGTTCGACATCGTGATCAGGACCGGGTCGAACCTCGTGTCCTTCGCCCGGCTCGCGGCGTTCGGCCTGGTGCACGCCGCGATCGGCTCGGTCGTGTGGCTGGGGACGACGGCGCTGGCGGGCGGAGGCGTCCTGGGCATCGCCGCTGCGGTGCTGGTCTTCTTGCTGGGCAACGCACTCGCGTTCTCCCTCGAGGCGTTGGTCGCTGCCATCCAGGCGTTGCGCCTTGAGTTCTACGAACTGTTCTCGCGGGTCTTCGAGATCGAGGGCCGGCCGTTCCGCCCGTGGCACGGGGAGGCTCGATGATGGTCTGGTTGGCAGGATTGCCGGTGCTCGTCGCGGTGTGCGCGGGAGCCGTGTTGCTGGTGCGCCGCAAGGGACGCGCCGTGCTCACTCTGTTCGCGGGACTCAACAGCGTGCTGCTCGTCGGCGCGCTGGTCGTGCTCGTCATGGCGCTGCAGGCCGGTGAGGCGTCCGCGGCCGTGGCGCAGTCCCCCGCTCCCGCGGCGAACTGGGCGGCGCTGCTCGGAGCGGCCATCTCGGTCGCCGGATCGTCCATCGGCGCGGCGATCGCGGTCGCCTACACCGGAGCGGCCGCGCTCGCCGCGCTCAGCGAACGGCCCGAGCTGTTCGGCCGCGCGATGGTGATCGTGGGCCTGGCGGAGGGCATCGCCATCTACGGGCTGATCGTCGCGGTGATCCTCATCGGGAAGGCGTGAGCGGTGGGAGCCGTGGCCGTGATCGGTGCCGGGGTCGCCGACTGGGCGCTCGCCGGCGTGCGGGTCTGTGAGGCGGCCGACCCCGCGTCCGTGCGCGTCGCCTGGACCAGCCTGGGCGACGACGTGGCCGTCGTGCTGCTCACGGACGCTGCCGCTGCGGTGCTGAGCGCCGAAGTCGCGGGAACCGGCCCCCGGCTCGTGGCGGTGATCCCGTCATGACGACCCGGCAACAGGACGCGCTGGCCCCGGTGCGGGCGGCGTTGCTCGCCAGGGCACGTGCCGAGGCCGGGCGCGAGCTCGCCGCCGCACACCTCGACGCGGACGCGCTGCTCGCCACGGCTCGCGCCGAGACGCAGTCGATCCTCGACACGGCCGCCGAGGAGGGCCGTGCAGACGCGGCGTTGTCCATCGCCGCCGAGCACGAGAAGGCCCGCCGTGCGGCCCGCGCGCTCGAACTGACCGCACAACGTGAGATCTACGACGAACTCCGTCAGCGCGTCACCACTGCGGTGAGGCGTGCCTTCACCGATCCGGTCCGGCGGGATCAGCTCGTGGCGGTGATCAGGGCCGAGCTCGGCCCCCGCGCGACCGTGCGGGACGCTCCGGGCGGAGGCATGACCGGCCAGGCTGCGGGCCGCGCGGTGGATCTCGGCGTCGAGGCGGTGACCGGACGCGCCGTCGACGCGCTCGGCGACGGGGTGAGGGCGCTGTGGACGCCGTGATGCCCGGACGGGTCGTCCGGGTGTCCGGGCCGCTGGTCGAGGTCTGCGACGTCGGCCCGGTCGCCATGCACGACCTCATTGCTCTCGGGCCCGATTCGACACCGAGCGAGGTCGTGTCGATCAGGGACGGCCTCGTGAGCGTGCAGGCCTACGAGTACACCGGCGGGCTGAGGCCGGGCGCGGCCGCCGTACCCGCGGGCAGGCCGCTGTCGGTCCGTCTCGGCCCAGGGCTGCTCGGCCACGTGTTCGACGGGTTGTTGCGGTCGTTGACCGCCGCGCCGGTGTTCCTCACCCCCGGCGCCACCGCTCACGACTCGGACCGCAGGTGGCGGTTCGAACCGAGAGTGCGCGTCGGCGACCAGGTCGAGGCTGGACAGCTGCTCGGCGTGGTGGCCGAAGCCGGAGCGCTCGAACACCGCGTGCTCGTACCGCCGGGCCTCGACGGCCCGGTCGAGTCGCTGGCCGACGGCAAGTGCGGAGCGGACACCGTGGTCGCCACCATCAGCGGCACCGATGTGCACCTGTTCTCCGACTGGCCGGTCCGGGTGCCACGGCCGTCCCGGACCCGGCTGACCGAGGTGACGCCGCTGCGCACCGGGCAGCGCGTGCTGGACCTGCTGTATCCCGTTGCCCGCGGTGGCGCCGCCGCGGTACCCGGAGGCTTCGGTACCGGGAAGACCGTTCTGCTGCAACAGATCGCGAAGTGGTGCGACGCGGACGTCATCGTCTACGTCGGCTGCGGCGAACGCGGCAACGAGCTGGCGGAGGTCGTCGCAGAGCTGTTCGAACTGACCGACCCGCGCACCGGTGGGCGGCTGACCGACCGGACGGTGGTCATCGCCAACACCTCGAACATGCCGATGATGGCCCGTGAGGCGAGCATCTACACCGGCGTCGCCGTCGCGGAGTACTACCGCGACATGGGATATCACGCGGTCGTCATCGCCGACTCCACCTCGCGCTGGGCGGAGGCGCTGCGGGAGTTCGCGTCCCGCACCGGCGCGCTGCCCGCGGAGGAGGGTTATCCCGCCGACCTCGCCTCCGCGCTGGCGGCGTTCTACGAACGCGCGGGCTGCGTCGAGACGCTCGGTGGAGCGATCGGATCGGTCACGATCATCGGTGCCGTGTCGCCGCCGGGCGGTGACATGACCGAGCCCGTCACCGCCCACACGGAACGCTTCGTCCGCGTTCGCTGGACGCTCGACCGGGACCTCGCCTACTCCCGGCACTACCCCGCAGTCTCCTGGTCGGGCTCGTTCTCCCGTGACGCGCCGGCGGTGGGAGACCACCACGTCCGGGCCGGCGAGCACGAGTGGCCCGCACGGAGAGCACGCGTGATGACCGCACTGGCCGAAGCCGACCGGCTCGCCGCCCTCGCGGAACTGGTCGGTGCGGCCGCGCTGTCCGGGCCTGAGCGGGTCGCGTTGCTGGCCGGGCGCCTGCTGCGCGACGGCGTGCTCCAGCAGAGTGCCCTGTCCACAGTGGACGCTGCTGGGGGCGACGAGAAGGCGGCAGCGCTCGTGGCAGCCGTCCTGGCCGTGGTGGACGAGTGTCAGCGGCTGGTGACGGCGGGCGTGCCTGCCGAGGTGCTGGAGGAGTTCGACTTCACCGCGCTGGTGCGGCTGCGCGAAGAGGCGGGGCCGCACGACGTGGAGCTGATCGGCAGGCGGCGCGACGAGGTGTTGGCCGGGTTGCGGAGGCTGCGATGACGATCGAGTTCACCGGGGTGCGGGAACTGCGCGGGCCGCTGGTCGTGGTCGGCGGTGTCGAGGGCGTCGGCTGGGACGAGTTCGTGCGCATCAGGCTGGACTCCGGCGAGCTGCGGCACGGCCTCGTGCTGGAGGTCGACCACGACCTCGCCGTCGTGCAGGTGCTGGAGGGCACCGGTGGCATGGCCACCGCGGGCACCAGGCTGGAGTTCACCGGGCAGCCGCTGAGCATCCCGGTCGGCACCGGGTGGCTAGGCCGGACCTGCGACGGCCGCGGCGCCCCGGTGGACGGCGGGCCACCGGTGTTCGGCGCGCGGCGCGAACCTGTCGCGGGCGCGCCGTTGAACCCGACGTGGCGTGAGGCGCCCGCCGAGCAGGTGCTCACCGGCGTGTCCGTCATCGACGCGCTGACCACGCTGGTCCGCGGCCAGAAGCTCCCGCTGTTCTCGCTGCCGGGCCACCCGCACCTGGAGCTGGCGACCCAGATCGCCGTGCAGTCCACAGCGGGAGGCGAGCCGTTCTGCGGCGGGTGAACTGGTCCTGCTGATCAACACCGCCGACGATCCCGTCATCGAACGGATTCTCACCCCGCGGATCGCGCTGACCGTCGCCGAGTCGCTGGCGTTCCGCGAGGGCAGGCACGTGCTGGTCGTGATGACCGACATGACGACCTACGCCGAGGCGTTGCGCGAGGTGTCCGCGGCTCGCGGCGAGATCCCCGCGCGACGGTCGTACCCCGGCTACCTCTACAGCGACCTCGCCTCGTTGTTCGAGCGCTGCGGCCGCATCCGAGGCAGGCCGGGATCGGTGACCGTGCTGCCGGTCCTCACCATGCCGGGCGGCGACATCACCCACCCCGTCCCCGACCTGACCGGGTACATCACGGAGGGACAGGTCGTCTTCTCCGCCGAAGCCCACGCGCACGGCCTCTACCCGCCGGTCGACCCGCTCGCCTCGCTGTCGCGGCTGATGCGCAACGGCGCCGGACCGGGCCGGACCCGCGCCGACCACCTGGACGTCGCGGCCCAGCTGCTGTCCGCGCTGGCACGGGCCCGGCAGGTGCGCGATCTGGCCGAGCTCATCGGGGTCAGCGGCCTGAGCCGCACCGACCAGGCCTACCTCGACCTGGAGCAGGCCTTCCGGACCGAGGTGCTCGGTCAGTCGCCCGGTGAGGCGCGGACGCTCGACGACACCCTGGACCGGGTGTGGCGGGTGTTGCTGCGGCTGCCCCGGTCGGAACTGTCGATGCTCCCCGCCTCGCTGCTGGAGGGACGATGAGCGCCATGCGGGTGCCTTCCGGCCGGTCGGGACGCCAGTGGTTGCGCGGCCGCCTCGACAGCGCCGAGCACGCGGCCGCGCTGCTGGAGCAAAAGCTGCGTGCGTTGCGCGCGGAACAGCGCCGCCTCGCCGAAGCGGCGGAGCGCACCCACGACGAGCTGGTCGCGCAGGCGGAGGAGACCAAGATCTGGGCACTGCGCGCCGCGCTGGCAGCGGGCCGCCGCGGGATGCGCCTCGCCGGCAGTGGCGAGGAAGCCGACGTGACGATCTCCTGGTCCACGACGGCGGGCGTGCGGCACCCCAGCGGAATCACCTGCTCGATGCCCGCCGATGTCATCGGCGTCTCGACGGGTTCCTCGGTCGCACGTGCGGTGCGCGAACAACGCCGGCTGCTCGACGCGGCCCTGCGGAACGCCGTTCCGACCGCCGCGCTGCGCCGGCTCACCGCGGAGGCCGACACGACCCAGCGCCGGGTGCGGGTGCTGCGCCGGCACTGGGCGCCGTTGCTGCGGGAGGCGCTCGCGCGGGTCGACCTGGAGCTGGAGGAGCGGGAGCAGGCCGAGAACCTCCGGCACCGGATCGCTCTCAACGCCGATCGGAACCGCACGGCGGAGTGACGCGAACTACTGGTCGCCAGTGCGTCAGCGGGCGGTCCAGTCGCGGGCGATCCGTTCCCACTCCCACGCCCACCGGCGCATGCGCGACCGCTTGTGCGCGTACCGGATGACCAGGTGGAGCAGCGACATCGCACCCACGGCTCCGGTCCAGAACAGGACGGCGACCACGATCGCGTTGAACGCGGCGCCTCCGGCGCTCAGCGGTGCCAGGGTGAGATCGCCGTTGCGCTTGACCCAGATCGGCACGGTCGTGCCCGCCTTTGCCTCGGACTGAGCACGCACCGTGCCGTGCCTCGTCGCTCCGTCCGGAGCGAGCCAGGTCGCCGGTACGGGGACGGACCTCACGACTCCGCCCGGCCCCGCAGAACCAACGACCAGCGGTGCATCCACGGTCAGCACGGCCTTCGCCCGATATCGGGTCTGCTGCTCGAGCACGGCCTGTGCGGATTGCCTGGTGTAGAACTCCGAGCCCGCGGCGGCCGCGACGGGCACCGCGACCAACGCCACCACGGCGGCGAGGACCAGGACGAAACCCTCCAGCCGGTCGCCCGCGGTGGCCAGCTCGTTGCGACCGGGCAACGCCTGCCGAAGGACTCGCAAGAGCGGTTTCGTGTCCATGGTCCACCTCCTCGGTCAAGGGTTCTCCGCGTGAGCAGCGATCCCCAGGGCACTTGGTCGCGTGGCGACGGTGACCGTGGGCTCACGGGTTCGAGGCCCGGCACCGCCTTCGGTCCTGCGCGAAACAGGACTTCGAACCCGGTTCCGCGCGTCCGCCGCCCGCGACCCTGGTCGTGGAGGTGAGTGCGGTGAAGGAATGGCTAAAGGCGCACCGGCCACTGGTGGCCGGTGCGGCGGTGCTGGTGCTCGGTGGTGTGGCGGTGCTGATCGTCGCGCTGCTGCGGGCGACGCCTGGACCACCGGTCGCGACACCGTCGAGCACGTCGGTCACGACGACGAACACGGCGAGCAGCAGTTCGACGACGACAACGACCACGGCACGGGTGACCACGACCTCTCGCACCACCACCGGTCGCACCACGGCGACCGCTCCCCCGCCGCTCCCCTTCCCGGAGTCGTTGCGCGGCAAGGACATCTCCACGCTGCCGACCGATCGCAAGGTGGTCGCCCTCACGTTCGACGCGGGAGCCAACGCCGCCGGGCTGCCCAGCATCCTGCGCACGCTCGCGGGCCAGCAGGTGCGCGCGACGTTCTTCCTCACCGGCAACTTCGCGCAGGCCGATCCGGGCTCCGTCCAGGCGATCCTCGCCGCCGGGCACCGCGTCGGCAACCACTCGATGACGCACCCCTACCTGACCCGGTTGCCGGACAACGAGATCAGCGGTGAGCTGGCACGCGCGGAGCAGGTGCTCATGCGCACCGGCGCCGATCCCCGGCCGTTGTTCCGGTTCCCCTACGGCGACCGCGACGCACGCACCATCGCGGCCGTCAACTCCCAGGGCTACGTCCCGGTGCGCTGGACCGTCGACACGCTCGGATGGCAGGGCACGTCCGGCGGCGGCAGCGCCCGGCGGGTCGTCGACCGCACGATCGAGGCGTTGCAGCCGGGTGAGATCGTGTTGATGCACATCGGATCCCACCCCGAGGACAGATCCACTTTGGACGCCGACGCACTGCCGGACGTGATCACCGCAGTTCGGGCGCGTGGCTACGACTTCGTCACGCTCGACGCACTGCTCGGTGCCGGACCCACCGGATGACCGCCTCAGCCGCGGTTCGCCGCTGGAACACCGCGGCAACGTACCGAGTTCTCGTCATGTGCGCGAATTCGGCCAACCTGCACGGGAGACGAGATGGACGTCGAGGCGTGGCTGCTGGACGGTGATCTGGCCATCCGCTGGCAGGTGATGCGCGATCTCCAGGACGCGCCGGAGGCGCAGTGGCGGGCAGAACGGGCGCGGGTCGCCACCGAGGGCTGGGGTGCGCGGTTGCTCGCCCATCGCGACGACAGCGGCCGCTGGACCCCGCGCCTCTACGGCCGGAAATGGATCTCGACCACGTACTCGTTGTTGCTGCTGCGCCAACTCGGACTGCCACCAGACGATCCGCGGGCGCGCGAGTCGTGCGCACTGTTCCTGGAGGAAGGGCTGTGGCACGACGGCGGCATGAACCTGTCCGCGACCCAGCAGCGGAGCGAAACGTGCGTCACCGGGTTCGCCCTCGGTCTGCTGTCGTACTTCGGGATCGCCGACCCGCGCCGGGAGCGGCTCGCCGACTACCTGCTGCGCGAGCAGATGCCGGACGGCGGGTGGAACTGTCTGCGACATCAAGGCGCCACGCACAGTTCGTTCCACACCACGGCGAATGTGCTCGACGGTCTGCGCGACTACGGACACGCCGAACAGGCGGAGGCACGCGGACGGGAGTTCCTGCTGGCCCACCGGCTCTACCGGTCCCACCGCACCGGCGCCGTGGTCGACCCGGCGATGCTCCGGCTGACCTTCCCACCCCGCTGGCGCCACGACGTGCTCCGCGCACTGGACCACTTCCGCGCCGCCGGAGCGCACCGGGACGAACGGCTGACCGATGCCGTGGAAGCAGTGCGGGCCAAGCGGGGCCGTGACGGCAGGTGGACGCTGCAGCGGCCCCACCCCGGCGCGGTCTGGTTCGAGCTGGAGCGGACCGGTGAACCGAGCCGCTGGAACACGTTGCGCGCACTGCGCGTGCTGAGGTGGTTCGACAAGACCTGACGAACGCACGGGGTGTCATCAGTCCAATGAGGACATGAGCTCGAGTCCGTCGCGCCGGGCACGCGTGAGCACGTCGAGGTCCGGGAATCGGCCGGAACAGCAAGCGCAGAGCCGCGCCGGATTCGCCTGGTGATGTCTCGGGTCTCCTTCTCGGCGCGACGGCTCCCTGGGACTTCGTCCTCGTGCACACAGGTCCATCGACAGCATCCGCGGACAGCCGGCCGGTTTCACGATGAGCTGGTGACCAGCGATGTTCCTGACGCACAGGCCCCGCCGCTGCCGGACCGCATCCGGCGCGGCCTCATCGGTGACGGCGTCCGCGACCACCTCGTCGAGACCGTCCAGCTGGTCGGCCGGCACGGCCACCGCCTGCTGACCGACTACGCGCTGCGCTGGTTCGTCCTGCCGCCGGTGTGCCTGCTCGGCGCTCCTCCGCACCGGCAGCCCGTGACAGCCCGGAACGTGTGAGGCGAGGAACCATGCAGAACAACATCTTCTTCATCGCGCTGTGGACGGCATGTGTCGTCGCGACGCTCGTCGGCGCCGCGCTGTCGGTACGCCGGCCGATGGGCCGGTACATCGGCCGTGTCGCGGTGGGCGTGCTGTTCGTCTTCGGGGGCGCGCTGTTGCACGTGATCAACCTGGTCCGCGGGGACGACTACGCCGGCTTCGCCGATCCCGCCCACTTCGCATGGGTGACCACAGCGTGGCGGGCCGTGGTCCCGCCGAACCACGTGCTGCTGATCGGCTTGCTGATCGTGTTCGAGACCGCGGCGGGCGTGCTGGTGGTCAGCGGCGGTCGCTGGACGCGGCTCGGCTACGTCGCGGTGATCGCGTTCCACCTGCTGCTGTGGCTGTTCGGGTGGTTCGAGACCGTGTACGCCCTGATCATGCTGCCGCCGCTCGCGTTGCTGCTCCACGCCGAGACGCGGCTCAACGGGCGTCGTGCTCGGCCGGCAGTGCCCTCCCCGTGAAGCCGACGTGCGCCTCGCGGCGAGCACGCGCCACCATGTGCGGGTGGTGCAGGTCGAACGCGGGCCGGTTGGAGCGGATCCGGGGCAGTTCGGTGAAGTTGTGGCGCGGCGGCGGGCACGAGGTGGCCCATTCCAGTGAGTTGCCGAAGCCCCACGGGTCGTCGACCGTGACGACCGCGCCGTACCAGTAGCTCTTGATCACGTTCCAGGTGAACGGCAGCGTCGAGGCGCCGAGAACGTAGGCACCGATGGTGGACAACGTGTTGAGCGAGGTGAAGCCGTCCGCCGCGAGGTAGTCGGCGTAGCGGCGGGGCATGCCCTGGTTGCCCAGCCAGTGCTGCACCAGGAACGTGGTGTGGAATCCGACGAACGTCGTCTAGAAGTGCAGCTTGGCCAGGTGTTCGTCCATCATCCTGCCGGTGATCTTGGGGAACCCCGACAGGATCGTCCGCGTGGCAGCGAGCCTTCAGGGCCCAAGGTCACTCCGACCGGGGACCTTCGCGGGTCGCACGCCGCGGATCACCGGTCCTCGCGTCCACCTCCGGCCCGAACAGGCTCGGCCTGCGGCCACGGCGTTCGAGCAGCGGGACGTCAGGGCCTGACGCGAGCACGCGTCAGGAACTCCACGCCCGCCGCCAACGTGGTGAGTCCGCGCTGGTCGTCCTCGCTGACCGGCAGGCCGCTGCGCCTGCTCAGTTCCGCCGCGTAGGCCTGGAAGTCGATCGAGTCCAGGTCGAGCTCCTCGCGCAGGTCCGCGTCCGGTGCGACGTCGCCGAGCTCCGCGTCGGGCGCGACGGTCAGCAGGGCCGCGCTGATCATCTCGCGGGCTTCGTCGGGTGTCATAGCTCCTCCGGTCTGCTCAGCAGTTTTTGGACGATCTCCAGGAAGCGAGCGCCGGTGTGCCCGTCGGTCGCGCGGTGGTCTGCGGACAGGGTCACGGTGACCACGGGACGCACCCCGAGGAGGCCGCCGACCGCCCACGGCCGGTCGAGCACCTTGCCGACGCCCACGAGGGCGACCTGGGGCGGGTAGATCACGCCGAAGACGGATTCGACGCCGCGGTCCCCGAGGTTGGTGACCGTGATCGTCGCGCCCGTCAGCTCGCTGCCACGCAGCCGTCCGCCCCTGGCACGGGTGACGAGGTCGCGCACGCGGTCCATCAGCTCCACCGGCCCGAGCTCGGTCGCGTCCGCGATCACCGGAACGATCAGGCCTCCCCCGCGCAGCGACACCGCCATCCCGAGGTGCACGCCTGCACCGGGCTCGAAGTGCTCGTCGGTCCACAACCCGTTGAGCTGCGGCACTTTCGCCGCGGCCCGTGCGCACGCACGCAAGACCAGCGCGATCGGCAGCACGCGGCGTTCGACCGGGAGGTCGCGGTTGAGCTCGGCCAGCCGTGCCATCGCGGCGGACATGTCGATCGTGGTGCTGAGGTAGTAGTGCGGGATCTCGCGCTTCGACCGCGCCATCAGCTTCGCGGTGGCCTCGCGCATCGCCCGGGCCTTGTCGGCCACGGGAGTCACCGGACTCGGCTCAGGCGTCACCGGAGCGGGCTTCGACGTGCGAACGTCACCGGCGCGCACGATTCCGTCCGATGCGGAAGCGGTGATCCGGGTGAGGTCCACGCCCAGTTCTTTCGCGAGGCGCCGCGCGTACGGCGTCACCTTGCCGCGACCGGCCGGTGCGGGCCGCGCGGCCCGTTGCACGTCGGCGCGGGTGATCGCGCCACCTCTGCCGGTACCGTGCAAGGTCGTCAGGTCGACGCCGAGCTCCGCGGAAAGCTTGCGCACCAACGGTCCCACGACCGGAGGTCGTGGCCGGGGCGAAGGCGGGGGCGGGGCGGGAGCCGGCACGGGCACGGGTGCTCGCTCCGGCTGTGGCGCAGGCACTGCTGCGGGCTGCGGCTTCGGTTTGGGCACGATCGCAGGCTCCGGCTGCGATACGGGCACGGCCGCGGGCTCCGGCTGCGATACGGGCACGGCCGCGGGCTCCGGCTGCGATACGGGCACGGCCGCGGGCTCCGGCTGCGATACGGGCACGGCCGCGGGCTGCGGCTTCGGTTGGGACACGGGCTTCGGTTTCGCACCGTCCTCAGACCCGATGACCGCGAGCGGCGTACCCACGGGCACGGTCACGCCAGGCTGCACCAGGATGTCCTCGATCACGCCGCTGTCGAAGCACTCCACGTCGACGGCGGCCTTCGCGGTGTCCACGACCGCGACGACGTCACCCCGCGCGACGGTGTCGCCGGGCTTCACCAGCCACTCGATCACCGTGCCCTCGTCCATGTCGGCACCCAGCGACGGCATCGTGAACTCAGCCACCGCGCACCACCTCCCGCGCGGCGGCGGCGATCGACGCGGGCTGCGGCAGTGCCGCCTCCTCCAGGTGCTTCGCGTACGGGATCGGCACCTCCGCGGTGCACACCCGCCGCACTGGCGCGTCCAGCTCGTAGAACGCTTCCTCGGCAATGCGCGCGGCGATCTCGGCGGACAGGCTGCCGGTTCGCCATCCCTCGTCGACCACCACCGCGCGGTGCGTGTGCCGCACGGATTCGAGGAACGTGTCGGAGTCCAACGGCCGCAACGTGCGGAGGTCGATCACCTCCGCGTCGATGCCGTCCGCCGCGAGGTCGTCGGCGGCGGCCAGCGTCTTGGCAAGACTGCCGCCGTAGGTGATGAGCGTGACGTCCTTGCCCTGCCTGCGGATCGCGGCGCGGGTGATGTCGACGGGACCGGCGTCGTCGGCCAGGTCACCGGAGAGGTTGTAGAGGCCGTTGTGCTCGAAGATCAGCACCGGGTCGGGATCGCACAGCGCTGGCCACAGCATGCCGCGCGCGTCCTCGAGCGTCGCGGGCGCCAGCACCCGCAGGCCGGGGATGTGCGCGTACCAGCCTTCGAGGCTGTGCGAGTGCTGCGCGGCGAGCTGCCGGCCGGCCCCCGTGGTCATCCTGATCACCAGCGGCACCGGGAACTGGCCGCCGGACATGTGCAGCAGGGTCGCGGCGTTGTTCAGGATCTGGTCGAGCGCGAGCAGGCTGAAGTTCACGGTCATGATCTCCACGATGGGCCGCATGCCGTTGAGCGCCGCGCCGATGCCCGCGCCGACGAACGCCGACTCGGACAGCGGGGTGTCGCGGATCCGCTCGGGCCCGAACTCCTCCAGCAACCCGAGACTGACCGCGTAGCAACCGCCGTAGCTGCCGACGTCCTCGCCCATCAGGAAAACCCGCTCGTCGCGGCGCATCGCGTCACGGATCGCCTCGCGCAACGCCTCCCGGTAGGTGGTCTTCACCTGGTCACCTCCGAGGTCACGAAGCGGGTGAGGCCGTCAACCGGTTCGATCTCGGCCGCCTCCGCGGCGGCGACGGCGTGGTCGATCTCGGCGGCCACTTCCGTCTCCAGCGCCGTCAGGTCGTCGTCGGTGAAGTCCGGGCGCATCGCCGCGATCAGGCGATCGATGGGGTCGCGGTCACGCCACTGCACGACCTCGGACTTGTCCCGGTAGCGCTCCGGGTCGTACATCGAGTGCGCGCGGAACCGGAACGTCCGCAGCTCCAGCAGGCACGGGCCGCCACCTGCCCGGATGGACTCGGTGGCACGTCGGGCGGCCTCCCGCACCGCGAGCACGTCCATCCCGTCCACCGCCCAGGCGGCGAGGCCGTAGGAGGACGCACGCAGTGCGAGGTCTGGTGCGGCGTGCTCCTTGGCGAACGACGTGCCCATCGCGTACAGGTTGTTCTCGCAGCAGAACAGCACGGGCAGGCGCCACAGCGCGGCAAGGTTCAGCGCCTCGTGGAACTCACCTTCCGCGGCAGCGCCCTCACCGAAGAAGCAGGCCACGACCCGTGGTTCGCCGCGCATCGCGTGGGCGAGCGCGAGTCCCACGGCGACAGGTAGTCCACCGCCGACGATCGCGTTGCCGCCGAAGAACCGGTGACCGGAGTCGAACAGGTGCATCGACCCGCCGCGGCCCCTGCTGCACCCGGTGACCTTGCCGAACATCTCGGCCATCACCGCGTCCATCGGCACACCCCTGGCGAGTGCGTGCCCGTGGTCCCGGTAGGTCGACACGACCGCGTCCTGGGGGTCGAGCTCGGAAACGACACCGACCGCCACCGCTTCCTCACCCACGTACAGGTGCAGGAAGCCGCGGATCTGAGCTGCGCTGTACAACTCCGCGCAGCGGTCCTCGAACCGCCGGATGCGCGTCATCTCCCGCAGCAGGTCCAGGTGTTCTTTCACCCTCCCACCTCCAGTGTCGACGTGTCGCCCTCTGGCAGTCCCAGTTCCCGGGCTTTCAGCAGCCTGCGCATCACCTTGCCGCTGCGGGTGTGCGGCAGGTGCTGGTCGAACGTGATCTCCTTGGGCGCCACAGCACCCAGCCGCCTGCGGCCGAACGCGATCAGCTCGGTGCGCAGCTGCTCGGTCGGCTCACTGTCCGCGCGCAACGTCACGAAGGCCTTCACGACCTCGCCGACCACCGGATCCGGTTTGCCGATCACCCCCGCCTCCGCGACAGAGGGGTGTTCCATCAGCACGCTCTCCACCTCGAACGGTCCGACCAGGTGGCCGGCCGACTTGATCACGTCGTCCGTGCGGCCGACGAACCAGTAGTAGCCGTCGGGATCGCGCCGGGCCAGGTCACCCGTGAGGTACCAGCCGTCCACAAAGGACTTCGCGGAGCGGGCGTCGTCGTGCAGGTAGCCGCGGAACATCGACGGCCAGCCCGGCCGCAGGGCGAGCTCGCCCACCGCCTCCGGATCGCGCACCTCCACGACGCGACCGCCCTCGCTCGTCACGATTCCGGCCTCCACGCCGGGCATCGGCCTGCCCATCGAGCCTGGCCTGATGTCCTCCGCGGCGTAGTTGCTGATCATGATGGCGCCGGTCTCGGTCTGCCACCAGTTGTCGTGCACCGGCAGACCGAGCGCTTCCTGGCCCCACACCACGACTTCCGGGTTCAGCGGCTCCCCGACGCTGGCGACGAACCGCAGTGCCGAGAGGTCGTACCGCTTCGGCAGCTCGGCGCCGGACCGCATCAGCATGCGCAACGCGGTCGGTGCGGTGTACCAGACCGTCACGCGTTCGTCCTGCAACACCTCGTACCAGCCGTGCGCATCGAAGTCCGCAGCGTCGACGATCATCGTCACGCCGTGCGTGAGCGGAGCGAAGATCCCGTACGACGTGCCGGTCACCCACCCCGGATCCGCCGTGCACCAGTAAACGTCGTCGACGTGCAGGTCGAGCGCGAACGCGGCGGTGACGTGATGCGCCAGCACAGCGCCGTGCACGTGCACAGCGCCTTTGGGCTTTCCCGTGGTGCCACTGGTGAAGTGCAACAGCGCCATGTCGTCCGGTGACGTCGGCGGGATGGTGAAGTCCTCGCTCGCCGAAGCCATCGCCTCGGTGAACGACCTGGTGCCGGGCGGAGCGGGCTCGTCGCCGATCACCAGCACGTGTTCCAGGGCGGGCAGGGAGTCGCGCAGCTGCTCGACCCGCTTGCGGTACAGCTGGGGCGTCGTGACCAGCACCCGGACGTCACCGAGACGCAGGCGTTCCCGCACCGGCTCCGGCCCGAACGCGGAGAACAGCGGCGCGTACACGCTGGTGTTCTTCACCGTGCCGACCGCCGTGACGTACAGCTCGGGCACCCGGCCCAGCAGCGTCGCCACCCGATCGCCCTTTCCGACGCCGAGTTCGCGCAGCACGTTCGCGAACCTGTTGGTGGCAAGGCGAAGACCGTCGTAGGTCAGCTCCGTCACGTGCCCGCCACGGCCACGGCAGCGCAACGCGACCTTCTCCCGCAACGGTCCGGCCGCATGCCGGTCCACGGCCTCGTTCGCGATGTTGAGCCCGCCGCCCGGCAGTCCGGACAGCTGCGAGCGCGCCGCGTCCCAGGAGAACGTCGCGCGCGTCTGCTCGTAGTCCGCCAGGTTCGGCCTGACCGCACCGGCGTTCCGCTTCCTGATCGGTTCCCAGCCCATGCCTCCAGGCTGGAGCGGCGCGGACCCCGGCAGCAGGGACGAAGGTCCTCGGTGTGCCCGTCGTTGGTGTGCGAAACGCGTCGTCCGCCGACAGTCCCGGCGAGAGCGGGACGTACTGCCCTCGCTGGACGGCGTCGCCGCGATCGACGATCAACGGTGGAGGTGTCGTGATGAGCAGAGTCGTGCACTTCGAGATCCCCGTCGACGATCCGGACCGGGCAGGCGCGTTCTACAACGCCGTGTTCGGCTGGGAGGCGCACAAGTGGGGACCCCAGGACTACTGGACGATGGCCACCGGACAGGAGCCCGGTAGCGGCCCCGGAGCCGAGGGTGCGCTCACGCCGCGAGCCGAGGCGCCGGAAGGAGTGCTGGTCTACGTCGACGTCGAGGACGTGGACGTCGCGCTGGCGACGGTCGAGAAAGCGGGCGGATCCGTGGTGCACGACAAGATGCCTATCCCGACGATCGGGTGGTCGGCGCACGTGCGCGACAGCGAGGGCAACCTGATCGGCCTGTTCCAGAGCGACGAGTCTGCTTCCGCCGACGCCTGACGGCTCCTTCGCGCGGTCAGGCGCCTGCCGATTCGGCGATGCGACCGAGTTCGTCGTGCAACGCCCGCGTGAGGACCCCGGGGTCGGGAAACCGGTCCGGATCCGCGATCGCCGTGATGGTGACCGTACCGGCGTAGGTGAACACTTCGAAGTACACGGTCATGTTGCCGTCGGTGCCCGCTCCCATCGGGATGGCCGCTCGGATCCGCCGGCCGGCGAAGGTGATCGGCTCGCCGGGGCCGCGGACGTGGCTGACCAGGGTGTGCATGCGGTGCTGGTGGTTCATGTACCAGCGGTAGGTCCCGAGCGCGGCCAGCGGGCGGAACAGCCAGCCCAGCAACGCGATCGGCGGCGGCCCCTGGGCCGTCGCCTTGTGCGTGCGCACCCAGTTCGCCGTGGACCGCAGCCGCTGCCCCAGGTCGCCGGTGGCGGGGACGGCGACCAGAAGTGGGCTGACCATGTTTCCCCGCACGGGTTCCCCGGCCGCGTGGCCGGACACCGGCACGCCGATCACCACGGTGTCGAGTGACTCCCCGCTCGCCCGCAGCACCCGGTTCAGCGCCGCGGCCACCGCCACCAAGATCGCGTCGTTGGTCGTGCCGCCCCACCGGTGCGCCGCCGCCCGAACGGCGGCCGCGGGAACGCGGACCACGGCCGGCCCGCCCCGCCCACCGGTCCGCCGCAGCAGCGAACACGGTTCCGCGCGCTGAGGACGCAACCCACCCGCGGCTGTGATCGAAGTGCGCAACAAGCGCACGGCCGTGCCGATGCGAGCCACAGCGCGCACACGGCCGGACAAGGCGTCGACGGCCAGCCGGAGCGTTCGCGGACGCGGCCGAGGAAACAGCGCCGGGAGCGCGGAGAGGCCCGGATCAGCCAGGCCGGCGAGGATCGCGAGGCCACCGATCCCGTCCGCGAGCACGTGGTGCAGCACGACCACCAGCGCGACCGCCCCGTCGGCGAGCCCCGTCACGAACACCGCCGACCACCTCGGGCCGGTGGGCGGCAACGGGGTCGCGACCAGGGAGCAGGCCGTGTCGAGCAACGCCCGCTCATCTCCTGGCACCGCACAGCGCACCACGCGCACTTGGCGCTCGACGTCGAAGTCCTCGTCGTCGATCCAGATCGGCCCGCCGCAGCCGAACGGGGTCCGGACCAGCCGCTGCCTCAGCCGTGGCACCGCGGCGACGCGCTCGGCGAGCACCTGCCGGGCGTGGGCCAGGTCGAACCCGCCGGCCTCGTCGAACAGGAGGATCACCCCGAAGTGGGCAGGAGCACGTTCGTCGTCCATCGCCAGGAACGCACGATCCGTCGGACTCGCCCGGTCGATCACCGGGTGGCCGGGCACATCGGAATCAGCTCGGTCCCAGGGCATCATCACTCCAGAAGAACCCGTACGCGGGCAACGCGACCAGGGACCAACGTCCCTCCAGGCGCCGCCGCTCGCCCGTGCGAACGAGGAGGGGCGGATGGCCGCCGAACCACCGGACACCGAACCCGACTACCGCTTCACCCTGGCCAACGAACGCACGTTCCTCGCCTGGATCCGCACCGCGCTCGGTCTGCTCGCCGCGGGTGTGGCGGTCAGCCAGCTCCTGCCCCCGTTCGCCGTGCCGGGAGCCACGACCGGGCTGGCCCTGGCCTGCACCGCCCTCGCCGCGGTGGTCGCCGCCACCAGCTTCCCGCGCTGGCGCCGGGTGCAGCAGGCGATGCGGACGGGTGCCCCGCTGCCGCACAGCCCGATGGTCGGCGTGCTGGCGGCCGGGGTGCTGCTGATGGCCGTGCTCGCCGCGGTCCTGGTGATCGTCGGATGAAGCGCGACACCGGTCTGCAGCCCGAACGCACGAACCTGGCGTGGAACCGCACCACCCTCGCCGCCGCCGCGTGCGCCCTGGTGATGCTGCACGTCGCGGCCGAGCGCGGCTGGAGCGTCGCCACCGTACCCGCGGTGTGCACGGCCGCCGTGGCGGTGACGCTGGTCCTGCTCGGCCGGCACCGGCACCTCGGCGCCACGCGGCCGCGCGTCCTCCTGCTGGTCGCCGTGCTGGTCACACTCGGCTGCGCCGGTGCCCTGCCTCTCGTGCTGAGCGGGCCGCGTTGACGCCGGTCACGTGAAGATGATCTGGCCGCCCGCCGCGAGCTCGTAGAACTCGCCGACCGTGATGATGTCCTGCACCTGGTCGATGAAGTCCTCCTTGGACAGACCGAACAGGTCCACGGAGGCCTGACACGCGTACAGTCCCGCGCCGGTGTCCGCGATCATCTCGACGAACTCGGGGATCGGCGGAATGTCCAGCTCTTCCATCTTGTGCGACAGGTAGCGCGTCATCACCGTGGACACGCCGGGCAGGCCGCCCGCCCAGGTCGCCAGGTGCAGGCCGGGGTTGCCGACGGTGGCGAGCTTGATGTGCTCGTGCCGTGCCTTGTGCACGGCGTCGAGCCCGAAGAAGGTGAAGAACAGGTTGGCCTCGATGCCTTCCGCGCGGGCGCCGTTGGCCATGATCAACGCGGGGTAGATCCCCTCCAGGGAGCCCTTGGAGACGATGATGGAGACCTTCTCGATCTTGTCCGACATCGCGAACGGTCCTTTCTGCGCTCAGATGCAGCCGCGCGGCTTCGGAATACCGGCGATGCGGGCCGCGAGCTTCGCGGGCCCCTTCGGGAACAGCTGGTAGAGCTCCTTCACGCTGACACCCGAGGTCTTGCCCAGGGCACGAACCGTGGGGCCGGTGCCCTTCTCCGCGAACTCCGCGCGCATGAACCTGATGACCTGCCAGTGCCGATCGGTCAAGTCGCCGACACCAGCCTCACGGGCGATCTCGGGCGCCATGTCCTCACTCCACTGCCCGGGTTCGACGAAGAACCCCTCGTCGTTGACCGGCACCTCGGTCCCCGCATACACCTTTGTGGACATTCGTGCTCCCCTCACCGGGCTTCGAACCGCTTGCCCGCAACGGGCATCGCGGCGGACACGCCGGGCAGGTCCCGGCCGGGCAGGAGGCTGTGCCAGTACAGCCAGGAGAACATCAGCTTGCCCAGGTGGTTGAGCCTGGACTCCGCCAACAGCGGCAGTCCTACCGCCGACGGGTAGTGACCGGGCAACGGCTCGGTGTCGTAGTTGAAGTCGATCAGCAGCGCCTTGCCGAACCCGCTCTCGATGAAGCAGTTGGTGTGGCCGTCAAAGCTCGCGTCGAGCTCCTCCCCCGCGAGGAACCGGGCCACGTTGCGGGTCAGCACCTCGCCCTCGAAGTGGGTGACCGACCCCGCCTTCGAGGTGGGGATCGCCGCGGCGTCGCCGATGACGAAGATGTTCTCCCGCACCTTGGACCGCAGGGTGTGTTCGTCGGCGGGAACGAAGCCGAGCGCGTCGCCCAGTCCCCACGACCGCTCGACGCATTCGGCTCCACCGTGCACCGGCACCACGACCGCCAGGTCGAACTCGACCTCGCGCTCGTCGTACGAGATCAGCTTCCCCGCGCCACCGTCGACCTCGCCGGTGTTGAACTCGGTCACCAGCTCGATGCCCTTGTCCTGCAGCATTCCGGCGAGCGCGCGGGAGGCGACGGGCTTCGTGAACGCACCGTCCAGCGGCGTCACATAGGTCAGGCTGACCCGGTCGCGGATGCCGCGTTCCTGGAAGTACCAGTCGGCCAGGAAGCAGAACTCGAGCGGCGCCACCGGGCACTTGATCGGCAGGTCCACGACGTTGACCACGAGCCGGCCGCCGTCGAACTCCTCCAGTGCCCGTGCCAGCGCGGTCGCGCCCTCCAGGTCGTAGAAGCTGAACACCTTGCTCATCCAGCCCGGCCCCGTCAGGCCGTCGGTCTCCTCCGGCACCAGCCGGGCACCGGTCGCGATGATCAGGACGTCGTAGCCGAGCGTGCCGCCGTCGGCGAGGTGCACCCGGTCGGCCTCCACGTCGACTCGGTCCACGCCGCTGCCGCGGTAGGTGATGCCGTCGTGCAGCTGGCGTCGCCGGGACCGGACCAGGTCGTCCGCGTGGGCGAGCCCGAACGGCACGAACAGCAGGCCCGGCTGGTAGACGTGGTCGTCGTCGCGGTCGACCACGGTGATCTCGCACTCGGCGTCCAGGGCGCGGCGCAGCCTGTTGGCCGCCAGAGTGCCGCCCGTGCCACCGCCGAGGATCACGATCCGCTTGGTCATGTCCGTCAGTCTTCGACGGGGCGCGACCGGTCCCCAGGGGCCTTCGTCCCCGCACACGCGGGCCCATCGACAGCGTCCGCGGACTCCCGCCGCGATCCACGATGAACCGGTGATGGGCAACGTTCTCGACGCGGAGGCCTCGCCTCTGCTGGACCGCATCCGGCGCGGCCTCATCGGTGACGGCGAGGTTCTCGACGGACCCTACGGCCCGCGCCGGATCATCTACGCGGACTACACGGCGTCCGGCCGGGCGCTGGACTTCGTCGAGGACTTCATCCGCGCGCACGTGCTCCCCCGCTACGCCAACACCCACACCGAGAGCTCCGGCACAGGTCTGTACACCACGAGGCTGCGTGAGCAGGCCCGGCGGCTCATCCGCGACTCGGTCGGCGGTACCGACGACGACGTGGTCGTCTTCTGCGGCTCCGGCGCGACCGCCGCGATCGCCAAGCTCGTCGCCATCCTCGAACTGCGGCTCCCGGCGGGGTTGAGCGAGAAGTACTCGTTGCTGGACCAGATCCCCTCCGACCAGCGCCCCGTGGTCTTCGTCGGCCCGTACGAGCACCACTCCAACGAGCTGCCGTGGCGCGAGTCCATCGCGGACGTCGTGGTCATCGGCGAGGATGCCCGCGGGCACATCGACGTCGCCGAGCTGCGCCACCAGCTGGTCCGGTACGCCGACCGTCCACTGAGGATCGGCAGCTTCTCCGCCGCCTCCAACGTCACCGGCGTGCTCACCAACGCCGACAGCATCGCCGCGCTGCTGCACGACCACGGCGCGCTGTCCTTCTGGGACTACGCGGCCGCCGCCCCGTACGTGCCCATCCGCGTGCGGGAGAGCGCACCGGGCCGCGGCGACCACAAGGACGCGATCTTCCTGTCACCGCACAAGTTCCCCGGCGGCCCGCAAACCCCCGGTGTGCTCGTGGTCCGCACGGAACTGGTCACCAACCGGGTGCCGACCGTGCCGGGTGGCGGCACCGTCGCGTTCGTCCACCCGCTCGGCCATCGCTACCTGACCGACCCGGTCGCCCGGGAGGAAGGCGGCACACCCGCCATCGTCGAGTCCGTCCGCGCCGGTCTGGTGTTCGCGCTCAAGGACGCCGTCGGCACCCGCCTGATCCAGGCCAGGGAGGAACGCCTGTGGCGGCACGCCCTGGTCACGTGGGAGGACGAACCCGGCATCGAGATCCTCGGCAGCCACGACGCGGCCCGCCTGTCGATCGTGTCGTTCCGCGTCCGCTCCGGCGACCGGTTCCTGCACCACAACTTCGTGGTCGCCGTGCTCAACGACCTGTTCGGCATCCAGTCGCGCGGAGGCTGCTCCTGCGCCGGGCCGTACGGACACCGGTTGCTCGCCATCGACACGGCGCACTCCCGCGGTTACGACCACGAGGTCGCCATCGGCTGCGACGGGGTCAAACCGGGCTGGGTGCGGCTGAACTTCAACTACTTCATCACCGACGCCGTCCGCGACTACCTCGTCGAGGCCGTGCGGCTGGTCGCCCGGTACGGCCATCGGCTGCTGACCGACTACGTCTTCGACCCGCACACCGGGCTGTGGCGGCACCGCGCCACCGCGACCGTCCCGCTGGGACTGCCGGATCTGCGCTCCGTCGCGATCGCCGGCACTCCCCCGCCCCACCGGTCAGCGCCGGCCGACGACGCGGTCCTCGCCACGCAACTGGAGGACGCCCGGTGCCTGCTCGCCTCTCGCGCGGACCTGCTCGACGACGGCCCCACCGGACTGCCGGAGGACTTCGAGTCGCTGCGCTGGTTCGTGCTGCCACCTGTGTGCCTGCTCGGTCAGGCCAGTGCGAGAAACAGCTTCTCCAGTTGAGCGCGGTCGGCCACCGACTGCTCGGAGCCGTCGGAGATGCACTGCTCCAGCCCGCTGGCGATCAGCTTGAAGCCGGCCCGGTCCAGCGCGCGCGACGCCGCGGCCAGCTGCGTGATCACGTCCTTGCAGTCCCGTCCGGACTCGATCATCTGCACGAGCCCGCCGACCTGCCCCTGCACGCGCCGCAGCCGCTTGACCACGTCGGTGAGCACTTCCTCGTTCAGCTCCACCAAGGACCTCCTTCTGTACCCCCCAGGGTACCTGAGCACCGGAACAACCCCGCCGCGAACGACGTTGGAACAGATACCCCCTGGGGTACCTGACGAGAGGAGAGCCTCATGGCGGTCGTTGAGCTGACCAAGTCCAACTTCACCGAGGTCGTGGGCCGGCCCGGCACTGTCCTGGTCGACTTCTGGGCGTCGTGGTGCGGCCCGTGCAGGATGTTCGCGCCGGTCTTCGAGCAGGCCGCGCTCCGGCACGGCGACATCACGTTCGGCAAGGTGAACACCGAGTCCGAGACCGACCTGGCGCGAACGTTCGGCATCTCGTCGATCCCGACGCTGATGGTCGTGCGCGACGGAGTCGTCGTCTACGCGCAGCCCGGCGCACTCCCCGCGGCCGCCCTCGAGGAACTGATCACCCAGGTCGGCGCGCTCGACATGGACCAGGTGCGTGCCGCCGCCCGGCCACGCCGCTGAAAAGGAGCCATACCGTGAAGTACGACCTGACCATCACACTCGACCTGCCCTACGAGGACGCGGTCCCGGCCGTCCGCGCGGCGTTGAAGGAACAGGGTTTCGGTGTGCTGACCGAGATCGACGTCCGGGCGACCATGCGCGAGAAGCTCGGCGCCGAAGTGGAGCCGTACGTGATTCTCGGCGCGTGCAACCCGCCGTTGGCACACAGGGCACTTGAAGTCGACCGGACGATCGGCCTTCTGCTCCCGTGCAACGTCGTCGTCCGCGCCGACGGCGACCACACGCTGGTCCAGGCGCTGGATCCCGCCCTGATCGCCGAGGTGCCGGAGCGCGAGGAACTGCGCCCGATCGCCGAGGAGGCCGGCCAGCGGATCCAGGCCGCCCTGGACTCGCTGGTCACCACGGCACGCTGATGGTGAAGGCGGTGCCCTCGGCGCTGGACGTGGCCGTGACGGTGCCGCCGTGCGCGGCCACGAGCTCCCCGCGTTCGCCGACCGCTACGACCTGCAGATCTTCGACCGCATCGCCGCGGCGGAGACCACGCACCTCGAGGCGGTCCGGACCCTGATGACCCGCCACGGGATCACCGATCCCACCGCGAACCAGGCGCCTGGTCGCTTCACCACCCCCGGCCGTGCAGGCGACCTACGACCAGCTGCTGGCCAAGGGATCCGGCAGCCAGGACGCCGCGCTCGAAGCCGGCCGCACGGTGGAAACGGCGGACATCTCGCTGCTGCGCCAGTCGCTCGACGGCCTCAGCGCGCCCGACGTTCAGCGCGTCTACGGCCACCTGCTGACCGCATCGCAGCACCACCTGACCGCGTTCGACCGGTGGCTCAACCGGTGAGGCAAGGGTGGCGGCCCTACTCGGGGCCGCCACCTGCTGTCACCCTGTGATCCTTGCGGTGCTTGCGGTGCACGAGCCACACGCCACCGCCTGCGGCGGCCAGCACCGCCGCGCCTACGGAGTACAGGACCGGCAGCTGCTGAGCCAGCACGAAGCCGCCCATCACGAGGACGAACCAGCCGAACCCCTTGCGCAGCACCGTTTCCGGGATCCGCCCGGCCAGCCTGCCGCCCGCCAGGCTGCCCGCCACCGCGGCCGCGGTGACCAGCGCGGCGAGCGTCCAGTCGATGTGGACGGTCGCCAGGTAGCCCGCCAGTCCGGCGACGGACTTCATCGCGATCACCACGAGGGACGTGCCGACCGCGACCGCCATGGGCAGTCCTCCCAGCAACGCGAGCGCGGGCACCACGAGGAAACCGCCGCCCGCACCGACCAGACCGGTGACCAGACCCACCACGACGCCCTCGGCGACGACACGTCCGATCGGCAGTTCTCCGTGCGGCGTCGCCTTGCCGCCCTCACGGCGTCCGCGGATCATCGCCACCGCGGTCGCGATCATCATCAACGCGAAGCCTGCCAGCAGCCACGTGCCGGGGACGAACTGCGCGAGCCGGCCGCCGCCGTACGCCCCGGCCATGCCCGCGGCGCCGAACACCAGTCCCGTGCGCCAGCGCACCCGCCCTGCCCGTGCGTGCGACACGGCACCAACAGCACTGGTGACACCCACGACGAACAACGACATCGCGATCGCCTGCTTGGGATCCTGACCGGCGAGGTAGACCAGGATCGGCACGGTCAGGATCGACCCCCCGCCGCCGAGCACCGCCAGAGCCACTCCGACGAGGACCGCGGCGAGCAGCGTGAGCACGATCATCCCGCTCACCCTCTTCCGTCACCCAGCGCGGCGACCACGGCCTCGACGGTGGTGCGAGGGCCGCGGTTGTACGGCAACTTCGCCAGCAGCAGTCCGAGCAGGCAGGTGTTGCTCAGCGCGGCCACGACCAGCCCTGCACCCACCAGACCCGCGAGCCACGTGACGGGCGGGACGAAGACCCCGGCGAGCACCGCGCTCACCACGATCGCTCCCGCCACCAACCGGACCTGGCGTTCGAGGTCCCAGCGCGGCTTCCCGTGCCGCACCGGGCCTCCCTCCGCCTGCCAGGCCGTCATCCCACCGGCCAGCAGCCGGAGGTTGGGCAGGCCGGCCGCCGTCAACGCCTGCTCGGCCTGCCCTGCCCGCTGTCCGGACCGGCAGACCAGCACCACCTGCTCGTCCAGGTGGCGGCGCAGCTCGTCGCGGTGCTCGCGCAGCAGGTCCAGCGGCACGTTGTAGGCACCGGGGATGTGCGCGGCCTCGAACTCACCGGGGGTGCGCACGTCGATCAGCCGCGGGCCCGTCCCGGACTCGACCAGCCGCCGGAGCTCCGCGACGTCCAGTGTCACCGGAGCGCTCACCGCTGCTCCCCCGCCACGACCAGACCGGCGTGCCGGGCGGTGTCGAAGTCGTCGTCGACGTGCACCACGACACGGCCCGCGCGGGCGAGCACACTCGCCGCGATGGAGGCCCGGTAGCCGGACTGGCAGTGCACCCACACGACACCGCCGGGCACGTCCGCCACCCGCTCCGGCAGATCGGGCAACGGGATGTGCAGCGCGCCGTCGAGGTGGCCCTGCTGCCATTCACCGCCCATCCGCACGTCCAGCAGCACGTCGGCGGGAGGCAACCCGTGCGGCGGACGCCCTGCCCGTGTCGCGGCGAGGTCCGCGAACGTGGCCACGGCCAGCTCACCCAGCCGGCTGTCGTCGTCGGCCCACTGCTCCGGCGCGCCGGTCGCCGCGGCCGCGGGCCGGTCGATCCCGATCCGCGCCAGCTCGCGCTGCGCCTCGGCCACCTGCTCGGCGGACTCGCCCAGCAACGTGATGGGAGCGCCCCACGGCGCCATCCAGCCCAGCCAGGTGGACATCGGACCGTCCAGCCCGAAGCTCAGCGTGCCGGTCAGGTGCCGGTGGGCGAACGCCTTGCGGGAGCGCAGATCCACCACCCACTCCTGGGCGTCGATCCGGCCGCGCAGCTCTGCCGCGTCGGCGATCCGGACCGGTGTGAGATCGACCAGTTCCGCCCCCTCGGCGTTCCGCACGCCCATGTGGGCGTAGTACGCGGGATACGCGTCCAGCCCGGCCAGCACCTGCACGACGAAGTCGTGTGTCTCCAGCCGCAGCGCCGGGTTCGCGGTCTTCTCCCTGCCGATCGTCGAGGACGGCGCGTCCGCCTGGGTCGCCGAGCAGAAGCTGCCGAACCCGTGCGTCGGCCACACCTGTGCACCGTCCGGCACCAGGTCGGCGAGCCGTCGCACCGAGGCGTGCTGGTGACGCGCCAACGTGTCGGCGTGCTGGTTGCCGAGCAGGTCCGTCCGGCCGGTCGTGCCGAACAACAGCGAACCACCGGTGAACACACCGATCGGCCCGTCCGGGCCGTGCAACACGTACGACACGTGGTGGAACGTGTGGCCTGGCGTGGCCACCACAGTCAGCCACATCTGGCCGGACAGCGCGATCTCGTCCCCGTCGCGCACCGGTAACCGGTCGAACCCGACGTGGTCCGCCGCCGCCACCGCGTACACCGCGCCGGTCAGCCTGGCCAGCGCCAGTCCGCCGGACACGTAGTCGTTGTGCAGGTGGGTCTCCACGACGTGCGTGATGCGCACGCCGCGCCGGCCCGCCAGCGCCACCACCCGGTCGATGTCGCGCTGCGGATCGACCACCACCGCCACCTGTCCGTCGTGTGCCAGGTAGCTCCGGTCACCCAGCGACGAGGTCGCCACGACCTCAACTTCTACCGTCATGATCATCCCTGTGTCAGATCCCTTGGGAACCAATGGAATTCCCATCACTCCCACATACCCCTGGGGGTACCTACGACTCCACCATACGACTCGCCGCGACCTTCCGGCAACTACCCCCGGGGGTATGTGGGACGTCGCACCTCGGTACGCTGCCGAGCGAGACCGGGTTCGCCGCCTCACCGGGGCGAAGGCCGACCGGTCCCTGTCACAACGGGACCTTGGCCCCTGGGACGGTTGCTCCAGGCGACGGAGAGTGTGGGCGTTCGTCCAGCCCACAGGAGGCCTGCAGTGCACCACACCAGCGCGGCCCGCACCCCGGTCGCTCTCACCCGCTACTTCGATGAGGTCGTCAACAGGCTTGCACGTGAGGGCATCGACGTCGCGCAGGTCGTCCTGGAGCTCTCGCCGTCGCGCCCCAGGTGCGGCGAGGTGGTCACCGAGCGAGGTCCCGTGCTGCGCTGGCGTGAGGACCTCGGCTGGAGCAACGGCATCAGGTCCACCAGCCCGGCCGCGCACCCCGGCGAGGTCGCCGGGCTGCTCAGCCATCTGTGAGCAACCGCGCGTGCTTGCGGGCCTGCAGGGCCTTCGCGGCCGTGTCCGCCAGCAGCACGGCGGGCACCGTGGCGGCTGCGAGCACCCAGCCCAGTGCCGAGGGGGCGTGCCCGCCGAGCAAGCCGGGAAGTGGTGGCACGAACAGGAACACGATCAGGACGGCGAGTTCGAACGCCACCGCCCACAGCAGCAACCTGTTGCCCCGCAGCCGTTTCTTCATCACGGGACGGGCCGCACTGCGGCACGCGTAGGCGTTGGCCAGCTGACCGAGCACGATGGCGGTGAACGCGGTGCCGGACGCGGTCGCGAGCAGTGCCGCGTCGGGGGTGGCGCCCAGCCGCCAGCCGCCCGCGAGGAGCACCACGACGAACGCGGCCATCGACACCGCGGCTTCCGCGGGGCCGAGCACGCCGAACACCCGCCGCATCAGCGAGGCGTCGATCAGTGAGCCGGTGCGCAGACGGCCTCGCATGGTGCGGGAGTTCGGCGGCTCGGCACCGAGGGCGAGCGCGGGCAGCAGGTCCGTGCCGATGTCCAGGGCGAGGACCTGCAGGACGGTGATCGCGAGCGGGATCGTGCCCCCGGACAACGCCCACACCACGAACGGCGTCAGCTCGGCGACGTTGTCGGTGAGGTGGTAGGTCAGGAAGCGGCGGATGTTGGCGAAGGTGGCGCGGCCCAGCTCGACCGCGCCGACGATGGTGCCGAAGTGGTCGTCGAGCAGCACGAGGTCGGCCGCCTCGCGCGCCACGTCGGTGCCGGACGCTCCCATCGCGACGCCGATGTCCGCCGCGCGCAGGGCAGGGCCGTCGTTCACGCCGTCGCCGGTCATGGCCACCACGTGTCCCTTGCGCTGCAACGCCTTGGCGATGCGCAGCTTGTCCTCCGGTGTCACGCGGGCGACGACGACGCCGTCGCGGTCGAGCAGCGCGCCGAGCTCGTCGAGATCGGCGGGCAGCTCCGCCCCCTCCACCACGAGCTGGTCGGGACCGCGCAGGCCGACCTGGTCGGCGATCGCGCGCGCGGTGGCGGGGTGGTCACCGGTGATCATGGCGATGCGGATGCCCGCCGACCGGCACGAGGCGATCGCCTCTGCCACGTCGTCGCGGGGCGGATCCTGCAGACCCACCAGGCCGAGCAGCTCCAGGTCCCGTTCGGCGTTCTCCCAGGACTTCTCGTCGCCCGGCCGCGCGGGCCGGCCCGCCACCGCGAGCACGCGGAGGCCCCGCACCGCCAATGTGGCGATCGCGTCCTCAGCCCCGTGCACCGGCAGACACCGGGGCAGGACGGTCTCCGGGGCACCGGTCACGTGCACGCCGTCGGAATCCACAACGGACGATCGGCGGCGCCGGGGGTCGAACGGGAACCGCACGGCGTCGGCCGACGGACCGTCGACGCCGACGCGTCCGGCGAGCACGTGCAGCGCGACCTCCATCGGGTCGCCGACCGGGAGCCACCGCTCGTCCTGAAGCCGTACGTGGGCGCGGGGAGAACACCGCTTGGCGCTGGCCGCCAACGCACGCACCCCGTCCACCGCGGCGGGTGCACCTTCCACGGTGCCGACGGGCTCGTAGCCGTTGCCGTGCACGCTCACCTCACCGGCGGGTGTCCATACGTGCACGACCGACATCTCGTTGCGGGTCAGCGTGCCGGTCTTGTCCGTGCAGATGAACGTCGTCGCGCCCAGCGTCTCCACCGCGTCGAGCCGGCGCACCAACGCCTTGCGGCTCGCCATCGTCTGCGCGGCACGGGCCAGCGACAGCGTCACGGTCGGCAGCAGCCCTTCCGGCACGAGCGCGACCGTGACACCGACCGCGAACAAGAAACCCTCGGTGAGCGGCAGTCCGAGCAGAAGGCTGACGCCGAAGAACGCCGCGCCCACGGCGGTCGCGAGCAGCGCGAGGACCACGACGACGCGGTGCAACTGCCCGGCGAGCGGGCTGCGCGGCGGCTTCGCGTCCTGGGTCAGCGCGGCGATGCCCGCGAGTTCCGTGTGCCCGCCGATCGCGGTCACCAGCACCGTCGCCTCGCCCTCGGCCACGTACGTGCCCGCGTGAACCTGCTGTCCCGCAACCGGTCTCATCGGAACGCTCTCGCCGGTCAGCATCGACTCGTCGACGGCGAGCCCCGAGGCGGTGAGCACCTCACCGTCTGCGCAGACCCGTGACCCCGCCTCCAGCAGGAGCTCATCACCTACGACGAGCTCCGACGCGTCCACGTGATGGGGATGCCCGTCCCTGCGCACCATCGCGCGCAGCGGCATCAGGTCGCGCAACCGCTGCGCGGCCCGGTCGGCCCGGTACTCCTGGGCGAACGCGAACACGCCGTTCAGGACCACCACGACCACGATCGCCACGGCCAGCGCGGGCATGCCGGCGAGCAGCGCGAACAGCGCCGCCACCCACAGCATCAACGCGAAGAAGTGGATCAGCTGCTCCACCAGCAACAGCAGGGGATGCCGCCGGCGTGCTCGCGGCAGCACGTTCGGGCCGTCGACCCGCAGTCGCCTCGCCGCTTCCGCCGAAGACAGTCCTGTGCTTGCGAGAGTCATGCTTTCATCCCAGCCGAGGCGGCACGGGGCGCACAGGGCGTGACGTCCTCGCCGGATCAGGACCAAGGCCCCGTCAATTCCGCGAATTTCCATCTGGCGCGAATTTCGGACACAGCTGTCCAGTAGCGGACATAATGGTCCGACACGGCGCTTAGCTGGCCGTTCATGGCAGC
Organism: Lentzea terrae; assembly: GCF_003265345.1. Lineage (GTDB taxonomy): Bacteria > Actinomycetota > Actinomycetes > Mycobacteriales > Pseudonocardiaceae > Lentzea > Lentzea terrae. The sequence continues at coordinate 130,227 of NZ_QFWW01000032.1, read as the reverse complement.
CATAAATGGGAGCAACCCAAACTGTTGCGGCGATCCGTCCACTTCGGACGGTTGTCCGGCAGCTGTGGACGATCTCGTGCTGTGCGGCGAGGACCTGCTGCGGGCGCTCGTCGCGGACCGGCGCGCCGGGTCGACCTCGCGGTGATCGCGGCGCGGTTCCACAACGGTCTCGCGGACGCCGTGGTGGCCTGCACAACAACGGGTTCCGCGTGCTCACGCACCGCCAGGTGCCTGCCAACGACGGCGGCGTCAGCCCAGGTCAAGCCGCCGTCATCGGCCGCCTCACAACAACGGTCCCGGAGTGAGCGGAGGACGGGGCACCTCGGCGTGCTCTTCCCGTGGCGGCCGGGGTTCCTTCACCACCACGACCGGGCACTGGGCGTGGTGAACGCAGTAAGAGCTGACCGAGCCGAGGATCGCCTCGACGATCGGCCCGTGGCCGCGGTTGCCGACGACGAGCAGCTCGGCGTTGGCGGAGGCGCTGGTGAGCTCCGTGCGCGGATCGCCGTGCACCACCACCGTGCGCAGTTCGACGTCGGTGACGTCCTTGACGGCGTGGTTCAGCACGGCGTGCTGGGCGGCTTCGAGGCGTTCGGGGGTCAGCTCCATCCCGATCTCGGCGGGCAGCGGTCCGATGATGATGCCGGGCTCCCGGTACCAGGCCGAGATCACCGCGAGCGGGACACCTCGGCGGCGGGCTTCGTCGGCGGCCCAGCGCAGCGCGGCCTGGGCAGAGGGTGACCCGTCCACACCGACGACGACGGGCTTCTGTTCTGAGTCGCTCATGTCGTCCAGCGTCGCGGGCGGCGTGAGGGGCCAGGCAGGGCGGATGGGCTCGCCCGCGTCGTGCCATTGGTCCCTGCCGAACGGCTCCGGTGGTGCCGGACGCTCGTGGGGAGCGATGGGAGAACTGATGAAGCGACGAGTGATCATGGTGGGAGTGGACGGCTCGGCATCCTCCCGCGCCGCGCTGAAGTGGGCGTTGAAAGAGGCCATGTGGACCGGGGCCCAGGTGGAGGCCGTGCTGGCCTGGCAACGCGAGGACGCCTTCGTGCCGGCGACCTCGATGGGCGTGCACCCGTACCGGGAGAAGCCGCAGCGGCATCCGGCACAGGAGCTGCACTTCGCGGTGCTGGACATGCGGGCCGAGGTCCCGGCGGCACCCGATGTCGTCGAGACCACCGTGGTGGGCCAGGCGAAGGACGCGCTCGTGCGCGCCTCGCGGCACGCCGATCTGCTCGTGCTGGGCACCCGCGGGCACAACGCCCTGGTGGGAGCGATCCTCGGCAGCGTCACCGCGCACTGCCTCAAGCACGCCGAATGCCCGGTCGTCGTGATCCCACCTCGCGCGGTGCCGAGCTAGACCTCTGTGCACGACGAAGGGCGCTTCCCCAGGTGGGAAGCGCCCTTCGTCGTGGTTGGTCAGTTGTGCATCTTCAGCAGACGGGTGTGCAGCTGGTCGTGCACCTCGTCGATCGCCTCGGCGAACGTGGCAGCCTCGGCCTGCGCGGGCAACGACGTGCCGTTCACGTCCAGGTTCACCTGCACCGCGATCGTGCGCGGGCCCGGACGGGTCAGCCGCGCTCGTGCGAACTGCACCGGTGCGGGCGCGTAGCGGCTGAGCGGGGCGATCTTGTCGTGGGCGTACTGCCTGGCCTCCGCGGGTACCCGCTCACCGAGCTCCACCACGACGTTGCCGATCTCGGTCGCGCCTGCGTGCTTCATCGAACACCTCCGTCGGTCCTGATGCGTGCACTGTCGCCGAACTCGATCACCCCGCGACAGGTGCCAAGGGGCCGTGCGGGCAGGGACCTGGGTCCCTGTTCCCTGATCGATCAGGTCAGCATCGTGAAAGCACACCGAGCAGAGGAGTGCGAGATGTCCCACGCCGACCTGTCGCTGGTCGACGCGTACTGGCGAGCCGCGAACTACCTTTCCGCCGGCCAGATCTACCTCATGGACAACCCGTTGCTGAGCGAACCGCTGGTGCCGGAGCACATCAAGCCGAGACTGCTCGGTCACTGGGGCACAACGCCTGGCCTGAACTTCGTCTACGCCCACCTCAACCGCGTCATCAAAGAGCGCGACCTCGACGTCCTGTTCGTCACCGGACCCGGTCACGGCGGCCCCGCGCTGCTCGCCAACACGTGGCTGGAGGGCAGCTACACCGAAACTCATCCGGACGTGCCGCGCGACGCGGAAGGCATGCACCGGCTGTTCCGGCAGTTCTCCTTCCCCGGCGGCGTGCCGAGCCACGTGGCGCCCGAGGTGCCCGGCTCCATCCACGAGGGCGGTGAGCTGGGGTACTCGCTCGCGCACGCGTTCGGTGCCGCGCTCGACAACCCCGATCTGATCGTGGCGTGCGTGGTCGGCGACGGCGAGGCGGAGACCGGGCCGCTCGCGGCCAGCTGGCACGCCGGCAAGTTCCTCAACCCGCAGCGGGACGGCGTGGTGCTGCCGATCCTTCACCTCAACGGCTACAAGATCGCCAACCCGGCATTGCTGGCCAGGATCCCGCACGAGGAGCTCGACGCGTTGCTGCGCGGCTACGGCTACGCGCCCTTCTACGTCGAGGGTGACGAGCCGACCGCGATGCACGCGCGAATGGCCGAGGTTCTCGACCAGGTCGTCGACGAGATCAGGCGGATCAAGAGCACGCAGGACCGGCCGCTCTGGCCGATGATCGTGCTGCGCAGCCCGAAGGGCTGGACCGGTCCGTCCGAAGTGGACGGCGTGCCGGTGGAGAACACCTGGCGCGCGCACCAGGTGCCGCTGGCCGGTGTGCGGGACAACCCTGACCATCTGCGGCAGTTGGAGCAGTGGTTGCGCAGCTACCGGCCCGCCGAGCTGTTCGACGACAACGGTGCGCCACGACCGGAACTCGTCGCCCTCGCACCTGAGGGAACTCGCCGCATGGGCGCGACGCCGCACGCCAACGGCGGACTGTTGTTGCGGGAGTTGAAGATGCCCGGTGTCCGAGCCCACGCGGTCGAGGTGAGCAAGCACGGCACCACGCACTCCGAGCCGACGAGGGTGCTCGGCCGGATGCTGCGCGACGTCGTGACGCTCAACGCCGACAGGCGGAACTTCCGCGTCTTCGGCCCGGACGAGACCGCCTCCAACCGGCTCGGTGCGCTGTTCGAGGTCACAGGGAAGCAGTGGCAGGCGCAGACGTTGCCCGTGGACGAGCACCTCACCCACGACGGCCGGGTGATCGAGGTGCTGTCCGAGCACCTCTGCCAGGGCATGCTGGAGGGCTACCTGCTCAGCGGCCGGCACGGACTGTTCAACTGCTACGAGGCGTTCATCCACATCGTCGACTCGATGTTCAACCAGCACGCCAAGTGGCTCAAGACGAGCAAGAAGCTGGAATGGCGCAGGCCCGTCGCGTCGCTGAACTACCTGCTCAGCTCGCACGTCTGGCGCCAGGACCACAACGGCTTCTCCCACCAGGACCCCGGCTTCATCGACCACGTCATGAACAAGAAGGCCGAAGTCGTCCGCGTCTACCTGCCACCGGACACCAACACCCTGCTCGCGGTCGCCGACCACTGCCTGCGCAGCAAGGACTACGTCAACGTCATCGTCGCCGGCAAGAACGAGACACCGGACTGGCTCGACGTCGACGAGGCGATCCTGCACTGCGCGCGCGGCGCGGGCATCTGGGAGTGGGCCAGCACGGACGACGGCGTCAGTGAGCCCGACGTCGTGCTCGCCTGCGCGGGTGACGCGCCCACTGTCGAGATGCTCGCCGCGGCTCGCCTGTTGCGCGAACACCTGCCGACTCTCCGAGTGCGCCTGGTGAACGTGGTGGACCTGATGCGCCTGCAACCGGACACCGAGCACCCGCACGGCATGCCGGACCGCGAGTTCGACGCCCTGTTCACCGCAGACCGGCCGGTTCTCTTCGCCTACCACGGCTACCCGTGGCTGATCCACCGCCTGACCTACCGCCGCACCAACCACCACAACCTGCACGTCCGCGGCTACAAGGAAGAAGGCACCACGACCACGCCGTTCGACATGCTGGTGCTCAACGACATGGACCGCTACCGGCTGGTGATGGACGTGGTCGACCGGGTGCCGGGACTCGGCCCGAAGGCGGCCCGGCTGCGGCAGCTCATGCAGGACCAGCGCGCCCGCCACCACGCCTGGATCCGCGAGCACGGCGAGGACCTGCCCGAGATCCGCGAGTGGACCTGGCAGTGAACGTTCTCGTGGTGAACGCGGGCTCCTCCAGCCTGAAGCTCGGTGTGCTCGGCGACGACGGCACCGTCCTCGCCGAGCACCACGTCGAGCGCTGGCAGGGAGACACCGGTCCGCTGCGGGACTTCCTCGGCCACGCCCCCGCCGTGGACGCGGCCGGGCACCGGGTCGTGCACGGCGGATCCGCCTTCACCAGCGCGACCGTGATCGACGACGAGGTGCGCGACGAGATCGAGGCCCTCACCGCGCTCGCCCCGTTGCACCAACCCCGTGCGCTGGCCGGCATCGACGCCGCCCGAGAGCTGCTGCCCGCGGTCCCGCACGTCGCGTGCTTCGACACGGCGTTCCACACCACGATGCCGGCTGCCGCGACGACTTATGCCGTACCCGCGGCGTGGCAACGCAAGTGGGAGTTGCGCAGGTACGGATTCCACGGGCTGTCGCACTCCTACGCCTCCCGGCGCGCGGCCGAGCTGGCCGGCACGCCGGACGGCCGCGTGGTCAGCTGCCACCTCGGCGCCGGGGCGTCGCTCGCGGCTGTCGCGAGTGGACGTTCGGTGGACACGACGATGGGCTTCACTCCCCTGGCGGGCCTGGTGATGGCGACCCGCAGCGGTGACGTCGATCCCGGTCTGCTGGTGTGGCTGCAACGGGCGGGGCTGTCCCTCGACGAGCTGGAGGACGGTCTGGAGCACCACGCGGGCCTCGCGGGCCTGTCCGGAGCCGGCGGCGACCTGCGCGACGTGCGCCGAGCCGCAGCGGCCGGCGACCGGCGGGCGGTGCTCGCGATCGAGGTGTACGTGCACCGGCTGCGTCAGGGGATCGCCGCGATGGCCGCGTCACTTGGCGGGATCGACCTGCTGGTCTTCACCGGCGGCGTGGGTGAGCACGACGCCGAGCTGCGTGCCGACGCCGCCGCCGGGCTGGAGTTCCTCGGCATCGGCGTGGACGCGGACCGCAACACCGGGACGGGACGGATCAGCCGGGACGGGTCGGCTGTCGGAGTGTGGGTCGTCGAGGCCAGGGAAGACCTGGAGATCGCCGGACAGACCCGTGCCGCGCTGGGCCACGGCCCAGTGGCTTGAGGCTCACCGGCGCGAGGACCTGCGCCCCTGTCCGGCCGCGGTGCCACCGCCGAGGCTGGAGGCGTCAGTCCGACGTCGAAGGGAGCGACGATGAAGATCGACGAGATCATCGGCAGGACCAAGGACTCGCTGGAGGCGCGCACCGTCTACGCCGAGCCCGTCGAACGGGACGGGATCACCGTGATCGCCGCCGCCACCATCGCGGGCGGCGCGGGCGGCGGCACCGGACGGGACGAGAAGGGCCAGGAGGGCGAGGGCGGAGGCTTCGGCCTCACCGCGAAGCCGGCGGGTGCCTACGTCATCGACCACGGCGAGCTGCACTGGAAGCCCGCGGTCGACGTGAACCGGCTGATCGCCGTCGCCGGCTCGATGGCCGTCGCCGCGCTCCTGGTCGTGGCGCGCGTTCTCCGGCCGCGGCAGAAGGACTGAGCCGCGATGGCCCGCCGGACGTGGGTGGTGCTGGTGGCCGTGGCACTCGTGGCCACGGCCTGCGCGGCCGGACCGAACGCGGTGTCCGCTGTAGACGGTGTGACGGTCGCGGGGTTCTGGCGCGGGGTGTGGCACGGACTGATCTACCCGGTCACGTTCATCATTTCGTTGTTCACCGACAACGTGAACATCTACGAGGTGCGCAACAACGGCAACTGGTACGACTTCGGGTTCGTGGTCGGCATCGGCCTGCTGCACACCGTGCTCGGCCACGGCCACCGCGTGTCACCCAAGCGCCGCAAGGCCGCCAAGGCATCCTGAGCGGTCGACGCGAAGGGGCGGTGCGGAGGTTCTCCTCCGCACCGCCCTGGGCACGCCGGGATCAGGTCCTCCTGCCCCAGCGGAAGTAGGCGATCGGGCCGGCGAAGTTGATCAGGATCACGAGTGCCCACCACAGTTTCCGGCCTCGGACGAACTCCGCGGGCCGCAGTGCCAGATCGGTCCACGCCGCCCCGGCGAGAGCGGCCTCCGCGACCATGGTGGCCACCGCCGTCCTGCGCTGCCACGGAGTCAGTTCACTCCAGTGCTTTCTGGTCATCCGGTCTTCGCCTCCTTCACGACCACGACGGGGCAGGCCGCGTGGTGCAGGCAATGTGCGCTGACGGAACCGAGAAGCGCCTCGGCGACCGCGCCGTGCCCGCGGTTGCCGACGACGAGCAGATCCGCGCCCGCGGACGCGTCCACGAGCACGCCGCGCGGATCGCCCTCGGCGAGCACTGGGCGGATGCGCACACCGACGTTGCCGATGTCGTACATCGCCTCGTCCAGGACCTTCTGCCCGAGCGACTTCATGTGCCCGTCCGACAGTTGCACGGCCACCTCGGCGGACACGGGACCCGAGACGAGGCCCTTGTCGCGGTGCCACACCGATATCGCTGCCACGTCGCAGTCACGCAGCACGGCCTCGTCCACGGCCCAGCGCAGGGCCGCCATCGAGACCGGCGAGCCGTCGACTCCGACGACGATCGAGCCGCCCATCAGCCGAAGATCTCGGTCTGGCGCTTCGGCTTCGTGTCGTCCCACTCCGCCCTGAGGTGGTTCTCGACGTCCACGACACCGGGGGTCGCCCGCACGAGGTGTTCCGCGATCTCGATCTGGCTGCGCTGCTCGAGCCGGCCGCTCACCGTGACGACACCTGAGGAGACCTCGACGTCGATGCTGCGCGGGTCGACCCACAGCGCCCGGCCGAAGACCTCCTCCTTGATCTCGCGGCGCAGGTCCTCGTCCTCCCGCACGAACAACGACAGCAGGTCCCGGCGGGACAGCACGCCCACCAGCACGCCGTTGTCGTCGACCACGAACAGCCTGCGCACGCCCGCGGCCGCGAGCTCGCGGGCCGCCCTGCTCGCCGGGGTGTCCGGAGTCACCGTCCGCACCGGCGAGGACATGACGTCCCGCGCGATCAGACCGGCGGACTGCGCCCAGCGGTGCTTCTCCGCGCGTCCGGCGAGCAGAGCGGGAGCCTCTTCGGCGCCGGCGCGGAACTCCTCCTTGGGCAGCAGGTCCGCCTCGGAGACCACGCCGACGGGCCGGTCGTCCTCGACCACCGGCACGGCGCTGATCTTGTTGTCCTCCAGAAGTCGCACGAGATCCTGGAACGGCGTGTCGGGGCTCGCACCGATGACCTCGGCGGTCATCAGTGAGGCCACGGTGGGTTCGCGCATGACAATCCTCCGCGAGTCGTCGGGTACCTGCCTGACCAGCGTTCATCCGGGGCGGGGACCCGCGACACGTGCGAAAGCCGGTGCCCGCACGGGACGAAGGGCTCTGCGCGACGAGGTCGGGAACTGGGCAAGCTGATCAGCGAACCCACCCGAGGAGCAGCTCATGAACGACAAGTCCCGCATCGTCGTCGGCGTCGACGGCTCCCCCGCCGCGCGGGCCGCGCTCGCCTGGGCAGTCGCGGAGGCCAAGCGCACCAACGCGTCCGTGCTGGCGCTGTCGGTGTGCCAGCTCAACCCCTCAGTCGACGAAGGCATCGATCCGTTCAGCGCGAGGCACCGCCAGGACCTGGAGGCGGCGCTGGAGTCGCTCGGCCCGGCCGTGCTCGACGTGCGCATCGACACCGAGGTGCCGCAGGGCGTGCCCGGTCCGGTGCTGGTGGAGCGCTCGGCAGGCGAGGCCTGCCTGGTCGTCGGCGAGCACGGCGCGCACCGGGCGGACGTGCTGGTGATGAGCTCCGTCACCAGCTACTGCCTGCGGCACGCGCGGTGCCCGGTGGTCGTGGTCCCGCTGGAAGGAGCGCACCATGTCGGTCCTCTCATGCTCCGGCCTGAGCCGCAGGTTCGGTGACGTCCAGGCCGTCGACGACGTCTCGTTCTCGATCGCCGAAGGAGAGACCTACGGTCTGCTCGGGCCCAACGGCGCCGGCAAGACCACCACCATCTCGATGATCACCGGCGTGCTCGAACCGGACGCCGGTGAGGTGGTCGTCGCCGGGCAGCCCATGTCCACCAGCGCCATCGCCGCCAAACGACTGGTCGGCTACGTGCCGCAGGAGCTCGCGCTCTACCCCGACCTCACCGGCAGGGAGAACCTGCGGTTCTTCGCGAGCCTCTACGGCGCGGCCCGCGCCCGCGTGGACCACGTGCTCGACGTGGTCGGCCTGGCGGACCGCGCGGGCGACCTGGCCCGCGAGTACTCCGGCGGGATGAAACGGCGGCTCAACGTGGCGATCGGGCTGCTGCACGAGCCACGCCTGCTGGTGCTCGACGAACCCACCGCGGGAGTGGATCCGCAGAGCCGCAACCAGATCATGGACAACGTCCGGGCGCTCGCCGCCGAGGGCATGGCGATCCTCTACACCACGCACTACATGGAGGAGGCCGAACGGCTCTGCGACCGGGTCGGGGTGATCGACTCCGGCCGGCTCATCGCCGAGGGCACCCGCCGGGAGCTGGTGGAGCAGCTCGGCGAGCGGGACCGGATCTCCTTGCTGCTGGACGGGGATCTCGCCCACGCCGCGACGATGCTCGGCGGCATCCGCGACGTGAAGAGCGTGGCGGTGCACGGGCACGGCCTCGAACTCGTCGTCGACGACGCGCGGGAATGCCTGCCCGTCGTGCTGTCCGCGGTCACGTCCAACGGCGTGGTGGTGCGGTCCGTCGAGGTGAACGAGCCGAACCTGGAGACCGTCTTCCTGCACCTCACCGGCAAAGCACTGCGGGAGTGACCATGCGGCACGCACTGCTGATCGCTCTGCGCGACCTGCGCGAACGAGCCCGCGACCGCACCGCCTACGTGCTCGCGCTCGTGCTGCCGCTCGGTCTCGCGGGCGTGTTCACGTTGATCCTGGGCAACATCGGCGGCGACGGCGAGGTGTTCCGCTACGCGGTTGCCGACGCCGACCGGGGAGTCATCGCCACGACGTTCACCGACGAGGTGCTGCGCGGCGCCGCGACGGGCGGCGCGATCGAGCTCCGCACCGCGTCGTCGGCGGCGGAAGCCAGGGCGATGGTGGACAAAGGTCAGGCGACGGCGGCGTTCCTGCTGCCGGAGGGCCTCACCGAGGACGTGATCGCGGGACGTGCGGCGCGGATCGAGGTCGTCGGCGACGTCGACGCACCGACCGGCACCCAGGTCGCCCGTTCGCTCGCCGAGGCCTACACCGGGCGCCTGGCCGCGGTGCGGGTCGCGGTGGCGGCGACCGTCCACTCCGGAGTGACCACTCCGCCGGCCGATCTCGCCGCCGAGGCTGCCGCATCACTGCCCTCGACCGTCGTCGCCGAGGACACCACCGGCCGCCGGCAGCTGGAACCGAAGACCCAGTACGCGGCGGGCATGGCGGTGTTCTTCCTGTTCTTCGCCGTGCAGTCCGGCGTCACCGGTCTGCTCGACGAACGCCGCATCGGCACGTTGGCGCGGTTGCTCGCGGCACCCGTGCGCCGGTCGTCGATCCTCGCGGGCAAGTTGCTCACGAGTGTCGTCATCGGTGTGCTGAGCATGACGGTGCTGATCGTGGCGTCCTCGTTGCTGATGGGAGCGCATTGGGGGCACCCGGCCGGCGTCGGGCTGCTGGTGCTCGCCGGGGTGCTGGCCGCCACCGGGGCGATGGCGGTCGTGGCCGCCCTCGCGAAGACCGCGGACCAGGCGGGTGGCTGGCAGGCCGTCGTCGCGATCGTGCTCGGTGCGCTCGGCGGCGCGTTCTTCCCCGTGGCACAGGCGGGTCGCGCTCTGGAGGTGCTCAGCCTCGTGGCGCCGCACCGCTGGTTCCTGCGCGGGCTCGCCGACCTGGCCGGTGGCGGGGTGGCCGCTGTGCTGCCCTCGGTCGCCGCCATGACCGCTTTCGCCGCGGTCACCTGTGCCGTCGCCCTGGTGTTGTTCCGGAAGGTGGTGCGACCGTGAAGATCCTCTCGATCGCGTGGGTGAACCTGCGGCGGGTGACGCGCGACCGCACCGGCGTGTTCTTCCTGGTGGCGCTGCCGTTGATGCTGGTCTTCATCATCGGCGCGTCGTTCGGCGGAGCGACCACGCCGTTGCTCGGCGTGGTCGGCGAAGCCGGGGCGCTGCGCACCGAACCCTCGGTGCGGGTCAAGGACTTCCCGGACGAGGCAGCGTTGCGCGCCGCGGTGGAGCACGGCGAGGTCAGTGCCGGTCTGGTGCGGACGAGCGCGGACACGCCGCGCATGCTGGTGCGTGCCGACCGCACGGGCCAGCAGTTGCGGATGCTCGTCACGACGACGCTGACGCGCGAGGCGAACCGTTCCGCAGCAGGTGACTTCGTCGCGTCCCACACCGGGCTCGACCGCGCCACCGCTCTGTCCGTTGTGGACTCGGTCCGGGTGGAGCCGGTCGAGGTCCGCACCAGCACCACGGGCGAGGCGCTGTTCCCCCAGGACTTCTCCGGTTTCGACCTCGGTGCGGCCAACCAGCTGGTGTTGTTCACCTTCCTCAACGCGCTCACCACCTCGGCCGCGCTGGTCGAGTCCCGCGCTCTCGGTGTCACGCGGCGGATGCTCGCGACCCCGACGCCGGCCCGTGTCGTGGTGGCCGGCGAGGCGCTCGGCCGCGTCGCGATCGCGTTGCTGCAGGGGCTGATCGTGCTCATCGGCTCGGCGCTGCTGTTCGGCGTCCGCTGGGGCGACCCGCTCGGCGCGGCCGCACTGCTCGGCGCGTTCGCCCTGGTCTCCGGAGGTGCCGGGCTGCTGGTCGGCTCGTTGTGCCGCACTCAGCAGCAGAGCACGGGCGCGGGCATCCTGCTGGGGTTGAGCCTCGCGGCGTTCGGCGGGTGCATGGTGCCGATCGAGTTCTTCAGCCCCGCGCTGCACACCGTCGCCTTCACCACGCCGCACGGCTGGGCGGCCGACGGGTTCGCGGCGCTCACGCGGCGCGGTGGAGATCTCCTCACCGTGATGCCGCACCTGGGCGTGCTGCTCGGGTTCGCGGTCGTGCTGTTCGTGCTCGGCGCCTGGCGGTTGCGGCGGGCGGTGACGGCGTGACGCGGGCCGCGCTCACCAGTTCGGCGATGGCGTCCCGCAACGCTCCTGCCAGCACGTCCACGTCGGGGTTGCTGTCGTAGTCGGCGGTGATGCCGATGGTGAGCCGGTCAGCGTACGAGAGCACGGCGATGGCCGTCCTGATGCGCACGGCGATCGGCACGTAGGGCAGGATTTCAACGATCGGGCGGCCCAGCACTTTCAGCGGTTTCCTGGGTCCCGGCACGTTCGTGGTCACCGTGACGATGCTGCGCTGCGGCAGCATCGCGCCGAGCCGGATGCTCCACGACAGCGGCGCGAACGGCTCGTGCCGTGCCAGTTCGGTCACCATGTGCCCCGCCTCGGACTCGTTGCCCTTCTTGAGCGTGTTGAACCGTTGGTGCACAACGGAAAGCGCGTCCACAACGTGCTCCGTGTCGACCGGCAGGAACGCCAGCCGGGCGCTGACCTGGTTGCCCATCCGGCCGTCACCACGCACCGACACCGGCACGACCGTGCGCACGCTCTCCGGATCGGGCTCTTCTCCCCGTGCGAGCAGGACGGCGCGATACGCAGAGCCGACTGCCGCGAGCACAACGTCGTTGACGGTGACACCGAAGGTGTGCGCGATCTCCTTCACCTCCGCCAGCGAGGCGCGGACGATCCGGTAGTGCCGTGCGGAGCCGAGCGGCCCGAACAACGACGAGGCGTGCACCGGCAGCAGTGAGCCCACGAGCGACACCAGGCCGCTCACCGCCGACGCGACCAGGCGCGCGGTGCGCACCGGGGAGCTCACCACGGCAACCAGCAGCGACAGCAAGCTCGCCTCCTGCTCCGGCGCAGGTTCCGGTGCGGGTGCGTCGCCGTACATCACGTCGTAGAGCATCGTGCCGCCCACGCCGTCGACCAGGCAGTGGTGCACCTTGGCGACGATCGCCCAGCGGCCGCCCTCGAGCCCCTCGACCACCCAGTACTCCCACAACGGGCGGTCGCGGTCCAGGCGCTGCCCCATGATGCGGGCGATCAGCGCGGACAGCTCCGCGTCACCACCCGGCGCGGGCAACGCGGTGCGGCGCACGTGGTAGGCGAGGTTGAACGCCGGATCGTCCTGCCAGCCCGGCGTGCCCAGGTCGAGAGGGACGCGGACGAGCTTCTCGCGGGAGCGCGGCAGCACGGGCAGCTTCGCCCGCATCAACGCGAGGAACTCGTCGTGGGACGGCACCGGTCCCTCGATGACCGCCACCGAGGCGATCGCGAGGGAGGCGTGCGGATCCGCGTCCTCGATGTCGAGGAACGCCGCGTCGAGCGGGCTCAGGAGGTCCATGAACCCAGTGCAGCAACTCCGGACCTGCTGCGACACGGCCCGGCGTCCCGCTCGGGGCGAGCACTTGGGCCCTGCCCGAACGGCCGCACACCGATCACGCTGACGACAGGACGTACCAGGCGACCAGCACACCGCCGGAGTTCGTCGCGAGGTGCACCAGCGCGGGTGCGAGCACGCCCCTGCCGGTGTGCCGCCACCAGAGCAGCAACACACCCGCGACCGCCGCGGCGAGCATTGCCACCACGGACACCAGCGCCAGCGACGCCCCGCCGAAGACGGCGCCGACCGCGGCGTTGCTCGTCAACGCCAGTGAGGGAAGCACGTGCCACAGCCCGAACAGCGCCGACGCCCCGAGCACCGGCCCCCAGCGCCAGCGGTCGCCGCCGCCGAGCAGGGCCGGCAGCACGCCGCGGAAGGCGACCTCCTCCAGCAGCACCGTGCCGAACGGGATGCGGATCAGCATCACCCACAGCAGCGGCCCCACCGCCAGGTCCTGCACCCGGCCGTCGTGGAAGAACGTCCGCAGCGCCGGCACCGCGAGCGCGATCCCGAACCCGAGCGCGATCACGGCGAGGCCTATCAGTCCGAAGAGACCCGCACGGCGCAGGTGCGCGCGGTCGAGCCCGATGGCCGCGGCACGCAGCCCGGACCAGTACGCGAGGCCGATCAGCCCGGCGGTGGTGACGACACCGGTGATCGGGTAGGCCCAGCCGGGCAGGACGCGGTTGACGAGGGTGGTGGCCAGGACGAGAAGGACAACTGCGGCGAAGAACGCCGCGATACGACGGCTCATGGTTCTTCCAGTATGCGCCCGCGAGAGGACTACCTGGACTGGCTGCGTGCCACGAGCTTGATCGTCGTTGTGCTGTGGCACTGGGCTTTCACGATTCTGCGCTGGACACCGGACGGCCCGGTGCCGACGAGCCCGCTCGGTTTCCTGTCCGGGCTGTGGATCCTGACCTGGCTGCTGCAGGTGCTGCCGGTGTTCTTCTACGTCGGCGGGTGCGTGCACAGCCACTCGTGGGACCGCGACCGCGAGAACGGTGCCGGGACCTACATCTGGCGGCACGTCCGGCACCTGTTGCTCCCCTCGCTCGCGCTGCTCGGCACCTGGGCGGTGCTGGGATCGTTCGCCGGCGCCGTGTTCGGCTTCCCGTGGATGCGCGGCGTGGTGCTGCTCGTGATCAGCCCGCTGTGGTTCGTCGGCGTCTACGTCGTGCTCATCACGCTCGTCCCACTGAGCTCGTGGTTGCACCGGCGGTTCGACGTGCTGGTGCCGGTGTGGCTCGGCGGTGTCGCGATGCTCGTGGACGTCCTGAGGTTCCGCTACGACCTGCCCTGGATCGGCTGGGTCAACATGCTCGTGGTGTGGTGGCTGGCGCATCAGGCCGGGTTCTTCCACGAGCGGCTGACCAGGCGGACGGGGTGGGCGCTGCTGTCCGGCGGCCTGTTCGGGCTGGCGGGGCTGGTGTTCTCCGGGCTGTACCCCGGCTCGATGGTCGGTGTGCCCGGCGACCGGCTCTCCAACGTGGGCCCGCCGACGTTCGTGCTGGTGGCCCTGCTCGCCTTCCAGATCGGCTTCGCCGAGGTCATCCGGCCGCTGGTGGAACACCTGCTGCGCAACGACCTCGCGCGGCGGATCGTGACTGCGGTCAACGCGTTCGCGCTGCCGCTGTTCCTGTTCCACAGCACCGGGATGGCGCTCGCCAGGACGTTCGGTTACGTCGTGCTGGCCCGGCAGATCTCCGACGACCGCGCCCCCGACCTCATCTGGTGGTTGCAGCGCCCGCTGGCCGTGCTGGCGTCGCTGGTGTTCACCCTGCCCTTGATCGCACTGGTGGGATCGAGAAGGAGACGACCATGACCTCGCGGAAGCTTCCGGTGTGGCGCAAGCTCGCGTGGGCCGCGTGGCGGCCGCCGTCGGATCCCCAGTTCTACGGTGAGCTGGACGTCGACGCGGAGGCGTTGCTCGACTACATCGCGCAGGTCCGGGCCACGAGCGGACGGCACGTGACCATCACGCACCTCGTCGGCCGAGCGGTCGCGCACGGCCTGGCCCGTGTTCCCGAGCTGCGGGTGCGCGTCGCGTTCGGGCGTGAGCACGACCGCGAGTCCATCGACGTCTTCTTCATCACGTCGGTGCACGGCGACAAGGAGCTCAGCGGTGTGAAGATCACCGACGTCGTGCACAGGTCCGCTGTGGACGTCGCCGAGGAGCTGGAGCGCAGGAACGCCGCGATCGCGGACGGCACCGACCCGGAGTTCGGCAAGGGCAAGGCGTTGCTCGGGTGGTTGCCGGTCTGGCTGCTGCGGCCGGTGCTGCGGTGCGGCGCCTGGCTCACGGCGGGGCTCGGGCTGGACCTCAAGGCGATCGGCCTGCCGCGTGAGGCGTTCGGCGGCGCGATGATCACCTCGGTCGGCATGTGGGGAGTGCGGCGCGCGTTCTCGCCTCTTGCCGCGTACTACCGGATTCCGGTGCTCGTGCTGGTGGGGTCGGTGGAGCAGCGGGCGGTGGTCGTCGACGGCGAGGTCGTGGCACGGCCCGTGCTCGGGATCACGGCGACCTTCGACCACCGTTACGTCGACGGGTCTCAGGCCGTGCGGTTCGCCACCGCGGCGCGGGAGTACTGCGCCGATCCGGGTGCGTTCGAGCCGGCTTGACCGTCACCCGTTCGCGGTCACCGTCGGTTGCGCGCCCCCGAACCCCACCCGCACCGCGGTGGTGAGCACGACATCACCGTTCGCGGCCGAGAACTCCTGGAACAGCACCCATCCGCCGCCACCGTTCACCGGGGCGAAGGTGATCGCCCCGGTGAACAGGCGCAGCGCGTCCCCTCCCCCGGTCACGAAACCGCGGCCGATCTCAGTGGCGCCCTTGTCGGTCAGGACGCGCACGGTCACGTTGCCCTCGAACACGTGCGCGCGACCAGTGGCGGTGAACGGCGTGGTGAGCACGTCACCGCTGTGGGGCGCGTCGACCTGGATCATCCCGGCGCTGGTGCCGGTGACCGACCACGTGCCTCCGTCGCGGCGCAGCGTCACCACCGTCGGCTGACCCGTCGACGGCACGGTCACGTCGTCGGGGGTCGGCGGGTAGCAGGTGACCTCCGCCAGGTTGCCGGTGCGGCGCACCGTTCCGGCGAACACGCCCCGCATGCCGGCCACCGCGAGCAGGAACCGCTTCGCCTCCCCGATCGCGTCCTGGACCTCGCCCTGGGACGGCGGCGTCAGCTGCAGCCAGTGGTAGAAGGCCGCCACGTCACCGTTGAACGAGTACACAGTGGACTTGACCGTCGGGAACTGCTGGAGCGTCGCGTCGAGTTCCGCGAGCAGTGCCGCACTGCCAAAGCTGGAGGTCGCGTTCGGGATGAGCTCGCGGAAGTCCAGGAAGTCCGCGTAGGCGACACCGCTGACGACGCGGACGCTCTTGAGGTCGCCCGCCGTCTCGCCCTCGAACATCGACCAGTACCCGGCCTTCCGCTCCGCCTCGCCGGGACCGCGTAGCAGCTCCGTCAGCGCCGCCGTCGCGACCGCCTCGGTCTTCGGCACCGAGCGCGGCACCGCGACCACCTTGCGGGGATCGTCCGGCGTGCCCTGGTGGAAGTACACGGCGAAGCTGGTGATGTCCGCCGTCGAAGTCGCCGTCGGGGTCGCGGACGGTGTCGGTGTCGGTGTCGCGGTGCGATCCGCCCGCACGGCGACCAGCACGGCCGCGACGACGGCCAGAAGCACCACCACGGCGCCGACGACGAGACCCACGCGTCGTTTGTCGTGCCACCGCTTCATCTCAGTCTCCCCTCACGCGAACGAGCTCAGGACGTGAAGTCCGGAGGTGGTCAGCTCGGCGGGTGCCTGCGTGCCGAAGGCGGCCTGGCGGGCCGGCCGGAACAGTCCCTCGGCGAACAGCTGGCCGGTGGCCACGAAGTCGCACCACAGCCCGTCGACAGCGAGGCTGGGAACACGCCCGCACAGGAGTTCGCCACGGCCGTCCGCGATCGCCTGCAGCATCGCGCGGTGCCTCGCCGTGTAACCGTTGGTGCTCATCGTGTTCCCCTTCCTGTTCGCAATTGGGCGGCTGAAGGAGAGCCTGCCCTTCGGCACCGGGCTCGTCGCAGAAGCCAAGGTGGGTTTCATCGCCGGGACCCAGGACCGGTCGGACAGGACCGAAGGTCACTGCCCCGGCCGCGCTCCTGGCGAGATGGTGGAGGTGGAAGGGAGACAGACATGACCGTGGAACAGGAAACCAAGGTGAGCAGGCTGCGCGGCGAGGCTCTCGTCGAGAAGGTCAAGGAGCTCATCCACGAGGGCAACGTCCGGCGTCTGATCCTCAAGAACGACAAGGGGCACACCGTCATGGAGATCCCGGTGACCGCGGGTGTCGTCGCCGCGATCGCCGCCCCCGTCGTCACCGCGATCGGCGCCGTCGCCGCGCTCGCGAGCGACTGGACCATCGAGGTCGACCGTCGCTCCGACGCCGCGCCAGAGGACCCGAAGCCGTGAGACCCGTCCGCGTGTGGGTGGGGCTGGTGCTGCTGGCACTCGGTGTCTTCGGCATCCTCGACGCCACCGACGTGGTCGACTCCGGTGCGGCCGTCGGCCGCTGGTGGCCGGTCGCGCTGGTGGGGCTCGGTCTCGTGGCGATGGTCGCGCAGCGCCGTGTCTCGCTCGGCCCGGTCGTCATCACGCTGGCCGGGCTGGTGCTGCTCATGGGTTCGCTCGGGTGGGCCACCGGTGACGTCCTGTGGCCGACGGTGCTGGTGTGCGCCGGGATCGCCGTGCTCGTGGGGCTGCGCAGGCACCACGGCACCCGTACGCCGGTCGCGGTGTTCGGCGGCACCACGACCCGTGAGCGCACCCAGCACCTGCGGCACGCCGACGTCTCCGCGATCTTCGGTGGCGCCACGCTCGACCTGCGCCAGGCGCAGGTCGACAACGAGGCGAGCATCGACGCGTTCGCGCTCTTCGGCGGTGTCGAGGTGCTGGTGCCCGAAGGGTGGCGCGTCTCCGTGGGCGGGTTGCCGTTCATGGGCGGGATCGTGGACAAGACCGAGAACGACGGGCTGAGCGACGACGCACCGGTGCTGACCGTCAACGGCACCGCGCTGTTCGGCGCCGTCGAGATCGCGAACCAGCCGAAGTCGTGAACGGGAACCTGCGCCGGTGGAGCCGGGGCGGCGCGGCCGCCCTGGTTCTGCTGGCGCTCGGCTACGTCGGCTGGCGTGTCGCGGTGGCGCTCGCGGCCGTGCTGATCCCGGTGGCGGTCGCCGTTCTGCTGGCCGCACTGCTGTGGCCGGCCGTGACCTGGCTGCGCCGTCATCACGTGCCCCGGGCCCTGGCCGCGGCACTCGTGCTCGTCACGTCGCTCGCACCGCTCGGCACCCTGCTGGCCTTCACGGTCGACGCGTTGATCAGCGGCGCGGGCGGGCTGGGCGCCGCGCTGCGCGACGCCCTCGGCAAAGGCCGCGACTGGCTCGTGCACGGTCCGCTCTCGTTGAGCGAGCCGCAGATCGACGCCGCCCTCAACGACCTCGTGAACCTCGTCGCTGGTCAGAGCGAACGGATCCTCGGTGGTGCCACGGCGACCGCGGCGGCGCTGGGCACCGCGCTGGCCGGTGTCGTGCTCAGCCTGTTCGCCCTGTACTTCTTCCTCTACGACGGCGACCGGCTGTGGCGCGGTGCGCTGCGCGTGACGCCCGTGCAGTTGCGCGACCGTCTCGACGGCATCGGCCGGAGGGTTTTCCACGCGTTGTCCGGGTTCACCAGGGCTACGCTGGCGGTGGCCGTCGTGGACGCCGTCGCGATCGGAGTCGGACTCGCCGTGATCGGTGTGCCGATGGTGGTTCCGTTGACGTCATTGGTGTTTCTCGGTGCGTTCGTGCCGTATGTGGGCGCGTTCGTCGCGGGCGGTGCCGCAGTGCTGGTCGCGCTCGTGACGGGTGGCCCGGTGACCGCGCTGCTCGTGCTCGCGCTCACGGTGGCCGTGCAGGAGCTGGAAGGGGAGGTCCTGCAACCGTTCCTGCTCGGCCGGGTCGTCCGGTTGCACCCGCTGACCGTCGTGCTCGCCGTCGCGACCGGCGTGGTGCTGGCCGGTGTCGTGGGGGCGTTGTTCGCCGTTCCCGTCGTGCTCGTCGTGCGGGAGATCTGGCATCGGGAAGGGGAAGGCCGTGAATCTGAAGACACAGCAGAACGAGGCGCTGCACCGGCTCACGACGCAGGGAGTGCTGTCGCCTGACCAGGAGACCGCCGTGCGCGAGGCGCTCACCGGCACGCAGGCGCCGTCACGGGTCGCCGACCGGATCGCGGAGGTCGCCGGCTACGTCGGCGGCGGCCTGGTGCTCGGTGGCGCCGCGCTGCTGCTGGGAGTGTCGTGGGAGGACTTGTCCCGGCTCGGCCGGGTCGCCGTCCTCGGCGGCACCACGGTCGCGCTCGTCGTGGCGGCCGTGGTGGTCGCCGGTGGACTCACGGCGATGCGAACCGTTGAACACCACCGCAGACGTGTCGTCAGCGCATTGCTTTCGCTCGCCGCGATCACAACAGCGTTCACCTCAGGTGCCGCGGTGACGTCCCACGAGGTGATCGTCGGCAGTAGCTCGGGACTCGCCGCCGCGATCCTGGCCTACGCCGTGGTACCAACAGCGCTGGCGTACCTCACCACAGCCGCTGCGGCCGTCAGCACGGTCCTCGCGTGGGTCACCGAGTTCATTCCGGACAGTCCGGTTCCCGGTGGCGTCGCGTTGTTCCTGCTGGGCCTCGTCGGCGGCGGCCTCGCCCTGCTCCAGGTGCTGCGACCGGTGCCGCTCGCGCTCGCCACTGGTGCCGCGGTAGCACTGTTCGGCGCACAACAACCGTTGGCGGGCAACGGCTCGGACCTCCTCGCCTACCTGCTCACCGCCGGCCTCGCGCTCGCGTGCTTCGCGGCCTACCTCGGTGTGCGCACCACGGTTCTGCTCGTCGCGGGGGTCGTGGCCACCACGGTCGTCGTGCCGGAACTGGTTTGGGACTTGACAGACGGCGCGGCAGGGGGCGGTGTGCTGCTCCTCGTGGCGGGTGCCGTGCTGCTGGCGACGAGCCTGGGGAGCCGGTGGTTGTGGCGCATCCGCTGATGGCCCAAGGCATGCGTCGAATGAGGGCCTTGGTCCCTCTCGCACCGGGGCCGCGAGGGAGAACGTGAGAACAGGAAATCACGCGACTCGCCGGGAGGCGAACCATGATCACGCTGAGCATCATCAAGGCCGACACGGGTGGCTTCGTCGGCCACTCCGCTGTGCATCCCGACATGCTGGCCGCCGCGCAGGAAGCACTCTCCACCGCGGTCGGGGACCACCTGCTCGTCGACGCGAAGGTCGCCAGCTGCGGCGACGACATCTCGCTCATCATGACCCACGAACACGGCGCCGACGCGGAGCCGATCCACTCGTTCGCCTGGGACGTCTTCGGACAGACCACGGCGATCGCCAAGCGGCTCGGTCTCTACGGCGCGGGCCAGGATCTGCTGTCCGACGCGTTCAGCGGCAACCTGCGCGGCATGGGGCCGGGGTACGCGGAGCTCGAGTTCACCGAACGGCCCAGCGAGCCGATCATCTGCTTCCTGGCGGACAAGACCGAGCCCGGCGCCTGGAACCTGCCGCTGTACAAGATGTTCGCCGACCCGTTCAACACCGCGGGTCTCGTCATCGACGCGAAGATGCACGCGGGCTTCCGGTTCGAGGTCTACGACCTGTACGACGAGAAGAAGATCTGGTTCGACTGCCCCGCGGACCTCTACGAGATGCTGATGTACATCGGCGCACCCGCCCGTTATGTCATCCATTCCGTGCAGTCCAAGACGCTCGACGAGCAGGCCGCCGCCACCTCGACCCAGCGGCTGTCGCTCATCGCCGGCAAGTACGTCGGCAAGGACGACCCGGTCATGATCGTCCGCGCCCAGTCCGGGCTTCCCGCCGTCGGCGAGGTGCTGGAACCGTTCGCGTTCCCCTACTCGGTCGCCGGCTGCATGCGCGGCTCGCACCACGCGCCTATGATGCCCGTCAGCATCGGGCAGGCCCACCCCGCCCGCTTCGACGGACCACCACGCGTCACCGCGCTGGGGTTCCAGGTGCGTGAGGGCAAGCTCATCGGCCCGAGGGACATGTTCGACGACCCGTCGTTCGACCTGGCGCGGTCGCAGGCCAACGAGGTCATGGACTACATGCGCAGGCACGGCCCGTTCGAACCGCACCGGTTGCCGCTGGAAGACCTCGAGTACACCACGATGCGCCTCCTGGAGCAGCGCCTCGCGAACCGGTGGGAGCCGATGGCGCCCGCCCCGTTGCCCGTCGTCCGGTGACAGACGGTCGTGAGTGGTTTCCGTCCTGACGGAAACCACTCACGACTGCGAGTCGGTCAACGCGAAGTACGCCTCTTCCTCCTGGGCGAAGTGCAGGCGCAGCACGGCGTCCAGCCCGTACAGGGTGGCTCTGAGGTCGTCGACGCTGCCGCTCGCGGGAGTTCCCTGCTCGGCCAGGTGCCGGCCGAGCCGGCGGGTGAGCCGTCCGATCTCCGCGTGTCCCCTGCTCATCGTCACGGTCGCCTCGGCATCGCCGAACTCCGCGGCGAGAGCGGGGTACAGCTCCACCTCCTCGGCGAGTTCGTGCGGCAGCACTCGCGTCACCATCAGCTCGTGCGCCCGGTGTACCGCCGCGAGTGCCTCTTCGGTCAGGCCCGCTCGCAACTCGTCGGCGGCGAACCGCACGGCCTCCCGCGCGGCACGCAGGTCCTCGTGCTCGGCGTCGAACCGCTGCAACAACCGCGTCGTGTCCGCGCTGAGCCGCAGCCGCCGCACCGGCAGCAGCACGCGCAACGAATGCAGGATCACCGCGGCGTCGATCGCCTCCTGCACCACCGCGCCGCCCACCGGGGCGAGCCATCCGAACGCCGCGAACCCCATCGCGACCAGCGCCAGGCCCATGCCCCAGGACGCGCTCAGCGTCGCGATCCGCCGGGCCCGCACGGCGATCTCCACACCGTCGGCGAGCCGGTCGATGCGGTCGTCGAGGATGATCGCGTCGGCCGCCTCCACGGCCGCGGACGAGCCCCGGTTCCCCAGCGCCACCCCGACACCGGCCGCGGCGAGCGCGGGCGCGTCGTTGATGCCGTCGCCCACCATGACGGTGAGACCCTTGGCGTTCTCGGCCCGCACGCGGTCCACCTTGTCCTGCGGGGTGCACCGGGCGACGACGTCGTCGAACCCGAGCAACCCCGCCACGTCCTGCGCGACAGCGGTGCGGTCACCGGTCAGCATCACGATCCGGCGCAGGCCCGCCGCGCGCAGCCTGCGCACCGTGCGAGCCGCGTCCCTGCGCACCGGATCCCGGAGCAGCAACGCACCGGCGACGTGGCCGTCGACCTCCACCCACACCGCGGTCGCCGCGTCCAGTCCCGCTCGCGCGACGACAGCGCGTTCCCAGTCCAGCGCCCCGCTCTCGTCGCGCTTGCCCACGACGACGCGCTGCCCGCCGACCGATCCGGTCACCCCGCGGCCCGGCTGCTCCCGCACGTCCAGCGCGGGCGGTGGCCGCAGTCCCGCCGTCGCGGCGGCCTCGACCACGGCGGCCGCGAGCACGTGGCTGGACAGCTGCTCCGCCGCGGCCGCGACCTCGAGCACCCGCTCGGTCGTCCAGCCCGGCGCGCACACCACGTCCACGACGGCCGGATGGCCCTCGGTGACGGTGCCGGTCTTGTCCAGCACGGCGATCTTCACGTGCCCCAGCGCCTCCAGCGCCTGGCCGTCCCGCATCACCACACCCGCACGTGCAGCGCGCGACATCCCCGCGGTGATCGCGACCGGCACCGCCAGCAGCAACGGGCACGGCGTCGCCGTGACGAGCACGGCGACCGCGCGGACCGGATCACGTGCCAGCACCGCCGCCAGCGCGGCGACCAGTAACGCGAGCGGCAGGAAGAAGGCGGCGATCCGGTCGGCGATCCGCACGATCGGCGCGGTCGAGGCGGCGGCCTGCTCGGCAAGTCGCAACACACCGGCGTACGTGCTGTCCTCCGCGGTGGCGGTGGCGCGCAGGTCGGCCGCGGCACCCGCCGCGACCACACCGCTGCGGACCCGGTCACCGCGCGGCCGGTGCACCGCGAGGGGTTCTCCGGTCAGGGCGGACTCGTCGAACTCCGCGTCGGCGAGCAGCACCGCGTCGACCGGCACGATCTCGCCTGGACGAACGACCACGACATCGCCGGGGACGACCTCTCCGACAGGTACCCGTCGCAGCTCGTCACCGACGCGCACCTGCGCGAACCGCGGCGCGCGGTCGAGCAGAGCGCTCAGATCCCGCCGCGCGCGGCGTTGCGCGAAGGCGTCGAGCGCGTGCCCGGTGCCGAGCATGACCGCGACCATCGCGCCCGCCAGGTACTCCCCGACCAGCAGCGTGCCCGCCAGCGCCAGCACGGCGAGCACGTCCGCGCCGAACCGCCTGGCACGCAGGTCCGCCACGACCCAGGTGATCGCGGGCAGGAGTGCCGCGACGGTGGCCACCGCCCAGCAGATCCGGGCGGCACCGGGTTGCCAGAACCACAGCGCGCCTCCCACGACGGTCAGCGTCACCACCAGCGCGAGGAACGCGTGCCCCGCCCACCGCTTCGCCATCCCGAGCACAGTCTTCACGGCCGGGTCACCTGGCCGTGGCCTCGATGTCGGCCAGCGCACCGGCGATGGTGGCGGCCCACTGCTCGATCGCCTGCCAGTCGCGGAAGTCGCCGAACCGGCCGCCCACGGCGCGGAACACCAGCGCGCCGAACTTCCCGAGCATCTCCGCCCGCACGACACCGCTGAACAGCCGGTGCTCGACCGGCGTGACGTCCTCGCGCAGATGCGCCAGGATCGCCGGTTCCTCCAGCCCCGCCCACTTGCGCAGCGGCCCGTGCAGAGAGCCCGGCAGGCCGACGCTGAACAGCCACACGGGCTTGTCCACGAACTTCCGGCGTTCTCTGGACAGGAAGGCCGCACCGGACGGCAGCCAGGCCTGGTCGTGCACCGCGCTGCCGACGACGTAGGCGTCGTAGTTCTCCGCGTCGGTGACCTGATCCACGCTGGACGTGGCAACCACGTGCCCATGTGCGCGCAACACTTCCGCGATGCGCTGTGCGACGCCCACCGTCGAGCCCGCCGCGGTCGCGTACGCCACCAGCACCTTCATGATCTCCTCCTCAGAGGTCGTCGTCGCAGGGCTGAACCACGACCGAACGCACTCCCGGCACGCTCTCGACCAGCGCCGTCACTGCCTGCTCCTCCGCGCGGCCGGTGAACGGCCCCAGCACGGTGGCCGCTCCGGACACCACCACGACGTCCCACGGCCGCGCGCCGAGGTGGTCGCACAACAGCTTGCTGATCCGCGCCGCCGTCACCTCGTCCTGCGGGGTGAGCGCCCGCAGCAGATCTCCGCGGCTCACCACACCGACAAGCAGGTCGCCGGCCACCACGGGCAACGACCGGTAGTGGTGCCCCAGCAGCTGCCGCGCGATCTCGCCCACCGGCATCTCGGCCTCCACGGCCACCACGGGCTCGCTCATGGCCTCGCTCACGTGGTGTGCGGCGCGGCGTGCCCGCAGCTCCTCGCGCAGCAGGTCTTCACCCGACACGACACCGACGAGCCGGCCGTGGTCGTCCACCACGGGCAACGCGGCGAAACCGTGCTCGGCGACGAGTGCCGCGGCTTCCTCGACGGACGTCCCCGGCGACACGGTCACCACGGGGGCGGACATCACGTCGAACGCGCGCATCTGCACTCCTCCGTCCACTCAGGACAGCGATCGGCCGTCCACAACCCCCAGCCTCCGCCGCACCGCAGGCAACCGCCACGTCCTTGCGCCCCAACGGCCATGGACCTTCGACCCTGCCGGACCAGGACATCGCGAACGACGCTCTGGTGCATGACATACGACATCACGCTCACCGAACTCTCCCCCACGACGGCATGTCACCTCAGGGTGCGCACGTCCGCTCACGGCATCGCCGCGTCGGTCGGCGGCGGGCTGCAGAACCTCTACGAGTTCGCGGCCGCGGCGAACGTGGCGCCCTCCGGTCCGCCGCAGCTCGCGTATCCGGGACCGGTCACCGACGGCGACTTCGAGCTCGACCTGTACCTGCCGATCCCCGGCGAGGTCCCGGGCCAGGACCCCGTCGACGTCGTCGACCTGCCGGGAGGACCGGCCGCGCGCACGTTGCACCGGGGTGCCTACGACAAGATTCCCGCCGCGTACGAAGCGGTTTTCACGTGGGTCCACGAACACGGCCACACCCCGTCCGGCCCGCCGAGGGAGCTGTACCTCAACGGGCCGGACGAGGAGAAGAGCTCCGACGACTACGTCACCGAGGTCGTCGTGCCGCTGCTGCGGCGCTGAGCACCGGCAACGGCCACCGCGAGCAGCACCACGCCCAGCAGGAACATCAGGCCCCCGCCGATCATCAGGCCGATGGACACCGGACGCAGCGCCGGAACCTCGGCCTGAGCGGCGAGGCCGGCGTCGACCACTCGCGAGCGGTCGGTGTTGAGCACCACCGCGGTCCAGCTGCCCTGCTCCGCGCGCCAGCTCACCTGACCGGTGCCCGACGCCGCCCAGAAGGTCTGCGCGGCGGGATCCGCCGGCACGCCACCGTCGCGGTGCCAGTACGTCACCCGGTCACCGGCCATGCTCACCTCGTCGTGCTCCACACCGGACAGATAGCGCCTCACGTCATCCGTCCGGCCGATGCCGATGAACACGCCGTTGTCGGCCT
Source organism: Lentzea terrae (assembly GCF_003265345.1). Taxonomy (GTDB): domain Bacteria; phylum Actinomycetota; class Actinomycetes; order Mycobacteriales; family Pseudonocardiaceae; genus Lentzea; species Lentzea terrae. The sequence goes on along the minus strand of NZ_QFWW01000032.1, from coordinate 104,946 downwards.
TCAGCCGCACCTCACCGAGCCAGTTGTCCGCCAGCACCCAGTCCGCGTCCGTCCAGCGCAGCTCCAGCGTACCGAACTCGATCGCGTACCCGTTGCTGTGGAACGACTCCGACCTCGTGCTCAGCAGTCCGGACGAGTCGCGCTGCGTCTGGTCCGCCCACAGACCGAACCCGCCCGTTCCGCCGACGGCACCACCGGTGATCAGCAGCAGCGCCCCGATCACCACGGCGGTCACGCGACCGGCCGACCAGCCCTGTGCGGGCGGTGCCGGCGGTGTCGGTGACTGCTCGATCGTCGTCGTTCCCGCCTCGTCACCACCGGAGTCGAAGCGGAACGGCGGGTAGGAGTCGGTCATCAGGCCCGCGTAGGCCGCCACGCGCAACGCCCAGCGGTCCATGCCCAGCACGAAGTCGAACAGCCCCTGGGGGTAGCGGCCGGTGAAGAGCAGCGCGACGCCCGCGAACGACGACCACCGGGCCGCCGGGTACGGCGGTGCCGCGCACCACGACGACCGGGCTCTGGGCGTGTGCCGCCAGTGCCACGGCCGTGGAGCCGATGAACAGGCCGGTCACGGTGCCGAGACCCCGTGAGCCGACCACCACCTGCCGGGCCGTTTTCGACAGCTCGATCAGCAACGCGCCCGCGCCGCAGCAGAAGACCTCGGTCGTCACCTCGACTTCGGGAGCCGCCGCTCGTGCCGCCGCCCTGGCCTCCTCCAGCCACGCACGGCCCTGTTCCTCCATCGCGTGGCGGATGTCGCTGCCGACGAGCACGACCTCGGGATAGCCGCGGGTCGGCAGCATGAAGGCGTGCACGAGCAACAACGGCACCTGAAGCCGGGCGCACTCCTGCGCGGCCCAGCCGGCCGCGGCCAGCGCCGAGTCCGAGCCGTCGACACCGCACACGATCGGGGCGGATGGGGCTTTCATCGTTGTCCTCCAGTCAGAAGGCGGGCGTGGATCACACGCTACGAATCGGAAAGCCGTGTGCACGCTGCCGTTGGTCCCGCACCGGTCGGGCCCTTGGCACCGGCCATCGGGCTCACCACACCGACGCCCGCCGATCCCGGTCAGGTCGGGACCTTCGACGGTGGGACCACGCGGTGACCGCACGGACAGTTGGGAGACGGAGAGTTCGACTGCGACACGAAGAGGTGAAGGACATGGCCGAGGTGCCCGAGGCGCTGGGGCTGGCGCCAGAACAGGTCCACCAGGTGCTCGAGGCCGCTTCGCTCGCGCCGTCCGTGCACAACGCCCAGCCCTGGCGGTTCCGCGTGCTGCCCGACCGGATCGAACTGCACCCCGACCCGTGCCACCGGCTTCCCGCGACCGATCCCGACAACCGCGAGCTGCGGTTGTCCTGCGGTGCGGCGCTGTTCAACCTGCGGCTGGCGCTGCAGGGCCTGGGCGTGCGGCCGCTCGTGTCGATGACGCCCGGCCACGACGCGCCCGGTGCGCTGGCGATCGTGCGGCGTGGAGGCACGATGCCGCTCGACGACGAGCACCGCGCGCTGCTCAAGGCGATTCCCCGCCGCCGCACGAACCGCAGGCCGTTCCACGAAGCGCCCGTCGACCCCCGCCAGCGTCACGCGCTGGTGCGAGCGGCCGAGCTGGAGCGCTCGTGGCTGCACCTCGTCTCGAGCCGTGAGGAACGTGCCCTGCTCAAGAAGTTCGTCCAGCGGGCGCACGAGATCCAGCTTCGCGACGACGCCGTGCAGGCCGAGCTCGCGGCGTTCACGGGGCACCGCCCTGGAGCGAGCGACGGCATCCCACCGGCTTCGGCGGGAGTCCGCCCGGAGCTGCAGGACGAGTGGGTCTTCCGCAACTTCCAGGGACCCGAACGGAGGCCCGGCAAGGACTACGAGTCCGACCCGCTGATCGTCGTCCTCTGCTCCTTCTACGACGGTCCGCTCGGCGAACTGCAGGCGGGACAAGCAATGCAGCGCGTTCTGCTCGCCGCCACCGTGCACGGGTTGTCCGCGTCGTTCCTGTCCCAGCCGGTCGAGGTGCGCAGCGTCCGCGAGCAGCTGCGGCGCTCGCTCGGCGGCATCCTCGTGCCGCAGACCGTGCTGCGACTGGGATTCAGCACACCGGTTCCGGCGACGCCGCGTCGTCCCGTCTCCCAGCTGCTGCTGGAACCGAACGGCTGCAGGTCATGACCGCTACGACGGAACGCCTGACCATCGGATGGCGCGGATTCCGCGCGGGGCCGTGGTGCAATGAGGTCGACGTGCGTGGCTTCATCCAGGCCAACTACACGCCGTACGAAGGCGACGCGGAGTTCCTGTCCGGACCGACGCCGCGCACGACCGCGTTGTGGCACCGGTTGACGGAGATGTTCGTCGACGAACGCGCACGTGGGATCTACGACGTCGACGCGAGCACACCGTCCTCGATCACCGCGCACCGTCCGGGCTACGTCGATCGCGACGCTGAACTGATCGTCGGCTTGCAGACCGACGCACCGCTCAAGCGCGCCATCATGCCCACGGGCGGCCTGAGAATGGTCGAAACCAGCCTGAAGACCTACGGCTACCAACTCGACCCGCGGGTCGAGGAGATCTTCACCAAGTACCGCAAGACGCACAACGACGGTGTGTTTGACGCCTACACGGCGGAGATCCTGCGAGCGCGCAAGGCCGGCATCATCACCGGTCTCCCGGATGCCTACGGGCGAGGCCGGATCATCGGCGACTACCGGCGCGTCGCTCTCTACGGCGTCGACCGTCTCATCACGGCGAAACGGGCCGAACGCGCGGCCCTGGACGGGTTGATGTCCACAGAGGACGTCATCAGGGACAGGGAGGAACTGGCCGAACAGATCCGTGCACTCGGCGAGCTCCGCAGCATGGCCGCGTCCTACGGGTACGACATCTCCGGTCCGGCGACCAACGGCCGGGAAGCGGTGCAGTGGCTTTACTTCGCCTATCTGGCGGCGGTGAAGGAGCAGAACGGCGCGGCGATGTCGCTGGGCCGCACGTCCACGTTCCTCGACATCTTCCTGCAGCGCGACATCGACGAAGGTGTGCTGACCGAGCGCGAGGCTCAGGAGCTCGTCGACGACCTGGTCATCAAGCTGCGGATCGTGCGGTTCCTGCGCACGCCGGAGTACGACCAGCTGTTCTCCGGCGACCCGACCTGGGTCACCGAGTCCATCGGCGGCATGGGCGACGACGGCCGCCCACTGGTCACGCGGACCAGCTTCCGGTTCCTCCAGACCCTCTACAACCTCGGCCCGGCACCCGAACCGAACCTGACGGTGCTGTGGTCGCCACGCCTGCCGGTGGGCTTCAAGCGGTTCTGCGCCGAGGTCTCCGTCGACACGAGCTCCATCCAGTACGAGAACGACGACCTCATCCGGCCGCGGTTCAGCGACGACACCGCGATCGCGTGCTGCGTGTCGGCGATGAAGGTCGGCGAGCAGATGCAGCTGTTCGGTGCGCGCGTCAACCTCGCCAAGGCGTTGCTGTACGCGATCAACGGTGGCCGCGACGAGATGACCGGTGTCCAGGTGGCACCGGCGTTCCCGCCGATCACCTCCGAGCACCTGGACCACGACGAGGTGCGGGCGGCGTTCGACCGGATGATCGACTGGCTCGCCAAGACCTACGTCGAGGCTTTGAACATCATCCACTACATGCACGACAAGTACGCCTACGAACGCATCGAGATGGCGCTGCACGACCACCCGGTCCAGCGACTGCTCGGCTGCGGCATCGCGGGGTTGTCGGTCGTGGCGGACAGCCTGTCGGCGATCAGGTACGCCAGGGTGCGCGTGATCCGTGACGGTACCGGCCTCGCGACCGACTACGTGGTCGAGGGCGACTTCCCGAAGTACGGCAACAACGACGATCGCGCGGACGCGATCGCCGTCGAGCTGGTCGAGGACTTCATGCGCAAGGTGCGGCAGTACCCCGCGCACCGCGGCGCCGTGCACTCGCAGTCGGTGCTCACCATCACGTCGAACGTGGTCTACGGCAAGCACACCGGCAACACCCCGGACGGCCGCCGCGTTGGCGAGCCGTTCGCACCGGGTGCCAACCCGATGAACGGCCGCGACCGGCGCGGACTCGTCTCGGCGGCGCTGTCGGTGGCGAAACTGCCGTACGACCAGGCCCAGGACGGCATCTCGCTCACCGCGAGCATCACGCCCGTCGGTCTGGGGAGAACCGAGGACGAGCAGGTGACCAACCTGGTCGGCCTGCTCGACGCCTACACCGACGCCGGCGGGTTCCACCTCAACGCCAACGTGCTCAACCGAGAGACCCTGCTCGACGCCATGGCACATCCGGAGAACCACCCGCAACTGACCATCCGGGTCTCCGGTTACGCCGTGAACTTCATCCGGCTCACGCCCGAGCAGCAACGCGACGTCATCAACCGCACCTTCCACGAGTCGCTGTGACCACCACCGGATCAGTCCACTCGTGGGACGTCTCCACCGCGGTCGACGGACCGGGCACCCGCTTCGTGCTGTTCCTCAGCGGGTGCCCGCTGCGCTGCCTCTACTGCGCGAACCCGGACACCTGGCACCTGCGCGACGGCCACCGCATGACCGTGGACGAGGTCATGGCCGAAATCGCGAAGTACCGGCGGTTCATCGAGATCGCTGGTGGCGGGCTGACGCTCACCGGCGGAGAACCGTTGCTGCAGCCCGCTTTCACCGCCGCCGTGTTCCAGCGCGCCAAACAGCTCGGCCTGCACACTGCGCTCGACACGTCCGGTTTTCTCGGAGCGCGGGCATCCGACGAGCTTCTGGCCGACACCGACCTGGTGCTGCTGGACATCAAGTCCTGGGACCCGGCCACCTACCGGCACGTCACTCGCGGCGAGGTCGCGCCCACACTGCAGTTCGCGCGTCGGCTGTCGGCGCTGCGCAAGCCGATGTGGATCAGGTTCGTGCTCGTGCCCGGACTCACCGACGACTGGGACAACGTCGCGGGCATCGCGTCGTTCGTCAGCACACTGGACTCCGTCGAACGCGTGGAGGTGTTGCCCTTCCACAAGCTCGGTGCGTCCAAGTACGCCGCGCTCGGCATTCCGTTCACGCTCGCCGACGTCCCCACGCCCGACGCCGAGCTGGTGCGGCGGGTGCGCGACCAGTTCGCCGGCTGTGGCGTCCCCGTGCACTGATCAGGCGAGCGAGAGCTGGGCGCGGTGGAAGTCGAAGTGCCGCACCGGGAAGCGGTACAGGTCCGCCACGGTCATGAACTCGCGGAAACACGGGTCCCAACGGGTCGGGTAGGGCATGCCCTTCGCCAGGCTGAGGTCGTTCTCGCGATCGAGGCGGCGGTGCAACGACGCGATCGTGCGGTCGCACAACGCGAGCATCGCGCCGCGGGGCATGACGCTCCCGCCGAGCCAGGAGCCGGCGAAGTTGACGGCGTCGAAGGGTTTCGTGCCGGCGTTGAGCAACCGGGCTCAGGCACGGCCCACCCCGTCGGGCGCGCGACGATCCGCGCCAGCCCCACCAGCGCGCGCATGATCAGGAAGCCGAGCAGCATGTGGAACAACAGCTGCCGGTTGGTCCACCGCGTGCCGTTCGACCGGCGGCGCAGTTCGTCGCCAGACGTCTCGCTGAGCAGCGCGCGGAACGTCGTCCGCACACGCTCGAAGTCCTCGTGAACCGCCTACCTTTCCACGGCTCCAGTGTGCGCCTCGCGCGCCGAAACCGCCTACGCGCTGATCGTCGTGCCGGCCTCACCCAGTAGCAGCGCCTCCGCGTCGGTCAGCGCACCGATCGCCGCCGTGGACCCGGTCGCCAGCACGAACCGGCGGCAAGCCTCGATCTTCGGCCCCATCGACCCGGCGGGGAACGTCAGGTGCTCGAGTTCCGCCACGTCGAGGTGACGCAGTGGTTCGGCGTCCGGCAGGCCGAAGTCGGTCATCACGGCGGACACGTCGGTCAGCAGGAGCAGGCGGTCGGCTTTCAGAGCGATCGCGAGCTCGGCCGAGGTGAGGTCCTTGTCCACGACGGCCTCCACGCCGCGCAACTGCCCGTCGTCGACGACGGGCGCGCCTCCGCCGCCCGCGCAGACCACGACCGTTCCGCCGCTCGCCAGTTGCTCGATGGACTCCTGTTCGATCAGCCGCAGCGGCTCCGGTGACGGGACGACGCGGCGCCAGTTCGGTCCGTCCGCCGCCATGGTCCAGCCGTTCTGCCCGGCGAGCCGGTCGGCCTGGTCGCGGTCGTAGATCGGGCCGATGAACTTGGTGGGCGCGGCGAACGCCGGATCCGCGGCGTCCACGACGGTCTGGGTGACGACCGCGAGCACCGGTTTGCGGACCCCGGCGTTGCGCAGCGACTGGGCCAGCCAGTAGCCGATCATCCCCTGCGTCTCGGCTCCGAGGGTGTCCAGCGGGTACGGGCGCGTGAGGGACGGATCGGCCTCGCTTTCCAGCGCGAGCAAGCCGATCTGGGGGCCGTTGCCGTGGCACACCACGAGTTCGTGTTCGGCGGCCAGCGGCGCGAGTGCTCGCGCCGCTGCCTCGACGTGGTGGAGCTGAACGGAGGCGTCCGCGCGTTCGCCGCGCATCAGCAGGGCGTTGCCACCGAGGGCCACGACGATCCGCATCACGATGCCAATCCGGCGACGATGACCGCCTTGATGGTGTGCAGGCGGTTCTCGGCCTGGTCGAAGACGACCGATGAGGACGACGAGAACACCTCGTCGGTCACCTCCGCGCCTTCCAGGCCGTACTGGTCGTAGACGCGACGGCCGACTGTCGTGGTGCGGTCGTGGATGGACGGCAGGCAGTGCAGGAACTTCGTACCGGGCTTGCCGGTGGCCTTCATCAGCTCGCCGGTGACGCGGTAGGGCGTCAGCAGCGGCACGCGGGTGTCCCAGGCTTCCGGCGAGTCGCCCATGCTCACCCACACGTCGGTGTAGATGAAGTCGGCACCGGAGACGGCCTGCTCCGGGTCGTCGGTGACGAGCACACGGGCACCGCTCACCGCGGCCAGCTCCTGCGCTTGAGCGATCACGTCGGCGGGTGGCTGCAACTCGGTGGGTGCGCCGATGCGGACGTCCATGCCGAGCAGGGCGCCGGTGATGAGCAACGACCGGGCGACGTTGTTGTGGCCGTCGCCCACGAACGCGAAGCTGATGTCCTCGACCTGCCCGTCGAAGTGCTCGGTCATGGTGAGGACGTCGGCGAGCATCTGGGTCGGATGCCAGGAGTCGGTCAGGCCGTTCCACACCGGCACACCGGCGTGCTCGGCGAGTTCCTCCACGGTGTCCTGGGCGAAGCCGCGGAACTCGATGGCGTCGAACATCCGGCCGAGCACCTTGGCGGTGTCCGGAACGGACTCCTCGCGTCCCATGTGGGAACCGGTCGGGTCGAGGTAGGTGACGTGGGCGCCCTGGTCGTGGGCCGCGACCTCGAACGCGCAGCGGGTGCGGGTCGAGCTCTTCTCGAAGACCAGGGCGATGTTCTTGCCCTGCAACAGGGGGTGCTCGGTGTGGGACGCCTTGGCGCGCTTCAGTCCGCGTGCCTGGGAGACGAGGTCGAGGAACTTCTCCTTGGTGAGGTCCAGTTCCTTGAGCAACGAGCCTGGGTGTCGCATCGAAGAAGTCCTTTCAGATGCCGTCGCGCTGGATCGGGCAGGTCATGCAGCGGGCGCCGCCCCGGCCGCGGCCGAGTTCGTTGCCCGGGATGGAGATGACCTCGATGCCGTGGTCGGTGAGCATGGTGTTGGTGACGGTGTTGCGCTCGTAGCCGACGACGACGCCGGGCGCGAGTGCGAGGAAGTTGTTGGCGTCGTCCCACTGTTCGCGTTCGGCGGCGCGAGCGTCCTCGTCCGCGCACAGCACCCGGAGGCGGTCGGCGCCCAGCCGATCGGCGATGGTGGCGAACACCGAGGCCCGCTCCTGCACCCGCAGGCCGGCGGAGCTGCGTTCGACCACCTCCTCCGCGTCGGCGGGGGTGATCACCCACGTCCGCAGGGCGTCCGGGTCGAGGCCCGGATAGCGGATGAACGTCTCCAGATCGAGCATCGTCATGACGGTGTCGAGGTGCATGAGGGCGTGTGAGCGGGGCAGCTGCACGGCGATCACCGAAGTCGCCTGGCCGGTGCGGAACAGTTCGCGCGCCAGCATCTCCACGCCCATCGGGGTGGTCCGCTCCCCCATGCCGACCAGCACGACGCCGCGCCCCAGGACGAGGATGTCCCCGCCTTCCAGCGTGGCCGGCTGGTGGTTGGCGTCGTCGGCGCCGTAGTAGGTCGGGAACATCGCGTCGGCGAACAGCGGGTGGAACCGGTAGATCGCCTGGCAGTGCAGGGATTCCCGGCGCCGGGCGGCCTTGGCCATCGGGTTGATCGTCACGCCGCCGTAGATCCACGCCGAGCTGTCGCGCGGGAACAGGGTGTTGGGCAGGGGCGGCAGCACGAAGTCGTCCAGTCCCAGGGTGTTCCAGCGCAGGCTGGGCACGCCGAGCGGGGACAGGTCGGCGCGGGTCACGCCGCCGACGAGGAGCTCGGCGAGGGTCGGGGCGTCGACCTTCTCCGCGAACTCGCGCACCGGGCCGGCCAGCGTCGGTCCGAGCAGTTCCGGTGTGCACACGCGGTCCAGCACGAACGCCCGCGCCTCCGGCAGCGCCAAGGTCTCCGCGAGCAGGGTGCCGGTGTGGTGCACGGTGATCCCGCGATCGCGCAGCACACCGGCGAACACGTCGTGCTCCTCCTGAGCCTTCGCGGCCCACAGCACGTCGTCGAACAGCAGCTCGTCGCAGTTGCGCGGGGTGAGCCTGCTGAGCTCCAGGCCCGGCCGGTGCACGATCACCTGGCGAAGTGCACCGACCTCCGAGCCGACGCCCAGGCTCATGACGTGACCTCGCCGTACTCGCGACGGCCGACCTTCAGCCAGACGTAGAGCGGCACACCCAGCAGCAGGCACACGACGCCGTAGTAGACGGCCTGGTAACCACTTCCGGCCAACGCCCAGAACGCGAAGACGAGCGCGAGCACCGACACCACGCCGTCACGCACGAGGTGCGGCCATTCGGCCTTGCGGCCGCGGACCAGCAGCCAGAACAGCTGTGCGGCGGCGCTGAACAGGTAGGGCACGACGGCGGTGAACACCGACAGCAGCACGAGCGTGGTGAAGACCTGCTCGAAGTTGGTGTAGCTCACGACCACCAGCGCCGAGGCGAGCACGGTCGAGCTGATGATGCCGAAGCTGGGGATGTCGCGGCGCGTGCGCAGGAACGCCTTCGGGAACAGCTTGTCCTTCGCCGCCGCCATCGGCATCTCACCGACGATCAGCGTCCAGCCGACGAGGCAGCCGAGGCCGGAGACGACCGCGGCGACCGCGATGGCCTGCCCTGCCCACTGGCCGCCGAACATGGCGTTGGCGGCGTCGGTGAACGGCGCCTTGCTCTCCTGCAACGCCCCGTTCGGCACGGTGCCGAAAACGGTGAACGTGCCGAGGATGTACACGACGGCACAACCGATGGTGCCGAACACGGTGGCGCGGCCGACGTTGCGCTCGGGGTCGCGGACGCGGCCGGCGGCCACCGATGCGGTCTCGATGCCGATGTAGCTGAACAACGCGATCGCGGCTGCGGCCGAGATGGCACCGCCGATCGAGGTGCCGCTCGCGTTGAACGGGCCGAAGTTCGCCGACTTGATGAAGAACAGGCCGACGGACGCCATGAACAGCAGCGGCACGATCTTCAGCACGGTGAAGACGATCTGCGTGACGGCCATGCTCCGCAACCCGGACAGGTTCACGAGCGCGGGAATCCACAGGCCTGCCAACGCGATGACGATCGACCAGCCGACCTGGTGCTCGGTGTTGACGAACACCTCGACGTAGCCGACCAATGCCACGACGATCGCCGCGTTGCCCGCCCACGCCGTGATCCAGTAACACCACGCGTTGAGGAACCCGGCGAACTCGCCGAACGCGTCCCGCGCGTACAGATACGGACCGCCCGAACCGCCGATGCGCTTCGCCAGCGCGCCGAAGGTGAGGGCGAGGGCCAGCGCACCGACCGTCACGAGGACGAACGCCAGAAGGCTGACCGGACCGAACACCGCCAACGCGGACGGCAGGCCGAAGACCCCGGTGCCGATCACTGATCCGACCACCAGCGCGGTCGCGGTGGGCAGGCCGAACCTGGACGGTCGCGGACGGTCACTTCCCGGGTCCGGCCGCGTGGCGGCCTCCGGTCCGGCGGTGTCTGTGCTCACGGCGAACTCCTCACTCCGATGTGGACTGTGTCGCTCTGAGCAGCCTGCGCCGCCGGCACGCGATTCCCCACCACCTCAGGTCTTCTGGGTGGCGGGCCCTAGGTCCCAGGCCACGCGGGCCCCCCGTCTCTGCGCGGCACACACCAGCGCGAGCAGCCTGAGGTGGAAACCTGACGGAGGAGGAATCCTGATGAAGGCGCTGGTCTACCACGGGCCTGGCCGCCGAGCGTGGGAAGAGGTTCCCAAGCCGGCGATCAAGGCCCCGACGGACGCGGTCGTGCGCGTCACGGCGGTGACGATCTGCGGTACCGACCTGCACATCCTCAAGGGTGACGTGCCCGAGGTCGAGCCGGGGCGCATCCTCGGCCACGAGGCCGTCGGCGTGGTCGAGGAGGTGGGCACGTCCGTCACCGGCCTCAAGCCCGGCGACCGCGTGCTGATCTCCTGCATCACCACGTGCGGACGCTGCCAGTACTGCCGCACCGGCAGCTACGGGCAGTGCCTCGGCGGTGGCGGCTGGATCCTCGGCCACCTGGTCGACGGGGTGCAGGCCGAGTACGTCCGCGTGCCGTTCGCCGACACCTCGACCCACCTGCTGCCGGACGACGTCAGCGACGTCGCCGCGGTCGTGCTCGCCGACATCCTGCCCACCGCCTACGAGGTCGGTGTGCTCAACGGAACGGTGAAGCCCGCGGACACCGTCGTGATCGTCGGCGCCGGCCCGATCGGGCTCGCGGCGATCCAGACCGCACAGCTCTACAGCCCCAGCCACATCATCGCCGTGGACCTCGCGGCGTCGCGGCTCGACGCGGCCAAGCAGTTCGGCGCGGACATCACCGCGTCGAGCGCCGAGGAGGCCGAACGGATCGTCAAGGAGCTCACCGGCGGTCTGGGTGCCGACGTCGCGATCGAGGCGGTCGGGGTTCCGGACACGTTCGAACTGTGCGCGAAGCTCGTGCGGCCCGGCGGGCACGTCGCGAACGTCGGTGTGCACGGCAAGCCCGCGACGTTGCACTTGGAGAGCCTCTGGATCCGCAACGTCACCATCACCACCGGGCTCGTCGACACCGTCTCCACACCCACGCTGCTGCGCATGGTCGAGGCCGGCCGGATCGACGGAGAGCGGTTCATCACGCACCGGTTCACACTGAACGAGATGGAGCAGGCGTACGAGGTGTTCGAGAACGCCGGTGACACCGGAGCGCTCAAGGTCGTCCTGCAAGCCTGACACCGCAACGACAAAGGCGCCGGGAGAACCCCGGCGCCTTTCGCTTGCTCCCAGTTCAGCTTCCCGCGTACTCCACGAACCGCACGTCGGTCACGCCCGCGACGGCCCGTGCCAGCACGTCTGCCACGTGCCGGTCGGTCGGGTCGTTCATCTTGTCCACAATGGACACCTTGCCGCAGTGCACCTCGACCGACCACCGGCGCGCGGAGCCGATCATGTCCAGGCGGTGCCGGATCTCGGCCTCGATGATCCAGTCGTCCCTGCTGATGGAGCGCAGCAGGTCCCGGCGCGTCACGATGCCCGCGAGGTGGCCCTCGTGGACCACCGGCACGCTTCGCACATCGTGCTCCAGCATCAGGTCCGCGACCTCGGCCAGGTCGGTGTTCGGAGTGACCGTCACCGGCGTCGTCATCACCTGCCCCACCAGGTCGGCGGGGGCGGTCCTGGCCTTCGGCGGCTCGCCGTGCACCAGCTTTCTCGGGTCCTGGGGCAGCCTGTGCCGCAGCAACTCGGTCTCGCTCACGAGGCCGACCAGCACGCCGAGCTCGTCCACGACCGGCAACGCGGTGAAGCCGCGCTCGGCGAGCAGGTGGGCCGCGTCGCGGGCGAGGGTGTCCGGCCTGACCACGATCACGTCGGCCGTCATCACGTCTCGAGTCCTCACAGCGCTCTCCTTCACCCGAAGATCTCGGTCTGGCGGGGGTGCTTGGTGTCGTTCCACCCGGCGTCCAGCCGGTTGTGCACGTCCACGACGCCAGGCAGGGACCGCACGAGGTGTTCGGCGATCTCGACCTCGCTCTGGCGCTCCAACGGCCCCTCCATCGTCACCACGCCGTCCGAAACCTCGACGTCGATGGTGTCCGGGTCCACCCACAGCATCCGGCCGAGGATCTCCTCGCGGATCTGCGTGCGCAGCTCGTCGTCCTCCCGCAGGAAGAGCTTGAGCAGGTCGCGCCGGGAGAGCACGCCGACGAGCGCACCGTCGGAGTCCATGACGAAGAGCCGGCGCAGTCCCTCGGCGGCGAGCTCCCGCGCCGCTGCGCTCGCGGTGGTGTCCGGCGACACGGTCTTCACCGGTGACGTCATCACGTCCCGGGCGGTCAGCCCGCTCGCCTGCTCCCACCGGTGCTTCACCGCACGGCCCGCGAACACACCGGGTGCGTCCCCGGTGCCACCGCGGAACTCCTCCTTCGGCAACAGGTCGGCCTCCGACACGACACCGACCGGGTAGCCGCCGTCGAGCACGGGAACAGCGCTGATCGCGTTGTCCTCCAGCAGTTTCACGACGTCCCTGAACGAGCTCCCGACGTCGGCGGTGATCACCTCACGAGTCATCAGCGAGGCGACTGTCGGTTCACGCATGACACCCTCCGGTGATCCTTGGTCCACGTGCCTCCAGCCTTCAACCAGGACCGCGAACAGGACACCTGCCAAAGGTGTCGGCAGGTCAGGACACGGGTCCCGGCAAGGCGGGGACCTACGCCCCTCACCGTCGGCCGTCGTCACTGCGAGTTTCAGAGGTGCGACTTCGACCTGGAGGTGAACCGGATGAACCGCGGTCAGCCGGACGAGAAGACACTGCGAGCGGCGGTGGCGCTCGCCTGCCGCGCACCGTCGGTGCACAACTCCCAGCCCTGGCGCTGGGAAATCGGTGCGCACAGCCTGCACCTGTACGCCGATCGCACGCGCAACCTGCCCGCGATCGACCCGACGGGCGCCGACCTCGTGATCAGCTGCGGGGCCGCGTTGCACCACGTGCGCGTCGGCCTGGCCGCGCTCGGCTGGCGGGCGGTCGTGCACCGGCTGCCCAACCCGAGCCGGCCCGACCACCTCGCCGCGATCGAGTTCGAGACGCAGGAGCCCACCGAGGCGCTCGTGGCGCTCGCGACCGCGATTCCCCGCAGGCGTACCGATCGCCGTGCCTTCTCCTCCTGGCCGCCGCCCGACGCGGTCCTCGACCAGCTCGTGATGCGCGCCCGCAGAGAGGGCGTCGAGGCCCAGGTGGTGACCGGCCGGGCACGGGACGAACTGCTGATCGCGATCGACAGGGCGGCCGCCACCCAGGAGGCGGATCCCGCCTACCGCACCGAGATCCGCGAGTGGAGCGGTGTCTACCCCGGTGCGTCCGCGGGTGTGCCCGCCGCGAACATCCCCTCCGGCTCGCACCAGTACGGCAACCTCCGGATGCGCGAGTTCGCCCCCGGCGAGCTGCTGCAGTCCGACCGCCGCCTGCTCGGTGAGGACGCGGGAGCGTTGCTCGTGCTCAGCACGTCGTCCGACGACGACCTGTCCCGGCTGCGTGCCGGTGAGGCGACGAGCGCGGTGCTGCTGGAAGCCACGTCGGCAGGACTCGCGACGTGCCCGCTGAGCCAGCCGCTCGAGGTCGTCGAGACCAAGGAACTGGTGCGCGACCGCGTGCTCGGCGGCTCGACCTGCCCGCAGCTCGTCATCCGGGTCGGCTGGGCCGGGTTCAACGCCGACCCGCTGCCCGCCACGCCCCGCCGTCCCGTCGTCGACGTCCTCAGCCGCCAGGGGCAGCGATAAGCACCTGCATCGGCGGTGTCGCCACGCTCGGCGGCACCGCCGATGTGCCCGGCCACCAAGAGCAGCAGCGACCACGACACCAACGTCCTCAGCCGCCAGGAGCGGCGGTTCGACCTGCCCGCAGCTCGTCATCCGGCTCGGCTGCGCCGGGTTCAACGCCGACCCGCTGCCCGCCGTCCCGTCATCGACGTCTCAGCCACCAGGAGCAGCAGTGAGCACGTACATCCGCGACTTCACCACGCTCGGCAAGAACGACACCGACATCGCCGGCGGGAAGGGCGCCAACCTCGGCGAGCTGACCCGCGCGGGACTGCCGGTGCCACCCGGTTTCGTCGTGACCGCCGATGCGTTCCTGACCTCGATGAGCCAGGTCCGCGACGACCTCGCCGCCGAACTCGCCGTCGCCCTCGACCGGGCCACCACACCGGACCGGCTCGCTGAGTCCGCCGAACGCATGCGCGACCTGGTGCGCAAAGCAGGCGTCTCCGACGACGTGCGGCACGCCGTGCTGCAGGCCTACCGCGAGCTCGGCCAGGACGAGTCCGTGGCCGTGCGGTCCTCGGCCACCTCCGAGGACACCGCCGGCGCCTCGTTCGCCGGGATGAACAGCACGTTCACCAACACCCGTGGCGCACACGCCCTTCTGGACCGGCTGCTGGACTGCTGGGTGTCGTTGTTCGGCACCCGGTCGGTCGCCTACCGGGCGGAGCAGGGCATCTCCGACGAGCCGGCCATCGCGGTGGTCGTGCAGCGCATGGTCGACTCGGAACGATCGGGCGTCATGTTCACCGCCGACCCGTCGACCGGCGAGCGCGACCGCCTGCTCGTCGAGGCGTCGTTCGGACTCGGCGAGGTGGTCGTCAGCGGCTCTGTGGAGCCCGACACCTACATCCTGCGCCGTGACGGCGACGCGGTGTCTCTTGTGGACACTCGCGTCGGCCGCAAGACGCACAAGATCGTGCGGGGCGCCAACGGGAACGACGAACGGATCGAGCTCACGGCCGAGGAGTCGCACGCACAGGTGCTCACCGAGGCGGAAGCCGTCGCGATCGGACAGCTCGGTGTGCGCGTGCAGCGGCACTACGGCGAGCCGCAGGACACCGAGTGGGCGATCGCCGACGGCAAGACGTGGCTCGTCCAGTCCCGTCCCATCACGACACTGCCCGCCGCCGGCGTGACTCCGGACGGGCCACTGGTCGCCGGGCTCGGCGCCTCACCGGGCATCGCGTCCGGCCGGGTGCGCGTGCTGACCTCCCCCGACGAGGGCTCGCGCCTGCGGGACGGCGAGGTGCTGGTCGCCGAGATGACCAACCCCGACTGGGTGCCGACGATGCGCCGCGCGTCCGCGGTCGTCACCGACGGCGGCGGCATCACCTGCCACGCCGCCATCGTGGCTCGCGAACTGCGCGTGCCGTGCGTGGTCGGCACCGGCTCGGCGACCACGGTGCTGAAGGAGGGCCAGCAGGTCACCGTCGACGGCAGTGCGGGCGAGGTGCGCGCCGGCGCCGCCGCGATCACGACGGCGCCGCGCATCGTGCCGCCTGCCGTGCTCGCCACCGAGGCGCTGGGCACGCGGGTGTACGTGAACCTCGCGTTGCCAGAGCACGCCGCGGAGGTGGCCGCGATGCCGGTGGACGGTGTCGGGTTGCTGCGCGCGGAGTTCATGCTGACCGAGGCGCTCGGCGCCGAACACCCGCGCCGGTTCCTGGCGCAGCACGGCACCGAGGACTTCCTCAATGCCATGACGTCGTCGCTGCTGCAGATCACGCACGCGTTCGCGCCGCGGCCGGTCGTCTACCGCACGATGGACTTCCGCACCAACGAGTTCCGCGAGCTCAAGGGCGGCGACGAGTTCGAGAAGCACGAGCACAACCCGATGATCGGCTACCGCGGCTGCTACCGGTACGTCGACGACCCGATGCTGTTCGCGCTGGAGCTCGAAGCCCTCGCACGCGTGCGAGAACAGACGCCGAACCTGCACCTGATGATCCCGTTCGTCCGCACCAAGTGGGAGCTCGAAGCCTGCCTGGAGCACATCGACCGCAGCCCGCTCGGCCACCACCGCGGCCTGCACCGCTGGGTCATGGCCGAGGTTCCCTCGGTGGCGTACTGGATTCCCGAGTACGCGCGGTCCGGCATCGACGGGGTTTCCATCGGCAGCAACGACCTCACGCAGCTGATGCTCGGCGTCGACCGCGACTCCGAGCTGTGCGCGGACCTGTTCGACGAGTCCGACCCCGCCGTGCTCGACATGATCGGCCGGATCGTCGGCGCCGCACGGGACGCGGGCATCACCTCGTCGTTGTGCGGGCAGGCCCCGTCCAACAAACCGGAGTTCGCCGAGAAGCTCGTGGAGTTCGGCATCACGTCCATCTCGGTCAACCCGGACGCCGTGCCGGCGGCCAGGGCGGCGATCGGTTCCGCCGAACGCCGGCTGCTGCTGCGGCACGCCCACTGACACCTCACTCACCAGGGAGTTCCACCATGGCTGTACGGGTCGGCATCAACGGGTTCGGGCGCATCGGCCGTGACGTGCTGCGCGCCGCCTTCGACCGCCACGACACGGCGATCGAGATCGTCGCCGTGAACGACATCACCGACGCGGAGACCTTGGCACACCTGCTCGCCTACGACTCGACGTACGGCCCGTGGAGCCGCCACGTCACCGTCGAGCGCAACACCATCACCGTGGACGGCCACAGCATCCTCGTGATCTCGCAGGCAGATCCGAAGGACCTCAACTGGGGTCTGCTCGGCGTCGAGGTCGTCATCGAGGCCTCGGGCCGGTTCCGCACCCGTGACACGGCGGGCGTTCACCTCGAACGCGGTGCGCGCAAGGTGATCATCACCGCTCCCGGCAAGGACGTCGACGCGACGATCGTGATGGGCGTCAACGACGACGTCTACGACGCGGGCAAGCATCACATCATCTCGAACGCCTCGTGCACCACCAACTGCGCGGCGCCGATGGCCGCCGTGCTGGACGAGACGTTCGGCATCGTCGAGGGCGTGATGACCACGATCCACAGCTACACCGGCGACCAGGCGCTGCTCGACCGCCCGCACAAGGACCTGCGGCGGGCGCGCTCGGCCGCGGTGAACATCATCCCGACGTCGACCGGTGCCGCCCGCGCCATCGGTCAGGTCATCCCGTCGCTGGACGGCAAGCTCGACGGCCTGGCGGTGCGCGTGCCGGTCGAGGACGGATCGCTCACCGACCTGACGGTCCGCCTCGCCGAGCCGGCGACGGTGGGACAGGTCAACCGCGCGTTCGCGGAGGCGGCCGCCCGGCACCTCAAGGGAATCCTGCGCTACACCACGGATCCCGTCGTGTCGCGAGACATCATCGGTGACCCGGCGTCGTGCGTGTTCGACGCCTCGCTGACCAAGGTGCAGGGCCACGTCGTCAAGGTGATGGGCTGGTACGACAACGAGTGGGGCTACGCCTGCCGCACGATCGACCTCACCGACAGGGTCGCCCGGACGCTGCCGTGAAGCTGCGGACCGATCGTTGACCAGTGCCGGGCACCGCTGGTGCCCGGCACTGGTCAGCATCGCGCAGCCTCGATGCCGGCGAGCACGTCCGAGATGGAGGCACTCCACCGCTCGATCTCCGCCCAGTCGCGGAAGTCTCCGAACCGGCCGCCCAGCAGACGGAAGACCAACGCACCGAACCGGCCCAACGCCTCCGCGGTGACGGCTCCCGTGAACAGGCGGTGTTCCACCGGGTCGACGTCGTCCAGCAGGGCTGCCAGCACGTCGGCCTCACCCCAGGCCGCCCACCTGCTCAGCGGATCGCGCAGCGCGCCGGGCAACCCGACGCTGAACAACCAGACCGGCTTGCCGCGCAGAGCCCGCCGCTGCCTGGTCAGGAACTCCCGGCCGACGGGCAGCCAGGCCTGGTCGTGCACGGCGCTCCCGATGACGAACGCGTCATAGGCGCTCGCATCGTGCACCTCGTCAACGGAACGCACCACGACGTCGTGCCCGCGCGCCAGCAACGCTCCCGCGATCCAGTCCGCGATTCCCGCCGTCGATCCCTCGGCGGTCGCATACACCACGAGAACCTTCATGGCCTTCTCCTCCAACGACCATCGTCACGCGCGAAGACCGTTGGCGGCAGTACCCGGCGTCCTGTCGTAGCGGAGCACAAGTGCTCTGTCGACACGCACCGCGCAGTCGCATTGTGTTGGTATGGCTGAGATTCTCGTCGCGTACGCGACCAAGTCCGGTTCCACCAGGGAGATCGCCGAGGTGATCGCGGAGCAGATCCGCCACGCCGCGCACGAGGTCACCGTGCTCGACGCCGCGGACGTGCGGTCCGTCGAGCCGTACAAGGCGGTCGTGCTGGGCAGTGCCCTCTACGCGGGCCGCTGGCGGCGCGAGGCCGTCAAGCTGTTGATGCGCAACGAGAAACTGCTCGCCCGCCGGCCGGTGTGGCTCTTCCACAGCGGACCCATCGGCCCGCAGCAGGTGCCCCAGCGCGCGCCGCGCAAGGTCCGCGAGATCGCGGCGCGCATCGGTGCGGACGAGCCCGCCACGTTCGGTGGCAGGCTCACGAGCGAAGCCGCGGTCGGCTTCATCGCCAGGAAGATGGCGGGCAGCAGCCTGGCCGGCGACTTCCGGAACTGGGACGACATCCGCCTCTGGGCGCACCTGATCTCCGAGAGACTGGTCGCCGCGCGCTGACCCCCGCGCTCACGCCACGTCCCGGCGCCTCAGCGCGGTCAGCCCCGCCGCCGTCAGTGCCACGGCCACGACCACCAGCCACACCAGCGGTGCCGCCGTGACGGTCCCTCCCGGCATGCGCGGCACGTGGGCGAACGGCGAGAAGTCCATCAGCCACTGGTCGAGCTCCAGCAGCGGTCCGAGCTCGCCGAGCAACAGGAACGCCACCAGCACCGCCCAGCCCGCCGCGGCAAGCCTCGGCGAGACACCGAACAACGTGACCACAACACCGGTCAGCACCCACGCTGCGGGCACCTGCACCAGCGCGCCGACGAGAACGCGACCCACCTGGCCCCCATCACCGGTCTGCACCGCGTGCACGACACCGGCCGCGAGTCCGGCGCTCACGAGCAGAAGCGCTGTGCCCGCGAGAGCGACCCAGACGTGACTCATCGCCCAGCGCGCACGGGTCACCGCCGCGGCGAGCACGGGATTCGCTCGCCCCGCCGTCTCCTCGGTGTGCAGACGCATCGAGGTCAGCACCCCGTACGCCGACGCGATGACGGCCAGCAGTCCGAACATGGCGGCGAACACCGCGTCCGTCAGCACGTCCCGGCCACCGAGCTTGAGGAGCATCTCCTGGGACTCGGCGCTGCCCATCATGGAGCCGATGCTGTCCGCGACGCTGCCCACCATCAGGCCGTACGTCACGAACCCGATGGTCCAGCCCAGCAACACGCCCCGGTGCAGCCGCCAGGCCAGCGAGAGCGGTCCTCGCAGCGACGGTGCCGCGGTGGCGGGCCCGAGCCGTTCGGGGAACACCCCCGCGCCGTGGTCGCGGCGCGAGACGAGCAGATAGGCCACCGCGGCAACGACGACCGCGAACGCCAGGGTGATCGCGAGGACCCACCACCGGTCGCCGGCGTACGGGCGGAACTGCTGTCCCCACCCGAGCGGCGACAGCCAGGACAGCCACCTCGGTCCTGCGACGTCCGCGGTGTCCCCCGCCGCGCGCAGCAGGAACACCACACCCAGCAGGGCCATCGACAGCCCGATCGCGGCACGCGCGGTCCGCACGACCTGCACCGCCACGGCCGCGATGCAGGCGAACGCGACACCGACGCTCATCCAGGCCAGGCCGAAGGCCACCGATCCGGCGACGGGCAGCCCCGCCGCCGCCACCGCGACCGCCGTCAGCACCCCCAGCACGACGTCAGCACCCACCACGACCGCCAGCGCGGCGGTCAGGGGCGCCCAGCGGCCGACCACACCGGATCCGACGAGCTCGAGCCGTCCGGCGTCCTCCTCGGCACGGGTGTGCCGTACCACCAGCACGATCGACAGGATTCCGACGATCACCGCGCCGGTGCCCAGCGCCTTGAGCATCGCCAGCGCGCCGAGAGACGTGGGGTCGTAAATCCTGCCGTACACGGCGACCAGTGCGGGCGTGCCGTTCATGACAGACGCCGCCTGCACCACCGATTCCGCTGTGGGGAACAGGCCCTTCGTCGCCGAGGCGGACGTGACGGCCATGAGGACGAACACCGCGATCCAGACCGGCAGCAGCACCCGGTCACGTCGCAGCGCGAGCCGGACGAGCGTGCCGGTGCCCGTCAGTGCGTTCACCGGTTCACCTCGTAGTGGCGCAGGAACAGCTCCTCCAGCGTCGGCGGGCGGCACATCAGGCCGCGCACGCCGAGCCCGGTCAACGCCCGCAGCACGGGATCGAGCTGGTCGGTGTCGACCTGGCAACGCAGGTGCGTTCCGGAGACGTGCGCCTCGTGCACACCGGGCAGCGTGACGACGCCGTCCGGCGGGCTGACCAGATCGGCCTCGACCGAGGTCCGGGTGAGGTGCCGCAGTTCCGTGAGCGAGCCGGTTTCGACGAGCTTGCCGTGGCGGATGATGCTCACCCGGTCGCAGACCTTCTCGACCTCGGCGAGGACGTGGCTGCTGAGCAGCACCGTGCGGCCCTCCGCACGGATCTCCGCCACGCAGTCCTCGAAAACGGCCTGCATCAGCGGATCCAGCCCGGCGGTGGGCTCGTCCAGCAGCAACAGCTCGACGTCACTGGCCAGCGCGGAGATCAGCGCGACCTTCTGCCGGTTGCCCGACGAGTACGCGCGGCCCTTCTTCGTCGGGTCGAACTCGAAGCGTTCGATCAGCTTCGCCTTGCGGGTGGTGTTGATGCCGCCGCGCAGCCTGCCGAGCAGGTCGATGACCTCACCGCCGGTGAGGTTCGGCCACAACGTCACGTCGCCCGGCACGTAGGCCAGCCGCCGGTGCAATGTCGCGATGTCACGCCACGGATCGCCACCGAGCACGGTGGCGGTGCCGCTGTCGGCGCGCAGCAGTCCGAGCAGGATGCGCAACGTGGTCGTCTTGCCCGCGCCGTTGGGCCCGAGCAGACCGTGCACCTCTCCCGCGCGGACGGTCAGGTCCAGTCCGTCGAGTGCGGAGGTCCGGCCGAACGACTTCCGCAGGCCGGACAAGGCGATTGCCGCTGTCATGGTTCGAAGCTAGGGATCCGGCAGGTGGCGGCGGAGGGGCTTGGGACACCACCGCACGGAACCCAAGGACCCTGTCAGCGCTGGTCCTGACGGCAGACGCTGGGGCACAACCCGACACGAACCAGGAGACGTGATGAAGATCGACGAACTGATCGCGAACGTCAAGGACTCGGTGGACGCCAAGAAGGTCTACGCCGAGCCGTACGAGAAGAACGGGGTCACGATCATCCCTGCCGCGACCGTGGCCGGTGGCACCGGTGGCGGCACCGGTCGCGATGAGAAGGGGCAGGAGGGTGAGGGCGGCGGCTTCGGGATCAGTGCGAAACCGACTGGCGCCTACGTCATCAGCGACGGCCACGTGACGTGGCAGCCCGCGATCGACGTCAACCGCCTGATCGCCACCCTGGGCGCGGTCGCCGTCGCGGCGCTCTTCGTCGCCGCTCGGATCGTCAAGCTGCGCAGCCGGGAGCGGTGAGGTCGGTCTGGTGATCAGGCAGCGACCAGCGTTCCGAGAACCTGCCTGCCGATCGACGTCAGGATCGCCGGAACCAGCGTCCCCGCCTGGGATCGCGACGCCGCCGCGACCAGCCCCGCGGAGTACAGGTCGTTGGTGGCGGTGAAGTCGCACCACAGTCCGTCCACGGACAGGCTGGGAGCGCGGCCGCCGAGCAGCTCGGCGCGGCCTTCCGCGACCGCCTGCAACATGGCCCGGTGCCGGGCGGTGTATCCGTGGATGCTCATCTGACTTCCCCTTCCCGCACACGCATTTCGTGGTGAGGTAAGGCTGCTCTTCTGGCCGGGGTGTGACGCAGATCCCAACGTGGTGACCCTGCCGGGACCATCGCCGCACTCGGGTGAGACCTGAGGCTCTGACTGGTGAGGACGCGGGCCGGAACGCTGGAGCGCATGAACACACTCCTGCGTTCCGTTCCGCTCGGCCGCTACGGGGGCGTCGTGGTGGGCGCGCACTGGTCGACCCTGGTCGCGGTGCTCCTCATCGCACAGGTCGTGGCCGTGTCGTTCCTGCCAGCCACCGCACCGGGGTACTCGCCGGTGAGCTATTGGCTGGTCGGGGTGCTCGCCGCGATGACGTTCATGTTGTCGTTGCTGGGCCACGAGCTGACGCACGCGCTCGTCGCGAAACGGTTCGGTGTCGGGGTGCGTCGCATCGACCTGTGGCTGCTCGGCGGGGCCACGGAGCTCACCGAACCTCCGCCGACGCCGCGGGCGGACCTCCTGGTCGCCCTGGCGGGACCGGGTGCCAGTGCGGTCACCGCCGTGGTCGCCGGCGTCGCCGCGACGGCTCTGAACGTGGCCGGTGGACCGGCGCTGGTGGTGTCGCCGCTGATCTGGCTCGCCGCCGCCAACGTGCTGCTGGCCGCGTTCAACCTGGTGCCCGCCGCGCCGCTCGACGGCGGGCGGGTGCTGCGGGCGATCGTCTGGTGGCGCACGGGTGACCAGGCACGCGGCGAGCGGGTGGCCGCCGTCGCCGGTCGCGCGTTCGGCCTCGTCCTGGCCGCGGTCGGTGCGGGAGAGGTGCTGCTCGGGCAGATCTCCGGGCTGTGGCTCGTGCTCATGGGCGCGTTTCTCGTCGTCTCCGCCTCCGCCGAGCAGTCGTACAACCAGGTGCGGCACCAGCTGGAGGGTGTGCTGGTGCGCGAGGTGATGACGCCGGATCCGCCGGTGGCGCCGGGGTGGTGGACCGCGGACGCCTTCCTGCGCGCCAGCACCGTGGATCGGCATCAGCAGGTCTTCCCCGTGATCTCCTTCGACGGCACGCCGGCCGGTGTGGTGAGCATCGCCGATCTCGTGCGGGTACCGGACCGGGTGAACACGAGGGTGTCCGACGTCGCCAGGGAGGTGCCGATCGCGCGGTCCGACGAGCCGGTGCTGGACGTGATCGGCAGGGTGTCGCTGACCACCGGCAGGAACGTCGTGCCGGTGCTGGACGGCGGCAGGCTCGTCGGCGTGCTCGGCGCCGAGGAGGTCGTCTGGGCGACCGAGATCAGCCGGGTGGTCCGGCTCGGTGACCGGGAGGGGTCGTCATGAGCGGCAACCGGACCGACCTCTACGAGATCCGCATGGCGCTGAGCTATCTGCGCAGGGACATGTGCGCTCCGGCGACGTTCAGCATGTTCGTCCGCGCGCTGCCGCGGTCGCGCGGATTCCTCGTGGCCGCCGGGCTCGCCGACTGCCTGTCGTTCCTCGAGGACTTCGGCTTCACCGACGCCGAGCTGGCCGCCCTCGAGCGGATCACCGGCCTCGACGTCACACCGCTGGCCGGTCTGCGGTTCACCGGCGAAGTGCGTGCCGTCGAGGAGGGACGGGTGGTGTTCGCGGGCGAACCGCTGCTGGAGGTCACCGCTCCCCTCGCCGAGGCGCAACTGGTCGAAACGGCGTTGCTGAACCTCGTCACCTACCAGACGGCGATCGCGGCCAAGGCCGCCCGCTGCCGGATCGCCGCGGCCGGTCGTGACGTCGTCGACTTCGCCGCGCGCCGCACGCACGGCCCGGACGCCGCGATGGCGGCGGCCAGGGCTTCCAGGATCGCGGGTTTCGCGGGCACCAGCTACGTGGCGGCCGCGGACCGGTACGGCCTCGCGGCGAGCGGCACGATGGCCCACTCCTACGTGCAGGCGTTCCCGGACGAGCACGCGGCTTTCGAAGCGTTCGCCGCGGACTTCCCCGCCTCCGCCGTCTTCCTGGTCGACACCTACGACACGCTGACCGGGGTGGACCGGGCGATCGACGTGGCCAGGCGGATGCCGGCGAACCAGCCGGTCGGCGTGCGGCTCGACTCAGGTGACCTCCACACCCTGTCCTGGGTGACGCGCAAGCGACTCGACGACGCCGGCCTGACCGGCTCCCGGATCATCGCCAGCGGCGGACTGGACGAGCACTCCATCGCACGGCTCGTGGCGGCCGGCGCGCCGATCGACGTGTTCGGCGTCGGCACCCGCATGGGCGTCTCCTCCGACGCACCCGCGCTCGACAGCGTCTACAAGCTGGTCGACCTCGACGGCAGGCCGACGATGAAGCTCTCCGCCGGCAAGGTCGGCATCCCCGGACGCAAGCAGGTCTTCCGCGCTGCGGGCAGGCCGGCGGACGTTCTCGCCGCTCACGACGAGGAAGTCCCGCGCGATCACGAGCCGCTTTTGACCACGGTCGTGCGCGACGGCCGGCGGGTTGGTCCACTTCGGACAGAGACGGAACTGGTCCAGGACGCGCGGGACAGGTTCACCGCGGACCTCGCGTGGCTGCCGGCGCACGCGCGGGACCTCGTCGACCCGACACCGGTGCGGGTGCGCGTCAGCGACCGGCTGCACGCGCTCACCGAGCACGTGCGCCGGTCGCTCGCCTCTCAGCCGAGCTGACTCAACGGGTCGCGCGCGGCCGGAATCTCACGGTCCAGGAACGTGTTCACGGCGCGGACGCTGTCCATCAGCTGCGCCGGGAACAGGATCGTCGAGTTGCGCTCGATCGCGATCTCCCCGAGCACCTGCAGGTTCCGCAGCTGCAGCGCGATCGGGTGCCGGGCGATCACGTCGGCGGCCTCGGCGAGCTTGCCAGCCGACAACGCCTCGCCCTCCGCGGCGATGATCTTGCCGCGCTTCTCGCGCTCGGCCTCGGCCTCGCGCGCCATCGCGCGCTGCATCGACTGCGGCAGCTCGATGTCCTTGAGCTCCACCAGTTCGACCAGCACACCCCACCGCTCGGTGGTGGCGTCGAGGATCTCCTTGATCTTCTCGTTCAGCGTCTCGGTCTCGGCCAGCACGTGGTCGAGCGGCGTGCGCCCCACCACGTTGCGCACCGTCGTCTGGGCGATCTGGCTGATCGCCGCCTC
This sequence comes from Lentzea terrae, assembly GCF_003265345.1. Classification (GTDB taxonomy): domain Bacteria; phylum Actinomycetota; class Actinomycetes; order Mycobacteriales; family Pseudonocardiaceae; genus Lentzea; species Lentzea terrae. Next base: position 79,958 of record NZ_QFWW01000032.1, on the reverse strand, counting down.
GACGTTCTCGATCTCCACGATCGACTTCACCGGGTCCACCCTGCGGAAGTAGGCGACCGCGGCGACACCGATCGACACGTTGTCCTTGGTGATCACCTGCTGCGACTGGATCGGCATGGTCACCGTCCGCAGGGAGACCTTCCTCATCTTGTCCGCCAACGGGATCATGAACCGCCAGCCCGGCTCGCGCACGCCGTGGAGCTTGCCGAGCCGGAACACCACACCGCGTTCGTACTGCCGCACGATCGCCATACCCAGATTGCTCATGACTTCCCTCCCACGTCTGCGCGGTTCTCCGCCTCCACGGTGAAACCGGGGCCGCACCGGGAGCAGTGACCGAGGGCCCGGCATCGAGGACCGAACGCCACTGCCCTTCTCGTGCGCGCGGCCACATCGTTGTGGTGGAAGGGAGACGAAAATGACTGTCGACAGTGGACTGTCCGGGAGGCCGGTCCGACTGTGGATCGGCCTGGTCCTGCTGGCCCTCGGCACGTTCGGCGTCCTCGGCGCGATGGACGTCCTGGACGCCGGCGCACTGGTCGGCACGTGGTGGCCGATCGCGCTCGTCGGGCTCGGCGTCGTCCCGATGGTGGCGCAGCGTCGCGTGTGGACGGGACCTGTGGTGGTGACGATGCTCGGGCTCTTCCTGCTCGTGGACAACCTCGGCTGGGCGGGCAGCGGCCTGCTGTGGCCGAGCGCGGTCCTCGTCGTGGGCGTCATCGTGCTCTGGGGCCTGCGCGGGCCTCGTGGATCCCGCAGCTCGTTCGCGATGTTCGGCGGGGCCACCATCCGGGAACGCAGCCCGCACCTGCGGCACGTCGACACGTCGGCCATCTTCGGTGGCACCACGCTGGATCTGCGGCAGGCGCACATCGACGACGAGGCGACCGTCGACGCGTTCGCGCTGTTCGGCGGTGTCGACGTGCTGGTGCCGCGGGGGTGGCGGGTCTCGATCGGCGGCCTGCCGTTCATGGGCGGCATCGACGACAAGACCACGCCGGACGACGACCTTCCCGCCGACGCTCCGGTTCTGGTCGTCAACGGCATGGCGATGTTCGGCGCCGTGACGGTGAAGGACAGGCCCGATGAGGAGTGACGTCCCGGCCGGATCGGGACCAAGGCCCGCGTCCGAAGGGATTCAGGCCGAGAAGACTCGAATCAGGAGAACACTTGGGAGGTAACGATGTCCGCTGTTCATGCCCCTGTTCGCACCCGCACCGACGCGGGTGCGCTGTCCCTCGCGGTCCTGCGCATCGCGACCGGCTTGTTGTTCCTGTGGGCGTTCGTCGACAAGGCGTTCGGTCTCGGCTACGCCACCCAGGCCAAGAACGCGTGGTTCTCGGGTGGTTCGCCCACGAAGGGCTTCCTGAGCCGGGTGAACGTCGGGCCGTTCGAGTCCGTGTTCCACGACATCGCCGGCACCTGGTGGGCGGACACGCTCTTCATGGCCGGGCTGTTCGCGATCGGCGTGGCGCTGGTGCTCGGCATCGGCCTGCGCATCGCCGCCGCCTCCGGTGCCGTGATGATGCTGCTCATGTGGGCGGCCGAATGGCCGCCGGCGCAGCACAACTCGGCCGGTGAGGCCACCATGTCCACCAACCCGCTCATCGACTACCACGTCGTCTACGCGCTGGTGCTGATCGCGCTCGCCGCGACGGCCTCCGGTGCGGTGTGGGGTCTGGCTCGCTGGTGGGCCGAGCTGCCGTTCGTCAAGGCCAACACCTGGCTGCGGTGACGGCACCGGGAAAAAGGGGAGGGCACCGCGGTGCCCTCCCCTTTTCGCGTGCGCGGATCAGCCGGCGCGGCGGGTGCGGTCGATCTGCTCGTCGAGCCCGGGTCGCACGAGCAGGACCGGGCACGGGGCGTGGCGGACGACCGCCTGGCTCGTCGAGCCGAGCAGCTTTCCCCGCAGACCTCCGGTGCCGTGCGACCCGATCACCAGCAGCGAGGCACCCGCGGCGAACTCGACCAGGCGGTGCGCGGCGGACCCGTGCACCACGTGCCGCTCCACCCGCACACCGGGGTGCCGGTCGGCGCACGCCTCGAGCCGCTGTGCCACCGTGGCGTCACGAACGGTGTGCAACTCGGACCACACGATCCCGACCGACTCGGCGAGCTTCTCGTTGCCCAGCGGCGGGTGCCAGGCGTGCACGGCGACGAGCGACGTGCCCCGGACCTCCGCCTCCTCGAACGCGCGGTCCAGGACCACCCAGTTGTGCGGTGCGCCGTTCACCCCGACGACCACGGGACCTTCGGCCTCGTCACCCCGGACGACGGCCACCGGGCACATCGCACGGCAGGACAGCGCGACGGCGACCGAGCCGAGCAACAGGCCCGTGAAGCCGCCCAAGCCGCGTGAACCGACGACGACCAGTCCGGCCGTCGCCGACTCCTGCTCCAGCATCCAGGCCGGCGTGTTCACCTCGACCCGGTACGTGATGTCCAGCGCGGGCGCGGTGTCGAGCGCATCCACGACCGCCTCTCGCACCCAGCCCATCGCCTCGTCGTGCAACGCACTGCGCGCCATTCCCGTCATGTCCAGAGCGTCGGCCGGCAGCGGCAGCTCGGCGTGCACGATGCGCAGCGAGGCGCCACGACGGCCGGCTTCCCCTGCCGCCCAACGAACAGCGCGCCGCGCCGACTCGGAACCGTCCACTCCGACGACAACCTCGTTCGCATGTCCGATCGGGACGGTCACACGACTCACCTTCCAGTCCAGTCCGAGGAGATCTGCTCCCACTCACGAGCCCAGCGGTGCAGCCGGATCCGCTTGTGCACGAACCGCGTGACGAGGTACAGCAGCACCATCGCGCCGGCTGTGGCTCCCCACAGCAGCAAGGCGAGCACGATCGCATCGATCGCCGCACCCTCCGTGGTCATCGGCGGTTCCGACACGCTGCCGCGCTCGTCGACCCAGATCGTCACTCCGGCGCCGGCTTTCGCGTCGTAATGCGCCTGAACCACGCCCTGCCGCGCACTTCCGTCCGCCAGGCGCCACCTCGCGAGCACGGGAGCCGTCTCGACGACACCGCCGCGTTCGGAAGACCCGATCGCCTCAGGTGCGTCCTCGATCAGCACGGCGTCGACCTTGTGCCGGGTCGCCTGTTCGACGGCGACCCGCGCCCTCTGGGTCGTGTAGATCTCCGACCCCATCGCACCCACGACGGGGACGGCCAGCAACGTGACGGTGAGCCCCAGCACGAGCACCGCGCCCTCAACGCGGTCACCCGCCGTGGCTAGCCGGTTGCGGCCGGGGAAGGCTTGATGGACGAGTCGGGACATCGGTTTCGCGGTCATGTGGTCCACCTCCTGGTTCAAGATTTCCGCGTGGAGGTGGCAGGTCCCAGGGTCCTTCGTCGCATCGGCGATGAGCCCGTGGTCTCGCCGAAACGAAGTCGGGATGCGGTGTTGGCCGCGTGTGCCGCGGAGCAGCCTGGGAGCAGACTTCGACACCGGGAGACCACGATGACCACGCCACTTCTCGTCGCCGACCAGCAGCGCTACGCGGACGTCAGGGATCGCAGGCTCGCCGCGATGCTCGCGGAGGAGGACGCGGCGGAGGAGCTCGGGCTGAACCCGCTGGAACGCGTCTCCTGCCGGCTGCACCGCCGCTGGCTGCACCACTGCGTGCACTCCGCGGACCACGTCATCAAGGTCACCGGCCACCGGTGGTGCCGGGACTGCTCAGCGGTCGCCTCCGTCGGTGTCGACGAGCTGACCGGTGACGTCCTGGTCCGCTGCCAGTCGTGCGACACGACCCCGGACACCGCGGCGACCCGGCAGATCGTCCGCACGTGCCGGGCGAGCCTCGCCGCCGCGCAGGGCTTCTTCGCCGATCACACGATCGCGGTCGCGATCACACGGTAGATCAGCACCGACAGCAGGTCCTGCACGACCGTCGCGAGTGGACCCGAGCCGAACGCCGGGTCTCCCGATGCCGACACCGACCGACAGGCCCTCGTCGTGCTCCTCAGACCGCACGACCGGTGCGAGGCGTCCATGACGCCGCTGATCCGCTCCTGGGGACTCGAAGCCGGCAGCCGTTCGATCGTGAGCAACCCGACGAGCGCGCCGTCCCGGCACACGGCCAGGACGGCGTGCTGTCGAACGCCGTGACGACGAAACCGTGCGCCGCCGCGGTGTCCAGGCGGTGGTTCAGCTCATTCGGGCTGGACATCGATCGCGATCTTGCGTTCCTCCGGCACCGCCGCCAGTGGAATGCGCACCTCCAGGATCCCCTTCTCGTACTTCGCGGAGATCTTCTCCGCGTCCGCTCCGGTGGGCAGCGTGACGGCACGGGTGAACGAGCCGTAGTGGAACTCTGTGCTGTTCCTTGGTGGTCTCCTCCCGCTTGGCCGTGATGGTCAGCACTCCGTTGGCCGCGCTCACGTCGATGTCCTTCGTGGCGTCGAGTCCTGGGAGCTCCGCCCGGACGACGTAGGCGCCTTCCTCGACGAAGTCCTCGATGTGCATGGGGTGCCTGGACGAGAACGGCCAGGACGTCTCGAACATGTCCCAGAGGTCGGGGATCAGTGCCCCGACGGGACGACGGGCGAGCGAAGTCATCTCCTCACCTTCCTGTTGTGGTTGTCTCGCACCAGCCCTGCGGCGTGATCCGGAACCTCCGTCTGCAGGGCACGTGCGGTGCGCTGATAGCCCGTCGACGACGGGCGGTCGGGCAGGGTGATCCGCGGCGCGGTCACCTCGTGGTAGTCGATCGTGCTGAGCAGGTGGGCGATCATGTTGACCCGCGCGCGCCGCTTGTCGTCGCCTTCGACCACGTACCAAGGGGAATCGGCGATGTCGGTGTGCACCATCATCTCGTCCTTGGCGCGCGAGTAGTCCTCCCAGCGCGTCAGCGACTCGAGGTCCATCGGCGAGAGCTTCCAGCGTTTCAACGGGTCGTCGAGGCGCTTGCGGAAGCGGTTTTCCTGCTCGGCGTCGCTGACCGAGAACCAGTACTTGCGCAGCAGGATCCCGTCCTCGACGAGCATCCGCTCGAACAGCGGGCACTGCCGCAGGAACAGCCGGTGCTCCTCCGGCGTGCAGTAGCCCATCACGTGCTCGACGCCGGCGCGGTTGTACCAGCTGCGGTCCAGCAGCACGATCTCCCCCGCGGCGGGCAGGTTCGCCACGTAGCGCTGGAAGTACCACTGGGTGCGTTCCCGTTCGCTCGGCGCCGGCAGCGCCACGATCCGCGCGACCCGGGGTTGAGGTGCTCGGTGATCCGCTTGATCGCCGAGCCCTTGCCCGCGGCGTCACGTCCCTCGAACACCACCACGAGCCGTGCCCCGGTCTCACGCACCCATTCCTGCAGCTTCACGAGCTCGGTCTGCAGCCGCAGCAACTCCCGCTCGTACACCTCGCGGTTCAGCCGTTGCATCAGGCTCCCTTCCGCCGGCGGTGCCACCACTTCTCCAGCTCCACCAGGACGTACGACACGGCGCTCAGCACCACCACCACGAGCCAGGGCTCCCAGCCGAGAGGCGCGGTGTGGAACAACGTGTTCATGAACGGCGCGTACGTCAGCAGCAGCTGCAGTCCGACGGTCAGCCCGACGCCCACGAGCAGCCACCGGTTCGGTCCGGTGCGCGGCCGGAACCGCTCGAGCGACCGGCAGTTGGCCAGGTAGGCGATCTGAGCGCCGACGAACACGTTCACCGCGACAGTCCGCGCGACCTCCAGCGACGCGCCCGACGACAGCTGCCAGCGGAAGGCGCCGAACGAGCACGCGAGCAGGATCGCCGAGACGAACAGGATGCGGCCGACGAGCTGCTTGGTCAGCAGCGGCAACGACGGTGGCAACGGTGGCCGGCTCATCACGTCCGACTCACGCGGTTCGAACGCCAGCGTCAGTCCCAGTGCCACGGCCGTGGTCATGTTGATCCACAGGATCTGCACGGGCAAGATCGGCAGCGCCGCGCCGATCAGGATGGCCGTCAGGATCACCAGGCCCTCCGCCATGTTGGTCGGCAGCGTCCAGATGATGAACTTGCGCAGGTTGTCGAAGACCGCGCGCCCTTCCTCGACGGCGGCGCGGATCGACGCGAAGTTGTCGTCGGTCAGCACCATGTCGGCCGCCTGCTTGGCGACCTCGGTGCCGCCCTTCCCCATCGCCACGCCGATGTCCGCGCGCCGCAACGCAGGTGCGTCGTTCACGCCGTCGCCGGTCATCGCGACGACGTCACCACCGGCCTGGATCTCCTTCACCAGCCTCAGCTTCTCCTCCGGCGCCACACGGGCGTGCACGGAGGTGATCCCGAACTCGGCCGCGATCGAGCGCGCCGTGGCCGGGTGGTCGCCGGTGATCATCTTGACCTCGATGCCCGCGGCCTGACAGGCCCGCACCGCTTCGATCGCCTCGGGACGCGCGGGGTCGTGCATCGCGACGACGCCCAGCAGCTCCACGTTGCCCTGCAGGCCTTCCTCGGTCAGCTCGGCGCCCGCCGCACGACCGATCGCCAGCACTCTCAGGCCGGCGTGGGCCAGTTCCTCGGCCTCGGCGCTGTGGTCGAGCCCGGCCAGCGCGAGAACCCGTTCGACCGCGCCCTTGACGTACACCACGTCGTTCGCGTGCCGGGTCGCCATGAACAGGCGCTCCGAGCTGAACGGCAGGGCGTCCACCCGTTCCGCCACGTCGGCGTCGGAAAGCCCCGCCTTGCGCGCCGCCACCACCAGCGCGGCCTCGGTGGGGTCACCGACCGGCAGCCAGCGTCCGTCCTCCTCGACGATCCGCGCGTCGTTGCACGCCAGCCCTGCCAGCAAACACTCGCGCAACGCCGGCGTCACCGGCGGCGCGACGGTTCCACTCGGGTCGTACCCGATACCGGACAGCTCGTACCGCGTGTCGCCCACGATGACCGTGCCGACTGTCATCGCGTTGGCGGTCAACGTTCCTGTCTTGTCCGTGCAGATGACCGTCGTGCTGCCCAACGTCTCCACGGCGGGCAACCGCCGGATGATCGCGTTGCGCCGCGCCATCCGCGCCACCCCGATCGCGAGCGTCACGGTGACCGCGGCGGGCAGGCCTTCCGGGATCGCGCCGACGGCAAGAGCGACAGCGGCGGTGACCATCTCGGCGAACGGTTCGCCGCGCAGCAGGCCGACCACGACGCTGACCGCCGCGAGCGCGAGGATCACCACGGTCAGCACCTGGCTGAAGTGCGCGAGCTTGCGGGTCAACGGGGTCTGCACGGTCGTGGTCGTGCTCACCAGCCGGTGCACCCGGCCGATCTCGGTGTCCGCACCGGTCGCGACCACAACACCACGTCCGCCACCTGCCGTCACCAACGTGCCGGAGTAGGCCATGTTGGCGCGATCGGCCAGTGCGGTGTCCGACGGCAGCGCCACCGGGTTCTTCGTCACCGGCACGGACTCCCCGGTCAGCGTCGACTCGTCGACGTGCAACTCCTTCGTGGACATCAGCCGGAGATCGGCACCGACCTGGTCACCGGCCTCCAGCACGACCAGGTCGCCCGGCACGAGCTCCGCAGAGGGAACGCGCGCGGTGAGCCCGTCGCGCACCACGGTGACCTCGGTGCGCACCATCTCGGTCAGCGCGTCCAGTGCGCGTTCGGCGCGCGCTTCCTGGACGAACCCGATGATGGCGTTCACCACGACCACGCCGAACACCACCGACGCGTCCACGACCTCGCCGAGGACGGCGGTGATCGTCGCGGCCGCGAGCAACACGTAGATGAGGGGGTGGTTCAGCTGCCCGAGCAGCCGCACGACCCAGCCCGGCCCTCGGCGTGCCGGCAGCACGTTGGGACCGAGCTGGGCGAGCCGCTGCCGCCACTGGGCGGTCGAGAGGCCGGCACCGGAGTCGGTCTCGGCGAGCAGGACGACCTCGGCCACCGGCAGCCCGTGGTGGAGGACGTCCTCGCGGTCAGGCGCGGTGACCGGCATGGTCCACCCTCAGATGCGGATCGTCGCGGCTGAGCGCCCGCAGCACGTCGAGGCGGGTGACCACGCCGATGACCTGCCGCTGGTCGAGGACCGGCACGCAGAGCACCTCGTAGCGGGTCATCGCGTCGAACAGCGTCTCGACGTCGAAGTCGGGCCCGACCGTCAGCTCCGGCTGCGACATGACCCGTTCGACCTTGGGAGCGTCTTCGTCGCCACGCCGGCAGCCGGCCTTGGTCACCACGCCGAGGAAGACGCCCTGATCGACCACCGGCAGCATCGTGAGGCCGAAGTCGTCCATCAAGCCCTCGGCGTGGCGGGCGAAGTCGCGCGGCCCCACGGTGACGAGGGGTCGCGCGACCAGGTCTCGTGCCTTCATCGCGTGCTCTCCGCGTGCTCGCGGTCGGTCACCGGGATCACGACGACCGGGGCGTGCGCGTGGTGCACGACGTGCATGCTGGTCGAGCCCAGGATCATCTGCCGGATCCGGTGGTCGGTGTGCGAGGCGACGACCAGCATCGCCGCGCCTTCCGACGCCGCCTCCAGCACCTCGGCCGCGTCACCGCGCAGGCTGCGCCGCACGATCTCCGGCTGGTCGGTCTTGCCCCGCAGCGCGCGCTGCAGGGCCTGCTCGACCAGCTGTTCGGACGCGGCCTGCTCGCGCTGCGCGGAGGTCTCCGTCCAGTCGACCAGCGCCTCGTACTGCCAGACGTTGACGACGTGCAGCGGGCAGCCGCGGGTGACCGCCTCGTCCACCGCCCACGCGAGTGCGCGGTCCGACGCCGGCTTCCCGTCCACGCCCACCACGATCGGGTCTGACTTCGTGCTCATCTCGATCTCCTCGTCTCGTGTTGTCAGCTGGTCCGCAACCGCCGCAGGAACGGGTCGGTCCGCCGTGCCGGAGCGACGCGGACCCTGGCGTCCACCACCAGGCATCCCTTCTCCGACACGACAAGCGGGTTGATGTCGAGCTCGACGACCTCGGGCAGCGCCGCCGCGAGGGCGGCCACCCGCAGCAGGACGTCGCGCACGGACTCCTTGTCGGCGTCCGCCAGCGCGGCACCGGCCGCGCGGAAGCTGTGCAGCAGACCATCTGCGTCCGTTGTGGACAGTGGCGCCAGCGCGGCGGCACGGTCGTCGATCACGTCGGTGTCCACCCCGCCCAGTCCCGTCACGACGAGCGGGCCGAACTTCTCGTCGGTGGCCACACCGACCAGCAGCTCCCTGCCGCCGCCGGCCATCGGCTGCACGAACACCCCGCGCAACCGGTCGCCGAAGCGTTCCTGGAACGCGCGGAACGCTTCCGTCACACCGGCGGCATCGGCGACACCGAGCTCCACACCGCCGCCCTTGCTCTTGTGCAGCAGGTCGTCGGCGACGGCCTTGAGCGCGACCGGGGCGTCGTACGCGCGTTGCGCCGACACCGCGTGCTCCGCCGTCGTGGTGAACGTGCCGCCCAGCACCGGCAGGTCGAACGCCTTGAGCAGCGTCACGACCTCGTCCGGCGTGAGCCACCCCTCGCCGCGGCGAGCCACGATCGCCTGCGCGGTGGTCAGGTCCACGCCGTCCAGCTCGGGGAACTCCGCGGGCCGCGCGAGCCAGTCCGCACGCTCGGCCAGCCTGGCGAGCGCGGCGGCCGCGCGGGCGGGTTCGGCGTAGCACGGCACCTCGTCCGCGAGGCGTTCGGTCTGACCCGTGCGCACGGCCAGCACGGGCTTGCCCTCGGCGCGGTGCACGCCGCCGGTGGGGTCGCCGAGTGCGGTCGGCACGGTCACGGTGATCACGGCGTCGACGGCGGGATCGGCTCCGATGACGTCCAGGCACCTGGCGAACGTCGCGTCGTCCACGACGGCGGTCGTGTCCACCGGGTTGTGCGCGCTCGCGGCCGGTGGCACCAGCTTGCGCAGCGCGGCGACGGTCTGCTCGGAGAGCTCCGCCATGTGCAGTCCCTCGCGCACACAAGCGTCCGCGGCCAGGACGCCGAGCCCGCCGGCGTTGCTCAGCACGGCGACAGACCGGCCTTTCGGCAGCGGTTGCCAGCTCAGCGCCATCAGCACGTCGGTGAGCTCCGGCACGCTGTCCACCGCGATCACCCCGGCCTGCCGGAACAACGCGTCCCTGGTGACCGAGGGCGTCGCGGTCGAGGCGGTGTGCGAGGCGGCGGCGCGCTGTCCTGCGTCGCTGGTGGCGGACCGGATCGCAAGCACCGGCTTGTCGCGGGTGACGCGCCGGGCCAGCCGGGCGAACTTGCGGGGATTGCCGAAGGATTCCAGGTACAGCGCGACGAACCGGGTCTCCTGGTCGTGTTCGCACCACATCAGCAGGTCGTTGCCGCTGACGTCGAGCTTGTCGCCGGTCGACACCAGGCTCGACAGCCCAAGTCCCAGGCGCCGCAGCTCCTCCTGCACACCGATCGCGATGCCGCCGGACTGGGTCACCAGCGCGATGTCGCCCGCGAGGGTGCTGTGGGCGGCGAAGGTGGCGTTCATCCGGACCGCGGGCGAGCTCGTCGAGACGCCCAGGCAGTTCGGGCCGATCAACCGCATGTCGTAGCGGTGCATGACCTTCCTCAGTTCGTCAGCGTCCACACCGGACGAAATGACGACCAGGGCTCGCACGCCGCGGCGCCCGCACTCGTCGGCCACGCCCGGTACCGCCTTGGCCGGAACGCACAGCACGGCGAGCTCTGGCGGTTCGGGCAACGCGGTCACCGAGGCGTAGCATTCGACGTTCGCGACGGACTTCGCGTGCGGGTTGACCGCGTACAGGTCACCGGCGAAGTTCCCCTTCACCAGGTTGCGCAGCACCGCGTGGCCCACCGAGTCCGGCGACCGGCTCGCGCCCACGACGGCGATCGATCCAGGGCGCAACACGTGCGTGAGACTCGCGACATCAGCCACGGCTTCACGTTCGGCGATCGCGTCGAGATAGCGGTCGCAGGCCTCCAGGCCGAGGTCGACGTGCACGACGTCGCCGTCCGGCACGACCGTCCACACCAGACCCATGTCGGTGAACACCCGCAGCATCCGGAAGTTCATCGCGAGCACTTCCGCCGTGAACCGGCGCACGCCCCGGCTGCGGGCCAGGGAGACCAGGTGCTCGAGCAGCAGCGTGCCGATGCCGTGCGTCTGCTCGGCGTGCGACACGACCAGCGCGACCTCGGCGCAGTCGGTGTCGCCGAGCACGACGTAGCTCCCCGCGCCCAGCAACCGGTCGCCCCGCAGAGCGCCCAGCACCACGTGGCGCGGTACGTCCGGGGACACCATCCGCTGCACGAAGTCCTCGAGCTGCCGCGGCGAGGTGCTGAAGAACCTCAGGTACTGGTCCTCGACCGGCAACGACCGGTGCAGCTCCAGCAGCGCCGACACGTCAGAAGGCCCCAGCTCCCGGACGGTCACGGCCGTTCCGTTCGTGAGCAGTGCCCGCACGGGTGCCTGTGACGGGGTCATGTCGATCCTTCCTCGGCGGAGATCCGCGAGCGGTCAGAGCAGGGGGCCGGGGGTGAGCGGCACGGCTTGCCGGAGGTGCCCGGGCACGGTCTCGGTCTCGGCTTCGACCTTCGGCGCGCGGATCACGACCACGGGGCACGCGGCGTGGTGCACGCAGTACGAGCTCACCGAGCCGAGGAGCGCCTCGACGATCGGCCCGTGCCCGCGACTGCCCACGACCAGCAGCTGCGCGTCCTCGGACGCCTTGACGAGCACGGTCCTCGGGTCGCCCTCCACGAGCACCCGCAGGATCCCGGCGTCGGCGAACTCCTCCACCGCGCCGTCCAGCACGGCCTGCTGGGCCGCCTGCCTGCTCGCCGGCGTCAGCTGCATGCCGATCTCGGCGGGCATCGGGCCGACGATCATGCCGTAGTCCATGTGCCACGCGGAGACCGCTTCGACCCGGCAGCCGCGCCGCCGGGCGTCCTCCACCGCCCACCGCAGCGCTTCCCGTGCGGCCGGGGATCCGTCCACGCCGACCACGATGGGCCGGGAATCGTTCTCGCTCATGCACTTCAGCCTCGCGGTCAGCGCCGCAGGCGGTGAGTGTCCGGGGTCCTTCCGCGTTCGGGACCTTCGTCCTGGACTACCAGGCCATCCCGAGTGCCACCGCGGCGACGACCGGGGCCAGCCACGCGCCGAGCCGCAGCGCGAACCTCGGCCCGCCCGTCACGGTGGCCAGAACCAGCTTCACGACGGTGTTCGTGGCCAGCGCGGCGCCGCACGCGATCACCGCGATGCGCACCGGAATCGACTGCGGCGCAAGCGAAGCGGCCGCGATCGCCGCGGCGTGCGCGTCCGCGAGGCCACCGATGGCGCCCGCGGCCACCACTCCCCCGCCACCGAGCCATTCCGCCGACGCACGGGTGGCCACCAGGAACAGCACCAGGACCGCCGCCAGCGACAGCGCCGCCTTGAGCGACATCGGCCTGCTCACCACGGGCTCGTCGTTCTCCACGTCGGCGGGCTTCGTGCGCCACACCAGCCACGCGACCTCGGCCAGCAGCACGACCAAGCCCGCGCCGATCGAGGGCAGCAGTCTCAGGGCGACCGGAGGACTCGCGACCGCGATCACCGCGAGGATCTGCGTGAGCGTCGCGAGGTTCACCGCCACCGCTCCGGGAAACGCCGCCGCACCGACGACCCGGTATTTCCGCGCCATCACCGCCGTCGTCGCCGAACCGGAGACGAAACCGCCGGCGAACCCGGTGACCAGCAGCCCCCAGCGCTCTCCGAACGCCCTCGCCGCGACGTAGCCGGCCCAGCCGATGACCGTGACCGCGATGACGAGCCACCACACCCTCGCGGGGTTCAGCACCCCGTACGGGCCAAGCGGGCGATTGGGCAACAACGGCAGCACGACGAACGCGACGACGAACAGCATCATCGCGTCACGCACGTCCTGATCGCTCACCACCTTGCGCGCGAACTGGTGCAACGGCCGTTTCGCGGCCAGCAACGCCGCGGCCGCCACTCCCACCGGGACCGCGAGCTCCGGGCGCGACCACGCGAGCGCGCCGAGCAGGAACGTCGCGATGGCGGCGATCTCCGTCGTCGCACCGGGTTCGGTGGTGCGCAGGTACCAGGCGATGACCAGAGCGCCCACCGCTGCCAGCGCGACACCGAGCGCGACCGGTGACACCGCGGCGCTCACCGCGCCGCCGACTGCGATCAGCGGGAACGTCCGCGACCCCGCGGGTCTGGTGGAGTCCTTCGCGTTGTCGTGCTCGCGCTCCACTCCCAGCAGCAGCCCGATCGCGAGCGCCGTCGCGAGGTGACCGAGCGCGACAGCGGTGTCCACGACTCAGCTCACGTGGAGGCGCGCGGCCTCGTCTTCGGCCGTGACGACGTGCGCGTCCGGGCCGGGGAACACCAGCGCCTCGTGGTCGGTGTCGAGCCACCGCACCACGTACGGCGGGCTGCCGTCCTCGTGCCGCAGCCGCACGATCTGCCCGCGCCGTCCGCCGTGGTCCACCACCGGGCCCTTGACGACCAGCCAGTCACCCGCCTTCGCCTTCATGACGCCCGCCTTTCACTCGGTCCTGTGCGATCGAGGGTTCGCCTCGCGCGCGTGCGACAGCAGTGCGGATCGGCTCGCCGGTCTCGTGACATTGGTCCCTGCCAGCGGGTACGACCTAGGCCCTGCGCTGGGCGCTGAACGAGGCGCCGCGACGCAACGCGCGCGTGGAGGCGGTGCTCGCCCACCGCGCGGAGCCCGCGTTCGTGCCGGCCTCGCCCATGGGTTTCAACCCGCACGGCGACATGCCGGCACAGCACCCGGAACAGGAACTGCACGCTGCCGTGCAGCAGGTTCGCGCCCTCGTGCCCGGCGCCGCCGAAGTCGCGGAGACGGTCGTGGTGGGTGACGCGGCACGCCAGCTCGCCCGTGCGTCCCAGGACGCCGCGTTGCTCGTCGTGGGAACCAGGGGACGTGGGAAGGTCGCCGGGGCCGTGCTGGGCAGCGTCGCCGCGGATTGCCTGCGGCACGCGCAATGCCCGGTCGTCGTCATCCCGCGACGTGCCGTGCACTGACGCCTCATGTTGATGAAGGGCTCTTTCCTCGACGAGGTCGAGGAAAGAGCCCTTCATCAACGTTGGGTCAGTCGCCCGGCCGCACGATCGCCAACGGGCACGGCGCGTTGTACACGAGTGCCTGGCTCGTCGAGCCCAGCAGCATGCCGGCGAACCCTCCGTGCCCGTGGCTGCCCACGACCACGAGCTGAGCCTCGGCCCCGTACCGCATCAGCGCCCGCACCGGCCGATCACGTAGGACCACCCGGTTGACCACCACGTCCGGGTACTTCTCCTGCCACCCGGCGAGGCGCTCGGCCAGCGCCCTGCGCTCGTCCTGTTCGACCTGGCCCCAGTCCACGGTGAACCGCGACGCGGTGTACGCGCTCTCCACCATGAAGTCCTGCCAGCACATCAACGCGGTCAGCGGCGCACCGCGCACAGACGCCGTCTCGAAGGCGAAGGCCAGTGCCGCCTCGCTCGTCGGGGAACCGTCGACACCGACCACGACCGGTCCGTCCGGCACTTCCGTGCCACGCACGACCACCAACGGGCACTTGCCATGGGACGCGAGAGCGAGCGCGGTCGAGCCGACCAGCAGACCCGTGATGTTTCCGAGCCCCTGGGAGCCGAGCACCATCAGCCGTGCGTCGCGCGACTCGGCGATCAGCAGTGTCGTCCCGTACTCGCAGAACCGCTCGGTGGTCACCTCGACGTCCGGTGCGACGCCACGGGCGGCAGCGGCGGCCTCGGTGAGCCAGGCGTCGGCCTGCTCCTCGATCGCGTGCCGGATCTCGTTGCCCGTCATGACCATCTCGGGGTATCCGCGGGTCGGCAGCGCGTACCCGTGCACGAGCCGCAGCGGGGCGTGGTGGCGGGCACACTCGGCGGCGGCCCACTTCACCGCGGCCAGGGCCGAGGACGAGCCGTCGACACCGACCACGACCGGAGCGGCGGGTCCCTTCATCACTTTCCTCCTGTCAGCACGCGCACGCGCAGCACGCCGTGAATCGACTTCGCGAGTGCGACGAGAACGTTCCTGGTCTCCTCATCGGTGTTCTCGGCCCCGATCGCCGCCTCGCCGTCCCGCACAACGACCGTCCACTTGCGACTTCCGCCGGCGTAGAGGTCGAGCACGCGCTGGACTTCCGCCGCGACGGTCGTGTCCGTCCTGGCCAGCGCCCGGACGAGGTCGCGCCGCGTCACGACGCCCACGACCTCGGAACCGTCCACGATCGGGAAGCAGCGGACGCGGTCGTCGACCATCGCACGCGCCAGCACCGATGCCTGGGCGTCGCGGTCCATTGCGACCGCAGGGGTGGTCATCACGTCGCCGACGCGGGAGCCGCCCGCCTCGTCGCCGTATCCGTTGCGCAGCAGGTCGGCCTCGGTGACGATGCCGATCAGCCTCTTGTCGTCGTCGACGACCGGTAGTGCGGTGAAGCCGTGCGACACGAGCAACGCCGCGGCCCCGCGCACGGGTACCTCCGGTTTCACCGTGATCGCCGGGCTGGTCATGATGTCGCGAGCGCGCATGGCGTTCTCCCTTCCGCCTTCGACGCTAGGAACGCGCCGCGCACGAGGACGCGGTCGTTGGTCCCGCCCCGTCCGGGTCCTTGGCACCCACGTGCAACAGGGCCTGCGGAAACCCCGCGAGCTCGTACTGCTCGATCAGGCCGGCCCGCCACTGCTGGCGGTGCATGAGGTGGACCACCGGCCGCACCCGCACCCCCGTGGAGCGGGCGGCCAGGACTGCTCCCTGCAGCGCCGCCCCGCCCCGCACGTGGTCCGGACGCCCGTCTCCCACCGTGACGACGATCAGCGTGTCGTCGGCGACGCGGTGCAGTTCGGTACCCGCCCAGTGGTTGGCCGTCACCAGGTCACGCGCGTCGCCGTCGCCGGTGCCGCCAGGCAGCCGGATCGCCTGGTGCTGCGCGAGTTCCTCGGCTCCCGGAGGTTGCCGGCGGTCGGCCTTGACGACCGCGATCAGGTCCGGGTTCGCGTGGTCGGAGGGGAACACGACCTTCGCGTGCCAGCCGGCGACCCTGATCGCGAGCACGATGTGCTCCAGGGCGGCTCCGCAGGACAGCAGCCGATCCATGCCCAACGGGTCGTGCAACGACTTGTGCGCCACCTCGTACAGGTAGACCGACCGGCCGTGCAACTCGAGCACCCACGGCCTGATCCCGCTGTACACCGGCGCTTTCCGCGCCGCCTCAACGATTTCCGCTGCCTCCGCCGGATTCCAACTCATGCCTCGACGATCCGCCCGCGGC
This sequence comes from Lentzea terrae, assembly GCF_003265345.1. Taxonomy (GTDB): domain Bacteria; phylum Actinomycetota; class Actinomycetes; order Mycobacteriales; family Pseudonocardiaceae; genus Lentzea; species Lentzea terrae. Next base: position 63,778 of record NZ_QFWW01000032.1, on the reverse strand, counting down.
CTGCTCGCCGACAGGGCGGACCGGCTCGCCCGGCACGGGCCCTTGGACTCTGCGCCAGCCCGCGCACGACGTCGCAACCTGGAAGCCCCGGACGAGGAGGATTCATGAGCACCGCCAAGAAGTGGAGCGTCGAGCTCCTCATCGACGAGCACGAGGGCCGGACCAGGGCCGAGGCCCGGCTGCACACCCAGGACCCGACCCACCTGGTCGGCATCGGGACGGCACGGCTCAACCCCGCGGACCGCGACGTCCCGGAGATCGGCGACGAGCTCGCCGCGTCCCGCGCGCTCGCCGACCTCGCGCACCAGTTGCTCGACGCGGCCGCGAACGACATCGAGGGCGTCACCCGGACGCCTGCCCGACTGAGCGAGTGAGGCGGCCATGATGTGGTACTACGGCGACGCCCCGATGGGCTGGGGCGGGATCGTCATGATGACCCTCGGCATGATCTTGTTCTGGGGCACGCTGGCCGTGGTCGGCGTCCTGGTGCTCCGCAAGGTCAACGAGGGCGGGCGGAGCGGCTCCGCGCTGCGTATTCTGGAAGAACGGCTGGCCAGGGGCGAGATCGACACCGAGGAGTTCGATCGCGTGCGCAAGACCCTGAGCACTCGTTGATCAGAGTCTTTGGACCCTGTGTGGGTGCGTCTGGCCAGAGGATCGTCCATTGTGTTGTCAGCGGACGAAAGGTGGTTTGCGGTGGTCTCGCGTGTGTTCCTGGTGGATGACCACGAGGTGGTCCGTGTCGGGATCAGGGAACTGCTCAGCGCCTCCGAGGACCTCGAGGTCGTCGGTGAGGCCTCCTCGGTCACCGAGGCGCTCACCAGGATCCCCGCCGTGGCACCGGACGTGGCCGTGCTCGACGTGCGGCTGCCCGACGGCAACGGCATCGAGCTGTGCCGTGAGCTCATGTCCCGGCTGCCTGACCTCAAGTGCCTGATGCTCACGTCGTTCACCGACGACGAGGCGCTGTTCGACGCGATCATGGCGGGTGCGGCGGGGTTCGTGCTCAAGCGCATCGTGGGCAGCGATCTGACCAACGCGGTGAAGACGGTCGCGGCCGGGCAGTCCCTGCTGGACGCGCGGTCGACGGCGGCGTTGCTGAACCGGATCCGCCGCGAACGCGAGCAGGGCGACCCGGTTCGCTCCCTCACCGAGCAGGAGCGCACGGTGCTGGACCTGATCGGCGAGGGCCTGACCAACCGGCAGATCGCGGACAAGATGTTCCTGGCCGAGAAGACCGTCAAGAACTACGTGTCCCACCTGCTCGCCAAGCTCGGCCTGGAGCGCCGCACGCAGGCCGCCGTGCTCGCGTCCAAGCTCACCGCGCCGCCCGCGCCGCGCGAGGACGGTTAGTCGAGAGGGACCTGCCAGGTCACCCGCGTGCCGCCGCCGGGTTCGTCCGCGACGGCACAGGTGCCGCCGTATCCCGCCGCGCGCTGCTCCAGGTTGCGCAGACCGCTGCGCGCGACGTGCGGAGGCATGCCGACTCCGTTGTCCACCATCGTGATGACCAGCGCGTCACCTGCCTCCACGGTGAGCGTGAGGTTGGTGGCTCGGGCGTGCCGCAGCGCGTTGCTGACCAGCTCGCGGACCACAGCCTCGGCGTGCTCGCCGATGTGGTCGGGCACGAGGTTGTCGATCGTGCCGCTCATCCGCACGGCGGGCGTCAGCTCGGCACCCTCGGTGAGTTCGGCGACGATGTCCAGCAGCCGGCGGCGCAGCCCCGTGTCGCCCATGTCGGCCTGGAGGTCGAAGATCGACGTGCGGATCTCCAGGACGGTCTGGTCGAGCTGGTTCACGGCCTTCTGCACCCGCTTGCGGGCCTCGGGGTGGTTCACCCAGGTCAGCGAGCCCTGCAGGCTCATGCCGGTGGCGAAGAGCCGCTGGATCACGTGGTCGTGCAGGTCGCGGGCGATGCGGTCGCGGTCAGCCAGCACGTCCACGAGCCGGCGCGCCTTCTGGTTCTCGGCGAACTCCAGCGCCACCACCGCCTGGTCGGCCAGCGAGGCCAGCAGCGGCATGAGATCCGCGTTGAACGGCGCGGCGCCCTTCTCCCGCACGCACACCAACAGGCCCGCCACCGCCGAACCGGCGCGCATCGGCACGATCACACAGGCACCCAGCTCGTTTCCTTCGGAACCGAACAGTCCCTCGACCGCCTCGGCGAGCGCGGGCGCCGCCGTCTCCAGAACCTCGCCCAGCAGGGTGCCCTGCGGGTCGATGACGCCGCCCACCAGCGCCACGCCGGCCTGGGCAGCAGCTCGCAGCCCCTGTTCCGCCCCATCGGTCAGCAGCACCAGCGCGCTGGAGCCGGAGGTCAGCTCCACGGAGCGCTGAGCGATCAGGTGCAGAGCGTCATCGGCCGACGCGCCGCCCAGCAGCTGCGAGTTGATCTCCGCCGTCGCCTCGAGCCACCGTTCGCGCATCCGCGACCGTTCGAACAAACGAGCGTTCTCGACCGCCACACCGGCCGCCGCCGCCAACGCCTCCAGCACCACCTCGTCGTCCGCGGTGAAGTCGCTGCCGTCCTTCTTCTCGGTCATGTAGAGGTTGCCGAACACCTCGTCCCGCACGCGAACCGGCACACCGAGGAAGCTGTGCATCGGAGGGTGGTTCGGCGGGAAACCCACCGAAGCCTTGTGCTCGGCGAGGTCGTGCAACCTGATCGCCCTCGGCTCCTTGATGAGCAACCCGAGCAATCCCTTGCCCTCCGGCAGATGGCCCATGTTCGAACGGGTCTCGGGGTCGATGCCGACGTAGACGAACTGGGAGAGGTTGTCCCTCTGCCCGAGCACTCCCAGCGCGCCGTAGCGCGCACCCACCAGCTCCACGGCTGCCTGCACGATGCGTTGCAGGGTCGAGTCGAGCTCCAGTCCCGCGCCGACCGCGAGGACCGCGTCGAGCAGCCCCTGCATCTTGTCCCGGGTGGAGCCGATCTCGGCCAGCCGGTCTCGCATCTCGTCGAGCAGTTCGTCGAGGCGCAACCCTCCGAGCAGGCTGCGCGCCCGGCTCTCTGCTGAACCACTCATGGATCACACTCTGCCCCACAGGACGTTGCGGCGCCAAGCAGTCCCGGTCAGGTTGGGACCTTCGGCTGTGGGGTACCGCTCCCCCATTGGTGAAGGTGGATCGCACCACGATCGACCGGCACGACATAGAGGTGAAATTGATGACCGAGGTGACCTCGGCGCTGGGGTTGGCTCCGGACCAGGTGCGGACGATGCTCGAGTCCGCATCGCTCGCGCCGTCGGTGCACAACACCCAGCCATGGCGGTTCCGGCTGTTGCCCGACCGCATCGAGCTGCACGCGGACATGGAGCGCAAGCTCATCGCGACCGATCCCGACGCACGTGAGCTGCGACTGTCCTGCGGTGCCGCGCTGTTCAACCTCCGGGTGGCGTTGCAGGGACTCGGGGTGCGCCCGCTGGTCACTCTCCTGCCTGGACAGGCCGCACCCGGCGCCCTGGCGACGGTCCGCCGTGGTGGGACGGTGCGTCCGGACGACGAGATGCGGGCGTTGCTGCGCGCCGTGCCCGCCCGCCGGACCAACCGCCGCCCGTTCTTCGAGTCCGGAGTGGACGGACGGCAGCGCCATGCGCTGGTGCGGGCCGCCGAGCTGGAACGCTCGTGGCTGCACGTCGTCGCCACCCGCGAGGAAGTCGCGCGGATGAAGCACTTCGTGCGGCGCGCCCACCAGATCCAGCTGGCCGATCCGGACGTCCAGGCCGAGCTGCGCTCCTTCACCGGTCATCGGCCGGGTGCGGGCGACGGCGTCCCACCCGCCTCCGCCGGCGTCCGCCCCGCGGCCCAGGACGAGTGGGCGTTCCGCGACTTCCACCCCGGAGCAGACCACGACCGGCTGCCCGGCAAGGACTACGAGTCCAACCCCCTGGTCCTCGTCGTGTGCTCGCACTACAACGGTCCGCTCGGCGAGCTCCAGGCCGGTCAGGCGATGCAGCGGGTGCTGCTCACCGCGACCACGCTCGGGCTGTCCGCGTCGTTCCTCTCCCAGCCGATCGAGGTGGCCGGCGTGCGGGAGGAGCTGCGGCGTGAACTCGGCGGGATGCTGGTTCCGCAGACCGTGCTGCGCATCGGCTACAGCTCCCCCGTCCCCGCGACGCCACGGCGTCCGATCGCCGAGCTGTTGCTGGAGTCGTCCGACTCGACGACCTGAGGCCTCACACCAGCACTCGCTCGCCGTCGCGCGGGACCACTGCGGTCCAGCCGTGCTCGGTCTCCAGCCGTTCGGCCAGCGTCTCGGATCCCTCCGGTTCGCCGTGCACCACGTAGGTGGTGGCCGGAGGGGGCCCAGTGGCCGCCCACGCGAGCAGCTCGTCCGCGTCGGCGTGGGCGCTGAACGCGTCCAGCACCTGCACCTCGGCTTTCACCGGCACGTACCGGCCGTGGATCTTGATCTCGCGGGCGCCGTTCACCAGCTGACGTGACCGCGTGCCGACCGCCGCGTAGCCGACGACGACGATCGTGTGCCGGTTGTTGGGCAGCATCGACTTCAGGTGGTGCAGCACCCGCCCACCTGTGGCCATGCCGGAGGCCGAGATGATGATCGACGGCCTCTTCGGGTCGTTGGCCTGCATCGACTGGGTGGCGGTGTGCAGCTCCGCGAGGTGTCCGGGGTCGAAGGCGTCCTCACCGTGCATCAGTTCGGGACGGATCTCCGACCAGCTCTTCGCGACCGCCTCCCGGTAGACGCGCAGCGACGCGAGCGCCATCGGGCTGTCGACGAACACCGGCAGGTCGGGGATCTCACCCGCGCGCACGAGCTTGGCCAGCTCGATCAGGATCACCTCGGTCCGGTCCACCGCGAACGCGGGGATCAGCACGCTGCCACCCCGCGCGGCCGTGCGGCGGATGGTGTCCGCGAACAACGCGACCGCCGCGGCGTCGTCGTGCCCGCGGTCGCCGTAGGTCGACTCGATCAGCAACGCGTCGCACGCCGGCCTCGGCTGCGGCGGCAGCAACACCCGGTGTGCGGGTCTGCCCAGGTCACCGCTCACGACCACGCTGCGATCGCCCAGCGTCAGGTGGGCCCACGCCGATCCGAGGATGTGCCCGGCGCGGCCGAACTCGAGGTCGACTCCGTCGGAGATGGCGCGGACCGCGTTGAAGTCGATCGGCCGGAACAGCCGGATGGCGCGTTCGGCGTCGTCCGCGTCGTACAGCGGCAGCGCGGGCCGGTGCTTGGACCAGCCCGCCTCGTTGGCCTGACGCGCCTCCTCCACCATCAGGTGCGCGCTGTCGGCCAGCACGATCGCGGCCAGGTCCGCGGTGCCCTCGGTCGTGAACACCGGCCCGCGCCACCCGTGCCGCACCAGCACCGGCAGATAGCCGCAGTGGTCGAGGTGGGCGTGGGTGAGCACGACCGCGTCCAGCCGGTCGAGGTCCAGCGGGGGCTGCTTCCAGTTCCTCCGCCGCAGCGGCGCGAGCCCCTGGAACAACCCGCAGTCCACCAGCACCTGCGAGCCGCCGGTGTCGAACAGGTACTTGCTGCCGGTGACCGTGCCCGCGCCACCGAGGAACGTCAGGGTGCTCATCGTCTGCCTCCTCGTGCTCACCGGTCACACGGTCCTTTTTTCCCGGCGTCGCACCCAGCGGCACGTGACCCTGCGGTATCGGGACCTTCGTCCCGGTTCAGCGCCTTGCTTTGCGCTCTGTGCCGGGAGAGAGGGCCAGGCGACCGTGGAGGCATGGAACCTGTCGTGGTGATCGCAGACGGCTCCCCGTGGGACGAGGAGGCCGCGCGCTGGGCGCGTGCGCACGCGGAACTGGTCGGCGCCGAGGTGGAGACTCATCGGCTGCAGGACCACTTCCACGCCCAGCTCGTGGTCCTGGGCTACCAAGGCCGGAGCAGCTCCCCGCTCGGGCTCGGCAGGCACGTCCTGCCCACCGTGTACGCGACGTCCTGCGACACGGTGGTCGTGCGCGGGACGGCGGCCGCGTTGCGCGGCGAGCACGGCCGCGTCACCGCGCTCGTCAGCGGCGGTCCGGACGACGACTTCGTGCTCGCCGCCGCAGCGGCCTTCGCTCTGCGGCGGGGCGCCGTGCTGCGCGTGCTGCACGCCGCGCCGTTGCCCGTCCTGCGCGACGACCTCGACGAGGACCACAGCTGGGTCCTCGCCCGCTCGTCCGCGTCGCTCGGCGGGTTCCCGCACACCGCCGTGCTCGTGCGCCGTCAACCGCACGAGGCCATCAGCCGCTGCACCGACAGCGACCTGCTCGTCGTCGGACCTGGTGAGACCCGCACCTGCGGGGCCGTGACCAGGGCCGCGCTCCACCACGCCCCGTGCCCCGTTCTCGTGGTGCACCGACCCGTACAGGAGGAACGCCGTGGCACCCCTTCCGTCCCCGCTCCTCGCCGACCAGTTCGCACCTCGGTTTGAGTTCGGCCGCACCGACCACGTGGTCGTGGACGCCGATCCCACGTCGGCGTTCCAGGCGGTGCACGACCTCGACCTGACCGACCTGCACGGCTTCCTGGTCACCGCCGCGGTCCGGCTGCGCGAGCTGCCCGAGACGTGGCGTGAGCGCAACCGCCGGACACCCCGGCAGCGCACGCGTCTGACCATCAACGACCTCGCCGCGGGCTCGGACTGGGTTCTCCTGGGCGAGCAACCCGGCCAGGAGATCGTCTTCGGCGCGATCGGCAAGGTCTGGCAGCCGATCGTCAAGTGGGTGCCCGTGGAAGAGGCACGCGACTTCATGGACTTCGCCGAACCCGGCTACGCCAAGGTCGTCTGCTCGCTCTCGGTGCTCCCGTACGGCCAGCGGCGCTCGCTCGTCAGCGCGGAGATGCGGGTCGTGCTCACGGATCCGCACGCGTGGCTCAGCTTCCGCCGCTACTGGCGGATCAGCACGCCGTTCATCGGGGTCATCAGTCGCGCTGTCCTGCGGACTGTCAAGCACTCCGCCGAGGCGGGGAGTCTGCGATGAACGTCATCAGCACACGTCAGCTCACCAAGCGCTACGGCAGAACGACGGCCTTGCGCGACCTGAACCTGGAAGTACGCCAAGGCGAGGTCTACGGGCTGCTCGGACCGAACGGAGCGGGCAAGACCACCACGCTCCGCCTTCTCATCGACGTCATCAGGCCGACGCGCGGCAGCATCACGCTGTTCGGCGAGCCGATGTCGCCCCGGCTGCGCGGCCGGATCGGCTACCTGCCGGGCGAGCTGGTGCTCTACGACCGTCTCACCGGCGCCGACTACCTGCGCTTCTGCGGCGCCCTGCGCGACCACGCCGACCTCGGAGAGGCGACGACCCTCGCCAAACGCCTCGACCTGGACCTGGACCGCCGCACGGGCGAGCTCTCCAAGGGCAACCGGCAGAAGCTCGGTCTCGTGCAGGCGTTCGCACACCGGCCCGACCTGGTGATCCTCGACGAACCCGCGTCCGGCCTCGACCCGCTCGCACAACGGGAGTTCCACGCGTACCTGCGCGAGTACATCGACGGCGGCGGCACGGCGTTGTTCTCCTCGCACGTGCTGTCCGAAGTGGAGCACGTGGCCGACCGGGTCGGCATCCTGCTCGCGGGCAGCCTCGTCGTCGAGGACACCGTCGCGTCGCTGAAGGCGAACGCGTTGCGGGAGCTGACGTTCACCTTCGCCGAGGAGGTCGCGGCGGCGACGTTCAGCGGGATCCCCGGTGTGCAGGCCGTGCAGGCCACGGGCAACGAGGTGCGGTGCCGCGTCTCGGGCGCCGTCGGCGAGCTCGTGCGCACGGCCGCCCGGTTCTCGTTGCTCAACGTGACGAGCCACGAGCCCGACCTGGAGGACATCTTCGTGCACTACACCGAGGAGCGCGGCGATGACGACTGAGCTGATGACGAAGTCCTTGCGCGACAACCGGTCCGGCATCATCGGCTGGGGTGTCGCGCTCGTCGCGAGCGTGCTGCTGCAGCTCGCGGTCTACCCCGCTGTCCGCGACGCGGCCGGGAGTTCGAGAAGCTGCTCGACTCCTATCCCGAGGCGTTCAAGGCGTTGTTCAACGTCCAGCAGTCCCTCGCCAGCGGCGTCGGGTACCTGCAGGGCGAGGTGTTCGGCTTCCTCGCCCCGCTGGTGCTGCTCGGCATCGCGATCGGGCAGGCCGCCAGGGCCACCGCGGCCGAGGAGCAGGAGCACACGATGGACCTCCTGCTGGCCAACCCGATCTCCCGCACCCGCCTCGTGCTGGACAAGGCCGCCGCCGTGCTCGCCGCGGTCGCGATCGTCACCGCCGCGTTCGCCGTCGTGCTCGTGGCCGGCAGCGCGGCCGCGGGACTGGGCGTGCCGTGGCAGGACCTGCTGGCCGCGGTGCTGGCGAGCGCGGTGGTGGCACTGCCGTTCGGCGCCACCGCGTTGCTCATCGGTGCGCTGACCGGACGGCGCGGCCTGGCGATCGGGGTGTCCGTGGGCCTGGCCCTGTTCAGCTATCTCCTGGACGCCCTGTCCGCGCTCGCTGACGGGTTGCGCCCGTGGCGAGTGCTGTCTCCGTTCCACCACGCCGGGGTGAACGAGGCGCTGACCGGCGATCCGAACTGGCTGGGACTCGCCGGCCTGGTGGTGCTCACCGGCCTGCTCGTCGTGGGCGCCGCGGCGGCGTTCGAACGCCGGGAGATCAGGAGCTGACCAGCCGGTGCCGTGCGGCGGCCAGGTAGGTCGCCGCCGGCATCCCGGCGAACAACCGCCATTCCTGTGGTGACGTCGTGGCCTCGTCGAGGAACCGCAGGGCCGGTTCCGCGGTGCGGTACCGGAACAACGCGCCGAACGCACGTTCCAGCTGGGCAGGTTCCCGCGTCACGACGTCCAGCAACACGCCGTCGAACAACCGGAACCTCGCTGATTCCGCCGGCAACGCGAACGGGTGCCCGTACTCGTGCAACGACTCCGCGATCGCGGCGCTGTCCCGTTGGACGCGCTGGTAGCCGAATCCAGTGGATGCCTTGAGCAGCCCGCCCTTGGCACCGATCGTGAGCACGTTGCCGTTCCTGCGCGGGGTTTGCCGGGCGCGCAAGGGAAGCACCGCGTGCTCTTCGCATTCGATCTCGTACTGGCCGACGTCCGCAAGGTACTCGGCAAGAGCTTCTCGTTGCGCTGCTTGGTCAGTTGTCGCGTCCGGCGCCATGAACGAGGTGTGCTCCACGAGTGCGTGATGAGCGTCGCCCGGCAGCACGTACACAAAGCTCGCCCCGCGCGCCTGTGACGTCCGGAAGTCGAACAGTGTGGGTATCTCCGCGTCGAAGGCCGCCCGTTCGGCCCGCACCCGCCATCCCCGGAACGACAGGAGTGCGTCCGCGGGCGGCTCCTCCGCCGGACCGATCACGCTGTCGAAGACCCACCGGGCCCGCAAGTGCTGTCCGTCAACCACCACTCCGTCATCCGCGATCCGATCCACATGACCTTCGTAGAACGTGAAGTGCCGCAACGGATCGGTGAACCTCCGCACCACGGAGGCCAGGTCGTCGCCCCGCACCACCCGGTACCGGTAGCGGCCGAGCCGCAACACCTTCGTGGTGCCGTTCACGTGCACACGAATCCGGTCGAACCACCGGCAGGCAGCCGCGTCCAGCAGCCCGGGCCGGTCGCTCCACGACGCCCAAGCCTTGGCGCTCAACGGATCGCGCCCGTCGTCGACCACGATCACCGGGTGCCGGTGGTCCATCACCGCGAGGTGCGCCGCGAGACTCAGCCCGCTGAGGCCACCTCCTGCGATCACGATGCGCGTCATACCACCACTCTGTGCGGAAGTGTCCTTGCCCACCACGGCAAGGCGCACTCTGAGCTGAGGACCTTGGTCCCTGCGTTCGGCGTCGCCGATAGCGCAACGTTGAGGTATGAGCACAACGCTGACACGCGAGGTCTGGAAGACCTGGTTCGCCTGGGTGACCGCCGGGGAGTTCCTCGGCTTCCTGGCCCCGGCGCTGACCGGCGCCCTGACGTCGTCGGCACCGGTGCTCGTCCTCGCCGGCACAGCGGAGGGCGCGATCCTCGGTGCGGCGCAGTGTCTCGTCCTGCGCCGCACGTTCCCCTCGCTCAGCGCACCTCACTGGATCGGCGTCACCGCACTGGCCGCCGGTTTCGCCTGGGCGGTCGCTCTGCTCGCCGTCGACCACAGCCAGTTCCTAGGTAACCTCCCGCTCCCCGCACTGCTCGCGCTCGTGTCGATCGCCGGCATCGGCGTCCTTTTGTCGCTGGGCACGGGTCAGTGGCTGGTCCTGCGCCACCACGTCGCCAGGGCACACCTGTGGGTGGGGGCCAACGCCGTGGCGTGGGCCGCCGGCCTGGTCGTGTTCGCGGCGTTCACCACTCCCCTCTGGCAACCCGGCCAGCCGGCGGTGCTGATCGCCCTGATCGGAGCACTAGGAGGCCTCGTCATGGCGGCCACGATGGCAGCGATCACCGGCTCCGCCCTCACCCGACTCCTCAACCGGAGCTGACATGGACACCGACAGCTACATCGCCTTCCTGACCATCAGCACGCTGCTGGTCATCGCCGACGCCGCGATCATCACCATCAGCGGGCGCCGCTACCTCGCCACGAACTCCCACCGCGGCACGAGCATCGCCGCAGGCTGGCTGACCACCACCCTGTTCATGCTGATCGTGCTCGGTCTCGTCGCGCTGCTCTCCACCGTCGACGTGCCAGTCGACGGCCAGCTGCAGCAGCTCGTCACCAAACTCGGCATCGTGCTGCTCCTCCTGGCATTGGCGCACGCGATCACCATGAGGGTGCTCGTGAGCTACCGCGGTGAAGAGCGTCAGGAACAGCTGGCCGACCAGCTGGCGGAGGAACACACCGAGCGCGACCGGAACCACAGGCCCTCAGTCACGCGGTCGATCGAACGGTCGGAGCCCTATTCGACGCCGTAGGGCACACACCGAGTCGCTCGCCGTGCTGATTGCCGTGTGACACCCCAACTGCGTTCGCCCGGCGTCGGCGTGCCGTTCGGTCCGATCGCCGAACCCATCGCCCACAAGCACGCCACGCTCGGGGTGCGGCCCAACCGGTACCTGATCGTCGGCAAGCACTTCATCGGCGCCGTCGCGACCGTGCTCGGTGACGCCGTCACGCCTGAGGTCGCGGCCGCGTGGGACGAGGTCTACTGGTTGTTCGCGGCCTCGCTGATCGCCGCCGAGGCACGGCTGCACCAGAACGCCTGCGTCTCCCCCGACACACTCTGGCGGCCCTGGCGCGTGGCGAAGCGCGACGAGGAAGCCGTCGACACCATGTCCTTCACCCTGCTGCCCGATGACGGGCGGACCGGTACTGGCGTTCGAACTGGGCCAGTACGTGTCGGTCGCGGTCGACCTGCCAGACGGGCAGCGCCATCCGCGTTGAGCTGCTTCTGTTCGCGGTGGTCATGGCCGCGACCACCGTGCACGGCATCGCCCACAGGCCAAACGCCAACCCCGACAGGGCCAGGGCGGCATCCATCACCGCGCTCGTCGGCTCACTTGGCGTCGTCCTGCTCGCCACCGGCCTGGTCGAGGCCACCTGGCACGGTCGCGCGACGGTCGCTCGCGCCCGTGGGCAGGCGCAGCCGCTTGAGCGCCAGCGCGTTCACGGCGACGATGAGGCTCGAGCCGGACATCGACAACGCGGCGATCTCCGGGCGGAGCATCAGCCCCAAGGCGGGTTCGAACACACCGGCGGCGATCGGCAGAGCGATGGCGTTGTAGCCGATGGCCCAGCCGAGGTTCTGGCGCATCTTGCGCAGCGTGCCGCGCCCGATGCGCAACGCGGTCGGAACGTCCAGCGGGTCGGAGCGCATCAGCACCACATCGGCGGTCTCGATGGCCACGTCGGTGCCGGCGCCGATGGCGATGCCGAGATCGGCCTGAGCCAGGGCCGGGGCGTCGTTCACGCCGTCGCCGACCATCGCGACCTTGCGGCCACTTCGCTGCAGCTCGGCGACGTGTGCGGCTTTGTCGCCAGGCAGGACCTCGGCGATGACGGTGTCGATGCCGAGCCGCGAGGCGATGCGTTCCGCGGTCGCCTGGTTGTCGCCGGTCAGCATGACGACCTCGACCCCGAGGTCGTGCAGCGCCTCGACGGCGGCCACCGACGTTTCCCTCGGCGCGTCGGCGATGCCGATCACGCCGGCGGCCACACCGTCGACCGCGGCCAGTACCGCGGTGCGCCCGGTGGCGGCCAGCTCGTCCCGACGCGCCGCCAGGGAGCCGAGGTCGACGCCTTCCCGCTCGAGCAGTCGCCGGTTGCCGACCACGACACGCCGTCCGTTCACCTGAGCGATCGCGCCGTGTCCCGGCACGTTCTCGAACCGCTCGGCGCGCACACCGTCGAGGTCGCCGGCGCGGCGGACAATGGCCTCGGCAAGCGGGTGTTCGGACTCTCGTTCGACCGCTGCGACGAGCCGCAGCAGTTCGGTCTGGTCGAAACCGTCGGCGATCACGTCGGTGACCTCGGGCTCACCCTTGGTCAGGGTGCCGGTCTTGTCCATCACGACGACATCGATGCGCGCGGAGGTCTCCAGTGCCATGGCGTTCTTGAACAGCACGCCGCGCTTGGCGCCGAGCCCGGTGCCGACCATGATCGCGGTCGGGGTGGCGAGTCCGAGGGCGTCCGGGCAGGTGATCACGACGACCGTGATGGCGAACAGCATCGCGGTGGCGAACGAGGCTCCCGAGAGCAGCCAGGCCGCGAGGGTCAGCGCGCCACCGGCCAACGCGACCAGCACCAACCAGAACGCCGCCCGGTCGGCGAGCCGCTGACCAGGTGCCTTGGAGTTCTGTGCTTCCTGGACGAGCTTGACGATCTGGGCAAGCGCGGTGTCCGAGCCGATCTTGGTCGCTCGGACGCGCAGCGTGCCGTTGGCGTTGATCGTGGCGCCGATGACGGCCGAGCCGGGTGCCTTGTGCACCGGCAGGCTTTCACCGGTGACCATCGACTCGTCGACCTCGGACTCGCCGTCCTCGACGACACCGTCCACCGCGATCTTCGCACCCGGCCGCACCAGGAGTAGATCACCGACCACCACCTCGGCGGTGGGCACCTCGACCGGCTCGTCGTCGCGCAGGACAAGGGCTTTGGGTGGCGCCAGGTTCAGCAGTGCCCGGATGGCGTCGTTCGCGCCGCCGCGGGCCCGCATCTCGAACCAGTGTCCCAACAGGACGAACGCGGCCAGCACAGTGGCGGCCTCGTAGAAGACCTCTCCCCCGCCGGTCAGCGTGATCACCACGGAGTACAGCCAGCCCGCGCCGACCGCCACCGCGACGAGCACCATCATGTCGAGTGTCCTGGCACGCAACGCACGCCAAGCACCGTCGAAGAAGATCCAGCACGAGTAGAAGATCACTGGCAGGCTGAGCAACAGCGACCACACGTCCGCGCGGATCCCGAACGGCGTGGGCAGGTGCAGCCCGAAGACTTCCGTGCCGATCGGCGACCACAGCAAGATCGGGATGGAGAACAGCAACGCCACCAGGAACCGGTTGCGCATGTCGGCGACCATCGCGGCCATCGACATTCCCGCATGGCCACCGTGGCCCATCATCTCGTGCGGCGAGTGCTCAGCGCCGGGTTCCGCGGCCGGATCGCAGATGTGGTGCGGCACGGACTGGCCGGCGCAGTGGTAGCCGCAGTCGACGACCCACTGGCGCAGGTCGGCCACGGAGGTCACGGCCGGGTCGAACCGCACGGTCGCGGTCTGCGCGGTCGGGTTGACCTCGACGTGGTGCACACCGGGCTGCCTGCCGAGCTTGGCGTTGACGACGTTCTGCTCGGACGCCCAGTGCAGTCCGCTGACGTCCAGCACCACGGTGCTCATCGAGACTCCTCATAGCCGAGCACGGACATCATCCCGGCTTCGGCGTGGTAGGCGTTGTGGCAGTGAACCATCCACTGGCCGGGGTTGTCCGCGTCGAACTCACACGCCACGGTCTGGCCGGGCCGCACGATCACGGTGTCCTTGCGCGGGCCGTTCAGCTGGAAGGTGTGTCCGTGCAGGTGCATCGGGTGCCACATCATCGTGGTGTTGACGAACTCCAGCCGGACTCGCTGTCCACTTCGGACACGTGCCGGGGTGAGGTCGCCGGCGCGGCCGTTGATGCCCCACTCGTAGCTCATCATTCCCCCGGTCAGGGCCACCCGGTGCACCAGGTCCGGTTTCCTCACGCCCAGCGAATGCACCGCCTTGAGCTGGTCGTACGTCACGACCTTGCCGTCCAGCTCGGCAGGACGCACGTCGGGAACGGCGCCGGAGCCGGTGCGCACGACCGCCTGGGCATTGGCGTTCTTGCCTTCCGCGAGCGCTACAAGCGGGAACACGCCGTCCGCCAACGTGATGAGCACGTCGTAGCGCTCGCCCATACCGATGACCAGGGCGTCGGTGTCCGCTGGGGTCACGGGGAACCCGTCGGTGTGGGTGACCGTCATGCGATGGCCACCCAGTGCGACCCGGTACGCGGTGTCCGCGGCCGCGTTGATGAACCGGATCCGCAAGCGGTGGCCCGGCTTCGCAGCGAACGTGACGGGCGCGGCCGCGACTCGGCCGTTGATCAGGTGGTGCGGATGAGGCACGTCCCCGCCCAGCCCGGTCATGCCGTGCATCGAGTGCCCGCCGCGCCGCCGCAGTCCCGCGAACACCTCGTCCGGGTTCGTGCCGGTCCCGTCGAGCCAGTCGTCGAGCACGACCACCCACTCCGCGTCGTACCTGCCGGGTTCGGCGGAGTCCTCGACGATCAAGGGCGCGTACAGGCCGCGGTCGAGCTGAGTCCCGGTGTGCGGGTGGAGCCAGTGCGTACCGGGCGTTGGCGCGACGAACCGGTAGGTGAAGTCCTCCCCCGGTTTGATCGCGGCCTGGGTCACGAGAGGCACGCCGTCCATGTCGTTGCGCAGCGCCAGCCCGTGCCAGTGGATCGACGTCTCCGCGGGCAGCCGGTTCACCAGCCGGGCCTCGACGAGGTCGCCAGCGCCGACGCGGATCTCCCTGCCTGGCAGAGCTCCGTCGTAGGTCCACGTCTCGACCACCGGACCACCGAGGTCGATCTGGCTCCGGGTCGCGGTCAGCGTGACCGCACGGGCACGGCCGCTGCCACCGCGAGCCGACTCCGTGCGGCTCACCATCGGATCGGTCGGCAGGATCAGCCGGTTCTCCGCCGAGCACCCGGCCAGTCCGAGTGCAACGGTGCCGAGAAAGGCCCGGCGGCTGAACGAGTTCATGTCGTCGCCCTTCTGAAGAGCCTCGCGGCCAGCACACCGAGTACAAGCAGCCAGCCGAGACCCAGCAACAACGCCGCGGTCTCGTCGAAGCTCGCGGTCAGCCCGCCGTCCAGCAGCACGCGATCGGCGCCGTAGCCCGGCAGGAACCGGGCCCAGTCCGCCGGTTCGGCGCGCAGCATCGGGCTCTGTGCGATCCCCACGTCCAGAAACGGCAGCAGGAAGGCGATCAGCACACCCGACACCCGGCCGAAGATCGGCCCGATGCACACGCCGATGAGGGCGTAGGTTGCGGCCAGCAACGCGTTGCCGCCCGCGTAGACGGCCCATTGCTCGGCGTCGAACACCGTGGCGGTGACGGCAAGAGTAGCCGCGGTCACCAGCAGCACGACCAAACCGATCATGCTCAACCGTGCGGCCAGCAGCGTACGGGTACGGAACCCGGCGAGGGTGAGGCGCTGGTCGCCGGAGCGGGCGTCGAGGACGGCGAACAACCCGGCGAGCGCGGCCAGCGAGGCGACGGCGATCGGGGTCATGGTGCCGGCGTGCATGTTCGGAAGCCAGAACGAGAACAGCGACTTCCTTCCGTCGTCCACAAGGGACAGCGACGTGGTGTCGTCCGGCGTGATCACCTTGGACAGCCAGATGAACACGACCGGCACCACCACCAGCAACGCCCAGAGCACCGGGTTGCGGCGGTAGTCGCGCAGTCCCATCCGCAACGCGGTGGTAAAGCTGCCCCAGGTCCGGCCACCACGTGCGATTCGCGTGGTCGCGGCGACAACGACGCAGGCGGTGATGAGTGCACCGATCGTCCAGGCGAGTGCCCAGCCGAGGTCTCCGAGGCGGCCACCGTGCCGGGACGGCAGGTCGATCATCCACAGCGTAACGAAGTGCGTCGGCAGCCACCGGGTCGCGAGCCGGTCCGGCGAGCCCACGGCGGGACCGAAGAACACGTCCATGATCCAGACGAACAGGATCAGCACGGTGCCGTTGACCTGGTTGTGCACCAGGACACCGGTCACCGCTCCGATGGCGAGGTAGATCACCGCGAACATCAGCGTCCCGGCGGCCACGCGCCACGGCTGGTCGATCCCGGTGCGGGCGGGGAGCGCCACCAATGCCGCCGCGGAGGCCAGCACCGCCAGCGCCAGGCCGGTCGCCACGCGCGCGCTGACCAGTCGTGCGGACGGCAAGCCGGCGAGCACGAGCCTGCGGTCAGCCGCCCTCGCCGCCCGCAACTGGAAGTACGAAGCGATCCCCGCCAGGAAACCCGCCGCCCAACCCGCGGCGGCGGTCTCGACCGACGGCCCGGTGCCGCCGAGCAGCTTCGCGGCCTCGGCCATCGATCCCGCCGCCACAACCACGAACACCACCGGCACCAGCACAAGCACCAACGGGTTGACCGGGTTGCGCGCGTAGTCGGCCAGGAAGCGCCGCACGAACAACAGCGTCGTCATCGCGTCTGTCCGTCACTGAGGTGGACGATGCGGTCGAAGCGCTCCTCGTCGGCGACGAAATGGCTGATGATCAGCACCGATCGGCCTTGCTCGCGTCGTTGGGCGACGAGTTCCCAGAACCGCAGATAGGTGTCCCAGTCGAACCCGGCGTAGGGCTCGTCCAGCAGCAGGACCTCCGGATCGGCGAGCAGTGCGAGACCCAGGTTCAGCTTCGCCAACGTGCCGCCGGAGAGCTGGTCGGCGCGGGTCGCGGCGTACCGCTCGAACCCCAGCGCCGCGTACAGCTCGCGCCGCGCCCGCCGCTCGGCCTGCTGGCTCATCCGGTAGGCGCGCCCGAACAGTTCGAAGTGCTCGTCGCACGTGAGCCGCTCGTAGTACACCGGTTCCTGCGGGCAGTACCCGAGCCTGCCCACGACCGACACCGTCCCCGCGTCCGGCTGTAACGCCCGGACGAGTATCTTCATCAGCGTCGACTTGCCCGAGCCGTTCTCCCCCACCAGGCCGACGACCTCACCTGGCAGCAGCCTGAGGTCCGCGCCCCGCAACACCTTCCGGCGCTGCCGGAAACCCCGCCGATAGCTCTTCTCGAGGCCGGACGCCTCCAGCACCGCGGTCCGCAGAGGTAGGTCTGTGGTGGTCATGGCGCGGTCCAGGTGCCGATCGCGTCCTGAGGCAGTCCGGTGATGCGCAGTTCGACCGCGGCGCCCGACGGAACCGGCGTGGTGAACCGCAGCGTCCCTTCGCGGTGGTGCCCACCGGGTCCGGAACCGTCCCAAGCCGCTCCGCCGGCTTGAGTGCCGTTCACGGTCATGACGGCGGTGGCCGGGTCGAGCCCCAGTTCCACGGTGTGCGTGTCGAACTCGACCCCGAAGACGGCACCTGAGTGGTCCAGGGTCAGCGCGGTCATCGTCACCTCGACCTCGCCGGCCCGCGTGGTGCGCGTACCCAGATCCGCCGGGGCCGAGCCGGAACGGGTGGCGGACCAGGCGACCACGCCGAGGACGACCAGGGCGATCGCGGCGACGACGGCGACTCCGCGTCGCGACGTGGTGATGTGGACCATCGTTCTCACCGTCCTGTTGGGACCGGCATGCGGCGCAATCTGCGCGCTGCGAGGAAGACGCCGAGTGCGTTGATCGCGATGCCGGCCGCCATGATCGGAGTCCGGTACTCGGTCAGGAACACGGCGGCACCGGACGCGCCGATGACCGGCGCCAGGTCGGCGATGTGGTGGGCGCAGCACGCCACCATGCCGACTGCGGAGGCTCCCGCGCCGCCACCCGTCGCGGCGCGCACGTCGGCGTGCAGCCGCTTGCGCCGGCGGAGTTCGGCGAAGAGTCCGATCTGCGTGCCGAATCCGCCGACGATCATCACGAGCCAGGGCCAGTCCTCGACCGTCTGCTGCCCCAGGTGCTCAAGACCGCCCGCGAAACCGACAACCAGCGCGTAGAACGCCGCAAGGGCAACAGCCGCCACGACTCCGGCCCGCACCGCGTTCCTCGCCGCCATCACTGCCGACCGGTCGTGTGGTGGTCGCGATCCTGCTGATCGGATCCACCGTGACCGCCGTGACCGCCCATCATGAACATCATCATCAGCGGACAAGCCAGCACGACCAGACCGAACAACATCGTCTGGACAGGAACTCCTACGAAGGCGAGGCCGACGATCAGGATCGCGAGTGCGATCGCGTACAGCCCGAAGTGGTAGCGCTTCACGACGTCCTCCTCTGCTACCTGGACGTCTTCGAGCATCATCGCCTGAACCGCTGGTCAGCAGAGCAGCTCGTCGCGACCGGCGGAATCCGAAGGTCCCCACCTGGGACCGGCCTAGGTCCCTAGCACCGGCCTACGACGTCACTTAGGAGGTTTTCGTTTGCTGAAAGTCATCCTGCTCTATCGAACGGACGACCTTGCGAGGTCGGGTCCTAGGGCTCTGAGCAATCGACACAAGCCGAAGCACCGTAGAAGTCATGAGGACAGCCAAGATCGCGGGACTGGCAATGGGCGGCACCGTCGCAGCTGTGGCGTCGTATCCACTGTTGTGGCGCGAGTGGTGCCTGACCTGGGGCGCGACCGAGGAGGAGGCTCGGGCCACGTTGCCCGGTGACGACCTGCTGCGCCAACCCGACCTGATGACCACCCGCGCGATCACCGTCGCGGCGTCTCCCGGCCGAATCTGGCCGTGGCTGGTGCAGATGGGCAGCGGGCGCGGCGGCGCCTACACCTATGACTGGATCGAGAACCTGTTCGGCCTGAACATGCACAGCGCCGACGAGATCCTTCCGCAGTTCCAGGACCTGCACGTCGGTGACGTCCTGCCGGTCGGGGAAGGAGGGCCCAAGCTGCTGGTGGAGATTCTCGAACCCGATCACGCGCTCGTGCTGCGTTCCGACGACATGCGGTGGGTCTGGGCATTCGTGCTGCACGAGATCCCCGGCGGTACCAGGCTGATCAGCCGCAACCGCATCGCCGTCCCTGACGCGTCGCTGCTCGTCCGGTGGTTCAACCAGCTCGTGATGGAGCCGGGAAGCCTGGTGATGGAGCAGAAGATGTTGCGCGGCATCAAGCAGCGGGCCGAACGGCACCTCCGATGATCGACCGGGCAAGTCCCGACGACATGGTGTCGCTGGCCTCGGACATGCAGGTCGGCGCGATAGTCGTGCTGGAACGGGATCCTGGCGACGTCGAATCCCTGCTCGCGGACCGCATCCGGACCGTTCCGCGGCTGCGCCGGCGTCTGATCCGGACGCCGTTCGGTTGTGGCCGCCCTGTCTGGATCGACGACGCCGAGTTCGACATCACCAGGCACGTGCATCGCATGGTCTGCCCGGCTTCTGGCGACGAGACAGCGCTGCTGAACATCGCCTCGTCGCTGGTAATTCGCCCGTTGCCCCACTCGTCACCACTCTGGTCAGCAACGCTGGTCACCGGGCTGGCAGAGGAAAGAGCGGCGCTGATCCTGGTGTTTCACCACGTGTTGTCCGATGGCATCGGCGGCCTCGCCGTGCTGGCGAACCTGGTCGACGGGGCACCTCCTACCGAGACCGTGCCCTTTCCCGCTGTCGCGCCCTCCCGTCGTGAACTCGCGAAGGACGCCTGGAAGACCCGGCTGAGACTGCCTCGGCGCGACTCGTTCGCCGGGCTGCGGTGGCCCTCACGCGGTGCGCGCTGCTCCCTGAACCAGTCGACCGGCCCACGGCGGCAGCAGACCATCGCACGCGCCAGCGTGTCCCGCCTGCAGGCCGCCGCACACCGCTGCGGGGGCACGGTCAACGACGCCTTGCTCACCGCCGTCACGGGAGCACTGGGCACGGTGCTGATCGGACGCGGCGACCACGTCAACGAGCTGGTCGTCTCGATCCCCGTGTCGACGCGTCGATCTACCACGGCATCTCACCTGGGCAACAGCACTGGCGTCATGCCCGTCGCGCTGCCGACCGGCGGCGACCACTGGTCACGTCTGTCACGGATCGCCGCCATCACCCGGTCACACAAGAAATCGGTCAGGTCGGCCACACCGATCTTCCGGGTGTTGAAGGGGCTCGGGGCAGCGGGTTGGTTCATGAACCACCAACGCTTGGTGCACACCTTCGTCACCAACGTGCACGGCCCTGATCACCCCATGCGCCTGGCCGGCACGTCGGTCGTCGGCCTCACTCCGCTGTCGGCCACCACCGGCAACGTGACGGTGGCGTTCGCGGCCTTGTCCTACGCCGACACGTTCACCATCACGGTGGTCGCCGATCCCGATCATGTGCCCGACCTGCTCGTGCTCACTGAGGCGCTGCAGGCCGAGCTCGACCTGCTCAGCTGAATGCCTCAGCCAGGCGGAGGTGCGTTCGACCGGCCAGCGGACTGTGCCCTGTGGGGTACCAAAATGTGGTCCGACGAGTCTGACCTCCGTATCAGGCCGCCTCAGGTTCATGCTCGTTGATCAAGCCGCCGAGTACTGCTGACGACGTACGGGCCTACGGCCTGGCCCTGCGATCGGGTGATCGGGTCGCGGTGGGGTGTGGTCCCGTGTACTCACGCGGCTTCGTCTGGTACGGCAGAACTGCCGATCGCGACACTCCACCCCAACCGGCGGTCACAGAATCGAACTGGTGAACCAACTGCTCTACGGTCGGCACGGCAACAGCGGTGAGATCGGAGACTGCAGGATGACCGAGGCGAAGGAGTTCCACCGATACGCACTCCCGGCGTCACATCCGGTACTGCTCGACGATGATGGCTTCCTTCTGCCACCTTCCGAGGACGACTGGTTGAGCGGCGATGACGTACGGCCTGCCGCAGTCACGACGCTTCCCAAAGCGAAAAGCTCCTTCGCGCTTCTTGGTACCGGTGGTGCCGGTAAGACCAGTACCTTCGTAACGGTTGTCCGGCGCGGGGCCGGATCGATGCCGTCAGTCTTGAGGATCTCCCACACCGTCGACGCGGCGATCGCGACACCGAGCAGCGCGAGTTCACCGTGGATACGTCGATACCCCCACGAGGGGTTCTCGGTTGCCAGGCGCAGGACGAGATGGCGGATCGAAGCGACAGTGCGCGGACGTCCGGGCGCTCGGTTCACGCTCATGCGGGCATGGCGGCGCTGATCAGGTGGCGGTGCCACCTCAGCACCGTATCCGGGCTGACCAAGAGCCGGAGCCGGCGCAACGTCGCGCGGGCCACGGGCACAAGCAAGGCTGCGAGCAACACCCTGTCCTCAGGCCGCCATCGTGGACGCTGATCGCCGAGTTGCCGGTGCAGGACCGCAAGTTGGTGGCGTAACGCGAGAATCTCGACATCCTTCTCCCGATCGGTCATACGCAAGAGCCACAGCGCGGCGAAGACCTGGGAGACGGCGAGGTAGGCGAAGCGGACCAGCACGGCCGCGATCATGCCGGATGATGATCGCTAACACGCCGATGCCTGCTGGCCTGCACGGACGTATTTCTCGGCACGTACAGTGCTGCACTACGAACCGCTGCCCACCGCGCTGGGTCAGCTGGCCGAGGTGAACCTGACGACGTAGTCGCCGCCCTCGGTGCGGTGCATCGCACCGCGCACCGAGGGCGGGCATCACGCTCGTCGTCGTGCTCGCGGTCTTCGCACTTCTGCTGGGCGCCGCGATCTTCCTCCTGTCCACCTGAGGTCAGGACTGCGGCAGGAATTGCCATTGCTGGTTGGCGCCGCCGTTGGCAGTCCATTGCACGACCTGCGCACCGTCGCTTGTGGACGCTCCGTAGACGTCCGCCGCGAGACCGTTGCCGACGTTGACGATGGTGAAGAACCCACCGGCCGCCGGCCGCAGGAACCACTGCTGGTTGGTGCCGCTGTTCGCGGTCCACTGCTGTAGCTGTAGCCCGGCGGTGGTAGAGGAACCGTTGACGTCGAGCACCTTGCCGGTCGCGTCGTAGCGCAGGGTGAAGGCTCCGTTCTGCCCGGCGCTGATGGTCCAGGTCGCGTTTCCGGTCTGCTGCACGGTTTTGGCACCGTCGGCGGTGGAGTTGCCCGCGATGGCCAGCGGCTTGCCGCTGTTGCGGTTGACGATGCGGTACTTGCCGGGCGTGGGACCCTGGCCGGCGCCCAACGTGAAGTACTCGGCCGTGTCGGTGAACGTGGTGACGCCGGACTTGGCGGTGGACAGGACGAGGTACACCCGTGAGCCACTGGCGGGGGTCGTGAAGGACACCGGCTGGCTCACGCGCGAACCCAGCGGGATGGTC
>NZ_QFWW01000032.1:39903-41309 GCF_003265345.1 Lentzea terrae | reverse complement strand
CGGCAGGTTGTCCACGCCGTAGACGGGGCGGCTGCCCTCCTCCGTCGTGAAGTCCGTGGTCCGCACGCCGGGGATGACGCTCGCCCATGCGGACAGCAGGGTGTAGGGCCGCAGGTCGCTGGTGTCCTTGCCGCGCTTGGCCGCGGTCGCGGTGGCGAACCACTCGAAGCCCTGCTTGGTGCTGCACGCCGGCCAGATGAACTCGCCCTCGCCGTCCGGCCGACCGGCCACGGACCAGGTCTGCTCGCCGTAGCGGCCGAAGCCGTCGAGGTAGTGCGGGATGACGTTGAAGTTGGCCTGCGTCATGCTGGGATACTGGTTGGGCGACCCGCCGGTGCCCAGCTCGGCGATGATCGGCCTGGTGCCGTCGGCGCCGTTCATGGCCGCGTACAGCTCTCGCTGGAACTGCTCGGAGTCGTACTCGCCGCCGTTCGGCTCGTTCACCTGGCTCCAGCGGATGATCGACGGGTGGTTGCGGTCGCGCAGCGTCAGCGCGCGGGCGTGGGCCACCATGTTGGCGCGACCGGCGTTGAAGTCCTGTGGGCCGCCGGAGCCGCGGATGGCGGTCTCGTCGATGATCATCAGACCGAGTTCGTCCGCCGTGTCGAGCATGTACGGACTGGCCGGCTCCTGGTGGATCCGCACGGTGTTGAAGTTGAGCCGCAGGTAGTTGTCGACCGCCTGCGGCCAGCCGCCGTTGCCCGCCGACGGCGGCAGGAAGCCGGGCAGCGTGTGGTAGGCGTCGCCCTTGCCGCCGTTGTTGATCCGGTCGTAGTTGGCGCCCTGCAGGTTGTCGCCGCGCACGTTCAGCCGCACGCCGTTGAGGCGGTAGTACTCGCCGTTCTGGGTGCTTTCCCTGAACCCGAACCGGTAGGTGGCGTCGCTGGTGCGGCCGTCGTCGGTGGTCGCGTGCACCGACAGCCGGTGCAGCTGAGCGCGATATCCCTGGCGGTACGGCACATTCGGCCACCAGTACGACGCGGAGCCGAGGTTCCACGCGACCGGGCCGACCGTCACCTTGGCGGTCGAGTGGGCGGCGACCGTGACCGTGCGGCTGGGCAGCGCCGGGTAGCTGAAGGTCTCGCCGTTGTCCGAGGCGAGCGTGCCGCCGAGGGTCACGGTACGGGCGCTGCCGGAGGTGTTGGTGACCGACACGTCATAGGTGAGGCTCTGGTCCGTCACCGAGGTGCGAACGAAGGCGTCGCTCACGTACACGGCCGGGTACACGCGCAGGAACGCCGAACGGAAGATCCCCTGCGGCACCGCCTCGGACCAGGGGGCGGCGTCGGGAACCAGGTACTTGCCCGCCGGCGTCTTCAACGCGTTGCGGCCCTTCACGTTCACGCTGATCGTGTGTGTCGTGCCCGGCGCCGCGAAAGAGGTGATGTCGAAGTTCGACGGGGTGA
>NZ_QFWW01000032.1:0-39834 GCF_003265345.1 Lentzea terrae | reverse complement strand
GAAGCCCTGCTTGTACCAGCCACCACCGGGCACGGTGATCGTCGTAGCCGGCCGGCCCGCCGGCGTGAAGCTCCACCTGCCGGCCAGGTCGACCGACCCGATCGCGGCGTTGCCCGCCGCGACCCCGTTCACGTCCGGCACCGGAGCGGCGGAACCAGCCGCCGGGACCGGTGTCGTCACCCCGGCCGCGGCCAGCACCACCGCGACCACGGCCCGCAGCAAAACTCGCGCCATGCTTGAACTCCTTGTCCTGGCGAAGAGTTCTCAGTAATGGCGGCGGGCCAACATTGAGTCCACAGTGGACCAGGGCTGTCACAGGTGCTCGTCGAGTCGAGGACAGGGAGCGCGCAGGTCCCAAGGTAGGGCTCGGCGCCTGCGGCCGTCAATAGGTAGTACATGTTGACGAGAATGAGTCGGACTAGCCCAGTCGGATGCCTGTTCAGGACGGTCGCAGCTTGCGGCCCCGGCCTTATTGGTACGACTCATCCACTGTGCCCCAGGTAATCCAGGCCAAGTTGATCGGTCTTGTGTTGATGGTCAACGCCTTTCCGGAACAACAGAGAGGCGCACCCGACGCGGGTGCGCCTCTCTGTTCGGAAGTCCTACCAGCCGCGCTCGGCGAGGCGGTGCGGCTCCGGGATGTCGTCGACGTTGATTCCGACCATGGCCTCACCCAGGCCACGCGAGACCTTGGCGATGACATCCGCGTCATCGTAGAAGGTGGTGGCCTTCACGATGGCCTCGGCGCGCTGGGCGTCATAGGCAGCACACAGTTCCGCGAAGTTCTTGACCATCGGCAGCAGGCGATGAGGAGCGCCTGCTTTTCGTGGCTCCGCGTTACCGTCGGCCACCGGGAAGGACCAACCGGCGCGCTGTGCGTGTCCCTCACCGGTCGGCTTCAGCCCGCTCGCTTTGGCGCTGCTCAGCAACTGCGCGACGAACTGCTCGTCCAGGCCGTCCATGCCGGTCGCGGGTTTCGGGTACTCGGCGTTCTGCACGCCGGACATCACGTCGGTCATCAGGTGCACTTCCATGATCAGGAGTTACACCGAACGTTTTACTGTCCCCGGTGGCGGAGGCGGTCGTCAGTGCAGTCACCTTGACCTGGAAGTGGCAGAGCAAGTCCACGTGGCCGTCGCCGTTGACGTCCTCACCCTTCTCGTTGCAGGACGCCAGACCAGGTTCCGTGCCCTGCTGACCAAACGTCAACGAGCCCGTCTTGATCGCTGTGGTCGGGTTGAACGTCGCGCTGCCAAGCACGGCGACAGGAACCTTGCCCATCGTCTTGCTGTTGATCACGTTCTGACTGTCGCCAGGCTTGATGTCGATGCTGATGGGCATGGTCTGGCAGGTACGGAGGAACGCGTCGAGTGCCGGCGCCTGGTAAGGCTTCAGGTCTGCCTCGCCACGTGCTTGTCGCGCCTGTTCACACGCACCTGCACCAAGGTCGCCGGGTGAAGGCACCTTCACTGCTACCTGCGTCGAGCCGAGCACACCTGCTTCGCTATGAACGTACACAGCCGTGGCCACGTACGTTCCCGGTGTGCTGACGCCAGAGGTGTCGAATCTGAGCCGGAGCTCCTTCGTACCTCCGCTGTTGATGACGACATCCGAACCGTCGGCGACGCTGAACCGCGCGTCCTGCGGCAGCTGCGGCCGGATCGTCAGCGCCTGTTCTCCGGGGTTCGCAACGGTCAGCGGTATGTCGATCACGCCGGTGTTCGGGTATGTCACTAGTTCCACGTTGAGGGAGGCGACCAGCGCGAGATTGGGCCACCAAACGTTGTCCGCCTTGGCCGCGGTTGGGCGCACTTGACTGCAAATCAAGCGCGTTGGCCTCAGTTGGTTGCAAACCCGAAGATCCACTCCTTCTCGGAGTCGCCAGGCGCGATGAACTTCGCGATCGCCGCCGCATCGGCCGGACTCACCGCTGCGCCCGGCACGCTGGAACGCCGCCGCGTGCACGGACTACTTCACCCGGCAGGCACGCCGTTGCGCGTACTCGACGGCGCCCGGTTCCGGCAGACGCTCATCCCGCTGACCGCCCTCGCCGCGATGACCACGGCCAATCGGTGCGACCATCGGACTCAAGGCCAGCAAGGAATTCGGGGGAAGTTTCCAGGTCGGCGGCATGGTGATGCTGACAGTCTGCCTCGGTGCCGGCACCGCGATCCTCTTCGGCGCGATCAGCCTGAGCAGGCCACTGCTGCGCACAGTCACCGGCCAGGCCGCGCGAACCGAATGAGATCCGCGGCGCGGGCCGGCACGATCTCGTGCTGGGCCCGCGTCGCCGTGATCAGCTGTTGACGACGACCACCTCGTACTGGTCGGCCGTGGGCGGGAAGCCGGTGTCGAACTTGGCGTTGACGACCGCCAGCCGGCCGCCGAACTTCGCCGCGGTGGTGACCGACTGGAAGGTTGGGCTGGTGATGACCTTCTCCAGGGTGCCCGCCGTGGCGTGGTGGTCGAGTCGGAAGCGGCTGACCTGGTTGTTGTGCACGACCCACATCGTGCGGCCGTCACGGACGATTCCGTCGGCGCCGGGAACGCTGACACCCTGGATCGTCTCGCTCGCGCCGGTGCGTGGATCGACCTTGTTGAGCTCACCGCGGGTGCTGTGCGCCACGATCAGCGACCGCGAGTCGGGCGAGGTGGTGATGCCGTTGTTGTTGAACTGTCCGCTGGTATCCCCGGCCGGACCGGTCAACGCCAGTGTGCGGACCTGGCCGAGCCTGCCGGAATGGCTGATCGGCACGAAGTAGAGCTGTGCCTGCATCGAGTCGGTGAACCAGACGCCGTCGGCGGTCAGCGTGACATCGTTGATCATGCCGGCGTTGGCCTCGGCGAACTGGTACACCGCAACGGTTTTGCCGGTTCGCAGGTCGTAGACGTAGGCCTGGCCGGTGAATCCGCCTGCCACGAAGAGCAGGTCGTGCCGGACGTCGGCGGTCATGCCGACAGCTGTCCGGCCGGTCGGCGCGTCGATGAACAAACTGGCGGTGCCGCGTCTGACGTCACCGCGGTAGATGTCGCCGGCGAAGAGGTCTCCGGCGTAGAAAGTGGTTCCCCTGCCTTCGGTGATGCCCTCTGCCGACTTCGCGCCGGGCAGCACGATGAGCTTCTCGGGCGGTGTCGCCACGGCGGGCGTGGTCAGCCCGAGAAGCACCATTAATGCCAAAACTATCGAACGCATCAGGCGGACTCCTGTTCGTCGAAAATCCCGTCCGGCCAACATCCAAGCGCACTCACGGGCCGATGACGGGAAACAGGAAACGTCGAAAATGGTCCGAAGTAGACGGTCTGCCGCCTCCCTCAGCAGGCTGCGGTGAGCATGGCGTCGACGAGCCCACGCACCTGACGCGCCGGCCGGTCGCCACCGAGCGCGCGAGCGGTCATCGCTGTTCGACGCGCTGATAGTCCAGCTGCAGCCCGACCAGTACCTGTCCCGCAACCACCACAGTGGACGGTCGGATCAGGCCGGATTGCACATCCACGTGCTGCCACACGTGATCGTGCACGAGTCGACCGGACCGCCGCGCAACGGAGCCGCGACACCGCGCGCGGTGCGGTAGACGGGTTATTCGGCGCCGGACCGGAAGACGCGGCGGCTGACCTCCTCCTGACAGCCGATGCGGGTGCGGTCGACGTGGGCCGCGGCGGATGGCGTTGTAGATGGCGGTGTGCTCTTCGAGCGCCTGCTCGAGCGGGCCGCCGCGACAGTGACCTGCAGTTGCCCGTTGTGTTCAGGACACAGCAGGTCCTGAACACGACGCGGGCACCATCACCCTGATCTGCGTTTGGACCTCGCGCAGCCGCTGCCCGGATCGCGCGTTGCCCACCGCCACCACCTCGGCGAGGATCGACAGGGCGGTCTCGGCGAGTGATGCCCCACCGAGGTCGAGGCCGGCCGGGCCGCTCAGGCGGTCCAGACCGGAGGCTCCGGCGAGTCGTCGCAGCCGCTGGGCATGAGTGGCCCGGCTGCCCAGCGCGGCGACGTGTCCCGCTTCGCTCTCCAGCGCCGCGCGGATGGCGCGGTCGTCGATGCGGGGGTCGTGCGTCAAGGTGACGACAGCGTCCTCGGCCCGGAGCTGGTTGCCGGCGATCCACTTGTCCGGCCACGCGCGAACGACCTCGCAGGTCGCGGGAAACGCTCCGGACGTCACGTGGTCAGGGCGCGGATCCAGGACGACCACTCTGCGGTGCAAGGATTCCGTCATCCTCGCCATGGTTGCGGCGAGGTCGGTGGCGCCGACCAGGACGAGCGTGCTGCGCGGCCTCAACTCCTCCACGAACACGGAACTGCCATCACCGGACGGCGGCCACGCGGCGGTGGTCGTCACCGACCACGAGTATGGCGGCTCGAGCTCGATGCGCACCGCCAGCAGCCGGTCACCCGCCAATGCAGAGGTGATCGCGGCCCGCACCGGGGCGTCGGGGGCGCGGGTGAGCAGCACCTGGAGCTCACCCGCGCACGCCGGGGTTTCCTCCCACGGCATCAGGTGTGCGCTCGGAGAGACCGTCGTCACCTGGGGCGCGGCGCCGTCGAGCACGGCGCGCGCCGCGTCGAGGACGATGCCCTCGACGCAACCCCCTGATACCGAGCCGCGCCACGTGCCGTCCTCAGCGATCGCCATCGTGGCGCCCAGCGGCCGGGCACCCGGACCGTCGCGATCCACCAGGCGGGCCAGTACGACCTCCTGACCCGCGTCGTGCTTGACCTGTACAAATGGCCAAACCTCCCGCAGCACGGCCGTCAGTCCTCGATGACGCGGTCGAGCCGGATCGGCAGCTCCCGGTGGCGTTTGCCGGTGGCGTGCCAGACGGCGTTCGCGATGGCCGCGGCGACGGCCACCGTGCCGATCTCGCCCGGCCCCTTCATCCCGAGCGGGTCATCGGGCTCGTGGTCTTCGACGAAGTCGGCGTCGATGAACGGCACATCCGCGTTCGCCGCGAAGTGGTAGCCGGCGAAGTCCGCGTTCACCTGCCTGCCGCTGACCTCGTCGCGCACGACCTCCTCCTGCAGCGCGATGGACAGGCCCATGATCATGCCGCCGGTGAGCTGGCTGCGGACCATCAGCGGGTTCACCACGCGCCCAACCGCGAACCGCCCGACCAGCCTGCGCACCCGCACCTCTCCGGTGGCGGGGTCGACGGCCACCTCGGCGAACACGGCGCTGTAGGAGTGCCGTTCACGGTGTGGCCGCGACATGATTTCCTCGGTGGTGTCGGAAGTGACGGACACCGGCAGCGCGGGCCCCGACTCGAGCTGCTCGAGCAGGTCCCTCGCCGCCGCGACGATCGCCCAGCCCCACGAAGTCGTGCCCAGCGATCCACCGGCCTGCCAGGCCGGGCCGATGGCACTGTCGCCGATCCTCAGCCGAATCCTGTCCCAGCCGACGCGGAGCGCGTCGGCGGCGATCGCATGCAACGCCGTGCGCGCGCCTGTGCCGATGTCGATCGCCGCGATGGCCACGGTGAATGTGCCGTCCTGTTCGGCGGTGATCGTCGCGGATGACGGGAACGCGGTGGTGAAGAATGACGTGCCGGCCATGCCGGTGCCGATCAGCAGGTGGCCTTCCCGGCGACGGCGCGGCCGGTGGTCTCGGCCGGCCCATCCGAACTGGCGCGCACCCTCGGACAGGCAGAGCTGGAAGTTTCGACTGGTGAACGGCAGGCCGGACACCGGCCCGACCTCCGGTTCGTTGCGTCGCCGCAGGTCCAGCGGGTCCATGTCCAGCCGCTCCGCCAGCTCGTCCATCGCGGACTCCAGCGCGAAGGACCCCGGGGCAGTCCCAGGCGCGCGCACCGAAGCGACCGGCAGGATGTTCAGCGGCACCACGTTGAGCCTGGTGCGGATCGCGTCGGCGGCGTAGAGGGTCTTGGCGATCTCCACGCAGTTCTCGATGAACTCGGACTTGCCGGAGATCTCGAAGGCGGCCTCGTGGCCGATCGCCCGCAGCCTGCCGTCGCGGTCGGCGCCCAGCCGCACGCGCTGGTCGGTCCGCGGGCGCGCGGACGTCGCCAGGAACACCTCCTCCCTCGTCAAGGCGACGCGCACCGGGCGGTGGAAGAGCATGGTGGCCATTGTCGCGAGGATCAGCTGCGGGCCGAGGCCGGTCTTCGATCCGAAGCCGCCACCGACCTGCTCGACCTGGACGCGAACGTCGGACAGCGGCTTGCCGAACAGCGTCGCGAGTTGCGCCGCAATGCCGTACGGCGCCTGGTTCGAGTCGATCCCGCGCAGCACAGCGCCTTCCAGCCAGGCCGTTGCCACGTGCGGTTCCATCGCACAGGCGTGCTGGGCGGGCGTGGTGTAGCTCTCGTCCACCACCACTGCCGAGGCAGCCAGCTCGGCGTCCAGATCACCCTTGTTCGCATCCGGGCCGAACGCGGACAGCGCGGGCCGCGCCGCCGGGTGGCCCGGGGAGAACGCGATGTCATGCGGCTGTTCCACATAGGACACGCGCAGCCGCTCGGCCCCGGCACGGGCCTGCTCGTGAGTTTCCGCCACGACGAGCGCGACCGGCCAACCACCGTGGGCGATCTGGTCGTCCTGCAGCAGCTGCAACTGGCCGTCCGGACCGAAGAAGGGCGAGCCGGCCTCCGGGTCGACCCGCGGCGCGTTGCGGTGGTCGATCACACCGATCACACCGGGCGACGCAAGTGTCGCGCTGGGGTCGATGGCGGTGATACGGCCACTGGCGATCGTCGCGGTGACGACCGCGCCGTGAGCGAGCCGCTCGATCGGGATGTCACCGGCGTAGCGGGCTTTGCCGCTCACCTTGTCGCGGCCTTCAACCCTGGTGCGCGGCGTGCCGATCGCAGGCGCGGACAACCCGGAAATCTCGGCACCCGTGCCGTCGAGCACCTGTGGGTGTGTGTTCATCTTGTCGCTCCCATCCGGTCAGTGGACGATCTCGGTCAGCACGGACTGGATGAGGTTGCGTGCCAGTCTAAGCTTGTATCCGTTGTGCGGTAACGGTTTTGCTGCACTGAGCTCCGCCTCGGCCGCGGCGCGGAACCGCTCAGGGGTGGCCGGGCCGCCGCGCAGCTCCTCCTCGGCGATCCTCGCCCGCCACGGGTGCGAGGCGACGCCGCCCAGCGCGATGCGCACCTCACGCACCTGGCCCGAGCGCACCACCAGATCCGCCGCGACAGATACGGTGGCGAAGGCGTATGACGCGCGTTCGCGCACCTTGCGATACCGCGACCGTTCTCCTGCGGCGGCGCTGGGAAGCGTCACGGAGGTGATCAGGGCGCCGTCGGGAAGCGTCGTCTCCAGGTGCGGTGTGTCGCCGACCGGGCGATAGAACCGCGAGATCGGAATCTCCCCTTTGCCGTCCAGCGTCTCGTAATGCACGACCGCGTCGAACAACATCATCGGTACCGCCATGTCCGACGGGCTCGTGGCCACGCAGGCCGGTGACGCGCCGAGGATGGCGTGGTTGTGGTGCACGCCTGCCACGGCGGCGCAGCCACTGCCGGGCACCCGCTTGTTGCACGCCGACGACAGATCGGCGAAATAGGCACACCTGGTGCGCTGCAACAGATTTCCCGCCACCGTCGCCATGTTGCGCAGCTGCCCGGACGCGCCGGCCAGCACCGCCTGGGACAGCGCCGGATAGCGGCGCCGGATCTCGGGATGAGCGGCGGCGTCGCTGTTCGTCGTCGTCGCACCGATCACCAGATCACCGTTGCGGGCCTCGTGGACCCCGTCGAGCGGCAGAGCACGCACGTCGACCAGACGATCAGGTGTCTCGACACCGCGCTTCATCAGGTCGACGAGATTCGTGCCGCCCGCCAGGAACCGGGCGTTTTCCTGTCCCACCACGGAGGTCAGCGCATCGTGGACCGCGGTCGCGCGGCTGTAGGCAAACTCCTTCACCTGTTCACCTCTTCACATTCGGCGGCCTCGAGAACGGCGCGCACGATCGACGGGTAAGCGCCGCAGCGGCACAGGTTTCCGCTCATCCGCTCGCGCACCTCATCGGCGTCGAGGGGCCGGTGTGGCTGGTCAGGTGAGAGGTCGGGGGTAACGGCACTCGGCCATCCCGCCGCATGCTCGGCCAGCACCCCGACGGCCGAGCACAATTGACCAGAAGTGCAGAACCCACACTGGAGTCCGTCGAGCCGCACAAACGCCTCCTGGACCGGCCGCAGCTCGTCGTTCACGGCGAGCCCTTCAACCGTGATGACCTCGGCACCCTCCGCGGCGACCGCAAGCGTCAGGCACGACACCACGCGCCTGCCGTTCACCAGCACCGTGCACGCACCGCACTGGCCGAAGTCACACCCCTTCTTCGAACCGATGTGCCGCGTGTCCTCCCGCAACGCGTCAAGCAGCGTTCTGCGGTTGTCGACAGTGAGCCGATGCGTGGTTCCGTTGATATGCAACGATATTTCACTTCGAGCGTCGTTCGTCATCGCGCTCTTCCCTTCGCCTGGTCCGATCAAACCAACGGGCGAGGCCCGAGAGGAGCCTGATGCTCTCGAACTCTTGCCTGGACATGCTGAATCCGGCCGCGCCGATATCTGCAGCTGTGGCATCTGTTTGGCCTGACGAGCAGCAGCGCAGCGTTGCAGATCAGGAGGACATCAGGAGGCGCACCGGCTACGAAGCCAACCGCCACCGACAGCGCCTCGCGCGGGCCGGGCTGGAGGCGGTCCAGAGCCGCGCGCACAGGCAGCAGCAACTGGTTGAGACTGGAGCAGCTGACGTCGGCCTCGAAACTCCTACCCGGACGCCACCGCTCTGTCGCACAAGGTCAAGGAACTCGGAAATCCGTGCCAGCTCATCGTGACGCCCGAACAGTTCGACACCGACCCCCCATTACCTCACGCGCCCCGTCGTTGCTCGCCGGTCACCAGCCGGCCGCGAACCGTCTTCAGGTGCCTCTGTCCGGGGAGGCTATAGCGAGTCCCCCGCGGCAGGGCCCGTCAGCGGAGCAAGCGGGCAGGATCGAGCAAGAAGTCGCGAGTTCTGGTCAACCGTCGCGAGAAGTGCCGGATGTGTCGGTTCGGACGTTCGCGCCCAGGCGGACCGCGTCCCGGCGCGGCGGGTCACCGAACTGCCGGCGGTACTCGCGGCTGAACTGGGCGGGGCTCTCGTAGCCGACCTGACGGCTGATCCCGGCGATGTCGCCGGGATTCGCGGCGAGCAGCAGCCTGGCGTGCTGCAGGCGGATCTGCTTCTGGTACTGGATCGGGCTCATCGAGGTGACGGCCTGGAAGTTGCGGTGGAACGCGGAGACACTCATGCCCGCCCGCTGCGCCACCTCCTCGACGCGGAAGGGCAGCGCGTAGTTGTCTCGGATCCACTGGACGGCTCTGGCGACGTGGCTGAGACTGCTGTCGGGCAGGCCGAACTGACGCAGCATGGTGCTCTGCTCACCGGTGAGCAACCGCCAGATGATCTCCCGCTTGATCAGGGGCGCGAGCACAGGGATGTCGCGGGGCTGGTCGAGCAGCCGCAGGAGACGGACGACGGCATCAAGCAGTTCGGCGGAGGCGGTGCTGACGGCCAGACTGGCCGGCGCGCCAGCCGGGAGTTCCGGCAGTTCCTCGGCGTCCGCGGCCAACAGCACCTCGGCGACGGCCGTCGGCCGCAGGTCCAGGCCGAAGCCGAGCGCGGGTTCCCCCGGGCTGGCTCGGATGAACTGCGCGGTCACCGGCAGGTCAACCGAGGCGATGACGTACTCCCCAGCGCGGTACTCGTACAGGCGGTCACCCAGCGCGAACCGTTTGGTGCCCTGGGCGACGAGGGCCAGCACCTTGCCATAGGTGGTCGGCGTCGGCGGGCTGGGCCGATCGGCGCGGAAGATGCGCACGGAATCGATGTTCGTGCTCAGATCGGGGCGAGCATGCCGGGCCAGCAAGGCACGCAACTCGTCGAGGGGCATGGTCATCATTGAAGCACCGCACAGCCCCACGAACCCAGGGAGCGACAGAGGCGGGGTTCAGCGGAGACGGACTGAATCCCGCAGGACCATCACGACCCGGATCTTCCCCCCACCGTGGCTTCCCAGTCCTGAGTCCAGGTATGTGTGAGGTCCCGTTCTCACATCACGGCCTTCTTACATCGACACGTCGCCAGCCCTGCAGAGCCGACAAGGCCGGCGATCATTGGGGCAGGACCTCCTGGCGCGCGTCGACGCCTCGCTGTCAGTTCGCCGCGAAGTAGGCGATCTTGACGGGAACCCGCTTGGGCGGTGGGAACTGCTCGCCTTCGTCCCAGCCGGCATCCCGCGGCGTCAACGGCTTCAAGGTCTCCTGCTCGCGCAAGCGTTGCCATGCAAGATCCGCAGTTGCTCCAGCGTGTCCTCAGTGGACTGAGAGAACCGGATTCCGGCGAAGACCCATCTTCGCGCCGCTCTTGAGGCCCAAGAAAGCACACCACTCGCTACCGCCGCGCCAGCTCCACGGAGCAGGGCGGCGTTGGTCAGCACCGTTTACCGAGGAGGGAGTCGCAGCCTATGACCGAACTGGCACAGCTGCCGCACGCGCGTCAGCGCGGGCTTCAAGTAGTCGAGCGAACCACCAAGCTTCGAGCGGGTGTGGTCGGGCTCGCTAAACAGGCACTCGAAGATCACATACCGGGCCTGCTCGGCTCGGATGCCGCCCAGCTCGTAGCAATCTGCGGCTCAAGCGAGGCAAGCAGCCGTTGCGCGGCGTTCAGGTCCTCCGATGCCTGGCCAAAGCCCTGCGGATTCCGCCACAGTTGCTCGGACTCACCGACACAGCATCACGGTCCGTGCACGCACCACGTCCCGTCGCTAGGGTCAACGTCATCCTGGCGACGGACGAGGAGACCGACCCCACGCGTCGTCGCACGCTGCTCGCGGGACTGACCAGTCTGGCCGGCACCGCCGTGCTCGGTGCCGGGGCACCGTCCTGGGCCAAGGGCGATCCGGTGCTGGTGCTGACCATGACAGCCGGATTGACCACATAGGACGCTGCCGAGCTGTACGCCCAGCTGGGCACTGCGCCCTGAGGTTTTCCTGGGCTCTCAACAAACTTCAGTCGTTTGCGGTCAAACCCGCCGACCTCAGCCAACTCTTCTTGCGTCCACTCTCGACTCAAGCGCAGAGCGGTGACGCGGTGGCCGAACGCGTGGCCCGAACGGGAAGCGCTTTGCAGGGTTCCGGCTGTCACCCGCACGGACGCGTCATCCGCATCGGCGGTGAGGATGCTCCTGCCGGGGCTCGTCGAGTCGACGCGTCGCGACGGTCAGGCCCCCGGCCGGAGCGCCGGTGTCAGTCGTCCTGCTCCGGGCGGCCGACCACGAAACCGCCGCCGTGGAAGTTGACGTATACAGGAGCGAGGGATCCGGTTGTGGCCGTCGGGCGGTAGACGGTGCAGGTCACGGGCCCGGCACCAGTCTCCACCCGGAGGGTTTCCGTGCGCTTCGGAATGTCGGTGAAGCGCAGGTCCTTGTGCACCCGGGTCATCATTCGGCCGAGCAGCAGCTGGATGCCTCTGGCCTGGACTCTCGAGCTGAACGCCATGACGTTGCCTACTTCTTCACATTTGAATGACAGGTTTCCTGATAATGGGACGGCTCGTCCCGCATCACGCAAGGGAGAGCCGCTTGCAGCCCACCCGCGCCCCGGCGTACCTCCCATGGCGTAGGTGATGGGGAACGGTGTCTGTGCGGTCCGCTCCTCGGCGGTCGGCACGGTCCGGCCTTCTCTCAGACGTTCACCAAGTCCAGCGGGATCGTCGGGTAGGGCTCCGGTTCCTGGTCGGGTGTCAGTGCCGTGGGGCCGTAGCCCCAGTCGGTGAAGGAAGTAGTCGTAGGTGTCGCGGGAGTGCAGCAGTGCGTTGCGCTGCAACCGCTTGAGCCACACGTCCACGGACGTTCGTCGTCGACGCCGTCATGAGCCGGCGGCACCCGCGCTCGACTGCCGGTAGGGCCGCACCGCACGGCGCGCGATGGCGAAACGGTGCGTCTCCGACGGCCCGTCGTAGATCCGGAACGGTCGCACCTCCCTGAGCAGACGGGCCAGCGGGGCGTCGGCCGCCGAGATGCCGAGTGCTCCGCAGATCTGCACCGCCCGGTCGACCACCCGGTTCACGGCCTCCGCCACGAAGGTCTTGGACACCGAGGTGAGTTGCGCGGCGGCGGAGCCGGTGTCCAGCTCCCAGGCGGTACGCAGGATCAGAGCACGGCTCGCCTCGATGTCGATCTCGGAGTCGGCCAGCATCTGCTGCACCATGCCGAGGTCCCCCAGGACGGAGCCGAACGCCATGCGACTGCCCGCCCGTTCCAGTGCGACGTCCTGGGCGCGCCGCGCGGCTCCCAGCCAGCGCATGCAGTGCGTCATACGGGCGGGGCCGAGCCGGATCTGGGCTCCCTCGAAGCCGTGGCCGACCGCGCCGAGCACCTGGTCGTCCCCTACCACGCACTCGTCGAAGACGATCTCGCTGTGCCCGGCGAAGAGCCCTTCGTCCAGGGTCTCGATGTCCCGGACGATGCTCATGCCGGGTGTACCGGCGTCGACCAGGAACATGGTGGCGCCGCCTGGGTCTCCGGGGTTGCCGGCGGTGCGGGCCATGACGATGGCGAAGCCGGCGCCGCGGGCGCCGCTGATGAACCACTTGCGCCCGTCGATGCGCCACCCGCCGGGAACCCGGGTCGCGGTGGTCCTCAGGGAGCGTGGATCGGCGCCGGCTCCCGGTGCCGGTTCGGTCATGGCGAAGCAGGACCGCACCTCGCCGGCGGCGAGCGGGCGCAGATAGCGCTCCTTCTGGTCTTCGGTGGCGACCTTCTCCAGCAGGTGCATGTTGCCCTCGTCCGGGGCCGCGCAGTTCAGCGCCAGGGGGCCGAGCAGCGAGTAGCCCGCGGCTTCGAACACCACCGCCTGCCCGCGCAGGTCGAGTCCGTGCCCGCCCCACCGCGTCGGCACGTGCGGAGCGAACACGCCCGCCTCACGGGCGCCTTTCTGCAGGGTTTCCCGCAGGGACTCGGGGGCGTCGTGCACGGACCCGCCGCAGGCGCGCTCCGCCGGGATCACCACCGCGCGTACGAACGCGGAAGTGGACGCGGCAAGTTGGGCAACAGTCGGATCGACATCGAACTGGATGGGCACGGGACCTCCCGCCGACAGGCGTACGGGCATCGGGCCCGCCGCGTCCCTAGAAACTGTATAGCGTCTTCAGTATCTTGCCGAGAGGCACTCGGCGACAGGATGACGACAGGAGAGACGCCCTATGAGCCACCCTGCGAGCACAGAGCCGGTCCGGGTCGTCCGTCACACCGACGGAGTCGTCGAGGTGAGGCTGGACGCCCCCGAGCGGGGCAACGCCCTTGACCTGGCAACGGCCGAGGCACTGCGGGACACGACCGCCCAGGTGGCCGCGGACCCAGGCGGCGCGGTCCTGCTGCGGGCGGCGGGCGGCACCTTCTGCGTGGGCGGTGACCTGCGCGCCTTCGCCGGTCGCGGCGAGGAGACGGGTGCCTACATGCATGCCGTGGCGACCGCCGCGCATACCGCGATACAGGTCCTGCACGAGCTGCCGGTACCGGTGGTGACCGCCGTGCGGGGCGCCGCCGCGGGCGGCGGGGTGGGCCTCGCCCTCGTGGGCGACATCGTCCTGGCGGGCCGGTCCGCACGGTTCCGGCTGGCGTACACGGACGTCGGGCTCACGCCGGACTGTGGGGCCTCCTGGTTCCTGCCGCGTCTGGTCGGCCCCCGGCTGGCGGCGGACCTGATTCTCACCAACCGGGTCCTGACCGGGGACGATGCCGAACGGTGGGGCCTGGTCTCCCGGTCGGTCGACGACGCGGAGCTGGACGCGGCGGCGCACCAGACCGCCGCCGGACTGGCCGCCGGCGCCGGTGCGGCGCTGCGCGCCGCGAAGAGCCTGCTGCGCGGCCGTGCCGGGCACGGACTGGGCCGCCACCTCGTCGAGGAGGCGCGACAGATCGCCGCCCTGGCGGACGGGCGGGAGGCCCAGGACCGCATGGCGTCGTTCCTCGCCGCCCGGGACCGCGCCCGGACGGGCAACAGCCGGACACAGCACAGGGAACCGGAAGGTGTTTCTTGAGTCCCTCTTCACTAACAGGCTCGCCGGAGCGTAACCTCCGGGCAACACAGAACCGAGGGAACCGGTCGCTACAGAACCGGGGAAAAGGTGTGGCGATGCAATCTGCTGCCGTGGACCTTCCGGACTCTCCCGACGACACGCTCGGCGAAGCCGTCGTCGACCTCGTTCTGCGTGGCATGTGGCGCGGCAGGCCCGAGTCGGAGCACCGCCCCTTGGTCGACGCCGGGCTGGCGATGGTGAAGGGTCCGATGACGCTGCCGACCGAGCGTGCCAAGGCCGCCGCCTCGCGGATCCTGCGGATCTCCCCGGGATCAGCGCAGGAGGAGCAGATCACCGCGGCGTACGAGGCCTTCCTGCCGGTCAACAGGAAGATCCGCGAGGTGTGCACGGCATGGCAGTGCCGCCCCGACGGCACCGCCAACGACCACTCCGACAGCGTCTACGACGCCGGGGTGCGCGAGTCGCTGGAAGACGTGCACGAGGCCATCCAGCCCGTGCTGCGCAGGCTGGAGCGGGTGCTCGAAGGCAGCGGACGGTACCTCACCGCCCTGGAGGAAGCCCTCGACCGCTTCGACGACGGTGCGGTGCAGTGGCTGGCCTCGCCCCTGTGCGACTCGTACCACACCGTGTGGATGCGGCTGCACCAGGAGTTGCTGCTCGTACTGGGGATCAGCCGGGCCGAGGACGAGGCCCGTGAAGAGGAACTGGTCAGGAGGAGCCGGGGTTGAGCGTCACCGACCGCGAGACGGGCCCCCTCACACCGTCCGAGGTCCCCGGCCGGATCCTGGTGCCCTACGGGCAGGGGCGGATCCGGGGGCTCGCCGCCGACGAACTGGGCGCCCACGGCACAGCGATGGACCGTCTGGTGGCCCTCGGGCTGCCGGTCGTACCGGGGCTCACCGTGCCGGCCGGCGCCTCCGCGTCGCTGTGTGAACCCGGCACCTCCGAAGCCGCCGTCGACCTGATCGAACAGCTCTCGGGGCGGCGGATCGGCGACGCCGGCCGCCCGTTGCTGCTGCGCCTGTCGGCGAGCGCGCCGACCGAGATCGCCGGACTGCCGCCCGACCTTGCCTGCCTCGGCATCACCTCCGACGGCGCCGACGGCCTGTGCGCCGTCATCGGGCGCGAGGACGCGCTGTACGAGGTGTGGGCCGCCACCGTGCGGATGATCGCCGAGTACGCCCTCGACGTGCCCGGCGCGGTGCTCGACGACGCTCTCCTCGACACGCCCGAGCCGCGGGCACGGGTCGATGCGCTGCTGTCCCTGGTCGCGCAGCACGGTTCACGGCCCTTCCCCGACGACCCGGCCCAGCAGCTCGCGCTGGCCGCCCGTGCCCTCCTCGTTCGGTGGGACTCACCGCGAGCGAGAAGATCCCGCAAGGCACAGCGGCTGCCCGCCGATCTCGGTATCGCCCTGCACGTGCAGGCGCTGCGCATCGGCCCGGCGGACCACTCCGGCTACGGCACGGCGGTCAGCCGCCATCCCGAGACCGGCCGTCTCTCTCCCCAGGGCTCGTTCTTCCGGGGGGTGCGCCGCAGCGCCCCACCACCGCACACCAGTGAACCGCTGGACCGGCTCGCGGGCGGAACAGCTCTCCTGGAGCATTCCCTGCTCACCCTCGAACGTCATCTGCACGCACCCGTCTCCGTCGACTTCGAGGTGCGCGACGGCGAGATCTCCCTGCTCGCCGCCGCCGCGCAACAACGGCCGCCTCTGCGGGCCTCGGTGTGTCTCGCCGCCGACCTGGCACGCGACGGCGCGCTCGGCCCCGAGGAGGCCGTACTCCGGATCAGCCCGGCGCAGGTGCAGGAACTGCTGCACCCCCAACTCCGGCTGACCGGCGGCGAGGAGCTCCTGATCAAGGGGCTGCCCGCCTCCCCAGGCGCGGCGACCGGTGTGATCGTGCTGTCCAGTGAACGTGCCCTCGAACTGGGCGCGGACGGCACCCATGTCGTGCTCGCGGCCCATGAGACGAGCCCGGCGGACGTCCCGGGAATGCTGGCGTCCGCCGCCGTACTGACCGGCACCGGCGGTATCGCCTCGCATGCCGCCGTGGTGGCGCGGGGCGCCGGCAAGCCCGCGGTGTGCGGCGCCGAGGGGCTGCGCGTGGACCGGGCCGCCGGGACGGTGCGGATCGGCAACCGGGTGCTGCGCGAGGGCGACCCCGTCTCGATGGACGGCCGTACCGGCGCCGTCTACGCGGGCACGCTGAGCGTCAGTGTCGCCGGACCGCCGCCCGAACTGTCCACCCTGCTCGAGTGGGCGGACGGCATGCGCCGGCTGGGTGTGCGGGCCAACGCCGACAGCGCCGCGGAGGTGAGCACCGCCGTCGCCATGGGGGCGGAGGGTGTCGGGCTGTGCCGTACGGAGCACCAGTTCCTCGGGGAGCGGCTGCCGCTGATCCGCCGGGTGATCCTGGCCGCCGACCCGGCGGCCCGCGACGAGGCGCTGTCGGCACTGGAACACGCCCAGCACCAGGACTTCAGAGCTCTGCTGGCCGCGGTCGGGAACCGTCCCGTGACCGTACGGCTGCTGGACGCCCCGCTGCACGAGTTCCTGCCGGCCCCAGGGCAGGCCGAGAACGCCGGCGAGGAGCAGCGGGCCGCCGCGCTGCGTGAGGCGAATCCGATGCTCGGGCTGCGCGGAGTGCGGCTGGCACTGCTGCACGAGAGGCTCTACCCGGCGCAGGCCGAGGCGCTCTTCGCCGCCTGGGCGGACGTCGCCGCCACCGGAGTCCGGCCCGAGCTGGAGGTGATGATCCCGCTCGTCAGTGTGCCGGAGGAGCTGGCCGCCGCGGCCGCGTACGTGCGCGGGGCCGCCGAGGCAGTCGCCGCCCGCACCGGTGTGCAGGTTCCGTACCGGTTCGGCACGATGATCGAGACCCCGCGGGCCGCGCTGCTCGCCGGCGAACTCGCCGACCACGCCGAGTTCTTCTCCTTCGGCACCAACGACCTCACCCAGCTGACCTACGGATTCTCCCGGGACGACGTCGAGCGCCAGGTGCTCGCCAACTATCAGGAGCGCGGTTTGCTGACGGCCAGCCCCTTCGCGCAGCTCGACCCGCACGGGGTGGGCGCCCTGGTCGCTCTGGCGGCCGAGCGGGCACGGAGCGTGCGGCCCGGTATCAAGCTGGGCGTGTGCGGAGAGCACGGCGGGGATCCGGAGTCGATCGCGTTCTGCGACGGCCTGGGCCTCGACTACGTCTCCTGTTCCGCGCACCGGGTGCCGGTGGCCCGGATGGCGGCCGCGCACAGTGCCCTGCGCAACCGGCGTGACGAGATCGGGAGCGCACGATGACGAGCACCGTGACCGACGGCAGGGCCCTGTCGGACGGCGAACTGGACGACCTGCGCGAAACTGTACGGTCGGTGTGCGCGGACGCCGGGGGCACCGCGGCGGTGCGCCGGCTGCCCGAGCGCTCCCCCGGCATCGACGCCGCGTTGTGGAACACCCTCGGCCGGCAGGTCGGCCTCGCAGCCCTCGGTCTGCCCGAGTCGGCGGGAGGAATCGGCGGCCTGGCCGAGATCGCCGTGGTCTGCGAGGAGTTGGGCAGGACGCTGGCACCGGTACCGCTGCTGTCCTCCACCGTGCTGGCCGGGCAGGTGCTGGCCGGCTGCGGTACGGCCGACAAGGCGCTGGCCGAGCTGGCCGAGGGCACGGTGCACGCCCTGGCGGTGGCGGCGCCCGACGGAACGTGGCGGTCCGACGCCGTGCCGGTGGCCGTCTCCTGGCAGGGCCGTGTCCCGATCCTCGACGGCACCGTGCCGTTCGTCCTCGACGGCGCCGATGCCCAGGCGCTGGTGGTGGCCGGCATCGGGGCCGACGGCGTGGACCTCTTTCTCGCCGACCCGAGCGGGCCGGGGGTCACGGTTCGCCGGGTGCCCACCCTGGACCTCAGCCGGGGCCAGGCGGTGGTCGCCTTCTCCGGCGCTCAGGTCCGGGCGCTGACCACTGGGGGCGAGGGCGCGGATGTCGTCTCCCGTGCGCTGGACGTGGCCCTGGTCGCACTGGCCGCCGAGCAACTGGGCGGCGCGCAGGCCGCGTTGGACATGACGGTGGCCCATGTGCGGGACCGTACCCAGTTCGGCAGGGCGATCGGCGGTTTCCAGGCGGTCAAGCACACGTGCGCCGACATGCTGCTCCAGGTCGAGTCCGCACGGTCGGCGGTGGTACGCGCGGTCCGGGCGGCCGGCTCGCCCGAGGCGCTGGCCGAAGCGGCGGCGGTGGCCCAGGCGTGGTGCTGCGAGGCCTTCGTGTCCGTCGCCGCCGAGTGCGTTCAGCTCCACGGCGGCATGGGCTTCACCTGGGAGCACGACGCGCATCTGTACTTCCGGCGTGCCCAGTCCGACGCAGTCCTGCTGGGTGACGCCGCGCACCACCGGGAACGACTGGCCGAGCTGCTGGCCTGGTGACGAGGAAGGCGGGAACGTCATGACCACCAGACTCATGGCCGAGGGCCTGTTCGAGGGTGTCGATCCCCCGCGGCTCGTGGGCGCGCGGTGCTCCGGATGCCACACCGTCGTCTTCCCCCGGCAGGACTCGTGTCCCCGGTGTGCGGACGGCACCATGTCCGCGCATGTGCTGCCGGTGCGGGGCCTGGTGTGGTCGTGGACACTCCAGGCGTTCCCGCCCAAGCCGCCGTACCGGCCGCCGTCCGGGGGTTTCCAGCCGTATCACGTGGGCTATGTGGACCTCGGTGAGGTGCTGGTCGAGGCGCGGCTGGAGGTGCCCCTCCGGGAGATACGGATCGGGCTGCCGGTCCGGCTCACCACGATGCCCGCCTACCACGACGAGGACGGGACCGAGGTGCTGACCTTCGCGTTCCGCCAGGACCCGGAAGAGGACCGATGACCGAGGGCCGACCGACGACCAGGACGGATCCATGACCAGGGCGAGGTCCGACGAGGTTTATGTGGTCGGCTGCGGTATGCATCCCTTCGGCCGCGACGAGACCGTCACCGGGATGGCCATGGCCGAGCGGGCCGTGCGCGAGGCTCTGGCCGACGCCGGTGTCGGCTGGGAGGACATCGGCTACGCGGCCGGCGGCTCCGACGTGTCCGGCAAGCCCGACACGCTGGTGGGCCGCCTGGGCCTGACCGGTGTGCCGTTCGTCAACGTGCAGAACGGCTGCGCGACCGGCGCCTCGACCGTGCTCGCGGTGGCCAACGCCCTCCGCGCGGGCGAGGCCTCGCTGGGCCTGGCGGTGGGCTTCGACAAGCACGAACGGGGCGCTTTCAACGTGTCCGCGGCCCGCTACGGCCTTGGCGACTGGTACGCCGAGAGCGGCATGATGCTGACGACCCAGTTCTTCGCCCTGAAGACCCGGCGGTATCTGCACGAGCACGGCATCTCGGAACGGGCGCTGGCCATGGTCGCGGCACGGGCCTTCCGCAACGGCGCCCAGCACCCCATGGCCTGGCGGCGCAAGCCGCTCACGGAGCAGGAGATCCTCGACTCCGCCGAGGTCAGTCCCCCGCTCACCCAGTACATGTTCTGCTCGCCTGGGCAGGGTGCGGCGGCACTGGTCCTGGCCCTCGGCGACCGCGCCTTCGACCTGTGCGAACGTCCGGTCAGACTGGCGTCGTTGGCGCTGCGCTCCCGGCGGTTCGGGTCGTTCGAGGTGTTCTCGCCCTGGCTGCCGCCGGGGCCGCACCGCAGCCCGAGTGTGGACGCCGCGGAGGCGGTCTTCCGCAGGGCCGGTCTGCGGCCGGCGGATGTGCGGGTCGCCCAGTTGCAGGACACCGACAGCGGCTCGGAGCTGATCCACCTGGCGGAGACCGGGCTGTGCGGCCACGGCGAGCAGGAGGAACTGCTGGCCGCCGGAGACACCGACGCCACAGGCCGGATCCCGGTCAACACCGACGGCGGCTGCCTGGCCGGCGGTGAGCCCGTCGGCGCCTCGGGGCTGCGCCAGTTCCACGAAGTCGTCCGGCAGTTGCAGGGCCGGGCGCCGGGAGCACAGGTACCGGGCGCTCCCCAGGTGGGCTTCACGCATGTGTACGGGGCGCCCGGGATCAGCGCGTGCGCGGTACTGACGGCCTGAGAGGCGGCGGACACAGTGGCCTGGTGAGCGAAGCCGCTGCCCAGGTGAACGCTGACCCGGTGAACCGAACCGCTGCCCGGTGAACCGACGTGTGTGTCAGGTCTGTGCGGCGGCCGGCTTCTGGTCGGCGACGACGATGCGCAGCGCCAGCGACCTGACCGCCTCCAGCACGGCCTGGGACGGCAGTTGGGACAGCAGCCCTCCCTCGGCCCGCAGCGCCGTGACGAGCATGGTCGTACTGATCAGGGTGCGGACCGCGAGTGCCTGCGTCGCGTGCCGTGACTTGGCCGCCCGGGGGCTGCGCGTGGTGCCCTCGGGCAGATAGTCGTAGCCTCGCTGGACGTGCCGCTGTTCGAACTCGTCCCTCAGCGCCTTGACGCTGCCGCTGGCCGAGGCGATCTGTACCTGGTAGAGGCGGGCCTCGTCCGGGTTCCGCTCCACCCAGTCCCACACGGCGTCGATGACCCGCAGCAGGCCCTCCGCGTCACCCGGCTCGGACTCCGGCCGGGCCGCCTCCACGACCGCGTTCAGCTGGTCGAAGACCCGGCGCATGGCGAGTTCGAGCAGCTCCTCCTTGCCGTCGAAGTGGTAGTAGACGGCCGTGGGCACCACTTGGGCCTCGTCGGCGATGTCCTGGATGCTGGTCTCCGCGAATCCGTTCCGGCCGAACACCCGTACGGCGGCGGTGATGATGTGCTGCCGTCGCGAGGGGCGGTGGGCGGGCTGTTTGCCGTTCTCCGTGCTGGCCATCATGCTCCCTGCGACCGCCGTGAACCCGCGTCCGCGCGTCCCGTGTACTGACCATGCTATCCAGTAACTCCGACGTTGGAACGTGTAATTCCAGCTGCACAAGTGACTGCAGAGCTCATGGCTCCCGGCATACTTGACATCATGACGACATCCGGAACCCGCGCCGCTCACCGTCCTTCGCGCAAGCAGTGGGTGATCGAGGCGGCCACGGAGTTGTTCGCCACCCAGCCGCCGGACGAGGTGACGGTGGCCGACATCGCCGCTCGCGCGGAGATGACCTCGGCTGCGGTGTACTACCACTTCTCCTCCAAGGACCAGGTCCTGGTGGAAG
This sequence comes from Lentzea terrae, assembly GCF_003265345.1. Classification (GTDB taxonomy): domain Bacteria; phylum Actinomycetota; class Actinomycetes; order Mycobacteriales; family Pseudonocardiaceae; genus Lentzea; species Lentzea terrae. The sequence continues at coordinate 18,663 of NZ_QFWW01000032.1, read as the reverse complement.
GTATGCGGGTGTTCGCGGCCGCGCTGCGTGAACAGATGGAGGCGCTCACCGAGGCCCATACTCCCGACTCCGACATCGGTCCCGCCGTTACCGCGCTGTTGGCCTGGCTGGGCGAGCACCGGTCGGCCGCCACCGTGTTCTTCGTGTCGTCGGCCGGTATGAGCCATGACGCGGAGGCGCTGCGGCAGGAGAGCCGTACGGCGCTGGTGCGTGAACTGGTGCTGCTGATCCGCAAGGCCCGCACGTCGGTCTCCGACGCGGAGGCGGCGGTGATCGCCCTGGGCCTGCTGGCGCTGTTGGAGACCGCGGCGATCTCACAGGTCCGCGGCGACGACGTCTACCGCTCGCTCGGCCACCGCTCCTTCGTCCGTGAGGTCGGCCTGCTCGCCGAGCGGATCGCCGACCCGGCCACCTGAGCGGACCGGGTCGCCGAGGCCTCGGATCACACCAGCAGGCGGAGGGGCTTGCGCAGCAGTTCACCGACCGTGCGCAGATATTCGGCCGCGGGTGCCCCGTCGACGGCGCGGTGGTCGAAGGTCAGGCTCAGGGTGAGCACCCGCGTCCGCACGGGCCGGTCGTCCACCCACTCGACGCCGTCCCTGAGCCTGCCCACACCGAGAATCGCGACATTCCCGGTGTTGATGACGGGCGTGAAGAAGTCGACGCCGTATCCGCCCAGCGAAGTGACCGTGAAAGTGGCGCCTTCCAGCCGGGCCGGGGAGATCCGCCCCTCGCGCGCGGCCTCGGCCAGGGCCCTCGACCGGCGGGCGATCTCGGGCAGCGGCAGTGCCCCCGCGTCCTCGATCACCGGGACCAGCAGGCCACCCGGAACGGCCACCGCGAACCCGAGGTGGATGTCACCGAGCAGATGGATGCCGTCCTCCCGCACCGTCGCGTTGAGCAGCGGGTGGCGGCGCAGGGCCAGCGCGGCGGCCTTGAGCAGGAAGTCGTTGAGGCTGGGCACCGGCAGCTCGCCGTCGGCCCAGTCCTCCTTGAGCCGCTCCCGCAGGGACACCACGGCGTCCATCCGCACTTCGTAGCCGTGTGTCAGCTGCGCCATCTCCTGGAGGCTGGCGTGCATCCGGCGGGCGATGGTGCCGCGCATCCCGGTGAGCGGGAGGAGGTCGCCGGCCTGGGGTTCGGCGCCAGGGCGCACGGGCGTCGGCGCGGGCGTCATCGTGACGGCCTCGAGGTCGGCCCTGCGGATCCAGCCGCCTGGGCCGGTGCCGTTCACCTCGGAGAGATCGATGCCCCGTTCCTTCGCCAGCTTGCGCACCAGCGGTGAGGCGGAAGCGCCCGGCGGGGCCGGTGCGACGAGACCGCCGGGGAGGACCGCCAAGAACTCCTCCACGTCCTCGGAGATGATCCTCCCACCGGGCCCGGTGCCGCGTACCGCGGTGAGATCGACGTCAGCCCCGGCCGCCACCCGCCGTGCGTTGGGTGAGGACAGGAGCCGGCCACCGGCGCCGCGTGGGGCGGCGCTGCCGTTGGGAGAGTTCGCCGCGCCGTTCGGGGTCGGCACCGCGGAGGCAGCGCCGACACGCACGGGCTCCACGGCCGCCGGCCCGGCGGGCATCGGCGTACCCCCTGGGTCCGGTGGCTGCTCGCCCTCGGCCAGCAGCCAGCCGATGAGGGTCCCGACCGGGACCGTGGTCCCCGCCTGGACCACGGGGTGGAACATCCCCCCGGCCTCCGCCTCGACATCCACGTCCACCTTGTCGGTGGCCAGCCGCAGTAGTGCGTCGCCCTCGGCGACGGCGGCGCCGGTGGCCACGAGCCATTCGTCGATCATGCCTTCCTGCATGGTGAGGCCGATCTTCGGCAGCAGAACCTCGACCGCCACGTCGGTCACGACCTTTCGAGGAGACGGCGGCAGCCCTCGGCGATCCGCGCGCGATCGGGCACGTACGCCTTCTCAAGGACCGGGGAGAAGGGAACCGGGGAGAAGGGGGCGCCGATGCGCAGGACCGGCGCGTCCAGGTGGTCGAAGGCCGCGTCCTGGATCTGGGCGGCGATCTCCGCGCCGAGTCCGCCGAAGGTGACGGCCTCGTGTACCACGAGCACCCGGTTGGTCCGGCGCACGGAGGCGAACATGGTCTCGGTGTCCAGGGGCTGCACGGTACGGGGATCGATCACCTCGATCTCCACCCCCTGCGCCGCGAGTTCGTCGGCCGCCGCGAGGGCCTCGCCCACCATGCGGCCCAGAGCGATGACGGTGACGTCGGAGCCCTGCCGCGCGGTGTGCGCCTGGCCCAGCGGAATGCCGTAGATCTCCTCGGGCACCTCGCCGGTGCTGCCCAGCAAGACCTTGTTCAGCATCACGACGACCGGGTTGTCGTCCCGGATGGCCGAGACGGTCAGGCCCTTGGCGGTGTACGCGTCGGACGGCATGACCACCTTGAGGCCGGGAACATGGGCGAGCCAGGCCTCCAGGCTCTGGCTGTGCTGGGCGGCTGCGCCGAGGCCCGCGCCGGAGGCGGTGGTGATGGTGAGCGGCACGGACAGGGCGCCGCCGAACATGTACTTCATCTTGGCGGCCTGGTTGACGATCTGGTCGAGGCAGACGCCGATGAAGTCCATGAACATCAGGTCGACGACGGGTCGCAGGCCACGCGCGGCGGCGCCGACGCCGAGGCCGACCAGCGCGGCCTCGGAGATGGGTGTGTCGATCATGCGGCGGGGCCCGAACTCGTCGAGCAGGTTGTCGAACATGCGGAACACGCCGCCGTAACCGGCCACGTCCTCACCGGCGACGAAGACGTTCTCGTCCTCGCGCATGGCCTGCGCGAGTCCCTCGTTGAAGGCCTTGACGTAGGTCAGTTTGCGGGCCGTGCCCGGTGCGGCGGCCGGTGCTTCGGTCATGGTGGTCATGGCGGTCATCCCGAGTAGACGTTGAGCAGCAGGTCGGCTGGGTCGGGCAGGGGGCTCGCCTCTGCGTACGCGATGGCCTCGGCGATCTCGTCGCGGGTGCGCTGCCATACGTCGTCCAGCTCGGCGCGCGTGGCGGTGCCGTCGGCAACGGCCCGGGCCTCCAGCAGGTCGATGGGGTCACGGGCCTTCCACTCGGCGACCTCCTCGTCCGAGCGGTAGGGGTGACGCAGTCCTTTGACGCCCTGGTGGTCGTAGAAGCGGTAGGTCTTCGCCTCGATCATCATCGGGCCGGCGCCCGCCCGAGCCCGTGCGACGGCGTCGGCGGCGGCGCGATGGACGGCGAGCGCGTCCATGCCGTCGACGATCACACTGGGCATGCCGTAGGCGGCGGCCCGGTCGGCGACGTCGGCGAGCAGCATGTGCCCGGACTGCGGGGTGAACTCCGCGTAGCCGTTGTTCTCGCAGACGAAGACCACCGGCAGGCCGAGGATCGCGGCCATGTTCGCGCCCTCGTGGAAGGCGCCGATGTTGGTGGCGCCATCGCCGAAGAAGGTCACAGCAACGCTGTCCTCGCCCTTGTACCGGGCGGCGAAGGCAGCACCCACGGCGATCGGGACGCCCGCCCCGACGATACCGTTGGCGCCGAGCATGCCGCGGGTGAGGTCGTTGATGTGCATGCTCCCGCCGCGGCCGAGGCAGGCGCCGGTGACGCGGCCGTACAGCTCGGCGTACATCTCGCGCAGGCCGACGCCCTTGGCCACCGCGTGCCCGTGGCCCCGGTGGGTGGAAGTGATCTGGTCGTCGTCGCGCAGGGCCGCCATCACGCCGGCGGCCACGGCTTCCTGGCCGACGTAGAGGTGCAGGAAGCCGGGCAATCTGCCCGCCTCCATGAGCTTTCCCGCCTCGGTCTCGAACAGCCGGATGCGCACCATGCGCTCGTGCAGATCCTTGACGACCTGCGCGGATTCCTGGTTCGCGGCCGGGTCGGCCGACTTCGTCGATGCCCTCTGAGCCATTGTCCGCCCCTTCGCCCCGAACGAGGTGTAACCAGCGATCGGACTTTGTGGTGTCGGCATACAGTAACTAGCAGGGGCACCTTACTGAAGAGGTTCTCAAATTACTACGGGCAGGACTCAACCGACGTCGGGACCGCCGCCACGCCGGTCCACAAGCTCCACACCGTTGCCCTCCGGATCAGCCCAGAAACTGATCCGCCGACCGCGCGCCGACACCACGACCGGCGACGACAGCGGCCTGGCATCGGCAGTCGGCAGCACGGCGACAAAGGGCTCGATATCGTCCACGTGGAAGGTGAGGTAGGCCAGACCGCAGCGCTCGGCCAGCGGGACGGCCGACGGGAACGACACCGCACTCGCCCGAGGCTGGATCAGCTTGATCCGGCCACCGGACGGCACCTCGAGCCAGACGACGAGGAGCTGTCCGCCCAGCCCGGCCGGGCCGGCGATCGCCTGCGGGATGCGGGAGCGGTGCACGGGGACACAGCCGAGCACCTCACCGTAGAAACGCTCCATCACCTCCAGATCCCGCACCACGACCCCCGCCTCGAAGGGCTGGGTCATCCGCACCCTTCCGGGCGCCTCGTCCGGACCGGTCGTCTCATCGGCCATCGGGCCACCCTCTCCGTCGGCCTGCCGGCCATCTCATCCCACTAGCTGGAGCCATTCAATAGAAAGATCCCGTCGAGCTGAGCGTGCCCCTGCCACAGGAGGCCGGGTGACCCGCAGAATGCCGCCTCACGAAGTTCGGTACTTTCTATTGACACACCACACTAACTCCTGTTGTTGTGGCGGTCACAGCGCAGCTGTAGCACCAGGACCCCTTCACCAGCTCGCGGCTGGGAGGATTGAGGACATCGTGGTCCAGATCAATTCACCGGAGACCCGAACGGCGGACGACGATCGTCCGCTGCCGCCCCCCGCTCCGAAATACACCTCATGGATCGGCCAGGACCGCTCCACGGACGCCGCGGGCGTCGCGACGCGGCAGGACGCGGCCGAGCTCGCCGAGCGTGTCGTGGAGCACTACATCAACAACACCACGCACGAGGCCGAAGAGCAGTGGACGGAACCCGTCGACAACTACCTCGACGCCGACCGCTGGCTGCGGGAGATGGACGCCGTCCACCGGAGCGTTCCGCTGCCCCTGGCCATGTCGTGCGAGCTCCCCGGACCGGGCACCTACAAGGCGTTGGACGTGCTCGGCGTCCCCATCCTGATCACCCGGGACCGCAAGGGCGTCGTGCACGCGATGATCAACGCGTGCCGGCACCGCGGCGCCGAGCTCGTCGAGCCGGGCTGCGGCGTGGCGAAGCGGATCACCTGCCCTTACCACGCCTGGTCGTACGACCTGTCGGGCGAGCTGCGCGGCGTGTACGCCGAGAAGACCTTCGGCGAAGTACCACGCGAGAAGCGCAGCCTGATCCAGCTCCCCGTCGGCGAGCGCGCCGGCATCGTCTTCGTATCGCTCGATCCGGCCGCCGAGCACGACCTGGACGCCTGGCTGGGAGACCTGCGGCCGCTCCTGGAAGGGCTCCGCTTCGCGGACTGCCACCACCACGCGACCCGTGAGCTGACCAGCCCGAACTGGAAGGTCACCCTCGACGGGTACCTGGAGACCTACCACTTCGCGTCGCTGCACACGAAGACGGTCTTCGAGACGAACTTCTCCAACATGATGGCCCATGACACCTGGGGCCCCCACCAGCGTCTCGGTGCCGCCCTGCGGCCCGTCGCCGACCTGGTGGAACTGCCCCCGGAGCAGCGCGATCCGGGCGACGTCGTAGGAGCCATCTACTGGCTCTTCCCCGGTCTGGCCATCGCCGGCACCTGGCGTAACAAGATCGCCGTCTCCATCGTGATTCCCCGTACTGCCACCGAATCGGTGACCCAGCAGATCATCCTGCTGCGCGAGCCCGTCGTCACCGAGGAGGAGCGTCACGCCGCCGACCAGTTCGGCGAGTGGTTCTACGAGGTGGTCCGCGACGAGGACTACGCGACCACCTACGGAGTGCAGCGGGGGCTGAAGGCTCTCGCCGGGACCGACTTCGTCTTCGGACGCAACGAACCTGGGCTCCAGCACTTCCACCGCACCATCCACCGCCTCCTGGACGAGGCGTCCAGATGACGAACCAACAACCCTCGCAGGAGAACAACATGGTGGCTACGGGCAACCTCGACGGACGTGTCGCAGTGATCACGGGCAGCACGCGCAGTATCGGCCGCGCCATTGCCGAGGCCTTCCTCGCCGACGGGGCAACGGTCGTGCTCAGCGGCCGTTCGGAGGTCAAGGGCAAGCAGGCGCTGGAGGAGCTCCAGGCCGGTGAGAAGGCCGTCTTCCACGCCAGCGACTCGAGCAGCCAGGCGGACATCGAGGCACTCGTCGACTGGACGGTCGAGCGCTTCGGCCGACTGGACATCATGGTCAACAACGTCGGCGGCACCGAGGGCTTCGCCCCGGTCCACGAGCTGAGCGACGAGGCGTGGCACAAGGCACTCGACCTGAACCTCAACGCCTACTTCTACGGCACCCGCCGCGCGCTGAAGCCCATGCTGGAAGGCGGCTGGGGGCGGGTCATCAACATCTCCTCGGTCGAGGGCAAGCAGGCGAACAAGCCCGCGATCAGCCACTACATCACCAACAAGCACGCCATCCACGGTCTGACCAAGGCGACCGCCTTCGAGTACGGCACCCTGGGCATCACCTGCAACGCGATCTGCCCCGGCGCCGTCGACACCGACCTGATGCGTGCCGCGGGACCGGCCGCGGCCGAGGCCGAGGGCATCAGTTACAAGGAGTGGCTGGGCCGGTTCGCCGAGCACGCCGCCACCAAGAAGATCACCACCGTCGAGCAGATCGCGGGAGTCGCCAGCCTGCTCACGAGCGACGCGGGCGCGGGCATCACCGGCACGCTGATCAGCGTCGACGGCGGCACGGCGCAGTGGTGAGCGGCGCAACGGACGGCGGGAGCCCCATCACCATGAAGCACTGGATCATCGACTGGCAGCGCAACGAGCGACTGCCCCACTACACCCGGGCCAACGCGGGCGAGACCCTGCCGGAGCCGGCCAGCCCGCTGGGCTGGAGCCTGGTCTGGGGGCGCGGCCTGCGGGGCTGGCGCCGCGGCTTCGTCGACTTCGGCATCTACCGCGAGGAGGAGGTCGCCGGCACCCGGCCCCCGTTCGTCGGAATCTTCGGCGGCTACTTCTACCTCAACCTCTCGCACCTGCGGCTGTTCGGCATCCGCATGGGGCAGACCGCCGACCAGATCGACGCGGCCTTCGTCGGCCAGCGCTCCGACACCCCGGTGTACGTGGCGCACCCCGACGACCAGGACGCGGAGCTGACGGCCAAGGCCGGCGGGATCCTCCAGCAGATGCTCGGCCGGAGCGGCTACCCGGAGGGCGACGCCGACCACGAGCGGCTGCGCCGGATCCGCCGCGAGCGGCCCGACCTCTCGCGGTTGTCCGACGCCGAGCTGGTGGCGCGTGCGCGCGGCCTGCTCGACGACGTCGAGACGACCTTCCAACGGCACGTCGAGTCGTCACTGCCCGCGTCGGTCGGACCGGCTATTCTCGGCCCGCTGTGCGCGAGCGTCGATCGTCCCGGCGCGATGCTCGACCTCATCGGAGGGCTGGGTGACGTCGACTCGGCCGGCCCCTCGGCGGGCCTGTGGACGCTGTCCCGGCAGGTGGCGGCCTCCGCCGAACTGACGGCACTGTTCGACCAGGGCCCGTTGGCGGTGGAGCAGTCGCTCGAGGGAGGGACCGGGGACATGAAGGCGTTCCGGGACTCCTTCGCCGAGTTCCTCGCCGAGTCCGGCGACCGCGGCCCCAACGAGTGGGACATCCACGCGCTGTCCTGGGAGGCCGCCCCGATCCAGGCACTGTCCCTGGTCGACCGGATCCGGCACAGCTCCGACGGTGATTCCCCGGCCGCGCGGCACCAGCGGCTCACGGCACACCGTCAGGCGACGGCGGCGGAGGTCCGTGGGGCCCTCCCCGAGGACGTGCAGCCGATGTTCGACGCCGGAATGCACGCGTCCAACGTGTGGATCCCGGCGCGCGAGCGGACCAAGGCGAACTGCGTCACCGTCATCAACGAAATCCGGATGGCGATCCGCGAACTCGGCCGCCGCGGTGCCGAGGCAGGACGCTTCGCGCAACCCGAAGACGTGATGATGCTGCTGGACACCGAGCTCGACGACTATGTCGCCGATCCGGATCGCTTCGGCCCCGTCATCGCCCAGCGGCTTCAGGAGTACGGCGAACTGCGCGAACTGGAACCGCCGTTCTTCATCGCGGACGACTCCCGGACCGAGATCGACAGCTGGCCGCGGCGGAGCGAGGAGCACACCGAGGCCGCTGTCGAGGGAGACGTCCTCAAGGGGGTCGGCGGCAGCCACGGCACGTACACCGGCAGGGTCCGGGTCGTCGCCGACCCGGCCTCGTGCGAGGCGCTGGAGCCGGGCGAGGTGCTGGTGGCACCGATCACCGACGCCGCCTGGACCCCGCTGTTCCTCGTCGCCGGAGCGGCCGTCGTGGATGTCGGCGCGCTCAACAGCCACGCCGTCGTGGTCTGCCGCGAGCTGGGCATCCCCGCCGTCATCTCCGTCGAGGACGGTACGCAGCGGCTGCGGGACGGCATGGTGATCACGGTCGACGGTGAGCGGGGCACGGTCACCGTGGACGGCGTCCCAGTGGCCGCCGGGCTCTGAACCGGCGGAAGCAGTCGCGAGAGAAGACGACGGGAAGCAGGGACGCGGCCGTGAAGCAGTCGGTCACCGGATGGGAAGACCTCAGCGGTTACCGCCTCGACAACGAGGCTGCGACCGAACCGCTGGACAGACAGACGGAGTGCACCTTCGTCTGGGTGGGAACCGGCCGACACCCGATCAGGGCCGTCGTCGACTACCTCTTCCGGGACGGACGGTTCTGGGTGTCCGCGACCGACCGACGCCCTCGGGTCGCTGCCGTGCGCAGCGACCCGAGGGTGAGCCTGGTCGTCAGCAGCAAGGGCTCCGGCATCGCCGATCCGCCGCTCGCCCACCTGCCGGGGGCTCTCGCCCAGCACATCCGCCGGAACACGCCGGGCGGCGAGCTCTACGTGGTCACCGGGCGCTACGACGACACATTGCGCCGTACCGCCGACGGCTGGCGCTTCACCCACCGCACGCTGACGCGCAGCTGGTCGGACGGCAACCCTGCCGTGCTGGCCTGCTGATGGCACCGCAGCGATGGCGCAAGGTGGTAACACGAGGAAAGGACGCCTGTGTCCGAGGAAATCATCGTCGCCGGATGGATGGAGTACGCGCCCGAAGAGCGCGACACCATGCTGGGACATCTCGTCGAGGTCCAGGAGCGCACCCTGGAGACTGAGCCGGGCTGCCTGGACTACGCCATCACGGCGGACCCCATGCAGGCGGGGCGCATTCGGGTGTTCGAACGCTGGGTCTCCCAGCAGGCCCTCGACGAACACTTCACCACCCCGCACATCAAGGATTTCCGGACGGCGGTGGCTGGGCTGACCCGGGTGGGAGTCTCCCTGAACGTGCACAGCGTCGCCGAAACACGAACCATGCGCTGAAACCGTGTCGCTGCCCCAGGGTCGAGTACGCCGGGGACCTGAGGTACCTCCCACGCCCTCAAGGCAGTGGGGGAATGGCCCAAGACCGTTCAGGGCGTGCGGCTGAGCGGACTCACTTCTCACTCAGTCCACCGGAACGGTCAAGCAGAGGAGACAGGAAGAGGAAAGACGGAGGAGGGCGCCCGCCTTTCGCCGTACCCGTTTCGGGAGAAAGCGGCTTGGACCTCTCACCGAGGGCGAGCGCGTACGCCATCGGTGTCCGGCATGCCGCTCAGGCCGGCGTGCCGTCCTACGGGTCCGGCGTCAGCCTCACCAACATTTTGCCGATGTTGCCGCCGCCGAGGAGGGAGAGCAGTGCCTCAGCCGCGTGGTCGAGGCCGTCCACCACTGTTTCGCGGGCGACGATCCGGCCCGAACGTAGCCAGCCCGCGACCCGCTGCTCGAACTCCGGCCGCAGGTCGTCGTGGTCGCGGACGATGAAACCGCACAACGTCAGCCGCTTGAGGACCGCTTGGATCAAGTGGTTGATGTCCACGGTCCGCCGGCCGCCGCCGAACTGCGACATCATGCCGCACAGGGCGATTCGGCCACCGGTCCGCAGCGCGTGCAGGGCCGCGGCGAGCTGCTCACCGCCCACGTTGTCGAAGTACACGTCGATCCCATCGGGTGCCAGCCGAGCCAGCGCCTCGCGCACCGGCTGGGCACGGTAGTCCGCGGCCGCGTCGTAGCCGAACTCCTTGACCAGCAGGGCGCACTTGTCGGGCCCGCCGGCGGTGCCGATCACTCGTTCCGCGCCCAGCATGCGCGCGAACTGGCCGGCGGCGGTGCCGACGGCCCCGGCAGCCGCCGACACGAAGACGGTGTCGCCGGGGCGCAGCGCCGCGATCCGGGTCAGGCCCACGTACGCGGTGAATCCCGTCTGGCCGAGCAGCCCCAACCAGGTGGGCAGCGGGGCGAGTTGCGGGTCGATGCGATCCGCCCCGTCGGTGTCCGCCCCGGCCAAGACGGCCCGCTCCCGCCAGCCCAGCTGGTGACGTACGAAGGCACCCGGCGGTACGGAGGTACAGCGGCTCTCCTCCACGACACCGAGGGCGCGCCCGTCGAGCGGTGATCCTGGGGCGAAGTTGTGCGTGTAGTGCTTCTCGGTGGTCTCCAGCCGCCCGCGCATGGACGGGTCGACGCTCATGTAGAGATTACGGACGAGGACCTGCCCCTCACCGAGGGGCGGCAGGGGGCGTTCCTCGACGGCGAAGTCACCGGGGAGCGGTTCTTTCCCAGGTCGGCGTACGAGACAGACCACCCGTGTGGTGCGGGGTGTCACCGGCTCACTCCTCCGGCTGCCGGGCGACGCGCCGCTGGGCGAGCCGGCCCACCCAGCCGGCCATCTGGAGGTCCGCGTGGCGCAGTTCGCCCGACTGCCAGCGGGCCTGGAAGTCGAAGATGCCCTGCGCTCCGGTCCCGGGATCGGTCACCTCGACCAGGCCGTCCTCGGTGAGCCGGTACACATGCCCGGTCAGTGGGTGGATCACTTGCTTGGGCATGGACCCCTCACTCCTGCACTCGGCGGCGCACGCCGCGCTTGGTCACGGTCACCGGACCCTCGACCAGGAGCCTGCAGGCGAGCCGGGTCAGGCCGTCCGCCGGCATGCGCAGGGCCTCGATGCCCTCGCGTTCCAGCGGGCCCACGGGCGAACAGTTCTCGGTACCCTCCTCCACCCGAACGAAGCAGGTACGGCAGGTGCCCTTGCCGCCGCAGACGGTGGGCCAGCGGTAGCCGAGCCGCTGGGCGGCGGTGAACAGGTCCTCCCCGTCGAGGACGTCGATCTCGGCGCCGGAGGGCCGGACCGCCACCCGGTGGGTCACGGTCACCGGTTCATCCACCGGTCGAGCGTCTGGTTGAAGTGACGGATGCGGCTCTCCTGGTAGTTGGCCAGGGTGATGCCCGGCTTCCGCATCGTCTTCAGGCCCTCCTGGACGTAGGGCAGGTTCTCGCAGTCCTGGTCGAAGACGGGCCCGAGCACACCCAGTTCCGGGATGTCCGCGAAGAGCATGTCCTCGGGCACCCAGCGGATCTTGACCGGCGGCGGCATCTCGCCGGGCTGCTTCGGGGCGGACATGAAGATGATCTCGGCGGTGCAGGAGTCCGGGTCGAGACCGTTGGGCCGGAACCGGTAGATGATGTTGGACTTGGCGCCGCCCCAGGGGTTGAAGTTGGGGAAGAGCAGGTAGTTGATGGCGTCGAGCAGTTCGGTGTCGGCGGTCTGCGAGAAGTCCTGGTGCGAGGTGGCCGCCAACTGCTCCCGCATCCGCTGGGCGAGGACCTGACGGGCGGTGCCGCCGGGCGGGATGGCGGGGAGGTCGTCCCCTTCCTTCATCACCAGGTCACGGCCCTGGGCCGCCGAGTAGAACGAGCGCGAGTCGTAGAACGTCTCCAGAACGTCCTCCTCCGTGACGGAGTCCGCCACGTGCGGGCTGGGAGCGCCCTGGATGTTGATCATCCGGTTCCAGTTGGGCTGGTCGGCCATGACGTCGTACTGCGAGTTGGCGTCGGCGAGCCACGGCAGCATCTGGGGGTGCGTGGCGATCACATGGAAGGACTCGATGAACGCGTCCTGCGCGATCTTCCAGTTGCAGGGCAGCACCTTGCCGATGTGGAGCGACTTGTAGCGGTCCTCCAGCGGCCAGATGTAGTACTCGTCGAAGGTGCCGCGGTAGCTGTCGAAGGACTCCGCGTACGGGTCCATGTTGACGAAGACGAAGCCGCGCCAGGTGGCCACCTTGGCCTCGGGCAGCGTGAACTTCTCCGGGTTGACATGGGGGAAGTCCCAGGCGCACGGCGGGCTCTGGAAGGAGCCGTCGAGGTTCCAGGTGAACCCGTGGAACGCGCAGCGGAACTCGCCGACGTTGCCGCCGTTCGTACGCAGTTTGCGGCCGCGGTGCAGGCACGCGTTGACGAAGGCGCGGATCTCGTCGGGGGCCGTCCGCACGATGATCAGCGAGTCGTTGCCGATCTCGTAGATCTCGTGGTCACCGACCTCAGGTATCTCGCTCTCCAGGCAGGCGAACTGCCAGACGCGGCGCCACACCTGCTCCATCTCGCGCTCGGCCCATTCGCGGGAGGTGAAGCGCGCGGCGTCGATGTCCTCGCTGCCGAGGTGGTCGTTGTGGTCGAACCTCAGCGCCGGTGGAACTGGCCGGCTGTCCCGGTCGAGGTAGTCCTGGACGCTGGGTCCGGGGCATCGAGCCGATCCCAGCCCCGATGATTCGTCCATCATCTCTCCTCCGGCAGAAACTTTAGAGTGAGTATAGTTACCGTCTCCAGCCGGGAGCAACACTCACGTCGGTGTCCGAACGTCACATCGGTCGAGGTCTCCACGAGATATGCCGTTTCACGTGGAATTACTTGGGCCCACCCCCTCCCCCAAGCCCGCTGGGCCGTGTCACACTCAAACGCACTTGAGGCTGTACTACCTCATAAGTTTCTTGGTCCGGCGCGGAGTATGTCCGCTCCCGCCACAGCGCCGCGCGGTCGCCCCCGCGGCCCGCGCCGCACCCCACGACGGCGGTTCACCCGGCCCTCTCCATCTCCGTGGGTGCCGTCCCGCCTGGGGCGGCACAGAATCCGCCAGAACCTCCGCCTGAACAGTGCCGACCGCCGCGGACGCTTTCGGCGGCGGGCTGCCGTTCGAGGTGTCCCCCACGTTCCCCTACTGGGGCAGCCGCGCGGAGCTGATGGAGGTCGTCGAGCTGGCGCGGCAGGGACTTGTCTTGCAACGGCCGGGCGGTGGTGCTGCCGCACGGCTGAGCGGGGGTGCGTGGGCAGCGCGATGTTTCGCCACAGGGCCGGTTGTCGAGTGCGGGTGCTTCGTGGTTGCGCGCGCTCAGCCGCCCGCCGGACCCCGCGCGCCCACCGTCCGTGCCACACAGCGCCGCAGCACCGTCAGGAACTCCGGCGTCTCCCACGGCCCCCGGTCCACGCGCCCGGTGTCCGCCACACCGAGGTCCTGCACGTCGTAGCGGCCGCGGCAATGGCCGAGGGTGAAGTAGCAGACCTCGCCGAGCCCATACCGCTTGAGATACAGCACCGGCCGGGATGCGTTGTCGTTAGCTGCCGTGCCGCTCTCGGCGAACCCGCAGCACGGCCCCGTGTACTCAGCGTGCAGCAGCACCTCCAACTCCCCGTGCAGCTCGCACAGGTACAGCTCGTCGGTGACCGTGAACGGTTCGATCCCGGCGACCAGCGGATGGCCGGGCCAGGTCACCCGCACCTCGTACGGTTCGATCGGCGGGTGGGCCAGGAACTGGCTGCCCAGCACGACCGCCACTTCGCCGAGAAGCCGCGGAGTGGTGAACACCCGCGGTCCTCCGGAAGCCGGCGGCTCGATCACCGCGTTGGTGCCGTGCAGGGCCAGCCAGCGTCCGCCCCGCTCGACGAACCGTGCCAGCGCGGCCCGCTCTGCCGGGCTGGGCCGGACATCGCAGGTGTAGGTGACCAGCAGGTCGGCCCCCTCCAGCGCGGCGGCACAGTCGTAGTCCTGGAAGACCGTCGTACGTACCCTCGGATGCTCTCCGAGCAGTTCGAGCAGCCGGAGCCGCGCGTAGTCGAAGTCGTGCCACCTGCCGCCGCAGACCAGTACGGCGTGCAGGCGGCCGGCCGGGCCCGCCACGGCTCAGTACTGGACGCGGGTCAGCAGCCCGCCGTCCACCACCAGGTTGACCCCGACGCAGAAGGAGCCGGTCCGGCCGAGCAGGAACGCTACGGCGGCCGCCACGTCCTCCGCGGTGCCGTAGCGGCCGATCGGCAGCTTGGCGAGGACCTCCTCGTACACCTCCGGACGGCTGGTGCGGATGGTCTCCCAGGCGCCGCCGGGGAAGTCGATCGGGCCGGGCGAGACGGTGTTGACGCGGATGCCCTTCGGCGCGAGGGCGTGCGCGAGGGCCGAGGCGTGCTGGACCACGGCGGCCTTCAGGGCGGAGTAGGAGTTGGCGCCGGCGGGCCGGGCGGTGTCGGAGGCGTTGGTGGTGCCGATGGCGACCACGGCGGCCCGGTCGGAGGCCTCCAGGTGGGGCATGGCCGCCTCGACGAGTCCCGCGAACGGGATCAGGTCGCCGCGCAGGCTGGCCTCCCATGACTCGGGGCCCTTGACGTTGCCCGCCGACACGTTGGACACCAGCAGGTCCAGGCCGTCGAGTTCACCGGCCGCCCGCTCCACGAAGCCCGCGAGCGCGGCCGGGTCGGTGACGTCGAGGGGCTCGGCGAACACCGTCGCACCCTCGCCACGCAGTTCAGCCGCGGTCTTGGCGAGCGCCTCCTCGCCCCGGGCGCACAGCGCCAGCGCGCAGCCCTCGGCCGCCAGGGTTGCGGCGATCGCCCGGCCGATGCCCCGGCTCGCACCGGTCACCAGTGCCTTCGCGCCTGTCAGTCCCAGCTCCATCGATGTCACTCCTTTGTGATTGCGGAACGGCCTCCCGGTGCCGAACGGGCCCCAGGTGATTGCGGGAACGAGCCGCGAGGCCCCTCGGGTTGTCGTTCCTCAGTTGCCGGAGATCTGCGAGAACGGCACCCGGTCCACGCGCGGCTCCGGCGGCAACTTCAGTACTCGCTCGCCGATCAGATTGCGCTGGATCTGGTCGGTGCCTCCGGCCAGCCGGTAGCCGGGAGCGCCGAGCAGATGCTGGGTCCAGGCGAACGTTCCCGGCTCTCCCGTGTCGGCGCAGATCCGGGCGCCCATGAGTTCGGCTGCAACCTGCCCGGTGCGGGTGAGCAGGTCGGAGGCCATGAGCTTGGTCAGCGACGCCTCGGGGCCGGGCCGGCCGCCGGAGGCGCTCGTTCTGGCGATGCGGTCCACGGTGGCGGCGCGCAGCGCGGTGCGGACGTACAGGTCGGCGAGGCGCTGACGGATCAGCGGGTCGTCGGTGCGGCCGAGAGAGCGGGCGAGGGCGAGAACGTCCGTGAAGGTGCCGCCCTTGCGCCGGTTGCCGCTGCCGGAGGCGGTTCGTTCGAAGCCGAGGGTGGTGGTGGCGACCTCCCAGCCCTGACCCGGGCGCCCGATCCGGAGCCGGTCCGGGACGCGTACACCGCTGAGGAAGACCTCGTTGAAGGAGGCACCGCCGCTCATCTGGCGGATGGGGCGCACCTCCACGCCGGAGGCGTCCAGTGGGACCAGGAAGGCGGTGATGCCCGCCTGTTTGACGACATCCGGATCGGTGCGGGCGAGCAGTAGGCCGTAGTCGGCGAACTGTGCTCCCGAGGTCCACACCTTCTGTCCGTCGACGACCCAATCTCCCCCATCCTCCTGCCGGGCGCGGGTGCGCAGGGCCGCGAGGTCGGAGCCGGCGCCGGGTTCGCTGAAGAGCTGGCAGGCCAGCAGGTCGGTGCGCAGGAACGCGCGTGCGTAGTCATGGCGCTGCTCGGCCGTCCCGAACAGGGAGACGGCCATCGCGACCAGGCGCACGGTGACACTGATCAGCTCGGTGGACGGCGGCACCTCGAAGGCCGACTCCTCCTGGGCGAAGACCGCCGCGTGGGCGGCGGTGAGGCCGGCGCCGCCCTTGTCCCGGGGCAGGGTGAGGGCCTGGTACCCGGCGTCGAAGCGGGCTCGCTGGTAGGCGCGGCAGCGCTCCAGCAGCAGGCGCTCCTCGGCTTCGGGGATGTTGTGGAACACGGCGAGGCGGGCGGCCTCGCCGGTCGTCTCCGGCGCTCGCACGGGTTCGAGCACGGTGGCCAGCCACTGTCGGACCGGTGTACGCCATGCGTCCGGATCGGGCTGGGACATGGCTCCTCCTCGGGACGACACTTACCAGACGACAGTTGCAGTAACAGTGATCAGAAGGTATCCGAGCCATCCGCTTGACCATCGGCGGATGCGTTCTGCTTGCTTCAGAGTGTTCCCCACTTTCTTGATAAACGCTACAGTCTGCGCATCGACTCTCCTCTGAACGCGGGAGAGGATCGAGAGCCGCCGGAGGAGCCATGTCGCTGCTGCCACTCGACCGTCGCGCCCAGGAGACGCCAGCCGAACCCGCCCTGGTGGACGACTGGGAAGTGCTGTCCTGGTCCGGCCTCGTCGACCAGGTGACACGGGCGGCGGCACGGCTGCTGGAGATCGCTCCCGGCCCTCACGACCGGGTCGTCGTGCTGGGCGACAACGCCATACCGACGGTGGTGGCCCATCTGGCCGGGCTGCGCGCCGGTGTGGGGACCGTGGCCGCGTCCCGGCATCTGACGCCGGGCGAGCTCGTGGACCAGATCATCGACGCGGGGGCGACCGGGATCATCGCCGGCCCCGCCGGTGCGGGTGCCGCCCTGGACGCGGCCAGGGAACTGGGCCTGCCGCTGGTGATGCACGGCACTCCGGCGATCGGGCACGCCCTCGACTGGGACCTGTGGCTGGCGGCCGCGCCCGCCGGCCGCCTGGTTCCCGCGGACCGGCCCGCCCGGCCGCCCCTCGTCTACACCTCGGGAACCACGGGCCGGGCACGCGGCACCGAGGTGCGCTGGGTGACCGGCCCGGTCGCCGACAGCGCCGCGTATCTGGCCGCGATGGCCGCCCGGCCCGGATTCCCGCCGGGACCGCACATGGTGTGCGGCCCGCTGCAGCACAACGCGCCGCTGACGTCGCTGCGGCACCTTGTGGCCGGTCAGCAGGTGGTCGTCCTCGGCAGATACGACCCGGCGATATTCCTGAGCCGCGTCGCGAAGTGGCGGGTCACCTCCACCGTCATGGTGCCCACCCACTTCCAACGGCTGCTCGCCCTGCCGGAAGAGGTACGCGCGCGGTACGACGTCTCCAGCCTCGTCCAGGTGTCCCACACGGGATCCGCGTGCCCGCCGGACGTGAAGCGGGCCATGATCGAGTGGTTCGGCCCGGTGCTGACCGAGTCGTACGGCGCCAGCGAGGCGGGCACCGTGGCCCGCATCAGCAGCACCGAGTGGCTCGAACACCCCGGCTCGGTGGGGCGCGCCCAACCCCCGTTCGAGGTCCTGGTGACCGATGACGACGGCCGGCCGCTGCCGCCCGGCGAACGGGGACTGCTCGCCTTCCGCGCGCCCGAGGACAGGGGCGTTCGCTACCACGCGGACCCGGACAAGACGAAGGCCGCCTATCTTTCCCCCGGCGTCTTCACCCTCGGCGACATCGGCTACGTCGACGCGAACGGCTACATCTTCATCACCGACCGAGCCGCGGACGTCGTGGTCTCCGGCGGTGTCAACCTGTACCCGGCGGAGAGCGAGACGGTGCTGCGGCAGCACCCGGCGGTCGCCGAGGTCGCGGTCATCGGCGTGCCCGACCCGGACTTCGGCGAGTCACTGCGAGCGCTGGTCGTGGCAGCCGTGGACGGGACGCGAGCCGAGGAACTGGACCGGTTCTGCCGCGACCGGCTGGCCGCCTACAAGTGCCCGAAGGCGTACGAGTTCGTTCCTGAGCTCCTGCGCAACGCGATGGGCAAGCTCGACAAACGCGCGATGCGCCGACCCTACTGGCGCTCCGAGCGGACCATCGCGGGCTGAGCCGGGCCGAGGACCGCCGACAACCGCCGACCCCTCGTACGAAGGATCATTCATGACCGAACTCCTGCTCATCCGGCACGGCCTCCCGCTGGCAGGCGTGTACGACCCGGGGCTGTCGCCGGAGGGCACCGCGCAGGCCGAGCGCCTCGCCGCCTGGCTGGTGCACGAGGACGTCGACGCCCTGTACACCAGCCCGTTCCGGCGTGCCCGCGAGACGGTGGCGCCCCTGGAACGGCTCACCGGCATGACCGCGACCGTGCTGGACGACCTGCGCGAGTGGGACACGGACGTCTCACACCCCTACACGCCACCCGAGCAGATCGGCGCGGACGATCCCCGGGCGGCGGCGCTCGCCGAGGGACGGTACGAGGACTTCGTGCCCGATCTGGACTGGGACGCCTTCCGCGCGCGTGCCGTACGGGCCATGAACACCATCCTCGACACCCACTCCGGCGGGCAGGTCGCGGCCGTGTGCCACGGCGGCATCACGAACACCTACCTGGCGACCGTACTCGGCCTGCCCACGATGTTCTGGTTCCACCCTGGGTACACCTCGGTCTGCCGGGTCCGGCGGCTGCCGGGCGGCCGGATCGTTCTGCACTCGGTGAACGAGACGGCCCACATGATCGCCGAGCGTGCCGTCGACGCGGTCGCCTGACCCCGCCTCTGTCCCCCCC
>NZ_QFWW01000031.1 GCF_003265345.1 Lentzea terrae | reverse complement strand
TCATCGGACAGGGCCAGCGGCACGAGTTTCGGGTTCGGCACCAGCACAATCTAGTGCTGGCGCCGAATTAACGACTCAGGACACTAGTCGTACCGCCGACGCAGGAGTCGGGCTGTGTCACAGCGGATGGATCCGGCAACGACACGACCAGCCGAAGCAGAGTCGACCTGCTCGCCGGAGCGGACAGCGAAGTGGCAAGCCGTGACCCGGCACGTCCGGCCAGCGCCACCGCGATGCGCTCCAGCATCACCCGCAGCAATGGCGTCCGCCGCCCGTGTCTCACCGTCAACCCGTCGACCTGTTCGGCAACGTACAGATAAGCCGCCTGACCAGCAGCGATGAATTTTCGAGCGGCACACGTCGATCAACCAACTGCAGGACGAGTACGACGTGCCGTCGCTCAACACCATCAGACGTGCACAGCAGATGCTCGTTGAGGAGGGCTACCTGCGAACCGAACAGGGACGAGGAGCCTTCGTCATCGCGTACCCGAACCAGGCAATAGAGCGAGAACGACGCGCTCGCCCTCATCGACCAGTGCCATGCACCAACTTGCGCGCCCGGCGGCTGCTCAGCTCGCCTGCGGCGGCATAACGTGCCCTTCACTTTTCCTGCGGGATCGTCGTCCCGCGTCGGCCGCCGCAGGGGTGCAGAGGAGTTCAGACATGTGTGCAGGCGACTGCGGACATTGACAGTTTCAGCGCCTGTGCGACTGGCCGACCAGATGCGCTCAGAAACTTATGCCGCACCCTGTCCGGCGACTTCGTCCGGCAGATCTTGTCGCTAGCAGTTCTTCGACGAACCGCGGAGCCAGGCCTCCAGGCACAGTGCGGTTCGTTGTTGCACTGTGATCTCCGCAAGTGCGGTGCGCAGCGCCTCTAGGTCGAGATCCATGAGTGCGCGTTTGCAATGCGCGCCTGTCTTGCCTGCCTCCTCCATGAACCGTTTCCAACGGTCCTGCATCCACGGGTCGTTGACGCGGAAGAAGTCTTGTCCATCCGTCGCGACGCGGGTCAGGTCGGTGCAGTAGCCCGCGAGTGTGGTCGTCTCGACTTCGCCCTGGGCGCGTTTGAGGTAGTCGTACACGTTCTTGGCGGTTGTGGCGTAGCGAAACAGCAGGTCGCGGGCGCCCCAGTCTGCCCACTGCGCAAGCTCCAGTTGGGTCGGTTCGGGCACGGTGGCGTCCGGTGTGCCGCCACGTGCGGCGACATCCACACCGATACGCAGGGCGGCCGCGGCATCGGCGGCCTGACGTGCCCCCGCGAGGCCGGCTTCGGAGTTGGCGGCGCACTTCGCGCGGGCGTGGTCGGTACGGGTGATGACGGCTTGCCACAGGGGTTGCAGCCGCTGGTCGGGCACGCGCAGGAAAGCTTCTGCCTCCTGCGCGGCGGCTGTGACGACCTCGCAGGTCGTGGCGGTGGCGACGCGGTCGAGGACGGTGCGACCGCCAACGTAGTTCCAGGCGGAGAGCTGCATCCGCGTGGTGGCGACGGAGGGCATCGAGGTGACCGTGACCTTGGGGATGCTCTTGGGGATGTCGGAGGTGACCGCGTACGCGATTTCGGCTCCGGCAAAGGCAAGCGCTGCGGCGGTGAACATCGCGACGGCAACGCGACGGCTACGAATCCGAGCGGGGCGGGGTGACGGCACTACGGGGCGCAGGCGGCTGAGCCGGCGGACCAGCGCGCGGACGGCGGCGATGGCGACCGCGAGCAAAGCAGCCGCGACCAGGCCCGCCGTGATCATCGGCTTGAGCACGAACCACGAGCGGAGGAGCGCACCAGCCGCGATGGTGATCATGGCTGCGATCTGAGCCCCCGCAAGGGTGGTGGGCAAGCGGTGTGTGCCCGGCGCGGTGAGGGAGGCGAGGAGGGCTGCGGCGACTGCGGCGGCGAAGGTCGTGGCGATGTACGCCAGCTCTTCCAGATCACGGCCCACAAGCAGCAGCGCCCCTGCCGCCAGCGCGCCCGTGACCAGTCCGGGCAATACGACACGGCGGAGCGTTGGCAACCGCTGCGACGCCGGTTCTGGAAAGTCGGTGACGGCTTCGTGCACCCATCTCAGTGGGCCGGGCCGAACGGTCCACGCGAGCAGCGGAACCGCCCACGCCAGCGCCACCGCGACGAGGATAAGCGGCGCGCCTATCAGGGACGCCATTAGCAGCAACGTGCTCATGGTGATCCGCAGCAGCCATTCAGGCCCGGCGCCGGGCACGCTGCTCTGGAAGTCGGTGACCATGTCGTTCGTGCTGAGCGGTGAACCGAACAGCAGCACGATCCCGCCGCCGGTAAGCCACCACTGGAACCAGGTGGACAGCACCAGCCCGCCGGACACGAGGACGAGCAGCATCGGCGCTCGCAGCGTGCGTCCTCGCCAGGTGCCGGCCCAAAGGCGGGCGCACTGTGCGATCCACCAGGTGAACGCGACCCCGGCCGCCACCGGCACGGTCATGGCCCACCATCGGGCGGGTACCCAGTCATAGAGAACATGCGGCCCGGCCAACAGTTCCGCAGTGACCATCCCCAGCCCGAGCCACACCCCGGAGAGCACTCCGGAGGGCCCGTTGGTCTCGGTCAGCCGCGCGTGCACGATCGCGCGCCACAAGGCGATGCCGGCGACTCCGGTGACGAGACCGGCCGTGACCAGCGCGACGAACTGGCGGGGCCACTCGCCGAGGTTCCGCTGCTGATCGAGGTACAGGAAGGCGGCGTTGTTGATCAGCTCGGCGGCCGCTCCGGTCAGAAACATCGGCAGCGCACGCACACCGAACAGTGGAGCCGGATCGTCCAACGACGCCCGCCGCAAGTCCCAGCGCGGGTGCGTGCGCCACAACTCGGCGAACACGGCACCGAACGACGGCCTGTCGGCTTCGTCCCAGCCGCGCCGGTCCGCGCCCCACCGCAACGCCGTGAGGTCGGCGTGTACCTCGCGCGTCCGCAAGACGTCCGCCCGTGCAAGGTGCACCAGCAACACCATCAGGATCGCGAGCACGATCCCGCGGGCGAGATCGGGAACGTGGAAGGACGACAGCGGCGATGACGGGCCATCGAACAGCTCCTTGGCCAGCAACACGCTGTCCGGCAACAGTGCCAGCGCAAGGAACGTCCGCCACAGCGCGACAGTCACGTAGGTGAGGGTGATGTCGCGGTTGTGGATATGCGCCAGTTCGTGCAACACAACGGCACGGAATCCGTCGGGATCCTTGCCGCGGTGCACCAGCAGCCCAACATCGAGGCGCACCACCGGTTTTCGGTCCCGACCGAACACCGCGGCGCCCCTGGTGGACGTGGCGGTCGGATCGACGACGAACTCGGGTGCCCGTTCCAGCCCGGCGACCGCCACCAGATCGTCGAGAACCTCCTGGACATCAGGATCGACTTTCGATAGCGGTACCACGCGTCGCCGCTTGCGCGTCGTGATCAGGAAGAACAGCATGGCCGCGGCCCCGATCAGAATGACCGGGCCGAGCAACGGCAGCCACCATGCGGGCGCGGGTGAGTACCGATCCAGGCACGCGTAGAAGGCAGGGTCGTCCCGCGTGGTCGGGTTGGTCACCTCGGCCTGGTCCCCGGCGTCCGGATCCCAGCCTGCGGCCAGCCGGCACACCCAGTCGAGCGACTCCGTCGTCCGTCCGGCCAAGTCCGCAGTGAGCGCCACCGACGCCACCGCCAGCATCACCAGCAGCAACGCGAACCGAACCGTCGTACCCGGACCCAGCACCCTCTCGTCGACCCTGGACAACGGTGCACTACTCCGCGTCGCCGAGCGCCAGGCGCGCGATGATGGCGTCGGCGATCTGCGCGCACAGCTCCGGCGTCAGCCCTTGCCGCGCACCGGCCTCCAGCGCCTTCCTACGTACCTCGCCCAACTGCTCCGCATTTAACGGCAGCTCCACCGCTTTCGGAATCGTCTTGCGCCGAAACCTCTTCCACAGCCGGGCGGCAACACCGTCGACGGCCTTGTCACTCAGCCGCCCGGCGACGTGCTCCAGCACCACCCACACAACGGGCGTGATCATGACGACCAGGTCACCAAGCCCGAACCCCAGCGGATCCTGCCGCGCACCCGCCTTCGCCAACCGCCTCGACGCGACGGCGGGATCGAGTGCGACAAGCCCGTTGACGACCGGCATCTCCTCGGGCGCTAGCTGTTCGACCACATCGCGGACGATCTCGGCCACCTCAACGCGCTCCACAGGTCTCCCCTCCACGGTGCTCACATCGGTTCAACGCCAAGTGAAGCGACCGCGTGCACTCGGCCGCGGCAGACCAGGATCGAATGCACTCGAACGGAGCACCGCTGCTGACATCGGAGCACTGACTGCTCGTGAGACGGCGACGTCGCACAGCGCGTTGCAGAGGTGCCGCTACCAGAGTGTGTCGGATTCGACTGCATTGCAGCGCGTCTGCGCTGCGTTGTCCTGAGCTTTCTCTCTGCGCATTCCTGCTAATCACCGGGAATCACTCCGGCAGATTCAGAAACAGCTACCCCAGGGGGTGTACCCCTTCCAGGCGACTTCCAGATCGCGACGTAATGCGGGCCTTGGGGGTCTGTACGGGTTTGAGGTCGTGGGATCTCGCCGACGAACTCAGCCGCGCGGCCCGCCTGGCGGTCGGCGCGGGTCTCGGTTCCGGCCGCGGGCAGCTCGATTGCCGCCGAGGTTCGACCTGTGGTTCGTCGGCCGTTGCCGGCCTTCTGCAGGGCGCGTTCCTGTCGCCGGAGCGATAGTTCTGCGCGAGCCCGCGAACGGCTCGACCGCACACTCGAGCAAATCGATGGGGCTTCGGTCCCCGAACCGAGGACAGTGAGGTTCCACCTGCGGTTCAGGTCAGTTGCCGTCGCGGTTGCCGGCGTCAGCGCCTACCCGTTCTACGAGCTGAGAGGCCGGTGAGCTTGTACCCAATCACGTTGATCTCGTTCGGCTTCTGCACCTCGACCTCGACGGCGGGAGCTGCCCGACGCGGACCGCGTCCAGGACGTCCGTGGTTCTGTTCGTGATCTGGCCGTTGGCGAGAAGATCGTAAACATCAACGGGTTCGACGTGCGGATCCCGGACGACGTACAGGATCGCAGGATGATCACCGACCAGCAGGAACGTGCCTTGCGTTCGATCCCGCCGGATCGACCCCTCGCCCCGATAGCGGATCAAACTGCTCTGGCGATGTAGTTGGCGTCATACGAGTACGAGCCCGACGCCGACTATCCAACGACGCCGACGCCAGCCTCCACGCGAAGTCCGATCAAGGATCACCAGATGACTGAGACCGCCGGCGATACCAACAGCGCACGAGCTCATGACACGAGGGCCAGGAGGCCGATTCGCCGGTGGCTGATCAGAGCGTGCGCCTTCGCCGTGGCAACCCTCGTGATCACCCACTACAGAGAAATTCTGGACCTGACCAAATCATGGCTGGAAGGCAACCTGAAGAACGATAGGATCGCCTGGGGCTTATCAATACGAACGCGGGGAAGAATCGGCAAGTCGTTACAGTACGTCGCAGGCGCGACCGTCATTCTTGACCTCATTGGCCCGGAACGCCTGGGCGCCCTGAGTGATAAATGGAAACAACGCCGACAAGATTTACACAAAAGAGCGGAGCGGCACGTAGAGATTTTTCCAGTCGCCACACTGCGCGGGGAGATGAAAGAAAGCATCGTTTTTGAGAAGGAATACTACTCAGTTGGTGGCCATGGCGAGGGGATAACTTCCGTAACGAAAATGAAGGTGTCCCGAGGCGGTGCTCCACGGGCCGCAGGCCTCTCGCAAGTGGTCCGCCAAGCCGACCTCGACGCCTGGCACGCCGCCACGGTCGCAACCCTGCCCACGGCACACACGTGCACAGGCAGACATGGAAGGCCTGGCGAAACAGCCTGCCATGAGCAAGTTGAGTTCGCGTCTTCGGCAGTGGACGACTTCTTGCGCGCACACTTGCCAGCCCAGGACCTGGCAGACGCGGCCGAGGATTCTAAGTCCGGCGGCCTCGCCTTGCGAAGAAGATCACTCCGGACGCTGGGTGTCATTCTTGCACTGCCGATGATATATGTAATGGTTCGTTATTTGATTCCAGATTTGGCGGCACATCGAGTCAAAACTACCGCGCCCGGAGATCTCCTTGCCTGGGCCTTTCTTGGCCTATTCTTCGCGGTTGGCGTTCTAGCTAACGCTGAGGAAACCCCGTCTCGGTCTTCTCTGGGGCGAGGGTTCTTTCGGGTTATCCTGTGGATTCGGATGGCCCCGCTCTCGGGTGTCATGCGTGCGCTCGCAAAGATTCTGGTCAAAGCTCGGCCTACCAACGCGCTGAAGTGGTTTGCGGTTGGTCTTGCGTTGGTCGGGTTCGGGCTCGACATGCTCGCCTCGTGAGTGCCCGCTACCGACCCCAACCGGGTTACGTTCTCGCGCACAGCACGTGGTAGATGCAGCGGCGAGCGTCTGGGCGTCGCCTCGCGTGGGGTACGTCCCAGGCGCTCCAGTCAGTCGGGCGCGATCAGTATCAGGCCACGATCTCGTACACCGGCTTCCAGTTCATGCACGTGCGGGAACCGTAGCTCGAACCGCTCCCGGAGGCCCTCGGATGCACGGCACAGCACCGTGCCCCACGCCCGAAACGGCGAACCGTCCAACCGCACCGCCAGCAGCAGCGACCCGCTCAAGGAGTCCACCAGCCGCAGCCGTTCCTGTGGCGTCAGCCGTGACTACGCGTGTCGACGGCCGTCGACGACGCCGTGGTAGTCCGCGGACGTCACGACAGCGGCTCACCCCATGCCGAGTCCGGCCGCCATCCCGAGCCCTCGACGGCCAGCCGCCGCTCCAGCTCGATGTAGCGGTGCACGGCCGCCAGCGCGTCGTAGGCCACCCTGGTCATGGGCTGTTTGCCGCCCTCGCGATGTGGCCGCCACCGGCAGCGGGATCGGCAACGTGGTGTGCTCGCGGGGCAACGTCGGCATCTCCGGCGCCAGCAGGAACGTGAACTCCCGCTTGCGTAGCCCGCTCGACAGCACCAGCTGTTCTACCGCCGCGTTGCGGCCCCCGAAACGCCGGATCCGGCGTCCCGTACGGCAGCAGCCCTTCCAGCCCGGCCACCGGCAGGGCGGCGAAGTCGCGCTCCAGGTACTTGATCGTCGTGCGGACGCCGCGGCGACCGGAGCTTCGCGAGGTAGCGCCACACGTCGACCATGCCTAGCGGCGGCGACCACTGCGCCCTCGGCGACGTTAAGCAGACCCGCCAGCACCTCCTGCGCATGACTGCACCCTGACCCACGCGCGACCTGGTCCGGACACGCTCAGGCTGGTCGATGGAGTACGCGGCGTGGCCGCTGGGGACAGTGCAGGGGACCTGTGGGTCAATGCCATTCGTTCACTGGCAGCCGGCGCCTGTGCAAGCAGTTTGAGGACGCCAACTTCTAAGGGGCCAGATGCACCGTGCGGCCCCGCCACACCAACACTTCGCCCTGGCAGTGCCAGTTCACAGCGGTTGCCAACGCCATGGCTTCGATCGGGCGACTGGCGGCTTGCAGAGCGCTGGAAGTCGGCGTTGGCCCGAGCGATTCGACGGAACGAACCTCCTGGGTGATTATCGGCCCCTCGTCCAGTCCGGCCGTTGCATAGTGGGCGGTCGCAGTAAGCACCTTGACGCCGCGCTCGTGCATCCGACGATGCGTGTTCCCTCCGGGGAAGGCAACGGTGCACGCATGATGCACGTTGATCACAGGCTCGATGGCGCACACAGCCACCGGCAGAACCTGCATGAACCGGGCCATCACAACCAACCTCGCACCGCTCTGCTTGATCAGCTGGCCAAGGTGGGCGTGCGCTGCCGCCATGCTGGTCGAGCCGAACTGCTGAGACGGCCACTCGATCGTCATGAACGGTACGTCGTACGCCTCGACAAGGCCTCGGAGATCAGGGTGGTTAGACACCACCTGCACAATGTCGCCAGCCAAGCGCCCTTGCTGATGTAGTGCCAGCAGTTCGTGCACGCAATGGTTGGTACGGCTGGCCAACACCAGGATTTTCGGACGGTCCATGGCCTGGAGGTTCCACGCTTCCAATGACCAGTGCACCGAGGCTGCTTCGAGCTCTGCGCGGAGTTCCCCAAGTGACCGCAAGCAGGCGAATTCCGCTCTCAAGAACGCCGTGCCGGTTTCGTCGCCGAACACGCGGAGGTTTGTTCTCAGGTCTGCGCCCTGACCGCGCAGCCAGCTCTCGACGTGCGCACGAAGATCGGTTTGGATTGGGCCAGCGGCCATTACGACGTATCGATGCACCCGTGGACCTACCGAATCGCCGCGGCGTACGGAACCGACGCGAACATCAGAACGAGCGCTCGGTAGCAGCCAGTATGTACACGTACCGTCACGGGTTCACGTCCTCATCGAGTGGCCGGGGGCGAGCCGAGCGCCAGAACGCCGGCGCTGCGACGGCCGTTATCAGGTAGTGCAGGAACAGCGCAGCAGTGCCCGCACGTACCCCGAGTGTGGCTAGGGCACCGCGAACTCCCCCGCTGCGGCGCGTGACCTGCATGAGAACCGTCCTCTCCTGGCCCGCCGAGTTAGGAACGGCTATCGGTCCCACTCGCCCTCAGACCCGTGCCAGGTTGAATGTGTGGAGAAGCGTCGCCGCGCCTCGCGCGGCTCGCATCGGTGAAACCGCTGAGCTCGCATACCTAAACCGCAGATGGCGAGGCCCGGCGGACATGCCACCAGGCTCTACAGGGGGTTGGAGGGCGTCAGTTCTTGCGGTGAACTGCGCGCCGGCGTGCACGTCGTCGAGGGCGGCGAGGCTGTGCCGGACCACGACAGGTCCGGACGTTGTCGGCGGGTTCGCCCGGCAGGCCACGCGTACACCGCCACGTGGTCCGCAGGTGTCTGCAGGATGATCGACCGGCCAGGCCGGTGCAGGCCCTCAGGAACCGACAGGCCCCAAATGGAAGACCACCGGGATACGGGAGGCATTGCAAACGGTGCACGGCCAACGTCTTGAAGTCGCCCAGCTCGGCAAACTGCTGTTCACGCTCGCGCAGGGGGCCATCGTCCTTGAGCCGGGCGATCTACGCTGCTCGGGCATCGGGCGGCACAGATCGACGCGCATCCGTGCCGGCCTGCGTTCGGACTCGGTCTTGAAGTAGTGGTGGGTGCGGCAGCGCGCGGTCCGCGAAACCCCTAGACTCCTTTGCCAGCGTGGAGACATTGCAGCCAATGCCGGGCGGGATGTGCCTTGCAGCGGTCACCACTCGACAGCATGGCACATGTCGCCACGTCTGATGCTAATGCTCAGTTCGAGGCCTGCGGCGCCAGCCCCTCAGAACCAACTCCATCGCTAATGGCAATGTCCCACCAGCGAGTCCAGCCGCAACACCTGCGATAAAAAGGTAGCGCTGCCCGCGAGCCTCCTCGTCAATTAGAACATAGTTTGCAATAACTTGAAGCTCCCCCTTCGAGCTCCACTCGGTTCCGCCAGGCTGCACTGGCTGAGGACTGACGAAGTCAGTCCTCAGGTTGGATCCTTCGATTTCGAGATGGACTCTATTGTAATCGTCAGCCTCGGAGCCGCGACACTTCAGAAAGTACTCGGAATCCCATGAACTCATGATTCTGCCGGAGTTGGCAAAGAAGCTATCCAAAAAGGTGCAGTGCTCTGTGTCATTCAATACGGGAGCGCGAACCAAGAGCCGCGCGTTTTCTTGACGAAACGAGTAGTAAGTCGACTTCTCGGGACGGAGTGAGACGTATCCGTCACCCTTCTCCGACGGATTTACCCGCACTAGCGTAATCCGGGCAGAATTAGGTTCTCCAATGCCGTCCACCCTCATTGTCGGAAGCGCCCTCCTCCTTGCCGCGTTCTCTATGTCCGCCTTCTCCTTTTCGGAATACCTAAGCGCGTTCGCCAAGGACAGGAGATCATCTAATCTTACGCCGGAATCAGTGAGTTCCGCACCGGCCAGCTCATCCGAAGTCCAAATGGCCAGATAGAATGGACTGGAGATCACTCCGGATGTTCTGATGCTGAGCGACCACTCAGGGTTGCTCATGAGTGCATCGAATGATGACGGAAATCCGGCGTCACTTAATTCGCGCTCGAGGCGCGTGGTGGTTCGATTCTCACTTTGGCTCACGAATAGTGTCACATCTACGGCTACACCGTTCGGTGCGTACACCCTGATGGGAGGACCTGTCCCCGCGCCCTGATCGGATCTTTCAAAAGCAGGTGAGCCTGGAGTGCCGTCCCGATAAAGGCCGTATGAAGCGATTGCGAGAGAGATAGATATCGCGGCTAGGATTGTCCCCAAAAGGATGATCCTGCTTTCCTTTTCTGCAGGCTCGACATCGCCGTCGACGCTCGACTCGCGAGCTGGCTTCCGGCTGCTTGTTGCGCTGGTGGTGGGGTTGGCGGCAGCGGCAGAGTTGGGTGAAACAAAATCGGATTCGAGCGGTCGCTGGTTTTGCGTCTTTGCAGACCACATCTGTCGTACAGCGTGCGACACAGCGCCAGCGAAAAGTACGACAATTGCGACATGTGCGATTCTGACTACACGCTTAACGATGAGCTTCTCCTTTTCCTTGATGTCCAGTTCGATTGAGTGCGACAGCTCAGCTCGGAACGCTCATCCGCTGCGGATTGGGAGTTATTCATCGCAGTCGACTTGTCCTTCGTGAGTGACCTCGTCGAAGAAGTCGCTCGTGCGAGATCTCGTGAGGAGGCAACCGGTGGCGCTGGCGTCTGGAGACTCAATCTGGTACCGCGGTGATCGGAGTCGCCATGACCGGATCCTTTCAGCTAGTGAGCGCGACACCTGGCCGGTAGCAGGCGCTGTGCAGTTCGCAAGCAGTGCTCAGCTAGAAGACGCTCAACCACCTTCAGATCTCCACTCTGATGGGTAAGAATTTCCCGGCAGGAAGCGGAAAACCGTATCGCCGCAGCTAGAAGCCTCACCACTGTTCGCAAACACCGCAGAAATGCCACGTGAACGCGACTAGGAAACGGGTCACGTGACGGTCGACGTCACGCGCGGCTTGCGACAGCAGTGACGCCCACCTGTGCTATAAGCAACCACGCGGCGTGGACTACGTTCGGAATCGTTAAGCGCCCTAGAGCAGGTACTTCGCGTACAGCTACAACCCAGAAGCCAGCCGGTCCCGTTCCTCGAACTGTGGACTCCACGGGTGGGTCGCTGCTGCTGGCGGTGCGGTCGGACGACGCGCCGTTTCGGGCGTGAGACACGGTGCTGCCCCGCGCGTCCGAGGCCGTCCGGGAGCAGTTCGAGCCGCGGTTTCCGCACGTGCACCCGCACCGGCTGCGGCACACGATGGCGAGATGGTCAGCCCCGGTGATCGCGTAGCTTGGCGGTGCTTTCCAGGCGACTGCCGTCGTACAGCTCGACAACCTCGCGGTATCGGTCTTGTGCGCGGTCAATGGTCAACTCCCGGCGGCTCCAGGCGTTCAGATCACGTGTGAATTCGTCGCCTGCCTTGACCTCGATGATCCAACCACCCTTCCCGGGATACTTGCTGCGTACGCACACGCGCTCATGTGCGGTTACCGTGTCCCCGTCCGCAATTGACTTATCGAGCGAGCCGCACACTGGGCAGGGTGGGCTTGCATCGGTCAGCGCTTGGCCACACTCACCGCACCGCACGATCGGTGCCATATCCGGCGGCGGCACCCACTGCGTCACGCCTTGAGTGAATGTGCGCTTGAGTGCGCGGTCATCGGCTCGGCAGACTTCCCACATCTCCTCGCTATAACCGGTAGGCGCGATCCGCACGGTGTGGGTGGCCTCGTTCCGACACTCGTTCACTTCGCACATGGTCATGGAGGTGACCGTAGGAGTGGTGGCCCGTATCTGCTGGCTTGACGGACCTACGTCGCGTCGGCTGTGGTCTGCGCACGAAGGGGGTGCTCGTTCGTGAGACGGGCGTGGCGCTCGACAGCGCTTCTCGTGGACGGCTCAGGTGCTGACGGCTGCCGTCCACGTTCAGCTCCTACCGTCCTGGGTTTGCGCTTTCGCCGTCGTCGATGGCTGTCGACGCACGTGGACACGGCTGGTGTTCCGGGCTGCACGGGCTCAGCGAGGCTCCTTCGCGATCGTCATGGTCGGTGCCACCTCAGCTGTGCGCCGGCGCGTCGGTGGCCGACGCGCGTTTCTCGATCTCCGCGAGGTGGTAGCGCAGGGTGCTGACGTTGATGTTCAGCCTGCGGGCGATGTCGGCTTTGACCACCGGCTGGCCGGCGCGCTCAAGCTCGGCGAGCACCGCGCGGATGCGTTGCTCGAGGTCCTGGGACTTGGCTGGCCGGCTGCCTGTGGTGCCCTTGGGGCGGCCGGAGGGGTTGTAGCCGCCGCGTTCGGCGCGTTCGGCGCGGAAACGCACGAAGTCCGCGACGGTGCTGCGCAGCCAGAACGGCACGCCGTGCTTGACGTCGTCCGGTGTGGGGAACGTGCCGCGGCTGCGTCCGGTCTCCCACGAGTTCGGGGCCACGCCGGCGACGGCCGCGGCCTCGAACCGGTCGAGCAGGTCATCGGACGAGTCGACCTCGGGCAGGGCGGGGATGGGCTCGCCGTTGGCGTACGCGGTGGCCTGTTCGGTGTCCCACAGGTGCTGTTTGTGGGCGTAGACCGGCGTCGGGTGGCCCTCGGCGGCCCAGGGCCTGCGGCGGTTGGCCTGCGACTCGCTCAGCCCGTGCAGCTGCGCGATCGCGGCCCGGTCGACGACGTCGCGGCCGGCGCGGATCATCGGTCAGCCCACTGCGACTCGGCGCGCAGCTCGGCGCGCAGGCCGGCCAGGATCGCCAGCGATAGGTCGACCGAGGACGGCGACGGGATCACGCGCAGCTCCTGGCCGTCGAGCGTCAGCACGAACGGCGCGGTGGCGGTGAGCACGTGCAGCTCGGCGGCGTCGAACGCCTCCTCGATCGCTGCGGCCGTGGTGGTGGCGTGGCCGATCGCGAGCACCCTCATCGAGTCCGCCAGCGTCTGCCGCGCGCCAGTCCCCGCGGCGCCAGTCCCCGCGGCGTCTGCAGGGCAAGGCCGGTGGTGTGTCAGGTCGCGGTGGCCGGCCTCGTTCGCTGGGCCGGTCCGCTGGCTCGAGACGGTGTGGGGCTCGGCGAGGAGCTGCCAGACATGCGAGCTCATCGGTTCCTCCTGGGGCGTCGTGGTGCGTGTCGTCAGGTGTGTGGTTCTCACGATCTCGTCTTCTGTCGCGTGCGTGCGGGCGGCCCACTGGATCTGTGGATAACTTCGCAACTGTGGACAACCGAGGCGGTGGGGGACCTCTGTCGAGGTCCCCCACCCGCTCAGTCCTGCGGCTTGACCAGGGCAAGCGCCTCCAGCCACTTATCGGTGATCGACCTCCAGGCGGCCTGGTCGAGCACCAGCCAGGTGACGGGCCCGACCCGGATTTCCAGCTTCCGCAGGCCGCCTGGCGCGGTCGGCGGCACGAGCCGTTGAGTTCCGCCCGGTTCCGCGCCGAGCTTGAGCACGACTCCGGTCACCTGCTGTTCCAGTGACGGGCGCCCGATCACGTGCCGGGGCAGTGCCTTGGGCAGCTTCCGGGCCAGCACGGCCGCGCCGCGCCAGACCTCGGCCACGTGCGGCACGGTCAGGTAGGGCTGGCCCGCCCGGCACAGCACCGGACCGATGTGCAGGCTGATCATCGGGCGGTCGGACCCCCAGCCGATCAGGTCGATCTCGCCGTACTGTGTCCCGGCCACGGTCACGGTGGTCGATTCCACGTACGCCGCCTGGGCCTCGACCATGGTGCGAGCGTTGGCCACCGTTGCAGTCATCAGCGTGTGTTCCCCTCTGTAGTTGTCGCGGTTCCGCCGGTCCGGGTCGCGACACCCTGACCGACAGGAAAAACTATAGCAGTGATAACTACTCAGGGCGCAAACCGTATCGCAGTATTGAGACGTTTGGCCTGTTCAGCGGGGCGAATCAGGCGGCCGTCGGTGGCGGGGCGGAAGCCGAGACGGGTGTACCAGGCGGTCAGCGTCGCAGTGTCCGGCGGCGGGTGCTCGGCGGTCACATCGGGGAACTCGAACGCGGTCGGGCACAGCGCGAACGCCCGGCCGCGACGGCGGGCGAACAGCGCGGCCAGCACCCGCCCGGCGTGGCCGTGGCGACGGTGGCTGGGCATCGTGTGGACGTGCTCGATGTGGACCAGGCCCTTGCGGTTCCAGGCGCTGAACTGCGCGACGTCCTGGCCGTCCAGGCGCAGCACCAGGAGGTGGTGCGCCGGTCCCTCCCCGGGATAGCGCAGGATCCGGCCGGCGGCTGCGTCCGTGGTCGCGCCGGCGGGTGGGGACGGGTGGTTCATGCCCTTCTCCTGTGGCGTGCGCCGGTGCGGCGGCGGAGTGGTCAGGGGGTGTGGCGCGGCAGGCGCTTCGGCACGGACGACGGGACGAGCTTCGCGGCGGGCGCGGCGAGCGTGTCGAGCCGGGCGGCGAACAGGCCCTGGAGCTGCTCGTCGGTGAGGTCTTCGCCGTAGAGCTGGCGGGCGAAATCGGCCGCCAGGGCGAGGAAGTGGCCCTTGCTGAGGAGATCGGGCAGTACGCCGAGGTGGGCGATGTCCGGGTAGTTGCGGCGTGACAGCGGCATGGTGGGTTGCCTCCAGGCGGTGACGACCCGCTCGGCCAGGCCGAGCGGTCGCGGTAGAGTGCTGGTGGTTTCGTTCCCGGCTTGTTCGGGTTGTCGCGGGACCATCGAGGGGTCGGCATCGCGACCCGCCTTCACCGGCGGATTGCCGACCCCTCCTCCCGTTTCCGGCTACGACTCGGAGCGGCCGCCCTCGGCGGGCGTGGCGGGCTTGTGGTCGCGGATCTCGAAGTGCTTGCGCTTGGGCTCCTGGCCGAACGCCAGCACCGTGATGGTGGTGGGGTTGACCTTCACGACCCGGAACCAGTCTTTTCCGGTCTTGACCGCGTCACCGGGCTTGATGTCGGAGACCTTTCCTGCCCAGGCGCTGCCCGCGCGGACGTGCTCGGCGTACAGCTCGCGGGCGTGGTCGAGCTCGGTCTGCAGGTGCTGCTGCCGCTCCTGCAGCTGGGTCCGCCATTCGCCCGTGGCGGGCTTGGTGACCGACTGCATGTAGACCTGGCCGTGCCCGTCGTAGTGGTTGCGGACGTGGCCGGTCATCTGGCGCGCGATGCCGCGCAACTCGGTTTGCAAGGTGTCGATGCGGCGGGCCAGCGTGACCGGGTTGTCCAGGCTCGCGGCGGTCGTGCGCGCGGCGTCGGCGCCGCTCGCCGCGCGGGCGGACTCCTTTTCCAGGTCCATTGCCTGGAAGTTCTTGGTGTGCATGCGTTCCGCGTCGCGCATCGACTTGGCGTAGCTGTGGTGGCCGGGCAGGTGAGGCTGCCCGCCCTCGAATCGGTGCGAGATCTGGTCAGCCTGCGCACGCAACGCGGTTGCCTGCGCGTTTAGCGTCCCAGCTTTGCGGTCGAGGCCGTTCGCGCGCCGCTGAGCCGCGTCAAGCCGGTCTTCCCTGACCCGCGCGGCGTCACGCGGCGTGGCGTCGATCTCCACGCGCACCGTGAAACCGAGGGCGCGCAGTGCCGTGGCAGCCTGGTCGATGCGGCGGCGGTTCGGCGCCTTGTCCCGGCTGTGCGGGATGTAGAGCAGGCCGTCGCGGGTGGCCTTCCAGTAAACGCCGGTGCCGCGCAGCGCGGCCTGGACTCCGTCACCCTTGCGGGACCCGTCCAGCGTCGTCCCTTCGCCGCTGGTGTGCTCCAGCACGAGGTCCGCGTCAGGGTCCGCGGTCAGCGGGGTGACGTCGGCGTTGTTCAGCTCATTCATACGTGGTCTGTCCTTGGTCTGTCGTTGTCGCGGTCTGCCGGTCCGGGTCGCGACACCCGGAACCGACCATAAAAACTATTGCAGAGATACGACGCAGGAGGAAGTCGGTTGATCAGGTAAATCCGACCTGCCGGGGGTGAGACGGGGCGCCGGCCGCGTATCCCGCGCGGAAGCGGGGCGAGGACGGCCCGAGCCGCCCTCGCCCCGCCTGACGGGCTTGCGCCACGCGTCGTGGCGTTCCCGTAGCCGGGTCTCGATCTCCATGAGGGCATCCTCCGGCGACATGTCGGCCGGGACGACGAACAGGCCCGCGCGGAAGATGTCGCCGACTTCGGTGCGCATCGTGTCCGCCTGGGCGATGGCCGCCTGCTGGTGGTGGACGGGGTTGGCGGGGTCCTCGCGGTAGATCTGCACGATCACCTCAGGCAGGCCGGTGATCTCCGACCAGACCGCCGCGACGGTCTGCACGCGGGCCGGGTCGCAGCGGTGCGCCTCCAGGTCCTGGGCGGCGATGAAGGTGGTGGCGCGTTCGTGGCCGGACACGCCGCATTCCGGGCAGTAGAACCAGTGGCGGCTGTCGGCGCCGCTCTCGGTCAGGGCGGGCATGGTGCGCAGCTTGCGGTTCGCGCGGAAGAGGACCGGCTCGGCGGCCGTGCGCTGCAGGCGCCGGGCGATCTCGTCGCGCAGCATGTTCTCGGGGAAGCAGACGGGGGTGGCGACCAGGGCGGCGGAGGCGGCGTGGCCGTGCTCGCGCCTCTCGCGGTCCACCTGCGTCTGCGCGTGGGCCACGGCGCCGGGGCATGCGCCGGAGGAGGACGGCGCGACCTCCTGGCAGTACGCGCACAGCGCGGCCGCGCCGGGGTCGGGCTTGATGTCCCAGCCCCACAACACCGTGACCTCACCGTCGGGGTCGTGCGTCCACACCACCGCCGTG
This sequence comes from Lentzea terrae, assembly GCF_003265345.1. Taxonomy (GTDB): domain Bacteria; phylum Actinomycetota; class Actinomycetes; order Mycobacteriales; family Pseudonocardiaceae; genus Lentzea; species Lentzea terrae. The sequence continues at coordinate 53,020 of NZ_QFWW01000031.1, read as the reverse complement.
GTCCGCACGTCCTCGGGGCGGCACGTGTGACCGGCCGTGAGCTGCCGCCCGTGCTGCTCGGTGCGGGAGGAGACGAAGACGCCGCAGTCCGGGCAGTGCCCGCAGAAGGTGTCGAAGCCGAACCTCATCCTGGGGGCCAGCACGAACGGAACGATGATCTTGTCCATCGGATTTCTCCAGCTCATGTGTGTGTTGTCGCGGTCTGCCGGTCCGGGTCGCGACACCCGGACCGGCGGGAATAACTATAGCATAGATGGTGTGCGCGCCGAATGGGTGGCCGGATTTCGTGATCTCCGCCGGTAGCGGCATGTGGTCCGGCTTTCACCGGCCCACACGCCGCCATGGTCACGCGCCCTCGTCGGAGGGGGTATCCGGCAGGACGTCCATGGACTCGGCCGCGAGCACACGGCCCACGACGTCGGGGTCCAGCCCGAGCTTGCTCAGGCGGCTACGCACAGCGGTCTTGGATCGGCCGAGTTTCTCGGCCAGGTTGCGGACGAGCTGCACGGCCTTGACGCCGGTGGTGGATGTCCAGGCGCCACGGAGGGTCTGTTCGTCGGCGGGCGTCCACGGCTCACTCGCGTTGACGGGTGCGGGGCGGGTGCGGGGTTGCATGCGGGCGTGGGCGCGCAGCACCCGCATGATCAGATCACCCACGACAACGCCGCCCTTGACGGGCAGGTGAAGACGGCCGTCGGCGTGCACGACGCCGCTGCTGTCGAGGCCGAGCAGGTCGAGGACGAGTTCCTGCTGGTCGCTGACGACGCAGGACATTGTGTACGTGAGATCGCCCAGCTGTTCTTCGGCGTGGAAGCTCGTGGACATGTTTACCCCTGCCAGATGGTCGGTTCGTGGTAGTTGGTGTGGGACATCAGCAGCACGCGCACGGCGCGGGCACCGGACAGCGAACGTGCCGCCGGTGGTGCTGGCCGGTCAGTCGGCGATCCGGAACCGGAACGCCAACTCGTCCGCGCAGTCCTCGCCCGGCAGCGCCAGCGCGGTGTCGAGCAACGCGGGGGTGCGGACTTCCCGCACGGGCGCGACGGCCTGGCCGAAGTCGCGCCGAGGGGCCACCGCGGCGCCGGCGGGCACCTCGAACATCGGCACGGTCTGCGCGGCGGCGGGCCGGGGCTTCGGGTCGTACTCGGGGAACAGGCTGTCCACGGTGGTTCTCCAGTGCTGGTCGTCGCGGTCTGCGGGTTCGGGTCGCGACACCCTCGCCCAACAAGAAAAACAATAGCAGAGATGATGAGCAAGCGGCAAGCCGGCTGGTCAGAACAGCGCGGGCTGGACGGCGATCAACAGCTCCTCGTGAGGGATCACCTCGACCCGCCCGTAGGCCTGGGCTTTGCGGTCGAGCATGAAGGCCAGCCGGTAGATCCTCGGCCCCGGCGAGTCGACCACGGGCCCGTAGCGGCCCAGCGGGCGCCGCGCCGAGTCGGTGTAGTCGTCGGCCTCGCGCAGCGCTTTCGCCAGGTGGCCGACGCACACGTGCGTGATCCACCACCGGTCGTAGTGGAAGTGTTCGACGCGGTGTGTGGCCCGCAGGTCGCAGCACTTGGGGTCCTCGCCGCGCCGCACCAGCTCGCGGCACCTCGGGACCTCGAACGGCTTGAGGTTCTTGGGTTTTCCCTTGCCCCTCACCGTGGTCACCGGCCTGTGGGCATGTAGGGCACGCGGTTTGAGCAGGAGGCGGCGAGCGCCTCGAATTCCGCGCGCTCCTGCTCGGTGCTGTTGTCCAGGGTGAGTCGGTATGAGCCGCCGGGGTTGGCGCGATCGCGAACGGCCGCGCGCCAGGCCGATTCCTCGTCCGGATACCCCTTGAATGCGACTTCGAAGTGGTCGTCGTACTCGACGTCGTACTCGTCGCAGTAGTCCTCGTCCTCATAGACCTCTGGATCGGGTTCGATCACCGCCCAGAAGGCCTGGTTCCACGTCCCATCAAGGGACTGCCACACCACGTTCGCGCGCGAGAAGCTCACCGGATCCCCCGTCTCACGCGTGCTTCGACTGCTGGGCGGCGAGCGACTGCAGCGCGCCACGCACGGCCGTCGCGTTGCGGTACTGGCGTCGCGGGCCGTCGGCGCCGTATTGGATCCAGCCGCGCAGCACCCGCTGCGATACCCGGCTGATCTCGACGATGCCGAACGCGCTCTCCTCGTCCAGGCCGTCGAGGTACAGCCGCTCGACACGCGGCCTGAGCGCGTAAATCGACGTCACGGACAAGCCCGCGGCTTCCCCCAGCCGCTTGACTGCGTCGGTGGTGAAAGCGGTGTTGCGCATGGTCTGTTCCCCCTAGGGGTTGCGGTGTTGTCGCGGTCTTGCCGGTCCGGGTCGCGACACCCGGACCGGCAAGAAGAACTATAGCACACTTAGTGTGCAATGGTGGGTGAATCGCGGCCCGAGGGCAGCAGGAACTCCAGGCCGAGACCGGGCTGGGTGGGGGTGACCAGCGTGGCGAGGGTTTCCAGGCGCCATTGCAGAGCCCAGGTCAGGCAGTTGTTGCACAGCCCCTTGTGCGCGCAGCCGCGAAGGCGGATCTCCTCGTCGCGGGCGGTGCGTGACCAGGCCAGCGAGTCGGCTGAGACGATCATGTGCGCGATGCGGGGCAGGGAGTTGCGCTTGACGCCGAACGCGTGGAGCTTGAGGCCGAGGCTGTGCAGGACAGTGATGATCGAGACGATCTCGGCGACAGACGGGCGTTTGCAGATGCTGCCGACGCCGACAAGGTCTTCGGTGGTCAGGTCGATGCCCGCTGCGCGGTACATCTCGACGTGGCGCAGGTAGTCCTCGATGGTCCAGCCCTGCAGCACCGGGATCCACCAGATGTGCGGGAAGTTCTCGCGCAGGTAGAGCAGCGAGTCGATCGTGTACTGCTGGTGCAGCCACACCGTGAGGCCGGTCTTGGCGATCACGTCGTGCTCGCACATGAAGTCCTGCGGCGCGGCCCACAGCGGCGGCACGCCGAGGTCCTCGGCGAACCGGTAGGCGGCGCCACCGTGGTCGTCGGGCGAGAGCTCGTACTCGCCGTGCAGCGCGAGTTGGTTGTAGCCGCCGGAGTCCAGCGCGTAGATCGTCATCGCCTTGGGGAACGCGTCCCCGCGCAGCCGCTTGTACTTGGCCAGCGACGGCACCGTGGGGAACATCGGCATGTCGAACGGGAACAGCAGGCGGCGCAGCTCGTCGTCGACGATCTGGTCGAGCTCGGCGGCGAGCTCGTCGTAGCCGGGCGAGGTCGGTACGCCGATGATGTCCTTGAGGTGCCGGACGCGGTGCGTCCCGAGGAAGTACGTCTCCACGCGTGGGTCTCCGGTCCCTGAACTGGGGGTGTGGTGTCGCGGGCCGTTCTGGTCCGGGTCGCGACACCCGGACCAGCACGGGAAGAAACATCAAGGGCCCGCCGCCCAGGCGGGTGGTGTCAGGTCAGGCCGACGCCGAGGCGGGCGTGTGGAGGGTGACCTGGTTGACGTAGTTGTCGCACGCGGCGACGAGCAGGTCCTCGAAGTCGGTGCACTCGTCGGCGAGCTGCTTGGCCCAGGCGTTGCGGCAGAGGTCCTCCAGCTCGAACAGCATCGCGCCCAGCCTCCGCTGCACGCCCCGGCTGGGCGAGACGGCCAGGTCGATACCGCGCGCGTCCATCAGGTGCAGCGCCCCGCAGAACAGCTCGCGCAGGACCGCGCTGAACTCCTCGTCGTTGAGGCGGGCCGCGTCCTGGTAGGCCTGCACCGCCTTCCCGCACGCCCATTCCAGCGGCTCCGTGCCAGTGAACTGGTCCTCGAACTCCTTGAGGGCGGTCAGCGCCAGGCCGGCGTGCAGCGTGTTGTCGTGCACCGCGTCCTCACGGTTGCTGCCCCAGCGGCGGACGCCGTCGCCCAGCCACAGTGCAGGGTCCAGGTCGTCGAACGCGGTCGTGGGCACCTGGGGCTGCGGGTCGACCGCCTTGGCCAGCACGGCCGGGTCCCGTGGCGCGAGAGCGGCGAAGTTGGCGCTGTGGAAGCTGAACATGCGGGTCGTCTCCCTGGACGTTGTGTGTTGTCGCGGTCTGCCGGTCCGGGTCGCGACACCCTGACCGACAGGAATAACAATAGCAGTGATTGCGCGCAGCGCACAAACGGACAGGTAGAACGGTGCGGGAAAGGGTGTGGGAAAGGGTGCGGAGTGGGGGCCGCACCACGTCGGTACGGCCCGCGCTCCGCGAACTGGTGTGCTTACCCGGCCTGTTCGAGGAACCGCCGGAAGGCGTCCGCCTCGATCTCGTCCAATGACGAGCCCTCGGCGCGCAGCCCCTCGGCCCACACGGTGAGCGCGGCGGTGCGCAGCTTGGCGACCATCGTGACGAGGTCGCGCCCCATCGCATCGCCGGGCTCCTGCTCGCCCTCCAACCGCACGCCGCACGCCTCGGCCAGGTGCCGCAGGTTGGTGAACAGGCTGGTCAGCACCTCGGCCATCGTCGGGATGTCCTCGTCGGCGTCCTCGGCCAGCGACCGGTAGGCGGTCACCACGGGGGCCAGCGCGTCCAGCTCGTCGGTGGTGTCCGCGCGGACCAGGAACTCCTGCAGCGCCATCACCGCCCGCGCCGCCCGGCGGGTGTTCGGGTGCCCCTCACCCTCGAGGTACCAGCGCTCCGGGTCCAGGTCGGCCGCGATCCGCACGCCCGGCTGCGGGTTGCGGGCAGGGTCGCGGTCCTGGTTCGAGAGGTTCCCCTCGGCCTCGTGAAACCAGTGGTCGAGCAGCCTGGTGAACGCCGGGGAGCCGGTGCGGGTGACCTTCCACGCGCGCTCGCGCCAGGTCACGGCGGACAACGTGTCGTCGGTCTGGACGACCTTGCAGACGGCCTGCCGGTTCCACTGGCCGTCGACGAACACCGCGACGGCGGCCAGGCCGCCACCGCCGACGCCGTTGTTGGCGTCGAGGGACAGCGCCACCTCGACACGCGGCTGCGGCGCCGTGACCGGTCGCCTCGGCCGCCAGTCACCGGGCGGTTCGTTGTCGTTGACCAGGTGGCGGTCCAGGGCGTCGAACGCGTCGAGCACCGAGTCGAGGTTCCGCTGCGAACCGTCGGCCGGGTCCTGCGCGCACAGGGCGCAGTCCTGGACCTGGCACGAGCCTGGGTCGTGGCGGCGAGCGCTGGAAAGGAACCGGAGCCAGCCCAGCAGAAAATCGGGATCGTGCGGCATGTCGTGTCCTGTTCGAGAGAGTGTCACGGGATGTGGCCGCGCACGCCGGAGTCGCGACACTCCGTTGCGCGGCAAGGAAATCTGACCTGACGACCAGCCGGGGTCGCGCGACCCCGGCTGGCCCGCGTCTCAGGCCTGCGGTTCGTCGGATTCCGTGCAGTCGCTCAGGAAGGCCTGGAACGCGCGGTACTCGACCTCGGCCAGCGTCGTGCCCGTGGCGGCCAGTGCCCAAGCCCACTGTCCCCGCGCGGCATCCCGGATGGCGCTGATCACCACGCGCAGGTCCATGGCCATCAACTCGGTGGGCGCGGGGGCGGTCTCCAGGCGGATCCCGTAGGCCTCCGCGAGGTGCCGGAGGTCCCTCAGCATGTCGATGAGCACGACGTCGAGCCCGGCGTCCTGCGCGTGTACTGCGGCCTCCTGGTACCGCCACAGCGCGATGTCCAGCGCGCCCGGCCCTGGCGAGCCGAACTCGTGTGTGTGGAACGCGGTGGCGACGACCACGCCAAGGGCGGCCCGGCGCGTCAGGTTGTCCTGCTCGCTTGCCTCGAACCACGTCTTCGCGCTCAGCTCGAAGGCGCGCCGGATCCTCGGCTGCACGCACTGCGCCACGGCCACGAAGTCGTTGTCCGCGTGGCGTTCCGCACGCCCGTACCAGAGGTCGAGCAGCTCGGTGTAGGCCTCCGAACCCTCGCGAGTCACGCACCAGGCCTCGTCACGCAGGCTGGTCTTCGACTCGCTCTCGCTGCCGATGACCACGACGCGGTACCGGTCCGGCCTGAGCAGTTGACCATCGAGGACGACCACGATCCCGTCGACCCCGGTGTCGGAGTCGCGGCGGGCGTCGATGCTGATGGCCACCTCGATCACGGGCGGCCGGCTGTCTGTTGCTGGCATGTGGGTTTCCCTTTGCTTGGTGAGATTGCCGCGGTTTCGTCGGGGTGGGTCGCGACACCCGAGCCCGACAAGAAAAACTATAGCAGAGATATGGCGCGCTTGCTAATTCCCTGGTGAGAGCATGTCTGTGGGCTGATCACGGGTGGGGCGCGCCGATCGCGCGACCCACCCGTCACACCGGTCAGACCATCATCGCGCCGTCGACGCGGTCGGCCAGGAAGATCTGGTACGCCTCGGACTCGATCTCCTCAGGGCTCCTGCCCATGGCGTCGATCGCGTCGACCCATGGCCCGCGCGCGGCCTCACGGAACCCCAGCAGCACCGTGTGCAGATCCATGGCCAGCGAGGGGAACGGCGCGGGGATGTCGCCTAGCTCGATCCCGTACGCCGACGCGAGGTGCCACAGGTCGGCCAGCAGGTCGGCCAGCACGTCGCCGAACTCCTCGCCGTACTCGTCGCCGTCGAGGTAGCCCACGAGGTGGCGGTACAGGGTCAGCATGGCCTCTGCCGGGCTCTGCTCGGCCCGGTCGGGCGTCCAGACGAGGAACGCGGTGACGGCGACGACGCCGTGCGCGGCCCGCCGAGTGAGGGTCATCTCCTCGCTGGCCAGAAGCCACCACCACGGGTCCAGGTCCCATGCCCGTTCGGCGTCCTGCTGTAGGCACGTCGCGGTCTTGGGCTGGTCGGCCGTCTGTGTCATGTGCGTTCCCTTTTCTCTGCTGTTGTCGCGGTCGCCGGTCCGAGTCGCGACACCCGAACCGGCAATAAAAACTATAGCAGAGATGATGTGCGGACCGCAAAACGTGAGGCAGAGAGCCTCTGGTGTGCCCCTGGTCGTGGCAGCGGAAGCGCTCGTTGCGGGTGAGAAGCGCCGGACGGGGACGGTCGTCCCCGTCCGGCGGGAGGAACGTCAGGTGGTGACGCAGTCGCGGTGGAAGTCCCTGAACGCGTCCTGCTCGACGTCGGCGGCGGTGCGGCCGGTCGCTGCCAGCGCTTTCGCCCATGAACCACGTGCGGCGTTGCGGATCTCGTCGTACACCTCGACCAGGTCCCACGCCATCGGCGGCATGTTCTGTCCCGGTTCCGGGGTGCTCTCCAGCCGGATCTTGTAGGCCACGGCGAGGTGGCGCAGGTCCGTGAGCAGGCTGCGCAGCAGCACGTCGAACCCTCCGTTCACGGGGTGCTTGATCGCCTCCCGGTAGGCGGCCAGCGCGATCCCCACTGCCTTGGGCCCGTTAGGACTGCCACGCGCAGGTGTGAAACACCCTGGCCGCGACGGCGGCGCGCGCGGCCTTGCGCGTCCGGATGTCCGATCGACTCGCGTCGAACCACAACGTCGGCGCAAGGTCGGCGGCGTTGCGGGCATCGGACTGCACCGGCATGGCCACCCCGGCGAAGTCGTCACGCGCGAACATCTCCGCGAAGTCGTACCACCGGTCCACCTGTCCGGTGAACCTCGCGGAGCCGTCGCGGGTGGCGGACCACGCCTCGTTGCGCAGGCTGGTCGTGGTGTCCTCGCCGCTGTTGTAACTGACGGCCTCCCCGCGCTGCGGCGTGACCCTCTTGCCGTCGACGAACACCACCAGGTCGGTCGCGGTGCCGCTGTTGGCGTTGACCTGGACTGCGACCTCGATCACCGGGTCGGGATTCGTTGCCACGTATGGACTTCCTCTCGGATTGCTGTTGTCGCGGTGTGTCGTCCGATCCGGGTCGCGACACCCGGCCTGACAAGAAAAACTATAGCATAGATAAAGCGCACTCGGGTTGTTTTTCGTTGTAGAGCAAGAAAAAGTCTCTGTCTCAGCAGGGCTGGAAACCGGTGATCTGGTAGCCGACTCCCCCGGCCTGGGTGCGCAGCGTCAACCGGCCGATCTGGGGGCCTGGCGGCGTGGTACCCGTGTTCGCGCTGATCCAGGTCAGCGAACAGGCGTCCACCGTGGCGTGCCCGGCGGCGCCCGCGAACGCGATCGCGCCGCGCGGATTAGCGTAGTTGCTGGCGTCGGTGACCCGGCCCGACAACGCGGTGATCGCCTCGCCACACGTCGCCGTGCCGATCGCCCGCGCGAACTCGGCGGCGCCTGAGTCGGTGAACAGGGTGTCGCACACGCCGGTGTTGCCGCGCCCGATCGCGGCCGCCAGCACCGCCGGGTAGCCCGCCGGGTAGGTCGGCAGCCAGCGCGGCCCGGTGCTGCTCGCGGTGGTCGGCGGCGGCACATGCCGCGCCGGGCCCGGCGAGCTGGTGACCGGTGGCGTGCTCGACGTCGCGGGCGGGCAGCCCTGCCAGCCCACGATCAGGTAGCCGTTGCCGTGCTGACGCTGCAGCTCCCACCGGCCCAGCCGGGGGCCCGCGTCGGTGGCGGCCGCGCGGCCGATGAACGGGCTGCTCCAGGTGACGCCGCACGCGTCCACCGTGGCGGTGTCACCCTGCACGCGGATCGCGGTGGCGGTGTCGTAGATCGGCATCTCGTAGCGGGCCCGGTCGGTGACCTGGGCGGCCAGCTTGTCCATCGCCGCGACACAGTCAGTGGCGCCGTGCGCGGCCGCGAACACCGGCCGTACCGCGTCGCTGAGCAGCACGCAGGCCCGCGTGGACTCCCGGCGGGCGAGCAGCGAGTGGAAGACCTGCAGCTCGTCCTGCGGGGAGCGCGGCAGCATCTGCGAGACGGTGTAGTCGTGCGCCTGCTCGGCCTGGCGCTGCTCGTCGGCCCGCACCTGCAGGTGCTCGGCCGCCGCCCCGAGCGAGCCGACCGTGGCCAACGCCAGGCCCGGCACCAGCAACTTCCACTGCACGATCACCACTCCCCCCGGACGCGCCCCGCGCGCCCTTCCCGCCGGCGGCCCAGCGTCGAGCCGCTCGGCCACTGGGCGCATCGGCGAAAGCACCGGAACCCCCTACCGACCCGCCACCGCCCCCACGCCGGTTTCTACCGATTTCCGCTGGTTACGGGGCTGCGCCGGTCCCTGCGCAGGTACACAGAGGACATCGGAGGGTGATCAACACGGGGTGAGGGGAATGTGCAGGGCACGTCATGAACGGCCGCCGCACGGGCGGCGATGCCCAGGCCACGCCGATCCGCGATGCCGCGAGCTGGCCAACATCCGGCAACGGCTCGGCCGCTACGACCGGGCCTGCCGCACGGCCAACGACGCGCAGGACTGGAAACGGCTCGACCACTACGTCGCGCTGCTCGACCGCGACGTCGCCGCACTGGCCCGGCTGACCCAGGACCGCGCGCCGGCCGCCAGTCCCCCGCCCAGCCGCGCCGCCGAGTTCACCCCGGATGTGACCTGGCAGTGGACCGACGACCAGCTCATGGACGCGTTCGCCGAGCTGCGGGACGACCTGGCCGCGCACGAGCAGATCGTCGAGACCCTGGCCTGGCGCGAAGACCTGGCCCGTCAGCGTGACGCCGACATCGCCGCGTGGGAGGCACAGAAAGAACGCGAGCGACGCGACCGCGCGGCCGCCGAACTCGCCGCGATCGAAGACGCCAGTCCCCTCACCAACCCGGCTCGGCGCCCCGGCCGCAAACTCACCGCCGAACAGGCCTGCCGCGAGGAGTACGACTCCTACCTGTACACCCACTACATGCAGGCGGAATCCGACTGCCGGGGCCAGCTGCTCAACCGTGACGGCCTGGCCGCCGGTATCGACCCGGCGGAGTTGTTCTCCGGGCCCGCCAGCCGGGCCCGCAAATACGCCTCCGAGGAGTTGCGGACCTGGTGGGGACGACACGGCCGCACCACCTACGCCGAATGGAAGTACTCCTGGCACGGTCGAGAATCCGACAAGGAAGCAGCCCGCACGGCCAAAGCACAATCACTGGGAGAGGTGACCGCGTGAGCCAGTCCCCGAATCCGGCCGACATGCTCGGGCCGAACGGCGTCATCGACGCGCAAAAGCAGGGACGCGCCGCCGCATTGGCGGGAAACGGCCCGGACGCCTGCCCGTGGAAAACACCGGCCGCCGACCGCGAACACGCGCAACGCGCGATGTGGATTCGTGGCTACGCGCAAGGCCGAACCGAGCTACGGCATGCTGGAGAGCATCGGGAATCGCCGCGCCAGTCCCCGCCTGAACAGGCCCCAGACAGCGCGAAACCCGGCAAACCGTTGTCCGGCGGGTGAACCGGGTCCACTTCCGGTCCCTATTGGAACCGGCACGAAAGCAGTAGCACGAGCGGCACACGGCGCTGATCAACCGGTGTGCGCCTGCGGGCACGCCGGTCCCCCTGCACGCCACCTGTGTCGGTGGCAGGCAGACCCGCGCGGGTCGACCGGGCCAGATAGCGCGAAACCCGGCAACCGACCGTCCGGACGGTGAACCGGGTCCACTTCCGGCCCCTACTGGAACCGGCACGAAAACCGCAGCACGGCACGACGCACGCCAGTCCCCTGCACACCTCGGCGAGCCAGGGGAGTAGCACACCTCCTCTCCTCGGTCGCACGCACCCGGCGGACCGCTGCCTCGTCCACACCACGGTCGTCTCGTGACGACGGGCCCGCGTCCGCAGTGGCAGCGCGCCACCTCCCCCCGGTCTTCGGGGAGCCGCCCCCGCTCCCCTCCCCCAGCTCGCCGAGAAGAATTTCGAAACAGGCTTCGAAATTTTCTCGCCCACCGCCTCGCACGACTCGTTGGATATACTGGGGGCATAGCCCCCAGAGATCTTCCGACTGGATCGCGTGCGAGCCGTAAACCACTGTTCCGAGCCGCGCCCCAGCAGATACGAAACGGCCCCGTTCCTTCAGTCAGGAACGGGGCCGTTGCCGTTGGCCGGCGGGGCGATCAGACGGTGCGGCGCCGGCCCGGTCGCCCGCCCGCATCGCCGACAGCCGGAGCCGCGGCATCGGTCGCCGGTGGCGCGGCGAGCTGTTCAGGCCGCACCACCGGCATTCCTGTGGGCGGTGTCGGCGCCTGCGCCTCGGCTTCCGAGCCATGGCCGGCGTCGTCCTGGGCCGCGGCCGCGGCCTTGCGTGGCGCCCATCGGATGACGTTGCTGGGCAGGTCGTCCTCCGGCGGCTGACCACCCCCACCGCCTCCGTCACCGCCGTCTCCGGGCGTGCTCTGCCCGGTTTTCGGCGGATACAGCTTTTCCATTTCCGGGTGCTCACGGGGCAGATCGATCCGCATGCCTTGAATGCGGATCAGTTTGCCCATGAGCGCCAATCCGCGACCGGGGATCGGTTCGGCGCCGTATTCGTCCACCGCCCGACGCCAGTCCTCGCCCAGCACCATTCGCGCGCCGACCGGGGACACATAGCCCAGCAGGTAGCGGTATTCGAGCATGTCCCGCACAGCGCCGGGAATCGCGTCCTCGGCGTCCGGGCGCTGGGTCACCACGGCCAGCCGGCCGTTGCTCGCGCGCATCTGCCGGGACAGCTGCTGCAGGATCGGGTCGAGCACTTTCGGGGTGAGCACGGACCGGATTTCCTGGACCTCCTCCAGCACGACCAGATACCGGGGATGGTGCGGCTTGGGCCGGTTCCCGCGGTGGTATTCGGCGTCCTCCTCGTAGCGGGCCCGCATCATCGCGGAGACCCGCTCCAGATTCGCCTGCCACTCCTCGGGATCGCGGGCGACACAGTGCACGCCCTCACGGCCCTCGAACGGGATGTAGTCGCTGCTCCCCTTGCCGTCGAAGAGGAACACACCGCCGGGGAACCAGCCGTATTTCAACCCCCGGGCCACCAGGCCTCGGGTGAAATGCGACTTGCCCGCGCCGGTCCCGCCGACCACTAGGAGGTGCTTCTCGTCGCTCGGGTCGTACATCAGCAGCGGATGCCGCAGCAGCACATCACCGGTGACGGAGTCGCGTTCCTCGTAGAACCCGGTCGCTGATTCCTCGTCGGTGACCCCGAGGGGAATTCCGGGCAGGTTGGACGGCCACACCATGTCGGTTACGTGCATGGGCAGCGCGGGGTCTGCCTTGACCTCGAACACGGCCCTGCCGGCGGGCCAGGAGACCGCGTAGTCGCCGGCGTGGCGCATCGACCAGCGCACCGCCGAGGCGATGCGCTCCCGTACCGCCTGCTCCTCCACCCGCACCGAGTCGCCGACGTGGATCTCGGCGAACATGAGGCGCTTGCCGTCCCACTGCCGGCGCCGCGCCGCGAACTCCCCCGGATCCACACGCGCCGAGCGGGCGAGCGAGACCAGCAGCCACGCGCACAGCCGGTTGCGGGCCCGCCACGTGTCGGTGACCCCGGCGACGATCAGCCACAAGCCCAGGGCCAGCACCCAGACCCACACGCCTGCGTCCAGCGCCAGCCAGCCCAGCGCCAGCAGCCCGATGACCGGCCGGCACCACCGCCGCACCTTGCGGCGGATCCACCAGTGCAGCCAGCGGGTCAGCCACATCATGACCAGCCACGCCCCCACCGCGACCCCGACCGGGATCAGCGTGAAGTCCGTGGCGACCCACGCGATCGCCACGAACCCGAGCAGGATCCAGCCCGGTGCCCGGCGTGCGTCGTAGATCGCGACCCGCAGGTCGTGCCCGCCCACCGAATACCACCAGGCCTCGAGCACCGACCGCAGCGTCGGCCAATCCCGCAACCAGGCAGGCCGCTGACGCCGCGGCCGCGGCCGGACCGGCGCGGCTGCCTGGCCCTCGTCCTCGCGCGGGCCCTCGCCCTGCTGCTCGTCGGTGACCGCCGGGCCGGTCATCGCGGCATCCGCGCCGCGACGCCCGCGACGTCGTACGCGGCCCTCTCGTGGTCACGCTCGAAGCGCGGCGTCTCGTTGGGCCCCCACGACGGCGGCCGTTTCCCGCGCAGCTCCTGCGGATACTCCGACGCCGGCCGCGACCCGTACCCGTCCGGGCGCACCGTCTTCGCCTCGGGGAACTGCCCGATCACCGCGGCCGCTACCTGCCGGGGGATGATCCAGTCCCGCAGCGGCAACTTCTGGAACCTCTTGCTCGAGCCCGGCTGGTAGCCGATCGGCACGTGCGGCACCTCGACCGCGACCCGGACCTCGCCGTACTGCGCCATCGCGAAATCCACGAGCTCCACCAGGCCGTCGACCAGCCGCGCCGTGTAGCGCGCGAACGCCTCCCAGTCGTCGACCTCGTTCAGCGCGGCCCGCATCACCACGCCGAACCGGTCTACCGGCCCCATCGTCCAGCCGTGCACACCGGCGTCCCCGACCCGCAGCACGGCCGCCGTCCACGTCTGCCCCGGATCCACACCGATCGTGGCCAGCGGCCGGACCTGCTCCGCAACAGCCAGCCCCCCGGCCGGGGCCGTCACCGAACCGCCGTTCACCACCGCCACCCGCTACCCGCCGGAACATCTCCCGCGGCCGGAAGGCCGTTCTGGACACCGGACAGGACAGAAACAGGACGTACCGCGAGCTCGCGATCCCAATCCCGCTCAGCCCCCCGGCACAGCCCGGCGGCCGACAGCGCAGACACCGCGCGCGACGGTGCCCCAGCCCACTCACGACGCCGTCCGCCGACGCCCGTCCCCTTGTTCATGAGACCCCCTCATGTGTCTCGGGCCAGTCCCTTCCAACCCGTGACCAGCATCGGTACGACGGAGGCCGGCTTACATCGGTGGTCTCGCTGATCTGAGGTACGTACTCAGGGGCCGCGCAGCAACGCGAGCGATCACCACGGCGTAGCAAACAAGAAAGTTGGCACGGCATCTTTGCAATTGTTGCGGGATCTAATTGCCACACTTTGATGGTGATCAATTCGCGGATCTATATCCGCGACTCTGACGGAAATGAATCAGGCGAGTTCTATTACCGCAACACTAGCGGCAATGATTGCTTCCCAGGTTGCCCGTGAGCTCGCTCGCCCTCGACACCCCCGGTCGCTCTCGACACCCCCAGTGACCTGGGGTGACCCCATTCACGCATCGACCTGCGGGTGACCGGGAGACGGTTAGCGCCCGGCCTTGGTTGGGGTTTTGTGAGATGTTCGTCGTGCTACTGTCTCGATCACAGCAAAAAGCCCCAGAAGTCGCATAGCCGAGGTGTGCTCCCGGCTGACAAACCCTGGGGCTCATGCTGAGCTGGGTGGTTCTATCTGGCATTTTGACGAGCCCAGTATAGACGTGTTGCCCGGAGGCGTGACCCTCCGATCAACATGGGCCTTACTCAGCGGTAAGGGCGCTCATCAGCGGCAACGCGGGTGAGAGCCCTTCTATTTGGGCTGGTCATGTCAACTGGACGATCGTCAGAGTGGCTCCCTCATCGCACCCTGGCCCAGCAGGTACCGCAAACAGTCGTTTGCAGGGCGGCGAGCCTGTGCAGATCACCCTGCGCCTGTGATCACCGAACAGCTGCACACGGGGTGGGAGCAGTCGTCTGCATGAAAACCGCTGTATCCAGGCGGTGGAAGGGGCACCCTGGACACGTCCAGCAGTCGCTACGGGTGTCCGTGCCCCTCGTGAGTTCCGCCCGTCTCTGGCACTCCATGAGACGAGGCGACGTGAGTCTGCACGCTGTTAACCAGCATCTACCCGTCCGGAAGGCAGGCGCGGCCGATGTCGTCACGCGCCTGGGCCAGGACGCTGTTGAATCCGCCGCGATCCGGGGTCCTGTCGAGGCGGGCCCGCTGCTGGCCGCGGAGGCGACGCGACTGGCCCGCGTAATGCGCACGACCCGCTCGTGGCCGGCATCGGGCTGTAGCACTACCGGAATGTGACCCCGGACGCATTTCGTGCATCCGTACTCATGTTCGCGGCCTGGTTGCGCGGCTAAGGGGTGAGGGACCCATCAGCGGCATCCCCATCTCAAAGGAGAGCCATGACGGAAGACAACTCCAAGCCCTGCTCGGCCTACGAGCTGATAGGCGCCCAGCACTATAGGAGACCGATCGCCGCGCACGCGTTCGTGCTGGATCGGCACGCGGACCGGATCTTGTGCAGCCGGACCGGGGTGTCCTACTCAGTGGCGCTGGGACGACTTTGGAGCGGATCGCAGCCCCTCCAGCGATGTCTGGAGTGCGCGGAGCTGACCGCTCACGCGGCTAGGTCGAGCACAGCCTGATGCCCGGCAGGCGGCGTGCACCACATGGGTGGAAGCACGCCGCTTACTGTATTTCTGTTTACGCTGGTCAGCGGGTAACAATGGCTGCGCGCCGATCGGCTGATGCTGGTCAGATGCGTTGGCCTGTCGACCGGCACCGGGTTAGAGTCGAGGTGCGCGGGCAGTCGTCTGCTGGTGGAAACACTGGCACCCGTCTTGAGCGGCATAGGCGGCTGACGCGCCCTACAAGGCCGCCACCCACGGGTAGGCGGCCTTTGTAGTGTCTCGCCACGGGTGCATCTTGAGGCCGTACGAGGTCAGTGGTGCTTCTCCACGGCGGTATAGGCGGGGAGCAAGCTCAGCCAGGTATCGCGTCTCCGTGTTGCCGTAGTCGTCCACGTTGAACCCAGCAGCGGTTGCGGACGCGGCTGCGTCGGCCAACTGGAGCTGTTCGAGCGTTGCGGGCTGCTCCAGCCGTCCTCCGTGTGGATCGAGGAAGGGCCACGCGACTTGGCAGTCCGGTACTGAGCGCAAGCGGTTCTCGTACTCCCGCAGCTTCTCGATCTTGAACCGGACGATGTGCGCGAGGGTGTACTCCAGAACCCTGCCTTGGTCGCGTGCAAACCATGACAGCCGCTCCAGCAGCAGGCGGAAGGTGTACAGGTAGAGCTGATCCTCGTCCATGCTGTCCCCGCCGGTGAGGTGCCGCTTACAGACGACGACGCTGGACACCGTGAGCCAGTTCTGTTCGGACAACGCCTTCGCCAGGTAGAGCCGCTGGCTGTGACTCTTGATGTTCTTCCAGCTCAGGGCGTCGCCTGGCCGCCTCCGCAGATCGCTTCGGACCTGGGCGAGTAGTGCAGTCGACCTGGGCATGTCCTCGTCCGCGATGATCACGGCGCTCAGCACGAAGTGATCACTGGAGAACTTGGTCTTCGCGCGCTGTCCCGACTCGTCGATAAATGCGCGCAGCGGACCACGTGTGTCTGTCATTTTGAGCCCCTGACTGCCTGCCGCTTCCGGCCAGACTGCCGGTGCGATCGTTCCTCCAGAAATGTATGACCAAAGGGGGCCTCTTGTCATCTCATCTCGCTGCTCTAACGCGACCTGAGCCAATGCGCGCCGGGAGTTGCAACCTTGGGGCGTCCCCTCAGAGTTCCTGTTTACGCACTTCAGAGGCATGGCGCACAGAGCTTGCGGCGAGGGGTGCCCAGGG
Organism: Lentzea terrae; assembly: GCF_003265345.1. GTDB lineage: Bacteria > Actinomycetota > Actinomycetes > Mycobacteriales > Pseudonocardiaceae > Lentzea > Lentzea terrae. The sequence continues at coordinate 36,753 of NZ_QFWW01000031.1, read as the reverse complement.
TGTCACTGTGGGTAATTCACCTGTTGGGACGCCTATAGATAACCTTTATGTGCATGGTTGCGTGGAGACTATGCGGCTTATTACTTCCGTGGCGGTCTTGTTGCTTGTTTGCCTTGATTGGTCTTCGTTCGCCTTTGATGGGCTTGATTCATCTTCATTGCAACCCATGCTTGTTCATCGTCAATCATGGTCTTTTACGGTCTTCGGCAGTCTTAAACAGACTTCCAAGGTGTTCAGTGCCTGTCGGCACTCTTGTACGAGAGTCACGTCAGTAGTTGTTACTGCCTAGCCATCACTTGACTACAGAGAGTCGTGGTCGTGCGGCTGGATGGAGGCGACTCGACTGAGTGATGACAGACCGGTGCGTCGTGTGTAGTCCCCCCCCCGGCCACGCTGATCGAAGACGACGATGGTCTAGTGGGCCACACGTTCGCCGACCGGGGCCAGGCGCGCCGTTCCCTCGGGCGTGCGCTCAAGTGGCGGTGTCGATGCGACTGGGCAGGAAGCAGCTCATGGACGACGACTCAGGGCGATGTGGCCCCAAGGGCACTGAGGCCACATCGGTCCACTCATACGCCTTGTGGTCGCGGTTGAGGTTGATCAGAGAGACCGACGAGACCGTCACCTGTGTGTTCGGCTCCGCCCACGAGGGACAGGCGTTCCTGGACGGCTTTCACCGGTGGCCGGGCGGCTGGGTCGACTCGATCAGGTTTCACGACGAGGACGACGCGCTTGGCATCCGCGTGGACCGTGACAACGCGATCGTCTGGGAACTCACCGACGCGCTAGCGATGGTCGTGAACGAGCTGCTGTTGCTGCCGACCCCCAACCACCGGCTGGCCCCGCGTCTGGCGAAGGGCAAGGGACCGAGCTGACACGGGCGAACCGCTCGGCTTCCGCTCAAAAGCCGCTGCGTTCCAACGCGTTGTAACCGGAGACGGTGATCTCGTGCACCGACTGAATCATGTCGTTCCCCGTCAGCGCGTTGATGTAGCCGCTCTCGTCAAGGTGCCGCAACGCCAGCTGTACATCGGCCTTGGGCAGGCCGAGCTGCTCAGGTAGGGCGCTGATGTTGAGCCTCGCACCGGTCGCGATGCGGTCAGCAAGCACGCGAAGAAGTCGGAGCGCGCGATCGGACTCCGAGGCGGCGGCGAGGTCCTTGGATTCTTCGTGCCCTTGGCCTTGCGGACCGGACTGCTCGACTCGTACTGGTTCTGCGTTGCCCGTCCTTCGCCAGCGCCCGGTGGAGGTGGTGTAGCTGATCGTGAAGTAGTACTCCCGGCCTGGGGCGCGGTGGGCTCCGCCACTCTCGTCGATGAAGTCGACATAGAACCGAACTGTCTCTTCGAATCGAAGGGTTTCCCAAGTGGTTCTGTCTCGCGCCATCCCGGGTTTGGCTCTCCACTTCAGGTGAGGGAACCCGATCGCCTCGACGGACTCAACTTCAAGATCGTGGACAGTCGCGGGTCCGTGGTTGGTCACGGCAAGAGTGAGGCCACCCATGTTGTTGAGTTTGCCTCGGACCTGGCGTGCCTCAGCTACGGCGGCGTCTTCACGGTCAGCTCGCTGATCGGCGTCCCTTAGGAGGGTGATCTCGTTCGCGCGTTCTGTAGCTGCCGCCGATCTGCTGGCCTCGGCCAAAGCCTTCTCGGCGGTGGTGGCCTGCTTCTCGGTTGCCTTGCGTGACTTGCGCGCTTCACACGCCTGCCAGATGGCAACCGCCATCGCCAGGACCGCAACCGCGGCGGCGCCCATCGCGATCCAGTCGCCCACGTCGAACAGCGGCTTAGCCTCTTCCGCTACGCGCATCGTTGTCCTTCTCTGGTCGAGGTGGCCTTGTGCTTCAAACTGGCCGGCGGAAGGTGCGGCGAGATGCAAGGCGCGTGCTCCCCGCCTCAAGGCGGTCAGTTGTCGTTCATCGTGTCGATGATCTTGCGCAACCGCTTAATGCCGCGAGCGTGCACGCCCTTCGCCTGCATGTAGCCGCAGATCATGTCGGCATCCAGCTCGCCCTGGTTTCGCCACAACTGGAGGAACCGGCGGGCTTGGTCACGCTCATCGGGGCCAGACCAGCCGTTGCTGTCGCCCAAAGAAGTGGATGCTGTCCAAGTCCTTTTTCAGTGCTGGGTCCAGGGTCGGTGCGGCGGCGGCTGGGGCCAGCAAGTTGACTGCGCCTACCTCTGCCGCCCACATCGCCAAGGGGAAGCTCATGCCCTCGATGACGCACAGAGCTGACCCTCGCGCCAACTGCTGCGCGTAGTCGAACGCCTCCAGCGTCGGCCGGAAGGCCAGCACGGGCACGCCGGAGGCCGGATGGTCCTTCGTCCTCGGTGTGGTGTACCCGTAGCGACGCCCGAACTCGGCAACTATCCCTGGGCCAGCGGCTGACTGGACAGCGTTGACCACCAGGATTGGAGCCACTCCAGCTTCGGCGCTCATCTGCTCGATCCACTCGACCACCGGTGCCTCCAATTCGTCAAAGGTGAGGCCGGAATCGTCGTCCGGTACCCACGCGGCGCGATACGTCACCATGATCATCTTTGTGTCGTCGGAGCATGAACGCCTGTCCGGCATCAGTGCTGCTGGTTGTCGACTGTTGAGCGGATGGCTTGGCGACGAACCGCTGAACTGCCAACTGCTTTAGCTGTTCCCGCATCCCGGCCATGGCACTCGGCACGGCATAGGCCTTATAGACGAGGTCAAGGGAAGCCTTACCGTCCGCATCCCGAGAACAGGAGTGAAAGGAAGCGAACTGCTCGGCCATGGGGCCCCTGATGCGGATCATCACGGTCACGAGCCGGGCCAGCTCGGTGTCCGTCACGGCAATGCTTGCCTGCACCAACGCTTGATCAAAGGCTGCGGAGGCTGGATCGTAGTTCTGCACTCCGTCCATGCGTACGGCCTCGCTAGCCGGAAAGTTGCGGTAAGTGGAGACGGCAGTCTCAGCAGCGCGGATCCACGGCCTAGGTGCGTTGATCACCGCCACTAGGGCCTCTCGCTGTTCCAAGCGGTCCCGTTCGAGGCGTTCAGCTTGACCAAGGGCTAGCTGCTCTCGCATGAGGGTCACCTGGCTCTTGCAGCCTCAGCCTGGGCCTCTGATGCCGCAGCACTTCGCCTCGCCTCCTGAACGCCAGACTCGGCCGCGTTGGCTTGCCGCTTCGCGGAGTTCGCGTTTCCCAGCGCGATGAACGCCGCGATCAGTGCGACGGCAACGGCGAACCATGCCGCCGCGTCACCTACTTCCACTCTGCTCCCTCAGTCCCAGGGTTTGCCCCTGCATCTCTCCTGCGACCAGGCACGTTACGCCGATTGCCGATAGGCCTAGGTGCGCGAAGCCAGGTGGCGCCGGAAAGTCAGTGCCTGTGGCGAACGCGCAGTCAGCGGTCGGTAGTGATCATCAGCGTGGTGAGTCCGTTCATGATCGCCGAGTCGGTGCGGCCTGGCGGGGTGGTGCTAGCCAGTCGTGCCGCGGGCCAGCGGGCTGTGAGCTGCGCCAGGCTGATCTCGGCTTCCATGCGGGCCAGTGAGGCGCCCAGGCAGAAGTGGATGCCGTGCCCGAACGTGGTGTGTGCGCCGGCGCGGTGCAGGTCGAAGGCGTGCCCGCGCGGGGTGCTGTGAGGGTCGCGGCCTGCCGCTCCGAGGTTGATCAGCGCCATTTCGCCGGCGGGCAGCAGGTGTCCGTCGATGTCGATGGATTCCGTGCTGACCCGGTAGGTGGCGTGCCGGACGGGCGGGTCCCAGCGCAGGGTCTCCTCGACCGCCGCGGTGATCAGGGCGGGTTGGGTGGTGACCTCGTGCCACCGGTGGGGGTCGCTGAGCAGCGCGTACACCAAGTTGCCGATCAAGTTGGTGGTGGTCTCGTGGCCGGCCACGATCAGCAGCATCGCCATCGCGATCAGCTCGTCCGGCGTCAGCCGATCGTCGCTGTCCGTGGCGGCGATCAAGGCGCCGAGCAGGTCGGTGTCGGTGCCGCGGCGGCGTTTGCCGTCGATGAGGTCCTGCAGGTAGCCGGTCATGGCCTGGGAGGCGGGCACGGTGATGGTTTCGTCGTCGCCCATCAGTTGTTCGGTCCAGCCGCGCAGCTGGTGGTGGTCGCTGGCCGGGACGCCGAGCAGGTCGCCGATCACGGTGATGGGCAACGGGAAGGCCAGGGCCTGGATCAGGTCGAGCGGCTCGCCGGTGTCGGCCGCGTCGAGCAGGTCGCCGGCGAGCTGCTCGATCTGTGATCGCATCGCGGCCACGCGCCGTGGGGTGAATGCGGCGGCGACCGGCGTGCGCAGCCGGGTGTGGCGGGGTTGGTCGGACATGAGCATCGACTCGCCGAACATGCCGCTCAATTCGCCGGGTCCGACCTGGGCGTGGATGGTCGAGGTCAACAACTGGGAGTCCTTGCTGAACCGGGGATCGGCCAGCAAGGCGCGGGTGCGTTCGTAGCCGGTGGTGACGACGAAGATCCGCACGCCGTTGGGCAGCACGGCCGGGTGCAGGGGGCCGGCCGCGCGCAAGGTTTCTTCGATGTCGTGGTTGCGGTGGCCGGGGTGCCCGGTGAGCACGGCCTGCGCCAGCGCCGGGTTCGTCGTGGGTGTTCCCGGCGTCGCGCCGGTCCCCGTGTTCATGGCCGTTCACCAGCGTGAATCGTGACCGCCTGGAATGAGAGCCACGTTACGTGCGCGGTTGGACACGGAGTGCACGATTGTGAGGGCGGATCATCACCTGTCTGGGTTAGCGTGAGGAAATGCCTGGTAAGAGGAGCGAGGCCGAGGGCCTGCCGACGCGGCTGACGACCTTCGTCGGCCGCCAGGAGTTGCTGGCGAAGTTGCGGCCCTTGGTCAGGGAATCCCGGCTGACCACTCTGGTCGGCGCGGGTGGTTCCGGTAAGACCAGGCTGGCGTTGGAAGTGGCTGATCAAGTGCATCGCTTCTTCGACGACGTGCGGGTGGTGACCCTGCGGGAGCTGGACGTGCCGGACCTGCTGCTGCCGCATGTGGCGAAAGCGGTGGGTGTGCGCGACACCGCGGCGGCGGTGGACTTCGAGGCGCTGCTCGAAGTGGTGGCGAGCAGGGGCCGATTGCTGTTGGTGCTGGACAACTGCGAGCACTTGCGGGACACGGCCGGCACGTTGATCGCCAATCTGGTGTCCGAAGCGCCGCAGCTGCACGTGCTGGCCACGTCGCAGGCGGGGCTGAGCATTCCGGGCGAGCAGCTGGAGCCCGTGCCTCCGCTGGAGGTGCCGGCGTCCGCGGAGTTGCCGGTCGATCTGAGCTCCGAGTCGGTGCAGCTGCTGATCGACCGTGCGGCCGCCAAGGTGCCTGGGTGGAGCGTCACCGAGGCCAACTGGGCACACGTGGTGCGGATGCTGCGGTTGGTGTCGGGCATTCCGCTGTTCATCGAGCTGGCCGTGAGTCGCCTGCAGAGCATGTCGGTGGACGTGCTCGCGGACCGCCTGGCGACGAGCATGGAAAGGCTCCTCAACCGTGGTGAGCGCACGGTCCTGCCCCACCACCAGCGGATGAGCGGCGGTTTCGGCTGGAGCTACGACCTGTGCGATCCACAGGAACAGCTGCTGTGGGAGCGGGCCACGGTGTTCCGGCGGGGCGGCTTCGACCTGGCCGCGGCCGAGGCTGTCTGCGCGGACGAGCGGCTGCCGGTCGCTGACATCGCCGACGCCCTGGCCGGCCTGGTCGACAAGTCGCTCGTCATCCCGGACCCGGACCGGAGCCGGTACGTGCTGCTGGAGCCGACGATCCAATACGGGCTGGGCAAACTCCAGAGCGGCGGCGACGAGGCGGCCGTGCGGACCCGGCACCGCGACCACTACCTGAGCCGGGCTGTGGCCGACGCGACCGACTGGCCGGGACCGGGCGAGGTGGACCTGTTGCACGGGATCTCCGCCGACATGCCGAACTTCCGCGCGGCGATAGTCCACGCGCTCGATTTGCCGGAAACGGCCGAGATCGCGCAGGTCATCATGGCCTGTCTGGGACGGTGCCGGTGGATTTTCTTCGCGGCGGAACTGCCAGAAGCTCTCTATTGGTTCCAGCGCATCCGGCAGGCGATCCCCGCGCAGGACACGCCGCTGTGTGCTTCGGCACTCGCGATGGAGGCCTTCATCGCGATCTGCCTGGGCATGGACCACGCCGAGGTGGAAGCGCTGCTGGACCAGGCCACCGAGCACGCTGAACGCAGCGGCGTCGCGGTGCCGGCGGTGTTGTTCGCCCGAGGTGCCTTCCTGCACTTCGTGAACGGCACCAACCCTGCCGCGATGCCACCACTGCGGCAGGCCTTCGACCAGTTCACCGAGCTCGGCGAGGAGTACCGCGGCGACGCGCACATGGCCCACATGTTCATCGCCCTGAGCGCGGCGCTGCTCGACGACGGCGAGGACGCGCCGGCGGACAGCAGGGCCGAGGCCTTGCGGATCGCCGAGGGGTTCCTCGCCGAGACCGAACGGGTCGGGGCGCCGTGGTCGAGGACGTGGGGGCTGTGGGCGGTGGGCATCGCGCATGCCCGCGCCGGCGATCCCCGGCGTGGCATGGAGATGGTGATCGAGAACCTGCGGCTGCAGATGGAACAGGGCGACCGCTGGGGGCCGGTGTTCAGCCTGCCCACTCTGGCGTGGCTGCTGGTCCAGCCGGTCAACCTGACCAAGGCCACGGCTCGGATGGCCGCGATCCTGGTAGGGGCCTCGCTGTCGATCGAGCGGATCACGGGCATCCAGCTCTCCAAGCACATCCCGCACACCCGGTTCCGGGTCGAGGCCGAGAAGGTCCTGCGCGAGACGATGCCGGCCGACGACTACGCGGACGCGGTCGAGCTCGGTGCCGCGGTGAAGACAATTCAGGACGCGCTGCGGCTCACGCTCGGCGACTCCGACGCCCAGGAGAAAGCCCTGCAGGACGGGCCCGACCTCGCGGCGGTCGGGCTCACCGAGCGGCAGTGGGAGATCGCGCGGCTGGTCGCGCAGGGCAAGAACAACAAGCAGATCGCCGCGATGCTCTCGCTGTCGCCGCGCACGGTGGAGAGCCACGTGCAGAAGATCTACCTGATTCTGGGCTTGTTCCCTGGCACGCGGGCGGGGCTCACCAACTGGGTCCGCTCCGTCGAGCAGCGCCAGAGCCACTAGGCGCCGCGGCCGCACGTCGCCGGTCAGCCGCATGTGAACCTCACTTGCAGCTCGGCGACTCCTCCGACGATCGAGGACGCCAGCCGGGGCGGGTTGGCGTCCATCAGCTCTGCGGTCGGGAACCGGGCTGCCAGCTGCCGTATCGCGGCGGCGGCCTGCATCCGGGCCAGCTGCGAACCGACGCAGTTGTGGATGCCGTGGCCGAAGCCGACATGCTGGATGGCGGGCCGCTGCAGGTCGAACTCGTCGGCGCGCGGGGTGTGCGGATCGCGCCCGGCCGAGCTCAGTGAGACCAGGACGATCCCGCCGGCGGGGATGATCTCGCCGCCGACCTCGATGTCCTGCGTCGCGACCCGGTGGGTGGCGCGGGCGGTCGGGGGGTCCCACCGCAACGTTTCCTCGATCGCCGAGGGAATCAGCGACGGGTCCTGGACCACCTGCCGCCACCGTGACGGCTCGGTCAGCAGCGCCAGCATCAGATTGCCGATCAGACTCGAGGTCGTCTCGTGCCCGCCCACGACCAGCAGGAACAGCATCCCTAGCAACTCGCTCTCGCTGAGCTGGTCGCCGTCGATGCTCGCGTGGACCAACCGGGAGCACAGGTCGTCGGCGGGCTCGCGGCGTTTGCGGTCGACCAACTGCCCCAGGTAGGCGGTCATCTCCGTCGACGCCGGCACCGTTCGCGCCGGGTCGTCGAGCACCAGGGCCGATGTCCACGCGTGCAGCAGGTCGCGATCCCGCACCGGTACGCCGAGCACCTCGCAGATGATCGTGATCGGCAGGATGAACGCGAACCTGCTGATGAGGTCGATCTGTTCTCCGGCGGGCAGAGCCTCGACCAGCTCCGAGACCAGTTCCTCGGCCCGCGGTTCCAGCCGTCTGGTCGCCTGCGCGTTGAAACTGGCGGTGACCAGGGCCCGCAGTCTGGTGTGCACTGGCTGATCCGAGAACATGATCGAATCGTTGAACATGCCGCTCAGTGGGCGTGGGCACCCCGTCGCGGCCAGTTGCGCGGAGAGCACGCTGGTCACCCGCGTGCAGGCCTTGCTCAGGCGGTCGTCGGCCAGCAGCCGGCGGGACTGCTTCAGCCCGGCGGTCACCACGTACGCCTGGGTACCGTCGGCGATCTGCATCAGATGGACGGTGCCGCTCTCGCGCAACTCTGCTTCGGCGGCATGGTTCTGGTAGCCGCGTAGCCCGGTGACCAGCGTTTTCGGTTTCGGCATGCGCATACAACTCCTGCTCTGTGTCGGCGTGGTTGCGGTGTCGGCCGGCCCGTCGAGCAGGCAGGCGGGGGACCTGACCAACATCGTCATGGCGTCGTCGCGGCGCTGTCATCAGTAGGCCTACGGGTAGCCCTACTGGTGCTGGCGCGGCCTACCTACGGGCCTCGCGGGTCCCTTTGCGCTCGACATCTGTTCAACCCCCGGCGTTTCGGCAGCTCAGGGCCCGTGTGGCGGCGGCTCGGGCACCTCAGGAAGTCCACGCTGCGGCGAATGCAGTGGTGCTGCCAGTAGCCCTACCGACGCGGTCGGGGCCTGCGAATCCAGACAATCGGCGGTCAGCACGGGGGGACATCCAGCGCGGCCGACGTCGTCGGGTTCGCGCGGCCAGACGGGGGACGCCTTGGCACGCAACGAGATCGCACACGCTCCGGACACCGAGACCTGGCCCAGTCACGTCGATACCGGGGAGACCTGCTCGGCTGGCCGGACCGCGCCGGCACCGAGGTCCGGCTCACCCGAGCCACCAGGCCCGCCGGTGGCGGGCAACCTGCCGCTGGAGCTCGACAGGTTCGTGGGTCGCCACCGGGAACTGGGCGAGGTCCGGCGGCTTCTGGAGCAGGCACGGCTGGTGACGCTCACCGGGCCTGGCGGGATCGGCAAGACCCGGCTGGCGCTGCGGCTGGCGGCCAACGCCGCACAGACCGGTGCCGCGGCCTACCCGGACGGGGTGTGGCTGCTCTCCCTGTCCGAACTCACCACGCCGGACGAGATCACCGAGTTGCTACTCGACACCCTCGGCGTGGCTGTCGAGCTCGAACCGGGCAACTGCCTCGACAGCCTGCTCACGGCCCTGCGCGGCCGCCGGCTGCTGCTGGTGGTCGACAACTGCGAACACCTCGCCGTGGCGGTGGCCGGACTCCTGCGGCGGGTACTGCAGGCCGCGGCGGGCGTTCGGGTGCTGGCCACCAGCCGCATCCCGCTGCAGGTGCCCGGCGAGCATCTGCAGCCGGTGGGCTCGCTCGATCTCGGCACCCGCGACGGGCGCAGCGAGGCCGCGCAGTTGCTGCTGGAGCGGGCGCGGGCGGTCACCGCCGAGCCTGGCGACGACGCCGACGTCGAACTGTTGTGCCGGCTGCTCGAAGGCGTCCCCCTGGCCATCACGCTCGCCGCGGCCCGGTTGCGCGTGGTGGGCATCAAGGACCTGGTCGACGACCTCGACGGCGGCACCCAGTTCGGCGTGCTCGATACCGGGCAGCACGCCGAGTCCCACGGCGGGCAGCCCTGGCACCGCACCCTGGCCGCCACCAACGACTGGTCCTATGCGCTGTGCACGCCTGCCGAGCAACGCCTGTGGGACAGGCTCGCGGTCTTCCCCGGCGGGTTCGATCCCCGCAGCGCCGAGGTGGTGTGCGCGGACGACCAGCTCGACGCCGTCCACCTGCCTCACCTGCTCGTCCGGCTGGTCGATCAGTCCATCCTGCTGGCAGACATCGAGGCCGGCACGAGCCGCTACTACATGCTCGACAGCGTGCGGTCCTCCGGCGTACTGCGCCTGCGCGAGCGCGGCCAGGAGGAACAGCAGCTGCGCCAGGCGCACGCCGAGCACTACCTGGACCTGGCCCGGCAGGCCACCGACGCGGTCGGCAGTGACCACGAGATCGGCTGGGTGCGCCGCATCGAGTTGGAGATGCCCAACCTCCACGCCGCGGTGAACTTCCTGCTCGCCGACGGTCAGGCCGACCAGGCGCTCGAGCTGGCGGTGGAACTCGCCCGCACCCGCTGGGCGTTGGCCGCCGGGCAGCCCGACCAGGCCCGTGACCTGCTGTGGCGCACCCTCGACGCTCAGATCAGGCCACACGCGCTGCAGGCAGCTGGGCACGTGCTGGCCGCTCAGCTCGACCTCAGCCAGGGGGACCCGGCCCATGCTGAACGCCACCTGGCCGCAGCCGAGGCGATCGCGCGGCAACTCGGCAGCCCGCCCGAGCTGCAGCCGTGGCTGCTGGCCGGCCACGGCGGCCAGCTGCTGGCCGCCGGCGAGGCGCGCAGTCTCGCCGTGCTGCGCCAAGCCCGCGACACCTGGGACCAGCACGCCGAGCCGAACACGGCCTACCCCGGACGCGGCTTGCTGGCGTTGGCCGCCGCTCTGCTCGGCGACGCCGCGACCGCCCGCGGGGAGACCGAGGACGCCTCGTGGTGCCGCGGCGTGACCGAACTACGCCACGGCAGCCCGCAGGCCGCGGCCACGCTGCTGGCCGGCACCGCGCACCGGCACCTGACCCTCGGCGACCTGTGGGGCTCCGCATGGAGCCTGGAGGCTCTGGCCTGGGCCGCCGCGGCGTGCCGGCACGACGAGCAAGCCGCGGTACTGCTCGGCGCCGCGCACCACCACCGGCTTACCACCGTCACCATGGCCGGCCTCGGCCCGATCGCCGAGCTGCACAACCAGTGGAGCGCCACCACACAGGCCCGGCTCGGAGAACAGGAATTCGGCGCCGCGTTCGAGCACGGCACGACCCTGGACCACACCGGCGTGCTCGCCTACCTGCGGGCTTTGCCGGAACCCGCCCAGCACAGCGGCCAGCCACCCGGCGGCCTCAGCGCCCGCGAGTACGAGGTGGCGGGCCTGGTCACCGCCGGCCTGACCAACCGGCAGATCGCCGAGCAACTGGTGCTGTCCATCCGCACGATCGACACCCACGTCGACGCCATCAGACACAAGCTCGGGGTCTCGGGCACCGGCTCACGGCTGCGGATCGCCCGCTGGTGGGGCGAGCAGAACCAGCGCTGAGCACTGTTTCGCGGTTCTACCTAGGCCGGTTACCTAGGCCGGTCCGGGCAGACCACGAACGGCGTAGGTCTGACCACCGATCCGGCCGAAAACAATTCGTGGGCCGGAATAGGTCCTTCACTCGATGATCTCCAGGCTGATTCTCGCAATGCTGTGCACAGCCACTGTTTACCGCCAGAGAGACGGGGCTTCGAGGGGCTGGACACCTCCGAAGTAGCAGGTGGTGACCCCAGGAGGGGTGAGAGGAGACGAGGGAGAGGTAAAAGGGGGCTGAGCGGCTGCCGTCGATGGACACCCACATCGGCAAAACCCCTGCCACGGACGCAGCCCCCTTTGCCTTCCCGCTCTGCTCTCAAAGGAAAATTTGGGGGGAGTTTCAGCGATGAATGCACCATCACGGGCGTATGTGCTGTGCCCGGTGTCGCGGCCGCAGGCTACTCATCGGCTGGTGTGCGTGCCGTGGTCCGGCGCCGGCCCCGGTGTCTACAACCGGTGGGCGCGAGAGCTGCCCGACGAGGTTGAGCTCCTCACGGTCGTGCTGCCCCGCAGTACCGCGTGGCGCGACCAGGAGTTCAGCGTCGAGTCGATCGCCGAGCAGGTCGCGTACGACCTGCTCACCCGGCACGGCGAGGTCGAAAGGCTCGCGCTGTTCGGTCACAGCCTCGGCGCCCTCGTCGCGTTCGACTTGGCCGTGCGGCTGCAGGCCCAGCACATCGCCCTGGACGGCGTGATCGTCTCCGGTTCGCGCGCCGCGCATCTCGACCCGCCGGTGCCGCTGCATCGCCTCGAAGACGCCGGCCTGGCCGACGCGCTGATCGAGCTCGGCGGCCTGGCCATGGACCTGCGCTACGACACCCGGTTCCTTGAGCGGATCCTGCCGCGCGTGCGCGCGGACCTGGCCGCGTGCGAGCGCTACCGGCCGGCCACCCCGACCCGCCTGGCCCAGGGATGCCGGTTGTTCGCGTGGGCTGCCAATGGCGATTGGTACGCGCCGCCCGACAGCGTGGCGCCCTGGACCGAGCTCGCCGATCCCGGTCACGCGAGTGTCCGTACCTGGGCTGGCGACCACTTCTTCGTCCGCGACTTCCCCGTGGACACGCCGCTGGCGGCGCTGGGCTGGCCACACGGCACCGTCCACCCCGACCCCACGGCGCTGGAGCGTGCGGCATGAGCAACGTTCCCCCGCCCCTGTTCGAACCCGTCTACCTGCGCAAGGCCACCCCGCACGCCGGTCCCGCGCTGCGCGCGATGCTGGCCCGCTGCAGCGACACCACCCTGCGCGCCCGGTTCCTGGCCGCCACCACGGCCGAGGTGGACGAGCTGGCCGAGCTGGTCGGTGACATGCGCACGGTCACCGCCGTCGAGCTCTACCTCGACACCGTCTGCGGCACCGACGACCAGGCCACGGTGCTCGCGTGGCAGGGCGAGCGCGTGCTGGCGGCCGGGTCGATCCTGCCCACCGCCAACGCCACCGCCGAGGTCGTGCTCCTCGTCGAGGACGCGTGGCAGGGCACAGGGCTCGGCGGACTCATCGGCGCCCTGCTCGCCGAGATCGCGACGCTGGCCCAGCTGGACTTCCTGTGCGCCTACCTCGACGTCGGCAACGTCCGCGCGCGGCGGCTGATCACAAGGTTCTGCCCCCAGGCCCGGTTCCTCGCGCCCGAGGCCGGTGTCGTCGACGTCGTGATCCCGGTCGCCGCCATCAGCGCCACCGCCCGCGACCAGCACCGGATCGACCCTACCGGGAGGTGGTCACGATGAGCTTTCTCGAACCGGTCAACGGCCCGCGCCCGCCCGCACCCGGTGGCGCCGACCTGCGGCGCATGGCCGAACAGGAACAGCAGGCGGAGGTCCGCACCGCCGGGCTGGCCGAGCAGATGGACTGGGCGGTCGTCTACGTCGCCACCGAGCCGGACTCCAACGACTTCGTTGTACACACCACGGCCGGCCAGCAGTGGGTACACGCCTACACCGCCTACAACCTGCTGCCCGACGCCCGCCACGGCTACGACGAGGTGTGGCACCGGACCCTGCGCGGCTCCGACCTGCGCCGGCAGCTGCCCGAGCACGTCGGCCTCGAGCTCGACCACGGCCTCCCGCACGCGCGCGTGATCGTGCGCCCCAAGGCCCGGCCCATCGCCCTGCACGACGCGCTGGAAGACGGGGAGTAGACGATGCCCGCCACCGGCAACCAGACCGAGCTCGCGGTCGTCCGCGAAGCCGAAGCCTTCTACCAGGGAAAAGGCGACCCTCGCCGGGTGCTCGCCTCGTTCCGCGCCACCCCGGTGCTGCTGTGTCGCCAGATCGACCCGCCCGCCGTCACGACGGTCGAGGTGCCCGGCATGGGCACCTGGCTGCAGGTGTTCAGCACCGTGCAGCGGCTGACCTCCGTCGTGGGCGCCGAGCAGAGCTGCATGACGCTGCTCGGCGCCGAGGTGCTCGACCTGCTGCTGCCCGTGCTGCCCGCGGGCCTGGGTGTGGTCCTGGACCCGCACAGCCCGCACATGATGACCTTCCCGCCGGTCTCCCCCATCGTGCACGCGCGAGTCCTGCCGTTCCCCGGCGGTCAGACGTGACCGCGCCGCCGCCGATCGACCCGCGGCTCACCGTGCTCTCCGGCCGTCTCGCACGGCTCACCGACATGAAGGCCGAGGCCGCCCTGGTCACCGCCGGCCTGGTCGCGATCGCCGACGAGCACGACCTGCTGCCGCGGCTGCTGCACGACATTCCGGCGCTGCCTATCAGCTCCGCGTTCCTGGCCGCCAGCCAGAGCGTCGACGAGCTCGTCAGCACCGGCACGCGGCTGCTCGACGAAATCGAGCAGGCCCGACTCCGCCACGCCGCCACGAGGACACCGGCACGGCCACCAGGCGCCGGCGACGTCGCCGAACTCGAACCACGCCCGGCATCGGGGGGCACTCGATGAGCGGCGGTTTCGGCGTCGACCTCGACGCGCTCAAAGCCGCCGAGACCGGCATCACGAACACGGTCGCTGAGCTGCGCAAAGCGGGCTACCACGGGCAAGAACGCTCCGGTCAGACGGTCGTGACCTTCAAGCTCGACCTCGAGGAGACCGGCCACCAGGTGATCACAGACGGCCTCGACGAGGTCCTGGACCGCTACCACTGGTGGGTGCGTGGCCTCATCGAGGGCACCGAGGAGTTCGTGCAGGCGCTGGCCGACACACGGTCGACCTACCAGCGCGCCGAGGATCAGGTCCTGAGCTCGCTGAAGTCGTTGGCGGACATGACGTTCCTGGCCAACCCTCTCGGACAGCAGCAGGCCCCCTCCGGCGCGCAGTGCCGGCCGGAGGCCCCGCGATGAGCAGCTACCACGGCATCGCCGGCGACGTCCGCGAGCTCGCCGACGCCACGAACGCCACCGAACTCATCGCCGGCGAACCCGGCGAGATCACCGCGGCCGCGACCGCGATGGCCACACTCGGCGACGCGATGACACTGGCCGGCGAAGGCCTCGCCGCGATCGAGACCTCGAGCTGGACCGGCCAGGCCGCCGACAACTTCCGTGCCCGGATCTCCGACAAGCCCAAGCAGTGGCTTGACGCCGGAACCGGCCTGCAGGAGATGTCCGCCGCCCTCGTGCAGTACCGGCTCGTGCTCGACTCCTCCCAATCCGAGGCCGGCCGGGCCCTGCACATGTGGCAGGGCGCGCGCGAGGCGACCAGGAAAGCCGTCACCGAGCACAATCAGCGCGTCGAGGTCTACAACCGGGTCGTCGACGCCGGCCAGGACCCCGGCCCCCGGCCCGTCTACTCCGACCCAGGCGAAGCCGGACGCAAACAGGCCGAGCAGATGCTCGAGGACGCCCGCCGCCGCGTCACCGACGCCGGCTACGCCTGCGGCCGCGTCATCACCAAGTGGATCTCTCAGGCACCAGCTCAACCCGACTGGTGGGACCGACTGGGCATGAACATCGCCGACGCCGCCGGATACGCCCTGACCAGCGGCACCGACATCGTCGAAGGCGTCTGGGAAGGCGTCAAGGGCATCAACTCGATGGCCCGCATGATCAACCCGTTCGACCCGTACAACATCACCCACCCCACCGCCATGTACGAGAACATGAACAAGATCGCTTCGGGCCTGTGGACGGGCGTGCAGAACCCCGAGCAGCTGATCAAAGGCATGCTCGACGCCGAAACCTGGAAAGACTCACCCGGCAAAGCCCTCGGCAAGCTCCTGCCCGACGTCGCGCTCGGCATCGCCACCGGCGGCTCCGCACTCGCCGGCCGCACCGCCGCCAAGACCACGCTCAACGCCGCCGTCGACACCGCCAGCGGCGGCCTGTGGGGTCTCGGACAAGCCGGAATCGGCGGAGTCCGCAAGGTCGGCTCAGTACTGGGCCGCGACGCCACCCAGGTCGGCGAGAACCTCGCCCAAGACGCGTCCAAAGCCGGGCGCCACACCGACGACATTGGCGGCATTGGGCCGGACTACCGGTTCGACGCGGCCCTTCAGATCGCCCAGTCATACGGCGGCGACCTCAGCAAAAGGATCGACGACCTGGCCGCGTGGGCGGCATCGCGCAGCCCCGACACCACCACGGCCTCCAGCGTCACCCCGACCCCTCAACCACCGATTAGCCAGCCTCCGCAGGTCGGCCACCCCACACCACCGCCGCCCACACGGACGCACCCCGCCGAGCCGCCACCGCCGGTTGCGCCGCCGTCGGAGCTCCGGCCGGTGCAGCCGCCACCAGAACGGCCTCTCACTCCCCCACCGATCAACTCCCCTGAGCGGATCAGCCACGACGTCGGCCAACGCATCCAACGGTCCATTGAGGACAACCTGAAGTTCAAGCAGGACATGAGAGAAGGCTTTCCCGACCGCGGGAACTCCCTCGCCCACAGACTCGATACCGACCGGCCTGAACCCCAGCCCGCACGACCCGCCGACCTCGCACCTCCCAAGGCCGATCCGGCACCGGAACCTCGCGCTGACACGCCAGAACCACACACGCCGCGCGAGGCCGAACTCGGCCCGCCCACCAGCAGCGAACCCGATCTTCCGCCGGTACGGCACATCGACCCGCAAACGCAGATCGACGTGTGGCACAACGCCCACAACCCCGACATCGACCTGCGCAATCTGCCCGACGACCTGGCCTGGCGCAGCCCCGACGACGTCCGCCCGCTCTACCGGGTGGAGTCCGGTCGCGACATGAGCGAAGTGTTCGAGGAGGGGCTTCCCACCTGGAACGAGGAACTCGGGAACTTCGACAGGTACGTGCTCAACAACGAGAAATCGGGTTACGTCGGCACCACCACCGACGAGGATCTGTGGATGCGGCACACCGTCCAGGACCCTGACAGCATGTTCGTCCTGGAGCTCGACATGCGAGGCGGAATCGACGTCGAGTCCAGCCGCCCCAACGACTTCAGGGTCCTCATCAAGGACGAGGGCGAAGTCGCCCACCCCGGCGGCATCGCCCGCGAACGCATCAAAGGCGGCTACCTCGTCCGCGTCGACCCCGAGACCGGTGAGCGCTACAAGGTGCCCGGTTCGTGGACCGACAACCCGTACTACGAGCCCTACCCGAGCTAAGGACACACATGACCAGCGACAACAACACCCGCACCCTCGCCGCCCGCACCGTGCGCGCGTTCCACCCCGGCGACCACGCCCACACCACCCCAGCCGCCATCGAACTACTTCGCCACGGCCCCGGAGTCCGTGCCGGCGACCCCGCCGGCGACACCCGCTGGGAAGTCCGCGTGACCATCAACGATGAACCCACCGTCAGTTGCACCGCAGGAAGCACCTGGGGAGCGCTTCTGCTGGCCCGCATCGAACTCGAACAACGCGGCTGGCACCTCGCCATCGCAGCCGCCCGCCGCGACCACACCGTGCTCGACCCCGACCGCCAGCGCGAGTCCACCACCGTCAGCGAACTCACCGACGCCGGCCGCAGTGCCCAGCCCGGCATCTTCCAAGACGCCGACCCCTCCACCATCGGCACCGTGGACGAACAGGCCCAGCACCGCACCGCCTGGATCGAACGCCGCTACGGCACCACCGCTGCGACTCACACTCGCTGACCAACTCCACAGCTTCGCGTCGACCACGCACGACGGAGTCAGCTACGGCGAACTGGAGGCCCTGCAGTGTCGACGCCCGCGAGGGTGCCGCCTGGGAATCCACGTAACCAGGAGGTACTCATCAGGGCCCCGTGACCAGTCCCAAGGTTGCGGGGCCCTGAACCATGCCTGCTTTGAGGGCGCGTGGCAGGTGGGCACGAAGGTGCTGGGCGTGAACGTGGACACCCCTGCGACGTAGGTTCCGTTCAAGCAGGATCACCAGCGCGCTTGCCCGCCGAAGCTGGTGCGTTCCGCATCCACGGCAAAAGGGGGATGCGGTCCTTGTGCTGGTCGATGGAGACCCTGGCGCCTTCGCTCCTACGGACGTAGCAGCACGCCGCAGAAAGTTCGTTGCCTAGGAACAGGGACGCCACCAGGCCTGAACCGGCGTTGAACGGCAACTGGTCCCGCCTCTCGTGCTCGTCATGCAGCCTGCATGACGAGAGGGACGCCCACAGTAGTGGAGCGTCCCTCTCCTAGTGAACTGGTCAGCTGGCCGCGGCGAGGGCTGCGACGATCGCTGGCTGCGAGGGATCAAACTCACCGCCGGCCGCACCGAGGCGGAACGCCACCCACTCGTCGTCCGTGAACACCAGCGTCTGCCCAGACGCTCGCTCTCGAACCGTCCAGGCATTCGGTTCTGTAGTCACCTCGACGGCGCCGTTCAGGTTGGTCAGTTCGCCGCTCGTTACCTCATCGAGCAACGCGATCCACTGCTCGTTCGTAAACGGGAACACTGGGCTGTCAGCGATCTTGCTGTGTCGCATCTCCACACCATCGGTCGTGAAGTCGACATCAACGCAGCCGTTGCCTTGGTCGCTGAACGTTGACTTGCGCCACCCAGCGCGGCGCTTGGGGGTAAGCATGACTTCCTCCGGGCGATCAGGCCACTGCGTCCAGCCGCATCTTGATCTCCGCGAAACTCTCCTCGCGAGAAAGTGCCTTCTTGCGCAGTTGGGTAATGGAGCGAGTGTACCCGTCGACCTGATCTTGATCCTGAACGTAGATTGCCCCGTTCACGATCTCGATGTAGGCGATGGGTTGGGCCTGTGCGAACTCAAGGACAGTGAACGGCCCCACAAGAGCATCGTGAGGACCCACAGACGTCTTGACCACCCGGATCTCGCGCAGCGGCGCTTCAGGCGAGCCGTCCGGAAGGTCGGGCTCACCCTCGATCATCCGGAGCAGATGTTCGTACTGGGCCTTCATCACCTCAGGGCCGCCGATCGGCCGATCCAAGACCGCTTCCTCGATGAACGAACTCAAGCGCAGCGGGTTCTCTTTGCTGAACAGCCTGCTCTGACGCTCCATGCGCAAGGCGACCAGTCGCTCTGAGTGATCACGACGAACACGGATGTTCTCCTCCGTGGCCGCCAACGAGTAGCCGTCGACCTGCCAGAGCGCTGGAATCACAAGGCAGCTGTACGTCAGTGCGCGTCGGGCCAAGCCCTCCAAGCCGACGAACGTCTTGAGCCAGTCGGGAACGACGTCCGTCCACGGTGCCCACCACGTTTGTTCTCCAGCATTAGCCGCCAGTGACGCGAGCCGGTCAATGTCTGCCTGATCAGCGCCATACGACCTCATCAGGGCCGTGACCTCGGAGGGCTGCTGCTGATTGCGGCCGCTCTCCATGTGGTTGATCTTGCCCGGAGAGCAGTTGATCACCTTGGCGGCTGCGGCGACCGTCTTCTTCACCTTGTTGCGCGCACGATTCAGCTCCATGCCCACCAGCCACCGCACAGCGAGTGGATCATCGCGATCCGTCAACGTTGCCGTCCTCTCGTTGATCGCTCTGGCGTCAAGTCTGCACCCGACTACACCCCGCGCACATCGACCCCACCCGTTCGGTGTATGGACCTACGTAAATATTTACGTAGGATCAAACTGTGCGGCTCCTGAAGCTGGCGCCGTAGCCGACTTGGCGGTTGAAGTGCGTCCTCCCCCGACGTACTGCGTAGTTGTTCCTGATCGCTGAGCTGGCATGCGTGGAGTCCAGGCCCTTCCGATCCCCGAGAGCCCGGGCCTGGACTCCACTTCCAGAAACGTCGGGAGTACGCATGTACCTCTTGGGCAGACGGCAGATCGATCTCCTAATCGGAGCGGTGGCCGTGAGATGCCACGACGTGGCCGGCAGGTCGCGCCACGTCCTCATCTCCAGGATGGCTGATGAGCAGGTAGCACTCACCATTCCCCCAGGTGAAGTAGCCACACTCTCTGGCCTTCAAGTTGATGACCTCCGCGACGAGCTACGTGCGGCGGCGTTCAACGCAGCAGGGGCGCTCGTCGGCGAGCGGGGCGAGTTCCCCCCAGCGCCCAACCTCCGCCGGGTCGAGATTCCATGCACGGACGCGGTCGGACGGCACCGCGACATCGTCGTTCTGTCCGGTGTCGACAACCCGGTGACCCTCATAGCTCCGGCAGGTGGCCTCGCCGTGTTGTGGAGTTACCAGATCGGCAACCTCCGATACCGCCTCAAAAACGCCAAGCTGAACGTGATGCAGGCTGCATCATCGGCGGTTGTGGGTGAGCGGATCTCGACATGAGCCTTGCTATCCAAATTGGACTGATAGCTCTCGCGGGGCTGTTCTTCCTGGTGCGGCTGGGAATCTTTCTTGCACAAGCGCGCGAGCACGAGCAGATCATTCAGTCGCGCGCGAGGCGGGCAGCTCAGTGACCAGCGCGACTCCACAGGATGATCAACCTCTGCCGCCGGACCCGTTCGGTGTGAGCATCCAGCAGGCAAAAGACGAAGGCTGGCGGCACCTCCCGATGATCACCTGCAACGGCGGCGTTGTGGGTGCGCTCATCAAGCCGAGCGGTGAGTACTTCGATCTCGTCACCCTGCCGGAGTCCGGTCTTTCCGAAATACGACGCGTGCGCGGTGGCCCATCAGCACAGCGGCCGCGGTGTCCCGGCGATGTCCTGTTCGACTACCAGGTGCCGGTCCACGTGGCACTCCATTGGGTGCTCGTCGTGCCTTGGAACGACGACTTCCTTCAAGAGTGGACAGCCGAGCACTACAGCCCCCAGGGAAGAAGTCCGCAGTGAGGGCCAAGACCGAACCTGGCGGACCACGCACCAGTTCGACCGATGACGAGGGGATCCCGCTATGGCTGCGGAAATCCTGACCGAGGACCTCCTACGCGTTTCACTGCAGCGACTTACACGTGAAGTCGTCAAGTCGCATCCGCAGTTCGGCGAGATGCTCGCAAGGAACATGATGCAGACGTGCGGCCTGGCTCCCGACCTGGAGCGGTCGGCGCACTATGAGGAACTCGGCACGTTGCTGATCGACCTCGGGCGCCTCTACCTGGCCGAGGCGGACGTGCTCAGGACAGTGCCCGGCGAATCCAGGCCCAGCTGTGGCGACGTCGACACCAACGCACCACAACCATCTCCTGACCTCACCTGCACGCCGTAGTCATCGCGGCTAAACAAGAACGCCGCGCCGTCCCGTTCATCTAGTCCCGCCTTCCGCTCGGTCCGTTCGCCAGGAAGTCCAGCAAATGACTCATATCCCCGCGCTCCGCCGCGGCCTCGCGGTGCTGTCCCTGCTTGCCAAGGACGGTCCGATGGCGGCGGCCACGATTGCTCACGAGCTCAACCTGCCCCGTTCGACGACCTATCACCTGCTTGCTGAGCACTCGGCCGCTGGCTTCGTCGTACACAAGCCGGACGACAAGAAGTACGCGCTGGGCGAGGCTGTCGTGCCGCTAGCCGAAGCTTTCCACCGCCACCATCCACCCGCTGTTCACAGCGGATAACCGGGAGCGGCCGCACCGTCGCGCTCGCCTCGCGCCTCCCCATTTCCTTACCGCACAACGCATCGGAGCGATTTATGGCCGTCGAGTTGCCCAAGCTCGCCGAGGGCACCTTGCGCACGCTCACCGGGATGCCCGGTACCTCCGACGTCGTCTCTCACGACCTCGTCCACCATGTCGTCGGCGATCCCATCCTCGGCGCGGCCATCATCGCCGAATGGACTCAGGCCGGCCAAGCCAGCCAGGTCGACGAGCACCACATCAAGCTCACCACGATCATGCAGCCTGCATCAGAAAGTCTCCCCGCCTACCGCTTGGTCATCGGGTGGTACGCGACCCGCGCCACGATGGCGGACAAAGCCACCCAGCCGCACAGCTTCCGCATCTCCCCCGCCTATGCCAAGCCGGGCCAGCTGTACGAATCCGCCGAGCACGCGAAGACCTGGTTTTACGAACACCTCCGCGGCCTCACCGCCATGCTCAACGCCGCGCACGACCACGGCTGGCATGACCTCGTCCTTCAGCTCGCCGAGCCGCTGTGGTCACTCCACCGGCTCACCGGAGACCACGAGAACGAACTGGCGACCCAGACCCTCGCCCTCGCCGCGGCCGAGCACCTCCCTGAGGATCATCAGGCTCGAACCCTCGCCGTGTGCCACAGCCGTGCGGCCTACGCGCTGTCGAGTCTGCAGCGCCACACCGAAGCCTTCCAGGCAAGCGAACTCGCACTGGAATACGCCTGGGCGGCCGACGAGCCCCGCATCCTCTCGGCCGCCCTGTCCATCTGCGGCCGGGCCCACCAGTTCGCGAAGCAGCCACACGCCGCCATGAAGTACTACCGGCAGGCCCTGGCTCTCGCCGAACAGCTCGAAGACCCACGCAGTCTCGCGTTGCGGCATCGACGCATCGGCGAGGTTCTGGTCGAGCTCGACGATCCGTCTGGAGCCATCAGCCACCACGAAAAGGCCGCCGAACTGATGAAGACCGCAGACGACACGGTCGGTCACGCCCGCGTCATCACGTTCCTCGGGCGCGCGCTCCTCACAGGCGAACAGCCGGCATCCACCTATGCCGCGGTGTACCCCGCCCTGAAGATCCTCGCGACCAGCGGATCCGACTACTGGCAGGCCGACGCCAACGAGGTTCTCGGCCAGGCCTCCGAGCACGCCGACCCGACCGGTAGTGCCGCTTTGCGCTTCTACACCGAAGCCATCGACAAGTTCGAGTCCGGCGGCGAACCCATGCACGCCGACCGCGTACGGGCTCGCGTTGCGGCCCTCACCCCGCAGCTGCCGCAGTAGACGCCCACCGCAAGCGCGATCCGCCGGCACAGCGGCGTTTCAACATCTGCCCCACCACTGCAACGCACCGGAGAAAACGATGGCGGAGCTATCCCTGATCGCTGACTGGGCACTACGCACCCTCACCGGGATGCCCGGCACCTCCGACATCGTCCCCGCCGAGCTCTTCCGCGCCGTCGTCGGCGAACCCCGAGACGGCTATGACGTCCTCGCCGAGCTCGTCGACGCCGGCCGCGCGGTCAACACGGACGGAACCAACTACAAGCTCGACGTCGTCATGCAGCCTGCATCAGACGACCCAACCGGATACAGCACCCTCGTCATGTGGCACGCGAAATACGCCGCCCGCGCTGACATAACCATCCAGCCCAGAGCGTGGCGCCTCAGCACCGTCTACAACCTCGCAACACAGCCTCTCGAATCCCCCACCATCGCGGTGAACTGGTTCCGGGATAACGAAACCCGTCTCTTCCAGATGCTCGACGGTGCCGTCCAATATCGCCTCTACGGGGCCGCATGTGAGCTCGCCGAGCCCATGTGGTCACTCGCCCGCTACTGCGGTAGTAACTTCACCGCGCTGCTCACTCAGTTCGTGACGATCCGCCTCCACCCCGATGTCGAGGATGAAAAGCGAGAGCATCGGCACGCCACCGCGCTTGCCCGAGCCGCCCGCTGCCTGTCGACCAAGGGAATGCACAAGGAAGCCATCGATTACGCCAACATGGCCGTACGCCGCGCCACCTCCCTCGGCGACCTTCAAGTGCTGTCCACCGCGCAGTCGTCACATGGCCGTGCCCACGAGGACGCAGGCAACCTCAAGACCGCGCTTGAGCACTACGAAGCCTCTCTCGCTACCGCAGAGCAAATCGAAGATCCACACGGCATTGCGTTGCGGCATCGCCGCATCGGTGTCCTCCGCGCCAAGCTCGACGACCCCGACTCCGCAATCGCGCACCTGCGCACAGCCGAACGACTGATGAGCGGCATCGGTGACACGGTCGGCCGTGCCCGTGTGCTCACCTACCTCGCCCAGATCCTGCTCGACGATGGCCAGACCACGAAGGCCCACGCGACCATCAAGCCCGTGCTCGAGGTCTTGAAGACGACCGGCAACGACTTCTACATCGCCGAAGCGGCGGCCGTCGCCGCGGCGGCCGCCGAACACACGAACCCGGCAATCGCCCGTGGTCACTACATCCTGGCCCGCGCGAAGTTCGACGCGTATGGCCTGTCCGACCGCGCGGCGGACATGCACCGCCAGCTTGACCGCGACGTTGACGAGTCCGCTCCTCAACCATCCCGATAAGAGGTCCGGCCGGAGCATGTTCCCGGCGCGGATGGGACTGAACTAGTCGGGCACAACCAGCCCGACATGACGGAAGGAATACGCATGACCGCAGCAGTAACCGAGCTACCCGACGCAGATCCGCTCGCGTCGGTCAGCGCACAGTTCGCGCTCAACGGGTCTAGTTTCGAGCAGCGGGCCGGCGACATGCCGTCGCCTGCCGGTGTTCGGCCGTGGGGACTCCGCCGTGCGGTCCCGGCAGGCTCTGGCCGCGTGCTGCCTGAGTGGACGTACGACGCGGAACAGCAGAAAGCAGTCGATCACGCAGGTGTCGCGCTGATCGACAGTCCGCACATGGCCGAGCCGACCGCGATCACCACCGCGAGCACGGATGGTGAGGACCCGCCCAGCTCCGAGGACTGGATCAACGACTGATGACCGTCCTCATCCTCGCGCCCGAACTGGACATCACCGCTGACCGCATGGTGAAGGTGCTGGAAGGTCGAGAAGTGCCTGTCGCCCGAGTGGACACAGCGTGGTTTCCGCAGCGGGCGAGTATCGATGCAGAGTTGCGGAACGGGCAGTGGATGGGGACGTTGTCCGCAGGTGGGCGGGTGATCGCGCTTGAGGAACTGCGGTCGATTTGGTACCGGAGTCCCGGCGCGTTCGCCCTCCCCGCCGAGCTGTCGCCGACTGAACGGCATTGGGCCATGACCGAAACGAAACTCGGCCTTGGCGGCGTACTAACGTCCCTGCCAATCCCCTGGATCAACCACCCCTCGCGGAATGCTGACGCTTCGTACAAGCCGGTTCAACTGGTCACCGCAGCACGGTGCGGGCTCATGGTCGCCGACACGCTGGTAACCAACGAGCCAGCTGCGGTCAAGCGGTTCGCGAAGGGCGGCGAAACGATCACCAAAGCGTTCGGTGCACCCGCGATCAAGGAAGAAGGCCGACGCAAAACCGCCTTCACTCACCGGCTTGACGAGGCCGACCTAGCAGACCTGCGCGGGATCGAGGTCAACGCCCACCAGTTCCAACGCTGGATACCCAAGTCGTACGAGGCTCGGGTGATTGTGGTCGGCAACAGACTCTTCGCGGCAGCAGTCCACGCGCAGTCCGCCGAGACCCACCTCGATTGGCGCAACGACTACGGCGCCTTGCGATACGAACGGATCGACCCGCCCTCCAACGTCGCGACCGGCGTGCGGGAGTACTGCGTCGAAATGGGTCTCACCTACGGAACGTTCGACTTCGTCATCCAACCGGATGACTTGTGGGTGTTTCTCGAATGCAACGCAGGTGGCCAGTATGGATGGATCGAGGACGCGATCGAGGCGCCGATCACGGAAGCGCTCGCCGACCTCCTGGAGAAGGGGAGCACAGCATGACGGCGACTACGATGCCGTGGCAGGAACTGGCGCACCAACTCGCCGACCAGATAGCGGCCGAGGGCGCATTGCGGTCGCCGGCGTGGCGAGACGCCGTCGAGGCGACTCCGCGGCATGTGTTCGTGCCGAGGTTCTACGTCCAGCGCCAGGACGGGCAGTGGACCGAGACGAGCGTGGATGACGACGGGTGGCTCGCCGCTGTCTACAGCAACGAACCCTTGATCACCGACCTTGCCACCACGGCGAACGGCCATCGGGTAACAGTCTCGTCGTCGACCAAGCCGGGCCTCATGGTGCGGATGCTGGAAGCCCTCGATGTCGACGACAAGGACAAGGTGCTCGAAATCGGCACCGGGACTGGCTACAACGTCGCGCTGATGTCACACCGACTCGGTGCCGACCGGGTGTACTCCGTCGACATCAGCAGAGCACTCGTTGACACGGCTCGCAAACGGCTGGCTGAGCTGGGGTTGAGGCCGACTCTGGCAGCCGGGCATGGTGTCGAAGGCTTGCCGGAGCACGGTCCGTACGACCGGATCATTGCGACATGCTCTCTACCTGCCGTGCCCTGGGCATGGGCTGAACAGCTGCGTGAAGGCGGCCTCGTGCTCGTCGACATCAAGCCGAGCACGCACGCGGGAAACCTCGTCTTGCTGACGCGCCACGCCGATCGACTCGAAGGCAGATTCCTGCCACGGTGGGCCGGGTTCATGGCGATGCGCGATGCCGACGACGCTCCCGAGGTCACGAGCATCGCCGTGGATCTGAACGCGGGCAGGCGCTCGGTGACTCACCTTGAACCGACCCCGTGGTCGTCACTCGTACCGTGGTTCCTCGTACAAGCGTTGATGCCTGATGAAGTCGTGTTCGGCTACCACGGCGCCACTGACCAGGGGCCGGAGTGGGCCGTATTCAGCACACCTGACGGCTCCTGGGCGGCAGTCAAGACGCAGCTCGGTGAGAACGGCAAGCGAGAGGTGCGGCAAGGTGGGCCGATTTCACTCTGGGACGAGCTTGAGAGAACTCACCAGACGTGGGACAACCTCGGCCGACCGAACTGGGACCGCCTTGGTCTGACTGTCACGTCCGACGGCCTCCACCGCGTGTGGCTCGACGAGCCCAGCGGAAAGGTCAGCTGGACCTTGCCATCTCGTTAGCTTCCAGCGCACCGATCGTGTTCATGTGTCATGCAGTCTGCATGACACATGAACACGATCCACCCGACCCAACCACCCAGAACTCGTTGGCGTTATTGGGAATCGCTGCTATCGCGTTGATGGCATGCTCGGCGGCCGCCCCAGCAGCGGCTGTCATGACCGGCGCGAGATCCGCGACCGCGCCGTAGGGCTGCGGCCCCCTACCTGACCCGGTGGTGATCAAGCAGGAGCCAGACGAAGACCAATCCGAGTAGCGGCTGCGGCAGCTACAGCTGGTCGGCCCCGTCATCGCCGTTCGGTGGCGCCCCAAAGTGCGCCGCCGAACCGCC
This sequence comes from Lentzea terrae, assembly GCF_003265345.1. Taxonomy (GTDB): domain Bacteria; phylum Actinomycetota; class Actinomycetes; order Mycobacteriales; family Pseudonocardiaceae; genus Lentzea; species Lentzea terrae. The sequence goes on along the minus strand of NZ_QFWW01000031.1, from coordinate 10,295 downwards.
GGGACGTGCACCAGGGCAGTGGCACACCTGGTCCCGTATCTGGACGCTGCTGTGGCGCAACAGGCGAAAGATGGGTCTCGAACGGCCATGCCTTCATCAGTGATCGGAACGAGGCCGTTCACGGCCGGGTCTCGGGGAAACCCGGCCGTGGACGGCCTTCGCAGCGCGATGGCGCAGCACCATCTAGGCGGCTGGTTGCCCACCAGAGAGCCGCTGCGCCGCCGTCGCAGCGTTACGCTGCCGCCATCAGGGCATCTGCCTCACGCATCTGCGCCTGGACATTCTCGCCCTCCTGACGGTCACACTCCCAGATCGTCTGAGCGATCCACGACCGGTAGGTCGGCAGGTCCTGCCAGATCCCCACACCGTTCGCGCCGTCCGGGGCGGTCGTGCACACGCGCGGACGCATCACCGTGTCGTCGCCGTCACCGGTGGTTGCACCGATGAGCATCCACCGACCCCGGACCCGCTGGACCAGCGGGCCACCCGAGTCGCCGAAGCACGCCTGCCGCGCCTCGTCGTTGCGGTCGCCGATGCACAGCTCCCGCGCCCGGTCGAAGAAGTCGATGCCCATGCACCGCTGATCGGGCAGCCGCTTGGTGTCGAGCTCCTGAAGCACCTTGGGCGCCTGGCGACACACCGGGTCGTTGAGGTCCGCGTCGCAGACGACACCCCAGCCCATGATGCGGGACAGCGAGCCGACCTTGCCCGCGCGCGACGCGAGCAGCACCGGCCGATACGGCACCGGCTGGTCCAGCTCCACCATCGCCACGTCGTAGCCCGGCTTGTTCATGTCGAACTTCTGGTGCACCACCACGCGGCTCACACCCGCGAGCGTGCCGCCCGCCGTGCGGTCGTTCGAGCCAAGGAGGACCTTCGTGGTGCCAGGCAGGATCCGATCCTTAACGCAGTGCGCCGCCGTGACCACCCATCGCCGGGTGATCAGCGAGCCGGTGCAGAAGTGCCGCAGCTCTCCGGAGACCGGCAGTTGGAGGCTGGCCACGAACCCGTAGGCCTCGGTGGCGTCACGGCCACCGACCACGTAGGGCTGCACCGGCCCGGTCTCGTCGACGGGCGGCGGCGGTGCCGCAGCAGCCGCACCCGCGAAGCCCGCCACAAGAGCAAGCGTGGCGCAGACCCCGATGGCTGTCCGCCGAAAATAGCTTCTCAAAGTGGAACTTCCTCCTTACTTGATGGGACAACACAGATCCGGACTTCTCTGTACGAGTCCGGAAGATCACGAAGGCCCCTGCGGTAGACCGTTGGGACGAGCAAAGACGTCGTCTTGCAACGATTTCGCCGTGCCCACGGGTTGTGGTGGGTGGTGGTGCAGCGAGAGGAGGTTCTGCACCACCACCCGGCACGACCGCGGGCATCGCGGTCAATGACCGGATGCATCGTCGCGGCGGTGCGTAGGCCCGGCTCCAGTCCGACACCGAAAGCCGCCGGAGCCGAGTTCATGGAGGGCCACGACAGGCCCGTGCCGACTCAGTGAGGAGCCGGCGCTGCCGTCGAGTCTGGCGGCACGGCCTGAGTGTTCAGCTGCCTGTACTGCACCAGCGGCGTCACCGTGGGGCGTGCGTGCGGGGGCGAGAACACCGGCGGAGCGACCGCCCCCGGATCGGATGCGCCCAGCGCGGCAACGGTCATGGCGGTCAGCGCCGCGGCGGCCGCGGCCGCTACAGACGCGGCACCGGTGCTGAGCTTCATCACGCGTGTTCCTGCTCTAGTCGGTATTCGAATGGGAATGTCGGGCAGCACGATCGGCGGTGCCCGTGAGCCCGTGCACCGGTGCCAGGACGCGGGCTGGTGATGCAGCCTGCATCAGCTCATGCCGTGCCGGGGTTGGTCAGGATGTTGGTTGTCGTGGCTGCGGGTCGCGCCACATCGGGTACATGACGTGCTCGACGGCGCCATCGCTGCCAGGCAGCTCCAGCGCTTGGTCGAGCTGTTCGAAGCCGTGTCTCGCGTACAGGTCGCGGGAGCGTTCGTCGGCGGCAACGAGGTAGGCGCCGAGCTTGCGGTTGTCGAGCAGCATGAGGTGGTTCCGCAACAGGGCGGTGCCCTGCCCGTGTCCCTCCTGCATCGCGGCCAGGAACGCGAGGTAGTGATGGGAACCGCGATCGCGCGGGTGGTGCTTCTCGAACAGCTTGTCCAGTGCGGCGAATTTGTCGGCGTACTCGCCGCAGTCCTCGGCGAGCCGGGCCTCATACCCTGCGGGGACCGGCGGTGGGCTGTCCAGATCCTTGTAGTGCAGCCAGATCGCCGCTGCCTGCGGCACGTTTGCCCACCGAGTGCGGCCGCCGGGCAGCACGATGTTGGTGACGATGTGGATTTCGCCGTGAACCAGCGCATGCTCAGCCCACATCGTGTTGTTCTTCAGCATGATCCCGCCGCGCCGGTTCGGGTCGCCGATGAGCCAGCCAGTGGTATCCAGGTACTGGAACCTGGCCGCGACGACGGCGGCAGCCAACATCACCTGGTGTGCGGTGCTGGCGCGTTCGATGGTGTGCTCCACGGCTGTCACCGCCCGGTGGAGCTGGTCGGAGCGGCTTCACCCTGCTGGTGATCGCCATCTTCGCCCTGATCAACATCGATCTCGCGCGTGCCGCCGAGGCCGATGGCCAGATAGTCCTGGTGACGGGTGAGCCGCAGCCACACCGCCCAGGTCACGCCGATCGCTGCGACACCGCCGAACACGGCCAGGATGATTCGTGTGGGCTGTGGGCCGGGTGCTTCTCCGAGCAGCAACGCGAAATGGGTCAGTGCTTCGACCAGCACCCAGCTGACACCGATCGCGGCCAGGATCGCGATGGCCCACCACCGGATCGCCGTCCGGTCTGCGGCACGAACGAAGTAGAGCACGATCGACCAGGCGGTCGCGGTCATCAGCAGCAGCACACCCACTGCACCAGAAGCCCCAGCCCAATAGAACAAGAACCGCACGGGATCGAGGCCGAGCACCGCGTAGACGGCGATCACCAGCAGCGTGGCGGCGCTCTGCACCCACGAGCCGGCCACCGGTGCACCGGTCTTCGGTGAGGTACGTCCCAATACACGCGGCAGCACGTGCTCTTTGCCCAGGGAAAGCAGGTAACGCGCACCGCAGTTGTGGAAGCTGACCATCGCGGCCAAGACGCTGGTGAGCAGCAAGAGATGTAGGACGTCAATGGCGGCATCACCCAGATACGGGCGGGCGAGATGGAACACGAGTTCCGGGCCGTGCGCCTGGGCGGCGCCCACGATTCCATCAGGTCCGGCCGCGACGCTGAGCGCCCACGAGCAGCCCGCGTAAAGCACGGTGGTGATACCGATCGTCACATAGGCCGCCAACGGCACCGTCCGCTGTGGACGGTCGCATTCCTTGGCGAACACCACGACGGACTCGATGCCGATGAAACCGATCACCGCGAGCGCCAGCACCGCGCCGTATCCCGGCGTGAACAGGTTCGTGGGTGAAAGCGTGGCGGTGGTGACAGTCCCGCCCGCCGGGTTCAGCAGGTTCGTCACGCTGCAGACGGCGATCGCCGCGACTTCCAGACCGAGCAGGACACCGACGACGCGGCCCGCGTCGCGCACGCGCCGGTGGCCGAGCCAGCCCACGAGCGCCCACGCACCCAGCGCGTAGGCCCACCAAGGCAGATCCCAGCCGAACCACTTCTGTCCGAGCGGCGCGGCGGCCGTGCCGACAAACCCGAACAACCCCCACAACAGGATGCTGTAAGCGGTCAGCGCCACGGCTGCCCCGCCCACGCCGGCGATTCGGCCCAGACCATGAGCGATGTAGCCAACGAACGAGCCTGGGTTGCCGATTTGCGGCGCCATCCGCGTGAACCCGGCGAAGAACAGGCTCACGACGACACCGACCACGACGAACGCCGCGGGGATCCCGATCAGGCCGGTCTGGGCGAAACCGGTCGGGATGATGCCCGTGAACACGGTCAACGGTGTGGCCGCAGACAGCACGAACAGCGCCATGTACGGCACGCCGACCGTCCGACCGGCGGCGCCGGTTCTCGGCGGTGTGGTGGAACCAGGGGAAGACATGACGTACGAACTCCTCCGAAAAGGTAGGTGTGGCAGGGAAGATCAGAGGGTGTGGGCGAGCACAGCGGTGTTGATGAGTTGCCGTGTGTGGGTGAGCAGCGTGCTCAATGACCTCTCGCACACAGCGGACTCGGTGTCCGTGGACTGGGTCAGCGTGTGGAGCTCGGCGGTGATGAGGTCGTCGAGGTGAGGCAGCCCGGCGATCGCTTTGTGGTGCAGTTGGGTGGCTTGGAGGAGTCCGGCCAGGAACACGTCCACCACCGTCAAGGAACTGCGCCTCTGCAACGCCATCGCGAGGTGATCACCTAGGTGGTGCGGCGCGTTCAGGTCCACCGGCGCATACCGGGGCGTCGTCCGCCAGAACACGAACCGACCGGGTTGCACCGGGCGGACCATGCCCTGCTTCTCAAGACGGCGCACGATCCACAGTGGAGCGTCTGGTGCGATGTCGGTGATCCAGTCATCCAGGACAGTCCTGGGAGAGCCCGATATTCGCTCCAGCAGCCACCGGACAACCGCGGGCCGCCGAAATACGCAGGGGGCCTTCAAATGCTCCCAGCCCTGTTCAAGCAATCGCGCCCGTCCATCGACGACTTCCAGATAGCCGTCGATGACGAGCTCACCGAACACCGCGCTCCCGCAGGCGAGCTCTACAGCTCGCGGGGTCAGCCGTGCCCGACCCTTGAGGTCATGTGCACACAACCACAACTGATCGCCCGCCTTCTGCGGCGGCGGCGCGGAGATCCAGTTACCCATCACGAGCCCCCAGGAAGGCACGGATGACGGCTGCGGAGCACGGGATCGAACGACGTATGCGATCGCGGAGCCGCGCCGCCCGGCATCGTGTGATGCAGCCTGCATGACGCTCTGCGCCGTCGGGTACGCGATCGCCACGCGCTGGCACGGGCCGGCTGGGTTGAGCGCGGTCACCACCGGCCGCAACCAGGCCGCTCGCGGCTGCACTACCACCGCGACGCTCGTTCTGGCCCCGACTGGAATTCCGCATCAGGACCTCGTGCGCGCGTTTCGAGACGGGCGGTTCGCCGTGCGCGCGATCGACGCGTTGGGGCGCGCCGAGCTTGGAACGGCGTGTCCGCTACGCGAGCGCATCACCACACCGGACTCGCCCAGAATTCCGTGCACGAAGCCGTACGAGCGGCCGGTGTCCTCGGCCAGGGCGCGGATGCTGGCCCCCTTCTCGTACTTCGCCTTCAGGTCCTCACCCATCGAGATGCGGTCAGAACCGGTGATCCGTTTTCCTTTGATTGCGGTCTTGTCCGCCATCTCGGTCAGTGCTCCTCACGTGCTTCAGCTGATCAGCGGGGATGTGTGCGTGCCGGTCTCAAGCTGGACAGGGGTACGCCGCTACTGAGGCACTGGCCACCACGACCGACGGAATCGGCGATCCAACCGGGTCGCGGGCGGGACGGGCCGGCATTACGGGCCGGGGCGACGAATGATTTCATGCCACTCAGTGATCCCCACTCACTTCACCTCTGAAGAAGTCCTATTGCGACCCTCGGGACGCTGGCGCCGAATGCGTCGACTCGACGTGACGTGGAAGATCATGGCGGCAAATAGGCACCGTGGGAATACCTAATACGTGTGCGTTTTTTAGTGCGAAAGTCCGCGCGGATTTTTCGGACGCACTTTCGGACGGTGTCCGGACGAGACGTCGCCGCGCGGTACCTCGCACCACGTGGATGCCGGGGCGGGAATAGTCCGGCCAGGATCAGCCGGCGTATGGCTTCAGAACTCGCGCCACCGGCTGTGGTCACCCGCCTTGATGCCGTCGAGGCGCTGCTGTACCGCGGCCGCGAACGTGCTCTCGTCCGCGGCGCGGCGCAGCGGCCCCGCCAGCTGCACGAGGTCACGCATGGCGAACAGAATCGGGAACCCGTCATCCCACGCGCTCAGGTCGTAGCCGTAGGCCAACGCGAACGCCTCTGCCCACTGCGGACCTCGGCCATAACGGACTGCGGCGTGCCAGGACGGGATGAGATCCACCTCGCGCGGGCCGTGGCACGCCGTATCCCAGTCGCCCAGTCGCACGGGGACGTCCGTCGCTGCCGTGTCCCATAGCAAGTTGCCCGCCCACGCGTCGCCGTGAATGGTCGTGAACCCCAACGGCCAGTCCAGCGCGGCAAGATCGCGCCGGACCTCGTCGATGCGGTTCAGCAGCCACCGCTGATCGCCACGCGACAGCGCCGCCGAGCCGTTCGGCCCCGTAACCAGCGCCTCCAGCGATCGCAGCGGCTGCCACACGGGCAGGGGCAGATTGACCGGCGGGGTCGGCAGCTGATGCAGCCTGCGGACCAGGCGCCCTAGGTGCGCGGAGTCCGGCGAGACGACACCGGGCGGCTGCGGGTAGTACGCCCAGAACGTCACGACCGTGCTGTCGTCCACGACCACCGGCTCCAGCGAGGGCAACGGCGCGGTCGCGGGATACCCGTGGACATCGGTAAGCCACCGCGCGAGGTGCAACGCCGTCTGCACTCGACCCACCTGGCCGTCCCGAGCGATGCGTGCCACCACCCGCTCTGCGGGCAGCAGGCACACCACGTTGGCGTAGTGGTGGATCAGACGTGCGTCGGCGTCATCGAGACCTGCGCGCGAGCACGCGGCGCGCAGCACGGCGGCCAGGTCCTGGCCGAGGTGCAGGAGGTCCTTGGTCGGGTTGTCAGGCTCGGAGCGCGTCACATAGGCAAGGTTGCCGCAGGCGGGTTCTGAAACTCTGTGATCTCCTGCCGGATTTCGTTGGCCTCGGCCGTGCCGAGGAAGCGCGGTGCGCTCAACGCGGACGCCAGGCGCCCCAGTTGCTCGCGCACGGGTGCGATGCGCTGGGGCGGCGGCAGTGCCAGGACCGGCTGGACCGCGTTAAGCACCCCATCGAGGTTGCCGGCCGACAACCGGGCCTGCGCGACCGTCAGCTGCGACAGCGCCACATCACCGTAGGAACGCTGCTCGGCCGGACCTGTGAGGAATCCGGTGATCGCTGCGCAGGCGATTTGCTCGGCCCGCTCGGCCAAGTCGAACCTGAGGTAGGGATTCGCGCACAGCGAGGCCCGTTTCGGCTCGCCCAGGCTCAGGATGCCGCCGATGACGTCCAGATCGGCCGCCCCGCTCCTGCCCAGCGCTTCCGTGGCATCTTCGCTGGCCCGGATCGCCGCCAGCCCCCGGTCACGTTGCCCCGCCTCGGCGCTAAACCGCGCTTCGTAGCAGGCAAGGCGGACCGCGCCACTGCCAGGCCGCGGTGATCTACGCAGGATGTCCTTGGCTTGCTCGATGAGCTGCAAGGCTGCCACCGGTCCCTCGGTGGACCCGGTCAACAGCGCTTTGGTCCCCAGCGTCCACCCCAGCAGCTCCGGATGGCCGGCGTCCCGCGCCCAGAGCAGGGCGGCCTCCGCGTGCACCAGTCCTTGATGTGGTCGGCCGCGCACATGACACAGGTGGGCCAGCACGACGCAGATCATCCCCGCGACCAGGTATACCTCCCGGCCCTGGTGCTGCCGCAGACCGTGCTCAAGGTGCACCGACAGGTCCTTCCACAAGCGATACAGCTTCGGACCCACTTCCTCGGCCGGACGGTGCACGAAGTCGGTGGACAAGCTCGCCAGCCGGGACCGATAGGTCCGCAAGGCGGTCGACGACACCGTCCGGGCCTCGGTGATCGATGCGGCTCGTGCCACCCCACTGGTCGCCTCGTCCAGAATCGAGTCGAGGTCCAAGCTGTCGCCTGCGGTCCCAGCACGTTCTCTGGCCCCGGCAGCAACGCGGACGGCCGCTGGGGTCTTGACCACGGAGCGCAACGCGGGCCATCCCAGCTCGGCGTCGGTGTCCACCCCGAGCGCATGCCGCAAGGCTTCCCGACGCAGTGCTCCACGAGGTGCCTTGTGTTCGCCCCGTTCCAACTTGCCGAGCACACCCTCGCTCAGCACCTCGGCCGAGTTGAGCCCTTCGCGGGCTCGGATGTAGGCATTGGCCGCATCGGTAACCTGGCCGCGAGACATGCCCCGTGCCTTGCGCATCGCTGTGAGCATGTTGTCTTCCGAGGCGTGATCCTCGCTGTCCGAGATCGCGGCATCATCGCTCATGTCGCCTCTTTCGATTCGCCCCAGAACCGCACGGAAAGACACCGTACTGCCCATCACAAGAGGCAGGGAATGGCATGCGGCAGCCGCCGCTGGTCCGCGATCTCATAGCCTTCATCAAGTGTTCGGATAGACCGGCCCGGAGCAATACGTCGAGCACCTGGCAGTCATGCAGCCTGCATGATGCGAACACGATCGCGGCATCAGCCGAATGTGCCACATCGAGTGCCAGCCTGCACCCGACATCCAGTACTCGTTGGCAGCGTTAGAAATCGCTGCCACAGCGTTGATCGCCTGGCGACCTGGTAAGTCGTGCAGTGGTGGCGATCATGACCGTGGTGGTGGGGCCCGGTTGGGACCGTGCAGGCTCATTCCGCCGCTGGCGAATCGTCGGCCTCTCATCGGAACCTAATGCGTCGTACGACACGCCGGAATGTTCCGAGCTGATGCGCTGGCGTGTCGCTGGGTTGGCCATGGCATCGTAATTTGGATGAGCACGTTGTGTAATTGGCCCCGTTCGTCCAGTGCAGCGCCAGGCATCCGCGCTCGGTGAGGATCGCAACACCCCGGTTGAGCCGGTAGGTCTCGACCGCCTGTGCAGCGCCGTGCGTCCGCGCTCGGCGAGGATCGCAACCAGATCTGCTCAGGCGTGACGTTCTGCTCACGGGTGAAGCGCTGGGCGTTGATCGGCAACCGTTTGAGGCCGGAGTTGCGATCCTCGCCGGGCGCGGACGCCCAGCGCTTCTGCTCGATGTCGGCGGTCTCGTGTTCGGTGGCGGGGTTGCGATCCTCGGTGGGCGCGGACGCCCGACGCTTTTCCCCCGATCCGGACCCGTAGACGTTCCTGCTGGGCTGGTTGCGATCCTCGTCGAACGCGAACAATCGACGCTGCTGTACGCCGTCGACGTAGTGTCCGCGCTATTGCGATCCTCGCCGAATACACACACCGAGCGCTGCTTGGCATCCTTCGTCAGCTCCGTCGTCTCCCAGTCGTTGCGATCCTGGCTGGGGCGCGGACGCCCAGCGCTCACGTTCCACGCTTCGCCAAGTCCCGGCATGATCCAGTTGCGATCCTCGCTGAGCGAGGACGCCCAACGCTTCCGCCCACCAGGCGCCTTCCTCCCACGTGTACTCGTCGTTGCGATCCCCGTGGGGCGCGGACGCCCAGCGCTTCACCGTCGCGTTCGCGGAAAGACGAATGGTGACGTCGTTGCGATCCTCGCTGGGCGCGGACGCCCAGCGCTTCGGGCTCCTCGGTGCGCTCGCCGGTCTCCCAGTCCTCGTTGCGATCCTCGCTGAGCGCGGACGCCCAGCGCTTCCTGCCGTACGACGCGGGCCCGTGGCCCATGTTGTCGTTGCGATCCTCGCTGGGCGCGGACGCCCAGCGCTTCCTGCGTGTGGTCACCGTGACCACCGGCGGGTTCTCGTTGCGATCCTCGCTGGGCGCGGACGCCCAGCGCTTCGGCCACGTGTATTCGACAAGGTTCGCCCCGTACTCGTTGCGATCCTCGCTGGGCGCGGACGCCCAGCGCTTCTCGGTGAGCCTCCAGAACTGGTTGCCGGCACCGGTGTTGCGATCCTCGCTGGGCGCGGACGCCCAGCGCTTCGCAGATCGTCGCCCACGTAGTGCCAGGCGTTCACGTTGCGATCCTCGCTGGGCGCGGACGCCCAGCGCTTCGCTGGTAGCGGATAACCCCACTGCCCTGCGGGTCGAAGTTGCGATCCTCGCTGGGCGCGGACGCCCAGCGCTTCGCTGGTAGCGGATAACCCCACTGCCCTGCGGGTCGAAGTTGCGATCCTCGCTGGGCGCGGACGCCCAGCGCTTCCTTCGCAGGGACTTGGGCCGCGCGACGCGAGGTACAGGTTGCGATCCTCGCTGGGCGCGGACGCCCAGCGCTTCGTGTGCGGGTCGGTCGGCAGCGCAGCCGAGTTCGCGTTGCGATCCTCGCTGGGCGCGGACGCCCAGCGCTTCGTTACCGGCACCGGCGATGCGCAGCGCCATGGCCAGTTGCGATCCTCGCTGGGCGCGGACGCCCAGCGCTTCGGTGAGGGTCGCGCCGCCGCTGGTGCCTGAGGTTCACCCCGAACGGTGGACAGGGGCTTAAGAAGTTCAGGCAGCCGCTCGGAGTGACTTCTCATAGTCGTCGGGACTGAGCA
>NZ_QFWW01000030.1 GCF_003265345.1 Lentzea terrae | reverse complement strand
CCCGCCGCTCCGGCCGCGCAGGCTCCGGCCGCGCCCGTCCAGCAGCCCGAGGCTCCGGCCGCCGCACCGGCACCCGCCGCGTCGGCTCCGGCTGCCCCGAAGGCCGCTCCGGCCACCGGCGCCAAGCCGGGTGGCCCGCGTCCGGGTCCGCGCCCGGCTCCGCAGCAGCCCCAAGAGCCGCAGGCTCCGGCCGCGTCCACTGGTGCGCAGCAGTCTCCGTCCGTGGTGCCGCCGCGCACGCAGGCCCCCAAGCCTGCGGGCCCGCGTGCCCCGCGTCCGGGCAACAACCCGTTCGGCGTCGGTGGCGGCAACGCTCCCGGCCCGCGTCCTGGACCTCGTCCCGGCCCGCGTCCGGAGCAGGGCGGCAGCGACCGTCCGTCCGGCCCGAAGCCCGGTGACCCGCGTCCGGCCGGTCCCCGTCCGGCAGCTGCCCAGGGTGGCGGCCGTCCCGGTGGTCCCGGTCAGGGCGGATCTCGTCCTGCTCCCGGCCAGGGCGGTCCTCGTCCCGGCGGTCCCGGTCAGGGCGGTCCTCGCCCCAACCCGGGCAACATGCCCCCGCGCCCGAACCCCGGCATGATGCCGGGTCGTCCCGCCGGTGGTGGCGGTGGCGGTCGTCCCGGCCCTGGTGGCGGCGGTGGCCGTCCTGGTGGCGGTGGCGGCGGCGGCGGTCGTCCCGGTGGGGGCGGCGGCGGTGGCGGCTTCCGCGGCGGCGGTGGCGGTGGCGGCGGTGGCGGCTTCCGTCCCGGTGGCGGCGGTGGCGGTGGCGGTGGCTTCCGTCCCGGTGGCGGCGGTGGCGGTGGCGGTGGCTTCCGTCCCGGCGGCGGTGGCGGTGCCGGTGGCGGCGCCCCGGCCGGTGGTGGCGGCGGTTTCCGCGGTCGTCCCGGTGGCGGTGGCGGCGCTGGTCGCGGCGGTACCGCTGGTGCCTTCGGTCGTCCGGGTGGTCCGGCGCGTCGTGGACGCAAGTCCAAGCGGCAGAAGCGCCAGGAGTACATGGACAACATGCAGGCGCCTTCGGTCGGTGGCGTCCGCCTGCCCAAGGGGCAGGGCGAGACGATCCGCCTGCCGCGCGGTGCCTCGCTGACCGACTTCGCCGACAAGATCAACGCCAACCCGGCGTCGCTCGTGCAGGTGCTGTTCCACCTGGGCGAGATGGTCACGGCGACCCAGTCGGTGTCCGACGAGATCCTGGAGCTGCTCGGCTCCGAGATGAACTACGTCGTGCAGGTCGTGTCCCCCGAGGAGGAGGACCGCGAGCTGCTCGAGACGTTCGACATCACCTACGGCGAGGACGCCGGTGACGAGGACGACCTGCAGGTTCGCCCGCCGGTCGTGACCGTCATGGGTCACGTCGACCACGGTAAGACCCGCCTGCTCGACACCATCCGCAAGGCGAAGGTGCACGAGGGCGAGGCCGGTGGCATCACCCAGCACATCGGTGCCTACCAGGTGGAGACCGAGCTCGAGGGCAACCCGCGGCTCATCACCTTCATCGACACCCCGGGTCACGAGGCGTTCACCGCCATGCGTGCGCGTGGTGCGAACGCGACCGACATCGCGGTCATCGTCGTCGCCGCCGACGACGGCGTCATGCCGCAGACGGTGGAAGCGATCAACCACGCCCAGGCGGCCTCCGCGCCGATCGTGGTCGCGGTGAACAAGATCGACAAGGAAGGCGCCAACCCGGCCAAGATCCGTCAGCAGCTGACGGAGTACGGCCTGGTCGCCGAGGAGTACGGCGGCGACACGATGTTCGTCGACATCTCCGCGAAGCAGGGCATCAACATCGACAGCCTCCTCGAGGCCATCCTGTTGACCGCCGACGCCTCGCTGGACCTCAGGGCCAACCCGGCCATGGAGGCCCAGGGTGTCGCGATCGAGGCGCACCTCGACCGCGGTCGCGGTCCGGTCGCCACGGTCCTCGTCCAGCGCGGCACGCTCCGCGTCGGCGACTCGATCGTCGCCGGCGATGCCTACGGCCGCGTCCGCCGCATGGTGGACGAGCACGGCGACGACGTGCACGACGCGACCCCGTCGCGTCCGGTGCAGGTCATCGGTCTGACGTCGGTGCCGCGCGCCGGCGACTCGTTCCTCGTCGTCGACGAGGACCGCGTCGCCCGGCAGATCGCCGAGCGTCGCCAGGCTCGCACTCGCAACGCGATGAACGCCGCGAAGCGCAAGCGCGTCAGCCTGGAAGACCTGGACGCCGCGCTGAAGGAGACCAGCCAGCTCACCTTGATCATCAAGGGTGACAACTCGGGTACCGTCGAGGCCCTCGAGGACGCGCTCATGAAGATCGAGGTCGGCGACGACGTCGAGCTGCGCGTGGTCCACCGCGGTGTCGGTGGCATCACCGAAGGCGACATCAACCTCGCCGTGGCCTCCTCCGCCATCGTCCTGGGCTTCAACGTCCGGGCCGAGGGCAAGGCGACCGAGCTCGCGAACCGCGAGGGCATCGACGTCCGCTACTACACGGTCATCTACCAGGCGATCGACGAGATCGAGGCGGCCCTCAAGGGTCTCCTCAAGCCGGAGTACGAAGAGGTCCAGCTCGGCCGCGCCGAGATCCGCGACGTCTTCAAGTCCTCCAAGGTCGGCACGATCGCGGGTTGCATGGTCCTGTCGGGCGAGATCCGCCGCAACGCCAGGGCGCGCCTGCTCCGTGACGGCAAGGTGATCGCGGAGAACCTCCCGATCAGCTCGCTCAAGCGGTTCAAGGACGACGCCACCGAGGTTCGCGAAGGTTTCGAGTGTGGTCTCACGCTCGGCAACTACAGCGACCTCAAGCTGGAAGACGTCATCGAGACCTACGAGATGCGCGAGAAGCCGCGCGCCTAGTCGGTTGATGAGGGGTGCGGAGCCGTTTTAACCGGTGGCTCCGCACCCTTTTCTTCTGGAGGATCTTGCCCATGTACGTGGGGGCTCTGGAACTGGACGTGCTGCTCGGCGACGTCCACTCGTTGAAGGAGAAGCGCTCGGTGGTGCGGCCCGTCGTGGCCGAGCTGCGCAAGCGCTTCGAGGTTGCCGCTTCCGAGGCGGGTCATCAGGATCTGCATCGGCGCGCGTTGATCGGTGTTGCCGCGGTTGCCGGTGACGCGGCGCATGTCAGGGAGGTCCTGGCCGGCTGTGAAAGGCTGGTCGCAGGACGTCCCGAACTGGAACTGCTTTCGGCACGGACAAGGCTGGTCGGGCCCGAGGATGAGTGACTGCAGGTCGGACTGGAACTGCACTGTGCTCATTCCCTTTCGGGCCCGCACACGTTTGGTCGGGCCGGAGGACGACTAGGAAGGGGAGGCTCGTGGCCGACACGGCACGTGCCCGCAAGCTCGCCAAGCGGATCTCGCAGATCGTCGCCTCCGCGCTGGAGCACGAGGTCAAGGATCCGCGCCTGGCCCGGGTCACCATCACCGACACCAAGGTGACCGGCGACCTGCACGACGCGACCGTGTACTACACGGTGCTCGGCGAACGCCTGGACACCGAGCCTGACTACGCCGGAGCGGCTGCCGCTCTGGAGAAGGCCAAGGGTGTGCTGCGGTCCATGGTCGGCCAGCAGACCGGGGTCCGGTTCACGCCGACGCTGACGTTCATGACCGACACCGTGCCGGACACGGCCAGGAAGATGGACGAGCTGCTGGCTCAGGCTCAGGCCGCCGATGCCGAGGTGGCTCGGTTGGCGGCCGGTGCCCGTCCGGCCGGCGAGGCTGATCCGTACAAGGCTCCTCGCGAGGACGACGAGGACTGAGTTTCGCTCGCTGCTTTTCGCACGCGGGGAGCTTTCGTACTGTCTGACCGTACGAAAGCTCCCCGCGTGCGGTCTGTTATGGGATGGAAACTGTCTTGTCCGAGGGTGCCCTACCGCACATCGACACGGTGAGCAGCTAACGTCTCCCTGTGGCAGACGACCTGAGCACGACCATTGCCGAGGCCGCGCGGTTGCTGGCCGACGCCCGAGATGTGACCCTGCTCAGTCACATCAACCCGGACGCGGACACGCTCGGGAGTGCCTTGGCGGTGGGGCTCGCGCTGCACCGGCGCGGGGTCGCGGTGCGGGTGGCGTTCGGTGAGCCCGAGGTCGTGCCGGAGTCGTTGCGGGCGTTGGACACCGCCGGGCTGCTGGTGCACCGGGACGAGGTGGCGCCGGCGCCGGAGCTGCTCGTGGTCATGGACACCGGAAGCGTGCAGCGGCTCGGGCCGTTGGGCGATCGGGTCGCCGCGTGCACCGGGCCGGTCATCGTCGTCGACCATCACGTGTCGAACACGCGGTACGGCACGGTGCATTGCATCGACGAGCACGCGGAAGCGACGGCGCTGATCGCGTTGAAGCTGCTCGACGAGATGGACGTCGTCGTTGACGAGCCGATCGCGCGGTGCATCTACGCGGGGCTCGTGACGGACACCGGGGGCTTTCGCAAGGCCGGGCCTGCCGCACACGAGACGGCGGCGCGGCTGCTGAAGACGGGCGTGGACGCGTACAGCGTCACGCGGCCGTTGATGGACGCGCATCCGTTCGCGTACCTGCGCATGTTGTCGCGGGTGCTGGCGCGTGCGGAGCTGGACGAGCGTGCCGCGGGCGGTCTTGGCCTGGTGCACGCCGTGGTGAGCGTGGAGGACGCGCGCGATGTGCGCAGCGAGGAGGTGGAGAGCGTGATCGACGTGGTCCGTTCCGCCTCCGAGGCCGAGGTGGCGGCGGTGCTGAAGGAGTTGCGGCCGGGGTTCTGGTCGGTGTCGTTGCGAGCCGTCAGCCGGGTCGACGTTCGCGAGGTGGCGCAGGTGCTGGGGGGCGGTGGGCACCGGCTGGCGGCCGGGTTCACCTACGACGGTGCCGCGGAGCAGGTCGTTGCCGCGCTGAAGGGCGCGTTGGAGCGGGTGGAGTCATGACACGGACAGGAAGCCCGCGACTGCTGCGGGAGATCAACGACCGGGCCGCCATCGAGACCCTGCTGCGCAGCGGGGCGATGACGCGAGCCGAGCTGGAGGAGGTCATCGGCCTCTCCAAGCCCGCGACGGCACAGCTGCTCGCGCGCCTGGAAGAAGACGGCATGGTCGTGCGCACCGGCCTGCGTGGCGGCGGCCGCGGCCCACGCGCGCAGATGTGGGCCGTCAACGGCGGTGTCGCGCACGTGGCGGCGGTGGCGCTGTCGCCGGACCTGATCGACGTGGCCATCGCGGACATCACCGGCTCGCTGCTGTCCGAGCACAGCGCACCGATGCCTCGCGACAACACCTTGGTGGCGTTCCGCGAGACGGTCCAGAAGGCAGCAGCCCTGGCCGGTCTGCGGCTGGACGCGCTCTCGCACGTCGTCGTGGGCACGCCCGGCGCCGTCGACCCGGCCACCGGACACCTCGGCTTCGCACCGCATCTGCCCGGCCTGGTGGACGTCGACCTGCCGGCGACCCTGCGCGAGCTGCTGGGCACGTCGGTGTCGATCGAGAACGACATCAACCTGGCCGCGCTGGAGGAGATGAGCTCCGGCAAGGCGGTGGGCGTCCGCAACTTCGTCCTGTTCTGGCCGGCCGACGAGATCGGCTCGGCCGTCGTCGTCAACGGCGTGCTCCTGCGCGGCGTCACGGGCGGTGCGGGCGAGATCGACTCGATGCAGATCCCCGGCGGTCGCTACGGCGACCAGGTGGACAGCGACGCCATCGTGGCCCTGGCCGCTTCGCACGGCATCTCGGCTGGCTCCGGATTGGAGGCTGTCGCTTCTGCGCTGACCGCCGGGACCGAGGGGCGCGCGTTCTTGTCGGACCTCGCTCGTAGGATCGCGTTGGGGTTGGCGAATGTCGTGTGCGTGCTCGACCCGGAGCTGGTCCTGCTGTCCGGTGGCGTGGCGCAGGCCGGCGGTGAGACGTTGTGCGAGCTGGTGTCGGTGGAGCTGCTGAAGCTGGTGGTGCCGCGGACGCCGGTGCAGCTCGCGCAGATCACGGCGAACCCGGTGCGCTCCGGTGCGCTGCACTCGGCGCTCGCGGTGGCGCGGGAGCGGGTGTTCGGGCTGCCGCAGCGCGCCTAGGCCGCTGTGGGCCTCTCCCCAAAACTTCTTCGGAGAAAGTTCGGGAGGCGGTGTCGGATCGGGGTCGTGGTGTTCGTAGCAGTGGTGAAGCCGCCCGCACGGGGTGGCCGCCACGGCAAGGGGGACCCATGAAGCTGACCACCATGACCCAGGTGACCATCGACGGTGTCGTGCAGGGCAACGGCGGCGCGTCGGAGGAGGACCGCCGCAACGGGTTCACACGCGGCGGATGGGCGCTCGGGCGGGGCGACGACGACACCCACACGTTGATCAAGGAGACCTACCACCGCGCCGATGCGTTCCTGTTCGGCCGGCGGACCTACGAGCTGTTCCTCGCTTCGTGGGGCTCCTGGACCGAGCAGGACGTCCCCGGCTGGGAGCCGGTGATGCGGGCGCTGAACGCGCGCCCCAAGTACGTGGCGACGAGCACGCTCACCGAGCCGGCGTGGGCGGGCACCACCGTCCTGTCCGGCGACCTCGCGGCCGCCATCGCGGATCTGAAGGCCAAGCCGGGCGGCGAACTGCAGGTGCACGGCAGCGGCACCCTGGTCCGGTGGCTGCTGGCGAACGACCTGGTCGACGAGCTGACCCTGATCGTGATGCCGGTGATCGTCGGCCAGGGCACGCGGTTGTTCCCGGAGAACGGTCCGGATCTCGCGCTCGACCTGGTCGAGTCGCGCGTCGACTCGAAGGGCGTGACGACCCAGGTCTTCCGGCCGGCCGGGCGCCCGCAGTACGCGCCGGCCCGCTGACCTTCCCCGACACCCACAGGAGCTTCCGATGCGATACCTGGTTTCCGTGATCGACGACAAGGCCAATCCCGGCAGCACGGATCGGCAGCCCGCCATCAGCGAGTTCAACGAACGCCTGATCGCCGAGGGCTACTGGGTCTTCGCGGGCGGACTCGCCGACACCAGCGCGGCCACGGTCGTCGACAACCGCGGCGAGCAGGCGGTGATCACCGACGGGCCGTTCGTCGAGTCGAAGGAGTACCTCGCCGGCGTCTGGGTGTGGGAGGCGCCGGACCTGGACGTGGCGCTCAAGCTCGCCACCGAGGCGTCGAAGGTCTGCGACCGCAAGATCGAGGTCCGGCCATTTCTGTGAGCGAGGCGGTCACCCGGGCCCACCGTGCGGAGTGGGCTCGGGTGGTCGCCGCCCTCACCAAGCGCTTCGGTGACCTCGACATCGCGGAGGAAGCGGCAGCCGAGGCGTTCGCGATCGCCGTCGAGCGGTGGCCGGTCGACGGCGTGCCGCCCAACCCCGGCGCGTGGCTGACCACCACCGCGACCCGCAAGGCCATCGACCGGATCCGGCGGGAGAGCAAGCGCGACGACAAGCACAAGGAGGCTCAGGTCGTGCACGAGCCCGAGCCGCGAGGTGCCGTCGACGACGACCGGCTGCGGCTGATCTTCACGTGCTGTCACCCGGCGTTGGCGATGGAAGCGCGCGTGGCGTTGACGTTGCGCATGGTCGGCGGGCTGACCGTGCCCGAGATCGCCCGCGCCTTCCTGATGAGCGAAAGCGCTGTGGGCCAACGGATCACCCGCGCGAAGGCCAAGATCAAGGCGGCGCGCGTTCCCTACCGCGTACCGGAAGCCGAGGATCTCCCGGCACGCGTCGACGGTGTGCTCACCGCGCTGTACCTGGTGTTCAACGAGGGCTACCTGGCCACCGGCGCCGACACCGATCCGCTGCGGCACGACCTGACCGCCGAGGCGATCCGGCTCGCCCGCCTGATCCGCGCCCTGCTGCCGGACGACGGTGAGGTGACCGGGCTGCTGGCGTTGATGCTGCTCACCGAGGCCCGTCGCGCCGCCCGCGTCTCGAAGTCCGGTGAGCTGGTCGCGCTCGGCGAGCAGGACCGCGGCGCCTGGGACACGGCGTTGATCGCCGAAGGGCATGGACTGGTGCGCGAACGGCTCGCTGCCGGCGTGGCGCCGGGTCGCTACCAGATCCTCGCCGCGATCAACGCCGTGCACACCTCCGCGCGCGACATGCGCGACACCGACTGGTCGCAGATCCTCGCCCTGTACGACCAGCTCGTCCGCGTCGATCCGTCGCCGATCGTCGCCCTTAACCGCGCCATCGCGGTCGCCGAGCTGGACGGCCCGCAGGTGGCGCTGGCGACCGTCGACCGGCTCGAGGACCAGCTGTCCGGCTATCACGCCTTCCACGCCACCCGCGCCGACCTGCTGCGCCGGCTCGGCCGTGGGCAAGAAGCGCGCGCGGCCTACGACAAGGCCATCGAGCTGGCGGGCAACACCGCGGAGACCGCGAACCTCACCCGTCGCCGCGACCAACTGTCGTAAGGGTCACCGGCCGGAAACGCGCCTGACCACCTAGGTTCGAGACGTGGAGGATCGGGTTCCCGCGCGGCGGGTCATCGGGCTGGCCGTGCCGGCACTGGGGGTGCTGGCGGCCGAGCCGTTGTACGTGCTCGTCGACACGGCGGTGGTCGGGCATCTCGGGGCGCTGCCGTTGGCCGGCCTGGCGCTCGGCGGGGTGTTGCTGACGCAGGTGTCGACGCAGCTGACGTTCCTCTCGTACGGCACGACGGCACGCACGGCGCGTCTGCACGGCGCGGGCAGGCGTCGCGAGGCCGTGGAGGAAGGCGTTCAGGCCACGTGGCTGGCGCTGGCGGCCGGAGTGCTCGTGGTGGTGCTCGGGCAGTTGTTCGCGCGGCCGCTGACCGAACTGCTTGCAGGTGCCGGGGCCGTGGCTGACGCGGCGGTGGAGTGGGTGCGCATCGCGTTGTTCGGGGCGCCGTTCATCCTCGTCACGATGGCCGGCAACGGGTGGATGCGCGGCGTTCAGGACACCAAGCGGCCACTCAAATACATCTTGGTCGGCAACGGGATCAGCGCGGTGCTGTGTCCCGCGCTCGTCTATGGCGCGGGCTGGGGGCTTGAGGGTTCGGCCATCGCCAACGTGGTCGCGCAGCTGCTCGCGGCCGGGCTCTTCTTCAAGGCGCTCATCAGCGAGAAGGTGCCGCTCACGCCGCATTGGGGTGCCATGCGCGCGCAGCTTGGCATGGGGCGTGATCTGGTGTTGCGCAGCCTGGCGTTCCAGGCGTGCTTCATCAGTGCGGCTTCGGTGGCTGCCCGAACGTCCATCGCGGCCGTGGGTGCGCATCAGGTCGTGTTGCAGCTGTGGACGTTCCTCGCGCTCGTACTCGACTCACTGGCGATTGCCGCGCAGTCACTCGTGGGCGCGGCACTGGGTGCGTCGAAGCGCAAGCAGGCGGAAAAGCTCGCGTGGCAGGTCACGCGGTACGGGCTGGTGTTCGGCATCGGGCTCGGGGTCGTGTTCGCCGCGTTGGCGGGCATCCTGCCGAAGGCGTTCACGACCGATGCGGGTGTGCTGAGCGAAATTCCGAACGCGTGGTGGTTCTTCGTTGCGCTGCAACCGATCGCGGGCGTGGTGTTCGCGTTGGACGGGGTGTTGCTGGGCGCGGGCGACGTGAAGTTCATGCGAACGGCGACGCTCGGGTCGGCGGTGGTCGGGTTCCTGCCGCTGGTGTGGGCCTCGTACGCGTTCGGATGGGGACTGGCCGGGATCTGGACCGGGCTGTCGGCGTTCATGGTGCTGCGACTGGTGGCGGTCCTCTGGCGGACCAAGTCGGGGGAGTGGGCGGTGGAAGGCGCGGTCCGCTGACCCCCGATCGGGCGCTGTGTCCGACCTCACGGCATGAAATCGTTACCAAGAAGGTTGTTTAGGCGATGTAACTAATGTCTGCCCGCCTCCGACCTGGGAGAGTGCCGTCTTGCCGTCGGTCGATCGCGCCACCCGAACCTCGTGGCTGATCTGGACCACCGCCGTCTTCGTCTACTTCGCCGCCGTCTTCCACCGCACCACGCTCGGCGTGGCCGGGCTGGAGGCGAGTGAGCGGTTCGGGCTCGGACCCGCGCAGCTCGGTGTGTTCACCGTGCTGCAGGTCGGTGTCTACGCCTTCATGCAGATCCCCACCGGTCTGCTCGTGGACCGGTTCGGTCCGCGCAAGATCCTCACCGTCGCCGCGCTGCTCATGGGCACGGGACAACTCATCTTCGCCGTCGCCGACTCGTACGGGCTCGGGCTCGTGGCGCGCGCCGTGCTCGGCATGGGTGACGCGATGACGTTCATCAGCGTGATCCGGATCGTCGCGGCGCACTTCCCGCCGCGCCAGTACTCGCTCGTGGTCGCGGTGACGGCCGCGTTGGGCGGTGTCGGCAACCTCGTCGCCACGGTGCCGTTGACGCTCATGCTCGGCTCGATCGGCTGGACCTGGGCGTTCCTCATCGCGGGTGGTGTCACGGCGCTCTACTCGGCCGTCGCGTTCCTGCGCGTGAGCGACGTGCCGCGCGACTTCACCGCGCCGAAGCCGGAACCCGTGCCGCTCAAGCAGATCTGGCCGAAGGTGCGGCAGGCGTGGCGCGTACCGGGCACCCGGCTCGGGTTCTGGGCGCACTTCAGCACCATGTCGACGCCGGCCGTGCTCGGCCTGCTGTGGGGGTACCCGTACCTCGTGCAGGCGCAGGGCATGTCGGCCAAGGCGGCGTCGTCCACGCTCGGACTGCTTGTCATCGGCGCGATCGTGTCGAGTCCGATCGTTGGCGCGTTGTTCTCTCGCAACCCCGAATGGCGCATGCCGATCGCGGTCTGGTTCCTGGCGTTCGCGTTCACCGGGTGGGCCGTGTTGCTGCTGTGGCCGGGCGGTCACGTGCCGGTGCCGGTCATCGCCGTCGTGTTCCTCGTGCTGACCGTGGGCGGGCCGATCTCGGGCGTCGCGTTCGCGCTGGCCCGCGACTACAACCCGTCACACCGCCAGTCCACCGCGAGCGGCCTGGTCAACGTCGGCGGCTTCCTCGCGGTCACCGTGGCGGCGCTGGGTGTCGGCGTGCTGCTGGACCTGCTCGAGAACGTCATGACGCCGCAGTCGGCGTTCCGGGTCGCGTTCAGCTTCTGCGTGCTCGTGCTGGCGTTCGGCGGCTGGCGGATGCTCGTGTGGTGGCGGCACGCGCGTGCGGCCGTGTTCGCGGCCGAGGAGCGGGGCGAGACGGTGCCGGTGCAGTTGCGGCGTCGGCGTTGGGACGCTCTGCGCGTCGCTTAATGGGCTGACCGCAGCCCTTGTCGCGCGCGTTCGGCTTTCAGGCGGACGCATCACGGTGCCGGCCCCGCGTCCTCATATCGGGCATATGGGGGCGCGGGGCCGGTGCCGTGAGGTGTCCCACTGAGAGTCGAAGGCGACCGGTAAGGGCTGCGGTCAGCGCATTACCATTTCCCGCCGTGAAACCCTCTGTTGCACCGGGCCTGGTCGTCGTCGACAAGCCGGACGGCATGACCTCGCACGACGTAGTGGCGCGTGTGCGCAGGATTCTCGGCACCCGCAAGGTCGGGCACGCCGGCACGTTGGACCCGATGGCGACCGGCGTGCTCGTGCTCGGCATCGAACGTGCGACGAAGCTGCTCGGCCACCTCGCGCTCGACAGCAAGGCCTACCTCGCGACGATCGTGCTCGGCGCGGCCACCACCAC
Organism: Lentzea terrae; assembly: GCF_003265345.1. Lineage (GTDB taxonomy): Bacteria > Actinomycetota > Actinomycetes > Mycobacteriales > Pseudonocardiaceae > Lentzea > Lentzea terrae. The sequence goes on along the minus strand of NZ_QFWW01000030.1, from coordinate 518,686 downwards.
GGACGACGCCGAGGGCGAGGTTCTGTCCACTGTGGACGCATCGGACGTTCAGGACGACGCGATCGCGGCCGAGGTGGCGAAGCTGACCGGGCCGATCCAGCAGGTGCCGTCGGCCGTGTCCGCGGTGAAGATCGACGGCAAGCGCGCCTACGCGCGGGTGCGTGCGGGTGAGCAGGTCGAGATCCCGGCACGACCCGTGACCGTGCATCGGTTCGACGTGCTGTTCACGCGCCGTGAGGACAAGACGGTCCTGCTCGACGTGATGGTCGAGTGCTCGTCCGGCACCTACGTGCGCGCGTTGGCCCGCGACCTCGGTGTTGCGCTGGGCGTCGGAGGGCACCTGGGTGCGTTGCGGCGCACCAGGGTCGGTCCGTTCGACCTGCGCGTGGCCAAGACGCTCGCGCAGCTGGAGGAGACCCCCGGCCTGTCGCTGGACCTGGATGCCGCGGTGACCACGGCGTTCCCGCGCCGCGAGATCGACCCGCGGGAGGCATCGGCGCTCTCGCACGGGCAGCGGTTGCGCGCGGGCGGAATCGAGGGCACTTACGGCGTGTTCGGGCCGGATGGGCACGTCATCGCGCTGGCCAAGGACGAGGGCGACGTGGCCAAGCCCGTGGTGGTGCTGAGCCCGGCAGGCTGAGGCCACGTGTCGCGGCTGGACGTCACAGGACGGTGGGCGGACGTGGCGCCGTCCCGAGTCGTAGGCTGATCACCGTGCAACGCTGGCGCGGACTAGATCACCTTCCCGGCGGCTGGGGCCGCTGCGTCGTGACCATCGGCGTGTTCGACGGTGTCCACAAAGGCCATCAGGCCCTCATCGGCCGGGCCGTGGCTCTCGCGGAGCAGCGCGGGCTGCCGAGCGTGCTGATGACCTTCGACCCTCATCCGTCCGAGGTGGTGCGGCCGGGGAGTCATCCCGCGCAGCTCACCACGTTGCGGCGGCGGGCAGAGCTGGTCGAGGAGCTCGGCGTCGACCACTTCGTCGTGGTGCCGTTCAGCCTCGAGACCAGCAGGATGCCCGCCGACGAGTTCGTGCACGAGGTGCTCGTCGAGAAGCTGCACGCGGCGGCCGTCGTGGTGGGTGAGAACTTCACCTTCGGGCACAAGGCCGCGGGTAACGTCGAGCTGCTGCGCCGGCTCGGGCAGCGGTTCGGATTCGTGACCGAGGGGGCTGATCTGGTGTCCGCTGACGAGGTGACCTACTCGTCGACCTACGTCCGGGCGTGCATCGACGCCGGCGACGTCAAAGCGGCGGCCGAGGCGCTGGGCAAGCCGCACCGGCTCGAGGGGATCGTCGTCAAGGGCGACGGGCGCGGCAAGGACCTGGGGTTCCCGACCGCCAACCTGTCGACGCCGAAGTTCGCGGCTGTGCCGGCTGACGGCATTTATGCCTGCTGGTTCACCGACGCCAAGGGCAAGAAGCTCAAGGCCGCGGTGAGCGTGGGGACGAACCCGACGTTCTCCGGGCGGGAGCGGCGGGTCGAGGCGTTCGTGCTGGACGTGGACGAGGACTACTACGGGCAGCGGGTCGCGGTGGACTTCGTCGACCGGCTGCGCGAGATGGTGAAGTTCGACTCCGTCGAGGCCCTTCTCGAACAAATGCATCGAGATGTGGACCGGACGAGGGAACTGCTGACCGAGTCGTGACCGTCAGATCCGGTGAAGTGGGCATGGGAAAGTCCACAGCCTGGCAGGATGCGGGTCGGAGTGCGGGGCTACAGGAGAGGTCGAGGTGGAGGACCACAAGATCGTTCAGCGCAATCTCGCGCTTCAGCGGGAGTGGTACGGGGAGCCTTTGGGTGACCGAGTGCGCCGGTTGGTCGTGGCCTTCAACGTGTCCCAGGCCCAGCTCGCGGATGTGCTGGGGATCAGCGCGCCGATGCTCAGCCAGGTGATGAGCGGCCGCCGGGCCAAGATCGGCAACCCGGCCGTGCTCGCCCGGATGATCATGCTGGAGCGCAAGGTGCTCACGCCGGACGTGGCGACCGGTGCGCCGGAGGCGTTGCAGCGGGCGCTCGACGACGTGCGCGAGTCCAAGCCGACGGTGTCCCGCGACTCGCTGCCGGTCAACGGCGACGAGAGCATCGCGTACCCGGTGCTGCGCCGGATCGCCGACCGCACCGAGCTCCAGCAGGCGGCCGACCTGCTGCACGAGGAGTTCCCGGCGATCGCCGAACTGTTCCGCCGCGCCATCCGGGCTGCCACCCGTTGAAGTTGTTCACCGCCCTCTTCCCGCCCCAGCACGTGGTCGACGAGCTCGAAGCGGTGCTGGACCGCGCGGAAGACCTCGAGTGGACGAAGCCCGAGAAGTGGCACATCACGTTGTGCTTCCACGGCGAAACCGCTGATGAGGAACGCTTCAAAGCCCTCGAAGGCCATGAAGTGCCGGAAATCCGGCTCAAGGACTTCGGCGACTTCCGCGGCACGATCCTGTGGGCGGGAATTCACGGCGATTTAAATCAGTTGGCACGGGCAGCGGGTGCGAACGACAATTGGAAAGCGCACCTGACGGTGGCGTACGGGTACCGGGGTCAGCCGATGCCGGCCTTCCTGAGCAGCCCGTGGCAACCGTCCGAAGCGGTGCTCGTGAGCAGCGCCGACGGCGTCTACACCCCCGTCGCACGGGTGGGGTTGCGCACGTCAGCGCGCCGCTGAGCAGCGTGCCTGATAGCCTTCGCAGTTGGGTCTGGCTGCGGTCCGTGGCGGCCAGTACCGGCTACCCCGGCCAGCAATTCGGCGGGCGTGGGGCCGCACGGACCTGAACAAGTAGGAGAAGTACCTAGTGGCACTGTCCACGGAGCAGAAGAAGTCCATCCTCGGTGAGTACGGTCTGCACGACAGCGACACCGGCTCGACCGAGGCGCAGGTGGCTCTGCTGAGCAAGCGCATCGCCGACCTCACGGAGCACCTCAAGCAGCACAAGCACGACCACCACTCCCGCCGTGGTCTTCTGCTGATGGTCGGCCGTCGCCGCCGTCTGCTGAACTACCTGACCAAGGTGGACATCAACCGCTACCGCGCGCTGATCCAGCGCCTCGGTCTGCGCAGGTGATACTTGCCGAGGGGGAGTGACCGGCCGGTCACTCCCCCTCGGCGCACAGCCGGGTGTATACAGATCCTCGGCTGCAAAGAGGAAAAGAACAGGGCCCGCATCGCGCGAAGCAGTTATCGCCGGTCCTCGGTAGTGGCCTCCTGGTGGAAGAGCCCCAGGAGACTTCGATCGAAGACCGGCCTCGTCAGAACGCGTGTTGCGGTGTCCAAAAGACGAGGAGTAACAAGTAAATGACGGACATCGAGGTCCACGAGGCGACTGCCGTTATCGACAACGGCAAGTTCGGCTCGCGCACCATCCGCTTCGAGACCGGGCGCCTCGCGCGTCAGGCCGCCGGAAGCGTGGTCGCGTACCTGGACGACGACACGATGCTGCTCTCCGCCACCACGGCGTCGAAGCAGCCCAAGGAGCACTTCGACTTCTTCCCCCTCACGGTGGACGTCGAGGAGCGCATGTACGCCGCGGGTCGCATCCCCGGCTCGTTCTTCCGGCGTGAGGGCCGTCCGAGCACGGACGCCATCCTCACCTGCCGCCTGATCGACCGTCCGCTGCGCCCGTCCTTCGTGGACGGTCTGCGCAACGAGATCCAGGTCGTCATCACGGTCATGAGCCTCAACCCGGCCGACCTGTACGACGTCGTGGCCATCAACGCCGCGTCCGCGTCCACGCAGCTCGCCGGCCTGCCGTTCTCCGGCCCGATCGGCGGCGTCCGCGTCGCGCTGATCGAGGGCCAGTGGGTGGCGTTCCCGACGCACGAGCAGCTCGAGAAGGCCGTGTTCGACATGGTCGTCGCGGGTCGTGTCGTCGAGTCCGGCGACGTCGCGATCATGATGGTCGAGGCCGAGGCCACCGAGAACGTGATCGACCTGATCGGCGAGGGCGCCGTCGCCCCCACCGAGGAGGTCGTGGCCGCGGGTCTCGAGGCCGCCAAGCCGTTCATCAAGGTCCTCTGCGAGGCGCAGGCGCAGCTCGCGCAGGTCGCCGCCAAGGAGACCGGTGAGTACCCGACGTACCCGGCCTACCAGGCCGACGCGTTCGAGGCCGTCGAGTCGGCCGCTTCCGGCGAGCTCGCCCAGGCGCTGACCATCGCGGGCAAGCACGAGCGCGAGGACAAGCTCGACGAGATCAAGGCCGCCACGCTGGACAAGCTGGCCGAGCAGTTCGAGGGCCGCGAGAAGGAGGTCGGCGCCGCGTTCCGCTCGCTGACCAAGAAGCTCGTCCGCCAGCGGATCCTGCGCGACGAGGTCCGCATCGACGGCCGCGGCCTCACGGACATCCGCGACCTCGGTGCCGAGGTGGCCGTGATCCCGAGGACGCACGGTTCGGCGCTGTTCGAGCGCGGCGAGACCCAGATCCTGGGTGTCACCACGCTGAACATGCTGCGGATGGAGCAGCAGATCGACTCGCTGTCTCCCGAGACGCACAAGCGCTACCTGCACCACTACAACTTCCCGCCCTACTCGACCGGTGAGACCGGCCGCGTGGGTTCGCCGAAGCGCCGCGAGATCGGCCACGGTGCGCTCGCCGAGCGCGCCCTGATGCCGGTGCTCCCGAAGCGCGACGAGTTCCCGTACGCGATCCGCCAGGTGTCCGAGGCTCTCGGCTCCAACGGCTCGACGTCCATGGGCTCGGTCTGCGCCTCGACGCTGTCGCTGCTCAACGCCGGTGTGCCGCTGAAGGCCCCGGTCTCCGGCATCGCGATGGGCCTCGTGTCCGACGAGGTCGACGGCGAGACCCGCTACGTGGCGCTGACCGACATCCTCGGTGCCGAGGACGCGTTCGGCGACATGGACTTCAAGGTCGCGGGCACCAAGGAGTTCGTGACGGCGCTGCAGCTCGACACGAAGCTCGACGGCATCCCGTCCGAGGTGCTGGCGGCGGCGCTGGGCCAGGCCCGCGACGCGCGCTACACCATCCTGGAGGTCATGGCCGAGGCCATCTCCGACCCGGACGAGATGAGCGCCTTCGCGCCGCGCGTCACGTCGGTCAAGATCCCGACCGACAAGATCGGCGAGGTCATCGGCCCGAAGGGCAAGATGATCAACTCGATCACCGAGCAGACCGGTGCCGACATCTCCATCGAGGACGACGGCACGATCTACGTCGGTGCGGCGGACGGCCCCTCGGCCGAGGCCGCGATCGGCATGATCAACGCGATCGCGAACCCGCAGCTGCCGAAGGTCGGCGAGCGCTTCCTGGGCACCGTGGTGAAGACGGCCGCGTTCGGCGCGTTCGTCTCGCTGCTGCCCGGCAAGGACGGCCTCGTCCACATCTCGAAGCTGGGCAACGGCAAGCGCATCGCGAAGGTGGAGGACGTCGTCAAGGTCGGCGACAAGCTCCGCGTCGAGATCGCCGACATCGACCAGCGCGGCAAGATCAGCCTCGTCGTCGTGTCGGACGAGGACGCTGCCAAGCCGGCTGACGCCCCGGAGGCCGTCGAGGCCACCGAGGCTGCTGAGGCGGCTCCCGCGCAGTGAGTGGGACAGACAACGTGACGGCCGCGGGTGCATCCACCCGCGGCCGTCCGCGTACCGGACGGTTGGGGCACCTCCAGCGGCCGGGCAGCACGCGGGTGCTCGAGATGTCCGCGGGCTCGGAGGTGCGGCGCAGCATGCTGCCCTCTGGCCTGCGGGTCATCACCGAGCGCATCCCGAGCGTGCGGTCCGCCTCGGTCGGGCTGTGGGTGCAGGTCGGCTCCCGTGACGAACGGCCGGAAGTGGCCGGTGCCGCGCACTACCTGGAACACCTGCTGTTCAAGGGAACCGCGCGCCGGTCGGCTGCGGCCATCGCCGAGGAGATCGACGCGGTCGGCGGCGAGCTGAACGCGTTCACCGCCAAGGAGCACACCTGCTACTACGCGCACGTGCTGGACGAGGACCTGCCGCTGGCGGTCGACCTCGTCTCCGACGTGGTGTTCGAGGCGATCTGCGGTCCGCGCGACTTCGAGACCGAACGCGGTGTCGTGCTCGAAGAGATCGCGATGCGCGACGACGACCCCGAGGACCTGCTGCACGACGCGTTCATCGAGGCGTTGTTCGGCGGGCACGCGTTGGGCCGTCCCGTGCTCGGCACCGAGAAGTCCATTCAGGACATGCAGCGGGACAACCTCTTCTCGTTCTACAAGAGGAACTACACGCTGCCGCGCATGGTGTTCTCGGTAGCGGGCAACATCGAGCACGCGCACGTGATGCGGTTGGTGCGCAAGGCGATCGGTGACCGGCTGGCCCGCGAGGGCAACGCGATCGCACCTCGCGCCGGCCGGGCGCGCATCGCCGACGCCCGCAAGCTGGTGCTGCACACCGACGACACCGAGCAGGCGCACCTGATGCTCGGCATGAAGGGCCTGGACCGCCACGACGAGCGCCGGTTCGCGTTGAACGTGCTGAACGCGGCGATCGGCGGCGGCATGAGCTCCCGGCTGTTCCAGGAGGTCCGCGAGCGGCGAGGCCTGGCGTACCAGGTGTACTCGTCCGTCGGCCTGTACGCGGACACCGGCACGTTCGCCGTCTACGCGGGCTGCCAGCCGGACCGCCTGGGGGAGACCGCCGGCGTGATCCGCGAGGTGCTCGTGGACGTTGCTCGTGGCGGTCTGTCCGACGCGGAAGTGGCGCGCGGCAAGGGACAGCTCCGCGGTGCGCTGGTGCTGGGACTGGAGGACACCAGTTCCCGGATGTCGCGCATCGGCAAGTCCGAACTGAACTACGGCGACCATCTGAGCGTTGAGCAGACTCTCGCGCGGATCGACGCCGTCACTTCTGACGAAGTGGCGGTCCTCGCACGTGATCTGCTGCGCCGCCCGGTCGCTGCGGCGGTGGTCGGGCCCTACGATCACGCCGATGATCTGCCGGACCAGGTACACGAGGTGATTGCATGATTCGCGTCGGAGTTCTCGGCGCGCGGGGCCGCATGGGTTCCGAGGTGGTCCGCGCGGTCGAGGCCGCGAAGGACATGGAGGTCGTGGCGGAGATCGACGCCGACGACCCGCTGTCCGCTCTGGTCGATGCTCGTGCTGATGTGGTCGTCGACTTCACGCACCCCGACGTGGTGATGCAGAACCTCTCGTTCTGCATCGACGCCGGAATCCATTGCGTGGTGGGCACTTCCGGTTTCGACAACGCGAAGCTCGCCGCGGTCGAGAAGATGCTGGCCGCGCAGCCTTCCGTCGGTGTGCTCGTGGCGCCGAACTTCGGCATCGGTGCCGTGCTGCTGATGCGCTTCTCGGAGATCGCCGCTCGCTACTACGAGTCGGCCGAGATCATCGAGCTGCACCACCCGCGCAAGGCCGACGCCCCGTCGGGCACCGCAGCGCACACGGCACGTTTGATCGCCGCGGCGCGCTCCGGAATGGACCCGATGCCCGACGCGACCACCCAGGAAGAGCCGGGCGCGCGCGGTGCGGTCGTTGACGGCGTGCGCGTTCACTCGCTGCGGATCTCCGGGATGATCGCGCACCAGGAGGTCGTGTTCGGCGGGGAGAGCGAGACGCTGACGCTGCGTCAGGACTCGCTGCACCGCACGTCGTTCATGCCGGGTGTCGTGCTCGGTGTGCGGGAGATCGTTTCCCGCCCTGGCCTGGCTGTCGGACTCGACAAGTACCTCGACCTGTGAAGGTCCGGGTCACCGTCGGGCTGCTGATCGCGGCTCTCGCGGTCTACTTCGTCCTGCTCGCGGGCCGGGCTGTGGCTTTGCTGCAGACCGGCTCGTTGGTCGGTGTGCTGCTCGGCGTGGGCGTGCTGATCCTGCCGCTGATCGGCGTGTGGCTCGTCTATTCCAACCTGCGTTTTGGTTGGGAGACCGAGAAGATGGCGCGTGAGCTGGACGCCGACGGGCTGCTGCCGGACGTGTCGCACCTGCCGCGCCGGCCGTCCGGGCGGGTCGATCGGGATGCCGCGGACTCGTGGTTCGAGGAGCGGCGGGCCGAGGTGGAGGCTTCGCCGGAGGATTGGCGGGTGTGGTTCCGGCTCGCGTACGCGTACGACATCGCGGGGGACCGGGGGCGGGCCCGCGAGACGATGCGGAAGGCGATCGAGCTGCACGGTTAGCCGTGCGCGACGGTGACGACCAGGTCCGCTGCCAGATCGCCCTGCTGCACCACGAGCACGCCTTCCAGCCCGAGTCAGAGGGCTGGGCTCGCCCGCGTGTCGGCCGCGACCGTGGTCGGTCCACACCGTTCTCCGCGAACGCCGTAACCCGGGCGGGTTGAACGGGACGCGGCCAACTCGTGGTTCGAGCAGGCGCGAGGTCAGCGCGCAGCGACGGCCAGTTCTGCCGCCAGATCCCCCTTCTGCACCACCAGCACGTCCTCCAGCCCGAGCCACTCGGCCATGTGCTTCAACTCCCCGGCGAGCTCGGCCGCGACCCGTGGCCGGTCCACCCCGTCCTCCGCCCACGCCGACTGCACGCGCAGCACCCCGGCCGCGCGGTCGGCCTTGATGTCCACCCGGCCCACGAGCTCGCCGTCCAGCAGGAACGGGAACACGTAGTAGCCGTGCACGCGGCGCGGCTCGGGTACGTAGATCTCGATGCGGTAGCGGAAGCCGAAGATGCGCTCTGTGCGGGCCCGCTCCCAGATCAACGGGTCGAACGGGCACAGCAACGCCCGCCCGGCCACGCGGCGCGGTGCCTTCGCGTCGACGTGCCGGTAGCCGACGCCGCGCCAGCCGTCGACGGACACCGGCTCCAGGACGCCGTCCTCGACCAGGGACGCCACCGCTGCCTGCGAGCGTCGTGGGTCCAGCCGGTAGTAGTCGCGCAGATCTGGCTCGGTCGCCACCCCCAGCGCCACTGCGGAGCGCAGAACGAGCTCCCGCGCGCCCTCCTCCGGCGTCCACCTCTGCGCCAAGACATCCGGTGGGATTACGCGCTCGGTCAGGTCGTACAGGCGTTCAAAGGAACGACGGGTGCCGGTGGTCAGCACGCCTACGCCGAAGAGGACCTCGCACACGCGCTTGACCTCGGACCAGTCCCACCACGGACCCTTCGACCGGCCGGAGTCGCCCGTCAGAGCCTTCTCCAGGGCGCCGGCACCGATCGGGCCGAGCTCCTTCACCGCGGCCAGGACCTCGTCGACCAGTTGCGGCGAGCGTTCGAGGATCGTCTGGTAGTTCTGCCACCAGCCGCGCTTCTTGGCGCCCGAGTGGAACAGCGGCCAGTCGAGCACCGGCACCAGGGACGCCTCGTGGGCCCAGGTCTCCACCAGCATGCGGGGCTTGCGCGACGAGTGCGTCCACGCCGCGTCGTCCAGGAGCATGGGGTCGTAGGCGCCCAGGCGCGAGAACAACGGCATGTAGTGGGCGCGCACGGCCACGTTCACCGAGTCGATCTGCAGCAGTTGCACGCGCGAGAGCACCCGTTGCAGGTGCCTGCGGGTGGCCGCCGCTGGACGCAGGTCGGTGAAGCCCTGTGCCCCCAGGGCGATTCGGCGGGCGACGTCGGCGCTCATCCTCTGCACGTCGCCGATGTTGCCACGCACCCCTGACAATTCTCGGACACTCCGTCGATAAGGTGCGGTTATGGCCGACGCCGGCGTCCAGATCGCCACCGCTGCTGACCTCGCGGAGATCATCCGCATCCACCGCGAGACGTGGCGGCTCGCCTACGCCCAACTCCTACCACAAGAAATCCTCGACACACTCGACACCGAGGAGGCGTGGTCGCTGGCGGTTCAGCAAGAAGCCGTGCTCAGGGCGACCGAGGGGGAGTGGACGGTCGGGTTCGCGGTCGCGAGCAAGGCCCCGGACGACGAGGTGGCCAAAGCGGACGGAACGCTCCCGGAAGACGCGGAAACCACGGCGTTGATCAGCGTTCTGGTCGAACCGCGGTGGGGCCGGCGCGGGCACGGCACGCGACTCGTGGCGGAAGCGGCAAAACGGCTGAAGGAATCCGGGGCGACGCGCGGCATCGCGTGGGTGCCGGAAGCGGACGAGGCTTCGCGGAACTTCTACGAACGGATCGGCTGGACGGGTGACGGCACCGTACGCACATTGGACGCAGGCGGGCGTCCGTTGCGCGAAATCCGGGTGTCCGGGCCGCTGACCGTCCGACTCGCCTCCTGAGACCTGTGTAGCCTCGGCCGGGTGCTCGGCTTGGTTGGCCTCACCTTCGGGGTCGCGTTCGGCTCGGCCATCATCCCCTTCATCAGCATCGAAATGTGGGTGGTGGGTGTCGGCGCGCGCTGGCCCGGTGTCTCGTGCTTCGTCGTGGGTCTGGTCGTGGCGACGGCCCAGGTGCTCGGCAAGCTGCTGTACTTCTACGCGGCACGAGGCGACCTCAAGCTGCCCAAGTTCATGCACCGCACCAAGAAAGAGCGCACCAAGCCGTCGAAACTGGCGCGCTGGTTCGGACCTGGCACGCGGATGCACCGCTGGGGTGACTGGATCCACGTGAAGTGCCGGGCGCACCCGAACTGGATGGCCGGTACGCACGCGGTGAGCGCGCTGGTGGGAGTGCCGCCGTTCATGGCGACGAGCGTGCTCGCCGGACTCGCGGGCATGTCGACGGCGATGTTCGTCGTGACCGGGATGGTGGGCCGCTTCGCGAGGTTCAGCTTCCTCGCGGCCTCACCGGGCATGGTCATGGCGTGGTTCTAGAAGAAGATCGACGCCGTCACGGAGAAGGCGATCAACGCAGCGGCGACGGCGACTCGGGCTGACTGAAGCACGACCCCGAAGTTATCGAGCACCCGCCGACGAAAGCCAGGCGCAAACGGGTGAGAGTCGAATGATCTGGCTCTCACCCGCTGGTTCCACACCCGATTATTCGAGCACGAGCACGCCATCCGGCAAACCGGGAATGTCGTACGAGTGCCACATCGGGCGCCAGTTGGGCAGCTCCAGCATCCGCTTCATGTCCGCGAAACCGCTGAGCCAGCCCATCCACGCCCCGTACGGCGGGCTGCCGGCGTCGAACCCGCTCTGCACGAACGTGAGGTGCGTCCGGCCTTCCGATCCCTTGAGCTCCCAGGACGCGACCATCCCCTCCTGGAAGTCCAGCGCGAAGTGCCCCTCGTCGAGCGCGATGATCTTCGCCGGGTTTGGGTTCTCCTCCAGGCTGCCCATCGTCCACCGGCCGCCGACGTGCGGCTCGATCTCGATCCGCGCCCCGAACCACCGCGCGAACACGTCGGGGTCGGTCAGCGCGTCGATGATGGCCGCCGGCGTCGCCGCGATGTCGGTCTCGAACCGCTGCTCGGCCGTCGTGAAGTCGCAGAACCCGAACGCCGGCCGTCCCTCGACGTGCTCGACCAGGTTCGCCAGCACCAGCGGCCAGAACGTCTGGAGGATCTCCGACTTCTCGTCGCCGATGCCCCAGCTCGGGTACGGCGTCTGCGTCGCCGCGATGACCGTCTCGCCGTCACGCTGCTCGATGCCGAGTTCGACCGTGTATTCGGTGCCGTACAGCTGCCACGAGTAGCGCACTGACGTGTCGTCGTAGCTCAGCAGCTTCTGCCGGCCGCGTTCGCCTTCCGGGGTGTAGCGCCCCCAGAACTCGAACTGGCCGCCCTCCAGATCCACGTGCGCGTGCTCGGCGAGCCAGGTCTGCAGGCCCTCTGCGGTCGTCAAGGCCTCGTAGATCCGGGCGGCGGGCGCGGACGTGCGAACGCGGACGGTTCCGGTGCTCATCGGTTGTCTCCTTTGGGATAGCAGGCGAGCGCGATGCGGAACGCATCCCCTTCCGCGCCGCCGTATCGGGTGAAGAGGTCCTGCAACGTCGTCTGCAGCTCGGCGAGGAACTGCTGGCGCTCTTCCGGCCGGACGCGGATCTCGCCGGACACGCCCACCGACGGGAGCTCGGAGTTGCGGTCCAGCGCCGCCACGTCGACCTGGATCTGTTCGGCGAGATCCACGAGGTGGCCCAGCGCCAGCTCGTCGCGCGACCCGATCCGGCCGACCAGCCGCGGCGACAGCCAGTACGAGCGCGCCACGGCCTGGTAGAGGCCCTCCTGGACGCCGCGCACCTTGCGTTCGGCGACCTGCGTGGCCAGACCGGCCTTGACCAGCTGTTTCACGTGGTAGTGCACGCGTTGCGGCGTCTGGTCGAGCACCTCGGCGACCTCGGTGCACGAGCGCGGCGCGGCGAGCTGCCGCAGCACCTCCACGCGCTGCGGCTTGAGCAGGGTCTCGGCCTGCTCCATCCGGTCCAGATAGATCACGTCTCTCATCGCAAAAACAACTTTGAACGTTCAAAACCCTTTTGTCAATCGTGCTGACAACCATGGACTGACAGATAGTGAAATCTGTCAGTCCATCGGGCAGGGTGGAACTCACCGAAGAGACGAAGGAGTTCGGCAATGCAGAAGCGTCAGCTCGGAGCCACCGGCCCGGTCGTGTCCGCCATCGGGCTGGGCTGCATGGGCATGTCCAACGCCTACGGCCCCGCCGACCGCGACGAGAGCATCGCGACCATCCACGCGGCGATGGACGCGGGCGTCACGTTGCTCGACACCGGTGACTTCTACGGCATGGGGCACAACGAGCTGCTCATCAGCGAGGCCATCAAGGGCCGCCGGGACGAGGTGCAGCTCAGCGTCAAGTTCGGCGGCATGCGGGACGCCGGCGGCGCGTTCGTCGGGTTCGACACCAGGCCGGCCGCGGTGGCCAACTTCCTGGCGTACTCGCTGGAACGGCTCGGCACCGACCACGTCGACGTCTACCGGCCCGCGCGGCTCGACCCGAGCGTGCCGATCGAGGACACCATCGGCGCCATCGCCGAGCAGATCGCGAAGGGCCGGGTGAAGCACATCGGCCTGTCCGAGGTCGGCGCCGAGACCATCCGCCGTGCCCACGCCGTGCACCCGATCGTCGACCTGCAGATCGAGTACTCGCTGCTGGAACGCGGTGTGGAACGGGAGATCCTGCAGACCACGCGCGAGCTCGGCATCAGCATCACCGCGTACGGCGTGCTGTCGCGGGGCCTGATCTCGGCCACGCCGGTCACCATCGGCGGCGACTACCGCGTCCACACGCCTCGGTTCCAGGGCGACAACCTGATCCACAACCGGGCGCTCGTCGAGAAGCTCAACGAGATCGCGACCAACAAGGGCATCACGGTCGCGCAGCTCGCCATCGCGTGGGTCGCGGCACGCGGAGAGGACGTGGTGCCTCTCGTCGGTACGACCAAGCGTGCGAGGCTGAGCGAGGCGATCGGGGCCGTCGACGTGACGTTCACCGAGCGGGAACTGCAGGAGATCGAGGCCGTTGTTCCTGTTGGGGCCGCTGCGGGCACTCGGTACCCGGCCGCGATGATGGCCTTCCTGGACAGCGAGAGGTGAGCACGTGGCGGAGGCGTTGACCTCAGAGGCGATCCTCGTGGCAACCGAAGAGGTGCTGCGCAGGTACGGCCCTGCCAAGGCGACGGTGGTCGACGTCGCCAAGGCGCTCGGGGTCAGCCACGGCAGCGTCTACCGCCACTTCGCCACCAAGGCCGCGCTGCGCGAAGCCGTGACGCGGCGCTGGCTCGACGCGCAGCACGCGGCGATGGAGCCGGCGTTCGACCAGGGGCTCACCGCCGCCGAGATGCTCAGGATCTGGCTGCAGAAGCTCTTCGACCGCAAGAAGCACTCGCACGTCGAGGAACCCGAGCTGTTCGCGACGTACCTGGTGCTGGTCAGGGAGAGCCGGGCCATCCCCGAGTTCCACATCGAGCACCTCGTGGGCCAGCTCGCACGCATCATTTCGGCGGGAGTGGAAACCCACGAGTTCGTGACGGACGACGTGAACGCGACCGCCCAGGCGGTGTGGGACGCGACCGACCGGTTCCACCACCCGGCGCACGCCCAGGAGTGGGGGGATCCTCACATTCAGGACGCATTCGACGCCGTCGTCTCACTGATCATCGCTGGACTGCGGTACAACCGAAGCCCGAGTGCCGCAGGCGATGCTTGAGGGTCACGGAGGTGAGCGGTGCCGCCTGACGAGTGGATCGATCTGCTGGGAGCCCCGGAACGGCGTCCGGACCCGGTTGACTGGGACGCGGTCACCGCACGTGCGGGCACGGCTCTGCCCAGCGACTACGTGCACCTCGCGGAGGCCTATCCACCGCTGATCGTCGGCGGTTACGTCCGGATCCTGCACCCCACGGCACGGGCCGGCTTCATGAACTGGATGGCGCAGGCGCCGAAGCTCCTGCGGGCCCTGCGCCGGCAACCGGGACTGCGCGTGCACCCGGACGTGCCCGGCCTGCTGCCGTGGGGCACGACGCTGAACAGCGACCACTGCCTCTGGTACACGCAGGGCGAGCCGGACGAGTGGACCGTGGTGATCACGGACCTGCGGCAGAGCTGGTCGTACGACGGCAACTTCTCGAGCTTCGTCCGGAAGTTCCTGACCGGCGAGATCCGCTGCCCGATCTTCCCGGACGACGTCCCCGGCGGCTCCAAACCGTTCCAGGAGCCCTAGCCGGGGACGCGTTTTCTCCGACCCCCCGGTCAGTTCGCGGCGGCGGTCACCAGTGCGTTGCCGCTGCCCGTGCGGCCCGTGACCGTCAGCGAGGCGTCGCCCAGCGGCTCGGCCGAGACGTCGAAGTCGCTGCGGGCGTTGCCGGACGTGGACACCAGGTCGATGCGGGCGAGCGTGCCCTGGCGGATGCCGACGCGGATGTTGCCGGAGCCGGTGGCCAGCTGGACCTCGCCGGAGGCCGCGTCGGCCACGGTCAGGTCGCCGCTGCCGGTGCGGACCATGACGTCGCTCTGCACCGCGCCCAGCCACACGTCGCCGGTGCCGGTGATCAACGTGGAGCTGCCGCCCACCGACGACACCTCGACGTCACCGCTGCCGGTCTTGGCTTTCAGGCCGGCCAGCATCGTGCCCAGCCGGACCGTGCCCGCGCCCGAGTTCACCTTGGCCTCGCCGGTCGCCCGGTCCGCCGACACGCTGCCCGTGCCCGTGTTCAGGTCGATCCGGCCCGCACCGCCCGTGACGGTGATGTCTGCTGCGCCGGTCCGTGATGTCACGTGTGACCCCACTGGCGCCGTCACCACCACCGAGAGCGGCACCGCGCGCAACGGCAGCGCCTTCGACGACTCGATGCGCAAACGGTTGCCGAGCAGCTCGACGCGGGCTTCGCGCACGGCGTCCTCGGGACCGCCCGGTCCGGCGCCCTTGTCCGGACCGAACTGGCCGCTGACCCAGCTCAGCACGCTGGACAGGCCCTCGGTCCACGAGTTGCCCGCAGTCGGGTCGTGCCGCACCTCGACGTGCACGCCCGGCTCGTCGGCCAGGTGCACCTGCACGCGGCCGCTGAGCAGCGAGATGTCGATCTCGGCGATGCCCGCGAACTCGAAGCTCTGCTGACGCACCACGCCTGTTGGTTCCGACGGTTCGGTCATCCCGCTCACCCCTGCACCCATCCGCGGACGCGCGAGCCGGAGCCCGCGTTTCCGCTCCACCCCTTGTGCTGATGCTTGTGCTTGCCGTGGACCGACCCCTGCACCGCCTGCTGGATGAACGAGTTCAGCGACACGCCCTGGGCGGCCGCGGCGGCCTCGGCCTTCGACTTGAGCTCGTTGATCATGCGGAGGGTGATGCGGCTGATGTCACCCGTGGCGTCACCGAGCGGCACTTCCTGCCGCGGTGCGGGTTCCGGCTCCGGTTCGGCGGACCCGGTGACGACCACCTGCACGTCCCGGCCGGCCAGGCGTACCTCCACGACCTGGCCTTCCAGTGCGGCGGTGACCTCAGCGGCCAGGTCCGACAGTGCGTTCATGATTGCCAGTCGCGCGGCTGGCTCGAGCGCTGCGGACAACGCGGCGGCCGTTCGACGGGTGCTCTCGTCCCCCGCTGAGGCGGCCGTCGCCAGGTCCTCGCGCAGTGACGCGATGTACGGCGACAGATCCATGACACCACTATGACGTCACATCTGGCGTCGTGCAACCGTCGCCTGACATCAGGACTAATGTCCGCGTCATGCCGAGAGTGCGCTTGGTGGCGAAAACCGAGTTCATCCCGCCGGACGACGTGCCGTGGACGACGGACGCGGACGGCGGCGCGGCGCTCGTCGAGTTCGCCGGCCGGGCCTGCTACCAGTCGTGGGACCGCTCGAACCCCATGACGAACACCAACGCGACGTTCCTGCACCACCTGCTCGACGTCGGCCACCTCGCCGCGTTCGAGCACGGCAGCGCGTCGCTCTACCTGACCGAGCTGCCCCGGTCGCTCACCCACGAGCTGATCCGGCACCGGCACTTCTCGTACTCGCAGCTGTCCCAGCGCACCGACCCGACCGACGTCGTCGAGCCCGAGTTGATCGCTCGGGACCCGGAGCTGCACGCGCGGTTCGTCGCCGCGACCGAGGCGAGCCTCAAGGCCTACGAGGACCTGGTGCACAGCCTCGAGAAGACCGTCAACGGCCGGCGTGCGCGGCAGATCGCACGATCGGTGCTGCCCAACGCCACCGGCACCGAGATCGTCGTGACGGGCAACTACCGCTCGTGGCGGCACTTCATCGCGATGCGCGCGACCGAGCACATCAACGTCGAACTGCGCGAGCTCGCGGTCGCCTGCCTGCGCGAACTGACCAGGGCCGCGCCGAACGCGTTCGCCGACTTCGTCATCTCGACACTCCCGGACGGCACAGAAGTTGCCTCCAGCCCACTGGTGGTTGAAGGCTGACGCCCATGAAGCGGCTCATCGTGGACGTCCGCCCTGGCGAGTACACGGTCACGCGCCTGGCGGCGGACGCCCGAGTCCCCGCCGGGCTGCTCGACCTCACCGACGTGCTGGTGTCGGTGACCAGGACCCCGGACGAGATGTCGATCATCGCGCCCTCGTCGTTCGCACTGGACGGTGCCGCGGCCGAGAAGGGGTGGCGGCTGCTCACCGTGCGGGGGCCGCTGGAGTTCACGCTCACCGGCATCATGGCCGCGCTGGCGGGGGAGCTGGCCGCGGCGGGCGTCTCGCTGTTCGCGCTGTCCACTTACGACACGGACCACCTGCTCGTGAAGCACACCGACCTCGGTCGCGCCGTGCTCGCGTTGCGTGCTGCAGGTCACGAACTGGTTGTAGCGCCGGAAGTCTAGGAACCGATCCTGCGCGTGGCGGGTCTGAAGTACCGTCAACGTCCCCCGGCACATTCGTAGGAGCGCACGTTGCACGGACAGGCAGTCGAACCGCGGGTCATCGCGGGCAGGTACGCCCTGATGGCGGAGCTCGGCCGCGGTGGCATGGGCATCGTGTGGCGTGCGCAGGACCGCCACATCGGACGCTTCGTCGCGATCAAGGAACTGCACCTGCCCGACGGCATCGCGCACGAGGAACGCCGTGTGCTCGAAGAGCGCGCTCTGCGTGAGGCGCGCACCGCGGGCAAGCTCAACGACCCCAGCATCGTGACCGTCTACGACGCGATCAACGAGAACGGCACGACGTACATCGTCATGGAGCTGGTTGACGCGGCGACGCTGTCGTCGTTGATCGGCACGCACGGCCCGATGCCGCCGAACCAGGTCGTGTCGATCGCGCTGCAGGCGTTGTCCGCACTGGAGACCGCGCACCAGGCCGGGATCGTGCACCGCGACGTCAAGCCCGGCAACCTGATGGTCCGCCCGGACGGCAAGCTCAAGCTCACCGACTTCGGCATCGCCCAGGCCGTCGACGACCCGCGTCTCACGACCAGCGGCAGCCTCATCGGCTCGCCCGCGTACATGGCGCCGGAACGCATTCACGGCCACGAGGCGGGCCCCGCGTCCGACCTGTGGGCGCTGGGCGCGACCCTCTGCTACGCCGTCGAGGGCTGGAGCCCGTTCGAGCGCTCCTCCACGGCCTCGACGCTGCACGCGATCATGAGCGAGACGCCGCGGCTGACCCGCGCGACGGGCGTGCTGGGCGCCGTGATCACCGGCCTGCTGATCGCCGACCCGAACGCGCGACTCTCCGGCCCGCAGGCCCGCGCGATGCTCTCGAGCATCGGCAACCAGCCGACGCCGCCCACCGGAATTCCGCCTCAGGCCACGCAGCAGTACCAGCAGACGCAGGCCGTCGATCCCGCGAAGAAGAAGCGCAACCGCATCATCGCGTTGGTCGGCGCCGCCGTCATCGCCGCGGCGGCGTTCACGGGCGGCATCTTCGCGCACAGGGCGTTCTCGGCACCTGGCGGCAGCGGCAGCCAGGCGCTGACGTACGGCGAGGGAGGCCAGGTCCCGGTCTTCGGGCTGTACGAGAACAGCTGCGGCCTCGGCGAGGTCGCACCGGCCAAGCTGCTCAACTCGGACAGCCGCGAGGACTGCGAGAAGCCGCACGACTTCGAGGTGTTCGACGTGATCGACACGTTGCCCGTCCAGTCGAACCTGCCCGACACCGCCTACCCCGGCCTCGACGCGCTGAAGAGCCTCGGCGTCGCCCGCTGCGAGCTGACGCTGAAGTCGGAGTGGGTCAAGAACGGCACGAAGCTCAAGCTCACCACGCTGGTCCCCGGCGAGAACGCGTGGCGCAAGGACAAGGGCGGCAACGCGGACCGCAAGATCTGGTGCGTCGCCGCTGCCAAGGACGGCAGCAAGCTCGACGGCTCCATCAGCGCGAAGAAGGACAACTGACTGTGAAGAGGCTCGTTCCCGTCCTGCTGGCCCTGGGCTGCACGGCGGCGTTGACCGCCTGCACCAGCAACGAGGACAAGTTCGTCACCGAGCTCAAGGCCGCCGGGCACACCAACATCGGCGTGCCCAGCACGGAGAAGTCGAAGAAGTCCAAGAAGGTCGGCAAGCGCACGATCAAGACCTCGGACAAGACCATCGAGGTGATCGTGCGGGTGAAGGGCTGCGACCTGGAGTTCGCCAAGACGTCCGGGCAGTCCGGCTACTGGCTGGACGAGCTGCACGTCAACGGGCAGGAACCGGACTGGCCGGGGTACCCGGAGAACCTGAACCGCGACCAGACGGTCAAGCTGCTTGCGGACAGCTCCGCCAAGCCGGAAGGCTTCAAGAGCTGCTACAAGCCGAACGAGTCCTAGGAGCAGGTGTGGGTCTCGCACGCGACGAACGCAAGGCGCTCGTCGAACTGATGACCGAGCTCGGCCCGGACGCGCCGACGTTGTGCGGAACCTGGACGAACCGGGACCTCGCCGCGCACCTCGCGATCCGCGAGCGGCGGCTGGACACGGCGCCCGGCATCCTGCTGAAGCCGTTCGCGAAGTGGGCGGAGAAGGTGCAGGCGGACTACGCCCACAAGGCGTGGAGCGAACTGCTCGACCTGGTGCGCACGCCGCCGTTCTGGGTCCAGCCCATCGACTCGTACATCAACGCGACCGAGTACTTCGTGCACCACGAGGACGTGCGCCGCGCACAGCCCGACTGGGAGCCACGGCCGTACGACGCCCGCCGCGAGAACGCGCTGTGGAAGCTGCTGCCGTTCACCGCGAAGTTCACCTACCGCTCGTCCCCGGTCGGCGTGACCTTGGTGCGGCCGGACGGCGAGCACATCGTCGCCAAGCCGGGCGCGAACGGCGTGGTGATCACCGGTGAGGCGTCCGAGCTGGTGATGCTCGCGTTCGGTCGCGACCAGGCGCGGGTGGAGTACAGCGGCGACCCCGACGCGGTCGAACGAGTGCGGTCGTTGAACCGAAGTGTGTGAACTCGGGTAGTTTCTGCGCATGCCTGCAAGCCCGTACGCAGGGCCGAACCGCCCGTTCGGCCGCGTTCTCACCGCCATGGTCACGCCGTTCGACGCGCGCGGCGAGGTCGACCTCGCCAAGACGCAGGAGCTGGCGAAACACCTGGTGGACCTGGGCAACGACGGCCTGGTCGTCAACGGCACGACGGGGGAGAGCCCGACCACGACCGACCGCGAGAAGGCCGCGCTGATCACGGCCGTCGTGGAGGCCGTGGGCGACCGCGCGACCGTCGTGGCGGGCGCGGGCACGTACGACACCGCACACAGCGTCCACCTCGTGCAGCAGGCCGCGAAGGCCGGTGCGCACGGCGTGCTGGTCGTGACGCCGTACTACTCGCGGCCGCCGCAGGAGGGTCTGCTGGCGCACTTCACGGCCGTCGCCGACGCCTCCGAGCTGCCGGTGATGCTCTACGACATCCCGCCGCGCGCGGTCGTGCCGATCGAGGTCGACACGTTGCTGAGGTTGGCCGAGCACCCGCGGATCCTGGCCGTGAAGGACGCCAAGGGCGACCTGCACGCGGGCAGCCGGGTGATCGCGTCGACCGATCTCGCCTACTACTCGGGCGACGACCCGCTGAACCTGCCGTGGCTGTCCGTCGGCGCGGTCGGGTTCGTGAGCGTCATCGGCCACCTGGCGGCCGACCGCCTGCGGGATCTCATTGATGCGTATGAAGCCGGAGACGTGGTCCGGGCAAAAGAAATCCACGAGTCGCTGCTGCCGCTGCTGCGACCCTTCCGCCGGGTCCCCGGCGTGACGTACACGAAGGCCGCACTGCGCCTGCGCGGACTGGACGTGGGCGACCCGCGTCTGCCGCTGGTGCCCGCCGCGGCCGAGGACATCGAGGCCATCGCGGCCGAACTGGGAGTAAACGCGTGACCCAATCGACCGAATTGCCGCCCGCTCTGCCGGAAGGCGGCCTGCGGGTCGTCGCACTCGGCGGAATCGGCGAGGTCGGCCGCAACATGACCGTCTTCGAGCACGCCGGCCGGCTGCTCGTGGTCGACTGCGGCGTTCTGTTCCCCGAAGACGACCAACCGGGCGTAGACCTGATCCTGCCGGACTTCCGCGCCATCGAGGACCGGCTCGACGACATCGACGCCATCGTCCTGACGCACGGCCACGAGGACCACATCGGCGCCGTGCCGTTCCTGCTGAAGCTGCGCCCCGACGTGCAAGTCGTGGGCTCCCGTTTCACGCTGGCGCTGCTCGCCGCGAAGTGTCGTGAGCACCGCCAGACCCCGCGGCTCGTGGAGGTGAAGGAGGGGGAGCGGCGCTCGTACGGGCCGTTCGAGCTCGAGTTCTTCGCCGTCAACCACTCCATCCCGGACGCGCTGGCCGTGGCCATCCGCACGTCCGCGGGCCTGGTGCTGCACACCGGTGACATCAAGCTCGACCAGTTGCCGCTCGACGGCCGCCTGACCGACCTGGCGGGCTTCTCCCGCCTGGGCGACGAGGGCGTCGACCTCTTCCTGGTCGACTCGACCAACGCCGAGGTGCCCGGTTTCGTGGTGCCCGAGCGCGAGATCGGCCCGGTGCTGGAGAACGTGATCCGCAAGGCGTCGCAGCGGGTCATCGTCGCGTGCTTCGCCTCGCACGTGCACCGCGTGCAGCAGGTGCTGGACGTGGCGGTGCAGTACCAGCGCAAGATCGCGTTCGTCGGCCGCTCGATGGTGCGCAACATGGGCATCGCGTCCGAGCTCGGCTTCCTGAACGTGCCCGACGGGTTGTTCGTGGACCTCGACGTGGCGATGCGCATGGAGGAGCACGAGGTCATCTTCGTCTCCACCGGTTCGCAGGGCGAGCCGCTCTCCGCGCTGTCCCGCATGGCCCGCGGCGACCACCGCCAGATCTCGATCCGCGAGGGCGACACGGTGATCCTGGCGTCGTCGCTGATCCCCGGCAACGAGAACGCGGTCTTCAACGTCGTCAACGGCCTGGCCAAGCTCGGCGCCACCGTCGTGCACCAGGGCAACGCCAAGGTGCACGTCTCCGGCCACTCACCGGCCGGTGAACTCTTGTTCCTCTACAACGCCGTCCGGCCGTCCAACGTGATGCCGGTGCACGGCGAGTGGCGGCACTTGCGGGCCAACGCGGCTCTGGCCGTCGCGACCGGTGTCGCCGAGGACCACGTGGTGATCGCCGAGGACGGCGTTGTCGTGGACCTCGTCGACGGCAAGGCGGCTGTCTCCGGACGCGTTGTGGTGGGCCACGTCTACGTCGACGGCCTGTCCGTGGGCGACGTGGGTGAGTCCACTTTGTCCGACCGGCTGGTGCTGGGCGAGGGCGGCTTCATCTCGATCTCGGTCGCCATCGACACCACCACGGGCAGGGCCGTGTCCTCGCCGACGATCTCCGGGCGTGGCTTCTCCGACGACCCCAAGGCTTTGGACCAGGTCGTGCCGTTGGTCGAGATGGAGCTGGCGCGGACCGAGGCCGAGGGGATCACGGACACGCACCGCATTGCACAGGCAGTGCGGCGGGTCGTTGGGCGTTGGGTCGCCGAGACGTACCGGCGCCGGCCGATGATCGTGCCGACGGTCATTCCGGTGTGACCCTGCTGTGATCTGCGTCCCCCTCGTCCGCTAAGGTCTAGATCCAGACCATGGACGAGGGGGTCGCCTCATGGCCGATGACGTTTTCTCTCCACCCGGCAAGGAAGACATCTTTCTTCCGCCGATCTTCTCCTGGCACGAGCCGTTCGGCCTGCCGTTCACCCTCGCGGTGACCAAGCCGCAGATCCTGCTGGTCCTCTCAGTGGTGATCATCCTGACGTTCTTCCTGACCACCACGAGGAACCTCAAGCTCGTCCCGACCAGGTGGCAGTTCGCCGCCGAGTCCGTCTACGACTTCGGGCGCAACACCATCGCGCGGGAGCAGATCGGTGCGAAGGAGTTCGCGCCGTACGTGCCGCTGATCGTCAGCATCTTCTGCTTCGCGCTGGTGAACAACCTCTACGGGTTGATCCCGTTCGTGCAGTTCCCGACGTTCACGCACAGCGGCTTCCCGTTGGCCATCGTGCTGATCATCTACCCGCTCTACCACATCGTGGGCGTCCGGAAGTTCGGGCTGCGCGGCTACCTGCGCAACCAGTTCATCATCCCGGAGGTGCCGAAAGGCGTGCTGTGGGGACTGCTGATCCCCACCGAGGTCATCCTGAAGTTCTTCTTCGACCCGCTGAACCTGATGATCCGGGTGTTCGCGGCGATGTTCGCGGGTCACCTGCTGGTGATGGTGTTCACGCTCGGCGGCGAGTTCCTGCTGCTGCACGGCCCGATCTGGCTGAAGCCGGTGTCGGTGCTGGGCTTCGGGCTCGCGATCGGGCTGATCTTCCTGGAGGCGCTGGTGCAGGTGCTGCAGGCGTACATCTTCGCGTTGCTGTCGGCGCACTTCATCGGGCGCGCGCTGGCGGAGCAGCACTAAGGGCGCTGGCACACCAGGTGCAGCGACTCCTCGGGCATGGCGCCGGGGTAGGACGGCGTGAAAACCGGCCGGCTCCGGCGCACGACCCGCAGGCCCACGTCGGCGAGGTGGGACTCGAAGTTCTCCTCGGAGAACGACGACACCTCGATCTCCTGGCCCATCCACGGCAGCGTGATCTGCTCGACGTCGATCGCCACGGTGGCCAGGAAGAAGTGGCCGCCCGGCCGCAGCCACGCCGAGACGCGGCCGAGGGTCTGGATGATCTCGGCCTGCGGCATCTGCAGCAGGGAGAAGACGGCGCAGATGACGTCCCACGAACCGGGCGGCGACTCGAAGTCGCGGATGTCGATCTTGTGGAACGTCGCGTCGGGGACCTGGGCGGTGGCGATGTCGACCATCACCGGTGAGACGTCGAGGCCGGTGACCTTCATGCCGGCCTTGGCGAGGGTGCGGGCCACCGGAACCCCGGTGCCGCAACCGATGTCCAGCACGCGCGAGCCGGAGGGCTGCGTCGCGGCGAACCAGGCGAGGGTGCCGTGCAGCGCGGGCTGGTGCGACCACGCTCGTTGGTATTCCAGTCCCAGCGTGTCGAAGACATCGGCCGCGTTCATCTCCGCCCCCTCATTTCGGCCCAATCCACCTGATGTGAAGTGTGGAGAAGGCCTCTGCACGGACTCTGGATGGCTTCTGGACGAAAACTGACGGTAGGTTGCTGGGTGACTGCGGACAGCAACGGAGTGGGACACAGGGTGCAGAACGAGTTGCGCGTCAGCATGCTGGGCGCGCTCGCGGCGACGGTGGACGGCCAGGAGCTCACTTTGGGGCCGCCGCGGCAGAGAGCTGTCCTTGCCGTGCTTGCCTTGCGCGCCAACCACGTCGTGTCGCGCAGCGAGCTGATCGACGCCGTCTGGGGCGATGAGCCGCCGGCGAGCGCGGACAACGGCATCCACACCTACGTGGCCGGTCTGCGCCGCCTGTTCGAGCCGAAGCGGGCGTCGCGGGCGCCGAGCTCCGTGCTGCTCTCCACTGACGCTGGATACTTGCTGAAGCTCCCATCCGGTAGTTCAGACGTCGCCACGTTCCGCGCCCATCTGGATGATGCGGGCCGTTTGCGCACACAGCCCGCGGAGGCCATCAGCGCGTTCGACGCCGCTCTGGGCTTGTGGCGTGGCATCGCTCTGGATGGTGTGCCTGGACCGTTCGCTGCGGTCGAACGCGCGCGCTTGGCCGAGTTACGACTCACGGCGGTGGAGCAGCGCGCCGCGTTGATGCTGTCCGTCGGGCGCGAGGCGGAGGTGGCGGCGGAGCTGACGACGTTGGTCAGTGCGCATCCGCTGCGAGAGAGGCTGCACGGCCTGCTGATGTCGGCCCTCTACCGCGGGGGCAGGCAGGCGGAGGCGTTGGCCGTCTACACGGACTTACGCCGGCTGCTGATCGAGGAACTCGGCATCGAGCCCGGCCCTGAACTCCGCCAACTGCACGAACAACTGCTCGTCGGCCGCCACGATCCGCAGCCAGAGCCCGCGGCGCCCGTGCTGGTGCCCGTCCAACTACCGCACGAGATCCGTGACTTCACCGGCCGTGCCAAAGAACTCGCCAAGCTCTCCGAAGTCGTGCCGCACGACCACTCCCCGGTGCTCGTCGCGATCACCGGCACCGGGGGCGTCGGCAAGACCGCGCTCGCCGTCCGGTTCGCGCACCAGGTGGCCGCGCGCTTCCCCGACGGTCAGCTGCACGTCGATCTGCGCGGGTTCGACGCGTCGTCGCCGCCCGTGCAGCCCGCCGCCGCGCTGCACCAGTTGTTGCAGAGCCTCGGCGTTCCGGCCGAACGCATCCCGGACGACCTGCCGGCGAAGTCCGCGCTGTACCGCAGCGTGCTGGCCGGTAAACGGGTGCTGGTGCTGCTCGACAACGCGCGGCTGGCCGACCAGGTTCGCCCGCTGCTGCCGGGGCGCAGCTCGTCGATGGTGCTGGTGACCTCGCGCAACCACCTCGGGGGGCTCGTGGCGAGGGACGGCGCGCACTCGGTGACGCTGTCCACGCTGACTCGCGACGAAGCGTTGGCGCTGCTGACTTCCGCGGTGGGGTCGGACCGGGTCGCCGCCGAACCCCAAGCCGCCGCCAAGCTGGTCGAGCTGTGCGGCCATCTGCCGTTGGCGGTGCGGATCGCGGCCGAACGCGTCGTCACCCGCCCGCACCTCACGTTGACCGACCTCGCCAACGACCTGGCCGACGAACGCGACCGACTGAACGTCCTGGCGACCGGCGACGACGAGGACACCGCCGTGCGCGCGGCCTTCTCGTGGTCGTACCTGGCGCTGAAACCGGACGCGGCACGGGTGTTCCGGCTCATCGGCCTGCATCCGGGCGCCGAGATCAGCCTGACCGCCGTGGCCGCGCTGGCCGGCCTGCCGGTGTCGCGGGCGCGCGTCCTGGTGGACGTGCTGGCCGGCGGCCACATGCTGGAGGAGGTCGCTCGCGGCCGGTTCCGCCTGCACGACCTGCTGCGCTTGTACGCCACGGAACTGAGCACCACCGAGGAGTCCGCGGAGGGCCGTGCCGAGGCTGTGCAGCGCCTGCTGCACTGGTACGCCGACACCGCGAACGCCGCCGGCTTGGTCATCGCGCCGCCGGACCACCCGTCGTTCCTGCTGCCGCCACTGTCCACTCAGGACTTCACCTCGCACGACGACGCGTTCACCTGGTGCCGCACGGAATCCGCGAACCTGCTGGCCGTAGCGCGCCTCGGCGAGGAGGAGCACTCGCCGGCGGCGTGGCAGATCCCCGTGGCGCTGTGGAACTACTTCATCGTCTCCAGCTCGCTGGACGAGTGGACCCGCACCTACCGCGTCGCCGAACGCGCCGCCGCCCGCGACGGCCACCAGGCAGCGCGTGCCTGGGCGGTCCACGGCCAGGGCCTCGCGGCGTTCCGCGGTCAGCGCTTCGCCGACGCCCTCGAACTCTTCGACCGCGCGCTGGCGATCCGGCGCGAGATCGACGACCGCGTCGGTGCCGCGTGGAGCCTGACCGGCCTGGGCATGGCCTACGGCGGCTTGTGCCAGTTCGACCTGGCTGTGGATCGTTTCGGTGAGGCCCTCGACCGCCACGCCGAGGTGGGCTCGTGGTTCGGGCAGGGCGGTACGCGCCTGTTCCTCAGCGACATCCTCCGCTCGGCCGGTCAGTACGACGCTTCTCTCGAGTCGGCGCAGATGGCGTTCGAGCTGATGGACTCGCACGACGCCGTGCACGGCAAGGCGATGGCGCTGGTGAGCATCGGCTGGGCGCAGTTCAGGCTGGGACAACGCGTCGAGTCGCGCGACTCGTTCCGGCACGCGCTGGCGTTCCTGCGCGTGCTCGGTGACCGCAAGAGCCTCGCGGAAGCGTTGCACGGCTTGGGGGAGACGAGCGCCGGCCAGCCCGACGTCGCGCGCACGCACCTGCTGGAAGCGTTGACGATCTACGAGGACTACGACCACCCGCTCACCCCGGAGGTGCGGGCGCGCCTGCACGAGTTGGCGTAGACGCGCACTTCGTCGAACGCGGAGCCGGGGTGCCGGTGCTCGCCGTCCACGGCTGGACGCCTGACCACCTCTTGATGCTGGGGTGCCTGGAGCCGGTTCTCGCCGTGCGAAACGGGTATCGGCGCCTGTACCCCGACCTGCCGAGGATGGGGCGGTCGCCAGCAGGGGGATGTGGCGTCGGCCGAGGACATCCTTGCCGCACTTGAAGAATTCGTGGACGAGCACACCGACGCGCCGTTCTTGCTGATAGGCGAGTCCTTTGGCGGGCGCCTCGCGAGGGCGTTGACGCACCGGCGACCGAGCCAGGTGCGCGGGCTGGCGTTGCTCTGTCCCGTGGCCGCGTATCTCGGAGCGCCTGGCCGACGCTGCCCGCGTTCGAGGTTCGCCGGTCGGACGGCGTGAAGCTGGCCGAGCGGTTCGACGGCCGACGCGGCCGCGATCGAGGAGATCGGGCGGCCGTTCGTCGACGAAGTCCTGCCGACCTGCAACTCGCGGACCGTGGGGAGCTGGCGCGCATCCTTCGCCTTCGGCCGCCCCCCGCGCTTCCGAATAGCGGGAGAAACGACAACAGTGTTTCAGGACATTCGCTACCCGTGTGGGTGTGGACAACCCGAACCTCTCGCATTTCTGTCACAGTCACCAGACGAGCGAGCGCCTGGTTCAGGACATGTGTCACTCGATCGAGCGGACGGAGTTGTTCAACGCGCTCATGGACGAGTGGTTGGACCGGGTAGAAAAGCGTCCGTGCACTTCGTAGAACACGGTGCGGGCACCCCGGTGCTCGCCGTCCACGGCTGGACCCCCGACCACCGCCTGATGCTGGGCTGCCTGGAACCGCTCTTCGCGACCAGGCCCGGCTACCGGCGCCTGTACCCCGACCTGCCGGCGATGGGAAAGTCGCCGGCCGACGACGTGAAGTCCACCGACGACGTCCTCGCGGCGCTTGAAGAATTCGTGGACGAGCACATCGACGGACCGTTCCTGCTGATCGGCGAGTCGTACGGCGGCTATCTCGCGCGAGCGATGGCGCATCGCCGTCCCGACCAGGTGGCCGGGCTCGCGTTGATCTGCCCGACCGGCACGAACGTCCACGCCCAGGACCGGACGGTGCCCGAGTTCGAGGTCCGCCGGTCGGACAACGTTGAGCTGGAGCCGGAGCTGGCCGCGCAGTTCGACGGCATGGCCGTGGTGCGGACGGCCGAGACGGCGCGGCGGTTCGCGGAGGAGATCCTGCCCGGGCTGCACGTCGCGGACCGCGAGGGGATGGCGCGGATCTTCGAGCGGTGGGAGCTGTCGGCCGGGCCGGAGCTCGGCACGTACGACAAGCCGGCGCTGTTCCTCACCGGGCGTCAGGACAACGTCACCGGATACGAGGACGTGTACGCGTTGCTGCCGCACTACCCGTACGCGTCGTTCGCCGTGTTGGACACCGCCGGGCACAACCTGCAGATCGAGCAACCGGCGTTGTTCAACGCGCTCATGGGGGAGTGGCTGGACCGGGTTGCTCAGTAGGGGTCTTCCCTGATGTGCGCGCGCTGATGCGTAGGCAAGCTACATGTCATGCAGAAACGCATGAGAACCCTGGTGGTGTGGCTGCACGTCGTCACGTCCGTCGGCTGGCTCAGCCAGGCCGTGGCGTTGCTGGCACTGGTGCTCTACGGCATGAAGACGGGCGATGACAACGCCTTCAAGATGGCGCGGGTGCTCGACCACCAGGTGCTCGCGTTCATGGGGGCCGCCAGTGCGTTCACCGGCATGATGCTCAGCGCCACGACGCCGTGGGGCTACTTCCGGCACTGGTGGGTGCTCGCGAAGTTCGTGATCACCGTGGGGCAGTTGTACATCGGCATCTTCATCCTGAGCGACAACCTCGAAGCGGCGTCGCACGGTCACGTCACGCCGTGGCTGCCGGTCGGCACGGCTTTCATGATCAGCGCGTTCTCGTTCCAGACGTGGCTCAGCGTCGCGAAGCCGTGGGGGCGCACGCCGTGGGCAGACCCGAAGGTCAAACTGCCCACGGCGAGCACCAAGGCGTTCGTGCTGGCCCTGGTGATCCCGGCGGCGGACTTCGTGATCGGCGTCTACACGGCCAGCCCGGCGCCGTTCCTGATGCTGGTCACGGTGATCGCCTACGCGATCAGGCGGGCCGCCAGGGGGAGGAACCGGTCGTCGGACGCGTCGGGTCGTGGAAGCGCGGCACGTCCGGCTCGTCGAGACGCAGCGGCACCAAGCCCTCGGTGATCGCGAGCATGATCCGCTCGTGCGCGCGCCGGGCGTCGCCCATCGTCTCCGCGTTCAGGTCGGACAGCTCGACCGGCTTGCCGAAGTGGACCTTGAACGTCGGGCGCTTGCGGACCGCGGACAGCCACGACGTCAGGTACGGCAGGAAGTCCCTCCAGCCGCTCACGTGCAGGTTGCCCCAGTAGACCGCCTCGTGCGCGCCCCACTGGCTGATCGGGATGACCGGGATGCTTCCGCCCAGCGCCATGCGGGCGACGCCGGTCTTGCCGCGCTCCGGCCACATGCCGGGGTCCAGCGTGATCTTGCCCTCGGGGTAGACGGCGATCGGGTCGCCGCCCTTCTGCAACGCCTCGACGGCGCGGTGCATCGCCTCGCCCACGTTCGCGGACCTGCGGTCGACGCGGAGGTGGCCGCACGCCTTCAGCGCCGGGCCCATGACCGGCGCGTCGAGCAGCCCGCCCGCGAGCATGAAGCGCGGGTTGATGCCCACCTTGCGACACGCCGCGATGAGCACGAACGGGTCGAGGTTGCCGATGTGGTTGGAAGCGAGCAGCAACGGCTTGCCGAGCAGCTCGGGCGGAACGTCGCCGGACACCTCGAGCTTGCCGGTCAGCGCGACGAAGCCACGGTCGATCGCCATGAGCACGCGCCAGAAGAGCGGTGTGGACACGCGGGGCAGCGTACGGCGTGTCGGAACGACACCGTGCAGGATCCGGGGAAGCATGAGGTTTCGCACGCGTCCCAGTTGCAAACGGGGCTGGTGAGACGCGAGGGACTACCTTATACACATGGCCGGGCGTACAGGGACTTCACGCAAGACCACGTCACGCGGCAAAGCACCTGCGAAGCCGCGGGCGCGATCCGCCGCGTCCAAAAAGCCCGCTCCACGCAAGAGCAGTGGCGCCATCAGCGCCGTGTGGGGCGGCATCGGACGTGGTGTCGGCACCGTGGTGCGAGCGATCACCGGCACCAAAGGCCTCGATCCCGAGCATCGGCGGGACGGCATCGGGCTGTTCCTCATCGCACTCGCGGTCATCACCGGCGCGGGTGTGTGGTGGCAGGCGGGAGGGCCGGTCGGCCAGTGGGTCGACGTCGCCGTGCGCAGCTCTGTCGGGTTCCCGGCGGTGATCGTCCCCGTGGTGCTGCTCGGCATCGGCGTGACGCTGATGCGCACGGACGCGAAGCCGGAGGAGCGGTTCCGGCTGGTCATCGGTGGCGTGCTGATCGGTATCGGTGTGCTCGGCATGTTCCACCTGATCGGCGGTCTGCCGATGGAACCGCTGGCGCGACGCGACGCGGGTGGCGCGCTGGGCTACCTGGCCGGTGGGTTCCTCGCACAGGGCCTCACGCCGTGGGTCGCGGGTCCGCTGCTCGTGCTGATCTTCGTCTTCGGTCTGCTCTGCGTGCTGCACTGGCCGGTTCGCGAGGTGCCGCAGCGACTTCGCGCGCTCGTGCACCGTGAACGGCCGCAGGAAGCGGTCGACGAGACCGAGGAAGAGGAACCGAAGCCGGTTCGCCTGCGCCGTCCGTCGCGCCGTCGTCAGGCCGCCGCGCCCGTGGAAGAGGAGCCGCAGGCCGAACTTCCGCTGGAGGAGCCGGAACCGGCCCCGGCGAAGCCCGCTCCGAAGAAGGAGAAGGCCGCCGCGCCGGCGATGGTCGTGCGCGCGGTGGAGGGCGAGTACCAGCTGCCGCCGCCGGACGTCCTCAAGGACGGTGACGCGCCGAAGACCCGCAGCAAGGCCAACGACCAGATGATCGAGGCCATCACCGGTGTCCTCGACCAGTTCTCGATCGACGCGCAGGTCACCGGCTTCACCCGCGGCCCGACGGTCACGCGGTACGAGGTCGAGCTCGGCCCCGGCGTGAAGGTCGAGAAGATCACCGCGCTGACCAAGAACATCGCGTACGCCGTGGCGACGGACAACGTGCGCCTGCTGGCCCCGATTCCCGGCAAGTCGGCGGTCGGCATCGAGGTGCCGAACAGCGACCGCGAGATGGTGCGGCTCGGCGACGTCCTGCGCGCGCCGTCCACGGTCAAGGACACGCATCCGATGGTGATCGGCCTCGGCAAGGACATCGAGGGCCACATGGTCACCGCGAACCTGACGAAGATGCCGCACCTGCTGGTCGCGGGCTCCACGGGTTCCGGTAAGTCGTCGTTCGTCAACTCGATGCTGGTGTCGCTGCTGGCCCGCGCGACGCCGGACGAGGTCCGGATGATCCTCATCGACCCGAAGATGGTCGAGCTGACGCCGTACGAGGGCATCCCGCACCTGATCACGCCGATCATCACGCAGCCGAAGAAGGCCGCGGCGGCGCTCGCGTGGCTCGTCGAGGAGATGGAGCAGCGCTACCAGGACATGCAGGTCAACCGAGTGCGCCACGTCGACGACTTCAACCGCAAGGTCAAGTCCGGCGAGATCACCGCGCCGCCCGGATCCGAGCGCGTCTACCGGCCGTACCCGTACATCATGGCGATCGTCGACGAGCTCGCCGACCTGATGATGACCGCGCCACGCGACGTCGAGGACGCCATCGTGCGCATCACGCAGAAGGCGCGTGCCGCGGGCATCCACCTGGTGCTGGCGACGCAGCGTCCGTCCGTGGACGTCGTCACGGGTCTGATCAAGACGAACGTGCCGTCGCGGCTGGCGTTCGCGACCTCGTCGTTGACCGACTCGCGGGTCATCCTGGACCAGCCCGGTGCCGAGAAGCTGATCGGCATGGGCGACGCGCTGTACCTGCCGATGGGTGCCTCGAAGCCGGTGCGCATCCAGGGCGCGTTCGTCGGCGACGAGGAGATCTCGTCGATCGTCGAGTTCACCAAGAACCAGGCCCAGCCGGAGTACACCGACGGCGTCACGTCGCAGAAGGCCGGCGAGAAGAAGGAGATCGACGCCGACATCGGCGACGACCTCGAGCTGCTGGTGCAGGCGACCGAGCTGATCGTCACGTCGCAGTTCGGCTCGACGTCGATGTTGCAGCGCAAGCTCCGCGTCGGGTTCGCGAAGGCGGGGCGCCTCATGGACCTGCTGGAGACCCGCGGGGTGGTCGGGCCGTCCGAGGGCTCGAAGGCACGTGAGGTGCTGATCAAGCCGGACGAGCTCGAGTCCGTGATCTACCTGATGCGTGGAGGCGGCCCCGCCGAGGTGGACGAGGACTGAGTTCTACTTCAAGGTCTTACTTCAGGCCGGCCTGCTGGATGCTCGTCGCCGTGGAGCTGGCGCTGCCGCCGAACTCGCGCACGGCCTTGTAGTACAGGTCGGCGGTGCGCTTGCACGCCCAGTTGCCGCTGCACTGGTTGTACATGTCGGTCTTGAAGCGGTTGTCGATGCTCAGGCGCGTGGTCTCGGTGAACCGGGACTGCCGCTTGTAGTTGCGGTAGCCGAAGTCGTGCCGGTGGCAGGCCGGCAGGAACTTGAACCCGAAGGGGTTGTCCGGCGAGTACGAGCAGCCGTCCGACGACCAGTCCAGCTGGCCCGCGTAGGGCTGTTGAGCGCGGATTGTTGTGAACTGGGCCAGGGTCTTCGTGAAGACGTAGTCGTCGGTCACCGCGACGACGTCCACGGCCTGGGCCGGGGCACCTGTGAAGATCAGGGCCAGGGATGCGGTGGCACCCACGAATGCCGAGCGCAGGGTCTTCGACATGGCGAGCTCCTCGGTGTGTGAGCAGGGTCTCGCCAGTTGTAGCGGGTGATCGATACTGCCCGGTAGACACGATCTGATGAACGTCAGGTGATCTTGTGACCGCACGCGATCGCAGTGGCCACGCGAAGTTCGCGCGGTAGCCCCAAAGAGTGAAGCATCTCGTTGTCCGCTACTCCGCCGAGCAGATAGCCGCCGAGGTTCTGCTGCGCCAAACGGAGGCAGATGCTCTGGGCTGCGGCGCCCACTTCGATCAAGCCGAACCTGCCCGCACGTTCGCCGTACTTCTCGAACGACTCGTTGTCCTTCAGCACCAGCACGATCGCGAGCGGTGGCACGTCCGGCGTGCCGAGTATCTCCGCGAGGTTCGACGGCGCTGGGCCGATGTCCTGCAAGGCGTGCCGGGCGATGTCGTACCGGACCGCGCGGTCGTTGACGAACGCGTAGCAGCGCAACGGATGCAGCCCGCCCGCTGACGGATAGCTGTTGTCTCCCAGCGCGCCCAGGACGGCGCCGAGTTGCTTGTCCGTCAACGGCTTGGCCGCGAACTCCCGCGTGCTCTTGCGGGCCTGGAACAGCTTCTGCAGCCGGTCTTTCGGGCGCGGCAGGGGCCGGGGTGCGGACGGCAGCTCCAGTGGGTCGAGCAACGGCGGCTGCGGCCGGAAGTCGCGCAGCCGCTCGCCGAGGCGGAGCTGGTGCAGGGGCGAGAACCGGCTGGCGGCCCAGAAGTCGTCGAACACGCGGTCACCCCAGCGGATGCGGTGCGGGATTGGGGAACACGCCCGGCGAGGCGTGCGGGTAGCGCCACGACAGCTCACGAGCGCGGCCGCCGAGGTGCGGCCAGCGGTGGTCGGAGTGCAGCGGCGTGAGGTCGGGGGAGAGGACGCGGACGCAGTGCAGCCCTACCGCCGACAGCTCCGGCGTCGTCAGCTCCCGGTACGCGAGCCGGATGCCGCGCCCGTCCAGTGCGTGCACCAGTTCGGTGAGTTCGGCCGCGACACCACGGGATTCCGCGTCCGGTGGTGGGTCCGTCTCGATGCCGTTCCACCACGGCAGCGCGTCCCACTCGTCTGGGTGTGTGGCGTAGTAGACGGCGTGCTTGTCGAAGTCGGTGACCTCTGAGACGGGCTCAGAACCGTTGCGTGCCAACCACACCTCGATGAACACCGTGCCCTGCACCCACTCCTCGTAGGCCTTCTGCAGCGCCTCCGCCACCGTCGCCCGGCACGCGAGCCCGAGCGTCGGCCGCGGTTTGCCGGCGATCGGCAGCGATCCGGCGACGGCGATCACCGGGTGCGGGCTGTAGTCGGGCGTGAGGTCGAACGCCTGCGCGCCGTGCGGCAGGTCGGCGGAGAACCGTTGGGGGGCAATGGAATGCAGCCACGTTGTGGTGAGCGCGTCGCGCTCGACCAGTTCCTGCGTGGCCCGCAGCAACGCGCTCGTGGTCGACGGCCCGGCCGCCAGGCCTGAAGACGTCGTGGGCAGTCCGTACGACGCGTCCAGGCCGACAAGACCGGCAGGAACGCGGATCGGCGCGTTGTCCGGCAACGTCCACGCCCGCGTGTACGGGGTGTCGACGTAGCCCTTGCGGTAGCGGTAGTCGCCCCGCACGCGTTGCTCCACGGTGTGCAGGCTGAAGTGCTCCAACGGCCAGCACTCCCCGTCCGTCACGATCTCCAACGGTGACCGCGCGGCGGCATGCCGTTCCAGAGCCTCGGCAACGGCCGCAACCCTCGTCGTGCCGCCGGACGTGCCACCGGTGGCGAACGGCTCGGGCACCGCGGCCCAACCCTCGATGTCCACATCGGACAGACTGTGCGGCACGGGCTGCAGCTGCGACACGACACCCTGCCGCCACCCGACCGCGCGCTCGATCAGCGCCTCCGCGACGGTCTTCACCGCTTCCTCCGGTAGTGGCGGAAGATCGCGAAGCCGAACGCCAGTGCCCCGACGAGGTAGAGCACCCCGACGACGATCGCGGTGATCTCGTGCGCGGCAGCCAGCGGCCCCAGCAGGAAGAGCACGCCAAGGGGTTCGAGGCACCACAGCGCGCCCCAGCCGAACAACCGCAACGCGCTCTTCCACGGCGTCGGCGACTTCGCGATGGCGTCGGCGGCGATCGCCCACAGCAGGGCCACCAGGAAGCCGCCGAGCCACCAGGTCCAGTGCAGCTCGAAGATGTCGCCTCCGGTGAGGAACGGCGACACGAGGACGAGCAGCGGGAAGAGCGCGGCGGGCAGGATGAGCAGGCTGCGCGGGCGTTCGAGCTCTTTGGTGTCCTCGTACAGCGCTGCCGGGATGTGCACGGCCGCGCCGACCGAGGAAACCGCGCAACAGCAACAACAACAGCAACACGTGGGCGTCGCGGCGTTCGCGGCGGCCGCACCGGGTGAGAACTGGTCAGGTAACCGAACTGCCGTCGTCATGGTTCCCCCAAGGCAAGGACACGCGCCCGACTGGAAGCGCGGGGCAGATCTCGCAGCCGGCGGCGGGCAGCACGGTCTCGCGGGTCGTGGTGAACTCGTCGAGGTTGACGGTCACGACCGCGTCGAGCAGTGCCAGCGATCCGCCGCGGATGTTCTGGATTGCTTGCAGCGCAAGGGCAAGAGGGAAGTCGTGGGACATCGCCCCCGGATGCGGGGGAGGCGGCGGATCCCCCCACCGCCGCCCCGCCCGCACCGCGAGGCACGCGAGGCACGCGCCGGCACCGGGCACCACGAAGGGCCCGATCGCGGCGGTGTGGTGGTACGCGAGGTCCAGCAACAGGTGCGGGATCTCGGTCTCCCGTGCCACCTCGACCAGGTCGAGGAGCGTGCCGGTCGTCCGCACGACGAGCAGCAGGTCCGGATCGTCGTTGTGCGGCAACAGCTCTGCCAGCCCGGCGGGTGCCTCGCCGACGAACCTCGTGCCGACCCCCATCGGCTTCGGTTCGTCGGTTTTCGGCAACCCGGCCGGGCGGAGAGCGCCCAGGGTCCTCAGCTGGGCCACGTGCCGGCGAACCGGTTCCCCCAACCGGCTCTCGTCGACCGTTCGAGCCACTCCCCTCAAAACTGGCTCGAACAGTCCCGCCAGCGCCACGGCCACCGCCCTGGGCAGGTCGGGAATCAGGTACGCGAGATCAGCTCCCGCGTACACGACCAGGCCTTCATCTCTTATCTGCGCATGCCACGCGGGATCAGCGACCAGACTCATCCTCGTCCCCCCTCGCCAGGAACCGCTCGATCTCCTGCTCGCTCGGCAGGTCACCGGCCGGATCCACGATGTTCTCGGCGATCGGCGGCAACGGCTGCTCGGCCCACGCGGGCTGGAAGTCGTCGCTGGGCAGCAGCCCGTGCCGTTCCGCGAACTCCTCGGCGGCGTCCCTGATCGACTCGCGCAGCGTCCCCACCACCGCGGTCTCCGCCGTGTAGGTCAGCTCGACCAGCAGCGCCCGCACGTTCTCGAGCTGGTTGTCGTCGCCCGCCTTGCGCGCGAGCTCCGGCCAGAACTGCTGCTCGAACAACCGCACGAAGTCGCTCGCGATCGCATCGGTGGCCGTGCGCAGGCGCGTGAAGCTGTCCATGACGTCATCGCTGGGCACCCTGAGGCCGGCAAGCCTGCCGCCCGCTTCGAGTGCCCAGCGACGCGCGTGCGGCCAGCCGTACTTCCACCGCACCAAGCCCAACCGCATAGCCCGGAGGAGGAGTCGCGGTTGGACATCTCCCATCGGAATCAGGTGCTTGATGTCGCGCACCTTGATCCGAACCCAGTCGTCGGGCCCCTCGGTCTCGCCCATGCCGAGCACCGCGGCGACCGACTCGCCCTTTTCCCGCGCCTGGATCAGCTCCGCGATCGCGGGCAGCGAGAACCCCCGCTGCTGCAACCGCTGCACCAACGTCAACCGCTCGACGTGCGAGGCGTCGTAGTACGCCACGCGCCCCTGCCGTCTCGGCGCGTGCAGCACACCCTTCGTCTGGTACATGCGAATGGTGCTGCTGGGCAGGCCGATCCGGGCAGCGAGCTCGTCGACGGTGAGCGATTCGGGCACGCCCAGATCCTGGCGTGCCCGCGTTAGTTGAGTCAAGACTCTTCGAGTAATTACTCGAAGAGTTACAACTCCAGGAGCATCCGGCTGTTGCCGAGCGTGTTCGGCTTCACGTAGCTGAGGTCGAGGAACTCGGCGACACCCTCGTCGACACTGCGCATGATCTCCTCGTAGACCTCGGGACTCACCGGCGTGCCCTCGATCTCCACGAACCCGTGCTTGCCGAAGAACCGGGTCTCGAACGTCAGCACGAAGATCCGCTTGAGCTGCAGCTCCTTGGCCACGGCGACCAGCTGCGCCACGATCCGGTGCCCGACCCCCCGGCCGAGTGCGAGCTGCGACACGGCGACACTGCGGATCTCCGCCAGGTCCTCCCACATCACGTGCAGGGCACCGCAGCCGAGCAGCTCGCCGTTCTCCTCGGCCACCCAGAACTCCTGGACGGCCTCGTAGAGGGTGACCAGCGGTTTGGCCAGCAGGACCTTCCCCGCGTACCCGTCGATCAACGCCTTCATGGCGCGCACATCGCTGGTGCGGGCGCGCCGCACGACTACCCCACTGGTCACAACCGTCAAGTATGAGCTGGCCCCCCGGCCAGCTGCTCGGCGGCGTACTTGCTCGTGAAACTTTGCCTGGAGGAAGCTACAGGTGGTTCTGTGCGGTTTACTTGCACGAGATGACTTGAGAGTCCTTGGCAGAGGTGGTTCGGGTGCTCAGGAGCTTCCGGCTGGAGAATCATCGCTCGTTCCGTGACGAGCACGAGTTGTTGCTCATGCCCGCGTATGCCAAGGACCGCGAGGCTCTGCCGGTCGTGGCGATCTACGGTGCCAACGCTTCCGGGAAGTCGAACCTGCTCGACGGTCTGAGGTTCATGGCGGAGGCCGTGCGCGACTCGTTCGCCGTGTGGGGGCCAGACGCGGGAGTTGTCGGTCGTCGGTCGTTCAAGCTCGATGCGGGCAAGCGCGCTGAGCCGTCCACGTATGTGGTCGAACTGATCCAGGACGGTGTGCGGTACACCTACGGCGTCGAGGTGGATGACGCACGCGTCCGGGAGGAGTGGCTGTACAGCTACCCGGAGAAGCGCAAACGAGTGCTGTTCGAACGCGTTGGTGACGACATCAAGTTCGGGAGCACGCTCGACGACTCGAAGTCCGTGCTGGAATTCTTGGAGACGATGCTCCGGCCGAACGCGCTTCTCGTGAGCCTTGCTGCTCAGCTCAAGTTTTCCTGGGTGTTGCCGGTGTACCGCTGGTTCGCCAGGTCGCTGCGTTTTCGCGAGAACTCCGGTGAGCAAACGCTGGAAGTCGAGATCGCCGAGTTCCTGCAAGGACGGCCGGAACTCGGCGCTGATCTGGTCACGCTCGTTCGTGCGGCAGATGTCGGAATTGATGACATCGAAGTGGTGAACGGGGTCTTTCCGGGACGTGCTGGCACGACCATCCGCCAATCCGACAGGATCCTCTACAAGCCTTCGGCTCACAATCAGGACCTGGCGGAGATGCTCGTCGTCAGGCCGGCAGTACAGCTGATCCACCAGGGATGTTCAGAGCCTTTCCGGCTCGATGAGGAATCTGCTGGCACCCGGTCCTGGATGGGCGTGCTTCCGTCAGTCCTGGCCGTCCTGCGCGACGGCGGTTGCCTGGTCATCGACGAGATCGACGCGAGCCTGCACCCGTTGCTGACGATGCGGCTCATCTCCCTCTTCAACGACGATCACGCGAACCCGGCCGGCGGCCAATTGATCTTCACCACGCACGACGCAACGCTGCTGAACGCGCCTTTCGCGGAGGAGGTGCTCGCCCGCGACGAGGTCTGGTTCGTGGAAAAGGAGAGGGCGAGCGGCGCCAGCTCGCTCTACCCGTTGACCGACTTCAAACCGCGCAACGAAGACAACCTCGAACGCCGCTATCTCGCCGGGCGCTATGGAGCTGTGCCGGAACTGTTCGAGGACAGGTTCGCCGAAGTCGTCCGAGGTGGCCGTGGCGAAGCGTGACAAGAAACGGGAGAACACGCAGTCTCGACGCGGTCGGCCCCGCGAACTGCGGCCCGGTCACGTTCTCATCGTGACAGGTGGGCGTTGCACCGAGCCCGCATACTTCAACGGGCTCGCCCGAGCGCGCGGTGCCCGCGTCAAGGTGAGGCAGAAAACGGACTCACCCGAGAACCTCGTGAGATATGCGAAGTGCATCTTCACAAAAGACGAGTACGACAGCGTCTGGTGTGTTGTCGATGTGGACGACTTCGACATCGAGGCTGCTCGGGTCGAAGCGGAACGTCTAGGTGTTGAGCTCGCGGTGTCCAACCCCTGTTTCGAAATCTGGCTGATCCTGCACTTCACCGACCACCGCGCGCACGTGGACAACGGCAAGGCCTGTTGCAAGCTGTTGACCAAGCACGTTCCCGGCTACGACAAGACGAAGGTCGACTACGCGACGTTCGACGACGGAGTCGAGGCGGCGATCAAGCGCGCCAAGGAGTTGGGGCCGGGTAACCCGTCCACGGACGTGTGGCGACTCGTCGAGGTGCTGTTGCAGCGCTGATTCAAGCCGCGGGACCCGACCCGGTTACGCTGAGCACCGTGTCTTCTTCCACCACTCCGCGACGCGTGTCGCTGCTGACCCTGGGTTGCGCCCGCAACGAGGTCGACTCCGAAGAGCTCGCCGGACGCCTCGGCGAGGGCGGCTGGGAGCTGGTGGACGAGGGCTCCGAAGCGGACGTCGTCGTCGTCAACACGTGCGGCTTCGTCGAGCAGGCCAAGAAGGACTCGGTCGACACGCTGCTCGCGGCGAGCGACACCGGAGCCAAGGTCGTCGCGGTCGGCTGCATGGCCGAGCGGTACGGCAAGGAGCTCGCGGACAGCCTGCCAGAGGCGGCCGCGGTGCTCGGGTTCGACCAGTACAACGACCTGGCCGAGCGCCTCAACGACGTGCTGCACGGCACGCCTGTCGAGTCGCACGTGCCGGTCGACCGGCGCACGTTGCTGCCGATCACGCCGGTGCAGCGCCAGGAAGCGGCAACTGCTGTTCAGGTGCCCGGCCACGGCTGGGGCCCGACCAAAACGCCCCGCAAGCGCTTGGACGATGCCCCGGTGGCGCCGCTGAAGATCGCGTCCGGCTGTGATCGCCGGTGCAGCTTCTGCGCGATTCCGAGCTTCCGCGGCGCGTTCGTGTCGCGGCACCCCGACGAGGTCGTGGCCGAGGCCATGTGGCTCGCCGAGAACGGCGTCAAGGAGCTGTTCCTCGTCAGCGAGAACAGCACCAGCTACGGCAAGGACCTGCCGCGCGAGCAGGGCGCCCTGGAGCAGCTCCTCCCGCGGCTGGCGTCCATTCCGAACATCGAGCGGGTCAGGGTCAGCTACCTGCAGCCGGCCGAGACCAAGCCGAGCCTCGTCGCGGCCATCGCCAAGACCGAGAAGGTCGCGAACTACTTCGACATGTCGTTCCAGCACTCCAGCGAGAACGTGCTGCGGCGCATGCGCCGGTTCGGCGACACCGACAGCTTCCTCAAGCTCGTGTGGCAGATCCGCGAGCACGCGCCAGAGGCGGGCATCCGCAGCAACTTCATCGTCGGCTTCCCCGGCGAGACCGAAGAGGACCTGCAGGAGCTCGAGCGGTTCCTGACCGAGGCCAGGCTCGACGCGGTCGGCATCTTCGGTTACTCGGACGAGGACGGCACCGAGGCCGAGAACCTCGACGGCAAGCTCGACGCGGACGTCATCGCCGAGCGCGTCCAGCGGATCGGCAACCTCGTCGAGGAGCTGACCAGCCAGCGCGCCGAGGACCGGGTCGGCAGCGAGGTCCTCGTGCTGATCGAGCACGAGGAGGACGAGGAGAGCGACTGCGTCGGCCGGGCCGAGCACCAGGCGCCCGAGGTCGACGGCGAGTGCATCGTGCTCGAGGCGGAGGGTCTCAAGCGCGGCGACTTCGTGCGGTGCCGGGTGGTCGACTCCGAGGGCGTCGACCTGATCGTCGAGGTGCTCCCGACATGACAGAGGCCAGGAAGGTCCCGCTGCTCAACGTCGCCAACATCCTCACGATGGCGCGGATGGCACTGGTCCCGGTCTTCCTGCTCTCTCTGTTCGCGGCGGGCGGCTTCGACACCACGTGGCGGCTCATCGCATTCGGGATCTTCGCCGTCGCGAGCTTCACCGACCACATCGACGGCACGCTCGCCCGCAAGCACGGGCTGATCACCGACTTCGGCAAGATCGCCGACCCGATCGCGGACAAGGCGCTGACCGGGTCCGCGCTGGTCGGGCTGAGCATCCTCGACGTGCTGCCGTGGTGGATCACGATCGTCATCGCGGTGCGCGAGGTCGGCGTGACGCTGCTGCGGTTCTGGGTGATCCGTTATGGCGTCATCCCCGCCAGCCGGGGCGGCAAGGCCAAGACGCTGGCACAGGTCATCGCGATCGGGCTGTTCCTGCTGCCGCAGAACGACGTCCTCGCGCTCATCGCCTGGGTGATCATGGCGGCCGCGTTGATCCTGACCGTCGTGACGGGAATCGATTACGTCATCCGCGCGTTTAAGTTGAAAGCCCGCGCGGGTAGGGCGGTGGCGTGACGAACGTCGTCGAACTGCTGAAGGCGCGTGGGCAGAGCGTTGCCACCGCCGAGTCGCTGACCGCGGGTCTGCTGTGCGCGACGATCGTCGACACACCGGGGGCGAGTGCCGTGGTCCGCGGTGGGTTGATCGTCTACGCCACCGAGCTCAAGCACGAGCTCGCCGGCGTGGATCAGCAGTTGCTCGACGAGCACGGCGCCGTGCACCCCGACGTTGCGATCCAACTGGCCGAGGGAGCCCGGAACCGGTGCAAATCGGACTGGGGGATCGGACTCACGGGCGTCGCCGGCCCTGATCCGCAAGATGGAGTTGCTCCAGGCACGGTCCACATCGGCTTGAGCGGGCCTGGAGTGTCCACAGTGCGGACCATCACGGTGAGTGGCGACCGGAAAGCGGTGCGTTTCACAGCTGTGGAAAAAGCGCTGGTCCTGCTGTCGGATTACCTGCTGATGACCGTGGACGGGAACAAACGATGACTTGGCGTTCGTTCGCCCTTGGCGGACGTGTTCGGAAGTCACTGCCCGTTGTCGGTGTCGATCGGTAACGTAGGGACACGGCCGGCCGGAAGGAGGCGCGCGATGACCGTGCTGCTACGCGAGGCGATCGGTGATCGACTTCGCCATGCCCGCACCAACCAACGCCGCACGCTGCGCGAGGTCTCTCGGACCGCCCGCGTGAGCCTGGGGTACCTGTCCGAGGTGGAGCGCGGCCGCAAAGAGGCGTCCAGCGAGCTCCTCGCGGCCATCTGTGACGCGTTAGAGCTGCCGCTGTCCGAACTGCTGCACCACGTCGCCTCCGACATCGGCGCCGTCTCGCAGACGCCGGACACG
This sequence comes from Lentzea terrae, assembly GCF_003265345.1. Taxonomy (GTDB): domain Bacteria; phylum Actinomycetota; class Actinomycetes; order Mycobacteriales; family Pseudonocardiaceae; genus Lentzea; species Lentzea terrae. The sequence continues at coordinate 476,794 of NZ_QFWW01000030.1, read as the reverse complement.
GTGCCCGACACCGTCCCCGACGGCCGAACGGAGCGCGGCAAGCTGGAGGGTGGCCGGGTGCTGCCGACCACGCTCTCGGACGACCTGTCCGACCTGCGCCTGCAGCCGATGCTCAGTCACCGGCTCACGAGCAAGATCGGCGAGACCCCGAAGGCCGTAGTAGCGGCTTGAGCCCATGTCGTCACGACCCCGTTCGCCACGAGGCGAGCGGGGTCGCCTGCATTCGGGTGAACGGGATCAACCTGTGGCCCCCGCCACGTCACGCGCTGCAACAAGTTCGGGCCTTCGTGCGTTCACCTTGCAACGACGCCAGCACGCTGGACGGCAGGCAACGGCTTGGCCACAGCACGTTGGGTCACCGCGTCTCGGGGCGCGGGTGCGGGCAGGATTGGGCGCCGTCGGGGGTTCAGTCCAAAGTCCCGGGGTGGGTCGGGGTCTTCCCGGATATCTCCCCAGGTTGGTGGAACCGCCGACGCACAATTGAGACGATGGATCCAACACCGGCACCGAGAAGGCAGGCGTAGGAGATGGCCAGTCCGTTCGTGAAGTTCTGGAAGTACCTGATGGCATCGTTCTCGTCCAAGATCGACGAGCACGCTGACCCGAAGGTGCAGATCCAGCAGGCCATCGAGGAAGCGCAGCGTCAGCACCAGGCGCTTTCTCAGCAGGCGGCGGCCGTGATCGGCAACCAGCGGCAGCTGGAGATGAAGCTGAACCGGCAGCTCGGCGACGTCGAGAAGCTGCAGGCCTCCGCACGTCAGGCGCTCGTGCTCGCCGACGAGGCGCGTTCGAAGGGTGACGAGCAGAAGGCGCAGCAGTTCGAGAACGCCGCGCAGGGCTTCGCCACCCAGCTCGTGACCGCCGAGCAGGGCATCGAGGACCTGAAGACGCTGCACGACCAGTCGCTGCAGGCCGCCGCACAGGCCAAGCAGGCCGTCGAGCGCAACTCGATGATGCTGCAGCAGAAGCTCGCCGAGCGCACCAAGCTCCTCAGCCAGCTGGAGCAGGCGAAGATGCAGGAGCAGGTCTCCGCGTCGCTGACCCAGATGAGCGAGCTCGCCGCGCCCGGCAACGTGCCGTCGCTGGAAGAGGTCCGCGACAAGATCGAGAAGCGCTACGCCACCGCGATCGGGTCGGCCGAGCTGGCCCAGAACTCGGTGCAGGGCCGCATGCTCGAGGTGCAGGCCTCGACCACGCAGCTCGCCGGGTCGTCGCGGCTGGAGCAGATCCGCGCGTCCATGCACGGTGGTCAGGCCAACACGCCGCCGCAGGTGACCGCGGGCAACAGCGCCGCCGCGCAGATCCAGGCCGAGATCGCGCAGCGCGTCCAGCAGGAGCAGAAGACCACGCAGCAGCAGGTCCCGCCAGCTCAGAACTGAGCGGGTCAGGAGGAGTCAGCAGGTGATCATGGAGCCCTGGAGAAACCGTCCCAACAACGAGATCGTCCGCAAGGTCGTCAACGAGTTGGGTGCGTCGCTCCAGGGCCACCCGCTGGCCGAACAGGCGCGGTACCGCCTGCAGAAGTGGAACGACCCCCGCGCCAAGCTCGAACGCAAGCGCAAGCGCACCAACGCCGTGCTGACGTTCTGGCTGGCCCTCATCACGATCTTCGGCACCCTTGCGGTGTTCGGCTTCACCGGCGTGCTCGGCACGTGGGCGACCGTCAGCGGCACGATCGGCGCCGCGCTGCCCGGTCTGCTCGCCGTGCGCAGCGGGTTCAAGCTGCGTGAGCTCAAGTCGGCCAAGCAACGGCTGGAGCTGACTCCACCGCCGGCGGTCCGGCCGCCGCTGCCCGCGCACATCTCCGCCGCACGCGTGCCGATGGAGAAGCTGCACGGGGCCGAGGACGCGATGCACGACCTGCTGCGCCAGCTCGACTCGCCGACGCTCGTGTCGATGCCGGCCGAGTCCGTCCAGCACGCCCGGCAGACCGCCCAGGAGGCGTCTGCGGCGATCCGTTCGGTGTCCGCACAGCTCCAGGCCGTGGAACGCGCTCGCGACACCGCACCGCACCTGGAGCGGGCACCGTTGATCGAGGGCGTGCGCGTGCTCCGGATCCAACTGGCGGATGGTGTGGACCGCTACTGTTCGCTGGTGGCGGCCGCCGGTCAGGCGTTGGCGGCGAGCACGGCGTTCCAGGATCCGCGCGAAGTGCTCGACGACGCCACCGATCACATGGCGGGCCTCGCGTCTGCGATGCGAGACGTGTCAGGCTATTCAGCGCACTGACTATGACGCTGTGTAGTCGCGTGCGCCTATTCGACGGTTACCTCTGGAGATCTTTACGGCAATCGTGTGATTATCAGACCGTTATCTAGCCGTAGCCACTACATGGCGTGGCAGGATTCCGGGGCCGGTCTGCGGGAAGTCCGGCTGGGTTGCCGGGAGGCAGTGCGTGGCGTTGTGGACCGTGCACGGGGACGGTCGGATCACCGACAGTGAAACCGTCGCGCCAGAAGAACGGGTGAGCTGGCCGCTCACCATCGGGTTCGGAGTGCAGCACCTGGTCGCCATGTTCGGCGCGACGGTGCTCGTCCCCACCGCCACCGGCCTCCCCGTCGCCACCACGCTGCTGTTCTCCGGCCTGGGCACGCTGCTGTTCCTGCTGATCACCAAAAATCGCGTCCCCAGCTATCTGGGCTCGTCCTTCGCCTTCGTCGCGCCTCTCGTGGCCGCTCGCGAACAGGGCATCGCCGCCCAGCTCGGCGGTGTCGTCGCCGCCGGCCTGCTGGTGATCGTCGTCGGCATCGCGGTCAAGGCACTGGGCGTGCGCCTGCTGGAGTCGGTCATGCCGCCGGTCGTCACCGGCGCCGTCGTGATCATCATCGGCCTGAACCTCTCGCACCAGGCCACCTCGAACTTCGCCGACCAGCCCTTGCTGGCCGCCATCACGACCGTGCTGATCCTGCTGGCCGGCGTGCTGGGCAGGGGCCTGCTGTACCGGTTCTCGATCCTGGTGGGCTTCGTGGCCGTCTGGCTGGGCGGCCTGGCGTTCGGCGCCGTTCCGCAGGCCAAGTTCGACGCGCTGCGCGACGCGGCGTGGTTGGGTCTGCCGCAGCTGCACCAGCCGGAGCTCCGGCCGTCCGTCGTGCTGCTGATGCTGCCGGTGGTGATCGTCCTGGTGGCCGAGGTCGTCGGTCACGTCAAGGCCGTCGCCGCGCTGACCGGCCGCAACCTGGACGGCAGCGCGGGCGACGCGATCATCGCGAACGGGCTGTCGACGGCGCTGGCCGGGCTCGGCGGTGGCGTCGGGACGACGACGTACTCCGAGAACATCGGCGTCATGGCCGTGACGCGCGTGTACACCACCGCGGCGTTCGCGTTCGCCGGTGTGTTCGCGGCGGCGCTGGCGTTCTCCCCGAAGGCCATCGCGCTGTTCGGCACCATCCCGGCCGGTGTGCTGGGCGGCTGCACGTTGGTGCTCTACGGCCTGATCGTGCTCATCGGCGTCCGGATCTGGATGGACCGCGGCGTCGACCTCACGAACCCGGCGAACGCCATGGTGGGCGGCGCGGCGCTGGTGGCCGGTGTCGGCGACCTGACCATCGAGATCGGCGACCTGTCGATGGGCGGCATGGTGTGGGGTTCGCTGCTCGTCGTGATCCTGCACCCGGTGATGCGCTGGCTGAGGGCCGCACGCCGTAACTGAGCCATACACGTTTGTGTGGTTTCTGTCCCTCCACTTCGGACCGATCCTCTCCCGGTCCACGGAGGGAGTTCCGTCATGGTCGCCGCGTACTACGTGGTGCTTTTCCTGGCCTGCGCTGTCATCACCGGCAGCCTGGTCGCGTCCCGCATCCTCCTGCTGCGCCACCGCCGATGACCTCGCTGGCGTGGCTCATGGTGCCGCTGGCGGTGATCGGCGTGGTGCGGGTGTGCGTCGTGCTGGTGGCAGCTGATCTCTACGACCTGTCGCTCTTCCGCTCGCGCCCGTTGCCTTACGCGCCAACGGTTTGGGTCGTCATCCCCGCCTACGACGAAGAGCTCTGCGTCGCGCGGGCGGTTCAGTCTGTTTTGGACAGTTCGTACGCCGACGTGTCGGTGGTCGTGGTCGATGACGGTTCCACGGACGGCACGGTTGCCGCGCTGGAATCCTTCGGCGCGCGTGTTCGCGTTGTCTCGCAACCGAACGCGGGCAAGGCGGCGGCGATCAACACCGGCATGCACCTGGTGGGCGACGGGCTCGTCATGGTGCTGGACGCCGACTCGACGGTGTCCGCGTCCGCGATCTCGCGGATGGTCGCGCACTTCGCCGACCCGTTGGTGCTCGCGGCCGCGGCCAACGTGAAGATCCGCGGCCAGCGCGGCGTGCTGGGGTGGGTGCAGCGCCTGGAGTACGCGGTGGTGCACCGGCTCAAGCAGGGCTACACGGTGTTCAACTGCGAGTACGTGATCGGCGGCGTCGGTTCGATGTTCCGCACCTCGATCGTGCGCGCGTGCGGTTATTTCGACACCGACACGATGACCGAGGACATCGACTTCTCGATGAAGATCCTGTCGCGGCAGGGCAACTACGACTGGCGCATCATCTTCGCCGCCGACGCCATCGCCTACACCCAGGCCGTGCCGTCGTTACGGGGCCTGCTGCGCCAACGGTTCCGCTGGAAATTCGGCCGCCTGCAAGCGTTCTACAAACACCGCTCGCTCTTCTTCGGCACGTCGTGCTCGCGCCTTCTCTCGTGGCTGCACCTGCCCTACACGGCGGCAGGGGAGGTCCTCGTGCTGTTCGAGCCCGTCTTCATCTACGTCGTCATCGCCGCGACGTTCGAGACCGGCTGGTTCACCGGCATCCTGCTGCTGTGCGCGGTCTACACGGGCGTCGCGTTCTTCACGATCATTGGCGACGTGACCGAACGGTGGCGGGCCAAGGCGCCGTTGCTCGCCTTGGCGCCCTTGGCCTACCCGCTGCTGATGGTGATCGTGTTCGTCGACTTCGTGGCCGTGCTGCGGTCGATGCTGACGGTGCTGCGCGGCTACCGTCCGATGGGCCGCTGGGAGCACGTCGAGCGCACGCTCACCTCAGTGCCCGGTTGATCCTGGAAACCAGCCCCGGTCCCTCGTAGATGAACCCGGTGTAGATCTGCACGAGGCTCGCGCCGGCGTCGATCATCCGCTTGGCGTCGTCGGCGGACGCGATGCCGCCGACTCCGATGACCGGCAGTTCGCTGTTCTTGGTGATGAACCGGACGACGTCGTTCGCACGCTGCGTGAGCGGCTTGCCGCTGAGGCCGCCGGTCTCGCTCTGATGGGCGCTTTTGAGGCCCTCACGGCTGAGGGTGGTGTTCGTGGCGATGAGGCCCTTGATGCCGTTGTCGAGGCACACCTGGATGACCTCTTCGATGGCGTCGTCGGTGAGGTCCGGCGCGATCTTGACCAGCATCGGCTTCGTCGTGGCCTGCGTCAGGGCCTGCACGAGCTCGGTGAGCGCGCCCTTGTCCTGCAGACTGCGCAGACCGGGCGTGTTGGGCGAGCTGACGTTGATCGCGTAGTAGTCGCCGTGGTTCTTCAGCGCGTTCAGCGAGTTCAGGTAGTCCTGGACGGCGTCCTCGACCGGCGTGATCTTGGACTTGCCGAGGCTGATGCCCAGCGGGGCCTTCAACGGCGTCCGGTCGAGCTTCAACGCCAGCGCCTGCGCGCCCGCGTTGTTGAAGCCCATCCGGTTGATGATCGCCTCGTCCTCGCGGAGCCGGAACAGCCGCGGCTTCGGGTTGCCCGGCTGCGCGTGCCAGGTGACCGTGCCGACCTCGACGAACCCGAACCCCAGCGCGGCCCACGCCGGCAGCGCCCTGCCGTCCTTGTCGAGGCCGGCCGCGAGCCCGACGGGGTTGGGGAACCGGATGCCGAACACGGTGCGCGGGTTGTTCTGGTTTCGCGCGAACCTCGCCAGCGGGCTCAACCTGGCCATGACGTTGAGCGTGGTCTCGTGGACCCGCTCCGCGTCGCCGCCGTGCATTCCGAACAACGCCCTGCGAACCACCTGCTTGTAAACCACGCGCCCACCCTATAACGCCAGTTCAGGGTGGGCGCGCGGCCCGTCAGTTGCCGACTTCGGCCAGGCAGTCCGGCGCCGGGTCGCGGTGCGGACCGGTGTAGCCCAGTCCGGTGCCGCGGTTCGGCAGGTTCGAGATGCCCAGCAGGATCGTGTAGCCGGGCGGGACGTCGCCGGGGCTCATCGTGACCGAGCCGTCCTCTTCGTGGCGCGGCAGCTTGTAGCCGTCCATGAGGTCCAGCTTGCTCTCGTCGAGCGGAGCGCAGTCGCGTGACATCGGCACCGCCTTCGCGCCGATCCCGTACTCGCGCAGCTTGGCGTTGGCCGGGCCGACCCCTTTGATGTCCCGGATGGTCAGCGTGACGCTGCCGTCGGCGTTCTTGGTCACGGCGAACGCCTCCGGGCTGTTGCCGCTCGTGGTGATCGCCACGGTGGCCGCACCAGCGATCGCCAGCGCCCCGGCCGCCACCAGCAGCGGCCGCGTGGACCTCGTGCGCCGCTCCGGCGCTTCCTCCACCGTTTGCCCGTGCTCGCGCATCAGGTCGTCGAGCAGGTTGTCCTTGAACCTCGTCATCGTGCTCCCCCTCCATTGGCCAGGTCGCGAACCTTGCCGCGCACCCGGAAAAGCCTGATCCGCAGCGCACCGGACGACATGCCCAGCACCTTCGCCGCGTCCTTCGGTGCCATCCCGACCAGATCGACGAGCTCGATCACCTCGCGGTCGGTGTCGGACAACGCGGCCATGGCCGCGATCAGCTCACGCCCGGTCCGTTCCGCGTCGATGCGCGTGACCAGGTCCGTGATCTCGTCGGTGTCGAGCGACCGCCGCCCGTGAATCCGCGCCACCACGTCCTTGCCGCGCGTGACGGCCTCGCAGTGCTGCGCGAACACCCGCCGCGCGATGCCGAGCACCCAGCCGCGGGCGGTGCCTCGCGTCGGGTCGAACGTGCCGAACGAGGTGATGGCGGCGAGGAACGTGTCCGCGGTGAGGTCCGCGGCCGTCTGCGGATCCGCGGTGCGCCGCGCGAAGTACGACGTGACCACGTCGAACTCGGCCTGGTAGACCTCCTCGAACGCGCGCGCCGCGCGGGTCGGAGGCGGTAACGGTGGATGTTGTGGAGCTGTCATCGGCTGACTCACGCTAATGGTTGCCGACTTCCAGCCAGGCCGTTACATGGGCTTCTTGACCTTCACCGTCATCTGCTCGTCCAGCGGCATCCTGGGCTTGGTCCGGAACGTCACCGGCAACGCCCGCAGCCCGCGGCTCCCCAGCGACACCCGCCAGCTCAGGGACTCGGAGGGGTCCAGCGTCAGCCCGGCGCAGCGTTCCAGCAACGTCCGGAACGCCACCTCGCCCTCCAGCCGGGCCAGCGGTGCGCCGAGGCAGAAGTGGATGCCGTGCCCGAACGCGAGGTGCTGCCGGTCCGCCCGCTCGATGTTGAGCTGGTCGGCCCGCGGATAGCGCGTGCTGTCGTGCTCCGCGGAGGCCAGCGACAGCAGTACGACGTCGCCGGCCGGGATCTGCACGCCGCCGATCGTCACCGGTTGCGCGGCGAAGCGGATCAGGTGCGAGGTCGGGCCGTCGAAGCGCAGGAACTCCTCGATCGCGCCGGGCAGCAGCGTCGACGAGCGCTGCAGCAGTTCGAGCTGCTCCGGGTGGCGCAGCAACGCCAGCGTGCCGTTGCCGACGAGGTCGACGGCGGTCGTGTATCCGGCCACCAGCAGCAGGAACGCCAGGGAGGCGAGCTCGCGGTCGGTCAGCGCGGCCTCGCCGGTGGCGCGGGCCAGCGCGCCGATCAGGTCGTCGTCGCCGGAGGTCCGCTTGTGCGCCACGAGGTCGCGCAGATAGCCGGACACCTCTTCGCGCGCCGAGGCCGCGTCGCCGTCGGACAGGCCGGTGACCACGTCCGACCAGTAGCGGAAGTTCTCCTGGTCGACGGCGGGCACGCCGAGCAGCTCCATCAGCACGGTGATCGGCAGCGGTGCCGCGAAGTCCGCGATCAGGTCGCAGCCGCCGGAGTCGATGAACGCGTCGGCCAGTGACGCCGCGACCTGCTCGACACGGGGGCGCAGCGCGGCGATGCGGCGCGGGGTGAGGGCGCTCGACACCGCGCGGCGCAGGCGGGTGTGGTCGGGGTCGTCGGTGTTCATCATGTGGTCGGAGAGGTCGCCGAACCACCAGGACGCGAAGTGCGGATGCCCGCGCAGGGGCTCGGCGAGCGCGGAGCCGTGCGAGGACAGCTGCGGATTGTCCAACGCGGCGCGCACGTCGGGGTAGCGGGTCACGAGCCACATCGGCACGCCGAGGGCCTCGACCCGGTGCACGGGCCCTGCTTCGCGCAGGCTCTTCAGCACCGCGTACGGGTCGTCGGTGAAGCCGGGGCGCAGCGCATCCAGATTTACCGCCATGTCGAGGGACACGGCCAGGAGACCGCCTCGGTTCAACCGGACTGGCATTTTGGGCAGAAGTACACGAATCTCGTCTCGAACTCGCCCGATCGGACCCTTGTGCCGCAACGCAAACAGGGTTTGCCGGTGCGCTCGAAAACCCAGTTCTTGACTCGTCGATCAGAAGTCGTGATCTGTTCGGGCCGCCACTGGTTGGCCTGCAACAGCTTGCGCGACAAAGCAACCGCACGGGCGGCGTCCACAGATGACACCGGCGTCGTGGGGAGAACTCCTAACAGAAAACAAACTTCCGCGCGGTAGAGATTTCCCACGCCGGCCATCACGCGCTGGTCCAACAATGCGAGCCCGATGGCTCGGGAAGGATCGGCGGTCAACCGCTGAACGGCCTCAGCGGCGTCGAACTCGTTCGAAAGCAGGTCCGGCCCGAGATGCGAAATGAGCTCGTCTTCGCGGGAGGTCGGCACGAGCTCCATGTCGTGCAACGCGAACCCGATGGCCTGCCGGTCGTCCACCTCCAGGACCGCGCGGGCCTGGTGTCCGGGTCGGCGCCAGCGCTCACCAGGCCGGTAGAGGTGCCACGCGCCGTCCATGCGGAAGTGGCTGCGCAGGCTGTTGCCGTCGGAGAACCGGGTGAACATGTGCTTGCCGTACGTGCGCACGCCGGCGACGTCCAGCCCGGCCAGGTCCACTGTGGACAGCCGAGGGTGGCGCAGCTCGCCGCGCCGCAGCGTCTTGCCGGCCAGGGCTTCGTGCATGCGGTGCCCGGCCAGGAAGACGGTGTCGCCCTCAGGCATCCACCGCCTCTTGGATCTCGTCGTCGTCGAAGTCGTGGTGCACGGCCCTGCGTCTGCTCCGCGAGATGCGCTGGATGCGGGCGAGCAGCAGGTTGAACGCCAGCGCCACCTCACGTGCGCCCGGCGTGCCCCACTCGTGGATCGGCATGCACGCGCCCTGGGCCTGCTGGACGGCCAGCCGGTCCGGCAGCGCGACCGGCATCACCAGCGGGCCGAAGATGTCGCGCAGCTCCTCGATGCGGAACTGGTGCTCGTGCGAGCGCGGCCGCACCCGGTTCACCACGACGCCCAGCGGCTGCAGGTCGGCGTTGTTGTGCTCGCGCTCGTTCTGCACCGCCTCGAACGCCCGCTGCACGCCCGCCACCGCGAACATCGTCGGCTCGGTGACCAGCAACGCGCGGTCCGCGGCTACCAGCGCCGAGCGGGTCAGCTGGCCCAGCGACGGCGGGCAGTCGAGCAGCACCAGGTGGTACGGGAACTCGTCGTACATGTCCCGCAACGTGCGCAACGCGTCTTTCAGGCGGTGCAGCCGAGACTCGTTCGGATCGGGGTGGTTGAGCAGCTCGGCGTCCTCGGACCCGGACAGCACGTCGATGCCGTCGCCCCACCTGCTCGGGCGGATCGCCTGCTCGAGGTTCTCCTCGGACGGGTCCTGCAGGACGTCGTAGATGCTGGTCTTGGATTCCTCTGGCTCCAGCGTCGACGTGGCGTTGCACTGCGGATCAAGATCGATCACGAGCGTGCGGACGCCACGGCGGAGAGCGGCTGAGGCGAGGCCGAGCACCACCGTCGTCTTGCCGACGCCTCCCTTGAGGCTGAGCACGGACACCGTATGCACAGACCTACTCTAGGGTCTCCTACTCTGTGTGCCATGCGACCGGACGCCGTACACAGGGTGCTCGACGCCGAATTGGCCGCCGCACGCACGCGCAGGGGTGGCGAACCTCCGCGCGTCCTCGACGTGGGCGGTGGCAGCGGCGTCTGGGCCGTGCCCCTCGCCGCGGCGGGCTGCGCGGTCACGGTCGTGGAGCCGTCGCCCAACGCGCTGGCCACGTTGAACACCCGTGCGCGCGAGGCCGGGGTGACGATCAACGCGGTCCAGGGCGACACCGATTCCCTCGGTGTTCCCGCTGGTGAGGCCGATCTGGTGCTGGCGCACGGCGTGCTGGAGGTCGTCGACGACGCACCGGCCGCGCTGTCCTCGCTGGCCGCCGCCGTCGCGCCGGGCGGCGCGGTGTCGGTGCTGGTCGCCAACCGGTTCGCGGCCATTCTGCACCGGGCCATCGCGGGCCGGATCGTGGACGCGCGGCGGTTGCTGGACGACGACGCCGGTCAGCTTGCGGGCACGCGCGATCCGTTGCAACGTAGGTTCGACGTTCCAGGGCTTGAGAAGCTGGTCCTGGAGGCGGGGCTTTCCGTCGAGCTCCTGCAAGGTCATGGCATCGTTTCGGACCTGGTGCCGGGCGTCGTGCTGGACGCCAATCCGGGCGCTGCCGACGCGCTGGCCGAGCTGGAACTGGCTGCTGCGACGCGGTCTCCGCTCAGAGACGTCGCAGCCCGCTTGCACGTCCTTGCCCGCCGAACCGCCTGACTGAAGTCGTTTTCATGGGTTTGCAGTAGGGTTTATGGCCCTGATGACTGGTCCCAAACGATTTCGTGGCGAAAGATGATGGCTCCGCTGCCAACGTAGGGACCCGCGTCATGGAGAGTTCCGACCTGCTGGCCTCACTCGTGAACGAGGCCGTCGCGGGTGATCGGCGTGCTGTCGACCGGCTGCTGGGGTCCGTCCGGCCGCTCGTGTCGCGGTACTGCCGCGCGCGCGTCGGTCGCAACGAACGGGCCTATGCGTCGGCGGACGACGTGGCGCAGGAGGTCTGCCTGGCAGTGCTGACGGCGTTGCCCACCTACCGCGACCAGGGCCGGCCGTTCCTCGCGTTCGTGTACGGCATTGCCGCGCACAAGGTCGCGGACGCGCACCGGGTGTCGGCGCGCAACCGGTCCGAGCCGGTCGCCGAGGTGCCGGACGGGCCGTCGCAGGCCATCGATCCGGAGGAGAACGCGCTGCTCGGGTCGCTCTCGGTGCGGCTGGGCCGGTTGCTGGAGGGGCTGCCGGACAAGCAGCGCGAGATCCTGCTCCTGCGCGTGGTGGTCGGGCTGTCGGCGGAGGAGACGGCCGAGGCGGTCGGATCGACGCCGGGCGCGGTGCGGGTGGCTCAGCACCGGGCGCTGTTGAAGCTGCGGTCGGCCGTGGGGGTCGAGGAGCTGATTTGACCGGGGCGTTCTACGACGGGCTGGCCGAGTCGTACGACCTGATGTTCCCGGACTGGGACGCGTCGATGGCCCGGCAGGCGGCGCAGCTCTCGTCGTTCATTCCGCCCGGCGCGCGCGTTCTGGACTGTGCGTGTGGCATCGGTACTCAGGCGATCGGTCTGGCCATGCGCGGCTACTCCGTCGTTGGCGCTGATCTGAGTCCCAAGGCGGCTACTCGGGCCGTTGTGGAGGCCTCAGCGCGTGGGGTGTCGTTGCCTTCGTTTGCGGCGGACATGCGTTCGTTGCCGTTTGCAGACGACTCGTTCGACGTTGTGCTCGCTGCGGACAACGCCCTGCCGCACTTGCTGACCGCTGATGACGTCCTTGCGGCGCTGCGAGAGATGCGGCGGGTGATGCGGCCCGGTGGCCGGCTCATCCTCTCGACGCGCGACTACGACGCGATTCGGCGCGAACGGCCGGTGTCGACGCCACCGTCCGTCGGGCCCGGTCGGGTCGTGTGGTTCCAGCTGTGGCACTGGGACGGCGATCAGTACGAGCTGGAGATGTTCCAACTGCACGAGGCCGATTCATGGCGCGTCGTGGTGGGTAAAGCACGATATTGGGCGATTACTCGTCACGAAATCACCGAATTGGTGCATCGTGCGGGGTTCGGTTACGCGGAGTGGTCGCTCCACGCCTATTACCAACCGCTGTTGATTGCGCCGAACGGGTGACCTTTGAAGTTTCTCCCTACTTTCCGCATAAGGAGTGACGTTCCGCACGTCTCCTCCACGGGATGTCGAGGAGGGGAAGCTTCGGATGGAGAGTTCGGCGTTATCCGCGGAGCTGGTCGCCCTGGCCGTGCAAGGGGATGTCAGGGCCACTGACCAGCTACTTCGCTACCTGCGTCCGCTGGTGGTGAAGTACTGTCGCGCACGGGTGGGGCGCTCCGCGACAACCGCGGACGACGTCGCACAGGACGTCTGTCTGGCCGTCCTGACGGCTCTGCCGAACTACCGGGAGCAGGGCAGGCCCTTCCTGGCATTCGTCTACGGCATCGCGGCGCACAAGGTGGCCGACGCGCACCGGGCGCTCGCTCGTAACCGTGCGGAGCCGATGGCCGATGTTCCGGACCAGGCTTCGCGCGGGGTCGGACCCGAGGATTTCGCTCTCCAGGTCGAGCTGAACGACACCATGGGCGAACTGCTGCGGCTGCTGCCGGAGAAGCAGCGCGAAATCCTCGTGCTGCGCGTGGTGGTGGGTCTCTCCGCCGAGGAGACCGCCGAAGCCGTCGGGTCGACACCGGGCGCCGTCCGCGTGGCTCAGCATCGTGCACTAGGGCGTCTGCGGAAGGAAATAGCCGCTGCCACTGTGCCGATCGGGTGAATCTCAATTGGTCGCGTGGGCTAAATGCATCCAAACGACATACCTATGGGCATGAGGAGTTCTGACCCAGCGGACGCCGCCGAACGGCTGCGCGTCGACGGGGTGCTCGTGCAGCACCTCCGCGAGTCAGGACTGACGGGCCCGCTCTGGGACCACTTCCACCGCCAGCTTCTCGGACGCGCGCTCACGATTGTTACAAGGCTTGTCCGGTCCGGGGCGATGTTCGCGCGCTGTGGCAAGCACGGCCGCTACCTGTACCAGCAGGCCATTCCGCTGGACGAGGCGGAAGAGCTCGCGAGCGACGCGGTCTTCGAGGGGTTCGTGATCTTCTGCGAGCGGGGCCTGCTCGGCAGGGAGTGGTCGATCGAGAACGGGCAGCCGTTGCACGAGTACTTCGTCAACGCGTGCGTGCTGGCGTTCCCGAACGTGTACCGGCGTTGGCGGACCCGCATGAACAGTTGGCGGGACGTCGACCTGCTGGACTCGTTCGCCTCGCTCGAGCAGGTCGTGACCGAGGGGACGCCCGAGGACGCGGTGGTGGAGCAGCAGGCGGCCGACGCGGCGTTCGCGGCGTTGAGCGAGGACAGCCGCAGGTTGCTGATCCTGCACGACCAGGGCTATTCGCACGCGGAGATCGCGGAGCTCACCCGCCTCACCCCGCGGGCCGTCGAGGGCCGGATCCGGCGCGCTCGGCTCACCGCACGCCAGCACACGGACGAGGAACGGTGATCCGCGTGGAGTTCACACCCGGTCTGCATCGCAAGGTCCCGGCTTCGGCCGTCGAGCAGTCGTCCGTGAGCGGCTCGATCGACGTCTCCAAGGGTTCGTTGGACGCGTTGGTCGAACGGACCGCTCAGGTCGGTGGCAAGGAGCCGGTCGACCCGCCCGCGCCGTCGTACTACTCCCGCAAACCCGAGGTCGCCGACAGCTACGTCGCGCTGGCCGTGGCGGGGGATCGTGCGGCGATCAACAGGCTGCTCGGCACCATCAGGCCGTTGGTCGTGCGGTACTGCCGTGCGCGCGTTGGGTCGTTCGCGTCGGCGGATGACGTTGCGCAGGACGTGTGCCTTGCTGTGTTGACCGCGTTGCCGTCTTATCGCGATCAGGGCCGGCCGTTCCTGGCGTTCGTGTACGGGATCGCGGCGCACAAGGTCGCCGACTCCTTCCGGAGCTACTCCAGGAACCGTGCGGAGCCTGTGTCCGAGCTGCCCGAGTCCGTGGACGCCGAGGCCGGTCCGGAGCAGCGTGCGATGCAGGGGGAGATGTCCGCGCAGATGGCCGCTCTACTGCGCGTGTTGCCGGAGAAGCAGCGCGAGATCGTGGTGCTGCGTGTGGTCGTGGGGCTGTCGGCGGAGGAGACGGCTGAGGCGGTCGGCTCCACGCCCGGTGCGGTGCGGGTGGCTCAGCACCGGGCGTTGACCCGGCTGCGTCGCGAACTCAGTGACGCCAGCGAGTGACGTTGGCGATTCCTTGCGGACTCGCGTCCTTGTAGCGCTCCATCTCCCCGCGCCGCACGTCGGCGATCGTGCCCGCCAGCTCCTTGCCGAACGCCTCGGTGAGGACGGCGTCCTTCTCGAACTCCTCGACCGCTTCCCTCAGCGACGTGGGCAGCCGCTGGGCGCCGTCCAGCAGCGCCGGGTCGACGTTGAGGCCCTCGGGGAGGGTGGCCTGCGTGGCGATGCCGTCGAGACCGGCCGCGATGACGCCCGCGACGACGAGGTACGGGTTCGCGGTCAGGTCGAAGCACTTGATCTCGAGGTTGTCCCGGATGAGCCTGAGTGCCGTCTCGCGGTTCTCCTCGCCCCACGCCACGAACGGTGCTGACCACGTGTGCGGCACGAGCCTGAGGTAGCTCGCGAGAGAGGGACAGCCGATGGCGCACAACGCGCGGATGTGGTTGAGGATGCCCGCGCTGAACTGCCTGGCCTCGTCGTGGAAGTCCTCGAAGAGGTTCGTGCCGTCGCGCCACAGGCTGATGTGCAGGTGACCGCCGTTGCCGACGCCGCCGTTGATCACCTTGGGGGAGAACGACGGGCGCATGCCGTGGCGGATCGTGATGGCGCGGATGGTTTCTTTGACCAGTACCGCGGTGTCCGCGGCTGCTGTGGGGTCCTCGGGCGCTGTGGAGACCTCGAACTGGCCGGCGGCGTACTCGGGGTGGAACTGGAGGACCTCGACGTCCTGCTGGTCCAACGCGTTGAGGAGGTCCACGCAGTAGTCGGACAGCTCCACCTGCCGTGCGTGGCCATAGGCGGAGCCGCTCGTGGCGGGGACGTAGTCGTCGGTGTCGGGCTTGCCGACGCACCACTCGATCTCGAAGCCGGCCTTGGCGGAGAGGCCTTGCTCTTCGAGCTTCTGTTCGGCTTTGCGGGCCTGGAGGCGCTGGTCCATCGGGTACGCGACGCCGCTCTGGAAGTGGCGGTCGGCGGGTGCCCAGGCCCAGCCCGGCTGACCCGCGAGCACGGTGAGGCGGTCGAGGTCCGGGTGCAGGCGCAGGTCGCCGACCGGGCCGCCGGCGAACCGGCCCTGGATGATCCAGTCGTCGAACAGGAACACGTCGAACACCGGTGAGGCGCCCACGCCGTGTGCCGCCGCGTGGGCCAGTCTGCGCAGAGGCACGGACTTGGTGCGTGTGATGCCGCTGTTGTCGACCCAGGTGAGCGCCACGACGCGCACGCCCCTGGCGTTCAGCCCGTCGAAGAGTTCCGTCGCGCGGTCGAACCGCTGGTCCCGTTCCGCAGAGTCCACGATCCTAAGGTTATGGGCATCTTGCCGTTCGTCGCCGAACTCGGGCTGATAGATCACCACTGCCACGGCGTGCTGCGCGTGGACAGCACTCGATCGGAGTTCGAGTCGCTGCTGTTGGAGGCTGACTCGGTCGCTGTGCCGGGTGGATCGCTCTTCGACTCGGCGCTGGGGTTCGCGGTGCGTCGGTGGTGTGCTCCGCTGCTCGACCTGCCCCGGCACGCGTCGGCTGAGGCGTACCTCGAACGGAGGAACTCGCTGCACATCACCGAGGTGTCGCGGACGTTCCTCATGGCGTCCGGGATCCACACCTTTCTGGTGGACGGCGGGTTCCAGCCGGACCGGTTGCTGTCCGGTTCCGAGTTGGCGTCGCTGGCGGGGGCGGTTTCGCACTCCGTGGTGCGGTTGGAGCACCTGGCTGAGACGGTGCGGCCGTCGGTTTCTGCTTCGGAGTTTTTGGACGCCGTTCGTTCTGCTCTGGCTTCTGGTGGGGCCGTGGGGGCGAAGTCCGTTGCGGCGTACCGGGTTGGGCTTGCGTTGCCTGGTGCTCGGCCTGCTGATTCGGATGTGCTGGCCGCGGTGGGGGCGTGGTCAGGTGGGCGGTTGGCCGATCCGGTCGTGATCGCGTGGCTGGCGTGGGAGGCGTTGGACGCCGGGCTGCCGTTGCAGTTCCACGTGGGCTACGGCGACTCGGACATCGATCTGCACCGATGCGATCCGTCGTTGCTGACGCCGTTCTTGCGCGCGACTGTGTCTCTTGGGGTGCCTGTGCTGCTGTTGCACAACTACCCGTTCCACCGGCAGGCCGGGTATCTCGCGCAGGTGTTCCCGCACGTGTTCTGCGATCTCGGGCTGGCGACGCACGGGCTGGGGCATCAGGCGTCGCGGGTCTTCGCCGAGGCGCTGGAGATCGTGCCGTACGGGAAGTTCTTGTTCTCGTCCGACGCGTTCGGTCTGCCCGAGTTGTACTACCTCGGCGCGTTGCTGTTCCGGCGCGCGTTGTCCGACTTCCTGTCCGATGGTCTGCGGCGTGACGCGTTTCTCGAGGAGGACGCGCACCGGATCGCGCGACTCATCGCGTCGGAGAACGCGGCGCGCGTGTACAAACTGTAGGATTCTCTCGAACTGACGTTCGAGGGGGTGTTCATGGGTCGCAGTGCGAACCTGCCACGCGGCCTGCGCGACCGGTTCCGTGCCCGTGACGGCGTCTGGCCCGACGACACGGGCTGCCGGATGCTGCACGTCGACATGGACGCCTTCTACGCGTCGGTGGAGATCCGCGAACGCCCGGAGCTGGCGTCGGTGCCCGTGGTGGTCGGCGGCATCGGCGGCCGTGGCGTCGTGTGCTCCGCCAATTACCTGGCTCGCACGTTCGGCGTGCGTTCCGCGATGCCCACCGCGCATGCTCGTAGGTTGGCCCCTCATGCCGTGTACCTGCCGCCGCAGTTCGACCTCTACCAGGAGGTCTCGCGCGGGGTCATGGCGATCTTCCGCGACATCACACCGCTCGTCGAACCCCTGTCGCTGGACGAGGCCTTTCTGGACGTTGGTGGTGCTCTGCGCCGGCTCGGCCTGACCTCGGGTGGCGTGGGGGAGCTGATTCGTGCGCGCGTGTTCGACTCCTTCGGCGTCACTTGTTCGGTCGGCGTGGCGTCGACGAAGTTCCTCGCCAAGCTCGCGTCCGGCATGTGCAAGCCCGACGGCATGATGGTCGTTCCCGCTGATGCTGCGCTGGAGTTCCTGCACCCTCTTCCGGTGTCCTCGCTGTGGGGCGTCGGTGCGAAAACCGCTGCGCGCCTTGAGGAAAAGGGTCTGGAAACCGTCGCCGACGTCGCCGCGACCCCGTTGCCCCGCCTGCGCCGCATGATCGGCGTCGCGATGGCGGAGCACCTGTTCGCTCTGGCTTCCGGTGTGGACGAGCGCGATGTCGTCGTTTCTGCTCGAGAGAAGTCGATCGGCGCCGAGGAAACCTTCGAGGTCGACCACCTGGATCGTGCCGTGCTGCGCCGGGAGCTGTTGCGCCTGTCCGAGCGTTCGGCAGGTTCCTTGCGCGCCAAGGGTTTGTGCGGCCGAACAGTCTCCATCAAGGTCCGCTTCGCCGACTTCACCACGATCACCCGCTCGCGCACGCTGCCCGTGGCAACCGACGTGACCCAAGAGGTCTACCGCACCGCGGTCGAGCTCCTCGACACCCAGGTCCCGCCCGGCGCAGTCCGTCTGATCGGCGTCCGAATAGAGGGACTTGACAACGCCGACTCCGCCCAGCAACTGATCTTCGACGCCCCAGAACGCGGCTGGCGCGAAGCCGAACAAGCCGCTGACCAGGCCCGTTCCCGCTTCGGCTCGCTAGCGGTCCGCCCAGCCTCACTCCTCGGCAACAGTCCAGAAAGGACAGCCGAGCCCGAACCCAAGCCCGAGTGATCGCGACTTGTCCACAACCCCGAACTTATCCACAACTTCCACTTGACCCGACTCCAACGAGTGCCCTCCGGCGCACCATGAACCCATGCGCCACCCCATCGACCTAGAAGCCCTGGGCACCCTCTTCGACCACCGAGTGGCCCCGCTGGCCGCCTTGCTCCACATAGGACTGACCCCGCCCCTGATAGAGCAACGCTGCCGCCCAGGCGGCCCCTGGCAACGCCTGCTACCCGGCATCCTGCTCCTGAGCCGAGCAGGCCCCAGCCGCACCCAGTTGGTCCACGCGGCCCTGATGTACGCAGGCGAAGGCGCCATGCTCACCGCCTTCGACGCCCTCTGCCTGCACGGCATGAAGTCAGCAATCCCGCTCCTGGGCCCGATCCACGTCCTGGCCCCACGCCGCTCCAGAGCCATGGGCTACGCCGCCCTGCGCGTAGAACACACCGACCGCCTCCCCAAACCAACGATCCGCCGCGGCTTCCACACAGCCCCGCTGGAACGAGCCGCCATCGACGCAATCCGCCGCACCAAGTCGATCCCGGACACCAAAGCCATCCTCGAAGAGGTGAGCCACTTCGTAGGCGTCCAAGCCCTGCGCACAGAACTGGCTCTGGCCCCACCGCGAGGCACGGCCCTGGCCCGCAAACTCCTGGGCGAATCCCCAGCCCGCCAACTGGAACGAGCCGTCCTGGACCGCCGCCGCATCCCCCAACCCCTACCGCCAACCCGCGTCCCAGCCACAGTCGGCTAACCGGCTCTGCCCAACCGCTCCAGGCGTGCGCGGACCCCCTAGCGCGCCACCGCGGCGAGCCACGCCCACACCCGCCAGCCCGCCCACGCATCTGGCGCTCGTACCCGCCAACACAGCGCGCATCAGAGGCCTGACCGCACGCCGCCTGGGCAACGCTGGCGTGCTTACGCCTCGCTGGCGTGGCACGCAACGCCGACCTGCTCGCGCACGGGCCAACTTCACCACCCTCCTGCTAGCCCGCCCGCGCAGCCCCGCCATACAACGCGCCTGCCAGTTACCCGACCGCACACCACCTACCCGACCGCACACCACCTACCCGACCGCACACCACCTACCGCCCATCACCCATCGCCTACCGGCCGTCACCTGCTGCCCGTCACCTGCCGCCTGTCCACCCGCCACCCACCAACTGAAAGGAGCCTTGATCGACCGCAACACCCCACGGTCCCCACCACGGCCTGCGTACCGGCAACCGTCGGCCAATCCCGGCTCGCACAACAAGTCCCGTCGGTCGCCCGCCCACCTGCGCCCTCGCCGCCCCCACCCGCGTACCCGGCACAACGTCCGCCGCCGCATGTGCGCCAGCCGGTCCGCAAGCCAACGCCCGGACCCCTCGCCAGTCCAAGCCTCCAACGCAACACCGGCCCGCCGACGCACCCGCCACCCCCCGCCGGCACAACGCAACCCCCGCCCGCCCTGACCAACCAGGCACGAGCCACCGCCCACAGAACGCACCCCGGCCCAGTCACCACGGAAAGGAGGCCGCCACCCCCGCAACCCTGTCAACCAGCCGATCGGCCACTCCGCGTACCTCTGCGGGATGACATCTGCGATAACACCTCCGGCCTCCAGAGGGAGGTGGGGTGACGCTAAGTGTCCCTACGGTCACTCGAGCAACACCTCATCGAACACTGGAGGTACCCAGTGAGAGCAGGACAGCGAGGTGCCCGTCGGGGGTTCACCGCGCTCGCACTGTCGGCGGGCCTGATCACCACAACTGCAGCAGTCGCACACGCGGACCAGCCCAAGCCGACCGAGCAAGGCCAGAGCGTCACGCTGATCACCGGTGACCGGGTCGAACTGGCCGGCAACCGGATCGTGAAGTACGTGCCGGGTCCCGGCAGAGGGCAACTGGCCGTGCGCACCTACACGCAGAACGGGCACCAGCACGTCGTGCCCGCCGACGCGGTTCAGTTGGTGGCCAACGGAAAGCTCGACCCGCGGCTGTTCGACGTGACGTCGTTGGTGGAGTTCGGCTACGACGACGCGCGCCGCAACACCGTCCCTGTCATCGTGCGGCCGGCGGCGGGCGCACGAGCACAGGGCATCAACGCGCTCAACGCCAAGGAGACCGTGGCCGACCTCGTGACGGGCGCGGCCGAGAAGTCGGGCAGCGCGTGGGAGTCGCTGCGCGGCGGGGCGGTCGAGAAGGTGTGGCTCGACGGCGTCCGCAAGGTGACGCTCGACCGCAGCACCAAGCAGATCGGCGCGCCGGAGGCGTGGCAGGCGGGCGTCACCGGCAAGGGCGTGAAGGTCGCCGTGCTCGACACGGGTGTCGACGAGAAGCACCCGGATCTGCAGGGCAGGCAGGTCGCCGAGAAGAACTTCACCGGGTCGCCGGACAACACCGACGAGGTCGGCCACGGCACGCACGTCGCGTCGACGATCGCCAGCAAGGGCGAGAGGTACCGCGGTGTCGCGCCGGACGCGGAGATCCTCGACGGCAAGGTCTGCCAGCCGGGTGGCTGCACCGAGTCGGCGATCCTCGGCGGCATGCAGTGGGCCGCCGAGCAGGGCGCGCACGTCATCAACATGAGCCTGGGAGGAGGTGACACCCCGGAGATCGACCCGATCGAGGCGGCCGTCAACCGGATCTCCGCCGAGACCGGCGCGCTGTTCGTGATCGCGGCGGGCAACTCCGGGCGCCCGGAGACCATCGGGTCGCCCGGTAGCGCCGAGGAAGCGCTGACCGTCGGGGCTGTGGACCGCAACGACGGCATCGCGCCGTTCTCCAGCCGTGGCCCGGCCGCGGACGGTGGGGTGAAGCCCGACGTGACCGCGCCCGGCGTCGACATCGTGGCGGCCGAGGCCGGAACTCAGGGCCACGTCGCGATGTCCGGCACCTCGATGGCGACCCCGCACGTTGCCGGTGTCGTCGCGCTGCTCAAGCAGCAGCACCCGGACTGGACCGGCACGCGGCTCAAGGCGACGATCATGGCGTCGGCCAAGGCGAACCCGGCGCTCAAGCCGTTCGACCAGGGCACGGGACGTGTGGACGTGCCGAAGATGTTGGCGCAGCAGGTGATCTCCGAGCCCGCCAACATCAACTTCGGCGTGCAGCAGTGGCCGCACGACGACGATCAGAAGGTCGTCCGCGAGGTCACCTACCGCAACGCCGGCAAGGAACCCGTCACGCTCGACCTCACCGTCGACGTCACCGGACCGGACGGCAAGCCCTCGCCCGCCGGTCTGTTCGCCGTGTCCCCGGCGAAGGTCACCGTTCCCGCCGGCGGCGAGGCCAAGGCCACGATCACCGCTGACACCAAGGTGAACGCGGCCGACGGTGCCTACAGCGGCGCGCTCGTCGCGTCGAACGGCCAGCGCACGCTGATCAGCGTCAACCGCGAGGTCGAGAGCTACGACGTCGGCGTCTCGGTGCTCGGTGTCGACGGCAACCCCACAGCGGACCACGGCACGGTGTTCATCAACACCAAGACCGGCAAGGGTTACTCGGCCCAGGCCAAGAACGTCCGGCTGCCCAAGGGCGAGTACATCGTGGACAGCCCGGTCTTCACGCCGGACCGAAAGGTCGTGTTCATGGTGCAGCCCAGGTTCGAGGTGGCCGGCAAGACCGCGATCACGGTGGACGCCCGCAAGGCCAAGCCGGTCGCGCTCAAGACCCCGGACGCGGCGGCCAAGGGCATCATCGGCACGGTCGTGTACTCCACCAAGGTGGCGGGCCAGCCGTACGGGAGCGGCTGGGCCTTCTTCGACGGCCTCGCGGGCAAGGTCCTCACGGCCCAGCTCGGCCCGGACGCGCCGGGCTTCACGACGACGCTGGCCGAGCAGTCCCAAGGCACCCCGCGCGACGAGAAGACGCCGGTGAGCTACCGCCTGATGTGGACCGAGCGCGGCATGCCCACAGGCTTCGAGCGCACCGCCAAGGCGACCGAGCTCGCCGAGATGACGAGCACCTTCCGCCCGGCAGGCGAGGGCTACCGCCACAGCGTCGCGGCCATGCCGCACCCGACCGACGGCAGCGGCGGCTTCGCCTGGTTCACACCGGTGCCCGACAACGGCCGCGCCGTCGACCTGGTCAACACCACGGGCGGCAAGTGGAGCTGGATCTACGAACGCACCGCCCCGGACAACGCCCGCGAGTACTCGGCCGAAACGCCGGCCGGCTCCTACAAGGCAGGCAAGAAGTACACGCAGACGTTCGGCAAGGCAGTCCTCGGCCCGTCCGTTCCGGCGGCTCCGAGCTTCGGCCTCGCGCGGCTCGAAGACCAGATCGCCGTCCGGGTCCCGCTCTTCACCGACAGCAACGGCGGCGAAGGCCGGGTCGGCACCGGAACCGCGAAGACCACGCTGTTCCACAACGGCACCAAGCTCGGCGAGCAGCCCCAGCCGGGCGCGATCTTCGACGTGCCGGCAGCAGAAGGCTCGTACCGGACGGAGATCGAGCACAGCCGCACCGCCGAGGTGTCCACGAAGGTCAGCGGCACCTGGACCTTCAAGGCCAAGCACACCACCGAGGTGACCCACCTGCCGCTCACGGTGGTCCGCTTCCTGCCCAGGCTGGACGACAACGACACCGCCCACGGCCGCGTCCTGATCGTCCCGCTGAAGGTCGAGCAGCAGCAGAACACGCCGAAGGTCAAGCGCGTCACCGTCGAGGTCTCCTTCGACGACGGCGCGACCTGGAAGCAGGTCCAGGTGGCCGGCGACAAGGCGATCGTGAAGCACCCGAACGGCGCGAAGTCCGCGTCACTGCGGGCGAAGACGACCGACGCCGCCGGCAACACGGGCGAGGTGACCATCATCCGCGCCTACAAGATCGCGAGCTGACCCGGCAAAACCTGTCAGACCCGCTGACCAGCATCCAGCACAGTCAGCGGGTCTGACACTTTCAGGGGCGCCGGTACTGCGCGGGCGAGCCCACCGTCGCAGGGTCCTCGTAGCTGCCGGCCGTCCCGCGATCCACGTGGAAAGTGGTCAGCGTCGAAACCGGCGAAGCAGGATCACGCCGATCCCCGATCACCCGCATGTGCGCGGAGAACCGGGAGGGCGTCACCTCGTACACGTCGTACCCGTACCGGTTGCCCTCGAAGTACTTCAGGTGCGGGTTGGCGGCGCCCAGCACCGGCCCGTTCACCGCGTTCCACTCCGGCGAGTAGGCGCCGGACGTGATCGAGTGCGCCGTGAACTCGGTGCCGATCACCGGCGACGACAGGTCGTCGAAGTCCGGCCGGATGTCGTCGACGAACGCCGAGTGCCAGTCCCCGGTCAGCACAACGAGGTCCTTCATCCCCGAGGAAGCCACGTGGCCGAGCACCTCGCGACGCTCCCGCAAGAACCCGTCCCACTGATCGGTGAAGTAGTAGCCACCACCGGGCCGGGCGAGCTGAGACAGCATGATCGAGTTGATCCACACCTGCCAGGTCTCGCGCGCCGAGGAAATGCCGTCCAGCAGCCACTGTTTCTGCACAGGACCGAGGATCGTGCCGTCAGGAAGGTTCTGCGCCGACCGGTACTGCCGCAGATCGAGAACCGTGAGATCCAGCAGCGAACCCCACTGCCGCCGCCGGTAGATCTGCGGCTCCAGCGCCGAACCCGAGCGGATCGGCAGGTGCTCGTACCAGGCCTGGTAGGCAGCGGCACGGCGCTTCACGAACGGCGCGGAGCCCTCGGAACCGCTGTAGTCGTTGACCACCTCGTGATCGTCCCAGGTCAGGAAGAACGGGTGCGCGGCGTGGGCGGCGCGCAAAGACGGATCGCCCTTGTACAACGCATGGCGCCGCCGGTAGTCCGCGAGGGACAGCACGGCCGCGCCCTCGTGATCACGCACGTGTGCGCCGCCGACTTGGCCGTGTTCGTAGATGTAGTCGCCGAGGTGCACGACGAAATCGAGTTTCTCGGCAGCGATGCCCGCCCAGGCCGCGTAGAAGCCGTCGTGGAACGCCTGGCAGTTGGCCGTCGCAAAGCGTGCGCGCGCAACGGGACCGACGGGGGCCGTGCGTGTGCGGCCGACGCGAGAGCGCTTACCCAGAGCGCGGAACTGGTAGTAGTAGGTGCGGCCGGGACGCAGGCCGGAAACCGGCACGTGCACGCTGTGTCCCAACAGGTTCGATGCCGCGACGGTGCCGCGCGCGACGACAGAGCGCATCGTGCGGTCCAAAGCCACGGTCCAGGAAACCTCGACGACCTCGGGCAGTGGCTGCGAGAACGCGAGCGGTTCCACCACCAGTCGCGTCCACAGGATCACGCTGTCCGGCAACGGATCCCCGGACCCGACGCCCAGGCAGAACGGCGCCGCGTCCCAGGAAGCACCCAGATCGAGCGCGGCCGCATGAGCCTCGGCGGGCGACAGACCAGAGGCAAGAGGCCACACGGTCCCCAAAGCGCCGGCGGAAGCTGCAGCACGCAGGAGATCACGTCGGTTCAGCATCAGCGGGCCTCCACCGTGAACGAGATGTTGTCCGCGTAGCCGTCGTTCGAGCTGCCGCCGCCGGATCGGGTCAGCTGCAGCGTCACCACGGCGGTTCGGCTGCCGGGAGGAACCGTGCCGCGCGCGGAGCGTTCCACCAACCCGGTGCGCCCGGAGCGTTCCTCGGCGGTCACCGGGCCGAGGACGACGAGGCCGCGCGGGGTGCCGCCCGAATCCAGGAACTCGACGGACAGGCGGGCGCCGTCCTGCTGTGCGGCGTAACCGCCCAGCCAGCCGGAGAGGACGAACTGAGACGAGCGGCGCGGCAACGTCACGCTCTGTCGCAGAGTGCTCAGTGCTGCGTTGCCGCCGCCGAAGAAGGAGGCACCGCGCTGTGCCGGACCGGGATCACCGGGCCCCGGATACCCCTGCCCCGTGTCGTACCGCAGCACGACGGGGGCGCCCGCGACGGTGAGCCAGCCGGTCAGGCCCTGCTCGGCGTCGCCGTTGACGATGAGATCGGTCATGGCGCCGATCGGAACAAGGCAGCGTTGCCCGGCCGGATCCGGCGGTCGAACTGGGCGTGAACGCATGGCCACAAGGGCCCGTGGAGGCCTCACGACGGCCTCACCGCTGCCCTAGAAGGATGATGGTGACAGAACCGACCGTATGAGAAGGCCGACTGGGTAGTCGCCGGGCCGCGCGGATCGTATCCTGGGGGGTGACGTCCCCAGGGTGGGTCGTCCGCCGGGTTCGGCGGAAACCGAAAACACCCGGCGCCCGCGACCGCTGTGCCGGAGGAGGAACGATGCCACTCTCCGAGCACGAGCAGCGACTGCTCGACCAGATCGAGCGCGCGCTCTACGCCGAAGACCCGAAGTTCGCATCCACCGTACGAGGCGCCAAGTTGCGGCGGCCGTCCAAACGGCGCCGTGTACAGGGCATCGTGTTGTTCGTCGTTGGTGTGGCGGCGCTCGTCGCCGGTGTGAGCTTCCTGTCGAAGCTCGCCATCGTCGGGATCCCCGTCGTGAGCGTCTTCGGCTTCTTGCTCATGTTCTTCGGTGTGCTCATCACCCTGACGACGCTGCGTCGTGGTGACCAGGTCGCCGAAGGGACGCAGGAAGACGGCAAGCCGACCCGCAGCCGCAGCTCGTTCTCCGAACGGATGGAGGAGCGCTTCCGCAAGCGTTTCGACGAAGAGCAGTAAGCCGAGAGAGAACTTCAACGCGAAGGGCCCGCCCCCACCAGGGGAGCGGGCCCTTCGCGTTGGGACTAGACCGGAACGGGCTCGCGCTCGGGTGTGTCGGCCACGGGCGCGGGCGTCGGCTTGAGCACCGACGTCGGGAACAAGCGCGCCCGCAACGACAGCGGCGCGTTCTGTCGCAACGACTGTCGCACTGCGGCCAGGGCAGCGGGCAGCGCCGGGTCGGCGGCCGGGTTCGCGCTGTACCAGGAGCGCTCGATCGCCCCGATCACCACGCGCAGGCCGTCCTTGCCCGCGTCGTCCAGGTTGTGCTCGCGCGCCAACCGGCGGGCGGCCGTCCGGATCGTCTCGGCCGGCGGCACGGGCGCGCCGCGGTCGATCGACTCCGCCATGAGCTCGCTCCAGGCAGCCGTGGCCGCCCCCGGACCGAGCGCGGCGACGGTGTGCAGTCGGTTGCGCCGGCGCACCGTGCGCACCAGCAACGGCGCCAGCACGAGCCCGGTGAGCACCAGCGGCACCGCCAGCCACCACGAGATCAACGCGGCCGCGAGCCCGGCGCCGATCAGCCACAGCGCGGCCGCGGCGGGTATCAGCAGCTTGCGCGCCCACGTCAGGCCCATCAGGCCGGCGCTGAGCACGCCGAGCAGCGCGAGCACGAGCAGCACCGTCAGCAGCGCCGCCAGCACGAGCACGATGCCCAGCGCCCACAGCAGCCACGCGGGTGTCTCCTGCGTGGGGGCCTGCTGCTGGCCCTGGTTGTCCTCCGTGCCGTCGGGCGAGGCGGACGGCTGGGCCGACCCGGACGCCGACGGCGCCACCGTCTCGGTCTTCGTCTCGGTCGGCACCTGCTCGTCGGCACCGGGCGAGGTCTCGCGCAGGTACGGCGGCACGACGCCGCGGCCGTCGTCGATCGGGGTCGGGTCGAAGGTCATCCAGCCGTAGTTCGGGAAGAAGATCTCGACCCACGCGTGCGCGTCGTCGGTGCTGATCACGCGGTAGGAGTTGTCGGCCGACGGAACACCGGCGGTGAAGCCGATCGCGACGCGGGACGGCAGGCCGACGACGCGGGCCATCACGGCCATCGCCGACGCGAACTGCTCGCAGTAGCCGACCTTGCCCTTGGTCACGAAGTCGGTCAGCGCGTCCTTGTTGACGTCGCCCTGGGTCTTGAGGTCGTACTTGAACTCGGTGGTCGGGCCGTTGAAGAACGCCGTCAGCGCGGCGGCCTTGTCGAAGTCGTTGGTGGTGCCCTCGACGATCTTGTTCGCGAGGTCGATCACCTGCTGCTCGACGCCGTCGTACTTCTTGTACTCGTTGTCCACCGCGTTCTGCTGCCCGGACGCGAGCCGCAGCGACTGCTTCGTGGGCGTCGAGAGCACCGTGTCGATCGTGTACGGCTCCGGCTCCCGCTCCCGCTGGCTGAAGATCACGCCCTTCTTCACGTCGAAGCGGTAGTCGTCGTCCGGGGTCTCGATGCTGCGGACGGCGCCGTAGGTCGGCAGCCAGAAGCTCCGCCAGTCGCGCGGCTCGATGTCGATCCGGGTCGTCTTGCCCTCGCCGCGGTCGCCGGCCTGCGGGGGCAGCTCGCCGCGCGCGGCCTGGCCACCGGGGTCGCTGCCGCGCTCCCAGCCCTTGTCCGGCACGTACTTGGCGAGCGTGGTCGCGCGCAGGTACGTCTGCTCCGGCAGGCCGCGCACGTAGAACACCTCTGCGGTGCGGCCGCGGTTGAGCATGCCGCGCAACGACGTCATCTCGCTGAGCCCGATGCCGCCCTTGCCACCGCCGCCGCTGCCGCCCATCGGCAGCCGGCCGACCGTGCCGACGATCGTGAAGCCCGCACCGACGATCAGCGCGATCACCATCGCGATCGACGCCACCGTCGTCGCCGAACCACCCGTCCCGCTCGCCGACCCGGAGCCGAGCCGGCCGCGCCACGCCTCGTGCCGGTGTTGACCGTCGACCGCGAGCAGCATCGCGAACGCCGCCGCGCCCAGGACGAACGTCCAGAACGGCAGCATCTCGTCGGCCAGCGACGCGGGCACCGCGAACACGCACAGCAGCACCAGGCCGGACGCCGCCGGGGCCGCCGCGGCGACCGCCAGCGTGTCGACCAGCACCGCGACCAGGCCGATCGCCAGCACCACGAGCGCCTGGATCGCCGGCGTCGCGTGCACCGGCGGCACCCCGGTCTGCACCTGCGCGACGGACTCCGCGAGCACGTCGCCGAGCTCGCCCAGCGCGTCGGGGCCGGGGATGAACAGGAAGATGCCCGACCGCGTGTGCAACGCCGTGAGCAGGCACAACAACACGAAGACCTGGGCGATCGCGACCAGCGGCGGGGTCAGCCTGGTGGCCCGCAGGAACGCGCCGGTCACGGTGATCGCGACGATCACCACGCCGATGCGCACCAGCCACAGGTCACCCTCGATGACGCCCGACAACGCGGTCGACGCGCACAGCACGGCCAGCGCCGCGATCCACGGCGTGGCCGAGGTGAACCACTCGGGCTCGGTGGCCTTCGCGGGAGCGGAACGGGACCCCATCTCAGCCCACCTCCGAGCGCATGGACGGCCCCCGGTGACTGGCCGAGGCGCACAACTCCTGCCACACCTGCTGCATCGACGCCGACGGCCGCGCGATCGCCACGCCCCAGCCCGCGCTGGTCAGCAAGCGCCGCGCGTCCTCGGGATCCGGCGCGGTGGCGTCCGTGCCACCGGCCCAGGCGTTCACGTCCAGCAGCACGGCCAGGCTGCGCATGCCGCGCGGCCGGTACCTGATCAGCTCTTCCACGGACGCCGGCGACACCCCGCCGAGCACCGCGATGACCTCCTGGCCCGCGCCGGGGTCGATCCCCGCGCTGAGCTCTCGCCGGTGCGAGCCCTGCAGCGCCGCCAGCGAGTCGAGCACCACGTGGTCGCTGTGCCCGCCGTCGGACGACCCGCCCGCGAGCACCCGCCCGTCCTCGGCGACCAGGCGCACCTGGTGGCCGAAGTGGTGCAGGTGCAGGCAGATCGACGCCACGAACGAGATCGACCATTCGAGTGAAGCCGTGGGTCCGCTGCCACGGTGCGCATGCACCCGGTGGTCCAGCAGCACCGTCGTGCCGCCGCGCCACGGACGTTCCTCGACGCGCACCATCAACTCGTCGCGCCGGGCCGTGGACCGCCAGTGGACCTTCCGCAGGTCGTCGCCGTGCCGGTACGGGCGCACCACCGCGTCGTCCTCGCCCTGCCCGGCCCGCAGCCGCACCGAGCCGTCGTCGCCCGCACCCATGCCGGAACCGCCGGGCAGACCCGCCAGCCGCACCACCCGCGGCACCACGACCAGCCGCGAGCGGCCGGCCAGCTCGCGGTCGAACTCCGCGAGGCCGAACGGGTCGGTGATCCGCGCCATCAGCGGGCCGACCTGCTGGATGCCGCGCATGACCGGCTTGAGCGGGTAGCGCAACGTCGTGGGCGCGTTGCGCGGCAACCGCTCCACCAGGAACCGCGGCCGCGCGCCCAGCGCGTACGGGACGGTGTCCTCGAGCATCAGTCCGCCCGTCGGCAACCGCCCGGTGCTGCGCAGGTCGAGCTTCACCTCGGACGCGGCCCCGACCGGCACGCGGCTCGGCGCGAGGAACCGGGCGGCGTGCAGGCCGACCCGAGCCCTCGTCGCGAGCCACGCGGCCAACAGGGGCAGCGCGATCACGAAGGCCGCGACCCGCAGCAGGTCGCGTTCGTTCAACACCGCGGCGCACACTCCGGCAGCGAACCCCGCGGCCAGCAAGCATCTTCCGCGCGTCGTCAGACCGGAGAGTGCGGTGCGCATGGTTAGCGTGGCGTCCCTGCGTTGTTGTTGTTCATGCTGCGGACGAATGCCGCGCTCGGGTCGAGTGCCGCCGTCGGCACCGGCACCCGCTGCAGCAGCGCCCTGATCAGTTCGGCGGGGGACCGGCGAGCGGCCTGCGCCTCCGCGGTCATCACGAGCCGGTGCGCGAGGACCGGGATCGCGATCGCGTGGATGTCGTCCGGCACCACGAAGTCACGACCGGCCAGCGCGGCTTGCGCCCGTGCGGCCCGCACGAGGTGCAACGTGGACCGCGGCGACGCGCCCAGCCGCAGCTCCGGCAGACGACGCGTGGCCGACACCAGCTCGACGGCGTACCGGCGCACCTCGGGGGAGAGGTGCACCCGGCGCACGGCTTCGATCAGCCGCAGGATCTGGGCCGCGTCCGAGACGGGCCGCAGGTCGTCGAGCGGGTTGTGGCCGGCGTGCTCGTCGACCATCGCGAGCTCGGCCGCCGGGTCGGGGTAGCCGACCGACACGCGCGCGGTGAACCTGTCGCGCTGCGCCTCGGGGAGGGCGTAGGTGCCCTCCATCTCGATCGGGTTCTGCGTCGCGATCACCATGAACGGCGACCCGAGCGGGTACGTGTGCGCGTCGACCGTGACCTGGTGCTCCTCCATGCACTCCAAGAGCGCGGACTGCGTCTTGGGGGAGGCGCGGTTGATCTCGTCGCCGACCACGATGTTCGCGAAGATCGGTCCCGGCCGGAATTCGAAGTCGTTCTCCTGCCGGTTGTAGATGGACGAGCCGGTGATGTCGCTCGGCAACAGGTCGGGCGTGAACTGCACGCGGCTCACCGTGCAGTCGATGGAGCGGGCAAGCGCTTTCGCGAGAGAGGTCTTGCCGACACCCGGCACGTCCTCCACGAGCAGGTGCCCCTCGGCGAGCAGCGTCACGAGGGCGAGCCGGACCACGTCGGGTTTGCCGACGAGCACCCGTTCGACGTTGGCGGCGATCCGCTGAACGGCGCCGTGCAACTCCCCCAGGACCTGATCGACCGGCGCGTGGCTGTTCGCGCTTGGGCTTCCCGGTGTCACTAAACCTCCAGCAGCCGTGTCCGGAACACGGACGTGTGAGCGTTTCACGCAGTGTGTCAAACCACGGCTAAGCGCCGTTACCCGAACTGCGAACGGATGCGACGTTCGCAGGGGCCGGTGTGCCAGGACCACCGTGACCATTTCGTCATCACGGTAGCGGGCCGCACCGACAGTCCCCTCCGACTGCTTACACCTGCGGGCCGCACCGGGTTCGCGCCACCACTTTCCACCTTCCCCCACCACCGCGTCCCAACCCCGTGTTTTGCCGCAAATTTCTAGGCCGTTCGAGTGCTGAATCGGGCCTGAACCCTCACTCGGCAAGGTGGTGACTGACCAGCTCCCCCACCATCCCCCCACGCCTCCCCACTTCGTCTACCAGGGCAAACGGGTCACGGGTTGGTGTGCAAACACCTGTTTCAGCGTTGACTGTGGTGAAAAGTGGGGTACTGTGGCGGCCGGTGGGGCAGACGGGGGCTCCACTGCCGGTCTCGTCGCCCGGCAAGGGAGGTGGCTGCCGTGTTCCTCGGCACTCACTACCCGCGCCTGGACGACAAAGGTCGGCTGACACTGCCTGCGAAGTTCCGGGACGAACTGGCGGGAGGTCTCATGGTCACCAAAGGCCAGGACCACTGCCTGTACGTGTTTCCCCGGGCTGAGTTCGAGCAGATGGCGAGGAAGGTCGCCGAGGCGCCGTTCACCAACGACGCCGTACGCGCCTACCAGAGGTATCTGTTCGCAGGTACGGACGAGCAGCGTCCGGACGGTCAGGGCCGCGTTCTGATCGCACCGGAACTGCGCCGGTATGCCGGGCTGACCAAGGAGTGCGTGGTCGTCGGCGCGTTCACCAGGATGGAGATCTGGGACGCGACCGCCTGGCAGACCTATCTCGAAGAGCACGAGGACGGCTACGCCACGGCTCGCGAGGAGGTCATACCGGGCGTCTTCTGATGGCGGTCAGCCGAGCAACAGGCCGGATGTTCCACACGCGATTCGGGTGCCGTGAGGCCTCGGTCCGCTCGACTATCGGCCCTGGCGCACCTTCCCCGGCGCCAGGTTCGACGGGCGGGCGGGGACCTGACGTCACCCGATCCGCGCATCAGGGGAGTAGAGGGACGATGGATCAGCCGCGGCACGTTCCGGTGCTGCTGGACCGCGTCCTGGAACTCTTCGCTCCGGCGCTCGAAGGCAAGCCCGCCGTCGTGGTCGACACGACGCTCGGCATGGGTGGCCACTCCGACGCGTTGTTGAGCGCCCACCCCGAACTCACGTTGATCGGCCTCGACCGCGACCCGCAGGCCATCGAGATGGCCGGCCAGCGGCTCGCGCGCCACGGTGACCGGGTCAAGCTCGTCAACGTCACCTACGACCACATCGACGAAGCCGTGGAGGACCTCGGCTACTCGCATGTGGACGGTGTGCTGATGGACCTCGGCGTGTCCTCGTTGCAGCTGGACGAGGAGGAGCGCGGGTTCGCGTACTCGAAGGACGCGCCGCTCGACATGCGGATGTCCAAGGGCACCGGCATGACGGCGGCGGACGTGCTCAACACGTACTCGCACGGCGACCTCGCGCGGATCCTCTCCACGTACGGCGAGGAGCGGTTCGCGGGCAAGATCGCGTCTGCGGTGCTGAAGGAACGCGAGAAGGAGCCGTTCACCAACTCCGGGCGACTGGTCGAGCTGCTGTACAACGTTGTCCCCGCGGCGTCGCGACGCACCGGCGGGCATCCGGCCAAGCGGACGTTCCAGGCGCTGCGGATCGAGGTCAACGGCGAGCTGGAGTCGTTGCGGCTGGCCCTGCCCGCCGCGCTCGGCGTGCTGGGCATCGGCGGGCGGATCGTCGTGGAGTCCTACCAGTCCCTTGAGGACCGGATGGTGAAGCAGGCGTTCGCGGAGCTGGCGAAGTCGAAGACGCCGCCGGGGCTGCCGGTCGAACTGCCGGGCCACGGGCCCGAGATCAAGTTGCTCACGAAGGGCGCGGAGCTCGCGTCGGAGCAGGAAATCGAGGACAACCCGCGCGCGGCGCCAGTGCGGCTGCGCGCGGCGGAACGGATCGGAGCACCGAGATGACGGCACCCGCACGGGTCGGCGAGCCGTCGCCCCGCGACCCCTCCAAGAAGCCGCGCGAGGACCAGGACAAGGCTCGGCGCCGGACCGCGGGTGCCGAACGCGCCTACGCCCGCCGGGCCCAGCGCGCCCAGAACCTGCGCGGCGGCGCTGCCGTGCCGCAGCAGAAGGCCGTGTCGAAGGCCCCGTTCGTGGTGCTGGTGATGCTCGTGCTGGGCGCGGGCGTCGCCGGGATCATGTACTTCTCGACCCAGGCCGCCGCGGACACGTACCGCCTGCAGGAGGCGCGGGCCGAGGCGGAGAAGCTGACGTTGCGGATGGAACAGCTGCGCCGCGAGGTGGCGCTGCTCGAGTCGCCGACCGACCTGGCCCGCCGGGCCACCGAGATGGGCCTCGTGGAGCCGTCGAACCCGGCGCGGCTGCGGCAGAACCCGGACGGCTCGATCGAGGAGTTCGGCAAGCCGAGCGCGCCGACCAAGTCGACGCCGCCGCCACCGCCGTCCCCGGAGACGCCCCCGGCCGGCCAGACGCCGCCCGCTGGTCAGACTCCGCCGCCCGGTAACCAGACTCCGCCGGCGGGTGGCTGATGCCGGGTCCGCAGCAGAGGGGGCCGCGCCGCCCGTTGTCGGTGCGCGGCCCTCGCCCGACCGCGCGCCTGAGCGGCAACAGCAGGCTGCGCATCGCGGTCGGCCGCATCCTGCTGATCGGCGCGCTGCTGATCGCGGGCGCGAAGCTCGTGCAGGTGCAGGGCATCCAGGCCGACGAGCTGGCGGAGCAGGCGCAGAAGCAGCGCACGACCCGGCAGAACATCCCCGCCGAACGCGGCTCGATCCTCGACCGCAACGGCAACCAGCTCGCGTTCTCGATCGAGGTGCGCGCGCTCTACATCCTGCCGCAGCGCGCCCGCAAGACGTGGGACGAGGCCCGCGCGAAGGACCCGGAGCGGTACCCGGTCAGCTACGACGACCACGCCCGTGAGGTCGCCAAGTTCATCTCCGCGACGCTCGGTCCCGAGGTCAACGGCGAGAAGACCGACGAGGAAACGATCTACCAGCAGCTGGTGAAGGACATCAGCTACGAGGTCCTGGTCAGCGAGGCGGAACCGGCCAAGGCGGCGAAGATCGTCGAGAAGTACCGGGCGGAGATCGGTTCCGAGTACCGCTCGAAGCGCATCTACCCCAACGGCGAGCTGGCGTCGAACATCATCGGCGCCGCGAACTGGCGCCAGGAGGAGAAGCCGCCGACCGTCCAGGGCATCCTCGGCCTGGAGAGCGCGCAGGACAACGTGCTCGCCGGTCGCATGGGCCGTCGTGTGGTCGACACGATGTCGGGCGACGACACCCTCGTCATCCCGAACACCGAACGCGAGCTCGTGCAGCCGTTGCCGGGCAAGAGCCTTGAACTGACCATCGACATCGACACCCAGTACGCGGTGCAGAAGATGGTCACCGACTACGCGAAGAAGTCGGGCGCGGCCAACGCTTCCGCCGTCGTGCTGGACAGCCGCACGGGCGAGATCGTCGCGATGGCCAACGACAAGACCTACGACCCGACCGACTTCGGCAAGGCCTCGGAGGACCAGAAGCGCAACGCGGCGGTCGCGTCGAGCTTCGAACCGGGTTCGGTGAACAAGATCGTCACGGCTGCCGCGGCCGTCGAGTACGGCCTCTTCAAGCCGGACGACGTGCTGCAGGTGCCGGGTTCGATCAAGGTCTCCGACCGCGTCATCAAGGACTGGTGGGCCCACGGCACCGTGCCGCTGTCGTTCAACGGCGTCTTCGCCAAGTCCTCGAACGTGGGCACGCTGATGGCGGCCCAGGAGGTCGGCAAGGAGCGCTACGCCGAGATGCTGCAGAAGTTCGGCCTGGGCCGCCGGCTCAACTCCGGTGTGCCCGCCGAGGAGTCCGGTGTCGTGCCGCCGCTGAACCAGTGGTCCGGCTCGACGTTCGGCAACCTGCCGATCGGCCAGGGTCTCTCGATGACGTTGCTGCAGATGACCGGTATGTACCAGGCCATCGCCAACGACGGCCTCCGCATGCCGCCCCGCCTGATCCGTGCCGAGATCGGCGAGGAGGGCGCGCGCAACGAGAAGCAGCGCCCGGAAGGCGTCCGCGTCGTCTCGCCGGAGACTGCGAAGACCGTGCGCGACATGTTCCGCTATGTCGCCCAGGTCAACCCGCGCGACGCGAACCAGAACGGCACCGGCCTCCCGGCGGCCCTGCCGGGCTACCAGATCTCGGGCAAGACCGGCACGGCCCAGCAGATCGACCAGACCTGCAAGTGTTACTCGCAGACGCAGTACTGGATCACGTTCGCCGGCATCCTCCCGGCGGACAACCCGCGCTACGTCGTCGGAATCATGCTCGACAACCCGCACGGCACCCCGCTCAGCGGGACGGCGGCGCCGTTGTTCCACGACATCGCCACCTACCTGACCCAGCGCTTCCAGGTGCCGATGTCGACGGAGCAGACGCCGTTCGTGCAGCTGCAGATGTAGCTCGTTTCGCGGGGTCGCGCATTCTTGGTGACGCCTGCGCTTCTTGCAAGTGATCTGAGACACGCCCAGGCGTGGCAATGATGCATTTCATTGTTTCACAGTGAAAATCACCCCGCACTTTTTCGTAATGAGACGCATTTCGCCAGGTCTAATACTCCGAAACCGGAGTGCAAGGCGAGATGGGGTTTGGCGTGCGTTCGTGGGGATATTTGATCTTGGTTGGCGCGGTGACGGCATCTGTTGTCCCCGCAGCTCAGGCGTCCGAAGAAGAGAGTTCCACGAAGTCGTACTGGCTGCACATGAACAGCACGCCGACGACGTCCGAAATGATCACGGCCGAGGCCTCGCGACGTTCCTACGTCGTGCTGAACGCCTGGGAAACCGATCTGGCCGCGAAGTTCAAGGCGGCCAATCCGAAGATCCAGACCTTCGTCTACAAGGACCTCTCCTCGACGCGCAGCTACGCGTGCTCGAACGGCGTCGACGAAACCGATCTCCCCACCGGCGTCGGCTACTGCGCGGCCGATCCCTCGTGGTTCCTGCTCGACTCCCAGGGGCAGCGCTTCGAGTACGACGGATACGAGGGCCACTGGCAGATGGACGTCGGCAACACCGACTACCAGAACGCCTGGGCCGACAACGTGATCGCATCGTCGCGTGGCGCGTTCGACGGCGTGTTCATGGACAACGCACTGTTCGCCTGCGACACCTACCACGATGGCGTCTGCCCGGCCTCGTACCCCACAGACGAGGCGATGCGCGACGCCTACCGCTCGATGCTCGCCAACACGAGGCAGAAGTTCGTCGACGCCGGCCTCAAAACCGTCGCCAACATGTCCAACGCCCGCCTCCACGACGGCGCGTGGGACTCCTACGTCGAGTACTTGGACGGCGGCTTCGACGAGTGGTGGCTGACCTTCAACGACAACGATCTCCTCTCCGAGTACCCGCAGGGCTGGAGCCGTCAGGTAGCCGAGATCGCCGCCAACGAGGCCAAGGGCAAGATCACCTGGGTGCAGCCGCACCACAGCGGCGCCGAGCAGCCGTTCCGCTACGCCTTCGCGAGCTACCTGCTGGCCGCCGGCTCACACGCGGCGATCTCCGAGATCCAGGAGACCGACCGCTACGACAACGCCTCCGTGTGGCGCCCCGAGTACGACTGGAACCTGGGCGCGGCCACCGGGCCGTACTTCTCGGTGGCGTCCAACGTGTTCCAGCGCGACTTCGTGTGCGGCACGGTGATCGTCAACGCGAACAAGACCGGCAGCTCAGCCGTCAACGTGCGGCTTGCTGACGCCCACACCAACGAAAAGGGCTCAACGGTCCATTCGGTGTCGCTGCCGGGCACGACGGGAACCGTCCTGCGCAAGGGCTGCTAGAGCCCAGCGGGGTTGCTCGCCGGTGATCCCCCAGATGAGCTGTTCGATCGGGTCGGGGTCCGCCATCCGCATGTCGATGGTGGACCACACCCGCAGGAAGCCGGGCAGTTCGAGATCGTCGTCCGTGCCGTCGAGGATCACTGGGATGACCCGTCGGCGGGCATCGCGCACGGACCAGTCGTTGATGAGGTGCATCTCGGCGTCGTGCCACGGCCCGAACCCGGCCGGTCCGATCAGCACAGCCGCCGACCTGCTCTTCTCAATTCCCTTCGCCATCTCGTCCTGCCACCGTGAACCGGGCTGGATGGCGTCGACGTCGAGCCAGGGCAGGATGCCGTGCGCTTCGAGCCGCCTGGCGATCTCCAATACCTGCGTTTTGTCCTTCACGTTGTGGCACAGGAAGACGTCGTAGTCCTCGGCCTCGCGCTTGCCCTTGAGGGTCGTGGCGGCGACGTCCTGGTCGCGTTGGGCGTTGGCGTTGGCGTTCATCTCCGCGACCGCCGGCCGGACGTCGGGCTGGTCGGCATCAGTGATCGAGACGACTCCGTC
This sequence comes from Lentzea terrae, assembly GCF_003265345.1. Lineage (GTDB taxonomy): Bacteria > Actinomycetota > Actinomycetes > Mycobacteriales > Pseudonocardiaceae > Lentzea > Lentzea terrae. The sequence goes on along the minus strand of NZ_QFWW01000030.1, from coordinate 439,842 downwards.
GCAGATCTGACAGATCACCGTCGTGAGGCCGCGGCCGAGCCTGCGCTGCACGACTTCGTCGTCGATCGCGTAGTTGCACGGCCGGCACCTGCGCACCCGGCGCGTCACGACGTTGCCTGCCCGTTGCTCCAAGTGCTCGACGACGTAGACCTCGAACTGCCGCCGGACGATCGGCTGGGCGCGCTCGTCGTGGAACAGCACCAGTTCGCCCCTGCCCTCCGCGATCTCGCGGATGGCGATGCCGCAGGTTCCTCCCGCGTCCGCGAGGTACGAGGCGGAGTTGTGGTACATCGGGCCGCGCTGGAACAGTCTGGAGTGCGAGAGCCGCACCGCGAGCGTCGAGTAGATCGACTGCAGGTCGCCGTCGAACGTGAACACCACGTCCTGTCCTGGCACCTGCGGGGCCTCCGGCCGTTCCCTGGTGAACTGCGACGGAAAGATCAGGTCGACTTCCTTGTCGGTGACCTCCTTCAGCGCGATCTCGCGCCGCAGCAGCTCCTCCACGACCGTGATCAACAGGATTCGCTCCTGCTGCTCGTTGGTCAGCCGTTCGGACTCGGGCATCCGGAAGGTACCCGCGAGCGCGTCCGCCTCAGGTACGAAGCCGAGCCCGTCCGGCTCGTCCTTCGCAGCCTGCACCAGCGAGGACACGTAGGCGTCCAGGAGCTCTGGCCGCAACAGGACGTAGTCGCCGAATGCCATCCGCCTGATGACGCCGACGCTCTCCAGTCGTCCGAGACAGGTCGTGAACCTGTCCAGCAGGTGCTCGGCCGGCGTCTCCTCCTGCCGGAGGCGGCGAAAGCTGTGCAACAGATCGTCCACAGTAGACAGAATGCGGCCCTGGCGCTTCTCCTCGAGCACGAAGTCCTTGATCGACTGGAACAACGCCGTCGAGCTGACGACGGGCACGGCGTCCCAGTCGATCGCACCACGCGCCGCGCGGATCAGCTCGTCGACGCCCCACCCTTCCTTCGCACTGGTCTCGATGAACCCGTCGAACCCGTACTGCTGAACGGCCCGCTCGATCCTCGCCCTGCTCACCGCCGTGCCACCACGATCGGTCCGTGCGGCTACCAGAAAAGCCTTCAGCCGCACAGCGGCCGCGCCGTCGAGCCGCCTCGCCTGCGCCAGCGCGCGGCTCCAGTACTGCACGCCGGCGAACGGATCCGTCTCGCTGCGCGCGTCGAACACCACCAGCGCCACCGCGATTTCGTTGAGGTGCAACTGGTGCACCATCCGGTAGCCGGGCTGGCCTGCGAGGTCCCACAGCAGCGTTTCCCTCGTCTGGACGTCGCCGGACGGTGTCGTCTCGATGGACTTCTCGAACGTCCAGACGTTGCGGCCGTGCGTCGAGTCCGTCGGTGCGAACGGCTGGCCGCTCATCACGAGGCCCAGCCCCGACTTGCCGACGCCGGTGTCTCCGACGAGCACGATCTTGGCGTTGGCGTACCTGCGTGACGTCCGTGCAGCACCGATCCTGCCGAGCACCTGGTGGTCGAGACGGACGACGTCGACGCCGTTGCGGTCCTTGATCGCGAGCAGCGGCTTCGTCGGGTGGAAGGCGAGTCCGCCGCGGCCGCTGATCTCCTCGCGGGGCAGCACCGCGACGCACTGCCAGTCCTCGCACCGCCAGATCCTGATCGTGTTGTCCATCGACATCGACGCGAGGTACTCACCGTTCGGGGAGAACCTGGCGCAGGTGACGAGCTTGGTGTGTCCCTCCAGGACCGAGGCACCGTCAAAGCGGAAGAAAGGAATGATCTCGATCTCGGGCTTGCCCGGCGGGGTGAAGGCGATCAGGCCATGCCCGCTCTCCTGCACCAAGATGTCGCGCGCGTGCATGGCGAATTCGACTGCATGCACCACTTCGCCGCTCGTGAGTGCTACGCACACGGTGCCCCCGGCGGCGACCCAGATGTGGTCGGCGTCCTTGGACCAGCGGGGTTTCAGGCGGTATGACTGATGTTCGAGGTTTTTGAACGTTGTCACCGTGCGTTGTTCGCCGGTGGCGGCGTCCACTATCCACAGCCCCAGAGGACTGAACACGGCCAGCGATCCGCCGTCCGGCGACCAGGCGACCCGGCTGAGAGGCCCGATCTCGCACAGTTCGCGGGTCGACCCGTCCTCGAAACGCGTGAGCATCAGACGACGTGACTCGGTCTTCCGCGTCCGCTGCACTACCGCCGCGATTGGACGCGTCGGATGCCAGTCGAGGTCGGTGAGGTTGGGCAGCTCACCGATGACGTGCGGTGGCAGGTGCTCCGCGACTCGCCAGCACGCGACCGTTTCGCCGCCGTAGCTGGTCGTCAACAGGTCGCCGTCGGACGACCAGTTCAGCTGGGTGACCGCGCGAGGGTCGGATGTCAGCCCGCGGTGGACGAAGTCGACGCCCTCCGCTGGGCCTGTGAGCGTGAGTTGAGCCTCTCCATGCGCAGCGCGAGGCGTGCGCCGTGCGAATCCGTCCTCGTGGATGGTGATCAGCGACTGCAGGTTGCGCATGCTGAGGCTGTCCAGCGTCTTCGACCACAGCTTGGCGAGAGCGAACGACTGGTTTGCCGCGAGGCGTATTCCTCTGGTGTCCGGCCGCACGAACAGCCGCAGGAGCACCAGGTTCGCCGTGTAAATGGCGCGTTCCACGTCGGATGACGCAGGGCGGTGGGCCGGGCGCACATAGGTGTCGGTCCGGCTGAGGTACCCCTGGATCAGGTCGTCGAGCGTCTTGGTCAGCCGTGCCCGTTGCTGTGCAGGCATTCCGTCGGTGACCTGCGGGAGGAAGGTCAACGTGGCCGGCCGGAGAGACAGCAGGGTGTGCGACAGCAACGAGGACAGCAGCGCGTCGTTCTGCAACAGCACGTCCACGACCAGCGAGGCGATGCGGTACTCGGCGAACGAGGCAGGTTGCTGTTCCAGGTCGCGGAGCACGGATTCGACGGTGCTCATGTCCGTGTGACCGAGTGCCGCGAGATCGGCGCGGAGCTCTTCGGCGGAGATCGGCCGCCAGCCGCGGTTGAGCATTCCCAGCGCGGCGGCGCCCGGCACCGGGAAGTCGGGCGATTGTGACGCCAACGCGTCGATGGCGGCCGCGAACACATCTCTCGGCACGACGCTCTCGTTGGGTGCGGAGGGATCGGTAATCTGCTGCGTGAGCAGCAACAACCCCAACGGTTTCGCGCGAGATCCGGATGAGCGAGTGCGGCCTCGACCGTCATGGGACGTCGTTGCGTGTCGGCCGTCGCCTGGTTCCACGCCGAGATCCACCGGCCGATCTGGTCGTCGTCGAAGTCCGCGAGCGCGACCACGGGGGTGCCGTCCGGGATGAGCAGCTGGTCCAGGAACGACGTCCGGGTGGTGACCAGCACCGCCACTGGGCGGCCGACCCTGGCCTCCATGCGCTGAAACCAGACGACTTCGTCGAGGAAGCTCCGCGACGAGCCAGGGACCTGCGGCATCTCGTCGAGACCGTCGAGGACCACGAGGCACGTCTTGCCGATGCCCTGGCGGACGAGGTCGGCCCACTCGACCCGGCCGTCGGTCTGATCCCGCAGGGCCTCCTTGATCTGGTTCTGGACGGATGCTCCTGAGGCGGTGGTTCGCAGCGGCACGCGAACGACGATGTAGTCGGTGTCGGGCCTGCGGGCGGCGAATTCCATCGTCAGCGCCGACTTCCCAGAGCCCGGCCCGCCGATGACCAGCATGGGCAGCCGGTAGGCATCGGGGCTGGTGAAATGACGGACGAGCATCAGGTTCAAGTCATGTCGGAGCTGTGTCTCGGACGACCACCAGCTCTCGTCGGCCAGCCTCGCCAGCGGGCTGGCCACGGCCAGGCGGTAGCCGGCGGCGATGTAGAGAGCGCCGAGCGGAGGAAGGACCGGGTTGCTCGGCAGCGGGGAGTTCAACGCGGCTTCGTTCGCGCTGTGCAACGTCGCATGCGCGTCGTTCGCCACGTTGTCGATCCAGTGGTCCGCTGCAGCATCCGCGCGCCGGCGTGGCCGCATCTCGGCCCACGTCGCGAACTCGGGCAGGTCCACGGCCAAGGCGCGGAAGTCCATCTCGTAACGGGCGACCACCCGTGTCACGAACGCGGCCTCCAGCAGCAGCTTGCTGCCACCGCGCGGGCTCGTTCTGCGCAGGATCCGGTGGACGCGCTCGCCCCGGTCGGCCGCCCACCTGCCGACGGTGCTGACGTTGTCGGCGAAGAACCGGGTGATGGAAGGCGCAGGCACCTCGTCCGAGTACAGGTACGAGACGAACGAATGATCTTCTTGCTGCCATTCGCTCTCGTCCGCGACATCGAGGTCGTCGGTCAGCAACTCGCGGGCTGTCTCGAAGAACGCCGTCGCGACCAGCACCGTGTGCACGGCGATGACCGGGTCCAGCCGACCGCTCCTGCTCATGCCCGGCAGCTGGACGATCAAGTCCGCCAGCCGGTCCTGGACCAGCTTCGGCGCCTCACCACCGTCGATCCACCCGTACAGACCCCGGATCGACGTGTGGATCGAAGTGCCCGTCAGCACCCGTCCCAGCAGCCGGTCGACCGCGTCCAACCAGGCGGTGTCGTCCTGGGCGAGGGTCAGCAGGGCGCCTCGGAGCGTAGTCGCGTCGACAGGCGGCATCGGCACAGACTAAAGACTTCGTGCGCGGCCGAACGAGCTTTCGGCTATGGCATCACCCGGTCGTCGTGCAGAGGCTCGGGTCGAGCCACCAACACCGGACAAGCGGCGTGGTAGAGCGCAGCACGGGTGATCAAGCCGACCCCGTCGTGCTGCCCACCGCGTCCCACGACAACGAGGTCCGAGTCCAAAGAGGCCAGCGCTTCGTGCGGATGACGGGACTCGACGACCACCTCGGGCGTGAGCTCAGGAGCCGTGGTGCGCAAGAACAGCACGGCGCGGCGGACGGCGGCCTCGTCGCGGGGTACGGAGACGCCGTGCTGGGCCGGCGGGTGGACGTGGAGGAGGCGCAGAGACGCTCGGCGGGTGCGGCAGAGCTCGACCGCGCGTCGGAGCACGACCGGGTCTTCGCACCCGCCGACGGCCGCGGTGATCCAGCCGTACTCGCCACGGATCGCCGGGGGTCGTCCGCGCACCACTACGACTCCGCACCGCGCGCGGCGCAACACCGGGAGGACGAGGGAGCCCAGACCCAGGCTGCGGTGCTGTTCGCCCTTGCACCCCAAGACCAAGGTCGCGCTGGAGTCCGACGCCCTCACCAGTGCGGCCACCGGGTCGTCTCCGCTCGGGCGGAAGTGGGCGGTGAGCATGGGGAGTCGTTCCAGGACTCGCTGGACCGTCGTGTCGCTGGGGTCCGCGAGGTAGACCTGGAGGTCTGTGCGCAGCGACCACGCGTGGCGCGCGGCCCACTCGAAAGCGTGATACGCGGTTTCGGAAGTGTCGACACCTACCGTCACGGAACGACTGAAATCCGGTGCCCAGAAGGAAAACCTCCTGGGTTGCACCGTCGTGGTTGTTCTCATCGCCGCCTCCTGCCGCCTCATACCTCACCGCGCGTGCCCCGGCGTCCACAGGGCCCAAAGTCCCAAACCGGGCAGGAACTTGTTCGGCCGGACGGGCTCACTCCTGAAGCGCAACCCACAAGGCCACTCGAACGGCCCATCCGGGCAGATCATCACCCGATTGCCAACGCGGCGCTCGGCCACTTCGCGCACGCCGGTAGCCTCTTGCCCGTGCCTGCCAAGCTCGAGGGCAAGGTCGCGACCGCCCCGCCCCGCCCCAACGCCGTTCGCCCTGCTTCCGTGGCTGCTCTCGCCGCGGTCGCCGACGTGCACCTGACCAGGCCAGCGCATGCCGACGTCCAGGTGACGGGGGTGACGCTGCGTGCTCAGCACGTGGTCCCCGGTGACCTCTACGCCGCGCTGCCCGGTGCCAGGGTCCACGGTGCCGACTTCGCCGAGACGGCCATCGCCAACGGTGCCGTCGCGGTGCTCACGGACGAAGCCGGTGCCGCTCGCGAGGCCCTGAAGGACCTGCCCGTGCTGATCCACCCGCGCCCGCGCGAGGTGGTGGGCCTGCTCGCCGCGCACGTCTACGGCCGGCCGTCGACGAAGATCAAGCTGTGGGGGGTCACCGGCACGTCCGGCAAGACCACCACCACGTACATGATCGAGTCCGTGCTGAAGGCCGCCGGCAAGCAGACGGGTCTCATCGGCACGGTCGGCACCCGCATCGGCACCGAGCAGCTCGACAGCTCGCACACCACGCCGGAGGCGCCGGACCTGCAGGCGCTGTTCGCGGTCATGGCCGAGCGCGGCATCACCGACGTCGCGATGGAGGTGTCGAGCCACGCGCTGGAGCTGGGCCGGGTCGCCGCCACCGAGTTCGAGATCGGCGCGTTCACCAACCTCAGCCAGGACCACCTCGACTTCCACGCCTCGATGGAGGAGTACTTCGAGGTGAAGGCGCAGCTGTTCGACGGCCGCGCGCGCAAGGAGGTCGTCTGCGTCGACGGCGAGTGGGGCGAGCGGCTCGTGAAGCCCAGCACCATCACCGTCGCCACCACCAAGCCCGCCACCTGGACCGCGAGCAACGTCGAGGTGAGCGCGACCGGTGAGCAGACGTTCACCGCGCACGGTCCCGACGGCGACATCGAGATCCACCTCCCGCTCGCGGGCAGCTTCAACGTCGCGAACGCCCTGCTCGCGATCGCCTGCCTGCACGCGGAGGGCATCAGCGCCGAAGCCATCGCCGAAGGCCTGAGCAACGTCCAGGTCCCCGGCCGCATGCAGCGCGTCGACGAGGGCCAGAGCTTCACCGCGGTCGTCGACTACTCGCACAAGCCCGCCGCCGTCGCGCTCGCACTGGACGCGGTGCGGGCGAAGACCGACGGCCGGGTGATCATCGTGCTCGGCTGCGGCGGTGACCGCGACCGGGCCAAGCGGCCGCTGATGGGCGAGGCCGCGGCGCAACGAGCCGACGTGTTGATCATCACCGATGACAACCCGAGGAGCGAAGACGCGTCCTCCATCAGGGCCGCCATGCTCGAAGGGGCCCTCGCCACCGCGAACAGGGGCGAGGTGCTCGAGATCGGCGACCGGAAGCTCGCGATCGAGAAGGCCGTCGAGCTGGCACATCCGGGAGATGTCGTCGTCGTGGCGGGCAAGGGACACGAGACGGGACAAGAGATCGCCGGCGTGATCCACCCGTTCTCGGACGTCGAGACGCTGACCGCCGCGATCAGAAAGGCGCACCGTTGATCGCACTCACGCTCGCCGAGATCGCTGAGATCGTCGGCGGACGGTTGCACGCAACCGATGGCTCCCCGGTGGTCACGGGTTCCATCGAGTTCGACACCCGCAAGGTCACCGAGGGTGGCCTCTTCCTGGCCCTGCCCGGTGAACGCGTGGACGGCCACGACTTCGCCGCCCAGGCCGTTTCCCAAGGCGCGGCGGGTGTGCTGGCCGGCCGGGAGGTCGACGCCCCCGCGGTGATCGCGCCGCCGGTGGAGGCCAAGCACGCCGACGCTTACGTGCTCGCGGGTGACAAGACCGGCGAGGGCGCCGCGGTGCTGGCCGCGCTGGCCAAGCTCGCCAGGCACGTCACCGACCGGCTGAAGGACCTCACGATCGTCGGCGTCACCGGTTCGGCCGGCAAGACGTCCACGAAGGACCTGATCGCCCAGGTGCTGCGGCCGGTCGGCGACGTCATCGCGCCGCCGGAGTCGTTCAACAACGAGCTGGGCCACCCGTGGACCGCGCTCCGGTCGACCGAGGACACCAGGTTCCTCGTGCTGGAGCTGTCCGCGCGCGGCATCGGCCACATCGCGAACCTCTGCGAGATCGCCCCGCCGAAGTTCGGCGCCGTGCTGAACGTCGGCACCGCCCACCTCGGCGAGTTCGGCTCACGTGAGGGCATCGCGCAGGGCAAGGGTGAGCTCATCGAGTCGCTGCCGGAAGACGGCGTCGCGATCCTCAACGCCGACGACCCGCTGGTCGCGGGCATGGCGAGCCGCACGAAGGCCAAGGTCGTCCTCGTCGGTGAGAATCCCAAAGCGGACGTCCGGGCGGAGAACATCGAGCTGGACGAGCAGGCCCGCGCGAGCTTCACGCTGAAGACCGCGCAGGGCGACGCGCAGGTCAAGCTCGGCCTGCACGGTCCGCACCAGGTCTCGAACGCGCTGGTCGCCGCCGCCATCGCACTCGAGCTCGGCGCCACGCCGGCAGAGGTCGCGGAACGGCTCGGCGCGGCGGAACGGGTTTCCGCACACCGCATGGTGATCACCGACCGGGCCGATGGCGTGACAGTCATCGACGACGCGTACAACGCGAACCCGGACTCGGTGCGGGCGGCGTTGAAGGCACTCGCGACGATCTCGCGCGCCACCACGCCTGCCCGCCGCAGCTGGGCCGTGCTCGGCCCGATGGCGGAACTGGGCGACGACGCGGTGCGCGAGCACGACGAGATCGGCCGCCTGGTGGTACGCCTGGACATCAGCAAGCTGGTCGTCGTCGGTGAAGCGGCCCGCGCGATGCACCAGGGTGCGCACCTGGAAGGATCTTGGGGAGACGAATCCGTCAGGGTGCCGGACGCGGACGCGGCGATCGAGTTGCTGCAGGGGGAAGTCCGGCCCGGTGACGTAGTGCTGGTCAAGGCATCCAACGCCTATCGCCTGTGGCGCATTGCCGAGGCCCTGCTGGAGGCAGGAACCAAGTGAAGAGCATCCTGATCGCGGCAGCGATCGCACTCGCGGTGTCGATCCTGCTGACGCCCTACCTGATCAAGATCTTCTCCCGTCAGGGCTTCGGCCAGGAGATCCGCGAGGACGGTCCGCAGCACCACAAGACCAAGCGCGGCACGCCGACCATGGGTGGTCTCGCCATCCTGGTCGCGATGTGGGCCGGCTACCTCGGCACGCACCTCGTGAACTCGATGTCGGCATCGGCGTCCGGCCAGACCCCGACGGCGTCCGGCCTGCTCGTGCTGATGCTGACGACGTCGCTGGGGCTCGTCGGCTTCCTCGACGACTTCATCAAGATCCGCAAGGCGCGCAACCTGGGCCTGAACAAGACGGCGAAGCTGGTCGGCCAGTTCATCGCGACGATCACGTTCGCGGTCCTGGTGTTGCAGTTCCCCAACAAGGACGGCCTGACGCCCGCGTCGGTCAACCTGTCGTTCGTCCGCGACATCACCGTGGTCTCGTTCGGCATGATCGGCTTCGTCGTCTTCTGCTACGGCATGGTCGCCGCCTGGTCCAACGCCGTGAACCTGACCGACGGCCTCGACGGTCTGGCCGGTGGCTCGTCGGCGATGGTGTTCGGCACCTACGTGGTGATCTCGTTCTGGCAGTTCCGCTACAACTGCTCCACCTTCGCCGTCGCCGGCTGCTACGACGTGCGCGACCCGCTGGACCTGGCGGTGATCGCCGCGGCCGCGATGGCGGGTTGCATCGGCTTCCTCTGGTGGAACGCCGCTCCCGCCAAGATCTTCATGGGTGACACCGGTTCGCTCGCGCTCGGCGGCCTGGTCGCGGGTCTCGCGATCGCGACCCGCACCGAGCTGCTGATGATCGTCATCGGTGGTCTGTTCGTGGTCGAGGCCCTGTCGGTGGCGCTGCAGGTCGCGGTCTTCCGCACCTCACGACGGCGCCTGTTCCGGATGGCGCCGTTCCACCACCACTTCGAGCTCGCCGGGTGGGCGGAAACCACGGTCATCATCCGGTTCTGGCTGATGGGCGGCATCTGCTGCATGTTCGGTCTTGGCGTGTTCTACAGCGAGTGGCTGACAGGCGGGTTCTAGCGATGACGAAGCTGGCCGGTTCACGGGTGCTGGTCGCCGGTGCTGGTGTGACCGGCCGGTCCGCCGCGGAGGCTCTGCTCGCGGCGGGCGCCGAGGTCGTGGTGACGGACTCGTCAGCGGAACGGCTGATGGCGCTGGAGAGCCTGCTCGAGGGCGTCGACCTGGTGCCGGGCCTGATCGAACCGCCGGCCGGTACGTCGCTGGTGGTCACGAGCCCCGGCTGGCAGCCGTCGAGCCCGCTGCTCGCGGCCGCGTCGTCGGCGGGCATCGAGGTGATCGGTGAGGTCGAGCTGGCCTGGCGGATGGCCGCCGAGCTGGCCGACCCGCCGGTGTGGCTCGCGGTGACGGGCACGAACGGCAAGACCACGACGGTCGGCATGCTGGAGTCGATCCTGCACGCGGCCGGCGCGGACGCCGTGGCCTGCGGAAACGTGGGTCTGCCCGTCGTGGACGCACTGCTGGCCGGTCGCCGGGTGCTCGCCGTGGAGCTGTCGAGCTTCCAGCTGCACTGGGCGCCGTCGGTGCGGCCGCAGGCGGGCGCGCTGCTCAACCTCGCCGAGGACCACCTCGACTGGCACGGCGGCATGGAGCCGTACGCGCAGGCCAAGGCCAGGGTCCTCACCGGTGACGTGGCGATCGGCTGGCTCGACGACGACCTCGTCGTGGACCTGCTGGAGGCTTCGCCCGCGCCTGACCGGGTCGGCTTCACGCTGGAGGAGCCTGCCGCAGGCCAGCTCGGCGTGCGGGACGGCTGGCTGGTCGACCGCGCGTTCGCCGACGACGAGCCGCTGATCGAGGTCGCGAAGATCCGCCCGGCCGGTCCTCCCGGTATCGCGGACGCGTTGGCCGCCACGGCTCTGGCGCGCGCGTACGGCGTGCCGTCCGAGGCTGTGCGCGAGGGCTTGGAAGCGTTCGAACCTGCAGCTCACCGCGCGGTGCTCGTCGCCGTCGACGGTGCTGATATCCAATATGTCAACGACTCGAAGGCGACGAACCCGCACGCCGCGGTGGCGTCACTGCGGGCGTTCGACAGCGTCGTCTGGATCGCCGGTGGTCTGCTCAAGGGCGCTTCGGTGGACGAAATGGTGCGGACAGAAGCCCACCGGCTGCGCGGCGTGGTGCTGATCGGCCAGGATCGGCAGGTCATCGCGGACGCTCTGGCGCGACACGCGCCGAATGTCCCCGTTCGTGTGCTTGACACAGGGGACGATGAGCCCATGACCGTCGCGGTACGGGCTGCTCAGGAACTTGCGAGGCCGGGGGACACCGTGCTGCTCGCGCCGGCGGCGGCCTCCATGGACATGTTCACCGACTACGCCCATCGCGGGCAGGCGTTCACGGCCGCGGTGCAGGAGCTCATCGGCCGATGAGCGTCGTCGCGGAGAAGACGAGTGCCAAGCGCAAGGTGCGGCCTGCGGGCCGCGTCACGTCGTTGCGCGGCGGCCTGACGGCGTGGCTCGGTCGTCCGCTCGCCGACTTCCACCTGCTGCTCGCGATCTTCGGCATGCTCACCGTGCTCGGTCTGGTGATGGTGCTGTCGGCGTCGGCGCCTGGACAGGTCGCGTCAGGCGTGTCCGCCTACAGCGTGTTCCAGAAGCAGCTGATCTACGTGTGCGTCGGCGCGGTGCTGTTCTGGCTGGTGCTGCGGTTCCCGTTGCGCCGGCTCAGGCACCTGTCGACCGCCGCGATGGGCATCGGCGTGCTGCTGCTGGCCCTCGTGCTGTCGCCGCTGGGCGACGTCCGCGGTGGCGCCAAGTCGTGGTTCACCGTCGGGCCGATCTCGTTCCAGCCGATCGAGGCCGTGAAGCTCGCGCTGGCGTTGTGGGGCGCGCACGTCCTGGTCACCAAACGCGCGCTGCTGTCGCAGTACCGCCACCTGCTGGTGCCGGTCGTGCCGGTCGCGATGCTGGTGTTCGCGCTGGTCATGCTGCAGCCCGACCTCGGCGGCACGATCACGCTCGGCGTGGTGCTGATCAGCCTGCTGTGGTTCGTGGGTGCGCCGATGCGGCTGTTCGGCGTGATCGCCGGTGGCGCGGTGGCGGGTGCCGTCGTGCTCGCGATCGGTGCGACGTACCGGCTGCAGCGCGTGACGTCGTTCCTCGATCCGAACGCCGACCCGCAGGGCGCCGGTCTGCAGGCCCGCCAGGCAATGTTCGCGCTCGCCGAGGGCGGCCTGTTCGGCAAGGGGCTCGCGCAGGGCAGTTCGCAGTGGCGGTACCTGCCCAACGTCGAGTCGGACTTCATCTTCGCGGTGATCGGCGAGGAACTCGGCTTCGTCGGGTGCACGCTGGTGCTGGCGCTGTTCGGCCTGCTCGCGTGGGTCGGCCTGCGGGTCGCCTCGCGCAACACCGACCCGTGGATCCGGATCGTGTCCGCGACGCTGACGGTGTGGCTGGTCGCGCAGGCCGCGATCAACATCGGCTACGTCGTGCGGCTGCTGCCCGTCACCGGCATCACGCTGCCGATGATCTCCTCCGGCGGCACGTCCGTCGTGATGACCATGATCGTGTTCGGCATCCTCGCGAACTGCGCCCGGCACGAGCCCGAGGCCGTGGCGGCGTTGCGGTCCCTGGGTCCTGGCCGGGTCGGCGGGCTGCTCAAGCTGCCCGCCCCCGAGGCCTACAAGCCGCCGCCCAAGCGCAAGCCGGTGCGTCCGTCCACACCTCCGCGCGCGCCCGGCCGGCGCACCGCGCAACTTCCGGTCGTGGACGAACGTCGTATGGCAGGAAGGTCCGCTCCTCCCTCGGAGTACCGTCGCCGCGAGACGCGACGGGTGAACCAGAGCCGTTCCGAACAAGGCCGGTCGACCCGCGGTCGCGGGCGCTACAACTGATTGTTCGTAGTCAAAACCAATATCCGGAGGCAAGTCTTGACCGGGCACCCTGCCCCCAGTGGTCCGTGCGTCGTGGTCGCAGGTGGTGGCACCGCCGGCCACATCGAGCCGGCACTGGCGCTGGCCGACGCGGTCATGCGGCTGCGACCGGACGCACGCGTCGTCGCACTCGGCACCGAGCGCGGCCTGGAGACCAAGATCGTGCCGGCCCGCGGCTACCCGCTGGAGCTGATCCCGCCGGTGCCGATGCCGCGCAAGCCCACGCTCGACCTGCTCAAGCTGCCGCTGAACGTGCGCGGCGCGGTGAAGCAGACGCGTGAGGTCCTGGAGCGCGTCGGCGCGGACGTCGTCGTCGGCTTCGGCGGCTACGTGGCGCTGCCCGCGTACCTGGCCGCGCGCGGCCGCGTGCCGATCGTGGTGCACGAGGCGAACGCCAAGGCCGGTCTCGCGAACAAGGTCGGCGCCAAGTTCGCCGAGCACGTCGCGGCCGCCGTGCCGGACTCCGGCCTGGCGGACGCGCAGATCATCGGCATTCCGCTGCGCCAGTCGATCACGTTGCTGAACCGCGCGGCGTTGCGCGACGAGGCCCGCCGCTTCTTCGGCCTGGACCCGCACGCTCCGGTACTGCTGGTGTTCGGTGGCTCGCAGGGTGCGCGCTCGATCAACGAGGCCGTGGCACCCGCCGCGGCCGCGTTCGCTCAGGCGGGCGTCGGCGTGCTGCACGCTTATGGCCCGAAGAACACCGTTGCGGTGCAACAGGTTCCGGGTGCGCCCGCGTACGTGCCGGTGCCGTACCTGGAGCGCATGGACCTGGCCTACGCCGCCGCGGACGCCGTGCTGTGCCGCTCGGGTGCGATGACGGTCGCCGAGGTGTCGGCCGTCGGACTGCCCGCAGTGTTCGTGCCGCTGCCCCACGGCAACGGCGAGCAGGCTCTCAATGCCGGTCCGGTCGTGTCCGCCGGCGGTGGGATTTTGGTGCCGGACGAGGAGCTGACGCCGGAGAAGGTCGCGTCGCTGGTCGTGCCGCTGATGGCCGACCGGGCCCGGCTGGCCGCCATGTCCGCGGCGACGCTGGGCACCGGCCGTCGTGAAGCCGACGAAATTCTCGCCCGCGCCGTGCTGGAGGTGATCAAGAAGTGAGCCTCGAGCGCGTTCACCTCGTGGGCATCGGTGGTGCCGGCATGAGCGGCATCGCCAGGATCCTGCTGGCTCGCGGTGTGCAGGTGTCCGGTTCGGACGCCAAGGACTCGCGGACCGTGCTGGCGCTGCGTGCCCAGGGCGCGCAGATCGCCGTCGGACATGCCGCGGCGAACCTCGATCAGCTCGTCGGCGGTCCGACCGAGGTCGTGGTGTCGACCGCGATCAAGGAGACGAACCCGGAGTACGCGGCGGCTCGCGAGCGCGGCATCACGGTGTTGCGTCGTGCGGAAGCCCTTGCCGCGCTGATGGAAGACCACCGGGTCGTGTGCGTCGCCGGCACGCACGGCAAGACGTCGACCACCTCGATGTTGACCGTCGCGTTGCAGCACTGCCGGTTGGACCCGTCGTTCGCCATCGGTGGTGACCTCAACGAGTCCGGTGCCAACGCGCACCAGGGCACCGGCGGCGTTTTCGTCGCTGAGGCCGACGAGTCCGACGGCTCGTTCCTGTTCTTCTCGCCGTCGGTCGCCGTCGTGACGAACGTCGAGGCGGACCACCTCGACCACCACGGCACCGTAGAGGCGTACACGGCCGTGTTCGACTCGTTCCTGGACCGGATCGTGCCGGGCGGCGTGCTGGTGTCCTGTGTGGACGATCCGGGCGCGGCGCGGTTGATCGCAGAGGCGCGCTCTCGTGGCATCCGTGTGCGGGAGTACGGCCGAACTGCTTCTGACGCACGGATCGTCGACTACAAGCCGTTTGAGTCTGGTGGCCTCGCGTCGGTCGAGATCGACGGTGTGGCCGTCGAGGTCCAGGTCGCGGTGCCGGGCGAGCACATGGCGTTGAACGCCATCGCTGCTCTGCTGGCCGGTTTGGAGCTGGGTGCCGACCAGGCAGGGTTGCTCGAAGGCCTCGCCGCTTTCGGTGGCGTGCGGCGGCGGTTCGAGTTCAAGGGCCGTGCCGGTGGCGTGTCCGTCTACGACGACTACGCGCACCACCCGACCGAGGTCGACGCACAGCTGCGTGCGGCGCGTCCGGTCGCAGGAGCGGGTCGTGTTGTCGTGGTGTTCCAGCCGCACCTGTACTCCCGGACCCGGATGTTCGCTGCCGAGTTCGCCACCGCCCTGTCGCTGGCCGACGAGGTCGTGGTGCTGGACGTGTACGGCGCCCGCGAGGAGCCGGAGCCGGGTGTGTCCGGTGGGCTGATCGCCGAGCAGGTGACGACCTCCGTCCACTACGAGCCGTCGTTCGACCGCGTGCCCGTCCTGGTTGCGGCACTGGTCCGCGAGGGCGACCTGGTGGTGACCATGGGCGCGGGCGACGTGACGATGCTCGGCCCCGAGATCGTCAGCGCGCTGTCGCACAAAGAGCAGGCATGAGCGCCCCGGTTCGCGGCAGGTCCACGCGAGTACGCCCCGCCTCGAACCGGCGGCCGAAGAGCGCCGAGTACCGGGCGCGGCGCAGGATCATCCTGCGCCGCCGCCTGGTCGCGCTGCTGACGTTGTTGTCCATCATCGGTTTGACCTACAGCGTGTTCTTCACGCCGTTGCTGGGCGTCCGCCACGTTGACGTCCACGGCTCAGTGGTCCTCACCGAAGACGAGGTCCGCCGCGCCGCCGCCATCGAGCCGGGCTCTCCGTTGGTGCGCCTGGACCTCGTCGGCATCCGCGAGCGCGTGGCCGCCGTCCCCCGGATCGCGTCCATCGAGGTGGAACGCCAGCTGCCGGGCACCGTCCGGCTGCTGATCACCGAACGCGTGCCGATCGGCTCGGTGAAGCTGCCGGACGGCTTCCACCTGGTCGACTCCACCGGCAAGGACTACGCGGTTCTCCCCACCGCGGCACCAGGTGTGCCTGAGCTGGTGCTCGCCGCTCCGTCGTCAGCGGACCCGGCCACCCGCGCCGTGGTCGGGGTCTTGAACGAGCTGCCGGAGAAGCTCCGTCCCGACGTGGTTTCCGTTGCTGCCACGTCCGGTGCGGACGTGAAGGTGACGTTGAGCGGCAACCGCGTGGTGAAGTGGGGCAGCTCCGACGACACCCCGCGCAAGGCGGCCGTGCTGCTGGTGCTGCTCTCGCGGCCGGGCACGACGTACGACGTGTCGTCCCCGGACCTGGCCACGGTTTCCTAGGCCTGGTTCCCGACCCACGTGGCGAGCGCTTCGTGCAGGCCCTCGTCCGTGGTTCCCTGCCACGCGACGTAGCAGTCAGGCCGCAGCAGCAGAGCGGTGTCCAGCTCGGGGATCGTCGCGGTGTCGACCTGCGTCGCCCAGGGGCCTGCGTCGAGTTCGCCGGTCGGGTCCAGCAGGAGTGGCCGGGCGTGGCGGGTGAGGTCGCGCAGGCCGGGCAAGTCCGGTGCCCATCGGCCGACGAGATCGCCGGTCGCCTTGCCCATGTCGTAGGCGATGTCGGCGCCGGACATGAGGTGCGCGATGTGCCGGCGCGTCGGCTCCAACGCGAGCAGCTCGCCGAACAGCTCCCGCAGCGCCGTCACCTCGCTGCCGGGCCGGACGAGCAACGACTGGGCCTGGGTCTGCATGGTGACGCGCTGGGCCGCGGGGCGCCGCTCCGACTCGTAGGTGTCGAGCAACCCCACGGGTGCCCGGCCGCGCAGCACCGCGGCCAGTTTCCAGCCGAGGTTCACCGCGTCCTGCAGACCCAGGTTGAGCCCAGGGCCGCCGATGGCCGAGTGCACGTGTGCGGCGTCGCCGAGCACGAACACGCGACCGTCGCGGTAGCGAGCCGCGATGCGGGTGTTGCCGCCGAAGAGCCGGCGCAGGAGATGCGGTCCTGCTCCGGCCGGTGGACCGAGTGGCACGTCCGCGCCGAGAACGCGGGCGACGCTGGCGCGCAGCTCCTCGAGCGTTGCCTCGCCCTCGGCGGGTTGTCCCCACTCGATCGTGGCGACCAGCGGGTCCCGGTCGGGGAAGAGCGCCCACACGATCAGGCCGCGCTCGGTCCGCAGGTGCTGAAACGCTGGCACCACGCCGAAACCGGGCACGACCAGGCTGCCGTCCGCGGCGACGAACTCCGGCGGGACGCTCACGTGACCGGTGAACGACACCGAGTCGTCGGTGGTGACGCCGGGGAACTCGATCCCGGCGAGCTTGCGGACGGTGCTGCGGCCGCCGTCCGCGCCGACCAGGAACGCCGCCTCGACCGCCGCCGTGTCGTTCACCTCGACGGTCACGGAATGCTCGTGCCGCGTGAGTCCTGTGACCTCGTGGCCGAGCCGGACCTCCACGCCCAGTTCGTCGGCGCGTTCGGCGAGCATCTCCTCGATGCGGCGCTGGGGCACCATCAGCGCGTAGAGCGAGTTGTCCGGTAAGTCGTGCAGGGCCAACGGAAACGCGCCGAACATGAAGCCCGGGGTGGGCTCGGGTGTGGCGCCGGGCGCGGTCAGCCGTTCGTACAGGCCGCGCCGGTCGAGCATGCGCACGACCTGGCCGACCAGTCCGTTGGCGCGTTGTTCGTCGGACGGGCCGGTGCGGCGTTCCAGCACGAGCGGCCGTGCACCGGCCAAGGCGAGTTCGCACGCGAGCATGAGCCCGTTGGGTCCTGCTCCTGCGATGACGACGTCGATCATGAGGATTTCCGTTTCCGGGCAGGGGACATCGGCCCGGCCGTTGCCGCCGGGCTGATCGTCCGCGATGGATGTCTAGGAGAAGCCGACCGCCAGCCGGGCGAGACCGTCCTCGAGCAGCTCTCGCAGTGAGGCCTGCTGATCCGTGCGCAGGTGGTGCGCGGTGGCGGTGTTGATCGCGGCCGCGACCGCGGCCGCGACGAGGTGCGGGTACTGGTCTTCGGTGAGATCGGTGCCGGTGCGCTCGGCGACAGCGGCGGCGATCTCCGCCTCCGCCCCGGCCGCGCCCCGCAACATCTCGCCCAGCAAGGCCGGATGGGCGACCATCGTGCGCACGCCGGCGGCCCAGTCCACTCCTTCCGGCGGTGGACTCGCGGTCGCGTGGACGTCCGGCTGGAACCGCAGGAGCACCGAGTGGCTGATCGCCTCCCACAACGGCTCGTCCGCCGGACGCTCGCGCAACGCCTCGGCGATGCCCGTCCACCGGTCGACGTGCCTGGCGACGATCGCCTCGCCCTTGCTGGAGAAGTAGTTGTTGAACGTGCGCGGCGAGACACCGGCGGCCTCGGCGATGTCCTCGACCTTGACGTTGTCGTAGCCGCGCTCGACGGTCAGCCGCACCGCCGCCCAGCTGAGCGCCGCGCGTGTCTCGGCCTTCTTGCGCTCCCGCAACCCCATGACCCCACGCTACCAAAACTTGCGGGACCCGCAAATATGCGGGCCCCGCAAGTTTTAGTCGACGTCGGCTGGCCGCGTCCTACCAGCCGCTCGGCTTCAGTCGCGCCATCGCGACTCGTGCGAACAGGCTGCCCCACCTGCTTGTCACGAGTTCCAACACGATCGCCTCGATGAGGAGCGAACGGACGGACGCGGGTGCGGATGCCAAGACATGCCTCCAGGTGATGAACGACTACCGTGCTCATCGGACTGGTCCGCGCGGCATTAGCGATATTTGCCGTTGTCACCCGAAGGAAGTACGCATGGCAGGACACGTCGTGGTGGTGGGCGCCGGTCTTGCCGGACTGTCGGCCGCGTTGCACCTGCAAGGCACCGGCCGGCAGGTCACCGTGCTCGAAAAGGCTGATGTGCCAGGCGGTCGCGCCGGGACCGTGCGGGTGGGCGGGTTCACCGCGGACAGCGGGCCCACGGTGCTGACGATGCCGGAGTACCTGGACGAGGCGTTCGCCGCGGTGGGGGAGCGGCGGCAGGACTGGCTGACCCTCGACCGGGTCGATCCGGCCTACCACGCGCGGTTCGCGGACGGTTCTCGGATCGCCGTGCACACGGACGCCGCCGCGATGGAGGACGAGGTGCGGAACGTCTGCGGTGCAAGGGAAGCGGCCGGGTATCGGTCGTTGCGACGGTGGCTGGGCGAGCTGTACGCGGTGCAGCGCGAGCACTTCATCGGCGCCAACTTCGACTCGCCGTTGGACCTCGTCCGGCCGGAGCTCGCGAAACTGGCTCTGCTCGGCGGGTTCGGCCGGCTCGAACCGCAGTTGCGCCGGTTCATCACGGATGAGCGGCTGATCCGGCTGTTCTCGTTCCAGGCTTTGTACGCCGGTGTGCCGCCGCAGCAGGCCCTCGCGGCGTACGCGGTCATCGCGTACATGGACACCATCGCGGGCGTGTACTACCCACGCGGCGGGATGCACGCGGTGCCGCAAGCGCTCAGCAAGGCCGCGGAGAAGCACGGCGCGGAGTTCCGTTACGGCACAACAGTCACACGTCTGGAGTGGAGCGGCGCACGGGTCCGAGCCGTCCACACCGCCGACGAGCGGATCGCTGCAGACGCCGTGGTGCTGGCGTGCGAGCTGCCAGACGCGTACCGGTTGCTCGGCAAGCGCCCGCAACGGCTGCTGAAGCACCGTTGGTCGCCATCGGCCGTGGTGCTGCACGCCGCGACGGATCGCACGTGGGACCTCGGGCACCACAACATCCTGTTCGGCGCGGCCTGGCGCGACACGTTCGCCGAGATCGTCCACAAGGGACGGTTGATGGCAGACCCGTCCTTGCTCGTCACGCACGCCCAGAACGGCCTGCACTACGTGCTGGCACCGTGCCCGAACCTGAAGACCGGCCCGATCGACTGGCAGCGCATCGGCCCCCGGTACCGCGACGAGCTCGTCGCCACGCTGGAAGAGCGCGGCCTGACGGGATTCGGCGCGGCGATCCAGGACGAGCACCTCGTCACGCCACCGGACTGGGCCAACGCGGCCGGCACGCCGTTCGGGCTCGCGCACACCTTCGCGCAGACCGGACCGTTCCGGCCGCGCAACGTCGTCAAGGGGGCCGACAACGTGGCGTTGGCCGGCGCGGGCACCACACCGGGTGTCGGGGTGCCGCCGGTGCTCATCTCCGGACGGCTCGCGGCGCAGCGTGTGACTGCGATGCGGTGACCGGGCGGTCTCCGTCGAAGAGACCGCCCGGCACGCGGGCGACTAGGCCGCCGGGAGCTGCCAGTGCTGCGCGAGGCCGATTCCGAAGAAGCTCAGGGCCTTCACCTGGTTGTCCCGTGGTGTCAGGTATCGGTCCCCGTTCGACACCGTGTAGTTGCCGAGCTCGTCATCGGAGAGTTTCCACTGTTGTGCGGCCGAGCTGACGGCACAGGTCTGCAGCCACACGTACTCGCTGCGGAACAGCGCCAGGCACTTGCCACTCGCCTGGCTGCGCAGCGCGACGAGTCCGTTGCCCGCGTCGATTCGTTCGAAGCCCGGCGCGGTGTCGCAGGGCTTCAGCTCGTTCATGTACTTCTGGCTGTCGGACAGGCAGATGTCCTGTTCGGCGTGCCGCACCTTGACCACGGTGGCGAGCTGCGGCGGCGGCACCGTCCCGACCTCGCGGACGAACCAGCGCTGCGTCGGCCGCGCGGGGTCGTCCGACATGGCCAGTTCGCCGTAGAGGGGGAACAGCACCGAGTCGAGGAACGTGGTGCCTTTCTGCCCCGTGGCCGAGAGTCTCACCGCGCCGTCGGAATCGGGCACCTCCTGGAACCGCTGGCCGGTGATGTCGGGCTCGCACCGCTTCTCCACCACGCTGACGCGGTACCCGTCCAGGCAGCGCCCGTCCCCGACGTTGCGCAGGTACGAGCCCGTCGCGGTCGGGATCCGTTCGAACTGCTGCGCGGCACTGCCCGTGCAGGCACCCAGGCCCGCGTAGGGCGTGTCAGTTCTGCTGAAGTCGAGACACAGCCCCTCGGCCGCGCTCTTGATCTCGACGATCTTGTTGCCTTCCGGCGCCGCACTCGCTGGTGCGACCATCACTGCCCCCAGAGCGATCGCGGCCAGCGCGACGCTCAGCATCTTCGTCCCCATCTACCGACGGTAGCGGTTGATCACTCGCTGCAGAGCGGAAAGTGACGAGATCGGGCGATCTCCGTCGAGGAGACCGCCCGATCATCCGGCGCGACTAGCTTGAGTTTTAACCTGTTCGGCGAGGTCGTGGGTTGCTCGACTGGGTCTTCTTGCCGCGCTGGGGTTTCTGCTTGTTTGCGCTGGTGACGGTGTGGACGTCATGGCGTGCTGCGGGCCGGTGGTTGGGCAGTCCTGCGGGGCGTCCTGGGCCGGGGTGTGAGGGTTTCGGGACACGGGCGGGACAGGCCAGTTGTGGACGCAGGTTGCGAAACCCCCGGCGGATCCGTGACGGGCTGAGTCGTTGGGCCGGCCGGGGTTTCTCCCAGGGGCGGCGCAGATCGGTGGTGAGATCGCGGGCGAGGCGGAGCTGGGTGCAGGCGGCAAGGAGAAGCCAGGTCCAGCGGTCGGCCGCTTCGGGTGAGCGCAGTTTCGGGGTGGTCCAGCCGAGAGTCTGTTTGAGCATGCGGAAGGTGTGCTCGATGTCGAAGCGGCGCAGGAACGCCTGCCAGGCCAGATCGATCTCGGTCTGGGTGAGGCTGGTGCGGGAGTGCCAGAGCCACACGGGTTTCGGGATCGCCCCGGAGGGCAGGCGCTCGACCTGCAGGAGGATCACGGTGCCGTCGAGGATGGGCAGGTCTCCGGTGTGTCCGGTCCAGGCGGTGCGGGAGGTGAGCTTGGGGTGCAGCCGGTCCCAGGCCTGGATCAGCGCGGGACCGTAGAGCCGGGTCGTGGTCTCGAGGGTGATATCCGGCTCGCCCCACGTGTTCGGGTCGCCGAAGGCGAACTCGTCGCCGTGGCGGCGAGGCCGGCCCGGACTGGGGCCAGGCCGCAGCGGCGGCGCGGGCCGGCGCAACACCCGGTCCGGCCGCATCCGCACCAGCACGACGACCGGAAGATCGGCCAGCACGTGCGCGAGCCGGGGTCCGTCGTAGCCGGCGTCGGCGACGAGCAGGATCTCCGGGTCCCCCGGCGACCAGTGCCCGGCGGTGACCAGCCTGTCCACGACACCACGGATCTGGCGGGCGGTCACGCTCGCGGCGTCATCGCCGGGCGCGAGCCGGACCGCGTCCAGCGGCGCGGTCCACGAGTGCCGCCCGCTCTCCAAGGCGACGACGATCGAGTAGGGCCAGCCTGGCACCATGATGTGCTGGTCCTTGCCCCGGCCGTAGGTGTGACACAGGATCCGCTGCGGGCACGTGTGCGCCTCCGGGCGCAGCCAGCAGGTGACGTCCACCGCCAGCACCAGCCGCCCGTCCGCCGCACGAGGCAGCGACACCGCCGCCAGGGCGGTGCGTAACCGGTCGATGTCCACCCGGCCCCGGGCCAGCGCGGCATAGCCGCTGCCATGCCCGCGGCGATGCTCACCGGCCAGTGACAACTCCGCGACCGAGCGGACCGGCCCGTCCGCACACAACACAGCGTCGGTCAGCTCGAACAACGCGTCCGCCCGCCGCGTCAGGCACCGGTAGAACTCCTGCCGTAGCCCGGACAGCTCCCCGACCGCACCGGCAGAACCGGCATCGTGCACACTGATCAACTGAAGCCCTTGGTGACGATCTTCTTCCCTAGACAAGAAGAATGATCAACCAAGGGCTTCACTCATGATCAACCAGGGTCTCGCCCAGCCACTCAGAGGTTAAAACTCAAGCTAGGCCGGCAGCAGCTCCCAGAGCTGCCACATGTTGAGGCTGCGGTCCCGTGTCCTGAGGTAGACGTCGGAACCCGGCGTGATGTAACGATCGCCGGCAGACTGCCGGATCCGCACCGAGCCGGTCCTGGTCGGCTCGACGGTGAACTGCTGGCGGACGTCGTCCGGCGTGCAGTCGACGTTGACGTCCAGGTACGACTGCGTGTCGTTCCTCGCGGTGACGCACTTGCCGTTGGCGACGCTGCGAAACGCCGTCCTGCCGTCGCCGAGCTCGATCCGCTGGAACTTCTCCTCCGGCGAGTCGACGCACTTGCCGGTCGGTAGCTGCCACGGGCCGTCCGACACCCTGATGCAGCCGTAGTCGAAGCTGACCGCGCGGATCCGGACGATCTGCCCGGTGGTGTCGACCGGCGTCGTCGTGCCGACCTGGCGCACCCGCCAGCGCTGCTCGCGGGTGTCGGCGAAGCGGGTGATCCAGGCGTCCCGCCTGCCGTCGGAGTACGCGAACCCCTCCAGGTACTCGTCCCCGAACTTGAAGCGCGTGGTGCCGTCCGCGGCCGTCACCAGCTCGGTCTGTGCCGTGACCTCCTCGTCGTCGCAGTAGTAGTGGCCGTACGTGTCGCCCACGCACTCGTTGCTCGCCAGGTTGCGCAGCAGGTGCTTGCCCCCGCCCACCGGGATCAGCTCCCACCGCTGGTTGACCGCGCCGCCGCAGTCGCCGAACGCGATCCGGGAGTGCGGCTCCGGCGTCGAGGGCTGCAGGCACTGCCCGAACGCGACGTTCTCGATCTCGATGATCTGGTTTCCGTCTTGCGCCGCACTCGCGGGTGCGACCGTCACTGCCCCCAGTGCGATCGCCACGAGGGCGATGCACAGCTTTTTCATCCCCATGAGGCGACGCTAGCGAGCACCACCGACAGAAAAGCATCGATAAGGCGGGCGAGACGATCTCTGATTCGAGGTCCGACTACGCTTGTGGTGCGTCGTCCTCAGGGCCGTGCGCACTACTTGACGGCACGACCGGGGAGTAGTAGCGCACAGTGTTGGGACCCTACGGCGCGCCTGCTGGACCGACGCACCGCCGGTGCTTACCGTCCAGCAGGAACATATGGGGTTGACATAACTCTGGACCTCGACGAGAGGTTGAGAGTTTCAATCCGGGTGCATCACCACCCAGCACCACAGCACGGACCACGATCAGGAAGGCGGATCCGATGACGCCCCCGCACAACTACCTCGCGGTGATCAAGGTCGTCGGCATCGGTGGTGGCGGCGTCAACGCCGTCAACCGCATGATCGAGGTCGGGCTCAAGGGCGTCGAGTTCATCGCGGTGAACACCGACGCACAGGCCTTGCTGATGTCTGATGCCGACGTCAAGCTCGACATCGGCCGCGAGTTGACGCGCGGCCTCGGTGCCGGCGCGAACCCCGAGGTCGGGCACAAGGCCGCCGAAGACCACCGCGAGGAGATCGAGGAGGTCCTCAAGGGGGCCGACATGGTCTTCGTGACCGCCGGTGAGGGCGGCGGCACGGGCACCGGCGGCGCGCCGGTGGTGGCCTCGATCGCCCGCAAGCTCGGGGCACTGACCATCGGTGTCGTCACGCGGCCGTTTTCGTTCGAGGGCAAGCGCCGCGCCAAGCAGGCGGAAGACGGCATCCAGGCGCTGCGCAACGAGTGCGACACCCTGATCGTCATCCCCAACGACCGGCTGCTCCAGCTGGGCGACATCGGTGTCAGCCTGATGGACGCGTTCCGCTCGGCGGACGAGGTCCTCCTCTCCGGTGTCCAGGGCATCACCGACCTGATCACCACCCCCGGTCTGATCAACCTGGACTTCGCCGACGTCAAGTCGGTCATGTCCGGCGCGGGATCGGCGTTGATGGGCATCGGTTCCGCACGCGGTGAGGGCCGCGCGGTCCAGGCCGCGCAGAAGGCGATCAACTCTCCGCTGCTCGAGGCCTCGATGGAGGGCGCGCACGGCGTGCTGCTGTCCATCGCCGGCGGCTCGGACCTGGGCCTGTTCGAGATCAACGAGTCCGCGTCGCTGGTCCAGGAGGCCGCGCACCCGGACGCGAACATCATCTTCGGTACGGTCATCGACGACTCCCTCGGCGACGAGGTCAGGGTCACGGTGATCGCGGCCGGGTTCGACAGCGGTGGGCCCACGCACAAGAAGCTGGAGCCGACGGCGTTGTCCTCGGCGCCGCGGACGGCTACCGGGCCGATCGCCACGGCGACGGCCGCGCCGACGCACGCCCCGACGCCTCAGCCGGTCGCGCAGACGCCTCCGCCGCCCGTGGTGCAGACGCCTCCTCCGGTCCAGCAGCCCGCCCCGCCGGTGCCGCAGCCACAGCCGCAGCCGCCCACCACGGTGCCGCCGCAGCCCTCGCCGGTGCAGGGCAACGGATACGTGCCTTCGGTGCCGCGGTCGCTGTCGCAGAACGGCTCGCTGCCGTCGCGTCCGGTCCCGGTCACGGAGGACCCGGACGACGAGGTGGACGTGCCGCCCTTCATGCGGCGCTGAGAGCTCGATGAAGGGCTCCTTCCTCCACCTCAGGTGGAGGAAGGAGCCCTTCATCGTTTTAGGGTGTGGGTGTGCGCATTCGTCGTGTTGTCACCACACGCGCTGGTGGCGTTTCCAAGACTCCGTTCGACTCGTTCAACCTCGGTGATCACGTGGGGGACGATCAGAAGGCCGTTGAAGCCAACCGCGCTCGCCTGGCCGAGGGCATCGGTCTCACGCCGGACCGTTTGGTGTGGATGGAACAGGTGCACGGCCGGACGGTCGGGGTGGTCGACGGTCCGCGGGCCGAGCCGCTGGAGGCGACCGACGGCGCAGTGACGAAACAGCCTGGTCTCGGGCTCGTGGTGCTCACGGCCGACTGCGTCCCGGTGCTGCTCGGTGATCAGGAGGCCGGCGTGGTCGGCGCGGTCCACGCCGGGCGTGTCGGCGCGCGTGTCGGGGTCGTCGTCGAGACGCTCAAAGCGATGCTGGCTCAGGGCGCCGAGCTGGAACGGATCGAGGTCCTGCTGGGCCCAGCGGTGTGCGGCGAGTGCTACGAGGTGCCCGCCGACATGCAGAAGGACGTCGAGAAGCACCTGCCCGGCAGCGCCTCGAAGTCGCGCAAGGGCACTCCCGCTCTCGATCTGCGCGCCGGGCTGTGGAACCAGCTGGCGAGCGCCGGGGTCGGCAAGATCGGCGTCGATCCGCGCTGCACGTTCGAGGAGAAGGACCTCTTCAGCCACCGCAGGCAAGCTCCGACCGGGCGGCTCGCGTCGGTCATTTGGATCGAGCCGTGAGCAGTCGCCGGGAAGAGCTGAAAGCGAACCTCGCGGAGGTCGAAGAACGCATCGCGAACGCGTGCGAAGCGGCCGGGCGTGATCGTTCCGAAGTGATGTTGCTCGCGGTGACGAAAACCTGGCCCGCGAGCGATGTCGAGCTGTTGTACGAACTCGGGCTGCGGAACTTCGCCGAAAACCGCGATCAGGAAGCGAGTGCGAAGGTCGGCCAATTGAGACATCTCGTCGATGCGAGATGGCACATGGTCGGCAGAGTGCAGCGGAACAAGGCGAAGTCCGTCGTCGAATGGGCCGATCAGGTCGACTCGGTGGACAGCGTCAGATTGGCCGAGGCACTGGCGCGAGCGGCTCACGCGAAGGGCGTCCAGCTCGACGTGTTGCTGCAGGTCAGCATCGACGGCGACACGTCGAGAGGCGGCTGCCCGATCCCGGATGTCGGTGAACTCGCTGGCGCGATCACTCGTTCGGGTGATCTTATTCTCCGAGGTGCGATGACTGTCGCTCCCCTGACGATGAAGCCATCGCAGGCGTTTGAGGCGTTGGCGTCAGTGGTATCAGGCCTACGTGATGATCATCCCAGTGTCCGCGATGTGTCAGCGGGGATGAGCGGAGACCTGGAGGATGCCATCTCGCACGGATCGACCTGTGTGCGTGTCGGAACGGCGTTGCTCGGCAGTCGACGGCTAACGTTGCCTTAGGTTGTCGGGAACCTCGGGACCGTCCGCACCGTCCCTAAGAGTGGGGAACCGCCGAGGAGGGGCTGGAATGAGCGCTTTGCACAAGCTGAAGGCCTACTTCGGGATGGTCCCCGCCGAGTACGCAGACGACCCCGGCTACGACGACGACCGCGGCCGCTACGGCGACTACCGGTCCGAGTACGCGGCCGAGGCCGACGACTACGACCCCTATCCGCGGCGCAGCCGTGTGTTCACACCGGGCCGGTCGGAGCTCTCGGGCTCCGGGTACCGGGCCGACATCGACGAGTCGGACGACTACGAGCCGGAGTCGCGGCGCGGGGGCAGCCCCTCGAGCACGCGACGCTGGAACGCCGATGCACCCGTGCACGGCGCACTCGCAGTCGAGCCGCAGCGCGAGCCCGTGAGCAGACTGCGCCCGGTCGCTGAGCCGGCAGGCAACCCGTTGGCGCGCATCACCACGCTTCACCCCCGTAACTACAGCGAGGCGCGCACGATCGGGGAGCACTACCGCGACGGCACTCCGGTGATCTTGAACCTGACCGACATGGACGACGCGGACGCCAAGCGTCTCGTCGACTTCTCGGCCGGTCTCGCGTTCGCTCTGCGCGGGTCGATGGACAAGATCACGAGCAGGGTGTTCCTTCTCTCACCGCCCAACGTTGACGTGACGGCGGAGGACCGGAGGAAGCTGGCGGAAGGTGGGTTCGGCAACCACGGTTAGAGTTGACCCCGTGGACCCGATCCGACTCGTCATCTTCTACGTCCTCTTCGCGTTCTCCCTGTTCCTGACCGCGCGTGTCGTGGTCGAGATGGTGAGGACCTTTGCGAGGGAGTGGCGCCCCGCGGGCGGCGTAGCCGTGACGCTGGAGACCGTTTACACCGTGACCGACCCACCGGTCCGTGCTGTGCGTCGGATCATCCCGACTGTGCGGATCGGGGGCGTCGGGCTGGACCTATCGATTATTGTGCTGTGGCTGGTCGTTATCATTCTGATGCGATTCGCAGATCCCAGGTGACGGGGAACCGGGGATGACCGCAGCCCAGGAGTGCGAGAGGTGATCCGATGCCGTTGACCCCCGCTGACGTGCACAACGTTGCATTCAGCAAGCCGCCGATTGGCAAGCGGGGCTACAACGAGGACGAGGTGGACGCGTTCCTCGACCTGGTTGAGGGCGAGCTGGCCCGCTTGATCGAGGAGAACAACGACCTCCGTCAGCAGGTCGAGCAGCTCGACCAGCAGCTCGAGACCGCGCGTGCCGACCTCGACGATGCGCGCGCGAAGGCTTCTTCCGCTGGTCCCATGACGAGCCGTATGCCGGTCGAGGAGCCGCGCCGCCTGGCGCCGGTCCCGCCGCCCACGGTGATGGAGCAGACGTCTCCCGGTGGTGGCGGTGACCACCACGTGCAGGCCGCGAAGGTCCTGGGTCTCGCCCAGGAGATGGCGGACCGGCTGACCGGCGAGGCCAAGGCCGAGGCCGACGGCATGCTGTCCGAGGCTCGCACGAAGTCGGAGCAGCTGCTGTCCGAGGCTCGTGCCAAGGCCGACACGATGGTCAACGAGGCGCGCACGCGTGCCGAGACCATGCTGAACGACGCGCGCACGCGCGCTGAGACGCTCGAGCGGCAGGCCCGTGAGAAGGCCACCGCGCTCGACCGCGACGCGCAGCGCAAGCACGCCGAGGTGATGGGCAACATCACCCAGGAGAAGAACACGCTCGAGAAGCAGATCGACAAGCTGCAGACGTTCGAGCGCGAGTACCGCACGCGACTGAAGACGATGCTCGAGTCGTCCCTGCGCGACCTCCAGGACCGCGGCCCGGCCGCACCGTCCGAGGGCCGTTCCCAGGGCTACTCCTTCGGCGCACGCGCCGAAGCGGGCTGAACTACTGTTCATTAGGTGCTCTTCGTAGTTCTACTTCTGGTGCTGGCTGCCCTCGGGCTGCTCGTTCCTGCGCTGACCACGTCCAACAACATCTGGGCGTGGTCGTCCGTGGGCGCGAGTGTGCTCGCCGCCCTGGTCCTGATCTGGGACTGGTGGCGACGACGTCCGGGGGACCCCGCAGCCGTCGCGCGGAGTGTAGATCAACATGCTGTAGCTGATGATCAACGGGTAGTGGTTTCGCCAGAAAGCGTGGCTGAAGCCGACACGCCCGCTGACGAGGAACCACCGGAAGAGGACACCGACGCGGCAGACCTGCTCGCGGTGGCCGATCTGGTGGACGAGGTGCGGGTGCTGGACGAGCGGCCCCGGTACCACCTGAGCTCGTGTTCCTGGCTCGCCGGGAGGCCCGCACTGGGCCTCCCGGTGCAGGAGGCACGGCAGTTGCAGTTCACGCCGTGCGCCGTGTGCCGGCCCGACGCGACCTTGGTGTCCCGCCACCGCGTCGCCCAGCGCGAGGTCTCCGATGACTGAGAACAAGGCGGTCGTCCGCAGGTTCCTCGACGAGGTCGTCGGCCAAGGCAGGTTCGACCTCGCCGACGAGCTGTGCGCCCCCGACGTGGTCAACCACGCGGCGGCACCCGAACGTCAGCACGGCGTCGACAACATCAAGGCCGTCCTCGGCTTCTCCCTCGCTGCCCAGCCGGACCAGCGCTGGGTCGAGCAGCACCTCGTGGCCGACGGTGATCTCGTGGTGGTCTACGGCCGCCGGGAGGGCACCTGGCAGGCGCCGGGGTTCCGCGGCGTGCCCACCCCTTCGAGCGGCAAGGTCTCCGTCGAACTCGCGCACATGTTCCGGCTGCGTGACGGCAAGATCGTCGAGCACTGGGCGGTGCGGGACGATCTGGGCATGTTGCAGCAACTGGGCGCGCTCGGCTGATCCAGCGCATTGCGTCCGTTTCGCGGACGAGCGGCGCGGTCGCCCGCTATCAAGACTTCATGTCGCTGAGATCCGTGCCGGCGGACCTCCGCGAGGACGCGATCAGGTTCAAGACCGAGGACGGCGTCGAGCTGCCCGGTCTGGTGTTCGGCAGCGGATCCAGTGGCGTGCTGCTCGCGCACACCCAGACCGAGGTCCTCTGCGACTGGTTCCCGCTGGCGCGGCAGCTCGCGGACGACGGTTATCAGGTGCTCCTCTACGAGATGCGCACCTTGCGCCTCCGGGAGAACAGGAACCGGTACGACCTCGACGTGCTGGGTGCCGCGAAGGAGCTCGGCAGCCGCGGTGCCACCTCGATCGTGGCGGGCGGTGCCGGCACCGGCGCCACCGCGATCGCCTCGACAGCTGCGAAGATCCCCGACCTGAAGGCGATGTTCCTGCTCACGCCGTTCAAGGCATCAAGCTGGAGTCGAGGGTCTCGAGGACACGCGGCTGGCGGACCACGCGCGGCAGGTCGCCGATGCCGCGTCGAACGCGAAGCTGGAGATCGTGCCGGGTACGGCGGGCTTCGTGAAGCTCGTCGAGGACGCGGCGCTGCGCGACAAGGTGCGGGCGTTCGTCCGCGAGACCGCGCCGCCGCCGACCTTTCTCGAGCGGTGGTGGTTGCCGATCGGTGGCGGCGTGCTGCTCTTGGCGGTGATCGTCGGCGTGGTCGTGCTCCGCAAGCGTGCCCGGCGGAACACGACCACCGTGCCGGAGGTCAGCGCCGGTAGCTGATCTTCGCGCGGAACGTCGAGTTCGGCCGGTCCCCGTTGTGGTGCTCGACGGCCCCGTCGAACTCCGAGATCAGGCCCTCCGCGTTGTAGGCGATGTGTTCGACGGCGAAGTCTCCGCCGTCGTCCCACGTGCCGATTCCGTGGTACACGACGAGCACCTTCTGGTCCGCGAAGTGGCCCTCACCGATGCGTTGCCCGTCGTTGCGGGCCAGCTCGATCATGATGTAGTCCCGCGAGTCCGGGGATTCGCCCTTGATCCGGATGAGGTTGCCGTCCTCCGGGTCCTCGCGCACGGAGAACAGCTCGGGCGGCGTCCAGCTGCCCGAATTGCCGTGGGTGGGCGATGCGTCTGGATCTGAGTCCCAGATGAGGTAGCCGGTGGCGTCGGCCGAGGCAGGAACGGCGGTGGCGAGCAGTAAGGCGGCCGCGGCCAGCACAGAGCGAATCATGAAGCCCCCAATCATGTTCCGAGGTGATCCCCCGATCACCTCAGGCGAAGTCTGGCGCAGGCGACGGCGCCGCAGCCATGAGTGGATCTACTCAGAGGACCACCGGGCGCGCGCCGTGGGCCGTGACGAGGCCCGGCAGGCGTTCGCGGCTGGTCACGATCACGCGGCACTGCGGCGTTCCCGGCAGCAGCGGTACGACCTGTGCGGTGTCGGCGGCGTTGTCGAGGACGATCAGCATGCGCCGGTCTGCCAGCAACGTGCGGTAGAGCGCTGTCTGCGCGTGCGGTTCCGGTGGGATGCCGTCCGGACTGGTGCCCAAGGCGGTGATGAACTCGCGGACGACATCGGCCGGGTCGCTGCCGTTCAGGTCCACGAACAGCTGGCCGTCCGGGTAGTCGGCGGTGTGGGCGTGCGCCCAGTGCAACGCGAGCCACGTCTTGCCGGTGCCCGCCGGTCCCGTGATCGTGACGATCGGGCCGGTGTCGAGCGCCGCGAGCTCGGTTTCCCGGCCGACAAAACCCTCTGGTGCCGGCGGAAGCTGGTGTGGACTCCACTGTGGACGTTGGACGAGCGACGCGTGCAGGTCGCGCAGCGCGGGGCCTGGGTCGAGGCCCAGCTCGTCCGCGAGCCGGTGCTGCAGCCGCGAGTAGTAGGCCAGCGCATCGGACCGTCGGTCGGCGCCGACCAACGCGCGCATCAGCTGTCCGGCGAGCCGTTCGTCGAGTGGACGTTCGGAAGTGCGCGCCGTCAGTTCGGCGACCAACGTGCGGTGCTCGCCGGCCGCTAGCCGTGCGTCGGTGTGGTCCAGTTCGGCGGCCGTGATCTCGCCGGCCAGTGTCTCGCGCAGACCGTCGAACCACGCGCCGTGCAGGCCCTCGAACGGTTCGCCGCGCACGAGCGCCATGGCCTCACCGTGCGAACCACGAGCGACCAGCGACCGGAACTGGTGCAGATCGATCGACAAAGGATCCGCTTCCAGCACGTACCCGCCGGAACGGCGCACGATCGGCAGCCCGTCCAACGCGGTCCGCAGCCGGGACATGTAGCTGTAGAGCGCGGACTTGGCCTGCCGCGGCGGCGCCTCGCCCCAGACCCGCACGAGCAGCTTGTCGACGCTGACCACCTGGTTGACGTCCACCAGCAGCACGGCCAGCACGCTGAGCTGCCGGGCGTGCCCGACGTCGACGAGCGCGGCGCCGCGCCGGACCTCCGGCGTGCCGAGGACGTGGAAGGAGTGCGTCACCGGTCCAGGAACAGCAGCGTGCTCAGCAGTGCCAGCAGCACCAGGTCCACGACGACGCCGCTCGGCTTCGAGTCGTACCTCAACCGGGTGATCGTGGCGCCGACCATCAGCAGCCCGAGCCCCACGGTGGCCGCGTGCGCGATCCAGTCCCAGGTGACCAGGCCGACCACCAGGCCCGCCGCGCCGGCCCACTCCAGCGAGCCGATGGTGCGCCACAACACGGGACTCATCCGGAAGTGGTCGCGGGCCTCCAGCGACGCCTTCGCCCCGAACAGCTTGCCCGCACCCGTGGCCACGAACAGCAGGGCCAGCACGATCGACAACGCGATGGTCAACGACATCCGGCGAGCATACGGTTTGCGCGCACCCGTACCCTGTAGCTACAGGCACCGATCCGGCCATCACCGGGGAGCCTCCGGAAGAACGGGTTCAGCGAACCTCAGTAGAACCGGACGGGACCGGCCCGTCACAGCCGAAGAACGAGAGGCTCACCCGCTGTGTTCGACAAGCAGGGGTGAGCAAGCGGGGTGGTACCGCGGCAGGCCGAGCCACATCGGCGTGTCGTCCTCGCGTGTCCTACGTGACCGCGAGGAGCAGTGGAGATGGCCTACCCCAGGGCCGGACAGAACGAGGTCCCGGCGCAGCCGTCCTTTCCGAACCTCGAGCAGGACGTGCTCGGGTACTGGAAGGACGACGAGACCTTCCAGGCGAGCATCGACCGCAACCCGGCCGGCGCCAACGGCGACAACGAGTTCGTCTTCTACGACGGCCCGCCGTTCGCCAACGGCCTGCCCCACTACGGGCACCTGCTGACCGGCTACGTCAAGGACGTCGTGCCGCGCTACCAGACGATGCGCGGCAAGCACGTCGAGCGCCGGTTCGGCTGGGACACCCACGGCATGCCCGCCGAGTACGAGGCGGAGAAGCAGCTCGGCATCACGCAGAAGCACGAGATCGACGAGCTCGGCATCGAGAAGTTCAACGAGGCGTGCCGCACGTCCGTGTTGCAGTACACGGACCAGTGGCGCGACTACGTGACGCGCCAGGCTCGTTGGGTCGACTTCGACAACGACTACAAGACGCTCGACCTCGACTACATGGAAAGCGTCATGTGGGCGTTCAAGGCCTTGTGGGACAAGGGCTTGATCTACGAGGGCTTCCGGGTGCTCTGGTACTGCTGGCGCTGCCAGACGCCGCTGTCCAACACCGAGACCAAGATGGACGACGCCTACCGCGACCGGCAGGACCCGGCCGTCACGGTGGCGCTGCGTCTCGAGTCCGGTGAGAAGGCCCTGGTCTGGACGACCACGCCGTGGACGCTGCCGAGCAACCTGGCCGCCGCCGTGCACCCGGACGTCGACTACGTGACGGTCGTGGGCGCGGACGGTGACAAGTACCTGCTCGCCGAGGCCCGCGTCGCGGCGTACGCGCGTGAGCTCGGCGAGGAGCCCGAGGTCGTCGCCCGCTACAAGGGTTCGGACCTGGTCGGCAAGAAGTACCTGCCGCCGTTCGACTTCTTCGTGGGCCGCGAGAACGCGCACCAGGTGCTGACGGCCGACTACGTGACCACCGACGACGGCACGGGCATCGTCCACATCGCACCGGCGTTCGGTGAGGACGACAAGGTCGTGACGGACGCGGCGGGCATCGAGGTCGTCGTGCCGGTCGGACCGGACGGCAAGTTCACCGCCGAGGCCGGCCCGTACGCGGGTGTGCACGTGTTCGAGGCCAACAAGCAGATCATCCGTGATCTGCGCGAGGCCGGTCTGCTGCTGCGGCACGAGACCTACGACCACCCGTACCCGCACTGCTGGCGGTGCAACAACCCGCTGATCCAGCGCGCGCTGTCGGCGTGGTTCGTCGCGGTCACGCAGTTCAAGGACCGGATGGTCGAGCTCAACCAGCAGATCAACTGGGTGCCGACGCACATCAAGGACGGCCAGTTCGGCAAGTGGCTCGAGAACGCGCGCGACTGGAACATCTCGCGCAACCGGTACTGGGGCTCGCCGCTGCCCGTGTGGGTGTCGGACAACCCCGAGTTCCCGCGCACGGACGTGTACGGGTCGCTGGACGAGCTGGAGCGCGACTTCGGCGTGCGCCCGGACAACCTGCACCGGCCGTTCATCGACGAGCTGACCAGGCCGAACCCGGACGACCCTAGCGGCAAGTCGGTCATGCGGCGCATCCCGGACGTGCTCGACTGCTGGTTCGAGTCGGGTTCGATGTCGTTCGCGCAGGTGCACTACCCGTTCGAGAACGCGGACTGGTTCGAGAACCACTACCCCGGCGACTTCATCGTCGAGTACAACGGGCAGACGCGCGGCTGGTTCTACACCATGCACGTGCTGGCGACGGCGCTGTTCGACCGGCCGGCGTTCAGCAACTGCATGGCGCACGGCATCGTGCTCGGTGACGACGGCCAGAAGATGTCCAAGTCGCTGAAGAACTACCCGGACGTCAACGAGGTCTTCGACCGCGACGGCTCGGACGCGATGAGGTGGTTCCTCATGGCGTCGCCGATCCTGCGCGGTGGCGACCTGGTGGTGACCGAGCGCGGCATCAGGGACGCGGTGCGCCAGGCGGTGCTGCCGTTGTGGAACTCCTGGTACTTCCTCGCGTTGTACGCCAACGCTTCCGGGAAGGAGGGAACGTGGCGCGTCGACTCGAAGAACGTGCTCGACCGGTACGCGCTGGCGAAGACGCACGACCTGGTGCGCGACGTCCAGGCAGCGATGGAGGTCTACGACATCTCCGGTGCGTGCCAGCTGGTGCGTGAGTACCTGGAGGTGCTGACGAACTGGTACGTGCGGCGGTCGAGGCAGCGGTTCTGGGACGGTGAGCAGGACGCGATCGACACCCTGCACACCGTGCTGGAGGTCGTCACGCGCGTGGCGGCGCCGTTGCTGCCGTACACGACCGAGGTCGTGTGGCGGGGCCTGACCGGTGGGCGTTCGGTGCACCTGACGGACTTCCCGTCGGTGTCCGACGTGCCGGCCGACGACGCGCTCGTGGCGGCGATGGACGAGGTCCGCGACGTGTGCTCGACGGCGCTGTCGTTGCGCAAGGCGAACAAGCTGCGCGTGCGGCTTCCGTTGGCGCGCTTGACGGTCGCGTCGCCGGTGGCGGCCTCGCTGGAGGACTTCGCCGAGATCGTGCGCGACGAGGTCAACGTCAAGGAGGTGACGCTGTCCACGGACGTCGACGCCTACGGACAGTTCCAGCTCGTGGTGAACGCGCGCGCGGCCGGTCCGCGCCTCGGGCCGAACGTGCAGAAGGTCATCAAGGCCGTGAAGGCCGGTGACTGGTCCGAAGTGGACGGTCGGGTGGTCGCCGCCGGTGTCGAGCTGTTCGAGGGCGAGTACGAACAGCGTTTGGTGGCAACGGATCCGGCTGCCACGGCGGCGCTGCCGGGCGGTGCGGGCGTGGTCGTGCTCGACACCGTGGTGACGCCTGAGCTCGAGGCCGAGGGCATCGCGCGTGACCTCGTGCGCGTGGTGCAGCAGGCGCGCAAGGACGCTCAGCTCGACGTGTCCGACCGGATCACGTTGACGCTGGAGCTGCCGGACGAGGTGCGCTCGGCCGTGACGCCGCACCTGGAGTTCGTGCAGGCGGAGACGCTGACGTCGTCGGTGGTGTTCGGCGAGGGCGTTTCCGAGGGCACCGTCGGTGACGGCCTGAAGGTCAAGGTGGCTGTCGCCCGAGTGTGATCGCAGTTGTACGGGGCCGCTGTTCTCGGACAGCGGCCCCGCGTCGTCTCCGCGGCAGAAAATTGTCAGACCCCGTCGCTACGGTCGAACCAGGCCAACTAGCAAAGGGGATTGCGATGGTCTTGTCTGGGGGATGGCGCGTCTTCGTGGGCGCGCTGGTGCTGTCCGCCGGGGTGGTGGCGCCCGCCACCGCGTCGGCTGATCCGGCTGCCTGCACAACTTGGAACCAGGTTGAGCTTCCGGTGCCGCCCGCGGTGAAGTTCGGCCACGTGACTGCGGCTTCCGGTTCGTTCGCGGTCGGCAACGGGTCGTTCTGGTCGATGTACGGCTCCACGATCCTGATCTGGAAGGACGGGCAGGAGTTCGACCAGCTGGCGGTCTTTCGCGGGGGCCCGATCTGGGCGCACGACGTGAACTCGTCCGGCGTCGTGCTGGTGACGTCGCCCTCGTCGGCGTCGCGTTGGCAGCAGGCCGGCGGCTACGAGCCGCTGCGAGGGTTGTCCGGGGAGTATCAGGTCAAGGCTGTCGACCTGAACGAACGTGGCGATGTCCTCGGCCTGTCCGCCGGTTTACCCGTGCTGTGGCCGGCCGGTTCCTCGACGCCGCAGAGGGTGCCGGGCCTCGACGAGTCCTGGACGGTGCGGGGCCTGGCCGACGACGGCTCGGTGCTCGCGTCGAACTCCAGTGGGACGTACTGGATCGGAGCGTCCGGCGCGGTTCCGCTCGGCGCGACGGCCGAGGTGCGCGCGGTGCGCGGTGCGCACGCCGTGGGCACGCTCGACGCCGGTACCGAGGACGCGAAGGCGGTGCGCTGGAACACTTCCGGCGAGATCACGGCCACCTACCCGTACTTCGTCACGCCGGCGGCCGTGAACACCCGCGGTCACGTGCTGTCCCAGGATTCCTGGGGCATGTCGGTGTGGTTCGACGCCGAGTCGGGTCGCGAGGTGCTCAACTCGTCCGGGGCCAACTACGCAGCGCTGACCGACGACGATGACATCTACACGTCCTGGGGCGGCGGCAGCGATCGGGGCACTCCGCTCCTCCTCGACTGTGCGAATGGCACGCGATGAGAGCCCTGCTGATCGCGGCCCTGGTCGCTTCAGCGGTGTTCGCGTCCGGCTCGGCCTCGGCAGCTGCCTGCACGTGGGCTTCCGAAGAGCTGCCGCTGCCGGCGGACACGCGTTTCTCGGTCATCACCGGCGCTGCTCACGACGGCAGCTACGTGCTGGGCGTGGGAGTTTCGGGCTGGCAGGACGTGGCGCTGTTGTGGCACAACGGTTCTGTGGAGTCCGTGCGGCTGGAGTCCGGCCGGTTCCCGAACGACGTGAACGCCGCGGGCACCGTGCTGATCAACTCCTCGGAGGGGCGGGCGTTCCGCGGTGGGACGGAGCTGAACCCGTTGCCGGGGCACAACTACGCCTGGGCGGCGGCCATCAACTCGGCCGGTGCGGCGGTGGGCCGGTCGGGTGCCCCGATGGTGATCTGGCCGGCGGGTTCGTCGGTGCCGAGCATGCTCTCCGGCACCGACGACGGTGCCAGCTGGACCGTCGCGGGCATCGACGAGCAGGGTCGGGTGGCGGGCTGGCGCTTCGGCCTCGCCGAGGAGGCCACGCAGTCGTACGTGTGGGACGAGAACGGCGTTCGCACGCTCTTACGGCCGTTACCCGGCCACACCGAAACCGTGGTCCGCGCCATCCGGAACAGCCGGATCGTCGGCTACTCCACGGGTGCCGGCGCGGTCGGCGTGGAGTGGGACCTGCAGGGCAACGTCGTCCGCACGTTGACCGGTTCGGTCGACAGCAGGGACGTCACGCCGTCCGGCGACGTCCTGGGGATCACGCCGGACGGTGAGATGCCCGGCCCGGCAAAGGTCTGGCGCGCCAACGGCGAGGTCGAACAGCCTCCGGTCACCGCGGTCTACGAGAAGTTCGCGGACGACGGGTCGTTGTACGGCGGCTCGTACCGCGAGGGCACGTACACACCGGTTCGCGCGCGCTGTGCGTGATCTCTGGGGGCGAGGCGATGCCGCCTCGCCCCCAGAGGCAGTACGGTCTTCAGTCGTGACCGACCAGTTCTCCTTGCAGGACACCAAAGTTGCGTACGACGCCGTGGCAACCCTTTACGCCGAGCTGTTCAGCGACATCCTCGAAACCCTGCCGCTGGAACGGGCGCTGCTGGCCGCGTTCGCTGATCTGGTGCGGGCCGGTGGACCGGTCGCCGACATCGGTTGCGGTCCCGGTCATCTGACCGCGCACCTGCACGGGCTCGGCCTGGACGCGTTCGGCATCGACCTGTCGTCCGAGATGATTTCCCTTGCCCGCCAAGCACATCCGGGCCTCAGGTTCGACGAGGGGTCGATGACGGCTCTGGACGTCGAGGACGGGGCGCTCGGCGGCATCCTCGCGTTCTACTCGGTCATCCACACACCGCCGCCGCAGCTGCCGGGCGTGTTCGCGGAGTTCGCGCGGGTGCTCCAGCCGGGCGGCCACCTGCTGCTCGGGTTCTTCGCCGGAGACGACCCGCAGCCACAGGAGTTCGACCACAAGGTGACGCTCGCCTACCGGTGGTCGCCCGACAGCCTCGCGGACCTGCTGCGGCAGGCCGGTCTCGCCGAGGTCGCGCGGATGGTGCGGGAGCCGCAGGAGGGTGAGCGGTTCCGGCAGGCTCAGCTGCTGGTGCGCGCCGGCTGACGGCTGTTCAGCCGAAACGTTCGCCGCACCAGCCGGACCCAGAGCGACCACTTCGCAGGCGCGGCGGGTACGCGGCCCGCTGCCTGCTCGAAGTTGTCGAACAGGTCCTCCAGGCACGCGTCGTGCAGCCAGCGGATCACCAGCGCCCAGCGCACCCGGTTCGCGAAGCTGAAGTGGCCGATGAGCTCGTGGCGCACGACGGTGCCCGACGCGGAGAGGGTGTGCGTGCCTTCGCCGTCCGAGAAGGCGAACGTGATCGACTCGCCCGGTGTGTAGTCCGTGCAGTGGTAGCGGATCGGGCCGTGGCCGCCGTCGGCGCCGACGCCCAGCGGCCGGTCGAACTCCTGCTTGCCCCACGCGGGCGGCCACAGCTCCGGCATGCGCTCGACGAACTGGCCGGCGGGCACGCCGAGGTCTCGGGTGTGGACGTTCTTGATCATGATTCGCCCCTTCCATACGCAACCGTATGTTCCTGAACCGTACGGTAGCGTATGGAAGCGTGGTGCGGAGGAATCGCAACGACTGGACTGAGATAGCGCTGAGAGCGCTGGCCGAGGGCGGGCTGCAGGCCGTCGCGATCGAGCCGCTCGCGGCGCGGGCGGGGGCGACGAAGGGGAGCGTCTACCACCACTTCCCGAACCGGGAGGCGTTGCTCAAGGCCACGGCCGAGCGGTGGGAGCGGGAGCACACCGAGAAGGTCATCGAGCTGGTCGAGGCCGAGCAGACCCCGCACGACAAGCTCAGGACGTTGTTCGGCACGGTGCTCGACCGCGACCGCGAGGGTTCGGTGGAGCTGGCGTTGCTGGCGGGTGCGGAGAACGAGGTGATCGCGCCGGTCCTGCAGCGCGTCACGAAGAAGCGGATCGGCTACCTGGCTGAGCTGTTCGAGCAGCTCGGGTTCGACGAGGACCACGCGCGCAAGCGCGCGTTGATCGCGTTCAGTCTCTACCTGGGGCAGGTGCAGATGTTCGCGACCGTGCCCGGCCTCGTCGAACCGGTGCTCGACGAGGCCGTGCAGGTGCTGACTCAGGCTGCGGTCGCCCACAACGCGTAGGCGATCACGTCCGCGTGCCGGTCGAGTGACGTGGCGTTGATGTTCGACGTGGTGTCGCAGGCCTGGTGGTAGCAACGGTCGAAGCGCTGGCCGGCCGTGCCGCCCCACTTCGCCGCCTGGGCAGCGGTCTTGGTCTTCTCGGCGCCGGAGAAGGTGCCGCCGACCGGGATGCCCTTCGCGGCGAAGGAACCGTGGTCGGAGCGGCCCTGGACGTCGACCAGCTCCGACTGGACGTTCAGCGACGTGAAACCCGCCTGCAGTCGCTGCTGCAACGCCGCCGAACCCGGCGGGAACGTGGAGTGGGAGGCGTCGTAGACCTGGTAGGCGGGGTTCGGCGAGCCGGTCATGTCGAAGTTCAGGTACGCCTTGATCTTCGAGATCTCCGTGGCGGGCAACGAGGCCACGTACGCCCGTGAGCCCCGCAAGCCGAGCTCCTCCGCGCCCCACCAGCCGAACCGCACGTGCTTGGCCGGCTTGAAGTTCGTGGCCTTCATCTGGAGGGCGACCTCCAGGATCGACGCGGAGCCCGTGCCGTTGTCGTTGATGCCGGGGCCCGAGGTGACGCTGTCGAGGTGGCCGCCCAGCATGACGACGTTGTTCGCGTCACCGCCGGGGTAGTCGGCGATCAGGTTGTAGCCGGTGGCGCCGTTGTAGGTGAACGACTGCACCCGCGTGGTGAAGCCCGCCGCGTCGAGCTTGCTCTTCACCCAGTTCACCGAGGCCAGGTACCCCGGACGTCCATGCGCGCGGTTGCCGCCGTTGGCGTTCGCGATCGACTGGAACTGGTTGAGGTGCGATTGGACGTTCGCGACGTTGATGTTCGGTGCTGCCAGGACGGTCGGTGCCGCCTGAGCCGCCGTCGTGGTTCCGGCCACCGTCAAGGCGGCCGCCAGTGCGATGAGGATCCTCATGGTTCAACTCCGTGCAGGGTTGGGATTGAGCCACTGATCAACATGCTCCGCTGCGCATGAACGAGGTAGGTGCGAATGGCTGGTGTTGTTAACGCGCCTGATTCGTCCAATCCGGTGGTGATCAACCAGAATGGTCCAGGTGGGTGACATCACGGTCGTGCTGGGCATCGGCGCAGCCGTTCTGCTGATCTCCGTGATCGCGGTGCGGGTGTCGACTCGGCTCGGCCTGCCCTCGTTGTTGCTGTATCTCGGCATCGGCGTGCTCCTGGGCGAGTCGGTGTTCGGCATCAAGTTCGACGACGCGGACCTCACGCAGTCCCTCGGCATCGCGGCACTCGTGCTGATCCTGACCGAGGGCGGGCTCACGACCCGTTGGCACGCCGTGAAGACGTCGCTGTGGTTAGGCGTGGCACTGTCCACAGTGGCCGTTGCGGTGAGCGTGGCGATCACCGGCACGGCGTTGCACTACCTGCTCGGCCTCGACTGGCGGATGGCGCTGCTGTGGGGCGCGGTGCTGTCGTCCACGGACGCTGCGGCCGTCTTCAGCGTGCTGCGGTCGTTGGGCGTGGGACCACGGCTCACGGGCGCCCTCGAACTCGAGTCCGGCCTCAACGACGCGCCGGTCTACATCGCCGTCGTCCTGCTGGCATCCTCGGACCAGATCACGTGGACCGCGCCGTTGCTGGTGCTCTACGAACTGGCCGCGGGCGCGCTCATCGGCGTCGCGCTCGGCTTCCTCAGCGGGGCCGGGCTGAGACGCGCGGCGTTGCCGGCCACCGGTCTGTACCCGCTCGCCACCGTGGCGGTGTGCGTGATGGCCTACACGGCGGGCGATCTTGCGCACGCGTCCGGGTTCCTCGCCACCTACGTCGCCGCTCTGGTGCTCGGCAACGCGCGCTTGCCGCACCGCGCCGACACGCTCTCGTTCGCCGAGGGCCTCGGTTGGCTCGCCCAGATCGGGCTGTTCGTCTTACTCGGCCTCTACGCCTCCCCGTCGCGGTTGTTCGACGTGCTGGTGCCCGCGCTGATCGCGGGGGTGGTGGTGACGTTCCTGGCGCGGCCGCTGTCCGTCGTGCTCGCCGCCCTGCCGTTCAAGGTGCCGTGGCGGGAGCAGGCGTTCCTCTCGTGGTCGGGGCTGCGCGGTGCGGTGCCGATCGTGTTCGCGCTGATCCCGTTGATCCAGGGCGTCGAGGGCGCGCGCGAGCTGGTCGACGCGGTGTTCGTGCTGGTCATCGTGCTGACCTTGGTGCAGGGCACGACGCTGCCGTTCCTCGCGCGGCGGCTCGGCCTGGTGCGCACGGGGGAGGCGCAGGAGGTCCAGGTCGACGCCTCGCCGTTGGACGAGCTCGGTGCCGAGCTGCTGCAGGTGCACATCCAGCGCGGGTCGAAGCTGCACGGCGTCTACATGTCCGAGCTGCGGCTGCCGAGCGGTGCCACGGTGAGCCTCGTGGTGCGGGCCGGGAAGAGTTTCACGCCACAGCCGACGACCCGGCTGAACACCGACGACCAGTTGCTCATCGTCACCACCGAAGAATCGCGCGACGCCACTGAGCGGCGCATACGTGCCGTCGACCGGGCCGGCCGCTACGCACGGTGGAAGGGCGAGACCGGCGAATAGGTCGGTCTGCGAGGCTTCTCAGCATGTGATCAGAGGTCGACTCCTGGCTGTGGGCTCCGCTAACGTCATCGGCAGGTCATGAGAGCCAGCGTCAAGCCCAAGCTTGCTGGCCGGCAACCCTCCAACCGCGGTGGGGTGCCCTTGGTGAGGACCTGGTCCGGCGCGTGGGGCGCCGGTCAAGCGCGGGCCTTCGCGAAACGGGGCCCCTGGCCTCGGAGGCAGCTCGATGACGCTCGCGATCACCCCTGGCACGGTCACCACGGTCCCGGCTGTCGTCGGCTCTGACCTGCGGGTTCCGCTCGTCACCGGCGAGCGCGTCAGCTACGCCAACCTCGACCACGCGGCTTCGGCGCCGTGTCTGCAGGAGGTGCGCGACGCGGTCGACGAGCTGCTGCCCTGGTACGCGAGTGTGCACCGCGGCGCCGGGTTCGCCTCGCAGGTCTCGACCCGCGTTTACGAGCAGGCGCGTGACCGCATCCGCAAGTTCGTGGGCGCGCACTCGTCCGACACCGTCGTCTTCACCCGCAACACCACCGATTCGCTGAACCTGTTGGCGCGCAGCGTTCCTCGCGGCACCGCAGTGGTGCTTTTCGACAGCGAGCACCACGCTGCTCTGCTGCCGTGGCGTGGGCCGAACGTTCAGCGCATTCCCGCACTCGCCAAAGAATCAAACACTGCGTTCGGCGCCGCTGCTGCTGTTGTTGCGCTGGACCGGGCTCTGGCCGCCGCCCCGGTCGGTCCTCGGCTCGTGATCGTCACCGGGGCGTCCAACGTCACGGGTGAGCTGTGGCCGGTCGCGGAGCTGGCTCGGGTCGCTCACTCGCACGGCGCGCGCATCGCCCTGGATGCCGCGCAGCTCGCGCCCCACCGACCGATCAACGTGCGTGAGCTGGGTGTCGACTACATCGCGTTCTCCGGCCACAAGATCTACGCGCCGTTCGGTGCGGGTGTGCTGGTCGGCCGCGCGGACTGGCTGCAGCAAGCCCAGCCGTACCTCGTGGGCGGCGGTGCGACCTCGAAGGTCACCGACCACGGCGACCGCCTGGGCGTCGCCTGGTCCGCGGTGCCCGAGCGGCACGAGGCCGGCAGCCCGAACGTAGTCGGCGTGCACGCGCTGGCCGCTGCCTGCGAGATCCTGTCGCGGCACTGGGAGCAGACCGTCGCGCACGAGCAGGAGCTGCTGCAGCGGCTGCGTGAGGGGCTGCGCGGGGTGCCGGGCTTCCGCGAGCTGTC
Source organism: Lentzea terrae (assembly GCF_003265345.1). Lineage (GTDB taxonomy): Bacteria > Actinomycetota > Actinomycetes > Mycobacteriales > Pseudonocardiaceae > Lentzea > Lentzea terrae. Next base: position 397,041 of record NZ_QFWW01000030.1, on the reverse strand, counting down.
GATCCTGACCGACGCCGACAAGGTGGGCGTCGTGAGCTTCACGATCTCCGGCTTCGACGCGGGCTTCCTCGCGGCGGCGCTTTCCTGCGAGTACGGCATCGGCGTCCGCGACGGCGCGTTCTGCGCGCACGTGATCGTCGGCCGGCTCGTCAAGCAGGTCGGATCGCACGAGGAGCGCGCCGTCCGCGCGTCGATCGGCCTGGGCACGACGACCGAGCACGTGGACCGTTTGGTGGCGGCGCTGCGCACTCTGGTCACCGAAGGTCCGAAGTGGACCTACACGCAGCGCGACGGCCGCTGGGTGCCCGAGGACGACAGCCGAACCCTGCCGCCGTTCCTCGCGTAGTTCCGGTAGTGGACAATGACCTGGTGAGTGACGAGTCCAAGGCCGCCGAGAAGGCTGCCGCCGACCCTGCGCAGGAGCAGGTCAGCGCGCCGAAGCCGGTCGAGGAACCCGATACCTCGTGGGCTGACGAGGCGGTCGCGGCCGTCGAGGCAGCCGAAGCCACCGAAGCCATCGAGGTGGTTGCAGCCGCCGAGGCCGCCAAGGCGGGCAAAGCCGTCGAGACCGGCAAGGCCGCCGAGGAGAAGCCCGCCGAGGAGAAGCCCGCCGAGCGTGTCGTGGCCGACGACGACGTCGTCGAGCCCGAGTTCTCGATCACGGGTTCGCTGCCGGAGCCGCGGACCACGATCCTCGCGATCCTGGCGGGCGTCGTGCTGGCCCTGGACGTGCTCACGAAAGTCCTGGCCGTGGCGTTCCTCGAGGGTGCCGACCCGATCAAGCTGTTCGGCGGCGTGCTCTACCTGACGTTCGTCCGCAACCCCGGCGCCGCGTTCGGCATGGCCGAGGGCATGACGTGGATCCTGGCACTCATCGCGCTGGGCGTCGCCGGGTTCATCCTGTGGATCTCGCGCAACCTCCGCTCCCAGCCGTGGGCCATCGGCCTGGGCCTGGTCCTGGGCGGTGCCGTCGGCAACCTCGCCGACCGGCTGTTCCGGCAGCCGGGCCCGATGCGCGGCCACGTGGTGGACTTCCTGTCGCTTTTCGACCCGTTCGGCCGCGTGTGGCCGGTGTTCAACGTCGCCGACATGGCGATCGTCTGCGGTGGCGTGACGATCGTGGTGCTGGCGCTCATGCAGCACGACTACGACGGGACCGTTCACAAAGAAGAGAAGAAGGTCGACGCGTGAGCGGATACCGAACGCTGCCGATTCCCGACGGGCTGGACGGCATGCGCGTTGACGCGGGCCTCGCCAAGTTGCTCGGGTTGTCGCGGACTGTCGTGGCGGCGATTGCCGACGCGGACGACGTGCTCATCGACGGGCGGGTCGTCGGCAAGTCAGACCGGCTGACGGCCGGGGCGATGCTGGAGATCACGCTGCCCGCGCCCCCACAGCCGATCACCGTGCAGGCGATCCCGGTCGAGGGTCTGATCGTGATCCACGAGGACGACGACATCATCGTCGTCGACAAGCCCGTGGGTGTGGCCGTGCACCCGTCGCCGGGCTGGACGGGTCCGACCGTCGTGGGTGGGCTCGCGGCCGCTGGTCATCGCATCGCCACGTCGGGAGCTGCCGAGCGCCAGGGTGTGGTGCACCGGCTCGACGTCGGCACCACGGGCGTGATGGTCGTCGCGAAGTCGGAGTCGGCGTACTCGGCTTTGAAGCACGCCTTCAAAGAGCGGACCGTCGACAAGGTCTACCACGCGATCGTGCAGGGCCACCCGGATCCGATCAAGGGCACCATCGACGCGCCGATCGACCGGCACCCGAAGCACGACTACAAGTTCGCCGTGATGAACTCCGGCAAGCCGTCCATCACCCACTACGAGGTGATCGAGGCGTTCCGGGCGGCGTCCTTCGTCGAGGTGCACCTGGAAACCGGGCGCACGCACCAGATTCGTGTGCACTTCTCGGCGCTGCACCACCCGTGTGTGGGCGATCTGACGTACGGGGCCGACCCGACGCTGGCCAAGCGGCTCGGCGTCACCCGGCAGTGGCTGCACGCGCGGCAGCTCGGCTTCCACCACCCGGCCGACGGCCAGTGGGTCACCTACACGTCGGAATACCCAGCGGACCTCGCGTCCTCGCTGGAAAAGCTCCGCGAAGAAGGCTGATTGCGCCTGGGTAAATCACCGGTTGACGACGTTGCACTTGATGTTAATCGGTGTGCTCAATAGCGTTTTCCGCATGCACCTGACAATTCTCGCGGCTTCCGGCCGGACCGGTCTCGCTCTCACCCGCAAGGCCCTGGAGCGCGGTCACACCGTCACCGCGATCGCCCGTGATCCGCGGAACATCGGCCTGGAACACCCGAACCTGCGCGGCGTCGCCGGGGATGTGAGCGACCCGGCGAGCATCGCGGCGGTCGTCGGCGCGGACTCCGTCGTCCTGTCCGGCCTCGGCACCGACCGCGCGGGCGTGCTGCTCGACGGCGCCAAGGCGGTCGTCGCAGCCGGGCCGCGCCGGATCATCTGGCTCGGCGCGTACGGAACGGGCGCGTCGGCCGAGGCGGCGGGCGAGGGCGCCGCCGTGCTCTGGAAGTTCCTGGGCGACCGGATCCCGGACAAGATCGCGGCCGACAACGCCGTCCTCGCCGCCGGGGGCACCGTCTTCCACGCCGGGGTGCTCAGCGACGAACCGGAGAGCCCCGGTCGGCGCACGGTCGGGCTGGACGAGGCGCCGCCGTTCGATCTCGGCGCGAAGGTCAGCAGGGAGACCGTCGCGGCCGCCATGCTCGACGAGGCCGAAGATCCGCGTTTCCCAGGCGTGATCGCGCTAGTGCCGTGACCGGCAGCCTTCGCCCCGTGTTTCGCCGCTCAGACGGGTGCATCGTGGTGCCGGCCCCGCGTCCTCATCCTGGTCGGCTGTGGGCGTGGGCCGGTGCCGCGAGGTGCCCTGCTGAGCGCCGGAAGACGCGGCGAAGGGCGCCGGTCACGGCGCTAGCACTTGGGTGAGGGTCGTCCGCACCTGGTCGCGCAGCCACGCGTGGGCTAGGTCCGAGTCGTAGCGCTGGTGCCAGTTGCAGTTGATCGGCGCGTCCGGTGACTCGGCGGGCAACGGCCGGGTGATCAGCCCGAACGCCTCGACCAGCGGGCGGCAGAGGATCGCCGTGGTGGTGACCAGGGCGTCGCTCGCGGCCGCGATCTGCAGGGCCGCCCCGACCGTCGCCACGGTCGCGATCACCTTGCGGTGCAAGCCTTCCGACGCCAGCAGGTCGTCGATCGGGGCGGTGAGCCGGCCGCGCCGGGAGACCAGCACGTGCGGCTGGGCCGCGTAGCCGGCCAGGTCGAGGTGGCCGGCGCACGGGTGACCGGACCGCATGACCACGGCGAGCGGATCGGTGCCGAGCGTCTCGGAGCGGAACTCGGGCAGGTCCGGGGTGCCGCCGCCGAGCTCCAGGTCGACCCGGTGCCGCAGGCCGTCGGTGTCGGCGGAATGCTCGGCCAGCACCCGCAACCGCACGCCAGGTGCCTGCTCCGCGATCCTGCCTACCAGCACCGGCACCAACGACGAGGTCAGCGCGTCGTGGCACTGCACGGTGAACGTGCGGTCGAGCGCGGCGAGGTCCAGTTCCCGGCTCGGCGACAGCACGGCGTTGGCCTCCCGCACCAGCCGGTGCACCTCTTCCCTGATCCCCAACGCGTACGGCGTCGGCGTCATCGTGTGGCCGGTCCGCACGAGGATGTCGTCGCCGGTCACCTTCCTGATCCGGCCGAGCGTGCGGCTGACCGCGGGTGACGACAGGTGCAGCCGCTGTGCCGCCCCCATCACGCTGCCCTCCTCGAGCAGGGCGTCCAGCACGGTCAACAGGTTCAGATCCGCTTGCATGACAGTCAATCTTGGAGGAAACCATGCTCCCCGCCACCACCGCCGCCGTCCGCCGTGCCGGAGCGCGCGTGCTGAAGCGGTACTCGACGGAGTCCCGCACCTCGAGCCTCACCGAGCTGCTCCCGGCGCTGCAGGCCAACGATGCCGCCGTGGTCGACCTGCTGAAGCCCGAACTGGCCGAGATTCGCCCGAGTGCGAGCTGGCTCAACGACGAGCACGCTTCCGGTCCGCTGGAGCCGGGGGAGTGGTGGCTCATCGACCCGGTCGGCGGCAACCTGAACGCGGTCCACGGCATGGCCGACTGGAACATCGGCGTGAGCCTGGTCCGCGACGGCCGTCCGGTGCTGGCCGTCGTGTACTTCCCGTTGTCCGACGAGATGTTCACGGCGACCGAGGGCGGCGGCGCGTTCCTGAACGGCGTGCGGCTGAAGGTCTCCGGCAAGACCTCACTGGACGGTGCGCTGGCGGGCACCGGCCAGGCCCAGCCAGGTCAGGGACCGGAGATGGCGGACCGGGTGGGCGCGTCGTACAGCGCGATGGCGAAGGAGGCGCTTTACGTCCGGATCTCCGTGCCGGTGACCCATCAGCTCGCGCAGGTCGCCGCTGGTCGGATGGATCTGCACTGGCAGTACGACAACGTGCGCTCGCACGCGTCCGGTGTGCTGCTCGTGCAGGAAGCGGGCGGAGTCGTCACCGACCTAGACGGCGAACCGTGGACGGTGACCAGCAGCGAGTACGTGGCCGCCGCGCCAGGACTGCACGCCGCGGCGCTGGACGTGCTCAGTCCTCGACGGTCCACACCAGCGTGTTGAGGTCGACCTCGGGACGGACGCTCCAGCGGACCTGGATGACCTCGGTCGTGTCCGGCAGCACGAAGACGGTGTGGCCGCCGGCGGTCTCACCGGGCTGCACACCCAGCTTGTGCGCGGGCCGCGAGGACAACGACACCGGGGCCTTCGTCACGGTCTCGCCGGTCTTGGTGACCAGGACGAGGTACATGTCCGGCAACGACGTGTACGGGACCTGCGAGGTGTTCATCACCTCGGTGTGCACGACGACGGACCGTTCGCCCTCGGCGAGCTTGTATCCGGCCGCCGTGAACAGGAAGTCCGCCGGGTCGACGACCTCGACCAGCTGGATCGAGAGGTGCGCGCCCTCCAGGCTGTCGGCCTCCAGCGCCGCGCCGATCTTGCCGGTGCGCGAGACGGGCCTGGGCTGCGGCTGGTCCGCACGCACCCGCCCCGCGGACTGGGGCGGGCCCCAGGTGGTCTGCTGCGGTGCTGCCTGGGGCTGGGCCGGGAACGGCTGGCTGATCGGGGGCTGCTGCGCGTACGGGACCTGGTGGGGGCCGCTCTGGTGCACGGAGTAGGGGCCGCTCGGCGGGCCGCCCATGTAGTTGCCGTAGGCGGCGGCGTTGGCGAGGGCTCGGCGGATGCCGTTCGGGTCGCATTCGACGCCGACGAGAAGAGGGAGGCCGCTGCCGGAGAGCGTGATCAGGCGCATAGCCGCTTCGCGGGGGTCCATGCCCAGGCGTTGGGCGATCTCGTGCACGGCGGCGCGGCCCGACTCCGCTAGGAGGGCGAGCAGGCGTGCGTCTACGGGATCAGGGGCCACCACGAATTGAACGCTACCTGGCGCCGCGCGGGGTCGTGTCACCGCGTACCCGATCGAGATCAACGAGCGGGTGAGGTTCGGCACGGGGTGTCCTGACACCGTTCTGAGCGCAGGCCTGTAGGGTTGACCGGCGCAGGACGTGACAGTCCCTTGTTCGCGCTTAAATGCTTGCTACACAAGGGGGTTGCTGGTGGCGGACTCGTTTGTGCATCTGCACGTGCACACCGAGTACTCGATGCTCGACGGTGCGGCCAAGGTGGCCCCGCTGTTCGAGGAGGCCGAGCGGCTCGGCATGACCGCTGTCGGTATGAGCGACCACGGCAACATGTACGGGGCCGACGAGTTCTACCAGACGGCCACGAAGACCGGCATCAAGCCGATCATCGGCATCGAGGCCTACCTCGCCCCGCACAACCGCCTGCACAAGAAGCCCGTGTTCTGGGGTGACCCCGGTCAGCGCGGCGACGACATCTCCGGTGCCGGTGCCTACACGCACATGACCATGTGGGCGAAGAACGCCACTGGGCTGCGGAACCTGTTCCGGTTGCACACCGAGGCGAGCAAGACGGGGTACTACTACAAGCCCCGGATGGACCGCGAGCTCGTCGCGCAGCACGCCGAGGGCATCATCGCCACCACCGGGTGTCCGTCCGGTGAGGTGCAGACGCGGTTGCGGCTCGGGCACGTCGACGAGGCGCTGCAGGCCGCGGCCGACTACCAGGAGATCTTCGGCAAGGAGAACTTCTTCCTGGAGTTGATGGACCACGGCCTCGACATCGAGCGCCGGGTTCGCGAGGGGCTGCTGGACATCAGCAAGAAGCTCGGCATCCCGCCGCTCGCGACCAACGACAGCCACTACGTCACCAAGGACCAGGCGGACACGCACTCGGCGTTGCTGTGCGTGCAGTCCGGCAAGATGCTGACCGACCCGAACAGGTTCAAGTTCGACGGCGACGGCTACTACCTGAAGTCGGCTGAGGAGATGCGGCAGGTCTGGAAGGACCTGCCGGAGGCGTGCGACAACACGCTGCTCGTCGCGGAGATGATCGAGTCCTACGACGACATCTGGACCGTCAAGGATCGCATCCCGAACTTCGAGGTGCCCGAGGGCGAGGACCAGGCCTCGTGGTTCCGCAAGGAGATCAGGCGCGGGCTCGAGTGGCGGTTCCGCGGCTCCGAGGTGCCGGACGAGTACATCAAGCGGTGTGACTTCGAGGCCCAGGTCATCATCGACAAGGGCTTCCCCGCGTACTTCCTGATCGTCGCCGACCTCATCAACTACGCGCGCAGCGTCGGCATCCGGGTTGGTCCCGGCCGTGGTTCGGCCGCGGGTGCGGCGGTGTCGTGGGCGCTCGGCATCACGAACATCGACCCGATCCCGCACGGTCTGCTGTTCGAGCGGTTCCTCAACCCCGAGCGCACCGCCATGCCCGACATCGACATCGACTTCGACGACCGCCGGCGCGGCGAGATGATCCGGTACGCCAGCGAGAAGTACGGCGCGGACAGGGTCGCGCAGGTGATCACGTTCGGCACCATCAAGACCAAGGCGGCGCTGAAGGACTCGGCGCGCGTGCACCACGGGCAGCCGGGCTTCGCGATCGCCGACAAGATCTCGAAGGCGCTGCCGCCGCCGATCATGGCGAAGGACATCCCGCTCAACGGGATCATCAACAAGAGCCACCCGCGCTACGGCGAGGCCGCCGAGGTCAGGACGCTGCTCGAGACCGACGTGCAGGTGAAGGAGATCTTCGACACCGCGCTCGGTCTCGAGGGCCTGATCCGCAACGCCGGTGTGCACGCGTGTGCGGTCATCATGTCGAAGGACCCGCTCACCGACTCCATCCCGTTGTGGTACCGCGACGACGGCTCGTTCATCACCGGCTGGGACTACCCGTCGTGCGAGAACATCGGCCTGCTGAAGATGGACTTCCTCGGGCTGCGCAACCTCACGGTCATGGGCGACGCCATCGAGAACATCGAGATGAACCGCGGCAAGGACGCGGTCCCGGACTTCGACACGCTTCCGATGGACGACCCGGAGACGTACGCCCTGCTCGGCCGCGGTGACACGCTCGGTGTGTTCCAGCTGGACGGCGGGCCGATGCGCGACCTGCTGCGCCGCATGCAGCCGACGTCGTTCGAGGACATCGTCGCGGTCGGCGCGCTGTACCGGCCCGGTCCGATGGGTGTGAACGCGCACAACGACTACGCGGACCGCAAGAACGGCCGTCAGGAAGTCAAGCCGATCCACCCGCAGCTCGAGGAACCGCTCAAGGAGATCCTCGGCGAGACGCACGGTCTGATCGTCTACCAAGAGCAGATCATGTTCATCGCCCAGGAGGTCGCCGGTTACTCCATGGGTCGAGCGGACGTGCTCCGCAAGGCGATGGGCAAGAAGAAGGCCGAGGTTCTGGCCAAGGAGTTCGAGGGCTTCCAGGAGGGCATGCGCAACGACCCGCGCGGCTTCTCCGACGAGGCGATCAAGGCGTTGTGGGACACGATTCTCCCGTTCGCCGGTTATGCGTTCAACAAGTCGCACGCTGCCGCGTACGGCCTGATCTCGTACTGGACGGCGTACCTCAAGGCGAACTTCCGCGCCGAGTACATGGCCGCCCTGCTCACGTCGGTCGGTGACAACAAGGACAAGTCGGCGGTCTACCTCGCCGAGTGCCGCCGGCTGGGCATCAAGGTGCTCCCGCCGGACGTCAACGAGTCGGCGCTGCGGTTCAGCGCGGTCGGCACGGACATCCGCTTCGGTCTCGGCGCGATCCGCAACGTCGGCGCGAACGTCGTCGAGTCGATCATCAAGACCCGCAAGGAGAAGGGCGCCTACACGTCCTTCACGGACTTCATGGACAAGTCCGAGCTCGTCGCCTGCAACAAGCGCGTGATCGAGTCGCTGATCAAGGCCGGCGCGTTCGACTCGTTCGGCAACACCCGGCTGTCGCTGATCCAGGTGCACGAGGACGCGGTCGACGCCGTCGTCCCGATCAAGCGCAAGGAGGCGGAGGGCCAGTTCGACCTGTTCGGTGCCGACAGCGGCGACGAACCGGACGACAGCACCTCCCCGCTCGCGCACCTCAAGTTCGGCACCGACGAGTACCCGCGCAAGCAGATGCTCAGCCTCGAGAAGGAGATGCTGGGGCTGTACGTGTCCTCGCACCCGCTCGACGGCGCGGAGCGGATCCTGCGGAAGTTCGCGCCCCGGCCGATCGCGGTCGTGCTCGACGACCCGCCCAAGGAAGGCGAGCTGATCGTCTCCGGCATGATCTCGTCGATCGAGCGCCGGGTGAACAAGAACGGCCTGCCGTGGGCGATCACCGTCATCGAGGACCTGGACGCGTCCATCGAGGTGCTGTTCTTCCCGAAGTCCTACGAGGTCCTGCGCGACGACCTGGAGCTCGACTCCGCCGTGTGCGTGAAGGGGCGGGTGAACTGGCGCGAGGACAAGATGGCGATCTTCGGTGACGGCGTCGTCCCGCTCGACATCAGCGACGCGGAGATGAACCCCGACGCGGACCCGCCGCTCGTGCTCGGCCTGCACACCAAGACGTTGACGCCGGAGCTGATCGAGGAACTGAAGATCACGCTCAAGTCGCACGAGGGCCACGTCGCGGTGCACCTGGAGGTCCAGAAGCGCGACCGCACCAAGGAGTTGCTGGTGGTGGACAACTACCGGGTCCAGCCGACGCCGTCGCTCTTCGGTGACCTCAAGACCATCCGGGGCGTGACGATCCAACGCTGAGGATCGCTCGAGAATTAGTGGCGAGCGATGAGTTAACGGGGTTAACTGGGTGAGGTGACGACACTCACCCAGTTGCCCGCCGACTACGTCCAGAACCCGCACGAAGTGCACGCCATGTTGCGTGCCGAGGGGCCCGTGCAAGAAGTCCACCTGCCGCGTGGGCTCAAGGTCTGGCTCGTGACTCGTTACGAAGAAGCCAAGATCGCCCTCACCGATCCGCGGATCAGCAAGGACGTGACGGCCGGGGGACACGTCTTCGAGCTGCACTCGCCTCCGGACGCGGAGCGCCGCCCGCCGGCCAGCACCTTCTCGGCGAACATGCTGAACATGGATCCGCCGCACCACACCCGGCTGCGCAAGTTCGTGACCAAGGCGTTCACGGCCCGGCGGATCGAGCTGATGCGCCCGCGCGTGCAGGAGATCGCGGCCGAGCTCATCGCGAAGCTGACCGACGGCGACGAGGTCGACCTGCTGGAGGCCTTCGCGTTCCCGCTGCCGATCACGGTGATCTGCGAGCTGCTCGGCATCCCGATCGACAACCGCGACGAGTTCCGCGAGTGGTCGAACACGTTGCTGTCCTACGGCACGCAGGAGCAGATCGCCGAGGCGTCCGGGAAGATGGCGCAGTTCCTGATCGGGCACGTCGACCGCGTCGCGAACGAGGAACCGGACGACACGTTCTTCTCCGCGCTCGTGCACGCGGACGAGTCGGGCGACCGGCTCAACCACGCCGAACTGGTGTCGATGGCGTTCCTTCTGCTCGTGGCCGGCCACGAGACGACGGTGAACCTCATCGGCAACGCCGTGCTGGCGCTGCTGCGCAACCCGGACCAGTTGCAGATCCTCAAGGACCGCCCGGAGCTGATCCCGGCCAGCACGGAGGAGTTCCTGCGGCTGGAGGGACCGGTGAACATCGCCACGTTCCGCTACACCGCCGAGCCGGTCGAGCTGGGTGGCGTCACGATCCCCGCCGACGAGCTCGTGATGGTGTCGCTGATCGCGGCGAACCGGGACCCGGAGAAGTACGAGAACGCCGACCAGCTCGACGTCACGCGGTCCGCGCAGGGGCACGTCGCGTTCGGTCACGGCATCCACTTCTGCCTGGGCGCGCCGCTGGCCCGGCTGGAGTTCGACGTGGCGTTGACGCAGCTGCTGGCGCGGTTCCCGAACCTGCAGCTGGCCGCCGAGCCGGAGACGATGGTGTGGCGGGACAGCACGTTGATCCGCGGTCTGCACACGCTGCCGGTGAAGCTCGCTTAACCTTCGGCGGGTGGACGACCTGCTGAAGCTCGACCAGGCGCACGTCTGGCACCCGTACGGCCCGATGCCGGGCACCCAGGAGCCGTTGCTCGTCACCGGGGCTTCGGGTGTCCGGCTCACGCTCGCGGACGGCCGTGAGCTCGTCGACGGCATGTCGTCGTGGTGGGCGGCCATTCACGGCTACCGGCACCCGGTGCTCGACGAGGCCGTGCGGGACCAGCTCGGCCGGATGAGCCACGTGATGTTCGGCGGGCTCACGCACGAGCCCGCGATCCGCCTGGCGACGAAGCTCGTCGAGATCACGCCTGAGCCGTTGCAGCACGTCTTCCTGTGCGACTCGGGCTCGGTGTCGGTCGAGGTCGCGATCAAGATGTGCCTGCAGTACTGGCGTTCGCAGGGCCGGCCCGAGAAGCGGCGGCTGCTGACGTGGCGCGGCGGGTACCACGGGGACACGTTCAACCCGATGTCCGTGTGCGACCCCGACGGCGGCATGCATTCGCTCTGGCATGGAATTCTGCCCCAGCAGGTGTTCGCGGACGCGCCGCCGGCCGAGATGGACACCGCCTACGTCCAGCACCTCGCTGACCTGGTCGAGCAGCACGCCGACGAGCTCGCCGCGATCATCGTCGAGCCCGTCGTGCAGGGTGCCGGCGGTATGCGGTTCCACGACCCGCGCTACCTGCACGTGCTGCGTGAGCTTGCCTACACACACGACGTGCTGTTGGTGTTCGACGAGATCGCCACGGGCTTCGGGCGCACGGGCGAGCTGTTCGCCGCCGACCACGCGAACGTCAGCCCGGACGTGATGTGCCTCGGCAAGTCGCTGACCGGTGGTTATCTGACGATGGCCGCGACCTTGTGCACGTCACGGGTGGCGAACGGGATCAGCAAGGGCGAGGTGCCGGTCCTCGCGCACGGGCCGACGTTCATGGGCAACCCGCTCGCGTCGGCGGTGTCACTGGCGTCGATCGACCTGCTGCTGTCCCAGGACTGGAAGCGCGAGGTCGGGCGCATCGAGGCCGGGCTCAAGAACGGCCTCGCGCCCGCACGCGCGTTGCCCGGTGTGAAAGACGTGCGCGTGCTGGGCGCTATCGGCGTTGTGCAGCTCGATCAGCCCGTGGACATGGCACGAGTCACCAAGGCGGCCGTGGACGCCGGCGTGTGGCTGCGGCCGTTCCGCGACCTGATCTACACGATGCCGCCGTTCATCAGCACGGACGACGACGTCGCGGCGATCTGTCAGGGCGTGATCGCGGCGGCGAGCTGAGTGTCGGTCGGCTCGACCAGGAACTCACCGTTCGGGAGCACCACGACGGGGATCTGCTTGCGGCCCGAGATCTCGATCGCCTTGTCGCGAGCAGCGTCGTCGTTCTCGACGTCGACGTAGGTGAACGGCACGTTGTTGCGGGTCAGCCACGACTTTGCCCGGCGGCAGTCGCCACACCATTCGGCGCCGTACATCACGATCGGTTGCTCACTCATGCTGTCACGGTAGGTCACGTCCTAAGGTGAGTGCCTGTGAGCGTGCTGGTGATCACCGGAACCGGGACCGAGGTCGGCAAGACCGCCGTCACCGCGGGCATCGCGGCGCTGGCCAGGGCAGAAGGCAGACGGGTCGCGGTGCTGAAGCCCGCGCAGACGGGCCTGCTGCCGGGGGAGCCGGGTGACGTGGCCGAGGTGGCCCGGCTGGCGGGTGACGTGACCACCCGTGAGCTGGCCAGATACCCCGACCCGCTGGCGCCTGACACCGCGGCGAGACGGGCGGGGATGGCCACCGTGCACCCCGCCGACGTGGCGTCGGCGGTCGTCGAGCTCGACGCCGACCACGACCTGGTGCTGGTCGAGGGCGCGGGCGGGCTGCTGGTGCGGTTCGACGAGAGCGGGTCGACCCTGGCCGACATCGCGTGGGCGGTGAACGCGCCCGTGCTGATCGTGGCGCAGGCCGGCCTGGGCACGTTGAACGCCACCACGCTGACGGCCGAGGCGCTGCAACGGCGCGGCATCGAGTCGTTGGGCGTGGTGGTCGGCAGCTGGCCGTTGCACCCCGACCTCGCCTCCCTGACCAACCTGGCCGATCTGCCGCAGGCGGCGAGCGGTCCGCTGCTCGGCGCGCTGCCCCAGGGTGTGACGAAGCTCGGTTCTGTGGATTTCCTGGCGGTGGCCAAGAGATCGTTTTCACCGTGGTTCGGCGGCGAGTTCGACCCGGAGACGTTCGCGGCTCAGTTCGCGGTCCAGTGACCTACGTCGCTCCACGATGAAGGATTCAGTGAGGCATAGTGCTCGCCAGGCCACAGGAGGAGGAGAGACCGTGACCGCAGCTCCGGAACAGATCGACGTGCTCGACGAGGCTCGTGAGCAGGTGCTCGAACGAGGTGTCGGCCTGTCCGAAGCTCAGGTGCTGAAGGTGCTCGAGCTACCTGAAGACCGGATCCCCGAGCTCCTGGCGCTGGCGCACGAGGTGCGTGAGCGCTGGTGCGGCCCCGAGGTCGAGGTCGAGGGCATCGTCTCGCTGAAGACCGGTGGCTGCCCGGAGGACTGCCACTTCTGCTCGCAGTCCGGCCAGTTCCCGTCGCCGGTGCGCAGTGCGTGGCTGGACATCCCCGGCCTGGTCCGCGCGGCCAGGCAGACGCGGGAGACCGGCGCGACCGAGTTCTGCATCGTCGCCGCCGTGCGCGGACCGGACAAGCGGCTGCTCTCGCAGGTGCGGGACGGCATCAAGGCCATTCGCGCGGACGGCAACGACATCCAGATCGCCTGCTCGCTCGGCATGCTCACGCAGGAGCAGGTCGACGAGCTCGTCGCGATGGGCGTGCACCGCTACAACCACAACCTCGAGACCGCCCGCTCGCACTTCCCGAACGTCGTCACCACGCACTCCTGGGAGGAGCGCTGGGACACGTTGAAGATGATCCGCGACGCCGGCATGGAGGTCTGCTGCGGCGGCATCATCGGCATGGGCGAGTCGCTGGCGCAGCGCGCGGAGTTCGCCGTGCAGCTGGCCGAGCTGGAGCCGGACGAGGTGCCGCTCAACTTCCTCATCCCGAACCCCGGCACGCCGTACGAGAACTACCCGGTTGTCGAGGGCGCCGAGGCGCTGCGGACGGTCGGCGCGTTCCGGCTGGCCCTGCCGCGCACGATCCTGCGCTTCGCCGGCGGTCGTGAGCTGACGTTCGGCGACCTGGGCGCGAAGCAGGGCATGCTCGGCGGCATCAACGCGATCATCGTCGGCAACTACCTGACGAACCTCGGCCGCCCGGCCCAGCAGGACCTCGACATGCTGGAAGAGCTGTCGATGCCGATCAAGGCGCTGAGCCAGACCCTGTGACTCCTGTGATGACGTACTGCTCTTTCTGCGGGAAGGACACCGCTGACGGCGACCACGCGTTCTGCCGTCAGCGCCTGTCCATGATCGACCCGCCCAGGTACTGCTCGGAGTGCGCGCGCCGCATGGTCGTCCAGGTGACACCGGACGGCTGGGCGGCGCGCTGCAGCCGCCACGGCGAGATCACCAGCGCGCGGTAGTAACCTCTCGCGAATGGACGAGAAAGCAGCCCCGGTTCGCATCGAACCCCTGCCGGAGCCGCCGTACGTCTACCACTACATCCGGCCGCGGCCGAAGGTCGTGGTCAAGCGGGATCTGCTGCCGGGCCTGGTGGTGCTGCTGACGACGTTCGCGTTCGGGCTGCCCGCCGGTTACCTGTGGTCGTGGCTCGCCCCGGCGCAGCTCAAGATCGTCTCGGCGCAGGACAACAAGTTCTACCCGATCGGGGTGGAGAGCTATCACCGGCTCGACGCGCTGATGGTGTTCGTGTTGATCGGGCTCGGCGCGGGTGCGATCACCGGCATCGCGGTGTGGCTGCTGCGGCAGCGGCGCGGGCCGGTCGTGATGCTGGGCATGACGGCGGGCTCGTTCGCGGCGGCGTGGTTCGCGCAGTACCTGGGCGGCAACCTGGCCGCGGGCGCGTACCCGATGCCGTCGACGATCAAGCCGAACGACACCCTGCTCGTGGCGCCGACGCTGGAGACGTGGTGGGGAATTCTGGCGTGGCCGCTCGCCGCTGCCTTGGCGTACGGCTGCTGCGCGGCCTGGAACGGCCTGGACGACTTGGGGCGGCGCCTCGGTTGAGGCACCGCCCTCCGGGTTCCTACCCCACTCGGTAGGCGAAGTCCGGCATGTCGGTCACGAACATCTGACCAGGCGCGTGCGTGATCGCGAACGGCGGTTTGGACTTCATCAGCACCGCCTGCGGAGTCACCCCGCAGGCCCAGAACACCGGCACGTCACCGGGTTCCGGCTCGATCGCGTCGCCGAAGTCCGGCTGCTCGATGTCCTTGATCCCGAGCATCCGCGGGTCGCCCGCACCGACCGGAGCCCCGTGCACCGACGGCATCAGCGCCGTCACCTTGTGGGCGATGTCCACAAGGGACTCCGGAATCCAGCGCATCGACACGACCATCGGCCCGTGCAGCCGTCCCGCGGGCCGGCACTGGATGTCCGTGACGAACATGGAGACGTTCTTGCGCTGATCCACGTGCCGCAGCGGCACTCCCGCGCTTTCCAGTGCGGTCTCGAACGTGAAGCTGCAGCCGATCAGGAACGTCACCAGGTCGTCGCGCCAGAAGTCCGTGGCGTTCTCGGGTTCGGCCACGAGCTCGCCGTGCTCCCAGATCCGGTAGCGCGGCGCGTGGGTGCGCACGTCCGCGTCCTGCTTGAGCGCGCTGACCGTCTCGCCGGCATCCAGCACGTCGAGCACCGGGCACGGTTTGGGGTTGCGGTGGGTGAAGAGGAGGAAGTCGTACGCCCAGTCCTTCGGGATGGCGATCAGGTTGGCCTGCGCCTGGCCAGGTGCCTTGCCCGCGGTCGTCATTCCAGCTCCTTGTTCACGGTCTCCGGCAGCCAGATCAGCGCGACGACCGCGATCCCGTAGGCCGCCGCCCCGAACAGCATCGCACCACCCATGCCGAGACGGTCGGCCATGAATCCGACGAGGCCGGGGAACACGGCGCCGAACGCGCGCCCGAGGTTGTACGTGAAGCCCTGTCCGGTGCCGCGCAGGTGCGTCGGGTAGAGCTCGCTGAGGTAGCTGCCGAACCCGCTGAAGATGGCGGACATGCAGAACCCGAGCGGGAAGCCGAGGAACATCACCAATGTGTTGGCACCGTTGGGAATCTGCGTGTACGCGACGATCAGGAGCGCGCTGGAGGTCGCGAACAGCACGAAGGTCTTCTTGCGCCCCAGGTAGTCCGTGAGATAGCCGCCGCAGACGTACCCGATCCACGCGCCGGTGATTAGGAACGCGAGGTAGCCGCCGGTGCCGATGATGGTGAGACCGCGGCTGGTCTGCAGGAACGTCGGCAGCCACGTCGCGAGCGTGTAGTACCCGCCCTGGACACCGGTGGCGAGCAGTGCCGCGAACAGCGTGGTCTTGAGAATCGGACCTTGGAAGATCTTCGGGAACGTGCCCCTCTGACTGCCCTGCGCCTTGGCCACTGGTGCGTCGTCGACGTTGCGGCGCACGTAGAAGATGAGGATCGCGGGCAGCGCACCGGTCCAGAACATGATCCGCCACGACCACGCAGGGTCGGCCAGCGACGCGACCAGGGTGTTGACGATGACCGCGAGTCCCCAGCCGACCGCCCACGCGCTCTGGATGAACGCCACCGTGCGCCCGCGGTACTTCGGCTTGCAGTACTCGGCCACGAGGATCGCGCCGGCCGCCCACTCGCCACCGAAGCCCAGTCCCTGCAGGGCGCGGAAGACCAGCAGGGTCTCGTAGTTGGTCGCGAACCCGCACAGCACGGTGAAGAACGCGTACGCGGCCACCGTGATGATCAGCGTTTTGGAACGGCCGAAGCGGTCGGCCATGATGCCCGCCACCGCGCCGCCGATCGCGCTCATCAGCAGGGTGGACGTGCCCAGCAACCCGGCTTCCGCCTTGGTGAGGCCGAAGTAGCCGGTGATCGCGACCAGGCTCAGCGGCAGGACCCAGTAGTCGTACGAGTCCAGCCCGTAGCCGCCGAACGCGCCGACGAACGCGCGCCTGCCCTTCTGGCCGAGACTGCGGAACCAGGCGAAACGGCCTGTGTCCTCGGTCGTGGTCGTGCTCATGGGACACCTCGCAGCGTGGTGGAGGAGTGGTCGACTGTGATGTGGCACTCACTCTAAGGATTGTTCAACAATCCCACAAGGCCACAATTCAACGATCCGACGAACGGCCGGTCCCGGATGCGGTTCAACGGTTCACGGGGGTGCGGGCGTTGGGGTGACAGGCGAGCAGAGGGGGCGACGAGGTGATCACCTCAGCGGACGGCACGACCATCGGCTGTCGCAGCACCGGCACGGGCCCCGGCCTGCTCGTCGTCCACGGCGTGCTGGACACCTCGCACGTTTACCAGGACTTGGCGGACGAGCTGGCGAGCGACTTCACCGTGCACGTCGTCGACCGCCGCGGTCGTGGCGAACACGGCCTCCTGGCCGAGGTCGAGGACGTCTGGGCGGTGCTGGAGGCCACCGGCGCCGGGCGGGTGTTCGGCGTGGGTTCCGGTGCGGTGATCGCGCTGGAGGCGGCACTGCGACTGTCCGGCATCACGCACGTCGCCGCCTACGAGCCGCCGATCAGCCCGGAACGGGAACGCAGGTTGCGAATGATGCCGCGCCGGCCGCCGACGGTGCGGCACGACTTCCGGCTCGCCAAGGAGGGCAGCAGGTACCTGGAGCGGTTCAGGG
The DNA here is from genome assembly GCF_003265345.1 of Lentzea terrae. Taxonomy (GTDB): domain Bacteria; phylum Actinomycetota; class Actinomycetes; order Mycobacteriales; family Pseudonocardiaceae; genus Lentzea; species Lentzea terrae. The sequence continues at coordinate 379,861 of NZ_QFWW01000030.1, read as the reverse complement.
CGCTCCGCAGCCGGGTGCTGCTGCTCGGCGGCGCCAAGTCGGCGCGCCACCACCGGAATGCCCTTCACGCACTTGGGGATCTGCTGCCGCAGGCCGAGAAGGTCCTCGTCGAGCAAGCAGGCCACGACAGTCCGGCGGAACGTCCGAGCCTGCTCGTGCCGGCGCTCAAGAGGTTCTTCTAGTTCGGGTTCGGCACGTGCCCGAACTCGGTCAACGGCACCGGAACGGCCTTCAACGCGCTGAGAATCCCCGTCTCCCGGTGCAGCATCCGCCGGACCAACCGCAGCCGCCGCGCCGGCGAGGTCTCCTCCAGCAACCGCTGCCGGTCCTCGACGGGCAGCAGGCAGTCCGCGGCCAGCAGGTACGACAGCGCGCCCAGTTCCACGTCGTCGGCGGGGGAGGACCAGTCCTCGCGGTGCCAGGCCGCGCCGCAGTACCGCTCGTGTGCCGCGCGCGCTCCGCGTTCCAGGATCGGCACGACCTCCAGCGCGGCCTCCGGCACCGGCGCGTCGTCCAGGTACTCGACCCGGCCGAGCAGGTACGGCGCGGTCGTGGAGTCGACGTCCAGCAGGCGGAAGCGGCGCACTCCGCGCGTGACGATGTCGAAGCGGCCCTCCGGCAACGGGCGGGCGTCCAGCAGGTCGGCGGAGCAGCCGATGTCCTCGAGGGAACGGACGTTGTCCGCGCCGACCTCCCAGCCCTCCTTGATGCACACGACCCCGAACGTGCGGCCGAACAACGAGCCGGTCATCAGGTCGACGACGAGCTGGCGGTAGCGCGGCTCGAAGATGTGCAGCGGCAAAGACGCCCCAGGCAGCAGCACCGTGCCCAGGGGGAAGAGTGGAAGCGTCTCGGCCACGCGTCCACGTTACGGGGTGCCACTCCCGCCCGCCGGACGGCCGGATCCCGGCGGTCTCAACACGGCGAACGGATCGGTCACCTTGATTCCCTTGGCGCTGAACCGGAACAGGGCGGCCGGGCGGCCACCGGACGGGCCGGGGGGAGCGGTACCACCCGTCGGTTCCAGCAGCAACCGGCGCGACAGCACCCGTTGGAGGTTCGTCGCGGACACCCGGTAACCCAGTGCGGCCGAGTAGTGGTCGCGCAGCAGCGAGATCGTGAACTCCGGTGGCGCCAAAGCGAAGCCGAGGTTCGTGTAGGACAGCTTCGAGGCGAGCCGGTGCCGCGCTCGATGCACGATCGCGGCGTGGTCGAACGCCATTGGAGGAAGCGTGTCCACGCAGTGCCACTCGGTGTCCGCCGGACGCTCCGGATCGGCGTCCGAAGGGACCAGGCCGAGGAACGCGGTCGCCACGACGCGGGGTCCGGGTACGCGGTCCGGGGCGCTGAAAACCGCGAGCTGCTCGACGTGTGACAACTGTCGCACGTCGACTTTTTCGGTCAGCTGACGGCGGATGGAGGACTCCACGTCCTCGTCCACCCGCAGCTCCCCACCGGGCAGCGACCAGCGGTGAGCGTGCGGCTCCCGTGCGCGCTCCCACAGCATGACCTGGAGTGACGCACCTCTCACCCGCAGCACAGCTGCCAGAACTTCATGTCCCACGCCCGCCACTCGGCTGATACTATCGGCGACGTTTTCGACCATCAGGCGAAAACCTGGACCGAGGAGGCAGTCATGGTCGCTACCGCAACTGTGGAGCGAACCGCGTCAGGTGTATTCGGTGGCGTCGAGCCGAACGCCGCGTGGCGCGACGAGGTGTTGCGACTCGCGAAGGAACGCGACGCCGTCATCCTGGCGCACAACTACCAGCTGCCCGAGATCCAGGACATCGCCCACCACACCGGCGACTCCCTCGCCCTGTCGCGCATCGCGGCGCAGTCCGACGCGCAGACCATCATCTTCTGCGGCGTGCACTTCATGGCCGAGACGGCGAAGATCCTCGCGCCGGAGAAGACCGTGCTGATCCCGGACGAGCGCGCCGGCTGCTCGCTCGCCGACTCGATCACCGGCGCCCAGCTGCGCGAGTGGAAGGCGCAGCACCCCGGCGCGGTCGTCGTGTCCTATGTGAACACCACCGCCGAGGTGAAGGCCGAGACGGACATCTGCTGCACGTCGTCGAACGCCGTCGACGTGGTGCGCTCGATCCCGGCCGACCGCGAGGTGCTGTTCTGCCCGGACCAGTTCCTGGGCGCGCACGTGAAGCGCGAGACCGGCCGCGAGAACCTGCACATCTGGGCGGGCGAGTGCCACGTCCACGCCGGCATCAACGGCCCGGAGCTGGCTGAGCGCGCCGCCGCGAACCCGGACGCCGACCTGTTCATCCACCCGGAGTGCGGCTGCGCGACGTCGGCGCTGTACCTGAGCGGCGAGGGCATCGTGCCGGCGGAGAAGGTCAAGATCCTCTCGACCGGCGACATGATCACCGCCGCGCGTTCGACGAACGCCCGCAAGGTGCTCGTCGCGACCGAGGTCGGCATGCTGCACCAGCTGCGCAAGGCCGCCCCGGAGATCGACTTCCGCGCCGTCAACGACCGCGCGTCCTGCACCTACATGAAGATGATCACCCCGGCCGCGCTGCTGCGGTGCGTGCGTGACGGCCTGGACGAGGTGCACGTGGACCTGGAGACCGCTCGTCGGGCCCAGGGTGCCGTGCAGCGCATGATCGAGATCGGCCAGCCCGGCGGCGGTGAGTGATGGCCGCGCGCTGGGAGGCGCGGGCCGACCTGATCGTGGTCGGTACGGGCGTGGCGGGGCTGACGGCCGCGTTGCACGCTCGTGAGCTGGGACTTCGCGTTCTCGTCGTCACGAAGGCGGCGGGCGACGACGGCAACACCCGCTGGGCTCAGGGCGGCGTCGCCGTCGTCATGGAGGACCAGCACGACCCCGGCGACTCGGTCGGGCGGCACATCGAGGACACGCTGACGGCGGGCGCGGGCCTCTGCGACTCCGCTGCGGTCACGGCGATCATCTCCGACGGACCTGCTGCTGTTGCCCGGTTGCGCGAGCGCGGCGCCGTGTTCGACGCCCGGCCCGACGGACTGCTGGAGCGCACCCGCGAAGGTGGGCACAGCGCGTTCCGCGTCGTGCACGCCGGTGGTGACGCGACCGGTGCCGAGGTCGAGCGGGCGCTGTTGAAGGCCACTGTGGACGGACGGGTTCCCCTGCTGGAGAACCACGTCGCGGTCGACGCGGTGAAGACACCGCTCGGTGCGGTGTGCGGTTTGCTGGTGCTGGACGGCAACGGCGTGCCCGGCGTTCTCTCCGCACCGGCCGTGCTGCTCGCGACCGGTGGCATCGGCCAGATGTACCAGGCGACCTCGAACCCCGCTGTCGCAACGGGTGACGGCCTGGCGCTGGCGTTGCGTGCCGGAGCGTTGGCCGCCGACGTCGAGTTCATCCAGTTCCACCCGACGGTGCTGTACACCGGCCGCGGCGCTCGTGGCCGCTGCCCGCTCGTCACGGAGGCCGTGCGCGGCGAGGGTGCCGTGCTGGTCGACGCGACCGGCGCCCGCGTGATGCAGGGCGTGCACCCGCTGGAAGACCTGGCCCCGCGCGACGTCGTGGCGGCCGCGATCACCCGGCACATGGCTTTGGAACCCGGTGGCGTCGACGACCACGTCTTCCTGGACGCGACTTCGTTGCACGACATGGCTTCCCGGTTCCCGACCGTGTACGCGGCCTGCGTTTCGGTCGGCATCGACCCGGCGGTGGACCCGATTCCCGTCGCCCCGGCTGCTCACTTCGCCTGTGGTGGCGTGGTTTCGTCCGTCGACGGTCGCACCGGCGTGACCGGTCTCTACGCCGTCGGTGAGGTCGCCCGCACCGGCCTGCACGGTGCGAACCGCCTGGCTTCCAACAGCTTGCTCGAAGGCCTGGTCTGCGGCACCCGTGCCGCCGAAGCCGTGGCCGCGGATCTCGCCCTCGGTCTGGTGGTTGCGGCCAGGACGCCCGAGGTCGCGTTGCCGACCGCGCCCGTCGCGGACCGCGACATGCTTCAGCGCGTGATGTCCCGCTACGCCGCGATCGGCCGTGACGCCGAGGGGCTTGCGGTGGTGGGCTCGGTGCTCGACGTGTCCACTGTGGACAAGCAGCTGGAGTCGCGCGAGCTCGTGGAGGACGCGGCGCTGACCATGGCCGCCCGCGCGCTGATCGCCGCGGCCGCCGAGCGCACCGAGTCGCGCGGTTGCCACGTCCGCACCGACCACACCTCGCGTTCCGAGGCGTGGCAACGCAGTCAGCTCGTCCGGCTCACCCCGACCGGTCAGCCCGTGCTGGCCGATCCTGTTCTGGCAGAGGGGGTCGCATGACCATCGATTGGGACGACGCGAACCGGGTCATCCAGCTCGCCCTGGAGGAGGACCTCCGCTACGGCCTGGACGCCACCACCCTGGCGACCGTGCCGGAGAAGGCCACTGCCACCGCGGAGATCACACCCCGCGCTGGCGGAGTGCTGTGCGGCGTTTCCATTGCCCGCGCGGCCTTCCAGCGCTACCTGCCCGAGGTCGAGGTGCTGACCGAGGCCACGGACGGCTCAAAGGCCGTGCCCGGCGAGCCCGCATTGGTGCTCACCGGCCCGGCCCGCGGCCTGCTCACGGTCGAGCGCACGGCGTTGAACCTGATCTGCCACCTCTCCGGCATCGCCACGCAGACCGCCCGCTGGGTCGACGCGATCGAGGGCACCGGCGCTGCCGTCCGCGACTCGCGGAAGACGTTGCCGGGCCTGCGTTTGCTGCAGAAGTACGCGGTGCGCTGCGGCGGCGGCGTGAACCACCGCATGGGCCTCGGCGACGCGATCCTGATCAAGGACAACCACGTCGCCGCGGCGGGTTCCGTCGGTGCCGCGATCCGGGCAGCCCGTGCGCACGCGCCGGAGCTGCTGATGGAGGTCGAGGTCGACAGCCTGGAGCAGCTCGACGAGGCGCTGGCAGAGGGCGCGGAACTGGTGCTGCTGGACAACTTCACGCCGGAGCAGTGCTTGGAGGCCGTTCGCCGTCGGCCGGCGAACGTGCGGCTGGAGGCGTCCGGCGGGCTCACGCTGGACGTGGCCCGCCAGTACGCCGAGACGGGCGTGGACTACCTCGCGGTCGGCGGTCTCACGCACTCGTCGCCGTCACTCGACCTCGGCCTGGACCTTCGCTAGCTCACTCGAACGAACAACCCGGATTCGGTTCGTCGCGCGACAGCGGCGTACCGGCCGGGTTGACGTACACCACCTGCAGCACCATCGGTTCGGTGCCGAGGTTGCGTCCGATGTGCACGTGGTGGGGTTCCTCGATCAACGCGTCCCCGCGGTGGTGCACGAAGTTGGTGGTGCAGTCGGACATCGTGCGGGTCAGCACGCCCTTCTTCACCACCGCGTACAGCGTGCCGTCGTGGTGGTGCCAGCCGGTGCTGCCACCGGGCGCCACGGTGATCTCGCGGACGACGTAGTCGCGGTCGCCGACGGACCACTTGGCGATCTCGCGAGCGGTCACCCCGCGCGAGGGCGTCGCCGAGGCGACACCGGAGAACAACAGCAAAGCGGCCACTACAGCCGAAACGATGCGCATGAAGGTCAACGTAGCCGTCGGTTCGCCAGCACAGGAAGGACGGAGCGAGCTTGTTCCACCGTCCCCTCGGTGTCGATTTCAACGACCGAGACGGCGGGCTTGTCGTCCAGCTGCAGAGCCACGTTCCCGAACGGGTCGGCGACCGTCGAGTACCCGATGCCGGTCGGCGCCGACGAGCCCAGTTCGCCGGGGTAGGCCTGCCCGCACGCCACCACCCACGAGGTGCAGTCCAGCGCCCGTGCCCGCACCAGCAGTTCCCACTGCTCCTTCTTGCCCGGCCCCGCGCCCCACGACGCCCCGACCAGCACCGCTGACGCACCCTCGTCCGCCAGCGCGCGGAACAGCTCGGGGAAGCGGATGTCGTAGCAGGTGGCGACGCCCAGGGTGACGCCGTCCAGTTCGAAGGTCAGCGGCGTGGAGCCAGGAGCGACCGTGCGCGACTCCTGGAACCCGAACGCGTCGAACAGGTGGATCTTGTCGTAGCCCACGTGGATGTCCGGCCCGGTGACCAGCATCGTGTTCGTGACGCGGTCGCCAGAGGGCGTGAACATGCCGGCCACCACCACGACGTCGTGCGAGGCGGCGATCTCGTGCACCGCAGACGCCCACGGACCGTCCAACGGCTCCGCGACGGGGCTCAGGGGCACGCCGAACCGGCACATGGTCGCCTCGGGCAGCAGGACGACGCGCGCGCCCTCGGCCCTGCGCACCGCGTCGCGGACGAGCTCCAGGTTGGACCGGGGATCGGTGGTGGAGCTGATCTGACTCACAGCGATGCGCATGCGGATCACTGTAGGGTCCGGAACCGTGCGTTTCCCACTGCTGCTCGTCGTGTTGCTGGCCGTCGCGGGCTGCACCGAGACCGCCACGCCCCGCCCGGACGGTGGCACGAACGGCACGTCCATCGTGCTGGCCGACCGCGACGAGCCGGCCACGCTGAACCCGCTGCTCGGCTACGGCGCGCAGGGCGTGTCGAAGATCTACGACGGTCTCGTCGAACACCGCCAGGACGGTTCGCTCAAGCCGCAGCTGGCCGCCGACCTGCCGGAACCGGCCGCGGACGGGCTGAGCTGGACGGTGAAGCTGCGGGGTGACGTCAAGTTCACCGACGGCAGCACGTTCGGCGCGGAGGACGTGGTCGCGACCTACACCGCCGCGTTGCAGAACCCGGTGAAGGACAGGTTCAGCACGCTCAAGGCCGTCGAGCAGATCGGCCCGTCGACGGTCCGCTTCACCCTCGACCAGCAGTACGCGGCGTTCCCACATCTGCTCACCCTCGGCGTCCTGCCCAGCGAGCAGGCGAAGCCGGACGGCCAGCCCGTCGGCACCGGTCCGTACAAGGTCACCGAGTGGAAGAAGGGCGACCGGCTGTTGCTGGACGCCAACGAGACGTACTTCGACGGCGTGCCCAAGGTCAAGAAGCTGACCGTGGTGTTCGTGACGGACGACAACCAGCGCGCGCGCCGCATGCAGGACGGCGAGTTCGACGGCACGGTGCTGCCGCCCAAGATCGCCGCGCAGTTCACCGGTAAGTCGGGCCTGCTCGTGCAGTACCACCGCAGCGCCGACTACCGCGCGGTGCGGCTGCCCGCGGCGAACCCGGTGACCGGCAACGCCGCCATCCGCCTCGCGCTGAACTACGCCTCGAACCGCCAGGGCATGATCGACAGTTTGCTGGACGGCAAGGGCACGATCGCCTACACGCCGGTGCCGGACGCGCTGGCCGAGGAGTTCGACCCGACCGCGAAGTTCCGCTATGACAAGACCGAGGCCGCCCGGCAGCTCGACGCGGGAGGCTGGGTGCCCGGTGCGGACGGCATCCGGGTGCGCGAAGGCGTCCCGGCCCGCTTCACGCTGATGTACCCGCTCGGCGACGACCTGCGCGCCGACCTGGCGACGGCGTTCGCGGCCGACGCCAGGGCCGTGGGCGTGGACGTGCAGCTGGCCGGCCTGTCGTGGGAGGCGATCCGGCCGCGGATGGGAGCCGATGCGCTGCTGTACGGCGAGGGCTCGCCGTTCGACCCGGACCTGATGCTCTACGACCTGCGCGGGCAGGGCAGTCCCGCAGCCGACGCCGCGCTGGACAACGGCCGCAAGCTCATCGACCCGGCCCAGCGAGCGGTGTCGTACAAGCTCTTCCAGCAGGCGTTCGTCGCGGCGCCGTCGATGGCCGTGCTGGTCTTCCCCGAGCACGCGTACGTGCTGCGTGACTCGTGGAACGGCTATCAGGCCGTGGTCGACCCGAACTCCTACGGCGCGTTGGCCTGGGGTCCGTGGTGGAACCTCGACAAGTGGGAGCCTAAGTAGTCCTCTGGTTGATCTCGCGGACGGCTTTTTCCGGGTCGTCCGCCCAGAACTCGACTTTGCGCACCTGCTTGGGCCCGGTCTTGCCCAGGTCGACCAGCTGCGGCTCGCGGAACGGCACCGAGACGTTCGTCTTGGTCAGCGACTGGATGACCAGCGCCTCCCCGATCACCTCGACGCTGCGCTGACCCTTGTGGGAGCGTTCGGCGACCTGCGCCGTGCTCAGATCTGCGGTGGGGATGCGCCAGTCGAAGAAGCCCAGCTGACGCAGCCGCAGTTCGCCGTCCGTGATGGTGTGCGGCTGGCGGTACAGCACGTAGAGAGCGCCCACACACACGACGGCGTTCAGCACGCCGAGCACGATCAGCGTGATGAGCAGCCACGGGATGTCCAAGGCAAACGCGACCAACGCGATCCCGACCGCCGTGATGATCAGGAACCGCAGGTACCGCGGCCGCATGCGCTTGCCGTAGGGGATCTCCACCATGGTGGGGAGCCTATTTTCGCAGCGCGCGAACCATGCCGTCGGGGTCGTCGGCCCAGAACTCGATCTTCGTCACCTGATGTGCGCCACGCCGTCCGAGGTCGATCTCCTGCGGTTCGTTGAGGCTGACGCGGACGTTGGTGGTGTTGGCGATCTCCAGCACGAGCGTTCCGTCCACAACGGACCGCGTCTTGTTGAGCGAGCGGCTGGTCATGCCCTGCGTGACGTTCTCGATGGCTCTCAACGGGATCCGGTACTCGAACTCGCGCGCGTACCGCAGCCAGAGGTACTCGTCGTCGATCTCGTGCTTGAACTTGTGCAGCATCCAGAGCAGCCACCCGAGCAGCAGGCCGCTGATGAGGCCGAACACGAGCAGCACGGCGCGCAACCAGAACCACGGCACGAGCAGGTCGATGAGCAGGATTTCCACGGGTGTGAGCACGAGGAAAACCCACAAGAACGGCCGTACCTGGGCGCTGTACCCGAACGAGCGATCCCCCATGTACTCGATGGTGGCACAGTTGGGCTGGTGAGCGATCTGATCTTCTTGGACAGCGCAGGTTCCTCGATCCCTCCGGCTCCGGTAGTGGACGAGGTCATCGGGCATCTTCGCCGGGAAACGGAGATCGGCGGCTACCGCGCCGCCGCAGAACGCCGGGATGACCTGGAGGCGGGCTACGGGGTGCTCGCCGAGTTCTTCGGGTGTCACCCGTCCGAGGTCGCCTTCACGGACAGTGCAACTCGATCATGGCTGGCGGCGTTCGACGCGGTGCCGCTGTCGGCCGGGGACCGAATTCTCGTCACCGAGGTCGAATACGGTGGCAATGCGATCCCGGTGCTGCGCCGTGCGGCGGAGACCGGGGCGGTCGTCGAGGTCATCCCTTCCGACGTCCACGGACAGGTCGACCTCGACGCCCTGAACCTTGACAACCGGGTCAAGCTGATCTCGCTCGTGCACGTTCCGACGAACGGCGGCTTGGTCAACCCCGTGAACGAGATCACCGCGGCGGCCCGCGAGGTCGGTGCGCTGGTGTTGCTCGACGCCTGCCAGTCGACCGGACAGCTCGATCTGCGTGGCCTCGACTACGACATGTTGGCGTGTACAGGTCGCAAGTGGCTGCGCGGACCGCGCGGTACGGGCGCTCTGGTCGTACGCGACGAAGTGCGAGCAAAGCTCCACCCCCGTCTGGTGGACCTGCACAGCGGCGCCTGGACCGGGCCCATGGAGTACCGGCTGCGCGACGACGCTCGGGTGTTCGAGCTGTGGGAGTGCAGCATCGCCGACCGGCTCGGCATGATCGCGGCCGCGCGCTACGCCCTGGACAAGGGCCTCGACGTCATCGAGGCCGAGGTCGCCGACCGTGCCAAGCGCTTGCGCGAGGGCCTGCGGGCGATCGACGGGATCACGGTTCGGGATCTCGGCGAACGCCAGTCGGGCATCGTCACCTTCACGGCGGAGGGGGTGCCGGCGATGGAGATCAAGGACCGGTTGTGGGACGAGCAGGTCGCCGTGACGGTGTCGCAGGTCGGTTCGACGCGGATCGACATGACGAGGCGGGGGCTGGACGAGGTGGTGCGGGCTTCCCCGCACTACTTCGTCACTCCCGAGCAGATCGATCAGGCGCTGGACCGGGTCGGCGGGATCGTCAGCACGTCTGGCCGATGACCCGCTTCACGCAGTCCGAGTAGTCCAGGAACAGGTCGACCGCGCGGTCGTTGCGGGCTGTGCCGCGTCGTCGACGGTGCCGGCGATGGAGATCAAGGATCGGCTGCGGGCCGAGCAGGTCGCCGGGATCCTCAGCACGTCTGGCCGATGACCTTCTTCGCGCGGTCAGAGACGCCGACGAACGTGTCGACGGCGTGCGGGGCCTGAACGAAGTAGTGCGGGCCTCCCCGCACTACTTCGTCACTCCCGTGGAGATCGATCAGGCGCTGGACCGGGTCGGCGGGATCGTCAGCACGTCTGGCCGATGACCCGCTTCACGCAGTCCGAGTAGCCCAGGAACAGGTCGACCGCGCGGTCGTTGCGGGCGGTCTGCGCCGGGATCACCGTGTCGCGCGGGTAGAAGCCGTTGAGGCCGCCGCTGCTCGGGTACAGCTCGAAGGTGTAGGCCCAGATCTTGTGCTGGCCCCACATCCAGTCGTCGCTGGTGCCGTCGGTGATGTACAGGTCGCTCGCCTGCTCCGGCGTGTAGCCGTTGGTGGCGGCCATCTGCCGGCCGAGCGTCTGGAACGCGCGGGCCTCGTCCGCGTTGAGGCCGGTGTCGGTGTCCGCCTTGGTGTAGCCGTACGGCCACAGGACGAGCTCCGAGAACGAGTGGAAGTCGATGAACGTCTTGATCTGCTGGGTGCCACCGACGACGCGCGAGTTCACGAAGTCGCGGATGCGGGCGGTCTCCGGCGCGGAGAACGCTGCGGTGCCGCGGTAGGTGTCCGACGTCGAGCTGCCGCTGGAGCCGCCGCAGCAGCCCCACTTGTAGCCCCAGTTGCGGTTGAGGTCGGTGCCGTTGCCCTGGCGGTTCTTGCGCCAGCCGCGGAACGAACCGGAGGCGATGTCGTACTCGGCGCCGTCCGGGTTCATCATCGGGACGATCCAGACCTCGCGGCTGTCGACCAGGTTCTTGATCGCCGGGGTGGCGTAGTTGTCGGTGTAGCGCTTGATGATCTGCAGGCACTGCTCGACGGTCAGGTGCTCGCGGGCGTGCTGGCCGCAGACGAACAGCACCTCCGGCTCGCTCTCGTCGGAGGCCACGTTGTCACTGAGCTTGAGCGCCCAGATGTCCCGGTTCTGGAAGCTCTTGCCGATGCTGCGCATGCTCGTGAGGCTCGGGTGGTCGCGGACCGTCTGCTGCAGCTCCGCGGTCATCTCCGCGAAGTTGTGGTACCCGGTGTAGCCGGACGGGAAGTCCTGGGTGCCGATCTGGCCCGGCTGCGGGTCGGCGAACTGGACCTTGCCCAGGCTCTTGAGCTGTTGCTCGAAGTCGCCGACGTACTTGATCGGCAGACCGGTCGCCTGCAGGGCTTGGTACTGGGCCTTGTCCGCGACCACCGAGACCGTGGTGAGCTTCGTCGCACCGAGCACGTCGACGCCGATCTCGGCGATCTGGGTGCGTTCGGCCGAGGTGTTCGCGGTGACTTCGAGCAGATAGCGGCCGGAGTCGGCGGCACTGGGCGTCGCCATGCCCGCGACCAGCACGGGCAGACAGATGGCGAGCACTGCGGCGATCTTGCCGCGGCTCTTGCTGAACATCTTTCCTCCATCATCAGCAGGGGTTTGCGACGGAGTGGTGCGCAACCGAGCGTGGCCGTGCGGTAACAGGCAGAGGTAGCGCCGTTAGCGGGCTGACCGTTGACAGAATTCGGCAGGAACTACCCTGTAGGGCATGCTCAGCCGCATCGACCTGCGAGGTCGCACCACGACTCCCGCTCAGCTGCGCGCCGCCGTGCCGCGCGCCGAGATGGACGTGGACGCGGCGCTGCATCAGGTGCGTCCGATCGTGGACGCGGTCGCGGCTCGTGGCGTCGAGGCGGTACTCGAGTACACGGAGAAGTTCGACGGCGTTCGTCCCACTTCTGTCCGGGTGCCCGCCGCAGCGATCGAGTCGGCGTTGGCCTCGCTGGACCCGGCCGTGCGCGAGGCGTTGGAAGAGGTGATCACGCGCACCCGCCGCGTGCACGCCGACCAGCGCCGCACCGACACGACGACGCAGGTCGTGCCCGGTGGCACCGTCACGGAGAAGTGGGTGCCGGTCGCGCGCGTCGGTCTGTACGCGCCCGGTGGTCTGGCCATGTACCCGTCGACCGTGGTCATGAACGTCGTGCCCGCGCAGATCGCCGGTGTCGAGTCGCTGGTGGTGTGCTCGCCGCCGCAGGCCGAGTTCGGTGGCCTGCCGCACCCGGCGGTCCTGGCCGCCGCCGCACTGCTCGGCATCGACGAGGTGTGGGCCGTGGGTGGCGCCCAGGCGCAGGCGCTGATGGCGTACGGCGGCGTGGACTCCGACGGCGGTGAACTGGCTCCCGTCGACGTCGTCACCGGTCCCGGCAACATCTACGTGGCCGCGGCCAAGCGGCTGCTGCGCGGTCTGATCGGCATCGACGCGGAGGCGGGGCCGACCGAGATCGCGATTCTCGCCGACTCGACGGCCGACCCGGTGCACGTGGCCGCCGACCTGATCAGCCAGGCCGAGCACGACCCGCTGGCCGCGTCGGTGCTGGTGACCGACTCCGTCGAACTCGCCGACGCCGTGGACGTCGAGCTGGAGCGCCAGATCGCTGCCACCAAGCACGTCGAGCGGATCCGCACGGCGCTGGGCGGCAAGCAGTCCGGCACCGTGCTGGTGTCTTCTGTCGACGAAGGTGTCCGGGTCGTCAACGCCTACGCCGCCGAGCACCTGGAGATCCAGACGCGCGACGCGCGCGAGGTGGCGGGGCGGATCCGGTCCGCAGGCGCGATCTTCGTGGGCGCGTACTCGCCGGTGTCGCTCGGCGACTACTGCGCGGGCTCGAACCACGTGCTGCCCACGGGTGGCTGTGCGCGGCACTCGTCCGGGTTGTCCGTGCAGACGTTCCTGCGCGGCATCCACGTGATCGACTACTCCGAGGAAGCACTGCGCGACGTCGCGGACAAGGTCGTCGTGCTGGCCAACGCGGAAGACCTGCCCGCGCACGGGCAGGCCGTCACAGCGAGGTTCGCTCGATGAAGCCTGTCGTCGGCGCTCGGGTGGAGCTGTCCGATCTGCCCCTGCGCGAGGATCTGCGCGGCCGCACGCCCTACGGTGCGCCGCAGCTCGACGTGCCGTACCGCTTGAACACCAACGAGAACCCGTACGCGCCGACGGACGCGCTGGCTGCGGACGTGGTCGCTGCGGTGGCCGAGATCGCGGGTGAGCTGCACCGGTACCCGGACCGGGACGCGGTGGCGTTGCGCGACGACCTGGCGGCGTACCTGACCGAGGCGACGTCGGTCACGCTCACCGCCGAGAACGTGTGGGCTGCCAACGGGTCCAACGAGATCCTCCAGCAGATCCTGCAGGCGTTCGGCGGGCCTGGGCGGACGGCGCTGGGCTTCGAGCCGTCGTACTCGATGCACCCGATCATCGCCGCCGGCACGCGCACCGAGTGGACGCCGACGCCGCGCCGGCCGGACTTCTCGCTGGACGTGGAGAAGGCCGCCGCGGTGATCGCCGAGACGCGGCCGGACGTCGTCTTCGTGACGTCGCCGAACAACCCGACGGGGCAGTCGATCCCGCTGGAAGACCTGCGCCTGCTGATCGCGTCGACCACCGGCATGATCGTCGTGGACGAGGCGTACGCGGAGTTCTCGTCGCAGGAGAGCGCGATCGGGCTGCTCGACGAGTACGGCTCGCGGCTGATCGTCTCGCGCACGATGTCGAAGGCCTTCGCGTTCGCGGGCGGGCGGCTGGGTTATCTCGCCGCCGCACCGGCCGTGGTCGACGCTCTGCAGCTGGTGCGGTTGCCGTACCACCTGTCCGCGTTGACGCAGGCGGCCGCGCGGGCGTCGCTGCGGCACGCCGCCGAGACGTTGGGCTCGGTGGCGAAGCTGGCCGCCGAACGCGACCGCGTGGTGGCGGCGTTGACGGGCATGGGCTTCCAGGTCGTGCCCTCGGACGCGAACTTCGTGCTGTTCGGCTGGTTCGAGAACGCACGTGAGGTCTGGAAGTCCTATTTGGACCACGGCGTGCTCATCAGGGACGTCGGAATCGCGGGTCACCTGCGGGTGACCATCGGAACGCCCGCGGAGAACGACGCTTTCCTCGCGGCCAGCAAGGAGGTCAGCCGGTGAGTCGCGTTGGCAAGGTGGAGCGCACCACCAAGGAGTCGTCGGTCTACGTGGAGATCGACCTGGACGGCACCGGCCAGGTCGAGATCAGCACCGGCGTGCCGTTCTACGACCACATGCTGACCGCGTTCGGCGTGCACGGCTGCTTCGACCTGATCGTCCGCGCCACCGGTGACGTCGAGATCGACGCCCACCACTCGGTCGAGGACATCGCGATCGTGCTGGGCCAGGCGCTGCGGGAAGCGTTGGGGGACAAGAAGGGCATCCGCCGCTTCGGCGACTGCTGGATCCCGATGGACGAGACCCTGGCGCACGCCGCGGTGGACGTCTCGGGCCGCCCCTACACCGTGCACCGCGGCGAGCCGGAGCAGTTCAACTCGTTCGTCATCGGCGGCAACTACCCGTTCGTGCTGAACCGGCACGTGTTCGAGTCGCTGGCCTTCCACGCCCAGATCGCGCTGCACGTGCGCGTCGAGTACGGCCGCGACCCGCACCACATCGCGGAGGCCGAGTACAAGGCGATCGCGCGCGCTCTGCGTGCGGCCGTGGAGCCCGACCCGCGCGTCGGCGGCATCCCGTCGACCAAGGGCGTGCTCTGATGCCGAAGGAAGTCGTCGTCATCGGCCTGCTGGCCCTCGCGGGCTTTCTGGCCGGTGGCGTCTACTCGACGTGGAAGACCGCCAAGTTCATGGCGATCATCCTGCTGGTGCTGCTCGTCATCGCGGTGGTTGGCGCGGTCCTCTGGCTCGTGTGAGCACCCAGTGGAACGTGGCCGGGTCCGGCTCGTGCATGGTCACCAGGTCGTCGATGACGATCTCCAGGTGCTCGGCGAGGAGCTCGCGGTTGCGGGCGGGCGGGTTGCTGCTGAAGAACATCTCCACGCCGAGCCAGGTCTCGGTGACGTCCGGCGTGCCGGTGCCGAGTGAGGCGAGGAACAGGCCGCCGGGCTTGAGCCAGCGGGCGATCTTCGCGATGAGCTCGGGTTGTTCGGCGCGCGGCACGTGCAGGATCGAGTAGAACGCGGCGATGCCGTCGAACGTGTGGTCCGGGAAGTCGAGTGCCGTCATGTCGGCCTTCTCGAACCGCGCACCGCGCACGTTGGTCCTGGCGAGATCGATCTGCTGCTGGGACAGGTCGACACCCAGGACGTCGTGGCGTTCGGCGAGCTTGCGCGTGACCGGGACGCCCGCGCCGCAGCCTAGTTCGAGGACTTTCGCACCGGTCTCGAGGCGGCTGTCGAACTCTTCGAGGTAGTGCAGCCGCGGGTCGTCGGCGATCTGCGCCGACCAGGTGAGGTAGGCCCGCGCGATCGCGTCGTAGCCGGTCTCGACGACCTCTCTCACGGCGCGGCCAGGTATCGGGCGGGGACGTGCTGGGTCAGCCAGACCCCGTTGGCACTGAGCCGGAACTCGTGCCCGTCGTCGTTCATCGCCTTGGCGTCGACCGTGAGGATCACCGGCCGCCCGCGCCGCGAGCCCACCCGCCGCGCCGTCTCCTGATCGGGCGAGAGGTGCACGTCGTGCCGTGACATGGGGCGCAGGCCGTCACGCATGATGTCGTCGAGGTACTGCGCGACCGTGCCGTGGAACAACGTGTCCGGCGGCGTGGCGGTGGGCAACCCGAGGTCCACCTCGACGCTGTGCCCCTGGTTGGCGCGGATGCGGTCGCCGTCGATCGTGAAGCGCTTCTTGTCGTTCCGGTCCACGACCTCGCGCAGCTCGTCCGCGGAGACCTTCAGCGCGGCGAGGAGTTCGGCCACCGGCACCCAGCCGTTGGCGTCGAGGGTGAGGCCGATGCGCTCCGGCTGGTGCCGCAGCGCCTTGGACATCCGCTTCGACAAGCGGATCATTCTGTCTTCTTCCATTTGCTCCTCAGGAAACCACAACACGTCCACCGATTTTGCGGTTCGATGGGTCCGGTGTGGCCGGTACTGGGGTTGTTCTTCCTCGCGCCGTTCGTCGGCGAGTTCCTCCTGGGCAACATCCCGATCACGGACATGGGCCTGGGCCTCCTGCTCGCCCCGCTGTACGGCGCCGGGGCCGTGCTGGTCCGCGAGCTGGGTAGACGCGCAGGCGGCTGGCCGTCGATGTTCCTGCTCGCCGCGGCGTACGCGCTGATCGAGGAGGGCCCGGTCGACCAGCTGATCTGGAACCACTCCTACGCGGGCCACGACTACCTGACCGGCCCGTCCTACGTCCCGTTCCTCGGCACGAGCGTCGAGGTCGTGCAGTCGATCCTGGCGCTGCACACGATCTGGAGCATCTGCGTCCCGATCGCCCTGGTCGAAACCCTGTCGCGCCGCGGCCCGTGGCTGCGCACGCGCGGCCTCGTCCTGTTCGGCCTGCTGTTCCTGGCCGGCTCGGCGTTCGTGTTCTACGGCAACTACACCGAGGAACGCTTCATGGCCCAGTGGTGGCAGTTCGCCTATGCGGGCGTGGCCATCGTGCTGCTGGTCGTGCTCGCGTTCCGGGTTCGGTCTGCCGAGGCGCTGCCCGGCTCGCCGCCCGCGCCGCTGCTGGTCGGTGTCGCTTCACTGGTGGGGACCAGCGCGTACTGGGGTTCGGTGACGCTGATCGGCGCGGACTGGTTCGAATGGGTGGGTGTGGCGATCTGGTGCGTGGTCGTGGCACTCGGGATCGTGCTGGTGTCCCGCTGGTCGCGGCGAGACGGGTGGGACCAGCGGCACCGGTTCGCGCTGGCCGCCGGTGCCGTGCTGACCTACGTGTGGTGCTCGTTCCCGGTCAAGCCGGAGCTGGGCGGCACGGAGGTCGGCGACTTCGTGTTCAGCGGCATGGCCCTGTTGCTGCTGCTCTGGTGTGTGCTGAAACTTCGGGGGGAACGTGTTGCGTGACCGAGTGGTGCCCGGCGGGCCCGAGATCTTCGTGGCCTGGCAGGAGGGCACGACCGACCGGACGCTGCTCGCGATCCACGGCGGCCCCGACTGGGACCACAGCTACCTGCGCGACCCGCTGGAGCGCCTCGACTGCCGGCTGCTGATGCCCGACCTGCGCGGCTGCGGCAGGTCAGGCCGCGTGCCGGAGGAGGAGTACCACCCGGACGGGATCATGCGGGACCTCGTCCGCGTGCTGGACGCGTTCGGCGTCGAGCGCGTGGACGTGCTCGGCCACTCGTACGGCGGCATGGTGGCGCAGCGGTTCGCGATCACGCATCCGTCGCGCGTGCGCAGCCTGATCGTGTCGGGCAGCAGCGTGTTGCCGGTGCCGCCGGACGCCTTCGCCGGGTGGACCGAGCGGGACGAGATCCTGGCACGTCAGGAAGACCCGTGGCAGTCGAACCTCTCGCCAGAAGAGTGCGTGCGCGCCGAGGCCTTTGCGGCCGCGTCCGCGAACATCAGGCGCGCCGAGGCGATGCCCGGCTACCTGCGGCGGCTGGAGGAGATCCGGTTCGGCGGCGAGTGGGCGCGGCCGTTCCTGGCAGGGAGTCTGGTCTCACCGCGGCTCCCCGATGCGGCGCAACGGATCGCGGCGCTCGGCATCCCGGTGCTGTTGCTGCACGGGCGGCAGGACATGACGTTCCCGGTCGGTCTGGTCGAGCCGACGCTGGAGCTGATCCCGCGGGCGCGTGCCGTCGTGCTGGAGGAGGCGGGCCACATGGTGCACGTAGACGAGCCCGCTGGGTACCTGAGCGCGGTGCGGGAGTTCCTGGCAACCGGCTAGACCGTGCCGCCCTCCAGCACCGGCTTGAGCTTGGGAGCGCCGGGGCCGTGCGACGCCTGCTCGTCGTCGATGTTCTGCAATGCGCAACTGCGCAGCGAAAGGCAGCCGCACCCGATGCAGCCGGTCAGCCGGTCGCGCAGCCGGAACAACGCGTCGATGCGGGCGTCGAGCTCCGTCTTCCAGGAGCGGGAGAGGCGTTCCCAGTCGGATTTGGTGGGCGTGCGGCTGTCGGGAAGTTGGGCCAGGGCGTCGCGGACGTCCTCCAGAGTCAGGCCCACGCGTTGTGCGGTGCGGATGAAGGCCAGACGGCGCAGCACCGAGCGTTGGTAGCGGCGTTGGTTTCCCGCGGTGCGGACCGAGGCGATCAGGCCGCGGTCCTCGTAGAAGCGCAGGGCGGTGTGGGGGACTCCGCTGCGGTCGGCCACCTGGCCGATGGTCAGCATTTCCGGCAACTTGCTCACCCGATCATCGTAGCTGCTTGACCTCCAGCATGGTCGAGGTTGAACAGTTGGTGGCATGCAACGGATACCAGAGCTCTTCGCGAGGATGACCGGGGACGAGAAGCACGAGTGGGCTGCGGCTTCCACGATCGACGTGCTCTGGGTCCTCTACGACCGCGTCCTCAACGTCACGCCGGCGACCGTTGACGACCCCGACCGCGACCGGTTCCTGCTCTCCAAGGGGCACGGGCCGATGGCGTACTACGCCGTCCTCGCCGAAAAGGGGTTCATCGAAGAGTCCACTTTGGACGAATGGACGTCGTGGGACAGCCCGCTCGGCCAGCACCCCGACCGGGTGCTCGTCAAAGGTGTCGAGATCAGCAGCGGCTCGCTCGGGCACGGGTTGCCGATCGCGGTGGGGACGGCGCTCGGGCAGCGGATCCACGGCAGCCCGGGCAGGACGTTCGTGCTGGTCGGTGACGGTGAGCTGGACGAGGGCAGCAACCACGAGGCGATCGCGGTGGCGGCCAGGCTGAACGTCGCGAACCTCACCGCGATCGTGATCGACAACCAGTCCGCGATGTACGGGTGGCCCGGCGGCATCGCGCAGAGGTTCGCCGTCGAGGGCTGGTCGACCGCCGAGGTCGACGGCCGCGACCACGAGGCCGTCTTCGCCGCACTGACCGCGCCGCACGACCGCCCGCACGTGGTCGTCGCCAAGATCGAGAAGAGCTACTGATGACCACGATGCGCCAGGCCTTCGTCAAGACGGTCAACGAGGAGATCGACAACGACCCGCGGATCGCCGTGGTGACGGCGGTGATCTCGAGCAACGAGTTCCCGCAGGAGAACGAACGCGTCGTGGACGTCGGGATCCGCGAGCAGACCATGGTGGGCGTGGCGGGCGGTCTGGCGTTGGCCGGACTGCGGCCGGTCGTGCACAGCTATGCGCCGTTTCTCGTTGAACGGCCGTATGAGCAGATCAAGCTCGACATCGGTCATCAGGACGTGGGTGCGGTGTTCGTGAGCATCGGCGCCTCCTACGACGACCCGGTGTGGGGGCGTACGCACCAGTCGCCGGGCGATGTCGCGTTGTTCGACACGTTGCCGGGCTGGACGGTGCACGTGCCCGGCCATGCGGACGAGGTCACGCCGTTGCTCAAGGAAGCCTTGATGGGCGACAACCGGGTCTACGTCAGGCTTTCGCTGCACGAGAACAGTCAGGCGTATCCGGTGGGTGAGGGATTCACCGCACTGCGTCACGGAAAACGGGGGGTGGTGCTTGCCGTTGGACCGATGCTCGACCGCGTGCTGAAGGCGGTGGACGCGGAGAACGCCGACGTCACGGTGCTGTACGCGGCCACGGTCCGACCGTTCGACTCGGACGGACTGGTCAAGGCGGTGAGCGCCACCGACCACGCCGACGTCATGGTGGTCGAGCCGTACCTCGAGGGAACTTCAGCTCATCTGATTTCCGATGCCTTGCAACTATTCCCGCACCGCGTGCGTTGTATAGGCGTCAAACGACACGCAGAGCTCCGCAACTACGGCACGGCCGAGGATCATGACGCCGCGCACGACCTCGACGTGGTGGGGCTGGGGAGTGCTGTGCGGAGTTTCTTCAGGGGGTGAAGAAACATGTTCGCAGTCATGGGGGATGACTGGACCGGCGCGCCTTCTCGCGTCGTTTAGGGGTGAAAAGCCGCACGGTCAGGCAAGATGCCTGACCGTGCACACCCCGCGGGTGGTCATCTGGACCACATCAGATCCGGACTCGACACGGACGGCGTTGAGCAGACGCGCGGCCCGGCCTCGGTTGCTGGTGCCCGTTCCGCACGGCACGTTCGTGCTCGGTCCGGATCCGTACACGTCCGACACGGTGGCGGACAACCTGCGCGCCGTGAAAGGCGTGCGGGTCGGTCTGGTTTGGACGGAGACGACCGCGTGGATCGTCTACTCCGACGGCGCGGTGCGCGGGTGGCGGTTCGGTCCTGATGACATCTTCGAGCCGGCCCCGCCGAGACGTCTGCCGGACGGGCTGAGCTGGCTCGCCGGCGCCGTTGAGGCCGTGCGCGCACACGGTGTGCTCGACGGGCTCAGCGCGCTGCGGATCGCATTGGAGTCCGCCGGCTTCGCGCTGGACGCCGCCGCGTTGATCAAGATCGACGCCGGCGAGGTCGACGATGCCGTGCCGCAGCACGAGAAGCAGTGGTGGGAACGTCTCTTCGGCGAGCGCAGCGGGGCAGCTCAGATCCCTGCGGGAAACCCGGTCGTCCACCTCCTCGGCGCGATCGCCGGGCTGGCCGTGTCCGGGTGGGTCTTCAGCTGGGCGCCGTTCCCCACGGAGTTCACCGTGGTGCTGTACGTGCTGTTGACGCTCGCGTTCGTGGTGGGATCCGGGCAGAGCGTCGTGTCGATTCTCCGTGCGCGACGCACCGAGCCGTTCCCCGAGCGCGACGTTCTTGGCATGTCGGCCTGGGCCCGCGCGGCCGAGGAGGAATGATGTGCGCGTGAGAATGTTGATCTGGACCCCGTTGGGTGCCGCCGAGCTGCAGAAGGCCATGCACAGCCGCAACGTGGGCCCCGCGGCGCTCGTCCCCGTGCAGTCCGGCACGGTGTTGCTGCCCTCGCCGGCCACCACGCTCAGCGAGGCCGCGTACATGACCAACAGGGTGCGCAAGATCGGGGGCGGTGCCGCGCTGGCGGTGTGGAACGACGACGCCGCGCTGCTCTACCTCTTCACCACCACGCTCGGCCGCGCCTCGATGTGGGGCTCGCGAGAGGCGATCCTCGAACTCTCGGCGCAGGCCAAGCAGTCGGGCCCGGTCGGCAGGTTCTTCGACCGCTCGACGGCCGGTCTGGTCAACCTGCGCGAGAAGGACAAGTGGCAGCAGGACGCCATCGACAAGCTCACCGCGCTGCACCCGGCGGCCAGCCGCAAGGGCGCGCTCGAACGCATCCGCGACTTCGACAACGGCCGCGAGGCGATCCCGGAGTTCTTCCGCGCCGCAGGGCTCGCGGAGGTGGCGCAGGTCGCCGAGCTCACCGGCGAGGGCCGGGCGGACGGCGTGCTGGAGTCGCTGCAGCCGCCACGAGCGCAGAGGTGGCCGCTCGCGCTGTTCCTGCCGTTGATCGCGCTGGCGGGGCTGGTGACGGTGCTGCTGCAACTGTCGATGGTGGTGTACTACACGCTCAGCGCGTTGCTCGTCGTGCTGCTGGTCGTCCTCTTGGTGTCGCTGCAGCGCCAGCTGGTGCGCCGGAAACCGATCAACACCGTGTTGCCGGTCATACCGGTTACGCAGGGTGCCGCCCCGACCGACTAACCTGTGGTCGTGGCACGTGTCGTCGTACTTGACTATGGCTCCGGCAACCTGCGCTCGGCCGAGCGCGCGCTTCAGCGGGTCGGCGCCCATGTCGAGGTGACAGCAGACCCGAAGGCCGCGCGCGACGCCGACGGCCTGGTCGTGCCCGGCGTCGGTGCCTACGCCGCGTGCATGGAGGGCCTGAACTCCGTGCGCGGCGCCCGGATCATCGGGGAGCGCCTCGCGGGCGGCCGGCCGGTGCTCGGCATCTGCGTGGGCATGCAGATCCTGTTCGAGCGCGGCATCGAGCACGGCGTGCTGACCGAGGGCTGCGGCGAGTGGCCGGGCACGGTCGAACGCCTCGAGGCGCCGATCGTGCCGCACATGGGCTGGAACACGGTCCGCGCGCCGGAGGGTTCGCAGCTCTTCGCCGGGCTCGACGAGGACACCCGGTTCTACTTCGTGCACTCCTACGGCGTGCGCAAGTGGGAGCTGGAGGCGGCCGACCACATCAAGCCGCCGCTGGTCACGTGGGCCGACCACTCGGGCGACGAGTTCGTGGCCGCGGTGGAGAACGGACCGCTGTGGGCGACCCAGTTCCACCCGGAGAAGTCCGGCGATGCGGGCGCGCAGCTGCTGCAGAACTGGTTGACTACCTTGTCGTGATCACACGACTGCTGACGGTAGCCGCTTTGACGGCTGCCTCCGTTGCTGTGCCTGGGGGCGCACTCGCCGTACCGGCACCGTTCCACGACAACTTCGACGGGGCCGTGCACAACCCGTTGACCAACGGCCTCAACGACAACCTCAGACAACGCCAGGGCACCGGCGCCGTCACGTACAGCCGCGTCGCGGGCGGCTCCGTGCACGTCAACGATCCGCGCCGGCCAGGAACGCTGTCGATGCGCGGCGACACGACCGCAGTGCGCCTCGACGCGCCCTCCACCGGTTCGACGATCTCGGCGAAGCTCACGCCGGCCGCGGACGGGTGGTCGTCGATCGTGCTCGCCCGCTCTGCGAACATCACGGGGCATCCGTCCGGACAGGACATCGATCTCGGTTTCCGGTTGCGCGCCAACGGAACCGTGGAGATCTCGCAGCCGGGCAAGCCGGTGGTGTCCACGTCGGTCACGCCGCGCAACTCGTTCGCCGTGACGCTGAAGCTCTCCGGCGCCGCGCTCGACGTCACCGTCAACGGCGAACAGCGGAACATCGCGCTCGGCGCCGAGGTCCCGACCGAGCGGCTGTGGGTCTACCTCGGCTCCGGCAGCGCCACGACGGCGAGCCTCGTCGACGACCTGAAGATCGAGGCGCTGAACTCCGATCACCTGCGCAAGCGGCTCGGTGCGACCCTGCGCTACTACGGCTACCTCGGTGCCCGCGCCCAGGACGTGCGCGGGCACAGCAACCTGAACCTCGTCGAGGTCGGTGCGTCCGCGGCCGCCGAGCGGCACGTCGACGGCTTCGTGGTCAGGGACGCCGGCACCGCGCGTCAGATCAAGAAGCTCTTCCCCGGCAAGAAGGTCGTGTTCGTCGTGGCCGGTCCCGCGATCGACGACGCGTTCCAGCCGCCGGCGGAGGCCGACGCGGTCGCGTTCCACGACCACTGCGCCGGCTACGTGGAGCTCGAGGAGCGGATGACCAAGCTGGAGCAGCGGGCGCCGGGCAAGGAGCTCTTCCTGATGCCGGAAGGGTCGCCGCAGGCGCCGTGCGCGGACCGCACCGACGCCGATCTTGAAAGCACGCAGTACATGCACCTCGCGCTGGCGCAGCAGTACCCGAGCTTCGTCGGGTTCCTGGTCACGCCCGTGCCGGCGACATTTGCGCGCACCGCGGACGCCCAGGAGCGCGTGGCCGCCCTCGTGCTGGGGGACGCTAGGCTGAGCGGGTGACGTTCACACTCCTCCCCGCTGTTGACGTGGCTGATGGCAAGGCTGTCCGGCTCGTGCAGGGCGAAGCCGGTACCGAGACGAACTACGGCGAGCCGCTGGACGCGGCCCTGCAGTGGCAGCGCGACGGAGCGGAGTGGATCCATCTCGTCGACCTGGACGCCGCGTTCGGCCGCGGCTCGAACCGCGAGCTGATCGCCCGCGTCGTCGGCGAGCTGGACGTGCAGGTGGAGCTGTCGGGCGGCATCCGCGACGACGCGTCGTTGGAGGCCGCGCTGGCCACCGGTTGTGCCCGCGTGAACCTGGGCACGGCCGCGCTGGAGAACCCGGAGTGGTGCGCGAAGGCCATCGCGGCGCACGGCGAGAAGATCGCCGTGGGCCTGGACGTCCGCATCACCGAGCAGGGCCACCGGGTGAAGGGCCGCGGCTGGACGTCGGACGGCGGCGACCTCTGGGAGGTCCTCGATCGGCTCGACCGCGACGGCTGCGCGCGTTACGTCGTGACGGACGTGTCGAAGGACGGCACGCTGACGGGCCCGAACCTCGAGCTGCTGAGCGAGGTCTGCGCCCGCACCGACGCGCCGGTGATCGCGTCCGGCGGCGTGTCCACTGTGGACGACCTGGTCGCGCTGGCGAAGCTCTCGCGTGACGGCGTGGAAGGCTCGATCATCGGCAAAGCCTTGTACGCCGGTGCTTTCACGCTCCCGGAAGCACTCGCTGCGGTCCGTTGACGATCTTCTCGATGTGAGCGGCCGCGGCCGCGTGCGTGACTCCGGTGGAGTGCAGCACGTCGGCCGCGGTCCCACCTTCCTCGAGCAGCACGCCGAGCAGGATGTGCTCGGTGCCGATGAACATGTGGCCCATCCGCAGCGCCTCCCGCACGGCCAGTTCGAGTGACTTCTTGCAGTGCGTCGAGTACGGCTGCTTCTCCGGCCGCTGCTTGGCCTCGTTGTCGAGCCGGTGCAGCACCGCGATGCGCGTGCTGCCGTCGCCGGACTCGAGCTTCGCGATGGTCTTGGCCGCGAGCCCGCCCGACTCGTCCAGCAACCCCAGCAGCAGGTGCTCGGTGCCGATGCGCTCGCTGAACCGCGCGTGGTGCCGCGCCAGGGCGATGACCCGGCGCGAGCGCTGGGTGTAGCGCTCCATCGACGGCTTGGTGAGCTCCGGCGACTCCTTGGGCACGAACCGCTTCTGCGCGGCCTGCTTCGTCACGCCGAGGCTCTCGCCGATCTCGGCCCAGCTCGCACCACCACGCCGTGCCTCGTCGACGAAGTGGCCGATCAGGTGGTCGCCGAGCTCGTTCAGCTGACCGCTCAGCTCGACGGCCTTCGCGAGGCGCACGAGGGCGTCGTCGGCCTCTTGAGCGACCGTGACGATGAGGTCGGTCAACTGGATCATGCGTCAACTTTAGGTTGACGTTTGCGGGCGGGTCAACCTCGGGTTGACGCTCAGCTCGCCGGCGTGATCTCGATGCCGATCGTGCCCGTGCGGCCCCGGCGCAGCTTGCTGCCGGTCATGGTCAGCCAGCCCATGAACCCGTACTTCTTGACGATCCGCGAACGGACGTCGTCGCTGGCGTCGTCGTCAAGCAGCCGCGCGCGAGCCTTGACCGACTCGCCCTTGGGGTTGCCGCGGAAGTCGCACGGCCCGATCTCCACGTCGCCGCTGCGCCGGATCCGCTTGACCTTGCCGGTCTCCTTGGGGGTCCAGGCGTAGATCACGTCGTCGGTGGGGCCGGGAGCGACCCAGACCGGCGTGGGCACCGGGGTGCCGTCCTTGCGGAACGTCGTCAGCAGCAGGTACTCGCCTTTGCCCAGCTCAGTGATCACGTCACTGAGCCTAGTGCCGCGTTGCGCCCGCTGATGCGTCAGCAAGGGTTGCGGTCGCGGTGGACGGGATCGACTCGGCGGAGACCGCCCGGTGGTGGCCGGACGCGGTGCCGACTTCGGCGTTGGCGCGTCGAGCGAGGCCGGGCAGCTGGTGCAGCGGCTCGGACTGATGTGACCTGCGCTGGTCGGCGACGTGCGGGAACGGCACCCCTTGTAGGCTTTCGCGCATGTCAGTGGCTGTTCGCGTCATCCCCTGTCTCGACGTCGACCGGGGCCGGGTGGTGAAGGGCGTCAACTTCACCAACCTCGTCGACGCGGGCGATCCCGTCGAGCTGGCCAGGGCGTACGACGCCGAGGGTGCCGACGAGCTGACGTTCCTCGACGTGACGGCGTCGAGCGGCGACCGCGAGACGACGTACGACGTGGTGCGGCGCACGGCCGAGCAGGTGTTCATCCCGCTCACGGTCGGTGGCGGCGTGCGCAGCCCCGAGGACGTGAACAAGCTGTTGCGCGCGGGGGCGGACAAGGTCAGCCTCAACACGGCCGCCATTGCACGGCCGGAGCTGCTCAAAGAGTGCTCCCAGCGGTACGGCGCCCAGTGCATCGTGCTGTCCGTCGACGCACGGCGCGTGCCCGGCGGCACCGGGTTCGAGGTCACCACGCACGGCGGGCGCAACGGCACGGGCATCGACGCCGTGGAGTGGGCGGCGCGCGGTCAGGAGCTGGGCGTCGGCGAGATCCTGTTGAACTCGATGGACGCCGACGGCACCAAGGCCGGGTTCGACCTGGAGCTGATCGAGCTGGTCCGGCGCGAGGTCGACGTGCCGCTGATCGCGAGCGGCGGCGCGGGTGCGATCGACCACTTCCCGCCTGCGGTCGCGGCCGGTGCCGACGCCGTGCTGGCGGCCAGCGTGTTCCACTTCGGACAGCTCCGCATCGGCGAGGTCAAGGACGGCCTGCGCGCAGCCGGCGTCGTGGTGCGATGACGCCGGTCGAGGTGCGGGTGGCCTCGGCGGTCGCGTTCGGCGGGGCAGCGGTGTTCTTCGTAGTGGGGCTCGTTCTGTGGCGCGCCACCGGGGACGCCGACGTGCTGAAGCTGCCG
This sequence comes from Lentzea terrae, assembly GCF_003265345.1. GTDB lineage: Bacteria > Actinomycetota > Actinomycetes > Mycobacteriales > Pseudonocardiaceae > Lentzea > Lentzea terrae. The sequence goes on along the minus strand of NZ_QFWW01000030.1, from coordinate 353,523 downwards.
TCGTTCGTCGCGCTGGTCGAACTGCCCGTGGCGGTGGCGTTGTTGTTGCGGCTGCGGTTCATGCACTACCCGGCGATGATCGCGTTCATCCTCGTGGCGTTGCTGCATCTCGTCATCGTGCTGGCCAACGGACCGGTGTGGGCCCGCGTCGCGTCCGGCGTGCTCGCCGCCGTGCACATCTACGGAGTGGTCCTGCTCAACACCGCACCGGCTCGCGAACACCTGGGAGGAACCCGTTGAGCAGCCCGCTCGATCCTGCTCTGTCGGCCAAGCTCAAGCGCACGCCGGACGGGCTGGTCTGCGCGGTCGCCCAGCAGCGCGGCACCGGCGAGGTGCTCATGGTGGCGTGGATGGACGACGAGGCGCTGCACCGCACGTTGACGACGCGCCGCGCCACCTACTACTCGCGCAGCCGCCAGCAGCTGTGGGTGAAGGGCGAGACGTCCGGGCACACGCAGTACGTGCACGAGGTGCGGCTCGACTGCGACGGCGACACGTTGCTGCTGGTCGTCGACCAGGTGGGCGCCGCCTGCCACACGGGTGACCGCACGTGCTTCGACGCGACGGTGCTGCTCGCGGACGGCTAGTCCAGGTCGCCCGTGAGATAGCGCTGCAGGTTCGGACCGATCGCGTTGACCAGGGCTTCGACGTCGGCTGAGGCGAGCGGTTCGAAGTGGACGACGTAGCGGACCATGCCGAGCCCGATCATCTGGGTCGCGCACAGCGTCGCGCGGAGGTCGGCCCGGTCGACGCCCAGGTGTCCGGTCAGGTTGCGGAAGATCGTGTTCACGAAGAGCTCCCGCAGGGCGCTTGCCACCTTGTCGTTGCTCGTCACGCTCCGGACCATGGCCGCGAACGCGCCACCGCCGGTGGCGTCCCAGATGGTCAGGAACGTGCGGATGATGCGTTCACCGAGCTGGTCCACGGGGCCGTCGAGCAGGCGCTTGATGATCTCCGCCGGGTCGATCGGGACCTGCAGGACCGCCTGGGCGAAGAGGCCTTCCTTGCCGCCGAACCAGTGGTTGACCATCGCGGCGTCCACACCGGCCCTGGCCGCGATCGCGCGGACCGTCGCGCCGTCGAAGCCCTTTTCCGTGAACACCTCGCGAGCCGCGGCGATCAGCGCCGCCCTGGTGTCCTCGCCCGCGGCGCGGCGGCCGCGGCGTTTCTGGTTCACTTGCTCCACACGGGTCATAGTTCAACAGATGTTGAATTTATGCAACAATTGCGGACATGGTGAGCGTCATCGGGGCTGTGGCCGCCGCTGGTCTTGGGGCCGTGAGCCCAACGCGCGAGGAGTTCCGCGAGCTGGCGGTGAACCGCCGGGTGATCCCGGTGGTGCGCAGGCTGCTGGCGGACGCGGAGACGCCGGTCGGTCTCTACCGCAAGCTGGCCGCGGACCGGCCCGGCACGTTCCTCTTCGAGTCGGCGGAGAACGGGCGTTCGTGGTCGCGCTGGTCGTTCATCGGCGTGCGGTCCTCCGCGGCGCTCACGGCGACCGGTGGTGAGGCGTACTGGACGGGCACGCGGCCCGTCGGACTGCCGGACGGTGGCGACCCGCTGCAGGCCCTGCGCGAGACCGTCGAGGTGCTGCGCACGGACCCGTTGCCCGGCATGCCCCCGCTGACCGGCGGCATGGTCGGCTACATCGGCTACGACGCGGTGCGGCGGCTGGAGCGGCTGCCGGTCATCGCCGAGGACGACCTGCAGATCCCCGAGCTGGTCATGCTGCTCGCGACCGACCTGGCCGCGCTCGACCACCACGAGGGCACCGTCACGCTCATCGCGAACGCGATCAACTGGGACGACTCGCCGGAGCTCGTGGACGCCGCGTACGACGACGCGGTGCGCAGGCTCGACGAGATGACGACCGAGCTGCACACGCCCGCGCCGCCGACCGCCGCGGTGTTCAGCAGGCCGAAGCCCGCGTTCCGGCGCCGGCGTTCGCAGGCCGAGCACTTCGCGGCCGTCGAGAAGGCCAAGGAGGCCATCCGGGCGGGTGAGGCGTTCCAGGTCGTCGTGTCGCAGCGGTTCGAGATCGAGACGGACGCCGACGCGCTCGACATCTACCGGGTGCTGCGCGCGACCAACCCCAGCCCGTACATGTACCTGCTGCGCCTGGAGGGCTTCGACATCGTGGGCTCCAGCCCCGAGTCGCTGGTCACGGTGCGCGACGGCAAGGCGACCACCCACCCCATCGCGGGCACCCGCTGGCGCAGCGAGGACCCGGAGGAGGACGCCCTGCTCGAGAAGGACCTCCTGGCCGACCACAAGGAACGCGCTGAGCACCTGATGCTCGTCGACCTCGGCCGCAACGACCTGGGGCGCGTCTGCAAGCCGGGTTCGGTGCACGTCGTCGACTTCTTCAAGGTCGAGCGGTACAGCCACGTCATGCACATCGTGTCGACCGTGACCGGTGAGCTGGCCGACGGCAAGACGGCCTACGACGCCGTCGCGGCCTGTTTCCCGGCCGGCACGCTGTCCGGTGCGCCCAAGCCGCGCGCGATGGAGCTCATCGAGGAGCTGGAACCCACCCGGCGCGGCCTCTACGGCGGCGTGGTGGGCTACTTCGACTTCGCCGGGGACGCGGACACCGCGATCGCCATCCGGACCGCTCTCGTGCGGGGCGGCGTGGCCTACGTGCAGGCCGGTGGCGGCATCGTGGCCGACTCGGACCCGCTGGCCGAGGACAACGAGTGCCTGAACAAGGCGGGCGCGGTGCTGGCCGCGATCGCCACCGCCCAGACGATGCGGCCCGCTGTTGACCAATAGCCGTCCTTTGTGGATCGCCGCGCTCCTGCTCGTGGGCGCGGCGGGTGCGTTCTGGGGCGCGGGCTCGGTGCCGGTCGCGTTGCTCTGCCTCGCGTCCGTGGCGGCCGTGGTTGCGCTCAGCGGCGTGGCGCGCCGGATCCTCGGCGTGTTGCTGGTCCTCGTGGGCGTTGTGGCGGCGTTCAACGGCCACTGGCTCGCGATCGCCGGTGGCGTGCTCGTCGTGGCCTCCGGTGTGCTTCAGGTAGCACTGGGGGGCCGGATGCCGAAGATCGGAGTGGGCGGGCAGAAGACCCGCGCGCACGACCCCGAGACCGACATGTGGCGCGCACTGGAGCGTGGAGATGATCCAACCGACGATAAGGCGGCCGGTGGGCCTTCCTCGAACGAGTGAAGATCATTCATCCGCGTTCACGCATGTGACGCACGCATGGCCTCGGCTAGCTGCGTGGACACTGAACCCCCGGTGGCTGGGGCGTTACTCCGCCGGGGTTAGCATCCCCCTAGCGGGAAGGGGAGCAAGACTGTGACGGTTCTCGAGTCGATCCTCGAAGGTGTGCGTGAGGATCTCGCCGCTCGCGAGGCTCAGTTGTCCTTCGACGTCGTCAAGGAGCGCGCGGCCAAGGCAGCCCCGCCGCTCGACGTGATGTCTGTGTTGCGCGGGCCCAACGTGGGTGTCATCGCCGAGGTCAAGCGCCGCAGCCCCTCCAAGGGCGCGCTGGCGGAGATCCCGGAGCCGGCCGAGCTCGCGGCCGCCTACGAGGCGGGTGGCGCGTCGGTCATCAGCGTGCTCACCGAGCAGCGGCGGTTCGGCGGGTCGCTCGCCGACTTCGACGCGGTGCGCAAGGCGGTGAAGATCCCCCTGCTGCGCAAGGACTTCATCGTCTCGCCGTACCAGGTGCACGAGGCGCGGATGCACGGCGCCGACCTGGTGCTGCTGATCGTGGCGGCGTTGGAGCAGAACGCGCTGGTGTCGCTGCTCGACCGCGTCGAGTCCCTCGGGATGACGGCGCTCGTCGAGGTGCACACGGCGGAGGAGGCCGACCGGGCCCTGGAGGCGGGGTCGACGGTCATCGGTGTGAACGCGCGCAACCTCCACACGTTGGAGGTCGATAAAGACGTTTTCGGCCGTATCGCTCCGGGACTACCCTTCGAGACGATCAAGATCGCCGAGTCGGGCGTGACCGGGCCCGGCGACCTGATGTCGTACGCCGGTGCGGGCGCCGACGCGGTGCTCGTCGGCGAAAGCCTGGTGACCAGCGGTGACCCCAAGGCCGCCGTGAACAAGCTCGTGACCGCCGGGTCGCACCCGGCGTGCCCGAGGCCGAGCCGATAAGGCGTTCTGCAAGAGGAGTGACTCGATGGGCCAGTTCACGCCCACGCCGCATGATCCCGACGCACGTGGCCACTTCGGCCCGTGGGGTGGCCGGTTCGTCCCGGAGGCCCTGATCGCGGCGGTGGACGAGCTGGCCGCCGAGTACGACAAGGCGCGCATCGACCCGGAGTTCGTGGGCGAGTTCAAGCGGCTGCTGAAGGACTTCGCGGGCCGTCCGTCCCTGCTGACCGAGGCCCCGAAGTTCGCGGAGCACGCCGGGACGCGCGTCTTCCTCAAGCGCGAGGACCTGAACCACACCGGTTCACACAAGATCAACAACGTGCTCGGCCAGGCGCTGCTGACCAAGCGCATGGGCAAGAAGCGCGTGATCGCGGAGACCGGCGCCGGCCAGCACGGCGTGGCGACCGCGACGGCGTGCGCGCTGCTCGGGCTCGACTGCGTCGTCTACATGGGCGAGGTCGACACCGAGCGGCAGGGCCTGAACGTCGCGCGCATGCGGCTGCTGGGCGCCGAGGTCATCCCGGTGAAGTCCGGCTCGCGCACGCTGAAGGACGCGATCAACGAGGCGTTGCGCGACTGGGTCACCAACGTCGACGAGACGCACTACCTGCTCGGCACGGCCGCGGGCCCGCACCCGTTCCCGCTGCTGGTCCGCGACTTCCACCGGATCATCGGCATCGAGGCGCGCGAGCAGATCCTGGAGAAGGCAGGCCGCCTGCCCGACGCCGTCGTCGCGTGCGTCGGCGGCGGGTCGAACGCGATCGGCATCTTCCACGGCTTCATCGACGACCAGGACGTGCGCCTGGTCGGCATCGAGCCCGGTGGCGCCGGTGTCGAGACCGGCAGCCACGGCGCGACCCTCACCGCCGGCTCGCCCGGTTCGCTGCACGGCGCGATGTCGTACGTGATGCAGGACGAGGACGGGCAGATCACCGAGGCCCACTCGATCTCCGCTGGCCTCGACTACCCCGGCGTGGGTCCCGAGCACTCGCACCTGAAGGACATCGGCCGCGCCGAGTACTTCCCGGTGACCGACGCCGAGGCCATGGACGCGTTCGCACTGCTGTCGCGGACCGAGGGCATCATCCCGGCGATCGAGTCGTCGCACGCCCTCGCCGGTGCGCTGAAGCTGGGGCCGTCGCTCGGACCGGACGGCCTGCTGGTCGTGAACCTCTCCGGCCGTGGCGACAAGGACATGGACACGGCCGTGAAGTACTTCGGCCTGGGTGACGGGGGACAGGCCTGATGTCGTTGGTGTCTGACGTTTTCGCGGCGGCCAAGGCCGAGTCGCGGGCCGCGCTGGTCGGGTACCTGCCGGCCGGGTTCCCCACGGTTTCCGGTTCCCAGGACTACCTGCGGTCGATGGTTGAGGCGGGTTGCGACCTGATCGAGGTCGGCCTGCCGTACTCCGACCCCGTGATGGACGGTCCGACCATCCAGGCGGCGGCCGAGCAGGCGCTGAGCGCTGGTTTCCGCGTGCGGGACGTGTTCGACGTCGTCTCGTCGGTGGCCGAGGCCGGTGGGCGTGCGGTCGTGATGACGTACTGGAACCCGGTGCTGAAGTACGGCGTGGACGCGTTTGCGCGTGACCTCGCGGCGGCCGGCGGCCTTGGGCTCATCACACCGGACCTCGTGCCGGACGAGGCCGACGACTGGATGGCGGCTTCCGAGGCGCACGGGCTCGACCGAGTCTTCCTGGTGGCGCCGTCGTCAACGGAGGACCGCATTGACATGACGGCTCGTGCGTCGTCCGGGTTTTTGTACGCCACCGCGGTCATGGGTGTCACCGGTGCTCGTGACGTCGTGTCGTCGCAGGCTCCTGAGCTGGTGGCGCGGGTTCGTGCGCATTCGTCGATCCCGGTCGGGGTCGGGCTGGGCGTGAAGTCCGGTGCGCAGGCCGCCGAGATCGCTGGGTTCGCGGACGGCGTGATCGTCGGGTCGGCGTTCGTGTCGGCAGCGAACGAGGGCGACGCCGCGGTGCGCGCGTTGGCCGCTGACCTGGCGAAGGGTGTGCGCTCGGCGGCCGCCATCGTGTGATGGCTTGGAGGACCCTCCAACTGCGATCTTGGTTGTATGCACAAGCCAGCTACCCGCCCGGCGTGCCACACTGGTGGTCGCCGGGCGGTTTTCGGAGGTGATGCCCTGTGGCGGCTCCAGCAGAGGCCAAGCCTGACTTCCTGTTGCCCAACCACGAGGGTCCGTGGACGCTCGATGACGTCCTCGCTTTGCCGGAGGACAACAGTCAACGCATCGAACTCGTTGACGGGATGCTCTACGTGAGCCCGCTGGGGAGCTACCGGCACCAGCTGCTGGTGGGCAGGATGTTCGCAGCACTGGATCGCGCGTGTCCCGAGGAGTTCGAGGCCACCGTCGAGCTCAACGTCGAGTTGGCCACCGGCCGACTGCTGATCCCCGACTTCACCGTGGTCGAACCGTGTGATGCCGATATCACGTTCCCGGTCTCCAACGTTCTGCTCGCCGGCGAGGTGCTCTCCAAGAGCACTCGGTTGAAGGATCTGGTCGTCAAGCGCCAGGTGTATGCGGAAGCCGGTGTTTCCTACTACCTGATCATCGATCCGGTGAAGGACGTTCCGGAGGCGACCTTGCTCGAACTCGGCGACGAGGGTGAGTACATCGAGATCGCGCGAAGCGAGAACGGCGTGCTGACGATCAAGCGACCGTTCCCGGTCACCATCAACTTCTAACCGTAGAGCCACTCCAGTCGTTCGTGCAGGTCAACCGGGGTCCACGAGGCGAACATCGCGTCACGGGCCGCGGCGGCGTCACCGGCTGGGTGGTAAACCTCCCGTCCCATCAACCGTGAGACGTGGTGGACGCGCGCGGTCCGAGCACTACGCATTGCGACATAACGCGCAAAAGAGCCGTCCACGTCCTGCGGATCGAACACCGACGAGAGGCACACGGCGTCCTCCAACGCCTGGCAGGCGCCCTGCGCGGCGTACTGCAGCACGGGATGGGCGGCGTCCCCGAGCAACACGACCCGCGAGTCCTGCCAGTCGGTGATCGGCTCGCGATCGCACAGCACCCAGGCCCGCCACTCGTCGGCCAGTTCCATGATCCGCGCGGCGTCGTCGCACAACGGCCTGAAGTGCCGCACCACGTCCTCGTGCTCGACTGGTTTGCCGGTCATCGGGTCCGGGGCGCCGTTGTCGGTCGTGGCCACGAGGTTCACGTACCGCCCACCAGCGATGACGTACCAAACGACGTGGTAGCGCGGCCCCGCCCAGAGCGTGACGACGTTCTCCTTCAGGTCGCGCGGCACATCGGCAGCGGGAATGACGGCGCGGAAGGTCGTGTGCCCGGACACCCGCGGATCCCCGTCACCGACGAGCTGCCGCCGCACCGCCGACCGCAACCCGTCCGCGCCGATCAGAGCCGTCCCATGCACGAGATCACCCGAACGAAGCACGGCGGTGACCCCGGAGGAGTCCTGCGTGTAGGCCTCCACGCCGCTGTTGACCCGCAGGTCGACGCGCTCGTCGTTCTGGCAGGCGTCGAGCAACGGCGTGAGCACGTCGTTGCGGTGCACCACCGCGTACGTGCCGAAGCGGTCGACGAAACCGGCATCGATCGGTAATCGGGAGATCAACGAGCCGGAGACCCCGCAGCGCAGCCGCAGTTCGTCCACGTGCACAGCCCGTGAGCGCACCGCCGGCCCCACGCCCAGAGCGTCGAGCATGCGGAACCCGTTGGGACCCACCTGGATGCCCGCGCCGATCTCCTCGAACACCGCGGCGGCCTCGAGCACCGTGACGCGGTGCCCGGCACGCGCCAGCCCGAGCGCCACAGCCAGGCCACCGATACCGCCGCCGACCACCAGGACCGTCATGCGTCCGAGTATCTCGGCTCAGCGATCACGAACCCCCTAAGTTGACCGTGAAGGTCGCGAACCACTAACGAAGGCGCGTCCGAACGAGACCTGAACATGGCCACCGGTACGGTGGGCCACGTGTTGAACGGCATCCTGGCCACGATCCCGAGCCCCGACCAAGGCGTGTGGTACCTCGGTCCGCTCCCCATCAGGGCTTATGCGCTGTGCATCATCGCCGGCATCATCGTCGCCATCTGGTGGGGTGAGCGCCGCTGGGTCGCGCGCGGGGGCATCAAGGGCGAGGTGACCGACATCGCCGTGTGGGCGGTGCCGTTCGGCCTCGTCGGCGGGCGGCTCTACCACGTCATCACCGACAACCAGAAGTACTTCGGGCCGGGGAAGAACCCCCTCGCGGCGCTCGAGATCTGGAACGGTGGCCTGGGCATCTGGGGCGCGATCGCCCTGGGCGCGGTGGGTGCGTGGATCGGCTGCCGCCGCAAGGGCATCCCGCTGCCCGCGATGGCGGACGCGCTGGCGCCCGGCATCGTCGTGGCGCAGGCCATCGGCCGGCTCGGCAACTACTTCAACCAGGAGCTCTACGGCGGTGACACGACGTTGCCGTGGGGCCTGGAGATCTACCGCCGTGTCATGCCGGACGGCAGCGATGACGCGCTGGCGGGTGTGGCGCGCGACCACACGCCGATCCAGATCGTGCACCCGACGTTCCTCTACGAGCTGCTGTGGAACCTCGGCGTCGCGCTGCTGATCGTGTGGGCCGACCGCAAGTTCCGGCTGGGCCACGGGCGGGTGTTCGCGCTCTACGTCGCCGGCTACACGGCCGGGCGGTTCTGGATCGAGCTGATGCGCACGGACGAGGCGACGCTGATCTTCGGCACGCGCGTCAACGTGTTCGTGTCGGGGCTGGTCTTCATCGGCGCGGTCGTCTACTTCATCCTCGCCAGGTCGCGGGGTGAGCGCGAGGACGTCGCCGCGTTGCGCGCCACCGACGAGCCCGCCGGTGAGGAACCCGTCGCAGCACCTGAAGAACCCAAAGCCGAAGAAGACGTTGCAGCGGACGAGAAGAGCTCCAAGGAGTCCGTCAACTCCCCGGAGACCGTCAAACCGGAGTGATCTGTGCGCGTGCTCGTCGTCGAAGATGACGACCGGGTGGCCAGAGGCCTGCTGACCGCACTGCGGCACGCCGGCTACGAGGTGCACCGGGTGGCCACGGCCGCGGACGCGCTCCGGGCCGCGCCGGCCGACGTGGTGCTGCTCGACCTCGGCCTGCCCGACGGCGACGGCCTGGACGTGCTGCGCGAGCTGCGGCACCGTCCGGGCACCGCGGTGATCACGGTGACCGCGCGCGGCGAGGAGCGCGAACGCGTGCTCGGGCTGCGCGCGGGCGCCGACGACTACGTGGTGAAGCCGTTCGGCACGTCGGAGCTGCTCGCCCGCATCGAGGCGGTGCTGCGCCGCACCCGCACCCACCGCGCCGGCCCGGAGAACGACGCGCCGATCCAGGTCGGCGAGCTGCAGCTCTCCACGTCGACCCGCGCCGTCACGCTGGCCGGCACGCCGCTTTCGTTGACCCGCAAGGAGTTCGACCTCCTCGCCCTGCTCGCGACCAGGGCCGGTGAGGTGGTGAGCCGCGACTTCATCGTCGACCAGGTGTGGCAGGCGCACTGGGAGGCGCCGTCGCGCACGCTCGACACGCACATCGCGGCGTTGCGCGGCAAGCTCGGCGGGCACATCAAGATCGAGACGGTCAGAGGGGTCGGCTACCGCCTCGCGGTCTGACGCGGGAGAGGTCCCTCAACGCGTGGTTACGGTCCGAACGCGTCAGTGACCATCTCGTGAATGAGAAGCCGATGAAATCGAGCAGATCAGTCGTCGCGCTCGCCGTCTTCTGCGCCGCACTGGGTGCGACTCCGGTGCAAGCGGCGGTGCAGCACACGTTGGACTGGGAAAGCACGGCGCAGCAACGAATTCCCGCAGAGCCACCACCGGGTTGGGAAGCGCAGTACGACGCGGACCTGCGCAACCCGGGCGGCCGGCCACAGGCCTCGATCGCGCGGTCGCCCGAACCCGTCCGGGCAGGAGCCAGCGCGGTCCGGTTCGAGCTGGACAGGAACAACCCGGGCCCGCAGGACGGACCCCGTGCCGAGCTGGCGGGCGACGAGCTGGGCGGGGAACGCTGGTACGGCTTCAGCATCTACCTCCCCGAGTCCTGGAAAGCCGACCGGGCCGCGGACATCGTCACCCAGTGGCACCACACCTTGAACACCGGCTCGCCGCCGCTGGCGATCGAGACGCAGGGCGGCAACTGGCGGATCAGCCAGAACTGGGAGGACAGCGAGAAGGACACCCCCGTCGGGGCCTACCAGGTGGGCCGGTGGACGGACTGGGTCGTCCACGTCCGCTGGTCCGCAGGCAGCGACGGTCTGCTGGAGATCTGGAAGGACGGCGTGCCCGTCCCCGGTTTCGAGCACAAGACCGGCAAGAACTCCTACCGCGACCCGCGCGCCTACATGAAGATCGGCATCTACAAGTGGCCGTGGAAGGACCAGCAGTCGGACACGACCAACCGCGTCATGTACCACGACGAACTGCGCATCGCGGACGCGAGCGGCAGTTACCAGCAGGTCGCGCCACCCAGGACGACGCCGCCGCCCGCCGACGGCCTGCCGGTCACCGAGGTGACGGCGCTCAGCGACGACGGGAACGTTCCGGCGAACACCGTGGACAACAACCTCGCGACCCGCTGGTCGGCACACGGCGAAGGCCAGTGGATCCGGTACGACCTCGGTGCCACGAAGAACGTCGGCGGGCTCGCCATCGCGTGGCACCAGGGCGACAGACGCACCTCCCGGTTCGACATCGAGACGTCGGTGGACGGCACCACCTGGACTGCCGCGGCCGCGGGGCTCACCAGCAGGCTCACCCTGGCGCAGGAGAGCTACGACATCCCCGACGTCGAGGCCCGGTACGTGCGGATCGTCGGCCACGGCAACTCCTCCGGCAACGGCTGGAACTCCATCACCGAGACGGACGTGCTGGGTGCCGGGACTCCTGGCGGTGACTGCCGCTACCCGGCACAGGCACTCGACCTGGAGAACTGGAAGATCACCCTCCCGGTCGACGACCCGGACCGGGAGGGCAGGCAGCCTCTCGAGATCACCCAGCCACGGCTGCGCAACTACGTGCTGGATCCGTGGTTTGCACCCGTCGAGGCGTGCAAGGCGGTCCGGTTCCGTGCGCCCGTCACCGGGGTCACCACGGAGAACAGCAAGAACCCGCGGTCAGAGCTGCGCGAGATGACCAACGGTGGCAGGGATCGCGCCAGCTGGTCGTCGACCTCCGGCACCCACACGATGGTCATCGACCAGGCGATCACCCGGCTGCCGGAGGGCCGGCCGCAGGTGGTGGCCGGGCAGATCCACGACGCGGACGACGACGTCACCGTCTTCCGGCTCGTCGGCAGGAAGCTCTACCTGACCGATGAGGACAACACGCAGTACAAGCTGATCGCCGACGACTACGAGCCCGGCACCCGGTTCCAGGTGAAGTTCGAGGCGAGCGAAGGCAAGATCCGGGCCTACTACAACGGGGTCCTCAAGGACACGCGCTCGAAGTCCTTCAGCGGCGGGTACTTCAAGGCCGGTGCGTACACCCAGGCGAACTGCGGGAACGCCTCGCCGTGCGCGGACAGCAACTACGGCGAAGTGGTCGTCTACGGCGTGACCGTGACGCACAGCTGACGAAGCTCTCCCGGTCCGTTGTCCCTCAACGGACCGGGAGCTTCTTCCCGATGATCTCGGCCAGCCTGGTCGCTCCCGCGCACCGCGCGTCCGAGGTCTGTTCGTCGCTGCGCCAGACGATCTCGACGCGTTCGGTCCGTTCGTGCCCGTCGTCGAAGTACCTGCGGAAGATGATGGCGGCCAAGCACTTGTTCTTCCCGCCGCCTTCGGCCTTCAGCAGTCCTTCCCGGTCCGCGAACCGGCGAGGCCGGCCGTCTTCTGGCTCGACCGGCCCGTTGTCCATGAAGGTGATCTGCACCGCCGGATCAGCCTCCGGGGTGATCCAGTAGCACTCCCAGTCGGCGAATCCCGGCTCTGCCACCACTTCCTGGGAGGCGAGGGGTTCCGCGAGCTCGGCGGTGGTGAGCAGGTCGCAGGCTTTGCGGTCGGCCAGCGACTCCGGTGCCGGCGCGGCGCGCCGGAGCAGCCGCCCGCGCTGGTAGACGTCGACGACGCCTTCGGCCATCGCCTCCGCTGCCTGGCACAGCATCTCCCGCTGCTGGTTCTGCCACGCGGAGATCACCACCCGATACGGTGCCGGGAGGAAGACGATCCGCCGGCACTGGTCACCGTTCAGCTCTTCCCGTTGCACGTGGTGGCTTTGGTACGGCGGCAGGTACTTCTTCTCGAAGGAGTCGTGATCCGGGCCCGTCACCAGCCAGACCCGGACATCCATCTCGACGCTGCCGTGCTCGCGCAGGCTCACGTGGGCAACGCATTCGTTGAACTGCCCGACGTCGTCCATCCGAGCGTCGTCACCGAAGGCTTTGAGCTTGTTCAGATCGACGAGCCCGCACGGATCCGCGGTCTTCGGGTCACCCACGAACGTGCCCGCGGAGTCCTGCTCGGTGCCGGACGACTTCAACAGCAGCCCGGCGACCACGACCAGCAGCACCACGATCAGCACGGCACCGGTCGCGATGATCGCCCGGTGCGGCCTCGCAGGCGCGCCACCGCCGACGTCGCGCAGCAGTTGTGCGGCCGCCGTGGCGGACGGGCGTTCGGTGGGTTCGGCACGGGTGAGATCGGCGAGCACGGCCCGCAGTTCTGCACCGCCGGGTGCGCCCTCGACCGCTGCCGACAACGTGGCGCCCAGCGAGTAGACGTCGGACTCCGGGGCCGCGATCTCTCCCCGAACCACCTCAGGCGCCATGTAACCGCTGGTCCCCGCCATCGACTCGGCTCCGGTCACGGTGACGTTGGCCCACGTCGCGATGCCCAGGTCGGTGAGTTTGGCGGTCCCGTCATCGGTGACGAGCACGTTGCCCGGCGTGATGTCGCGGTGCACCACGCCTTCCTCGTGCATCGCCACCAGCGCGTCGGCGATCTGGGCACCGATCCGGGCCACGCGTTCCGGCGGCACCGGGCCCGCCGTCCGCAGGATCTCGGCGAGGCTGCGGGAGGGCAGGTACTCCAGCACGAGCCAGCGCTTCCCGTCGTCCTCCACGATGTCGTGGACGGCGATGACGTTCGGATGCCGCAGTCCCGCCCCGATCCTGGCCTCGCGGCGAACCTGCTCGGCGTCGCCCGCCTTGAGCGCGACCGTGCGGCGCAGTTCGAGGTCGTCGGCTTTCCAGACGACACCCATGCCGCCCCGGCCGATCGGTTCTGCCAACCGATACCTGCCCGCGATCACGTCGCCGCTGCGCACACCGGCGAATCTTAGGCACGCGGAGTGAGGTTAGTGGCACACATGGTGAAACCTGTTCGATCGTCGATGATGGTGCAATGCTCCGCCGCCTGCTCGCCATCACCGTTCCGCTGCTCGTCGCCCTGGTCGCGGCGCTCGGCATCCCGCTGGCGTCCGCGGTGGTGCAACGCGAAACCCAGACCACCTACCTCGACCGCCTCGGCGACGCGCGGCGGTTCGCGTCGCTGGCGGAGAGCGCGCTGCAGTCCGACCGGCTGCTCCCGCTCGATCACGAGATCCAGCGCTACGACCAGCTCTTCGACATCCCGGTCGCCCTGGTCAGCGCGGACAAGCGGGTGCTGCTGACCTCGCGCCAGGGGTTCAACCCGACCATCGACCCCGAGGTCGAAACGGTCCTCAACGCGGCGCTCAACGGCATCCAGCCGGACGTCGCCTACGCGGCCTGGCCGTGGCGCACGGGCCCGATGGTCGTCGTCGAACCGGTCGGCAGGGACAGCGAGGCCGTGGCCGCGGTCGTCTCGATCTCGTCGACGGGGGCGTTGCGGGCCGAGGTGCTGCGTCAGTGGGGGCTGATGGCGCTGGCCGGGCTCGCACCGATGCTGGCCGTGGTCGCGGCCGCGTGGCCGATGTCGCGGTGGGTGCTGCGGCCGGTCAGCAGGCTCGACGAGGCCACCGCCGCGGTCGCCGCCGGCAACCTCGACGTGCGGGCGGACGAGGTCGGCGGGCCGCCGGAGCTGCGTCGGCTCGCGAAGAGCTTCAACACCATGGTCGACGTCGTCGGCAGGGCTCTGAACAGGCAGAAGGCGTTCGTCGCCGACGCGTCGCACCAGCTGCGCAACCCGCTGGCCAGTCTCCGGCTCGCGGTCGACAACCTCGCGCCGCACGTCGAGGGCGAACACGCTCAGGAGGCGCACCAGATCGCCGTCGAGGAGGCGGAGGAGATGGGTCGCGTGCTCGACACGTTGCTCGCCGCCACCCGCCTCGACAGCGCGCGCAAGACCGAGCCCGTCGAGATCGACCAGCTGCTCGCGACCCACACACCCGCCTGGCAGGCGCTCGCCATCCGCTCGGGGGTCGAGCTGGAGATCGACGTGCCGGCCGGCCTCACCATGCAGGAACCGCCCGGCGGGCTCGGCAGCGTGCTCGACGAACTGGTCAGCAACGCGATCCGGCTCGCCAACGCCACCGAGGTCCGGATCACCGGCAAGGCCGGCGAGCTGCACGTCATCGACAACGGCGACGGCCTGAGCGACGAGGAACGGGAGCTGGCGCTGCAGCGGTTCTGGCGGGCCACCAAGCACCAGAACGTCGCAGGTACCGGGCTCGGGCTCGCGATCTGCGCCGAGCTCATCGAGTCGGCGGGCGGCGAGCTCAGCCTGCACGACGCCGGGCCTGGCCTGGACGTGAAGGTCGCCCTCAGCGCTTGACGGACCGGAACCAGCGCGCGGCACCGTCGTGCAGCGGCACCAGGCCGGTCGCGATGCCGGTGCGCACGTTGATCCGCGCCGCCTCCGGGTGGCCTTCCACGATCCGCGCGGTCTCGGTGAACACCGTGCGGGTCACGACCTCGACGACGTCGGCGCTCAGCGACTCGTGCGCCAGCAGCAGGTTCGGCACCGCGAACGTCTTGTTCGACGGCAGCGCCTCGTAGGTCTTGCCTGGGATCGTCGCCGGGATGTACGGGCCCTTGAACGTGTCGGCGAACTCGGCCGCCTCCTCCCCGATGTCGATCAGCCGCACGTTGCCCTTCAGCGCGGTGATCGCGGACGTCGGGATGCCGGTCAGCGCCAGCATTCCGTCCAGCGACCCCTCGGCCACCCGGCGGGACGCCTCCGCGTGCGCCATCCGTTCGTCCAAAGCGGACACACCGAAGTGGTTCAGCATCCGGGTGGCCGTGAACTCGGTACCAGAACCCGTGGGCCCCAAGGAGATCCGCTTGCCGGCCAGGTCGCGGAACCGCGAGATCGGCGAGACCGCCGGCACCGCGATCTGCATGAAGCTGTCGTAGAGCCGCCCGACCGCACGCATGCGCTCCGGGTTGTCGATGGGGTCCAAAGAGGACAGCGCGAGCTGGGCCTCACCGGACTTGAGCAACCGGAGGTTCTCGACCGATGCGGCGGTGGGCAGCGGGATGACCTTCGTGCCCGGCAGCTGCTCGGCGAGCGCCTCCGCCAGCGCGCCGCCGACCTCGCGGAACACCGCACCGTCCGGCCCGGTGGCGAGCACCAGCTCCGGGGGTGCCTCGACCTTGTGCGGGGTGCACCCCGCCAAGCCGAGGGTTGCCCCTAGCAGAAGTGTGCGACGGCTGAGCGACACCGATAAAGACTAGCCGTTACGTCAGAGGTGTCTGAAGTTTCCTTGCGTTGGCTTGTCGCTGTCCGTGGCGCGGCTCACCCTCACTCCCAACGCGAAGTTCAAGGAGGAACCGTGGCGACCACCACCACAGGCCGCAAACCGATCTACAAGCACCTGTACTTCTGGGTGCTGGTCTCCATCGTGCTGGGCGCGGCAGTCGGCTTCCTGTTCCCCAAACAGGCGTCCGAGATGAAGTGGCTCGCCGATCTGTTCGTCAACCTCGTCAAGGTCGTCATCGCGCCGACCATCTTCGCGACGATCATCGTCGGCATCGCCGGTCTCGGGAACCTCGCGAAGGCGGGCGGGCTGGCACTGCGGACGATCTTGTACTTCACCGGTATGACGACGGCCGCGCTGGCGATCGGCCTCATCGTCGTCAACCTGGTGCAGCCGGGTCACAAGGGCGGTGAGATCGCGCTGAACGCGGGCGCCGCCGACGCCACGCTGAAGTCCGCCGCGAGTGCCGAGACCGGCGTCACCGGCTTCATCCTGAGCCTGATCCCCAAGTCGTTCGTCAGCGCGTTCACCGACGGGCAGCTGATCCAGGTCCTCGTCATCGCGATCCTCGTCGCCATCGCCGTGGCGGGCATGGGTGAGCGCGGTGCCAGGGTCGTGTCCGCAATGGACACGCTCGCCAAGGTCATGTTCGGCATCATCAAGATCGTCATGTACGCGGCGCCGATCGGTGCCTTCGGCGGTATCGCCTACACCGTCGGCAAGTTCGGCGGCGGCATCCTCGGCAAGCTGCTGTGGCTGATGGGTTCCTTCTACGCCACGTGTCTGCTGTTCATCGTCGTCGTGCTCGGCATCGTGGCGCGGATCGCGGGCTTCAGCCTGCTGAAGTTCCTGCGCTACATCAAGGACGAGATCCTGATCGTGCTCGGCACGTCGTCCAGCGAGTCGGTGCTGCCGCGCATGCTGGTCAAGCTGGAGGCGGCGGGCGCGCAGAAGTCGGTCGTCGGCCTCACCATCCCGACCGGGTACTCGTTCAACCTCGACGGCACCTGCATCTACCTGACCATGGGTGCCATCTTCATCGCCCAGGCCACCGGCCACGACGTCTCGATCGGCGTGCAGATCGGCCTGCTGCTGTTCATGCTGATCGCGTCGAAGGGCGCGGCGGGCGTCACCGGCGCCGGCCTGGTCACCCTGGCCGCCTCGCTGCAGGCGTTCGAGGCGCACTCGGCCATCCCCGCGGTCGGCATCGCGCTGATCGTCGGCATCGACCGCTTCATGTCCGAGGCCCGCGCCATCACCAACGTGATCGGCAACGGTGTCGGCTCGCTCGTGGTCGCCGCCTGGCAGAAGGGTCTCGACAAGGAGCGGCTCAACGAGGTCCTGGCCAACCCGGACCTGGTCGACGTCGACGAACTGCTGGAGAAGCAGCACGCCGAGACGGAGAAGGTGGCTGCCGCCCACTGAGGACGTCC
Source organism: Lentzea terrae (assembly GCF_003265345.1). Classification (GTDB taxonomy): domain Bacteria; phylum Actinomycetota; class Actinomycetes; order Mycobacteriales; family Pseudonocardiaceae; genus Lentzea; species Lentzea terrae. The sequence continues at coordinate 336,353 of NZ_QFWW01000030.1, read as the reverse complement.
GTGGCCGGGGGCGTCTCTCCCCGTCTCCGGCCACGAGACCAGACGAGACCAGCCGAGACCAGAGCTGGCCTCATGAATGCCGAGGTCCCGTTCTCCCCGCATGCGGCGCGGGTGAACGGGACCTCGGTCTTTTGTGTGTGAACGAAGGCTTGTGAACGTCCACTAACTGAGATGGGGCGGCCCGGACCAGGCAAGACTCGTGTGTACCCAGCGGATCCAGTGTTAAATCGTGATTGTCGCGCAGCTCTCATGAGCGCAGATGATGTTGAACGTTCGGTTACGCTAACTCGGCTGTAACGAAGCTCGACGTTCGCTGCAATGTCGCTCAGCGCTGGGAAATCGTTACGCTTCCATGACCTAGATCACCCATTGGCGGGTGTCCCTGGGTTTCGCGGCTGTTAAAGTCGCGTCAACACGCGGGCCACCGTCGTCCCGTGCTCCCACCTGTTGGTACGAGGTCTGAGCACGAGGACATTCGTTCTTTACGCGAGGACGACGAAGGAGGTCTGCGCAGTGATCTTCTCCGCCATCCCCGGCCCCCAGGGTCTTTACGACCCCGCTGATGAGCGCGACGCCTGTGGTGTCGCCATGGTGGCCGACATCCAGGGCAGGCGTTCCCACGGCATCGTGAGCGATGCTCTGACAGCGCTGGCCAACCTGGAGCATCGAGGTGCCGCGGGTGCCGAGCCCACCTCGGGTGACGGTGCCGGCATCCTCCTGCAGCTGCCGGACGAGTTCCTGCGTGCCGTAGTCGAGTTCGACCTGCCGGAACGCGGGCAATACGCGGCGGGAATCGCTTTTCTGCCGTTTGAGTCCGAAGAACGCGCGAAGGCAATGCGCGAGATCGAACGCATTGCCGAAGAGGAGAACCTCGTCGTGCTCGGCTGGCGCGACGTCCCGGTCGACGCGGAGAAGGCCAACGTCGGCCCGACCGCTCTTTCGGTCGCGCCGCACTTCGCTCAGCTGTTCGTCAAGGGCACCCGCGACGAGGCCGGCATCGCGCTGGACCGCCTGGCCTTCTGCCTGCGCAAGCGGGTGGAGCACGAAGGCAGCGTGTACTTCCCGTCGCTGTCCGCGCGCACGATCGTCTACAAGGGAATGCTGACGACCGAGCAGCTGCCGGCGTTCTTCCCCGACCTGCACGACGAGCGCCTCTACACGGCGATCGCGTTGGTGCACAGCCGTTTCTCCACGAACACCTTCCCCTCGTGGCCGCTCGCGCACCCGTTCCGGTTCGTCGCGCACAACGGTGAGATCAACACCGTCCGCGGCAACCGCAACCGCATGCGCGCCCGCGAGGCGTTGCTGGACAGCGATCTCATCCCCGGCGACCTCGCGCGGCTCTTCCCGATCTGCGACCCGGACGGCTCCGACAGCGCCAGCTTCGACGAGGTGCTGGAGCTGCTGCACCTCGGCGGCCGCAGCCTGCCGCACGCGGTGCTGATGATGATCCCGGAGGCGTGGGAGAACCACGCCACGATGGACCCGAAGCGCCGCGCGTTCTACCAGTTCCACGCCTCGCTGATGGAGCCGTGGGACGGCCCGGCGTGTGTCACGTTCACCGACGGTGAGCTCGTCGGCGCGGTGCTCGACCGCAACGGCCTGCGCCCGGCCCGCTGGTGGCAGACCGCCGACGGCCGGGTCGTGCTGGCGTCCGAGACCGGTGTGCTCGACGTGCCGTCCGACCAGGTCGTCGCGAAGGGCCGCCTGCAGCCCGGCCGCATGTTCCTGGTGGACACCGCCCAGGGCCGCATCATCGACGACGACGAGTTCAAGTCGAACCTCGCGTCGGAGCAGCCCTACGAGGAGTGGCTGCACGCCGGCCTGCTCGACCTCGCCGACCTGTCGGACCGCGAGCACGTCCTGCAGAGCCACGAGTCGGTCGTGCGCCGCCAGCTCACCTTCGGCTACACCGAGGAGGAGCTGCGGATCCTGCTCACGCCCATGTCGATCATGGGTCAGGAGCCGCTCGGCTCGATGGGCACGGACACGCCGGTCGCTGCGCTCAGCCAGCGCTCCCGGCTGCTCTACGACTACTTCGTGCAGAACTTCGCGCAGGTCACCAACCCGCCGCTGGACGCGATCCGCGAGGAGATCGTCACGTCCGTCAAGCGCGTGATGGGCCCTGAGCAGAACCTGCTGCAGCCCGGCCCGGTCTCGTGCCGCCACGTGACGCTCGACTACCCGGTCATCGACAACGACGAGCTCGCCAAGCTCATCCACATCAACGACGACGGCGACCTGCCGGGCTTCGCCTGCACCGTCCTGTCCGGACTGTACGAAGTGGACGGTGGCGGCGCGGCGCTGGCCTCGGCGATCGAGCGCGTGCGTCGCGAGGCGTCGGAGGCCATCGCGAACGGCGCTCGCACGCTGGTGCTGAGCGACCGCGACTCCGACCACCGGATGGCGCCGATCCCGTCGCTGCTGCTCGTGTCCGCGGTGCACCACCACCTGGTGCGCACCAAGGAACGTCTGCGCGTCGCTCTCGTCGTCGAGTCCGGTGACTGCCGCGAGGTCCACCACGTCGCCGCGCTGCTGAGCTACGGCGCCGCCGCGGTGAACCCGTACCTCGCGTTCGAGACGATCGAGGACCTGATCAGCCAGGGCGCCATCAGCGGCGTGCCGGCGCACAAGGCGATCCGCAACTACGTCAAGGCGCTCGTGAAGGGCGTCCTGAAGATCATGTCGAAAATGGGCATCTCGACGGTCGGCGCCTACACCGCGGCGCAGATCTTCGAGGCGGTCGGCCTGTCCAACGACCTGCTGGACGAGTACTTCACCGGCACGCAGTCCAAGCTCGGCGGCGCCGGCCTGGACGTGCTCGCCGAGGAGGTCGCGCTGCGCCACCGCCGGGCGTTCCCGGACAACCCGACCGACCGCGCGCACCGCAGGCTGGAAGTCGGCGGCGAGTACCAGTACCGCCGCGAGGGCGAGCTGCACCTGTTCACGCCGGAGACGGTGTTCCTGTTGCAGCACGCCACGAAGACGCGCAAGGAGGACGTCTTCCGCCAGTACACGGCGGAGGTCGAGCGCATCTCGCGGCAGGGCGGCACGTTGCGCGGCCTGTTCAAGTTCCGCACCGAGGGCCGCACGCCGATCCCGATCGACGAGGTCGAGCCGGTCAGCTCGATCGTCAAGCGCTTCAACACCGGCGCCATGTCGTACGGCTCGATCTCGGCCGAGGCGCACGAAACCCTTGCCATCGCGATGAACCGCCTCGGCGGCCGGTCGAACAGCGGCGAGGGCGGTGAGGACCGCGAGCGCCTGTACGACCCGGAGCGCCGCTCGGCGGTCAAGCAGGTGGCGAGTGGACGGTTCGGCGTCACGAGCGAGTACCTCGTGAACTCCACGGACATCCAGATCAAGATGGCGCAGGGCGCGAAGCCCGGCGAGGGCGGCCAGCTGCCCGGCTTCAAGGTCTACCCGTGGATCGCGCGCACCCGGCACTCCACGCCGGGCGTCGGTCTCATCTCGCCGCCGCCGCACCACGACATCTACTCGATCGAGGACCTGGCGCAACTCATCCACGATCTGAAGAACGCGAACGAGCAGGCGCGGGTTCACGTGAAGCTCGTCTCGTCGATCGGTGTCGGCACGGTCGCGGCGGGTGTCGCCAAGGCCCACGCGGACGTCGTGCTGATCTCCGGCTACGACGGCGGCACCGGCGCTTCGCCGATGAACTCGCTGAAGCACGCGGGCACGCCGTGGGAGATCGGCCTCGCCGAGACCCAGCAGACGTTGCTGCTCAACGGTTTGCGCGACCGCATCACCGTTCAGGTCGACGGCGCGATGCGCACCGGCCGCGATGTTGTCGTTGCGGCGCTGCTGGGAGCTGAGGAGTTCGGCTTCGCCACGGCACCGCTGATCGTCGCGGGCTGCGTGATGATGCGCGTCTGCCACCTGGACACGTGCCCGGTCGGCGTCGCCACGCAGAACCCGGACCTGCGCGCCCGCTACACCGGTCAGGCCGACCACGTCGTGAACTTCTTCGAGTTCGTGGCGCAGGAAGCCCGCGAACTGCTGGCGGAGCTCGGTTTCCGCACGATCGACGAGGCCGTCGGGCACGCCGAGCTGCTCGACAAGGACGAGGCGATCGAGCACTGGAAGACCGATGGCCTGAACCTCGCCCCGGTGTTCGAGGTGCCGGAGACCCCGTACCCGACGGCGAAGCGCAAGATCCGCGACCAGGACCACGGCCTGGACAAGGCGCTGGACCGCACGCTGATCCAGCTCGCCGAGGCGGCGCTGGAGGACGCGCACCAGGTCAACCTGGAGCTGCCGGTCCGCAACGTCAACCGCACGGTCGGCACGCTGCTCGGCGCCGAGGTCACCCGCCGCTACGGCGGCGAGGGTCTGGAGGACGACACGATCCGGGTGAAGCTCACCGGGTCGGCCGGCCAGTCGCTCGGCGCGTTCCTGCCGCGTGGCATCACGCTCGAGATGGTCGGCGACGCGAACGACTACGTCGGCAAGGGCCTGTCCGGCGGGCGGATCATCGTCCGGCCGTTCGAGGACTCCCCGTTCCGCGCCGAGGAGCAGGTGATCGCGGGCAACGTGATCGGCTACGGCGCCACGTCCGGCGAGGTCTTCCTGCGCGGCCGCGTGGGTGAGCGGTTCTGCGTCCGCAACTCCGGCGCTTTGCTGGTGGCGGAAGGCGTGGGCGACCACGCGTTCGAATACATGACCGGTGGCCGGGCCGTGGTGCTCGGGCCGACCGGGCGCAACGTCGCGGCCGGCATGTCCGGCGGTATCGCGTACGTGCTCGACCTGGACCCGTTGTCGGTGAACCAGGAGATGGTGCAACTGCAGCGCCTCAGCGCCGAGGACCTGCGTTGGCTCAAGGACGCCATCACCAAGCACCACAAGGCGACCGGCTCTGCCGTCGCCGCGTCGCTGCTCGGTGACTGGACCCGTCGAGCCGGTGCGTTCACGAAGGTCATGCCCGGCGACTTCCAGCGAGTGATGGACGCGATGCGCCTCGCTCGTGCCGAGGGCCGGGACGTTGACGCGGCTGTCATGGAGGCGTCTCGTGGCTGATCCACAGGGTTTCATGAAGTACTCCCGCTCCGACGCGCCGAAGCGTCCGAAGCCGGAACGCTTGCAGGACTGGAACGAGGTCTACCTCGCCGAGGACCCCGCCGAGCGCAACAGCGCGGTCCAAACGCAGGCGACCCGGTGCATGGACTGCGGCATTCCCTTCTGCCACAGCGGAACCGCGGGCTGCCCGCTCGGGAACCTGATCCCGGAGTGGAACGACCTGGTGCGCCGCGGCGACTGGGAGCTCGCCTCGGACCGCCTGCACGCGACCAACAACTTCCCGGAGTTCACGGGTCGCCTTTGCCCGGCGCCGTGTGAAGCGGCCTGCGTCCTGGCGATCTCGCACGACGCGGGCGGTGCCGTCGCGATCAAGCGGGTCGAGGAGACCATCGCGGACATGTCGTGGGAGAACGGCTACGTGCAGCCGTCCCAGGCGACGGTGTCCTCCGGCAAGCGCGTCGCGGTCGTCGGCTCTGGTCCCGCCGGACTCGCCGCCGCGCAGCAGCTGACCCGTGCCGGGCACGAAGTCGTGGTGTACGAACGGGATGACCGGCTCGGCGGGCTGCTGCGGTACGGCATCCCCGAGTTCAAGATGGAGAAGAAGGTCCTCGACCGCCGTCTTGCCCAGCTTCGCCGTGAGGGCACCAAGTTCGTGACCGGTTGCGAGGTCGGTGTCGACGTCACGGTCGAGCAGCTGCGGGCGGAGTTCGACGCCGTGGTTCTCGCCGTGGGTGCGTTGCGCGGCCGGGACGACAAGTCGACTCCAGGACGCGAGCTCAAGGGCGTGCACCTCGCGATGGACCACCTGGTCCCCGCGAACCGCGCCGTCGAGGGCGACGGCCCGTCCCCGATTTCCGCCGAGGGCAAGCACGTCATCGTCATCGGTGGTGGCGACACGGGCGCCGACTGCTACGGCACCGCGACCCGCCAGGGCGCGCTGTCCGTGACGCAGCTCGACCAGTACCCGATGCCGCCCACGGTCCGCGACGACGACCGCTCGCCGTGGCCGGTGTGGCCGCACATCCTGCGCACCTACCCGGCGCACGAGGAGGCCGGCGAACGCCGCTTCACCGTGGCGGTCCGCCGCTTCGTCGGCGACGACGAGGGCCACGTGCGCTTCATCGAGCTGCAGCAGGTGCGCGTCGAGAAGGACTCGTCCGGCCGCCGTTCGGTGATCCCGGTGTCCGACGAGGTCGAGCTCCTGCCCGCGGACATGGTGCTGCTGGCGATCGGCTTCGAGGGTGTGGAGCACATGCGTTTGCTCGACGACCTGGGCATCTCGCTGACGACGCGCGGCACGATCTCGTGCGGCTCCGACTGGCAGACGACCGCGCCCGGCGTGTTCGTCTGCGGGGACGCGCACCGCGGCGCTTCCCTGGTGGTGTGGGCGATCGCGGAGGGGCGGTCCGTGGCGAACGCCGTGGACAAGTTCCTCACGGGCTCGTCGAACCTGCCCTCACCTGTAATCCCTAACCAGCTTCCGCTCGCTGTGGTCTGACAACGGCGTCCGACAGCGGAGAGCAGCATGGCGCCCCGGCCGACAACGACGTCGACCGGGGCGTTCGCCTTTCGCTAGCGTGTCCGGCCATGGAGAGCTCATCGGCTTGGCCGTATCAGCCTGTCGGCGACGGGTTCGAGAGCGCGGGGTGGCCGTGGGTCGGCGGTGAGGTGCGGGAGCGGTACGTCACGGGCCCGCTGGCGGCGGCCGGCTACGGGTACCTGGCGGAGATCATCGACAGCGTGCTGGCGAGCGGAGTGTCGGATCAGCTGCTCGTGAGCACGTCCATGCACGACCTCGTGATCGTGCCGGCGCATGCGAAGGCGGGCGAGTGGGAGTCGATCTTCGTCGTCTCGCCGGCGAACTACCCGACCCTGCTCGGTCACATGGGGCTCGCCTTCTGGAGCGAACGCCGCCGGTGGGAATACCGGCAGTACAAGGTCGAGGACGCGGTGGACGCGTTCTGGGACATGGTGGGCGAGAAGTTCGGCATCACACGCTAGGCGTGCAGGAGTCCCAGCCCACCCGCTTGCACACCGCCCGCACCGGCTCGTAGGCCGAGTCGTCGACCTTCGCGTACCCCCAAGCCGTGGCGTCCCCGACCGGACACTCGCCCTGGCAGAACCCGTTGGCCCGCAAGTAGTCCGCAGTCGCCTTGGTCTGCAGAGCCACGACGATCCGTTCCCGCAGCGGCGCGGGCAGGTCGTCGGCCACGGCCAGCGGTGCGCCGGGGATCAGCCCGGACGTCCAGATCTTCCTCAGCTGTCCCGGCTGGATCTGCCCGCGTTCCACCAGGTGCCGGTCGACCATCTCGTCGAACGCGAACCCGGCGTCGCACTGCTTGTTGGCCACGGCCAGCACGGTGGCCTCGTGGCCGCTGGTGAACACGGGAACGGTGTCGCGCAACGGGTCGATGCCGAGGTCCAGCAGCGCGGCGCTCGGGTAGAGGAAGCCGGACGTGGACACGCGGTCGGGGTAGCAGACCTTGCGGCCGCGCAGGTCGAGCGACGAGATGCCCGAGTCGGCGTGGGTGAAGCCGAAGCCGCGGTACGACGGCTTCGCGTCCTTCTCCTTGACCTGGGCAGAGATCGGGGTGATGCGGGCGCCGCGCTCGCGGGCGACGACGTAGGACTGCGGGCCGAACGCACCGATGTCGATCGAGCCGTCGCGCATGCCTTCGATGAGTGCGTCGTAGGTGGTGGGTTCCTGCACGCGGATCTCCACGCCGGTTTCGCGGCGCAGCATGTTGATGATCGGTTGGAACGTCTGCTGCGTCGTGATCGAGCTGGCGGTCGGGATGCCGCTGAACACGAGGGTCTGCTGCGGAGGTGCGGCGTCGCCGGCGGAGGGCTTGCAGCCGGCGAGCAGGACCAGGACCAGTAGAAGGCGTTTCATCGCAGGGCTCCTGAGCAGGTGTCGCGGTAGTCGAGCTGCGGGAGGTACTGCTGCCACTCGAGCGGGCTGAGGCCACCGCCGGCGACGCCGCAGGCTCGTGCGACGACGTCGTCCAGCAGTGCCATGTCCCACAGGATCGTCGTGCCGTCGGAACCGGCGGTGGCGAGCACGGAGCCGTTGGGTGCGAAGGCCGCGGAGTTCACGGCCATCCGGTGGCCGTCGAGCTGGCGGCCGACCTGGCGGGGCTGGTTCGGGTCGGTGATGTCCCAGACGAGCGTGCTGCCGGTGGACGTGCCGGCGACCAGCTTCGTGCCGTCCGGAGCGAACGCGAGTGCGGTGACCTGCTTGTTCTGGCCGAGTGGCTGGCCGATCGGGTGCGGGTGGTCCGGGTCGGAGATGTTCCACAGGATCGTCGTGCCGTCGGTGCTGCCCGCGGCGAGAACCTTGCCGTCGTGCGAGAACGCGGCCGCGCTCACGCCGTTGTTGTGTCCCGCCAACGGTTTCCCGATTCGTGTGCGCGAAGGAACGTCCCACAGCACGACGGTGTTGTCGCCGCCCGCCGTGGCGTCCACGGAGCCATGGGAGGCCAACGAGTACAGCTTGGAGGCGGCGGTGCCTTCGCCGACTTTGCGCGGCTGGTGCGGATAGCCGACGTCCCAGCGGATCTGGCGGTTGTCGGACCCGGTGGTGACGAGCGTTTCGCCGCCCTCGAACGCCACCGACTTGACCAGCATGCCGTGGCCGGTCAGCGGCAACCCGATCCGGCGCGGGCGGTCGGCCATCTCCCACACGATCGCCGGTCCGTGCGTGCTGCCGGTCACGAGCCGGGCGCCGTCCGGCGAGAACGCCAGCGACGACACCGCACTTCGCTGGCCCACCAACGGATCTGCGATCTGCCGCGGCTGTTCGGGCGAGCTGATGTCCCACAGCACCGTCGTGGCGTCGTGGCTGCCGGCCGCCAGCACGGCGGAAGTGGGGGAGAAGGCCACCGCCGAGACGACCCCGCTGTGCCCGGTCAACCGGGTGTGCGTGCGGTCGCCGAGGTGCCACAACGTGGTCGCGCCGTCCGAACCGCCGGCGGCCAGCAGTTTTCCGTTGAACGCCACCGACGTCACGGCCTTGCGGACGTTGTCGTTCAGCGGTTCGTCGGGCACCGGGTGCGCGGGGTTGCTGATGTCCCACACCACCACGGTTCCGTCGTGGCTGCCGGTCGCGATCTTCGTGCCGGCGAACGCCACCGACGACACCCCGACGCCCTGGCGCTTGAACGGCTCCCCGAGCGGGACCGGCCGCACACCGAGCGACCACAACGTCGTGGTGCCGTCCGAACGACCGATCGCGAGCAACGTCCGGCTGTCGTCGAACGCCACCGAGGTCACCGGCTGCCCGGCCGGCAGACGGTGGCGCCGGGACGTGCTTCCGGTGTCCCACAACAACACTGAGCCGTCCGAGCTGCCGATGGCGGCGAGGTCGACGGTCAGCGCGACCGACGAGACCACCGCGCCGGTGCCGGACTCGCGGGCCAGCGGGCGGGGTTTGTCGGTGAGGTCCCACAAGCTCGCCGTGCCGTCCGTGCTGCCGACAACGGCCGTGTGCCCGCTGGGACCGAACGCGACAGCCGACACCGTCTCGCCGAACGAGCCGCCGTAGCGCGTGGTCAGCAACGTGTTGACCAGCTCGGTGTTGGTGTCCGAGCTCGGTGCCAGTCCGTGCGCGGCCAGCCCGAGCCGCAACGCGAGCTGCGGCGACGAGTTGCGCGCGACCTGTGCCTGCGCCACGAGTGCGCGCGCTGTCGCCGTGTCGCGTTCGATGCTGGCGTTGCGCCACTGCAACGCCGCGACGCCCGCCGCCCCGACCGCGGCCACGAGGAACACCGCCAGCCAGCTGACCGTGCGTCTGCGGTCACGGCGGCGTTGGCGTTGCAGCACGCGGATCCGGGCGTGGCTGGTCTCCAGGAACTTGCGCGCGTTCTCCGAGAGGTCGTTGACGGCCACCAACGGTTCGATGGCGGCGAACGTGTCCTCGTTGAGCAGCAGGTGGTCCGCGCTGGCGCCCTCGATCCACTGCGAGGCGTCCAGCTCGACCGACTGCACCGCCCGCAGGCCGATCTCCCGGTCGTCGATCGCGCTGCGCAACGGCGGCCACACCGTGAACAACGCCTCGTGCGCCACGCCGATCCACCGGCCCTGCTTGTCGCCGCTGGCGGTGAGCAGGCGGTGCCGGACGAACACCTCCAACGCCCGTTGCGCCACCAGGTCGAGCTGGGCGAGGTCGACGCGCTTGCGGGTCGGCCGGCCGGTCCCGTCGAGCGTCGCCAGCGCCGCGAGCCGGGCGAGCAGGTCTTCGCGGACCAGGCCGGTTTCCGCCACCGCGAGGTCCAGCACGTCGTCGGCGTGCCGGGCGAGTGCGCCGTGCACGCCGCCGAGGTTCTCGTACCGTTCGCTGGAGAGCGTTCCTCCTCTGGGCACGTTCATCGCCAAGTGCTGCAACGTGAACGCGAGCAACGGCAGTGCCTCGCCGCTCTCGGTGTCCTCGACGAGCCGCGCCACGAGCTCGGGGTGCACCTTGATCCCGGCGACGCGGGCCGGTCCGGTGATGACGACGTTCAGCACCTCGCGCGCGAGCGGCGCCAGCACGTAGCTGCCGATGTGCACACCGCCCAGCTCGGGCAACGTGCGCAGGTCGTCGAGGAACTCCGACCGCAGCGTGGCGATCACCCGCACGTTGTCGCCGAGCGCCTCCTTGAGCATCCTCGCGACGGTCTGGCGGTCGCTCTCGGCAGCGCGCGTGAAGAGCTCTTCCGCCTGGTCGATGGTGATCAGCAGCCTGCGGTCCTCGTCGGCGAGCTCCTCGGCAACGCCGCGCAGCCCGTCGCGCAACAGCCGGTCGCGCGACTCCTGCCGCGACCAGGTGAGACCGACCCGTTCGGCGGTCTTGCGCACCGAGCGGGAGATCGCGTCCAACGGGTCGCTGCCCGGCAGCCACGGCGGCATGACGAGCCAGCGCGGGTCATCCGCGAGCTGAGCCAGCAGACCGGCCCTGACCAGCGACGACTTGCCGCACCCAGAAGGGCCGACGACGGTGAGGATGCCGGGGCCGCGGCGCACCTTGCGGGCCAGCGCGCGGGTCTCCTGGTCGCGGCCGAAGAACACCGCGCTCAACGACGTGGTGAACGCGTCCAGGCCGGGGAACGGCTCCTGGTCCTTCGCGAGCTTGCGGCCACCGGCGTCGAACTGCCGCAACGCCTTGTCCAGGTGCTCCCGCGCGGTGGCGTGCGGGATGTGGTTGAGGTGCGGGATCAGCCGGTGGATGACGCCGTCCACCTGGACGGGCAGCAGCAGACAGCCGAGGGCGTCCGCGATGGCCACCTCGGCCGTGCACCAGCTCGACGCGATGGAGGCCTCGCTGACGACGCAGACCACGGCGTCGGCCTTGCGCAGCTCGTGGTGCAAGCGTTCGCGCCACGCCTCCCCGACCCGGATGCCGTCCTCGGGGTGGACCTCGAGAAACGTCTCGTGGTCGCCGTCGAGCCAGTCCCGGATCTGCCGCGCGATCGCCACGTCCTGCGTCGCATGGCTGATGAACACCCTCGCCACGACGGAGCCCCCTTCGAGAGTCGGTCTCTTCAGAAACGCAGTGGAGGGCACGAGTTGCATACGTACGTTTCCGTGAAACTGGAATCTCTTTCGAGTGAATCTGCCCCTGGATGCGGGCGACCTGAGTCTCGTATATCGCCAAGGCTGTCCGCGTCGGGTGAAACTGGTAGCCGTAGATCAACTCGGTCGGGGGTGAGCATGCGCAGCGTTCTGATGGCCGTCGTGGTCGCCCTGTGCGCCGTGCTGGCTCCGGCTGTCACGCCCGTGTCGATCGGCGCGCCGCCGCCGAAGTCGAAGACCTCCGTGCCCAAGGAGGAAGCGCCGCGCGAGGAGCGCGAGCCGAGCCGGCTGCGCCTCGCGGCCGCCGCCGTCGAGCGGACGTCCACTGTGGACAAGCCGGCGCTCGTGGCGGAGTTCGCGCCACGTCTCGAGGTCGCCGTCCAGCTCGTTTCCGCTGCCGAACCGATAGCGGTTTGGCGCACACCCCCTGCACTGCAGGTGTTTCGGAACTGATGCCGGTTTCCCCACCGGTGTGATCAGACCGAACACTTTCCTTAGCAGTGAGGGATTCCCATGGACTTCCATCGCTTTGTTCAGCATGCCCGCGCACACGCCAAGTCGCGTTCCCGTGCCGCCGGACGACGTCTCGCGGCCGGTCAGCAGCCCACGACGATGTTCATCACCTGTGCCGACTCGCGCATCGTGACGGCGGAGATCACCGGCGCGGAACCGGGTTCGCTCTTCGAACTGCGGACCGCGGGCAACGTCATCCCGCCGTACTCGCTCACCGCGCCGTCCAGCGAGATGGCCACGATCGAGTTCGCGGTGCTGCAGCTCGGAGTCAGCGAGATCGTGGTGTGCGGCCACTCCTACTGCGGCGCGGTCGCGGGGCTGCACGGCGCGAAGATCGACCATCTGCCCGCGATGCGCGGGTGGCTCAGGCCGCGGCACCGGACGAAGCAGCCGAGCGACCCGGCGATGCGCTCCGAGGGCCAGGAACACGTGCGGACGCAGCTGCGGATCCTGCTGGAGTACCCGTTCGTGGCTGAGCGCGTCGCGAACGGCGAGTTGCGCGTGCACGGCTGGTTCTACGACATCGAGACCGGCGGAGTCTCCGTGTGTTCCGAGAACGTCTTCCTGCCGCTGTAAGGGTTTCTGGTGATGAAGAGGTATTGGGCCGATCTCGGCGCGTCGGTCGTCGTGTTCCTCGTGGCGCTGCCGCTGTGCGTTGGTGTGGCGGTGGCGTCCGGGGTGCCGGCCGAGCTCGGCATCGTGACCGGGGTGGTCGGCGGCATCGTCGTCGGCCTGCTGCCCGGCAGCACGATGCAGGTGAGCGGACCGGCCGCCGGGCTGACGGTGCTGGTGGCGGATGCCGTTGGCAAGCACGGGATCCAGGCGCTCGGCGTGATCGTGCTGGGTGCCGGGTTGCTGCAGGTCCTGCTGGGCTTAGCCAGGTGCGGGCGGTGGTTCCGCGCGATCTCGCCGTCGGTGGTGCAGGGCATGCTCGCGGGCATCGGGCTGGTGCTGGTGTTCGGTCAGCTCAAGCACCTGACGGCACCGGTGGCGCTGGCGTTGGGACTGCTCACCGTCGTGATCATGCTGCTGTGGCAACGGACTCCGCTGCGCGTCGTGCCCGGCGTGCTGGTGGGCGTGGTCGTCTGCACCGCGCTGGCCGCGGTGTTCGCGTCGCAGGTGGCACGGATCTCGGTCGGCACGTTGTCCGCAGACGTGCACCTGCCGGACTTTTCCTTGCTGGACACCGGAGTGCTCGGCATGGCGGTGGTGTTCGCCCTTGTCGCGTCGGCGGAGAGCATGTTCAGCGCGGCCGCGGTCGATCGGATGCACAACGGGCCGCGCACGCGCTACAACCGGGAACTGGTCGCGCAGGGCGTGGGCAACACGATCTGCGGCCTGCTCGGGGCGTTGCCGATGACCGCGGTGATCGTGCGCAGCGCGGCCAACGTGTCGGCAGGGGCGCGCACTCGGCTGTCGCGGGTGTTGCACGGTGTCTGGCTGTTGCTGTTCGTGGTGCTGTTGCCGGGCTTGCTGACGTTGATCCCGGTCGCCGTGCTGGCCGCGGTGCTGGTGCACGCCGGGTGGAAGCTGCTCGGCGTGGGGCAGCTGATCGCGTTGTGGCGCAAGGACAAAGCGGAAGGCTTCGTCCTGGTGCTGACCGCCGGGCTCATCGTCGCCACGGACCTGCTGACCGGCACCGTGGTCGGGTTGCTGGCGGCCGTGGTGAAGACGGCCTGGGACGTGTCGCGGTTGTCCGTGACGATCACCCACGACGGTGTCTCGCTGCGCGGCAACGCGACGTTCCTGCGGCTGCCCCGGTTGCTGGACGCGCTGGAGCAGGTCGACCGGGAGCACGTCCGGATGGACCTGAGCGGGGTCCGGCACCTCGACCAGGCTTGCGGACAGGCGATCGACCAGTGGGTCGACGAGTCGCGCCGGGCCGGGCGGACGGTCGAGCTGGTCGGCAGGTAGCCGGTTGCCCGTAGGGGCAGTCTGAACTGCCCCGCAGGGCGTGCCTCGGCACGTGGTGTGATCGTCGCGGGCGCGTGACGCTCGTGGCGTCATGAGTCGCGCCAGGGAGTCCGAAGCCGCCGAGGTGACGAAGTCCGCCCCGGCGCGCCGTCCCGCGCCTGCGTCCGGCTCGGCGGCCGCGCTGCTGCGGATGCAACGAGCCGCCGGGAACGTCGCGGTGACCGCGATGGTGGGGCGGCGCGCGGCGAGCACCGTCGCCGCCGCACCCGCTCACCCTGCCGCGGAACCGCAGATCCCAGCGGCGCCGCCGGTCGCCGCCCCGGCCAGCGGCGGGCCCGCCCTCGACGAGGCCGCCGGTGGAGAGGAAACGACGCCGGACGCCCCTGCGCCGGGCCGTGGTGACGGCGAGCTCGCATCACTGGATGTGGACGGGCCGGCGCCGCCGGAAGTCACCGCGGGGGCGTCGGCCGAGGTCGAGGCGATCGGAGCAGACGCGGGACCGGAGCCCGCGGGAGGCGGCGGTGGCGGTGGCGGTGGCGCTCCCGTCGAGGAACCACCCGCGCCGGCGCCTCCGAACGTCGCCGCTGCGCCGCCAGAGCAGGCGATGGCCCAGCTCGGCGCGCTGCCGCCCGGCCAGATGGCGGCCACCCTCGGCGGTGTGCAGGCCGCGGCCGGCGCCACCGTGGCCCAGGAACAGGGCAGGCTGGCCGCCGCGCCGCCCTCGCACACGCCGCTGGCGAACACGCCGACGCTCGCCACGGCGGCCTCGTCACTCGTGCCCGCGGACGGCCCGGCGCACCAGGCCCGCGTCGGCCAGGCCCGCCAGCGGACCGCCCGGCCCACACCGCCGCCCCGGCCAGTGGCCCCGGCCGGTCCTCCCGCCACCGCTCGCGTGCAGACTCCCGCCCTGCCCGCCGCGCCGCAGGGTGGTCTCGGCGCCGACGCCGCACGGGACCTGTCGGCGTCCATCTCCCGGCTGCCGGTCCGCGATCCCGGCACGCAGGTCGCGCCAGGCCCGGCGCCGCGGGTGTCGCTGACCGGAGACGCCGACCCCGGTCAGGTGAACGCGCAACAGGCCCAGCTGACCGCGGGATCGGCGCAGGTACAGGCCGAAGGCGGCCGGGACGCGGCCGAACCCCTCGGCGAGGACGCCGTGCACCCGACCGCCGCCGTGGAGACGATGCAGGCCGAGGTGCCACCACCTGCTGCGGCCCAGGAAGTCGCCGAGGCGGAGCCCGCGGACGCCGCCGTGTCCGCGATCGCCGAGGAACAACAGGGTCCGCAGCTTCGTGCCGCCGCCGCGTCGGCGTCCGGGGCGATGGCCTCCGCACGACGGGCGCACTCGGAACAGGAGCAGACTCAGCGACAGCAGTCCGCACAGCAGATCGCGAGCCTGGAACAGCAGCACGCCGCCGCCGAACAGAGCGAACGCACAGGCGTGCGCGCGGAGGTCGCCGAGCAACGCACCCAGTGGCGCACCGAGCAACGTTCGATGGTGACGGCCGCCCACACCGAGGCACAGGCGGTGGTCGGCACCGCCGGGCAGACCGTCCGAGCCGAGCAGCAACAGGCCGAAACCGAAGCGGCACAACACCATCAGCAGGGCGCCCAGGAAGCGGCCACCGCACGACGGGAAGGCGAACAGGAGGCCGCCCGCCACCGCGCCGAGGCCCAGCAGGAGAGCGGCGGCGGTTTCCTCGGCTGGCTGGCCTCCCGCGCCCAGTCCCTCTTCGACCGCGTCAAACAGGGCATCACCGCGGCGTTCGACCGTGCCCGCAACGCCGTCCGCGCGGCCGTCGAGAAAGCCCAGAGCCTGGCCACCGCCGTCATCGACCGCGCCCGCCAGGCGGCGGTGGCCGCGATCCGCCTGGCCGGCACCGCCCTGACCGCCATCGGCGACCGGCTGCTGGCAGGCTTCCCCGCGCTGCGCGACCGTTTCCGCAACGCCATCCGCGACCGCGTGCGCCGCGCGGAAACTGCCGTGAACCGCTTGGCGGAAGGCCTGAAGTCCGGCGTCCGAGCCGCACTGGGTCTCCTCGGCCGCGGCCTCTCCGCACTGCTCTCGGGCCTGGAAGCGGGCTTGAAGGCAGCCGTGGACGGCGTGGCCGCGACCGTCCGCGGCGCCATCCAGGCCGCCCGCTCGGCCCTGGAGGCCCTCGGTGCGTTCATGGTGATCGCCAAGGACGTCGCCGCCAACCCCGGCGCCTGGCTGCGCAACCTCGGCGCCGCGGTGATGGACGGCATCCGCAACCACCTGTGGGTCGCGCTGAAGACGGCGATCCAGCAGTGGTTCAACGACAAGGTCGAGCAGGTCCTGGGCCTCGGCCGGACCGTGTGGAACCTGCTCACCAGAGGCGGCATCTCCCTGGCCAGAATCGGCGAGATGGCCTGGCAGGGCATCAAACAGGCCATCCCGCCCGCCCTGATCGGCATCCTGATCGAGAAGCTGGCCTCGATGATCATGCCGGCGGCCGGCGCGGTCCTGCTCGTCATCCAGGGCCTGCAGGCGGCCTGGGGCGCGGTGAGCCGAATCCTCCAGGCGATCAACCGCTTCGTGGCCTTCCTGCGCGCGGTCAAGACGGGCAACGGCGGCCAGGCCTTCGCCCAGGTCGTCGCCGCCGCCGCGATCACCGTCGTCGACTTCGTGTCCAACTGGCTGATCGCCCGCCTGGCGCGCGGCGCGAGCCGGATCGGCAACCGGATCCGTGCCATCGCGCAGCGGATCGGTGCGGCGGTGCGGCGGGTGGCCCGGCGGGTCGGTGGGGCGTTGCGGCGGGCCGGGCGGTGGATCGGGGACCGGTTCCGGGGTGCGCGGGACCGGGTGCGGGCGTGGCGGGAGCGCAGGCGCCGGGAGACGCCGGCGGATCGGGAGAACCGCCTCAGGCAACGGCTGGAACGTGCGGTCGCCAAGATCCGGCCGCAGGCCGCGCAGATGCTGGCGAAGGGCACGACGCCGCTGTTGTTCCGACTGCGCCTGGCGTGGTGGAAACTCCGGCACCGCCTGACCGCACTGACCATGGACAGCGGCGGCACGATCACCGCCAAGGTCAACCCGACCATCGAGCTCGACGATCCGAAGGGCCACAAGGTCACCGAGGCCGAGATGGGCGCGTTGCTGATGCCGATCTTCCGCGAGGCCGAGTTCGAGTACCACCGCAGCTCCGCGGTGCGCACGCCGGAACGCGCTGCTGCCAGGCTGGCCTGGCGGGCTGGGCAGCCGCAGGCGCTCAGCGGCCTCTCCCGTGCCGAACAGCAGTCGATCCTGCGGCTCAACCGGCCTGGCGCGAACTCCATGCGAGCCGAGGACGGCGTGTCGGCGGGCATGAGTCATGCGGCACACGGCAGCTGGCGGGTCGGACGGGTGGGCATGATCAGGGGGCCGGGCGACTACGAGGGGATGACGGCCAGGCTGCTCGCGAGGGGGAGCAGGTTCGGGCTGACGGAGGCGCAGATCGCGCAGGCGTTGGCGAGCGGCAGGGTGAACGAAGCCGCTCTGCTCAGCAGCATGACGGGCAACGCGGAAAAGGCGAAGCAGAGATACGTGGCATCGCTGCGCAGGGTGAGCTTCCTGGCGCACGTCGTCGAACCGGCCCGTCGACGTGGTCACTCAGTGGTGTCCGCGACGGCGTTCTCGATGCTCGGCGCCGGCCACGCGGGGCTGTCCAACGTGCTCGAAGGCAGCATGGCTCCCATGGCGCCGGTCGGCGCCGCGAGCCAACGGGACACGCCGGAGTCACGCGCGGCGGCCGCGCTCGGGCAGCGCCGCGTCGGCACGATCTTCACCACCCTGCTCAACGTCACCAAGGGCAAGCCGCCGCTGGTGTCCAAGTCGAACGCCGATCTCAGCAAACTCGCGGAAGCCATCCGACGCTGGTTGGCTCAGCACGTGTCCGGGAAGGATCCGGAGGCGCTCGCTGCGGCGAGGGCCCAGCTGATCGCCGGGATCATCCAGCTGCTCACCACGTTCTACGGGAAGGCGAAATGACGCACCGACAGCATCTCGTGCTCGATGCTGGTCCGGCCGACGACCTCTTCGACATCGTCGAGGCCAACCTGGCCGACCCGGCGAACACCGGACTCGAGTTCTTCCTCGACGAGGTCAGTCAACCGGCCCCGGACCTCACGCACTACGTCTTCCTCGAGGAGAACGGACGTGCGCGAGTGGTTCTGGTCGTGGACAGCAGCACGCCGGTCCAGTACCTGGTCGTCGAGGCCCACGATCCCGCCGACACCGGACGGCTCGCCGACGCGCTGGCCCGCGACTTCCAGGTGGTGTCCCAAGCCCGGCTGCGGGAGGAGGCGGAGCTGAACCTGGACGAGAACCCCAGCCACCTCGTGCGGATGGCGCTGGGGGCACCGGCAGAGGCGGACCGCGAAATGATCGACATCCTCCGCCGCGGACTGCGGAGCCCTGAACACGACACCAGGCTGGCCGCCATCGAGGCCGCAGGGCTCACGCAGTGGCCGGACCTGCTGACGCCGCTGCGGGAAACGGCGAGCAGCGAGCAGGACGCCGAGCTGAAGCTCTTTGCCGAGACGACGGCCGACATGCTCCAACAACGCTGAAACAGCGCCGCGGCCGTGGGGGTCGCGGCCGCGGCGCCTCTATTCAGGCGGTCTTTAGTGCGTGGTGAACTGACCGCGCACCGCACCACCGGGGAACGGTCCCGTGTGGATGTTCGAGTAGAAGTCCTTCGGCGACTTCTTCAGCGCGTCCAGCGTGGGCTGGTCGGCGGTGGCCGTGCCCGAGACCGCGAAGATGCCGTTCGGGACGGCCGTGCCGAAGAACGTGATCTTCACCGGGCCGTTGACGCCCTTGGCGCCCTGGTGGACGTGGCCGAGCGTCGGCGCGTCGATGTTCACCCATGCCAGCGAGAAGTCGACGCTGGTGCCGGAGGGCTGCACGAACGTGATGGCCTGGCCGTCCGGGTCGCCGACCTTCGGACCGTTCGGCACCGGCACCTCGTTGCGGCCGTTGGAGAACGCGCGAAGCTTGCCGCCCTTGATGATGTCGAGCGGGTTGACGTGCTTGCCGAGCGGCTTGAGCTGGGCGCGGACGGCGCCGCCCGGCCGGTCGGTGCTGTGCAGGTTCACGTAGAAGCCCGCCGGGTTCTTGCGGATGTCCTCGGCGAGCTTCGGGTCGACGACGGTCTGGCCCGCCGCCGCGGAGAGCGTCTCCGGCATCGGGGTGGTGAAGAGGTTGACCTTCACGGGGCCGTTCTGGCCGGCGTTGCCCTGGTGGATGTGGCCGAGGGTGAGCTGAGCGGTCTTCTTCCACTCCACCGCGAACGTCACGCGGTCGCCGCGGACCTCGACCAGCGCCTTCGCGGAGCCGTCCTGGTCACCGACGGCCGGGCCGCCGGGGGTGGGGACCTCCTGCTTGCCGTCGAGGTCGGCCGAGAAGAAGAAGGGCTTGCCCTTGACCGGGCCGGGCTTGGGCTGCTCAGGAGCGGGCTGTGTGGGGGCGGGGTTGTGGCCGCCGTGCTCGCCGCCGTGGCCGCCACCGGCAGCCTTCGTCGCGGTCGGCTTGTCCGCCGAACCACCGGCGTCGATGTTCAGCGTCGGACCGTCCGGCGTGAAGTTCTGGAAGACCGAGCCGCCGTTCTTGACGACCACGCGGACCTCGATCGGCCCCTTGTTCGGCTTCACGGTGAAGGTGCGCGACTCGCCCTTCTTCGCGCCGTCCAGGCAACGGCCCTCCAGGACGTCGGCGGCGCAGAAGGTGGCCTCGTACCCGGCCTGGTTGGTGATCTTCACGGTCACGGCGTCCTGGGCAGCGGACGCCGGCGTCACCACGCCGAGGCCGAGCGCGGCGCCCATCAGGCAGGCAGCAGCGACAGTTTTGTTGCGAGACATGGGATGTACTCCAAGGCTCCTCAGTGGGAGTCGGGGGGTCTGGCGGACCCGACGCCAACCAACACGGGCCCCGGCGCGATTCGGTTCAAAGAAAGTTCGTTAGTGAACCGAACGACGTCTCCACACGTGTCGACGGCGGAACAGGACGACCACTTTGGAGACGAAGATGCGCGCACGTATGGGAATTCTCGCCCTGCCGGCATTGCTCGCGGCGCTGGTGGCCTGCGGAAACGAGGCACCGCAACAGACTGCGCAGCAGGAGGTGCCTGTGCAGGCCGAGGTGAAGATCGCGCAGTCCGACCTCGGACCGATCCTGGTCGACCAAATGGGACGCACGCTCTACGCATTCACCAAGGATGAAAACAAGTCCAGTGCGTGCGACGCCGACTGCATCGCCGTCTGGCCCGCGCTCACCGCACAGTCCAAAGTGGAGGCGAAGGACGGCGCTGACACGAACCTCGTCTCGCAGATCGACGAGAGCTCGCAGGCCGTGTACGGAAAGTGGCCGCTCTACTACTACGTGGGAGACCAGGTCGCCGGTGACGTGAACGGTCAGGGCGTCGACGACGAGTGGTTCGCGATCGCGCCGGACGGCAAACTGGTCAAGAAGAGCGGATGAACATTGGGCCGTTCGGGTTAACCCGGCTAACGGACCCATGTGATGTGTCGACCCTGCAGATGAACCATTAGGGGGCGACACATGACCAGCGCAGGTTTTGACGCGAAGTTCCTCGGCACCGCCGCCGGGATCCCGGTGCTGAGCGAGGCGGGAGCCGACGACGTGGTCGAGCTCGACGGCTCGACCACGATCGACTACACGCACTTCTCGCTCGCGATGAGCAAGTCGCGCAAGTTCGCGATCTGGGTCGCCTGGAACATCGACGGCGGCGAGCTGAAGGCCTTGAGCCGCAGCAACATCCCGTTCATCAAGGACCCGCGGATCCCGGCGCAGTTCCAGGCGGGCGACGAGCTCTACCGCGACAACCGGCTCGACCGCGGCCACCTCGCGCGCCGTGCGGACCTGTGCTGGGGTCCGAAGGCGGAGGCGCAGCGGGCGAACAAGGACTCGTTCTTCTTCACGAACATCACGCCGCAGATGGACGACTTCAACCAGAGCACGAAGGAAGGGCTCTGGGGCCGGTTGGAAGACGCGGTGCTCGCCGACGTCGACGTCGACAACCTCAAGGTCAGCGTCTACGGCGGGCCGGTCTTCAACGTCGACGACCGGGTGTTCCGCGGCGTGCCGATCCCGCGCGAGTTCTACAAGGCGATCGCGTTCGTGGTGAACGGCGAGCTGCGCTGCAGCGCGTTCCTGCTCACGCAGAACCTCGTCCTGGCCGAGGCGCTCGACCTGGACGAGTTCCGCGTGTTCCAGGTGTCGGTGGCCGAGCTGGAGAAGCGCGTGAACTTCACCTTCCCGGCCGAGCTGCACGCCGCCGACACCGCGGCCGTTCAGCTGCTCGAGGAGTCCGAGCGCAGGCCGCTGAACAGTCTCGACGACATCAAGTGGTGATGTGGATCGCAGGTAGCTCCTGACGCAGTTCTGCCAGCCGGGCCAACGACTCCGGCTGATGCACGACGAGGTGCGCCAACGCCGGCAGCGCGCGCAGGTCAGATGCCGCCGGCACGCCGAACACCTCCAGCGTCGTGATGGTCGGCCACCGCTCCAGCCCCGCCAGCAAGTAGGGCGGGCGGTGGTCGATCGCCAGCTCGCGCAACGCGGGCAACGCCGGCAGCGCGGCCAGGCCGTCGTCGGTCGCCGAGTCGCGGATCTGCAGGCGCCGCAGCGTTCCGCCCTCCAGTGATGCCAGGTCAACCCGGCTGAAGTGCAGGTGCAGCTCGTCGAGGTTCTTCACCGGGGTCAGGTCGATCCGTCCGAGCGGGCGGCACCGGCTCAGGTGCAGCTCCTTCAACGACCGCGACGAGGCCAACGGCGACAGGTCGCGCATGACCTCGTTCTGCCACAGTTCCAACCGGTGCAGCGACGGCATCGCGCCCAGTGGGTCGAGCGGGTTGATGTTGCCGATGCACCGCACGTACCGCAGCTTCTCCAGGTGCATGATGAACTGGATCCGGTGCCAGCCGCGGACGTCCACCCGCCGGTCGCCGAAGTCTACTTTGGACAGAACGGACTTGGCGTAGTTCTCCGCGTCAGGCGTGTTCCGCCACGCTCGCAGCAGCTCGTCGATCACCATCGCGTGGTCCACGGCCACGAACTCCGCGATCCGCTCCCACGCGCCCTCGCCGCCGATGTTGGCCAGCGTCCGCACGATGTACGCGGCTTCTTCGGTCGCCTCGGGCCCAGGCAGGAGATCCACGACGAACGAACCCGCCTCGGACAACGCGTCGGCGTGCGCGAAGCTCTTCGGCGGGATCAGCGAGGCCGCGGCGGACGTCACCTGCGCCCGTGCGGTCTCCGGTTCGATCACGTCGGCCTGTTCGAGGCACGCCAGCGCGAGCAGCCGCAGCTTGTCCCGTCCGCGCTCGTCCTTGCGCGTGTCGTCGTTGCCCGCCAACAGGTCCATCAGCACGCGGGCCCGTTCGCGCGGCCGGGCGTGCGCGACGGCCATCACCACGACGTCGTGCCACTCGTCGAGATGTGCCCTGTCCACCAACAGGTTCAGGTCACCGGCGTCCACCACCTCCTTGGCCGCCAGGTAGTCCCGGAACGTCCGATGCACGAACTGAACCCGCGCCGAAGACACTTCCCGCAGCAGCCCCGCCCGTTCGAGCAACCGCTGCATCGCTTCATCGGGGTCGATCTCGTGCGACCGCAACCCGCGCATCGCGTTCCCCAGCCGGTGCACGGCCTCGGACCGCGGCACCATCAGCTCGCGGTTGCGCACCAACGAGTACGCGAACCGTTGCAGCAGAACGAGCTGCTCCTCCTTGGAGAACGACGGCAACGCCAGCCCGCGGTCCTCGTCCCACCGCACCAGCAGGAGATCCAGCGCCGCCTCGTACAGCGACCGCCGATCGCGCGGCAGGTGCATGTTCCGGTCCTGGTGCAACGCGCACAACAGCCCGGCCAGCAACGGACTGGACGCCAGCCGCCGCAGGTCGGGCCGCTTCGCCAGCGTCCCGAGCAGCCGCGTCTCGCACTCGGTCAGCCACATCCGCGCGTCCCGCGTGAGCCCCGGCTCGTCACGGGCGGCGGTGTGCCACGCCTCCACGAAGTCGCGCACACCCTTGTCGCTCAACGGCAACAGGTCGAACGCGGCGAAGTCGCACTCCTCCAGCCAGTCCTCCGGCACGGCCGCCGGACGAGTGGTGATCGCGTACCTGGCCTCCGGATAGGCGTTCACCAGCCGGCAGAGCCACTGGCGCGCCTCCTCCCGCCGCTCCGACACCAGCTCGTCCACGCCGTCGACGAGGACGAGAGCGCGGCCTTCCTTGAGCCGCGCGGTGACCCACCCGGCCGGCTTCTCCTCCTCGATCATCGAGGCGGTCGACGAGATGAAGTCCTCCGGCTTCGGCAGCGTCGCGAACTGCCGCAGCGGCACGAAGAACGGCACCAGCCCGAGCCACTCGTTGCCGGAGGTCCGCGTCTCGCCCAGCGCGTTCATCGCGAGCCACCGCAGGAACGTCGTCTTGCCGGCGCCCGCGCCACCGCGGATCAACACCCGAGGCGTGTCCGCCAGCGCAGCCGCCACCGGCAGCCCGGCCCCGGTCAGCTCGTCCGTGTCGCCGACCCGTGCCACCGCCAGCGACACGTACGAGCTGTCGAACGAGTGCCGGCGCGGCGCCCGCCCGCGCGACACCCCGAACAGCTCCAGCCCGCCCAGCGAATGCGCGACCTGGTCGGCGTAGCGGTCCTCGAAGTCCCGGTGCGACGCCGTCAACGCCAGTTGTTGCTGGTCGGCGAGCCGCGCCACGGCGTCGGCGGTCGCCCGGCTGATCCGGAACATCTCCACCGCGAGCCGCCGCGCGTACTCCGGCTGCGACCACACCAGTTCCACCACGGCCACGCACACCCGCAGCAGCAACGCGTCGTAAACAGCCGCCGCGGGCTCGGACAGGCCCGCCGCACGCCGGATCTGTTCCGACCTGGACAGCACGTACGTCCGCAACGACTCGGGCGTCAGCATCACCCGCAGCGCCTCGTCCGCCCGCAACGGCAGCGAGGCCTCGATCGACTCGCGCACCGCGTCCACGGCGGCCTGCCACTCGTGCTGCTCGACGACGCTCAGCTCACCGCGGGCGAGTTCGCTGGAGACCCGTTCGACCAGCGGTCCCGGCCTGGTCAGCTCGCGCTTGCGCTTCTTGTCCCTGGCTCCCTGATGCACGATGTCGAAGAGACCGAGCAGCACGCGCTCCAGCACGGTCTCGAGCACCATCAGCAGTCCGGCGGAAAACGGATCGGCCATCTCTCCAGTATCAGCACGTGATCACCGGGGGCCGCAGGACTTCACCTGCTGTTCATGCAGGCACGGCGACTTTCCGGACGTGCCCGATCGCGAACTCGCGCATCGAGCCGTCCTCGCAGTCCGCCGTCAGCACGCCCTCGAGGTGCTTGGCCGGCGTGATCACGTGCGTCTCCAGCTGCCGCGGGCCGATGGCGTACTTGATCTCCACGCGACTGCCGTCCACCAGCGCGGACGCGAGGATCAGCACCTCCTCGTCGTGTAGGAAGACGTTCTGGTCGCGCAGCGTCCGTGCCGCGTTGGCCCGCGGCGTGCCCCGCCCGACGCTCGGCCGTTCCTGCTCGACCAGCCGGATCGCGAGCTGGGTCAGCTCCAGGTCGTCCAGCTCGGTGCGCCACCACTGGTCGGGCCTGCGCTCGCCACGAGCCGGCGCCCGCCGTCGTTCGACGAGCTCCACAATGGACTGATCGCCCGCGTCGAGCCCGGTCGGGGCGTATCCGGCCCTGCGCAACGCCGCCAGCGTCTCCGCCATCGGTTGCGCCGACGCCAACACGGTCGGCGCCAGGAACCGCAGCTTCAGCGACCCCAGTCGCTTCGCCTTGGCGATCTCCTGCAACAGCATCGGATCCTCGGACCGCACGCAGCTCGCCACGTCTGTCACCGTCAGGTGCCCGTGCCGCCGCGCCACGTCCTGCACCTGGTACTCGATCACCTGTGGCAACGGCGCTTCCGAGACGGCCTGCAGCTTCTTGAGCACCTCGTCCGCGCTGAGCCCGCTGTCCAACGCGCGTCGCACCGACCCGGCGGACAGCCGCCACACCCGTGCCGCGTCGTTGTCTTCCAGGTCCGCCACCAGGTTCAGCGTCGCGCTGAGCTCCGGCGACGGCAGCCCGGTCACCACCGCCGTCATGTCCGTCTGGAACGCGGCGTGCTCGGCCGCTGGGGGCATCAGCTCGTCGGCAGCGGCTTGAACGTCGCCACTTTGCAGGACAGCGGTGCCTAATGGGGTCAGCGCGCCGCCGGCGACCAGCCCCAGCGACTCCATCTCGCTGATGACCGCCGCCGTCGCCCGCGGGTCGTGCACCGCCGGCTGTTCCCAGACCAGATCGGCGACGAGTTCTTCAGTGTCGGTGAAAGCCTCGTCGGCGGAGAACCGCTCCAACGCGGTGCGGCGGAGCGCCAGCCCGGCCGCCCCGGTGTAGTCGCGCAACGCGGCCCGCGCCTGGTCCGGTTCCGGCCGCCAGTCCATCCGCCGCCACGCGTTGACCAGCGCCGCGAGCCGCACGCCGGGATGCGAGTCGAGCCAGTCGTCGCCGTGCTTGGTCGGCAGCAGCCGCGAACGTTCGATGCCGATCAGCTGCGCCTCGACCGCGAGTTCCAGCCACAACCGCAGCACGCCGTCGGTGACCCGCAACGCCCGCGCGACCCGCCGGATCTCCACGGTCGCCACACCACCGGTGTAGCGGGCGTCGAAGCTGTCCTGTTCGCAGTGCGCCAGCAGCCGCGCAACCCCGTCCACAGTGGACATTGCGGCGACCACTGGGGACGTGATGGAGGCCTTGCGCTTTCGCGGAGTCCTGGGCCGCGGCGTGAGCTGGTCGCGTTGCGCGCCGTTCGCCCGCACCGAGTTCACCGCGATGAGCTTGGCCCCGTCCGGCCACGCCAGCGCCCGTTCCTCGAGCTGTGCGAAGGCCCGCTCGAAGTCGGTCGTCGTGCACCGCAGCTCGGCGCACACCGTGTCGATCGTCCCCAGGTTGCCCTGCGCCACGATCGCGCCCAGCACGTCCAGCGCGCCCTGGTCCAGTGTGTCCTCGACGGCGTGCACCGAGTCGGAGTCGGTGAGTTGCGTCGCGAGGTCCTTCAACGTCCGGATGTACCGGTCCGCCACGTCGCGGCGGTGCACGAGTATCGCGGCCACCTCTTCGGGCTCGAGCGTGTGCAGCCAGGACGCGAGCGCGTTGATACGGCGGGCCATTCAGCTGATTATGGCCTTGATTGTGTGCGCTCAAACGAATTTCACGCGCTTGGGCGATCTAACTAGGCTGACCCGGTGACGTTCAGCGGTTTCGGCGAGTACGCCATCGACTTCTACGACGGCCTCGAACTGGACAACTCGAAGGCCTACTGGGACGACAACAAGGAGACGTACCTGCGGGACGTGAAGGCGCCGATGGAGGCCCTGCTCGCGGCGCTGGAGAAGGAGTTCGGCGAGGGCAAGGTGTTCCGGCCGTACCGGGACGTGCGGTTCTCGAAGGACAAGACGCCGTACAAGACGCACTGCGGCGGCGTGATCGAAAAGGGCCGCGGTGGCGGCGCCTACTACGCCCAGATCAGCTCGGAAGGCCTGGTGACCGGCGGCGGCTCGTACCACATGGCCTCTGACCAGCTCGCTCGTTACCGCGCCTCGGTCGACGCGCACGGCGTGCTGCTGCGCAAGATCATCGACAAGCTGCTCAAGCAGGGCTGGACGCTGCACGGCGACGTGATGAAGTCGAAGCCCCGCGGGTTCGCCGACGACCACCCCCACCTCGATCTGCTCAAGCACCGGTCGATCTGGGTGCGGAAGGTCTGGGAGCCGGACGACGTGCTGCACGAGCCGGGGTGTCTTGACCGGGTGCGCAAGTCGTGGCGGCAGCTGAAGGACTTCAACCTGTGGTGCGAGGACCACGTCGGCGTTTCCGAACAGCCGAGGCGATAGCCCAGCCCAGGCCGATCCCGAGCACGTCCACCAGCGCGTCGAGCACGTCTCCGCTGCGGTGAAGTGGCGTGATGAGCTCCTGGAGCACCTCGGACACGCCTGCGTAGACCACCAGCAGCGGAAGAACGTGAGGAATCTTCGCGTAAAGGCCGGTGTAGGCGAGAAGTGCGAAAAGCAGCGTGTGGACGACCTTGTCCGTGCCGGGCGGAGACGACGGCACACCTGACTCAGGGGTGAACAACACGACGACGCTGAGCAACGCCGCGATCACAAACGGGAGTACTCGACCCATTGTCCGAACATTACTGAGTGGTAGTTCGGGATCGGTCCAGGAAGGAGGACTAGTCTCTGCAGACGTGAGTCGACGCGCAAAGATCGTCTGTACCCTCGGTCCCGCCACTGGCACGCCGGACAAGGTCCGCGACCTGGTAGCGGCCGGTATGGACGTGGCCAGGATGAACTTCAGCCACGGCAGCCATGCCGACCACAAGCAGGTCTACGACATGGTCCGCGCGGCAGCCGACGAGTCGGGCCGCGCCGTGGGCATCCTCGCCGACCTCCAGGGCCCCAAGATCCGGCTCGGCCGGTTCGCCGCGGGTCCTGTCGACTGGAACACCGGCGACGTGGTCCGCATCACCGTCGAGGACGTCGAGGGCACGCACGACCGCGTGTCGACGACGTACAAGGAGCTCGCGAAGGACGCCAAGGTCGGCGACCGCCTGCTCGTGGACGACGGCAAGGTCGGCCTCGTGGTCGTCGACGTCGAAGGTTCCGACGTCGTGTGCGAGGTCACCGAGGGCGGACCCGTCAGCAACAACAAGGGCCTCTCGCTGCCCGGCATGGACGTCTCCGTGCCCGCGCTCTCCGAGAAGGACATCGAGGACCTCGAGTTCGCGCTCTCGCTGGGCGTGGACTTCATCGCACTGTCGTTCGTGCGCTCGCCGGCGGACATCGACCTGGTCCATCAGGTCATGGACCGTGCGGGCAGCAAGCGCCTCCCGGTGATCGCGAAGATCGAGAAGCCGGAGGCCGTGGACAACCTCGAGGCCATCGTCCTCGCGTTCGACGGCGTCATGGTCGCCCGCGGTGACCTGGGCGTCGAGCTGCCGCTGGAGAGCGTGCCGCTGGTGCAGAAGCGAGCGATCCAGATCGCCCGCGAGAACGCCAAGCCGGTCATCGTCGCCACCCAGATGCTGGACTCGATGATCGTCAACTCCCGCCCGACCCGCGCCGAGACGTCCGACGTCGCGAACGCGGTGCTCGACGGCGCGGACGCCCTGATGCTCTCCGGTGAGACCTCGGTCGGCCGCTACGCCATCGAGTCGGTCAAGACCATGGGCCGCATCATCGAGGCCGTCGAGACCGAGTCCACGGTCGTGCCGCCGCTGACGCACGTCCCGCGCACCAAGCGCGGCGTGATCTCGTACGCGGCCCGCGACATCGGCGAGCGCCTGAACGCCAAGGCCCTGGTCGCCTTCACGCAGTCCGGCGACACGGTCCGCCGCCTGGCCCGGCTGCACACGCACCTCCCGCTGCTGGCGTTCACGCCGGAGCAGTCGGTGCGCTCGCAGCTCTCGCTGACGTGGGGCACCGAGACGTTCCTGGTTCCTCGCGTGGAGTCCACCGACGAGATGGTCCGCCAGGTCGACACGTCCATGCTGGAGATCGGCCGTTACTCCGCCGGTGACCTCATGGTGGTCGTCGCCGGTTCGCCTCCTGGCACCATTGGGTCGACGAACCTCATCCGGGTGCACCGGCTGGGGGAGGACGACCACGCCTAGGAGTACTTCGTGACTGAGGCCGCCCGTGCCGCTGCTTTGTCGCCTTCGGGCCTGAGCGGCCAGTCCGCAGTGGACGACCTGGTCGCGTTGCTCGACCTGGAACGCATCGAGGAGAACATCTTCCGAGGCGTGTCGCCCGCCGAGTCGCCAGTGCGCGTCTTCGGCGGGCAGGTGGCGGGCCAGGCCCTGGTGGCCGCCGGCCGCACGGTCCCGGTGGAACGCCGAGTGCACTCGCTGCACTCGTACTTCATCCGGCCAGGCGACCCGCGCGTGCCGATCGTGTACGAGGTGGACCGCATCCGGGATGGACGGTCCTTCACGACGCGCCGCGTCGTCGCGGTGCAGCACGGCAAGGCGATCTTCGCTTTGTCCGCCTCCTTCCAGCTGGAGGAGCAGGGCGTCGAGCACGCCTCGGAGATGCCCGCCGTGCCGGACCCGGAGTCGCTGCCGACGTGGACCGAGCAGGCCGAGGGTTACCTGCTGCACTCGTCGAAGTTCCCGCGTCCCATCGATGTCCGGTACGTGACCGAGCCGCCGTGGGAGTCCCGTGAGGACGGTCCGGGCGAGGCCGCGTCACGGGTGTGGATGAGGGCCGACGGCAAGCTGCCGGACGATCCGATGCTGCACATCTGCGTCATGACCTACGCGTCGGACATGACCCTGCTGGACGGCGTGCTGGCCAAGCACGGCGTCTATTGGGGCCTGGACAAGGTTCTCGGCGCCTCGCTGGATCACGCGATGTGGTTCCACCGTCCGTTCCGTGCCGACGAGTGGCTGCTGTACGACACCGCGTCGCCTTCTGCCTCAGGGAATCGCGGGCTGGCCACCGGCCGGTTCTTCTCGCGGGACGGGCAGCTGGTGGCGACCGTGGTGCAGGAGGGCCTGATCCGGGTCCTCAAGCCCTCGTGACCGCTGTCTGGCGACTGCACCACGCGGGCCAGGAGATCGCTCGGTTGACGGTGACCGGTGGCGATTTTCCGTGGATGCACGGGGATGTCGAGACGTTGCCCGGGTTCGAGCCGTTCCGGTCGGTGTTCACCGCGCAGGAGCAGGCGATCGACGACGAGGACTACGAGCGAGCCGACGCCTGCTACTTCGAGATTCGGAAGTCGCTCACCATGACGTTCCCGGACGGGGAGCCGGTGGCCGAGTTCTGGTTGCACGTCCACGGCGACGGCACGGCCGGTTGGCGGTTCAGCGACGAACCGTTCGATGAGGACGAGTAACCGAACACCTGTTCGAGTGATCAAGCTTCGGCTGGGTCGCGTCAATGCTCTGGCGTGATCATCGATTTGGCCGGTTACGACGCCATGTCCGAGGACGACTGCCGGCTGCACGAGCTCGTGGACGGTGTGCTGGTGGAGATGTCACCACGCGGTCTGCTGCACCAACGCGCCCTTGTCGAGCTCGTGCACCAACTCGACGAGCGGTTGCCGGTTGACCTCAACGTGCTGCACTCGTTCGACGTTCTGCTTAAGGACGGAACGTCGCCGCTGATGCGCAAGCCGGACGTCGTGGTGGCGCCGACCAAGCTCTTCTATCGCGAGGTGACCCGGTTCGACGCCGCGGACGTGGTGCTGGTGGCCGAGATTCTCTCCGAGGAGTCGGAAGACCTCGACCTCCGGATCAAGTTGCGCGAGTACGCGGCGGCCGGGATTCCGAACTACTGGGTCGTCGCGCTGGATGACCCGGTCAGTCTGGTCGCGTACTCGCTCGCAGGCGGCCGGTATGAGCTCGCGGTAGGCGGTGCTCAGGCGATCGACGTCGTGAGCCCTTCGCCGATGTCGCTGGACCTCGACGCACTGCTGCGCCGTCGGTGAGCAGATCAGAGGGTGGTGTGCAGCGTTTCCTGCATTCTGGGCGTAGGAAATGCTGCACGACGATGTAGGATTTGCTGCATGGAGGCGATTCGTGCTCTTGAGCTGCTCGGCGAGTACACCGCTGGGCAGTGGGGCATGGTCACAACGCAGCAGGCTCTGCGCAGCGGGATCGACGACGTCACGCTGCATCGGCTGAAGTCTGCCGGTCTCCTGGAGTCCGTGCGTCGTGGCGTGTACGCGGTAACGTCCGCTGAGGCGTCTGACGCACGTGTCGAACAAGCGGCCTGGCTGGCGCTACGTCCCGAAGTCGCGGGTTGGACGAGGTCCAAGCTCGACCTCGATGGTGGTGTCGTCTCCCATGAATCTGCGGCACGGCTGCACAACCTCGGCGATCTGGTGAACAACCGGGTGAACATCACCACTCCTCGTCGGCGCACCACCCGCGATCCGGGGGTTCGGCTGCGCAAAGGAACGCTGACCGACGCTGACGTGGTGGTGATCAACGGCCTGCCGGTCACCACTCCCATGCGCACGATCTACGACCTTCTCGAGCAACACTCGGATGCCAGTCACGTCGCGACCATCGTTCGTCAGGCGGTCGAAGCGGGGCAGGTTCGGCTCGACGAGCTCGCACAGCGGATTCAACCTCACGCGCGGTCGTACGGCGCCGTACCTCCGACCGGGGTGGTGCTGCTGGAACTACTGCTCGCCCAGATCGGTCTGTCCGTGCAGGACCTGACCAACCGGCCAGGTCCCGTCTTCTTCGGTCGGCGCCCGCAAGGGCGCACCTGGGAAGAGCTGAAGGACGTGCCCGTGACGTGGGGACAGCTCGCTGAGATGTCTCCCGAGACTCTGCAACGCGTGCTTCGAACGTCGACCGTTTTCGATGACACGACGGAACCAACCGAGAGAGCATGACCTCGAAACAGCCTCTCAGCCCGCAGGCGTTCCTGCGTTCGCTCAAGGACCGCGCGACCAACAGGTCCCGGCTCACCGAGTCCCCACCGGCGAGCTCATCGAGCGCTACTACCACCGACGGCTGTTGGCCCGTGTGTTCCACTCGGACCGGGACGGCTGGGTGCTCAAGGGAGGTCAGGCGCTCCTGGTGCGGTGGCCGAGGGCCAGGTACTCGACCGATGTTGATCTCTTGCGGGTAGGCGAGGACGCGACGGTGGACGGCGCGGTCGAAGCGCTGCTCGCGGCGGCGTCGACCGAACTCGACGATCACCTTCGGTTCGACCATCGCGACACGTCTCGCGAAACGACGGCCAACAGGCCGTCTCGCAAGGTGCGGTTCAATGTCATGTTCGGTCTCCGGCAGCTGTCCGTGGTCAGCGTGGACGTCGTGGCTGTTGAGCTTCATCCGGTCGGACAGCTCACCGTGGAGCAGCTCGCGGCCCCGTTCGTGATCGACGCCGGCCCGTGGCCGGAGATCCGCATGTGGCCGCTCGAGGACCACGTCGCCGACAAGATCGCGGCGATGTATGAACGGCATCGTGAACAGCTGGTGCCGTCGACGAGATTCAAGGACCTCGTCGACCTCGTGCTGATCGCGTGCAACTCCACACTGGACGGTGTGACCACTCATCAGGCGCTGCACGCGGAGGTGCGACGCCGCACGGAGGCAGGCACGCATCTCGTGCTCCCCGCCGAGTTCGTCGTGCCGAATGCTTCGTGGGCAGCCGGCTATCGAGCGGAGGCGGCCAAGTCCAAGGAGCTTTCCGCCGAACATCGAACTCTCGAAGGAGTTATTCCACTGGCCGACGCCTTTGTGACCCCTCTGCTCCAGGAACAGCCCCTGAGGGGAACGTGGCGGCTCGACCTCTTGCACTGGGAGTGATCGCTCAAGCCTTGCGCCGCCGGTGCGTCGGCCTCAGGTTCGCCGGCGGCGTCAAAGCCCGCGTCTCCACCCGCTCCAGCACCACCGAACTGGTCAGGTTCCGCACTTCGGTCCGCGACGCGATCTTGTCCATCAGAAACGCCTGCAGGTGCGTCGAATCCGCAACGGCGATGTGGATCAGAAAGTCCGCCTGTCCGGAGACGTGGAACACCGACCGAGTCTCCGGCTGAGCCATCACGAACGCCCGAAACGCCGCCACGACAGGTCGGGTGTGTGGTCGCACGTTCACCGCGACGACAGCCTCCAACGGCAGCCCGGTGGTAGCGGGGTCGACGACGGCGTGGCAGCCGGTGATCACCCCGAGCTCGCGCAACCGGCGAACCCGCTGCAGACAAGAAGACGGCGCCAGCCCGACGATCTCCGCCAGCGCACGGTTCGGCAGCGTCGCGTCGTTCTGCAACTCCTCCAGGATGTGCCAGTCGACCGAATCCAGTTCGGCTTGTTCGCGCATAACCGAACATCGTACTGACCAGCTGGAACACGCACGAACGAAGCACGGACGATCAGCAACATGCACATCGCGTGGACGTCGTTCCTGGTTGCCCTGTTGATCATCATGATCGTGCCGGGCCCGGACTTCGTGCTGATCATGGGGAACGCGGTGCGCAGCCTGAAGCGCGGTACGCAGGCGGCGCTCGGTGTGATCACCGGGCTGCTGATCCACGCCACGCTCGCGACCATCGGGCTGTCGGCGCTCGTCGCCGCGGTGCCGACAGCGCTGCTCGTGGTCAAGGTGATCGGCGCGCTGTACCTGGCCTACATCGGCTTCATGACGCTGAAGAGCAAGCCCACCGAGAGCCAGGAGGCCAAGGGCAACGTGTTCCTGCGCGGCCTGCTGTGCGACCTGTTGAACCCCAAGGTGATGCTCACGTTCCTGAGCCTCATCCCGCAGGCGATGGACCCGAACAGCGCGCCGCTGCCACAGGCCGCCCTGCTCAGTGCGGTCACGGTCGGCGTCTTCGCGCTGTTCTGGGTCATCGTCGTGCCGGCCGCGCGTCAGCTGGGCGCGCTGTTGAGCAAGCCCAAGATCCGCGCGACGTTCGAGCGGGTGTGTGGTACCGCTCTCATCGGGATGGCGGCGTCAGTCCTGGTCGCTTAGTGGCGCGTCCCGGGACGTTGGCGAGGTAATTCGCGCTCAGCACCGCGATGCACCCGTCTGACCGCGAATTCCCCCGGCAACGACCCGGCCACACCACTAGGACCACGTGACGGTCAGCTCGTCCCGGGTTCCGAACCGGACCAGGTGCCGTTCCACGACGTCGCGCAGCCGTGCCGCGTCCTCTTCCGAAGAACAGACCACGCGCATGATCAAAGCGTCGGGAGAAGCTTCGAACTCGGCCAGGCCGAGCGAAAAGCGGACGAAGCCGCGCGAGTCCTCCCAGGACCCTTCGAGGTCCTTGTGCGTGAAGTGCTTCACCAGCTGCGATCCGTACCTGGAGGCACGGTCGGTCGCCGAGCGTCCCACGCTCGTGAATTCCGTCATGAAGCCAACTTACGCCTAGCCATACGTATTGCAGCGTGACGCGGTTCACCTGGCAAAACGGAGTCTGAGAACACCCTGTGACGTCTCGCGAAACGGAGAAGAACACGGCAGGCTGTCGCGTATGACGGAAGGCAAAGCACGTATCGCGGTCACCGGTCTCGCCACCATGGGCAGCAACCTCGCGCGCAACCTCGCGCGGCACGGCTTCAAAGTCGCCGTGCACAACCGGACGCCCGCGAAGATGAAGGCCCTGCTCGACGAGCACGGCCACGAAGGCGACTTCGTCGGCGCCGAGACGCTGCAGGACCTCGTGGACAGCCTGCAGACGCCGCGCCAGATCATCATCATGGTCAAGGCTGGTGGCCCCACCGACGCCGTCATCGACGAGCTGAGTGAAATCCTCGAACCCGGCGACATGGTCATCGACGGCGGCAACGCCCACTACGCCGACACGCGTCGCCGTGAAGCCGCGCTGAAGGAGAGGGGGCTGCTGTTCGTCGGCGCCGGCATCTCCGGTGGCGAGGAGGGCGCGCTCAACGGGCCCAGCATCATGCCGGGCGGCCCCGCGGAGTCGTACAAGCACGTCGGGCCGGTCTTCGAGGAGATCGCGGCCAAGGTGGACGGTCAGCCGTGCTGCGTGCACGTCGGGCCGGACGGCGCCGGGCACTTCGTGAAGATGGTGCACAACGGCATCGAGTACGCCGACATGCAGCTCATCGCTGAGGCGTTCGACCTGCTGAGCCGCGTCGGTGGCCAGAGCCCTGCCGAGATCTCCGAGGTCTTCACGCAGTGGAACTCCGGCGACCTGGAGTCGTACCTGGTCGAGATCACCGCCGAGGTCCTCAAGCACGTCGACGCCGACGGCACGCCGCTCGTGCAGGTCATCGAGGACGCCGCCGAGCAGAAGGGCACCGGCCGCTGGACCGTGCAGGAGGCGCTGGAGCTCGGCGTCCCGGTCACCGGTATCGCCGAGGCCGTTTTCGCGCGCAGCCTGAGCGGCCACACCGACCAGCGCAAGGCTGTGCGCGACGCGTTCGGTGCCAGCGAGGTCGTCGCGAAGCCGGACGCCGAACTGGTCGACGACGTGCGTCAGGCGCTCTACGCGTCGAAGGTCGTCGCGTACGCGCAGGGCTTCGACATGATCCGCGAGGCTTCGAAGAACTTCGACTGGGACATCGACCTCGGCGCGATGGCGACGATCTGGCGCGGCGGCTGCATCATCCGCGCGCAGTTCCTCAACCGCATCCGCGAGGCCTACGACGCGAACCCCGGTCTCGCGTCTCTGTTGGTGGACAACTACTTCCGCGACGCGGTGCAGAACGCTGAGGCCGCTTGGCGGCGCGTTGTGGTCCGTGCGGTCGAGTCCGGAGTCCCGACTCCTGGCTTCGTGTCCGCTTTGGCCTATTACGACGGCCTGCGCTCGGAGCGCCTGCCGGCCGCGCTTGTCCAGGGACAGCGGGACTTCTTCGGTGCCCACACGTACCGGCGCATTGATCGTCCCGGTAGCTTCCACACGTTGTGGTCGGGTGATCGATCAGAGGTGGAAGCGTGAAATTTCGAATTCTGGGGGCGGTCGTCGCTGCGGCGACAGGGTTGACCCTGACGTCGAGCGGCGGCGCGGTGGCCGTCGGCAACGAGGCTCTGACCCGCGATCTCGACGCGATTCTCGCTGACTCGGGGCTCAAGGGCGCCGACGTCGGCGTCACCGTGCGGGACGCGAACACCGGTGAGGTCGTCTACACCCGTTCGGGCAGCAGGCGCTCGCAGGTCGGGTCGAACCTCAAGGTGCTCACCACGACGGCGGCGCTCGACCTGCTCGGACCGGACTACCGGTGGAAGACCGAGCTGCAGTCGGCGGGCGCCCAGAACGGGTCGACGCTGAACGGTGACCTCGTCCTGCGCGGCACCGGCGACCCGACGATGTCCCCGCTGCGCTACAAGGCGCTGGCGGACACGTTGAAGAGCAAGGGCGTCACGGCGGTCAGCGGCGCGCTCGTGCTGGACGACACGGCGTTCGACGCCCAGCCGTACGGTCCTGGCTGGGCGTGGGACGACGAGCCGTACTCGTACAACGCGGAGACGTCGGCGCTGACGCTGTCGCCGGACGCGAAGTTCAGCTCCGGCACGGTCGTCGTGCGCGTGAAGCCGGGTGCCGCGGCGGGCAGCCCGGTTCAGGTGAGTGTCGAGCCGGCGAACGACCAGGTGCAGATCGTGAGCACCGCGACCACCGGCAACGGTGGTGTCTCGGTCGAGCGCGAGCACGGCACGAACGTGATCCGGGTCAGCGGTTCGACGTCGGTCGAGACAACGGCGTTGTCCACCGTCAAGGATCCGACCTCGGTGGTCGGTTCGGTGTTCCGCAAGGCGTTGGAGGCCAACGGGATCCAGGTCCTGGGCGGCGTCAGGAAGGGCAAGGCGCCGCAGGGTGCCGCGGTGCTCGCGTCCGACACGTCCACGACGCTGGGCCAGCTGATGAACCCGTTGCTCAAGAACAGCAACAACATGCTGGCCGAGGTGCTGGTCAAGTCCGCTGGTGGCTCGTTCACCAACGGCGTCAACCAGCTCAGCCGCAAGTGGGCCGGTCTCGGCATCGACCCGAACTGGGTCGAGATCTTCGACGGTTCCGGCATGTCCCGGATGGACCAGATGACGCCGGACGACCTGGCGTCGATCCTGATCAAGGCGAAGACCAAGCCGTGGTTCGGCACGTGGCAGGCGTCGCTGCCGGTCGCAGGCCGGGACGGCACCCTCGTCAACCGCATGAAGGGCACCGCGGCCGAGGGCAACGTGATCGCCAAGTCCGGCTCGATGTCCGGTGTCTCGGCGCTGAGCGGCTACGTCACCACGGCGGCCGGTCGGCAGCTGGTGTTCTCGGTGGTGCTGAACAACATGGTCCTGTGGGTCAGCCCCAAGACGATCGAGGACAAGATCGCGGTCAGGCTGGCGTCCGACGGCGGTGCCCAGGTGGCCACGCCGCAGACCCAGCAGAAGACCGAGTCCGTTCCGCAGCAGCGCCAGGCCCCGGCCGAGGAGCGCACCAAGGTTCCGGCCAAGGAGCGCTTCGACGTCGAGTGCAGCTGGATCGGCACCTGCTAGAAATGATCCACACTGGAGCCGCCCCGGGAAACCGGGGCGGCTCCGTCGTTTCTAGGCCGGTGACGGCACCGGCTCCAGGCCGTTGCGGTCGGGGTCCACCAGGTAGACGCGGGCGTTCGAGATGTCGAAGTACATGCCCTTCAACGTCAACGTGCCCGCCGCGATCGCCTCGCGCACGCTCGGGTAGCCGAGCAGGTTGTCCAGCTGCTGCGCGACGTTCGCGACCGCGAGCCGGTCGGCCACCGGCAGCTCCGCGCAGCCGGGCGAGGTCGGCGCGTGGAACCGGATCAGCGACGGTTCCGCGTTGCGCAGCCACGAGTGCAGGTGCGAGCCACGCGCGGCGGTTCCCTTCACCAGCGCCTTCATCGCGCCGCAGTCGGAGTGTCCGCACACGACGATCGAGCCGACGTTCAGCACCTCGACCGCGAACTCGATCGCCGCGCCGACGGACCTGTCCTCTGCGGACACCATCGGCACCAGGTTGCCGATGTTGCGCACGCAGAACAGGTCGCCCGGCCCGGACGTGGTGATCAGGTTCGGCACCACGCGGGAGTCCGCGCAGGTGATGAAGAGCTGCTGCGGCTGTTGGCCCCGCACCGCGAGCTCCTGCAGGAACGGCCGCACCAACGGCGCCGACCGCACCTCGAACTCGTGCATGCCCAGGATCATCGGGTCGCTCTCGGCCGAGGACCGTTGCGCTGGAAGCTCGACCGGCGAGCCCTGCCAGTGCGACCACGGCGCGAACCAGCGCGGCAGCGGGCCGGGCAACGTCTTGCGCCGCCCCGGTTTGCCCTGGTTCGCCCGGTCGTACCAGGTGTCGTGCACCTCGTCGACGCGCACCAGGCCGCCGAGCCGTTCGTAGCCCTCGCGCCAGTCGTTGATCGCCTCGTACGACGCGTGGTCCAGGTAGTCGACGTGCAGCTCCAGCACCACGTGCTGGCCCAACGGCAGCCGCCGCAGCTCGCGCACGAGCCGCCCGACGCCCAGGAACACCAGCGATCCGCGCACGCACACCCGGTTGCCCTCGACACGCACCGAGCAGTGCGTCAACCGGTACAACGCGCGCAGAAGCGCAATGGCCAGGCCGACAACGACCCCTTCGAGCAGTCCGAAGAGGACAACGCCGAGCACGGTGGCCGCGTACACCAGGAACTCCCGGTGCCGCCACAACGTCCGCATCCGGTCCACCGACACGAGTCGTAGACCCACCACGAACAGCACGCCCGCCAGAGCCGCCAACGGGATCAGCTCCAGCGCGGCCGGGAACGCCAGCACCGCCACCGCGATCCACACGCCCTGCAAAATGGCGCTGTAGCGGGTTTTCGCGCCCGCGGCGACGTTGGTTGAGCTGCGCGCGAGCCCACCGCTGATCGGCAGTCCGCCCAACGCGCCGGCGACGACGTTCCCGGTGCCCTGCGCGATGAGCTCCTTGTCCAGCCGGGCGCGCGGACCGTCGTGCAACCGGTCGGTCGCGACCGCGGACAGCAACGACTCCATGCTCGCCACCAAGGCGACGGTGACGACGGCCGTGACCACCGATCCGGCGCTGCCCTGCGGCATCTCGGGGAACACCAGCGCGTAGCTGTCCGGCAGGTCGACCCGTGGCACCTCCAGTCGCAGCACGACCGCCAGCAGCGTCGCCGCACCAACGGCGACCAACGGCGCGGGCACCGCGGAAGCACGCGGAACCCTGGGCCACAGCAGCAAAGCCGCGATCGCCACGGCACCGGCCACCAGGGATCCGAGGTGCGAGGAAGCCAGTTCTCCCGGCAGCAGCGCGAGATTCGCCGGCACGGACGACAGCGCCGTGCCGCCCAGGATCACCACGAGCTGCCCGACGGCGATGGAAATGCCGATGCCCGCAAGCATTCCGTGCACCACGGCGGGCGACAGCGACATCACCAGCCGGCTGATCCCGGTGAGCCCCAGCACCAGTTGCAGCACCCCGGCCGCCAGCGTGATCGCCGCCGTGGCCGCCCACCCGAACTGCGCCACCAGCGCGGCCACGATCACCACGAGCCCGGTGCCCGGCCCGCTGATCTGCAACGGCGCCCCGCTGATCGCGCCGACGACCACACCGCCGACGACCGCGGAGATGAGCCCTGCCAGCAACGGCGCGCCCGTGGCGTGCGCGATGCCGAGCGACAACGGGATGGAGATGAGGAACAGCACGAAGCTCGCGGGCAGGTCGTGCTTCAGGATCAGCGGAGGACCGTGCGGGGTGTGCTCGTCGGCGTTGGACCTCTGCAAGTGGTTCACCAGGATTCCCTTTCGTGGAAAAGCGACATGGCCCTGTGCGGATGGCACAGAGCGAGGGGAGGGAGAGATCGCTAGAGGACGCGCCTTAAGGGCAGCAGACGGCGCGGCCGAACGGCAGCGAGCGCGTCGGCGCGGTCATGCGGGGTCGGCACGGGAGCACCTCCGTGTCGGCACAGGCATCGGGTTCTCAGATCAGGCCGCGTCGCCACCATGATGGCGGCGGAATCGGTGCTGTGGCAGATCTTTCAGCCAACCGTGTTGATCTTGACCCGTAACGTCACCTGAGGTGACGGAAAAAGGAGGGCCGGCTCCGGTCGGGGGTGCGGAGCCGGCCCAAGTCAGGACGGAAATGAAGAACTATCGAGTTTCGAAATTCAGCCTACCGAGCGCAGATGCTTGCCGTGTGAAGTCTCCTGGCCGACCACGGTGAGGATCAGCTGCGCCGAAAGGTAAGCACGGCACGGTGCGGGGAGCCTGCGCGTGAACCAGCCGCGCTTGCAGGTGGCGCACCGGCCGTGCTCGTCGGGCTGGTGCTCGTCGAGCAACGCCTTGACCACCGCGACCACTCTCGGCAGCTCTACCCTGGCGAGCACGAGGGCGGTCTGGTCGTCGCCGCGCTGAGCCAGTTCGGTGAGTGTGGCCAGGTGCGAGTGCAGCGACCTGTCCAGTTGGCTGAACACCGTGACGGCCATCAGGCTCAGAGCTCCAGTCCGTGCGTAAGCAACCCATGCAGACTGTCGTGGTCCATATGAGATCTGCAAGTTGCACTACACGAATGGATGACGTCCCTTTGCGACGCCCTCCTTCGGTCTCAAACTGAGACCGGACCAGGAGGTGTGGATGCCACGGGGTAGCAGCCCGACCCTGCGCAAGCGTCGGCTCGTGAGCGAGCTCAGGCGACTGCGCGAAGCGGCCGAGCTGACGATCGAGGAGGTCGGCGAGCGTCTGGAGTGCTCGGCCTCCAAGATCAGCCGGATCGAGACGGGACGCGTGGGGGTGAGCCCGCGAGATGTGCGGGACATGCTCACGGCCTACGGTGCGGACTCCGCCACCCTCGACGAACTGGTCCAGCTGGCCAGGGAGGCCCGCCGCAAGGCGTGGTGGGACGAGTTCGGTGACATCGTGCCCGGCAGGTACGTCGGGTACGAGGCCGATGCGGACTCGATCAGGACCTATCAGGGACTGATGATCCCGGGCCTGCTGCAGTGCGAGGCGTACACCAGAGCGTTGATCTCCGAGGTGCTACCGGACGCGAGCACCCCCGAGATCGACCGCAGGGTCCGGTTGCGCAAGGCCCGGCAGGCCTTGCTCAGCGAGGACGACCCGCTGCGCCTGCACGTCGTGATCGACGAGGCGGCCCTGCGCAGGCTCGTCGGCGGCCCAGGGGTGATGCGCGCCCAGATGGCGCGTCTCCTCGAAGTCGGTGCAATGCCGAACGTCACGATGCAGGTCGTGCCGTTCAGCGCCGGTGGTCACGCTGCGATGGACGGCCCGTTCGTCATCCTGAGCTTTCC
Source organism: Lentzea terrae (assembly GCF_003265345.1). Classification (GTDB taxonomy): domain Bacteria; phylum Actinomycetota; class Actinomycetes; order Mycobacteriales; family Pseudonocardiaceae; genus Lentzea; species Lentzea terrae. The sequence goes on along the minus strand of NZ_QFWW01000030.1, from coordinate 295,569 downwards.
CGAGCAGCTCGACCCCGACGTGGTCTACATCGAAAGCACACGAAGTGGCGTCTACCTGGAACAACAGTCGGACGTCCATTGGTACGCCGAGATGTTCGAGCGACTGGTGAAATCCGCCCTCGACAGCAGGGAGTCGGCAACCCTGATCACCGAGGTCGCTCGCGCTCTCGCGTGACTTTGACCGGGAGTGAACAGACAGTGGAAAGCTTGCGTTGGCGCAAGAGCAGCCGTTCGTCGGCCGGTGGGCCCGAGTGCGTCGAGATCGCGCTCGTCTCAGCCGGTGCGGCTGTTCGTGACAGCAAGAACGCGGACGGAGCGCGGTTGAGCTTCGGCGACGCCGGGTGGGAGACCTTCCTCGCCGCCGCGAAGACCGGCTCTTTCGTCAGCTGAGAGACACATGCAGAACGCCCCGGCTGGGTGCACCAGCCGGGGCGTTCTCGCGTGAGGGGGACGTGGGCCGGCCGGCGTTCCGCCGCCGCGGGCTGGATGCCCCTTGCACGCCGGCCGACCCACGTCGATCATGGGGAGCAGCGGGTGTTCCGCTGTCCGGTCCAACCTGTCCCGACTACGTGATATCCGGTTTCCGTTGATCTCGCGGTCTGTGGTTGGTTGGACACGCTAAGCGTAAGAATGCCTTCTACAGCACGACTGGAGCCCGACTGAAGTGATCTTCAAGCTCCAGGTGACCACCAGGCGAAGGACAGGTCGGTGACGCACGGCGAGGAACCCCTGCGGTTCGAGGTTCTCGGCCTCCTCCGGGTCGTTCGCGCAGGTCACGAGGTTGATCTTGGCGCCGCGAAGCAGCGCGCCGTCCTCGCGGTGCTGCTGCTCGCGCGCAACACCCCGGTCAGCAGAGGCCAGATCATCGAGGCCGTCTGGGGTGACAACGTGCCCTCGAGTGCGGTCAATCTGGTCCAGACCTACGTCGCCGGGTTGAGACGCGCCCTCGAACCGACCCGCGCCCGCCGCGCACCTGCTGAGCTGCTGACGTCCGTCGGCGACGGGTACCTGCTCCGGGTCGAGTCCGGCGCGCTGGACCTCGACGTGTTCGAACGTCAGGTGCTGCTCGCGAACCGCATGCGCGCGGCCGGTGACCTCGCCGGAGCCGCGGTCGAGCTCGACGACGCGCTGGCGTTGTTCCGCGCCGAACCCCTGGGCGGCGTCTCCGGTCTCTTCTGCGACGTCGAACGCGGCCGGCTCGTCGAACGTCGCCTGGCGGTGCTGGAGGAACGGGCCGAGCTGGGCCTGGCGATCGGCCAGGGCCCCGAGCTGGTGTCGCAGCTGAGCTCGATGGTCGTCGAGCACCCGTTGCGCGAGCGCGGGTACGGGTTGCTGATGCGGGCGCTGGTCCAGGCAGGCCGGCAGGCCGAGGCGCTGGCCGCCTACCGCGAGGCCCGCCGCGTGCTGATCGACGAGCTCGGCGTCGAACCGGGCTTCGAGCTGCGCCGCGTGCACCAGGCCGTGCTGGCGGGGGACAGCCCCGAACCGGAACGCGCCCCGGTCCGCGTGCCGCCGCAGGCCGCTGTTCCCGAACCCGCCCAGCTGACGATCCCCGCCCAGCTCCCGCGGGCGCCCGTCGCGTTGATCGGCCGTGACGCCGAGCTGGCCCACATGGACCTCCTGCTCCGCGACCACGACGGCCCGGTCCTGCTGGTCACCGGCCCGGCAGGGGTCGGCAAGACCGCGCTGGCCCTGCACTGGGCGCACCGCGTCCGCGAGGAGTTCCCGGACGGCCAGCTCTACGTCGACGTGCACGGCTACGACCCGAACCGCGAGCCGCTGGAGATCGGCGAGGTCCTCAACCGGTTCCTGCGCGCCCTGGGCGTCCCGGCCGGCGACACCCCGGTCTCGGTGGACGAACGTTCGGCCTTGCTGCGGACGTTGCTGGCCGACCGCCGCATGCTGGTGATGCTCGACAACGTGCGCAGCTCCGCCGACCTGCTCCCGCTGCTGCCGGGCGCGCCGTCGTGCGTCGTCGTGACCTCGCGCCGGCGGCTCGTCGGCCTGGTGGCGCAGGTCGAGGCCAAGCTGATCGAGCTGGACATGCTCGACCGGGACGCCGCCGTGGACGTGCTGGGCCGCATCGCCGGCCGGTCGGACATCGAGGCGCACGCTCTTCGTGAGCTCGCCGAGCTCTGTGACGGCCTGCCGCTGGCGTTGCGCATCGCCGCGGCCCGTCTCGCCGTGTCCCCACGTCTGCGCGTGGCCGAGTTGGTGGAGGAACTGCAGGACGAGCACGGCCGCCTGGCCGCGCTGGGCCTGGAGGACGGTGAGGGCACCGTGCGGGCCGCCCTGGACGCCTCCCGCCGCGCGCTGCCGTCGTTGCCGTCCCGGTTGCTCGCGATCATCGGCCTGCACCCCGGCGCGGACCTGTCGGCGCACGTGGTCGCCGCCATGGGTGACGTGACGCTGGTGGAGGCGCAACGGGCCCTCGACGCGTTGACCGCCGCCAACCTGCTGTCCGTCGGCGAACCGGGCCGGCACGTGGCCCACGACCTGGTCCGCGTCTACACCAAGACGCTGGCGGGCGAGCTCTCCGAACCGGAACGCCGGGCCGCCACGGGCCGCATGCTCGACTACTACCTGCACTGCGCCGACCTGGCCGACGGCATGCTCCCGATCAACCGCGGCAGCGTGCTGGTTGCCCCCGAGCACCGCCCGGCCCACGTGCCGGCACTGGCCGGTGCGGCGGACGCGATGGCCTGGTTCGACGCCGAACGCGCCAACCTGATCGCCGCCGCCGAACACGCTTCGACGTCGGGCTGGCACGTGCACGCCTGGCAGCTGCCTTACACCTTGTCGCGGTACCTGTGGCTGCGCACCGAGCGCGAAACCTCGTTGCGTCTCACCGAAGCCGCCCTGCAGGCCGCCATCGCGCTGAACGACGACGACGCCCGCTTCGTCATGCAGTTCAACCTGGGCGTCGCGCTGCTGCAGCTGGAACGCCACGACGAAGCGCTGCTCGCCCAACGCGGTGCGCTGGAGGTGGCCCGCCGCAAGGGAGACGTGCACCATCAGGCCCGCGCGCTGACCACCGTGGCCGGCACACTCATGGACCTGGGCCGTTCCGCCGAGGCCGAGGCGCACTACCGCGAGGCCATGGAGATCTCGCGGGCCGCCGGGTCGAAGTGGGCCGAGGCCAACGCCCACCACCACCTGGGGCTGCTCTACCTGACCACGCAGCGCTTCGACGACGCGATGCCGTGGCTGCGCGTCGCACTGCGGATGTACCACGAGGTCGGCGAACAGTGCGGCGAGGCGGCGTGCCACGTGGACATTTCCACGGCGCTGCTGGAAACCGGCGACACCGAGGGTGCGTTGTCGTCGGCCCGGGTCGCCCTGGCCGTGGCTTGCGACGCGGTTTCGCCGTACCACCAGGCGTTGGCGCACGACCGGCTGGCGGCGGTGTTCGACCGGCTCGGCGCGGCGGGAGCGGCGGCGCACTGGCAGCGCGCGCTGGCGTTGTTCACGGAGCTCGGCGCCTCCGAGGCGGACGGGGTGCGGGCTCGGCTGGCTCGTGCGCGAGCGGTGACCGTGGGGTAAGGGGTTCGCGGCCCAGGACTGCGTGATCGTCCGATGCCTGAGGTGAGGCCTCAGGACGAACCTCGTGGTCATGACGGAATGGACCCCTGAGGCGATCAAGGCGGAGATCGACTACCGACGTGGGAACGCCAGGTGCAACTGGCAGCGCTCGAACGGCCGCGGGCCGTCGTGGCTTCGGCGCGTGATCCACCGCACCTCTACGAAACTCGGCAGCACCCACGCATGACGTGTGCGAGCATGCCACTCGTGGCGCGCCTCGGTTCCGGAATCCCGTTGGTCGCGCGCGACCGCGAGCTGGACCGGTTGCGCGCCATGTTGGCGCAGGCAGGTGACGGCACGGCGGGAGCGGTGCTCCTGGCCGGTGACGCGGGTGTCGGCAAGACGCGGCTGGTCGACGAACTGGCCGCCAGCGCCGACGACACGCTCGTCCTCATGGGACGGTGCCTGGACGTCGGCGAGACCGGACTGCCGTACCTGCCGTTCGCGGAGGCGCTCAGCGCCCTCAAGGACGCGGCGAACCGCCCGGCGCTCGCGATGTTGCTGCCGCAGCTGGCACTTCCGGCCGAACGCGAGCCCGGCACCGAGGGCATGATCGCGCCGAGTCTCCTCCCAGGACGCCGACCGGAGCAGGACGTGGGCCAGCTCCAGCTGTTCGACGCCGTGCTGGGCCTGCTCACCGAACTTTCCGAACGTCAGCGCGTGCTGTTCGTCGTCGAGGACCTGCACTGGGCGGACGCCTCGACGCGGTACCTGCTGTCGTTCCTGTTGGCCCGCTTGCGTTCCCAGCGGATCCTGGTCGTCGGCACCTACCGCGCCGACGACCTGCACCGCAGCCATCCCTTGCGCCCCTTGCTGTCCGAACTGGTCCGCCTGCCCGCGGTGGAACGCCTGGACCTCACGCCGTTCAACGCCGCCGATGCCCGCCGGTTCGTGGAGGCGCTGTCGGACGATCTTCCGAACGACGTCGTCCAGCAGGTGGCGGAACGCTCTGAGGGCAACGCGTTCTTCGCCGAAGAGCTCATCGCGGTGGCGACGTGCGACGACGACCGGTCGCTCCCGTCCGCACTCGCCGACGTGCTGCTGAGCCGGGTGGAGCGGCTCAGCCCCGAAGCCCAGCACGTGGTGCGGGTCGCGTCGGTCCGGGGCAGGAGGGTCCGGCACGACCGGCTGCGCGAGGTCGCGGGCATGTCCGACGTCGAGCTCGACCGGACGTTGCGCGAACTGGTCCAGCACCACCTGCTCGTCGTGAACGACGACGAGGTCTACACGTTCCGCCACGCGTTGCTCAGGGAGGCCGTGTACGGCGATCTCCTGCCGGGCGAACGGGTGCGGCTGCACGCCTCCTACGCACACCACCTCGCCCAGCACCTCGACGAACGAGGTGCCGCGGCGGCACTGGCCCACCACGCGTTCCAGAGCCACGACCTGCCGCAGGCGCTGAAGGCCTCGATCCAGGCGTCCAGGGAGGCCGAACGGGCCGGCGCGCCCGCGGAGTCGTTGCGCTACCTGGAAAAGGCTCTCAACCTGTGGAACGCGGTGCCCGCCCCGGACCGTCCGTCCGATGTGGACGAGTCGGTGCTGCTGCGCAGGGCCTCCTGGGTCGCCGGCACGGCCGGCCAGCCGGAACGGGCCGTGGCGTTCGCCCGCAGTGCCACCAAGGCCATCGGGCCTGAGCAGACACCGGAGGAGGCCGCCGAGATCTGGCTGCGGCTCTCGCAGGCGCTCTCGATCCTCGACGGCAACGAGGAGGAGCACTTCCTGGTCCTGGCCAAGGCGTTCCAGCTCGTGCGCGACCGCGAACCGAGCCCCACCCGCGCCCGTGTGTTCGCGGGCAAGGCGTCGTCCCTGCGCCAGCAGCGCAAGGACGCCGAGGCGCGGGAAGCCGCCGAGCTCGCGATCGCGGACGGCCGGCAGGTGAACGCGCCGGGCGCGGTCGCGGACGCGTTGGGCACGCTGGCGATCCTCGACGACCACGCGAACCAGCCGGAGGAGGCCAGGGCCAGTTTCGAGCGCGCGATCCAGAGCGCCCGTGAGGTCGGAGCGTTCAACAACGAGCTGAGGGCTTGGTACTACTACGGCCTGATGCACTACGACCGCGGTGAGCTGGCCGAGGCCGCCCGCGTCTTCAACCAGGCCGGCGACCGGGCCAAGGAGACCGGCCTGACCTGGAGCATGTTCGGGCTGGAGATCCGCATCCTGCAGGTGCTCGTGCACTACTACATCGGCGACTGGGACTACGCGGCGTGGGCCAGCGAACCGCCCGGCATGTCGGTGTCGTCGACGGTGCTGGCCAGGCTGGCGTCGGCGAGCACACACCTCACGGTCTCGCGCGGCGAGTTGGCCGAGTCCGAGCGGATGATCACGAAGCTGCGCAGCGACTGGCACCGCGACATCCAGATCGCGTTGATCAACGGCGGTACCGGCGCGGAGCTGGCGTTGTGGCGCGGCCGTCCGGAGCTGGCGGTCGAGCGCGTCACGGACGCGTTGGAGTGGGCGCGCAAGCTCGGCGGTCCGTGGATGCTCGCGGGCATCCGGATCGGCGCCATCGGCATCTCGGCGCACGCGGAGATCGCCGCGAAGGCCCGCCGCAAGCGCGACGCGGAGGCCGAGCAGCAGGCGGTCGAGGAAGGGCACAAGCTCGCCGAGCACGTGCGGCTGACCGCGCGGCACGGCAAGCCGCGGGCCGGCGTCCTCGGCCCGGAAGGCAGGGCCTGGCTGGCCCGCGCGCTCGCCGAGGAGTCCAGGCTGGAGGGTGCCGGCGACCCGGAGCTCTGGCAGGCCGCGGTCGACGAGTTCGCCTACGGGGTCGTCTTCGAGCAGGCACTGTGCCGGTGGCGGCTGGCGGAGGCGTTGCTGGGCGCGGATCGCCGGGACGAAGCCGCCGAGCAGCTGCGCCAGGCCGACGAGGTGGCGACCAGGCTCAAGGCCGTGCCGCTCGCCGAGGCCGTGGCGTCGTGCGCCAAGCGCGCCCGCATCACCCTGCGGGCGGACGAGCCGGCCAGGGAGCACCTCGACCTCTTCACCCCGCGCGAACGCGACGTGCTCGGCCTGGTCGCCGCCGGACGGACGAACCGCGAGGTCGGCGAGGAGCTGTACATCAGCGAGAAGACCGTTTCCGTGCACCTTTCCCGGATCATGGCCAAGCTGGGGGCGTCCCGGCGGGCGGAGGCGGTCGCCATCGCGTACGACCGAGGTCTGCTGGAATAGCCCCGGTTGTCATACCTCAGGCTGATCCGCAACGCGTCGCCGAGTTGATGTCCGCGTACTCAGCGAACTCATAGCTTCTTCCTCGTCAAGGAACATCCCCTGTGAGGAAGGCAAGCGACATGTCTGCACTGGTGTCCGAGGTCGGCACCCGGACCGCCGCGGCGGCCCACAACCTGGTGAAGGTCTACGGCAAGGGTGACACCGCGGTGCGGGCGCTCGACGGCATCAACGTCGCGTTCGAGGCTGGCCGGTTCACCGCCATCATGGGACCGTCCGGCTCCGGCAAGTCGACGCTGATGCACTGCCTCGCAGGACTGGACACCGTGGACAGCGGCGCGATCCACATCGGACAGACCGAGATCACCAAGCTCAACGACAAGGACCTGACCAAGCTGCGCCGCGACCGCGTCGGCTTCGTGTTCCAGGCCTTCAACCTGCTGCCGACGCTGACCGCCGAGCAGAACATCCTGCTGGGTCTCGAGCTCGCCGGCCGCAAGCCCGACAAGCAGTGGTTCGACACGATCGTCAACGTCCTCGGCCTGCGCGACCGCCTCACCCACCGACCGACCGAGCTGTCCGGTGGCCAGCAGCAGCGCGTCGCCTGTGCCCGCGCCCTCGTCGCCCGTCCCGAGGTCATCTTCGCCGACGAGCCGACCGGCAACCTGGACTCCCGCAGCGGTGCCGAGGTCCTCGACTTCCTGCGCATGTCGGTCCGCAAGCTGGGCCAGACCGTGATCATGGTGACGCACGACCCGGTGGCCGCGAGCTACGCCGACCGCGTGGTGCTGCTGGCCGACGGCCGGCTCGCGGGCGAGATCCACCAGCCCACCACCGAGTCCGTCGTCAACGCTCTCACGCACCTGGGGGCGTGAAGCAATGCTGAAGACGATCCTTGCGGGCCTGCGCGCTCGCACGGCACGGCTGGTGCTGTCCAGCATCGCCATCGCGCTCGGCGTCGCGTTCGTGACGGGCACGCTCGTGCTCGGCGACGCCGTCGGGGAACAGACCAGGGACAACTTCGCCCGCAGCGCCCGCAACGTCGACGCGGCGGTGCACCTCCCGGAGAACAGCTCCTCGGAGCAGATGCAGAACGGCATCCCCGCCGACGTGCTCAAGAAGATCCGTGCCACCAACGGTGTCGCGGGTGCGGACTCCCGCGAGTTCGGCAGCGCGGCACTGCTCGGTGGTGACGGCAAGGCGCGCAACGCGCTGGTCCAGCCGCTGCCGACGGTGGAGAAGCTGCGCGACTTCGACCTCAAGGACGGCAAGTTCCCGGTCAAGGCCGACGAGGCCGCGATCGACACCAAGACCGCGCAGATCGCGAAGCTCAAGGTCGGCGACAAGCTCAAGATGCTCGACAAGGACAACGTCGAGCACCCGTACACCATCGTCGGCACGTACCAGCAGGGTGCGAGCAGCATGTCGATGTCCGGCAGCGACCACGTGATCCTGTCGCCGGAAGGCGTGCGCACGGTGCTCCCCGACCAGCGGATCTACGAGATCGTCGCGGTCGCCAAGGACGGCGTGTCCCAGCAGCAGCTCGTCGACAACATCAACAAGGCCGTCGGTGCCGGCTACAAGGTGCAGACCGGTGAGCAGCTGACGCAGGAGACGCTGGCCCAGGTCGGTGACGCCGCGAGCGAGATCAAGACGTTTCTGCTCGCGTTCGCGGCCATCTCGCTCATCGTCGCGGGCATGGTCATCTACAACACCTTCACGATTCTTGTCGCCCAGCGCACGAAGGAACTCGCCCTGCTGCGCTGCGTCGGTGCGGATCGCGGGCAGGTGTTCCGCAGCGTGCTGGCCGAAGCGGTCTTCATGGGCCTCGCTGCGTCAGTGCTGGGCATCCTCGGCGGCCTCGGCGTTTCGGCGGGCCTGCAGGCCCTCATCAGCACGGTGGGTGGCCCCGGCGGTGAGGATGCCCCGATCCGTCTGCCGATCTCGTGGGTGACCATCGCCGCCGGCTTCGGCGTCGGTGTGGTCGTGACCGTGCTGTCGGCCGTGCTGCCGGCCCGCCGTGCCACGAAGGTCGCCCCGGTCGCCGCCCTGCGCTCGCAGCCGGACAGCCACGACGACGTCGCCCGCACCAGCAAGGTGCGCGTCGTGATCGCCTCGCTGATCGCGCTGATCGGTGGCGCCGGTGTCTACCTCGGCATCCAGCAGGAGAAGGAAGAGCCCGCGCTGTTCATCACCGGTGGCGCCACGATGGTGCTGCTGTTCGCGGTCCTGCTCCTCGGCCCGCTGTACGTGCCGCTGGTGAACCGCCTCTTCGGCACGGCGCTGCGCGGTGTCCCGGCCAAGCTGGCGTCGGCCAACGCGGGCCGCAACCCGAAGCGCACGGCCGCCACCACGGCGGCGCTGATGATCGGCGTGACCATCGTGGCGATGGTGACGGTCGTGGCCGGCAGCGGCCGCGAGACGATGAACCAGCAGGTCGACAAGAGGTTCCCGGCCGACTACGAGGTCAGCTCGAACGTCTACAGCCAGCCGTTGACCGAGAAGTTCGCGGCCGAGCTCGCGAAGGTGCGCAACGTCGCCAAGATCGCGCCGGAGCTCCAGGCGTTCGGCGAGTCCGACAAGCTCAAGTTCGGCGACGTCACCGGCTTCCCGTCCGACGCGATCGGCTCGCTGGTGCGGCCCGAGGTGGTCAGTGGCACGTTGACCGGCCTCAAGGACGGCGACATCGCCCTGCGCGAGCGGGACGCCAAGGACTCCGGCCTGTCGCTCGGCTCCTCGTTGAAGATCAACGACAAGGAGTTCAAGGTCGTCGCGCTGATCAAGGACAACAGCTACGGCGCCGGCATCGTGACGCTGCCCGCCGCTCAGTCGCTGCTGAAGGAAGCCCCGAAGGGCTACCAGAAGCTGCTGGTCAAGCTCGCGCCGGGCACCGACATCACGGCCGCCCGCGCCGACCTGGAACGCGTCATCGCCACGTCACCGGTCGCGGTGCTCAACTCCGCGGCGGAGACCAAGGCCGAGCTCAACGCGCAGATCGACCAGGTGCTGCTGTTCATCTGGGCCCTCGTCGGCCTGGCGCTGATCATCGCCCTGTTCGGCATCGCGAACACGCTGACGCTGTCGGTGCTGGAGCGGACCCGCGAGTCGGCGCTGCTGCGGGCACTGGGCCTGACCCGAGGCCAGCTGCGGCAGATGCTGGTGGTCGAGTCGATCCTGATGGCCCTGATCGGTGCGGTCGTCGGCGTCCTGCTCGGTGCCGGGTTCGGATGGCTGCTGGTCCAGGCGATCTCCAACTCGGAGTTCCAGATCAGCTTCTCCATCCCGTTCGGGCAGATCGGCATCATGCTCGGGCTCGCGGTGGTGGCGGCCGTGGTGGCCGCCGCGCTGCCCGCCCGTCGTGCGGCTCGGAACTCCGTGGTCGCGGGGATGGCCGAGGCGTAGGGAACGCCCCGCCTGGCTCCGGTTGTCGGGGACCGAACCAGGCGGGAGTCGGTGGTGCGGAAACAGGGGCCGCACGGCCGGGGGATCGGTGGAGGTCCGGTGCTGTCGGGGCACCGGGCCTCCGCTGCGTTTCAGGCCGCTTTGCGCGGGCGGCGACGCGGCTCCGGGGCGGCGTTGAGGGCGTGGATGATCTGCGGGCGTTCCTCTGGGCGGGTGCCGCGCAGGGCGATGAGCAGGGACAGGACCCGGCTGGTGGTCAGCGAGCGGAAGGCCAGGAAGCCGAGTGCCAGCGGTCCGAAGGTCGCGATGCTCGACCACATGGCTGCCTCCCGCGGATGACCTTCGAGTGGTTCGGCGATCGCACGGTATGCCGAGGTCACGCACAACCGACAGAATGGACGTACTTTGTTCTGGCTTTCTCGTACGGACGGACTACCTGCGGGTTCAGCGCCGTTACCCGCCGTAGCGAGACCTCAACCCAAAGTTCGCGAGAAAAGTTCGAGAGCGCGCGTCATTTTCCGCCCGCAACCCCCTTTACCTGGGGTGAGGGACGACCGGAGCGAGGGCCCGGTCGTCCCTCTTCGTCGTCTCCGAGGGCCTCTGACCGCCCGGCCCGAGACGCTCACCCAGTTCCGGTACAGGTTTTTGTTGCCTGCCCCGACAAAGTTACGGAACGATGTCGACCGCTTGACACCCGCGCCTCTCCGGTTGAGTGTGAGAGCGCTCTCACAACAGTCAGCTGCGCCAACGGCGCCGCCCGTCGAGGAGGACGGATGAGCAGAAGGCTGGTCGGCAGCGTCGCTGCGACCCTCGTGATGGTTCTGGCCGCAGGCTGCGGCGGGAGTTCCGGGGCTGACGGCAAGATCGAGCTGTCGCTGGGCCTGTTCTCCGACTTCGGGTACGACAAGCTCATCGAGGAGTACATGGCCTCGCACTCGAACATCAAGATCGAGCAGCGCAAGGTCAAGATGGAGCAGCACAACACGCAGCTCGCGACGCAGCTCGCGGGTGGGCGTGGCGCGGCGGACATCGTCGCCCTGGAAGAGGGCGTGGTGAGCCAGTTCCGCGCCTCCAAGGACAAGTTCGTGAACCTCGCCGAGCACGGCGCCAAGGACCTCAAGTCGCAGTGGGTCGACTGGAAGTGGAACCAGGGCACCACCGACGGCGGTGAGTTCGTGCTGGGGCTGGGCACGGACATGGGCAGCCTGGGCATCTGCTACCGGCGGGACCTGTTCGAGGCGGCCGGCCTGGCGACGGACCGCGAGGCGGTCGCGAAGCTGTGGCCGACGTGGGAGGACTACGCGAAGGTCGCCGACCAGTTCACGGCCAAGACGCCGAACGTGAAGTTCGTCGACACCGGTCGCAACGTCTACAAGGCCATCCTCGACCAGACCGAGGAGGGCTACTTCGCGAAGGACGACTCGTACATCGCGGAGAAGAACGCCAAGGTGAAGGCGGCGTTCGACATGGCGGCCGCGCTCGGCACCAAGAAGCAGACCGGTGCCCTCGAACCGTTCAGCCAGGACTGGAACGTCGCGCTGAAGCAGGGTTCGTTCGCCACCACCACGTGCCCGGCCTGGTCGCTCGCGCTGATCAAGGCGGGTGCCGGCGACGCGGCGGCCGGGAAGTGGGACGTGACCACCGCGCCGGGCGGCGGCGGCAACTGGGGCGGCTCGTTCCTCGCGATCCCGAAGCAGAGCAAGCACCCCAAGGAGGCCTACGAGCTGGCCAAGTGGCTCACGGCGCCCGAGCAGCAGAAGCGGATCTTCAAGGAGACCGGCAACCTGCCCAGCCAGCCGAAGGTGTACGGGGACGCCGAGGTGCAGACGTTCGTCAACGACTACTTCAACAAAGCACCGGTGGGCAAGATCTTCGCGTCGTCCGCCGAGTCGCTGAAGCCGACCTACCGCGGCACCAAGGACTCGAAGGTCGGACCGGTGTTCGGCACCGCGCTCACGCGGGTCGAGCAGGGCAAGCAGTCCGCGGCTGACGCGTGGACGCAGGCGCTGAAGGAAGCGACGGACGCCGCCAAGTGACGGTGACGCGCACGAAGGCCGAGGCGGCTCCGGTCGCTTCGGTTCCTTCTTCTCCGGAACCGAAGCGCCTCAGGCTGAACCGCTGGGACGCCAAGTACACGCCGTACCTGGTCATCGCGCCGTTCTTCGTGGTGTTCGGGATCTTCGGGCTCTACCCGCTGGTGCACACGGCGTGGGTGTCGCTGCACGACTGGCAGCTGATCGACGGCAACCAGGGATTCGTCGGTCTCGCCAACTACGCCGAGCTGTTCGGTGACGCCAACTTCTGGAACGCGCTGTTCAACACGCTCAGCCTGTTCGTCCTGTCGACCGTGCCGCAGCTGCTGGCCGCGCTCGGTCTGGCAGCCTTGCTCGACCGGGGGCTGCGCGGGCGTGCGTTCTGGCGCGCGGGTGTGCTGCTGCCCAACGTCATCTCGGTCGCCGCGGTGGCGCTGGTGTTCGCGCAGTTCTTCGGCCGCGACTTCGGCATCGTGAACTTCCTGCTGGGGCTCGTGGGCATCGATCCGATCGACTGGCGCGCCGAGACGTGGGCCTCGCACCTCGCGGTGTCGACAATGGTCATGTGGCGCTGGACCGGGTACAACGCGCTGCTGTACCTGGCGGCGATGCAGTCGGTGCCGAAGGACATGTACGAGTCGGCCACTTTGGACGGTGCGTCGCGCTGGCGGATGTTCTGGTCGATCACGGTGCCGTCGATCCGCCCGACGATCCTCTTCACCGTGGTGACGTCCACGATCGGCGGTCTGCAGCTGTTCGCCGAGCCCGCGCTGTTCGATCCCGGGTTCGCCGCCAACAACTCCACCGGCGGCTCCGACCGGCAGTTCCAGACACTGGTGCTCTACATGTACGAGAAGGGTTTCCGGCTGTTCGACGCCGGGTACGCCGCCACCATCGCGTGGATGCTGTTCCTGGTCGTCCTGCTGGTCGCGATCATCAACTTCTCGCTGACGCGGCGCATCGCGGGCAAGGGGTGATCGGTCGATGAAGAGTGCCAAGGCAGGCCCGCTGCTCTACGGGTTCCTGGTCGCCGTCCTCGCGGCGTCGGTGTTCCCGCTGTACTACTCGTTCGTCGTGGCGTCGAAGGACAACTCGGTCCTCGGCGAGAAGCTGCCGCCGCTGGTCCCCGGTGGCAACCTGGTCGAGAACATCACCCGCGTCTTCGACACCGTCGACTTCTGGCTCGCCATGCAGAACTCGTTCATCGTGGCGGCGACCGTGGCGATCTCGAACGTCGTGCTGGGCACGCTGGCCGGGTTCGCGTTCGCGCGGCTGCGGTTCAAGGGCCGCGACTCGCTGTTCCTGCTCGTCCTGGGCACCGCGATGGTGCCGACGCAGCTCGGCGTGATCCCGCTGTACATGCTGATGTCGGACCTCGACTGGTACGGCACGCTGCAGGCCGTCATCGTGCCGGCGCTGATCGGGTCGTTCGCGGTGTTCTGGATGCGCCAGGCGTGCGAGGAAACCGTGCCGCACGAGCTGATCGAGGCCGCCCGCGTGGACGGGTGCTCGGTGCTGCGGACGTTCTGGCACGTCGGTTTCCCGGCGGTGCGGCCACAAGCCGCGGTGCTGGGCATGTTCACGTTCATGACGGCCTGGAACGACTTCTTCTGGCCGTTGATCGTGCTCGACCCCAACGACAGCCCGACGGTGCAGGTGGCGCTGTCGACGCTGGCCAGCGGGTACTACACCGACTACTCGTTGATGCTCGCCGGTGCCTCGCTCGCGGTGCTGCCGGTGATCGCGATCTTCGTCCTGCTGTCGCGCCAGATCGTCGGCGGAATCATGCAGGGCGCCCTAAAAGGATGAAACACAGCAGGGATCAAGCAACAAGGATGTGACTGTATGACGACCGACTCGGACGTCGAGGTCGGGCGGGAGGTGCTGACCTTCCCGCCGGACTTCCTGTGGGGAGCAGCGACCGCGGCGTTCCAGATCGAGGGTTCGACCACAGTGGATGGTCGTGGCGCCTCGATCTGGGACACTTTCGCGGCGACGCCCGGCAAGGTGCTGGCGGGTGACACGGGTGACCCGGCCTGCGACCACTACCAGCGGTACGAGTCCGATGTGGACCTGATGACCTCGCTGGGGCTGGCCGCGTACCGGTTCTCCGTGGCGTGGCCCCGGATCCAGCCGAGCGGCAGCGGTCCGGCGGAGGAGCGCGGCCTCGCGTTCTACGACCGGCTGGTGGACTCGTTGCTGGCGAAGGACATCCAGCCGCTGGTCACGCTGTACCACTGGGACCTGCCACAGGTCCTGGAGGACTTCGGCGGCTGGCGCAACCGCGACACGGCCTACCGCTTCGCCGATTATGCCGCCCTCGTGCACGATCGGCTCGGCGACCGGGTGCAGGCGTGGACGACGCTGAACGAGCCCTGGGTGTCCGCGTTCCTGGGCTACGGCAACGGAATCCACGCGCCGGGCATCACCGACGCGGTGGCGTCCCTGGAGGCGGCGCACCACCTGCTGCTCGCGCACGGCCTCGCCACCCAGGCGTTGCGGGCGCAGGCACCGGAGTCGCACCGGCTGTCGATCGTGCTCAACTTCAGCACCGTCTACGGCGATGACGCCGAGGCCGTCCGCAAGGTCGACGGCCTGCAGAACCGCATCCTGCTCGACCCGGTCTGCGGCCGCGGGTACCCGCTCGACGTCCTGCAGGACACGGCCTGGCTGGGCGACTGGACGAACGTGGTGCGCGACGGTGACATGGAGACCATCGCGACCCCGATCGACTGGATCGGCGTGAACTACTACAGCCCGACGCGCGTGACTGCGGCCGATCCGGACCACGTGCCGGCCGGGCCTCATGCGGGTCTGCGCGGCGCCGCGCTGCTGCCCCCGCAGGGCGAGCTGACCGGGTTCGGCTGGGAGCAGAACGCCGACGCGTTCACCGAACTGCTGGTCAGGCTCTCTCGTGACGCCGGCGGGGTGCCGCTGGTGGTCACCGAGAACGGCTCGGCGTTCCCGGACGTCGTGGACCCGATGGGCAGGGTCGTGGACGTCGAGCGGACTCGCTACCTGGTGGACCACGTGCGCGCGGTGCACCGGGCGATCGCCGAGGGCGCGGACGTCCGCGGCTACCTGGCCTGGTCGTTGCTCGACAACTTCGAGTGGGCGGCCGGGTACTCGCAGCGGTTCGGGATCGTGCACGTCGACTTCGAGACGCAACAGCGCACGGTCAAGGAAAGCGCGGTCACGTTGTCCCGGATCATCGGGCAGAACGGGCTTCCCGCGCACGGTTACACCGTTTAGCCGATCGAACTGGCCGAGGGGGCCTTGGCGCTCTCACCTGCGGATACTGCTGTGCCGCAGGTGAGAGCGCTCTCTCGGCTATCGCCTGCGCAGGACCCGTGGGTCGGCGTGCAGGTTGTCCGCGAGCCTGATGGTGATGAACTCGTTGTTGTCCGGCTTGCCCGGGGTGCGGCCCGACGACGACGGGAAGTTGTTGTCGTTGAGCACGGCGATCGTGCGGTCGTCGAGGATCGTGACGTCCTCGATCGTGACGAACGGGAACGTGAACGGGTCCGCCTGGCCGCCGACGTGCTCGGGGTTGGCGAGGTTCATCAGGTCGGCGACGAGCGTCTTGTCGAGCTTGCCGTTCTTGTCCCTGTCCCGCTTGTCCGCGAGGTAGACCTTCTTGTGCTTCGCGGCCGCGCCCTGGCCGCTGTCCCGCTCGATGATCAGCAGGCGGTTGTTGTCGACCGCGATCGCGTCACCGATGGCGAAAGCCGGGTCCTCCAGCTGGTAGAGCCACTTCTTGCCGGTGTAGGCGTTGGCCGCGAGGCTGAACTCGTTGAGCCGCAGGGTACCCGGCTCGTCACCGGCGACCGTGCCCTCCAGCAGCGCGTTGAGCGTCTTGCCGTCCGGCGAGAGGGTGATGCCCTCGAAGCCCTTGCTGCCGCCGAGGTTCGGATTGCCCTCGGGGTTCTCGGGCGCACGCACGCCCGGCAGCGGGACCGGTGCGGCGAGGAGACGTCCGGCGCGGTCGAAGTGCAGCAGGTACGGGCCGAACTCGTCGCCCATCCAGTAGGTGCCGTCCGAGCCGCGGGTGAACGACTCGACGTCGATGTCCTGGCCGGTGATCACGCGGTCGGCGCGGACGAGCGGGGCCTTGATGTGGCCGTTGGGGTCGGTCAGCGTGATGCCGCCCAGCACGTCCACGGCGCCGGTCTTGAAGTCCGGCGCGATGCGGTGGATGCGCAGGTTGAAGTCGGCGCTGTTGGCCTTGGTGCCGTACCCGTTGTCGGACAGGACGTCGAAGGTGCCGTCGCTGTTGCGCAGCACGCCGCTGAAGCCCTGCACGGGCTGGTCGGCGAACGGCACCGGGACGCCGTTGATCGGCGTGGTGCCGAGCGCGGCCCCGCTGGGCTCGCTGCCGGGGACGAAGGTGAGGGCAGGGAGTGAGGCGAAGTTGGTCAGCGTGGCTTGCTTGGGCCCCTTCTGATTCGCCGCTTCTGGAGCGGCGGCGGTGGGCGTGGCCAGCGCGGTGACGGTGAGCAGGGTGAGGCCTGCGGCCAGAGTTCTCCTCATGCCGCGAACCCTAAGGTGTTCTGGATCGTTTTACGCATGGTTCGCGTCACGGCAACAACTCCGGGCAACTCTGGAAGCCATGACGACGACCTGGCGCATGCGCTTCGAACTCAGCGACAGCCCCGGTGCGCTCGCCCGCGTCACCGTCCGGCTGGCCGCGGCCGACTGCAACGTGCTCGCGCTGCACGTGATGCCCGTTCCCGGTGGGGTGCTCGACGAGATCGTCGTGCGGGCCGGCGAGGGCGTGCTGCCCGCCGACCTCGTCGAGACCGTGCGCAGCGAGGGCGCCAGGCGCGTCCGGATCACCAGCGCCGACCTGCGGGACCTCGTGGACCAGCCGACGGCCGTGCTGCGGGCCGCCAAGATGGCGTTGGTCGACCCGGACCAGACCGCGGAGGCGGTCCGTCAGGTGCTGGCCGCGGACTCGGTGACCTACGGCGAAGCCGGCGAGGGCCAAGTCCAGCTGGGAGACGTGGTGGCCAGGCGCGGCTGGGCAGGGTTCACCGAAGTGGAGCTCACGCGCGCGCAGGCGTTGCTCGATCTCGTGGACGCACCGGCGCCCGCGATACGAGGATTGCTCAGCGACGACGGTGTGGCACTGGTGCTGCGCCCTGGGCTCGGGTCCGATGAGGACGCCGTCGCCGGCCTGCACACCCGTTGTTCGATGAGGACGCTGTTCAACCGGTACCACTCCGGCATGCGCACGGTGCCGCGCCGCTGGCTGCACCGGCTGCTCAACCCGCCGCGCGGCACCACGATCCTCGCCCAGTGCGCGGACCAGGTGGTGGCGCTGGGCCAGCTGATCCACACCGGCACTCCGAACTGCGCCGAGATCTCGCTGCTGGTGGAGGACTCGTGGCAGCGCCGGGGCGTGGGCACGGCACTGCTCGGCGCACTCGCCTCCGACGCCCGCGCCGCCGGGTACTCCGAGCTGGTGGCCTGGTGCCTGCCGTCGGAAAGTGCTCTCGTGCGGACAGCGGCTCGCGCGGGCCTCGACGCCACGACACGCCGGGAGGACGGCCTGCTCCGGGTTTCGATTGCGCCGCGCGGGCGCGCCCTGAAGACGCCAGTTGCGACGGTGGTTGCTGAAAAAACACGATGAACAGCGCGGAAACCCTCCTCGGAGATCGCTTGCAGCTAAGCTGACCGGCGACTCAAAGGTTTTCATCGAGGAGTGGTGGTGCTCGTGTCCAACCACGCGCGTCCGACGCTGGAGGACGTGGCCGCGAGGGCTGGGGTCTCCCGCGCCACGGCGTCACGAGTGCTGAACGCGTCGCCGCGGGTCAGCCCGGAGGCACTGGAGGCCGTCAACGCCGCCGTGCTGGCGTTGGGCTACCAGCCGAACCGCGCTGCGCGGGCGTTGGTCACCAGGCGCACCGGCGCCGTGGCCGTGGTGTTCTCCGAGCCGGAGCCCAAGATCTTCGACGACCCGCACTTCGCGCGGCTGATCCGGGCCGGGGCTCGTGCGCTGGCCGACGTCGACGTGCAGATGGTTTTGATGCTGGTGCACTCGCCGGACGACCAGGCGCGTGCGCACCGGTTCCTCGCGGGCGGCCACGTCGACGGTGCGTTGGTGTTCGCGCCGCACCGCAACGACGAGCTCGTCTCGATCGTGAAGAAGCTGCCGCTGCCGGTGGTCTACGCCGGCAAGCCCTGGGGGTCGTTGCGGGGGATGCACCTCGTCGACAACGACAACGAGGGTGGGGCCGTGCTCGCCACCGAGCACCTGAAGTCGCTCGGGCGCAAGAAGATCGTGCACGTCTCCGGGCCGTTGGACGAGCTGTCGGCCATCGATCGGTTGAACGGGTTCAAGTCCGCGCTCGGGTTGGACGACAAGGGCGTTGCCCGGCTCACCGAGGACGGTGGCTTCACCCGTGAGGGCGGGCGGAAGGCCATGTCGGCGTTGCTGGCGAAGGTGCCGGCGCTGGACGCCGTGTTCGTGGCTTCCGACCTGATGGCCGCCGGCGCTCTGGAGACGTTGCAGGAGGCCGGGCGACGGGTGCCGGAGGACGTCGCGGTGGTCGGGTTCGACGATCACGTGGCCATCGCCGAGCACACCTCGCCGCCGCTCACCTCGGTGCGGCAGGACTCGGACGAGCAGGTCAAGCACATGGTCGAGCACCTGATGAAGCTGCTGCGGGACGAGACGGTCAAGACCAAGAAGCAGATGCTGCCCACGGTGCTGGTCCGGCGCGAGTCCGCCTGACGGCTACTGGCCGCCCTCCAGGTTCTTGCAGGTGGGCGGCGGCAACGGGTTCAGCGGGCTGCACGGCCAGCCTGAGGTCTGCGTCGGCGACGTGGTGGTGGCCGCCGGCGGGGGCGGCGGGGCCGGATTCGTCGCGGCCGGCGGTGGCGTGGTGGTCTTCTTCACGGGGACCTGGGTGCTCGGTGCCGAGCTCGAGCTCGACGGGGCGCTGCTCTCGGGGGTGGAGCTCGCCGGTGAGCTCGAGGTGGATCCCGGGGTGGAGTTGATCCAGCTGGACGCCGGTGCCCGGCGCAGCGGATCTTCGTCGGCCGCGCCGTGGAACGCGATGCCCACGAGCACCCCCAGCAGCGCGGACCCGAGCACAGCGGAACCACCTGCGGCCCACAGTGCGCGCACAGCAGTCCTCCTCTGAATGCTCACGGTTTGAGGTCGGGCGATCACGCTCCTGGCACAGTACCGGGTAGGCCGGTCGCAGGAGAACGCTCACCTGCATGCCTTATCGGCGCCTTGACGGCCCCGGTTGAGTGATCGCCGTCACTGATCCGTTATCCGGGCGAGCACCAGACTGGCCCCGGAAAGGCCTGCCACCAGCACGGTTCCGGTCAGATGCCACGTCGGAGCGTCACCCGTGCAGGTGAACACCTCGGTGAACCGTTGCGAGGAGCAGGTGACGAACGGGACCGAGGACAGGGCGATGGAGGAGGCGGCCACGCCGCCCAGCAGGGCGGACCCGAACGTGCGCATGAGCGGGAACGCGGCGTTGGCCGTGCCCACGGCGGCGATGGCGAAGAGGAGCGGTACGGGTCTGGGGAAGAGGCCCGTCAGGGCGCAGCCGACCATCAGGACACCGAGCACGGCCTGGCCGATCCTCGCCTGCGTCGCCACGGCAAGGACCCTAACAACTCCGTAAGCTCTTTTTGGCCCAGGCGGGGTCAGTATTTTCGCATGCGGCAACGTCGATTTCTGATCCCCATCGCAGTGGTGCTGGTCGCCGCGCTCGGGGTCGGGCTGTACCTGTTCCAGCCGTGGCGACTGCTCACGGTGCGCGAAACGCACGAGGCGCTGCTCGTGCCCACCTCGACGTCTTCTCCGACGTCTACTCCGGCGACTTCGGAGACGGCGGCGCCCGTTGCGGAAACGCCGCGAGAGGTCGCGCAAGGTGAGTGGCGCTCACTTGAGCACGCGACCACCGGTAAGGCCAGCCTCATCAAACTGCCTGGCGGCGCGCATTCTGTGCAGTTTGCCGCGTTGGACACCAGTGACGGTCCTGACCTCTACGTTTACCTCTCGCCGCACCCGTCCAGCTCGTCCGAGAAGACCTTTGGTCAGGGATTCACCAGCCTTGGCAAGTTGAAGGGAAATCGTGGCGACCAGGTGTACGAAATTCCCGCCGGCCTGGACGTGTCGACCATTCGGAGTGTCGTGATCTGGTGCAAGCGCTTCTCCGCGGGCTTTGCTGTAGCACCGTTGGAACAAGCCTGAAACATCCACCGGGACTTGCTCTCTTCACGCTATTGACATTCCTGGTCTAGACCACATAACGTTAACGACAAGGACACAACGTCGTCCCTTGCCGGTGGGCGTGCGGAAGCCCCGTTGGTGAGGAGCACGGCTCACTGGATGGGCCCTCTCCGGCGGTGTCGCGGCTCCCTCTCCCCGGAGCCGCGACACCGCCGGTGGCGTTTTACTGTGGTTCGTGCACACCAGGACCGTGGCGATCCACTACGTGCGCGCGGCCCTGCGCGCGTGCCCGTCGCCGTCCGAGGTGCTGGCAGGAGCGGGCATTCCGCCCAGCCTGCTCGCCGACGACCGCGCCCGCGTCACGCCGGCGCAGTACACGAAGTTCATCCAGACGCTCTGGGAAGTCCTCGACGACGAGTTCATGGGTTTCGGCCCGCGCCCGTCGAAACGCGGCACGTTCGCGATGATGTGCCTGCTGACGGTCCATTGCCCGGACCTCGAATCGGCGCTTCGCCGCGGCTTGGCGTTTTACGCGTTGTTCGACCAGCCGCTGGACCTCTCTTTGCAGGACGGCCGCTTCTCGCTGCACGTCCCCGGCGACCCGGACCATTTCCTGACGGAGTCGCTGCTGGTGCTCTGGCACCGCTTCTCGTCGTGGCTCATCGGCCGCCGCATTCCGCTGCAGGGCGCCGAGTTCGCCTATCCCGAACCGCCCCACGCCGCCGAGTACCACCTGATCTTCGGCTGCCCGCTGACGTTCGACGCGCCCGCCACCACGATCTCGTTCGACCAGAAGTTCCTGCGCATGCCGGTGGTGCAGGACGAGGCGGGCCTGCGCAGGTTCCTGCGGCACTCGCCGGCCGAGCTGTTGTCGCGCCGCGACCACGGCGCCGACACGGCAGGCCACGTGCGGCGGCTGCTCGGGCGCGGGATGACCGGGCTGGAGGCCGTGGCGGCGCAGCTGGGGGTGTCGGCGCCGACGTTGCGCCGCCGGCTGGCCGCCGAGGGGACGTCGTTCCGCGAGGTGCGCGAACAGTTGCTGCGCGACCAGGCGGTGGCCTCGCTGGTGCGGGGCGGGGAGTCGGTGGAGGAGTTGGCGCTGCGCCTCGGGTTCTCCGAGGCGAGCGCCTTCCACCGGGCTTTCAAGCGGTGGACCGGGTCGTCGCCCGGCTCCTACCGCGCCTAGAACTTGTCGCGCTCCCGCAGCGAGGCCGGCGGCCGGAACCGCTCCCCGTAGGTGTCCGCGAGGTAGTCGGCCCGCTCCACGAACGCCTGCACGCCGTAGGAGTTGATGAACTGCAACGTGCCACCGCTCCACGGCGCGAACCCGAACCCGAAGATCGAGCCGATGTTCGCGTCGGCGACCGAGGTCAGCACGCCCTCGTCCAGGCACCGCACGGTTTCCAGCGCCTGCACGAACAGCAGCCGGTCCCGCACGTCCTGCTCGGACACGCCCGCGTCGGCCTTGACGTACCGCGTGGTCAGCTCGGGCCACAGGAACTTCTTGCCGCCCTCCGGATACTCGTAGAAGCCCGCGCCGGTCGACTTTCCGCTGCGCCCCAACGACACCATCTCGCGGATCAGGTCGTAGGCCGGGCTGTCCGACACGAGCGACGGGTCGTCGGCGAGCGTCTGGTCGTGGATCTTCAGCTGCAGCGACAGCGTCACCTCGTCCGAGACGGCCAACGGGCCAACGGCCATGCCGGCCTTGCGCGCCACGTTCTCGATCAACGCCGGCGCCACGCCCTCGGACAGCATCGTGATCGCCTCGACCACGTACGTGCCGAACGTCCGCGAGGTGTAGAAGCCGCGCGAGTCGTTGACCACGATGGGCGTCTTGCCGATCTGCCGCACGTAGTCCAGTGCCCGTTGCAGGGTCTCCTGAGACGTCTGCTCGCCGCGGATGATCTCCACGAGCCGCATCTTCGGCACGGGCGAGAAGAAGTGCAGGCCGATGAACCGCTCGGCGTCCGGGACGGCGGTGGCGAGACCGGTGATCGGCAGCGTCGAGGTGTTCGACGCGATCACCGCATCCGGCAGCGCCGCAGATTCCGCGGCCGCCAGCACCTTGTTCTTCAGCTCGCGGTTCTCGAACACCGCCTCGATGATCAGGTCGCAGCCCGCGAGGTCGTCGTCGGAGTCGGTGGGAGTGATGCCTTCCACGCCTCCAGCGCCCTTCTGGGCCGCCTCGAGGGTGACGTCCTTCAGGACCACCTCGATGCCGGCTTTCGCTGACACCTCGGCGATTCCAGCGCCCATCATGCCCGCGCCCAGCACGCCCAGCTTCGTCACGCGCTTGCCCGACGAGGACCCGCGGCCGTTGACCTCGTTGAGGTTGAACCAGAACGCGGTGATCATGTTCTTGGAAACCTGACCGGAGGCCAGTTCCACGAAGTAGCGGCCCTCGATCTTCAGCGCCGTGTCGAAGTCGACGTAGGCACCCTCGACCGCCGCCGCCATGATCTTCTCCGGCGCAGGGTAGGCACCGTGCGACTTCTTGCGCAGCACGGCGGGCGCCGCACCGAGGAGCCCGTAGCTGTTGGGGTCACCGAACTTCAGGTCCGGCACGCCGGCGCCCGGCACGTCCCACGGCTGCACCGGTGCCGGGTTCGCCAGGATCCACGCACGTGCCTCGGAGATCAGCTCATCGCGCGTTTCGACGACCTGGTGCACGATTCCGGCCTGCAGCGCCCGTTCTGGCCGGAGCTGCTTGCCTTCCATGAGCAACGGCAACGCCTTCTGCACACCCAGCAGCCGCACCATGCGCGTCACGCCACCGCCGCCGGGCAGCAGACCCAGAGTGGCCTCGGGCAGGCCGATCCGGATGCTGTCGTCGTTCAGCACGATCCGCCGGTGCGACGCCAACGCGATCTCGAACCCGCCGCCCAGCGCGGATCCGTTGATCGCCGCGACCACGGGCTTGCCGAGCTTCTCCAAGCGCCGCAACTGGGACTTGAGCTCCTCGACGCCTTCCAGCGCCTGAGCGGCGTTCTCGGGTGTGATCGCGATCAGCACGTTCAGGTCGCCACCGGCGAAGAACGTCTTCTTGGCCGACGTGATGATCACACCGGTGATCTCGTCACCTTCGAGCTTCGTGACGGCGTCGCCCATCAGCTCGCCGTACTCGGTGTTCATCACGTTGGCGGAGCCGGACATGTCCATCGTCAGGGTGACGATGCCGTCCGCGTCCTTCTCGTAGTGGAAAGGCATCTCAGACCCTCTCGATGATCGTCGCGATGCCCATGCCGCCGCCCACGCACAACGTGGCGAGGCCGCGGCGCAGGTCCCGGCGCTCCAGCTCGTCCAGCAGCGTCCCGAGGATCATGCAGCCGGTCGCGCCCAGCGGGTGGCCCAGCGCGATCGCGCCGCCGTTGACGTTGACCTTGTCCTCCGGGATGCCCATGTCCCGCAGGAACTTCAGCACCACGGACGAGAACGCCTCGTTGACCTCGAACAGGTCGATGTCCTCGACCGAGAGCCCGGCCTTGTCCAACGCCTTGCGCGCGGACGGCGCCGGTCCGGTCAGCATGATCGTCGGCTCGGTGCCGACCACCGCGACGGAAACGATGCGGGCCCGCGGCGTGAGTCCCAGAGCCTTGCCCGCTGTGGCGGAGCCGATCAGCATCGCCGCGGCACCGTCGACGATCTGCGACGAGTTGCCCGGCGTGTGCACGTGGTCGATGCGCTCGACGGTGGGGTAGCGGTCGATCGCCACGGTGTCGTAACCGAGGTCGCCGTGGAACTGGAAGCTCGGCTTCAACCGGCCCAGCGACTCCACAGTGGACTCGGGCCGGATCGTCTCGTCCTCCTTCAGCACCACGGTGCCGTTCTGGTCGACCACCGGCACGACGGAACGCTCGAAGAACCCGTTCTTCTGCGCCTCGAACGCCAGCGCGTGCGAGCGGGCGGCCCACGCGTCGACGTCCGTGCGCGAGAAGCCTTCCATCGTCGCGATCAGGTCGGCGGACACGCCCTGCGGCACGAACGACAGGTCGAAGTTCGTCCCGGGGTCGATCGCCCACGCGCCGCCGTCGGACCCCATCGGCACGCGCGACATCGACTCGACGCCACCCGCGACCACCAGGTCCTCGAACCCGGAGGCGACCTTCGCGGCGGCGAGGTTCACCGACTCCAGACCGGACGCGCAGAAGCGGTTGAGCTGCACACCCGCCGGCCGCTGGTCCCAGCCGGCGGCCAGGACGGCGGCGCGGGCGATGTCGCCACCCTGCTCGCCGAGCGGTGACACCACGCCGAACACGACGTCGTCCACCGCGGAGGTGTCGAGGGAGTTGCGTTCGGACAGCGCGCGCAGCACACCGGCGGCCAGCGCGACGGGCTTGACGCTGTGCAGCGACCCGCGCTTCCCCTTGCCGCGCGGCGTGCGCACCGCGTCGAAGATCAAGGCTTCGCTCATGTCACCCACGCTAAGCCTGCTCAGCAGAACTGGCCATGACCGCGAAGGGTGACCGATTAGCTCACCAGGTACTCCATGTGCTCGGGCTCCTTCGCATCGACGAAGCCCAGCCTCAGGTAGAGCTTGCGCGCAGGCAGGTTGTCCTTCCACACCCGCAGCCGCACGCGCTCCCAGCCCTCCTGGGCCGCCCACGCCAGCACGGCCCTGACCAGCGCTTCCCCGACCCCTTGGCCGCGGTGAGAGCTCCGCACCCACATCGAGTAGAGGTAGAGGTCGCCGGGCTTGGAGGTGGCGCCGACCAGACCGACAGCATCGGGGTCGAGCGCGACGAGGTTCAGGCCTCCGACGATGCGTTCGCGCCAGTCGTCCTCGGTGTACTCCTGCTCGCGCGTGAGCGTCGATCCGAACTCCGCGGGGTCGTTGGCCAGCGCTTCCAGGCGGATGTCGCGCCAGAGCCGCCACTCGTCCGGCGTGACCTGGTGGATCTGCATGCCGAGCAGTCTGGCCGACCGAGGTGATTTTTTCGCTCAGTTTTTCGGGTGACGGCCTGGCGCGCCGGTCATGGCGTGGACCACCGCCCGGTGGTTTCGTGGAACGCATGGCAGAGCGTCGATCGCGGTGGATGGACAGCGACCTGGACCAGTTGCGCCAGCTCGCCCGCACGTTCATGGAGAAGGAGGTCGCGCCGCACCAGGAGCGCTTCGCCGAGCAGAAGCAGGTCGACCGCGACCTGTGGCGCAAGGCCGGCGACGTGGGGCTGCTGTGCCTGAGCATCCCCGAGGAGTACGGGGGCGGCGGCGGCACGTTCGCACACGAGGCCGTGCTGCTCGAGGAACAGGCACGTGCCGGTGACAGCGCGTGGGGCAACAGCGTCCACAGCGGGATCGTCGCCCACTACCTCAACTCCTACGGCTCCGAGGAGCAGAAGCGGCGCTGGCTGCCCAAGCTCGCGTCCGGCGAGTACGTCGGCGCGATCGCCATGACCGAACCCGGCGCGGGCTCCGACCTCCAAGGCATCCGCACGAAGGCCGTCAAGGACGGCGACGAGTACGTCATCAACGGCTCGAAGACGTTCATCACGAACGGCCTGCACGCCGACCTCGTGATCGTCGTGGCCAAGACCGACCCCGCCCAGGGCGCCCAGGGCATCTCGTTGATCGTGGTGGAGAACGACATCCGGCGCGGCCGCGTGCTCGACAAGGTCGGCATGAAGGGCCAGGACACCGCGGAGCTGTTCTTCGACGACGTCCGGGTGCCCTTCGGGAACCTCCTCGGCGACCAGGAAGGCCTCGGGTTCATCCAGCTCATGCAGCAGCTGCCGCAGGAACGGCTGATCATCGGCGTCTGCTGCATCGCGGGCATCGAGGCCGCCGTCGACGTGACGCTGAAGTACGTGAAGGAGCGCACGGCGTTCGGCAAGGAGCTGATGAAGTTCCAGAACACCAGGTTCAAACTCGCCGAGTGCGCCACCGAAGCAGCCGTGACCAGGGCGTTCATCGACGAGTGCATCGAGAAGCACCTGCGCGGTGAGCTCGACGTGCCGACCGCGGCGATGGCGAAGTGGTGGGCCAGCGACCGGCTGGGCAAGGTCGTCGACGAGTGCGTGCAGCTCTTCGGCGGCTACGGCTACATGAACGAGTACCCGATCGCACGTGCCTGGTCCGACGCCCGCGTGCAGCGGATCTTCGGTGGTACGAACGAGATCATGAAAGAAATCATCGCGAGGTCCCTGTGACGGGCCCGCTGGCAGGACTTCGCGTCGTCGAGCTCGCCGGTCTCGCGCCCGCGCCGTTCGGCTGCATGGTGCTCGCGGACCTCGGCGCCGACGTGATCCAGGTGCACAAGCCGGGGAGCCGCTCGACGGTCCCCGGCGACTTCCTGGGCCGCAACCGGCGCTCGGTCGCGATCGACACCCGCAAGCCCGAGGGCGCCGAGCTGGTGTTGCGGCTGGTCGAACGCTCGGACGTGCTGGTGGAGGGCTTCCGGCCGGGTGTCACCGAGCGGCTCGGCATCGGTCCCGCGCAGTGTCTCGCCCGCAACCCGCGCCTTGTATATGGACGCATGACCGGCTGGGGCCAGGACGGGCCGCTGGCCGACCGGGCCGGCCACGACATCAATTACATCGCCATCGCCGGCGCCCTGGACCCCGTCGGACGTGCCGGTGGACCGCCGGTCGTCCCGTTGAACCTCGTCGGCGACTTCGGCGGTGGAGGGATGCTGCTGGCCGTCGGCGTGCTCGCGGCGCTGTACGAACGCGAGCGCTCGGGACGTGGCCAGGTTGTGGATGCCTCGATGGTCGACGGCGCCGCGTTGCTGACGACGTTCCTGCACGGGATGCGGAACGCGGGGATGTGGCAGGGCGGGCGCGGCGAGAACATGCTGGACAGCGGCCTGCCGTTCTACGACGTCTACGAGGCAGCGGATGGGAAGTACGTGGCCGTCGGCGCGCTGGAGGAGAAGTTCTACGCCGACCTGGTGCGCGTGCTGAGCCTGGAGGACGCGCCGTCGCGCAACGACCCGGCGAACTGGCCTGAGCTGCGCGAACGCATCGCGGCGGCGGTGAAGACCCGGCCCCGGGACGAGTGGGCCGACCTCGCGCGGGACACGGACGCATGCCTGGCGCCGGTGCTGACCCCCGGCGAGGCTTCCCGGCATCCGTACAACGCGGCGCGGGCGACGTTCGTGGACGTCTCCGGGGCGCTGCACCCGGCACCGGCTCCTCGCTTCGACCGGACTCCGACGTCCGTTCCGACGCCTGCGGTTTCGACCGGGGCGCACACCGGGGAAGTGCTTGCCGACATGGGTGTGGCGGACGCCGAAATTATGGAACTGCGGCGGTCAGGAGTTATTGGATGAATGCTCGCGTGCGCATTAATAAGGACACGACGGGGTGACAGAGCGTGATGCCGGCGGGTCGGCATCCGGGTGAGGCCCGGTGCAACAGTGTCTGGTCCAAGCTGTGGGATGCGAGGGAGTCCGTGTTCACCTCGTGCCCAGGACATCGGCGCTGGACAGAGACCTCTTTAGCCGCCATTCGGGTGACATTCCCCGTCGCGTAGGCGTGCGTCGCTGGTGGATCCTGGAACCGGTAGGGCGTGGTCGTTGTTCATCGCAAGGGTGAATGAGGGACCATGTCGGGTGACACGGGCGGTCCGCCGCCTCACCTGTGAGCGACATGGACGGAGAGGTACCTGTGAACCTCAAGAAGGTGCTAGTGCTGGCGGCTGTCGCGCTGGTGCTGTTCCTCCTGATCACCCGGCCCGAGGAGTCCGCTGGTGCGGTCCAGACGGTGCTCGGCTGGCTGCGTGAGGGCGCGGAGTCGATCATCACCTTCATCAGGAGCCTCTTCGGCACGGCGACCCCCGTCGCCTAGTGACGCTGGGTGATCCTCGGCTGTCCAGGTTGAGCCGGATGGGTGGAATGAGGCCAATCACGCACTGGTAACGGGTGTTCTGGGGATTCAGGGTCTGGCGATTGTCAGACCTACCGAATACCTTCCGCTGCAATGGCCGATCCCCGACCGACGAGGAGGCATGGATGGTCGAGGACTCCGGGGTCCACGAGCTGTTGCAGCAGTGGGCGGCTGAACGGTCTGATGACGCAGAGATGCAGGAGGTGAACCGGATCAAGAACGCGTGGCTCGCGGAGGCTCCCCCCTCGGCGCCAGGCATCCCCGTGCAGCGGGGAGGCAAGGGTGGGTCGCGTGGCTTGGTCAAGGTCGACTCGGCGGATCCGGCCTACGTGGCCGCGATGCGCAAGCGGGCGCCGGAGGCACCCGAGGCGTTGCTCGCTGCCGCAGCGAGCTACTGGCAGCTGGTTGGCGATGTCGCCGAGGCCGAGCAGTGGTGGGACGCGGGCATCAGCCCGTTGGACCAGCGCGCGCTCGACTACCGCGCGGCGGGCCTGACTCCTGCCGATCTCGGGAGGCGCCTGGGACCGATGACGGTTCTCCAGCACCTTCGCCGCGGTTCTGCCGCAGCCTGGTGCGTCGCACGTCTGCAGAGGCAGCGCCGGGACGGCGTGGCGTAGTAGGTGGAACGGGCTGTCGGAGGCGGCAGCCCCGTACCCAAGTAGTCTGGAGGCCGTGCGCGGCCTCCTTACACCCCAGCGGATCCTGATCGGGTTTCTGTGCCTGATCGCCCTCGTGGTGTGTTGCGGGCTCGCGTGGTGGCAGTGGCAGCGCTTCGAGTCCGCCAGCGGCACGTTCCAGAACCTCGGTTACGTGCTCCAGTGGCCGCTTTTCGGCCTCTTCCCGCTCTTCATGGTGTGGCGCTTCCGCCGCTTGGCGCGCCAGCGTCGTGACGAGGCTCTCTCCGCACCGGAGCCGGTTGCGCCCGAGCAGAAGCCGGTGACTACGGTTGACGCCGTCAAACCCGCGCCCGTCGAGCACTTCGACGATCCGGAAGACGCGGAGCTCGCGGCCTACAACCGCATGCTCGCGGACCTCAACGCGCGGGACGGTCGTTGAGCGAAGGCGGGCAGATGAAGGGTGCGTTGACCCGGTTCAGGGTCATGGCTTACGTGGTCGGTGTCTTCCTGCTCCTGCTGGTCGTGGCGATGGTGCTCAAGTACGCCGCGGACATGGGCGGGATGATGAAGGTCGTCGGACCGGTCCACGGCTTCCTGTACGCCATCTACCTGGTGATTTCCGTCGACCTGGCGCTCAAGCTGCGCTGGTCGATCAAGGGCACCGCCCTCGTGCTGCTCGCCGGGACGATCCCGTTCCTGTCGTTCTGGGCCGAGCGCAAGGTGGTCGAGAAGACCGCGCAGGGCGTGCCGCTGTGACGTTCGGCCTGCTAGCGTCTGGGGCTATCAACTGAACACGGCCGTCGATGTCGCGCGGAAGAGACCCCTCTCGCAGGGGCGCCGAAGGAGCAACTCCTCCCCGGAATCTCTCAGGCACAGATACCGCACGACGAAGGCAACTCTGGAAAGCAGGCGGTTCCGCCTCGCCCACGGTGCAAGCCACTCCGGTGGCGAAGCTCTCAGGCTCATGACAGAGGGGGAGGCTGCTCTGGAAGAGGAGTCTCCGATGGACCGTGTCATTCTTCTGTTGCCTCAGCCGGCCTGGTCCGGCTCTTCGGCGCACCCTGGAGGAGCGTTCTGATGTCCCGCCTCACGCCTCTGAACGCCGAGCACGAGCAGCTCGGCGCGATGTTCACCGACTTCGCGGGCTGGCGGATGCCGCTGCGCTACTCGAGCGAGCTCGCCGAGCACCACGCGGTGCGCACCACCGCCGGCCTGTTCGACCTCACGCACATGGGTGAGATCGTGCTGACCGGACCGCAGGCCGGCGAGGCGCTCGACTTCGCGCTGGTCGGCCACATCTCGGCGCTGGCAGTCGGCAAGGCGCGCTACACGATGATCACCCAGGCCGACGGCGGCGTCGTCGATGACCTGATCGTGTACCGGTTGGGCGACGAGGAGTTCATGGTCGTCGCGAACGCCTCGAACGCTCTCGTGGTCGCGGAGGCCCTCGTCGAGCGCGCGGCCGGGTTCGACACCGTCGTCACGGACAAGTCGACCGACTACGCGTTGATCGCGATCCAGGGGCCGAAGTCGGTGGAGATCCTCTCGGGTCTGACCGACACGGACCTCTCGACGGTCAAGTACTACGCCTCCTACCCGTCCAAGGTCGCCGGTGTCGACGCACTGCTCGCGCGCACGGGCTACACGGGTGAGGAGGGCTTCGAGCTGTTCGTCGCGCCCGCCGACGCCTCCGCCGTGTGGGCGGCGTTGCTGGAGGCCGGTGCGGCGCACGAGCTGAAGCCGTGCGGGCTCGGTTGCCGCGACACGTTGCGCCTCGAAGCCGGCATGCCGTTGTACGGCAACGAGTTGACCACGTCGCTGACGCCGTACCACGCCAACCTGGGCCGTGTCGTGAAGCTCGACAAGCCGGGCGACTTCGTGGGCCGCGACGCGCTGTCCAAGGTCGCCGAGTCCGGTGTGGACTCGGTCCTGGTCGGCCTGAAGACCCCCGAGCGTCGCGCCCCGCGGCACGGTTACGCGGTGCTGAACGGTGACGAGGTCGTCGGCGAGGTCACCTCGGGCGCCCTGTCCCCGACGCTCGGCTACTCGGTCGCGATGGCCTACGTGTCGAAGGCGAGTGCCGAGCCCGGCACCCAACTGCTGGTGGACGTCCGCGGCAAGAAGCAGCCGGTCGAGGTCGTCGCACTTCCGTTCTACAAGCGCGCCAAGTAGGGAGATCTTCCAGATGTCCGAGCAGTTCAACGCCTCCCTCGCGGAGTACGACCCCGAGGTCGCCGAGGCCGTTGCCGCCGAGCTGGCGCGCCAGCAGGGCACCCTCGAGATGATCGCCTCGGAGAACTTCACGCCGGTGTCGGTGCTGCAGGCACAGGGTTCGGTGCTGACCAACAAGTACGCGGAGGGCTACCCCGGCCGCCGCTACTACGGCGGCTGCGAGCACGTCGACGTCGTGGAGCGCCTCGCCATCGAGCGCATCAAGTCGTTGTTCGGCGCCGGTTTCGCCAACGTCCAGCCGCACTCGGGCGCGCAGGCCAACGCCGCTGCCATGTTCGCGCTGCTCCAGCCAGGCGACACGATCCTCGGCCTGGACCTCGCGCACGGCGGTCACCTGACCCACGGCATGCGCATCAACTTCTCCGGCAAGCTCTACAACGTCGTGCCGTACCACGTCTCCGACTCCGACGGCCGCGTCGACATGGCTGAGGTCGAGCGCCTGGCGCAGGAGTTCCGCCCGAAGCTGATCGTGGCCGGCTGGTCCGCCTACCCGCGTCAGCTGGACTTCGCCGAGTTCCGCCGCATCGCGGACTCGGTCGAGGCCTACCTGATGGTCGACATGGCCCACTTCGCCGGCCTCGTGGCCGCGGGCCTGCACCCGTCGCCCGTCCCGCACGCGCACGTCACGACGACCACGACGCACAAGACCCTCGGCGGTCCCCGTGGTGGCGTGATCCTGTCGAACGAGGCGGACATCGCCAAGAAGATCAACTCGGCGGTCTTCCCCGGCCAGCAGGGTGGTCCGCTGGAGCACGTGATCGCCGCCAAGGCCGTGGCGTTCAAGCACGCCGCCTCGCCGGAGTTCGCCGACCGCCAGCGCCGCACGCTGGAGGGGTCGAAGATCCTCGCTGATCGCCTGTCCCAGCCGGACGTCGCGGCCGCGGGTGTGAAGGTGCTGACCGGCGGCACGGACGTCCACCTGGTCCTGGTCGACCTCGTGAACTCCGAGCTCGACGGCAAGCAGGCGGAGGACGTGCTGCACCAGATCGGCATCACGGTCAACCGCAACGCCGTCCCGAACGACCCGCGTCCGCCGATGGTCACCTCCGGTCTGCGCATCGGCACGCCGGCGCTGGCCACGCGCGGGTTCGGCGAGGTGGACTTCGCCGAGGTCGCCGACGTGATCGCGGAGGCGCTGAAGCCGGGTGCGGCGCTCGACGAGCTGCGCGCCCGCGTCGAGGTGCTGGCGGCCAAGCACCCGCTGTACTCGACGCTCTGAGCCGCAAACCGAAGGGGCGCCACCGGAATTCCGGTGGCGCCCCTTCGGTTTTCTGAGCGAGAGCGAAACGACGGGAACCCCGGCCCCTTCCCCAGGGCCGGGGTCTGTCCGTTCAGGGTGTTGTGTGTCTCAGTTGGACCGTCCTAACGGGATGCTTTGGGGGTTACGCCGCCGGTGCCGTGACGCCAGGGGGCAGGCATTCCACGTTGCGCTTGCCGTCGGGCTGGATCACGAACCAGGTGCCACCAACGCCCTGGCCGGCCCACTTGCCCGGTGCCGGGTCCTTCGAGTACGTGTACAGAGCCCAGCCGTCGATCGCGACCTGCTTCTTGCCGTCCGCACGGGTGATCAGCGAGACGAGCTTCGAGTCGACGCCCTCGAGCTGCGGAATCTGGTCCGACAGGAACGGCGGCCACGTTTGGGCGCACTGGCCGTTGCAGTTGGACTTGCCTTCCGGCTTCGGGGTGTCCTTGTCGAAGCGGTACAGGGTCCGGCCGTCACCGTCCTGGACCACCATGCCCATCTTGTCGACCGCCTTGCCGACCAGCTTCAGGTTGCTCACCGGGGCAGCAGCGGGTGGCTGCGCCGCCGGGGGCTGTGCGGCAGGCGCTTGGGTTTCCGGTGCCTGCTGCTGCACAGGGGCTTCGGGCGCCTGAGCGGGCTCCTGGAGTACCGGGGGCGCTCCCACGTCGCCGTAGTCACCGAGGACGCCCAGGTCAGTTTCGGTCTGTGCCACCGGCTTCGAGTTGGTGCCGCTACCCGTTGCGCTCCAGACACCCAGACCCAGCACAACTGCCAGCCCCGCTGCGAGCCCGATGGCAATGCGGTTACGTCGGATCACACTCATGTCCTCCTTGTCCGTCCGTTCGCTCTATCGAGGCCATACGGCCGTGGTTGCGTCTCGGTTCAGAAACGAACCGAACCTCTTGCCGTCCCGAACGTCTGGCGGAGCCAGGTCGTGCAGGAGGTGCAGGGTGGTCGTCGCTGGTCAGCTGGCAGGAATGGCCGAACGGGTGCTGGGTTCGAGATTGCCGATCGGAATTCGGGCGTGGGACGGGAGCGTGGCGGGTCCGCAGGACGGCACCGTCCTCGTGATCCGGTCCCGCGACGCGCTGCGCCGGCTCGTCTGGAGCCCGAACGAGCTCGGTCTCGCGCGCGCATACGTGAGCGGGGAGCTCGATGTCGAGGGTGATCTCGCTCTGGGTCTCGCGCAGATCTGGGGTCTCGTGCGACGCGGTGTCACCAGGCGCCCTCGTTTGCTGGAGGTCGCAAAACTTGCATTGGGGTTGAAAGTGTTGGGCCCCAACCCGTCCGCGCCTCGTGAGGAAGCACGGCTGCGCGGCGCCCTGCACACCAAGGCCCGCGACCGCGATGCCATTTCGCACCACTACGACCTGAGCAACGCCTTCTACCAGCTCGTGCTCGACCCGAGCATGGCCTACTCGTGCGCCTACTTCGCGTCCTCATCGGACTCGCTCGCGCAGGCGCAGCACAACAAGCTGGACCTCATCTGCCGCAAGCTCGACCTGCAACCGGGTATGCGGCTCCTGGACGTCGGCTGCGGCTGGGGCTCGATGATCATCCACGCCGCTCGCTCGTACGGCGTGCACGCGGTCGGCGTCACGATCTCAGCCCAGCAACGCGCGCACATCCTCGACCGGGTCTCTTCGGAAGGCCTGCAGGACCGCGTCGAGGTGCGGCTGCAGGACTACCGTGACGTTTCGGGTGAACCGTTCGACGCGATCTCGAGTGTGGAGATGGGCGAGCACGTAGGTGAACGCAACTACCCGACGTACGCCTCGACGTTGTACCGGTTGCTGAAGCCCGAGGGACGCCTGCTGCTGCAACAGATGTCGCGCGGCCGCACCGCACCCGGCGGCGGCGCGTTCATCGAGTCGTACGTCGCGCCGGACATGCACATGCGACCTGTCAGCTCCACAACAGGGTTCCTCGAGAGTGCCGGCTTCGAGATCCGCGACGTGCACGCCTTGCGCGAGCACTACGTCTGGACCGTGCGGGCGTGGGCCCAGACACTGGAAGACCGGTGGGACGAGGTCGTAGCGCTGGTCGGCGAGGGACAGGCTCGAGTGTGGCGGCTGTACCTGGCGGGCGGCGCGCTGACGTTCGAGGAAGGACGGATGGGCGTGGACCAGATCCTCGCGGTGCGCCGAAGCCCGGCCGGCCGGAGCGGTATGCCGCGCGTGCGCCGTGAGCTGGTGGCCCGATGAGCTTCCTGATCAGTTTCCTGGTTGTCCTGGTCCTGCTCAGCGCCCTGTTCTTGTACGCAGACTCCCGCCGCCGCTACGACCTGATCGACTCGGCCTGGGGCCCTGGCTTCGCCGTGATCGCGGTTGTCGGGCTGCTGTTCGCGGAGGGCGAACCAACTCGCCAGGGGCTGGTCGCCCTGCTGACGGTGGTGTGGGGCGTACGCCTGGGCGTGCACATCTTCGTGCGCAACTCCGGCAAGCCCGAAGATCCCCGATACCAGGACATCTTGAGGCGTGCCAAGGGAAATCCCCGCCTGCGGATGTACCGCGTGTACCTGATCCAGGCCGTGCTGATGTGGATCGTGTCGCTGCCGGTGCAGGCGGCCGCGCATCTTTCGGCCCCGTTCGGAGTGCTAGATTGGGTGGGCACTGGCGTGTGGATGGTCGGCTTCGCCTTCGAGGCCATTGGTGACTGGCAGCTCTCCCGGTTCCGAGCGGACCCGGCGAACAAGGGCGCCGTGATGGACGGCGGACTCTGGCGCTACACAAGGCATCCGAACTACTTCGGCGACGCCGTCGTGTGGTGGGGCCTCTACCTGTTCGCGCTGCACTCGTGGCCGGCCGCGCTCACGATCATCGGCCCGGTGATCATGACGTGGCTGCTGGCCAAGGGCACCGGCAAACCGTTGCTGGAGAAGGACATCGTGTCGCGCCGCCCCGCGTACGCCGAGTACGTGCGGCGGACGAGCGGCTTCGTTCCCCTGCCTCCACGCAGGGCCGCTCGCTAGCTGCCCTCGCCCAGGCGGGAGTTGCGCACTCGCCGGGCGCGTTCGGGCGCACCGCCGAGTTCCGGCGGCGTGCTCGCCGCACCGGCCCGGCACCGCTTGCGGCAGCGTCGATCCGGTCTGCGCTGCGTCGGGCACGCCTGCTTCCGGCGGAGTCTTGGCGGTGTGCGCGCAATGTTCGTCCGGTCTGTACGGCGCTTGGCGAACCTGCTCGTCGTGCTGGTCGAGCGGCGGGTTCCGGCACCGTCTGCCTGGTGTGCACTGCACCAGGGAGGGCTCGCTTCCGGCTCCGGCCGCGCATCGTGTCTTCCGGTCTGCGCTGTGTCGGGCACGCCTGTTTCCGGCGGAGTCTTGGCGGTGTGCGCAGTGTCCGTCCGGTCTGCACGGCGCTTGACGGACCTGCTCGTCGCGCTGGTCCAGCGGCGGTTCCGGCACCGTCCACGCGGTCCGCCCCGCGCCAGGGAAGCTCGCTTCCGGCTCCGGCCGCGCATCGCGTCTTCCGGTCTGTGCGGCGCCGGGCAAGCTCGCTTCCGGCTCCGGCCGCGCATCGCGTCTTCCGGTCTGTGCGGCGCCGGGCAGGCCCGCTCCCGGCACCGGCCGCGCATCGCGTCTTCCGGTCTGTGCGGCGCCAGGCGAGCCCGCTCCCGGCACAGTCCCAGCACCGCGTCCGGCAAGCGTCCATCCAGTCTGCGCGGCACCGAGCGAGCCCGCGCCCACCACCGTCCCCGCAACCCCCACCAGGTCTGAATCGCGCCAGGTAGCGCACGTCACGGCACCCGTGCCGCACACGTGCGCGGGTTAGTGTGGGCGGGTGGGCAACGACATCTCCTTCCCGCGCCAACAGGCGCGCACCCAGCGGTTCACCGTAGGCGCACCCAGGACCTTCGCGGTGTCGTCAGACGGGGCACGTGTCTTCTTCCTGCGTCCGGTCACGGCCACCAGCCGTGCGAACGGGCTCTGGGAGCTGAACACGGCCACCGGCGTCGAACGGTTGCTGGCCGATCCGGCACAGCTGCTGACCGACCCGGAGGACCTGCCGGCCGAGGAGAAGGCCCGCCGCGAGCGCACGCGGGAGTCCGGCGCGGGCATCGTCGGGTACGCGTTGTCGAAGGACGCGACGGTCGCGTCGTTCGCGTTGTCGGGCCGGCTGTTCGTGGCCGACCTCGTCAACGGCGCGGTCCGCGAGCTGCCGACCGATGGCGGCGTCATCGACCCGCGCGTCGACCCGACGGGCGCGCGTGTGGCGTACGTCACGCGCGGGACGCTCAGGGTCGTCGAACTCGAATCGGGCGACGACTACGCGGTCGCCGTGCCCGACGGCGAGGACGTGACGTTCGGCCTGGCCGAGTTCATCGCGGCCGAGGAGATGTCGCGCTACCGCGGTTACTGGTGGGAGCCGAACGGCACTCGCCTCATCGCCGCGCGCGTGAACAACGCCCCGGTCCAGCGCTGGTACATCGCCGACCCGGCGAACCCCGCCACGGCCGCCGCCGAGATCGCCTACCCGGCCGCCGGCACCGCCAACGCAAACGTTTCGCTGCACGTCGTGTCGCTGGACGGCACCTTCGTCCCCGTGCTGCTCGAGTTCGACTACCTCAACGACGTGCACTGGTCGTCCGGTGGCGCCCCGCTGATCACCACGCAGACCCGCGACCAGCGCACCCGCAAGATCTACTCGCTGGCCCCGGAGACCGGCGCCGTCTCCGAGCTCGTCACCGAGACCGACCCGACGTGGATCGAGGTCACGGGTGGCGCCCCCGCCTGGACCCCGGACGGCCGCCTCGTGCGCATCGTCGGCAACGGCGACGAGTACGCCCTCCAGATCGGCGACGACGTCGTGACCGCCGGTCTGCAGGTGCGCCGCGTCCTCGACATCGCCGACGACTCGATCCTGATCGCCGCCTCGGCCGACGACCCGACCCAGACGCACGTCTACGAGGTGGGCGCCAAGACCGAAAAGCTGTCCACCGAGGACGGCGTCCACACCGCGATTCGGGGCGGCGAAACGGTTGTGCTCGCATCGGCCACTTTGGACCGGTTCGGCACCAAGGTGACCGTCCACGACCACGAGATCGAGTCCTGGGCCGACACCCCGGTCCTCAAGGCGGCGCCACGAATGCTGTCGCTGGGCGAACGCGGCATCAAAGCAGCCCTCCTGCTCCCGTCGGACCACCAGCCGGGCACCAAGCTCCCGGTCCTGATGGACCCGTACGGCGGCCCTCACGCCCAGCGCGTCACAAAGTCCCAGAACGCCTTCCTGGCCTCCCAGTGGCTCGCGGACCAGGGCTTCGCGGTGATCGTCGCCGACGGCCGCGGCACCCCCGGCCGAGGCCTCGCCTGGGAACGCGCCATCGCCTACGACTTCGCCGGCGCCACCCTCGAAGACCAGGTGGACGCCCTCCAGGCCGCCGCGGCCATCGAGCCGGACCTCGACCTGACCCGCGTGGGCATCCGTGGCTGGTCCTACGGCGGCTACCTGGCAGCGCTCGCCGTCCTGCGCCGCCCGGACGTCTTCCACGCGGGCATCGCCGGCGCCCCGGTCACCGACTGGCGCCTCTACGACACCCACTACACCGAGCGCTACCTGGGCCACCCCGACGACAAGCCGGAGGTCTACGACGCGAACTCCCTCATCGCCGACGCGGACAAGCTCTCCCGCCCGCTGATGATCATCCACGGCCTGGCCGACGACAACGTGGTGGCCGCGCACACCCTGCGCCTCTCCAACGCGTTGCTCGCCGCGGGCCGCCCTCACACCGTGCTGCCGCTCTCCGGCGTCACGCACATGACCCCGCAGGAACAGGTCGCTGAGAACCTGCTGCTGCTTCAGGTCGACTTCCTCAGGCAGGCGCTGAGCTGAGGCCGGGGTAGGGCCAGCCCCAGTGTCCGCAGTTCCTCCCCACGGCACGCTTCACCGCCATGGGGAGGAACATCAACGCGCGCACGGCCTCCGTCGCGCTGTACGTGCTCTGGGGTCTGCTGCACATGGGCCTCGGTGCGTCGATGGTCGTGAGCGACCTGTCCGACGGCGCACCGACGAACGAACTGGCCGCAGAAAGCCTGCTGTACTTCGTCGCGGTGACGGTCCTGGGCGCTCAAGCGATCTTCGTGGCGCTGACCCTCAACCGCGTGAACAGCCCGGTCGGCTTCTGGCTCAACACGGTCGTGCTCGGTGTCGTCGACGTGGCGTTCGTCGTCTACCACGTGTTGCCTGGCCACGTGGACCTGGTCGGCGGCCTGGTCGGCCCGGTCATCTGGCTCGCAGCCACGATCTGCGCAGCGGTAGCGCTCGAGAAATAGCGAAAGGGGCGCCTCCCGAACCAACGGGAAGCGCCCCTCGCAACAGCAGAACTCAGGCCAGCGACTGCCGCACCCGGTACGGCGGAATGCTGTTCCCGAGCAACGCCAGGTCGTCGATCGACTCCGGCTGGTATCCAGCGGTTGCCAACCGCGAGACCATCAGCGCGGTCGGGTCCTCGACCACGTCGGCACGCCCGAACAGGTACGCCCACTCGTGCTCGTCGGAGCCGTAGTAGGCGACGGTGTCGAACACCTCGTTGAACCGCTGCCACGAGCGGATCAGCGTGGTGTTGCGCCACATCGTCTGGCAGCCGGACTGGTTGACGACGACGCCGCCCGGGCGCAGCAGCGCCTTGCACATGCGCAGGAAGTCGGCGCCGTACAAGCGGTTGTGCTGCGCCTCCTCCTCGCGCTCGTCGGGCAGGTCCACCAGCACGATGTCGTACTTCTCGGACGTCGTGCGGATGTACTCGAACCCGTCGATGAACTGCACGCGGATCGGGCCGTCACCGCGCTCGGCGGCAGCCAGCTCGTCCAGGGTGTACCCGTACGGCAGGTGCTCGGCGCACAGCCGAACGGCCTGCTCGTCGATGTCGATGTGGTCGACGACCGACGCGCCGTGCTGCACGGCCATCTGGCACACGACGCCCTCGGAGGAGCCGATGACCAGCACGCGCTCGACGGAATCGGCCAGCAGCAACGCCGGCACCATCAAGGCCTCGTGGTAGGTCAGCTGGCTGAACTCCGTCGACTGGCGGTCGTTGTCGCAGAACAGCGACACGCCCTGGGCCGTGCGGGCGATCACCAGGTGCTGGAAGTCGGTCTTGGTATCGACCAACACCTCGTCCACTCGCCAGTGCCGGGTCATGCCCTCGGCGAGCGGCTCGTTGATGGTGTTCACGCGGCGTGCTCCTTGATGCCACGAGTGACGACGTCCGTGCTCACATGAGCGGCGCCCAGGGCGTCAGCGAGTAGCTGGACGGCAAGCGCGGGTTTCGCACGAGTACCGCAGGTGAACACGTCGACGAACACCGACCCCACTTCGGGATACGTGTGGATCGACGCATGGGACTCCGACAGCAGAGCCAGCACGGTGACTCCTTGAGGATCGAACTTCTTGGAGATCACCTCCAGCACCGTTGCGTCGGCCTGCGTGAGAACCTCACCAAGGGCGTGTCGCAGGAACTGCTCGTCGTCGAGCAGATCGGCACTCACACCCGAGAGCTCTGCAAGTACGTGCTGTCCCGCGAACAAACCGACGGTTTCCTCGGTCTGACAGGGCGCTTCGGACATCAATCACTCCAAACTATGTGAATTGCCAACAGACTTAGATGCAGTACGTGGCCAACGGCGGGAAACCGTTGAAGCACACGGACGAATATGAGGAGGTGTAGGCGCCCGCACAGAGGATGTCCACGTGGTCGCCGGCCGCGAGCTCCAGCGGCAGGTCGTAACGCGTGTGCTGGTAGATCACGTCGTCCGCGTCGCACGTCGGGCCCGCGATCACCACTGGTCCCACAGCACCACCATCGCGCGAGGTTCGCAACTCGTACGCGATCGCCTCGCCCTCGGTCTCGGCGAGGCCCTGGTAGCGGCCGATGTCGAGGTACACCCAGCGGCGTTCGTCCGAATAGGACTTCCGCGACACCAGCACGACGGACGAGCGGATCATCCCGGCGGCTGCGGAGATCGCCCGGCCGGGCTCGATCATCACCCGCGGCCGCACGGCACCGAAGTGTCGTGCGATCGAAGCCTCGATGGCAGCGGCGAAGGACTCGAGCGACGGCGTGTCTTCTTGATACACCGCCGGGAGGCCACCGCCCAAGTTCACGGTGGTGGTCTCGATGCCTTCCGCACGCAATTTTGCCGCGATCAAAGCGGCGTCGGCGATGCCGGAGTCCCAGCCGGAGACCGAGAGCTGCTGCGAACCGGCGTGGAACGCCACGCCAAGAGGAACGAGCCCCAACTCGTGCGCCAGCCGCAAGAGATCCGTCGCCATCTCGGGATCGCAACCGAACTTGTTGCCGAACGGGTACGTGGAACCCTTGCTGTGCACCAGGATTCGGACCAGCACGGACGAACCGGGCGCGTGCTCGGCCACGAACCGCACGTCCTGCTCGCTGTCCGACACGAACAGCCGCACCCCGCGCGAGTGGGCGTACGCGATGTCAGCGGCCTTCTTGATGGGGTTGCTGTAGGAGATCGACGACGGTGCGGCGCCGCGCGCCAGGCACAGGTCGATCTCCGCGGGCGACGCCACGTCGAACTGCGAGCCCTCGGCGACCAGCGTGCCGACCACGTCGGACTCGGGGTTCGACTTGACCGCGTAGAAGATGTCGACGGACGGCAGCGCCGCGTGAATTGCCTGGTAGCGCGTACGGATCGTCTCGAGGTCGATCACCAGACACGGTGTCGACGGGTGCTCCTGGTCCAGGAAACGCCGAATACGAGCCTCTGCCTCGTTGCGCCGATCGACGGCGAAGCTCTCGGTCATTTCCCCAGGGTTCCCCCTTCATCCGCCTCGCGGTCCGTACGCGGGCACGGCCGTCCACTCTACGGCCTCCACACCGCAATCGCGCAATCCAGTCGGCGCGAGTGTGATTTAGCCAGCAGAACGAAGCTCGATCATCGTGATGTCCGGAGGGGCGCCCACGCGCACCGGCGGACCCCAGAAACCCGCGCCACGACTGACGTAGAGCCACGTGTCGTCCACCTTCGACAGCCCCGCGACGCTGGGTTGCTGCAACGGCACGACGAAGTTGAACGGCACCATCTGACCGCCGTGTGTATGGCCGGACAACTGGAGGTCGACGCCGCGTGAAGACGCGGCACTGACCTGCACGGGCTGGTGCGCCAACAGGACAATCGGGTTGTTCCGGTCACGGCCGGTGAGAGCGCGCTCAAAGTCCGGTCCGTCGCCGTAGGACTCGCCGATCACGTCGTTCACGCCCACGAGCTCGAGGCCACCCGCAACGGTCAAACCCTCGTTGCGCAACGGGTTCACGCCCAGCTTGTCCAGTTCGCGCAGCCACGGCTCGTGACCTGAGAAGTACTCGTGGTTGCCCGTCACGAAGAAGCTGCCGTGCTTGGACACCAGGTCTCGCAACGGCGCCGCGGCCTCGCCCAGCTCGGCGACCGTGCCGTCCACGAGGTCACCGACGATCGCGACGAGGTCGGCCTCCTGCTCGTTGATCATCCGCACGATCCGCTCGGTGTGCGAACGCCCGAGCAGCGGCCCGAGGTGGATGTCGCTCACGACCGCGATCCGGAAGCCCGACATGGACTTCTGGAGCTTGTCCAGCGTCACGGGGACCTGCAGCACCTGCGGAGCGCCCAGCGCCTGCGTCATGCCGTACCCGACCACACTGCCCGCCGCGATGCCGGAGCCGATCGCGACCGAGCGCGAGATGAACAGCCGCCGCGACGGGTCCGGCACGACCTCGACCGGCTCGACCGGGTCAGGGCCGACGCCGACGGACGCGGGCGTGAGGGTTGCTCGCTTCAGCAGAATCCGGCGCGGAATTTCGGCGATTCCCAGTGCGATGGCCAGGTAGAACAGCACCGCGAGCCACACGAACCCCGGCCAGGCGAAGAACTTCCCGAACTCCGGCGGCACCCGTCGCGTGACGACCAGCGCGCTCATCAGCAGCACGAACGCCCCGATGATGGCCAACGTGCCGATGCGGCGCCCGAGCGTGCGGGGGCGCGTCGTGTCCACGACCAGCCGGCGCCACAGGTACAGATGGCCCAGCGCGACCGGGACTCCGAGGAGCAACAGGAAAATCACGACATCAGTATGCTTTTCGCTGCCGCGGGCGTGATCGTTGGAGGGACCCACATGAGGTCCGCATTACTCGCGGCGTCACTGCTGGTGTTCGTGTTGACACCTCCCGCACACGCTGCGCAATCGTGGAAGGTCGCGCACACCGACGTCAGTGCCACCGTGACCTTGGCAGATAACGGCGCGCTGTCGATTTCGGCGGCCAAAGCTGAGAAAACCTTCTTGAACCCGTCGGCACTCGGCCTGCGCACGACGAACGCCGACCTCAGCACCGGTCTGCAGTTCGTCAGCCGCAGTGATCGGACCGTGCGGGAGCAGTACGCCACCGCGTCCGGACGCCGCCGTCAGCACCAGGTGGACGCGAACGAGACCACGCTCCGTTTCACGAAAGGCACCGAACGGTTGGACGTCGTCCTCCGCGTCTCGGCCGACGGACTCGGGTACCGCTACGCGCTCGGGAAGTCCGCGACGGTCACCGGCGAGGCCACCGACTTCGCCGTGCCGGCGAGCGCGAAAGCCGTGCTGCTGCCGTGGGACAACGGCAGGCAGGACTACGAGAGCATCCACACCCACACCACGGTCGCGCAGGCACCGCAGGTCGCGTACGGCTACCCGTCGTTGTTCCAAGTGGATGGAACGTGGCTGCTGCTCACCGAGTCCGATCTCACCGGCGACTACGGCGCGAGCCGAATCACGTTGAAGAACAACAGGTTCCAGCTCACGCTGCCGGACGCCCAGACCCAGAGCAACGGCACGACGCCGTGGCGCACGCTGATCGTCGGCGACCTCGCCACGGTCGTGGAGTCCGACCTCACCACGGACCTGGCCAGTCCCAACAAGGCCGGCGACACCTCGTGGATCAGGCCGGGCATCTCCGCGTGGTCGTGGTGGGGCGACGGAACGGGCGACCTCGCGCTGCAGAAGAAGTACGTCGACTACGCGGCGAAACAGGGCTGGGAGCACATCTTGGTCGACTCCGGGTGGAAGAACTGGGGCTCCGGCCAGGTCCAGGAGCTCATCCGGTACGGCGCCCAACGCAACGTGGGCGTGCAGCTGTGGGTGCACTACAGCGACCTCGACACCGCGTCCGAGCGCGACTCGAAGCTGCCCCAGTGGCAGCGGTGGGGCGCGACCGGCCTGAAGATCGACTTCATGAACTCCGACTCGCAGGCCAGGATGCGCTGGTACGACGCGATCCTCGCCGCGACGGCCAAGCACCGGCTGATGGTCAACTTCCACGGCTCGACCGTCCCGCGCGGCACTGAACGCACCTGGCCGCACGTCATGAGCTACGAGGGCGTGCGCGGCGCAGAGGGCGTCAAACCACGGCCCGGCCGGCAGCCGTACCCGGTCTCGCACTACCTGACCCTGCCGTTCACCAGGAACCTCGCCGGCTCGATGGACTTCACCCCGGTCACGTTCAGCGGCGTGCGGACGAACAGCGACGCCGCCGAGCTCGCGCTGTCGGTGATCTACGAGTCGGGCCTGCAGCACTTCGCGGACAGGGTCTCGAACTACCCGAAGTACCCGATCGCGGAACGGCTGCTCAAGACCGTGCCGTCGGTCTGGGACGAGACGAAGCTGCTGGCAGGCGATCCGGGCGCGCTCGCCGTCATCGCGCGCAGGAACGGTGCCGAGTGGTACGTCGGCGCCAACGTGGCCGGCAACGCGAGGACGCTCGACGTCCCGCTGTCCTTCCTGGGCAGCGGCACGTGGACCGCGGAGATCTACTCGGACGGATCCGACCGCAAGCTCACGTTCGGCACGCGGACCGTCACAGCCGGTG
This sequence comes from Lentzea terrae, assembly GCF_003265345.1. Taxonomy (GTDB): domain Bacteria; phylum Actinomycetota; class Actinomycetes; order Mycobacteriales; family Pseudonocardiaceae; genus Lentzea; species Lentzea terrae. Next base: position 251,437 of record NZ_QFWW01000030.1, on the reverse strand, counting down.
CCACGCTGTCCCTGCCGGTGGCGAAAGACGGCGGATTCACCGTCAGGTTCATGCAACCCGCCAGGCCTCAGGTGGCGTGATTAGTCCGGTACCGCAGGTGGGGAGGATCGGATGAGTGAGCGGGACGCCGCGTTCCAGGAGTACTTCGCGGCCCGTTCCGACGCCATGCGCGGCACGGCATATCTGCTGTGCGGTGACTGGCACCGAGCGGAAGACCTCGTGCAAACCGCTTTCACGAAGATCTATCTCGCGTGGCGGCGCATTGAACGGCACGAGGCCATGGACGCCTACACCAGGCAGACCCTGGTGCGGACGTACCTGTCCGAGCGGCGGCGCGGGTGGTTCCGGTTCGAGGCGGTGAGCGACGAGCTCACCGACTCACCCGCTCCACCGGGAGCCTTCCCCGAGGAGCGCATGGTGCTGCTGGAGGCGCTGGCGAAGGTGCCTCCCAAGCAACGCGCGTGCCTCGTCCTGCGGTACTGGGAGGACCTGTCGATCGAACAGACGGCGGAGATCCTCAAGTGTTCGGAGGGAACGGTGAAGAGCCAGGCCGCGCGGGGGCTGCAGACGCTGCGCGGTCTGCTCGTTGGTCAGGAGAGGGTTCGATGAACGAACAGGACCTCAGGAACGCTTTCGAGCGCGTGCTGGTGGCGAGCAGCCCGCCACCGTCGATGGACCCCGGCCGGGCCCTCGACGCCGCGCACAGTGCCAGGTCGAGGCGCAGGGCCTCGCTGGTGGCCGCCGCGGTCGCGGTGCTCGTCGTGGGGCTCGGTGTCGGGTCGGCGTTCGCGATGAACCCAGGGCTGGGCAGGGACATCATGATGGGCGCGGGGAAGCTGCTGCCGCAGACGGAGTGGGGCTCGGAGTGGCCGCTCGGCCAGACCGACCGCACCGCCACGAACGGGCCTCAGGCGGACCGGGCGAACAAGCTGCTGGAAGAGCTGAAAGGCGTGGTGCCGCCGGGGTACGACGCCCCGCAGCTCAAGTACCCGGACTCCGGCAGCGACATGCAGCGCACTCAGGGACAGGTGGCGTCCGACAAGGGCGCGGTGCCCGAGGTCTGGGAGTACATGGCGCAGACACCTGTGCGCAAGGACGGCAAGGTGGGCTGGCTGCTCGTCGAGGTCTCCACGCCCAACCCCAGGATGCCCACGGAGCCGTGCGCTGTCGCCAAGACGTTCTGGGGCATGGGCGGGGAATGCCAGGTGGTCGACGTCAAGGGCCTCCGGGTCGGCGTCGTGCAGCGCAACACGAGCGATCGCGACTCGTTCGACAAGTGGGCCGCGTACCGGGCCAACGACGGGCAGATCGTGTTCGTGGCGCAGGACGACAAGTACGGGGGCAGTGGACAGCCGGAGCTGGACGTGCCGGTGTTCACCGAGCAGCAGCTGGCCGAGCTGGCGACGGATCCGAGGTTCCGCGTCGGCGGCTGAGTCGGTGAGTTATTTAGGAGGGCGGTCACGTTTGTGGCCGCCCTCTCTCGTTGCTCTTTTCGGGTGTTTTGGCAGGTAGAGTGCCGTCTTGCAATGCGCACTCTCCTCATCGACAACTACGACTCGTTCACGTTCAACCTCTTCCAGCACCTCGCTGAGGTGAACGGAGCCGAGCCCGTGGTCGTCCACAACGACGACCCGCGATTCCGGCTTGCCTCACTGCGGTCGTTCGACAACGTGGTGATCTCGCCGGGGCCCGGCCGGCCCGGCAATCCCGCCGACTTCGGCATCTGCCGAGCGGTGATCGACCACGCCGAGATTCCGTTGCTGGGCGTTTGTCTGGGGCATCAGGGCCTGTGCCAGTCCTACGGCGCTGTGGTGGGCCCTGCGCCCGTGCCACGCCACGGGATCGTCTCGCCGGTGACACACACGGGCGTCGACGTGTTCGCTGGGCTGCCGTCGCCGTTGGACGTCGTGCGCTATCACTCGTTGGCCGTCACGGATCTGCCTTCTTCTTTGGAGGCCATCGCGTGGAGCGACGACTCCGTGCTGATGGGCGTGCGCGCTCTCGACCGGCCCGCGTGGGGTGTGCAGTTCCACCCGGAGTCGATCTGCACCGACTTCGGCCGCGAGATGCTCGCGAACTTCGGCGCGCTGACGCCCACTCGTTCCGCTGCCGTGCCGGAGCCGGTACTGGTTCGTCCAGCGCCTCAGAAGCGCCCTGTGCACGTCCGGCGCCTCGACCCGGCCATCGATGCCGAAGAAACGTTCGCGGCGCTCCACGGGGCTGCTGGGACGTCGTTCTGGCTGGACAGCGGGGCCGGCGGCCGGTTCTCGTTCATGGGGGACGCTTCGGGGCCGCTCGCGCGCGTTGCGCAGTACTCCGTGCCGGATCAGACGCTCACGGTCGATGGCGTGCGCCTGCCCTGTCCGTCCTTCTTCTCGTGGCTGGACGAGGACATCGCGGCGTGGGGCGTGGAGCAGCCTGACGTGCCGTTCGACTTCGCACTTGGGTGGGTCGGATACCTCGGCTACGAGCTGAAGGCGGAGTGCGGCGGCGACTTCGCCCATCGCGCGGAACAACCTGACGCCTCGTTCGTGTTCGCTGATCGTGCCGTGGTCATCGATCACGTTGATGAGTGCGTCTATTTGATGTCGCTGACGGATGACGCCTGGTTCGATGAGGTTTCGGCCGTTCTGTCGGATCTGCGGCCGTTGGAGGAACCGGCGCACCCAGCCGTGTCCGCCGTGACGTTGCGGCATCCGCGCGCGCACTACCTGAAGCTGATCAGCGCGTGCCAGGAAGAGATCACGGCGGGGGAGACGTACGAGGCCTGCCTGACGAACATGATGTCGTGGCGGGCAACGCTCGACCCGTGGGACACTTATCGGCTGCTTCGCGCCGCAAATCCCGTTCCGTTCGGTGCGTTGCTGCGTTTCGGTGAACTGTCCGTGCTCAGCACGTCACCCGAACGATTTATCCGGGTTGACCGACATGGTGTCGTCGAGTCATCGCCGATCAAGGGGACACGCCCCAGAGGTGTTGATGCGGCGGACGACGAGATGTTGCGCACAACGTTGGCCCGTTCGGTCAAGGACCGGGCCGAGAACCTGATGATCGTGGACCTCGTCCGCAACGATCTCGGCACGTGCGCGGAAGTGGGTTCGGTCGAGGTGACGCGGTTGTTCGACGTCGAGACCTACGCGACCGTACACCAATTGGTGAGCACCGTGCGGGCACGTCTTCGACCGGACAGTTCTGCCGTCCGATGTGTTCGAGCCGCGTTTCCCGGTGGTTCGATGACCGGTGCACCGAAGATCCGGACCATGCAGATCCTTGATGGCTTGGAAGCCGGTCCACGTGGGGTGTACTCGGGAGCGCTCGGTTACTTCTCGCTCAACGGCGCCGCCGACTTCAGCATCGTCATCCGAACGCTCGTGACGAACGGCGACCAGGTCAGTTTCGGCGTCGGCGGGGCTGTCATCTCGCTGTCGGACCCCGACGAGGAATTCGAGGAGACAGCGGTCAAGGCTACTGCGGTGTTACGCCTGTTCGGAGCGCACTTTCCGGGTCGTTGATCCCACGTTCCGGGGATGGTGTGAACGAACCGGACTGTGTTTGATCCTGATGGGGTTGAACTCGGTCAACTTGGTTAACACGTCGGCCGGCGCCCCGGCCGACGTGTGGAAACCTCGCGTGTTCGCGCAGGTCAGGAGGCGTGTGCTTCCTGGAACTGCACAACCAGGTTCTGCGGAATGCGACCGCGGTCCGAGATCTGGTGCCCCTGCGCGCGAGCCCAGTCACGAATGCGCTGCGCCTCGGCCTTGTCGGTGGCCTTCACCGTGGACTTGCCGGTGCCCTTGCGCTGCTTGCGGCCACCCGCACGACGAGCCTTGGCGACGAAGTCCGCCAGCGACTCGCGAAGCCGCTCCGCATTTCCCTTCGACAGGTCGATGGCGTACTCGACACCGTCAAGTGCGAAGGTCACGGTCTCGTCGGCTTCTCCGCCGTCGAGGTCGTCGATGAGTTGGACGACGGTCTGCTGTGCCACTGTTCCTCCGTTGGGTACTCACATAGCACGCGGATCCTCGACGTAACCACGTGCTTCGACAACACCATAGTCCACACGGCGAAAAACGGCGAACCTTTCGCCGCTAAAATGTGACCCAACCGCCCGGTCGGGGCATTTACCCGGTAAACCGCACGGGTGTTATGGGTCCAAAATGACCTGCTAGTCGTCTCACTTCGGCCCGTTGCTGGGCTTGCCGGACGCTTCCCCATTCCCGCTGACGGAGCAGCGTTGCACATAACGCACCCCCATCCGGTGCAGGTATCCTCGACATACCCGCCAGGGGTAGGGAAGGTCAGGAGCCGATGCACGGGTACACCGCGGACAAGGACGCATACCTCAAGCGACTGCGCCGCATCGAGGGACAGATCCGCGGCCTCCAGCGCATGGTCGAGAACGACGAATACTGCATCGACGTCCTCACCCAGATCTCCGCGGCCACGAAGGCCCTGCAGGCGGTCTCGCTGGGGTTGCTCGACGAGCACCTGAAGCATTGTGTGGCGCAGGCGGCGGCCGAAGGCGGCCCGGTGGCGGAGGAGAAGCTGGCCGAGGCGTCGGCGGCGATCGGACGCTTGGTGAAGTCCTAGAGGGTCGGTCGTTAACCCGGTGGACTGATCCGCTAGAGTTCACCCCGTTAGGCCCCCGTAGCCCAATCGGCAGAGGCAGCGGACTCAAAATCCGTCCAGTGTGCGTTCGAGTCGCACCGGGGGCACGTACAACGTCCACACAGGAGCCCGTGACCGCGCTGGTCTCGGGTTTCTGTGCGTCTTGGGACATTTCGTCGATCCTTTCCGCAGCTCCGGCGATGGCGGTGAGCCGGTCGGCCGGCAGTTTGATGGTCAGAGTCACGTAGTTGCTGTCCGGATGTAGCCGGATGGTCAGCTGGGTGGTGTCGAACAGCTTCCGCAGCAACTTCTCGGGTGCCTTGGCCAGGTCGATTCGTAGCCGTGGGAGCGCGTCGATCAGGTTGACGTCCTCTTCGCTGGGCTTGGCGGGCTCGGCATCGTCGATGGCGTCGAGTTCCGTGACGGCGGCCAGGGAGGCCTGTTTCTCGGTTTCGAGGTCGTTGTAGCTCTGGCGCAGTCCTCGGCTGAACGGGTCATCGGGATCGCCGCTCTGTGCCTGCCGCAGGATGGTGTCCTGGCGGCGAGCGATATCGGCAATGCTGCGTTGCAGTCGCTCTCGCTGGGCCTGTCGTTCCTGGGTCTGCCGGTCGTCGACCGTGGCGAGTTCGGCGGCGAGGATCGCTCGGCGGTGTGGGCCGAAGACCCTGTCGGCGTAGAACGCGGCAATCGCGTCGAGCAGCTTGCTCTCGCGGATGTAGACCGTCTTGGCGTGGTTGGGGTAGTTGTCGGGGCGGCCGCGGTTGTTGTTGCGTGGCCAGCACAGGTAGTAGGCGCGCTCGCCGCGTTGGCTGCCGAACATCCGGCGCCCGCAGGAGTCGAACACCATGCCGCGAAACACGTACGTACGGGTGGTCTCGGGGTGGCTGTTCAGCTCGTTGCCGTCGCGCGAGCCCCGCTTGATTTGCCGCCGCGCGTTGAGCTCGTCGAACATCCACTTCGGAATCAGCGGTTCGTGCGCGGGCTCGGTGGACCAGACCCACTTGACCGGATCGTTGATCTTGCCGCGTCGTGAGCGGGAGGCGCGGCGGTTGAACACCTGGTAGCCGGTGTACTTGGGATTGCGCAGGATCTCGTAGACGCTGGTCTTGCCCCAGGCCCCACGTGCCCGGACCTTGCCGGGCGGCACGGGTGGCGGGTACTTGGCGGGGTCGGCATTCAGACGGTCGGCGATGGTGTCATAGCCGAGACCTTCGTGATAGCGCCACGCGGCCATCTGCGTGACAGTCTCGCCCTGCAGGCCGTCGGGCTCGAGCCGTGTCTTGGTCTGACCCTTGACGGCCTTGGTGGGGTTGGGGTGGCGGTAGATCTTGGCCTTGTAGCCGTACGGCGGTTTGCCGATGTTCCAGCCTTCGCGCACGTGCGTGCACAGTCCGCCCCAGGACTGTTCGAGGGTGTTGAGGACCTCGTATTCAGCCACCGACTGGTTGATCCGCCGCTGCAGAATTCGCTGCGCTCGACTCCCGGTCAGTGTGATCGGTTCGTTGGAGGCGAACAGCGGGACCTCGACTCGTTCCAACTCCCGTTCGATCGAGAGACCCTCGAAGGTGCGGCGGGCGACTCGCGCGACGCTCTCGCAGATCACGACATCGAATCGGCGGCCTGGATGCGTGGCTTCGTCGAGCAGATCGGCGACGCCGCCGTCACGAGCGATCGGGATGTCGTAGCGCTCGTAGTTCTCACCACGACCACGTTGGTCGAGTTCCATGCGGCCTGACTCGACGTCGTAGAAGTGCGTGACGATCACCCACGACTCAGGGATGGCCGCCTTGCAGTTTCCGAGCTGCCGCAACATGGACTGGCGCGGATCTTGCTGGTCGTCCGTGGACGTTCGAGCGAGGAAGGCTACTCGGACTTCGTTGCGCAGCAAGGCTGTCGGCATGCCGAGTGGCGAGACCGCGTAGTCCGACAACCCTGACGGCCCGGACGGCACGACAGTGAGCGCGGCGGGGAACCGTGCGGCCAGTGCCGGTGCGGGCGGGTCTATTTCGGGGTTGTTCGGCGTGTTCATGCAGCCTCCCGCTCGTCGGGCTGTTCAGCGCGTTCCTGGGTCATAGCCCAGTCGAGAAGGTCGTGGATCACGGCATTCAGCTCGCCGCGCAAACGATCGCCTTCGGTGCCACTCACGTAGCGCACGTGACCGGAGAAAGTCCAGTTCTTCGTGCGCTTTCCTGTCCCATCATACCGCCAAACCACCTGTTCAGGGATGGCATGGGGCGGGATCTCGATGTCACCATCGGATGCTTTTCGAGGCAGTGGAACAACAATTGCGTCGTCGTGCGGTTGGGGGGCCATCGTCGGCACCTCCAGATGCCCGTGAGCACGCTCCTGGTGCACGTGATGTCGCGGGCGGTTGTTCGGCAGGCCAGGTTGTGGCGTCGAACAGGACGAACCAACTGGTGGGCCTCGACTCCCCGACTGCACTTCGGCACTCGTCGGGGCCGGCGATCACCGGCTGTGTGGTCGCGCTCCGGACGTTGTTGCCCTTGGTGAAGCGAGACAAGCAGCGAGACCTGGGCGAGATGACCGAGATGGGCTGTCTCGTCGTAGTCTCGCTGTCCCGCTTGCGGTCTCGCTGGTGACGAGACGGATGGGCGTTCGACGCGAGTCCGGAACACGTTCGTGGGCAAGGAACTTCAGGTGGGTCAGGTCATGCTGCGTCCAGATGAGTTGTCAGCCGCGTGGTTCGTGGCGCGAGGTCGGCGAGCGCGCGGCGACGGGTGTGGCCGACCGCCAGCCAAACCGCGTCCACGATGGACGGTGAGGTGGGCGCGATGTGGAAGCCGGGCGTGGTGAGCTGGTCGGCAGGAAGAGTCGCCACGGGTACGGGTGCCTTGTGCGGCCAGCGATGTGCGAGGGCAACATGGAAGTTGCGTTCGCGGCTGGTGTTCGAGAGCTGGAACAGGACAGGCTTGCGGATGCCGGCGTCGGCCAGCTCGGCGTACTTGCCGACTTTCTCCACCAGGGTCTCGATGGTCTCGGTCCCGGTGTCGTGTTCGTAGAAGAACGAGAGAGTGTGGTCGTGGTCGCTGTACTTGCCGTAGGCGTCGGGGCGGACGATTCCGGCGCAGGTCTCGCCAATTTCGTTTTCCGGCCACCACTCGTCAAGCACACACCCAGGTTCGCGTCGCGAATGTCCCGCCAGCGTGGCGAAGAAGTCGTTGACGCCGAGCCGATGTTCGGTGTGGGCGGAATGTGCGAGCCGAAGTACGTTCTCGATGACCGTGGCAGGGCGTGGCAGTGCGGCTCCGGCTGCAGCGGCATGGACGACAGCGCCGACGGGACCGAGGGTGTAGCGCCATTGCTGGGAGCCGGGCCAGATGTCGCGGCGGAACCGGGCGAGCACGCCGCGCTCGTGCAGCACGGCGAGCCGGGAGCGGGCATGGGAGTAGGAGCCGAACACCAGCCGGGCAAGCTGCAGCGCGGTGAGCACCCGATGCCGCGCAAGATAGGAAATCACCTCGGCGTCGCGAGCGGTCAGCCCACGCGACTGCTTGAGTACATCGGCCCGGCTTGCCGGGCCAACCTCCACCCTTGGTGGTGTATGTGGATAGATCCTTGAATGTCGGGAGACGTGCACTCTTCCTCCAGTTCTGCCGTGTACTGCGGAAAGGTCGGTGCTGGGGCGGTCAGTCAGTGGGCCAGTCATAGGTGGCTCGTTGGCTGGCCGGTGGTTGGCCTGCTGAGTGGCCCACTGATTGACCTGGCACCAGCCGATCGACACGGGGCGCTGCTCCAACGTGTCGACGGCGAGCGGCGCGGGCGCGCTGCTCGGCGGTCAGGCCGGTCCGTTTGCGTGCTGTGACCCGGAGTTGTTCAGCACGGCCAGGAACAGGAGGCGGCAGCGGTTGAGTGGTGAGCGTGAAGGGTGGCACGTCGTGTCCGTGGTGGACGGTGCGAGCCAGGACCTCGAACGCGGGACGCCGGGCCAAGTCACGTTCGTCGAAATAGGGTGCCACGTGCCGCGCGAGTTTGGTCGCGTCGTTCGGTGAGACGGTGAACAGGATTTTGTTGCGAGCGTTGGCATCCACCGCCTCCCGCACATCCGCCGGCAGCTGCGCGAGATGCTGATGCGCCAGCACGAGCGAGAGCCGGTAGCCGCGAGCCTCGGCCAGCGCGTCGTCCACACCGATCGGCATGTGCAGGAAGTTGTGGCACTCGTCCACCACGACGGTGGCGTCCCTGCGGTCGTCCGGCGCCAGGGCGGCACGGCGCGTGGCCGCGGACCACAGCCCGGACAGCAGCAGCGACCCGACCAACTGGGAAGCATGCTCGCCGATCTCGCCCTTGGGCAGCCGGGCGATGAGGATGCCACCGTCGAGGATCTCGGTGAGGTTGATCGTGGAGGCCGCGGTGCCGAGCAAGTCGCGGGCGAATCTTCGGGACAACACTGACCGCAGCCGCGACAGCACCGGCCCGGCGAGTTGGTTGCGCTGCCCCGCGGACAGGGCGCCGTAGCCTTCCCAGAACCCGTCCAGCCCCTCCGGCTCCCCGTACTTCGTGAGGATGGCGCGGCGGAACTCCGGCCGCGTCAGTACCGGGATCACCTCGGCCAAGGTCGATCCTGGTCTCCGCACCAGGGTCAGACAGGCGGCGCGGAGCACGTCGTCCATCCGCGGTCCCCACCAAGCGGAGTACAGGCGGCGGAACACACCGACCACGTTCTCGGCGGCCCACTCTCGCCCGGTCTCGCCGTCTCGCCGCACCGTCTCGCGGTCCCGCAGAGAGGTCTCGGTGTCTCGTCCCGGTGTCTCGCCGGACTGGTCGAGCGGGGCGAGCACGTTCCACGCCGGAGGTGCCTCGGTCTCGGCGGGGTCGAGAATCACCAGTCGGTCCCCTGCCGACGCAGGGAGCCGGTCGAGCACGTGGCGGGCCAGATCCCCCTGGCAATCCAGCAACACGACGCCGCGCCCGGCATCCGCTTCGGCGAGCACGTGGTTGGCCAGCCAGGTCGACTTGCCCACACCGGTCACGCCCTGGACGTGGACGTGGTGGCGGGCATCCTCCACCCGCAACGCGATCCCTTGCGGCGGCCCGTCATTGGCGACGCCCAACGGTTTCGGCGTCTGTCGGTCCGGATGATTCGCGGGAACGAGCCGCAGGCGCGTCGACCGGTGTCGACCTGCAGGCGCGGAGTGGTCAGGCTGCGGCATCGTGGCCTCCTTCGTCCTGCCGGGGGCGGCGGGGGTTGAAACGGGGCAAGTCTCGGCGGGGCCGCCGGATGCGGGCGGTGGCATCTGCGATGCCGTACTGCGCCGGCTGCTCGGGCAGGTGCCACAGTGCGGCGGCCTCGTCGAGAGTGACCAGGAACCGGTCTCGGCGGCGTCCAGGCAGCCTCTGCACCAGTTGCCGCTCCGCGCGGTGAGCTGGACGAGTGGCCAGGATGGCTGCGGGCGCGGCCAGGTCGTAGCCGTTGACGAGCTCGTTCACCCCGCGCCGCCGCAACCGTCGTGACACCGGCGAGCTCACCGCCAAGCGGAGAGTCGCCTGCAGATGCGGACCGTGTGCTTGCTTGGCCGCTATCGCTTTGCGGTACGCGGCGACCGCCGGATCCTCAGGCGTGCTGGTGTCCGCGGACGCTTCGTGGCTGTTCGCCGAGCCTTTGGTGAGCAGCGCGTCCGCAACCCCGAGGAAGATCAGGAACGGCGCTTTGAGCAAGCCGAGCGCGATCCGTGCCCACCAAGGCCGACCCCGGTCACCACGTCGGCAGCCTGTGCGGGCTGTGGACACGATCAGCTGCACACACGCGGATTCCGCCTCGCCGCGGTCGGCAAGTGCGGCGAGCACGCTGTGTAGACCGTCTACGTCGGCGACCTGTCGCCGCGTGGTGCGGAAGGGATCCAGCAACGGTGCCCACGGGCCACCGCGCGGCAGCACGTGCGCTGCCGTCACCTGCCCTGCGCCGGTGCCGAGCAGTTCGGGCGGAGTGTCGGTGACGGTCGCGCGGGCACCGGGCCAGCACCGCCCGATCACCTCGGCTACCGACGACGCTGACAATGCCGGAGGCACCCACACACCCACGCGCATCCCAGTGGCATCGGCGACGAACTCCACGGCCAGGTGCCGCGGCGCCAACCCTCGGCGAGTGCGCGACAACAGACCCGCCAGCGCCCTCCACAGCCCGCGCGCACCGTCGGCAGGCATCACCGCGGGCGGGGTGATGCCCACCCACGATGCCCTCTCGGCCGCTTGTGTACGGGCACGCCGCACCACCACGGCGAGCAGCGCGCCCACCGTCAACACCGCCACGGCCACCACCACGAACAGCGGCCACCAGACTTGGACAATGCGCCAGGCCAAGCTTGCGGCGTACGACAGCCACGCCCACAGGCTCGGCGGATCGCACAGGAACGACGCCACCGGAGAGTCCGCGGCCGTGCATTTGTCCGATGTGGACGCGGACCAGGTTGGCAGGGCGTGATGATCAGTAATGGGAAGATTGCGTGATGACATGACGTCTCGACCTCCACGTGCACGGGGATGCGTCGTGTTCACTGGGACAGCCGTCCGTGCGGCGGTGCGCCGCGATGCAGACAGCCCCGCACGTGTGGATGGCGCGGGCGTGTCGCAGCGGCGAGATGTCGGCGGACGAAGGCGAGAGATCAGGAGCGCGGCCAGATCCGGCAGGGTCTCCACGGTCCTCGAGGAGGGCCGGCTCCAGAAGGCCGGGACATGAACTCCTCTACCGCGTCTGGCACCAGACCCAACTGGGGCTGGTGCCGCGACCCTGCGCCTACCGTGGCGCTCCGCGTCACCGGGACACTCGACTCCAAGCGCCCCTACAGCGGGGGCCGCCCGGCCGGTCCAGCGGTGACGCCTACCTTGTGATCACTTGCTGTGCGCGTTAAAATCCTCTCGGCGGAACCTGCACTCCAAGCGATCCGAGCTAAGACCTTCCAAGGTAGCTCGGAATCGGAGTAGTGTTCAATAACCCATTCGGGTGAATATCTAGCTTGGTGATCTCACGAGCTCTCGCGGGCGTACGTCGCCTGGCTGAAGTGCCCCATGGCCACGTGAATGCGGGTCGCCTGCTCGGTGCCGAACCCACCAATCCGCACGGCATTGCCGTTCCGAGGTTGGATGATCAGCACGCGGCGACGCGTCAGCCGAACGTCCTGAATCTCAGCCCAGCTGAGCGCCGCGCCGCGCCACTCCAGACGTTCGGGGGAGATCGTGATCATCGGTCCCCGCACTGCGCGCCAGAAAACGCTGGCGACCACGAGTGCGACCGCCGCCCAGGACGCGATCGCCGCACCGGTGGCGAGGGCGTCGTCCTGAAACGCCGACGAGCTGTACACGAAGGTGCTGACGCACCCGAGCAGGAAGACGAAGAACAACCACACCCGCCGTTGCCCGCCAAAGACACGAACCGTGCGATCGGGTTCCGCTGGGCTGTCAGGACGTTGATAGCGCACCGGCTTGCGTCGAGACTTCCGCCGCTCGGGCAGCAGCCGCCAGGCGACCGCGATGTACAGGTAGAACCAAAGAACCCCGAACGGCAGGAGCAGGATCACGCCCCATCCCGCGTACGGGCGTTCCGGATGCAAATCGCCGCGCCTGAACCCGGTACCAGCGACCTGCTTGCCGATGAGTTCGGGGTTGAGGAAGCCTCGCGTAGTTGCTGTTACGACGTTGCCGTTGACCTTGTTCGTGACCGTGGCGCGACACTCGTAGACGTAGCCGAAGCCGCGCAGGGTGACTGGACCGTGCCGGTCGCACGACGTGGCGACGATGATGTGGCTGGCGTCGCTCAGGTCTTCGGTCTCGACCTTGTTCCAGAAGTGGTTGAAGATCGTCGCGCCGAGCAGGTAGCCGAGAACGGGGATGACCAGGAAGGCGAAGATCCGGTGCAGGATGCGGGCGGCTTTCATCCGCCGTTGGCTTCCTTGCGCTTCTCTTCCTGCTTCTCCTCTTCCTCTGCCCTCAGGTCGCGCCACGTTCGCCAGCCGCAGCCGTTCTTGGCTTGTCCGCCCAGTCCTTGAACTTGGTGGACTCCTTGGTTGCCTCGACTCCCAGCTGGGGCAGGAAGTCCGCGGGCGCGCTCTTCATCCCTTCGACCGCGACCTTCCTGGCCTCGCCCAGGGCGTCCTTCGCCATGTCGGTGACGGAGAAATCCGCCATGTTGCGCCGGATGTCCGCGTCGATGCCCTTCTTGAGGACGTTGACGAAGTCATCGCTGCTCTTGGAGAGCGCGCGGCGTTTACGGCGTCTGGACCGCGTCGTAGAACGACTTCGCGAGTTCACGCAGTGGCCCCCTGCACTCCTGCGACCTCGGCGCGGGCTTGTCCGCAGGTTTGTTCTCGAGAATCAGCACGGCGTTGACGTCGAGGATCATCAGCATGCAGCTGTCCTTGTCCTTCGGCGTCAGCCACTTCGCCTTCTCGCCCACCTTCACGTCCTCAGCCGCACCGTCGTCGGCCGGATCGGCGCCAGGCTTGGACGTCACGTCGTACACTTCACGAGCCTTGAGCGCTCCTCTACCTGGACCGGCAGGCCCCGAGATGTCGCTCTTCCCGTCTTGCCACGCCGACACCTGCAGGTTCACCCGCGGCCAGTCCGGGATGCGCTGGAACTCACATCCGGTGAGAATGTCGGACACCGAGGGATCCTCGTTGCCGGACCGGAACGGCGGTAGACCCGTCACCCTCTGCGTCACCTGCCGGCAGGTTGGCAGTGCCGTGTACTTGGCGCGAACGGGCGCAGGCGATGTCGCCGAGGTCGGCGACATGCTGGACATGCCCTGCGGCCTGCCGCTCACCGCGTCGCCACCGGTACACGCCGCCGCACTCAACGCGAGCACTGCCACGCCCACGATCCCAGTGGCTCGATTCACTGCGCCCCCAGACCCTTCCACACGTCCTCTTCCGGATCGGCTTCCTCTGCACGAGGGCGACGCTTGGACGGGCTCGCCGGTGTCATACCTCGATCCGAGGTGAGCCCGGCATCGCTGAACACCTCCCACAAATCTTGTTGGAGCTGCCCGACGTTCGCCCGAGAGACCGCTGCGGCGTCCGCCGTCAGTCCGACCAACGCCCTGTTGCGGATCTGCAGTGTCACGAGACCATACGGACTGCGTAGTGTTGTCACCTGGAGTGACACCTTGTCGGCGTTCTCCCTGGCTTCGCGCAGCTGCCGGCCGATGGCGGCCTGTTCTACCTTGACCTGAGCCAGCCACGTCTCCAGATCAGGCATGCCGGACCAGCTCTGAAAGCTGACCGGTTCGGGTTCGGCACGGCGCTCGCTCCGTGCCTGCCGTTCGACGGTGGCGGCGATCCGCACAGCGTCGAGGTAGGTCGTCATCAGCGCCTGGCCGAACTCGGCGGCAGGCAGCCGCGTCTGCCAGCTGCTGCTCACGTCGAACCGCAGCACCTTGGCGTCCGGGTCAACGACCACCCACAACGACCGTGAAGGATCGCTCGCCTTGTACTGGTCCGCGGGCGCCGCCGGGAGCTCCGGGGGTGGTGACGTCCTGGTTGCGGCGATGGGCGGCAGGTGCAGCTCGGCCAGTTTCAGGTTGCGCAGGTGTTCTTCCAGCATGTTGTCAGGTCACCGCCTGCGGCCAGGCTCCCTTGGGGAAGGCTGGATTGTTGGTGCGCGTGCTGACCATGTCGCGCATGAAGGCGACCGTGTTGGTGTAGTACTCCACGCTGTCGCCGAACACAGTCACAGCCGAAGCGACCAGATCACCGCAGATCTCGGCGGCGTCACCGATCGCTTCCAACGCACCGATGATCGTGCCTGCGGAGATCAACGCGGACACCGCTTTGGCGACAAAGTTGCCGATCCTGTCCGCGTAGGTGTTGAGCAGCTTGATGTTCGTCTGGGCGACCTGGATCAGCCACTTGCTGATGGCCTCAGCTTTCGGCGCGAACTGGTCGAGAGCCTTCTGCTGCCGGGCGAGCACCTGCGAGTTGTAGTAGGTGGCGGCCGGGCCGGTCCACTGGCCGAAGTACTTGTTCTCGCTCTGGTCTCCCGCGCGGGCAGCGATGTCCGAGACGGGTTTCTGCATCACGGTGAGCCAGTCGAAACTCGTCTGGATCAACGCGATGACCGGAGCGTGGTGCTCCAGGAAGCCCAGCATCACCCTGGCGAACTTGTCGACATAGTCACGCAGCTCGTTGAGCGCACGATCCAGCCCGCCGAAAAAGTCTGGTGCCAGGTAGATGAGCGGGTTGGTGTTGATGTTGTGGACACCCTTGTTGAAGTTGTCGATGAGAAGGTTCACCGCCTCAGCTGCCAGGCGGAACGCATCGTTCAGTGCCTGGATCAACGCTGGATAGTGAGACGCTTCAGGGTTGCTCATATTTCCAGGTTCCCCTGAATCTAGTAGACCTGATCCAGGTCAAGCTCGACAAGCTCTTCGTTGTGTTCGTACGTCTCCGCTATCTTGATCAAGGTTCCGCCGATCTCTCTGAACTCTTTCTCCGCCTCGGCGGCGAGTTTCTCCATGTAGGACCGCATGTCCTCGTACAAACTCTGCAGCTCTTCAGGAGGAGTCGGCAGGTTTAGCGGAAAAACCGCGAACGTGACCGCGTCCGCAGCGAAGAACGCCAGTGGAGACAGCGTAAGTCCGGCCAGCCCGCTACGCACAGATCCCATTTCGGAGGCGAACTCATCCCACTTGGCGGCTTCCTTGCGCACCGCCGAGGTCACCACCTGATAGCCGGTCATCAGCCCTCCTTGTCCAGCTTGAACCACTCGGCACACTCTTCAGGACGTCGCCGTCATTCGCCGAGTACCGGAGGAGCCACGAGCGTGTCGTTACCGAAGATCTCGTCCGGATCTGGCTCGAGCAGATAGGACGGGGACGTCCGCTCGATGTCCTCATCACCCTGCCCCTTGGCGGCACCCGCTCCGATGCCGCCCATCGCGCCGCCACCAGCGCCACCGCGCCCGGCAGCACCACCAGCGGCCGTGCCACCACGTCCTGCCACACTCTCGCCGCCCGGCATGACGCCCGCGGACCCGCCAGGGCCGAAACCCTTGGCTGTATTGGGATTGCCGAGGGCAGCACTGCCGCCAGGAAGCCGTCCGCCACCCGTGCCGCTGCTGCCACCGCGTCCAGCCGGCCCGCCGCCGGCTCGGCCGCCAGGACCGCCCTGGGTGCTCCTGGATCCGGAGTTCGGGCCGGCCAGCGGTCCACCGAGGTTGAGATTGGTGTTACCGCCCAGCTGGTTGTTACCGCCCTGATTGCCCAGGGGAAGGCCATTGCCGCCGAGGTTGTTGTTGAGACCGCTGGGGTTCGTGGTGTTGTTGCCCGTCGTCTGCGGCGCCGTCCACGACGTGTTGGTGGTGTCGTTGCCGATTCGTGGGGGCGGCGTGTTGCCCTGACCGGTGAAGCCGGGGTTCGGCGCGATCGGCGGCCTGCCGGGATCGCTTGGTTCCTTCGGCGGGGCAGGTGGCTCGGGTGCGAACGCGGGTTGGGCCGCGGCTGTCTGCGCCACCGTGCGGTCGTAGGTCTCCACCGCTCGCGCGGCCTGCTCGTGATCGGCCTGCTGTTGCTGGAACGCGGCCTTGTCCGCCGCCGCCTGCTGGAGGAACTGGATCGGATCGGTGATCGACATCAACCGCTCTCGCGACGCCGCCGCGTTGTACGGCTGCGCAGGTGGTGGCGGCATGTTGTTCTTCGCGTCGCTCAGTGCCCGCGCTTGTTGCGTGAACAGCGTTCCCGCCAGCTGCGCGGCGGTGCCGGTCTCTGCGGCCCGGTTGCCCATGTTGGCCAACGCCTGCCGCGCACCGTCACCGGCTTTACCTGTCCAGTTCGTCTCGCTGTTCCCGATCGCGGCGGCGACGTCGTCGTTGAAGGTCGCCAGTTCGTTTCCGATCTGGGTCCAGATGTCGCTGATCTCGCCGATTGCGCCGGGATCGCCCCCGTTGCTGACCGAGTCGTGCAACTGCTGGTGCGGAATGCCGATGTAGTGCGCGTCCGGCTGTGCGGGAGCGGATCGGGTCAGCACCTGACCTTTGAGCTGTGCGGCCTGCGCGTCCAGCATGTCGTCCACCCGGCCTGGCGCCTGCACCAGGCCGACGACCACTCCCATGAACGGGCCGTAGCGTTCGTGGATCTCGGTGGTGACCCGATCTTGGACTTGCTGACCGGTCTGTACTTCCGAGTGCCGCTGCACGCCGTAGCGCGAGTACACATCGGACGGTCTTCCTGGCGCTCCCTCGTTCATCCCCCGCACCCCTTTCAGCAACAGCCGCTACGGCAACTTCGGCTCGACCAGCTCAGCGATCTTCAATGCCAACGGGCACGGATCGGTTGAGGCACCTGCGTTCAGGACGACGTCGACCCGTGACGAGGAGTCGACGCCCAGATAGACGCCACAGCTCCCCGTCGCGCCGAGCAGTTGTTTGGCCTGGTGGCTACCAACCTTGATGTCTTTGATCTCGCCGCCGTTCGCCTGCACACCGGCCAGCCCGACATTCGTGCGGATTCCCACTGAGAAACTGCCCCGTTTCGGAGAGAACTCGCATCCTCTCGACGAGCCGATGTTCTCCGGAGCGGGTTCCTCGTCAAGCGGCCCTACCACTTGCTCAGCTTCGCTCTTGGTGAGCAGGCTGCAGGGGGCGGTATCCGCCAACGATCCGCTTGTCTTGGTCGAAGTCGACGAGCTCGTAGTAGTCGGACTGTTGGTGTCAGAGGTGGGCTTGGGATCACCAGGGGTTGAGCCTGTACAGGCGGTGAGAGCGACCAGAGTGGCAACAGCCAGAGTGGTGAGGACGATCCGAGAGTTCACGAGTTGCTTCCCTGGTTGATCAAGCGGAGTAGGTGGGGCCACCGGCCCTCTTGATGCCTTGCTTGGCGTTCTCATCGGTCGCCTGGTAGGTGGCCATCGCCCGCTCGACGTCGGAGCGCATCCGCTCCAAGTCCGCCTGAAGCTTCTTCGCGGCGGGAACGAAGCCCTGTGCCGGGTCGGCCGCGATGCTGGCCAGGAACGGCTTGTACACCTGCGCGGCCGGAGTGGTGCCCAGCGGCGGCTCCTGGCTGAGGACTTCCGACTTTCGGAGAGCCTTGTCCACACCCTTCAGCATTCGGTCGATGGCCTTGATCAGAGCTTCGCCGCCGGATTCGTTTACACCGACACCCGCCGCGACCGAGGCCGAAAAGCTGGCCGCCGAGTCGCTAATCCCCTGCATACCGGCGAAGAACGCCTCCGGCATGACCAGTCCCCTCCCTAACGCTGCGTCGTCTTACGGTAACAAGTAGTCGCAGCTCTGTCCGGAGGATCCGACGCATTGTGTACGTCGCCGGTTCCTCTGGGTTACCGGTTCGAATTGACGATCCTGGCGACGTGACGCTCGAGGGCCGCCTGATCAGCGGGGGTGTACGTGGCCGTCAGACGTCCGTCCTGGCCGGTGGCGGGGATCACCGCGTACCTACCGACGTCGGTGTCCAGATAGTTGATCGTCCCCAGTTCGATCTCCTGCCCGTTCCGGCCATGCGCCGAGACCTGCAAGTAGCCGGCACCCAGCCGTGGGCGGCGCAGGATCTCCTCGGCAGCTGCTCGCTGCCCGACTGGCGACGGCGCGGCCGCCTTCACCGGAGATCTGAAGGTCTGTTCGGAGAAGTCCTCCTCCACTCGCCTCCGACCTGCTGGTATCGAGGCGTCGGCCACCGTGACGGACACTCCGGGGCCCTGGCGCATCGGAGGCAGCAGTCGAACCAGGCGAGACACAGCCGCGTCTGGCTGGCAGGACCGGAAGGCGATCGCGTTGTCCTGCTGCTCCGCGACGACGCACGTCCGGTCGTCGGTGACCGCGAGTGCCACAGGCTGCGTGTCACCGGCGGTACCGACCAAGGCGATCGCAAAGTGCCCGCGGGCGAACACATGCAACGCCTGCACCAACTCCGGCGCGAACTCGCCGTCACGGACCAGCCCGCGGTCAATCAGGTCCCGGTGCACGGCCTCGATCAGCCGGACCCGGTCCTCACGCGTGGTGCCGTGATGCGGAATGGCGAACGGGAACCGCCGCAAATTGATCTGCAACGCCTCGCCGAGCACATCCAGCGCCGCGAACGAACAGACGATCTCCCCCGACACCCTGAAACCCACCTCTCGCTGTCCGCACCGCTCCCCACGGTGCGTGACCGCGCGACATACTGCCAGTCGAACATCTATCAACAGAGCGTTACCACTCCGACTCAGTCGAAGATCTCACCCGGTTGGCGCAGCGTCACCCGCCAGACCAGAACGAACACGAGCGCTCGTCACAGTTCGGCTATCGCCTCGGCGATGAGCTCGAGCGACTCGCCCTCGGGCAACGCCGTGCGATGCAGCTTCTCGAATCGCTGCGCACACTGCTCGATCAGGTCCAGGTCCTCGACGTACTCGCCCTTGATGAACGTCTCGAAGTACGCCACGTCGTTGTGCTGGCGGTGGGGGAAGCTGAGCAGCGTGAACGGCACGCCCATCGCCGGATAGGCGCCGTTGCCGCGTGGAACGATCTTCAGGGAGACGGACTCCAGCTCGCTCATCTCCATCAGGTGCAGCAACTGTGCCTTCATCACTCGCGGTCCGCCGACAACTGGTCGGAGCACGGACTCAGGGAACACGGCTTGGACGTTGAGCGGATCCTTGTCGCAGAGTCGGCTTGACCACGAGTCCCTGACCGCTGCCTGCAGCGCCGCACGGTACGGATCATCGACTCGCACCGCAAAGTGCGCGTAATCCGGGAGCTGGAGGAGCGTCGGAACAAAATCAGTGGTGAACGTGCGCAGCACAGTCGCTTCGAACACCAGATTGGCGAGGTCGGCCGCCGGGTCGAACAACGCCGCACTGCCATCGAGAAAAGGGGTACGTGCCTGTTCCGCGTGCTGCGACAGCTGGACGACGGACTGCCATTCCGGGGCCGGCACCTTGTAGACGTATCCCAGCGCCATGATGTCGAGTACCGCGGACGGCTGCACCGCGTTCTCCATCATGGACAACTTGGCGCCGCTGAAACCCACCCGTTGCCCCGCCTCGGTGAGGCTGAGCTGCCGCTCGTTGCGCCACCCGGCCAGCTGCCGCCCGATGGCGCGTTCGAGCGTCGTAGCCCGGAAGTCCTTCGGCATCTTGGGTCATCCCATGTCCGCCGCGTCACCCAACTCCTCGAGCGGCACGAAGCTGGATCCGCGTAGCTCGCGAACCAGTGCCGCTGCGACCATCCAATGAGTCAGCGGATCACCGTAGGTAAGACGATCGGCATTGACCGCAACGGGCGCGAACATACCTGGCCGGTAGAGCGTGCCCCAGACACCCACGACCGCGAACTCCCGAACACGAACAGCCACAGCGCCGCGCCGAAGCGCCGGGCACAGTCGCATTGACGTCCCCACGCACCGAGCACAGACCGGCGGGTCCACCGAAGCCGCACCTTCAGGCCAACCTGGCCAGTCCTCGCGGAAGTCCCGCATCAACCACAGGACACCCCTCGATGTTCGATCCGCCGGCGCAGCACACACCTGGCACAGCAACTCCCGCATCGCCCGTCGCTGCCGAGCCGGATGCACCCTGGCGAACTCCGGCCTTCCCTCCAGGGGGCGCTCCGCCACTCGCGCCCACAAGACACCCTGTTCATCCCGATCACCCAGAAGCTCACGGGCATAACCGACACCGCGGCCATCTGGACGCACCACCAAGTCACACCGCAGGTCCTGCTCAGCAGACCGCGCGGTCACATACGGCGCGACAATGCGGCCAGCCTGCAGTGCTCGAACCTCGGTCATCGTCACTCGGTTCTCTCGTGCTCGTCGTCGTCAATCCTGTGTTGTGCAACGGGTTTGGTCACCCCGCGCTGAGAGCTGCATTCGCCACCGTTGCGAAATCCGGAACCGACACGCCTGCTGGTCCTGCGAGCCATCGCAACCGGTGCTGCCCGAACCGACTCGGCGGAAGATCGACGCAGCGCCCGGCGCGGACGTGGTCGACGCCAAGTTCAGCGAGTTCCGGCCGAGCCGCACCCGTGTTCGGTGCGACGAGAAAGACCCAGCGAACGCCGTGGTCATCGGGCGACTCGAACAGTGGCACGGAGTCGGCGAGAGCCACGCGCACCCTCTCGCCGAGTGCCCTGGGCATGTCCAGCGCATCCACCCCGCGGCCGGACATCAGCCACACACCAGAGCGGTATACGCCAACGGCCCAGCCGTGCTCGTCCTGATAGGACTGAGCGGCGGCCTCGTACTCCGTCTGTGGACCCTCTCGCGTGCCGATGCCAAGACGAGTTGCGTTGTGGGCGAAGGACATTGGTCACCTCACGATTGCAGGTAGGAGAAGATGGGGAGCCAGTCGCGACGTCGGTGGCGGCAGCTCGTCCAGGCCGTCCAGCACGTCGCAGTGCGTTCCCGTAACCAGCCAGCACGCCTGAGGGCGACGGCCGTCGACCACCGACTCAACGAGGAAACGCCCGGCCTGGGCGTCCGTGTCCGACTTGACCCGCAGCACGTCGAGCCACTCGCTGTGGCAGAACGAATAGATCAGCTCCACCAGTTCATGTGGCGGGTCCAGTGAGCGGACAGCGTCGAAGGACCAGCCCCGCTCTTGGTGCAGATGCCGCAAGCGCTGCAGCTGCGTGATCACGCCGAGAGCGCAGGCGTTCACAGCTCGGTCCTCGACAAGGCATGACGGCCGTGGCCGGCGGGATGGAACAGGGCGATCTGGGCCTGCAGGAACACTCGGCACGGCACCCGCCGCCGTCGCCACCACCGACCCGCTCGGCGGCACTGTCGGCAAAAACCGTTCTCGTCCGGCGCATGCCCGCCGAACAGCGCGTCGAAGGCGTCGACGATCAACGGCAACTCACTGCGAGCGATGACCAGTGCGGCCTCGTCACCGCCGTCTGCGGCCACGTTCTTCACGGTCGCCAGGTAGCTCGTCACCTTGCGATGCAGCTCGTCGAATACCACGTCCATCACCCCGACACCCCTTCCGCTGAGCCTGGGGCACTTCTGCTTGGGCCGACGGGGCTGCAGGGGCGCTTCACCACCACGTGACGGCCGGCCCGTGCAAGGGGCCAGCAGCCCCGCCGGCATATGCAAGGTATAGCGTGCAGTCGCACGATAGACATAGCCCAATCGGGTCTAAGTCGTGCAACTGCACGAGTTTTATGCGCGCTAGGCTCACTGCATGGCAGCCGCACCAACTCGAGCCAAGAAGCGCCTCGGCCAGCACCTCGCGAACCTCCGCGATGCAGCCGGCAAGTCACTGCTGCACGCAGCGAAGGAGCTCAAGACCTCCGACAGCACCATCAGCCGGTACGAGTCGGGACATGTGCTGCCGAACTGGGCGAGCGTCGCCGCTCTGTGCACGTTCTACGGCGCCAGCGACCAAGACCGCGACGTCGCAGCCCGACTGTGGGAAGACGCGAGCGACGAGCCTCCGCGGGTGCGCCTGCCTGCGGGTTCGACGAAGGCGTTCCGCACGTTCATCCGAGCGGAACTCGAAGCCGACAAGGTGCGCACCGTTCAGTCGCTGGTCGTGCCTGGCCTGATCCAGGTGGAGCCCTACGCCCGTGCCATCCATACCGCCGCTCACCGGTTCTACAAACAGGACGCACGGCTCGACAGCTTCGTCACCTCACGCCTCAACCGGCAGAAACGTCTGGAGAACGGCGAACTGCAGCTTCACGCGCTGATCGACGAAGCTGTCATCGAGCGCGAGGTCGGCGGTCCAGACGTGATGGAGCAGCAGCTTCACCATCTGCTGACAGTGGGTGCACGAGCGAACGTGACCTTGCAGATCATCCCCAAGGCTGCTGGTGCCTACGGCAGCATGTCTGGGCCGTGCACGATCATCAGCTTCCCGAGTCCGGCCGATCCGTCGGGCGTCTACCTGGAATATCCGGCCGGAGGCGCGTGGGTGGACAATGAAGCTGACGTAGTCCGCTTCACCACCATGTTCGACGACGTGAGCCTCGTTGCGTTGTCGCCCACCGAGACGGCAGCGCGCATTGGCCGACAGATAGGGGCGCTCGGCAGACAATGAGCAGCAACTCCATGTGGCGCAAGAGCAGCTACTCGGGAGGAGGCGCCAACGAGTGTGTGGAACTTGCCGTCAGTATCAACGACATCGGTGTCCGCGACTCGAAGAATCCGGACGCGGAACCGCTGCGGTTCCAACGCGCGGCATTCCGCAGCTTCCTTGACGACCTCAAGGGCGGGGCAAGCTGCCCGCTGTAGCGACAAGTACTGACCTTTTAACCTCGTCATCGCATCTTGAGTTCGAGGGTGAGGATGGCGCGGGCGTAGTGGGTGACTCTGTGGGGGCTGACGCGGACTCGGGTGAGGACGCGCCAGTTCTTTAGGGTGGCGATGCCGCGTTCGACGAGGCAGTGGTTGGCGGAGTGGGCGCGGTTGGCGGCGGGCTGCCTGGGGTGAATTCGTCTTTGTAGCGGCGGTAAGGCAGGTGGACGTCGTCGGCGGCGCCGATGTAGCCGCGGTCGGCGACGAGCTGGAGTCCGGCGGTGTGGCAGGCGTGCAGGATGTTGTGGGTGCGGGCAGTGAGGTCGTAGACGGAGCCGGGTAGTCCGTCGGAGATCCAGGCGAGCCGGCCGTAGGGTCGGTGAGGACTGCAGGGTGATGCCGTGGGGGCGTGTTTTGACGCTGTGCAGGTTTCAGGCGGCAGCGAACGACGCGTCCGCCGATGCAGCTGACTGATCCCGGTGTGGAGGCCGTTGCCGTTCCGGCGGTGGGGTCGCCGAATTCTTGTCACCGCTGAAGCACTCGGCGGCCGTAGTTGTTGTCCGGAACGGAGTAGGCCTGTGCGGTTTGTCATCAACGGCGACGACTTCGAGTTAGACCAAGCGGCGGTGATCAATCGGCTACGTGGTCGGACGCCTGAGCCGATTCAGACTCACTGGGTCGAGGTCAACGGCGTGCGCTTCCCGGTGAAACAAGCCCTGGAGGCGGTGCTCGGTATCGGCCGTGCGACCTTCACATCCCAGGTTGCCCTGAATCAGTTCGCGAGGCTTGGATTCCTATCCAGCGCGAGAACCCAGTCGGCCTCAGATCTGCGGCCTGCGGCCGATCACCGACGGCCGCAGCCCACCGTCGAGGAGGCCAGTGCAGCCTTCGCCACCCTCGTAGCGTTCCTACGGGCCGCTCCGTTCACGATGAGCATCAACACACTTGAACACGCGCTGCTGGAGGCAGACAGCGGATCGGCGGCGAAGTTCACCACCGACGTTGGCTTGACGGAAGAACTTTTGAATGCGGCGCTGGTTGTACGTCGAGATGTCGGGCGAGTCAACGACGTCGTCCACGCGACGGTGATCGCACTGGCTTTGCCTGCAATCCTCGAAGAGGGCGAGGTCATCACCAATCGACCATCGCTGGGAGCAGGCAACGACCGGTCCCGCCCATTCGACCTGGAGACCAACCGCCGCATCGCAGAGTTCAAGGTCGCCCTGTGGTCCGGCGGCGACATGATGCGCAAGCGCGCTGTCACTGCCGATCTCGTCGACCTGGCGATGGACGAGTCGGGGCGTCGGCCTGAGCTGTGGCTGGCCGGGACTGAGCCCATACGTTTCCTGCGAACCAGCAGCAGCCCTCTGGGCAGCCTGCTGTCGCGATCATCGCGTCACCAACGTACTCGCTACGAGGCTCTGTACAGCAACGACCTTCCGTTGGCCACCTTTGTCGCCCAGCACGCCGCGCACGTCCACCTGCGTGACCTCGCCGAGGTTCTACCTGCCGTCGCGGCCCTTATGTAGCCCTCTCTGTGGTAGATCTCCTGTGGTGAGCGAGGTTGACGATCTGGGACTCGGCCGACTGCGCCGGGTGGCCAACATCCGCGACATCTGGAGCCATGAGGCAGTGGCCTTCACGCCCTGGCTGGCCAAGCACATCGACGTTCTCGGTGACGAGCTCGGTATGCAGCTGACCGTGGTCGCCACCGAGGTGCCCATCGGTGAGTTCCGGCTCGACATCCACGCAGAGGATGAGCAAGGTCGGCCGGTCGTCATCGAAAACCAGCTTGAACCAAGCGACCACAGTCATCTTGGTCAGCTCGTCGTTTATGCCAGCGGTCTCGGTGCTTCATCAGTGATCTGGGTAGCTACTCGATTGCGGGACGACCATCGCAGTGCTCTGGAGTGGCTCAACAACAGCACGCCTCCTGGCGTAGGTTTCTTCGGTATCGAGATCGAAGCGGTTCGGATCGGTGAGTCCTCACCAGCCCCCGTCTTCAACGTGGTGGTGCAGCCCAACGACTGGAGCAAAGCCGTGAAGCAGGCCGGCTCCGTGCCCGCCACCGCCCTCGCCGAGGTGCGCATGGTGTTTTTCGAGCGCGTGTTCGTGCTCTTGGCCACGAAATACTCCACGATCAAGACTCCGCGGGTACAGCCAGCAAACTGGGTGAGCTTCGCTTCTGGTCCTTTTGGTTATTACTCCTTATCGTTCAGTCGTTCTGGATACCGCATCGAGGTCTACCTCGATATGGGTGACAAAGAACTGACCAAAGCTCTGTTCGACCACTTTCATGGCAATCGCGCGGAACTCGAACAGGATCTGGGGCTGAAATTAAGCTGGGAGCGCCTGAATGAGCGGCGTGCTAGTCGGCTTGCTATCTACCGCGAGAACTTTGATCTGCACAATCCAGACGAAGTTGAGCAAGTGGCTCTCTGGACGGTGGATCAGGTCGCCAAACTGCATGGGAAACTCGATACACAGCTGCGGACACTTGCCAAAGAGATTCGGTCGCAACAGATCGGCGCCACGGCTGTGGATGAATCGCCACTCTCCGCCACGTAGTTGACGCGACCAGCCGCAACTTGAGCCAACCAGCTGACTTGCCTGGGTGATCAGTACAAGAGTTCCGCAGCCGAGCCAGGGAGTCGAAGGTGTCGTCCCGCGTCGGCCATCTGCTGCATGAGGCGGAAGCCTTCCTGCGCGCTGAGGTCGCTGGCGACCACCGCAGCGTTGACCAGGTCGATCGTTTCACGTGTGGTGATGCCCTGCAGGCGCGCGTAACGCAGAGCCTCCCGGTCGTCGGAGATCCACCACGAACCAGTGAAGTCGCGCCACTTCAGGATCACGAAGCAGGTCTCGGCTTCGCCGAGGTGTTTCGACGGTTCGTCGTCGGTGCCACCAAAAACGGCACGACGTATGGCGTTGACCTGTTGAATCTCGGATTCCTTGTCGATCTCGATCGGCTCACCTAGCCAGCCGTCGTTTGTGAGCGTGACGAGCGAGGGGAGGACGCGGGCGGATTTGGTGGCCTCGTACTCCACGGCCTTGGTCCACCTGCCGCGCCCGTCCAGCACCGACTTGAGCAGGTCGAGTCGGTCCACGGCGGCGAAGTTGCACAAGACCGTGTTGTCCGGGAACAGGAACTCGGTCATTGGGCATCAGGGGTTTCGTGTTCGGGCTCAAGTGCGTGCCGGAGTTCGTCGACGTCGACGCCGAGCAGGTTCGCGTAGGGGCGGAGCGTCGCCGCACCGGACTCGTAGGCCGCGTAGGTGTCACGGACGAGCAGTCCAGGCGGGCGTGGCGTGCCGGCTTCTGTGACTTGTCGCGCGAACTCCTCGCCACGGCCCGCCATGGCCGCTGCCTTGGCGCTGGTGATCACCTTGTAACGGTCGCAGGTTCCTGCGTCGATCAGTCGTAGGTGGAGCAAGCGATAGGCCAGTGCAGACGGGGTGACCATCAGGCCGCAGGCCAATGCCGCAAACGCTTGGTCGGTGAGCCCTCTCGATGGGACAGCGGTGCGGAGGAGGTTCTCGGGCATGAGGAACGCGGACGCGAACGCGTTGGCGCGCATCTCGCTGGGGTCCTTTGCCTGAGCTTTGTCGAAGACGTCCCGGTCGAGATGGATGTCTTGGTCGT
The DNA here is from genome assembly GCF_003265345.1 of Lentzea terrae. Classification (GTDB taxonomy): domain Bacteria; phylum Actinomycetota; class Actinomycetes; order Mycobacteriales; family Pseudonocardiaceae; genus Lentzea; species Lentzea terrae. The sequence goes on along the minus strand of NZ_QFWW01000030.1, from coordinate 225,006 downwards.
CGCCAGCCAGAAGGTGGCCGAGTTCGTGTGCGAGGGTGAATCGTTGCCGCGCGGGAACGTGCGAAGCGGCCAGCACGACCAGCTTGACCTCGTCAGAGGAAACCGCCAGTCCGTCGAATCCGGTGCCGAGTTCGACGACGGCTACGTCGACGCCGAAGACGTCTTCGACGAGGGAGATCAGATTCTCGCGTTCGATCGATCGACCCGCCTGGGTGACACGTGCGAAAGCGTCCCGTGCCAAGCCTCGGCCCTGCTCGGCGTATCCACCTTTGCTGGGATCGTAGGTGTTCGGCTGCCACGGTTGGTGATAGCCGAGGAACGCGATGTCGTTGCGCAGCGCGGTATATCGCTTAGCCGCGTCGAGCGCGGCGCCCGCCTTGCCGCCTGTGGTCCTGGCGGCGATGGCGAGAGGCGGCTCCTCGCCGGTGATGAGCCAATCGACCGTGACATGACACAGCTCGGCGACACGGGCAAGATCGACAGAGGAGAACCGGCGGGCGCCGCTCAGCGACTTGGACATCTTCGACTCGTCGAGGCCGATTCGTTGTCCGAAGTCGCGGCGAGTCAGCCCGGACGCCTCAATCAGGCGCAGTACGCGCTCGGGAACACTGGACACTTGGCTCATCTAACTCCCGGCTTGCGATTTTCGCAAGCCGGGAGTTAGATGAGCTGTCTTAAGCGACGAGGGGATACGCACGTGACGATGGCAGCCGAGCGCGAGCAGCGTGATGACGCTGGAGCGCCGATGATGCCGCCAGTTCCGGAACCTGGTCAGGTCGTCAACGTCCGCGGATCGACATGGGCAGTGGCTGCAGTTCGGCAGCAAGGGTTGCCTCGTAGTCCCGCTGACGAGGGCGCCGCCGGCCTCACACACGTGGTGAGCCTTCAGTCGCTCGAGGAGGACCGGCTGGGTCAGGAGCTCACGGTCGTGTGGGAGCTGGAAGTCGGCCACACCGTTGCCCCCGATCAAGGCCTCCCCGAGAGGATCGATCCGGACGCGTTCGACGACCCCAACACGCTGGCGGCTTTCGTCGATGCCGTGCGCTGGGGTGCGGTGACGTCGGCCGACGCGAACTCGTACCAGGCCCCTTTCCGCAGTGGCGCGAACGTGGAGGCTTATCAGCTTGAGCCGCTTCGTCGAGCCCTGCAGTCCTCGCGGACGAACCTGCTGTTGGCTGATGACGTCGGTCTGGGCAAGACCATCGAGGCCGGTCTGGTGGTTCAGGAGCTACTGCTGCGGCACCGCGCCCGCTCCGTGGTGATCGTCTGCCCGCCGAGCTTGAGGCTGAAGTGGCAGGACGAGATGCGGGAGAAGTTCGGTCTGGACTTCGTCATCGTCGACAGCGAGCTGATGGCGACGGTACGGCGTAGCCACGGGCTAGCCGCGAACCCGTTCCGACTGTTTCCCAGAGTGATCGTCAGCATGTCGTGGTTGCCGACACTGCGCGCCCAAAGGTTGCTGCGTGACGTGTTCGCCGACGTCGCAGACACGGCCTCGGCTCGGCGCTTCGCCTTTGACGTCCTCGTGGTCGACGAGGCCCACCACGTCGCGCCGGCGAGCCCGACCGCCGCGCCTGGTCGGCGTGGTTACGCCGTGGACAGCCAGCGCACGACCGCCACGAAGGCGCTGGCGGAGAAGTGCGAGCACCGGCTGTTCCTCAGTGCAACCCCGCACAACGGTTACTCGGAGTCGTTCACGGCTCTGCTGGAAATGATCGACGGACGGCGCTTCAGCCGTGGCGCAAACCTTGACGAACAGGCATTGCGGGAAGTCGCCGTGCGGCGGCTGAAGACTGATCTGCCGGAGAAGGACTTCCGCAAACGAGAGCTCAAGCCGATCCTGTTCGCTCCCAGCGAGGACGAACAGCGCCAGTTCGCTCTGCTGGATCGAATTCTCAGCGACAGCGCACGCGCCAACGGCAAGGGGCGTTCCGGCGGCCTGGTGGCGATGCTGCTGAAGAAGCGTTTTCTGTCCAGCCCGTGGTCTTTCGCCCGCACGTTGGAGTTGTACGAGCACGCCGCGAGCACTGGTCGCCAACTGGATCTCGATGACGAGGAACAGTATTACGCCGAGGTGCTGGGCAGCGGCCAGTCCGACGAGGAAGAGGGCGAGGCCGAGCACCCTGAGTTCACCGCGCTGCGGCAGAGCAAGGGCTCCGACCCGCTGGTGACTGCCACGGGCCGTGAGATCGAGTCTCTGATCGAGTGGGGGTCTCGTTACGAGCATCGGCCGGATTCGCGGCTGAACGCGTTGATCAGGTTCCTGGACGCGATCTGCCGTCCGGATGGCAAGGCGTGGACCAATGAGCGGGTCGTTGTGTTCACAGAATACGCCGCCACGCTCGAGTGGATCACCGATGTGCTGACGCAGCGCGGGTATCGAGACGTGCTGGCCACGATCCAAGGCTCGACCCCGACCGAGGAACGAGAGCTGATTAGAGCGCAGTTCACCGAGGATCCCGCCAAGCAGCCGGTGCGCGTGCTCGTCGCGACAGACTCGGCGGGCGAGGGCATCGATCTGCAGGACCACTGCCACCGTTTGGTCAATTTCGACATCCCGTTCAACCCGTCCCGACTGGAACAGCGGATCGGCCGGATCGACCGGTACGGCCAGCAACACACGCCGGAGATCTACCGGTTCGTGCCCGAGTCCGACGACTCCCAGTACGCTCGAGACCTGCGGTTCCTGGTTGAACGCATCGCGGACAAGATCGGGACGGTCGCTGCAGATCTCGGCTCGGTCAACCAGGTGGTCGACTTCGAGGTGCGCAATCATTTCGACCCTGCGGCAGGTGGCCGCAAAGCGAAACCCACTGCGCCGGATGACGGCAACGCGGTCATCACTCGCGTGCTCGCTGGAGGCCTCGAGCTCAACCGCAGGCTTACTGAGTTGTCTCGCACGTACGACGAGCGCAAGGTTGAGATGCACCTGACGCCGGCCAATGCCCGCAGAGTGGTGGACACCGCGCTGGGGTTGACCGCCCAGCCTCCGCTGGTGGAAGACGTCTCTTTCGCTCAGGACACCGACGTGCCCGTGTTCACCGTGCCAGGACTGGGATCGGCGTGGCAGCCGACGCTACGCGGCCTCGACACCCGGCTCGAGCCCGGCAAGCCGCGACCGATCACCTTCGACGACAAGGCCGCGCAGGGGCGGCATGACCTCGTGCACATTCACCTCGGGCACGCGCTTATGCAGCGCGCCACCCGCGTATTGCGCAGCGCCTTGTTCGGCGTGGATTCGCCGGTTAATCGGGTAACCGCCGTTGTCGCCGAGGGCTTGCCGCAGTCGTGCGTGGCTGCTGTATCGCGGTTGGTCCTGGTCGGCCGTGGTGGCCTACGTCTGCACGAGGAGGTCTTCCTTACCGGCATCAGGGTGCACGGCAACACGATGTCCGAGGCGAAAGTGGAGGACGTGCTCGACGAGACCCTCGATGCAGAGAGTCTGTCTCTCGCAGGAGATGACGTCCGTGCAGCGCTGTCCGATCTATGGAACGCGGATGGTTCCCGCCTGCGAACCCGCCTGCTGACTGCTATGGCACGCAAGGCCGAGTCCCGCCAGGAGAAAGTCACCGAAGCGCTCCAGAAGCGGCGTGACTCCGACATCGCCAGGGTGCGCGAGATCTTCGGCGCGTTCCGGATCAACCTGCGTGACTCCCGCGATCGGTTGTCGCGGGAGATCCGCGCCGAGGAGGAGAAGCTGTTCACCGACGACCAGCAGGCACAGCGCCGCAGGGACCTCAGGGCGATGGAGGACCGACTGGCGAGCGTTGATGACGAGGAACAACGCGAGATTGCTGCGATCGGTGAGCGTTACCGCGACATCCGTCCGCATGTGTCGGCTGCAGCTGTCGTGTTCGCGTTGACTCCGTCTGACGCCGAGACTGGGAAGGTGCGGGCATGAACCGCAAGTCCGCACCCACCGGAGCCGACCTGCATCGCCGGTGGCTCGAACTCGTCGACACTGACGGGCCGTTTCTGGCAGTGCCGGCACTTAAGCGCGTCTGGCCGCAAGGCATGCCACGACCTGGCAAGGACGCGGTTGCGGCATTGAAAGATGCCAAGCTCGCGTTCGAGAAGGCTTGGGAGAACTGGGACAAGCGGCGGGACGACGCTGCCGCGCTCGACTTCTACCGTCAGGAACGCGACGTCTGGGTCGATGTCGTTCTACGGGACGTGCTCGGGTGGCGCGATTCCTACACCACTGCCATCTCGGCTGACGAGGTGCGATCCCCTGATCACGCCGTCACCGTGTGCGCGACAGGCGCGCTTGTGCACGGAGACGCGACTGGCGCGCTGGTCCTGGTGGTCGATCCGGTCGATTCCCTGCGTGACCCACTCAACGACGGGTGGGCGAACACGCCAGTCGACCGCATCGAGGAGCTGCTCCGTGTCAACGCCGTCCCGATCGGTCTCGTCACAGACGGCCGGTGGTGGGCGATCGTTAGCGCTCGCAAGGAGACCGTGGCCGCGTCTGGGGTCGTGGACGCGCAGACGTGGATCGACGAGCCACACACCCGTGACGCGTTCATCGAACTGCTCCAGCGACGCTATTTGATCGGTGGCAAGCTGGATGACCGGCTAACCGCGCTCTTTGGCGAGTCGGTCGCCGCTGCGGAGGAGATCACTGAGGCACTGGGCACCCAGGTCCGGCGGGCAGTCGAACTGCTTGTGCAGGCGCTATCAGAGGCCGCGCTGGGAGCAGACGGTTTCGACCCTTTGCCCGCCAAACGGGCAGAGGTGTACGAGGCCGCGGTGACGGTGATGATGCGTGTCGTGTTCCTGCTCTTCGCAGAGGAACGCAATCTGTTGCCTCAAGGCAACCTGTTCACCCTCGGGTACGGAATCAGCGAGGAACTGGACGCGCTTGACGCCCGTGCTCGCGAAGAAGGCAGCGAAGCGCTCGACGGCACTCATCTGACGTGGCACCGCCTGCTTGCGACCTCCCAGGCGCTATACCACGGAGCGTCCTTTGAGGACATCCGGCTTCCGTCCTACGGTGGCTCGCTGTTCGACTCCGGTCGATTCCCGTTCCTCACCGCGCGCGGGCCAGCGGGAACATTGGCGATCACCGTGTCCGACCGCGTGATGCTGGAGGTACTGCGCGCGGTTCAGTTCGCCAAGCTCAAGGGGCAGCCCGCACGGCGGATCTCGTTCCGGGACATCGACGTTGAGCAGATCGGCTACATCTATGAGGGCCTCCTTGGCTACTCGTGCGCCGAGGTCGACGAGGTGGTGATCGGGCTCATCGGCAAGGAGGGCGAGGAGCCAGAGATTCCTCTTGCGGTGCTTGAGTCGCTGGCGGTGGCCAAGCGAGGCGACGCCACGCTTGCAGACGCGATCCTGGCGTGGATCAAGGAGAACCAGCCCGCTGCCACCCCGCCATCGAGGACGACGTTGGCGAAGGCCATCCGGGAGAATGAGAAGGTTGAGGACGCCGAACGCGCACTTCGCGCCGTGACCTCGGACGCCGAGCTGCGTGACCGACTGCGGCCGTTCGCCGGGATCATCCGCCGTGACCTCCGCAACCGTCCTTTGGTCGTGGAACCCGGTGGAGTGCTGGTGGTCGAGACACCGTCGCGAGCGACAGCCGGCGCGCACTACACGCCCCGGTCGTTGGCCGAGGAAGTGGTTCGTCACGCACTGGAGCCACTCGTCTTCGACCCTGGTCCGCACCAGCAGGTCGGCGGTTGGGTACCTGTCTCCTCGGAGCGGATTCTCGACCTCAAGGTCGCGGACATTGCCTGCGGCTCAGGTGCGTTCCTTGTAGCGGCTGCCCGCTACTTGGCAGAGCGGCTGGTGGAGGCGTGGCAGCGCCAGGGCGAAGCGATCGGTACGCCACACGAGCAGATGACCCACGCGATTCGCACCGTGGTGGCGACGTGCCTTTACGGAGCCGACATCAATGACATGGCCGTGGAGATGTGCAAGTTGTCGCTCTGGCTGGTTTCACTGGACCAGAAGCTGCCGTTCTCCTTCGTGGACGACAAGATCCTGCACGGCAACTCTCTGCTCGGACTCACTGATACCAGACAGCTCAAATACCAGCACATTGACCCCGACGCTGTGCAGCAGGATCGGCTGTTCCAACTTGATGTGGATAGCACCTTGCGTCGGGCTGTGACATTGCGCCGCCAGCTCGCCAACGAGGTCAATGATGCTGATCCACAGCGTTCCGCGACCACCAAGCGACGCCAGTGGCGGGAGTATCGCCAACTGATCGCTGAACTGACTAACATCGGTGATGCAGTGATAGCGGCTGGACTTCGGCACGGAGGCAAGCCGGGCAAGAAGCTAAACACCGAGTACGCCAACCTCAGTTATGCAGTCAGTCTGGCGTACGAGCAGGCCGACCGCTCGATGCTTGAGGGAATTCTTGAGGCCGGCCTGACTCCGACAGTGCGAACCGACTATGACCGTTGGCGGCCGTTGCACTGGATCCTCATGATGCCGGACGTGATGGAGCGCGGAGGATTCGATGCCGTGATCGGCAACCCTCCATTTCTGGGGGGTCAGAAGCTCACGGGATCGATGGGGGTCAATCTTCGCAATTGGTTCGTCAATACTCTCGCTGCAGGAACCAAGGGTAGCGCAGACCTGGTCGGCTACTTCTTCCTGCGAGCCATGTCGTTGCTGAACTCGACTGGGAATCTAGGTCTGATCGCCACGAATAGTCTCGCGCAGGGAGCCACTCGCGAGGTTGGGCTTGACCGGATGACCGCAGATGGCTTCACAATCGTTCGGGCGATACAAAGTAAATCGTGGCCCTCTGCTAGTGTTAATCTTGAATATGCTGCCGTGTGGGGCAGTCGTCGAGCTATACCAGATGATCTGCCGCGCGTGGTCGATGACGTCGAGGTGCAGCGGATATCGACGCTGCTGGAAGCCGCCGGCCGCGTCGAAGGAAATCCAGTTCGGCTTGTTGAGAACGCCGAGATTGCATTTCAGGGCTGCATTGTTCTTGGTAAGGGATTCGTGCTTGAGTCCGCGGAAGCTGCTTCTTGGATCAAAGTTGATAACAAGAATAGTGAAGTGCTATTTCCGTATCTAAATGGTGACGACTTGAATTCTCGTCCTGACACCTCTCCTTCTCGCTGGGTCATCGACTTTGACGGTCGAACCGAGGATGAGGCTCGGAAGTATAGTCTTCCTTACGGAAGGCTATACGAGCAAGTCAGGAGTGATCGAGAAAAGAAAGAGAAATCCCTGGGGGAAATCCCGTGGTGGCTGTTCCTTAGGCCGCGCCCGGCAATGCGGAAGGCAATTGCCAAACTTGATGAAATGCTTGTAATTACTCGCCACAGCAGGGCTGTCATGCCTGCAAGAGTGCATAAGTGGCTGGTCCCGAGCGAGGCAACTGCTGTATTTGCGACGGATTCATTTGCGGATCAGGCAGTGTTGTCTTCAAGCTTGCATCAGATGTGGGCAATCAAGTATGGGTCTGGTATGCGGAACGATCCGCGCTACACTCCATCCGATGTATTTGAGACCTATCCACGTCCAGGACTGGTTGAGCCGCTGACGGAGATCGGGCGAGTACTGGACACTGAGCGGCGCGAGATCATGCTGCGGCGACAGTTGGGGCTGACCAAGCTTTACAACCTGGTCAATGATCCGGACATCACCGGCTCCGACGTGGACGTGGCTCGGATGCGGGAGATCCATGTCGAGCTCGATCAAGCCGTCATAGAAGCCTACGGCTGGGGAGACGTTCCGCTCGACCACGGTTTCTACACCTATCGGCAGATGACCCGGTGGACGGTCAGCCCGGCGGCACGAGTGGAGATTCTGGATCTGCTGCTGGAGGAGAACCACCGCCGGGCCGCAGTCCAGGGTGAGGCGCCGCCGCCGGCCGAGGATGAGGGGGATGACGAGTGAACGCCCCATCGGACCTGCACTACCGCCTGGAGCACGAGCCTGATGGGCGCTCGCTCACTGTGCGGGAGAACCTGGTCGACATCCTCGAACGGGAACTTCTCGGCCCCGCGAACGGCCCGGAGGAAATCCTCGACGGTGTGCCTGACGTGGCTTACCTGGTTGGGCGGATTGCGCCGGTGCGGCTCGCGTCCGGCCGACAGGACCCCTCGGACGCCGACGAAAGCGATGCCGCGACGGACGTGGGTGACGCGCTCGACGCCGAGGAAGGCCGCGGTGTGCCGGTTACTGCCGTGGACGAAAGCGGCGCCGGCGCTGACGAGGACAACGTCGAGGATGACCCGCAGAAGCGAGGTCTGATGATCCCGGCGTCGATGGGGTTGCGTTGCCAGATTCCAGGAGATCTGGCTGAGTTCACGGTGGTCGCATCGTGGGGACGATATGAACCTGTCAAGGAGAAGCGCGAGGACGGCGGGAGCGCGGTCCGCCGGTACAAGCGCATTCCCATCGAGATCACCAAAACGATCACTGTCGCCAAGCTTGATCCTGCGCACACTACGATGATCCACCTCAAGGACACCGTAGTGCTGCGTATCGACTGCTACGACGATGTCGAAGGCGGGAAGCGGCTGATTGAGGTGGCGCTATGCAACGACCGCGTGGCGCCGCGCAAGATCCCGGTGACTGCCTGGCTTTACCAAACCAAGCTGCTTGTCCAAGCGGGTGGTCAAGAGGTCTTCCTGCCGGTTGCAGATCGACTGACCGACACCCGCGAGGAGCGGGACGACGAGCTGCGACGGTTGAAGCTCCAGTACCGCGACCGGCTGGAGTTCGCGATCGGTCGCACCTGTTCGGTCGACTGGAAAGCATCAGAGCAGGCTCGCCGGGCCAGCGCCGTGTGGACGACCTGGCTGCCAACAGTGCAGACCCCGCAGACCACCGCGGAGGAGATTCGCGAGGCTCTGCTCGACATGCGGGTGCTTCAGAAGGCGAGCCGCGATGACTTGAGGGCCGGACTGGAGCCAATCGTCGTTGGGTATCGCACCTGGCTCGACGGCCAACTCGCCGAGGCTGAAGCTCTGCCTGAGCATCTGCGCGAGGACGGCGTCGAGCTCGTCCGCGAAGCACAGAAGGTGCAAAAGCAGCTCGCGGACGGCATCGAACACCTCCTGTCCGACGACGAGGCGTTGCGGTGCTTCCAGTTCATGAACCAGGTGATGGCTGACCAGCGCATCCAGTCGCAGGTGGCACAGCGCCGGGCCAAGAACCCAAGCGAGAGTATCGAGCAGGCGCGAACAGCGGTTCTCGCAGAGGGACCGAAGGCGCACTCTTGGCGCACGTTTCAGCTTGCCTTCGTGCTCATGCAACTCCCGATGTTGACCAACCCTGCAACGGAACGACGGTCCGGTAGGGATCCGAAGGCTCAACTTCTGTTCTTTCCCACCGGCGGTGGCAAGACCGAGGCGTACCTTGGGCTCGCCGCGTACGCGTTCGCCATCCGGCGACGCCAGGGTGTCGTGTCCACACCGGACGGGCCGCTCGACGGAAGTTCCGGTATCGCCGTGATGATGCGATACACGTTGCGGTTGCTCACGGCCCAGCAGTTCCAGCGCGCGACCGCATTGGTATGTGCCGCTGAGCTGGCGCGGCTGAATGACCAGGCCACCTGGGGGTCCGAGCCGTTCCGTATTGGACTTTGGGTCGGAACAGACGTGAGCCCGAAGCGCTTCGACGAGGCTGAAGCTCAGTTGACCCGGGCGAACGCCAGCGGAGGTGGCTACCGGCTGACCGTGTTGCAGATCCAACGTTGCCCTTGGTGCGGGCATCGGATCGGGCCAGGCGAGGTGAAGGCCAAGCCAGAGAACCGCCGAGTGCACGTGTACTGCGGAGACGAGTTGGCAGAGTGCCCGTTTGCTGCTGGTGGAGCGTCGGCTGATGGTCTGCCGGTGTTGACAGTGGACGAGGAGATCTACCGGCTTGCGCCCGCGTTCCTCATCGCGACGGTTGACAAGTTCGCGCGGCTTGCGCGTGAGGGCGAGGCGGCATCCCTGTTTGGATACGTGTCGCGGCGGTGTGACCGGCATGGGTTCGTTCACCCCGACTACAAGCACTGCGACATCAAGGACGGCAACAAACACCCGGCCAAGGACGGCCTACCTGCCGCTGCGGTGCGTCCGGCGAACCGCCTGCGGCCGCCGGATCTGGTCATCCAGGACGAGCTGCACCTGATCACAGGTGCACTCGGGACGACCGTAGGACTGTTCGAGGTCGCCGTAGACGTGCTGACTACGTGGCGAACGTCTGACGATCGACCGGTTCGTCCGTTGCTTGTCGCGTCGACGGCGACGGCACGCAACGCCGCGGATCAGGTCAAAGCGCTGTACGGACGGGACGTCACGATCTTCCCGCCACAGGTGCTCGACGCGGGCCGGACGTTCTTCTCCAAGGAAGAACCGATCTCCGAGGAGTTCCCGGGCCGGCGATACATCGGCCTGTCGACCACCGGTGTCCGCTTGACCACCGCCGAGATTCGGGTGGCGGAGGTGCTGATGGCGGCCGGGCAACTGCTGCTCGACCGATCTGGAGAGGCAGCCGACCCGTACCTGTCGTTGGTGGCGTACTTCAGTGCCACTCGTGAGCTGGCGGGTATGGCCCGGTACATGGGCGACGACATCCAGACCGCGCTCGCCAAGCGGCGACCGTGGTCGCTGCTTCCTAGCAGGACTGGCACTGATTTCGGCTCCCTTCACGTTGCCGAGCTCACCTCGCGGGTGGCCAGCGCTGACATCACTGCGACGCTGGACCAGATGGCCGTGAGCTTCGACCCGGTCTTCGATTCCACGGCGGGCAAGCGTGAACTGCGGGCGCTACGTGAAGCCAAGAAAACGGTGCCTTCACGCGAGGTCCATCCCTTTGATGCGGTGTTGGCCACGTCGATGCTCCAGGTAGGAGTAGATGTCACCCGGCTTGGACTGATGCTCGTGGTCGGCCAGCCGAAGAACACCGCCGAGTACATCCAGGCCTCCTCGCGCGTAGGCCGCGACGGCACACGTCCTGGCCTGGTCGTGTCGCTGGGCAACTGGGCACGGCCTCGTGACTTGGCGCATTTTGAGCAGTTCCGGCACTACCACGAGACTTTCTACGCACAGGTCGAGGCGCTGTCGGTCACGCCGTTCTCCGCAACATCGCTCGACCGCGGCCTGGACGGCGTGCTGGTCAGTGCCGCACGTGTGCTGCATGCGGCGCAGGTGCAAGGACTTTCCCCAGAGAGCAATGCGGGAGGCATCGACGGACAGCGTGACTTCGTCGTCGACATCATCGACACCCTGGTGAGCCGGGTGCTGCGTGCATCGAACGAGGATGCTGCACGCCGGGCGCGAGACCAATTGGTTAATCGGCTTGATCACTGGGAGAAGCGCCGCAAGTTTCTGGCTGACCATCGGAAGTCTCTGGTCTACGAGAAGGTCACCGATGAAACGCGGCATGACGCGCTGATGATGAGCGCGGAGAACGCCAAGTCGCGTGCGGGATCGAGGGACGCCCCACCGTTCGTGGTGGCCAACTCGATGCGGGAGGTTCAGCCAGAGATCAACCTGCTCGTGAGCCCTATCAAGGAGAACCTCGTCTACATCGCGCCGCCAGGAGCACCGCGATGGGAACCGCCCCAGGAGAACCCGTGACCGCCGACACCCGGTTCGTCTACGACGCCGCGACCGCCGTCGACCCGCTGGGCGACGTAGACCGCGAGGCTGAGAAGGCGACCAAGCACAACCGCGCGAAGGTCGGTTCGGGCCGACCTTCGTCTCTGCTCTACACGTACGGTCCCGGCGCGATCATGGACCTGCCGCAATTCACAATCATGCCGACCGGCCTCGATGATTGGGATCGGATCTGGCGCCGCCGCAACGGAATCCGACCGGTTCGGGCGCCCCGGCTGCGTGAGGTCGTTGCTAAGCTGCTGCGCTCCCGCGACGTGCAGTTGAGCCTCCATCCATGGCAGCCGAAGAAGATCAGCATGTCCACAGAGGGCAATGACCTGGGCGTGCCCGCACGTGTGTTCCCGCAGTGGCTCCGCTGCACGGGATGCGACATGCTGGGGACGGTTTCGCAGTTTGCCTACACCAACACTCACCCGTTCCGCCCCGACCTGGCCTGCTTTGAACACCCGAAGTGCACCGGTCGCACAGGCAACCGGACTCGGAAGCCGACTCGTCGCACCGCGGTCCCCGCCAGGTACCTGCTGGCTTGCGTCGACGGCCACCTCGACGAGTTCCCCTACGATGAGTGGGTGCATCACTGGAAGCCCTGCCCACAGGCAGAGTTCCCTGCACTGAAGATGGCCGATCGCATGGCAGGTAAAGGCGCATCGGCGATTATCGGATGCGGGTCCTGCGGCGCGCGGCGCCCCATGAACGAGGCTCAGGGCGAAGCAGGCAAGAGCAAGCTTCCGCACTGCCGGGGTCGTCATCCTCATCTCGACGCCTTCGAGCCGAATGGCTGTGCCAACGAGGCGCGACTCATCCTGGTGGGCGCCTCGAACCTGTGGTTTCCGGCGACACAGTCGATCATTGTGATGCCCGAGTCGCCGCAGGAGGAAACTGGGGATCTCGCAGCGCGAATCCGCGTGGCACTCGGCGAGAAGCTGGCCAAGTACGCAGACGACCTCGATACCCTGCGGGACGTGCTCGACGGCAAGGTAGATGTTGCCGAGGTGCCGGATGACAAGCTTGTCCAGGCCGTTGCCACCGCCATGGCTCCTCCCGAGTCAGCGGAGGAACTGGACGCGTGGGCCAAGCAATGGGATCCGGTGGACCTGCTCGTTCCTGAATGGCAACACCTTCTGAAGGATCCTCGAGGTCCGCGGGACGAAGATCCCGTGAGCGGACTGACCCTCTCCATCAGGGAACGCGGGCCTGGCCTACGGCCGGAGATCACCAGGGTGCTGGCGGTCGAACGGTTGCGCAAGGTCAACGCGTTGGTCGGATTTACCCGCATCGACGACATGGATCGTGTCGGCGATCTGCCCCAACGTCTGGCCCCGCTGACCAGAGCGCCACGGCCGGCGTGGACTGTGGCCACAGAGGACCGCGGCGAGGGCGTCTACCTCCAACTCGACGAGGCTGCCGTGGCGGCATGGGAGTCGCGGGTCGAAGCGACCAGCATCTGGCGGGACCATCGGGAAGCACATCGCCGCAACTTCTATCGTCGCTTCTCAGAGACCGCGACAATCGTAGATCCGGACACGCGGCTTCGGCCGCCGCGTTACTGGCTGATCCACACCTTTGCGCACGTTCTGATCCGGGAACTGGCCATGGAGTGCGGCTACTCCGCAGCAAGCCTGAGTGAGCGACTCTACGCCTGGCCGGCGTCCGACACACGCGAAGCGGCGGCTGGGCTGCTTATCTGCACGACCGCCTCCGACAGTGACGGCACGCTGGGCGGATTGGTGCAGTTGAGCGAACCCGATCGGCTGGAACGCGTTGTGTCAGGTGCGCTGTATCGAGCCAACCGATGTTCCTCAGACCCGATCTGTGCCATGCGGACCCCGCAGGATCCGGAGGATTTCCTGCACGGCGCTGCCTGTCACTGTTGTGTCATGGCATCGGAGACCTCGTGTGAGCGGGCCAATCGGTTTCTCGACCGGCGTTTCCTTGTCGATCTCCCTGGGAGTGGTCTTGGGTTCTTTGGTCGCGTCGATTAACCCCGACGCGGCGCGAGAACTGGGACAGCGGCTGACCGGCACGGAGGCAGGGCTCGTTGCAGACCGGCTAGCTGACGGCGACACCCTCACCAGCGCGCTGAAGGCCGTTGCCGCAGGAGATCGTGCAGCGGTTCGGGCATTGCTGGCGGATGGCTCTCAGTCCTCCCGCATCGCCGTTCTGCGGGCTATCGAAGGCGCACGGTCAACTCTTACCTCAGCGATTCCTTTGTGGACGATGCCAGGACACCTCGCGCGTAGCGGGCCGCTCACGGCTTCCGTGTCGCATCTGGTCGACGGCGCCCGGTACTCCATCACTTGCTCTACTTTCAATTTTCAGCGGTCCTCGGGACTGTGGCCAGCCCTGCGGCGGGCAGCCGTGCGGCCAGGACTGTCGTTGCGGGTTTACCTCGACGCAGCAGCTGCGAGACAGGGCGCACCGACCGCATTGGAGGTGGCCACACACCTTCGGCCAGCCGTCGTGATGAACACCAAGCAGTTCGACGGTGCCGACGTACGCAACCATGCCAAGTTCCTTGCGATCGACCACCGGTTCCTGCTGGTGACCAGCGCGAACTACTCGTGGAGCGCGGAACACGGCAATGTTGAGTTCGGCGTGCTCATCGATGATCGTAACCTCACCGAAGCCGTAGAACGTGAGCTCCGAGACGCCGAGCCTCTGCTCTATGAGCGAGTTTTCTTCACATGATTGCGAAGTTATCAGTTATGTTGAGTCGATCGGTGAATTTCAACGAGCGTCACTCGGTCGATAAGAGTCAGGTGGGGGCGTCGGATGGTGGATGGGGCAGAGCCGTGGGCGCACAACGAGATCGCTGGGTCCGTGTTTGGCGCCAGCCTTCAGGCCGGCGCAATCTACGGCGGGGTTCATATCCATGACTGGCGGAATGCCTCGATCGCGGAGGTCTTCACTGCCGCAGTCGAGCAGTTGTCGAGCGGCCACCCCTTAGTCCGGATTGCTGGTATGCGACTGCTGGAAAACCTCGGTCAGGAGTATCCGGGCTACCGGCAGGCCGTCATGCACGTACTGTGCGGCTGCCTGCGCGCCGCCAGCGATCATGCACCCTCCGGCGGCGACCTGGGAGTGTTGGAAACTGCGCAACGCGTCATCCTGAAGCACATGTCCCAGCCTCGCAGGGACCTGCGAGACGTCTTTTACGACATGCGCACACGTCGCGGAGGGTGGGATGACAGGGATGAGCAGTACTGGCCGGACGTGTCAGTTGACCTTAGTGGCGTAACTCTTACGGACTTCGATACGTCGGGGCGATGGATCAACGACGTGGACTTCAGTGGCGCGCGCTTCATCGGCAGCTTCGCGAAGTTTAGTCACACCTACTTCTCGGAGAGCCCGCGGTTCGACGGGGCTACCTTCGCCGTCCCCGCCGATTTCACACTTTGCTATTTCAATCGCGGTGCGTCTTTTGATGGTGTCCGGTTCGTCGCAGCCGCTACGTTTCGTGAAGCTTTTTTCACAGGTCCGTTCAAGAGTGATGGTCTTAGCTGCGATGGCACTATGGACACGGTAGGGATGCATTTCTCTTAGGTGAGCAGGGTGTGGTTGGTCTCCAGGTGTAGCGCTCGCCGATCAGCGGGCATTGAGGACCGACACGTCGGACTTCGTCGCTCGCCAGGTCAATAAGCGCGTGGTTGGCGCCTTGTCAAACCTGATTCTGATCGCCGGTGTGGTCGTGACCGGCATCGCCCTCTGGGCGGCCGATCTCGTTGGCAGCTCTGGGCTTGCGACGGTGCGAGTGGTTGAGAGCGGTCGAGGAGGCTACAAGGCCCTTCTCGTGCCACATGCGCAGCACCCTGCGGCCGTAGTTGTTGGTTCCTGCAGCACGGTCCAATTCTGCGCCGGTCGGCAATCGACCGTGCGCGGCTTGCGCACGGAAGTAGGCCCACATCCGTTGCTCGGCGGTCGGCTCTCCTGGCGGACGAGAACCGCCCGAGGCTGTAGCGAGTCGCACCACGCTGGCGGTCTCGTAGCCGTTCTCATCGTTCCCGATTCCAGTCTGATTCGTGGTTTCGGCGCGACGACGCTTCAGGGCGTGATTGAGCAGCTCGACTGCCAGCAGCAGCGCAAGTGGCGGACATGCCGCGACCGCCACGGCGAACACGCTCAACTCCGGGGCCGCGGCCACGTTGGCGCACAGCGAGAGCACGATACCGAACGCAAACGCCAGCCAAGCCTTCCAGCGTCCGCCGCCGTGACCGGTTTTCCACAGTTCGACCGTCGCTGTGGTCAACAAGCCGTCCACGATCAGTGGCCAGATCGCCGCGGTGGTTTCGTCCGCGCCGAACCGGAGCGCGAACTCGCGCCCATGTCGGTACGAGGCGTACGCCGCGCCGAGCGCGACAAGAGCCGTGCACGCGCACTGGACCCACAGCGAGCGATCGCGCCGGACGACGGCGGTCATCGCGCACCGCCGGCTCGACGCCGAGCCGCGACGGCTGCCGCAGCTGACACGGCGCACCCGTTGACGCAGGCGTGGACCTGGGAGCCGGTCACCGAGCGACCAACAGGCACCGAGGCAACATGGACCTGCATGAAGTTTGCTGCGCAAACCGGACAGGCCAAGCCGTCAGCTTGCAGGTCAGTCAGGCCGTAGATGATCTCGTTCGGATTCATCACGCTTCACCGCCAGCGCGACGGCGGCGGCCACGTGGGACCTCCACGGTGGCGGAAACCTGCAGTTCACGGCGGGTGCGGGAGTGTGTAGACGTTGTACGAGGCGTACCGGGGGCATCGTTCGACCGGGCGGTCTCTGTTCGCGGAAAGCGCGAACCGGAGGCCGCCCGAGTGTTTTCTGGGGGTACAACCCCCAGACCCCGTCCGGCGGGCTCCGCCCCCGGACCCCCGACGGTGCGTGTAGATGTTGTCCGAGGTGGACCGGGGGCACGGACGAAGGACGAGGTGCGGTTCGCACCTCGTCCTTCGTGTTTTCTGCGGCGTCCACTGTGGACGTCATATCGCCGGCGTATGGAAATCCGGATACGTGGCGGCAACAGCGCGCGCCCTTGACTGGCGCCATGACTGGGGATGGAAACTGGGGCCGGCGTTCGGTGCTGCGTGCCGCGGCGGTGATGGCCGCCGCGACGCCACTGCTGGGCGGGGCCGCGAAGGCGCAGGCCGGCGGTGACGCGGACGCGTTGTTCAAGGCCGGGAAGTTCGAGCTGGCCGGTCGCGCGTACGAGGAAATGTTGAAGCGCGACCCCAAGAACGTGCACGC
Organism: Lentzea terrae; assembly: GCF_003265345.1. Taxonomy (GTDB): domain Bacteria; phylum Actinomycetota; class Actinomycetes; order Mycobacteriales; family Pseudonocardiaceae; genus Lentzea; species Lentzea terrae. The sequence continues at coordinate 208,185 of NZ_QFWW01000030.1, read as the reverse complement.
CGCTAGCCGGCGCGGGTATGTGGGGCTGTTGAGCAACAGGTTCGCCGAGGCGGAGAAGTACCTCGGCAAGGCGGTCGAACTGGCGCCCGGTGACAAGGAGATCCACCGGATGCTGGCCGACTGCTACACCAGGCAGGACCAGTTCGGCCGCGCCGCACCGCATTGGCGAGTGGCCGGCTCGGAATCCGAGGCGAAGTGGTACGAAGCGTTTCGCGGTGAGCCATATGAGATACGCGGTGACGTCGCGCGGTTGCCTTGGCTGCAGATGGACCCGATTCCGCAGGTGGAGGGGTCGCTCAACGGGGGACCGGCGAAGCGGCTCTCCTTCTACACGCGCGTCGGGCCGCTGAACGTGTCGGCGAAGACGGCTGCGGAGGCGGGCCTGCGGGCCGTGGCCAGCGAGAAGATCGAGTACGTCGGCAAGGTCTTCTGGTTCCACTACGGGGTGCTGGACTCGCTGCGGCTGGGTGACGTCGAGCTGCGCAACATTCCCGTGAACTGGTCGGACGGGGAGTCTGCCGGCGACTCGGACGGCATCTTCGGCACGTCGATCTTCTCCCACTTCCTGACGACGGTCGACTACGCCGGCCGGAAGCTGGTTCTGCGCCGCAAGAGCCCCGAGGCGTCCAGGCGGGCGCGGGAAGGCGCGGAGCCGTTGCCGTTGTGGCTGGCGCATGAGCACCTGACGTTCAGCAGGGGCAGCTTCGCCGACTCCGGACCGCGGGTGGTGGCACTGCACATCGGCGGAACCGGCAACAACGCTGCGGGCATGTTCGAGGGGACGGCCAGGGAGCTGAAGATCCGCGTCGACCACGACCGTCCGGAGGAGACCGCGGCCGGAGGTCAGGCGATCAACGTCTACCCCTGCTACCCGAAGGAGGTCCGCCTCGGCAGCGCCACCGCGCACGGCGCCTACAGCGTCGCGGGAGATCGGCCGGGACACGACGGGCTCGGGTTCGACGTGCTGGGCGAGTTCTCCCACAGCTTCTTCAAACCCTTCAACGTCACCCTGGACTTCGCCGACATGAAGTTCTACATAGGTCGCGGTGCGGCTGTCGTGTGAGGACAGTCCACATCGCTTCGCACACAACGAACTTTGGTCTAAACCACTAGGGCCTCCCTTTCGCGCAGTTGATCAACTCCGAACGGCGGATTCAGTCGGGCCTGCGCCACGATACGGTCGTCAAAGATTCAACGACCGCGCGGGAGTCCCTGGTGCTGCGGAAGTCCTTGTTATTTCTCATGGTTCTCCTGACGTGTGCGTGCACGTCGGAGAGTCCAGCGCCACCGCCGGTCACTCGCGTGTCGTCGCGGCCGCCGACGCTGATCACCGACGCGCGGGAGAACGTGCCGCGGTTCGTCCGTGAGGTCGTCGACGGCCGCACGGTCGAGCTCGACGACGGGCAGCGTGTGCGGATCTCGTTGCTCGCGGAGCCGGCGACCTGCTGGGCGGCTGCGGCGATCGCGTTCGCGACGAAGACGTTGCTGGTCCGGCCGGTTCGCGTCACCTCGGTCACTCCTGGTGAGGTGAACCTCTGGCTGGAAGATGGCACCGACTACGCACTTCTCGCCGTGCGCGAAGGTGTGCTGCGGGCACAAGGTGCTGCCGGTGAGATCGCTGAGGCTGAAGCCACCGCTGCGCGCGAAGATCGCGGCCTGTGGGGATTGCCCTGCAACGGCATGGATGCCACATCGACGCAGACTCCTCCGTCGTCGACGTCGCCCAGGCGGGTTCAGCAGCCGACGCCAACAACGACAACGCCTCCGCCACCACCTCCGCTGCCGCCGCCGGCTCCAGTGGTGACGACGACTCGGCCTCCTGCGCCGCCGCCGTGCACGGTCACCTACCGGATCAGCGGGCAGTGGCCGGGCGGTTTCCAGGGTGGCATCACGATCAAGAACACCAGCGGTGCGGCGATCAACGGCTGGACGTTGCGCTGGTCCTTCAATGACGGTCAGACCGTCCAGCAGATGTGGAACGCGTCGCCGTCGCAGCGTGGCGCGGCCGTCAGTGCCGCCAACGTCCACTACACAGCGACGATCGCGCCCCAGGGCGAGGTCTCGGTCGGTTTCCTCGGGTCCATGCGTGACCGGAACACCGCCCCGGCGTCGTTCGCGCTCAACGGGACGGCCTGCAAGACGGGCTGAGGTGTTGCCTCTGCGGTCGAACGTGGCAAGATAAATTACTAATTAACCACGCACTCGATCATGCCAGGGACGAACCGTGCAGGTCACCGTGCCGCTGTACGCCGAGGTCGACAACGCCCTCGGCGGCCGCTGGACGTCGCTCCGCACAGCTCGTCGCGAGTGGCTGTGGCACCGTCCCGACCCGGCCCGCTCGAGCGTCACGCCGGGCGCGCCGTTCGTCGACGCGGGCGGCCTGGAGGAGTGCGTCCCGACCGTGCGCGGCGTCCCCGATCACGGCGACGCGTGGAGCCGGCCGTGGGACGAGACCGGTGTGTTCTGCCTCGAGTTCGTGCTGAGCCGTCGCATCGAGTCGAAGGACGGCGCGGTCATCGCGGACTACGAACTGACCGCCGAGCCCGGCTACCGGTTCGTCTGGGCCGCGCACGCGCTCCTCGACCTCAGTCCGGCGGCACATCTCGTGGCCCCTGCCGGAACCCCGGTGCTGATCACCGACCCGGCGCCGGTGCTCTGCGAGTGGCCGGCCGGACTGGCGCAACTCGGCCCGGACGACGGCACGGCCGTCGGTGCGGTGCTGGAGCGCGACCAGATCCGCGTGGTGGATGGAGATCATCAACTCGACCTGCACGTCGAGTGCGCCGACCAGCCCGTCTCCATCGCGTTGTGGCGCAACCTCCGCGGCTGGCCGGAAGGCGACCCGTACCGCAGCGTCGGCGTCGAACCCATGCTGGGCCGCACTTTCGACCGCGCCGACCGCACTCGTCCCGTGGCTGTCGTGCCCGCGTCCGGAACCGTGCGATGGCGCCTGACCCTCACCGCTTTCGAGGAAGGGCCCGCATGACCGACGTGCTGACCCTGGGCGAGACCATGGGCGCCTTCCGCGCCGCGGGCTCGTTGCGCCTCGGCGGCACCGCGGAACTCACCATCGCGGGCGCGGAGTCCAACGTGGCCATCGGCCTCGCGCGGCTCGGTCACGCGACACGATGGGTCGGCGTCACGGGCGAAGACGAGATCGGCTCGCTGGTCCGCCGCACGTTGCTCGCCGAACAGGTGGACATCAGCACCCGTACCACTCCGGCCAAGACCGGCCTGATCCTCTTCGAGCCGCGCACCGCCGACATCACCCGAGTTCTCCACTACCGCAGCGGTTCCGCCGGTTCCCAACTGTCCGCAAAGGACGTGCGACGCGCGTTCGACGTGAGCGTGCCCCGGATCGTGCACGTCACCGGCATCACCTGCACGGTGACCTTCGACGTCAACTTCCGCGCCAAGCTGTGGTCGGCAGCGGAAGCAGCCAAGGCGATCCGTCCACTTCTGACACACGTCGACGTGCTGATCGCGTCCGACGACGAGCTGCCGATCGCCGGCGATGACCACAACGTCCCCGAAGTGGTGATCAAACACGGCGCGGCCGGCGCGACCGCACGTACCTCGGAAGGCGAGTGGAGAGCACCGGCCCACCCCGTCACGGCCGTCGACACCACAGGCGCGGGCGACGCGTTCGTGGCCGGCTACCTCTCCGGCCTGCTCGACCACCTGAGTCCGGCAGAACGCCTGCACCGCGGCACCGCCGTAGCCGCGTTCGCCGTGGCGACCCCAGGCGACTGGCAGGGCCTGCCCACCCGCACCGACCTCGACCTGCTGGACCTCCAACCAGGGAGCACCGTCCGATGACGTTGACGCAGTGGAACTTCGAGCAGCTCGAACTGGGCGAAGGCGCGCGCTGGATCAACGACCGGCTGGTCGTGGTCGACCTCCTGGCGGGCCGCGTGCTGGAAACGCCGGGCACGGTTCCCGCCCCGTTCCAGGAGATCGCCAAGCTCGACGTCCCGGTCGGCGCCGTCGCACCGACCAGCAACGGGCTGATGGCGGCCAAGGGAACCGGCGCCGGACTCCTCGACGGCCCAACCCTCGAATCCTTCGCAGGCGCCGGACTGCGAGTGAACGACGCCGCGGCCGACCCCGCCGGCCGCTTCTGGTTCACCACCATGGCCTACGACACCGAACCCGGCAGAGGTTCCCTGCACCGCCTCGGCGCACCAGCTCCTGTCCTCAAAGGACTGACGATCCCGAACGGCCCGGCCTTCTCCCACGACGGCAAGCTGATGTACCTGGCCGACAGCGCCCGCGGCCTCGTGCACCGCTTCGACGTCAACGCCGACGGCGACCTGAGCGGCCGCCGCACCTTCCTGCACCTCCCGCGCCAGACCCCGGACGGCATGACCACCGACGTGACAGGCAACGTGTGGATCGCGTTCTGGGGCTCCTCGGTCGTGCGCCGCTACCGCCCGGACGGCAAGCTGGACCAGGAGATCCACCTCCCGGCGCGGCAACCCACGAGTGTCTGCCTGGGCGGCCCGGACCTGAGCCGCCTGTTCATCACCACCGCTACCTGCGGCCTGCGCCGCCCAACGCTGCACGACGGCGCGCTGTTCGCCGTCGACGTGAACATCCCCGGCCGTCCGGCGAACGCATACGTGCCTGCTCACAGCTGATCTGCCCACAGCAGAGAAAGCGGCGAACCCTCAAAGCGGACCGGCATCGTCGTTGGCATGACGAACAACGAGAGGCTCTTCAGCCCCGGGCTGAGGGAACGGTTCTTCGGTCAGCGGGTGTTGATCCTCGACGGCGCGCTCGACGACGACAACGGGACGGTGCTCGCGACGCAGATGCTGTCGTTGGCGGCTGAGGATCCGCGGCAGGACATCGCGTTGTGGATCCACTCGCCGGGCGGTTCGGTGCCCGCGATGCTGGCTATCCGGGACGTGATGCGGTTGGTGCCGTGTGAGGTCGCGACGTTGGCGCTGGGGCTCGCGTGCAGTGCCGGGCAGTTCCTGCTTTCCGCCGGTACCAAGGGGAAGCGGTTCGCGTTGCCGCACGCGCGGATTCTGATGCACCAGGGGAGTGCGGGCATCGGTGGCTCGGCTGTCGAGGTCGAGGTGCAGGCGGACGACCTGCGGCACACCAGGGACACCGTGCTCGGGCTGATCGCCGAGGACACCGGGCAGCCGTTCGACCGGATCTTCACCGACTCGTTGCACGACAGGTGGTTCACCACCGGACAGGCGCTCGAGTACGGGTTCATCGACCACGTCGTGAGCGACCTCGCACAGGTGGTGCCCGTTCGCACGCACAAGCTGGGACTGCACTCGGGGGCCGTCGCATGAGCACTTACACCATTCCCAACGTCATCACGCGGGACGCGCGCGGCGAGCGGATCATGGACGTCTACTCGCACCTGCTCAGCTCGCGGATCGTCTACCTCGGCACCGGGATCGACTCCGGGGTCGCCAACGCGTTGATCGCCCAGTTGTTGCACCTCGAGTCCGACAACCCGGACTTGGAGATCAACCTCTACATCAACTGCGAGGGCGGGGATCCGTCGGCGATGCTCGCGCTCTACGACACCATGCGCTACATCAAGGCGCCGGTGGCGACCACGTGCGTGGGGCAAGCGGTTGCGGCGGGCGCGGTGTTGCTTGCGGCGGGGGCGGAAGGGCGCAGGGCCGTGTTGCCGCACAGCAGGGTCGTGCTGCACCAGCCCGCGGCGCAGGGGCGTGGTGCGATCCCCGACCTGATCCTCGCGGCGGACGAGGTGGTGCGGGTGCGCACGCAGCTGGAGGACATCCTGTCGCGGCACACCGGCCGGAGCGTGACCGAACTGCGTCACGACACCGATCGGGACCGCGTGTTCGACGCTGTGGGCGCCGTCGAGTACGGGCTGGCGGACCAGGTGCTCGAGCAGCGTTAGGCGACAGCCACCAGCACGCCCATCGCCACCGGGCCGGACGGCCGTCCGGAGGGACGCGAGGTGTGGAAGTGCTGAACCTGCTGGACGTGACGGACCTGGCCGGCGACACCGATCAGCAGGTCGGCCAGGTCGATCTCCAGCGCACCGGTGACGGCGGCGATCATCTCGCTGGACGGTTCCTTGCGGCCGCGCTCGATCTCGGACAGGTACTGCACCGAGATGCCCGCCCGTTCGGCCACGTCGACCAGGCGGTCGCCGCGCGCCTCCCTGGTCTCGCGCAGCTTGCGGCCCAGGGCCTCACGCCACAACGGTTCGACAGCGCGCTTGAAGTCCAGGATCTCCGCCATTTCCTCATGGTGACAGCACGGCGACCACCGCAAACCACGGTTCTGCTGTCAGCAGAAAGACAGCCCTAAAACCACCCAAAGGTGGCCGAAAGACCGCTGAGCAGGCTCTTCCCCGCAACGCAACACACCACCAAGGGGAGAAACAGCATGAGAATGCTCATCGGTCTCGGTGCCGCCGCCCTCGCCGCGGTCGCCATGCCCGCCGTCGCGCACGCCGCACCCCACACGACCGTGTACGTGCTGAACCACCAGCTGGTCATCGAGGCCGAGCCCGGCAAGACGAACAACATCGTGATCGGCATGGAGTCGGCGAGCCACCGGCTCACCGTCACCGACTCCGGTGACCTGCTCGCCGTCGGCGCCGGCTGTTCGCTGAGCGGCGACATCGTGCGGTGCAACTACGAGTCCGGCACCACGAAGCTGATCACCTCCGTCCGGGTCAACGCGGGCGACCTCAACGACCGCATCAACGTCACGTACGACAACACCAACGCCGACGCGATGCCGGCGTACGTGTACGGCGAGGCGGGCAACGACGTCATCGAGACGCGCGCGAAGGGCACGATCAGCGGTGGCGACGGCACCGACACGTTGCGGCCGAAGCGCGGTGGCGTGTCCGTGTACGGCGGTGCCGGCACGGACCGCGCCGACTACAACAGCGGCAGCGCCCTGCACCCGAACTCGGGTGTCTCGGTGACCATCGGCTCCGGCACCGACGACGGCTACGACACGCTGGCGTTGAAGGACTACGTCGCGAGCGACGTCGAGAACCTGACCGGCACCAACTTCGTCGACCACCTGGTCGGCAGCGCGGCGGTCAACAACATCCTCGCGCTCGGCGCCAACGACCTCATCTGGGGTCTCGCCGGCAACGACACGCTCAACGGAGGCCTTGGCGTGGACACCTGCCTCGACGCCGCGGACGGCGACGTTCTGGTCAGCTGTCCCTGACCTTAAGACCGCTTTAAGCGGGCTCGGCATCCTTCGGACCATGAACGCGAAGGTGATGAGCACGGCGCTGTTCGTGCTGAGCTTGACGGGCCCGGCCGTGGCGAACGCGGCCACCGACGAGGTCGTGCAGGTGCAGAACACCAGCGCGGCCTCGTCGGTGAACAAGACCGTCTCGGTCAGCTGCCCGAGCGGCACGAAGGTCGTCGGCACCGGGGGTTCGGTGACCGGTCAGCGGACGGCGGTCACGCGGGTGCGCCCGAGCGCGGACCTCAGCAGCGTGGAGGTCACCGCGGTCGAGCACGGGGCGGGGACCGCGCAGCCGTGGACGGTGAAGGTCAGGGCGAACTGCGTGCCCGGCGAGTTCACGCTGGTGTCCATGAGCAGCACGAAGAACGCCGAGGCGGCCTGCCCCGGCAACCAGAAGGCGCTCGGCGTCGCGGGCGAGACCGACGGCGTGCACCTGACCAGGATCGCGCCGAAGACCAACCTCAAGGGTGCGCTGGTCGAGGCGCCCGACGCCGCCACCGTCACCGCCCACGCGATCTGTGGCAGCAGGCCGGGGCTGGTGCTGCGCGGCGGAACCTCCTCGGTCGTGCTGACCAAGACCGCCTCGAAGTCCGTTGCCTGTCAGGAAGACGAGCAGGCGGTCAGCGCCGGCGGTGCGGTCGGCGGCGCGGTCATCGACGGCGTCCTGCCGGTCGGGCCCGTCGCGGTCGTCTCCGGCGAGGCGCCGGACGGCCAGGCCATTCGCTGGTCGATCACGCCCTACGTCGTGTGCTCGCAGTAAATGGGCGCGGGTCGACCTCGATCTCGCGCATCCGCGTGACGTAGGTCTGGTAACACCTCCTCGCCTCGCCGTGACTCCCTCCGGCGGCGAGGACGCGCACCAGCATCAGGTGCGCGGGCTCGTCGTACGGGTCGCGTTCCAGTACGCGCAGGCAGTACCTGCTGGCCAGCGCGTACTCCCCACCGGACTCGGCCCGTGCGGCGAGCACCTGCACGACCTGCAGGTAGATCAACCGGGCTTCCTCGCGAAGTCGCCCGGCCAGTCCTCGTACGGGTCCTCCTCCAGGAAGTCGCCGTGGTACGCGGACTCGGCGGCCGCCAGCAGCGACTGCGCCTCGGACGAGTTCCGTTGTGCGGCAGCAAGTCCGGCCCGTGCATCGGCGAGAAATGCGACCACGTCGACGGGCAGGACGTCCGGGTCGAGCCGGATCGCGTCACCCTCGGCCACGATTCCCGTGCCCGCGCGAAGAACGCTGCGAGCGGTGGACAACGCGACGGCCAGGCGGTTCGCCACCTTCTCCGGTTCCTCGTCCGGCCACAGCAGGTTTCCCAGCGCCTCACGGGTGATAGGCCGCCCGCGCCGGGCGATGAGGATCTTCACGAGGTCACGGGCCTTGCGCGACTGCCACACGGCGGGCGGCAGCGGTTCGCCGTCGCGCAACACCCGGAACCCGCCCAGCGTCTGGATGAACAGCTCCGGCCGGCTCGCTTTGCGGCAGGTCTCGGCCACCACCGCCGCGGCTTCGGCGAGCACGCGCGCACCGAGATCCGCGGCCTGCTGCCGTGCCGCACCGGCGAGTTGCTCACCAGCGGCACCACCGACCAGCGCGGCCTGAGCCGTGCGCACCCGCACCTCGCCGAGCGGGTTGCCGATCTCGCGCCACAACGTCAGCGCCTGGTCGAGCAGCACGGAGTCGCGTTCCAACTGCCCCCGCACCTGCAACGAACGTGCGAACCCGGCCCGGTCACCGCGCCGTGTCGCGATCTCCGCCGCCTCCTGGCACAGGTCCTTGGCCTCGTCGAGCCACGCCAACACGAGCAGTGCCGCCACGCTTTCGCCCAGCTCCAACGCTTTGCGGGCGTGCTCACGAGCCAGTTCCGGGTCGTCGTCGGAGAACAGCTCGGCCAGTCCGACGTGCGCCAGCAGCATGTGCGGCACGGTGTTCTTGGCGGACGCCAGCCGCAGCGCCTCCTGCAGCGCGAACGCCGCCAACGCCCGGTCGCCCCGCAGCCGGTGGACCTCGCCCAGGTACACCAACGGTGCCGCTGCGAGCCAACTCCCCGCCTGGTCGAACACCTTCTGCGCCGCGTGAAAATCCGCTGCGGCCTCGTCCAACCGGCCGAGCCCGAGCAACGCCTCACCGCGGTTGTGCAGCCCGATCGCACGGTACGTCGCGAACCCCGTGACGTCCGCGAGCGGCAGCATCTCGTCGATCTCCCGCAACGCCGCCCGGTGCTCACCCGCCTCGACGTGATGTGACGCCCGGTTCGACCGGATGCGGATCACGCCGAGCACGTCACCGGCCTTCTGCGCGTGGTCCAGCGCGATGTCGTAGTGCTCGGTCAGCTCGTCGCGCTTTCCTTGTGCCGCAGCGACCATCGCGAGGACGGTGTGCGCGGTGCCGATCGCGCCGTCGGTGGTCGCGGTCTCCAGCGCCTGTGTCGCCTTCGCCTCCGCCGCTTCGAGGTCACCCAACGCCCAGTGCGCGCTCGCCGCAGTGCTGAGCAGCATCGGATCCGAGCTGTCCGCGCACTCCTCGCAGATCTTCAACGCGTCCCGCGGTCCGCCGCGCAGGTGCTGGATCCACGCCATCCGCCAGGCCAGTTCGGCGGTCAGCCCGTTCTCGGTGGCCTTCGTGAACCGGTCCGCCGCCTGCCGCCACTCGCCGCGCAGTTGGTGCGCCACACCTTCGAGCTGCCACACCTCGGCCGTGCGCTGGTCTTCCGGCACCAGACCCGTGGCCCCCAGCACCGCGTCCGCGCCACCGGTTCGCAACACGTCGTCGAGCAACGCGGTGACGCCAGGCCAATCCTCCAGCTCGGCAAGGGAATCCACCGCACGCACGTACTCGCCACGCTCCCCGAACCACCTCGCCGCCGTCCGATGCACGCCGCTAGCGGGCTCCAGGTACTCCCGCGCCAACGGCACGAGCGTGAACCACCCCGGTTCCGCCCGGACGTGTTCCACGAACAACCCGCGCCGAGCGAGGTCCGGCAGGATCACCGGAGCGCCGGAATGTCCCAGCTCCACCAGAAGATCCGTCGTGAATCGATCGAACGCCGCAGCGGCCCGCAGCAGTGAGCGCGTCTGTTCCGGTTCTCTGCCAACGACTTCGTCCACCAGGTCGGCGAGCTCCTCGACGGTGCCCGTCTCCGCGACCAGCCGTACCGCGATCGGCCACCCGCCGGTGACGTCGTGCACGTCGTGCCCAGCGACCACGGTGGTCTCCTCCGCGGTGAACGCCAGTTGGGCAGCGGTGATCTCGGTCAGCTCGCCGTCGACCTTCAAGCGCCGCAACGAGAACGGCGGCAGCGTCCGTCCGGAGAAGACCAGTCGGGCGGTCGGCGGCAGCTGCAGGCAGAGCGCCTCCAGCAGCTGAACGGCCGAATCTTCTCGTCTCAGCACATGAATGTCGTCCAGGACGATCAGCACGTCCTCTGGCCAGGCGTCGGCCAGCAGTCCGGCCATCGCCTGTGCCCGCCCGGACTCGTCTTCACCGGACACCGCCGGAACGCTGGTCCAGCCGGCCGCCAACGCAGAGGCCATCGGCTGCAACAGCCGATGGCCTTCCTGGCAGGTGTGCCACACCACCGGACGGTCGGTGTGCGCTTGCGTCAGCAGCGTCGTTTTGCCGTAACCGGCAGGTGCGACGAGAGTCGTGAGCCTCGTCGTGCAGAGCAGCCCCTCGAGCCGGGGCCGCCGGATCACCGTTGTCCTCCCACGCCTCAAGATCGTCGTTCGGCACCAAGCGTTACACCGAGGCAGCCACCTTCTTGCGCCGCAACCGCAGCACCGTCGCCACCACCAGGATCACGACGAGCACGCTGTACGCGACCGCCGCGAACGGACTCGCGACCAGCGCGGTGAGCGAGCCCTCGCTGATCTGCAACGTGCGGCGCAACTGCTCTTCCGCCATCGGCCCGAGGATCATGCCCACGACCAGCGGGGCGACCGGATAACCGTGGCGCCGCATGAAGAACCCGGCCACACCGATCACCAGCAGCACGACCAGGTCGTCCACCACGAAGTTCACCGCGTAGGTGCCCAGCGCCGCGAACAGCAGGATCCCGGCGTACAGGTACGGCCGTGGGATCTGCAGCACCTTCACCCAGATCTTCACCAGCGGCAGGTTCAGCACGAGCAGCATCACGTTGCCGATGTACAGCGACGCGATCAGCGCCCAGACCATCGCCGAGTTGTTGGTGAACAGCAACGGTCCCGGCTGGATGCCGTAGCTCTGGAACGCCGCCACGATCACCGCCGCCGTCGCAGTCGTCGGCAGGCCCAGCGTCAGCAACGGCACGAGAACGCCCGCCGCTGCCGCGTTGTTGGCTGCCTCCGGGCCCGCCACGCCCTCGATCGCGCCCTTGCCGAACTCCTCCGGCCGCTTCGACAGCTTCTTCTCGGCCGCGTACGACAGGAACGTCGACACGTCCGCGCCACCAGCGGGCACGGTGCCGATCGGGAACCCGATGAAGGTGCCGCGCAGCCACGGTTTCCAGGACCGCGACCAGAACTCCCGGGTCATCCACTTGCCGCCGACCGGGATCACCTCGATCGGCCCGTGCCGCAGCCGTGCCGCCACGTACAGCGCCTCGCCCACCGCGAACACGCCGACCGCCACCACGACCACGTCGATGCCGTCGGACAGCGTCGGCACGCCCAAGGTGAACCGCTGCTGCCCGGTCAGCGTGTCGGTGCCGACCAGGCCGATGAAGAGCCCGAGGCCCAACGACGCCAGGCCGCGCACCGGTGAAGACCCGAGCAGTGCGGCCACGGTCGTGAACGCCACCACCATCAGCGCCACGTAATCCGCCGGCCCGAGCGTCACCGCGATGTCCGCGATGGACGGTGCCAGCAACGTCAGCAGCACGGTCGCGATCGTGCCTGCCACGAACGAGCCGATCGCCGCCGTGGCGAGTGCCGCCGCGCCACGGCCGGCCCTGGCCATTCGGTTGCCCTCCAAGGCGGTCACGATGGAGGCCGACTCGCCGGGGGTGTTCAGCAGGATCGACGTCGTCGACCCGCCGTACATACCGCCGTAGTAGATGCCCGCGAAGATGATCAGCGCCGCGGTCGGGTCGAGCGTGTAGGTCAACGGCAGCAGCAACGCCACCGTCATCGCCGGCCCGATGCCGGGCAGCACGCCGACAGCGGTGCCGAGCGTGACGCCGAGCAGCGCGTACAGCAGGTACACGGGTTGCGCGGCGGTCGCGAAACCCTCCAGCAGTGCGGTGAGGTCACCCATCGAGGAACGGCACCCCTTCGAAGATCCCGGCGGGCAGCGACAGGCCCAGCCCGTACGCGAACACCACCTGCACGATCAACGCCAGCACCACCGCGATCGGCAACGCGCGCCACCACACCGCGCCGAGCGTCCAGGCCGCGCCGAAGAACAGCACCGCCGCCGCGACCGGCCAGCCGACCAGGTCGATCAGCACCAGGTGGGCGATCAGCACCGCGACGAGCTTGGCCACGGTGATCCAGTCGGTGCGGACGCCGGCGTCGACGTCCTCACCCTCCTCCGCCTCGCCGAGCTTGCCGCGGACGGTGGCGATGATCGTCAGCACACCCGTGACGAGGAGCAGAGCCCCTACGGCATAAGGGAAAGCACGCGGTCCGACCGCGTTGTCGTCGCGCGCGGCGATCGTGGTCGCGTCGACCAGGGTGAAGACCCCGATCGCCGCGACCAGACCGCCGAACACGTACTCCTCGACCTTCTCGGCAATCACTTGATGAGCCCGATGTCCTGCAGCGCCGGCTTCACGCGACCGATCTCCTTGGACAGGAACGTGGAGAACTCCGAGCCGGTGAGGAAGGTGTCGGACCAGCCCTTCTTGGTGAGCTCGTCCTTCCACTGCTGGCTCGCGTGCATGTCGGTGACGAGCTTGGTGAGCCGGTCCTTGGCCGCCGCGGAGATCCCGCCGGGCGCCACCACACCACGCCAGTTGATCAGTTCGACGCCCAGTTCCTTGAGGGTCGGTGCGTTCAGGTCCGCGTGCGCGTTCGGCCCGGACGTGGCCAGTGCGCGCAGCTTGCCGGCCTTGATCTGCTCCCGGTACTCGCCGACACCCGAGATGCCCGCGTCGACCTTCTTGCCCAGCAACGCCGCCAGCGACTCGCCGCCGCCGGAGTAGGGCACGTAGTTCAGCTTGGCCGCGTCGATGTTCTTCGCCTTGAGCAGCATCCCCGCGAGGATGTGGTCGGTGCCGCCGGCCGAACCGCCGGTGATCGACACGCCCTTGCCCTTCTCGTCCACGGCCTTCAGCAGGTCGTCGATCGTCTTGTGCGGCGAGTCCGCCGGCACCACGACGACCTCGTCCTCCGCCGTGAGCCTGGCGATGGGCGTGGTGTCCTCCAGGCGGGTCTTCGCCTTGTTCGTCTCCACCGCGCCGACCATGACCAGGCCGGTGATCATCAGGAACGACTCGGAGCGCTCGTTCGAGAGCTTCTGCAGGCCGACCGTGCCTCCGGCACCGCCGACGTTGGTGACCTGCACGGATCCGGCGAGCTTCGCTCCGGACACGGCCGACTGCATGGACCGCGCCGTCTGGTCCCAGCCGCCGCCGGGGTCGGCGGGGGCCATGATCTCGAGCTTGGCCACGGTGTCGTTGCCGCCACCCGCGTTCTTCGCGCCCTGACCACATCCCGCGAGCACCAGTCCGGCGGCCACGACCGCTGCCGCACGTCTCCAGCTCGTACCCATTCGAGCACTCCTCGCCTCGTTGCGAACGTTGGGCGGGGACAGTAGGTAGCCGCAGGTCACGAAACGGGGCATAGGTCGTAAGGAACGTATTGGTCGTTTTGTTCGTGACGCAGTTCACATGCTTTGGGTGAGAATGCCACTCATGTTCCGCCGGTCCGTCTCGCTGGGCGTCTCGCTGCTGGTGTTGCAGGTGGTCATCGTGCTGATGACGACCTGTGCCGCCGGGCTGCTCGCGGCCAAGCTGCAGAGCGACCGCATCCGCGAGGCCTACAAGGACCGGATGCTGTCCGTGGCGGAGAGCGTGGCCCGGTTGCCCACGGTCGTGCAGGCCTTCGACGCGCCGGACCCGGCCGCGACGATCCAGCCGCTGGCGGAACTGATCCGCAAGGCGTCCCAGGTGACGTACGTGGTCGTCACGGATCGCAACGGCGTCCGGTACGCCCACCCCGATCCTCGCCGGATAGGCGAACGCGTCTCCACCGACCCGAGTGCCGCGTTGTCCGGCGAGGTGTTCGTCGGCACCGAGACCGGCACGCTCGGCAGGTCGTTGCGCGCCAAGGTTCCCGTGCGCGCGGCCGACGGGCACATCATCGGCATGGCGTCCGTCGGCATCCTGGAGAGCCAGCTCTCCGCCGACCTCGCCGAGGACCTGCCGGAGCTGATCGGCTGGCTCGCGGCCGCGGCGTTGGTGGGCGTGCTCGGCGCCGCGCTGGTCACGCAACTGGTGCGGCGCCGCACGTTCCGGCTCGAACCCGCCGAGATCGCGCAGTTGCTGGAAACCAGGGACGCGATGCTGCACGGCATCCGCGAAGGCGTTGTGGCCATTGACGATCGGCAACGGCTCGCGTTGGTCAACGACGAGGCGTTGCGGTTGCTCGGGCGCACCGACAACCCGACCGGCCTGCCCGCGGCGCAGGTCCTCGACGAGGGTTTGCTCGACCTCGCGCGGGCCGAGAACGATCTCGCGGACCGCCTGGTGCTGGCCGGAGAACGGGTGCTGGTCGCGAACCGGATGACCGCCAAGACGCACGACCGGGCTGTCGGCGTCGTGCTCACCTTGCGCGACCGCACGGAGTTGCACGACGCGTTGCGGGAGCTCGACGGCCAACGCACCGTGACGGAGGTGCTACGCGCGCAGGCCCACGAGTTCTCCAACCACCTCCACGTCATCGGTGGCTTGCTGGACCTGGACCGGCGTGCCGACGCCGTCGCCTACATTGAGCGGGTCGGTGGAGCCGGGTCGATCACCGCGGACATCATCGACGGAGCCAACGCCGACCCAGCGCTGGCGGCGTTGCTGCTGGCCAAGTCGTCGACCGCGCACGAACGCGGCGTCGAGCTGCGGCTGGATCCCGGCAGCGCGGTGGACATCCGGGCGGGCGACGACGCGTTGACCGTGCTGGGCAACCTGGTGGACAACGCGGTGGACGCCGTGGAGACGGGTGGCACTGTGCGCGTGCTGGTTCGTTCGTCGGTGCAAGGAGTGCGGATGGTCGTGGACGACGACGGTCCGGGGGTGGCTGAGTCGCAACGTGGTCGTATCTTCGACCTGGGCGTCAGTTCCAAGGGCGCCGACCGGGGGATAGGACTCGCATTGGTGTCGAGGGTGGTCACGCGCCGCAACGGGCGCGTGGCGATCACCGACTCGGAGCTGGGCGGCGCGTCGTTCGACGCGTGGCTGCCGGAGACGGGGAACCGATGAGCGTGCGGACCCTGGTCGTGGACGACGACTTCGCCGTGGCCGCGATCCACCGCGGCTTCCTGGAGGCGATGCCGGGGTTCGAGGTGGTCGGCGAGGCGCACCGCGGCGGTGAGGCGTTGCGCGCCGTCGAGGCCTTGCGGCCGGACCTCGTGCTGCTGGACATCCACCTGCCGGACATGTCCGGGCTGGAGGTGCTGGCCCGGTTGCGCGCACGCAACGGACCGCCGGTGGACGTCATCGCCGTCACGGCCGCGCGCGAACGGGAGACCGTGCGGCAGGCGATGTCCCGTGGCGTGGACAACTACTTGGTGAAGCCGTTCACGCGCACGGCGTTCGTCGACCGGATGCGGGAGTACCTCGCCCAGCGCACCGAGGTGCAGCGGCTCGGCCAGGTGCTGGACCAGGACCAGGTCGACCAGCTGATGCACCACCGGCCGCGGGTGGTGCTGCCGAAGGGACTTTCGGCCGTCACGCTGCGGTTGGTGACGGATGCGTTGAAGGCCAGCGAGGCCGATCTGTCGGCGCAGGAGGTCGGCGACCGGGCCGGGCTGTCGCGGGTCAGTGCGCGGCGGTACCTGGAGCACCTGGTGACCATCGGGATGGCCGAGGTGCAACCGCGGTACGGCATGGCGAACCGGCCCGCGCACGGCTACCGGCTGACCTGAGCGTCCCAGTCGATGCGGTAGTTCTGGTCCTTCGTGAACGCCCGCGCTCCGAAGGTCTTCATCACGAGCGGCATCAGCAGCCGAGTGATCGGGCCCATGCCCCGCTTGTCGCTGTTGGTCTTCGTCGCACGTGCCGCGATCCGTTCGACCCGTGGCCGGCGGAGGCGTTCGTAGGTGGCGAAAGCCGTGGGGATGTCTCGGATGTCGCGCAGGCAGCGGGCGAGCTGCACCGCGGACTCGGCCGCCAGTGAGGCGCCCTGGCCGGAGCTGGCGCTGGGGGCGTGGGCGGAGTCGCCGACCAGGACCATGCGGTCGCGGTACCAGTGCGGCACGCTCGGCATGATCTCCAGCGGTCCCGCGCCGATCACCTCGTGGCTGTGCGCCAGGAGTTGCTTCGCGGGCATGTCGTCGCCGTAGGCCTCGCGCAGGCGTTCCAGCCAGATCGCGGACGACGACACCTCTTCCGGCTGATCGACGGCGAGGTTGTTGAACCACGCGATTCTGCCGTCCGGTTGTTCCCAGTAGCCGAGGAACGAGCTGCCGAACACGAAGTACATCGTCTCCGGATCGGCGTGCACGCCGCTGTTCTCGGCGTACGACCCGAAACCGAGCAGGCCGACGTACTCCGGTTGTGGCGCGTGGGGATCGATGATCGTGCGCACCCGCGAACGGATGCCGTCGGCGCCGACCAGCACGTCGCCCTCTTCCGTGCTGCCGTCGGAGAACGTTGCGGTGACCCCGTTTTCGTGTCGCACGTCGACGAGCCGCTTGCCGTACTCCACCTTGATCCGCTGTGCCGCGGTCAGCTCGCGCAACCGCTGGTAGAGCTCGGCCCGCGGCACGACCCGGCTCATGTCTCCCGTGATGCGGCCCAGCGTGCGGCCCTGGGCGTCGGCCATCACCATGTGGCGCAAGGGTTCGCCGAAGTCCGGCTCGAGCCCGACGATCTTCAGCGCCGCCAGTCCGTTGGGCGCCACGGAGAGCATGCCGCCCACGCCGTCCGCAGTTGTGTCGTAGGCCTCGAAGACGACCGACTCGATACCGGCCTTTTGCAGGGCGAGTGCGGTGACCGGTCCCGCGATGCCGCCCCCGATGACTAACGCCTTCATCGTTCCCTCCCGAAGAATTCCCGCCACGAACGCTGGTACTCGTCTTTCGCCAGTTCCCCCGCGAGCTTCTCGACCAGCCGCAGTTCGGCCTCCAGCAACGACATCCGGTACTCCTCCTCGACGAGGAAGATCCACTCGACGCCGTCGTCGGTCGCTTTGCCGACCATGGCGCGCGTGTCGTCGAGGTCCCTCGTCAACGCGTCGGCGCGGGCTTTGAGCAACTCCGCGGCCTCCACCGGGTCCAGCACCGAGATCAACGACAGCGCCACCCCGAACTGCGGGTACTCGTGCACCGGGTCGCGGACGAGCTCGCGCATCCAGTCGTAGAGCTCGGTGCGCCCCTCGTCGGTCAGCGCGTAGACCGTGCGTTCGGGCCGCTGGGTGTCCTTGACGGTCTCCTGCTCGGCGACGAACCCGGCCTTCCGCAGCTGCTCGACGACCATGTAGAGCGAGCCGCGGTTGAACTTGATGTTGCGGTCCTTGCCCGTCTCCTTGAGTTGTTTGCCCAGCTCGTAGGGGTGCTGCGGGCCCATCACGAGATGTGCCAGCACGGCCAGTGCCAACGGGTTCGAGACCTTGCGCCGCACGTTCCGACCTCCTTGGTTGATGTCGACTATCCAGCTCTGATTAGTTGATGTCAACTATAGCGTTGTTCTGCTCTCCGGACCTGTGGCGTCGAGCAGCGCGCCGCGGGGAGTGCCCGCTTGTAGCGTCGGGGTCCATGCGCGAATCGACGTTCGTCCAGGCAGCGGCCGCGTTGAGGCCCGTGCTGGCACGCGACCAGGCGGCTGGCGACCGGGACCGCCGGCTGACCGAGGAAGCGATGGCGGCGATGCGGGATGCCGGGATGTTCCGCATGTTCGTGCCCGAGTCGCTGGGCGGCCTGGAACTGGGGTTGCAGTCCTCTGTGGACGCTCTGGCTGAGCTGGCCGGCGGTGATCCGTCGGCGAGCTGGGTCGTGATGATCCTGGGCGCGTCCGATCTGGTGGTCGCCCAGCTGCCCGTCGAGGCGCAGCAGGAGATCTACGCCGACGGCCCGGACACGCACGTCTGCGTCGTCCTCACTCCACATGCGACAGCCGAGCGCGTGGACGGCGGCTGGCGGCTCTCCGGCGAGTGGTTCCCGGCTTCCGGCTGCCTGCACGCGGCGTGGGGGATGTTCGGTTTCCCGATCGCGGAAGGGGACGTCGGCGTGGCCGCGATCCCGTTCGGCGAGCTGCGGGTCAAGGACACCTGGCACACCGTCGGCATGCGCGGCACCGGCAGCAACCTGGTGGTGGGTCAGGACGTGCACGTGCCGGACCATCGGGTGCTGCGGCTGGCGGACGCGATCACGGGCTCGGCGGTGGTACAGACCGTGCTCACCTACATGATCGGTCCCTACCTGGGGATGGCCTCGGCCGCGCTGGACCACGTCGTGGCGCACGCGAGCAAGCGCCCGGTCTCGTTCACCACGTACCAGCGGCAGAGCGACTCCCCGGCGTTCCAGATCGCCGTCGCGGAGGCGTCCGCCAAGATCGACGTGGCCCGGCTGCTGGTCCGCTCGTGCGTTGAAGCGTTGTCCGGCAACGTCCTCGACTACGCGGCCCGTGCCCGGCATCGTCTGCACGCCGTGCACGCGGTGCGGCAGTGTGGTGAGGCGCTGGACATGCTGGTCGCCGCACACGGCGCGTCGGCGGTCGCGGAGTCCAGTCCGCTCAACGTGTTGCTGCGCGACATGCAGACCGCGTTGCGGCACGCGATGATCAACCCGTCGTGGAACATGGAGGCGTGCGGCCGCGCGTTGCTGGGCGTCGAACCGAACATCACCCCGTTCCTCTAGGCCAATCCCAGTTGATGCCGATCACGCCGGAGGTCATGCCGGTCGTCGTGACGTGCACTGAGTTGTGCACGGTCAACGGCAGCTCCGTGAGCACGTGCTGCTCGACGAACAGATCGGCGCGGAAGTACTCGTACACGCGGTCCGGCAGCGCGTCCGGGTGGAACCGCACCTCCAGCAGACAGGTGCCCTCCGGCCGGCGGAAGGCGTGGGCGCAGTCCGTGCGCGAGGAAGCCGGATCGCGTATCTCGGCCTCCCACACCCACGTCTCACCGGCCTCAAGCCGTTGCCCGAAAAGGAGTTCCGCGGCGAGCACGTGACCTTGCCGCAGCACCGTGCCGAGCGCGCAGTTGCGTCCCGGCACGACCTCGACCCGGTCGATCTCGCACCCCGCCGCGCCGTAGTACCGCACCACCGTCCGGTCCACGCCGTCGCGGCGAGCCCGCGCCACCGAACGGCCGGCGATCCGTGACGGGCTGCGATCCGGCCCGACGTGCACAACCTGTTCGGACGTCAGCACTTCCATCCGCCACGCCCGTGCGCCGGGCAGTGCGTCGAGGAGCTCGGCCATCGGCCCGCTGTACTCGTCCACGCCCTGCCGCGGCCGGAACGGTGGCGGCTGGTGCGAGCGCAGCAGGTTCGTCAACGTCCGCTGCGGCAGATCGAGGATCTCCTCCAGCGCGGCGATGGCGCGCAACGACTTCGGCCGGCGCGGCCACGCCCGTCCGTGCTGCCAGTCGCTCAGGCTCGCGAGCCCGACGTCGATCCCGCGCTCGGCGAGACGCGACCGCAGGCGTTCCAGCGGAAGCCCGCGCTCACGGATCGCGTCGCGCAACACGAGGTGGAACGGTCCGGTCATCGCACATCCGAACCTACCGCCGCGGCGAGCGCCGAGCGATCCGAAATTACGGCGATAGCGGGCATCTCCGGTTGCTCCGAACACTCGAAGATCCCTGCACCCGCGAGGAGATCCTCGATGCGCAACACGATCCACGCCGCTCTGCTGGCGCTCGTGTTCTTCTGTCCCACCTCGGCGCCCGGTCACGCACCAGCCCGCACCGATGGTGTTGCAGGAACTGGACTCCCGTGTGCTCGCGGACAACGCACCCGGCTGTCACACCAACGCGGCCACGCTGTGCACGCACAACCCCGACGGCTGGCGCGGTGTCTGCTACGGCGACTCCGGCGGCCCTGCCGTCACCAGGACCGGCACCGGCTGGGCGGCCGTGGGCACGGTGATCGGGCAGATCGGCGGATGCTGGTGCGCGGACGCTCCGCAGGTCTTCTCCGACGTGCCCGCCCACCGGGCCTGGATCGCGTCCCACACGGGCTAGTCGCGTGGCGGCCTCGCGCGAGGCCGCCAGCGCGCTCTTCGTGCTGTGGCATGATCGATCGCATGAGAACTGGGGGCAGGATTCTCGTGTTGCTGGCTGCGCTCGCCGGCCTGGTCGGGTGTGCAGCGCGCCCAGAGGCGCCGTCGTTGCCGGAACCGGGAGCCGCGCGGCCGATCTCCCTGAGCACGCCGACGTCCGGCGAGCCGTCGTGCGACACGGGGCTGCGGTTCCGGGCAGGCTCCACCAACGCGGCGATGGGACTGCGCGTGATGGCCGTCGAGCTGGTCAACTGCGGCACGCAACCGCTGGAGCTCAACGGATATCCACAGGTGAAGCTGCTCGACGAGAACTGGCAGCAGTTGGACGTCCAGATCCTCAACGGCTCTGGTGGCATCTCCTCGGTCGAGGGGTTCGACAACCCGCCGCAGCCGATCGTGGTGCAGCCGGGGGAGAGTGCGAGGAGCGCGTTCATGTGGAAGAACACCAACACGTCGGTCGAGCCGCCGCAGATCGGCATCCACGTCGACGTTGCTGCCGTGCCGAACGGCATCTACCAGCCACTGCCGGGCGCCGCGGCGGGCAAGGACCACTACATCGACCTCGGCAGCACCGGCCGTCTCGGCGTGCAGGCCTGGCACCTCTGATGGTCGAGCTGCGGCGCGCGACCCCTGCGGACGCTCCCGCGGTCGCCGGGATCTGGTACCCCGGCTGGTGCGACGCGCACCTGGGCAACGTGCCGCAGCAGCTCATCGACGCCCGGCCGCGCGAGACCTTCGAGCCACGCGCGTTGGAGCACGTCGAACACACCACGGTCGCCACTGTGGACGGCGAGGTCGCCGGGTTCGTGATGGTCGCCGGCGCCGAGGTCGAGCAGGTCTACGTCTCGGCCGACCACCGCGGATCCGGTGTCGCGTCAGCACTTCTGTCCGCCGCGGAACAGGTCGTGGCGGCTCAGGGGCACTCCGTGGCATGGCTCGCCGTCGTTGCCGGCAACGTGCGGGCGCGGCGGTTCTACGAACGCCAGGGCTGGACCGACGAGGGCCTGTTCGACCACCAGGCGCCGCATCCGGACGGTCCCATTCCGGTGCCCGCGCACCGCTACACCAAGCCGGTAGGACTCGTGTCCGGCGCGTAAATTCTTCCGTTGACCAGGCGTTTCTGTGTTCTGATGACGGCATGTCGACCGCCGCACTGCTCAGCTTCACGCTCGTCGCCCTGCTCACCGTGATCACTCCGGGCCTGGAGACCCTGCTGGTGCTGCGCACGGCCCTGCTGGTGGGCCGCCGGGCCGCCATGGGCGTCGTGGTCGGCAGCACGCTCGGCTGTCTCGTGTGGGCGACCGCGGGCCTGGTCGGCCTCACCGCGCTGCTGCAAGCGTCCGAACTGGCCTACAACATCGTCCGCTGGCTCGGTGCCGCCTACCTGATCTACCTGGGCGTCAAGGCTCTCTGGCAGTCTCGCCGTCCCGTGCAGCTGGACGAGCCCGCTCCTGTCGCGTCCGCGCGCGCGGCCGTCCGGGTCGGACTCCTCACCAACCTGCTCAACCCCAAGCCGGGCGTCTTCTACATCTCGCTGCTCCCGCAGTTCCTCCCGGTGGGCCAACCGGCGTGGGGCGCGGCGCTCGTCGCGATCCACTTGGGAATCGGCCTGCTGTGGTTCCCGATCCTCATCACCGCTGCCGGTCGGGCCCGTGCTTTCCTGCTGCGCCAACGAACTCTGCTGGACCGCCTGTCCGCCTCCGCCCTCATCGCGTTCGGCGTCAAAACAGCTGCAGACTGATGGTCCACACGGGTGAACCTCGCTACCGCCGATCGGAATGCGCAAATTTGCCGATGCGCCCGAATCGGGGTGCGGGTGAGATTGATGGTCCGGCGTCGAGCTCAGCGTCGGACGGGCACTCCCGGTGGGATGGGTCGGCCACGGTGATGACCGTGATCATCCGGGGGGAAGTGATCGCGGGGCGTTGGCTCAGCTCACCGGGTGCCCGTGTCAGTGGCCGATCGGTGCCACGCCGCCAACGCCACCCGGTTCGGCAGCCCGAGCTTCGCGCGGATGTTGACCACGTGCCGGTCCGCCGTGCGTGGTGAGATGAAGAGCCTCGCCCCGATCTGCTTCGACGTGAGCCCGTCCGCCACCAGTCCGGCGATCGTGAACTCCTGCCTGGTCAGCCCGCCGGGCAGCGTGGGCTTGACCGGTCGGCGCTCGGAGTCCGGCACCGGCTCGAGCGCGAACTCCATGGCCTGCTCCTGCCGCAGGTCCGCGCCCAGCGTCATGATCACCTGGTAGTCGTCGCCGAGCGCGCGGCGGACGTTCCGGTCCGCGCGTTCCAGCATCTTGTGGAACGGCCTCATGCTCGCGAACGAGATCCGCGAGATCCGTTCCTGCGACCGCAGCGCACCGAGCAACCTGGCTGCGCGATCGTGCGCGCCGAGCTCCGCGCACGTGCAGGCGAGCAACCACAGGCTGTACGCGGGACCCCACGTGTCGCCGAGCGTCAGCTGGATCCGCAACGCCTCCACCGCCAACGGATGCACCTGCGCCGGATCACCGTGCAACAGTTCGTAGAGCGCCTGGTGCCACAGCCCCCAAGCGTGCGACCAGTCCACCCCGTTGCTCTCCGCGAGCCTGATCAGCTCGGTCGTGGCCTTGTCGGCGGCCTCGGCGTCCATCAGGAAACACACCGCCATCGCGTGCATCAGCTCGGTGATGTACGTGTCGCCCGGCGGCGCGAACTCTCTGCACAGCTCCACGACGTGCGCGTACAACGGCACACAGTCCGGCGAGCCCTCCACGTAGAAGAGGTGCGTCGCCTCGACGAACACCAGATGCATGTCGGTCATCGGCGTCCGCGGCAACGCACGCGCCTCGTTCATCAACGGAATCGCCGCCGCCATGTCGCCCTGCGTCTGCGCGAGGTAAGCGCAGTGCGCCAGCAACGACGTCCGCAACGGCGGCGCGGTGATCACCTTGCGCGCCACCGCGAGCAGGTCCCGCGCCTGGCCGAGCATGCCCGCGAACGACGTGAAACGGCTCCGCTGCACGTTCATCGCCATGACGGTCCCGGCCTCAGCCAGATCGGGAGTCCCCAACGCGTACCCGACCGCGGCCCGGATGTTCGGCCACTCCTCCCGCAGCCGCGCCATCCACAGCGCCTCGTCCGGTGAGAACCACGAGCGCGCCGCTTCGTCCACAAAGTCGCTGTAGTGCAACACATGCCGCCGCAACAGCTCGTCAGCATCGTTCAACAGCCTTACGCCGAACTGCGACACCGTGTCCAGCAACCGGTAGCGCGTCCGCCGCGTGACCGGACTGGTCGTCGCCACCACGATCGACTTGCGCACCAACGCCGACAACGGCTCCAGCACGTCGCCGCCCGCCACCGCCTCGGCCGCAGCACGATCGAAGTCGGCCGGGAACACCGACAGCGCCGCCCACAGCTGCCGCTCCTCGTCCGTGCACAGCCGCGCCGACCACTCGAACGCCCGCTCCAGCGTGACGTGATGCGCTGGCCCGTGCGTGTCCCCGACCAGCAGGTCGAACCGCCGGTCGAGCTGCTCGAGCACGTCGGTCAGCGACATCTCCGCAAGCCGCGCGGCCGCCAGTTCGATCGCGAGCGGCAGCCCGTCCAACGCCCGGCACAGCGCCGCGACCTCCGGCAGGTCGACCTCGGTGAGCGTCGCGCCCACCGCCTCGGCCCGTTCGAGGAACAACTGCGCGGCGTCCTCCGTGAGCGGCGGCACCCGCAGCAGATGCTCGCCGTACACCCCGAGCTGCTCCCGCGACGTCGTGAGGATCGTCAGCCCCTCACAGTCCCGCAAGAGATGGTGCACCAGGCGCCGCACCGGCTCCAGCAGATGCTCGCAGTTGTCGAGCACCAGCATCAAATGCTTGTCGTGCAACGACTCCACGAGCCGCCCAAGCCCCGCGTCCGGCGAGTTGTCGACGATCCGCAACTCGGCCGCGACCGTGCGCGCCAGCAACGCAGGGTCCTTGAGATCCGCGAGCGGCACCACCCACACCCCGTGCTGGAACACCGCCGCCCGCGCCATCGCACGCCCGGTCTCCACGGCGATGCGCGTCTTGCCGACCCCGCCGGCACCGAGCAGCGTGACCAGCCGGGCTTTGCCGAGGAGTGCCTCGGTTTCGGCGAGCACGGCCCGGCGGCCGATGAACGTCGTGGTCTGGGCAGGCAGATTGCCCCGCACGGTCATCGGCGCATCTTCGCTCAGTGACGGGCGGAGGTGACGATGAGCATCGCCTCTCCACCCTTTTGGACTAGCGGGATCGACCGTGTGTGGTCACGCGCTCACGCTCCAGCCAGACGCACGCGAATCGGGCCATGGTCCACGACGCTGGCTGGAGCCGTCAGCTGGTTCGGCCGTGCATGGTCACGTGCTCACTCCTCAGCCCTAGCGGAGTGGGGCGCCAGGGCGCGAGTTGTCCACCCCGTCTGAACGGCGAACCGCTGAGCGAAGGCCGGTGCCGGCAGCCGGTTCAACCGTGTGTCGTCACGCCCCGTGCTCCAGCCATCAGGGCGCGAGGCAACACGTGACCCATGAGCGAGGCCGGCGCCGTCAGCCCGTTCGGTCCTGCGTGGTCACGCGCTCACGAGTCCGGATGATCATCTTGGTCGCGAGCCGAAGTCCCTGGCGCGCGTTGAGGTGCGGCAGGTACGCGCGACTCACCGCGTTCGCGATGCGCGGCAGTGCCGCCGAGTCCGGGTAGGCCATGAACATCGGCCGGTACGACGGCTGGAACTTCGCCTTGAACGCGAACAGCGAGCGGAACCCGTACACCGGCTCCAGCACCTGACCGGTGAAGTCGAGGACGCGCTGCAGCGCCCTGGGCCGCTCGCCGCGGTCCAGGCGGGCCAGTGGTGCGCCGGACAGGCTCAGGAACCGCGCGCCCTCGGTCTTGAGCTCCAGGGCCGCCGAAGCGATCAGGAACTCCATCGAGCCGCGGAAGCCGTGCGTGCGGCGGCGCATGAAGTCGAGCGTCCACCCGACGACCTCGCCGTCGGAGTACACGGGGAGCCAGCTCGTGATGCCGTGCACCGTGCGGTCGCCGTCGACCGCCAGCAGACAGCGGACACCCTCGCCGGTCAGCTCTTCCAGGCCGCCCAGCGTGAAGCCCATCTCCGGCAGGCCCTTGTCGGCCACCCACTCCGTCGAGATCGAGCGGATCTGGTCGGTGATCGCGTACGGCGCGTCGGCGTAGGTGCACCACTCGGCCGTGATGCCTTCCTTGGCGGCCTTGTTCAGGGCCGTGCGCACGTCCTGCCACTTCTTGCCGGTGAAGCTCAGCTCGTTCAGTTCGATCACGGTGTCCTCGGCGACCTGCACCGCGGACCACCCGAGACCCTCTACCGCCTCCCTCGTCTCCATTCCCACGCTGTACAGGCACGGCGTCCACCCGTTGCGGGCGCAGAACTCCGCGAACCCGCGCACGGCCTCGACGCGCGCCGGACCGATCGGGTCGCCGACCGTCAGCGCGATCGTCGCCACCACCCGGTACGCGATGGCGTTCTCGCCGTCGGGCGTGAACCAGTACTGGTTGCCGCGCCACGTCGTCATGTACGACAACGACGAACCGCCGTAGCGGCGCATCAGGTCGCGAGCGCGCGCCGCTTCCTGCTCGCACGGCGACGGCCACGCGCGCCACGACGCCATCAGCAGACCCACCAACACGATCAGCCAGAACACCACGCCCGTGTACTCGTACAGCAGCGTCCCGACGAACCCCTTGGCGGAGTACTGCAGCGGCACCAGGTCGAGGTAGCCGGGCGGCAGGAACCGCGTCGGCAGATCCGCGAGCAACTGCGCGAACCCCGGCACCGGCGTGAACTGGTCGCGGACCAGGTACCCGCCGACGACGTACAGCGCCGACAGCAGCCCGACGCTGCCGACCGTGAACCGCCAGAACTTCCTGACGGCGTGCCGAGGCAGGCGCACCGCGAAGTGGTTGCGCGTCAACAACAGCACGACGGTGATCGCGACCGGCGCCAGCATCGGGATGCTGAACGAGAACGCCATCTCGCCCGCACCGACGTCCGGGAACCGAGCGGCTTCCACGACGTACCACCCGATGAACGAGGCGTAGGCCACGTTGCACACGAGCGCCGACCACCACGCGAACCGCCGGCCGCGCCGCAGCCCTTCCGCCAGCACGAGCAGCAGCAACGCCGGCAGCAGGGACATCACGAGCGCGGGGAACCGGCCGTACGACAGCTGGATCAGCATCGTCCGGCACAGCTCGACCGCGTCCGAGCCGCACACCTCGTCGAAGTACTCCTGCGACGGCTGCGCGACCGCGACGACGTCCGCGAACCACACGAGCGGCCCGTTGGGGTACGGCGACATCATCGCCACCACCGGACCGAGCGCCGACGCCGCGAGCAGCAGCGCCACCAGCACCCTCGTCTCCTGGAACGTGCGCGGTTTGTGCACCGCCCCGCTCTTCAGGAACAACGCTCCGATCAGGAGCCCGGACACGCCACCGGACAGTCGGAGCAGATCTTCGAGCCAACCTGAGTACAGCGTAAGGACCAGCACCGACAAGATCATCAGCAGCCGGACCCGGCGCCTCCAGAGCGGCGGCATCCGGAACGTCAGCGCGAGCGCGAGCCCCACCCCGCCGATCGACGGCCCGGCGGCGACGTCGCCCACCAGTGAGTCGAGCCACGACCAGTGCAAGTCCCGGCCGACCAGGACGACTCCGAGACCGAGGAACGAGCCGACGACGTGCGACGACAGGAAGATCGCCGCGGTGCGCAGCGCTCCGAACGACCGCTCCGCCAACGGGCCGATGACCAGCAACAGCACCGTGGTCGCCACGTAGCCCAACAGGTCCATCGACCACAGCGCCGAGGTGAACACGGTCCACAGCGGACTGTGGGAGCCGAACCCGACGTGCGCGAGCAGTGCGTCGTCGGCGACCGCACCGGTCAACGCTCCGACCGTCCAGAAGACGATCAGAAAGGTGCACGTCAGCGGCGCGGTGCGAAACAGCCGAGTGATCACCTGAGCAGCCCTGTGCGCCCTGCGAGCAGCCACGGCAACGACCCGTAGAAGCCCTCCCGCGCCAGGTTCCAGTCGTGGTTGTACGGCAGTTCTTTCCACAGCACGTCCATTCCAGCCTTGCGACAGGCCTCGAACAGATTGGCGCCCGCGTCGCGGTACAGGCCGTCGTAGCGCGACGCGACGACGACGCCAGAGGTCTGCTGGAAGCGTTGGCGCGCAATGATGTCCATCGGGTTGACCCGCACGAACGCGGCCTCGTCGCCGCCGAATGCCGCCCGCACGGTCTCCTGCCGCGAGCCGAGAGTGGGCTCGTGCTGGGGAGCGAGGGCGATGAAGTTCCCGTACACGTCCGGCGCGCGCACGGCGAGCTGCACCGAGCACGTGCCGCCGTGCGAGAAGCCCGCGACGGTCCACGCCTCGCGACGCTCGTCGACGGTCAGTCGTTGTTTGATCCACGCCGGTACGTCGTGGGCCAGGTACGTCTCGGACTTGCCCAGCGCGGAGTCGAGGCACAGCGGGTTGGCGGTCGTCGAGCCGAGCTGGTCGACCACGACGATGATCGGCGCGAGCCCGTCGTGCTCACGCGCGAACGCGTCCATGTTGTCGACGATCCGGCCGCCGTCGAACCAGTCGCGCGGGCTGCCGGGCTGCCCGGCCATCAGCACGATGACCGGCAGTTTCGGCCGCGGCGTCGTGGCGTAGGCCGGCGGCAGGTAGATCCACGCCGGACGTGCGGCGAAGGTGCCGGGGATCGTCGCCTCGGAGACCGTGCCCTTGTCCGGCAGCTCAGCCGGCCGCTTCCAGACGTCAGCGAGCTTCTTGCCCGCCGGCACCTCCAGCACACCGGACGGAGGAGGCGCGGCCTCGTTCAGCTCGACCCGGTCGTTCCTGAAGACGTCCAGCACCGCGCGCATGTTCGGGTACTGGCCGAAGTGCGCGTTCGTGGCGACCATCGCGCTCGTCGCGACGCCCAGCGCCAACAACACGCCGAACACACGGCCGTACCATCGCCCTGAGCGAAGCCGCACGGCCGCCAGTGCCAGCGCGGTCAGGACAGCCCCGACCCAGACCGTGAGGATCACCGGCAACGGTTCTGGCCAGGGTTTCCACACGTGGTCGACCACGAAGCTCAACCCGAACGCGACCACCGCGCACGCCAGCACCACGATCGGCAGCACCCTGGTCCACCAGGTCCGGGTCTTCCTGATCGCCAGGTAGGTCAACGCGACAGCGGCAGCAACGGTCGCAGCGATGGGGATCGGCCCGTTTACCAGGGACAGATCCAAGGGGCTGAGCATGGCTCAAGTTCATCAGCAGATCTTCAGGTTCACATCGGAGATTGGTCTTGTTTCAGAGCTGTGAACATCAGCCTTAAGAATGACAACCCATCAGCCGGGCGGTGCGTCGCGCCATGCGTTCGTCAGCACTCGCAGTGCGTCGGGGTGTTCGGCAATCTCCGCAGCACGGTACAAATCGGACTCCGCCATTCCCAGTTCCCGCAGTGAGGTCGCCGCACCGAACCGGGTGGCCGTGTCGTGGATCTGTTCGGCCAGGTCGGCAGGTGCCGTGTGGGGGAGCAGCGCCGTGTGTGTGGCGGCGTGCGGCAAACCGAACGAACCGCCCAGAACGTGCGCCAGCTTGTGGTGCAGTCCCATGGGGACACTGGCGAGGCACGTTCCCGCGAGCCAGGCCGAGTGCAGCAGCTCCGTTCGTGCATCCACAGTGGATGGATTTCCGCTCAAAGCGTGCAAAATGCCGTCAATCGCCTTCGTTGCGATGGCGTCGATCAGCGGGTTCTCGTTGCCTCTCGCGGTGACGGCGTGCGCGAGAGCGTTGAGCGCGCTCGTCACCGTGACGTCCAACGGCAGGTCCAGCGTGAGGTCGACGTCGTAGATCACCGTGTCGGGCTGGACCGCCGGGTCGCGCCGCGTCTTCTTCAGCCCGGACGCCGTCTCGCCGAGCACCGGCGTGACCTCGGAACCCGCGTAGGTCGTCGGGATGATGATCTGCGGTACGCCCGCACGCACCGAGAGCGCCTTCGACAGCCCTGTGCTCGACCCGCCGCCGACCGACACCACGCCGTTCGCGCCGTGCTCGTGCAACAACGCGAGCGCGCGCTCTGTGACCTCAACGGGGGTGTGCATCGTCGCGCCGGTGAACCTCGCCGCGAGCAGTGGACCGAGTTCGGCCGCCACCTTGTCGCCGCCGTGTCGGGCGATCAGCAGCACCTGCGTTACGCCAAGACGCTCGGCCTCGGCTCGTACGGAGGCAACGGTGCCGCGCCCGAAGACGACACGGGTGCGCGGCGGTTCGAAGGTGAAGCTCACGGAGGTCGAATATTCGCCACCCGCAGTAGTTGGCGCAACCGCTGAGGATCAAGCCTTTCGGCTCTGACGGGTGACATCATCACTCCTTAGCGTGAACCTTCATGAAGCGTGTTCGTGTTGTAGTGGCGTTAGCAGGGGCCCTGACCCTGACGCCAATCCCTGCCACAGCGGCGACACCGGCGTTCTCCCTGTCCGGCGGCGTGTCCGCGCCGATCCACTCGATGGCCGACGCGGTCCGCGAGACCGTCTACGTCGACACCGGCCTCGACGCGGATCGTGACGGCACCCCCGACCGGGTGACCGCGGACATCATCAGGCCGTCCACGACCGGGCGCGTGCCCGTGATCATGGAGGCCAGCCCGTACTACCAGAGCACGGGCCGCGGGAACGAGAGCGAGGTCAAGACCTACGACTCCGCCGGCGTGCCGGTGAAGTTCCCGCTCTTCTACGACAACTACTTCGTGCCGCGCGGCTACGCCGTCGTGCTGGTCGACTTCCTCGGCACGAACCGGTCGCGCGGCTGCGTCGACGTCGGCGGCCAGTCGGAGATCGCCTCCGGCACCGCCGTGATCGACTGGCTGAACGGCCGTCGCACCGGCTACACGACCCTGACCGGTTCGACGAGGACATCCGCCACCTGGTCTACCGGCGCCGTCGGCATGATCGGCAAGTCGTGGGACGGCTCGATCGCGAACGGCGTGGCGGCGACCGGGATCGACGGGCTCAAGACCATCGTGCCGATCGCGGCCATCAGCTCCTGGTACGACTGGTTCCGCTCGGACGGCGTCTCGTTCACCGGCTTCGGCACGCCGACCAGCCTTGGCTCTCGTTTCGAGAACTCCAACGCGAGCTCGCGGTGCGGCCCCGTGCGCACGCAGATGACGAACGGTTCTCCTGCCAATGGCGACTACACGGCGATGTGGCAAGCGCGTGACTTCGTGCGCAACGCCTCGCGCGTGAAGGCGTCGGTCTTCGCGATCCACGGGCAGAACGACCTGAACGTCAAGACGCTGCAGTACGGCCAGTTCTGGGACGCACTGCCCCCAACGGTGCCGAAGAAGCTCTGGTTCTCGCAGACCGCGCACGTCGACCCGTTCGACTTCCGGCGTGGTGAGTGGGTGGCAACGCTGCACCGGTGGTTCGACCGCTGGCTGCTGAACGTGCCGAACGGCATCGAGAACGAGCCCCAGGTGTCCGCAGAGCGCGCGCCGGACCAGTGGTCGGACGACCAGACGTGGCCGCCTGCAGGCACCGTCAGCACCGTGCTACGTCCATCTTCTTCGGGCTTCGGCACGACGCCCGGCACCGGCACGGCCGCGTTCACCGACAACGGCAGCGCCACGCCGGCCAGCTGGCTCTCCGGCTCGAACACCGGCCGGGTGGTCTACTCGTCGGCACCGCTGACGTCTGACCTGCGCGTGGCGGGCACGTCGTCGATCACGGTGGGCGTGTCGTCGTCGACCCCGACCGCGCACCTGACGGCCTACCTCGTCGACTACGGCCCGGCTCGGGTGCGGACCGGTGAAGGCATCCGCACCCTGGGCACGGAGTCGTGCTGGGGCGAGAACCGCACGGGCGATGACGCCTGTTATCGCAACACGGAAACAACGGCGGGCAACGTCGACGCGCAGATCATCGCGCGCGGATGGGCAGACCTCGCGAACTACGCGTCGCTCTCCACTCCGCGCACGATCACGCCGGGAACCAAGTACCGCATGACGTTCCGACTGTCCACAACGGACCACGTCATCCCGGCCGGTCACCGGCTGGGCCTGCTGATCGGCGGAACCGACTCGAGCGCGATCGTGCGCCCGAGCCAGCTGCCCCGCCTGACCGTCGACCTGGCGGACACCTCCGTGCGCGTCCCGCTGCGCGGCTCGGTGCCGTCGGCATCGTCCGACCAGCTGGTCGCCACGACCGTTTCCGCTGGTACGAAGAGCGAGTTGGGCTAGCGGGCAGGACTGTCGGTGCTGCTCGCTAGCATCGGCGCCATGGGTTCAACAGACCACGGGGACGCGCTGCAGGTCCTGCAGCGCGTCTTCGGGTACCCCGAGTTCCGCGGCGACCAGGCCGACATCGTCGAGCACGTGATCGCGGGCGGCGACGCGCTCGTGCTCATGCCGACGGGCGGCGGCAAGTCGTTGTGCTACCAGGTCCCGGCCCTGGTCCGGCCGGGCACCGGCGTGGTGATCTCGCCGCTCATCGCCCTGATGCAGGACCAGGTCGACGCCCTGCGCGCCCTCGGCGTGCGCGCGGGCTTCCTGAACTCCTCCCTGTCCTGGGACGAACGCCGCATGGTCGAGGCCGAGTTCGTCAACGGCCAGCTCGACCTGCTCTACCTGGCCCCGGAACGCCTGACGTCCGAAGCCACCCTGCGCCTGCTCGACCAGGGCGAAATCGCGCTGTTCGCGATCGACGAGGCGCACTGCGTCTCCCAGTGGGGCCACGACTTCCGCCCCGACTACCTGTCACTGACCCACCTGCACGAGCGGTGGCCCAAGGTCCCGCGCATCGCGCTCACCGCCACGGCGACCGAGGCCACCCGCAAGGAAATCCTCACGCGCCTCGACCTCGCCGAGGGCCGCCAGTTCGTCTCGAGCTTCGACCGCCCGAACATCCAGTACCGCATCGTCGCGAAGAAGGAACCGAAGAAGCAGCTCCTCGACCTGCTCCGCACCGAGCACGACGGCGACGCCGGCATCGTCTACTGCCTCTCCCGCGCCTCCGTCGAGAAGACCGCGGAGTTCCTGGTGGCCAACGGCATCGCGGCCCTCCCGTACCACGCGGGCCTCGACGCCCAGACCCGCCAGCGCAACCAGGCCCGCTTCCTCCGCGAGGACGGCCTGATCATGGTCGCCACCATCGCGTTCGGCATGGGCATCGACAAGCCGGACGTCCGCTTCGTGGCCCACCTCGACCTCCCGAAATCAGTCGAGGGCTACTACCAGGAGACGGGCCGGGCAGGCCGCGACGGCCTCCCGTCCACCGCCTGGCTCGCCTACGGCCTGAACGACGTGGTCCAGCAGCGCAAGATGATCGACTCATCAGAAGGCGACCTGGCCTTCCGCCGCCGCTCGCAGGCCCACCTCGACGCGATGCTCGCCCTCTGCGAGACCATCAAGTGCCGCCGCACCATGCTGCTCGACTACTTCGGCGAGTCCGGCGTCCCCTGCAACAACTGCGACACCTGCCTCACCCCACCAGAATCGTGGGACGGCACAGTCGCAGCCCAGAAAGTCCTCTCCACCGTCTGGCGCCTGCGCAACGAACGAGGCCAGAAGTTCGGCGCGGGCCAAGCCATCGACATCCTCCTGGGCCGCAAGACCGCCAAGATCATCCAGTTCGACCACGACCAGCTCAGCACCTTCGGCATCGGCGAAGACCTGAACGAAAGCGAATGGCGAGGCGTAGTCCGCCAACTGCTGGCCCAAGGCCTCCTGGCCGTGGAAGGCGAGTACTCAACGCTGGTCCTGACCGAGCAGAGCACCGAGGTCCTGTCCCGCAAGCGAGAGGTCCACCTCCGCAAGGACCCGACCCCAGTCCGCTCAACGACCCGCACGGCCTCCACCGGCACCACCAAGGCAAAGGCCGCCGCCGTAGACCTCCCAGCCGACGCCACCCCGCTCTTCGAAACCCTGCGCGAATGGCGAGCCCAGCAAGCCCGCGAACAAAGCGTCCCGGCCTACGTGATCTTCCACGACGCCACGCTCAAAGCCATCGCAGCCTCCCGCCCGACCTCCCTGTCGGCCCTGGGCGCGGTGAGCGGCGTAGGCCAAGCCAAGCTGACCAAGTACGGCGACCAAATCCTCGAGGTAGTGGCAGGCGCCCCTGCCACAACGCCTGCCTCACCGACCCCAGACACCCCGAAACCCAAGCCGAAGCCCAAAACCACCAGCCAGGGCGGCGCAGCCTGGGGCTCCAGCACCGCCGACGACGACGAGTGGCCAACCCCAGAAGAACCAGACGAGCCAATGGACTGGTAGACCTGTCAGTTCGCAGGCGCAGCCGACGACGAAGCCGAGGCCACCCGTGGCAATGCCAACGTGGTAAACCGGTAATGAGGCAAGCCGACCAGCCCGACGTGCCCACGCACGCTTCGCGGCTGGGCTCAGGTCACCTTCTCAATCTGAGCCCGCTTCACCAAGTTCTTCCCAGCCTCCCCGACCAACTCAAAAGCAGCACTGTTCAACACCACACACCCAGACCCAACCCCGACAATCCGAAACGTAGCCTGCTTCCCGTTGTCCAAATTGGTGACCCGAACCGAAGTCCCCACCGGCAACGAAGACGAGAACGCCCCTGGGGCCCCACCGACCGCGGACAACCCCACCGTCGCCCCGTCGCAAACGACCTGCCCCACGACCCCGGAAGCCCGAACCCGAGACGTGGAAGACCGAGTAGAAGTCCGAACCGGCGCAGGAGCATTCCCCACGATCTCCACCCGAACCCGCCGGAGAACGCTTTCCTCGGCGCCTCGCCCCGAATCCGGCGAGCGCAGCAAATCGAACGCCGAACTGTTCACCGCAGCGCATCCACGAGAAACCCCGCCAACCGCGAGCGTCACGGCACGCCCGTTGGCGAGGTTGGTGACCCGCAAAGAAGTCCCGACCGGCAACTGATCCGACAGCACCGCGGCGGGGCCGGCGGAGTCGACGAAACTCAGCGGCTGCCCTCCGCACACCTCTTTACCCGCGACCCCCGACTGGGAAGCAGGAGTTTCTGATCCCGCAAGGGCGAAGGCCGTACCCCCGACGGCAGCGACGACCGAGAACACCCCGGTGGCCGCGATCCAGCCCCTCGTCCAGCGCATGCGCAACACCCGACCTTTCTGTCAGGCCGTACGGCCCGCAGAGAGGGAAGGTTCAACGACGCGTGGCGCGAACCAGCGCGGTCGGGTCACAGCACGCCAGGTGGTCACGCAGGGCCACGTGCGCGAACCGGTACTCGCCGTCGACGCGGGTGAGCAGCAGGCGATCTTGGGCCAGGTGCAGCAAAGCCTTGCGCCGGAACGACAACTCGCCCAACGACAGTGGGCGCGTCAGTCCTTCCGCGGCCACCTCGGCGAGCGCGTCGAACGGCCAGACGTAGTCACGGGCGGCGGTTGGCGTCACCATCAACCCGAGCGCCACGCCCAGTGCGGTGCCCCAAGATCCCATCGCTCCCAGGCCACCCAGCACACCGACCAATCCGAGCACAGGGATCGCCGGCTGTACCCACCACGGCCGCCCCCAGTGCATGCGTTGCTGTTGTCCCGGGCGCACCGTGCGCCACACGCGTCCCACGGCGGCAGCGAACACCCCGCCCGCAACACCCGCCGAGAAGCCGATCCCCATACCGGCCAACACGACGTACGGGCCGGTCCAGATCATCGACACGCCCGGCGCGGCGGCGATCAGCACCGACCACGGAATGGACGCGTCGCCCGGCACGAAGCCCAGCGCCAAGAAGAACGACGCCACTACAACGAAGACGTAGGCCACGGCGTAGGGCCAAGGCGTACCAATGCCACCGAGCCACAATCCGGCGAGGCCGACCAGCAGTCCGGCGAACACACCGGCCAGGAATCCCAGGGCGGCGGTCAGAATTCCGTGCGCGCGGCCGGGCGGGTGGAAGACGCGCGGCAGTCTGTTCACGAGCACGAGCAACGAAGAAGCCGCGACCGCGAACACCAACGCCGGCCACAAACCGAGTTGCAGTCCCGTCAGAAACGCCACGGCACACACACCACCGGCATATGCGGCAGGCACCGCGCGCACGAACAACAACCACAACGGTCGCGTCGGCAGCAGCGGAAGCCACGCACGGCGGTGCGGCATGTGCACGGGTGCGCCGAGGTCCGGGCGGTCCAACCGCGCGAGGAACTTCAACGCGCGGATGGTCGGGCCCGCAGCGCGTTGGGCGGACAGCCGTTCCACGACGAACGAGCCGACGAAGTCGGTGCCGATCGTGTCGACCTGACGATCAAGATGGGTCAGCGCTAACAGGTTCAACGCCAGCGGCGAGTCGAGCTGCTCCCAGATGTCCGGCGTCAGCGCCGATTCCAAGCTGTCGAGACGTGGGCTGACCGAAGCGATGTACTCCAGCACCTGCCCGCGTGTCAGCGGTTCGACGTGCACCGTGGGCAGGTTCTCGATCGGTGCGGTCGAGCACACCACCGACGCGAACGGCGCGAGCTCGGACTCGCAGTGCGCACGGTCGACGCGCGGCACCTCATCCAGGCCGTCGATGAGCACGGCCACCCGCTCGCGGCGCAGCCAGATCGTGCCCGCTGAGCGGCTGATGCCGTAGCGGCGGTTCATCTCGCGCAGCAGCCAGGCGGTGAACTCGGTCGGCTTGCGCGTGCCGTATGCACGCCACGTCGCCAAGTCCACGACAACCGGAATCGGCGCTTCCGGGTCGTTGCGTGCACGTTCGACCAACACCAGGCAGAGTGCGCGCAACAACGTCGACCGTCCGCTGCCGACCGGTCCGACGAGGACCATGGTGTGGCCGAGACGGTCGTAGACAGCTTCCAGGTCCGAAGACGAGACTTCCTCACCCTCGACGCGCACGGACAGCTTCGGCTGCCGCAGCACGCCCAGTTTGATCTGCGTCTGTGCGGCCAACGAGGACGCCAGCAACGCCTTCACGCGCGACTCGACCCGGCCGAGGGCGGCGGTGCGGTTGCTCGTCTCGTGACCGCGCACGCGTTCCCAGAGCGCGAGACCGATCGCGACGAGCACCATCACGCCGACGGCCGGCCACAACCACCGGCCGAACTCGCCGAAGAACGCCGGCACAGCGCCGCCGGTGCTCACGCTGATGGCCGCCGGAAGCAGTAAAACGACGGTGACCAGGCACAACGCGGCTAATGCGGTCAGCCGTGCAGCTCTTGTCACCCCGCTCGGATCCACCTTCACCTCCGCGATCCCGGCGAACGACGGTAACCGGGCCGCCGGGATCGCGGAAGTGATTCAGACGCGCTGCCAGAGAGATGCCGCGTTCGGCGGTTCCCAACTGGCGATCGACGTGTGCGCCTGCAGACACTGATAGTCCAATCCGGCGTAACTCACACGCGAACCAACCGCATAACTGGTCCCAGACGCCCACGCTGGGTATGCGCCGCCGCCGGGAGGTTCCGTCGTTGTGGTGGTTCCGCAGGCCCCGAACACTTGGAACTCCCAGAACGAGAACCCGTAGACGGTTGCCCGCTGGGTGCCGTTGAACCGCACGTAGCGCGCGGTACCGGATACTCCGATGTCCTCCACACCACCTGAGCCGGTGAACGTGGAATAGGCCTCCCGCCACGTGCTGCCGTTGTCCGACAGCTGGATCGAGTACGCCCGGCCGTACGCGGCCTCCCAGTTGATCCGCACGCGGGACAGGGCACGCGACGACCCGAGGTCGACCTGCCACCAGTGCGGTTCGCTGTGGGCCGACGACCAGCGCGTCGACGTCGAGCCGTCGACCGCGAACGCCGCCGCCTGGTTCCCGCTCTCCACACTGGACGCCGATGTCGGCCGGTTCTGCGACAGCAGCGGTCCGCACGTCGGCGGGGGAGTGGTGGTCGTCGTCGGTCCGCCGCCTGTGCCCCGCGTCCACACGCCGACGTAGTCGATGACCATCGGAATGCCCGGCACGATGCCCGGACCCGGTGTCCGCGTGCCGGAGTAGTTGTCGGGAAATTCGCCGCCGATCGCGACGTTCAGGATGATGAAGTACCCGGCGTGCCCGGTCATCTGGTTCCACGTGTCCGCGGGCAGCTGGTTCTGGTTGACCTGGTGGAACAGCTCGCCGTCCACGTACCAGCGCAGCTGCTGCGGTGCCGTCGAGGCGTCCCACTCGAACCGGTACGTGTGGAAGCCGCCCTGGCACGAGACACCGGGACACGACCGGCTGTTCGCGATGCCGTTCTTCTCGTTGCACGGCCCGCCCGGCGAGACACCGCAGTGCAGCACGCCCCACACGCGGTTGACGCCGTTGACGTTCTCCATGATGTCGAACTCGCCGACACCGGGCCAGTTCCACCAGTTCCCGCGATACGGCGACCCCAACGCCCAGAACGCCGGCCAGTACCCCAACGCGGCGGCACCGGAGACGTTCGGCATCTGGATCCGCGCCTCCATCCGCATGATGCCGCCGTTGGGCGCCTTGAAGTTCTGCGCGTTGGTCTCGATGCGTGCGGACGTCCAGTTGCCCGCGCCGTCACGACGCGGCGTGATGCGCAGGTTCCCGCCGCCGTCCAGTGAGACGTTGGCTGGGTTGTTCGTGTGCGCGGCGATCTCGCCGGTGCCCCAGTTGGCCGGTCCGCCCGGATAGCCGTGGCCGAGGGAGAACCGCCAGTTTCCGGTGTTGGGCAACGAGTTCGCCGGCCCGGTGAAGTCGTCGCCGAACACCTGCGTCCACCCGGCAGGGGGAGGTGGAAGCGCGGCGTTGGTCTGCTGAGCGACAGCGACCAGCGCGCTCACCGTGAGCACGCTGGCCGCTGCCAAGGCGATGGATGTTCGTTGTCGAGTGAGCCTCATTGCCAACCCTCCGAACGAGCGCGTGAGAGCGCTCCCACGGATGATGGTGGCAGGCCTGTCAACGGTGAGGAGGCATCACTTTCTCCGGTACCGGTTCCGTGCGATCACTGCTGGGAGCCGAAATTCCGGAGGCCTTCCTTGAGCTTGTCCTCGCCCTTGTCGATGTGCTCGCTGTGCTTGCCGCCGGTCTTGTCGTCGGCGAACTGCCCCGCGCGCTCGACACCCTGGTCGACCTTGTCGCCGTGCTCGCCCACCAGGTCCTTCGCCTTGTTCTTGAGTTCATCGAAGCCCACGACTGCATCACCTCCCGATGCAGTTCGGGTACCCGGTCTGGTACCCGGCACACCTCACTGGATCGAGTGAAGCGCCGCCACCGGACTCACGCGCGCCGCACGACGGGCAGGCAGCAGCCCCGCACCTGCTGTGAGTGCGGCCAGAGCGAGCACGACCACGCCGACCGAGAAAACCGGCACCTGCAACGGCCACTCGATGCCGAGCGAGATGATCGCAAGCCACGCGTAGGGAATCCCGATGGCGAGCCCGAGCAACGCGCCGACGATCCCGTACAGGCCGGCCTCGGTCGTGATGAGGCGCCCCAGTTCCTTGCGGGTCAAGCCGATCGCGCGCAGCAACCCGGACTCTCGAGTCCGTTCGAGCACCGACAACGCCGTGGTCGATGCTACCCCCACCACGGAGATCAACACGGTCAGGAACAGCAGTCCGATCGCGATTGCCACCAATGTGGTGAACCAGTTCTCCTGAGCGAGCCGGCGGTCCGTGAGCGACTCGACCTCGAACCCGGTGGGCACGCGTTCCTTTGCACCGTTGGCGAGCGCGCCGATCGGGTCACCCTCCACATCGGACCGGTGCAACAGCGCGCTGCCAAGCGGAACACCGCCGAACACCGTGGCCGCCACCGTCATCCGCACACCGTTGACGTCGACCTCCATGCCCGCCGCCACGCCGAGCCTGCTCGCGGTGTAGGTCGACAGGATGACCTTGTGTGGCCCCATGTGGCGGAAAGCGCCGGTGTCGACCTTGAAGTCGGTGAGGTCGCGGAGCTTGTTCATGTCCAGGTCGGTGGCCTGCATGGTGAGCCGTCCGTTGACGGTGATCTCGGTGCGCCGGTAGGACAGCACCTCGGTGAGCCCGGCGGCCTGCAGCGCCCGCACGTCGACCGGCCCGGTGATCTCCAGATCGGCCGGGTAGGCGCTCGCCATCTCGGCCTTGCTCAGTCCCCGCAACGTGTTCGCGCCGGTCAGGGTGGCGATGATGAGGCTGACACCGAGCGCCACGATCGCCGTGACCGATGCTGCCCGCCGCGGTGCCCCACCCACTCCGCTCACCGCCAGCGTCCCGATGGTGCTGCGCCGCAACGGAATGCTGATCAGCCGGAGCACCGGTGAGATCAACGCGGGACCAAGGGTGATCAGCGCGCCGAAAGCCAACGTGCCGCTGATCGTGGTGCGCAGCAACAGGTCCTCGGTCATCCCGGCGGGCCGCTGCTTGGTTGTGAGCCCCTCGGCGGCGACGTTGACCAACAGCACGCCTGCCCCCGAAGCCAGCAGGATGCCGAGCACCCAGCGCACACCGCCGATGCGGCTCTTGGTGTCCTGGACGGCTGACGTCCGCAGGGCCTCCAACGGTGACACCTTGGCCGCGGACCACGCAGGCGCCAGCACGGCCAGCGTCGTCAGCACGAACGACCCGAAGACCACCACCAGCGCGGGTGTCAGCGGGAATCCCGGTGCCACGAGTCCGAACAACGGCACGAGCTGCCCGGCCCCCACCGCGAGCGCGACCCCGGCGATCGAGGCCAGCAGCCCGGTCATCGCTCCCTCGACGACAAGTCCACGGGCCAGGCGAGCACGGGAAGCACCAACGGCTCGCAGCAAAGCCAGCTCCCGCATCCGTTGCGCGAACACGATGCGGAACGTCGAGGTCGACACCAACGCCGCCACGATCATCGCGACCGTCACGAACGCACCGAGCAGCACGAACACCTCGACCAGCTGAGCGGCCTTGACCGCGAGCGAACGCTCGGTGATGTCCTTGGCGAGCACCGTCGAGTAGGCGAAGAACGCCGCGATCATGATCGACAGCACGGGCAGGAACTTCCTCATGCCGCGACCGCCTGCACCACGCGTCCGTCGGCCATCCGCACGACGTGGTCGGCGTAGGACGCGGCCCTGTCGTCGTGCGTGACCATCACGATCGTCTGCCCGAACTCCCGCACCGCCTGCCGCAACAGGTTCAGGACGTCCACTGACGCCCTCGAATCCAGGTTTCCGGTGGGTTCGTCGGCGAAGATGACGTCCGGCCGCGTGACCAGGGCACGTGCCAACGCCACGCGCTGCTGCTGCCCGCCGGACAATTCCGACGGCCGGTGCGCGAGCCGGGACGACAACCCCAGCACCTCGACCAGTTGCCGGTACCAGCCGCGGTCTGGCCGCCGCCCGCCGAGGTTCAACGGCAGCAGGACGTTCTGCTCGGCCGTCAGCGTCGGCAGCAGGTTGAACGCCTGGAACACGAACCCGATCCGATCCCGCCGCACGCGGGTCAGCGAGTTGTCCGAGAGGCGGGTCAGGTCCTTTCCGCCCAGCAGCGCAGACCCGGACGTGGCGGTGTCGAGTCCCGCCAGGCAGTGCATCAAAGTCGACTTGCCGGAGCCGGACGGCCCCATGATCGCGCTGAAGGCGGCCGGCCGGAACCCGACGGTCACCCCGTCGAGTGCTCGAACCGCGGTGTCGCCGGAGCCGTACACCTTCACGAGGTCGACCGCAGCGGAAGCGAAGTTGTTCACGAGAACCAGAAAACGGCAGATGACGAGCACGAACCTCCCTCTCCGGCACGGCCCGCCTCTGTCTTTCGGCCGATCTGCGCGGCCCTCGCGAGTGCATAAGGTCATGGCCATGCTCTGGAGGTACGGCGCGATCGCCGCCCTGGTCGCCGCCGCGTTCGTGGACTGGTACTACGGCCTGTTCCGCTCACCCGGCCTGTACCCGTGGACCGGCTGGGCCGCGTTGGCGTGCGTCCTGCTGCCCGCGCTGGCCTGGCTGCGTCCCAACCGGGTGGTGGCCGCGGTGGCCGCCACCGCGTGCCTGACGTTCACACTGGTCAACCCGCTGGAGAAGGAGTTCGGGCTGGCCGAGGGACTGGCGCTCACCGGCGTGCTGGCGGTCACCGCCCAGCGCGCGAAGTCGTGGCGGGACGCGCCGCTGCTCGGTTGGATTCTGATCGCGCTGGTCACCCAGCCAGTGCGGTACCCGCTCGGTCCCACCGAGCTGACCCTGGCGATGGGCCTGCTCGTCGTCGCCACCGGCGTGCTGGCGCTGGTCGGCTACCTCCGCCTGCTGGGCAACGCCCGTGAGAAGCAGGTCGCGGCCGTCAAAGCCGAGCAGAAGGCCGAGTTCGCGAGGGACCTGCACGACTTCGTGGGCCACCACATCACCGGCATGGTGGTGCTGGCGCAGGGTGCGAGCCGGATCGTCGAACGCAACCCGGCACAGGCGAAGCAGGCCCTCGAACGCATCGAGGAGGCCGGTGGCGAGGCCATGACCGCGATGCGCCGCATGGTCGGCATGCTCCGCGACGACGCCCCGGTGGCGCCGGTCGCGGGCATCGTCGACATCGAGCCGCTCGTCGAGGCCGAACCGCGAGCGACTCTCGAAATCCACGGCGACACCGGGGACATGCCGCTGGAGGTCGCCAGTTCCGTCCACCGCGTGGTCATGGAGTCGTTGACCAACATCAGGAAACACGCCCAGGAAGCGACCAAAGTGGACGTGCAGATCCAGACCTCACCGGACTGGGTCACCGTCCGGATCGTCAACGACGGCAAGCGCGCGAGGCAGGGCAACGGCTTCGGACTCATCGGACTCACCGAACGCGTGCAGTCGCTCGGTGGCAGGATCAAGGCGGGGCCAGGCATTGACGGCGGCTGGGTCGTCGACGCCGCACTCCCGACCGGAAAGGCGACCGCGTGATCAGGGTTCTCGTCGCGGACGACCAGGCGATGGTGCGCACGGGGTTCGGCATGATTCTGGGCGCCGAGCCCGACATCGAGGTCGTGGCGGAGGCGCAGGACGGCGTGGAGGCCGTCACCGAGGCACGCCGCACCAAGCCGGACGTCGCGTTGATGGACATCCGCATGCCCCGCATGGACGGACTCGAAGCGCTCAAACAGATCGCGAACGACGTCCACGTAGTTGTGTGCACGACGTTCGACCACGACGAGTACGTACACACAGCGCTGAAGAATGGCGCGTGCGGCTTCTTGTTGAAGGACGCCGGCCCGAACCTACTCATCGAAGCGGTTCGCGCGGCCGTGACAGGTGATGCGCTCATCAGTCCGTCCATCACCGTCAGGTTGTTGCAACACATGAACGCGCCGACACCCCAACGGCCGCACAACCTCTCCGCGCGCGAGCTCGACGTCGTGAAACTGGCGGCCATCGGCAAGACGAACGCGGAGATAGCGCAGGAGCTGTTCATCTCCATCGGCACCGTGAAGACGCATCTGGCGAGCGTTCAGACCAAATTGGACGCTCGTAACCGGGTGGAGATCGCCGCCTGGGCGTGGGAGTCCCGCCTGGTCGGCCAAAAGTAGGACCCACAACCAGTCCGCAGCCAGAAGTTCCGGCGTGAGCCCACCACCAGAATTCGAGCCATGAACAAACTCCTCCTGCTGGTTCCCGTGCTGGCGCTCACGGCGTGCGCCCCCAAGAGCTACACCTACGAGGCGTTCTTCGACATCGAGGGCACCGGCAAGGCCGAGATGACGCTCAACGTGCCCGGTGGTACGTCGGAGGCCGAAACCGTGGACCTGCCGCTGAAGAACCGCGGCATGCTCGCCAACGCGCTCGGCAAGATCACCCTGAAGGTCAAGTCGGACAACCAGGTCACCTGCAAGCTCCGCGTCGAGAAGGAGAAGGAGATCTCGAGTTCAGGCAAGGAAGCCACCTGCGAGTACGAGATCACCGAGGACACGGACAACTAAGTGATCCGTTAAACCTTGCCGGGTTACTGTCAGCTCCACTAGGAAACGCGCATGAGGCGAATCGCAGCTGGTCTGGCAGTGGCGGCACTGGCCGTTGGGTTCATCACGACCGGAACCGCGTCCGCGCAACCACAGGCACGCCCTGACTGCGGTTACACCGTGACACCGGACGAACCTCCCGCTCGTCCGGTGTCCGTTCCGCACGACCCGTGGTTCACCAAGGGCAAGGTCATGGTGAAGGTCAAGACGAACCAGGGCGACCTCCCGCTCCTGCTCGACCGCACCAAGGCGCCGTGCACCGCGCACAGCTTCATCCACCTGGCACTTCGAGGCTTCTACAACAAGACCGAGTGCCACCGCCTCACCGCGTACCCGACGCTGAAGGTGCTGCAGTGCGGCGACCCGTCGAACACCGGCGAGGGCGGCCCCGGCTACAAGTACGAGGACGAGCTGCCGACCGACCTGAAGCCGGCGCCGAACGACCCGACGGGCCTGCGTCGCATCTACCCGCGCGGCACGCTGGCGATGGCCAACGCCGGCCCGGACACGAACGGCTCGCAGTTCTTCCTGGTGCAGAGCGACAGCATCCTGCGCCCGAACTACACCGTGTTCGGCCAGATCCAGC
Organism: Lentzea terrae; assembly: GCF_003265345.1. Classification (GTDB taxonomy): domain Bacteria; phylum Actinomycetota; class Actinomycetes; order Mycobacteriales; family Pseudonocardiaceae; genus Lentzea; species Lentzea terrae. Next base: position 164,175 of record NZ_QFWW01000030.1, on the reverse strand, counting down.
CCGAGGGCCTGAAGACCCTGGACAAGATCGCGGCCGGCGGCATCGCGGGGGAGAACCCGCTGGACGGCCGCCCGAACATCAAGTCAGAGCTGAAGTGGGTGCTTCCCCTCGGGGTCTGAGCCTGACAAGGCCCACCCGCGCAACGCCCCGTAGAACGCATCCGAGAGCCGCCGGACCACCTGCTCGTCAGGCAGTCCGGCGGCTTTCTTCAGGTCGATGATCTCTCTCGGGTCCAACAACGCGTGGCACAGGAACTGTGCGACGGACAGCAACGCGTCCGGCAGTGCCAGATCGATCAGCACCTCGCGCAGGGATCGGTCCCAGGCCTGGCAAGACAACGTTGTCACCGCGTCAGCCGACTGCATGCGCTCCAGGAAGCCGCGCTGAGACCAGAACCGCACGATCACCGGACCGTGCACGTTCTGCATCTTCACCCAGCGCGCGACCTGTTGCTCGAACAACTCCTTGCCGCCCTTGCGCGATCGTTCACCGTGCGCGGCCAACGACGCTATGACGTCCTCGTGGTAGGCCTCGATGAGCGCTTCCACGGACGGGAAGTGGCGGTACGCCGTTGCTTGCGAGAGCGCGGCCCTACGTGCGATCGAGTGCATCGTCGCCGTTGCTGGTTCAGCACGCAGCACGTGCGTGGCCGCGTCCAGCAGTCGTTTGCGGTTGCGGCGCGCGTCACTGCGGCTGCTTGTCTCTTCCGGCAGGGCATCCTCCAACCCGCGTTCGACGGCGAGTGCAGGATAAGGCGAACGATCAGCGGAATGCGGTGATTCCGGTCAACGCGTGGCCGATGGATAGCAGATGGATGTCCGAAGTGCCTTCATAGGTGAGGACCGATTCCAGATTGTTGGCGTGCCGCAAGGGCGAGTACTCCAGCGAGATTCCGTTCGCACCGAGGATCGTCCGGCTTTCCCGTGCGATCGCGATGGCCGACTCCACGTTGTTGTATTTGCCCATGCTGATCTGCTCGGGCCGCAACGTGCCGGCCTCCTTGAGCTTCGCGAGGTGCAACGCCAGCAGCATCGCGTTGCTGACCTGCACGGACATGCTCGCCAGCTTCCGCTGCGTCAACTGGAACGCGGCGATCGGCTTGTCGAACTGGATGCGCGTGCCCGAGTACTCCAGCGCCGCCTGCAACGAATCCCGCGCCGCGCCGACGGCTCCGAACACGATCCCGAAACGCGCCTCGTTCAGGCACGAAAGGGGAGCGCGCAGGGAAGTCGCGAGGGGCAGTCGCGCGCTTTCCGGCAGTCGCACGTCCTCCAGAACCAGTTCGGAGGTGACGGATGCTCGCATCGACAGCTTGTGCTTGATGTCCTGCGTCGAAAATCCGGGCGTCCCGCGTGGAACGAGGAATCCTCGAATTCCCTCCTCGGTCTGCGCCCACACGGTCGCCACGTCGGCCAGGCCGCCGTTGGTGATCCACATCTTGGTGCCGTTCAGCACCCAGTCCGCACCGTCCCGGACGGCTCGCGTGCGCATGCCCGACGGGTTCGAGCCGAAGTCCGGCTCGGTCAGCCCGAAGCAACCGATCGCCTCACCGGCGGCCAGCCGCGGCAGCCACTCCTGCTTCTGCTCCTCCGACCCGTACTTCCAGATCGAGTACATCGACAGCGAGCCCTGCACCGACACGAAGCTGCGAATCCCGCTGTCGACGGCCTCCAGCTCCAGGCACGCGAGCCCGTACGCCAACGCCGACGTGCCGGCACACCCGTACCCCTCGAGGTGCATGCCGAGCACCCCGAGCTTGCCGAGCTCCCGCGCCAGCTCGCGCGGCAGGACGCCCTCCTCGAACCAGTTCGCGATGTGCGGCCGCACGTGATCGGACAGGTACGCCGCGACGGTGGCCTGGATGTCGCGCTCCTCGTCGCTCAGCAACGACGGGATGTCCAGCAACTGCAACGGGTCCTGCACTTCACTGCTCCAGCTTCGGCGGGCGCAGCCGGTAGGTGACCGGCGTGCGCGACAGGCGGATGGGGTTCGCGACGAGCGTCATGTCACCGATCGTCGCGGTGGGGTTGAGGTCCAGCGACTCGGCCAACGCGAACGCGTGCGCGATGTCGTTCACCGGACCGCACGGCACACCGAGCGGTGTCAGGGTCTCGAACCAGTGCTGCGCCGGACGCGTCCGCAGCCGCGCCTGGAGAAGCTCGAACAGCTCGTCGACGTGCTCGACCCTCGCCGAGTTCGTCACGAACCGCTCGTCCGTGGCCAGCTCCGGCACGTCGAGCACCGAGCACAGCCGCCGGAACTGCCGGTCGTTGCCCACCGCGAGCACGATCGACTGGTCAGCCGTCGGGAACACCTCGTACGGCGCGATCGACGGATGCCGGTTGCCCATCGGCTCCGGCACCGAGCCCGCCAGCGTGAAGCCCGCGCTCTGGTTCACCATGCTGGACAACAACACCGACAACAGGTCCAGCTCGACGAGCTGCCCCTGCCCGGTCGCCTCCCGGTGCCGCAACGCCGCCAGGATGCCGACGCAGGCGTGCAACCCGGTCAGCACGTCGACCAGCGCCACACCGGTCTTCACCGGCGCGTCCGGACCGGGCCCGGTCACGCTCATCAGCCCACCCACGGCCTGCGCGAGCAGGTCGTAGCCGGGCAGGTCCGCGCCCTTGCCCGAACCGAACCCCGAGATCGAGCAGTAGACGAGGTCGGCACGCCCCACCGACTCGTAGTCCAGCCCGAACTTCTTCATGGTGCCCGGCTTGAAGTTCTCGACCACCACGTCCGCGCGCGCGATCAGCTCGCGCGCCTGCTCCCGGCCTGCCTCGGTCGACAGGTCGATCTGCACGGACGTCTTGTTCCGGTTGACGGACAGGAAGTACGTCGCCTCGCCCTCGAAGTGCGGCGGGCCCCAGGTGCGGGTCTCGTCGCCACGGCCCGGCTGTTCGACTTTGATGACCTCGGCGCCGAGGTCGCCCAGCATCATCGTCGCGTACGGGGCGGCCAGCACCCGGCTGAAGTCCGCGATCACGACGCCGTCGAGCGACCGGGCTGGTGTTTCGGCGCTGCTCTCGGCTGCCGCGTCGTTCGTGGCGCCGTCGGGCGAGCTCATGCGACCCGCCCCCGCAGCTTCATCGCGGCCAGCACGCGTTCCTGCGCCAGTTCGCGCGCAGCCACGTGTGTTGTGGTGCCACGATCTCGGGCTGCTGCGACGATGTGCGACGCGTTCGCCCTCAGCTTCTGCGACACCGCGTCCAGCACCGTCGCCGGGTTCACCGGGAACGGCGAGTACCGCGCGTCCATCCCGAAGGCCGCTGCTACGACGCCACCGGCGTTCGCGATGAAGTCCGGCACGACCGTGATCCCGCGTGCGGCCAGCACCTCTTGCGCCGCAACGGAAGTCGGCAGGTTCGCGCCCTCGACCACCAGGGTGGCGGCGAGCTCGCCCGCGAGATCCGCGTCGATCACGTCTTGCAACGCGGCCGGCACCAGCACGTCGCACGATGCCCGGAGTTCGGCACCCAGTGCCTGCACCGGGCCGTACTCCTTGACCGCCAGATCACCGGACGACGCCCGCAAGTCCAGCAGCCGGGCCACATCCAGGCCGTTGGGATCCACCAACGCGCCGTGCACCGACGACACCGCGACGACGACTGCACCCAGTTCGGTGAAGCGTCGGGCTGCCGCGGCACCAACCGCACCGAACCCTTGAATCGCGACGCGCTTGCCGCGCAACGAGATCAGTTCGTCCGCCACCTCGGCCACGCCAAACCCGGTGACGCCCAGCTCGTCGTACGGAAGACCGCCGAGTTGAGCCGGTGCGCCCATCATAGCGCCGCGGTCCGACAGTTCGTCCTGGACGATCGCGGCGTCCCGTTCGGTGAGGCCCATGTCGAGACCGAGCACGTACTCCCGCGGCACCTCGTTGGAGAGCTTGCGCGCGAACGCACGCAGCGCCGCTTCCTTGTCAGGGGACGACGGATCGAACACGATCCCCGCCTTCGCCCCGCCGAAGAACAGGTCGACGCCCGCCCACTTCCAGGTCATCACGCGCGCGAGCCGGGCGATCTCCGCGACGGTCACGCCGGGGCTCATCCGCGTGCCGCCCTTGCCCATGCCGCGCGCGGTGTTGTCGATGACGAGCACACCCTTCATGCCGGTGCGCCGGTCGGACACGCAGACGACCTTCTCAGGTCCCCACTCGTCCATGAGCTGGAGAACGTCCATCATTCCCTCACACGCAGTTGAGTTCGGGCCGCGCCTGGTCGGCGGCGAACCGGGAGGCGTCCAAACTGGACACGTCGACGAAGGGCTCGCGATCCAGCACGAGGTCGCGCACGACCTCCCCGACCGCGGGGCCCTGCAGGAACCCGTGCCCGGAGAACCCGGTGGCGTAGAAGAACCGGCCCACCGAGCCGATCAGCGCGTTGTGGTCGGGCGTGACCTCGTAAAGCCCGGCCCACCCGTTGCGCACGCCCACGTCCAGCAGTCGCGGCGCCCGCCGTTCGATCGCGGCGGTCAGCCTGGGCAGCCACGCGTCGGACATGCCGAGCTTGAAGCCCGGCGTCTCGTCCGGATCGGACATGCCGAACAGCAGCCCGGGGCCTTCGCGGTGGAAGTAGAAGGTGCTGCCGAAGTCGATGGTGAAGGGGGTCACCCGATCGTGTAGCTCGGGCATGGGTTCGGTGAACATGATCTGCCGCCGCAGGGGAGAAACCGGCAGGTCAACGCCCACCATCTCGCCGATCGATCTTGACCAGGCTCCCGCCGCGCAGACCAGATTCGGCGTCGAAACCTCGCCGCGGTCGGTCTGCACGCGAAAAGTGTCAGACCCCGTCCCTACGATCGATCTCACGGTGGTTCTGGTGTGGAAACGGACACCGAACCGGCGGGCCGCGGTGGCATAACCGAGGACCACGGACTCCGGAGTGCAGTGTCCGTCGTCCGGCGAGTAGGTCGCCGCGAGCAGGCCGTCCGTTTCGATCAACGGCGACATCCGTTGCGCTTCCTCGACAGTCAGCATTCGACTGCGCACTCCGAGGGAGTTCTGGAGGTCGACGTTGCGCTCGAACGCCGTGACGTGTTCCCGAGAAGAGAGGAGGAACAGGTAGCCGACCTGGTGGAGATCGATCTCCTGCCCGGGACGCTGCGGAAAGCGCTGGAACGCTTCGAGTGATCGGGCACCGAGCCTGATGTTCAGCTCGTCGGAGAACTGGGCGCGCACTCCACCCGCCGCTTTGCAGGTGGAGCCGGAACCCAGCTCGTCCTTCTCGACGACCACAACATCCCGGACGCCTACCTCGGCGAGGTGAAAGGCGATGGACGTGCCGATGACCCCGCCGCCGATGATGACGACCTCGGCCTGATTTGGTAGCTCAGGCGAGGCGGAAGTCAAGGTTCGCCCCGATCTCGAGCGTGTCCATCTGCGCCTTCTGCAGCTTCCCCGAGTAGTCCCAGTTCATGGACTGCCAGCGGGTGAACTGATCGAGCACCCACACGCCCGACTGCCGGGAGCCGTTGCCGCTCTTGCCGTTTCCGCCGAACGGCAGGTGCGCTTCGGCCCCGGACGTCGAGTTGTTGACGCTCACCATGCCGGCGGAGATGCCGGCGCGGAACCGGAAGGCCTTGTTCGGGTCCGTGGTGTAGATCGAGCACGACAGGCCGTAGCCCGGCTTGTTGCCCAGCTCGATCGCCTCGTCCAGGTCCGAGTACTTCATGACGCCGACGATCGGGCCGAACGTCTCCTGGAGGAACAGCTCGTCGTCGGCACGCACACCGGAAACGATTGCGGGGTGGTAGAAGAAGCCGTTCGCACCAGTGAAACCGTTGCGCGGGCTGGAATCCGTGATGCGGCCGGTCGGGCCGTGCACCGTGTGGTGCTCGCCGACCCAGCCGAGGTACTTCTCGTACGCCAGCGCGAACTTCTCGTCGAGCAACGGTCCGTACAGGACATCGCCGGTCGGGTCGCCCACGGTGGCGGCGGCGACGGCGGCGACGAACCGGGACAGGAACTCGTCGTACACCGACTCGTGCACGATCGCCGTGCCGAGCGAGGTGCACCGCTGGCCGGCCGAACCGAAGCCGGCGAACAAGGCACCCTGCACGGCCAGGTCGAGGTCCGCGTCCTCGGTGACGACCATCGGGTTCTTGCCGCCCAGCTCCAGGCACGGCGTCTGGAGGTGGCGCCCGCACAGTTCGCCGATCCGCACGCCGACCTCGCTGGACCCGGTGAAGCCGACCTTGTCGACCAGGCCCTCCTGCAGCGCCTGTTCCAGTCCGTTGAACGTCTCCGACCCCTCGGCGAAGACGATCTCGAACACGCCGCCCGGAATGCCGGCGGCCTGGAACACGTCGTAGAAGGCCTGGGCGGACGCGGCGGAGTACTCGGCGGGCTTCCACACGACGGAGTTGCCGCACAGCAGCGCCGGGATGATGTACCAGGACGGCACGGCGACCGGGAAGTTGCCGGCGGTGATGATGGCCGCGACGCCGACCGGGTTGCGGAAGGTGAAGAGCTGCTTGTCCGCCATCTCCGACGGCACGGTGTGCCCGTAGAGGCGCCTGCCCTCGCCGACGAAGAAGTTGCAGGTGTCCACGATCTCCTGCACCTCGCCGCGTGCCTCCGCGATCGGCTTGCCGATCTCGCGGGTCACCAGCTGGGCGAGCGGCTCGAAGTTGGCCTCGACGAGCCTGCCGATGTTGCCGATGACCTGTCCTCGGACGGGCGCTGGCACGCGGGCCCACGCGCGCTGTGCCGCCTTCGCCCGCCGTGCTGCGTCGACGAAGGTGCGGCTGGTCCCGAGCTCGATCTCGGTGACCACGTCGGAGGTGTTCGACGGGTTCGTGGAGACATAGGCCATGCATCCCACCCTGGTAGTTACCCGGTGGTTCCGCCAGGGGTTGCAGAATGAAACCTCGCGACGTCGAGCATAAGCTGTCCTGGTGCTCAACCCGGTGCATCTCCGCACGCTCGTCGAGGTCGTGAAGACGGGTTCCTTCGCCGAGGCGGCTCGTCGGCTCGGCTACACGTCGTCGGCCGTGTCGCAGCAGATCTCGGCCTTCGAACGGGCGGTCGGCGTGTCGCTGTTCGAACGTGAGGCGCACTCGATCAGGCCGGCCAGCGCGGCGCTGCTGATCGCCGATCGCGGTGGCGAGCTGCTCGCCGCGTTCGACGGCTTCGAGCACGAGGTGAAGGCGATGGTGCAGGGCCTGCGCGGCCGCCTGCGCATCGGCACGTTCCCGACGGCGAGCTCGCGGGTCGTGCCCAGGGCGCTGGCGAAGCTGTCGGCGGACCTGCCCGACGCCGAGATCCGCCTGGACGAGGCCGAACCGGAGGACGTGCTGCCGCTGGTGCTGACCGGCGAGCTCGACCTGGCGCTGGTCTACGCGTACGACCTCGTGCCGCAGAGCTGGCCGGAAGAATTGACGGTGCTGCCGTTGCTGGACGAGTCGCTCCTGATCATGGTGCCGGCTGAGCACCCGGCCGCGAAAAGCAACGTCAAACTCGAAGATCTCAAAGACGAACGCTGGATCGCGTCACGCGACGGCACATCCGGTGCCACCTGCCTGACGCGACTGTGCGCGGCGTCTGGGTTCGCGCCGAAAATTGCTTTCAGAAGCAACGACTACGAGGTCGTGCAGTCCCTGGTCGCGGCCGGTGTCGGCGTCGCGCTGGTGCCCGCGCTCGGGTACAAAGCGCTACCGGGCACGCACGCAATGCCGTTGCGTCACAAGCCTTTGCGCAGGCACGTGCACGTCGTCCACCGCACCGCGAATACCAACCCGCTGCTGCGTGACGCGGTAAACGCTCTCCATGAAGTTTGCCAAAACGCTGTGGGCGGCTACATATATCAGCCATGATGGAGAAATGGGGGAACTCAGCAGCGATGGGGCGCTGGCTGGGATCCGGGACTGGGGTTCGCCGGATCTGCGTGCGCACATCAGAATTCTGATCGACAGCAACGAACCGCTGGTCGAGGAAATCATCCTGGACAGCCTCGATGACGCGGGCCCGGCACGTCCGCTGCTCTGCCGGGTGCTGGCCGAACGCGATCCGTACCGCGACCCGCGGTACGCGCTCCGCCATTTCTACGAGGCGACCGACGGCCCGATCCGCCGCTGGCTCGGCCACGAGGTCTACCGCAGCCCGTGGGTCTGGCTCTACGGCATCACCAGGCTGCGCAACGCCAACCCGGTCGAGCGCATCACGCCGGACGCCACCCACTGGCTCGCCACTCGCCGCCAGATAGCGGTCATGGCTCTGGGCGACACCGCCGACTCGGCCGCTCTTCCGCCGATCATCGGCCGCCTGCGTGACGCGAAGTGGTGGGTCCGGACCGAAGCGGCCGCAGCGATCAGGCGCCTTGCGAAGTCCGGCGTCCAGGTCGGCTCGGCGGCCGAGGCGTTGGTCAGGTGCCTGCACCACGACCGGCAGGAGGTCATCGAGCAGGCGGCCGCCTCGTTGGCACTGCCGGCACTGCGCGAGCGCCTCCTCTGGTCGCGGGCAACCCTCATGCCGTTGGCGGGTGCGATCGTCGACAACGCCCTCGACGGCGTGGTCGCACCGCTGGTCCCGCTCTGGCCGGGCGAGGACTGAGCGTTCGGCTACTCGCCGGTCTGCCCGTCTGCCAGTTCGCGGAGCAGATCGAGGTGGCCGACGTGGCGCGCGGTTTCCTGCGCGACGTGGGCCAGGATCCACCGCACGGTGCGTTCGCCGTCGGCCGCCGTCGCGTCGGGGTCGAGCTTCTTGAGCTCCTCGGCGTTTGACCATTCCTCGCGGTACGTCTGGATGAGCGACTCAGGTGTGTCGTCGTCGGTGAGATTCCACGACGGGTCGGGGTTGCCCTCCCACAGCGACGGCAGGTCCAGGCCCGCGCCCGCGATGCCCAGCCAGTAGCGCTCCACTGCGATCAGGTGCTTGAGCACGCCGAGTGCGGTGAGCTTCGGCGACGTCGGGATGGGGGCGGCTGCGGCCTGGTCGCGGGTCAGCCCGTCGACCTTCATTACGGCGGTCTTGCGCAGGAAGTCCAGGAACTCCCAGGCGAGCACGCCTTCGTCCGTGGCGAGGTTGGTGGGCCAGGTTCGGGTCACCGAGTGCTCCAGTGTCCTAAGTGGTCAGTAGTAGTGGCGGAGTGTCGGCCAGATTTGTTCCCATGTTCCCGCTGGGGCCGTGCACGTCCACAGCTCCGTGCCGTCTTCTTCGTTCTCGATGACGTTGCGGTGCTCGGCCACGCGCCTGCACCCGTCGAACGGCAACCTGCTGAATCCGACGAGCAACACCTTCTTGTCCAACGTCTGGGGCGGTCCCCAGTCGTAGAAGGACATGTGACCGGAGTACACGGGAATGTTCGTGTAGGCCTCGATCGCGCCGGCCTGGCCGTAGTTGCGGGTGATGACGATGGGGCGGCCGTTCGCCTGCCACGCCTTCTGGACGGTGCCCGCGAACTCGGGCCAGCCGACCTGCTCACCCTGTTCGGGGTTGATGGCGATGACCGGCGCCAGGGCGCTCGCCGGCAGGATCGGCAGTGAGCCGACGAGGGTGGGCGCGACGCTCAACGCCACGAGCACGCCGCCGAGGGCCTTGCGGCGCAACAACCATTCCTGGCTCTGGCGGGCGCCCGCGGCCACCAGCACGAGGAGCAGCGGTACCGCGTAGTACGGCTTGCCGCCTGCTGCGAGACAAAGCACGCACAGCACCGGGTAGGCGAGCGCGAGCGAGCGGAACGTCCTGTCGCGCCAGAGGTTCCGGAAGCCGACCACCCACACCGGTACCAGGAACGGCGACAGCATCAGGATCTGCATGGGGATGAACATGATGCGGTTCTCGGCGCCGTCGTCCTCGCTGATGCCGCGCGCGACCGTGAGCAACGGGAAGCCGTGCAGCGCCTGCCAGATCACGATCGGCGCGGCGATCACCGCGCACACCGCCACTCCGGCCGGCAGCCACCAGGTGCGGAAGACGTCGCGCGGCCCGGTGATGAGCAACGCGACCGCCAGCGCGGCGAGGAGCAGGAGCACCAGCCACTTGTTGGCGAGCCCGACCCCCGCGGTCGCGCCGAGTGCGAGCCACCAGCGGCCGTCTCGCGTCTTCAGCAGCTTGACCGCGAAGTACCCGATGAGCACCCAGATCAGCAGGTCGACGGTGGCCGTCGACAGCATGTGGCTCACCGCGAGCACGAACGTCGACGTGGCCGACGCGGCGGCCGCGAAGACCGCGCCGCCGCCGAGCTCCTTCGCGATCAACGCGACCACGACCGTGATGGCGAGCGCGAGGAGCGTGGCGATCACCCGGAGGCCGACCGGCGTCGCACCGAACAGCTCGGTGCCGAGGCGGGCGAGGAGCGGCGTGATCGGCGGCTGGTCCACGTAGCCCCAGTCGGGCCGCTTGCCCGCCGCGATGAAGTAGAGCTCGTCGCGGTGAAACCCGTACTGTCCTGACAACGCGGTCAGCACCACTGCCTGCACAGCGAGCACGATCCCCAGCCCACGTCTCATGGGCCGGACGGTACCGAGCAGACCTTTGATCAAGTGGTCGTTTTGCGATACCAGCGGGGTGAAGTGTTGACCGGCGGCTTCAGACCCGCGTTGACGACGATCATGTTGGGCCCGTTGGAGTTGGCCAACGCCTCCGGCAGCCCGTCGAACCCGTCGAGCGTGACCGAGGGAATCCCGAAGCTCTCCGCGAGCTTCGCGAAGTCGGGCCTCGTCAGGTCCACGCCGCTGATGGCGTGGCCGGCGATCTGCTGGTCGTACCGCAGCATGCCGTACCCGCCGTCGTCGACGAGCACGATCGTCAGCGGCAGGTTCTCCTGCCGCAACGTCGCGAGGTCGCCGCACGCGAACAGGAACCCGCCGTCGCCCACCACCGCGATGGTCCGGCCGTCGACCGCCGCCCCGATCGCCGCCGGGAAGCCGAACCCGAGCGTGCCCCACCCCACCGGGTACGCCAGTCCGCGCGGCTTGGTGACGTGGTGGAAGCCGCCGATCCAGTAGCCGGGGATGCACATGTCCGCGACGATCGTGGCCTGCTCACCTGCCAGCGCCTGCAACAACTTCGCGGCTTCGGGGGAGTCTGCCTCGACCAACGCCTGGACTTCCGCGTTGACCGCTTCGACGTCGACGGCAGCTTCCTTGTCGGCCACTCGAGCCGCGAGCGCCTCGGTGACCACCGCGGCGTCGCCTTCGATCGTGACGTCCGCGGCGTAGTTCTTGTTGGCCTCGGCCTTGTCGATGTTGATCGCGAGCAGTCGAGGTGGCTTGGGCTGCAACCAGTTCTGCGTCATCATGCCGTCGAAGTCCGTGCCGATGGCGATCACCAGATCGGCCTCGTCCCACAACTTCCCGACCGGCGGTGCGTGCACCGGTCCCCGTACGACGTACTGGCTGTCCGTCAGCCCCCGCGCCCCGTACGTGGTGACGATCGGCGCTTTGAGCTTGCGCGCCAACGCCCCCACCGCGGCACCCGCGCCCGACCGCGCCGCGCCGCCGCCCGCCCAGATCAACGGCCGCGCAGCCTGGGCGATGAGCTTCTCGGCCTCAGTGAGGTCCGGGACGGCGTGGGCCTGGGCAACCTTCGTCGGCGCGTGGTTCGGTGCGTCGGCGGAGAGGAAATCCGTTGGTACACCGAGGTAAACCGGGCCGTGCGGGCTTTGGGTCGCCGCCTGGACCGCCTTGTCGGTGTACGCAGCCAGCTCGTGCGCGGCCGGTACGTCGAACGACGCCTTGGTGACCGGCCCGAACATCGCCTTCTGATCGCGCGTCTCGTGCAGCACGCCCCGGTACACGCCAGGCTGCCGGAGCGTCGACGGGATGTCCGTCGCGATCACGAGCACCGGACTGCCCGATGCCCCCGCCTCGCCCGTGGCGCCGAGCGTGTTCGCCGCGCCAGGCCCGGTGGTCACGACCGCCACACCGAGTTTGCCCGTCGCGCGTGCGTAGCCATCGGCCGCGTAGACCGCCGTCTGCTCGTGCCGCACGCCGATCATGCGGATGCTCTTGTGCTTCTCGAGTGCCTCCCAGATCGTGAGGTTGTGCACGCCGGGCAGGCCGAACACGACCTCGACGTCGTGCGCGGCCAGCACTTCCAGCAGACTCTCGGCTCCCCTGGGCATGGTTCGACGCTAAGGCTCGCTTACGACGGCGGCAACGGTCGTGCAGCAGGTCTGGTGCTCAGCCTCACCAGCGGCACGGCTCGTGTGAACGTTCCGGTACTCGCGGCGGGATCGACTCGCGGAAAGTGTCCGCGGTTCGATCAGGCCGCGTACGGAATCGAGCAAGCCGAATCCCGGGCCGGTGTCGCGGCGCACCCGGAATTCGACCCGAGCCACCGCGTCTTTTCACCCTCTGGGGTGAATTGGTTGCTCGGGTCGGCCCATGGCGGCAGATCTGTTCAGCTGAGCGCGCGAACCGGTCACCGATGCTTGCCCGACCCGCGTGGCCAGTCGAATTCCACCTCAGGTATGACTGCTACCAGCCGTGACGTCGTCGCAGGTCGTGCCGGTGCGGAAATGGCGGAAGGAAATGCGCCTGTTAAGACGAGGTTGCCGCTCTTGTTTCCGTGAACTTCATGACTGTGCGAATTGGGCTGGTGATTGAAGGGCCAACCATGTTCAGGGCGTGGCCCCTTGTGTCACGATGTGCGCGACCGCACGACCTGGGGGTAGGAGATGCTGTACTTCGGTGGCCTGTTCGGAGTGGTGATGTTGTGTCTGACGATCTTCGCCGTCGTGGATGTGATCACGACCGACGAAGGCTCAGTTCGTCATCTGCCGAAGATGTTGTGGCTTCTTCTGGTCTTGCTGTTCCCGTTGGTGGGCTCGATCGCGTGGCTCGTGGCGGGCCGTCCGGTGGTGGGGACCGGACGCGCGCGCCTCGGTGCGTACGAGCGCGATGCTTCTGCTTTTCCCGAGTACAACCGGCCGGGGCGGTTCGCGGCCACCAGTGCTGACGACGACGAGGAGTTCCTGCGGCGCTGCCGTGAGCGCGCGGAGGAACAACGACGCAAGGGACGCGAGAATCAGTGAGGAAAGTCCTGCTGTTCTTAGGTGTTCTGCTGCTAGCCGGATGCGGAGGCAACGCGCAGATGGCGACGCAACCCCCGGCTCCCCAAACGTCCACATCGGACAAGCTGACACCGAGCGAGTTCCAGGCGCGCTGGTGGACGTGGGCCTCCCAGCCCGCCGGCAGCAACCCGGTGTCGGACACCTCCGGCCGGTTCTGCATGCGCGACCAGCCCGTCGAGGTCTGGCTCCTCGCCGGCTCGCTCGGCAACGGTCCCGTGGAACGGCAGTGCCGGGTGCCGGCCGACAAGCCGTTGCTCGCGCCCGTCGTGAACCTCGCGAGCGACGTCGCCGAGTGCGAGCGGTTCATGAAGAACGCCCAGGGCGAGGTGCTGATGGACGGCTCCACGCAGGCGTTGACGAGGGTCTCCGCCACGCCGTTCACCTACGAGGCGCGGGCGGGCAACCCGTTCGGCGCCCAGGTCGGCCGGGTCAACTCGGTCGGCTGCGGCCTGTACGCGTGGATCAACGCGCCCGCGTCCGGCGAGCACGAGCTGCAGATCCGCGGCTCGGCCGGCGGCAAGGAGGTCGACGTCAAGTACAAGCTCATCGTGGGCGCCGACTGAAAAACCGGGTGCAGCGGTCCGGTAACGTGGTTGGTGGCGTCCGAGCAGACGTGAGGCTGGAGCCGCTCCCCGGCAACGAGCGGCACACTCCGCCGCAGTGTTCAGGAACTCCTGCTCGCCGAAGCGAACCGACCACGTAGACGCGTGACACATGCGTCCTTGTCGTGCCGAGCCGGGCGGCGGAAACGAGGACTGCTGTCATGGCACGTCTGTCCAACACGGACCAGCTGGCCGATCTGCGGCGCACCTACACCGGCGAGAACCTCTCCCAGGCGGTGCCGGCCGTGCGCGCCGGGGAGCTGTTGCCCGACGCCACCACCGCGGCCCAGCGGCAACTGGAAGCCAAGGTGCTGCTCGCGGGTTGCACCGCGGCCAGCATGCTCCAGCTGATGCCGCCGGCGAGCATCATCAGGCCTGCGCACGCGTTCAAGACGGTGGAGCCGGGGGAGGCCCTCAAGCTCCACCTGAACGACCGCGCGCTCGGCCCGTTGCTGTTCGAGCTGCTGCCACGCACCGAAGCCGGCTACGGCATGGGCGTCGCAGGCCTGCGGCACCAGCAGTACCGGCGTTCGGCCGAACTGACCACGGGGGACGCGGGAGTGGTGCTCGTCGGCGTCGACGAGCACGCCTGGGACCTCGGCATGCGGTACGTGCGCTGGATGCACGAGTTCCGCGGCGTCGAGTACGCCGACGGCGGCGGCAGCGACGAGGAAACGGCAGAAGCGGCCACTGGGAGCGCTCTACTGCGCCGGGTACACCTGTGGCATGACGCGAGCTGGCTGCGAGCACTTCCGATGGGAACCGCGTGGTTCGTCGAGTGGGCCGGTGGTCCTGCCGAGGACGAGATCGGGGAGAGGCTCGCCCACCCGGAGTGCGGGACGAGCCGGGAGATCACGCTCCGCCGCACCGAAGCGCCCACCGAGGACGTCGACGAGGCCATGCGCACGTATCCGTGGCCTGAGGAGTTCGTGTCTGCCGTCACGGCCGCCGAGCCTGATCAGGGGTCTGCCCGCCGGTAGACTGCGCTTTCGCCCGCAGGAACAATCGTCAGGAGGACCCCGGTGACCCAGCAGGCTGCCGAGGCCCAAGCCGAAGCCACGCGCAAGGCCCCGCGCGTCCTCGTCGCCGAGGACGAGGCGCTGATCCGTCTCGACCTCGTCGAGATGCTGCGCGAAGAGGGCTACGACGTGGCGGGTGAGGCCGCTGATGGTGAAGAGGCCATCAAGCTCGCGACCGAGCTCAACCCCGACCTGGTGATCCTGGACGTCAAGATGCCCAAGGTCGACGGGATCGAGGCGGCGCAGCACATCGCGGGCAACCGGATCGCGCCGGTCGTGATCCTCACCGCGTTCAGCCAGCGCGACCTGGTCGAACGCGCCCGCGACGCCGGTGCGATGGCGTACCTGGTCAAGCCGTTCGCGAAGCGGGACCTGGTGCCCGCGATCGAGCTGGCCATCAGCCGGTTCAACGAGCTCGCGGCCCTCGAACAGGAGGTCGCCGGGCTCACCGAGCGCCTGGAGACGCGCAAGATCGTGGAGCGGGCCAAGGGCATCCTCATGACCAAGCAGGGTCTGAGCGAGCCCGAGGCGTTCCGGTGGGTGCAGCGCACCGCCATGGATCGCCGCACCACGATGAAGGCCGTCGCCGAGGCCGTCATCGAGAACTTCGGCTGAGCTCGACCCACGCGGAGTCCGTCTGCGCCTCGGGGTTCTCGGGGCGCAGGCGGACTTCGACGTTGTGGCTGCCCTTCAGCGAGAGCTGCAGCTCGTGCCGGCCACCGATCCCGCCGGGCATCGGCAGCGTTGCCACCCGTCCGCTGTCCACGTACACCTCAAAGCCCGCTATCGGCGCCACTGATCGCGCCGCAGCGGCATCGAGTGTGACCACCAGCGTCGCCTCGTTCGGGGTCACAGCGGTGAACTCAGCCGTCAGGACGGGCAAAACGGGCGCGGGCTCGTCCGGGGCGATCTCCAGCTTCTCCGGCGACTCGCCCGGCACCTCCAGGTAGCTCTCCAGCACCTGGGCCTGCGACGCGCCCGGCATGCGCAGCACGAACGGCGTCAGGGCGTCCGGTCCTGCCTGTCCGAGCAACGACGCGGGCACGTCGCCCTGGACCGTCAGCTCGCTGTCCTCTGCCCCGGACCAGTTGCTCACCACCGGCCGCAGCGGCACGCGCTCGGACCCGAGCTGCGCGACCAGTCCGTTCACGTCACCGCCGTCGCCGAGTCGGATCGTTGCCCGTAGTCGCGCCGAAGGGGCCCCACGCAACGGTGCGCGCGCCACGCCAATGCCCGGCGCCTCCTCGTCGGGCTCCAGCACGCGCAAAGTTCCCGCGATGACCGGTGTCTCGGTCACCTCGGGCACGGACTGGCGAACGGAGCCGGTCAGGCCCACCGTGTCGATCACCACGCGGCCCGGATAGGCCGGCTGTGGCGTCATGCCGATCAGCACACTCGCCTCACGCCACTGCGGCACGACGGACGACGCGGCGATCTGCGTGCCGTCTTGCAGAACGCGCACACCGGACCGTGTCAGCACTACTTCGAATCGATGCAGAACGCCCGCACCGCGTGTGCCTGGCGCAACCGAGTCGTCCACGACGACGCGAATCGCATCAGCGGGAGGTATGGGTCCGACGCTGTCCGGAGTCCCGGGAACGAGGTCGAGCACCAGCTTCCCGCGCGGCCCGGCTGCGTCCGTCACCACGGCCACCCGACCCAGCTCATCGGCCTCGGTCAGCTGCAACAGCGACCGTGCGCGCAACACCGCCGTGTCGTTCCCGCACGGCATGTCGATCACCAACCGGCCCCCGGACCCAGAACTCGGGTTCACGCAGCCGCGGCGGCCGCTGAAGTGGTAGCGGCGCTCCAGGAACGTGTCCTCGAAGTCGTCCACCGAGCCGAGGAAGGCCCTCCGCCACGTGTCGTCACCAGGGCGTTCTTCCGCCCGGACGGGAATCGAGCGCTGGCCGAACGCGTCCACGGCCCGCACGTCGGCCCGGCCTTTTCCAGCGATCTCCGGCGACGCGACGAGCCTGCCGAAAACCTCGTACCCGGCCGCGCCGGGCACGGGCGTCCACTGGATCCTGCCGTCGCTGCTCCAAACGGAGGACGGCGGATCGGGTGCGGCGTGTTGAGACGGCAACTTGACAAAATCCGCCGCGTAGCGCGTCAGTCGAATGGGCTCTGAGCTGGGGTTATCGCCGGGATCATCGGTCTGGCGCAAGATCAGGACCGCCGCGACGAGGACAGCGGCGGCGCTGACTGCGGCGATCAACCGGCGACGCGGAGTCATACGACCACGTTATGGCAGCCGTCCAAAGAGTGAACGCAAGTTACGGTATGTGACGTTGCTTAAGCCAAACATAACGCCGCGTTGCGTTATGGTCACGAGCCCATTGGCTTTGATGACTGCGGTCACAGTCATCGCCTAGGTTCCGGCCATCCCTCAGGAGAGGGTCGTGGAGCGGTGCGCGGAGAACTCGCGTCGCCGGGAGCAGGGATAGAGGAGGGACATCACGTGCGTAAGCACTCTGTGAAGTCCGCTGCGATTGTCGGCGCCACGCTGCTTGTCGTCGCAGCCTGTGGCTCGAACAAGGAAGAAGGCGGCACTGCGGGGGGCAGCTGCGACACGTCGAAGGGCACCTTGACCGTCGGTGTAGTCGCCCCGCTGTCCGGCAACCTGTCCGCTCTCGGCATCGGCATCAAGCAGTCCGCCGAGCTTGCCGTGGACGAGGCGAACCAGAAGTGCACGGTCAAGGGCTACAAGCTGACCGTTTCGGCTCAGGACGACGAGGCCAACCCCGCCAAGGGCGCCCAGGCGGCCACCAAGCTGTCGACCGACCCGAACGTCGTCGGCGTCGTCGGCACGCTGAACTCGTCGGTCGCCCAGACGGTGCAGCCGATCCTGCGGGACAAGAAGATCCCCCAGGTGTCGCCAGCCAACACGAACCCGACGCTGACCAGGGGCAACGACTTCCTGACCGCCCCGAAGCGCCAGTTCGACAACTACTTCCGCGTCTGTGCCACCGACGACCTGCAGGGCCCGTACGCGGCCAACTACCTCGTCGAGAAGGCCGGCAAGAAGAAGATCGCCATCATCACCGACGGCAAGACCTACGGCGCGGGCCTCGCGGCCGAGCTGACGAAGCAGGTCACCAAGAAGGGCGGCCAGATCGTCGGCCAGGAGACGGTCGGCGAGAAGGACACCGACTTCTCCGGCGTCATCGCCAAGGTCAAGGGTCTCGCCCCGGAAGCCGTCTACTACGGCGGTGAGTACCCGGCCGCCGGCCCGCTGTCGAAGCAGATGGCGAGCGCGGGTCTGAACGTTCCGCTGATGGGCGGCGACGGCATCTTCGACCCGAAGTTCATCGAGCTCGGCGGTAAGGAAGGCGACCTCGCCACCTCCGTCGGTGCGCCGACCGAGTCCCTGGCCACGGCCAAGGCGTTCGTCGACGCGTACAAGAAGAAGTTCGGCAAGGAGGACTACGCCGCCTACGGTGCGTTCTCCTACGACTCCACGAACGCGATCATCGGTGCCCTGGCCAAGACCGTCGACGGCGGTGCCTGGGACGAGTCGAAGCGTGACGCCATGCTGACCAACGTCGGCTCCTACAGCGGCTCCGGCGCCACCGGTGAGATCAAGTTCGACCAGTACGGCGACAGCACGAACAAGGTGCTGACCGTCTACTCGGTCACCTCTGGCAAGTGGAAGGACGTTCAGACCGGCGAGTTCACCGGCTGATCGACTACCTAGTCACTGAATGAAGTCACGGCGGGGGCGGGCGTTGTTTGCTCGCCCCCGCCGTCTACGGAGGTAGTCGTGTCAGTCCTGCTTCAACAGCTGGCCAACGGGGTGATCCAGGGTGCGTTGATCGCCCTGATCGCACTCGGGTACACCATGGTGTACGGCATCATCCAGCTGATCAACTTCGCCCACGGCGAGGTCTTCATGGTGGCCTCGTACGGAGGCCTCGCCACGTTCACGCTTCTTCCTGACGACCTCAAGAAGTCGCCTGCCGTGGCTCTGCCGCTCATGTTCGTCGGCGGCATCGTGGTGGCGGTCGTCGTCGCCGTGATCATGGAACGGTTCGCCTACCGGCCGCTGCGCAACGCGCCCCGGCTGGCCCCGCTGATCACAGCGCTCGGCGTGTCCGTCTTCCTGCAGGAAGCCGTGCGCGTGTGGTACCCCGACGCCACGTCGAACCTGCCCTACCCGAAGGTCTTCCCGGAGGGCGGCCTGTCGTTCGGCTCGGTCAACATCGCGTGGACCGGTGTGCTGCTCGTCGCGCTGTCGGTGGGCCTCTCGATCATCCTGCAGGCCTACATCAACAAGTCGAGGATGGGCCGGGCGATGCGCGCCACCGCGCAGGACCCCGACACCGCGAAGCTGATGGGTGTCAACCCCGACCGCGTGATCGTGCTGACGTTCATCTTCGGCGCCGTGCTCGCCGGTGTCGCGGGCGTCATGTTCGGCGGGTACCTGAGCAACATCAACATCGACATGGGCTTCCAGAACGGCATCTTCGCCTTCACGGCGGCCGTCCTGGGCGGCGTCGGCAGCATCCGCGGTGCGGTCATCGGCGCGTTCATCATCGGTCTGATCAAGACCCTGGCCGGTCAGTACATGCCGGGCGGCACCCAGTACGACTACGTGTGGATCTTCGTCGTGCTGATCCTCGTGCTCGTCTTCCGCCCGCAGGGTCTGTTCGGTGAGCCGGAAAGGGTGCGCGCATGAGCACGGTGGACACTTCTTCTGGCAAGCGATCCGCACTCGCACCCTTCAGCAAGCCGTTGGCGGCCGTCGGTGGCGTGCTCGCGATCGTCGCGGCCCTGCTGCCGTGGGTCACGTTCAGCCTCAACGACGGCAACTGGCCGGACAAGTCGACGCTGCAGTTCTTCGACGCGCCGTTCGCGCTCACCGGCTTCCGCTGGCACGTGTTGCTGCTCGGCGTCCTCATCCTGGTCGCGGCGTTCGCGCCGATCCCGTCCAAGGGCCGGGTCGTCCGTGCGCTCGGCTGGGGCCTCACCCTCGTTTCGTTCGTCAACGCCGCGTACATCACGGTCAAGGGCGGTGGCCTCGGCGCCATCACGGCCCTCGACGGCGCTGTGGCGTTCGGCAGCATCGTCGGTCTCGTGGCCGGTGTGCTGGCGATCCTGGCGGGCTACGGCATCGGCATCGAGCCGGTGGGCGAGTGGAAGGTCAAGGTCTCCACGCCGGTCGCGTACCTGGTGCTGCTGTTGTCGTTCGCGGCGGTGCTCTACGCCGTCGCCGCGATGCTGACCACCGGTGGCGTCGGCGCCTCGAACCCCTACGCGGGAGCGATCTTCCTGTCGTTCCTCGGGTTCGCCGCCGGTGTGCTCGGCGCGCTGAGCGGTGTCGGGTTCATCCGCTGGCTCTCGGCCCTGTCCGAGCAGCACCGCGTGTTCAGCGTGATCGTGCTGGCGGCGTGCGCGCTGCTGCTGCCGTTCACCGACGCGGGCAACGAGTACTGGATGACGGTCGCGGCGAACATCGGCATCTACGCCGCCACCGCGATCGGCCTGAACATCGTCGTCGGCCTCGCGGGTCTGCTCGACCTCGGGTACGTGGCGTTCATGGGCATCGGCGCCCTGGTGGCGGCGAACTTCTCCGGTGCCGCCACGGCGCACTTCGGCGTCACCCTGCCGTTCCCGGTGGCCGCGGTGATCGCGGCGGTCGTGGCCGGCATCTTCGGCGCGATCGTCGGTTCGCCGACGCTGCGGGTCCGCGGTGACTACCTGGCCATCGTGACGCTGGCGTTCGGTGAGATCTTCACCCGCTCCGCGCAGAACAACATCGGCGGTATCACCAACGGCTCCAACGCGATTCCCGGCATCCCGCCGCTGTCGCTGTTCGGCGCCGAGTTCAACAGGTCGGTCTCGTTCGGCGCGGTGAAGCTGCCGGCCGGTGTCCTCTACTACATCCTCATCGTGCTGCTCGTCGCGGCGACGATGGCGGTGTTCGCGAACCTCAAGTTCAGCCGCATCGGCCGCGCTTGGATCGCGATCCGCGAGGACGAGGACGCCGCCCGCGCGATGGGCATCCGCACCGGCAAGATGAAGATCCTCGCGTTCCTCATCGGTGCCATGCTCGCGGGCGTCGCGGGCGCGGTGTTCGCGCACAAGAACGGCACGGTGTCCTACGAGTCGTTCAAGTTCCTCGAGTCGGTCACGCTGCTCGCGGCGGTCATCCTCGGCGGCATGGGCTCGATCCCCGGTGCCGTGCTCGGTGCGGCACTGCTGTTCGTGCTGCCTGAGAAGCTGCGCGACTTCGAGGACTACCGCCTCATGATCTTCGGCCTCGCGCTGATCCTGATCATGCGGTTCCGCCCGCAGGGCCTGATCCCGGACCGGCACCGACGAGCAGAGCTCGCCGATGAGGACATTGGTGGTGCGCCTGTTGACGAGGTGCACGGGGTGCCGAAGGAGGCGAAGGCGTGAGCACGCCGGTTTTGGAAGCGCGCGACGTCTCGATGGTCTTCGGTGGCCTCAAGGCGTTGAAGAGCGTCACGCTGACGCTCGATGAAGGCAAGATCGTCGGCCTGATCGGCCCGAACGGCGCGGGGAAGACCACGTTCTTCAACTGCCTGACGGGTCTGTACACGCCGACGACGGGTCAGGTGCTGCTCAAGGGCAACGTCCTGCCCGGCGACCCGGCCCAGGTGACGGACGCGGGCGTTGCCCGCACGTTCCAGAACATCCGCCTGTTCCCCAGCATGACCGTGCTGGAGAACGTCATGGTGGGCCGCCACGTCCGGATGAAGCAGGGCCCGCTGGCCTCGCTGTTCCACGGCCCCGCCTATCACCGCGGTGAGAAGGCGGCGCGCGATCGGTCGCGGGAGCTGCTCTCGTTCGTCGGCCTGCGCAACGTCGACGACGAGCTCTCGCGCAACCTCCCGTACGGCGACCAGCGCCGTCTCGAGATCGCGCGCGCGTTGGCGACGGACCCGGCGGTGCTGCTGCTGGACGAGCCCACGGCGGGTATGAACCCGCAGGAGACGGAAGCGACGCAGCAGCTGATCTTCCGCATCCGCGACACGGGCGTGTCCGTCGTCGTCATCGAGCACGACATCAAGTTCATCTTCGGGCTGTGCGACTCGGTTTCCGTGCTCGTGCAGGGCGAGCTGCTCGTCGAAGGCAGCCCCGAAACCGTGCGGGCGGACCCGCGGGTGGTCGAGGCCTACCTCGGCAAGCCGCCGGAGGAAGTTCAGCACGACATCGAGGCAGCGAAGGGGGAGCAGGCATGACCGCGCTGCTCGAAGTCCGCAACCTCTCGGTCTCCTACGGGGCGATCGAGGCCGTCCGCGACATCTCGTTCACCGTCGAGGCCGGCCACATCGTGTCGTTGATCGGCGCGAACGGTGCGGGCAAGACCACGACCCTGCGCACGATCTCGGGTCTGCTGCGGCCGACGGCCGGCGAGATCCTGTTCCAGGGCAAGCCGATCCACAGCGACCCGGCGCACGCGATCCTCGGCGAGGGCATCGCCCACTGCCCCGAGGGCCGGCGGCTCTTCCCGCGGATGACCGTGGAGGAGAACCTGCACCTCGGCGCGTACGTCCGCAAGGACGACGGCGTCGCGGCCGACATGCAGCGCGTGTACGACCTCTTCCCCGTGCTGGGGGAGCGGCGGCACAACAAGGCCGGGCTCTTCTCCGGTGGTGAGCAGCAGATGCTGGCCATCGGGCGCGCGATGATGTCCAAGCCGCGGTTGCTGATGCTCGACGAGCCCTCGATGGGTCTCTCGCCGATCATGACGCAGCGCATCTTCGACACCATCAAGGAGCTGCAGTCGTTGGGCACCACCATCTTGCTGGTGGAGCAGAACGCTCTGGCCGCTCTCGCCCTGTCGGACTACGGGTACGTGATCGACCTCGGTCGTACCACGCTGTCCGACACCGGTCATGCATTGCTGGCCGACCAGCGGGTGCGGGACGCGTACCTGGGTGAGTCGCACTAGGTTTCGGTTGTGGGAGCGGGGCGGAGGGATTGTCCTCCGCCCCGCTTTCGTTTACCTGCGGTCGAAGTCGGCCAGGATCCGCGGCAGGGCGAGCTTGGCCGCCTTGCCGTGGTTGACGTCGGGGCCGAGGTCGATGAGCGTGGACGTGGCGCGGTGCTGCTTCAGGCGTTGGTCGCAGTAGGCGGACGTTTCCAGGAGTGTGTCCTTGTCGCCTGCCGACGAGTAGATCTGCACCGGAACCCGCGGCCGCCAGTCGCAGTAGCCGTCCGCCTCACGCAGCTTGGCGCGGAGGACTCCGGTGGGGTTGCGCAGGCGTTCGAAGTAGGTGTCGGTCAGCAGCTCGCGCATCGTGGCGGGCAGGTGCCGGAAGATGTCCTCGTTGCGGTGGTCGCCGTCGAACAGGGCTGCCACCGACGGGTCCTTGAAGACCTCGGCCGGGTCGTCGTAGAGGTGGAAGAGGCGGTTCCAGGCCACCGTCCAGTACGCCATGTACGCCACGCCGTTGGAGATTTCGTCGTTCAGCGCCTTGCTGACGAGCAGACTCGGCTTGAAGGGGCCGCCGATCGGGGCGAGCGCGCCGACCTCGAACCGGCGGTCGTGCTGCAGGGCCTTGCCCATGGCCATGGTCGCGTGGCCGCCCTGCGAGTGGCCGGTGATCATGACGCGCGGATCGGGGCGCAGGCCTGAGCGGCCGGCCAACTGCCTGGTCGCGCGTAAGGCGTCCACTGAGGCCGTAACGGTGGACGGGGCGTCCACGTACGGGTGGTGGCCCGGGCCGGTGCCCAGGCCCAGGTAGTCCGGTGCGGTGGTGAGGTAGCCGGCGGAGGCGAACAACAGGGCCGCGGCGCGGTCGTTGCCGTCCGCCACCGAGGCGACCGAGCCCCGGTAGCCGGTGGTGCCGTGCAGCCAGGCGACCTGGCGTGGCGACCTGGTGTTGTTGCGCGGTAAGACGACCAGGGCGCTGGCCGTGGTCGTCCTGCCTTGCGGGTCGATGGTGCGGTAGACGATTCGTCGAGCGTCCACGCCGAACCGGACGCGCGAGGCGTCCAG
Organism: Lentzea terrae; assembly: GCF_003265345.1. GTDB lineage: Bacteria > Actinomycetota > Actinomycetes > Mycobacteriales > Pseudonocardiaceae > Lentzea > Lentzea terrae. The sequence goes on along the minus strand of NZ_QFWW01000030.1, from coordinate 140,564 downwards.
GCTGTAGTCCCCCAGATACTTGGCGACCTGGTTGGCGTCCATGGTGGACACCGGGACGACGTCGAGGAGTTCGCCGCGGTTCGAGTGCGCCGCGGCCGGGACCGAAGCCGTGGCCACGACGGCGCACAGGACGGCTGCCGTCAGTCGAGTCGAGAAGGTCATGCCTCGACGATGTCGAGGTGATCTTGGTTTGACACTGGGGTGAACCACACAGCTGAGGTGTGGTTCACCCCAGTGCTCAGGCGCCCGGCGGCTTCGGGCGCAGCAGGCACGTGAGGCGGGCGGTGCAGGTGCGCTTGCCCTCCTCGTCCGTCACGACGATCTCGTACGTCGTGGTGCTGCGGCCGAGGTGGATGGGGCGGGCCACGCCGGTGACCAGGCCGTCGCGCGCCGCTCGGTGATGGGTGCAGGACAGCTCGAGACCCACCGCGATGGAGCCGAACTGGGACGCGTGCATCGAGGACCCGAGCGACCCCAGCATTTCGGCGAGCACGGCGTTCGCGCCGCCGTGCAGCAGGCCGTACGGCTGGCGGTTGCCCTTGACCGGCATGGTGCCGACCATCTCCTGGACATCCCATTGGGTGATTTCGATGCCCATGCGGACGTGCAGTTGTTCGTCGGCGTACTCCACGGGCAGGTCGGCGGTCACACAGGCTCCCAGGGCTCAAGCGAAACTGTCAGACCCCCACCCTAGACTCGGACTCGTGACTAACTCAGACGTGAAGCGGCTCCTGCTCATCGACGGTCACTCGATGGCCTACCGAGCGTTCTACGCCCTGCCCGCCGAGAACTTCGTGACGAAGACGGGCCAGGTCACGAACGCCGTGTACGGGTTCACGTCCATGTTGATCAACATCCTGCGGGACGAGCAGCCCACGCACGTCGCGGTGGCGTTCGACGTGTCGCGCAAGACCTTCCGGTCCGAGCAGTACCCGGAGTACAAGGCCGGTCGCTCCAAGACGCCGGACGAGTTCCGCAGCCAGGTGTCGCTGATCGGCGAAGTCCTCGACGCACTCCAGATCTGCAAGATGGAGAAGGAGGGCTACGAGGCCGACGACATCATCGCCACGCTGACCACCCAGGCGGTCGAGCAGGGCTACGAGGTCGAGATCGTCACCGGCGACCGCGACGCGTTCCAGCTGGTCAACGACAAGGTGACGGTGCTGTACCCGGTCAAGGGCGTGTCCGAGATGGGCCGGTTCACCCCGGCGTACGTCGAGGAGAAGCACGGTGTGCGGCCGGACCAGTACGCGGACTACGCGGCGGTGCGCGGCGATTCGTCGGACAACCTGCCGAACACGCCCGGCGTGGGCCCGAAGACGATCATCAAGCTGCTCAACCAGTTCGGCGGGCTGAACGAGCTGGTCGACCACATCGACGAGGTGCCGGGCAAGGTCGGCGAGGCGCTGCGCGGCAACCTGGCGAACATCATCATGAACCGCCAGCTCACCGAGCTGGTGAAGGACCTCGAGCTGCCGTACCAGATCGAGGGCCTCGAGGTGACGCAGTGGGACCGCGACGCCGTCCACCGGCTGTTCGACGAGCTCGAGTTCCGCGTGCTGCGCGACCGGCTCTTCCAGACGCTGACGACCGCCGAACCCGAGGCCGAGGAGGGCTTCGAGGTCTCCGGTGGCGCGATTCCGGCGGGCACGGTCGCCAAGTGGCTCGACCAGCACGCCCGCAAGTCCCGCGTCGGTGTCGCGCTGCGCATCACCGGCAACGACATCGAGGGCGTCGCGCTGTGCACGGCCACCGGTGAGGGCGGCTACGTCGCCGTCGCCGAGCTGAACGAGGCCGACGAGAACGCGCTCGCCGCGTGGCTGGCCGACGAGAGCGTGGCCAAGGCGGGCCACGACCTGAAGCTGCCGTTGCGCCAGGTGCGCGCTCGCGGGTGGAAGCTGCGCGGCCTCACGTCGGACACGGCGCTGGCCGCGTACCTGGTGCGTCCTGGCCAGCGTTCGTTCGCGCTCGACGACCTGGCGCTGCGCTACCTGAAGCGCGAGCTGCGTGCGGAGGAGTCGGGCGACGGCCAGCTGTCGTTGCTGTCGGACGAGTCCGAGGAGGCGCAGAAGGTCGCCACCAGCACGATCCTGCGCGCGCGGGCCGTCGCAGAGCTCGCCGACCGCCTGGACACCGAGCTCGTCACGATCGGCGGCGCCGACCTGCTGGCGAACCTCGAGCTGCCGCTGATGAACGTCCTGGACGACGTCGAGGCGGTCGGCATCGCGATCGACGTCGAGCACCTGTCGTCGCTGGAGGCGCACTTCGCGGCCGGGGTGAAGGACGCGGCACAGGAGGCGTACGCGGTCATCGGCAAGGAGATCAACCTCGGCAGCCCGAAGCAGCTGCAGACGGTGCTCTTCGACGAGCTGAAGATGCCGAAGACGAAGAAGACCAAGACCGGCTACACCACCGACGCCGACGCGTTGCAGAACCTGTTCGAGCAGACCGAGCACCCGTTCCTGCAGCACCTGCTCGCGCACCGCGACGTCACGCGGCTGAAGTCCACTGTGGACGGCCTGCTCAAGTCGGTCGCGGACGACGGCCGCATCCACACGACGTTCCACCAGACCATCGCCGCCACCGGCCGGCTCTCGTCGACCGACCCGAACCTGCAGAACATCCCGATCCGCACCGACGAGGGCCGCCGCATCCGCCAGGCCTTCGTCGTCGGCGACGGCTACGCGGAGCTGATGACCGCGGACTACAGCCAGATCGAGATGCGCATCATGGCCACGCTGTCCGGCGACGAGGGCCTGATCGCGGCGTTCAACAGCGGCGAGGACCTGCACACCTACGTGGCGTCGCAGGCGTTCTCGATCCCCACCTCCGAGGTGACGGGCGAGATGCGCCGCCGCATCAAGGCCATGTCCTACGGCCTCGCGTACGGCCTGTCCGTCTTCGGTCTCTCGCAGCAGCTGCGCATCCCGACCGAAGAGGCCCGCGAGCAGATGGAGGCCTACTTCGCCCGCTTCGGCGGCGTCCGCGACTACCTCAATGAGGTAGTGAAGAAGGCAGGCAAGGACGGCTACACCGAGACCGTGCTCGGCCGCCGCCGCTACCTGCCGGACCTCACCTCCGACAACCGCCAGCGCCGCGAGATGGCCGAACGCATGGCCCTCAACGCGCCGATCCAGGGCAGCGCCGCCGACATCATCAAGGTCGCGATGCTCGGCGTCTACCGGGCGCTGGAGTCGTCCGGCCTGCGCTCGCGGATGCTCCTGCAGGTCCACGACGAACTGGTCCTGGAGATCGCCGAGGGCGAGCGCGAGGCGGTGGAGGCCCTGGTCCGCGACCAGATGGGCAACGCCTACCCGCTGCAGGTGCCGCTGGAGGTCTCGGTGGGCGTGGGCCGCTCCTGGGACGACGCCGCCCACTAACCGCAACAGGTGCCCCGGCGGCAGTGTGCCGCCGCCGGGGTCGGTGTTGCCTTTCAGCGCTTGGGCGTCAGGTGGCTGAAGAGCGCAGCCAGCGAGAGACGCTCGTCCGACGGGGACTCGTCCCGGAACTCGCGCTGGGAATACGGCCCGCGTGGTCCGGTCGACTCCACCGCCATTTCCAGGTCGATCGTCGCACCGTCAGGGAGGTGCAGCGGGGCGAGCGCCGGTATCGGTTCGCCCTGGTAGGTGAGCCGGTACTCGAAACGCATCGAGATCGCGTCATCGAGTGCGCTGAGCACGTCAGGGAGTGCGAGGCCGGTGCGCACGACTTCCATGAGCTCACTGCCGGTCGCCTGGGCCGGCACCGAGACCACGAAGGCAACGCCGAGATCTCGGCTGCGCACGTAGAGGCTCGACGAGCTCACATCCTGCGGGTTTGGATGTGGCGCGGGGCGCACTGGAAGACCGACGGCCCGGTCGCGATGCCAAGCCCTGGCGAGCTGTGCCGCGACCTCCTGCCAGCCGAGCCTCACCACGTCGAGGCATCGCCGCTCTGCCAGCAACGGTGGCAAGGGCGAGTCATCCAGCCTCACGATGAACAGAAACGATCCGCGCTTCGAGAATGTGCGCGCCAACGCGGCCGTGAACTCGGCTTTCATCCACGGGCTGCTGGCGAACGCTTCAGACCACAAGAGCACGTAGTAGTCGGACTCAGTTAGCGTTTGGGCGACGGCTTCCTCAGGTGTGGCCGGCACTTCGTCCAGGAATGCGTCGGATCCGGTCTCACTCAGGTGCTGACGGAGCAGTTCGGCAGCCCTTCGGTCAACTGAAGCGGAGGAGACGAAGATCCGCGGGCGGGCGGCGGTGCGCTGCTTGATGCGCGTCAGCGCGGCCTCGGCGTCGAGATCCGCTTCGACCGAGGCGGTGAGGTCGGCGTCGGCCTGCTCCAGCCAGGTGTCGAACTCCTCGTCCTCACTGCGGTTCATCGGTGCCACCTCCTCTCTCCTCGAAGTATTCGCGTTTGAGCCGTTCTCTGGCATGTCGCAAGGTCGAGCGCACGTTCGGTGCCGACATGTCCAGCAGCTCCGCGATCTCGGCGTGGTCGAAGCCGTCGAGGTGGTAGGCCATCACGAGGCGTTGCCGTTCGGGCAGTCGCGCGAGCCGGCGGAGGACCTCGTGCTTCTCCTCGATGATGGCGCATTGCCCGGAGTCGTCGCGGCTTCCGGCGTCACTCCAGCCACCGGCGATGGCCCGTTCGATGCGCTCGCGGTTGCGCATGGCCGTGTTGACGGCCGAGCGGTAAGCGGCTTTGCGGACCCAGCCGCGTGGGCGGGTGAGCGTCGCCCAGCTCTGGTACGCGCACGCCATGGCTTCGGCCGCCGCGTCCTCCGCTTCCAGCCGCCCGAACCCCGCCTTGCGCAGGAAGGCGACCAGCCGGGCGAAGTCCAGCCGGAAGAACTCGTCGAAGTCCGTCGGCACCACGGTTCCCCTCGGCCTCGCGTCCTGTCGTCGTCATGCTCAACAGGGCGTCGGCACCGTTATAGCGTGCAAAGGCTCAGCGCGAACGGGCCAGCAGCCCTTCGCACGTCCGCACCAGCACGCGGCAGGCATCGGCCGACTTCCGGCCCAGCATCGGGTTCTCCGCGTGCGCCTGCCAGCGCCGCAGAGCCGCGAACGCGCTCTGCCGCACCTCACCGGCCAGTGCGTCCGGCGCCAGGCCCAGCCGCACTGCCGGGGCGATCCCGGAGTCGCCCAGCAGCCGTTCGGCCTCTGGCACCATCGCCCCCGGCAGGGACACGACGCCGGACCGCAACGCCGACAGCAGGCGCAGTTCGGCGAACTCGTGGGTGCCCGCGAAGATCCGCTCCACCTCACCGGCCAGGCGGCCGCCGCCGGACGCGCGCACTACGCGGTCGAGGGCCAGCAGCGCGGATCGGGCCTTCAGCAGGTCGCGGCGCTCGCTGAACTGCGTGTGCAGCACGCGCTGCAGGTCTCGCAGGCCGCTGCGCGCCACCAGTTCGTCGGCCAGCGCCGCCTGCGAGCGGACGCCCTGGCGGATCAGCGTCACCGACAACCGGATCCCGAAGACGCCGAACCGGCGCAGCAGCGCAGCGCGTTCCTCGGAACCGGCGGTGAAGCGGTCCGCCGAGAGCAACGAGGACTCCAGCGACTCCCGCTCCAGAGCGGCCAGTGCCGACAGGGCGGTGAACTCGGCCTGGGTCAGCGTCCGGCCAGCCATGGCGACCAGGCCGGCCACCGGGACCACGTTCTGCGCCAGACCGTGCAGTTCCGGCGCGGAGCGGTAGCGGGCCGCGATGGCGCGGGCGGAGATCATCGCGTCCACCCGGCCGCCGGCGATCTCGTCGGCGCGGGAGATCACGGCGACGGTGTTGATGGCGGCCGCGCGGGCGACGCCCTGGTCGCGGAACGACTCCAGGAACGACGCGTCGGCCGAGTGCAGGTGCTTCATCAGGTAGACGACGGCGTCGGCCTCGGTCGGGGTCTCGTCGTCCGGGGTCAGGAACCGCAGGGCCTGCGCCGAGTTCTCGGCCGTCAGGGAGGCGATGCCCGGCGTGTCGATCAACGTGGTGTGCCGCAGGCTCTGCGACGGCCAGGACACGACCAGCCGGGAGACGGCGGCGCTGCCCAGGTCCATCGACAGGGCACCGTCGCGGCGCACCACCGGCAGCGAGACCGGGCTGCCGGCGACGGGATGCAGCACGACGCGCGGTGCGGGCCCGTCCTGGTACCAGGTGACGACCCGCGTGCACTCGCCGGCGTCGGTGGGGGCCAGCGAGTCGCCGACCAGTGCGTTCAGCAGGGTGGACTTCCCCGCCTTCACGCGGCCGGCGATCGCGACGCGCAGCGGTGACTGCAGGCGGTCGAGCTGGCCGCGGAGGAACGCCGCAGTGCGCGGCTGGTCCCGGTAGGCGTCGACGGCGAGCAACAGCACGCGGCGAACCTCGTCGATGATCACGGCGTCACCTCCGCGCGGACCTTCTCCAGTGCTGCCAGTTCCGCAGCGATCTCCTTCAGCCGGGCCGAACGGTCCTCCGACGAGGCCTTCACGGACTTCTGGGCCGACTGGATCGACTCCTGCAACGAGCGCTTGAGCTGTTCGGCCAGCGCGGTGAAGTGGTCGCGCAGGTCGCGTTGCATCGCGCGGAGCATGTCGCGGGACTCCTTGCCCGCGTGGAACGTCACGTCGTCGATGTAGCGGCGCAGCGCGGCCTTCGCGTCGTTCTGGCGGCGTTGGACGATGCGTTTGCGTTCGTCGCCAATGGTTTTGCCGCCCAGCAGCACCGCGGCACCGATCGAGATCGGGTTGATCAACGACAGCCCGATCGCGGAACCGAGCAGCCCGAACATCAGCAGACCCGAGTAGCCGCCGCGCAGACCGCTCAGGAACCGGCCGCCCACACCGAACTTCTCGTCGGAACGGACCTCCAGCGCCCGCACCGAACGCAGCGGGTCGCCGGAGGAAGTCTGCAGTGACGGCAAAGTCTGCTCGCGTTCGGAGTCGAAGTGCTCGGCCACGCGGCGGGCCAGCCAGCGGGCGCGCTGGGTCGCCCAGACAGAGTTCGCCGAAACGGCCGACGCGGCGGTGTCCTGGACCCATTTCGTGAACTGGTCCCAGATCTTCGTCGGGTCACCGTCCATGATGGACTCCTCGGCCTCGCGGACGATCTCGCGCATGCGGTCGCGCAGGTCGTAGTCGACGTCGGCGTTGAGGTCCGCGACGCCGTCGGACAGCGTCTGCTGCCAGCGTGCGGAACGTTCCTTCAGGCCGGCGGCACGTTGCTCGGCCGCGGACAGCTTGTCGATCAACGCCTGCGCGGACGCCGGGTCCGACTGGACCGACGACTCCGCCCGCAAGGACGAGGTGATCTGGTCGATCACGGCGTGCACGTCGTGTGCGGTGGAGCGGCGGGCCAGTGCGTCGGCCTCGCCCAGCACCTTCTTGCGGATGTACGTGACCAGCGGCGGATAGCCGGACTCGCGGTTCACGTCCTGGTCGCCCGTCTGCAGCGCGTGCCAGCGCAGCGTCGACGACACGGTGAAGAACGACGGCGTCAGACCGACCGATTCGAGGTGGGCCTGGTTCTGCGCGGCGATGAACCGCCAGTCCGGGTACAGGTCGGTCTTCGTCACGACGCACGCCACGTTCGGGCACACGGCCACGGCGTTGCGGAGGAACTCCAGCTCCGGCGCCGTGTACTCCTGCGACGCGTCGGACACCAGGAGCACCGCGTCGGCCGTCGGCAGCGCGGACATCGTCGCCGCGCCGTGGACGGAGCCGAGCCCACCGACACCGGGGGTGTCGACGAGCTCCAGCCCCTCGCCGAGGATCGGGCGCGGGATGCCCACCTCGATGTGGTCCAGCCGTTCCGCGTTGCCGGGGTTGCCCGACTCCGACGCGTACACGGGCAGCTGGTCCACCGGCACCTCGATGCGCGAGTCACCGCGCACGAGGGTGACGACGGGCTGTTCGGCGTACCGGACGACGGTCGGGACCGCCGTCGCGATGTCGTCGAACACCGGGCACACCGGCGCCCCGAGCAGGCCGTTGACCAGCATGCTCTTGCCCTGCTTGAACTCACCGACGACCAGCAGCCGCACGCGGTCGTCCTGAAGTCGTGCCCTTGCCTGGCGCAGTCGCGCCTCCAGGTCCGGCCGGCTGTAGCGCGCGATGGCGGCGAGCGCGCGGTCGACGGCCTCGATCGGTGTGGTCGTCATGGTGAGGTCACGCAATCACTGGGTCGGGTTCGGGAACGGGCTCCGGCTCGATGTCCACCGGCAGCGGCTCGGGCTCCGGCAGCTCGACCGGGTCGTCCAGCACGATCTCCGGGTCCTCCTCCAAGGGCTCCGGCTCCAGTGCGACGTCCTCCACGACAGGGGAGTTGAAGGAGTCCTTCACCTGCACGACGTTGGTGTCGTTGTCCTGGATGGCGACGGAGTTGACCTCGATGTCGTCGTCGGAGTTGAACGAGTCGTCGATGATCGTGACGTCCCGGTCGTCGATGCTGATGTTCTGCTCGATGTTGGTCACCGGCTTCTCCACCACGTACTCGCGCGTGGTGTGGTGGATCTCCCGGACCGGGTCGTCGTCGTGCGAGGACGATCTCTCCTCGCCGCGGGCGCGCACCCCGCCGGAATCGGCCATGATCAGCCGCGCGTCCCGGACGTCCTGTCCGGTGACGCCGTTCAGACCTGCCTTCTTGAGCTCGGAGTCGGGGTTCTCGTCGAACGCCTTCTTCGCGTCGTCGTCCTTCAGCAGGTTCATCAGGAAGTCGATCAGAGAGGACAGCATGTCCGGCTCCTAACGTGGAACGGATCAGCCCCACCCACCCCTCGCGCGAGTGGGGCCGATCCGGGATCAGAGGGCGGGCAGGTCCAGGTCCTCGACGATGTTGTCGATCTCGGTGTCGAGGTCGATGTCGAAGTCGTTGGCCTGGTCCGACACGGCGGTGAGGTCGGCGTCCTGGTCCGAGACCTGCGCGACGTCCTGGTCCAGGTCCTGGTCGGCGTCCACGTCGACGTTGGACTGCGCCGCGCCGCCGTTGCCGCCGGACGCGTCGGCGTCGCCACCGTCACCGGTCACGCCGCCGTTGCCGCCGAAGCCGATGCCGTTGCCGCCGGAGGTGGAGCCGAAGTTGACGTTGACCAGACCGTCCTGGTCGATGTCGCCGCCGGCGCCGCCGACACCGAGGCCGTTGCCCCCGTCGGCGCTGCCGCTGTCGCCCCCGACGGCCGTACCGCCGTCGCCTCCGCCGCCACCCTCGGTGTTCGTGACCGTGGTGGTGTCCTGGGCCTGCTCGGCGGCCTGCTCCGCGGCCTGCGGGTTGACCTGAGCCGTCTGCAGCTGCTGCTCGGCGGCGTTCGTGCTGTCCAGGTCGAGGTCGGCGGTCAGGTCGGCGAGGAACGCGTTGAGGTCGATGGGGTTGCTCATGTCCTGCTCCTTGGTGTTGGTCGCCGGCGGCGGTTCCGACCGGCTGACACCAACAAAGCTAGGTTTCGCAGCGGCCCCTGCCATCGGGATCGAACCCTGTTCGTCGCCGGCACGAACACAGGGATCGAGGGAGGACTGATGGCACCGATAAGGGATTGCCCCCTGTTTCGTCAACTGCGGTGAACCAGCCAACTGAGACGCACGTGTAGGTACGTCCGCTGCTGAATGGCCCAAGGGGAGTGTCCGATGTCGTACCAGGTTGGGCTGGATCTGGGATCGACCTTCACCACCGTGTCGACCTGGAGACAGGAACAGGCCGCGAGGCTTGAAGTGCTTGCGCCGTCTGTGGTTTTCCAGAGTCCGGACGGGACGTTCCTCGTCGGCGAGGACGCGGAACGCCGCGCGCTGACCGACCCCGGCCGGGTCGCGCGGCAGTTCAAGAACCGCATCGGCGACCCCACTCCGTTGCGGATCGGTGACACCGCGTTGACGGCGGAAGTGGTCACCGCTCGGTTTTTGTTGCGATTGCTCAGTTCTTTGCCTGACGGAAAGCCCGCGCGGGTGGCCATGACCTACCCGGCGGGGTGGGGCCACTACCGGCTGGAGTCGTTGCGGGCCGCGCTGTCCGCAGCCGGGCTGGCGGACGTGTCGTTCGTGCCGGAACCGGTGGCCGCGGTCCGGGCCCACGACGCCCTTGCGCGCCTGGACGATGGTGCGGCCGTCGCCGTTTATGACCTTGGTGGCAAGACTTTCGACGCCGCCGTGGTCCGCAAGCTCGCGGCCGACCGGTTCGTGCTGGCCGGGCCGCCGGAGGAGCTGGAGGTCGGCGGACTCGACTTCGACGAGGTCGTGTTCCAGCACGTCGTCGCGGCGCTGCAACCGGGTTGGGACGCGTTGGACCCGATGGATCCCGCGGTGCTGACGGCGGTTGCCGAGCTGCGGCGTGCTTGTACCGCCGCCAAGGAGAAGCTGTCCGCCGACACCGAGGTGCTGATTCCCGTTGCACTGCCCGGGATTTCGACGCGGGAGGTGCGACTGGGGCGGACCGAGCTCGAGTCGATGATCCGGCCGGCCGTCGAGGAGACCGTGGCCACGTTGGACCGCGCGTTGCGAGCCGCCGGAACGCCGCCGCACGAACTCGCCGCTGTGCTGCTGATCGGTGGTTCGTCGCGGATTCCATTGGTGACACAAGAGGTTTCCGCGCAGCTCGGCCGGGCAGTGTCGCCCGCGCCGAACGGCATGGCCGCCATCGGTGCCGCACTGGAGGCACGTGGTCGCGAACCGGAGCCCGCCGCCGTCGCCACCGCGACGTGGACCCGTCCGCCACTCCCGGAAGCGCCGAAGTCGGTGAAGCCCAAGCGGATGAAGCTGACCCCGCTGGTGGCGGCCGGTGCACTCGCGGTGGCTGTCGCAGGTGGGTTGCTCGCCAACAACGTGTTGACCAACAAGGCCGGCGCGAAGACGACGACCACCATTACGACGACAGTGACGACCACGACGGAGCAGTCCGAAGAGACCACGGTCGAGTACGTGCCCAACCAGCAGACGGCTCCGGCACCGCCGCCGCGGACGACCACGCAGCCGCCGAAACCCAAGCCCACCACCACGACCACGCGTCCTTCGACGACCACCACCACTCCAAAGTCCACTCCGCCGCCGAGCTCGACGACCACCACCACGAGCGGCACGACGAAAGCCGGTGCCCCGTGACCAGACCTGCCTCACCTCACAGACCGCGCCTCCAACGCTTTCAGCCCGTCGAACGGATCAAGCCGCAGGTCGTCAAGACGGCTGTGTGGTTGTGGCTCATCGCCGCGGTGGTGCAGCTGGTCAGTTCCGCGCTGGCGTTGACCGAGGCGCAGGAACTCCTCGCCGACCTCACCGCCGAGGTGGCGCAAGGGTTTCCGGCCGAGGACGCGGGTACGCGAGAACGGGTTGCCGTCGGCGTGCTGGCGCTGCTGCTCGGTACCGCAGGGCTGCTGGCGTTGCTGGAACTGGGTTTTGTGATCGCGCTGAACCGGGGGAAGCGGTGGGCGCGAATCGTGTTGGTGTTGTTGGCCGTTGTCGTGCTGGTGCACGCGGTGATCGCGGTTGGGGGACTGCGGTCGACGTTCCTCGTGGGCCTGGTGGTGGCGAGCGGAGTCGCCGTGCTCGCGGTGATCGCGTCGTTCCTGCCCGCGGCACGGGTGTGGTTCGGAGGGGGAGAGAAGAGATGAAGGCACCTGATGTCGAACAGGCGTGGAGAGCCGGGGACACGGCCGCCGCGATCGAGGCCGCGGACCGGATCCTCTCTGCGGGGGCGGACGAGGACTGCCTCGCCGCGGGAGTAGCTGCCGCAGCCGCGGCAGCCGATGGTTCGCTGCTCGACGCAGCGGCGAGGTGGCGGGTGATCGCCACCGTGCTGACGGGCGCGCCTGCCGTTGCCGCGCAGGGACGAGCGGCGCTGGCTGCTTGTCTGGGTGGCGACGTCGAAGCCGCCGACCGGGACCTGGCCGGGGCGCGCGAGCAGCTGTCTGGAGCGGCACCGCGCGGGCTCACCGTGTTCCTCGACGGTGTCGGCGCCGCGATCGAGGCGGTGCGCGGCGGGTTCGACCGCGCCGCCCGCAGGCTCGCGGGACTGGCGGTCGCGACGGTGCCGGTCGACGGCCTGGCCGCCGAGCAGTGGGACGACCTCGCCGTGACCGTGCTGATCGCCGGTGGCGACGACCGGACTGCGCAGGAAGTCCTGGCCGCGCACGAAGATCGTCCACCGACGGCGCGCCGCCGCCTGCTCACCGCCTGGCTGCATCTGCGGGCGGGACGGCTGGCCGACGCACGGGCCGCGATCGCGTCCGCCGGTGACGCGCCGGTGCTGCGCCGGGACGCCGTGCTCGCGGCGGCCGTGACGATCGGCCTCGCGCGCCGTGCCGGTGACGCGGACGCGTTGCGCGCCACGTGGCGTCGCGTCGCACCGGTCGTCGCCGGCGCGGACGCCGAGGTCCTGCTGCTCGACGCCTGGGGCGAGCTTTCCGTTGGCGCGGCGGCGGTGTCGCGGTTCGACGGCGAGACCGTCGTGGAAGCGATGACCTGTGCCATCGCCAAGGCCGGCGTGCCGGAGTGGGCGTTGCAGGCCAACCACTGGTGGAAGCTGCACCGCGCCGTTGGTGCCGGGGATGCCGAGGCGGCCACGCAGGCTGCGGCTGCGTTGCAGGGCACGGAACGTGGTGCGGCCGCGCACGCGTGGGCCTCCGTGGTGCGCGGCACCGTGGACGGCCGCGAGGTGGCGGCTGTGGCAGCCGGGCTGGACGACGCGTGGGAGGCCATGGCGTTGTGCGGTGCGGCCGCAGCTCGCCTCAGTGATCCCGCCGAGGCACGCGAACTGCTGAGCACCGGGCGGGCGTTGCGGGCGAGGTTTGCCACCGAGGAACCGGCGGACGGGCTGTCCAAGCGCGAGCGCTCCGTTGGCGAGCTGCTGTTGGACGGCTTGACCCAGAAGGAGATCGGCGCACGGCTCTACATCTCGCCGAAGACGGTGGAGCAGCACGTGGCGCGGATCCGGCAGAAGCTCGCGGTGTCCAGCCGGGCCGAGCTGATCGCGTCTCTGAGGTCGCGGCTCGCGGGCTGACGTTCTTGGCCCCATTGGAACGTATAACCGACCGGGGGACTTGCCGCAAGACCCCGGGGTTCCCGCACAATTCGTGGCCTCGAAGCAAAGGGGGATCCACAATGCGGTTTCTGGTGTCCACGATCGGTTCCCGGGGAGAGGCGCAGCCGATCACCGCGCTGGCCGTGCAGCTGCAGGAGTTGGGCAACGACGTGAAAGTCGTTGCTCCGCCGGATTTCGAAGAGCTCGTGACCGGCAGCGGAATCGACTTCACGCCGGTCGGTCCGCGCCTGCGCAACCGCACGGCCATCGCCGCTGACCCCGCTGAGCTGCGACGTCTCGCCGAGGAGTCGGTGCGGGAGCAGTTCCGGGTGATCGGCGCGGCAGCACAGGAAGCGGATGTCCTGGTAGCCGGCGGTGCATTGCAACACGCCACTCGTTCGGTGGCGGAAAGCATCGGCGCGCATTACGTGTACGCGAGTTTTTGCGCGAACACACTACCGTCGCCGTTTCACGCACCGCCCGCGATGTTCGGTCAGGTTCCGGTGAACGGAACACCCGAGGAAAACCTCGCGCTGTGGGACCGGCAACGCCCTCTCTTCGGGCTGGCCGCGGACGTCATCAACGCCGAACGCGCCAAGCTGGGGCTCGGTCCGATCGACGACGTCCGCGACCACATCTTCGGCGACGCTCCGTGGCTCGCCGCGGACCCGTTGCTCGGCCCGTGGCCAGGCCCCGGCGAACTCGTCACGACCGGCGCCTGGCTGACCGACGACCAACGCCCTCTAGGTGCGGACCTCGAAGCGTTTCTGAACGACGGCGAACCACCTGTCTACTTCGGGCTGGGCAGCATGTACGGCACGCAGGACGCCGCGCACGAGGCGATCGAGTCGGCCCGCAAGCTCGGCAAACGCGTTGTGCTGCAACAAGGCTGGGCCGACCTGCAGCTCGCCGACGACGCACCGGACTGCATCGCGATCGGCGAGGTGAACCAGCAGGCGTTGTTCCGCCGGGTCGCCGCGATCGTGCACCACGGCGGCGCAGGCACCACGACCACGGCAGCGGCGGCCGGCAAACCGCAGATCGTGCTGCCCCACATGTACGACCAGTACTACTGGGGCAGCCAGGTCGAACGGCTCGACATCGGCCGTTCGGCTCCCGCCGTGACCACCGAAGTGCTCGGCGAAGCGCTCGAACTGGCCGAGCAGGCCGCGGAGGTCGGTGCCCAGGTCCGCACGGACGGTGCGCGGGTGGCTGCGGAACGGTTGAACCGGGCCAACTGAGACGTACGTGTTGTGGGTGTCCGCGCATGAGGGAGACCCGCTATGCCGTATCAGGTTGGGCTCGATCTCGGAGCCGCAGGCACCACGGTCGCCACCGACCGCGGTGTCACCACCTGCAACCAGCGAAGAACGTGCACCGAGGCCAGGGAGATCACGCGGGTCCTCGACGACCTGGCGGCCAGGCGCGGTGAGCCGCCCAGCCGGGTCGCCATGACGCACCCGTTGACCTGGCCGCACGAACACCTCGAACAGGTGCGACAGGACCTCATCGACGAAGGGCGCGCGGACGTGTTGTTCGTGCCGGCGCCGCACGCCGCCGCGATCGCGTTCGACGACAACGCGCAGATGCCGGAGCACAGCGCGGTCGCGGTGTTCGACTTCGGCGCCACCGCCGCCGACATCACGCTGCTGTGCAAACAAGGGGTGTTCCTGCTCGTTGGGCGACCGGAGCGGGTCGAGATCGGCGGGTTCGACCTCGACGACCTGGTCGTGGAGCACGTCGTCGCGAAGATCGGGACGCACAGCCCTGAGCTCGTGCAGAGCTGCATCGAGGCGAAGGAGCTGCTCGGCAGCTACCCCGAGGTCCGGATTCCGGTGCTCACCGACGACGAGGTGCGCGAGGTCAGGCTCAGCAGGCTGGAGTTCGAGGCGATCATCCGGCCGTCCGTCGAGCTGGCGGTCGCCGCCCTGGAACGCGTGGTGAGCACAGCCGGGCTGTGCGCGCCCGACGTCATCCTGCTCGTCGGCGGATCGGCCCGGATTCCACTGGTGGCCAAGGAGATCTCGGCACGGCTGCAGATCCCGGTGCTGCGGGCGCCGGACGGTGTGACTGCGACTGGCGCGTATCTCGAAGCCAGGCAGCTGGAACCCGAACCCGCCGCGGAACCGGTGGTCTGGTTGCCGCAGCCGCGCGAGGAAACCAGGACCAGGCGGCACGTTCCGACCACGCCGTTCATCGCGGCCGGGCTGCTGGCGCTCGTGCTCGGCGGCGGGTGGGCCGCGCACGAGGCCATGGACCGGCCGGAGGTCATGATGGAGACGACCAGCGTGGAGCTGGCGCCACCGGGAACCGCTGTGCTGCCGAGGTTCTAGAGCTGCCCGAAATCTAGAGTGAACGGATCTCCTTCAGCGTCCGGTCGATCTCCGCCGGGGTGTTGAGGATGGCCGTGCCGATTCGCGCGTACGGGATGCGGTAGGCCGCCGTGGTGATCTGGATGCGCTTCTCCTTGAGCCGCCCGACGACTTCGGGGCCAGGCTGTCCCGGCACGTCGAAGCACACCATGCCCGCGGACATCCGCGGGTCGCGCGGCGTGTGGATGACGACGCCGGGGATCTCGGCCAGCCCGTCCTTGAACCTCGTTGCCAGCTCGGTGATGCGGGCCGCCACCCGGCTGCGGCCCAGGCGTTGGTGGAACTCGACGGCCGCGCGGACGGCGTAGTACTGCTCGAACGCGTGGAAGCCGCCGGGGCCGAGCAACGCCGTCTCGCTGCGGTCGCTCAGGCTCGGCAGCAGCGGCACGATCTGGTTGCTCACCTGGGGGTTGACCCACACCATGCCGGTGCCGCGCGGCCCGAACAGCCACTTGTGCGTTCCTGCAACGAAAACGTCCGCGCCCAGCCGCGCCGCGTCGTCGTCGACCGCGGCCAGTCCGTGGACACCGTCGACGACGAGGAGACAGCGGTCTTCCGGAGAACGGCCCTTGTTGGCCTCGGCGACAACCTGCGCGCACGCCCGCACCGGCATTCGAACGCCCGTGCTCGACTGCACCCACGTGATGCCAACGGCACGGGTCTGCGGCGTGATCGAGTTGCGCAACCGCGACGCGACCTCGTCCTCGGTCACCGACGCCGAGTTCGCGTACAGCGTGCCGATCCTGACCTTCGCGCCGACCCGGTCAGCGGCCAGTTGCGCTGCCTGCCGGTGCCACGCGTGGTCCTGGTCGGTGAGCAGCAGCTCCTGGTCTCGGCGCAACCGAAGGCCGCCGTAGACGATCGACAGTCCGATGGTGGTGTTGGGCACGAACGCGATGTCGTCGGGTGCGCCGCCGACGTACTGCCCCAGCGCGACGGCCACCTCCTGCGCCTGGTCCGGCATCAGGTCGTGCGAGTTGGCGTCGAGTTTGCGCTTGAACGTCTCGACCGCGGACCGCACCTCGCGCGGGTTCGACGCCAGGTAGAACAGCCCCAGGTTGATCAACGTCGGGTCCAGCCGGAACTCGCGGCGCACGGCGCCCCAGTCCGTGCCCTGCGCGGCCGACGCGGCCGTCGGCGTGACGGCGAGAAGTCCGGTCCCCACGAGGAAGTCTCGACGATCCATGCCCTTCATGGAACCACGGAACTCCCGCTGAAACGTGTCGTAACGAGCGAGAATGAGGCATGCTCTTCAGCGCACCGAAAGGTGCACTGGGGGATGGGGGTGAGCGTGCGAGCGCTCGTGCTTGGACCGATCGAGGTTTGGGTCGGGGACAGACAGGTGAGCCTCGGCGGACCGAAGCCGAGAACGTTGCTGGCGGCCCTGTTGCTGCAACCGCGTCAGGTCGTGCCGGTGGAGCGGTTGATCGACCTGATCTGGGACGAGGCGCCGCCGCAGACAGCGGGCGCGCTGGTGCACACCTACGTGTCGTCGTTACGCCGTGCCGTCGGGAAGTCGCTGGTCACGAGGGCACCTGGGTACCTGGGTACCTGCTGGACGTGGACAGCGACGTCGAGCAGTTCAACCGGCACCTGACCACGGCGCGGCAGGCGGAACGGGCGGACGACCCGGCCACCGCGATCACGCACTACCAGCACGGGCTCGCGTTGTGGCGCGGTCCGGCGTTGCACGGGGTGGAGTCGGCGTTCGCCCGCGGGCACGCGCTGACGCTGGCGGAGTCGAGGCTCAGCGCCGAGGAGGGGCTCGGCCGGTGCGAGCTGGCGCAGAGCCGGGTCGAGGACGCGATCGCGCGGTTGTCGGCGCTGGCCAACGAGCACCCGGCGCGTGAGGAGACGCGTGAACTGCTGATGCGGGCGTTCCACCGCGCCGGACGGCAGGCGGACGCGCTCAACGTCTACCGCGAGGCGCGCGAGTACCTGCTCGACGAGCTCGGCATCGAGCCGGGCGAGAAGCTGCGGGACCTGCAGACGGCGATCCTCAACGGCACGCTCGAGATCGACGTGCCGAAGACGGTGGTGGTGTCGGCACCGGCCGTGCCGGCGCAGCAGGTCGTCCCGCACCACCTGCCGCCCGACATCAGCGACTTCACCGGCCGCGAGGAGGCGTTGAAGCAGGTTCTCGGCCTCACTGAAGACACTGCAGGCCAGGACAGCACCGCGACGCCCACCGTGGTCGTGTCCGGGTTCGGCGGGGCGGGCAAGTCCGCGCTGGCGGTGCACGCCGCGCATCTGCTGCGCAAGTCGTATCCGGACGGGCAGCTGTTCGCGGATCTGCGCGGCGCGGGCCGGGATCTGGAACCGCAGGAGGTGCTCGGGCGGTTCCTCGGCCTGCTCGGCATCCCCGGCCAGGACCAGCCCACCGCACCGGACGAACGGGTCGAGCTGTACCGGCGCACGGTGTCCGACCGGCGGCTGGTGATCGTGCTCGACAACGCCCGCAGCGAGGCCCAGGTCCGGCAGCTGCTGCCGGGCAACGCGAACTGCTTCGTGATCATCACCAGTCGCAGCAGGCTCACCGGGCTGGAGGGCGCCGAGCCGATCGAGCTGGGGTTCTTCGACTCCTCGGTCAGCGAGGAGATGCTCGGCCGGATCGTCGGTGCCGAGCGGATCGGCGCGGAACCCGAGTCGGCGCGCCGGATCGCGGAGCTGTGCGGCGGTGTGCCGCTGGCGTTGCGGGCGGCGGGCGCGAAGCTGCTGGCACGGCCGCACTGGCCGTTGAAGACGCTCGCCAAGCGGTTGTCGGACGAGCGAAGACGGCTGGACGAGCTGGAGACGGGCGACCTCGCCATCCGGTCGTCGCTGAAGCTCAACTACTCGGAGCTGGACGCACAGCACCGCAAGGCTTTCCACCTGCTGTCGTTGCTCGACCTGCCGAACTTCGGCGCCTGGGTCGCGGCACCGTTGCTGGACATCTCGCCGTACGACGCGGAAGACGTCGTCGAGCACCTCGTCGACCTGCGGCTGGTGGACGTCGCCGGGGTCGACCAGATCGGCCGCGTGCGCTACCGGTTCCACGACCTGGTGCAGCTCTTCGGCGTCGAGCAGGCCGCGCAGGAACCCGCGACGGAGGCCGTGACGCGCCTGCTGAAGACCTGGCTCGCCCTCGTCGAGACCGGCGTGCAGAAGCTGCCGCGCGTGACTTTGGGGCTGCGGCCGCAGTTGCACACCGAGATCGAGCTGGACCCGCGGCTGGAAGAGGACGTCGAGGAAGATCCGACCGGCTGGCTGCACGCGGAGACAGACGCGGTCGTGCGTGCGGTCGAACGGGCGCATGCCCTCGGCGTCGACGAACTCACCACCACCGTGATCACGTCACTGCTGTCGTCGCCTTTCGCAGCACGCAACGAGTTCGGCAACTGGCAGCGCACGCACGAGGTGGCGCTGCGGTCGGCCCGCGAACGCGGCAACCGCCGGGCCGAGGCCGTGCTGCTGGCCGGGATCGGGCAGTTGCGCTACGAGCAGGACGACTTCGCGGCCGCGCTGACGAGCTTCCAGCAGGCGGCGGAGATCGCGGCCGAGATCGACGAACCGGAGACGCTCGCCGTCGCGTGCGTCGGCATGGGCACGGTGTACCGCGACCTGGCCGAGTTCGAACGCGCCCGCGAGCTGCTCGACCAGGCGATCGCGTTGGGGGACAAGGGAGTGGTCGCGGCGGCCAGCTACGGCGTCGGCGCGATCCACCGCGACCACGGCGGCCTGGCGGAGGCGACGCGGGCGTTCGAGCGGTGCGTCGAGCTCTACCAGGCGCAGGACGACCAGCGCGGTGCGGCGCTGGCGTTGCGCGGCTTGAGCTTGTGCCACCGCGCCGCGGGTGCGTTCCCCGAAGCCGTTGCGCTGAGTCGGGAAGCCGAGCAGGTCCTGCGCGAGGCCGGCGACGAGCTCGGTGCCACGTACGCGGCCCAGTCGTTGGCGAAGGCGTTGCTGCGGGCGGGCGAACTCGACAGCGTGGACGACCTTTTGGCCGAGTGCCTGGAGGTCTGCACGCGCCAGCGCGACCGGTTCGGCGTCGCGTTGATGACCCGGACGCTCGGTGAGGCCGCGCTGGCTCAGGGCCGGGACGACGAAGCGTCGGCACTGCTCGAGGACGCACTCGGTCAGTGGACCGAGCTGGGGCTGCCGATCTGGCGGGCACGGACGATGCGCGATCTCGCCGCCGCGACTGGCGACGACGAGATGTGGTTGCGGGCCAAGGAGTTGTTCACCCAGCTCGGCGCACGTGAGGCCGGCGAACTGGAAGGGTTGAGCGCCACCGCGTGGCGCTCAACCCTTTAGCTCACGACAGGCGCGGGGCGTCCACGGCCCAGTACCAGTTGTTGCCGGCGTCGAAGAGCCGCCACGACGCTGTGACGGTTCGGGCACCCGACGGGACGGTCACGGTCAGCGAGATCTGCTGAGCGAGGCCGTCCACGTTGTGGGTCTTGACGATCTGCGCCGGGCCGCCGTCGAACGACACGCTGACCGTGCCGGTCTGCGCGTCCTCCTGCCGGTAGTGCGAGCCGTACTCGAGGCGGACGCTCGACTTGCCCGTGACGTCGTAGGCGGGCGAGGTCATCGTCGAGTCGAACTTGCCGCGCGACGACGGCGAACCCTTGTCGTCCCACTCGTCGGGGTCGGCGACCGCGAAGACACCACGCGCACGCACGTTCACCTCACGCTGTTGTGAAGGCGCGGTGCGGGTCCAGAAGTCGTCGGTCGTGAACGACCAGCCCTGCCACTCCGCCACACCCTGCGGCATCGACGACGCCGTGGTCACCGTCCAGCCCGCCGGACCTCGGTGCGTCCAGCCGAGAACCGAAGCAGGCACACCGGTTTCGTCCTGGCGCGGCTGCAACGTCACCGAGTCGAACGCGTCGAGCGGCGCGGTGCCGAGCGCGTAGCCGTCCGACGAAGCCGAAACGTTGAGGTGTTTCAACGCGGTTGCCGCCACGTCGACCAGCTTCGGTGCCACCGCGGGACGTGCCGAGCCCGTGGAGATCGCGAACGTCATCCGCTCCTCCGGCGAGTCACCGCCGTGGCCGCCCGCCGCCGTGTGGCCGTGGTCGGTGGTGAGCATGATCAGCCAGTCCTCCGCCGCGTACGACGGCCGCGACTCGATGGCGCTGATCAGTCGGCCGATCTGCGCGTCGTTGGTGCGCATGGCCGCGGCGTACTGAGAGGAGTCCGCGCCGTGGTCGTGGCCCGCGATGTCGATCTGGCCGAGGTACACGAACGACGCGTCCGCCGCGTTGGTGCGCAGGTGCTGCTCGGCGTCGACGGTGATCTTCTCGTCGCTGCCGGTGTAGCCGGCCGTGTCGCCGTCCAGCACGTACTTGCGGTCCTGGCCATTGCGGAGGATCTGGTCGCCGATCGGCTTCCAGTCCACCGCCGCGTACGTCGACAGGGCCGGGTTCGCGGTGTTGGCCCGCTCCAGCCAGCTCGGGTGGGACGCCAGCGCGTTGCCGGCGAAGGAGTTGTCCTTCACCTTGTGCTTGTCCGGCCACACGCCGGTCAGCACGGTCGACCAACCGGGGCCGCTGGAGGTCTGGGCCATGCCCGACCCGTACAACGCGCTGCGGGCGCCGTAGCCGCGGTCGAGCAGCGCGTGGATGTTGGGCGTGTCAGCCGACAGCAGCTTGTCGTAGCGGGCGCCGTCGAGTCCGATGACGAGCACCTTCGGCGTCTTCGCGGGTTCCGCGACGGCGGCCGGGGTGATCAGCAGCAGGGGCAGCAGGAACGCAAGAGCAGCTCTTGTCATGACAAGCACACTTGCGTTCTGCAATCGGCTTCAGCAACTGCCTGGATCTCGAGTTCACCCAGGCTTCGGCAGTTGTCAGTACAAGTTTACGAACGCGCCGTCACCTGCACGTCCCGCGCGGTCAGCTCGGCTCCGCAGTCGGTGCACTCGACCTTCGCCCGCACGCCGCCGCCGCAGTCGCGGTGGTGCAGGTGGAACGACTCCTCTTCTTCGGGAGCCATCCACTTCTCGCCCCACGTGCGCAGCGCCATCAGCACCGGGTAGAGGTCCTTGCCCTTCTGGGTGAGGCGGTACTCGTACCGTGTGCGGCCATCGTCCTGATAAGGCACGCGCTTGAGCACGCCCTCCTGTAGCAGCACGTTGAGGCGGTCGGTCAGCACGCTGCGGGAGATCTCCATCGTCGTCTGGAAGTCCTCGAAGCGGCGGGTCCCCAGGAAGATCTGGCGGAGCAGCAGCAGCGTCCAGCGCTCGCCCAGCAGCGCTGCGGGACGGCTCAGGGTGCAGGGCATGCTGGCGAAACTCGCGTACGACATGAACCAAGGATATCCCTTGCGTTCGTTTTTCGAACTCAGCTACAGTTCGGATTCCGAACCCAGGGGGCTGATCCTCATGCGCGTCACCGAGCTCGACCGCGACACCGCGCCGGAAGCTGTCGACGCCGTGTTCGAAGGACTGTCCGCACGAAGCCGCTACCTGCGCTTTCACTCCCCGACGCCGCGTCTGACCGCGTCCGCCCGGCGGGTGCTGGTCGACGTGGACGGCGAGCGGCACGCGGCCGTGTGCGCCCGGATCGGCGGCGACCCGGTCGGCATCGCCCGGATGATCAAGACCAACGAGTGCGCCGCGGAGATCGCGGTCGCCGTCGTCGACCTGTGGCAACGACGCGGAGTCGGCCGGCGGTTGCTGGAGGAGCTGACCTCGGTCGCGGCCAGGATGGGCGTCGCCGAACTGCACGGCGACGTGCTGCCGGACAACGAGGCCATGCTCGCGCTGGTCCGCAAGGTGCTCCCCGGCGTGCGGCTGACCAGGGAAATCGACACGATCCAGCTGAGCTACCCGCTCGCCTGGGTGACCGCGGAGATCACGGACGCCGACCTTATAGACAGCTTGCAGGGGATTTAGAGGTCGTGCGCCGACCATGGGCGCGTGACCATCGCACGTGCCGCCGGCCGCCTGATCAGCCGCTCCGAGATCGTGGAGCGCGCCTGTTCCTGGCTGCGCGACTCGGTTCCGTACAGCCAGACGAAGTTCCACCAGAACGAGCACGGCATCTACCGCGCCGACTGCTCGGGCTTCGTGTCGATGGCGTGGGGCCTGCCGGGTAGACCCGAGGGCCGGCACGGCGGGCTGGACACGCGGGGCCTGGTCCTCGTGAGCAGCCTGATCTCGCCGGAGGAGCTCAAGGCCGGCGATGTGATCATCCGCGCGGAGGGCACCAACCTGACCAGGCACGTCGTGATCTTCGCGGCGTGGGCGGAGGAAGCCGACCGGTACTGGGCGTACGAACAGGCGGGCGGCCACCGCACCCGCCTGCGCTCCGTCACCTATCCGTACGAGGCCGGCGCCCAGCTGTACGCGCCGCGCCGCTACGTCAACGTTCGGGAACCGTGAACGAGCAGTCGCCCGCACGGGCGGAGTTCGCTGCCCGCGGGTTCGGCCGGCCGTTCACCGTTGACCGTCCGGCGAGTCTTCTGCCTCCGGTAACCGCTCCGCAGCAGGTAGTTCAAGATCGTCACCCAAGTGGGCAGTGAGTCGGAACTAGGGACGTTCGACTGGACCAAAATCTCACATCGTCTTGCTACGGTGGCCCGCATGAAGTCGTGGGGGATGTTGGCGGTCGCCGCAGCGGCCATCACGTTCGGCTCGACGCTGGCGATGCCAGACGTCGCGGTCGCTGCTGCCGAGGGCGGGGTGGTCTGCGGGACGTACGAGGCCAACTCAAAGATCACGCGGTCGGAGGTCCTGGCGCGGTCGCGCACGTGGATCAGCGCCCGCGTGCCGTACAGCCAGAGCGACTGCTTCGGCAACAAGTACGGCGCCTACCGCACCGACTGCTCCGGCTTCATCTCGATGGCCTGGGGCCTGCGCATCTCCTACACGACCCACATCCTCGAGCAGGTCGCGCACCGCATCGACTGGGACGACCTCCGTCCCGGCGACGCGCTCAACGACCGCGAGAACCACGTCGCGCTGTTCATCGGCTGGGCAGACGCGGCCAAGACCCGGCCGATCGTGCGCGAGCAGGCCGGTCCGGACGGCTCCCGCCCGGTCCAGCGCGTCTGGAGCGCCAGCACGGCCAAGCGGTACGTGCCGCTGCGCTACAACGGCCTCGTCGAGGCCGGCGGCGACGGCACCACCAGCGACACCCCGGTGACGGACAAGCCCGTCGTCAACGCCGGCCCGCAGATCTCCAACACCGGGCAGCAGCAGCTGGAGATCTACGCGCGCGCCGCGGACGGCACGATCATCACGAACTTCCACAAGACGAGCCGTTGGAACGGCTGGCAGCAGCTCGGGCCCGAGCTCTTCGCCGGTGACCCGGTCGCGCTGATGAACCCGCAGACGAAGATCGTCGAGGTGTTCGCGCGCGGTTCCGACGACAAGATCTACCGCCGCGTCGACGGCAAGTGGGTCGCGCTGGGCGACACGGCCGTCGCGGGCGAGCCGGTCCTGTTCTGGAACGACAAGACCAAGGCCGTCGAGGTCCTCGCTCGTGGCGCGGACGGCGCGCTGCTGCGCTTCACGGACAAGTGGGCGCCGGTGGGCGATGCCAGGATCCAGGGCAACCCGGCTGTCGCCGACCAGCACCTCTACGCGCGTTCCGCCGACGACAAGCTCGTCAAGTGGGACGGCGAGAAGTGGCAGGACCAGGGCGAGACGAAGATCGTGAGCGACCCGAGCGTCGCCGTCGACCAGGTCTTCGTGCGCACCGCGTCCGGCAGCGTCGAGCAGTACGCGGCGGGCGTCTGGAAGTCGCTGGGCGGCAAGGGCACCGGCGCGCCGTCGGCGGTGTTCAACACGACGACCGGCTCGATCGACGTCGTGCAGCTCGGCGAGGGCGGCATCGTGGAGCACGCCCGCGCCACCGCCAACGGCTTCACCACCTGGGCCAAGCTCGGCACCACGAAGGTCGCCGAGGCGCCGACCGCGATGTACCACGCGCAGACCAAGACGGTCGAGGTCTTCGCGCGGACCGACGACGGCAAGCTGCTTCGCCGCTTCTACAAGGAGAAGGCGGGCTGGAGCCAGTGGGCGCTGCTGAGCGACCGCGCGATCAGCTGACCTGACGAACGCGAGAAGGGCCGCGACTGATCTTCAGTCGCGGCCCTTCTCGCATGTCCTGGCTCAGCAGTTGAGGTAGATCTCGTTCCACGTCGCCTGGAGCTTCGCCTGGTCGTCGGTGAACGAGGCCTCTTTGTACGCCTTCGCGGCGAGTCGGCACTTGTCCGCCCTGGCGATCTCGAACCTGGTGGTCTCGCGCTCGTTGCGGGCCTTGGCCGCCGCTTCCTCGCTGGCCTCTGCCTTCTCCCACAGGTCGGTGATCTCGCGGTCCTGCTGCTCGATCACCTTCACCATCTCGACGGCGTTCTTCCGAACGATCAAGAAGAACGTGACGGACACGCCGGTCGCGCAGAACAGCAGCGCGGCGATGACGGCCAGCACCACGACAGCGGTCTTCTTGGACCGCACCGGGGCGGCCGGAGCCGCCGCTGGTTGCTGCTGGGCCGGCGGCGCGAACACCTCTGCCAGTGACGCCCGTTCGGGCTCACTCATGGTTCTTCTCCCGGAGATTCTCGGGTCAGCAGGTGGTGAAGATCTCCGTCATGGCCTTCTCGCCCTTGGTGTCGTCCTGCGCGAGGGCGGCCTCCATCAGCGACTTCGCCGCGGTACGGCACTTCTGCGCGGACGCGGCGTCCGTCTCGGCCTTCTTCTGCGCGTCGACGGCCTTGGCCGCCTCGTCCTTGCCGGCCTTGACGTCCTTGGTCAGGGTCGCGATCTCGCGGTTCTTCTCCTCGACCTG
Source organism: Lentzea terrae (assembly GCF_003265345.1). Taxonomy (GTDB): domain Bacteria; phylum Actinomycetota; class Actinomycetes; order Mycobacteriales; family Pseudonocardiaceae; genus Lentzea; species Lentzea terrae. The sequence continues at coordinate 115,461 of NZ_QFWW01000030.1, read as the reverse complement.
CTTGGACAGGTTGGACGCGTCGCCCTTCGCGCCGAAGTAGAGCGCGCCGAACGTGCCCGCCGCGCCGAGCAGCAGCACGGCGATGACCGCGAGCACCACGACGCCGGTCTTCTTCGGAGCCGGAGCCGGAGCCGGCGTGGGCGTGGGCGTGGCGGGCTGCTGCTCGAAGGCAGGCGTGTACGCCTCGAACTGCGTCTGCGCAGGCTGAACAGGATCAGTCATGGTCTTTCCCCCAGGTGTGATGCACTCGGACCTATCATCGCGCAGGGGTCAACGCCGTTACGTGAGTCGGGCCACAGCGTCGATCACCAGGTCGAAGAACCGGTCCACGTCGAGTCCCACGGCCACCTGCGCGTTCGGTTTCCGGCCCAGCCTGCCGTGCAGGTCGACCACGGTCGCACCGCGGGTGAACGTGCCGGTGGTTTCGACGCCCACGAACGCCTCGACGCACGTCACCAGCGTCGGGTCGATCACCCGCGCCACCGCCACCGGGTCGTGCAACGGCGGTGCCGCGAACCCGAACACCTCGCGGTAGGTCGCCGCGAAGAACGTCATCAGGTCGCCGCAGATCCGCCCCAGCGGTCCGGTGTCGTTCAACCGCGCCACGACTTCCGGCGTCACCAGCGCCTGGTGCGTCACGTTCAGCCCGATCATGGTGACCGGCACGCCGCTGTCGAAGACGATCTGCGCGGCCTCCGGATCGACGTACATGTTGAACTCCGCGTACGGCGTGGTGTTGCCGCGCTCGGTCGAGCCGCCCATCAACACGATCTCGCGCACCGCTCCGGTTCCGTAGCGGGTCAGGTACGCGGCCACGTTCGTCAACGCCCCGGTCGCGACCACTGTGGCCGGCATGTTCGCGTGCATCACGTCGATCGCGTGCTCCTCAACCACGCCAACGGAAACCGAGCCGAACGCCGGTCCGTCCATTCCGGACTCACCGTGGATGTCCTCCGCGACGTACAGCGGCCGCACCAACGGCCGGGCGCAGCCGCGCGCGATCGGCACCGAAATTCCGGCGGCCGAACAGATCCGCTGCGCGTTCAGCGTGACCTTGTCGAGGGTCTGGTTGGCGGCGACGGTGGTGATCGCGCGCAGGTCGATCTCGGGTGAGCCGGCGGCGAGCAGGATCGCGATCGCGTCGTCGTGGCCGGGGTCGCAGTCGAGCACCACAGGGGTTGGCATGACGTCTTCATACGGACCGGGACGGTTCATGTCCATGAAACAAGCGAAAAGGTTTTCGTAGAACCTTGACGAGGTCAGGGCCGGTGCGGCTAGCGTGTGGAAACCGTTTACCGGGGAGGTTTGCGATGGCTCGCAGGCGCTACGCCGTGGTCGGCACGGGCTCACGGGCGGAGCGGCACATCCACGCCATCGCGGTCGAGCACGCGGCCACCTGTCAGCTCGTCGCGTTCGCCGACGTGAACCGCACCCGGATGGACGTCCACAACGACCGGCTCGTTGAGCTGGGGGTCGAGCCGGTCCCCACGTACGACGCGGGCGACTACCTGAAGATGCTCGAGGAGCAGCAGGTCGACGTCGTCGTCGTGACCACCGTCGACCGGTTCCACGACCTGTACGTCGTCGAGGCGCTGGACGCCGGCCGCGATGTCGTGACCGAGAAGCCGATGACGACGGACGTGCCGTCGGCTGGCAAGATCCTCGACGCGGTGCACCGCAACGACGGCAACGTCACCGTCACGTTCAACTACCGCTACAACCCGATCCACGAGAAGGTCCGCGAACTGCTCGCGGACGGTGCGGTCGGCGAGATCGGGTCCGTGCACTTCGAATGGCTGCTCGACACCCGGCACGGCGCCGACTACTTCCGCCGCTGGCACCGCGACAAGGCCAACTCCGGCGGCCTCATGGTGCACAAGGCGACGCACCACTTCGACCTGCTCAACTGGTGGGTCGGGTCGACTCCGGAAACCGTGTACGCGCACGGCCGGTTGTTCTTCTACGGCGCGGAAAACGGCAAGCGTCACGGTTACACCGACGACGACCGGTTCGCCTTGAAGCTGGAGCAGAACGCCTGGCTCAAGAAGCTCTACCTCGACGCGCAGCACGAGGACGGCTACCGCCGCGACCAGAACCCGTTCGAGCCCGGTGTGTCCATTGAGGACGACATGTCGGTGCTCGTGCGTTACGCCAGCGGCGCGAACCTGACGTACCACCTCACGGCCTACTCGCCGTGGGAGGGCTATCGGCTGATGGTCAACGGCAGCAAGGGGCGACTCGAACTGGAGGTCGTCGAGAACTCCTGGGTGTCGAGCCAGCAGCCGACCGTGCACGGTGTGAACGCCAACCCTGAGGACGGGTGGGCGAAGCTCTCCGTGCAACGGCTGTTCGAGGAACGGGAAGAGATCCCGCTGGAGTACGACCGGGATGGTCACGGCGGCGCCGACCAGCGCATGGTCGACGCGCTGTACGGACCGCCCGGACAGGAAGACCCGTTGGGACGCAAGGCAACGCACTACGACGGCACCCTCTCGCTGCTGACTGGTTTCGCCGCCAACCGCAGCTTCGAGACCGGAGAACCGGTCCGCGTCGTCGACATCATCGATCTCCGATGAGAGGAGACCTGTGAAAGCGCACAAGGTTGTGGGCTTGCTGTTGTGCACAGTGCTGGCGGCGGCTGGTTGTGGCGGCGGATCAGCGAGCAACGGCCAGGCCGAGATCCGCTTCATCTGGTGGGGCAACGACGACCGCGCCAAGGTGACCAACGAGGCGGTGAAGCTGTTCGAGAGCCGCAACTCGAACATCAAGGTCGCGACGTCGTTCCAGAACTTCCAGAACTACTTCGAGAAGCTCTCCACCGAGATCGCGGGCGGCAACGCGCCGGACGTGATCCAGATGGACTACCGCTACCTCAACGAGTACGCGGGCCGCAACGTGCTGCTGGACCTCACCCCGTACGTGGGCAAGGAGATCCGCACGACCGACTGGAACGCCGGCTTCATCGGCAGCGGCAAGCTGAACGGCAAACAGGTCGCGATGCCGTTGGCGCAGAACGCCACCGCGATCGTCTACGACCCGAAGCTGTTCGAGGCGGCCGGAGCCGAGGCACCTGCGATCGGCTGGAGCTGGGCCGACTACAAAGAACGCTCGGCGAAGATCCAGGCGAGCACCGGCGGCAAGATCGCCGGCGCGACCGACTTCGGCGGTACCGAGGACGTCTTCGAGACGTGGCTGCGGCAGCGCGGCAAGAAGCTCTACGCCGACGACGGCGAGCTCGGTTACGCGAAGGACGACCTGAAGGCGTTCTGGCAGCTCTCCAAGGACTTCCGCGACGGCAACGCCACCACGCCGCCGGAGCTGGTGACGACGCTGAACGCCGGTGCCGAGCAGACGCCGATGGGCAAGAAGCTGTCCGCGTCCGAGCACACCTACGACAGCCTCTACGGCGGCTACAACACCGTGCGGCCGAACGAGCTCAAGCTGGGCCCGTACCCCAGCGACAGCAAGGAAACCCTCGGCTCGTACCGCAAGCCGTCGCAGCTGATCAGCGCGTCCGCCCGCACCAAGAACAAGGACGCGGCGGTCAAGTTGATCGACTTCCTGCTGAACGACCCGGATGCGGGCAAGATCCTCGGCGCGAACCGCGGCCTGCCGGCGAACCTCAAGATCCGCGAGGCCGTGGCGCAGAACCTCAGCGGCGCCAACAAAGTGATCTTCGAGTACCAGAAGTCGGTCGACGCCAAGCTCGGCGACGCACCGGCGGCGCCGCCGAAGGGTGACGGCACGATCTACAAGTTGATGCAGCGCAAGCACGAAGAGGTCGTGTTCGGCAAGAAGACGATCGACCAGGCGTTGGACGAGTTCTGGCGCGACGCGGAAGAAGCGCTGAAGTAGTGGTGCTCGCCGAGCGGGTGTCTCCCGCACCGGTGCGGTCGGTCGCCGAGGGCGCGCCCCCTCGGCGGCCGAAGAACTCGCAGGGCGTCGCGTACCTGTTCCTCGGGCCGTGGCTGCTCGGCGCGATCGGGCTCACCGTCGCGCCGATGGTCGTGTCGCTGTACCTGTCGTTCACCGACTACGACCTCTTCAACTCGCCGCAGTGGGTCGGCCTCGACAACTACGCGAAGCTCTTCGGCGACGATCCGCGCTACCTGGACTCGGTCGTCGTCACGCTGAAGTACGTCGTGTGGTCGGTGCCGTTGAAGCTGGTGCTGGCGCTGGCCGTCGCGTTGCTGCTGAACTCGTTGCGCGGCAAGGGACAGGCATTCTTCCGCTCGGCCTTCTACGCGCCGTCGTTGCTCGGCGCGTCGGTCGGGCTGGCGCTGGCCTGGCGGGCGATCTTCGACACCTGGGTCGACACGCCGGACTACGCGCTGATCACCATCGTGCTGTTGTCGGCGTGGCAGTTCGGTGCGCCGATGGTGATCTTCCTGGCCGGCCTGCAGCAGATCCCGCGCGACCTGTTCGACGCGGCCGCGGTGGACGGCGCGGGCTGGTGGCGGCGACTGTGGTCGATCACGCTGCCGATGCTGTCGCCGGTGCTGTTCTTCAACCTCGTGCTGGAGACGATCCACGCGTTCCAGGCGTTCACCCAGGCGTTCGTGGTGAGCGGTGGCCGCGGCGGACCGGCCGACTCGACCCTGTTCTACACGCTCTACCTGTACGAGCGCGGGTTCACGGAGTTCCGCATGGGCTACGCGTCGGCGATGGCGTGGGTGCTGCTGGTGGCGATCGCGTTGATCACAGCGGTGCTCTTCCGGACCTCGCGGTACTGGGTGTTCTACGGAGACGAACGGTGAAGCGCGTCGCGGTTTTCGTGCTGTGCCTGGCCGGACTGGCGTTGGTGCTGTACCCGATCGTGTGGTTGATCTCGGCGTCCTTGACCCCGGTCGAGGACCTGGTGTCGAACCTGCGCTCGCTGTTTCCGGGGCGTGTGACCACCGATGGGTACGCCGGCGCACTGGAAGGTGCGGGCGGCGAGTCGTTCTGGACGTTCCTCGGCAACTCCACGATCGTGGCTTCGGGTGCGGTGGTCGGCAACGTCGTGTCGTGCTCGCTGGCGGCCTACGCGTTCGCCCGGCTGCGGTTCCGGCTCTCCGGCCCGCTGTTCGCGTTCGCGCTGGTCACGATCATGCTGCCCGCGCACGTCACGTTGATCCCGCAATACGTGGTGTTCCAGCAGCTGGAGATGATCGACACGTTCGTGCCGCTGATCCTGCCGAAGCTGCTGGCGACCGACGCGTTCTTCGTGTTCCTGATGGTCCAGTTCATGCGCGGGATCCCCTACGAGCTGGACGAGGCGGCGAAGATCGACGGGTGCGGGCCGATCCGCAACTTCCGGTATGTCGTGCTGCCGCTGTCGCAGCCCGCGATGGTGACGACCGCGATCTTCACGTTCATCTGGACCTGGAACGACTTCTTCTCGCAGCTGATCTACCTGTCGTCGACCGAGAACTACACGATCCCGATGGGGTTGCGGCTGTTCATCGACCAGACGTCGTCCTCGTCGTACGGGCCGATGTTCGCGATGTCGGTGCTGTCGCTGGTGCCGATCGGGCTGTTCTTCCTGGCGTTCCAGCGGTTCCTGGTCGCCGGCGTGGCCACGACGGGGCTGAAGGGATGAACCGGCTGGAGTCGCTGGCGGATGCCCTCCTGGTGGGGTTGTTCGTGTTCGTGGCCTCGCTCCCACTGGTGACGGCCTACTCGGCGTTCGGGACGGGCTGTGCCGTCCTGCGGGGCGGTCTTCCGGCCGGGCGGTTCTGGTCGCGGTTGCGGGTGCAGTGGGCGCCGGGGGTGGTGTTCGCGGTGCTGTGGGTGGTGCTGGTGGTGGACGTGCTGCTGGTGCTCACCGTGTTGCCTGCGCCGTGGTTCGTTCGTGGCGGCGTTCTGCTCGCTTCGGCGGCATTCGGGGCACTTCTTCTTGATCAAGCGCGTCTTGGCTGGCGCGGCGCATTGAAATTCGCGGCACCTAGTCCGATGCTGATGGCCGCGTTGGTGGTCGCCGGTGTGCTGGTGTGGGCCCTGCCTCCGCTGGCGCTGGTGATCGCCGGACCCCTGGCGCTGGCTGCGGAGTCCACCCGAGAAGGGTGAGGACGATGCGTGTTGCGCTGGTCGGGGCGCGTGGGCACGGAGCGCGGCACGTGGAGAACCTGCTCCGGCTCGGCCACGACGGGACAGCGACCTTCGTGGGAGTCGTGGACGTCGCCGACGTCGACGTGCCGGTGCCGTCCTACCCGGATCTGCCGTCGCTGGCCGCCGAGCTGCACCCGGAGATCGTGGTGATCTCGTCACCGCCGTCGACGCACCGCGATCTCGTGTTGAGCGCGTTCGCCCTGGGCTGCGACGTGCTGGTGGAGAAGCCGGCGGTGTTGTCCGTGGCGGACTTCGACGAGATCTCGGCGGCTGGTGCCGCCCGCGGGCTGGTGTGCCAGGTCGGGTTCCAGTCGCAGGGGACCGGCTCGTACCGGCGGCTCTGCTCGTTGATCGGGTCCGGTGCGCTGGGCGACATCTCGGGCATAGGGGCTGCCGGGCGTTGGGTGCGCTCGGACTCCTACTACTCGCGTGCTGCGTGGGCGGGGCGGCAGGGCGAGGACGGGACCTTGGTGAACCCGTTCGCGCACGCCCTGCAGAACGTGTTGTTGCTCGCCGACGTCGAGGAGCGCACGGATCTCGGCGTCGAGCTGGAGCTGTTCCGGTGCCGCGACACGATCACCGCCGACGACACGGCCTGTGTGCGCGTCACGGCCGATGGCGCGCCTCCGGTGGTGGTCGCGACGACGCTCTGTGCGTCGACATCGTTGCCACCCGTGGTGCTGGTGCACGGGTCGTTGGGGCAGGCCGTGTGGTGGTACGACGACGACCGGCTGACGGTGAACGACCACCGGATGGCCGTCTCCCCGCCGGTGGACCTGCTGGAGAACCTCATCCGGCACCGGCAGACCGGCGAGCCGCTCGTGGCGCCACTGGCAGCTGCGCGCGCGTTCACGTCCGTGGTCGAGGCCTGCAGCAAGGCGGACGTGTCGCTGGTGCCCGCCCGCCGCGACGGCGAGCGGGTCGTGCTGGACGGCATCGACGAGGTGGTCGTGCGCGCTGCGGAGAAGATCGCGACCTTCACCGAGCTGGGCTGCGGTTTCGGGCGGTAGTCTCCCGCCGGGTCCGCTCGTGCACCGGGAGTTTGCGTTGGACACCTACATCGACCTGAGGGACGTCCGGCTGACCGGCTACGTCAGCCAGGGCCTCATCGCGCTGGTCGCCGTCGCGTCCGTCTGGGGCACGATCACCGACTGGCAGGGCGGCTCGTCCTCGTGGAGCTTCCTCGCCATCGTGCTGATGGTGCCCGCGGCGGTCGCGTCGTTCCTGTGGTTCCGCAGCGCCACCCACAACGCCGAGGCGATCGCCCTGCACGGCGTGCGGACGGTGTCGCAGGTGTGGCGGGCGAGCGATCCGGGACAACGCGAGGTGCCGTTCGACCAGCGCGTGGCCAGCCCGTTGATCAAGCCGTGGCAGTACGCGTTCCTCGCGATGGTGCTGTGTGACGTGTTCGAGTCGTTGATGCTCGACACACCTGTCTACGTGGTGTTTTCCACGCTTTCCACGTTGTGCGCGCTCGGTGCGGCCGGGCTCGCGTGCTTCCTGATCTGGCGGATCACGCACATGCAGGAGCGGTTCGCGGTGCCTCAGCGGAAGCGCCGGTAGCTGTCAGCCGACATGGGGTAGACTGTCTGACGGTTGCGGTTTTGTGTTCGTGTCATTTCACGCTCGCCGAACTTCAGTTGCGAGCGCTTCTCCTTCTTCACGGTTGGGGCGGTCGGCTCACGACCAACCACGGAGCAGCCGTAAAGTGCGGCTTGCTCTTCAGTATTGAAGGAGCAGTACATGGCTAACGGCACCGTCAAGTGGTTCAACGCCGAAAAGGGCTTCGGCTTCATCGCCCCCGAGGACGGCGGCGCTGACGTCTTCGTCCACTACTCGGCCCTCAACGGTGGCGGCTACCGCAGCCTCGAGGAGAACCAGAAGGTCTCGTTCGACGTCACGCAGGGCCAGAAGGGCCCGCAGGCGACGAACGTCACCGCTCTCTGACGCGGCTTGATTGAAGGCAGGGCCTCCGGTGTTCCGGGGGCCCTGTTTTCGTCTTGTGCTTTCGCTAGCCTGGCTCGATGCCGTTGCTCGGACCAGCTGATCCGCTGCCGCACGTGCCCCGGCGCATCCTCGTCGCAGGCAACACCGGATCCGGCAAGTCGACGCTCTGCCGGCGCATCTCCTCGTCGCTCGACCTGCGGCGAGTGGAGCTGGACAGCCTCTACTGGGGTCCACAGTGGACGCCGAGACCCGAGTTCCTGGCCGACGTCCTCGCGTTCGCCGACGAGCCGGCCTGGGTCACCGAGTTCCAGTACCACGACGCCCGGCCGGTGCTGCTCAAGCGCGCGGACACCGTGGTGTGGCTCGATCATCCGTTCGCGACCGTGATGGGCCGGCTGGTCAGGCGCACGGTCAGACGTCGCGCGGGCAGGGTGGAGTTGTGGAACGGTAACCAGGAATCGTCGCTGTGGTCGGTGTTCACGGACTCCGAGCACATACTGAGGTGGGGCTGGAAGACCTACCGGCGCAACCGGGACAGGGTGCTCGCCCTGGTCGACGAGATCGTGGTCGTGCGGTTGTGCGGGCAGGGGCAGGTGGAGCGGTGGCTGGCCGGGCCGCTGGCCTCGGTCGGGGAGGAGCGTGCTCGGTGAGAACGGCTCTGGTGCTCGGCGGGACCGGCATGCTGGCCGGTTGCGCGCAACGGCTGGTGGAACGCGGGTGGCAGGTGCTGCTGCCGTCGCGGACCCAGCCCCTGATGGCCGACTCGGGTCCTGGCCGGGCGGCGCGGGCCTCGATCTCGCGAGGTCATCGGCCGACGTGGGTGCGCGCCGACTGGGCCAAGCCGGCTGAGCTCGCGTCGGAGGTCGAGTACGAGCTCGCCGGACGGCCGGTGAACCTGCTGGTCGCGTGGGTGCACGACAGCTATCGCGAGGGTGTTCTGCGGGCTGTGGAACGTCTGCTGGCCGAGAACGCGCCCGTGGTGGAGGTGCACACGCACGCGCCGGTGCCGGACCCGGTGCTGTCTCATCCGACGCAGCAGGTGCTGCTCGGTCACTTCGCCCACGACGCCGCGAAACGCACGAGCCGTGCCGTACTGGACGCCGTCGAACGGGCGTTGGAAGGGCGGGCGCCCTCGCTGCACTACGAAGACGCCCGCTGACCGCTACTTGACGACCTTCGCGCGGCCGATCTCGGCCTGCACCTTGATGCCCGCTGCCACGTCCACGAGCTGCTTCACCACAACGTCCTCGTTGCGGATGTCGGCGATCTTCTGCTTGGTCTTCGTGGTGAACTCGAACTCCTCGACCGCCGGTGGTGCGATCTCGGCGACCTTCTGGAAGTCCTTGCTGAAGTCCACGATCACCGTCGCGTTGTCGAGCACCTGCACCTGGTAGTCGTCCGGGTCGGTGGCGGCGAACCCCTTCTGGAACTTGCCGGTGACCTTGATGCCGTCGGCTGTCTCCTCGAAGTCGAGGACACCGTCGACTGGGGAGAACAGGGCTTCCTGGAAGTCGGCGGTGGCCGTCACGGGCTCGGCGGCCACCGCCGGCGTCGTCGTGAGGGCGGCGGACACGAGCAGTGCGGCGGCGAGACTCAGCAGTTTCGGCATCTCTTGTTCGTACCGGCGGCCATTTAGCCCCGCACGACCAAACGCATCGCTCGATCGGGCAGTAATCGGTTACGCTCCACGCCGCTGTCGGGAGCGCGACTACCTGGGGGAACGATGCACCGAGCCGGGCTGGCAGCGACGATCGCAATCGGCGTCGTGGCGGCGACCAAGGTCCTCGTCGCGGTGTTCCTGTGGCTCACGGCCGAGGCCGACCAGTACACGCCGCTCGGCGCCGTGGTGGCCGACGTGCTGTCGGGGATCTGGCTGGTCGCGTACGTCGTCGCGGCAATCCTCTTCATGCTGTGGATGAACCGGGCGCGGCGCAACGCCGAGGCCATCACGCCCCAGCAGCACCGCTTCAGGAACGTGTGGGTGGTCATCGGCTGGCTGATCCCGGTCGTGAACCTCTACATCCCCTACGCGGTGATGCAGGACATCTGGCGCGCGTCCGACCGTTCGCAGCCCACGCTCGGCCTGCAACATCGCGAGCCGAGCGGCCTGGTCCTGCTGTGGTGGATCTGCTTCCTCGCCTCGAACTTCTCCCTGACGCTGTCTGCGCAGTACGGAGTCGCGCTCGCGGTGTTCGCCACGATCTCGGCACTGCTGTCCGTCGCGGCCGCGGTGCTCGGCGCCCAGGTGATCCGTCGGCTGAACGCGATGCAGGTCACCGACCAGAACGCATTCCCCGCACCAGCAGCATGACCGAGTCGCGCACCTGCGCCCGCGTTCGCTCCGGCTGAAAGACCTGCCAGTCCAGAGCGATCACGAGCAGCGTGCCGAACAACGCCGCCGACGCGGTGCCGACCTCGACACCCTCCGGCAGGCGGCCCGCGTCGGACAGGCGCTTCATCTGACCGCGCACGATCGACACGATGTCGTCGCGCAGCAGCGAGAGAGTGCCGTGCCACTGGCCCGGCGTGCGCCACAGCTCGGAGACCAGGAGCTGGCCGAACGCCGGGTACTCGGCCCAGAAGCCGAGCATCTCGTCGACCAGCGCCTCCAGCGAGTCGTCGGCGCTCTCGGCGGACCGCAGCCGGCCCGCGAGGATCTCCACTCCGTGCCTGAGCAGGGCTTCTACCAGGGCGTCCTTCGAGGCGAAGTTGTAGTAGATCGTGCCCTTGGCGACGCCTGCCTCCGCGGCGATCTCGTCGACCGTCACCGAGGCGGCGCCCCGTTCGCCGACCAGCTTCAACGCCGCGTCGAAGAGCTTCTGCTTGGTCGCGGTGGTGCGCGCGCTCACAGCACCAGCTCCGGCTTCAGCCTCGACGCTGTCCACACCCGCTGCCTGTAAGCCGCCACGGATGACAAGGCTAGGGCCCCGACCAGCCAGGCGAGAAGGATCAAAGCGTCATGGCCGACGGCGCCGAGGTCGCCGCCGTACATCAGATGACGCAGGCCGTCGACCGCGTAGCCCATCGGCAGGCCGTAGTGCAGCGGGTACAGCGGCGCCGGGATCGTCTGCCACGGGAACGTGCCGCCAGCGCTGACCAGCTGCAGGATCAGCAGGATCAGGCCAAGGAACTTGCCGACGGCGCCGAACGTGGCGTTCAGCGCGTGCAGGATCGCCACGAACGTCAGTGACATCAGCGCGAGGAACGCGAACGTGCCGAAGGGGTTCGACGGCTCGATGTCGACCACGAACCGCACCACCGAGAACATCACGAGCACCTGCACGATGCCGAGCAACGCACCCGGCAGCCAACCGCCCAACGCGACACGCAACGCGGACTGCCCAGCGGCCAACGCACGGCGTGACAGCGGGCGCAGCAGCAGGAAGAGCACGAACGCGCCGATCCACGTCGCCAGGCCCAAGAAGAACGGAGCCAGACCGGCGCCGTAAGTGGCGGCCTTCGTCTGGGACAGGCCCTTCACCGCCACCGGGTCACCGATCGCGGCAGCGATGGCCGCACGGGTCGGGTCGTCCGCGTTCGGGATCTTGTTGACGCCGCCGGACAGGCCGTCGCGCAGCTGAGCCGCGCCGTCCGCGAGCTTGGTGGAGCCGTCGACGAACTGCGGCGTGCCCGCGGAGACCTTCTGCAGGCCGTCGCGGATCTTCGCGTTGCCGTCCGCGAGAGAGGTGAGGCCGTCGTCGACCTTCACGATGCCGTCGTAGAGGCCGGGCATCTTCGACGCGAGCTGCTCGGCGCCGTCGGCCACCTGGTCCGCGCCGTTCGCGAGCTTGCGCAGATCGCCCGACGCGCTCTGGACCTTGCCGTTGGCGTCGTCGACCGGCTTGCGGACCTGGCCGATCGTGGACATCACGTTCTGCACCTGGGCATCGGAGAAGCCCAAGGCGCGCAAGCGGTTCGCAATGTCACCGTTGGCCTGGTCGAGCACGCCGACCAACGCCTGCGCCTTCTTCGCGTACTCCTCGGCCTGCCGCGCGGCGGTCTCGTTGCCGTCCGCGACCTGGCGTGCGCCGTTCGCGAGCTGACGCGTGCTGTCGGGCAGTACGGAGGCCTGCGAACGCATCTGGTGCGTGCCGTCCCGCAACTGCGCGGCGCCGTTCGCGGCCGTCACCGAGCCGGGGTAGAGCTGCTGGGCGCCGGTGTCGAGCTCCTTGAGCTTGTCACGCAGCTCTGCGTTGCCGGTCGCGAGCTGCGTGGCGCCGTCGACGGCCTTGGTCGTCTCCTGGCGGATCGTGGAGAAGCCGAGCAGCAGCTTGTCCGCGGCCTGGCTGGAGACCTTCGCCGTGACGGCGCGGCGCACCTCGGCGACGACCTGGTTCGCGATCGTGCTGCCCAGGTAGTTGTTGGCGTCGTTGGTGGTCAGCGTGAGCACGCCCTGCCGCGGCTTGTTCTGCTCCGCGGACGTGAGCGCCTCGGAGAAGTCCTCCGGCAGCGTCAACGCGAAGATGTACGTGCCCTTGCGCACGCCGTCGTCGGCGTCGGCGGGGTTGTCCACCACGTGCCAGTTGAACTTCTTGCCGTTGAGCAGCTCGTCCGCGACCTGCTTGCCGGCGTTGAGGTCCTTGGCGCCCTTGTCCTTGACGACCAGCGCGGCCGGGACCTGGTTGAGGTTCGCGTACGGGTCCTTGTTGGCGTACAGGTACAGCGACGCGTAGAGCAGCGGCACCAGGGCCAGCGCGACCACCGCGAGCCGGGGCAGGGTGCCGGACGTGACCCGGCGAATTTCGTTGAAGGCCATGCGAAGGGCGCTCATGCGGTGATCTCCATCTTGGTGTTGTTGTCCTCACCAAGGCGCGCGTGCGGGATGTCGAGGATGTGAGCGGAGGAGTTCGAGCACAGGGCGACCACGGACCGTTCGGGGGTCACGTAGTTGTGCGCCAAGGCGAACCACTCGCGCGGGTTGGGGTGGTAGCGGTCGGGGCAGTCGAGGACGAGCGCCGTGACGCCGGGACGCTCCGAGGCGAGCTCGAGCAGCACCGCGCACCGCGTCTGCGCCGGCACGTGTTCGAAGCGCTTGGCCGCGTGCTCGTCGGCGGCGTGCTCGACCAACCAGTCGTGCACCGCCTTCTTGCTCGAGCGCATGCCGTTCATCGCGAGCTCTTCGCCGACGACGGCGGCCAGGGTCAGCGCGTCCTCCGGCTCGTTCACGTCGGGGGCGTCGATCAGCACGACCTGCTTGCGCAGCGTCTTCGCGTCCGGCGACACCGTGCCCGTCGAGGGCTTGATGCGGCCGGAGAGCAGCAGGCCGAGCGCGGTGTGGCCGGTGCCGGGGTCGCCCGCGACCAGGGTCAGCTCGCCGGGTTTCACGGTCAGCGAAGTCGGGCGGAGCAGGGGACCATGTCCCCCGTTGACGCCTGCGCGACTTGCGTGGATTTCCACGTCTTTACCTTCCGTTTAAACTGACCGGTCAGTACAAATTCTCCCGCAGACGTGGCCCCGTGGCAACTCGGACATAGGTCACCTAAGGGCGGAGGCGGGGCGTACTTCCCAGACGGTCCACAGCGGCCGGTAGCCCTGACGTGGCCAGAAGACGCTGCTCAGCGGGTTCGGCGGGTTGTAGTAGAGATACGTGCCGACCGCCCCCATGCGGTGCAGCTCCTGGTGGGCGTGGGCGACGAGCTGCTGGCCGATGCCGGTGCCGCGGGCGCCGGGCAGCACCGAGAGGCAGTTCACATAACCCCAGCGGCCGCGGGGCAGGCGCATGGCCGCGCTGGTACCCGGTTCGGACGACACGATCGCGCACTCGGCCAGCGCCACCGCGATGCCGTCGCGCTCGGCCAGCCAGATCGGGCTCGCGTTGGTGAGGCGTTCGGCGAGGGCCCGGCTCTTCAGGGCGCGTGCCTCCGGCCGCACGATCGTGGAGCCGACGAACGACGAGTACTCAAGCTCCGCGAGCGACAGCTCCAGCACGGTCTCCAGGTCGTGCGGGGTGGCGCGGCGGATGGTGAGCGTGCGCGGGACGCGTGGCGCGGGCGTGCGCAGCCTGACCCCGAGCACGGACAGCGGCACCAGGCCGTGGTCGAGGAACGCGCGCGCGGCCTTCGTGTCGCGGCTCGGCCAGTGCACGACGCACGCGGTGTCCTCGCCGATCTCCTGCGCGTCGAGGTGCCGGCGCCACCGCGTGAGCAGCGCGTCCATGCCCTGCGTGGTGCCGACCAGCGGCAACAGCTCCCACACCTCGGCCGCGGACCAGAGCCGCGTGATCGAGTGGGGTTCGAAGGACTGGTGGCTGATGACCCCGGCGACGCGCGTGCCGTCCGCGAGCGCTGCCGTGATGACGTGGCCGTCCGTCGGCGGTTCGACGGCGGACGGGAGCAACGGGTCCAGTGACGCGAACCGTGCTGACTGGGCCGCCACGAGTCCGCGTGCCGAGGTCATGAGCGTTGAGATTACGACGTCAGGCGCGTCCGGAAGATCGCGGTGCCGGGGAAGAGCTTGCCCCGCAGCGGGCTCCACTGCCCCCAGACGCGCGTGTGCCCCTGCGGCCACTCCGGCTCGACCAGGTCTTCGAGGACGAAACCCGTGGTGGTGAGTGCGCGGATGTAGTCGCCGAGCGTGCGGTGGTGCTCGACGTAGGTGGCGTGGCCCTCGCCGTCGACCTCTACATAGGGGGTGCGGTCGAAGTACGACTGCGTCACGGTGAGGCCGAGCGGGCCCGGGTCGTCCGGGAAGATCCAGCGCATCGGGTGGTTGACCGCGAAGACCCACGGTGATCCGGGCTTGAGCACGCGGGCGACCTCGCTGAAGACCTCCTGAACGTCCGCCACGAACGGCACGGCGCCGAACGCCGAGCAGGCGGCGTCGAAGCTCGCGTCCCTGAAGGGCAGCTGATCAGCGCTGGCCTGCACGAGGGGCACGTCGATGCCGGTCTTGGCGTTGTTCTCACGCGCGTGGCGGAGCATGCCCGCGGAGATGTCGAACGCGGTGACGTTGGCGCCGTTGGCCTTGAGCCAGCGGGCGCACGGGGCGCTGCCGGAGCCGACCTCCAGGACGCTCTGACCTGCTGTGTTGCCGAGGAAGCGGACCTCTTCCTCACGCAGGCCCTCGGGGCACCAGACGAAGTCGGCCGCGCCCAGGAAGTCGCCGTGCGTGTCGTGGTAGTCGTCCGCGTCCGCGTCCCACCAGATGCGGTTCGCCGCACGTGACTCGGCGGCGTCCGCTCCGCGCTTGACGATGCCGGCCGTGCCGAGCGCTTGCTCCGCGCTCGCGTGCTGGTTGGACACACTGCTCCTTCACATGGGGGCTGGTTTGCTCACACCTCTCGCGGCCGCGTACGATAACGCCCGCGTAGTGGGTTAGTGCTGCCCATGATCCAGAACGGTCGGGGATTCCAGGTCGCTGCGATGCTGCGCGCGCACCACTACCACTCATTCAATGCCAATCCGTACCGGAGCCACCTACCTAATGTCCACCGACACCACCACCGCCCCCGTTGCCGCTGCGCCCAAGCAGGTCGCGATCAACGACATCGGGACGGAGGAGGACTTCCTCGCTGCTATCGACAAGACGATCAAGTACTTCAACGATGGCGACATCGTTGAGGGCACGATCGTCAAGGTCGACCGGGACGAGGTCCTGCTCGACATCGGCTACAAGACCGAGGGCGTCATCCCCTCGCGCGAACTGTCGATCAAGCACGACGTCGATCCCGCCGAGGTTGTCTCCGTCGGTGACGAGGTCGAGGCACTTGTTCTCCAGAAGGAGGACAAGGAAGGCCGCCTGATCCTCTCCAAGAAGCGCGCCCAGTACGAGCGCGCCTGGGGCACCATCGAGGCCCTCAAGGAGAAGGACGAGCCCGTCAAGGGCACCGTCATCGAGGTCGTCAAGGGTGGTCTCATCCTCGACATCGGCCTCCGCGGCTTCCTCCCCGCCTCGCTCGTCGAGATGCGTCGCGTCCGCGACCTCCAGCCGTACGTCGGCCGTGAGCTCGAGGCGAAGATCATCGAGCTGGACAAGAACCGCAACAACGTGGTCCTGTCCCGCCGCGCGTGGCTCGAGCAGACCCAGTCCGAGGTCCGCAGCGAGTTCCTCAACCAGCTGCAGAAGGGCCAGGTCCGCAAGGGCGTCGTGTCCTCGATCGTCAACTTCGGTGCCTTCGTGGACCTGGGTGGCGTCGACGGTCTCGTCCACGTCTCGGAGCTGTCCTGGAAGCACATCGACCACCCGTCCGAGGTTGTCGAGGTCGGCCAGGAAGTCACCGTCGAGGTCCTCGACGTCGACATGGAGCGCGAGCGCGTGTCGCTCTCGCTGAAGGCCACGCAGGAAGACCCGTGGCGCCAGTTCGCCCGCACCCACGCGATCGGCCAGATCGTGCCGGGCAAGGTCACGAAGCTGGTTCCGTTCGGTGCGTTCGTCCGCGTGGACGAGGGCATCGAGGGCCTGGTCCACATCTCCGAGCTGGCCGAGCGCCACGTGGAGATCCCGGAGCAGGTCGTCCAGGTCGGCGACGACGTCATGGTCAAGGTCATCGACATCGACCTCGACCGTCGTCGGATCTCGCTGTCGCTCAAGCAGGCCAACGAGGGCTTCACGGTCGACACCGAGTTCGACCCGACCCAGTACGGCATGGCCGCCGAGTACGACGACCAGGGCAACTACATCTACCCCGAGGGCTTCGACCCGGAGACCCAGGAGTGGCAGGACGGCTTCGACAAGCAGCGTGAGGAGTGGGAGCGCCAGTACGCCGAGGCGCACACTCGTTACGAGGCCCACATGAAGCAGATCCGCAAGGCCGCTGAGGCTGAGGAAGAGGCTTCGGCCGAGGGTGCGGGCAACTACACCTCGGGTGGGGACGCTCCGTCGGCTTCCGTTGGCGCGCCGGCTCAGTCCGGTGGCACGCTGGCTTCCGACGAGCAGCTTGCTGCTCTGCGGGAGAAGCTGTCTGGCGGTATGTGAGTTAGCCAGCTAGATCTTCGAAGGCCCCCGTGCTTTGGCGCGGGGGCCTTCGACTTTTTTGTCGGACCCTCTGAGTAGGTTGAGTTGTAGGGGTTTCCGGTTCGAGGGTAGGTGGTGCGGCTCGTGACGAGGACCCATCCGAACCGCGTCTCAAGCTTTCAAGCGCCTCGGCTTCGCCTTCGCATCGGCTTGGCTTCGCCTTCGCGTCGTCACCGTTCACTCCGTGGTGGAGGGCTTTGGGCGTTGTGTAGGTTGGCAAACCTATGCGTGGGAACAAGTTCTTCGTGGTGCTTGGCGCTGTGGCGCTGATGGTCTGCGCGGCCTGCCAGTCTGCGGCACCGCAAACCCAGGCGCCGCCGCCGCAGATTCCGAAGATCACTCCGCCTACCACGGCGTCCAAGGTGCCGGCCATGGTTGATCGGCCGTTGCCGGACGACTGCGAGCTCGTGGTGTCGGTGGATGTCATGAACGCGACGCTCGGGCAGGCGTTGCCCGGCGAGCCGCGGATCATCATCGGCATCAAGGAGCCTGGGATCGGGCGGACCGGCAAGATCGATTGTTACTACGGGATTCCCGAGAAGAAGAACCTGCCGGACGCGAAGATCGTCATCGGGCTGTCGACCTACACGGACGACCTCACGGCTCGGACGCGCGTCACCGAGAGCGTCGAGGCTGAGCGGCAGGACGGGGCGAAGATCACCGAGGTTGACGTCGGGAAGCAGAAGGGGACGTTGATCGAGGGCAAGGACGAGCAGCTGTTGATCGGGTCGCTCGGGAAGTCGACGTTCGTGGTGCGCAACCGGCACAACTTCATCCCGAAGGAGCGGCTCACCGCGATCCTGCCGGTGCTGGCGCAGCAGTCGATGACGCCGCCGGTGTAGCGGTGATGATCGCGTCCAGGGCGGACTGGGCCTCTTGCAGTACGCGGATGGACTCGGCGATGCGGGCGCGTTCCACGAGCAGTTCGTCCACCAGTTCCGGGCAGATCGAGGCGATCAGGCGTTCGCCTTCCACGCCCATGCACGGCAGCACGTCGGCGATGGTGTTCGTGGACAGACCGGCCGCCAGCAGAGTGCGGACGTGGGCCACGCGCAGCACGTCGGAGTCGGCGTAGACGCGGTAGCCGCTGGGCTGGCGTTGTGGTGTCAGCAGGCCCTGTTCTTCGTAGTAGCGCAGCAGCCGTTGGCTCACTCCGGTGCGCCGCGCCAGCTCTCCGATTCGCACGCGAGTTTCCCCCCTTGACTCTCACACCCATGTGAGACTTTAGCGTCGGGATCATGGAAACTCGATCAAGGGAAAGCATTCGGTCCTGGTTGGGGCTGGCGGTTCTCACGCTGCCCACGGCGCTGCTCGCCATGGACGTCACGATCCTCTTCCTCGCGTCCCCGCACCTCGCGAAGAGCTTGCAGCCGAGCGGGCCGGAGCTGCTCTGGATTCTCGACAGCTACGGGTTCGTGATCGCCGCGCTGCTCATACCGATGGGGGTGCTCGGCGATCGGATCGGGCGGCGCAGGCTGTTGTTCATCGGGGCGGCGGCGTTCGCGGGCGGGTCTGTGTTGGCCGCTTATGCGCCTACCGCTGAGGCGTTGATTGCGGCACGGGCGTTGCTCGGTGTCGCCGGGGCGACGTTGATGCCGTCCACGTTGGCGTTGATCAGCACGATGTTCCAGGCTCGGCGCGGTACGGCGATCGGGATCTGGGCGGCGGCCATTTCCGGTGGTGTTGCGCTCGGTCCGGTGGTCGGGGGCGCCCTGTTGGAGACGTGGTGGTGGGGGTCGGCGTTTCTCGTCGCGGTGCCCGTCATGATGTTGGTGCTGGTCACGGGGCCGTTCGTGCTGCCGGAACACCGAGGGCCGGTGCAGCGGGTGGACCTGCTGAGCGTCGCGCTGGTGTTGGTGGCGACGGTGCTGACGGTGTACGGCATCAAGCACTTCGACGTCGTGCCGGCCGTGGTGGGGCTTGGGTTCGGGGCGTTGTTCGTGTGGCGGCAACGGAGGATTGCGCAGCCGTTGATCGAGACAGCGCTGTTCCGGGGGCGGTTCGTGCGTGCGGTTGTGGTGCTGGTGGGGGACGCTGCGGTCACGGCGGGGATGTACCTGTTGGTCACGCAGCAGTTGCAGCAGCACTTTTCGCCGTTGCGGGCCGGGTTGCTGTTGTTGCCCGCGGCTGTGGCGATGATCGTCACTTCGGTGCTGGCTCCGCGGCTGGCTGCCCGGTTCGGTGCTGGGCGGACGGTGGCGGCGGCGTTGGTGGTGGCTGGTGTGGGGTTCGTGATCATGCCGTACGCGACTGTGCTCGGTCTTGCGGTGGTTTATCTCGGGCAGGGGCCGGTGATGGCGTTGAGCACGGACCTCATCGTTGGTGCGGCGCCGGTGGAGAAGGCGGGTTCGGCGGCGGCGGTGTCGGAGACGGGTATGGAGTTCGGGCTGGCGCTTGGGGTCGCGGTGATCGGGACGATGGGGGCGGCCACGAGTTTTGGCACGGTCGCGGTGGTGGCGGCGGTGGTGTCGGTGCTGTTGGTGCCGTTGGCCCGGCTAACCTGACCGACATGCTCAGGGTGGGGTTGACCGGCGGAATCGGGTCCGGCAAGTCGACGATCGCGCGGCTGCTCGAGGAGCGCGGCGCTGTTGTCGTCGACGCGGACAAGCTTGCTCGTGAGGTGTTGGAGCCTGGCAGTGATGGGCTCAAGGAGGTCGTCAAGGCGTTCGGGGCGGACGTTCTGAACGATGACGGGACCTTGAACCGGGCGGCGTTGGCGGCCAAGGCGTTTGCTTCCGAGGAGGCTCGGCAGACGCTCAACGGGATCACGCATCCGCGCATCGGGGCGTTGACCGGGCAGCGGATGGCTGAGGCTCCCGAGGACGCGATCGTGGTGCACGACATTCCGTTGCTGGTGGAGCGGGATTTGGCGGCGGCGTATCACCTGGTGATCGTGGTGTACGCGGATGCTGAGACGCGGCTGCGCAGGCTGGTCGGCAGTCGGGGGATGGACGAGAACGACGCGAGGCAGCGGATTGCCGCGCAGGCCACGGATGAGCAGCGGCGTGCTGTTGCTGATGTGTGGCTGGACAATTCGGGGGAGGTTCCGGACGTCACCGGGTTGTGGGATCGGCTGGTGGGGTTCGAGAAGAACGTTCGGACGCAGTCGTACGCGTCGGGGGCGCCGATCGTGGTGCCGTATGACGAGCGGTGGCCTGCTCAGGCTCGGCGGGTGGCGCGGCGGATCAGCGTGGCGGCTGGTGGGCGGCATGTCGAGCACATCGGGTCGACTGCGGTTCCTGGGCTTGCGGCCAAGGACGTGCTGGACTTCCAGCTCGGGGTCGAGGACGTGGAGACGGCTGACGCGCTGCGGGATGCGTTGGGGCAGGCTGGTTTTCCGTATTTGGGGCAGTACGAGGACACGGCGCGCGGCGAGGGCGACTGGAGCAAGCGGTTGCACGCCGGGGCGGATCCGGGGCGGCGGGTCAACCTGCACGTGCGGGTCGAGGGTGGGGCCGGTTGGCGGTGGGCGATCGACTTCCGCGACTGGCTGCGGCACGACGCGCAGGCGCTGGAGGAGTACGCGGACCTCAAGTTGCAGCTGTCACAACGATTTGCTGCTGATTCCACGGCCTTTGCCTACGGTGCGGCAAAGGATCCCTGGATGGAGACGGCTGTGAAGCGCGTCCAGGCCTACAAGGGCGGCCAGGCGTCGTAGATGCCGTGCCACGTCAGCCAGCTCGTGAGGTTGTGGTTGACGTTGCTGAGCTCTTCGAGGGTGCGGTGGACCGTGCGCAGGGCCTGGTCGGCGTCGCCGGGGCGCAGGACGCGGCCCGCGACGGCGGCGGCGAACTCCTCGCTGCGGACGATGCGGGCCGTGGTGCCGCCGGGAACTGCCAGGCCCAGCAACAGGTCCGTGGTCTGCCAGTGGCGGTGGTCGCGCTCGACCCGGACGGCGGAGAGCACGCTCGGGCCGCTGCGGGCGTGCCGGGAGCGGGCGCGGTAGGTCGTGAGGCGCAGGCCCAGTTCGGGCAGCAGCCAGGTGACCTCGGCGTCGGAGAAGGGGTCTTCGGGGGTGGGATGTTCGATCCGGAGGCCCCACCGTTCGACGTCGCACGAACTGAGGGTTCGCGAGCCACCGGACGAATAGGTTCGCACTCCCGAAATGGTGTCGACGACGTCTACCAGCTGAGGTGTAGTGACCGCTCCCACGCCGCCGAGGGTAGTCAAATAAGTGCGCCCAGTTACCCGCCGGGTCGATTTGTTACGTCACGGTCAGATGACGACCACACTCTGTGTATCAACCGGTGTGTCAACGCCAGGTGGTGGGACAACCCGAAGAGGTGAGCCACCTGACCACATCGTGACCGTGCGCTGAAATTCCGGACACCGCTGAGTAGGTGGTTTCCAACGCCCATTGCGCCCGTTCAGGCGTGATCAACTTGTGCTGAACTGCGGTGATCAACTCGTCCGTGTCCAGCACGGTGACGCTGTGACCCGTTCGGACGATCAGGTCGAGGTACAGGTCCGTTGTTTTCCAGACGCTGCCGATCGCGTTGATCTCCACGACGTCCACGTAGAAGTCGAAGTCGATCACGTGGCCGGGGTGCCAGGACTGCCGCGTGACCCGGATGTTGAGCTTGGGCAGGAACCAGCTCTCGAAGTGGCTGATCTTCGGATGCCCCGCCAGCGGCCGGAACATGTAGAGGCCGGTCGGGGTGAGCCGGTACTCGTCGACGCTCCTCAACTGCCCCTTGGGATCGGTGTTGCTCTTGGCGTCCAGGTCGAAGTACTCGATCTTCGGCGGATGGATGTGTGCCACGTGGCCGATACTGCCATCGAAACCTGAGACGGCCACTTAGGATGCGCCGCATGTTCGGGATCATCCGCCCCTGCCGCAATCGAATGGGCGCTGAGCTGCGGTCCGCGTGGCTTGCGCACCTGTGCGGGATGTGTCTGTCGTTGCGCGACGAGCACGGTCATGTCTCGCGGCTCGTCACCAACTACGACGGGCTGATGATCTCGGCGATGGTCGAGGCGCAGAGCGGCCTGTCGCGGAGGTCCGCTGGGCCGTGCGCGTTGCGCGGGCTGAAGTCCGCGGACGTGGCGATCGGGGCGGGCGCGCGGCTGGCGGCGTCGGTGTCGCTGGTGCTGGCGTCGTTGAAGATCCACGACCACGTGGACGACGGCGACGGACTGGCCGGCAAGGTCGGCTGGGCTGGGCGCGCGGTGGCGCAGCGCTGGGCTGCCAAGGGGTTCGACACGGCGTCCGACCTGGGGTTCGACGCGTCCGTGATGGTCGACTCGGTGCGGCGGCAGCCACTCGTCGAGGCGGCTGCCGGTGTGGGCAGCTCGGTGCTGGTGGTGACCGAGCCGACGGAGACCGCGACCGGGTTCGCGGTGGCGCAGACGGCGGTGCTGGCCGGGAAGCCCGGCAACGTCGAGCCGTTGCGCGAGGTTGGGCGGCTGTTCGGGCGGGTTGCCCACCTGATCGACGCCGCGGAGGACCTGGAGTCCGACCGCGCGGCCGGCGCGTGGAACCCGTTGCTGGCCACCGGGACTTCGGTCGCTGAGGCGCATCGGCTGTGTCTGGACGCGGTGACGGGCATCCGGCTGGCGCTGGACGAGGTCGAGTTCACCGACGCGCGGCTGGTGCACAAGCTGCTGGTGCACGAGCTGGAGGAGTCGATCACTCGCGTGTTCGGCAAGCGGCGCGCTCCGGAGAAGCCCTCGCGGTCGAATCCGGGTAGCGGGTTGTGGGCGTTCCCGCGGTTGAACCCGGTGCCCCGGCCGCGCGGGTGCTTCGCCGGCAGCGGGGCGTTCCTCTACATGTGCGGGACCTGCCAGTTCTGCTGCCGCGACCCGTTCCCCGGTCCGTGGAGCGACAAGCGCAGGGAGAACCCGCTCGACTGCGACGGCTGCGAGTGCTGCGACTGCAACTGCTGCCCGTGCGACTGAGGGGCCTCTGACCAGCGCCGATCTGAAATTGTCAGACCCCCGGCGTAACGTGCTTCCCGTGGCTTTCGCAACCGAGCTCCCGCCAGAGGAGAGCACCGTCAAGGCGCACTCCGAGCACCGTCCCGTCGGCGACATCGTCCGCACCGACGGGCAGTTCCGCGTGGTCAGCGAGTACCAGCCGGCCGGCGACCAGCCCGCGGCCATCGACGAGCTGGAACGCCGCGTCCGCACCGGCGAGCGCGACGTGGTGCTGCTCGGCGCCACGGGTACCGGCAAGTCGGCGACCACGGCCTGGCTGGTCGAACGGCTGCAGCGCCCCACGCTGGTCATGGCGCCGAACAAGACCCTGGCCGCCCAGCTGGCGAACGAGCTGAAGGAGCTCTTCCCGCACAACGCGGTGGAGTACTTCGTCAGCTACTACGACTACTACCAGCCAGAGGCGTACATCCCGCAGACGGACACGTACATCGAGAAGGACTCCTCGATCAACGAGGACGTGGAGCGCCTCCGCCACTCGGCCACCATGTCGCTGCTGACCCGCCGCGACGTGATCGTGGTCGCCTCGGTGTCGTGCATCTACGGCCTGGGCACGCCCCAGTCGTACCTCGACCGCTCGATCCGGCTGGAGACGGGCGTGGAGGTCGACCGCGACGCGTTCCTGCGCCTGCTGGTCGACGTCCAGTACAACCGCAACGACATGTCGTTCACCCGCGGCTCGTTCCGGGTGCGCGGCGACACGGTGGAGATCATCCCGTCCTACGAGGAGCTCGCGGTCCGCGTCGAGTTCTTCGGCGACGAGATCGACAAGCTCTACTACCTGCACCCGCTGACGGGCGACGTCGTCCGCGAGGTCTCCGACCTCC
This sequence comes from Lentzea terrae, assembly GCF_003265345.1. GTDB lineage: Bacteria > Actinomycetota > Actinomycetes > Mycobacteriales > Pseudonocardiaceae > Lentzea > Lentzea terrae. Next base: position 91,711 of record NZ_QFWW01000030.1, on the reverse strand, counting down.
GGATCTTCCCCGCCACCCACTACGTGGCGGGCCCGGAGCGCATGGAGCGCGCCATCCGCGACATCGAGGCCGAGCTGGAGACGACGCTCGCCCAGATGGAACGGCAGGGCAAGCTGCTCGAAGCCCAGCGCCTGCGCATGCGCACGTCCTACGACATCGAGATGATGCGCCAGGTCGGCTTCTGCAACGGCATCGAGAACTACTCCCGCCACATCGACGGCCGCGGCGCCGGCACCGCGCCGGCCACGCTGCTCGACTACTTCCCCGACGACTTCCTGATGGTCATCGACGAGTCGCACGTGACGGTGCCGCAGATCGGCGGCATGTACGAGGGCGACGCCTCCCGCAAGCGCAACCTCGTCGAACACGGCTTCCGCCTCCCCTCCGCGCTCGACAACCGCCCGCTGACCTGGGAGGAGTTCGCCGACCGGATCGGCCAGGTCGTGTACCTGTCGGCGACGCCAGGCCCGTACGAGCTCGGGCAGTCCGGCGGTGAGTTCGTCGAGCAGGTGATTCGGCCTACCGGCCTGGTCGACCCCGAGGTCGTCGTGAAGCCGACCGAGGGGCAGATCGACGATCTGGTGCACTCGATCCGGGAGCGGGCGGAGCGGGACGAGCGCGTCCTGGTCACCACGCTGACCAAGAAGATGGCCGAGGACCTCACGGACTACCTGCTGGAGCTGGGGATCCGCGTCCGGTACCTGCACTCCGAGGTCGACACGTTGCGGCGAGTCGAGCTGCTGCGGCAGTTGCGGCTCGGTGAGTTCGACGTGCTGATCGGCATCAACCTGCTGCGGGAGGGCCTCGACCTGCCCGAGGTGTCGCTGGTGGCGATCCTCGACGCGGACAAGGAAGGGTTCCTGCGGTCCGGCACTTCGCTGGTGCAGACGATCGGTCGTGCGGCTCGTAACGTGTCCGGTGAGGTCCACATGTACGCGGACAAGATCACCGACTCGATGCGGCACGCGATCGAGGAGACCAACCGGCGGCGCGAGAAGCAGGTCGCCTACAACACCTCGCGCGGGATTGATCCGCAGCCGTTGCGGAAGAAGATCACCGACATTCTGGAGGCGGTGTACTCCGAGGTCGAGGACGAGGTTCCGGTTGGTGGGTCTGGGCGGAACCAGTCTCGGGGGAAGCGGGCTACCGGCGAGGGTGGTCGGTCTTCTGGGGTGGTGGCTTCGCATGAGCGGGCCGGGATGGCTCGGTCGGAGCTTGCTGATCTGGTGCAGTCGTTGACTGATCAGATGATGAACGCGGCTCGGGATCTGCAGTTCGAGTTGGCGGCTCGGTTGCGGGATGAGATTCAGGATTTGAAGAAGGAGTTGCGGGGGATGGATGCGGCTGGGGTTAAGTGAGGTTTGAGTCGCTGTTGTGGCTCCTTGTTGGGTCGCCTTCGGCGTCCTGCGCGCCGGTTGCGTAGGTCGTCCCCCTGTTTCGTTGGCGGCTGGCGGGTTGTTGTCCGTGCGGGGTCGCCTTGCGTGCTTGGGGTTCCGGTTTCGTAGCGTTCCCCAGTTGCTTGGGCATGTTCCTGTTGCGTGGGTGGTGCGGTCCGCCCGCACCGCGTTTCAAGCGTTCAAGCAGCTCGTCTTCGCCTTCGCTTCCACCCCCGCCTTCGCTCCATCCTCGGCTGTAGGCCGGGTGGCGCTTGACGGCAAACGGTTTCCCGGCCACTGTCGATCTCGCGCACTCGCCGCTGCGCTGCCGGATCGGTTGCGGGCGGGAGGCTTCATGCTGCGCGGGGTGGCGATAGGTGCTGTGGTTGTCGCGTTCGCCGGGACTGTGCTGGTTCCCTTGGAGGCGGGTGCTGAGCGACTGCCGTCCCGCGGCCCGCGTCTGGCAGCTCCCAAGGTCGTCACGCTCGTGTCCGGGGATCGTGTTGCTGTGCAAGGGGATCAGGTCACGATCATGCCTGGACCTGGGCGTGACGGTGTGCTGTTTCATCAGCGGCGTACGGCCAAGGGGCATGTTCTCGTGGTGCCGGAGGATGCGGTGCCGTTGGTTCGCAACGGCAAGGTCGACAAGCGGTTGTTCGACGTCACCGGGCTCATTGAGCAAGGGAGGGACGACGGCAGCCGGGACACGTTGCCGTTGATCGTTGATCGCACCGCTCAAGCGCCCGCCAAGAGTGCGCTCGGGGGTGAGTGGGAGGGCATCAAGAGCGATCCCGGGATCGGGAAGGTGTGGCTCGACGGGCGGCTCCGGTTGTTGGATGCGGAGAGTTTTGCGCAGGTTGGGGCGCCGAAGGCGTGGGAGTTAGGGCTTGGCGGGCGTGGGGTCGTGGTGGCCGTGCTGGATGGCGGGTACGACCCCGAGCATCCGGATTTGCGCGGGAAGGTGTTGGAGGCCAAGGACTTCACCGGTAGTGGGGTGAAGGACACGTTCGGGCACGGGACGCATGTTGCGGCGACTGTTGTTGGTGATGGGGAGTTTGGGGGTGTTGCCAAGGATGCGCGGTTGCTCGTCGGGAAGGTGTGTGAGGAGGACACCTGTGACGAGTCGGCGGTCTTGGCGGCTATGGAGTGGGCTGCGCCGCGGGCTGGGGTGGTCAACCTCAGTCTTGGCGGTTTGGCGAGTGACGGCACGGATCCCCTGTCTCTTGCCGTTGATCGTCTTTCCGAGCAGCACGGGACGTTGTTCGTTGTTGCGGCGGGCAATGAGGGGGAGATTGGGTCGGTTGGCAGTCCGGCTGCGGCTGGGGCGGCGTTGGCTGCGGGGAGTGTCAGCAAGGCTGATCGGCTGAGCCGGGTTTCCAGTCGGGGGCCTCGGGTTGGGGATTTTGCCGTCAAGCCTGATCTGGTGGCTCCTGCGCCGCACGTTGCTGGGGCGGCGGCGTTGGTCAAGCAGGCGCATCCCGAGTGGTCTGGCAAGGAGTTGAAGGCTGCGCTCACTGGGGCGGCTCGGTCGGTTGGGCGGGGTGTGTACGAGGAGGGGAGCGGGCGGCTGGATGTGGCCAAGGCGGTGGCGAACGTTGTTGTGCCTGCTGTGTCCAGCTTGAGTTTTGGGGTGTTGAGATTTCCGCACGTGCAGTTGCCGCCGATCACCAAGAAGGTGATCTACCGGAACGTTTCGGCGGAAGACGTCACGGTGCCGGTGAGTGTGGATCATGCGGCGGTCGCGGTGGGGGACTCGCGGATCACGGTTCCTGGTAATGGGAGTGCTGAGGTTGCGGTTGCGTTGGATCCGGCGAAGGTTGCGGTCGGGTCCGGCGGGGCGCGGGTTGTGGTGGGGGACAGCGTCGTTGCGGTCGGGTTCACGGCTGAGCCGGAGATGTACGAGTTGGCGGTGACTGTCGTCGGGCGGGACGGGAGGCCGGCCGATGCCGAGGTCAGTGCGTTGGAGCTCGGCAGCGGGGACAGCGTGGACTTTGAGCGGCCGGTTGACGGGGTGACGAAGCTGCGGTTGGTCAAGGGCAGCTACTCCGTCGACGTGTTGGTGCGCGGGGATCGCGAGTACACGTGGGCGAGTACCGGGAAGATCAGTTTGGATCGGGCCACTGCCGTGACTGTTGATGCGCGGCAAGGGAAAGAGGTCGGGGTGCGGCTTGATCGGCAGGTCGCGCGCAAGTATCTCGGGGTGGACGCGGTTTATCAGGCCGGCGGCGGCCGGGTGCAGACCGGGGTGTCCACGCGGTCGCAGGATCGGGTGTTCGCGGTGCCGGTCGAGGCTGATGCCGGGTACTTCAACTTCGGGACGTTCCAGATCTGGGGTGAGGGCGGGCACGAGTACTTCGTGGCGTCGCCGCACGCGGGTGGGATTCCGGTTGTGCTGACGCCGAGGGTTCGGGATCGGGAGCTTTACGAGGAGAAGGTGCGGTATCGGGCGCAGGGGGCGCCGGCGATCGGGTCGCGGTCGTCCACGCCGTTTTACGTGAAGGGGCAGAGCGTCACGTTCGGGGTCGTGTTCGACCTGCCGATTCCGCAGCGGCGGGTCGAGCATTTCACCGGGCGGCCGGACGTCAAGTGGGTCATGGACTTCTTTCAGCGGCCGCAGTCGCAGCCCGGTCTCGGGTTCGACGGGCACATCAGTGCTGGGCGGCCGGTGTTCGTGGCTGGGGAGCGTGCTGAGCGGTCGTGGAACAGCGTTGTGGTGACCACCGATCTGAACCTGCGCGGCTTCCACGGGCTGGTGCGGTATCCGAACAACGGCGGGTACGTGCAGCATTGGCCGTTCGCACCAGGTGAGCCGAACGCGTCGGACGAGCTCGTGTTCGGTGGGCCGTACGTCACGGCGCGGACGAAGTTGTCCACTGTGGACGGTAAGGTGCTCGCGGACAACCAGGGGGTGTGGGCGAACTTCCGGGACCTGCCGGAGGCGCCGACGCGGTACGTGCTGGACGTGGAGGCGCAGCGCAGCCCCAAGTGGACGCCGTTCGCGCCCAAGGTGGCTACCCGCTTCACGTTCGGTTCCGCCAAGACGGACGCGCAGGTCTACCTGCCGGTGCCGACGTTGCGGATCAGCGGGCCGTTCGACGACCTCAACCGCGCGCCGGCGGGGTGTGCGGTGTTCCCGTTGGACATCAGCGTCACGCCGCAAGCCGGGTCGGCCGGTGCGGCGGCGGTGCGGAGCGTGGCGGTGCAGGCGTCGGTGGACGACGGGGCGACCTGGCGGAGCGTGCCGGTGGTGGGGGCGAAGGCGCGGTGGAAGGCGCTCGTCAGGCATCCGGACGGGGTCGAGTTCGTGTCGCTCAAAGTGAAGGCGGTGGATGCGGCGGGTAACTCCGTGGAGCAGATGACCATGCGCGCCTACGGCGTAAATCGCCCTCTGGGGTGAGATGTCGGCTGACACCTTTCGTCAGGGCGCAGAACGGACATGATCGCCCGGTGGATGTGGACTCCCACCTCGCCGCGGTGGAGCAGGCGCTGATCGCGATGCGGCGCAGTCAGTCACGCCGAGCACTTGCCGAACTGGCCGTACCGGCGTTCGACGTGCTCGACGTCGTGGAGACAGCCGAGCGGACCGGCACGCAGGCGACGGTGTCCAGTGTGGCGTCGGCGTTGCACGTGGATCAGCCGCGGGCCAGCAAACTCGTCACGAGCGCGGTCGATGCCGGGCTGGTGTCGCGGGTTGCGGACAAGGCGGACGGGCGGCGCGTGCTGCTCGTCCGCACGCCGCGGGGACGTGCGACGTCGGCCGAGCTGCACCGGGCGCGGCAGGCGGCGTGCGCGACGGCCATGGCCGACTGGAGTGATGAGGAGCGCGTGGTGTTCGCGGAGTTGCTCACACGTTTCGTCGCGGTCTTCGGCGCGCGATAATCCTGTTGTGACACTGGACGATCTGATCGCCTACTGCGCGGGGAAGCCGGGCGCGGAGGAGACGTATCCGTGGGGCGACGCCGAGCTGGTGTGCAAGGTGGGAGGCAAGGCGTTCGCGTTCATCGGCCTCGACGAGCACACCGTGGGGCTCAAGTGCGGGGCGGACGCCGAGGCCGCCGCGCCGTGGCGGGAGCGCTTCCCCTACGACATCACGGTGAGCGGCTACGTGGGGCGCTACGGCTGGAACACCATCGCGCTCAAGGGATCGGTGCCCGACGACGACCTGCTGGAGCTGGTGGACAGTTCCTACGAGGCCGTCGTCGCGCGGTTGCCGAAGAAGAAGCGCCCTTAGCCTTCTTCTGGCTGCAGGATGCCGAAGATGTTGCCTTCGGTGTCCTTGTAGTAGGCGAGCAGGCCGACGCCGGGCATCTTGTCCTTGGGCAGCGCCACCGTGCCGCCGTTGACGTCGATGGCCGCGATGGTGGCGTCGATGTCGACGACGCTGATCGTCATGACGAAGCCGTGGACGGGTGCGTCGGGCGCGGGGTCGGGACCCTGGCGGGGCAGCAGTCCGCCGTTGACGCCGGGCTGGTCGTCGTCGCCGGTGGTGATGACCCAGTAGGGCGCGTCGCCCCACTGCTCGATCTTCCAGCCGAAGACGGAGGAGTAGAAGCGCCGCGCGCGATCGGGATCTGCGGCGTGGATCTCGAAGTGCACAGGACGTGACATGAGACGGCACGCTACTCCGGACAGTGGTTGTCCGCATTGGCTTCTACGGTGGCCACATGGCTACCGAAATCCAGGTTTCGTTCGACGCGGCGGACCCCGGCAAGCTGGCTGAGTTCTGGGCGGAGGCGCTCGGTTACGTGGTGCAGCCGCCGCCTCCCGGCTTCGACTCGTGGGAGGCGTTCGCCAAGGCGAACAACATTCCGCCGGACAGGTGGAACGACTACTCGGCGATCATCGATCCAGACGGCAAGGGCCCGCGGTTCTTCTTCCAGCGCGTGCCGGAGGGCAAGACGGCCAAGAACCGCGTCCACCTCGACGTGAACGCGGGTCTCGAGGCCGTTGATCGGCTCGTTGCCCGTGGTGCGACCAAGGTCCAGGAGTTCGACCAGGGGCCGATGGGCCACTGGGTCGTCATGCTCGACCCTGAAGGCAACGAGTTCTGCATCCAGGCCTAGCTGGTGACGTCCTTCGTCTTGAACCGGCGCGCCGCGAGCAACGTGAAGATGCCGCCGTAGACGAGCGCGGAGAACGTGCCGCGGGTCATCTCCGACCAGTCCACATCGGTCGAGAGCAGATCGGCCCACGACATCGCGTAGTGCGTCGGCAGGTAGTTGCGCAGGTCCCCGAGCGGCTCGATCTGGTCGAGGATCTGCGACAGGATCGAGACGAGCACCGTGCCGCCGACCGCACCGAGCGGCGCGTCGGTGGACACGGACAGGAACAGCGCCAGCCCCGCGACCCAGAACAGGTTGATCGCGATGTAGCAGACCGCGAGCGCGACGCCGAGCACGCCGTCGGCGAACGGCGCCGCCTCGCCGGTCGGGCTCACGACCTCGCCCGCGCCGTACCAGACGACGCCCACCGCCAGCGCCACCGCCGGCAGCAGCGCCAGGGCGAAGAAGCTGAGGATGCCGCTGCTGATGGCTTTCTGGCGCAGCAGGCGGTGTCGCGGGATCGGCGCGGCCAGCAGGTACTTCAGGCTCGACCACGACGCTTCGGACGCGATCGTGTCGCCGAAGAACAGCGCCACGATCATCGGCAGCAGGAAGCTGCCGCTCACGAACAGCGTGAGCACCACGAAGTTGATGCCGGACGCCGTGGCCAGGTCGACGAAGCCGCCGCTGCGCCGGTTCGGGTCGGACTGACCGATCTCGAAGCTCAGGGCGAGGATGAACGGCAGCAGCACCAGGAAGCCCAGCACGAGCTGGGTCCTCCTGCGGCGGATCTGGCGTTGCAGCTCGACGCTGATTCGCAGCGTTCTGCGCGCCTTGTAGCCGACGGCCGACCCGTCCGGGGCCACCTCGGTGTGCTGGTGGGCGGCGGCGTCGGTGAGCTCGGTGATCGCGCCGGGGTCGGTGTGGACGTCGTGCTCGTTCACCGGTTCACCTCCTGCCGGGTGGGTGCCTTGGTGCGGTTCGGGTTGGCGGTGAGGACGGTTTTCGCCGTGAGCGAAGCGCTGGCGTGAACGGTCCGTTCGCGACGCTGCCCGGCCGAAACTGTCGGTGCCGGCTGGGAGAATGAATCCTGGGGTCCCCCTTGCCCGGTGGGTGGCGTGTGCTCACTCGGAGAGGGGACGCCTGCGAGAGCCTGCTCTGCGTTCACGGCGTCACCGGTGCACCGCGCGTTTCCTGCGTTCACCGGTTCACCTCCTGCCGGGTGGGTGCCTTCGTGCGGTTCGGGTTGGCGGTGAGCTTCCCGCCGAAAATGTCGGTGCTGGCTGGGATAATTGAGTCAAGGGGACCCCCTTCGCCGACGAGCGATGTGCGCTCGCTCGACGAGGGGACCTCTGCCTCGGCCTGGGCGTCCGCCGTTGCGGACGCCGCTGCCATCAGGAAGTCATTCACCGACCAGCTCCAAGAACGCGTCTTCCAACCTGCGTCGCGGGCCCGCCTGGTCCACCGCCACACCGGCCGCCACGAGAGCGGACAGCGCTGCGGCGCGCGGGACGCCGTTCATCGACGCGTGCACGGCGTCCTCGTCCTCGTGCACGTCGTGCACGCCTTCGAGGTTCCGCAGGACATCGGCTGCCTTCGAGGGGGAGTCGACGCGGAACGTCGCCTCGCCGCCTCCCGCCGCGATGTCGGCCACCTCGCCCGCGGCGACGAGCTGGCCCTTGTGCATCACGACCACGTGCGAACAGGTCTGCTCCACCTCGGCCAGCAGGTGCGACGACACCAGCACCGTGCGGCCGGCCGCTGCGTAGCGGCGCAGGACCTCGCGCATCTGGTGGATCTGGGGCGGGTCGAGGCCGTTGGTCGGTTCGTCCAGGATCAGCAGGTCCGGGAGGCCGAGCATCGCCTGGGCGATCGCGAGGCGCTGCCGCATGCCCTGGCTGTACGTGCGGACGCGGCGGTGCACCGCGTCGCCCAGGCCTGCGATCTCCAGGGCCTCCTCGACGTGGGCTTCCTCCAGCGGACGACCGGTGGCCGCCCAGTACAGGCGCAGGTTCGCCGCGCCGGAGAGGTGCGGCAGGAAGCCGGAACCCTCGACGAACGAGCCGATGCGCGACAGCACGGGCGCGCCGGGCGTCACCTTGTGGCCGAAGACCCTGATGTGGCCGTCGGACGGGTGGATCAGGCCCATCACCATGCGCAGCGTCGTGGTCTTGCCGGCGCCGTTGGGGCCCAGCAAACCGAGCACCTGGCCGTGCTCCACGCGGAACGACAGGTCCTTCACCGCGGTCAGGCCGCCGGGGTACGACTTGGTCAGACCGGAGATCACCAGCGGCACGTCCGCCAAAGAAGGATCCGAGTCGTGCGCCAGGCGGCGGCGGAACATCGCGATGACACCGGCGCCGATGAGCACCAGCAGCGCGATCACGATGCCCCACAGCGCGGACACCGGGAAGCCGGTCGTCACGTTGCGGCCGGGCACGACGGGCACCGACAGAGAGTCGGACGCCAGCGAGATCCGGTACGCGGCGGGCTGTTCGGCGTTCGCGAACGCCTGGTCCGTCGTCGAGACGACCAGAGCCAGCTTGTGCTCGCTCTCGACGGGACGAACGGCCGGAGGCAGCGTCACGGTCACCTCGGCAGCGGAACCGTCCGGCGGCAGCGCCACGCGGAACGGTGCGACCGCCGAGCCCGGCAGCACCCGCGTGCCGTCCCCGGAAACGTCGTAGAGCTTCGCGAACAGGATCGCCTCGCCGGACGACTGGTCACCACGGGCAACCCGCAGGCGGACGGTGGAAGAACCGGTCAGCAGCAGCTGCGAGTCCAGCGCGTCCGACGTGAAGACAGCGGCCTGGCCCGGCAGGTCGATCGACAGCCGCGACGAGATCGCCGACGAGCGCGACAAAGCGGAACCGAGGCCCGGCAGATTGCTGATCGCCGCCGGGTTGCCGCCCGCCGGGTTCACCGCGACCTGCTCGCGTCCGCTCAGCTTCACCGTCTTGCGCTCAACGGACGACCCGGAAAGTCCGGGGTACGAGGGCGCGACGACCGTGCGCAGCGAAGGGGTGCCGGACGAGCGGAACGCGCCCTGCACGGTGTACTCGAAGCCGGTGCCGGGGTCGGTTCCCTTGCCCTGCAGGTGGAACGCCATCCAGTCGGCGATCTCGCCGCGCAACGACGTGCCGGGGTTGCCGCCGTCGTGGCCGCCCGCGTACCAGACCATCTTCACCTTGCCGCCGGCCTCGGTGATCTGCCGCGCGGTCGCGTCCGACTGGTCGAGACCGAACAGCGTGTCCTGCTCGCCCTGCACCAGCATCGTCGGCTGCTTGATCTGGTTGGTCACCGCGACCGGGGACGACTTGCGCAGCAGCTCAAGCGTTTGCTGCGACGCGCGGCCCGTCGTGGCGACCTCCGTGTAGGCGGCGCACACCTCGGGGGTGAAGCGGCCGCACGCGCCCAACGAAGGCGTCGGCGGCTGGCCCGCAGCCCCGGAGTTGCCACCCGGCTGCTGAGCGGGTTGCTGAGACTCGGTCTGGCCCATCTCCGGCGCCTCGCCCGTGGGCGACGACAGGTCGATCGACGTCATGCCCGCCGAGAAGAAGATGCCCGCCCACGAACGCTTGAAGACGCCGTCCTCGCCGAACGCGGTGGCGGCCGGCGTGGCGTCCGCGCGCGGGGTCGCCAGCGCGGAGTTCGGCAGCAGCGACTGCGCGAGGTCGTTGTAGGTGATGACGGGGACGACGGTGTCGACGCGCTTGTCGACGCCGGCGAGCAGCAACGAGAGAGCGCCGCCGTACGACGCGCCCGTCACGCCGACGCGGGGGTCGCCGCCGGTGTCCTTCTGCACCTCGTTGCGGGTGCCGAGGAAGTCGAGCAGCTTCTGGGCGTCGCGGACCTCGCGGTCGAGCGAGTTCAGCGCGATCTGGCCGGTGCTGCGGCCGAAACCGCGGGCGGACCACGTCAGGACCACGAAGCCGCGCCGGGCGAACTCCTCGGCCTGGGTGTGCACGCTGCGGAGGCTGCCGCCGAAACCGTGCGCGAGCATGATCGCGGGCGCGGGCGTCTGCTGGGGGAGGTAAAGACGCGTCTCGATCGTCACCGTCTGAGTGCTGTCGGGGCGCTCAGGTGCGTCGATGTTCGCTTCTTTGAAGGGAACGGCCACGGGGTCGTCCCCGGATCGAGTGAAGTACACGCCACCTGCGACAAGGGCGAGGACAACGATCAATGCCGGGATCGTCCACCTGCCGCGAAGGCGGGAGAGGCGGGACACAGTGAAAACGATATGCGAGTTTTGCTGAGAGTGACCTGTCAGGATCGCGGTCCTGGTCTCAGCAAGAGTCGATCTTCAGCCGAGCTTCAGGTAGCGACTGTTACAACCCGAACGACACGCTCCGTATTCCCGTTGCACCAGGTTGCGTGGGTCTGCTCACCCTGTGTGGCGCTAACCGCCCTTCGTAGAGCACAATATTCACGCAGGATGGAGGGGAGTACTCCCTAAGCGGCGGTGTCGTCAATACGGAGCTCGGCGTGGAGCTTCCGGTGCCGTCGGTCGTTCGAGAGATCATCTCAACGGCGGAGGAGACCTCCGGGTCATTTGGCGTGCGCTGATTATCCCGGAGGTTGGGTTGTGAACGTCCCCGCATGGATGTGGATCGCGACGATCGTAGGTCTGCTCGTTCTGCTCGCCGTCGACCTCGTCATCGTCGATCGAAAACCCCATGAGGTGACGATCGGTGAAGCCGCCCGCTGGGTGACCTTCTACGTGGCGATGGCCGCCCTCTTCGGGCTCGGCATCTGGTACTTCTCCGGTGGTCAGTACGCCACGGAGTTCTTCGCCGGGTACATCACCGAGTACTCGCTGAGCGTCGACAACCTCTTCATCTTCTTGATCATCATGACGACGTTCAAGGTGCCCGCGATCCACCAGCACAAGGTGCTGCTGATCGGCATCCTGCTCGCCCTCGTCATGCGCGGCATCTTCATCGCGCTCGGCGCGGCCCTCATCGCGCAGTTCAGCTGGGTGTTCTTCATCTTCGGCGCGTTCCTCATCTACACCGGCTGGCAGCTGGCGCGGGAGAACCACGACGAGGAAGAGGAGTACAAGGAGAACCTGATGCTGCGCATGGTGCGCAAGGTTTTCCCGGTGACGCCCGACTTCCACGGCTCCAAGTCGTTCATCAAGATCGACGGCAGGCGCTTCGTGACCCCGATGTTCATCGTGATGGTCGCGATCGGCTCCACCGACCTGCTCTTCGCGCTCGACTCGATCCCCGCGATCTTCGGCCTCACCAAGGAGCCGTTCCTGGTGTTCACGGCCAACGCGTTCGCGCTGATGGGTCTGCGCCAGCTGTACTTCCTGCTCGGTGGCCTGCTGGCGAAGCTGGTCTACCTCTCGATCGGCCTCTCGGTGATCCTCGGCTTCATCGGCGTGAAGCTGATCCTGGAAGCGCTGCACACGAACAGCCTGTGGTTCCTCAACGGCGGCGAGCCGTTCCACGTGCCGACCATCGGCATCGAGGTCTCGCTGTCGGTGATCGTCGGCGTGCTGGCGATCACGACGATCGCCAGCCTCCTCAAGGTGCGGCGCGACCCGGACTCCGCGAAGCACGTGGGCGCCAACCACTAGCTACATCACGGAGACGCCGTTCTGGTAGACGGCGCGGATGGCCTGCTTCAGCGTTCCGGCCTTCACGTGCTGCTCGGCGTCACCCTCCACGAGCACGAGATCGGCGAGCTTGCCAGTGGCGAGCTCGCCGAGCTCGTTTCCGAGCCGCATCAGCTCGGCGGCCGACGTGGTGGTCGCGTAGATCGCCTCGGCTGGCGTCATGCCGTACTCGACCATCAGCGTGAGCTCGTTGAGGTTGTCGCCGTGCGGCCCGACGCCGGAGTCGGTGCCCATCGCGATCTTCACGCCCGCCTGGTACGCCCTCTGGAACGCCTGGAAGTGCTGCGAGACAACGGATTTCGCCTTCTCGAGGATCACGTCCGAGATCGCCACGCCCGCCGCGGCCTGGTCGAGCACCATCCGCGGTGCCATCAGCGTCGGGACGAGCCAAGTGCCGTTCTTGAGCATCTCCTCGACGCCCTCGTCGGTGAGGAACACGCCGTGCTCGATGGACCGGACACCGTTGCGCACCGCGGTGAGGATGCCGTCGCCGCTCATCGCGTGCGACATGACCGCGATGCCCGCCGCGTTCGCCTCCTGCACGATCATCGCGATCTCCTCGTCGCGGAAGTGCGCGTGCCGAGGATTGCTGCGCGGTGACATCACGCCGCCGCTGGACGCGATCTTGATGATGTCGGCGCCGTGGCGGACGAGCGTGCGGATGACCTTGCGCAGCTCCTCGGGACCGTCGGCGACGGTGTTCGGCAGGCCGGGGTGCAGCGGCGGCGAGATGTGCGCGCCGCACTGCATCCAGTCGTCGTTGTGGCCGCCGGTCTGCGAGACCATGTTGACCGCGATCTGCATGCGCGGCCCCTGCACCAGGCCGCGTCGCACGGCCTCCGCGACGCCGAGGTCGGCGCCGAGCGCGTCACGGACCGTCGTGATGCCGCACTCGAGCGTGGCTTTCATGTTGCCGATCGCCTCGTAGAACGGCAGCGAGAACGGCGTGTTCAGCGACCGCACCAGGTCGGCGCCGCTGAACATGAAGTGCACGTGGCAGTCGAACAGCCCTGGCAGGACCGTGTGGCCGGTCGCGTCGACCACGACGTCGCCGTCGAGTCCGATGCCCACGTCGACGATGCGGTCGCCCTCGACCACCACGTCGCCGGGCTCGGTCGTCGAGCCGGTGAAGACCCTGCCCCCAGAGAACACGATGCGCGTCATAAGCGGAAATCTAAGCGGTGAGTCAATTTCTGTGATCCGTCAACAAACAACTCTGAGCGTTGCTAACAAGCTCTGTTAACGTCCTGCTCGTGCGCCCCGAAGACCTGCCGCTGCTCACCACGCCCGGAACCGTCGCCGTGTCCGGGGACCTGGTGCTGGTCAGCATCGCCACGCCCGATCTCGACTCGAACACCTACCGGGGTGGTCTGCACCGGGTCTTCCCGGACGGCACCACAACACCGTGGACACACGGTGATCGTGACAATGCGCAGCGCATTTCCCCGGATGGTCGTTCGGTCGCGTTCTTGCGGGTTTCCGGCAAGAAGTCCAAGCCGCAGCTCTACGTCGCCCCGGTGGACGGCGGCGAGCCGCGCCGGCTGACCGACCTGCCGCTCGGCGCCGGTGCCCCGGTGTGGTCGCCGGACTCGTCGCGGATCGCGTTCGTGGCCCGCGTGCCGGAGGCCGGCCGCTACGGCACGACCGACGACGGTCCCGAGGCCGAGGCGCCGCGCCGCATCACGCGCCTGGACTACCGCGTCGACGACGTCGGCTTCCTCGCCGACCGCCGGCCGCGGCTGCACGTCGTGGACCTGTCCGGCTCGGTCTCCGAGGTGACCGACGGGTCGTTCGACGTCTCCGACCCGGCGTGGCTCAACGACTCGACGCTGGTGTTCGTGGCGCCGCGCGACCTCGGCGCGGTCGAGACCCTGCACTCCTCGCTCTACACGGTTCCTGCTGCCGGTGGCGAAGTTTCGCTGCTCGTGCGCGGTGCCGGCGAGGTTTCGATGCCGTTCGTGGCCGGGTCCTTCCTGTACTGGCTGGGCACCGACTTCACCGGGATCGACGCGGTGGCGCGCAACCACGGTCTGTGGCGGTCGCCGCTCGACGGTTCTGCCGCCGTTCGGCTCACCGATGTGGAAACCGTTGACGTGGAACGGCTTTCCGGTCAGCCGGTGGCGGATGCGGACGGTGTGCTGCTCGTCGTGCGCAACCGTGGCGCGTTGGAGCTGCAGCGGATTCCGTTCGACGGTGGGCCTGGCGAGGTGCTCCTCGGTGGTTCTGTCGCGGTCAAGTCGTTCGCCGCGGACGGGTCCTCGATCGTGGCTGTCGTGTCCACTCCGGACAGTCCTGGTCAGGTTCTCTTCGTCGAGACCGGTGTGCGCACGGACTTTTCGTCGGTGCCGACGCGCCAGGTGGTTGAGCTCAACGGCTCCGCGTCCGACGGCTACCCGGTGCACGGCTGGTTGGTGTTGCCCGAGGGTGACGGTCCGCATCCCGTGGTCCTGGCCGTGCACGGCGGGCCGTTCATGTACCACAGCTGGGGTTTCTTCGACGAGGCCCAGGTTTACGCGTCGGCTGGTTACGCCGTCGTGCTGCCGAACCCGCGCGGCTCTGCGGGTTATGGCCAGGCCCATGGTCAGGCGGTCATCGGCAAGTTCGGCACGGTCGACGTCGACGACGTGCTGTCCGTTTTGGACGTTGCGCTTGCTCGTCCTGAGTGCGACTCCGAGCGCGTCGGCGTGATGGGTGGCTCCTACGGCGGCTTCATGACGTCGTGGCTGTCCGCGCACCACGGCGAGCGTTTCCGCGCCGCCTGGAGCGAGCGCGCCGTCAACGCGTGGGACTCGTTCTCGGGCTCCTCGGACATCGGCTACTTCTTCGCTGACGCCTACTGCGGCACCGATCCCGAAGCCCAGCGCGCGATGTCACCGCTGACCTACGTGGAGAAGATCAACCTGCCGTTCGCCGTCGTGCACTCCGAGCAGGACTGGCGTTGCCCGCTTGAGCAGGCCCAGCGCATGTTCGTTGCGTTGAAACGGCGTGGCGTCGAAGCGGAGATGCTGATCTTCCCGGGCGAGGGCCACGAGCTGACCCGCACCGGCCAGCCGCGGCACCGCAAGCAGCGCTTCGACGCGGTGCTGGAGTGGTGGGGCCGCTACCTCAAGGCCTGACCAGCTCCGGAGCAATTGCTTCGAGGAGATCCCCGCGCGGAGGTCCCGAGCGTGTGCGGCTGAGCCCTGCCCAGATCCGTTCGATGCGGTCGTGCAGGTCGCTGTCGTCGTCGAAGACCTCGGTCCGGTCGAGCAGCCCGATGCGCCGAACGGTCCGGCGCAGCACGAGGTCGTCGTGCGGCGCCGCGGCCAGCGCCGTCCCGAAGGCGAACAGGGGATAGCAGCCGTCGCGGCGGCTGACGTCGACCGGCGTGCCGCTCCAAGCTTCCGTGCGTGCCGCGTCGGTCTTCACGGCTGCGGCGTGGCGCTCGCGGGCCTCCGGACCAACATCGGCGAGGTAGGCCTCGGTGAGGTCCTCCGGCGTGGTGTGCCTAGCGCTGGCGTTCGCGAGCGCCTGCGCGTGCACCAGCGCGAACGACAGCCCGTAGGCGAACGCAGGATCGGTGTGGCACAACGCATCGCCGACGGGCACAAGCCCCGGCACGCCTTTGGTGCGGTCGATGTTGGCCAGGCCGCCCATGGGCATCACGTCGGTGATGGGCCGGGCGTGGTCCGGTGAGGTCATCTGGTTCAGCGGCGTGATGGCTCTGGCCGCCGCCATCCACGCCTGGTTGTCCTTCAGCGCCCGCAGCTCGTGGTCCGCGCTGGGCACCAGCAGGATCACCGCGAAGGTGCGGTTGTCTCCGCGGAAGGTGTTGAACCCCATGTACCCGAGGTCGCCGCGCGGGTTGAGCAACCACGGCCCGGTGAGGTGCTCGGCGCCGTCGGCGAGCGCGAAGTAGCGGCAGTAGTAGATCGCGCCGCACTCGCTCGGTTCGGCTTTGGCGCGCGGCCAGTTCGGTGGGCAGCGGTACCTTCCCAGCGCGTCCACGACGACGTCGGCGGCTATCGCCTCCTCGTTGTCGAGGAGCAGCCCGCCGTGGCCGGGCATCAGACCGGTGACGTGCCTGCCTGCGAGCAGCTCGACGCCGGGCTCGGCCGCTGCGGCGCGGCGTAGTGCCCATTCGATCACCGGCCGCCGCACCCAGAGGTAGACCAGATCCTCGTCGCCAGGTTGCCGTTCGCCCGACAGCTTCGCGGCTATGTCCTGCTCCTCGGCGCCGACGTCGAGCAACGTGTCGACGACGTCCGGCGCGAGGCTGCGCAGGACCTGGCGGCCGCGCGGCAGGAAGGTGTGGGGCTGCTGGAAGTGCGGGATGCCTCTCCGGGCCACGTCGAAGGCGCCTTCTGGGCTGTCCTGGGCTGTCACCGGGTCGCGTTCGACCACGACTGCTTGGTGGCCGGCGCGTGCCACTGCCAGGCCGACAGCCAGCCCGGCTGCACCGCCCCCGGCGATCGCGAAGCGCACCCGTTCAGGCTAGGCGGGCGGCCGATCGGCGTACCAGGGTCGTCAGTCCCGGGTGGACCGGAGGCCTGACCCGTTCGGCCGCTGTTGTGCCGCCGCACAGGACGTGAAGGTGTTCCGGTGGAGAACACCGAGTTCCGCGCGGGCGTGCACGCCCAAACCTGCGGCACCTGGCCCCCGCCGCTGCCGCCGGACACGATCGTGCCACGTCAGCTGCCTGCCGCTGTCGGCAACTTCTGCGGCCGGCACGACGAGTTGGCCGAACTGGAGTCCCTCGCCGGCTCGGGCACCGTCGTGATCTCCGCGCTCAACGGCACCGCAGGGGTTGGCAAGACCGCGTTGGCGCTGCACTGGGCGCATCGCGTGGCCGACCAGTTCCCGCACGGCCAGTTGTACGCGAACATGCGTGGGTTCGAGCCGGAACACGAACCGAGATCGGCCGCCGAAGCCGTGTACGAATTCCTCGGTGGTCTCGGTGTTCCGAGGGATGCCATCCCAGTGAGTCTGGACGCGCAGGCCGCGTTGTTCCGCAGCAAGATCGCGAAGCGCCGTCTGCTGGTCGTGCTGGACAACGTGAACAACGCGGACCAGGTGCGCCCTCTGCTGCCGGGCACCATGTCCAGCTTCGTGCTGGTCACGAGCCGGAACCAGCTGCCTGGCCTGGTGGCGGAGCACAACGCCAGGCCGGTGCGGTTGGATCGCCTCTCGGTAGCGGATGCAACGGCGTTGCTGCGGTCAAGGCTCGGTGCCGTGGATCCTGCCGCGCTCGCCGAGGTGGCCGAATTGTGCGCCGGGCTGCCGCTCGCGCTGGCCATCGTTGCGGCGCGCGTGGCGTTGCAGCCTCACATCCCCATTTCCGAGTTGATCGCCGAGCTGCGTGCGGACCGGCTCGAGGCCCTCGACCTGGGCGACGACGAGCTCAGCGTTCGCGCGGTCTTCTCGTGGTCACTGCGGGCGTTGAGCGAACCTGCGGCCAGGTTGTTCCGGTTGCTCGGACTGCATCCTGGGCCGGACGTCGGCATCCACGCGGCCGCCGCTCTGGCAGGTCTTCAGGTGACGGCGTGCAAGAAGCTGCTGCGGGAACTGATCAGCGCCTCGTTGCTGGAGGAGTACCTGCCCGGGCGATTCCGGTTTCACGACCTGCTGAGGCTGTTCGCACACGAACTGGCGGGTACCGACGATGACGCGCAGCGCCGGATGCTCGGCTTCTACCTGCACACGGCGTCGGCAGCTGACCGAGCGTTGGTGACGCATCGAATCAGTATCGACCTGCCACCGCTGGATCCTGCGGTTGTACCGCTGAGCTTCCTCACTCCGGTTGAAGCGTATGAGTGGTTCGCTGCTGAGCACGTTGTGCTGATGAGTCTGGTCGACCACGCGGCGTCAGCGGGGTTCGACGTGCATGCCTGGCAGTTGGCGCTGGCGTTGCGCAGTTACCTCGACAAGCAAGGACATTGGCTTGATCGCGTGTCGGTGAACCGGGCTGCGCTGGGCCCGGTCGACAGGCTCGGCGACCGGCTCGCGCAAGCACGTGTCCACAGAGGACTCGGACGAGCGCTCTACCGGTTGTCGTTGCTGGACGAGGCCGAGTCCGTGCTCCTGAAGGCGTGGGTGTTCGCGAAGCAGTCGGGCGACCCCGTGCAGCAGGCGCATTGCGTGGAAGCGCTGTCGACGTTGTTCGCGAGGCAGGGGAAGCACGAGCTCGCCTGGGAGCACGCGGAGCTCTGCATCGAGCTGCATCCCGCGGACGAGAAGGATCCGTGGCTGGCGTCGTCGTACGTGATGAGGGGGCGCTGTCTCGCCGCGCTGCACTTCTTCGCCGAAGCGTTGGCCGCCACGACGAAGGCATTGGAGCTGTATCGCGGCGTGACACCTCCCGACGAGTCAGGAGAGGCGGAGGCGCACAACAGCGCCAGTCACATCTTCGCCCACCTCGGTGAGTTCGCTCGCTCCTTGGAGAGCGCGCAGCAGGCACTCGTGCTGCACCAGCGGCTCGGCAACAGACCGGGGACGATCGAGTCTCTGTCCCACATCAGCGACGCGTGCCAGGAGTTGGGTCGGCACGAAGACGCCTGCCGCGCGAGAGAACAAGCTGCCGCGATCCTGGCGAACCTGCAGGGCGCAGTCGTCAATGATCCGCAGCTGCGGTTCTACGGACACTGGTGATCACCCCAGCAGCGTGTAGTTGAGCTCCTCGCACACCCGCGCCAACGGCAGGTCCAACCCAGGATGGTCCAGCGGCAGCAACACGTCGGGCGCCGCGGGCAGCCCCGACGCGCCAGGCGGGTCCCACAAGCAGATGGCCGGGTCACCGGAATCCATCGACGACCGGTACCAAAGGCCGTCCAGCTCCGGATAAGCCGCCCGAATCGCCCGCGACCAAGCCTGCGTCACGATCTTCGGGCCGGTCGAGATCTCCTGCGACGCACCGACGCGCGTGGGCCACAGGCCGCCCAGGTCGAGCAGCCTCAACGTGCGGCGTGGGCGCAGCACCACGAGGAACGGTGAGCGGGTGCGGCGGTCCACGATCGAGGTGGCTTGGAAGACCTCGGCGATCGAGGTGCGCACGGACAGTCCGAAGTAGAGGACGCCGTTCTCGTGGTCCTGCACCGGGGAGCCGTCGTCGGCCGGTTGTTGTGCGTCGAAGCGGGCGTGGGGGAGCGGGCCCGTGTAGCGGAACGTGTTCCAGCGTTGCGGGTGGGAGCCCTTGGCCGTGAACACGCGGACCAGGCGGGTTGCCCGGTGCACCGCCACCACGTCCTCGGTGCGGCGCAGGTGCGCTTGCAGCACGGCAGGGGCAGGCGGCTGCGGAAGCCGTGACATTCGGGTCCTGTCGGGTGTGCGGGAGCGCTCAGGCGGGGGTGCCGAGCACTGAGGCCAGGTCGGCGACTCGGCGCGGGTCTCCTCCGGCGAGGAGCCAGTCGCGCGGGGTGGCCGGCTTGCCGTCGACGAGCAGGTCCTCCTGGAGGGTGGTCATGAACGCGGCCACCACCAGCGCTGGTTGGTCTGACGGGATCGCCGCCAGCACCGTTTCCAGGCCTGGCAGGACGCCGGTGCCCGCGAACTGCCACGCGGGTAGTCGCCAGCTGCCCCGGTCCTTCCAGCCCACGAGCCTGCCCACGCCGAGGCGGTGGCGGATGCGGCTGGAGTCGACCTGCAGTTGGCGCGCGGCCTCGTTGACGGTCACTGCCGAGTCGCGCAGCACGGCGTGAGCCACGACGGTGCGGGTGCGGGGCTTGGCGTCACCAGGGCCCGCTGGAGAGAGGTCCAGGCCCACGTCGGACAGGGCCGCCTGCTGGTCCGGCGTGAAGTAGGTGGCCGGTTCGGGGTGCGGTGGAGCGAGCCTGCGTGCCGCGTCGGTCACGAGGGCCAGGAACTCGTCGGGGCTCACCTGCAGGCCGGCCTTGGCCAGCACTGTCTCCAGCGCGGGACTCATGCGCACAGAATATCTCGCGCGTGCGCATTTGTGCGCCTTGCGCGGGCATTGACCCTAAACGTTCGACGTTGTGCGCTCACGCAATGACGCTACGTCAGAATTTCCTGTCCGGAGCGGTGACGTGGGCCTCATTCGGCACTGCGAGACCGCCCTCCAGCTGCTTCAACCGCAGGCTGAACAGCACCAGCACCACGCCCCACAGGATCGCGAACACGCCGATGGTGATCACGAACGCCAGCGCGCCCGCGGTCGGGTTCACGACGAGGATGATGCCGAGCAGCACCGTGAGCGCGCCCGTGATGACGTAGAACCACTCGTTCGTCATCACCTTGCGCAGGCGGATGGCGTCGACGATCTGCAGCACACCGGTGACCAGCGCCCAGGCCGCGATGATGAGCAGCAGCGCGGTAGCGGTGATGCCCGGCCAGAACAACGCGACCAAGCCCGTGACCAGGCCCAGCGCGCCGATCAGGCCCAGTGCCCAGCGGGCGGGCCACTCCTTGTGGGTGAGGGTCAGATACAGCATCGACGCGCCGTCGAAGAACGTGTAGGCGCCCCACAGGATGATCAGGGCTACCAGGGTGAGGCCGGGCCAGATCAGGGCCGCCAGGCCGAACAGGACAGCGAACACTCCGCGCACCGTGAAGAGCCACCACCGTTGCATGGTCAGGATCGTCTCGGCTGTCGGAGGGGTCGGCAACCTGAGACCCTCGTTCGGTGCTGATCCGAGTGGCTGACTGGGAACGGATCCGGTCCGGTGAGGTCACGCTGCAGTTCCGGCGGTGGAAACGGCCCACCGTGCGCGCCGGCGGGACCCTGCGGACGTCGTTGGGCGTGCTGGCGATCGACGCGGTGGACGTCGTGACGCGGGCTTCGCGGGCGGAGGCGCTCGCGGCGGGGTTCACGTCGGTGCGCGAGCTGATGTCCTCTGTGGACGGACGTGACGGCTCGCTTTACCGCATTCGCTTGCGGTTCGTGGGTGAAGATCCACGGATTGCGCTGCGCTCGTCGTCCGATGTGGACGGACTGGAGCTCTCGGACGCCGGCGTGGCGCTGCTGCGGTTGATCGCGGCGAACCCCGGCGTGCGGGCGGCGGATCTGGCTGCGGCCGTCGGACGGGAGAAGCTGCCGTTCAAGGCGGACGTCCGCAAGCTCAAGGCGAAAGGGCTCACGGAGTCGCTGGAAGTGGGGTATCGCCTCTCCCCGCGGGGAGAGGCGTACCTGCGTTCACTCGATGCTCAGCCCTGACCCGTGATGATCGAGACCGCGCGGTCCTGCGTCTGGTCGCTGACCTCGGCGACCTGGAACCCGCGCGCCACCGCGTGCGCGACCAGCTCCGGCTCCGGCGGCAGGCCGTACTTGCGCAGGTAGTGCGGCACGGCGCCGGCCCAGATCCAGGTGCCGTCGGTGCGGAAGTTGAGCGGCACGTCCTGTTCGCCGCTCTGCGAGAACTCGTCGAGGTCGTAGCTGCGCGCCGCCAGCACGACCGGCGCCGACTCGAGGTAGGTGAGCAGGCTGTCGACCAGCTGCGGGTCGATCGGCTGGCGGTTGACGATGATCCGGCCGTCGTCGTTCTTGCCGTCGTACACGCGCGCCGTCCGCAACTCGCCGGACTGCGGCTGCTGCTGCGGGTCCACCTGGCTCGGCGGCGGAACCTGGAACTCCTGCTGCGACTGGGGTTCCGGCTCCGGCGCGGGCAGCGGCGGCAGGCCGACGCGCTGACGCCACCAGTCCGGGATGAGCCGGTCGGGGCGCGGGAACGTCTGCAGCTCGTCGCGGAAGCCGATGGGCGGCGGGGCGTTGCGCCAGCGCGGCTCGTCCTCGGCGTTGAAGTCGACGGTGAACGCCGCCGGCGCCTCGATCTCGTACGTCGCGCTCAGCCACGTGCCGCGGTCCGGGTGGTACATGCCACCGCGCAGGTGGCCGAACATCTGCACCACGTCCATCGGCGGACGCACCGGCCTGAGCTGGCCGTCCGGTCCCGCGAACGCCAGGTCGACCTCGATGTGCCGCCCCGCAGCGCGGTACTCGGCACGGATGCGCTGCCAGCCCTGCGGTACGGCCGGCAGCATGGCGCGGCCGATCTGCCGCACGAGCTGCTGCTGGTCCTGCTCGCTCAGCGGTGTCGCTGGCTGGCTCATTGTGCTCCTCGCCCCTCTCCCCGGAAACCGCCCGCTGATCTTATCGGGCGGCGGTTGCCCGTGTGGGCCGGTCGGTCACTCGTGGCCCTTCCCACAGGTTTGATCGCTCGGGGAGTGCTGCGGTTCCAGGTCGGCGTGCTCGGCCTGGGTGATCGCGCGCTCAGCTCTTGTGTTCAGATGACGTGCTCGTAGGTCAGCGCCCGTTTGTCGTCCCACTCCCTGCGGTAGAGCTCACGGCCCTGGTCGTCGAACTCGATTTCGAGTGCGAGCTGCCCGTTGGGGTGCCATTTCCGGTTCACCCCGATGAGGAGGCCGAATCTCATCGTGCCTTGCTTGAAGGGGCGATCCGGTCCGTACCACTCGGAATAGGGGCCGTCCTGAACATCGGCATAGTAGTTGCAGAGGGAGATGAGATTGCCCTCGCGACCAATCTCCACTACTTCTCTGGTGTACGGAACTCCCTCGTAGAGGACACCGTTGTAGTCGTCCTCGGTGTCCTCGATGTTCACGCGCATGGTCATCACTCCGGCAGTTCCTGGAGTAGCGGATCACCAGGTGGGTGGGTCCGCATTTCAGCGCCGTCAAGTTTCGATCACCTGGTGAACGTCTTGTCCTCGGTCGGGTTGCCGTCCTTGTCCCACCGCTTGCGGGCGAGCGGCTGGCCTTGGTCGTCGAACGTCCGCCACTCGGCGAGCTGGCCGTTGGGGTGCCACTTCTGCCACTCACCGACAGCCAGACCGGCGTTGTTCACACCTTCCTGGCGCTTCTGGCCATTCGGGTACCAGAGGGTCTGAGGGCCGTGCGGAATGCCCTGCCAGTAAGTGATGAGACCGATGACGTTGCCGTCCGCGTCCTTGGTCTCGACCTCCCCGTCGAAGAGCTCGCCGTCGTGGTGGACGCGAGCGGTCTCGTCCAAGTACGACTCGGTGCTGTTGATGCGCATTGTCATTCCGTCGCTGGAGGTATGAAACTTCCCTTGGACCGGTGGTCGAAGGGCGAGTATTGGATGCGGCCAGTGTAACTGGGCACGTCCCGCAGAATTGTGTTGCAGTTGGCGCAGGCCGGGGCGTCACTCCCGATGGGAGCAGTGACCACCTTCTTCTGCATCATGTCCTGTGTCCACCGCGGGTCGAAGCGCATTTCCTTGAGGGCGTCGCGGCTCAGCGGGGGCGGCGTGGAATCCGGACCGTGCTGCGCCTTCCACTCGGCCTCGAACTCCCGCTGCCGGGCCCACAGCAACTCGTTGACCGCCTTGACCTCGGCGTGCCGGAGCGGTTCGTCGTGGTGAGCCTGACCCTGCATGACCCACGGTTCGGTGATGACCTTGCCGTCTGCGTCCTTGATCGCCTTGCCGTTCTCACCGAGCACCGGCTTCTGCTGCATGTCGGTGTCGTTCTTCATGATCGGGTGCTGCCAGTCACCCATGCCCTTGTAGTTTTCGCGCAGCAGCGGGTGCAAATTCTCCGGGTCGATGAGATCGGTGGTTCCGCCGTTGACGCCCTCGGTGATCTTGCCGGTCTTGAGGTCCATGGCAACCGCGGAACACGGTCCGTCGCCGGGCAGCTTGTTGGCGGCGTGGTACTCAGCGCGCTGCCGGGAGAGGTCCTGGATGTAGTCCTTGACCGGCTTCCCGTCGACGGTGTGGATGAGCCCGTCCTTCAACGTGACTCGCGACGTGTCGTGCGGATCCACCTCGTCGACGAGCGAGCCGCGGGCCTTGTCCTGCTCGAAGTCCGGGTGGCGAGCGTCGGGCGCCGGCCCGGGGTCCACCGGCGGATCCGGGAAGTGCTTTGGATTCGCGACCGGTTGGTCACTGGCCGACGGCGCCTTGGGCGACTCATCGGCATGCCCGTCCTCGAGGTCCTTGGTGTTGTCCGAATCGGTGGTGTCGGCGTCGTCCTGGCCGCGGTCCTTGGCGCCGTCTGTGTCGGTGCCGTCGTGGTGCTGGGTGTCGGGTGCGTAGCCGTCGTCGCTCGCCTTGGACTTGGAGCCGTCCGGGTGGTGGGTCTCCCACTCGCCGTTCGGCGGGATCTTGGGCTGGCGGGTGCCGTCCGGGCGGATCTCGGGGTCGCTGGTGAAGACGCGGCCGTTGGCGTCCGTCCAGGCCGGCTTGGTCGGGGCCAGGACCGGGGCGTCGAGGTGCTTGGAAAGCTGCTGGGCGAAGTCGTTGCTGCCGGCGTCGCAGCCGATCAGGCGGACGGGCTTGCTGCCGTCGTAGCCGGCGCGGCGGAGCATGTCGGCGTACTCGGCCGGGGTGTAGTCGTGGCCGCCGATGCGGGCCTTGCCGTCGGGGGTGACGTGGACGTCCGCGGTGAAGTAGCGCGGGTCGTTGGGGACCTTGTGGGGGAGGTCGCCCATGTCCTTGTCGCCGCCGTGGTGGCTGACGCCGGCCGGGGTGTTCTCGGCGTGGCGGGCGTGTGCCTCTTCCGGGCTCGGGCGGTCCGCGGGCGGAGCGTCGTGGTTGTTGGGGGCGTCGCCGTCGTGGGGCTTGTCCGGGGTGCTGTCGTGCGGCTTGTCCGGGCTGTGGGGCTTGTCCGGGCTGTGGGGCGGCGCGTCGGGCTTGTGGGGCGCGTCAGCGTCCGGGCGGTGCGGGGTCGCGGCGTCCGGACGAGTGGCCTCCGGGGTGCGGTGCGGGGCCTGGGCCGTGTCGGTGCCGCGGGAACGGGGAGCGTCCGGGCTGTGCGGGCGTGAGCCGTCGGGGCGCGAGCCGTCTGGGCGGGTGCCGTCGGGACGGTTGCCGGGGCCGCTGCCGTCCGGACGGGACGGGGAGTCAGGGCGGTGGGGCGCGTCGGGACGGCTTGGGCCGCCAGCCGGGGTGTCGGGGCGGTGTGGCGCGTTCGGGCCGCCGTGTGGCGTGTTTGGTGTGTGGGGCGCGTTGGGGCCGCCGTGCGGGGCGTTCGGGTTGTGGGTCGCGTTTGGCGCGTCTGGGCGCGACGGGGCGTTCGGGCCTGCGTGCGGTGCGTCCGTTCGCGACGACGGCGCCGTGGTGCCGCTGTGCGGAGCATCCGGGCGGGATGGGGCGTGCGGCGCGTCGGGACGTGACGGTGCGTTGGGGCCGCCGTGCGGTGTGTCCGGTCGGGACGGTGCGTTTGGGCTGTGGGGTGCGTCAGGACGTGACGGCGCACTTGGGCCACTGTGCGGCGCATCGGTGCGCGATGGCGTGCTTGGGCCGTGAGGCGCGTCGGGACGCGATGGCGCCGATGGGCCGCTGTGCGGTGCGTCGGGACGCGATGGGGCTGAAGGGCCGCCGTGGGGTGCGTCGGTGCGCGATGGCGTGCTTGGGCCGTGAGGCGCGTCGGGACGCGATGGCGCCGATGGGCCGCCGTGAGGCGCGTCGGGACGTGTTGGGGCACCTGGGCCGCTGTGCGGTGCGTCGGGACGCGATGGCGCCGATGGGCCGCCGTGGGGTGCGTCGGGACGTGTTGGGGCTGAAGCGGCGGTGTGAGGTGCGGAGGGGCTGCCGTGTGGGCTGGGCTGGGGTGCGTTGGGGCGCGACGGGGCTTGGGGGGCGTCTGCTCGCGCGGAGGGGGCCGAAGGGGAGTTCGGGTTGTGCGGGGCCGTTGGGGCGGACGACTGCGGGCGCATCGGGGTGTCGGCGCGCGGGGCGCCGCCGGCTGGGGCGGCTGCGGATGGGGAGTGCGGGGCGCCCGTTGACGGGGCGTGTGGGGCGCCGGCCGGCGGCATGTTCGGAGTGGAGGGGGTTGTTGCTCGGCTTGGCGGGGTTGCGCCTGCGTCTGGGCGGCCGGCGTTCGGGGTGGCTGTGGACGGGGCGTGAGGCATTCCGCTGGAAGGTGCGGACGGGGCGTGGGGCATGCCGCCGGACGGGGCGGAAGGTGCCGAAGGCATCGACGGCGTGGACGGCGTCGAAGGCATTGAGGGGGCGGACGGTGCCGTCGGCGTTGAGGGGCGCGCGGGGGCGTCTGCTCGGGAGGCCGACGTCGACATGTCCGGCGTGCGTGGGGGTGGTGGGGTGCTGGCGCCGGGGCTGCCTGGGGTGCCGGTCCAGCCCTGGCCGCCGGTCGACGGGCGGCCTGCGGCTGGGGCCGACGGGGCGTTGCCGGCGGCGTTCGGGGCGCCGCCGCCCATCGGGGCGGACTGCGGCGGGGTGGACGACGGGGAGTTGTCCGGGGTGCGCGACGGTGCGTGCGGGGCGTCCGCGCGCATCGGGGCGTCGATCGGGGGCGCCACCGAGGAGGAGACGGTCTGGCCCGTGTTGCGCGCCGGGGACGGGGCGTCCGGAGTGGACGGCGTGTGCGGGGCGCTGGGGCCTGCGGGGGACGACGGGGAACTGTCCGGAGTGCGTGACGGGGACGGGGCGTTGGGGGACGAGCTGTCGGGGGCTCGGGACGGGGTGTCCGGCGTCGACGAGCTGTCCGGGGTGCGCGAGGAGGAGGGCGCAGACGACGGGGACGAGCTGTCCGGGGTCCGCGAAGGGCCGTCAGGCGTCGACGACGGAGAAGAAGGCGACGACGGAGAAGAAGGCGAAGACGGTGACGACGGTGACGACGGCGAACTGTCCGGAGTGGACGAAGACGGCGAAGAGTTCGGCGAGGACGGCGAAGAGTCCGGAGTGGACGAAGACGGCGAAGAGTTCGGCGAGGACGGCGAAGAGTCCGGAGTGGACGAAGAAGGCGAGCCGGGGCTGCCAGAAGGCGAGACGTCCGGGGAACCGCCGCGCTGGAAGAAGCCACCGGGCTTGATGGACTTCGTGGAGATCACGTCGAGACCGGTCACCTTGCCGACCAGCTTGCCGACGACCTTCATGATCTTGGTGAAGATCTCGACCAGACGGCCCAGCAGCGGCGAGACCTTCTTGATGGTCTTGATGAGCTTCTGGATCAGCTCGCCGATCCGCGTCGCCCACTTCGAGATCGCGGTCACGGCCTGCGCGACGATCACCGGCGTGCCGAAGCCCAGGGTGAAGACGGCTTCGAGCACCCACGTGATCAGCTTGGCGACGAGGTCGGCGATCAGGTCGCGCACCATCTCGCGCACGAATCCGACGACCATGCCCATGACACCGACGACGGTGCCGACGGAACCCGCGGTGGAAGCCGCGCCGGACAACGCGTCCAGCTGCTCGGCCGCCGAAGTGCGGTAAGCATCGCCGGCGGCACCGGTCCACGACGCGGTCTGGGCGACGGCGGCCTGGTAGTCGCCCGCGATCTTGCCGAGCTCGGTGGAGACGTTCTTCCACGTGGTCGAGTACGACTCGATCACCGGCGGGTCGCCCGCCAGCCAGTCGAGAGCTTCCTTCAGCGGCTGGCAGTGTTCCATCAGGAACGAAGCCGCGGACGACAACAACGTGCCGAACGGGTCGATGGCCATCGAGGCGGCGTCGGCGGCCAGGCCTAGGACGCCGAGCCCGCCCTCGATCCAGTTGCCCTCGGAGATGCCCTTATAGGCGTCCACCGCGGAGTCGGCGATGTGGAAGCCGGTGGCCCACCCGTTGTCACCGGTGCCGGCGTTGAAGAAGCCGGACGGCTCCGCGGGCGCCTGTGCCACCAGGGGGTTCGGCGTGGACATCAGAAGCCCTTCATGGTCTGGGCGATCTGGTCCTCAACGGCCTGGTACTGCTTGGCGGTCTCGGTGACCTTCTTCGCCGTGGCGTCCATCGCCTCCGCGACGCCCTTCAGCGCGTCCATGCCCCAGTTCTCGACCGGGTCGAGCAGCATGCGGAACGGCTGGCAGATGATCCCGTACGCGTCGGTCGGCATCGACACGGTGTTGGCCGCGTCCACTGCTCCCTGCAGCCGCCCGTGCAGGGCCTGCAAAGCCTTGGCGTGCGCTTCCAGCACGTCCGAGGTGACGTTGAAACCACCGGCGGTCATCGAACCCCCTCAAGTTCGAGCAGCGGACAGGAAAAGATCAGGAGAGCACGGACTCGCCGCCGAAGTCGTCGTCGTCCGACGGAGGCCTGCGACGCGCGGGAGGCGGCGTCGAACGCGGGGGAGGCGGCGGTGCGTCGTCCTCCACCCGGAAGTTCATCTCGTTCACCCCGCTGTACGGGGACCGGGGCTCGTCCTCCGGCGGCGGCGCCGGGAAGTTCTTCTTGGCCTCGTTGAACAACACGTTGGCCGTCTCGTCCTGCGTGCCGATGGTCTCCGCCATCGCCTCCTGCAGCAGCGCGGGAATCTTCGACTGCGCGCGCTGCAACAGCTTCATGATCTCGCCGCTGATCTCGGCCATCCGCCGGCCCGCGGCGGACTCGTTGATCACCAGGTTCTGCAGGATGCCGTTGGAGCCGATGGTCAGCTCGACGGCACCGTCCGACGACCGCTCGGAGATCGTCATGCCCTGAACGCGGGTCGCCATCTCCTGGTAGCGCGCGGCGCGTTCCTGGATGTTCTGGTTCCAGTTCGCGAGCATCTGCTCCGACCCGGCGATGTCCTCGGGCACCCGAAATTCCCTCCCACTGCGGCGGCGGACTCAAGGATGACGCAGGCGGGCGTGATCCCGTTCCGCCGACTTGCCAAATCGACCGCTCGGACCAGCGGTGTTCCACTGACCGGACCAGTGGAACACCGCGAAGCCGATGATCTAGTTCACACCCAGCAGGTCGACGACGAAGATCAGCGTCTCGTTGGGCTTGATCACGCCGCCGGCGCCGCGCGCGCCGTAGCCCAGGTGGGGCGGGATGACCAGCTTGCGACGGCCACCGACCTTCATGCCCTGGACGCCTTGGTCCCAGCCGGCGATGACGCGGCCGCCGCCGAGCGGGAACTGGAACGCCTCGCCGCGGTCCCAGGACGCGTCGAACTGCTCACCCGTCGAGTGCGAGACACCGACGTAGTGCACGGACACGAACTGACCGGCCGTGGCCTCCGGGCCGTCGCCGACGGTGATGTCCTCGATCAGCAGGTCGGCGGGCGCCGGGCCGTCGTGCGGGTCGACCTCAGGCTTCGTGGGGGCCATCACAACTTCCTCTCGGAACGGGGTTGTTCGCCGTCGATCCAATCACGCGCGGGTGGACGCGGCCGAATGGCCTACGCAGATCAGCCCTGGCCCGTCTCGAAAATCTCTGTTGATCTGTAAACGATCTCGGCCCTGCACCGGGATCCACAACAGAAGAAGGAGATGATCATGGCGGCAACCCTGCACCGCCTCCGGTCACTGCTCGGCGCGGCATTGGCAGCAGCGACGCTGTCAATGGCGTGCGTCAGCGTGGCCGAAGCCGCTCCGACGCCCACCCCCGACGGTGAGTTCGGCACTCAGATCGTCGGTGGAACGCGCGCGAGCACGTCCACCTACCCGTGGGTCGTCTACCTGGCGACGAGCAGCGGGTCCCAGTACTGCGGTGGCACGCTCGTGGCTCCCAACAAGGTCGTCACGGCCGCGCACTGCACCGTCGGCGACTCGCCGTCCGCCGTCCGCGTCGTGGCCGGCCGCGACGACAAGAGCTCCACCGCCGGCACCGTCGCCCGCGTCACGAAGATCTGGATCCACCCGAGCTACACCGACGTGACCCGCGGCTACGACGTCTCGGTGCTCACGCTCGACCGCAACCTGTCGCAGACCCCGCTCAAGTTCGCGACCAGTGCGGACAGCGCGCTGTACGCGGCGGGCACCAGCTCGACGATCCTCGGCTGGGGCACGACGAGCTCCGGTGGTTCGGCCTCGCGCTACCTGCTCAAGGCCACTGTGCCGCTGACCAGCAGCTCGACCTGCTCGTCGGCGTACGCGGGCGACTTCAACGCCACGCACATGGTGTGCGCCGGCTACACCCAGGGCGGCACCGACACCTGCCAGGGCGACTCCGGTGGCCCGCTCGTGGCCGGTGGCAAGCTGATCGGCATCACGTCGTGGGGTGAGGGCTGTGCGGCTGCCGGTTACCCCGGCGTCTACGCCCGCGTCTCCACCTACGCGACGCAGATCCAGGCGCAGATCAACTCCTAGGCACGACCCGGGAAGGGTTGTCGCAACTGCGGGCAACCCTTCCCGGCCCTGCTTACGTCCTGATGACATGAACGGCAGAAAGCTGTTGGCCGGTGCCGCCGTGCTGGCCGTCGCCGGAGCGAGTGTGAGCTCCGCGGTGCGGGACGAAACCCCCGCGCCACCACCGATCGTGGACTACGGGCCGGTGCGTCTCGTCGCGTTCGACTCGTGCGACAACGCACTGTCCGAACTGCGCAACGCCATGGCTCCGTACGTCGGCGCGTACGGCCTTGGGGGCAACGCGCGGATCTTCGCCGCCGAGGGCATGACCACGGACTCGAACACGGGTGGCGTCGCGCAGCAGAAGAGCATGCCTGCCACGCCGCCCGCACAAAATCAGGAACACTCGACGACGAACGTCCACGAGCAGGGCGTCGACGAGCCGGATGTCGTCAAGACGGACGGAAAACGTGTCGTCTCCGTCGCCGACGGCAAGCTGCGCGTGATCGACGTCGCGAGCAAGTCCTTCACCGGCACGGTCGACCTCGGTCAGCGGCACGTGAGCCAGCTGCTGGTCTCCGGGGACCGCGCGCTGGTGGTCGTCGAGAACTCCGGCTCGATGGCGAAACCCGCGCTGCCGCCCGACCAGCCGTCGTTCGTCCCCGAGTTCGGCAGCGAGCTGATTCTCGTGGACCTCAAGGCGCTCAAGCAGATCGGCAGCCTGCGGACCGACGGCCTCTACCTCGACGCCCGCCAGATCGGCGGCACCGCCCGCGTCGTCGTCCGGTCGCAGCCGCGCCTGCCGTGGGTCTACCCGAACGAGTCGACCAACGAAGCAGGATCCTTGCGCCGCAACAAGGAGATCCTGCACAGCGAGCCGATCACCTCGTGGCTGCCGCGCTACGAGCTCGACCAGAACGGCGCCAAGAGCAACGGAACGCTCGTCGACTGCGCGAACATCAGCCGTCCTTCCTCGCACTCGGCGACGTCGATGCTGACCGTGCTCACGTTCGACCTGTCCGGGCAGCTCGGCACCGGCCAGCCGGTCTCGATCGTGGCCGACGGCGACACCGTGTACGGCACCGACCGCAACCTCTACATCGCCGACGACCACCGCCTGCTGCCCGAACTTCCCGGCAGGCCACCGGTGCAGCGCCCGATCACCACGGCGATCCACCAGTTCGACATCAGCCAGGCCGGCCCGCCGAAGCACGTCGCGTCCGGTGACGTCAACGGCACGCTGCTGAACCAGTACTCGCTGTCCGAGCACGACGGCGTCCTCCGCGTCGCCACCACGTCGGGCACGGAAGTCCGTTGCTGCTGGCGCATGCCCATCGACATCGCGCCACAGCAAGAACAACCAGCGCCGCCACCGTCCGAAAGCTTCGTCACGACGTTGCGCCGCAACGGAAACCAGCTGACCAAGGAAGGCCAGATCGGCGGCCTCGGCAAGGGCGAGCGCATCTACAGCGTCCGGTTCATCGGCAAGCTGGGCTACGTCGTCACGTTCCGGCAGACCGACCCGCTCTACACGCTGGACCTGAGCGATCCCAAGCAGCCCAAGGTGATGGGCGAGCTGAAGATCACCGGCTACTCCGCCTACCTGCACCCCGCGGGCGACGGCAGGCTGATCGGCGTCGGTCAGGAGGCCACCGAGCAGGGCCGTACCACCGGCACGCAGGTGTCGTTGTTCGACGTGCGGAACCCCGCGTCACCGCAACGGCTCGCGCAGTACCACCTGCCGGGCTCGAACTCCGAGGCCCAGTACGACCCGCACGCGTTCCTGTACTGGCCGCAGGACGGCACGCTGGTCATCCCGGTGGCGCAGCACTACCAGAACGACTTCTCCTCGCTGGTGCTGCGCGTCGAGGGCGACCAGCTCAAGGAGGTCGGCAAGATCGTCGCCCCGCTCGGCCAGCACAACCACTACGTCCAGGCCCGGCGGACGATCGTGATCGGCGACCAGCTCTGGTCGGTGTCCGGGGCCGGCGTGCAGATCAACGCGCGCAACGGCCTGGCGCAGCAGGCCTGGTTGCCGTTCACCCAGTGAGTCTCACCCAGTAAGTCTCACGTAGTAGTGCGGTCTCCGGAGAGCAGGCGGTGCGACAACACCGTGCCGCCTGCCATCGCCGCCGGGATCACGATGATCGCGGCCAGCGGGATCAGGCACAGCAGGTACGCGGGCACGGCGAACCCGAGCACCATCGACCGGCGCGTCGCGAGCACCCGGCGGCGCTCCTTGAACGACTTGCCGCGCCGCGTGAACGGGATGCCGGTGAGCTCGATGCCGAGCAGGTACCCGTTGATGCACACGGCCAGCACCGGCACCACGGTCTGCCCGATGAAGGGGATGAAGCCGCACACGAACAGAGGGATCGCGAACAGGATCGACGTGCCGACCAGCAGGAGCGTGCTGCGCAGCCCCACCGCGAACCCGCGCCACCAGCCGACCTGTTCCGCGCCGGGCACTCCGCCGAGCTCGTCCTCGACCTCCTCGGCGATGTACTCGTAGAACGGGCCACCGATCATGATCGTGATCGCGGTGAACAGCAGCACGCTCAGGCCGAGGACCACCGCGATCACCGAGATGCCGACGGCGACCTCGACGACGTCGCGCAGGGTCTCGCTCCACGAGTCGGCGAACCCGGTGAGCCAGTCGGCGATCGACTCGATGTTCGTGAACAGCAGCACCCAGCCGGTGATCATCAGCGCGGCGGTGATGACCGCGGGCACCGCCCCGACGAGCACGCGCTTGGGTGAGCTGAACACCAGCTGGAACCCGCGCAGCAGCAGAGCGAGGCCGGCCCCGAAGTCCTTGATCACGCGCGCAGGATAGTCGGTGCGGGACCCAGTTGAGACGAGGTGGAGTGATTTCGCCGGGACCGGCATGATGGCGGACTGAGTGCGGGAGGCGTTGAGGTTGAGCAACCCAGCTAAGAACGCCGTCGTCGTCCCGGACGGGCCGCTGCCGATGCTGCCGCCCGCGATCTGGGAGTCGAAGGAAGTGCGGGACGCGGTCGCCGCGGACTCGCCCGGCGCCGTGGTCGCGATCGCGCGCAAGGCGCACGGCCTGCGGCAGGACGAGCTCGGCACGCTGGCGGGGTTCTCCCAGTCGGCGATCTCGCGCCTGGAAGCCGGGAGCAACATCGCCTACGACATGCGGGTGCTGCGAACGCTGCAGCGGCTGCTCGGCATTCCCGCCCACCTGTTGGGCTTGCTGGACCGCACGGTGCCCATGCGCTCGGGTGAGGCCGTTCGCCTGGCCGGCCTGCCGGGGTTGGAGGCGCTGCCGAAGGACCTGGTCGTGGGCATGGAGGGCAAGGCGTTGATGGCGTTGTGCGCCTCCGCTGTCTTCGGCACGCCCAGCGGCAACGGCGCGATGGCCGCCGACGCCGTGAGCCAGCTGCTCGTGCTGCGGCGGATCGTCAACGACGCGCACAACTGGCGCGGCACCGGTGCGCTGATGCCCGCCGTCCGCAACATGTACGACTTCATCGACGTGTTGCGTCGCAACGCGCGTGGTGACGTGCGTCGGCGGTTGCTCGGCACGGGCGCGATGTACGCGGAGTTCTACGGCTGGCTGCACGAGGAGATCGGCGACCTGCGCGGCGCGGGCGCGTGGACGTCCCGTGCGCTGGAGCAGGGCCAGGCCGCCGACGACCGGGACGTCGTCGCGTACTGCTACGTGCGGATGAGCCAGCTCGCCGAGGTCGACGGCGACGACGACCGCGTCATCGGCCTGGCGCGGGCCGCTCAGCGCGAGACAGGGCTGAGTCCGATCGTGCGCGCGATGGCGGTGCGGCAGGAGGCGCGCGGTCTTGCTCGTGCTGGCCAGGACGCGTGCATGCCGCGGTTCGACCTCGCGCAGTCGCTCGTGCTGAGCGCGGAACGGCCGCAGAGCGACGAGTACTCCATCGGCTACTGCTTCACCGATCTGCACGTGCAGATGCAGCGCGCCGCGAGCATGGTCGACCTCGCCGACCACCGGCGGGCCATCGACGCGTACACGGACCTCATGCCCAGATGGGGCGCCATCTGCCAGTGGGAGCAGGGCGTGCACACGGCCAAGCTCGCCTACGCGCACGCCGCCAACGGTGACGTCGACCGGGCCGTCGAGCTCGGGTTCGCGGCGCTGGACCTGGCCAGGGTGACCGGCTCGCAGCTGATCGTGAACGAGCTGGACAAGCTCGATCCGTGGCACGAGACGCCGGCCATCGCCGAACTCGCGGCAGAGGTCACGCAGCTCCGCTGATATGCGAGTTCCGCATACGCGGCCCGCAAATCGTATGTAACCCTCCCGATTTCTTGTTACACCGCGCACGATCTAGGTGTGATCGACCTAGCCGAACGAACGCCGCGATCGGAAGAGGTCAGCGCCGACAAGTTCTGCGCGGCAGTGGCAGAGCAGAACTCGGGCCCGTACCGGCTCAAGTTCTACGCGACCACACACGCCGTCGTGTGTGTGGTGGACGACGCCGAGGTGAAGGCATGAGCATCCAAGAAACAGAGGCGCGCATGCCGGTGTTGCTGGTCCGCAAGCGTGCGGGTGTCGTAGGCGAGACACAACGCACGTGCCACCTCGTACCGATGCCCGACGACGATCGCACGCCGCTCGCGTTGACCGCGTACTGCGGCGAGCTCATCCACCGCGGCGAGGCGGAGCTGCTCGCCCAGCCCTCCGGCATGCCGTGCGTCGGCTGCCTCTTCCGGGTGCCGATGCCGAGAAACGGCCAACTAGCCCACGACTGGTGAGGCGATGCAGGCCGTTCCGACCCGCCTGAACCCGACCCGCTCGTAGACCCGTGCGACGTCGAGGCTGCCCGCCGACAGGAACACCAGCTCGGCGCCACGGGACAGGGCGTCCCGCGCGAGCTCCGCAGTGACCGCACCACCGAGGCCACGTCGCCGTGCCGCCGGCAGCGTGCCGATTCCCGCGATCTCGACGACGTCACCCGCCCGTTGCGCGGTGCCTACCGCCAGCACGCCCTCGCCTGGCAGGTCGGCCACCGCGTGCCGGTGCCGGGTGCTCGTCGGTGTCGCGTCCCGCAGCGCCGCGTCCCGTTCGGCCACGCCCACCGAGCCCGGTGCCGTGCCCGGTGTCGAGAACGCCAGCTGGGCCACCACGGACACCTCGGCCGGGCTGGTGCCGAGCACGCGCACGTGCGGGTGCGGCTCTGGCAGCTGGTCGGGGTCGAGCACCATCAGCGGGGCCATGAGCACCTCCATGCCGGCAGCGACTGCCGCGTCGTGGAGGTCAGGCGTGGTTTCGTGCACCCACTCCAGCGCCTCGGGCACGCCCAGCTCACGTTGCCGCGCCCGCATCTGCACCACGTCTGCGACGGTCGGCCGCCCACCGGGGAACCGCGGCCGCGCGTAGTACGGATAGCCGTCGCCCGCCTGGACGAACAGCACCAGCTCGCCGTGTTCCTCAACGCGAGATCCCGGTCGGGGCACAGAGTCGTAAAAGGTTTCGAGAACGTCCCACACGAACGATCACGCTAGCTACCTTGAGCGGCATGACGCACCGCATTTCCCGCAACGAGCAGCCATGAGGGTCTTGGCGGCGTTGGTCGCCCTCCTCCTCGTGCTCACGGGCTGCGGCGACGACAGCGAGGACCGCTTCGCCCGGCCAGGCACGCCCAAGACGTCACCCAGCGGGAAGTTCGTCGCACACGCCGAGAGCGCGAGCGAACTGCGGATCACCGACCGCAACGGCGGGGAGCTGTTCCGCAAGTCCTACGAGTACGCGACCAGCTACCGCAGCGACGCCATCGGTGTGGTGTGGCTGTCCACGAAGGACCAGCTGTGGGTGCTCGTCCCCGGCGGCCGGATGAGCGAACGCGTCGAGGCCGGGCAGGACGGGGTGTGGACCGCGGTCGAGGCCGAGCTACCCGGGGAGATCACGCGGCTCGGCTGACGCCTCGTCGTGCGGTTCGCCCTGCGCCATCCGCCTGCCGCGTTCCAGCTCCGCGTCGAACTCGGCGCCCAGCAGCACGGCGATGTTCGAGATCCACAGCCACACCAGGAAGACGATGACGCCACCGAGCGAGCCGTAGGTCTTGTTGTAGGAGGCGAAGTTCGCCACGTAGATCGCGAAGCCGACGGTCGCGAGCGCCCACAGCACGATCGCGAGCAGGCTGCCGGGCGTGACCCAGCGGAAACCCGGCTGCCGCACGTTCGGCGCCGCCCAGTAGAGCACCGCGAACGCGAGCGACACGAGCAGCAGGATGACCGGCCACTTCACGAAGTCCCACACGGTGACGACCGTGTCGCCGAGTCCGATGAAGTCGCCGACCGTGTCCGCGACGCCGCCGGTCAGCACGAGCGCGCCCAGCGTGAGCGACACGAGGACCACCGAACCGAGCGTCAGCCCGAGCCGCAACGGCACCGTCTTCCAGAACGGCCGGCCTTCCTCGACGTCGTACACGGCGTTGCACGCGCGCATGAACGCGCCGAGGTAGCCCGACGCGGTCCAGAAGGCCGTCAGCAGACCGATGATGCCCAGCAGTCCGGCGGCACCCTGGCCCTTGCGCAGCTCCTCGACGGACGACTTGATCAGGTCACCGGCCTGACCGGGCGCGACTTGGTCGACGTACTTCATCAGCTCCTGCGTCGTCGTCTCGCCCATCAGCGCGAGCACGGACGTCAGCACGATGAGTCCGGGGAACAGCGACAGCACCGCGTAGTAGGTGAGTGCTCCCGCCCAGTCGGTCAGGTTGTCGTCGTTGAACTCTTTGACTGTTCGTTTGAGAACGCCCCACCAGGCGCCTTTCGGCAGCTTGGTGGGACGGTCGACGGTCTTACCTGCGGGCACGGCGCCAGCTCCACGAACGCGTACCGGAGCCGATGCCGGCGAGGTGCAGGGCGAGGAGCAGCAACCCGAGCACCACGAGCGTGTTGACCGTGATCACGTCACCGAGAGCGACCTTCGCAAGATCGAGAATCAGCGCAAGGCCGAATGCCACTGCGGCGATGATGGCCATCATGGTGTCCACCTCCATAGCGTTGAGCTGCGGATACCCGTTTCGTTAACGGCGAACCGCACCGTTCGGAGCAATGGGCATGTCATGATCCGCGTCATGGACGTCCAGCGGTGGCAAGCGGCCGCGGTTCCGTGGTGGGTGACCAAGGTCGGGCTCGTCGGTGGCTGGATCGTCGCCTTCTACTTCAGCGCGAGCGCGAACGACGTGCCGTGCACTGCGGTCCAGCCGTGCGAGCCGAGCCCGTTGTTCTCGCTCGCCGTCGTGCCGTTGCTGGCCACACCGCTGCTGCTGTTGTTCGGCCGTGTGCTCACCGGTTGTGCGATGGGCGTCGCGTTCGGTGCGCTGGACCTCGTGCTCGACGGTTCAGCCGCCGCCAACGTCGCGTTCGGCCTCCACGCTGCTGCGTGCGCGATCGTGGCGGCGTGGACGATCAGGTCGCGCGCGGACCAGCACGCGGCGGCGGGCGCCACCATCGTCTCGTTGCCGGACATGCCGCCGCAGCGGGGAGTTCTGCGGATCGTCGCCGTGCTGCTCGTCGTCTTCGGCTTCCTGACGTTCGTGCAGTACGACCTGACCAACGGCGAGATCGAGCAGCACGTCGCCAACGCCAGCCGGGTCGAGGCCGAGGTCGTCGACATCAAGAACACCCGCGAGGTGTGGGTGGAGCTGCCGGACCGGCAGCGCGCCAAGTTCCAGCCGGTCGCGCCGGAGACGTACCGGGTCGGCGACACGCTGCCGGTGCTCGCGGACGGCTCGTGGGTGCGGATGGTGAACGAACCCGAGGACGTCACCTGGTGGCTCACACTCGGCGGTGCGGCCGTGTTCCTCGCGATCATGCTGGCAGCGCGTGAACGCCGGCGCCGCTCGTTGTGGACGGGGCCGGTGAAGGCGATCCGGCTGCAGGCACATCCCGTCGGACCGCGCCGGATCCTGTTGCGGCACAACAAGGACGACATCGCGACCGTCTCCACACTGGCTGACCTCGGGCTGGAGGAGCCGCTCTACCACGACACCGAGCAGTTCGGTCGGGTCTGGCGCGGTGAGGAGGACCCGCCGGTGCAGCTCGACCCGGCGGAGATCCTCGTCGCCGGCGAGTGGCACCACGGCGGCCAGGTCGCGTTGCTGGTGGAGGGCGAGGTCGTGGCCACCAGCACGTTGTCCCGCGTGCGGCCGCGGCACACCGTCCACAGTGCACACCTGCCGGGCGAACCGGTCACCGCGGGCACGTCCGTCGACCTGCCGCACGCGATGTGGCCGGGCGACCGGAGGCGGACCGAGGGCGTGTTGCTGCTGCTCGGTGCGGCGGGTGCGTTGATCGGGGTGAACTACTACCCGGACCTGATCGTCCTCGGCCTGATCGGCGTGCAGTGCGTGCTGTCGGCGGTGACGCGGTTCCAGCCGTTGCTGCGCCTCGACCACCGCTCGGTCGTGCTCTACACCGGGATCTTCACCTACCGCGTGCCGTGGGCGCAGCTGCACGGGGTCCGCCGCGCAGGTCCGCAGCTCATGCTCGCGTTCGGGCCGCACGGCGACGTGATCACGACACCGCACCTGCCGGACCGGGAGGCGGGCGAGAAGCTGATGTGGGCGCGCGCCCGGTCGTTGATCGCCGACCACCCCGGCGAACGCATCACCCGCAAGCTCAACATCAGCGTGTTCGTCGGGCTCGTCTACGTCGGCCTGCTGCTGTTCATCTGATTTTCGCGACGGCCTTCAGCAGGCGGTCCACATCGGACTCGTCGGTGTACGGCCCGATGCCGGCGCGCACGGCGCCCTTGTCGCCCAGGCCGAGCCACCGCGAGCACTCGATCGCGTAGAAATGGCCGGCGGGCGCGTTGACGCCCTCGGCCCCGAGCCTGCGGTAGACCTCGGCCGGCTCCAGCCCGTCGACCGAGAACAGCACGGTCGGGGTGCGCCGCGAGGCCTTGCTGTAGATCCGCACGCCGAGTTCCCGCAGCCCGGTCTCCAGCTGGTCGTGGAGCCCGAACTCGTGCTCCTCCAAGCCGTCCAGCCCGCGCATGAACTCGACCGCCGCGGTCGTCCCCGCCAGCAGTTCGTACGGCAGCGTGCCCAGCTCGAACCGTTCCGGGACGGCGTTCGTGGACGGCAGCAGCTTGTCCGGCCGCAACGTCTCCAGCAGCTCCGGCGCGGCCGCGAGCACGCCCAGGTGCGGTCCGAGGAACTTGTACGGCGAGCACACGAAGAAGTCGGCGTCCATCGCCTCGACGTCGACCGGCAGATGCGGTGTGTAGTGCACGCCGTCGACGTACACGAACGCCGCCATCTCGTGCGCCGCCGTTGCAATGGTTGTGATGTCCGGACGCGTGCCGAGCAGGTTCGACGCGGCCGTGATCGCCACGACGCGGGTGCGGTCGGACAGCAGGTTCGTGACGGCCTCGACGGGCAGTTCTCCGGTCGTGCGGTCGAACGGCGCCCATCGCACCGTGGCCCGTGCCGCTTCGGCCGCCTGCACCCACGGCCTGATGTTCGCGTCGTGGTCGAGCCTGGTCACGATGATCTCGTCGCCCGGCCGCCAGTTCTTCGCCAGCGTGCGGGAGATGTCGTAGGTCAGCTGGGTCATGCTGCGGCCGAACACGATGCTGCCCGCGTTCAGGAACTCGGCCATCGTGCGGCGCGCGGTCCGGACGATCTCCTCGGCCCGGCGTTCCGACGCCGTCACGCTGCCGCGGTTCGAGATCGCCGAGGTCAGCGCGTCCCGGACGGCGTCGGCGACGACGTCCGGCGTCTGCGAACCGCCCGGCCCGTCGAAGTGCGCGGCACCCTCGCGCAACGCGGGGAAGTGGGCGCGGACCGCTGCGACGTCGTAGGCCATGCCCTCATGGTGCTTGAGCACCCACGAACCGGGAAAGGATCAACCGGAGGGTGCTCACCTGTTCGGTCGCGTCGAAGTCCGGGTCGACCAGCCTGCCGAACAGGCCGTCGACCAGCCCCTGGACCCACGTCGCCGCGGTGCGCGCCTCGACCGGCAGCGTGATCTGGCCGGCGTCGTGGGCGTGCTGCAGCAGCTGGGCCAGCTCGTCGCGGACCACCTGCTCGTTGCGCGCGACCAGGTCCCACAGCTCCTGGTCGCGGCTGGCCTGCGCCACGACCTCCAGCACCAGCCCGGCCACGGTGCGGTCCAGCGCGGGAACGCACAGGTGGTCGACCACCATCAGCACGGCGTCCCACGGGCTGAGTTCACGCGCTTTCGCGAAGACTTCCGCGTTGTCCCGGCCGTCCTGCTCGAAGATCTCCAGGAAGATCGCGCGCTTGGTGGGGAAGTAGTGGAACAGGCTGCCCGTGCTGATGTCGGCGGCCTTGCAGATGTCCGCGACGGTCGTCCGGTCGAAGCCCTTGCCCGCGAACAAACCCGCAGCCGTGTCGGTGATGTGGCGCTTCTTCGCGGCGTGCTTGACCGGATCTACCGTTCGCACCTGTAGTACTGCCTCTTCTTCTTGTCCTTGACGGTGACGCCGCGGCTGCGGATCTCCCGCGCCAATTCTGCGGCCTCCTCGTGCTCGTACTTCGAGATGGCCTTTTTACGGGCCTTGAACAGCGCGTTCACCTCCGGTGCCAGGTCGGGGGTGTGCTCGACCCACATTCTGAACTCGCTCGCGAACGGGTCCGCGTCCCGCCACCGGTAGCCCTGGCTCGTGAACGCCGCTTCGAGCTTCGTCCGGCTGAGATCGGAGGTCTCGCGGGCCAGTTCGGCGCCGCTCCCCGACAGCAGCACCAGCTGCTTGCCCTCGGCGAACACCGACTCGACCTCGTTGCGGCCGAAGTCGAGGCTCTTGTCGTCCTTCGTGAGCACGACCCGGTCGTGCGAGACCTCGACGCGCATCATCTCGGCGGCCCACAGCAACGCGAGCACACCGCCCGCGACGGCGCCGATGCCGAGCGCCCCGCTGGTCACCCACGGCTCCGGGATCTCGGTGACCAGCTCGAACACACCCTGGAACGGGAACCACTTCAGCGTCGTGATCCACCCTGCGGCCAGCTTGAGCCCCCACACCGCGGCGGCGCCCAGCACCGGGCACAGCACCCAGATGCCGTACCGGACCGCCGCGGTCTCCTGCACAGTCGTCATGCGCTCAATACTAGACCGAGCGCTCGGTTTATTGGCGCGAACCGGGTGCTACGGGAGGTAGAACGTCAGCAGGTCGCTGGTGACCGGCGGGAACAGCGCGTTCATCAGGTCGAAGTTGGGGCCCGGGTAGACGTCGCTGAACCACCGCCGCAGCCCGTCGATCCCGTGCGGGCCGAACAGCAGTGGTGCGAGCAGGTCCGGGGCGATGCCGGCACCGCCCTCCTCGCCGGGGCCCAGCAAGGTGCCGCCCCACTCGTACGGCCCGATCTCGGTGCCGTCCCAGCGGAAGCGGACGTGCGTGCGGTAGAAACCGAGCAGCACGTCGGCAGGATCCTGGCCCTGCAAGCGTTTCGTGAACACCGGGCGCAGGTGCTCGAACAGCTTCGGGATGTCCGGGATCCGCACCAGGTACTGCTCCAGGCCGGGCCTGCGCGATTCCAGGAACTCCTCCAGCACCGGCAGCCGTTCGACGACCTGAGCCGGATCAACCAGCTGCACCAACGCTTTCACGGCGTCGTCGGCTCCGGCGATCTCGCCCAGCACGACGTCACCTTCTTCCGGCGGTGTGCTGCGGCCGGTGGCGACGGGGACGCCGTCGCGTTCGACGACCCACGTGGTGGTGCCGGTGCGGTTGATCAGCCAGCGCCAGCACGGGGTGGTGTGGCCCATGCGCAGGTCGACGCTCTGCTGAGCGTCGTCCTGGAGGCGGTCGAGGATGGGGATGTCGGCCTCGGTCGCACGCCGGATCGTGTGTCCGGCAACGGGTTCCGGCTTCTTGGTCAGTGGCCTGGTCTGCTTGACCGGGATCGAGTAGGTGTAACCGAACTGGCGGTAGAAGTACGGGATGCCGATCATCACCTGGACCAGGTGACCGCGGTGCGCGGACCGTTCGTGCGCCCAGCCCATCAGCTGCCGCACCAGGCCCCTGCCCTCGTACTCGACGTCGGTGGCGACCTGTTCGACCTGGCCTGCCGGGATGTCGAGGCCGTCGAGCGTCAGGGTTTCGTCCATCAACGTGACGGTCGAGACGATCCGGTCGCCGTCGGCAGCGACCGCCACCCACTCGCAGCCCGCGTCCGGATCGGTCATCAGCAGCCGGGCGTCGACGCCGTCGCTGGGGTCCATCCGCGAGACGACGAGCTTCTCGATCTGGTCCAGGTCTTCGAGGCGCGAGGTGCGAATCTCCACCGGCCGAGTGTTTCCAGGGCAGTGGTTGTCCGCAAACGGTTTTACCGTGCTCGGCATGGACTGGAACAAGCAGTTGACGGACCAGCTCGAGTGGCACTGGCGGATGCAGCTGCGGCCGCGGCTGGAGGGGCTGACCGACGAGGAGTACTTCTGGCGTCCGGTGCCGGACGCGTGGGCCCTGCACGAGGACGGCTCGATCGACTTCGAGTACCCGGAGCCCGTGCCCGCCCCGGTCACCACGATCGCGTGGAGGCTGGCGCACGTCATCGTGGGCGTGTTCGGTGCGCGGGTGGCTTCTCACTTCGGTGGACCGCCGTGCGACTACATGACGTGGAAGTACGCGTTGAGCGCCGACGAAGCGTTGAAGCAACTGGACGACGTCTACGAGGCGTGGATGGCCGGCGCGCGCACGGCAGACCTCTCGAAGGCTGTGGGGCCGGCGGAGGGGCCGTTCGCCGCGGAGCCGATGGCGACCCTGGTGCTGCACATCAACCGGGAGGTGATCCACCACGGTGCGGAGATCGCGCTGCTCCGGGACCTCTACCTGAGGGAGAGTTAGTCACCTCGAAGTGCCTACTTTCTAAAAGTTGGCGCTAACTGCAAGATGGTCCCCGTCGAGATCATCGAAGGGGGATCATCATGCGAGTCATCACGCAGAAGACCGTCGGGGACGCGTCCGTGCTGGAGGTCGC
Organism: Lentzea terrae; assembly: GCF_003265345.1. GTDB lineage: Bacteria > Actinomycetota > Actinomycetes > Mycobacteriales > Pseudonocardiaceae > Lentzea > Lentzea terrae. The sequence goes on along the minus strand of NZ_QFWW01000030.1, from coordinate 48,807 downwards.
GGAGGTGGCGAAGCCGGTGACCGGGCCGGGTCAGGTACTGGTCAAGGTGGGAGCGGCCGGCGTGAACCCGGTCGACACCTACATCCGCGCCGGTGCGTTCCCCGCGCTGGGCGAGCCGCCGTTCACGCTGGGCTGGGACATCGCGGGCACGGTCGAGTCGGGTGAGGGGTTCGAGGCCGGCGACGAGGTGTACGGGCTGCTGCCCTTCCCCGGCACCGGCGGTGGCTACGCCGAGTACGTCGTGGCGAACGCTGCTGACCTCGTGCGGCGGCCGTCGTGGTTCACCGTCGAGGAAGCGGGCGCGGTGCCGCTGGTGGCGCTGACGGCGTGGCAGACGCTCGTTGGCCGCGGCGGGCTTTCCGCTGGTCAGCGCGTGCTGATCCACGCGGCGGCCGGCGGTGTCGGGCACGTGGCGGTGCAGATCGCCAAGGCGCGGGGCGCGTACGTGATCGGCACGGCGTCGGCGGCCAAGCACGACTTCGTGCGGTCGCTCGGCGCGGACGAGGTCATCGACTACCGGAACGAGGACTTCACGTCGATCAACCCGGTCGACGTCGTGCTCGACACGATCGGCGGGGACTACGCCGAGCGTTCCGCCAAGGTGCTCAAGCCCGGTGGCGTGCTCGTGTCGATCATTCCGGGCAATCCGGGTTTTGACGTTAACCGGGCCTCGGACCTCGGCATCCGGTTCGAGCTCTTCGGCAGCGTGTCCGCCTCCGGCACCGACCTCGCGGCATTGCCGCAGCTCAGGGTGCAGCTCGACCAGATCGTGCCGCTCGCCGACGTCGCGAAGGCGCACGAGCTCGTCGAGTCGAAGAGGACCACGGGCAAGGTCGTCCTGGTGCCGTGATCATCCGTGATCAATCGTTAACCGCCCGTTGACCATGTCCACCGATCGTGTGCAAAACATTCACACGATCGGGGAGTGTTCATGGCGCGGTGGAGTCCACTGGCGTTGGTCATCGGTTTGTTGGCGGCGGTCGGCCTGTACGGGTCGACCGCCGCTGTTGCAGCAGGTCCGCTCACCGTTGCCCAGGCGATCAGCCAGCAGGACGGGTCCTCGCAGACGGTGCGGGGATACGTCGTCGGCCAGCCGACGGCCACGAGCACGGTCATCCGATCGGGTTTTCCCAACGACTACGCGCTGGCGCTGGCTGACACGGCCTCCCAGACGAGCACGTCGAGCATGATCTACGTGCAGATCCCGTCGGCGTTCCGCGCGTCGTGGGGGCTTCGCACCAACCCGTCGCTGATGGGCAAGCAGATCGACGTGACGGGTTCGTTGAGCGCGTACTTCTCGCACGCCGGTATGACCTCGTCCACGGCGTTCGCGTTCGCCGGCACAACGCCGCCGACCAGCACGACGACGACGCCGCCGACAACATCGACGACGACACCGCCGCCGTCGTCTTGCGAGGCCTACTACACGGCGGCTTGTGGCAAGTCCGGTGCGGCGTTGAAGTCGGCGTTGAACGGCATCATCAAGAACCAGGACAAGCTCAGCTACGACGCGGTCTGGGACGCGCTGAAGGCCACCGACCAGGACCCGGCGAACTCGAACAACGTGATCCTGCTGTACAGCGGCATCTCGCGGGCGAAGTCGCTGAACGGCGGCGGCAACGACAACTGGAACCGCGAGCACGTCTGGGCCAAGTCGCACGGTGACTTCGGCACCGCCACCGGCCCCGGCACCGACCTCCACCACCTGCGGCCGGAGGACGTGAACGTCAACGCGACCCGTGGCAACCTGGACTTCGACATGGGCGGCAACGCGGTGCCGGAAGCGTCCGAGAGCAAGTACGACGGCGATTCGTTCGAGCCTCGGCTTGCCGTGAAGGGCGACGTCGCGCGCATGATCTTCTACATGGCCGTGCGCTACGAGGGCACCGACGGCTTCCCGAACCTGGAGCTCAACAACTCGGTGAACAACGGCACCGCGCCGTACCACGGCAAGCTGTCGGTCCTGAAGGCGTGGAGCCAGCAGGACCCGCCGGACGCGTTCGAGAAGCGCCGCAACGACGTGATCTTCGACAGCTACCAGCGCAACCGCAACCCGTTCATCGACCACCCGGAGTGGGTCGCGGCTATCTGGCCGTGAGACGTTCGAGGAAGGGGCGTTGCGCGGAGACGATCTTCGCGCTCGCCTCTTCCACGGTGAACCACTGCACGCGATCCACCTCGGGGAACGTTTTCTTCTGCCCCGACTTCGGCGGCCACTCCATCTCGAAGGTGCCGGGCGTGACGGCCTCCGGATCGAGGTCGCCCTCGAGCGCCCACACCGTGATGACCTTGCCGGAGCCCTTGGCCTCGCCGAGCGGGATGAGCTCGCCGTCGGGCACCTTCAGTCCGAGCTCCTCCTCGAACTCGCGCCGCGCGGCCGCTTCCGGCGTCTCGTCGTCGGTGTACTCGCCCTTCGGCACGGACCACGCGCCGGCGTCCTTGCGGGCCCAGAACGGGCCGCCCATGTGCCCGAGAAGTACCTCCAGCTGCTCGTTCCGCCTGAAGAGCAGGATTCCGGCGCTCCGTTTCATACTGTCCAGCATGGCGGACTGGGTCCTGCACGTGGACCTCGACCAGTTCATCGCGGCGGTGGAGGTCCTCCGCGACCCGTCGTTGCGCGGCAAACCCGTGGTGGTGGGCGGCAACGGCGACCCGACCGAGCGCGCGGTCGTGGCCACCGCGTCCTACGAGGCGCGCTCATTCGGTGTGCACTCCGGGATGCCGTTGCGCACCGCGTTCAAGAAGCTGCCGGACGCCGTGTTCCTGCCCGCAGACCACCCGCTGTACGAGGCGGCGTCGGCGGACGTGATGGCCGTGCTGCGATCGTTCCCGGTCGTCGTCGAGGTGCTGGGCTGGGACGAGGCGTTCGTCGGCGCGTCTGTCGACGACCCTTTTGAACTGGCCAGGTCGTTGCAGGCGGCGGTCCTGGATTCCACCGGACTGCACTGCTCGGTGGGCATCGGCGACAACAAGCTGCGCGCCAAGATCGCGACCGAGTTCGGCAAGCCCGCCGGCGTGTACCAGCTGACCCGCGCGAACTGGGTCGAGGTGATGGGCCACCGGCCGACGTCCGCGCTGTGGGGCATCGGCACGAAGACCGAGCGCAAGCTGGCCGAGCTCGGCATCTCGACCGTGACGGACCTGGCGTCGGCGTCCGTTGAAGCGTTGGCGGCCCGCTTCGGCCCGCGGATGGGCCCCTATTACCGGACCGTTGGTCTGGGCGCGGGCGACACGGTGGTTTCCGCGACGCCGTGGGTGGTGAAGTCGCGTTCACACGAGAAGACGTTCCAGCAGGACCTGGTGTCGCTGGAGGACATCCGGCGCGAGGTCGTCGCGCTGGCCCACCAGGTGGCGGTCGACGTGGCCGCCGAAGGCCGCCCGGTCGTGCGCGTCGGCGTGAAGGTGCGCTTCGTGCCCTTCTTCACGAAGGTGCGCCTGATGAAGCTGCCTGCGCCGACGTCCTCCGCCGACGATCTTGCCGCGGCCGCGTTGGTAGTGCTCGACCGCTTCGAACACGGCCGCGCCGTACGTCTTCTGGGGGTACGCGCAGAATTCTCTGACGATGATGTCGAACCGAAGCCTTCTCCTTCGACGTATCAGTAAGTAGAAGCTTTACCGCTAGGAGAAGAAGATGACCGTCTCATCGCTCACACACCGCGACCGCGCAGTTCTCAGAGCCGTTGCCGACGGCCGTTGCGAGATCGCCGCGGGCTCCCTGCTCGTCGACGGCCTGTGCTGCGCCGACCAGTTCGTCGGACTGCGCCTGAAGACTGCGGGCCTGATCAGCACCCGTCCGGGCCCCGCGGCCCTCACCACGGCCGGCTACGCCATGCTCTCCGCAGCCTGATTCCTGTTCTTCGCGGACGATTGTTGTTCGTCCTCTCCGCGGCACATTGTGCAAAATCCGCTGGCCAATACGTAGATCATGGTTGGCATGGGTGTCTTGACGCGGGTGCTGCGTTCACTGGGTGGCGAAGAGGCGCTGGACCGGCTGGCTCAGTTGCCCGGCAGCGATCTCACCACCGTCCTGCTCGCATTGATGCGCCGCCGTGCTTCGGCGCTCTCCGGTCCGGATGTGTTGCGGCAGTACCGTTCCGACCGTTTCGTGGCGCCTGTTGAGGTGCCGTTCGACGTCCTGCGCGCGACCGAAGACCGGTTGCTCCGCGCACTGCCGTCGTCGTTCTCCGTCGTGGGCCTCGCGCCGGTGATGCCGCTCGGCACCTGCTCGGCGGTGGCCGAGATGGACCAGAACAACGTGCTGTCGACGATCCGCGGCACCGAGGTCATGGCCGACCCGACCAACGGGCTGGCACTCGAAGCCGCCGTGCGCAGGCAAACTGCCGCAGACGACGTCCGGCTCGCAGCGGTGCAGCGCGTGGTGCGCGCGCAGCTGTTCGAGGGCGCCGGGCGGTTCGCGCACTTCACGTTGTTCGCCGCGGTGTCCGCCGGACGTGACCGCGGGTCGCTTGCCTTTGAACGGCAACACTTTCTCGAACACCTCGCCTTCCTGCGCGAGGCGTGCGGCGACATCGAGGTGCGCGTGACCGTGCTGGATCCGCGGTTCGAGGCGCTGCGCGGTGACCTGCCGGCCGACCCGTCGCGGACCACCGGGTACTACCAGGGCTTGTGCTTCAAAGTGTTCCGCGACGGCGTGGAGATCGGCGACGGCGGCTTCGTCGACTGGACGCAACGGCTGCTGGGCAACCGCAAGGAGCGGCTGCTGATCAGCGGCGTGGGCATCGACCGGTTGGCGATGGAGCTCGATCAGCGCTCGACGTAGCGCTTGACGAGTTCCTCCTCGCGGTCGGACGGCCACGGGCAGCGGATCTCGCCCTGCGTGGCGGCGAAGAACAGTTCCAGGTGCACGTGCCACGCGGCCAGGGCTTCGGGGCCGTGGGCGTTCTCCTGGACGAGCGTCACCGTGGTGCCCTGCAGCGGCACGTGGTCGAACTCCCAGCGCACGACGCCCTTCGGCACGCCGTCCTGGAGCCACTCGTACTCCAGCAGGCGCGGCGGTTCGGACTTGGTGAGCTTGCCCGGCGTGATGCTCGGGTGGGCGGCGCGGGTGGGGACCGCGTTCTCGGTGCCTTCGGTGAGCAGTTGCCAGACGTCGTCGAGTGGCGCCCAGACGAGGTCGCGGACGAAGCGCACGCCGTCGGGGTCGTCGGTGCCCTCGTCGAGGCCGAACTCGGCGATGTAGCGCTCGATCAGCGGCAGCCACTTCGTCGGCGCCTCGAACTTCGTGCCGTCGGCGTGGGCGACCAGGGCGTCCAGGCAGGTGGTCCAGCCGGGGGCGTCGCGGCCGATGGAGAGCTTGTTGGTGACCACGGTGGTGAACACGAGCAGGCAGCCGTCCTCGCGCGGCAGGATCTCGAAGCGCAACACGTCGTTGAGCCAGCGGAACGCGAAGACCCTCGGCGGGTCGGACTCGAGCAGCTCGCCCTCGCCGCCGTCCGCGTCGACCGGGGCCGCGTCCGGGAACGTGAAGCTCATCCTGCGGCCGTCGATCGTGACCTCGGCCGGGAACCAGTGCTTCATCTCGGCGGGCTCCGTGACCACCCGCCAGACCTTGTCCGGCGAGTGCCGCAGCCTGCGCTCGAAGCGCAGGACGGGCTTGCCCTCGATCATCTGCAGTTCGGCGTCCACGGTCAGTCCCCTTCGATCTCGTCGAGTCGTCGTTCGAGCGCGTCCAGGCTCTTCTCCCACATCCGGCGGTAGGGCGCGAGCCAGGCGTCGATCTCCGCCAGCGGGCCGGGGGAGAGCCGGTACCAGCGCCGTTGGGCGTCGGTGCGGACCTCGACCAGGCCGGCCTCGCGCAGCACCTTGAGGTGCTTCGAGACGGTCGGCTGGGTGAGCGTCAGCCGTTCGACGATGTCGCCGACCGGCCGCTCGCGTTCCCGCAGCAGGTCGAGGATCTCCCGGCGGCTCTGGTCAGCCAGCACGGCGAAGGTAGATGCCATGTTGGCAATATAGCCCACTTGGCATATAGGCGTCCACTGGCTGGAAATCCGGGTCCGGTTTGTGGGCGTGCTGGTTAACGTGCGTTCATGCACCGCACCCTCTCCGTGGCCAGCTCACCGGTGCGCGATCTGCTCGCGCTGACGTCCCGCCCGGAGGTGATCTCCTTCGCGGGTGGGCTTCCCGCGCCCGAGCTGTTCGACCTGGACGCTCTGCGCGCCGCCTACTCGGTCGCACTGCAGGACCGGTCGGTGCTGCAATACGCGCCCACGGAAGGAAATTCGGTTCTGCGGTCGTTGGTGAGTGAGCGGCTGACCGGTCGCGGACTGCCCACTTCGGACGTGCTGATCACTTCTGGCTCGCAGCAGGCGTTGACCTTGGTGGCCACGGCGTTGCTGGAGCAGGGGGCCGTCGTGGCTGTGGAGGAGCCGACGTATCTGGCTGCGCTGCAGTGTTTTCAGATGGTGGGTGCGCGGATCGTGCCGGTTGCGAGCGACGCCGACGGGCTGTCCGTTGCGTCGTTGCGGTCCGTGGTGGCTGCTGAACGCCCGACTGTGCTGTACCTGGTGCCGACGTTCGCGAACCCGACCGGCCGGACGTTGTCCGCTGCTCGTCGCGCGGAGATCGCTGCGTTGGCGGAGGAGCACTCGTTCTGGGTGGTGGAGGACGACCCTTACGGTGAGCTGCGCTATCGGGGCTCGGCTGTCGCGCCGCTGGCAGCCATCAGCGACCGAACCATCTACCTCGGCAGCTTCTCGAAGATCGGTGCGCCGGGCATGCGGCTCGGGTGGTTGCGGGCGCCTGCCGAGCTGCTGCGGACGTTGGTGATCGTGAAGCAGGCCGCCGACCTGCACACGTCCACAGTGGACCAAGCGGCAGCTGCGGTGTACCTGGCGCACAACGATCTCGATGCGCACGTGGCTCGGTTGTGCGTGGCGTACGGGGCGCGGCGCGATACGATGATCGAGGCGTTGCCCGCCGCGGTCCCGGACGGCACGACCTGGACTGATCCGGACGGCGGCATGTTCGTGTGGCTGCGCCTGCCCGGTGTCGTGGACAGCGCCGAGTTGCTGAAGGAAGCGCTGTCCTACGACGTCGCGTTCGTGCCTGGCGCACCGTTCTTCGCGACCACTCCGGACCGGGCGACGTTCCGGATGTCGTTCACCACCAACACGCCGGAGGAGATCGTGGAGGGCATGGCCCGCCTGGCGAAGGTGTTCCGGTGACCTTGCTGGACGACGAGTCGCTGTGGCGGTCCTCGGTGGTCGCGAACTGCGCGATGAACCGGGAACGGGGTCTGGCGAGCTATCGCCGTGAGCTGGGCGTTGATCTCGTGACTTGCGTGCACGGGCTGCATTACGTGGGCGACAAACTCGGTTTGCTGGTGCGCGCAGCGTCCTGGCTCGTGCCAGGCGGTCGGTTCGTGGCGAACTTCGACGTCGCCGGCGTGCGTCGGGCCGACGGCAGCCCGTTCGCCGCGTGCTGACCAAAGCCTTGCGGGAGGCGGGCTTCAGCTACGACAACCGCCGGCGCCGCATCGGCTACGTCGGTGGTGGGCAGCCACGGCTGCCGTTCCGCTACCTGGGTGCCGACGACGCGGCCGGTCCGAACTACACGGGCCAGCCCGCCGTCCGCTCCTGCTGTTCAGTTTAGGAGACCCAGGGGCCGACGCCGGCCACGCGGTCGACCTTGATGCGCGTGACGAAGCCGGGCGGCGGGTTGTCGAACGGCGGGAACTTCACGTCCGGGCCGAGGTAGGTGTGCGCGAGGCGCTGGAGGAGCTCCGGCGCACCGCCCTCGGTGATGCGCGCGGTGCCGTAGACGACCAGGTACTCCTGCAGGCCCATCTCGTTGATTTTCGGGGTTTCCAGGGACAGCACCACGCGGCCGTCCTTGCGGATGTTGCGGACCTTCTGCTGCTGCATCAGGTGGCCGGAGACGATCTCGTCGCCGTCCAGCCCCACCCAGACGATGGTCACCTGGGGTGCGCCGTCGCTGCCTAGCGTCACGAGGTGGGCGAGCGCGTTGGACTCCAGCACTGCCCTGGCGGATTCGGGAAGCATGACGGGGACGCTACGCCGTTTCCTGGTCTTCGCAGACCCAGGAAAGGGCGGGTCTGGTTCGGGGGTGCGGCTGCGTTGATCGTGGTGGTCATGAAGACGTTTCTGATCACGGGTGGCGGTAGCGGTATCGGGCTGGCGACGGCGCGGGTGCTGGTGGAGGAGGGCGCGCGGGTGGTGGTGGCCGGGCGTTCTGCGGAGCGGCTGGCGTTGGCGCGCAAGGAGATCGGCGTCGAGACCGTCGTCGCGGACGTGGCTCGGGTGGCTGATGTCGAGGCGTTGATGGCGCGGGTCGGCGAGGTGGACGGGGTGTTCGCGAACGCCGGGGTCGGGGTGTTCGCGCCGTTCGGGACGGTCACCGAGGAGGACGTCGACCGGGTGCTGGCCACGAACTTCAAGGGCGTCTACTTCACGGTGCAGCGGGCGCGGCTGAAGCCGGGGGCGTCGGTGGTGATCAACGCGTCGTGGACCGTGCATCGCGGGATGGCCGGTGCGTCGCTGTACACGGCCAGCAAGGCTGCGGTGCACAGCTTGGCGCGGACGCTGGGGGCCGAGTTGCCGGGGATCCGGGTCAACACGGTGAGCCCTGGGTACATCGCGACGGACATGTTCCGGGACAACGTCGCCGACGACGAGCCTTTCCGCCGGCAGGTGGCGATGGGTCGGCTCGGCGAGCCTTCGGACGTCGCGCACGTGGTGGCGTTCCTGCTGTCCGAGCGCGCCGGGTACGTGACCGGGCAGGACTTCGTGATCGACGGCGGCCTGGTCGGGGCGATCCCGGCATGATGGGGGCCGTGAGCGAGTTGGGGGAGTTTCTGCGCGCCCGCCGGGCAGCACTGGATCCGCCGGAGCGGGCTACGCGGCGGCGGGTGCCGGGGTTGCGGCGCGAGGAGCTGGCGCAGCTGGCCGGGATCAGCGTCGACTACTACACGCGCATGGAGCAGGGGCGTGCGGCCAACGCGTCCGACTCGATCCTGGACGCGCTGGCTGCGGCGCTCCGGCTGGACTCGGCCGAGCGCGCGCACCTCTACCGGCTGGCGCGACCCACTCGGGTGGAGGCGTCGTCGGAGATCGTGCGGCCGGCGTTGCGGTGGTTGCTCGACGCGCTGCAGGGCGTGCCCGCGATGGTCCTCGGCCGGCGGCTCGACGTGCTGGCGTGGAACCCGTTGGCCGCGGCGCTCGTGACGGACTTCCGCGAGCAGCCGAACATGGTGCGGTACATGTTCACCGATCCGGCCGCGCGCGAGTTGTTCGTCGGCTGGCTGGACTGCGCGCGCGAGAACGTCGGCTACCTGCGGGCGGACTACGGCGTGCACCCTTCCGACCCGGCGCTGCTCGCGCTGGTGGAGGAGATGTGCTCGGCGTCGCCGCTGTTCCGCACGTTGTGGGCGGAGCATCCGGTGCGCGAGCGGGCAGCCATGTTCAAGCGCATGAACCATCCGCAGCTGGGGCCGCTGGAGTTGGCTGCGGAACCGTTGACCTCGGACGCGGGGCAGGTGCTGGTGACCTATGTGGCCGCGCCTGGCAGTCCGTCGGAGGAAGCGTTGCGGTTGCTGGCTTCTCTTGCCGTCACGTAATCGGGTGGGGGAGTGCGCCCACCGTCAGGTGAACAGCTCCAGCGCATCCTGGTGGTACTCGCACCGGCCGCCGCCGGTCGCGATCGTGCAGGGCGCGCCCTTCTTCGTGAGGGCACCGCACTGCAGCGCCGGGTCGTGCACGTGACACAGTCCGTTGGCTCCCGCGGTGATCGGACACGGCGTGCCCTTCTTCGTGGGCGCGCCACACGGTTCGCCGCTCAGCTCGCGTGGTTGCTTCGGCTTCTGCTTGGCCGCTTTCTTCAGTTTTGCTTGGGGCTGCGTGATTTCCCGCCCCGTCACCTCCTCGACTCCGCGCACGGCCAGCCGGTCGGCGCGCTCGTTCTCCGGGTGTCCCGCGTGGCCCTTGACCCAGTGCCACTCCACCTCGTGCTTGGCGGCGGCTTCTTCCAGGCGACGCCACAGGTCGACGTTCTTGACGGGCTCACGGGCCTTCGTGAGCCAGCCGTTCGCCTTCCACCCGTGGACCCACGAGGTGATGCCGTTCCGGACGTACGTGCTGTCCGTGTAGAGCTTCACGGTGGACGGGCGCGTGAGGCTCTCCAACGCCACGATGGGGGCCATCAGTTCCATGCGGTTGTTCGTCGTGGGGCCGATGTCACCGCCGTACATGTCCTTCTCATGCGCGCCGTAGCGCAACACCGCACCCCAGCCGCCAGGACCGGGATTGGGGCTGCAGGCACCGTCGGTGTAGATCTCGACCTCCATGCGTCATGAGGTTACCGACGAGGTCCGACACTCCTGCGCAGCCGGTTGTTGGCGATGATGCGCCGGAACATCTCGACGAGCGCCGGCGCGTTGAGCGGCTGGTCGCGGTACACCGAGATCATGCGCGCGGTCTTGTTGCCGTGGCCGCTCGTGATGATGTTCTGCGGGTCCGGCACGATCGCTTTGTCGTAGAGCATCACGTTCACGTGGTCCTTGGTGCCGAGCAACGCGCAGATGTTGCCGTCCAGCACGAAGTAGGGCCGGTTCGTGAACTTGATCGTCTCCTCGACGTCCGGGTCGGCCTCGTGGACGAGCCTGCGGACCTCGCGGCAGATCTCCTGCTGCCACTCGGGCAGCCCGGTGATGTAGTCGTCAACGCGCGTGTCGGTGTTCATGGCCTGTGTCGCAGCCGTTCGTCGGTTCTCGACATCGTGCCCGAGACCTAGCGCGGCAGCCAGCCGGCCATGTCCGCCACCGCGTCGAGGACGTCGACTTGGACGTGTCCGGACGCGGTCTCGGCCTTGGCGATCACGATGGTGTTGCCGTCCGACCGGGACTGGTAGTGCAGGCCCGCCCGTCGCCGATCGCGATCAACGTCCGGTCGAGCGACTTGCACGGGTTGCACGCGAAGTGGTCACGGACCTGGCCGAACGAGTGCGACACGCATTCCAGCGCTGGTTTGGCCGCGCGCTTCAGGGTGCGCATGTTCACCTGACGCCACGCGCCGTCCGCGTCGCCTTTGCGGGCCTCCTCGAGCGACGAGAAGACCGCAGGCGCGGCGACCGGCGAGGTGATTGGAGTCAAAACACCCGATCGGAGGCCAGGACGGCGCGCGCGGCGGCGATCAGGTCCGCCTCCCGGCCGTGTCGCGCCACCGCCTGCAGCCCCACCGGCAGGCCCTCGGAGTCAAAACCTGCCGGGATGCTGATCGCCGGGTGGCCGCTGAGGTTGAACGCCCAGGTGAGCGACGTGTTGATGCGGTCTCCCGGACCGTCGTGCCCGTGCGGTGGACCGGGAGTCGTCGGGGTGAGCAGCAGGTCCGCGGTCTCGAACAGCTCGTCCAGCACCGGGTTGGGGCCGCAGCGGCCGGCGAACCAGTCCTCGGCGGGATCAGGCAGCGCGATTTCGACGGGTTGTGGCCGCAACGGTGCCGCCGCGCGCCAGGCGATCTCGGCCTGTTCGTCGTCCACTTCGGCGAAGCCCAGGTCCGCGGACCAGACGGCGGTCGGGGAGCTGACCTCCGACGTGCCCGTGTAGATCGCGAGCAGCTCGGGATCGCGGGTGAAGACGCCGACTGCCGCTCGCTCCGACGACGTGGTCTTGAGACCGAGCACGCCGCACCACGCTGCGGGGATGCGGATCGAGCCCGCCCCGTCGACGCCTGTCGCGAGCGGCACGATGCCGGCCGCTACCGCCACCGCGGACCCCGCCGACGAGCCGCCGGGCGTGCGGTCCAGGTTCCACGGGTTGCGTGTGACACCACGAGAGTTGCGGCCCCACGTCTGCCAGGGCGTGCTGCCGTCGGGTGTGGTGGTGAGGCCGATGGGGACGCAGCCGAGCGCCACCAGCGACGAGCGGTGGCTGCGGCGCTCGCCGCGCTTCACCGCGATGGGCAGGCCGGCGAGGGGTAAGGACGGGTCGACCGGGGTGAAGGTGCGGTAGACCTCGTGGAAGGCGCAGAGCGTTGGTTCCACGAGGTCCAGCCGGGCCAGAGCCTCGGTCAGCTGCGACATGTCGGTCTCCCGTCAGGCATGATCCATCCGTGAAATGGTCTCGCGCTGTGCACCACCTGGTTGAGCTCGCCGAGAAGTGCGGCGACCTGCCGGGGTCGTTCTTCCGGTTCCAGGTGGTCGAACTGTGGGTGTTCGGCGAGCTGCTGGACGTGCCGAAGGACCTGGAGGTCATCGAGGTCGCGCTGGTCACGGACCTGCCGGTGGACGAGGTGCCGTGGCTGAGCGAACCGGTCGGGGCCGAGCACTGGGCGAACTCGACCCGCGTGTCCCGCAACCCGATCGACGCGCTGTGGCGGTCCAAGGACGCGCCGGTGTGGAACCACCGCATCGAGCGGCCCGCGTTGGTGTGGAGCGCGGCGGACGGCATCAACGAGGAAGCGCTGGTCGCGGTCAGCGACGGTACCGGCGAACTGGTCAGGACGGCCGCGCCGGCACCGGAAGAGCTCAGGAAGCGGCTGGAGGACGAGCTCGCGGTGAGCTTGCAGGCGTTGCACAAAGCCAACCAGGACTACACCGATCGCCGTTGGAGCCCCGGCAAGCTGACGCCGTACTCGGACGCGTTGTGGCGCACCACCACGGGATATCTCGACCTCCTGGATGTGCTCAACTGAGCCACCCCGGCCTGCCTGCCCCGCTACGTTCCGCGCTGTGCAGAACATCCGGTGGCTGTGGGGTCCGGTCGCGCTGGCGTTGATCGCCGTGTTCAACGTGAGCGACTTCGACCTGTTGTCCACCCACAGCGGCATGTACTCGGGGTTCAGCAAGTACTCCGTCGCGAGCCTGGGGATTCCGGCGCTGGCGACGGTCGCCGGGGTCTGGCTCACGCAGCACTGGCAGTGGCTGCTCGCGGTGGGCACGACCGCCGCCCTCGTCACCACGATCGAGGCTCAGGCGCATTTCGTGGCGTTGCGGCCGGGAGCCACGAGCATCATCACGTCCATCGGCGTCGCCGGCACGGTGCTGATCGTCATCGGCGCGCTGGCGGCCGCCCAGGCCGCCGCGCTGGCCGCGCTGGTGGTCGGGGCACAGGTGCTGGCGACGTTGTTCCGCGGGCTCTACTGGCTCGACAACCAACTGCTGCGCCCCGCGGCCCTCGAAATCGTGCTCGGGGTGCTCGCGGTCGCCGGCGGCGCGCTGGCGGTGCACGGGGTGCGCACGGGCAAGATCACGCGAACCGAACCGATCTCCCGGCGTGCGGCGCTCGTGGGCAGCGCGGCGGCCTTCCTGCCGATCGTGCTGATCGGTGTCGGCCTCGTCGTCCGGTCCGAACTGCACCGGGTGCTGGTGGCGGTGGTCGCGGGAGCGGTGCTGTTGCTCTGCACCGCCGGACTGACCCTCGCACTGGGCAGGGGAGCGTTCCTGAAGACGGCGACGGCGGGGTTCGTGCTGTTCGCCGTGTCCGCGCCCGCGGCTCTTGGGTTGTACTTCTCCGGCAGCCATCTCACGACGTACGGATCGGCCGCGGTCATCGGGCTGGGCTTCGGGATCCTCGCCGCGCACCTCGGCCGGTCGACGGTCGTGGCGGCTGCGGCCTGCACGGTGCTCGCCGTCCTGATGTGGACGGTCGTCGAGGTCACCGGTCGCTACGACGACGTGGTCCAGGGCGGCCTCGGGTCGCTGATCATCGCGCTGGTGGTGGTGGCGGTGACGTCGTCCGCCGCCACCGCCGCGTCCGGCGTGCTGCACCTGCGAGCGCTGCCCGTCGTGGCCGGACCGCTGCTGCTCAGCTTCGCACTGGGCTTTCGCGAGGTGGTCCAGCTGTTCCTCAGCTACGACAAGATCCCGCACGCGATCCCGGAAGGGGACTACACCCCTCTGTGGGCAGCTCTGACGGCCATCGCGGCAGTGGCACTCGCGGCGATCGCCCTGCTCGACCGCGCCAAGGAGCGCCTGCCGGCCGCACCGATCTGACCGGGTCGCCGCAGCGTCAGGCGTAGGCGCCGGCGAGCCCGCGGCGGAACCACTCCGGCATCTGCTCGTCGGACCGCGGGAACCAGTCGTGCTCCGTCGCGAAGTCGTCCGCCGACGGCGCCTCGTCGAACTTCGGATCCTCGTTGCGGTTGTAGGTGATGCTGAACCTGCCGGGCGGGTCGAGGACGTACTCGAACTGGATGAACGAGCCGAGCCCTTCGGCGTACATGCCCTTGCGCAGCTGCTGGAACTTCCGCCACACCTCCGGCGTGAACGACCAGCCGCGCACAGTGCCGTCCGGCATCTTCGCACCCGTGTCGGCCTCGCTGTGCATGCCGATCATCTTGACGCGCACCACCAGGCGCACCCATCCGTGCGGCAAGGTCGGCAGGATCTCCTGGGTGATCTCCGCGAGCTTCTCCTGCTGCTCGGTCGGGCTGAGCACCGGCCAGTTAGCCATGGGTGTCGCTTCCTCCTAGATCGCGGTCGGACCCGGCCAGCCTACTGATCGGCCGGGCTCGCCTCGTGTTCGCGCTGCAACTCGAGCCCGCGTTCGACCATCTCGCGCAGCCAGTCCGGCACCTGCTCGTCCGCCCTCGGGAACGCCTCCAGGTCGCGCACGAACATCATCGGGTGCAGGTCCGGCGACCAATGCGGGTTCTCGTCGTAGTTGAACGACACCTCGGGCTCGGCCTCGCGGTGCAGCACGAACCGCGCCGACAGCCACGCGCCGCGGTCCTCCTCGTACATCTCCTGGCGGAGGTCCTGCAGCCGTTCGGTCAGGTCCGCCAGCCGCACCTCGCCCGCGAACCTGCCCTCCGCGGTCTTGGCCGACGCGGCGAGCTCGTACGCCAGCACGTTCGCCCAGACGTCCAGCGTGACGCGGTTCCACCCGACCGGCGCACCCGCCTTCAGCAGCGTGCAGATCTCAGCGATTCGCGTATCGGTTCGTGGGTCCATAGTTCACCTCCGGACGGTTCGGGAAGACCCGTTCCTTGGTCACCACGTTCTCCACGATCTTATTGCCGCCCGCGTCCAGCTTCGGCTTGCCGTTCGCGTCGACCTCGTACGTGACCTCCTGCCAGCGCATGGTCACCTCGCCCGGAACGCCGTCGGCGTCGCGCGTGGCCCGCACCTGGTAGTTCTGGACGTCCTGGTGGTCCTTGGAGGCGAACTCGACGAGGTAGTTCTCCTTCTCGCGCCACGAAGCGGCGTGCACCCAGCCGTCGCGGATGTTGCCGGAGTTGGACGCGGCCATCTGCGGGTGCATGTTGATGTACTCGCCGAGGCCGCCGAGCTCGTTGGCGAGCAGGTGACCGCCGGCCCACTTGACGCGCGAGTCTTCCAGCTCCTGCGGGGTGAGCTCGCGGCCCGGCGGGTTGCTCGGGTACGCGGCCTCGCCCTCCTGGTAGGCCCGCTGCTGCGCACCCTTGCCGGAGTCGTCGTCGCGGTACTTCGTGTTCTGCCCGCCCGCCTCGACCTCGCCGGTCATCGCATCGGTCTGCCCGTGCTCGTTGGTGTGGAACGAGAGCATCTTGTCGGGGTTGTGGGTGTTCGGCACCCGGTACTGGACGTCCGGCAGCAACGGGTGGCTGAGGTCGGGGTTGAACCCGGACCACTTGCCCTTGCCGTCGATCGCCATGTCCTGCCGGCCGGGCGTCGCCTCGACCCACTTGATGTTGCCGTCGCCGTCGGTGATGAACGTCGTGCGCGTGCCGTTCGCGTTGCGCACCGGGTACTCGGTCCACGGCTGCAGCGGCTGGTGGTCGCGCAGAGGTACGGGCACCGTGTCGGGGGCCTCGACCGGCTGCAGCCGGTCGGGCTGGGTGTTGCCGTCCGGAACGGTCTCCCGGTCGCGGTGCGGCGCCTGAATCTCCTCGTTCCGGTTGAGCGGACGCGGCGGCGCGTCGGGGTTGTCCGGGTCGACCGGCTGGTGCGTCGGCCGGTTGTAGTCGACGAACCGCTCGTTGTAGCTCGGGTCGTCAGGCCGGATGATCCGATCCTTCGGGATCGGCATGTGCAGCTCGGGGTCCGGCCTGCGCGGCGCGTCCTGGTTCTCCGGCGCGGTGCTGTTCTCCGGGCCGTCGGCGTCCCCGCGGTCCCTGGCGTCGGCGCCGTCGGTGTTCCGGTCGCTGCCGGGCGCGTACCCGTCCTCGCTGGCCCTGGTCCTGGACCCGTCCGGGTGGTGCGTCTCCCACTCGCCGTTCGGAGGGATCCGCGGCGAGCGCGTGCCGTCGGGCCCGATCTCCACGTCACTGGTGAAGACCCGCCCGTTGCTGTCCGTCCACGCGGGCCTGGTCGGCGCCACGACCGGCGCGTCGAGGTTCCGCGACAACTGCTGCGCGAAGTCGTTGCTGCCCGCGTCGCAGCCGATCAGCCGGACGGGCCGGCTGCCGTCGTACCCGCTGCGGCGCAACATGTCCGCGTACTCGGCGGGCGTGTAGTCGTGCCCGCCGATGCGTGCCCGGCCGTCCGGCGTGACGTGCACGTCGGCGGTGAAGAACCGCGGATCGTCCGGCACGCGGTGGGGCAGGTCGCCCATGTCGGGGTCGCCACCGTGGTGCGAGACTCCGGCAGGCGTCTGCTCGGCGTGGCGCTCGTGGGCCTGCTCCGGCGTCGGGCGCTCGTCCGCGTGGTTGTTCGGGGCGTCGCCGTCGGTCCGGCCGTCCGCGTCGTGGTGGCCGGGGCCGTCGGGGTCGCGGTGCGTACCGGGCGCGTGACCGGGACCGTCCGGTCGGGTGCTGTCCGGTCGGGTGCTGTCCGGTCGGGTGCTGTCCGGTCGGGTGCTGTCCGGTCGGGTGCTGTCCGGTCGGGTGCTGTCCGGTCGGGTGCTGTCCGGTCGGGTGCTGTCCGGTCGGGTGCTGTCCGGTCGGGTGCCGTCGGGCCTCGTGCTGTCGGGCCTGGTGCTGTCCGGGCGTGACGTGTCTGGGCGCGACGTGTCTGGGCGCGAGCCGTCGGGACGGCTGTGCGGCTGACCGGGCGCGTCGGCACGCTGCCCTGGGTGCGTGGCCGGGCCGTCGGCACCGCGCGGGCGGGCGCCGTCCGGATGACCCGCGTCGGGCCGGTGGTGCGGCGCGGGCGCCTCGGGCCTGTTCGGACCACCGGGACGCCCACCGGGCGAGTCCGTGCGCGGCCGCGCAGCGTCGGGCCGGCCGTCAGGACGCGAGCCCGGTCCGTCCGGCCTGGTCCCAGGCGCGTCAGGACGTCCACCCGGCGTGTGCGATCCGGGTCCACCGGCGTGCGGCGCACCGGGACCACCCGGACTCGGCGTGAACCCCGGCTGCTGCGGCACATGCGGCGTGCCGGGCGCGTTCGGACTGGTGTGCGGCGCAGCGGGAGCGTCCGCATGCGTGGGCGAGGTGGTCGACTGCGGACGCATCGGCGCATCCGTCCGCCCCGCCGGCGAAGTGGTGCCAGGACCACCGTGTGGCCCGTCAGGCGAATGCGGCGTACCGCCACCCGGACTGTGCGGCGCGCCGGGACCGCCGTGCGGCGCAAACGGCCCGTTGGGGCTGTGCGGTGCACCAGGACCGCCGTGCGGTGCGTTCGGTGCGGAGGGCGTGTTGGGGTTGTGCGGTGCGCCGGGCCCTGATGGAGCGTGTGGTGCGCCAGGACCGCCGTGCGGTGCGTTCGGCGCAAATGGCCCGTTGGGGTTGTGGGGTGCGCCGGGACCGCCGTGCGGTGCGGAGGGCGTGTTGGGGTTGTGGGGTGCACCGGGACCGCCGTGCGGTGTGTTCGGCGCGGAGGGCGTGTTGGGGCTGTGTGGTGCGCCGGGTCCCGACGGTGCGTGTGGTGCGTTGGGACCGCCGTGCGGTGCACCGAGACCCGAAGGCGAGTGCGGCCCACCGGCGTTCGGGCTGCCGAGCCCCGACGGTCCGTTGGGGTTGTGGGGTGCACCAGGACCGCCGTGCGGTGCGTTCGGTGCGGAGGGCGTGTTGGGGCTGTGTGGTGCGCCGGGTCCCGATGGAGCGTGTGGTGCGTTGGGACCGCCGTGCGGTGCGTTCGGTGCGGAGGGCGTGTTGGGGCTGTGTGGTGCGCCGGGTCCCGATGGAGCGTGTGGTGCGTTGGGGCCGCCGTGTGGCGCGTTCGGGCTGTGCGGCGCGTTAGGGCCGAACGGTCCGCCGTGGGGCGCGCCGGGAGCGTTCGGAGAGCCGGACGGCCCGAAGCTCGGCTGCGACGGTGCGGACGGCCGGGCCGACGACGGCGACATGTCCGGTGTGCGCTGGGACGGCATGCCCGACCCCATGTCCCCACGCGAGCCCGGCGTGCCGGTCCACCCTCCAGCGGACCCGGGACGGGGACCGCCACCAGCGGATGGACTGCCTGGGGTCCCTCCGCCGGGCGCACCCGCAGGACCACCCATCGGCCCCTGCGCGGGAGTAGTCGAAGAGCCGGCCGGCGGGCCGCCGTCACGCGGTGCCGACGGTGCGTGCTGCGTTGGGGCCTCCGGTGCCGTCACACCTGCCTGGCTGGTCTGACCCGTGTTGCGCGGAGTCGCCGGAGCGTCCGGGGCTGGCCCGGGCCCGGACGCACTCGGAGCCGACGGCCCACCGCTCGACGGCGAACCGGGCGACGGAGCGTTCGCCGGACTCGGGCCGTTCGGACTCGGGCCGTTCGGACTCGGCGACGACGAGGGCGAAGGCCCGTCCGGAGAAGACGAGGACGGCGACGGCGAGGACGGCGACGGCGAGGACGGCGACGGCGAGGACGGCGACGGCGAGGACGGCGACGGCGAGCTCGGTGGCGGAGACGTCGAGCTGGGGCCGTCCGGAGAGGACGGCGAAGAGGGAGACGAAGGTGAAGAGGACGGCGAGGACGGCGAAGAGTCCGGAGTGGACGGCGAAGAGTCCGGAGTGGACGAAGACGAGCCGGGCGACGAAGGCGTGCCGTGCCCGCCGGAAGGCGAGAGGTCCGGGGCGTCGGTGCGGTGGAACAGCCCGCCGGGCGTGATGGACTTCGTGGAGATCACGTCGAGACCGGTCACCTTGCCGACCAGCTTGCCGACGACCTTCATGATCTTGGTGAAAACCTCGACGATCTTGCCGAGCAGCGGCGAGACCTTCTTGATGGTCTTGATGAGCTTCTGGATCAGCTCAGCGATCCGCGTCGCCCACTTCGAGATCGCGGTCACGGCCTGCGCGACGATCACCGGCGTGCCGAACCCGAGCGTGAAGACGGCCTCCAGCACCCACGTGATCAGCTTGGCCACGAGGTCGGCGATCAGGTCGCGCACCATCTCGCGCACGAACCCGACGACCATGCCCATGACACCGACGACGGTGCCGACCGAGCCCGCGGTGGAAGCCGCGCCGGACAACGCGTCCAAATTCTCGCCCGCCGAAGCGCGGTAGGCGTCACCCGCGGCGCCGGTCCACGACGCGGTGGCATCGACGGCGGACTTGTAGTCGGCCGCGATCTTGCCGAGCTCCTCGGACACCTTGTTCCACGTGGCCGAGTAGGACTCGATCACCGGCGGGTCGCCCGCCAGCCAGTCCAGCGCTTCCTTCAGCGGCTGCATGTGTTCCATCAGGAACGAGGCCGCGGACGACAACAACGTGCCGAACGGGTCGATCGCCATCGACGCGGCGTCGGCCACCAGGCCCACCATGCCCAGGCCGGCCTCGACCCAGTTGCCGTCCTTGATGCCGTTGAACGTGTCCATCGCGGACTCGGCGATGGAGATGCCGGTCGCCCAGCCGTTGTCGCCGGTGCCGGCGTTCACGAGCCCCGACGGCGCTGCGTCGGGCTTGACCACCAGAGGGTTCGACATCACTTGCCTCCGAAGGTCTTCGCGACAGTCCTGACCACGTGGCAAGGCGTGGCGCGACCACATCCGGCGACCATCGGCGCCGAACCGGCGATGTCCTCGGGCACAGTGCTGTCCTCCCCCGAGCGCAGCGGTACGTACTCGATCCTCAGGATGACGCAGCGCTGAGCAGCCCGGTTCCACTTGGCCCGCGAATGGCCCGGACAGAGCAACGGCGCTGCCCCGATGTGATCAGTCGTGTCCATCGCCGCCGGACCAGCGGCGGAGGCCGCCTGCCAAGTCAGCAGGCGGCCCCGAGCTCACCAGCCGCGGGCGCGCCACTCGGCCAGCGACGGGCGTTCCTTGCCGAGCGTCGAGTCGTCGCCGTGGCCCGGGTAGAACCAGGTGTCGTCGGGCAGGACGGCGAACAGGCGGTCCTCCACGTCGTTGATCAGCGACGCGAAGTTGTCCGGCGAGGTGGTCTTTCCCACACCCCCCGGAAAGAGTGAATCTCCGGTGAAGAGGTGCGGGTGGCCGGTCGGGTCGTCGTACAACACGGCGATCGAGCCCGGCGTGTGGCCGCGCAGGTGGATGATCGACAGGGGGACTTCTCCCACGTTGATGGTGTCGCCGTGGTCCACCAGGACGTCTGGCGGGACGGGGAGGACGGCGGCGTCCAGTTCGTGCGCGACGGTGTTCGAGCCGTGGGCGCCGGCCAGGGCGCCGAGTGCCTGCCAGTGATCGGCGTGCTGGTGCGTTGTCACGATCGTGCGCAGTCGCGGCCGGGACGGGATGTGGCCGAACAGGTCGGACAGGCGCTCGTAGTCGTTGGCCGCGTCGATGAGCAGCGCCTCGTTGGTGGACCGGCAAACGAGCAGGTAGGCGTTGTTGTCCATCGGTCCGACGGAGATCTTCGTGATGGTCAGCGCGTCCAGCGTGCGGCGGGCCGCGGGGCCCTCTGGATCGACGTGACCGGTGTAGTTCTCTAGTACGTCCACGGTGGCAGACGGTAGTCGCTCGATGCGGCGAGACGCACACCTTCAGGTTGCATACAGGTCTCGCTCATAGGGTAAGTAAGGATCTCCCGAGTACGCCGAAAGCACCAACGAACAGGTCCCCGCCTCTCGTGATTCCAGCGCAACGCGACAAGCCCCGGACGGCCCGCAGGGTCAGCTGGGACGTCCTCCGAGTCGTCGCCATCGGGTGCGTGCTGCTCCACCACGCCACGCTCACCAGCCTCGTCGACCACCCCGATCTCGGGCCGCCGCCGTTCGTCTTCTCGATGTCGATGGGCGCCAGCACGCTGATGGTCGTCTCCGCCTTCTTCGCCTGTGCCACGCTCGACAGCGGCAGGCCGGGGCGGTTCCTGTGGAGAAGACTCGCGCGCCTGCTGCCCGCGTACATGGCGGCCGTGTTGCTGACGTACGCGGTGCAGCGGTGGATCGCGCCGGAAGGCTGGAGCCAGCTCACCGGCAGGGACGTCCTCTACAACCTGCTGCTGATCCACCAGTGGTTCAAGGACGTCAAGATCGTCGACTTCGCCTACTGGACCGTGCCGGTGCAGATCACGGCGTTCATCGCGGCTGCCGTCCTCGCGAAGTACCTGAGGGGTCGGAAGCTGCAGGTCTTCCTGTGGGCGCTCATCCTCACGCCGTTGGTGCTGCGGGAGTTCCTGGACTACTCGCACACGCTCAAGACCCTCTACGACGGGTTCACGGTGCACCGGGGGCAGTTGTTCGCCGCCGGCATCGCGATCTGGTTGTGGCACAAGCGCCGGATGAGCGCACCGCACTTGGCCGCGTTGCTCGTGGCCACGCTCGTGGCACAGGCGATTCACACGACCGAGTACGGTTCGACGCTCGGCTTCGGCGTTCTGCTACTCCTGGTGTGCGCTGCGGCGGCTGGACCCGATTGGGTGTTCTTCCAGCCGATCGCCAAGCCGATCAGCTGGCTCGCCGGCATCTCCTACGGGGTGTATCTCGTGCACCAGGGGATCGGGACCGTCGTGATGGACCGCATGCACGCCGTTGGGCTGCGGTCCTGGTGGCTGCTCGCCGGGTTCGTCGCGAACGCGCTGGTGCTCGGCTGGCTGATGACGAAGTTCGTCGAACGGCCCGCGTACCGGTTGCTGACTCAGATCCACTCGGGCAGTTCCGGCAGCTCACCGCGCAGGCCGGAGCCGTCGGTCCTGCCGGTCAGCCAGCCCAGGACGGCGCTGGCCGACCCGCTCACCGAGCTCCGGCTGGCCGGGCCGCTGACCGTCCAGATGCGCTGAGTGCCGTCGGGCAGGGCGACCTCGATGCTGAACGGGTCGACCCTGCCCGCGAACTGCTCGACGGCGTCGTCGAGGAACTCCTCCACGAAGTCGGCCGGCAGGTCCGCGAACCCGACGCCGTAGTCGAGGTCGATGAGGTGGATCCACACCTCGCGCAGCCGGAACAACGGCACCTGCGACGCCGGGATCGTGGCGCCCTTGGGGGCCGTGACCTCCGAACGCCACGAGTGCGCCGGCATCTCGCGGCACGCGTTCTCGAACCGCACGCACGCGGAGTCCAGGTCTGCCTTGATCACCTGCAGGATGCGGCGCGCGCCTTCCTCGATGTCGGCGTCGCGATCGGTCCGCGACGTGTAGGCCTGGTGCTCGACCCCGGTGCGCGCCCAGGTGAGCAGGTTCACCAGCGCGTCCGCGTTGCGCGCGAGGTGGGTGATGACGTGTCCGCGGGTCCAGCCGGGGAGCAGGCTCTGACCGCGCACGGCGGCCTGGTCCAGCTCCTCGACGACCTCGTACAGCACGTCCGTCGCCTGACGCACCGCGTTGATGTGCCGGTCGGGCACTCCGCGCGGAGCGGGTACGGAGGTGTGCTGCGTGGACGGCGTGTAGGTCATGTGCTGCCTCTCCCCGACGTTGAGGCTCTGATCGAAGTGACCAGCCTATGAGTAAAGCCTGCTCAGGGGAATGCGATAGCCCGCGGAACCGTTTTTGTCAGGGGTGCCACCTAGCATGGTCGGCGGGTCGGTCGCAGCCACCAGAACAATGCTAGTACGCTTCGAACGCTTGTTCGGAAGAGTGTGGCGTGAGTGACCCGCCAATCGCAGCCGAAGGGACCCCAGTGGCAGACCGTCTTGTCGTTCGCGGCGCCCGCGAGCACAACCTGCGCAGCGTGGATCTCGACCTGCCGCGGGACAGCCTCATCGTCTTCACGGGGCTGTCCGGCTCCGGCAAGTCGAGCCTCGCGTTCGACACGATCTTCGCCGAAGGTCAGCGCCGCTACGTCGAGTCGCTCTCGGCGTACGCGCGCCAGTTCCTCGGGCAGATGGACAAGCCCGACGTCGACTTCATCGAGGGTCTCTCGCCCGCGGTCTCGATCGACCAGAAGTCCACGAGCCGCAACCCGCGGTCGACCGTCGGCACCATCACCGAGGTCTACGACTACCTGCGCCTGCTCTACGCGCGCGCCGGCAAGCCGCACTGCCCGCAGTGCGGTGAGGCGATCGGCAAGCAGACGCCGCAGGAGATCGTCGACCAGGTGCTCGCGATGGAGCAGGGCACCAAGTTCCAGGTGCTCGCGCCGGTCATCCGCGGCCGCAAGGGCGAGTACCTCGACCTGTTCCAGAACCTGCAGTCGCAGGGTTACTCGCGGGCGAAGGTCGACGGGGCGGTCTACGCGCTCGGCGACGTGCCCAAGCTCAAGAAGCAGGAGAAGCACCACATCGCGGTCGTCATCGACCGGCTCAGCGTCAAGGCGTCGTCCAAGCAGCGCCTGACCGACTCGGTGGAGACGGCGCTGCGGCTCGCCGACGGCCTGGTCGAGCTCGAGTTCGTGGATCTTCCCGAGACCGATCCGAAGCGGATCAGGGGCTTCTCCGAGAACCTGGCGTGCCCCAACGGCCACCCGCTCGCGATCGAGGACCTGGAGCCGCGGTCGTTCTCCTTCAACTCGCCGTACGGCGCGTGCACGGTCTGCACGGGCATCGGCGTGCGCAAGGAGGTCGACCCGGAGCTCGTCGTCCCGGACGACGAGATGACGCTCGAAGAGGGCGCCATCGCGCCGTGGGCCGGCGGGCAGACCGCCGAGTACTTCACGCGCCTGCTGCAGTCGCTCGGCGAGACCATCGGCTTCCGCATGGACCAGCAGTGGCGGCTGCTGCCCGCCAAGGCGCAGAAGGCGATCCTGCACGGCATCGACGAGCAGGTGCACGTCCGGTACAAGAACCGCTACGGCCGCGAGCGCTCCTACTACGCCAACTACGAGGGCGTGATCCCGTTCCTCGAACGGCGTCAGGAGCAGACCGAGTCCGAGTACATGCGGGAGAAGTACGAGGGTTACATGCGCGAGGTCCCGTGCCCCGCGTGTTCCGGCACCCGCCTCAAACCCGAGATCCTCGCCGTCACGTTGCATCACGGCAAAAAGGGCGACAGGTCCATCGCCGAGGTCTGCGCGATGAGCGTCTCGGAGTGCTCCGACTTCCTCGACGGCCTCAAGCTCGGCAAGCGCGAGTCGATGATCGCGGGCGCGGTGCTCAAGGAGATCCAGGCCCGCCTGCACTTCCTGCTCGACGTCGGTCTCGACTACCTGTCGCTCGACCGCGCGTCCGGCACGCTGTCCGGCGGCGAGGCGCAGCGCATCCGGCTCGCCACGCAGATCGGCAGCGGTCTGGTCGGCGTGCTGTACGTGCTGGACGAGCCGTCGATCGGCCTGCACCAGCGCGACAACCACCGGCTGATCGAGACGCTCACGAGGTTGCGCAACCTGGGCAACACGCTGATCGTCGTCGAGCACGACGAGGACACGATCCGCAATTCGGACTGGGTCGTCGACATCGGCCCCGGTGCCGGTGAGCACGGCGGCAAGGTCGTGCACAGCGGTCCGTACAAGAAGCTGCTGACGAACAAGGAATCGATCACCGGCGCGTACCTGTCCGGGCGCAAGCAGATCCCGATGCCCGCCAAGCGCCGCAAGATCGACAAGAAGCGCCAGCTGACCGTCGTCGGCGCCCGCGAGCACAACCTGCGCGGCATCGACGTGTCGTTCCCGCTCGGCACGCTCACGTCCGTGACGGGCGTGTCCGGCTCGGGCAAGTCGACGCTGGTCAACGACATCCTGGCCACGGTGCTCGCGAACAAGCTCAACGGCGCGCGCCAGGTGCCCGGCCGGCACACCCGGATCAACGGCCTGAACGAGGTCGACAAGCTGGTGCGGGTCGACCAGTCGCCGATCGGCCGCACCCCGCGGTCCAACCCGGCCACCTACACCGGCGTGTTCGACCACGTCCGCAAGCTGTTCGCGGCGACGACCGAGGCGAAGGTCCGCGGCTACCAGCCGGGCCGCTTCTCGTTCAACGTCAAGGGCGGCCGCTGCGAGGCGTGCGCGGGCGACGGCACCATCAAGATCGAGATGAACTTCCTCCCGGACGTTTATGTCCCCTGCGAGGTGTGCAAGGGCGCACGGTACAACCGCGAGACCCTCGAGGTGCACTACAAGGGCAAGACGATCTCCGAGGTCCTCGACATGCCGATCGAGGAAGCGGCCACGTTCTTCGAGCCGATCAACGCCATCCACCGCCACCTGCGGACGCTGGTCGACGTCGGTCTCGGCTACGTGCGGCTGGGTCAGCCGGCGCCGACGCTGTCCGGTGGTGAGGCGCAGCGCGTGAAGCTCGCGTCGGAGCTGCAGAAGCGGTCGACGGGCAAGACGGTCTACATCCTCGACGAGCCCACCACTGGCCTGCACTTCGAGGACATCCGCAAGCTGCTGGGCGTGATCAACGGCTTGGTGGACAAGGGGAACACCGTCATCGTCATCGAGCACAACCTGGACGTCATCAAGACTTCCGACTGGATCGTCGACATGGGTCCCGAAGGTGGCTCAGGCGGCGGTATGGTCGTAGCAGAGGGCACACCCGAACAGGTCTCCGAGGTCGAGAAGAGCTACACGGGGCAGTTCCTGCTGCAGGTGCTCGGGAATGAGGAGGTGTCAGCGGCAGGGTGATGATTCCACTCGACGCCCTGGCCCACCGCGAACGCGCCCTTCAGGCGTCGCGCGGCGAGCCCGTGGCTTACCCCGTCAACCTCGCTGAGGTGTTCGACTCGTCGGAGCAGGCACTCCGCCGCGTCGCTGCTGCCGGTTGGCTGCGCACCCTCGAACGGCTCCCTCGCCTCATCGACCGGTAGCGACAGTCAACTCGATCGGCCTAGTGAGACGCTCAATTCTCGCTAGAGCCGCATTACAGGTCGTGAAGAATTCCCGGTCTGCTGTGAGTTGTGTCCAGGGCCTGTCACCTGAACGAGCTATCCGGGATGATGGCGCCCGTGTCACTCAACCGCTACCGGTTCCGCAACGTGTGGCACGTCTGCGCGCCTCCGGCAGTTGTGTACGACGTGCTGTCCGACATCGCGAACTACCCGCTGTGGTGGCCAGAGGTGCGGTCGGCGACGAAGATCGACGAAGAGTCCGGCGTGCTCCGCTGCCGTTCCTACCTGCCCTTCGACCTCGTCGTGCAGGTCCGGCACAGCATCGCGAACCAGCAGGCCGGGCTGCTGCGTGCGCAGTTGACCGGTGACCTCGAAGGCTTCGCCAGCTGGGAGATCACCGGCCGTGACGGCGGCACCGACCTCGTGTTCGACCAGGAGGTCGTGGTCAACAAGGCTCTGCTGCGCCGGCTCGTGCTGATCGCCAAGCCGTTCTTCCGGGGCAACCACGACCTGATGATGCGCGGCGGCCTGAAGGGGCTGAAGCAGGTCCTCGCCGAGCGCATGGCCAGCGAGTCCTGACCGTCAAAAGATCTCCACGACCAGCCTTCCGTCGTTCGCCCGCGTGCACCTGAGCGGGGCCTCGGCGTGGGCGCCGTTTTCCTCGTACGGCCATGAGCAGGACCACTCGCCGGACTCCCAGAACTTGCCCTGTCCCTGTGCCTGACCGGCGGCTATCGCCGCCTTGTAGCGGCCCGCGATGTCCATGGCCGCCTCGCAGCCGACCCAGCCACCGCTGAGGTCCGTCACCATGGGCTCGCGGTCCTGGCAGATGACCGGCTGTGCGTCGGCGTCGAGGCAGTGGAAGTCCAGTTTCTTCCACACTTCCACGGGTACCTGACCGCACGGCATGTCCGTCTGCGCCCTCACGAACTGCCATGAGTCGTCCTTGAACTCGAAGAGGACAGGCATGTCGTTCGACTCGATCTCGGTCGTGCGCAGCTTCGCGAACGCGTACTGGTCTTGCGCGCATTTGACGTCGACGTAGGCCAGTTTGGGCTCCGGCATGTACACGGCGGCAAGCGATTTGGCGGAGATCGAGTCGCACGGCGAGGTCTTGATCTCTTTCGCCACCAGGTCGGCGGGGACGGAGACCTCCTTCATCGTGGTGACGAGCTCGCCGGAAGTCTTGGTGAGGCGCGGTTTCTGCGCCTCGGTCGCGGCGGCGATCTCATTCAACACCTTGACCTGCTCCGGGGTCAGCCGGTGTCCGACGAACCGGAAGTCGATCTTCATGCCAGCCCGCGCGGTGTGCTGGTTGATGATCGTGCGAACCTCGTCGGCGTTCTTGCCGCACGCGTCGGCACTGCCACGCGCCACGACGACGATCCGGTTCGTTTCCGAGCCGCGGAACGGATAGGTGCGCGCGAAGTCGTCGATCGCCGCGAGGATCCCGCTGAGCAACGTCGCCTTGCCGCTCGGCGTGATCGACCGGGCCGCGGCACCGATCTCGGCTGCCTGGCCGGTGCCGGGCGTGACCAGTTCGGCGGTGTTGGCGGAGTCGCACGCACCACCGAACCGGCGCAGTGCCAACGAATCGGCGCTGGACATGTTCGACGCGGCCGCACCGACCGCGTCCGCCACCTCGCGGAAGTCGGAGGACTCCGAGGCGTCGACGAGGAACGTCGTGCGGTGGTCCGGCGGCAGCAGCACCCACAGGCCGCCGGCGACCAGCCCCAGCACCACCACGACCGCACCTGCCACCAACATCCAGCGTTTCATCGCGTTCCCCCCGGGCCTTTCGCGCGCAGCGCCGTCAGCTCGTCCGTCATCACCCGCGCTTCCGCGTTGTACGCGACGGCGGCCTTGGGGTAGACGGAGAGCGGCTCCGTCAGGTTCCGCCCCGAACGAGCCTGATCCACCAACTCGTCGGCGGCCGCGATCACCGCTTCCTGCAAGGTCTTCAACCGGACCGCCAGGTCCCGCAACCGCACCGCGTCCGCCGAGCTGGTCCGGCCGTCGAGGTCCTTGATCTCCACCTCCACGACCGCGCGACGGGCCTCGGCCAACGCGTTGTCGGCGAGGTCGACCCGGCCGTCCTGCAGCGCTTCGGTCGCGGAGTTCAGCTTGTCGACGGTCGGGTTCAGCACGTTGACGACCGACTGCGACGACCGCAGCACCGGCTCGATGGTGGTGAACCAGGCGAGCACGCGCTTCAGCTCGTCCGGCGAGTTCGTGAACGTCGGCTCCTGCGTCTTGAGCTGGGTGGCCAGCTCGGTCAGGCGATCGCCGTCGTCGCGGACCTGGTAGCCGATGAAGCGGAACTCGATGGTCAGCCCGGCGGCAGCGACCCGGTCCCGGATCTGCGCCCGGACGAACTCGTCGTCCGGGTCGCACGCGTCCTTGCCGTGCCGCGTGACCACGATGATCCTGTTGACCTGCTTGGCTTCCAGCGATCGCCACGACGTGAAGTCGTTGACGGCCTCGACGATTCCGCGCTGCAGCGTCGCTTTCGCGCCCTGCCGCACCGCTCGGGCGGCGTCGGCGATCTCCTGGCGGTTGCCGGTGCCGAACCCGACGAGCTGCGTCGTGTTGTCGTCCGTGCCGCATTCGCCGCCGAAGCTGCGCAGCGACTGGGAATCGTGCTCGCCGGAGTTGCCGACGACGGTGGTCAGCGCGTTCGTGACGCTCGCCAGGTCGCCCTCGGCCGCGTCGATCAGGAACGTCGTCTTGTAGCTGGGCGCGAACATCGGGACGACCCAACGGATCGCGGCGAAAACGCCACCCGCGACCAGAACGCAGACGAGCAGCACGATGAACAGCCTGCGGACGCTCTTCGGCCACTCCCAGAACGTGTTCCACTGGCGGGCGTTGTCGCCGACGACGACGCCCTTGGCCTTGCCGAGGTGCACCGAGTACTTGGTGGTGTCCTTGGGCGGCTTCTCCAGTTTCCCGTGCGCCTTCTGGATCGCATCGGACTATGCCGACGACAGGTCGTTCTTCGCGGAGAGCCTGAACTCGTCCATGCACAGCAAGGTAGCGAGTTTGGGACGAAAAGAAGTCAGGTTCGGCCGGACAGGTGGCGCACCAGCAGGGCCAGCTGCTCCGCGTACTTCTGCGCGAACTCCGGCGTGCCGGCGTCCTCGCCAGTGATCTGGCTCGCGGTCTGCCGCAGGGTCAACGGCGCGGAGGCGGCCGCCATCAACGCCAGCAGCAGCATGCCGGGATCCAGGTCCGCCGGCACTTCACCGGCGGCCTGGCGCTCGCGCATCCGGTCGACCTGGCCGCGCAGGAACGCCTCGTCGGTGCGCGGGCTGTCGCCGGCCAGGTTCGACCACGCCCACAGCCGGCCGTGGTCGGTGAGGGTGGTCGCCACGAAGCTCGCCAGGACCGTGTCGAGCGGCTGGTCCTCGCTCGCCATCTCGGCAGCACTGCCGTGCCAGCTCGTCGCGAGCTCCTTGTACAGGCCCTCTTTGCCGCCGAAGTAGTACGAGATCAGCTGCTTGTTCACGCCCGCGCGCGCCGCGATGTCCGTCGTGCGCGTCGCCGCGTAGCCCTTCGCCCCGAACTCCGCCGCGGCCGCCTCCAGGATGCGGGCCCGCGTGCGTTCCGGGTCGCGCTTGCGTTCCGAGGCGCTGGGGGAGCGGCGTTGATCCACGGCCACACGGTAGCCGACCGGCTGCTTTCAACCAATGGGTTGACTTAATCAACCGCACGGTTGAAACTCGAACGCATGAGAATCGCAGTGGTTGGTGGAGGAATCGGCGGGCTGTGCCTGGCGCACGGGTTGCGCAAGGCCGGCGTGGACGTGGCGGTGTACGAGCGCGATCGCTCGCGCACGGACCGCCTGCAGGGCTATCGGGTGCACATCAACCCGGATGGTGCCGCCGCGTTGCGGGAGTGTCTGCCCGCGGCGAACTGGGCGAGATTCGAGCAGGGCGCCGGAAGCAGTGGCAACGGGTTCGGGTTCCTGACCGAACAGCTCAAGCCGTTGCTGGTGCTCGACCCCGAAGAGGAGCGGCACTACTCGGCGAGCCGGATCACGCTCCGGCAGGTCCTGCTGGACGGCCTGGACGTGCAGTTCGACAAGCGGTTCGAGCGCTACGAACAAAACGGCGACATCAAGTTGTTCTTCGAAGACGGCACCACGGCGACCTGTGACGTGCTGGTCGGCGCGGACGGCATTCGGTCGCGGGTGCGTCAGCAGTACCTGCCGCACGCCGGCACGGAACCCGTCGGGGTCACGGCGATCGCGGGCAAGCTCTTCCTGGACGACCACGACTGGGTGCCGCAGGAGCTCGTGACGCGGGCGAACTCGATCGTTCCGACCAGCCGGGCAGGGATGTTCCTGGCCGCGCACGACGGGCTGGGCGTGACCGACGACCCGGACGACCCGTTGTTCGACAACGTACGTCCCTACCTGATGTGGGCCTATGCGGCGGCAGACCTGACCGTCCACGATGGACTGGACTTGCAACGCGAGGTGCTGACCAGGATCTCGCGATGGAGCCCTGAGCTGAACCGAATCGTGGAAGCCTCGCCGGTCGAAACGATCAGTGAGTGGCGAATCCGGTCGTCGAAGCCGATCGAGCGCTGGCAGCCCACGAACGTCACGCTGCTGGGGGACGCCATCCACGCGATGACGCCCATGCGGGGTATCGGGGCGAACATCGCGCTCAAGGACGCGCAGCTGCTGGCACGGTGCATCGCCGCGGGCGGTGACGCCGTCGCCCGGTACGAAGCACAGATGTACGACTACGGGTTCGCGGCGGTCAGGGACTCGCTGCGGGCCGCGAAGCAGTTCGCGGACGGCAGCCCGGTGGCGCGGACCATCTTCAAGACCGTGCTCCGGACCGCGAGCGCGGTGCCCGCCCTGAAGCGCGCGATGTTCTGAAAAAAGTTTGAACCGTTCTGGCGTGCTCTACGTGTGGTTGGCGTTGGAGGGCACTAGCCAGGAGGTTCGAGATGATCCGCAAGGGTGTTGCGGTCGTCGCGTTGGGGTTGATCTCACTGACCGCCTGCGCCGGCACGCCGGAGACCAAGCCGGTCGCGCAGCAGCAGGAAAGCGTGGTGGCGCTCAACGTCGCCGAGATCGACGACCTGGGGCCGGTGGTCACCGATGTCGAAGGTTTCACGCTCTACCGGTTCGACGGGGACAAGCCGAACGAGTCCACTTGCGACGGCGAGTGCGCCGCGACTTGGCCTCCCGCAACGGTTCCCGACGAGAACTTCACGGTGACCGGCGTCGAACGGCAGCTCGTCAGCTCCATCGTGCGCAAGGACGGCAGCCGGCAGCTGACGGTGGACGGGATGCCGCAGTACCGGTTCGCCAAGGACAGCCAGCCCGGCGAGACCAAGGGGCAGGGCCTGCAGGGCAAGTGGTTCGCCACCGGCAAGAACGGCGAGCGCACCCGGCTGGCCGCGCGCACAGGAGTGATCAGTGGGCTGGGCGCGGTGCTCACCAACGACGCCGGTCTCACGCTCTACCGGTTCGATGGCGACACGGCTCAACCTCCAGCGTCCAATTGCGACGGTGGCTGTGCGGAGAGCTGGCCGCCGGTGTACGTGGAGGGCGAGCAGCCGCGAGTGAAGGGCGTCGACCCGAAGCTGCTGGGCACGATCACGCGCAAGGACGGCAAGAAGCAGCTCACGGTCGCGAACTGGCCGCAGTACACGTTCAAGAAGGACACCAAACCCGGTGAGGCCAAGGGCATCACCGTGCCCAAGTGGTTCGCCACGGCCACCGACGGCAAGAAAGCCCAGCAGAACAAGGCGATCGCGCTCACCAGTGCGACCGTCAAGGACCTCGGCGTCGTCGCCACCGACAAGGACGGCATGACGCTCTACCGGTTCGACAACGACTCCGCGGACCCGTCGACGAGCAACTGCTCCGGCGAGTGCGCGGTGCAATGGCCGCCCGCTTTCGTCAGCGAGGGGTTTCAGGTGCAGGGCGTGGACCCCGCACTTGTGGGGACGATCGAGCGGGACGGGAAGAAACAGCTCACCATCGCAGGATTGCCGCAGTACCTCTTCTCAGGTGACAAGGTCTGCGGTGATGCCAACGGACAGGGCGTTGGCGGCAAGTGGTGGGCTACCAAGGCCGACGGCAGTCGCGCCGGCCAGTAAGAGGGAGAAGCCCCGGCGGGAGAGTTCCCGCCGGGGTTTTCCGCATCTACCGCAACCGCATGAGGATCGCCTGCTCCGGCTCGAGCACCGGAAGCTGGATCCCGACGTCAGCGAGCACCGAGCCGGGCAACGAGATCGGCTCCCACTTCTTCTCGTCCCGCCCGATCAGCCGCGGCAGACCGGCGGGCGCGTCGAACGACAGCTGGTACGTCCGCGTGCGGTCGAGTCCGGGGAACCGCACCCGCGTCGGCTTGTGCTGCACCGAAGTCGCGATCTGCGCGTAGCAGAACAGCGCCTCGGACTGGTCGGCGGCGACCACACCGTGCACCCACGCGGCCGAGTCCGGGTGGTCGGCGTGCACCGAGACACCGCTGTGCACCAAGGAACGCACTTCCTTGTAGTACTCGATCGCGGCCTGCAGCCCGGCCCGCTCGGCGTCGGTCGCCGAGTTGATGTCCCACTCGATGCCGAAGTGTCCGAACATCGCCGTCGCCACGCGGAACGACAGGTCGTGCACCCGGCCGGTGGTGTGCGAGTGGGTGGGACCGACGTGCGCGCCCATCAGCTCCGGCGGCAGGAACACGCCGGTCCACCGCTGGATCAGCTGGCGTTCCAGGGCGTCGTTGCAGTCGGAGGTCCACACGCGGTCGGTGCGGGAGAGCACGCCGAGATCGATCCGGGCACCTCCGGACGAGCAGCTTTCGATCTCCACGTGCGGGTGCCGCAACCGCAGCTCGTCCAGCAACCGGTAGTACGCCGCGGTCTGGTCGTGCACCCGCGAACCGATCAGGTCGCGGTTGTGGTCCCACTTCACGAACGCGATGTCGTTGTCCGACAACACGGACGAGACGCGTTCGAGGATGTGCGCGTACGCCTCGGGGTGCGCGATGTTCAGCACCTGCTGGTTGCGCCACGACGGCGGCAGCACGCCGGGACGCGGGCCCAGCACCCAGTCCGGGTGGGCGCGGTACAGGTCCGAGTCGGTGTTGATCATTTCCGGCTCGAACCACAGGCCGAACTCCATGCCCAGCGAGCGGACGTGCTCGATCAACGGGGTCAGGCCGTCCGGCCACACCGTCTCGTCGACGTACCAGTCGCCGAGACCGGCGGTGTCGTCCCGGCGGTGGCGGAACCAGCCGTCGTCGAGCACGAACCGCTCGACGCCGATCGCCGCGGCGGTGTCGGCCAGCGACGTCAGCCGCGCGAGGTCGTGGTCGAAGTACACGGCCTCCCACGTGTTGAGCACGACGGGACGGGGGCGGCGCGAACGCTCGCGCAGCTGACGGTGGAAGGCCGCGCTGATGCCGTCGATGCCCTCGGCGGAGTAGGCCGCGTACAGCCACGGCGACTCGTAGGTCTCGCCGGGCTGCAGCACGGTCTCGCCCGGCAGCAACAGCTCTCCACCGCCCAGGACGGGCGTGGAGTCGGTGAAGCTCTCCGCGTACGTCACGTGGTTGCCGCTCCACGCCACGTGCACCGCCCACACCTCACCGGAGCGGAACGAGAACCCCGGCGTGCCGGCCAGCAGGCCGATCGTGGCGTCGGCCCCGGTGCGGCCACGCCGGTTCTCCCGCACCCACGTGCCGTAGCAGAACGGGTGCCGCTGCGGCGAGCGTTCCCTGGCCCACCGCCCGGTGAAGTCGAGCAGTTCGGCGGCGTGCTCGGGCGCCGGCAGCGCGGTCTCCAGCGCCTCCAGCGAGTACGGCGTCGAGCCGTCGTTGCGAACGGTGTGCCGCAGCCGCAGCATCCCGGACGACGCCAGTTCCACCACGCCGGTCACGGTCAGCTCCGCCGCGGAATCCTCGGCCACGTAGTGGAAGATCGAGTCCTCGACGGAGAACGACGTCACCGCCAGTGCGGGTGCGAAGTGCTCACCGCCGCGATGCCCGCGCAGACCGGGACGGCCGGAGTGCCCGGCGCCGGCTTCCGGCAGCAGCGCGACCGCGACCGGATGGTCGGGCGAGCTGTTCGGGATGACCCCGGTCACGGCGTCGGCCAGGGTGTGCAGCGCGTCCTGGCCGACGTCTCCGAGCGTTCGTCCCCAGTGCGTGACGACGGGCAACCCGGTGCCCCTGATGTCGATCACGACGCTGGAGGTGGCGTCGTGCAGGTGCACGACCTCCATGTTGTTCATGCGGGGCCCCGTCCACATCAAACACAAATGAACAATGCGCCGATCCTGTGACGCGGAGCCCACGTTGTCAAGCGTTCGAACTTGTTGAGTTGTGTCTGATTAGACGACCAGGCTGAGCAGCGCCGCAACCACGAAACCGACCACGGAGAGGATGGTTTCCAGCACCGTCCACGACTGCAGCGTTTCCTTCACCGAAAGGCCGAAGTAGCGGGAGACGATCCAGAACCCGCCGTCGTTGACGTGCGAGGCGATGATCGAACCGGCCGCGATGGCCATGACCACCAGTGCCAGCTGCGGCTGCGAGTAGTTCAGGTCCGCGAGCACCGGTGCCACGATGCCGGCGGTCGTCACGATCGCGACCGTCGCCGAGCCCTGCGCGATCCGGATGACGCAGCTGATCACGTACGACAGCGCGATCACCGGCAGGCCGAGGCCCGAGAGTTCGCCGGCCAGCGTCTTGCCGATGCCCGTCGCGGCCAGCACGGCGCCGAAGAAGCCGCCGGCACCGACCACGAGCAGGATCATCGCGACCGGCCGCAGCGACGCGCCGGACAGCTCCGCGATCTTCTCCCGCGTCATGCCGCGCCGGAAACCCAGCAGCCAGAACGCGAGCAGCACCGAGATCGTGAGCGCCACCGCGGGTGTGCCGAAGAACGTGGCGATCGCGTACGGCGCGGAACCCTTCTGCAGCAGGATCGAGCCGAACGTGCCGGCGAGGATCAGGACCAGGGGCAGACCGATGATCGACAGCACCAGGCCGAGTGACGGCGGTGCCTGCGAGCCGTTCTCCTTCTTGGCCTCCTCCGCCGCGACGAGCATCTCCTGCGGCACCGGCACGTTGATGCGCTTGCCGATCCAGTACGAGTACAGGACACCGCCGACGAACCACGACGGGATCGCCACCGCGAGGCCCATGATGATGATCCAGCCGAGCGACACCTTCAGCAGACCGGCCGCCGCCACCGGTCCGGGGTGCGGTGGCATGAACGCGTGCATGACCGAAAGGCCGGCCAGCAACGGCATGCTGAACAGCACGATCGACTTGCCGCTGCGCTGGGCCGCCACGTAGACCAGCGGCGCCAGCACGAAGATGCCGATGTCGAAGAAGACCGGCACACCGAAGATCAGGCCGGCGAGACCGATCGCGACCGGTGCGCGCTTCTCACCGAACGCTTGCATCAGCTTGTCCATCAGCACCTGCGCGCCACCGGACGCCTCGAGAATGGCGCCCAGCAACGTGCCGAGACCGATGATCGCGGCGATGTGGCCGAGGATTCCGCCGAAGCCCTTCTCCAGCAACGAGTCCGAGGCCTTCTGCGCCGACCCGACCAACGCCTCCGTCGGCACGCCGGCGGCCAGGGCTACGAGCAGTGCGACGACGATCAGCGCGATGAACGGCTCGACCTTGAACTTGATGATGAGAAGCAG
Organism: Lentzea terrae; assembly: GCF_003265345.1. Taxonomy (GTDB): domain Bacteria; phylum Actinomycetota; class Actinomycetes; order Mycobacteriales; family Pseudonocardiaceae; genus Lentzea; species Lentzea terrae. Next base: position 13,218 of record NZ_QFWW01000030.1, on the reverse strand, counting down.
CAGCACCGCGATGCTGACCACGGCGAGGGTGAGCAAGCCCCCTGTTGAGTGTTGCAACCAGTCGATCACGGGCGGCTCCTGAGTGAGTGGCCTGGCAATGCGCCGGTGGCGGTTCCGTCGTCGATCACCGGCACCCCGTTGCAGAACACGTACGGGATGCCGGCGGCCTGCTGGCGAGGCTGGTCGAACGTCGCCGTGTCGGCGATCGTCGAGGCGTCGAACAGCACCAGGTCGGCCGCGTAGCCCTCGCGGACCAGACCTCGGTCGGTGAGCCGCAAACGCTTGGCGGCCCGGCCGGTGAGGTGCTCGACGCACTCCTCCAGGCTCAGCACGCCCAGTTCACGGACGTAGCGCGCGAAGTAGCGCGGGAACGTGCCCCACGCGCGCGGGTGTGGCCGGTCGCCGACGAGCAGCCCGTCGCTGCCTCCCGTGTGCGCCGGGTGCTTCATGATCGCCTGCACGTTCTCCTCGTGGCCCACGTGCATGAGGCACGAGGTGCCCATGCGTTCGTCGACCAGCACGTCGAAGTACAGGTCGGCCGGCGTGCGGCCGAGCCTCGCGGCGGACGCGTGGACGCTGGCGCCGACCAGGTGCGCGTTGTGCTCGTGGCGCACCCCGTTGATCTCGATGGAGTCCCAGTCGACGGGTACACCGTGACACCCGTCCGAGCCGATCTCCTCGATCTCCTCGCGGATCCGCTCGCGCGTGTCCGCATCGGACAAGCGGGCGAGCGCGGCTTCCGGTCCGCCTTCTGTCGCCCACGACGGCAGCAGCGCGCTCAGGTAGGTCGCGCCCGGCAGGTACGGGTAGGTGTCCAGCGAGATGTCCGCGCCTTCAGCGATCGCGTTGTCCAGCAACGTCAACAACTCCGGCGCTCGCCCCTTGTTCACCGGGAAGTTCATCGTGGCGTGCGCGAGGTGCAACGGGCAGCCGGATCTCTTCGACACGTCCACCATCTCGGCGTACGCCTCCAACGCACCGGCGCCGTAGCTGCGGTGGTGAGGGCTGTAGAACCCGCTGTGCTGCCCGACGACCTCGCAGAGCTGCACGAGCTCGGACGTGTCCGCGTACATGCCCGGCGTGTAGGTGAGCCCGGACGACATGCCCATCGCGCCCTCGGCCAGCGACTGTGCGAGAACCGACTTCATGTCGTCCATTTCGGACTCGGTCGGTGGCCGGTCGTCCCAGCCGACCACGAGCATCCGCAACGTTCCCTGCGGCACCAGGTACGCGGCGTTCACCGCGATGCCCTGGTCGAGCCGGTCGAGGTACTCGCCGACCGAACGCCAGTTCCAGTCGAAGCCGGGCGGGTCGTCGTTCCACCCGGCGAGCTGGCCGCGCAACGTCGCGAGCACCTCGTCGTTCACCGGCGCGTACGACAGCCCGTCCTGGCCGAGCACCTCGGTCGTGACGCCCTGCGAGACCTTCGCCAGGTGGTCGGGTTCGGCGAGGATCCGCAGGTCGGAGTGCGAGTGCATGTCGATGAACCCCGGTGCGAGCACCAACCCGTCCGCCTCGATCGAACGGGTCGCGGTCAACCCGTGCCCGATCGACGAGATGACGCCGTCCTTGATCGCCACATCCGCGCGGTAGGCGGGTGTGCCGGTGCCGTCGGCGATCAGCGGTCCGCGCAGAACGACGTCGTCCATCAGTGCACTCCTAGAAGTAGGTGCGAATCAGGTCGACCACGGTCGTGCCCTCGACGACCGGGATGAGCTGCCACTTGTCGAACACCGTGCAGGGGTGGGAAAGCCCGAGCCCGACCCAGTCACCGACGCGGACGGTGGCCTCCGCGCCGAGCGACATGAACGCGTGCTGGTCGTTGAGTGCCGTGACTTTCGCCTGCGTCAACGGCGCGATCGCACCGTCGCGGCGGCGCACCAGCTGCGGTTCCGGCAGGCCCTCGTCGAACGACGCGTCGCGCTTGCCGATCGTCAGCAACGCCAGGTCGCGCTGCGGCCGTGACGTCACCTGAGCCCAGGCGCGCAACGCGGAACGGAACGGCTCCACGCCGTCGATGCGCGAGAACGGCGAGATGCCGCGGTAGAAGCCGTCGTCGTGCGTGATGTACGCACCACTGCGCAGCACCGGGTTCACCGGCACCGGCCACGGCTGCGCCAACGTCGCCGCCACCTGGTCGAAGTACGCGCTGCCACCCGCGGTGACGATCACCTCGTCCAGCTCGTCCAGCATCCCGGCGTCGGCCATGCGCAGCACCAGCGTGCGCAGGTCGGTGAGGTACCGGTCCACAATGGACTGCGACGACTCGGAGGCGTCGTGCGCCAACGCGCCTTCGTAGCCGGAAGCACCGGCCAGTCGCAGAACAGGGCTCTGGTCGATCGCCCGCGCAACGGCCAGCGCTGTCTCCAGATCGCGCGCGCCGGTTCGTCCGCCGGGAGCGCCGAGCTCGACCAGCACGTCGATCGGACGGGACGGCTGGAGTTCGTGGAGCGTCTCGCTCATCAGCGCGACGCCGGCCTCGGAATCCGCCCAGCAGCTGAACTCGAAGCGCGGGTCGTGGTCCAGTTCGGCGACCAGCCAGCGCAGCGCGGCCGGGTCGAGGAGCTGGTTCGCCAGCAGAATCCGGCTGACTCCGAACGCCCGGTAGACGCGCAGCTGCGACGCGTTGGCCGCGGTGATGCCCCAGACGCCGTGCTCGATCTGCCGCTGGAACAGCTGCGGTGCCATCGTCGTCTTGCCGTGCGGTGCCAGCTTGACGCCGTGGTTGTCACACCACTTGGACATCGTCGTCAGGTTGTGCGCCAACGCGTCCGCGTCCAGCACGACGAGCGGCCCGACGAACTCGTCGGCGAAGAGGTCCAGCCGCCGGTCGGCGACCTCGCCGATGGTCGAGCCGAACGTGCTCGACGGCAGGCCCTTGAACCGCCAGCTGACCCGTTCGGAACGGATGTCGGCGACGGCCGAGAGGTCCATCTCCATCAGTTGTTGCATATTTTGCAACTCCCATTGCGCGATGTGATGCTGGAGTGTGTAGCATTCGGGTGCGCCGCCGTCAACGAACACCTCTGGAGCACGCATGCGGTTCGAACACGTCGGCGGTGTCGTGTGTCTCGGCGAGACCATGGTGATGATGGTTCCGGCTGAACCCGGTCCCGTGCATCTGGTGCGCACGTGGCATCGCGCCGTCGGTGGCGCCGAGTCGAACGTCGCCATCCACCTGGCGCGGCTCGGCGTGCGGTCGTCGTGGGTGAGCGCGGTCGGCGACGACTCGTTCGGGCTGGCAGTGCTCGACGCGGTCAGCGGCTTCGGCGTGGACACCTCACGGGTGCGGATCGACTCGACCCGCCCGACGGGCCTCTACGTCAAGGAGGCCTCGCCCGGTGGCAGCCCGGTGCGCTACTACCGGCGCGGCTCGGCGGCGTCCGGCATGGGGCTCGAGATGATCGACCGGCTCGGCCTCGGCGAGGTGAAGCTGGTGCACCTCAGCGGAATCACGCCCGCGTTGTCCGATTCGTGCCTCGCGATGATGCGCGAGCTGCTGCGTCGCCCCAGACACGGGTTCAAGATCTCGTTCGACCTGAACTGGCGGCCCGCGCTGTGGGCGGAGCGCGACCCGCGCGTGCTGCGGGAACTCGCCGACATGGCCGACATCGTGCTCGCGGGCGCCGACGAGGCGGAACTGGTGTGGGGGACCGGTGATCCGGCCGGTCTGCGCAGGCTGCTGCCCGGCCCGTCCGCGCTGGTCGTGAAGCAGGGGGCGGCCGGCGCGCTGCTGATGGAGGAGGGTTCGTCGCACTTCGAACCAGCGTTGAAGGTCGAGGTCGTGGAACCGGTCGGCGCCGGTGACGCGTTCGCGGCGGGGTTCCTCGCGGCGACGCTGGCGGGTGCGGCTCCGTCGGTCCGGCTGCGGGCAGGTCACCTGCAGGCGGCCTCCGCTTTGCTCACCGCCGAGGACGTCGGAGATCCTTTGCCGGACGACGTGACAGTTCCGCTGCTGCACGCCGACCCGCAGACCTGGGCGTCCGCCCGCCTGGAGGTGTGAATGAGCCAGAGCCTCGACCGCGCGCTCACCCTGGTGAGCCAGCTCGCGTCGGGCCCGAAGACGCTGGACGAGCTGTCCGGCGTGATCGGCGTCCACAAGTCGACGACGCTCCGGTTGTTGCGGACGCTGGAGTCGCACCGGTTCGTGCAGCGCGACGGCGTGCACCACTACCGCCTCGGCACGGCCTTGTTCGACCTCGCCAACATCGCCCTCGAGGAACGCGACGTGCGGCGCGCCGCCGAGCCCGCGTTGCGCGACCTCAACGCCCGCTTGGGACACACCGTCCACCTGGCGTCCTACGAGGACGGTGAGGTGATCTACATCGACAAGTACGAGTCACGGCACCAGATGCGCATGTACTCGCGCATCGGCCGTCGTGCGCCGTTGCACTGCACGGCCGTGGCGAAGGTCCTGCTGGCCGACCTGCCCGCGCCGGCGTTGCAGAAGGTGCTGGCGACGATGGAGTTCCCGCGGCTGACGGCGAACACCATCACCAGCCCGGCCGCGTACCTCGAGGAGCTCGACCGCGTGCGTGCCAACGGGTACGCCGTCGACAACGCCGAACACGAGGACTTCATCCACTGCATCGGCGCCCCGATCAAGGGCGCGCGGGGCGAGGTGCTCGCGGCCGTGTCGATGTCGGTGCCCAAGGTGCTGCTCGACTTCGACGGGCTGCTGGCCCACCTGCCTGATCTTCTGGCCACCGCAGAAGCCGCGTCTGTTGAGTGCGGTTACGTTCCGAGATAAGGGGAAGTCCGTTGTCCAAGGTTGAGATCAAGACCGCCGACGCGCCGCAGCCGGTGGCGAAGTTCTCGCAGGGTGTGCGCAAGGGCAACATCCTGCAGGTGGCCGGCCAGGTCGCGTTCGACCCCAAGTCCGGCGAGATCGTCGGCACCACGGTGACCGAGCAGACGCGGCAGACGTTCGCGAACCTCAACGCGGTGCTGGCCGCCGGTGGCGCGTCCATGGACGACGTGGTGATGATCCGGGTGTATTTGACGGACACCGCGCACTTCGCGGAGTTGAACGAGGTGTACGGCGAGTTCATGACGGAGCCGGCGCCTGCCCGCACGACCGTCTACGTGGGACTGCCGGCCGGCCTGTTGGTGGAGATCGACGCGCTGGCCGTCGTCGACTGACCGGTTCCGGTCTGCTGGGTGGAACTCACCGAGCGGACTGTGATCGGCAGGTGCTTTGCTGGGGCGTGCTTCCGTGCGGAGGCGCGCCCCTGGCCGTGGGAGGCGAGCTTGATATCGGAGAAGGCCAACGTCCGCATGCGGGCGGCGTTGCACGCGATCAGGCCCGGCGACGTGCCGCTGCCGGCAGCCCTCGCCGAGACGGTCGCGAACGGATGGACCGAGTCCGACGGCGGCCCACTGCACAGCCTGGAGATCCCGCGCCAGGACGAACTGACCGAACTGCTCGCGGTGTCCCTGGCCTACGCGAGGACGTGCCTGCGCGCCGCCGACCGGCCGGTCACCGCGCTGTTCGCCATCTCCGAGCCGTTCGACGACGCCATTCCGGTGACCACGCACGTCAGCCTGTGGACGACCGCGCCCGGCCTGCACGACTTCGAGAACAACGAACAGCCGCTGATGCTGCTGAGCACCGAGCCGGCCGACTTCCTGTACGCCTCCAACGACGAGCACGAGAAGGTCATGGCCGACACCGCGGAAACGCTGGAACGTCAGGGCCTGTCGCGTGTGGAGGCGGTGCGGAAGGTCAACGAGTTCTGGGGGCAGCCGAGTCGCCGGTGGGCGTTGCTGTACGGCGACTGGATCGGGCAGCGGCACGGCGAGCACTGGGCGAAACTCATCACCACGGCGTAGTGCGTTGTGCTGTACGGACGACAGCGAACCCGTGGTTGTTGTTTGTGAAACCATCCGCACATGAAGTGGTACGCGGACAGACCTGTCAGGCTCACGCGTCAGCTGATCGCCGACCTCCTCGCCGCCGGGTGGGTCGCGCTCTGGATCTGGGTGGCCACCACCGCCCACGACTGGGTGCTCGAGCTGAGAGCTCCGGGAAGCGGGCTGGTCAACGCGGGCGGCGACATCCGCGACGTCTTCACCAACGCCGCCAGCAAGGCCAAGGGGGTGCCGTTCGTCGGGGACGACCTGTCCGGGGCGCTGGGCAACGGGACCAAGGCCGGCGAGACCCTCATCGGGGTCGGCAACACCCAGATCGGCGTGGTCGAGGACACCGCGTTCTGGCTGGCAACCGCTCTCATCGTGGTGCCGGTCCTGTTCCTCCTCATCACCTGGCTGCCGCTGCGGCTCCGCTACGCCTTCAAGGCAGCCGACACCGCCAAGCTCAGGGACATGCCGGACCTGCTCGCCCTGAGAGCGCTTACCAGCCTGAAGCCGAAGGAACTCGCCAGGTTCCCGCACGACCCGGCCGCGAAGTGGCGCACAGGGGACACCGACACCATCGAGGAGCTGGCCCGCAGGCAGCTCGCGGCGCTGGGGGTGCGGGCATGATCGCGCTCTCGGTGATCGCCGCCGTCGTGGCGATGTGCTCGCTGGCAGTGGCGCTGTGGCAGGCGCGCGAGGCGAAGAACGCCCAGGCGGCCGCCAGCAGCTCGCTGGAGGCGGCCGGCAGAGCCCAGGACGAGGCGCAGGCCGCGCGGAGGGCCGTCGAGCAGGCCGCGTCGAGTGCCCTGCAGGCCAAGACGGCGCTCGACGAGGCCAAGAAGGCGGCGGACGACGGCAGGAAGGCCGCCGAGCAGGCCCAGCAGGCGGCGGAAGCGTCGAGGATGCTGGCTGACGAGGCGCAACTCACAGCTCAGCAAGCCACGCAGCAGGTCAACGAGCTGACGGAAAGCCTCGCTGTGGAACGGCAGAGAAGAGGCATGCCGACCTTCGCCATCACGCCCGGCGCGCCCGACGAGTTCCGGCTCAGCTACTTCGGCGGGCCCGCGGTCATCGAGCAGCTCACGGTGTCGGTGGTGCCGGGCAGCAGGGTGCTCGGGTTGTCCCAGCGCGACGAGCCGCCGGCCGAGCACCTGGACGTGGGACCGCTCTACAACGGCAGTGCCATCACGTTCCGGGCGGCGACCGGTCAGCGGGCCAGCGCGGTGTTCCAGATCAGGGCCGAGCCGTGGGAGCCCGTCGTGGTGCGAGCAGACCAGTAGTGGAGCGGCAGGCGGCGCTGCTGGACGGGCCGTGTGACCGCTGGATCGGCAGTGCGGAAGGCCACTGGCGGGGGCGTGCCGCGGTGTGCTCGAGCTCTCGATCGCCGAGGTGGGACGTGGGCCAGCGGTCCCCGCCTGCCGGGGACCGCGACCCGAACGGCTAGTAGACCGGGCCGGTGTACTTCTCGCCCGGACCCTGGCCCGGCTCGTCCGGCACGACCGAGGCCTCGCGGAACGCGCGCTGCACGGACTGCAGGCCGTCCTTCAGCGGCGCGGCGTGCGGGCCGAGGTACTCACCCGAAGCGGTGATCAGGCCGGCCAGGGCCGTGATCAGGCGGCGGGCCTCGTCCAGGTCGCGGCGCGGGGAGTTGTCCGGGTCCGGGTCGGCGAGGCCCAGGCGCTCGGCGGCGGCGGACAGCAGCATCACGGCCGCCCGGCTGATCACCTCGATGCTGGGCACCTCGCCCAGGTCGCGGACACTGTCTTCTAGCGGCTCAGTCACGCCCGACATTCAAGCAAGCCGACGCCACGGGCCCGCGATTCGGGGGTTGACAAGAGCGTCTGCTACTATTTCGGACGCGACCAGCTCTCGTTAGTGCGAGAGCGGCAAGTGGAGCCCCGCTCCCACCCGCGATCACCGCTTCTTGAGGTGGCCGGGTCCGGTCCTCCTGAACGCCAGGGCACACGGGTGCCCGACGGTACAGGTTTGTGATCGGTCGGAAGCGGGCCCTGTCGTCGACATCGACGACGGGGCTCTTGTCTTTGGCGCAAACGAGTCTTAAAGGACGTGAATGACAAGTCCCTCGAACCGAGGTGCTCCTGTGAGCACCGAGCCGCGCATCAACGACCGCATCCGCGTGCCTGAGGTCCGTCTGGTCGGGCCGAACGGCGAGCAGGTCGGGATCGTTCGCATCGAGGACGCGCTCCGACTCGCGCAAGAAGCGGATCTGGACCTCGTCGAGGTCGCCGCGCAGGCTCGACCGCCGGTCTGCAAGCTCATGGACTACGGCAAGTTCAAGTACGAGACGGCGCAGAAGGCTCGCGAGTCTCGTCGGAACCAGCAGCTGACCGTGATCAAGGAGCAGAAGCTCCGGCCGAAGATCGACCCGCACGACTACCAGACGAAGAAGGGCCACGTGGCCCGCTTCCTCTCGCACGGGAACAAGGTCAAGGTGACCATCATGTTCCGCGGTCGAGAGCAGTCGCGCCCCGAGCTCGGCTACCGGTTGCTGCAGAAGCTGGCGGAGGACGTCGCGGAGCTGGGCTTCGTCGAGTCCAACCCGAAGCAGGACGGTCGCAACATGATCATGGTGTTGGCGCCGCACAAGAACATCAAGCCGCGTCCGGTCAAGCAGGAGCAGGACGGCGTCGTCGACACCGACGAAGCCACCGACGCCACCGAATAAGGACGCATGGCCGCCCCCGACCCGGTGGGTAGCACGAGACGAGGACGGAAATGCCGAAGAACAAGACGCACAGCGGGACCTCGAAGCGGTTCAAGGTCACCGGCAGCGGCAAGATCCTCCGGGAGAAGGCCGGCAAGCGCCACATCCTGGAGAAGAAGTCCAGCAAGGTGACGCGTCGCATGAGCGGCACCGCGGTCGTGTCGGAGAACGACGCCCCGCGCATCAAGAAGCTGCTCGGTCTCTGACCCGCTTCGAATCCCCTAGCTAATTCGGAAGCCGGCCCCGACCCGGCTTCCCATGAGATCGACAGGATGGACCCGTGGCACGCGTCAAGCGGGCTGTGAACGCCCAGAAGAAGCGCCGTACCACCCTTGAGCTCGCCAGCGGTTACCGCGGCCAGCGCTCGAGGCTGTACCGCAAGGCCAAGGAGCAGGTGCTCCACTCGCTCAACTACGCATACCGCGACCGCCGTGCGCGCAAGGGCGACTTCCGCAAGCTGTGGATCCAGCGCATCAACGCCGCTGCCCGCGCGAACGGCATGACCTACAACCGCCTGATCCAGGGTCTGCGCCTGGGCGGCGTCGAGGTCGACCGCAAGATCCTCGCGGACCTCGCCGTCACCGACGCCACGGCCTTCACGGCCCTCGTCGAGATCGCCCGCAAGGCGCTCCCGGCCGACGTGAACGCTCCGGCCGGGGACCAGGCCTGAGTCAGCACGCTCACCGAGCAGGTAGCCGACCCGAGGCAGCTCCGTTCACCGAACGGACTCCTCGGGTCGTTGCTGCTCGGCACCTGACCCGCCGCCAGGGCCGTGACAAGGCAGGCCGCTTCCTCGTCGAGGGAGCCCAGGCCGTCCGGGAAGCCCTGCGGTACGGCACGACGCACGAGCTGTTCGTGACGGCGGAGGCAGCGGAACGCAACGCCGAGCTGCTCCAGACCGCCACGGACAACGGCATCCGGATCAGCGAGGTCACCGACAAGGCCGCCGCGTCGCTGTCGGAAACCGTGACGCCGCAAGGCCTCATCGCCGTCTGCGACGCCGTGCCGCAGCCGCTCGACCAGGCGCTGCAAGGCACCCCGAAGCTCGTCGCCGTGCTCTACGGCGTCTCGGACCCGGGCAACGCGGGCACCGTCACGCGCGTGGCCGACGCCGCCGGTGCCGACGCGGTGATCTTCGCCGGCGACACGGTCGACCCGCACAACGGCAAGTGCGTGCGCGCCTCCACGGGCTCGCTCTTCCACCTGCCGATCGCGCGTTCCCGTGCTGCCGCAGAGGTTTTCGCCGCCTGCCGCAACGCGGGCCTGAAGCTCGTCGCCGCCGACGGCTACGCCGAGCACGACCTCGTCGAGGCATCGGTGAAGGGCGAGTTGAAGCAGCCCACCGCGTGGGTGTTCGGCAGCGAGGCCCACGGCCTGCCCGACGACGTCGTCGCCGAGCTCGACACCTCGCTGAAGGTGCCGCTGTACGGAGCCGCCGAGAGCCTCAACCTCGCGACGGCCGCCGCGGTCTGCCTCTACGCCTCGGCACGCGATCAGCGCAGCTGAACGGGAAGTGACTCGATCCCCCTGGTCATCTTCCCGCCGCTCCACTGTGGACTGAAGTCGGGCGGGAACCGGTAGTCCGGCAGCAGGCTGAGCACCTCCTCGGCCACGATCCGCATCTCCAGCAACGCGAGGTGCTCGCCCACGCACCGGTGCACGCCGTACCCGAACGCCAGATGCGGATTGCGGTCGCGTGAGCAGTTGAACTCGGTCGGCTGCGAGAACACCGCCGGATCGTGGTTGGCCGCGTTCAGCACCGCGAGAACCCGCCGGCCATCGGGCCGGCGGGTCCGCGCGATCCCCACCACCGGCGACTCGATGCGCAGGCACTCGTCGACCATCCGCGGAATCAGGGACGGCGAGGCCAGAATCTGCTCCCGCAACCCGTCCACGGCAGCCAGGAAGTAGAGCATCGCGCTCAGCCCGTGCACGGTCGTCTCGTGCCCGGCGATGATCAGGAACACGAACATCCCGATCTGCTCTTCCGCCGTCAGCGGTCGCCCGTCGACGGTCCCGTCCGCGATCGCCAGGGCCACCGTGTCCGCCCCGGCCGCGCGCTGCCGGTCCAGTTGATCAGCGATGTACGCGCGAAACTCACCCAACGCGCGGTCGCCGTCCTCCCGATTCCCGGTGCGGGCAGCGAGGAACAGCCGGTCCACCCACCCGAGAAACCGCGAGCCGTCCTCGGCCGGCATGCCGAGGATCAACGCGATTGCGGCCGGCGGCAGGTAGTGCGCGAGCTCCGGCACCAGGTCGGCCTCGCCGCGAGCGAGCAACTCCTTGATCCGGTGCCGGACCAGCGTGCGCAACGTGTCGTCGTACTGCGCCACCGCGGCACGGGTGAAGTGCCGCTGCAGGATCTTGCGGTACATCGTGTGCAGCGGCGGGTCGAAGTCGACCGGCGGCTTGCCGGTCATCGTGAGCCGCGGGATCGCGATGCCGTCGGTCGAGCTGTAAGTGGTGTGGTCGCCCAGAATCTGCTTGATCGAGTCGTAGGTGAGCGCGGCCGTGAACCCGCCGTGCTGAGTGGAATGCACGACAGGGCACTGCGCGCGCAGGTCGGCCAGCACCTCGTTCAACGGGTTGGCCAGCAACGGGTCGATGTGGTCGAACTGCCAGTCGGGATGCACACCAACAACCACGCCGAAAATCCGCCAGCGGTTCGCCCAGCGTCTCGTATCGTGGGCCGGTGCGCGAACCAGAGATCGAACTCCTGTGCTCCCAGCTCGCCTCCTACTACGTCTTCCCGGACACGGCCAACGAGATCGCGAACGTCCTGGGCACCCGGCTGGCTCAGGGCGCGTACGCCGACGCCGTCGACGACGAGGAGTTCGCGGCCCGCGTCACGAAGGACCTGCAGTCGGTCAACGGCGACAAGCACCTTCGCCTGCTCTACAGCGAGAACGAGGTCCCCGAGAACGGCCAGGAGACGGCCTGGGACCCGGTCGCCTACCGGAAGGAAGCCGAGCTCGACGCGTTCGGCATCAGGAAGATCGAGCGCCTGGAAGGCAACATCGGCCTGCTGGAGCTCAGCCTGCTGCACGACGCCGACGTCGCCACGCCCGCCATCACCGCGGCCATGAACCTCCTCGCGCACACCGACGCGTTGATCATCGACCTGCGCAAGAACGGCGGCGGCGACCCGCACACGGTCGCCCTCATCTGCACCTACCTGTTCGACGAACCGGTGCACCTCAACGACATCTACAACCGCCCGGACGACTCCACCCAGCAGTACTGGACGTTGCCGCACGTGCCGGGCCCGCGCTTCGGCGGCCAGAAGCCGGTCTACGTCCTCACCAGTGGCCGCACGTTCTCCGGCGCGGAGGAGCTGAGCTACAACCTGCAGCAGAACAAGCGCGCCACGCTGATCGGCGAGACCACGAAGGGCGGCGCCCACCCCGGCGAGCGCTACCGGGTCGGCCCGCACCTCAAGTCGTCGATCCCCAACGGCCGCGCGATCAACCCGATCTCCGGCACCAACTGGGAGGGCGTCGGCGTCGTCCCGCACATCGAGGTGCCCGCGGACGAGGCGTTCGACGTCGCCTACGAGAAGGCGACCTCGAACCTCGGCGGCTAGGCCGTGGTTCAGGTAGCGGGCGAGTCCTGGAGGGACAGCTCCAGGGCCAGTTCCATGCAGCGCAGGCGGGCTGGGGAGAAGTCGTAGGGCATCTTGCCGAAGGCTTCGACCGCGCTCATGGAGCCGGCCTCCCGACTGCAAGAGCCGAGGTCGGCCTCGTCCTCGGCGGTCACAGGGTGCAAGGTGTCCCAGGCGTCGAAGAGGCCATCGTCGTCCTCATCCAGGCCGGACTCCTCGATGACGGCGTGCAGGGCGCATTCGAAGGCGTGCCGCTCGGCGGCCACTTCGGCCACCCGTGGATCATCGACGGCGACGCTGTCATCGAGTGCCTCCTCGGCGGCATCGATGCGGTCGGATTCCTCCCGCAGAGCGGGATGCGTGGCCAGGGTGATGAAGCGGCCGGCCCGCACGGCCGCGCCGAGCGGGCCGAAAACCCGCTCGGTGACCAGCAGGTCGTCCAGGTCCGCCTGGCGCAGGGAGCCTTCTGGCAGGCTCTTGAGGCGTTCGGTCACGAAGTCGGAGAGCAGGCCCATCCGGCTGCCTTCGGTGCGCATCCGCTGCACGGCGGTCCGTTGCCGCCGCAGTTCCGCCTCCTGCTCGGCGAGGGTTTCCTCCAACCGCTCCAGGATGCCCGCGACACCGTCTCCGCTGTCCGCACCGGCGGAAGCCATGCCGGTGGTGAAGGCGTCACGGATGTCGTCCAGGGCGATCCCGGCGTCGGCCATCTTGCGGATCCACAGCAGGCGGATCATGTCCTCGTACCCGTAGCGGCGGCGGTCGTCACCGCCCCGCTCGGGCTCGGGGAGCAGGCCGATCTCGTGATAATGGCGGATCGCCCGTGGCGTGGTGCCGGCGAACGCAGCCGCGTCACCGATCTTGACCTGGCGCGGCGGCAGGAACGACGAGTGCATGAGTCCACTGGACCACATGCCGCTGCGGAAGGTGCAACCTGCGCACCACTCAGCGACTAGACGGTATGACCTGACCGCTTGATGTGGAGTGGTTGCGGGCCGGGGCCCCGCTCACGCTTGTTCGTGGGTTGCCGGGCAGGAGT
>NZ_QFWW01000029.1:361899-530902 GCF_003265345.1 Lentzea terrae | reverse complement strand
TAGTTAAGCCCTTCTGCGCCGATGGTACTGCACTGGTTACGGTGTGGGAGAGTAGGTCGCCGCCGAACTTAATTTGGCCCTGCGGGTTGAGCGCTTCATGCGCTCCCCGCAGGGTTTTTTCATGCTTGAGCCGCCGACAGGGTGACGTAACCCGGCGAGCGGGTGATGTGAGCCGAGCTCGGCTTGTCCGTCCCTACCGTGATCGTCATGAACGATCAGTGGGCAGGGGAGGCACCATTGCGGTGGCGAGCGCGCAGGAGGCGGGGCAGGCACGCCCGCGAGCCCGCGCCGTCCTCGCAGTCAATCCTGCCCGCGGTGCTCGGCGTCGTGCTGCTGGTGTGCCTGATCCTCCTCCTGCTGACGTACCTCTAGCGGGACTGCAGCGCGTCGAGCGCGACGGCCTGAGCGATCACGAGCCGCCGGTCGACGCCGGGATCCTGGATCGGCACCAGGTAGTGGTCGCGGATCCAGGTCTTCTTGTCGACGCTGAACACGGGAGCGCCGTTCTCCTTGGTGAAGTCGAAGTGATACCGCATGGGGAACGGCGCTTCGCCGACGATGGGGATCCACTGCCACAGCCGGCGAATGCCCGCGAACAACTTGTTGCGCTCGGCGCCCGTCGTCTTGCCCCAGCCCGGCTGCTCCAGGTGCCACGTCGACCGCAGCAAGGACTTCGCGAAGTCCTTCCGGAACAACCCGATCGACCTGCCCTGCGCGTCCGTCACGTCGTAGCCGCTGCCGAGGTCGAGCGCCTTGCGGGCGTTGAACTCGAACAGCACCTGGCTCTTCGACGAGTCGGTGTAGATCGTGATCCGTTCCTTGATCTTGAACTTCTTCTGCTCGGCGTAGCCGACCAGCTCGCCCGGTTCGCCGGCGTTGTCGACGAAGACCTCGTAACGGTTGGTCATGAACGTGACCTTCTGGTGCACGTGCAGGACCTGCACGCTTTGCAGACTCACGGCTCACCCTTCTCGACTGGGACAGGAACCAGGCTGCCAGTGGGGAACCGGCGCTCGTTGCGCTCGATCTTGGCGAACGCGGCCTCGACGAGATCGACCCCGAGTTTGTCCGCCAGCCTGGTGAGGTAGTGCATCACGTCGGCGAGCTCGTCTCGCACGTTCCAAGCGAGGTCTGGGTCTTTCATCGCATTTTCTGCCTCTTCGGGCGTCAGCCACTGGAAGAGGTCGGTGAGCTCGCCGACCTCCGCGGACAACGCCATCACCAGGTTCTTCGGCGTGTGGTAGCTGTCCCAGTCGCGGGCAGCGGCGAACGCCCGCAACGCATCCCTCAGGTCCACGAGATCACGCTCACTCATGACCCATTAAGTACCACCTGGACGAACGAGCAAGGATGGCGGTCAATCAAGCATGGATCGTCCGCGTCAACGTTGATTGGCTCTAGTCATGTCAACATTGAGCGGAATCAAGTCGTCGTCCATCCTCGTGCTCGCCGCCACCGGCAAGACCGGCCGCCGCGTCACCTCACTGCTCGGCCCCGCCGCTCGTCCTGCGTCGCGGTCGTCGGCCACCAGGTTCGACTGGGCCGCGCCCGACACCTGGGAGCCTGCCCTCGCCGGCGCCACCGCCGTCTACGTCGTCCCGCCGGACAACCCTGCGCAGCTGGCCGAGTTCGTGCCGCTCGCCGTGAAGTCCGGCGTCACCCGGCTCGTGCTGCTGTCCATGCGCGGCGCTCCTGACGACGACCCGTTCGAGGCCGCGATCAAGGAGTCCGGCGTCGAGTGGACGATCCTGCGTCCGACGTGGTTCATGCAGAACTTCGACGAGGACCTGTTCGCCGGTCCCGTTCAGCAGGGCGAGCTGGCGGTGCCCGCAGGCCAGGGCATCCACCCGTTCATTGATGTGTTGGATATCGCCGAGGTCGCCGTCGTCGCGCTGACTCAGCCGGGTCACGCCGGGCAGACCTACGAGCTGAGCGGGCCCGAGTCGCTGTCGTTCCCCGAGATGCTGGCGCGGATCGTCGAGGTGACTGGCGACCCCATTCTGTATGCAGACGTCGATCCGGACGAGTTCGCGGCGTCTCTGCGCGGGCTCGGTTATCCCGACGAGATCGCCGACCTCGTGACCATGCTGTTGGTGCGCATCCGCACGGGAGCCGAGGCGCACCTGTCCGACGGAGTGCAGCGCGTCCTGGGGCGTGAGCCGCGCACGTTCGCCGACTACCTGGGCAGCAGCAACTTCGCCTGAAGACCGCGCGTGCCCTCGTTGGTGATGACGGCTTCGCAGAGCGCCCGTCCCGTGCGGGCACGCCACTCCTGGGCGAGGTCGCAGTAGCGCAGTCCCATCGCGTAGCTGAGCTGGCCGATGCGTTCCCCTTCGAGGAGCACCTCGAGGGTGTGTTCGCCGACGTGCGTGCCGTGAGCGATGCGGCAGTCACGGAGCTCCGCGATGACGTGGACGGGTGTCCGGCCGTTGACGACGCGGTGCAGCACGAGTTGATGTGCGTCCTGGCCCGTGACGGTGACCTGCTGCTCGGCGGGCATCGTCGGTGCCGTGCCGAGAGCCTCGTGGTCGAGCAGCAGCAGCCGAGGGGCACCGAGGTGCAGGTGCACGCCATAGCTGTGCTGGCCGCCGCCGACGATCCGGGCCGGACATGCGCCGACCTCGCCGTGCTCGGCCAGTTCGAGAAGAAGTGGCCGGTAGTCGGCGGCCTGGTCGTCACGCAGGTAGCCGGCGGTGATCGCGGATCCGTCGCCGCGCAGCAGGTCGACGCGCACGGCCTGGTCGTCGTGCCGGTTGACGGTCTCCGGCACGAGCACCGCGGTAGCCGGGATCGCCTCGTCGAGCGACTGGGCCGTCGCGTGCCTCACGACCTCGGCGATGGCGTCCTGGTAGTGCGACTCACCGACGATCGCGACCCGCCCCGTCGTGGACAGGCGGCGGATGCGGGAGCGGGTGCGCGTCGGGACGATCTGCTCGGGCGTCGGTCTGTTCTTGGTGCCGATGAACATCAACGCGAACAACGCGAGCCCGATGACGAAGCCCAGCGGGCCGAAAGCAACGGTCAGAACCAGCGCGAGCACGGCGACGGAGATCAGGACTGCTGCGGGCGAGGGCTCTGTGCGTTGCTGCATCGTCATGGGGCGTCCTCACGACTCGGCTACCCGTCACTCTCAGTGTCGGGTATCGGCAGCGATGCGTTTCACAAATCGCTCGTTTGGCCTAGTACAACTGGTTGAGAACTCCAGCCGGTGACCGGAATGCGTCGAGGGTCGGGATCGTCAGCCATCGGTGGCCGCGGATTTTCCTCCGCGAGCTTCTGCGTGGCCCCGAGCGACGCCCACGCCCGCGCCAAGCCGTAGGAGACGCCGCCGAAGAAGAGCACGCCGACGAGGAAGCCCCAGCTGTCGGTGAAGACGCGGAACACCGCATACCCGGCCATCGCCGCGGTGAGGACGCTCAGCACCAGCATCGCGTGGTGCATTCCGTGCTTCACCTTCTGCTGGTTGGGCTGCATCGACTGCTTGTCCTGCAGGTCCCACAGCTTCTTGGCGTTCGCCCACCGCGAGTTCTCCAGCGGCGGTCGCGGATCGGCCTTGGCTCGCGCCCTGGCCCGCTCGACGACCAGGCGCATCGTCGTCTCGACGTCGTCGACCGGCAGCAGCCACTCCTGGCCACCGCCGATGACGCGCAGCACCGGGCCGGGCGTGAGGGTGAGCTCGCTGGTGTTGCCGAACCGCCACTGCGCCGGTGTGTGCACCGTGCCGGCCTCGACGTGGCTGATCCGGTCGAACCGGATCGCGACACGCCCGACCGGCGCCTCCGGGTGCCGCGGCGGTGGCAGCTTGTCGAGCAGCAGCCGGCGTGACTGCACCCGCAGCCTGCCGTCGCCGCGCAGTCCGATGGCCACCTCGACGGCCGAACGCCGCACGTCGCGGGTGATCGGCCGCGACACGATCTTGGCCGCCAGCCAGGCGAGCCCCCAGGCGACGGCCGGGGTCGCCACGCCCAGCACGAGCTTCTGCCAGCCGTCGATCAGTCCGGTGAGGACTCCCATGAACGCGAGCGGCGCGGCCGGCAGCAACGCGATCCTCGGCCAGGCCGCCGTCATCCACCACAGCCCCGCGAAGAGCAGCACCGCCACCGGGACGGGCCAGAACCCGTCGTAGCCGGTGAGGTTCTTCAGGAACTGAGCGGTGAAGTCGAACCCGTCTCCTCTGCGGAACAGGTACGTCGACAGGGTCCGGTACGCGGCCGGCACACCGACGTAGCTGAGCAGGAGCAACGGCAGCGCCAAGAGATAGCGCACGAACATCATCTCTGGTCCCCCAGGTCGATCAGTGGACCAGGGTAAGGCGCGCACGTCCTCGCGGTCCTGGTTCTCCACCACCTGGCAGTGCGGTGAGGACGAGGCCGAACACCAGGCCGTTGAGCTCCTCCAGGCCGAGGCTCAGCTCTTTGGCGACGTGCAGCGGCGTCGTGCCGTTCTCGCGCAGCACCTTGAAGACCTTGGTGAGCAGCTTCGACGTCTCTCGTCGCGCCATCGGTCCGTGAGCTCTCGCGTTGGCGCGGGTCGCGAACTGCGTCTCGGACACGTGCCAGTGCAGGTGGCTCGTGCCGGGCAGTTGCTTTTCGGGCATGAGGAACTCGGCGGCGAACTCCTCGGACTCGTCGTGGCCGAGCAGGACCGCGACCTGCTTCGCCGCGTCGAACCTGGCCTGCTCCGGCGTCGCCGCCGGGCTGAGGAACACGTACGGCGTCCCGTTGTGCCAGCAGGAGAACGCCTCCTGCTCGGCGCAGTCGACCGGCAGCGAGAACACCCGCACGCCACGCGACTCCAGCAGCTGCACCATGTTCGGTGCCGGCAGCGTGTCGAGCCGCCACGCCAGCCGCGTGTCCTCCGGCGACGTGCGCGGCGGCGGCAGATCCGGCTGCGGCAGCACGAACAACCGCTCCAGCCACGCGTTGAACTCGATCGCCAGCTGCGCGGCCGCCGTGGCCTGCGCACCTCGCGGGGCGGTCTGCGGCCGCGGCGGTTCCGGCAGGGTCAGGAAGGACGCCGGAAACCCGAGCGCCGCCGCCAGCGACTCCGTTGTGGACGGCCGCGGCCTGCGCAGTCCGCGCTCGTACTCGCCGATCGCCCGCGCCGGCACCCCGGACTTGCGGGCGAGCTCGGCCGCGGTGAGTCCGCGCCGGGTGCGGGCGAGCGTGAGTCGCGACGGGGTGAACATGATCCGGCCATTCTCACCGCTGGCCCAGCCGGGCGCCACGTGGGGCCGGGATGAGTCCGATCGGTTGCACTTGGGCCGTTCGGACCACCACCGCAGGCGATCTTGATATATGTGTGGGGTGACCGAGGTGAAGCTGCTGGTGGACGCCGGCGCCGTTGACGACGCCGAGCTGGACCGCCTGACCACGTCGCTGTTCAAGGACCTCCGCACCACCGGGCTGGTGAAGGTCGTCCGCGGCGAGGGCGAAGTACCGGCCAACAGCAAGACGGGCACCGCGGCACAGCTCGGTGAGCTGATCATCACCGGCGCCTTCTCGACCGCGACGGTCGCCACCCTGGGCCGGGTGATCACCGCCTACATCGGGCGCACCAAGGCCAGGTCGGTCGTCTGGCAGGACGGCGAGCGCAAGGTGGAGCTCACCGGAGTGTCCAAAAAGGACCAGCTCGCCCTCGTCGAGCTGCTCGCGGACGAGCGGGACGAGCCGGTCGAGTAGATGAGCAAGCGTCTCGCACTGCTGATCGCGACGTCGCGGTACCTCGACCCGAAGCTGGACCCGCTGCTGTCGGTGGCCGAGGAAGCCCAGCAGCTGGCCCAGTTGCTGCGCGACCCGCTCGTGGGCGACTTCGAGCAGGCGACGGTCCTGATCGACAGCACCAAGAGCGTGATCGAGCACCGCCTCGAGCAGCTGCTGCGCGACCGCGACGTCAACGACGAGGTGCTGCTGTACCTGTCGGGCCACGGCATCAAGAACGATCATGACCAGCTCTTCTTCGCCGCGCACGACACGGACCGCAAGGCGCCGTACTCGACCGGCGTGCCCGCGTACGTGGTGCAGCGGTTGCTGGAGGAGTGCGAGGCACGCGCCAAGATGGTGCTGCTGGACTGCTGTTTCAGCGGCATGTTCACCAAGCGCCCCACCGAGATGTCCGCGTCGAAGGTCAACGTCGACCACCAGCTGGGCCGCGGCACGTACGTGATCACCGCGACCAACGAGCTGGAGTACGCGTACGAGGACGACCGGCAGAAGTGGGGCGAGACGCAGCGGTTCTCGGCGTTCACCGACGCCGTCCTCAAGGGACTGGGCACCGGCGCGGCCGCCCAACCGGGTGCGGGCATGATCAGCGCCGAGGACCTGTACCTCTACGTGCGGGCCGAGGTCGCCCGCGGCGGGCTCAACCAGACGCCGACCAGGAGCAACAAGTCCGAGGGCTCGTTCAAGATCGCGAACGTCAAGTCGCGGCGCCTGGTCACCGACGGGCTCGACCGGCCGCCGGTCGTCGCGGACCTGCTGCCGGCGGAGATCGAGCCGACGCGGTTGCAGATCCCGATCGGCCGGGCGTACCAGGACCGTTCGGCGGCCGACGACGTGTTGCGGCTGGACCTGACGGGCCAGGACGGGCACCTGGCGATCGTCGGGCGCATCTACTCCGGCAAGTCCACGCTCGTGCACACCCTCATGGCCGGGTTGTCGGCCGGGCGGACACCTGAAGACGTGAGCTTCCACTGTCTCGACTCGGCCGGTCGGTTCGGTGCCCTGCACGCACTTCCGCACCTGAAGAACGTGCTCGGGCCCGCGCAGGAAGATCAGGTGAAGGCGCTGTTCCGCACGTTGGACGCGCTGCTGGCGGAGCGCGACCGGCTGTTCCGCTCGACCGGCCTCAGCCTCAACTCGTACCGCCGGATGCGCGGGCGGAACGTGCTGCCGCCCGGTGACCACGGCGACGTCTTCCTCGTCATCGACGGCTGGGAGCAGTTCAGCGAGAAGCTGCCAGAGCTGGATCGGCTGGTGCACGGCGTGGCGAGCCGCGGTCTGGGCTTCGGTGTGCACGTGATCATCACGGCCCGGCACTGGCAGGACATCCCGCCGCAGCTCGCGAGGCTGCTGCCCGGCAAGGTCGAGCTCGTGCTCGACGATCCGGCCCAGTCGCGGATCAGCGCCGAGCTCGCCGCGACGCTGCCGGAGCAGGCCGGCTGGGGTCTGCACGGCGGCCGCCGGTTCCTCTGCGCGGTGCCGAAGGACGACGACGAGGACGACGCCGACATCGACGAGCTGATCGCGCGGCTGAAGGATCCGTCGGTCGCGCAGGACCTGGTCGTGTCCGGTGCCGCGGAGCCGGCGCCGCCCAAGGACTTCCTGCAGGTGCTGGGACTCCCGGCCGACGTGGACGAGGCGTGGCGGGTGCGACCGGTCCAGCAGCGGTACCGGGTCCCGTTCGGGGTCGGTCTCGACGGCGAGCTGGTCGAGCTGGACCTGAAGGAAGCCGCGTTCGAGGGCATGGGGCCGCACGGGATCGTGATCGGCGCGACCGGCTCCGGCAAGTCGGAGCTGATGCGGACACTGGTGCTGGGGCTGATGGCCACGCACTCGCCGGAGTCGCTCAACCTGATCCTGATCGACTTCAAGGGCGGGGCGACGTTCCGCGGCTTCGAGCCCGCGCCGCACGTGGCGGCGACGGTGACGAACCTGAGCAACGACCTCGCCATGGTCGATCGGCTGCGGGAGGCGCTGGCCGGCGAGATCTCCCGCCGCCAGGAGCTGCTGGGGGCCGGGCACCACAAGAACCGCTGGGAGTACGAGGAAAGCGGCGCGGAGCCGTCGTTGCCGCTGCTGTTCGTGTGCGTGGACGAGTTCGCGGAGCTGTTGTCCGCGAAGCCGGACTTCCTCGACGTCTTCATGGCGATCGCCCGGCTGGGCCGCAGCCTCGGCATCCACCTCCTGCTCGCGTCGCAGCGGCTGGACGAGGGCAGGCTGCGCGGGCTCGACGGCTTCCTGTCGTACCGGATCGCCCTGAAGACCTTCTCCGCCACCGAGTCCCGCGCGGTGCTGGGCGTGCCGGACGCGTACGAACTGCCCGCCGTTCCCGGTACCGGCTACCTCTACGCGCAGGGCTCGCCGCTCGTCCGGTTCGACGCCTTCTACGTCTCGGGGACGCGGGCCGACTCGCCGGAACCGCTGTTCGAAGCCCTGGTGCAGCGGATGGCCGGTCGTGGCCCCGCGGCGCGTGAGGTGTGGCTGCCGCCGCTCGACCAGTCGCCGACGCTGGACCAGATCGCCGTGTCCGCGACCCCGCCGCTGGTGGTTCCGGTCGGTGTCGTCGACAAGCCGTTCGAGCAGCGCCGCGACTACCTGTGGGCGGACTTCGCGAACGGGTCGGGCCACGGCGCCGTCGTGGGCGGTCCGCAGTCGGGCAAGTCGACCCTGCTGCGGACGATCATCGGGTCGATCGCGTTGACGCACACACCGCTGGAGGTGCAGTTCTACTGCGTCGACCTCGGCGGCGGCCGGCTGGCGAGCCTGCACGCGATGCCGCACGTCGGCGGTGTGGCCGGGCGACTGGACACCGACCTCGTGCGCCGGATGGTGGCGCAGGTGGAGACCGTGGTCGCCGGTCGCGAGCGGCGGTGGCGCGAGCTGGGCATCGAGTCGATGGCGGACTTCCGCGAACGCAGGCGGCGCGGCGAGACCACCGACGACTTCGGCGACGTGTTCCTGGTCATCGACGGCTGGGCGAGCTTCCGCCAGGACTTCGAGCTGGTCGAGCCGCAGGTGCAGGCGCTCGCCACGAACGGCCCGTCCTACGGCGTGCACGTGATCATCGCGACCAACCGGTGGGCCGAGATCCGGCCCGCGATGAAGGACCTGCTGACCACGCGGTTCGAACTGCGCCTCGGTGATCCGTCCGAGTCGGAGATCGACCGCAGGACGCAGGTGAACGTCCCGGTGAACCGGCCGGGCCGCGGTCTTTCGCAGGACAAGCTGCACTTCCTCACCGCGTTGCCGCGCGTCGACGGCGTGCCCGATCCCGCGACGACCTCGGAAGCGTTGCAGGGCCTCATCTCCCGTGCGTCGGAAGGGAGTCCGGGCGTCCGCGCGCCCGCGGTCCGGCTGTTGCCCGACAAGATCAGTGTCCGCGAGCTGCAGGAGATGCCGGGACATAAGGTCCCGATCGGCGTCAACGAGTCCGATCTGGGCACCGTGCACCTGGACTTCGACGCCGAACCGCACTTCATGGCGTTCGCCGACGGCGAGTCGGGCAAGACGAACCTGCTGCGGACGATCGTGCGAGGCATCCTGCGGTGCTACACCTCGAAGGAGGCGTTGATCGTCCTGGTGGACTACCGCCGCACGATGCTCGGCTTCATCGACACCGACCAACTGCTCGTCTACAGCGTGTCGGCACAGCAGACCACCGACGCGGTCCGCGAGGTGTCCGCGTCGCTGAAGAGGCGCCTGCCTGGGCCTGATGTGACGCAGGAAGAGCTCAGGGATCGCTCGTGGTGGACGGGTCCCGAGGTCTTCGTGGTGATCGACGACTACGACCTCGTCGCACCGCAGGGCGGCGTGAACCCGTTGCAGCCGCTGGTCGAGTTCCTGCCGCAAGCCAAGGACGTCGGCCTGCACGTCGTCGTGGCGCGGCATACCGGGGGCGTGTCACGCGCGCTGTTCGACCCGGTGCTCGGCAAGCTGAAGGAACTCGCCACGCCGCTCTTCGTCGGGTCCGGCTCCAGGGAGGAGGGCAACATCGTCGGCAACCTCAAGCCGTCGTCGCAGCCTCCTGGCCGAGGCACTCTCGTCACCCGCAAGCACGGTCAGCAGCGTCTGCAGTTCGCCTGGACCGACCACGAATAACTGTTCAGTTGTGCCGTTGCTCAGCGGCGCAAGGCGATCGGGAAGTCCACCTCCTCCGGACCGTCCACATTGGGCGCCTTGAGCTGCGGGAACTCCATCGGTGGCAACGGAATCCGATGCGCCCACCGCTCGATGATCTGGTTCTGCGGCGTCGGCTCCGGCTGTGCCACCTCCCGCAACACCACCAGCCGATCCTCCAGCTGCAACGGATAGGTGACCAGGAACCACAACTTCAGCCCTTCGCTGCGCACGTTCTCGAACAGCGCGAACTGGTCGTGGTCGTTGTCCCGCATCATCGCCGCAATAGCAGGCCCCTTCGCGTAGTCACTGCGCAACGGCGCGTCCTCCGACCCCGTCCCCCGGTTGCCCTGCAGGGTGCCGAGCAGGATCGGCCGCGACGGGTGGCGGATGAGGCCCGCGTTCCAGTGGTCGAGCCGCTGCCACCCCTCCGCCGCCAGCAACTGCCGCAGCGTGCCCACCCGATGAATCCAGTCGAGCAGCCCCGGCGCGTTGGTGGGCCCGAACGGCGGCGAGGCGGCGCGCGCGTCGATGCCTGCGGCGATCGCGCGGTCGAGGACGGCGAGGCGCAGACCCAGCTCGGCGAGCCGCTCGTCGGTGGTCGGGGTGAGCTTGTGGAAGGCGGCGTTGGTCATGGGACCGACGGTAGCGACGGGGTCTGACAATTCCGGGAAACTGCAGTTCGTGTACCGCTACGTCGACGCGGGGCCCGCGCCGCCGGCCAGCTCGGACGCGACGTCGCGCGTGATGCGCAGAACTCGGAGGACCGGCACCGCCCCCGAGCTGGCGGTTCGGCGTGCGCTGCACCGGCGCGGGTTGCGCTACCTCGTGGACGTCGCTCCGCCTGGCACCAATCGGCGCAGACGTGTGGACGTGCTGCTGCGAGGGGGAAGATCGCGTTGTTCGTCGACGGGTGCTTCTGGCACTCGTGTCCGGAGCACGGCCAAGTGCCCAAGGCGAACCGCGAGTGGTGGACGGTGAAGCTGCACGGCGTCGTCGTCCGGGACAGGGACACCGATGTGCAGCTGGCAGCTGCGGGTTGGCTCGTCGTGCGCGTGTGGGAGCACGACCCGGAAGAGGTTGCCGACCGTGTCGTCGCGCTCGTCGCCTCTCGCGCGATCAGGCCGCCACCGGTGTGAGCTGGTGCAGCACGTCCCGCTCACCCAGCCGTTCCCGAGCCCACTCCACCACCGCGGTCTCCTGCGCGAACAGCACGATCTGTCGATCCTCCGACAACCGCAGCAACAGATCCAACACCGCACGAGTCCGTGCATCGTCGGCCTGCACCGTCACGTCGTCCAACAACAACGGACACGCCTCAGTAGCGAGGTGTTGAGCCAGCGCCACCCGCAGCAGCAGATAGACCTGCTCCGCCGTGCCGAGCGACAACCGCGAAGCCTGGTGCCACGCCTCGGAAGCCGCGCACACGCGCACGGTCAGCGACACGGGATCTACGGCGGCATCCACATAGCGTCCGTCGGTCACGAGAGGCAGCCACGAACGCAATGCTTCTTCCAGCGCCGGCGCGATCGTGCTGTGCACCTTCTCCCGCGCCGCAGCCAGGTAGCGAGAGGCGAGATCGATCGCCTCGACCTCCGCCGTCACCTCGGCCAGCTCAGCAGCGGCGGCCTGCACCGCCTCCTCCGCATCCGGAACGCTGGGCAGCACCCGCGCAACCTCGGCGACGGTCGCCGCCAGCGAGGCACAAGACGCGGCCGCGGACGGATCAACGGGATCGCAGGCGGCGTACCGGAGCGCGTCTGCCACCAGGTGAACGTGGTGGGTATGTGCGGCGGAAATGCGAGCTTCGAAGTCATCCAGAGTGCCGTTGGCCAGCAGCGACTGCAGTTCCGCCCACGCGTTGCGCTCCTCCTCGGCCTCGCGCAGCAGCCGGTCCCAGCCGCGTTGCCACTCGGCGATCGCGCGCAGCAGGTCTTCCGGGCGCTCGCCGGAGCCGCCGATCGCGGTCACGGCGTTGCGCAGCAGAGCCAGCGCGCGAGTGTGGGCGAGGGTGGCCTCGGCGACGGTGGCTTCGGCCAGGCGGCGGTCTGCCAGGGCTTGGGCCAGCAACGGGCGTTGGGCCGCCATCAACGCTTGGCGGGCGCGGACCTTGCAGTCGGTTTCGTAGTCGATCAGCAGGTCCGGCACGGACATCGTGTTCTCGACCTTGCCGCGCGCGGCAAGCTCCACCCGCACGACCTTCTCGGTGCGGGCCACCTCACACACCAGGTCCGCGTGTTCGGCTTCCCATGCGGGGCGATTTGCCAAGCGCCACAACGTTTCGCGGTCCGGGGGCACGCCGAGAGCGACGCACGTCGTGACTGCCGCGTCGTGCACGCGCACGGCTTCCGACGCCACGGCTCGTTGGCCCTCGGCTTCGGCCAGCCTGCGATCTGCCACGAACAGCAGGCTGCGCGCTTGTTGGGCGGCGACGGCGCGTTCTGCGGCGAAGGAGACGGCGGCTTCGCGTTGGGATGCGTTGCCGCGGGCCAGAGCGCCGCCGACACCGGCGATCAGGGCGGCCACGAGCACGCCGATCGCGGCCATTTGCTGGTCCACCAAGAAGAGCAGCACACCGACGACGGACGTCAGGCAGCTCAACGCCAGCAAAGCGTTGCGCAGCACCGGGTTCGGCGTCGCGATCTCTTGCACCCGCACGGCGGCCACGTCGGCCTCGACCTGGACGCGGGCGGCGTTGGCGGCGGCCTCGTCCTGGAACTGGCGGGCGCCGTCCACCTCGATGGACGCGGTGGTCAGGCGGGAGCCGGCGGCCGGGTCCAGGCGGGTCGCGAGGCCGCGCAGCTCCGACGGTTCCGCCGTGGTGGCGGGTGACGGGCGGCGCTCGTTGTGGGCCGCGGCGACTGCGGACGCGGTTTCGTAGGCGGTCGCGACGACGCGGAGTTCGTCGTCCAGTGCGGTCTCGCCGACGGGGAACTCCGGCAGCGCTTCGAGCTCGCCTTCCAGCGTCGCGGCCGACGGACCGGTCAGCACGCGCGGAGTCGGGGCGGCACGCCACGCGGCCAGCGCGCGGTTGACCAGGTGGGTCAGTTCCTCCTGCGCGGCCAGACCCGACGGTGGGCCGTCGCTGAAGCGTTCTTGCAGCTCTGCCAGACGGGCCGCGCGCACGGTCAACGCCTCCAACGCGGCAGCGTGCGACTCAACGGCCAGGCGCGCGCGGGCCGCTGCGGCCGAGCGGGCTTGTGCGCTCAGCTCCAGGTATCGCGCGTGTTCGCGGCGCGCCACGTCCAGGTCGGTTTCGGCTTCCCGCAGACGGTTTCTGGCGTCCCGCAACGCGTCGACAGGTGCGGTGAGCCGTTGCAAGGCCTGCTCCACGGTGCCGTCCGTGCCCGCGGTGGCGGCGGCGCGGCGCAGGTGGTCCTGGAGGCCGTCGGCCGCGTCCAGCACCGACAGCAGTTGCGCCTGGTCCACACACGCGGTGGCGGCGAACGACGTGCGGTCCAGGCCGACCCGCCGTGCGACGTCCGGGCTGGCGTCGTCGTTGAGGTCACGGTCGACGCACACGACCTCGCCGGACTCAAGCGACACCGTTGCGGCCACACGCCACGACTCGCCGTGCCACGGACGGTGCCGCGACGACGGTTCGCCGCACAGCGCGGCGCGAATGGCGGCGTGCCAGGAAGACTTCGCGGACTCGTTCACACCCGACACCACGGTCAGGCCCGGCGCCAACGGCAGCGTGCGGTCGTGCAGAGGCCCGAAGGCGTGCGCGGTGACCGACTCGATCTTCATCGTTCCTCCAACGCACGCAGACCGGTGGCGAGCACGCGGCCGCGCAACGCCGTGTCCAGAGACGGATCCGCCAGCACGTCACGCACGAACTGGCCGCGCACGGTTCGTTCGCCGGCGACGGAATCGAAGTCCAGCAACGGAAACGCCTTGCAGCTCTCCGCGATCAGCCCGAGCGACCGCGATGCCGACACGTCGAACACCTCGCGCGACACCGTGCCGTCCTCGTGCACCGTGCACAGAACGGCGCCGCGCTCACCGGTTTCGCCTGCGGTCAACGGATCCGGGTTGCCGGGGAACGTGTAGCGCACGGCGTGCTCCGGCGTGTGCACGTGTCCCAGGAAGGCGTGGTCCAGGCCGGTGATCGCGACGTCGTCCGGCGCGGATCCGTGGCACAGCGCCAGGTTCACGCCGGCGCGGTTCACCGCGAAGCCGTCCAGGAAGTCGCGGGCCGGGCCGGGACCGACGTGCGCGGCGCCCCACAGCGTGACGCCGTCGGTGAGCTCCACGGGCGTCAGGCTCTCCGAGGAGAACACGTGCACGTTCGGCGTCCAGTCCACCTGCTGGTAGACCGACTGCGGCCCGTACCAGTCGTCGTTGCCCGGTGCGAGGTAGACCGGCACCGAGCAGTCGAACGACGACCGCAGGAACGAGGCCGTGGAAGGGGAACAGCGATCGTGCTCGTACAGATCGCCGGCGCAGAGCACCGCATCGACGTGCGATTCCTCCGCGAGCTCGACGATGCGGCCGAGCGTGTCGCGCAACGCCTGGCGCCGCGCGGGACCCGCGTCGGAAAAACGCGTGTCCAGGTGCAGGTCCGCGAACAGCAGCAGTTTCACCGGTGCCTTCAGGTGAGGTCGATCGTGCCGGACAGGGTCAGGGTCGGCCGGAGCGCCCGCACGACCGACGCGGTGTCGGCGTGCCAGCCGCGCAGTTCCGCGACAGTCGGGTTCAGCTCGTAGCCGTGGTGCCGGATCGCGCGGCTCAACGCGTGCCACAGCTGGGAAGCGTCGTGTGCCACGTCAGCGTCCACATGCGACGGAAGCCTGAGCAGCAGCGCGTGCACGGGCTGATCGGTGTTCTCCGCGCCGCAAGCGCGGGCCACCGACCGTTCCACCGCGGTGCGCAACAGCTCGGCGCAGCATCGGATCCGCACGCCGTCGAGCTGGTCGGGGCGCGCCAGCAGGTTCGCGACGCAGATCAGGCGGTCCTGCACGTCCGCGGGCATGTTCGGGGGGAGGGTCATCTCTGCAGCCACCCCGCCAGCAGTTCGGTGTCGCGGATCAGCACGTCGAGATCGCCGCCGTCACCGCCGACGCGGCACGCCTGCAGCAGGTCGACGGCCCACGAGCCGACGACGTCCTCCAGGTGTGGCATCAGCTTTCCCGGCTCAGCGAGGTCGTCGAGCACGGCCAGCGCGAGCTTCTGCCTCGTCGTCAACGCGCACTCCAGCACGCGTTCGACCTCGGCGTGCGGCATCCCGCGGCCGAGCCGTTCCCGCCGGAACCGGGCGTGCGACGCCGCTTCCAATGCCGCCCGACAGCACGACGCCACCAGCTCGGCCCGCAACGCCTCAGGCAGGTCCTCGTCGCCGCGCATCGCCCGTGCGTCGTTCAGGCACCGGCCAACGGGATCGTCGGACATCCGCACCCGCACCACGGACTCCTCGCCACGGCAGACCTCCCAGACCGTCGCCGCGAGCCGCAACCGCCGCAGCGCCTCCACCAGCCGTTCGTCGTGTGTGAAGACCACGACCTGGCGAGTGAGACCGACGTCGGCGAGCACCTGCGCGAGACCATCCACTTTGGATGGATCCATCGCCTGCACCGGGTCGTCGATCACCACGAACCGGAACGGGCTCTCGTCGACCATCGCGCGCGGCAGGAACAACGCGAGCCCCAGCGAGTGCAGTTCGCCCTGGCTCATCACCGCCAGCGCCGAGTTCGAGACGCCGTCGACCGACACGTCCAGCTCGACGTTGCGGGTGCCGCCGAGCCGCACCGCGCCCAGGTCGACGTTGCTCTGCTGGCGCAGTCGCTGCCAGATCCGCTGCGACTCCTTGGCGAACGGGGCGATGCGCTCGGACCGCAGCGTCGCGGCCGTCTTGCGGATCCAGTTCTCCGCCTCGGTCACGTCGGCCAGCACCTCGGCGTCCGCAAGCGCTTGCTGCGCCTGCGAGTGCCACTCGAACAGCGCGAGCGCCATCGGCCGCCAGACGAGATCGCGCCGGTCGATCTGCTCCTTCGCGACGGTTTTCAGCTGGTCCACAGCCTGTATGAGGTCTGTGTACCGGTCGAACAGTTCTTGTCGCAGTCGCACGGGGTCGTCGATCGAGACGCAGTCCTCCCACGCCTGCCACGCCTGCAGCGTGGCGGTCGTGTCGAGCATGTCCTGCGCTTCCAGCAGCACGTCCGGCGCCGGCTGACACAACGCCCGCGCTGCCGCCACCGCGACGTCCAGCCGGTCCGCGGCGTCGTGCAGCTCCGCGGCGGCCTTGGCGAGGTGCTCGGCGCGCTCCTTGGCCTTGCCGAGCCACAGCCCGTCGAGCCGGCCGAGATCGCACACCGGGCACGACTGGTTGCCGCCGGACTCCTGCAGCTGGATCGCGAGCCGCAGGATCTCGCTGCACCGCAACGAGTCCTGCGCGTTATCCGTTGCCACAACCGTGACAGCCCCTAACGCCAGATCGAGGGTCTCACGACACCTGTCGATCTCGTCGTCGGGCGGCAGCGGCAGGTCCACGATCTGGTGCAGCAGGCTCGTTCCGCTGCCGACGTCCGCGCCCAGTGCCAGGTCCGCGATCGCGTCGAGGTCGGGGGAGTCGCTGCCGAGCAGTTCGGCGGCGCGGCGGGCGCGTTCGTCGGGGGACGCCGCCAGCTCCGTCCGCACCCGTTCGCGCCGGTCGTAGGGACGGGCGACGATCTCGGCGAGGCGTTTGCGGTGCTCGGCGAGAGACTGTTGTGCTTCGGTTATAGCCTCTAACCCCAGCAAACGGTGTAGCGCTTCGTAGAGGTCCTCAGGCTGCGCGTCGAGGACGGTCCCCAGTTCGCTGTAGGGCAGAAACGGCCGGTAGGTCTCCAACGCGTCGTGCCACCGTCGGTCGTCGAACGGGACGTCGTCCTGGGTCCACTCGCCCTGCGCCAGGTCCTCGTCCGCCGTCCAGCGCCTGCGGATCGTGGTCCTGTTCGCCTGCCCGGCCTGCACCAGCTCCAGCTCGACGGCGGTGTCGTGCTGGTGCAGGTTGCGCCAGCCCTGCCGCCACACGTCGTGCCGCGCGCGGGTCCACCGGGCGTTGTAGCCGGTCAGTGCCAGTTCCGCGGCCTCGGCGAAACTCGACTTGCCGGAGCCGTTGCGTCCGGTCACGACGGTCAGTCCCGGCCCCGGTGCCAACGGCAGGCGTGCCTGGGGCCCGATGCCGCGGAAGCCGCGCACCCGGATCTCCGACACGAAGATCCCCTGGCCGGGCCCGTCCGTCCGTTCCCGCGGCGCCTCCTCCTGGGCGGGCACACCGGCGAGCGCGCGCTCCAGCGCTGCCTCGCCACGGCACGCCGCCAGCACCAGTTCCGCCGCACGTGGGGTGAGATCGTCTTTGGCCAGTCGCCCGGCCATCAGTTCGAGTAACCCGGCTTCACCCGCCACGGTCACATTTCCTCCAGCTGCCACCACTCGATAGGGCGGCAACCTAGGAGCCAAATGAGACCTACTGGTGAGTACTCACACGATCGGGTGGTGTTACATAGGGTGACTAAAGTAGTCCGCCCTCGTTATGGCTCCCACACTTCCAGCGCCCGGACGACGAAGTACGCGTCGGGCACGTAGGTGCCGTGCTTGGGGTAGGTGGTGAACTCGGCCTCGGTCGAGCAGTTCTCGCGTTGGTAGACGCTCGCGTCCCTGCTCAGGCGGTTGACGAAGGACCTGCCGACGATGTTCAGCGGGATGCACTCATCGGGGTTCGCGGACTCCAGGTCGAGCCGCTGCACGGCCCCCGTGTAGTCCGGTCCAGCCCACACGCAGAACTCGCCCTTGTCGCAGTTCTTGTCACTCTGTGCAACAGCGATCCCACTGGAGGCAACCGCGCCCGCAGTGATCACCAAGGCGGCGATGAGGCTCTTCGTCGACATGGGCGCACCTCCGTCAGACAACGAGTGTGCGTCCGTTTGGATCAATCGGCGAGACGATCTTGCAGCGCCATGGCGTCGCGCGGGGCATACGCCTTGGCGTCGTTGTCGAAGTACACGAAGACGTCGCCGTGCTTGCGCCACTTCCTGACCTTGTTCGCCCACATGTCGAGGCCCTCGTCGGTGTAGCCGCTGACGTACAGCTCGTCGTGGCCGTGCAGCCGCACGTAGACGAAGTCGCTGGTGACCTCTTCGATCAGCGGGTACTTGCCGGCGGCGTCCGCGACCACGAGCGCGATGTCGTGGCGTTTGAGGAGGTCGACGAACTCCGGCGTCCGGAAACTCTCGTGGCGGACCTCGAGTGCGTACCGCATGGGGCGCTCAGCGTCCGTGGTGGTGTGGGCCGGGTCGACGCGGTGGTCGTGGAGCTTGGCGACCTCGGCGGCCTCGGTGGTGGTGCGGGGGAGGCCCTCGAAGAAGCTGGTGAGCAGGCCGGCGTCGAACTGCAGCGTCGGCGGGAGCTGCCAGAGGATCGGGCCGAGCTTCGGGCCCAGTGCGAGGACGCCGGACGCGAGGTAGTTCGCGAGCAGTTCGTTGCCGTCCTTGAGGCGCTTCATGTGGGTGATGAAGCGGCTGCCCTTGACGGCGAACTTGAAGTCTTCCGGCGTCTCCGAGGCCCACTTCTCGTAGCTCGACGGGCGTTGCAGCGAGTAGAAGGAGCCGTTGATCTCCACGGAGTTGAGCTGCTCGCTGAGGTAGGCCAGCTCGCGCTTCTGCGTGACGCCCTTGGGGTAGAACTTGCCGCGCCAGGGTGGGTAGACCCATCCCGAAGTGCCGATCCTGACCTCGCCCATTTCGTTATCGTGACACGGTGGAGGGATACCTACAGCGCATCGGCGCCTCGCGGGACTCGTCGTTGGCGGAGCTGCAGGAGTTGCACCTGCTGAGCGTCCCGTTCGAGAACCTGCACACCCACATGGACATCCGGATCGTGCTGGAGATCCCGTGGCTGTACGACAAGATCGTGACGCAGCGGCGGGGCGGGTTCTGCTACGAGCTCAACGGGTTGTTCGCGGAGTTGTTGCGGGACTTGGGTCATTCAGTCGAGCTGTTGGCCGCGCGGGTGTTCAACGGCGAGAAGCTCGGGCCGCCGTTCGACCACCTGGCGTTGGTGGTGGACGGTGCGTGGCTGGTCGACGTCGGGTTCGGCGCGTTCTCGCTGCACCCGTTGTCGTGGACGTCGCGCGAGGACCAGCAGGACCCGTTCGGGGTGTTCCGGCTGGCCGACCACGGCGAGGACGTCGACGTGTTCATGAACGGTTCGCTCGCCTACCGGCTGGAGCGCAGGCCGCGTTCGTTGGCGGAGTTCATGCCGACCTGCTGGTGGCAGCAGACCGCGCCGGAGTCGGGCTTCCGCAAGGCGCCGCGGGCGTCGCTCGCCAGGCTCGACGGGCGGGTCACCGTGACGGACGAGAAGGTCGTGATCACGAAAGACGGCCACAAGACCTCAACCGACGTCGAGGATCCTGCGGCCGCTTTCCTGGAGTACTTCGGACTTCACTTCCGGCAGAGCAACGCGTCCGGTGTCCTGCGCCAGTTGTAGGCGACGCCGGCGATGTGCTCGTCCTGTGCGCACTGACCTTTGTAGTGCCCGTTGGCCCAGTCGCCGCCCTGGTCGGGCCGGTTGTCGCCGCGGTCGAACCACAGGACCTGTGAGCTCGTCGCGGTGGCGATCGGCGCGCACACCAACGTGAAGTTCGCGTAGCCGACGGCTGCGTTGTTGAGCGGGCACTGGAGTTTCGTGTAGCCGACCGCCCAGTCGTTGGTCACGTGCTGCTCGTTGGTGACCCTGGTCGTGCTGCTCCACTGTGGACCGCTGACGCACAGTCCGCGGTTGCCCGTGTGGCTGATGCCTACGAGTTTTTCGTTCTGCGGGCACGATTCCTTGAGCAGCATGTTCCACCGGGTTTCGCGCGGAACCTGCCCGGACCGTTGTGGCGCGGTGACGAGCCGGTTCCACGCCGACGCGCGCCAGTCGTCGCCGTCGTTGACGCCCATGCGGTTTCCGTTGGCATCCCAGTGCAGCAGCGCCCATCCGTTGCCGCGCCGGTCGGTGTGGAAGCCGACCAACGGCCAGTAGGCGAAATCCGCGTCCGTCGCGATCAGGTGGTTGACGAACCGCTCGAACCAGTCGCGTGCCTTGGGGTTGCTCTCATCGCGGCCGCCGACGCCGAACTCGCTGATCCACAACGGCGCGGTGAAGTGCTTCTGCGCCTCGGTGATGAAGAACGCCTGGCGCTGCAGGACGTCCGTCAGCTCCTGCGGCGAGAGGTCCTGGTAACGCGGGTCGCTCGTCTCGCCGATTCCGGTGGCACCGCTGTGGTTCGGCCCGGTGTAGCCGTAGAAGTGGGCGGAGTAGACGAGCTTGTCGGGGTTGGCGAGCGTGTGGCTGAGGAATCTCGCCGGCTCCAGCGTCGGCCGTCCGTGCGGGAAGCCGTCGACGGGGATGCCGGTCCAGTTGATGCCTTCGACGATGACCAGCAGGTCTGGCGCGGTCTGCTGGATGCGGTCCGCGGCCTGCTGCGAGGCCTTGTGCCAGTCGTGGTCGTTGCCCCAGCCCCAGTTCGGGTCGTCCCAGATGTTGCGGCGCACCTCGTTGTACAGATCAGCGCCCACGACGCGTTTGTTGGCCTTGTACCGGTTCGCCATGAACGCCCAGTCGTTGACCCACTGGTCAGTGCTCTGGCTGGTGTTCCACCGCTCGTTGCCGTCGACGCCGCAGCACCACCTGGACGTGGTGGTGTGGTTGTTGAGGATGACGGCGAGGTTGTTGCTCGTCAGCTCGGCTACTACGGCGTCGTAGATCTCGAGCGGCCGCTTGCCGTTGAGGTGCGCGTCCTTCAACCCGTTGACGGGATTCGTGTCCTTGATCATCTGGTTGGAGAACGGCAACCGGACGCTGTTGACGCCGATCTCCTTGAAGCCGTTGATGATCGAGGCCGTGGTCGCGCGATCGAGGCCGAGCGGAACCTGGTCGGCCTTCTCGCCGGCGTGGTGGTTGGCGGGGTCGTTGCTGTCGCCGGAACCGTTCCAGGTGCCGCTCGCACCGTGCCAGTTGCCGGACTTCAGCTTGAAGCGGTCGCCGTGGGCGTCGACGATCCACCGGCCGCGGGTGCTGAGTGGGCCGGTCCAGGTCGCCGCTTCCGCTTCCGCTTGTGCGGGTGCCACGAGAGTCGCGGCCAGGAGCAGGGGAGCCAAGACGCGAATCGTTCTCATATCTGATGAGGCTAGTTGACAACCGTGGACCCGCATCAAATACTCGGAACCGAGCGATCGGAGTCGAGTGATGAAGAATCCGCTGGGTATGGCGGTGCTGGGGTTGCTGCTGGAGTCGCCGTTGCATCCGCACGCGATGGCGGCGACGTTGCGCGAACGCGGCATGGACCGCGCGTTCAAAGTGACGACCGGATCGCTCTACGACGTGGTGCGCGCGCTTATGCGTGAGGGATGGATCGAGGCGCGCGAGACGGTGAAGGTCGGTGCGCGGCCGGAGCGGACGATCTACCAGCTCACCGCGGCTGGGCAGGAGGAGTTCACCCGGTGGGTGGATCGGCTGGTGCGTGAGCCGCAGGCCGAGTTCCCGAAGTTCCTGTCCGCGGTCAGCTACCTCGGCGCGCTCGGGCCGGCCGGTGCGGTGGAGGCGTTGCGGGAGCGGGCGGAGCGGTTGCGGGCGTCGACTGAGGAAGTTCGGCGTGAGCACCTGTCGGCGTTGCAACAGGTTCCGCGGTTGTTCGTGATCGAGGTCGAGTACGCGGAGCGGATGGCCGAGGCCGAGCTGGGGTGGGTCGAGGAGATCATCGGCGAGATCGAGTCCGGTGAGCTGGGGTGGCCGGAGTGAACGTGCTGGTGGCCGGGGCCGGGCCGGCCGGACTGCTGGTGGCGGCCGAGCTCGCGCTGGCCGGGGTCGAGGTCGCGGTGGTGGACGCGGCTCCTCGGCGGTCGTCGCATCCGCGTGGCTTCACGTTGTCCGCGCGCAGCCTCGAGCTGCTCGATCGGCGCGGGCTGGCCGAGCGGTTCCTCGCGGAGGGACCCGTTGTGCCGTACGGGATGTTCCTGCCGGGAGTGTTCCTCGATCTGTCGGC
The DNA here is from genome assembly GCF_003265345.1 of Lentzea terrae. Lineage (GTDB taxonomy): Bacteria > Actinomycetota > Actinomycetes > Mycobacteriales > Pseudonocardiaceae > Lentzea > Lentzea terrae. Next base: position 509,059 of record NZ_QFWW01000029.1, on the reverse strand, counting down.
GATGGACACCGATCACCCGTACACGCTCGGGATCGCGCAGAACCGGGTCGAGGAGCTGCTGGAGGAGTGGCTCGCGGAGCTCGGCGTGCGGGTGCGGTGGGGGAGCGAGGTCGTCGACTTCACGCAGGACGACGACGGCGTCGATGTGGTGGTGGGCGAAGACTGTTGGCGCGTCTCATATCTCGTGGGATGCGATGGCAGTCGCAGTACGGTTCGCAAACGCGCGGGCATCGCTTTTCCCGGTGTGGACGCGACTTCGTACGGGCTGGTCGCGGACGTCGAGGCCGACTTCGACGCGCTCGCGACCGGTGAGGTGTTCGTGCTGCCGCGGCCGGGCTACGTGCGGATCGTGCTGGAAGAGCCGGAACCGCGCTCCGGCCCGGTCGAGCTCGAGTACGTCCAGGAGCTGCTGAACGCGCGGCTGGGACGGGTTGTGCCGCTGGGGAAACCGTTGTGGCTCAGCAGGTTCTCCGACGCCGCGCGGCAGGCGGAGCGGTACGTGCACGGGCGGGTGATCCTGGCGGGGGACGCTGCGCACGTGCATCCGCCTGCCGGGGCGGTCGGCGTGAACGTGGCGCTGGCGGACGCGATGAACCTCGGTTGGAAGCTGGCCGCGACCGTCTCCGGCCGGGCGCCGGCCGGGTTGTTGCAGACCTACCACGACGAACGGCATCCGGTGGGGGCACGGGTGCTGCGGACGACGCGGGCGCAGTCGTTGCTGGGACGCGAAGATCTCGCGCCGGTGCGGGACCTGGTCGCGGAGCTGAACGGCAAGCAGCTCGCCGAGCTCGTCACCGGCCTCGACACCTGGTACGACCCGCGCATCCCCGGCGATCACCCGTTGCTCGGCCGGCTCGCGCCGAACCTTCCGGTGGTGGTGGACGGGAGGCCCACCACGGTCTCCGAGCTGCTGCGTCCGGGGCGGCCGGTGCTCCTCCCGGACCTCGGTGGCGTGCTCATCCGGCCGGACGGCCACGTCGCGTGGGTGGCAGACCCGGCGACCCTCACCGCCGCACTGGAGACTTGGACCGGTCCATGAGGCTCAGCGCGTTGTACGGGGCCGCGCCGTGCATCGTGTTGTCGAAGTAGACGTACGTGTCGCGGTCCCAGTCGCGGATCTTCTGCGCCCACTCGTCGAGCTGCTCGTCGTCGTAGGAGCTGATGTACAGCTCGTCGTGCCCGTGCAGCCTGATGTAGGCGAAGTCGGCGGTGACCGCCTCGATGCACGGAAACGTCGGTGCGTCTGACACGACGTGAGCGACGTTGTGCGCGTGTAGCAGGTCGAAGTACGCGTCGGTGCGGAACGACTCGTGGCGCGGTTCGAATGCGTGCCGACCTGGTGGGAGAGCGGCGAGGAAGTCCTGCAGGACGGCTCGGTCGAAACGCAGGGTGGACGGCAGCTGCCAGAGGATCGGGCCCTGCTTGGGGCCCAGCGCCAGTGAGCTCGTGAAGGTCTTCAGCGCGTCCTCGATGTGGCGCAGGCGTTTGTGGTGCGTGATCAGCCTGGAGCCCTTGACCGCGAAGGTGAAGTCCGGAGGGGTCTCGGCGGCCCACTTCTGGTAGTTCGAGGGTGGCTGGAGGCGGTAGAACGAGCCGTTGATCTCGATCGTGCCGACGTGCGCGGCGAGGTGGCTGAGCCAGCGCCGCTGCGGGACGTTGCGGTAGAAGCCGTCGCGCCACTCCGGGTAGCGCCAGCCCGACGTGCCGATCCTGATCACGTCATCGGGGTATCCCGGCCGCTGCCCGGCTACTCTGTAGCACTTCTCTCGGATCTGTGCTACGTTTGTGCTATGCAGCAGCTCCAGGCCATTGGGCAGCGTGAGCTCCGCAACGACAACGCGGAGATCATGCGCCGTGTCGAGGCGGGTGAGAGTTTCGTGGTCACGCGCAACAACAAGCCGGTCGCCCAGCTCTCGCCGTATCGGGAGGAAGCCGTGTCCCGTCCGCCGCTTGGTGACATCCAGGTGCTGTTCGGCACCCTGCCGTCCGTCGACGCCGACCGCTGGGAGGCGGACCGGAGGGCGGCTGACGAGGTCTTCGGCGCGGACGACCCGCTGGAAGACCCGTGGCAGAGGTGAAGCGCTGCCTGCTCGACACCTGTGTGCTGATCAGGCTCGAGCGGGCGCACCTGGGCGACTATCTGGACGCCCAGCCGTTCCTCAGCGCGGTGACGATCGCCGAGTTGGCGTTCGGGATCGACGTCGACGACCCGGTCGAGCGGGCCGCCCGCACCGAGCGGTACTACGCGGCGATGAACACGTTCGAGGTGCTGCCGTTCGGCATGGAGGAGGCCAAGGTCTACGGCCAGATGGCCTCGCTGGTGCGGCGTGCGGGCCGCAGCCCCCGGCCGCGGCGGATGGACCTGCAGATCGCCGCCACGGCATCGGTCGCGGGCATGCCCGTGCTGACGATGAACGTCAAGGACTTCAAGGACCTCGACCGGCTCGTGGAGGTCGTGCCGATCCGCCAGGTCTGACGCACCAGCTCCTGCGGATCCAGGTCGTCGTGGTGGGCCGAAACGCCTTTGACGGCAAGCGTTCACCTCTAGGCTGCCCGGCATGATCACTCCGGCGTTCACCTGCACGTGTTGCGGCCAGGAGCACAACGGCCTTCCCTTCGCCTACGCCATGGCCGCGCCCGTCTACTGGTCGCCGGAGCTCGCCGAGACCCCCGGCAACGTGCTCGGCGACGAGTACTGCGTGATCAACGACGAGCACTACTTCGTGCGCGGCCGGGTCGTGCTGCCGGTGCACGACGCCGACGAGGACTTCGAGTGGGGCGTGTGGGTGTCGCTCTCGAAGGAGAACTTCATCCGCATGGGCGACGTCTTCGAGGACCCGGCACGGGTGCAGGAGCCGCCGTACTTCGGCTGGCTGTCGACGGTGCTGCCCGGCTACGAGCCCACGACGCTCAATCTCAAGACCAACCTGCACACCCAGGAGCTCGGCATCCGGCCGTTGATCGAGCTGGAGCCCACCGATCATCCGCTGGCGGTGGAGCAACGGGAGGGCATCACTCTCGCGCGCGTTCAGGAGTTCGCGGAGATCGCGTTGCACCAGTGAGGAACTGATATATCGGTTTTGCATACCGTTTGACCTGCACCTTAGCAATGAGACTTTGGACTTCGTCCGCAAAGACTCATTGCAAGGGCAGGTTGAGCGGTGTCGCGACTGATATATCGGTGAAGAACGCCTGGACCTGTTCCAGGTGATCGATGCCGATGCCCTTGCGGGCGTCGACCGGCACGAGCAGGGTGCCGGGTCGTGCCGCCGCCCACTGCGGGTCACGCCGCTGGAACTCGTCGTCGAGCCACGCGATGGGTCGGCTGCCCGCGCACTCGGTGATCGCGGGAACTTTGCCGTGGTGGCCGTCGCGGTGGTCGGAGCCCTGTCCGCCGAAGTCGATCCACTCCAGTTCGGGCAGTCCGAGGCGAGGTCCGATGAACTCGTTCGCCTCGTGCTCCCACGTCGTCGCCCACACCAGGTCTGCGCCCGTGGCGGCGGCGAGAGACAGGAGCCACGGACCGTGCGACGGGTCGAGCCACACGCGCAGCGGCCTGGCGAAACCCGCAGGACGTATGCGATGAGTGGTGTAGCCCGCCGGACGCCGAGTCGGCTTCGCCAGATAGGGGTTCAGCGGGCCGTCGACGTCGATGAGGATCGCCGGTCGCGACAACATGACCTGATCGAAACATCCGGACTGCTAATGATCCCGCGATTTTTCCCGATACGGGACACATGACTCTCACGGAGATCGCGGCCTGGGGCACGGCAGACCACGTGCGGGCCGCGCTCGAACGTCAGCTCGAAGGCGCGCTGGTGGAGGTCCCCGAGGACGACGACTCACCGCGCCGGGCGTTCAGCGAGGCGTTGCGGCGGTCGTTGATGCTGCGCCAGAAGCACCCGTTCGACACCGTCGCCCTCGGCCTGCCCGACCTGCTGCGGTTCCGCGACCTGGTGGCCGGGTCCGAGGTGACGCTGCGGGCGACGAACATCGAGGCCTACTTCATCCGCCAGGACGGCAGCGCGGAGCAGTACCAGCCGGAGATCGAGGACTGACTCACCAGACGACCGGCAGCGCGGTCAGGCCGCGCACCATGTAGCCGCGGTGCCAGCCGAGTTCGGGTTCCGGCACGGCGAGGTGCAGCGCCGGCATGCGGATCAGCAGGCGTTCCAGCATGACCTGGAGCTCCAGCCTGGCCAGCTGCGCGCCGAGGCAGTAGTGCGCCCCGTGCCCGAACGCCATGTGCGGGTTGGGATCGCGGGCGAAGTCCAGTTCATCGGCGTTGGCGAAGACGCGCGGATCGCGGTTCGTCACGGGCACTTCCACGAGCACCGGTTCGCCCCGCGCGATGACGACGTTCCCCACCGGCACGTCCTCGGTGGCGAAGCGCGCGAACACGGCGGTCGTCGGCAGCGGGACGTAGCGCAGCATCTCCTCCACTGCGGCGGGCAACTGCGCGGCGTGCAACGAGTCCCAACGGCCAGAGGTCAGCAGCAGGTAGACCATGTTGGGCAGCTGGGTCTTCACCGTTTCCAGGCCGCCCACCAGGATGCTGAACGAGACCATGACGAGCTCGTCGATCGTGAGCTCGCCCGCGTTCAGGTACCGCACCAGCGCTCCGAACAGGTCGTCCGTCGGCGCGGCAGCACGTCGCGCAGCGAGCGCGGCGAGGTAGTCGCAGATCGCGGTGTAGTGCTCCGCCGCGACCTCCAGAGGCACCGCGCCCGTGCTGAGGAAGCTGTCGGCCCACATGCCGAACTTCTTGTGGTCCTCCTGCGGAATGCCGAGCAGCGTCGTGATCATCAGCATCGGGAACGGCCGGGCCAGGCCCTCCACCAGGTCGGCGGGCGGGGTCAGCTCGTCGAGCAGGGAGTCCGCGATCTCGATGGCGCGCGGCCGCAGAGCCTGCACGCGGCGCACGGTGAAGACGTTCGTCACGAGCTTGCGCAGCCGGGTGTGCTGCGGCGGGTCCAACGACAGAATGCCGGGCGCGTTGTTGTGCGCGCCCATTCGCGGTTCGTCGAGCGGGTCGGCGGTGGTGCGCACGAACCGGGGATCGCTCAGGACCGCGCGTGCTTCCTGGTGGCCGGTGATGAGCCAGGTTTCCTTGCCGTACGGCATTTTCACGCGGATCAGGGGCGGTGCCGCCAGCAGCGCCGGGTCGACGTCCAGCCGATCGGGTTCCGCGAAGGGATAACTTCTGGCCATGCACCGAACGTAGGCTGATGATCACGGTCGGTGTAGGTCCGAGCAGGCGAAAAAGCCCCCGGCTCCGTCGAGAGAGCCGGGGGCTTCAAACGCACTTTTTAGGCAGGCACGGACGCCACACCAGGCGCCAGGAACCGCTTGCCCGTCACCTTCTCCGAGATGCCGGCACGGTCCAGGTACGGCGTGATGCCACCCAGCCAGAACGGCCAGCCGGCGCCCAGGAGCATGCACAGGTCGATGTCCTGCGCCTCCGCGACCACGCCCTCGTCGAGCATGATCCGGATCTCCTCGGCCAACGCCTCCAGCGCGCGGTTCTTCACCTCGTCACCGGTCAGCGGCGTCGAGCCGAACTCCCACAGCGCCAGGACCTCGGGGTCGACGGTCTGCGCACCGGTGGAGTCCCACTGCCAGACAGCGCCCTTGCCGGCGGCGACGAACTTCTTCATGTTCTCCGACACCGAGAAGCGGTCGGGGAACGCGTTGTGCATCGTCTCCGACACGTGCAGCGCGACGGCGGAACCGACCAGCTGCAGCAGGATCATCGGCGACATCGGCAGGCCGAGCGGCTCGGTCGCCTTGTCGGCGACCTCGAAGGAGGTGCCCTCGTCGACCGACTTGATGACCTCGCCCATGAAGCGGGTCAGCAGGCGGTTCACGACGAACGCGGGCGCGTCCTTCACGAGCACCGAGGACTTCTTCAGCTGCTTGCCGACCGCGAACGCCGTCGCCAGCGTGGCGTCGTCGGTCTGCTCGGCGCGCACGATCTCCAGCAGCGGCATGACCGCGACCGGGTTGAAGAAGTGGAAGCCCACGACCCGCTCGGGGTGCTTGAGCTTGGACGCCATGTCCGTGATGGACAGCGACGAGGTGTTCGTGGCGAGGATGGCCTCGGGGGAGACGTGCTCCTCGACCTCGGCGAACACCTGCTGCTTCACGGCGAGGTCCTCGAACACGGCCTCGATCACGAAGTCGGCGTCGGCGAAAGCGGCCTTGTCCAGCGCACCGGACACCAGCGCCTTGAGACGGTTGGCCTCGTCCGGCGAGATGCGCTTCTTGCCGGCCAGCTTGTCGATCTCGCTGTGGACGTAGCCGACGCCCTTGTCCACGCGCGCCTGGTCGATGTCGGTCAGCACGACCGGCACGTGCAGGCGGCGGATGAACAGCAGCGCCATCTGCGAGGCCATCAGGCCCGCGCCGACGACACCGACCTTGGTGACCTTGCGCGCCAACGACTTGTCCGGCGCACCGGCCGGGCGCTTCGCGCGCTTCTGCACCAGGTTGAACGAGTACAGACCGGCACGCAGCTCGTCGCTCATGACGAGGTCCGCGAGGCCCTCGGTCTCGGCGGCGTAGCCCTTGTCCAGGTCGTTCTCGCGGGCCAGCTCCAGCAGCTCCAGGGCCTTCTGCGCACCCGGCGCGGCGCCCTTGGTCTTGCCGTGCACGATGGCCTTGGCGCGCGCGACGGCGGCGTCCCACGCCTCGCCGCGGTCGATCTCCTTGCGCGCCACCGTGATCTCGCCGCGCACGACCTGCGACAGCCACAACAGCGACTGCTCCAGGTAGTCGGCGGAGTCGAACAGCACGTCCGCGATGCCCAGCGCCAGAGCTTCCTTCGGCTTGAGCATCTTGTTCTGGTTCAACGCGTTCTCGAAGATCACCGTCACGGCGTCGTTGGCGCCGATCAGGTTCGGCAGCAGCTGCGTGCCACCCCAGCCCGGGAACAGGCCCAGGAACACCTCGGGCAGCGCGATCGCGGCCGCGTTCGACGCCAGCGTGCGGTAGTGGCACGACAGCGCGAGCTCGAGACCGCCACCCATGACCGCGCCGTTGACGAAGGCGAAGGTCGGGATGTCCGAGTCGGTGAACTTCTTGAAGACGTCGTGGCCCAGCTTGCCGATCGTCACGCCCTGCGAGCGGTCCGTGGCCTGCTCGACCGCGGACAGGTCCGCGCCGACGGCGAAGATGAACGGCTTGCCGGTCACCGCGATGGCGGCGGGGCCGGCTGCGTAGGCCTCGTCGAACGCGGCACCGAGCGACACCAGCGACTGCGGGCCGAACGTCGACGGACGGGTGTGGTCCAGGCCGTTGTCGATCGTGATGATCGCGACCGGCTTGTCGAGGCCCGGCACGCTGATCAGACGCGTCTTGGCAACGGTGACGACCTCGTCGGGGAAGATCGCCTTTGCTTCCTCAGCGGTGATGGTCACTTGTCGCCACTCCAGTTCGGGTTCTCCCAGATAACGGTGCCGCCCATGCCGATGCCGATGCACATGGTGGTGAGGCCGTAGCGGACGTCCGGCCGCTCGGCGAACTGACGCGACAGCTGCGTCATCAAGCGCACGCCGGAAGAAGCCAGCGGGTGGCCAGTGGCGATCGCGCCACCCCACTGGTTCACGCGCGGGTCGTCGTCGGCGATGCCGAAGTGGTCGAGGAACGCGAGCACCTGGACGGCGAACGCCTCGTTGACCTCGAACAGGCCGATGTCCTCAATGGACAGACCGGCGCGCTCCAGGGCCTTCTCGGTGGCCGGCACCGGGCCGATGCCCATGACCTCGGGCTCGACGCCCAGGAACGAGTAGCCGACCATCCGCATGCCGACGGGCAGGCCGAGTTCGCGCGCGGTCTCCTCCTCGGCGAGGATGCAGCCGGTCGCGCCGTCGTTCAGACCGGCCGCGTTGCCCGCGGTGATCCGGCCGTGCGGGCGGAACGGGGTCTTGAGCTTGGCCAGGTCCTCGACCGTGGTGCCAGGACGCGGCGGCTCGTCGGCGGTGGCGAGGCCCCAGCCGTGCTCCGCGGAACGGGTCGCGACGGGCACGAGCTCCGGGCCGATCTTGCCGTTCTTGAGCGCGTCGGCGTACTTGGCCTGCGAAGCGGCCGCGTAGGCGTCCGTGCGCTCCTTGGTGATGTGCGGGAACCGGTCGTGCAGGTTCTCCGCGGTCTGGCCCATGACGAGCGCGCTGGTGTCGACGATCTTGTCCGACAGGAAGCGCGGGTTCGGGTCGACGCCCTCGCCCATCGGGTGCCGGCCCATGTGCTCGACGCCGCCCGCGATGGCGATGTCGTAGGCGCCGAACGCGATGCCGCTCGCCGCGGTGGTCACGGCGGTCATCGCGCCCGCGCACATGCGGTCGATCGAGTAACCGGGGACCGACTTCGGCAGGCCCGCGAGCAGTGCGGCGGTGCGGCCGAGCGTGAGGCCCTGGTCGCCGATCTGCGTGGTCGCCGCGATGGCGACCTCGTCGACGCGCTCCGGCGGCAGCTCGGGGTGCCTGCGCAGCAGCTCACGGATGACCTTCACGATGAGGTCGTCGGCACGGGTCTCGGCGAAAATGCCCTTGGGGCCGGCCTTGCCGAACGGCGTGCGGACGCCGTCGACGAAGACCACGTTCCGAACGCGTGCCGGCGCTGCTGGTGCGGCCACGGCGTCTCCTCCACTTGTGGTGACAACTCTGTCCACCGGGCAGGGGGTGCGCGACATCCCTACCGGTCGGTAACGCCAACTCTAGCCCTAGTTACTGGCCGGTAACCACAGCGGCACCCCTGTTCGTTGCGTCACACACCTTGCGCACGATCAGGAACAGCGGCAACCCGACGGGGGCGAGCAGGATCGTGATCACCAGAACGGGTGCCATGACCAGCGGGTGGACGTTCAGCCGACGCCCCTCCAGGTACATCCAGCGCCCGACGAACAGGTCCCACGCGATCATGTGCGCCCACACCAGCGCCGCGCCCGTGTCGGTGCTCATGAACTCGGCCAGTGGTGCGAGTTCCGGCCGCGTGACCAGCGGAATCAGCTCAGGCAGCACCGGGATCATCAGCGCGACGTAGATCGCGACCGGCGGCAGGATGATCAGGTACGACTCGGCGATCTTCTTCGTCCAGGACCACTTCGGCGCGAAGATCATGAGCACCCAGAACGGCGCGATCAGCAGGAACGTCAGGTCGAACAGGGTGGCGGTCATGCGGTCACGAGCTCCTTGTCGGTGTTCCTCTGGGGCTGTCGTGTCCACACCACGCCCAGCGCGGTCGCGGCGACGATGACGGCGAGCGCGACGAGGGTGAGGGCGTCCGGCTTGATGAGCGCCTGGCCGCGCAGTGCCTGCCAGATCACGAGCAGGGTCATGCCGAGGTAACCACCGCTGAGCACCCACGCGAGGCGCGCGTTGGCCCAACGGCCGGCGAACGCGATCAGCAGGGGCAGGATCTGCACCGCGTGCATGCCGACGAAGTGCCCGATGCGCAGGTCGCCGTGGACCGTGCTCCAGCCGGTGAGCGGCATGTAGGAGCCGCCGTCCGGCCCGCCGATCGAGTGGGATCCGATCACGCCCTTCGCCGGCGTTTGACCCTCTCGCGGTTGCGTCATGAGGAAACCGACGCTCATGCCGACGAGCGCGATGAGCAGGCTGAGCCGGATCACCCAGCTCTGGGCGGGGTTGTCGAACTTCTTGCGGAACAGCAGCACCGCGATGACCAGGCTGGTGCTGAACAGGACAATCGCCAGCATGCCCATCGTGGCGAACAGCGCCGAGTCCAGCGGCGTCTCGAAGTTGAAGTGGCTGCGCCTACCCCGGACGACCTGCCCGACGATGATCGCCATCTCGGCGACGCCGGCCAGCGCGAACACCGTGCCGAGCCACCACGCGATCTTGTGCAGACGGCCTTCGAGCAGGCTGGTGAACCACGCCAGAGAGGCGCTGTAGAGCGTGAACGACACCGCGAACTTGAACGGTTTGAACCAGATCGGCGCGTCGAGCAGCGTCCGGTCGTCCAGCAGCATGCCGAGCGCGGCGACCGGGGTCAGCACGACCATGGACAGCGTGAAGAGCATTAACGGCCGGTGCCAGTGGTACGCGGTCTTCAACATCTGAGCCCCTCAGAGAATGGATAGCGGTGCTTTCCGCTATCGGAAAGGTACACTATCCATATGCGTGTTGGCGAGCTTTCGAAGCGAAGCGGCGTTCCGGTGCCGACGATCAAGTACTACCTGCGCGAGGGACTGCTGCCCGCCGGCGTGCTGACCAGCCCGAACCAGGCCCACTACGACGACGAGCACCTCCGTCGCCTACGGCTGGTGCGCGCCCTCGTGGACGTCGGCGGGCTCTCCATCGCGGCGGTGCGCGACGTCCTCGCCGCCGTCGACACCCGCGACGACTCGCTGCACAACAAGCTCGGCGCCGTGCAGGAGGCCATCAGCCAGCCGGGCTCGGTGGAGCTCGACCCGCTCGCCGTCGAGGACGTGCAGGCGTTCTTCGCGCGGCAGGGCGAGCGCGAGTGCGCCGACGTGACCGAAAGCAACGTCACGCACATGCTGGCCGCCGCGCTGTCCGCGGCCCGCTCGGTCGGGCACGGCCACTTCCGCGACCTGCTCGACCCCTACCTGGAGGGGCTGAAGATCATCGCGCAGGCCGACGTCGAGTACATCGCGCGGCAGGGTTCGCGGGACGACGTCATCGAGGCCATGGTCATCGGCACGCTCATCGGGGACACCGTCCTCAAGGCCGTTCGACGACTCGCGCACGCCCAGGTGTCGCGCGACGTGATCGGCCGCGTCGGCAACGAGCCCGCTGCCAACTGATATATCGGTCGATATACAAGTTGGCGGACCGCCGCGACCTGCGGCTTAGCAATGACTCTTTGGATTTCGTCCGCAAACGACTCATTGCAAGGGGCGTTGCCAGCGGACTTCGCCGTCGTGCCACACGTCGGTCTTGGCGAGGCCGGCCGAGGTGGCGACGGCGGCGGACGCGTGGTGGTCCGGGTGGATGTGGGCGGCGACGGTGTGGACCGGTTGGGTGGTCAGCCAGCCGACGAGTCCGCGCGCTGCCTCGCCGGCGATGCCGCGGCCTTGCCACGGCGTGCCGACGACCCAGGCGATCTCGGCGACGTGGTCCGCGATGGTTGCTTGGACGGTGCCGACGAGGCGGGCTTCGGCGCGGAGCAGGATCACCCAGTTGAGCCATTGTTCGGCTGGGTCGGGGGAGCCTGCGGCCAGGCGTTCGTAGCGGGCGTGGAGTGCTTCCGGGGTGTGCGGGGTGCCGCCGATGAAGGTGTGCAGCGCCGGGTCCGCCAGCACCTCGGCCATCTCCGCGGCGTGCTCGACTCGCAGCGACAGCAGGTCCAGCCGGTCGGTGCTGATCATGAGATCAGCTGCCGGGCGTGATCAGGTCGGCGCAGCGCAGAGCCAACGACTTGGCGGTGTGCATTGCGTCGAGGGTCGCGTCGAGGGTGTCGCCGCGTTCGAGGCTCTTGACGGTCGCGGCGCTGATCGCGCCCATCATCGCGCCCACGACGGCGGAGGCGGTCACCTCGTCGACCGGGAACGCGTCGCGCAGTGCTGTGGCGATCCGTGCCTGGGCGGCGAATGTCGTGTGCAGGATGCGGGCCTGCACGGCGGGTGTGGTCACCACGAGCCTGGCCCGGAGCGCGGCCAGACCGGCCGGCAGGTCGCCCTCGGCGGTGTTGGTGATCATTCTGTCCGCGGCGTTGGCCAGAGCGTCCCGCAGTGACGTGTCGGATGTGCGGTCTGCGATGGCGCGCACGGCCAAGGCGACGCGATCGTCGGCATCGGCCAGCAGCACGTCCTCCTTGGTGGGGAAGTGCAGGAAGAACGTGCGCTTGCTGACGTCGGCGGCCTCGGCTATGTCGGCGATGCTCGTCTCGTCGTAGCCCCGCTCGGTGAAGAGTCGTATCGCCGCGGCCACCAGGGCGTGGCGGGTGGCCTGCTTCTTGCGCTCGCGGCGTCCGAGATCGTCTGGCACGAGCCGAGCTTAGTGCACCCCGATAATTAATGCACTCGGTATAGTGTTGCATCTAGTGCATTGAAAGAGGGGAAGCGATGACCGGAATGACTGGACGAACGGTGCTGGTGACCGGTGCGGGGCGGGGCATCGGGCGGGCCGAAGCGCTCCATCTCGCTGAGGCTGGGGCGAACGTCGTGGTGAACGACCCCGGCGTGGAGATCGACGGGCGCGGCGGTGACGAGAGCGTCGCCGCGGCAGTCGTCGACGAGATCCGTGCCTTTGGTGGCCGGGCGGTGGCCGACACCGGCAGCGTTGTCGACTGGGACGACGCACGGCGCATGGTCGAACGCGCTGTCGCCGAGTTCGGCGACCTGCACGCCGTGGTCAACAACGCCGCGACGGAGGTCAACAAGGGACTGGAACGGCTCGGCGAGGCGGAGTTCGACGACGTCGTCGCCGTCAAGCTGAAGGGCACCTTCGCGGTGAGCCGCTGGGCCGCCGTCCACTGGCGGGCACAACACGAGGCCGGCGTGCGGGTCGATCGGGCGATCGTCAACACCGCGTCCGGGTCGGGCCTGCTCAACCCGCTGCCGACGCAGTCCAACTACGCGGCGGCGAACTCGGCCGTTGCCGCGATGACCATCGTCCACGCGTTGGAACTGCGGCGGTGGGGTGTCCGGGTCAACTGCGTCAGCCCGTCGATGGTGCGCACGCGGCTGACGGCCACGGTGCCGGGATCGGGCATGACCGACCCCGGTGTCGTCGCGCCACTCGTCACCTGTCTGGCCGGCGACGGCTGCCTGCTGACCGGCCAGGTGCTGTCGGTGCGCGGGGGTTCCGTCGCGGTCAACCGGGGCTGGACGCTCGGGCCGCGCGTCGAGAGCGGCAGCGAACCGTGGACCGCTGCCGCGCTGGCCGATGCGCTCGCCGCCGTCGAGATGGTCGATCCGTTCGACGCGCTGACGGCGGCGCTCGGCGACGCACTCGGCTTGACCAGCCGGGAGGACGTCGAGGCCGTCGTCAACGCGCAGCTCGGCTGAGTGATATCCGATATATCGGATATCACTCAGGACTGGGTGCTGTTGCTGTCAGCGCCTTGGACAGGGCTTCGAGGGTCAGCTCCAGCTGCCATGACCGGGCTCCACCCTCGCGCAGCACGGTGGCCACGGACTCGGGGGAGAGATCGGCCGGCGGTTGCCAGCAGGTGCGGCGCACGAGGTCGGGCAGCAGGAGGTTCTCCACCGGGAGGGTGTTGGCCTCGGCGATGCCGGCCAGTGCCGTGCGGGCCGCGGCCAGGCGGGCTGCGGCGTCCGGGTCCTTGTCCGCCCAGCGGTTGGGCGGGGGTGGGCCGTCGTGCTGGCCCGCGGGTTCCGGGAGCTCTGACTTGGGCAGGGCGGCGGCCTTGCGGAGAGCGTTCATCCAGACGCCGGACATGCGGCGCTGGGCTCGGCCGCGGAAGACCGGGAGTGCCAGCAGTTCGGGTTCGGACGCCGGGTTGCGGGCGGCTGCCTCCATCAGGGCGGAGTCGGGGAGGACTCGGCCGGGGGCGATGTCGCGTTCGCGGGCCACTGCGTCGCGGGCTTCCCAGAGAGCGCGGACGAGGGCCAGTTGACGCTGGTTGCGCACGCGGTGGATACCCGACGTGCGCCGCCAGGGGTCGGTACGGGGGCGCGGCAATGGCGCCGTCCGTACCGCCTCGAACTCCTCGAGCGCCCAGGCGAGTTTGCCCTGGCGCTCCAGCTCGGTTTCGAGAACGTCGCGCAGCTGAACGAGCAGCTCCACGTCCAAAGCGGCATACGTCAGCCAGTCGGCAGGAAGGGGGCGGCGCGACCAGTCGGCCGCGCCGTGCCCCTTCTCCAGCCGATAGCCGAGCAGTCGCTCGACCAGCGTGCCCAATGCCACGCGTTCGAACCCAGCCAGCCTGCCCGCCAGCTCGGTGTCGAACAGCGCGCCGGGTCGCAGCCCGAGTTCGGCGAGGCACGGCAGGTCCTGAGACGCCGCGTGCAACACCCACTCAGTGCCGTCCAGCGCCTGCACCAGTGGGTCGAGCCGTCCGCCTAGAGCGATCGGGTCGACCAACCAAGTGCCGGCGCCCTCCCGGCGCAGTTGCACCAGATAGGCACGCTGTGAGTAGCGGTAGCCCGAGGCTCGCTCGGTGTCCACCGCGACCGGGCCCTTCGCCCCGGCGAGCGCGTCAGCGGCTCGCCGGAGCGCAGCAGGATCGGCGACCACGGGCGGGACCCCATCAGCAGGTTCCGTCAGCGGTACCGGATCTGGTCCGGTTGGTGCGGTTGGCTCGTCGGCGGGTACATCCACAGCGGATGACCCTACGACGATCGCACCACTCACAGGTGTTCTCGGCCGGTTCAGTGCTTCAAACCGGTATCTAACGGATCACGCCGGCACGCATGGCCAGCGCGACCATCTGAGCGCGATCCCCGGTGCCCAGCTTCCGGCCGATCCGCGACAGGTGAGACTTCACCGTCAACGCGGACAGGCTCAGCGCCTCGCCGATTTCCTTGTTGCTCTGGCCATCGGCGACCAGCTGGAGCACCTCGACCTCACGCGCGGAGAGTTCCCGCGGCGTGTTGTCGGTGCCCGGCACCCGAGTACCCGCTGCGAGTACTGGTGCCACGCTCGGATCTGCGTAAACGCCGCCATCGAGAACCCGGCGCACCCCGTCGGTGACCACCATCGGAGAGGCGGACTTCAGGAGGTACGCCTGGGCGCCCGCCTGGAAGGCCGACCTGACCGCGTAGGGGTCGTCGGAGGATGCGAGGACCACGATGCGGGGCCAGCCCTGGGCACGGAGCTCCGTGACCAGGTCGATGCCGGTGCCATCCGGCAAGCCCAGATCGAGGATCGCGAGGTCGCACGGTCCGGTTGCAAGTGCCCGCGCCCGAGCCTCTGCCACCGATGCGGCCTCATGAACTGTCCCGGCCCCCATTTGGGTGAGCCGAGCTGATATCGCCTCCCTCAGCAGTGGGTGGTCGTCGACCACCAGCACTGAAAAAAGCTCCTCCCGCGGGTGCGGGACCATGTTCGCCGGCAACGAGCCGGCTGGCGTGGTACGAACGGCCTGACCTAAGCCGACGGCAGCCACGTCACTACCTCCCTGGAGTCGGTCGTGCCCCCCGACCGGCACCGGAGACTTTCGTCCAATCAGCCGCGCCACTGATCGACCGAAAGTGGTGTCGTCTGGGGCAGCGTAGCCGCCCATGCGGGTCTACGGGACGATCAATCGGGTATCTATCCCTATTGAGTTGTGACAGATGGCCTCATGTGTCACACGATCGGATGACAACTAGATAGGGGGAGTAACACGCGCCCCACTCAGAACGACATCTAGGAGATGGTTGTGCCGAGCAGTACCGGTCACGAGCGAGCGCGAGCGTTGTTGCAGCGTGTGCCCCTCGTTGACGGCCACAACGACCTGCCGTGGGCTCTTCGCGAGTTCGGCGACGGAACGGACGAGGACGTCTACACGACCGCCGCGAAGATCGATCTCACGGAACGTCATCCCAGCTTGCACACCGACATCGTGAAAATGCGCGAGGGCGGCCTCGGCATGCAGTTCTGGTCCGTCTGGATTCCCTGCCGACTCGCGGGCGACGGAGCCGTCACCGCCGTGCTGGAGCAGGTCGAACTGGTCTACGAGCTGGCCGAGCGGTACTCCGATCACCTGGGCATCGCCACCACCGCCGCAGAGGCCGAAAAAGTCTTCTCCTCCGGGCGTGTCGCGTCCCTCCTCGGCGCCGAGGGCGGACATTCCATCAACTCTTCACTCGGAGTTCTGCGCGCACTGCGCCGACTGGGTGTCCGCTACATGACGCTCACCCACAACGACAACACGCCGTGGGCCGACTCGGCCACTGACCAGCCAGAACACGGCGGTCTGACGGAGTTCGGCCGCGACGTCGTCCGCGAGATGAACCGGATCGGCATGCTCGTCGACCTGAGCCACGTCGCGCCGAGCACGATGCACGCCGCACTCGACACGAGTGTCAAGCCGGTCATCTTCAGCCACTCGTCGTGCCGCCAGGTTGCGGACCATCCGCGCAACATCCCTGACGACGTCCTGGTCAAGCTCAAGACCAACGGCGGTGTGGCCATGATCACATTCGTCCCGAGCTTCGTCGCGCCCCGGTTCGCTGAATGGGACGCAGCCCTTCGTGACGCCATGACCGCCGCCGGCGAGAACCACGCCGACCTGGCGGCGCGGAAGGTCTTCGGCGAGAAGTGGATGGTCGACCACCCCGCGCCGGGCGCCACGCTCGACGACGTCGTCGCGCACGTCGAGCACGCCCGCGAGGTCGTCGGCATCGACCACATCGGTCTCGGCGGCGACTACGACGGCGTGAAGGACCTGCCGGACGGGCTCGAGGACGTCTCGACGTACCCGAACCTGATCGGCGCGCTGCTCGACAAGGGCTGGTCCGAGGACGACTGCGCGAAGCTCGCCGGCGCCAACATCCTCCGCGTCCTGCGCGACGCCGACAGCTGATCTGGCGCCGACCACCGATATATCAGTTCCAGCCACGAGCTCTGGCCGACGCTGACCTGCGCCTTAGCAATGAGTCTTTGGACTTCGTCCGCAAACGAGTCATTGCAAGGGCGCGGGCAGGCGGCGGCCGTGGCCTGGGCGGGCTGATATATCGGTGGGCTAGGAGCGCTGGCCGAAGAGGGTGACGCCGACCGGTGGGAGGCCCACGGCGGTCGCCATCAGTTCGTAGAAGGCGGTGCCGTGTTCGGCGAGCTCGCCGTCGAGGGCCGTCCAGGAGGCGCGCAGTTCCAGGTCGTCGGTGCGGGCCGGGCCGGCGATGTCGCCGAAGCGCGCGGACGACGTCTGGGTCACGGTGCCGCCCAGGGCCGTGAAGCGGGCGCCGGACTGCTCCAAAGCCTCGGTCAGCCAGGACCAGCCGACTTCCGGCAGCAACGGGTCGGAAGCCAGTTCGTGGTCCAGCTCGACGCGGACGTAGGCGACCACTCGCAGGACGCCGCCCCACGCCTCGTCGCCGTCCGGGTCGTGCAACAGCACGAGGCGGCCGGTGGACAGTTCGTCGGACGGGCCGGTGACCTCAGCCGTCAGCGCGTACGCCCACGGCGCGAGCCGCTGCGGTGGGCGAACCTCGGTGAGTTCTATCTCGGGCCTGGTGCGAACCGACTTGAGCGTCCCCACCGCCCGGCGGAAGATTTCCGGCTCGGTCACACAACTGACTGTATGCCTCGCAATCCGGCCGGGTGATGGCGGCACGCCGAGACGTGGGACCATGAAAGGGAGATGACTTCCATGGCACCCCTTCTTGTGGCCGCGCGTGGCGGCACCCCGTCGCACACCCCTGTCTGGTTCATGCGGCAGGCGGGACGGTCGTTGCCCGAGTACCGGGCGCTTCGGCAAGGCACCGCGATGCTCGACGCGTGCATGGATCCGGAGATGGTCTGCGAGATCACCATGCAGCCGATCCGGCGGCACGGTGTCGACGGCGCGATCCTCTTCTCCGACATCGTGGTGCCGCTCAAGGCCGCCGGTGTCGACCTGGACATCGTCGCGGGCACCGGTCCCGTGGTCGCGAACCCGGTCCGGACGATGCAGGACGTCGAGCAGCTGCCCGGCCTGCACGCCGAACAGGTGCAGCCGGTCGCGGACGCCATCGGGTTGCTGCTCAAGGAGCTTCCCCAGGAAGTCGCGCTGATCGGGTTCGCCGGAGCGCCGTTCACGCTGGCGAGCTACCTGGTCGAGGGCGGGCCGAGCAAGAACCACGAGCGCACCAAGGCGCTCATGCACGGCAACCCCGAGCTGTGGCACGCGCTGCTCACGAAGATCGCCGACGTCACGGCGGCGTTCCTGCACGCGCAGCTCGACGCCGGGGTGCAGGCGGTCCAGCTGTTCGACTCGTGGGCGGGCGCGCTGTCCGAGCGCGACTACCGCGAGTTCGTGCTGCCGCACTCGAAGCGCGTCCTGGAGACCATCTCCACCGTGCCGCGCATCCACTTCGGCGTCGGCACGGGTGAGCTGCTGCCCGCCATGCGCGAGGCCGGGGCGGACGTCGTCGGCGTCGACTGGCGGATCCCCCTGGATGTAGCTGTGCAGCGCCTCCAGAACGCGGCCCCGGAGCTGCCCAAGCCGGTCGTGCAGGGCAACCTCGACCCGGCGCTGTTCTTCGCGGGCTTCGAGGCCGTCGAACGCGAGGTGCGCCGCATCCACGCCGAGGGCAAGGCAGCCGCGGGCCACATCTTCAACCTGGGCCACGGCGTGCTGCCCGACACCGATCCGGAGATCATCACCCGGACCGTCGAACTGATCCACAGCTTGTAATGCACGCAAGAGCGCCGCACGTCGCCGTCGTCGGGGGAGGCATCTCCGGCCTGGCCGCCGCGCACCGGTTGCGCATGCTGCTCGGTCCGCAGGCCAGGATCACCGTGATCGAGCAGTCCGATCGGCTCGGCGGCAAGCTGCGGACGACCGAGCTCGCCGGTGTGCGGTTCGACGTCGGCGCCGAGGCGTTCCTGCACCGCAAGCCCGAGGCGCAGGAGCTGATCAACGAGGTCGGGCTGCAGGACCACGTCGTGCATCCGACGGCGGCAAAAGCGAGCGTTCATGCCGCGGGGCGCACGCATCAGCTGCCGGCGCACACGTTCATGGGCGTCCCGGCGAGCGTCGAGGCCGTGCGGCACATGTTGTCGTCCGAGGGCGCGCTGCGGGTCGAGATGGAACCGACGCTGCCGCCGATCAAGCTCAACGGCCACGACGTCGCGGTCGGCACGCTGATGAAGGACAGGTTCGGCCCCGAGGTGGCGGACCGCCTGGTCAGCCCGTTGCTGGGCGGCGTCTACGCGGGCCGCGCGGACGAGCTCGGCCTGCGCGCCACGATGCCGCAGATCGCCACGCTGCTCGACAAGGGCGTCGGCTCACTGCTCGCGGCCGCCGCGACGATGATGCCCGCGCCACCGCAGCCACGAGCCGCGCGGCCACCGGTGTTCGCCAGCCTCTCCAACGGCGTCCAGTCGCTCGTCGACCGGCTCGCCGAGGTCGCGCGGCCGGTCGTCCGCCTGGGCCTGCCGGTGCGCGTGCTGTCCTGGCAGGGCGACGGCTGGCGGCTCGAGATCGGCTCGGCCGCGACGCCCGAGTACCTGGAGTGCGACGGCGTCGTGCTCGCGGTCCCGGCACCGTCGGCGCGCAAGCTGCTGTCCGAGATCGCGCCGCAGGTGTCCGCCGCGTACGGCAAGGTCGAGGTCGCCTCGATGGCCGTCGTCGCACTGGCGCTGCCGCCGGGCACCGAGCTGCCGGACCGCTCCGGCGTCCTGATCGCGGAGGGGGAGCGGTACAGCGACCGCATCACCCCGTTCACCGCCAAAGCTTTCACGTTCTCCAGCCGCAAGTGGGCCCACTACGGCGAACCCGTCATCCTGCGCGGTTCCGTCGGGCGCCACGGCGAGACGGCGCTCCTGCAACGCAGCGACGCCGACCTGGTGAAGGCCGTGCGCAACGACCTGTACGAACTGACGGGCATCAAGGCCGAGCCGATCGACTACGTGGTGCAGCGCTGGGGCGGAGGCCTGCCGCAGTACGGCGTCGGGCACGTCGACCTGGTGGACACGATCGAGCGCGGCATCGCCGACGTCCCCGGCCTCTCGGTGGCCGGCGCCACGCTGCACGGCGTCGGCGTCCCTGCCTGCATCGCCACCGCCGACGCGGCCGCCGCCCGTGTCGCAGCCCACCTGCTGGGCCGCGTTCGCCGCTGAACCAGCCGTGCCAAGATGGACGTATGGCACGCCTGAACTACAACGAGCTCAACGACACCATCCGCTACACGATGTGGTCGGTGTTCCGGGTCGAACCGGGCAAGCTCCCGGAGGACCGCAGCGCCGCCGCCGCGGAGACCCAGAACTACCTGGACGCGTTGGAGGGCAAGGGCGTCGTCGTCCGCGGCGTGTACGACCTCGCGGGTCTGCGTGCCGACGCGGACTTCATGATCTGGTGGCACGCCGAGGAGATCGAGCAGGTGCAGGCCGCCTACACGGGCTTCCGCCGCACCCCGCTCGGCAAGGTCTCGACGCCGGTCTGGTCGCAGGTCGCCCTGCACCGGCCCGCGGAGTTCAACCGCAGCCACATCCCCGCGTTCCTCGCCAACGAGGAGCCGCGCAAGTACGTCTGCGTCTATCCGTTCGTGCGGTCCTACGAGTGGTACCTGCTGCCGGAGGAGGAGCGTCGCAAGATGCTCGCCGACCACGGCAAGGAAGCCCGCGACTACCCGGACGTGCGCGCGAACACCGTCGCGTCGTTCGCGCTGGGCGACTACGAGTGGATGCTCGCGTTCGAGGCGGACGAGCTGCACCGCATCGTCGACCTGATGCGGCACCTGCGCGGCACCGAGGCGCGACTGCACGTGCGCGAAGAGATCCCGTTCTACACGGGCACGCGCATCCCGGCCGCCGAGCTGGTCACGAACCTGCCGTGACGAGAAGGGCCGCCCGCACAACGGGCGGCCCTCTCCGTCAGCTCACCTTGTAGGCCTTGATCACCGTGATCTCCACGGTGTTGCCCTTGGCGTCCTTCGCCGTGGTCTTCAGCGAAGTCCACTTGGCGTCCTTCGGGTGGTAGATCAACGCGCTGTTGCCGGCCACGCCCGCGTTGCGCCACGTCTTGCCGTCGTCGTGCGAGTACTGAACGCCGGTGACGCGCACCTTGCCCGTGTCGCCCTGGGACTGCGTGACCAGACCGACGCGCTGCAACGTGCCTGCGGGCACCGCGCCGTTGTCGTCGAGCTTCGGCGCGAACCGCACGACCGAGAGCGGAATGGTGTCGACCACGCCCGGCGTGCCCTTGGACTTGAACGTCCACGCCGCGGACACCTTGCTGCTGAACTCGAACTGCGAGCTCCGGTCGAGGTCGGCCTCGACGCGGAAGTCGCCCTCCGGCAGCGGCACGTTCTGGAAGTTGCCGCTGGTGCCTTCACCGAGCAGCACACCGTTGCGGTACAGGGCCGCCCGGAAACTGTCCACAGTGGAGCCACCTTCGCCGTTGCTCGCGTCGCTCAGCATCGGGACGCGGATGGACAGCTGCGCGCCGTTGCGCTGGGCGTACGGGTAAGGCGACTCGGGCAGCGCCGGCGAGAACACCGGCCAGTTGTCCCGCTCCTGGTAGGTCTTGCCCGCCTCGTACGTGCGGTACCCGGAGATGGCCTGTTCCTGGCTGCCGTTCGCGTGCGTGATGAGCACGACCGACTGCCAGCGCAGGTCCTCGGTCGTCACGTAGTCGACCGCCTTGCTGCCCGCCGGCACGGGGTAGAGCGCGGAACCGCCGCTCAGACCGTGCACCGACGACGGGAACTCACCCTTGAGCACGGTGCTGTCCGGCTTGGCACCACCGATGGTGGCCTCGACGCGCGCCAGGTCCTTCTTGCTCGGCGCGCGCGTCAGGCCGTTCGGCAGGCTGCCGCCGACCGGGTAGGACAGCCGGTAGTAGACGTTCGCGTCGGCCGCGGAGTTCGCGTGCAACGTGGTGAGCGACGCCAGTTCCTTCGGCGAGAGCGGCCCGCCGACCTGTGCCGCGCCGATGCCGTCGAAGCCGCCGAACGAGATCAGCCCGGCCTGCACGATCGCGTCGCCATAGGCACGCTTCCAGGAGAGTTCGCCGACCACGAAGTCGCCGGTGGGTTCCGGCACCTTCACGTTGAGCGGCTGCGCCAGGCGGGCGTCCTGCTTGACGGTCGCGTCGCCGGTCAGCTTCACCGTCGGCTGCAACAGCATGTCGTAGCTCTCCGGCGAGCTGATCGACGAGCTGAGCACGTAGGTGCCCTTGGGCAGGCGGATCTTCTGGTCGCCGCCGGAGACCAGCTTGGTCGTCCTGGTGTCCAGGCCGCTGACGAACGTCAGCGCGTTCGTCGGGTTCTGCCCGTCGCGGCCGGTCAGGTCGAGCGTGAGGTCGTAGCTCTCCACCTCGCGGTCGACGCCGACGAGCGTGCGGACGGTGTGCGTGCCGGACGTGGCGATGACCTCGCCCGTGTACGTGGCGTCCTGCGTGCCGACGCGGGTGTCGGCGGTGACCTTGACGGACGCGGTGCCCTTGGCGGGAACCGTGACCTTCGAGGCGCTCAGCGAGAACATGCCCTGCGGGGCGTCGCTGGTCAGCTTCAGGTCGAGCGTGATCGCCGCGTCGGTCGGGTTGCTGTAGGTGACCGCCTTGGTCTCGGGCTTGTCGTCACCGTGCGGCCACTCGTGCCGGCCGAGGTTCAGCGCGACGACATCGGCGGTCAGCACCTGGTCGATCGCCTTGGTCACGTCGATGCGACCGGCGCCCTGGTCGAACGCGCTGACGCCCGGCGCCGGCTTGGCCGTGGTGGCGAGCGCCGACTTGAGCTGCGCCGGCGTCCACTCCGGGTGCTGCGACTTGAGCAGCGCCGCGGCACCCGCCACGTGCGGCGTCGCCATGGACGTGCCGCTCGCCGCGATGTGCTCGCCGTTCGTGCCGGCGGCCGCCGCGACGATGTCGACGCCCGGTGCGGTCACCTCGGGCTTGAGGCCGCTGTCGCCGACGCGCGGACCCTTGCTGGAGAAGAAGGCGAGCGTGTCGTCGCGGTTCACGGCACCGACCGACAGCGCGGCCTCTGCCGTGCTGGGCGAGCTGACCGTGCCCGGCGAACCCGAGTTGCCCGCCGCGATCACGAACAACGTGCCGTACTGGGCCGTCAGGTCGTTGACCGCCTGCTCCAGCGGGTCGATCTCCGGCGTGTCACTGCCGCCGAGGCTCATGTTGACGACCTGGGCGCCCTGCTCGGCGGCCCAGCGCATGCCGTCGAGGATCCAGGACTCCTGGCAGCCGAACTCGATGCAGACCTTGGCGTCGAGCAGCTGCGCGCCTGGTGCGACACCGCCGTACTTCGAGTCGTGGCTCGCGACGGTCGCACCGACGTGCGTGCCGTGGCCGACCTTGTCGGTGTTGTCGGGGTCGCTGGTGAAGTTCTTCTCCGCGAGCTGCTGACCCTTGAGGTCCGGGTGGTTCTCGTCCACTCCGGTGTCGACGATCGCGACCTTCACGCCCTTGCCGGTGATGCCGCGCTCGTGGGCGGCCGGTGCGCCGATCTGCTTGACGCTGCGGTCGAGGCTCGGCTTGCGGATGCCGTCGAGCCAGATCTTGTCACCGGAGTCCGCTTCGGCCTTGAGTGCGGCCCAGTCGTTCGAGGACCGCGCCGCGAGTCTCGCGTGACCGTCCACGATCAACGGCATCCGGTCCCGGTAGCCGAACTCCAGCAACGTGGTGACGTCGAAGAGTCTGCGGTCGAGCCGGCCCGCCGCCAGGGGCCCGAACGCGTCCTCGGGAACGACCAGCGTGTGCCCGTCGGCACCGCGGTGTTTGCTGAACGTCACGTTCCGGCGTCCTTCGCCGGGCTGAATCGCGACGACCTGCTGTCCGTGGCCCAGCAGGACCTTGTCGCCGGTGACGAGCGTGACCTCGTCCACCGCCTGGTTCGGCGTGCCGCCGGTCTGCGGTGCGGCCGGTGCTGCGGTGGCCGTGCCCGCGGTCAGTGCGAGCGCCGCGATGGCGGCGCCCAGCACTTTCGTTTTTCCGCGCATTCGAATCCCCTCATGGTTCGAATTTCTGCGCGCTGTGGTCCGCGCAGGCCGGAAGGCCTTCTACGGCAAAGTGAAAAAGGTCCCCCGACCCTTTCGAACGTATCGATGGCAGGAGGGGCCACACAGGGCTGAACGGGGGATTTCCCGGTCTGCCGGGTTCGCCCGTCAGTTCGACTGCCAGAACTTCCAGCGCGCCTTGCGATTCGCTGACAGTTCACCCGCGGCACGGCACCATTCCGCGAACGCCGCAGCGTCCTCACGTGCGCGCGAGCCCGCGCGACGTGGGTGTTCGACGGCGTACGCGTCGAAGAGCGGCCGGAACCGGTCGCCCAGCTCGTCGGCGACGGCCGGGCCCAGCATCCGCACGATGCCGCGGCGTTTCGACAGCAACGCGCGGCGCTCGACGTTCAGCCGTTGTTCGTCGAATCCCGCCGGGGCGGGTCCGTTCGCGAGCAATGCATTTAGCAGCTCGGCCTGGGCGGCCGCAAGCCTTTCGCGTGCGGCCGAAGGATCATTCAATTCAGCCACTGTGCTGGTCCATGCTTGTCCACCACGGCGCGGATAGCAGCGAGTTCGCTCGCGATTTCGGTGTCCGACGGGTAGTTGTCGTCGCGCTCCAGCAGAACGCCGGGTGGCCTGACGCGCGAGCACAGCTCGTCGAGGACGCCGAGCACCTCCGGCAGCACCGCGTGGGCGTGCGTGTCGTGGTAGACGTCGCCGTGGTGCTCGCCACCGGCCACGTGCACGTAAGCCAGTCGTTCCAACGGGATCTCGTCCAGGAACCGCTCGGGGTCCGTGCCGATGTTGCGGGCGTTGGCGTACAGGTTCGCGACGTCGACGAGCAGCCAGCAGCCCGTGCGTTCGACGAGCTCGGCGAGGAACTGGCCCTCGGACAGCTCGCCGTCCGGCCACTCGAGCAGTGCGGCGACGTTCTCCAGCGCCAGCGGCACCGGCAGGTTCTCCTGCGCCAGCTTGACGTTCGCGACCAGCACGTCGAGCGCGTCCTTGGTGCGCGGCACCGGCATCAGGTGCCCGGAGTCGAGCCCGCCGGCGCGGACGAAGCACACGTGATCGCTCACCATCGGCGCGCCGACGGCCTCGGCGACCTTGCCGAGGTGCTCGACGCGGTTCAGGTCGACCGGGTCCGCGCCGCCCAGCGACAGCGACACGGCGTGGGGGAGCACCGGGATTCCGCGCTCCAGCAGCAGTGTCACCGACTCCGGCAGGTGTCCGATGTGGAGGTTCTCCGCGACGACCTCGACGAAGTCGACGCCGGGCAGCCGTTCCACGGTCAGGTCGATCTCCGAGCGCCAGCCGATGCCGACGCCCAGGTCCGCGATTCCCGCCATCAGCTGCCTCCTCCGCCACCGCAGCTTCCGCCACCACCGCCGCAGCTGCTGCCACTGCTCGACGAACAGCTGCTGCTCGAAGAACAACTACTGCTACCACAGCCACCGCTCACCCCGCAGCCGCCACCGTCCGAAGAGGACCGGCGCTTGCGGCGCTGGTTGAGCGGCAGCATCTTCACGATGCTCTGCGAGAGCCCGAAGTCCTCGGCGACCGGGCGGCGGTTGACCTTGCCGCAGAAGCCGTACACCGCCACGTTGTGCACGCGGTCGGTCGCGGCCACGTGCAGCAGGGCCTCCTTGCCCGCCCTGGTGACGGCTTTCCGGCCGCGCTGCCAGAGGCCGAACCCCACCGCGATCGGCACACCGAGGAACAGCACCGGCGTCACGAAGCCGAGCAGGAGCAGGACAGCCGCGAGCAGCAGCGAGAACCCCCACGCCGGGTTGCGGCGGCGGGGATGTTGCATGAGCCCCTGGTCGAGCAGGTGTTGGTGCAGCTGCGTCATCTCGGTGCTGTGCGCGGTCGACTGCACGATCGTGTCGAACCGGACCGGCGTGCGCGCGTAGCTCAGGATCCGCGCCTCTACCCCCGTGGTCGCGCCGTGGTTGTTCTGGTGCACCGCGGTGACGAGCCCGTCGCGCGACACCCGCACGAGGCCACCGTCGATCAGCCTGGCCAGTGCGGTCTCGGCGGCACGGCCAGGCCCGGCGCTCAGGTAGCCGACCTGTTCCGCGGAGAGCTGCGTCCCCTGTGCGGTCAACGGTGTGACCATCAGTTCCCCCTTAACTGCTGGAGCTGCTGCAGCTGCTGCCACTCGAACTGCTGCAACTGCTACTGCTTGAACTGCTGCAGCTGCTGGAACTGTTGCAGCTGCTGCTGGAACAACTGCTGCTGGAGCAGCTCTGGTGGTCGTACACACCGCCGCAACTGCTGCTGCTGCTGCTGCTGCGGTGCGAAGTGGACCTCGACTTGGCCTGACGGATCTGGATGGGGCGGGGAGCGTTCGGGAACCCGTGCAGCGCCACGGTGTCCACCTTGCCGCGCGGGTTCCGCTGTGCGTGCCCCAGGACGCCCCTGCCGAGCGGTGTGAGCATCTTCTTGCCCCGCATGAGGAACGCGAAGAACAGGAGCACCGCCGACAGAGCGAACAGGTTCCGGTCCCAGATCACGGCCGCGACGGCACTGGCGAGGGCGAGCACGAACAGCAGCGTCCGGAAGCCGCGGTTCGGGCTGCGGCCCCACTGCCTGCGCACCAGCGCCCGGTCGACGAGACCGCGCTGCAGCGAACCCATCTCCTGGCTGTGCGCCGCCGGCCCGATCACGTGACCGAACGGGCGGCCCGCGCCGGTGAGCCCGGCGAGGATGAACGCCTCCAGCGCCGTCGTGGCCCCGTATCCGTTCTGATGGACGGCGGTCACGAGTCCCTCCCTGGACATCCGCACGTGACCGCCGTCCATCAGCCGGGCCAGTGCGGCCTCCGCCGCCCTGCCCGGTCCCCCTGCCAGGAACCCGATCTCCTCCGCGCTTGCTTGGTGCGGTGCCGAAGACTTGGCCATCAGCTCTCCCCTCACTGGTGCCAACGCATCTTCGACGTGAGATCTACCCCCGGGTTCCTGGCGTTACCTGAATCAGTCCGAACAACTCCGGTCAGCCGCCGCCCCCGCCGCAGCCACCACCGCAGCCGCCGCCTCCACCGCAGCTGCTTCCGCTCGAACACGACGAGCTCGAGCTGCCGCCGTCGCCGCCGTAACCGGTGTAGCCGGTCGGCGACCCGGAGGAGGCGATCAACGAGCTGCGCACCTCCAGATCCGGGTAGACGGCCAAGCCGCCGAAGAGAACCAGGCCCGCCGCACCCGCGTACAGGGCGTCGTCGGACGTGGCCATCCGGCTGCTGTTGGCGGTGCGCGCCGCGGCGAGCACGCTGTTCCCCTTGCTGGTGCGCACGTGCTTGCTGCGCCGCGTGAGAAGGAAGATGAGCGCACCGGTGAGCAGGATCTGCAACGCCAGCCAGCCGACGGCCGTGCCGATCGCGAGGCCGTTGACCAGGCGGGCGACCCCGATCGCGAGCAGCACCCACAACGCCGTGGATCCCTTGCGCAGCGCGGCTTTCGCGACGTCCGGGTGGACGACGAGGCCCATCTCCTCGAGACGCCTGCCGATCGCGGTGACGGCGTCGTCCTTGGCGACGGCGGGGATCAGCAGGTTGACGGTGCGGTTGGTGTAGCGCTGGCTGTCGGTGATGACGGCGCGGTCCACCGGGTTGAGAGAACTCGTCGCTGCCGTGGCCTGCACGGTGCCACGTCGTGAAGTGCGCAGCTCACCCGCGGTGAGCAGCCGCGCGAGGGCCGTTTCGACCACGCGCCTCGGACCGCCCGCAAGATATGCGAGCTCGTCCATGTCCAGGGAGCGCACGGGCTGGCTGCTGTGGCCGGCCCGCACGCGAACCCGGACGATGATCGCGACCAGCACGGCCAGTGCCAGTCCGATCCAGTACAGCTGAAGGAACTCCGGTCCGGACAATCCCCAAGGCCTCTGCATGCGACCCACCCCCTGACTGCCCCGAAAGTGCTTCGGTGGCGTCCATGGTGTGGTCCGGGCCACATGCCCGCAATGCTTGTTGACGAAGCCTTAGGGTTGTCCGTCTTCTGTCACTTATTTGTGGCTATGGCTCACCCTTTGGAGCCAACTCAGCTCGAGGAGCCGCCGTCGACTCCGCTGGAGCCTTCGCCATCGGTACCGAAGAAGATCATTGCGCCTCCCAGGTCTGTCCCGCCGTTCGTGGCCGGACTCGGCTCAGTCTCCTATTCGGACGGAACGAGTTTCAAGGAGATGGAGTTGATGCAGTACCGCTGGTCCGTCGGAGTGGGGTACCCCTCACCTTCGAAAACATGTCCGAGGTGGCTGTGACATGTGGCGCAGAGCACCTCGACGCGGGTCATGCCGAGGGTGCGGTCCTCGCGCAGGATGACCGAGTCTCCGGCCAGCGGTGAGAAGAACGACGGCCAGCCGCAGTGCGAGTCGAACTTGGTGTCGCTGCGGAACAGCTCGGCTCCACACGCACGGCACTCGTAGATGCCCTCGGTCTTGGTCTCGGTGTACTCGCCGGTCCAGGGACGCTCGGTGCCTGCCTGGCGCAGCACCGCGTACTCGGCGGGGTTCAGCTGGGCGCGCCATTCCTCTTCGGAACGCACGACTTTGGGGGTGGCGCCGACAACAGGTTCCATGTCCCTTTATAACGCGGGCACCGCGGCAGGGCTTCCCGGCGACGGCCCACCCCGGTGCTGCCGTAAGGCCCCGTTAAGAAGTCGTTCTCGTTTGGATCAGAAGATGATGGTGAGGATGTCGCTCAGCGCGAACCAGATCGTGAGGATGACGCCGAGCAGGATCAGCCCGACCACGATGACGGCCACCAGTCGCTGGTGCCCGGTCGTGCGGTTCGCGGAGTCGGCGAAGTCCTGGACGCCCTCGAGGTAGCCCTCGACCGTGTAGCCGGGGCGCTCCCGCTTCATCCGGTCCAGGTGCTCGGCGAACGCCTGGGTCTCGGGGTCTTGCGGGTCGAGACCGATCAGTTCCTCCTGGAACTTCTCGCGCTCGTCCTTCGAATCGCCCATAACGCCAGCTTAGTGCCTGGACTCAACTCGCCAGCGCAAGCGAAGGCTTAACAGCACCAACGGTTCGTCCGTGTCCCAGCACGGGAACCGTGGCGAGGTCCTCGACCTTGCGCACGTCCACCCCGAGCCTCTTGAGCACGGCCACCATGACGACCGCGCGGGCACGCGACGAGCCGTCCGCGATCTTCAAAGCCACACCTTCGCCACTCGGCAAACCAACCGCGTAGACACCCTCGGCGCCGTCCTTGGCGATGACGCCGGGCAGGGCGTCCATCAGCACGGTGACGTCACGGCCCGTACCGCCGACCCACTGCGGGTAGGCGTTCATGGCGGCGGCGACGCGGTGCTCCAGCGTGCCTTCCGGTGCTGAGGCGAGTCGGCCGAACGCGCGCGCCAGGCCCGTGAGGCTGATGGCGAAGATCGGGGCGCCACAGCCGTCGACGCCGACCTGGGCGACGGGCTCGCCGGCCACGTCCTCGATCGTCTCGCGCGTGGCGACCTGCAGCGGGTGGGTCGGGTCGAGGTAGTCGCCGGTGGACCAGCCGTTGGCGACGCAGGTGGCGAGCATGGCGGCGTGCTTGCCCGAGCAGTTCATGTACTTCGGCGCGGCTTCGAGGCCGCGGGCGAGGTGCTGGGCGCGGGCCTCCTCACCGAGCGGCAGGTCGGGGGTGCACCGCAGGGCGTCCTCGCCGAGACCGGCGGCCGCCAGGATCCGCAGGGCGCCCTCGACGTGGAAGTCCTCGCCCGAGTGCGACGCGCAGGCCAGCGCGAGCAGCTCGCCGTCGAGGTCGAGACCGCTGCGGAGCATCGCGAGGGCCTGCAGCGGCTTGTTCGACGAGCGCGGGAACGCGACGTCGCCGGGGCGGCCGATCTCCAGGGTGGGGGTGCCGGAAGCGTCGGTGGCGACGACGGTGCCGTGGTGCACCGACTCCAGGAAGTCGCCGCGCCAGACCTCAGCCACAACCTCGTGTCCCATGCCACCCCTCCTGCGACTCCGGGAAACTGCCAACTGTCGACAGTTGACAACGCGACTAATGTAACCAGGAGATGGACGGTGCCGTCCAGAGCAGGAGACGAACGTGACACCTCCGCTGCACCTCAGTCTGGCCGGGCAGGCCGTGGACGTCTTGCGCGAGCAGGTGCTCACTGGGGAAATCCCTCCAGGCTCGCGGGTCAACGAGGTCGAGGTGGCGCAGAAGCTCGGCATCAGCCGCGGACCGTTGCGCGAGGCGATCCGGCACCTGGCCTCCGAGGGGCTGCTGACGCTGGTGCCGCACCGGGGCGCGTTCGTGCCCGACGCCGCCCCCGACGAGGTCAAGGCCCTGTTCGAGCTGCGCACCGCCCTCGAATGCGCGGCGGCCGAACTGGCGGCGTCACGCCGGACCGACCTCGACCTGGTGCGGTTGCAGGAGGTGTGCGCGGAGAGCCGGCGCAACTACCGGGCAGGGCAGCCGTTCCCGTACCGGCTGGACCTCGCCTTCCACCGGACGATGCTGGACGCGGCTCGCAGCCCGCACATCGCCGAGCAGGTGCGGCTCGTGCAGCAACGGGTGGTGCTCCTCCGTAGTGCGCTTGAGGACGACCCGTCGCACACCCACGCGTCGATGGACGACCACGACGAGCTCGTCATGGCGGTGGCCGACGGTGACGCGGCGCGCGCGTCCACGGTGATGCGGCGTCACCTCTCTCGGGTGTGTGCGCAGATGATGACCAGCCTGAACCGCTAATTTCGGACGTATGACGTTCGGCGACCGGCTCCTCCACCACCGCAAGAACGCCGGGCTCAGTCAGGAAGAGCTCAGCGAGCGGTCCGGCGTCAGCGTCCGCGCGATCAGCGACATGGAACGTGGCCGGGCCCGGTCACCGCAGCGGCGCACGACCGAAGCCCTCCTCAACGCCCTCGAACTGGGCGAGCGGGAGCGCGAGGAGCTGCGCAGGCTCGCCAGGACCGGCCGGGTGGCGCTGCCGGGGCCCGTCTGGTCGTTGCCGATGTACGTGGCGGACCTCGTCGGTCGCGACCCCGAGCTCTTCACGATCGCCGAGAAGCGCAGCGGGCTCGTCGTGGTCCACGGCGCTGCGGGAACGGGCAAGACGAGCCTCGCCGTGAGGGCCGCCCATCTGCTCGAGGAGTGTTTTCCGGACGGTCAGCTGCTCATCGAGCTGGAGGGGTCCAAGCCGCCGCTGCGGCGGTTGCTCAAGGACCTCGGTGTCCACGCGGAGCACCTGCCGGACGACGTGGCCGGCCAGACCAGGCTCTACCGGTCGTTGCTCGCGGGTAGGCGCCTTCTGCTCGTGCTGGACGGTGCGAGCAGCGAGGAGGAGGTTCGCGCGCTAGGGGCCAACGTTCCCGGCTGCCTCACGATCGTGACGTCCCGGCGCAGGCTGGCCGGGCTCACCGGCGCCACCTGGATCCGGCTCGGCGGCCTCACCGCAGAGGCGGCCGCGGAGCTGCTCGCGTCGATCATCGGGCCGGACCGCGTCGCAGCCGACCAGCAGGCCGCGCGCGAACTGGTCGAGCTGTGCGGGAGGTCGCCACTCGCGTTGCGGATCGCGGGCAACCGGCTCGCCAGCCGCCCGCGCTGGCCACTCGGGCACCTCGTCGAGCAGATCGAGGAACGGCACCTCGCCGCGCTCACCGCGGGGGACCTGGAGGTGCGCGGGCCGTTCGAGGTGTCGCTGGCCCACCTGCCGGACCACGCGCGGCTCGTGTTCCGCAGGCTGGGGCTGCTGATCGGCACCCACGTCACCGCGGAGCTCGCCGCCGAGCTCGCGGGCATCAGCGTCGCGGCAGCGGAAGAGGCGCTGGAGGAGCTCACCGACGTCAGCCTGCTCGACCCCGACGACCACGGTTACTCGATCCACGGTCTCGTCCGCACCTTCGCCAAGGACCTGACCGACGCCGATGACGACGCCAGCCGGAGAATGTTGGCCTGGCTGCTGGAAACCACCGTCACCGCAGGAGTCCTCTTCGGACAGACGGGCGACGCACGACGCGTGCAAGCCCAGGGTCACATGGACATCGCAACGGCGCGGCGCTGGCTGGACGACCACCGCGACCTGATGCCGGAGATCGTCGAACAGGCGCAGTGCCAAGGCCTGCACGACGAGGTGGCGCGCGCGGTGATCGCACTCTCGCACTACGCCGCCATCGAACCGAGCCCGGTCTGGGAACGCATCTACCGCGCCGCCCTGGCGTGCACGCGCGAACCGTGGCAGGAGATCGTGGTGCTCAGCCAGCTCGGCTGGGTGCTGTTCGACGTGGTCGGCCGGCCGGCGGACGCGCTGGAGGTGCTGACCCGCGCGGCCCAGCGCGCTGAGGAGTCGGGCGAGCTGGGGCACATCGGGTGGGTGTGGCTCGTCGCGGCGGCCTCGCACAGCGGGCTCGGCGACCTCGACGAGGCGGAACGCGTGTGTCTCAAGGCGATCGAGTGGATGCGTGAGCCGGTGGACGTGCTCTACGCGCGGTCTGTGCTCGGCGTGCTGTGGCAACGGATGAACCGTCCGCAAGCCGCCGTCGCCGTACACACAGATGTCGCGAACGAGCTGAGGGCCTTCGCAAGCACCACCTACGAACTGTCAGCGCTCGGCCGCACGCTCTGGTGGCTCGGCCTCGCACTGACAGACGCCGACAGACCGGACGAGGCAGTCTCAGCGCTGACTGAGGCCGAACAGGTCTATGAACGCGCACAGATGAAGTCCTGGCGTGCGCGCGCACTCTGGCATCGCGCCGAGGCTCACCGTTCGGCCGGCCGGATCGCGGAGTCCGATGAGGACCTCAAGACGTTGCGCGCGCTCGGCGACAGCAGCGCGTATCAACATCATCTGCGAGACTCGCGGGAATGAGGGCGACCACCTTCAGCGAGTTCCTGAGGTTCTACCGGCGCCGGGCGGCCCTCACCCAGGAAGATCTCGCCGCCCGCACCGGCCTGAGCGTGCGTGCGTTGAGCGACCTCGAACGCGGCCGCGTGCAGACCCCGCAGGCGCAGACGGTCGACCTGCTGGTGACCGGGCTCGGCCTCGAAGGCACGGAGGCGACCGAGTTCGTCGCGCTCGCCCGGTCGTCCGAGACCACCGGTTCCCGGCCAGTACGCACCGACTGCGCACCGCCACCCGCCAAGGCTTTGATCGGCCGCACTCAGGAGCAGCAGGACCTCGCCGAGTGCATCAAGCGCGCGGCGGCGTCGTCGGCACTGGACGTCGTCGTCCTGCACGGACCGCCCGGCGTCGGCAAGACCTCTCTCGCGGTCGACGCGGCCCACCAGTTCGCCACCACGTTCACCGACGGTTGCCTCTACCTCGATCTGCGCGGCAAGGATCCCGCCCCGCTCATACCGGAACGGGCGTCCGAACGGGTGCTGCGGGCGTTCGGGGTGCAGGACGCGCGGATGCCGTCGGACGCGGACGACCGTTTCCGCCTGTACCGGTCGATGCTGCGGGAACGGACCGTGCTGCTCGTGCTCGACAACGCCGCGAACGAGGCACAGGTCCGGCCGCTGCTCGCCGCGAGCCCCGGTTCGCTCGTGCTCGTGACCAGCCGCAACGTGCTGGCGGGCCTGGACTGCCGGTACCGCTTCGACCTCGGCCCGCTGTGCTACGACGATGCCGTCGAACTGCTCGCCGCGGCCGCCGGCGCCGACCGGATCAGGGCCGACCAGGAGTCCGCCGACCTGGTCGCGACGCTGTGCGGGGGAGTTCCGCTGGCGCTCGCCATCGCGGGTCACCGGCTGACCGGCCGCACCGCGTGGTCGGTGCGCCACCTCGCCGACCAGCTCTCCGACGAACGCGCACGCCTCGACGTGCTCGCGACCGGGGATGTCCAGGTCCGCAGCGCGTTCGGGCTGTCCTACCGCCAGCTCGCCCCGGAAACCCAGACGATCTTCCGCAGGCTCGCGCTGGTGCACGGGCCGGACACGTCCGTTGCGCTGGCCGCGATCGCCGCGGACATTCCGGCGGACGACGCGGAGACGTTGCTGGAGGAACTCGTCGACGCATCGCTGCTGCGGCCGGACGTTCCTGGCCGGTACTCGTGCCACGACCTGATCCGTGACTACGCGCGCGAACGCTTGCACAGCGAGGAACCCGACCTCGAGACACACCGCCTGCGCACGCGCGATTGGCTGCTCACGACCGCAACGCTCGCCGCGTCGTCGTTCCACCCCGACGAGCAAGGTGCGTCAGACCTGGTGAGCGCGGACCGCTGGCTCTCCGCCGAGCTGGCGAACTGGCGTGGCGCGTTCCGGGAGGCCATCGCCGATGGTTCGACCGAGCAGGTGCTGGCGCTGGCGCAGTCGATGCACTGGTACTCCGACCACCGCGGTGCCGGCGACCTGTGGCTGGAGGTCTACTCGGCGGGTGTCGAGGCGGCCAGGGCGCTCGACCGGCCGGTGGAGCTGGCGCAGCAGCTCAACTTCACGACTTGGGTGCACGTCGCCAGGGTCACGAACATCCCGTTGGCGTTGGAGGCGCATCACGAAGCCCTGCGGGTCGCGGAGGAGTGCGGTTCAGTGCTCGAAACGGCCTGGGCGCACTACTACCGCGCGGCCATCGAGACCCGCGTCAGCAGCCACGCCGAGGGCGTCAGGCACGCCAGGCTCGCCGCCGAGCTGTTCCGCGAAGCCGGGTTGCCGCTCGGTGTGGTGATCGCGCTGTCGTACGCCGGGGTGCTGCTGCAACGCATGGGACGTTTCGACGACGCCGTCGAAACGCATCGCGCGTGCATCGCCGAGGAACGCGCCGTGCACGGCAAAGGTGTCGGTAACGAGAACCTCGCGCAACTGCTGCTGCGGCTCGCGGACAGCCTCACGGCGGCCGGTGACCACGAGGCGGCGCTCGGCGTCGTGGCCGAGGCGGAGGCGCTCATCGGCGAGTCCGTGCCGAGCGTGCGCGCGCTCGTGCAGCACACCCGTGGCCTCGCGTTGAGCAGCGCCGGTCGTCTCGCCGAGGCCCGTGACCTGCTCGCCGTCGCCGCGGAGTGGGTGGTGGACCCGGAGGTGACGGTGTCCGTGCTCATCTCTCTCGCGGACGTGTGCGACCGCATGGGTGATCACGACGCGGCGACCAGGCATCGAGTTCGTGCGCTCGCGGAGTCGGACGGTTACGCGTCGCCCGGTATGACCGCTTTGCGGCAGAAGCTGAAAGAGGCGCTGAGCCTCGCTGTGTAGGTCACTGCAGAACGGTCGCGAGGAAGGCGTCCGCGTCGAAGTGCTCGGCACCGGGCGGCACGAGCCGGTAGGTGGCGTCGAGGAACTTGCGCAGCGTCCCGGCCGGCAGCCGGAACACGGTGACGTGCCGGTCGGAGACCAGCTCCAGGATGAGAGCGCGGCCGCCGGCGGGACGCAACCGCACGTCGCCGAGGCCCGTCGGTGCCGTCATGCCCTCGGCGAGCAGGTCCCTGCCCATGATCCAGGCCGCGACCCCGCCGCCCGCGTGGAAGTTCATCGTCACCGCGAACGGGTCGTCCGCCTGGTAGATCAGCTCGGTCTCGACCGGAGCGGTGTTGCCGTCCGGGCGGACGAAGTCGAAGACGGTGCGTGACGCGACCCGCATCGGGACTCCCTGAGATGTTCGCCGGTGTTCAGCAGGTGTCACGTAACCGGCGGTGAATTGGTTCAAGGTCGGTCGTTGTCATTTACCAATGCGGTCCGCGCGGGCTGTGCGAACGGGCAGACCTGCGGAACTTCTGCCGGTTCTTCTGCATGGTTCTTGCCCGTCGCGCACGTTTTGCTGGAAGGCATGGTTGCCCCGCTCCGCCCCGGTCTCGTCGAGGCCGTCGTGCGCCAGGCCGGTGGTGTGCTGGTGGGACGAGAGCGCGAGATCGCCGCCTTGACAGACGCGCTCAGTGGTGGTGAACGGTCGTGCGTCGTGCACGGCGCGACTGGCATGGGCAAGAGCGCGATGCTGTCCGTCGCGTCATCGATCGCGGTGCGCAGCGGGATGCGACCGGTGCGCGGGCTGCGGGTGTTGTCCGAGGGCGACACGTTGCTGCTCGTGGACGACGTCGAACAGCTCTCCGCCGAGGATGTCGAGCGGCTGGCCCGGTTCCGCGGCCCCGTGGTGCTCGCCGCGGACGGTGCCGTGGAAGGCCTCGTGCCGGACGCCGTGCGGGTGCCGTTGCGGCCGGTGGACGCCGACGCCGTGGCCGAGCTGATCCGGCGCCGGTTCGACGTCGAGGCCGCGCCCGAGCTGACCGCGCTGTGCCTCGAGTACAGCGGGGGCGCACCGGGAGTGGTGAGCGACGTGCTGGACCTCGTGCCGGACCTCTCGTTGCGGGAAAAGCTGCCCTGGCTGCGGTTGCCGCGCCTGTTGCGGGCGGTGCGGCGGCACTGGCAGGTGCTGGACGCCGATGCGGTCACGGTGGCCCGCGCGCTCGCCGTGCTGGGGAACGCACCCCTGGATCTGCTGGGCGAGGTCGCCGGGATGGACTCGTTCCGCACGCTCGGCGCGTTCGAGCGCCTGGTCGACGCACGCCTGGCTGTGGCCGATCCGATGCGGATCCAGTCACCTGCGCTGGGCCACGCGATCCGGCACGAGATGGAGCCCGAGGCCCGGGACCGCCTGCACCGCAGGGCTTCCGACGTCATGCAGCGGCGGTGCGAACCGCCGGTCGCGGTGGCCGAGCACGTCGTGGCGTGCGCCCAACCCCTTGGGGCGCAGTGGGTTGCTCCACTGTTGCACAGCGCGGCGCGACTGCATCGGGCGGCTGGACGGCCGGAGCAGGCGGTGAGGTGCCTGCGCGCGGCTCTGCGGGAACCGGCGGACTCGCCGACCGCCGCACAGCTGACGATCGGGATGGCGGATCTCCACCTGCGGTGCGGGATTGCGCCGCGGGCCGATGAGCTTGCGCGGCAACGGCTTTCCGCGACCGGGGAGCCGTTGGACTGGCTCGCCGCGGTGGCGCTGGACTGGCAGTGCGACGAGGACGTCCTGGGTGTGCTGGCGAGTTCCCCTGTCGTTCCGGCGGATCCGGAGGCGGCACTGCGCGATCTGCCGGAGAGCGGGCCGCTGGTGTTGCCGGCGCTCGTCTTCGCCGGGCTCGGCCTGCTGCGCACCGGATCGGCCGCGGTGCTGGAGCACCTGCCGCGGCTGCGGGCCCGGCTCGTCGGAGCGGAGAACGACTGGCTGACGGCGCTGGAGATGTGGGCGCACCGGTCGGGCGGTCACCACGCCGAGGTGTTCCAGCTCATGCGCGATCTTGCTCAGGCGTCGCCGGCTCGGGGCTGCGTGGCGTTGGGCGCGGCAGCTTTCGTCGCGTGCTGTGTGGACAGCGGACGGTCCGGTGAGGCGCGGGAGATGTTGGTGCGGCTCGGTTACACGGGTGACTTGCCACCGGCGTGGGTGTGCATTTGGTTGCTGCACGAGCGGGCGCGCCTGCACCTCGCGCTCGGTGCGCCGCGGGCCGCGCTGGCCGACGCCGAACGTGCCGGGGCGGCCGATCTGGTGGATCTGGCGCGTTCGGCATTGACCGAGCGTCCGGCACTGGTGCGCGGTGGCGCGTGGGGAAAGCTCACGCCGCACGAGTCGCGCATCGTGGAGCTGGCGTTGGAAGGGGAGACGAACCGCGAGATCGCCACGCGGTTCAACGTCACCCAACGCGCGGTGGAGCTGCACCTGACCCGTGTCTACCGCAAGGCCGGGATCAGCAGGCGGGTGCAGCTGTCCTCGGTCTTCGGTCCCAGTTGAGACCCCATTTGAGACTCGTTGTCACCCAAACGGATGTGAACCGCTCCCGTCGCTCCCGTCGTCTTTGCCATCAACAGCAACGAAACGACGGGAGCCTTCACCATGTCCGGGAACGCCGAACCGATCGTGCCCGCCGCACCCGAGCACGACGTGCACGACGTGCTGCAGGGCACGATCACCTGGGACCAGTACCACGCTTCCCGCGCGGCTTAGAGCAGGTTGGAACGGATGGCCCAGGCCACCGCGTGCACCCGGTTGCGCAGCCCGAACCGTTCCAGTAGCTGGTGCAACGCGTACTTCACGGTCCGTTCCGAGCAGAACAGCCGCGCGGCCACCTCGGCGATCGTCGCGCCGTCGGCGAGCAGCCGCAGCAGCTGCAGATCGCGGTCGTTGAGCACCGGAGATCGTTCCTGCACCGCATGACCGTTGACGAGCAGCCGGATCAGGCGTTCGGCGTTGACGTCCGCGCGCCGCAACGGGTTCGCGAGTCCGGCCTGTGCGGCGATCGACGGTGTGAGGTCGTGCACCCGTGCGGCGATGACCACGATTCTCGACGAGCCGATGGCTCGCAGCCGTGCCGCCTGTTGCGCGCACAGCTCGTTGACGAGGGCGAGTAAGACATGCGCGTCTGTGCGGTCCTGCACCACTCGCACGCGCGGTGATGTCTTCAGCAGATGGGTCACGCCGGCCGCGCTGATCAGGTCTCGGGACTCCACCGCAACGCGCACCGGTTCGAGTCCGGAGTCCACGGTCGCCAGGGCAGTGCTCATGCCCCCGATCGTCCGGAATTTCGGCGGCCGTCCACTTCGGAAAACCGAAGCCATCCGATGATTACCTGGCTGGTGCCTGCCCACGTGCGGAACTCGCCGGTGGGCCAGTGTTCGATCCTGAGCTCGTCGCCGGGCAGCACCGGGGCGGTGAACCGGGCGTGCAGCTCGGTGAAGTCCTTGCCGCGCACGGTGATTCCGAGCGTGCACAGGCCGTGCAGGATGGGCCTCGGGAACCCGGCCCGTCCGGCGAACTCCGGGTCGTGGTGCATCGGGTTCACGTCGCCGGTCTCGCAGTAGCGCAACGCCTGGTCGTTGGACGTCTGGAAGAAGCTGATCTCGGGTTCGGCGTCGGGTGTCCCGAACCTGCGCGTTTCGCCGCGTTCGCCGCCGAAACCGCCTTCGCCCTTGAGGAAGCACGACGAACGCGTGCTCGCGTACTCCGACTCCCAGGTGCTGACGACGATCGCGCCCGAGCCCTTGTCGTGGATGCCGGTCACGGTCTTGGTGACGATCGTGGAGCCGCTTCGCGGGAGTCTTCCGTGCAGCCACAGCGACTGCTCGGCGTGCAGGACCTGGGTCATGTCGGCGCCGGTCAGTCCCAGCTGCGGGCCGCCGTGCTGCAGGAGGGGGATGGCGAACGCGGGGGAGTAGCCGCCCGTCGCCGCCG
Organism: Lentzea terrae; assembly: GCF_003265345.1. Taxonomy (GTDB): domain Bacteria; phylum Actinomycetota; class Actinomycetes; order Mycobacteriales; family Pseudonocardiaceae; genus Lentzea; species Lentzea terrae. The sequence continues at coordinate 470,460 of NZ_QFWW01000029.1, read as the reverse complement.
CGTACACCTCGGCGTCGTCGGCCGACCAGGTGCGGACCTGTCGTTCGACGACGCCGAGGATGCGGTGGTTGAGCACTGTCCCAAGATAGAACTAACCGAGCGTGCCCCGGATGCTGGCGTGACCCTTGAGGAGGTTGCGGGCGATCGTGCGGCGCTGGATCTCGTCGGTGCCCTCGTAGATCCGCAGCAGCCGCAGCTCGCGGTACCAGCGCTCGATCGGCAACTCGCGCGTGTAGCCCATGCCGCCGTGGATCTGCAGGACGCGGTCGACGATCTCGTTGGCCTTGATGCCGCCGTAGAGCTTGGCGATGGACTGCGCCTGCCGCGAGTCCTGCTTCTGGTCGACGAGCCACGCGGCGTGCAGCACGAGCCAGCGCAGCGCCTCGATCTCGACCGCGGAGTCGGCGATCATCCACTGGATCGCCTGGTACTCGGCGATGGGCTGGCCGAACGTGACGCGGTTCTTGGCCTGCTCGATCGCCATCTCGACGAGGCGTTCCACCGACCCGAGCGCGCGGGCGGGCAGCAGGTAGCGGCCCTGGCCGATCCACTGCATCGCCAGGTTGAAGCCCTTGCCGACCTCGCCGAGGATGTTCTCCTCCGGCACGCGGACGTTGTCGAACACCAGCGCCGCCGGACCCCACTGGCCCATGGTCGGGATGGGCTCGGACTTCCAGCCCATGTCGCGGTCGACGAGGAAGCACGTGACGCCGCCGTCGGCGCCCTTCTCCTTGTCGGTGATGGCGAACACCATCACGAAGTCGGCCTCGTTGCCCTGCGTGATGAACGTCTTCTCACCGTTGATGACCCACTCGTTGCCGTCCTTCACGGCAGTCGTGCGGATCGCCTTGGCGTCACTGCCGGCGCCGGGCTCGGTGATCGCGAAGCACGACACCCGCTCGCCGGAGATCGTCGGCAGCAGGTAGCGCTGCTTCTGCTCCTCGTTGCCGTGGAACAGGATGTTGTCCGCGTACCCGCCGAACCGGAACGGGACGAACGACCTTCCGAGCTCGGCCTCGATGAGCGCGGTCATCATGCCGCCGAGGCCCATGCCGCCGTACTCCTGCGGCGTCAGCACCCCGAAGAACCCGGCCTGCTTCGCCTTGTCCTGCAGCGCCTTCAGCTCGTCCTTCGGCAGGCCGGGCTGGCCGGCGCGTTCGCGGCGCAGCACCTCCGGCTCCAGCGGGATGATCTCCTTGCGCACGAAGGTCCGCACCCAGTCGCGGATCTCCTTCTGCTCTTCGTCGAGCGTGAAGTCCATGGTCCTTTTTCCTTTACTGGAACGCGTTGATGCCGGTCAGGGCTCGACCGATGAGCAACTTCTGGATCTGGCTGGTGCCCTCGTAGAGGGTGGTGACGCGGGCGTCCCGGAGGTACTTGCCCACCGGGTACTCGTCGATGTAGCCGTAGCCGCCGAAGACCTGGATGGCGTTGTTGGCGACTTTGACCGCGGCCTCGCTGGCGTAGAGCTTGGCCATGCTCGCCTCGGTGCTGAACGGCTGGTCCCGGTCGGCGAGGTCGGCGACGCGCCAGGTCAGGAGCCTCGCCGCGTCGGTTTCCACGGCCATGTCGGCCAGGAGTTCTTGAACGAGCTGGAAGCCTGCGATGGGCTTGCCGAACTGCTCGCGTTCTTTGGCGTACTCGAGGGCGGCTTCCAGGGCTCCTCTGGCCGCGCCGACACAGCCCGCGGCGACGGACATGCGGCCCTTGTCGAGCGCCTGCATCGCCAGCTTGAAGCCCTGTTCGCTGAGCAGGGCGTCGTGTCCGACCTCCACGTCGTCGAGGGTGATCTCGGCGGTGGCCTGGCCGCGCATGCCGAGCTTGCCCTTGATCTCGGTGGCGGTGAAGCCCTTGGTTTCGGTGGGGATCAGGAACGCGGAGATGCCCTTCGGGCCTGGTCCGCCGGTACGGGCGAACGTCAAGGCGATGTCCGCCCACGTGCCGTTGGTGATGAAGACCTTGCGGCCGTTGATCCGCCAGCCGTTGTCCGTTTTGGTGGCTTTGGTGACGAGGCTGCCCGCGTCGCTGCCGGTGCCGGGTTCGGTGAGCGCGAAACAGCCGACTTGCGTGCCACTGGTGAGACCGGGCAGCCAGCGTTGTTTCTGCTCTTCGGTGCCGTGTTTCGCGATCGACTTGGCGACCAGGCCGAGCGACACGGAGATGATGCCTCGCACGGCGCTGTCACCCCGTGCGACCTCTTCCAGGACCAGGCAGTACGCCAGGTTGTCGCCGCCGGACCCGCCGTAGCGCTCGTCGATGCCGAGCCCGAGGAACCCCGTCGCGCCGAGCTGCGGGACCAGGTCCCGGTCGATCGCCTCCTCGCGGTCCCAGCGCGTCGCGTGGGGGACGATGCGCTCGTCAGTGAAGCGCCGCGCCAGCTCCCTGAGCTGCCGGTGTTCGTCCGAAAGCATCAAGTCCACGGGTCCTCCCGATTAACCGAACAGTGTTAGGTTAACCCACATGCCCCGGCCGAGCACCCCTCTGCTGAGCCCCGATCGCATCCGGTCGACGGCTCTGGCCATCATCGACCGCGACGGCCTCGACGGCCTGTCGATGCGCAAGCTGGCCGCTGAGCTGGGCGTGCAGGCCGCCTCGCTGTACGGGCACGTCCGCACCAAGGACCAGCTCCTGAACGACATCGCATCGTCGATCTTGTCGTCGGTCGACGTCTCGGGTTTCTCCGTGGACTGGCGTGAGGGGCTTTTGCGGTGCGCGCGCTCGTACCGTGCGGCTCTGTCGTCGCACCCGAACATCGTGCCGTTCCTGGCATACGGCCCGGCCGGTCGTGACGAGTCGCTTCAGCGGCTGGACCTGCTGCACGGCGCCCTGGTCGAGGCCGGCTGGTCACGACGTGAGGCCACGATGATCGCCGCGGGCCTGATGTACATCGTGTTCGGCTCTGCTTTGAGCACGTTCTCCAGCGGCTTCTCCGCCGACCCCGCCGACTACTCCGGCCGCTACCCGCACCTCGACCGCGCCCACCTGCTGCCCGGCGTTGCCCGCGAACTGGACCGCGACAGCTTCGAGTTGGCGCTCGCGGCGTTCGTCCGGGGCCTTTAGTGTTCTGACGTGGCTGCCAAGTCGAAGGCGATCGAGCTCGAAGTCGGTGACCAGCTGGTGCGGGTGTCCAACCCGGACAAGCCGTACTTCCCCGCGCGGGGAATCACCAAGGGTCAGGTGGTCGAGTACTACCGCACCGTCGCTCCGGTGTTGCTGACCGTGCTGCGTGACCGTCCGGTGGTGTTGAAGCGCTACGTCGACGGCGTCGAGGGCGAGGCGTTCTACCAGAAGCGCGTGCCCAAGGGCGCCCCATCGTTCGTCGAGACCGTGCAGGTGCGTTTTCCTTCCGGCCGTCCTGCCGACGAGATCTGCCCGACCTCCGAAGCTGTGATCGTGTGGGCCGCCAACCTCGGCACTTTCGACTTCCACCCGTGGCCGGTGCGTCGTTCCGACGTCGACCACCCGGATGAGCTGCGCATTGACCTGGACCCGCAGCCGGGGACTGATTTCCGTGATGCGGCTGCCGTTGCTGGTGTTCTGCGCGAGGTGCTCGCTGACGCTGGGCTGGTGGGCTATCCGAAGACTTCCGGTGGTCGTGGCATCCACGTTGCCGTGCGGATTCGGCCTGAGTGGGACTTCATCGACGTGCGGCACGCGGTGATCGCGCTGGCTCGCGAGGTGGAGAAGCGGGCCCCCGATCAGGCGACTTCGGCGTGGTGGAAGGAAGAGCGCGGTTCTCGCGTCTTCATCGACTTCAACCAGGCGGCTCGTGACCGCACGATCGCCTCTGCCTGGTCGGTGCGGGGGACTCCTCGCGCTACCGTGTCGACGCCGGTCACCTGGGCTGAACTGTCCACTGTGGATCCGGACGACTTCGACGTGCTGACGGTGCCGAAGTACTTGGAGGAGCGCGGCAATCCGCACGAGGGGCTGGATTCGGAGGCGTTCGGGATCGAGACGTTGCTGGAGTGGTACGCCGCTGATCCGCGTGGCGAGATGCCGTATCCGCCGGACTACCCGAAAATGCCGGGCGAGCCGATGCGGGTGCAGCCGTCGCGCGCTCGCAAGCCTTAGGGAATCGCCTCGATGCGCTCCAGGTGCTGCTCGCCCCACTCGCCGAGTGGGGCGAGCACCTCGTTGAGGGAGCGGCCGAAGTCGGTCAGCGAGTACTCCACCCTGGGCGGCACCTGGTGGTAGGACTCGCGGCTCAGCAGGCCGCTGGCCTCCATCTCGCGCAGCTGAAGGATCAGCATCCGTTCGCTGATGCCGGGCACCGCACGCCGCAGCTCCCCGAAGCGCAGCGGTCCGTCGCCCAGTGCGAACAGGATCAGTCCCTTCCACTTGCCGCCCATGACGGCGATGGCGGCGTCGAGGCCGCAGGTGTAGGTCCGCTTGGCCATGAGCACTCCCACGAACAAAAGTGTTGGTACCTGACAAAATTGTAGGTACTTGATCAATTGTGTGCGGCGGCTCAGGATGAGAACGAAGCGCTGATCAGCGAATTCGCGCAGATTCGACTAATCCTTTGGAGTTGACGCATGTCTGGGGAAAGCCGCACGCCCGTGTCCGTGCTCGGGCTGGGTTCGATGGGCCGGGCGCTGGCGGAGGCGTTGGTCGACGCCGGCCACCCGACGACGGTGTGGAACCGCACGCCTGCCAAGGCCGCACCGCTGGTGGCCAAGGGGGCTGTGGAAGCGGAGACCGCGGCGGCCGCGGCCGAGGCGAGCCCGCTCGTCATCACGTGCCTGACGACGTTCGAGGACACCAGTTCCGTTCTGGAACCGGCCGCGTTGTCGGGGCGTGCCCTCGTCACCTTGAACAGCGGCTCGCCCGCCGGTGCCCGTGCCATGGCCGCTTGGGCGACCGGCCGCGGTGCCCGCTTCCTGGCAGGAGCGGTCAAGAACGTGCCGTCGGCGGTCGGAGCGCCGGACACGTTGCTGTACTACGGCGGCGACAGCACGGTGTTCGCCGAGTACGAGACGACGCTGAAGGTGCTGGGCGGTGACACCGTCCACCTCGGGGACGAGGCCGATCTCGCCGCCCTGTACGAGATGGCGGTGGGTGCGATGCTGCTGCCCGCGCTCGTGGGTTACTTCCAGGGCGCCGCCGTGCTGCAGTCCCGAGGGCTTCCGGTGAGCAGCATGGTCCGGTTCGCGGGGAAGTGGCTGGACATGATCAAGTCCTTGTTGCCGCTCTACGCCGGGGAGATCGACCGCGGCGACTACACCGATGCCGCCTCGTCGGTGAACCTGTTCCTCGCGGCCGAGGCGCACGACCACGAGCTGGCCGCGGAGACGAACGTCGACACCACCTGGCTCGCGCCGCTGCACGACCTGGTGCGGCGGGCGCTCGCGGCCGGGCACGGCGAGCACAGCGTGTCGGCCCTCACCGAGGTGCTCAGGAAGCCGGTGGGCTAATTCGGTTGCCTGCCAGGTCAAGATCACCGCATGGAGCCTGACGGTGAACTGCTGCGCGACCGCCTCGGCCTGCGCGGGGATGTGGTGCGGTTCGAGGAGGGCTCGTTGCCCGTCTTCGCCATCGGTGACGACCTGGTGCTGAAGCTGTGGCCGCCGGAGCACCACGACGAGGTGCCGACCGAGGTCGCGGTCATGGAGGCGCTGCACGGCCGGTTGCCGGTGCCGACGCCGAAGCTGCACGACACGGGAGTCCTCGACGAGTGGGCGTACGTGCTGATGTCGCGGCTGCACGGCGAGGAGCCCGCGGTGCCGGACGTTGAGATCAGCGTGCAGCTCGGGGAGGCGCTCAAGGCGCTGCACGAGGTCGAGCCGCCGGCCGTGCTGGAGCCGCGGGACTGGGCGGCGTTCGTGGCTGAGCAACGTGCCGGATGTGTTGAGCAGCAACGGAAGCGCAAGCTGGACGAGCGTTGGCTGGAGCAGATCCCGGAGTTCCTCGACAGTGTGGATCTGCCGAGTGGAGAGGTGTTGCTGCACACCGAGGTGATGAGCGTGCACCTGTTGCAGCAGAACGGGAAGCTGTCCGGGCTGTTCGACTTCGAGCCGGCGATGCGCGGGGCGTTCGAGTACGAGTTCGTCGGAGCGGGCATCTTCGTGACGAAGGGTGACAAAGAGTGTTGGAAGGCGATGGTCGACGCGTACGGGCGCGTGCCGGAGCCGCGGCGGGTGATGGCTTACACGCTGTTGCACGTGTACAGCAATGTGCCGTGGTTCATGGAAGGCATGCCGCAGGCTGACACGCTCGACGAACTGGCCGAAAGGTGGTTCGGGCAGTGAGCCAACCGGCTGCATAGGGGACGAATCCAGCTGCCGACCTCGTAGAATGTGGGGGACGTGAGAGGAGGTCGCCTGTGTCCCAGCCGTATGTCGTGCGGTACGTCGGCGGCCCTCTCGACGGGCGGGTCGACTCGTTGCCGGCCACGCCCGAAGATCCGAAGCAGACCGTGACGTACGTGCACCTGCACGGTGGACCCAAGATCGTCCACATCTACGACCTGTCGTACGCGGTCGAGTACGGGTGCGAGTACCGGCTGCGCGCCGAAGAAGCCTGAGCAACCCTCACGTGGACACGCACTGGCAATAGGGTTTACCGTTTGTCATGAGAGCGCTCTCACACACTGTGGTGCGAGAGGAGATTCCATGCACGTGCGGATTCGAGGAGCGATCGGCATCGCGGCGGTGGTGGTGTCGCTCATGGCGGCAGGACACGTCGTAAGCCGGCCGTCGGTGTCCCACGCGGGGCACAGTTACGTTTACAGCGCCGAGCAGGCGCAGGCCATGGTGGAGCAGCAGGCGATTCCGGGCTCGGAGTTCCGGGCCACCTGCGCGGCCAGTCATCGCCGGCAGGATGACCCGATCGTGTTCCAGAACCAGTCGGGCGTGTCGCACATGCACGAGTTCTTCGGCAACCGGACGACGGACGCGCGGTCGACGTTGACGTCGCTCAAAGCCGGGACGACGAACTGCAACCCGATCGCGGACAAGTCGGCGTACTGGGTGCCGACGCTGTACAAGAACGGGCAGGCCGTCGCGCCGGACAGCGTGACGATCTACTACCAGGGCATTCACGACCGGCAGCGGGCCGTCGCGCATCCGCAGGGGCTGCGGTACGTCGTCGGCAACTCGAAGGCCACGTCGCCCGACCAGAACCCGGCGGCGCGGTGGTCGTGCACCACGCAGTCGCCGTCGGACCGCAACTTCCTCAACTGCCCGCCCGGCACCAAGGTCGAGACCTATCTGGACTTCCCGACCTGCTGGAACGGCCACGACCTGGACTCGGCGAACCACCGCGACCACATGGCGTTCGCGGTCGGGCTGGTCTGCCCGGCCTCGCACCCGGTGGTGGTGCCGCGGCTCGAGTTCCTGATCACCTATCCGGTGAACGGGACCGGGTTGTCGTTGGGAGGCACGGTCAACGGGGTGAACGTGACCAGCGCGCCCGGCTACACGTTCCACGGTGACTTCATGAACGCGTGGGACCAGGCCGAGCTGGAACGACGGGTCCGCAACTGCATCAACGCGGGCTACATCTGCGGGACCGACGGAACTCCGTAGAACTTTTGGGTAACTGATCTTGCTGTTGGACCCGGTGCTCAGAATTGTCAGGGGTGTAGGGCATGCTGGGGCACAGGTGTTCGAACGGCGGGAGGCAGCGCGATGGCGAAGAAGAGCGGGCTGTCGGCGGAGGACGTCGACAGCCTGCGCTCGCAGCTGAACGAAGGAACGCAGCCGATGGTGTGGTTCACGGCGGCCGCGGTGGGCATGGAGGCGGGGAGGTCGGCGAAGCTCCTCGCCTTCACCGAACCGGAAGAGGGCGATTTCATCCAGGTGCGGCCGACCGGGTCGAAGGACGAGATGTCGTTCGGCCCTGCCGAGCTGACGCTGGTGAAGCCGCCGCCGCGCAAGAAGCCACCGGCCCCTGCGCCGCCGGAGCCGCCGCGAGAGACTGAGATCCTCTACCCCTACGTTCCGGAGGCGCCGGTGAAGCCCGCGGCCCCCAAGCCGAAGCCCGCTCCCGTGGTGGAAGCAGCTCCCGCGCCCAAGCCGGCGCGCAAGTCGTCCGCCAAGGGCGCCACACCCGAGGTCACCGTGACGCTCACGTCCGCCGGCGAGGGCGAGTGGACCGTGGAGGTGCTGCAGGGCACGCGCAGGTCGGTCCGCCCGACCCCGGTGTCGCCGGCCGCCGTCGCCCAGGCCGCGAAGCTGCTCACACCGGAGGTCGCCGAGATCGTCGAGGGCGTCCTGAACGCGGCGCGTGCTCAGCAACTGGCCCGCGTGGAGCAGTTGCGCGCCGAACTGGAGGCAGCGCAGAAGGCTTTGGACGACCTGGGCGCGTAGCGGGGTCACGCGCTGCGACGCCTCGGTGGTTGTCCGCACGCGTTCGGGTGAGGGGGCTTCCCAGGGCTGGTGCCGGGGCGGACCGTGGGAGACGCGGAGGTCCCGCGCAGGTCCGGCTTGGAGTACGGGGAGGCCCTGATGGGTACGTGTGGGTGCTGTTCCGGGTGCACGGGTCCCGGCTGCGGCTGCTGTTCCAGCTGCTGACATCAGAATTCGGCCTGGGGAGTTTTCCGCGCTGTGGTCGCGGAGAACTCCCCGAGTCATGTCCGGCTGTCACGCCTCTTCGGGGTCCCCGAGTGCTTGAAGTTGTTGGCGCACATCCGAAGCCTGGGGTGCGCCGAGATCGGTGAACGTTGCGAGAGCTCCCGTCCACGCCTCGGTGTCGACCCGGCCGGCGCCGACGAGGTCGCGGAGCAAGGTCATCGAATCGTGGCGGGACAACAGGTCTAGGGTCCTGTCACGGAGGGCAGACGGTGCCGTTCGACGGCACCTTCGCGTCGATCAGGTAGTCGCGCACGGCGGTCGTCGCGCAGCCGGAGAGCGTCAACGCCCCGTGCCCGCTGCCCTGCCAGCCGATCAACACCGACCCCGGCAGCCGCTGCGCCGTGTGCTCGGTGCCGGACGCGGGCGTCGCGACGTCGTTGGCCGTGCTGAGCACCACGATCGGCGGCGCGCTCTTCAGCTGGTCGAGCTTCTCGGCCTTGGGCGGCGGGAACGGGTTGCAGTGCAGCAGTTGGCGGGCGAGGAGGGCGCCGAACATCGGGTGCTTGCTCTGCCAGTCGGCGGTGAGGGCCTTCACGCGGTCCGGCGGGATGCGGGTCGCGGTGTCGTTGCAGCCGATCACCAGGCCCGCGTCGAAGCGGGGCGGGTTCTCGTCGAGGTCGTTCACGAGCGGGTCGAGCAGCGTGAACAGGCCGCTGCCGTCGCCGCCGCGGGCCTTCGCGATCGCGTCGGCCAGCGCGGGCCAGCGCTTGCGGTCGGCGAGGCCCGTCAGGATCGCGTTCAGTGCGGAGCCGGGAGTGAGGTCGACGTACTCGCCGCGCAAGCGGGTGTTGCGCAGCTGTGAGAGGAGTGCCTGGACGTCTCCGCGTGGGTCGGCCAACGCGCAGCCGCGGGTCTTGCAGTCGCGGCTGAACGCCTCGAACGTCGCCTCGGCGGCCGTGGCACGGGACTCCAGGACGCCGACCTGGTCGAGCGCCGGGTCCGGGGCGCCGTCGAGCACCATGCGGCCGATGCGGTTCGGGTAGCGCTGGGCGTAGGTCGTGAGGACGCGCGAACCCTCGCCGACGCCCACGGCGTTGAGGCGATCGGTGCCGAGGTAGTCGCGGAGGCGTTCGAGGTCGGCGGCCGCTCGCCACGAGTCGAACGCCGTCAGCCTGCCTTCGAGGTCGAGCACGCACTCCTGCGACGCCTCACCGGCGGCGACGACCAGGCTCGACTGCTCGGTCTGAGCGGGGTCGTACTCGACGAGCTGCGCGCGCGTTGCCGGTGGCACGCACGACATGCCGTCCGAACGGCCCGTGCCGCGGCGGTCCATGCCGATGATCGTGTACGTGCTGAGGATGTCCTTCGGCAACGCCGCCGCGAGCCGTGCGGCCTTCATCGTGCCTGGCTCGCCACCGGGGTCGTTGACGACGACCAGAGCGCTCTTGCCCGTGCCGACGCGCATCAACCCGATGCCGAGCGTGCCGCGTCCCGGACGTCCGGGCGGGTCGAGCACCACGGTCATGCGCGCGCACTCGTAGGTCAGGTCGCCCTGGGGAACGTCGGTGCCGAGGCGGTCCTTCATCTGCTCGTTGCACGGCGACCAGCCCAGCGAGTCCTTCTTGTACTCGCTGAGCGGCGGCACTGGCTGCGGCCCGGCGAGCGTGCTCTGGTCGACGGGCTGGTTCTCCTCGCCCTTGACCGCGATCACCGGCCGGGTCGAAGGTCCCGCGCTGCACGCCGTCAGCACGCTCACTGCCAATAGGGCCAAGGCAGCGCGACGCACAGATGTCCTCACTCTCGTTCTCACTCCAGGGAGGTGAGCGTCGCACGCCGAAAGTGAGAACACGGTGAGTGAGGTCCGTGTGTGCTGCCCCACCGAGCCGTTTACTCGGATGCTTCGCCGCAAGGCCGTGAGTCAGGATGGGGCCATGGCTCACGCGGACCGGCTCCCAGTCGCACGGCTGATGGGCGGGATTCCACCGACCGCGCTGGTGCTGCTCGGCATCGTGAGCGTGCAGGTCGGCGCGGCCGTCGCGAAGCAGCTGTTCACGGTCGCGGGCGCGGCGGGCACGGTGACGCTGCGCCTCGTCGTCGCCGCGCTCGTGCTGGTCGTGATCTGGCGTCCGTCGCTCCGCATGGACCGCAGGACGTTGCTGGTCGTCGTGACCTACGGCGTGGTGCTCGCCGTGATGAACCTCTGCTTCTACGCCGCACTCGCCCGCATCCCGCTCGGCGCGGCCGTGACGATCGAGTTCCTCGGCCCGCTGGCGGTGGCCGTCGCCGGCTCCCGGCGATGGCTCGACGGACTGTGGGTGCTGCTCGCGGGGGTCGGCGTGGTGCTGCTGACGCGCGTGCAGGGCGGGCTGGCGTTGTCAGGCGTGCTCTTCGCGCTGGCCGCGGGCGCGTGCTGGGCAGCGTACATCCTGGTGACGGCCAAGCTGGGCAGCAAGACCTCCGACGGCAAGGGCCTCGCGCTCGCCATGGTGGTGGGCGCGGCGGTCGCGCTGCCGTTCGGCGTCTCGTCCGCCGGGACCGCGATGCTCGACCCGGTCGTGCTGGCCGCGGGGTTCGCGGTGGCGTTGATGTCGTCGGTGATCCCGTACTCGCTGGAGCTGGAAGCGTTGCGGCGCATGCCTCCGCGGGTGTTCGGGATCTTGATGTCGCTGGAGCCGGCGGTGGCCGCACTGGCCGGTCTGCTGCTGCTCGGCGAGCATCTCAAGCCGGCGCAGTGGGTCGCCGTGTGCTGTGTCGTCATCGCGTCCGTGGGTGCGACGAGGTCGGCACGCCCAGAGGCGTAGTCGGGTCGCCACGAGGTCGCGTCTGCGCGATTCAAACGACGGGTAAGGTGGCGCCGAATGTCGATGGGAGGCACGTGGGCGTTCGCGACGCTGCACCGCCCCATGGCTCTTCATAGCAAGCCAATCAGTAGGGGTGGACGTAATGATCGATGCGGATAAGAGTGCGCACGCCCTTCTTGAGGACGTGCACCGGATAGTCGCCGACAAGTCGTGCGCAGCGCTCTCGTTCGACATCTTCGACACGATTCTGTGGCGGCGCGTACCGCGGCCGGCCGACGTTTTCGGTCTCATCGGCTCCCGCCTGCGGGTCGCAGGACTCGCCCCTGCGTGGCTGACCGACGCGACCTTCCGCCGGATGCGCATCGAGGCCGAGCGCAAGGCCCGCCGTGATCACGGCGACCTCGGTCCCGAGGTGTCGCTGTTCGACATCTGGCGGGCCATGCCGTCCGGCACCTTCGACCGCGCCCTGCTGGAGAAGCTCGTCGCGGTGGAGATGGAGGTCGAGCGCGAGTTCACCGTCGTCGACCTGCACATGGCCGACCTCATCGCCGCGGCGCACCGCAACGGCGTGCCCCTGGTCCTCGTCTCGGACACCTACTTCACCGAAGAGCAGCTGTCCTACCTCCTCGACCGCCCTGAGCTGGAGGCGTTGAAGGACGCCAAGGTCTTCCGCTCCCACCAGCACGGCCTCGACAAGACCAACGGCCTGTTCGAGATCGTGCTCAACGAACTGGGCCTGTCCGCCGAGCAGGTGGTCCACATCGGCGACAACGAGGTGGCCGACATCGAGGTGGGCGCCGAGCTCGGCATGCGCGTGGTGCACTACCGGCGCATCGACCAGCCGTTGTCCGTCGTGCTCGCGCGCGAGGGCGAGCCGGAGGACCCCTTCGGGGACTACGCCCCGAACCTCGACGACGTGCACGGCGACTTCGGCATCACCAGCCTGAGGGCGAAGGCGCTGCAGGCGTCCGGTGCGGACAGCGAGTCCGGCACCGACGTCGCCTGGCGCTACGGCGCCGCCGTGCTCGGCCCGGTGCTGACCGGCTTCGCGGAGTGGGTGGCGTGGCGGGCGCACGAGGACGGCACCAAGGTGGTGTGGTGCCCGATGCGCGAGGGCGAGATGCTGTCCGCCCTGATCAACGCGGCCGCGCGGGAGCGCGGGTGGTCCGTCGAGGCCAAGCCGCTGTGGCTCTCCCGGCACGTCACCTCCCTCGCCGCACTCGACAGCTTCGACTCCGACTCGCTGCACGAGTTCGTCCGCCGCGGCCACCAGCTGAGCGTTCGCGAGCTGCTGTCGGTGCTGCACCTGCGCGTCGGCGAGGTGCCCGCGCTGGCGGGTGAGCTGGACTCCGTGGTGGACAACGGCGACATCGCCGAGCGGGTCGCCGTCGCGCTGACCGAGTCGGCCCACCTGCAGAACCGGATCAAGGCCACCATCACCGCCACCCGTGAGCGCATGGTGCGCCACCTGAGCGACGTCGGTGCCCTTGCCGAGCCGGAAATGATCATGGTCGACCTGGGCTGGGGCGGCACCATCCAGCGTCAGCTGGCCACCGCGCTGAAGATCGCCGACATCCAGGTCGAGCCCGCCGGCTTCTACCTGGCCACCGACGACCGTTCCGCGCGGGCGTACGGTGCGGGCCTGCGTCTTGAGGGCTACCTGGCGCAGGCGGGGCATCCCGCCGACGTGTGTCACACGATCGTGCGCAGCCCCGAGGTGCTGGAGCAGAGCGTCAACGCCCTGTGCGGTTCCCTCGTCGGGTTCAACGAGGACGGTTCCCCGGTGCTCGGCCGGGTCAGCGAGCCGCACACGCAGCAGGCCGAGCGCCAGGCCGTGCAGCAGGGTGTCCTGGCGTTCCAGCGGCTGTGGAACGACTACGTGCGCGCCTCCGGTGGCTCGTGGCCGACCCTCGCCCGGTCGCAGACCGCGAAGGACCGGCTGGCCAACATCCTCGTGTCCGCGCTGAAGTCGCCCACCCCCGGCGAGGCCGCGGTGTTCGGCAGCTGGGTGCACGAGGACAACTTCGGCTCCAGCGCGGTCACCAGGCTGGTGCCGGACGACCTGGTCGCCGCGTTGCCCTACCTGTCGCCGCTCGACCTGGCCGACCTGAAGATGCGCGACTCCTTCTGGCCCGCGCTGCTCGCCGCCTCCGACACGGGCCTCGCCTCGGCAGGTTCGGCTCTTGCGGCGGGACACGTCAGCCCTGACGTGTTCGAGGCGGCCGGCGAGGAGTTCAAGACGTCGCTGTACTACCGGACCGGTGGCGGTGGCTGGGAGAAGGCGGGCAGCCGCCGCGTGCGGATCAACCGCAACGGCCTGTCGTTCGCCCGGATGTACTTCGAGCACCACGACACCCTGGAACTCGGTCTGCGCGTTCCCGGACGCCCCGCGGTCGTGCGCATCGACTGGATCGAGGTGCGCGGCAACGCGGGCCGTCGTCCGATGGACCAGCCGTTGCGCTGGGAGACACCGGACGACTTCGTCGGGATGGGCTACCACGAGGCCAGGTTGCTCGGCGCGAACATGATCGAGTTCGGCAGCCCGGAAGCGTCGATCATGCTGAAGATCGCCGACCGGCTCGGCGCGCCGATGTCGTCCGGACAGGTCACCGTCGCGTTCGCCGTGCTGCCGCAGTCGTTCTCGAATCTCTCCGCACGCCCGCCGTCGCTCACCTCGCGCGCCGAGCGCATCAGCCGCCGTCTGCGCGTGGAGTATCGTGCGCGCGGCGCGAAGGGTGTGGCCGCCGGTGCCGCACGCGTGGCGATCCGCAAATTGGGAGGCGCTTCGTGAACCATGGTGTTGACGTCATCGGCAGCCGGGAGGATCCGCACGCCCCGATCCGCGTGGCTCGCGGCCTGCCGTTGATGCTGCACTCGCTGTCGTTGTTGCGTGAGCAGTTCGAGATCGTGTTCGCCCACCGGAAGATCAAGAAGGTGGTCGAGGTCGGCGTCGAGTCCGGTCAGGTCAGTTCGATCTACACGGACCTGGGTGCGGACGAGGTCTACTGCGTCGATCCGTATCCGAGTGACGAGTTGCGCTCGACGCTGGCCAAGAACCCGCGCCTGCACCTCGTCGAGAGCCTGTCGCCGGCCGTGCTGGCCGAGCTGCCGGTCGCGGACCTGTACGTCATCGACGGCGACCACAACTACGCCGTGGTGAACGCCGAGGTCGCGTGGATCATCGCGAACGCACCGAACGCGGTGGTCGTGTTCAACGACGTGCTGTGGCCGTGCGCGCGCCGCGACATGTACTACGAGCCGTCCCCGCTGACCGGTGCGGACAGGCACGAGTCGTCGGCCGACGGACCGACCGTCTTCCACGACGAGCTGACCCCGGCCGGCCTGGTCGGGCTCGGCGCGTTCACCTGGTCGGTCGAGGCGGGCGGTGAGCGCAACGGCGTGCTGACCGCGGTCGAGGACGCGGTCGCCGCCGCCGGGGCGGACGACTGGTACTTCGAGATCGTGCCGGCGGTGTTCGGGTTCGGGATCCTGATGCGCAAGACCGCGCCGGGCGCCGAGAAGATCATGGCGGGACTGCGGCCCTACACGTCCTCCAAGCTGATCGCCACCCTGGAGGCGAACAGGATCGCCCTCTACACCAGGGTGCTGCAGATGCAGTACGAGGCCGTCGCGCACGCCAACGACACCGACCGGCTGGCCGAGACGGTCTCCGCACAGCGGCACGAGATCGAGCAGATGCACGCCGAGCTGGCGCGCACTCTGCAGGAGGCGGCCGAGTTGCGCCGGACCGTCGACGAACTCCGCCATCCGCACTCCGCGGAGCCGCCGGATCTGCTGTCTGCGGCGCGCAACCTCAAGCGTGCGGCCGAACACTTCGTGCGCAAGGCACGACACCACTGATCAATCCGAAGAAAACGGCTCCCGGCGAAGACGAATCGCCGGGAGCCGTTTTCTTTGTTGAACTATGAATCGTGCCAGGAATTGTTAATCAGATGTTCATGCGGAACCGACCGCCGCCGGGATCCGTTCCTCGGCCTCGTCCCGCGACTGCGGCGTGACGACCGGCGTCGCCTTCGGCAACCGCGAAGCCCACCAGTACATCACCCACAGCACGATCACGCCCGCCAGGCCGAGGACGAGCGGCAGCACCGACCCGTACGGCGGGTGCCAGCTGCCCTTCAGCGGGTTGGCGATGGCGAGGCCGGACTGCCAGCGGGTCATGGTGTAGGCCAGGCAGAGGAAGTGGATCGGCAGCAGCAGACCGGCCAGCAGCCGCGTCATGGTCCGGAAGTGGTCCGCGGTGAACAGCCGGTGCGCCATGATGTGCGCCGCCAGCAGCGGGATGCCCACCGCACCCGGCAGGAAGTAGCGGCCCTGGTTGAACCAGTTGGTCTGGTTGATCAGGATCAGCTCCATGCCGGCGTACGGCACGAAGGTGCCGATGAAGTACGCCGTCATCCGCCACCTGTCCACCCGCTTGCCGACGACCAGCGCGGCCAGCGCCAGCAGTCCGAGCGCGGCGAACCACACCACGTACACCAGGCGCGGCATCAACGTCTCCGCCCAGCCCATCACGCCGACCATCTGGTTGGCCACGTTCGGCCACATGTCCAGGAACGCGCTGCGGAGCACGTCCTTCATCTGGTAGCCGAGGTCGCGGTCGGCCACCTCGGCGGTCTTGGTGTAGAGCGTCCACGCCGCCGACGCGATCGTCGCCAGCGCCACGAAACCCATCCAGCCCTGGACGACCCGCTGCCGCAGCAGGAACTTGACCCGCCGCCACGACACCGGCACGACCATCACGCCGACGATCACGCACAGCCACATCACGCCGCTGAACCGCGGGGTGACGAGCACGGCTCCCGACACACCCGCCAGCGCGACCGCCGCCCGGTTCACGTCGTCGCGCTTCTCGTGCAGCAGTGCGAGCAGCGCGATGGCCAGCGTCAGGCCCGAGGTGATCTCCACGCCGTTCGGGTTGACCGCCCCGCCCAGATGCGCGGTCATCGGCGTCACGGCCGCGACCAGACCCGCGAGCGCAGCCTTGTACCTGGTCCAGCGCACCGCGGCGACCACGGCGCAGGCCAGCATCGCGGCCATCAGCGCCCCGTTGAGCAGCCGGGAGAGCATGATGCCCTTCCACTCCGGCCAGAAGCTCAACGGCCAGCCCACGGTGGCGTAGTAGACCGGGTTGAACCGGGCCTCGGTCACGTACCGGGGCACCAGCGTGGCGTCGCCACCAGGCTCCTCCGCGCAGCTCGCCGGCACGTTCACGTGCATGGGAAAGCAGTTGCGGTTCATGATCGCGCCGTTCTCGACCTTGTTGTTCTTGTCGAGGCTCTGCGGGATCAGCTGGGTGCGGTCCTCCGGCACGATGTTGCCCTGCATGATGCCCGCCGCGCGCAGCACGTGCTGCTCTTCGTCCGGCGGACCGTCATAGGGCGCGGCGAACGACCAACCGGCGTGAATCAGCAGAAAACCGAGGAAGGCGAGGACCCAGAGCCATCCACCCGAACGTCGCTCCGTCATGGGCGCTTATCTTATGGGGGTACGGTGACCCTGGGGGTGGACAGGTCACCAGGGGGAAGTCTGGTTCCGCTACGGTCGCTTCTCTCACGGCAAGGGCGTCCACATTCGATCCCAGTTCGACGGAGCGACCGCACAATGACCGTTTCCAACCAAATCACTCAGGTCCAGGCCGAGGAGCAGACCGAGGTCCTGGAGCTGACGATCGTTCTGCCGTGCCTCAACGAGGCGGAGACGCTCGAGATCTGCGTGCGCAAGGCCAGGCAGTCCCTGGAGCGGCTGGGCGTGCGAGGAGAGGTGGTGGTCGCCGACAACGGCTCCACCGACGGCTCGCAGGACATCGCCCGTGCGAACGGCGCCCGCGTGGTCGACGTGCCCCGGCGCGGGTACGGCGCGGCGCTCATGGCGGGCATCGAGGCCGCCGAGGGCGAGTACGTGCTCATGGCCGACGCCGACGACAGCTACGCGCTCGACGACATCGAGGGCTTCCTGGTCGAACTGCGCAAGGGCGCCGACCTGGTCATGGGCAACCGGTTCCAGGGCGGTATCGCGCCGGGAGCCATGCCGTTCCTGCACCGCTACCTGGGCAACCCGGTGCTGTCCAAGCTCGGCAAGGTGTTCTTCCGCATCCCGGTCGGCGACTTCCACTGCGGAATCCGCGCGTTCCGCCGCGACCGGATGCTGGAGCTCGGCCTGCGCACCTCCGGCATGGAGTTCGCGAGCGAGATGGTGGTCCGCTCGGCGCTGCACCACCGCAAGATCGTCGAGGTGCCGACCACGCTGCGTCCCGACGGCCGCAGCCGGGCACCTCACCTGCGCACGTGGCGGGACGGCTGGCGGCACCTGCGCTTCCTGCTGGCCTTCAGCCCGCGCTGGCTGCTGTACTACCCGTCGGTGGCGTTCGGCGCGGTCGGCCTGCTCGGCCTGCTGTGGCTGTCGATCGGCCCGGTGGAGATCGGCGGCGTCGGCTTCGGCCTGCAGTCGATGCTCGCCTTCGCGACGATGTTCATCCTCGGCCTGCAGGGCGTCGGCTTGGCCGTGGTGGCCCGCTCCTACGCGGCCCACCTCGGGCTGCTGCCACCCCCGTCGGGTCGGATCATCCTGCGCATCGCCCGCGCGTCGCTGGAACGCGGTGTGTGGATCGGTGGGCTGCTCATCCTGCTCGGTATCGGCTGCTTCGTGGGCGCGGTGCTCACCTGGGGCGCCACCGGCTTCGGCGCGCTCGACGTGGTCGAGACGATGCGCATTCCGATCCTCGGCATGGTCAGCATCGTGTCCGGCTTCCAGATGATCAGCGTCAGCTTCACCCTCAGCCTGACCAAGATCGGCGAGGACTGAGTCTCCTTCAGTCAGCTCAATCCGTCCAAGGCACACCACGGAGGAATGCGTGCCCAACATCCACGTCTTGCGCACCGAGCTAGATCGGACGATCGGCGCCCTGAAGGACTCGGTCCGGCAGAAGGGCCTGGGCACGACCGTGAGCAGGGTGGCCGCGGTTGCTGCCGGGCAGGCGGCGTTTCCGGTGACCAAGGCGATGCGGCAGAACGAGACCTTCGAGTTCCACGGTCAGCGGCTGCCGTACTGGTTCGCTCGGTACAACAACGCGTTCCTCAACGAGCGGACCGTTGAGATCGCCATCGCCCATTGGTTCCTGTCGGAGAATCGCGGTCGGGTGCTGGAGGTCGGCAACGTCCTCGCGCACTACGGCTTCGCGGCCGACACCGTGGTCGACAAGTACGAGGTCATTCCGGGCGTGCTGAACGACGACATCATCGACTACCGCCCGGTGGAGCCGTTCGACTCGGTGGTGGCGATCTCCACCCTCGAACACGTGGGCTGGGACGAGACGCCGCGCGAGCCGGAAAAGGTCTTCAAGGCAGTCGCGAACGTCCGCGCGTGCGCCAAGCCAGGCGGTCGGGTGCTGGTGACCGTGCCCCTCGGGCACAACGACGCACTGGACGAGGCGCTGCGCACGGGAGACATCAAGTTCCCGGCGGAGAGCTGGCTGGTGCGCGACAACCGCCGGAACGAGTGGCGCGAAACCAACGCTGACGAGGCGCTGACCAAGCAGTACGGCCACCCCTACACCGGCGCCAACGGCCTCTACGTCGGCATGGTGCTCTGACCACGAGCTCAGTGCTCGAAGACGATGATGCCGACGCGGTCCACGACCACGTCGGCATCATCATCGGTCAGTTCCTCTGAGGCTCAGCCTGCCGGTCCGGCAGGCGCCTCGACCGCAGCAACAGCCGCACCAGCCCCGATCGGGAGCCGAACTCCACGCCCAGCAGCGCGGTGCCGACCGCGGTGGCCGAGGCGAGGATCACGTGATGCGGGGTGTCGTGCAGCACCGCCAGCAGCGCCCAGTGGAGCAAGGCGACGCCGACCATGCCGGCCACCATCCGCTTGCTCTTCCGGGCGATCGAGAACGTCAGGTGCACCCACAGCACCGCGGCGCCGGTCATCACCAGCGCCAGCAGTGGCAGCAGCGGTTTGGACGCGGCGTACTGAGGGCCGAACGTCACACTGATCACCCAGGTCGGCAACACCCACAGGCCGCCGGTGACCAGCAGGCCGGCCGCCGCCGTCAGCGCGTGGGTCTTCAGCACCGCCCCATCGGCGGACTCACCACGCTCCAGCGCCGCGGACGCGCGCGGCAGCAGCACCATCGCCAGGGCGGCCGGGGCGAACAGCGCGACCTTGCCCAGCAGCACCGCGCTCGCGTACAGACCGCGGTCGGCTTCCTGCAGCATCGCCTGGGCGACCAGCAGGTCCACGTTGGTCAGCGAGGAGAACGCCAGCAGCCCTGTCATCGCGGACAGCGTGTTCGTCGAGGCGGGAGCCTCGGTCGGGGGCGCCGTCACCACGCTCGCGAACGGCCGGGCCAGCACCGCGAGGCCGATCACCGAAGCGATGATCATCGCCCACATGCTGCCCGTCATGCCGGCCGCGAGCAGACACAGCGGCAACAGCAGCAGTCGCAGCACACCCAGCGGCCCCGCCAGCGAGAACGCGACGTAACCGAAACGCTCGAGTCCCTGGGCCACACCGGTCATGGCCAGCAGGAGGAACGTCGTGCCGATCCACAGCCCGGCGAGGACCACCGCCTGCACGGACCCGATGTTCAGCCGGTCCGACAACACCGGACTCAGCGCCACGATCGCCCCCGCGACCAGCAGCGCGGCCAGACCCATGCGGCGACCCTGCTGCCGCAGGTAGGCCGACACCTCGCCGGGCGTGCCGGAGGTGCGCAGAACGGCCACGTTGCGCGTGATGGCGAGCTGCACGCCGTTGACCGGCGTCCACGTGATCGTGCCGAACGCGACCAGCGCGGAGATCGCGGCGAACTCCGGGGGAGTCACCATCCGGGCCGCCACCACGTAGAAGAGGTAGTTGCCGGCGTGTCCGGCGAAGCTCGCGATCAGCACGAGCAGACCGGCGCGCCGGGCGGCGCTCATCGGCGCGACTCCGCGAGCCGGCGGTACACGTCCGCGGTGGCCTCGGCGGTGCGCTGCCACGTGAACAACGCGGCACGCTTCCTGCCCGCGTCGGCGAGGGTGCCGGGATCGGCGACGACCTCGCGCACGGTCCGGGCGATCGACGCCGGGTCGTGCGGATCGAAGAACCGCATGGCGTCCCCTCCGACCTCCCGGATGATCGGTATGTCGGAGCCGACCACCGGGCACCCGCGTGCCATGGCCTCCAGCACGGGCAGGCCGAAGCCCTCGAACAAGGTGGGGAACGCGTAGGCGCTCGCGGTGTCGTAGAGCCGCTCCAGCTCCTCGTCCGTCACCCAGCCGAGCAGTTCCACGTCATCGGTCAGGCCCAGCTGCTTGACCAGCGGGCGCAGCGGGTCGTCGCCGTGGCTGCCGGTGATCACCAGCTTCGGGCGCTCGGCGGCGGGGATCTGCGCCCACGCCTCGACCAGCCGCGGGAAGTTCTTGTGCGGCATCCGATTCCCGCTGGCCAGGACGAACGGCCTGGCCGGTGGCTCGTGGCGCTGCAGCGGATCGACCGGGTCGACGCCGAGCGGGATCACGTCGACCTCGGTGCGGCCGAGCAGCTCGCGGATGTCCCGGGCCGAGTTCTCGCTGATGGTGATGATCCGGTCGGCGGCCCGTGCGGTGGCCCGGCTCAGCACCTGCACGCCTCTGGCCCGGCCGCCGGGCACCCACTCGGGGTGGCGTGCGGCGAGCAGGTCGTGCACGGTCACCACGGTCGGCAGCAGTCGCACCGCGGGACCGAAGTTCGACGGGCAGTGCAGGACGTCGGCCCGCAGGCCGCGGGCACGGGGTCCCACGACCAGCGCCTCGGTCACCGCCCACGCGGCCCGGTTCTCACCGGACACCCTCAGCGGCACCACTTCGCCGGGGAACCACGAAGGAGGGTTCGCGGCGAGTTCGCGGTTGCCGAGGCCGATGAACCTCAGGTCGTCGTGGTCGGCCAGGTTCGCGAACAGATGCCTGGCGTAGCTTTCCGTGCCGCCCTTCTTGCCGGTGAAGAAGACGAGGTCGACGGCGATTCGCAATGGCACGCCGCTCATCGTAGGTCGGCGGCGCGCACCAGCCGATCCAGGATCTGCAACGCGGCTGCCTTGATGGTGTTGGTCGCGCTCACCCGCGTGTACCAGTCGTGGGTGGACTTGCGCAGTGGCTCGCCGGCGGTCACCACCGACGCGATCGCGTCGCCCAGGTCCGAGGGGGCGACCGACGCCGCGACCTGGCCGTTGACCGAGTTCTCGACGAGTTCGACCGACGCGTTGTCCTCGGCGTCGGCGAGCACGACCGGAGTGCCCACGGCCGCCGCCTCGACCACGACGAGGCCGTAGCCCTCTCGCTGCGACGGGTTCACCAGGACGGCCGCGGTGCGGATGCCGTGGTCCAGCTCCTCCTGGCTGACGAACCCCGGCGTGCGGATCACGTCGCGCAGGCCCAGCCGCTCGATCTCGGCTTCCACGGCGGCCCGCGACGGGCCCTCACCGAAGATGGTCGCGGTCAGGTCCGGGATCTGCTTGCGCGCGTGCGCGATGGCGGCGGGCAGCGACTCCACCCGCTTGTCGGGGATGTGCCGGCCGACGTAGACCACGGTCGGCGGGTTGGTGACGGACAGCTGCGGCTCGACGTCGCCGCGCGGATCGATCAGACCGGGACTGACCAGTGGAACGCTCCGCAGGCCGGACGCCTTGAGCCGGCCGGCGTTCATCCGCGAGTGGCACGACGCGACGGGGCTGAGCTTCGCCGCGGTCCACTGCAGCACGCTCGCCACCGTGCCGATCGCGAAGCCCGAGTACTTGCGCCACTGGTCCGGTCGCCACACCTCGAGCCAGTCCACGGCGACCGCGGTCTTCGTGCCGGCCAGTGCGGCCCGCACCGCCAGGACGTTCGTGGTGGGGAGCGCGGCCACCAGCACCGCGTCGTAGCGCCCGCGGTGGGCGCGCAGGTGCTGCGCCAGGCCCTTGGCGTAGCGCAAGGCCGGGCCCAGCGTGCGCACGCCGTTCGCGTCGTACAGGTCGCGGTCGGTGCTGACCGCGACGACCTCGATGCCCTCGATGGCAGGAGGCTCGTCCCACTGCAGCCGGGTCAGGTACGTGACCTCGTGACCCGCCGCGACGAACTCCTCCGCGAACCTGCGGTACTGCCGCTCGCCACCTCCCTTTGACCAGGGAAACAGGGAGTCGTAGGCAATCGCGATGCGCACGTGCGGTTCCGTCCGTCGAAGTCAGGCGCTCACAGGAAAGGCCCGATGGTATCGCCCGCGGATCGGCCCGATCCGATGTGGTCAGCGAGCCCGCAGCTCGCCCTTCAGCACCGAAGCCACGTCGTAGCGGGCCGGGATCTCCAGCTGGTCGTAGCGGCACGACAGCGGCTCGCGGTCCGGCCGCCACCGCGCGAACTGGCCGTTGTGCCGCAGCCGCACGGGTTGTTCGCCCTCGGTCTGGGTGTAGTGGATCTCCAGGACGCGCTCCGGCCGCAGCGCCACGTACTCGGCCTGCTTGCCGCGCCACCGGTTGATCTCGCCCGGAATTCGTTGGCCCGGCTGGGGATTCGCCCACGGGTGGTCGTCGGACTCGGTGATCAGCGGTGCCAGTTCGGCGGCCAGCTCACGGCGTTCGGCGGCCTTGAAGGAGCCGCAGACGCCGATGTGGTGCAGCAGGTCGTTCGAGTCGTAGACGCCGAGCAGCAGTGAGCCGACGGCCGTACCGGGCTCGGTGTCCTTGTGCCAGCGCAGGCCCGCGAGCACGACGTCGGCGGTGCGGGCGTGCTTCACCTTGATCATCGAGCGCTTGCCCGGCGTGTACGGGCCGTCCGCCGGCTTGCCCATCACGCCGTCCAGGCCCGCGCCCTCGAAGAGCGTGAACCACTGGCGGGCGGTCTCGACTGACGTCGTCGCGGGCGTGATGTTCAGGCCCGGCAAACCGAGCAGCGCCTCGCGCCTGGCCACGGTCGGCGACTCCAGCAGGACGTCGGAACCCAGGGCGAGCAGGTCGAAGGCCACGAACGTGGCAGGCGTCGACTCGGCGAGCATCGTCACGCGCGAGGCCGCCGGGTGGATGCGCTCGGACAACGCGTCGAAGTCCAGCTCGTCGTTCTTGGCCACCACGAGCTCACCGTCGACGACGACACGCTCCGGCAGGACGTCGAGCATCGAGGCGACGACCTCGGGGAAGTAGCGGTTCAACGGCTTGCCGCTGCGCGACTGCAGGAAGACCTCGTCGCCGGAGCGGAACACCACGCAGCGGAAACCGTCCCACTTGGGCTCGAACACCAGATCGGCGGTATCCGGTATGCCGTCGACCGCGGTGGCGAGCATCGGTTGCAGAGGTGGCGTCAGCGGTAGGTCCACGCGCACATCCTGCCTCTTCAGCTGGAATCGCGCCGCTGATACCGCAACAACAACACGTCGTCGGCACGCAGAACAGATGCCAGTGTCAGGTCCACCGGCGGGATCACCGAGCCGTGGGCGATCCGCGACGAGTCACCGACCGCCAGCATCGGCGACATGGTCAGGTTCAGCGCGTCCACCAGTCCCGCAGCGATCATCGACCCGAACAGGCGCGGCCCGCCTTCGAGGTTGATCTTGTGCAGACCTCGTGCCGCGAGCTCGGACACCGCCACGGAGAGATCGACTTCGGTGTCCCCGGCGACGATCACGTCGGCGGGCAGCGACGGCAGCGAAGCGGAAGCGCAGGTGATCACGATCGGGCGTACCGCGGGATCGCTGAACAGCGGCAGGTCCGCGGTCAGGGTGCCGCGCGCGGTCACCACGGCGATCGGCAGCTTCGCCGAAGGCCGGTACCCCTCGATCAACACGGTCCCGGCGCCGACCATCACGACGTCGGCCAACTGGCGGCCCAGCAGGAAGATCTGCTTGTCGGCTGGTGAGCCCAGACCGGCGGAGCGTCCGTCGACCGACACCGCACCGTCCACGCTGGACACGAAGTTCGCGGTCACCCACGTCCGGTCCGGCGGGTACGCGTAGAGCGACTCGAGGTCTGTGTCGGTCATCTCAACGCCCGGTGAGGGCCACAACATCTGCACTAACCCATCCCATCACGCCGATAGGCTGCGGGCATGCGCTTGTCCGACCGGGATCCCCAGATCGGGGCTGACGAACTCATCGAGGGCCTGGTGCCACCGCCCAGGTTCAACACCGTCAGCTTCGACACCTACATCCCCAACCCGGACGAGCCCAGCCAGGCCGCCGCGGTCGAGGCCGGTCGTCTGTTCGCCGCCCGCGTGAGCCTCAAGCGCAAGAAGTGGTCGCTCTTCGGCGGAAAAGAGGACGAGGGCAAGCTGGGCCTGTACCTCGACGGCGGCTTCGGCGTCGGCAAGACCCACCTGCTGGCCAGCCTCTGGCACGCCGTGCCGGGCCCCAAGGCGTACGGCACGTTCGTCGAGCTGACCAACCTCGTCGGCGTGCTCACGTTCCCCGAGGCCGTCAAGCGACTGTCCGGCCACAAGCTGCTCGCCATCGACGAGTTCGAGCTCGACGACCCCGGCGACACCATGCTGGTCACCCGCCTGATCAAGGAACTGGTCGCGCAGGGCGTCTTCGTCGCCGCCACGTCCAACACGCTGCCGGACAAGCTCGGCGAGGGCCGGTTCGCCGCCGCCGACTTCCTGCGCGAGATCCAGTCGATGTCGTCGAAGTTCGACGTCGTGCGCGTCGACGGCCCCGACTACCGCCACCGCGGCCTGCCTGAGGCCCCCTCGCCGATGTCAGACACTGAATTGATTGTTAGAGCCTCTAACACCGAGGGCTCGACGATCGACGACTTCGACGACCTCTGCAAGGCGCTCGCCCGCATCCACCCGTCGAAGTACGGCAGGCTGCTGGACGGGGTCACCGCCGTCCACCTCAAGGACGTCAAGCCGGCGCCTGATCAGAGCGTCGGACTGCGGCTCGTGGCGTTCGGCGACCGCCTCTACGACCGCGACATCCCCGTCGCGGTGTCCGGGCAGCCGCTGTCGGAGCTGTTCACCGAGGAAATGCTCAAGGGCGGCTATCGGAAGAAGTACCTGCGGGCGGTGTCGCGGCTCGTCGCCCTCTCTCGGGTTTGACTCTGGCGGCGTTCGAGTATCCACTGGGTGACGAGCGGGAATGATGACGTCCCGACGTCTTCCGGAGGCACCCATGCTGAGTGAAGCCGAACGCCGCTCGCTCGAGGAGATCGAGCAGCGGTTGCTGGCCGAAGAACCGAGACTCGCTCGCACCATGAACCGCAAGGTGCGACCGTGGCTGTTCTACTCCCTGTTGCTCGTCTTCGGCGGCCTCACGGTGCTGCTGACGGTGATCGGCGCGTTCGGCCCCGCGTTCCAGTGCCTGGTGGTCACGGCAGGTGCCGTGGTGCTGCGCAGGTACCCGCTCCGCCTCCGGTAGCCGGAAACTCGCTGGCGCTCTCGACCAGCGACCCCGACCATCTCCGGCGTGGGTTATCTGGAAGCGAACGGGCTCGCGTACGCCCTCCCGGACGGCCGGGAGCTGTTCCGCGACGTCTCGTTCAAGGTCGGCGGCGGCACCGTCGTCGCGCTGGTCGGTGCCAACGGCGTGGGCAAGACGACGCTGCAGCGCATCCTGTCCGGCGAGCTGACACCCAAGCAGGGCAGCGTGCACGTGCAGGGCGGGCTCGCGGTGATGCCGCAGTTCATCGGCTCCGTCCGCGACGAGTCACTCGTGCGCGACCTGCTGCTCTCCGTCGCGCCCTCAGCGCTGCGCAACGCCGCCGAGGAGCTCGATCAAGCCGAGCTCGCGCTGATGGACACCGACGACGAAGTCGCCCAGATGCGCTACGCCAACGCGTTGACGACCTACGGCGAGGCCGGCGGATACGACATTGAAGTCCTGTGGGACACCGTCACCGTCGCCGCACTAGGTCTGCCCTATGACCGCGCACGGTTCCGTGAGGTCCGCACTCTCTCTGGCGGCGAGCAGAAGCGCTTGGTTCTCGAAACGTTGCTGCGCGGCCACGAACAGGTGCTGCTGCTCGACGAGCCCGACAACTACCTCGACGTCCCCGGCAAGCGCTGGCTGGAAGAACGCCTCAAAGCCACCGACAAGGCCGTGCTCGTCGTCAGCCACGACCGCGAGCTGCTCGCCAACGCCGCCACGCACGTCATCACGGTCGAGGCCCACTCCGCGTGGACGCACGCCGGTTCGTTCGGCACCTGGCACGCCGCCCGCCACAAGCGCATCGAGAAGCTCAAGGAAGATCACCGCCGCTGGAACGAAGAACACGAGCGGTTGAAGGAGCTCGTGCGAACGCTGCAGCAGCAAGCGAAGTACTACGAGTCGATGGCGCCCAAGTACCGCGTCATGTGTGGCCGCCTCGAACGGTTCGAGGCGGCTGGTCCGCCACCGGAGATCCCTCAGGACGAGACGGTCAACCCACGCCTCAAGGGCGGCCGCACCGGCGTTCGCGCGATCACGTGCGAACAGCTGGAGCTGACCGGCCTGATGAAGCCGTTCTCGCAGGAGATCTTCTTCGGCGACCGGGTCGCGGTGCTGGGCTCGAACGGCTCGGGCAAGAGCCACTTCCTCCGGCTGCTGGGCGGCGACACCGTGCGCACCACCGGCGACTGGAAGCTCGGCGCACGGGTCGTGCCCGGACTGTTCGCGCAGACGCACGAACACCCGGAGTGGATCGGCCGCACCCTCGTGGACATCCTCTGGCACGGCGACGACCAACGGGCCGGTAAGGACCGTGGCGCTGCCATGTCCGTGTTGAAGCGGTACGGGCTCGACAAGGCGGGCGACCAGCGGTTCGAGAACCTCTCCGGAGGGCAGCAGGCGCGGTTCCAGATCCTGTTGCTGGAGCTGTCCGGCGCCACGTTGCTGTTGCTCGACGAGCCCACGGACAACCTCGACCTCGCGTCGGCGGAGGCCTTGCAGAACGCGCTCAACGACTTCGAGGGCACGGTCGTCGCCGTCACGCACGACCGGTGGTTCGCGAAGTCGTTCGACCGGTTCCTGCACTTCCGGGCGGACGGCCGGGTGTCCGAAGTGGACGAGCCAATTTGGACGTAGTTCCGAATCTGCCGAAAGATCTTGCGCATGCCTTGCGGGAAGCCGGGCGCACCGACGAATGTGATCACGCACTCGTTGAGTCCACATTGGAGGTAGTTGTGCGCAAGAAATCCGGCAGGACAGTGCGGACGGTGGGCGGCGCGCTCGCCCTCGCGCTCGGAGCCGGGGTTGTTCTGGGGACGGTGCCGGCGCAGGCCGACTGGTCCATCTATCCGATCCAGCTCGGCTACCACGGCAGCGCGCGGCCTTCGGACGCCGCCGCGCAGAACGAGACGCGACCTGCCGCTGACCGGGAGTGCTTCTCGAAGTACGGGTTCCGGGCTCGCGGGGTGACGCCTGCCTGGCTGGTCAGCAACAACGGCAGCTGGTACCAGTACTGGCGCTGCGACAGCAACTAGCGGCTGCGGCGTTTTCGCCCGAACGAAGGTGCTGCGCCGGTTGCCGGCGAGATCGACCTGGCGCAGCTCTTCACGGCCTGCGGGAAGGACATCGACTTCTTCGAGGACCTCCGCCGCCGGCGAGCGGACCAGGCGGATCTTCGAGCGTTTGGACGCGGTTGCCTGGGAGGAGGAACAGTCCCGGAAGAAGCCGGCGGAACACGTCAGCGATCCTCGCGGCCTGCGAACCGAGCCGAGATCAAAGCTCCCAGCTGACGAAGGCGCCGTCGTCGATCGACCCGCCCGCCTTCTTGTAGGTGGCCTGAGCAGCCGCGTCGCCCGCGGCGGTGCCGGTCCACATCGCGTAGCAACCCCGTTCCGCCGCAAGGGTTTTCAGAGCCTCGACCAACGCGGTGCCGATGCCGCGGCGCAGGAACGCGTCGTCCACGCCCAGCTCGTAGAGGAACATCTCGGTGCCCTTGTCCGGGTGGGTCGTCTCGACGCCGGACACGAACCCGGCCGGCTGGTCGTCCACGTAGGCGATCAGCAGGTGGCTGTGCTC
The DNA here is from genome assembly GCF_003265345.1 of Lentzea terrae. Classification (GTDB taxonomy): domain Bacteria; phylum Actinomycetota; class Actinomycetes; order Mycobacteriales; family Pseudonocardiaceae; genus Lentzea; species Lentzea terrae. The sequence continues at coordinate 442,193 of NZ_QFWW01000029.1, read as the reverse complement.
CTGGGCGAGGAACCGCGCGGTCGCGTCGGCCAGCGGGGGCGCGTCGAACAGGTGCGCGGCGGCGAACACGTCGTCGGGGGAGGCGGCGCGGCGGATCTTCATGCGATCAAGGCTAACTGGCGCAACAGGGTGTGCCCCGGACGTCGGGGTGACGCAGCGCGTCGGGGCCGGACGGCGCAACGGCAGCTGGTCCGGACGGTCACTCCACCAGTGCGGGCAGCTTCCCGTTCTTGACCAGGTCGACCAGCGATGCGTGGTCGGCCTCGGTCTGGTCCGCGTAGTCGAAGGCGTACTTGGCGAAGGCCTCGTCCAGGGCCTCGCCGTCACCGTTCTGGAAGTACCCGGCGAGCAGGCGCGGGTCCAAAGACCTGGTGTGGGCGCGCGCCAGCAGAGCTCCGGCGAAGCGGCCGTAGTCGTCGAGGTCGTCGCGCTTCAACGTGGTCGCGTCGATCTCGCCCTTGCGGTTGCGGAACTGCCGCACGATGAACGGCCGGCCCTCGATCGTCGTCCAGCCCAGCAGGATGTCGGATTCGGCCTGCACGAGCCGTGCGCCGTGCACGATCCGCTTGCCCTCGTGCTTGGCGGGTTCGACGTCGAGGAACGGCTGCAAAGCCGAAGGCCGAGCCTCCTTGGCCTGCAGCACCAGCGCTTCGGAACCGTTGCCGTGCAACAGGATCAGGTAGTTGCGCAGGCCGACGCTGCCCGTGCCGACGACGCGGAAAGCCACGTCCGACACGCCGTAGCGCATGATCAGGTTGGTTCGCGACTCGCGCAGGGTGTCCACGTAGGACGGCAGTGCCGCGATGACGGCGGCTTCGGTCTCCGGAGAAACGTCGGTGAACGTCGGCGGGTTCGTGATGAACCGCCACTTCTCGCCGTCGTGCGCGGTCCACTTCGCGGCGAAGCGGGCGCTGGTGTTCTTGCGCGACTTCTCGGCGGCCTTGGAGAAGTCGTTGATCAGGTCGTCCGCCTTGACCTTCGAGAGCGTGGACTCGTCGCCGAGCGCGGTCCACGAGTCCATGAACGGGATCTCCGCGAGGTGCTTGATCACGCTGCGATACGCGCGCACGGCGTCCTCGGCGGCGTCGCGGCAGCCCTTGTCCGACACGCCACCGACGCGGCCTGCCAGCACCAAAGACGCGACCAGGCGCTTGAGGTCCCACTCCCACGGGCCGGGCAGCGTCTCGTCGAAGTCGTTGATGTCCATGACGATCTGGCCCTCGGGCGTGCCGTAAAGGCCGAAGTTCGCGGCGTGTGCGTCACCGCACAACTGGGCGTGCAGGCCGGTCGCGCAGCCGGCCGCGAGGTCGCTCGCCTGGAGTCCGGCGGCGCCGCGGAAGAACGCGAACGGGTTGGCGAGCATCCGGCCGACCCGCAGCGGGATCAGGTGCTCGAGCCGTCCGGCGTTGCTGGCGTTCATGAACTCCAGCACGGACGGGCGGGAAGCGGCCAGCGAGGCGGTCCGGTGCGCCTTGAAGTCCACTGAGGATCGCAACGCGCGGCCCTGCGCGTAGACCTCTTCCGGCTCAACCCAGCTGCCCAGCGCGACAGCGGCTTCAGCACGCACCCGTTCACCCATACGAGTCATGATGCCTGCGGCGGACGAACCGCGTGGCTCGTCCGCCGCAACTGTGACCTAGGAATGGACCGAAATCGGCTTAAACGGGACGAACGACCTCAGCGATCGCCTGCACGCCCAGGTCGATCTCGTCGCGGGTGATGACCAGCGGGGGAGCGACGCGCAGGGTGGTCGCCTGGGTCTCCTTGCACAGCACGCCACGGGCGGCCAGCGCCTCGGAGGCCACGCGCCCGACCGGACCGCCGGGGGAGATCTCGACGCCCGCCCACAGCCCGCGGCCGCGCACCTCGGCGATGCCGTGGCCGACCAGCTTGTTCAGCTCGGCGTGCAGGTACGCGCCCAGCTCGCGGGACCGCTCCTGGAACTCGCCGGTCTCCAGCAGCCGCACGACGGCCCGGCCGACCGCGCAGGCCAGCGGGTTGCCGCCGAACGTCGACCCGTGCTCGCCGGGCTTCAGCACACCGAGGACCGCCTTCGAGCCGACCACCGCGGACACCGGCAGGATGCCGCCGCCCAGCGCCTTGCCCAGCGTGTAGAGGTCGGCGCGGATGCCCTCGTGGTCGAGCGCGAACAGCTCGCCGGTGCGGCCGAGCCCGGACTGGATCTCGTCGGCGATGAGCAGGATGTTGTGCTCGTCGCACAGGCGGCGGATCCCGGCCAGGTACCCGGCGGGAGGCACGACGACGCCGGCCTCGCCCTGGATCGGCTCGATCAGCACGGCGGCCGTGCGCGGGGAGATCGCGGACTCGATCTCGTCGAGGTTGCCGTACTTGACGACCTTGAAGCCCGGCGTGAACGGGCCGAAGTCGTTGCGCGCCGTCTCGTCGGTCGAGAACGACACGATGGTCGTGGTGCGGCCGTGGAAGTTCGACCCGGCCACGATGATCTCGGCGGTGCCCTCCGGCACGCCCTTGACCTGGTACGCCCACTTGCGGGCCACCTTGATCGCGGACTCGACGGCCTCGGCGCCGGAGTTCATCGCGAGGACCATCTCGGTGCCGGTGAGCTGGGCGAGCTCCCGGCAGAACAGGCCGAACTGGTCGTGGTGGAACGCGCGGCTGGTCAGCGTCACGCGGCCGAGCTGCTCGACGGCGGCGGCCACCAGGGCGGGGTGGCGGTGGCCGAAGTTCAGCGATGAGTAGCCGGACAGGAAGTCCAGGTAGCGGCGGCCTTCGACGTCGGTGACCCACGCCCCCTCGCCGTGCGAGATGACCACCGGAAGCGGGTGGTAGTTGTGCGTGCTCCACTCCTCGTCCAGGGCGACGTAGTCAGCGCTGGTGGTGGTCTGGTGCTCAGCGATGGCGGTCATCCTCCAAGGCTAGGGTGGTGAACAAGCGATTTCAGCCGCCAAGCGTTGCGCCTGACCTCAGTTCGTTGCGTAGATTCACCGAACAGTGGCTGAATATTGCGCAACCGGCGTGCTCAACGGTTCATCGATACTCTGCGGTGATGGCGAAGAAGTCGGTTCGTGAAGCCCTGCGACTCGATGAGGTGGATCTCTCCACCCTCGACCCCGCCGGCCGCCCGGTCGGTCCCAAGAACAAGAAGGAGGCGGCCGAGGACCTCGCCGCCACCGGGACCGAGCTGGACGACCTGCAGGAAGCGCTCTACGCGGAGAACTCTCGCGCGGTGCTGCTCGTGCTGCAAGGCATGGACACCTCCGGCAAGGGTGGCGTGGTCCGGCACGTCGTCGGCCTGGTGAACCCGCAGGGCGTGCGGATCGCGTCGTTCAAGAAGCCGACTCCCGCCGAACGCCGCCAGCACTTCCTGTGGCGGATCAAGAAGGTGCTGCCGGAGAAGGGACGCATCGGCGCGTTCGACCGCTCCCACTACGAGGACGTGCTCGTCCCGAAGGTCGAACGGCTCGTCAACGCCGCTGAGCTCCGCAAGCGCTACAAGGAGATCAACGCGTTCGAGCAGGAGCTCGCGGACGCCGGCACCACGGTGATCAAGTGCTTCCTGCACATCTCGCCGGAGGTGCAGAAGGAACGGCTGCTCGCCCGCCTGGACGACCCGCGCAAGAACTGGAAGTACAACCCGGCCGACATCGACGTGCGGTCGAAGTGGTCCAGGTACCAGGCCGCGTACACGCAGGCGTTGCAGAACTGCTCGGACACGCCCTGGTACGCGATTCCCTCTGACCGCAAGTGGTACCGGAACTGGGCCGTGAGCCGGTTGTTGCTGGAGACCCTGCGCGAGCTGGATCCGAAGTTCCCGCCACCCGCCTACGACCTCGAAGCCGAGAAGGCACGACTGATCTCGCACGACCCGTTGCGCTAGGCGCAATCTTCGTTGCATCTATTGCCTCGTCGTAGAGGTCTGGGCCAGTGTTGACCGCGCCGCCGTTGAGTATCCCGGAGGTGCGGACGTGGGTGTGGACCGGCGACGTTTTCTCGGAGCCATGGGTGTGGGAGCTGGACTGCTGATGACCGGAGGAACCGCTCAGGCGGCTACCACGCGGAGAGTCTTCTTCGGCGCCTACACGACGTGGAGTGGTGGCGCCAAAGGCATCGGCGTCGGCACCTACGACACGGCGAACGGCCAGCTGAAGACGACCGGCGTGATCAGCGGCGTGGTCAACCCGTCGTTCGTGATCGAGTCGCGCGACGGCCGGTTCCTGTACGCCGTCAACGAGAACACCAAGGGCGAGGTCACCGCGCTCGACGCCCGGTCGCTCAAGGTGCTCAACAAGCAGCCGACCGGCGGCGCCGACCCGTGCCACCTGACGCTCGACCCGTCCGGGAAGTTCCTGATCACCGCGGACTACTCGTCGGGCTCGCTGAGCGTGTTCCCGGTCAAGGCGGACGGGAGCCTCGGTGCGCGCACGCAGAAGGTGCAGCACAAGGGGTCTGGGCCGGATCCGGAACGCCAGAAGGGCCCGCACGCGCACCAGATCGTGTTCGACCCGTCGGGCCGGCACGCGTTCGCGGTCGACCTGGGCGCCGACGCGGTGTTCGGGTACACGTTCGCCGCAGGCCAGCTGAAGCTCGTGTCCACGGCGAAGTTCAAGCCGGGCGCCGGGCCGCGGCACATCGCGTTCCACCCCAACGGCAAGACGGCGTACGTGGCGAACGAGCTCGACTCGACGATCGTGTCCTGCGCGTACGCGGACGGGAAGCTCACGCCGGGCCAGGTGCTCAAGACCGCGCCGCCCGCGACTGTGCGCAACTACCCGGCCGAGGTGCTGGTGTCCGGCGACGGCAAGTTCGTGTACCTGTCGAACCGCGGCCACGACAGCGTGGCGCACTTCGCGGTCAACGGTTCTGAGCTCGCGCTGGTCGGCCACACCTCGGTCGGCGGCAAGTACCCGCGGCACATCACGCTGGACCCGTCCGGGCAGTTCCTGTTCGCGGCCAACCAGAACTCCAGCCTGGTGACGTCGTTCGCGGTGGACCGGGCGACCGGCAGGCTCACGCCGTCCGGGACGCCGCTGAAGACCGAGATCCCCGTCTGCGTGTTGCCCACACGTCTGGGTTAACGCACTTCAAGTCGATCGTCCACAGTGGTACTCCGGCTCTATGAGTCTCATGGCTGGAGTCCTGGCTGTCGCGTTGCTGGCGCCCGTGCCGCTCGCGCCGGAGTACGTCGCACTCGGCGACTCCTACGCGTCCGGTGCGGGTGCCGGTTCCTATGTGGACGGCTCGTGCCGGCGCAGCAAGAACGCGTATCCGGCGTTGCACGGCACGGACTTCCCGACGTTCAAGTTCGTGGCGTGCACCGGGGCGACCACGAAGTCGTTGAAGCCGCAGCTCAAGGCACTCACCCCGGCCACCTCGTTCGTCACGATCACCATCGGCGGCAACGACCTCGGGTTCGTCGAAGTCATGACGACCTGCACGTTGAACGGTGACAAGTCGTGCGAGAAGCGGGTCGGGAAGGCCAGGGCCTTCACCCGCGACCAGCTGCCCGCCCGGCTCGACGCCACCTACACCGCGATCAAGACCGCCGCACCGAACGCCCAGTTGGTCGTTCTCGGCTATCCGCGGCTGTTCACGCCGAACGACGAGTGCCGCAACCTGTCCAAGCGGAAGCGGCAGGCGCTCAACGACGCCGCGGACGAGCTGTCCGAGGTGACCAGCGCGGCCGCTGGACGGGCTGGTGCGCGCTATGTCGACGTGAGGGAAGCGTTTGCGGACCACGGCGTCTGCGCGGACGAGCCGTGGATCAACCCGCTGATCCGCCCGGTTGACGATTCCTACCACCCGAACAAAGCGGGGCAGGCCGCGTACTTCGAGGCGTTGACAGAGTGAATCCGTAAGTTATAGCTTACCGTTCGTGGAGACTTACCAAGTGGCGTTCGCGGCGCTCGGCGACCCGACCCGCCGCGAGATCTTCACGCTGCTCGTGGCCGGGCCGCGAGCGGTGGGGGAGATCGCCGCCGAGCTGCCCGTGTCGCGGCCGGCCGTGTCGCAGCACCTCAAGGTGCTCAAGGAGGCGCGGCTGGTCCGTGTCGAGGCGCAGGGCACTCGTCGACGGTATTCAGTCGACCACGTGGGGGTGGCCGCCATGCGCGACTACCTCGACGACGTCTGGGGTCAGGCACTCGCGAACTTCGCTGCGGTGGTGGAGGAACGATGACGGAAGTAAGGCGATCCGTGCTGGTGAACGCCGGCGCCGACCACGCGTTCAAGGTGTTCACGGAGAAGTTCGTGACGTGGTGGCCCGCGGGGCACCACATCGGCGAGGCGGACCTGAAGGACGTCGTCGTCGAGCCGTTCCAGCACGGCCGCTGGTACGAGGTCGGCACTGACGGCGCGGAGTGCGACTGGGGTTCGGTCAAGGCCTGGGAGCCCCCGGCGCGGTTGCTGCTGGCGTGGCACCTCAACGGTGACTGGGATTACGACCCCGATCCGGCGCGCGCGTCGGAAGTGGAGATCACCTTCACGGCCGAGGGCGACGGCACCCGAGTTGAGCTGGTGCATCGCAACTTCGAGCGGCACTTCGTCAAGCCGGAGCGGTTGCGGGAAGGGGTCAGCGGCGAGGGCGGCTGGGGCGGAATTCTGCTCGGCTTCGCCAAGGCGTTCGTGTGATCATGCGCCAGTGAATGTGGCAGTGAATTCGTTGAGGGAGGTCACGGCCACCCGGTACGTGACGCCGTTCCGCGAGGGCGGGTCGATGCCGGGGCTGGTCGAGGCCGACGACCTGGGTATGTACGTGGTGAAGTTCCGCGGCGCCGGACAGGGCGTGAAGGTGCTGGTCGCCGAGGTCGTCGTCGGCGAGCTGGCACGGCGGCTGGGCTTCCGGATACCCGAGATCGTCCTCGTGCACCTCGACCCCGAGCTGGCGCGCGCGGAGCCTGACCAGGAGGTTCAGGAGCTGTTGCGGGCCAGCGGCGGTCTCAACCTCGGCCTCGACTACCTGCCAGGCTCGTTCGACTTCAACCCGGTCGTGCGCGACCCCGGTGTCGAGCTCGCGACCAAGCTGCTCTGGTTGGATGCGTTGGTGCTCAACGTCGACCGCAGCTGGCGCAATCCGAACATGCTGCTGTGGCACCGGGACGCGTGGCTGATCGACCACGGTGCCGCGCTGTACTTCCACTACTCGTGGAGTCCGGACAAGCCCGCCACCAAGGACTTCCGGTACGACGCCTCCGACCACGCGATGCTGCCGAACGCGGCTTCGGTGTCCGAAGTGGACGGCGAGATGGCGGACAAGGTCACGCCTGAGCTGCTCGACGAGGTACTGGCGCTCGTCCCGGACGAGTGGCTGGAAGGCGATCCGGCCGAACTTCGGCAGCGCTACAAGGACTTCTTCACCTACCGCCTCGCCAACCGCGGCTGGGTCGACTCGCTGGAGGCCGCGCGTGCCGCACGTGTTTGAGTACGCGCTGCTGCGGGCGGTGCCGCGGCAGGAGCGGGGCGAGTTCATGAACGTCGGCGTCATCGTCTACTGCCGCGACCTGGATTTCCTGTGCGCGAAGACCTATGTGGACGGTGAGCGGCTGCGGGCGCTGGATCCGCAGCTGGACGTCGAAATGCTGGAGACGTCGCTGAAGCACCTCACGAACTCCTGCGACGGCACGCCCGACGCCGGTCCGGTGAGCAAGACAACGGTTGGACAACGGTTCCGCTGGCTGACGGCCCCGCGCAGCACCATCGTGCAGACCTCACCTGCGCATACGGGATTCACCGAAAACCCGTCGGCCGAGGTCACCCGCCTTTTCGAAGCGTTGGTGCTGCCGCCCCGGTAGGTTCGTCGCAACCTGAACGGGCGCGTCGCGTCCTCAGTTGCAAAGCGAATCTAAAGCGATCGGGGTTGGCGACACATGAGCGCTGGGTATCACCACGGCTACCAGCAGCCGCGGCGTCCCATGCCGCCGCAGCGGCCGATGAAGAAGAAGAGGCGTCCCGGACGCGTCATTCTGGTGCTGCTGCTGGTCCTGCTGCTGGCCGCAGTCGGATTCGGTTTCTACGTCGACTCGACGCTGAAGCGGATCGACGCGCTGCCGGACTACGAGGGCCGTCCCGCGGAGACGCCGGGGACCACGTGGCTGCTCGTCGGTTCCGACGCGCGAGAGGGCCTGACGCAGGAGCAGAAGGACACGCTCGCCACCGGTGACGCGGCCGGTCGGCGCACCGACACCATCATGATGCTGCACCTGCCGGACAACAGCGCTGCCAAGCCGGTGCTGCTGTCGATCCCGCGCGACTCGTACGTCGCGATCCCGGACAAGGGCCGCAACAAGGTCAACGCGGCGTACGCGTTCGGCGGGCCGCAGCTGCTAGCACGGACCGTCGAGGGCGCGACCGGCGTGCGGATCGACCACTACATGGAGATCGGCTTCGGCGGGTTCTCCGACATGGTCGACGCGGTCGGCGGTGTCGACATCTGCCTCGACCAGCCGATCAAGGACCCGCTGGCCGGCATCGACCTGCCCGCAGGCTGCCAGGAGCTCGACGGCCCGCAGGCGCTCGGCTTCGTGCGGACACGTGCGTTCGCGACCGCTGACCTGCAGCGCGTGCAGAACCAGCGGAAGTTCCTGTCGGCGTTGTTCGAGAAGGTCAAGAGCCCGGCCACGCTCGCGAACCCGTTCCGCGTCATCCCGCTGATGAACGCCGCGTCCGGGTCGGTGTCGGTCAACGAGAACGACCACGTGTGGCACCTGGCGAGCGTCGCGCTGAACATGAGCGACGCGACGTCCGGCACGGTGCCGGTCGGCGGAACTCCGACGATCGGTGGCCAGTCGGTCGTGCAGTGGAACAAGGAGAAGGCGTCGCAGCTGTTCGACCTGATCAGCAAGGACCAGCCGGTGCCGGCTGAGCTGATCGCCCCACCGAAGTAGCTCCTACGACTTGACGGGCTCGGAAGTGGGCTCCGAGCTGGTCAACCCGGCCTCCTGTGCGATCTCGTCGAGCTCGCGCAGGAGGTCGTCGTAAATCGGCGTCGCTGACATGGTCTAGCCCCCTCGTACTGGATCTTCCCCCGTTCAGGTGACGGGAGCTTACGCCTCTGTACCCGTTCCTCTCGCGTCCTATGCCAATGAGACGCTAAATGTTGGCTAAAGCCACCTTGTGACCAGGCGTTATGTGGAGTAGCCACATGTTTCTCACGCGGTGTGACGCCTACCGTTTCCGGTCATGTCGAGTGTCACGGGTCACACCGCGCTGGTCACCGGAGCCGCGAGCGGCATCGGCCTGGCCTGCGCCCGCGCGTTGGCCGCGGCCGGCGCGAAGGTCCATCTGGTCGACCTCGACCCCGGCGTGCGGGACATCGCCGCCGAAGTAGGTGGGGTCGGGCACGTGCTCGACCTGACCGAACCGGTGGACGCGTTGCCCGCCGAGGTCGACGTGCTGGTCAACAACGCAGGTGTCCAGCACGTCGCACCGATCCACGAGTTCCCCGCCGAGCGCTTCTCGGCGATGGTCGAGCTCATGCTGGGGGCCGCGTTCCGGTTGACCCGGCACGTGCTGCCGCACATGTACGACCGCGGCTGGGGCCGGTTGGTCCACATCTCCAGCGTGCACGGGGTGCGCGCCTCCGCGTTCAAGTCCGCCTACGTCGCCGCCAAGCACGGCCTGGAGGGGTTCTCCAAGGTCGCTGCTCTGGAGGGCGCGCCCTTCGGCGTGACGTCGAACTGCGTGGCGCCCGGATATGTGCGGACTCCGTTGGTGGAGAAGCAGATCGCGGACCAGGCGCGGGTGCACGGCATTTCCGAGGACGATGTTTCCTCGCAGATCTTCCTGCAGCGCAGTGCCGTCAAACGGCTGATCGAGCCCTCCGAGGTTGCGGACGCCGTTTTGTGGTTGTGCGAGAACAGTTTTGTCACTGGTACGTCGTTGGCCGTCGACGGCGGCTGGACTGCTCAATGAGGAGTTGTCGATGATCAAAAAGGTAGTGGGCGCTTCACTCATCGGGACAACTGTCGAGTGGTACGACTTCTTCCTCTACGGGTCTGCCGCGGCGCTCGTGTTCAACAAGCTGTTCTTCCCAACGGCGGATCCTTTGACGGGTACGTTGTTGGCCTTTACGACGTACGCGATCGGCTTCCTCGCCCGGCCGCTGGGCGGGCTGGTCTTCGGGCACTACGGGGACCGGTTGGGGCGCAAGAAGTTGCTGGTGTTGTCGCTGCTGCTGATGGGTGGCGCGACGATGCTGATGGGTGTGCTGCCGACGTACGCGTCGGTGGGCGTGCTCGCGCCGTTGCTGCTGACGTTCCTGCGGCTGGTCCAAGGGTTCGCGTTGGGCGGTGAGTGGGGCGGGGCCGTGCTGATCGTGTCCGAGCACGGCGATCCGGCGCGGCGCGGGTTCTGGGCGTCGTGGCCGCAGGCCGGTGTGCCGTGCGGGAACCTGCTGGCGACCGGTGTGCTCGCGGTGCTGGCGGCGGTGCAGTCGGACGCGGACTTCCTCGCGTGGGGCTGGCGGATCCCGTTCCTGCTCTCCGGCGTGCTCGTGGTGATCGGACTGTGGATCCGGCTGTCGGTGTCCGAGTCGCCGATCTTCCTGGAAGCGCAGAAGAACGCGCCGAAGCTCGAGAAGGCGCCCGCGCTGGAACTGCTGAAGCACAACTGGCGCGAGGTGCTGATCGCGATGGGCGCGCGGTTCGCCGAGAACGTGTCGTACTACGTGATCACGGCGTTCATCCTGGTCTACGTGGTGACCGGGCTCGGGCTGTCGAAGTCGGTGGGGCTCAACGCGGTGCTGATCGCCTCGGCCGTGCACCTGGTGACGATCCCGGTGTGGGGCCACCTCTCGGACAAGTTCGGGCGGCGGTCGGTCTACCTGGTCGGCGCGGTCGGCATGGCGGTGTGGATCTTCGCGTTCTTCGCGCTCCTCGACACTCGCGATCCCGTGCTGATCACGGTCGCCACGACGGTCGGACTCGTGCTGCACGGCGCGATGTACGGCCCGCAGGCGGCGTTCTTCTCGGAGCTGTTCGGGACACGGGTGCGCTACTCGGGTGCGTCGGTCGGCTACCAGCTCGCCTCGATCGTGGCCGGCGCGCTGGCCCCGTTGATCGCGACGGCGTTGCTGCAGGCGTACAAGTCGTCGTTCCCGATCGCGATCTACGTGGTGATCACCTGCGTGATCACGGTGGCGGCCATCGCCCTGGCGCGGGAGACCCGTGGTGCGGATCTGGAGGAACGTGACAGGGTTGGGGTGTGACACGACGGCGTGAGGCCGAACTGGCGGCGTTGTTCGAGACCGCGTCCGAGCTCGCGGGCATGCGCGACCCGGACGCGGTCCTCCGCTCGATCGTGCGCAGGGCGAGGACGTTGCTCGGCACCGACGTGTCGTACCTGTCGATGAACGACGACCCGAACGGCACCTACATGCGGGTGACGGACGGGTCGTTCTCGCCGTTGTTCCAGAAGGTGCGGCTCGGGCTGGGCGAGGGCCTCGGCGGGCTGGTGGCGCAGACCGCCCGCCCGTACGCCACCTCCGACTACTTCGCGGACGCCCGGTTCAACCACACGAACCCGATCGACTCCGCGGTGCACGACGAGGGGCTCGTCGCGATCCTGGGCGTGCCGCTGAAGCTCGACTCGAAGGTCATCGGCGTGCTGTACGCGGCCGACCGGACCTCGCGGCAGTTCCCCGCGGAAGAGGTGGCGTTGCTGCAGTCGCTGGCCGACCACGCGGCCATCGCGATCGACACGGCGTCGTTGTTCGCCACGATCCAGTCGCACAACGAGGCCATGAAACGGGCCGAGGAGGCGCACGACCGGCTCACGGACCTCGTGTTGCGCGGTGGTTCCTCGGCCGAGGTGGCGGCGGCCGTGGGGGAGTTGCTCGGCGGGTCGGTCGAGGTGCTGGAAACGGTGCCTTCGCCGGCTGTCCGGGCCAACGGACGGGCTGTGCTCCTCGACGGCGTGTGGGTGTGTGCGGTGCTGGCCGGATCGGAACTCCTGGGTGGGCTCGCGCTGGCCGGGCGGCCGGACCTGTCGGACGCGGACCGGCGGGTGTTCGAGCGGTCGGCGGGCGTGACGGCGTTGTTGTTGCTGCTGCGAAGAACCGTGGCCGAGGCGGAGAACAAGGTCCGCGGCGAGCTGATCACGGACATCCTGGACGGGCGGGACCCGGCCGGTCTGGTGGCACGGGCGCGCCGGGTCGGTGTCGAGCTCTCCGAACCGCACGTGGTGCTGGTGGCGGACGGGAACCTGTCCGCCGCAACGCATTACGCGTCGGTCTACAGAGGACTGGCCGGGTCGCGCGGGCGCGACGTCGTGCTGGCGTTGCCTTCTTCCTCCACGGACGTCGCGAAGGACGTGGCTCGCGCGCTGGACGCGACGGTCGGTGCGTGCGGTCCGGTCGTGGGGCCGGTGGCGATCGCGGCGGCCTACGAGGAAGCCGGGCGGTGCCTGCGGGCGTTGCGGCAGCTGGGGCGGGAGAAGGAGGCCGCGACGCTCGACGACCTGGGGTTCGTCGGCGTGCTGCTGGGTGACCGCGCGGACGTGTCCGGGTACGTGCGGTCGGTGCTGGGACCGGTGCTGGACTACGACTCCGAGCGCGGCACCGAGTTGGTGCACACGCTGGAGGTCTACTTCCGCTGTGGCGCGAACCTGAGTCGTGCCAAGGCGGAGCTGCACCTCCACGTCAACACGGTCACGCAACGGCTTGACAGGGTGTCGTCGTTGCTGGGCGACTGGCAGTCGCCGGACCGGGTGCTGGAGGTGCAGCTCGCCCTGCGGCTACTTCGCTTGCAGGGCTAGCACGGCATCGCCGGCAGGGGCGTCGGAGTTGCCGAACGGCTTGGCGATCACCATGTACACCAGGCCGATGCCGACCACGAGCGCGCCGCTCAGGATGACGACGTAGTTGTCGTACCAGGGCGCGTCCGGGGTGCGCGGCCAGACCATGTTGACCATCGCCGCGACGCCGTACGCGAGCGCCAGCACGTTGATGATCATGCCCCACCGGCCGAGCGTGAACTCGCCGCTGGGCACCCAACCCTTGAGCCTGGCCCGCAATGCTGCGAACACCACCATCTGGAAGCCCAGGTAGATGCCGAGCGTCGCGAACGACACGATCTTGCCCAGCGCGTCCGTGGAGAGCATGGACGCGAAGACGATGATTGCCGGGATGACACCCGCGAGTGCCAGCGAGTACGGCGGGATGTGCCGCTTCTGGTTGAACTTCGCCAGTGCCTTGTGCCCGAACAGCATCTTGTCGCGGGCGTAGGAGTAGGTCAGCCGGGACGCCGCCGCCTGCAGGGACATCGTGCAGGACAGGAACGAGATCAGCACGACCGCGATTACGATCTTGTAGCCGACCGGGCCGAACGCGTTGGTCAGGATGTTCGTGACCGGGTCGGCGTCCTCGCCGGAGATGACCTTGCCGAAGTCCGGCACCGCGAGCAGCAGCGACAGGCACGCGAACGTGGCCGCGGCGCCGCCGATGTAGATGGTGCGGCGCATGGCCTTCGGGATGACGCGACCGGGGTCCTTGACCTCTTCCGCGGTGTCACCGCAGGCCTCGAAGCCGTAGTACTGGTAGAGGCCGATGATGCCCGCCGCGAAGAACGCGGGCAGGTAGCTGCCCGACCCGCCGGCGCCGAAGCTGTCGAACAGCACGCCCAGGCCGTGGATCCGGTTGTCCCACAACAGCCAGATGCCGACCGCGAGCGCGCCGACGATCTCTGCGGCGAACCCGAAAATAGCCGCCCATGACAACACTTTCGTGCCCGCGTAGTTGATCAGCGTGGACACCACGATGATCGCGATGGCGCACAGCACGGTGTTGCCGACGGTGGCCGTGTAGCCAAGCAGCGTTGCCAGGTAAGGACCTGCGCCGTAGCTGACGGACGCGATGGTGACCAGCAGGGCGATCATGTACACCCAGCCGGTCATCCACGCCCAGCGCTTGCCCCAGAGGCGGCGTGCCCACGGGTACACGCCGCCCGCGACCGGATATTGCGCGACGAGCTCGCCGAACACGAGCGCGACCAGGAACTGGCCCACGCCCGCGACGACGAAGCTCCAGATCATCGGCGGACCGCCCAGGGCGAGGGCGGTGCCGAACAACGTGTACGTGCTGACCACGGGGGAGAGGTAGGTGAAGCCCAGCGAGAAGTTCGCCCACGGGCTCATGTCCCGCTTGAACTCCGACGTGTACCCGAGGTCCTTGAGCCGGTCTTCCGCGGTGGGGCCGGTTTTCGGCACTGTTGCGGTCATTACGCCTCCCTGATCAGGTCGGCGGCGCGCTCTCCAATCATGAGGACCGTGACCATCGGGTTCACGGTCGGCATGGTGGGGAACACGGACGCGTCGACCACTCGCAGGCCTTCCAGCCCGATGACCTTGAGGTCACCGTCCACAACGGACCCGATCGCGCACGTGCCGGCCGGGTGGTAGACGGTGTGGGCTGCTCTGCGGCCGTACTCCGACAGGGCTTCGTCGCTCGTGACGTCCGGGCCGGGTGCGATCTCCCGCTTGAGCCACGACTTCAGCGGTTCCTGCTCGGCGATCTTGCGGGCGATCTTGAAGCCGTCGACGAGGGTCTGCTCGTCGTAGCCGTCGGGGTTGGTGAAGTAGCCGAAGTCGAGCGCGGGCTTCTCCGCGGGGTCGCTGGACTTCAGCCACAGCTTGCCCTTGCTGTGCGGCCTGGGGATGTTCGGCGTCATGCAGACCCCGTGCTCCACCTTCGGGTAGCCGAGGCGTTCCGTGTTGGTGGTGAACGGGATCTGGTAGAAGTGGAACATCAGGTCCGGGCGCGGGTCGGACTCGTCACGGCGGATGAACAGGCCCGCGTCGGAGTCCATCACCGAGTTCTCCGGCAACGGTTTCGTGGTCTCCCAGACGATGACCGACTCGGGGTGGTCGAGCAGGTTCTCGCCGACGCCGGGCAGGTCGTGCCTGACCTCGATGCCGATGCTGCTCAGGTGTTCCGCGTCGCCGACGCCGGACAGGTTGAGCAGGCGGGGCGAGTCGATCGCGCCCGCGCAGAGCAGAACCTCTTTGGTGGCCTCGACGTAGCCCTTGTCGGTGTGCACGCCGATGGCGCGGTTGCCGTCGAACTCGATCCTGCCGGCCCAGGTGTTGAGCAGCAGGGTGAGGTTCGTGCGGCTGTCGAGGATCGGGTGCAGGTAGGCAGTCGATGCTGACGACCGCTGGTTGTTCTTCTCCGGGTGGTAGGCGATGGAGAAGAAGCCGACGCCGTCCTCGAACGGCTTCTGGTTGAAGTCGTTGATCTCCGGGACGCCCGTGGCCTGCTGTGCCGCGGTGACGAAGTCCTCGGCGATCGGGTTCCGGTCCTTCTCCTCGACCGGGATGATGTTGAGCGCGACCTTGTCGTAGTACGGGCCGAGCGCGTCCCACGTCCAGCCGTGGCCCCAGTCGTCGAAGTCCTGGGGCAGCGGGTTGAAGCAGATCAGCGTGTTGTGGCTGGAACAACCGCCGAGCACCTTCGCGCGGCTGTGCCGGATGTGCGAGTTGCCGCGCGGCTGCTCGACCGTCGGGTAGTCGTAGTCGTACTCGGTCTCGAGCAGGTTGATCCAGTTGCGCAGGTTGAGGATCTTCTCGTCGCCGACGTCGGACGGGCCGCCCTCGATGACCGCGACCGTGACGTTCTCGTCTTCGGTCAGTCTCGCCGCGAGCACACAGCCCGCCGTACCACCGCCGACGATCACGTAGTCATATGCGGTCACTGGGAGTCCTTTCGCGCGAACCAGTTTTGGGCAGCGGGCTTGAGGTTCTGGTAGACGTGCTTGGGCTCCGTGTACTCGTGCAGGCCCGCGGTGCCGAGCTCACGGCCGACGCCACTGCGCTTGAAGCCGCCCCACTCGGCCTGCGGCAGGTACGGGCCGAACTCGTTGATCCAGACCGTGCCGTGGCGGAGCTTCTTCGCGACGCGCTGGGCCTTGTCGACGTCCTGACTCCAGACGCCGCCGGCGAGGCCGTAGTCGGTGTCGTTGCCCAGGTGGACGGCTTCTTCCTCGGTCTCGAAGCGTTCGGCTGTGATGATCGGGCCGAAGGTCTCGTCCTGGACGAGCTTCATCGTGCGGGTGCAGTCCGCGTAGACCGTAGGACGGAAGAAGAAACCGTTCTGCAGCTCGGGGTCGTCCGGCCGCTTGCCGCCTGCCTTGAGGGTGGCGCCTTCCTCCGCGGCCAGCTGGACGTAGCTCTCGACCTTGGCGCGGTGCTCGGCGCTGACGAGCGGCCCGGACTCGGTGTCCTCGTCGAAACCGTTGCCCAGCTTGATGAGGTCGGCCCTGCGCGCGACCTCGTTGACGAAGTCGTCGTAGATGCTCGAGTGCACGATGAGCCTCGTGCCGGACGAGCAGACCTGACCCGCGTGGAAGAACGCGGCGGTGAGCGCGTAGTCGACGGCGGTGTCGATGTCCGCGTCCGCGAAGACGATGTTCGGGTTCTTGCCACCGAGTTCGAGCGCGACCTTCTTCACGGTCTTGGCCGCACTGGCCATGATCCGCTGGCCGGTGGCGAGGCTGCCCGTGAACGAGATGAGGTCGACGTCCGGGTGCTCGCTCAGCGGTGCGCCGACCTCGGGGCCGGTGCCGAGGACGAGGTTCGCGACGCCGTCGGGCAGTCCGGCTTCCTGGAGCAGCTCGAACAGCTTGATGGTGGTGAGCGGGGTGATCTCGCTCGGCTTCGCCACGATCGTGTTGCCGGCGAGCAGGGCCGGCGCGACCTTCCAGGAGATCTGCAGCAGCGGGTAGTTCCAGGGCGCGATCATGCCGCAGACGCCGACTGGTTCGTAGTCGATGCGGCTGATGACGTCCGCCGGGGCACCCTGGACGATCTTCGGGTGCAGCAGCCCGGCGAGGCCGCCGTAGTAGCGGAACACGGAGACGACGTCGTCCACGTCGATGCGGCTCTCGACCAGCGTCTTGCCGGTGTCGAGCGTCTCGGTGCGGGCGATGTCCTCCTTGTCGCGCTCCAGCAGGTCCGCGACGCGGTTCAGCACGGCGGCGCGGTGCTCCGGGCTCGCGTGCTGCCAGTCGCCGTGGTCGAAGGCGTTTCTCGCCTTCGCGATCGCTGAGATCGCCTGTTCGCGGGTTTGGTCCTCGACCTCGGTGAGAACACTCTGGTCGAAGGGGTTGATGATCTGCCGCACCGGCGACACGCCTCCCTGTTCGTATGTCCACGTAGGACAATGGGGTATAGCCGGTCGCCGGTGGCGGTTAAACCGTGACGGCCGTCTCTACTTCAGATTCCTGCGCAGTCGGGTGAAAAGCCGAGCGTTGCTCATTGCCACAATGCCGACAATGTCTTCTTCGTGCTGAGTGTCTCGATAGGTCGCGACGAACTTCCGGTCCTCGATGGACCCGTCTTCGATGCGAACGTCGTTCGTCGCTCGTCCGATGAACTGGATCCGCACGCCGTACTGATCGGACCAGACGTAGCCGCCGTTGGTGTGCGTCGCGACGGTCTCGCCCGCGAGCAGGTTGCGGGTGGCAACTTGCGCCTGTTCGGTCGCGGACGTCCAGTGCTCGGCACGGTGGCCCGCACAGTTCGCGACGTCGCCGACGGCCACGATGTTCCGCACGTTCGTCACGCCGCCCGCGTCGCACACGACGCCGTTGTCGACCTTGACCGGTCCGCCGGCGAGCCAGTCCGTCGCCGGGCGCATGCCGATGCCCGCGACGACGACGTCGGCGTCGACCTTGCGTCCATCTGCGAGGTTGATTCCGCCGTCAACGTTGACCGAATCAACGTTGACTCCCGTAATCAACGTTGATCCGTGGTCGCCGTGCAGTTGCCCACACGCGGCGCCCATCTCGGCGCCGAGTACGCGTGTGAGCGGCGTGGGGAGTGCCTCGACGACGGTGACGTCCTTGCCCAGAGCGCGCGCACTGGATGCGATCTCCGCGCCGATGAAGCCGGCGCCGATGACGCCGACGTGCTGGGCGTTGGCGAACGCGTCGCGGAGCTTGACGGCGTCGTCGAGCGTGCGCAGGACGTGTGTATTGGAGATCGTCCTCGGTATACCGCCGGTCGCGATGACGAGTCCGTCGGCCTCGACCGTGGTGCCGTCGCTCAGCGCGACCTCACCGCTGGAGAGCAGGGCGGTCGCTTGGTTGCCGAGCCGCCACTCGGCGTCGAGGGCGTCGAGGTCCTCCTGGTCGGCGAGCGGTACCGCCTCGACCTTGCCGAGGAGGAAGTCCTTCGAGAGGGGCGGTCGATCGTAGGGAAGATGCACTTCGTCGCCGACGATGACAAGCCGTCCGTCGAACCCCTGCCGGCGCAGTGCCTGCGCCGACCTCAAACCGGCGAGCGAAGCGCCGATGATCGCGATCGTCCTCACGCCACGTCCTTGTTCACCTCGACATCGACATAGACCTCTCCATCCTTCACAAAGACGGGGTAGGTCTTCACCGGTCTTTTGGCGGGCAGACACGTGGGCTCGCCCGTGCGAAGGTCGAAGCTCGCGGCGTGCAGCGGGCATTCGACGAAGCAGCCCTCCAGCCATCCCTCGCTGAGGGAGGCGTCCTGGTGGGTACAGGTGTCGTCGATCGCGTACAGGACACCGTCGGCGTTGAACACCGCGATCGGTGCATGAGGGCCGACGATGCGCACCGCCTCTCCCGGGGGCAGGTCCATGAGAGCGCAGGCGCGGATCATCGTCGGCCTCCGTTGCGTGACGCGGCACACGTTCCGAATGACGCAACACAATGTGCGGCTCCGGCGACGCGCCGTCAAGAGTTCGAGCGGGTTGTTTTGCCTGCCGGTTACTGTTGCGCGATGAGCAACTCCGATTCGGCAGCTCAGGTGCAGTCCGTCGACAGAGCCATCAGCGTGCTCGAACTACTGGCGCAAGGCGAGGCCGGTATCACCGAAATCGCTGGTGAGCTGGGTGTGCACAAGTCCACGGTGTCCAGACTCGTGTCCGTGCTGGAGGCCCGCGGCCTGGTCGAGCAACTGGGCGAAAGGGGCAAATACGCCATCGGGTTCGGAGTGGTCAGACTGGCCGGCGCGGCGACCGGCCGCATGGACCTGACCAAGCTCGGCCAGCCCGTCTGCCAGACGCTGGCGGACTCGTTCGGCGAAACCGTCAACATCGCCGTGCACGATGCCGGCGTCGCCATCAACATCACCCAGGCCCGCGGCTCCGCAGCCGTGTCGGCCGTGAACTGGATCGGCCAGCGCACGCCGCTGCACGCCACGTCGTCCGGCAAGATCCTGCTCGCGTACCTGCCGGTCGACGAGCGTCGTCGGCTGGTCTCGTTGCCCCTCGACTCGTACACCGAGAACACCGTCGTGGACGGTTCGCGGCTCTTGGCGGAACTGAAGGAGGTCGCGGCGCAGGGGTACGCGGCCTGTTTCGAGGAGCTGGAGCTCGGGCTGCACGCGGTGGCCGTTCCGGTGCGCGGGCATCGGGGCGAAGTGGTGGCGGCGATGAGCGCGTCCGGGCCGTCGTACCGGTTGTCACGGCAGCGGGTCGAGGAGATCGTGCCCGCCATGACCGCTGCCGCAGCAGACCTCTCGGCGCAGCTCGGCTACTTCGCGGGCTGATCCCACCACGGGACCCAGTCCAGTCGGCGAGGTCGGTCCAGGAGGTCCTCAGGCGTTCGGCGAGCGTGCCGCCGAACGCCACCGAGGACTCGTGCGAGGCGTAGGCGATCCAGTCGAGCGTCTCGTCGGTCCAGATGCCTTCCGCACCGGTGTAGGTCGGTTGGAACGCGTCGAGGTCAAGCAGGGAGCCCGGTTCGCCGTGCTCCCTGATCTCGACCACCCGGCGCAGGCCCATGTCCCGCAACGCCGCCCGGACCAGCTCGATGCCGGGGCCTTCCCACGAGGTCCTTCGCGGTCAGCCAGCTCTTGATCGACCTGCGGAACAGGTCGCGTTCGGCCGCGGTCGCCTCGGCCTCGACCGGGCCGAGGTTCGTGGTGAACACCGACTGCGCCGTGTTGGCGGCCGTGGCGAGCCGCTCGGGTGGCGACAGGTCGTCCGGGTCGAGCCGCTCGACCTCGCTCAGCATCGCGCCGACCAAGTGGTACCGCGGTAGATCCGCTTCTCCTCGTCGGTGTTGTTGCCGCCGATACTGCGTCCGCTCGCCCGCAAGCGTGCGGGACGCTCTACCGCATGCTCACCCCAGGCGGTTTCCCCCGCTGAGCAGCCGATCGAGCAGCGCGGCCCGGATCCCCGGCCGTGTCCCGAACACCAGCAGGAACGTCGCTTCGCGCAGCAACCGCTGACCGTGCTCCCGCGGCAGGACGGCCCGGCTCCCGTCGTGGACGACGAGGGCCGCGGCCGTCCTGAGCGCGAGCTCTGCCGCCTGCGCCCTGGCCGCGGGGATCACGTCGTGGCCGGCTTCGTGCAGCCGTTTCCGCGCCGCGTCGAGCTCGGTTTCGTCGTGCCCCATCAGCTTGATCGCCCGGCGCGCGACCCCGAGAGCGAGCGATCCGGTGAACCGCAACGACTCCGGATCGCCCTTGAGGTGCTCGGTCCGCGAGATCGTGGACGTGACCCGCTCGTGCGGTACGAACATCCGGTCGAACCGGAGCGTCACCGTGCGGCTCGCCTGCACCGCGACCATGCTCAGCGGCTCCGACGCGGAGAGTTCTGCCGTGTCGACCAACGCCCACACCAGGACGTCGTGCTCGTCCCTGGCCGCGACGTGCAGGACGTCGATCATGTCCCAGCCGGTGACCCAGGGCGCCTGACCGTCGAACACCCAGCCGCCCCGGACGGCTTCTGCGGTGAGCAGCGGCGGTCCCGGTCGCACCGCCGCGGTGGCCGCGAGTCCGGCGCGGCACCGTCCGGTGGTCAGCGGGGAGAGGTACTCGGCGCGCAGGTCGGCGTTGGCGGTCTCCGCGACGGCGATGACGGCGCCGTGGTGCTGGACCCAGACGAACGTGGTGGCCAGGCAGCCGCTCGCGAGCGTTTCCACGATCCGTTGCACCGTCGGGTAGTCGGGCACGTCGAGGGCGGACTCCGGCGAGGCGAGGCCGTAGAACCCGGCGTCGGCCAGCAGGTCGAGGTGCGGGACGCGGTCCTGGGCGTCCACCTCGGGTGCCGCTGGGAGCAGCACCTCGTCGGCGATCCGTTCTGCTTCGCGCAGGGCGTCACTCACGGTGGTGCGCCTTGCGGACCTTGGCGGGGGCCTTGAGCCGCCACGCTTCCTCGACCAGCTCGGCCAGCTGGCCCGGGTCGACCTTGTCAAGATCGACCAGGATCGCGCCGTAGCCGTCGTAGTGCGGCGTCGTGTAGAAGGCCGGGTCGCCGGAGGCCAGCAGCGCGGCCTTCTCGTCCAGGTCGCACATGAGCACGAGCCCGCCCTCGGCCTCGGTCCGCAGCCGGGCGAACCCCTTGCCGGCCACCTTCAGCGAGGGCGTCCGGAACCAGGTGGACTCCTCCACCTCCGGCAGGCGCTTCGCCGATTCGACCACTTCGTCCCACGTTGGCATGAGTTCATGCTGACGGTCGCGGCCGCTCCACGCCTTGTACGAATGGAAACACCGAACGGCGGTATTGACTACCGGGGTGCGCTGCCGCACTTTGTTGCTGATCGCGGAACGGGTTCCGTTTCGCGCAACGGCGGCGAAGGGGTGTCCAGATGCCTGGGGAAATGCCTCGCGTGGTGCTCGTCGGTGCGGGGATCGTCGGCTGCGCGCTGGCCGACGAGCTCACCGCACGGGGCTGCACCGACGTCACGGTCCTGGACCAGGCGCAGGGCTTCGCCGCCGGCGGTTCGAGCAGCCACGCGCCGGGGCTGGTGTTCCAGACGAACCCCTGCCGGAGCATGACGGCCTTCGCGCGCTACACGGTCGAGAAGTACACCGCGCTGGGGTGCTTCGACCAGGTCGGCGGGCTGGAGATCGCCACCACGTCGGAACGGCTGGCCGATCTCTCGCGGCGGCACGGCTGGGCCACGTCGTGGGGTGTGGAGAGCCGGCTGATCGATGCGGACGAGGTCGCACGGCTGCACCCGTTGCTGGACCGGTCGCAGATCCTCGGCGGGTTCCTGATTCCCAGCGACGGGCTCGCGAAACCCGTTGTGGCGGCTGAGGTGCAGGCGCGGCGGGCCGTTGAGCGCGGGGCGCGGTTCGCGTTCGGGCAGAAGGTCGTCGCGGTGGAGACTGCGGGGGACCGGGTCACCGGGGTGCGCACCGAGACGGACGTCTTCCCCGCCGACATCGTGGTGTCGTGCGCCGGGATGTGGGGGCCCGTGCTGGGGGAGATGGTCGGGCTGACGGTTCCGCTCGTGCCCATGGCGCACCAGTACGTGTTCACCGGAAACCTGCCGAACGCCGACGTGGGAGCGCTTGCGCGGCAACCGATCTTGCGGCACCAAGAAGCCGATCTCTACTTCCGTTCGCACGGCGAGGCGTTGGGCATCGGGGCGTACGGGCACCGGCCCATGCCGATCAAGGCGCACGACATCACCTCGTCGGAGCTGCCGTTCACCAAGGAGGACTTCGAGGAGTCGTGGGACGCGGCCGTCGAGCTGATCCCGGCGCTCGCGGAGGCCGGGGTGGATCGCGGGTTCAACGGCCTGTTCTCGTTCACCAGCGACGGGATGCCGTTGTTGGGGGAGCATTCGGGGCTTGAAGGGTTCTGGGTGGCGGAGGCGGTGTGGATCACGCACTCCGCCGGGGTGGCCAAGGCGATGGCCGAGTGGATCGTCGACGGGCAGCCGGAGCTGGACCTGCATTCGAGTGATCTCAACCGGTTCGAGCAGGTTCAGCTGGCGCCGGACTACGTGCTGGAGCGCAGCTGCCAGAACTTCGTCGAGGTGTACGACCTGCTGCACCCGCTGCAGCCCATGGAAAGCCCGCGGCCGATCCGCACGAGCCCGTTCTACGAGCGCCAGAAAGCCTTGGGCGCCTTCTTCCTGGAGGCGTCCGGGTGGGAGCGGCCGCACTGGTACGAGGCCAACGCGAACCTGCCAGAAATCGCGGAAGTGCCCAGCCGCAACGAGTGGGCGTCGCGGTACTGGTCGCCGATCTGCGGGGCCGAGGCGTTGGTGACGCGCAAGCGGGTCGCGATGTTCGACATGACGCCGTTGAAGCGGCTGGAGGTCAGCGGTCCGGGGGCGCTGGAGTTCCTGCAGCGCATGACGACCAACAACCTGAACCGCAAGCCGGGCGCGGTGGTCTACACGTTGCTGCTGGACGAGACGGGCGGCGTCCGGAGCGACCTCACGATCGCACGGCTCGACGCGACCACGTTCCAGGTCGGCGCGAACGGCAACCTCGACCTGGCGTGGCTCGGCAAGCACGCGCCGGACGATGTCTTCATCCGGGACATCACGGCAGGCACGTGCTGCATCGGGCTGTGGGGACCTCACGCGCGTGATCTTGTCGAGCGGATCCCGCACACGTTGGACACGCACAAGGGCTACTTCACGGCGCAGAGGGCGTTCATCAAGAACGTGCCGGTGACGGCACTGCGACTGTCCTATGTGGGCGAACTCGGCTGGGAGCTCTACACGACCGCGGACCTCGGGCCGAAGCTGTGGGACACGCTCTGGGAGGCAGGGCAGGAGTTCGGGGTCATCGCGGCCGGGCGCGGGGCGTTCAACAGCTTGCGGCTGGAGAAGGGCTATCGGTCGTGGGGCACCGACATGACCGACGAGCACGACCCGTTCGAGGCAGGGCTGGGCTTCGCCGTGCGCAAGGACAAGGACTTCCTCGGCAAGGTCGCGCTGGAGGCCCGCACGTCCGGGAGGAAGCTCACGTGCCTCACGATCGACGATTCGCATCAGGTCGTCATGGGCAGCGAACCCGTGTTCCACCTAGGGAAAGCGGTCGGGTACGTGACGAGCGCGGCCTACGGGTACACGACCGGGCTCAACATCGCGTACGCGTGGCTGCCCAGCGACGTCGACGGCGAGGTGGAGATCGAGTACTTCGGTGAGCGGGTCACGGCGCGTCCGGCCCAGGAGCCGTTGTTCGACCCCGAGATGAAGCGGCTCAAGGCGTGACGTACGACGTCATTGTCATCGGGCTCGGCGGCATGGGCAGTGCCGCCGCGTACCGGCTCGCCCAGCGCGGGAAACGGGTGCTGGGGCTGGAGAAGTTCACGGCGGTGCACGCGCAGGGTTCGAGCCACGGAGGGTCGCGGATCACGCGGCAGGCCTACTTCGAGAACCCCGCGTACGTGCCGTTGCTGCTCAGGGCGCACGAGATGTGGGACGAGATCGAGCGCGACAGCGGGCAGCGCATCTTCCACCGCGTCGGCGGAGTTCTCGTCGGCGCCCCGGACAGCGGCACCATCACGGGTAGCCGGGCGAGCGCCGAGCAGTTCGGTCTGAAACACGAACTGCTCGGCGCGGTACAACTCCGCGAGCGCTTTCCCACGATGCGGCCGACGCCGGACGAGGTCGGGTTGTACGAGCCCGGCGCGGGCTTCGTGGTGCCTGAGCAGGCGGTGCGGGCCCACCTCGACCTCGCCGCTCGGGCGGGTGCCGAGCTGTGCTTCGAGGAGCCGGTGACGCACTGGGAGGACGGCAGGGTCACCACGACCCGCACGACCTACGAGGCCGAGCAGATCGTCGTCTGCCCCGGCCCGTGGGCACCGGAGCTGGTGGCAGACCTCGACATCCCGTTTGAGATCGAACGTCAGGTGCAGTACTACTTCGCGCCGGACGTCGAGGGTTTCCGCGACCACCCGGTCTACATCTGGGATCGCGAGGGCAGCCAGTTCTACGGGTTCCCGGAGATCGACGGCGCCGTGAAGGTCGCCTTCCACACCGGGGGCCAGATCTGCACGCCCGAGACCATCGACCGCACCGTGCACGCCCACGAGGTGGAGGCGATCGCGGCCGCCACCCGGCCGGTGCTGCCGGGCCTCGCCGGTCGGTTCCTGCGGGGCGCCACCTGCATGTACACCAACACCGCGGACGAGCACTTCGTCATCGCGCGGCACCCCGGCCACGTCGGCGTGACCGTGGCGTGCGGCTTCTCCGGGCACGGCTTCAAGTTCGTGCCGGTCGTCGGCGAGATCCTCGCCGACCTCACGATCGACGGGGCCACGCGGCACCCGATCGCTCTTTTCGACCCTGCTCGCTTGAGAGGCGGAGCATGACCGGCAGCCTGATCTCCACCCTGGAAGGCCGCTACTACACCGATCCCGCGATCTTCGAGCGGGAGCAGGCGAACATCTTCGAGCAGATGTGGTTCTGCGCGGTCCGTTCTGGCGACCTCGCCAATCCCGGCGACTTCCGCACCGTGCAGGTGGGGCGGGAAAGCGTGCTCATCGCGCGGGACCGCCACGGCGCCCTCAACGCGTTCCTCAACGTCTGCCGGCACCGCGGCGCGCGCATCTGCGTGGACGAGGCGGGCAGCGTCAAGCGGGCGTTCCAGTGCCCTTACCACGCGTGGACCTACGCGTTGGACGGCAAGCTGATCGCCGCGCCGAACCTCACCTCGATGCCGGACGTCGACCGGGTGGAATACGGCCTGACGAAAGTGCATCTCAGAGAATGGCTCGGCTACGCGTGGGTCTGCCTCGCCGACGAACCGCCGAGCTTCGAACAAGATGTGCTCCAGGCCGTGACGGAACGGCTGGGCGACCTGGCCGCCATCGACGGGTACGAGATCGACCAGTTGTCCGTGGGCAAACGAATCGTCTACGACGTCAAGGCCAACTGGAAGCTGATCATCGAGAACTTCATGGAGTGCTACCACTGCGCGACGATCCACCCCGAGCTCACCGAGGTGCTGCCCGAGTTCGCCGACGGCTATGCGGCGCAGTACTACGTCGGGCACGGCGCGGAGTTCGGTGACGAGATCAAGGGCTTCACCGTCGACGGCAGCGAGGGCTTCGGAAAACTCGCGGCGCTGGAAGAGGAACGCGACCGGAAGTACTACGCGATCACCGTCAAGCCGCAGGTCTTCGTGAACCTCGTGCCGGACCACGTGATTCTGCACCGGATGTACCCGGTGGCCGCCGATCGCACGATCGTCGAGTGCGATTGGCTCTACGCCAAGGAAGTGGTGAGCACCGGGCGTGACGTCTCTCGCTCGGTCGAGCTGTTCCACCGGGTGAACGAGCAGGACTTCGAAGCATGCGAGCGTTGCCAGCCCGCGATGTCGTCGCGTGCTTACGCGCGCGGTGGGGTGCTGGTGCCTTCGGAGCACCACATCGGTGAGTTCCACGCTTGGCTGGTCCAGAAACTGGAATCAGCCGACTAGGGGATCGACGGGTCACCCGTGCACGCGAAAGCTTGCACGGGTGATGGAGCAGACGGACTTCATGCTCCCGGACGGGGAGCACGATCTCCTCCGCCGCATCCGGCAGCTGGCCGAGCGCGCGGAACGGACGGCGCACAACCGGTCCAACCTCGTTGGCCCGCCGCCGTCGCAGGAGCACCTGGACATCCTCGCGGAGATCAGGGCCCTCACCGAGGAGATGACCACAGCCAGCTCTCGAACAGAGAGACGGGCCGAGGCGTTGCCCCGGCCCGCCAGACCTGCGGATGACTTGGTGCCAAACGGTTAGCGGCGCTGGCCGCGCACCATCTTCACGAGGCCCTTCATCGTCTCTTCCAGCCCGGAGCCGAACGGGTTGTCGTGCACCAGGTACGTCCAGGTGGAGCTCGGGCGCTTCACGCCGGCGTCGGCGAGGTCGTAGCCGTCGTCGGTGATCTTCGCGGCCTCGTACTTCTCCTTCGCCAGTTCCCACGACTCCGGCACGATCTTGTTGAACGCCGGGATCGCCTCGCGGTGGAACTCGTCCAGCGGGTTCTGCCGCGCCAGTGCACGCAGGTGGATGCCCTCGCGCAGGTCTGACAGGAACGTCAGGTGGTGCGTCCACAGGTCGTCGAGGAAGAACAGCGTGATCTTGCGGGCGGCCTCACCGGCCACCTCGTTCGACACGCCTTCCTTCTCGCCGAGCTTCTCCAGCGCCGCGTCCGTGCGCAGCACCACGTCGCGGTGCTTGAGCAGCAGGTCGCGCTGGTGCTCGATCAGCTTGTTGTAGCGCCACGTGTTGCGGTGGATCTCCAGGTTCACGCCCTCCGCCACGCGCTGCGCGTGCTCGAAGGTGTGCAGCAGGCCCTTGTCGTTCACCCGGCCGTCGTTGTCCACATCGGACGGATCCTCGGCGTCCGGCGCGTACTGGGTGATCAGCTCGTCGTGCAGCGACGAGAAGAAGACCGAGCCACCGGGGTCGCCCTGCCGGCCGGCGCGGCCGCGCAGCTGGTCGTCCAGGCGTGACGACGAGTGGCGGCCGGTGCCGATCACGTAGAGACCGCCCAGCTCGGCGATCCGGTCGTGGTCCTCACCCTCGTGGCCGCCGAGGCGGATGTCCGTACCGCGACCGGCCATCTGCGTGGAGACGGTGATGCGCTGGTACGAGCCGGCGTCGGCGATGATCGCCGCTTCCTCGGCGTCGTTCTTCGCGTTCAGCACCACGCACTCGAGCCCGGCGTCGCGCAGCTTGGAGGAGATCCGCTCGGACTCCGCGACGTCGAGCGTGCCGACGAGGATCGGCCGCCCGGTCTCGTGGACGGTCTTGATCTCCTCGACGATCGCGTCTTCCTTCTGCTCCAGCGTCGCGTAGAGGCGGAAGTGCTCGTCCTCGCGGATGTTCTGCTTGTTCGGCGGGATCACGAGCACCTCGAGCTCGTAGAACTCGCGCAGGGTCTCCGCGACGGCGACCGCGGTACCGGTCATGCCGCAGCGCGTCGGGTACCGCGACAGCAGCGCCTGCACCGTCATCGAGTCGAGGATCTCGCCCGACTCGGTCGTCTGCACGTTCTCCTTGGCCTCGACCGCGGCCTGCAGACCGTCCGGCCACCGCTGCAGCTTGGCGACGCGGCCGCGGGTGTCGTTGATCAGGTGCACCTTGCCGTCGCGCACGATGTAGTCGACGTCGCGGTGCAGCAGCACCTGCGCGTGCAGCGCGACGTTCACCTTCGACAGCGTGGAGGTGACGTGCTCCTGCGAGTACAGGTCGATCTCGCCGAGCGCGCGCTCGACGGCCTCGGAGCCCGCACCGGTGAGGAAGACGTTGCGCTCCTCGTCGTCGATCTCGTAGTGCAGGTTTTGCCGCAGGCGCTTCACGAGGTCGGCGATGACGGGGTCGGCGGCCTCGGAGCTGGTCGAACCGGCCAGCACGAGCGGCACGCGGGCCTCGTCGACGAGCACCGAGTCGGCCTCGTCGATCAGCGCGACCTCCGGCTCCGGCACGATCAGGTCTTCGGGCTTCGTGACGATCCGGTCGCGCAGGATGTCGAAGCCGATCTCGCTGACCGGTGCGTACGTGACCTCGCACTGGTAGGCCTCGCGGCGCTCCTCGGTCTTCGAGCCGCCGTTGAGCCAGCCCACCGTGACGCCGAGCAGCCGGTACAGCGGCCCCATCCACTCCGCGTCGCGCTGGGCGAGGTAGTCGTTGACGCTGACCACGTGGACGCGCTTGCCCTTGATGGCGAACCCGGCAGCGGCCATGGCACCCGCGAGCGTCTTGCCCTCACCGGTGGCCATCTCGACGACGAGCCCGCTGAGCAGGCCCAGCGCACCCAGCACCTGCACGTCGAACGGACGCTGCCCGATGGCGCGCTCGGCGGCCTCACGCGTGAGGGCCACCAGCTCGGGGTCGTCGCTCTCCTCGCGCAGCTTCGCGGCGTGTGCCGTCAGCTCCTCGTCGCTGAACGCTTTGAACGTCTCAGCGTGTTTCTCCACGTCCTTGAGCAGTGCCTGGAACGGGGCGAGGTCAACCGACGCCGGTTTCTGCGCGAACCGGCGCATCCGCTGCTTGAAGCGCGCCATGAGAGTGGTCACGACGCAGGAACGTACGGCATCGGCGCCAGGTTCCGCAGAGGTCTTGACTGTGAAGCCCGAAATGTCCGGTTAACTGAGTTCTGGTTCACGAAACTCCCAGCTCAGGGGGCGGTCGAACCTGAACTCGTCGACGAGGTCCTGTCAGAGCTCCCGATCCAACTCCACCCACACGCGTCCTCCGGCACGACCAGCACCCTGCGCCGGCAGCCCGGTTGGTGCCAGGCAGACACCAACCGGGCCTGTGGTCAGGCGGCGCGGTGGGTTTCGGGCAGCTTGAGGGCCGAGAACAGCGTGGCCAGGCCCATCAGGCACAGGAACGCGGACACCGACATCGACGACCCGGTCGCCCCGAGCAGCGCGGTCATGATGAACGGCGTACCGCCGCTGACCAGGATCGACGCCAGCTGGTAGGCGAGCGAGGCGCCCGAGTAGCGGACGTGCGGCTCGAACAGTTCGCCCAGGTACGCGGCGATCGGGCCGTACACGAGAGAGGACGCGATGCCGCCGACCGTCGCGGCGACGAACAGCAGTACGAGCGACCCGGTGTCAACGAGCAGGAAGTACGGGAACGCCCACAGGACCAGACCGACCGCGCCGGCGATGATCAGCGGGCGGCGGCCCAGGCGGTCCGAGAGGTGGCCGGCGTAGAGGATCACCGGGATGCTCACGATCGATGACAGCAGGCTCACGATCAGCACCGATTCGCGCGAGAGGCCGAGCGTGGCCGTCGCGTAGGAGAGGACGCCGGCGATCGACACGTAGAAGATCGCGTTGGAGGCGAACATCAGGCCCGCGCCGAGCAGGATCGGCTTGCGGTGGGTGCGCAGGGCCTCCTTCAGCGGCGCCTGGGCGACGGCGGGTGCGTCCGCGCGCTTGGCCTGCAGTTCGCGGAAGACCGGGCTGTCCTCGACCTTCATCTGGATGAAGAGCACCACGGGGAAGAGGAGCGCACTCGCCAGGAACGGCACACGCCAGCCCCACGACGCGAACGCTTCCGGCGAGAGAGATGTCGTGGCGCTGATGAAGGCGATGTTGCCCAGCAGGACGCCGATCGGAACGCCGGCCTGGCCGAACGTGCCCGCGAAGCCGCGCTTCTTCGGCCCTGCGGTCTCGGTGAGCAGCAGGACCACGCCGCCCCACTGGCCGCCGACCGCGATGCCCTGCAGGAAGCGCAGCAGGACGAGGAGCAGCGGTGCTCCGACGCCGATGCTCGCTGTGGTGGGCAGCAGGCCGATGAGGAACGTCGCGGCCGCCATCAGGGCCAGACAGATGACCAGCGCGGGCTTGCGGCCGAACTTGTCGCCGACGTGGCCGAAGACCAGGCCGCCGATCGGGCGGGCGACGAAGCCCGCCCAGAACGTGCTGAACGAGAGCAGCAGCGCCACGATCGGCGTCGCCTCTGGGAAGAACAGTTTGGGAAAAACCAGGGCCGCGGCGGTCGCGTAGATGAAGAAGTCGTACCACTCGAGGGAACTTCCCACGAGTCCGGCTGCCATCAGCCTGCGTAAGGTCTTCTGTTCAGTCGGGGCAACACTGACCACGGCTTCTCCTTCACCACGTGTCGATGAACGGGCGTTTCTTCCCTTGGGGGCGGGAAGTTGCGGGGGCCAGCGCGGTGGCGATCCAGCGGCGCGTGTCGGCGGGGTCGATGACGTCGTCGATCTCGAAGACACTCGCGACGTTCAGCGCTTTGCCGTGTTCGTACGCGCCTGCGACCATCTGGTCGTAGCGGTGCTGGCGTTCTTGTTCGTCGTCGATCGCGTCCAGTTCGCGTTTGAACCCGAGTTTCACGGCGCCTTCGAGGCCCATCGGGCCGAACTCGCCGGTGGGCCAGGAGATGGCGAACTGGGGGACTTTGAGGCTGCCGGCCGCCATGGCTTGGGCGCCCAGGCCGTACGCCTTGCGGAGGACGACGAGTCCGAAGGGGACGGTCAGGTTCGCGCCCGTCACGACCATGCGGGTCAGGTGGCGGACGGTGGCGGTGCGTTCGGCTTCCGGGCCGACCATGAAGCCAGGGGTGTCGGTCAGGGAGACGACCGCGAGGTTGAAG
The DNA here is from genome assembly GCF_003265345.1 of Lentzea terrae. Lineage (GTDB taxonomy): Bacteria > Actinomycetota > Actinomycetes > Mycobacteriales > Pseudonocardiaceae > Lentzea > Lentzea terrae. The sequence goes on along the minus strand of NZ_QFWW01000029.1, from coordinate 411,439 downwards.
GCGTCTGCCAGTTGGAGGAAGCGGGCGCACTTGTCGGCTGCGTCGGCGTCGATCGCGCCGCCGAGGACGTTGGGGTCGTTGGCGATCAGGGCGATGGGGCGGCCTTCCACGCGGATCAGGGCGGTGACGATGGCCTTGCCGAAGCCCTTGCGGAGTTCGAGGACGCTGTCGGTGTCGGCGAGGGTTTCGATGACCGTCCGGATGTCGTAGGCGCGGAGGCGGTTCTCCGGGATGGCGTGGCGGAGCAGGCGCTGGTCCGCGCACTTCCACGATCCGAAATTGTCGGTGTCGTCTGGGATAATTGAGTCAAGGGGACCCCCTTGCGGCGCGGGCGAAGGCTGCGCGCTCGTGCGGGGGACGCCTGCGGAAGCCTGGAAGTAGGAGAGGTACTTCTTCGCGACGGCGACGGCCTCTTCTTCTGTCGCCACGGCGATGTCCACGACGCCGTTGGGCACCTGCACGTCCAACGGGCCGATGTCCTCGGGGCGGAAGACGCCGAGCCCGCCGCCCTCGATCATCGCCGGGCCGCCCATGCCGATGTTCGCGCCCTCGACCGCGATGATCACGTCGCACGTGCCGAGCAGCACCGCGTTGCCCGCGAAGCACCGCCCCGCGACGACGCCCACCAGCGGCACCTGGCCGCTCAGCTGGGCGAACGCGTGGAACGAGCCGCAGTCGAGGCCGCTGACCATGCTGTGGTCGGTGTCGCCGGGACGTCCGCCGCCGCCCTCCGCGAAGAGCACGACCGGCAGGTTCTCCTGCTGGGCCAGTGCGAACAACCTGTCCTTCTTCTGGTGGTTGCGCAGGCCTTGCGTGCCGGCGAGGACGGCGTAGTCGTAGGACATCGCAACGATGCGTTGGCCGTTCACGACGCCGATGCCTGCCACCATGCCGTCGGCGGGGGTGCGTTCGATCAGCTCGTCCAGCGAGCGGCGCTGGCGTTGGGCGGCGATCGCCAAGCCGCCGTACTCGACGAAGGAAGAGCAAAGATCCGCGATGTTCTCCCGGGCGGTCCGGCCACCGGCAGCGTGTCGCCGCGCCTCAGCTTCGGGGCGCGAGAAGTCGTGCCGCGCCAGCACCTCGGCGAGATCGGACCGCACATGCTCAAGGTCGACCTCAGCGACGTCCTCAGTGGACTCACCGGAGCCCGAAGCGAGCAGCTGGCCCTCGGAGACCGTGTCGCCGACCGACACCAGAACGTCACCGGACACCCGCACGACGTGCTGCATCTTCATCGCTTCCAGCACCACGGAGTCCGCCGAAACCGCGACCACCGTGCCGGCCAACGGCGCCCGCATCCCCGAAGCAGGCTCGGGGACCACGAAGTCGGTCGTCGCGCCGACGATGTCCTGAGCCAGCAACGACCGGAGGAACTCCAGGTTCGTCGGGACGCCCTCGATCCGGAACTCGCCCAACGCCCGCCGCGCCCGGTTCAGGGCGACGTCGAGGTCCTCGCCGTGCACCACGAGCTTCGCGAGCAATCCGTCGTACCGCGTCCCGGTCCGGTAGCCGACGTACCCGTGCGTGTCGACGCGAACTCCGGGTCCGGAAGGCAGCCCGAAAGCAGAGAGCACGCCACCGGACGTCTGGTTCACGCGCACCTGCACGGCAGAACCGCGGTCAGAAGGCGTGAAGTCGACGTCACCGCCCCAGGCGAGCAGCAGCTGGGTGCGCACGAGGTCCACACCGGACACCATCTCGGTGACGGTGTGCTCGACCTGCAGCCGCGGGTTGGCCTCCATGAAGTAGAACGCGTCGCCGGCCACCAGGAACTCCACCGTGCCGACGCCGGTGTAGCCGACGGCAGAGGCCAAGGAGGCAGCGGCGGAGTGCAAAGCCTTGCGCAGCACAGGGTCCAGCAGCGGCGCCGGCGCGATCTCGACGAGCTTCTGGTGCCGCAGCTGCAACGAGCAGTCGCGGTCACCGATCACGGACGTGCCGACCAGCTGCACCTCGATGTGCCGGGCGGAGGGCAGCAACCGTTCGAAGTAGACATCCCCGACCCCGAACGCCGCCAGCGCCTCCGCCCGGCACGCCTCGACGGCACTGTCGAGGTCCTCGGGCGCGAAAACAGCCCGCATGCCCTTGCCGCCACCGCCGGCGACCGCCTTGACCATCACCGGGAACTCGCCGGGCGCGGCGTCCAGCACGGGAATCCCCAGCGACGCGGCCAGCGACCGGGCGCGCTGCTTGTCGCCCAGCAGTTCCAGCACCTCGGGCGACGGGCCGACGAACGTCAGCCCGCGCGCGGCACAGGCCCGCGCAAAAGCCGCGTTCTCGGACAGAAAGCCCCAGCCCGGATGCACCGCCTGACAGTCGGAAGCAGCGTCCAGGATCTGATCAACGTCCAAGTACGGGGCATCTCCACGCAGCGCGACGGCACGGTCCGCGAGCGTCACGTGCAACGAGGAAACGTCGTCCTCCGCGTACACCGCCACGGTGCGAATACCCAGGTCAGCGGCCGCGCGCAGCACGCGGACGGCGACCTCACCCCGGTTGGCGACGAGCAACACGGCAATCCTCCTGAGCGACCGCTTAGTATGTGACGGCGGTCGCATGCTGCCATCTGAAGTCAACGGAAGTCCATACGGAACCGATCTGGGTACTGAGGCGTCAACGGAACACTTCGCCGCAAACGGGCGATTCAGTTGGCAAAACTCCCCGCAAAGTTGCGAGTGGCTCAGGAGGCCGCAGTGGTGTTCAAGAGGATGATGCGCGCGTTCGGCGTGGGCGGGCCGACTGTCGACACGGTGCTGACCAACCCGAACGTGCGTCCCGGTGAAGTGCTCTCCGGTGAGGTGCGGATCGCCGGCGGCGACCACCCCGCCGAGATCGACCACGTCACGCTGGCGTTGCTCACCCGCGTCGAGGTCGAGAGCGGCGACAACGAGTACAACACCAACATGGAGTTCCACAAGTTCTCCGTGGGACAGCGGATCATCGCGCAGCCGCACCAGAACCTCTCGCTGCCCTTCCAGGTGCCGGTGCCGTTCGAGTGCCCGCTCAACGTCGTCGGCGGCATGCAGCTGTCCGGCATGCAGCTGGGCCTGCGCACCGAGCTCGAGGTCCGCGGCGCGGTCGACCCCGGTGACCTCGACCCGATCTGGGTGCACCCGCTGCCGTCGCAGGACGCGGTGCTGCAGGCGTTCGGGCAGATGGGCTTCCGCTTCACCAAGGCGGACAACGAGCGCGGCCGCATCTACGGCGTGCCGCAGCAGCTGCCGTTCTACCAGGAGATCGAGTTCTACCCGCCGCCGCAGTTCGCCGGGCGCCTCAAGCAGGTGGAGCTGACGTTCGTCACCACGCCCACCGAGTTGCACGTGGTGCTGGAGGCCGACAAGCGCGCCGGGCTGCTCCGCTCGGGCGGCGACGCGTACGGCCGGTTCGCCGTGTCGCACCAGCAGGCCGTCGGCACCGACTGGACCGCCACGATCAACCAGTGGATGGCGCAGGTCTCCGGCAGCCGCTGGTAGCGCTCAAGCTGCGGATCATGCCGAGTGACGGGATGATTTTCTGCGAGATCCCCGTACGTGTCGGGGAGTAGCGGAGGAGGCGTCCGTGACCATCGAGAGCATTCTCGGCGCACTCATCATCGGCCTGATCCTGGGCTTGCTCGGCAAGCTGTTCGCGCCGGGCAAGCAGGCCATCCCGATCTGGCTGACCCTGCTGGTCGGTATCGCGGCCGCGTTCATCGGGTCGTGGATCGCGCGGTTGCTCGGTGTGCAGGACACGCCGGGCATCGACTGGATCGAGGTGATCGTCCAGATCGTCGTCGCAGCGGTCGGCGTCTCGATCGTGGCCGGGGTGTACGGCCGGAAAGCGGTCAGGTAGCGGGCCGGACCATCCTGAGGACGAGATCGGCGTACAAGGCGCCGATCTCGTCGGGGGTCCGCCTCCCGCCCGGCTGGTACCAGCGCGCGACGTCGATGCACAGCGACAGGACGGCCAGCGTCGCGCCCTTGAGGTCGGGGACGTCGAACACGCCCTCCTGGACGCCGTCCTCGATGAACGACCGCATCTGCTGGTCGATCTGCCGGCGCAGCTCCGCCACCTCCGCGTGGTGTTCCGGGGAGAGCGCGCCGAGCTCGTACTGCACCACCCGCGCGGTCGTGTGGAACTCCGCGTGCCAGCTCGCGAACGACTTGACGGCGTTGTGCAGCCGTTCCGTCGCGTCACGGCCTTCGATCGACGACAGCGCGGTGAGTGACAGCTCGTGGCCGACGCGCGAGATGTTGAAGAGAAGTTCCTCTTTGGACCGGTAGTGGATGTACACGGCCGCGGGTGACATTCCTGCCAGCGAGGCGATGTCCCGGGTCGTCGTGGCGTGGTATCCCTTGCCTGCGAACGCGTGCGCGGCGGCGATGAGCATGCGGCGGGCGGCGTCCGGGGTGACAGCGCGCCAGGTCTCGTCGAGCAGCGCGAACTCGTCCAGTCCGGTCGTCGTCATCGGGCTGCTCCTCGCGTGTTGACAGGTGATGGATCGTACTGCACGCTAAGCGGGCGCTTAGCGCTAAGCAACCGCTTAGTATGGAGGTAGTCGTGCAGCGGACGCTGTTCAACGAGGATCACGAGGCGTTCCGGGAGTCGGCGAAGGCTTTCGTCGAGCGCACGATCACGCCGAACGTCGAGAAGTTCATCGAGCAGCGCGTGATCGACCGCGACGTGTGGCTCGAGGCCGGTCGCCAGGGCCTGCTCGGGCTGGAGATTCCCGAGGAGTACGGCGGCAGCGGCGCGAACGACTACCGGTTCAACACGGTGTTCGCCGAGGAGCTGTGCCGGGTCAACGCGGCCGTCGCGTCGTCGTTGGGCATCCACGGCGATGTCGTGGCGCCGTACCTCGTCGACCTGTGCACCGAGGAGCAGAAGCAGCGCTGGCTGCCCGGCATGTGCACCGGCGAGCTCAAGACCGGTATCGCGATGACCGAGCCTTCTGGTGGCTCCGACCTCGCTGCGTTGAAGACCAACGCCGTTCGTGCCGGTGACGACTGGATCCTCAACGGCTCCAAGACGTTCATCACCAACGGCTACACCGCCGACATGATCGTCGTGGCGGCTCGGACGGACCCGTCGAAGGGCGCGCGCGGCATCACGCTGTTCGCCGTCGAGACCGGCATGCCCGGCTTCGAGCGCGGCCGCAAGCTCGACAAGGTCGGCCAGCACCCGTCCGACACGGCGGAGCTGTTCTTCTCCGACGTCCGGCTGCCGGCCGCGAACATGATCGGCGAAGAGGGCCAGGGCTTCATCTACATGATGGAACGCCTGCCGCAGGAGCGGATCGGCGGCGCGATCTCGAACCTCGCGCACGCGCAGGGCGTTTTCGACGAGACGCTCGAGTACGTCAAGGAGCGCAAGGCGTTCGGGCAGGCCATCGGCAAGTTCCAGCACAACAAGTTCCTGCTCGCGGAGCTGCGCACCAAGCTGGACGTCTCGCAGGCGTTCATCGACACGCTGACCATGCAGCACGTGCGCGGTGAACTGAGCTCGGTCGAGGCGGCGCAGGCGAAGTACTGGAGCGCCGACATCGAGAACGAGGTCATCGACGCCTGCGTGCAGCTGCACGGTGGCTACGGCTACATGACCGAGTACCGCGTCGCCCGCGCCTGGATGGACGCCCGCGTCACGAAGATCTGGGCGGGCTCCAACGAGATCATGAAGGAACTCATCGGCCGCGAGCTGGGCCTGTAAGGGGTGTCTTGTGCCTGAAGCAGTCATCGTCTCCACCGCGCGGTCGCCCATCGGCCGGGCGCGCAAGGGTTCGCTCGTGTCGATGCGGCCGGACGACCTGGCCGCGCAGGTGATCTCGGCGGCGCTGGGCGACCTGCCGGCGTCCGAGATCACCGACCTGCACCTCGGGTGTGCCGAGCCGCAGGACGAGCACGGCCAGAACATCGCGCGCCGCGTCGCCGTGCAGCTCGGGTACGACAACCTGCCCGGCACGACCGTCAACCGGTTCTGCGCCTCGTCCGTCCAGACCGCGCGGATGGCTTTCCACGCCATCAAGGCGGGGGAAGGGCACGGGTTCATCTCGGCCGGCGTCGAGTGCGTGTCGCGGTACATGCACTCCGGTGCGCCGTCGTTCAACCCGCTGTTCGACGAGGCGCAGCAGCGGACGTTGGCCACGGCTGCTTCCAACGCTCCGTGGACCGACCCGCGGCTGGAAGGCAAGCTGCCCGACTACTACATCGCGATGGGGCAGACGGCCGAGAACGTCGCCACGCAGATGGGCATCTCGCGGCACGACCAGGACGAGTTCGGCGTGCGGTCGCAGAACCTCGCGGAGAAGGCGATCGCGGACGGGTTCTTCGCCCGCGAGATCACGCCGGTGACGTTGCCCGACGGCACTGTGGTGTCCGAGGACGACGGGCCGCGGGCCGGCGTCACCTACGAGGCTGTTGCTTCGTTGAAGCCGTCGTTCCGGCCCGAGGGCACGATCACGGCCGGCAACTGCTGCCCGTTGAACGACGGTGCGGCCGCTGTCGTGATCATGAGTTCCACGCGGGCTCGCGAGCTCGGCCTGACTCCGTTGGCGCGCATCGTTTCCACTGGTGTATCCGGGTTGTCGCCGGAGATCATGGGCCTCGGTCCCGTGGATGCCACGAAGCAGGCACTGGATCACGCCGGTATGTCCATTTCGGACATCGATCTCGTCGAGATCAACGAGGCGTTCGCCGTGCAGGTGCTCGGCAGCCAGCGTGCTCTGGGCATCGACATCGACCGGTTGAACGTGCACGGTGGTGCCATCGCTCTCGGGCACCCGTTCGGCTCGACCGGTGCGCGGATCATGACCACGCTGATCAACGGCATGCGGGCGCGCGACGCCCAGTTCGGCCTTGAGACGATGTGCGTCGGTGGCGGGCAGGGCATGGCGATCATCCTGGAAAGGCTGGCGTAGTGGGAATCCTGGACAAGTTCCGGCTCGACGGGAAGGTCGCGATCGTCACGGGCGCGTCCTCGGGCCTGGGCGTGGCGTTCGCGAAGGGCCTGGCAGAGGCGGGCGCGGACGTCGTGCTGGCCGCTCGTCGTGCGGACAAGCTGAAGGACACGGCCGCGCTGGTCGAGTCGGTGGGTCGTCGTGCTCTCGTGGTGCAGGCCGACGTGTCGCAGCCCGACGACTGCCGTGAGGTGGCGCGTGCGGCCGCCGAGTTCGGTGTCGTGTCGGTGTTGGTGAACAACGCTGGTGTGGCGTCAGCGGTGCCGGCCTCGCGGGAGACGCCGGAGGAGTTCCTCGGCGTCATGGACGTGAACCTGAACGGCGCGTACTGGATGGCGCAGGCGGCTGCGTCCGTCATGAAGTCCGGTGGCTCGATCATCAACATCTCTTCCGTGTTGGGGTTGGTGACCGGTGGCATCCCGCAGGCCGCGTACTCGGCGTCGAAGGCCGGCCTGCTGGGCCTGACGCGCGACCTGGCGCAGCAGTGGACCGGACGCAAGGGCATCCGGGTCAACGCGATCTGCCCCGGCTTCTTCGCCTCGGAGATGACCGACCAGTACCCGCCCGGCTACCTGGAGAAGATGCAGGCCGCGCTGCCCGCCGGCCGCATCGGCGACCCGGAGGAGCTGGCGGCGGCGGTCGTCTTCCTGGCCTCGCCCGCCGGTGGCTACGTGACGGGCGAGACGCTTGTCGTCGACGGTGGCGCTGTCATCGTTTAGTCGTTGGACACGTCAGGGACGATCAGCACGTGATTGCGTTGGACCACGTGCTGGTCGTCGACGTGGAGTCGACGTGTTGGGAAGGATCTCCGCCGCCCGGTGAGGTGTCGGAGATCATCGAGATCGGGATCTGCCCGCTCGAGGTCGCGTCGGGTGAACGCGGCGAACGGCGCAGCGTGCTGGTGCGGCCTGCACGGTCGTCCGTCAGTCCTTTTTGTACTCGGCTGACCACGTTGACGCAGGAGCAAGTCTCCGAGGGCATCTCCTTCGCTGAGGCGTGCGCGGTGCTGCGCAAGGAGTTTCGGTCGGATCGCCGGGTGTGGGCGTCCTATGGCGACTACGACCGCAAGATGTTCGAACGGCAGTGCAAGGACGTCGGCGTGGGGTATCCGTTCGGGCCGCGGCACCTGAACGTGAAGACGCTCTTCGCCTTGACGCATGCCTTGCCGCGTGAGGTCGGGATGGCCGAGGCGGTGCGACTCGCCGGGCACAAGCTCGACGGCACGCACCACCGCGGCCACGACGACGCCTACAACATCGCGGGGCTGCTGGCCGGACTGCTCGGCAGGTGAGCTCTCAGACCACTCAGAGTGGGTGTGATCTTGGCCGTTAGCCCGAACAGCCCCTTGTGGACGGTGTGAGCTTGCCCTGAAGATTCACGGGCTCATTGTGTGAGTCCTGGGGGGCAAGTCAATGTTGAGCCGAATTTGTGCTGCCGTCATGGCGTTCGCGCTGGCGTGCGGAGCCCTGCCCGCCGTGCAGGCGAGTCCACCGCGACCTGCGGTCGCCAAGTCTCCTGAGGCGCAGGCCCGCGAAACCGGGAAGCCGGTCGAGATCCCCGAAGCGGGCAGCGAACGCACGAAGATCTTCGCGAACCCGGACGGCACGAGGACCCTGCAGTCCAGACCCGAGCCGACGCGGGTGCGCAGAGACAACGGCTGGGTACCGATCGACACCGGCCTGCGGGAGCGGGCGGACGGCGCCGTCGAACCGGCGGCCACCACGACCGGCCTGGTGTTCTCCGGCGGTGGCGACGACCAGCTCGTCAAGCTGAGCAAGGACGGCAAGGACCTCGCGCTCACGTGGCCGGGCAAGCTGCCCGAACCGCGGCTCGACGGCGACAGCGCGACCTACCCCGAGGTGTACCCCGGCGTCGACCTCGTGCTGCACGCCAAGACCGACGGCTTCACCCAGGTGCTCGTGGTGAAGAACCGCGAGGCCGCCAAGAACCCCGCGCTCGAGCGAATCAAGCTCGGCGCGCGCACCACCGGACTGAGCCTGCGCGAGGACCAGGCCACCGGCAACCCCGAGGCGACCGATCACGCGGGCACCGAGGTCTTCGCCGGTGCCACGCCCATGATGTGGGACTCGGCCGGCGGCTCCACCACGACCGGCCCCGCGGACAAGGCCGGGCGCAAGGCGATGGACACCGTCGTCTCCGGTGGTTCCGTCGAGGTGGTCCCCGACCAGAAACTGCTGACCTCGCCGGACACGGTCTACCCGGTCTACATCGACCCGCCTCTCAACGCCGGCCGGTTCGGTGGCACGGAGCTGTGGAAGCACGCGCCCGGCGACAACAACTGGAACAACTGGTTCCAGGGCGTGGCGCGGGCCGGCTACGAGACCCAGACCGGCGTGACGGTCAGGTCGGCGTGGACCTTCGACATCTCGGGACTGGCGGGCAAGCAGGTCCTCACCGCGTGGCTCCAGACCACCCAGCGGTACGCGTGGAACTGCAACAAGAGCCGCATCGACGCGTGGCGCACCAGCATCATCGACACCGGCACCAACTGGAACAACGTGTGGTGGCGCAAGAAACTGGGCGGTACCGACGAGAAGGGCCCGAACTGCAGCAGCCAGCACAACGGCCACGACTTCGACGTGGCAGCCGGCGTGAGCGACGCGGTCGGTGATGGTGAGACGAAGGTCGGGCTGGGGCTGTGGGCCACCAACGAGTCGACGGTCGACGGCTGGCGCAAGTTCGACCCCAACCCCGCGTTGAACATCACCTACAACACGCGGCCGAACCCGCCCGCCTTCCTCACCGTGGCCGGTGCCAGCTGCGCGCGTTTGCCGGGCAGGCCGCTCTACATCCGTGAGCCCAACCCGGAGGTCGCCGCCCGGGTGTCCGATCCGGACGGTGCCGAGAACCCGTTGTTGTTCGCCCGCTTCGAGATGAACGGCCTCAAGGCCCAGGTGAACAACCACCCGAACGGCGAGATCGCCCGCGCCAGGTTCGGGACCACGGCGTTCGTCGACGGGAACACCTACACCTGGAAGGCCTACGCCGGTGATGGCCGGTTGGAGTCCGGAGCGTCCGCGGACTGCACCTTCACCTACGACGCGACACCGCCGGACAAACCGCCACTGGTGTCCTCGCCGGAGTTCCCGACCGGTGACCAGTTCCACGGCAACGCCGGCACCGTCGGCAGCTTCACCTTCAACGCCAACGGCGTCGCGGACGTGACCGGCTTCCGGTACGGCTACGAGAACCCTCCGGTGAACTCGGTCGTCGCCACCAACGGCAGCGCCACGGTGAACATCACCGCGAAGCACCTGGGCCGCAACGTGATCTACGTGCAGAGCGTGGACCGCGCCGGCAACGTGCACGCCGGCCAGCCGGTGGCCTACAGCTTCCAGACCGACCAGCAGACCCTGTGGAACGGGCGCTGGCTGCTCGACGGTGACGGCACCGACACCGCGGACGTCCCGCACGACCTGACCCCGTCGTCGTCGGGCCTCAGCTGGACGCCGGGCCGCGATGGCCAGGCGGTGCAGCTCGACGGTGTGAACGGCGGGCTGTCGACCACCCAGCCGGTGGTGCGCACCGACAAGAGCTTCAGCGTCGCGGCGTGGGTGAAGCTCGACCGCAAGGGCGACTCGTTCGTCGCCGTCAGCCAGGACGGGGCCAGCAACAGCGGATTCCTGTTGCAGTACTCGCATTCGCTGGACCGCTGGGTGTTCAACCTGCCGGGCGAGACCAGTGGTGAGAGCGCGGTCAGCTCGAAGTCCTCGCCGGAGACCGGTGTCTGGACGCGGCTGATCGGCGTGTACGACGCCGCGTCCGGCGACGCCAAGCTGTACGTCAACGGCGTGTTCCAGGGTGCTGCCAAGCGATCCGCGGTGTGGTCGGCGACCGGTGGCCTGCAGGTCGGCCGGGGCAAGCTCAACGGCAACCCGTGGGCTCGTTTCCCCGGCGGGATCGATGACGTCGTGGTGTACGACCGCGTGCTGGTGGCCGAGGACATCTCGGAGCTGTCGAACCGGCCCGCCGTCATGGAGGCGCACTGGTCGTTCGACGACTCCGGGTACGTCAACCAGCCGCCGACGTATCTGCAGCCGGGCGCGAGCTGGGTGCGCGGCCGGGTCGGCGACGAGGCGGACGCGCTCTCGTTCGACGGCACAAAGGGGTATGCGCGTGTGGAGGACGGGCTGTCGACGGCCGGTTCCTTCACCGTGTCGACCTGGGTGAACCTGCGGGCCAAGGGGAACGACCAGGCGGTGTTCAGCGTCGACGGCGGTTCGAACCGCAACAGCGCCGCGACGCTCGTCTACCAGGCGGGTTCGGACGCCTGGAAGTGCAGCGTCTGGAACGACAAGGGAACGGCTGGCTGGCACGTCTTCTCGAAGCCGGGAGTCGCGGTGAACACGTGGACACACCTGGTCTGCGCGTTCGACCCCCAGCGCAACGAGCTCCGGATGTACGTCAACGGCACCGATCAGACAGTGACGCGGACGGGGGCATTGTGGCCCTGGTCCGGCCAGGTGCACCTCGGCAGGGCAGTCCGGAACTCCCAGTTCGATCCGACGGTTCCCCCGAACTTCTACCAGATGTTCCTCTCGGGGTCGGTCGAAGGCACTCATGTCTACCGAAACGCCTTCGGCCCCGGTGAGGCCAACTACCTGTACCAGGGCAACACCATTCCAGGCCAGATGTGGAAGCTCGACCCGGCCGCTCGTACCGCGGCGGACTCCACCGATCGCAAGCACACCGCGTCAGTGATCGGCGGTGCGTACTTGTCGAGCGGTTCGTTGGTGCTCAACGGGACGGACGGGTACGCGACGACGGCCGGCCCGGTCGTGCGCACCAACCAGAGCTTCAGCGTGGTGGCCAAGGCGAAGCTGACCAAGACCGGCGGCCGGTACCCCGTGCTGAGCCAGATCGGCAGCCGCACCAGCGGCTTCTCCCTGGAGTACGACGAGACCGTCAAGACCTGGCAGCTCAGGATGACCGACGCCGACAAGGACGGCCCGGCCGAGAGGTTCGTGACGGCGAACAGCCCCGCCGTGAAGGACGAGGAAGTGCACCTGGCGGCGGTCTACGACGCGGCGGCGGGTGAGCTGCGGCTCTACGTGAACGGTGTGCCGCAGGGCAACGCGGCGTTGCACGTGTCCGAGTGGCACGCCAACGGGCCGGTGCAGGTCGGTCAGGGCCGGTTCAACGGCCAGCCGGCGCAGTACTTCCCGGGCACCGTCAACGACGCCCGGCTGTACCAGGGCGTGCTGACGCCCAACGAGATCCGTTTGCTCGCCGACGCCTGAGCACGAGACCTGGGGGACTTGTCATGGGGTACCTGCGTAGATCGACGCTGCTCGCCTGCGTCGCCGTGCTCGGCGCCGCGGCTGTGGTGCCGTCGTCGGTGAGCCAGCTGGCCCGGCTCGCGCTGGACCCGCCTGCCGCGCACAACGTGGCGGTCGGCGGTGTTCCGGTGCGGCCGGTCGAGCAGGACGAGGCCGCGCGGCTCGCGCTGCGCGGGTCGTCCGCTGTGGACTGGCCCGGTGCCGGATCCGCCGATGTCGACGTGGCTGCCGGGAAGGACGTGCGTGCCGGGAACCTGCCGATCTGGGTGGGGGACCGGGACGGCCGGGTCCGGGTCGAGCTGCTCGACCGCGCTGCCACGGAGAAGGCCGGCGTGCACGGTGTGGCGTTCCGCGTCTCCGGCGACGGCGGCCCGCTCTCGGTCGGTGTGGACTACGGCGGGTTCCGGCGGGCGTTCGGTGGCGACTGGGCGACGCGGCTGCAGCTGGTGCGGGTGTTCGATGGAACGGTTGTGCCGTCGAAGAACGACAGCGCGGCCGGGCGGTTGACGGCGGACGTCGAGCTGCCGGGTACCGGGAACGCGACGGTCGTGCAGAGCGCTGCTCCGGGTGGCGTGCTGTTCGCGCTGGTCGCGGCCTCGGCATCCGGCGACGGTCAGGGTGACTACGCGGCGACGCCGCTGGCGCCGTCGGCGAGCTGGCAGGTGTCGCAGCAGACCGGTGACTTCAACTGGACCTACCCGGTGAAGGTGCCTGCGGTGCCGGGCGGGTTGCAGCCGCAGTTCGCGCTGGGCTACTCGTCCTCGCGGATCGACGGCCACACGGCGTCGACGAACAACCAGCCGTCCTGGATCGGCGAAGGCTGGGACATGTCGTCCGGTCACGTCGAACGGCGGTTCACCTCGTGCGCCGAGAACACCGACGTCATCGCGGACAAGACGGCCGACAAGTGCTGGTTCGACGACAACGCCTCCATCGTGCTGGGCGGCCAGGCGACGCAGATCGTCAAGGACGCGAACACGGGTGCGTTGCGGCTCAAGAACGACGACGGCTCGAAGGTCGAGCGTCGGACCGGTGCCGCGAACGGCGACGTCGACGGTGAGTACTGGGTCGTCACGAAGACCGACGGCACGCAGTACCACTTCGGCCGCAACAAGCTGGACGGCTGGTCGTCGGGCAAGCCGGAGACGAACTCGGCGTGGACCGTGCCGGTGTTCGAGCGGCGTGCCGGCCAGCCGTGCAACAAGCCCGCTTTCAAGGACTCCTGGTGCGACCGGGTGTGGAAGTGGAACCTCGACTACGTCGTGGACAAGTACGGCAACTCGATGACGTACTACTACGACGCCGAGGCCAACTTCTACGGACGGCACCGCAACGACGCCGCGGCGCGCTACATCCGCGGCGGCACGCTGAACCGCGTCGAGTACGGCACGCGCAAGGGCCACGAGTACGACGGTGCTCCGGCGCAGCTCTCGTTCGAGAAGTCCGAGCGCTGCGTGCCGGGCAGCGCCTGCAACACCTCCGACTACCCGGACGTGCCGTTCGACCAGAAGTGCGACGGCGGAACCTGTCCTGACCGGATCTCGCCCACGTTCTGGTCGACCAAGCGCCTGTCGAAGATCGTCACGAGGGCGAAGAAGACCGATGGCGGCTGGCAGGACGTCGACTCGTGGTCACTCGGTCACAGCTTCCCGTCCACTGAGGACTCGTCGTCGGCGGCGTTGTGGCTGACCGGGATCACGCACTCCGGGCACGTCGGCGGCACGATCACGTTGCCCGAGGTGACCTTCGACGGCAAGCGCCTGGCCAACCGCGTGGGCGGTACCGCGGGTTTCGGCGGGTACCTGCCGCTCTACAAGTTCCGGCTGACGAACATCTACTCGGAGTCGGGTGGCCGGATCACGCTGGACTACCACGACGGTGACTGCGAGCGGAACTCTCGGCTGCCCGACGTGAACGCGTTGGACGGGAACGTGCTGAGGTGCTTCCCGGTGACCTGGGCACCGCCGAACCGGCCGGACTCGGTGGACTGGTTCCACAAGTACCTCGTCCGCGCGGTGGCCGAGACCGACCGCACCGGTGGCGCTCCCGACCAGAAGACCACCTACGACTACATCGGTGACCCCGCCTGGCACTACACGGACGACGAGATCACGCCGGAGCGGTTGCGGACGTGGTCGGAGTGGCGTGGCTACGCGCGGGTGAAGGTCACGAAGGCGGGTACGCAGACCGAGCGGTTGTTCTACCGCGGCATGAACGGCGACCGGACCCGCACCGGCGGCCAGAAGTCGGTGAAGCTCAAGGACTCGGAGAACCAGGAGTTCGACGACATCCCCGCCGCGCAGGGCTTCCAGCGCGAGGAGATCGTTCGCAACGGTCCCGACGGCGCGCCGCTGATCAAGACGATCACCAAGCCGGTGCCGCTCGGCCCGTTCGCGCGCAAGGGTTCGCTGGAAGCGTGGATGCTCAGGTCCGGCGAAACCCGGACCTTCACGGCACTGTCGTCGGGCGCCACGCGGACGACCACGTCCACGCCGACGTACCACGACAAGGACGGCGTGGTGCTGCAGGTCGACGACCGCGGTGACGACGCCACGGCCGACGACGACCTGTGCATGAAGAACGTCTACGCGAGCCGCGACGACCTGTGGCTGCGCAACCTGGTGGTCGAGACCGAGACTTGGGGCAAGGACTGCAGCGGCACGGCCACCGTCGCGCAGGTGTTGAAGAAGAACCGCACCTACTTCGACGGCAGCTCCACGCTGGGCGCGATCCCCGGCCTCGGCAACGCGACGAAGTCCGAACAGGCCGCGCACGTCGAGAACGGCGCACACGTCTTCCGCCAGGTTTCTCGTGCCGCCTTTGACGACTACGGCCGCGTCACCGAGTCCTACGACGCGTTGGACCGCAAGTCGACGACGTCGTACTCGCACACCAACGGCCTGCTCACCGGTCAGGTCATGACCAACGCCAAGAACTTCAGCGCCTCCGTGAAGCTGGATCCGGTGCTGGGCCAGCCGATCGAGAAGACCGACGCCAACAACGGCGTCACGCGCCTGGAGTACGACGCGCTCGGCCGCCTGTTCAAGGTGTACGAGCCGGGCCGTGTGCCGGGCACGCACTCGCCGACCGCGCAGTTCGAGTACCTGGTGCGCAAGGACAAGGTCACCGCCGTCTCCACGACGACCCTCGGCGCGACCGGCAACAAGGTCACCGCGTGGGCCATCTACGACGGCTTGCTCCGCCCGCGCCAGACCCAGTCCGAGGCGCCGTACACCGGCCGCCAGCTGACCGACACGTTCTACAACGACCGCGGCCTGGTCGAGCGGACCGCGTCGCTCTACTACAACAAGGACTCCGGTCCGACCTCCGAGCTGGTGGCACCGCCCAACGGCAACGAGGTCGCGCTTCCCTCCCAGACGGTGACGTCGTACGACGTTCTCGGTCGTGCGGTGAGCCAGAAGTTCATCGGCCTCGGCCAGGACAAGTGGACCTCCTCCGTCGTCTACGGCGGCGACCGGATCATGACCACGCCGCCGCCCGGCGGCACCGCCACCACGACCCTGTCGGACGCGCGCGGCCGCACGACCGAGCTGCGGCAGCACAAGCAGCCGACCCCGACCGGCGACTACGACGCGACCCGCTACGCCTACTCGCGTTCCGGTGAGCTGGAGACCGTCACCGACCCGGCGGGCAACATCTGGCGCAACACCTACGACCTGCGCGGCCGCAAGATCGCTTCAGATGATCCCGACCGTGGTCACACCACTGTCGCGTACGACGACGCCGGGCAGATCACGTCCACAACGGACTCGCGCGGCAAGACCGTGCGCTTCGAGTACGACGTGCTGGGCCGCAAGACCGGCTCGTTCGAGGGCACGACCCAGCTCTCCGCGTGGACCTACGACACGGTCGCGAAGGGCCTGCCGACCGCGTCGATCCGCTACTCGGGCGGCCAGGAGTACCGCTCCGAGGTGACGGCCTACGACGTCGCCGGCCGGGCGACCGCCTCGAAGGTCGTCATCCCGGGAGTGGAAGGCGCTCTGGCGGGCACGTACGAGACGAAGACGAAGTACGGCCAGGACGGCAGCGTCTCGACCGTCGACCTGCCGAAGGCCGGTGACCTGCCGGCGGAGAAGCTGCAGTACCTGTACACGAAGACCGGCCAGGCGGACTACCTGAGCGGCGTGACGCCGTACGTGGAGAAGGCCACCTACAACGAGTACTCGCAGCTCTCCCAGCTCCACCTCGACACCGGCATCCAGAACAAGACCAAGTGGGTGCAGCTCAACTACACCTACGAGGCCGACACCCGCCGGCTGTCCACTGCGGACGTCCTGCGCCGGGCGTCGACCAACGCGGTGCCGAGCAGGTCCCAGTACAACTACGACGCGGTCGGCAACGTCAAGTCCGTGATCGAGGCACCCACCTCGTTCAAGGCCGACGCCGAGGGCAACATCACCACGTTGCCCAACAACGACCCGAACTCGGTCGACTACCAGTGCTTCAAGTACGACCACGTGCGCCAGCTGACTGAGGCGTGGGCTGGTACCTCGAAGTGTGCTTCGGAGCCTTCGCAGGCTGTCGTGGGCGGGCCGGCCGGGTACTGGCAGTCGTTCCAGTACGACAAGGCGGGCAACCGCACCAAGGAGATCGATCACGCGGCGGCGGGCGACACGGTCTCGGAGTACTCCTACCCGCAGACCGGCGGTCACCTGCTGTCCAAGGTGACGAGCACCGGCCCGTCGGGTCAGCAGCTGTCGGAGTTCGGCTACGACAGCACCGGCAACATGACCCGTCGCATGGTCTCCGGCACCACTCACACGATGGAGTGGAACGCCGAAGGCCAGATGGTTTCCGACAAGGCGTCCGGCCAGGACACGTCGTTCATCTACGACGCTGATGGCAACCGGCTGCTGCGCAAGGCGCCTGGCGCAACGACGTTGTACATGGGCACCCAGGAGATGACCCTGATCTCGGGGTCGACGGCGCCTAGGGGCACGCGTTACTACGCCATCGCCGGCCAGACCGTCGCCGTCCGGACCGCCGCGGGAATTTCGTGGCAGTTCAGCGATCACCAAGGCACGCAACAGGTCTCGCTCGCCGTGACGACCCTGGCGGTGACACAACGCCGCCAGACCCCGTTCGGCGAACCGCGTGGCGCCGCACCCGCTTCGTGGCCCGACGACAAGGGCTTCGTCGGTGGGACCAAGGAGTCGTCCGGTCTGACCCACCTGGGAGCACGTGAATACGACTCCGCGACGGGCAGGTTCATCTCCGCCGACCCGGTGATGATGCTGGAGGACCCGCAGCAGATCAACGGCTACGCCTACGCGAACTCGAGCCCGCTGACCTACTCCGACCCGACCGGGCTGAAGCGGGAGGACGAGCGTCCGATCTGCGTCGGCATCTACGGCGACTGCGGCATCGACAACACGACTCTGGAAGGCTCGTCGATCTACGGCGAGTACACGCAGGAGCAGTTGTCCGGGATGGGCGTGCTGCGGTCGCAGAAGCAGCAACAGCTCGCGGCCGCTGGGATTTCGGAGGCCGACTACCGCAAGGCTCAGGAGCTGGAGCGGCAGTCCTGGGTGGACGTTGCGCTGCAGGCTGGTGGGGAGGTGCTCAAGGAGATCCTGGGCATCAACGACATGGCCAAGTGCTTCGGTGAGGGCGACATCGGCGCTTGCGCGATGATGGTGCTCGGCGTCATTCCGTGGGGGAAGATCCTCAAGGCCGGGAAGATCGTCAAGGCGCTCGAGAACGCGGTCAGCGCGGTGCGGTCCTTCCTGAAGCAGCAGGAGTGGGCCAAGGGGCTGCTGGCCAAGGCTCGCGGGTTGTTCAGCAAGTGCAACAGCTTCACGCCTGAGACTCAGGTGTTGATGGCGGACGGGAAGCGGAAACCGATCGCCGCGGTACGAGTCGGCGACAAGGTGCTCGCCACAGACCCGGAGACAGGTCAGGCTGAAGCCAAGGCGGTCGCCAACCTGATCATCGGCAAGGGCAAGAAGAACCTCGTCGAGATCACGGTGGACACCGATGGTGCAGCAGGGCCGGCCACGGGCAAGGTCACAGCCACCGACGGGCACCCGTTCTGGTTGCCGGACAAGGGTGTTTGGGTCAAGGCTGATCAGCTGCAGGAAGGCGCGTGGCTGCAGACCTCGGCCGGCACCCAGGTGCAGGTCAAGGCGCTGCGGAAGTGGACGGCCTACGAGCGGGTCTACAACCTGACCGTCACCGACATCCACACCTATTTCGTGGTGGCGGGTGCACAAGCGGTCCTCAACCACAACTGTGGTGAGGGCGGCTACGACCTCCGGGGTAAAGATCCGATGAGCATCGTGCCGGACAACGCATCGATTCGTGAGCTGACACCGCATCCGAATGGTGGGTCCCAGTACGGGCTTGAGTACAAGTGGACGAGCGAGGCCGGGCAGACCGTGCGCATGAGGATTCATGGTCCGGACGGCACTGCTCCTGCGGGATCCAACTCCGCGATGGGTGAAACGTACCGGGTGCAGATCGGTGCCAGGTATCAGGACGAGGCCGGCAACCTGTACCACAAGAACGTGCACAAGGAGGCTAGCCCGTATTACGATCCGTCTGCAGCGAACAAGACGCACATTCCATGGCCATCACAATTTCCGGGACTTTAGATGAGCATTGGCGGGGAGCATCTCGGAGAGTTGTTGCGGCAACTGGTCGCCGTTGAACCGCAGGCTCGTGAAGTGGGTGCGGAGACGGTGTGCGACTGGTCTGGGTCTCTAGCGCAGGTCGAAGCGCGTCTGTTGGTTCGGGTGCTGTCGGCGGCTGCTGCGATCGAAGGCGTCTCTTCGGTGAGAGAAGCAATGCTCCACGCCGCGGCGGAGATATTCGACGCGTCCTTTATGGACGTGCATGACGTCGCGCCAGTTTTTGCCATAGAGGAGGGCACGCTCGATCCGTCCGAGCAGGAGTACGTTCAAGGCCTGGGCGAAGAACTGGCAGCGGTGTCGAGAGCTGGGCTGAAGGTAGCTCCTTGGGCAGGTTGAGGATCATGTGGTGGTGGTGCTGTCGAGTTTGATCGACAGCACCACTGCAACATCAGAGGTGCGGTGTCCGGTTGCGTCCGTTCACTTGCGAGGATCGACTGCGAGCTGCTCAGAAAGTGATCACGTCGGCCGTGTCCGGGTTCGCCTTGCCCGCCAGCACGGCCTGCCACACCTCCAGCAGCTCGTCCGGGCCGCTGTGCCGGGCGACGCTGACCCAGCCGGCCGCCTGAGCGGTGAACGCCCGCCAGGCCTCACCGAAGCGCTGAGCGAGCCCGTCCGCACCCCAGTCGGCGGTGCGCTTGCGCAGCTGCTCCGGGGCGAAGAAGAACTCCGAGCGCGGGTCCGCCGAGGCCTTCTGCTGCGTGAGGCCGATCGAAGTGTCCTTCACCAGGTCGTCGCCCAGACGGTCGTGCAATGTGGTGCGCAGGTCGGCCGAGCCGCTGAAGTCGAGGTACACCGAAGGTTCGACGTCCACGGCAGCGTCGTAGGGGAGCACGGTGTCGTAGAGGCCCAGGCTGGTGGTGAACTCGACGTTGCGCGGCGAGGTGAGGCCCACCAGTCGCACGCCGGCACCGCTCAGGCATTGGGCCGTTCCGAACGCCGTCTTGCTGGAGGCCGAGGAGATCACCACGGTGCGGGCGCCGTGGAAGTCGTTGTCCTGCAGTTGGTCGGCGAGCAGGAACGACGTCAGGAACAGCGGGCGGTACAACGCCTGGAGGTCTTCCAGCGCGGGGTCGTATGCGGGGTCCTGCGAGGTGACCAGGTAGCTGTTGTAGACGGCCGGCAGCTCGGCTCGGTGGTCGGCCGTGTCGACGAACCCGGACGAGGTCAGCTTGGCGCGCACGACGAAGTGGCTCGCCATCGGCAGGTAACCGTAGACGCGGGTGCCGGCGGGCAAGGCGTCCAATGTGGAGTCGACGACGTCGGCGAAGCCCCACACCGGGATGACGCCGCGGCCTTCGGGCGCGAAGGGGAAGAAGCGCCAGTAGCCGATCATCTCGCCGATCACGCCGTAGGTGACGTTGTTGGCGGTCAAGCCCACGTGATGCACGCGGAGGAGCACCTCGCAGTCGCCGAGCTCGGGGGAGAGTTCGTCGTGCAGGACTTCGGTTTTGGTGAGGTCGTCGCGGTCGACGACGACGGTCCAGCGACTGATCATTGCCAGGATTCTCCTTGGTCGGGAGGTACGCTCCGGTCGTGACCGTGCCTGAAAGACTGATCGACGCCGCCACCCGCCTGTTCGCGGACAAGGGGTACGAACGCGTCGCCGTGCAGGAGATCGTGGAGCGCGCCGGTGTCACCAAAGGCGCTATGTACCACTACTTCGGGTCGAAGGACGACCTTTTGCACGAGATCTACGGGCGGTTGCTGCGCATGCAGACCGAACGGCTGGACAAGATCGCGGAAGGCGCCGGGCCGATCACCGACCGGCTGCGCGAGGCGGCCGTCGACGTGATCGTCACGAGCGTCGAGAACTTCGACGCCGCCAAGGTGTTCTTCCGGTCGATCGACCACCTGTCGGCCGAGAAGCAGAAGGAAGTGCGGGCGGAACGGCGGCGCTACCACGAGAAGTTCCGCGGTCTGGTCGAGGAAGGGCAGTCCGAAGGGACGTTTCGCGGTGACGTGCCCGCTGACCTCGCCACGCACTACTTCTTCGGGTCGCTGCACCACCTCGGCACGTGGTACCGCCCGGACGGGGAGATCCCGGCCGGGCGGCTGGCAGAGCACTACGCGGATCTGCTGATCCACAGTCTTACGGCACGATGACCGAGACGATTTCGGCCACGCAGGCGGGCTTGTCGCTGCCCTCGATCTCGATGACGACCTTGGTCACGAGCTGCTTGCCCAGCGCGATGTCCGAGACGTCCAGCAGCTCGACCCCGCCGCGCACCCTGGCGCCCACGAGCACCGGCTGCGGGAAGCGGACCTTGTTGCTGCCGTAGTTGACGCCCATCTTGATGTTCTTGACGGTGTAGATGTCGCGCACCAGGTACGGCACCAGCGACAGCGTCAGATAGCCGTGCGCCACCGGGCCGCCGAACGGGCCCTGCTTCGCCTTCTCGACGTCGATGTGGATCCACTGGTGGTCCAGCGTCGCGTCGGCGAACAGGTTGACCTGCTCCTGCGTGACCTCGTGCCACTCGCCGAAACCGAGGTGCTCGCCCTTCGCGGCGACGAGCTCGTCAACACCTTCGAATACGCGCATCGATCAGTCCTTCGGTCCGCCGGCGACGTAGATGACCTGGCCGGACACGAACCCGGCGCCCTCGCTGGCGAGGAACGACGCGGTGTGCGCGATGTCCTCCGGCTGGCCGACGCGCGCGACGGGGATCGTCTGCGCCGCACCGTTGATCAGGTCCTCGAACGAGATCTTCATGCGCTCGGCGGTCGCCTTGGTCATCTCGGTGGCGATGAAGCCGGGCGCGATCGCGTTGACCGTGACGCCGAACTTGCCGAGCTCGATCGCGAGGGTCTTGGTGAAGCCCTGCAGACCGGCCTTGGCGGCGGAGTAGTTGGCCTGGCCGCGGTTGCCCAGCGCGCTCGTGCTCGACAGGTTGACGATGCGGCCGAAGCCTTCCTTCGTCTGGAACGCCTGGACGGCCTTGCTCATCAGGAACGCGCCGCGCAGGTGCACGTTCATGACGGTGTCCCAGTCGGCCGCGGTCATCTTGAACAGCAGGTTGTCGCGCAGCACGCCGGCGTTGTTGATCAGCACGGTCGGCGCGCCGAGGGCCTCGGCGACCTTCGCCACCGCGGCGTTGACCTGCTCCTCGTCGGACACGTCGACCTTGAGGCCGATGGCGCGCCCACCGCCCGCGACGATCTTGTCGGCGCCGTCGAGCACACCCTGCTCGTCGAGGTCGAGCAACGCGACGGCCAGGCCGTCCGCGGCGAGACGCTGCGCGACGGCGGCACCGATACCGCGAGCCGCGCCGGTGACGATGGCAACCCTGTCGGCCACGGGTCCTCCTTCATTGGGGGATGGTGAGCTAAGCAAGCGCTTAGTAACGTACCTATCAGTCCGCTTGACGTCCAGCGCTGTGCGGACGACCATACCGACTGGTCGGAATGTACGCATGCGAGGAGGCAGCAGCCGTGGAACTCACCGGCAAGGTCGCGCTCATCACCGGCGGATCCAACGGCATCGGTGCGGGTGCCGCCCGGCGCCTCGCTGCTGCGGGCGTCCGTGTCGTCGTTGCCGACGTCGACGTTGACCAGGGCAAAGTCGTCGCTGACGAGGTCGGCGGC
The DNA here is from genome assembly GCF_003265345.1 of Lentzea terrae. Classification (GTDB taxonomy): domain Bacteria; phylum Actinomycetota; class Actinomycetes; order Mycobacteriales; family Pseudonocardiaceae; genus Lentzea; species Lentzea terrae. Next base: position 388,970 of record NZ_QFWW01000029.1, on the reverse strand, counting down.
GTGTTCGTGCGCTGCGACGTGACCCAGCCTGCGGACTCCGCCGACGCGGTCGCTCTGGCTGTGCGCGAGTTCGGTGGCCTCGACATCGCCTTCCTGAACGCCGGTATCGGCACCGGCTGCTCGCTGGGTGACGACTTCGACGTGGAGGTCTATCGCCGGGCGATGGCCATCAACCTCGACGGCGTCGTCTACGGCGCGCACCACGCGTTGCCGGAGATTCAGAAGCGGGGTGGGCAGATCATCGCCACCGCCTCGATGGCCGGCCTCATGCCGATGCCGGGCGACCCTGTCTACGGCGCCAACAAGGCTGCGGTGGTCGGGCTGGTTCGTTCGTTGGCCGGTGCTTACCCGGACGTCCGGGTCAACGCTTTGTGTCCGGCGTTCGCCGACACCAACATCATCACGCCGCTGCGGTCGACGCTGGAGGACATCGGGATGCCGATCCTGCCGGTCTCCGCCGTGGTGGACGCGTTCATGTCCATTGTGGAGGGTTCGGGAACCGGCGAGGCGTGGTTCGTGCAGTCCGGGCGTTCGTCGGAGCCGTTCGGCTTCCGCAACCCGCCCGGTCCGCGTGCGGCTGACGGCTCGCGGGTCGAGGCTGCTCGCCAGGACCCCATTTCCATCGCGCTCAAGGAGAGCTGACGTGCGTGCTATTCAGATCACCGAGTTCGGTGGGCCCGAGGTGCTGCAGCAGGTGGAGCTGCCGGACCCGGTGCCGGGTGACGGTGAGGTGCTGATCAACGTTTCGCGTGCTGGGTTGAACTACGCGGACACGCACCAGGCCGAGAACTCCTACCTGGCGAAGATGACGCTGCCGCTGGTGCCCGGTGGCGAAGTTGTTGGCACGACCGCGGATGGCCGTCGGGTCGTCGCGTTGACCAAGAACTCCGGCGGCTACGCGGAGAAGGCCGTCGCGCCTGTGCTCACCACTTTCGACGTGCCGGACGGGGTGGACGACCTCACGGCTCTGTCGTTGATCGTGCAGGGTGCCACTGCTTGGTTGTTGCTGCGGAAGTCGACTCACATGGAGCCCGGTGAGTCGGTTGTCGTGCACGCCGCTGCCGGTGGTGTGGGCACGATCGCGGTGCAGCTGGCCAAGTTGTGGGGTGCCGGCCGGGTCATCGCCACGGCTTCTTCCGACGACAAGCGGAAGCTGGCGCTGGATCTGGGTGCGGACGTGGCGATCGACTCGCGTTCCGAGGACATGACCGCGGCGTTGATCGAGGCGAACAACGGGCGTCGGGTTGATGTGGTGCTGGACATGACTGGGGGTGCTACCACTGATCAGTCGTTGGTGGCGTTGGCTCCGTTTGGGCGGCTTGCGTTTTATGGGATGGCCTCGCGGGAAAGGCCGAAGCCGGTTGACCTCGGAGCGTTGCTGGTGCACTCCACGACCGTTGCGGGTATGTGGCTGCCGCACGCTCTGAGGGTGCGCGACTCGGAACACGGCACGCTGGCTCATCGCGCGATGGCGGAGCTGTTCCAGCTCGTCGTCGACGGCAAGCTGAAGGCCGTTCCCGGTGGGGAGTACGGGATGGGGCAGATTCGGCAGGCGCACGAGGACCTGCGGTCGCGCAAGACCGCAGGCAAGCTGCTGCTCGACCCCTCGCGCTAGCTCGCGAAGACGCGAATGGGGCGGTCCGCGTGGTGCGGGCCGCCCCATTCGACGTTGGTGTTACTCGGAGAGCTCGGCGAGCTGGGCCTTCACCTTGGCCAGCTCGGCCTCCAGCTCCTCCATGCGGGTGCGGTGCTGGTCGCGCGCCGCCTCCAGCACGGTTTCGATGCCCTCCGCGATGTCCTCGTGCAGCTCCTTCGCCGCCTTGGCCACGGCGATGGCCGGGATGACCAGGCCCGACACGACTCGCTGCGTGCCGTGGACCAGGTCGGCCTGCCATTCGCCCTCGGCCGTGCCGGTCACCGTGAGCGTGAGCTCCACGGTGCGGGTCTTCTTCGCCGTGCTCTTGGGGCGGGCCGCCTTCGGCTTCTCAGCCTTCGGGGCCTCGGCCTTCGGTGCCTCGACCGGCTTCGCAGCCTCGGCTTCAGGCGCCGGAGTCTCCTCCACGACGGTCTCCTCGACTGCCTGCACCTCGGTGAGCGTGTCCGACACGATCAGGTTTCCTCTCTCCGCAACGACATGACCCCGCGCAGGATCCTAGAACACGTGTTCGATCGGACGGCGATGGGGTCGACGCAGAGCCTAGTCAGTACGGCGGGAGCTGTACGCGCCACTGCCGTTCGACGTCGATCACGCCGGGAACCGAGAGCAGTGACGGGATGACGCGGACCTCGGCGGTGCCGGTCACCACGCCGAGGGCCTCCAGGACCGTGTCGACCACCAGGCCGGCCTCCCGGAGGTCGTCGAGGACCCCCGGGAGGCTGCCTTCGGTCACGGAGACCATCACCTGGTCCACCGAGGTGGTCATGGTGCCTGGACGAGCCCGCCGCCGACGTCGGTGGACGGCAGCGGCAGCCGGAGGGCCGTCGAGGCCAGGCGGGCCCACAGCTCGTAGCCGCGGGCTCCGGTCTTCTCGGCGATCAGGACCGCCACGCCGGACACGTGCGGGGTCGCCATCGACGTGCCGCGCAGGCGGCGGTACTTCTCCGGCAGCTTGAACGACGAGTAGACGTCGACGCCGGGGCCGGCCAGGTCGATCTGGCCGATCTTGTCCGCCGTGCCGGACGAGAACGACGCGATGGCGCGGTTCACGTCGATGGCGGCCACCGCGATGATGGACGGGCAGCGGGCCGGGTGGCCCACCGGCGCGACTCGGGCCGGGCGCTGGGAGGCGTTGCCCGCCGCGGCGATGATGAGCGTGCCCTTGGCCATCGCGCGCTGGGCGACGGTCTCGTAGATCTGCGAGTAAGGGGTGCCCGCCGGGACGTCGGCGCCCAGGGACATCGAGATGACCGCGCAACCGTTCGCGACCGCCCAGTCGATGCCCGCGAGGATGCCGCCGTCGGAGCCGGAGCCCGCGTTGGACAGGACCTTGCCCGCGAAGATCTCGGCCTCGTGCGCGACGCCGTAGCCGGGGGCCGTGGCGGGCTTGCGCGGGCCCGCGGACGTGCCGACGCAGTGCGTGCCGTGGCCGTGGCCGTCCTGGACGTCCTCGCCGGTGATGAACGACTTCGTGGTGATCGCGCGGCCGGTGAAGTCCGGGTGGTTCTTCTCCCAGCCGGTGTCGAGGACGGCGAGCTTGACGCCCTTGCCGGTGGCCGTGCTGACGTCGGCGCCGACCGCCTGCAGGCCCCAGGTCAGCACCGACTCGTCGGCGGCCGGTTCGACCTCTTCCTCGGCCGGTGCGGCGTCGAAGACGTGCACCACGCGTTCCGGCTCGACGATCTGGACCGGGCCGGGGCGCTCGGCGGCGCCGTTCAGCTCGGCCAGCAGGTTCGGGTCTCCGGACACCACTGCTACGCCGAGCTCGGGGAACACCTGCAAGGTGTCTGAGCCGAGCTCACCGGTGTTCGGGTCGAACCCGGCGATCGCGCCGAGCTCGGCCAGCCCCTCCTCGATGGCGTCTTCCTGCAGCAATACCAGGAACCGGCCGGTGGTCTCCACTTCCGCGGGTTCGGTCATGACGGTTCGCCCCTACTCTCCTGTAGCCCTACTAGAGAGAGTCGTCATCCGGGGGCTTGTGTTTCAGGCCGTTTGCCGTCTGCGCTGGAAGAATTCCCCGATTGGCTCAACGTACTTCGCCGCGATCGGCCCAAGGATGGCCATCAGCAGCACGTACGCGGTGGCCAACGCGGCCAGGTCGTCGTTCACCTGACCGGACGCGACGGCCAGGCCGGCGATGACGATGGAGAACTCGCCGCGCGCGACCAGGGCCGCGCCCGCACGCATGCGGCCCATCTTGCCGATGCCCTGCCGCCGGGCCGCCCACCAGCCCGTGACGACCTTGGTGATGGTCGTGACGGCGGCCAGGGCGAGGGCGATTCCAAGAACAGGTGGAATCGACTTCGGGTTCGTGTTCAGTCCGAACACGACGAAGAACATCGCGGCGAAGAGATCGCGCAACGGTTCCAGCAGGCGCGTCGCGTTCTCCGCCGTCGAGCCGGAGATGGCGATGCCGAGCAGGAACGCGCCGACCGCCGCCGACACCTGCAGCTGCGAGGCGATACCGGCCACGAGCAACGCCGAGCCGAGCAGCTTGAGGAGGAACACCTCGTGGTCGGGACTGTCCACAATGGCCGAGATGAACCGGCCGTACTTGAGCGCCACCACCAGAACCACGGTGATCGCGAGCAGCGAGATGCCCACCGACGTGAGCCCGCCGACGAAGCTCACGCCCGCCAGCACCGCCGTGAGCACCGGCAGGTACACGGCCATCGCCAGGTCTTCGAACACCAGGACGGACAGCACGACCGGTGTCTCGCGGTTGCCCAGCCGGCCGAGGTCGCCGAGGACCTTCGCGACGATGCCGGACGACGAGATGTAGGTGACGCCGGCCATCGCCAGCGCGCCGACCGAGCCCCAGCCCAGCAGCAACGCCGCGATCGCGCCCGGTGCCGCGTTCAGGACGAGGTCCAGCACGCCGGCCATCCAGGACTTCTTCAGGCCGGTCGTGAGCTCGGACGCCGAGTACTCGAGCCCGAGCAGCAGCAACAGCAGCACGACGCCGATCTCGCTGGCGATGTGCGTGAACTCGTCGATTCCGTGTAACGGCACGAACCCGCCGGTGCCGAACGCGAGGCCACCGATGAGGTAAAGAGGGATGGGCGAGATGCCGATCCGCCTGGCGACGCGGCCGAGCAGTCCGAGGCCGAAGAACACCGCGCCGAGCTGGATCATGGCGATAGTTGTCTCGTGCACTGTGCTTTAACCGCCGTGGAGGATCTCAGCGGCGGCGTCGAGGCCCTCCGCGGTGCCGACGACGACAGCGAGGTCACCGTTTTCGAAGATGAAGTCGGGGCCGGGCGACGGATGCGCGTTGCCCGAGCGCACGACGGCCACGATGGACGCACCGGTCCTCGTGCGCAGAGCGGTCTCACCGAGCGTGTGGTTGGCGAACGCGGTGACCGGCAGCTGACGGGTCGTGATGCCGCCGATGCCGCGGGTCTCCTCCTGCAGGTGCGCGACGAGCTGCGGCGCGCCGAGCAGGCCCGCGAGGGTGCTCGCCTCTTCCGGTGAGAGGGGTATCGAGGCGGCGCATGAATCGGGATCCGAAGCCTTCGAGAGGATCAGCTCGAACCGGCCGTCCCGATATGTGATCACGCCGACGCGGCGGCCGGCGCGGATCATGAAGTCCTGGCGCGTTCCGATTCCGGGCAAAGGCGTGATCTCTACGTTCACACAGATCATGATACGTGGATGAGTCTGCGAGTACGCCCAGTGCGACGCGGGTGGGTGGTGCGCGACCGCGTGCCCGGCCCCGATGTCGACGAGTTCGCCGAACCCGGTCAGGTGATCGGGGCGCTCGCCAGAGCCCCGCACGGCACGCTGCTCGCCGTTCAGCACCCCCACCGCACGCCGGCGGCACTGGCGGCGGGCACCGGGCTGCTCGACGCGTTGCCGCACGCGCGGGTCGAGCTCGCGGCGCTGATCCGGCGGGCGTACCGGGAGGTGACCGACGTCGTCGCGCCGTACCGGGTGGACGGACCGGACGGGACGGCGTGCGGGGTGTTGTGTCTCGTCGACCCCGACGCGATCGCGCACACCGAGGACGTCTACCCGGACGTGGTCGCCGAACGCGGTCAGGTGCTCGCCTCGCTCGGGACCGCCACGAGTGCTGCGATGCTCATCCCGATCACGCCGCACGACGAACTCACCGACCTGGTGCTCGGCATGGACGAGGAGCCCGCGGTGTCGCTTGTGGACTCCGGCGGGCGCAGGCACTGGGTGTGGCTCGTGGCACCAGGGGCACTGCAGGACGCGTTCCTCGAAGCCGCGGGCGCCCATCCGTTGCTCGTGGCGGACGGCAACCACCGGGTGGCGGCGGCGCGGTCGGCCGGGTTGGCCGGGCTGCTGGCGCTCGTCACGTCCGGGCCGGGACTGCGGGTCGGGCCGATCCACCGGGCGATCGTGGGCACCGGGTTGGGCGCGTCCGATCTGGTGACGGCGTGGGAACGGGTCGGGCTCGCGGTGTCGACGTTGCCCTACGTGGTCGAGCCGGAGCCCGGCGTGGTCGTGGTGCGCTGCCCGGACGAGGTGTTGCGGGTCGAACTGCCTGCGGGACAAGGGATCGACCACGCGGTGGTGGAGTCCTTGCTGCTGGACCGGGCGCTCGGGCTCGACCCCGAGAGTCCTTGCGTCCGGCCCGTTGTGGACGCTTCGGTGGAGGCCGAAGCGGTGCTGCTCATCGCGCCGGTGCCGATGAAAGAAGTGCTGGCGGGCACCAAGATGCCGCGCAAGAGCACGTATTTCACGCCGAAGCCGCGGAGTGGGCTGTTGCTGGCGGACCTGAAACCGTAGGGCCCTGCTGGGCGGATTCGTTCGGCCCTGTTGACCGCGAGGACTCGGGAACAGACTCGACAGCACGGTCCCCCCGAGCCGCGTATGGAGAACTGCAGATGCGCTACGAGCCGTCACCCTCGTTGCCGCCACCTCACTCCAAGATTGGACTTGTGCACGTCAGGCACCTGAGGGCGATGACGGCGGCGTTGCGCGCGGTCGACTACCGCTACGGCGGCGGGTCGTGCCGTATGCAGGTGCAGGCGCTGTTGTCGTGGTGTGACAAGGCGTTCGCGCATTCGGCCAGTGCCGCGGTACGTCGTGACTTCGGCTGCGCCATCGCGGAACTGCACGCGCTCGCGGGCTGGACCGCCTTCGACGCCGGGCTCGGTGGGTCCGCGCACCGCCATTTCGATCTCGCCCTGAACTTCGCCCAGGACGGTGATCTGGTGGCGAACATCCGCTATCGGATGGGGCGGGTCCACCTGCACCACGGTGGGCCCGCCGAAGCGCTCGGCATGTTCCGGCTCGCCGGTCTCGTCGCGACGAGTCACCACACGAACGCGATCCTGGCGGCGAACCAGGCGTGGTGTTACGCCGAGCTCGGGCAGCGGGTGCCTGCGCTGGCACTGCTGGGGCGTGCGCACGACGAGTTCGCACGCGCGGATGTGGACGGTGCGGCGCCGTGGGCCGCGTTCTTCGACGTGAATGATCTGGCGGGCATCACCGGTGCCGTCTACACGAGTCTCGCGCGCACGGTGGACACAAGCTTTGCGCGGCCGGCCATCACGTCGTTGGGGCAGGCCGTGACGGGTTATTGCGACGACATGGCGCGCAGCCGGACGTTCGCGCTGATCGCGTTGTCGTTCAACCATCTCGTGGAGGGAGACGCGGACGAAGCGGCGGTGGTCGCGGGCCTGGCCGTCACGCAGACCGGGGACATCATGTCGGCACGGACGCGCAAGAAGCTGGAACCGCTGCACGCCGAAGCGGACAGACGGCGCGCGACCAGACTGAGGGAGTTGATCACGCCGTTGCTGGTGACTCCTTCGCACGCCGCGTGATGAGCGCGCAGACCCGGTGGTTTCCGGCGATCCCGGGGTCGTTGCCCGAGATCCGGGCCTTCGTGCGCGATCTCGCCGGTGCGTCCGGGCTGAACGGTGACGACGCGCGGGACGTGTTGCTCGCGGTGTCCGAGGCGGCGGACAACGCGGTGCAACGCGCGGGCGCGTCCGTCGTCGGGGTGACGTGGGAGCCGCAGGACCACGCCGTGCTGCTGACCATCGAGGACGACGGCGTGTTCGACGTCGCGGCGGGCACCGACGGCCGGCCGCTGGGACTGCGCCTGCTGTTCGGCGTCGCCGACGAAGTGCAGGTGCGGCCGGGCAAACCGACGTGGCCCGGTACGGTCGTGCGCGCGCTCGTGCGGGTCTGGTCCCGTGCGGGCGTTCCGGACCTGCCCGCGCCACCGGGACGCCCACGTGTGTTGCTCGTGGACGGTGACCGGTTCTCCGGCCAGTCGCTCGCGGCGTTCCTGCACGCCGAGGGCTACGAGGTGACGCTCGTGACGACGATCGCGGCCGCCGAGTCGGCGTTGCAGAGCCATCCGGCACTGGCGGTGGTCGACCTGCTGACGTCTCATGGTGAGGGGACACGGTTCGCGGCCGTCGCACGGAGCTTCGGAGTACCGGTTGTAGCCGTTTCGGCGATCGAGCCGGCCACTCACGTTGCCGATGCTTACTTACCGAAACCGGCGCATCCACTGCGTGTGCTCGCGGCGGTTCGCGACCTGCTGTCTCCCGACCCGTGAGGCACCCGACATGGAACCGCAACCAGGCTTGCTGGAGGTACGTCGCCACGGCGCGGTGGTGGCGCTGGCAGGCGAGGTCGACCTCAACACCAGTGAGCTGCTGAGGTCGGAGCTGGCACTGGCCTGCGCGTCCGGGGACGGCGCCGGGGACGTGGTGATCGACTTCAGCGCGTTGACGTTCATCGGGTCGAGCGGCCTGCACGTGCTGATCGAGACCGCGACGGCGCTGGGGCAGCGGCGGCTGGTGCTGCACGGCGGCGGGTGGGCCGTCTACGTGGTGAACCTGCTCGATCTCACGTTGCGGTATCCCAACATCGTCGTCGACCAATGAGTCTTCCTCAAAACCGACTGACGCGTTAGTTTTCCGTCTGCCGCGGGTCGCTGGATGTTCCACGTGACGATGGAACGTTCATGCGCAGACCTGTGCTCTTGGTGGTTGCTTTAGTTGCGTTGGGCCTGCCCGCGGTTGCTTCGGCTGCTCCTCCTCGAGGCACCGGGCAACCCGGACAGCGGCAGCGGAGAACCGGCGAGCCCTGCCGTTCCAGCTCTGAGATGTTGAACAGCCGCGGATCCAGCCGGCCGTCCCGCAGCAACGGTGCGCGTCGGACGGCACGACCGAGATGTCCGGGGTGCCGGTCTGCTGCACGAAGCTCACCCCGGACCGCCCTGGCCCCGGCCGCACCGCGTTGTCCTCGTTGAACGCCGCCGTCGTGCCCGCCTCGGCCGAGGTGTGGCAGGCGGCCTTGCACGGGTCGGCTCGCGTGTGGCTGGACGGACGGGCTCGCTTCGTGCTGGACCAGAGCACGCGGCAGGTCGGGGCGCCTGCGGCGTGGGATGCGGGGATCACCGGCAAGGGCGTGACGATCGCCGATCTGGACAGCGGCTGGGACCAGGGGCACCGGATCTCACCGGGGTCGCCGAGGCGCGTGACTAACCTGATGTTCGTGCGGGACGGGCAGATTCCGGATCCGGCTTCGCTGGTGGCGAAGGATTCCTCGTTGGCGCGGATCCGTGCGACCTATCAGTCCCAGGGTGGTGCTCCGGCCGTTGGTGTGCGTGGCGGTTACGGCTACTACAAGGGCGTGGCGCCTAACGTGACCGTGCTGCTGGACATGCCGGTGCCGGCCGAGCGGACCGAGTTCTACACGCCAGGGCCGGACGTCGAGTGGGACAGCACGTTCGGGTTCCGCGGCGGCGGCTGGGGCGAGTACCAGCGTTCACCTCGCCGCGCGTACTCGGTGCGTTCGTACACGGTGGTGTGGAACAGATCGCCTTTGGGGCCATCGCTGGGGTCCTATGAGGACGGTTGGGGACTTTCGCGAACCGGTGACGTGCTGAACGCCTCGATCCCGTTGTTCTCGACGGCGTGGGACTGGTCGTACACCGAGTCGTGGGGTTCCTATGCGAACGCCGCCACGAAGTTGTCGTTGGACGGCAAGGAGATCGCGGCGTCGCCTTATCCCGGCTGGATCTCCGCCAACGCCGGTGCTGTCGGCCGGTACGCGCTGTCGACGGTGACGGACCGGCCCGCGCCTTACTCGGCGTTCGGCACGCTTCGGCTTCGTGGACCTTCAACTCGCCCGGCACGACTACCGCACGCACCGCACTGCCGTTGCTGGTCGTCCGTGCGTCGGGCAAGACGGACAGCGAGGGGCTCGCGCCGTCCGGTCGCTGTTTCCCGCTCGAACTCAGGGTGCACAAGCGGAAGGGGGCCAATTACGGCCGAATTGGTGTGCCGCGTCGACGTTTCGTACGACGACGGCAAAACGTGGGAGCGCGCTCTGGTTGTGGGTGAACATGCCCTGCTGTGCCATCCGCAAGGTAAATCGTTCGTTTCGCTGCGGATGTCCGTGGTCGATTCCCTCGGCAACTCGGCGACGCACACGGTGATCCGCGCGTACGAGGTCGTACCGCGCTAGGGTCGGGCGTATGGCGGTACGAGCGATCAGGGGAGCCACGCAGATCGACGCGGACTCGCGCGACCTGCTGCTGGAGGCCACGGCCGAGCTGGTGCGCGAGGTGCTGGAGCGCAACGCCCTCTCGCCCGACGACCTGATCAGCGTCGTTCTAACCGCCACACCCGACCTCACGTCCGAGTTCCCCGCCTACGCCGCGCGCCAGGCGGGGCTCTCGGACGTGCCGCTGCTGTCCGCCACCGAGATCGCAGTGCCGGGCTCGATGCCGCGCGTGATCCGCTTGCTGGCGCACGTCGAAACCGACCTGCCGCGGTCGTCGGTGAAGCACGTGTATCTGCGCGGAGCGGCCGCGTTGCGCACCGATCTGAATCACTGATCGTTTTCGGGAATACCCTTCTTTCTGTGCGACCTGGAATGCCTCGGCTCACCCAAATGGGTGTTTTGCCCCTGCCTGGATACCGCTAGGAAGGACGGGAAACCACCCGTCTGGTTCGTATCGCGCATTGTTCTGGGTCACCTAGGGGAAGTCGTGACCGGCGTTGACGCGAACAGGCGGAAACCTTGGGGGCAGGGGGAACCGTGGGGGTTCGAGCGGCGCGCCGTGCGCGCCTGTTAGCGCTGAGCTGTGTCGTGGTGGTGGGCGCGAGCCTGCTCCAGGCCGTGACTTACGGGCCGGCGGCAGGGGCCGCGCCCGGAGTCACCGCGGGTGCCGGGCCGGTCGACCGGCCCGCGCCCGCGTCCGCACGGCCGGACGAGGCCGTCCCACCGGACAAGTGGCCGCCGGTCGTCCCGGCCGGACTGAAGGCCGGTGGCGGACCGGCCAAGGTGGACCGGGCGCGGCTCGCGCAGGTCAGGGCCGAAGCCGACGAGGTCTTCGCGAACGTCGAGCTGCGCTCGGGTTTCGTGCTCGGCGACACCTCGCTGGTGGCCTACTTCGACGTCAAGGACGACCCGCGGCCGTGGCAGTCCTGGCGGGTCAGGGTGTTCGACACGGCCAGCGGAACCGAGCAGGCCTCGACCACGCTGCCGCGGTCCGACCTGAACGTCCAATGTGGAGCCGTGCGGCAGTTCTGCCGGTCGTTCGGCGCAGCTGACGGCTGGGTGCTCGACCGCGAGAAGGACTACTTCGTCACGATCGCCGCGCTGCTGGACGAGGGCGGCGAGCTCGTGTCGGCGCCGAGCCCGAACAGCAGGCCGCGCACGACGGAGCTGCCGGATCCGCTGCCGATCGAGCAGGTGTCCGGCTGCGGCTGCGGTGCGGCGCTGAGCAGCACCGGTGCGCGGCCGGCGTTCCGCGGTGACGGCGTCAACACCGCGACCGGTGCGTACAGCCGGCTCGAACCCGACCTGGCGATGGCGTCGTTCGGCATCCCGTTCGCCTCGAACCGCGTGTACTCGTCCAGCCTCACGATTCCCGGGCCGTTCGGGCCGGGCTGGGCCTGGTCCTACAACATGCGCGTCACGCCGACCGACCAGGGCGCTCTCGTGCTGGCCGACGACGGCGCGCAGGTGCTCTACAAGAACGCCGACGGCGGTGGGTTCCAGCGTCCGCCGGGCGTGCGCTCGACGTTGCGCAAGACCGCGACCGGCTGGGAACTGGTCACCCTCACGCAGATCGTGCACGAGTTCGACGGCCAGGGCAGGCTGATCGCGATCCGCACGCCGCGCGGTGTCACGACGAAGTTCGCGTACACCGGTGAGGGCATCGAGATCACCGATCCGTCCGGCCGAGTGGTGAAGGTGCGGGTCGAGAACGAGCGGATCCGCTGGATCCAGCTGCCCGACCACCGCAAGACGTTCTACGACTACGACGATGCCGGGCGGCTGAAGGCCTTCAAGGACGTGCGCGGCTTCAGGTGGAAGTACGGCTACGGCGCGGACGGCCGGTTGACCGAGGTGCAGAGCCCGCAGGATCACAAGCGAATCCTGTTGGTGCGCAACGAGTACGGTGCCGACGGCCGCGTCACGAAGCAGCTCGACGCGTTGGGCAACGCCACGTCGTTCGCGTGGAACGGCGAGACGCAGGAGGCCACCACCACCGACGCGGACGGTGTGATCATCCGTGACGGATACCGCGGCAACGTGCTGCTTTACACGCGTCGTGGTGCTGGTGACACGGACAACCACCGCTACGACAAGTCGTTGAACCGCGCGCTGGTCGTCAACGGCAACCACAACCAGCACGAGTCGCTCTACGACCTCAACGGCAACCCGGTCACTCGTCGTGCGCCGGCGCCAATGCGGTTCGACGAGAAGACGAAGTACGACGCGCACAACAACCCGATCGAGTTCACCGACGCGAACGGCAACGTCTGGAAGAACACGTACAACGAGTTCGACGAGCTGATCCGCAGCACGGACGCGGAGAACCACTCGATCACCTACGCCTACGACGAACGCGGCCTGCGCACCAGCCAGACCGACCAGCGCGGCAAGGTGACGAAGTACGAGTACTTCGCGGCAGGGCAGCAGAACGCTGGTCTGCTCGCCGCGGTCGTCTCGCCAGAGGGCAGGCGTTCCGAGCTGGGCTACGACAAGACCGGCCGGCGCGTCTTCGAGACCGACCCGCGCGGCACGGTTCCCGGCGCGAACCGCTGGGACTACACCACGAAGACGAGCTACGACGAGCTGGATCACGTCGTCGAGGTGCAGGAACCGGGCAAGGACCACTCGTACCGCACGTTCTACGACGAGGTGGGCCGGGTCCGGGCGACGATCAACCCCGAGGGCCTCGAGATCAGGAACCGCTACCTCGACAACGGCCGCCTCGACGCGGTGATCGACCCGCGCAAGACGACGTCGATCGCCTACACCAACGCGGGCCGGCGCCTGGCCACGCGCGTCGAGATGCGCGGCGACGGTCCTGACCTCGTCACGTCGTACAAGTACAACGCCAAGGGTCTGCTGCAGTCGACCACGTCGGCGCGCGGCAACGTGCCCGGCGCGAACCCGGCGGACTTCACCACCACGTACCGCTACGACGCGAACGACAACCTGGTCCGCATGTCCCGGCCGTATCCGGGCGGCCAGGTCGTGCACCGCGACATCAAGGTCGACGAACTCGACCGCACGACGTCCACTGTGGACGAGTTCAACAAGACGTCGTCCAACCGGCGCGACAACAACGGCCAGGTCACCTCGGCGACGGACACGCTCGGCCGTGAGCTCGAGATGGGCTACGACCGCAACGGGCGGCAGACCTCGCAGACCGACGCGGGCGGCAACTCCGCGAAGTTCACCTACGACGAGGCGGGCAACAAGACCAGCCGCACCGACGCGTCCGGTGGCAAGACGACGTGGGAGTACAGCGACGACGGCCTGATGGTCGCGACCACCGAGCCGCGCGGCAACGTGCCCGGTGCGGACAAGGAGCGGTTCACCTCCCACGTCGAGTACGACCTCGCGGGCAACCGCGCCAAGGTGATCAACGCGCTCGACCAGGCCACGACGACGGCCTGGGACGCCAACAACCGGATGACCTCGGTCACCGACGCCAACAACCACACCACCCGCTACCGCTACCGGGAGGACGACCAGGTCCACAGCGTCCACCAGGCGGATGCGAAGTACTTCCCGCACGCGCCGGACATCAACGCGACCGTCTACGACTACTACGAGGACGGTCTGCTGAAGTCGGTGCGGGACCCGAACTTCCACAGCACGCGCATCGAGTACGACCGGGCCGGACGTCCGGTGAGCTCGGTGGACGCCTTGGGACGCAAGGTCGAAGCGGGTTATGACGCCGAGGCGAACCTCGTCACGGCGATGACCCGCCGGCAGGGCGAGCACATCTCCGACGAGGAACGGGCCAAGCGCACGATCGTCGACACCTACGACATCGTGAACCGGCGCGAACGCCGTGCGCTGGGCAGTGCAGGCCCTGTCTACACGTGGGGTTACGACGCAAAGAGCCGTGTCACGTCCTACGGCGACCCGTTGGGCGTCCGCGAGGTCACCTACGACGACGAGGACCAGATCAAGAAGGTCGTTCGTCGCGAAGCGGGTGGCCGCACCGAGACGTTCAACTACGAGTACGACGTCCGCGGCGACATCACCAGCCGCGAGTACCCGGACGGCACGCGGGTCACGTCCGGCTACGACAAGGACGGCCGGGTCACGCAGGTGACGGCGGCGGGCGCGACGTGGAACTTCGGCTACGACGTGGCCGGCCGACGGACGCGCACGACGTTGCCCGGTGCCACGGGGCTGGCGGAGAACCGGACGTACGACGACGCGGGCCGGCTCACCGGTATCGGCACCGAGCGCGTCGGACCGGCGCGGCCGGACGTGCAGGACCCGGTCTCCGCCTACAAGTTGACGCTGGACCCGGTCGGCAACGCGACGAAGGTCGACACGACCCGAGGTGGCGTGACCGAGACCGTCGCGTACTCCTACGACGAGGCGGACCGCGTGACGTCGGCGTGCTACGCGGCGGCGGATTGCGGCAAGCACACGCCGTCGGCGGGCCGGATCGACTACTCCTACGACCTGGTCGGCAACCGACTGTCGCAGAAGAGGTCCGGCACCGCGGGCGACGACATCACCCGGTACCACTACGACGCGGCGAACCAGCTCACCAAGAAGATCTTTGATCCGCGTGGTGGCAGCCCGACGATCACGGACTACGACTACGACCTCAACGGCAACCAGACCAAGGCCGGTCGCGAGAAGTTCACCTACAACCTGGACAACTCACTCGCGACGGCCACGAACGCCGGTGGTCAGCAGACGACGTTCTCCTACGACGCAACGGGTCTGCGGCTCGCGGGTGTGAGTGGTGAGAACACCAAGCGCTGGGCGTGGGACGTCAACGGCACGCTGCCGCAGATCGCGGTGGACTCCACTGTGAACGCTTCGGGTGGGGTGCTGGAGAAGCGCACCTTCGCATACGGCCCGGACGACGAGCCACTGGCGTTGATCGACCCGGCCGCGGGCGTGCACTCGTACACGCACGACTGGCTCGGCGGCATCGCGAACATGGTGTCGCCGGACGGAAAACCGCTGGCGGGCTACGACTACGACCCGTTCGGCAACCCGCGCCAGGGCCCGACCCTGACGCCGGGAGATCCTGCCGGGCCGGCGAACCCGTTGAAGTTCACCGGGCAGTACCAGGACTCCACCTCCGGCGACGGCAACTACTACCTGCGGGCCCGCAACTACAACCCGGACACCGGCCGGTTCACCTCGACCGACCCGATGCCGCAACCGGGGCCCGCGATCTCCGCCTACGCCTACGCGGAGAACAACCCGCTGGCGTTCACCGACCCGACCGGTGCGGTGGTCGACGCGGGCGGAGGCGGCGGCACGACGCTGGAGAACGGCGCCACCGAACCGACCGGGCCGAGCCCCGAGGACGTGGCGAAGGCCCAGCAGATCCAGAGCAAGAGCTTGCTCGACGTGATCCTGGAGGCCGGTGGTCAGATCCTCATGGAGTTCCTGGGGATCAACGACCTGATGAGCTGCCTCAAGGGCGACTTGGGCGCGTGTGTCTCGTTGGTCGTGGGCGCGCTGCCGTGGGGCAAGATCTTCAAGGCGCCGAAGATCATCGGGGCGATCTTCAAGGCGGGCAAGGCCGTCGTCACCTTCTTCCAGGAGCTGAAGTGGGCGCGCGCCATCATCCAAGGCGCGGAGAAGGCCGCGGAGGCGGCCAAGGCGGCGGCCGCGGCGGCCGCGAAGGCAGCGGCGGAGAAGGCGGCGAAGGTCCGTGCCGCGGCGGAGGAAGCGGCGCGCAAGGCTGCCGCTCAGGCCGCTGAACGTGCCAAAGCTGCGGCGGCCAAGGCGAAAGCGGCCACCAAGAAGAAACCCGATACGTGTCCGGCCGGCCGCAAGCACAGCTTCCCGGCGGGTACGCGGGTGCTGCTCGCGGACGGCACCACCAAGCCGATCGAGGAGGTCCAGCCCGGCGACACCGTCGTGTCCACCGGCGAGAAGTCCGGCAAGTCGGCGGCGCAGCAGGTGTACTTCACGATCCGGACCGACCACGACAAGTCCTATGTGGACGTCACCGTGGTGGCCGAGGACGGGTCGAAGTCCACGATCACGGCGACGGACAACCACCCGTTCTGGTCGGTGACCGCGGGACGCTGGGTGGACGCGGGTGATCTTCGCGCCGGTGACCTGCTCAAGACCGCGGCCGGGACGTTCGTGCAGATCTCGGCGGTGCGTGCCTACAAGGCCTCGCAACGCACGTACGACCTGACCATCAACGGCACCAGCACGTACTACGCGCTCGCCGGTTCGACTCCGCTGTTGGTGCACAACTGCGGCGAGACCATGGACTTCGCCCATGGGACGACGACGGCGCACGCGGAGAACATCACGGAGAACGGGTTGAACTCCGCTGCCGCAAGGGCCGCTTCGAGCGGTGGCAGTGTCGGTCAGCCTGGGAAGTTCTTCACCTACCGGGTCTCCGGGGGTGAAGATCCCAACCTGAGCATCGCCGCTCAATGGGGAGTCACCAGGAACGGCGGTCTCATCGACGGCGCTTCGGTCGTGATCACCAGGATGTGCAAGTGCACCTATGATCGACTCGTCCGGGAAGGGCACATCACCACCCGGGTGACGGGACAGGGCATGCCTGAGGAGACCATCTTCGGGCCAGGAGCACTTCCCTTCCTGAAGGTGGTCGCCCACGTGCCGCTGTAGCACGCGTACTCGGAAGAGCGGGCAGGGGACAGCAATGAGCTTTGACTGGGCGGGATCGAGGTCCATCAGGGTCAATGTCGTCTCCTGGCCGCCTTCCGACGATCTCGGAGAAGGTCGTGAGCGGGCAAGGTGGGATCTGCGGACCCTCGACCAAGTTCCGGCCCGAGAACTGATGGCGAGGGCAGATTCTCTGGCTGTGCAGGACTCCGATGCTGTCATGCAGGTCCGGTTCGAGGCTTCCGAGCCGGGGATCTTGACGATGATCTGCGACTACGACAGCTCGCTTCCGGAGCCGATGCGCATCGGTGCCGCCTCGGTGACCTGGCGTCGCATCGATGAGCGGATCGCCAGGCTGTGGCTGATCGGCGCGGTTCCGAGAGCCCGGTATCCGGAGTTCATGCGGCAGCGGCGCGACCTGCTCCAGCCTCTCCCGGTCACCCTTCAGCTGAACTGGTTGGCCCTGTCACTGGTGCGCCTCGAGCCGTTGGTGGCCGCGTTGGCCGGGGAAGCGAGTGACTTTCGGCGTCTGGCTGAACGCATCTCGGCCGGAGGAGGGGAGCGTGAGGTCCTGCAGGCCGTGGGAAACACCATCGCTCGCATCGATGATCCTGTTGGTGCATCCCCTGAATGGGCTGGTTTGGCCTCATTGCTGCTGGGGCTGCGTTCCCTTCTTGATGACGTGTCGAGAAGGGGGGACGTCAACTCCATCGCGGGTTGCACAGAGCGGGTTTTTGAGGCCTTTCACCTGGTTGACGGCAAGGTGGAAAGCGGACTCGCCAAGCTGGAGGACCACTCGTGGTGGCGGGATGCGCGCCGGCTCGGTGATCAGGGCAACAGCGCTCTTGCCGCGGCGGCCGCGGAGGCGAGTTCGTGCGCCGAGCGTGTCCAGGCAACCTGCGTCGAGCTCGATCTCAGGCGGCGGTTTCCGGATGCCGGCGAGGAAGATCGGTGAGCGTCCCGCCGCATGGACCGTCCCGCTGCCGATGTGAGCCTCCGCACCAGGCACAATGGTGCCCGTGGGCGTCTCGGAGGGAGCTGTGGTGGGCCAGGGTCAGTTGCGCGGTGTGGTGGCTCTCGACGGACCGTCCGGCACCGGGAAGTCCACGGTGGCGAAGCGCCTCGCGATGGCGCTGGACGCGCGCTACCTCGACACGGGTTCGATGTACCGGGCGATCACCGTCGCCGTGCTGCGGGCGGGGGTCGACCCGACGGACGAGGTCAAGGTCGGTGAGGTCGCCGGCGGCGCGAAGCTCGTGGTGGGCACCGACCCGACGGCGCCGGGCATCACGCTGGACGGCGACGACGTGTCGGTCGAGATCCGCGGGCCCGAAGTGACGTTGGCGGTGTCGCCGGTGTCGGCCACCGCGCACGTGCGGGAGCTGCTCGTGGCGCAGCAGCGGGCGATCATCGCGGACGCCGTCGACCACGTCGGGGGCATCGTCGTCGAGGGTCGCGACATCGGCACCGTGGTGTCGCCGGACGCGCCGCTGAAGGTCTACCTGACGGCCTCCGCGGACGCACGTGCCGCTCGCCGGACCAAGCAGGACAACGCGGCCGGGCGCGAGTCCACTGTGGACGCGGTGCTCAAGGACGTGCAGCGGCGCGACAACTACGACTCGTCGCGGGCGGTGTCGCCGTTGAAGGCCGCTTCCGACGCCGTCGAGGTGGACACGACCGAGCTCGACCTCGCGGGCACTGTGGACGCTCTGCTGGACCTCGTGGAACGGCGCGGGCTGCGGGTGACCGGGTGACCGTTCCCGCCGGCAGCTGGGGATGGCTGACCGACCTCGGCCGCTGGATCGCGCGCCGGCCGTACGCGTGGCAGTTCCGGATTCGGGTGCACGGACGCGACCGCGTACCCTTGAGCGGCGGCGTGGTCGTCGTCGCCAACCACAGCTCGATGGCTGATGGACCGATCCTGTTCGGTGTTGTGCCCCGACGCATGACGTTTCTGATCAAGCAGGAGATGTTCAAGGGCGTCGTGGGCTATCTGCTGGGCAAGATCGGGCAGATCCCCGTCAAGCGGGGAGAAGCCGACCGCACAGCGCTGACCAGCGCGTTGTCCGTGCTCAAGGCCGGTGGTGTGGTCGGGATCTTTCCCGAGGGCACGCGCGGCGAGGGCGACGTGGCCTCGGCGCAGAACGGCGCGGCGTGGCTGGCCCGGGTCGGCGGTGCGGTAGTGCTGCCGGTCGCGTGCCGCGGGACTTTTCAGGCCAAGGGCTGGCGGCCCGAGGTCGACGTGCTGATCGGTGAGCCGTTCCACCTCCCCGACGGGAAGGGACGGGCGGCCCTCGGCGTTGCCACCGAGCAGGTGCGCGATCGCCTGGCGACACTGGTCGCCGAACTTGATGGACATCGCAAGAGTGAGGGAAGACGATGACGGACCTGGACGGCACCTGGGAGGACGAGGCCGACTGGTCAGCCTTCGACGACCTTTCCTCCGACGAGGAGGAGGCCACGCCGCCGCAGCCGGTGCTCGCGGTGGTCGGCCGGCCGAACGTCGGCAAGTCCACGCTGGTCAACCGCATCATCGGCCGCCGTGAGGCCGTGGTGCAGGACGTGCCGGGCGTGACGCGTGACCGCGTGGCCTACGACGCGCTGTGGAACGGCCGCAAGTTCACCGTGGTCGACACGGGCGGCTGGGAGCCGGACGCGGTGGGCCTGCAGGCCGCCGTCGCCGCGCAGGCCGAGCTCGCGATGGCCACCGCGGACGTGATCCTGGTGGTCGTGGATGCGACGGTGGGCGCGACGACGACCGAGGAGGCCGTCGCTCGAGTGCTGCGGCGGTCGAAGAAGCCGGTGATCCTCTGCGCGTCCAAGGTGGACGACGAACGCCTGATGGCCGACGTCGCGTCGCTGTGGTCGCTGGGCCTCGGCGAGCCGTTCCCGGTGTCCGGTCTGCACGGCCGCGGCTCCGGTGACCTGCTCGACGTGATCCTGTCGAAGCTGCCGGAGACGCCGCGCGACGACTTCCGCTCCGGTGCCGGCGGTCCGCGGCGCGTGGCGCTGGTCGGCAAGCCGAACGTGGGCAAGTCGTCGCTGCTGAACCGCCTGACGGGCGAGAACCGCTCGGTCGTCGACTCGGTCGCCGGCACCACCGTCGACCCGGTCGACTCGCTGGTCGAGCTGGACGGCGAGATCTGGCGCTTCGTCGACACCGCGGGCCTGCGCAAACGGGTGAAGTTCGAGAGCGGCGCCGAGTACTACGCGTCGCTGCGCACCAAGTCGGCCATCGAGACGGCCGAGGTCGCGATCGTGCTGCTGGACTCGCACGAGCCGTTGTCCGAGCAGGACCTGCGCGTGCTGACGATGGTCGTCGAGTCGGGCCGCGCGTGCGTGCTGGCGTTCAACAAGTGGGACCTGGTCGACGAGGACCGCCGCAACGAGATGGTCCGCGAGCTCGAGCGCGGCCTGGTGCGCGTGCCGTGGGCCGACCGGGTGAACATCTCGGCCCTGACCGGCCGCTCCGTCCACAAGCTTGCGCCTGCTCTGCGGACCGCGTTGAACTCGTGGGACACCCGCGTGCCCACGGGCCGGTTGAACCAGTGGCTCTCGGACCTGATCGCCGCCACCCCGCCGCCCGTTCGTGGCGGCAAGCAGCCGAAGGTGCTGTTCGCGACCCAGGCCTCGACCCGCCCGCCGACGTTCGTGCTGTTCACGACGGGTTTCCTGGAGGCTTCGTACCGCCGGTTCATCGAGCGCAAGCTGCGTGAGGAGTTCGGCTTCGAGGGCAGCCCGGTCCGCATCTCCGTGCGCGTGCGCGAGAAGAAGAAGGCGGGCGCCGCCAAGAGGTAGCTCTTTGGTTGCCCTTTGGCATTGAGTGCGGTTGGTTGGGTTCGTGGCCGTACGAGTGGTGCTTGCCGACGACGAGGCCCTGCTGCGGCGGGGCCTGAAAGTCCTCCTGGAGGCCGACGGCCGAGTGGAGGTGGTCGGCGAGGCCGCCGACGGCGCCGAACTGGTCGAAGTCGTGCTGGCCTGTCTGCCCGACGTCGTCCTGGTGGACGTGCAGATGCCGGGCGTGGACGGCCTGGAGGCGGTCCGCCGGTTGCGAACGTGGGCCACCCCGCCCGCGATCGCCGTGCTGACCACGTTCGACCTGGACGACTACGTCGCAACGGCCCTGGACCTGGGCGCTCAGGGGTTCTTGCTGAAGGACGCCGAGCCCGAGACCCTGGTCCGCGCCGTCGTCGACCTCGCAGCCGGCGGCGCCGTCCTGGACCCGCGCATCACCGCGCGCCTGCTGCCCCGGCTGCGCGGTTTCCGGGCCAACCGCCAGCTGGACTCGCTCTCGGCCCGTGAACGCCAGGTGTTGGAACTGCTGGCCGGCGGCCGCTCGAACCACGCGATCGCCGACGAGCTCTGCCTGTCCGAGGCGACGGTGAAGAGCTACGTCTCCACCGTGCTGACCAAACTCGGCGTCGAAAACCGAGTGCAGGCGGCATTGGTGGCACACCAGGTCGGTGTGTGGTGAGGGTCGTCGTCCGCGAGGTCCTCACCGTGGGCATCACCACGGGAGTCGTGCTGCTGACCCAGGACCGCCCGTTCTCCTGGTCGCTGTGGACCGCCGTGGCGGCGTCACTGCTGCTGCCCATACGCCTGCGCTGGCCGTGGCTGGCCTCTCTGCTGTGCGTCCCCGCGGTAGCCGGCGGCCTGGGCTGGGCACCAGCCCTGGTGGCCCAATACCGCTTGGGCCGCAAGGAAAAGTCCATCCCCATCCAGGTGTTCTGGGTAGTCCTGATGACCGTGGCCGCGATAGCGCCGGTCCTGCTGACCGAAGACATCCCGTTCGGCCCGCTGCTGCTGGCCACAGCCTTCGTCTTCGGCCTGGCCGCCGCCCCCACAGCACTGGGCGCACTGGTGACAACCCGCAAGGACCTGACCCGGTCGCTGTACGAAACCCGCCGAGCCCGAGCCGCCGAACTGGAAGCCCAGGAAACGTCCGCCCGAGCCGCCGAACGAGCCCGCATAGCCCGCGAGATCCACGACGCCGTAGGCCACCACGCCACTCTCATCGCCGTCGAATCGGCAGCCCTGGCCGCCACCGCATCCGATCCCGCAGTCCGCGAGACGGCCCTGCGCTTACGTGCCCTGGCCAAGGAATCCTTGTCGGAGATGCGCACAGCCCTGGGCCTGCTGAACTCCTCCTCGGAGGTCTCGTACCCGTCGCTGCAGGAACTCGTAGACCGCGCCCGCGTGGCCGGCGTGCACGTGACGCTGTCCGAAACGGGCGAAGCCGTCCTGACCCCAGCCGTCTCCCGAGCGTTGTTCCGAGTGGTCCAAGAAGCCCTGACCAACGTGACAAAACACGCCCCGGGCGCAGCGGTCTCGGTGACGGTGGACCGCTCATCCCCCGTACGCGTCTCGGTGGTGAACGGCCCTGGCGACCTGCCGTCATTGGCCGAAGGCGGCGGCGCGGGCCTGCACGGCCTCTCCGAACGCGTACGCCTGGTCGGCGGCACCCTGACCACCTCCTACCGCGCGGACGGCGGCTTCAGCGTCACGGCCGTCCTACCGCCGGGTAAGTCGAAGGTTGACGGACAAGACTCGACTTTCGGCGGTGGTGCACGATCCTCCGCCAACGCATAGTTCTTGGTGTCGGTCGAGGATCGGGGGATCGGTCGGACCGAGGGACGCGGGGACCCGACGTCGGGTCCCCGCCGTATTTCCGGCGGCTCTCCTGGGGCTCTCCTGGGGGTTTCCGCAGCTCGGGGGCTGTGTGAGGGGCCGTTTTTGATCTCTGTTCGCGGTGCTGTAGGATTCTTCCTGCACGCCGGGGAACCGGGAGTGTGGCCGGGACGTGGCGCAGTTTGGTAGCGCACTTGACTGGGGGTCAAGGGGTCGCAGGTTCAAATCCTGTCGTCCCGACGGTCTGAATCAGCCCGCTGATTCTGGGTGAAAGCCCAGGTCGGCGGGCTTTTTCGTGCGCCGGAAATGATCTTCGCTTGATCATCATTTTCATGATCAACAGGCGGATGAAGGAGTGAAACTGGAGCCGCTGGCTCCTTCGTTTTGACTAACGTCAGATGGGGTCGCCACGAATGGGTGACTTCCCGAACGGTGCTGAACAAGCGTGAACCTGCGCGCACTGACGTCGTCGGCGTCAAACTGGCATGGCGGCGTGCTGCCGTGACAGGCAGTAACCGACGGGTGCTTCGAAGCTGGCGCTGTGTCCAAACTGCGCCGTGCTGACCTGAACCGCAGCGACTGTCCCGCAAGACAGCTCATCCGACGGGCGGGTTTCTTGCGGGACAGTGCTGTACCTGCAAGTGCGGCACGTCATCGTCAACTTCGGTCTACTCGCCAGCGCGTGGCTCACTGTGTGAGTGATCAAGTGGCAGTTCTGCTTTGTCAAGGCGTGCGCAGGTTCGAATCCCGGCAAGAGACCGGCCTGCGACAGATGAACCCCCTGCAAGCCTTTGACCTGGTGTTTCTGGTGTCTTTGGGGTTCACCTGAAGCTTCATGTGTTCCAGAACCTGGATTCGAACCTGCGCTTGCTCAGCGAGTAGCTCCCCGCGCGGGGGACAAGGCAGTGTCCGCACATGCCGATGAGCGAGGCGACGTTGCGGTTGCGATCACCCCAGGACACCCCGCTACCGTCACTCGTGAACGTCCTCCTCCTGCGATGGGACACCAAGCCCGACATGCGCATCAGGAGGGCATTCCCATCCCACGAACCGACACGCAGAACGTCTTTCTATACCGCCGAGTGTCTGAAACAGGATCGGCGCGGTGGCGATCCACCTGGTGGACCGAGGAGCCGTCGAGAGGGTGTGTTGGCAGTGCGGTTTACGTTGAACGGCGATCAGTTCGAGGTCGACGCCAGCACGGTAATTGGTCGACTGCTGGGGCGAGAACCTGAACCCGTACAGGTTCACTGGGTCGAAGTCGGCGGAGTGAGATTCCCGGTCAAGCAGGCCCTCGAAGCAGTGCTCGGGGTGAGTCGTACGACCTTCACGTCACACATGGCGCGCTCCCAGTTCGCCAGGCTCGGCTTCCTGACCAGCAACGCCCCGGACCAGAGGCACGGCCGCGCCGAGCCGCGCCCACCTGCGTCAGGTTCGGCAGTCAGCATTGAGGAAGCGGGAGAGGCGTTCGCCACGCTGGTCGCGTTCCTACGCCATGCCCCATTCACCGCGAGCATCGATCGCCTTGAACGCGACCTGGTCGACACCGACATCTCCTCAGCGCCCGTAGTGACCGGCGCCGCCGGGCTCAGCGAGGAGCTGCTCGAAGCGGCGCTGGTCGTACGTCGTGACGTCGGTCGGGTCAGCGATGTCATCCATGCCACTGTCATAGCGCTGGTGCTCCCCAAGATCCTCGAACCGGGCGAAGTCATCTCGAACCGGCCCTCGCTCGGCCCCGGTAACGACAAGACCCGCCCTTACGACTTGGAAACCAACCGCCGAGTCGCCGAATTCAAGGTCGCGCTCTGGTCCAGCGGCGACATGATGCGCAAACGCACCTTGACCGCCGACCTCGTCCACCTTGCCCTCGACCAGTCCGGCCGCCGCCCCGAACTCTGGGTCGCCGGCACCGAACCAACGCGGTTCCTCCGGACAAGCACCATCCTCGTCGGCGACCTGCTGTCGAGGGCCTCACACCACCTCCGCACCCGCTATCACGATCGCTACGGCACCGATGGCATCCCGGTACGCGAGTTCCTCACCCGACACGCCGCACACGTCCACCACCGCAACATTGCCGACGTCCTCCCAACGGTGTCGACAGCACTCGGTTGAACGAGCATTACAGGGCCACGCGCACTCACAACGCGCACCGTTAGCCGCCACCAACGCACTCTTCTGCCGCAGGTCGCTCGTTCATGCCGATGTGTGGACGACTGTTGCTGCGACCTGGTGGCGCCTGCTCGCGCGGCCGTGGCTGATGGGATGCCGATCGGCCGGGCCCCAGTTTCGCGCTTCCCAGAGGCTCGGCGACTACTCCCATGACTCCAAGGCGTCGCTGACCGACGGTGCGTTCTTCGCCAGCGTGGTGCGCCAGTCCAGGCGACGCAGGTGCTGGAGGTGGCCGATGACGATGATGCGCGGGACGCCGAGCTCGGCGGCGATCTGGTCGACCCACGGCCCACTGATCCGCGCCGGAACCCGCGGGGGTCCGTCGGGGAACAGCAGGTCTCCTGCGGCGTCGTCGGCTTCCTTTTCATGTGCGCTGTGGGCCGATTGCGGGTCGTCGATCTCCTCGACGATGTAGTGGTCGGGGTCGACGTTGTAGGTGCCGAAAACCTCGTCCGGCCACGTCAAGCGGCGTGGTGGTACTCGTGAAGGATGCCACCGAGTCGATCTTGTCGACTGATGGTGAGGTGAGTGAGTGCGGAGGGATTGGTGATTGGCGTGGGTGACGGACGAGTGGGTGCGGCGGCGTTCAGTGCGCGGTGGGGCCGGTGCTGGTTGTAGAAGGTTTCGTATTCGCGGAGTGCGTGCAGTAGGTGTGTGCGGTTGAGGATGAGGGTGCGGTCGAGAAGTTCGACTCGGCAGGTGCGTATCCAGCGTTCCATGATCGCGTTCATTCGCGGGATGCGGATCCCGGTCTTGACGATCGTGATCTCGCTGTCGGCGAGGACGGTGTCGAACTGCGCGGTGTATCTGCTGTCGCGGTCCCGGATCAGGTACTTCACGGCGGTGCCCGCGTCCTGCAGGTCCATGACGAGGTTGCGGGCTTGCTGTGTGGTCCAGGCCGCGGTGGGGTGGGCGGTTGCGCCGAGGACGTGAATGCGGCGGGTGGCGTGTTCGATCACAGCGAGGACGTACAGCCGTGCGCCGGTCAGGGTTCTGGTTTCGAAGAAGTCGGTTGCGAGGATGGCGTGTGCCTGGCTGCGGAGGAAAGTCGCCCAGGTGACCTGGTGGCGACGGGGTGCCGGGTCGATGCCGTGGGTCTTGAGGATCTTCCAGACTGTCGAGGGCGCGACCTTGATCGCGAGTGTGGCGAGTTCTCCGTGGATGCGGCGGTAACCCCAACTGGGGTTCTCGCGGGCGAGTCGCAGGACGAGGGCACGGATGCTGCGGATGGTGGGCGGCCGGCCTGGTCGCTTTGGGCGGGATGCCTGCGCGTGTCTGCGTCGGAGGAGGTTGCGGTGCCACCGTAGAACGGTGTCGGGGGAGACGATCAGCTGTAGTCGTCGCAGGGTTGGTCGGGGTATGTGCTGTAGCAGGGCGGCGAGGAGCATGCGGTCGGGTGTGGCCAGGCGTGGCTTGTCGACCTGGCGCTGCAGGATCGCGAGTTGGTGTCGCAGTACGAGGATCTCGATGTCCTTATCAGTGCTGCTCAGCGGCAGCAGCCTGAGGCAGGTGACCATTCCGGTGAGGGCGAGGTAGGACAGGCGAAGGAGCACGGTTCGCGATGATGCCTTCTGGATGATCTGGTAGGTGAACAACCTGCAGGTCGTGCACCGCGGACAGGGTTTCCGGCACCCACAGGGTTGGAATGTGGGCATCGTGGGGCGTAGTGGTTAGTAGCTGTTACGCACTTTTGAGAACTGGACGATTGAGGACTGTGTGAGACGAACGTTTCGTTGGTCGGTGCTGGGTGTGGCGCTTCTTGTGGCCACGCCCGGCCTGGCCGGATGTGGCTTCGGCGGGATCGTGGGGCGGAAGTGCACCCCGGAGGCCGACGCCGTCATGAGGAGGCTGGAAGCAAGCCCGGTGCTCCAGCTCATCCCTCCTGATACGACGGCTCATGAACCGTACTCGAAGAGACCGTGTGACGATGACGACAATCTCGGCTCGGTGAGCAGGCAGTTGACGTCCACGCTGAAGGACCGTGAGCTGCTCACCTACTTCCGTGAGGAGTTTCCCAAGCAGGGATGGGGGCTGCGGCAGGAACTGCCAGGACTCTCTCGTGAACCCGACGGGCTGCGCACAGGTGAGCCCCACCAGTGCTACGAAAACCCGGCAGAGCCGAACGTGACGCTGGAGATATTCCTGGGGCTCGGGGATAATCCGGACACTGATCTGTTCGTGGCGTTCCACTTCAACGGCGGCACCTATAGCTGTGCCAACACCACTTCTCCGGCACAGACACGTTAGGGCGCTCAAGGCTGTCCCTCTGGGGGGCAGCCTTGTTCGCTAAAGATCTTGCTACCGGCGTGGTCGACCGTTGCGTGGATGGGCGTTCGGCTCGGCGACGTGTGGGTTGATGGTATCGGGAGCGTTGAGGAGTCGTTGTGCGACTTCGGCTACGCCGCGTGTAGATGGCTTCCGGTGGCGGCGTGCACCAGGCCATTGTCTCTGACGGTGGCTTCTGGTTTGTGACGGGAAGTATGCCTTGATTAGCCCATTTGGAGTCTTTGGC
>NZ_QFWW01000029.1:199960-361804 GCF_003265345.1 Lentzea terrae | reverse complement strand
TGCCTTCGGCCTGGGTTCATCTGGGCTTCTTCCGCATCGGCACGCGCGTCTGGCGCAGCTCAACCCTCGGGTTGACCCCGTCGTGCCGGTGACGGCTGTCTTCCTCGGCGCGGTGCCGAGGGAAGTCTGTTGTTTCTTCTAGCAGGAGCGTTGATGAGTCTGCTTGGTGCCAGACGGATGACACGGTCGTACAGACCTGGTGGTAGATCGTCGGTCGCCGCTGTGCTGGTGGTGGCGTTGATCGCCTCGGTGGTGCAGTCGGTGCCCGCGATCGCGGTGGCTGCGCCACCGGCGAAAAATCACGATCCGCGTGAGTTGTCGTCGTGGGCGAACCCGCAGCAGGAGGGCCGCAAGCACGAGTCGCCGAAGGCTGCGGGTGACTTCCGGCCGTTGATGGGTGCCGATGCCGGCAAGGCCGCCTCGAAGTTCGATGCGAAGTCGTCGAAGGAGGTTGGCCGGGCGGAGAAGTCGGTCGACTACGTCAACTCTGATGGCACTCGGACGACGGTGTTGTCGAAGGTGCCGGTCAGTGTTCGGGATGACAAGGGTGCTTGGCGGCCGGTCGAAACCCGGCTGACCGAGGACCGCGGTTCCAAGCGCGCCAAGACCGGTCTGCACCAGTTGAAGCCGGAGTTCGCCGCGTCCGCGGAAAACCGCGACTTGGTCTCCCTGGGGCCGATTGACCTGGGTGAGTCGCGTCAGCGGATTTCGGTGGCGCTTGAGGGCGCCAAGCGTGTCACCCGTCAGGTCAAGGATTCCAAGGCGTCCTATGTGGACGTGTTGCCGGACACCGACCTGGAGTACGAGGTCGAGCCGGGCGCCGTCAAAGAGTCCATCATCTTGAAGAAGCCCTCTGCGGCCAGCAGTTGGGTGTTCCGGATGGACACGGGGTCGCTGACTCCGTCGTTGAAGGACGACGGTGTGCTGATCAAGGACGCCAAGGGCAAGGTCGTGGCGTCGTTGCCGCCGATCGTCACCTGGGACTCGTCCGGCAGTGCCAAGGACAACAAGGCTCCGGCGCAGACCGGCGGTACCTACGCGCTGAAGCAGGATGGTAAGACGTGGCTGCTGACCGTGTCGGTGGACCCGATGTGGCTCAACGACAAGTCCCGCGTGTACCCGGTGGTCATTGACCCGACCTACACCTACGGGTTCAACAACGACGACGAGTCGAGGGCCTACAAGTCCGACGGCTACCAGTGCACCAACTGCGGTATCGCGGTGGGCAACTCGAAGTCCGGGCCTGGCGGTAGTGATTCGGTGTGGCGCACGGCTTTCCGGCACGACTTCACGCCGTTGTTCGGCAAGAACATCGTGGGTGCCCGGTACGACTTCTGGCGCAACGCGCAGACCGGGTCGATGTTGTCGTGGAACTCGAACCTGCACCACGCGACCTCGCTGGACATCAACGGCGTCGGCCAGTTCCTGGCGTCCGGTCCGATCGGTGACCGGGGCTCGATCCAGTCCAAGACGCTGACCGACTTCATCGCCGGCAAGGTCAACGCGCGGGACAACAGCACCTGGTTCATGCTCACCGGCTCGGAGACCAGTGAGTGGTCGTACAAGAACATGCAGGTCAACCTGATCGTCGACCACGGCACGGCGCCGCCGGCGACGTCGTTGGTGAGCCCGGCGGACGGCACCGTGATGACCAGCCTGACGCCGACGTTGTCGGTGAGCCCGGTGAGCAACCCCTCCGGAGACGGCACGCTGTACTGCTTCAAGGTCGCCACCGGCGCGGACGCGCAGTCCGGCATCGTCGTCGACTCCGGCTGCATCACCGGCAACACCTGGACCGTGCCAGCCGGTGTCCTCACCGACGGCACCAGTTACACCTGGACCGTCCTCACCGCCCTCAGCGGCGGCGTGACCACAACGCATCCGGGCTGGACCGGACATTTCAAGGTCGACCAGCGCATCGGCGACAGCGGTCCGGCTCCCAAGGACACGGTGGGTCCGGTGACGGTGAACTTGGCTAACGGCAACGTTCACATCGAGGATGCAGGTCCGACATTCAACACTGTCGGCGGTTCGTCCGGGCTCACGTTCAGCTACAACTCACAGGCCAGCGAACCCTATGGTCTGCGTGCCTCGTACTTCAACGACTCCACCCGTTCCGGCACGCCGGACGCGAACCCGGTGTTGACACGCAACGAGCCTCAGGTGAACGCAGACTGGGGCACCGAGTCGGTGTTCGCGCCGGCGTTGGCGCAGGACTGGTTCGTGGGCCGCTGGGAGGGTTTCTTCCAGGTCCCGGCGACGGGCACCTATCACTTCGGTGGTGTGCACGCCAACGGTGCGAAGATCTGGGTCAACAACACGTTGGTGTACAACAACAAGAACGCCTCGGACGTGAACTTCGCGCTGACCAGTCAGAACGGCCCGGTCACCGAGATCACGCTGACGGCGGGCCAGCGGGTGCCGATCAAGGCCGAGCTCTACCACTCCAGTGGTCCCGGTCGCATGAAGTTGTTCGTGCAGACCAACGAAGCCTCGAACAAGGCAGTGCCGCCGCAGATCGTCCCGGCCTCGTGGCTGTACACCCAGGACCTGCCTGTCCTACCGTTCGGCTGGCAGCTCAACGCCAACCTGACCGGTGACGGCTCCACCTACACCAAGGCTCAGGTGCAGGACCAGACGATCATCTTCACCGACGGCACCGGCACCAAGCACACCTGGACCAAGGGCGGCAGCGGCACCTACAGCCCGCCCGCGGGCCAGGACGGTGTCCTGGGCCTCGACACCAGCGGCAAGATCACGCTGCACGAGGGCGGGAACGTCTACAGCTTCAACGCCGACGGCACGCTGGCTTCCGAGTCGTCCGTTGTGGACAGTCGGAGGCCCGCAGCGAACGTGATGAGCTGGAACGGCACCCCATCCCGCTTGTCGCAGATCACCGACCCGGTGTCGCAACGTTCGCACAGGCTGTTCTACAACCGGCCAGGTGACGACTGCTACGCCGGCCGCACACCGCCGCCCAACGGCGACACGCTGCCGCCGGCGCAGATGCTGTGCCGCATCCAGTACTGGGACGGCACGCAGACCTACCTGTGGTATCGCGGCGGCATGTTCTCGCGCATCGAGAACCCCGGCAACGACCTCACCGACTACGGCTTCAACGCCGACGGCACCATCGTCGCGACTCGTGACTCCAACGTGGTGGACTGGGCCGCTCAAGACCCGGCCGCCCGCAACATCATCGAGACCTACACGGTCGTCAACTACGCCAACGTCAACGGTCGCCGCGGCGCGACCAGCGTGCAATCAGCGGAACCGCACGGGCGGGCCGGTCAGCCCGGTGGTGGGCGTCCCGCGCACGCCTACCGCTATGACCCTGCCAACCGGCAGACCTTCATGGACATCTCGTGGCACTACCCGACGATCGGTTTCGCCACGAAGGTCACCTATGACGACGCCGACCGTCAGCTGAGCTCCACCGACGCCACTGGCAAGACGACCTCGATGACGTGGAACAGCAAGGACCAGCAACTCACGACCACGGACGGCGCTGGGCGGGTGTCATCGACGATCTACGACCACAACGACCGGATCACCGACCAATGGGGGCCAGCACCGGCGAGCTGTTTCGCCGGGCAACAGCCCACCGCGGCCTGCGCGGGCACGATGCCGCACACCCGCACGAACTACGACGAGGGCATGCGTGGCCTGGCCGTCGCGTGGTGGAACAACACCAGCATGACCGGCAGCGTGAAGACACACGTGACAGGTGGTCTTGGCGCCAACGGAGTGGTCGACGCGCACTTCGACGGAACGGCGGCGCCCGTCGCCGGACTGGGTGGCAGCGGCTACTCGGCGAGGCTCACCGGTGAGATCACCTTTCCAGACGCGGGACAGTACACGCTCAAGGTCGTCGGCGACGACGGCGTGCGGCTGTGGATCGACGACCGGCTCGTCGCCGACGGCTGGAAGGACCAGGGGCCTACGCCCTACACCGCCACTTACACCCCACCGGCCGCGGGCGCGATCAAACGCATCCGCATCGACTACAACAACACCGGTGGTCCAGGCGACCTGCACCTGCACTGGACCCGGCCCGGTGGCATCGAACAGATCGTGCCGGGTGACTACCTGCGTCCCCGTTACGGCCTGGTCACCTCCACGGTGAAGGACCAGTCCGGCGGTGTGCCCAACTCGGTGAGTTCGACCAGCTACACCGACAGCGGCCTCGACGCCGCGTACGGCCTGCCCGGCAGCACGGTGAACGCCGGGATGACGACGCGGACCAGCTACGAGCCGGTCGGCAGCGGCTACCTGCGCAAGACCGGCACGACCATGCCCACCGGCGCCCAGACGACGGATGTGCACTACGGCGACACGGAGACCAGGGACAACCCCTGCACCGCCGAGGTTGAAGCGATCAACCAGGGCGGCTTGGTCAAGCTCACGCGCCTGCCTGCTCCGGCATCCGGTGCGGCACGTGAGGATGAGCAGATCTTCGATGCTTCCGGCCGGGTCGTGGCCAAGGGCACGAGCGGTGCGTGGACCTGCACCACGTACGACGGTCGTGACCGGGTGACCGCGGTGAAGTATCCGGCGACCTCCTCGGCGCCGGAGCGGACCGTCACGACGAACTACGCCGTCAACGGAGATCCGCTGACCACCTCGGTGTCCGACTCCAACGGCACCGTGACCACCAAGACGGACCTGCTGGGCAGGACGATCGAGTACACCGATGCGAACGGAGTGCGCACGCAGACCGTCTACAACCTGGTCGGGCGCATCACCTCGGAAACGGTGACCCCGCCCAACGCGGCCGACGCTGCGCAGACCACGACGGCAACCTACGACGATGCCGGTCGGGTTCTCAGCGTGTCCCTCGGCAACACCGTGCTCGCCACTGTTACAAACAACGCGGCAGGCGAGGTGGCGTCAGTCGCCTACGCCGGGGGTAGTTCCCTCGCCTCGATCGGCAGGGACACCACCGGCAGGATCGTGTCTCACGCTTGGACGACCAGCGACAACGTGCAGATCGACTCGGTCGTGGGCCGCACCAGGGCCGGCACGATCGTCGACGAGTCACTGGGCGGAGTCGATCCAAGGCCGGGCGCTCCGAACTACCTCTACGACGCGGCGGGCCGGTTGGCCGAAGCGTGGGTGGCGGGCCACCACTACACCTACGACTTCACTTCCGCCGCACCAGCGGGCTGCCCTTCCGGCACGCAGACGAACGCGGGCCTGAACGGCAACAGGCTCCGCCTGCTGGACGAGACCTCGTCCGGAGTGGCAGAAACCCGTTACTGCTACGACGCAGCCGATCGGTTGCTGGCCACCACAGGCGGCACCGCGGTGACCGACGTGCGGTACGACAGCAACGGCAGCACGGCTCAGTTCACGGCCGTTGGGGCGACGACGTACCTGTCGTGGGATGGTGCCGACCGCAACATCGCCGTGCGCATCACCGGCACTGGTGCGGCTGACGTCTCCTACATCAGGGACGCCACCGATCGCATCGTCCGCCGCACAGCTGCGGCGGGTGACACCTCAACGGATGTGCGCTACGGCTACACCGGCGACGGCGACACTGCCGATTTCGTTCTGGGGCCGGACAACAGGCTGTTGTCACGCAGCATCAGCCTGCCTGGTGGCGTGCTCTACACCTGGAAGCCGGACGCGTTCACCCTGGATCATCCGACGGTACGGGGTGACCTCGCGCTGACCACGGCGACGGACGGCAAGCAGGTCGGTGCACTGCGGACCTACACGCCGTTCGGCGAGCCGTTGAAGTCCGACGGCGTCGTCGACCCGGACGGCGTGCCGGACAACATGCCCGGCCAGATGGACAACGGCTGGCTCGGACAACACCAACGGTTGTACGAGCACGCCGGAGCGTTGTCGATCGTCCAAATGGGAGCACGGCCCTACAGCCCGTTGCTCGGCCGCTTCCTTTCCGTCGACCCGGTTGAAGGCGGCAGCGCGAACGACTACGACTACACCAACGGCGACCCGATCAACATGATCGACCTCGACGGAAAGCTGCCGAGTTGGGGCGACGTCTGGGGATTCGTCAAGCGGAACAAGTGGGAGATCGCTCTCACCGCCGCCGGGTTCATCCCCGGCCTCGGGGCAGTCGCGTGGGGAGTGAGGGCCTATCGACTGGTCCGGCTCGCACAAGGTTCCAACGGCATGGTGAAGGGCGTCAAAGCCACTCGGGCGACCTCTTACTTGGCCGGGCGGATGTGGGTAGGACGCGGTGCGACCAAGGCTCCCTACGGGAACGGGGGTGTTCGCTGGACGTCCAAGAACGGAGAGAAACAGTGGCGCAGCCCGCAAAACAAGGGCAACAGGGGCTGGGAGTCGAACTTCGACCGGAAGGCCGGAGGAAGGCACCACAGCTACCATGTCAAGCATGGTTCGCGCAGGTGGTGGTGAGTGAACAACGAGCAGCGCGTGTTCGCGTTCGACGGCAAGGTCGCTGAGCTCACCTCCTCGACCGGAGCGAACGGATACCTGGCGGTCCGCGTCGAAAAGGTGATCGCTCGCCAGGGCAGGAAGCGGTTTCCGAAGGTGTACGTCTACCTGGATGCTGCCATCCGCTCCGGGGACGGCGGGGAATGGGAGTTCTCCGACCGCGCCGATCCCGAGTACGACGACGTCCTGGCCGAGCTGACGGCGAGCAAGGTCGACTGGTACGGGCAGGAGTTTGAGCTCGTGTGGCTCGGTCCGGACGAAGCCGAGCGACTTCGCCGGTCCGTTTTCGGGTACGACTGAGTCTCCGCGTCCGCCGAGAACGGTCGGCCCGGTAGGTGTTGATCTGATGTGGGGGTGAACGGGGTGAGGCCCGTTCACCCCCACATCGTTTGCGCTCATACTGTTGGCAGATGATGCGGGCGGGTCAGAAGGAATCGATGGTCCTGATCGGAGTGGCGTCACCGGTGCCGGTCGGTGGGATTTCGAACTGGACGATGTGATCTTGGTTTCCCTCGCTCCACATGCGGATCTCCTGGGCGGCGCGGTCGCAGAAGTGGGATGTCCGGCACTCGAGTTCGCCTTCGCGGGGCACACTCATCTACTCACGCGGAACATCGGTGCAGCCTGTCGGCATCGATCGCGGTCTGTGCGACGAAGTTTGAACACAGTCCGGTACGTCGGCGATCGTGCGGTTCTGAGACTACGTCCGAGCTTGACGCTTGACGTGTGCTTGATCCGAGGGTGGCTGGTCACGGCGGTTGTTCGTCCGCGAAGGTGGCTGCGTGGCCGCGCTCATCATCGAGATCCATGTGCCCTTTCATCCGGCGCCGGTCGTGCCCGAGGACGAGTACCCATTTCCTTGGATCGATGTGATCGAGGACTTCCTGCACGGGCTGGAGGAAAAGGTGAGGTCGAGGTCTTTGACGGCGGCGAGGAGTACGGGGACGCTTATGTCTTCTCATCACCGGGTCGAACGAGCGCGATCTGTTGGCCACCGCATCGCGCACCGCGAAACTCGACGGCGTTCCTCCAGGCGTCTACGCCATGGTCACTGATGACGAAGCAGAGGAGTTCGGGCTCGGCCGTCGAGTGGACCTCCCGCTGAGCTGAGTCGACCTTTGCGTAGTCCCGCACTATGCCGTGTCCGTCGAGTCGCGATTGCGTGATGATGCTGCTCCTGGTCGTCAGCCTGTTCGCCGCGCCACCTGTTCGCCCTCGGCCGCGCGCGTGTGCTGCCCTCGGCATTGGGCCGCACGAACCCGTCGAACGGCGCACACGGATCGCAACCCCGCTTGGCTGGCGAGCGTGGGCAGCGTCGACGCGCAGCGCTGGGCGTCCGCGCTCGGTGAGGATCACAGCAACAAGGGCGAGAGCCCTCTGGGTTAGTTGTTCGGCGCGGACCGGGCGTCTGCGTTGGCGAGGATCGCAACACCGCAACAGAGCGAAGGGACCCTTGGATGGTTCGCGTCGCAACATGCTGAAGGCCGGCGCCGAGGCGTGCAGGAGTGGATCTTAGATGTTCCCACAACGGCGGTAGACGCACTTGATTCGCAGTCATGTGCGCCGAACTATGTTCAACGTGCCTGTTTACGCAGGTCAGCGGCCCGTGAACCCTGATCTGGGGGTCAAGGGGTCGCAGGTTCAAATCCTGTCGTCCCGACGGCCAAGAGGGTTCTCGCAGGTCAGATACTGCGAGGACCCTCTTTTTGTGATCTTGCCGAGTTCTGCCGGGTCGAGCACGCCGCTCATCGATCTCTTTACTTCTCAATTTGAGCCTCGGCATTTGATCTGAACATGGCTCCACCAGGGGGCTGACGTCAACTTGTGTGTCGCTGGTGGCTGTCTTTGGACGCCTTTACTGGTCCCGTGCTCCGAGTAGTTGGGTCGTCGATCGCCGAGAGCATCCGTCATCTTGCGTCGCCAGTGCGACTGCCTGCGGTGAGCGTCATGCCGCTGTTCGTCCCGCGGTTGGTGCGGTTGCCTCGGCCGGCATGGTGGAGCACGAACGTCGCGCTGGTGGGCGATCTGCCGTCGAGTTCACCGTGGGGCAGGCGGCCTGCAGACGCGGGATTACCAGCCGGCCGCCGCCCCCTGCCTCGCAGGCAGCGGCCGCACTGATCCCACGCGATGATCTCGGCGATCACCGGCACCGCGGGCGTCGGCAAGACCGCTCTCGCAGTGCACCGGTCGCATCGTTCGTGAAGTGTCACTGATCGGGGTGGCGTCTGGGCTTCTGGTCAGTGCGTGCGCTGGTAGTCCTCCCATGTCCGGATCGGGATCCGGGGCCCGTCGTCGGGGCGGTGGTTGGCGAGGCCGTTGAAGCCGAGGTAGTAGTCACCGACCTGGTTCTGGGCCTGGGTGGCCTGGTCGGTGTCGTTGATCGCTACAGCGTGGATGTGCCACGGCCAGTCGCCCTGGGCCGGGCTGCGGACCCAGGCGGCGAAGCCGACCTGACGCAGCGCACGGGCGACGGCGGTGCGGGTGTCGGCGGACATGCCGTCGACCTTGATGTCCACGACGCCGCCGCCGTCGTGGGTGCCTGCGGAAGTCGGGTCGCCGCCGGGGTTGTGGGAGCCCTGCGACAGCACGAGGCGACGGCCCAGCAGACGTTCGGTCTCAGTGAGCATCGCCTGGGTACGGGTGTTGACGACGTACCCGTCACGCTGAACCTTCGGGCCTGGTTTGATCACGTGGGAGACGGTGAACCGGCCCTGCCCGAGCGTGGCCAGCGAACTCGCGCCGGGCAGCCCGTTCGCGGCCAGTCCGGTGTATCCGAGCGAGCGCTGGTAGGCCGCGTACGCCGTGATGGTCGTGGTTCCGAAGTAGCCGTCGACCCAGCGGGTGTCCAGCAGATTGCGTGCCTGGAGTGCCCGCTCGACGGCCAGCACGGAATCCTTGGCGCCTGGGGTCAGCGTGTTGTCGGCGCGCCGGGGATCGATCTGGGCGGCCAGGACGGTGGCTTCCATGTTGACGACGGGCAGCGCGGCGGCGGTTTCGGCCGGGGACGGCAGCGCCCGTGGGGCTACGGCTGAAGCCTGCGTCGCGCTCAACGTCAGGCAGCCCAGGACAGCGAAGGTCGCCAGCGCCGTAATGACGCCCTGGGTCTTCATCTTTGTCTTCATGCGGTGTTTCTTTCCGTTCGGTCAAAGCCCGGCCACGGCCTCGGTCCAGCGCCGGGAATCGTGTGTGCGGCTTGTCATGGAGGTGCTTTTCCTACGGCCGGGGTCAGCGAGTCAGCCACACCGTTGGTCGGTGTGACCGTCGCTGACGTAGGAGCCATGGAGACGTGGCGGCTGTACGAGGCGCCAGGTCAGCAGCGGAGGTCGGTCAATGCGGTGGCGTCCCCGGAGGCGGACAGGTGGAGGCCTGCGCGGTTCCGGCGGCGCCTACGCGGACGGGCACGGCGAGGGCCGCGGCAGTCGCTATTTGGAAATGGTTGTTCCCTTTGTTCTGGCAGTGGGGACAGCGCGAGCGCAGTGCTTTTGGACAAGGCTCGGACATCGCGCTGACAAAGCTCTGACACGGCGACGAGCAGAGGCTGTTCCTTCTGCTGGCAAGAGGCGACGGGTCCGGCAAACGGGGCCAACCCCAGATCCGTCCATGACGGAGCTTGACGTTCGCCCTGTCGTCCGGATTGGGACTGGCACGCCCCAGTTGGGCGCAGCCCCCGCTGCGGCGACGACGATGCTTGGAGCATCGGCGCTCTGACGCTGGATCTGGTCGGCGGGCCAGGCCAGGGTCACTTCTTCGCGTGTTCGCCCGTCTGTTGAAAGGCGGCCCGGAGGCCGATGGATTTGCTCCCAGCCACAGCTGAGGAAGGGCGGGCGACCTCCCAGACTGCCCACCGGCGCGAGACTGTCCGTTCTCGCGCACATGACTCCGTGTGCTCGCACATCCGGCTGCTGGACTCTCAGCAGCTCCGCCTTTGATGCGTGTTCTGCACCAACAACGAGATGGCATTGGATGCCGTGGACGCGCTGCGGTCGACGGGCGGGGTTGCCACCGCGGACACCATGAACTGTCCTGCAGGCCGAGGTGTACCAGGCTGGTGAGCGCACCAGTCGGATGAAGCGGAATACCGGTGCACGCCAAGCTGAACGGTGGCGCGATGACGTCGAAGATGACCTCCTGGCCGTGTCGGAGAGCAACCCTGCCAGACCGCGACCGCATGTTGCACGGTGACCGGGCAGTAGGCGGCACGCGAAGGGCGTGTCCGGCTGCGGACACGCCCTTCGGCTGTACATGTCGATCGCTTACGACCACCCGAGCAGGTAGGTGTTGCCGGGTCTGGGCAGGTCGGCGATCTTTGCCGGCTGTGCGCCGGGGGACAGTGCTTGGCGGTACACCGCCAAGGTGTCGCCGTGCTCGACGAGGAACGCGAACGCGTTCTTGTCCGGCGCGGGCACGGGCCCGTAGGTGTGGCGGTCGGTGACCGGCAACAGCGGTTCTGCCTTGCTGACCGACCTGTGATCG
Organism: Lentzea terrae; assembly: GCF_003265345.1. Lineage (GTDB taxonomy): Bacteria > Actinomycetota > Actinomycetes > Mycobacteriales > Pseudonocardiaceae > Lentzea > Lentzea terrae. Next base: position 350,902 of record NZ_QFWW01000029.1, on the reverse strand, counting down.
GGTGTCAGCGTGAGTTTCCAGATCTGCGATCGGCTCGAGCAGAACAGCGTGGCGTCGTCGAGCCAGAAGTTCGGCCGGCAGGAGGGAAGCGGCGCACTGCCCGGCGGCGGTTCGTCGGCGCCCGCGGCGGTGCCTTCGGAGAGGACGGCGACGTCGTCCCGGCCGGCGTCGCGTTCCCGGATCTGGAGGTTGCCCCAGAACCTGGCGACCTCGGCGGCGTACCGGCCGGACGGGTGGATCGCCGTGCCACCGGCGTCCTTGTTGAGCCAGGCGTCGCCACCGGCGAAGCTCACGTCCGAGCCGCCTGCCGTGCCGTGGACTTCGGCGGCCTCCGGCGGCTGCTCGGGTGACCGGCTGCGCAGTCGCTTGTCGCGGTCGACGTACCAGAGCTTGCCGTCGTGGAACACCGGCCTGCGGTCGTCCGGTGAGGCCGTGAAGCCGTTGGGGTCGAGGCTCGGTCCGACCTGGGTTCCCGTGCGCGTGTCGAAGGAGGTGGCCAGGAAGCCCTCTTTGCCGGGACCCCGCACCCAGCCTGCGATGCGAGCGGCATCCGGGGTCAGCAGTTGCTGCAGCAGTGCCGTGGAGGGGTAGTCCCCGCTGAGTGGGTCGCCGCAGATGTGGGACGGCCCGCTGTCGTCGCCAAGCGTCGCGCTCGTCGTTGCCACCGTCTGTCCATTATCGACTGACAGTGCGATCAGTGTCAGCATGGTCGATTTGCAGTGCAGCAGCAGAACCGTTCCCGGCGAGCGCAGGTTCGTGACCGGGTCGATCGGCTCCATGGGGGCGCCCCGCGGTGTGCCGCTCACGCCGCACGCGGTGCTGTTTGCGGTCAGTGCGACGAGCAGGACGAACGGCAGCAAGCGGGAAGCTCGGCGGTTCATGCGTGGATCCTCTGTCGTGGTGGACTTCTGTGGCGGAGCCGGTGACGTCGTCACCGGCTCACGTCGTGCCGCTCGCCGGGTCAGCACCACAACCGGACGAAGTGGAAGTACTGACGCAGTGCCCAACCTGAGCCGAGGTAGGTGCCGTGTGCGGTGTAGAAGTTGCCTTCGATCCAGCCGGTGTTGCTCGGGTGGAATCCGCTGTTGAGCAGATCGCCGTGGATGAGGTAGCCCTTGACGTTGCCACCGGGCAGGTCGCGGTAGGTTCCGTCGTTTGCGACGAACTTGTACTGATAGGTCGGGAATTCGCACGACTGCGTGGTGGCGGACGCTGGTGCGCCTTGGATGAGAACGAATGCCGCCAGCGCGGAGACAACGAGGGTCATGACGCGTCGTAGCAAGACAGTTTCCTTTCTTGTGGATGTACGTGAGTTCAGGGACGAGCGGTAACGCAGGACCGCGGCATGAACGCCCATCGCGTGCCACCGGCCAGCTCGTGGCCACGCCACTTGGCCATGACCCACTGACGGTCCTTGGTCTCGTAACGAACGTCGATCGTCTCGCCGGCGGGCACGGTGGCCAGCAGGTGCTTCGGCTTCGCGGGGGCGGTCCCGTACGCGGCGGCCGCACTGATGTTGCCGTAGCCAGGGCATGCGGCGGCGGTGGTGGCCTCCTTCATCGCGCCACCCTTGTTCGCGCTCCACACGCCGTACGGACTGCACAGCTGATCCACTGTGGACTCACGGCAGAAGACCTTCTCGCTGTGCCACCAGCGGAGTCGGTCGATCGTGCCGTCGCTGTGACTCGATCCCTTGACCTGTGGTCCGTTCGCGCACCTGTCGGAGGAGAAACCGGGACGCACGGCTGCGAACTTGGTGGTGCCGTACGCGTAGGCGCAGCCGTCGACCTCGCCACCCGCGTAACCCCACGGCCACCGTGAGATGTCGCCGACGTGGCCCGCGCCGCCACGACCGACGTCCCTGATGTCCATGTGATCGGAACCGCGCTTGACCGAGCCGTCCGCGAACTTGAACCCGTCCGCGAACAGGTAGCCGATCATCGGCCCGTTCGCCTTGTAGCTCAACAGAACCCAGCCGGGACCCAGCCCGACCTGGGCGTGCGAGTCCTCGGCCGCCGTCTCGACCCGGTTGACGCCGTTGCTCCACGCGGTCGCGGTGCCTTGACCCGCAACCGCCAGGCCGGCGCAGACGACGATCGTCGCCGCCATTCGTTTGATGTGCACTGGGATTCCTTCGTTCAGTGTGGGCGGATCGCCGCTTCGAATTCTTCAAGCGGGCACACACCTTGTGAATGGGCAGGGATTCCCAACCGGTTGCTCAGCGGTGCTTGTAGGTCCAATGCCACGGCTCGCTCGGCACGTCGTTGACGAATCCGTACTCGTCGGCGTGCGCACGCAGCCAGGGGAGGACCTTGGGATTGGCGAGCACGTTGATGTCGGCGGACAGGCCGAGACCGTGGGTGCTGCGACCGGGCGGTGCGGCGAGGTTTCCCTTGCCGTCGAGGTACTTCTGGTACAGGCCTGCCTGTTCGGCCTCGCCCCGGTAGCCGGAGCGGACCTCGAGGTCGAGCCCCGCGGCCCGTGCCGCGGCGTCCATGCGGCGGAACTGCCGTGCCGCTGGTTCCAGCATCTTGGCGTTGTCACCGACCGACTGAAGCTTGCCCGCGGGCACGTGGCCGTTGCGCAGGTTCTTCGTGTCGGCTTGTTGAGGCTTGGCGGGCTTCTTGTCCTGGTGTGCCTGCACGTGAGCTTTCAGGCCGCTGTGACGGCGGACGACGGCGCCGACGATCAACGCCTCCAGCACCGCGCGTTCACCGCGGTCCAGCCGGTCGCCGGACTTCGTCACGAACCGCATGGCGTCGCCACGCGTCCAGCGGTTGTCCGGGCCGTCCGCGGCCTCGGCGAGCCTGCGGACCCGTGCCGCGAACGCGGCGTGCCAGTCCAGCCGTTCCTCGGCGCGGGGCAGGGACGACGGAGAGGCGAGGAACTTGAAGGTCTGTTGTATCAACGCGGCCAGCGCCGGATCCGGCAGTGCTGCTCTGGCCGGTTCCAGATCCTGCTCGACGTCGGTCACCGTGCGGCGCACGTGCCGGACCCGATCGCTGCCTTCCTTGAAGAACGTCTCCAGCGTGCGGAGTTCGTTGAGGTCCAGCACGACTCGGTCGGAGCCGCGTTGTTGAGCCTTTTTCCGGTCGGTCTTGGACGGGCGATCCTCGTTGACCTTCTTGGCCGCGGCGCCTGCCTCGTCGAGATGCTGTCGGTAGCTACCGTTGAGGTAGACCGACCACGGCGTCCAGTACGTGCCGTGTTTGGAGATCGACCAGGCGTGCTTCGCGTTCACCGCCGGGTCGGTGTTCGCTTTGACATCACGTTCGCCACCGGTTCCGGTCTGCTTGTGCAGAGAGCGGATCTGCCACAGCCCGACCGACGGTCCCCACTTGCCGTCGGTGATTCCTGTGTCGCCTTTGGCGTCGGCGCGGCCACCCGACTCGGCCAGTGCGATCGCGACCGCGGTCTTGAGCGCTTGCCCTCGGAAGCCCGCGTCGTAGGCGTGCTGAGCGATCTCACTGGCGGACAACGGCTTCATCGCTCGGCCCCGCTCAGGTCGAGCACGTCCGCGACGAGTGCGAGCAGATCCTCCCGGCCGATCGGGCTCAGCTCGGTGTGCGGAACGGGCATGTTGCCATCGCGGTGATCGTCCACCGGGGAGACCAGCCAGGCGCCCGCTCCGGCGGTCTCCAGCCAGGTGATCGCCACCGCGCTGCTTGTTCCCCTCACGCGCTGAACCCGGCGAACCGTTGTCGTCGAACGAACATTGGCGAGCAGTGCGGCGAGCTCCCCTTCGCCGGTCTCGACGTTGCGGTCGGCTTCCACTAGGAGATCCGTGCGCACGCGCATCGACCGCTGGTCGACGGCGTCGTCCGGTAGCGCGGCCACCAGGTCGGCCATCAGGAGGTCGACGTCCACGGTTCCGAAGGACCAGAGGTCGGGCCTGGACTCGGCGCAGCTGACGACCGTGCCGTCCCGTTCGGCGATGAGCCACCGACCGGCTCGTTCCACGCTGTCGCGGTGCACCTCGACCAGAGTGCTGGGATCGAGCAACGTCGAGATGGTAGTGGCCTCGTCGGTGAGCGAGACTTCGAGCGTGCCGGGCCGGGCGATGGCGAGGCCGCGGGCGAGGAGACCCCGCAGTGCGACCAGGTCCGCCACGGGAATGTCCTCTTCGGACCATTCGCGGCCGAGTGCGACGGGAAGACGGCCGCCTTCGAGCGTTGCGGCCACCCGGAGCTCGTCCGTGCTGAGCGTCAGCGTCACGGCCGGGCCTCCGGCTTCGCCGCCGTGAGTTGTGCCGCCCGCGTCAGCAGAATCCTCAGCGACTCGAGCACTTCCCGGTTCTGCTCAGCCCGTGTCGCCTGATAGGCGGCGTGGCGGCGGAAGTGTTCCGCCGACCGGCCGGACCACCGGATGTCCCGCACCCGCCTGCGGATGTCACCTGCCAGGTCGTCCAGCCGGCGCGCTTCCGCCGCGACCAGCCGCGCCGCTTCCTCGAACTGGCCAGCGACTTGGTGTCCCCGGCCCGCCTTCTCCGTGTGCATCGTCCCTCCACTTCGGTCGCTGCCAAGTCTGCGGAAGCGACCGAGTGGAGGGAACGGGAAGGGCTACCCGTTGCGGCGTCAGGGATTCCAGACGCAGCCGAGTGGCTCCGCGTAGTCCCAGCCGGAAGGAGCCGTCGCCGAGCCGTGTGGATGCACCGTGTACACGCGGCTACCACCGCCGCCGAACCTGCCGAGACGCGCGAGCGGGGTCTGATCAGCCGCGCACTGTCCACCGTTCGAAGGCAGTAGCCACGCCGCGGTCTCGGTGAGTCGCCAGCTGGCCAGGTTTGTGTTGTTGTCATGCGTGTAGTAGTGATTCGGCGACCGTCCACCGCACGCGCTCTTGCTCGCACTGCACATGAAACCGTTGATCTGGCGGGCACCATGAGGAATTGGGGTGCCTTGCGGGGGATATGCCCAGCCGAGCTCCCGCTCGCGGGCGTAGCCAGGCGGCTCTTGTCCCTCGAACCGGATGATGTGCACGTCGGGGTTGTCGGGGCTGTCGGGGTCGCTTCGCAGCAGCACCAGCTTCTGGGCTTTGTGCGGTGAGTAGTGCACCTCCACCGGACCGCCTTGCTGCGGAGTCCCGGGCGACGGAACCTGGTCGAGGACCACGTTGTCAGCACGCGCGATCCGGTCCGCAACCGGCACACACGTGTACCCCTTGCTGGCCACCTCGGCGCAGGCGTTCCCGGGATCGTTCCCGACGGGCATGTTGCGCACGTCCGGCACGGTCGGGATCGGCGTGGGGACGTAGGTCAGCACGATCTCGGTGTTCACGCCAACGGGTGCCCCTGCGGCCGGGTTCTGGGTGTCCACGGTGCCCGGCGTTCCGGTGCCGCTGCCTGGCACAGCTCGACACGTGACAAGGCGGCGCATCTCGTTGACCAAGCGGTCACAGGTTGCGCTGGCGGCCTGGCCGGACACGGCAGGCATGGCGATGTAGCGCCAGAACCGGACCGTCACCGGAGAGCCGGAATCGACAGGGGTGTCCTTCGCAGGGTTCTGCGCGGTGATCACGTTCAGGTCGGACGGTGTCGGCGAAGGATCGGGCATGGGCTGCCGGTCGCACGTCAGGGTTCGTGCTTCGATCGACCTGCATCCGTCGTCGACCAGCATGCCGACCACAGGGGGAGGGATCAACTTGTTTCCGGTGGTGGGTGGCGGAGTCTGCGTGGGCGGGGCCGGAGGCGGGGTCTGGGTCGGAGCCGGCGGCGTTGTCGTCGGCGGCGTAGTAGGCGGAACGGTCGGTGGCGGCGTGGTCTCCGGCGTGGCGGGCGGTTCCGGCTTCACCGGCTCGCCAGGAGACCAGTTCGGGTCGTTGGTGTTGGTGAGCACGCCCTCGCCGGGCCCCTTGTCCACGTGCTCCTTGCCGCCGTCGGCTCCGATGACCACGCTCTGCTGGTCGAACTGGTCGTCGGCCCACACCCGGCCGTTCTGGACCTTGAGCTCGAATCGGTCGTGCAGTCCCGGCACCGTGATGTCCGGACGGGGCGAACCCGTGGCGATGTCGCGAACGTAGAGCTTGTGCGGGGTCCCGTAGTCGGGGATGAACACGAGGTGGCCCAACTGGACCGGTTGGCCGAGCCGGCGGTTCTTGGGCAGGTCCTTGAACTCGCGCCGAGTCTCGGAGTTCCTGTCGACCGCGACGAGCTTGCCCTCGGCCGGGCTGAGCAGCAGGACGTAACGGCCAGAACCCTTGTGGGAGCCGGGAAGCACGCCCTGGTCGCCAGGAACGGGCCCCTGGTGGATCGGCTTCGGCGGGTCCACGGAGAGGTCCAGTGCCTTGCCCGACGACGTGATGGCGATCGGTCCGTCGGCCGTGGTGAGCGTGGTGACCCGGTCGCGCGGGTCGGTTGTCCGGTCGGCCCGGCCCTGCACCACGTGGCTGACCTTGCCGTCGTCGGTGAGCACCCAGATGCCGTCGCCGCCGTCGGGCACGGCGGTCCTGGTCGCGCCGGGCACCTTGACCTCGCTGACGACCTGCCCGTTCTCACCGAGCTGCCGGACGGTGTCCGCTTTCGGATCCAGCACGTAGGTGACGTTTCCCGCGGGGAGCACGAGTGGGGTGCCCGCGCTGGCGATCGGGCTTCCCTTCGTCTGCAGCGTGCCGGCGTCGCGGAGCTGGACCTCGCCGGTGTCGTGGTTGGTCGTGCCGATGTTGCCGCCGGGCAGCGCGGTGACCTCCGCGTCCTGCGTGCCGGTGGCCGTCGTCGGCACCTCGGCCTCGACCGTTCTGGACTCGGAGTTGATCACGGTGATCGAGTTGCCGCGGAAGAGATGTCCGATGGCGTCGCCGAGGTTCGTCTGCGTGGCGCTGTACCCGGCGCCGAGCGTCGCGGTGAAGACACCGGCGAGCAGCACGATCGGGAGCACGAGGCCACCCGCGCGCCGTCGAAGCCTGCTCGGTAACCGATCGGTGATCGCCATGGGGTCTCCCCAGCATTGTTTGGCCACGAACCCCGTGGAGAGTACAAAAGGCAGCGCGCCGGTGAACCGGGCAGTACTTCCCAAAAACACGAGGGGTGATCGCGTTGGGTGGACCGCACCAGGTCACCGTGTCGCTGGGTGCGGTCTCGCACACCTTGTCACCGGGCGAGGAGGCCACGTTCGGTCGCGCGCCGGACTGCGTGCTGCGCATCGACGCGCAGGACACCGCGATCTCCCGGTACGCGGGGGTGGTGCTGGCGGAGAACGGCACGTGGTTCGTGGTGAACCTCAGCGGGGCCCGTCAGCTCGACGTCGTGGACGACATCGGGTTCCGCAGCGTGCTGGCGCCGGGCAGGCGGTGCGCGTTGCAGGGCAAGATGCGCGTCCTGTTGCGCGGCCACAACACGAAACCGTACGAGCTCAGGATCGACGCACCGCGCATGGACGCGCCGGTGATCGCGAACGTGCCCGAAGGACTGTCCACGGTGGTGGGCGACGAGGTCACGCTCAACCAGGCCGAACGCAGGACGCTGGTCGCGTTGCTCGCCGGGTACCTGCTCGACGGCGACAAGTACGACCCGTATCCGAGGTCGTACGACGCCGCCGGGCATCGGCTCAACCTGCCCGGTTCGACGGTGCGCAAGAAGATCGAGTACCTGCGGAAGCGGTTGAAGGACGCGGGGGTGCCGAACATGGACGGTCCCAGCGCGTTGATGAACCTCGCGGAGTACGTGCTGAGCAGGGGTTTGATCACCAAGGACGACCTGGGCCTGCTGTAGTGGGGAGTGCTGCCGATACCGCGGGTCCCGGCACCGCTCCTAGCGTCGCACCGGCAACGAGAAACTTGTGCGACCGAGGAGAGAACACCCATGATCCAGGCCGAGCTCGTCGAGCTGGAGACCCTGTCGCGGCGTCTGGGGGAGTGCGGCGGTGAGGTCACCGACCTGCAGCACGCGCTGTCCACTTTGATCAACACCACCACCTGGACCGGCCTCGCGGCCGACCGGTTCCGGCAGGCGTGGGAGAGTGAGTTCAACCCCGCGCTGCGCAACCTGTCCGCGGAGCTCGGCAGCGCGGCGGCCGAGGTGCAGCGGCGCAAGCAGCTCATCGACCAGGCCGCCAACCACTGACGTGCGGCTCGAACTGACCTGTCTCGCCCCCGGCGGGGCACGGCACGCGGTGCTCGTCCAGGCAGCGGACGGGCACCGCGTGGCGGACCTGGCCTCGGCACTCGGCGAGCACCTCGACGTCACGGCCCCGGACTGGCTGTACCTCGGCACGCAGCCGCTGCCAGGACAGTTGTCGTTGGGTGAAGCGGGTTTGACCGACGGAGCCGTGCTCGGGCTCGGCTTGCCCGTGTTCGACGCGGGCACCGGGATCATCGGCGGCGGCGCGGTCGAACTCGCGGTGGTGGGCGGCATGCACGCGGGTCCGTGCGTGCTGCTGCACCCGGCCGGTGACGTCCGCATCGGCCGTGACCAGGACGCCGAACTGGTGCTCGCCGACGCCGAGGTGAGTCGCGAGCACGCCAAGGTGGGCATGACCCCGGACGGCTCGGTGATCAGGCTGTCGGACACCGGTTCGCGCAACGGGATCCGTTGGCGCGGATGGCGGCTCACGGACGTGACCGAGTTCGAGTGCGGCGACGTGGCCGGGATGGGCGAGTCGGTCGTCGGGCTGCGTCCGGCGGTGCTGGCCGACGCCGACGTGGCCGCCGGTGAGAACGGGACGCGGTTGTTCAACCGGCCGCCCCGGATCGACGTGCCGGGCAAGGTGGCCGACGTGCTCGTGCCCGTGCCGCCGGAGAAGCCGACGGGAATGCGATTTCCGTGGATCACGGTGCTGCTTCCGCTGCTCGTCGGCGGGGTGCTGTACCTCGTGCTGCCCAACGCGGGCTACTTCCTGCTGATCATGTTGCTGAGCCCCGTGATGGCGGTGGCGAACGTGATCAGCGACCGCCGGTCCGGGCGCAAGGAGTACCGGGCCCGCAAGAAGGACTACGACCAGGCCAAGGCCGCGCTGGACGACGAGCTGACGGCCGCCGCCATCGCGGAGGAGCGACGGCAGCGTGATCAGCACCCCGACCCGTCGTGGCTGGTGGCGGTTGCCTGCGCGCCGTCCGCGCGGCTGTGGGAACGACGGCACGGCGATCAGGACTTCCTGCGGTTGCGGCTGGGACTGCACGATCGGCCCGCTTCGGTGCGCCCGCGTTTCGATCCCCGGCAGCCGCAGCCCACGTCGGGCGCCGCTGAGCTGCCCGAACCGCCGCCGGTGCACGACGTGCCCGCCACGGTGAAACTGCGTGACGCCGGTGTGCTCGGGGTGGCCGGGCCACGTGACCGCGTGCTGGCCGCCTCTCGCGCGATCCTCGCGCAGGCCGCCGTGCTGCACGCCCCGAAAGACCTGGCATTGCTCTTGATCACCGGTCACGACGAGGCGGACGACTGGGAGTGGGCGAGCTGGTTGCCGCACACGCGCCCGCCCGCCGGGTTCGAGTGCCGCAGGCTGCTGGCGACCGACGCCGCGCAGGCGCGAGCCCGGCTGACCGAGCTGCGTGAGCTCATCGAGCACCGTGCCGAACAGCAGCGCGGCCTCCTGCGGCAGGGCAGGCCGCAGGAGCGCGACGTGCTGATCGTGGTGGACGGCGCGTGCCGGATGCGCGGTCTGCCCGGCTTGGCCCAGGTTCTGGCGGAGGGTCCGTCGGCCGGCGTCCACGCATTGTGTCTCGATGACGACGAGATGGCGTTGCCGGACGAGTGCCGGGCGACGCTGGTGATCAACGGCAGCCGAGGGCGGTTGTGCAGGCAGGATCTCGCGCCGGTGGACGACCTGCTGGTGGACGGCCTCGACGAGGTGCACGCGCGGCGGATGGCACGAGCGCTGGCGCCGATCGCGACACTCGGTGCCGCTGCTGAGGACGGTTCGTTGCCCGACCGCGTGCGGTACACGGACCTGGCCGGGCTGACGATCAGCGGTGAGCCCGACTCGGATGCGGACGCGGTGCGCCGCGCGTGGGCGCAGTCTCCGAACGGACGATCCACCAAGGCGCTGCTCGGGGTTGGGGGAGGCGGACCTCTCACCGTGGATCTGCGCAAGCACGGGCCGCACGCGTTGGTGGCGGGCACGTCCGGCGCGGGCAAGTCCGAGCTGTTGCAGACCCTGGTCACCTCGCTCGCGCTGGTGAACACGCCGGACGCGCTGACGTTCGTGCTGGTCGACTACAAGGGCGGCAGCGCGTTCGCCGCCTGCGAGCGGCTCCCGCACTGCGTCGGTCTCGTCACCGACCTGGACGGCCACCTGGTCAACCGGGCGTTGCGGTCGCTGTCCGCCGAGCTGCACCGCCGTGAGGCGCTGTTCGCAGAGGCCTCCGCCAAGGACATCGAGGACTACTGGGCGCGCACCGGAGCACGGCTGCCGCGGCTGGTGATCGTCGTCGACGAGTTCGCGTCGCTGGTCGAGGAGATCCCCGAGTTCGTGCCGGGCGTGGTCGGGATCGGCATGCGCGGCCGCAGCCTCGGCGTGCACGTCGTGCTGGCCACCCAACGTCCTGGCGGAGTGGTCAACGCCGACATGAGGGCGAACCTCAACCTGCGCATCGGGTTGCGGGTCACCGCGGACTCCGAGTCCGTGGACGTGATCGACACTCCGGTCGCGGCCAGGATCAGCGCGAACCAGCCGGGACGGGCCTACCTGCGCACCGGTCACGGTGAGCTGACCGGGTTCCAGGCCGCCCGGATCGGCTGGCCCCGGCAGCAGGACCAGGGCCGCGGCGCGGAACTCTCGGTGTGCCGTCGCCTGGTGAGCGACCTCGGCCGGGTGCCGGAACTGCCGGCGCAGGCCGAGGTGGACCCGGACGGCGCGACCGATCTCGCGGCCGTCGTCGCGGCGACGCGGGTGGCCGCCGGACAACTCGGCGTGGCCACGTCTGCGAGCCCGTGGCTGCCGCCGTTGCCGGACCTGGTGACGCTGGCCGAGCTGGAGGCTGTGCCGCGCTCGTCTTTGTGCGTGCCGCTCGGGCTCGCCGACCGGCCTGCCGCGCAGGCACAGGACGTGTTCCTGCTGGACCTGGAGGCAACCGGGCCGATCGTCGTGGCCGGTGCTGGACGGACTGGGCGCTCCACCGCGTTGCGCACGCTCGCGGCAGGACTGACCGCGGGCTGCGGTCCCGACGCCGTCCACGTGTACGGGCTGGACTGCGGCAACCGCGCGCTCGCCCCGTTGATCGACCTTCCGCACGTCGGAGCGGTGGTCGACGCCGACGACGCGGTGCGGGTCGGCAGGCTGCTGGAGTGGCTGGACCAGGAAATCGACCGCAGGCAACGGATTCTGGCCGCGGGAGGGCACGCCACGATCGGCGAGCAACGCCGTGGAGCCGCAGCCGCGGACCGGCTGCCACACCTCGTGCTGCTGCTCGACCGGCTGGAGGGGTTCATGCGGGAGTACGCCGAGCGGGACGGCGGCACGCTGGTGCAGTTGTTCGAAGGATTGCTGCGCCGCGGTCCGGCGGCGGGTCTGGTCGTCGTGCTCACCAGCGACAAGACCGGCTTCAGCCAACGGATTGCCGCGGCTGTCGAGCACCGGCTGGTGCTGCGGCAGGCCGACCGCGAGGACGTCGGCACCTTCGGGCTGGCGGCGCGCGACATGCCCGGCCGGATGCCACCCGGCCGGGCCGTCTGGTCGGCGACCGGCGAGGAGGTGCAGGTCGCGCTGCTGGACGCCGATCCGTCCGGCGCCGCGCAGATCGAGGCGCTGCGGCGGCTGGGCGCACAGGCGCGTGCCGCGTGCGACGGGCTGGACCCGGCGTTGCTCCCGCACCGCATCGATCCGTTGCCCGAACGGATCTCGTTGCGGCGACTGGAGGAGCTGCGCATCGAGCAGCGACCGCGTGGCGTCGCGGTCTGCACGCCCGCCGCCGGTGGAGATCATCTCGGTCCGATGGACGTCGACCTCGTCGCCGCGGGTGGCGCGTTCCTCGTCGCCGGTCCGAGCGGCTCCGGCCGGTCGACGGCGCTGGTCGCGGTGGTGCGCAGCCTCACCGGCGACCTGCCGGTCGTCCTCGTGACACCGCGGCCGTCGCCGCTGCACGACCTGGCCTCGTTGCCGCAGGTGCGCGGGATGACCGACGGCGCACGGGCGGAACTGGAGGACCTGCTGGCCGACGGCCCGGTCGCGGTGGTGGTCGACGACGGCGAGCTGCTCGACGAGTACACCTCGGGCGAGGTGCTCGACCGAGTCGTCCGCGGTACGCGCGACACCGGTTCGGTGGTGGTCGCCGCCGCCACGACCGACGACCTCCTGCTCAACCGCCATCGCGGCTGGCTCGCGTCGGCCCGGCGCGCCCGCAGCGGGTTGTTGCTCAGCCCCGCCAGCAGCATCGCGGGCGAGGTGTTCGACCTGCGGCTGCCGCGATCCACGGCGGGTAACTGGCCGCCTGGGCGTGGGCTGCTGGTCCGCCGGGGCGGCGCCACGCTCGCTCAAGTGCCCGAACCCGACCCGGTGGAGGTGCGGTGAAGGCGCTTTCCGCCCCCGGTACGTGTAACGGTGCGTGTCCAGGCGACGACTATGATCCGGAACACGTCGTTGACGCACTTGGGGGTACCGAACTCGTGGCAGCCGGCCCGTTATCCGGTTACCAACTGCTGGCCGAACTCGCCGGAGACGGTCCGGTCGCGACCGGACCGGCGATCAGGGAACACGACGGCGCCGAGGTCACGGTCCACGTCGTCACCGTGGAGCTCGACCGCAATTCGGCGCGGAGGTTCCGCACCGAGGCGGTCGCGCTCGCCGACATCACCAGTCCGCATCTCGTGCCGTTGATCGACCACGGACGCGCTGACGACGGCCGCTGCTTCTTCGTCACCGAGCGCGGCGCAGGCACCTTGGCCGACGAGATCCCGTTGCAGCTCGCCGAGTTCGGCCAGGTGCTGGACACGGCGACCGTCGCGCTGAACCTGTTGCACAGCAAGAAGCTCGTGCACCGAGGGGTGAGTCCGGCGGCACTGGTGCGCAGTCCGCGCGCGGGCTTGCGGCTGGCCTGTCCGACGTTGCCCGTCATCGCCGAGCTCGAGCTGGTGGCCCGTCGAGGTACCGGCCACGAGCCACCCGAGGTGCTGCAGGGACAGGACTGGACACCCGCGGGCGACGTCTACGGGCTCGCTTCGACGTTGTGGACCCTGTTGGTGGGCAAGCCACCTGTCGAGACGAGCGCCGACCTGTGGGTGGCCCGTGCGTTCGCTGATGCGCCACGTGACGTGCCCGCGGTGATCCCACCGCAGTTCGGCGAGCCGTTGCGGCGGGCGCTGGCCCGGCAGCCGGGTGACCGGCCGCAGTCCGGGGAAGCGTTCGCCCGCAGTCTGGCCGGGACGGCTCCGCCGCCGCAGGAACTGCTGGGCGGCAAGTACGTCAAGGTGAAGCTGCTCGGCTCCGGCGGTTCGGGCGAGGTGTGGCAGGCCCAGGGCCAGGACGGCGCGTTCGTGGCCGTGAAGGTGTTGCTCGACGGGCTCGTCGCCGACCACGACTGGCACATGCGCCTGGTCAGGGAGTGGTCGACGCTGCGCACCATCGACCATCCCCACGTCATCAAGGTGCGGGAAGCGGTGCTCGACCCGGTGCGGCCGTTCGTCGTCATGGAATTGGTGGAGGGATCGGACCTCCGGCAGTTGCGGGCAGCGGGGAAGCTCGACCGAGGTGAGGCGTTGCGGCTGCTGTCCGGGGGCGCCGCGGGACTGGCTGCGGTGCACGAAGCCGGTTTGGTGCACCGCGACGTCAAGCCTGCGAACATCCTCGTCCAGGAGGGCGTGGGGCTCCGGCACGCGAAGCTCGCCGACTTCGGTCTGGCCAAGCCGGTGGACCAGTACACCGTCACCAGAGTCGGTGATGTGGCGGGCACACCGGCCTACCTCGCGCCTGAACTGGCCAGGGGCGGCAGGCCGTCCGCGGCGGGCGACGTCTACGCGCTCGGCGTCACGATCTACGAGGTGCTCGCGGGCAGCAGGCCGTCGCCGGTGCCCGTGCGGCCCGACGGACTGCCGGACTCGTTGTGGCACATCATCACGGCGTGCCTGGCCGAGCAGCCCGATGCGCGGCCGTCCGCGGCGGCGGTCGCGGATGCGTTGGCTGACCTGGCTGTCGGCCGCAGTGGTGATCTCGAGCTGTCCGCACCGATTCCCGCCGCGGCGACGATCAGCAGGACGACGGATCAGATCGTTCCCCCGCCGGCGTTGGCTTGGCACGAGGTCGCCGTTCCGGTACCTGCGGATGAGGTTCTGCCGACGGAGACCGGAGTGCGGCCGCTAGCGGAGCCTCCTTCGGTTGCGGTGCCCAAGAAGTCGCGGCGTTGGGTGTGGCTGGCCGGCGCGAGCACGGCCGTCGTCGGCGGTGTCATCGGCATCGTGCTCGGTGTGATCAACCAGGACGACGCCAAGCCGGAGACGAAACCGAAGCCCACCGAGTACCACCTGAAGGCCTCGGTGTCGGTCGACCAGCAAGGAGCGGTCACGGTGACGTGGCCCTCCGACGCCAACAAGTTGTCCGGTGTGACCCAGTACGCGGTGTTGCGCGGCGGACGTCTGAAGGGCGAGATCCCCGTGGGGCGCAACAGTTTCCGAGATGTCAACCCCGATGGAAGCGGCTGCTACACCGTGATCGCGCTCGGCGTCAAGTCGCCGCCACCCGATCCGCCGCCGGAGGCGGCCTGCCTGCCGAACTGACCGACCCCCCACCTCTAGGACATCACGTGACTTACACGACCAACGGAGATCCCCGCAGCGCGGCCGCCGGGTTCCAGTCCGTGCACGACGCGGTGCTGGCCGAGATCGAACGTGCCGTCAAGGGAAAGACCTCCGCGATCCGGCTCGCGCTCGCCTGCGTGTTCGCCGGCGGCCACCTGCTGATCGAGGACGTCCCCGGCACCGGGAAGACCTCACTGGCCAAGGCGATCGCCGTCAGCACGGCGGGCACCTTCCGGCGCATCCAGTTCACCCCGGACCTGCTGCCCACCGACATCACCGGTGTCTCGGTGTACAAGCAGAACGAAGGCGAGTTCTCGTTCCGCGCGGGTCCGGTGTTCGCGAACGTCGTGGTGGCCGACGAGATCAACCGTGCTTCGCCGAAAACGCAGTCCGCGCTGCTGGAGGTGATGGAGGAGGGACAGGTCACCGCGGACGGCGTCGGATATCCCGTGCCCACGCCGTTTCTCGTCGTCGCCACGCAGAACCCCGTTGACATGGAAGGCACCTACCAGCTGCCCGAGGCGCAGCTGGACAGGTTCCTGATGCGCATCGAGCTCGGACACCCCGGCCTCGACGTGGAGACCGAGCTGCTGGCGAACCGTGCCGCCGCAGCACCGCCCGAACTGCGTGCCGTCACGACGTTGGACCAGATCGGACATCTGCAACACGCGGTGTCCCAGGTGCACGTCGCACCCGAGGTCGCGAGGTACGTCGCCCTTCTCGCGCAGGCGACGCGCGTCCACGCGGACCTGCGGCTCGGGGTGAGCACGCGCGGCAGCATTGCGTTGATCCGTGCGTCGCAGGCCTACGCGTTGGGCCGTGGCAACCACTTCGTCACGCCGGACGACGTGCGCGCGTTGTGCGGTCCGGTGCTGGCGCACCGGCTCATGCTCACCGCGAAGGCGCGGGTCAACAACCGGTCGGTGGACAGCGTGCTGACCGAGGTGCTGAACAACGTTCCCGCTCCCGCACCGGCGGCGCTGTGGTGACCGTGCCGCTCACGCCGGCGGGACGCGCGGCGCTGCTCGGTGCCGTAACGCTGTGCGTTGCGGGACAAGGACTCGGCTACCCGGCGGCGTTCGGCATCGGCGTGGCCGGCCTGGTGCTGGTGCTCGGCGCAGGCCTGACCGTGGCGGTCAAGCCGAAGCTCGCACTCAGCCGCACGTTCGAACCGGACCGGGTGTCGGTCGGTGAACCGGCCGCGGGTTTGCTCCACGCGCACAACAAGGGCCGTCGTGCGGTCGCAGGTCTCGTGGTCGTGGACCGCGTTGGCGATGAGCCGGTGGAGGTGCCGCTGGCGGCGATTCAGGCGAGCGGCTGGCGCACCGCGGCGTACTCGATTCCCACGCAACGGCGCGGTCGCCTGAACCTGGGCCCGCTCACCGTGGAGCGCCGCGACGCGTTCGGCTTCTTCCGCCGCTCCCAGCCGATGGGCGAAGCCGGGACGTTGTGGGTGCACCCTCGAGTGCACGAGGTGCAGCCGATGCCGGTGGGATCGGTGCCGGACTTCGAGGGCCGCGCCGAAGCGAGCAAGGCCGGTACGACCAGCTTCAGCTCGCTGCGTGAATACGTGCCGGGTGACGATCCCCGCCGCATTCACTGGCGATCGACGGCGCGGACCGGACAGCTCGTGGTCCGCGAGTCCGTGGACACGATGGAGCCGACCGTGACCGTCGTGCTGGACGCCAGGCCGTCGGCCTTCGGCGCGGATCTCTTCGAGGAAGCCGTCGAGGTCGCCGCGACCGTCGTGGTGAGCACGGTCGAAGGCGGCAGGCCCGCCCGGCTGACGATCCTCGGCGAGGACGAGGCCGCCGTGGCAGCCGAGGGCGCGACGACCCCGCTGGACAGGCTGGCCGCGGCACGCCAGTGCGCCGACAGCACCCCGACCGCACTGCTCTCGTCGGTCGACGTCGCCGAGCCGGGCGGTGCGCTGGTCGTGATCACCGGCGCCGACGAACCCGGTGTGGTGGCAAGGCTTGCCGAGCAACGCCGCCGCTTCACCCCGGTCGTGGTCGTGACGATGTCGGCGACCTCCTCCGCGACACACCGCAGCCAGGGCGTGGTGGTGCTGGGCGCGCGCACCGGCGCCGAGGCAGCCGGTTCGTGGAATCACCTCGTACTCGGCGGGGCGGTGAGCTAGATGGTGCGCGTTGTGCTCGCCGCGGGCCTGGTGCTGCTCGCGGGCTGGTCGTTCCGCGCGGTCTTCGCCGAGCCGACACTCGTTCTGCTGCTGGCCATGACCGTGCCCGCGATCATCGCCGCCGCCTGGGGATGCGCCGCGAAGGTCTTCGGCAGCCGGATGCTCGGCGCCGCCGGCACCGTCGGCGCGGTGGCGCTGGTGCTCGCTGCGGTCGTCCTGATCACCATGCCCGGCAAGGACTTCGCCACAGGCCCCTCCAGGCTGCTCACCGGCGTGCTCCCCGCCGATGCTGACCCACCACAGGTCGCCGCCGTGTCGGCACTCGTGGGGCTGGCCGCACTTGTCGCCGTGCGCCTCGCGCTGCGTTCATCGCTGCTGCCGCTGTTGCCCGCGTTGGTGTGCCTGCTGCTCGGACTTGGCCTCGGCGCGGCCGTGTCGCCGCTGCCCCAGTGGTACGTCCCGGCGTTCGTGCTGCTCGCGGTGATCATCGTGCAATGGGAACGGCGGATCACAACTCTCGCGGTGATCGTGATCGCCGCACTGACAGGTTTCGCAGCCACACCGTTGACCATGCGTGCCCCCGCCCGCCTGCAGGACGTGGCCGACGCCCAAGTCCAGCCACGCCAACACGTCAACCCGATGGACCAGTACCTGGCGTTGCGCAACGGCAAGGTCGACCTCGAACTCGCCGCCAAGGGCGCCCCGGTCGACCGGCTGGCCATGATCACCCTGACGTCCTTCGACCAGGACGGCTGGACGTCCGGCGCCAACTACCGCCGTGCGGGCACGAGATTTCCGGTCGACGGACAACACCGCGAAGTCACCCTCGACCTCCGGGTGCTCACCCCGGACACGGTCGGCTGGCTACCCCGCCCCGGCCGCCCCACCCGCCTCGACGTGCCAGGACTGGGCTTCGACGCCGCGACGGGCGACATCACCGTCCCCGCCGGGACAGCCACACCCAAGGCCTACCGGATCACCGCGACCGCCAACCCCGACGAGTTGTCGCCCGGCGACACTCCCGTGGCCGTAGGCGCATCCTTGCCCATGCGCCTGCCACCCGAGGTGCTGGGTTTCGTCGAGCGCGCCACCGGCGGGCAGCAGGCTGCGCCGGACAAGTTCGCCGCACTGTTCCAGGCGTTCACGAACCCGTTGTTCCGCTACGACAGCTCGAAGAAGGCCGCAGGCGGCGACGGGATCTACCAGATCTCCAAGCTGCTGCAGACCTACCGCGGCACCAGCGAGCAGTACGCCTCCGCGTTCGCCGTCATGTGCCGCCACCTCGGCTGGGACGCCAGGGTCGTACTCGGCTTCCAGCCGAAGTGGAACGGCGACGAGGCCCAGATCAAGGGTGAGAACGTGTTCGCATGGACCGAGGTGCGGTTCGCACACCGAGGCTGGATGCCGTTCGATCCGAGCCCCAAGCACGTCGCCCCCTCCTCCGACGACCGGACCGAACCCGACCAGCGTCCAGCGGCCCAGTTCCCCGAGGTGCGTCCACCTGATCATCCAGCTCCGCCCGAGCCGGATCCGTCCGCTGTGGACGGTTCCGCTGCTCCGGGTGGCTCCTCGGCATCCGCAGCGCTGGGCTGGCTCGGCGCCGCGCTCGTGCTCGTCCTGCTCGGGCCGCCGTTGGTCAAAGGCGTTCGCCGCAGACACGATCGGACAACAGGCTTACCGCGTCGGCGGATAACGAGGGCCTGGCTGGATCTTCTCGCCACGCTGCGGTTTGCGGGATACGACGTGGGTGACCGACCTACCACCGGGCAGGTGCTGGCTGCCACGGACACGGCGCTCGGGACGCACGGGGTCATGTTGACTGAACTGGTCGATCGGGCGTTGTTCGCGGTTGATCATCTCGACGACGGCGACGCCACGGCCGCTTGGCGATGCGTCGACTCACTGCGGGCGGCGTTGTTCCGAGGTCTGCCTTGGTGGAGGCGCGTCGCATTCGTGCTGGATCCACGGCCGTTGCTGCCCCGCAGGAGGCGACGGGAATACGCGACCACGTAGCGGGCGAGATCCGCCGAATTGATCGTCTGCAACCGGCCTCCAGGCCTGACCGAAGCGGAGCAAAGTCGGCGTGAGCGCGTGACGCGGAGGGTCCCCGATCCGTCTGGCGGGCACCACCTACCCGCGGGACTGGTGGCAGACGAGCCCCTCATCCCACCGCACAGGCCTACCCACCTCAGCCTCCGGCCCTCCCCTGCTCGATGTGGATGTCACGGGGTGTCGACCTGGTCAAACCAGTGGTCGGCGACGTGCGAGGTGACTGGGCTGATCAGGTCTCTTGGAGTTTCCGTTCCTCGCAATCGATGGAAGAGGTGGCGACCGTTGCGTCGTGACTGAGAGAGGCCGAGCCCAGCGACTCCTTTACTCGGCCGGTTACACTGGAAGCTGACCTGGAAGAACGGGCCGGAGCACGACGCTCAGTCGTTCCACGACTGGGGGTCAAGGGGTCGCAGGTTCAAATCCTGTCGTCCCGACGGTCGAAAATGCCCGCCAGATCTGGAAAGAAAACCCAGGTCAGGCGGGCTTTTCATGCGCTAAAGATGATCACCGCATGATCGTTGGCGGCGTGAATCAACAGGCCCTGAGAAGGAGCCAATCAGGAGCCAGCGGCTCCTTCTCTTTGACCAACGACAAGTGGGGTCGTGCCCAGACTCGGACTGCTGATCGAGGTCAAGTAGGTGCGTTCGCCCAGCGACTTCAAGAAGGTCGAGCAGGAGGTCATGGTCGATTCCGTTGCCTACCTCCAGAAGACGGACCGCTACCGGGAGATGATCGTCTTCATCTACGACGAGTCCTCCTCCGTGGAGCACCACGACCTGACGGTTCGCGAGCTGCGCGAGGTGCCAGGCATCGTCGATGTGATCATCGTGTGCCAGCCTGGGGTTCTGCGGCACAGGGACGGGAACCGCGACCGGTTGGTGTCCAAGAGGAAACGGTCCAAGGCTAATGGTGCGTAACCGTTCATCCGAGGCGCTGAGAACGACGCCATACCTGAGCGCGTTGCCAGTCCCTGCCGAGGCTTTCGGTGCTCGGCGTGGCGCGGACGGGTTGCTTCGAGTGCCGAAGCCAGATCCGGAGACGCACCTCGAACTCGCGCCGCAGTTCGAACGCGCCGCCCAGCAGGCCCGCAATGATCTCGCGCCTTTGCGGGACGAGATCCTTGAGCGCATCAGGAGGTTTGACCCTGTCAGCCTCTACGGGCAACTGCACGTGCTTGACTCGCCGTCGAGCAGGCAGTTCCTCAACCCTCTCTACCTGCGGGTCGAGGACACGGCCTGCTATCGCCACGCACCGCTGCGGATCCGGGAGACCGTCGACGAGCTCCGGCCGTTCCGCGGTGATCTCGTGGACCACGACGCCACGTGGCAGGCCAAGCTGTCCGCGCTGGAACTGCTGTGGTCGTACGCGCCGTCGGAGGAGCGGACGCCGGATCCGGCGCTGGCGCGGTTCGCGACGTTCTGCGCGCTGGCCGAGCGGCACGGCGCGGACTGGCGTCGATGGCCGGGCCGGGCTGCGGCATCCGGACTCACCCGCGGTGGCGGAGGAAGCCGCGCGGCTGGCACCTCGCGCGGCGTTCCACGTGTGGCTGCAGCGGTTGTGTGCCGAGCAGCTGGCGAAGGCCAGGGACTCCACCGACCTGACCGTCGGTCTGATCGGCGACCTCGCCGTGGGTGTCGCGCCGTCGGGGGCGGAGGCGTGGGCGCTGCAGGACGCGCTGGCACTGGGCACGAACATCGGCGCGCCGCCGAACACCTTCAACCAGCGGGGCCAGGACTGGGGCTTGCCACCGTGGCGTCCTGATCGGCTCGCTGCCTCGGGCTACCAGCCGTTCCGGGACGTGCTGCGCGGCGTGCTGCGCCATGTCGACGGCATCCGGGTGAACCACGTCGCCGGGTTGTGGCGGCTGTGGTGGATTCCGCCGGGCGAGTCGCCCGACCGGGGCACGTACGTGCGCCATGACGCCGCGGCGATGCTCGGCGCCCTCGCTTTGGAGGCGCACCGCGCCGGCGCCGTGGTCGTGGGCGAGGACCTGAGCACGGTCGAGCCAGAGGTGACCCGTGCACTGCACGACCGCGGCATGCTCAGCTCCGCCGTGCTGTGGTTCCAGCGCGAACTGCCGCCCGAGCGATGGCCGGCCCAGGCGATGGCGAGCGTGTCGACCCACGACCTGCCGACCGCGACCGGATTCCTGCGCGCCGAGCATGTGCGCGCGTGCCGAGCTCGGTGCGCTCGACCTGCCGGTCGGCCAGGAACGGGCACGGGCGCGGATGGAGCGCGATCAGCTCGTCGACCTGCTGCTGGCTCAGGGACTTCTCGATCGGCACGCGTCCGAGCAGGAGGTCGTGATGGCGATGCACGAGCTGCTGGCCCGCACCCCGTGCCGGTTGCTGCTCGTCGCACCGCAGGACCTGCTGGCGGAGGTGAGGCAGCCCAACCTGCCCGGCACGGTCGACGACTACCCGAACTGGCGCATTCCGTTGCCCGTGTCCCTGGAGGAGTTCTGCGAGAACCCCGTCGTGCAGGTCGCCGTCCAGCCGCTGCGGCGAGCTCGTCCGCCGCAGCGGTGAACTCTGCTGAACCGGGTCCGTGGCAATGGTCTTCGCTGCCGTCGCACCGGCGCGTTCGTAGACACGCAGAACGTCTGCGGCGACGCGACTCCAGGAGTACCGCGCGATGACGCGGTCCCGGGCCGCCACCGCGAACTCGTTGCGCAGTGTGTCGTCCAGCAGGAGCGAGCGCAGTGCCTGGGACAGGCTTTCCGGCTCTCCCGGTGGGACGAGCAGGCCGGTCACCCCGTCCACGACGACATCGGCGAGTCCGCCGACCGCGGTGGCGACGACTGGAACACCGCACGCCATCGCCTCGAGCGCGACCGCACCGGACGGCTCGCAGATCGCCGTTGCGTGAAGGCAGGCGGAATGCTGGCGGGCGTCCGCAGCCTGCGGATTGCCTCCAAAGGAGTGGTCTGCGAGGCCGATGTCAGTGGAATGGACAGGGACGAGTCGTCAGGCGGATAGTGCCAGGCAGGCAACGGCGGTTCACTGAAGTCGTGGATCTTGCACAGGGCAGGAGGGTTCGGCGCGCTGGTAGCTCGCGTGTGCGGCATGCTCAACGAGCAATCCGGTCCGATCGTCACTGGTCGCAACATCCAGTTGGAGTCCGCCAGCGTCTTCGGTTTCGTCGGAGGGTCTCGGACGGCGACTCACCGAACTGCTGGCGGTACGCGCCCGCGAACCGTCCCAGGTGGACGAATCCCCAGGAGACCGCGGTGTCGGTGACGGTCAAGCCCGGCACTGCGGCCGTGAGTTCCTCGTGCACCCTGCTCAGCCGCACGTTGCGCAGGTACGTCGTCGGTGAAACCCCGGCATACCGCCGGAACCCGGCTTGCAATGCTCGTACCGAGACCGCGACCGCTGCGGCCAGGGCGGTGGTCGTCCACGGTTCGCCCGGCTGTTCCTCCAGCATTTCGACCGCTCGGCGCACCGGTCCTGCTGGGATGTGGTGCTGTGTCTCGACTTCCTCGCGGAGGTCGTGTTGCAGGGTGAGAAGCAGGCCATCGAGCAGGAGTTGCTCCAGCGTGCTCGCCGCGAGCGGATGGCGGCGGAGCAGGCCTGGTCCCTCGAACTCGTGCAGGAACGGGGCGAGCACATCCAGCACGCCCCGTTGCGGCGCCGTCACGAACTCGATCCGGTCCGTTCGGCGCCCTAGCATGGCTGAGAGCCGTTGTTCCAATGGCCACCGGTCCACCATGAGGCAGAGCTGCGCGCAATCGGCGCTCCAAGTGATCGATGCGGGTTTGCCCGGCAGGTACGGGACCACTTCCCCGGTTCCCGCCTCCACCGATCTCCGTCCGAACGACGATCGGGAGTGCCCGGCGACCGGGAGGTCGAAATGGTAGGCGGCCAAGTCGTTCGTGCGCATCTCGAGTGTTTGCCCGTACGTGAGATACGCGGCCGTGATGGAACCCAGCCGCACCGCGTTCAGCCGCATGTCAAGCGGCGCCCCGGTAGCGGCAGGCGTGATCCGGTGTGGCAGGAACACACGGCTGACCGCGTCCTCAGCCTCGTCAATCCGAGTCGTGCGCACCAGCCGGTGTTTCGCCAGTCGTTCCACGACTCACAGGATGCCCAAAGGAACTGGTTCTGGCCGTACCCCGGAAGCCTGAACATCACGCGCCTGGTCGGCCGACGCGGCGGCCGTGAAGTTGATGCGGCGGCCGATGCCCCCGCCTTGAAGGGCGTGAACATCGTGTTGCGGATGGATGAGTGGAAAGCGTGATGTGCGGTGAACACCGAACACGAGCTCACCAACGGTGAATGCTG
Organism: Lentzea terrae; assembly: GCF_003265345.1. Taxonomy (GTDB): domain Bacteria; phylum Actinomycetota; class Actinomycetes; order Mycobacteriales; family Pseudonocardiaceae; genus Lentzea; species Lentzea terrae. Next base: position 327,771 of record NZ_QFWW01000029.1, on the reverse strand, counting down.
GGATTTCCTGGACCGCGTCAGCACGGGGCGGCTGTTGTACACCTCAGGCGGTTTGCCGGTTGCTCAGCTGGTGCGGTTCGTGGTTCGCAACAAAGCGATCATGGTCAGTGTTGACCAACGCACCGCGACCAGGCTGTTGCCTGCTGGATCCGGGTTCGTCGCAATTCAGGCCGATGACGTCTCGGATGGCGTGCAGACCGGACATTCGGTGACTGTGTACGGCAGGGCGCAGGTGGTGTCTGAGGAACGTCGAAGCCGGGCTGAAACGGCCGGGTTGCCCGGCTATGAAGGGCTGGCTGTCTACGCTTGTGTTGCGCCGGCGCAACTTTGGGGCAGCTACGTGGATTTCCGCACCTGACTCAGGCCGTCCTCTGCCAGGCCCGCCGGCCGGCGGTGTTCCCCACGGCCATGGGATCTGCGGTGGCGCCATCGCGGTGGGACAGGGAGTTTGCGCATGGTGAGGCTGGACCGGCTGGTCGACGTGCTGGGTGAGTACGGGGTTCTGTGCTGCTGTCCGGTGTCGCGGTCTGCGGAGCTGCGCGGTGTGGTGCTGCGGGATGCCACGCCAAGTCCACAATGGCCCCTCCGATCAGAGCCGGAACGCCTGCCAGTCGGCGGAGCATCGGAGATCGCGGCGCTGGTCGGGACGGGCTGACCCTGTTGGCTGCGGCAACCACCAGTGTTCGTGCTCGACGCGCGGGATCCCGAGGCCGTGATCGCCGCGCAGACGGACTCCTGCGAGCGGCGCCAGCGGAGGGTCGGTCGGCGGTGTGGTGCTGCTGCTCGGCTTGGTGCTGCTCATGGTCTGGGAGTACGCGCGGTGGGCGGCGGTGGTGACCGGCGCCGACGACCGTGATCCGGAAGCGGGCGCACGCAGGCTGCTGGACTGGCTGGCGGCCACGTCCGCGCGGTGGCTGATCGTGCTGGACGACCTCCAGGCACCGCAGGACCTTCGCCTGGCAGTGGGTCTTCGCCCGGACGGCACAGTGCGCACGACCGGCTGGGCTCAGCTCGGGAAGCTGCGTGGAAGTTGTACAGCACGAAGTGGCTTCCGGCATCGCAAGCGGTGATCGTGCGGCGGACTCGGGTCGAAGAACTCACCGCAGGGCAACTGATCCGCCTCCATGGTGCGGCGGGTCCTGTGGGTGAGGTGAGCGGGGTGGCCGGGGACGCGGCGGGACGGATCCGGCTGCGGCTGGTGGGCGGCGGTGAGGTGCTGCGACGATCAGGGCAACTGGTGTGGCAGGTCGACCTGCGCAACTGAGGCAACCCTGCCGGTGCCATCCGGTTGTCGCCGCACAACAAGCGCTGGCGATAGCCCGTGTCGCACCAGCCAACCACGGAGCGGCGGCTCCCGGCGCGCTGCCCTCCTGAGGTGAGAAGTGGTGACGAGAGCGATCGCGCAATCGGCTGCGGATGCCCACAACTGTCAGCTCGACTCGGTGAACGCCACCACATCCATTGACCGCGCCGAGCATCAAGAACACGACGGTCGGCAGCCGTTTCGCCGCCGAGCCGGAACCCGGTCACGTCCAGCCCCTCGTCCAAGGTGTCCACGACGAGCTGCAGCCAGTTGATGACTACCGACCACAGTCGGGAGTCCATGCGCCGCAACAACTCCGAGTGCATGTGGGCCAATGCTGAGGAGAGGTCCTTCTCCTGCCCCAGGTGCGGTGCGGCTACTGTCCGCGAGGCACGGCCGGGCCAGGCGGAGACCGGCGTGGGCGTTGGTGGCTGCGGTGATCGTCGTGTTGCCGGCCGCCGTTCTGGTCGGTAGCACAGCCGGGGGCTCACGGTTCGCCGCCGGAGGCTCTGCGCACCAGTCGATCGAAGGGCTGGCGTGGACCTTGCCGTCCGCCCGCGTGAAGAGCGAACTGTTCGGGGTCACGATCAACAGTGCCACAGGGGCCATGCCCGTGTTCCGCATTGGCGCCGTCCGTTTCTGGGACGGCGGGACGCGGTGGTCGTAAACGCAGCGGCAGCCCGGAGAGTTCGACTGGACGACGCTGGACCGCCTGGTCGGTGGCGCGGAGAAAGTGGGACTGCCCCCGCTGTTCGTCTTCGGCAGCACCCCGAGGTGGGCCAATACGACCGGACAGGCAGGCCCCTATCCCGACGGCACGTCCGCGCCTCCGTCCGCCCTCGCGGTCTGGGGATCTGATGGCCGCCGTGGTGTGCCCCGGCATGGGCCGGTTGCAGACCGAGGAGGCTGTCGTTCCTTCGCCGTTTCATCGAGCTCGGTGGATACGACCACTGCGATGTCGCGGGCATCAAGCTGTTTCGCCCGAACGCGTCCGACCCTCCCGAGGTCATGCTCGGACCTCACCTCGGCGATCGACCGGGTGATGCACGACGCGGGCGTCCACCCGAGGTTGTGAAGCACCGGCACCGACTACTCGATCGCGACCCAGCCACAGCTCGACGAGGTCACCGCCCGCAACTACGCGGTGCGCTTCGTCCTCGTCGGGGTGTTCGCGCGGAAGGTCAACCTCGAGCGTCTCTACTTCTACAACTGGGGCGGCATGAAGATCCCGATCGTGCTGCAACCGGTCGGTGGGGTGCCGACGAGGGCCGCGCTCGCCGTCGAGCAACTGCAGCGGTGGCTGCACAACGCCAGCATCCGTTCGTGCGGCAAGGGCCTCGGTGTGAACCTGCCGGACAACGTCTTCGAGTGCGTCTATTCGGTGACCGACTCCGGCCGGACCTACGACGCGACGATCCGATGGACCGACAGGAGAATGGCCGCGGCCTCGGCGCACCCCCAGCTACGAGGTGCAGTACCTCGACGGGACGGTGAAGACCGTCCAAGCCGGTGACTCCCTCAGGATCACCGAGGAACCCGTCTCATCGCCTCGAACCCGAGAGCGTCTCGCCGACGTCGGAAGTCTGGAACACCTGACGAATGAGGCTGATCCACCAGACGAACGTCAGCGCGACGAGGGTGGGACTCTTCATGAACCGCAGTGCGACCAGGTAGGTCTGGCTGACGGGCAGCAGCCGCACGTGGTCGTGGACGAACTGCTCTTCGTGCGGCGGCCGGACGTGCAGGGCGGCAGCGGCTGGTTCACGCGCAAGGTTGCCCGCCGTCGCTCACTGTGGGACTCAAAGTGCGTCACCATGCGGCGCAGCATTGCCCGCCAGGATTCGGCCTCGCCCGCCTCCATCAGCACACCACTCACAGCCCCGTGCCACAGCGGCGCGTCGACACCGACCTGAGGAGGGCGAGCGTCCTTTTCAGACAATACGCGCAGGCAGACCGAGCGCGTTACGGCGACGATCATCGGTCACGGAGGCAACGCCCGCCGCGGTCTGCCGAGTATTGGCCCCGTGCGCCGACAGGCGCCTGCACGACACCCTTAGCGAGACGGACGAGTTCCGATGCTACGTCGGGCGGCCAGTCCGAGCTCCAGCCGCGAGAGCGGCTCTGACACCACAGATGCACATGATCGATGTTGAAGAGAGTCGAAGAGAGACGACATTGGCCAGTCACACACCGGCGATTGACCACATGGGACCCAGCGCATGACGGCTCGGGAGGACGTCGCGATCGTGGCGGAGAAGTTGATCGCAAGGTTGGCGGCGAAGGATTCGGTCGGACTGGGTCTCCTGTTCGCCCCTGATGTGACGTGGTGGACGACCCCGATACCCAATCCTCCCTGGCCCACTGAGATCCACAGTGGTCGGCAGGTCGAGGCGTTCGTGCTGGGTTGCCTGTCTGTCTTCGACATCACCGCGATCACGATGCGACGCATGGCCGTCGACGCTGACGACGCCGTGTTGTTGGGGCGGCTGCATGGACGCGTGCTGACGACCGCAGCCGACTTCTCCTGCGACTTCGTGGTGTGGCTGACTGTGCAAGGTGGTCTGATCACCGGGTTGCGCCTGTTCTTGGACACCCTCGCGATCGCCTCGGCACTGCGCGCTGCTCACTGAACGTGAACACGAGATTCCTCGGGTATCACCAGGATGCCTTCGAAGCCGGGTGACCGCTGATGGCAAGATTGCTTTATTTCAAGGAGGCGAGGTCGATGACGGGACAAAAGGTGTCCGACGTGCCTCGACAAACCGCACGGAAAGAAGTGGGTGAGCCGCCGGAATCACTGTGCAGCATGCTCCGTGAACTCAGAAGCCGGCACGGGCTGAGTCAGTACGACCTGGCCGGGCAACTCAACGATGCCTCCGGCAACAGCAGCATCACCAGGGAGGACATCTCCCGCTGGGAACGCGGCAAACGCATACCGGGGCCTTACTGGCGGAAGTGGCTCTGCGCCGTGCTCGACCTGCCGCAGCAAGACGTGGACCTGGCGGCCGCCGTCGCCCGTTGCACCCGCCGGGCCTGACCGCGACCGCCCTGTGAAGCGGTGTGACGCAGGGAAACGCCGCTTCGGATGCGGGTGTTCCGACGAGCGGCCGCCGGAGCACCCGCGCTGGGGAATCTCATCAACAGCTCGCTACACGTTGGAGGACAGCGCTCGGCAACAAACCGAGAACCTCGCCAAAGGCGATCATCATTCGCCCGATTGGTTCGCCGGAGCCGTCCACCGGAAGGGTGCCATGCCTGCCGGAAGCGCCAGTACGAATCACACGAGGGCCGATCTTCTCGCGGCAGCGGCGGTCATTTTCGAACGAGACGGCTATGCCCGCGCGAAGGTTTCCGACATCTGTCGTGCGGCCGGGGTCACCAAAGGTGCGCTGTACTTCTATTTTCCGTCGAAGAAAGCGCTTGCCGCGGAGGTGCTGAACCGGCAGACGCAAGAGTGGAGCCACGCGCGGCGGCAACTGTCGGTGGCACGTCACAGTCCACTGCAGGTTCTGGTGGACCTCGGCTACGCGGTGTCCCTCCGCACTGGGCCCGATCTCACCACCGCGGGCGCACACCGTCTGCTCTTCCAGTCGCCTCTGTGCGAGGAGCTCGCCGAGCAGCAGATCGACCAGTGGATCGGGGTCGTGTGTGACCTGCTGCTGGCCGCGGACAGCGAAGGTGAGCTGTACCCCGATCTCGACCTGCGGCAGGCCGCGGCAGCGGTCATGACGGCCCTGATCGGGATGCGGGTGGCGTTGATCGCGATGACCGATTGCGACGACGTGACACAACGTGCGGCCGCGGTGTGGCGGATGTGGATTCCGGCGCTGGCGCCACCGGACGTCCGCCGCACGCTGCGACTGCAGCAGCCTTCCAGCCACATTCACTCCACAATCACTGCTACGCGTTGAGTGCTCGTACCGGAGTCCGGGTGGGAGTCGATTGAACGACCTGGCGGATGGGCGCCGCACCAGGGAACGCCTGATAGCCGCGAGCATCGAGTTGTTCGACCGCGACGGGTTCACGCGCACGTCCCTGGACGCGGTGTGCCGGAGGGTGAGGGTCACCAAGGGTGCCCTCTATCGTCACTTTCCGTCCAAGCTCGCACTTGCGGCGGCGGTTGTCGAGGAGTACTTCCAGATGTCGCACGATGTTCGTGCCGCGGTCGAGGCTGTCAGCCCGAGCCCGTTGCAGGCGCTGATCGACATGACGTACCTCATGTGTCGGCTGGTCTGTACGGATCGGACGGTGCGGGTGAGCGTGCGACTGCTGTTCACCAGCGAGCTGTTCGAGCTGCTGGCAGGAACGTACTGCGTCAGCGTCGCCATGATGATCCGCGACCTGCTGCGCGATGCCGTCGAGGTGGGCCAGGTTCAACCGGACGTCGATGTCCGCGAAGAGGCGGAAAGCCTCATGATGATGATCATCGGTGGGCAGCTGCGCACCGTCGTGTCCGCAGGCAAGTCCGATGTGGACGGCCAACTGACGGTGTTGTGGCAGCGTCAGGTCGACCGCCTGGTGCCCGCCGAGCAGCGCGACCGTTTGCGCACCCAACCACCACCGTTCGATCGCGTTGTGGACTGACCGCTAACCGGCGGTGCGGATGGGGGCGACCGGCCGGGCTCCTCCGGCGGCGAGGAGTTCCGCCACGGGAAGGGTCGCGGCGCCCAATGCGACCGACTCGGGCCCGAGTTCGCACAGCATGATCGACGCCTGGGCGAACGGTCTGCGCAGGGCGTGGCGCGCCGCTTCTTCCCGGATGTCGGGCAGCAGACGCGAGCCGAGCAGGAGTCCCGCCCAGCCACCCAGGATCACCCGCTCGGGGTTGAAGAGGTTGATCAGGCTGCCGATGCCGATACCCGCATGGCGTGCGACCTCACGAAGCACTTGCCGTGCAAGTGCGGTGTCCGAAGCAACCAGCGACCGCAGCGCTGCCTCCTGGTCCGCGGGGACGGTGCCGCCGAGCGAGCGATACCGGTCGACGACGCCCTTGGCGCCGATGTAGGCCTCCAGGCAGCCGAACGCTCCGCAGCGGCACTCCCGGCCGTCGAGGGCCACCGTCGTGTGCCCCCACTCTCCGGCACCGCCGGACGTGCCTCGGTAGGGCACGCTTTCCGCGATCACGCTCGCGCCGACGCCGGACCCGATCAACGTGATGACCGCGTCGTCGATGCCACGGCCGGCGCCGAACCACAGCTCCGCCTGGCCGGCTGTGTTGGCGCCGTTGTCCAGGTGCAGCGGGATGTCCGTGCCCGCACGCAGCATCCGTTCCAGCGGAACGCCGTCCCAGCCCACGGTCTGCCCGTAGACCAGTCCGTGCTCCACCAGACCCGGTAGACCGATGCCGACGCCGAGCACGTCACCCTGGCCGGCCCCGCTCTCGGTGAGGCAGCGCCGGAGCCCTGCGAGGATCCGCTTCGCGACTTCGTCGGCCGAGTGGGTGTCGGGCTGCATGGCGAACTTCGTCGTCGCCAGCCGCCGCAGCGTCAGGTCGAACGCCTCGACCAGCACGTGCGTCTCCCCGACGTCAACTCCGACGACGACGGCGTGGCGGGGGTTCACCCGCAGGAGCACCCGCGGCCGTCCGCCGTCGGAGTCGACGTGCCCGGCCTCGACCACGACCCCGTCGGCGATCAGCTCGCCCGTCACGTTGCTGACCGACCCCTGGCTCAGGCCGGTCACCTCGGCGAGTTCGTGTCGGCTGCGCGGGCCGTCGAGGTACAACACGCGCAACACCCGCGCCCGATTGCCGGCGCGCAGGTCACGAACGGTCAGCTTGCCCCGGTGCACGGTGCGCTCTCCTCACGTAGGCACATGTTGGCGCCGTGTGGTCGTCGTGGCGTTCAACAGCGTGCCGTAGGGCGCGGTGAACCGGACACCGCCCGCTGTCACGCTCGGCGTGATCGAGGAACCGAGATGTCCGTTGCGACCGGTGACCAGCGCATCGGTGACCACGCCGTCGGCGAGCCGGACGAGGGCGGCGCCACCGGCGCACAGATCGAGCGCGACCGAATGGGACATGTTGGTCTCGATGCGAACGGTGCTGCCACAGTCGGCGTTCGCGAGCACCGCGAGGTGGTCCACGCCGCCGGGACACCGACGCAGATACACGTCGGCGACTCCCTCGACGACCCTCGCGGCGGGCGGCGCCCACTCGGCGACCCGCCGGGCGGCGACGACCGCGCCGTCCACAACGGACGGATCCGGCCAGTGCAGGACCCGGTCCGGGTCCGCGGAACGGATCACGTCGTCGAGCAACAGGCACGACCGCCCGTGGAGATCGAACCCCGGCATCTCGCCGACGAGAATCAGCCGTCCACCCTCCGCGACGTGGCTCGCGAGCAGCCGTTGTTGCGGGCGCGGCAGGTAACGCCACGTCGGCACCACCAGCGGAATGCCCGTGACCCGGCCCGACGCACGCCCCGCGGCGTCGGCCGGATCGGTGCCCGGATCGTCGAGATCCCACAGGCCGAAGTCGAGCTGGTACATCCGGGCCGCGTCGTGCCAGGCCCGCAGGAACTCCCCGCACGCGGGCACCGCCCCGTGATTCCCGCGGTCCGCGGGTCGTGCGTTCCACGCGGCGGCGGCCGCGTGCGGCGCCCAGTAACCGATCACCGCCGACCGCACGGGACGGCCGATGGCCCATTCGGTTCCGTGGCGGCGCAGATAGTCCGCGAGCGCCTGCGCGGTCGTCGCCTTCTCCGTTTCCTCGCCGTTCGCCGAGATCGGAGCACAGTCCGGGTACGGCCGGTCGTGGAAGCGGTCGAGGTCGGAGCCCCAGGTGCTGGTGGCGACACCGGTGTAGAGGTTGTAGCCGGTGGCGCCGCAGGCCAGCGCGAGGACGGTCTGGTGCAGGCAGGTGGTCGGATCGGAGAACGCCTTCTCGTAGAGCACCGAGAACCCCCAGTTCTCCTCGTAGTTGCAGCCGGGCGCCAGCTTGGCCGCGATCACGTAGCGAGCACGGGACTCGTCGTTCGAGGCGACTGGTCCGACCCAGTTGGTGAAGCCGTAGCGCACGCCGGCCCAACGCCACGGCTGCGTTCGGGCGAGCCACGAGTCCAGTGCACCCGGATCGGCGGCGGGCGGGTTCACGTTCACCACCGTGGGCACCGCCGCACCGACGGTGGCCGACCACCGCCGGAACAGCTCGGCGAACCGCTCGGCCTGCGTGTGTCCCCACGCCACCCGTCGCAGCGGATCGATCTCGGCGGCACCGGTTGCGGGAGGAGACGGCGGACCGTCGCCGAGTGGTGCGTGCAGCCTGTGGTGGGCGGCCAGCGCGGATGCGCTGAAGTCCATGTCCCACAAGCCGAGCGCGCCGTCGGTGTAGATTCCCTCGTTGGCGATCTGCACCGCGACGATCGGACCGTCCGGCGCGGAATGTGGCCGCACGAGCTGCTCGCCGACCGCTCGCAGCCAGGACAGCGCGAGTTCGTCGAACACCGGGCACAGCGGCGCGGGCAGTGGCCAGTCCACCGGCTTGCCGTCGGGTCTGCAGCGCGATCCGGACCAGGTTCTCGGCGCACCGGAGGCGTCGAGAACCGGTTCGATGCGCCTGTCGTAGATCGGCGACACCCAGTCGGGCAGGCCGCCGTAGTTGGTCTCGGCGTGGATGAACGGCCCCGGCTTGACCACCACGGACAGGCCGGCTTCCGCTGCGAGCCGGACGAACCGCGCCGCGTCGCGTCTCGGGTCGGTTCTGCCGACCAGATCCGGGGACCGCTGCGCCAAGGGCTGGTGGTGTCGCCACGGCACGTACGTCGTGACCGCGTCCAGTCCCATGCGCGCCAACGTCGCCAGCCGGTCACCCCAGTTCCTCGGCTCGTCCCGGTAGTACGGGTAGTCGGCGGTGACGAACGGCCGCGGCTGTCCGTCCTTGATGAACCATCCCCCACGTACCGAAGGGGTCTGAAACGACGTGGTCACGAGCATCCTTTCGACAGTTCGACGACGAGGAGCAGGGATGGCCGGGGTCAGCTCTTCAGTCCGGTGAGCTGTATCCCGTCGAGGATCCTGCGCTGGAACACCAGGAAGATCCCGATGACCGGCATCACGGCGATCACCGCGCCCGCCATGACCAGGTGGGGCTGTGCGACCCGACCGGCCGCGAGCGCTTGCAACGCGAGCGGCAGGGTGTACCTGTCCTGATCCGAGAGGATCACGAGCGGCCACAGCAGTTCGTTCCAGTGGAAGATGAAGCTCGTGATCGTGACGACCGCGAGCGCGGGCTTGGCCAGAGGCAGCGCGACCGACCAGAAGATCCGCAGCCGCCCCGCTCCGTCGATCATGGCCGCTTCCTCCAGATCCCCTGGCAAGGTCAGGAAGAACTGCCGGAGCAGAAAGATGTCGAAGGCCGAGACCAGGCTGGGCACGATGACGCCGGCGAGACTGTCACCCATGCCGAGCTCCTGGGTGACGAACACCTTGGGGATGAGCAGGGCGACGCCGGGGACCATGATCGTGGCCAGCACGACGAGGAACAACGCGTCGCGTCCGGGAAACGGGATGCGGGCGAACGCGTAGGCGGCCAACGCGTCCAGCAGCAGCTTTCCCGGGATCAGCACGACCACGACGATCACGCTGTTGAGCAGGGCCACGGCGAACCCGCCGAGATCGAGGACCTGGAGGTAGTTGGCGAAGGTGCCCGCCCACTGGCCGGTTCGTGCGTCCGTCGGTAACAGGTTGGGTGTCGGTGTGAACACGTCCTGCGGCTGCTTGAACGACGTCGCCACCATCCACACGAACGGCGCCAGCGCGACGACGACCCCGCCGATCAGCAGCACGTGAGCGGTGGCCAGCAACGCGATCGGCGCATCGTGGCGTCGCCGCCGCCTGCGCCCCGATGTGCGGGTGCCCAGGTCCGCCGACGGCGCGGTCCCGACAGCGGGCGCGGTGTCCACGGTTTTGGCAGCACTCAACGGCTCACTCCTCGTACTGCTGTGGAACCAGGCGGAACTGCGCCGCGGTCACCAGGAGGACGGTCACGAACAACAGAACGGACATGGCGCTCGCCGCACCCATCGCGCCGTTGCGGTAGCCGAACAGGTAGAGGTGCAGGACGTAGCTCAGGCCGGAGCGCTCCGGCCCCGCGTTGCCGCCGAACAGCACGTAGACGATGCCGAACACCTGCAGGGCCGCGATCACGCCGGTGACGACGAGGTAGAACGTGGTGGGACGCAACAGCGGCAGCGTGATGCGCCCGAGTTGCTGCCACCGGTTCGCACCATCGACTTCGGCCGCCTCGTAGTAGGTGCGTGGGATTCCTTTGAGACCGGCGAGGAAGATGAGCATCGCCGTACCGGACTGCCAGGCCGCGATGAGCGCCAGTGCCGGGATCACCACGCCAGGGGTGCCGAGCCAGTCCGGGCCGGTGCCGCCCAGCACCTCGAGCCCGGCGTTGATCAGACCGAACTGCGGGTCGTAGAGCCACTTCCAGATCGCCGCGACCGCCGCTTCCGCGGTGATCACCGGGAGGTAGAAGACGAGCCGGTAGAGCGACTGTCCCCGGCGGAGGAGATCGATGAGGTAGGCCTGCACGAATCCGGTCACCAGCGACGCGGGCACCGACAGCAGCGCGTACAGGGCGGTGACGCGAACCGACTTCCAGAAGTCCGGGTAGAGGTCGGAGTCGAAGAGGATCTCCTGGTAGTTCCGCAGTCCCACCCAGTGGGCCGGGGAGATCATGTCCCATTCCGTGAAGCTGAAGTAGAGCGCCGCCCCGGCGGGCACGAGCATGAACACCAGGGTGTGCAGCATCGCGGGTGCGGTGAAGGCGAAGCCGGCCAGCGCGTCCCGCCGACGCCGATGCCAGGAACTCGACCGGTGGACGCCGTTCACTGCCACCCCAGCAGTTTGCGGGCTCTGGCAGCGGCGTCCGTCAGTGCATCGGCGGGTGACCTGCCGCCGTCGACGCCTTCCTCGATCGCCTTGGCGAGGTACTCGTCGTTGATCTGGATCCACTCCGGCACGGTGGGACGCGCCTGAGCGGTCTCGAGCTGGTCAACGAACACCTTGAGCGCCGGATCGGTATTGATCTTCGCTGCCTGCGCGGCCTTCCTGTTCGTCGGGAAGTTGCCGGTGATGTTGCTGAACTCGGCGTTGTGCGTGGCGTCGGACAGGAACCGCAGCCACTTCCAGGCCGCGTCGGGATTGCGGGCCTTGCTGAACACCACACCGTTGTCGCCGCCGATGTTGCTCGCCGCGACGTCCTTCCTCGGCAACGGCGCCACGCCGAAATCGAGCTGCGGGAACTGCTGCCTGATCGTCAGCACCTCCCACGGTCCGGAGAACATCATCGCAGTGAGTCCTTTGTGGAACGAGTTCTCGCTGTTGGTGATCCGGCGCGGTGAGCTCTCCAGCAGCTTGCGCCACAACGCGAGTGCTTCCTGCGCTGGTGGGTCGGCGAAGGCGATTCTCCTGCTGCCCTCGTCGAGCATCGTGCCCCCGGCGGAGGCAACGAACGCCGGGAAGAGCCAGGCTCCGAAGCCCTCACCCTTGGGAACGTTCACACCTGCGAGGTTCGGGTTCTCCCAGTGCACCCGTGCGGACTCGGCGACCAGCTCGTTCCAGGTCGCCGGCGGCGTGCTGACGAGCTTCTTGTTGTAGAACAGCGCCACGGTGGTCTGCTGAAGGGGGATTCCGCACAGCTTCCCGGAGATCTTGTTGGTGCGCAGTGCGCCGTCGTAGAAGTCGGACTCGGTGATCGTGCCCGCCGGGACTTCGGCGAGCTGCCCGGCGTTCGCGTAGCGGGCCATCAGCGGCTGGTCGAGGTAACCCGCGTCCGGGCCGCGGCCACCGCCCAGTGCGGAGGAGAGCTTGGTGTTGTAGTCGTCCTTGGGAATCTCGGTGAGGCGGACGGTGATTGTGGGTTCCGTCTCCTCGAACCGCTTGACCAGCTCCTTGACCTGCTTGGACTGCTCCGGGATCGGTTGGTAGTACCAGAACTCCACGACCTTCTCGTTCGCCGGGGAGTCACCGCCGCAAGCTGCCGACGCCGCCAACGAGACCACTGCGGCGGTCGCCGCGACCCATCTGGCGAGAGCTCTCATCGTTCCTCCTGGTGGTCACGCAGTCACACTGTCCACATAGAACCGTTGCCCCTGAGCGACGCGGTCGTCGGAGATCGCCATCGTGAGGTGCACTCGTTCCACCCGGCCGAGGTCGACTCCGGCGAACCGGGACAGCCGGACGCACACCGTGGTCCACCGGTTCGCCGGAACCGGGTCCGGCACGAGGACGTCCGTCTCGACGCGGTTGACGTCCCGGACTCCGAGCTTCACCTGGTACCCGCCGACCGAGGCGAGCACCCGCGCACAGAGTTGGGTCGCGTCGTGCAGGTCGACCGGATGGCGGTACAGGTAGATCCCGATACCCGGCCACGAGCCGAGGGCGGTCATCTGCACGGCCCACCGACCCGAACTCGGCATGACCAGGCGGTCGACGACCGCATTGCGCATCGGGTGCGCACCGTCCGGGCACGTGAAGTCCGCCAGGGTTCGCGGGTCCTCTGGCAATCCGCAGTGGACGAGGTCGAATCGCGGGAACGACCGCGGTCGCGCGGAGCACAACGGCCCGGTGATCGCGGAGGAGACGGATCGATATCTCGACTCGAGTTCGTCTCGCACCGGCCGCCGTCGCTGCCTGCTGATGTCGCTGAGACCGAAGGTGTTGACACCGGCGATCGGTGTGCGCCAGTCGTACGCCGCCCACCAGATGCTGCCGACGAGCCAGCCGTCCGGCCGGGTGGCGAGCCGGCGCTCGTAGACCGGCCAGGTGTGGTCGAAGACCTGACGTTGCCGACCCACCAGCGCGTCGTCCTCCTGTGCCCACATGCCGAACTCGGCGACGAGCAACGGCTTGTCCGGCCAGGCGGCATGCGCCTGGTCGAGGAACCGCTCGGTGAGATCGGCCTCCGCCCCGGCGGCGGTGGATCCGAAGACACCGAAGTACGTGGTCCATCCCGCCACGTCGGTCAGGCTCTGCGTGGGGTCGTGCGGGCCTGGCCGATCAGCCGCCGCGGCCTGGGTCACCAGACGGCCGTCGTCGTAGCACCGGAGATCGTGGACTACGCGACGCAGAAACTCGGCGCGGTGCTCGACGCTGATCGCCTCGTTGGTGGCGCTCCAGAACAACACGCTGGGCCGGTTGTAGTCGCGGAACACCATCTCCCGCCACATCTGTTCCGCTATCCCGCGGTGCAGCTGGTCGGCGAAGTGGTAGGTGTCGAACCACCAGGTCGGGATCTCCTCGACGACGGCCAGTCCGACCCGATCGGCGACGAGGTAGGTCAGCGGGTGGTTCGGATAGTGAGCGGTGCGCAGCAGGGTCGCGCCCGTTTCGCGGATGTCGACCAGGTCGTCGATCACCCGCTGCGGCGAGGCGACGGTACGTCCGGTGTCCACCCAGTCCTCGTGTCGTGCGACGCCGTGGAACGCCGCCTTGCGCCCGTTGAGCAGCACGGCCGGTGAATCGGCGGCGACAGCGACGGTGCGCAGACCGATCTGCGTGGCGAAGCTGTCGACGACCTGCCCGTGGTCGATCAGTTCGACCGTGAGCACGTAGAGGTTCGCGGTCTGCGGGGTCCACAACCGCGGCTGGTCCACCACACCGACGAACCGGACCGTTCCGTCGCCGGTCCGAGAGTCGATGACGACCTCGTGCGGCCCCTCGCCCCGCCACGACGCGGGAGCTCCCTCCAGGTCGGTCGGCGCCGAGGTGCCGAGCAGGTGGCGCGGAACCACGGCCTCGGCAAGCCTCGCCCGGACCACGAGGCCGGGGCCAGCCGCCTCGTCCGGTCGGTCGATCACGACGGTCGCCACGAAGTCCGCACGCTCGGGCGGATCACCGATCACGGTGGTGGGGACGACGTCGACCCTCGCCACCGAGACGGCGGGCACCCGCTCCAGGTACACGTCCTGGATGACCCCCGTGTAGTTCCACCAGTCGGAGATCACCGCGGGCACGATGTCGGTCCGGCTGTCCCAGGGCGGGTTGTCCACCCGAACCGCGATCAGGTTGTCGCCCTCCACTACCGCGTGGGTGACGTCCAGGCTGAACGGGCTGTAGCCGCCCTCATGACAGCCGATCCACCTGCCGTTGAACCACACGTCGGCGATGTAGTTGACCGCGAGGAAGGTCAGCCGGACCCGTTCGTCGCGACCCGGTACCGCCATCGGGACCACGCGCCGGTACCAGACTCCGTCCTCGTACAGCTCGGTCACGTTCTCCGGCAACGGAACGCGGTGCGTGCGCCATCCGCTGTCGTCGTGGTCGACCCGGTGCCGCCCTCGTCCTTCCTCCTCGATGACCGGTAGCGCCACCCGCCGGTCGGTCAGGGAGAGCTGGTGGTCCACGGTCGCCCGTTCGGCTCGCCATTCACCGGCGAGGTCGACGAGGTGTCTCGAGGGCTGCCGCTCAATGCCCGGCATCGGGCCGCCGTACGCGTAGGGCACCACGAGACCGTTCAGCCGACGCAGCTCGACCGTCGGGGCCAGGGTGCCGGCTGTCCGCGACACGAACGGCGAATCCGGGTGCTGATGCCGCCGCACCGTCCCACCTCATCTCAGTCCACCACGCGGTCGACTTCGCCACCTCGGACCATAGTTCAAGACTTATAATAAGTCGAGCACTAACCTCCGATGATCAAGAGCTCGAGTCGGCTGACATGTCCGCGCACCCTCCTCCCGGCGAACAGCGCCGCAACAGCGTCCTACCCGCGTTGAACCAGCGTCACGGGGCCAATTCACGAGCGGTCCGACAATCGGAGAAGTAAACCGTGATCCGGGTCATAATTTCCCACTTGATTCATTGAATGAATTTACTGCGGCGTAACAGTCTGTTGCGCAATGGGCAAAACCACTTCGCTAGCCGTACCGCCAGTATCAAACCCACGGACTAGTGACTGAACCTCAAAAGTGCCGATACTTTTCGGTCGGCGTGCAGTGAATTCGCCTGCAGCCGCCTCCTCGGATTTCGTCCCGAAGGGAATATTGTGTCGGTCAATCAGGTCAGTCGTCGGCCAGGCGCTGGCGCGGTCTTGTCGCGGCCACTCGTCTACGAGGCTGAAAGATGGCGTGACATCGCGTGGCACGTGCTGGGCGTGCGCAGCCGTCGCGCCAGCCGGACCGTGGTCGCGGTGGTCCGCCTGATGGAGCTCGCCCAGGTGGAGGCCCGGTTCGGCAGCGACGGCGTGGACACCGTGCTCACCCAGCTGGCACACCGGATCACACCGCAATTGGCACCTCGCGAGCGAATCGGGTATTCGGGCAACGGAAGTCTCATGTTGTTGCTGCCGGACACGGCCACTCGGCGGGTGAAGTCCCGGTTGGACCGGATCGGGCGGCAGATCTCCGCCGCCCGGTTGACCGTGGGCACCGAGCAGCTGTCCGTCACACCCGCGATCGGCTGGGCAAGCGCCGAGGAAAAGACCGACCCGAAAACGACCGGCACCGAAACGACCGGCACCGATGACCTCGACGCGCTGGTCGAACGCGCGGAACACGCTGCGGGCGTCGCCGCGCAACACCTCGATTTGACACCGCGAAACTGGGCGTCTACCACGCACGTGCCGCGCAGGAAACTACTGCCCGGCATCCTGCGCGCACCGCTGCAGATACTGGCCACACTGGCGATCGGATTGCTGTTGCCGTTCCTGGTGCTCGCCGAGTTCGGCAAAGCCGGAGTCGACCTGGTCGCGCCCGTGTACGTCGCGGTCTGCCTCGCGCTGGTGCTGACCGCGCTGGTGATCAGGTGGGAGACCTACTGCGCGCTCGATCCGCAGCGCCCGCCGAAGGAGCCCGCGACGCCGTACCCGCCCGCCTCCGCGATCATCGCGGCCTACCTGCCCAACGAGGCGGACACCATCATCGAGACGATCCAGCGGGTGCTCGCGGTGGACTACCCGGCGCCGTTGCAGGTGGTGCTCGCGTACAACACGCCGAGAAGGCTGCCGGTCGAAGACGAACTCCGCAGGCTGGCCGCCGCCGACCCGCGGCTCGTCGTGCTGAACGTGCCCTACAGCCACTCCAAGGCCCAGAACGTCAACGCCGCGCTCTCGGCGATCACCGGTGAGTTCGTCGGGGTCTTCGACGCCGACCA
Organism: Lentzea terrae; assembly: GCF_003265345.1. Classification (GTDB taxonomy): domain Bacteria; phylum Actinomycetota; class Actinomycetes; order Mycobacteriales; family Pseudonocardiaceae; genus Lentzea; species Lentzea terrae. The sequence continues at coordinate 311,372 of NZ_QFWW01000029.1, read as the reverse complement.
CCACCCCGACGCGAACGCGTTCCGCCGGGCGTGGCGGTGGCTGTCCCACGGCGCGGACGTCGTGCAGGGGCACTGCGTGATCCGCAACGGCCACGAGTCACCGGTGGCGCGCATGGTCGCCGTCGAGTTCGAGTCGATCTACGCGGTGAGTCATCCCGGTCGCACGCAGTTGCACGGCTTCGGTCTGTTCGGTGGCTCCAACGGGTTCTGGCGGACGAGCGCGCTGCGCGAGACCCGGATGCGCGGCGAGATGCTGACCGAGGACATCGACTCCTCGATCAGGGCGCTGCTGGGCGGCAAGAAGGTGGTCACCGACCCGGCGTTGCTCAGCCGGGAACTCGCGCCCACCACGCTCGGCGCACTGTGGAACCAGCGGATGCGATGGGCCCAGGGCTGGTTCCAGGTCTCCTTGCGGCACCTGCCTGCCGTGCTGCGTTCCAGCACGCTGACCACGAAGAACAAGATCGGCCTGCTGTACCTGCTCGGCTGGCGGGAGATCTATCCCTGGATCTCGTTGCAGATCTTCCCGTTGCTGGCCTTCATCGCCTGGCACGACGGCGCGCAGGTCATCGAGTGGGACATCTCGATCTTCGTGCTGGCGTCGCTGTTCACCCTGTCGGTCGGGCCGGCTCAGGTGCTGTTCGCCTACCGGCTCGCCGCGCCCGAGATCCGCAGGAACCACCGATGGTTCTGGTCCTATCTCGTGGTGTCGCTGTTCTTCTACACGCCGTTCAAGAACCTCATCGCGCGGGTTGCGCAGGTCAAGGAGCTCTCCGGCGAACGCCGCTGGGTGGTCACACCGCGGACCGCTGCCGTGCCCGCCGCGATCGCCGGGGAGCGCGCGTGATCCGGCCTCCGAACCCTGCGGGCACCGACACCGCTGTCACGGCAACCGGTATCGCACACGGCCGGTTCTCAGTCGATGCGATCAGGGCATTGGCCGCTCTGCCGGTGTTGATCTTCCACGCCTACCAGTACAGCCGCTACGGCCCTGATGCCGCCTGGCCGCTGGACGGCGTCTGGCATCAGATCCTGATGGCGTTTCCCTTTGGTGTGGACCTGTTCTTCGTCCTCTCCGCGTTTCTGCTGGGCCTGCCCTACGCCAGGGCCGCGCTCGACTCCGGCCCACCCCGCCGCGCCCGTGTCGTGCTGCTGCGACGAGCGGCGAGGCTGCTGCCGCTCTACTACATCACCGTGCTCCTGGTGTGGGGCTTCACCAACCCGACAGTGCCGGGTGACTGGCGGGATCTGTTGCTGCACTTGACGTTCACCCACGTCTACAGCGACGAGAAGATCTTCTTCAGCAACGGCCCCGCGTGGTCGCTCGCCGTGGAGATGCACTTCTACCTGCTGCTGGTGGTGATCGGCACGATCGCACAACGCCACGTGCCCCGGCTGGAGTCCCGGCGGGCCCGCCTGACCGTCCTGCACGGCGGGATCGCGTTGCTGGTCGTGATCAGCAACGCCTACCGCTGCTGGGCCGTGTACGTGGCGGACGCCCACTACGAACAGTGGTCCTACTGGTTCAACCCGCTCGCCAAACTCGACGTGTTCGCCATCGGTCTCGCGTTCGCCGTCCTGATCGCGGACGGCAGGGAACTGCGCACCAAGCCTGCGCGTTACGGCGTTGGCCTGCTCGGCGCGGGCATGATCGTGGCCGTCGCGCTCACGCAGCCGCTCGGCACGCCGATCAGCACGTGGTGGCATCCGCTGCTCGCACTCGGCGCCATGCTGTTGATCGCCGCCTCGGCGATCAACGACGCCGGCTCGGTCCCCGCGGTGCTCCGGTGGCGGCCGTTGGTCTGGACCGGGGTGATCAGCTACAGCCTGTACCTGTGGCAGGAACCGATGCTGCGGCTCCTCGACAGCGCCGGCCTGCTGCCCGCACCTGGCCATCCGCACACGTTCCCGGTCGCGGGCGTCGTGCTGACGGCCGTGAGCCTGCTGGTGGCGTGGATCAGCTACTGGTTGATCGAGCAAACCGGACTGAAGATCCTCGCCGCCTTCGACCGGGAAGGCCGGAAACGGGACTACTACGCGGAGTCGTGACGCTTGCCGGCACGGTGGGGGATCCGGTCGCGGTCACTCGGCGCCGAGGCGCCACCAGTCGTGAGGAAATGTTCGACCGGGAGCGTGGCGGCACCCATCGCCACCGCGTCCGGCCCCAGCCGGCCCAGCTCGATCGACGTCTGGGCGAACGGATGGTCGAGCGCGTGCTCTGCGGCGGCCGCGGTGATCTTCGGGAGCAACCGCGATCCGAGCAGGAGTCCCGCCCAGCCGCCCACGATGATGCGTTCCGGGTTGAACAGATTGATCAGGTTGGCGATGCCCGCGCCGAGATAGGTGGCGGTCTCGCCCAGCACCTCGGCCGCGACCCCACCGCGCTCGGCGGTGTCGAGCAGCTCGGCGAGGGCGGCCTCTTCGCTCACTCCGCGCCGGCGACGACCACGCCTCGCCTCCTGGTACCGCTCCAGCACGGCCTCCGCGCCGACATACGCCTCGAGGCAACCACGGGCCCCGCATCGGCACCGCCTGCCACCGACGTGGACCGTGGTGTGCCCCCACTCACCGGCGCTGCTGGTCACGCCGCGGTAGGTGGAGCCGTGGGTGATGATGCTGGCTCCCACACCGGAGCCGATCAACACGACCACCGCGTGCCGGCAGCCGCGACCGGCGCCGAACCACATCTCGGCCTGCCCCATGTTCTTGGCACCGTTGTCGATGTGCAGGGGAAGGTCCGTGCCCGCGCGGAGCAGTCGTTCCAACGGGACCGCGTCCCAGCCGAACGTCTGGCCGTGGACCACCACCTCCGCGCCGTGCTCCACCACGCCCGAGACGCCGATGCCGACGCCGAGGACGTCGCGTTCGGAGACACCGGCCTCGGCGCACACGGCCTTGATCCCGGCCAGAATCCGGTCCACGACGAACTCGACGTCGTGCCCGTCTGCCAGCTCGTAGGACACCTTGGCGAGCAAGGTCATCGCGAGGTCGAAGAGCTCGACCCGGACGCAGGTCTCTCCCACGTCGACCCCGATCACCGAGCGGTACCCGGCGTTGACGCGGAGCAACACGTGGGGGCGCCCACCGTCGGAGTCCATCGAACCCGCTGTGATCACGACACCTGACGCGATCAGGTCGCTCACCACGTTGCCGACCGTACCCGCGCTGAGGCCCGTGAGCCTGCTCAGCTCCTGACGGCTGGCGGGACCGTCGAAGTAGAGCTGCCACAGGACCACGGCACTGTTGCCACGACGCAGGTCACGCACGGTGCTCCGCTGGTGCGGTACCACGCCCACCCCCTTTTTTTTCTCGCTGGACCACAGTATTGCCGATCAAACGACTGGCGCCGAGTCGCCACGTCGTTGACCTCCACTTTGCCAGCACGTTAAATTAACACTTGAAATAAGTGTTTGGCCTCGGACGATGACGCCCGACGACAGATTTCCTCAACGGTTGGCGTGCAGCCACAAGCCGCGCCTGCCTCTGTCGGCCCCTCGGTGCCCAGCCGTGCCGAGTTCTCGAACCCGCGGAGGATCCTGAGGAGGAAGTCGTGCACACCCGTCTGGATTCCCGGCGACCACGGGTCGCCCACGTCACGGCCGCTGTCGGCCTCGTGCTGCTCGGCATGACCGTGCCAGGCTCTGCCGTGCCTGCTGAACAGCACGCCGCCGATGCCGGAGGGGTCGGCTCGTGGATCACCACGGCCGATCGCTCCCAGTTGCTCAACCCGCAGCCGGCCACGGCCTTCCGTTCCGGGCCGACCGGCGCCGCGGACACGATCACCATCGACCCTGGTCAGACCTACCAGACGATCACGGGGTTCGGCGCGTCCTTCACCGACTCCTCCGCCTGGCTGATCTGGAACTCGCCGCAACGCGACTCCATCATGACCAAACTGTTCGACCCGAAGCAGGGCATCGGACTGAGCACGGTGCGCCAACCCATTGGCGCGTCGGACTTCTCCCGGTCGGCCTACACGTACGACGACGTCCCGAAAGGACAGACGGACCCGAACCTGACCCGGTTCTCCATCGCCCACGACGAGCCCCACGTGCTGCCTCTGCTCCGGCGCGCCAGGGAGATCAATCCGCAGACCACGTTCATGGCGTCGCCGTGGAGCGCGCCGGCGTGGATGAAGACCAGCGGCGAGTTGATCGGCGGTAGTCTGAAACGCGAGCACTACCAGGTCTATGCGAACTACTTCGTCAAGTTCCTGGAGGCCTACCGGGACGCCGGTGTGCCGGTCTCCCTGGTGACACCCCAGAACGAGCCGGAGTTCTCGCCTGGGAACTACCCGGGCATGCTGATGTCCGCGCAGGATCAGGCGGACTTCATCGGCGGCGCGCTCGGTCCGGCGATCGAGAGGGCCGGGCTGGACACCCGCATTCTCGCCTTCGACCACAACTGGGACCGGCCGGGCTATCCGCTCGACGTGCTCCGCAACTCGACCGCCGCCCGGTACACAGCGGGCTCGGCCTTCCACTGTTACGCGGGTGAGCCGGGTGCACAGACGAACGTGCACAACGCGTTTCCCGGCAAGGACGTCCACTTCACCGAGTGCTCCGGAATCAAGACCGGCGACGAGGCGAGGACGTTCGCCGACACGTTGAGCTGGCAGACCCGCAACCTGATCATCGGCGCCACCCGGAACTGGGCGAAGAGCGTCGTCCTGTGGAATCTGGCGCTCGACCAGAACGGCGGGCCGACCATGAACTGCACCACCTGCACCGGCGTGACGACGGTGAAGGGCGACGGCACCGTCACCTACAACGCCGAGTACTACGTTCTGGGTCACATCAGCAAGTTCGTGAAGCCCGGCGCGGTGCGCATCGGCTCCAACACCTTCGGTCAGGGCAACGTCGAGAACGTCGCCTTCCGGAACCCGGACGGTTCCACCGTTCTCGTCGTCCACAACAGCGGGTCCAGCACCCGGACCTTCGACGTCACCTCCACCGGCCGGCACTTCAGCACGTCACTGTCCGCGGGCGCGGTCGCCACGTTCACCTGGTCGGCCGGTGGTCCTCCTCCGCCCGGCGGCGGAGAGTCCGCATTGGACCGGTCCGGCTGGCGCGTCAGCGCGTCGTCCACTCCCGCCGATGCCTGCTGCACCGCGGACACCGCCGCGAAGGCGATCGACGGCACCTCCTCCACCCGATGGTCCACCGGCCTTGCCCAACAGCCCGGCCAGTGGTTCCAGATCGACCTCGGTGCCCCGCGGAAGCTCACCAAGATCGTTCTGGAGAACGGCTCCAGCACCGGAGACCACCCGCGGGGCTACGCCGTGCACGCCTCCGACAACCCGTCCTCCTGGGGCGACGCCATCACCACTGGACAGGGCAGCGACCCGACCACCACCATCCACCTCCCCGCCATCACCGCCAGATACCTCCGCATGACCCAAACCGGCAACACGGGCAACTGGTGGAGCATCTCCGAGCTGAACGTCTACGCCCCCGCGACGTAGACCTGGTGCGGCGGTCGTGGGGTCGGGTACCCGCGACCGCCGCAAGTCTCTACGAAGATCCGCTGGCGATGGCCTTGGCGGGAATCCCCCATCCGTTGTTCACCGCGGGCTCCTTCTCCCACTCACCGAGCCCGTGGTCGCAGCCGAACACGTCGGTGATCCGACCGCTGGCGTGCCAGTTCTTGTAACTGCGGACCACGAAGAGCGGCCCGATGTCGAGGCGGTCGACGTTGTACGGGAGGACTCGCAACTGGCCGGTGTAATTGGGACCTGACCACACGCAAAGCTTGTAGTACTTGCCCACCTCACAAGGCGGCCCTGGCTCCGGCGGCGCGGCCTGGGCGGGCAAGGTCGCGACCAGTGCGATCGCCCACGCGATCAAGGTCGCCTTGAGGGTGAACCCACGAGAGCTGAGCACCGAACAAACCTCCAGGAAACGTCCGAAATGGACAGAACCCACACCTGTTCGCTTTCGACGATTTCGTCGAAGTTCCGTGGTGAAGATTGGCGGCATGTCCGGCTTCATTGCCTGATCGCCTGGCCGGTTTCAGCTTGGCACGGAAGGCGTCTCTGAACCCAGGGGCCGCTTTCGCCGAGCCGGGAGAATCAGCTCCCGACGGTCCACCGGTAGATCTGACCGTCACGCAGTTCGTACGAGACCGGCCGGCCGGAGGAAGGCGCGTCTGCCAGACGCGCGAGCACCTTCGTTCGACCGCGGGTGGTCACCCCGTCTTCCGTCCAGTGCAGGTACGGGTGCAGCAGGACCTTGAGCCGCTCCCAGTCGCGGTGTTGCAGGGTGGCCACCACCTCGTCCACCGGATCCACGAGACCAGTACAGCACGCCTACCGCTGAAACAGCGTGCGCACCGCCACCGTGACCCACCCCAGCACGAGCACGCCGTACAACACGACGGCGACACTGGCGAACATCGGCGACGGAACCCGTGCCGTTAACGCGCTCGTGCCGGTCACCAATGTGCCGAGCGGGAGCACGAAGCTCCACCACGTCAACGCGAACGGCAGGCCGCGGCGGGCGGTCCGCACGGTGACGGCCCGGCAGCACGGGCACGCCGGCGAGGAGGTTGGCGGCGGTGATCGACTGGCCCAGCGGCCCGAGCACGATCCACAGCGCCGGCACGGTGGAGGCGCAGGACCGTACCGCTCCGCCCGCGGTACTCGATGCCTCCCAACGCATCCTCACCAGCTGCGTCGGCCGCACCTCGTTCGCGGTGGCGGTCAATCGCGGTGCAGGTGGGCGCCGGTGACGGAGTGCGCGCTGACAGGCGGTGAAGCGTTGCGATCGACGATCAAACCGAGCAGCTGCAACCTGATGTCGTCCTCCGTCGGCTCCGCAGTGTGCGCTCGACGTCGTCGAGTGACTCGGCGACGGTCGCCCGGAGTGGGTCGTAGGTGGCGTCGCTTGCTTTCAGCTCCCGACCGGTCACCAGGAGAGCTACGGTTTCCAGCCGATCCGCGAGTCCGCGTTCGACAGCGGTTTTCAGCCCGGCGAGGGCCGCCGCACCGGCGGGCTCGGCGCCCACGCCGGCGCGCCCTGCCAAGGTGGCGACCGCGCTCAGCAGTGCGTCATCAGTGACCGACACCATTCCTCCGCCGGTCCGGCGTACAACGTCCAGCACGGCGTCACCGATGGCCGGGCGTACCACCGCGATTCCGTCGGCGACCGTGGCGGCGGCATCCAGCTCAGTCGGCCGGGTGGGCTCGCCGAGCCAGGCTCGGACCAGCGGCTGGCAGCGCTCGGCCTGCACGCCGACCAGGCGTGGTTGCCGCGTGGTGAGGCCACAGCTGACGAGTTCGGCGAAACCTTTCTCGAGCGCTACCAGCGTAGGACCGTCGCCGACCGGGACGATCATCACGTCGGGAAGTCGGCGGCCGAGTTGTTCCCACACCTCGAACGCCACCGTCTTCTTCGCCTCGACGGTGACCGGATTGACGCCGGTGTTGCGGTCGAGCCAGCCGAACGTGCGAGCGGCAGCCTGGGAGAGGTCGGCGGCGGCCGCGTAGCCCTCGCGCACCTGGAAGACCCACGCACCCGCCTGCGTCATGAGCGCGAGCTTCTCCGGCGAGCAGTCGGTAGACACGAAGATGACGGCCCGCATCCCGGCCGCCGCAGCGCCGAAGGCGGTGGACACGGCCGCATTGCCGGTGGACGCGGTCGTGATCGTCTTCAGTCCGCGCCGCAGCCCGCCTTCGATCACGAGCGCGGTGGCACGGTCCTTGTTGGACGCACTCGGGTTGCGCGTCTCGTCTTTCACCCACAGGTACGGCGCTCCCAGCGCATGCCTCAGTGCCGGCGCGTGCAGTAGCGGCGTGCCGCCGATCGGGACCGGGTACCGCACCGGGCCGTCGGGGATCGGCAGCAACTCCCGGTAACGCCACATGGTGAACAGGACCGGCTGGTCCTTCGGCATCCGATCGGGACCGTAGTCGTACTGCAGCCGCTCACAACCCGCGAGGTCGACCGACCCTGTCACGCTGCCCACGTTCTGTCTCCCATGTCTCAGGCTGACCGGGAACCCGCGGTCAGTTCGCCGGAGCTGAGCACGTCTTCGCCGTAGACGCCCTGCAGCCAGTTGGTCTGGTAGATGGTGTCGAGATAGCGTTCGCCGAGGTCTGGAGCGATGGCGACCGCGGTGAGTTGGCGCTCATCGTGCTGGGTCAGCCAGCTCGTGGCGCCACTGACCACCGTGCCGGTTGATCCGCCGAACAGGAATCCGTTTCTGGCCAGCCGATGGCAGGTGCGGACGGTGTCCGCCTCGGCAACGTGCACCACGTCGTCCACATAGGACTCGTCCAGTAGCGGTGGGCGGATGCTCGTGCCCAGACCGGGAATCATCCGGGGAGCCGACGCGCCGCCGAAGGTCACCGAGCCGACGCTGTCCACCGCGACGATCCGCACCCGGCGGTACCGCTCCCAGAAGTAGCGTGCGCAGCCCATGAGGGTCCCGGTGGTTCCCGCCCCGACGAACAGCACGTCCAGGCGCGGGAACGCGGCCGCGATGGCTGGTGCTGTCCGGTGGTAGTGCGCCTTCCAGTTGCTCGGATTGGTGTACTGGTTCAGCCAGACGTACCGGTTGTCGGAAGCGCACAGCGCACGGACGTGTGCGATCCGCGCGCCGAGAAATCCACTTTGGGCATCCGGCTTGACGATGACGTGCACCTGGCTGCCGAACGCCTCCATCTGCCGTCTGGTCGACAGGTTGCAGCGGGTGTCGGTCACGCAGAGCAGCCGGTAGCCCTTGCTCGCCGCGATCATGCTCAGTGCCACGCCCAGGTTCCCGGACGACGACTCGACCATGATCGATTCCGGCGTCAGGACTCCGTCCTGTGCGGCCGCCGCCACCATTTCCGCCGCGGCCTTGAGCTTGATCGAGCCGGCGAAGTTGAAACCCTCGCACTTGAGGTAGAGCGAGTGCCCGAAGGTCGGCCAGAGGTCGACGTAGAGCTCCTCGGCGTTGAAGTCCTGTGGAGCGGAGATGACAGGCACCGTTACTCCTTCCGTTGTGCGGCGGTTGCTCGGCTGCTCACCCGTACCGGCGCAGCTCGTGGAAGAAGCCGTCGATGACGTGCAGCTCGCCGGAGCGGACCACCTCGTCGTAGACGTACTTGCCCACCGCGAGGTCGAGAACTCCGAGTCCGAACGGTGAGAACACCACCGGCCGGTTCGTCGGCACGCTCAGTCGCCCGTCCATCACGTCGGCCAGCGTGCCGTGCACGAAGTCACGGTCGCCGGTGAGCTGTTCGGCCAGATGCGGTGAAGTGTCGGCCTTCAGGCAGTGCTCGATGTCGTCGACGATGTTGGTCGAGGCGATCACGATCTCCGGCGTGAGGTCACGCAGCGACACGTGCAGCACCAACGGATTGTGTGCGAACCACGACAGGTCGCCGACATGCGGCTGGCCGGCGACGGTCGCGAAGACCACGAGGTCGCTGGAGCGGATCAGCTGCTCGGCGCCGTCGTGCACGGCGATCCGGCCGGTGACGCCCGACTGCTCCAGGTATCCGCGGAAGCCGGTGGCGCTGTCGGCGTTCAGGTCGTGTATCCCGATTTCGTCGAACGACCAGCCGGTGCCCGCCAGGAACGTGTGGATGTAGCGGGCGATGAGGCCCACCCCGAAGAATCCGACGCGCTTGGGGCGCGGCCGCCCGCGGGACAGCCAGTCGGCCGTCGACGCCGCCAGTGCGGCCGTCCTCGTGGCGCTGATGATCGAGCTTTCCAAGCAGGCGAACGGATAGCCGGTGTCGGGGTCGTTGAGGATGAGCACGGCGGAGGCCCTCGGGATGCCGGCCGCCACGTTCTCCGGGAAGCTGGAGATCCACTTCAGACCGGCCACCCGTACCTGCCCGCCGATCGCGGCGGGCAGTGCGATGATCCGGGCCGACGGACGATCTGGGAAGCGCAGGAAGTAGGAGGGAGGGTTCATCGAATCGCCGGCGCTGTGCAGGCGGTAGGTGGCCTCGACCACCTCCACGATCAGGTTTTCGCGCTTCTGCAGCGCGTGTTGCACCTGCGCACCGGAGATCACTGCGAATGGTGGCACGGTTGTCGATGACGTGGGGATCGGTTCAGACATCGCGGACCTCGTTGCGGGGAACGGATCGTGCTCACCCGGCGATCACTTGGACCGACGGTGAGCAGTCGGACAGGAGCACGGTGTCGGCCATCGCGACGAGCACTTCACGTGGCCCCTCGAAGGAATCTCTGCCGTGCGCGGTGCGGACGTTGTCGACGAGCATCAGGTCGCCGGCCTGCCACGGCTCGCGTGCGGTGTTGTCCTCGTAGACCCTGTTGATCAGCTGCACGACGTCCTCGCCGATGGGGTCGCCGTTGCCGAAACTGGTGTTGAACGGCAGCGCGTCGGCGCCGTAGACGTCCACCAGGTACTCGCGTACCTCGGGCGCCATCGTCCACTCGTTGAGGAACGCGATCTGGTTGAACCAGCAGCGTCGGCCGGTGACCGGGTGGCGGACCACGGCGCTGCGGCGTTGCGTGGTGCGCAGTCCACGGCCAGGGCCCCACTCGAACTCGATCGCGTTGGCGCGGCAGTAGCTCTCGATGGCACGGCGGTCCTCGGTACCGAACGATTCGGCCAGGGACGCCCCGATCTCGTCGTTGTAGTTGCGGGTGAGCAGCCAGCCTTCCCGCTCGAACCGCTCGGTCAACTCGGCCGGCAGTGCGTCGAGAACGGCCTGCGAGTCGGCCAGCACGGTCGCACCGCCCCTGGTGGGCGCGTCGAGGCACGCGAACAGCATCAGACCGGGGAACTCAAGCCGGTAACTCAGTTCGTGGTGCATGCACATCTGTTGGTTGGCAGGCCACTTCGATGCCGAGTACACACCGCCGGAGTAGATCCGCCGGGACGCGAAGGCCTCCTTCTCGACCATCAGCCGGGTGGTCAGCCGCTGGAACACGGCACGGACTTCGGTCGTGTGCCGCAGTCCGAGGCCGCGGACCAGGACCGCACCGTGCTGGGCGACGACAGCTCGCAGCGCCTCGGAGTGCTCGGCCGCCCAGCTCGGCGCGTCACCAGCGGGCTCGACGCGGAGTATCGGTGGTTTGCCGGGACACAGCTCCACGCCGGGCGGCGGCGCCGGGAATGAGGACGGCATCTCGGTGTCCTTTCAGTTGCTGCTGGAAGTGAGAGCCGGTGACTCGGTGGCGTCCCGACCGGATCCGCGGTCGAACATCCGGGCCAGGTCGGCGAGGACCGGGTGACGGGTGACGTCGGTGACGGACACCGCGCGGTCGAGGGTGAGCGCCAGCCTCACGGCCGACAGCGAGGTGCCTCCTCGGTCGAAGAAGTGGTCCCGCCGGTCGATCTGGTCCCGAGGGATGCCGAGGACGGTGGCCCACGCGGCCGCCAGGCGCCGCTCGGTCGGCGTGTTCGGTGGCTGGAAGCCGTCCTCGATGACGGCGAGTTCGCCGGCGAGCGCTGTCAGCGTCCTCCTGTCGATCTTGCCGTTGGCGGTCAGCGGCAGCCTTTCCCGCCAGTGGAATGCTGATGGGACCATGTACTCGGGCAGCGACTGGCCCAGCCGGTCCCGCATGACGGCGGGATCGAGCGGACGTAGACCCGTGTAGAAGGCAACGAGGCGCTTGCCCCGGTCGGCGTCGCCGGTGACCACCACGGCCCCGTCCTGGAGACCGGGCACCCGCAGCAGGGCGTTCTCGATCTCACCGATCTCGACCCGGAAGCCCCGGATCTTGACCTGGTCGTCCCGGCGGCCGAGGAACTCCAGCTTGCCGTCCGGCCGCCAGCGGCCGTAGTCCCCGGTCCGGCAGAGCCGGTGGCCAGGACGGTGCGGATCGGCCATGAAGACCGGGCGAGTGCGTTCCGGGTCGTTGATGTAGCCGCGACCGACGCAGATCCCGGAAAAGGCGATCACGCCGGGGGAGCCCAGCGGCACCGGTGACAGGTTCTCGTCGAGGACGTAGACGGTCACGTTGGTGATCGGGCGCCCGAGCGGGACCCGGTCGCCGTCGGGGACCCGGTCCATGATCTCGTGCACGGCGTCGTCCGACGTTTCGGTGAGCCCGTACGTGTTGACCAGTTTGATCGTGGGTTGGGCCGCGAACCAGCGCTGCACGAGCTCCTTCTTCAGGAAGTCGCCGGTGGGTGACACGGTGTGCAGGTGAGGCAGGTCGCGAGGGTGCCGCTCCAGAAAGGACAGCACGAGGTCGAGGTAGGACGGCACGAGTTGGAGGACGCCGCACCGGTTGTCGACGACGGTGTCGACGAGCCGCTCGACGTCCAGGATCACCTCTTGCTCGACCAGCAGGGTCCGTCCGCCGACCAGGAGTGCGGCGACCAGCTGCCAGATCGAGATGTCGAAGCACTGTGGTCCGGTCTGGGGGATCACCTCGCCCTCGCGGACGTCCAGGTCGGTGATCTTGGCGTAGATGTGGTTGAGCATGCCCGCGTGCTCGCACATCACGCCCTTGGGCTCGCCGGTGGAGCCGGAGGTGAAGAGGAGGTAGGCGAGCTGGCCCGGCGCGACGTCGATGCAGAGATTCCCGTCGGCGTGCTCTTCGGCGTAGGCGGTGTCCACGAAGAGCTTCCGGACTTCGGGTAGCGAGTCGAGGGCCTGCTCGAGTGTGGTGGCGCTGCCGCGTTCGGTCAGTACGAGCGTGCATTCGGCGCGGGACAGAGCGGTCGCGATGCGGCTGGCCGGGAAGTGCGGTTCCAACGGCAGGTACGCGCCACCGGCCTTGAAGATCGCGAGGACGGCGGCCATCCAGTCCAGGTCACGTTCCATCACGACCGCGACAACGCCTTCACGGCGCAAGCCGCGCGCCAGGAGGGCGCGTCCCAACCGGTTGGCGCGCGCGTTGAGCTCCCGGTACGTCCATTCCCGGCCGCGGTGCACAGCCGCGACGGCGTCGGGGTGTGCCTCCACCCGCTGTTCGAACAGTTCGTGCATCCGGCGTTCCGGCAGCTCCCGGCCGGCACCGGCGAGCTGGTCGAGCTGGAAGCGAAGTTCCTCGCCTGACAGCAGGCTCTGCCTGTGGTGCTCGGCATCCGGATCGGCCGCGATCAGTGCGAGCGCGGTGCGGTGGTAGCCGCCGATTCGGCGGGCGTAGCCCGCGTCGATCACGTCGGTCCGATACCGCAGCCGCAGCACGAGTTGGTCGCCGCGCCAGGAGATTCCCAGCGACAGCACGGTGTTCTCGGCCAGCACCGGACCGCCGCCGGTACCCGTCAGGTCGGCAACGGTCTCGAACAGCGGTTCAGCCAGACCCAGCTCGTGCCTCAGGTCGTCGATCGGGAACTCTTTGTGCGACAACAGTTCCGACACGCTTCGATGGGTGTGCGACACCAGCGCCCGCCACGAATCCGGTTCGGTCGTCGACCTGCAGGGCAACGGCGGCTCACCCGCCACGGCCACGTAGCCGGTCACGACTTCTCGCTCCCCGGTCAGTGCGGCCAGCACCTTGGCGTGTGCCGCCAGCAGTACCGAGCTGAGCGGCGCCCCCAGCTCGCCCGTCAGCCGCCGCACTGCCGCGAGGTGTTCGCCGGGGACACGTTCCTCGTGCTCGGCGACCGCCGCCACCCGGTCGAGAGTCCACCGTGGAATCTCGGTGAACCCGCCGCCCACGAGGCTCTCCCGCCAGAAATCCCGGCTCGCCCGCGCTGGTGATTCCACAGAGCTCCTCCTCGTTCGTCCTGCTGGTCGGCGATGTGCCGCTCATCGAGCTGCGGACGTGACCACAGCGGCTCCGGCGTTGTCGTCTCGCATCTCCCTGGCCGGGTTGCCGCCCCACCGTGAGTTCGGTGGCATTTCCTCGCCCTTCATCAGGAAGGAGTCGGGCGCCAGCACCGCGCCATCGCCCATCGTCACGCCGTAGTGGACGAGGGCCCCGATTCCGACGGTGCAGCCGGATCCGATCGTGATCCGGTCGGACTTGAGGGCGAAGTCCTCCAGCGAATGGCACTGGATCGAGCTCCCCGCGCTGAGCGTGCAGTCGTCGCCGATCGTCACCATGTCCTTCTCCGCCAAGGTGCAGCCGTCGTCGAACAGGCGCCGGCCGAGCCGGACACCCAGGAGACGCCAGGCCACACCCTTGAGCGGGGTGCCGTTGAGGACCCTGTGCATGTGCCCGGTGAGCTTGAGGAAACGCTCTCGCCGCCAGCAGTCGGGCTCGTACAGCGAGCAGGACGTCGGCTGGGTGCCCCGGAATGCCGTGGCAGCCCGTTCGACGAGCGCGAAGTGGACAACACCGAACAGCAGGGACAGGACGGAGAACAGCGCGATCGCCATCGCCCCCCACGAGTCGTGCAGGTTCATGACCCAGAAACCGAGCATGGTGAGCCCGAAGGCGTAGCACCACCGTGACAGCAGGAACCACCCGATGGTGCGGGCGTTGTGCTTGTTCTTGGCGGCCAGCCGGCGGGGCTGTTCGTCGCCTGTCGCCAGGTGGTGGAACCTGCTGTCCCGCTCGACCGTGCGCGGGATCTCGAAGCTGGGCGAGCCCAGCAGCCCGACGCCCTCCCGGACCTTCCCGTCGATCGGGACGAGGACCTTCGTCGCGAGCAGGCAGTTGTCGCCGGTCCTGCCCTGCGAGGGGTAGACGATGTCGTTGCCGAGGAAGTTGCGTGGCCCGATCGCGGTCCGCGTCACTCGGAAGGAGGTGCTGGAGAAGTCGGCGTTGACGATCGACAACCCGTCGGCGATCACCGTGCCGCTGCCGACGGAGACCAGGTACGGGGTCTCGTGCTTGACCTGTTTGCCGAAGTTCGCGCCGGTCTGCACAACCGGAGCCAGTCGATACCCCAGGACGCGCAGGTAGCCGACGACGTAGGAGCTGTCACCGAGGAGTGCGACGAAGAACTTCCTGTTGGTCAGGCGTGTGATCACCCGATGGGCGGCGTAGTGGATCCCGTACAGGGGATAGACGTTGTCCGGCTTGACGAAACGGTTGAGCACACGCGGGACGGTCACCACGACGATCAACCCGACGAGCGCGGAGCCGAAGAACAGGACGAGTGAGGTCACCAGCGCGGTGCCGTAGAAGCTCCAACTCGTGAAGGCCGTGGTCTCCGGGCCGAGGAACTCGGTGAACTGCGGGAACTCGCCGAGCAACAGGTCAATGCCGCCGTATGCCAGCGGAATGTAGAAGAGCAGCAGGCTCGCCAGCTGCAGGACGGTGTAGGCGGCCCTTCTGCCGACGGCGCAGCCGGCCTGCCCGATTCCCCGGTAGTCCGCCGCGCCAGGCTGGGCCGGGGACCCGTGCCAGCGCTCGCGGCCGGGCACCGTCTGACCCGCGTGCAGCGAGGAGGTGTGGCCGAGCTGGGCTCCGTCCCCGAGCGAGGTCTCGATGTCGAGCACCGACTTCTCGCCGATGAACACATCCCGCCCAAGGGTGACCGTGCCGGTCTGGATCCAGCCGGCGCAGGCTCGGTAGCAGGTGAGAAACGCGTCCTTGCGGATGACTGTGCCGTCGCCGATGGTGAGCAGATCGGTGCACACGGGTGCGTGCCGGGAGAAGATCACGACGCCGTGCCCGATCTTCGCCCCGAGTGCCCTCAGGTAGAACACGTAGAGCGGCGAACCGGCGAACAGGACCAGCGGGCTCAGCGTGACGAGCGTTTTGACCATCCAGAAGCGGACGTAGGCGAGGCTCCAGATGCGGATCCGCTGGGGTCGCCACCGGCCGATCAGCAACCACTTCGCCAGTACCGGGAGAGCGCACACGCCGAGCAGTCCCGCCCCGCCGGCCAGCACCACGCGCAGATAGACGCCGAGCGGGGTCGCCCCGGCGACAATCCACGCGATGCCCTGCTCAAGGGTGAACGCGGCGAGGCTCACGTACCCGAGGAGGATCAGAACCTGCAGGATTCCGCAGAAGAGGTACTGGGCCGTGCCGACCGGCGGAGCCGTCTGAACCGGCGCCGGCACCGGTTCGACGCAGGTACGGCTCCGCAGCGCGAGTGCGCCTGTGAGACTGCCGACCGTCGGGTACTGATATGTATCCCTGATGGATATTGACGGCAGGTTCGGTCGTTTCCTCACCCTTGCGCAGAATTGGGCCATCACCATCGAGTCGGCGCCGAGATCGTCGTAGAAGTGGCTGTCTGCCGTGACCTGTTCGACGCGCAGGACGTCCGCCAGCGTCTCGGTGAGGGCCTGCTCGATGTCCGCCGCGCCGGCGCCGTCGAGGGTTCCACGGTTCACCAACATCTCGTACCTCCTTTGAGCGGTTCGCCAGGAATTGGCCGTGACCTGGTGGGTGCGTTCACGATTCGCGTCGACTGTCCTTTTGGGGATAACGGCCACGTTACAAGCGGCTGCTCGCTGCGGGAGGGGCCACTAAGTCTCGTGTGCAACATTTGTTCCAGAAACAACTGGAGCGTCTGTCGATTGCTGTGCAGAACCAGGATCGATTCCATCCAATCCGGCCTTGTCCTGTTCGGTAGGGCGGAGTCGCAAGGACTGGTCAGGACACCTGGGGGCCAAGTGGAATCGCGGGTAGCCGCGTAGGTGGCGGGCTGAGGTGGCCTGTCGAGCGTCGGCGCACGTTGTGCCGGTGCCCGATGTATTCGAAGATCACGTGCGCCTTGGCTTTCGCGGACCGGGTGTGCCGGTGTAACAGCTCGGGCCTTGATGGTGACGAAGAACGACTCGGCCAACCGCATTGGCTCTGCGATGCCCTCGTGGTCGACCGATAGTCGGACTCCGGCGTCGAGCTGTTCGTGGTCAGTGCGGCTGCTGTTCTCATCGTCGTGTCCACCATTTGGGCAACAACCCCGTAACACGAGGAATGCGTTCGAGCCGCCGAGGCTTTCGGCAAGGTCGTGTACGGGTGCTCCGCGCGGTGGGTGCCCGGTTCGGCGAGTTCCGCCACTGGGTGGCGATAGATGCGTGGACGAAGGTGGCCGCGGTAGACCTGGCTGATACCGAACCACTCGACTGAGGCTTTCGACGTTGTGCGCGCCCCACCATGTGACCTACGACGCCGCTGAGTTCACGCTGTTCGTGATCTGGGTGCTGCACGAATCTGGACACCGCGTCGCGGTTGACCTTCGTCCCTCGTGGAACACCTCTCCCGGTCGCGCGCAGGCCACAGCTCCGCACGGCCGGGGTGTCGGCGGCCGGAAAGGATCTCGCCCATTGCGAGCAGAAGACGAGGCGGTCGCGATCGTGTCAACGCCTCAGTGGCGGGGCGGGTGTGGCGGCCCGTGCGGATCGAGTGTGGCGAGTGCTCGGGTGGCTGCCCAAGGGGCCAATCCGGCCCAGATCGATCTCGATGCACGGGATCTGCACCAGCCCGCCGATCGGGTCGCAGGTGAGGTCGAGATGGTGCTCGAGACCGATCTCGGCGGGCAACGGCTGTGGATCCAGCATCACGCAGGCGTCGACCAACCGGTCACCGAGCAGCCGGTTCGCTGACGTCGTGCGGAGCGTGGGCGCTCGACCGGTTGATCTACCTGCAGGCTTTGGTGTTCACGTGTCAGATCGTGCGTTCCCGCTGGGCGGCCCCAGGTGGCTGCGGGCGCGGTTCCGGCGGCTCGTGGCTCGAAAGTAGCGGCGGACGCGGTGGAAGTGACATCGGGAGAGGCGGGCGAGCCTGCGAGGTGCAGTCTGCTCACACGGCTCAACGGTGTCTGTCGCGAGCGGCAACTCGATTCGACGCCGATGGACGACATCGCGGCGCAGACCCGTGATCGGCGGCAGGTGACTATGGTATCTGTCATACTCCTGAGGCAGGGAGGTGTGATGGGCGATCAGGGCAGGCGGGGCACCAAGCAGCGGATGTTGGACAGCGCCGTGCTGTTGCTGCGGGAACGTGGCGCGGCCGGTGTCACGGTCGATGCGGTGCTGGCGCACAGTGGCGCGCCGCGAGGTTCCGTGTACCACCACTTTCCCGGTGGTCGGAACGAGATGGTCCTGGGCGCGGTCCGGCAGGCGGGGGACTACATCGCCACGATGGTCAGCGAATCCGCGGCCGAGGGTGACGTGCAGCAGATGGTGGAACGTCTCGTCACCTTCTGGAAGCGCGCGCTGACCAAGACCGATTTCCGGGCGGGCTGCCCGGTGGCCGCCATGGCGTTGGACAGCCGTGACATCGTCCCCGATGCCGGCGATGTGGTGCGTTCGATCTTCGCTCAGTGGCAGGCCAGTCTCTCCGAAGCCTTGTCCGCCAGCGGTTTCAACGCGCAGCGCGCGCAGCGGCTGGCGACGTTGATCGTGTCCGTTGTCGAGGGCGCGATCATCTTGTGCCGTGCGCATCGTGATCTGGGCCCGCTCGACGACGTGCTCGTCGAGATCGCGCCCCTGCTGGAGCGACGAGACTAGGAGCCTGGCCCATGTGGAAACCCAGCGCCTGCATCCTCTGCGAGTGCAACTGCGGGATCGAGATCCTCGTCGGCGAGGACGGCCGGTCGTTCGACAAGATCCGCGGTGACAAGCTCCACCCCGCGTCGGCGGGCTACACCTGCAACAAGGCGCTGCGCCTTGACCTGCACCAGAACGGCGACACCGGGCGGATCACGCACCCGCTGCGCCGGCGTCCCGACGGCGGTTTCGAGGAGATTGACTGGGACACCGCGATCAGCGAGATCGCGGCGCGGCTGGGCGAGGTGCGCGACACCTTCGGCGGGGAGACGATCTTCTACTACGGTGGCGGCGGCCAGGGCAACCACCTCGGCGGCGCCTACTCGCCCGCCACCTTGGCGGCGTTCGGTGCCCGCTACCGCTCGTCGGCGCTCGCGCAGGAGAAGACCGGCGAGTTCTGGGTGAACGCCCGCATGCTCGGCAACATCGTCCGCGCGGACTTCGAGCACTGCGAGGTCGCGCTGTTCGTCGGCAAGAACCCCTACCAGTCGCACGGTTTTCCGCGGGCCCGGTCGGTGCTCAAGGACATCGCCAAGGATCCAGCGCGGTCGATGATCGTGATCGACCCCGTGCGGACCGAGACGGCGGAGCTGGCCGACTTCCACCTGCAGGTCCGGCCTGGCACGGACCTCTACCTGCTGACCGCGCTGGCCGCCGTGCTCGTGCAGGAGGACCTGATCGCCGCGGACTGGCTCGCCGAGCACGCGGACGGCCTCGATGCCGTCACCGTTGTCCTGCAACAGGTTTCGGTCGGCGACTACTGCGCCATCGCCGAGGTCGAGGAGACGCTCGTGCGGGCGGTCGCCGCCCGGATCGCCGCCGCGGAGTCCGTGGCCGTGTTCGAGGACCTCGGGGTGCAGATGAACCGCGACTCCACGCTGGTGAGCTACGTGGAGAAGCTGGTCTGGTTGCTCACCGGCAACTTCGGCAAGCGGGGCACCCAGTACGTGCCGTCCAGCCTGGTGCCGATCGGCCGTGACCGCGGGCACGCCGACGGGAAGGGCCCGCGCAGCCCGGTCGCGGGTGCGCGGATCATCAGCGGCCTGGTGCCGTGCAACGTGATCGCCGAGGAGATCCTCACCGATCACCCGGCCCGCTACCGGGCGATGCTGGTCGAGAGCGCGAACCCCGCGCACTCCCTGGCCGACTCGGCCCGGATGCGGGAAGCGTTGCGGGCGCTGGAGCTCGTGGTCGTGATCGACGTCGCGATGACCGAGACCGCGCGCCTGGCCGACTACGTGCTGCCCGCCCCGACGCAGTTCGAGAAGTTCGAGGCCACGTTCTTCAACTTCGACTTCCCGCGCAACATCTTCCACCTACGCCACCCCGTCGTACCCGCACCGGAAGGCGTGCTGCCCGAACCGGAGATCCACGCCCGGCTCGTCGAGGCGTCCGGCGCGCTCACCGAGGCCGACTACGCACCGCTGCGCGCGGCCGCAGCCGCCGGACGCGTCCAGTTCGCGCAGGCGTTCCTCGCCGTCCTCGCCGATCCGGTGAAGCGGCGGCTCGCGTCCGTGCTGCTGTACCGCACGCTCGGCCCGACGCTGCCGCACGACGCCGCAGCGGCCGCCGTGCTGTGGATGGCCGCCCACGAGTGCGCCCGCAAAAACCCTGCTGGTGTCAAGAAGGCGGGCTACGGGTCCGGGTTGGAGGCGGGGGAGCGGCTCTTCGACGCGATCATCAACGGCCCGCACGGTGTGCACATAACCGTCGACGACTACGACGCGTCGTGGCACCGCCTGCCTGGCGACCGGATCAACCTCGCGGTGCCGGAACTGCTCGCTGCGGTAGCCGCATTGCGCGAACGCCCTGTCCCACAACACGATCCGGACTGGCCATTCGTGCTGTCCGCAGGCGAACGCCGCGCCTTCACAGCCAACACGATCATGCGCGATCCCAGCTGGCGCCGGCGCGACCCGGACGGCCGCCTGCGCATCAGCACCGCCGACGCGACGCGGCTGGGCGTCACCACAGGAGACCGGGTCCGGCTCACCACCAGGCGCGGCAGTGCGGAGGTGTCGGTGGACACCACGGACTCGATGCGCGCCGGCCACATCTCGCTGCCCAACGGCCTCGGCCTCACGGTGCAGGAGCGAACGGGCGTCGCTCCCAACGAACTCACCGCTGCCGAGGACCGCGACGAGTGGGCCGGCACACCGTGGCACAAGCACGTGCCGGCGCGACTCGAACCGCTCGGACCGGAGCTGAAGTAAAGAACGGGAAGCCCCTCGGCGCTTCGTGCATCACCACGTTCGTGCTTCCACACATCGCGCGAGCGCCGGTCAGATCTGCGGGTGCTGGTCAGATGCGTGGGAGGTAGGCGGAGACCTCGGCGATCGCGTCCAGGGTGTCGTGGTCGATGCTGCCGCCGGCGAGCTCTGCCTCGGCGATGGTGACGTTCTTGCCGTCACGGTCGCTGCCGTAGCGCAGGCCGGTGAACCGGATGTCGGCCATCCCGAGCAAGGAGGAGCCGAGCGGGTAGATGTCACCGCTGCCGTGGATCTTCATCACGGACTCGAACCTGTCGGCGTCGCGCGCGGAGGCCAGCCCCACCCAGACCACCGACACCACCGCCGAGTTGCCCGCGCCGTCTCCGACCAGGAACAGAGCCCGCTCCAGCGAGGTGCAGCGGGTACGGGTGAAGAAGTCGCGGATCTGGCCGAACGACGACGCCACGCACTCGGCCTGCTGTCGTGCGGTTCGCTTGAGCTGTCGCACGCCGAGGCGCTGCCAGGCTGCGTCGGCATCGCCCTTGCGTGCCGACTTCTGCCCGTCGGACTTGCGGACCTTGAGCTGCGGTGACCCTCCCGAGCCGGCACCTTGCGCGGCTCCTTGCGAACCGGCTCCCACCTCCGACGCCACGCCTGACCCGCCCAGCGTCAGACCACCGCCGCCGGCACCGGCCGAAAGTCCTACCGCCAGCACGCCGGCCGCCACCACCGTCCCCGCGCCCTTACCGCCGCCGCTCAGCGGAATGCGCTTGCCGTTCTTGGTGATCCACCGCGTCATGTCACCCTCAAAGATCATCGCGAAGCGGGCACTCCAGGTCGCACATCGCGAACACGAACGCCGGGGACCGACCCTGCGGGGGACGCGACGCTTCGACAACGCTGCCGTACCACGTCTCGTTGACCACCAAATGGGTGATAGGCCAGACACGGAGCCGGTGGGCCCGGTGGAAGTTCGTGGACATCGCAGCGTGCGCTGACCCAGGATGACGGCCGTGTCGGCGTCCAGCAGCATCCGCACAGTCGACTACGACCCCGACTGCGACCTCAGGCACGCTCGACCCCACCAGGCGGCGCTCGCCGGCCTCGGCTTCCACCCGCACGACAACGGCATGACTGACGGCTGCTGTACGTCCGCGCAGACAGCGGCGTCCGAAGCCATGTCCTGCACATGGTGAGCCCGGAGAGCTGGCCTACGCGCAACCAGCGGATCTTCCGGGACCACCTGCGTGCCCATCCCGCGGACGCGGCCGATTACGCGCAGCTCAAGCGAGCGATCGTCGCGGCACGGCATCGGATGAGTATGCGCGAGCGAAGACGGCGCTGGTGCAGGAGCTCACCGACCGCGCTTGCGCACAACTCGGGCTGCCATCGGAACCCGTGTGGGAGAAGCGGTGAGCTCCTGCAGCCACAGGCTGAGGGTGCCGGGTGGAGGGGCAGGACGGCTTTGACCACGTCGAGACGCAGGTGGTGCTGCACCGCAGCTTCCGCATCGGCCGCCAAGACTTCAGCGTGGCCACGCCCTGCTCGCCGACAGCATCGACCAGCGAGTCGTCGACCGGATTGCTGTACTCGGGGTAGAGCGGGCGTTCGGTGCGAATGGCAATATTCGCGCGAACCAGGGCATGCCGAAGACGACGTTTTTTGGAATCATTCACAGAAATTGCTCCCGCGTCCGGTTGCCGCTTCGAGTTGCCGGGGCAAGCGTCGAACCAATTGACTCGATTCTTCCCCGGCCATGTTACGCAGCGCTGGTGAGATCACTCCTGGTCGTGCGGGGCGCACATTCGGGCGATGGTCCGGCGCGACCGGCGGCCATACCCGATCAGCCGGGTTCGGAAGTGCGCGCTTCCCGTCCCTACCTGCGGATCGCACTGGGCCAATATGTTCATCGACGTCATCCGGCAACTTGAGCGCAGACGGGAAGTGACACGTGGCGGAGATTCCACCAGATTTCCTCGGACGGATTCGGTCCGCGCTCGGTGTGCCGGGGCCACTGGTGCTGCTCGAGACCGACCTCAACTACCAGGTGACGGTCGGCCGCGACGGCGCCGTCCACCTCGACTTCGCCAAGGAGGCGATCACCGAGGGCGGGATGCACAAGGGCCACCGCATCCCGGCCCGGTTGTCCCGCGCACAGGCCGCCGAGCTGGCCGAGGTCGCCGCGGTCGACGCCGGACGGCTGCGGCCCGGCGACCGCTACCTGATGACCTCGGTGGGGCTGGGGGCGACCTTCTCGGCCATGGTCCTCAAGCACTGAGCCCGGTTGCCGCCGCACCAACCCGATCGAGCCCGCAGGAGGAGCCACCGGCAGGTACATCACGGTTTCCCGACCGGCCGACGACGGCCGGGCCGGGCCGGGCCGGGGGACCTGCGCCTGGCTGCGGTCACCCAACGCGCCGGGATCGACCGACGCGAGTTCCGCCCGCACGACCACGACTGCTTCCGCGACCTGTTCGGCACCTTCGGGCTGACGGCCGACCAGGAAGGGCTGACGGCCGGGCGGGTGTGGCGGTGCGACAGCGACACGGCAGGTGGAGGAGTCGTGGCGCCAACGGCTGGTCTGCGCTGCGCGGGGTTACTCGGTGAGCTTTCGGTAGATCAGGCGGATGTTCTGCGGGCCGGCGGCGGTGTGACGGCGTTCGAAGAGTTCGTCCAGCAGGGCGATGACTGGGCGCCGGCGATGCCGGGTGAACACGGGGCGCCAGAGGAACAGGACGAGTTCTCCGCCTGGTCGAAGGACCCGGTGCGCCTCGTGGATGGCTGACAGCGGGTCGGGCATCTCTTCGAGGCTGTAGCCGTAGAACAGCGTGTCGGCTTGGTCGTTGGCCAGCGGAAGTTTGCAGCCGTCACCGGCCACATAGGACATCTGTGCGCCCGGCAGCCCGTCCAGCCGGCGCTCCAGCGATTGCATGGCTGACGGTGACGGGTCGAGGGCGATCAGCGTGTTTTCGTTGCCCAGGTGGGTTTTGAGCGCGGCGGTGTAGAAGCCTCCTCCGCTGCCGACTTCCAGGCAGATCGTGCCGGGGCGGCGGCTGATCACGCGCAGGTCGTAGCGGGGCAGGTCCCAGCCGAGGATCATGCGCAGTACCGGGCTGCTGATCATCCGGTACAGGCGGTCGGGTGTGCGCCAGCCGCCGCGGACACCCGGCTCAGCCGAATGTGTTGTGGTGGTCTGGATGTCCAGCTCGGTCACTGTTGCGGTTCCTTTGTTTTCGGTAGCGCACGCGCGGCAGCGATCGTGGCCAGGACGAACAGAACGGCACCGGCCACCATCGCGGCGCGCATGCCGGTCACGAACGCGGCACGGGCCAGGTCGAGGAGCTCGGTGCCGGCTTCGGGCGGTAGTGCGGCGGCAACGGCCGTCGCTTCGGTGAGACCGTCTCGCGCTTGCGTGGCAGTGCTGGGCAGGCCGGTCAGGCTGACCGAGTAGATCACGGTCGCCACACTGCCCAGAATCGTGACGCCCAATCCGGCGCCGAGCTCGTAGGCGGTCTCTTCGACAGCGGCCGCGGCACCTGCCTGCTCGGCCGGCGCGGCGGCGAGCAAGGCGTCGGAGGCCGCGGTGAGCGAGATCGAGACACCGAACCCGGTCGCGGCCAGCACGGGTCCGAGCAGCCACAGGTTCTCGGTCACCGTCAGACCGACGGCGGCGCATGCCAGTGTCACCGCGCTGACAGCGAAACCGGCGACCGTTGCCCGGCGATTCCCGAACCGCTGCAACAACGGGCCGGCGACGACGCTGCCGATGACGGCGGCGGCCATGACGAACAGCAGTCGCAGCGCGGCTTGCATGGGCTGCAGCGCGAGCACGAGCTGGAGGTACTGGGCGAACAGCAGGCCCAGGCCGACCAACGAGGTCAGGACGAGCAGCACACTGCTGACCGCGACGCTGAACGCCCGGTTGCGGAACAGCGTCACGTCGAGCAGAGGCACCGGAAGTTGTCGTTGCCGCCGGACGAATGCGACGAGCAGCAGGCATCCGAGCAGTCCCGCCACCGGGCCGAGCACGTACATCGTGCCGCCGTGCGGGGTCTGTTTGATCGCGAAGGCGACCGCCACGACGCCCAGCGCGGCCAGCACCGCGCTGAGCACGTCCCACGGCCCGTCCGGCGGATCTGCGGACTCCGGGACGAGCCAGTAGGTCAGCGGAATCGCCGCGACCATCACCGGCACGTTGATCAGGAACGCGGCGTGCCAGGAGAACGTCTCCACCAGGAAGCCACCCAGCAGCGGTCCGAGCACCGCTCCCGAACCGGCCACGCCGCTCCAGATGCCGATGGCCGTCTGCCGTTCGGCACGGTCGGGAAACGCCTGGCGCAACAGCGACAGCGTGGCCGGCATGATCATCGCGCCGCCCACTCCGAGCGCTGCTCGCGCGCCGATCAGCACCGCAACGTTCGGTGCCCACGCGCAGGCGAGTGAGGCCAGACCGAACACCACGTAGCCGAGCACCAGGATCCGGCGGCGGCCGTAGCGATCGCCCAGTGTGCCGAAGGCGAGCAGCAGTGGCGCCGCGACCAGTGAGTAGACCGCGATGATCCACAGCTGGCTGGTGGCGGTGGGCCGCAGGTCCTCTGACAACGCGGGCAGGGCCATGTGCAGCACGGTCGCGTCCACGGAGACCAGCAGCAGACTGGCGCACAAGATCGCCAGCACGAGCCAGCGCCTGCCTACCAGGACCTTGGTAGAAGGATCGGTCACGACCAGCCGACCTCACGCAGATGGCGATGCACAGCTCTACTCTTACCAATTCCCGTCGGCGCCGCCTCAACCTGCAGACGGGTCGCAAGTCATCCTCGGGTAGTAGAGGTGGAGAGCCGGATGGTGGGCAAGCGTCAGCCGACCGGCTGGTGACGGCTGCCGAGTGGTGGCGTCGTCGTCTGGCAGCGCTGGAGCGGCAACAGCAGAACCACTTGCATCAGGCGCGCGATGGTGCGCCCGTTTCGAGCACAAGGAGCACCTGGCGCACGCGTTGAGTCTCGTGCTGCGGGGGCTTTCGGACGCGGGTTCGGTCACGCGCTCCAGCTGACCCGTCCGAACCGAAACCCGGCGCCGCACCACAATGCGATGACGGTATTCCTTGTCCACCAGGAATCCTTGTCCAGATACTGTCAACTTTTTGTGCTCCGCCGGGATTTTCGACGCTCGGTACAGGTGGTTTCCTGAAGTTGGAGCGGATGGAGCAGCCCGCAAGTACGCGAAAGGATCTCCCATATCCCAGGTCGATTGGGCATGATGCAAGTGACGTCGGTGTCACCGTCGGTAGTCCGGAGGACCCATGCAAGATGCTCCAGAGATGAGTTGTGAACTCGTCGACCTGACCGGCATTTCCCTTGACGAGCTCCGGCACACCGGCGATGAGGCGGTCGCGGCGTCGGTGTTCACCATGTTGCGCGATGCTTCCGATCCCAGCCAGCGCAACGCACGGATGAGCAACAAGGATTCCGACTGCAGCGGAAGTTCTCTGCCTGAGCGGCACGACGAGCGGCCGCCGCTGCCGTTGATCACGTGCTGAGCCCGCACCGGCTGCCCCTGCGCTCGATCGACCGGCTCGCGTGTGGCGGTGGCGACGACGAGCTGTTGACGTTGTTGAGCGACGGGCAGTTCAGCTCGCGGCTGGTGGGATTGCGCGCACTGCTGGAGCTGGCTTCCGAACAGCAGTTCCTGCTGGGCATCGACGAGGCGTGGGACCTGCTCGTGGCGGCCCAGCAGAAGTCGCCGGAACGGGTGCGGGAAGTGCTGTTGCTGCCCCAGGTCGGGGTGTGGCTCGCCGATCTGCTGCGCAGGATGCGCGGAACGATGGACTCCGCCGAACCGCTGTGGGTGGGCATCGGTTATCTCAGATGCGTGGCCGTGGCGGCGGCCCACCGCTGCGGCGTCGAGTTCTCCCTTGACGTGCCGGTGAGCCGGGGGCTGATCTCGGTGCCCTCACTGGGCCTCGCGACCGTGCCGGGCGCGCGGCCGTGGGACGTCGCCCGCGCCGACAACATCTCCGGCCGGCTCTCGTTCTCGTGCCGCGACCACGTGGTCCGGGTGCCGGACGACGAGAACTGGTCGCCGGTGCGGCGGATCGGCGCCGGCGTCTTCACGCCGTTGCTCGACGACGTCGAGCCGCACCGCGACTTCCGCGCCCAGCAGATTGAGCCGCAGCGGCTGGCCGAGGGCGACGTGGCCCGCTGGGCGGGCGGGCTCGCGGAGGCGTGCACGTTGCTGGGCGCGGCGCACGCGAACGCACTCTCCGCTCTGGTGAGCACGATCGTGCCGGTGCCCGAGGTGAACGCGAAGCTCTTCAGCGGTTCGTCGGCCGACGCGTACGGCGCCGTGCTGATGTCGGAGCCCCCGGACTCGGCCGCGTTCGCGGAGGTCCTCGCCCACGAGGTGCAGCACACCAAACTCACCGCGCTCGCGACGATGGAACCGTTGTGCGCCATCGGTGGTCCTGCTCGCCATTACGCGCCTTGGCGGGACGACCCACGGCCGGTCAGCGGACTTTATCAAGGCGTGTACGCGTTTCTGGGCGTTGTCGACTTCTGGCGCGGACGCCGTGCAGTCGCCGCGTCAGCGCGTGCGGACTTCGAGTTCGCATTCTGGTGTGGCCAGACCACGCACGCGGCCCGCATCCTGCGCGAGTGCCGCGACCTGACGAAGCTCGGGCGCAGGTTCGCCACCGTCATGGCCGCCAGGCTGGCGCAGTGGAGCCAGATCCGGGTCGGCGCACTGCCCCGGCGGGAGGCGCGCCTTGCCGCCCAGGACCACCGGGCCACGTGGCGAGCCCGGCACCTCACCCCGGACTCCGCGGCGGTCGGACGGCTCGCCGACGCGTGGCTGGTCGGCGAACCCCGGCCAGGGGACCCGTTGCCGCCTTCGATGCTGACGCCCCGCCCGACGACACCGCCTGCCCGCACGGAGCTGCGCCGGATCCGGCTGCGGGAACCGGCGGGATTCGCGGAGCACGCGGCCACCGTCCCCACCGCCACCGCGGCGGACCTGCTGCACGTGGAAGGGGAGCACGAGGCCGCCGCACGGCGGTACGCCGCCGACATCGCCGAGCGGCCGTACGACGTGCCGGCGTGGATCGGCCTCGGGCTCTCCGATCCCGCCGCCGGCGCCCTGCTGCGGACGCCGGAGGTCGTCCTGGCCCTGCACGCGGAGGTGCGGCGCCGCACCGGCCTCGTCCCCGACCCACGCGCGATCGCGGCGTGGGTCGGGGAGTGAGCGCTCACCCGGTCGGCAGAGCTTCGAGGTCGCAGTCCGCGCGGGTGCTGCTGGCCGCGGCGATGGTCGCCGGGTGGTTCTTGCCGAGCACGCGCTGGAACCTCGTGATCACGTCGATCTGCAGCGACTCCGCGTCCGCCGTGCGGCCGAGGCCGCGGAGGTCGAGCACGATGTTCGCCAGGCACGCCAGCGTCGACGGGTGGTTCTCGCCCAGCGCGCGGGTCGAGCGTTCGAGCACCCTTTGGTTGAGGGCGTAGGACTTCTCGAAGTCGTCGGACGCCGCGTGGTCGCTCGCCCTGTTGGTGGCGCACACCAGCGTGAACGGGTGGTCGTAGCCGAGCGCGTCCTGCATGCTGCCGAACGCCTCCTCGTTGAGCGCGGAGGCCCGGTCGACGTCACCCAGCAGCCGCAGCGCCACGGCGAGGTTGGTCTTCGCCGCCAGCACGTACGGGTGGCCCTCGCCGAGCGTGTCGGCGTAGGCCTGGACGACGTGCTCGCCGAGGTCGCGCGCCTCGGCCAGCGCACCGGTCTGCCGCAGGTCGACGGCCAGGTTCATCGACGCCGCCAGCGAACCGGGGTAGTTCTCGCCGTACCGCTTCGTGTACCGCTGCAGCACCTCCTCGGAGAGGTGCAGCGCGCCGGTGTGGTCGCCGGCCTTGCGCCGCGTCACGGCGAGGTTCTTGATGGCCCGCAGCGTGTCCGGGTGGTCGTCACCGAAGAGGCGGCGGTGTTTGGTCACCGCGGTTTCGAGCATGTCCCTGGCCTCGACGTACTCGCCGCACTCACGGATGTCGAGGCAGAGGCTGTTGAGGGTGGAGAGCGTGAACCGGTGCTCGTCGCCGAGCAGCCGCGCGCGGATCTCCCAGGTCGACCTGTCGACGTCGCGGGCGTCGGAGAACTTCCCGATGAGGCGGAGTGCGATGCCGAGGTTCTCGGCGACGGCGAGTGTCATGCCGTCCTCGTCGCCGTAAAGGCGTTTCGCGATTCGGTAGGCGTTGTCGCTGAGTTCCCACGCCTTGGTGAACTCGCCCTGCGCGCGCACGTCCTGAGCCACCATGTTGGCGAGAATGAGCGTGTTCTCGGATTCGTTGCCGAGGTGTTCCTGCGCCACCTCGTAGGCCCGCTCGTCGACCGCGAGCGCGTCCTTGTAACGGCCGAGCGCCCTCAGACAGATGCCGATCTGCTTGGCCGTGTTGAGCGTGTCCGGTTTGTCCTCACCGAACCGCTGCTTCCAGTGCTCGAATAGTTCCTGGCAGTAGACCAGGCCGCTCTGGTCGTCACCCCACGCCGAGAGGAAGACAGCGCTGTGCAGCGCGGTGCGCCGGACCCACGGGTCGTCGCATTCGTGCATCTTGGAGGCACGTACGTGCGGCAGCAGTTCGAGGTATTTGGGCCAGTTCTTCTCGCTGCCGGGGCCTCGGGGATCGTCGGTCGCGAGCAGCATGTGCGCGGCGTGGCCCATCTGCGAGCGTTCCTGCGGCGTCATCCGGTCGTACAACGCGGCCTGCACCAGCCGGTGGAGCAGAATGGTGGACTTGTTCTGGTCGATCTGCGCGAGGCTGTACCGGTTGATCTGCCGCATCGCTTTCGCGAGCAACAGCGGATCGCGCAAGGCCTCGCCCAGTTCAGTGGGGACCGGGATTCCCTGCAACTCGATGAAAAGGCTGCGGCTGATCGGTTCAGGTGCGAAGAACGAGCACACCTGAAGCAGTTGGAGCGCGGCGGGGTTCTCTTGGCCGAGCCGGTCGAGCGAGACGTTCCACGCCGCGGCGACCGGCACGTGGTAATCGAGCGGAAGGCCGGATTCGAGCAGTTGCGCACGTTTCTGCGCGAACAGGGTCAGGTACTCGCCCGCGTTCATCCCCGTTTCCCTCAACCAGGACGCCGCCTGCTCGATCGCGAGCGGCAGATCGCCGAGCACGTCCGCTATCTGCTCGGCGTCGTCGTCGCCGAGGCCCTGGTTGTGGCGCTGCAGCAGCTGCCTGCTCTCCGCGCGGCTGAACAGGTCGACCTGGACGGTCTGGGCCACGCTGGACCACTGGGAGTTGCGCGATGTCACCAAGATGTGTCCCGAACCGCCGGTGGGGAAGAAAGGACGAACTTCTTCTGGGTTTTCGGCGTTGTCGAACACAAGCAACCACCGCCGGTACGGATGACCGCGGCGCAATGCCTCACGCACCGCCTCGATGACCGCGTTGACGGCACCGGTGTTGGGAATTCCGAGCTTTTCGGCCAACGCGATGTAAACCGAGCGGATGTGTGTCGGGTCCTCCGAAGGAATCCACCACACGATGTCGTAGTCGTCGGCGTGCAGGTATGCGTATTCGATCGCGACCTGTGATTTTCCGATTCCGCCGAGTCCGTAAAGAGCTTCCGGCAGCACTGCCGTCAAGTTGGTGTCGCTGGACGTCAGGCGGTCGTGGAGGTCGGTGAGCATCTGGGACCGGCCGGTGAAGTTGAAGTTCCGCTGGGGAGCCGACCAAGCTCGTGGAACATCTTCATGTCGCCCCAGGAGCGTGGACGAGGCGTCATCGCGTAGCGTCACAAAATTCCCTCCTGGGGAAGGCGGATCATTAATCAATGTGGGTGACGACTCTGCGTCATTCGCGCGCATGCGCGGCATTATCTCGCCCGCTTCCTTTGCTGTTGCGGGCGGTCCCGTGAAGTCCTCGATTAATGCACTGATAAGCTTGGAGCGTTTTGCGTAGGGCCCGGACATTGCGCGGAATATGACCTGCTGCAACCGCAGATGTGGTAGCGATTCGGGGGTAGCGGCCGAAATGTTTGCACTCGGGTCGTCGAGTGCCTCCTTCAGGCCGCGAGTGGCCTCTGCATTGGGCCCGAGGAAGTCCGCCACTGTCCGCAGAACGCGTGCGGTATCCGCTCTGGAACAGGTGGCGAGCAATTCCTGGCGAAGCCCCTCTCGGAACTCGTAGGTACCGGAGGTGCCTTCCTCGCGTTCGATCAGGCCACCGAGCAGCACCTCGGCGAGGTGCGAGAGCTTGGTGTCCGGCCGCACGGTCTTGCGGACCGCGGTCATGACCGGGAGCCGCAGCGGGACCGGGGTGGCCGCGAGCACTCCGGCGAGGGAGAACGCGGGCGGGGACGCGTAGGTGCGGAAGCGGGTGACGCGTTCGGCCGGGCTCAGGTCGAGCTGGGAGTCGAGTTCGACGCTGCTCTCCTTGGCGCCGGGGTCGGCGAAGAACGTCGTGAGCCGGACCGCCGGGCCCGCGGAGGTCACCAGCTGCGTCCAGAGGTCGAGCCAGTCGGGCCGCAGCTCGAGGACCGGCACCGGCAACGCGGTGTCGGGCGGGCGTTCGTCGGACGGGTCGGTGAGCCGGTAGCGGATGCGGCTGTTGGGCGCGCCGGCGGCCGACACGTGCAGCTGCACGCGGGTGGTCGTGATGCCGGTCCAGCTCCAGAGCTCGTACGGCAGGAGGTGGAGGCAGCTCACGTGCACCGAGCGGCCCCAGTATCCGACGACTCTGTCGGCGGCGCCGGTGTGCCAGGCGCGGCCGACGCCGTCGGTCAGCACGAGCACGAGGCGGTGGCCGGTCGGGTCGAGCAGTTCCGCCGGGCTGCGAACGGGACCGTCGGGGGCGCCGCCGCGCAGCACGAGCTCGACCGCGGTCTCCACGCTGAAGTCCGCGAAGAACAACCGCACCGTGCGGAAGGCGCCCTGCGTCTCGAGGACGGCGCGGAAGTCGGCGATCTCGCGGTGCCAGATCTCCAATGACGCCGTGTCGACGACGAGGACGACCTCGAACGGGTGAACCATGGCGGGCTGGAAGGCCGGCAGCCACACACCGGTCTCGGCGACGCGGACGGCGGTGGTCTCCTCGTCGAACTCCACCTCGCGGTCCGACGGCACCAGTGCGGCCAGCGGGCGCAGGGCGCGGGAGATGGCGCGGGTCTGCGGCAGATGCTCGGCAGCTCTGACCACCCCGCTGGTCTCCAGGGTCGTGCCGGTGTGCTGCGGAACGTCCTGTTCGGACTGTTCGATCTCCGGGAGTTCGAGTGCCTGCGGGAGGGGCCGCGTCTCCCGCTCGACGTTCGGCTGATCGGTGGGCGGCGGCAGCGGTACGGGAACAGCCGGGTGCCGGGTTGCCGCGGCCGCCGGGGTGGCGCCGGGTTCCGCGACCTCTCCGCTCACGCGCCACACGTGACTGGCGAGCCACAGCGCCTCCGCTATGTCCCGCGCGGTGAGGTCCCGCTCCGCGGCGCTCATTCGAACCCCGTGGTGGAGAGCCGGTGCCAAAGGGCGTCGCGCAGCCGTTCCCACGACGCGCGGTCGGAGGTGAGGCCGGTCGACGTCGTGGCCAGTTGAACGGTGTTCAGGAGCTGGTCGATGGCCAGGCCGCCCTCGGACTCGCTGCGGCGCAGGAACTTCCGGATCAGCTCCGCCGAGGTGCTGGAGGCGTCCCTGAAGTGCGCCGCGACCATGCTCGCGAGCTGTTCCTCGGTCGGCGGCTGCATCTCCAGCTGGAGGACGCGGCGCAGGAAAGCCGGCGGGAACTCGCGTTCCCTGTTGCTGGTGAAGACGATGAACGGGAACGCGCGGCACACCACGCGGCCCTCTGCGATCTCCGCGCTACCGCCCGGATCCGCCGTGTGCACGACGACCTTCGGTGTCCGCCGGGCGACGCGCGCCAGCTCGCGCACCCGGTACTCGCCGTCCTCCAGCGTGGCCAGCAGGTCGTTGGGCAGCGACAGGTCGGCCTTGTCGATCTCGTCGATCACCAGCACCCGCGGGAGCTCGAACGGCAGCAGCGCGGTGCCCAACGGTCCTAAGTGGATGAAGTTGCCGATGTCGGTCGGCTCGTCGGTGACACCGCTCGCCTTGGCGCTGTTGGCGTTGACGCGCCCGATGGCGTCGTACTCGTACAACCCGTCCTGCCGGAGCTTGGAGCTGGACGTGATCGGCCACGTCAGCACCGGCCCCAGCGAGAGCTCACGCGCGACCCGGAACGCCAGCGACGTCTTGCCCGTGCCGGGACCACCCGTCACGAGCAACGGCCGGCGCAGCAACAGCGCCGCGTTCACCATGTCGATCTCGTGCCGGTCCGCCGGGTAGGCGGTGTCCGCGCCGGGCGCTCCGATCCGCCTGCTGTTGTCGTGCTCCTCACCGTCCGGTGTGGACAGTGCGGGACCGCCGCGGAACGACCGCCACGGCGGTGGTTCCGGCAGGTCGGTGCGGAGGTCGACATCGGTGCGCGGCTGTCCGGTACCGGTGTAGACGTGCCAGGCCGCAGTGGAGTTCACGGCGCCGTCACCTCCTGCGGCAGAGGCTCGACCTGACGGTTGGGGTCGTCGACGAGGATGCTGAGGTGGGAGCCGGGGTGCGTGTCGCAGTCGTCGGAGATCAACGCCTGGCCGCGCAGCTTCTTCACGTTCTCCAGCAGCTTGCCGAGACCGCCGTCGGCCAGGAGGTCTTCGACGGCGGTCTGGAACGCCTTGCTCGCGCAGTCCTCCCGGTGCCAGAGCAGCACCGGGACACCGGTCTTGAACGCGATGGCGACCTCCTGCCGCCCGAGGCTGTCGGGACAGGAAGGGGGATCGGCGAGCACGAGCAGCACGACGTTTTCGGCGAGCGCGAGCTTCGCGGCGAGTTTCTGCAGATGCCGATGTCGTGGTCCGTCGAGCTGGCTGCGGTGCACTGCGTCGTCGATGGGGCTGTCCCCTGCCTGGAGGTAGGCCTGCAGTTGTGCGTATCGCCGCCGCCAGCGCCGATGTTTCTCCTTGTCCCTGCTGCGTTCCAGTGACCGCAGCCAGACCGGGTAGTCGATGCCGATTGGCATGGCGACCTCGTCGGACGGGGCGAGCCACTGATCGACGGGTAGGTTGAGCAGGTCCTTCGGCAGGATGAACTCGATGGAGATGGAACTCGCGTTCTCCGCCCACCCCTCTGCTCCCGCGACCAGCTCACCGGCGCGCACGCGCAGCTCGGCGAGACTGCCGGAATAGTCGCCGCCGCGCTGCGGTGACCAGTGCGCCCGCGTCTGCCGCCACTCCGAGAGGAGGTACTGGTCGGGCAGCACACCGTGCGGCTGCACGCGCAGCACCAGCGACGCCTCGGTGGGCGCGACCGCCTCGGTGGCGACCGCGGAGATCGTCCCCCGCAACACGGCCAGCTCGGCGTGCAACCCCATCTCCGCCGCCTGCCGCTCCGAGAACTGCCACAACCGCTGGGAAAGCACGTCGCCCGCGTGCAGCGCGAGGTGTTCCAGCAACGCCAACGCCGGCGGAAGACCGTCGGGCCGGGCGTTCACGTGTTCCAGCCGGGCGAGCACGTCGACCGGGTCCTGGCGACCGGACGGCAACGGCGCCGCCTGGTCACCCGCGGCCGCGCGGTAGCACTCGGAGAGCTGCGGGAAGTCGGTGCCGCGCAGCAGCTCCGTGATCGTCCTGCGGTCGTCGTCGGAGAACAGCTCCAGCGGAGCCATGCCGCTCACGACGTCGGCGATCTGCTCCAGCTCGGTGGCCTCCGGCTCCAGGTGGCGCAGCGCCCGGAGCAACGAGCGGAGGGCGCGGGGGCGGTGCACGCAGGCGAGGACGATCGCGAAGACGTGCCGCCGGGCGTCGGTGAACTCGGTGACCACGAGCGGGTCCGGTGCCAGCGAGGTGTTCACGAACTCCAGGCACAGCCGGCGGGCGTCCAGTCCAGCCATCAGCGGCATCCGGGTGATCAGCTCGGCGAGCAGGCCGATCTGGTCACCGTTGCCCACGAGGGTGTGCTCGCGGAGCTCCGCGACGGGGGCGACCGGTGCCGCAGGGCGAGGTTCGGCGTGCATCGACTCGGGCGATAGGCGCATCCACGCCTCGGTGCTCGTCTCCTTGACCTTGACCTCGACCTGCCGGTACGCCATCGGCTCGGCGGCCGGATCGTGTCGCAGCACGTCCTCGTAGAACGTCTTGGAGACGATCACGGCCAGCAGACTGGACGACCCGGCGAGCGCTGTCCTGAGCGGCTGGGCGTCGAGCAGCCGGAACGTGTGGTTCACGCAGTCGCCCACCACGCCCTTGTCGTTGACCGTGACCTCACCGAAGTGCAGTGCGACCCGCAGGCGGATGCGTGCCTCCAGCGTGACCGTGGCGTTGTAGCGCAGCAGGTTCGCGCCCATCCGACGGAGGAGGAACTCGGACAGCACCTGCTTGGGCACGTCCGGTGTGAACAGGAACAGGGCTCCGTCGCCGCGGTCTTCCTCGTACCAGCTGCCTTCGCCGATGTTGCTCTCGTGGAACGCCGTGTGCAGCGCTTCGTACAGACCGTCCTGCGCGATCTCCCGGTGGTGGTTCGTGCGGCTGGGATCGCTGAACTTCTCCACGTCCACGGCCAGGACAGCCCGTGGCTCGGCGCGTGGTGTCTGTTCCACGAGGGCTCCCAACCGTACCGGTGGCGGTCTATTATTCCGGACGTGATCGAGTGGTGTCCTATTCCCGCTCGAATTTAGATCAATCGGGTCAGGGCAGGCGGGTGCACTTGCCGCAATCATGGAAACCATGGGGAAGGGCCGCTCTTTTTGGGGGATGCTCGATGAATCTGATCGCGCAGCGTTGCGAAGTGTGGCGACCAAGGTGGATTTTGCGCCCAAAAAGGTGATATGTCACCAGGGTGACCGGTCGCGGAACGTGCTCGTGGTGCGGCAGGGTCGAGTCCGGGTGACCAGGACTGCCATCACGGGTGAGGAGAGCGTGCTCGCCGTGCGCGGCCCCGGGGAGATCGTCGGGGAGTTCTCGGCGATCGACGGCGGTGCTCGCGCGGCCGCTCTGATCGCCGTGGACCGCGTGTACGGCTTGATGATCAAAGGCCAGGCGCTGAAGGATCTGTGCCACGCGCGCCCATCCATCGCGTGGGCTTTGCTGTGCGTCGTGGTCTCGCGCCAACGCGCCACGAGCGACCAGCAGGACCTCCGCACCGGCCCGGCGCTGTACCGGGTGGGCGCGGTCCTGCTCAACCTCGCACACCGCGAGGAGGACGACATGATCGCGACCGTGCCGCTCAGCCAGCGCGAACTCGCGGGCATTGTGGGAATCTCTCGTGAGACACTGGTCAGAACGTTGAAAGTGCTGCGTGACGAGAAAATAATCGTCACCCGGCGGAACGACATAAAAATTCTTCACGAAGACGAATTGCGCGCCCTGTGCGGCATATGACGCAGACTTCTCCGCGCGTCGGCGGTTTGCTCGGTGACACGAGTTCACCGAGTTCAGGAGTGGTCACGATGCGCCGGTCACTGCCCGACCCCGACTCCCGCGTACAGGTGCTGCGGGCCCGTCGCAAGCACACGGAGCAGGTCCTGCTCATGATCGTGTACACGGTCGTGGAGCTGTGGGCGGCCGTCGCGGTCGTGGTGCTGCTCAAGGACGACGGCGTGCTCGCGGTCGCGGCGTCGGTGGTGCTGGCCGGCCTGCTGCTGGCGTTGTGGGACAGCTGGCGGACGCTGCTGAAGTTCGGGCGGGCGTTGCGCGCGTGGTTGCCGGAGGAACTGCCCGCCGAGGAACCCGAGCCCGTGCGGGTGTCCCGCCTCGTGCGGCTCTGAAAGAGGTGTGGCCGCGCGGGGGTGCGGCCACACCGTTTCACTCGCCGGCGAGATCCGCCTGAACTCGCTGCGGTCAGCCGAACGTGACGGCGGCGGCTCGGCAGCGGTCCTCCTCGATCGGACGGTGCAGGGTCGAGTACTGGTCGGCCGCTTCGAGGAACAGTGCGGCCGCTTGCGCGGTTTGGCCGGTTGCGCGCCGCAGTTCGGCTCGGATCTCCCACAGCGCGGCTGACCACGGGCCGCCTTGCCACAGGCCGCTGATCCGTTCTGCCTCGGCCAGGTGCAGTCGGGCCCGGCCCAGGTGGTTCGCGCGGGCGCAGGCGCGGGCCGCCTCGATCAGGAAACCCATTGAGCACGGATCGCACACGTGTGTCGCTTCGGCGAGCAGGCGCTCGCCTTCGCGGACCGCGCCCAGTGCTTCGACCAGGCCGCTGGCGGCCAGCACGCGCAGGCCGTGGATTCGGATGACCAGGTGGGAACGGATGCCCGACGCGCGGGCGAGTGGCATGGCGCGGTCGAGCAGGGCGACGGCTTCGGTTCGGTCGCCCTGCCGGATGCGCACTTCCGCGGCGCGTTCGAGCGCGATGCTCTGCGCGGAGAGGCAGCCTGCCTGCTGTGCGTCTGTGAGTGACTGGCTCAGGTGTGCGGCTGCTTCGTCCAGGTGGCCTGACAGCAGCGCGAACTCGCCCAGCAACAGTCCCGCCAGTGCCCGGCCGGCCGTCGAGTCCGCCTCGATCGCGATGCCGAGCAGGTCGCGGGCGAACGACTCCGCGCCCTCGTGGCCCTCCGGTCCGTACAGGTAGAACTCCTGGAAGCACAGGTGGGCGTCGAAGACGGCGCCCTCCAGTTGCGCGGACCGCCGGACCGAGTCGGCGAACTCCTGTCGGAACTGTTCGTGCCACGTGCCTCGTGCGTAGGCAACGAGTGCCAGCAACGTGGACGCCTCGCCGAGCTCGTGGCCGAGGTTCGCGTCCAGGGCCAGCGCACGGGCGCTTTTGGCCAGGCGCTCGGCCTCCTCGACGTTGCGCCGGCCCCAGGCGACCAGCCCGTTGGCCAGGGTCACCGCCACTGTTTGCGCCACCGACGGCGGCTCCGCGCCCTCCGCCAGGGCCGCTTGGTAGAGCGCGACCGTTTTGGCGTCCGGTCCGACGCCGATGCGTTCGCGCAGCGCCTCGCGGAGTTGTTCGAACTGGCGCAGCGCCTCGCGACGCCGGCCGGCCGCCAGGTGGCGCCGCATCATCGCGCGGTGTGCTTCCTCGTCGGTCTCATCGAGCTCCAGCAGGCGGGTCCAGTCACCGGCGGCGCGCAGCAACGCTACGTAGTGGGTCCTCGCCCTGGTTCGTCGTTCTTCCGCCCACCACTCGTAGCGGTCGTCCGGCAGCACGTCGCCGCTGTACGTCGCGGCCGCCTCGGCGCACGCCTGCGGATCGCCTGAGGTCAGTGCGGCGTCCGCAGCCTGGTCGAACCGGGTGAGGTCGCAGTCCAGGCACCCGTCCGGCCACAGCACCAGCACGTGGCCGTCGACCCCGATCGCCTCGGGGCCGCCGAGTGCGCGGCGGGCGTAGTGCACGGCTTTGCGCAGGTTCGCGCCCGCGGCCTCGGCGGGCAGGTCCGGCCACAGGAGTTCCATGACCTGTTCGCGGTGCAGCCGGTGCCCGGTCTCGATCGCGAGGAGCTTCACCACGTCGGCGGCTCGGCGGCTGCGCCAGGCATGGGTGGGGACGGGTCGGCCGTCCACGATGACGCTGAACCCGCCGAGCACGCGCACCTGGCAGGTGGCAGGCATGGGCAGACCTTACGTCGGCCGGCGTGGGAACGCTCGGGGAACGCGGCGCGGCCTAGCCTCCCCGCACACCGTCCGATGAGGAGGACCTGATGCTGTTCATGGACGTTCACAACGAGCTGCCCGACGGCGCCACCGCGAAGGACGTGGCGGAAGCCCACGAGGCCGACCTGCGCACCCAGGAGCAGCACGGCGTGCGCTACCTCAACTACTGGGTCGACGACCAGGCGGGCAAGGTGTTCTGCTTGGTGGAGGCCCCGGACGCGGAGGCGGCGCACAGAGTGCACCGCGAGGCGCACGGACTCGTCGCCGACGAGATCTACCCGGTGGTGCAGGGATAGCCGGCGCCGAACCCGTTCGACCAAGAACGAAGCCCTCGCTCAGGCGGGGGCTTCGCGGACTCAGTCCGTTGTGGACGTTGTCCGCGTGCGTCCAGAAGGTGTGCTCTTCCGGTCCATCTCAACAGGCTCTGCGGCGCCTTGTGGTTAAGGCGTTAATCACTCAACGTACCGGGCGACAGCGGCACGGACGGCCGCCGTACCCCCGGTGTGATGAGACGAGTGGAGACCCGAGTGGGATACCGGAAGACGCTGCCCTGGCTTGCTGCCGCGGCTTTCTTCGCGACCGCGTGCAGCGGCGCGTCTGGCACCGCCCCTGCGGCCGGCTCGTCGTCAGCGGCTGAGGAGCAGAACAAGACGCTCGTCCTGCGCCTGTACTCGGAGGCGTTCAACCAGAACAAGACCGACGTGGTGAAGGAACTCGTCGGTGCGGACTACGTGCAGCACGACAAGTCGGTGCCGGGCGGAGCTGACGGTCAGGTCAAGCAGTTCCAGGACCTCAAGGCGAAGATCCCTGGCGCGGTGGCGACCGTCAAGCGCGCGGCTGCCGACCGTGACCTGGTGGCGGTGCACTGGCACGCCTCGGCCACCCCGGCGGATGAGGCGACCGGCGAGGCCAAGATCGACCTTTACCGCGTCGGCAACGGCAAGCTGGTCGAGCACTGGAGCATCGCGCAGACCGTGCCGGCTACCACGGCCAGCGGCAACTCCCTGTTCAGCGACCAGTACCGGTACCCGAACGGGGCGCCGACGCTGTCCGAGGAGCAGGAGGAGAAGAACCACCAGTTCGCGGTCGAGGCTTATCGGAAGCTCTCCGACGGCGACGCTGCCGTGATCGACACGAGCTGGGATCCGAGGTACTACCAGCACAACCCGGTGGCGGCGAACGGGACAGAGCCGCTCAAGCAGTTCATGCAGCAGCAGGGCGTCACCCCGCCCAGCGGAACCGTCACCAGCAGTCGCACCCAGTTCGGCCACACCCTCGCCGACGGTGACCTGGTGTGGGTCTTCAGCTCCGACCACGTCGTCGCGGACATCTTCCGCGTGGTCGACGGAAAGATCATCGAGCACTGGGACGTCATCGCCGACGGCCAGCAGTAGCCCGGTGGAGAGGGATTGCTCGCAACTGCCAGCGCCGGCCGCGTCTTGACCGGTAACGTCATCGACGCGGCGCAGGCCGTGTTGAGAGCGGTGGGGGCGGATGGCTGGCGAAGCTGTGCGGTTGCTGGACGGGTTCGGCCGCCGCTACGCCGTTGCCGTTCGCGTTGCGACGTTGCCGCCGATCGGGGCGGTCGCTCTGCTGCAAGCCTCGGCCGGCAAGTTCGGGGCCACGGCGCTGGCCGTTGCCGTCGCGGTGATCTGGACGTGTGCGCAGGGGTGGTTGCGGCGGACGACCACGGTGCCGGTCGCGCTGGATGTCGCTGTGCTGCTGGGTTTGTGCCTCAGCTCCTTCTGGACCGGCGTGGTGGAGGACGGCAACACCGCGTGGCTTCGGCTGCTCGTCACGTTCGCTTCGGTGACCTGGCAGTGGTACACGGCCCCGCTGGCCGGCATGGTCGCGGCGCTGGTCACCGGTGGCTCGATGCTCGTCATCTTCGCCGCGGCCGGGCAGAACCCGACCTCGTCGCTGGTGTGGGTGTTGGTGATGGCCGGCATGTCCAGGGCGGCTTGGACGGTCGTCGTGCGCGCGGCGGAACGAGCCGACCGCATGGGTGCCGAGGCTGAACGGGCACGGCGCGAGGCAGCTGTGGTGGCGGCCGTGCGTGCGGAGGAGCGTGAGCTCGCGAACTCCTTGCACGACACGGCGGCCACCACGTTGCTGATGGTCGGCACCGGGCAGGTGCCGGCGGGGGCGAGCTGGCTGGCGCCGCAGGCCCGCCGCGATCTGGCCCGGCTGCGGTCCTCCGCCGGTGGGGGCAGGCCGGAACAGGCCGATCTCGTCG
Source organism: Lentzea terrae (assembly GCF_003265345.1). Classification (GTDB taxonomy): domain Bacteria; phylum Actinomycetota; class Actinomycetes; order Mycobacteriales; family Pseudonocardiaceae; genus Lentzea; species Lentzea terrae. The sequence continues at coordinate 271,006 of NZ_QFWW01000029.1, read as the reverse complement.
ACCTGTTGCGCGCTGGTCTTGATGCCGGCCATCTGATGGTCGAGTTCGATGCGCCGCGGACGTTGCCGTTGCCGTTCGACGTGGCGGGCGCTATCAGCGGTGCGGTCGGAGAAGCGCTCAACAACGTGCGCCGCCACGCCGGGACGGACCGGGCGCGGGTTCGGGTGCAGGGCGACCTGAGCGCGTTGCGGGTCGAGATCTCCGATGACGGCAAGGGGTTCGCGGTCGCCGAGGGTGCGTCGATCGCTCGGCGCGGGCTGCGTGAGTCCGTGCACGGCCGGATGGAACGGGTCGGCGGCAAGGCCGCGGTCATCTCGGCCGAGGGGGCGGGCACAGTGGTGCGGCTCGAGTGGCGGTCCGATGAGTGACGACGAGACGAGGGCGCAGCTGCAGCGCGGTCTGCGGATCGCCACGTTGATCCTCGCCGTGCTGACGGTGGACGTGCTCGGCCTGATCCACCTGGTGCAGGGCCTGAAATCCCACGACCACCCGGCGGCCCAGTTCGCTGCCTTCGCGGCACTGACCGCGGTGCTGGCCACCGAGGCGGTGCTCGTCGTGCGGCGGCGACCTTGGCGCAACGGGCGCCGGCTCGCCATCGCCGTGGTGCTCGGGGCGTCCGCGCTGTCCTACCTGACGTTGCCGGACGGCATGACGTCGACCACTGTGGACTGGTTGTTCGGAGCGGCGAACTGGGCCGGCGCCGTGGTTCTGCTCGACCGTCCATTCAGGACTTTCCTGGCTTTCCTGGTGACGCACGAACTGCTCGCGCTGGCGAACCTGTTGGTGTTCCACGAGGTGAACCGGGCGGCGCTGGTGCGGTTCACCACGGGCTCGGTGACGGTGTTCGGGTTGCCGCTGCTCATGGCGGTGGTGGCGACCGTGCTGGGCGGGATCGCGGCCGAGGCGGCCAGGGCAGCCCGTGAGCTCGAACTGGCGCGCACCGCGGAGGCTGCCGCGTCGGCCGCGCATCGACGCCGCACTCAGCGGTTCGCCGAGTTGAGCGGCACGGCCGTGCCGCTGCTGACCGGCCTCGCCGACGGGGTGCTCGAGCCGTCGGATCCGGCGGTGCAACGCAGGTGCGCCATCGAGGCCGCCCGGATGCGCCGGTTGTTCGCCGAGACGGACTTGGTCGGCAACCCGTTGCTGCACGAGCTGCGCCACTGCGCGGAGATCGCGGACCGCAAGGGGGTCGAGGTCGAGCTGGACGCGCGTGGCCAGTGGCCGACGCCACCGGTGGCCGTGCGGCGGGACCTGACCAATGCCGCGCTCACCGCGCTCGCCACGGCGGGCTCGTGGGCGCGGGTCACCGTGGTCGGCAGCGCCGATGCGGTGTCGGTCAGCGTGGTCGCGGACTGCGCCGAACCCGCGGTGCCGTTGCCGGCCACACCGGACGTGCGGATTGAAGTCTTCGACAGTGGCGGAACGGTGTGGATGGAGGCCCAGTGGCAGCCGAGTTGATCAGGGCCGTGATCGTGGACGACCACGCGGCGATCGCGGCGGGCGTGCGGTACTGGTGCGAGCAGGCCGATCCGCCGATCGATCTGCTCGACGCGGGCGACCGGCTCGCCGGCGTGTGGACCGGCCGGGGTGCGGACGCGGACGTGGTGATCTTCGACCTGGAACTGGTGCCGGGCAAACCGGACTTCGGTGAGCTGCGCAGACTCGTCGACAGCGGACGGCGTGTGGTGGTGTACTCGCAGCACGCCGACAACGCCACGGCGATCAAGTGCATCGACCTCGGCGCGTTGGCGTACCTGACCAAGCGCGAAGGGCCCGAGCACCTCGTCCCCGCGGTCAGGGCTGCCGCGGAGGGCCGGGGCTACACCGCGCCGTCGCTGTCCGGCGCGCTCGCCGCGGACGACACCCCGGACCGGCCGCGCCTGTCACCGCGCGAGACCGAGGTGCTGCGGGCGTGGTTCGCCTCGTCCTCCAAGGAACTCGTCGCCGCGAAGCTCCACATCACCGCGAAGACCGTCGACACCTACATCGCCAGGGTCCGGGTGAAGTACGCGAGCGTCGGACGTGCCGCGAGCACCAAGAGCGAGCTCATCACCCGAGCGCTGGACGACGGCGTCATCACGCTGGCCGAGCTGAACGAGACCGCGCCCTTGCGGAGGTAGCGGGGTCAGGCGGTGGGAGGAACGGCCGTGCCCCGCACGTTGAGCTCGATGCCGAGCTGCTCCGCCAGGCCGGGCACGGCGATCTCGGTGACCAGGTTGCCGGTGGCACGGTCGAACTTCTTGATCCTGACGGGAGTCATGCCGTCGAACTTCTCCTGGATCAGGTGGATCGACCGGTCCGTGAAGATCGCCTGGCTGGACGAGTTGCTGCCCGAGACGAACCCGGTGTCGAACCGCGGCTCGGTGATCCCGGAGGCGACTTCGGTGCTCATGATCCGGCCGTCGGCGGCGAGCCATTCGAGGTGGCCACCGCGGAGTGCCCGTGCGTCGTAGGACTTCTGGGAGAACGTCTCGGGGTCGATCAGCTTCTCGGTGATGGGGCGTCCCTGGCCGTCGGCGAGGGGTTGCTCGGTGTACTTGCCGTTGCTGATGTCCCACGACACGACGGTCATGTGGGGCTTGCCGTCGGCGTCGGCGTAGTCGGAGAGGAACGCGATGACACCGTCGTGGCACGGCACGTGCCGGTTGTGGTCTCCCGCGTCGAAGACTCCGCGCCAGGCAAGGACTTTCTCGCGTCCTTCGGTTGCCGGGTACAGCTGGGAGAGCAGCTCCGGCTGGGCACCGGGCTCGACCTTCGAGCGCATGCCGGGAATCTCGGCGGAGTCCGCGAAGTGAGCGCCGCTGTCGGTGGCGATTCCATTGAGGACACCGCCGCACAGCGCGTTCATGAAGTAGTTTCCTTCGACCTGGTAGAGCTGGGAGCCGGTCGAGGTGGTGACGGCGACCTGGTTGGTGTAGCCGGACTTGGAGAAGCCGTCGTTGTAGACCGCGACGAAACCCTTGTCGTCCGGCAGCGCGAAGGCCGACTGCTGATGCCCTGCCTTCTTGTTCTCGAAGCGGGCCAGACCGTCCTTGCCGAGGACGTAGTCGCGGGTGTCGTCGCTGAAGAACAGTCCGGCGTCCGACCACGCGATGTGCGGCTCGGCCATACCGCTGGTCTTGACCAGCCGGGTGCTGCCGTCCGCCTGCACCAGGACCAGGTAGGCGGGCTGCTTTTCCTTCGGTTTGTCGACGGAGGTGTCCGGGCTGAGGTAGAACGCGATGGCGGCTTCGCCGAGTTGCACCACATCGGGATCGGCGATGTGCACTGCTGCTCCGCCTTTCCACGACGTGCAGGCCGTCACAGCCAGGGTTGCACAGACAGCGAGCGCAATGAGTCGGGCTTGGCGCACCGGGCCGAATCCCTTCCAGCGGTGGGCGGTGCGGCCTGCACCCCTCGGCAGGCCGCACCGCTGCGCGAATGTCGTTACGAGATGGTCTGGTAGACCACGGTGCTGCTGTCATCCTTGATGTTGTCGGGGTAAACGCCTTCCCCGCCGTCGCCGTCCAAGTCGATGTTGGCGCCGTGCTTGTACGCCTTCCAGACCAGCTCGGAGCAGTTCAGCTTCCCGTTGCTGTTGTCCTTGTTGTCGTAGAAGTTCGTGTCGTACGCCAGGCCGCGGAACTTGTCGTAGGCGTGGTTGGCGGCCTTGTCGCGGTTGGACTGCTTGGTGTCGACGAACATCTTGTAGATGGGGCCGCACTTCTTCAGCGTGGACGCCGTGACGGACCTGCTCTTGGAACCCGAGCCGGGCGCTTCGACGATCGTCTTCGTCGTGTAGTAGATGCCGACGTGGTTGTGCTTGAACACGGTGGTCTTGGCGTAGGAGTGGAATACGTCTCCCTTGTGCCTCGCGTTTCCGACCGTCTTCTTGGTCTTGCAGGCGCCGTCATCAGACGATGTGATGCCGACCTCGCTCGACGCGTCCGCCTCCGCCGCCTGGGCGGGCGCGACGAGCAGGCCGGCCATCGCCGTTCCCGCCACCACGGTGGCGGCAAAGGACTTGGCGAGAATTCGCCCGATTCTGGACATGCGTGTATCCCCCTCTTCAACCGGACGGGCAGTGACCGGACCCCCTCTGGTCCTGGAAACCCCAGTCCGTTCACGAAGATGACGTTAAACCGGCCGGTCGCGCTCGCATGTCGGGCGTTCACCTGACACGACGCACTTGACGGAGACGGAATTGCTGCAGAGCCGACTCACCGGCTTCGTTCACTGTTCGTCAAGTACTCGGTTCCACACTGAAATGCCTGCGGCGCAGGCACATCCCAGGCCCGACGACAAGCAGAAGCCGCCCCAACGGTGCGAGCGTTGACGCCTACATCAAGAGAGAAGTGTTCCGCGACGTGTTCGCCGGCGATGTGCCCAGGGCGACCACCGGCCTGATGTGGGCCGGGCAGCGGCCGGTCGACGTGCGCGCTGGGGGAGCCGTCCGGCGCGCAGCGGGCCGGTGCGCGCACAGTCGAGGTCGGCGCCTCCCACGTCGCGATGATGTCGCAGCCCGCGGCGACGGCCGATCTCATCAAGCGCGCTGCGTGCTGACGCGGACGAGACGATGCATCAGCACGCCTGCGAAGGCCAGTGCGCTGTCGCGAAAAAGCGCCACACCATCGCGAAATCACCCATCCGCAACCCGAAGCTGACGCTGTTCGGGTCGGCGGCCCGCCTGGGACGCACCTACGACAGCAGTCCGGTCCTGAGCGAGACGGACCTCCACGAGTCCTGATGAACGACGGCGGGCTTGGTCACGGGCGGTTCAGCTGAGCCCCGTCGCGCAGGTAGGTGAGGGTCGCGAGCACCCGGCGGTTGCGGTCGTCGCCGGGCGTGAAGCCGAGCTTGGTGAAGATGTTGCCGACGTGTTTGTTCACCGCGGCCTCGGAGACGACGAGCTTCTCGGCGATGGCCGCGTTGGAGTAGCCCTCCGCTACCAGGGCGAGGACCTCCAGCTCCCGGTTCGACAGGGTGGCGAGCGGGGTGCTGCTGCGCTTCAGCAGTTTGCGGACCACCTGCGGGTCGACGACCGTTTCGCCGGCCGCCACGCGGTGCAGGACGGAGATGAACTCGCGGACGTCGCCGATCCGGTCCTTGAGCAGGTAGCCGACGCCCACTCCGCCGCCCGAGTCCAGCAGGGCCGAGGCGTAGCCGGTTTCCACGAACTGGCTCAGTGCCACCACTCGCAGGTCCGGGCGGTCCTGGCGCAGGCGGACCGTGGCACGCAGGCCCTCGTCGGAGAAGCCCGGTGGCATGCGGATGTCGGTGACGACCAGGTCGGGGTCGTGTTCGGCGACGGCCGCGATGAGGGCTTCCGCGTCGCCCACGGCTGCCACCACCTGGAAGCCGAACCGGTCGAGCAGCGCGGAGAGTCCTTCCCGCAGCAGTGCGCCGTCCTCGGCCAGGACGGTGCGGATCACTTGGGGCTGCATGGGAACTCCGCTCGCACGGTGGTGGGCCCGCCGATCGGGCTGGACAGGGACAGGGTGCCGCCGATGGCCGCGGCGCGGTCGGCCAGGCCGGTGAGGCCGGTGCCGCGGCCGGAGTCGGCGCCGCCGCGGCCGTTGTCGATGATCTCCACTGTCAGGACGTTGCGTTTGATCTTCGCGGACACCTGGATCTCGGTGGCACCGCTGTGTTTGCTCGAGTTGCTCAGCGCTTCGGCGACGACGAAGTAGCCCGCGCTCTCCACCGCGCTGGGCGGGCGTTCGGGGAGGGTGCAGTCGACCTTCACCGGGGTCGCCGAGCGGTCGGCCAGCTCCTGCAACGCGGCCGGCAGGCCCAGGTCCGACAACGCCTGCGGGTGGATGCCGTGGATGAACTCGCGCAGTTCGGTCAGCAGCAGCTTGGCCTGTTCGTGGGCGTTGGCGACGGACTCGGTGCCGGGGGCGTCCGGTGGCATCTCCACCTTCGCCAGGCCCAGCTGGAGGATCAGGCTCACCAGGCGTTGCTGTGCGCCGTCGTGCAGGTCCCGCTCGATCCGGCGCCGTTCCGCCTCGAAGGCGTTGACGAGGCGTTCGCGGGACTGGGAGATCTCCACCAGCTCGCTGCGCAGCTCGTCGTCGGAAGCGCCGGAGAGCAGCCTCCTGGCCAGCGCCCCGTGCAGACCGGCCAGCCCGGAGATCAGGTACAGCGCCACCGGCAACAAGCCCAGTCCCAGCAACGCGTACGGCAACGCCTCGGACACCGTGCTCACCCGCCCGAGGCCGAGCGCGAGGGGAGCGTCCGGCTCGACCACCAGCGGGCTGATGACCAGCGAGCCGACCATCAGCAGGGTCAGGAAGACCACGGCGCACGGCAGCACCGCGAGGGACACCACGAGCAGGTAGACGACCTCCCGCCAGGTCCCCGGCTCGGTGTACCGGCGGTGCAGCCAGCCGATCCAGCCGCGGCCCCTGGTGGTGGCGTGCGGCCAGGACACCGGGTCCGCCCGGATCAGCCGCAGCCGCAACCGTTCCACCTGCGCCACGGGCAGGGCCACCAGCGGACTGCCCGCCACGACCAGCGCGAGGCCGCCCAGCGCGACCAGCACCACCTCGCCCAGCGCGATCGGCTGCGGCCCGATGAACCGGAAGACCAGGTACAGCCAGGGCAGGCACAGCACCGTGACCGGAACGCTGACCAGCGCCGACACGATCGGCGTGCTCAGCACGTACGACAGGCCGCGCCACGGCCAGCTGGTCAGGAGGAAGCCGCGAAGGCCCATCGACTCCCAGATCGTGCGTGCGTTGCGTCCCGGCACAACGCTCACCGTAGTCAACATCGACTTCGGCGTTGGGCCGGTGGGAGGTAGAGGTTTCACTACCTCCGACTCGGATGTTAAGGCCAGTGACTCGGCCTGCGCGGTGCGGTTGAGTTTCCGTGCAAGCGGTTGTCTTTTCACCGCAGACGGGGGTTTGCACATGTCTTGGAATCAGCACCTCGCCGCCGGTCACCGGCAGGGGGTGCCGAACGTCGGTTGCTCGGCCGTGGAGTTGCAGCAGGCGACGCGGTACTACGGAGCGAAGAACACCGGCGTCGCCGCGCTCGACAACGTCAGCCTGAGCTGCCCGGCAGGGACCTGGACCGCCATCATGGGCCCGTCCGGTTCCGGCAAGTCCACCCTGCTGCACTGCGCCGCCGGCCTGGACCAGGTCACCAGCGGACGCGTCCTGCTCGCGGGCCGCGACATCACCAGGGCGCAGGACAGCCAGCTCACCGAGCTGCGCCGGCGGACGATCGGGTTCGTGTTCCAGAGCTTCAACCTGATCAGCTCGCTGACGGCGGAGCAGAACGTCGCGTTCCCCTCGAAGCTCGCCGGCGTGCGCGTGTCCAAGAGCGACGTCCGCCAGACGCTGGCCAGCGTCGGGCTCGCCGACCGGGCGACGCACAAGCCGCGTGAGCTCTCCGGTGGTCAGCAGCAGCGTGTCGCGATCGCTCGCGCGATGATCTCCCGCCCCGCCGTGCTGTTCGCCGACGAACCGACCGGCGCGCTGGACTCCCACTCCGCGAAGATGGTCCTCGAGCTGCTGCGCAACATGGTGCGGACCGTGGGCCAGAGCATCGTCATGGTGACCCACGACCCGGCGGTCGCGGCGAGCGCCGACACGGTGGTCTTCCTGGCCGACGGTCAGATCGTGGACCGGGTGGACATGCCGACCATCCACGACGTCGCCGAGCGGCTCGCCCGGCTGGAGAGCTGAGCCATGTTCCAGATGTCGTTCAGCACGTTCCGCGAACGGTGGGAGCTCTTCATCGGAGCCATCCTCAGCGTTGGTGTCGGTGTCGCTCTGGTGCAGGCCTCGATGCTGGTGCTGGCGGCCACCGGCGAACCGCAGATCCCGCCGGGGACGTCCCGCCAGGCAGAGGACAAGATCCGCGAGGGGTTCGTGGCCGCCGCGACGGTCATGGGCATGACCGCGTTCCTCGCCATGTTCCTCGCGGTCTTCATCGTGAGCTCCACGTTCAGCTTCACCGTCGCCCAGCGCCGCCGCGACCTCGCCCTGCTGCGACTCACCGGCGGCAGCCGCACCCAGCTGCGGGCGCTGCTGCTGTCGGAGTCCCTGCTGCTCGGCGTGGTCGGGTCCGCGCTGGGGGTGCCGTTCGGACTGATCGCGAAGTACGCGCAGACCCGGCTGCTCGTCGAGATCGGCCTGTTGCCGGAGGGGTTCACCGCTCCGTGGGCGCTGTGGGCCGTGGTGGTCTCGGGGATCATCGGCGTCTGCGTCGCACTGGCCGGGGTGTTCACCGCCTCGCTGCGGGCGGCGAAGATCCTGCCGCTGGAAGCGTTGCGGGAGACGGGCAAGGCCGCCGAGGTGATGACCGTCTCGCGGTGGTTCTTCGGTCTCTCCTTCGCTTTCTGCACCATCTCCATGGTGATGTGGGCGCAGGGCGCCAACCTGATCGGCGCGATGATGGCGGCGCTCGGCATCTCCATGTTCGGCGCGGTCGCCATGAGCATGCTGAGCCCGCTGGTGGTGCCGTTCACGGCGTGGCTCTTCGGGGTGCTCGTGCCCGGCAGCACCCTGGTCGGCCTGGCGCAGGCCAACCTGCGGGACGGGGTGCGGCGCAGTGCCGCCACGGCGTCCCCGTTGATCGTGCTGGTCGCGCTGCTGCTGGGACTGGCGGGCACCTTCGGCTCGCTCTCCGCCGCGGGTGGCGAGGAGGCGAAGCGGTCCGTGAACGCCCACCTCGTGGTGAGCTCGACGGGCGAGGAGGCGGAACGGCTGGCCGGTATCGAGGGCGTGGCCGTCGCCTCGCGGCAGAACGCCGTGGACATCACGATCACCACGGAGAAGACGCAGAACAAGCGGGTGATCAAGCGGAACTTCTACTCGGGGATCGTCGCGGTGGACGCGGCCGACTACGCGCGCACGCACACCTTGCCACCGGCTCGGGGCGACCTGGCGGCGCTCGCCGGCAACACAGTGTTCACCGGCCCCGCCCGCAACGCCGACCGGATCGCGCCCGGCCAGGTGCTCCCGGCTGAAGCGGGCGGGCAACCGTTGCAGCTGACCGTGGTCGGCGGCTACCCGGAGACGCTCGAGATGGGGGACAGCTTCCTGGTGCCGCGGCAGGCCCTGCCCAGGCAGGTGTGGGCGGGCGCGCCGACCGAGACCGTCGTCCAGGTCGCGCAGGGGCAGGATCCGGACGCCGTCGCGGAGCGGATCGAGAAGGCGGGCTTCAGCCAGGTCCAGACGGTGTCGCAGTGGGCGATCGCGCGCGCGGAGAACGCCCAGGACGGCAACGTCAAGATCCTGACCGTGCTGATGGGCCTCGCCGGGCTGTACGCGCTGATGGCCGTCGTGAACTCGGTGGTCATCGCCGGGTCCGAACGCCGGCGCGAGTTCGCCGTCTCCAGGGTGACCGGGATGACCCAGCCCCAGGTGGTGCGCGTGGCCGTGGTCGAGGCCATCGGGGTGGCGGTCATCGGTCTCGTGCTCGGGTGCGTGGTCGCCGGAGCGGGCCTCGTGGGTATCGGCGGCGCCGTGCACAAGGCGATCGGCACCACCGTGGTGTTCATCCCCTGGACGCTTTTGGCAATTGTCGCAATGGGATCGGTGGGGATCGTGGCGGTGACCAGTGCTGTCACCGCGGCTATCGCCACGAAAGATCGTCCCGTGTCGTTGGTTACGACGAAGGAATAAATGCTGACGCTGCCGCCGGAGCTGTCGCGGCACGAGCCTAGATGGGCAGGCCCAGGCTCATGCCGCCGGTCGCGTCCACCAGGTGTCCCGTCACCCAGCGGGCGTCGTCGGAGGCCAGGAACGCCACGATGCCGGCGATGTCCGCGGGCTCGCCGATCCTGCCCAGCGCCGTCGCGGCGTTGATCCCCGCCACGGCTTCGGGGATCGCCTTCAGCATCGCGATCATGTCGGTGTCCGTGACGCCGGCGGCGACCGAGTTGACGGTGATGCCGCGCCTGCCGAGGGTGTAGGCCAAGGTGCGGCCCATGATGTCCAGCGCGCCCTTGGTCATGCCGTAGACGAGCTCGTGCGACACGGCGATCCTGGTCACCGACGAGCTGATGTTGATGACTCGGCCGCCGTCGGGCATGTGCGGGACTGCCCGCTGGAGGAGGAAGAACGGGGCACGGACGTTCACCGCGAAGACGCGGTCGAAGTCTGCCTCGGTGGCGCTTTCCAGCGAGCCGGAGTGACCAATCGCGGCGTTGTTCACCACGATGTCCAGCGGGCCGGGGAGATGTGTCGCCAGGCCCTGGAACAGGACGTCCACGGCGTCCGGGGTCTCGAAGTCGGCTCGGATCGCGACTGCCCGGCCGCCTGCGCGTTCGATGCTGTCCGTGGTTTCCTTCGCTGCGGCGTCGTTCGTGCCGTAGTGGACCGCCACGAGCGCGCCTTCGGCTGCCAGGCGCTGGGCGATCGCGCGGCCGATTCCGCGTGAGGCGCCGGTCACCAGTGCGGTTTTTCCGGTCAGGCTGGGCATTTCACACTCCTGAGGGTTCGGGGGCGCCGCGCTGGGCCGGTACGTCCATTCCGGACTCGTTGTGCACGATGAGGCGGACGAGACCGGGCAGGCGGAAGCCCCGTTCGTGGGTCAGCAGGAAACCGGCGTCGAGCAACGAGCTGAGGGTCACCTCGGTGTAGGCCGGGCACAGCGAGAGCAGTTCGGCGGCGTCGTCACGGCTGAAGCACGGCTTTGCCCTCGTGCTCAACAGGTTCAGCGCGTGCCGAACGGAGCTGTCGAGCGCCCAGTAGGCCTCGCCGAGCGTGGCCGGCAGGTCGAAACCGCTCGACTCCAGCAGAGCGAGCTTGCCTTCCGGCGTGGACAGCTGCAGGAAGACGGAGTCCAGGGAGAGCCTGGTGGACAGGGCGAGCTTGTCGCCGATCACGCGCACCGCCGCGGGGATGCGGTCGCAGAGGTCGACGATGCGGTGCGCGGTGATGCGGTCGTCGCCGACCAGGCGCCTGCCCGTCATCGTCTCCAGCAACGCCAACGCGTCCTCCGCCGGCATGGGGCCGAGCTCGACGGTTCGTGCGCCGCTCAGCCCGTACAAAGGCGCACGGCTGCTCAGCAGGACGCCGCAGCGGTTGCCGCCCGGCAGGAGGTCCCGGACCTGGCGGGCGGAACTCACGTCGTCGAGCACCACCAGCACCTCGCGGTCCGCGCACCAGCTGCGGAACAGCCTGCTGCGGCCGTCGAGGTCGGCCGGCACCTGGTCGCCGGTCAGGCCGATGCCGTGCAGGAACGACTCCAGCACGGCGCCGGCGTCCGCGGTCCTGCCGAGGTTCGCGAAGAACTGGCCGTCGGGGTAGCGCTGCCGGAGCAGGTGCGCGGTGTGCACGGCCAGCACCGTCTTGCCGACGCCCGGCATGCCGGTGAGGACGACGATCCGCGGCGCCGTCCGGGGGCCGTGCCCGTCGAGCTCGGCCCTGACCTGGGCGACGGCGGCGAGCCGGCCCGCGAAGTCGGCGGTGTCCGGTGGGAGCTGCGCCGGTTGCCACGCCACGGGTGCGGCGGCCATCGGTGGTGCGGGCTCCGACTCGCCGGTGAGCAGCGCGCGGTGCACTTCCTGTGCCGCGGCGGACGGTTCGAGGCCCAGCTCCGTGGAGATCGTGCGCCGCAGCCTGGCGTACACCTCGAGAGCCTCGTGCCTGCGCCCGCACCGGTGCAGCGCCGTCATCAGCTTCGTCTGGAACCCCTCGTGCAACGGGTTCTCGACGGCCAACGACTTCAGCTCCGCCACCACCTCGCGGTGCCGGCCCATCTGCAGGTACGCCTCGATCCGCAGTTCCACGGCCTGTGCCCGGGCTTCCGTCAACCGGGTCGCGTACGCCTCCAGGTACGGCCCCTTCGGCACGTTCGCGAGCGGCGAGGACCGCCACACCGCCAGCGCGGCGTCCAGGTGCTCGGCCGCCGACCGGTACGCGCCGGCTGCCAGCGCGGTCCGGCCCTCCGCCAGCCTGCGTTCGAAGACGTGCACGTCCACCTGGTCGGGGGAGATCTCCAGGGCGTAGCCCGACGACGTCGTCGTGATCGCGGCCCCGGTGAGGCCCGTGTCGGCGTTGAAGATCTTCCGCAGCTGGTAGATGTACGTCTGCATGGTCGCCATCACGGTGGCGGGCGGGCGGCTGGCCCACAGTTCGTCCACGAACGCGTGAATGGGCACGGTCCTGCCGCCGGCCACGAGCAGCAACGTAAGTATTGCGCGCAACTTGGGCGCGAGCAGGAGGGTTCCCTCACCGTTCGCGAATACTTCCAAATCCCCCAACAGCAAGAATTGCACGGTGCTCCCCCAAGCTTTTCCTCATGACGACCCTAGTGGTGGCTGATGTCATCGACAAGGACATCGTTGTTTGAAAGGTGAACGACCACGGCCTTCTCGAGGACCTGGTCCACCAGTCGCGCCTGGCGCAATGAGAGGTCGTTCCACGCATTGAGCCCGGCCTCACCGTTGACCGCGTCGGTGAAAGCGCGCACCGCGTTCACGAACTGCCGGTCGGCGTCGAACACCAGCTCTTCCCGCTGGTCCTGACGCTCGATCCGCACGGTCGGCCGATGCTCGTCGGGCGGTGTGAACGCGCGGTCGAGAGTCATTCGCCCGGTGCTGCCGACGAATTCGACACCGGTGCGGTACGAGTGCCGCATACCGAATCGCAGATGAGCGCTGACGCCTTTGGAAGTGGTGAGCAGCACATCGCCGCTGAGCATGACGTCGAGTTCCGGTTCCTCGTGCAAAAGGGCGCCGACGACATCGAGCTCGCTATCACCCAAATAGTGAAGAGCGGCACGAACCGGATACACGCCGAAGTCCAGCAGGGCCCCGCCGCCGACGTCGCGCTGATACCGGATGTCGTGGGCCGGCTTGGGCGGAATGGTGAAGTCGCTGGAGAACGACCGCAGCTCGCCGATCGCACCGGACGCGAGCAGCGCGGCGACGCGGCGGTGCTGCGAGTGGTGCAGGAACATGAAGTTCTCCATCAGCTGGAGCCCGCGGTCGCGCGCCAGCCGCAGCAGCGCCCCGGTCGCCGCGGCGGACGTGCTGAGCGGCTTCTCCACGAGCACGTGCTTGCCCGCGAGCAGCGCCCGTTCGACCCACGGGGCGTGCAGCACGGCGGGCAGCGGCACGTAGACCGCGTCGACGTCTTCCCGTGCCAGCAACGACTCGTACCCGGCCACCGCCGCGCAGCCGAACCGGGTGGCGAACACCTTCGCCTTGGCCGCGTCCCGGCTCGCCACCGCGACCAGCTCCGCACCGGGCGCGGACTCGATCGCCGGCATCGTGCGCCGCCACGCGATGTCCGCGCAGCCGAGCACGCCGAACCGCACGGGCCCGCTCACGCCGTCACCGCCTGGAACGACGGCAGGACCCCGAGTTCCACCGCTCGCGCCAGGGTGGGCGCCGCGGCGTCCTTGTCCGACATGATCGGCGGCCCGTCGAGCGGCCACGGGATGCCGAGGTCGGGGTCGAGCGCCTGGATGTCGATCATCGTGCCGGGCACGTACTCCTGCGAGCACAGGTAGTTCATGCAGGTGTCGTCGGTCAGCGCGAGGAAGGCGTGGCCCAGTCCGTCCGCGAGGTACACGCCGATGCCGGAACCGGCCTCCTGCAGCGTCGTGTCGAACTGCCCGAACGTCGGCGAACCGACCCGCAGGTCGACCACGACGTCCAACGCGGCGCCGCGCACGCACGTGACGAGCTTCGCCTGTCCCGGCGGCACGGTCGTACCGTGGATGCCGCGCAACGTGTTCCGCTTCGACGTCGAGTAGTTGACCTGCGCGACGCCGAACGCGTGCCCGATGCGGGCTTCGAGGTCGCTGAGCCGCCACGCCTCGAAGAAGCTGCCCCGCCGATCGGACAGCGCCGCCGGCACGATCCGGTACGCGTCGCGCACGGACATCTCGGTGATCTCAGTGCTCATGACCGGTTCCCCTTACGAGCCGATGACCTGCAGCCGCGCCGTCTCACCGACGAGGCAGCTCAGCAGGCAACGGGCGGCGACGTTGACGTGGTTGCCGAACCTGACGAACCGGGTGAGCTGCTCGGGAGTCATCCAGCAGTAGTCGTCCGGCACGTCGAGCGGGAAGTCCTCACCGACGTCGGCGAGGACGTACCGGTTCTCGGCGTGGAAGAAGCGGCCGCCCTCCTCGGAGTGCACGACGTCGACGAGATGCCGGCGCGCGGGCGCGTCCCAGTCGACGGCGTCGAGGAAGCGCGGCCGTTCGTGCGGGCCAAGTCCCGCGTAGTTCTCCGGGATGCACGCGATCGTCGGGCCCATCTCGACGACGTCGTGCGTCCCCGCCTCGGTGCGCGCGTGCACCAGCACGTGGAACACACCACCGACGTGCCTGCCCAGGAACGCGATCAGCCCGCGCCCGACCGGGCGGAACATCGGCTGGGCCCAGCTGCCCACCTCGCGGTTGCTCGTCCGCACGGACACGCCGATCACCGTGAAGTACCGGCCGTCCGCGTGCGTGATCACGCCGTCGCCGCGGTGCCAGCCGGGCAGCGAGGCGAGCGGCACCAGCCGGCGGGACAGCTCGAAGCGGGCCTTGGTCTCGGTGAACCAGCTCAGCAGGTGCTCGAACGGGTGCAGCGCTCCCGCGTCGTCCTCCCGCTGCGCGAAGAAGAACGGCAGGCCGGAGAGCACGGTCCGCGCGTCCATGTTCACCAGGTTCGGTTCCCGCAGCAGGTCGGTGACCTGGTCCAGGCGCAGCCAGCAGAAGTCCTCGTGCTCCGGCAGGTCCTCGTGCACCTCGACGATCATGTTGCGGTTGCGCTTGTGCAGGAACCACGACCCCTGCTCGGACTGCAGCGCGTCGAACACCGTCCGGCCCTGCCGCGGCGCGAGGAAGTGCTCCAGGTGCGGCACGGGCTTGCCGCGGTGGACGCGCGTGTAGTTGCTCCTGGTCGCCTGCACCGTCGGCGACAGCTGCAGCACGTTGACGTTGCCCGGCTCCATCTTCGCCTGCATCAGGCAGTGCACGACACCGTCGACGACCCGGATGACGACGCCGAGGATGCCGATCTCCGGCTGCACGATGATGGGTTGCGACCAGGTCCCGGTGCTGCGGTGGTCGGTGCTGACCTCCAGGCCGCGCACGGAGAAGAACTTCCCGCTGTCGTGCCCGATGTCGCCGCTGACCGGGTCGGTCCGCCAGCCGCCGACGGCGTCGAGCGCGATCGGCGTGATCTCGTGGTCGTTGTCCCGCAACCGGTCCGCGAACCACGCGTGGAACCCGGCGATGTCCTCGAAGCGCTGGGACGTCATGCGTGCCCCCTCGCGCCCGCCGCCTGCAGCACGCGGTCCGGTTCGGCGATCGACCTGACGTACTCGCCGTAGCC
The DNA here is from genome assembly GCF_003265345.1 of Lentzea terrae. Taxonomy (GTDB): domain Bacteria; phylum Actinomycetota; class Actinomycetes; order Mycobacteriales; family Pseudonocardiaceae; genus Lentzea; species Lentzea terrae. Next base: position 255,729 of record NZ_QFWW01000029.1, on the reverse strand, counting down.
GGTGCGGGAGAGTGCCTCACCGAGTCGCCGGCACTCGTCGCGGTCGATGAAACCCATGCGCAGCGCGACTTCCTCGATGCACCCGACGCGCACGCCCTGGCGCCGTTCGAGCGTGCGGACGAACTCGCCCGCCTCCACCAACTCCTCGTGCGTGCCGGCGTCGAGCCACACGTGCCCCGCCCCGAGCTCGACCAGCCGCGCCCTGCCCTGCTCGGCGAACACGCGGTTGACGTCGCTGATCTCCAGCTCGCCCCGCACCGGAGGACGCAGCTGCCGGGCGATCTCGACCGCGTCGTTGGCGAAGAAACAGAGGCCGGTGACCGCGAGGTCCGACCGCTGCTTCCGGTGTCCGAAGAGGACACAGCCGTCGATGTCGGACGCGTGCCGGCGCAGCAGTCCGGAGAGACCGGCGCCGTGGAAGACGTTGTCCCCCAGCACGAGCGCGATCTGCTCACCCGCCACGTGCCGCGCGCCGATCAGCAACGCGTCGGCGGCACCGCGCGGTTCCGGTTGCGCCGCATAGCTGATCGACATGCCCAGCGCGCTGCCGTCACCCAGCAGCCGCTGGAAACCGGGGAGGTCGGCGGGGGAGCTGATCACCAGCACGTCCCGCACGCCGGCCAGCATGAGCGTCGAGAGCGGGTAGTAGATCATCGGTTTGTCGTAGATCGGCAACAGCTGTTTCGGCACCGTCAGCGTCACCGGGTGCAGCCGGGTCGCCCGGCCACCCGCGAGAACTATTCCCTTCACGTCAGCCCCAGTTCCTCGTCGGGTCAGTGTGTTCGCGCCGCGAGCCGCTCCAGGCGGCCGACGAGGTCGTGCGGGCTGGGCATGGCGGCCATCTCGGCGTGCAGCGCGGCGGCACCTTCCCGGAACGAGGGTTCGGCGAGAATGCGCACGAGCTTCTCCTTGACGACGTCGGCGGAGAACTGCGGGCTGTCGATGTCCGGGCCGATCAGCCCGGCGCCGCGCTGCTCGACGAACCTCGCCACGTCCATCGACTGACCGGACGCCCGCGCGGTCACGAGCTGCGGGACCTGGTGCGCGGCCGCCGCGGCGAACGTGCCCCCGCCGCCGTGGTGGATGATCGCCGAACAGGCGGGCAGCAGCAGGTTGAGCGGCACGTAGTCGATCAGGCGGACGTTGTCCGGCACGCTCGTCACGGCGGCGAGCTGGTCGGCGTTGAGCGTGGCGACGAGCTCGACGTCGAGGTCGGCGACCATGTCGAGCAGGTCGGCCATCGGCAGGCCGCGGTTCTTGTCGAAGTGCTGCCGGGTGCTGACGCCGAGGGACAGGCACACGCGCGGGCGCTTCACCGGTTCCCGCAGCCAGTCGGGCAGTGCGCCGACACCGGTGAACGGCACCCGCCGCACCGGGATGTAGTCGAGGTCGACGGGCAACCGCATGGAGGCGGGCATCGGGTCCACGGTGTACTGGCCCACCAGCAGGTCCTCGCCGAACTCGAGGTCGTACCTGGCGAGCACGGGCGCCATCAGCTCCACCATCAGATCCTCGTCCACAGTGGACTCGGGGGAGGCGAGCGCCGCGCGGTAGGCCTGCCGCGTCCACGCGAAGTAGTCGGGGCCCCAGAGCATGCGCACGTGCGCGGCCCCGGTCGCGCGGGCCGCGATCGCCGCGGGGAAGAACATCGGGTCCCACACCACCAGGTCCGGCTGCCAGCTCCGGGTGAAGTCGACCAGGTCGTCGGTGATCCGCCGGGTGCCCTCGGCCGGTTCCGCGGCGTAGTGCAGCCAGAACGGCGACATCAGGTACAGCCGGATGAGCTTCCAGAGGCCGGGATCGTCGGACCCCTCCGCCAGCGGGTCGATGATCGCGTCGAGCCGTTCGTCGGCGGCGCACCCGCGCACGGACTCGCCGAGGTCGACGGGATCGCCGAGGCCGACCGCGAGCAGGCCGGCGTCGGTGATCGTGCCGGTCATGTCGGGGTAGCTCGCGACGCGGACCTCGTGCCCGGCGCCCTGCAGTGCCCACGCCAGCGGAACGTACGGGTGCAGGTGCGTCGGCGAGGGCATGATCGCCAAGAGGACGCGCATAGTGGCTCCGTTCAACTGGTGGTAAAAACCCCGGAAAGACTGGGATGTACGATTCCGGTGATTTCTTCGCCGGATCGACTCAGCGCTTTCCACGCTACCCATCGAGCGGTGCAGCAAAGCAACCTGATCGTGTGTGACTTGAATCACAACGTGACCCTCAGTGAATCTTCAGAGCTCCTGTAGATCTGCCGCGTATGGTCGCCGTCGCTGGTCGCGGTCTTCTTTTATGGGGTGGTCATGAAAACATCATCGCAGCTCAGCGTCGATCTGATCGAGCACTTCTATCGCGGTGTGCTCGATCGGGAGGAATATTCGAGGACAATCGATGAACTAGTCGCTCCGGATGCGCTGGTCCACTATGTCCCTTATGGCGGCAACGGTGCAGATCTGCTCAAGAAGATCTGGCAAACGTTGCACTCGGCATTCGACGACCTCCACTTCGAAGTGGAACAGGTGCTCGTTCAGGACGACTGCGTCGCGGTGCGCGGAGCCACGTCGGGAATTCACGCCGGCCCCTTCGCCGGGCACGAGCCGACCGGCAGGAGGCTGACCGAACGGGCGCACGTCTTCTACCGGGTGGCGGACGGACGGATCCGGGAGGTCTGGCCGATGGTCGACCGCGCGGCTCTGCTCCGTGACCTGGAGAGCTAAGGCACCAGAAAGGGCACGGCACCTCCGTCCACCCGCAGCGCGGCACCCGTCGTGGCGGCCGCGTAGTCGGACACCGCGTACAGCACCAGGTTCGCGACCTCGTCCGGCGAGATCGGCCGGCCGTGCATCCCCGGCGCCGTGGGCCACGCGGGCGGCGCCGGCACGTCGCCGACGGGAGGGTGGGTCGCGCCCGGCAGCACCGTGTTGACCGTGACCCCGGTGCCGGCCACGGACTGCGCCAGACCCCTGGTGAGGGCGAGCTGCGCCAGCGTCACCACGCCCTGGTGCACCGTCTGGATCGACGTCTGCACCAGCGGCCCGGCACTCACGAACACCACGCGACCGCGCCCGGAGGCCACCATCCTCGGCAGGTAGTGCCTGGCCAGCCGGACGTTCGAGAGCACGGACGCCTCGAAGAAGTCACGCCACTCCGCCTCGTCCACGTTCAGGATCGACGTCCCCGACGCCGGTGCCACGTTGTTGACCAGGACGTCCGCGTACGGCACGGCCTGGACGAGGGCCGCCGCACCCGCCGCCGTGCCGAGGTCGGCGGCGACTCCGCTGACCTCGGCGCCGTCCACGCGTGCGCTGAGCCCGTCGACGACGAGACCGACCGCGACCGCGTCGCGGTCGTGCGCCACGACCGCGGCCCCGGCTCGCAGCAGCGCTTCCCCGACGGCCGTGCCGATCTCCGTCGCGGCACCGGTCACCAGCGCCGTCCGTCCGTTCAAATCGAACTTCACCGAGCCCCCAACCGCTTGGACCACCGGTGGTGCGACCCGTGCGGGCCGCACCTGCGGTGGTGAGATCAGCCGCGTGCTCCAGCGGGTGCGGCACCGGCCGGCTTGGGCGCGGCGCCCCGGACGACGGCGAACGCGAACAGGCAGGCGAGCAGGCTGAGCCCCGCGGTCACGAGGTAGACCTGGTCGATCCCCGCCGCCGCCGCGGACCGCGCGTCCTGGCCGGGGATCTCGGTGGCGGCCACGTAGACCAGGCCGAGCACCGCGACGCCGAGCGCCTGGCCGAACTGGCGGAACGTCGCCATCGCACCCGACGCCATGCCGCCGCGCTCCGGTGGCACCGACGCGAGCACCGCGCCGTTCGTGCCGGGGCCGCTGATGCCGACGCCGGCGCCGATCAGCACCAGGCCGGGGGCGATCGCGTACCAGGACGAACCGCCGTCCACGACGAGCCCGACCACCCCGCTGCCGAGGCCGATCAGCAGCAGGCCGGTGCCGATGCTGATCTTCGGCGCGACGTTGTGCAGCCGCTTGCCGATGAACGTCGACGCCAGGAACGAGGTCAGCGCCATGGGAATGAGCGCGATGCCGGTGGCGAGCGCGTCGAGCCCCAGGACGTTCTGCAGCCAGATCGAGGTGTAGACGAGGCTCGCGAACGAGACCGACGTCGCCACCACGCACAGCATGATCACGGTGAAGGAGGCGCTGCGGAACAACGCGATGTCCAGCATCGGGTGCTCCTGCCGCTGTTCCACCAGCACGAACGCGACGAGTGCGACGACGGCCACGGCGAACGTGGACAGCGTCGGCGCGGACGTCCAGTCGCCGTGCTCGCCCGCGCGGATCAGCCCGTAGGTCAGCGCGCTGGCGAACACCGCGAACGTCAGCATGCCCGCGAAGTCGATCCGCGCGCCCTCGCGCCGGGCGGAGTCGCCGATCGACAGCAGCGCGAGCACCAGCGTCACCACGCTGACCGGCAGGTTGATGAAGAAGATCGCACGCCAGCTCAGGTACTGCGTGAGCAGGCCGCCGAGCATCGGTCCCGCCGCGGCCGCGATGCCGAGCACACCCGCCCAGACACCGATCGCGCTGCCGCGTTCCTTGCCGCTGTAGCTGCTGCCGAGCACGGCGAGCGTCGTGCCGATCATCGCGGCGCCGCCGACGCCCTGCAGCGCGCGGGCCGCGATCAGCACCTCGGCGTTCTGCGCGAGACCGCACAGCAGCGAGGCTCCCGCGAAGATCACCAGCGAGGTGACGAAGACCTTGCGCTGACCGAAGAGGTCGCCGAGCGACCCCGCGCTCAGCGTCATCACGGCGAGCGCGAGCGTGTAGATGTTCATCACCCACTGCAGGTGGGCGAGCGACGCGCCGAGGCTCCCGGCCATGTCGGGAAGAGCGACCGTGACCACTGTGGTGTCCACGATGAGCATGAACGACCCCAAGCACACGGCCACCAGAGGCCACCACTTGCGCATTTCCGGTCCTTTCTCTGGGAGGTACGGGACCGACAGTCGCACCGCCTGCCCTCCACCTGACAGCTAGAGGGCGTTTCGCGCATGATTCCGGCATCAGCTAGCTTGAGATGATGGAAACCATCACGCTGGACGACGTGGATCGAGGCCTGGTCCACGCGTTGCACGTCGACGCGAGGGCACCGTTCAGCAAGATCGCCGCGGTGATCGGCGTTTCGGAGCACACGGTCGCGCGCCGGTACCGCAGGCTGCGGTCCGCCGGGGCGGTGCGCGTCGTCGGTGCGTTCGTCGGCACCCGGCTCGGCCAGGTGGCGTGGACGATCAGGTTGCGCTGCACCCCCGACGCGGCGGCACCGATCGCGCGGTCGCTGGCGCAGCGCCCCGACACGTTCTGGGTGCACCTGCTGTCCGGCGGCACGGAGATCTCCTGCGTCACGCAGTCCCGGCCGGCCGAGGACTCGTTGCTGCTGCAGAAGCTCGCGCGGTCGAACCGGGTGATCTCGGTGACGGCGCACTGCATGCTGCAGGGCTTCGCGCGGCCGAGCGGCTGGGCGGGCACGTCGTTCCTGACCGCCGACCAGGTGGCCGCGCTGCAACCGGAGGCGCCGCCGGAGCTCGACGAACCGGTCGAGCTCGCCGAGGGCGACGAGGCACTGCTCGACGCGTTGTCGCTCGACGGGCGGGCGGGGCACGCGGATCTCGCCGCGGCCACGGGCTGGTCGGAGTCGAAGGTGAGCAGGCGGATGGAACGCCTGCAGCGCAGCGGAGTCCTGTCCTACGAGGTGGACATGGGACCGGAGGTGCTCGGGTTCCACGCGGAGGCGCGGCTGTGGATGTCGGTCCGGCCGTCCGCGCTCGTCACCGTCGCCGAAGCACTCGCGGCGCACCGCGAGGTGTCGTTCGCCGCCGTGACGACCGGACCGACCAACCTCGTCGTCGCGGTGATCTGCCGGGACATGCCGGACCTCTACCGCTACCTGACCGAGCGCATCGGTGCGTTGGACGAGATCACGCACGTGGAGACCGCTCCGGTCGTGCGCACGATCAAGCGCAACGGAGCGGTTCTGCCGTTGTGAGCAATGCCTGCACGGTCGCGCCCGGATCGTCCACGTGGAACAGATGGCCGCCGGGTACGGTCTCCGCGCGAACATCGGGGGAGAGATCAGCCCAGCGTGCCGAAGTGTCTTGGGGCACAAGGCTGTCGTGCGTTCCGGTGAGTGCCGTGATCGGCGTGGGGACGACGTCGGCCGCACGTGGCCTGGCGAGCCAGGTGAGGTCGGAGCGCAGCACCCGGACCAGCTGCCGGCGCGTGCGCGGATGCTCCAGCACGACCGCCGGGATGCCGCCCAGCGCGGCGATCTCGCCGAGCAACGCCTCGTCGTCCGCTTCCGCCCAGCGCCGCGTCCAGTCACCAGGAACGTGCGGTGGGGCACTGGCGCCGACGCACAGCCGCCGCAGCCCCGGCGCCGTCGTCCTGCGGGCGACCTCCCAGGCGAGCACACCGCCCATGCTGTGGCCGTACAACCAGAACCGGTGCCGGCCGGCGTCCAGGGAGATCGCCTCGGCCAGTTCGTCCTCGGCGAACTCCGGCGGCTCGGCGATCCGGTTCTCCCGGCCGGGCAGCTGCACGGGCCGCACCCACCACCCCGGCGGCACGACCCGGTGCCATCCGGCGAAAGCGCTCGCACCACCGCCGGCGTTCGGCAGGCAGTAGACGACCACCTCCGCGTCCGGTGGCGCGGGGTCACCGAGGAACCACCCCGCCACCGGTCAGCCCTCCTGCACGTACGCGAGCTCGCAGAAGATCGGCTCGATGTCGTTCGTGACGGCCCGGCAAGCCTTGAAATGGTCCTGGACCGCCGGGTCCGCGCGCATCGCGTCGAACTCCTCCTTGCTGCGCCACTGGGCGTAGTTCACCACGCGCGCGCCGTCGTGGCTGCGGTGCACGTTCGCCGAGACGAAGCCGGGGAACCGGCGGATCACCGCGGTGGCGGCGACGATCTCGTCGAAGATCCGCCGCTGGTCCTCCGGCGAGTCGACGGTGAACACGTTGATCAGCGTGTAGTGGCCGTCCTGCAAGGAAATCGTGGACATCGCTCCCGCTCTCAAACGGCCCGCACGACCAGCGCGGCGTTGAACCCGCCGTGGCCTCGCGCGAGCACCAGCACTGTGGCGATCGGTACGCGCCTGGCCTCGCCCATGACGAGGTCGACGCGGTGTGCGGGCAGCACGTCGCGCACGCCCGCGGACGGTGGCACGATCTCGTCGGAGATCATCTTCAGCGCGCAGAACACGTCGACCGGCCCGGAACCCGAGTACAGCCGCCCGGTTCCCGCCTTCGGTGCGGTGACCGGCACCCCGTGCGCGCCGAACACCGCGGCGAGCGCGGCGGCCTCCTCCACGTCCCGCGCGGGCACGCCGCTCGCGTCCGCCACGACGGCGTCCACATCGGACGGACCGAGGCCGGCGTCGGCGAGCGCGGTCTCGATCGCCCGCCGCAGCGCGGGCTCCCGGCCGGTGCGCGCGGGCGGGTCGAACGTGGCCGCGTACCCCGCGATCTCGCCGAGCGCCCTGCCGTCGGCGGCCTCGATCTCCTCCAGCACGAGCAGCGCCCCGCCCTCACCCGGCACGTAACCGCTGGCGTGCGCGGAGAACGGCAGATACGCGCGGGCCGGATCGGGACAGGTGCTCAGCATCCCGTTGGGCAGCTGGGCCGTCAGCCCCCACGGGCTGAGCGGTGCGTCGGCCCCACCGGCGAGCGCGAGCCGCAACGTGCCGCGGCGCACCTGCCTGCGGGCCGCACCGAGCGCGTCGAGCCCGCCGGCCTGTTCGGAGACGACCACCGAGGAGTGGCCCTTCATGCCGTGCAGGATGGAGAGCTGGCCGGTGTTGACCGCGTAGAACCAGGCGAAGGACTGGTAGGCGCTCACCCGGTGCGGTCCCTCCGCCCAGAGCTTCTGCAGCTCGTGCTGGCCGAACTCGAAGCCACCACAGGCGTTCGCGGTGATCACCCCGAGGTCGAGCGGATCCAGTGCGGACAGGTCGACCTTGGCTTGCCGGAGCGCCGCGTCGGCCGCCGCGATCGCGAACTGCGTCGTCCGGTCGGTCTGCGGCACCAGCCGGCCGGGCACGTGGTCGGCGGCGCGGAAGTCCGCGATCTCCCCGCCGACCGTCGCCGGGTAGCCGGACGGGTCGAACCTGCTGATCGTGGCGAGACCGGACCGGCCGGCCACCACCGCGGCCCAGAACTCGTCGGCGTCACGGCCGTTCGGCGTGATCACACCGGCGCCGGTGACGACGACCCGCGGTTGCCCGGTCATGAGCGCACACTCCCCGCCCGGCGCAGCACCGCCGCGCTCTGGAACCCGCCGAAACCGCTGCCCACGCTCAGCGCCACGTCCACCCGGTGCTCCCGCGCGATCAACGGCACGTAGTCGAGGTCGCACTCCGGATCGGCCTCGTAGAGGTTCGCGGTCGGCGGCACCACGCCGTGCTCGATCGCCAGCGCGCAGGCGGCGATCTCGATCGACCCGACCGAGCCGAGCGAGTGGCCGATCATCGACTTGATCGAGCTGATCGGCACGTCGTAGGCCGCGGCGCCGAGCGCCTCCTTGAACGCGGCGGTCTCGTGCAGGTCGTTCTGCCGCGTGCCGGAACCGTGCGCGTTGATGTAGTCGAAACCGGATTTCTCCACGCCTGCCTGGCTCATCGCCGCCGTGATCGCCTCGGCCATCTCCAGGCCGTCCGAGCGGAGGCCGGTCATGTGGTAGGCGTTGCACCGGGTGGCGAACCCGGCGATCTCGGCATAGATGTGGGCGCCACGCCCGCGGGCGCGCTCGAGCTCCTCCACCACGAACACCGCCGCGCCCTCGCCGAGCGCGAAACCGTTGCGGGTGAGGTCGAACGGACGGCACGCCCCGCCGGGGTCGTCGTTGTCCGGCGAGGTGGCGCGCAGCGCGTCGAAGCAGGCGAAGGTGATCGGCGACAGCGGCGCGTCGGAGGCACCGGTGATCATCACGTCCGCCGAGCCGTCGCGGATGAGGTCCACCGCGTAGCCGACGGCGTCCAGGCCGGAGGTGCAGCCGGTCGAGATCACCGTCGTCGGACCCTCCGCGCCGGCCGCCCAGGCCACCTCCCGCGCCAGGGAGGAGGGGACGAAGTAGTCGTACAGGGCGTCGTCGGCGAGGGTGTGGTCGACGAGCCAGTCCCGCCCGCTGGAGCTGACCTTCGCGTACTCGCTCTCCAGACCCGTCGTGCAGCCGACCGCCGAGCCGATGCTGACGCCGAACCGCGCGGGATCACCGGCCGTCGCTTCGATTCCGCTGTCCGCCAGCGCTTCCCGCAGCGCCACGAGCGCGAACTGCGCGATGCGGTCCAGTCCGGCTTCCTGGGCCGAGAGTCTCGCGGTGAGAGGGTCGAAGTCCACCTCGCCCGCGATGCGCGAGCGGAACCTGGTGGCGTCGAAGGACGACACCGCCCTGGTCGCCCCGATTCCGGAGATGATCTGGTTCCAGAACGGCTTCGCGCCGACGCCGCCCGGCGCCACCACGCCCAGTCCTGTGATCACGGCGCGCCGCACGGTCAACCACCCACCGACGGCGGCGCGGCGTCCGGGTGCGGTGCCGGCTCGACCTCGACGTGCCCGACCTCCGGACTGGGCGCGAGCGGCGCGATCTGGAACACCACCAGCGCCGGCTCGGGCCCCTGGTTCTCCACCCGGTGCGCGTGGCCGCGCGGCACCATGATCGCGTCCGCGCGGTCGAGGCGGTGTTCCTCGCCGTTCACCGTCACCACCACGGTTCCCTCCGCCACGAACAGGAACTCGTCGGAGTACGGGTGGTAGTGCGCCGCCACGAACTCGCCCTGCCGCAACGACATCGTGCCGAGGAAGCCCGCGCAGGCCCCGACCGAGTTCGGCGTGAGCATCGGCCGGATCGTGCCGCCGAGCCGCGTGCTCACCGGCGCGTCGGCCATCGACACCTTCGTCACCCTGCTCATCGGCCACCCCCGGCGGTCCAGTGGTAGAACTCGGTCGCCCGCGTGCTCAGCAGACCTGAGGTGTCCGGCGAGTAGGGGCGCAGCAACCCCGCGAGGTGGTCGCGCACCTCGACGTAGTCCGGGTCGCGGCCCGCCGCGAGGATGCGGCCGGCGAGGTCGTCGCCCTGATGCGCGTCCGACTCGACGAGGTGCAGGTACAAACCGTTGAAGTGGAACAGCTTCCGGCCGGTGACACCGATGCGCGCGGGCAGTCCGGTGCGGTCGTGCTCGGCCCAGACGCGGGCGACGTCGGTGGCGTGGCCCGGATCCATCCGGTCCACGAAGACGACGTGGTGCATGATCCCCCCTCAGTTGCAGAACCGGGAACTGATCGCGGCGCGATCGACCTTCCCGTTGGTGTTGAGCGGAAGTTCGCTCCAGTGCACGACCGTGCGCGGCACCGCGTGCGGCGGCAGCAAGGTCCGCAGCACGCCGGGGAGGACGTCCGACTCGGCGGTACCGGTGTACACGGCGTGCAGGACGGTGGCGCCGGTCGGTTCCGCCACGGCGACCACGATCGCCTCGCTCACCCCCGGCTGGTCCCGCAACGCGGCCTCGACCTCGCCGAGCTCCACCCGGTAGCCCTGCACCTTGACCTGGTGGTCGGTGCGGCCGAGGTGCACCAGCGCGCCGTCCTCGTACCGCACCAGGTCACCGGTGCGGTACCAGAGCTCGGGACCCGGCGTGCCGGAACCCGTCCACGGTGCGCCGTCCTCGGTGCGGAAGCGGCCGGCGTTGTCGGCCTCGTCGAGGTAGCCGTCGAACCGTTGCGGTCCGCGGACGCACAGCTCACCGTCGACCACCCGGATCTCGGTGCCGGGATGCGGATGCCCGATGGGCACCGTCCCGTTGGAGGTGACCGGCCACGCGGACTCCGCGGCGGGCAACCGGAAGTGCGTGCAGCTCAGCGTGAGCTCGGTCGGGCCGTAGAGGTTCTCGACGACGCTGCCCGGTGCCGCCGCGCGCCACGCCCGTGCCTGCTGCGCGGTCAGCTGCTCACCGCAGAACAGGCTCCACCGCAGCGACGGCATCGAGCCGGCCGGCAGCCTGCCGATCCGCGCGGCGACCGAGATCACCGACGGGACCGAGAACCAGTGGGTGATCTGCTCGCGCGCCACGAATCCCGCCGGTGCCAGCAGATCCGTCCTGGACGGCACCACGAGCGTCGCGCCGGAACCCCACGTCGCGAACAGGTCGAACACCGACAGGTCGAAGGTGAGGTCGAACGTCTGCGACACCCGCGCGCCGGGCCCCAGCTCGTACCGGCCGATCACGTGCGAGAGGTAGGCCGAGATCTGCCGGTCGCCGATCGGCACCCCCTTCGGCCGGCCCGTCGACCCGGAGGTGAAGAGCAGGTAGGCGGGACGGCCCGCCGGCTCCGTCCGGAGTGGACGTTCACCGGCGCCGGGCTCGGTGAGCAACGCCTCCGGCACGGCGCAGACCGGGGCACCCAGCTCGGCCTCCGGCTGTTCGCCCGCCAGCACCAGGTCGACGCCCGCCGCCCGCACGGTCCACGCGGTGCGGCTCACCGGGAACGTCACCCCCAGCGGCACCACCGTGGCCGAAAGCCGTTGCGCCGCCAGGTAACCCGCGTAGGCCAGCAGCGAGCGACCGGCGAGCAGGCCGACGCGTTCTGGCGCCTTCCCGTGCTGGTGCAGGATCATCTCCCCGAGGTGGTTCACCACCCGGTCCAGCTCGGCGTAGGTGAACGTCCGTCCGTCGACCTGGAGGGCGATGGCATCCGGGTGGTCCTCGGCGGACCGGCGGAACCACCCGTCGAGTGTTCGGTGTGTCATCCCCGCTCCTCAGGCGCCGCTCGCGGCCAGCTCGACCTTCTGCTTGATCACGGCCATCTGGATCTTCGTGTTGTCGTTGATGCGCCGGGTGATCGACGCGTTGTCGAACGGTGCCTCCGGCTTGGCCTCGAACTCCTGCCGCCACCGCATCCGCGTGCCGCCGTTCTCCTCCAGGTAGTCCCAGAAGATGCGCATGTAGACGAACGGCCCGGTCTCGACCCGGTGCGCGGCGACCGACCAGGTGTCCTTCGCGCTGGTGCGTTCGCTGACCCAGCTCCACACCGAGCCGTCCGGGTCGGGTTTCATCGTGAGCCGGAATCGGACCGTGTCGTTCTCCTCGTGCAGGACCTCGACGCTCTCGTACTCGGTGAAGAGGTCCGGCCAGGTGCGCACGTTGTTGGTCAGCCGCCACACCACGTCTCGCGGTGCGTCGATGTAGACGGAGTTGTCGGTGGCCGCGGTCATCGCAGGTCGCTCCTCTCGGAGTCGTTGAGTCGGGTGAGGATCTGCGTCACGGACATGGCCGGTGCCTCTTCCGGCAGCGCGACGCCGAACTCGTCGTGCAGCACCTTCTCCAGCTCGATCACGCCGATCGAGTCGACGCCGAGGTCGGTGAGGGTGGCGGTGGAGCCCGCGAGCACGCCGGGGTCGAGCCCGATGTTGCGGACGAGGATCGTGTCGAGGTCACTTCTGGCGAGCGTCGTCATCGTGGCGTCCTCACACCGGCTCGCACTCGAGCAGGTCCCAGTGGTAGACCGGTTCGTTGACGAGCCGGAAACCGGTGGCGGAGAACAACTCCTGCCAGTCGTCGAGCCTGCGCTTGCGGCCGCCGTGCAACACGAGCATGTCGATGTCGAGCAGCTTGGCGTGGTCCCACTCGTTGCCGGTCTTGAGCACCGAGTCGACGATCAGCAGCTTCGCGCCGGTGTCCCCGATGGCGGTGCGGATGCTCGTCAGCGCGGCTTTCGCCTGCTCGTCGGAGAACCGCATGAACACCGACTTCACCAGGTAGGCCGCGTACCCGGCCGGCACCGGGTCGGTGGTGAGATCGCCACCCTCGACGCGCACGCGGTCGGCGACGCCGTGGCTGGTCAGCACCGCGTGTGCCTTGTCCGCCATCCACGGCAGGTCCAGCAGGTGCGCGGTCATGGTGGGGTAGCGCCGCAGCGCCTGCGCGAGGAAGTAGCCGTCACCGCCGCCGAGGTCGGCGATGCTCGCGTAGCGGCCGAGGTCCCACTGGTCGAGCTCCTCCTCCGCGAACTGCCGGGCCCAGTACGACTGGAACTCGTCGCAGAACCGGTCGGCCTCCGGGTGCTGCTGCAGGTAGGTGTTGAAGTCGACGCCGAACGTCTCGGCGAACGCCGGGTCACCGGTCCGCACGCTGTGCAGGATGTTGTCGAACGGCTGCGCGGTGAGCGCCATGTGGTTGTAGCGGATCAACGGCAGCACACCGTGCGCGTTGTCACTGCGCAACGCGTTCGCCACCGGCGTCATGGCGAACACCCCCGCCGGGCCCTCGGTGAAGATGCCGAGCATCGCCGAGCACCGCAGCAGGCGCTTGAGAGCGAGCTCGTGCGCTCCCGCCCGGTCGGCGAGCTCGTCGATGCCGAGTGGACCGTCGCTGAGCAGGTCGGCGATCTTCAGCTCGGCCAGCGCGTGCACGATCTGGAACAGCCGGCCGCCCGAGGCGAGCAGCACGAGTTGCAGGCCGTACAGGTCGTTCGGCAGGAACCGGTCCGCTGCCTTCTCCGCGGCAGCGGGTTTTTCTTGCAGTTCGGTCACTTTCACCACTTCTTCCTATTTGGCCCGGATGACCTGGTTGACCTTCTCGAGTACCTGGCGAGGTGTTCTCGCCGTGCCGACGGTGTCGTCGGCGAGGTCGATCCCGTACTGGTGCCTGATCTGGCTCATGACCTCGAGCAGCGCCACCGAGTCGTAGCCGAGGTTGCCGAACAGGACGTCGATGACGTCGCCGTCCAGCGCGCCCTCCTCGTGCTCACCCGCGTGGGTCCTGGTCAGGTCGATCAGTCGCTGCAGCGTCATTTCCTCCACGTGCCACCTCCTCGCCCCGGCAAGCCTGCGGCGGCGCACTGAAGAAACGCTGATCCCGTGGTGAAACAGCAGGTGGCGAACAGGCCTTGACGAAGCCCTCAGCGACTCTTCAGAGCCTGCGGCCACAGTGTGTGCGGAAGTCGCCGGCCCCTCGCCTCGGCCGTTGTTCTCCAGCACCGGATGGGAATTCACCATGGCAGCACTGAGAATCGGAGTTCTCGTCGTCGGGGGCGGCATGTCCGGCCTCGCCGCCGCGCTGTTCCTGCGGCAGCAGGGCGTCGACTGTCTCGTCGTGGACCGCAACACCAGCGTGTCGCAGCTGTTGCGGTCCACGCACGTCAGCCCTCGCACGATGGAGCTCTTCCGCACGCTCGGCATCGAGGAGGACGTCTTCGGCGTCGCCGACCGGTTCGTGCTCGGCAAGCACTGGTGCGACCCGGATCTGCCGCCGCGGCACCTGCCCAGGGCGATCCTGCGGGCGGGCGCGCTCGCCGACATCGTCAACGACGACGCGCTCGTGATGGCGGAGGGGGAGAACGACTTCGCCGACATCAGCCCGACCGAGGCCGTGTGGTGCGGCCAGGACAAGATCGAACCGATCATGCTCGCCGAGGCGCGCAGGCGTGGTGCGCGCATCCGGTTCGGGACGGACTTCGTCTCGTTCCAGCAGGACGCGGACGGCGTCACCGCGGTGCTGCGCGACCGGGCCACCGGCGAGGAGACCACGGTCCGCGCCGACTACCTGATCGGCGCGGACGGCGCGCACGGCCTGGTGCGCAAGGAGCTCGGCATCGAGCGCCGCGGCCACGGCACCCTCGGCTACGTGTTGAACGTGCTGTTCAAGGCCGATCTCGACACACCGCTCGCGGGCCGCCGGTTCATGATTCTCTACCTGAACAACAGGTACGCGCCGGGCATGCTGTTCAAACTCGACGACGACCGCTGGATCTACGGCATCTTCGGTGATCCGCGCAGGCTGGACCCGGAGCGCATCTCCGAGGAGGAGTGCGTCGGTTACGTCCGTGCGGCCACCGGCATCAAGGACCTCGTGGTCGACGTCCAGACGACGATGGGCTGGTGGATCGGGCACGGGGTGGCCGACACCTACCGAGCGGGCCGCGTGTTCCTCGTCGGCGACGCGTGCCACGTGATGCCGCCCACCGGCGGTTTCGGCGCGAACGTCGGGGTGCAGGACGCCGGCAACCTGGCGTGGAAGATCGGCGCCGTGCTGCACGGCTGGGCGGACGACGCACTGCTCGACACCTACGAGGCCGAACGCCGGCCGGTCGGCGTGGAAACCGTGGAGCAGGCCTGGATGCGGCACATGCGCTGGAGCAACCCGGGCGACGAGGCGAGCGGGGACGAACGCGAGCAGACGATCGTCACGACCGCCTACCGCTACACCTCGGCCGCGATCGCCGGCGAGCCGTTCCCCGAGGCGTTCGGACACGAGCTGGTCATCGACGGCGCGCCGGGGATGCGCGTCCCGCACGCCTGGCTCGACGAGGGCGTTCGAGTGTCCACAGTGGATCTCACCGGTGAGGACTTCCTGTTGTTCGGCGACGAGCGCTGGACCGAGGCCGCCGAACAGGTCGCGTGCGGCAGGGGAGTGCCGTTGCGCACGTACCCGGCGAGCGCGCAGTTCCGCGCGGTGGCGGGGATCGGAACGGACGGCGCGCTGCTCGTGCGGCCTGACGGGTTCGTCGCGTGGCGCGCCACCGGGAGCACACCGGATCCCCGTGCGGAGTTCGCCGAGGTCCTGTCCACCATCACCGCATCGAGGAGTTCCTGACATGACCGCGCTGTCCGTCGCACCGGAGCACGGCTACTACACGACCATCAACATCTTCCACACCACTCGGGAGCGCCAGGCGGAGCTCAGCGCGGTGCTGGCCAAGGGAATGCACCTGCTCGACGCCCAGCCCGGCTTCGTCGGCACGAGCGTGCACGAGAGCGTCGACGGGACGCAGGTCGTCACGTACGTCCAGTGGGAGAACGAAGAGGCGTTCCGGTCGATGCGCGGGCGGACCGACGCGCAGGACCACTTCCGCAGCGTCGGCGAGCTCGTCACCTCGGTCACCGTCGTCGGGTGCCGGGTCACCCGGGTCCACCCGAGGCCCTGAGCCCGCTCCACCACATCTGGGAGTCATCATCATGCGAGCAGTTACTTTCACGACCTTCGGTGATCCGGAGGTGCTCTCCGTGGCGGACGTGCCGATGCCGCAAGCGGGAGAGGGGCAGGTGCGGGTCAGGGTGACCGCCGCCGCGGTGCATCCCGTCGACCTCGTCGCCCGTTCCGGCTACATGGGTCCGTTGGTACCCGCTGGCCCGCGGTACGTGCTGGGCGCCGACGTCGCCGGCGTCGTCGACGAGACCGGCCCCGGCGTGACCGGTCTCGCCAGGGGCGACGCCGTGATCGGCATGTCGAACTGGCCCGACACCAAGAACGGCACCCAGGCGGAGTTCGCCGTGCTCCCCGCGTCAGTGCTCGCGCGGGCCCCGCGCTCTGCCTCCGCCGCCGCGTCCGCGACCCTGCCGCTCAACGGGCACACGGCGGCGCAAGCGTTGCGGTTGCTCGGGCTCGGCGCCGGCCAGACCGTCGCGATCACCGGCGCGGCGGGTGGTGTCGGTGCGTTCGCCGTGGAGCTGGCCCGTGCCCGCGGACTGCGCGTGATCGCGATCTCCGCGGCCGAGGACGAGAAGTTCCTGACCGGCCTGGGCGCGGAGTTCGTCGCGCGCTCCGCCGACACCGCAGCAGCCGTGCGTGCCATCGTTCCGTCCGGTGTGGACGGTCTGCTGGACGCGGCTTCCGTCGGGTTCACGGCGATGGGCGCGGTGCGGGACGGCGGTGTGTTCGTCGCCGTGACACCGCCGACGCCGCCACCGTCCGAACGCGACATCCGCATCGAGCTCGTGCTCGCCCGTGCGGACGGTGCCGAGCTGGCCGAGCTGGCCGGTCTCGTGGACCAGGGGCTGCTGACGTTGCGGGTGGCCAAGACCGTCCCGCTCGAGAGCGTGGACCAAGCACATCTCACGCTGGCCAAGGGCGGCGTGCGGGGCGGGCTCGTGCTCGTCCCGGCCGACGAGGAGGGGAACCGATGAACGCGTCCGCCAACAAGGAGATCATCCTGCGCCTGTACGCCGAGGCGGTGGACCAGGCGCGGCACGAGCAGGTCATCACCGAGCAGATCGTGCACCCGGACGCGGTGATGCACAACGCGTTGCACAGCGACCTGCGCGGTCCCGAGGTGCTGCGCTCGACCTGGCGGTCACTGCACGCCTCGTTCAGCGACCTGCGGTTCGAGCTGGACGACATCATCGCCGACGGGGACGTGGTGGCCGTCCGGGGCACGACCACGGGCAGGCACACCGGGGTGTTCCGCGGCAAACCGGCCACCGGACGCCCGATCGCCCAGCGCGCGCACATGTTCTACCGCTTCGAGGACGGCCGCATCCGCGAGGTCTGGCCGTTGGTCGACCACGCGGGCCTCGCCGGCCAGCTGGAGGATCCCGACGACGCCCAGCTGCAGTCGGTGCTCGACCTGGCCACGGGGTTCTGGCGGGCCCGCGCGCTGATCAGCGGCGTGGAGCTGGGCCTGTTCACCTTGCTGGGCAAGGAACCCGCCGACCTCGCGACCGTGCGCGCCACCCTCGGCCTCGACGCCACCGGCACCGCGGACTTCCTCGACGCACTGGTGGCGCTGGGCGTCCTGCAGCGCGGCGACGACGGCCGCTACCGCAACTCACCGGCGGCGCACCGCCACCTCGACGAGAACTCGGACGCCTACGTCGGCGGGTTCCTCAAGTTCATGGGCTACTCGCTGTACCCGGCGTGGAGCAGGCTGACCGGCCTGCTGCGCACCGGTGCGCGGCAGGAGGGCCAGGACTCGTTCAGCGACTGGTACCGCGACCTGGACCAGGTCCGCGGCTTCATGGAGGCCATGGACAGCGTGTGCGCCCCGGTCACGGCCGCGCTGGGCGAGGCGTTCGACTGGAGCGCCGTCTCGACCGTCGCGGACCTGGGCGGGGCACGGGGGAACCTGGTGGCCCGACTGGTGCGCAGGCATCCGCACCTGACCGGCGAGTGCTTCGACCTGCCCGCCGTGCAACCGCTGTTCGACGAACACATGTCCGCACTGGGCACCGCCGACCGCGTCACGTTCCGCGGCGGTGACTTCCGCACCGACGCGTTGCCCGAGGCGGACGTGCTGATCTTCGGGCACATCCTGCACGACTGGGACGAGGAGACCCGCGCGCTGCTGGTGCGCCGGGCGTTCGACGCCGTCCGTCCCGGTGGCGCGCTGCTCATCTACGACGAGCTGCTGGACGACGACCGCCGCGGCCCGGCCCGCAGTCTGCTGATGAGTCTCAACATGAAGCTGGTGCGGACCGGCGGGTCCGAGTACACCGCCGAGCAGTGCCGCACGTGGTTGCTCGACGCCGGGTTCTCGGACGTGTCGGTGCGATCGCTCACGGCAACGGAACGACTGGTGGTGGCGCGCAGGCCGTAGTGCTAGCCGAGGGGGTCCTCGCAGGTCAGTTGTCGCGAGGACCCTCCGAGCCAAGGAGGTGCGCTGTGGCCGGCGGTCAGTGGTGCGAGTTCACGGTGTACGGCGGTCGGCCACAATGGGCGGATGGCGGGGGAGGAACCAGCTGTCCACATCGAGTTCTCCGGTTCGGCGGACAGCGTCGTGCAGATCGGTGCTGTTCACGGCGACCTCGTGATGGGCGAGCGGACCGCGGCGGCACCTCCGTTCATGGCGCCGCGGCTGCCCGCCGGCTTCGCTGAACGCGTCCACCTCGGCGAGCAGGTGCTGGCGGCGGTGCTGGAGCCTGCCGGTGGCCGGACCGTCGTGCTGTGCGGGCTCGGTGGGTTCGGCAAGACGTCGATGGCGACCTGGGTGTGCCACCAGCCCGTGGTCCGGGAGCGCTTTCCCGACGGTGTGGTGTGGGTCGAGCTGGGGCGCAAGCCGTCCGAACAGCGGGTCGCGGCGTTGCTCAGCGATGTGACGGCGCTGCTCGCCGGCACGCCGCCGCGGGTTTTCGCGACCGTTCCCGCTGCGGCAGAAGCATTTCGTGAGGTTCTCGCGACGCGTCGGGTGCTCCTCGTCCTCGACGACGTCTGGGCGGGTGGCGCCGTGGAGCCGTTCCTGGGTGTTGGGGACCAGTGCGTCAGGCTCGTGACCACGCGCGACCGCGGCCTGGTGGACGGCACCGGTGTGGTCGTCGACGCGCTGGCGGACGGGGAAGCCAGGGCGATCCTGAGCTCGGGGTTGCCGGACGACGCCGCGGTGCAGGTCGAACCGCTGGCGGCGCGGGTCGGACGGTGGCCGCTGGCGCTCACGATGCTCGGCGGCACCCTGCGGAGCCTGGTGACGCAGCACGGTTTGCCCGTTGCCGAGGCCGTGCGCGACGTGGTCGCGGAGCTGGACCGGCACGGGATCACGTCCGCCGACCAGCTTTCCGACGTCGAGCTGCGCCGCGGTATTGCCACCACGCTGGAGCTGAGTCTCGCGGACCTCGCCGAGTCCGCGGGGGAGGCCGGCGTCGCGCGGCTCCGGTCGATCGCGGCCTTTCCGCAGGGTTCGGTGGTCCCGTTCACCTGGCTGGAAAGGCTGTGGCAGCTCAGTGCCGTGCAGACGCGGATCGAGTGCGACCGGTTCGTGCGCCGGTGCCTGGCTTCGGCAGCCGATGCGGGTGTCCGGCTGCACGACGTGACGCGCGAGGCACTGCGCGAGAACCGGTCGATGTCGGCGGTCAGCGCGGCTTTGCTGGACGGTGGCTGCGCGCTCGGCGACCAGCTCGCGTACCACCTCGTGCAGGCAGATCGCGCTGACGAGCTCGGACGACTGCTGCTCGACCTGCGCTATCAGGTCGAGCGCATGTGGTCGGGCGGGCCGCTCGCGTTCGAAGCCGATGTCGCCGCGTACTCGTGTCCCGATGGCGCCATCGAGACGCTGGTTTCGATGGTGCGGCAGGAAGCTCATCTGCTGGTCGGTCATCAGAACCAGCGCGATTTGGCGTTCACTCTGCACAGTCGGCTGGTCTGCCGGCCGGAGCTGCTCGCGCGGATGTCCAACGTTCAGGAAGTGGTGGGCGAAGGGGTTCCACTGCACCCCTTTCCCGACCGTGCCGACAGCGCTCTGGTCAGGGTGCTCGCCGGACACCGCGGGCCGGCCTCGTCGATCACGTGCCATCCGGACGGGCACCTGATCGCGACTGCCGGCGCCTACGACGCCACCGTGCGGATCTGGGACACGCGCACCTGGAGCGAAACGAAGCTCATCGAGGTACCGGGCGCTGCGTTGGACACGGTGCGGTGGAGCCCGAACGGTGCCTACCTCGCCGTTGTCGGCAGGACGGACCGATTCGAGGACTACGATGGGACCTACCCGTTCACCGTCTTGGTCTTTGACGCGGACACCGGCGCCGAGGTAACCGCATTCGGAGCACACGGTTACACGATCGGCATTCCGGCGGCGATCGCCTGGGCTCCGGACTCGTCGAGCCTCGCGGTCTCCACAACGGAGGCGGTTGGGCTGTGGCCGGTCGCAGGCGGTACACCAGTTCGCCTGGAACTTCCCGCGGAGCACGTCATCGCGCTCGACTGGCACGGGGAGCACGGCCTGGCCGGCCTGTCGAGCGAATGGCGACTGCTGTGGTGGCGTGATCCGGGGGCGTCTGACGTGACCGCGTGGCACCACAAGGACTTCGTGGCCGTGCGCGCGAGACTTGCGTGGCGGCCGGGAGGTTCCTCCCTGGCACTGGCCACACGCGACAGCTTCAGCATTGTCGACCTGCGGAGCCAAACCGTGCTGTGGCAGGAATCATCTGCCGAACCGCTGGTCCGTCGTACCGCGGGATGGGCGCCGGACGGCCGGTCGCTCAGTTCGTACCGCACCGACCAGCATGACGTGGCGAGTCTGGTGACGTGGCGGGTTCCGCCTGATCCGCAGCTCCAGGCGCCGGAGCTCGTCGGCAGGATCGACTGCGGTGTCGACGCGGGCCTGGACGACGACCTCGGGTGGGTGCGGTCCGGCACGATGGTGGCCACGGTCGGCGCGCCCGTCGTCAAGATCTGGTACCCCGAGAACGCGACGGAGCAGGAACCAAGCGGGGGCGGCCTCGACACCGTGCGCTGGAGTCAGGACGGGCGGCAGTTGGCTGTGGAATGGCACAGGCGCTGGGCGCTGATCGACCCCGAACGCCCGGAAGACCCGCCGCGGCAACAACTTTCCTACCCCTTCGGGACACCTCCACTCACCGGTCGATTCGAACGCGCGGAGGCTGCCGGGATACCACTGAGCAGTGACGCCTCGCACACCGTGGTCGCGTTCGCTCCCAGCGGCCTGCGGGCGGTCACCCACTGGTTCGCGGCCATCAAGGTCTTCAGTCGAGAAGCCGTGCTCACACTGGAGAAACCTGCTGCGACTCGGTGGGCCTCGCTGTGCTTCACCCCCGATGAGACTCGTCTCGTGTCCTTGGCCGAGGACGACGCCTATGAGCTGGCGGAGATCATCGTCTGGGACCTCGCCACCGGTCAGAGGACGGCGACCGTCCAGTTGAGCGCGGAAGACTTTCTGCTGACCTCGGTCGACAAGCTGGTGGCGAGTCGTGACCACGTGGCGGTGGTGACGCACTCCGGTCTGCTCGGCCTCTACGAGATCGACGGGCTTCGGCCCGTGTGCTGGATCAAGGTCAACGGCCGGCTGCGGGACGTTGCCTTCGATCCGGCGGGGGAGCGGCTCGCCGCCGTCGGGGAGGCGGGGCTGTACCTGCTGCGCGTGCCGAGGTGACACGGGGTTGAAGGTACCTTGCGTGACAAGGTACCTTGTGTGACGTGAGTGAGGAGTCGTCCACGACCGCGTTGCTCCGCGGCACGCTCGAGTACTGCGTGCTCGCCCTGCTGGCTGGGCAGGAGATGTACAGCACGGAGCTGGTTCGCCGGATCAGCGACGAGCTGCAGCTGACCGCCAGCGAAGGCGCGATGTACCCGTTGCTGTCCCGGCTGCGCAAGTCCGGGCGGATCGCCAGCGACTGGCGCGAGTCGGCGAGCGGGCCGCCACGTCGTTACTACCGGCTGACTCCTGAGGGGGAGTTGGCGCTCAACGAGTTTCGGGCGCGGTGGTCGGCTTTCCGCTCCGGGGTTGATCGGATCTTGGGAACGGAGTGCGCATGACCGATCGCAACGACTCACTGGTCGCCGACTACCTCGCGCGCGTGTCGCGGGCCACGGCGGGGATGTCGGAGGATCGGCGGGACGAGCTGGTTCGCGACCTCCTCGAGCACATCGAGACGAGCCGGGCCGATCTGCCCGCCGAGACCGAGGCGGAGGTGCGCGGCATCCTCGAACGGCTCGGTGATCCCGCGGTCATCGCCAGGGCCGCCGCGGAGGAGGACGGATTGGCCCCTCGGGAGGATGTGGAACCTCCTGACGCACGTCGTCGGCGGCACATCCGGCTGGTCGTGATCATTGTGGGAATCATCGTGGCGGGGGCGCTGGTGGTGGGAGCGATCTTTTTCGCGCAGGACAACGAGGGCGGTTCCGGAGTGGCGCTGCCTGCGGAAGGTATTTCGTCCAATACGGTGTCAAAACAATTCACTGCGGAGCTTCACGGATAGTTCCGCACCCTGTGGAGCTTGGCAGATTCGGTGCCGGCTGGCTGTTGACGCAGGTCGACAACTTGCCGCTGCTCGGGTGGGCACTGCGCGCCCAGCGCTCTGGTTCCACTTCGGCGGCTAGAGGGACTTTCGCAGCGCTTCCGTGATGCCGCACCCGTCACCGGGGTCGAGCGCGGCGTAGATCAGCGACTGCACGGACGCCACGAACAGGTCGCGGTTCTCCGTCGTGTCGTCGCCGGTGCCCGCGATGTGCAGTGCGAAGCCGGAGGTCTGCGCGGACACCATCGCGCTGAGCTTTTCCGGCGTGACGCCCGGCCGGAACCGCACGCCGAGCAGCCGCAGGCCCTCCTCGTACACCGGCGCCCATCGCGTGGAATACGCGTCGAGCACTTCGCGGTAGGCGTTCGTGGCAACTGATCGCCACTTCGCGTCGATGGTGAGCGAGACCTGGAACAGCCAGTACCTCGCCAGGCGGATGCGCATGCGCAGGTCGTGCGTGGCGATGGTGGCGATGAGATCGGTGAGTTCGAGCTCGCCCTTGTGCACCCTGGGCAGCTCGGCCAGTGCCCGGCGGGGGCCGTAGTCGAGGAAGAGGCTCCAGCGCGGTGCCGTGCAGGTGTACTTGATGAGGCAGGTGAAGTAGTTCGCCATGCCGCCGAGGCCTTCCCAGCGGTGGCGGAACGCGCCTTCACCGACGTGCAGGCAGTTCGGCTCTTCGGCGGCGATGGCGGCGGCGCGGCGCAGCACGATGTCGCGGGTCAGCCGGGCGCCGGCGAGCTCGTCGCGGCTGCGCTGGTTGCGGCCGGTCAGCTGGTCGTCGATCTCCTTGACGCCGGCTTCGAGGAACACCATCGTCGACTCGTACACGCATCGGCGCGGATTGCGCGGATCGGCGAGACCGGGACTGGAGATGTGGCCCCGGAACACTTCCGGCCAGTCGACTTCGTCGTTGAAGTACACGGCACCCCCTGCGGATCACCTCATTTGAGCACACACGAGGGGCACCGGCAACGACCCTCAACCCTCCCGGCCAGGACCTCCTGAACAGGAGGGTGACGGGCCGGGTTCGCCCGCGTCATCGTGTCTTCACGCGGGTTCGGGTGAAGGGAAGATCAATGCGGATCGTGGTGGAGACGTCGTTGTTGTCCGCTCGGGTGGTCGAGGTGGTCTTGCTGCTGGTGACCGCGGTGGTGTGCGGGGTGCGCAAGCGTCCGCCGCAGTGAGTCTACAGTGGACAGTCGCCGTGGTGGGTCGGGCCGGTTCGCTTCAACAGCCGGGTGGCGAGCACTTCGGTTGCCACGTCGCGGCCGATGGCCAGGCCGGCCTGGTTGCTGAACTCGAAGTGCTGCCCGCCGAACACGCGCGACCGGCCGGCCTCGGCAGCGGCGGCCGAGAAGCTCGGGTAGGTGCGTGCCTGGCCGTTCGGTGCGGTGTCCGTGGTGTGCGTGAAGGAGGTGTTGTCCGCACAGAAGAAACCTGCCAGCACGGCGGCCGCCGCCCCGCTGTAGGAGCTGTGTCCGGACGGGTGCTCCGGGGTGCCACCGATGCTGCCGGCGCGTGGAGCCCAGGTCGGATTCGGCTGTGTCAGCGGGTTTCCGTCGGCGTCCGCCTCCCGGATCGCGGTGGCCGGACGCCAGTGGCGGTGCGTGAACTTGGTCGCGACAGTGGGAATCGTCGTGTCGGCCAGTGTCATCGTCAGCAACGCCATCAGGCGTGCTGAAGCGGGCAACGGCAGATCGCGGGACACGGTGAGCGCGATCTTGACCCATTCGCCGGCCGGCTGGCCGGTTCCGGTTGGCACGGACCAGAACTGGAAGGTGGCGAGCTTGTCGGGGGCGGGGATCGCGGCGTCGCCGAGCAGTGCGACCTCGGCGAAGGCTGCGGCGTAGTCCAGGCCGGTCAAGGCGGGCGGCGGACCCGCGACGGGGCTGGCGGCGGCGAACGGGCGGACGTTGCGGTACTGCACGCCGGACCACTCGGCGCGGAACACGCCGGGTCCGGTGCCGGCGGGCTGGGTTTGCACCGGGGTTGAGCCGTCGTCGGTGCGGGCGGCCACGACGCGCTGGCCGACCTCACGTCCCCAGCGCACGCCGGCGTCGCGGTGCCGGCCGGGAGGCAGGGCGGCCAGGTCGGCGCCCAGCTGCGTGTCATAGGTGGTGGTGCGGTCGGGATCGAGCCGGACGAGGACGGCGTGCGCGGCCGCGACCGTCGCGGCGCTGGGATCGGCGTTGCGTGGCCCGGGACCGGGTATCAGTGCGTGGGTGCGCGCCGGGCCGGATAGTCCGTTGACGGCGTCGTAGATCGCCACGTTGAGGATCGCGTACGTGCGGGCCGCGTCGGCGTCACTGGCGCGGGTGGCGCGCACCGCGGCCAGCGCGAGCTCGTTCCACACCCGCACGCCGTCCGGCCGCGGCTCGGCGTCGGCAGCTGTGCTCAGGCCGGCTCCGGTCAGTCCGAGGACCAGCGCCAGCACGACCAACTTCACGAGGTCCATGGTGGCGCGCTTCCGGTTGCCCCGCGACGGCCGCTTGCGGGTGGCCGGGGTGGTACGAACGGCGGCAGGACTGTTGCGAACCACACTCCACAATGGATTCGCTTTCGGCGTAGTGTCTGCTGCGACGGCACAACTTCGAAGGCGGCGAACCGTGATCGAGTCGGACGGCACCACCGACCAGAACGTGGCGCGGATCGCGGAACGTCTCAAGGAACGCATCTACGCCGAGCTGGCGGTCATCGCGGTCACGCTCGGGCTGGCGTTGTCCGGGTCGAGTACCCACCTGCCGGCGGCGCTGTCCGTGCTCGGCGCCTCGCTCGGCCTGTGGCTCGCGACGATCGCGGCCGAGATCCAGGGCCACCGGTTCGCCTACGGGCGCCGGATGAACGGCGTGGAGCTGCGGCACATGCTGGCCGTCACCAGCCCGCTGATGACGGCGGCCGTGGGACCGCTGGTGCTGATCCTCTTCTCCGCGTTCGGCGCCTTCTCGCTCACCGCCGCGCTGTACGGGTCGGTCGCCGTGGACACCGCGACGATGTTCATCTGGGGTTACGCGGCGGGCCGGCGGATGCAGGCGAGCGTGCTGATGTCGATCCTCAGCGGAGTCGTGAACCTGCTGATCGGTGGGATCGTGATCGTGGTGAAGGTGGCCGGCGGCCACTGACAGTGGTCACTGACAGGGGCCGCCGACCCGGGTCAGACCTGCAGCACGACGCCGCGTCCGGACACGTGCACCGTGCCGTCCGGTGCGACGGCGAGCCCGGCGAAACCGCGCGGCGCACCCGGCATTCCGTTCGTGAACAGCGCTCGACGCACTGTCTCAACTGGACCGAGCGCGAGCTCACCGACGCTCTTGATCTCACCGGTCGTCAGGCTGATCGCCAGCAGGTGCTGTCGACCGGCCTCCACCACGAACAGCTCGTCGCCGCGTACGGCCAGACCCTGCGGTGAGACAAGGCCGTGGGCGATCGGCACCGGCCGTTCGCCGATCCGGTAGACCGTGCCCTGCGAGTCGCTGACGTAGCAATGCTGCTCGGCGTCGAACGCCACGTCCACCGGCTCGGCGAAGCCGTCCGCCACCACGGTGATCACGTCGTCGGCGTCGATCGCGATCACCCGCCCGGCACCCGTTTCCGCGACGACGAGCGCGCCGTCGTCCCGCACCGCGATGCCGAGCGGACAGCGCAAGTCCTTGGCGCGCACCCGACTGCCTGTCCGCACCTCGCCGTACTGAGAGGTCGTGTGCAGCTCGTCCCCATCGGCGACGATGCCGTGCGTGAACCTGACGGCTCGATCACCGGCCACGCGATAGTGGTCGGCCGCGTGGACCGTGCCGGTGGAGTCGACCGTGACGCCGTACGGCCCGACCAGGCCCTGCGGCACGATCTGTCGAAGTCGCCCGTCCGGATGGACCTCCGCGATGCCACCGCTGGCGTAACTGGAGACGTAGACGCGGTTGTCCGAGTCGACCGCGCAGTTGTCGAGCCCGAACACACCGGTGGTGACGACCTGCCGCTGCCCGTCGGGGGAGATGCGCGTGATGTCGCCGGAAGGGCCGCTGGACAGGATCAGCAGCACGCCGTCGCGGTCGAAGCGCACCGCGACCGGAAACTCCACGCCGTCGGTCACGAGTTCCGGTGTGCCGCCGTCGGGGGAGATCCGGTGCACCTCGCCGGTGAGCATGTGCGGGTAGTACAGGTAACCGTCGGGGCCGAGCTGCATCGCGTTGCCCATCGGCAGATCTCCGGTGAGCTCGACGGGCGCACCGCCGTCGGGGAACAGTTCGAGCAGCCGTCCGCCGGGCCGCATCTCGTTGACGAACAACCGGTTTCCCGCAAAGGCGATGCCGTTCGGCACCTTCACCTCGTCGGACACCAGCGTGAACTCGCCGAGCGGTGTGCGCCGCCACACCCGGCCCGGTACCAGGTCGGTGATGTACATCGACCCGTCCACGCCGAACGCCAGGTCGTCCGGTGACTGGACCACACCTCCGGCCGGCACGACCACGTCGACTTCGCCCGTGGCGAGGTCGACGGCGCTGATCCGGCCGGCGAGGAACTCGGCCACGTGGAGCCGCCCGTCGGGGCCGAACGCGATGCCGTTGCTGCCGTGGAAGGGATTCACCGCATCACCAGGACGTCGTCCATGCCGTTCTCCCGCCAGTCCCTGAGCAGGGCGTGGAACGCGGTGGCGCCCTTCGCGAAACCCCGGCGCGGGTGGGGCTTGCCCTCGTTGTTGTAGTAGCCGGGCGTGCACTCGAGGTGGAACCGGTAGAGCTCCTCCGCGTTCTCGCCGAGCGCCGCCGCCCAGGCGTCCACCGCCTCCGCGCTCGGCTCGACCCACCTCGCGCCGCGCTTGCCGGCCTCCGCCACGACCGCCGCGATGTGTGTCGCCTGCTCGTCGAGGATGTGCGCGTAGTTCACCGAGGCGGCGTTCTGCAGCGCGCCCATGGTGAGCAGGTTGGGGAAGCCGTCGCTGTAGAAGCCGTGCAACGTCCGCGGCCCGCGGCTCCAGTGCTGCAGCAGGTGCTTGCCGTCCCGCCCGAACACCGGCAACCGGCCGGTCATCATGTCGGACATGGCCACCTGGAAACCGGTGGCGAAGATGATGCAGTCCACTTCGTACTCGCGGTCGCCGACCACGAGGGCGTTCTCCGTGACGCGTTCGACGCCACCGAAATCTGCCGTGTCGACCAGCGTCACGTTGGGGCGGTTGAACGTCTGCAGGTACTCGTCGCTGAACGTCGGCCGCTTGCAGGCGTAGCGGTACCAGGGCTTGAGCAGCTCGGCGGTTTCCTGGTCCTCCACGATGCTGTCGACGCGGGCGCGGATCTCGTTCATCTTCTCGAAGTCGAGAAGTTCCTCGACGCGCTCGCGTTCCTCCGACGTCAGCGAGTCCCCGCCGGCGGTGATCTTCCGCAGCAGCCGGGCGCTGCCGGTCCACGCGTCGCGCACCAGATCCTTGTCGACCTGCTCACCGCTGACGAGGCCGAGGAAGTTCTCCATCCGGCCCCGTTGCCACCCCTGCCGCAACGTGGCCGCCCACTCGGCATCGGTCGGCCGGTTGGCCCGGTAGTCCACAGTGGACGGCGTGCGCTGGAAGACGTACAGGTGCCGCGCGTCGCGGCCGAGGTGCGGCACGACCTGGATCGCGGTCGCGCCGGTGCCGATCAGGGCGACGCGCTTGCCGGCCAGCCCGGCGAGGTTGCCGTTCGCGTCGCCGCCGGTGTAGCCGTAGTCCCAGCGGCTGGTGTGGAAGGTGTGGCCGCGGAACGTGTCGATGCCAGGGATGCCGGGAAGTTTCGGCCGGTCCAGGGTTCCGTTGGACATCACCACGTACCGAGCCCGCATCCGGTCGCCGCGGTCGGTGGACACGATCCACTCGGCCGCGTCGGAGTCCCAGCGCAGCTCGGTGACGGCGGTCTGGAAGCACGCGTCCCGGTAGAGGTCGAAGTGCTCACCGATGGCACGCGCGTGCCGCCGGATCTCCTCGCCGGGCGCGTACTTCCACTCGGGGACGTAACCGAGCTCGTCCAGCAACGGCATGTACACGTACGACTCGATGTCGCAGTGGATGCCGGGGTAGCGGTTCCAGTACCAGGTGCCGCCGAAGTCGCCGCCCTTCTCCACCACCCGGATGGAGTTGACGCCGGCCTGGCGCAGCCGTGCCCCGGCGAGCAGGCCGCCGAGCCCGCCGCCGATGACGACGACGTCCACGGTGTCGTGCAGGGGTTCGCGGGTGAGGTCCGGATCGGCGTGCGGGTCGTCGGCGTAGAAGCCGAACTCGCCGGCGACGTCGCGGTACTGGGCGGAGCCGTCGGGCCGGATGCGGCGGTCCCGCTCGGCTTGGTACTTGGTGCGCAGCTCGTCCAGGGAAACGGGGAGCACGGGAAAGCCTTTCGCTTCGACGAGGTTGCTCAGACCGCGGACCAGCCGTTGTCGACCGGGAGGACGACACCGCTGATGTTCGACGCGGCGTCGGAGGCGAGGAAGACGATGGCGTTGGCCTGCTCGTCGGCCTCTGCAAGGCGACCGATGTTGCCCATGTACCGGCCGAGGACCTGAGGTCCGTGACCGGCGGGGTCGGGGGTGAAGTAGATGCCGGTCCTCGTTCCGCCGGGAGCGATGGCGTTGGCGCGGATGCCGGAGTCCCGGTAGGTGATCGCGACCGAGCGCGTCAGGCCGATGAGAGCGGTCTTCGAGGTCGTGTACGCGAGGCCGGCCGCACTGCCGCGCAGGCCCGCCTCCGACGCGGTGTAGACGATCGAGCCCTTGCCCTTGGCGATCATGTGCGGCAGCGCGGCGCGGGTGAGGCGGAACGGCGCGGTGAGGTTGACGCCGATCACGCGCTCCCACTCTTCGTCGGTGACGTCGGCCGCCGCGCTCATCGAGTCCATGATCCCGGCGTTGCACACCAGCACGTCCAGGCCGCCGAACTCCTGCACTGCCGTCGCGACCACCTCGTCTACCACGGCCGAGTCGGTCAGATCGCCCGCCACGACCACCGCGGTGCCGCCACCCGCGGTGATCTCCTCGGCGACGGCCTTGGCCGCGTCGCCGTTGACGTCGGCGACCACCACCTTCGCGCCCAGCCCGGCGAACTGGAGGGCCGCGGCCCGTCCGATGCCCGATCCGCCGCCGGTGACGACGACGCTGCTGCCACTCAGATCACTGTTCATGCGGCCACCATACCGACTTTTTGTCATTGAGTGCCATCATGTCATCTGACGACAAGAAGTAGGATGCGCACCATGGCCCAGCAGACGTCAGACCGGATCGGCCGGCCGCCGCTGACCGAGCGGCGCAAGGCGGAGACCCGCCTCGAAGTCGCCCGTGCGGCCGTCCGGCTGTTCCTGGCCAAGGGCGTCGCGGACACGTCAGCCGAGGAGATCGCGGCGGAGGTGGGCATCTCCGTGCGCACGTTGTGGCGCTACTTCCCGAGCAAGGAGAGCTGCGTCATGCCGCTGCTCACCGGCGGGATCGAGCACACGGCCGCCTGCCTGAGCGCGTGGCGCCGTGACCAGGGCGTTTCGGAGCTCCTCGAGATGCTCACGGCGGGCCGCGTGGCATCCCGCGAGGAGCTGGTGGCGATGATGAACCTGGTCCGGCTGACCAGGACCGAGCCCGGGCTGCGCGCGGTCTGGCTGGAGGCGCACCGGGAGGCGGAGCCGGCGTTCGCCGAGGCGCTCGCCCACCGCGCCGGGCTGGCCGAGCCGAACCTGGTCACCGCGGTCCAGGCGGCGATGATCAACGGCGCGTTGCGGGTGACGGTCGAGCATCACGCGTTCCACCCCGACAGGCCGGAGTCGCTGGCCGCGGCGACGGCCGAGGCACTGGTGGTGGCGGCGCGAGGTCTGCCCACGTAGGGGCCTCTTTCGCGAGCTCGGTCGGCGTTTAGGAGAATCTCTACCGACGTGCCCGGCCTGCTCCAGGAGGATTGTTGATCCACAAGTTCTCGGTTCGCTCCGCCGGGGGTACCGCGGAGCCCGACATCCGTGAGCTCGGACGATCGTGGGAGCTCGACGACCTCCAGCTGTGGCGCGACTACTACGTCGAGTTCGACGGCACCCCCGACCCGGCCGCGCTGGCCCAGGTGGCCGCGGTGCTCGGTGACCAGCTCGACGTCGAGGTCAGCGTGGACCAGCCGCTGGAACCGGGCGCGGTGCAGGTCGCGTACAAGCGTGGCGTGGTCGACAACGAGAGTGACTCGATCATCACCGTGTGCGCGCTGCTCGGCGTCAAGGCGCGTGCGGGCAAGGTCGCGACCACGTACCGGTCCGAGTCGCCGCGACTGCGCGACCTGGTCGTCTCGACCAGGTTCAACGCGACGATCGAAGAGCTGCACGACGAGGAACCGCAGTACGACACCCTCGTGCCGCAGGGCCACTACGAGTCGGCCGCGCGGTACGACCTGCGCGGGCTCGACGACACGGCGCTCGCCGAGCTCGGCAAGGCGGACGGCCGCAACCTCTCGCTCGCCCAGATGAAGCACGTGCAGCACGTCCAGGTGACGCTCGGCGACGAGTTCGTCACCGACGTCCTGCTGGAGGCGCTCGACGCGCGCTGGAGCGACCACTGCGCGCACACCACGTGGAAGTCGCTCGGCAGCCTGCTCAGCAGGCTCGTGCGCGCCGCGGAGGACGTGGCGAACCCGAACGTGCTGAGCATGTTCCACGACAACGCCGGCGTCTGGGACTTCTACGACGGCCACGCGCTCGCGATCAAGGCCGAGACGCACAACGGCCCGTCGGCGATCTCCGGCTACTTCGGTCAGCTGACCAAGCTCGGCGGCGTGCTGCGCGACATCCTCGGCACCGGCCTGAGCGCCGACCCGATCGGCAGCTTCGAGTACACGGCGCTCGGTGAGCCCGAGGCGCCCGCGCCGATCAAGGGCCGCCCGGACGCACGCAGGCTCGCCGGCGAGACGATCCGGGCGATCAAGGAGTACGGCAACACGTTCGGCGTGCCGATGATGTCGTCGCGCATGACGTTCCACCCGGCGTACCGCGCCAAGCCGTTCGCATTGGGCGGCAGCATCGGCCTGCTGCCGGTGTCGGCGGCGCAGCGGGGCACGCCGCGGCCGGGCGACTTCGTCGTGCTGATCGGCGGACTGACCGGCAACGAGGGCATCCACGGCGCGTCCGCCAGCTCGGCGGGCGCCACGATGGACACGGCCTCGGTGCAGATCGGCGCACCGCTGGAGCAGGTCAAGTTCCGCAAGGCGCTGATCGAGCTGCGCGAGGAGGGCTGCCTGAGCGCGCTGACCGACGTCGGTGGCGCGGGCCTGAACAGCGCCGTCGGTGAGATCGGCGAGGCCTGCGGCGTGTGGATCAACACCGCGTTGGTGCCGTTGAAGACCGCGGCGCTGCCGATGTGGCGGATCCTGCTGTCGGAGTCGCAGGAGCGCATGCTGCTGGCCGTGCCGCCGGAGCACCAGGAACGGGCGAAGAAGATCCTCGACCGGCACATGGTGCGGTCGACGGTCATCGGCCGGTTCGCGGACACGGGTCGCTACCACGTGTTCCACGCCCCGGACCTGACCGAGGAAGCCCTGATCGCGGGTTCGCCGGACGAGGTGCCCGCGCACCAGGGCGAGGTCGGCTTCGACGTCTCGTACGAGCTGCTGGACATCGAGGTCGAACGGCAGGAGGTCGGCCCGCCGCCGCGTCCGTCCGGTGTGCCGTCGTGGCCCGCGCTGGGGTCCGCGGAGCTCGCCGGGCTGCTGGAGCAGGTCGTCTCCGACGCGGAGGTCGCCTCGCAGCACCACGCGGACTCGCAGTACGACTCCACGGTCCAGGGCAACACCTGGTACGGCCCGCACTACGGCACCGAGCACTCGGTCCGCACGGCCTACTGGGCCGGCACGCCGGTCGCGGGTTCGCCCGCCGCCGCCGTGGTGAACACCGCGTTCAACCCGTGGATGTTCGACGCCGACCCGGTCGCCGCGACGCGTCAGATGTTCTGCGCGGCGCTCGCGGGCCAGGTGCTCGCCGGTGTCGCGGTGCAGGACGTCTGCATGTGCGACAACTTCTACACCCCGCACCTGTCGGAGAACTGGCGCGAGTGGCTGGTCGGCATGGTCGACGAGCTGGCCGGGCTGGTGCGCCACTTCGGCGTGCCGCTGATCTCCGGCAAGGACTCCTCGGCCGGCTCGGTGCACACCGACGAGGGCATCGTCAGCGTGCCGCCCGCGGTGTTCCTCAGCGCGCTGGGCAAGGTGCCGCACCGCGACGGCCTGCTGCGCGAGCAGTGGACCGCGCCGGGCAACGTCCTGGTCCGCATCGGTCTTTCGACGCCGTCGCCGGTCGGCACGGTGGCCGGTCGCAAGCTCGGCCTGACCACCGGTGCGCTGGACGACCTGGCACTGTCCGATGTGGACAGCTACCTGGCCGCGCTGGCCGCCTCGCGGAACCTGCTGCGCAGCGGTGCCCGCATCGGCGCCGGCGGTGTAGCGGGCGCACTGGCCCAGGGCGTGCTGGCGAGCGGCACCGGCGTGCTGCTCGAGTCCGCTTCCGCCGAGTCGCTCTTCGCCGAGCACCGCGTCGGCGCGGTCGTCGAGGTGTCCCCGGATGACGTCGGCCGCCTGCCGGCCGAACTGAACCCGGTCGTGGTCGGCACGCTGTCGCCCGGCGCCGGAATCCTGCTCGAAGGCACTGACCTGTTCACCCCGGCCGCGCGCGACGGCTGGCTCAACTCGTTCACGGCGAGGATCGCATGAAGCCGACCGTCAACGTCCTGTACCTGCCCGGCACGAACTGCCAGGAGGAGACCCTCGCCGCGTTCGCCGCGGTGGGCGCGACCCCGCGACTGCGGTTCGCGGCCGACCTGCTGGCGGGTGACGAGCGGCTCGACGACGCCGACATCCTCTGCATCCCCGGCGGGTTCTCCTTCGGCGACCACCTCGGCGCGGGTGCCGTGGCGGGTGCGTTGCTGCGCAGCCACCTGGCCGACCAGTTCGAGACGTGCCGCACCCGCCCGTTGCTCGGCATCTGCAACGGGTTCCAGATCGCGGTGCGCGGCGGCTGCTTCGGCAACGTCGGGCTGAAGGTGAACACCTCCGGCACGTTCCGCAACGAGGAGAACCAGCGGCACGTCGTCGACGAGGAGAACGACAGCCCGTGGCTCGCCGGCCTGGGCGGTCAGACCCTCGTCTTCCCGTGCGCGCACGGCGAGGGCCGGTTCCACCCCGGCAGCGAGGGCGCCTCGTACCGCGTGGCGCTGCGCTACGAGAAGGAGTCCAACCCGGACGGCTCGTTCGCCGACGTCGCGGGCATCACGAGCCTCGACGGGCTGTCGTTCGGGCTGATGGACCACCCCGAGCGGGCCGTGGACCCCGAGGTGCGGCTGGCGTTCTTCGAGAACGGCGTGCGCGCAGTCCGCTGACCCGACGTGCACCGGCGCCGGAGCGGTGATCCGCTCCGGCGCCGATCGTCAGCTCAGTGGTCCAGTTTCCCGTAGCTACCGACGCCGTTATGGTCGGCGGGCGACTGGGTCTTCAGCTTCTCGATGATCTCGAAGGCGGACCCTTCGCCGTTGGCCAGCTTCGCGGCGACCACGCCGCCGACAGTGGCCGTGGCGAACGAGGTGCCGCTCCACTTCGCGCCGCCCTGGAAATGCTCGTTCGGTGGCAGCGGCACCGGAGCATCCGGGATCTCCACGTACTTGACCGTTCCGTCCACGGACGTGCTCACCACACCGACTCCGGGGCCGGCCAAGGAGATCCACGGGTCTCCTGCCTGCTGCGGGTTGAAGTTCGCCTGAACCGTTCCGCTCTCGGCCGCGGCCCCCACTGCGACGGCTCCGGCGCACGCGGCCGGGAAGCTGCGCCGCGGTTCGCCGTGGTTGCCCGCGGCGGCGATCGCGGGGATTCCGTGGCGATGCAGCAACGTGACGGCCCGCTGCAGGACGAGCGGCGCGTCGTCGTCGTCGGTGACACACAGCAGCGGAAGGACGACCAGCTGCACTTCCTGGTCGACGAACTCCGCCATCGCCACGGCGACTTCCCAGACCGTCGATTTCGCGAGTTCGTGGCGCAGTTCGGCTTTCACGACGACTTCGGCGTCCGGTGCCTGGTCGAGGATCAGCCCCACCGTGAACGTCCCGTGCAGGTCCAGGTGGCTGAACGACTCGGTGAGAGGAACCTGAAGCTCGCCGCGGCCGATGAACTTCAGCCGACCGCGGAAGTTCTCGTGCCGGTAGATCATGGTGTCGATCAAGCCGACTCGCACCTTCGCCGGGGAGTCAGCGGGGGAATTCGGGCTGGGCTTCTCGGCCTTCACCGGGTAGGTGTCGCCACCGATGTGGGGTGTGCCGTGCACGCCGTACATCGTGCGATTCTTCCCCACCTCGATCGTGCTGTTCGGGTCGATGAGGCGGAATTCCTGGCGCAGCCAGACAAGAACCTTGCCGAGGTTCGAGTTGGGCTGCTTGTTCGGCTGGAACAGCTGGGTTCTTTCCGGGCTGTCGATGTCGATCGCGTCCGCCAGCGCCTTGATGTCATCCACGACGACGACACCGAGGTCGAGAGCGGGGCTCATCCGCTTCGCGTCAGGGGTGGCGTCCACACCCGTCCCGCTGATGAGCCCGGCGACGAGATCCACGTGGGACAGATCGACGACGATGTCCTCCTGCCCCCGGTCGACCCGTTCTCCCTCGGTCTTGTCGGGCTCAGGCACGGTGGCATTGGCCGTGGTGTTTTCTGGCATGGTGTGACACCTCCACCCTCATGGGGCCTGTGGCGGCCTCACTCGTATGTATCGCCGCGTTGTCCCGGTGATACGGACACGGATGGATGAAGTTGCGGTGTACC
Source organism: Lentzea terrae (assembly GCF_003265345.1). GTDB lineage: Bacteria > Actinomycetota > Actinomycetes > Mycobacteriales > Pseudonocardiaceae > Lentzea > Lentzea terrae. Next base: position 220,503 of record NZ_QFWW01000029.1, on the reverse strand, counting down.
GGTCCAGTCAACCAACCGTGACGTTCCGGTAGCAGAACGCACAGCAACCTCAAGACAAGATCGCAGCAAGATTTCTGCATGGCGCGCGCGTGACCCTCGGGACATCACCGATTGATGTCCACAAAAAATTCCTTCCGAGGGTGGAAATCATGCGCGAAGCGATGACGACGGAAATTCTGGTCAACCACGCCGTGCAGGGTGATGAGTCGGCCTGGCACACGATTGTGCGGTCGTACACGCCGCTCGTCCGGGCGGTCTGCCGCCGGCACGGCGTGTCCGCCGCGGACGCCGACGACGTGGCCGGCCGGGTGTGGATGCACCTGCTGGCCGACATCCGGCGCCTGCGCGAACCGGCGGCGTTGCCCGGCTGGTTGCGGACGACGACGAGACGCGAGTGCCAGGCGCTGTGGAGAACGAACAGGGACACGCCGTTCGACGAGGACGCGGTCCTGCACCCGGCCCTGCCGCCCGCCGACGCCAGGTTGCTCGCGGAGGAGCAGCGGGTCGTCCTGCGCGAAGCCGTGTCCTCGTTGCCGGAACAGGAGCGCCGGCTGCTGGCGCTGTTGTTCTCCGACCCTCCGGTGTCCTACGAGGAGATCAGCGCGCAGCTGGGCATGAAGCGCGGGTCCATCGGGCCGACGCGGCAGCGGATCCTGCTGAGGCTGCGCAGAGCCGACGTGTGGCTCGACTACGAGCCGACCTTCTGATGATCTGCGTTCAGGGCCGCGAGCTGGGCCTGCACCTCGTCCGCCTCCGGCACGCCGAGGCTGCGGTACAGGGCCAGCGCGGCCTCCCAGTGCCTGCGGGCCTGGTCGAGGTCGCCGACCGACTCGCGGACCGTCGCGATGCCGGTGTGTGCGCGGGCCTGTTCGTAGCGCTCGCCGATCTCCGTCGCCACGGTGAGCGCGTCCGCGTGGCGTGCGGCCGCCTCGTCGAACGAGCCGTCCGCGCACAGGGCCTGGCCGAGGCCGTTGAGCGCTTCGGCCTCGCCTGCGCGCTGGTCGATCTGCCGGAAGCGGTCGAGAGCCTCCTGGAGCTCCTGCACGGCCTCCGCGGGCTGACCGAGTCGCAGGTGCACGGTGCCGAGGTCGTTCAACGCGTAGGCCTCGCCGAGCCGGTAGCCCACCCGCTCGAACAGGGTGAGCGCCTGCCGGTGGTGCTCCAGTGCCACGTCCAGGCGGCCGAGGCGCTCGTCGACCAGTCCCAGGTTGCCGAGTGCTTCGGCCTGGCCGAGCACGTCGTTGATCTGTTCGTAGGTGTGCAGCGCTTCGGTCAGGTGTTCTTCGGCGCGGCCGAGATCTCCCAGCCGCCAGAGCACGACGCCGAGGTTCTTGTGCGCGTGCGCCTGTCCGTCGTCGGCACGGACGCCGGCGTACAGATCGAGCGCCAGCTGCAGGTGTTCCGCCGCCTTGCTGTGCAGGCCCTGGTGCCAGTAGACGAGTGCCAGGTTGAGCACGGCGCGCGCTTCGCCGGCTCGGTCGTCGGTGCGCGCGGCCGCCTGCCTGCCCAGGCTGTGGATGACGAGCGCGTCCGCGTTCAACCCTCTCGTGTCGAGGTAGCGGAACAACGTGTTGGAGAGCTGGACGGCGTGTGCGGGCCACGCGTGCCCCTCGGCGTGCACGCACACGGCGACGAGGTTGGCCCGTTCGGCGTCCAGCCAGGCCTTCGCCAGCTTGGCGGTGGTGAAGTCAGGCGTGGGTGTCGTCGGCGCGGCGATGCGCGGGCGCCGGTGCCGTTCGGCGGGATGCAGTTTGTCCATTGAGGACGCTGCCGTCGCGAGGTAGAAGTCGAACAACCGCGTGCGTGCCGCGTCCCGTTCGGCCACCGAGTACTCCGCGTTGGCCAGGTCGGTGGCGTACGCGCGCAGGAGGTCGTGCATCTTGTACCGGCCCTGGCGGTGCGCCTCGATCAGGTGCACGCGGGCGAGGCGGTCGAGCAGCTGCCGGGCTTCGGCCAGGCCGCAGTCGCAGAGAGCGGCCGCGGCGTACGCGTCGATGTCCTGCCCTGGATGCAGTCCGAGCAGGCGGAACGTTGCGGCGGCATCGTCGGCGAGGTGCTGGTACGACCAGGAGAAGACCGCGCGCACGGCGGTGTGCGGATCGAGCCCCGCGTCGAGCAGGTCCAGGCGTCGCTGCTGGTCCTCCAGCTCCTCGACCAGCTCCGACAGCGGGATCTCCGGTCGTGCGGCAGCCAGTTCGGCCGCGACCCGCAGCGCCAGCGGGAGCCGGGCGCATTCCTCTGCCAACGCCTCCGCGGCGTCCGGCTCGGCGGTCACCCTGCGCCCGATCAACCTGCCGAGCAGGTGCACGGCGTCCCTGAGCGGCAGCAGGTCCAGGTCGAGCCGCCGGGCGCCGTGCCGCGCGACCAGGCCGGCCAGCGAGTCCCTGCTGGTCACCACGACCAGGCAGCCGGGAGTGCCGGGCAGCAACGGGCGGATCTGGTCGACGGTCGCCGCGTTGTCCAGCAGGACGAGCACGCGTTGCCCGTCGAGCTCCGTGCGGTACCGGGCGGCCCTGTCGTCCACGTCGAGTGGAATGTCGTTGCCCGCCAGGCCGAGCGAGGACAGGAAGCGGGCCAACGCGTCCGAGGCGGTCAACGGCTGTTCCGCGTCGTAACCGCGCAGGTCGACGTAGAGCTGTCCGTCCGGGAACCGGTGCCGCACCCGGTGGGCCCACCGCAACGCCAGCGACGTCTTGCCGACCCCGGCCGTGCCCGAGACGGCGGACACGACGACCGCGGCCGAGGTGTCGTCGGTCTCGGGCAGCAGGTCGTCCAATGTGGACAGTTCCTGTTCGCGTCCGGTGAAGGCGTACACGTCGGCGGGCAGCTGGGCGGGCACTCTGCGAGCCGGCGGTGCCACCGGTTCGGGTGTCGTCGGGGGCGCCACCGGCCTGATCTCGCCGCGCAGCAACGCTTCGTGCACCAGACGCAGTTCCTGGCCGGGATCGGCACCGAGCTCATCGGCCAGCCGGGCACGGGTCGTCGTGAACAGTTCGAGCGCCTCGGCCTCCTGCCCGCACACGGCCAGCGCACGCATCAGCACCGCCACCAACGGCTCCGTCAACGGATGTTCGCTGACGAGCTCGCGGGTCGTGGCGATCACCTCGGCGGCGCGGTCGAGCCGCAGCAGTCCGCCCGCCCACAACGTGACGGCGTCGAGCCGTTCCTTGGTGAGGCTGTCGCGCACCCGCGCCGCCCAGTCGCCGGAGGTCCCGGCGAGCGGCTCACCCCGCCACAGGTCGAGCGCGGCCCCCAGCGACGCCACGCGGGCCGCCTCGGTCTGCGCGGGCGCACGAGCCAACCGGCGAAAGCGGTGCAGGTCCACCCAGTCGCGGTCGATGTCGAGCACGTACCCGCCGGTCCGCCGCACCAGGCCCACCTTCGCACCGGCGGCGCTCTTCTCGATGACCTGACGAAGACGGGCGACGTGCGCGTACAGCGAGGTCCGCGCGCCGGCGGGCTGGTCGTCACCCCACAGTCGACTGGCAAGGGTCTGCAAGGAGACCGGCCGGCCCGCCTCGATCGCGAGGCAGGCCAGCACCGTGCGCTGCTGGGGCGGTCCCAGCTCCACCGGCTGCCCGGCGACGCTCATCTCGACGACGCCGAGCAGCCGGAACGCCAGCGGTGCATCCGGCATGGTCATCGCGTTACCTCGCCCCGGCACGACAAGAACGTCCAAGATATCGCGCGGGCCTCGGTGGATGACGGGTATTTCAGCCCTGGTCAGCCGCCGAACGCGGACGCGTGGTCGCGGGCCCAGTCGACGAACGAGAGCGCCGGCCGGCCAAGCAGTTCCGCCACAGTGCTGGTGGTGGGGCCGGGACTCCTCGCGTAGTCGGCCAGGGAACCGAGCAGCCGGGCGGGAACCTCCTCCGGCAATCCCTGCGCGAGCAGACCCTGTTTCACCTGATCGGGTGATATCTCCTGGAAGGACAGCGGCCGGCCGACGGCGGCGCCGATGAGCCGCACCTTCTCGTGCTGGTCCAACGACTCCGGGCCGGTCAGCGTGTGGACCGATCCAGCGTGCGCACCGTCGCGCAGCGCCTGCACCGCGATCATCGCGATGTCGGTCTCGTGGATCGGGGACGTGGCGGCCTTGCCGTACGCGCCGCGCACCACGTCACCTGCCTTGAGCTGCGGTGCCCACGCCAGCGCGTTGGCGGCGAAGTCAGCCAGGCGCAGGACCGTCCACTCCAGACCGGAACTCGTGACGAGGTTCTCCGCCATCTTGAACTGCGCGGCGAACCGAGCCTCTCCTGCCGGATGGTCGACGGTGGTGGCGGACAGCAGCACCGCGCGCCGGACGCCCTGCTTGACGGCCAGTGTCAGCAGGTCTTCGAGACCGGGTCCGGTGGCGCGCGGGCTGATCTGCATCGCCTGCACGCCTTCCAGTAACGGTTCAATCCACTGTGGACGAAACAGGTCGCCGTCCGCGCGGGTGATCGCGGTGACCGGCACACCCTCCTGGTGCAGCAGGTCGGTCACGCGTCGTCCGACGACGCCGTTGCCACCGGTGATGAGGATCATGACTCAAGCACCCCCAGTTGACGCAGCTGTCCGAACACGTCGACCACGCCCCAGATCTCGGCGATCAGGCCGTCGGCGAAGCGGAGGATGAAGATCTCGTCGTACCGGACGGACCGGCCGGTCGGCGGCAGACTCCGGTACTCGCCCTGGTGGGTGCCGGTGACCGTGTTGCGGTAGACGACCTTGTCGCCCTCGGCGATCACGTCCTCGATGGCGACGTGGATGTCGGGGAACGCGCGGAGCAGCGTCACCCACACCTGTCTGAGCGCTTCCACGCCCGTCAGGCCGCTCGGCACCGGCGCGTGGAACACCACGTCCGGATGGACGACCTCGTCGATCACCTTGCAGATGAGCTCCAGGTCGCCGCTGTTGACGGCGTCGTGGAGGCGGCTGAACGGCTCCTCGTTGGTCTTCACCGGATTCGTCATGCGCACAAGACGCGGCGGGCCGGTCGGATGTGACGGTCCATGACCGGCGTCACAGGTCGAGCTCGCGCAGCTGCGACCTGGTGGCCACACCCAGCTTGGGGAAGATCTTGTACAGGTGGTGGCCGACGGTTCTGGGGCTGAGGAACAGGCGTGCCCCGATCTCCTTGTTGGTCAGGCCCCGTGCCGCGAGTCGCGCGACGCTGAGCTCCTGCGGCGTGAGCTCGGACGTGCTGCCGGTGGCCGGGCGGAGCTGGAGTGCCGCGGCGCGGGTCCAGTGGGTGGCGCCCAGGTGCGTGAAGAGGTCGTGGGCCAGCTTCAGCTGCGGGTGGGCCTGGTGTTTGTTGCGGCGCAGCCATTCGCCGTGCAGCAGGGCGGCTCTGGCTTGCTCGTGGGGGTGGTCGGGGAACGCCGCGGAGCCCGCCGCGGTGAAGTGGTCGGGTGTGCCGGTGAGGAGGGCTCTGGCTCGGTGGTGCCTGCTGCGCATGAGCGGTGTGGTGGCGGGCGGCAGCGTCACGTGGCCGGCAGGAGTGCCGGTGCGGACGTGGGCCTCGACCAGATCGGCGGCCGACCACCGGCTGACCAGGGTGTGGCCGGTGGGGGAGGCCGGTTCGGCGATGGAGGCCAGGTGTGCGAGCGCGGTCGTGTTGTCCCCGGTGGCCAGTGCGAGCTGGCCGAGCGCCCAGGTCGCCTTGGCCGCGGCCAGCCGGTTGTGCAGGGGGATGGCCAGCGCCAGCGCCGCGGTGGCGTGCTCGCGGCAGAGTTCCTCGGTCGGTGCGGTCAGTGCCAGCACGGCGTGGAAGTCGGCCGCGCGGGCACGTTGGCCGGTTTCGCGTGCCGAACGAAGTCCTTCCGCTGCACGGGAGAACGCCGAGGTCCACTGGCCCAGCTCGTGTTCCAGCTCGGCCAGCCACAGGTCGGGAAAGGCGAGGACGGCCTGCATTCCGTTGGTGGAGAAGGAGGTCCTGGCTTCGAGGCCGAACTGCAGCGCGGCTCGCGGACTGCCGCTGTAGCGGGCGATCACCAGGGGCCACAGCCATTGGTGGACGTCACTGCGTTGCAGTGCGGGCGGGGCGGTGGCATGCAAGCGCCACGGATCGGCGTCGGTCATGCCGTCGTGCAGCCGGGCGAGGTGGTCGGTGAAGGCGGCGAAACCCAGGTCCTGGCCCACCTCGGACAGCTGGGCGAGTGCGGGCGACGTGCTGATGTCGGCGTGCAGGGCGGCGGCGACCGCCATGAAGAGCAGGCCGACGGCTTCTTCCGGTGGACCGCACCGGGCTGCGCGCAGCAGGTGGTCGTGGGCTGAGCGCTGGTCGTCGTCGCTCAGCGCGATCAAGCCCCGCAGGCGGTCCAGCGCCCCGAGGTCGGCAACCGCCGCAGTCACCGAGCGGGCCAGCGCCGGCTGGCCGGACTTCCACGCCGAGTAACCCGCGGCCGCCAGCCTGCGGTCGCGGGTGGACGGCTCCGACAGCGCCGCCGCGCGCCGGAGCAGATCAGCCGCCGTCGCCAGGCCACCGCACCTGGAAGCGTTGGCAGCCGCGGCTTCCAGGGCGGCTGCGAGGTCCTCGTCGGGTCCGGACGCGGCCAGCGCGCGGTGCCACAACGCCCGGTGTGCATCACCCCTGGCGCTCAGCTCGTCGGCGATGGCGCGGTGCACGGCGCGTGGATCGCGGATGCCCTGGTAGATCGCCGACGCCACCAGCGGGTGATCGATGGCTGCCGGCTGCGGCTCGACACCCAGGCGCAGGGCCGCGCCCGCGTGCACGTCGGACCGGGAAGTGCCGTCGGCCGCGACGATTTCGAGGAAGGGCAAGGCTGCCACCGGTACGCGGGCGGTGAACGCGGCCCGCAACCGGTCGGGCAGCGACACGACGTCCGGAAACCGGTCCGCGCACTCGATGAGCGCGAGTGGGTTCCCGCCGGTCGCGGTGAGCAGGGCGGGGCGCCGCACCGCCGGCACGCCGAGAGCGTCGAACAACGGTTCGGCGGATGCCTGTGACAGCCCGGAAAGCGCCAGTTCCGGCAGGTCGAGAGCAGGACCGTCGGTGGCCAGTACGACCGCGACGGGCACATCCGCGACCCGCCGCGCGCAGAACGCGATCGCGGCCGCCGACGCGCGGTCCCACCACTGCAGGTCGTCGACCAGCACCAGCAGCGGTCCGGAAGACCGCAGCAACCGCAGCACTGCCGTGTACAGCACGAGATCCGTGCACTGAGCGGTGGAACAGCCGAGCGGCTCGGGCAACGCCGAGCAGTCCAGCGGGGTCAGCAGTTGCTGGAGGCCGGCGAACAGGAGCTCCGACTCGGCTGCCACACCCGTCGCGGACACCACGGTCAGCTCCGGCGCGCGTTTCGCAGCCCACTGCAGCAGCGTGGTCTTGCCGATGCCCGGTTCACCGCGCAGCACGAGCGTGCCACCGCGTCCTTCGCGTGCCGCTGCCAGCAACGCGTCCAGCGCCTCCAACTCGTCGTCCCGCCCGTAGATCACACCTTCAAAGCTAGTGGCGCGACTCAGCACGTTGGCGGTGAATTCGCGCTCAGCAGGGCGCCTCGCGGCACCGCCCCCGCGCCCCCGTACATCCAGTACGAGGACGCGGGGGCGGCACCACGACGCACCCGTCTGACCGCGAATTCGCTCGGCAACGTGCCGAGCCGCGCCACTGGACCAGTCACTTTGACTGATGCCGGGCCGCGCCGAGCCGCCGACGATCAAAGCCATGAACAACGTCAGTCGTCGCACAGTTCTCGCCGCGGGTGCGGCCGCCGGACTCGCCGCCGCGGTTCCCGCGCAGGCCCAGTCCCGCGGCAAGGTCGTCCTCATCACCGGTGGCACGTCCGGGATCGGCAAAGCCGCGGCGAAGGCGTTCGCCGCGCAGGGCGCCAAGGTCGGCTTCTGCGGCCGGCGCGAACAGCTCGGCCGGCAGGTCGAGCACGAGATCCGCGCGGCCGGTGGTGAAGCTCGCTACATCCGGGCCGACGTGCGCAAACCGGACGAGGTCAAGGCGTTCGTCGACGCCGTCGCGGCCCGTTACGGGTGCCTCGACATCGCCTTCAACAACGCGGGTGTCGGGGGCTCGGCCCGGCCGCACGAACTCACCCTCGAACAGTGGGACGACGTCATGGACACCAACGCGCGCGGGGTGTTCCTGGCTCTCAAGTACGAGATCCCGCACATGCTCAAGGCCGGGCGCGGCGTCATCATCTGCACCTCGTCCTCGGCGGCCGAGCAGGCGCGGCCGAGCGGTGCCGTGTACACCGCCAGCAAGCGCGCCGTTCAGGGCATCGTGAAGGCGGCGGCGATCGAGTACGGGAACAAGGGCATCCGGGTCAACGCGATCCTGCCCGGCACCACCGACACGCCGTTCGTCCGGCCGCCGGGCTTTCCGGACGACGCCTGGGCGAAGTTCAAGGCCGCGTACGGGCCGCTCAACATCGACGGCGCCGAGCGGATGGCCGAGCCGGAGGAGATCGCGAACGCGGTGGTCGGGCTCGCCGGCGACGGGTTCAGCTACCTCAACGGTGCCTCCGTCGTGGTGGACGGTGGTGCGACGGCGGGCCGCAAGATGATCATCCCGCCGGGCTTTTCCGGTTGACCGCAATGGCGTTCGGCCACGGCCGGCGGCAGCCAGAGGTGTGGGTCGCACACGTGGTGCAGTCCTTTTACCGGCTCCTAGCATCGGCATCGTCCTGCCTGCGACGACGGAGGCGAGCACATGCGAATGCGGAAAGTGTTGCTGGGACTTGGGATTGCCACCGGTCTGGCCGCGGCTTCCCTCTCGATCTCCACGGCCGCGGTGCCGGCACCGCAGCCCGGCGCGCTCGGCAGATACGACATCACCGGCACCTACGTCAGCGGGTTGTCGTCCGGCGGGTATCTGGCCAACCAGCTCCACGTCGCGTACTCGGGGCTGTTCCAGGGCGCGGGCATCTTCTCCGCCGGTGCGTACGACTGCGCCCAGAACAGCGTCAACACCGCCCAGTTCGCGTGCATGGACACCTTCCAGGCGCGCAAGACGCCGGCCGAGCTGGAGCAGCTGACCAGGAACCGGGCCGCGGCGGGCACCGTCGACCCGCCGCAGAACCTGTCCGGTGATCCGGTGTGGCTGTTCCACGGCACCGCCGACCAGACGGTCGACCGGGCGGTGAACGACGACCTCGCCACCTACTACCGCGACTTCGGTGCGCGGGTCGCCTACGACAACGCTTCTGCGGCCGGGCATGCGTGGGTCAGCCCGATCGGCCCGAACAGTTGTGGCTCAACGTCTTCGCCGTACGTCAACAGGTGCGGGACCGCCGATCCGGTGCGGGAGATGCTGGGGCACCTGTTCGGGTCGGTGAACGCGGCCGCCACCACGGTGACCGGCAAGCTCGTGCAGTTCGACCAGAGCGGGTACGTGCCCGGCGGCAACGCGACGGCGGTCAGCATGGGGCGGGAGGGTTTCGCTTACGTGCCAAAGGCTTGCGAGACCGGGCCGTGCAAGCTCCTGGTGACGTTGCACGGCTGCTACCAGTACTACGGTCTGGTCGGGAACGCGTTGATGGACAAGGGTTATCTCAACGAGTACGCCGACACCAACAACATGATCGTGCTCTACCCGCAGGCCACCACGATGACCGGGAACCCGCGCGGCTGCTGGGACTGGTGGGGTTACCAGTCCGCCCAGTACGCGCTCAAGACTGGCCCGCAGATGGCCGCAGTGGTGAACATGGTCATGGCGATGAGCGAAGGCGCACCGCCGACCACCACCACTCCGCCGGTCTCTGAATGCGTCACCGCAAGCAACTACGCGCACACAACCGCCGGCCGCGCTTACGCCACGTTGGGACAGACCTACGCGTTGGGGTCCAACCAACCGCTCGGCCTGTGGAACACGTTCACCACCAGCAGCATCCGCCAGACCGCACCGAACCACTGGGTGAAGTGCTGATCAGTCCTTCACCGGCCGGGACAGCCACGCGACGAGGTTCGCGAAGAGAGCGCCGAGGAGCACGACGCCCAGAATGACGCCCGCCACCCAGTGCGCCTGGTCGTTGTCGGCCAGGGCGGCCTCGACGACCTTGCCGTTCTCCACGTCGTAGCGGACGGTCACGCGGTCGCCGGGGTGGCGGGCAGGCCCGTTCTCCGAGAGGACCTCGGTGTGCTTCGTCCCGTCCGGGGCCGGGAACTCGACCTTCACCGAGACGCTCTTGCCCGACTTCAGCCGTTCCTGCACGACTCCCTCGGTGCCGGCCCAGGATCTCTGCTCGGTCGCCGAGCTGATCACCAGTGCCAGACCCCCGACCGCCCCCAACAGCACGATCCCCGCCAGGAACCGGCCGGTCCTCGACCCGATCGACATCGCCACGCACGCCTCCCTTTGCCCGGAACATCGTCACATCGCTCGCAAATGCAACAACGGCCGCAGGTCTGGATTCCCAGACGAAGGTGGTTCACGCTGGTCTGATGTTCACCGGCAAGCACGTCGTCGTGACCGGCGGCTCCAGCGGCATCGGGCTGGCGACCGCGGGTCTGCTGGCGGCGCGTGAGGCGCGCCTGTCGTTGCTGGCTCGCGGCGCGGACCGGTTGACGGCAGCGGCGGAGGAGCTCCGGGCCGCCGGGGCGCAGGTCGACTTCCGCGTTCTGGACGTGGCGGACGCGGCGGCGGTCGCAGCCGTGCTCGGCGAGCTGGGACCGTGCGACGTGCTGGTCCACTGCGCGGGGCTGGCCCGGCCCGGCCGGTTCCTGGAGCTGCCCGACGAGGTGTTCCGGGAGATGATCGAGGTCGACTACTTCGGCACGGTGCACGTGGTCCGGGCGGTCGTGCCGTCGATGGTCGCGCGCGGCGCAGGCAGCGTGGTGGCGGTGTCGTCGGCGGCGGGGCTGCTGGGGGTCTACGGCTACAGCGCGTACGGGCCGGCGAAGTTCGCGGTGCGGGGGCTGATGGAGACGTTGCGGGCGGAGCTGCGGCCGCACCGAATCCATGTGGGCGTGGTGTTCCCGCCGGATGTGGACACACCGCAGCTGGCCGAGGAGAACAGGTGGAAGCCGGCCGAGACGCGCGCGATCAGCGGGACGGTCAAGCCGTTGCCCGCCGCGGTGGTGGCGCGGGCGATCGTGGCGGGGATCGAGAAGCGACGGTTCCTCATCTGTCCCGACCTGAGCACGAAGGTGCTCGCCCGGTTCGGCGGGGTGCTGGCGCCGGTGCTGAACCGCTACTTCGACCACAAGATCGCCCGGATCCGCTAGCGGCCCAGGTACTTCCGCACGCGGTCCGCTGCCGCCTGCGCGTCCGCGATCACGCGCTCGGTGTCGCCGACGACCTTGCCGTCCTTCTTCAGTGCCACACCGTTCACGAACACCCACTGCACGTTCACCGGCTGCGTGTTGAACACCAGCTGCGCGGCCCAGTCCACCTTCGGCGCGAAGTTGAGTGCCTGCGCGTTGATCACCTGCAGGTCCGCCTTCTTCCCCGGCGTCAGCGACCCGATCTCGTGCTCCAGCCCCAACGCTTCCGCCCCGCCCAGCGTTGCCATCCGCAGCACATCGGCGGGCGTGGGGTAGCGGGACGGGTCCGCGGACTGCGCGCGCTGCAGGCCCACCGCCGCCCGCATGTCGTTGAACATGTCGGACGTGTCGTTCGTGCCGCCGTCCAGACCGATGCCCACCTTGATGTTGCGCGCCTTCATGTCCGGCACCTTCGCGACGCCGGAAGCCAGGCGCATGTTGGACAGCGGGTTGTGGGCGATGCGGACGTCGTGCGCCGCCAGCTCGTCCAGTTCCGCGTCCGTCGCGTGGACCACGTGGTTCGCCAGCAACCCCGGACGCAAGGCACCCGCCCGCCGCAGCACGCCCATCTGGTCCGTCGCCGGATCCGCCTTGGACTCCAGCAAGTGCACGTTCAACGGCACGTCCAGCTCTTTCGCGAGCCGCTCCGACGCCTCGACGCCCGCCACGTTCCAGCCGGCCGGGTGCGTGCCGATCTGCAGGTGCGCCAACGGGTTGCGGTCGATCACGTCCTTCTTCACCCGGCGAACCTCCGGCGCGATCCACTCGGCGGTGCCCGCCATGAAGGCGAAGACGAACCGCTGCTTCGAGTCCGTCAGTGCTTTCAGGTTGCCGCGGGCGAAGTCCGGGTTGAAGGCGTGGGACCAGTCGGTCACCGTGGTCACGCCGGTGGCAATGGCGTCCAGTGTGGACAGACGCGCGCCCGCGTAGGCGTCGGCGCCGCTCACCGGCGAACCCTGCAACGGCAGGACACAGCCGCCGAGCCAGCCGTTGAGCTCCTTGTCCGTCGCGCAGCCGCGGATCAACGACTGCCAAAGGTGCGTGTGCAGGTCGACGAATCCGGGCATGACGATCTTGCCCTTGCCGTCGATCACCCTGGCTCCCGAAGCGGGCAAACCTTTGCCGACCGCCGCGACGCGGTCGCCGTCTATCAGCACGTCGGCGTCTTCCAGCGTGCCCAGGGCCGGGTCCATCGTGAGCACCATGGAGGCGTTGCGGACCAGCGTCTTCCCGCCGCTCGCCGCCTCGTCGCCCGTGCCGAGCCGCACCACGAACACGCAGCCGATGATCAGCGTCAACGTCAGCAAGAACAGTCGTTTCGCCACTCGCCCGACGGTATCGGCAACCGTGCCGGCGGCTCCACGTTTGTTCCGTTTCGTGTATCCCTGGTGCCGCTGTGTAACGCCGTGCGCGGAGAGGTGGATGAACGGGCCATGGGTTTGGTCACTGTCGAGGGCAGTCACGTCAAATTCAGCGAGTCGGTGTCGCGCATCGCGGACTCGCTGAAGCCGCTGGGTGGTGACGCCGGCCGGTGCGTTGCCGAGCAGTACGCGCTGGCCACCGAGATCCGCCGGATCAACCTCGAGAAGGCCGTGCACGACAAGGAAGTCAAGCTGGCGGTGCTGGACCAGCGCCGCCGGGAGTCCACCGCGTCGTTGCGCCACATGCAGAAGGAGCTGGGCAGGGCCGACCGGAGCGCGTCGGCGTTGCGGGAGTGCATGGTGAACATGCAGCGCGAGACCGTGAAACCAGGGCTGGCGCTGGCCGAGCGTCGTGCCTACATCGAGCTGACCCAGCACTTCACCACGATGCTCGTGCAGCACCACTCCGACCTCACCGGCGGTGTCGCGGACGTCATCGACAAGGTGCTGAACGGGTCCGGTGCGGCCGCGCTCGCACCCGCCGGCCGGCCGCGCCGCGGTAAGCGCCGATGACGGCACGCAACCGCGGTGGCTGTGGGTGCGGTCTTGCGCTGTTTCTCGTGGTCTTCGGGCTGCCGTTGACGATGTTGCTGGTGTCGCCGGCGATCGCGTTGCACATCGTGGCCAACCAGGTGCCGGAGCACCAGGCCTACCTGACGGAGTGGCTGTGGGGTGCGGCGGCTTCCGTGCCGCTCGGCGTGCTGCTGGTCCGGTCCGCGCTCAACCGCTACGGGCGGCTGCGCGGATCCAGGCTGGTGAAGCGGTGGCCTGGGCTGGCCCTGCGGGGCCTGGTGCTGGTCGGTGCCATGAACGTCGTCGCGCTCTTGATGATGAAACCCGCCGCTTCCAACGGCCACGTCGTCGACGACGGCATGTCTTACCTGTTCGGTGCGGCCGCGACCGGTGTCGCCGTGCTCGTCGCGATCAGGTTGTGGGATCGCCGCGCGCGCCGGGTCACCGTCGAGGAAGTTCGGGCCGCGGCGGAGGAAGCCGACCGCGCGTTGCGGCGGGTCCGCAACGAGAACGTCCGCGTGCGCCGCCAGGCTGAGCAGGTGCAGGCGCGGGTGCGGAAGCTGCAGGCCAGCAGGCCTGCGGGAGAGGACGTCGAGTTCCACGCGCTGCGGGTGTTCCACCGCGAGTCGTACCAGTGCGCTGACACCGCACATCTCGCCTACCAGTCGGCGCAGACGTCGCTGCGCACGATGTCGCAGCTGGTCCGCCGGGCGCACCGCGCGCCGCACCAGATGCTGGCGAGCAGGCGGGTCCGGGCCGAGATGCGCGCTGCCGCAACACATCTGGCCCGGTCGCAGGGTGAGCTGAAGGTGCAGGTCGATCAGGGGCTGACGATGGTCCAGACCCTGAACGCCAACACGTCCGAGCTCAAGCACGGCATTCGGGACAAGTGCGGCGTGCAGGGGCAGGAGTGGTTCGAGGCGTTGGAAGAGCGCATCGAGCAGGCACGCGAAGAACGCCGTGCGAGCCGCAGCCGCTCTTAGCCCGGGAGGTGTCCGTACACCTCGCGCATCACGGTGGTCGCCCGCTCCAGCAGCTCGGCCGGGATCGCGGCGAGGACCTTCTCGTGCGCCTTGGTGTTCGCGAGCGTGACGTCCTCGGCCAGTGACTTGCCGGACGAGGTGAGGCGCACGTAGGTGCTGCGCCCGTCGGCGTGGTCGGCCTCGCGCACGACCAGACCCCTGGCCACCAGGCGGTTCACCACGTTGCTCGTGCCGCCGGTGGACAGCAGCAGCGCGTTGCTGAGCTCGTTCGCCTTGAGGCGGTACGGCTTTCCGTTGCGGCGCAAGGCGGCGAGCACTCCGAAGTCGGCGCCGGTGAGGCCGAACTCGGCGACGGTGGCGCGGGTGGCCTCGTCGAGGGCCGTGGCGAGCACCATCACCCGCTTGCTGAACTCGGTGCTGGGGACGAGGGCGTCCGGCAGTTCGGTCTGCCACTTGGTCATCAGGTCGTCCACTCGATCCGTCACAGGTCAGAGGGTATTGCACAGGGTGATAGCTTTTAGGAAAGCTTTCTTGTGAGGGGGATGAGATGGGTGTTGTGCTGCGCAACGCGTTGGTGATCGACACCGACCCGGTCGTGATCCTGCCCGGCACGGACGTGCTGGTTTCGGACGGCCGGATCGCCGCGGTGGGGCAGGGATTGACGGCGAAAACGGTGATCGACTGCACGGACCGGATCGTGTTGCCGGGCTTCGTCGACACGCACCGGCACCTGTGGCAGGGGTTGGTGCGGTCGTTCTGCGCCGACATGTCGTTGGGGGAGTACCTGGAGCACCTGCTGTGGCCGGCGCAGCGGGTGCTCACGCCGGACGACCTGGAGATCGGCACGCTCGCCGGTGGCCTGGAATGCCTCGCGTCCGGCATCACCACGGTGCTGGACTACTCGTTCTCACCGACGTTCGAGCACGCCGAGGCAGCGATCAGCGGACTGCGTACCTCGGGCGTGCGGGCGTTGTTCGGCTACGGCGAGCCTGTCGAGGCTCCGCTCGTGCCGGACGACGTGCGGCGGGCCGTGGGGTTGGCCGGTGGCACGGTCGAGCTCGCGCTGGCGCCGCTCGGTCCGTCGTTCTCGGACATGGCCGTCGTCGAGGAGACGTGGGAGCTGGCCCGCTCGCTCGGACTGCGGGTGATGGTGCACATCGCCGGGCACGAGCAGCCGATGTCGGCGTTGCGGGAACGCGGTCTGCTGCACTCGGAGATCACCTTCGTGCACGGCAACGGACTTCCCGACGACGAGCTGAAGCTGGTCGCAGAGGCCGGAGCGGGCGTGTCGATCGCACCGGCCCTGGAGGCGCGGATGGGCCACGGCGCGCCGATGGTGTGCCGCACCCGTGGTTTCGGCGTGCTGACCGGGCTCGGCACGGACACGGTCACGGCGGTGGCGGGGGACATGTTCTCGCTCATGCGCGCCACGCTGGCGTCGGCGTTTCTGAGCGGTGGCCAGGTCACTCCCGCCGACGTGCTGCGGATGGCGACCGTCGAGGGCGCCGCGGCGGCCGGCCTCGCCGACCGGATCGGGTCGCTCGCCGTCGGCAAGCACGCGGACCTGGTGGTGTTGCGGGCCAACGACATCAACCTCGTCGGCACGCACGACCCGGTCGCGGCGGTCGTCACGGCGGCGCATCCCGGCAACGTCGAGAAGGTGTTCGTCGGTGGCGTCGAGATGCGGCGGCAGGAGGTGGCCGGCGCGGTGCGGGACGCCGCGGCGAGCCTGGCCGACCGGCTGCGGGCCGCCTGACCGCACGCCTGCTCGGCCGAACCGGATCCGTTGCACCCGGAGCACGGTCAGTAATCTCCACGCCAGAGCGCCTCACCATGAGAGGGTTTGGGCGATGCCTGGCGTGTTCGTCAACTACCGCACCGGAGACGGTGAATGGGCCGCTGCCCTGGTCAAGCGGGAGTTGAGCGCGCGCTTCGGGGCTGACCAGGTGTTCTACGCGAGCCAGTCGATCCGGCTCGGCGAGGACTTCTCCCGCGAGATCCTGAGCGGCCTGCGCCGGTGCGAGGTGCTGCTGGCGCTCATCGGACCGCGCTGGGTCGGTGCCGTGGACCGCGAGGGCGTCCGCCGGCTCGACAAGGCCGACGACTGGGTGCGCCGCGAGATCACCGAGGCCTTCCAGTGCGGCCTGCGGGTGATCCCCGTGCTGATGGACGGCATCGATCCGCTCGCCGAGGCTGACCTGCCGGACGCGTTGAAGCGCCTGGCCCGCTGCCAGTACCTGCGCATCCACCACCGCAGCGACGACCTCGACCTGCCCCGCCTGGTCGACGAGCTGGTCGAGCTGGTGCCGGAGCTCGTCACCGCCAGACCCGCCCCGGCGCCGCGATCCGACCGCTCCGCCGAAGGAGAGCTGCGCAGCCCGGTCACCGAGTTCCGCCGCGCACTGGCCGAACCGGTGGGCCAGACGGTGACCGACCGCGTCCAGTCCGCCGCGTCGGCCGTGCTCGACCTGCTGACCGAGTCGCGCTACCCCACGTCCGGGCGGCTGGACGACCACGAGCTGCCCGCCGAGCTGGAGAAGCGGCTCACCGGCTATGAGCACGACCTGGCACCGCTGCTGCGGCTTGTCGCCATCGGCGTCCGTTCCGGCGATCGGCGGCACGACGACCTGTGGGTCACCCTCGTCGAACGCTTCCTGCGTCCGGAGTCACGCGACCGCGGCGCCCAGGACGTCTGGGTCAACGCGGCCGCGTACCCGGCGTTGCTGCTGGTCTACGTGATCGGCGTGGCGGCGGTGGCGTCCGGCCGCGACGACCTCGTCCACCGCCTGCTCTGCCGCACGTCGGTGGGAGACGAGCGGCCGGTTCCCGCACTGCGCGCACTGGCCCTGCGCAACGTGGTCGACCCTCGGCACGCGGCAGCACTCCCGTCGTGGGCGGGCATGCCGCCGCACCAGGCGTTGAGCGTGCAACTGCGGCAGGTGCTGAGCCGCGTGTTCTTCAACGTCGTCGACGGCAGCGCGTTCGAGTGGGCGTTCGCGGACTACGAGTTCCTGCGCAGCCTCCTGGAGCTGCACGACGGCGCCTTCTCCTCGCTCGGCGAGTTCGCGGTGCGCCTCGACCAGGCGGGCGACGTCATCTACGAACGCAACCTCGCCCGGCTCAACGCCGACTCGGCCCTGCTGCGCGCGGGAGCGTTCGACGGCGATCCGGAGAAGGTCGCCGCAGCCTGGCGCGAGCTGCGCCAGGCGACTCAGGCCCGCTACTCGTAGCCGTCAACCGTCCACCACGGCCAGGCTGAACTGCGCGCCTGCGGCGATGGCCAGCACGTTCTGGCCGAACTCGGACGGCACCGACGCCTCACCGTTGTTGTTCGGCCCGCCCCAGCCGAGCACCGAACCGTCCTCCTTCAGCAGCAGGGCGTGCTGTGAGTCCATGTCCACCGAGCGGAAGCCGTGGACGGCGGGCGGTGCCGGGGCCTCGCCCTCCCAAACGTGCCCCCATTGGATGATGGTGCCGTCCGCCTTCACCACCAGGGAGCGGGCGTCGCCCGCGGCGATGGCGACCACACCGCTGGTGGCCTCTGCCGGTACCTCGAGGTTCGTCGAGGCGCTGTAGCCCCAGGTGAGCACGGTGCCGTCCGCTTTCAACGCCAGGCTGTGGCTGCCGCCGGCCGCGATCGCGGTGACATCGCTCAGGGCCGCGTCGGGCACTGCCGTCCGCTGCTCGGTGTCGTCGCCCCAGGCGATGACCCTGCCGTTCTCCGTCAACGCCAGACTGTGCAGGCTGCCGGCTGCGATCGCCTTGACACCGCGCAGGGCTTCTTGAGGAACCGTCTGCAGATCGTCGAACTGAGCTCCCCAGCTTAGGACACGGCCGTCCGCCTTCAGCGCCAGGCTGTGGGACTGCCCGGCCGAGATGGCGATCACCCCGCTGAGCGCATCCGAGGGCACGTTCGTCGGTTCATGTTCGTCGTCGTCGCCCCAGGCGATGACCCGTCCGTCCGCGTTCAACGCCAGCGCGTGGTGGTCGCCGCCGTCGATCGCGACCACGCCGCTCGAGGCGTCCTCGGGAACAGTCTTCAGGTCGCGGTGGTCGTCGCGTCCTCCCCAGAACTTGACCGCGCCCTGCGAGACGGTGAGCTGGCGGGAGAACTCCGCTGTCCGGCCGTTGCCCGCGATGGTGAGCGTGACGGTGTAGGTGCCCGGTGTGGTGAACGCGTGGACGAACGTCGGCGTCTGCGCGGTGACCTCGGGGGCGGAACTGCCCTGCGCGGTGACGCTCCAGGCCCACCTCACCGGGCTGCCGGCGGTGTCGGCGCTGAACCGCACCTGCTGCCCGATCACCGGCTTGGCCGGACTGAGGTTCAGCGCGGTGATGTGCGGCGGAGCGGACGCGGGATCCACGGTGATCACGGTCTCGGCCCGCAGCTGCTTCCCGCCGGCGAGGGAGACGGTGGCGCGAACCGTGAAGAAACCAGCCTCCCGCCAGCTGTGGCGGACCGTGGTGCCGGTGCCCCCGGTTCCGTCACCGAACGACCACGTCACCGCGGAGTCACCGGGGTCCTGGAACCTCGCGGTCAGTTCGAACTCGTCCCCGACCACACCGTGGTTGTCCGGCTTGACCTCGATGGAGACCGCGGGAGCCGGTGCCGGCGGCTTCGGCTGGAAGGGCACGTCCGATTGCCGGGGGAGACCGAGGCCCTGCTTCTGCTGCCCGCTCTTCGCCACCTGGTCGGCCTTTCCGGGACGGTCGGGGGCGGGCGTGCTGTCGTGCTCGGCAGGGGTGTACTTGACGATCGTCCTGATGTCGCCGGACAGGTCCAGCACCCCGGCTGCGTTGCTGTTGGGGTCGTTGAAGAAGACGATGCCGTCGCGCACGATCAGCTCGAACCGGGTCGGCTGGTCGAACAACTGGCGTTGGGCGATGACCTGTGAGGTGGTGAGGTCGACGATCGTGGCCTGCCCGGTGGAGTAGTCGGGCACGACGGCATGGTTGTCGACCTCGACAGGTGTCCCGAGGTCGGCGCCCGCCGAACCAACCTGCACTGGCGTGACGCAGCCGGAACCGAACGCGCACCAGCTCAACTCGCCCCGGCCGGTCGCGATGAGCACCCTGGCCCGATCGGCGGACCCTGCGAGCGCCACCGCGTCGCCGGGCAGGTCGAGCCGCACGGAGCGCGCCACGTCGCCGGTCTCGGGGTTCAGCAGTTCGGCGGTGTCGTTCTCGGTGTCGACCAGCGCGGGCTTGCCGTCGGTGACCGTCAGCCGGACGTTTCTGGTCGCCGTAGCGCGGTTTCGGCGTTCGCCGTCGGTCAGCCAGACCAGGTCGCCGGTGGTGTCGTCGATCGCCCACAACGTGCCGCGGTCGTCCACGACGACGTCGTCCGGCCTGATCCCGTCGGCCAGCCGTTCCGGCTCGTGCCGCGTCGTCAGCCCGGCCGGGTCGACGGAGGTGACCTGTCCACTGTGGACGTCGGCAACGTACAGCACGTCCGGTCCGGAAGCGGTGACCAGGCCATCGCTCGCCGGAAGAACCTCCATCGGCGGGGAGACGTTCTCGGTGGCGCCGTCGATTCTGCGCAGCTGTCCGGTGCCCCGGTTGAGCACGACGGCAGCGCTGCCGTGCTGGGCGACCGTCAGCGCCGTGCCGGCCCCTGCCACCGGCGCGTGCGCCTTCACCTCGGCGGAAGCACCGTCCACCAGGGTCGCCTCGCCGGTCTGGCTGGACGCGAGCCAGACCGTGCCGGTCCGCATGTGCACCTGGGCGGCCTCATAGCCCGGCCCCACCACGAGCACAGCGGCGGCGAGCGCGGCAACGGCGGCGAGCGCGGTCAGGACTCGGTTGCGGGTGATCAGCTCCATCTTCGGTTTCATCGGTACCGCCCCACTTCCAGGCGTTCGCCGGCGTGGCGCCGCTGCCGCGCGACGCTCCACGTTGTCCACAGTGGACGCGGGTCGAACAGTGCACGCAGGCGTGCCGCGGACACCCGTCCCGGGTAGAGCGCGGTGCCCAGCTGCGCCACCAGTTCCCAGGCCTGGTCGGCCGCGGCCTGATCGATGCGCTCGGGTGCGTAGATCGCCGTGGTGGCCAGTTCCGCCGCGGCCTCGACCGGGTTCGCCGCCTCACCGAGGATCGTGCGCACGTGCCCGGCCACCTCGTGGAACGTGAGTGAGACCGGTGGTGAGATGCCGCGCTCGGTCAGCCGGTCCATCTGCTCGTGCCACGCTCCCAGCACCCGCGCCGCGTGATCAGGCCCGGTGCGCCGGCGTTCGCGGCGGTGGGCCTTGGCGACCACGACGAACGCGGCCGCGAGCACCACGAGCAGCACCGCGGCGGGCAGGAGCAGCACTGTGCCGTTGAGCAGGTCGTGCCAGCTGAACCCCCGCTCGTCCGGCCCGTCGACCGGCTGGGCCGCGGCGGGCGGTGCGGCGGCGGCCGGTGCGGTGGT
>NZ_QFWW01000029.1:163672-199889 GCF_003265345.1 Lentzea terrae | reverse complement strand
ACCACGCGCGGCGCCTCCACCGGCGGGTTCGGCTTGTTCGTGGCGTCGGGGTTGGTGGGTTCGAACACGACCCAGCCGTAGCGCGCGAAGTGCACTTCCGGCCACGCGTGGGCATCGGCGGTGGAGACCTGGAAGACGCCGTCCTGGTAGTTGTGCAGGCGGTAGCCGACCGCGACCCTGGCCGGGAATCCCCAGCTCCTGGCGATCACGGCGAACGCTGCGGCGGTCTGCTCCGCGTAGCCGCTGCCGGCGTCTCCCTCACCGGTCAGGAAACGGGCGAGGGCGGCGTAGGAGTGCCCCGGCGGCCGGTTCAGCCGGTAGGGCTTGGCGCGCAGGTACTTCTCGAGTTCCACGAGCTGGTTGTAGGTCTCGCCGAGGAAGTTCCTGGAGGCGGTTGCCAGACCTTCCGGCACACCCGGTGGCAGCGGCGGCACGTGGTTCGCCGACTTCTCGGCCCGCGTCAGCCCTTTGTCCCTGAGGCCGACCTCACCGGTCACGTCGTAGCTGAGCCCCGGCGCCGCGGGCCCGGTGCCGACCACCACACCCGAGCCGGGGTTGAACCCGAACTGGCCGCGGCTCTCGCCGGACGTGGTCAGCCGCGACGGCCAGCCGACGACGGGCAGGTACGGGCCGGAGAGCTCCTTGAGCTCGATGTGCGCCGTCACGGTCTTGCTGCGGCGGAGTTCCGGGTCGACGGTGAGGTTGCGGCCGGCCACGCGATAGGTGCCGGACGAGGTCCAGGTGGTGCCGTCGTACGTGTCCAGCGCGGCGGTGCGCACCCGGTCGATGCGCGTCGACTCGTAGTCCGTCCGCACGGTGAACAACGTGCGCGGCGGCGACTCGTTGAGCTGTTTCTTCAGCTGTGCCAACGGGGTGAGCGTGTCGGTGTGGACGATCGGCGGTGCGAGGACGTCCCGCGGGTCGAACCGGTGCTCTCCGGAGGCCAGGGGCGAGAACCGGCCGCCTGCCAGGCCGAACAGTGCGCTGGCGGCGACCATCGAGGCCACCACGACGAGTGCGGCGACCGGCTTGGCCGACTGGCGTTCGACGCGCACCGTGCCGAGTCCGGTGCCCCGGTGGGTGCGGATCGCGATCAGGACCAGTGCCGCGACGAGGAACACGACGGTCGCGACCAGGTGCCCGCCCACCTGGTTGCCGACGGCGAAGAGAGCGAACACGAAGCCCGCCAACGGAGGCAGCAGCGGCGCCAGCGCGCTCCGGGTCCGCAGCACCAGCAGGACGGACGAGAACGCCGCCGCCCACACCACCAGTGCCGGTGCCGCCAGCAGTTCGCCCCACGTGTCGGCGGGTGCGGTGACCGTGAGCAGGCGGTTCCAGCTGCCGCGCACCCCGCTGAGGACCGCGGACGCCGTGCCGCCGAACACGCCGTAGACCAGGACCAGGGCCAGACCGGCGACCGCCAGCACGAGGCTTGTCCACACGCGACGGTGGCCCAGCGCGGCCGTCACGCCGCCGACCAGCCCCGCCGCGGCGAGCACCGGGAGGTAGCCGGCGGCGAAGAACCGGTGGTACACCAGCGTTCCCGCGGCGGTGGCCAGCAGCGCCAGCGCCACCTCGGCCAGCGGACCTGGCCGGAGCCTCCGCCAGTTCATCGCAGCACCAGCCGGTTCCAGCGGGTGGTGAACTCCGCGCTGCTCGGTGCGGCGATCGCGAGCACACCGCGCGGCCGGGCGGGCACCGCGAAGTCGGGGGAGACCAGCTGGGCGAGAGTGACGGAGAGGAACCTGGCGCGCAACGACATCAGCAGCTGGGCCGCCTCGGCGTCCACGCGGCCGGTGACGACGGTCAGCGCGACGCCCTGCGCGTCGGAGACCACGTCCCGCACGAGGCCGGTCACCGCGCCGAGCCCGCGGTCGGCGCCAGCGCAGTCCACAGTGGACAGCAACTCCAGTGCGCCGCCGCTCGACTCCCGTTCGGCCCCACCGGTGGTGCGCAGCGCGAGCGGCAGGCTGGAGCGTTCGGCCGCGACGCAGAACGACGCGGCGACGCGGACCGCCTCCTCGAAGAGCTGCGCACCGGGATAGGGCACCGCGCTGGTGTCCAGCACCACCAGCTGGCGCGGCTCGTCGGGCACGACCACGTGGCGGGTCATCACCGTGCCGGTCCGAGCCGTTGCGCCCCAGTGGATGCGGCGCCAGTCGTCGCCGGGCGCGTACTCCCGCAGGCTGTGGAACGCGACGCCGCCCAACGGAGCGTTGCTGGTCGTCTGGCCTTCCGCGTCCTGCGGCCCACCGGCCGTGATCGTGGCCAGCAGGTGCACGCGCGGATAGACGTGCACCACCAGCTCGCCCCCGGACGCGCGGCCGCGGTGCAGCAGCCGCAGCGGGTCGGTGTGGCCGAGCTCCACCGGCGGGATGACGTAGCGGCCGCGCCGGGCGGCCGGCAGCGGGTAGCTGACCGTGCAGCTGTGGCCGGCGGTCAGCGCGGGCACCGTGACGGTGGTGCGGTCGCCGCCGACCGTCTCCGTGACCATCAGCGGCGGGCTGTCGCGCCGGCCCACGTTCGTCACGGTCAACGTGCCCTGGGCGGCGCTGCCCTCGAACACGCGCCGAGGCCGAACCTCGCGCACCACGGTCAGCTTGGGCGAGACGAGGAGCCAGGCCGCGGCCAGGAGCAGGGCGCACGCTGCGGCGAGGCCGAGCGTCACCAGTTCCGGGTAGTCGGCCCACGCGCCGAGCGCCACCAGACCCGTTGCGGCGGCGGTCATCCCGGCGCCGGACCTGGTCAGCACAGCACTCACCGGCCTGCCGGGACCGGAGCGGCGGCCAGCACGTCCGTCAGCACCGCTTCGGCGGTGCGTTGCTGGATGCGGGCTTCCGGGGTGAGCAGCAGGCGGTGGTTGAGAACCGGGACGGCCACGGCCTTGACGTCGTCGGCCGTCACGAACGGGCGACCGGCGGACAGCGCGTAGGCCTGGGAGGCGGTGATGAGGGCGATGCCGCCGCGGGGGCTCACGCCGAGCTCGACGTCCGGGTGGACGCGGGTGGCGCGGACGAGGCGCGCCACGTACTCGCGGAGGTTGTCGGCCACGCCCTGTTCGCGGACCGCGCGGATCATCAGGCGGAGGTCGTCGAGCTCCATGACGGACTTCAGCTCGTCCGGGCGGCGGCGGGTCACGCCGTAGGACAGGATGCTGACCTCGTCGGCCAGGTCCGCCGGGTAGCCGATGCTGATGCGCATCATGAACCTGTCGAGCTGCGCTTCCGGCAGCGCGTAGGTGCCCTGGTGCTCCACCGGGTTCTGCGTCGCGATGCACAGGAACGGGTACGGCACGGCGATCGGGCGGCCGTCGACGGTCACCTGGCCCTCGGCCATGACCTCCAGCAGGGCCGACTGGGTCTTCGGCGAGGCGCGGTTGATCTCGTCGCCCAGCAGGATGTTGGTGAAGACCGGGCCCTGGCGGAACTCGAAGCGCGACCTGCCCTGGTCGTACACCTGCACGCCGGTCACGTCGGACGGCAGCAGGTCGGGGGTGAACTGGATGCGCTTCACCTCGGCACCCGCCACCGAGCGCGCGATCGCCTTGGCGAGCGACGTCTTCGCCACGCCCGGTACGTCCTCGATCAGCAGGTGGCCCTCGGCGAGCAGGCACACCAGCGCGAGCCTGACCACCTCGGGTTTGCCGCGGATGAAGTCCTCGACGTTCGCGGCCAGCGCCTCGAACCGGCGCTGGAAGATCGCGGCATCGGACACTTCGGTTCCCCCAGAAAACTCGTGAACAGCTAGTGGATCGGGCTGCGCAACGCCGCGTTGAGCCGCGGGTACACGTCACGCACCGCCGAGTGGTCGCGCTCGCGGCCGAGCAGGCGGGCCAGGCGCTTCAGGTCCTGCCGGACCGTGGCCGAGTCGACCAGGTCGGCCGAGTCGAGCACCTTCGCGGTCAGCGCCCCTGCCTGGTCGATGTCGCCGGCCGCGGCGTAGGCGAGCGCGCGGCGGGCACCGAAGCGCGCGTGCGTGCGGTGCGCGGTGCCGGGGACCAGGGCGAGCTGGCGGTCCATGATGTCCGCCGCCTCGCGGGACCGGCCGAGGTCGTGCATGCACCAGGCCGCGACCAGCTGGTTCAGGTCGGCGCCGCTGACCGAGGCCGAGCCGATCGTCATGCCGCTCTCGGTGTCGGCCTGGTCGAGCAACGCGGCGGCGCGGTCGAGCGCGCGCCGGCAGTTGTCGTAGTCGCAGGCCAACGCGTGGCCCTGGGCTTCGCGCAACGCGGCGAGCCCCTGCACCCGCGGCGACGTGCCCGGTGCGGCCTGCGCCTGCTGGGCCAGGTCGATCGTGCCGACGGCGTCGTCCCGGTAGAGCGTGATCAACGCCTGTCTGATCAGCGAGTACGTGGCCAGCTCGGTGTCACCGGCCGCGGCGCCCATCTCGACGGCGTTGCGGGTCCACCACAGCGCGGCCCGGTCGTCACCGGCCTCCTGCGCCATCCACCCGGCGTACTCGCTGTAGCGGGCGGCGAGGCCCAGCAACTGCTCGCGCACGGGGGTCGGTGCGCCGTTTGCCATGCCACGCAGGGTGTGGGTGTGCACCGTCACCATGGGCAGCACCACTGACGGGCTCGTGGTCTGCCCGAGCTGCCGGACCTGCGCGAACAACGACCGGAACGCCGCGAGCGTGCCGTCGTGCGCCGCCGACGCCGAAGCGCTGCGCGGAGCCCCCAAAGTCAGCCCCAGCAAGGAGACCGCGCCCGTCGCGATCGCCTCGCGCCGGGGCATCGGAACCATCCAGCTCGACCCGTCCGGTGCCATGCTCATCACCCACACTTCGCCGTCGGCCTCGACAGCTGCCGGCGGGCTCGCCGGTGCGGGCTGGTCCACGATGCGGGCCAGCCGTCCACCGGCTCCGAGAACCGCGTCACAGCGCCGGGCCAGATCAACACCTGGTTGTTTCACGCCAGTCTCGATCTTGCCCAGATAGCCCTTGCTGTAGTGGACCTGCTGCGCCAGCGACGCCAGCGACAGGCCCGCCGCGGTCCGCAAACGCCGCAGCTCCACACCAAAGACATCCGACTGCTCAGCCATGAGCCCCCACCCTCGACCGCCGCTGCCCGAACCCGGCGGACCCCGCTACGACCGCGGGATTTTGTCCCGCGACCGGTGGATCGACCGTTGCAGACTACTGAACCCCCAGGTCGAAGGCCCAGCCCTGAAGCGACGGCACGTGCTGACCGCTGGCTGCACGATCCGAGTTTGATCGGCCGCACAGCTGTTTCCCAGGCGTCTCCCGTCGCCTCTGCACGCGGGAGACGGGAGACCCCTGCCCACGCGCGGTGTGCCGGGTGATGCTGGATCCCGACGGGGACACGGTGACTTGTCACCGTCTGTTCTGGGGGTGTGGCGGTAGGGCTGGGCTGGGGGCCTGCCCTGCCGCCACAAACACTTTCGGGGCCGAGGGGGAGAACTGGTGAGCAGGGACTGGACGGGTGCGCCGTCCATGCGCGGTCAGGCCAGATCCGGCCGGAACGCTGCGCGCAACGCCTCGAGCAGGTAGGTGAAGCGGTGGCCGCGGTGCCGGTCCTCGTCGGTCACCGCGGCCGCCGCCGAATGATCGTTGGCCGACCAGCGCCCAACCCGTGACGTCGTCGACCACTCGCGGACGTGCCTGCCCAGCTCGCTGTGCTGGGTTACCACGACGCGTTCGCCGCGGTGGGCCGCGGCGAACGCGTCGGCCAGGCCCGGCGTGCCGGCGAGGTCCAGTTCCGCGACGATCGCCTCGGCCTTCGCGAGCGCGTCGCGTTCGTTCTCCACGCTGGACGGCCTGGTGCGGGCGAACCAGGGGTCGAAGTGCATGCTCGGCAGGGGTGCGGTGAGCTGCTCGAAGGTGGGCAGGACACCGGTGACCAGCCCGGCCAGCCGCAGTGAGCGGCTGATGGCCCCGTCGTACTGGCCTCCGTCCCCGTCGAGGTCGAAACCGGCCTGGCGCATCCGCGGCACCAGCGCGTCCCGGTCCGTGCCGTGGCGATCGCCGGGCCAGCTCGGGTGGAACCCCGTGACGATCCTGCCGTCCAGGGCGTGCGTGAACCTCGGGTTGGCGTAGTCGTGCCGCAGCACGGTGAGCGCCTCCGTGCCGCGCGACAGGGCGTCGGCCAGGTACGCGAGCTCGAAACCGGTGGGCTGCACCAGCACCGTCCACTCGCCGAGCGCCAGCGCGGAGACCACGTCCGGATAGCCGTGCTCGTACTCGTGCAGCCGGCGGATCTCGTCCGGCGTCCGGTCCGCCACCGTGTCCGGCAGTCCGCCCACGCGGTCCAGGGCGTCGAGGGGGTCGCGGCCGCGCACGAACGCGATCGCGAAGATCTCGCCCAGGAAGGGCTCGCGGTGATAGGAGTCGGCCCAGGACAGGTCGTGCTGCACGTCTCCCCCAGAAGCAGTTCTCAGTTGCGTTTCCCAGGTGTACGACCCTTGTGAACATTCCGGGTCGGCGCGACCTGGCACCGATGCGGTCGTCAGCAGCCGGCGAGGCCGGCGCCACGCCCATCTCGTTTCGCAAGCCCGGCATGACATCTGACATGCGAATTCGCGAATAACCTGCGGTGACGGAAGGCAACCGCCGGTTGCACTCCGTTCACGCTTAGAATACTTCGCGTGGAATGTCAAGTCGCGGCAATAGCTTCCGCGTTTGTCGAGTTCAGCCGAAGAAAGCCCGGTCGGGCAGCGGTCGCCCGTAAAGTGCATCGGTGACCGTTCTACCTGCGGGAGTGCGTTCACGCACCACAACACCCGTGCACAGGCCGGGACCGGAACGACGGTCGGGGGTGTTGCGAAGGTCATCGGACTGAGTACTCTCTACGCGCCCCCCAAGATCATCGCTAGTTGATCATGCCGATCACGCGATGCTATCTTTCCGTCGCCAATTCGGGTGCTGTGGAGCGTTGTGAAGCTGAAGAACGTGCCTGATACGAATTACAAGACAATTCGTTCGCGGCTCACTGGTGTCGTGGTGGTTCCCAGCATCGTCCTGCTCGTCATGTGGGCGCTGTTCTCGTCCTACACGGTGTTCGAAGGGCTCTACCTCCAGCTCGTCGCCTCCGGCGTGCGAGACGCGTCGATCCCGGCCGTGCAGTCGTTCGCGTCGCTGCAGAAGGAACGCGAGCTCAGCATGACGAGCCTGAGCCGACCCGGCTCCGGCACGTCGGCGTTGCTGAAGCAGCAGCAGGTGACCGACGCGGACGTGAGCAAGATGAAGACCGCGTTCGCCGAGCTCGCCTCGCAGGCGCCGAAGGAGATCGTCGACGGGATCGGCAAGCTCAACGGACTGCTGGACCAGCTTCCCGACGTGCGCACGCGACTCGAGTCGGGCGCCGCGTCCAAGGACGAGGTCTACCGCTACTACAACAGCCTGCTGGACTCCGGCGCCGCGCTGTTCACGACGCAGGCCCGCATCGTGCCGGACGCCGAGACCGTGGGGGCCGCGCTGCTCGCTCCCCAGTCCTTCCAGGCCGTCGACGCGATGTCGCGGTCCGGTTCGGTCGCCGCCGCGGCGCTGGGGGTCGGCAAGTTCACGCCGGAGGAGCACCGCGAGTTCGTCCAGCTCGTCGGCGGGTACCGGACTTCGCTGACCGCGATGGAGCCCTACCTGCTGCCGAATGTGCGCGACCACTACAAGCAGATCGTCTCCAGCGCGCCGTGGCAGCAGCTGACGGCCATGGAGAACCGCCTGGTGCAGAACGCCGAACGCCCCATCGGGGCCTCGGTCTCCATCACCGACTTCGAGAACGCCAGCCGTGCGGTGTCCACCGAGCTGACCACGATGGTGCAGGAGCAGTCCGTCGGCGCGGTCAACGTCGCGATGTCCAACGGTCAGAGCAAGTTCACCACGGTGCTGATCGGCAGCCTCGTCGCGCTCGTCGCGGTGATCGCCGGAATCTTCCTCGCGGTGCGGATCTCCAGCCGTCTGGTGAACAAGGCGTTGATCGTCCGGCTGGCCAACCTGAAGAGCGACTCGCTCAAGCTCGCGCACGAACGCCTGCCCGACATCGTCGAGCGCTTGCGCGACGGCAAGCACGTCGACGTCGCCGCCGAGGTGCCCGCGCTCGACTACGGCAACGACGAGATCGGCCAGGTGGCCGACGCGTTCAACGCCGCGCAGTACACCGCCGTCGCCGCGGCCGTGAAGGAGTCGCAGACCCGCGAAGGCGTGAACCGGGTCTTCCTCGACATCGCGCGCCGCAACCAGGGTCTGGTGCACCGGCAGCTGAAGATCCTCGACAAGCTGGAGCGCGAGGAGGAGAACCCCGACCACCTCGACGCGTTCTTCCAGCTCGACCACCTCGCCACCCGTGCGCGGCGCAACGCCGAGAACCTGATCATCCTGACCGGCGAGCAGCCGGGACGGCAGTGGCGGAAGCCGGTGCGGATGCTCGACGTCGTGCGCGCGGCGGTCGCGGAGACCGAGCAGTACGCGCGGGTCAAGGTCAACCCGGTGCCCGAGGTGGCGCTCACCGGTGCCGCCGTCGCCGACGTCATCCACCTGATCGCCGAGCTGGTCGACAACGCGACGTCGTTCTCCTCGCCGCGCTCGCAGGTCGAGGTGCACAGCAGCGAGGTGCCGCAGGGGCTCGTGATCGAGATCGAGGACCACGGTCTCGGCATCAAGGCGGAGGACCGCGAGCAGCA
The DNA here is from genome assembly GCF_003265345.1 of Lentzea terrae. Classification (GTDB taxonomy): domain Bacteria; phylum Actinomycetota; class Actinomycetes; order Mycobacteriales; family Pseudonocardiaceae; genus Lentzea; species Lentzea terrae. The sequence continues at coordinate 191,256 of NZ_QFWW01000029.1, read as the reverse complement.
CAACAAGATGCTCACCGCGCCGCCCGACTTCGAGGCCATGCGCCTGCGCGGCGAGTCCCGCCTCGGCCTGTTCGTCGTCGCGCGGCTGGCGGCCCGTCGCGGCATCCACGTCGAGCTGCGCGACTGCCCGACCGGCGGCACGATCGCGCTGGTGCTCGTGCCGGCCGACCTGATCGTCGGCGACGCGGGCGCGGCCGACCCCGCCGACCCGGTGCAGATGCCCAAGCCGACGTTCCGGCAGCAGACGCTCGCCCAGGCCGCCCTTCCCGTCGCCGAGCGCGCGGAGGACGTCGTGCTCGACGCCCGGCCCAGCTCGGAGCTGAACGAGTTCTGGGCAGGGGGAGGAGTGGGAAACGACCAGGGCTCCCGCGTGGAAAGGGATCCGGACAGCGGGAGCATCGTGGGCGTGCTGCCCGCGGACGACCACCCGGCGGGCCCGTGGCCGGCCGAAAACCCCGGGGACGGTGACGACTCGCGTCAGGACACCCGGCCAGAGCTGCCCCGGCGCCGGCGGCAGCAGCACCTCGTGCCCCAGCTGGCCAACGACGACCTCCGGCCAGAGCCCGGCTTCGACGAGGCGCACAGCGAGGAACGAGCCGAACGCACCCGCGACGGCATGTCGGCCTTCCAACGGGGCACCCGTGACGCCCGCCAGGCCGACGACGTCGTCGAACCGTGATCACTCCTGAACACTGAAAGGGCTTACTTCCGTGGACGACGATCTGACCGGCGGGCACCCCGAGCTCAACTGGCTGCTGGACGACCTCGTCGCGAGAGTGGTCGGTGCGAGGCACGCCGTGGTGCTCTCCGCGGACGGTCTGCTGCTCGCCCGTTCTCCCGAGCTGTCCAAGGACGACTCCGACCACCTGTCCGCGATGGCGTCCGCGTTCCAGTCGCTGGCCCGCGGCACCGGCCGGCACTTCGGCGGTGGGCAGGTCCGCCAGACCATCGTGGAGATGGAGCGCGCGCACCTGTTCGTCACCGCGGCGGGGCAGGGCGCCTGTCTCGCCGTCGTCGGTGACGAGGACGCGGACATGGGCATGATCGCCTACGAGATGAACATGCTCGTGAAGCGCGTGGGTGCGTACCTCTCGTCGGCGCCCCGAACACTCGCGGCACCCCGGCACCCGATGGGCCTCTCATGAGCCCGCGGTCGTCGGACTGGTGGTACGACGAGGCCGCCGGTCCGCTGGTCCGCCCCTACGCGCTGGTGAGCGGCCGCACGCGGCCGACGTGGGGCCGGCTGAACCTCGCGACCCAGGTGCGGGCGATCCGCACCACGTCCGACACCAGCGCGCTCTCCGTGGAGCACCTCGAGATCATGAAGCTGTGCCGGAAACCGTTGTCCGTGGCTGAGGTCGCCGCCTACCTGCACGCCCCGCTCGTGGTGGCGAAGGTGTTGCTGAGCGACCTGATCCAGCGCGGCGACGTGATCACCAGTGACGCGTCCCGGATGGCGGTCGCGCCGGACCGGAACCTACTCCAGAAGGTGCTTGATGGCGTCCGTGCAATCTGAAGAGCTGACCGTCCCGTCCTCGGTCAAGATCGTGGTGGCCGGCGGTTTCGGCGTCGGCAAGACCACCCTGGTCGGCGCCGTCAGCGAGATCACGCCGCTGCGGACCGAGGAGCTGCTCACCGAGGCCGGCACCCAGATCGACGACCTGGCCGGCGTCGAGGGCAAGACCACGACGACGGTGGCGCTCGACTTCGGCCGCATCACGATCAACCCCGAGGTCGTGCTGTACCTGTTCGGCACGCCCGGTCAGGACCGCTTCTGGTTCATGTGGGACGAGCTGGCGTACGGGGCGATCGGCGCGGTCGTGCTGGTCGACACCCGTCGTCTCGACGGCGGCTTCGGGGCGATCGACTTCTTCGAGCGCCGCGGGATTCCGTTCGTGGTGGCCGTGAACTGCTTCGAGGGCGGCCACTCCTACAGCGAGGACGAGGTGCGGCACGCACTCGACGTCGGTGACGGAGTGCCGCTGGTGCTGTGCGACGCGCGGGACCGCGAGTCGTGCAAGACCGTGCTGGCCCGCGTGATCGAGCATGCGATGAGCAAGCTCGATCCCGCAATGGCCTGAGGTTCTATGTGATCTTTTCCAGTCGGCACCGGAAGGGCCGCAACATCGCAGGTGCCTCGGTGAGCCGGTAGCCGGGCACCTGCTCGGGGTTCTTGGCGATCCCCGCCAGCGTCTCCGCAACGTACTCCAGGTGGCTGCGGGTGTAGACGCGGCGCGGGATCGCCAGCCGCACCAGCTCGTACGGCGCCGGCGTGATCAGCTCGCCGTCCTCGGTGATCTCCCCGAGGTAGAGCGAACCCAGTTCGGCACAACGGATTCCGCCCGCGAGGTAGAGCTCTGACGCGAGCGCGTGGCCGGTGAACTGGCTCGGCGGGATGTGCGGCAGCAGCCGGCCGGCGTTGAGGTACACCGCGTGCACGCCCGCCGGCTGCACACTGTCCACACCGGCCTGTCGGGCGCATTCGGCGAGGTACGCGGTCGACTCCGCGCGTTCCTTGAGATACAGCGGCTCGGTGACCTCCAGCAGGCCCTGTGCGCACATGTCGAGGTCACGGCCGCTCAGTCCGCCGTAGGTGCGGAAACCCTCGGTGGCGAGCAGCAGCAGTTCGCACTGCTTGGCCAGTGCCGTGTCGTTGAGCGCCAGCATCCCTCCGATGTGGGCGATGCCGTCCTTCTTCAGGCTGGCGACGCAGCCGTCCGCCAACCGGAAGGCCTTCTCCGCCACCTCACGCGGGCTGTGGTCGCGGTACTTGTCTTCGCGTTGCGTGACGAGCCAGGCGTTCTCGGCGAACCGGGCCGCGTCGAGGATGAACGGCACCCCGTACTTGCGGCACAGCTTGCTGGCCTTCTTGAGGTTCGACATCGACACCGGCTGCCCGCCGCCGCCGTTGTTGGTGATCGTCATGAGCACCAGGCCGACGTCCTCCGGCCCGGCCAGCGCCGCCTCGAGGGCTGCCAGGTCGATGTTGCCCTTGAAGGGCTCGTCGCTGTCGAGGTCCTTCGCTTCCGGGCACGGCAGGTCCCTGATCACACCGCCGGCGATCTCCACGTTCGCGCGGGTGGTGTCGAAGTGCGTGTTGCTGATGGAGATCTGGCCGGGCTTGAGCAGCGAGGTGAACAGGATCCGCTCGGCGGCACGGCCCTGGTGCACCGGGAAGATGTGCTCGTAGCCGGTGAGCTCCGCGACCACGTCGCGGAAGCGCGCCCACGACCGCGCGCCCGCATAGGTTTCGTCGCCGCGCATGCCGGCCGCCTGCTGCTCGGCGGACAGCGCGCCGGTGCCGGAGTCGCTCAGCAGGTCGATCGTGACGTCGTCCGCGGTGAGGTTGAACTGGTTGCAGCCGCCCTCCGCGTACCGGCGTTCCCGGTACTCGCGGGTGGTGATGGGGATGGGTTCGACGACCTTGATGCGGTACGGCTCCACGGACTTGCCTTTCTAGAGCGACATTGCCTTTGTGCGTGCGGGTGTGACGTCGTAGGCCTCGGACGACAGGTAGACCGTGACGCCGGGCCGGGGCCTGCCCAACCGCAGTGACACGTGCGCGATCAACCCGACGCCGTCGGCCAGGGGCCTGCGGACCATGCTCGCCAGCGCCATCACGAACGGCGCGGTGTCCAGCCCGCACCTGGCCATGATCGCGAGAACGCGCTCGCACGCCTCCAGGTCGTCCCGCACGTAGTCCCGCACGGGGATGTAGAGCGAGTAGCCGCTCGGCCGGTCCGTGTCGCCGGCCAGGAAGGTGTAGCTCGACATCAGCGGGCGCAGGCTGAACGGTCCGGTGCCGCCGCAGGCCAGCGCGATGACGTCGCTCAGCAGGTCGTGGTCGACGTCGCGGGATGCTTGTGCCGCGTGCACGACGTCCGCGGCCACCGAGGACTCGTGCGCCACGTAGGTCTTCACGCGGGCCCGTTCCTCGTCCATCAGGTCGAGGGCGAAGAAGGAGAACCGGTCCAGCCCCTCCCGTCGCAGTGCGTGACCGGCCACCGTCTCGTACGCCGCGGCGAGCCCGAGTCTCCCGAGTGCCTGGCGCACCAGGGAGGTCGCGCTCTCACGACCCCGCACGTCCGGGTTGAGGTAGACCTTGATCGCGGGCGGCACGTCCGGCTGGACGATCAGCGAGTACCAGAACGCGAACGCGCCCTGCGGGTCGTCCGGCAGGAACAGGTCGCGCACCAGGTCGAGTTGCCGCAGGTCCAGCTGGTGCTCGCCGGCGAGCCGGTCGAGCACGCCGAGTGCCGCACCGACGTTCGCCCGCAGGTCGGGCTGCTCGGCGAGCGACTCGACGATCATGCGCACGGCCGGCGGTTCGTTCTGGGTCAGTGCCACCGAGAATTCGACCGGGGTGTGGTCGTCGGCGACGAATGAGGGCCAATGGGGGATCGGTGAGAGTGGCCGCAGACTGCCTGGCCCCAATGCCTCGGCCAGCAGTTTCATCGCTCTTTCTGCGGAATCCGCTAAACCGACAGCGCGCAACAGGACCTGAAGTTGGGCAACAGCGAAGTCGCGTATTGAGACGTCGGGCGCGCTCAAGACAGGGCTCTCCTGATCGGCCGGGGGAACCAGGGTGGGGTGCAATCCGGTCGGGGTGGAATGGGGTAGTGAATTCTCTCAACCGGACGCATGCCCTGGTCAAGAGCCAGAGGAGTTGCGCGGGCCACTCTGAGCTGTGATCAAAATTGCACTGCACGGCCTATTGACTGTTGTCGAATTCGATGATGAGCGCGCCATTCCGGGAGTGTGAATGGTGCTATGCAGCGGCGAATTGCGCGGGTGCCCGCACGTGTGCTATGCGGGGTCGCTTGGATTCGAATGAACGGGGTTTGTGTCCCGAATGATTTCGTGCTAGTGCGCACGAAATTCCCGGTTGTGGCCTTGGTGTCCGTTCTTCTCCTTTGGAGGCGAACGAGCAGTTGTATCAACAATACATGAGTAGTCCTCGTCCCGCGCGGACGGAAAGTGCTGCCGTGTTCAGACGTTGACGGTCCGCGCCCGGCCGTGCCAACATCCTTCCCGTGATCTTCTGACACCCTCGCCGACACGTGTCCGCGGCCCGCGCTTCCTCAAGCGCAGTGCGCCCGGCGTGTTCTCCGTTCTTTCTGCTGCGGGTGGGTGCCTCGCGTCGAGCGCGCCCCCGCGTTCGGAGGCTTCCATGTCAGGTCAGCTCACACTTCGTGCGGTCAGCAAGACTTTCGCGCACCGCCGCGTGCTCGACGCCGTCTCGCTGACGGTCCGCGCCGGCGAAAAGCTCGGCGTAGTAGGAGAAAACGGTTCCGGCAAGTCGACGCTGCTGCGGTTGATCGCCGGGCAGGAGCCGCCGGACGACGGCGAGGTCACCGTGGTCGCGGAAGCCGGTGTCGGGCACCTCGGACAGGTGCTCGCACTGCCGGACGACGCCACGGTCGGCGACGCCATCGACGCCGCTCTCCTCGAGATTCGCTTGCTGGAGCAGCGAATCACGGCGGCGGAACAGTCGCTCGGCTCGGCTTCCCCCACCGAGTTGGCCGAGTACGGCGAGCTGCTCACCGCGTTCGAGCTCCGCGACGGCTACTCGGCGGACGCCAGGGTCGAGGCGGCCATGTCCGCGCTGGGCATCGGCGATCTCGGCAGACAGCGACGGCTCGGCACGTTGTCCGGCGGGCAGCGGGCGCGGCTCGCGTTGGCGGGTGTGCTGTCCGCCGAGCCGGAACTGCTGCTGCTCGACGAGCCCACCAACCACCTCGACCACCAGGCGCTGACCTGGCTGGAGGACCGGTTGCGCGCACACCGCGGCACGCTCGTCGTGGTGACGCACGACCGGCTCCTGCTGGAACGGGTCGTCACCGCGATCATCGAGGTCGACGGCGATCGCAGGACGATCTCCCGCTACGGCAACGGTTACGCCGGCTACCTCGCGGAGCAGCGGGCGGCGAGGCAGCGCTGGGAACAGGCCTACGCCGAGTGGGTCGGCGAGATCGCGCACTGGACCGAGTGGCGCGGCACGACGGCGTACAACGTGGCGCCGGGCCGGGCGATCAAGGACCACAACAAGTGCAAGTACAACGGCGACGGGCGCCGCGTGCAGGCGTCCATCTCGACGCGGGTGCGCAGCGCGTCCGAACGCCTGGAGCGGCTGCGGGCCGAGCCGGTGCCGAAGCCGCCGGATCCGTTGCGCCTCAACGCACCTCTGCACGCGGCGGTGCGGGAGGGCGCGGTCGTCGAACTGAGGGAGGCAAGCGTTGCGCACCGACTGCACGTGGACGAGCTCGTGGTGGAGGCGGGTCAGCGGCTGCTGGTGACCGGCCCGAACGGTGCCGGCAAGTCGACGTTGCTCGACGTGCTGGCAGGCGTGCTGCAGCCTGATCGCGGGACCCTCACGAGGCACGGCGTCGTCGGGTACCTGCCGCAGGAAACCGTTGTGCGGCAACCACGTCGTACGGTGCTCGCCGCGTTCGCCGCAGGGCGGCCCGGTCAGGAGGACCACGCAGAGCAGCTGGCGTCGCTGGGCCTGCTCCGCGAGGCCGACTTCGCCACCCCGGTGGGGGCGTTGTCGATCGGGCAACGCCGTCGGCTGGCCCTCGCCCGGCTGCTGGTGCGGGAGTCGGACGTGCTGCTGCTCGACGAGCCGACCAACCACCTGTCGCTCGCGCTGGTGGAGGAGCTGGAGGCCGCGCTCGCCGACTATCCCGGTGCCGTGGTCGTGGTGTCGCACGACCGGTTGCTGCGGCAGCGGTGGCAGGGCGAGGAGCTGGAGCTCGGCCACGGCCGGGGCCTCGTCCCAGCCGCGTGACAGGCACCGCGTGACAGCACCGTAGGGCCTGCCCCAACGCGCGCGGGGGCAGGCCCCATGGCCACGCCGGCACGGTCGCGGCAGCGTGAGCGATCATGAAGTCACTCGTGCTGGCGGCCGTGGTCGCACTCCTGCCCCCGCTCGACCCGGAGGCGCTCCAGGCGGCGATCGCCGACCTGGCGCACCCGGTGGCGACGTCGGCTCAGCTGCGCGTGTCCGGTCCGGCGGGCCGGTGGTACGGCACGGCAGGCGTCGCGGACCTGGCGACACAACGTCAGATCCGGCCCGGCGACCGGTTCCGCATCGGCAGCGTCACCAAGGTGTTCGTGGCGACGGTCGTGCTGCAACTCGTCCAGGAGCGCAAGGTCGACCTCGGCACGCCGGTCCAGCACTACCTGCCCGGTCTCCTGCCACCGAACCTGGAACCGGTCACGGTCGGGCAGTTGCTCGACCACACCAGCGGCATCCCGTTCGAGGTCGGCTTTCCCGACCTGAGCACGCCGGACAAGGTCGTCACGCACCGGTACGACCGGTGGACGCCAGAGCAGCGCGTGCGGCTGGTGCCCGACACCAAGGCGAAGTTCCCGCCAGGAACCCGGCAGGAGTACCGCGGCATCAACTACGTGCTGGCCGCACTGCTGATCGAGAAGGTCACCGGGCACAGCTACGGCCACGAGGTCGACGCCCGGATCCTGTGTCCGCTAGGCCTCACCAGGACCTACGTGCCCGGCCTGAACGAGACGCGGATCCGCGGCGCGCACGTGCGCGGCTACCTGGACGTGCCCGGCCGCGGCCTGGTCGACGTCAGCGACTTCAACACGTCCATCTCGTGGGGAGAGGGCGACATGATCTCCACGACCGGCGACCTCACCAGGTTCGGCACCGCGCTGTTCGACGGCGAACTGCTGCCGGAGGACCTGCTGGCGAAGATGTTCACGGCGCCGCAGGTGTCCATGGTGGACGGTTCGCCCGCCCGCTACTCGGCAGGGCTGCAGACGGCCACGATCAACGGCGTCGCGCTGTGGGGCAAGACAGGGGAGCAGTACGGCTACAACGCCGGCCTCTTCACCACCCGTGACCAGCAGCGGCGCATCGCCTACTCGTTCACGCCGGCCGTCAGCGACAGCACCCAGCAGCAGATGACGCTGCGGATCGTCAATGCCGTCACGCGCTGATCGGCCGGATGGAGCAGCGCGAGTCCGAGAGCGTCCGAGTCCGTCCGACTCCTCTTCCGTTCCCGGTCGCGGCAAGCGAGCGTGGGCGGCGTTGTTGTTGATCAACTGGGAGGAGCGGATCATGAAGCGTTTCGCACAGCTGGCCGGTGAGAGGCTCGTCGGACTGGTGCTGCCGAAGGTCGACGCCGGTGCCTGCGTGCCCGAGCACGGGCAGTGTTGCAAGAAGGGCTACCGCTTCAACTGCAACGGCATCTGCTCGTCGAAGAGCACCACCTGCAAGTGACGAGCCGGGTGCCGGCGGGCTTGCTCGCCGGCACCTGCTCCGGGGGAGGCCAGAAGTGCTCGACCTGTTCGCTCGCGTGCTGCTCGCCGTCGTCTTCCTCGCGGCGGTGGCCGGGAAGGTCCGCACCCGGCAGGGGTTCGCGGAGTTCCGCGACTCGATCGCGGCCATCACGCCGTGGTTGCCCGCACGGCCGCTCGCCGTCGTGATCCTCGCGGGCGAGGCCGTCGCCGTCGTGCTGCTCGCGGTTCCCGGCACGGGACTCGGCTACGCGCTGGCGGTCGCGTTGCTGGCGATGTTCTGCGGTGGCATCGCACTTGCCATGCAGAGCAGGAAAGCCGTGCGCTGCAAGTGTTTCGGTGCGGGCGGGGACGTACTCGGGCCCAAGCACCTCGCGCGTAACGGGTTGCTGATCGCTGTCGCGGTGGCCGGTGCGTTCGTCACCCCACCCGCTTCCTGGGAGGAACCGTTGACCCTGCTCACGATTGCCGTCGTGCTGCTCGCCGTGGTGGTCGCGCTGCACGTGCTGTTCACCTACGGGCTGGTGGCGCGGGTCCGCGAGCTGCAGGAACGGTCCGGTCCGCCGCGCAACCAGAATCTTCCGCAGCCGGGCAGGGTGATCCCGTCGTTCGCGGTGGCCGACACCGACGGCGTCCTGTTCACCGAGGCCGATCTCGACGGACCGGTGCAGGTCGGCTTCTTCTCGGTCGGGTGCGGGCCGTGCCGTTCGCTCACCGATGCGCTGCTGGCCGATCCGCCGGCGGCCCGGTTCGTGTCCGTTGTGGATGGTGACCCGACGGATCCCGAGGCCACGCAACGGCTCGTCGACAAGGTCAGCGGGCTTGGACGGGTCGCGGTCGTCGGGACCGACGATCCGGTGCTGTCGGCCTTCGACGTCATGGCGTTCCCGACGTTGATCTACACGCACGGCGGGGTGGTGACCGCGTCCGGCATCAAGCTGAGCGACTTCACCGACGTCACTGCGGTTCCGGCGCCGGTGGCATGATCCGGAACGCCGCCGCGGCGCTCGCACTGCCCTTCCGGGCCACGCCGCTCATCGCCACCAGCACGCTCGTGCTCACGGTCGTCGCCGGTGCGGCGCCGGCGAGCGGGGCGTGGCTGACGATGTTGCTGGTCAACGAGCTCACCTCGGGGACGGCAACCCCTGGCAGAGCGGCGTTCCTGGCGGTCGCGTCCGCACTCGTCGGCGGGCTGGCGATCGCGTTGCTGTACCTCGGCGGACACCTCGGCGAGGTCGTGCAGCAACGGGTCGCGCTGACCGTGGAGAGCAGGCTGTTCCGGCGGATCGCGACACTGCCGGGACTGCGGCACATCGAGGATCCCGCGTTCCACGACCGGCTGCGGCTCGCCGAGCAGGCGGCGCAGGAGGCACCGGGCACGATCTCGCAGTTCACCCAGGAGCTCGTGCGGTCGGTGGTGCTGCTGGTGAGCTTCACCGGCGCGTTGCTCGTGGTGTGGCCGCCGATGACATTGCTGCTGCTCGCATCAGTCGTGACGGCGGTGTTCGCGAGGCTCGCGACCGCACGGCGTGAGGCGGCCACAGAAGAAGCGTGGGTGGCAACGGACCGGCGGCGACTCTTCTACCGCGCGCTGCTCACGGATGTGCGGGCGGCCAAGGAGATCCGGCTGTTCGGCCTCGGCGAGCTGTTGCACACCAGGATGGTCGGCTCGCTGGCGACGGTTTCGGGCGCGCGGCTCACCGCGGCGCGCCGGGGAACGTTGGTGCAGAGCGGTTTGGCGTTGCTCGGGGCAGTCGTGGCGGGTGCGGGCACGGTCGTGGTGGCGGTGAACGTCGTGTCCGGCGGTAACTCGGTCGGCGATCTCGTGCTGTTCCTGGGCGCGGTCGCGGGCGTGCAGACCGGACTGTCCGGTGTGGTGCTGCAGCTCGGCGAGGCCGGCCGCGCGGTCAAGCTGTTCGGGCACTACCTCGACGTCGTCGACACGCAAGATGATCTGCCCACCGGAACCGGCACACCGGCCGAGGCGGCGATCGAACTGCGGGACGTCTGGTTCCGCTACGCCGAGGACGGTCCGTGGGTGCTGCGCGGGGTGAACCTGACGATTCCGGCCGGTGCGGCGGTCGGACTGGTCGGCGTGAACGGCGCGGGCAAGAGCACGCTGGTGAAGCTGCTGTGCCGGTTCTACGACCCGCAGCGCGGCACGATCACGTGGGGCGGCGCGGACATCCGCACGTTGGACGTCGAGGAACTGCGCAAGCGGATCGGCGTGGTGTTCCAGGAGTTCATGGCCTACGACCTGACCGCCGCGGAGAACATCGGCATCGGCCAGGTCGAGCAACTCGGTGATCGCGCGCCAGTCGTTGCGGCGGCTGAGGTCGCGCGAATCGCGGACACGCTGGAGGCGTTGCCCAACGGCTACGACACGGTGTTGTCGAGGACGCACGCGGACGAGGAGCGCACGGGCGTGACGCTGTCGGGCGGGCAGTGGCAACGGGTGGCGCTGGCACGATGCCTGATGCGCACCGAGGCCGAGCTGATGATCCTCGACGAACCGACGTCCGGGTTGGACGCGGAAGGCGAGCACCGCGTGCACGACACGCTCCGGCGCCACGCTCATGGCCGGACTCGATTGCTCGTCTCGCACCGGATGGCGGCATTGCGCGGTGCCGACCTCATCGTGACGTTGGTGGGCGGGCGGATCGCCGAGCAGGGCAGCCACGACGAGCTGATGGACGCGGACGGCGAGTACGCCCGGCTCTTCCGGCTCCAGGCGGACGGCTACCAGGATGCGAGGGTGGGCTGATGTGGATCAGGGTGACCGTGCGGGGCAACAGCATGTCGCCGACCTTGCTGGACGGGCAGCGGCTCGTGGCGCGCAGGCTCCTGAGGAGGAGCCCGCGGCGCCGCGAGGTGATCGTGTTCCGCGTGCCCGATCCCGAGCTGCCGCACCGGATCAAGCGCGTGGCGGCGGTCGCCGGTGATCCAGTGCCGTCCTGGCTCGCGCCAACGTTGCCAGGAACTTCACACGTGCCGACCGGGTTCGTCGCCGTCGTGGGCGACAACGCGCGGTCGCAGGACTCCCGTCAGCTCGGACTCATCGACTGCCGCGACATCGTCGGAACCGTTCGTGGTGCCTGATCGACCTGTTGCCAGCTCACTCGCCGGCACGCCGCGACCCAGCGCTGCCGCCAGCTCGCCGGGTCGCCACCGCACGCCCGTGCGATGGCCAGAACCGTGTCGAGCTTGGGAAAACGGCGTCCGGTCAACGCGTCGTGCAACGTGCTGCGGGCACACCCGGTGCGGCGTGCCAGCTCGCGATAGGACAAGCCGACCAGCAGCCGCAGCTCGTCCAGGTCGATGGACAGCTCTGCCCTGCCCCCTGTGGTCATCCAGACTCCCGTGTTGTCGGTCCTCCGTCCCTCTCCTCTGCAAGCCCACCCGCATGGTTACCTGAGGGTGTGCCGACTTCGCCACCGCGCTGATTAACAGAGTGAACAGGGGTTAACAGGCTTGCCGGAAGGCCAGGTGCAGCCTGGCCGAGAGGTCGTGCGCGGCCTCGCGCGCGCGGTCGAGCAACAGGGGGATCGACACCGCGTCCTCGGACAACACCCTGATGTACGGCGCCGTGCAGAAGCCGTTGGCCGGGCTGCTCTCCGCGAGTCCCGCGGCCGGTTCCAACCCGGCGGCCAGTGCGACCGCGGCCGGCGCCGGGAGGTCGGAGATCGCGGCCAGCCAGCGCAACGACCGTTCGATCTGCTCGCACAGCGCATCGCGGTCGAGCACCGACCCGCGGGCGTTGTAGGGGAGCGGTGACCACACCGTGCGCTGGCCGGTGACGTGGACGGCGAGTCCGCTGTGGCCGTCCGGGCTCGGCGCCGACCGCACCCACGCGGCGTCGCTCACCACGCCGGACGTGAGCCGCTCGGTGGCGGTGAACAACCCGTACCCCCTGCCGTGATCGGCAAGGACGCCGTGGAGACGATCGAGCCGGTTCGCGTCCAGCTGCCCGTAGTCGTCCGTCGGTACGAGGTGGACTTCCACGGCACAGCGCTCGACGGCCGGCCAGGTGCTGGTGATGTCGGCTCGCCAGCTGACGTCGATCGGCGGGCTCACCCGGCGCGACGCGATCGTTCTCGCTGGTTGGACGTTGTGCCGGGGCGCTGAGGCGAGCAGTTCGGCGGCGACCGCGACGGTGAACGCGGCGGCGTTGCGGGCCGCGACCGACTGCCACCCGGCGGCGTCGGTCTGGTACTTGCGGCCGTCCGCCCTGTCGCTGATCCCGCGCACCGCCAGGAACGGCGCCCGGTTCAGCTGCGCGGCCTTGGCCGTGCCCGCGCTTTCCTGTTCGATGGCGGCCGCGTCCGCGAAGTGCAGCCGCAGTTGTTGCGCCAGCGGTGTTTCGCGGGAGTTGAGCACGACCTCGCCAGCCGCGATCGGCCGGAAGCGCACCGCAGGGACCTCGACCGGCCCACCGTGCCAGTCGCCGGCCCGGTTGACGTGCCGCGCGATCTGCTCGAGCTCGTGGTCGGTGTCCCACGCCTGCGGCCGCGAGCTGAAACCGGAGCGTTCCTCGAAACCGCCGTGGTAGCTGTACACCTTGGTGGCGACGACCACCGAGCCCAGCTCCAGGTCGTCGTGCAGCGCGCCCGCGATCCCGGTGAACAACACGGCGCGCGGCCGGAACTCCGTGATCGCGCGTTCGGCCAGCACCGCAGCCGGCCCGTTGCCCGCCCCCACCACCGCGACCGCGATCTTTCCCGCGCTACCGCGGACCCGGCCGACCTCGAACCGCGTCCCGGCGGCGTGCCGATGCACCGCGGGCTCCTCGATGAGGTCCAGGACCGCGGTGTATTCGGTTTCCAACGCCGTCAGCACGACAACGGTGTCGCTCACCGGGCAGAAGTTACCTGCTCAGCCGAGCGTTTCCTGGGGGTGGCCGGTTTTTGTCAATGAACAGGGACCAGGAAGAGCTGCCGGAACGCCGTGGTGAGCGCGTCCTGCTCCCGGCGCGTGTAGCCGAGGAACAGGATTCGGCGCAGTCGCGTCTCCGGATGATCCACGAGGTGGTCGACGGCCGCCGCGACCATCGCCTCGGCGGTGCTCAGCACGTCGGCTCTCGCCTCACCGGTCCCCAGCAACGGGAACAACACGCTTTCGTGTCCCAGTTCCTCCACTGCGACGAGAACACCGCGCACGCAGCCGCCCACATCACCCACCTGGCGGTAGCCCGCGCCGGGCTCGCCGTGCACGGCGGCCACGTGGATCACGTGCTGGACTCCGTGCGTGCGCGCCAGCTCACCGCTGCCGGTCGTGAACACGCTGCCCGGCGCCACCGGCCGTTGCGTCACCTGGGCTTCGAGCTCGGCGGAGATCGGGTCGTCGATCATCCGGCCCGCCTGGTCGCGCTTCGCCCCCGAGAACCGGATGATGCCCGACACGCTGAAGTCGTTCGGCCGGGCCATGTACATCTCGGTGTTCTCACTGTTGACCCAGACATCCGCACTGGTGCACCGCAGAATGTCGCCTGGCACGATCACGAAGTCGCACTCCGGGCCCTCCGCGAACCGAAAGGTCTTCTGCGCGCCGGACGCTCGCGTCTCGTCGGCCAGGTGCGGCAGCAGGTTGCGCAGCTCCTGGACGAGATGCGCCATGTCGTTCGCGATCGTGTAGTGCCGCAGCCTGAGGTGCTGGCAGCGCGCCAACGTCCTGATGCCCTCGGGAAGTTCGGCCTCCGCGGGCACCTCGGCGTCCTCGATCAGCACCGGGATCACCCTTATTCCACGGGAAAACGCATCACTGATCTCCCGCTGCACCCAGTCCTGCGCCGGCTCGCCGAGCAGGCTCTGCCAGCTCTTCCCGATGACGGCGATCATCACCCGGCATCTGCGCAGCGTGTCGAAGACCTGATCGACGAAGTCGTCGCCGAGCCGGATCGACCGCGATGCCAGGAACACCTCGCCCGCGCCCAGCTGCTGGGCCAGCGCCTGATGGACCAGCGTCGCGTAGCCGGGCTGGTCCTGCACGCGGTAGTTCACGAACACCGAGGCCACCACCCCAGGATACGGCTCCTGCGACCGTCTACTTCGGACAGAACGATCGGCGGGGTGGATCAACTGACTCGGTTCGGTAGCCTGGGGGCCAGAGGTGGTATGCGCGACTTGACCATCAGACCAGCGCGACCGGACGATCTCACGTCGCTGATCCAGCGACTGGGGCAGGACCGGTTCTTCGCCGACCGCCTCGACCGCCAGACGGACCAGCGCGGCGTGCTCCTGACGGCCTGGCGCGCCGGCCTGGTGATCGGCGACGTCTACCTGTGGCTCGAACCAGCGGAGGAACCGGAGATCCGCGAACACCTGCCGGGCACGCCGCTGGTCACCCACCTGGAGATCCATCCGGAGCACCGCCGTCAGGGCGTGGGCACCAGCCTGATCGGCGCGGCGGAGCAGCTGCTGACCGTCGCCGGGCACGACCAGGTGGCGCTGGCCGTCGAGGTGACCAACCGCGCCGCCGCGAAGCTCTACACCAGGCTCGGCTACCAGGAGTGGCCGCACCCGCCGGTCAAGTGCTACTCACCCGGCGACGACAACGGGCACCGGCGCGTCGAGATCTGCAACGTCATGGTCAAGCCGCTCGCCGGGTAGATAGCTGCTCTTGTGCACCAGACCCAGGTGCGACCTGACCTTGTCGAGATCGCCCTTGCGCCAGTTCTGCTTCTTGCTCGGCTGGATTCGTTCGAGGTGACGCTTCCAGGTCGCCCGATCGTCCCGCCACGCGCGCACGTAGTCCTGGCACCACTCGGGCTTGATGTACTGGGAGCGAGCCCGCGCCGCCTTCAGCGAAGTGATCATCCGGTCCTTGCGCCTGGAGGCCTTGTGCGTGCGGTCGACCATGTCGGTCGTTTCCTCGATGAACTTCCGCCGCCTCGACAGGTACTCGCTCCAGTAGCCGACGTCCGCGTCGCGAAGTGACTTTCCTTCGTCCAGCAGCCAGAAGAGTCCTTCGGCGAGGGTGTCGCCGAACTCTTCCATCCGGGCGCGCTCGTCGATGTCGAACGGGTCGTACTCCTGCTGGATCGCCACGCCGGTCACCGCCGTCGGGCGCAGCTCGTCCCCGTTCATCAGGAAGAACCAGTCCTCGTTGTAGATGTTGGGGAAGAACGAGGAAGTCTCCCTGGTGTGCACCGCGAGCGCGCCACCACCGACGAACTGCTCCTGCGCTCCGCCGGCTTCGCGGTAGGCGTGGCAGACGACGGAGTTGTCGGGGTAGCCGCCGATGTTCAGGCCGGCGCCCGCGTACCGGTCGGTGAGCGCCGCGGCCCTGCGGAGGTCGAGCGGATCCCGAATCTCGATGTCGTCGTCCAGGAAGACGATTCGTTCCCAACCCGCGGCCCGTGCGATCACGAGACCGAGGTTGCGCTTCAGGCTGAGGTCGCTGTGCCGGCCGAACCTGGTCCCGTCCAGCTGGTCGCACGTCTTGAACCGGGGCATCAGCGCTGTGGGAAGGTGATCCACGTCGACGGCGAGCACTTCCGCGCCGGTCGCAGCCGCAAGCGCGGTCACTCTGCCGGCTGACGTGTCGTTGCCGCTGCACAACGCGAGCAGAACGCAGTTCAGCCGTGCCGCCAGGCTGATGGCGTGCGCCATGGCCTGAGGTTTGCGGATGGTCGGCACGATGATCGCGTCCACGTGCGCCTCGGGGGACGTCTTGGGCGCGCTGAAGAGCAGGTTCCGGTGTGAACCGTGGTGGTTCTCGGAGCGGTGCGCGGCTCTGGTCACGGGATCACTCAGCCCATTCGTGCAGGAGTTGGTCGGGGTCGGTCCAGTCCGGTGTGAGGACCGAACCCTGGAGAACTTGCACGCGGCTGAGGATGCTGACCGTTTCCTGTTCAGCCAGTCGGCTTTGCACGTACGCGTTGTTCCGGTCGCGGAACCGGGTGTCCGTGAGCGCGCGGACCGCGCCCAGCACCCCCCGCGAGTAGAGCCCGTTGCACATGGTCACCGTCCGCTTCTGGTTGAACGGGTTGGGCGACCGGTAGAAGTGCGCGACGTCCTCTTCCAGCACCAGCCGGTTGTCGACCCTGCGCAGCCTCGGCTGGAAGGTCTCGACCACCAACCCGTTCTTGACGACCTCGAACCCGCCGGTGTCCTCGTCCTCCGGCCGCTCCTGCTGCTTGATCGGCAGTTTGATGCGGTGCAGAACCTGGGCCATGACCCGGTTCCAGTCGACACCGCCCAGCAGAACCAGGTGACTGGTGTACTCGTCGGGTTGGACCGTCCCTGAACCAGGGCGTACGTACACGTTGCTGCTGGGGTTCATCGCGCGGATGTGACCGTGCAGCTCGAACAGCGAGTCCAGGTCCGAGTACCGGTACAGCTCGACGTAGTCGGGATCCTCCGGGTCCGAGCCGGGGAACTGCCGCAACAGCCGCTCCGGGAGCTCGGAGCACACGATCGTGATGTTCTCGTCGGGCGGAAAACGCCACAGGTTGTCCGTGAACGGAGACGCCTCGTTGGCCGGAGCGTCGCCCAGTGCGCGGTCCCGCAGCTCGGTCAGCTCGGCGAGCAGCGAGTCCCTGGCCGCCTGCTCGTCCTCGGTCAGGCCGGCGATGAGCCGGTACGGTCGCCGCTCGACCGAGCGCGCGGTGGCGAAGAAGGTGGCGTAGCCCTCCAACCGGTGCGGAGGCGGCAGCACCGGGTCGTTCGACCGCTCCCACGACGAGATCAACGGCACGCTGACTTCGAAGGCCTGGCTCAGCTGCTCCTGGGTGATGCGCTTGCCAGGCCAGCCCTGCTTGCGCAGCGACCGCAGTCGATGCGCTAGCTGCTGTGCGGCCTGCTCGGCAGAAGTCACGCCCTCACGTCCTTCAGCTGAACTTCAGTGCAAGGAACTGGCAACACCTGTCCACACCTGTACATCGCGGCCCCAGCGTCACCATTACAGCTGGCTTCAGTCACCCGTTGGTGTGTATCCGGCAATCAGCTTGGCTATTGCTCGGACTTCAGCGGAGCCTTACCCTCAACTATAGACCTATAACTGGATGAAACTGAAGTTAACTGAAGTTCACTCGCTCGTCCGGGTGAGAGCCGTCAGTGCCCGTACCTCCAAGCGGATCAGGAGGCGGGGAGCCATGAGTGCCCTGTCAATACAACCGTGTCAACGGATCATCGTCGCCGTGGGGATGGCGGCGACGATGGCTCGCGGCAACCAGCTGATGGGCCACCTGCGTGAGGCCATGGTCAAGCTGGTCGATCAAGCCCTGCTGGACAGCGAGGTCATTCCGGAGTTCCGCGACCGGTACGTCGACCGGGGCGGCTGCCTGATGGTCCTGATCCGGCCAACCGACCGGATCCCGAAGACGTCGTTGCTGACGAAGTTCGTCCCGCGGCTGACCAAGTTGCTCGAGAAGCACAACGAGGTGCAGCCCTACCCGTTGCGGCTGCGCCTCGTGATCCACCCCGGCGACGTGACGTGCGACGAGCTGGGCTGGTTCGGCGAGGACATCGACATCGCCGCCGGCCTGCTCACCGCCCTCGCGCTGGAGGACCGGGCCGAACACCTGGTGCTGGTGGTCTCGGAACAGATCCACCGCTCGGTGATCAGGCACGGCTACGACGGCATCGACGAGCGGGCCTTCATCCCGCTCCCGCGCGTCGAGGTGGCCGGCGAGGAGTGCAAAGGATGGGTGCACGTGCCGGGCGAGTCCTGACCGGGTTCGCGTCCTGGTTCCTCACCGCTGATCGTCGTCCTGACGATCCCGCGGTGGGGTTTTTTGTTATGGCAGCCGCGCCTGCTGCTCGGCCGCGTTCTGGGACTTCAGCTCGTTCGGCCGCCGCGTCAACACCAACGGCCCGTCCTCGGTGATCGCCACCGTGTGCTCCGAGTGCGCCGTACGCGACCCATCGGCGCTCCGCAACGTCCAGCCGTCCTCGTCGAAGACGATCTGATCGGTCGTGGCCGCCAGCCAGGGCTCGATCGCGATCGTCAAGCCGGGCCGCAGCTTCATCCCGTGCCCGCGCCGCCCGTTGTTCGACACGTGCGGCGCCTCGTGCATCGTCCGGCCGATGCCGTGCCCGCCGAACTCGAGGTTGGG
The DNA here is from genome assembly GCF_003265345.1 of Lentzea terrae. Taxonomy (GTDB): domain Bacteria; phylum Actinomycetota; class Actinomycetes; order Mycobacteriales; family Pseudonocardiaceae; genus Lentzea; species Lentzea terrae. The sequence goes on along the minus strand of NZ_QFWW01000029.1, from coordinate 172,940 downwards.
CGTGTACCCGAACTCCGCGGCGACCTCACCGATCGACGCCTCGATGTCACCCATGCGGTTGCCGGGCCGCGCGGCCTCGATCGCCGCCTCCAGTGCGACCTCGGTGGCCCTGATCAGGTGCAGGTCCTCCTCGCGCGGCGTGCCCACGACGACCGACAGGGCCGAGTCCGCCACCCACCCGTTGATGCCCACGGCGATGTCCATGGTCAGCAAGTCGCCGTCCTGCAACACATAGCTCTTCGGCAGGCCGTGCAGCACCGCGTCGTTGACCGACAGGCAGATGACGTTGCGGAACGGGCCCCGGCCGAACGAGGGGGAGTAGTCCCAGTAGCAGGACTCGGCGCCGCGCTCCTCGATCATCCGGCGCGCGTGCAGTTCGAGGTCGAGCAGGTTCACGCCGACCGCGGCCACTGTCGACAGCTCTTCGAGCAGCTGCCCGACGAACTGGCCGGTGACGTGCATGCGCTCGATCTCGGCTCGCGACTTCAGTTCGATCAACGTGAATCCTCCGTAGGCTGGTACCGGTATAACTATACCGGCTTCGCGGAGTTGGCTGAACAACACCACCCAGGAGGGGGACGCGCGTTGCGTTCGCCCGCGTGACATCTCCACAGTGCCGAGCATGAAGCAGGTGCTGCAGCACAGGATCGACTCGACCTTCGCCCACTACGACGTCAACCGCAACGGCGTCATCGAGCTGGCCGACATCTACGCGCTGGCCGACCGGCTGCTGCAGGCGTTCGGCGAGCCGGCGTCCTCGGAGCGGGGCGGTGAGCTGGTCGACGCCTACGACCGGTTCTGGGAGATGCTGGTCGCCCACTGCGACGCCGACCGCGACGGCAAGATCGGGCCGGAGGAGTACCGGGACGCGATGATGGACGCGTTCGTCGACCACGGGCCGTTCGACGCGGACCTCCTCGAGATCGTGCAGGCGTTGCTGGACATCGCGGACGTCAACGGCGACGGGCGGGTGGACGCCGGCGAGTTCCAGGTGCTGCTGAAGGCGCGCGGGCTGAGCGAGGAGGAGTGCGGGATGGCGTTCGCGCACCTCGACACGGACGGCGACGGGGCCATCAGCGTGCAGGAATACGTTGCGGCGGTGCGGGATTACTACACGAACCCCGCCGAGGACACGCCCGGCAGCTGGCTGTACCCGAAGGCGTTGCAGCACTCCTGACGCGGGCGTGTCCGGGCACGCCACTAGCTAGCTGCAGCGGAAGCTGGACGCCAGCTTCGGGTCACCACCGCGGTACCGCGACACCTGCGGCAGCGGGCACAGGTTCCGGGTGGACCCGTCAGCCGACGCACCGGTCAGCACGGCGGGAGCCTTGCCGCGCTCGACCCAGTCGACCAGTGCGCCGAGCGGGTTGACCGGCGCGGCGCCGTTGCCGCCGAAGCAGTGGTCCACGCCCGGTGCGAGGAACAGGCGGTAGAAGTTGTTCACGTACCCCATCCGCCGTTCGACCTCCGCGCGGTAGGCGAGCGTGCCGCCGGGCGGGATCAGCTGGTCGTTGGTCCCGACGAACGTGATCAGCTTGCCGCCGGCGCGCCGGAACGCCGAGAGGTCGGGGTTCGAGGTGCCGATCACCGCGTCGAACTCGCGCACCGACTGCCGGAACAGGTCGCGGTACTGCTGGTAGGTGAGCTTCGAGGTGTCGAAACCGGGCTGCTTCAACAAAAAGCTCGCCACCCAAGCCGACGCCACCGGGAAGCCGGGGCCGGGATAACCGGGCAGCGTGCCCGCCAGCCAGATCGGATCTGCGCCCTTCGGCAGACCGGGCCACAACGACCGGCCGTGCTCGTCGGTCGGGCCGTTCCAGATCTTGCGCATCACGTCGGCGTCGGCAGCGGTCACCGTGACCGGAACGCCGTCGCACACCACGACCTCGCCCACGAGACGGCGCGGGTCGTAGCCGCAGCGGTCCGGGCGGTCGACGATCTGGTTCCGCACCCCGTCGGCGGCGTCGCAGGCTGCCACGGCGGCCTTGCGGAACTCGTTCAGCACGCAGTTGCTGACGACGTGGCCGTCCTGGTTCTGCACGATCTGCGGCCACAGCGTCGCGACGGCGAACTGGGCCCAGTTCACGGCCGGCGCGTTGGCGAGGACGCCGTCGTAGTCGTCCGGGTGGTTCTGCGCCTCGGCGTAACCCTGGCGGCCACCGGTCGAGCAGCCGTTCCAGTACGAGAACGAAACCGCGCGCTGGTAGTGCTTGCGGACCACGTCCTTGGCGAGCACGGACGACTCGTGCACCGACCGCGACGCGAAGTTGGTCAGCAGCGTCCGGTCGAGCTGCCCGTCGCGCACCGCCCAGCTGGTGTCGAGGCCGGTCAGCACGCCCGCGTCGGTCGTCACCGCGGTGTAGCCGTCCTTCACGGCCTGCACGAACGGGGCGCCGGTGTCACCGGCGGCGTACGCGCTGCCGCCGATGCCCTGCAGGCGACCGGACCAGCCGGTCTCCGGGAGCGCGACCACGGTCTTGGCGTGGTCGGAACCGTGCGTGACGGTGACGGTGAGCTCGCAGTACGCGGGCACGTCGTGGATCGGTGGTGGTGCGGAGAAAGGGGTCTGCGGGAACGTGACGGTCCCGCCCGGCCGGCGCACGGCGTCCACGGACTCGATCCTGGCACCGGCCGGAGCGGTGACCGGTACCGCCGCGCACGAGATCGCCGAGGCCGACGCCGGCGCGAGTGGCGCCAAGCCGGTCAGGAGCAAGGTGGTGGCCAACAGCTTTGACAGTCTCACGGCGCGCGACGCTAAGCGGGACCGCAGCGCCGTCGCGCCCGTCAGATGACGCTCTGTCCGTACGTCATGGCCGGTTCACCGGACCGGGTGAGTGGCTGCGAAACTTCCCGCCATGCGCGAGGTGGGCAACAGACGCTACCGGCTCGTCCGGGAACTGGGGCGGGGCGGCATGGGGGCCGTGTGGCTGGGAAAGGACACCGTGCTGGGCCGCGACGTGGCGGTGAAGGAGCTGCTGCTCCCCGGCAACGTGCCCGCCGAGGAACGAGTCGTCTACCAGGAACGGGTGCTGCGCGAGGCGCGGATCGCGAGCCAGCTGCAGGACCCGGCCGTGGTCACCGTCTACGACCTCATCTCCGAGGACGACCAGACGTTCATCGTGATGGAGCTGATCAAGGCTCCGACGCTGGACGAGCTGGTCGAGCGCGACGGCCCGCTCGAGGTGAAAGCAGCGGCCACGCTGGCCGCGCAGCTGCTGAACGCGCTGGAGGCCGCCCACTCCTCCGGCGTCGTGCACCGGGATGTCAAGCCGGGCAACGTGATGGTGCCGGGCAAGGGCACCGCAAAGCTCACCGACTTCGGCATCGCCCAGTCGATCGACGACCCGCGGCTGACCGCGACCGGCACGCTGATCGGTTCGCCCGCGTACATGTCGCCGGAACGCCTCGCGGGCGGTGAAGCCATGCCCGCGTGGGACCTGTGGGCGCTTGGCGCCACGCTTTTCTACGCCACCGAGGGGAAAGGCGCCTTCGACCGGCCGACCACCTCGGCGACGATCCTCGCGGTGATGAACGAACGGCCGCAGCCGCGCGTGACCGGTCCGCTCGGCGAGCTGATCACCGGGCTGCTGGAGCCCGATCCGGAACGCCGGCTGGGCGTGGCGGCCGCGCACCGGTTGATCGAACGGGCGCTGCACGCCGGGAACGAGCTCACCCAGCAGCTCAAACCCGTTGTCCCCGCGCCCATCGCCCCGCCGACGCCCAGCACGCCTGACGCCCCTGCGCCGAGCACCTCTGGGCCGAACACTTCTGGGCCGATGACCGTGAACTCGATGGTCATGGCGCCACCGGTCATCCTCCCGCCGGCGCCCCGCAAGCGCCGCCCGATCGGCCTGATCCTCTCGGCGATGATCGTTCCGCTGCTCCTGGTGGGCGCGCTGGTCCTGTTGTACTTCACGGTGTTCAAGCCGATGTTCGACAACCTGGGCCTGACCGGTCCCTCCAGCTCGCCCGCGATGCAGCCCGTGCTGACCTCCGGACCCGGCGGCGACCTGCCGGACAGCGGGCTGGGGTTCCGCAAGGACTGCCTGACCTGGACGCCCGCGAAAGGCGCGCGCAAGATGGACCACTCCAAGGACCGCGTCGGTTGCTACAAGGCGCACGAGACGGAGGTGCTCGACACGGTCGTCGCGAACACCGAGCACGAGAAGGACGTGCCGTACCCCGGCGCCGCGGAGCTGACGAAGATCGGCGGAACCGTGTGCACCCGCACGTTCCTGTCGGCCAAGGTGGCCGGGCAGGACAAGGAGAAGACCCTGCGGTACTGGGTGGTCATCCCGACCGAGGAGGCGTGGAAGGTGAAGGAGGAGAACGGCTACCGGCGTTCGAGCCGCATCATCCACTGCTTCGTGGGCAAGGCGGACGGCACGCCTCTCACCGAACCGCTGATGCAGAGCTGAGCCGCCGGGGAGGATGATCGGCATGTCCTACCCAGAGCAGATCTACTTCGGCCAGGACGGCGAGGTCAGCGCGAACTTCCGCCCGGCCGACACCCAGCCCGAGCTCGGCAAACCCGGCGACGGCATCCACTACCTGGCGACCACGCAGACCACGCGCGGCGAGTTCGGGCTGTACCGGGTCATGATGAAACCGCGCGCGGGCGGCCCGAGCACGCACTTCCACCGCACGATCTCGGAGTCGTTCTACATCCTCGACGGCACCGTGCGGCTGTACAACGGCGAGCAGTGGGTCGACGCGAAGCAGGGCGACTTCCTGCACGTGCCGCAGGGCGGGCTGCACGCCTTCCGCAACGACTCCGACGCGCCGGCCGAGATGCTGCTGCTGTTCACGCCGGGTGCGCCGCGTGAGGAGTACTTCGAGAAGATCGGCAAAATCTCGCAGGACGAGCGGACGGCGTTCTGCGAGAAGCACGACTCGTACTTCGTCTGACCGCGGCCCCGATCGGCAGTAGCGCGGCCGGGACATCGCCCGGCACGCGCACTGTCCGCTGGCGCAGTACGAACAGCCCGGCTGGACCGTGATCGCGGGCGATGTGCTCGGCCTGCCGTGGACCCATCGGTTCAGCCCTCGCCGCCTGTGAGGAAAGTCAGTCCTCCACGACGATCGCCGACGCGGGGCACACCGCGGCCGCGTGCCGCACATCAGCCGACCGCTCCGCCGGCGGGCTCGCATCCAGCAGGTCCACCAACCCGTCGGAGTCCCGCTGGTCGAACACGTCGTCCGCGGCCAGCACGCACTGCCCGGCTCCGACGCACTTCCCCTGGTCCACCACGACCTTCACGACTCACCTCCAGGTGACGGGCAGCTCGGCGACACCACCCGTGAGCGTGGCCCGCACCTCCAGCTGGTCGAGCTCCTTCGCCAGTCGCAACCCCGGCAAACGCTTGGCCAGTGCGGCGAAGACCACGCGCAGCTCCGTGCGGGCGAGCGAGGCGCCGATGCAGAAGTGGGCGCCGTGCCCGAACCCGAGGTGTGTCCTTTCCGGACGGTCGGGGTCGAAGGACTCGGCGTCGGAGTAGACGGAGGCGTCGCGGTTGGCCGCGTTGATCGACAGGACCAGCGCGTCGCCGCGGCGGATGGTGACGCCGGCGATGTCGACGTCCTCGTGCGCGTACCGCAGCAGACCGAGGTCGCCGGGCGCGCCCAGGCGCATGATCTCCTCGACCACGGCGTCTACGCGGCCGTCGGGATCGGCCACCAGCGCTTCCCACCGGGAACGTTCGGTCAGCAGGAACAGCGTGCCCAGGCCGATGCGGTTGACGGTGGTCTCGTGGCCCGCGAACAGCAGGCCGACGCACAGCCGGACCATCTCCGCGTAGTCGAACGACGGGTCCTCGTCCTGGGCGCGGACCAGGTCGGAGATCACGTCCTCGCCGAGCGAGGAGCGCTTGGTCTCGACGAGACCGACCATGTAGCGGAAGAACTCCTCGCGCGCCGTGTGGGCTTCGGCGCCGATGGTCAGGTCGGCCATGCGTTCGGACAGCCGGGAGAACAGCTCGTGGTCGGACTCCGGCACCCCGAGCAGGCGGCAGATCATGGCCACGGGCAACGGGTACGCGAGTCCGGCGTGCAGGTCGACGACGTCGCCGGAGGACGTCAGTTGGTCGATGTACCCCTCCACCAACCGTTCCATGTGGTCGGACAGCATCCGCATCCGCTTGGCGGAGAACGCCGGCGTGAGCAGGCGGCGCATCCGGGCGTGGTCGGCCTCCTCGGTCTCGTAGGAGCCCGTCGGACCGTCCTGGACGGCGGCGGTCGTGATGCGCGAGGCCTCCTCGGGCGACGGGTGGGAGCGGCCGAAGCGCTTGTCGCCCAGCAGGAGGCGGACCTCCTCGTAGCGGGTCACGAGCCACGCGGGGTCACCGGCCGGTGTGGTGACCGGCGCGATCGGTGCCTCCCGGCGCAGCACCTCGTAGAGCGGAGCCAGGTCGAGGACGTTCGGCCTGGGCAGCGGCAGCTGTAGTCGTTCGGTGGCAGTGCTCATACTTCGACCGTAGCGATTAATGGCACTCTCTGCCACTAAATGATCCGGGTGAGTGACGTGCTTAAATCGCCCGATGACGGACGTTGTGTCGGAAAAACCTCGCCGCGGCCGGCCGCCGGTGAGCGAGGAGCAACGTCAGCAGCAGCGCCTCGACATCTCGCGGCACGCGGTGCGACTGTTCGCCGAGCAGGGCGTCGCGGCCACCTCCGGCGAGCAGATCGCCCAGGCCGCCGGCGTCTCGGAACGCACGTTCTGGCGCTACTTCCCGCACAAGGAGAGCTGCGTAGAACCGTTGCTCACCAAGATGATCGACGCCTTCTGCGTGGTGCTGCACGCCTGGCCGCGCGAGCTGGAGCTGATCGACCACCTGCGCGCGACCTACTCGCCGCTGCTGGACTCGGCGTCCGACGAGGACATCGAGGCGGTGCTCGACGTCGTGCGCCTGACACAGGGCGAACGCGCGTTGCGTGCCGCTTATCTCGTGCTCCGCGAACGGGCAGAGCACGCGCTGGCCGAGGTGCTCGCGGAACGCACGGGCCTGCCGCTGGACGCCCTCGAGGTCCGGGTGCAGGCCGCGGCCATGAGCGCCGTGCTCAAGGTCGCCACCGACGACGTCGCCAGGAGCACGACCGACGGCGTCACGAGCAAGGTCCTGGAGCTCCACCGCGAGCAGATCGCCAGCGCGTTGCGCGGCCTGTCGCAACTGCGGTGATTTCTCGTGCAGGAAAACACGAATTGCCTGGTCGCGGCTGCGATAGGGTGAACAGATGTCGGTCTTCAGCGGAGTGCTGTCCGTGTTGCCGGGGCCGATTCGGACTCTCGCGCTGAAGCACCGCGAGGTGCTGAAGTTCCTGCTCGTCGGCGGCACCAGCTTTCTGGTCACCACGGCGTTGAACTACACGCTGAAGTTCACCGTGCTGAAAGCAAAGCCCGTCACCGCGCTCGTGGTGGCCACCATCGTGGCGACGATCGTGTCGTACATCCTCAACCGCGAATGGTCGTTCAGCACCAGAGGCGGTCGGGAACGGCACCACGAGGCCGCCCTGTTCTTCCTCATCAGCGGCATCGGCGTGGGGCTGAACTCGCTGCCGTACGTGATCTCGCGGTACGTCCTGCACCTGGCGGTCCCGCAGGTCAGCCTCCTGGTGCAGGAGGTGGCGGACTTCGTCAGCGGAATGATCATCGGCACGCTCGTCGCGATGGTGTTCAGGTTCTGGGCGTTCCGCCGCTGGGTGTTCCCCGTCGAGGGGCAGCGCACGCCGAAAAAGGTGCGCGAAAAGCGGTTCGACACCGATCTCGATCAGGCTGCCTAGGGCACGGAGATGCCCCAGTCGCTGGTCGCGAGCAACACGAAGAACGCGATGATCAGCACGGCCAGGACCACCACACCGCCGATGCCGCCCACCGCCAGCCCGGCACCGACCGACCGCCACGGCGCCGGCGCGGCGAGCCTGATCACCCCACCGACCACGCTCAAACCGATCGCGGTCCAGATGAACGCGTACGCGTACTCGCCACCCTGCCAGCCGAGGTGCGCGAATGTGTCGTTGAAGTAGGCGCCGACGGTGAGCACGAGCAGGCCCGCCGAGGCGACGAAGCCTGCCAGCGCGGCGCCTCGGTCGCGGTCTGCTGTGGTCATGTGATCGAGCGTGCCCGCCGCGTCGCTGCGTCGGCATCAGTACAACTACGCACGTTCGGACCGTGGTCTGATCTCCTCGAGTTCGACACTCCCTAGCGTTGGGCGGCATGAGAGTCCTCGCGTTGATGGCCGGTCCACTGGTCTGGCTCGCCGCGCTGCTCGTGCGGCACCTCGGGGTGGAGACGGCCGGCTTCACGGCTTCGGAACGCGCGCGCTTCGACTCCGAACCGTTCGCCGCGCCCGAACAGCTGGCCGCGTACGCGCGTCAGCCGGAGTTGGTCACTGCCGGGTATGCGCTGTTCGCCCTGGCGTCGATCCTGCTGTGCGCCACGGTGATCGTGTTCGCTCTGGAGCTCGGTGGGCTCGCTCTGGCTGGTGGCGCGCTGTTCGTGGCGTCGCTGTTTGCGCGGCTCTACTTCTCCGGGGTGGACCTGACGGCCTTCTCGCTGGTCGATCGCATTGGTGTCTCGCAGGCCACTTCGTTCGTGATGGAGTCCTATGTGGACCTTTCATACGGGTTGTGGCGCATTCCGGTGACGGCCTCGGCCGGGTCGATCGTGGGCGCGGTCCTGCTGGCGGTGGCCGGGTGGCGGGCCGGGAAGCTCGGCTTGGTGCCGTGCTTGTTGCTGCTGTCGTTCGGGTGGGTGTTCATGGGAGTGCTGAAGGAAGCCACGTTGGCCAGCGTGCTGCACGGGGGAGTGGCTGCTGCGGTGCTGTTCGGGTGGTGGGCGGTCGGTGCCGAGCGGGTCGGGTCGGTGGCGGTTCCAGCGGAGGGGTCACCTGCCGCGCGTCGGGCCACCTGGCGACGGTGGTTGCTCGGGTCCTGACGGACGGAAAAGGTCGGATTCTCGCACCCGCCCGATCCGCAATAGGTAGCACCTCGCACCCAAAGTCAAGCCTCAATCGCGTGCGTGCGTGCGTTCGGCTCGGTTCACTCGATTGTGTTCACCTTGGGCCGTTATCGGTTTGTGATCTGGCGGTAGAGTAGAACACGTGAGCGAAACCCGACTTCTGTCCACCGACGAGCTGCTGCGCAGTGTCGTCGACGAGGTGACGGAAATCCGGGTTCGCGAATCTGCGGTGATGCAGAAAATCGCCGAGTTGGATCGGCGTGGCGCTGCCAGCGAGCTCGGCTACAAGAATTTGGTTCAGGTGCTGCGGCACGT
>NZ_QFWW01000029.1:162522-163583 GCF_003265345.1 Lentzea terrae | reverse complement strand
CGTGGACTATGCCCGCGACTATGAGCCGATGGCGGTGCGCAAGTTCGGTAAGGACCTGGCCTACGGCCTCTATCAGAACGACCCCGAACCCCGCGACGCCGAGCCCGCCCAGCCGGTCAACGAGCACGTGATGCGGTGGGAAGACGGGCGGCTGGTGATCAGGGCGAAGCTGGACGCGGTGACCGGCGCCAAGTACGAGGCGCTGCTCGACCCGCTGGCCAAGCCCCGCCCCGAAACGGCCGAAGAGGGCCCCGACCTGCGCTCGCGTGCCGAACGTGAAGGTGACGCCCTGGCTGACTTGGTCGATCTGATGTTGCGCGCGGACCAGTTGCCTGAGCACGGCGGCGAACCGGTCACCCTGACCCTGACGATGCGCTACGACGACCTGGCTGCCCAGGTCGGCCAGGCGACGCTGGACAACCAGGAACGCGTCCCGGCCGCCCAGGTCCGCCAACTGGCCTGCAACGCAGGGATCATCCCGCTGGTGCTGGGTGAGAAGTCGCAGCCGATGGACATCGGCCGCAAAACCCGCACCTTCCCGGCGGGAATCCGCCGCGTCCTGGTCGCCCGCGACCACGGTTGCGCGTTCCCCGGCTGCGGCCGACCGCCGAAACAGTGCGACGCCCACCATGTTCATCACTGGGCGGATGGCGGTGTCACCTCGGTCGGCAACGCGGTGCTGCTGTGCCGCCACCACCACACACTGATCCACCACAGCGAGTGGACAGTACGGATGGTCCACGGCACACCCACCTTCTACCCACCGGCGTGGCTCGACCCGCAACGCAGGCCAAGACGCAACCTCCTCCACACCGCAGCGGCATGACGGGCGGGCCCACGGGCCCGCCCGCAATTGGCACGCCCGCCGCCTGTCGCCTACCGAATGAACGCCCCTCGGCCCGCTCGCAATGGACTCGGCGATACCCGCTGACGCCATTCCAGGAGCGCGCCACGAGGATTCCATCTATATCTCGCGAAGCCGAAGGCAAGCGGCGATGGCGAAGCCGAGCCGAAGCTCCTATAGCAACGCGGGCCGAAGGCAACTCCGTGTGGCGATGCGA
>NZ_QFWW01000029.1:0-162447 GCF_003265345.1 Lentzea terrae | reverse complement strand
GGCTGCGAAGCATCCGTCCTTTTCCGCCCGACGCAGCGCCTCGAAAGGGCCCCGAAGTCAAGCCCCAATCGCGATCGTCGCGAAGCGACGATGACGCAACCAAAGCCCGTAAGGCTGCCCGCGCGCCCACGCTGGAACGCGACCCGCCAAAACAAGCCGGCCCGCGCCAACGGACCCCGGTCCAGCCCCCAGGAGATCAGGCGTCGATGAAGCGAGCGTCGAACTCCCAGCCCTGCTCGGAGCCGCCGTTGGCCGACCACTGGACGACCTTGGCGCCGTTCGACGTGCTGCCGCCGCCCGAGACCGACGCGACCTTGCCGCTCTTGGCGTTGAACAGGTAGCCGCCGGAGGAGTCCCAGGACTGCTCGGACTCGCCGTTGCAGGTCCACTGGATCAGCTCGGCGCCGTTGGCGGTGCTGCCGCCGCCCGCGACCGAGAGGCACTTGCCGCTCTTGCGGTTCTTCAGCGCACTGCCGGACCAGTACCAGAGCTGCTCGCCGCCGTCGTTGCAGCTCCACTGGATGATGTTGGCGCCGTTGGACGTGCTGCCGCCGCCCTCGACGGACATGCACTTGCCGCTCTTGAAGTTGATCAGGTTGTAGTAGGTCGCGGCGCTGGCGGGCGGAGCGACCAACGCGGTGAGACCGATGGCCGTCAGAGCAGCGAAAACCGTTCTGTGGAAACGCAAAATCGCACACCCCAGTGTGAAGGCGGGCCGGGGGTGGCCCGCGATTGCAACGTTACGAACGTTGCGCACCAGCGAAAGTGCCGAGTGATCAAGTTCGCTTGGACTTCATCTGTGCGTCACCCGAGGAACGAGTCGGCCGCGGCCAGGGCTTCGTCGAGGGCGGTCAGACCGGTGGCGGCGTCCGCGTCGGTCACGTTGAGCGGTGGCGCGACGTGGACGCGGTTGCCCAGCACCAAAACAAGCACGTCGCGGGCCAGGCACGCCTTCGTGAAGGCGACCATCGGCTCCCCGGCCGGCACGAGCGGCTCTTTGGTTTGCCGGTCCTGCACCAGTTCCAGGGTCCACAGGGCGCCGATGCCCCGTACGTCGCCGACGCAGGGGTGGTCGGCCAGTTTTGCGAGGCCGGGCCCGAGCACGTCGGTGCCGAGGCGGGCGGCTGCCGCCACGGTTTGCTCGTCGTGCATGGCTGTGATCGCTCCGACGGCGGCCGCGCAGGCGAGGGGATGGCCGCTGTAGGTCAGGCCCGCCGGGTACGGACGGCGCGTGAACAGGTCGTGGATCGGGTCGCCGACCAGCACGCCGCCGAGCGGTACGTAGCCCGAGTTCACGCCCTTCGCGAACACCAGCAGGTCGGGTGCCACGCCGTCGTGGTCGACGCCGAACCAGGTGCCGGTGCGGCCGAAGCCCACGAGGACCTCGTCCGCGATGAACACGATGCCGTGGCGGGTGCACAGCTCCCGCACGCCGCGCAGATAGCCCGGTGGCGGCACGATCACGCCCGAGCTGCCGGTCACGGGTTCCAGCACCAGCGCCGCTATCGTGGCCGGGCCCTCCAGCAGGATCACTTGTTCCAAACTCGCAAGCGCCCGCGCGCACTCCTCTTCCGGTGTCGTGGCCCCGAACGCCGTGCGGTACAGGAACGGGCCGAAGAAGTGCACGACGCCTGCCGTGCCGGTGTCCGACGCCCACCGGCGCGGGTCGCCGGTGAGGTGGATCGAGGTCGACGTCGAGCCGTGGTACGAGCGGTACGCGGACAGGACCTTCGGCCTGCCGGTGTACAGGCGGGCCATGCGCACGGCGTGTTCGATGGCCTCGGTGCCGCCGGTGGTGAACAGGACGTGGCCCAGGCCGTCCGGGGCCACGTCGACGATCAGCCGGGCGGCCTCGCCGCGCACGTCGGACGCGTGACCGGGGGCCAGCGTGCAGAGCCGGTCGGCCTGGGCCTTGATGGCCGCCACGACCCGCGGGTGCTGGTGGCCCAGGTTGGTGAACACCAGCTGGGAGCTGAAGTCCAGGTAGCGGCGCCCGTCTGCGTCGACGACGTGGCTGCCGGAGCCGCTGACGAACGTGGGCACGGTCCGCGGCCCCTGGACGGTCCACGGGTGGAAGACCAGCTCATCGAGGTCCATGGTGCATTGTCGGCCGTCCGGTCCGGACTCGCTCGTTCAGCGCCGCGCGAGGCTTTGCACGCGCTCGCGCAACGCGTGAGCGACCGCGTCGAAGCCGTTCTTCACGTAGTCGCGTTGGGCGGCGTAGATGGCGTCGGCGTACTTGCCGGTGAACGTCTCGAACGTGTGGTAGCTGCACCGCGCCGAGCCCAGCGGCGTGATCACCTGGTCTCGCGTGCCGAGCAGGCCGGGGAACGTGTCGCCGGTGTCGTAGCGCAGCAGCCGCGGCGGGTCGACGACGCGGATGTACTCGCGGCTCACCCAGGTGCCAGGAGTCCCGTCGGGCTTCGGCAACGTCAGGTCGATCGGCGAGTCGACGGCCAGAGTTGTGGAAACGGCGGACGTGTACGGATTCCACTGTGGATAGTTGGGGTAGTCGAGCAGCACCGCCCAGACAAAAGCAGCCGGAGCGTCGATTTCCACGGTCACGGACTCGATGAGGTGGCTCATGCCGGCATGTACTCCCCGCCGTTGACGTCCAGAACAGCACCGGTGATCTCAGAAGCCAAGCGCGACAACAGGAACAGCACTGCTCCCGCGCACGCCTCGTCGGCCGGGATGCGGCCGAGCGGGTTGCGCGCGGCGATCTCGTCGTAGACGTCCTGCTCGCTCACACCTCGCGCGTCGGCGGTCATCTTGAGGTAGAAGCGCACGCCCGGCCCGTCCAGCCAGCCCAGCACGGCCTGGTTGGCGCGGATGCCGAACGAGCCGAGTTCCAGTGCCAGGAACTGGGTCGCGGTCGCCATCGCCGCCTTCGCCACCGCGTAGCCGGCCTCGCCGCGCATCGGCTTGCGGGTGGTCATGGTGCCGATGTTGACGATCGAGCCGCGCCCGGCGGCCTTCATGTGCGGCACGACCTCGCGGGTGACGTTCAACGCCCCGTACAGCACGATGTCCATCGACCGCCGGATCGCCTTCTCCGGGGTGTCCAGCAGATCGAAGAAGCCGGGGTGCCCGTACGCCGAGTTCACCAGGCCGGTGATCGTGCCGAACCGGCCGACCGCCGTGGACACCAAAGCAGCGACGTCCTCGGCACGACGCACATCGCACTGCACGCCGATGGCCTCACCGCCGGCCGCCACAACGTCCTTCTCCACCTGCTTCATCACATCAGGAGAACGCGCGGCCATCACGACCCGAGCGCCCTCCGCGGCCGCTCGCAGGGCCAGCTTCGAACCGAGACCCGGTCCGACGCCGGTGATCAGCACGACCTCGTCTTGCAGCATCACAGGTAGACCTCCGAGTAGAAGGCGAAATCGCGCTGCAGCTGGTCCTCGGAGAGCCCGAAGTCCGTTGGCGTGTAGGAATGCGAGCCGTGCCGTTCGGTGCGGTTCTGCGCCAGGTAGGCCTCGAACGCCGCGTCGTCCGCAGGTCCGGCGGGCAGGCCCAGCGCGTCGAGGACCTGGCGAGCGACTTCCAGCGGCTTGCTGACGGTGTCGGCGAACCGCACGTCCACGAACCGCGAAGGATGCGCCTGACGAGCCGCCGCGAAGTCCTGCAGGGTACGAGCGAACCGCCGCGACCAGTACTGTCCGATTCGGACCGGATCGACCACCTCGCTGTACTGCGCGGACATCGCGCGCACCATCGAGGCGTACGACGGCACGGCGTTGACCGGCGAGCGGTGGGTCATGACGATCTTGCAGTCGGGGAACGTGTCGAGCACGGTGTCGACCGCGGTCAGGTGGTGCGGCGACTTGAGCACCCACGGCCGGTCGCGGCCGACACTCTGCCATTGCAGCACTTGCAGCCACTCGCGGAGCTCGCGATAGGCAGGGGCCTGGTCGAAGGAGCGCAGCCAGTCGCCGTACGAAGGCACCCAGTAGAACGAGTCGTAGCTCATCGACACGAACGTCCGGTCCAGCAGGATCACGTCCTCCTCCGGCCCGTCCCACACCACCGTGTGCAGGTCGCCGAAGTCGGGGGAGAGCTGCGCGAACACCTGCATGCGTTCCTGGGCGCGGCGTTTGCGGTCGGCGGCGTCCGGTCCCTCGCCGGGGAACGGGATCGGGTACGCGACCTCCCACGACAGCGTGGACGTGACCTGCGGCGACGCGGCCAGCAGGCGGTGCAGCAGGGTCGAGCCGGTGCGCGGCAGGCCGCAGATCTCGGCGGCCACCCGCACATCGACGTCGAGCACCGAGGGATTTGCCCGCTGCAACGCACGCAACCGCAGCCGGTCAGCCAAAAGCGCCGTCAGCCGGTGCTTGGTGAGCTCGAAACCCAACGGGGACAGCGCGGCTTCGGTGTTGAGGCTGCGCACCAGCACGTCGAGCGGTTCGCGGAACCAGTCGTCGCCGAAGTCGGTGAGACCTGTCTTCGAACAGGCCTTCTCCAGCAGTTCCGCGACGTTCAGCTCGGTCGTCACCGTCATCGCATCTCCTCCAGAGGAACCACGCGGCACTTCGGGATCGGGTGCGCGGACGCGCCGAGCCAGCGCAGCAGCGCGGTGCCGGAACTGTGCCCGCACGTGTCGATCCAGTTGCCGACGCCCGGATCGGCGGCCGCCACCACGATCGTGAGGCGGCCATCTGCGTCAAGCTGAGCGGTGTGCTTGTTGACCGTGATCTGACGCCGGTGGTCGAGCGACTCCATCCACCAGTTGTCGAGCTGGAAGTTCCAGTACGGGCAGTCCGGCACGTCGGTCTCGATCACCCACGCCTCGCCGGGCCGCAACGACCAGTAGCCGTGCAGGTAGAAGATCTCCGGATCACCCCCGGCGCGCTGGAACATCTCCTGGCCGAAGTCGGGCAGCTCGTTGGGGCGCGCCATGAACGTCTGCGTCCAGTGCGCGAACGTCGCCGCGGTGCCGTGCACGGACAGCGCCGCCCGTTGCAGCGCCTTGGCCAGGAACTCAGGGGTCAGCGCAGCGGGTTCGGCAGGCCCGCCGATCTGCTCGATGTGCCACGAGCCGGGCACCTCCGCGGCACGGTCGAGATACGTCTGGCGCACCACCAGACCGGTCGAGTCGGGCGCCAGTGGAAGCCAGTTCGCACCCTGCTGAACCGCGCTGGCGATGATCTCGACCGTACCGTCCGGTGCGATCGTCAGGTCGGCGTCGGACAGCTCGCCGGTCGACGCCATCGTGCCGTCCTTGGCGTACCGGTTGGCTTTCGAGCCGATGCTGAAGTACGCGATGGTGCCGCGCGTCCCGGTGATCCGGTAGGTCCGGTCGCCGCGGATGTTCGCCGACAGGTAGACGTTGTCCGGGTTGTCGGCGCCGATCTTCACGAGGTCGAGCTGGTGGAAGCGCGGGAAGTCGGGATCGGCGTTGTCCAGGCAGGAGTACAGCATCTCGCGGGTCAGCCGGGCGAGGTACCGGTAGCCCTCCGCGCGGTCCAGCGGGGTGTCCGGGCCGGAGCTGATCACCTCACCGGCCTTCTCGAGCGCCTGACAGAACTGCGACCACGCCTGATCCGGCACGAGACCCTCCCGAATTTAGAACGTGTTCTAGCGGAACATACCCGATTCTGGACAACGTTCAACAGATGCCGAGCGCGCGCAGCCGCGCCACCACGACCTCGGCGGCCGCCTCCGGTGACAACACCGTGGTGTCGAGCCGGATCTCGGGGTTCTCCGGCGGTTCGTACGGCGAGTCGATGCCGGTGAAGTTGGCCAGCTCACCCCGCCTGGCCCGCGCGTAGAGGCCTTTCGGATCACGCTGCTCGGCCACGGCCAGCGGCGTGTCCACGAACACTTCGCAGAACTCGTTCTCGGCGACCAGCTCCCGTGCCAGCGCCCGCTCGGCGCGGAACGGCGAGATGAACGAGACCAGGACGATCAACCCGGCGTCGACCATCAGAGCGGCCACCTCGGCGATGCGCCGGATGTTCTCGACGCGGTCGGCGTCGGAGAAGCCCAGGTCCTTGTTCAGCCCGTGCCGCACGTTGTCGCCGTCCAGCAGGAACGTGTGCCGGCCGGCGGCGTGCAGGGCCTTCTCGACCAGGTCCGCGATGGTGGACTTGCCCGCGCCCGACAGGCCGGTCAGCCACACCACGCACGGCCGGTGCCCGTTGCGAGCGGCCCGTGCCTGCTTGTCCACGGTCATCGTCTGCCAGCGCAGGTTCGTCGACCGCAGCGCGAAGTCGATCATCCCGGCGCCCGAGGTGGCGTTCGTCAGCCGGTCGAGCACCACGAACGACCCGAGGTCGCGGTTGGTGCGGTAGCTCTCGAACGGCACGGGCGCGTCGAAGTGCACGTTGTCGACGCCGATCTCGTTGAGTTGCAACGTTTTCGTCGCCGTGAACCCGACGGTCCGCGCGCCGATCTTGGCCAGGTACTGCCGGCCGGGCAGCAATCCGTTCTCGTTGAGCCAGACCAGCTTTGCCTGAAACGCGTCCGCCGTGCCCACAGGCTCCCGAGCTGCCGCCAGCACTTCACCGCGACTCGCATCCACCTCATCGGCGAGCACCACGGTGACCGACGACCCCCTTGGCGCCTCGGGCAAATCGCCGTCCATCGTGACGATCCGCTCCACAGTGGAGGTTCGGTCGCCGACGCAGACCTCGTCACCCGCCCGGAGGGTGCCGCGCAGCACCCGTCCGGAGAAGCCGCGGAACGTCGCGTCCGGCCGGTTGACCCACTGCACGAGGAACCGCGCCGGGCCGTCCTGCTCGGTGCCGACGACCACCGACTCCAGCCACTGCAGCAACGTCGGTCCCTCGTACCACGGGGTCAGCTCGCTGTGGCCGACCACGTTGACGCCCTCGGTCGCGGACATCGGCACGCAGGTGATCTCGGCGAAGTCCAGCTCCGCGGCGAACTCCGCGAACGAAGCGCTGACCTCTTCGAAGACCTCCTGCGAGTAGTCCAGGAGATCGAGCTTGTTCACGGCCAGTGCGACATGCCGAATCCCCAGCAACGACACAATGCGCGCGTGCCGACGAGTCTGGCTGAGCACACCTTTGCGCGCGTCGAGCAGGATCACCGCGGCATCAGCGGTGGACGCGCCGGTGACCATGTTGCGCGTGTACTGCTCGTGTCCAGGCGTGTCCGCGACGATGAACCGCCGCGCCTCCGTGGCGAAGAACCGGTACGCCACGTCGATCGTGATGCCCTGCTCGCGTTCGGCCGCGAGTCCGTCCACCAGCAACGCGAAGTCCAGCTCACCACCCCGGGTCCCGACGCGCCGGGAGTCGGCTTCCAAAGCGGCCAAGTGGTCCGCGTACAGCAGTTTCGACTCGTACAGCAGCCGGCCGATCAGCGTGCTCTTGCCGTCGTCCACGCTGCCGCAGGTGATGAACCGCAGAAGTTCCATCAGAAGTAGCCCTCCCGCTTCTTGCGCTCCATCGACCCGCTCTGGTCGTGGTCGATCAGCCGGCCCTGCCGCTCGGACGTGGTCGCGGCGCGCATCTCCTCGACGATCTCGGCCACCGTCCGCGCCTCGCTGCGCACCGCGCCGGTCAGCGGATAGCAGCCCAGCGTCCGGAACCGGACGAGCTCGGTGCGTGGTGGATCGGTGAGAGGCATCCGGTCGTCGTCGACCATGATCAGCATTCCGTCGCGGTCGACCACCGGTCGCTGCGCCGCGAAGTACAGCGGCACCACGGGAATCCGCTCGCGTTCGACGTAGCGCCACACGTCCAGCTCGGTCCAGTTCGACAGCGGGAACACCCGGATGCTCTCGCCGGGCGCGACCCGCGTGTTGTAGAGCCGCCACAGCTCTGGCCGCTGGTTCTTCGGATCCCACTGGTGCTGCGCGGTCCGGAACGAGAACACCCTTTCCTTGGCCCGCGAGGCTTCCTCGTCCCGCCGCGCCCCGCCGAACGCGAGATCGAACCTGTGCTCGTCGAGCGCCTGCCGCAGCCCCTGGGTCTTCCAGAGATCGGTGTGCCGCGCCGAACCGTGGTCGAACGGGTTGATGTCCAGCGCCACGCACTCCGGGTTGCGGTGCACGAT
Source organism: Lentzea terrae (assembly GCF_003265345.1). Lineage (GTDB taxonomy): Bacteria > Actinomycetota > Actinomycetes > Mycobacteriales > Pseudonocardiaceae > Lentzea > Lentzea terrae. The sequence goes on along the minus strand of NZ_QFWW01000029.1, from coordinate 154,413 downwards.
CAGCTCCAAGCCGAGCTCAGCAGCAGTCCGGTCCCGGAACTCGATCATCTCGCGGAACTTCCACGTGGTGTCCACGTGCAGCAACGGGAACGGCGGCTTGGACGGGTAGAACGCCTTGCGCGCCAAGTGGAGCAGCACCGAGCTGTCCTTGCCGATCGAGTACAGCAGCACCGGCCGTTCGCTCTCCGCGACCGCCTCGCGGAAGATGTCGATGCTGTCGGCTTCCAACGTGTCGAGGTGGTTCACGTCATCGCCCCCGCGAGTTCCGGCCGGCAGATCAGCAGGTCCGGCAGCCACGGATCGGGCTGGTTGTAGACGAGCGGTCGCCCGTCGGCGCGGGAGCAGTGCAGCCCCGCCGCGCGCGCCACGGCCACCGGGGCAGCGGAGTCCCACTCGTACATGCCACCGGCGTGCAGATAGGCGTCGGCCTCCCCGCGCACGACGGCCATGGCCTTGGCGCCCGCGCTGCCCATCGGCACCAGGACGCCGTGGACCGCGTCGGCGAATCGTTGGGCGAACTCGGGTGGGCGCGTCCGGCTGATGACGATCCTCAGGCGGGAATGCGACGGAGAAGACCGCGCCGGCCGATCCGTGCCGAACGTCCTGCCCAACGCCGGCAGCGACACCGCACCGGCGACGAGTTGTCCCGCCTGCCACAACGCCACGTGCACCGCCCAGTCGGAGCGCCCGGGTTCGGCGTACTCCCGGCTCCCGTCGAGCGGGTCGATGATCCACACCCGGTCAGCGGTCAGCCTGCGCGGGTCGTCCGGCGCCTCCTCGGACAGCACCGCGTCGTCCGGCCGGTGCTCCTTCAGTTGTGCTGCCAGGAAGTCCTGCGCGATCCGGTCACCGTCACCAGGTCTGACGCCGACCAGCAACCGGCCCGTCTCGGTGGCCAACCGTTCCGCCAACGCGCCGTCCGTCTCCGCCATGCGCTCGACTGTAGCGAGCAAACCGAACAACGTTCAATATGCTTTTGAACGTTGTTCAAAGTAGGATCCGGCACCGTGAGCACAGAGCAGACGGCGTGGGGCGACGCGGAAGGCAGGCGGCGGGACATCCTCTCCTCCGCCGAGCTGATCCTCGAGGAGCAGGGGTACGCGGGCCTGACCATGCGCGCGATCGCGGTGGGGGCCGGGGTCAGCTCCGGCACCGTGTACCAGTACTTCGCCGGCAAGGAGGACGTCTTCGCGGCCCTGATGGAACGCCGCCTGGACGAGCTGCAGCGGACGCTCGCCGGAGTCGACCGCAGCCTCGGCGTCGCGGGCGTGCTCAAGGCGATCGAGCCCCAGGTCACCGAGCTGTGGCGGCGGTTCGGCAGGTCGGCGGCGCAGTGGGAGGCGAAGGTGCTCTCCGGCGGCCGCAGGGGCAAGGAGGTCGCCGGGTCGGCGCAGGACTACCGCAAGACGATCAAGGCGCTCGCCAAGGCGGTCGCCGAAGCCGCGGCAGCGTCCGGTCAGACGCTCATCGACGACCCGGCGCTGCCGCACTGGGTGTGGGACTCGCTGATCGGGCTGGCCGACGACCTGCTGCTGCAGGGCGCGCGGAGCAACCGGGTCAAGCCCGCGCACCTCATCGAGTTCGCGACCGGCGCGATCGAGCGGGGTGTCATCGCCCGCTGATCACGGGCAGGTCGTAACGCCTCCGGATGCTGGTGCCGAGCACGCCGATGTCCGCGCCGTAGACGTGGATCGAGATCGCGACCGAGCTGGAGTTGTTGCACACCTTGTGAATGTCGCCCGGCGGCACCAGGTACGACGCCACGCCCTGCGGAGTGCGGTTGCGCCGCAACGGAACCAGGTGATCACCCGCGAGCCGGAAGGTGGTCTCTTCTTCCACGCCGACGTAAGTGCCGACGACGCACCACGAGACGTGGTCGTGGATGCACGTTTCCTGGCCGGGCAACCAGACCAGCGCGACGACGGAGAAGCTGCCGTCGGGTTCCACGTGCAGGACGTGCTGGCGGTAGTGGTTCGGGTCGGGTTCGCGGTGCTCGGGGTCCAGCAGTGTCGGATCGGTGAGGTGGCCGGTGAGGGCTTTGGCGACCCGTGCGGCGACAGCGGCGTCGTTACCGCCCGCGTGCACGGCGGTGCTGACTGCGCCGACCAGACGTGCGGCGGCGGGGGAGAGCAGACGAGGCATGATGACGACTCCTCACATGATCAAAGAGGCTCCGATCAGCGCGAGCACGGAGATCAGGACGGTGGAGAGCAGGCCCAGCGTCAGCGCGGGCAGCCCGGAGCGGACGAGGGAACGCAGGTTCACGGCGGTGCCGAGGGCGAACATGCCGGCGGCCAGCAGCAGGTTGTCCACGAACGCCGCGAACGACAGCGCGACGTCCGGCAGGACACCGGTGGCGCGCACGGCGGCCGCGACCAGGAAGCCCACGACGAACAACGGCACGATCGGCGGACGCTTGCCCGCGGCCGGGAACTTGCGGCGTTCGGCGATGCTCACCGCGGCGAGCATCGGCGCCAGCAGCACGACCCTGGTCAGCTTCACGGCCACCGCGATGGCCAGCGCGCCGGTGACCGGTCCGGCCGCGGCGACGACCTGGGCGACCTCGTGCACGCTCCCGCCTGCCCACACGCCGTAAGCGGCGGGGGACAGGCCGGTGAACGGGTGCAACGCGGGCAGGGCGAACATCGCCACCGTGCCGAACAGCGTGACCAGGCCGAGCGCCTTGGCGACGTCCTGCTCGTCCTGCTGGCGCACGCCGTTCATCGCGGCGACGGCCGACGCGCCGCAGATCGAGAACCCGGTGGCGATCAGCAACGACAGGCCCTCGCCGACGCCGAGCACCCGGCCGAGCCAGCGGGTCACGACGAACGTCACGACCACGGCGACGACCGCCAGCGCCAGCACCTCGTAGCCGAGCGCCAGCACATCCCTGACCACCAGCTTCAGGCCGAGCAGCACGATGCCGAGGCGCAACAGGCGGCGCCCGGCGAGCTTGATCCCCGGGCTGAACGCCTGGGGGAGCCGCACCACGTTGGCCACGACAGCACCGAGCAGCACCGCTGCGGTCAACGCGCTGACCGCGGGCAACAGCCACGTGACGACCATCGCGACCGTGACACCGGCCGCGACCAGCGCGAGGCCGGGCACCGGTGAGTCGGTCGCGCGCGCAGTGGTCTTGATGCTGCCCATATGAGCAACCATCACCTCTGCGAGCTATGCGCAGAAGATGGCCATTCCTTGGGTACGTATAAGTTGCCGTTATGCCTGCGCCGCGGCGGACACCAGCGCGTCCACGGTGGCGCGCATGAGCGGCAGGCGGATCAGGTCGGGCCAGGTGTAGAGCGCGGTCTCCCGTTCCGCGTGCGACTCCACCGCGACCGTGGTCAGACCGGGGTGTTGCAGGAACGACAGCAGCAGCCGCGGCACGAGCGCGACGCCCAGCCCGGCCGTGACGAGGCTCTGGATGGCCAGGTTGTCGTCGGTGGAACAGGTGATGTCCGGCGTGAACCCGGCCTCGGCGCAGGCCTGCTGGAGGGCTCCCTGGCAGCGGGGGCAGCCGGCGATCCAGCGTTCCTCCGCGACCTCCGCCAGTGACACGCGGTCCCGGCCGGCGAGCCGATGCCCGATCGGCAGCAGCAACGCGAGCGGCTCGCGCATCAGCGGTACCCGCAGCATGCCGGCGATCGCGGCGTCGTCCTGCGGCTCACCCCGGTAGCTGAAGCCGATCACCACGTCGACCGTGCCGCGGCGGAGCAGGCCGAACGAGTCCGGCGGCTCCTCCTCGACCAGCTCGAGCCGCAGGTGAGGACGTTCCTTGGCGAGGATCGCGGCCGCCACGGGCACGAGCGAGACGTTGGCGCTGGGGAATGCGCAGATGCGGATGGTGCCGATGTCGTGCGTCGCGATCGCACTGATCTGCTGGTGGGTCGCGGCCAGCTGGTCGAGCAGCGCCGAGCCGCGTTCGGCCAGGATGCGGCCGGCCTCGGTGAGGTTCAGCCCGCGCCCGGTGCGGACGAACAGCGGGCCGCCCATCTGCCGTTCCAGTGCGCGCATCTGCTGGCTGACCGCCGGCTGGGTGCAGTGCAGCTCCCGTGCGGCCGCGCTGAACGAGCCGGTCCTGGCGACGGTCGCGAACACCTCTAGCTGGCGGGTATCGAGCACTTCCGCACGATAGGCCTGATCGGCCGCCCGCGACGGACGGCCGATCAGGTGGCCCCTCCTAGAAGGTCAGCTTCCAGGAGTTGATGGAGCCGATGTCAGCGGAAGCCGCGTCGCGCACTGAGAGCTTCCAGACGCCGTTCGCGACCTCGCTCGACGCGTTGACCGTGAAGGTCTCCACGATGTTGTCCGCGCTGCCACCCGCGCGGTTGCTCAGCGGGTAGGCAGTGCCGTCCGGGGCGATCAGCTGGACGATCAGGTCACCGCGGTACGGGTGCTGGATGTCGACGCCGACCTTGAGCGTGGCCGGGGCGTTGCCCGTGACACCGGTGACGGTGATCGAGCTGGTCACGGCCGCGCCGTTGTCCGGGATGGCCACGTCGGTCGTGTTCTCGAACGTGGTTCCGCCGGGCGTGCCGGTGTCGACCGCTTGGAGCGCGTCCACACGGCCCTCGCCGAAGAAGTTGTTCTTGGCGGTGGTGCCGCTGCACCGGGTGTCGGTGCAGGCCAGGTCGTCGGCCTGGGTCGCGAGCAGCTGACGCAGCTGGGCAGGGGTGGCCGCCGGGTTGACCGACTTGAGCAGCGCCGCGACGCCCGCGACGTGCGGGGAAGCCATCGACGTGCCCTGCAGCGAGGCGTACTTGCCGCCGGGGACGGTCGAGTAGACGGCCTCACCCGGCGCCGTGAGGTGGATCTTGTCGGTGCCGTAGTTGGAGAACGACGACTTGCGGTTCGTCGCGCCGATCGACGAGACGCTGACGACGCCGGAGACCTCGGTCGGCACGCTCAGGCACGCGTTGGTGACGTTGCGCTGCACGGCCGTGGAGTCGTTGGGGCTCTTCGTGTCGCGGGTCTTGTTCGCGAGGTTGTAGTTCTCGTTGCCGGCCGCGGCGACGTTGAGCACGCCGTTGCCCTCGGCGTAGGCCACGGCCCGCTTCACGCCCTCCAGGATGGCGTCCTGGTCGGCGTTGTCCGGGCAGTTGAACAGCCACGGGTCGGTGTAGTAGCTGTTGTTGGTCACCGCGAACCCGCTGTCACCGGCGAAGACCATGGCGCAGATGGTGTTCTCGGGGAAGAACAGCGTGGTCGTCGGCTCCGCGATGCGCACCGCGGCGATCTTCACGCCCGGAGCCACGCCGACCGCGCCCTTGCCGTTCTTGGCCGCGGCGATCGTGCCCGCGACGTGCGTGCCGTGCTGGTCGACGTCCCGCCACGCACCGGTACGGGTGTCGAGCTTGCCGTAGGCGCAGGACGCGGACTTGGCCGCGTCGAAGTTCGGCTGGAGGTCGCCGTGCTGGTCGTCGACGCCGGTGTCGAGCACGCCGACGGTCACGTTCGCCGAACCGGCGTTGATCGCCCACGCCTTGTCGGCGCCGATCTGGGTCATGTCCGAGCGTACGGGCTCGGTGCTGGGCAGGGCCGACTGCGCGGGCGAGATGGGGATCGCCGGGTTGTACGCCGCTTCGGGGACGTCCGACGTGCGGGTCGCGCCCACCTTCTGCACACCGCTGACGGCGCGCATCTTGCTCGCGAAGTCGGTGGCGCCGGAGTGGGCGACGATGACGCCGATGGCGTCGTAGCTGCTGAACACCGTGCCGGCGTTGCTCGCGATGGCCGTCTTCGCGCCGGCGGTGTCGTTCGGCGCGGTGATGACCAGGTAAGCGCGCGTGCCCGCGGCTGCGGCGGGGGTCGCCGCCGTCAGCACACCGGCGCCCACGGCCGCGGCGATGACCGCGGCGCGCAGGCGTGAACGTGAACGCATGAACACTGTTCCTCCAACACTCCCTAGCGGGCGTTGCCCACGCACACTGCGCGGGTGCAGGGGCCCGTCAGACGCTTTAGAGGAGGTCAGGACGGATTCGGGACGCGCGGTTCCAGAAATGCGCCGTTCGGCTCACGACGAACGGCGCACGTCAGGCGTGGGTCACCGGCGCATGAGCAGCCCGACGAAGTGGTTCATGTCGGCCTGCACGCACGGTTCCTCCGCGTGCTTGCCGGTGCAGCCCGGCGCCCAGCCGCTGCCGTCGCCGTAGTCGGAGAAGTGGAACGGGATGCCCGCCGCGGTGAGGTGGGACGCGGTGACCAGCGCCGTCTCCCGCGCCCGGTGCTCGAACACCGCCTGGATCGGGTTGACGGTGAGGTCGCCGCCGTTGCCGGTGTACAGGGCGACGCCCATGCCGCGCAGCGACGCGACGTGCTGTGCCGGGCTCTGGGCGTTCCAGACGCCGTCGAACGGCCAGATCGGCGGTCCGAAGATCGCGTCGGCACCGACGGTGGGGGTGCCGGAGGCGGGGTTCAGCTCGGTCGCGACGACGGCGGCGCGCAGCTCGGAGTTCCGCAGGTCGAGGCCGCCGGAGAAGCTGCCGACGTAGCTGAAGAGGTCGGGGCGGTGCTCGGCGTAGTGGAACGCGCCGAAGCCGCCCATGGAGTGGCCGACGATCGCCCGGCCGTCCCTGGTGGCGATCGTCCGCAGGTTGGCGTCCACGAACGGGACCACCTGCTCCAGGTGGAAGGTCTCCCAGTTCTGCGGACCGGCGGCACCGGGGTTGACCCAGTTCGAGTACCAGCCGCGGCCGCTGCCGTTGGGCTGCACGGTGATCAACGGGACGTCGCGCGTCGCGTTCTCGACGACCCGTTGGTTCCACGCGGCGTCGGGGCGGTCGGGGTGGCCGTGCAGGTAGTACTGCACCGGATAGCGCGCGCTCGGGTCGTAGCTGGAGGGCAGCGTGACGACGATCGCGTGCCTGCCCGGTTCCTGGCCTTCGAGCAGTGTCGGGGTCGGCACCTGACGAGTGGCGACGCTGAAGATGAACGTGCGGTGGTTGCCGTCGACCCACCTCGGCTGGCTCGTCACCACCAGGCCGAAACCGTCGGCGAACCGGGGCGGCGCGGGCTCGGCCTGCGCGGGCGGACTGGACAACGCCATCACGGCGACCACTGCGGCGAACAGGCGGCGTTTCATGTCTTGATCATGTCGTCGTGCCGTGCCGGAGGACAGGCCAGGAACCGGCCATCGGTGGCCGGGTGCCGTTCTGGCTGGTCAGCTCGGCCGCGAACAACCGCATCAGGCCGGGCAGCCGGTAGGTGTCGCCGTCGGCCCACTCGGCGAGACCGAGGTCGACCAGCTGGTCCAGGGCCGCTTCGGTCTCCAGCAGACCGGTGCCCAGGGCGCTGGCGGCGGTGGCGGCGTCGCACACCTCGTACCGGCCGAGCAGCCGGAACGCGGTGGCTGCCAGCGGGTCCTCGACGGCCCGGAACGCGGTGGCGCAGGCGGCCCGGACCGACACGCCGCCGAAGCTGAGCTCGGCCAGCGGGTTCGCCGCCAGGCGGTGCGCCAGCCAGGACAGCGGACGGGTGGCGCGGTGCGCGAGGATCGCACCCGCGATCTGGAGCGCCAGCGGAACCCCGTGACAGGATTGGACGATGCGGACGGCGGCGGTGCGTTCGGCCACCGCCCGCGGCACCAGCCTGGTCAGCAGCTCCAGACCGTCCACATCGGACAACGGGCCGAGCGGGAGGTGGTCGGCGCCGTCCAGCAGGAGCGGCGTCCGGCTGGTGATCAGCACCGCGCACGGGCCGGTCGCGGGCAGCAGGTCGCGCAGCGGTGCCGGGTCGGTGGCGCCGTCGAGCATCACGAGCACGGCGCGGTCGGCCAGCCGGGAGCGGAGCAGCGCGGTGGCCTCGTCCATCGCGTGCGGCACGTCGGTGACGCCGAGGTGTCGCAACAACCGATGGGGGAGCCGGGTCGTCTGCCGGAGGTCGACGTAGAGCTGGCCGTCCGGGAACACCGGCGCGGTGCGGTGCGCGGCCTCCAGGGCCAACGCGCTCTTCCCGACGCCGCACGGGCCGTGCACCACGGCCATCGTGGGCACGTCCTGCGCGAGCAACGCCTGCAGCCGCGCCACTTCCGGTCCACGGCCGGAGAACGACCGACAGGGCGAAGGCAGCTCTCTGGGGACGGCAGAAGCTCGCACCTTGGCGACCGCCGTCAGCGCCGGATCGCGGTCGAGCACCGCCTGGTGCAGCTTGACGAGCTCCGGTGACGGCTCCAGCCCGAGTCGGTCGGCGATCACCCTGCGGTAGTCGGTGTAGACGGCGAGAGCTCCGGCCAGGTCGCCCGACCGGTACAGCGCGGTCACCAGGTGCGCCCGCGGCCGTTCCCGCAACGGGTGCTCTGCCACGAACTCGCGCAGCGGCGTGATCAGCGCGCGGTGTTCGCCGAGCCCGAGCCGTGCGTCGAAGTGGTCCTCGGTCACCGCCAGCCGCAGCTCCTCGACCGGTGCGATCGACGCGGCCAGCGCCTCGCTGCCGGCCAGGTCCTCGAGCACCGCGCCCCGGCACGCGGAGAGCGCCTCGCCCAGATGACGTGCGGCCGTGGCGTGATCACCGCGGGACAACGCCGCCCTGCCCGCGTCAGCGCGTTCGGTGAACCGGTGCAGGTCCAGTTCGCCCGGCCGGAGGGTGAGCTCGTAGCCCGACTGCCGACCGGCGATCCGTTGTGCGCCATCGGGAAGCACCTGGCGCAGCCGGTTGGCGTACGTGCGCAGGTTCGCCACCGCGGACATCGGTGGCTCCTCGGCCCACAGCGCGCGGACCAGCCTGCGGATCGGCACCGGGCGGCCGGGGTTGAGCAGCAGCGTGGCGAGCAGGAGGCGTTGCTTGAGCGAGCCGAGCGCGACGTTCGCGCCACAGGCCCGCACCTCGATTCTCCCCAGAATCCTGAACTCGACGGACACGCCGGTGATCCTGGCTGTGGCCGCTGACACATCCCCGACACGGCATACACGCGGCCGTGTATGCGCGCTGGGCGGCTGCGTGTAGGCGCTTTTCCTACGTTGGCGCCACCGACGCCACCCGGCGCGGAGGAAGTGAGGGAGCGCGACACATGCGCAAGACGTTGGAGTCGCTCAGCGACAAGCTGCTCGGCATGTTCGTGGCCAAGGCCGACGTGGGTGCGGCCTGCCCGCCGGACCCGTACTACAAGCACTGCTACTGCCGTGAGCGCAGTGACTTCCGCCGGCGCTGTTCGACCAACGGCGCGTGCAGGGAGATCTGCGGTCCCTGCGTGGCCTTCCGGATCTGCGGCGGCTGACCAGACGCCGTGAGTGGCGACGCGTCTCGCCACTCACGGCCCCTTCTAGCTTCGGAGACTCCCATGTCAGTGCTGACCGCCGCGGTCGTGGTCGTCGGAATCCTGTGCGTGCTGGACCTGCTGCTGAGCTTCGGCATCATCCGGCGGTTGCGCGAGCAGAACGAGGCGTTGCGCGACCTGCGGGAGAAGCAGTCGGCGGCCGAGCCGGACATCATGGCGCCCGCCGGTTCCCGCATCGAACTGTCCGATGTGGACGTTGCCGGTGCGCTCGTCGGGTTCTTCTCGCCGGGCTGTGAACCGTGCAAGGAGCGCATGCCGCAGTTCATCGAGTACGCGACCGGCCACCGCGGCAAGGTGATCGCGATCGCCGCCGGACCGGCCGACGAGGTCGCCGACATGGTCGTGCGTCTCGGTGAGGTGGCCGAGGTCGTCGTCGAGGAGCTGGGCGGCCCGCTGCACAACGCGTTCGGCACGACCGGATACCCGGCCGTGTGTCTGGTCGACGACGACAAGACCGTTGTGGCGAGCGGCTGGGAGATGTCCGCGCTGCCGGTTCCCGCGACCAGGTGAACACCGATCTCCGTGCCCGCCGGGTGCTGTCGCTCCTGGTCAGCGCTTTCCGCCTGACGAGGACGGCCGCGCCCGCGGGCACACCCCTGTACGTGGTGCTCTGCCTGCTCGGCGGCGTCGTGCCGCTCGCGGCGGCGTGGTGCACCAAGATCCTGCTGGACGGCCTCGCCGCGGGCGGCGGCTGGACTCCGTTGCTGCCCTGGGCCGTCGGGCTGGCGGTGACGGGTCTGGTCAGCGGTCTGCTGCCGGTGGCGTCGGAGTACCTGAAGCAACGGCTGGACCGCGCCGTCGCGGTGCTCACGATGGACCGGCTGTACCAGGCGATGGGCCGGCTCACCGGCCTGGCGCGGATGGAGGACCCGCGGTTCCGCGACAAGCTCCAACTCGCGCAGCAGACCGGCCGCAGCGGCCCCGGTCAGCTCGTCGACGACGGCCTGGGCGCGGTGCAGGCGGCCGTGACGACGGCCGGGTTCCTCGGCACGTTGCTGGTGCTCGACGTCGGCATGGCGGTGATCGTGCTGCTGGCGGCCGTCCCCGCCTTGCTGGCGCATTTGCGGCTCAGCCGCGCCAGGGCCGAGGTGCTGTGGTCGATCACCCCGGCCGAGCGGCGCGAGGTGTTCTACGCGGAGCTGCTGTCGAGCCTCGACGCGGCGAAGGAGCTGCGGTTGCTGGGCCTCGGCAACCTCTTCCGGCGCCGCATGCTCGTCGAGCTGACCGCCGCGCACGCCGTGGTGGAGGGCCAGGATCGGCGCGAGGCGCGGGTTCGCGGACTGCTGGCCGGTCTGACCGCACTGGTGTCCGCCGCCGGCCTGGTGTGGTCGGTGTGGCTCGCCGCCGCCGGCTCGCTGTCGATCGGTGACGTCGCGATGTTCGTGGCGGCCGTCGCCGGAGTGCAGTCCGCCTCGCAGAGCCTCGTGCACAACCTCGCCTCGGCGCACCACTCCGTCCTGCTGTTCCACCACTACGACGAGATCGAGTCCCAGCCCGCGGACCTGCCGGTCGGGGGTGCGCCGGTTCCGCCGTTGCGGCAAGGGATCGAGCTGCGCAACGTGTGGTTCCGCTACGCCGACGACCAGCCGTGGGTGCTGTGCGGCGTGAACCTGACGATCCCGCACGGGCGTTCGCTCGCCCTGGTCGGGCTGAACGGTGCGGGCAAGTCGACGATCGTCAAGCTGCTGTGCCGGTTCTACGACCCGTGCCGCGGTGCGATCCTGTGGGACGGCGTGGACATCCGGACGTGCGCGGTCGAGGAACTGCGCGCCCGGATCGGCGCGGTGTTCCAGGACTACATGCGCTACGACCTCACTGCCGCCGAGAACATCGGCCTGGGCGACGTGTCCGCAATGGACGATCGCGCGCGCGTCGTCGAGGCTGCTCGCCGGGCGGGTGCGCACGACATGGTGACGGCGTTGCCCCGCGGCTACGACACGTTGCTGTCGCGCATGTTCTTCGACGAGGCCGACCGCGAGGACCCGGACACCGGCGTGCTGCTCTCCGGCGGTCAGTGGCAGCGGCTCGCGCTGGCACGGGCGTTCCTGCGCGACCGCAGGGACCTGATGATCCTGGACGAGCCCAGCTCCGGCTTGGACGCGCAGGCCGAGCACGAGGTGCACAACAGTTTGCGGCGGCACCGAGAGGGCGCGACGAGCGTGCTGATCTCACACCGGCTGGGCACGGTCCGCGACGCTTCGGTGATCGCGGTGCTCACGGGTGGGCAGGTTTCCGAGCTGGGGACGCACGACGAGCTCATGTTCTTGGGCGGGGACTACGCGCGGCTCTTCCGCTTGCAGGCTTCGGGATATGACGAGGTGGTGACCGGATGATCTGGGTTGCGTTGACCGCGGTCGGTGCGGTGCTGGCGTGGCTGCTCGTGTTGCGCAGCCGGCTGCTCGTGGTGACGGTGCACGGCGTGAGCATGGAACCGACCTACCACTCCGGCGACCGGCTCCTGGTCCGCCGGGCCAAGCTCGACCGCGTCCGCGCCGGCCAGGTCGTGGTCGTGCGGGTCGACACCACCACACCGGACGACCCGACCCAGGGCCGCATGGTGAAGCGCGCGGTGGCGGTACCGGGTGACCCGGTGCCACCGCAGATCCCGGTGCCCGGCCCGCGCGTCCCGGTGGACAGCCTGCTCGTGCTCGGCGACAACTCCGCGCGCAGCAACGACTCCCGCCGCCTCGGCTACCTCCCGGCGGACGCGCTGATCGGCGTGGTGCTGCGCCAGATGGGTCGGGGGTGACGTGGTGGGCACGGGTGCGGTGGTGCTCTGCGGACTCGTACTGCTGGTGTCGGCGGTCAGCAAGGTGCGCGGCAAGTCCGACTACGCCGACTTCGTCGCGTCGGTACCGGCTTTCGGGATTCCAGCGCGGTGGACGCGGCTCTTCGCGGTGCTGACAGTGACCGCGGAGTTCGTGATCGCCTTGCTGCTGCTCGCGTCCGTGTTCATCGGGCGCTGGCCGGCAGTCGCGGGCCTGGTGCTGGCGGTGGGCTTGTTCGGGGTGCTGACCGCCGCGGTGTGGCGCGCGGTGGCACGGCAGTCCGGCGCGGTGTGCCGGTGCTTCGGGCGCGCGAGCACCACGCTCGGGCAGCGGCACGTCTATCGCAACGCTTTTCTGTTGGCAGCGGCACTCTTCGGGCTGGGCGCACTGAACGTCGCGGCGGACCCGGCCGCGACGTGGCTGGCGGCAGTCGTCGGGGCCGTCGGCGCGGTGCTGGTCGTGCGGTTCGACGACCTCGCCGATCTGGTGGCCGGTCCGGTTCAGGCGCGGTAGGCGTCGAGGAGCAGCCCGTGAAAGTGGTGCGCCCGGTGTTCGGACAGGCCTGACCCCGCCGGGTCGTACCCGATCCGGCCCTGGTCGAACGCGGGCGTGCGCATCCCTCGCTGCACGCTCTCGACGATGCTGATGTCCTGTTGCTGCAACATTTCGTCGATGTACCGCACGCCATCTAGCTCCACAGCAGTCAGTTCTTTCGTCTCGAAGTAGAAGTCCCAGGTTTCTACGGTGCGTTCCGGCCCGTCCGGAAGGATTTGCAGCACCATGAAGTTGGCGCGCCCCGGATAGCGCAGCAGGCGCGTGTTGGGCCACAGCCACCACACCGCGTGCTGGTTGACCGTCGCCCCGGACACGTCCCTCGCCGCCGTGCGTGTGCTGACGTGCGTCCGGCGCAGTCGGTGGTCACGCGCCGAGCTCGGCGTGACCTGTCACACGGCGAAGATTCGCTTGTACGCAGTGTCGATCGGCTCATCGTGTGGATCTCGCACCGGTTCTCCATCTGCTTCCACCCATGAGTGGAAAGCGATGGGATCGAGCGAGTGGCCGAAACACCACTCGAGTGCCTGGCCGTACAGCGCGCACAACAGCACCGATGCGAGCGATGTCTCCAAGCACGCCACTCGCAGAGGTACGGATCTGCCCACCTGGTGGACCGCGGAGACCGATTTCCTGCCGTCGGACCGGGTCGCGGTGCGCCGGGCCAGCATGCGTTTCACCGCGGCAGCGAAGCGAATGGTCGTGCGGAAGGGGAGCCTAAGTATTGCGATCGCCGCTAGCAGGCACAGTGTGGCAAGCACCCTGCGAATCGCGGTGACATCGCCGCTTTGGCGTGAGGGGAGTGCGACAGGGGTACCGCCCGCGTGCCAGACGTGCTCGGGGGATGGGACGAGCAACCCGCGTGTCAGAAGGTCCGAGACGAGCCGGTCGACATCGGTGCGGATCTCCGACAGAGGGATGGAAGGGAACTCGTGAGCGACGGAGGACAGGGCGAGCTCGAGGTCGCCACTGCGCTTCAGCTCACGGAAGATCATGCCGCCGGTCTCGTTCAATGTGTGCCATTGGCCTGTTCGGGTGTTGAGGGCCACCACCCGCCCGCTCTCGTTCGTGGTGGTGTTCACTTCTTCGGGGACGATGAACGCCGGCATCGACAGTGCCATCCCTTCCTCTGGTGGTGGCGTCACGCAGCCAGATCTCCACGGCGAGAACCTGGTTGAGCGCGGCCCACGGGACGGCGATTCCCCGTGCCGCGCGGTTCACGACGTCGCGCACCGGACCGGGTTCGATCAGCCCCAGTTCGGCGGTGAGCGGATCGGCGAGCAGCGCGTGCAGAGAGCGGATCGAGTGTCTGACCCCGAGATGCGCTGTCGCGGTGTAGTTTCCCTTGGTCGTTCTCGTGAACACCGCATCCGGGACCAGGCTGGCCATCGCGCGCCGCAGCAGTGGTTTGACTGACTGCGGATCAGCCCTGCGCCACGCAGGAACGCTCATACAGACGCGTGCCACCTCGGGATCGAGAAACGGTGCGTGCACAGCGATGCCATGCGCTGCGGCGAATTCGCGGACGATGTGCTGTGCCCGGCAAGCCGAGCGGAGCTGTGCAATGGCGGCCTGGTCGCCGACGTCCAGGTGCTGGTCGTCCACCGGGCTGCTCAGCTGTGCTGCCAACGCCACGCGTGTTCGAGGCATCAGCCAGCGGCACAGAAGATGGCCCGCGACGGTGATGGCCCGGTGCTCCCAGGAGTCGTTGTGGGTCTGCCTCGGATCCAGTTGCCGCGCCAACGCGCGCAGTTCTTGTGATGAAGTCATTGCGGCGAGCCGCATCGAACGCACGAACAAGGCCGTCGGAGATCGGTGCCGCAGTCTCGCCCATGCGACGCAATGCCGCCAAAGCTCCCCGTGAGCACCGCGCCTGGCCAGGTCCGCCAGATAAGCGTGCGGTGCAGTCAGCACTTGGTCGCCACCCTCGCCGACCAAGTGGACAGCAGATCCGCTTTCGGCCACATTGGACAGTCGAAGTGCCAGTGGACCTCGGTGCAGCACGGCCGGATGGGGCGCGTCCGCGCCGGGAATCGGGTGCTGGTACGGCAGATGGTGCTCGTCTCCATGCGCGACGCGGTGGGTCAGCCGCCGGTCGAGGCGGGCGAGCGCCGCGGCGGCCCTGAGATCGTCGTCGACCGGGGCGCCGCGCTGGGAGACGGTGACTGCGGTCAGCCTGGGCACAAGCCGAGCCGCCAGGAATGCCAACGATGTCGAGTCGAACCCACCGCTGAAGTCCGCGGACTGCGGTGCCCGTGCGATGACGGCCGCCTGGAGCACCTCGTGCAACTCGTCAGCCGCTTGGTTCAGGCTTTGTCGCGTATCGGGGATCAGCGATGCCGACGGAACGGTCAGTTGTGTGCCTGACGTGCTGATCCGGAGCGCTGTACCGGGAAGGAGCTGATGCACCCCGGAGTAGTTGGTTCGCGTCCCCAATGCGGAGAATGCTTGGGGGCACGCGATTTCTGCCGCTAGGGCCACCAGGTCGAACGAGGCGTTCGCCGCGACCAGTTCAGCCCGCGTGCCGAAGACGAACTCGCCCTGGGTTCTGCGGTAGTAGATGGGGAACTGCCCGACTGAGTCGGCGACAAGGGTCAAACCGGACACTGTGACCAGTACGGCTGAGTAGGCCCCCGGCAAAGACATCAGCGGCCGAGTATCGCCCGTCCTGAGCGTGTTCGTGAGTCGTTCGGTCAGTGCATGTGGTGGTGCGGAGCACTGACCGATGACGATGCCACGTCCCGCAACCAACGTCAGGTCGTATAACTCGCCGGGCAACCAGCCGACGCCAGTCGTGAGGTGGACGGCTTCCGGAACATGGAACTGCAGTGTGCCGAGGACCGCGCGAGAGACCGCCTCAGGAAAAACCTTGGCCGATGGCGTCGTCGCTCCCCTTCCCGCAGCCGTGGGTCACGGCGACGACAGCGCCGAGGTCGTACACCTCGGGAGACTCGTACTCGCGGGGCTCGTCGGAGCTGGCGGACACGGCAATTCCCCCTAGCTTGAACTCGGAGAGTTCTAGTCATGTGACCGAGCGTGTCTAGGCTAGGACTCAGGAGCGCGGCGCAGCAGTCCAGCGCAATGACATTTCGTTGCCACCTTCTGGACACGTCGGATACTGGGACGGATGTGATTCCGGTTTGAGGTGCACGAGTCTCTGCCGCGTGGAATGATCTTCATCGATTGGCCGTCTTCAAAATGAAGTCATGTCCTCTTAGACTGGACCGGTGTTACCCATGGTTTCGCACCACGACCTGCCCGACGCGCGGAATTTGTTGAACCCGCGCGAGCGAAGCATCAAAGCGGTCAATCGCCGCAAGATCGTTCGAGCGGTCATGGTGCAGCCTTCGACACAGGTCCAGATAGCCCGCCGCACTGACCTCTCTCAGGCGAAGGTCTCGCAGGTCGTGCAGGAGCTGGTACAGGACAACCTCGTCACGGTTCGCGACCACGAACGGGGCAAGACCGTTCGCCTGCGCGACGTCCGCGGCCTGGCTGCGGGGATCGACGTCGGTCACGAGCGGCTGACCGTGGCCGTTCGCCGGGTCGACGACGCCACCTTTCACACCGACACCGTGGACATCGGGGCGCGGCACGGGTCGGCGCGGTGGATCGCCGAGAGCGCCGACCTGATCAGGCGGCTCAGTGCGAAGACCGAGCTGGGGGTCGAGCACCTGGTGTCCATCGGCTTGGGTGTGCCTGCCGCGGTGAACCCGCGAACCGCCGAGCTCACGATGATCGCGCCCGCGCTGGGATGGGACCTCGAGGGCGATCCGCGATCGTGGTACGCAGCACATTTCCCGGACGTGCCGGTCGTGCCCGACAACGACGCGAACTTCTCCGCGTTCGGGGAGCACATGCACGGAGTGGGGCGCGATGTCGAGACCATGATCTTCGTGAAGGCCTCGACGGGGATCGGCGCGGGCATCATCCTCAACCGCGGGTACATCTACCGAGGCAGACGCGGGCTGGCTGGGGAGATCGGCCACTACGGCATCGTGCCCAACGGCGAGGTCTGCAACTGCGGCCGGCGCGGCTGCCTCGAGACGGTGGCGGGCGGTCCAGAGCTCCTCGCGCAGGCCCGCAGGGCATACCGCGGCGCGGTGAACCCGCCTGAGACACTGGACCAGCTGGTTGAGCTGGCGGGCATGCGACGTGACCGGGTCTCGCTGCGGATCGTGCAGGACGCCGGCAGGGCCATCGGCACCGGCATCGTGATGGAGTGCAACTCGCTCGATCCAGAGCTGATCGTGCTCGGTGGGGAGCTGAGCAGGGCAGGTGAGGTGCTCAGAGAGGCCGTCGAGGAGTCCCTTCGGCTCGGTGCGATCGAACCCGCGGTGGACGGTGACAGTCCTGTTCTGGTCAAGACGTCGCAGCTCGGCCTGAAGGCTGGAGCCATGGGTGCCCTGTCTTACGCGCTGCTTTATGAAGGAAGCCTGACTTCAGAGAGCTAGATCAACTTCATATTGAACGCGACACCCTCTTCGGTATCACTTCCACTTGAGGGTGAATCTGGCGTAACCTCCGGCGCGTCGTACCCAATCCGACCCCGTGAGGACATGCAATATGTGGACAGTCGGCACGAGCGGCGCGTTCAGTGAGTGCTGAACGGTGCGAGTGGGCTGACGAGCAGCGCCGGCTGGGCGGCCGCAACGACGTGAAGCTCATCTGGATCGGTGTCAGGAACCCGGCTTCAGTCGCCAGAGCGCTGGAACTGATGCCCTGCTTCAACGGCGACCCCAGGGTCAAGGTCGAGTTCGTTCTCTGCACCGGGTCGAGGTTTGCCCAGGGCACCAAGGAGCTGATCAAGCAGCACGGCTGGCCGGTCATCAGCGTGAAGAAGGCGCTGAAGCTGATCAAGAAGGAGCGCGGTCCCGACCTGATCGTGTCGGCGAGCGAGCGGATCGACTTCAGGCCCTTCCATCCGGTCCCGGTGATCGTGCTGCCACACGGGCTGGCGTTGCACAAGATCGTTCCGGAACCGGATCTCAGGAAGTCACGCCAGTCCGGCGTGGTTCCGGAGAAGCACATGGCCATGGGGCACATCCGCATGGTCGCCACGCACCCGGACATCGAAGATCAGCTGCTGCGCATCAGTACCGAGACCAAGGAACGTGTCGTCATCGGCGGCGACACGAGCTATGACCTGATCGCGATCAGCAAGCGCCGGCGGCCGGAGTACCGGGCTCGGTTCGGCGTCGGCGAGAACCGGAAGTTGATCGCGATCTCCAGCACCTGGGGCGAGGGTTCCCTGCTCGCGGAGTGGGAAGAAGCGCTCTGCGCGTTTCTGGGCAGCCTGCCCAGCAGTGAGTACCGCGTCGCACTGATGCTGCATCCGAACATGTGGGCCTGGCGGGCCAAACACGGAATCGAGGCCATCTTGGAGCCGCATCTAAAGCGCGGCGGCCTGCTCGTCGTACTACCGGACTACTGGCACTCCCTTGTCGTCGCGGCCGATGCGTTCGTCGGCGACATAGGTTCGCCCACGCTTTATGCGGCGATGGCGGGCGTGCCGACCGCGTTCGGTGTGTACCGGGACAGCGTCGTCGCGCCGGACACAGTCATGGCGGAAGCGAAGCACCTCATCCGGCACATCGATCGGCACGGTGATCTCCGCCTGCAGATCGACGACTTGATCGCCGGGCACGATCCGGCGCTCGCGGAGACGTTGCGCGCCAAGTTGATAGCGAAGCCGCTCGACGCGCTCGAGGGGTTCAGGAGGTTGTTCTACGAGAAGCTGCAGATCGACCCGCCTGCTCGGCCCATGCCCGCCGAGGTCGCGGCATACCCCCAGATGATGAGCGAGCAGGTCTGGTCGCATCGCGACTATCCGACGGTCGTCGGCGACACGGTCGTCCTGCAGCGGTTTCCGCACGGAGCACGACCGTCTCCCGAGTTCGCGGACAAGGAAGGCCACCTGGTGTCCGAG
The DNA here is from genome assembly GCF_003265345.1 of Lentzea terrae. GTDB lineage: Bacteria > Actinomycetota > Actinomycetes > Mycobacteriales > Pseudonocardiaceae > Lentzea > Lentzea terrae. Next base: position 135,893 of record NZ_QFWW01000029.1, on the reverse strand, counting down.
AGCGAGGAAGCCGACAACCACGCGATAGAGAACGCGTCCGTCGTCGTGAATCCGTCGGCGTGCGAAAGCGACGAGATCGAGGGCCAGCTGGCTCGCCTGCGCGACGACTGGCCGGGGTCCAAGCTCGTCGGGGTCGGGAGCGAAGAGGGGTGCGAACTGTTGTTCCACGCGCTCGGCCGGCCCGCTGAACGCTTCAGCGTGAAGGTGCTGGCGAGGAAGCTGCTGGTCCCGGTCAGCGCGCTGGCCTCGGCCGTGCACTCGTTGATCTTGCGGGCGCGTGATGTCGTCGGCAGGTTCGTCGTGCGCTTCGGCAAGCACAGCGTCGCCCTGCTTGTCACGCGGGTAGCTCTCTGAGCCGGGCCGCCACGGCGGCCGCATCCGGCGCACCGCTGGCCTGGCGGATCAGAAGGACCCGTTCGAGTTGTTCCCTCGCGAGCGCGGGATCACCTGACTCAACGGCGACGTCGGCGAGCGCTTCTCTTGCCTGAGCCTCGTAGTACGTGGCCTCAGAGCCGGAGAAGTACTCGACGGCGTCTAGCAACCGTTCGCGGGCCGCCGTCGTGTTCCCGTCGCGCAGGAAGGCGAGCCCGAGGCTGATCGCCCCACGGCCCGCCATCCGCTGGTCGTTCACCTCGAGCAGGAGTCGATGGGCCTGCTTCAGGGTGCGCAGCGCGTTGGTCTGGTCGCCGCGCGAGCTCATGGCGCAGCCGAGGAAGTACGTCGCGATGGCGACGCCTCGGCGTTCCCCGGCCTCCTGGTTGCGATGGATCGCCTGCTCGTAGGCCTCCGGGGACGACTCGGGATCGACCTGGTCGCGGAAACGGCCGATGAACTCCCACACCGACGCGGTGAGAACTTTGTTGCCGGAGCGTTCCGCGAGAGCCAGCGCCGTGTCCAGGCTGGCGCGTGCGCGGTCGTGCGCGCCGATCTCGGTGTAGGCACGGGAAACGACGCTGCGAAGCCTGGCCTCTGCCGGTTCGTTGCCTGCCCGACGCGCGGCGGTGGCGCCGATCTCCGCAGACTCGATCCAGTCGTTGAGGTAGCGCCGGTTCAGATATAGCGCCATCAACGCTTCCGCGAGTTGCCACGTCTGATCGTGCCAGCCCGCCTCCGACACCGCACGCAGTAGGGCGAGGAGGTTGGAGCGCTCGTCAGCCAGCCAGCCCAGCGCTGACCGGTCCGTGGCGAACGGTGACCGGCGGCCCGCGAGAATCGTTCGGTGGTCTGCGATGCGCGTCCTCTTGCCCATGATCGCCTCGTCGGCGAACGCGGTCTTGCTCAGGTAGTAGTCCGTCAGCCGGCGCAGGACCGTGAGCCGCTCGGCGGGCTGTGAGCGTTCGCGCGCATGCAACCGGACGAGGTCGTGGAACACGAAGCCGCCGCCCGGCGCCTCATCGAGCAGTGACGCCTCGCGCAGCACGTCCACCAGGTGGCGGGCCAGATCTGGAGAGAGGTCGAGGATCGCCGCCGCGGTGTCGAGGCTGCACGTGCGCACAGGGGAGGCGCCGAGCAATCGGTACAACAGGGCGGCGTCGGGGGAGAGAGATCGATAGGCGTTGTCGAACACGTCGGACACCGTTGGCACTCCTCGCAGTGACAGGCGGGCGAGCCGTGTGCTTTCGTCCGTCAGCTCATCGGCGAGCGCTGTAGCTGTCATCGCAGCGCTGGAGGCCAGGCGAGCACCGATGACGCGCAGCGCTACGGGGAGGCCCGCGCTGACCTGCACCAGCCGCCGAGCGCCGTCGCAGTCCGGAGGGATGCGCTGATCGCCGCAGATCTTTTGCAACAGCGCTGTTCCGCATGTCTCGGTCAACGGTTCTACGCGCAGGAAGTACGCGCCATCGAGTGCCAGTTCGGTCAATCTAGCAGTGCTCGTGGCAATTACGGAGCTGCCGTTTGCACTTGGCACAAATGGTGGAACTTGGGCAGGTTCAGTCACGTCGTCCAGTACGACCAGAACGGGTGCCGAAGCTGTTTTCATGCGAAACAGATTCGTACGTGCTGAAAGTGTCGGTGGAATGTGTGCTCGGGCCACCCCCAATGCGCACAGGCACTCGGCCAGCGCGTCACTCACAGGCGTGCCTGATTCCGTGCGGATCGCGGCGTAGTCGACGTAGAGCTGACCACCTGGATACCGGTGCGACGATTGTCTCGCCCACAGTCGGACCATCGCCGTCTTGCCCACTCCTGCCAAACCGCTGACAACGGCGATCTTCCTCGGTTCCCGATCGGTGGCCAGGAGCACGGCATCAAGCTCCGCCAGCACCGCCTCGCGGTCGACGAAACCGGACGGCACGGCCGGAAGTTGCTGCGGTGCGTGCGAAGCGGAGTCTGTGTATGCGTGGAACAGGACGTCACCCATGACGTTGCCGACTTGAACAAGGTTGTGAACGTTGCCCTGCGCCGTGTTCCTGCTCGCAGGTGGCACGTCGAACCTCCGTCGTCGCATAGCTCTGGGGCAGACGGCTGGTTCGTCACGCTACAAGGTGCGGACCCAAACAGAGGGGCGAGAGCACGCTCTGTCCCTCATTTGGCCATGAATTGTCCACTCCGGTGGGGCCCGAACGGGGCTTTGAGCGTCACCAAGGACGCGCGAATGGAGCATTGCCCGCTCGAACGAGTGAACGGGCACGTGAGAGCGTTTCCGTTGCGAAGTCAGTCCGAAGTAGACAGACTGGTCGGCAGGCGTTCGAAGCCGCGCAGGATGCGGGTCGGCCGGCGGTGCGCGCCGGGCAGCGGTCGCAGGTCCGGGAACCGCTCGAAGATCGACCGCAGACCGATCTCGCCCTCCATCCGCGCGAGCTGGGCGCCGAGGCAGTAGTGGCGGCCGGCGCCGAACGACACGTGGTCACGGGCGTTCGGACGAGTGACGTCGAACGCGGCGGGGTTCTCGAAGACGTCGGGATCGCGGTTGGCCGCGGCGAGCACGGCGGTGATGAACTGGCCGCGCCGAACCGGGATGCCGGCAATTGTGGTGTCACGGGCGCACATGCGGCCGGTCAGCAGCACCGGCGGATCGACGCGCAGGACCTCGTCAACGGCGTTGGCCCACAGCTCCGGCCGCGCGCGCAAGACGTCCAGCTGCGCAGGATGCTTGGTGAGCAACGAGATGCCGTTGCCGAGGAGGTTGACGGTGGTCTCGAAGCCCGCGGCCAGCACGAGGCCCGCGGTCGACTTGAGCTCGCGGTCCGTCAGCCCCACGCCGTCCTCGCGGGCGGTGATCAGGCGGCTGAGCAGGTTGTCGCCGGGGTTGGCGCGCAGGGTGTTGAGGTGGCGGGTGAGCCAGGCGTCGAAGTCGTTCAGCGTGGCTTCGACGGTGCGGAAGACCCGCCACGGCAGGCCCATGTCGAGGCTCGGCGCCGCGGCCGCGCCGAGGGCCAGGACGGTGGCGCGTTCCTGGTGCGGGACACCGAGGATCTCGCTGATGACGGTGACCGGGAGCAGGCCGCAGTAGTTCTCGATGAGGTCGACCGGGTTGGCCGGGTCGAGGTTGTCGAGCAGTTCGTCGGCGATGGCCTGGGTGCGTTCGCGCAGCTGTTCCACGGCGCGGGCGGTGAACACGCGGGTGACCAGCTTGCGGTAGCGGGTGTGCTGCGGCGGTTCGACGACCAGCAACGACGGCGGCTGGACCGGGTGGGTCATCTCGACCGCGGACCACGCGGCGAGCTTGCCCAGAATGCCCGCCCCGAACCGCGGCCGGGTCGTCACGAGGGCGTCGCTGCTCAACACCTCCTTGACGACGTCGTGCCGGGCCGTGGTGTGGCCGACCCTGGTGGCGGCGAGCGGGCCGCGCGCACGGATGTCGTTGAACAGTCCGGTGAGGTCGGCGCCGGTGGACGCCTCGACGGTGATGCGGCCCTGCAGGTCGCCACGACGGGCTGCGTGGCGCAGCAACGCCCGTGGCAGCGCGTGGCCGATGCCCCAGCGCACTGCCGGTTTGACGTGCTCCTCGGCGAGACTCATCAGTTCCGCAGCGTTCCGTGTGGACGGCCGTGCGTCAACGGTAATCTGCCGCGCCATGGAATTGGCGGAGCCGGGACTGACGTCGTTCGACGAAACAGCGGAGCACCTCGCCGCCACCCGGCATCCGGACGCGACGGTGCGGCGGACGGCCGCGAGCATGTTCCGCGGCGAGAAGGCGTTGCGGCACGCGAGCGAACTGCTGCCCCTGCTCGCGGACGAGGACCATTACGTGCGACGGGAAGCGTTGTGGGCGTTCGGGACCATGGGGCCGGACGTGTTGCCACTGCTGCAGGAGACGCGCCGGACGGCCAAGGGCAAGATCCGCAGAGCCGCGCTGGCGGGCATCGTCGAGGTCGCCGGGCCGGACGCGGTGTCGGCCGCGGACCGGACGATGATCGAGCGGTACATCCAGGTCAAGATCGAAGAAGAGATGTACGGCACCGAGGAGATGCACCTCTGCGGTGGCTGGTTCGCGATCAGGACCGACAACCAGGCCGCCGTGCTCGAGGTCTGCGGACTGCAGAACCCGGCGCCCGTGACGAAGGTCCTTGGCGGCGCGGCCTGGAACAACGACCACCACGCGTGGGCCAAGGACGACGAGCACGTGCGGTGCGCGCGGGTGTACGTCACTGGCGCGTGGGACGGGTGGACGCTCGTGTTCGGCGAACCGTTCGCGCACGCCGAGAGACCGGTGCACGAGATCTGCGCGGTGCTGAGCACGGTGTTCGGCGAGGCGCACTACTACGGCATGAGCTGCGGTGACGGCTGGACGGCGTGGTGCGTCGCGGAGAGCGGTGAGGTCGTCCGCTACTACGACGCGTTCAAACCGGAAGAGCAGTTCGGCGAGCTCGACGTCGAGGACGGCAGGGGGCTGCCGCACGACTGGAGCGACGAGAACGACGACCTGGACGACATCTGGGCCACCGAGGTCGCCGAGCAGCTGTCGGTCAACCCCAGGTACTTCGAGGGCGACGTGGAGGGCCACGGCGTGCTCGCGCTGACTCAGTGCGGCCGGACCTACGGCTCTCCCAAGGGTTTCCTGGAGATCTGACGGGTCACCGCCGGTGCAGGTTCACCGCCGCGACGGCCGCGAGCCGTTCGGCCTCCGGGCACAGCTCGATCTCGCCGGGGTCGCCGATGACGGTCACCAGCAGCACGTCCAGGGTGGTCCTGGGCAAGTGCTGCGGCGGCCGGTACGGCACCTGCACCGTGCACGACCGGCTGGTGCCGGTGTCGCGCAGGACGTACGCCTCATGGCCGCCGAGCGTCGCCGGCCTTCCCCCGATCGAGTCGGTCAGCGGGTGCTGGTCGTAGCGAACCCTGACCTCGGTGCGGTTGGCGAGGGAGAACCACTTGCACGACCAGCCGGCGAACACGTCGACGGGCTGGTTGAACCCCGGCAGCGTCTCGGCGGGCAGCAGGCCGCAGGTGTTCACCCAGGCCGCGGACCCCTCGGGGAACTTCTTGGCACGCCGGGGAATCTGCCCCTTCCGCAAGACCTCCTGCACGGTGTTCACCGCCGTGTCGGCGATCGCGCAGAGGTCCTCCGGCGAGTTCGGCATCTTCGCCGACACCCGTACCCCGTACCTGGCGTCGACGTTCACCAGACGGTTGCACTCGCGGTCGTCCGACGGCATCAGGTACACGCTGAAATGCTTGTCCTGCACCAGCTGCCAGGACTTTTCGATCTGCAGCGACGCCCTGGTCACGAGCTGCACCTCGATGTCGATCTTCTCCTCGCGGCGCACGTCGACGAGCACGTCGCAGCGGTTGAAGTTGCCGGAGTCGGTGCGCAGCTCCGACGGGCCGAAGTCGCGGAACACGTGCTGGCTCATGAGCGAGCACGGGTCGGCTTCGCGTTCCTCGCCGATCAGGTCCGAGCCGGCCGCCGGCGGTGGCCGCAACGCGACGAACGCCCCGGCGGCCACCGCGATCGCCGCGAGGCTCGCCCCGGCCAGCTGGCCGGACCTGCGCCGCCAGAACGGTTTCCGGGTGGCGACAGGAGAAGGCGGCTCCCAGCCGCCGACGATCTCGCGCAGCCGTTCCCGCACCTGGCTCGCGGTGGGACGCTTCTTCCTCCGGCGGTTCAGCATGTCCGCGAGGAGGCCGGCGAGCGGACCGGTGAGCTGCGGGAGCTCCGCGGCGCGCACCCGGTTCAGCACCTCGTCCGGCGCGCCCGTGCCGAACGGCGGCGCGCCCTCCAGTGCGGCGAAAAGCGTTGCGCCCAGCGAGAAGACGTCCGACTCGGGACCGGCGGCGTGCCCGGCCGCGACCTCGGGCGAGGTGTACGCGGGCGTGCCGCTGACCCGAGCGTCGTCGGTCCCGGTCACCTCGCTCCACACCGAGATGCCGAAGTCCGTCAGCTTCGCCAGGTCGTTGGCGGCGACCAGGACGTTGCCCGGCTTCACGTCCCGGTGCACGATCCCGCGTTCGTGCACGGCGGCGAGCGCGCCCGCGATCTGCATTCCGATCCGCGCGACGCGCTCCACGGGCAGCGGCCCCTGCACGAGCAGCTGGTCGAGACTCGCCGACTCCAGGTGCTCCAGGACGAGCCACCCGTCCACCTCGTCGAACACCGCGATGAGGTTCGGGTGCTGCACCTGCGCCGCGATCTCGGCCTCGCGCGCGAGCTGCTCGCCGTGCGGCCGTTTCAGCGCGACCGTCCGCTTGAGCTTCGTGTCGAAGGCGGACCACACGATTCCACCGGAGCCCGCCCCCTTGGCGTCCTCCAGCCGGTAGCGCCCGTCGACCAGATCTCCAGTACGCACCTTGCGGAGCCTAACGACTTCCACCGGTCGGCCGAAGCGAAACGGGTCCTCATGCCCGAATTAGCGGCACCTCCAGGGCGTGCACCACCGCGTTGTCCGCGTCCGTGACCACCCCGGCGACCTCGCTGAACGGCAGCACGCCGAACCGCGACGCCGCGCCGATCTTCTCCGAGCTGGCCAGCACGTACGTGTCGGCCGCCTGGCGAGCGAGCGCGCGCTTCATCGCTGCCTCGTCCGCGTCACCGGTCGTGAGGCCTGCTTCGGGATGCACGCCCGTGACGCCCAGCAGGAACAGATCGGCGTGCACGCCCCGTGCGGCCTCCACGGCAGCCGCTCCGCACGCGACCATCGAGTGCTTGAACAGCCGGCCACCGATCACGTAGACCTCCACGTTCCGGTGTGCCTCCAACGCGCTCGCGATCGTCGGACTGTGCGTGACGACCGTGGCCTCCAGTTCGAGCGGTAGCGCGCGCACCACGGCGAGGGTGGTCGTGCCGCCGTCGAGGATCACGGTGCTGCCAGGCTCGACCAACGCGGCCGCGGCTCGTGCGACCCGTTGCTTGCCGTCGACCGACACCTCCTGACGTGTCGCGTAGTCCGCGATGGCCGGAGATATGGGCAGTGCGCCGCCATAGACGCGTTGGCAGAGACCCGCCGCCGCGAGATCGCGCAGGTCGCGACGGATCGTGTCCTCGGAGATGCCGACCTCGGCAGCGAGGTCCTTGGCGACGATCCGGCCGTCCGTGCGCAGGCGTTCGAGCAGCAGGTCACGGCGTTGGGCAGCGAGCATGCACGTTTCTCCTTGTTTCTGCCGAGTGTTGCACATTATGGTCGGTCGCATGCTGATTCTGATCGCAGGGCCCTACCGATCGGGCACCGGGGACGACCCCGCACTGATGGCCCGCAACCTCGCCAGGCTCGAAGAAGCCGCGTGGCCGATCTTCCGCAGCGGGCACGTGCCGATGATCGGCGAGTGGGTGGCGCTGCCGGTGCTGCGTGGTGCGGGCGGCTCTTCGCCGCTGGACCCGGTCGCGGAGGGGATCATGTACCCGACCGCGGAACGCCTGCTGCGGCACTGCGACGCCGTGCTCCGGCTGCCGGGTGCGTCGACCGGCGCGGACGAAGATGTGCGGATCGCTCGGGAACGCGGGCTGCCCGTCTACGAACGGGTGGAGGACATCCCCGGTTACCGGGCTGCCTGAGCCATCCGGAGCACGTTCGCCGCTACCGTTTCGACCATGCCTCGACCGGAACGGCCACTCGGACCCGAGGACAGCGCGCTGCTGGGGTTCGCGGCCGACCTGCGCCGGTGGCGGGAGAAGGCGGGCAAGCCGACCTACCGCGAGCTGAGCAAGCAGGCCCACTACTCGGTGACCGTGCTGTCGGACGCGGCGAGCGGCCGCAAGCTGCCGACGCTGGCCGTGACGCTCGCGTACGTCGAGGCGTGCGGGGGAGACGCCGAGGAGTGGCGGCAGCGGTGGCACGAGCTGTCCGAGGAGCTGTCGGCACCGCCCGCCGACGGGGTCCGGGCGCCCTACCTGGGGCTCGCGGCGTTCCAGGTCGAGGACGCCGACCGGTTCTTCGGGCGCGACGCACTGGTCGCCGAGTTGCGGCAACGGCTGAGCGAACGGCGGTTCCTCGGCGTGTTCGGGGCGTCGGGCTCCGGCAAGTCATCGTTGCTACGCGCGGGTCTCGTCGCACGGACTGATGGCCGGTTCGTGGTGTTCACGCCGGGCACGAGCCCGCGCGAGGAGTGCGCGCTGCGGCTGGCCGAGCTGACCGGCACACGGGTCGGCCAGGTGCTTCGGCACCTGGCCGACCCCGCCGCGCTGCACGTGTACCTCGGCATGGCGGACGACGAGGTGCTGGTCGTGGTCGACCAGTTCGAAGAGGTCTTCACGCTGTGCCAGGACGACGCCGAGCGCACCTGGTTCGTCGAAACGCTGGTGCACGCCGCAGACCGGCACGCCAGGGTCGTGATCGGCGTGCGCGCGGACTTCTACGGCCACTGTGGACGGTATCCGCGGCTGGTGAAAGCGTTGCAGGACAGCCAGGTCCTCGACCGCACCGCAAGGCTGTGGCGCGTGGCCGACTCGGCCCCGCTGTCGGTCATCACGGACAGCGGCGGCCCGATCAACAAGGTGCGGTTCAGCCCTGACAACCGAACCCTGGTCCTCACCACCAACGACGGCACCACCCAGCTGTGGAACGTCGACGGCCCCGCGGTGGCCGCTGTCCTGCGCAGCCCGACCGGCAGCGTGGCCGGCCTGATCTTCACGCCCGACGGCCGGCGCGTCGCCGTGACGACCGACGAGGGCACGATCCGGTTCTGGGACACCGACGTCGAGGCCCTGCCCGGCGCGTCTGCGAGCTGGCGGGCACCCCGATGACGCGGGAGGAGTGGTCGGCGCGGTTCCGCGACCGCGACTACCAGCTGCCCTGTTAGCTGCGGGCCGCGGCCACGAACTCGCGCATCCGGCCGTGGTCCTTCACACCACGACTGGACTCGATGCCGCTGGACACGTCGACACCCCACGGCTGAGCCACGCTGATCGCCTCGACAACGGTCTCCGGCGCCAGCCCACCCGCCAGCACCCACTTGCCGGTCGGCCGGTTGTCCTGCAGCTTCGTGATGTCCCACTGCTCGCCCGACCCCGCGACGGGGGAGTCGATCAGCAGCAGCTCCTCGCCGAACGCGCCGGTGCGCACGTCGGTGTCCGGCCCCAGCGCCGTCGCCCGGACCAGCTGGAACGGGCGGTCCGCCAGCTCGTCGAATGCCGCCTTCGGGTAGTCGCCGTGCAGCTGCAGCGCCTGCACGCCGGTCTTCACCGCCAGTTCGCCTGCCTCAGCGGCTGTGATGCCGCGCACGACGGCGACGGTGAGGACGTGCTCGGGGACGGCCGCGACGAGGCTGCGCGCCAGGTCGGCGTCGATCTGGCGGGGGCTGGTGGTCAGCACGAAACCGACGGCGTCGGCGCCCGCCTCGACCGCGACGGCGACATCGGACTCGGTGCGCAGACCGCAGAGCTTCACGAACACGGTGTCGATCCTAGTGCCGCGACCGTCCGGACTGGCCGGTGTCGCGCAGCTAACAGTCACACATCGCGCCGCTGCCTGGTCCTACCTGTAGAAGCACACGGGCAACGGAGGCCGCGATGACGGAACATCAGGTAGCCACCTCAGTACTGGTGATCGGCAGCGGCGGTGCGGGCCTGCGCGCGGCCATCGAGCTGGCCGAACGCGGAGTCGACGTAATGGTCGTCGGCAAGCGGCCCAAGGCCGACGCGCACACGGCGCTGGCGGCCGGCGGCATCAACGCGGCGCTGGCGACGATGGACCCGGCCGACACGTGGCAGCAGCACGCGGCCGACACCGTCAAGGAGAGCTATCTCCTCGCCAACCCGGACATCGTGCGGGTGGTCGCGGAACAGGCCCCGCGCGGCATCGCGGACCTGGAGCGCTGGGGCATGCCGTTCGCCCGCGAGGTCGACGGCCGGCTCTCGCAACGGTTCTTCGGCGCGCACACCTTCCGCCGCACGTCGTTCGCCGGCGACTACACCGGTCTGGAGATCCAGCGCACGCTCGTCAACCGGGCCGCGCAGCTGAACGTCCCGATCCACGACTCCTGCTACATCACGCAGATCCTGGTGCGGGACAACGTGGTCTTCGGCGCGTACGGGTTCGACCTGAACACCGGCACGCGGTACGTCTTCCACGCCGACGTCGTGATCCTGGCGGCGGGCGGGCACACCCGGATCTGGCGCCGCACGTCGAGCAGGCGCGACGAGAACACCGGTGACTCGTTCCGCCTGGCCGTGCTGGCCGGTGGCCGCATCCGGGACCCCGAGCTGGTGCAGTTCCACCCGTCCGGCCTGCTCGAACCGGAGAACGCGGCCGGCACGCTGGTCTCGGAGGCGGCGCGCGGCGAGGGCGGCGTGCTGACCAACGCGCTGGGGGAGCGGTTCATGGCGCGTTACGACCCGCAGCGGATGGAACTGTCCACACGCGACAGAGTGGCGCTGGCCGCGTACACCGAGATCAAGGAAGGCCGCGGCACCCCGAACGGCGGCGTGTGGCTCGACGTCTCGCACCTGCCGCGTGAGCAGATCATGCGCCGGCTGCCGCGGGTCTACCAGACGCTGCTCGAACTGCAGATGAAGGACATCACCCGTGAGCCGATGGAGATCGCGCCGACCGCGCACTACTCGATGGGCGGCGTCTGGGTGTCGCCCACGGACCACTCGACGGGTGTCGAGGGCCTGTACGCGATCGGTGAGGCGTCGAGCGGCTTGCACGGCGCGAACCGTCTCGGCGGCAACTCGCTCATCGAACTGTTGGTGTACGGGCGGATCGTGGGCGAGGCGGCAGCTGAGTACTCGGCTTCGCTGAGCGCGCAACGCCGTTCGCGCATCGTGCTGAACGAGGCGCGGTCCGAGGTCGACGGGTTGTTGTCCGCTGACGGACCCGAGAACGTCCGTGCGCTGCAACGAACTCTGCGCAACACGATGACCGAACACGCCGGTGTGGTCCGGGACGAGGCGGGCCTGCGCAAGGGACTCGCCGAGCTGGACCAGCTGGAGGAACGCATCCGCAACGTCGGCGTGCACCCGGACCTCGCCGGGTTCCAGGACCTCGCGCACGCCTTCGACCTGAAGGCCTCGGCGCTCGCGGCCCGCGCGACCCTGGAATGCGCCCTGGAACGTCGCGAGACCCGCGGCTGTCACAACCGGTCGGACTACCCGGACATGGATCCCGCACAGCAGGTGAACCTGGTCTGGGCCGGGCCCGGCTGGATCGACCGGGAGGAGATCCCTCCGGTGCCGGCCGAGATCGCGTCGCTGATGAGGGACGTCGACACGACCGGCAAGCTGGTCGAGTGACGCGGGTGAGGGGCGGGAGCGCCGGGGATGGCTCCCGCCCCTCGTTCACCTCGGTGCTCGCAGATGCTTCCGGGCTTCGAGCTCCTCCGGTTCGACCACGGTCAGCATCGGCTGGCCGGGCGCGCAGAACATCGTGACGACGAACGCGGACTCCTCGTCGGCGAGGTGGTTTCCGTCCTGGTAGTGGATGACGTCACCGCCGGGCTCCCAGAACGTCTCGCCGGTGCGCACCACCCGTGCCGGCTCGCCTTCGAGCTCGAAGACGATGGCGCCCTTGACGACGTACCCGTACGCGGGCCCGGAGTGCCGGTGCGGCGGTGCGCCCGGACTGCTCGGCGGCAGCGTCACGAAGATCGTCATGGCCTCGGCGCCGTCCGGGATCCGCGGTGCGTCCGGCACGGTGCCGATGACGTCGATCTTCGGCGGCGGACCGCTCTTGTCGGTGTTCTCCAACTGATGTGCATGGCTCATGTCAGCTGAGACCGGACACCGCGTCGTTCTGTGACACGCGCAGATGCTTGCGCGCCTCCAGCTCGTCGGGTCCGACCACGGTGAGCACCACCCGCTCGGGCTGTCCCTCGAGCTCGAACGTGATGGCGCCCGTCAGGACGTAGCCGTAGATCGGACCGGGGTGCCGGTGCGGTGGCGCGCCGGGGCTGCCGGGCGGGAACGTGACAGGATGGTCCGCCCCACCAGGGTTTCGGGCACCGGCGCGACACCAGGGACAGCCCGATGATCTGTGACTCCGATCAGCAGCGCCGGACCCGCACCTGACCGCGGCTCGACTCCACGATCGCGAAGTTCAGCCGGTCCGGATCAGCCGACCCGAGCAGCACGCGCACCTCGGCGTTGATGTTGATGTTGCGCGCCGAACCGCACGGCGACCACTGGATTTCCGAGAAGCTCGGCCGGTAGGTGGTCTCCCAGTCGCCGCTGCGCGGCCCGGTGAACGACTGGCTCACCGACGCGGTGGCCGACGAGCCCTGCAGGTAGGTGGAGACGCGGTTGAGGGCGGAAGCGCCGTCCTGCAGGTGGGTGTAGCCCTCGTAGGTGGTGCGTGCCAGGCCGTAGGTGAAGCCGTCGGGCACGCGGACGCGGATGTTGATCTGGCAGTTCTTGCGCATGTCGACAGGCGACGAGCCGCCTCCCGCCCTGGCCAGGAACGTGTGGTAGCCGATTGTGAAGGTTCTTTCGTCGGTCTTCACGTCGGCGTCGCCCGCCGGGCAACCCGATCCGTTGACGGTCACGACCTCGAGGCTGGCCGTGGGTTCTTCTTCCTCCGCCGCGCCAGTGGGGGCGAGGGCGGATAGGGCTACCAGTGCTGCCGCTGCCGTGTTGAGCATGAGGAACCTCTCCGGGGGGTCCGTGGCGGCGGCAGCACCAGACGGTAGTGACGAAATTCCCCCGCTACCTGACGGTTGCCTGACAATTCACGGCTTGAACGGGAGGAGCTCCTCCTCGACACCGGGCCGGACGACGACGCACGTCGACTCCGGGACCTCCTGCCAGGCGCCCACCAGGTCGCCCAGCGGTTCGGACACGACGAGCCGCGAGTCGTCGGCCAGGTCGTGCAGCGCGGGGTTGTCCGGGTACTGGCGGCGCAGCGTCGTCACGTCGGTGCTGTGGAACAGGGTCCGCGACTTGCCGCGGCTCGAGTAACGGAACGCCCAGGTGGTCGAGCCGTTGGTGACCGCGACGGTCATCTGGATCGGGTACTCGACGCCCGCGCGCCTGCCGACGTCCTCGACGAACTCGACCATGCGCGCGACGGCGGCGGGCGGGTCCTGCTCCAGGCCGAAGCTGACCGCCAGGTAGAAGATGATCTCGGAGTCCGTCGAGCCCTCGATCAGCGGGAACAGCGCGGGATCGATCGCCAGCGTCAGCTCGCGGCGCACCACGGGGAACTTCGCGACGAGACCGTTGTGCATCCACAGCCAGTTGTTCCAGCGGAACGGGTGGCAGTTCGACCGCTGCACCGCGCCGCCGGTCGACGCCCGCACGTGCGCGAAGACGCGGTCGACGGTGATCTGCGCGGACAGCTCGCGGAGGTTGCGGTCGTTCCACGCGGGCTCGGTGCTCAGGAACAGACCGGGTGTGCTCGCGCTGCCGTACCAGCCGATGCCGAACCCGTCGCCGTTGACGGCCGTCGCGCCCAGCCGAGCGTGCTTCGACTGCATGACCAGCGAGTTCTCCGGCGCGTAGAGCAGTTCCTCCAACAGCACCGGCGAACCGGAATAGGCGAGCCACCGGCACATGACGACCTCCCTTTGCCCAGCTGGTACATGGGAACACGTACCTCGCCGGAAACGCGATGTTTGCGGCGGCGCGCCCTCCTCAGGCAGCATGCATGGTGTGACGGTTCCTCCCGGCGTGCGGTACCCGGCTTATCAGCAGCACTTCGAGACGATCGAAACGCGCGTGCCGACCGTGCGGATCGAGGCACCGGAACCGGTCGCAGCGCCCCAGGAGCGCCAGGACCTGGCCGTCATCGGCCCGATCGCCGCACTGGTGCTCGCACTGACGATCTCGACGCTGGTCCTGGACCACCCCGCCGCGCGCGTCGTGGCCGCCGGGCTCGCGACGCTCGGCCTGGTCGTCGCCGTGGTCCTCATGCTGCTGGGCAAGCGGCCGGAGCCGGGCAGGCACGTCGCCCGGCACCGCACCGAACGCTGATCACTTGAGGGTTGCCAGACCGGCCCGCGCGTACTTCTCGTCCAGGTCACCGCACGGCGCGCCGCCGACCCCGATGCTCGCGACCGGCGCCCCGTCCACCGCGACCGGCACGCCACCGCCCAGGAACAACGTGCCAGGGATGTCCCGCAGCGTCGCGCCCGCGCCCGTCACGCGGCCGGTGAGCTTCGACGTCGCGGCGTTGAACGACACGGCCGTGAACGCCTTGCGCTTGGCCGACTCCTCGGTCTGCGGGCCGGCGCCGTCGCCCGCGAGCAGCACGACGAGGTCGCCGCTGCGGTCGACCACGGCCACGGTGACGCGCTGGTTCTCCTTCTCCGCGGCGTCCAGGGTGGCCTGAGCGGCCTTGACGGCCGCGTCGATGGTGAGCACCTTCTCGGCGCGCGTGGTGGTGTGCTGGTCGGCTGCCGCGTAACCGCCACCGACGGCGAGGACGGCGAGCGTGGCGACTGCGATCTTCCTGATGTCCATGGCGTCGACGATTCCGCAGGTCACGCGCGTTTCCATGGTGGTGACGGTGGAACCTCGGTTCCACCCATCGGTTGACCCGCGCGCCCGGTCCGTTCGCCTGCAGTCCCGGACGTGTGGCTGCACCGGGCGATGCACGCGGGCTTCTACGTGCTGCTGACGGCGTCGGCGGCGCGGTACGTCGCGTATCACGGCGCCGACCTCCTCGTGCTCGGCCTCGCGCTGGGGCTGGGTCTCGCCTATCCGGCCGGCGTGCGCTGGACGAACGCGCTGCCCGTCGTGCTCGCGGTGTGGCTGGTCCTGGTCTGGCTGGCGCCGAGCTTCGGCTGGTGCGCGATCCCGCTGTTCTTCCAGTGCCTGCGCCAGCTCCGGCCGCGGGTGGCGCTGCCGATCGCGGCCGTGCTCACGTTCGCCGTGGTGCTGGCCCAGATCAGGCTGGCCGCGGCGCGCTCGCCCTCGCGGCGCTGGCGAGCTGGTGGTTGCAGCGCAAGGGGTCTCTCCAGCCCTACACCGGCCCGAGCCGCAAGGGCCGGGTCGTGCTGGTCGTGTTCTGGGCGTTGGCGGCCACGGCCACGATGGCGCTGGGCCTGATCCTGTGGGGATTTCCGCTGGCCAGAGAGGGGCTGAACGCGGACGAGTGGGTGATCTACCTGGGCGCCGGGTCGTTCGCCTCGGCCGGGTCGCTCATCGCGGCGCTCACCTTCCTGGCGTGCTGGCGCCGGATCCATTGACAACCAGTTGATCTCCCGCGCGTCCTGACATGTGGAGAGGTTTCACAAGAAGGGGGACAAGACGTTGGTTGTTGACCGTCGCTCGGTTCTGGCACTGGGCGCGGGTGCCGCGCTGGCCGTCGCCGTGCCCGCCCAGGCACACGCTTCGACGATCACCGGCAAGCTGCGTGACCTCGAACGCCAGCACAACGCACGGCTCGGCGTGTTCGCCACTGACACAGGTACCGGCCGCACGGTGCTGCACCGCGCGGACGAGCTGTTTCCGATGGTCTCGACGTTCAAGACTCTCGTGGCCGCGGCGATCCTGCGGCGCGACCACGACGGAACGTTGCTGAACAAGGTGATCCGCTACACGCAGGACGACTGCACGAAGTCCGGCTATGCCAAGATCACGGAAAAGGCGGAGAACCTCGCCAACGGCATGACGGTCTCGGCCCTGTGCGACGCGACCATCACCTACAGCGACAACTGCGCGGCCAACCTGCTCATGCGCGAGCTCGGCGGCCCCACGGCGATCACTCGCTTCTGCCGCTCGATCGGCGACCCGGTGACGCGCCTCGACCGCTGGGAGCCGGACCTGAACTCGGCCGAGCCGGGCCGCGTCACCGACACGACCTCACCGCGCGCCATCGGCCAGAGCTACGCCAGGCTCACCCTGGGCCACGCGCTCAACCGCTCCGACGCCGACCAGCTGACGAAGTGGTTGCTGGCCAACACGACCGGCGACCACCGGATCCGGGCGGGCCTGCCGGCGGCGTGGCGCTGGGGCGACAAGACCGGCACCGGCAAGTACGGCACCACCAACGACGCCGGCATCGCGTTCCCGCCCGGCCGTGCGCCGATCGTGATCGCGGTGCTGTCGACCAAGTCGGTGCCGGACGCCGGCGCGGACGAGCCGCTGGTGGCCAAGACGGCGGAGCTGGTGGCCGGGTTCTTCAGTTGATCAGTCCGTTGACGGAGGTGGATCGCGCGGACTGGGAGGCCGCGGTTCGCGCGTACCACAACGATGCCGGCGGAACGCTGAGCGACGACGTCTACGCCGAGGCCTGGTCGCGGTTGCTCGACGGCACGCGGATCCGCGGTGTCGCGGCCAGGTCGGACGGCGCGATCGTCGGCTTCGCGCACTACTACTTCCACACCGGCATCTGGGCGGACGGCGACTCCCGCTGTTACCTCCACGACCTGTACGTGGCCCCGCAAGCCCGCAGGCGTGGCATCGCGCAGGCGCTGATCGAGTGGGTGGCGCGCGACGCCGAGCAGCACGGTGCCACGCTCCTGCACTGGCACACCAAGGAGGAGAACCCCGCCCGCAGGCTCTACGACAAGGTGGCCGCGTACACGGGCTACATCTCGTACCGCCGGAAGCTCTGAAACCCCCTCGGGCCGGCGCCCCGTCTGATCAGATGGGGCGCATGAGCACCTGGGGGAAAGCAATTGTGCTCGCCGTCGCGCTGGTGGCCACGCTCGTGGCACCAGCGCGCGCGAGCAACAGCATCACCGTGTCCGCGGCGGAGGTGACGCTGCCGCCGGGCAAGAACGCGGCGTCGGTCGACGTCAGCTGGCACACCGACGGCAACCAGACCGTCCAGATCTGGATCCGCGAGACCGGCAAGGCCGCCAAGCTGTGGCGGCAGGAGGTCAACGGCAGCGCCAGCTGGCCGTACCTCCGCGCCGGCACCACGACGACGTTCGAACTGCGCGGCGGCCCGAACTTCGCCACTCTGCTCGGCACCACGAGCAGCACCGGGAAGCTGCCGGGCCGGCTGAGCGCCAGCCGCACGCAGCTCGCGCTCGCACCCGGCGCCACCGGTGAGATCGACCTCGGCTGGGCCACGACGCTGAGCGACGCCCAGGTGTGGGTGTCGCACAACGGAAACCCGCAGAAGCTGTACGCGCAGGGACCGTCCGGGCAGGGCCGGATCACCTGGATCAGCCGTGGCACCACGGTGTTCACGCTCTGGTCCGGCACCGCGCAGGAGCACCTGCTCGACACCCTCGTCGTCACCGCGGGCTCCGGCGCGACCGTCTCGTTCGACCGGCCGACGGTCAAGGCGGGCGACACCGCCACGGTGCGCTGGACCGGCGGCGAGGCACGGCTGGTCAACGACGACGGCACCGAAACCGTGCTCAGCGGCGGATCGGCCGCCATCAGCACGGGAGGAAAAGATCGCAAGGTCGTCAGGGTCTACGAAGGCGGCCAGGTCGTGACGCACGCGAGCCTGACGATCGTTCCGGACGAACGCGGCTGGGCCGGCTTCAACTACCTGCCGGAGCACCAGAACCGGTACCAGGAGTATCTCGAGGACACGACCTGGCCGCAGGTGCGCGATCAGGTCGCGCGCGACTTCGACGTGATCGCGGCCACCGGCGGCACCGTCGCCAGGATCGTGCTGTGGCCGGAGATGAGCAAGAACGCCGCCGCACAAGCCCGCAACCTGGCCGACCTGGCCAACCTCGCGAAGCAGCGGGGGATCCGGCTCGTGGTCGCGTTCGCCAACAGCTGGCTCACCAACCCGAACTGGCAGAGCAACCGCACGAAGTGGGCCGAGTTCGCCACCACCAGCGCGGACTGGATGAACACCTACATCAACGCGCTCGAACCCACCGATGCGGTGCTCTACTACGACCTGCAGAACGAGACGTCCGGCGTGCGCGGGAACCAGCCGAACCTCCAGAGCGCTTACGTGGCAATGGTGTACGACCGCACCGCAGCGCCGAGGGGCAAGCGCGGCGTGTCCGTCATGCACGCGACGACCGACGGCGCGGACCTCGCCGCCGCGCTCGTGGGCAAGCCGGTGGACTTCGTCGACGTGCACGGCTACGGCAACCTCGACCTGCTCGACCCGGCGGTGCGCGGCCTGCGGGAGAAGTTCCCCGCCAGCACCGTGATCGTCGGCGAGATCGGGAAGAGCGCGCCGGACGAGCAGAAGGAACGCGAACAAGCGGACTACACCGGGCAGACGCTGCAGACCGTCGCCGGCCTCCAGGTGCCGATCACCATGGCCTGGGAGCTCTACGACGACCCGCGGATGCCACCGCACCCGAACAGCATCGCCTTCGGCTACCTCACCAAGAACCGCGCCAAGCCGGGATACGGCGTGCTGTGTTCCCGGTGGAGTCTCGTACCGGACTGCGGCACTCCGCGCGAGGCCACCTCAGTGCAGCCGACGACCTTGGAAGTGCACACGAACATCCCGGTGCAGCAAGGAATCCTCACGTCCAACGCCGTCCTGCGCGGCAACGGCACGGCCCGGCTCGTGCTCACCGAGCTCGACTCGTCGGGACGCGAGGTCGCCAGCACGCTCACCGAGCCGGTGGAAATCAGCGGCGAAGGGCTGAACTACTTGCGGCACAAGCAATCCGACCTGCGCCTCCACGACGAGACCAGGTCGGTGCGGATCGCCGTGCGCGCGGAGGGCTCGACGCGGCTGCAGGTGGACGCGCTGACCGCAGACGTCAGGTGATCGGCACCCAGAGCTCGACCACCGTGTGGCGGCGGTAGAACTCGACGAGCGGCCGGGAGGAGTCCCAGGGCCCCAACGCCTTGAGCTCCTCCATGGCCGGTCCGATCCGGCCGTACAGCTCCGGCGGTTCGCCCTCCAGCACCGTTCTCCGGTAGCGGCCACCGGGTAGCACCCCGACGGTCAGGTCGTACGAGTCGCCGGGCTTGCGCGGTGTGCAGACGGTGTAGGTGCCGGCCGTCTCGTCGATGCGCGCGAACATCTTGCGCCCCTTGAGGCCCACGAGGTTCTCGAACCAGTGCCACGCCTCGCCCATCGCGGTGGGCTCGTCCGCGACGGTGTGCTCAAGCACCTCGACGTCGGACCGGGTGATCGGAGCGGTCACAGCGGCGCCTCCCAGAATTCGATCGTCGAATGGCGTCGAACGCGCTCGATCAACCCTAGACCAGCCCGAATCCACCGTCTAACGTGCAATGCGAATCTCGTTCACGTTCCCAAAGGCGGCGGCGATGCGGCGAGCGGTCCTCCTGGTAGTCCTGTTCCTCCTCTCGTTCGTGATCACCCCGGTGCACGCGGAGTCGTTCGACGGCTCCGAGCTCAGGGTGTCCGGCGGGGTGTTCCGCGATGAGCACGGCCGTGAGGTCGTGTTGCGCGGTTTCAACGTCTCGGGCACCGCGAAACTCGCCGAGTACCGCGGCCTGCCGTTCGCGTCCGTGGCCGACGCGCGCAAGTCCGCGTCTGCGATGAAGCAGCTGACCGGCGCCAACGCCGTGCGGTTCCTGCTGACGTGGGCCTGGATCGAACCGCAGCGCGGCCAGATCGACCGCGCGTACCTCGACGGGGTGACGACGCAGCTGCGGGCGTTCACCGATCAGGGGATCCGCGTCTACCTCGACTTCCACCAGGACCTGTACTCGCGGTACCTGTTCAACAAGGACAGCTGGTACACCGGCGACGGCGCCCCGGCGTGGGCGGCGAGCGGTTATCCCAAGGAGTCGTGCGGCCTCTGCTTCCACTGGGGCCAGAACATGAAGAACAACAACGCCGTCACCGCGGCCACCTACGACTTCTGGCACAACCGCAACGGTGTGCAGGACTCGTTCGTCAACGCGGCCGGCGAGGCGCTCAAGCACGTCAAGCAAGCGTTGCCCGCCAACGAGTTCAAGCTCGTCGCCGGTGTCGACCCGCTCAACGAGCCCTACGCGGGCAAGTACGACAGCGGCCAGAACTCGCAGCAGTGGGAGCGCGACCTCCTGATGCCGTTCTACCACCGCTTTCGTGCCGAGATGGACGAGGCGGGCTGGACCACGAAGCCCGCTTTCGTGGAGCCGCTGGTGTTCTGGAACCAGAACGTGGACTTCTTCGCCGAACCCGGCGGGCTCGCACTGGTGCCGACGCTGGGGGAGCGGTTCGTGTTCAACGCGCACTTCTACGACGGCAAGGCGCAGTCGGGCCTGCTGATGCCGGGCAAGGCGGCCGACGGCCAGTACACCCAGGCGTTCCGCACGATCCGCGACCGCGCCACCGCGCTCGGCACCACGTCGATCGTCTCCGAGTTCGGCCACCCGGTCTCCGGCAACACCTCCGACAAGCTCTCCTCGGTGCTCAAGGGGATCTACCAGGGCCTCGACTCGACCGCCCCCGGCGCCCGCTGGTGGTCGGCGCCGCGCGGCAGCGTGATCTCCGGCAGCCAGTGGCACTGGGACGTCAACTACGGCCGCCACCGCGAGCTGATGAACGACAACCCCAACAAGGTCATGACCGACGGCGACGCGATGAACGACGAGCACTTCTCCGCGGTGAAGCTCGACGCGTCCGGCAACCCGGTGCTCACCGTCGAGCGCGCCCTCGTCGACCGCGTCTACCCGCAGGCCGTCGCGGGCACCACGCTCGCGTTCACCTACGAGGACCGCGCCTACCAGACGTGGCAGCAGATCCCGCTGGCCGCGGTGCGCAGCCTGGTCGGCTCGGCGCCGTTCGCGGTGATCGTCTGGGACTCGAACGGCGGGTCCGCGCCGACCGAGCTGCACCTGCCCGCGTCGCTGCGCTCACCGCTGGTCGTGAGCTCGGCACCGTCGACGGTCAGCGGTGACAAGCTGCTGTTGCGGGGAGGCTCGGGACGGCAGTTCGCGCTGGTCACGGCCGCTTCGGGTGGAAACGTCGCGGCGGCGGAGGCCGAGCTGCGGCAGTGGTACCAGAGCTGGTGACTTGCCGCTGGTACGTAGGCTGGTGAAGTGCGAACAAGGCCTACTCTGAGCTGGTCGTCCTCGGGCCCGTCGCTGCCGCGCACCTCCACCCTCACCGACGTCGTGCCGATCGTCGACGAAGGCGGCGTGCTGGTGCTCAGCGGCGCGGGCCTGTCCACGGAGTCCGGCATCCCGGACTACCGCGGCGAGGGCGGCTCCCTGCGCAAGCACACCCCGATGACCTACGAGGAGTTCGCGACGAGCGCCGCGGGCCGCCGGCGGTACTGGGCCCGCAGCCACGTCGGCTGGCGCACCATCGCCCGCGCGCACCCGAACGCCGGCCACCACGCGGTGACCAGGCTGTCGCCGAAGCTGTCCGGCGTCATCACGCAGAACGTCGACGGCCTGCACCAGGCCGCGGGCAGCCAGGACGTCGTGGAGCTGCACGGCGGCCTCGACCGCGTGATCTGCCTGGACTGCAAGCTCCTGTCGCCGCGCGTCGACCTGGACCGCCGGCTGCGCGAGGCGAACCCGACGTTCGCCGCCACCACCGACGAGATCAACCCGGACGGCGACGTGTTCCTGCCGGAGGAGGCCGTGCGCGGCTTCGAGGTCGTCGGCTGCGTGGAGTGCGGCGGCGTCCTCAAGCCCGACGTCGTGTTCTTCGGCGAGAACGTCCCGCGCCCGCGGGTCGAGCAGTGCTACTCGCTCGTGGACAACGCCCGTTCGTTGCTCGTTCTCGGCTCCTCGCTGACGGTGATGTCCGGCCTGCGGTTCGTGCGCCGCGCGGCAGCGGCGGGCATCCCGGTCGTGATCATCAACCGCGGTGAGACGCGTGGTGACCAGTTCGCCTCGTTGCGCGTCGACCTGCCGCTGGGGAAATCGCTCACGGAGCTGGCGGACGTCGTTCTCGGCTAGTTCTGCGCCCGGAACTGGTCCAGCACGCGCCGCTCCCGCTTGGTCGGCCGCCCGGCACCCCGGTCCCGCCGCGCGATGGGAATGTCCGGCGGTGGCGGGGGAGTGCGGTCGATGAAGCACGTGGCCGCGTCCGCTGCGCCCACCCGCTTCTGGATCACCCGGACGACCTCGACGATCCGCGTCTTGTCGCCGACCCGCGCCCGCACCTGGTCACCGGGCACGACGGTCGTCGAGGGCTTCGCCGGCTTGTCGTTGATGCGCACGTGGCCGCCACGGCACGCCTGGGCGGCGTCCGGGCGGGTCTTGGTCAGCCGGACCGCCCACAGCCAACGGTCGATGCGCGTGGACTCCACCCCGCCATCATGGCACCCTCTTCAGATCGTGAAGATCCTGGCGGTCGCCCTCACCCTCGCCGCGTCGTCGCTCACGTCCGTCGGCCCGCTCGGTGAGCTCACCGACCTGGCCGTCGAGCGCGTGCAGGTGGCGGACCTGGTGGCAGCGGCGAAGTTCGGCACGACCCAGCCCATCGACGACCCCGCGCGCGAGCAGCAGGTGCTGGACACGGTGCGCACCAAAGCCACCGCGCTCGGCCTCAACCCCGAGAACGCGGCGCGGTTCTTCCGCGCCCAGATCGAGGCGAACAAGCTGGTGCAGCGCGGTCTTTACGCGCGCTGGACCGAGCACCCGGAGGAAGTTCCGCAGCGCCGTCCTGATCTCGGCACGGAGGTCCGCCCGATCCTGGACCGCCTCACCACCGAGATCCTCGCCGAACTCAAGGACACCGAACGGCTCCGCAAGCCCACGCTCAAGTGCGAGATCCACGCGACGATCGCGGAACGGTCCGCGGTGGTGCTGCACCACCTCGACCGGTTGCACGAGAACGCGTTGGCCGAGGCGATGCGGACGGTGTGTTCGGAGTAGACGCTCAGAACGGCGGCAGCGGGTGGGCGCCTTCCGGGCGCAGTCCGTCGAACAGGATCGCGAGGTAGCGCTCCCACAGCTCGGGCCGCGCGTCCGGCAGGTGCTTGACCACGTCGTTGGGCACGCACATCAGCAACATCACGTCGGTGCCGGTGACGTCGGGCCGCAGCGCGCCCTCAACGCGCGCCCGGTCGACCAGTGCGGTGATGGCCTGCGTCATCTGTTCCTGCGCCGAGCTCACGTCGGCGCCCAGGTCGCCGGACAGGAACGACAGGTCGAGCTGTTGCCGTTGCCGGGCGGCGAACCTCATGAACTCCAGCAGCGCGGCGCCCGCGTCGGCGGCGGTGGACAGTTCGGTGGCCAGCGCGGTCAGCCGCGTGACGCGGTCCAGCACGATGGCCGCGACCAGGTCGTCCTTGGTGGGGAAGTGGCGGAACACCGTGCCCTTCCCCAGCCCTGCCCTGCGCGCGATCGCCGCGACCGGCGCGTCCACCCCGTTCTCCGCGAACTCCTCGACGGCGGCTGCGAGCAGCAGTGAACGGTTCCGAACCGCGTCGGCGCGCAAAGACACGGCACCAGGTTAACAAGTTGACCGTGTGGTCCGCTTTTCCTAAAGTGACCACATGGTCCGTTTAAGCATGAAGGCAGTCCTCGCGACCGACTACGGCCCGCCGGAGAACTACGTGGTCGGGAACGTGCCGGTGCCCAGCCCGGGGCCGGGTCAGCTCCTGGTGCGCATCGCCGCGGCCTCGATCAACCCGGCCGACGTGGTCCTGCCCAGTGGCGCGTACCGGGACGTCACGCCACTCGACTTCCCGCACGTGCCCGGCAACGACTTCGCCGGCACGGTCGTCGAAACCGGCCCCGGCGTCACCGCGTTCCGGGCAGGCGACGAGATCTTCGGACAGGCGGTGCCGCGCGTGCTCAGGGCGATGGCCGGCGCGACGAGGCCGTCGCTGAGCACCGGATCGCTGGCCGAGTACGCGGTTTTCGAGGCCGACACACCGTTGCTGGCGCACCGCCCACCGAACCTGAGCGTCGCGGACGCGGCCGCGCTGGCGACGACGGGTCTGACCGCGCGAGCGCTGATCCTGACCGCGCAACCGAAAGCGGGCGGCACGGCGCTGGTCGTCGGCGCGACCGGAGGCGTCGGCACCGCGCTGGTCCCGTTGCTCGCCGCGGCGGGCGTCACCGTCATCGCCACGGCCACCGCCGAGGACGCCGGCCTGCTGCACGACCTCGGTGCCGCGGACACCATCGGTTACACCGACACCTACCCGGACGGCGTGGACGCGGCGTTCAACCTCGCGGTGCCCGATGATCAGCTGGCCACGATCGCGGCCGCCGTCCGTCCCGGCGGTCAGCTCCTGACCATCACCTACCCGCTGCCCCAGCAGAACCGGCACGACATCGACGTGAAGTTCGTGCTGGACCTCGACGGCGCACTGGGCGGCATGCGCGAAGTCGCCGAAGCGGCCGCGAGCGGTGCGCTGCCCGCGACGATCAGCCGCCGCTACTCCCTCGACGAGGGCCCACAGGCGTGTGCCGACTTCGTTCGCAAGCACACCACCGGCAAGCTCGTCGTCACGGTGTGACCACTGTGGACTGAAGGCCGAGCATGCGCGCCAGCCCGGACACTTCGAGCACCCGAGTCACCTGGGGAGACGCGGCCGACAACCGCAACCGCCCCGCAGCCGCGGAAGCGCGGGCATGTCCGCGCACGAGAGCGCTGATCCCGCTGGAGTCGCAGAAGGTGACGGCGGACAGGTCCAGGACGACGGAGCGGTGGCCCTGGCCGAGGAGGCGGTCGAGCCTGGCGAGCAGTCGTTCCGCGCCGGGGGTGTCGAGCTCGCCGGAGACCACGAGCGTGGTGGAGGCAGGCGTCGACTCGGTGACCGTGACAACGAGCATCCCGCAGTGGTACCCGCGCAGCACGGATCGAAACGCGGTCCGCTGACCGGGTTTCAAGTTGTCGAGTCAACCACAGCCGGCGTTCTCTCGCAGCGCGGCGAAAGGGGACCCCCGCGCCGCCAGAATCGAAGATCTAAAAGCTGGCGTGCGCGTCCACCACCGATCATCGGAATGATTCCTGACGACCTCGTATCCGCTGTGTTACCACGTTTTGGTTCTGGCCAAAAGCTTCGACGACTTTTTCGACCGTCTGGAGACTTGGCGGTGGGGCAGGTGCTTGTTGGGGAGAACAGGTTGCCTGGAAGAGGGGAAACAGGGGGATTACATGAAGAGGCACGTGCGTGACAGTTTCTTCGTCGTGGGCGAAGGTGTGCTGGAATTCGACGACAATGGTGAGGCCACCACGCGTCAGCCCTCCACGGCGGAGGAGTTGCGCAGGTTCCGGTTCTCCCGGCTCGGCCCGAAAGGCCCGCGGACGGACGAGGCGTTGCGCGAAGCACTTGCGCTGGCGATGACGCCGGAGACCGTTGCGCAGCCCGACTCGGAGAACCCGGCGATCCCCGCGGGGTTCACCTACCTAGGCCAGTTCGTCGACCACGACCTGACGATGGACCGCACCGAGTCGCAGCTCGGCCAGGACGTCAACGTGGACGAGCTGATGCAGGGGCGCTCGCCGGCGCTCGACCTCGACTCGGTCTACGGCCGCGGCCCGCGCGACAAGGACGACCAGGCCTTCTACGCCGAGGACGGCGTGAAGCTCAAGATGGGCGTCACGACGGACGTGGGGCCGGGCTTCCCTCCGTTCGAGGGGTTCGACCTGCCGCGCCGCGGTGGGACCACGGGCACACCGGCGGAACGGCGCGCGCCGTTGATCCCGGACGCGCGCAACGACGAGAACCTGGTGATCGCCCAGACGCACCTGGCGTTCATCCGGTTCCACAACCGGGTGGTCGACGAGCTCGCGCTCACCGGCCTCACCGGTGACCGGCTGTTCCGCGCCGCCAAGGAACTCGTGGTGCGGCACTACCAGTGGATGCTGAAGACCGACTTCCTGCCGCGGATCATCGACCCGGCGATCGTGGACGACGTCTTCACCAACGGCCGCAAGTTCTTCGAGGTGCCCGGCAAGCACTACGGCCGCGACAACACGCCGACGATGCCGATCGAGTTCTCGGTCGCGTCCTACCGGCTCGGCCACAGCATGATCCGCGAGCAGTACGAGTGGAACCGGGTGTTCAACTCGGTCCCCGGCATCGGGCTCGTGCCCGGCACGCTGTTCCTGCTGTTCGTGTTCACCGGCACCGCGGGCAACTTCGACCCGAGCTCGCAGGCGCCGGAGGACCTGGACGACGTGAACAGGGGCACCATCTTCACGTTGCCCAGCAACTGGATCGCGGACTTCCGCCGCCTCTTCGACTTCACCGAGGCGGACCGGGACGACCTGGTGCCCCCGGCGGAGTTCGGCGGCGGCAACGTCACCAAGCGGATCGACTCGCTGCTGGTGAACCCGTTGCGGCAGCTGCCGGCCGGCACGTTCGGCGGCCGCGGCACGCAGTTCCCGGAGATTCAGCGAAACCTCGCGTTCCGCAACCTGACCAGGGCGAACATGATGGAGCTCGCCACCGGTCAGCAGATCGCGGAGCTGTTCGGGGTCGAGCCGCTCACCGCCGAGCAGATCCTCGTCGGCAACGGTGGCGCGAACCTGGACTCGCTGACCGAGGAGCAGAAGGCGCAGCTGGTCGAGGCGACGCCGTTGTGGTTCTACGTCCTGCGCGAGGCGGAGGTCAACAACGGCCTGATGGGTCCCGTGGGCGGCCGGCTCACCGCCGAGGTGTTCCACCGGGCCATCGAGGGCAGCCGCATCTCGATCGTGCGCTCGCCGTACTGGCGGCCGACGCTCGGCCCGGATTCCAGCACGTTCCGCATGGTCGACCTGCTGCTGTTCGCCTTCGAGGGCAAGGCCGACCTGCTGAACCCGCTCGGCGACCCGCAACCGGCGCCCGGCAACTGATCTCTCTCGCCCCTCCTGTCTGGCTGGGTGGTGGCAGCCAGACAGGAGAGGGAGATCGATGTTGCGTCCAGAAACCACACGCCGCGAAAGCATGGAGAAGCGGGTCACCCGGTTCGCGAGTGACGCGGGAATTCCACTGCTTCGCATCGGACTGGGGGTCGTGTACCTCTGGTTCGGCGTGCTGAAGCTCTTTCCCGGTGGCAGCCCTGCCCAGGATCTCGTCGACCGCACGGTTTCCGCGCTGACGTTCGGGATCATCCACGGGGATTTGGCGAGAGTGAGTGCCGCGATCACCGAAATCGGGATCGCACTGGTGCTGCTGAGCTTCCGCGCACCGCGGTTGTGCGCGGTCCTGCTGATCGGCCACGTCGTGCTGGTGTCGACACCGCTGGTGTTGTTCCCCGGTGAGATGTGGGCCGGTCCGCTGCAGGCGTCCTTCGAAGCGCAGTACATCCTGAAGAACCTGGTGACCGTCGCCGCCGCGGTGGTCATCGCCTCATCGCACCCGAGGGTGCGATAGCGCGGGAGCCGCTCGATCCCCCAGATCGGGCGGCTCCCGTTGCGGTACGTTGCGATTCATGGGGGGAACGTTCGCGCCATTGGCGCATCCTGCTTTTCGTTGGCTGCTCACAGCCCGTGCCACGACCATGGCGGGCAGCGCGATGGCGCAGATCGCGCTCGTGTTCGCCGTGCGGGACGTGACGACGTCGGTCACCATCCTCGGTGTCGTCGTGGCGTCGCGCTCGATCGCCAACGTGGTGTTCCTGCTGTGGGGCGGCGTCGTCGCGGACCGTCTGCCCCGGCAGTACGTGCTGGTGGGATCGTCCACCGTGTCGGCCGCGAGCCAGGGGCTGCTGGCCGTTCTGGTGCTGACCGGCTCGGTGTCCATCCCGGCGTTCGTGGTGCTGGCGGCGGTCAACGGCATGTCGAGCGCCTTCTCGTTCCCCGCCTCGGCCGCGCTGGTGCCGCAGACGGTGCCCGCCGAGCTGCGGCAGCGGGCGAACGCGTTGCTGCGCCTCGCGTTGAACTCCTCGATGATCGCGGGCTCGTCGCTGGGCGGCCTGCTGATCGCGTTCACCGGACCGGGCTGGGGACTCGCGGTGGACGCGCTGTCGTTCGGCCTGGCCGGTCTGGCCTTCTCGTTCGTGCGCGTACCGGCCTCCAAGGTCGCCGCCGAGCACAAGCCGGGCCTGTGGTCCGAGCTGCGGATCGGCTGGACGGAGTTCGCCTCGCGGACCTGGATCTGGGTCGTGGTCGTGGCCTTCTTCTTCGTCAACGCCGCCTACGCGGGCGGCACGATGGTCCTCGGCCCGGTCATCGCGGACACCGTCATCGGGCGCGAGACGTGGGGACTCGTGCTGGCCGCGCAGACCGCGGGCATGGTCGCCGGCGCGTTCATCGCGATGCGGATCCGCGTGCGGCGCCTGCTGTTGTTCGGCGTCGTGTGCACGGCGGGGTTCGCGGGGCTGCCGCTGGCGCTCGCGCTGCACCCGTCGCCCTGGTTGCTGATGGTCGCCGCGTTCGTCTGCGGGGTGTGCATGGACCAGTTCGGCGTGGCCTGGGAGACCTCGCTGCAGCACCACGTGCCGGCGGACCGGCTCGCGCGGGTCTACTCCTACGACATGCTCGGCTCGATCGCGGCGATTCCGCTGGCCCAGCTCGTCGTCGGGCCGGTGTCGAACGCTGCGGGGATCACCGCGACTCTGCTCGGCTGCGCGGTGGTTCCCGTGGCCGCGGCGCTGTTCATGGTGGCTTCGCGGTCGGTGCGATCGGTGGAGAACACGCCGTCGGCGCAGCCGGTTCACTAGGTTGCTTCCATGGCGCGAAAACTGGGTGTGCTGGCCGGTGTGCTGTTCTGTGCGGGGTGTGGTGGGACCGAGGTGGCGCCTCAGCCGCCGTTGGTGACACCGCCAGTGACCATGTCGCTGCACGCCGCGGAGGTCGTAAGGCCGCCGGCGCGGACGAGCCTGGCGCCGAAGTCCTGCACACCGAACCCCGCGACCGTGCAGGCGATACCTGCTCCGATGATCCCACGGGTGGCGCGTGAACCGTTGTCGCCAGAGGGAAACCTCGCCGGAGCAGGGGTCGCCGCCGAGGTCCGGCCCGAGCTGGAGCGGGTGTGTGCGTCCGGCGACTTCTCCGTGGACACCACGCGGAAAGCGCTTGCACGTCACAACGCCAGGGTGTTCCGCGTCGACGAGTCGATCACCGGCGTGGCGTTCGTGATCACCGTCCCGCAGGCCTGTGTGCTCGGCGAACTGCGACCGGGCCACGTGCGGATCTCCGTGGAGGGGACGACGAAGAGCGGCCTTTGCGAAGGATGAAGTACGCTCGTCTGAGATCCACTTCGAACTGGGGAAGTGTGCATGAACCTCAAGCACGTCACTGTGCTGTGCACCGCGCTGACGCTGACGGGTGCCGCACTGGCGCCGGTGGCCGCCGCGGCCGAGAACAGCCACAAATTGGCTGAGCAGCTGCGTGCGGCGATCGTCGCGCAGAACTTCAAGGACGTCATCGACCTGACACCACCGGAGCCGGGGGCCCGGTCGGCGGCGGGTCCGCGGGAGAAGTACGACGCCTCGCCGGCCGAGCTGATGAACCGGGCGCAGGCGCGGATGGCCGCCGCGGCGGGCAAGCCGTTGCACCAGACGCCGAACATGGACGCGGCGATCATCGAGCTCGACGCGTTCGGCCGGCCGGCTTCGGTGGCGAACGTGCTGCTCAGCCCGCAGTACCCGAACGGCGTCGTGGTGCCGGTCAAGCGCAAGGGCCTGTCGACCGACCAGGTGCGCTACCGCTGGTGGGACGACACCGAGTGGGACGTCAACGGCGGCAAGGGCACCCGTGACGTGCTGGCCGGCCGCGAGAACGCGCCGATCGACTTCTCCTCGCCGTACCCGGCGTCGGTGCTCAAGCTGATGGTGGGCTTCGGCGTGCTGCGCCTGGCCGACGAGGGCCGCGTCGACCTGGACGCCGACTACGTCTACGACCCGAACCCGGTGCGCCCGGCGTGCGGCGGGCCGTCGGTGAAGAAGATCCGGCAGCACTTCGACGAGATGATCACCAAGTCGCAGAACGAGTCGACCTGCGCGCTGATCAAGATGATCCACGACCTCAACGCGTGGGACGCCGTCAACAAGACGTTCGTCGACCTCGGCATGGAGACGCTGACGATCACCGGCACCATTCCCGGCAACGGCGGGCGCTGGATCGGCTCGAACATGAGCGGCCTCGACACCGCGAAGCTCCTGCTGCTGGTCAACGGCGGCGCCGGCACGCTCTGGACGACCGACAAGGGCAAGCAGGTCACGAAGAACGAGCTGTCCTACTCGTCGCGGAAGTTCTTCCAGGAGACGCTGGCGGGCCAGGGCCACAACGAGATGCTGTCCACGCCGAACTGGTGCGGCCGCGACTACCCGGTGCAGGGCATCCCGCAGCAGGTGCCGGCGCGCTGGATCAAGCCGGACGGCACCGTGACCGTCGGCGACGCGGTGTACGACCGCGACGTCCGCCCGTGCAACGAGGCGGCCGAGGTGACGTTCGCGCACAAGACCGGCTGGGTCGACACCACCGGTTCCGACGCGGGCATCGTGAAGTCGTTCCGCGGCAAGGACAAGCGCAACTACGTCGTGGTCGTGTTCTGCAACCTGGGCACCGACTACGTGGACGCCGACCGCCCGGCCGACCCGCCCGGCGTGTTCCCGGTGCTGTACACCCAGAAGTACGCGCAGCTCGGCAAGGCGATCGACAACATCATGAAGAACATCTAGTAGCGACCGGCACCGCGGCGGGTCAGACCGCCGCGGTGCCGATCAGTCCGTTGCGCGTGACCATCTTGGTCAGTTCGTCCTCGGTCAGGTGCTCGGTGTTCTCCGGCCGGCGCGGCAGCACCAGGTACCGCGACTCCGCGTTCGCGTCCCACACCTGGATTTCGGTGGTCTCCGGCAAGGTCAGCCCGAACTGCGCCAGCACCTCGCGCGGGTGACTGACCACTTTGGACCGGTAGGCCGGGCTCTTGTACCAGGTCGGCGACGGCCCGAGCAGTGCGATCGGGTAGCAGCTGCACAGCGTGCACACGATCACGTTGTGGACGCGCTCGGTGTTCTCGACGACGTGCAGCTGTTGCGGCTGCAGCCCGCCGCCCATGGACAACCCGATCTCCGGCAACGCCGCGTTGGCGTCCTGAAGCAGCCTGGCCCGGAACCCGTCGTCCACCCACGCCCGTGCCACGACCCGGAACCCGTTGGCGGGCGAGGCTCGGTGCGTCCACGCCTCCAGCGCCCGATCGAGCTCCTGGGCGTCCAGCAACCCCTTCTCCTCCAGGATCGCTTCCAGCTCCCGCACCCGTGCGGCGATGGGGGAGTCGTCGTGGTCGTCACTCATCGCTGAGGTAGTCCTCCCAGAGGGACAGCGTGACGCTGTGGTCACCCTGCCCGAACAGTTCCTGCGCGGTGAACCTCACCAGGTAGACCTCTTGCTCCTGAACGATCCCTTGCGCGCGCAGGTCCGCCAGCGGGTGCACGCCGTCGCGGTCGAGCACCGTGCCGCGCTTCCCGCGTGCGTAGTGCGGCAGGCGCGTGTGGTGGTCGGGGTCCACATCGGACGTCCGCACCCGGTCGCCGATCCGGTACCGCTCAGACATGGCCTTTCTCCTCGAGCAGGGTCTGGATCGCCCGGAACCAGTTCTCGTAGTAGGACGACTCGTGCGACATCGTGCGCTCGACGGCGTCCCGGAACTCGTCCAGGTTGTAGAGGCCACGCCCGATCAGGGCTCGGTTCATGGCGAAGACGTGCGCTTCCCAGTCCGCGTGGAAGGTGGGCTCGTCCAGTTCCTCCACGACCGGCCCGAAGCCGTCCTGCCCGCCGACGTCGTTGATCCTCGGCATCTCACCTCCTGCGCTCCACCAGATTCTGCGCCGCCTCCGCCCAGTTCGGGAAGTGGAACTCGAACCCGGCTTCCCGCAACCGCGTCGGCACGACCCGGCGGCTCTTCAGCAGCAGCTCGGTGTCGGTCCCGATCACGGCCGCCCCGATCTCCGCCATCCACCTCGTGGCGGGCAGTCCCACCGGCACCCGCCAGGCCTTGCGCAGGTCGCGCATGAAGTCCTGCTGCGACAACGGGTTGGGCGCGGCGAGGTTCACCGGTCCCGCGATCGGCTCCCTGATCAGCAGCGCGATCGCGCGCACGAAGTCCTCGTCGTGGATCCACGACATGTACTGCCGCCCACCCCCGACCGCGCCGCCGAGCCCGAGTCGCGCGATCCACGACAGGTGGTCGAACGCGCCACCGCGGTCCGGGCTCATCACCATCGCCGCTCGCAGCGCGACCTTGCGCGTGTGCGGGGTGTCCGCGTTGTCGAGCTCGGCCTCCCAGTTCTTCGCGATGTCGATGCTGAACGCCCAGTAGCCCGGCGCACCCGGCTCGTGCCCGCCGATGATCCCGCTCACCTCGTCGTTCGGCGCGTCGAACCGGTGCGCGTAAATCGTCGCGGTGCTCATCTGCAGCCACACCTTCGGCGGGTTGTCCGCCTTCGCGATGGCCTCGCCCACGACCCGCGCCGACTCGACCCGCGAGCGCATCATCTCGGCGAGGTTCTCCTTGGTGTACCGGCAGCTCACGCTCCGTCCGGCCAGGTTGACCACCACGTCCGCGCCGTCGACCTCGCGGGCCCACGCGCCCAGCGTCCGGCCGTCCCACCGCACGCCACTGCTGCGGCTGACGATCACCACCTCGTGCCCGGCCTTGGTCAACGCCCGGCGCAGCACGCCACCGATCTGCCCGGTGCCGCCTGGAATCACGATCTTCATGTCTGCCCCCTCGGACGCCGAAGCTAGCCCCGCCTTGCTGAGAAATCGCTGTGGGTGGTGCGCCTGCCAACTTTCGCGTCGTTCGTCTCCGAACCCGTCACGCGAACGACCAGGGTTGGCTACCTTCGTCGCTGGTCCGTCCGCTGTGGGGAGAACGAACGTGGACATCGCGGCACTGGCAGCGCAAGCGATCGGCTTGATCAGCACCTACCTGGTGGGGGTCGCGTCCGGCGCCGCCGATCAACTCAAGGACAGCGCCACGGGCGGGTTGCACCGGCTCGTGACCGGCAAGCTCCGCCAGACCAAGCTGGGCGAGGCCGTGCTCGACGGCCTGGAGGAGGAACCGTCGGCGCCGGAACGCCAGGCCATGGCGGCCAACGCGCTGACCGAGGCGGCCAACGCCGACACGGCGTTCGCCGAACAGCTGGCCGCGGCGGTCAACACGGTCGTGGTGTCCCAGAGCACCGCGGACCAGTCGATGGTGCAGAACCAGGCCAACGTTCACGCGGCCGGTGCCGTCACCATGACGCGGTCGGTCATCGCCGGCGGTGCGGTGAACCAGTCGCGCACCATGAAGTTCGCCTTCGGCGGCGTCGTACTGGTCGTCGTGCTGGTCCTGGCCATCGTCTTCCTGGTGCGGAGCACCAAGCCCGACCGTCCCGCCCTCGACCCGGACGCCCAGATCGAGGAGATCGGCGTCAAGGCGGGCGAGGAGGGTGCTCGCGAGTCGGCCCGCGCCTACCTGGACGCCTGGAGCGTCGGGAACGCGGACCTCGCGTGCAAGCTGCTCGAGACCGGTGACGCGACGAACTTCGGTTTCCGCGTCGGCGGCTGCACCGAAGGCGTGCGGCAGTACCACGAGCGCATGTCACCCGAGAAGCGCGACCAGCTCAGGAACATCGAGATCGCGTCCGTCAAGATGTCGAACGAGAAATCGGCCAGGGTGACTCTCGCCGGCGAAGTCCCGGTCGTCGGAGAGGAGTTCCGGCTCAGGTACCTGAACGGCCGGTGGCTCGTCACCGACATCCCGCAGAAATGATGATCTGACGTTCGCCGGGTTATGCTCGCGACAAAACGCTCAAACGAACAGGGCGGGCACCCATGCGCGAACCCAGCGACACGAGGCGGCAGCGAATCCTGGCCGTCGTCGCGTCGCGGGGCACCGTCAAGGTGAGCGATCTGGCGAGCGAGCTGGACGTTTCGATCGTCACGATCCGGCGCGACGTCGAGGAGCTGGCCAGGCTCGGCCGGCTGCGCAGGGGGCACGGAGTCGCTCGTTCGCTCACCCCCGTCGAACAGCCGGTGCCCGCCAAGGCGGCGAACGGCGCGGTGGCGTTGGTCGTGCCGGAACGGCACACGTACCTGTACGAGACGATGAACGGCGCCCGCAAGGTGCTCGAAGAAGCGGGCGTGCGGGTGGTGCTGCACATCGCGCCGCAGGTCAAGGGCGCCGAGCAGCCGATCGTCGAGCGCGCGCTGCAGGAGCCGGTGCAAGGGCTGCTGATCGCACCGCGATGGCGCACGCACGAGGAAGAACGAGCGGACGGCTGGCTCGCCGAGACCGGTGTGCCGACGGTCCTGATGGAACGCCGGCCGAGCGGGCGGCTCCGCGCGATGAACTCGGTGTGCTCGGACCACTGGTACGGCATGCACCTGGCCGTGCAGCACCTGACGGATCTCGGTCACCGGCGGATCGTGCTGGCGGCGCGCGACGACAGCCCGACGGCTCGGGCACTCAGGGCGGCTTTCCGGGAGATCTCGAAGGACCTCGAAGACGCGATCACCGTCGGCAGTTCGCCCGACACCGGGCTGGTCGGCATCCTGCGGGCGCACCGGGCGACCGCGACGATCCTACACGGCGACGTGGACGCGTTGATGCTGGTCCAGCAGCTCGCGGAGGCCGGGATCAAGGTGCCGGAGCGGTGCTCGGTCGTGGCGTACGACGACGTCGTGGCGGCGTTGGGCAGCATCCCGCTGACGGCCGTCGCACCGCCCAAGACCGAGGTCGGCAGGGTGGCCGCGCAGTTGTTGCTGCAGCAGCTGAGCAGCCCGGCCCAGACGGCGGAACGCATCGAGTTGCTGCCCGAGTTGAAGATCCGGTCATCGACTGAGCGTTTGACCGTTTCTTGACGCAAAACCGATCAGGCGATCAGGATGCGATCCATGCGCCTGAGTCGTCGCACCCTCCTCGCGGCAGGTCTCACGGCACCGCTGGCGGCCTGTTCCACTCCGCAACGCCGCGGTACCGGGGGCCCGGTCGAGATCACGTTCTGGTCGGCACTGCGCGGTAGCCAGCAGGTCGTCGACGCGTTCAACTCCTCGCAGAACCGCATCAAGGTGATCTTCCAGCAGATCCCCTCCGGCGGTCAGGGCGGCTACGCGAAGCTCAGCAACGCCGCTCGTGCCGGCAACGCACCCGACGTCGCCACCATCGAGTACCCGCAGGTGCCCGGCTACGCCATCGACGGTGTGGCCCGCGACATCACCGACCTCGTCACCGACCGCCTCAAGCAGAAGCTGCTGCCCCAGGCGCTCAAGCTCACGACGTTCGACAACCGCGTGTTCAGCGTCCCCCTCGACATCGAGCCGATGGTGTTGCACTACCGCGCGGACCTGTTCGAGGCCAACGGTTTCCGGATCCCCGCGACGTGGGACGAGTTCACCGAACTCGCCAGAGCCGTCAAAGCCAAGTCCCCCACCAAGAAGCTCGTGCTGTTCCCGACCGACGGCGCCATGCAGTTCGCCTGCTTCGCCTGGCAGGCCGGCGCGAGGTGGTTCGACACGAGCAACGGCAAGTGGCAGGTCTCGCTCGCGGACACCCCGACGAAGAAGGTCGCCGCCTACTGGCAGGGCCTGATCGACGAGGATCTGGTGTACCGCAACGCGAGCGACAGCAAGCAGCACGACGCCCAGCTCGGCCAGGACCTGATCCTGACCAGGCTGAGCGGCGCGTGGGACGCGGGCGCGCAGATGCGGGCGCGGCCGGGCCAGAAGGGCAAGTGGCGCATCGCCCCCATGCCGGTCTGGGACGAGCCGGTGGTCGGCACGCACGGCGGTTCGACGTTCGCGGTCACCAAGGACTCCGCGCAACCCGAGGCAGCCATGGAGTTCATCGAGTGGCAGACCACCCACCCCGCCGCGCTCACCGCACGCCTCAAGAGCGGCACCAGCAGCCAGTACCCGGTCGCTCCCGGCCTGGTCGACACGGGCGCCAAGGCGTTCCCCGGCGAGTACTACGGCGGCCAGGACGTCTACGGGCTCTTCAAACAGGAGGCCGACAAGATCCGGGACGGCTGGGTGTGGGGGCCGCGGATGACGGCCACCCAACGGGTCATGCAGGACGGCTTCGCGAAAGCCGGTGCGGGTGAAGGCACCCTGATCGACGCCGTGCGAGCAGCCCAGAGCGGCACCATGCCCGACCTCAAAGCGCTCGGACTGTCCACAGAGGAGGTCGAGCGGTGAAGGGCAAACTCGCCTGTGCCGTGCTGATGGCGCCGTTCCTGCTGTTGCTGGTCACGGTGTTCCTGATCCCGACGGGGACCGCGATCTGGCTGAGCTTCTTCGCCCAGGACCAGCCCGGCCTCGGGTTCGGTCCGGAGAGCACGGTCTTCGTCGGCGTCCGCAGCTACGTGGCGGTGCTGAGCGATCCGACGTTCCGGGGCGGCCTGCTCACCGTCGTGCTGTACTGCCTGATCTACATCCCGATCATGGTCATCGGCGCGCTGGCCCTCGCGCTGCTGCTGGACTCCGGCGTCGCGAAGCTGCGCGGCTGGGCCCAGATGGGGCTGTACCTGCCGCACGCGGTGCCCGGCATCATCGCGGCCCTGATCTGGCTCTACCTCTACACGCCCGGGCTGAGCCCGATCATCGACCTGTTCGCTCGTGGCGACATCCACCTCAACTTCCTCGGCATCAACACCGTGCTTCCGTCGATCGTGAACATCGCGCTGTGGAGCAACCTCGGCTACAACATGGTGATCTTCTACGCCGCTCTCCAGGCCGTGCCGCGGGAGGTGCTCGAAGCGTCCGTTGTGGACGGTGCGGGTCCGGTCAAGCAGGCCGTCCGGATCAAGACACCGCTGGTGCGCGGCGCGATCGTCACAGTCGGCATCTTCACGCTCATCTGGGCGTTGCAGCTGTTCACCGAACCCGTGCTGCTCAGCCAGTCCACCCCGATGATCAGCGCCAGGTTCTCGCCGAGCATGTACATCTACGACGCCGCCTTCACCCGCAACAACTACGGCCTCGCCGCCGCCGCGTCCGTGATCCTGCTGGCCTTCACGATCGCGCTCTCCTACGGCGTCACGCGCTGGACGAACAGGAAGGCCGCCTGATGACCCTCCTCGGCCGCACCACGGTCAACTTCGTCGTCGGCGTCGCGGTGCTCTACACGCTGCTGCCGGTGCTGTGGCTGCTCCTCGCGTCCACCAAGAACGTCGACGCCCTGTTCCAGAGCGACCTGTTGTCCCTCAGCAACTTCTCGTTCGTGGACAACGTCGAAGAGCTCTTCGCGATGGACAAGGGCCTCTACAGCCGCTGGTACCTGAACAGCGTCCTGTACGCGGTCGTCGGCGCCGCGGCGAGCGCGTTCATCTCGATGGCCGCGGGTTACGCGTTCGACAAGTACGCCTTCCGGCACAAGGAAAAGCTCTTCGGTCTGGTCCTCGCTGCCGTGATGGTGCCGCAGACCGTGCTCGCGCTGCCGCTGTACCTCATGGCGTCCGGAACCGGCCTGGTCAACACGTTCTGGGCGGTGTTCATCCCGGTGCTGTTCAACCCGTTCGGCGTCTACCTCGGCCGCGTCTTCAGCCAGGGCTACGTCCCGGACGAGGTGCTGGAAGCCGCGCGCATCGACGGCGCCGGCGACCTCGCCACGTACTTCAGGGTCGCGCTGCGCATGCTCGGCCCCGGCCTGGTCACGCTGTTCCTGTTCCAGCTCACCGCGATCTGGAACAACTTCTTCCTGCCCATGGTCATGCTGTCCGACCAGAAGCTCTACCCGGTGAGCCTCGGCCTGTACCAGTGGAACAGCTCCGCCACGGTGAGCCCCGAGTACTACCCGGTGGTGATCATGGGCTCGCTGTTCGCCGTGCTGCCGCTGATCCTCGCGTTCCTGCTGCTGCAACGCTTCTGGCGCGCCGGCCTGACCGCGGGAGCCGTCAAGTGAGGGCCGCGGGTGCGATGTCGGCGGACGCCGCCGCCACCGTCCTCGCACCCGTGCTCGACGACCTCAGGGCTCTTTGCGACTTCGGCCCGATCACCGGGGAGCTCGCCGAGCTCCCGGACGTCGACCTGCTCGTCACCGGCTGGGGTTGCCCGCCGATCACTCAGGACGCGTTGGCACGCTTGCCCAGCCTGCGGGCGATCGTGCACACCGCCGGTTCCGTGCGGGGCTTCGTCACCGACGCCTGCTGGGACCGCGGCATCGCGGTCTCGTCCGCCGCCTCGGCCAACGCGCTGCCGGTCGCCGAGTACACCGTCGCGATGATCCTCCTGACCGGCAAACGCGTGCTCGAACGAGCTCGTTCCTACCGGTCTGTCAAGCAGGTCGACCACTACGCCATTCCACCGACCGTCGGCAACTACGGTGCCACGATCGGCATCCTGTCCGCGTCGACGATCGGCCGCCGCGTGATCGAGCTGCTGAGGCCCTACGACTTCCACGTGCTGATGCACGACCCGTTCGTGACCGAAGTGGACGGTGCCGAGTCAGTGGGCCTCACCGAGCTGTTCCGCCGCAGCGATGTGGTCAGCGTGCACACACCGTTGCTGCCGGAAACTCGAGGCCTGGTGAGCGGCGAGCTGCTCGGCCTGCTGAGGGACGACGCGGTGCTGATCAACACCGCCCGCGGCGCGGTGCTCGACCAGGACGCGCTGGTCGCCGAGGCGGGCCGGATCCGCGCGGTGCTCGACGTGACCGACCCCGAGGTGCTGCCTGCGGACCACCCGTTGTGGCGCAGCGAGAACGTGCTGATCACGCCTCATCTGGCCGGTTCGCAGGGCAACGAGTGGGGCCGGCTGGCCAATCACGCCGTGGCTGAAGTGCGCAGGTGGGTCAACGGTGAGCAGTTCGCCACCCCCGTGCCCGCTGGGCGCAGGGAACGGATCGCGTGAAGCCGCCGACCAGGAACCCAGTGCCAGCGGAACGAAAGGAACGCATCGCGTGAAGTTGCCCGACCACGACCGGGACCTCAGCCCCCACACCGGCTTCACCCGCGACCACTGGGTAGCCATCGCCGACGCCCTGCTCGACTCAGCCTGGCGCCACGCGTCCCCCGACCAGGCCTTCCTCGACCTTCCCGGCCGCCCGTCCCGCAGCGGCGTCCGCAGCGACGGCCTCGAAGGCTACGCGCGCACCTTCCTGGCCGCCGCCTTCCGCACCGCGCACGGCGACGACCCGCACAACTGGCTGGAGCGCTACGCCACCGGCCTCGTCGCCGGCACCGCGGGGGAGTGGCCCGCGATCACCGACGTGAGCCAGCCGATGGTCGAGTCCGCATCCGTCGCACTGGGCCTGCGCCTGACCAAGCCGTGGCTGTGGGACAAGCTCTCCGAACCCCAGCAGGACCGCGCCGAAGCCTGGCTGCGCGAAGCGCTCCGGCACGTCCCAGCGGCCAACAACTGGTACTTCTTCCCGTACACCGTGGCCGCGTTCCTGGAGTCGGCAGGCCGCGGCGACCACGAGACCCGCCAGGCCGAACAACGCGCCATCGACCTGCTCCACGGCTGGTACCGGGGCGACGGCTGGTACTCCGACGGCGACGGCCGTGCGTTCGACCACTACAACGGCTGGGCCCTGCACCTGTACCCGGCGCTGGACGCCCACCTGAACAACCAGCCGATCACCACCCACCTCGAAGAGCACCTGGAAAGCTTCCACCTGCTCTTCGGCGCGGACGGCGCATCGATCTACTTCGGACGGTCGCTGACCTACCGGTTCGCTGCCTCAGCAGCCATCGCACTCGGCGCGGTCACCGGCGAGACCCCGCTCACCCCGGGCCACTCCCGGTTCCTCATCAGCAACAACCTCAAGTACTTCCTGGATCGCGACGCCCTCGAAAACGGCCTGCTCAGCCTCGGCTGGCACGGCCCGCACGAGGCCACGCTGCAGCCCTACTCCGGACCGGCGTCGCCGTACTGGGCGTCGAAGGCGTTCGTCTGCCTGCTCGCCGGACCGGATCATCCACTGTGGACCGAACCGGAAGAGCGCCACGAGCAGAACCACACGCTTGCGCTGCCAGGACCGGGCTTCCTGATCCAGCGGCACAACGGCGTGACCAGGCTGCACAACCACGGCAGCGACCACGTCCGGCCGTTCGAGGGCGAGTACGCGACTGACGACGACCCGCTCTACAGCCGCTTCGCCTACTCGACGGCCACCGGCCCGACGTCCGCGCAGAACCCCGCCGACAACCACATCAGCCTGGTGATCGGAAACAGTCGCAGCGTCCGCAGGCGCATCCATCCGCTGGGAGCGCGGGACAACTGGGCCGCGTCGTGGCACCGCCCGGTGTTCGACACGCACCAGCCGATGGTGCCCGGCCTCAAAATCGAGAGCGTCACGGCCGTGTGGGACGACCAGGAGCTGCGGATCCACCGGGTGATCGGCGCGCCGCCCGGCACCAGGGCGGAGCTGACGGGGTGGGCGACCGACGTGCCGTCGCCACTCCTGGCGGTTCGAGGGTGGACCGGTGTCGGGTGGCAGACCGCGCCGCAGGGCACGGCGTTCACCGGCTCGGTCAGCGTGCCGACGCTGACGGCGGACGTCGAAGGCACGGTGACGCTGGCGGCCGTGGCCGTGCTCGACGGCACCATCACAGAAGCGGACTGGGACGCCCGCGTGGAGCAGATCCTCCGCCTGACCCTGGACGCGCCAGGTTAAACGGGCACGTCGTAGAAGGCGCACACGCGAGCACCCGGCGCCAGCCACGGCTGCAGCAACGAGTGCGCGCGCTCCGGGTCGCGGTGGAACAGCCCGACCCGCACGGCGAAGACCAGGTCGAACCGGCGGTCGCCGAGGTTCATGTCCTCCAGCGACGCGATGAGGAACTCGGCCTTGCCCGACGCGACGTAGCCGGCGTTGCGCCGGGTCGCGGCCTCGACCATCTTCGTGGAGCGGTCGATCGCGGTGAGCGTGCCCGTGGACAGCAGCTGGCACACCATGGTGGCGGCCACGCCCTGGCCGCAGCCGATCTCCAGCACCCGGTCGCCGGGCCGGATCGCGAGTTGGTCGACCACACCGCGCAGACGCTCGCTCATGGTCGACATGATGCGTCAGCGCGGCGTGCGGGGCCACCACTGGCGGCCCCGCCGAGCGCGATCAGCCCAGTCCGCCCAGGTTGACCATCCAGCTGATGCCGAACTTGTCGACGAGGTCGCCGTACTCGTCGCCCCACATCTGCTTCTCGAGCGGCGTACCGATCTTGCCGCCCTCCGCGAGCTTGCTGAAGTACTCCTTCAGCACCTCCTCGTCGCCCGACAGGGAGACGGTGATGGTGTCGCCCGGGTTGTAGGGCATGCCGGGCGGCGTGTCGGAGGCCATGATCGTGTAGCCGGCGTCGGTCTCCAGTTGGGCGTGCATGATCTGGTCGGCCTGCGGCGAGTCCTGCATGCCGAACTCACCGAAGGTGTTCATCTTCAGCTCGCCGCCGAAGATCGAGTGGTAGAACTCCATCGCCTGACGCGCGGAACCGTCGAAGCGCAGGTACGGGTTGAGGCGAGTTGCCACCGGAATCGCTCCTTAGAAGAGACGGACCCGAATCCTTGCAAACCCTTGGCACGCCTACAACTTGAACTTGCCCAAGAAGAGTTCTACTCCGTTACTCCCGGATCACCCTGAGCGACCTTGCCCGCGTACATGAGTGTGGCTTCGGGCGTGAGCGGGTGGAACGTTCCAGCGCGCACGTCGCGGTAGGCGCGTTCGAGAGGTGAACGCTTGAAGAACGACCGTCCACCCAGGACCTCCATCGCGATGTTCACGACCTCGACGGCCTCGACCACGGCCTGCCGCTTGGCCAGCATCACCGTGGTGACCGACTCGGCCCCCGCGGTGTAGTCGTCGCCCAGTTCCTCGATCGAGCCCATCAGCGACCACCACGCGGTGCGCAGCTTGTAGTCCATCAACCCGATCTGCCGCACGGCGTTCTTCGACGTCGACTTCACGGCCACGTCCCGCGCGCCGGCCGCGATGCCGTAGTACGTCGCCCCGCACACCGGCGCGAAGTGGACGACCGCGGCGAACAGCGGCGCGCCGAACTCCCCGTACGGCCGGCGCGCCGCGATCTTCTCGGCGGGGATGAAGACGTCCTCCAGCACCACGTCGTGGCTGGCCGTACCGCGCATGCCGAGCGTGTCCCACGT
Source organism: Lentzea terrae (assembly GCF_003265345.1). Lineage (GTDB taxonomy): Bacteria > Actinomycetota > Actinomycetes > Mycobacteriales > Pseudonocardiaceae > Lentzea > Lentzea terrae. The sequence goes on along the minus strand of NZ_QFWW01000029.1, from coordinate 93,816 downwards.
TTCCTCGATGCGCACGCCCTCGGCGTTCAACGGCGCGCTGAAGTGCAGGACCTCCTCGCCCAGGACCGCGGACGTGGCCACGACGTTCGCGCGGGGCGACTGGCTGCAGAACGTCTTTCGCCCGTTGACGAGGAACCCGCCGTCGACCTGCGTCGCCGTGGTCGTCGGCCACAGCCAGTCCGAGCCGCCGCTGGTCGCGATGACCAGGCCCTCCGCGGCCACGCGCCGCAGCACGCCTTCCGCGTCCGGTGCGCCCTTGCGTCTGCGATATCCCTGCATCAGCGTCAGATACAGGTGCATGGTGACGGCCAGCGCGGTCGCCCCGTCGTGCCGCGCGAGTTCGGCCTGCGCGTAGCAGACCTGGCGCATCGTGGCGCCGAGACCGCCCAGTTCCTCGGGTACGGCCAACGCCAGGTAGCCCTCCTCGCGCATCGCCTCGTACGCCTCGGTCACGAACGTCGCCTCACGATCGTGTTCGGCCGCATGGGCTGCCGCGATCGCGCCGATGCGCGCGGCCAGATCCACGAACTTGGCGTCGTCGTCTCTGGTGACGGTCGGGAACGTACCGGTCACCCGCGGTGTCTCAAGTGTTGTCATGCGACGAACGTAAGAACGCGCAAGCCCCGCAGGTAGTTCTGAAAGTGAACCGGGCGGCGGTAACGAAACACCCGCCGGAGCGGAGACTTCCCCTGTGAGGACGTATGCGCAGTACTGCCCGATCGTCCGCGCCGTGGAGGTGCTGGGCGACCGGTGGACGTTGCTGATCGTGCGGGACATGCTCGTCGGTGCCTCGCGCTTCAACGAGCTTTCCCGTGGTCTGCCCGGACTCTCGCGCGCTCTGCTGTCCCGGCGGCTCCGGCAGCTCGCGAACGCCGGGCTGGTGCAACGGACCGGTGACGGCTACACGCTGACGTCGGCAGGGGAGGCGTTGCGCCCCTTGGTGTTCGGCCTCGCCGACTGGGGCGCGCGGTACGCGTTCGGCGACCCGCGCGCCGACGAGCTCGACCCCGAGGTGCTGATGTGGTGGATGCACGGCCGCATCGACACCGGCACGTTGAGCCGCCGCGCCAACATCGAGATCCGCATCAACGACCGGCGCCGCACGTTCTGGCTCGTGATCGAACCCGGCGACGCCTCGGTCTGCTACACCGACCCCGGCCTGGAGGTGGACGCGGTCCTGGCGTCCGACATCGCCACCCTCTACCGGATGTGGGAGGGCGAGCTGGAGCTGCTCGACGCCGTGCGCGCGGGCACGATCGAGCTGACCGGCCCGCGCTGGGTGGTGCGCGGCCTGCCGGCCTGGCTGAAGCTCAGCCCCGTCGCCGAGCACGTGCGCGCGGCCAAGGTCAGCGCTCAGGCCAGATGAACTCGTCGAGCTTGCCGCGGAGCTCCCGGGCCTCGCGGTCCGCGGACAGCTGCACGGCCAGGTCGGCGTGCTTCAGGGCCTCCTGGTAGCGAGCTCGGGTGAACAGCTCGTTCGCCCGTTCGACGTGCTCGGCCGCCAGCGCCCTCGCCCGCTCCTTCAACAGCGGGTGCTTGCTGAAGATCCTGGGCTCCGCGCGCAGGATCTCGCCACCGCGTTCCTGGAGCAGGACGGCGAGCGACCGGTGTTGCCCGAGCCGGTCGTGCAGCCGCGCGGCCGCCGCAGGGTGACCGTTGTGCGCGTACCAGTGCGCGGCCGCCTGGTAGTTGACGCCGGCCGGCTGCACGGCCTCCGCGACGGCCGGTACGAGCCGGCCGTCGACCAGGACACCGAGCCTGGCCAGCTCCACGATCGCCGCCGGGTCGACGCCCAGCTCGACGCACAACGCGCGCCGGACCGGTCCGAGGCGGGCGAACGTGGTGACCAGGTGCCGCGCTTTCGCTGACAACGTTGGCAGCACGGTGGCGAGCACATAGGTCTCGTGGTCCGGCCACCGCTGCGCCAGTGCGGGCCAGCCGCGCGTCTCGCGGTAGACCTCGGGCACGACCGCGGCCTCGGGCAGGGCCAGCTCGGCCGGCCCGATCTGTTCGGCGTGCTCCCACTCGAACGGCCTGCGCGTGATCAACGTGACCTGGTCGCACGGGGTGCGCCTGAGCCAGTCGCGCAGCTCGTCCTCGCCTACGGCCGGTTCGTCCAGCACGACCTGCGGCGCCCACCTGCGCGTACGGATGAAGTCCGCCGCCGCCTCGCCCGCACACCATCGCGCTTGCCGCGATCTGCGCCTGACCATCTCCGTCTTGCCGTAGCCGGGCGCTGCTGCCACCACCGTCAACCTCACATCTGCTTCAGAGCGGGCGGCACGGCGGCGGATATACGCGATCCGGGTGACGCACGAGAGCGGCCAATCCGGTGACGCGGCGTGCTGACCAGCGAAAACAAACTTTTTGAAGATTTTTCCGGCTCGATGTCGATCCGGCCTGCCGCTCGTTCGACGCATCAGTGGAAGGACACCACAGCCCAGGAGGAACCCGACATGAGCGCCACGACCGTCACCGCCGCCCCCGCCACCCGCAAGTTCGCCGTCGGCCGGTACGCCACGATCGTCACCCGCGTGCTGACCGGTCTGCTGTTCGCCACGACGGGCCTGAACGGGTTCCTGAACTTCATGCCCACTCCGGATCCCAGCACGATGGCGCCGGAAGGCGTCGCGTTCACCGCCGCGCTCTTCGCCACCGGCTACATGGGCTACCTGGTGGCTGTCGTGCAGCTGGTCTCCGGTCTGCTGTTGCTGGCCGGCCGGTTCGTGCCGCTGGCGCTCGCGATGCTGGCCCCGATGGTCGTGAACATCTTCCTGTACCACGTCTTCCTGGAGCCGTCCGGCATGGGCATGGCGGTCTTCGTGGTCGCCGCCGAGCTCGGTCTGGCGTGGGCGTACCGCGACCGGTTCCGCTCGATGCTGCAGTACCGCTAAGCCCCCCAAGCGAAATCCCCCGCCGGCCACGTGCCTGCGGGGGATTTTTCGTTGTGCAGCCAAGTTCTTCTGCTCGTGATGTCGAAACGCGACGGTCTGGTTCGACGTATCTGTGCAGGCAGAAATCCTTGGAAGGGAACGGAAATGTCCACCACCCGCTGCGCCACCGTCATCACGCGAGTGCTGGTCCGCAGCAGGTTCGCGCCCACCGTCCTGACCCTGCTGAACGTCCTGCTGGACACCAGCCACGTCGTCATCGCGCTGCTCGTGGCGCTGGCCGAGATCGCCGTCGCACTCGGCTCGCAGTCCCGGCCAGACGGTCCCGGCTACCGCGCCACGAAGGCCGCCAGCAGCGCCTGCACCTCGTACACGTCGACGCCCTTGCCGAACTGCTTGGAGATCGGCACGTCGCTCGACGAGACCCAGATCTTGAGCTCCGCGTCCAGGTCGAAGTGACCGGCGGTCTCGACCGAGAACTGCGTGATCGCCTTGTACGGCACCGAGTGGTACTCGACCTTCTTGCCCGTCATGCCCTGCTTGTCGACCAGGATGAGCCGCCGGTCGGTGAACAGGAACGAGTCGCGCACCAGCTGGTAGGCCGCGTGGACCTGTTCCCCCTGTGCCAGCAGCCGTCCGAACTCACTCGCGGCCGCCCTCGGGTCGAGCTTCGACGCGTTCCCCATCATTCCGCTGAGAAGTCCCATACGTCCAGATTTACCAGGCTTTCCGAAAGCTTGTCCGAACGCTGGAGATCGGCTGTCCGAACGCTTCCCCGTCTCACCCGAAAGTGGATGTCAACAGCCACACGATCGGATGGGTGATGACATTGCGTAAGAGCATCCTGGGAGCCGCCGGACTGGCCGGCGTTGCCGCTCTCGTCGTCGGTTGCTCCAGTGCGCCAGCGCAGACGGCCGTCGCCAACACGCAGACGGGCACCAACGCGGCGACGCAGCCGACCGACACCGAGATCAAGGCGTTGTTCGCCGACTGGAACGCAGCCCTCGCGACGGGTGACCCCGAGAAGGTGGCCGACCGTTACGCTCCGAATGCGGTCCTGCTGCCCACGGTGTCGAACCAGGTGCGGTCCACCCGCGCCGAGATCGTCGACTACTTCGTGAAGTTCCTGAAGAGCAAGCCGAGCGGCACCATCCTCGACTCGCACGTCGCGGTGCTCAACGCCGAGGACGCGATCGACGCGGGCACCTACCGGTTCGCGCTCACCCAGGACGGCAAGCCGACCACTGTGGACGCCCGCTACACGTTCGTCTACGAGAAGGTCGACGGCAAGTGGCTCATCGTGAACCACCACTCGTCGGCGATGCCGGAGAAAGTCTGATCCGCACGCACAGCCCGCCGCCGGGAGCAGCGGCCAGGCTGACGGTGCCGCCGTCGTCGGTGACGAGCTGCTTCACGATCGCGAGGCCGAGACCGGACCCGCCCTTGCCGGTCAGTCCCTGACCGCGCCAGAACCGGTCGAACGCCCGCGCTCGGTCCGCGTCACCCAGCCCCGGCCCGGAGTCGATGACCTCCAGCAGCCCCGGCCGGGTGGTGCGGACGAGGATCCTGCCGCCGTCCGGGGACACCTCGAGCGCGTTGGACAGCACGTTGTCCAGCACTTGCTCGAGGTGCCCCGGAGTGGCGAGGACCCGGATGTCGAAGCCCTCGCTGACGAGGGAGATCGACCGCTCGTCGGCCGCCGCGCGCCACGCGGTGAACCGTTCCGCGACGACGTCCAGCACCTGCACGGGTTCTGGGTGCGCGACGTCGGCCTCTGCCCGTGCCAGTGCCAGCAACCCGTTGACCAGCCGGGACATCCGCACGACCTCGGCGGTCGCCATCTCGACGTCCTCGCGGACGTGCGGGTCGTCGACGCCGTCCGCCACGTTGTCCAACGACAGCCGCAGAGCGGTCAGCGGCGTGCGCAACTGGTGCGAGGCGTCGCCGATGAACGCCCGCTGCGAGCCGACCAGCGTGTCGATCGTCTCGGTCGCGGTGTTCAACGTCCGCGCCAGCGTGCGGGTCTCGGGCGGCCCGGTCTCCTCGGCCCGCGCGGTCAGGTCGCCGTCTCGCAACCGCGCGGCCATCGCGTTCAGCTCCCTGAGCGGCCGCGTGACCCGCCTCGCCAGCCACACCCCGAGGAACGCCGCCACGATCAGCACGCCGACCGCCAGTGCCGCGCGGAACCCCCAGATCTGCCAGAGCCTCTGCACGATCGGATCGTCCGGATAGGACAGCCGGATCGCGCCGACGACGGTGCCGTCCGGTTTCTTCGCCTGCACGGTGAGCTTGAGACCCTCGGAGTCCCAGACCTTGTTGGCCGGCTCGGGCCCGAGGACGTCGATCTTGCCGAGCGTCTGCCGTTCGTAGGCGTCGGCCAGAGCACTCAGCGACCGCGTGTCACCGGATGCGAGCAGCAAAGCCGCCGTGTCGGCCTCACGCCGCGCCGTGTTCTCCGCGTCGCCGTAGAGCTGCTGGTTCAACGTGAACGCCACCGGCACCGTGAACGCCGCGATCGCCACCGCGACCAGCAGCACGTAGCTCCAGACGAGTTGGCGGATCACGTGAGCACCAACCGGAATCCGACGCCCCGCACGGTCTCCAGCGCCGCCGCGTCACCGAGCTTGCGCCGCAGCACCCCCACGTGCACGTCCAGCGTCTTGGTGGGCCCGAACCAGTTCTCGTCCCACACCGCCTCCATGATCTGCTCGCGGGTGAACACCGCGCCCGGCTCCTCGGCGAGGAACGCCAGCAGGTCGAACTCCTTGGGCGTGAGGTCGACCTCCGCGCCGTCGAGGTGCACCCTGCGCCCGCGCCGGTCTATCCGCAGCCGCCCGTGCTCCTGCGCCGGTTCGGTCTCCGTCTTCGGCTGCACCCGCCGCAGCACGGCCCGCATGCGAGCCACGACCTCCCGCACGCCGAACGGTTTGGTCACGTAGTCGTCGGCGCCGATCTCCAGCCCGACCACCCGGTCGACCTCGTCGGACCGCGCGCTGATCACGATGATCGGCACGTCACCGCGCGCCCGCAGCTCCCGGCACACGTCCAGGCCGTCCATGTCGGGCAGCCCGAGGTCGACCAGCACCAGCGCGAAGTCCTCGGCCGTGGCCAGTGCGTCCGCTCCGGTGAGCACCCACCGCACCTCGAACCCGTAGCGGGACAGCCCGCGTGTGAGCGATTCCGCGATCGGCTCGTCGTCCTCCACCAGCAGCACCCGCATGGGCGCAGATCATTCCACTGAACGCCTGCGAGCATTCCTCAGCCTGATGCCACTCCACCCGAGTGAGCTCACGGTCACCGCGTCCCAGAACGGCCACAGGTTCGGCAGCACCCGCAGCGCGATTCCGGCCTCTTCGTGCAACTCGAACAAATCGCCGACGCGTTCGGCCGGCCCGAGCGGCACCACCGGCTCGGTGGCCACCACGGCGTGCCCGCGGCCGTCGCCCTCCTCGCCGAACGGCCGGAACACGCCGGCGGGCAACCGGTACGCGTAGAGCTCGACGGTCCGCATCCGCTCCAGCCACCCGTACTCCACCGCGTGCACCCGGTCACCGCAGCCGGGCCCGATGATCAGGTCGCGGTCTCCGGCCGTGCTGGCGGGTGTCGTCCACGCCATCGCCCTCGGGCACTGCCGGGGGAACCAGTAGTCGGGCGAGCGGCCCCAGTCCACCGCCCACACGTACTCACCGGGCTGCTGCGCGGTGGCCGCGAGGTGCGGCACGAACCGCATGATCGACGGATCCTCGGAGAAGTGCAGAACTTGACCGGGTTCGGGGCGCATGTGGTCGATACTGGCCCGCATGCGGAGGCTGACGCTGGCGGTTTTGCTCGTCCTCACCGGTTGTTCGTCGTCGACCACGAGCGGGGCCGGCTTCACCGCCGTCGACCTCGCCGCGCCGGAAGCCCTGGCGACGCACGGCGACCTGCTCGTCATCGGCACCCGCCCGTCCGACCACCCGGAACTCGCCACCCGCGGCAAGGACGGCGCCCTGAGCAACGTCCGCCTCACCCCGGCCACCCCGTACGGCAAGGAAGCGCACTGGTACGGGATCACCTCCGACGGCACCACCATCACCGGCGTGGGCGGCGAACGCGGCGGCGCGCACGGCAACGTCCGGTGGAGCGCCTGGACCGGCGACACCAGTCAGATCGTCGAGAAACCGCAGGGGTTCAGCACGTTCGGCGGCTACGGCGCCGGCGAACTCCTCGGCGTGGCCCGCACGCCGCAGGGCCCGCTCATCATCGGCACCTGGCAGAGCGCCAAGGCAGGCCTCGACATCGCGATGTGGACGTACGCCGCGGACACGTGGAGCCGCCAGCCCTCAGCCGGCACCGTCCTGGAGAGCTCGCAGGAGCTCCTCCGCTTTCCGATGGCCGTGGCGCAGCACGGCGACGGTGTCCTCGTCGTCGGCTGGCAGATCGCCAAGGGCGTGGTCAGCGCCGCGGTCTGGCAGTACGACGGCAGGACGTGGACCACCGCGACCCTCCCGGACGGCGACGCCGCGCTGGCCGCCCGCTGCTGGGACGGCGCGTGTCACGTGGTCGGCCGCAGCAAGGGCAAGCTCGCCTGGTGGTCCGGCCCGGACTGGAAGAAGCTGACCACGCCGGACATCCCGGTCGGTGACGACCAGGACCTCGCCGCACCCGTCCCGATCAACGGCACGCCGACGTTGTTCGTCAACCACAACGGCGTGCAGCTCGTGTCCGAAAAGGACTCCCGCCCCGCCGACGGGCCCACCGGTGACGTCAAAGCAGCGGAAGTCGCGGGCGGTCAGGTGTTCGTGATCGCGGGGGACCGGCTCTGGCGCCTCACCTAGCCAGCAGCGCCCGCAACGTCTCCAGCCCGCCCAGCACGGCCTTCCGCTCTGCAGCCGAAGCCGCGTCGAGCGCGCGCGTCAGCCGCCCGTACGGACCTTCCGAGATCTCCCGCGTGTAACCCTGCACCGGCGCGGTCACCTGCACCCGCGTGAACCGCCGGTCAGCCGGATCGACCTCCCGCGTCACCAACCCGCGAGCCTGCAGCCGATCCACGATCCCCGAAGTCGTGGAGTGCGACAGGCTCAACCGCCGCGCCAGCTCCGTCACGGTCGCCGATCCCTCGTTCACCAACGACCGGATCAGGCTGACCTGAGGGGCGGTCAACCCACTCCGAGCGGTGTCCCCGGCCGGCTCGACCGACGTCGTCAGCAGCTCCTGCCGCAACGCCCGCAGATGCGCCATCACGGCCTCGGCGTCCTGAAACGAGGTGTCCTCGACCATGGCCGGAGTGTACGTTGGACACGACGCGTCGTATGCGACGGATTAGGGGAGTCCAGAGATGACGATCAAACGCGTACCCACGCCCGCTGGTGACGAAGCCTGGCTGGTGACGGACTACGACCAGGTCAAAACGTTGCTGGCGGACCGCAGGCTGGGCCGCAGCCACGTGGATCCGGACAACGCGCCGAGGTTCACCGACTCGGTACTGCTGGGCAAGCCGGCCCAGGGCACCGAACAGGAGGAGAACGAGCGCCACACCTGGATGCGCAGGATGCTCGCCCCGTCGTTCTCCGCCAGGCACATGGAGCAGCTGCGGCCACGCGTGCGGCACCTCGTCGACGGCCTGCTCGACGACCTGACGAAACAGCCGCAACCGGCCGACTTCCACGAATCCGTGTCGTTCCCGCTGCCCGTACTGGTGATCTGCGAACTGCTCGGCGTCCCATATGGCGACCGCGAAACGTTCCGCCGCTGGTCAGAGGCAATGAGCACGCTGAACGACCCGCAGAAGTCAGAAGACGGCTTCACGAACCTGTGGACCTACATGGGTGAACTCGTCGAACGGAAGAAGAAGGAACCGGGCGACGACGTCATCACCCGTCTGATCGATGGCACCCCACCGGGACAAGAGGAACTGATCGCACAGCTCAGCGCAGGTTTGCTGTTCGCAGGCCATGAAACGACCGTTGCCGTGATCGACCGCGGCGTCATGCTGCTCAGTCTCAACCCCGACCAATGGGACGCACTCAGCAAAAACCCCAACCACATCCCGAACGCCGTCGAAGAGATCCTCCGGCACCGCTCACCGGCACAACAGCCGCGAGAAGACTCCGGCATGCCCCGGTACGCGATGGCCGACATCGAGATCGACGGCGTCCGCATCCCGTCCGGCGACCTGGTGCTGCTCGGCATCGACCAGGCCAACCGCGACGAGACCCGCTTCCCCGACCCCGCGGCCTTCACGCCCCGCGAGTCCAACCCGCACCTCACCTTCGGCCACGGCCCCAGGTTCTGCGTCGGCGCGCCCCTCGCGAGGGTCGAGCTGACCGAGATCTTCACCGCACTGACCGAGCGGTTTGCGACGTTCGGCCTAGCGGTCGACGTGGCACAGCTCACCCTGAGGGCGGAGCTGCTCGTGGGCGGAGTGGCCGAGCTGCCGGTGCGCTGGACGGCCGCCTGACCTGGTCCGCATCGATGCAGTAACCGTGCACGTCCGCCTTGTTCCGCAGCGTGATGCCCGGTTTTTGATCACATTGCGCTGCTTGTCCCACATCTTCCGGTCATTGCATTCACCCGGATGCGTCATCTCCATCCGTGCCGCGACAGAACTTCACGGTGAATACAGCGATCCGGACGCACAATGGTCACGCTTGGACACACAATTGCCGAGCGTCAACTGTTGATGTGGCTGTTCGTCCGCTCATTCCGCCACGCATGGGTGACTATGGCCCGGTCAGTGGGCCCCCCGCGAATGGTGGGGGTGGGCGGCGGTCCGCCAGATCGGCGGTTAATCTCTTGCAACTCGTCCACTGCAATCCAGTGTGCCGACGTCGCAACCACCGGGGAGAGGACTGAACACGGGTGGCCGGATTTCTGTTGCGGCGGTTGGTCAACTACGTGGTGCTCGCCCTCGTGGCGACGTTCCTGGCGTTCACGTTGGCCTCCGCCACCTTTGACCCGATCGGGGTGTTGCAACAACGCAACCCACCGCCACCGGCGGCGTCGATCGAGGCGAAGAAACGAGACCTGCACCTCGACCAGCCGATCCCGCAGCGGTTCGTGACCTGGATGGGCGGGGTGGTGCAGGGCGACTTCGGCCGAACCATCACCGACCGCCCGATCACCGACGAGCTCGGCCGGCGCATCGGCGTGAGCCTGCGGCTGTTCCTGCTCGGCATCACGCTCGGCATCCTGTTCGGCGTGCTGATCGGCGTGGTGAGCGCGATCAGGCAGTACAAGTTCAGCGACTACTTCGCGACCCTGTTCTCCTTCATATTGCTGTCGACGCCGGTCCTCGTGCTCGGCAACCTGCTCAAGATCGGCGCGCAGAGCATCAACGACTCGATCGGCAGCAACGTGCTGATCTTCGTCGGCGAGACGACGCCCGGTTTCCAGGGCAACTGGTTCGAACATCTCGGCGACCGGCTCCAGCACCTGATCCTGCCGACGCTCGCGATCGCGCTCGGCCAGATCGCCTACTACAGCCGCTACCAGCGCTCGTCGATGCTCGACGTGCTGGGCAGCGACTTCCTGCGCACGGCGCAGGCCAAGGGCCTGACCCGGCGCAGGGCACTGATGAAGCACGGCCTGCGGACCGCGCTGATCCCGATGGCGACCCTGTTCGCGTTCGGCTTCGGCCTGCTGGTGGTCGGCGGTACGTTCACCGAGCGGATCTTCACCTGGTACGGCATGGGGGACTGGCTGGTCACCGGCATCTCGGCGCAGGACACGAACATCACGGCCACGGTGACGCTGTTCGTCGCGGTGTGCGTGCTGTTGTCCGGCTGGCTCGCCGACGTGCTGTACGCCGCGCTCGACCCCCGAATCCGCGTGAACTAGGCAAGGTGACGACGTGACCGTGATCCTCAACGAGGGCGACTCCGCGGGAACCGCCGGCGCCGCCCCTGGCGGCCCTGTCGACGCCGCGCCCGAACCGGGCAAGGCGATGACGCGCGGCCGGCTGGTGTTCATCCGCTTCCTGCGCAACAAGCTCGCGCTGGTCGGCTTGGTCATCATCGTGGCGATGTACCTGCTGGCGTTCCTCGGCCCGTTGCTTTCCCAGTGGTCGTACGAAGACCGCGACTACGCCGCGTTCCTGCAGCCGCCCTACGCCGACCACATCTTCGGCACCGACAACATCGGCACCGACATGTTCGCGCAGGTCATGCGCGGACTGCAGAAGTCGCTGATCATCGGTCTGCTGGTGGCGCTGATCTCGACCACGGTGGCCGCGATCGTCGGGGCGACGGCCGGCTACTTCCTCGGTGTCGCCGACAAGGCGCTCATGTGGGTGGTCGACCTGCTGCTGGTGTTGCCGTCGTTCCTGATCATCGCCATCCTCAGCCCGTGGTTCCGGGGCAAGTCGTGGTGGCTGCTGGTGCTGATGCTGGCGGCGTTCCAGTGGATGATCACCGCGCGCATCGTCCGCGGCATGACGCTGACGCTCAAGGAACGCGAGTTCGTGAAGGCGGCCCGGTTCATGGGCCAGCCGGCGCGGACGATCATCGCCAAGCACATCGTGCCGAACATGGCGTCGCTGCTGATCATCGACGCCACCATCAACGTCGCCGCGGCGGTGCTCGCCGAGACGGGGTTGAGCTACTTCGGGTTCGGCGTCCAGTCGCCCGACGTCTCGCTAGGCACCCTGATCGGCAACTACGCCCAGTCCGCAACGACCTTCCCGTGGCTGTTCCTGTTCCCGGCGGGCTTCCTCGTCGTGTTCGTGCTGGCGGTGAACTGGGTCGGCGACGGTCTGCGTGACGCGCTCGACCCGACCTCCACGCGCGTGCGCCGCAAGGAGAAGAAGGACACTGAGGAGAAGGCCGCCTGATGACCAGTTCGGAGATCCTGTTCGACTCACCGGCGGACCCGGTCGTCGAAGGACCGGTGCTGCAGGTCGAAGACCTCCACGTGTCGTTCCCCAGCGAGGCGGGCCGCGTGCGGGCCGTGCGCGGCCTGAGCTACCAGGTCTCACCGGGTGAGGTCCTCGGCATCGTCGGCGAGTCCGGCTCTGGCAAGTCCGTGTCGTCGCTCGCGGTCATGGGTCTGCTGCCCGAGTCCGCGCGCATCAGCGGTTCCATCAAGTTCCAGGGCCGTGAGCTCATCGGCCGCACCGACGCGGAGCTGTCCAAGATCCGCGGCCGGCGCATCGCGATGGTGTTCCAGGACCCGCTGTCCGCGCTGACGCCCGTCTACACCGTCGGCGACCAGATCGCCGAGGCGATCCTGGTGCACCGCGGTGGCGCGGTGTCCAAGCAGGCGGCGAACAAGCGCGCGGTCGAACTGCTCGACCTCGTCGGCATCCCGAACGCCGCCGAACGCGCCAAGGCGTTCCCGCACGAGTTCTCCGGCGGCATGCGGCAGCGCGCGGTGATCGCGATGGCGATCGCCAACGACCCGGACCTGATCATCGCCGACGAGCCGACCACCGCGCTCGACGTCACGGTGCAGGCCCAGGTGCTGCAGCTGCTCGAGACCGCGCAGGAGGTCACCGGCGCGGGCATCGTGATCATCACCCACGACCTCGGCGTCGTCGCCGGGTTCGCGGACCGGCTGATGGTCATGTACGCGGGCCGTGCCGTCGAGACCGGCAAGGTCGACGAGATCTACCAGCAGCCGCGCATGCCGTACACGCTCGGTCTGCTCGGCTCGATCCCGCGCCTGGACGTCGGCGAGAAGCAGGCGCTCGTCCCGATCACCGGCCAGCCGCCGTCGCTCACGGACCTTCCCCCGGGTTGTCCGTTCGCGCCGCGCTGCCCGATGGTCGTCGACGCCTGCCACACCGCCGAGCCACCGCTGATCGACGTCGACGGCTCGCCGGAGCACCGTGCCGCGTGCATCAGGACCGGTGAGATCGCCGCGACCGACACCGAGGGCGCCGAGGCGGCCGCCGAGATCTTCGGTGCCGAGGTCGTCGAGGAGCCCGAGATCGCCAAGGTGCCGCGCGAGCAGCGCGACATCGTGCTGGAGCTCGACCACGTCGTCAAGGAGTACCCGGTCAACAAGGGCGTGGTGTTCAAGCGCCGCGTCGGCACCGTGCACGCCGTGGCCGGCATCTCGTTCGACATCCGCGAGGGCGAGACCCTCGGCCTGGTCGGCGAGTCGGGCTGCGGCAAGACCACGACCCTGATGGAGATCCTCGGCCTGGAGAAGCCGATGGGCGGCGAGATCTCCGTGCTCGGCACCAACGTGTCCTCTTTGGACTCGAAGCGCCGCTTCGAGATCCGCCGGGACATGTCCGTGGTGTTCCAGGACCCGATGGCGTCGCTCGACCCGCGCCTGACGATCCACGACGTGATCGCCGAGCCGATGCAGGTGCACGGCTACGGCAAGGACGAGATCAACCGGCGCGTGCCGGAGCTGATGCGGCTCGTCGGCCTGCGTCCCGAGCAGCTGTCGCGCTATCCCGGCGAGTTCTCCGGCGGTCAGCGGCAGCGCATCGGCATCGCACGCGCGCTCGCGCTGGAACCGAAGCTCGTCGTGCTCGACGAGCCGGTGTCCGCGTTGGACGTCTCCATCCAGGCAGGTGTCATCAACCTGCTGGAGGAGCTCAAGTCCAAGCTCGGACTGGCCTACCTGTTCGTGGCCCACGACCTGTCCGTCGTGCGGCACATCGCCGACCGGGTGGCCGTGATGTACCTCGGGAAGATCATCGAGATCGGCGAGGTGGACTCGGTGTTCGACGCGCCGCGCCACCCGTACACGCAGGCGCTGCTGTCGGCGATCCCGATTCCCGACCCGGTCAAGGAACGCCAGCGGGAGCGGATCATCCTCACCGGCGACCTGCCGAGCCCGGCGAACCCGCCGTCCGGCTGCCGGTTCCGCACCCGGTGCTTCCTGCACGCGTCGCTGCCGCCCGAGCAGCAGCGCACGTGCATCGAGCTCGAGCCGCCGCGCGAGGTGCAGGCCCCCGACCACGAGGCCGCCTGCCACTTCGCCCAGATCCGTCAGGTCCTCTGATGCATCCGTCGCCTCAGACGACCTGCGAGCACGAAGGAACAGTGTCCCCGGCAACTGGTGTCCGGGCACGAGGGAGGTTCACGACAGTGAGTCGACGTACCAAGGTGGGAGTGACCGCGCTGGTCGCGGTCGCCCTCACGCTTACCGCGTGTGGGGGGCCCAGCAAGACCGACTCCGGGCTCAAGGGCTCGGAAGGCACGGTCGGCCAGGCGGACATCAACCCGCAGGAACTGTCCAAGGTCAAGGACGGCGGCGAGTTCCGCTGGCCGGTCGACCAGCTGCCGGACAACTGGAACTACTACCAGCTCGACGGCACCAACGCCGACGGCCGCAAGATGATCGACGCCGTGCTGCCGAACCTGTACAAGCAGAAGGCCGACTCGACGATCGAGGTCAACAAGGACTACCTCGACGACGCGAAGCTCGCCTCCACCGACCCGCAGGTCCTCGAGTTCAAGATCAACTCGAAGGCGAAGTGGTCTGACGGCACGGCGCTGTCGTGGCAGGACTTCGAGGCCATGTGGAAGGCCCTCAACGGCACCAACAAGGCCTTCGAGGTTGCCACCACGACCGGTTACGAGGACATCGAGAAGGTCGAGAAGGGCGCGACCGACCAGGACGTCAAGGTGACGTTCAAGAAGAAGTTCGCCGAGTGGAAGGGCGTCTTCTCGCCGCTCTACCCGAAGTCGGCGTACGCCACGCCCGAGGAGTTCAACAAGGGCTGGGCCGACGCGCCGAAGGTGACCTCCGGTCCGTTCAAGATCGGCACGATCGACCGCACCGGCAAGCTCGTCACCGTCGTCCGCGACGACGCGTGGTGGGGCCAGAAGCCGAAGCTGGACAAGATCACCTTCCGTCAGGTCGACCGTCCCGCCGTCGCGGACGCGCTCGCCAACGGCCAGATCGACTACTTCGAGATCGGCTCCAGCATCGACAACTTCACGCGGGCGAAGTCGATGCAGGGTGTCACCATCCGCCAGGCGATCACGCCGGACTACTCGCACCTCACGTTCAACGGTGCGGACTCCTCGATCCTCAAGGACCCGAAGCTCCGCGTCGCGCTGATGCGCGGCATCGACGCCAAGGTCATCACGCGGGCGCTGCTCGGCCAGATGCTCAAGGGCGACGCGCAGATCACCGGTAACCACTTCTACCTGCTCGGTACGAAGGAGTACAAGGACAACTCGTCCGTCGCGTCGTTCGACAAGGAAGCCGCGAAGAAGCAGCTCGACGAGCTGGGCTGGAAGCTCGAGGGTGAGACGCGCAAGAAGGACGGCAAGGAACTTGTCATCCGCTACGTCATCCCGTCGCCGAACCCCGTCTCCGACCAGATCGCGAAGCTCGTGCAGTCGCAGCTGAAGGAGCTCGGCGCCAAGGTCGACATCCAGGCCGTGCCGTCGACCGACTTCTTCAAGCAGTTCGTGAACGTCGGCAACTTCGACATGACCGGCTTCCGCTGGCTGGCCTCGGCCACGCCGCTCTCGGACGGCAAGGGCATCTACTACCTCGACCCGGCCAGCACCAACCAGAACTACGGTCGCATCGGCTCCGAAGAGGTCAACAAGCTGCTCGACCAGGCCAACGCCGAGCTCGACGACGCCAAGCGCGCCGAGATCACCAACGAGGCCGACAAGAAGATCTGGGAGCTGGGCCACCAGATGCCGCTCTACCAGCTGCCCGGCGCGGTCGCGGTGAAGAGCAACGTGGCGAACTTCGGTGCCGTCGCGTACGCGAACCGCCCGTACGACTACATCACCATGGGCTTCACCTCCTGATGTAGTCAGGTTCTTGAACGGCCCGGCGGGTCTCCTGCCGGGCCGTTCGTTTTCTTCTTTGGAGCTGCTCGTGTTGCGTTCCCGGGTTCGTGCGCTGCGTCATGGTGTTCTCGCCACGGCGATCGTGTTCTTCGTCTGCGCGGTGGTCGCCCTGCTGTCGTGGCTGTCCTATTCGGACGACCACGACCGGTTGGCTGCCATGACGTCCCGCGAGCTCGGCAGTGTTGTGTCCTATTCGGACGGCGCGGTCGAGGTGCGATGGCCGTCCGGGTCGGCGCGCATCCCGTACGAGAACGGCGACCGGATCGTGGGGAAGCAGTCGCAGGTGGCGTTCGACCCCGCGGATCCTTCTCGTGCCGTGATTCCCGGTGCGGACCTGTTGCTGCAGACCGACCGCGCGCTGGGCGGCGTGACGTTCTCGCTCGCCGTGGCGATGCTGGTTTTCGCCGTTGGCCTGGTGCGGGTCCTGCTGGCCGTTCGATGTGTGCGGTCCTCGCCGGTCACCGTGTCGGTGCGGCGGATCCGGTTGCAGTCCGGGCTGATGGTGCGGTCGTGGCTGGAGATCGACGGCCCGGTCGAGCGGTGGCTGCCCGTCTACTACGACCCGGTGCTGGTGACGCTGCCGTCTCCGGTCGACGTCGAGCTGCGGGGCGGCCGGGTCGCGGTGGTCGACGGCGTGACCATCTACCCGTCGGGCCGGCCGGTCGTGAAGCACCCGCGGGGCAGGCGCGTCGACAACCCGGCGCAGCCCGACCCGGAGACGCGGGCGCCGCGCGGTCTGCTCGCTCAGCTGCGGGTCGACGCCGTGTTCGTGGTGCCCGCGCCGATCGTGGGCCTGTTCTGGGCTTACGTCGACGGCAGCGGCTTCACCGGCTGGATCACCGCGACGGTGATCGCCGCCGCGCTGGGCCTGTGGTGGGGCGCGTTCCGGGGTTCCGACCCGTCGTAATGCTTTTCGGTTGTCGAACGACCTCCTTGGCGTAGGAGGCCGCTATGACCGACGTGACACTGCGCGTCCACGAGGACGGGGCCGACGACGAGCGCATCGAGCAGCTCACCACGTTCTTGCGGGCTGAGCTGCAGGAACTGACCCCTGTCTCCGGTGTTCCCGGTCGGGCTGTGGAAGGCGCCAAGGCCATCGATGTCGCCGAGCTGGGCACGTTGCTGACCACGATCTCGCAGTCCACGGTCCTGGCCGCGCTGATCAACGCCGTGTCCTCGTGGCTCGGCCAGCGCCGCGAACGTTCCGTGACCGTGTCGGCCGACGGCGACGAGCTGGAGTTGACGGGTGCTCCCTCGGAAGCCGAACGGGCGCGCGCCGCGGAGTGGCTGGAGCGACGTCGCCCGAAGCGGTACGCGTTGATCATCGCCAGCTACGACTTCACCGACCCAGGCTTGTCCGCCCTGCGCGCCCCCGCCCACGATGCCGCCCGCCTGGGCGAGGTCCTGGCCGACCCGCGGATCGGCGGCTTCGACGTCCGCACCCTGATCAACACTTCCGCCGCCGAGGTGAACGAGGCCGTCGAGGACTTCTTCGCCGACCGCGCGCCCGACGACCTGCTGGTGCTGCACTTCTCCGGCCACGGCGTGAAGGACGAGGCGGGCGAGCTCCACTTCGCCACCTCCGGCACCAGGCTCAACCGCCTGGCGGGCACCGCGGTCTCGGCGGACTTCGTGGCCCGCCGCATGAACCGCTCCCGCTCCCGCCGCATCGTGCTGCTCCTCGACTGCTGCTACTCGGGCGCGTTCGGCCGCGGCATGGTCGCCCGCGCCGGCGGGTCCGTGGGCCTGGAAGAACAGTTCGGCGGCAGCGGCCGTGCCGTGATCACCGCCTCCTCGGCCCTGGAGTACGCCTTCGAAGGCGCGTCCGTGGCCGACACCTCGGAGGGCGAGCCGTCGGTCTTCACCTCGGCCCTGGTCGAGGGCCTGGAATCCGGCGACGCCGACCGCGACCAGGACGGCCACGTGGGCCTGGACGAGCTCTACGACTACGTCTACGACCGAGTCCGCCGCGTGACGCCGCACCAAACCCCCGGCAAGTGGATGCTCGACGTGCGCGGCGACCTCCACATCGCCCGCCGCGCCCGCCCGGTGTCGGTGCCCGCCTCGTTGCCGTCCGACCTGCAGGAGGCCATCGACCACTCGCTGCCGGGCGTGCGTGCCGGCGCGATCCCCTCGCTGGTCCGGATGCTGTCGGTGGCGCACGAGGGGCGCGTGCTGGCGGCGCGGCTCGCGTTGCGGCGGCTGGCGGACGACGACAGCCGCATGGTGGCGGCTGCGGCGCGCAAAGCGCTGGGGGAGGAGCCGGCCACCGCGCCCACCTCGGGTTCCGCTGCCGGTCACGCTCACGCAGGCGTCCCCCTGGATCGGGAACCCCCGCGTTCCACGGTACTCAGCGGGTCTGACACTTCGGCGAATCCGGACGCGAGGGAGGCCGGCGGTGATCCGGCGGGCCGATCCGGACGCGACACCGCTGGCGATTCGGCGGGTCGATCCGGACGCGACACCGGCGGTGGTCCGGCGGGTCGATCCGAACGGGACACCGGACCGAGGCGGACTCGGCTCACGGCGTCCGGTGCCGGCTCGGCCGTGGCGAGACCGGTAGCCGCACCGGTACCGGACGCCGAGTCCGCGATCAGGCCGGCGGTCACGTCCGCGAACCTCAGGACGGCGGCGCCCCGCCTGCTCGCCGGCCTTGCCCTGGTGCTCCTCGTGGTCGGTCTGATGTCGGTCTCCGGCGGCCTCCTCGGCCACCTGGGCGACACCACCCCCAACACAGCCCTGTTCGGCACCATCTGGCCGTGGGCGCTGGTAGCCGCGATGTTCACCCTGACCTGCCGCGACCACCCCTGGCTACCCGGCGCCGCCCTGGGCCTGCTCGCAGGCACGACCGGTCTCCTGGGCGGCAGCGGCGGCAACTACCCGTGGTTCCTGTTGGGCATGGCCGCGGTCGTCATAGCCGTAGCGACCCAGACGACCCCGGTGTGGCTGGCAGCCGCAGCGACCGTGCTCGGCGCGGCAGGCCTCCTCCTGGTAGCCGACTCGGCCGACGCCCTGGAGTCGATCAACGGCGACGCCGAGGACATCACGTTCATCGTCCTCGCGGCAGGACTCGTCGGCCTGGCGGGCTACCGCATCTGGCGAGAACAAACTTGGCTCAGCGCCATCGCCCCGGCTCTGCTGATCCTCGACGCGGCCCTGCACCTCACCAACGCCCCGCTGTTCGTCGTGCACGCCGGCCTCGCCGGCCTGATCGTCGTCCCGCTGATCGCCACCCTGACCAGCGGCACAGCCAGGTTCGCCGGCTACACGGCCGTCGCAGCCGGACTGCTGGTGCGAGCCAACGAGTACGTGTCCGCCAACGAACCCACGTTCACCACCGTCGCCCACGTGACTCTGCCCATAGTGGCAGCGGTCGTCGCCTACTTCTCCCGCTCGCGCTGAGCCTTGCGCCGCTTGCCCTCGTGCATCGCAACGACGCGGGCGACGGGGATGGTGTGCCCCTCCGCGATCAAGTCGGAGGGCAACTGCTGCGGCGCGGGCATCAACGACGTCCACGGGTCGCCGTCGAACCGCGTCCGCACGGTGAAGTCGGCAGGCGAAACGTCGGCCAGCGACTCCCACGGCACCGGGAACGAGATCGGCAGCCCTTCCCGCAGCCGCGGACTGTAGGCGGCGACCACCGTGGCACCCCAGGCACGCGTCGAGTCGAGGAACACCTTCCCGCCCCGCTCAGCCCGGATGTAGGCAGTGGTGGCGATCTCCGGCCCCAGCTTCTCGGCCCGCGCCGCGACCGCCCGAGTCGCGGCAGCCACGTCATCCGGATCGTGCTTCTCCAGCGGCACGAAGATGTGCACGCCCTTGGCCCCGCTGGTCTTGACCAAGCCCGCCAGGCCCGCGTCCCCCAGCGCCTCGCGGATCAGGAACGCCGAGTGCACCACGACGTCGAACCCGGAACCCTCCGGCGGGTCGATGTCGAGCACCATGTGCGTCTGGTGCCCGTCCTCGGACATGCCGCCGACGAACAGCGGCACGTGGTACTCGACCGCGCGCTGGTTCGCGAACCACATCAGCGTCTGCTTGTCGTCGCACAACGCGTACTTGATCTGCCGGTGCGACGCCTCCGCCCACACCTCGACGGTCTTCACGAACGACGGCGTGTACTTGGGGACGTTCTTCTGCATGAACGGGTCCTGCCCACGCAGGATCCGCCACACCGACAACGGCCGGCCGCGGAGCACCGGCACGAACCGGTCGGCGACGAAGTCCAGGTACTCCACCAGGTCGCCTTTGACCGTGCCACCGAAGAGCGGCTGGTCGAGCGAGGAGAACTTGACCTGGTCATTCATCCGGAACCTCGAGTTCGTCTCGGGCGGCCCACTCCAGCAGCGGCTCGATCGACCACACCGCGTCGTCGATGCCGGCGTGCAGGTCACCCAGCTCGGCGTAGCGCTTCGGCACGGTGGCGATGGTGAACTCGCGCGGGTCGACGTCCGGGATCTCGTCCCAGCGGATCGGCGTCGACACGGTGGCCTCGGGGAAGCCGCGCACGGAGTACGCCGACGCGATCGTCCGGTCGCGGGTGTTCTGGTTGTAGTCCACGAACACCAGGGACGGGTCGCGGTCCTTGCGCCACCACGTGGTCTCCACGTCGTCCGGTGCCCGTCGCTCGACCTCGTGCGCGAACGCCAGCGCCGCCTTGCGCACGTCCTGGAAGCCGTAGTCGGGCTTGATCCGCACGTAGATGTGCAGGCCCTTCGACCCGGACGTCTTCGGGAACCCCACCGCACCCAGCTCCGCCAGCACCTCTTCGACCACCTGAGCCACCCGCCGCACCCGGTCGAACGAGCACGTGGGGCCGGGGTCGAGGTCGATGCGCCACTCGTCCGGCTTCTCCGTGTCGGCCGCCCGCGAGTTCCACGGGTGGAACTCCACAGTGGACATCTGCACGGCCCAGATCACGTCGGCGACGTGCGTGACGCAGAGTTCGTCCGCATGGCGGTTGTAGCGCGGAAAATGCACCCGCACGGTCCGCACCCACGGCGGCGCGCCGTGCGGAAGCCTTTTCTGGTGCACTTTCTCGCCGCTCACGCCCTCGGGGAAGCGGTGCAGCATGCACGGCCGTTCCCGCAACGCCCGGACGATTCCGTCACCGACGGACAGGTAGTAGTTCGCGAGATCCAGTTTCGTCTCGCCGCGCGCGGGAAAGTAGACGCGGTCGGGGTTGGAGATCCGCACGACGCGGTCCTCCACCTCGAGCTCCACAGCCGGGGACTTGCCCATGCCGTCCAACCTAACCGTTTCCAGGTGTTTCCTCAGCCCGAACGGTGTTTGCATCGACGGCGTGGACACCGGTCTCTGGTTTCGGCGGTTTTCCGAGGCCCCGGACGGCGCGCCTCGGCTGGTGTGCTTCCCGCACGCGGGCGGCGCGGCGAGCTGGTTCCAGCCGTTCGGCCGGCACGTCGCGGGCCGCGCCGAGCTGGTCGCCGTCCAGTACCCAGGCAGGCAAGACCGCAGGTCAGAGCCGCTGGTAGCGGACATCCGCGCGGTGGCCGACCAGATCGCCCCGCTGCTGACCCGCGACCGTCCGCTGCACCTGTTCGGGCACAGCATGGGCGCGATGATCGCGTTCGAGGTGGCGTTGCGCGTCGAACCGGACCAGCTGTTCGTGTCCGGACGACGCGCGCCGCAGATCGTGCGGGACGACCGCGTGCACCAGTTGCCCGACGAGGGCCTCATCGCGGAGGTGCGAAAGCTCGCGGGCACGAACGCGCGGGTGTTCGACGACGAGGAGCTGGTGCGAATGGTGCTTCCGGCGATCCGCGCCGATTACCGGGCCGCGGAGACCTATCGCTATAGGCCGGGACCCGCGCTGGCGTGCCCGGTGACCGCGCTGACCGGTGACGCCGACCCGAAGGCCTCGGTGGACGAGGTGGGGCAGTGGCGTGAACGCACGACCGGCGCTTTCGCCCTGAAGGTGTTCGCCGGTGGCCATTTCTTTCTTTCGGACAACAGAAGTGCTGTCGCCGCAGTGGTTTCCGGCGATTCCCCTAGTGCCTGAACCTCTAGTTTTGCAGGGGATTCAGGTCCGTCCCGTTGCGGACCTTGGTTGATGAGAGGAAAACGGGATGACCAAGCGGGCACTGATCACCGGGATCACCGGGCAGGACGGGTCCTATCTCGCCGAGCACCTGCTCAAACAGGGCTACCAGGTGTGGGGACTCATGAGGGGCCAGGCGAACCCGCGCAAGATGCGGGTCTCCCGGCTCATGTCGGAACTGTCCTTCGTGGACGGTGACCTGATGGACCAGGCGTCGCTGGTGTCCGCTGTGGACCTGGTGCAGCCCGACGAGGTCTACAACCTCGGCGCCATCTCGTTCGTGCCGATGTCGTGGCAGCAGGCGGAGCTCGTGACCGAGGTCAACGCCATGGGCGTGCTGCGCGTGCTCGAGGCGATCCGCATCGTGTCGGGCCTGTCCAGCAGCCGCCACAACGGCGCCTCCGCCAAGCAGATCCGCTTCTACCAGGCGTCGTCGTCGGAGATGTTCGGCAAGGCCGCCGAGACGCCCCAGCGCGAGACCACGATCTTCCACCCGCGCAGCCCGTACGGCGTGGCGAAGGCCTACGGGCACTTCATCACCCGCAACTACCGCGAGTCGTTCGGCATGTACGCGGTGGGAGGCATCCTGTTCAACCACGAGTCGCCACGCCGCGGTGCGGAGTTCGTGACCCGCAAGATCTCCCTCGGTGTCGCGAAGATCAAGCTGGGCCTGCAGGACAAGCTGGCGTTGGGCAACCTGGACGCGTTGCGCGACTGGGGTTTCGCCGGCGACTACGTGCGCGCGATGCACATGATGCTGCAGCAGGAAGAGCCGGAGGACTACGTCGTCGGCACCGGTCAGATGCACTCGGTGCGCGACGCCGTGCGCCTGGCGTTCGAGCACGTCGGCCTCAACTGGGAGGACCACGTGTACATCGACCCGGTGCTGGTCCGCCCGGCCGAGGTCGAGATCCTCTGCGCCGACACCAGCCGGGTGACCGGTGAGCTCGGCTGGAAGCCCGAGGTCGACTTCTCGGCGCTGATGAAGATGATGGTGGAGGCCGACCTCAAGCACGTCGCCACCGAGCACGAGTACGGCGACCTGCTGGCCGCCGCCAGCTGGTAGAGATCCTCTGCCGGGAGTCCGCAGCCGCTGTAGTTTTGCGGCTGTGGACTCTTTTTCGCTTGCCCTGGGGGCGCTTCTCGAAGCGGTCGGCGAGCTCACCGACTCCGACTTCGCCCAGCCGTCCGGGTGCGCGGGCTGGCTGGTGCGGGACCTGGTGTGCCATCTGGTGATCGACGCGCAGGACGTGCTGATCACGCTGGTGACACCCACCGCAGACCTCGTCACGCACGACTCCGTGACCTACTGGAAGGTCTCGCACGCACCCGCTGACGACCCGCTCGCGGCGTTGACGGTCCGGCTCGCCGCGGCCTACGACGAACCGTGGATGCTGAAACACCACGTCGACGACGTGGGCCAGGCGGCGCTGCGGGCGGCGCAGCTGGCCGATCCGACGTTGAAGGTCAGCACCCAGGACATGGTGCTGTGCACGGCCGGCTACCTGGGCGCTTACGTCTGGGAGTGGACGCTGCACCACCTCGACCTGGTCGCCCACCTGCCGCACCTGGCCGGCCCGTCGGCGTCGTCGCTGGCCAGGTGCCGCGAGATGCTGGAGCAGATCGCCGGCGCGTTCCCCGCGCACTGGTCGTCCACCGATGTGCTGCTGGTGGGAACGGGACGGCGCGCCCCGACCGAGGCGGAGCGCGCCGAGCTGGGGGACCTCGCGATCCCGTTCGTCCTGGGTTAGTGCCGCTGGAACGGCAGGTCGACGGCGAACCACGTCGCCGGGTCGTCCGTCGGCTCGCTCCACGCCACCGCGATGGTCAGCTTTCGCGCTGCCGGCGCACGCCAGGTGATCGTGCGGTCGTCCGCGTACTCCACGCTTCTCTCGACACCCGACTCCTCACGCGGCCGGTGGTCGTCGGGCCTGCCGTCAGACGTGCCGTGCCCTCCACGTTCAGGCGGTGTGCAGCCGGGCGTAGTAGCCGTTGGCAGCGATGAGCTCCTCGTGCGTGCCCCGTTCCACCACCGCACCCTGGTCCATCACGACGATGAGGTCGGCGTTGCGGATCGTGGACAGCCGATGCGCGATCACGAAGCTGGTCCGCCCGGCCCGCAGCGACGTCATCGCCTGCTGGATCAGCACCTCGGTGCGGGTGTCGATCGACGACGTGGCCTCGTCCAGCAGCAGGATCGCCGGCTGGGCGAGGAACGCGCGGGCGAGCGTGATCAGCTGTCGTTCACCCGCGGACAGCCCGCCGTGCTCCTCGTCGAGCACCGTGTCGTAGCCGTCGGGCAGCGACCGCACGAACCGGTCGACGCACATGGCTTTCGCGGCCTCGACCACCTCTTCCCGAGTCGCCCCAGGTCGTCCGTAGGCGATGTTCTCGGCGATCGTGCCCTCGAACAGCCACGTGTCCTGCGAGACCAGCCCGATCGCCGACCGCAGATCATCCCGGGTCATCGCCGTGATGTCCGTGCCGTCCAACAGGATCCGGCCGCTCTGAAGGTCGTAGAACCGCAGCAACAGGTTGCCCAGCGTCGTCTTGCCGGCACCCGTCGGCCCGACGATCGCGACGAGCTGGCCAGGTGCCGCCGTGAGCGACAGGTCGTCGATCAGCGGCTTCTCCGGGGTGTACCGGAACGAGACGCGCGAGAACTCGACGTGGCCGCAGACGGGGGAGACGACAGCGGGCTTGGCAGGTGCAGCGGACTGCTCCGGCTCGTCCAGCAGCTCGAACACCCGCTGCGCCGACGCGATCCCGGACTGCAGCTGGCCGGAGAAGTTCGCGACGTCGATGATCGGCCGGGAGAACATGCCGGAGTACTGGATGAACGCCTGCACGTCACCGATCGACACACTCCCGCCGGCCACCCGCAACGCGCCGACGACGGCCACCAGCACGTAGTTGAGATCGGTGATGAACCGGGTCGCGGGCCCGATCAGGCCGGAGATCGCCTGCGCGCTGAACGACGACCGGTACATGGTCTCGTTGCGCTCGGCGAACTCCCGCGCGGCCTGCTCCTGACGCCCGAACGCGGTGATCAGCGCGTGCCCGCTGTACATCTCCTCGACGTGCGCGTTCAACACACCCGTCGACTGCCACTGCTCGGCGAACTTCGGCATGGCGCGCTTGGAGATCCACGCGGCCAGCACCAGCGCGATCGGCACGCAGACCAGCACCAGCACGGCCAGTTCGACGGAGATCACCAGCATGATCGCCAGCACGCCGAAGACGCTGATGACGGACGTGAGCATCTGGCCGATCGACAGCTGCACGGTCCGCTGCAGGTTGTCGACGTCGTTGGAGACGCGGGAGAGCACCTCGCCGCGCGGGTTGCGGTCGAAGTAGGACAACGGCAGCCGGGTGAGCTTCGCGTCGATCTCCTCGCGCAGCTGGTAGACCGCGTGCTGGACGATGTTCGTGACGACCCGGCCCTGCACCAGCATGCTCAGCGACCCGACCACGTACAGGCCCATGATCACGAGCAGCAGCTGGCCGAGCGCGCCGAAGTCGACGCCCTGGCCGGGTACGACGTCGACGGTGCTGATGACGTTGGCGAGCGTGTCCTTGCCCTGGTCCCGCAGCTGGGCGAGGATCTGCTCCTCGGTGGCGCCGGCGGGCAGCGTGCGGCCGACCAGGCCGGTGAAGATGAGGTCGGTGGCGCGGCCGAGCAGGATCGGGCCGAGCAGGTTGAGCCCGATCGACACGACCGCGAGCAACCCGATCACGACCAGCTTGCCCCGGTACGGCAGCAGCAACCCGAACAACCTCTTGCTGGTGCTGGGTTTGCGTCGTTCCTCGGCCTCGACGGGCACTTCGGGATCTGCGAGCAGTGTCATCCGACGGCCCCTCCAACAGGCTGGGAGAGGGCGATCTCCCGGTAGGTCTGGTTGGTGCCGATCAGCTCCGCGTGCGTGCCGGAGCCGACGACCTGGCCGTCCTCCAGCACGATGACCCGCGACGCCGCCTCGACGGTGCTGATCCGTTGCGTCACCAGCAGGATCGTGGCGGTGCCGAGTTCTTGTGCCAGGGCGTTGCGCAACCGGGCCTCGGTGCCGAGGTCGAGCGCGGAGAAGCAGTCGTCGAGCAGGTAGATCTCGGGTTTTCGCACCAGTGTTCGGGCGATCGCGAGTCGTTGCCGCTGTCCACCTGAGACGTTCGAGCCGCCCTGGCTGATCGGCGCGTCCAGGCCGAGCGGCCGGACGAACTCGGCGGCCTGCGCGATCTCCAGCGCGTGCCACAGCTCGTCGTCCGAAGCGTCTTCCTTGCCGTACCGGAGGTTCGACGCGATCGTGCCGCTGAACAGGTGCGCCTTCTGCGGCACGTACCCGACGACCTCGTGCAGTGCCAACGGATCCAGGTCGCGGATGTCCACGCCGTTGATCCGCACCTCGCCGCCCGTGACGTCGTACAGCCGCAACGCGAGCGACAGGAGCGTCGACTTGCCGCTTCCCGTGCTGCCGAGGATCGCGATCGTCTCGCCCGGTCTGGCGACGAGGTCGACGTCGCGCAGCACCGGTTTTTCCGCGCCTGGATAGCCGAACGTGGCAGCGCGGAGCTCCAGGTGGCCCTGGGCTTTCATCGTTTTGACGGGCTTTTCGGGCGGCTTGATGCTGGACTGAGCCCGCAGCACCTCGTTCACGCGGCCGGCGGACACCGCCGCGCGCGGGGCTTCGGTGAAGACCAGCATCGCCATGATGATCGCGACGATGATCAGCGTGACGTAGGACAGCAGCGCGAGCAGTGCGCCGAGCTGCATGGTGCCGTTGTCGATGCGGTGGCCGGAGAACCAGATGATCGCGACGGTCAGCACGTTCATCACGGTCATGACCATCACCGGCAGTGCCGCCATGATCCGGCCGACCCGCAGCGTCGTGCCGTAGAGGTCGCGGTTGGTGGCGTCGAAGCGGCCGCGTTCGTGCTGGTCGCGGACGAACGCCCGGATCACCCGCACTCCGGTGATCTGCTCGCGCAGCAGGTGGTTGATGCGGTCCAGGAAGGTCTGCATCGCCTCGTAGAACGGCGAGAGCCTGCGCAGCATCAGGACCAGACCGATGATCACGATCGCCACCAGTGCGATCAGGATCGTCGACACCGGCACGTCCTGCACCAGCGCCAGCGCGACACCGCCGACGCACATGATGATCGCCGACACGGCGACGTCGGCGGTGGTCAGGACGATGCTCTGGACCTGCTGGACGTCGTTGACGGTCCTGGTGATCAGCGACGGCGCGCCGATCTGGTCGACTTCGCGTGCCGACAGGTTCATGACCTTGCGGAACACCTTGTGCCGCAGGTCCCTGCCGAGGCCGGCGGACATGCGGGAGCTGAGCAGCATCGCGCCGCTCGCGGTGAGGATCTGCACCGCGGCCACCCCGAGCATGGTGAGGCCGGTACCCCAGATGTAGCCGGCGTCGCCGCGGAGCACCCCGTTGTCGATGATCTGCGCGTTGAGCGTGGGCAGCAGCAGGGTCGCGGCCGTCTGGACCAGCTGGAGCACCACCAGGAGCACGAGTGTTCCCCGGTACGGCCGGAGGTGGGTGTTCAGGAATCTGACGAGCACGCGGTCCAGCACACCGCAGTTTCTCGCGGGCATTCCCTAGCGTTCGCTCTCCTACCGTCTAGGGCATGAGCGAGATCCTCAGCGCTATCGAATCGGACGACGCGGTGGCGCGGGACTTCGAGGCGCTTCCGGTGCCGGAGAGCTACCGCGCCGTCGTCGTGCAGGAGAGCGACACGGAGATGTTCGCGGGGCTTGAGACTCGCGACAAGGACCCGCGGCAGTCGCTTCGAGTTCGGGAGGTGGCGACGCCGGAGCTCGCGCCGGGTGAGGCGTTGATCGCCGTGATGGCGTCCGCGATCAACTACAACACCGTGTGGACCTCGATCTTCGAGCCGCTGTCGACGTTCGGGTTCCTGCGCCGGCTGGGCGGCCGGCACGATCTGCCGTACCACGTGGTGGGGTCCGACCTCGCCGGCGTCGTGCTGCGCGTCGGGCCTGGCGTGACGGTGTGGCAGCCGGGCGATCGCGTGGTCGCGCACTGCCTGGACGTGCCGTTGGAGCACCCGGACGGCCACAACGACACGATGCTCGACCCGCAGCAGCGGATCTGGGGCTTCGAGACGAACTTCGGCGGCCTGGCCGACCTGGCGCTGGTCAAGGCGAACCAGCTGATGCCGAAGCCCGAGCACCTGACCTGGGAAGAGGCCGCCTCGCCCGGTCTGGTCAACTCCACCGCGTACCGGCAGCTGGTGTCTGTGAACGGCGGCAACATGAAGCAGGGCGACACCGTGCTGATCTGGGGCGCGTCCGGCGGACTTGGTTCCTACGCCACGCAGTTCGCTTTGAACGGCGGCGCAACCCCTGTCTGTGTCGTGTCATCGCCGGACAAGGCGGAGATCTGCCGCGCGATGGGCGCCTCGTTGATCATCGACCGCTCCGCCGAGGGCTACCGGTTCTGGAAGGACGAGCACACGCAGGATCCGCGCGAGTGGAAGCGGTTCGGCGCGCGCATCCGTGAGCTGACCGGCGGCGAGGACCCGGACATCGTCTTCGAACATCCGGGCCGCGAGACGTTCGGTGCCAGCGTCTTCGTCGCGCGCAAGGGCGGCAAGATCGTCACCTGCGCGTCGACGTCCGGTTACCTGCACCAATACGACAACCGCTACCTGTGGATGAACCTCAAGCACATCATCTCGTCCCACTTCGCCAACTACCGCGAGGCCTGGGAGGCGAACCGGTTGGTGGCCAAGGGCAAAATCCACCCGACACTGTCCAAGGTGTACTCGCTCGAAGACACCGGCCAGGCCGCTCACGACGTGCACCGCAACGCGCACCAGGGCAAGGTCGGCGTGCTGTGCCTGGCACCGGCGGAGGGCCTGGGCGTGCTGGACCACGAGCTGCGCGACAGGAACATCGACGCGATCAACCGATTCCGCACCTCCGACTGAAGGTTTCCCGCGATGACGGAAGAAGTAATCGCGCCGGCCTCGGCGTGCCCGTTCCCGTTCGCCCGCGACCCGCACCGGCCGCTGGACCTGCCGCCGGAGTACGCCCGGCTGCGCGCCGACCGCCCGGTCCAGAAGGTGATCACACCGGCGGGCGACACGGCGTGGCTGGTGGCCAGGTATCACGACGTGCGTGCTCTTCTCGCTGACACGGAACGGTTCTCCGCCGAGGTGATGAACCCCGGCTACCCGCGGTACCTGTTCCCGGTGGACCCGCAGCCGGGCGCGTTCGTGACAGTCGACCCGCCGGACCACACCCGCTACCGGCGCATGATCATGTCGATGTTCACCAAGAAGAGGGCCGAGGACATCCGTCCGTCGGCGCAGAAGCTGGTGGACGAGCGGATCGACGCGATCCTGAAGCTGCCGCAGCCGGTCGACCTGGTCACGCACTTCGCGCGCCCGATCCCGTTGACCGTCGTGTGCGAGCTGCTGGGCGTCCCCTACAAGGACCGCATGGCGTTCGGCCGCTGGATCAACACCCTGGTGGAGACGACCTCGTCGCAGGCCCACCGCAACGCCGCGGCGGGAGCGCTCTTCGGTTATCTGACGAAGCTGGTGGCGCAGAAGGAGAAGGAGCCCACCGACGACGTGCTCGGCCGGCTCGTGTCGAACCAGATGGCGGCCGGCGAGCTGAAACGCGAGGAAGCGGTTGTCATCGGCATGATGCTCCTGTCGGCCGGCTACGACACCACGGCGTCGTCAATCGCGTTGAGCATCCTGACGTTGCTGGAACACCCGGAGCAGCTCGTGAAGCTGCGCGAGAACCCGGACCTGATCGTCGGCGCCGTCGAAGAGTTGTTGCGGCACCAGAACGTGATGCAGTGCGGTGTCGGGCGAGTGGCCAAAGTGGACCTGGAGATCGCGGGCCAGCCGATCAAGGCGGGGGAGGGGATCATCGCCCTGCTGTCGTCCGCCGACCGCGACGAGTCGGTTTACGCCGACGCCGACGCCCTGGACATCACGCGGAAGGACTCGACACCGCTGGCGTTCGGGCACGGCATCCACAGCTGCATCGCGAAGTTCCTGTCGCGCGTGGAACTTCAGGTGGCTCTGCTGACGCTGATCACCCGCATTCCGACGCTGGCGTTGGCGAAACCGGCCGACGAACTGCGTTTCCGCGACGGCGCGATCGTCTACTCGCTGCGGGAGCTTCCCGTTACCTGGTGACGTTTTCTGTTGGTGGGGCGCCTCTCCTGTAGAGGCGCCCCTGTTCGTTTCTAGGGGTATGCCAGGCGCTCCGACGCGAGGATTCCTGACAGGTCGCGTCTCGAGATGGGTTGAGGGATGGACAACGAACAGAAGCTCCGGGACTACCTCCGCCGGGCCAGTACGGACCTTCAGCGCACCAAGCGGCGCCTGCAGGACCTCGAAGCGGCCGCGTCGGAACCGATCGCCGTCGTCGGCATCGGCTGCCGTTTCCCCGGCGGGGTGCGCAGTCCCGAAGATCTGTGGCAGATGGTCGTGAACGGCGAGCACGGCATCCGCGCCTTCCCAACGGATCGCGGCTGGGACCCGGAGATGCTCGCCCTGTCGTCGAGCGACCAGGGCGGCTTCCTGGAGGGCGCCGGCGAGTTCGACGCGGACTTCTTCGGCATCTCCCCGCGCGAGGCCCTGGGCATGAACCCGCAGCAGCGCGTGCTGCTCGAGGTCACCTGGGAAGCCCTGGAGCGAGCGGGCATCGACCCGCAGCAGCTGAAGGGTTCCGCCACCGCCGTCTTCGCGGGCGCGATGAACCAGGACTACCAGCTCGGCCCCGGTGAGGGCGGCGAGGGCATGGTCCTGCTGGGATCGTCGAACTCGGTGATCTCGGGCCGCATCTCCTACACCCTCGGCTTCGTCGGTCCGTCCGTCACCCTCGACACCGCCTGCTCTTCTTCTTTGGTGGCAATGCACCTGGCGATGCAGTCACTGCGCGCCGGTGAATCCTCCCTGGCCCTGGCCGGCGGTGTCACCGTCATGGCGAACCCCGCGACCTTCGTGGAGTTCTCCCGTCAGGGCGGCCTGTCCTCCGACGGCCGCTGCCGCTCGTTCGCCGACTCGGCCGACGGCACGGGCTGGTCCGAGGGCGTGGGCATGCTCGTACTCGAGCGCCTCTCCGACGCTCGTCGCAACGGCCACGAGGTTCTGGCCGTCCTGCGCGGTTCCGCCGTCAACCAGGACGGCGCCTCGAACGGCTTGACGGCCCCGAACGGCCCCTCCCAGCAACGCGTGATCAAGTCCGCCCTGCTGAACGCCCGCCTGACCAGCGACCAGATCGACGTAGTGGAGGCCCACGGCACCGGCACGGTCCTGGGCGACCCGGTAGAGGCCCAGGCCCTCCTGGCCACCTACGGCCGCAGCCGTCCTGCTGACCAGCCGCTGTTGCTCGGCTCGATCAAGTCCAACATCAGCCACACCCAGGCCGCCGCGGGCGTGGCCGGCGTGATCAAGATGATCATGGCCATCCGCGCGGGCGTCGTCCCCCAGACCCTCGGCGTGGACACCCCGTCAAGCCACGTCGACTGGGACGCCGGCGCCATCCAGCTGGCCACCTCCAACACCCCGTGGCCCTCAACCGGCCAACCCCGCCGAGCCGCCGTCTCCTCCTTCGGCCTCTCCGGCACTAACGCACACACCATCATCGAGCAAGCCCCAGACCCCGAACCTGTGGACAGCTCGGCCCCTGTGGACAACTCCGCCACTGCCGATCTTCAACCCCAGGAATCGTCGGCCCCTCGTGGGACGCTTGGAGTGGGGACCTCGTTCTCCCCCCAGGGGGGCCAGGCGGGATCGATTCAGTCGGGCGCGGTGCCGTTCCTGGTGTCGGGCCGGTCGCGGGAGGCGTTGCGCGCCCAGGCCGAGCGACTCCTCGACGTCGACGCCGAACCCCTCGACCTCGCCTACTCGCTCGCCACCACCCGCGCGTCGTTCGACCACCGCGCGGCGATCGCCGGCGACCTCCGCACCGGCCTCGAAGCCCTCGCGAACGGCACCACCACTCCCGGCCTCATCCAGGGCACGGCGGCCCGCGCCAAGCAGGCGTTCCTCTTCACCGGCCAAGGCGCCCAACGCATCGGCATGGGCAAGACCCTGCACACCCGCTTCCCGGTCTTCGCCGAAGCCTTCGACGCCGTCCTGCAACACCTCGACCCGAAGCTCAAGGACGTCATCTGGGGCGACCGCCAGGAAGCCCTCGACCAGACCCGCCACACCCAGCCAGCGCTGTTCGCCGTCGAGGTCGCCCTCTACCACCTCGCCGAGTCGTGGGGCCTGAAGCCGGACTTCGTCGCCGGCCACTCCATCGGCGAGATCGCCGCCGCGCACATCGCCGGCGTCTTCAGCCTCGAAGACGCCGCCAAGCTGATCACCGCCCGTGCGAACCTCATGCAGGACCTCCCGGCCGGCGGCGTGATGATCGCCATCCAGGCCACCGAGGACGAGGTCACCCCGCATCTCACCGATGGCGTGTCCATCGCCGCCATCAACGGTCCCACCAGCGTCGTGATCGCAGGCGTTGAACAAGAGGCACGAAGGATCGTTGAACAGTTCAACGATCGCAAGACCCGCCAGCTCGCCGTCAGCCACGCGTTCCACTCGCCGCTGATGGAGCCGATGCTCGACGAGTTCCGCGCAGCGATCGAGCAGATCACCTTCGACGCACCGATCATCCCGCTCGTCTCGAACGTCACCGGTGAGCAGGCCCGGATCGAGCAGATCACGTCACCGGACTACTGGGTCAGTCACGTCCGCGAGTCAGTCAGGTTCGCCGACGGCATCAAGTGGCTGACGAACCACGGCGTCACGCAGTTCGTCGAGATCGGCCCCGACGGCATCCTGTCCGCGATGGCGCAGGAATCCGCCGACGACATCACCACGATCCCGTTGCTGCGCAAGGACCGCGACGAACAAGAGTCGATCAGCAAAGCGCTCGCCGAGCTGCACGTCCGCGGCGCGAAGCTCGACTGGAACGCCTACTTCGCGCACACCAACGCAAAGCGCGTCGACCTGCCGACGTACGCGTTCCAGACCAAGCGCTACTGGCCCAAGGGCGGCGGCGGTTTCCAGGACCCGCGCGCCGCCGGCCTCGGCGCGGCACACCACCCGCTGCTGACAGCGACCGTCTCGTTCGCCGACCAGGACGGCGCGCTGCTCACCGGCCGCCTCACCCGCCAGACCCACCCGTGGCTGGTCGACCACGCCGTGCGCGGCACGGTCCTGCTGCCCGGCACCGCCTACCTGGAGCTCGCGATCCGCGCCGGCGACGAGGTCGGCTGCGACCGCGTCGAGGAACTGACGCTGACGGCACCACTGATCGTGCCGGAACGCGGCGGCGTCCAGGTGCAGCTGTGGATCGGCAACGCCGACGCGAACGGCCGCCGCACCGTCAAGATCTACTCGCGCGCCGAGGGCTCCGACGACGAACCGTGGACCCAGCACGCGATCGGCGTGCTGGGCGCGCCCGCCCGTGAGGTCGCCTTCGACACCACGGTCTGGCCGCCCGCCGGCGCCACCGCCCTGGACATCGACTACGACAACTTCGCCGCGATGGGCTTCGAATACGGGCCCGTCTTCCAGGGACTGCGCAAAGCCTGGCGCGGCGACGACGGCGTCACCTACGCCGAGGTCGAGCTCCCCGAAGGCGTCGACCCGGCCGGATTCGGCCTGCACCCGGCACTCCTGGACGCCGCCCTGCACGCCGCGATCGTGTCCGGCGAGGGCGAGGCCGGACTGCCGTTCTCGTGGGAAGGCGTGTCGCTGCACGCGACCGGCGCCTCTTTGCTGCGAGTCCGCCTGACCCGTTCCGGTGACAACGCCTACGCCATCGCCGCGGTCGATAGTGCCGGTGCGCCGGTCGCGTCGGTCGACTCGCTGGTGGTGCGCGCGGTCGCGGCTGAGTCCTCTGTGGACCGTGACTCGCTGTTCCAGGTCGACTGGGTGCCGGTGACGGTTCCCGCAGTCGACAGCACGGACGACGTCCTGGTCATCCCGTTGCAGGGCAGCGAAGACGTCGTCGCCTCCGTGCACGAACTGACGGAGCGAGTTCTCGGACATCTGCAGGAAGAACGCGACGAGCGCGTCGTCTTCGTCACGAGCAGCACCGACCTCGCCTCCGCCGCTGTGTGGGGCATGGTGCGTTCGGCGCAGTCCGAGTCACCGGGCCGCTTCTCGCTGATCGAACTCGACGGCACAGACGCCTCCGATGCCGCTCTTGCTGCCGCTGTCGGTTCCGACGAGCCGCAGCTCGCGCTCAGGAACGGCGAGATCTACGCACCCCGCCTCGCCCGCGCCGACATCGAGGAAGCCCCGATCGAGTGGGGTACGAAGGTCCTGATCACCGGCGGTACCGGCGGCCTCGGCAAGATCGTCGCCAAGCACCTGATCACCGAGCACGGCGTGCGGAACCTGGTGCTCGTCAGCCGCCGCGGCACGGGCGACGTGTCGGAACTGGAAGCGTTGGGCGCCAACGTCTCTGTGCTGGCATGCGACGTCACCGACGCGTCCGCCGTGACCGCACTGGTCTCCGCGCACGACATCACCGCCGTCGTGCACAGCGCCGGTGTGTTGGACGACGGCGTGATCTCCTCGCTGACGCCAGAGCGCCTGCACCCGGTGTTGCGCCCTAAGGTCGATGCGGCCTGGAACCTCGCCCAGGCGCTGCCGTCCGTTCCGCTCGTGCTGTTCTCGTCGCTCGCCGGCACGTGGGGCACGGCAGGCCAGGCGAACTACGCAGCAGGCAACCACTTCCTGGACGCGCTGGCCGAACACCGCCCGAACACCGTGTCGCTGGCGTGGGGCGCGTGGGCGGGCGAAGGCATGCTCACCGAGGCCGACGCCGAGCGCATGGCCCGGACCGGCATGCCGCCGCTGACCGTCGAGCAGGGCCTCGCGCTGTTCGACCGCGCGGTGAACTCCTCCAGCGCCGCACTGGTTCCGGCGCGCCTCGACCTGGGCACGTTGCGGCAGCGCGGCGAGGTGCCGCCGTTGCTGCGCGGCCTGATCCGGGTCCGCACCCGCCGCGCCGCTTCGGGTTCGGAGACCGCCGACACGTTGATCCGCAGGCTTTCCGGCCTGGGTGCGGAAGAACGGTCCGACGCGGTGCTGGAGCTGGTCCGCGGCCAGGTCGCCGCGGTGCTCGGGCACGCGTCCGGCGACGAGATCGAGCCCACGCGCCAGTTCCAGGACCTGGGCTTCGACTCGCTGACCGCCGTCGAGCTGCGCAACCAGCTGACCGCGGTGACCGGACTGCGCCTGCCCGCGACGATGGTGTTCGACTACCCGACACCGGTCGCGCTGGCCGCGCACCTGCTGGACGAGCTGTTCAACGGTGCCACTGACGTCGTTGTGCCGTCTCAGGTGCAGGCCGCCGCTGCAGACGACCCGATCGTGATCGTCGGCATGGGCTGCCGCTACCCGGACGGCATCGGCTCGGCGGACGACCTGTGGCGCCTGGTGTCCGAAGGCGGCGACGCGGTCTCCGGTCTGCCGTCGAACCGCGGCTGGGACCTCGAGAACCTCTACCACCCCGACCCCGACCACCCCGGCACGACCTACTCGCGCTCCGGTGGCTTCCTGCACGACGCGGGCGAGTTCGACGCCGGGTTCTTCGGCATGTCACCGCGTGAAGCGCTCGGCACCGACTCGCAGCAGCGCATCCTGCTGGAGGTCGTGTGGGAGGCGATCGAGCACGCCGGCATCGACCCGGTGTCGTTGCGCGGCACGCAGACCGGTGTCTTCGCGGGCGTCATGTACAACGACTACGGCGCGCGTCTGGGCGGCGGCGACTTCGAGGGCTTCCAGGGCTCCGGCACCTCACCGTCCATTGTGTCCGGACGAGTCTCCTACACGCTCGGCCTCGAAGGCCCGGCGGTCACGGTCGACACCGCCTGCTCTTCTTCGTTGGTCGCGATGCACTGGGCGATGCAGGCGTTGCGGGCGGGGGAGTGCTCGCTGGCGCTGGCCGGTGGTGTGACGGTCATGTCGACGCCGACCGCGTTGATCGAGTTCTCCCGGCAGCGCGGCCTGTCGCCGGACGGCCGCTGCAAGGCGTTCTCCGACTCGGCCGACGGCGTGGGCTGGTCCGAGGGCGCCGGTGTGGTCGTGCTGGAGCGCCTGTCCGACGCTCGGCGCAACGGACACCCCGTGCTGGCGGTGATTCGCGGTTCCGCGGTGAACCAGGACGGCGCCTCGAACGGCCTGATGGCACCGAACGGACCGGCTCAGCAGCGCGTGATCCGTGCCGCGCTGGCCAACGCCGGACTGAGCTCGTCCGATGTGGACGCGGTCGAGGCGCACGGCACCGGCACGACGCTGGGCGACCCGATCGAGGCGCAAGCCCTCCTGGCCACCTACGGCCAGAACCGGTCGGAGCCTCTGCTGCTCGGTTCGGTGAAGTCGAACATGGGCCACACGCAGGCCGCCGCAGGTGTGGCCGGTGTGATCAAGATGGTGCAGGCGATGCGCCACGGCGTGCTGCCGCAGACCCTGCACGTCACCACGGCTTCCTCGCACGTCGACTGGACCGAGGGCGCGGTTGAGCTGCTGACCTCTTCGCGCGAGTGGCCGTCCGCCGATCGGCCCCGACGTGCCGGCGTCTCGTCGTTCGGCATCTCGGGTACCAACGCACACATCATCATCGAGCAGCCGCCGGCCGTCGACGTTCCGACTTCCGCGCCTTCGGACGTTGTCGTGCCGGTGGTGTTGTCCGGCCGCACCCGCCGTGCCGTGCGGGGGCAGGCCGCGCGGCTGCGTTCGTTCGTCGAGTCGACTGACGTGTCGTTGCACGATCTGGCTTTCTCGCTGGCGACGACGCGTTCGGCGTTCGAGCAGCGTGCTGCGATAGTGGTTACCGATCGTGAGACCCTCTTGCGCTCGCTAGGTGCTCTCGCAACGGAGAGCCCCGACGCCGCCGTCGTCGAGGGCGAGGTCGCGCCGGGCAAGGTGGCGTTCCTGTTCTCCGGCCAGGGCTCGCAGCGCCTCGGCATGGGCCGTGAGCTCTACGCGCGCTATCCGGTGTTCGCGGAGGCACTCGACGAGGTTCTCGACCGTCTGCCCGTTCGCGACGTCATGTGGGGCTCCTCCGAAGAAGACCTGCATCAGACCGGCAACGCGCAGCTCGCCCTGTTCGCCTTCGAAGTGGCGCTGTTCCGGCTCGTCCGGTCGTGGGGCATCAAGGTCAACGCCGTGATCGGTCACTCGATCGGCGAGATCGCCGCCGCCCACGTGGCCGGTGTGTTCTCACTCGACGACGCCTGCACCTTGGTCTCGGCGCGCGCCCGCCTGATGCAGGCGCTGCCGGCCGGTGGCGCGATGGTCGCCGTCCAGGCGACGGAAGCCGAAGTCACCCCGCTGCTGACCGACGGAGTCTCGATCGCCGCGATCAACGGCCCGGACTCGGTGACCATCGCGGGCGTTGAGCAAGAGGTTCTAGCGATAGTTAGAAGCTTTAACGACCGCAAGACCAGGCAACTTGCGGTATCGCACGCGTTCCACTCGCCGCTGATGGAGCCGATGCTGGACGAGTTCCGGCAGGCGGTCGACGGGATATCGTTCAACGACCCGACGATCGCTCTGTTCGCCGGTGGGATTGTTCAACAATCCGACTACTGGGTTCGGCACGTCCGCGACGCCGTTCGTTTCCACGACAACGTGGAGGCGGCGCGTGCTGCCGGCGTGACGACGTTCGTGGAGATCGGCCCGGAAGGCGCGCTCTCGGCGCTGGTCGACGGTGCGATCCCGATGCTGCGCAAGGACCGTTCGGAAGAGGCCTCGGTCGCGCTGGCGCTGGGACGTTTGTTCGCGACCGGTGTGTCCGTGGACTGGAAGGCTTACTTCGGCCCGGCCCGCCGCGTGACGCTGCCGACGTACGCGTTCCAGCACGAGTACTACTGGCCGCTGGGCTCCGCCGCGTCGGTGGTGACGGACGCGGACCCGGCCGACGCCAAGCTGTGGGCGGCGATCGAGCGCGGCGACGCCCGCGAGCTCGCGGCGCTGCTGCGGCTGGGTGAGGAGCAGCGGTCGTCGCTGGACTCGCTCATCCCGGCGCTGTCGTCGTGGCGCGCGGGCAACCAGGAGAAGACACTGCTCGACTCGTGGCGGTACCGCGTGCTGTGGGCGCCGGTCCGCATCACGGGCACACCTGTGTTGTCCGGTCACATCGCGGTCCTGACGACTCCGGCGGTCGACGCCGAGCCTTACCGCGCAGCGCTTGCGGCTTACGGCGCCGAGGTCACCGTCGCCACCTCAGTCGATGACGTACCCGAGTGCGATCTGATCGTGTCGTTGGTGGCATTGGACGAGTCGCCG
Source organism: Lentzea terrae (assembly GCF_003265345.1). Lineage (GTDB taxonomy): Bacteria > Actinomycetota > Actinomycetes > Mycobacteriales > Pseudonocardiaceae > Lentzea > Lentzea terrae. Next base: position 55,810 of record NZ_QFWW01000029.1, on the reverse strand, counting down.
TCGTCGGTGCTGACCACCGGTCTGGAACAGTCGATTCTGCTGGTCAAATCGGTCGAGGCGCCGATCTGGGCGGTGACGTCCGGCGCGGTCGCCGCAGAGACTTCCGACTCGGTGCGGTCCGCCGCGCAGGCCGCGGTGTGGGGCTTCGGTCGTGCGGCGGCGTTGGAGTACCCGCAGCGCTGGGCCGGTCTGATCGACATGCCCGCGGTGCTGGACGAGAACGCGTTGCGCCGCTTCGTCTCCTGCGTCGCGGGCCTGGACGGCGAGGACCAGCTGGCCGTGCGGTCTTCTGGCGTCATGGGGCGTCGTCTGGCGCACCGGCCGGTCGACGCGTTGCCGTCCGACTACGCCGCGCACGGCACGGTGCTGATCACCGGCGGCACGGGCGGACTCGGAGCCACGACGGCAAAGTGGCTGGCGGAGCGCGGTGTTTCCGGCCTGGTGCTGACTTCTCGCCGGGGCATGGACGCGCCGGGTGCCGCCGAGCTGAAGGCATCGCTGGAGGAGCTCGGGCCGCAGGTCTCGATCGTCGCCTGCGACGTCGCCGACCGCGAAGCGCTCGCCTCGGTCGTCGCGGACATCGCCGACCTGTCCGGTGTCGTGCACACCGCCGGCGCCGCACAACACGCGCCGCTCGAACTGACGTCGCTCGACGACTTCGCGGACGTGTTGTCCGCCAAGGTGATCGGTGCCGCGAACCTCGACGCGCTCGTCGGCGAGGTCGACTTCTTCGTGCTGTTCGGCTCGATCGCGGGCGTGTGGGGCAGTGGCGGCCAGGCGGCTTACGGTGCGGCGAACGCCTACTGCGACGCGTTGGCCGAGGCCCGTCGTGCGCGTGGCCTGCGGGCGACGTCGATCGCGTGGGGCCCGTGGGCCGAGGTCGGAATGGCAACGCACGAGGCCATGTCCGACAACCTGGCGCGCCGCGGCCTGACGTTCCTGCAGCCGGACCAGGCCGTCGTCGAGCTGAACCGCGCGGTGATGCACGACGACACCTGCGTCACCGTCGTCGACATCAACTGGGACACCTACTTCCCGCTGTTCACGTCGGTGCGCCCTTCTGCTCTGCTGTCGGACCTGCCCGAGGTCAGGGCTTTGACGGTCGTCGAGGAAGTCCGTCGCGACGACTCGGAGTTCGTGCGCAAGCTCCGCGCACTGTCCGAAGAGGACCAGAAGCGCAAGCTCGTCGAGCTGGTGCGCGCCGAAGCCGCCGCAACGCTGGGCCACAGCTCGGTCGAGGAGGTGGGGGAGAACCGCGCGTTCCGCGACATCGGCTTCGACTCGCTGACCGCCGTCGAGTTGCGCAAGAAGCTGTCCGACGCCACCGGTCTGTCGTTGCCGGCGACGCTGGTCTTCGACTACCCGACCCCGGTCGTGCTGGCCGACCACCTGCTGGCCGAACTCCTCGGCTCGGCTGAGGCGGCGCTGTCCTACGCGGCCCAGATCGACTCGGACGAGCCGATCGCGATCGTCGGCATGAGCTGCCGCTTCCCCGGCGACGCCAACACTCCCGAGGCCTTCTGGGAGATGGTGCTCGCCGGCACGGACGCGATCACGGAGTTCCCCGCCGACCGCGGTTTCGACATGGCGCAGATGTACGACCCGGACCCCGACCGCCCCGGCACCACCTACACGACCGCGGGCGGCTACCTGCCCGACGCGGGCGACTTCGACCCGGCGTTCTTCGGCATCTCCCCGCGCGAAGCCACCGGCATGGACCCGCAGCAGCGCCTGCTCCTGGAAACCACCTGGGAGGCCGTCGAACGCGCGGGCATCGACCCGGCCGCGTTGCGCGGCAAGAAGGTCGGCGCGTTCATCGGCTCCTCGTACATCGAGTACGGCGGCGGTGACGGCGGCTCCGAGGGCTACCAGGTCACCGGTACCTCGCCGTCCGTGCTGTCCGGCCGCGTCGCTTACGTGTTCGGTTTCGAAGGTCCCGCCGTCACCGTCGACACCGCCTGCTCTTCTTCCTTGGTGGCAATGCACCTGGCGTGCCAGTCGCTGCGCACCGGCGAGTCTTCCTACGCCGTCGCCGGTGGCGCGACGATCATGCCCAACCCGAAGCCCCTCATCGCCTTCTCACGACAACGGGCTCTGGCGCGCGACGGCCGCTGCAAGTCGTTCTCCGACGCCGCGGACGGCATGATCCTGTCCGAGGGCATCGGCATGCTCCTGCTGATGCGCCAGTCCGACGCCATCGCGGCGGGTCATCGCGTGCTGGCCGTGATCCGCGGCTCGGCCGTCAACCAGGACGGCGCTTCGAACGGCCTCTCCGCCCCGAACGGCCCGTCCCAGCAGCGCGTGATCATGCAGGCCCTAGCGAACTCCGGCGTGGCACCCAACGACATCGACGCCCTGGACGCCCACGGCACCGGCACGTCGTTGGGCGACCCCATCGAAGCCCAGGCCCTCTTCAACACCTACGGCCGCGACCGCGACGCCGACCGCCCGCTCCTCCTCGGCTCGGTGAAGTCGAACATCGGCCACACCCAGTCGGCCGCAGGCGTCGCCTCCGTCATCAAGATGGTCATGGCCCTGCAACACGGCGTCCTGCCCCGCACCCTGCACGCCGCCGCACCCTCGACGCACGTCGACTGGACCCCCGGCACCATCTCCCTGCTCCAGGACACGACCGAATGGCCCGACACAGGCCGCGCCCGCCGCTGCGCCGTCTCGTCGTTCGGCATCAGCGGCACCAACGCTCACGTGATCTTGGAGCAGGCCGCGGGGATCCCCCCGTTTTCCAGCGTATCGATCACGCCGCCCACGTTGGCCGCCGAGCCGGAATCTGTGGACAACTCGACGCCTGTGGACAACTCGGCAGTTGTCGATCTCCACGCCGCAGAACTGTCGGTGCCGGGTGAGACGATTGGAGTGGGGACCTCGGTCTCCCCCCGGGGCCCCCAGTCGGGATCGATTCCGTGGCTGTTCTCGGCCAAGTCCGAGCCGGCTCTGCGCGCGCAGATCGAGGGCGTGCGCGACCTGACCGCCGACCCGGCCGACATCGCCTACAGCCTCAGCCTCCGCCCCAGCTTCGACCACCGCGCGGTCCTCATCGACGGCGTGGAAACCAGGGGCGTCGCCGACCTGGAGCGCAAGGTCGCGTTCATCTTCCCCGGCCAGGGCTCGCAGTGGGTCGGCATGGGCGCGCAGCTCCTCGACGAGTCGCCGATCTTCGCCGCCCGCATGGCCGAGTGCGCCGCCGCCCTCCAGCCGCACACCGACTGGAACCTCCTCGACATCATCCGCGGCGCACAAAGCCTCGACCGCGTCGACGTCGTCCAGCCCGCGAGCTGGGCGATGATGGTGTCGCTCGCCGAGGTCTGGAAGCACCACGGCGTCACCCCCGACGCCGTCATCGGCCACTCCCAGGGCGAAATCGCCGCCGCGGCAGTCAGCGGCGCACTGAGCCTCGAAGACGCCGCCAGGGTCGTCGCGCTGCGCAGCCAGGCCATCGGCCGCGTCATGTCGGGCCGCGGCAGCATCGTGTCCATCGGTCTGTCAGCACAAGAAGTCCAGCCGCACCTCGAAGAATGGGGCGACCGTCTCAGCCTCGCCGCCACCAACGGCCCGCGCAGCGTCGCGGTCTCCGGTGACCTGGAGGCGCTGGACGCGTTCTGCGGCAAGCTCGTCGAGCAGGGCGTCCGGGTCCGCCGCATCGAGGTCGACTACGCCTCGCACTCGGCCCAGGTCGAGGACCTCCGCGACGACATCCTCAACGACCTCAACGGCATCACCCCGCTGACCCCGCACACGAAGTTCCTCTCCACCGTCACCGGTGACTGGAACGACGCCAACACCGACGCCGAGTACTGGTACACCAACCTCCGCCAGACCGTGCACCTGAACGAAGCCGTCGAACAGCTGATCAACACAGGTCACCAGGTGTTCGTCGAGGTCAGCTCCCACCCCGTGCTCACGCCGGGCGTGCAGGACGCGCTCGAAGGCAAGCGCGGCGTCGTCACCGGCACGTTGCGCCGCGACATCGGCGGACTGCAGCGCGTCCTCACCAGCCTCGCCGAGGTCTGGGTCCGCGGCTGCCCAGTCCAGTGGCACCTCGAAGGCACCCGAGTCGACCTGCCCACCTACCCGTTCCAGCACGAGCGGTTCTGGATCGGCCCGCCGCAGCATCCCGTTGCAGCGCAAGAAGACCCTGCTGACGCCGCGTTCTGGCAGGCCGTCGAGCAGTCCGACCTCGCCACGCTCACCCAGAGCCTGCACCTCGACGAGGCCACGCTCGCCGCCGTCCTGCCCGCCCTCAACACGTTCCGGCAGACCAGCCGCGACCAGTCCACAACGGACTCCTGGCGCTACCGCACGACGTGGAAGCCGTTGCGCGGACTCGACAACGGCAAGCCCACCGGCACCTGGATCGTCATCACCACCGACGGCATCAACGACACCGACGTCGTCACCGCGCTCGGCGACGTGCAGCGGATCGTCCTGGACGCCAACGACGACCGCGCCGCCATCGCCGCCAAACTGACCCAGGCCGACGGCATCGTCTCGCTGCTGCCCACCGACGAACGCCCCGGACCTCTCGGCCTGCCAACAGGTCTGCTGCTGACCGTCAACCTGATCAACGCGCTCGGCGACGCCGGCATCAACGCCCCGGTCTGGAACATCTCCCGCAACGCCCTCGCCACCGGCCGCGCGGACACCGTCGACCACCCGGCGCAGGTCCAGGCGGTCGGCATCGGCTGGACCGCCGCGCTGGAGCACCCGCAGCGCTGGGGCGGCTCCATCGACCTGCCGGAAGAGCTCGACCAGCGGGCCGCGCAACGGTTTGTCTCCGCCCTCGCCAACGCGGGGGAGGAGGACCAGCTCGCCATCCGCGCGTCCGGCACCCTCGCCCGCCGAGTCGTCCGTGCCCCCGCGAAGCCCGCCGAAACCGACTGGACCCCGCGCGGCACCACGATCATCACCGGCGGCACCGGAACGCTTGGCCCGCACGTCGCCCGCTTCTTCGCGCACAAGGGCGCCGAGCACCTGGTGCTGACCAGCCGCCGCGGCCTCGACGCCCCCGGCGCACGCGAACTCGTTGCGGAGCTGGAAGAACTCGGCACGCCCACCACGGTCGTCGCCTGCGACATCGCCCAGCGCGACGACGTCGAACGCATGCTCAACGACCTGCGCGCGGACGGCCGGGAGATCCGCTCGGTCATCCACACCGCCGCGGTGATCGGCCTGCATTCCATCGACGAGTCCACTGTGGAGGGTCTGAGCGAGATCCTCGCCGCCAAGGTCGACGGCGCCGCCCACCTGGACGCGCTGCTGACCGAGGACCTCGACGCGTTCGTGCTGTTCTCGTCGATCTCCGGCATGTGGGGCTCCGGCAACCACGCCTCCTACGTCGCCGGCAACGCCTACCTGAACTCGTTGGCCGCCAACCGTCGCGCCCGCGGCCTCAAGTGCACCTCGATCTCGTGGGGCATCTGGTCCGACGACATCGGTCTCGGCCGCGTCGACACCGACCAGATCCGCCGCAGCGGCCTGGAGTTCATGAAGGCCCGGCTCGCGCTGGCCGGTCTGCAGCGCGCGATCGCCGACGACGAGACCGAGATCGCCATCGCGAACATCGCGTGGGACCGCTACTACCCGGTCTTCACCGCGATGCGCCCGACGACGCTCTTCGAGGAGCTGCCGGAGGTCCGCGCGCTAGCGGTCGCCGCCGAGCAGATCACGACCTCCGACGGGGACTTCGCGGCCAAGCTCAGGGCCCTCCCGCCGGCCGAACGCGAGCAGCAGCTGCTCGAGCTCGTCCGCGCCGAAGCCGCATCCGTGCTGGGCATGGCCTCCACCGACGCGCTCACGGAGCACCGGGCGTTCCGCGAGGTCGGCTTCGACTCGATCACCGCCGTCGACCTGCGCAACAAGCTCGCCGCCGCAACAGGTTTGACGCTGCCGACCACGATGGTGTTCGACCACCCGAGCCCGCTCGCACTCACCGAGTTCCTGCTCGGCGAGCTCCTTGGTGCCGATGTGCCCGCCAGCACTCAGGTCGTCGCCTCGGTCGCGTCCGACGAGCCGATCGCGATCATCGGCATGGCCTGCCGCTACCCCGGCGGCGTGGCTACGCCGGAAGACCTGTGGAACGTCGTCATGAACGGCGTCGACGCGATCTCCGGCTTCCCCGCCGACCGCGGCTGGGACGGCGACTCCCTCTACAACCCCGACCCGGACGCCCCCGGCGGCGCCTACTCGGTGCAGGGCGGCTTCCTGCACGACGTCGCGAACTTCGACCCCGGCTTCTTCGGCATCAGCCCCCGCGAAGCGCTCTCGATGGACCCGCAGCAGCGCCTCCTGCTGGAAACCGCCTGGGAGTCCATCGAACGCGCCGGCATCGATCCGCAGTCGCTCAAGGGAACCCTGACCGGCGCCTTCATCGGAGCGTCCTATCAGGACTACTCGGCGGGCGGCTCCGACCAGCCAGGCGACGAAGGCCACATGATCACCGGCACGCTCTCGAGCGTGCTGTCGGGCCGCGTCTCCTACCTGTTCGGCCTCGAAGGCCCCGCCGTCACCCTCGACACGGCCTGCTCCTCGTCGCTGGTGGCCCTGCACCTGGCCTGCCAGTCACTGCGCGATGGCGAGTCGTCGCTGGCACTGGCCGGCGGTGTCTCAGTCATGGCAACGCCCGGCGCCTTCGTCGGCTTCTCCCGCCAGCGCGCCCTGGCCCGCGACGGCCGCTGCAAGGCCTACTCCGACGCCGCCGACGGCATGACCCTCGCCGAGGGCGTCGGCCTGGTCCTGCTCGAACGCCTCTCCGACGCTCAGCGCAACGGCCACCGGATCCTCGCCGTCGTGCGCGGCTCCGCGGTCAACCAGGACGGCGCTTCGAACGGGTTGACGGCCCCGAACGGCCCTTCCCAGCAACGCGTCATCCGCCAGGCCCTCGCCAACGCCCGCCTAGAACCGTCCGAAGTGGACGCCGTCGACGGCCACGGCACCGGCACCGCCCTGGGCGACCCGATCGAGGCCCAGGCCCTGCTCGCCACCTACGGCCAGAACCGTGAACGCCCACTCCTGCTCGGCTCGATGAAGTCGAACATCGGCCACACCCAGATGGCTTCAGGCGTCGCCTCCATCATCAAGATGGTGCTCGCCCTGCGCGCCGGCGTGCTGCCCCGAACCCTGCACGTCGACCAGCCCTCGACCAAGGTCGACTGGTCGTCGGGCGCCATCAAGCTCCTCGCCACGGAAGAAGCCTGGCCCGACACCGGCCATCCGCGCCGCGCCGGCGTCTCCTCGTTCGGCCTCTCCGGCACAAATGCCCACGTAGTGCTAGAGGCAGCCCCCGAACCTGTGGACAACCCGGCCCCTGTGGACAACTCGGCCGATGTCGATCTCCACACCCCGGAACCGTCAGACCAGCGTGGGACGATTGGAGTGGGGACCTCGGTCTCCCCCGGAGGGGGCGAGGCGGGATCGATCCAGGTCGGCGCGGTGCCGGTCCTGCTGTCGGCCCGCGCGGACGAGGCGCTCAAGCAGGTGGCGGGCAACCTGATCGACGTCGACGCCGATCTCGAAGGACTGGCCGCATCACTCGCCACGAAGCGGTCCACGTTCGAAAAGCGTGCGGTCGTTGTCGCCAGCGACCGCGACGAACTGGTGCGCGGACTGACCGCGTTGCGGGACGACCAGCCGGACGCGTCCGTCACGCGCGGTCAGACCACGCGCGGCCGCACCGCGTTCCTGTTCACCGGCCAGGGCTCGCAGCGCCTCGGCATGGGCCGCGAGCTCTACCAGCGCTACCCGGTGTTCGCCGACGCCCTCGACGCGGTCTGCGCCTACCTCGACGCCGACCTCGACCGGCCGTTGCGCGACGTCATGTGGGGCGACGACGCGGATGCCCTCAACCAGACCGGTTACGCGCAGCCCGCGATCTTCGCGGTCGAGGTCGCCCTCTACCGGCTCGTCGAGTCGTGGGGCGTCACGCCGGACTACCTGGCGGGCCACTCCATCGGTGAGATCGCGGCCGCCCACGTCGCCGACGTGCTCAGCCTCGACGACGCGTGCACGTTGATCTCGGCCCGTGCCCGGCTCATGCAGGCGTTGCCTACCGGCGGTGCGATGGTCGCCATCCAGGCGACGGAGGAGGAGATCACCCCGCACCTCACCGACGGCGTCTCGCTGGCCGCGATCAACGGGCCGACGTCCGTGGTGGTCGCCGGAGTTGAGCTAGAGGTTCAAGCGATCGTTACAAGGTTTAATGATCGCAAGTCCAAGCAGCTCACGGTCAGCCACGCGTTCCACTCGCCGCTGATGGACCCGTTGCTCGACGACTTCCGGGCGGCGATCAGCGGCATCCAGTTCGCCAAGCCGACGATCCCGCTCGTCGCGGACGACGTCACCGATCCCGAGCACTGGGTCCGGCACGTGCGCGACGCCGTCCGGTTCGCCGGCAAGATCACGCAGCTGGAGAGCAAGGGCGTCCGGGCCTACCTGGAGCTCGGCCCCGACGGCGTGCTCACCGGCATGGCCCAGGAGTCGATCACCGAGGAAGCCGTGCTGGTCCCCGCCCTGCGCCGCGACCGCGACGAGGTCGTGACGCTGCTGACCGCGCTGGCCGGACTCCACGTCCGCGGCACGACCGTCGACTGGGCCGCCTACTTCCAGGGCGCCAAGGCCGACGTCGAGCTGCCGACGTATCCGTTCCAGCACCAGCGCTTCTGGCCAGAGCCCGCCGCGCCACAACAACAAGATGGCGTCGACGACGAGTTCTGGGCAGCGGTCGAGCGTGAGGACTTCGCCGCATTGGCGCAGTGGCGGTCCCGCAAGCAGCAGTCAACCGTGGACTCCTGGCGCTACGCGGTCACGTGGAAGCCGATCACGACCTCCAAGGTCCTCACCGGCCCGTGGCTGGTGCTGACCAACGAAGACGCGTCCGAGCTGATCGACGCACTGGGCGTCGAAACCGTCGTGGTCGACGCCGCCCGAAGCCGCGAGGAGCTCGCCGAGCAGGTCAAGGGCGAGTACGCCGGTGTGCTGTCGTTGCTCGCGCTGAACGCCGGCGCCGAAGACGCGCTGGTGCGCACTTCCGTGGTGGTGCAGGCACTTGGTGACGCCGGAGTCGACGCCCCGCTGTGGGTGGCGACGCGCGGCGCGGTGTCGGTCGGCGGCGGCGAGCAGATCACCAACCCCGACAGCGCGACGGTGTGGGGCCTCGGCCGCGTGATCGCGCTGGAGCACCCGCAGCGCTGGGGCGGCCTGATCGATCTTCCGGACAGCCTCGACTGGAACACCGCGCGCCGCATCCCCGGCGTGCTGGCGGGCACGGGGGAGGACCAGGTCGCGGTGCGGCCGTCCGGCGTCTACGGCCGCCGCCTCATCCACAGCACACCGAGCGCGTTGCACCGCGACTACCGGCCGGGCCGCGTGCTCGTCACCGGCGGCACGGGCGCGATCGGCAAGCAGGTCGCGCAGTGGCTGCTCGACCACGACGCCGAGCAGGTCATCCTGGTCAGCCGCACCGGCATCGCCGACTTCGCGGACCCGCGCGTGCTCGTCAAGGCCTGCGACGTCGCCGACCGGGAAGCGCTGCAAACCCTCCTCGCCGAGCACCCGGTGACGTCGGTCTTCCACGCGGCGGGTGTCGTCGAAGACGGTCTCGTCGAGTCGATGGACGCCACATCGTTCACGAACCTGTTGCGCGCCAAGGTCCACGCGACCCGCAACCTGCACGAGCTCACGCAGGACCTCGACGCGTTCGTGCTCTTCGCGTCGACCGCAGGCGTCATCGGCGGAGCGGGCCAGGGCAACTACGCCGCGGCCAACGCCTTCCTCGACGCGTTCGCCGAACACCGCCGCCTGCAAGGACTTCCGGCCAGTTCAGTGGCCTGGGGTCCGTGGGGCGGGGCAGGTATGGCGGCCGGTATCGGGGAACGTTTGCAGCGCGGCGGTTTCACGCCGATGGAGCCCGCGCTCGCGTTGCAGGCCTTGAAACAAGCCATCGAACACGGCGACGCGGCCGTAATGGTCGCGGAGATCGACTGGGAACGGTTCCTGCCCGCGCTCGCCGGTCTGCGCCCCGCGCCGCTCGTCGGCGACCTGCCCGAGGTCAAACGCTTCCACACCACCGAGAAAGTCGACGACGAGCAGCCGCGGTTCCGCAAGGCACTCGCGGGCCTGTCGAAGGCCGAACGCAACCGCGCGGTCCTGGACCTGGTGCGCGGCCAGATCGCCGCGGTTCTGGGTCACGGCAACGCGTCCGACGTCGACCCGGACCGCGCGTTCCTCGACCTCGGCTTCGACTCGCTCACGACCCTGGAGTTGCGCAACCGTCTGCAGGCGGCGACCGAGCTGACGCTGCCCGCCTCCCTGCTCTACGACTACCCGACCCCCTACGACCTGGCGGACTTCCTGTTGGGCGAGGTCGGCGACGTGCCGGCCGAAGTGGTCGTCCACCGGACCGACGACCCGATCGCGATCGTCGGCATCGGCTGCCGCTTCCCCGGCGGCGTCACGTCATCGGAAGCGTTCTGGGACCTGGTGTCGAACGGCGGCGACGGCATCAGCTCGTTCCCGTCCGACCGCGGCTGGGACCTGGCCGCTTTGAGCGCTGGTGCGTCGGCGTCGCTGGAAGCCGGTTTCCTCAACGGTGTCGCGGACTTCGACGCGCGCTTCTTCGGCATCTCGCCACGGGAAGCGCTTGCGATGGATCCGCAGCAGCGCCTCGTGCTCGAGACCGCCTGGGAGGCGCTGGAACGCACCGGCATCGACCCGCTGTCGTTGAAGGGCAGCGCGACCGGCGTGTTCGTCGGCACCAACGGCCAGGACTACGAGAACGTCCTGCGCCGCTCGCTCGACCCCGACATCCAGGGCTACCTCGCCACCGGCAACACGGCGTCGGTGATGTCCGGCCGCCTCTCCTACGTCCTCGGACTGGAAGGTCCGGCGGTCACCATCGACACGGCCTGCTCGTCGTCGTTGGTCGCCATGCACTGGGCGATGCGCGCTCTCCGCTCCGGTGAGTGCTCTCTCGCTCTCGCCGGCGGTGTCAGCGTCATGTCGAGCCCCGACTCGTTCGTGGAGTTCACGACCCAGGGCGGACTCGCGCCGGACGGCCGCTGCAAGGCCTTCGCCGACGCTGCCGACGGCACGGCATGGTCCGAGGGCGCGGGCATCCTCGTGCTGGAACGCCTGTCCGACGCCGTTGCGAACGGCCACGAGGTGCTGGCTCTCGTCCGCGGTTCGGCCGTCAACTCCGACGGCGCATCCAACGGCCTGACCGCTCCGAACGGCCCCTCACAGCAGCGGGTCATCCGTCGCGCTCTCGCGGACGCCGGTCTGTCCGTGAGTGACGTGGACGCCATCGAGGCCCACGGCACAGGCACGACGCTGGGCGACCCGATCGAGGCCCAGGCCTTGCTGTCGACGTTCGCCGACCGCTCCGACCCGCTCTACCTGGGCTCGGTGAAGTCGAACATCGGCCACGCCCAGGCAGCGGCGGGTGTCGCCGGCGTCATCAAGATGGTGGAGGCGATGCGCCACGGCGTGCTGCCCCGCACCCTGCACGTCGACGCCCCGACCTCGCACGTCGACTGGACGTCGGGCCCTGTCTCGGTCCTCACGGAGAACACGGCCTGGCCCGCGACCGGCCACCCCCGCCGCGCCGGCATCTCCGCGTTCGGCCTCTCCGGCACAAACGCGCACGTCATCCTCGAGGCTGCGCCGACCGCGCCAGAATTGTCAGACCCGGCTGAGATGATTGGAGTGGGGACCTCGCGTCCCCCCAAGGGGGCTCCCGTCGTTGTTTCGGCGAAGTCCTCCGATGCGCTGCGCGCTCAGATCGACCAGTTGCGCGCGGTGGAAGCGGACCAGCTGGATCTGGCGTTCTCGGCGGCGACGACGCGCGCGCAGTTCGCACACCGGGCGTTGCTGATCGACGGCGCAGAGGTCGCCAACGGTGTGGCGCGCAAGGCGGGCACCACGGCGTTCCTGTTCACCGGCCAGGGCTCGCAGCGCCTCGGCATGGGCCGCGACCTGTACGCGCGGTTCGACACGTTCCGCGACGCGTTCGACGAGGTGCTCGCCCACCTCGACCCGAACCTCAGGAACATCATCTGGGGCGACGACGAGGGGCAGCTCAACCAGACCGGCAACACCCAGCCGGCGCTGTTCGCGATCGAGGTCGCGCTGGCCAGGCTCGTCCAGAGCCTCGGCGTCCTGCCCGACCACGTCGCCGGCCACTCGATCGGCGAGATCGCGGCCGCCCACATCGCCGGTGTGCTGACCCTCGAAGACGCGGCCAAGCTCGTCACAGCCAGGGCAAGCCTCATGCAGGCGCTTCCGCAGGGTGGCGCGATGGTCTCCGTCCTCGCCACCGAAGCCGAGGTGCGGAAGCAGATCGGCAAGTCCAGGAAGGTGTCGATCGCGGCGGTCAACGGTCCCAGCAGCGTCGTCATCGCCGGTGACAAGACTCAAGTGCAGAAGATCGCCAAGAAGTTCGAGAAGACCAAGCAGCTCACCGTCAGCCACGCGTTCCACTCGCCGCTGATGGAGCCCATGCTCGACGACTTCCGCAACGCCATCGCGAACATCAGCTTGAGCGAGCCGCGAATCCCGATCGCCACCAACGGCGACGTCACGACCGTCGACTACTGGGTGAACCACGTCCGCGACACGGTCCGCTTCCACGACAACGTCCAGAGCCTCGGCAACGTCGACACGTTCGTCGAGATCGGTCCGGACGGCGTGCTCGCGGCGATGGTCGACGGAGCCGTCGCGACCCAACGCAAGGACCGCGACGAGGTGAGCGCGTTCGGGCTCGCGCTCGGCATCCTGCACGTCAAGGGCGCCGACATCGACTGGCCGCAGTACTTCGGGGGCACCGGCGCGAAGCGCATCCCGTTGCCCACCTACGCGTTCCAGCGCGAACGCTACTGGCCCACGACCACTCCGAAGTCCGTCACCGACGACTGGCTCTACGAGGTCGTGTGGGAGCAGCACGACGTCAGCACCACGACCGATGGCACCTGGCTCGTTCTGGGCGACGCAACAGGTTTCGCCGGCCACACGACGACCGAACTCGTGCCGGGCGACTACGCCGGCGTCATCTCCACGACCGACGCCAGTCCGTTCGAGATCTTGAACACCCTCGCGGACAACAACATCACGTCCCCGCTGTGGTGCGTCAGCAAGGAACCCGCCGTCTGGGGCGAGGGCCGTGTCGCCGCAGTGGAGCAGCCGGAGCGCTGGGGCGGCCTCATCCGCGTCGAAACCGACACGTGGGCGATTCCGCTCACCGAGCAGGAAGTTGCCTTCCACGACGAGGGCGCGTTCGTCCCACGTCTGCGTCGCATCGAGAACGTCGGATCGTGGACTCCGAGCCAGGTCCTGCTCGTCGGCGAGGGCCCGATGGCCGAGCAGATCAAGCAAACGCTCGACACCACCGACACCCTCACCGACGACGTCACCGCCGTGATCCACCTCGGCGACCTCGACTCGTTGCGGCACCTCGACGAGCAGCTGGGCGATCGTGAACTGGAGGCGTTCGTCGTCTTCGGTTCCGTCGCCGGCACATGGGGTTTCCGGGGCCAACAACAGCAAGCCGCCCACTCGGTGATCGTCGAGGAGTTCGCCCGGCAACGCAGGGCGCGCGGCCTGAAGGCGACCTCCATCGCGTACGCGCCATGGGAGGGCATGACCGACCAGAGCATGACCGCACACCTGCGGATGAGCGGTATCCCGGTCCTCGACGCCACGAACGCGATCGCGGCCCTGCACCAGGCTGTCGCGAGTGGACGGACGAACGTCGTCGTCGCGAACGTCGACTGGAGCACGTTCCAGCAGCCCAACAAGCTGTTCGGCAACTTCCAGAAGCCGGTCAGCGAACCGGTTCTCAAGCAAGCGATCCAGAGGCTGCCCGAGTACGAACGCCACGGCGCGCTGCTCACCCTCGTCCGCGAAAAGGCGGCACTCGTCCTCGGCCACACCGGAACCCAGGCCATCGAGCCGGACGTCCCGTTCCGCGACCTCGGCTTCGACTCGCTCACCGCCGTCGACCTGCGTAACCAGATCCAGACCGAATCGGGCCTGCAGCTGAGCGCCACGCTGGTGTTCGACTACCCGACGCCGAACGAGCTCGCCGAGCATCTGCTCACCGAACTCCTCGGCGGCGCGGACGAAATCCGGTTCACCACCAGGTCCGTGACGGACGAGCCGATCGCGATCGTCGGCATGGCCTGCCGCTACCCCGGTGACGTCCGGTCGCCGGAGGACCTGTGGCAGCTGCTGCTCGACGGCCGCGACGCGATCGGCGAGTTCCCGGCGGACCGCGGCTGGGACCTCACCGCTCTCTACAGTGGACAGAGCGTCACGCGCAGCGGCGGTTTCCTCTACGACGTCCCGAACTTCGACCCGGACTTCTTCTCGATCTCGCCGCGTGAAGCGATGGTCATGGACCCGCAGCAGCGCATCGTGCTCGAGACGGCCTGGGAAGCGCTGGAACGGGCGGGCGTCGACCCGGCCTCGATCCGCGGCTCCGTCACCGGCGTCTTCGTCGGTGGTGGCAGCGGCGAGTACCGGCCGTCGCCAGAGGAAACCGGACTGGAGTGGCAGACCGCGCAGTCCGCGTCACTGCTGTCCGGCCGCCTCGCCTACACGTTCGGCCTGCAGGGCCCGACGGTCTCGGTCGACACCGCGTGCTCGTCGTCGCTCGTGTCACTGCATCTCGCGGCCCAGGCGCTGCGCACGGGTGAGTGCGAGATGGCACTCGCCGGCGGTGTGTGCGTGATGTCGACGCCCGTCGGGTTCATCGAGTTCAGCGCTCAGGGCGCGCTGTCGGAGGACGGCCGCTGCAAGGCGTTCTCCGACAACGCCGACGGCACCGGCTGGGCCGAGGGTGTCGGCATGCTGGTCCTGGAACGGCTTTCGGACGCGGTGCGCAACGGCCACGAGGTGCTCGCGGTCGTGCGCGGTTCGGCGATCAACTCCGACGGCGCGTCGAACGGGTTGACGGCCCCGTCCGGACCGGCCCAGCAGCGGGTCATCCGGCAGGCACTGGCCGCCTCCGGGCTGCGTCCGTCCGATGTGGACGCCGTCGAGGCGCACGGCACCGGCACCAAGCTCGGCGATCCGATCGAGGCGCAAGCTTTGCTCACCGTCTACGGGCAGGACCGCTCCGCGCCGCTGCTGCTGGGCGCGGTCAAGTCGAACATCGGCCACACGCAGGCCGCGTCCGGTGTCGCGGGCGTGATCAAGATGGTGATGGCGATGCGGGCCGGCGAACTGCCGCGCACCCTGCACGCCGAGACGCCGTCCTCGCACATCGACTGGAGCACCGGCGCCGTGCAGCTGCTGCAGGAGCGCACCGAGTGGCCTACGGTTGACCGCGCGCGCCGCGCTGCCGTGTCGTCGTTCGGCGCCAGCGGGACCAACGCCCACGTGATCTTGGAAGCGCCGCCGTTGGGGATCCCCCCATTTTCCAGCGTACCGGATGAAAGTGCTGGTCAAGCGGCCGTTGAGCGATCTGTGGATAACTTCGGTGTGGTTCCGGTGCTGGTCTCCGGCCGTACGTCCGCCGCGTTGCGCGATCAGGCCGCGCGCCTGCTCGACGTGGACGCGGACCTGGTGGACATCGCCCGTTCGACGGCCACCACGCGCGCCTCGTTCGACCAGCGCGCGGTGGTGCTGGCGAGCAGCCGCGAGGAGCTGACCGACGCGCTGGCCGCGATCGCGTCCGACGTCCGCAACCCGCTCGTGATCAGGGACGAGGTGGCGCGCTCCGGCAAGCTCGCGTTCCTGTTCGCCGGCCAGAGTTCGCAGCGCATCGGCATGGGACGAGCGCTGCACGACAGGTTCCCGGTGTTCAAGGACGCCTTCGAGGAGGCGTTGAGTCACCTCGACGACGGCTTGAAGGACGTCATCTGGGGCGACGACCAGGACACGCTCAACCTCACCGGCAACACACAGCCCGCGCTGTTCGCCGTCGAGGTCGCGCTGTTCCGCCTCGCCGAGTCGTGGGGTGTCAAGCCGGACTTCCTGGCAGGTCACTCGATCGGCGAGATCGCCGCGGCGCACGTCGCCGGAGTGCTCAGCCTCGCAGACGCCGCCAAGCTCGTCAGCGAACGCGCGCGGCTCATGCAGGCACTGCCCGAAGGCGGCGCGATGGTCGCGGTGCAGGCCAGCGAGGACGTTGTGCTGCCGCATCTCACGGACGGTGTGGTGATCGCGGCGGTCAACGGACCCGACTCGGTCGTCATCGCCGGACCGGAGGACGCGGTGGTGTCGATCGCGGAACGCTGGAAGTCCAAGCGGTTGCGCGTCTCGCACGCCTTCCACTCGCCGTTGATGGACCCGATGCTGGACGAGTTCCGGTCCACTGTGGAGTCGTTGACGTTCGCCCAGCCGCGGATTCCGGTGGTGGCGGAAGGCGACGTCACGAGCCCGGAGTACTGGGTCCGGCACGTGCGGGAAGCGGTGCGGTTCGCGGACAACGTGCGGACGCTCACCGAACGCGGCGTCACGACGTTCGTCGAGCTGGGGCCGGACGCGACGTTGTCCGGCCTGGTCGAGGGCGGCATCCCGGTGCTGCGCAAGGACCGCGACGAGGAGCAGTCGATCGTCGCCGCACTCGCCCGCCTGCACACCCGCGGCGTCAAGGTCGACTGGCCCGGGTTCTTCGGCGCCGCCGGACGCAAGATCACGCTGCCGACCTACGCGTTCCAGCACCAGCGGTTCTGGCCGATGGTCAGCTCGTCCAAGCCCGGCTTGTCTGCCAGCGACGACGCGGCGTTCTGGGCGGCGGTCGAGGGCGAGGACTTCGGATCGCTGCAGAACGTGCTCAGCGTCGACACCACCGCGCTGGAGCAGGTGCTGCCGGCGTTGCTGGACTGGCGCAAGCAGCGCAACGACCTCGCGCTGGTCGACAGCTGGCGGCACCGCATCACCTGGAAGCCCTTGGAGGCGGCCAAGTCTGCCGAGCTGACCGGTACGTGGCTGGTCGCGACCACCGGCTCAGATGACTGGAGTGACGCGGTCATCGAGGCCCTCGGCGTCAGGGTGGTTCGGGTCAACGTGACCGAGCCGGATCGTGAGGCGATCGCGGAAGAGCTGCGGGGCAACTCGTTCACGGGTGTGCTGTCGTTGCTCGGACGCGCCGACGCGGGGGAGGGGAGCGCGCCGAAGGGTGTGCTGCTGACCGCCGCGTTGATCCAGGCACTCGGCGACGCGGGCATCAACGCGCCGCTGTGGTGCGTGACCTGCGACGGTGTTGCGGTCAACGGCACGGACTTCGAGGATCTGACGCAGGCGGCGATCCACGGTCTCGGCCGGGTCGTGACGCTGGAACACCCGGAACGCTGGGGCGGTCTGGTCGACCTGCCTTCGGCGATCGACGACCGGGTCGCGAACGGGCTCACGGCCGTCCTTTCCGGACTCGACGGCGAGGACCAGGTCGCGGTGCGCTCGAACGGCCTGTTCGGGCGACGCCTGGTGGCTGCTCCGGCAGCGGTTCCGGCGCAGGACTGGCAGCCGCGCGGCACTGTCCTGATCACCGGAGGCACCGGCGCGCTCGGTGGTCACGTCGCCCGAATGCTCGCGCAGAACGGCGCCGGACACCTGGTTCTGGTGAGCCGCAGCGGTTTGAACGCGCCGGGAGCGGCGGAGTTGCGTGCTGAGCTCGTCGGCTTGGGCGTCGACGTCACGATCGCCGCGTGCGACGTGGCGGACCGGAAGTCGTTGCAGGCGGTGCTTTCGACCGTTCCCACACCGTTGACGGGTGTCGTGCACACCGCGGGCATCATCGACGACGGTGTGCTGGACAAGATGACGCCGGAACGGTTCGAGGCGGTATTCCGCAGCAAAGTCACCTCGGCGCTGCTGCTGGACGAGCTGACCTCCGACCTCGACGCGTTCGTGTTGTTCTCCTCCGCGTCGTCGTCGGTCGGCAGTCCCGGCCAGGCGAACTACGCGGCGGCGAACGCCATGCTCGACGCGCTGGCCGAGCGACGTCGTGGTCAGGGTCTCGCGGCGACGTCGATCGCGTGGGGCGCCTGGGGTGGCGGCGGTATGGCCGACACCGAGGACGCGCTGGCCAACGCGAAACGCGCCGGAATCGGCTCGATGGATCCGGTTCTGGCGTGTGCGGCGCTTCGGCAGCTCGTCGGCGAGGGGTTGCCCACCGCGATCGTGGCGGCCGTGGACAAGGGCCGGTTCTCCGGTGGGTTCCGGCCGAACCCGCTGCTGCGCGAACTCGCCGGGGACGCCCCAGCCGAGGCGCCGGTGGCGGAGGGCGCGTTCAGGGACCAGCTGCTGGCCCTGCCCGCGGCGAAACGGTTCGACCAGGTGCTGGAGTTGGTGCGGACGCGGGCGGCCGAGGTGCTCGGTCAGGCCGACGTGGACGCCGTGCGCCCAGACCGGCCGTTCCGCGACCTCGGGTTCGACTCTCTCGCGGTGGTCGAGCTGCGCAACCAGCTCAACGCCGCCACGGGCCTGGCGCTCGCGTCAACGCTCGTGTTCGACCACCCGTCACCGGAAGAGCTCGCGACGCACGTGCTGACCGAACTGGTTCCGGACGCCGCGGCCGACGCTGCGTTGTCAGAGGAGACGGAGATCCGCGACCTGCTCGCGCGAGTGCCGCTCGCGCAGTTGCGGGAGATCGGCGTGCTGGGGCCGTTGCTGCAGCTCATCGGCCGAGGTTCCGCTGAGGTGACGGAAGACATCGACGAGATGAGCGTCGACGACCTCATCCAGGCCGCGCTCGACGGCCAGGACTGACCGGTTCGCCCGACACGGCCGGCTGCCCTCTCCAGGGCGGCCGGCCGTTCCTCTTTTTTGCCCAGTTGTCTGAGGAAATCGCTACCGCTTGGGCTGCTGGAATTGCTGGCGGGATGACCGTGTCCGGCTGGACTGACGGAGCTGATGAATGAGTACCTCCAGCGAGAAGGTTGTCGAGGCTCTCCGCGCCGCGATGAAGGAGGCGGAGCGGCTGCGCAAGCAGAACAGGCAGTTCGTCGCGGCCGCCACCGAACCGATCGCGATCATCGGGATGGCGTGCCGCTTCCCCGGCGGCATCAGCTCGCCGGAGGACCTGTGGGAGCTGGTGTCGTCCGGGCGTGACGCGATCACCGGCTTCCCGGCCGACCGCGGCTGGGACGTCGACGCGTTGCTGGGCAGCGGCGTCGACGAACGCGGCCACAGCGTCTCGGTGCAGGGCGGCTTCCTGCACGGTATCGCGGACTTCGACCCGGCCTTCTTCGGCATCTCGCCGCGCGAGGCCGTGACGATGGACCCCCAGCAGCGCCTGCTGCTGGAAACGTCTTGGGAGGCGCTGGAACGCTCCGGCATCGACCCGTCGTCGTTGCGTGGTTCCCGCACCGGTGTTTTTGTCGGCACCAACGGCCAGGACTACGAGCATCTGCTGATTCGCGGCCTCGATGACGCGACAGGCGACGTCGGCACCGGCATCGCCGCCTCCGCTGAGTCCGGCCGCATCTCCTATGCCCTGGGCCTCGAAGGCCCAACGCTGACTGTCGACACGGCCTGCTCCTCTTCTTTGGTGGCGATGCACCTGGCCGTGCACGCGTTGCGCGCGGGGGAGTGCTCGCTCGCGCTCGCCGGTGGCGTCAACGTCATGTGCACGCCCGGCTCGTTGGTCGAGTTCTCGCGTCAGGGCGGTCTCGCGCGCAACGGCCGTTGCAAGGCCTTCTCCGACGATGCCGACGGCACGGGCTGGTCCGAGGGCGTCGGCGTGCTCGCTCTCGCCCGCCTGTCCGACGCTCAGTCGCTGGGCTACCCGGTGCTCGCCGTCGTGCGCGGTTCCGCCGTCAACTCCGATGGCGCGTCCAACGGCTTCACCGCCCCCAACGGCCGCGCGCAGCAGCGGGTGATCAGGGCGGCTCTCGACCGCGCGGGCCTGACTCCCTCCGACGTCGACGTCGTCGAAGCCCACGGCACCGGCACCCCTCTCGGCGACCCGATCGAGGCCCGCAGCCTCCTCGCCGCGTACGGCGCCAACCGTGTCACGCCTTTGCTCCTGGGTTCGGTCAAGTCGAACATCGGCCACACCCAGGCCGCCGCCGGTGTCGCCGGCGTCATCAAGATGGTGCAGGCGATGCGGCACGGCGTCGTGCCCGCCACGCTGCACGTCTCCCGCCCGTCCACCCACGTCGACTGGACCACCGGCTCGGTCGAACTCGCCACCTCAGCCGTCTCGTGGCCCGCCTCCGACCGTGCGCCTCGTGCCGCCGTCTCGTCGTTCGGCGTCTCCGGCACGAACGCCCACGTGATCTTGGAAGGCCCGCCCGCCCCAGAATTGTCAGACCTGCCTGAGACGATTGGAGTGGGGACCCGATCCCCCCAGGGGGTCGGCCAATCGGGATCGATCCAGGTCAGCGTGCCGTGGCTGGTGTCGGCCAAGTCGGAGGCTTCTCTCGCGGCGCAGGTGGAGCGAGTGCGCGCGCTCGACGGTGACGCGGTGGACATCGGCTTCTCGTTGGCGGCCACGCGCGCGTTGTTCGAGCACCGCGCGGTGCTGCTGGACGGGGCCGAGATCGCGCACGGGCTGGCGCGGCGGACCGAGCTCGCGCTGTTGTTCTCCGGCCAGGGTGCCCAGCGCGTGGGCATGGGCAAGGGGCTCTACGAGGCGTTCCCGGTCTTCCGCGAGGCGTTCGACGAGGTCCTCCAGCACCTGGACCCGGCCCTCCGCGACATCATGTGGGGCGACGAGGAAGCGCTGAACCAGACGGGCAACACGCAGCCCTCGCTGTTCGCGTTCCAGGTCGCCCTCTACCGGCTGCTGGAGTCCTACGGCGTCACGCCCGCGCACGTCACCGGCCACTCGATCGGCGAGATCGCCGCCGCGCACGTCGCGGGCGTGTTCACCCTGGAAGACGCGGCGAAACTCGTCACCGAACGCGCGCGCCTGATGCAGGCGCTGCCACCAGGCGGCGTGATGATCGCGATCCAGGCGACCGAGGACGAGGTCACCCCGCACCTGACGCCAGGCATCTCCATCGCGGCCATCAACGGGCCCGACGCGCTCGTCGTCGCGGGCGTGGAGCAGGAAGCTCACGCGCTGGTCACGAACTTCGCGGGCCGCAAGACCAAGCAGCTGGCCGTCAGCCACGCGTTCCACTCGCCGCTGATGGACCCGATGCTCAACGACTTCCTCGCAGCCATCGGCGGAATCGCCTTCCACAGCCCGGCGATCCCGATGGCCGGCGATGTGACGAACCCCGAGTACTGGGTCCGCCACGTCCGCGACGCCGTCCGGTTCCACGACGCTGTCACCGGCTTGGGCGACAAGACGTTCCTCGAGATCGGTCCCGACGGCGTGCTGGCAGCGCTGGTGGACGGTGCTATTCCGACTCAGCGCAAGGACCGCGACGAGCGCACCGCGTTCATCACCGCACTCGCACGCCTGCACGTCGCGGGCGTGGCGGTCGACTGGAAGCCGTTCTATCCCAACGGAAAGCGCGTCGACGTCCCCACCTACGCGTTCCAGCACGACCGTTACTGGCCGTCGGTGTCGGTCAGCACAGGTGACGCGGTGAGTCTCGGCCTCACTCCGGCCGAGCACCCGTTGCTGGGCGCGGCGATGACCGTCGCGGGCTCCGGCGAGCTGATCCTCACCGGCACGCTGTCGAAGACGTCCTGGCTCGCCGACCACGTCGTGTTCCCGACCGCGGGCGTGTTGGAGTTGGCGTTCCGCGCCGCCGACCTCGCGGGCTACGAACGCGTCGAGGAGTCCAGGCAGGTCGCGCCGCTGGTGCTGCCGGACAGCGGGTCCGTTCAGGTGCAGTTCCAGGTCGGGCGCGACGGCGCGTTCCGGTTCCACGCACGGCGCGCGGACCAGGACTGGGTCGAGCACGCGAACGGCCGGCTCGGCCAAGGCCTTCCGGCGCCGGCCAAGGACACCGAGTGGCCGCCGAAGGGCGGGACCGTCGTCGACCTCGACGGCTTCTACGACGAAACGCCCTACGGGGAAGCATTCCAGGGACTGCGCGCGGCTTGGCGACGAGGCCAGGAGGTCTTCGCCGAAGTCGCATTGCCCGTCGACGCCAAGGGCTTCGGCGTCCACCCGGCACTGCTCGACGCGGCCACCCACGCGGCCACGTTCCTCGGGCTCGACGGAGTTCCCAGCAGCTGGCGCGGTGTCTCCCTGCATGCGAACGCGGCGGAGGTCTTGAGAGTTCGACTGTCCGCTGTGGACGGTGGCATCGCGCTGAATGCAGTCGACGTCGCAGGTGAGCCTGTGCTGGCGGCCGAGTCCGTGAGCATCGAGCCGCTCGGCGAGCTGACCGCGCAGAGCATCAACTCGCTGTTCCGCCTCGACTGGGTGCCCGTCACCTACACACCCGGCAGCGCGATGGTCGTGCACGTGTCCGAAGGGACGGCGCACGAGCTGGCCGCAGAAGCGCTTGCCACGCTTCAACAAGCCACCGAACGCCTGATCTTCGTCACGCGCGGCGCTGTCACCGGTGACGACGTCGCGGCCGCCGCCGTCTGGGGCCTGGTGCGGTCCGCTCAGACCGAGAACCCCGGCCAGTTCCTGCTCGTCGACCTCGACGACGCCCCCGAGTCGGAAGCGGTGTTGCCCGGCCTCGGCGGACTGATCGACTCGGGAGAGACGCAGGTCGTTGTGCGTGCTGGCGAGGTCTTCGCGGCCAGGCTGGCCCGCGCACCCGAAAGCGTTGCGCGCGAGTGGGATTCCGATGGCACCGTGCTGATCACCGGTGGCACGGGCGGCCTCGGCGCCGTCATCGCCCGCCACCTCGTGACCCGCGGTCAACGCAAGCTGCTGCTGGTCAGCCGACGTGGCCTCGACGCCCCCGGTGCGGCCGACCTGCGCGACGAGCTCGTCGCGTTGGGTGCGGAGGTCGAGGTGAAGTCCTGCGACGTCACCGAACGCGCGGCTGTCGCCTATTTGCTCGACGGTGTGCAGCTGACCGCTGTCATTCACACCGCTGGCGTGCTGGACGATGGCGTGATCGGTTCGCTGACGCCTGAGCGTCTTTCCACCGTCATGCGCCCGAAGGTCGACGCCGCGTGGCACCTGCACGAGCTCGCCGGCGACGCGCAGCTCATCCTGTTCTCGTCGGTGTCCGGCGTGATGGGTGCCGCCGGACAAGGAAACTACGCGGCCGCCAACGCTTTCCTCGACTCTCTCGCCGCGCACCGCCGCGGACTCGGCCTGCCCGCACTGTCGTTGGCCTGGGGCGCCTGGGACACCGGCATGACATCCACTTTGGACTCTGCTGATCTGCGCCGCATGCCGATGCTGTCCGTGGAACAGGGGCTGGCGCTCTTCGACGCGGCCATCTCGTCCGACGAGACGCTGCTCGTCCCGCTCGCTTCTGGTGGCGCAGCACAAGGTGACGTTCCGGCGATCATGCGCGGCCTGGTGCGGTCCGGTCGGCGCACGGCCGCGCGCGAGGTCGTCGGTGGCCTGCGCGCAAAGCTCAGCGGGCCCAGTGCCGAACGCATGCGGATCATCGTCGACGTCGTGCGCGCCGAGGCCGCGAAGGTCATCGGTTACGCGAACGCTGACGCGGTGGGCGCGGAAAAGGAGTTCCGCGCGCTCGGGTTCGACTCGCTGACCGCGATCGAGCTGCGCAACGCCCTGGCGCTCGCCACCGGGCTCACGCTGCCCGCCACACTGATCTTCGACTACCCGACGCCGCTGCTCCTGGCCGAGCACCTGCTCGCCGAGCTGACCGGTGAGGGCGCGGACCTCGACGTGTCCGCGCAGGGCGTGGCCGACGCGGACGACCCGATCGTCATCGTCGGCATGGCGTGCCGTTTCCCCGGCGGCGTCACGACTCCCGAGGACCTGTGGCGGCTGCTGGCCGACGGCACCGACGCGATCGCGAGCTTCCCGACCGACCGCGGCTGGGAGCAGGACGCGCTCGCGGCCGGCGGCACGGTCGAAGGCGGGTTCCTCTACGGTGCGGCGGAGTTCGACCCGGCGTTCTTCGGCATCTCGCCGCGCGAAGCCCTCGCGATGGACCCGCAGCAACGCCAGCTGCTCGAGGTCGCCTGGGAGGCCGTCGAACGCGCGGGCATCAACGCCGCCACGTTGCGCGGCTCCAACACCGGCGTTTTCGTCGGCACGAACGGCCAGGACTACACGAACCTCGTGCTGCGGGCGCGCGGCGACATCGAGGGCCACGCCTCGACCGGCCTCGCCGCCGCGGTGATCTCCGGCCGGCTCTCCTACACGTTCGGCTTCGAGGGCCCTGCGCTCACGATCGACACCGCTTGCTCGTCTTCGTTGGTGGCTCTGCACCTGGCCGCCCAGTCGCTGCGATCAGGCGAGTCGTCTCTAGCACTTGTCGGCGGCGTGACCGTCATGTCCACGCCGATGAACTTCGCCGGCTTCAACGCTCAGGGCGGCCTCGCCGCGGACGCCCGCTGCCGAGCCTTCTCCGACAACGCCGAAGGCACCGGCTGGGCCGAGGGCGTCGGCGTGCTCGTCGTCGAACGCCAGTCCGATGCCCTGCGCAACGGCCACACCGTGCTGGCCGTGGTGCGCGGCTCGGCCGTGAACCAGGACGGCGCCTCCAACGGCCTGACCGCCCCGAACGGCCCCGCGCAGCAACGCGTGATCCGCCAAGCCCTCGCCAACGCCGGACTGTCCACTTCGGACGTCGACGCCGTCGAAGCGCACGGCACGGGAACGCGTCTCGGTGACCCGATCGAGGCCCAGGCGCTGCTCGCCACCTACGGCCGCGACCGCTCCGGCGCCCCGCTCTACCTGGGCGCGATCAAGTCGAACCTCGGCCACACCCAAGCCGCCGCTGGCGTCGCCGGCGTGATCAAGATGGTGCTCGCCTTCCAGCACGGCCTGCTGCCCCAGACCCTGCACGTCACGACGCCTTCATCGCACGTCGACTGGTCCGCGGGCGCCGTCGAGCTGCTCACGACCAACACCCCGTGGCCCGCCACCGACCGCCCGGCCCGCGCCGGCGTCTCGTCGTTCGGCCTCTCCGGCACCAACGCCCACGTGATCTTGGAAGGCCCGCCGGGGATCCCCCCGTTTTCCAGCGTATCGACTTCGCCGCGCGCTCTGACCGCTGCGCCGGAATCTGTGGACAACTCGCCGCCTGTGGACAACTCGGCAGTTGTCGATCTTCCCGCCCCGGAACTGTCGGTGCCGCGTGAGACGATTGGAGTGGGGACCTCGGTCTCCCCCTGGGGGGCCCAGTCGGGATCGATTCCGTGGCTGGTGTCGGCGAAGTCCGCGGCGGCGTTGGAGGCGCAGGTCGAGCGGGTCCGGGCTGTTGAGGCGGACGCGCTTGACGTTGGGTATTCGCTGCTGCACCAGCGCACGTTGTTCGAGCACCGGGCCGTGTTGTTGGACGGCGATGTACTGGCCAGTGGTGAGGCGTCGGGGAAGACGCTGGCGATGCTGTTCTCCGGGCAAGGAGCGCAGCGGCTGGGCATGGGGCGTGAGCTGTATGAAGCGTTCCCGGCGTTCAAGCGGGCGTTGGACGAGGTCTCCGAGCACCTCCAAGGCGTTCGCGAGGTCATGTGGGGTGACGACGCCGAGGCGCTGAACCAGACGGGGAACACGCAACCCGCGCTGTTCGCGGTCGAGGTGGCGCTGTACCGGCTGGTGGAGTCGTTCGGCGTCGTCCCGCGCCTGCTCGCTGGACATTCGATCGGCGAGATCGCGGCCGCGCACGTTGCGGGCGTGCTGAGCCTCGAAGACGCGGCGAAGCTCGTCAAAGCGCGCGCTGAGCTCATGCAGAACCTGCCCGCCGGTGGCGTGATGATCGCGCTGCAGGCCACCGAGGACGAAGTCAGCCCGCATCTCACGAGCGGCGTGTCGATCGCGGCGATCAACGCGCCCGACTCGCTGGTCGTCGCGGGTGTTGAGAGCGAAGTGCGCGCAGTCGCCAAGCAGTTCCAAGGGCGCAAGACCAAGCAGCTCCAGGTCAGCCATGCGTTCCACTCGCCGTTGATGGAGCCGATGCTGGACGACTTCCGCGAAAAAATCGCGGGAATCCCGTTCAACGAGCCGAAGATCCCGATCGCGACGACGGGTGACGTCACGGATCCCGAGTACTGGGTCAGCCATGTCCGCGACACGGTCCGGTTCACTGACAACGTCGCGCGGCTCAAGGAGCAGGGCGCGAACGCGTTTCTGGAGATCGGGCCCGACGGGGTGCTGGCCGCGTTGGTCGACCAAGCGATTCCGGTGCTGCGCAAGGACAGGAGCGAGCACAGGGCGTTGATGAGCGCGCTGGCGAGCCTGCACGTCAGCGGGGTTCACGTCGAGTGGTCGAGCTTCTACCGGGGCGGGCGTGGCGTTGACCTGCCGACGTATCCGTTCCAGCACGAGCGGTTCTGGCCGGAGGCGGCGACCGGCGCGATGGCGGCGGACCCGGCCGATGCGGCGTTCTGGACCGCAGTGGAGCAGGAGGACGTCGCGTCGCTCGCCGCCACGCTCGACCTCGACGGCGAGACGCTCGCGGGTGTGCTGCCTGCGCTGTCGGCCTGGCGGGGCAAGCGCAAGGCGCAGTCCACTGTGGAGTCGTGGCTGCACCGGGAGAACTGGCAGCCCGTCGTCGGTCTGATCGCGCAGCCCGGCAAGTGGCTGGCGGTCGTGCCGGTTGAGGTGGCCGAAGATCCGTGGGTGACCACGCTCATCGGCGCGCTCGGAGATGTCACGACCTTCGGTGTCGCATGGGCTGACCGCGAGCACCTCGCGGGGCAGCTCGTGGAGTTCGCGCAGGTGCCGTTCACCGGTGTGGTGTCGTTGCTGGCGTTGGACGACCTCGGTGAGCTCGCTCCGGTCACCAGCACCACCGCGCTGATCCAGGCGCTCGGCGACGCCGGTGTCATGGCGCCGCTGTGGGCCGTGACGCGCGGCGCGGTGTCGACCGGGCGTGCGGACGCGGTCAGCGACCCCTGGCAGGCAGGCGTGTGGGGGCTCGGCCGGGTGGCCGCGCTGGAGCACCCGAACCGCTGGGGTGGCCTGGTGGATCTGCCCGCCGAGCTGGACGAACGCGCGGCGCAACGGTTTGCGGCGGCGCTGACCAGCGACGAGGACCAGGTCGCCATCAGGGCGTCCGGGGTGTTCGGGCGGCGGATTCTTGTTGCGCCACGGGCGTCTCAGGAGTGGCAGCCGACCGGCACCGTGGTGATCACCGGCGGCACCGGCGCGCTGGGCAAGCACGTTGCGCGTGATCTTGTTGCTCGTGGTGCGGAGAAGGTCGTTCTGCTGAGCCGGCGCGGGGTGGACGCACCTGGTGCGGCGGAAATCGTGGCAGAGCTGGGCGTTGAGGTCGTCAAGTGCGACGTCGCGAACCGCGCGGAACTGGCCGCGGTGCTGACGGACGACGTCAAAGCCGTTGTGCACGCGGCTGGTGTGTTGGATGACGGTGTGCTCGACGGCCTCACGCCGGAGCGGTTCACGGATGTGTTCCAGGCGAAGGTCACTTCCGCGTTTCTGCTCGACGAACTGACCCGCGAACTGGACCTCGACGCGTTCATCTTGTTCTCGTCGGTCGCCGGCGCGATCGGCAATCCCGGTCAGGCCAACTACGCTGCCGCCAACGCCGTGCTCGACGCCATTGCCGCGCAGCGCCGTGAACTGGGCCTTGCCGCGACGTCGATCGCGTGGGGTGCGTGGACCGGCGACGGCATGGCGGGCGAGGAACGGGTTGCGCAGACCATCAAGTCCGTTGGCGCGTCCACTTTGGACCCGGAGCTGGCGGTCGCGGCGATGCGAGGCGTCGTGGCGGAAACCACCGTCGTCATCGCGGACATCCATCACCCGCAGCTGCTCAGCGCGTTGCTGAGCCTGCGGCCGTCGCCTGTGCTGGCCGAACTGCCCGGCGCCCGAGAGGTGCTGGACGAGCTGGCGGCCGCACGGCGCGACAGCGAGTCGGCCGCGGCGGAACTGCGTCGCAGCCTGCGTGAACTGCCTGCCGCGGAACGGATCGAGCCTGTCCTGGAACTGGTCCGCACGCGGGCCGCCCAGGTGCTCGGGCACTCCGGCAAAGAGGCGGTGGCGAGCGACAAGGCGTTCCGCGACATCGGATTCGACTCGCTGACGGCGGTCGAGCTGCGCAACCACCTCACCGAGATCACCGGCCTCGCGCTGCCCGCCGGGCTCGTGTTCGACTACCCGTCGCCACGTGCGCTGGCCGAGCACCTGCTCGCTTCCTTGCTCGGCGAGGGCGGCGACGCTGACGACGTGTCGGTCGTGCAGACCACCGACGACATCGCGATCGTCGGCATGGCCTGCCACTTCCCGAATGGCATCGACTCGCCGGAAGACCTGTGGCGGCTGCTGGTCGCGGGCGAAGACGCGATGTCGGACTTCCCGACCGACCGCGGCTGGGACCTGGCCGCACTGCAGAGCTCGACCTTGCGCGGTGGCTTCCTGACCGGCGTCGCCGACTTCGACCCGGCGTTCTTCGGCATCTCGCCGCGGGAAGCGCTGGCGATGGACCCGCAGCAGCGCCTCCTGCTCGAAACCTCGTGGGAGGCCGTCGAACGAGCCGGCGTCGACCCGGCATCGTTGCGCGGCTCGCGGACCGGAGTTTTCGTCGGCACGAACGGGCAGGACTACCAGCACGTCGTCATGGCGTCCAACGAAGACCTTGAAGGCCACGCAGGTACGGGTCTCGCGGCTTCGGTGATCTCCGGCCGCATCTCCTACGCGTTGGGCTTGGAGGGGCCGGCGGTCACGATCGACACGGCGTGCTCGTCGGCTCTGGTGGCGCTGCACCTTGCCGCGCAGGCGTTGCGCGGCGGCGAGTGCTCGCTCGCGCTGGCCGGTGGCGTGACGGTGATGGCCACGCCGACATCGTTCTCCGGCTTCTCACGGCAGGGCGGGCTTGCGCCGGACGGCCTGTGCAAGGCGTTCTCGGAGTCCGCCGACGGCACGGGCTGGTCCGAAGGCGTCGGCATCCTGGTCGTCGAACGGCTTTCTGATGCTCTTGCCGCTGGACACCCGGTGCTGGCAGTCGTGCGCGGTTCGGCGTTCAACCAGGACGGCGCCTCCAACGGCCTGACCGCCCCGAACGGCCCGTCGCAGCAGCGTGTGATCCGGCAAGCGCTTGCGTCCGGTGGGTTGTCGCCGTCCGATGTGGACGCTGTCGAGGCGCACGGCACCGGAACCGTGCTGGGCGACCCGATCGAGGCGCAGGCGCTGCTCACCGTCTACGGGCAGGATCGCGTCGACCCGTTGTGGCTGGGCTCGGTGAAGTCGAACCTCGGCCACACGCAGGCGGCGGCCGGTGCGGCTGGCGTGATCAAGATGGTGCTCGCGTTCCAGCACGGCGTGTTGCCGCGGACCCTGCACGTCACCGAGCCGTCCTCGCACATCGACTGGTCGTCTGGCGAGGTCTCGCTGCTCACCGAGAACACCCCGTGGCCTGCCGTGGATCGGCCGTGGCGGGCGGGTGTGTCGTCGTTCGGCATCTCGGGCACGAACGCGCACGTAATCCTCGAAGCCGCAACCGCTTCTCCGGTTTCTGTGGACAACTCGGCACCTGTGGACAACCCCGCCCTTGTCGATCTTGCCGGGCCGAAATCATCGGCCTCCCGTGGGACGATTGGAGTGGGGACCTCGGTCTCCCCCTGGGGGGCCCAGACGGGATCGATTCCGTTGGTGGTGTCGGCGAAGTCGGCGGGGGCGCTGCGGGCCCAGGTCGAGCGGATCAAAGCGGTCGAGGCGGCCGAGGTCGATGTCGCGTATTCGCTGGTGAAGTCGCGGGCGTTGTTCGAACACCGGGCCGTGCTGTTCGACGGGGCCGAGGTTGCCAGCGGGGTGGCGGGGGAGCACACGCTGGCGGTGTTGTTCTCCGGGCAGGGCTCGCAGCGGCTGGGCATGGGCAAGGAGCTGTATCAGAGGTTCCCGGAGTTCGCGGACGCGTTCGACGACGTGCTGGCGCACCTCGACGCGGAGCTGAAGAGCGTCGTCTGGGGTGAGGACGAGGAGCGGCTCAACCAGACCGGGTACACGCAGCCGGCGTTGTTCGCGTTCCAGACCGCGCTCTACCGGTTGCTGCAGGCGTTCGGGATCAAGCCCGCCCACCTCGCGGGTCACTCGATCGGCGAGATCGCGGCGGCCCACGTCGCGGGCGTGCTCAGCCTGGAGGACGCGGCGAAGCTCGTCACCGAACGCGCGCGGCTCATGCAGGCGCTGCCGCAGACGGGTGCCATGGTGGCGGTGCAAGCGACCGAAGAAGAGATCAGCCGGCACCTGACGAGCAAGGTGTCGATCGCAGCGATCAACGGGCCGAGCTCGGTCGTGATCGCGGGCGACGAAGAAGAAGTCGAAGCCATCGCGCAGCAGTGGAAGCACAAGAGGCTGCGGGTCAGCCACGCGTTCCACTCGCCGTTGATGGAACCGATGCTGGACGAGTTCCGTGAGGCAATCGCTGGCATCCAGTTCAACGAGCCCAAGATCCCGATCAGTGCGACAGGCGACGTCACCGACCCCGAGTACTGGGTCCGCCACGTGCGGGACGCGGTCCGGTTCACCGACAACGTCGCGAAGATCCCGGCCACCAAGTTCCTCGAGGTCGGGCCGGACGGGGTGCTGTCCGCGCTCGTCGACCAGGCGATTCCCGCACAGCGCAAGAACAAGACCGAGGAGGCCGCACTGGCCGCCGCGCTCGGTCAGCTGCACGTCGACGGAATCAACGTCGACTGGACGCCATGGCTCACCGGTGGGCGCCTCGTTGCCCTGCCGACCTACCCGTTCGACCACGAGCGGTTCTGGCCCAAGGCCACAGTGGGCGGACGCGCCGGAGATCCAGCCGCGTACGGGCTCAGGTCCGGCGGGCACCCGTTGCTGGGGGCGGCCATCGCGGTCGCGGGCACGGACGAGCTGGTGCTCAGCGGACGCCTCAGCCTCACGACGCACCCGTGGATCGCGGACCACGTCGTCGGCGGCGCGGTGTTGTTCCCCGGCACAGGGTTCCTGGACTTCGCGATCCGCGCCGGCGACATGGTCGGCTGCGACCGCGTCGACGGGCTCACGATCGTGGTCCCGCTGGTGCTGCCGGAACGGGATGCCGTCGCGGTTCAGGTGCGGGTCGGCGGGCCGGATGATCATGGGCGCAGGACTGTCAGCGTTCACTCGCAGCTGCCCGACTCCGACGAGTGGATCCAGCACGCCAGCGGAACACTGGCGGAAGGGCCGCACCGGGCCGAGTTCGACACCAGCGAGTGGCCGCCCGCGAACGCCGAAGAGCTTGGCCTGGAAGCGTTCTACGAGACGTTGGCGGAAGGCGGACTGGCTTACGGGCCGATCTTCCGCGGACTGCGGCAGGCTTGGCGCAACGGTGACGAAGTGCTGGTCGAGGTCGCGCTGCCGGACACCGTGGAAGACGCCGCCACGTTCGGTGTGCACCCCGCGTTGCTCGATTCCGCGCTGCACGCCATCACGTTCGTCGACGGGGCCGGCCAAGGGCTGCCGTTCGAGTGGAACGGCGTGTCCCTGCACGCCATCGGGCCGTCGCGGCTGCGGGTGAGGTTGAAGCACACCGGCGGCGACGCGGTTGAGGTCACTGCGGTCGACGTCGAGGGCGCGCCGGTGCTGTCGGTGAAGTCGCTGGTGGTCAGGACGCCGTCCGCGAACGCGCCCGCCAATCCTGTTGCGGAGTCGTTGTTCCGCGTCGACTGGGTGCCCGTGCAGGTCGGCGAAGCGGCCGAGATCGACGCGCAGGTCGTGGAAATCAGCGGTGGCGGCGATGCGGCAGCCGTTCACGAGACGACCAAGCGGGTGCTGGAGATCCTGCAGAACGCGGAAGAGCGCGTTGTTTTCGTGACGCGGGGCGCTGCGACGATCGGGGATGAGCCGATCACCGATCTCGGTGCGGCGGCCGCGTGGGGCCTCGTCAGGTCTGCTCAGGCGGAGAATCCCGGCAAGTTCCTGCTGGTCGACCTGGACGAGCGAAGCGCACTGACGCCCGGCATGCTGGTCACCGAGGAACAGCAGCTGATCGTGCGGGACGGCACCGTCCACGCTGGACGGCTGGCGCGTCTGCAGACCGGGCCGACGCTCGTGCCGCCCACCGGAACGCCGTGGCGCCTCGACACCACGTCGAAGGGCAGCCTCGACAACCTCGTGCTGGCGCCGTGGACGCCGGAACCGTTGCAGGGCAAGCAGGTCCGGATCGCGATCCGGGCGGCCGGGCTCAACTTCCGGGACGTGCTGAACGCGCTCGGCATGTATCCAGGCGAGGCCGGCTCGTTCGGCGCGGAGGCCGCGGGTGTGGTCACCGAGCTCGGGCCCGAATGCACCGAGCTGAAGGTCGGCGATCCCGTGTTCGGCATGCTGTTCGGCGGCATGGGACCGGTCGGCGTCATCGAAGAGCCTTACCTGACCAGGCTTCCGGACGGGTGGACCTTCGAGCAGGGCGCCTCGGTGCCGCTGGTGTTCCTGACCGCCTACTACGCGTTGATCGAGCTCGGCAACGTGCGGCCAGGGGAGAAGGTCCTCGTCCACGCCGGCGCGGGTGGCGTTGGCATGGCGGCGATCCAGGTCGCGCAGCACCTCGGCGCGGAGGTGTTCGCCACCGCCAGCGAGGGCAAGTGGGACGTGCTGCGCGGACTCGGGCTCGACGACGCGCACATCGGCAACTCCCGCGACACCGGTTTCGAGCAGAAGTTCCCGCAGGTGGACGTCGTGCTGAACGCGTTGACCGGCGAGTTCATCGACGCCTCGCTGCGGCTGCTCGGCGAGGGCGGGCGGTTCCTGGAGATGGGCAAGACCGATCTGCGGGAGGACGTGCCGGGCATCTTCTACCGGCCGTTCGACCTCGGTGAGGCGCACCCCGACCACATCCAGCGCATGCTCGTCGCGCTGGTCGAGCTGTTCGAGCGCAACGTTCTCAAGCCGTTGCCGATCGCCGCGTGGGACGTGCGACGGGCGCGTGACGCGTTCCGGTTCATGAGCCGGGCCAAGCATGTGGGCAAGATCGTGATCACCGTGCCCGCGGGCTGGGATCCCGACGGCACCGTGCTGATCACCGGCGGTGCCGGTGGTCTCGGTGCGGAGCTGGCACGGCATCTCGTCGCGCAGGGCGTGCGGAAGCTGTTGCTGCTCAGCCGCCGCGGCCTTGAATCGCCCGGTGCCGCTGAGTTGGCGGAACTGGACGCGGACGTCACCATCGCGGCTTGTGACGTGGCCGACCGGGCTGCGCTCGCTGCAGTCCTCAGTGGACACGACGTGACCGCCGTTGTGCACACGGCTGGTGTGCTGGACGACGGTGTGATCGCGTCGATGACGTCGGAGCGGCTGGAGAAGGTGCTGCGGCCCAAGGTGGACGCGGCCTGGAACCTGCATTCCTTGCTGCCTGAGGCGCACTTCGTCCTGTACTCGTCGGTGTCCGGCGTGCTCGGCACGGCCGGGCAGGGCAACTACGCGGCGGGCAACGCGTTCCTGGACGCGCTGGCGGCTTTCCGGCGTTCTGCCGGGCTGCCTGCGGTGTCTTTGGCTTGGGGTGCTTGGACGTCTGAGGTCGGCATGACGAAGACGATGGACGCGGCCGCGTTGGAGCGGCTGGAGAAGTCGTCGATGCCGCCGATCTCGCTGGAGCACGGCCTGGCGCTGTTCGACGCGGCCATCGGGGTGGACGAACCGCTGGTCGTGCCGGCACGGATCATCACCGGGGTCAGCACCACGATGGTGCCGCCGTTGCTGCGCAACCTCTTGCGCAGTGGCAGGCGGACTGCGGCACAGGGAACCGTTGCGTTGCAGGGCCTGCAGGACGTGCGGCCGGCCGAGCGGGTCAGGACCCTGGTGGATCTGGTGCGCGGAGAGGCCGCCGCGGTGCTGGGGCACTCGTCGGCCGAGGCGATCGACGCGGACCGCGAGTTCCGGCAGCTGGGTTTCGACTCGCTGACGTCGGTGGAGCTGCGCAACCGGCTCGGCACGGCGACGGGGCTGACGTTGCCCGCGACGCTGGTGTTCGACTACCCGACGCCGCAAGCGTTGGCGGAGCACCTGATCGCTTCGTTGTTCGGCGGCTCTGCGGAGGTCGAGGACTCCGTGCGGATCAGCGACGAGGCCATCGCGATCGTCGGCATCGCCTGCAAGTTCCCCGGTGGTGTGTCGTCGCCGGAGGAGCTGTGGGAGCTCGTGCTCGGCGGGCGGGACGCGATCGGCGGGTTCCCGGCCGACCGCGGCTGGGACGAGAACCTCGTCGGCGACGGCGCCGGGCAGTCCGTGACCGGGCAGGGAGGATTCATCGAGGGCATCGCGTCGTTCGACCCGGCGTTCTTCGGGATCTCGCCGCGCGAGGCCGTGTCGATGGATCCGCACCAGCGGCTCGTGCTGGAGACGTCGTGGGAGGCGCTGGAACGCACCGGAATCGACCCGCTTTCGCTGCGCGGATCGAGGACCGGTGTCTACGTCGGTGCTTCCGGGCAGGACTACGCGCACCTGATGCTCGCGTCGGAGCAGGCGCTGGAGGGTTACTCGGGCACCGGGACCTCGCCGAGCGTGATCGCTGGCCGGTTGTCTTATGCGCTGGGGCTCGAGGGGCCGTCGATGACGATCGACACGGCGTGCTCCTCGGCGTTGGTCGCGCTGCATTTGGCAGTGCAGGCCCTGCGGAACGGTGAGTGCTCTTTGGCGCTGGCCGGTGGTGTGCAGGTGATGTCGGCGCCGGGTGCGTTCATGGAGTTCTCGCTGCAGGACGGCCTTGCGCGTGACGGCCGATGCAAGCCGTTCTCGGATTCTGCTGATGGCACGGCTTGGTCTGAGGGTATCGGTGTGCTCGTGGTGGAGCGTCTGTCTGATGCCGTCGCTGCTGGGCATGACGTTCTTGCTGTCGTGCGTGGGTCTGCGGTCAACCAGGACGGTGCTTCCAACGGCCTGACGGCGCCTAACGGGCCGTCGCAACAGCGGGTGATCCGGCAGGCGTTGGCATCGGCTGGGCTGAAGTTCGCCGATGTCGACGCCGTGGAGGCGCACGGCACCGGCACGACCTTGGGTGACCCGATCGAGGCTCAGGCTTTGCTGGCCACCTACGGTCAGGACCGGGCCGAACCCTTGTTGCTCGGCTCGATCAAGTCGAACATCGGCCACACGCAGGCCGCCGCGGGTGCCGCCGGTGTGATCAAGATGGTGATGGCGCTGCGGCACGGACTGCTGCCGCGCACGATCAACGTCACCGCGCCTTCCTCGCACGTCGACTGGACGGCGGGTGCGGTGTCTCTGCTGACGTCCAACACGCCATGGCCTGCAACGGACCGTGTGCGGCGCGCCGGCGTCTCGTCGTTCGGCATCAGTGGCACGAACGCACACGTGATCTTGGAGGCGGCGCCGGGGATCCCCCCAATTTCCAGCGTACCGGTTGAAAATGCTGGTCAGGGCGGCGCAGCGGAATCTGTGGACAACTCGGCGCCTGTGGACAACTCGGTCGTTGTTGATCTTGCCGGCCCGGAATCGTCGGCCTCCCGTGCGACGATTGGAGTGGGGACCTCGCGTCCCCCCAAGGGGGCCCCGCTCGTTGTTTCGGCGAAGTCCCCCGCTTCGCTGCGCGCTCAGGTCGAGCGGATCCGGGCGGTCGAGGCTGACGCGTTCGACGTCGGGTTCTCGCTGTTGAAGCGGTCGCGGTTCGAGCACCGGGCGGTGTTGCTGGACGGCGCGGAGGTCGCGCAGGGGCAGGCGACCAGGCGCAAGCTGGCGGTCCTGTTCTCCGGGCAGGGGTCGCAGCGGATCAACATGGGCAAGGAGCTGTACGAGCGGTTCCCCGTGTTCCGGAAGGCGCTCGACGCCGTGCTGGAGCACGTTGATGTCCGCGACGTCATGTGGGGCGAGGACGAGCAGGAGCTCAACCAGACCGGGCACACGCAGCGGGCGTTGTTCGCGATCGAGGTGGCGCTGTTCCGGCTCGCGGAGGCGTTCGGGATCGAGCCGGACTTCGTCGGCGGGCACTCGGTCGGCGAGATCGCGGCCGCGCACGTCGCCGGTGTGCTGAGCCTCGAAGACGCCGCGAAGCTCGTCAACGCCAGGGCCGCGCTGATGCAGGCGCTTCCCGCGGGCGGTGCCATGATCGCGGTCGAAGCCACCGAGCAGGAAGTCGAAGTAACCGGCACGGTGTCGATCGCGGCCATCAACGGGCCGCGGGCGTTGGTGCTCGCAGGTGAGGAGAAGGCGGTCCAACAGGTCGCCGACGGGTTCGCCGCGCAGGGGCGCAAGACTAAGCGTTTGCCGGTCAGCCATGCGTTTCACTCGCCGTTGATGGAGCCGATGCTGGAGGACTTCCGCGCTGTCGTGACGGCGCTGGAGTTCGCCGCGCCCCGGATCCCCGTGGTGTCCAACGTGACCGGGCGCGTCGCGAATGGAGAGATCGCCGAGCCGGAGTACTGGGTGCGGCACGTCCGGGAAGCGGTGCGGTTCGCGGACGGCGTCAAAGCGCTGGAGGAAGCGGGCGTCAACGCGTTCCTGGAGATCGGGCCGGACGGGGTGTTGTCCGCGCTGGTCGACGGCTCGATTCCCGCGTTGCGCAAGGATCGCGACGAGACGACGGCGTGGCTCACCGCGCTCGCGAGGCTGCACGTCCAAGGGACCAACATCGACTGGGCGGAAGCGTTCGAAGGCACCGGGGCGAAGCGCGTCGACATCCCGACGTACGCGTTCGACCACGACCACTACTGGCCGACGCCGATGGCGCAGGCGGCCGACGCGTCCGGGCTCGGCCTCGGGCCTGCTGACCATCCGCTGCTGGGCGCCGCGATGACCGTCGCGCAGGAAGACGCGGTGGTGTTCACCAACCGGCTCGCGGTGGCGTTCCCGGAGACGGCGTTCGCGGAGATCGCGTTCCGGGCCGCGGACCAGGTCGGCTGCGGCACGGTCGAGGAGCTCACGATCACCGCACCGCTCATGCCCGGCGTGCTGCAGGTGTGGATCGGTGCGCCGGACAACGGAAAGCGCGCCCTGACCGTCTACACGCGACCGAACGACGAGCAGCCGTTCACCCAGATCGCACATGGCGTGCTCGCTGAAGGCGAGTACCGGGCCGGCTTCGAGGTCGGCGAGTGGCCGCCTAAGGGCGCCACGGCGATCGGCGAGCAGATCTGGCAGGCGGGCGACGCGATCTACGCGGAGGTCACGCTGCCGGAAGGCACGGCGGACGCCCAGTTCTACGGCGTGCACCCGGCACTGCTCGACTGCGCGACCAGGGTCGCCGAGGAAACCCAGGTGCCACTGGAATGGCACGGCGTCAGCCTCCACGCGGTCGGTGCCGACACGCTGAGGGTCAAGTTGAGCAACGGTGGGTTCGCCGCGGTCGACAAGAGCGGCGCACCGGTCGTGTCGGCACGGAACGTCGTCTTCGGAGCACCGCTCGCCGCGCAACAGCACCAGGACTCGCTGTTCCGCGTCGAGTGGGTGCCCGCACCGGAAACCCAGCCGGCAGCGGACGTTCGCGAGGTCCGGTTCAGCGGCGACACCGTCGAGCAGGCACATGAGTTCGCTGCCAA
Source organism: Lentzea terrae (assembly GCF_003265345.1). GTDB lineage: Bacteria > Actinomycetota > Actinomycetes > Mycobacteriales > Pseudonocardiaceae > Lentzea > Lentzea terrae. Next base: position 18,406 of record NZ_QFWW01000029.1, on the reverse strand, counting down.
GGCATTGGAGCTGGTGCAGCAGTCCGAGGACCGACTGGTGTTCGTCACGAGCGGCCTGGCGGGCTCGACCGTCGAAGGACTTGTCCGCACGGCCCAGACGGAGAACCCCGGACGCTTCCTGCTCGTCGACACCGACGGCAGCGCCCCGTTGCCCACCGGCCTGCTCGACGCGGGGGAGACCCAGGTCCGTGTCCGTGAAAGCGGGATCTATGTCGCGCGCCTCGTCCGCGTCACCGACACGGTCGAACGGGCCGAGTGGGACCCGGAAGGCACCGTCCTGATCACCGGCGGCACCGGCGGCCTGGGCGCGGAACTGGCCAGGCACCTCGTCGCCGAGCGCAACGTCAAGCGCCTGCTGCTGATCTCCAGGCGCGGCGGTGACGCACCGGATGCCGTTGCACTGCAGGCAGAACTGACCGCGCACGGTGCGGACGTCACGATCGCTGCCTGCGACACCGCGGACCTGAAGGCGGTCAAGAAGGTCGTCAAGGGCGTGAAGCTGACTGCCGTCATCCACACGGCAGGTGTGCTCGACGACGGTGTCATCGGCTCGCTCACGCCCGAGCGCCTCACGACCGTCCTGAAACCCAAGGTCGACGGCGCATGGAACCTCCACGAGGCCACGAAGAAGCAGAAGCTCAAGGCGTTCGTGCTCTACTCGTCGGTGTCGGGTGTACTCGGCAGCGCGGGACAGGCCAACTACGCCGCGGCCAACGCGTTCCTCGACGCTCTCGCGGAACACCGGCGTGCTCAGGGGCTCGTCGCCACCTCGCTGGCTTGGGGTCCGTGGGCTCAAACCGGTGGTATGACGGCACATCTGCAGGACGGTGCGATGGACCGCATCGGCCGCACCGGAATGCCACCGCTGTCCGTCCGGCAGGGCATGGCGCTGTTCGACGACGCCACCTCACGCGAGGACGCCGTGCTCGTCCCCGCCCGCATCACCACCGGCCGCACCCACGGACCGGTCGCGGCGATCATGCGGGGCCTCGTCAAGGGCGGAAAGCGAACAGCCAACGGCGAGTCCACTGTGGACTTCACGGCGACGCTGAACGCAGTGCCGGCGGAGGAACGCGCGAAGTACCTGGTCGACCTCGTGCGCGGACACGCGGCGGGCGTCCTCGGCCACGCCACGCCCGCGGCGATCGACAACGACAAGCAGTTCCGCGACCTCGGCTTCGACTCGCTGACGGCCGTGGAGCTGCGCAACAGCCTCGCGTCCGCGACGGGCCTCAAGCTCCCCGCCGGCCTGGTCTTCGACTACCCGACGCCGGACGAGCTCGCCGCCTACCTCGCGGGCGAGCTGCTCGGCGACGACACCGGGCCGTCCATCACCGGCGAGCTCGACCGGCTGGAGGCCGCGCTGGCCGCCAGCTCGGCTGACGACCTGGCGCGGGACGGCGTCGCGGCCCGGCTGCGCAACCTGCTCGCCCAGTACGGCAGCAGCGCCAGGACCGAAGAGGCCGTGAGCGACCGCATCAACACCGCGACCGTCGACGACGTGTTCGCCTTCATCGACAACGAACTCGGCCGACGCACCGAGCGCTGACCCCATCTCGCGGACGGAAGGTTTCCGGCGATGCCGAACGAAGAGAAGCTCGTTGAGTACCTGAAGTGGGTCACCGCTGATCTCGCCCAGACCCGCCAGCGCCTGGAGGAGGTCGAGTCCGGCAAGCACGAGCCGGTCGCGATCGTCGGCATCGCCTGCCGTTTCCCCGGCGAGGTCCGTTCGTCGGAAGACCTGTGGGAGCTGGTGGCGAACGGCCGTGACGCCATCACCGGATTTCCGACCGACCGCGGCTGGGACCTGGGCACGCTGGCCGGCGGCACCAGCGCGACGCTGCAGGGCGGGTTCCTCTACGACGCCGCCGACTTCGATCCCGGCTTCTTCGGCATCTCGCCGCGCGAAGCCCTGGCGATGGACCCGCAGCAACGACTCCTCCTCCAGACCACGTGGGAAGCCGTCGAGCGCGCGGGCATCGACCCGACGACGTTGCGCGGCTCCCGCACCGGTGTGTTTGTGGGCACCAACGGACAGGACTACGGCCACGTCCTGATCGCCTCCCAGGAGGACGTCGAGGGCCACGCCGGCATGGGCACCGCGGCCAGCGTCATCTCCGGACGCATCTCCTACACGTTCGGCTTCGAGGGCCCAGCCGTCACCGTCGACACCGCGTGCTCTTCGTCGTTGGTCGCGCTGCACCTGGCCGCTCAGGCGCTGCGCAACGGGGAATGCTCGCTTGCTCTGGCCGGTGGCGTCACCGTCATGGCGACTTCTTCGAACTTCGCCGGATTCACTCGACAGGGTGGCCTCGCGACCTCGGGCCGTTGCAAAGCGTTCTCGGACGACGCGGACGGCACCGGCTGGTCCGAGGGCATCGGCGTGCTGCTCGTCGAGAAGCTCTCCGACGCCCAGCGCAACGGCCACCCCGTGCTCGCCGTCGTCGCAGGCAGCGCGATCAACCAGGACGGCGCCTCCAACGGCCTCTCCGCCCCGAACGGCCCCGCCCAGCGCGAGGTGATCAAGGCCGCGCTGGCCTCCGCCGGTCTCTCGGCGTCCGATGTGGACGCCGTCGAAGCGCACGGAACGGGCACCGTGCTGGGAGATCCGATCGAGGCCGAGGCCCTGCTCGCCACTTACGGCCAGGACCGCGCGACACCCTTGCGGCTCGGCGCGATCAAGTCCAACATCGGCCACACCCAGGCCGCCGCCGGTGTCGCGGGCGTGATCAAGATCGTCGAAGCCCTTCGCCACGACACCCTCCCGCCCACTCTGCACGTCACGGCGCCGTCCTCCCACGTCGACTGGTCCGCGGGCAACGTCTCACTCCTCACCGAGTCGACTCCGTGGCCGCGCGACGGCAAACCCCGCCGCGCCGGGATTTCCTCCTTTGGGGTGAGCGGCACCAACGCCCACGTGATCATCCAAGAGGCCCCCGACGCGGCTGAACGGTCCACTCACAACGTGAACCCGCCAGAACTGTCAGACCTGCCTGAGACGATTGGAGTGGGGACCTCGGTCTCCCCCGGAGGGGCCCCAAGCGGGATCGATACAGGCGGGATCGATACAGCGGGCTCGCTCCAGGGGGTGGCGGGCAGGCACCCGTTCGTCGTGTCGGCGAAGTCGGCCAACGCGTTGAAGGCGCGCATCGAGCAGGTCAAGGCGCTGGAAGGCGAGCCGCAGCACATCGCGTACTCGTTGCTCACCACGAGGCCGACGACGTTCGACCACCGGGCGGTGGTGCTCGACGGCGAGGTGATCGCCACCGGCACGGCGCAGCGCAGGCCGGTCGCCGCGCTGTTCTCGGGCCAAGGAGCCCAGCGAACAGGCATGGGCAAGGAGTTGTACGAGGCCTTCTCGCAGTTCAAGACAGCCCTCGACGAGGCGCTGAAGTACCTCCCCGCAGACCTCCGGCAGGTCATGTGGGAGGACGAGGCCAAGCTCGACCAGACCGGCTACACCCAGCCCGCGCTGTTCGCGTTCGAGGTCGCGCTGTACCGGCTGCTGGAGAGCTACGGCTTCAAGGCCGACAAACTGGCGGGCCACTCCATTGGCGAGATCGCCGCGGCGCACATCGCCGGCGTGCTCAGCCTCGAGGACGCCGCCACGCTCGTCACCGAACGCGCGCGACTGATGCAGAAACTGCCACAGGGCGGCGTGATGATCGCGATCCAGGCCACCGAGGGCGAGGTCACCCCGCACCTCACCAGCGGCGTCTCCCTGGCGGCCATCAACGCCGAGGACTCCGTCGTCATCGCCGGCGTTGAACAAGAGGCACAGAAAATCCTCGAACAGTTCAGCGACCGCAAGACCAAGCAGCTCCAGGTCAGCCACGCGTTCCACTCGCCCCTGATGGAGCCCGTGCTCGACGACTTCCGCCAGGCGATCGCCAAGATCGAGTTCAACAGTCCGACGATCCCGTTGATCACCCGCGGGAACGTTCAACAACACGACTACTGGGTCAGCCACGTCCGCGACACGGTCAGGTTCACCGACAACGTGCAGGAGATCGGCGACGCCACGTTCGTCGAGATCGGCCCCAGCGCCGTCTTGGCCGCGCTCGTCGACCGCGCCATCCCGACGATGCGCAAGGACAAGGACGAGGTCACGGCGTTCATCACCGCGCTCGCCAAGCTCTACACCACCGGCACCAAGGTCAGCTGGCCGAAGCACGGCCAGAAGACCGACCTGCCCACCTACCCGTTCGACACCGAGCGGTTCTGGCCGCAGAGCACCATGGCGCCGGGTACCCAGCCGAACGCCAGCCGCCCCGCGCTCTACGAGGTCGACTGGGTCAGGTCCACTGTGGACGCCCCGGCGATCACCGGCGCGCGGTGGGCCATCATCGGCGGCGACGAGTTCGACCTCGCCCACGTCCTGTACGCGGCCGGACAGTCCGTCAGCGGCTACGGCGAAACCCTCACCGAAGCCGCCCAAAGCACCACGCCCGACGTGTTCGTCGTGGCCGTGACAGGCGAGAACACCCCCGAAAGCGTGCACGCGAACACCCGCCGAGCCCTCGAAATCCTCCAGGAAGCCCAGCAGTTCGAGAACTCCCGCGTCGTCTTCGTCAGCCGCGGCGCCGCAACCGGAGAAGACCTCGCCGCAGCAGCCGTCTGGGGCCTCGTCCGCACCGCCCAGGCCGAGAACCCCGGCAGGTTCCTGCTCGTCGACAGCGACGGCCTCGACGTCTCCGGCGCCCTGCTCACCCAACTCGTCAACGGTGACGAACCGCAGGTGATCGTCCGCGAGGGCAAGGTGAAAGCCGCCCGTCTCAAGGAACTGCCCGAGAACGCGCAAGCCAGGCACGAGTGGGACGAGGACGAGACGGTCCTGATCACCGGCGGCACCGGCGGCCTCGGCGCCGAGCTCGCCAGGCACCTCGTCACGCGGCACAACGTGCAGCACCTGCTGCTCGCCAGCCGCCGCGGCGAGGAGGCACCCGGCGCGCAGAACCTCAAGCAGGAACTGGAGAACAAGGGCGCCAAGATCACAATCGCGGCCGCCGACATCTCGAACCCCAACGACGTGCAGACGCTGTTCGCCGCCACCGAACGCCCCATCACCACGGTGATCCACACGGCGGGCGTGCTGGACGACGTCCTCGTCGACGCGCTGAGCCCCGAACGCCTCACCACCGTCCTCACACCCAAGGTCGACGCCGCGCACCTGCTCGCCCAGCACGACCTCAAGCTGCTCGTCCTCTACAGCTCGGTCGCCAACGTGATGGGCGCGGCCGGTCAGGGCAACTACGCGGCCGCCAACGCCTACCTCGACGCCCTCGCGAAAACCCGCCCCAACACCATCAGCCTCGCGTGGGGGCCGTGGGCGCAGGACGGCGGCATGACCGCCGGCCTCAGCGACGCCGCCATGGACCGCATCCAACGTTCCGGCATGCCCCCGCTGGCCGCCGAGCAGGGCCTCGCGCTGTTCGACGCCGCCCTGGCCGAGAAGAAACCCGTCGTCGTCCCGATGCACGTCAGCCGCAACCAGCAGCGCGTCGCCCCGCTGCTGCGCGACATCGTCGACGAGCAGGCACTCCCGCAGCAGAGCCAGCTCGCCGCCGTCACCGTGCTCGACAAGCTGCGCAACCTCGACGAGGACGAGCGCGCCACCCAGGTCCGCGAACTCGTCCTCGGCACCTGCGCCGCACTGCTCGGCCACCACGACGTGTCCAAAGTAGACGCGGAGAAGAACTTCCTGGAACTCGGCTTCGACTCGCTCATCGCCGTCGAGCTGCGCAACCAGCTCAACGACATGCTGAACCTCAAGCTCCCCGGCAGCGCCGTGTTCGACAGCGGCACCCCCACCGCCCTGGCCGAAAAGGTCGACGCCGAGCTCGGCACGATCGCCGGGCCGAACACCAGCGGTGGCGGCAACTCCGGCGACACGGTCTTCGGCCTGTTCATGGAGAGCGTCACCACCGGCAAGGTCGTCGAAGGCCTGCGGATGCTCAAGGCCGTCGCCAACCTGCGTCCCATGTTCGACAGCCCGGCCGAGCTCGAAGACCTGCCCGCCCCCGTGACGCTCGCGGACGGGCCCAAGCTCCCGAAGCTCGTCTGCATCAGCGCCCCCGGGGCCACAGCAGGCGTGCACATGTACGCGCGGCTCGCCGCCCACCTCCGCGGCAAGCGCCACGTCTCTGCGTTGCCGCTCATCGGTTTCGGCGACGGCGAAGCACTGCCCAGGACCACCGAGGCCGCCGCCAGGTTCGTCGCGGAGAGCATCCTCAACGGCACCGACGGCGACCCGTTCGTCCTGGTTGGACACTCCTCCGGCGGCACCCTCGCCTACTTCGCGGCCGCGGTGCTGGAGGAGACCTGGGGCATCACGCCGGAAGCGGTGATCATGCTCGACACGCTGAGCATGAACTACAACTCCAGCGAGGGCATGGACTTCGACGCCGTCACGACGAACTACTTCAACACCATGGACTCGCCCGCGGTGAACATGAACAGCACCCGCCTGTCCGCCATGGCGCACTGGTTCCCGCTGATCATCGACACCGGCCTGCACACCACGGTGCCGAAGCTGCTCATCCGCTGTGCCAACGAGGTCAAGGGCACCGACCTCGTCACCACGAACCAGGACGTCGACGTGCCCACCGACGAGATCCGCGTCGTCGCCACCGACCACATGGCGATGGTCAAGGAGGACGCCGGCGTCGTCGCCGACGTCGTGGAGGACTGGCTCGTGACCCGCATCGAGAAACTGGAAGGCGTCCGATGACCACATCGCAGGAACTGCCCCTGATCGGGGTCGAACTGCCGTCGATCCTGACGTTCAGCGAGCTCCGGCTGCGGTTGCAGGAGCAGGCGCCGGTGTGCCGCATCCGGACGCCCGCGGGCGACGAGGGCTGGCTCGTCACCCGCCACGCCGAGGTGAAGTCGCTGCTGCAGAACAACAAGCTCGGCCGCAGCCACAAAGATCCGGCGAGCGCGCCGCGGTTCATGCGCAACCCCATGCTCGACATGCTCGTCACCAGCGACGACATCGAGGTGGAGAAGGAGCGCCACGAGAAGAAGCGCGTCCTGTACACCAAGAGCTTCGCCGCCCGGCGCGTCATCGAACGCAAGGAACGCGTCGAGAACATCGCGAACGCCAAGCTGGACGCCATCATCGCCGCGGGCAAGCCCGTCGACCTGCACGACACGTACTCGATGGACTACTCGCAGCAGGCGCTGTGCGACATGGTCGGCATTCCGGAAGAAGACCGGGCGAAGCTGCTGGAGATGATGGACACGGTCGGCGCGTCCGACCAGCAGAGCGCGGAGGCCGGCATGGACCCGCTCTTCGGGTTCGCCGCCGAGATCGGCGAACGTCGCCGGTCAGAGCTCGGCGACGACGTCATCTCCCGCTTCGTCGAGGCGGGCCTGACCAACGAGGAAATCGGCCTGCACGTCGTCACGCTGCTGTTCACCGGCCTCGCGGGCCTCGCCAGCCACCTCGACTTCGGTGTGCTGCTGTTCCTGCGCAACCCCGACCAGCGCGAGAAGGCCATGGCCGACCCGACGATCATGGCGCAGGCCGTGGACGAGGTGATGCGCGCCACGATCAGCTCGCCCGTCCTGCCCCGCTACGCCAGCGAGGACATCGAGGTCGGCGGCGTCACGATCAAGGAAGGCGACCTGGTGATGCTGGACTTCAGCCTCGCCAACTTCGACCCGCGCGCCTTCGACGACCCGCACCGGTTCGACGTCACCCGCGCGCCCAACCACCACTTCACGTTCGGTCACGGCATGCGGCACTGCACCGGCGCCCCGTTGGTGCGGATCATCCTCGCCGTCGCGTTCACCACGCTGTTCGAGCGCCTGCCCACGCTGCGGCTCGCGGTGCCGGAGTCGGAGCTCGAGTCCCACCCCGGCGGCCGGCTCGCCGGCGGACTGGAGAGGTTCCCCGTCACCTGGTGATCAGGACTCGTCCTCGTCGAGGCGCGCCTTCTCCGCGAGGCGCGCCTCTTCGGCCTTGAACTCCTTGTACGTGGCGCGCTCGCGGACCAGCCAGTCCGGGTTCTCGTCCTTGATCGCGTTGATCTGCTCGGTGGTCAGCGCCTCGGTGATGCCGCCGCGCACCAGACCGGACGTCGAGATGCCCAGCTTCTGCGCGATGAGCTGCTTGGGGTGCGGGCCGTTGCGGCGCAGCTCACGCAGCCACTCCGGCGGGTTGGCCTGCAGCTCGTTCAGCTCGTCGCGCGACACGACACCCGCCTGGAACTCCTCGGGCGTGGCCTCGAGGTACACGCCGAGCTTCTTGGCGGCGGTGGCGGGCTTCATGGTCTGCTGCGACTTCATGCGAAAAGAGTAACCGGAACGTCCGGTAGCCTCAGCACGTGACCGGATCGTTCACGCTCGCGTACGTCCCAGGTGTGACGCCGGGCAAGTGGGCACGGGTCTGGCAGGACCGCCTGCCGGAGACCGAGCTGACCCTCGTACAGGTGACCGTCGCCGAAGCCGCGGCCAAGGTGCGCGTGGGCGAGGCCGACGCCGCGCTGCTCAGGCTGCCCGGCGACCGCGAGGACCTGCACGCGATCCCGCTCTACACCGAGACCACCGTCGTCGTGTTCCCGAAGGACCACGAGTTCGCCGCGGCCGACGAACTGTCCCTTGAGGACCTGACCGAGCACGTCCTGTGGCAGCCGCTCGACGACACCCTCGACTGGGACTCCCAGCCCGGTCAGCAGCCTGTCCAGAGGCCGGAGACCACCGCGGACGCCGTCGAGATCGTGGCCGCCGGGGTCGGGCTGCTGGTCGTGCCGCAGTCGCTCGCGCGGCTGCACCACCGCAAGGACCTCAAGTACGTGCCGCTCACCGACGCGCCGCAGTCACGCGTGGCGCTGGCGTTCCCGATCCGCGACGAGAACCCCGAGCTGGTCGAGCACATGATCGGCATCGTCCGCGGCCGCACGGTCAACAGCACCCGCGGCCCCGCGCCGGAGCCGGTCAAGAAGCCCGCACCCAAACAGCAGCAGCGACGAGGCCCCGCGCCCAAGCAGAAGCAGCCTGCCAAGCGCGCGAAGCCCCGCCGCGGCCGCTAGTCCTGGACGGTGATCGCCTGCGCCGGGCAGATGCCACGGGCGGTGCGCGCGGTCGCCTCCGCCTCACCTGACGGCGCGGAGTCGAGCACGGTGACGAACCCGTCGTCGTCCTGGTCGAACACGTCCGGCGCGGCCAGCACGCACTGAGCCGAGCCGATGCACTTGCCGGTGTCCACACTGATCCGAGCCATGACGCAACCCTTTCCGATGCAATTACCAGCGCACAGGTAGCGCGTGGAGTCCGAAGAGGACTCCGTCGTACTTGAACCGCAGTTCCTCCAGCGGCACCGCGACCTCCAACGAGGGAATCCGGTTGAACAGGCAGCGGTAGGCGACGTCCATCTCCAGCCGCACCAGGTTCTGGCCGAGGCACTGGTGCACGCCGTAGCCGAACGCCACGTGTCCCGTTGCCGAGCGGGACGGGTCGAACTCGTGCGGCCGTTCGAACATCTCCGGATCGTGGTTCGCGCCGGCCACGAGCGGCACGATCCCCTCACCGGCCCTGACCAGCTGCCCGCCGATCTCCACGTCCTCGATCGCCACCCGCAACGCCACCAGGTCGGCCACCGAGTGGTAGCGCAGCAGCTCCTCGATCGCGCGGTCGTCGGAGATCCACTGCTTCTGCTGCAGCAACGTGACGACACCGAGCGAGATGTTGTTCGCCGTCGTCTCGTGGCCCGCGATGAGCAGCAGCATCGAGACGCCGGAAAGCTCCTGGGGCGTCAGCAGACCGCCCTGGAGAAGTCTGCTGATCAGATCGTCGCCGGGGCGCTTGGACTTGATCGTGATCAGCCGGTTGATGTAGCGGAGCAGATGTTCCGACGCCTTGTCCCGTTCCTCGTCGGTCGACGTCAGAGTTACCAGGACCTTCGTCTTCTCCTCGAAGAAGTCGCGGTCCACTTTGGGCACTCCCAGCAGGGAGGAGATCACGAGCGACGGCACGGTCAGCGAGAAGTCCTCGACGAGTTCGGCGGTGTTGCCGTTCGCCTGCATCTGGTCGATCGCACGGTCGACGATTTCCTCGACCGCCGGGCGCAGTGACCGGATGCGGCGCACCGTGAACTCGGGGATCAGCGCCTTGCGGAACCTGTTGTGGTCGGGCGGGTCCAGCGACACGAACCAGCCGGGCACGTCGTCCGCGGACGGCGCGCCCACGGTGCGCGACGGCCTCGGAAAGCCTTCGTGGTTCGGGTTGGAGCTGATGCGCGGGTCGGTGAGCACCTCGCGCACCTCCTCGTGCCTGGTGACCAGCCAGACCGTTTCTCCTGACGGCAGCGCGGCCTTCACCAGGCCGGGCTTCGTGCGGAAGTCCTCGTACTCGGGCGGGGGAAACGGTGCGCCGGGGCGGCGCATCATGAAGGGGACTAGGTCGGCGGCGGCGTCAGTACTGGTCATGTCATACCTCGTAGAACTGGCGGACTTGCCCCACGATGTAGTCCTGGTTGTCTTCGGTCAGCTCGGCGTGGGTGGGGAGGTACAACCCGTCCTCGGCGAACCGGTTCGCGTTCAGCGACGGCCACACCGGGTCGAGATAGCCGGGCTGCCTGCTCATCGGCTTGAAGAAGAGGCGGGTCTCGATCCCCTTCTCCGCGAGGAACCTCGTGAGCTCCTCGCGACGCTCGGCGCGCAGGTCGTACATCCACAACACGTCGCGTGGCGGCATGAGCGTGACGCCTTCGATGCCGCGAAGGCCCTCGTCGTACCGCTTCTCGATCTGCGCGCGCGTTGCGATGATCTCGTCGAGGCGTTCGGTCTGCGCGAGCGCGACCGCCGCCTGCAGATTGGTCATCCGGAAGTTGTAGGCGAGCTTCTTGTGCAGGAAGCTGTGGTCGCGGGTGAACGCCATGCCGCGCAGGTGTGCCATCTGCCGCGCCAAGTGCGGGTCGTTGGTGAGGCAGATGCCGCCCTCACCTGAGGTGATGATCTTGTTGGCGAACAGCGAGAACGCCGCGATGTCACCGGTCGGCTTGACGCCGTGCGCCTCCGCGGAGTCCTCGACGACCCGCAGGTTGTACTCGTAGGCCAGTTCGAGGATCGGCTCCATGTCGCACTGCCGGCCGTAGACGTGCACCGGCATGATCACCTTCGTGCGCGGGGTGATCTTCTCCTCGATCTTCGTGACGTCGATGTCGAGGTCGTCCGCGCAGTCCACGAACACCGGCGTCGCACCGGTGTAGGTCACGGCCCACGCCGACGCGATCATGGTGAACTCGGGGACGATCACCTCGTCACCGGGGCCGACGCCCAGTGCGCGCAACGCCAGCGTCAACGCGGTCGTGCCGGACGAGCAGGCGACGCCGTGCTGGACACCGTTGTAGGCGGCGAAAGCCTCCTCGAACTGCGGCACGTACGGGCCCTGCGAGGAGATCCAGCCGTCCGTCACGGCCTTTGTCGTGTACTCGAGCTCGTTGCCGCGCAAGGAAGGCATCGAAACGGGGTAGCGGTAGCTCATCGTCATCTCACTTCGAGGCGAGCGCGGGAAGGGAAAGAACCAGGTCGGCGGCCGTCTTGCGGCCACCGGCGGCGTGCTGCAGCGCGGCGAGGCGTTCGGCGTTCTCGCGGAACGAGGGGTCGTCCAGGACGCGGGTGAGCTTGTCCACGACGTCACGCGGGTCGACGTTGTGCGGCTTGTCCAGCGTCAGCCCCACCCCGAAGCTTTCGGCGCGCACCGCCTGGTCGTAGCAGTCGACCCAGAGCGGCCGCGACACCATCGGCTTGCCGAAGTAGATGCTTTCGGTGTAAGCGTTTCCGCCCGCGTGTGTGAAGAACAGCTTGACGTTGGGGTGCGCCAGCACGTCCAGCTGCGACGGCACCCACGTCTCGATGCGCAGGTTGCCGGGCAGCTTGGCGGGCAGGAACTTCTGCTGGTCGCGCGGCAGCTTCCACAGGATCGAATGCTTGCCGTCGAGGCTGTGGGCGACCTGGACGAACGCCTCGACCTGATCTCGCGTCAGTCGCGTGATCGTGCCGAAACCCATGTACACCACGGACTTCTGCGCATCCAGCCAGTCGCCGAGCTCACCGCGTTCGGCCTGGGGGAGTGGCGGCACCAGCGCGCCGACCGTGCGGATCTTCTCCGGAATGTCGAACGGGTAGTCCATCTCCGGGATCGAGTAGCACAGCACCAGCTCGGACTTCTCCACCCGCGCGAACTGGCCGAGCGCTTCGGGAGCGATGCCGAGCTCGGCGACCACGCGCGCGTTCTCGGCGTTGCGTTCCTTGTTCTCCTTGGAGAACGCCGTCGCGAGCGTGCGCAGGCCGAAGAGCTTGTTGGCCCAGCGTTGCTGCCAGGTCATGTCCGCGGGCAGGCCGGTGTGCGGGCGCGGGAAGTCCTTCGGCGTGTACGAAGGGCCGATCGGCACCGCGGACGTCACGAGGTTCGACGGCACGAACGGGTTGCTGAGCACGTACGGAACGCCCTTGGTGATCGCGACCTCGTAGCCGAACATGCACATCGACTCGACGACCATCAGCGCCGGCTGGATCTCGTCGACGAGCTCAGCCAGCTCGCGGTACTTGGGGATCCGCAGCTCCGGCCGATGGGTCTGCTCGATGACGGCCTTGCGCGCCTTGAACCTCGACCGCTGCGTCACCTTCGCGTAGACGTCGTCCGGCCAGGTCACCGACGACATCTCCGGGATCACGCCGCCCAGCGAGCGGAACTCGATCGGCGAGCCGACCGCCGCTGCCTCGACCTCCTCGCGGCCCTTGTCGTCGGTGGCGAACCACAGGTTTTCGACACCGCGGCGCGACAGTTCCTCCGCTAGCACGAGCATCGGGTTCAGCAGGCCGCTCTCCGGCAGGCTGACGAACAGGATCGGCCGCTGGCTCATGGACTTCACCCTCCGGGCTGACACCTAATGCCGGCGAGCCTGCCCGACGGCCGCGGGGCGTGTCCCGGGGTGACAGTGTTCTCCAGAAGAAGCCCTAGTGTTGGAACGCACGCCAGGTCCAGGAGAACACCTAGAACTGGTTCGTATCGATTTCATGAGGATGTGTCCGGCTGCGACGCTCGGTGCCGACTCGTCGTGGCGAGAGGTACACCATCATGACCAGGACGTCCGACAACAGCGTCACCAAGGCACGACTCGCAGGTCTGATCGAACGCGACGACCAGTGGGCCAGCTTGGAGACACTGCTGACGGACTCCCTGTCAGGATCCGGACGGGTCGCGCTGCTCACCGGCCCGGTGGCGAGCGGGAAGACCGAGCTGATGCACGCGTTCGGCGAGACCTCGGGCGTCAACTTCGTGAAGGCCACCTGCTCGGCGTTCGAACGCGACCTGCCGTTCGGGGTGGTGGGCCAGATCTTCCACCCGCTGGACGCTCCGGCCGAGGTCGGCGAACTGCTCGACGCCGCAGCCAGGTCCGCCGACGGGCCGTCCGCACGGCAACTGCACGCCCTGTGCATCGCGTTGCTGGACCTGACGGCCGAGACGCCGCTGGTGATCGGCATCGACGACGTGCAGCACGCTGACTCGTCGTCGATGCACTGGCTGCTCTACCTGATCCGGCGGCTTGGCCAGGTCAAGGTGCTGCTGATGTTGAGCGAGACCGCCTCGCCACGGGCCGCGCACACGCCACTGCACACCGAACTGTTGCGGCACCCGCACTGCCGCGACATCTCCCTGACACCACTGGGTTCTGTCGACGACCTGTTCGACCTGCCCCTGCACGCCGAGGACGCGATGCTGCTCTCCGGCGGCAACCCGTTGCTGGTCCGGTCGTTGCTCGACGACCAACGACTGTGCAAGCCACGCGACGACGGCGGCCTGGTGATCGGCCCGAGCTACCGGCGGGCGCTGGTCAGCTGCCTGCACCGGTCTGATCACCACGTGCTGCCGGTGGCGCGGGCGTTGGCGGTGACGGGCGAGAACGCGACGCGGGAATGGTTGGGGCGGCTGGCTCGTGTCGACACCGAGACCGTCGCGTCCGCTTTGGACGTGATGAACGAGGCCGGTTTGCTGTCTGACGGCTGGTTTCGCGACCCAGCCGCTCGCGGCGCCGTGTTGGACGATCTGTCCGCTCAGGACCGCAAAGAAATGTATCTCGGGGCGGCTTTGCTGCTGCACGACGAAGGTGCGCCGGCCACCGAGGTCGCGCCGTACCTGGTGATGGCCGACCACTCGGAGAACCCGTGGATGGTGCCGGTTTTCGAGGAGGCCGCCGAACACGCGTTGCGCGACGAGCAGATCGACACGGCGTTGCGGTATCTCGAGCTGGCCCATCGGGCTTGTGTCGAGGTGCACGGACGGGCGGCGATCGCGGCGAAGCTCGTGCGGGTGGAGTGGCGGGTCAACCCGTCCGCGGCCGGGCGCAGGCTGGGCACGGTGGTGCCGGCCATGCGGGCCGGGCAGCTCTCGGACCGCGACGTCAACTCCCTGGTGCAGCCGATGCTGTGGAACTGCCAGGTCGACGAGGCCACCGAGGCGCTGGACCGGGTCCGGCGCGCGGCGACGTCGAGCAACGGCCTGCGGGCGATGGAACTCTGGCTGGCGTGCTCGCACCCGACGCTGGCCCGGCGTCCCCAGGCGGAACCCGTGAAGACCCGCACGGTGAGCCTCACGTCCGGCCCGATGATCAAGGCCGTCACCGCCTTGGCGAACGTGCTGACGTACGGGGCCAACGACGCCTCCGCCACGGACGCCGAGCACGTGCTGCAGGCGGCGCGGCCGTCGGACAGCGGCTCGTGGGGGCCGGAGTCGGCGATGCTCGCGTTGCAGGCGCTGGTGTACGCGGACCGGCTGGACGTGGCGGCGCAGTGGTGCGACCGGCTGCTGGAGGAGACGCGGGTCAAGAACCTCGTGGTGGCGCGGGCGTTCTTCTCGTGCGTGCGGGCCGAGGTGTCGTTGCGGCGCGGCGATCTGACCAGTTCTTTTGAGCACGCGCAGAACGCGCTCGACTTCATGCCCGCGGGCGGGTGGGGTGTGGCGCTGGGAATGCCGCTCGGCATCCTGATCAACGCCGCCACCAAGATGGGACGGCACGAGGAAGCGGCGTCGTTCCTGGAACAACCGGTGCCGGAGGCGATGTTCCAGTCGCGGTACGGGTTGCACTACCTGTACGCACGCGGCCATCACTATTTGGCCACGTCACGGCACTACGCGGCGCTCGCGGACTTTCTTTCTTGCGGCGAGCTGATGACGTCCTGGGGTGTGGATCAGCCGGGCGTGGTGCCGTGGCGGACTTCAGCTGCCGAGGCCTGGTTGCTGCACGGCGCGAACCGGGACGAGGCGAAGCGGTTGATCAACGAACAGCTGGCACGGCTGGGTCCGGAGGGGTCGCGCACCCGCGGAGTGGCGTTGCGGTTGCTGGCCGCGACGAACCAGCCGCACAACCGGCCACAACTGCTGCAGGACGCCGTGGTGGTGCTGGAGGAGTACGGGGACCAGTACGAGCTGGCCCGTGCGCTGGCCGACCTGTCCAAGGCACATCAGGCTTTGCGTGAACACCGGCGGGCGTGGACCGTGGCCCGGCGGGCTTGGCACGTGGCGAACGTGTGCGACGCGGCCGAGCTGTGCGAGGAGTTGTTGCCTTCGCGCGGGAAGGCGGACGCCGAGGACCCGCCGGCGGAGGAGAAGCCGGTGGATCCGATCGCCACGTTGACCGATGCCGAACGGCGGGTGGCCGCGTTGGCCGCCGTCGGGTACACGAACCGGGAGATCGCGTCGAAGCTGTACATCACGCCGTCGACGATCGAGCAGCACCTCACTCGCGTCTACCGGAAGCTGAACGTCAAGTACCGCAAGGACCTGCCGGCCGATCTGCACTCGTACCTGCCCAGCACGGCTTGATCTCCACTTAGCTTGAGCTTCTACCTTGGGTCACGACAGAGTTGATCGAGGTGGAGGTCGTTGTGCGAGCGGTTCGTGTGCATGAGTTCGGTGGGCCTGAGGTGCTGGTCGCGGAGGAGGTTCCCGAACCGGTCGCCGCAGCAGGCCAGGTCGTCGTCGGGATGGACGCCGCCGACGTGATCTTCCTGGACACGTTGCTGCGCGGCGGCTGGGGCCAGGAGTTCTTTCCGCGTCACCCGCCGTACGTACCTGGTGTGGGCGGAGCGGGACAGGTGCTCTCGGTCGGCGCGGACGTCGATCCGGCCTGGCTCGGTCGCCGCGTCGTCGCTCGCGGGGACGAGGGCTACGCGGAACGGATCGTCTACTCCGCCGAGGAGATCGTCGCGGTGCCGGACGGTCTCAGCTCGGCCGAGGCGGCGGCACTGGTGAACGACGGCGTCACCGCGTTGAGCCTCGTTCGCCGCGCGGACATCCGGAAAGACGAGTGGGTGCTGATCGCGGCCGCCACGGGTGGAGCGGGTTCGCTGCTGGTGCAACTGGCGCGCGACGCCGGCGCCCGGGTTGTCGCCGCGGCTCGTGGTGAACGCAAGCTCGCGCTGGCCCGCGAACTGGGTGCGGAGGTGGTCGTCGACTACTCGGTCGACGGCTGGCAACAGAGCGTTCCCCGCGTCGGCCTGGCGTTCGACGGCGCGGGCGGCGCGCTCGGCAGGGCCGCGTTCGAGACCGTCGCCGAAGGCGGCCGCTTCGTCACCTACGGCACGTCGGACGGTTTTGCCGACATCGATCCGGAACTGGCGGCACGGCGGCAGGTGCAGGTGACGAACGCGTTGGGGGACGGGCCACCCGACACCGCGACCGCGAACGAGCTGCTCGCCGAGGCGCTCACGCTCACCGCGCAGGGTCGGATCCGTCCGGTCATCGGCGCGACCTACCCGTTGGAGCGGGCGTCCGAGGCGCACAGATCACTCGAAGCCCGCACCACACTGGGGAAGTCGCTGCTCATCACCGCAGCGGGAGCTGGTTCTTCAGCTCCTTGACCAGTTCCGGAAGGTCGGCGCGGTCCTTCGCGAACCCGAACACGTAGTAGTCCGGGCGCACCAGGGCCGCGACCTTCCGGTGTCCCGCGAGCCAGGGCAGGTAGAGCCGTTCGACGTCCACGACCTCGTGCGCGCGAGCGATTTTCGGTGGAATCCCCGCCGGCATCACGCGCACGAGCTGGGCGCCGAGCGTCTTCAGGAACTCGAGCTCGTCCTCGCCCAGCGCCTCGTACGGGTCCAGTGTGGTGATCAGTTGCCAGCCACGTCCGACGACCTCGTCGAACCGGTCGCGTTGCGTTCCGCGTGCCACCACACCCTGTGGCGACAGTTCCCCGTCCGGCAAGGAGATCTCCGGCGTCCGGCGCACGATGCCGGCCTCCAGCGCGTAGGCGGACGGGGCGAGGTCGACCCCCTCCGGCTTGGCCTGCATGGCGATCAGGAACGCGTCCCGGCGTGCCGCCGCGACGGGGTCGAGCTCGGACACGATCTTGCCCACCTCGATGGACATCTCGATCGTGTGCCGCACCTGCAACGCGCGTTCGGCCGGGTACGCGTCCAGCAGCTCGTCGGACACGATGTCCCGCAGCACGAGGTCGAGCTTCCAGGCCAGGTTCGCCGCGTCCCGGATGCCGGAACACATGCCCTGCCCGGCGAAGGGCGGCATCAGGTGCGCGGAATCGCCGGCCAGCAGCAGACGGCCGTCGCGCCACTTGTCCGCCATCGCGGCCTGGAAGGTGTAGACGATGTTGCGGGTCAGGTCGGCGTTGTCCGGCGTCACGTCGTAGGGCTTCAGCAGCTCCCACATGCGTTCCACAGTGGACAGCTCTTCGATCGACTCGCCCGGCAGGCGCATGAACTCCCAGCGCCGGTGCCCGCGGCCGGACGCGACGATCGTGGTCGGCCTGGCCGGGTCGCACACCTGCACGTCGTTGGGCCGGAACGCGCGTTTCTCGTGGAAGACCACGTCGACCAGCAGCCAGTCGTGCTTGAAGTTCAGGTCGATCATCTTCGTGCCCATGACGTCGCGCACGAAGCTGTTCGCGCCGTCGCAGCCGATGACCCAGGACGCCGTGACCTCACCGTCGTGGTCAGGCCCCGGCGCGGTGATCGACACGTGCGAACCGTGGTCGGCGATCGCCTCCACCTTGTGCCCGAACAGGGTCGTGATGTTCGGCAACGTCAGCACGTGCTCGCGCAACGCCCGCTCGAACGTCGGCTGGTGCATCACGGTCGCGATCGGCCAGCCGTCGCGGCCCGGCTCGTACGGTGCCTCGAACGAGAACAGCTCGCGGCCCTCGGCGTTCTGGAACATGTACTGCCCCAGGGGTTCCCCGAGCTCCATCAGGTCCGCGCCGATGCCGGCCGAGGCGAACGAGCGCGCGGTCTCGCCGTCGAACGCCACGACGCGCGGGAACGGGTACTGGCCCCGGTACTTCTCCAGGATGACGACCCGCCATCCCTTGTGCGCGAGGAGGATGGACAGAACGAGGCCGACCGGGCCGCAGCCGACCACCGCCACATCAGCGGTGGTGTCGGCTGCG
>NZ_QFWW01000028.1:2193-2913 GCF_003265345.1 Lentzea terrae | reverse complement strand
GGAAACAGGACTTACTCTGGCTGAATGGCGTGAATTTTCGCGCTATGCACTTGCGTGCATACTCATGCATGCCTTAAAAACAGAGCCTGCGCGTTTCTGGCGGGTTTTCGGGTGGTTTGTTGCCTGTTTTACCGGTTTCCCCTCAGAAACGCCCTGAGACCGTTTTAGCGGTGCGTACAAGGGATGTTATGTTTAATCTGATAAGAACGGAATGTTTTATGGAAAGGGTATTAGGAATTTATGTTGTCGGTATTATTGTGAGTGCCGGTTTCCTGTTTATCCAAGAAGTTAGGAACGGGAGGCGCAGAAGTTACACCGAAGAAGGTGCGTCAATGCTTGTCGGCATAATTTGTGCGTTTTTGTGGCCTTTAGTTTTAATTGCATATTTTTTTGATAAAAAAAATGGGAAATTATGAAGTTAAGTCTGTTTTTCATCTCGGTCATTACTTTTTTATTGGCTATATCACCGATAGCATACTCAGATAACACGATTATTCCTGACAGAGTATATGATCCTTATAGAAATTCGGCTGTAACTCCTGATGGCACCGTTTATGACCGTCTGACAGGAGGAGTTTTGAAGGCATCAGAGCACCCTCAACCTAATTTTGGGTTTCCTGTTCAATCCTCATCGGATAGTTGTGATACAACGTATGTTAAAGCTAGGACAGAAGACGGTAGGCTTTTAGTCACGAGCGACGGAGTAACTCTGCATGTAGT
>NZ_QFWW01000028.1:1873-2120 GCF_003265345.1 Lentzea terrae | reverse complement strand
TGCTCACTGGCAACCAAATGATGAGCTTAGAGTCTGTGGCGATAGAGTAATCAATATTGATGACAATACTTCCTCCTCGTTCACATACAATTAACCTCTTTTATTCAAAGAATATCTATGGTGATGATAGAAAGATTGACGAGCATGTATGGGGGGATAGCCGAAGAAATGAACCAAAGTTCAAAAGGATCTTCTTGAGATCCTTTCAGGAGCGTCGTAATCTCTTGCTCTGAAAACGAAAAAACCA
>NZ_QFWW01000028.1:361-1797 GCF_003265345.1 Lentzea terrae | reverse complement strand
AGGTGGTTTTTCGAAGGTTCAGTAAGTTGGGGAACTTCTGAACCGTGGTAACAGGGTGTACAAGACCGCTGCCACCAAATTCGTCCTTTCAGTTTAGCCGCAGTCTGGCTCTAACTTCAAGAACTTTGCATCAGTAATCTCTTGTACACCCTCTACCAATGGCTACCGCCAATGGCGATTTGTCGTGCCTTTTCGGGTTGGACTCAAGACGATAGTTACCGAAAAGAGCGTGGTAGTCGGACTGAACGGGGGGTTCGTGCATACAGTCCAGCTTGGAGCGAACTGCCTACCCGGAACTGAGTGTCAGGCGTGGAATGAGACAAACGCGGCCATAACAGCGGAATGACACCGGTAAACCGAATGGCAGGAACAGGAGAGCGCACGAGGGAGCCATCAGGGGGAAACGCCTGGTATCTTTATAGTCCTGTCGGGTTTCGCCACCACTGATTTGAGCGTCAGATTTCGTGATGCTTGTCAGGGGGGCGGAGCCTATGGAAAAACGGCCGCTGTGCTGCCTTCTCCCTCTCCGAGCTGTCTGCTCTATGTCGTTATGTGCGCGTTGCGACCGCTCGCCGCAGCCGAACGGCAGGAGCGTAGCGACTGAGTGAGCGAGGAAGCGGAAAAGAGATCTGTCTGACATTGAGCACTGACGCTCTGAGGCCCTTTATGACGAAACAACAGAAAACAGCGCTGAACATGGCTAAATTCATCCAGAATCAGTCTCTGCTCCTGCTGGAGAAGCTTAACGAGCTTGATCTCGATGTCGAGGCCGACCTTTGTGAGAAACTCCACGATGATGCGGAGCATCTTTTCTGTACACTGACCGCGAGACTGGATGCATTACAGGATGGTAACTGATGGCCAGAGTGTCTATTAGTGAGGCTGCCCGACTGACGGGTAAGAGTAGAACAACACTGCACAGGTTAATTAAAGCAGGTGACCTGTCCACCTGTAGCGGTGAACGTAATGCAAAAATGGTAGATACTTCAGAGCTTTTACGTGTCTTTGGCCCCTTTGAACAACTGAAGGGTGAACACCATTCTGGACAGGTCTCTGAACAGCGTGATACAGCCTCTGCTGACCAGAGTGAACAGGTGATTCGTCATCTGAAACAGGAGATTGAACACCTGAACACCTTACTTTTGTCCAAGGATTCGCACATTGACAGCCTGAAACAGGCCATGCTCCTTCTTGAAAATCACCAGGCAAAATTAACTGAATCCCCGGCGCCATGGTGGAAATTCTGGAAAAAATCCTGACCCCGTCATGCTTCAGTTTTCCTCTCCGGCCATCCCAGGGAGTTCCTGAACCTTCCCAAAAATCGTCAGATCTCTGAACGCTCCTCACCACTAAAAATACCCACACCCCACGCAAAATTAAAATTTTGCAGATTCCTTATTTACAACAATGGGTTAATGAAAAATAAATGTGCGGTG
>NZ_QFWW01000028.1:0-319 GCF_003265345.1 Lentzea terrae | reverse complement strand
GTTACAAAGTGCAGATCCAAGTCGTGGACGACTCTATGGCGAATCGCTGACGAATTGCCCACGATTCATATGTGAATCACGCTTTATTATCATATTGTTATGATGAATCGACTCTTGATTCAATTCATCACTTTGGGTGTTTTTTGCTCATGGTGACTCTTGATTCAATTCACGATTCGAATCGCCGGTGAATCGTGTGGTGAGTCGTCCGGCGACTTGCCATAACGTGATTGCCGGCCGTCGACGAACCCGATTCCTGAACGTGCTGAAAACCGGTTTTCCGGCTGCGCCGGCAACGCTTCACGGCCACGCAATAAAT
>NZ_QFWW01000003.1:187522-225345 GCF_003265345.1 Lentzea terrae | reverse complement strand
GTGACTGACTTCGCAATCACCACCGCACCCGGAGGCCTCACCCATGATCAAGCCGACACACCGTCACCAACGTGTTGGCCAGGTACAGCTAGCGGTAGTTCGTGAACTGCAGCGCGATCCCGAAGTCGGACCCCTTCAGCAGGGCGATGACGTCCTGCAGGTGGTCCTTCTTCTTGCCGGAGACCCGCAACTGGTCACCCTGGATCTGCGCCTGCACGCCCTTGGGCGCCTCGTCGCGGATCTTCTTGGCGATCTCCTTGGCCTTCTCGGAAGAGATGCCCTGCACGAGGTTTCCGGTGACCTTGAACACCTTTCCGGACACCGCGGGCTCGCCCACCTCGAACGCCTTCATCGAGATGTTGCGCTTGACCAGCTTCTCCTGGAAGACGTCGATCGCCGCCTTGCAGCGCTCCTCGGTCTCGGAGGTGAAGGTGATCGCCTCCTCACCGGCCCAGGCCACGGTGGTGTTGGTCCCGCGGAAGTCGAAGCGCGTGCTCAGCTCCTTGGCCGCCTGGTTGAGCGCGTTGTCGACCTCCTGCCGGTCCACCTTGCTCACCACGTCGAACGACGGGTCCGCCACGACTTCACTCCTCAACGTTCTCGGGGTCACAGCCTGCGTCGATGCTACTGGGGTACCCCGATTTGGGTGCTGGCGAAGGGGTTATGTATTGTTCTGCCCGCACCGTTACGGCGGTGTGGGGCGGGTTGCCCGAGCGGCCAATGGGAGCGGACTGTAAATCCGTCGCGAAAGCTACAGAGGTTCGAATCCTCTACCCGCCACAACAGCACAGAAGGCCCTGTGACCAGCGAGAACTGGTCACAGGGCCTTTGTCGTGCTGTCCGGCTTTGTACGGCTCGAACTGGCGCTATACGGCGGTTCGCGCCAAGGGCACGCCAAAGTTTGGCGAGCCTAGAGACGCCTGGACGAGACGTCGCGCTAGCTCTTCACCACCGTCAATGCACTTCGCGTAGACCCTCATCAGGACCGCGAGGCTGTGCCCTGCCCACTTGGCCACGCGCGGCGGCTCCACGCCTGCGTTGAGCCAGTTCGACACGCAGGCGTGGCGCAGGTCATACGGACGCTTGGCGAGCGGCGTAGCGGCCACCTCAGGCGTGAACGCGCGGGTGCGAGCCATCGCCCACACCCGGCAGTAGGTCGAACTCGCCAGTCGGCCGCCGCGCTCACCGACGAACAGCAGCCCATCGGGGCCGATGCCGAACTCGTCGATGTGCTCCCAGGCGCTCAGCACCACCTCGGGAGACAGCGGCACCGTGCGGCCCTCGGTCACCTCACGGTGCTTGAGACTGCGTTCCTCGTTCCTGGTGCGGCTATCCGTCCACTCCGCGCCCACCTCGGGCGCGGCGCTGTCGAGGTAGATCTCGCCCCACTCGTGGACTTCCCACTGGTGGGTCTCGTCGTTCCACGTCCGCTCAGGCAGCGCGAGGTCGTTCCGGCGGAGGTTGGTTGCCTCCTCAGGACGGAGCCCAGCGAAGTAGAGCAACTGGAAGAACAGCTTGAGCCTGCGGCCGATGCGCCCGCACTCGGGAACCTCGTTGAGCACGGTGCGGAACTGGACAGGGTTTGCGACCGAGCGGCGGTCAACCTCATGGAACACCGTCTTGCGCTTCGCCGTCTTGACTTGCTTCAACGGGTTCTCGGCGAGCGCGTCCTTTTCCACCGCGAAGTCGAGCGCCCCGCCGAACGTCACCCGACGCAGGCGGATGGTGTCCGGCGCTGCCTTCTCCCCGTTCAACTTGCGCTCGAACTCGTTGACCACAGCGCGAAGCACGTCAGGCTTGGTGAGATCGGAGATCGGCCGTGTGTTCCGTGACAGCCACGTAAGCGCGTCGGCGATCTCGCACGGGTGCACCGCGTCCCGCTCCACCGAGTTGAACAACACCCGCAGAGCCTTACGCAGCACCTTCTGAACCGGCCTGCCGCGCGAACTCGTGAGCATCGCTTCTGTGATCGGCGTCAGCGCGTCTGCAATGGACTGGCGGTGTCGCGGAGCAGCGTCCGGCCACTTCATGTCGACGTAGGCACACGCCAGTTCAAACCACGACATGGATGTGGTCTCTTTGCGTATCAACGTGACGGGTAGACCGGACTCCACATCGAACGGAACACCGTCAGCGGCAGCGGTGACGAGCTTGGCACGGAAGCTGTTCGCCAGGGCTTTGGTTCCGCGCGTCTCTTTGAACGGCTGACCCTCGACGGTCCAGCGAACGTAGTAGCTCGTCTTGCGCTTGCCCTTGTAGGGCGCGCCGATCTCCCAGATGCGCACCTTCGTTGATGTGATCATCAGGCGGCTACCTCACAAGATCGGTACCACTCTTCGACGTCCGAGCGCCTGAACCTCAACTGGCCGTTCGGCAACTTCCCGTGTCGCGGCGCCGTGCCCTTTGCCAACCAGTCGTAGAGCGTGGAACGGGGCACCCTGTACTCCGCGCAGAACTCAGCAACCGTCAGGAACGCGTTCATTGCTGACCTCCATCCACACCGTCTGCACGCAGGTACCGGGACCAGGCATCGGAGAGGCCGTGTTCGCCGTCGATGACGTAGCCCTTTGTGGTCGTCCCGTTGTGCTTGAACGCCTTGACCTTCACGCCGTAGGTGCCGAGTTCGGCGGACAACGTGCGCGGGTTGAGCGGCTTGCCGTGAAAGTCGAACCACGGCGAGTCGTCCATCTCGTGCAGCGCCAACAAGATCTCGGCCGTGCTGAGACGATCCGACATGCGCGCACGGAACAATGTCCGCAGGTCACCGAGTAGCCGGACCCCGTCCGAAACGGGCTTCGCGGTTGCTTCGTGAACGAAGTGCGAACACGCCTTTCGGGCCGTTTGCGGCCAATGCCCACCGGCCTCGTCGGCAATCGCGAGCAACGGTTCCCAGATCTCGGCCGGGCGGTCGTCGACACCCGGCGGCATCTCGGGCTCTGCTTCCACCAGCCGTTCGCCGATGCTCATTGCCCAGGTGCTCAACGCATCGCGGATCGGTTCGGCCGCCCGCGTCACCTTGGACTCCCGGTAGGACTCCACCCGCTCGTCGTGACGACGCCTACGCAGATGAATGGTGATCGCGCGGGTGGTGATGGTGTCCGGCATCCTTCCCGCCAACCCGGCCAGCGCGGCGGGCGCGAAGATGGGAAGGCGCTCAACCGTGAATCCGGTTGCCGGATCGCCTTTGGACTTCGGGATGGTGGCGGTGCGCTTGTAGCCGAGGTTCAGCATCTGGCGCACGTCCTCGTTGCCCGTGCCGCCAACACCGAAGATGGCGTCGACCTCATCCATGAGGATGGTGATCGGCCCGGCCGCGACCATGCGGACGAGTGCGGCGGCGGAACCGCCCGCCGTCATCTCCGCTTCCCTGGTGAGGTGTTGAGCGATCTCAAGCACCCGCGTCTTACCGGACCCCGGTTCTGGAGAGGACAGGATCAGCCGGGGCGTGGTGTAGAAGGCATCAGCTACCCAGGTGTGGGCGTACCAAAGCGCGAGCATCGGCGCGCAGTGCTCCGAGGGGAACGCGGAGAACCGGGCCACGAAGTCACGGACCTGGTCCAGCACTTCGTGTCCAGGCAGTACGGCTGGAGTCGGGAGGACCCTCAGTGCGGCGGTCATGCTGCGCTCCTCTTGGTGCGGTCGCGGTAGGCGGCTTGTCGGCAGGCGTGCGAGCAGTGGCGCGGCCAACGGCCGGTGTCTGGACGGATGAGCTGGTTGCCGCAACGGCAGGTGCGAGTGGTGACGGAAGCCCTGAGCTCAGGGGATTCATCACCCTCGGGTGACGGAAGCGCCGCGGAGAACCCCATGTCGAGTGACGTTTGACCTGCGAGTTCGCGGGTTTTGCCGGCTGGTTCCGTCACCTTCCGGACCTTCGCGCGGTGACGGGCGTGGCCGAGAAGCTGAACGCCGAGCCACATGGTGAATGGAGGCGGGATTGCTTGGGTGAGGTAGGGCCAGGGAAGCCAATCGATGCCCATCGCTTCACGGGCTTCGTCGGTGGTGAAGGTGAGTGGTGACGTATCCCCGTCGAGGGGCTTTCGTCCCGGCCGCTGGTTGTACGAGCCGTAGACGGGCACGGATGGGGCGCTGCGGTCGTGGTGGCACGGTGTGCCGTAGAGGTCCAGGTTGGACTCGAACAGCCGGTGCCTGCGAACTCCGAGACGGAGCGAGTCGCCGCAGATCTTGATGGGGTCTTCGAGCGGTGCGCCGGGCACGTTCTCGATGACGTAGGCGAACGCGTCGCCGCGTGCGACGGCGTCACGGAGACGCTGCCGGATCGGGTCGACGAGGTCGGGGTGGTCGTCGCGGCGGTCGGCGGGCGTTGCCTTGCAGAACCGTTGGCACGGCGGCGATGCGGCGATGACGTCGTATCCGGACAGGTCCACGGTGAGCGCGTCGGCCTGGATGAACGGGAACGGGTAGTAGGGCTGGGGTTCGATGTCCACGCCGGTCACGTCGAACCCGGCGGCGTGGTACCCGGCCGAAGCTCCACCGCCACAGCAGAACAGGTCGAGCAGTCGCGGTCGGCGCTTCATGCGGCCACCGCCAGCGGCGTGGAAGCGTTGAACGCCAACGGCTCCGACACGGCGGGGTGCAGGTGCTGCGGGCAGCGCACCGACGAGACGTCGGGCAGACGCGCGGCCAGCTCGTCGGGCAGCGGGTGCACGAACTCGACCACGGCCGTGCAGCCGGTGTGTCCACACGGGAGCGTGCTGGTGAGCAGACGGCGTCGTGCCAGTTCCCGGTAGGTCGGGCCGATGGCGCTGCCCCAGGCCTGTGCGGCGGACATGTCGTGTGAGGCGCTGCGGGCACGTTCCTTGCAGATGCGCTCGATCTCGTCGAGCTGTGCGGCGAGCCGGGCGCTGATCGCGGCCGGGGTGTTCTCCTGCAACCTGGTGATCGCGGCAAGCACGACGGCGGCGGCCTTGCGCGGGTCGGTGTTGTCGAGCGCGCACCACGTGCGGCTACCTGCCGGGGGAATCGGCCCGGCGGCGTTGGCGCGGGTGAGCAGCGGGACGGCCCAGAGACGGACGGCGTGCGGGTCGCAGTGCGGGCGACGGTCGGTGGTCATTGACCTGTCTCCTGTCACGTTCTGTAGTCGCACATGGGCGTGCGGAGGGAAGGCGACCAGCGCGGCGGCTGGTCGGCCGGTAGCTGCGGAGGGGTGATCGAGCCGGGTTAGGTCCGGTGGATCGGGTTAGGTTCCTAACCGGAGGGTGAGACCGGGCTGATCATGATGTTGAGCTGGGAAGAGTTAGCAGGTGAGGCGAGTTAGGCCGGGGTCGAGTGGCCCTGTCAGAGCGGCGTTTCGCGGGCCTGCCGGGTGTTGCCCCGGCCTAACTCGTCTGCCTCACGGCTTAGTCCTCGTCGTCCAGGTCGGCCGTGGCTCGTTTGGCCAGAGCCTCACGGATCGTGACCGGGTCGACGGGGTAGCGGTTGCCCGTGGAGGGCACCTTCACGCCGTGCTCGGTCGCGAGGATCGCGCGGAGCTGCTTGCCGTTGAGCTTGCGGTAAGGCGCCCAGTCCGGCGCGTGCTTCGCCAGCAGCGCGGGCACGTCGGCGACGTTCACCGTGTCGTTGCCCAGCACATCCGCCAGGTCTTCGAGCAGATCCCGTTGCACCGTCTCAACTTCCGGGCGCTTGGGGCTGCCCGTGGTCACGGCCGGGTGCACTGTGGACATGGCCCGCTCGATCACCTCGGTGGCCGCATCCCAGCCGGTCTCGTCGTTGACCGGAACGTAGAACCACTTAAGGATCTCGAACCGCTCGGAGGTGGCACCCGTGATCAGCGCCGTTCCCCGGTCCCGTCCAGCGCGCAGCTCGGTCGCCCGGATACCGGCCTGGAAGCTGCCGTCACCGAGGAAGCCATCGTTGCTACGCCAGGACTTCACCGCGAAGCACACGTTGATCTGCACCAGCTCCACGATCTTCGGAGGGATCGCGTCGGCCCGGCTGGACTGGGTGTCGAACATCAGGACGATCCCGGTCTTGCGGGCACGGCGCAGCGTCTGCACTGCGAACTCCGCCGCTTCCTCACCCACCGCGCTGCCGAACAGCTCGTGACACTCGCTGAACAGCGCCACGATCGGCCGCAGGTCGGTGTGCTTCTCCGCCAGACCACGCGTGACCTTCTTGGCCCCGAGTTCGGCCAGGCGCGCCTCACGGCGGCCGACCTCTTCGTACAGCTCCCGCAACGATTCCAGAGCCGTCTCGACCACGCTCGGGTCAGTGCCACGCTCATAGCGCGCCAGGCGCGGCTGGTAGGCGTCGAAGTCGCCATTCCCGGCGAACACGAAAACCCACAGCTCTGCCAACGGGTCCAGCGCGGCACCGAGCATCGTCACCCGCGCAGCGTTGGACTTGCCCTGACCCATCATGCCGCCGTAGACCACGTTCGCCTGCACCAGCGCCGGGGCGATCACGTCACCGCGCTGCGAGACACCGAGCGGCACGCCATCGAAGACGTCCACCTTGGACGCGGTGAGCAACGGGCACTCCGGCGCGGGCTTGGTTGACGAGCCGGGGTCCGCGACCCACAGGTCGACGAACCCGGCACGCTCTGCCGCGTTGGGCCAGACCTCCATCGGGTCGCGATGCAGGTTACGCGCCAGCACGTCCCGCTTGTCGCTGATCATGTCCGGCGTGACACCGAGCGGCAGCGAGAACATGGCCTGGTAGCCCTTGCCATTCACCCGCACTGGAGGCGTGGCGAACTCCACCGTCCACCCCTCCTTGATAGCGCGGTTCAGTGCCGGGATCGCAAGGTGCGCGAGCGCCTGCCCGATGCCGCCGGGCGTCACCACGGTGCCAACGTCCTGCCGCTGTGCCGCCGTCATCGCCCACCCCGGCAGCGTCGCGGCATTGGCACCGGCACGGTATGCCGCGACCAGCCACACCAGCGGCACCGCGAATACCGACGCCTGCAACGCCACCATGAACGCGATGCCGAGCACGTTGCCGGTACTGGCAACGAAGCTCCACCACTCGTCCCACGTCCAGCCGCCGTCCCACAACCACACCGTCACGCCGATGAGGAACAGCAGTGCCGCCAGGATCACCACGACCAGCAACGCGGCAGTGACACCCGCGAGGATGGCGCGCGGAGCACCCATGACCCGCTGCCGCCGCGTGGCCTTCGCGTCCTTCAACCGGTCCTGCCACTCGGCAAGCGCCAGGACGTCACCGGCAGCGCGGGCGGCATTGATCCGCTCGCTGTAGTAGGCGAACGTTGCCGCCTGCCACAGCCGGGCGAACCACGTGCCGTGGCCGCGCCACACCTTGTATGCCGCCCGCGCCGTAGTCAGTGCTGCCGCTGCCGCAACTTGCCGTCCCTGCGGCATCAGCTCTCCGGCGCGCTGCCGCAGTGCCGGAACGTTGCCGTTGCCGTCCTCGTCGACGAGTTCGCCGTCGATGACCAGGCCGACCGGTTCCACTGCCGTGCCGGGCGCTGCCGTCTCGTCGGTGCGGGCAGTGGTGGGAAACGGCAGTACCGTCGCGTCCCGCTCGTCCGGCGTGCCGCCGGGTGCCGTCGTCGCGGTCACGCCGCCGCTCCCTTCTTGTGCGTGCTCATGGCGAGCAGCGCGAAACCGGAGATGACCATCAGGCCGTCCAGCACCAGCGGGCCAACGTGCGCTGCCAAGGCGCCGTAGCCCCATGCCAGCAGGACGTCCCGCAGGTGGCCGTAGGAGATGACGGCGGACCCGAACGCGACCGTTCCGGCACCGCCGTAGCGGGCGAGGCTCCACCAGAAGCCGGTCTGCCACTGCACGCGGGACAGCACCTCGACCGACAGCAACAGGCCGATCGGCCACACCGCCGCACCCACCTGGGACGCGATGCCCGGCGTCCAGCCCGGTCCCATGTCGGCGGCCGGGAGCCACGTGTGCAGCACGTTCGCCGCGACAGACATGATGCTGCCGAACACGAACCCCACCCACGACACCAGCCGACCACCGGGCGCGACCTGCGGCGACGCGTGCTCGGGTGACGATTGCGCCGCGGAAACAGCCGTCTTGCGTGACGTTTGACCTGCGACTTCACCAGTTTTGCCGGCTGGTTCCGTCACCTTGGGCTTGCTCTTGGGCGCTGGTCGGGGACGTGTCGTTGGCACCGTGTCGGTGTCCTTCCTGGCCTCAGCGATGCGGTCACGGCCCCACCGCTCCCCGCGCTCGAACAGCTCACCGAGCGCCTTACCGCTCAGCGGTTCACCGGTCGTCACGCTGTCGCGGAACGCCTGCCGTGCGCGCTCTTGCAGGTCGGCCGGTGGCGCCTCGTCGCGCCGCACGGTGTCCGCCGGGGCCGGGAGCGTGGCCACGGCACTGTTGATGTGCTCGGTCATCGGTGACCACCCTTCGACTTCGCGGCGACCTCGTGAGTACTGGCGAACATCCGCACCAACTGCGCTGCGGCGAACAGCGCTGGGAAGCCGAGCACGGCAGCCCACGTGCGGAGGTCCGTGGTGTGCGCCAGGACGAGCCACTGAACGCCGCCGATCACCACAGTGGTGACCAGCGCACGGCCGAAGTTGCCGCCCATCCGCGTGACAACCCGCGTGGCCTTCTCGGCACGGCGCCGTGCGCCACGAACGAACAGCCAGATGATCAGCAGGGACAGCACGCCGATCGCAACGATCCAAGGGGTGTACTGCGAGGCGTTCATGCCGCGCCCCCGGCCGGGTCGGTGGTGACGAGCACGGGGCCACGGGCAACGGCGCACGCCGTCTGCCCGGCGTCGGCGAGGCGCTCGGTCACGTCGGCGACGAGCGCCGCGACCATGCCCACGACGCGGGCGAGCAGGGTCAGAACGAAGATGAGGGTGTAGGCGATCGCGGCCGGAACGGTCATCTGCCGCAGCGTCCGGCGGGTATCGGTCGGCGGTTGGAACGTACGAGTCCTGTGGGACATTTGAGGTCTCCAGCTCAGAGATGGGTGTGGGAGACCCGGACCTGCGTCATCTTCTTGGCGGGAGTGCGCAGGTTCGGGGCGTAGCTACTCGCTCAGGTCAGCGCCGCAGTCGAGGCAGCGGGCGGACTTGACGAACGCGCCGTTGATCCAGCCGATCTGGACCGAACCGAGGCGCTGGTGGGCGCACCGCTTGGGTGCGTCGGCCTCGACTGCGCAGTCGCGGGGCTGCTCGAAGTACCCGTTGAGGCGACCGGGCTCGCCGGTGTTGAAGTTCCTGGCTTCGCAGCTGACTTCGTCGCCGGTGCGGGTCACGGTGGTGACGACCCACCAGCCGCCTGCGTGGCCAGCAACGATGTCTCCGGGGCGGAGCGCCACCATCGGGATCTGTCGGATCTCCATCACGCTGCCTCCGTCCCGGCCGCGTCGGACACGTAGCGATGGACGAGCAGCACACGAACCGTGTCGCCCAGCGTCCGCTCGATCTCGCGGCGGTCCCGGCGGGTCCGAGCGGTGCCGTCCAGCAGCGCCGAAGTGGCGGGCGGCAGCTCCGCCAGCTCGTCGGCAACGTCCCTGATCAGAGCGTCGATCGACGCTTCGTCCAGCCCGTCCGGGCTGAACTCCCTGAGGTCGTTGGGGTTGAGCATCTGCCCTCTCCTTCAGCTTGGCTCACCTGGCTAGTCAGGTGGCGTGATGGAGATGAGCTTGGCGGACATGGCTAGTCATGTCAAGCGGTTGGGTGAAGAAAGGCTGTCTTGGCTAGTCAGGACATGTACGCTGTGCGGCATGACCGACGCGTTGCAGCATCTGGCGGACCTAGATCCGGACGATCCGCGCACGGAGTCGCAGCAGATCGCGAACCTGCTGCGCGCTGCGATCCTCACGCGGAAGCTCCAGCCGGGGGACAAGCTTCCCTCCCAGCCTGAGCTAGCGACCCGCTACGGCGTGGCGCGCGAGACCGTGAAAGCGGCGCTCCGAGTGCTGACGAACGAGCGCTTGATCATCAGCAGGCAGGGGAGCGGGACGTTCGTCCGCGCGCAGACGGAACGGCCGGTTGGCCTTCGGCCTCACGTCGAAGCGGCGTTCGAGCGTGCGCACGTCGCTATTGACTTCGCGGGGTTCGGCGCTGAGACGCTGCGAAACACGCTGTCTGAAGTGCTCGACAAAGTGCGGGCTGGTCGCCTTACGCCTGAGTCGATCAGGGTGCGGATCATGGTCTCGGACATGACTGTTCCGATGGCGCTGCCGTGTCGCGCAGACACTGGGGCTGACGATCCCGCCGTTCGGAAGCGCCAGGCCAGGATTACGAGGCGTGCGATTGAAAGCATCGTGGATGACGTCGAGGAACTCGCGGACCTTGGATTGGTCAAGTCGGCTACGGCTGAAGTGCGTGTGCACGGCGCTGCGCCGCTATTCAAGCTGTACATCCTGAACAATGAGGAAGCCTTCTTTGGGTTCTACCCGGTTGTTCAGCACGATGTCACCATCAACGGTGAAGCTGTTCCCATCTTCGACCCGATGGGGAAAGATGCGACCCTGTTTCAGTACTCCATCAGCGAGGACGACGATACCTCCACCGCGTCTGAGTATGTAATCCAAGCGCGGACGTGGTTCGACTCCCTTTGGGGAACGGTCTCAAAGGAGTATGCCCGTGACTAGCGTTCCAAACCTGCTACGGTCGGTCGACGCCGTCTTTTTCGACTTTGACGGCCCGGTTTGCAGTGTATTTGCAGGTTACCCTGCTCCGGATGTGGCAGTGGAGATGCTTGAGGCGCTCCGGTCTGAAGTTGGTGGCCTTCCGCTAGTCGTTGCCGCTGAGACTGATCCTATGGAGGTGCTTCGTTGGACCGGCCGGGCGCATCCGAACCTGGTTGCGCTTGCTGACAAGGTCTTGTGCTCCGCTGAGATGATTGCGGTCGACTCTGCTAAACCCGCGCCCTACGCGCATGCGGCAATTGAGGCTGCCCGCCGTCGTGCTCAGTCCGTCGCGATCGTGAGCAACAACTCGGCGTCGGCTATTGAGAAGTATCTCGATCGCAACGGCCTGAGCGCCTTCGTCGATTTCGTGGCGGGCCGCCCATTTGCTGAGCCAGATCGCATGAAGCCCAACCCGGACGCTCTAATTCGTGCTGCCGATTCGCTCAAGGTTAAGCCGGGGGTATCGCTACTTGTTGGAGACACAGTTACAGACATAGAGGCGTGTCTGCGGGCGGGCGTGCATCCTATTGGCTACTCTGAGTGGCCTGATAGACGGCTGGAACTGGAGAAAGCGGGCGCTGTTACCGTGATCAGCAGCATGGCGGAGTTGATGTGACGATGGCAATCACCAGGCGCGGAAAGACCCTTACCTCACCCCGTGCGGTTAAGTACCTCGGCCGAGTTCTAGTGACTATCGATGACTTGAGGGCTCTTCGGGAGCTTCTTGTCGCCCATGGTTCCAATGAAGTCATATTTGAGTTCCTGGGCGGCGTGTTTGATGATCCTGAGGATGTAAAAAGCCTCTCGGATGTAGAGCTCACGAGCATCGTAGTTAAAGCTGGTGCTGCTCAGATTAGCCTTCAGGCAGACCAGTGCTACGTGGCGGGTCCGCCTGAGATGTGCGAAGTAATCTACAACGAGTGGGCTCGCTCTCGAAGGTTCAATTGGCTAGTGCCTCACGAAAGAAAGAACCTCACATTCCTTTTGCTTCTGGTGACGGGTTTCGCTGCCGTTCTAGCCCTCTCGGCCTGGGCCTCGATTCAGCGGAGCGGATGGAATTGGTGGCTTCTGGTTCCTGTGGTTCTGATTTCGGGAATGCTAATCCTTGTGGCTAAGAGTGCGCGTTCTGGTAATTATGCGCTAGTTAAGCCGATGAGCCTCGATGAGGCGCGCAAGGAGGTAGTGCTCGGCAACCGTCACAGGCAGACGGTGGTTATCGCACTTTTTGGCGTAATAGTAGCTCTGCTGGGTGTGATCGTGGCTTTGCTCGTACAAAAAGGCTAGCTACCGGGCGAGCGTCTAAACTTGTCTTTGACAAATGGTCGGGGATGGCCTGCTCCTTGTGGGGCTCAACTACGGGTGCAGACTGGTTCATCGCTGCCGGTCAGCGCTTCTGGCGTCGGTAACCTCGGTAACTTCGGTAACCGAGCAGTTCAGACGGTTACTGATGGGCTCGCCAGTTACCGAAGCGTAGTTGCTAGGTATTAGCGCGATCGGTGACCACCATGATCAAAGGTAACCGGTTGACCAGCAGGGTTACCGAGGTTACTGAGGTTACTGACCTTGGAGGTACAGGCAGCAGCCCGGCTACGTGTCGTTCTCCGTCAAGCACGGAGACCACGGGATGTGGTTGCAGCAATGGGTGTTGAGCGCGGCACTCACCGAGCGAGTCGACGCACCAGCTCGTCCCAGGCGTCACAGGGGTTCTTGGGGAACCGGGCGCGGTTGAGG
Source organism: Lentzea terrae (assembly GCF_003265345.1). GTDB lineage: Bacteria > Actinomycetota > Actinomycetes > Mycobacteriales > Pseudonocardiaceae > Lentzea > Lentzea terrae. Next base: position 213,016 of record NZ_QFWW01000003.1, on the reverse strand, counting down.
TGAACGTGTTGGCGGAGCGCGTTTCAGGCGGGGCTCTGAGATGGCCGTAGACGGGCGTGAACGGCGCCACTGGTGTGTTGGGATGGTTGCGGTGCAACGGGTTTGCATCATGAGGTGACGTAAGCGACCAGGTCGCAATCGTCACGGACCTGCCCTCGGAAGTCTCTGCCGGGGAAGGTGACGGAAGCAGCCGGCAAAAGTCGTGAACCCGCAGGTCAAACGTCACGTGAGAAGGCCCGTGTCCGCGGTGCAACCGTCACCCGGCATGTTGGCTCGCCGAACGAACTGTGCGCCAAGGGCACGTCAAAGCCCGATTGCTATGATCCAAAAGCCCAGGTCAGTGGGCAGGCGGGCGCCGGTCTGTAAATCCGTCGCGAAAGCTACAGAGGTTCGAATCCTCTACCCGCCACGCACAACCGATGGGCCTCTGACCAAGCTGGTCAGAGGCCCATCGTCGTATCGCAGGGCTGACACCAGGGGGACGCTGTGCGCACGCAGATGGCGACCGAGGCGGGTAGATCGACCGCGCCGAGCGAGGACCGCGCGCTCGTCGGGCCGAACCTGCTCGCCGTGCTCGACGGTGTGACGGCGAAACCGGAGAACGGCTGCGCGCACAGCGTTGGTTGGTTCGCCGACCAGCTGGCTGCGGAACTGTTGCGGTTCGCGCACCTCGAGCCTGCTCCGGCGCTGGCAGAGGCCATCAAGCAGACCCGCGAGCTGCACGACGGCGGCTGCGATCTGGATCACCCGGACAGCCCCAGTGCGGCCGTGGGGCTCGTCCAGATCAAGGACGACGTGCTGCGGTACCTGGTGCTCGGCGACGCCACGGTCGTGGTCGACACCAAGCGCGAGTTGCACGTCGTGAGCGACACGAGCACCAACCGCACGGCCGGTGCGGATCCCGCCGACGTCGAACACGCGCTCACCGGGGAAATCCCGTTGCAGGACGTCAAGCGCGTCGCGATCCTCTCCGATGGCGCTGCGCGGGCCGTGGATCTGTTCAATCTCTTCGATTGGCCGAAGGCGCTCGAACTGATGGCGTCGAACGGGCCGGACGACCTGATCCGCAAAATGCGGGCGGTCGAAAAGGAAGACGCCAAGGCCGTTGATTGGCCGCGCGAGAAGGTTTCCGACGATGCGACGGTCGTGTATCTCGACCGCTGAGCCTTCCGCACTGGACTCGGTTCTGCGCGACACCTGCCACGTGCGGCTCGTCGAGGTCCGCGCTGTCCGGCGGCGCGAGCTCGTCGTGGACCTGACGCGGCCGGGCGAGCGTGATCGCCTGCGTGAGGTGATGGCGGTGCGGTCGCTGGCCGGCCTGGCGTGCGCCTGCATGGGTGATGTCCGGTTCGAGCTCCTCGACGAGCGGCGGGAGCGTGTCGCCGTGGTGCTCCTGCACCACGGGATCACGCTCGCGTGGGGTGACTGGGACGGCCATGGTGTCCTTGCGGACGGCCGGGCCTTGCTGCGCTGGCTGGACGAGCAGGGGCTGGCGCAACGACAGACCGGGAAGGCCGAAGCGCCCAGCTGGAACGAGGTCGCGGACGGCCTGCTCAATGCCTAGGCGCGGGTTCGACGCCGCGGCGGCGCGCGATCGTCCGCATGTTCTCCTCGCCCCAGTCGCCCAACGGTCCCAGGGCGTCGTTCAAGCGAGCTCCCAGCGGGGTCAACGAGTACTCGACGCGCGGCGGCACCTCGTGGAACACCTCGCGGTGCACGATCTCGTCGGCTTCCATCTCGCGCAGCACCTGGATGAGCATCTTCTCGCTGATGCCTGACACGGACCGGCGCAGCTCGCCGGTGCGCATCGGGCCGTGGTGCAGCGCCCACAGGATCAGCGCCTTCCACCGGCCGCCGATCACGTCGATGGCCGCGTCCAGTCCGCAGGAGTACTTCCGAGGCAGCATGCTGGATCCTTACCAAAAGGTGGGTACCTGACAAAATAGTAGGTACTTGTCGTCGCGACAGTGGCCGAACGAGCATTGCGGGCATGGGGATCAACAAGACCGTGAGCGTGCTCGGCCTCGGCCGGATGGGCAGCGCGCTCGCATCAGCACTGGTCGACGCGGGCTACGACGTGACCGTGTGGAACCGGTCGGACAAGCCCGCTCCACCGAACACCAAACGAGCCGCGACACCGGAAGAAGCGTTCAAGAGCGACGTCGTCGTCACCTGTCTGTCCACATACGACGTTCAGGAACCGTTGCTGACGAACGAAATCAAGACGCTGGTCAACCTGACGTCCGGCACGCCGGAAGAAGCCCGCGCCACCGCGGAGTGGGCGAAGGCCAACGGCGTCGAGTACGTCGACGGCGTGATCATGGCTGTGCCGCAGCAGATCGGCACGAAGCAAGCCCGCATCCTGTACAGCGGCCAGCAGGAACACCACGTCCTGCAAGCGTTCGGCGAGCCGGTTCACGTGGGGGACGACCCCGGCATGGCCGCGCTGTACGACCTGGCTCTGCTCGGCATCATGTGGTCCGCGTTCGGCGGCTACCTCCAGGCGGTCGCGTTGCTGGGCACCGCAGGCGTCACGCCGCAGCAGTTCACGCCGGCGGCCGTGGACTTCCTGAACGAGATGGGCACGCTCCTGCCCGAGATGGGCGAGGAGACGCAGCACAAGAACTACGAGACCGACGTGTCCGCATTGGACATCAACGTCGCCGGCCTGCGGATGCTCGCCGAAGCCAGCAGGCAACAGGGCATCGACACCACGGTCCCGCAAGCACTGCACGACCTGTTCCAGCGCGCCCAGGCCAACGGCCACGGCGCGCACAGCATCGCGAGCGTCATCGAGGTGATCCGGTGAAGTACCTGGGGAAGAAGGCCGTCGTCACGGGCGGCACGCACGGAATGGGCCGCGCGGTCGTCGACAAGCTGGTCGCGGAAGGCGCCGAGGTCGTCCTCACCGGCCGCACGATCGAGAAGGCCGAGGGGATCAAGGCCCACGCCATCGCGTCGGACGCGGCCGACCTCAACGACATCGCCAAGCTCAAAACCGAAGTCGCCCAACGACTCCACGACATCGACCTGCTCTTCGTCAACGTCGGCTTCTCCACCCTCACGCCGTTCGACGAGACCACCGAGGCCGACTACGACCGCACGTTCGACGTGAACACCAAGGGCGCGTTCTTCACCGCTCAGCACCTGGCGCCGCTGATCAAGGAAGGCGGCTCGATCGTCTTCACCACCAGCGTCGCCGTGCAAACCGGTACGCCCGGCCTCAGCGTGTACGCGGGCGCCAAGGCGGCGGTCCGGGCGTTCGCGCGAAACCTCGCCGCGGAACTGGCGCCGCGCAACGTCCGGGTCAACGTCGTCAGCCCCGGCTTCATCGACACTCCGTCGATGGGCGTGACCGGTGTGCCCCAAGAGGTCCTGCAGCAGTTCAAGGAGGAAGGCGACCGGATCACGCCCCTCAAGCGGCACGGCACGATGAACGAGGTGGCGCACGCCGTGCTCTTCCTGGCCTTCGAGGCCACCTTCACGACCGGCGCGGAGCTGGCCGTCGACGGCGGTCTCGGCCAGGGGATCAGCGCCTGAGAAAAACTTCGGACGACCTGTCACACATCCGTCGCCCGCCGGGTCAACAGGGCAGAAGACGATGAGAGAACAGGGAGAACGAAGATGAGGATCGCCAACCCGATGATGTCGGTGCCCGGTGCGATGCAGGCGCTGCTGGGGTTGTCCGAGGCAGCGGAGAAGACCGGGCTGGACAAGAACTTCCTGGAACTGGTCTACCTGCGCGTCAGCATCATCAACAGCTGCGGGGTCTGCATCGACTACCACAGCAAGCTGCTGCGCAAGGCGGACGAGACGGACGAGCGGATCTACTCCGTGGCCGGCTGGCGGGACGTGCCGTACTACACGGACGCGGAGAAGGCGGCGTTCGCGCTCGCCGAGGAGATGACGCACGTGCACGTGAGCGACGACGTCTGGAACGAGGCTGCGAAGCACTGGAACGAGAAGCAGCTCGGCGGGCTCACGATCGCGATCTCCGCGATCAACGTGTGGAACCGGCTCAACGTGGCCACGCAGCAGAAGGTGGCCTGAGGCCGCAGAAGGTTGAAGCCGGCGCGCAAGAGCTTCCTCTCTCTTGCGTGCCGGCCTCAGCGCGCAGCATACCCCATGTCGAACAAATGTTCGATCATTGGGCGATCAACACGCCGATCAACTCGCGGCGAGTGCCGCCCGGCCGTCGTCGGTCAGCTCCGCGCAGACCCGGTGGCCGAAGCTCGTTGGCTGCGTGGGGCGCAGCAGTCCCGCGTGCACGAGGTCGTGCGTCGCCATCTGGTCGCAGCAGGGCAGCCCGTCGACGTACAGCTCGGGCTCCGTGCCGCCGGTGACCTCGGCACGGCCTGCGGCGACCGCCCGCAGCATCGACCTTGCTCTTCCGCTGAGTTCCATCTCGACCCCCCAGGTGTGGTGTCCGAATCCGCTACCCCTTTGTCGAAATAGAGGCTGGATTCGTTCCACAAGTACGGGTTCGTTTGGCTTCTTCACTTGTGCGAACGAGGCAAGCATGCCGCGCTAGGCCGTTCGGGTCACGAAGACACGCCGAGCGAGCTGCGTCTCGTGGCTCGGCAGCGACAGCGAGTCCGACCTGTTTCGCGGTCGGAGAAAGTGGCGGCCACGGCCCCACCTGAGCGTGGCAGGGTCCGAGGGGTGGAGATCTATGTAGTGGATTCGTTCACCGACAAGCCCTTCGCGGGCAACCCGGCCGGCGTTGTGCTCCTGACGGAACCTCGGGACGACGCCTGGATGCAGGACGTCGCAGCCGAGATGAAGCACGCCGAGACGGCGTTCGTCACCCCCGACAACCACCTCCGCTGGTTCACCCCGGCGCACGAGGTCGACCTGTGCGGGCACGCCACACTCGCGGCCGCGCACGTGCTGGGCGGAGAGCAGAAGTTCACCACGCGTAGTGGGGTCCTCACATGCGTGAACGACGATGGATGGATCCGGATGGACTTCCCGGCGGACCCACCAGAGTTGATTGACCCGCCAATCGGACTAGTAGCAGCGCTGCCACATGCGACGATCAAGTCCGTCTCGCGTGGGCGCTTCGACTACCTGATCGAGTTGGAAAGCGCGGCGGAAGTCCGTTCCTTGCGACCTGATGTCCAAGGACTGACACAGATCTCGTCACGCGGAGTAATTGTCACGGCCGTCGGCGACGGCGAGGCGGACATCGTGAGTCGCTGTTTTTATCCGGCCTACGGCGTCCCCGAGGACTCCGTCACCGGTTCGGCCCACTGCACGCTGGCGTCCTATTGGGTGCCTCGGCTTCAGCGCGCTGACCTGCTGGCGGAGCAGGCGTCGCCGCGCGGGGGGTCCCTCAGGCTGGCCCTCGACCAAGATCGCGTACTGCTCTCGGGGCAAGCCGTGACAGTGCTCCGAGGGCACCTGGACGTGTAATCACGTCTGGGTGAATCGACGTCACACGGGGTGCTCGACCTGCCATTTCGTCCCCCGAGCGGGGTACATTGGTGCCCCTGGAGGGGTCCTGATCGCCAAGTGCGGGACCCCTCAGTCACGCCTAGAGGTCCCCCCACCCCAGGCCGACGAGGAGGCTGGATGTCCGACCGAGCGTCGGCCCCCGTGTCGGACTCGGCCGCCTGGTCGGCCAAGTCGACCAACCGCGCGTTCAGCGCGTTCGCCGTCACCCTCCTGGTGGCCGGCGTCGTCTGCGCGGGCATGGTCGCGGCCTGGCTGCCGGAGAAGGAGAACACCTCCCTCTTCTGGATCGGCCCCCTGCTCGTCGTCGGCTTCCTGCTGGCAGAGCAGCTCGCCATCAACGTCGACGTCCGCAGCGGCGTCGCGTGGACGATCTCCTTCACCGAGATCCCGCTGGTGCTGGGACTTCTGGTGGCGCCGTTCGAGGTCGTGCTCGCCGCGCACGTGGTCGCCGGCGTGGGCACGCTGCTCGGCAGGCGGATCCTCGATCGCGCCGTCTACAACGCGGGCCTCATGTTCATGGAGATCTCCGTGGCGTTCGCCGCCGCGGAAGCCGTGAAGAAGATGATGGGCGAGGGCGGGCCGTTCTGGGCGGGTGCGTTCGTCGGCACGATCACCGTGCCGCTGCTCGCGAGCGTGCTGGGCCTCTGCGCGTTGCGGCTCATGGGCAAGTCGATGCGCGTCGGCAACAGCGTTCGTCTCGTGCTGCAGACGCTCGTCGTGGCGCTGTTGAACACCTCGGCCGGCCTCGTCGGCTTCCAGATCGTCTCCACCACCGAGTGGGGCGGTGTCCTGATCGTCCTGGTGCTCGCGGGCATCGTGGCCACCTACCTCGCCTACTCGGGACTGCTGCGGGAACAGCGCGACCTCGAGGCGTTGAGCGAGGTCAGCCTCCGGGTCGCGAGGTCGGGACAGCACGGCACCGGTCCGCGCCAGCCCGACGACGACCTGACTACGGGCGTCGAAGAGGACGAGTGGCAGCTCATCGCGGAGCGCATCCGCGAGCAGCTCAACGCCAACCGCGTCGTGCTGCGCCTGCGCACCGACCCGCAGGAAGCCATGATCACCCTGGTCGCCGGCGAACCGCTGCCGGACGAGATGGCGGCGACCGATCCGCGGGCCGTGCGCGAGGACCCGGTCCTGCAGCTGCCCGGCACGCACGTCCGCTACTACCGCGTGGCCGACGCGACCGAGGACGTCACCGAGGCCCTGCTGCGCCGTGACGCGCAGGAAGCTCTGGTGGTCCCGTTGCGCGGCGCGACCCAGCTGCTCGGCGCGGTCGAGGCGCACGACCGGCTGTCGCGCTGGCGTGGTTTCGGCAAGGCGGACATCCAGCTGCTGCGCACGTTGGCCTCGCACCTCGCGACGGCGGTCGACAACCGCAGGCTGTTGGCGCGGCTGCGGCACGACGCCTACCACGACCCGCTGACCGGCCTGTTGAACCGGCCGGGCTTCCGCGAGGCGTGCGCGGAGCCGTTGCGCGACTCCCAGAAGGGCGTGGTGCTGCGGATCGACCTCGACATCCTGTCGACGGTGTCCGACGCGCTGGGGCAGGCCTGGGGCAACCGCATGGTCGTCGCCGCCGGACGCCGGTTGCGCGACGCACTCGGTGCCGACGTGCCGCTGGCGCGGTTGGAGGGCGGCGCGTTCGCCGCGTACCTCGACGACACGCGCGCCGCTTCCGCCCACGAAATCGCGGAACGGCTGCGCACCGGACTTTCCGTGCCGTACCCCGTCGACCGGCTCACCGTCGAGGCCTCCGCGGTCGTCGGTTACGCGTCCAAGGCGGACTCCGAGACCGAGGACCCGGACCCCGACGCGTTGCTGCAGCGGGCGGACGTCGCCGTGCGCGCGACGTCGGAGGGCACACCGGTCAAGGCCTACGCGCCTTCGATGGGCCAGATCTTCCTGCGCCGCTTCCAGCTCGTGACGCAGTTCCGCCAGGCCGTCGAGACCGGCCAGATCTCGGTGCACTACCAGCCGAAGGTCGCGTTGCCCTCGCGTCAGGTCGTGGGCGCGGAAGCGTTGGTGCGCTGGACGCATCCGGAGTTCGGCCGCGTCGACCCGGACGAGTTCGTGCCGGCCGTCGAGGCCACCGGTCTCGTGGACGTGCTGACGGACTTCGTGATGGACCGTGCGCTGGAACGCGTGCGCCGCTGGCTCGACCGCGGCCTGCGGATGTCCATCGCGGTGAACCTGTCCGTGCGGACGCTGGGCGACGAGGACTTCCCGAACCGCGTGGCTGCGGCTCTCGACCGCCACGACGTGGATCCCGGTCTGCTCACCTTCGAGCTCACCGAGTCGGGCGTCATGGCCGATCCGGAACGCGCTCTGCCGGTGCTGCGGCGCCTGCACGCGATCGGTGTCGTGCTGGCGGTCGACGACTTCGGCACCGGCTACTCGTCACTGGCGTACCTGCGGCAGCTGCCGGTGGACGAGGTGAAGATCGACAAGTCGTTCGTGCTCGGGATGGGCACGGATCTCGGCGACATGGCCGTGGTCCGGTCGATCGTGGAGCTCGGGCACTCGCTCGGTCTCGTCGTGGTGGCCGAGGGCGTGGAGGACGACGCCGCTCGCGATCAACTCGTGGGCATGGGCTGCGACGTGGCCCAGGGCTACCTGATCTCGCGCCCGCTGTCCGAGGACCGGTTCGAGGCGTGGCTGCGCGCCCGAACGGTGCAGGTCAGGGGTGCTCGCGATGAGACGGTGCTCACCTTGGTGCACTGAGGCACCCCCCGGATTTCGTTCTTGGTGGACGGGTGTTGTAGAGTTCTCCTCGCTCGGCAAGAACGAAAGAGCAAGCCCCTTTAGCTCAGTCGGCAGAGCGTCTCCATGGTAAGGAGAAGGTCTACGGTTCGATTCCGTAAAGGGGCTCCACTACTGGCCGCAGTGCTGAGCGCTGCGGCTTGTAGTTGTGTTAAAGCGGTGTAGCTCAGTTGGTAGAGCAAGCGGCTCATAATCGCTGTGTCGCCGGTTCAAGTCCGGCCACCGCTACGTGAGTGGGTGAGGTGTGTCGGCGGACTGCGCCGACCTTCCTCACTCCGCCATGATTTTGGGGGCCAAGCCCCCACACCCCTGGGCAGCGACGTTGCCCGCCCTCGCCAGACGGTAAGCCCGGACTGGGTTCCACGGGGGTTCATGTGCTCTCAGGAAGGCAAGGACCGTGGCTGCAACCGACGTACGCCCGAAGATCACCCTCGCGTGCGAGGAGTGCAAGCACCGGAACTACATCACCAGGAAGAACCGGCGCAACGACCCGGACCGCCTGGAGATCAAGAAGTTCTGCCCGAACTGCAAGACGCACCGCGCGCACAAGGAAACCCGCTGAGCGCGTAGTCAGATTTCGCACGAGGCCCGTCCCGCGGCTGGGGCGGGCCTCGTCGCATATAGGCTCTTCGGGTGCCTCTCGACCCCGCTTTCACCGGACGCAGCTATCCGCCGTCGCAGCCCTACGACGTGAGCCGCGAGAAGATCCGCGAGTTCGCCGACGCCATCGGCGCCACCAGCCCGGCCTACCGCGACGCCGAAGCCGCGAAGGCGTTGGGGCACAGGGATGTCATCGCGCCGCCCACGTTCGCGATCGTGGTGTCGATGAAGACCAACGAGACGGTCATGTTCGACCCGGAGCTGGAGCTCGACTACAGCCGCGTCGTGCACGGCGACCAGAGCTTCACCCACCACCGCCCCATCACCGCGGGCGACCAGCTCGTCTGCGTGGCGCACATCGACGCAATCACGTCCCGCATGGGCAACGACATGGTGACCGTGCGGACCGAGATCGGCACGGTCGAGGGCGAGCCCGTCACCACCGCCAGGTCGATGCTCGTCGTGAGGGGAGAAGACGCGTGACCCCGAAGGTTGTCACTGAAGTCGGCACCGAGCTGCCGGCGTTGTCCGTGCGCCTCAAGCGCGACGACCTGGTGCGCTACGCGGGCGCCTCGCTGGACTTCAACCCGATCCACTGGAACGAGAAGACCGCGAAGGACGTCGGCCTGCCGGACGTCATCGCGCACGGCATGCTGACGATGGCGGTGGCCTCGCGGATCGTCGCGGAGTGGATCGGCGACCCCGGCGCGATCGTCGAGTACGGCTGCCGGTTCGGCCGCCCGGTCGTGGTGCCCAACGACGACGAGGGCGCGCTGGTCGACGTGACCGCGAAGGTCACGAAGGACTTCGAAGACGGAACTGTGAAGGTCAACATCAACGCGAGTTTCGCGGGCAAGTCGGTCCTGACCGGCGCATTTGCTCGCGTACGTGTTTCCTGACACATGTGATCGGCCACGGTTGCCCGACCCTGATTCGTCTTCTCGGCATTCGTGTGGGTAGGCTGTGCGACAGGCCGCTCGGCAGATGCTTGGGCGGTCTGGTTGGAGTGGTCCGGGCAGGCTCCCGTACACTTCCAATCTTGTGCCAGGGGGTCTCTCGTGGATCCCGAAGGGGTGTAGCTCAACTGGCAGAGCAGCGGTCTCCAAAACCGCAGGTTGCAGGTTCAAGTCCTGTCGCCCCTGCTGTCGAAGCGTCATGGGTGGAGTGGAGGACGGCATGGCCGAGGGCCGCGAGCAGGACCAGCCGGAGGAGCGCGAAGGCGCCGTCCGGCCGTCCACTGCTGCGGCGCGACGTGAACGTCGTGCCTCCTCTCGCCCGGCCGCCCGCAAGGACGGCAGCAGCGCTGAGTCGAAGAAGAGCGCCGTCGAGTCCGACTCCTCGGACGACGACGCGAAGAAGGGTCGCCCGACCAAGACCCGTGAAGGACAGGAGAAGCGTCCCTCGCTGATCGGGCGGTTCTTCCGCTACATCCGCGAGGTCATCGGCGAACTCCGCAAGGTGATCTGGCCGACGCGCAAGCAGATGCTCACCTACACCGGTGTCGTGCTGGTGTTCGTGGTCTTCATGACGGCGCTGGTGTGGGCCCTCGACCTCGGCTTCGGCGCGGCTGTTTTCGAGTTGTTCGGCTGAGCCGGACAGCTGCCGCTGCAATCAGGAAGCGAGATCCACAGTGACCTCCGATAACGGCGTCGACGCCCAGGAGAAGACCGACCTCATCGACGACGAGGTGTCCGAGGACACCGCGCTCGACGAGACGGTCGAGTCGGAGGCTGTGGACTCCGAGGACACCGACGAGTCCGTCGACGTTCTCGCCATCGACGAGACCCCGATCGACGAAGAGATCGCCGACCCCGCCGAAGAGCTGCGTCAGGCCCTGCGCCACGCGCCCGGCGACTGGTACGTCGTGCACTCGTACGCCGGCTACGAGAACAAGGTCAAGGCGAACCTCGAGACTCGTATCCACACGCTCGACATGGAGGACTACATCTTCCAGGTCGAGGTGCCGACCGAAGAGGTCACCGAGATCAAGAACGGCCAGCGCAAGCTGGTGCAGCGCAAGGTGCTGCCCGGCTACATCCTGGTCCGCATGGAGCTCACCGACGCGTCCTGGAGCGCCGTCCGCAACACGCCGGGCGTGACCGGGTTCGTCGGAGCCACCTCCAAGCCCTCGCCCCTCACGATCGACGAGGTGCTGAAGTTCCTGCTTCCGCAGCAGGAGCAGAAGCCGGCCGAGGGCAAGAAGACCGCCTCCACCGCCGCGCCGAAGCCGACCATCGAGGTCGACTTCGAGGTGGGCGAGTCGGTCACCGTCATGGACGGACCGTTCGCCACGCTGCCCGCGACGATCAGCGAGGTCAACGCGGACGGCCAGAAGCTGAAGGTCCTGGTGTCGATCTTCGGCCGGGAGACGCCGGTCGAGCTGTCGTTCAGCCAGGTCTCCAAGATCTGAGCGATCCCCTCCTCGCGGAAGGGATCGATCGGCCACGCTGCGGCTGGCAGGGCCGCGCGCGGACACCGCAATAACAGGAAGTACGGACAATGCCACCCAAGAAGAAGAAGCTGTCAGCGATCATCAAGCTGCAGATCAAGGCTGGTGCCGCCAACCCGGCGCCGCCCGTTGGTCCCGCGCTTGGTCAGCACGGCGTCAACATCATGGAGTTCTGCAAGGCCTACAACGCCGCGACCGAGTCGCAGCGCGGTCAGGTCGTGCCGGTTGAGATCTCCGTGTACGAAGACCGCTCGTTCGACTTCAAGCTGAAGACCCCGCCGGCCGCGCGACTCATCCTCGCCGCCGCTGGTGTCGACAAGGGATCGGGCGAGCCCCACCGCGTCAAGGTCGCCAAGGTGACCATGGAGCAGGTGCGTCAGATCGCGCAGACCAAGATGGTCGACCTGAACGCGAACGACATCGACCAGGCCGCGAAGATCATCGCCGGCACCGCCCGTTCCATGGGCATCACGGTCGAAGGCTGATCGCACCCTTTTTCTAGCAAGCGTGGGAGAGCCGAGCGCGGCTCAATCACCACGAACTGATCCACGGTAAGGACAGAAGTTATGAAGCGCAGCAAGGCCTACAAGGCCGCCGCCGAGCTGGTGGACCGGGAGCGGCTGTACTCGCCGCTGGAGGCCGCCAAGCTCGCCAAGGAAACGTCCAAGGTGAAGCTGGACGCCACCGTCGAGGTTGCAATCCGCCTCGGCGTCGACCCTCGCAAGGCCGACCAGATGGTCCGCGGCACCGTGAACCTGCCGCACGGTACGGGCAAGACCGCCCGCGTGATCGTCTTCGCAACCGGTGACAAGGCCGCTGAGGCCGAGGCCGCCGGTGCGGACGCCGTTGGCTCCGAGGACCTGATCGAGCGCATCCAGGGTGGCTGGCTCGACTTCGACGCCGCGATCGCGACCCCCGACCAGATGGCGAAGGTCGGCCGCATCGCCCGCATCCTGGGCCCGCGTGGCCTGATGCCGAACCCCAAGACCGGCACCGTGACCCCCGAGGTCTCGAAGGCGGTGAACGACATCAAGGGCGGTAAGATCAACTTCCGCGTTGACAAGCAGGCCAACCTGCACTTCGTCATCGGCAAGGTGTCGTTCGACCCCGAGAAGCTGGTCGAGAACTACGCGGCGGCGCTGGACGAGGTCCTCCGGGCCAAGCCGTCCGCCGCCAAGGGCCGGTACGTCAAGAAGGTCACCGTCTCCACGACGATGGGCCCCGGCATCCCGGTCGACCCGAACCGCACCCGCAACATGCTGGTGGACGAGGCCTGAGCCTCGCGGTTCTAGTTCTCTGAAAGGCCCCGGTGCTTCGGCATCGGGGCCTTTTGCTTTTGCTGCCGGTAGTCGCTCGGCGAGACGCCCACCTGCTTCAGGAAGTGGTGGCGGAGGTTGTTGGCCGTGCCGATGCCGCTCAGTCCCGCGATCTTCTCCACGGACAGGCCCGTGGACTCCAGCAACACCTGTGCTCGCGCGATGCGTTCGCCCAGCAGCCACTGCAACGGCGTCGTGCCGGTGGTGGCGTGGAGCCGGCGGTAGAACGTCCGCGGGCTCATGGCGGCGCGCCGGGCCAGGTCCTCGATCGTGAGCGGCTCGTCCAGGCGGGCGCGGGCCCAGTCGAGCGCCGATTCCAGGCTCTGCTGGTCGTTCGGCGGGACCGAGAGGTCGATGACCTGGCTGCGGCCACCGGGGCGGTGTCCCGGCACGATCATCCGGCGAGCCAGCTGGTTGGCGACGTGGGCGCCGAGGTCGCGGTGCACCAGGTGCAGGCAGAGGTCGAGTCCTGCGGTCATGCCCGCGCTGGTCAGCACGTCACCCTCGTCCACGTAGAGGACCGAGTCGTCGACCTGGATCTTCGGGTACCGCTCGGCCAGCAACGCCGTGTGCATCCAGTGCGCGGTTGCCCTGCGTCCGTCCAGGAGACCGGCTTCGGCCAGCGCGTATGCACCGACGCACTGCGAGACGATCCGCGCGCCGTTCTCGTGTGCCTTGCGCAGGGTCGAGACCAGCTCGGGCGGCACGGGTGCGTTGTCCTCGACGACTTCCTCAGGCACCCAGGACACGAAGACGGTGTCCGCGTTCACGGCGTCGTCGAGGCTGTGGGTGGTGTGCAGGGTGAATCCGGGACCGTTGCCGCGCGTGTCGCTCCCCGTCCCGCACAACCACAGCTCGTACCAGGGGTCGGCGAGGTCGGGTTGCGGCGTGCCGAAGACGGCGGCGGTGATGCCCAGTTCGTAGAGGTCGGGCACACCGAGGTCGCTGGGGACGATCAGGGCGACGGAACCGGCACTCATGCTCACCAGCCTATGGCAGGAATTTGGTGAAAGGGGTCATTCCGGTCACTCGTTGAGTTGATCGCCGGGGACGAGGCTGAAGCCATGACATCTGAAGCGATCACCGTGCTGGGCCTCGGCAATCTCGGACGTGCGCTGGCGGAGGCGTTCGTGCGTGGCGGCCACTCCGTTTCGGTTTGGAACCGGTCCGCCTCGAAGGCCGCAGGGTTGGCGGCGACTGTCGCGGACAGCCCGGCGGAGGCGGTGGCGGCGAGTGAGCTCGTGGTCGTCGCCGTGCTCGATCAGCAAGCGGCACAACAGGTTCTGCGTGACGTGGACGTGCGCGGGCGTGCCATCGTCAACGTCACCTCAAGCACGCCCGACCAGGCACGCGAACTGGCGCGCTGGGCCGCGGACAACGGCGCGGAGTACCTGCAGGGCGCGGTGTACGCGGTGCCGGCGACGATCGGCACCGACGCGTCGTCGATCATCTACAGCGGCTCGTCGGCTGTGGTCGAACGCTGGCAGAAAGCGTTGGTGTTGCTGGGAAAGGTCAAGTACCTGGATGCGGACGCCAGTCGTGCCTCCGCGTACGACATCGCGATCGTCGCCGGGATGTACGGGCTGCTCGGCGGTTTCCTGCACGCGGCGGCGCTGGCGCGGGCCAACGGGATCAAGGTCGCCGAGCTCACGCCGTTCCTGTTGTCCTGGCTGACGGATCTCCACCCGGCACTCGCCACGTTCGCCGGGGAGATCGACGGTGCGAGCTACGCCGGCGGCGACTCGAGCCTGGCCATGAACCAGTCCGGGCTGGCCATGCTCATCGGTGCGACCAAGGCGCAGGGGGTTCCGTTCGCCGCGCTCGACTCGCTCAAGGCGTTGGTCGACCGGCAGATCGCCGACGGGCACGGGGAGGACAGCCTCGCCCGTGCGGTCGAGTCGTTCGCGGGGTCCAGCGCGTCACCCGCAGGTGCTGGGTGACCAGTCGGTGATGACCCAGCCGGAGCCGACCTTCTCGACGACGAAGGTGCCCAGGCGGGGGCCGCCCTCCACGGTCAGGGCGCAGGAGTCGATGGTGACCTTGGTGGTCGTTGGCGTCTTCAGCATGTCCGGCGGGAACATGACCTGCTGGTATTTGTCGACGCTGGTCACCTTCGTCTTCAGGTCTTTGACCGCGGCTGCGCAATCGCTTGCGCCGTACGCGTTGGCGAACTTCTGCCGGGTGTCGTCGCGCAGGAAGAGCGTGCAGGCGCGGGTGGTGTCGGCGAACGAGACGTGCTTGTAGAACATGCCGACGGTGCCCTGCAGACCGGCCGGCGCGCTGAGGCCCTGCGCCGGGCCGGTCACACCACCGCTGTCCTGGGCGATGTCGCCGGCGTCGTCGCGGCCGAAGTAGTGGTCGTAGGCCCAAATGCCGGCGATGACGACGAACAGGAGGAAGAGCGCGCGCCAGAACAGGCGACTGCCCAGCACGACGAGCCACCAGCGCTTGCCCTGGGGCTTCTGGGGCTGAGGTGCCTGGCCCGTGGCTTCCTGGTAGCGCTGGTACTCCTGGAAGCGCTGGAACTCCTGGAACTGTTTGAACTGCTCCGGGTCCATCTGAGGGGCAGGAGGCTGCGGCTGGCGGGGCGCGAGGTCCTTGCCTGGCTCGTCGGTCACACGTCACATCATGCCGATTTGGTTCGGCGGACACGACTCGCGTACTCTCTTCGATGGTTCTACCGAAGACCGCTGGTTTTCTCCGCAAGGAGAACGAAGGCCCCGTTGCAACACGGGCGGCCCGCGCAGGGAGGACGAGGCTGGCTTCTTGTTACGCCCCGTGCTGCTTGTGCGCGTGGGCGTTTTTGTTGTTTCGGAGCCTTCTCGGCTGGCGGTCTAACCCAGCCCAGAGAGGAGGCGATCATGGCGAAGCCCACGAAGGTTACGGCGGTCGCTGAGCTCGCGGACCAGTTCCGCAGCAGCTCGGCAGCGGTTGTCACCGAGTACCGTGGCCTCTCCATGGCGCAGCTCACCACGCTGCGTCGCGCTCTCGGCGCGGGCACCAAGTACACCGTCGCGAAGAACACGCTGGTCAAGCTGGCCGCTGCGGACGCCGGCGTCGAGGGCCTCGAGGCCCTCCTGTCCGGTCCGACCGCCATCGCGTTCGTCGAGGGCGAGCCCGTCGACGCCGCCAAGGCGATCCGCGACTTCGCGAAGGACAACAAGGCCCTGGTCATCAAGGGCGGCTACATGGATGGCCGCCCGCTCTCGGTCGAAGAGGTCACCGCGATTGCGGACCTCGAGAGCCGTGAGGTGCTGCTCGCGAAGCTCGCGGGCGCGATGAAGGGCAACCTGGCCAAGGCCGCGGGTCTGTTCAACGCCCCGGCTTCCCAGGTCGCTCGCCTGGCTGCTGCCCTGCAGGAGAAGAAGGCCGCTGCGGCTCCCGCCGCCGAGGCCGACGCTCCCGCCGAAAGCTGATCACCCGAAGACACACCCGACGCTTTCGCGCGGGAGATAGAAAGGAACGCCGATCATGGCGAAGCTCAGCACCGAAGAGCTGCTCGACGCTTTCAAGGAGATGACCCTCCTGGAGCTGTCCGAGTTCGTGAAGCAGTTCGAGGAGACCTTCGAGGTCACCGCCGCGGCGCCCGTCGCCGTTGCCGCCGTGGGCCCGGCCGGCCCCGCTGCCGCCGCCGAGGAGGAGAAGGACGAGTTCACCGTCGTTCTCGAGGGCGCCGGCGACAAGAAGATCCAGGTCATCAAGGTCGTCCGCGAGGTCGTCTCGGGCCTGGGCCTGAAGGAGGCCAAGGAGCTCGTCGAGTCCGCTCCGAAGCCGCTCCTCGAGAACGTCGCGAAGGACGTTGCCGAGGCCGCCAAGGAGAAGCTCGAGGCCGCTGGCGCCAAGATCTCGCTCAAGTGATCTTGGCCCCGCGTTGGGGCTTTGGTTTTGCCTGAACGGGCGTGCACCTTTCAACGGGGGTGCACGCCCGTTTTGTTGTTTCTGGGGCTGCCGTTCCGGCGTGTTCGCGTCGGTTGCGTAGGTAGTCCCCCTGTTGCGTTGGCGGGTGGCGGTTTGTTGTCCGTGCGGGGTCGCCTTGCGTGCGTAGCGTTCCGGTTTCGTAGCGTTCCCCTGTTGCGTGCTCCCGTTCACCGTGCGTGCTTCCCCTTGGGAGGCGCCGCCCCCAAACCCCGCCAATCTGATCTGGGGATACCACGCCGCTCTCGGGTTGATGGCACGCCTGTTGCTGTGGGCGGCACGACTCGTGACGGGGACCCGCCCGCACCGCGTTCCAAGCTTTCAAGCGCCTCGGCTGCGCCATCGGGTCGGCTCGCCTTCGGCATCGCATTTGAGGGGGCCTCACCTTTTGGCTTCGGTGCCCATTTCCAGGGTGTGCCTGGAGTCACATTGGGCGCCGATTTACCGGTTGTCAGGCAGTGGTCCAGGCGGCGTTGACCGTTTTGCGAGGTCACCCTGCGTGGCGTTATCGGAACGCAACCGGCGTTAGGCCAACTGGTGAGTAACCTGCCGCGAACAGATTCGTTGCCCCAGTGTGACGCCGATCGCCGCGGCGTCTTGGGCGTGTGCGGAGGTGCGGATGGGCGTCGAGGTGGTCGTCGAGGGTCTGACCAAGTCCTTCGGCAAGCAGACCATCTGGCAGGACGTCACGCTCACGCTGCCGCCAGGTGAGGTCAGCGTGATGCTCGGGCCGTCGGGTACCGGGAAGAGCGTGTTCCTGAAGTCGCTGGTGGGGCTGCTCAAGCCGGAAAAGGGCAAGATCGTCATCAACGGGACGGATCTTGTGCGGTGCTCTGAGCACAGGCTGTACGAGATTCGGAAGATGTTCGGCGTGCTGTTCCAGGACGGTGCGTTGTTCGGGTCGATGAACCTGTACGACAACATCGCGTTTCCGCTCAGGGAGCACACCCGCAAGACCGAGGCCGAGGTCAGGCGCATCGTCCTCGAGAAGATGGAGATGGTCGGTCTCGTCGGGGCCGAGAAGAAGCTGCCCGGTGAGATTTCCGGCGGCATGCGCAAGCGGGCCGGGTTGGCCAGGGCGCTCGTGCTGGACCCCGAGATCATTCTCTGTGACGAGCCGGACTCAGGGCTGGACCCGGTCAGGACGGCCTACCTGAGCCAGCTCCTCATCGACCTCAACGCCCAGATCGACGCGACGATTCTGATCGTCACGCACAACATCAACATCGCGCGGACCGTGCCGGACAACCTCGGGATGTTGTTCCGGCGGGAGCTCGTCATGTTCGGGCCGCGCGAGGTGTTGCTGACCAGCGACGAGCCCGTGGTCGAGCAGTTCCTCAACGGGCGGCGGCTCGGGCCCATCGGCATGTCCGAGGAGAAGGACCAGGCCACGATGGCCGCCGAGCAGGCTCATGCGGACGCCGGGCACTCGGACGGGTCGCCGGACGAGGACATGCGCGGGGTCGTGCCGCAGCTGGAGCCGACGCCCGGGTTGCCGTTCCGGGACGCGGTTCGGCGGCGCAAGGATCGGGTCATGTCGATCATTCACCAGCTGCCGTACGAGGCGCAGCAGGGGATCATCGCGAGTCTTACGGCCGATGATTTGGCGCGGTACAACGTGCACGCTGCGGCGCCTAGCCCGTGGCCGCGTCACGGTGGTGTGCTGTGACTGCGCCGACGACTTTTCCCGGCGCCGGGGCGTTGCGGGAGACCGGGAAGCTGTGCCAGCTCGGGATCGACGTCGTGCGGACGTCGTTCAAGAGGCCGTTCCAGTTGCGGGAGTTCATCCAGCAGAGCTGGTTCATCGTCAGCGTGACGGTGTTGCCGACGGCGCTGGTGTCCATTCCGTTCGGTGCGGTCATCGCGTTGCAGCTGGGGAGTTTGACGCGGCAGATCGGCGCGCAGTCGTTCACCGGTGCGGCCAGCGTGCTGGCGATCATCCAGCAGGCCAGTCCGATCGTGACGGCGCTGTTGATCGCGGGTGCGGGTGGCAGTGCGATCTGTGCGGATCTTGGCAGTCGGAAGATCCGCGAAGAGATCGACGCCATGGAAGTGCTCGGTGTCAGCCCGATCCAACGGCTCGTCGTGCCCAGGGTCCTCGCGGCGATGCTGGTTTCCGTGCTCCTCAACGGCATGGTGAGCGTCGTCGGTGTGCTCGGCGGGTACTTCTTCAACGTGATCATGCAGGACGGCACGCCTGGCGCTTACCTCGCGAGCTTCAGCGCGTTGGCGCAGCTGCCGGACCTGTGGATCAGTGAGATCAAGGCGCTGATCTTCGGCTTCATCGCTGGCATCGTGGCCGCGTACCGGGGGCTCAACCCCGCGGGCGGGCCGAAGGGCGTTGGTGACGCGGTGAACCAGGCCGTGGTCATCACGTTCCTGTTGTTGTTCTTCGTCAACTTCGTCCTCACCACGATCTACCTGCAGGTCGTGCCCGCGAAGGGGAGCTGACGATGGCGAACAAGGCACTGTCCACCCTGGACGGGTTCGGCGACCAGCTCGCCTTCTACATCAAGGCGTTGGCGTGGACGCCGCGTGCGCTCAAGCGGTACTCCAAGGAGACGATCCGGCTGCTGGCCGAGGTCAGCTTCGGCAGCGGTGCGCTTGCAGTCATCGGCGGCACGATCGGCGTGATGGTCGGGCTGTCCGTGTTCACGGGCACGGTTGTCGGTCTGCAGGGATTCACGGCGCTGAACCAGATCGGCACGAGTGCGTTCGCGGGCTTCGTGAGTGCGTACTTCAACACTCGTGAGATCGCGCCGCTGGTTGCTGGGCTTGCGCTGTCAGCGACCGTCGGCAGTGGCTTCACGGCGCAGCTCGGCGCGATGCGGATCTCCGAGGAGATCGACGCACTCGAGGTCATGGGCATTCCGAGTCTGCCGTTCCTGGTGACCACGCGGATCATCGCCGGGTTCATCGCGATCATCCCGCTGTACGTGATCGGCCTGCTGACGAGCTATCTGGCGGCGCGGACGATCACGGTCGAGTTCTACGGGCAGTCGGCCGGCACGTACGACCACTACTTCAACCTGTTCCTACCGCCGATCGACGTGCTCTGGTCGTTCGGCAAGGTGCTGGTGTTCGCGGTCGTGATCATCATGACCCACTGCTACTACGGCTACCGCGCGAGCGGCGGGCCGGCCGGGGTCGGTGTGGCGGTCGGACGGGCCGTGCGGACGGCGATCGTCACGACGGCGCTGCTCGACTTCTTCCTGAGCCTCGCGATCTGGGGTGCTACGACGACGGTGAGGATCGCGGGATGAGGAAACGCGTGCTGGGCATCGCCTTTCTCCTCGCGATCGCCATGTTCCTGTCACTCACGGTGGCCCTGTACAAGGACGTCTTCAGCGACTACGTGAAGGTCACGCTCAAGACCGACCACATCGGCAACCAGCTGCAGACGGCCAGCGACGTCAAGGTGCGTGGGCTGATCGTCGGGTCGGTGAAGGCCATCCGCACGGTCGGCGACGGCGCCGAGCTGGAGCTGGCCCTGTTGCCGGACAAGGTCGAGCAGATCCCCGGCAACGTCAGCGCGCGGCTGCTGCCCAAGACGTTGTTCGGTGAGCGGTACGTGAACCTCGTGCTGCCGCAGCAGAAGAACGCGGCGATCAAAGAGGGCGCCGTCATCGAGCAGGACCGGACCAGCAGCGCGATCGAGCTGGAACGCGTGCTGGACAACCTGATGCCGGTGTTGCAGGCCATTCAGCCGGAGAAGCTCGCCACCACGCTGACCGCGCTGTCGCAGGCGTTGGACGGACGGGGCAAGCCGCTCGGGCAGACGCTCGTGTCGCTGGACGCCTACCTCGGCGAGCTCAACCCGCAGCTGCCCGCGTTGAAGGAGAACATCTCCAAGCTCGCGGACGTCTCGAACGTCTACGCCGACGCGGCCCCGGACCTGTTGCAGGCGCTCAACGACATGACGACGACGACCAAGACCGTCGTCGAGCAGCGGGACAACCTGCTCGCGCTGTACGGGTCGATGACCACGACGTCGCAGGACCTCACCAGCTTCCTCACGGTCAACAAGAACAACATCATCGGTCTCGCCGACACCAGCCGCCCGACGCTGGAGCTGCTGGCCAAGTACGCGCCCGAGTACCCGTGCCTGCTCAAGGGCCTCGCGGAGTTCGAGCCGGTCATCAGCAAGGCGTTCGGCGAGGGCACCAACGAGCCCGGCCTGCACATCACGCTGGAGATCACGCAGAACCGCGGCAAGTACAAGCCGAACCTCGACGAGCCCGAGTACCGGGACAAGCGCGGACCCCGCTGCTACGACCTGATCCCGCGGCCGAACCCGTTCCCGCAGTACCCGCCGGAGGGTCCGGTGCAGGACGGCACCAGCTCGCCGCCGCCCGCCCGCGTCGCCAACGACGGGATCCTGCCGCCCGCCAACGCCGGCAACGTGACGTCCACGTCGTCGGCGCAGGACGTGCTCAGGCTCGCGAACTCGCCGGAGGAGGCCAGGTTGATCGCGGCGCTCTTCGGACCGCGGCTCGGCGTCGACCCGCAGGACATGCCGGGCTGGTCGAGCCTGCTGCTCGGACCGCTCGTGCGCGGGACGGAGGTGACGGTCAAGTGAAGGGAGTGCTCGCCCCGCTGGTCAAGCTGATCACCTTCGCGGTGGTCACGATCCTCGCCACGACGCTGCTCGCGGTGACCATCGCCAACGTGAACCTGGCCGACGCCACGGACTACAAGGCGCGCTTCACCGACGTCACGGCGTTGAACGCGGGCGACGACATCCGCATCGCCGGTGTGCGCGTCGGGCAGGTCGACGAGATCAAGGTCGTGGACCGCAAGACCGCCGAGGTCGAGTTCTCGATCGACGGCGACCGCAAGCTGCCGGGGTCGGTCACGGCGACGATCAAGTACCGCAACCTGGTGGGACAGCGGTACATCGCGCTCGAAGCCGGCACCGGTGACACCAAGGCCGTGCTGCCGGAAGGCGGCACGATCCCGTTGGAGCGCACCAAGCCCGCGCTCGACCTGACCGTGCTGTTCAACGGCTTCAAGCCGCTCTTCCAGGCGCTGTCGCCGGAGGACGTGAACAAGCTGTCGTTCGAGATCATCCAGGTGCTGCAGGGAGAAGGCAGCACGATCGACAGCCTGCTGCAGCACACGGCGTCGCTGACCAGCACGCTGGCCGGCAAGGACAAGGTGATCGGCGAGGTCGTCGACAACCTGAACACCGCGCTGGACACCGTGAACTCGCGCGATGAGGACTTCAACCAGCTCGTGATCACGTTGCAGACGCTGGTTTCCGGCCTCGCGCAGGACCGCCAGCCGATCGGTGACGCGATCACCGCGCTCGGCGACCTGACCAACGCGACGGCGGGGCTGCTGGAGCAAGGCCGCGAGCCGTTGAAGAACGACATCGCGCAGCTCGGGCTCGTCTCGAAGAACCTGGCGGACAACGAACAGATCGTCGACGGCGTGCTGCAGCGGCTGCCGAACAAGCTGGAGACGATCACGCGCACTGCGACCTACGGTTCGTGGTTCAACTTCTTCCTGTGCGAGGGCACCGGCCAGGTCGCGGTGCCGCCGGTCATCAAGGACCCCATTCCGATCACGGCGTTGCCGGTGACACAGCAGAGGTGCCGCCGATGAAACAGCGCAACCCGATCAGGACCGGCGCGATCAGCCTCACACTGATCGTCCTGCTGCTGCTGGCCGCGTTCTACTCGGATGACCTGCCGATCGTCGGCGGTGGCACGAGCTACGCCGCGGACTTCAGCGAGGCGGCGGGACTGGTGCCGGGCAACGAGGTCCGCGTCGCCGGCGTGAAGGTCGGCAAGGTCACCAAGGTCAAGCTGAACGGCGACCGGGTGCGGGTGACGTTCAAGGTCAAGAGCGCCTGGGTGGGCGACCGGACGACCGCGATGATCCGCATCAAGACGTTGCTGGGCCAGAAGTTCCTGGCGCTCGACCCGCAGGGCACCCAGCCGCTCTCGCCGGGCGACCCGATCCCGAAGGAGCGCACGCTCGCGCCGTACGACGTGAACGAGGCGTTCAACGGGCTCGCCACGACCGTCGGGCAGATCGACACCAAGCAGCTCGCGGACAGCTTCACGGTGCTGTCGGACACCTTCAAGAACTCGCCCGAGCACGTGCGGGGCGCGTTGGACGGCCTGTCCGCGCTGTCGAAGACGATCTCGTCGCGCGACGAGCAGCTGGCCAAGCTGCTGCAGAACACCAGGCAGCTGACCAAGACGCTGGCCGACCGCAACGCCGAGTTCGAGAAGCTCCTCGCGGACGGCAACCTGCTGCTCGGCGAGCTGCGCAAGCGGCGCGAGGCGATCAGCGCGCTGCTGACCGGAACGCGGGACCTGGCGCGTGAGCTGACCGGGCTGGTGCAGGACAACCAGAACCAGCTCAAGCCGGCGCTGGAGCAGCTCGGCCGGGTCACCACGATGCTGCAGCGCAACCAGGACAACCTCGACCGCAGCCTCACGTTGCTGGCGCCGTTCTACCGGGTGTTCGCGAACACCCTGGGCAACGGGCGCTGGTTCGACACCTACATCTGCGGTCTGCTGCCTCCGTCGGTGAACCTCGGCGTCGTCGGGTTCAACGAGGAAGGCTGCCTGCCTCCGGGGGTGCAGCGATGACAACGGCAGCCAACACGAAACTGGGCCGCGCGATCGCGATGGCCTGTGTGCTCGCGCTGGTCGCGACCGCGGCGCTGTGGTGGATCTTCGCGGGGATGAACGAGCGCAAGGTGACCGCGCACTTCGCCGGTGCCGTCGGCGTGTACCCCGGCGGTGACGTGCGGGTGCTCGGCGTGAAGGTCGGCACCATCGACGAGGTCGTGCCGGAGGGCAAGACAGTCCGGGTCGTCTTCTTCGTCGACCGCGACGTGCGGATCCCGCAGAACGCGCAGGCCGTCGTGGTCTCGCCGAGCGTGGTCAGCGACCGGTACGTGCAGCTCGCGCCCGCCTACACCGGTGGGCTGACGATGGGCGACAACGCCGTGATCCCGCGCGAGCGCACCGCGACGCCGGTCGAGCTCGACGAGCTCTACCAGTCGCTGGACAAGCTCACGACCGCGTTGGGCCCCAACGGTGCGAACGCCGACGGCGCGCTCGCGGACCTGCTGAACTCCGCCGCGAAGAACCTCGAAGGCAACGGCCAGGCGCTCAACGACACGTTGAAGAACCTCGGCCAGGCCACGCGGACGTTGTCGGGGTCCAAAGAGGACCTCTTCGCGACCGTCGACAACCTGCAGAAGTTCACCGCCATGCTGGCCGCGAACGACAGCCAGGTGCGGGATTTCAACAAGCAGCTGGCCGACGTGACGAAGCTGCTGGCCGACGAGCGCGGTGACCTCGGTGCCGCGCTGAACGAGCTGGCGACCGCGCTGCAGCAGGTGCAGGGCTTCATCAAGGACAACCGCGAGGTGCTCAAGTCCAATGTGGACAAGTTGGCCTCGATCACGCAGGTGCTGGTGAACCAGCGGGCCGCGCTGGCGGAGACGCTCGACGTGGCCCCGTTGGCACTGGGCAACCTGCAGAACTCCTACAACGCGGCGTCCGGCACGCTCGACACCCGCGCGAACATCAACGAGCTGAACCAGCCGCCGATCGTGCTGATCTGCAAGCTGGTGCAGCAGGCGACGCCGAACAACGTGCCGCCGGTGCTCGCGCAGACGTGCAAGCAGCTGGAGCCGGTCCTGTCCGGTGCGGTGCCGCTGCCGACGCCGGCCCAGGCGCTCTCCGACCTCAACGCGGGCAAGCTGCCGCTGCCCCTGCCGGTTGCGGGGGTGCCGCGGTGAAGAAGCTCGCGATTGCCTTGTCAGCGTTGGTCTTGGCCGGCTGTGGTTCCGGCGGGTTCGACGGCGTCTACAACATGCCGCTGCCGGGCGGCGCCGACGTCGGCGACCACCCGTACCGGGTCAAGGCGCAGTTCAAGGACGTGCTGGACCTGGTCCCGCAGGCGGGCGTGAAGGTCAACGACGTGCCGGTCGGCCGGGTCGAGAAGATCGACCTGGCCGGGGACGGCTGGACGGCCGAGGTGACCATGCTGGTCAACGGTGACGTGCAGCTGCCGGCTAACGCGTTCGCGAAGCTGCGCCAGTCGGCGTTGCTCGGTGAGAAGTTCGTCGAGCTCGGCAAGCCTCCCAAAAATGATCAAACACAGGCGCCTTCCGGGAAGCTCGGAGATGGCTCTGTGATCCCGTTGGAGAAGACCAACCGCAACCCCGAGGTCGAAGAGGTCTTCGGCGCGTTGTCGTTGCTGCTCAACGGTGGTGGTGTGGCGCAGCTGCAGAACATCACCAAGGAGCTCAACGCCGCGATGGAGGGCAACGAGCAGCAGATCCGTTCGTTGCTGGGCAACCTGAACACGTTCGTCGGGGAGCTCGACAAGCACAAGGCGGAGATCGTCCGCGCGTTGGACTCGATCAACCGCCTGGCCGGGACGCTGGCGCAGCAGCGGGAGAAGATCGCGGTGGCGCTGACCGACCTGGAGCCGGGGCTGCGGGTGATCGCCGAGCAGCGCACGCAGCTCGTCACGTTGCTGCAGTCGCTGGACAAGCTCTCCGACGTCGCGACGGACACGGTGATCAAGAGCCGGGACGACATCGTGGCGGACCTGAAGGCGTTGCAGCCGACGCTGCAGAAGCTCGCGGAGTCGGGGCAGAACCTGCCCAAGGCGTTCGAGCTGCTGCTGACCTACCCGTTCCCGGACGCGGCGGTCGACGGCATCAAGGGCGACTACACGAACCTCTACGCCGACCTGGACCTCAACCTGGGCACGATCCTCGACAACCTCGGGCGGTCGCGGCAGTCCCCGCTGGACGGACTGATCCCGTCGCAGGGCACGCCGTTGCCGTTGCCGAACATCCCGTTGCCCGGCTTGAACCAGGGCAGCGGGTCCGGGCTGGGTGACCTGCTCGGCGGCCTGCTGGGAGGTGGTCGCAAGTGATCACGCGCGGAACGAAGCTCAAGATCGGCGCGTTCGTGCTGGTCGCGTTGCTGGGTGTCTCGTACGTCAGCGCGA
>NZ_QFWW01000003.1:0-187487 GCF_003265345.1 Lentzea terrae | reverse complement strand
CGTACGTCGGTCTGTTCAAGTCGTCGTCGACGGTCGTGACGATGCAGCTCGCCGATTCGGGCGGCATCTTCACCAACGCCGAGGTCACGTACCGCGGCGTCACGATCGGCCGGGTCGGGCAGCTGCGGCTGACCTCGGACGGCATCGAGGTCGACCTGGAGCTCGACTCGGACGCACCGCGCGTGCCGGCGTCGACCGAGGCCGTGGTGGCCAACCGGTCGGCGGTCGGTGAGCAGTACGTGGACCTGCGGCCGAAGAACGACGACGGTCCGTACCTGCAGGCCGGCTCGGTCATCCCGCGTTCGGCGACCAAGACCCCGCCGCCGGTCGACGGCCTGTTGTCGAACCTCGACGCGTTCGCGTCCTCGGTGCCCACGGACTCGTTGAAGACCGTCGTCGACGAGCTGCACACGGCGTTCAGCGGCACCGGCGGCGACCTGCAGGTGCTGATCGACAACACCGCGGCGTTCACCCAGGCCGCCTCCGAGCACCTGCCGCAGACGACGCAGCTGCTCAAGGACGGCAAGATCGTGCTGTCCACGCAGGCCGCGCAGGGTGGTGCCATCCGGTCGTTCAGCGGTGACCTGCGGTTGATCGCGGAGCAGCTCAAGGCGTCCGACGGCGACATCCGCCGGTTGATCGTGGCGGTGCCGCCGGCTTCGGAGCAGGTCTCGGCGCTGCTGAAGGAGAGCGGGCCGAACCTCGGCGTGGTCTTCGCGAACCTGCTGACCACCTCGAACATCCTCGTGACCAGGCGCGACGGCCTGGAGCAGATCGCGGTGACGTACCCCATCGCCGTCGGTGGCGGCTTCACCGTGGCGCCGGGCGACGGAACCGCGCACTTCGGGCTCGCGCTGAACGTGTTTGACCCGATGCCGTGCACCGTCGGCTACGAGGGCACGACCATCCGTGCGGGCACCGACACCTCCGCCGCGCCGCTGAACACGCAGGCCTACTGCGCCCTGGCGCGCGGATCGGCGACCTCGGTGCGAGGCTCGCAGAATGCTCCGTACGGTGGAACACCGACGACACCGGTCGGCCACGCGACGACGCAGCCCGGTCAGGAGCCGACCTCCCAGCCTGCGGCCGAGCTGCCGCTGCTGACGTCGCTGGGTCAGCTGCTCGGCTTGCCAGAGGAGAAGAAGTAGTGCGGATCTTCACGGTGCTCGCCGTCGTCCTGGCGGTGCTGACGTTCGGGTACGCCGCGTACTTCGGCGTGGCCTGGTACTCGGCGTCGCACTCGTCCGAGTCCTCGTTCGCCGCGACGCGCGACGACGCCCTGCGCTCGGGCCAGGTCGGCATCACGAACTTCCTGACGCTCGACTACAAGAAGGTCGACGAGGACCTGCAGCGCTGGCTCAACTCGTCGACCGGCGAACTGCGCGCGGAGATCGACAAGGACAAGGACTCGCGCAAGAAGCAGCTGGTCGACGCCAAGTCCGTGACGTCGTCGAAGGTCCTCGACTCCGCGATCACCGAGCTGGACGACCGCGCCGGCACCGCGTCGATGATCGCCGTCGTCGAGAGCACCGTGACCCCCGACAACGGCCAGAAGGTCACCAAGATCAACCGGTACCTGACCAAGCTCACCCGCACCGACGACGGCTGGAAGCTGAGCCAGCTGGGTCCGCTGCGGGCCGGCGTCTGATTGGACAAGCACGTGCCCCCATCCCGCCGCCGCCCCATCCCCACGCCGCCCTCCGGAGGCCGTCCCAAGGTCGCCGGACTGCACCGGCGTGCCGCTTCGGACGAGCCGGCCGAGGTAGCGGCTCCGGAGGTCGTGCAGGAGCCGGAGGCCGAGGAGCTCAAGGCGCCGACGGCGGTCGAGTGGACGCCACCCGCCGCGAAGAAGGCTGCGCCGAAGAAAGCCGCCGCCGACGAGGCTGCTGCCGAGCCGGTGGCCGACGAGCCTGCTGCGTCGAGGCCTGCCTGGATCCTGCCGGTCGCTCTGCTCGTGGTCGCGGCGCTGCTCGGCGGCCTGGGCACGTTCTTCCTGGTCAAGTCGCGGTCGGTGGCCTACGACGCCGCCCTGGTCGACTCCGCGACCACCTCGGCGGTGAACGGCCAGGTCCGCGAGGCCGTCGAGAAGTCGTTCTCGTACAACTTCGCCGACGTCGAGTCCACCGAGAAGGCGGCTCGCGAACTGCTCACCGGCAAGGCGTTGTGCCAGTACAACGCCGTGTTCGGCCCGGTGAAGGAGGTCGCGCCGCAGCAGAAGCTGGTCGTGACCGTCCGCGTGGTCTCCTCGGCCGTCTCGTCCCTGAAGGACGGCCGCGCCACCGTGCTGGTCTTCGCCGACCAGGTCACCACCCGCACCACCGACAACCAGACGGGCGGCGGCACGGCCATGCTCCGGGTCAGCGCGATCGACGACGGTGGCCGCTGGAAGATCGACAACATGGAGATGTTCGGCGCCACGTCCGACCAGACCCGCCAACTCCAGGGCTGCTGACCCTCCCGCGTCCCCTGGAAACAGGGGTCGTTTGGGTCGGGGCGGTGTCCGCCCGTTGATCATCGTGTCCTAAGATCAACAACCCTCAGAGGTGCCCTGGAAGCACTGCTGAGACACCCTCCGCCAGTCCCGACACGCGTGATCTCGGTCACACAAATCTCGTGGCGCTCTGTAAGTTCGCTCGAAGCCGCCAACTTCCCACCAAATCGGCCGCACGCGTGTTTACGCAGGTCAAATGGGTGACTTTCGGTGAAGGGCGCTCCATCCACAGGGTGGATCGACTGTCCACATCTTGACTGCACGCTCATGCAGGGTCACTCTGTCGGTGAGCAAGAGGAGGGTCCTTCCAGGTGCCTCTCGACAGTCGCCGTGCGCGTGGCTAGACTGCCCCTTTGCGCTGCCCATTTTCCGCTTGCCCTTCGCCGAGAGCGTGGATTAGTCGGGCATCGCCGCACCCTTGACAGCCGTGCTAGTTCGCTCTAGCCAGCTACCTGTCCCTGGAAGGACGCATCTTGGCGATCTCTCGCGCGACCAAGGCCACTGCTGCGACCAACTCCACGTCGGGGATCCCTGGAGCGCCGAAGCGCGTCTCGTTCGCAAAGATCCACGAGCCGCTTTCGACGCCCAACCTGCTCGACCTGCAGATCCAGTCCTTTGAGTGGCTGACGGGCGATGAGGCGTGGTTCCAGCGCCGCATCGACGCCGGCGACGAGAACCCGACGGGCGGCCTCGAAGAGGTCCTCAACGAGATCTCGCCGATCGAGGACTTCTCCGGCTCCATGTCACTGTCCTTCTCCGACCCACGCTACGACGAGGTCAAGGCCTCGACGGAAGAGTGCAAGGACAAGGACATGACGTACGCGGCACCTCTGTTCGTCACGGCGGAGTTCACCAACCACACCACTGGCGAGATCAAGAGCCAGACGGTGTTCATGGGTGACTTCCCGATGATGACGAGCAAGGGCACGTTCATCATCAACGGCACCGAGCGCGTGGTTGTCTCGCAGCTCGTGCGTTCGCCTGGTGTCTACTACGACACCGCGGTCGACAAGACGACGGACAAGGACGTCTTCAGCGTCAAGATCATCCCGTCCCGGGGTGCCTGGCTGGAGTTCGACGTCGACAAGCGCGACACCGTTGGTGTCCGCATCGACCGCAAGCGTCGCCAGCCGGTGACGGTGCTGCTGAAGGCTCTGGGCTGGAGCACCGAGCAGATCCGCGAGCGGTTCGCGTTCAGCGAGACGTTGCTGACCACGCTCGAGAAGGACCACACCGCGGGTACCGACGAGGCGTTGCTCGACATCTACCGCAAGCTGCGTCCGGGCGAGCCGCCGACGAAGGAGTCCGCGC
The DNA here is from genome assembly GCF_003265345.1 of Lentzea terrae. Classification (GTDB taxonomy): domain Bacteria; phylum Actinomycetota; class Actinomycetes; order Mycobacteriales; family Pseudonocardiaceae; genus Lentzea; species Lentzea terrae. The sequence continues at coordinate 183,685 of NZ_QFWW01000003.1, read as the reverse complement.
AGGCCCTGCTGGAGAACCTGTTCTTCAAGGACAAGCGCTACGACCTGGCGAAGGTTGGCCGTTACAAGGTCAACAAGAAGCTGGGCCTGGACACCGACATCAACACCGGTGTGCTCACCGAGGACGACATCGTCACGACGATCGAGTACCTCGTCCGCCTGCACGCGGGTGAGACGCAGATGGTCGCCGCCGCCGGTGGTGACGTGCCCGTCGAGGTCGACGACATCGACCACTTCGGCAACCGTCGCCTGCGCACGGTCGGCGAGCTGATCCAGAACCAGATCCGCGTCGGCCTGTCCCGCATGGAGCGCGTCGTCCGCGAGCGCATGACCACGCAGGACGTCGAGGCCATCACGCCGCAGACCCTGATCAACATCCGTCCCGTCGTGGCGGCGATCAAGGAGTTCTTCGGCACCTCGCAGCTGTCCCAGTTCATGGACCAGACCAACCCGCTCGCGGGTCTGACCCACAAGCGCCGCCTGTCGGCGCTGGGTCCCGGTGGTCTGTCCCGTGAGCGGGCCGGCATGGAGGTCCGCGACGTCCACCCGTCGCACTACGGCCGCATGTGCCCGATCGAGACGCCGGAAGGCCCGAACATCGGTCTGATCGGTTCGCTCTCGTCGTACGCGCGGGTCAACCCGTTCGGCTTCATCGAGACGCCGTACCGCAAGGTCACCGACGGCCGGGTCACCGACCAGATCGACTACCTGACCGCGGACGAGGAAGACCGCTTCGTCAAGGCGCAGGCGAACTCGCCGACCGACGACGAGGGCAACTTCACCGACGACCGCGTCCTGGTCCGCAAGAAGGGCGGCGAGGTCGAGTTCATCGACCCGACCGACGTCGACTACATGGACGTCTCGCCGCGCCAGATGGTGTCGGCCGCGACCGCCATGATCCCGTTCCTCGAGCACGACGACGCGAACCGCGCCCTGATGGGTGCGAACATGCAGCGTCAGGCCGTGCCGCTGCTGCGTTCCGAGTCGCCGCTGGTCGGCACCGGCATGGAGCTGCGTGCCGCGGTCGACGCCGGTGACGTCGTCGTCGCGAAGAAGACCGGTGTGGTCGAGGAGGTCTCCGCCGACTACATCACCGTCATGGCCGACGACGGTGCGCGCAACACCTACGCGCTGCACAAGTTCCGTCGCTCGAACCAGGGCACCTGCATCAACCAGAAGCCCATCGTGAACGAGGGCGACCGGGTGCAGGAGGGCCAGGTCCTGGCCGACGGGCCGTGCACCGAGAACGGTGAGATGGCGCTCGGCAAGAACCTGCTCGTGGCGATCATGCCGTGGGAAGGCCACAACTACGAGGACGCGATCATCCTGTCGCAGCGCCTCGTGCAGGACGACGTTCTCACCTCGATCCACATCGAGGAGCACGAGATCGACGCCCGCGACACGAAGCTCGGCGCCGAGGAGATCACCCGGGACATCCCGAACGTCTCCGAGGAGGTCCTGGCCGACCTGGACGAGCGCGGCATCATCCGCATCGGTGCCGAGGTCCAGCCCGGCGACATCCTCGTCGGCAAGGTCACGCCCAAGGGCGAGACCGAGCTGACCCCCGAGGAGCGCCTGCTCCGCGCGATCTTCGGTGAGAAGGCGCGCGAGGTCCGCGACACCTCGCTCAAGGTGCCGCACGGTGAGTACGGCAAGGTCATCGGTATCCGCGTCTTCTCGCGTGAGGACGACGACGAGCTGCCTCCGGGCGTGAACGAGCTCGTCCGCGTCTACGTGGCCCAGAAGCGCAAGATCCAGGACGGTGACAAGCTCGCCGGCCGCCACGGCAACAAGGGCGTCATCGGCAAGATCCTGCCCGCGGAGGACATGCCGTTCCTCGAGGACGGCACGCCGGTCGACATCATCCTGAACACGCACGGTGTGCCGCGTCGTATGAACATCGGCCAGGTGCTGGAGACCCACCTCGGGTGGATCGCCAAGCAGGGCTGGAGCGTCAACGGCGACCCGGACTGGGCGAAGAACCTGCCCGAGGAGCTGTACGACGTCGAGCCGGGCACCCGGACGGCGACGCCGGTGTTCGACGGCGCGAAGGAAGAGGAGATCACGGGTCTGCTGGGCTCGACCATCCCGAACCGCGACGGTGAGCGGATGGTCAAGGAGAACGGCAAGGCTCAGCTCTTCGACGGTCGCTCCGGCGAGCCGTACCCGTTCCCGGTGTCGGTCGGCTACATGTACATCCTCAAGCTGCTGCACCTGGTCGACGACAAGATCCACGCGCGTTCGACCGGCCCGTACTCGATGATCACGCAGCAGCCGCTGGGTGGTAAGGCGCAGTTCGGTGGTCAGCGCTTCGGTGAGATGGAGTGCTGGGCGATGCAGGCGTACGGCGCCGCATACACCCTGCAGGAGCTGCTCACCATCAAGTCCGACGACGTGCTCGGCCGCGTGAAGGTCTACGAGGCCATCGTCAAGGGCGAGAACATCCCGGAACCCGGTATCCCGGAGTCCTTCAAGGTGCTGCTCAAGGAGCTGCAGTCGCTCTGCCTCAACGTCGAGGTCCTGTCTTCGGACGGTGCCGCGATCGAGATGCGCGACGGCGACGACGAAGACCTCGAGCGTGCGGCCGCGAACCTCGGCATCAACCTGTCGCGGTCCGAGTCGCCGTCCGTGGACGACGTCGTCAACTAGTCACCTCGCCGGTCGGGGAGGGCAATGCCTCCCGCGTAGCCCTCCCCGACCTCCAGACCAGCTCCAGCAGCCACCGATCTAAAAAGGGGAAGAGAGTAGACGTGCTCGACGTCAACTTCTTCGATGAGCTCCGCATCGGTCTCGCGACCGCGGACGACATCCGCCAGTGGTCCTTCGGCGAGGTCAAGAAGCCCGAGACCATCAACTACCGCACGCTCAAGCCGGAGAAGGACGGCTTGTTCTGCGAGAAGATCTTCGGTCCCACCAGGGACTGGGAGTGCTACTGCGGCAAGTACAAGCGCGTGCGCTTCAAGGGCATCATCTGTGAGCGCTGCGGCGTCGAGGTGACCCGTGCGAAGGTGCGTCGTGAGCGCATGGGCCACATCGAGCTCGCCGCTCCGGTCACGCACATCTGGTACTTCAAGGGCGTTCCCAGCCGGTTGGGCTACCTGCTCGACCTGGCCCCCAAGGACCTCGAGAAGATCATTTACTTCGCCGCCTACGTCATCGTGGGCGTCAACACCGAGCTGCGCCACAACGACCTGCCGACGCTCGAGAGCGAGATGCAGGTCGAGCGCAAGCGTGTCGAGAACCGCCGTGACGCGGACGTCGAGGCGCGGGCTCAGAAGCTGGAAGCCGACCTGGCCGAGCTGGAGGCGGAGGGCGCCAAGTCCGACGTCCGCCGCAAGGTCAAGGAGGGCGGCGAGCGCGAGATGCGCCAGCTCCGCGACCGTGCCCAGCGCGAGCTGGACCGGCTCGACGAGATCTGGTCCACCTTCACCAAGCTCGAGCGCGCTCAGCTGATCGCGGACGAGCTGCTCTACCGCGAGCTGTACGACCGCTACGGCGACTACTTCACCGGTGCCATGGGCGCCGAGGCCATCCAGAAGCTGCTGGGTGACTACGACGTCGACGCCGAGGCCGAGGTCCTGCGCGAGACGATCCGCAGCGGCAAGGGCCAGAAGAAGCTGCGTGCGCTCAAGCGCCTCAAGGTCGTTGCCGCCTTCCAAGCGACCCGCAACAACCCGCAGGGCATGGTCCTGGACTGCGTCCCGGTCATCCCGCCGGACCTGCGCCCGATGGTGCAGCTCGACGGTGGCCGCTTCGCGACCTCCGACCTGAACGACCTGTACCGCCGCGTCATCAACCGCAACAACCGGTTGAAGCGACTGATCGACCTCGGCGCGCCCGAGATCATCGTCAACAACGAGAAGCGGATGCTGCAGGAGGCCGTCGACGCGCTGTTCGACAACGGCCGCCGCGGCCGCCCGGTCACCGGTCCCGGTAACCGCCCGCTGAAGTCGCTGTCCGACCTGCTGAAGGGCAAGCAGGGCCGGTTCCGCCAGAACCTGCTCGGCAAGCGCGTCGACTACTCCGGCCGTTCGGTCATCGTGGTCGGCCCGCAGCTCAAGCTGCACCAGTGCGGTCTGCCCAAGCAGATGGCGCTGGAGCTCTTCAAGCCGTTCGTGATGAAGCGGCTCGTGGACCTCAACCACGCGCAGAACATCAAGTCCGCCAAGCGGATGGTCGAGCGTGCGCGCCCGGCCGTGTGGGACGTGCTGGAAGAGGTCATCACCGAGCACCCGGTGCTGCTCAACCGTGCTCCTACGCTGCACCGCCTCGGCATCCAGGCCTTCGAGCCGCAGCTGGTCGAGGGCAAGGCCATCCAGCTGCACCCGCTGGTCTGTGAAGCGTTCAACGCCGACTTCGACGGTGACCAGATGGCAGTCCACCTGCCGCTGTCCGCCGAGGCGCAGGCCGAGGCCCGCGTCCTGATGCTGTCGTCGAACAACATCCTGTCCCCGGCGTCCGGCAAGCCGCTGGCCATGCCGCGTCTGGACATGGTGACGGGTCTGTACCACCTGACCCGGCACAAGGCCGGCGACATCGGCGAGGGTCACTTCTACTCGTCGCCCGCCGAGGCCCTGATGGCGTTCGACCGCAAGGTCCTGGGCCTGCAGGCGATGGTGAAGATCCGCGTCTCGGACAAGAACCCGCCCAAGGGTGCCGAGCCGGAGGGCTGGGAGCCCGGTCAGCCGTGGCTCGCGGAGACCACGCTGGGTCGCGTGCTGTTCAACGAGATCCTGCCGCAGGACTACGCCTTCATCAACGAGGTCATGCCCAAGAAGCGGCAGGCCGTGATCATCAACGACCTCGCCGAGCGGTACCCGATGGTCACCGTCGCCCGGACGCTGGACAAGCTGAAGGACGCCGGTTTCCACTGGGCCACCCGTTCCGGCGTGACCGTCGCGATCTCGGACGTCCTCGTCCCCGCCGCGAAGCAGGACATCCTCGAGGAGCACGAGCGCCTCGCGGACGCGGTGGAGAAGCGCTACCAGCGCGGTCAGCTCTCCCACGAGGAGCGCAACTCCGAGCTGGTCAAGGTGTGGACCAAGGCCACCGAGCAGGTCCACGAGATCATGGAAGACAACTTCCCCGAGGACAACTCGATCCGCGTCATCGTCCAGTCCGGCGCCGCCGGCAACATGACGCAGGTCCGTTCGCTCGCGGGTATGCGTGGTCTCGTGACCAACCCGAAGGGTGAGTACATCCCGCGTCCGATCAAGAACTCGTTCCGCGAGGGCTTGTCGGTGCTCGAGTACTTCATCGCGACGCACGGTGCTCGTAAGGGTCTGGCCGACACCGCGCTGCGCACCGCCGACTCGGGTTACCTGACCCGTCGTCTGGTGGACGTCTCGCAGGACGTCATCATCCGCGAGGTCGACTGCGGCACCACGCGTGGCGTGAACATGACCGTCGGCGAGCAGCTGGGCGACAAGGTCGGCCTGCACGAGTTCGCGCAGACGTCGGTCTACGCCCGCACGGTGGCGGACGACATCCTGGACGCCTCCGGCAACCTGGTGCTCAACCGCGGCGACGACCTCGGTGACCCGGCGCTGGAGCGCCTGGTCGAGGCCGGCATCATCCGCGTGAAGGTGCGCTCGGTGCTGACCTGCGAGTCCGCGGTCGGTGTGTGCGCGTCCTGCTACGGCCGCTCGATGGCGACCGGTCAGCTGGTCGACGTCGGCGAGGCCGTCGGCATCGTCGCCGCCCAGTCGATCGGTGAGCCCGGTACGCAGCTGACGATGCGTACGTTCCACCAGGGTGGTGTGGCCGGTGACGACATCACGACCGGTCTGCCGCGTGTTCAGGAGCTCTTCGAGGCCCGCGTCCCGAAGGGCAAGGCGCCGATCGCCGACGTCGACGGCCGCGTCCGCATCGAGGACGGCGACCGCTTCTGGAAGATCACGCTGATCCCGGACGACGGTTCCGAGGAGATCGTGTTCGAGAAGCTGTCCAAGCGTCAGCGTCTCGCCAACACGGCGACGGGCCCGCTGCAGGACGGCGACCACGTGGCCGTCGGCCAGCAGCTGCTGGAAGGTACTCCGGACCCGCACGAGGTCCTGCGCGTCATGGGCCCGCGCGAGGCCCAGCTGCACCTGGTGCAGGAAGTGCAGAAGGTGTACCGCGCCCAGGGTGTGGCCATCCACGACAAGCACATCGAGGTCATCGTCCGGCAGATGCTCCGCCGGGTCACGATCATCGACTCGGGTGCGACGGAGTTCCTGCCGGGCTCGCTGGTCGAGCGCGCGGACTTCGAGTCGGGCAACCGCGCCGTCGTCGCCGAGGGTGGCGAGCCGGCGGCCGGACGTCCGGTGCTGATGGGTATCACGAAGGCCTCGCTGGCGACCGACTCGTGGCTGTCCGCGGCGTCGTTCCAGGAGACCACGCGTGTGCTGACCGACGCCGCCATCAACGGGCGTTCGGACAAGCTCATCGGTCTGAAGGAGAACGTGATCATCGGTAAGTTGATCCCGGCTGGTACGGGCATCAACCGCTACCGCAACATCCAGGTCCAGCCGACCGAGGAGGCGCGCGCTGCCGCGTACGCCATCCCCTCGTACGACGACGGGTACTACACCCCGGACGTCTTCGGCACGGGCACGGGCGCTGCGGTGCCGCTGGACGACTACGACTTCGGTCGCGACTACCGCTAGTCGGTTGTCCTGGAACTGCCCCGGAGCCTCCCGCTCCGGGGCAGTTCCCGTTTCACCGGTAGGTGAGCTTGCGTAGCAGTGTCTCCGCCGGTCCCTGAACGTTGTTGCGCCGCAACACTTCCGCGCACCCGACGGTGGCCAGCCAGGTGAGCACGGCGATGCCGGACGCCGCTGCCGTGTTCAGTTCGGTGCCGAGCCCTCCGGCGTACGGTACGAACACGGCCACGAACACCACTGACTGCAACAGGTAGCAGGTCAGCGAACGTTGCCCGCAGGCGGCGAGCGCCGAGATCACTGGGCCCCGCTCGCCGACCCTGGTGGCGATGAATCCCATCAGCGCCGCGTAACCGAGCCCGCCGGCCACTCCGCTGAGGCCGTGCAGCACGTAGAGGACCACCTCCGGTCCGCCGTTCCAGACGCCGGTGTCGACCAGCGCCAGCGGCAACCCGCCGAGAACGGCCACGCTGATGCCGCTGAACGCGATGGCCCGCAACGCTTTCCGGTGCTCGTGCGGCTCGACGAGCAGGCGCCGCCGGGCCGCCCACACACCGAGCACGAACGGCACGACGAGTTCGACTACGAAGAACGGCGTCAACGCACTCCACAGCGCGACCCGGTCGACCAACGCGCTCACCGGGTCCGTGGCGGCCGTCATCCCCGACGCGCCGCCGAACTCCGCGATCCGCAGACCGCCCACCGTGATCACCGCGCCGTGGACGACCAGCCACAGTCCCGCGAACACCAGCAGCGACCGGTCCCGCCACCGCAGCACCCCCGCGAGCGCCAGGCCGAGCAGCCCGTAAGCGGCCAGGATGTCGCCGAAGAACAACAACAGGGCGTGCGCGCACCCGAACACCAGCAGCCACGCGCTCCGCCGCCGCAGCACGCCGCCGTTCTGCTTGGCCGCGATCTGCACGAACCCGTAGCCGAACAGTGCGGCGAACATCGGCATGGCCCGTCCGTCGACCAGCGTCACCTGAACCCCGGTGACCAGCAGGTCGAGCGGGCTGCCGTCGAGCGCGTACGAGCGGAAGCCGGTCTGGTGCCCGGACAGGTACATGTGAGCGTGCGCGAGTGCGATGAGCAGCAGCATCACGCCCCGTGCGAGGTCAGGCGCGAGCGCCCGGCGAGTTCGGGTGAGCATGGACGATCCCCCAATTAGATACGGCTCCGTAGCTTAACGAGCTGATAAGATACGGTATCGTTTCTTGTTGGGGAAGGTGGGCACCGTGACGCCGGAGCGGCGACGGGGAGAAGCGCTGGTCCGCGCCATTCACGAGGCCGCACTGGCCGAGGTGGCGGAAGCCGGGCTCGGCGGCCTGACCATGGAGGGCATCGCACGCCGCGCGGCCACCGCGAAAACCGTCCTGTACCGGCGCTGGCCGACACCCTTCGAGCTGCTGATCGACGCGCTCGGCGAGGCGCATCCCGTCGAGGTGCCGACCCCGGCGGCGGACGACCTCCGGGCAGATCTCATCGCGGCACTGACGTTGCTCACGGACTGGATGGCCACCCCGGCGGCCGGCGCGGTGCTGGCGATCACGTCCGAACGCGCGCGCTATCCGGAGCTGGCAGAGGCGTTGTACAGCAAGGTGTTCGACCCTCGGGGCGGCACCTTCACCGCCACGGTCCTGCGTCACTACGCGGCCAGTGGTCGGCTCGATCCGCGGCGGCTGACGCCGATCACCACCCAGATCGGCGAGGCGCTCGTCTTCAAGCTGTCCATCGACAACGGTCGCATTCCAGGCGTGGACGAGCTCGCGGCGATCGTGGACGAGGCACTGCTGCCCGCGCTGGATCTCTAGCGGTTGGCGATGCCGTCCAAGCGCAGCGTCGTGGACTCGTCGCGGTGGCTGCCCTTGCTGCCCACGTGCTTGTCGCTGATCTGCGGGCCGTTCTTCAGGACGTGGTACAGCGCCATGCCGTGGCCTCGGCCCAGGTCGTAGTCGGTCTTCAGCCACTCCAGCACCACGCCAGCCTTCGTCGTGGCGTCGTAGCCGCGCTCTGCGGCCGCTGCCAGCAGTTCGGCCGGGGTCTTGCCGGTCTTCTTCTCGGCGCCGTCGAGGTAGGCCTGGAAGGACATCGTGGTCTCCGTTCGTCGTTGCGCCAAGCCTAGGACAACCAGGGTTGTCTTGACAAGAAAAATTGTCGGTGGACTCCTCGGGAGATGCCGTATCTGCACTACGACCCCGTGGCTGACGGGTTCGTGCTCGACCGGCAGCCCTAACGACGGCGGGCGCGGGCCAGGGCCCTGGCGCGGATCACCAGGTCGTCGACGAGGTGCTCGTCCACCAGGGGTGGGATGCCGGAGTCGTCCGTGCAGCAACGGGGCTTGGTGCGCTTCTCCGACATGCGAGGCCGGACACCGGCCATCTCGTAGAGGGCTTCGTAGAGGTCGAGGCCGGGGTCGTCGTCGTGCGGCCCGACCAGCAGCACCCACACGACTTCGGGTGACGGAAAGGCGACCACGACCCGGTCGGCACCGCGCAGGTGCTTCACGCAGAGACGCGGGAGAGGTTCGGGACCAGTGACGCGGTAGCCGAGAGAGGCGCACCCCGAGTGCGCCAGTTCGTCCAGAAAGCGTTCGTAGGCCACGCGGGCACGACCGCGCAGGCCGTTGGCCTGGGCGTGTGCGGTGTGGGTTTCGACGACTTGGATCAAGCTTGGCGGACCACGCGTCCCCTGCCGCTGCGCATCTCGTCCAGGGAGGAGGCCAGGTCAGAGCGGTCGAGCAATGACTGGTCGCTGAGGCGGCGGTGGACTTCGTCGATCAGGCCGCGGGTCTTGCCTGCGCGGCGGAGGTCGGACACGAGGTGGAGTACCTCGTGCAGGCGCACGGTGTCGAGGAGCATGCGCGGTTCTTGGCTGTGGATGGCCAGCACGCCTTCGCGGGCCCAGGCCTTCACGGTTTTCTCGGTGAGGTCGAGGAGTTCGCCTGCCACCACGGGGCGGACCGGTGGGGCTTGGCGGAGCGTGCGGGCCACCACGCCGTCGAGCTTGTGGCGGCGTTCGTCGTCTTCTGCGAGGGATGACGCCACGGACTCAAGCTCTTCGATCGTTTCGAAGAGGTCTCGGATGTGGGCGGCCTCGGTCGCGACAGACATGGCTACTCCTCCCGTTGACTACCGATTATCGCCTAGTTTTTCGGTAGTCGTCAACGGCCCCGGAGCAGGGATCCGGGGCCGCCTACGAAGTCACGAGGAGAAGAACAGGCCGGCCATGCCGCGGTGCTTGCGGTGGCCGTACGGGTGGCCGTAGCTGCCGTGGTGGTGGTGGACCTGCTGCGGGGCGGCACCCCACGCGGGCTGGGCCGGCTGCGGGTAGGCGGCGGGCGGAGGAGCCGGTGCGGCGGGCGGCGGAGTGTGCATCTGGGCCTCGAGGCGAGTGATCGACTCGAGCTCGCCGTAGTCGAGGAAGACCCCGCGGCAGCCGTCGCACTGCTCGATGTGAACGCCCATGCGGTCGAACGTGCGCATGTTCGCATGACACTTGGGACACTGCATCGTGGTGAGCCTCCTGAGTGGGACCGGACAAAAACGATATTAGCCGCGGTCGCCGTTGCCGTGCGTCGCGGTGATCCGACGACATGCCTCGACCAGCGGTTCCACTGCCTGCAGACCGGTCACGAGTGCCCGCGCTGCCATTTGCACAACGTACGCCTGAGCCGGGATGTTGAGCGCTTCCCATTCCGATGTCGGCAGTGCCACACCACCCGTTTCACGGTAGGTGTTCAGAAACCGCGCCCAAAGATCACCGGGAAGGATTCCCGCGGCGAACAAAGCCGCAGGTCGCGCCAGGTCCCAGACCGGATCGCCGACCCCCACGTCGTCCACGTCGATGAGCCGCCACGCACCCCGGTGCACCAGCTGCCCGAGATGCCAGTCGCCGTGGATGAGCGCCTTTGTCGACATGTCGAGCGGCGGCAAGACTTCGAACGCCCGCAACACCACGTCGGCATGCGGCAGCGTGGGCGGCAAGGCCTTGATGGCCCGCACGATCCGTTCCGGAGCGCCTGCCACCGGCCCCTGCGCGGGCAACGAGTGCAGCCGAGCCAGCAGCGCGGCGCTCTCCTCCCACGGCGCGGCGTCGGGATCCGCCTTGCTCACCGGCGTTCCGTACGGCCACACCGTCACGGGCCGGTCGTCGACGAACTGCAGCGGCTTGAGCGGCGGCAGCATCAGCTCGGGATGCGCGGCCGCGATCTCCAGTCGTTGTCGCAACGCTGCCACGTCGGTGTCCGCGGGGTGCGCCTTGGCCACCACGTCGCCAACGCGCACCACCACGACGTCACCGCGATCGCCGCCGAGCACTTCGGGATCGGCGGAGGAGCCGGTCAGCGAGGCCATCGCCGCGATCAGGTCGTCCACGGACACAGTCAACCAGCAGCGATCAGGCGGGCCGCAGTGAACCTGCGTAGCTGTAGAAGAAGCCGATCAGGTAGGTCGCGGCGTCTCCCGCGCTGTCGAACTCCGCTCGGAACCGCTTCTCCCCGTCCGCCGACCAGAAGACTTCGTACCGGTCGCCGGTGCGCTGCAGTGTGAGGCCGTCTGCCGCGACGCTGCCCACGGACCAGAACCTGGCGTCGACACCGAGGTGCGCGGCGATCTCGCGGATCGCGTTGGTGGCGTGCTCCAGCTCGGCCTCGATGCCGGGTTCCAGTTCCGGCGCGTCCGTCGCCACCGCCAGAGCACGGGCCCGCACGGGGTTGGGGAGGCTGTCCGGCAGCCGATGACCGCGGTCCCTGATGTGTCCCAGGAACGTCTGGTCCGGCGACACGTCGTGGTGTTCGAGGTAGTAGGCGACCGAACTGGACCAGACCCACCGACCGTCGGTGTGGTAGGCCATCGGCACCTTGGACGGGCGTTCCGGGTCGAGGAGGTCCGGTGCGGTCCCGCGGGAGGACAGCACCGCTGGGGCGGACTTCAGGTAGCTCAGGAGCGCGTCCTTCTCGCCGGGGCTGACGGGTGTGCGGAACAGCTTCGGATTGCCGTCGTCGTCCATGCCGTCGAACATCCGCACGAGCAGCGTTCCGGTGTTGCCCTGGGGAAACGGTGTGCCGCTCGGGTCGAAGACGGCGATGCGGGCGGCGATGGCGGCGAGCCAGTCCGGCGTGTGGTCCGGGGTGCGGGGGAAGTGCAGGAGCTCGTGCCGCACGCAGTAGGCGCCTGCGAACAGCCAGTCCTCGAAGTACGGTCGCCAAGCGGGCTCGGCCAGCGTGTCGAAGCTGAACCGGGGAGCCTCGCCTGCCTCGAGCGTCAGCTCTGCGGTGAACCACGTCCCGAACGGGTACTCGTAGCACTGCGCCCGCAGCCTGCGGAACAGCTGACCGACCTCGGCGGGCGGCAGCCAGTGGAGTTCGGCGCCGCTTTCCGCGGTGAGCGACGTCGTGAGTTCCTGCCAGTTCGCCGTGGCCTGGCACGTCACGGTGATCGAACGCCACTGCGCCGGCGCGTGCTCGGTCAGGCTCTCCTCGATCTGCTTCAGCAGCGCGGAGGTGCCGGACCCACGCGCGCGGCCGGATCCGAACATGGGGTAGCCCGGCGGAGCGAGCAGCGTGTCCGGGCAGGGCAGGTGGTCGATCCTGACCTGGCTGAGCCGGTCGAAGTACGTGAGCGGCTTGGTTTCCTGAGCGGCGGGCGCCTGGGAGAGGCGTCGCTCGTGGTTGTGCCAGCTGCGTTCCTTGCGCCAACGGGACACGGTCAGGTTCTGGCCGTTCGACCCGTGCACCTGGTAGGCGCGGTGGCCCGCGCGGGCCACCGGCGTCTGGGTGAACCACGACTCGACGAGCGACGACAACATCGCTTCGTGGTCGCCGAACCGCACGTGGTCCGCCTGCCGGTGAGCGACGCGGGTCGGTTCGGCGGCGAACTCCTGGTCGTTCCAGAAGACCGTGTCCTGCTCGGTGATCTCCGCGGGCAGCACGGCGTCGATTCCCGCGGCGTGCGGCTCGCTGTCGAAGAACACCGCCGCGGCCAGGTCCTGCTCGGCCACCGTGCCGATCGACGGCCGCGGCGCGGCGCCGAAGGTCGCGTACTGCTGCTGGCCGGCTCCGTCGATTCGGCGCACGGTTCCACCGAGGTTCATGTCCCTGGTGGCACCGAAGCACACGACGTCCCGCCGCGCGCCGTTCACCGCGAGGAACCAGCCGGAGCGTTCGAGCTCGGCCCGCACCGCTCGCAGTGAGGCGAACAGGTCGCCTGCGGAGGCCTCGGTTTCTCCCCACGGCCCGGCGACGGCCACTCGGGAAGCGCCTTCGGGGTTCGCGGTGTAGGTCAGCGTCACCGCGACCTCGTCACCGCCGCGGAACGCGACGACCTCGACGGCCTTGGGCTGGCGTTCAGACATCGGAGCCCTTCTCCCCATCCTTGGTGCCGAAGTAGTAGATCTCCCCGGTGGGGATCCACTTCTGCGCACCGGCATCCCACTTCACCTCTTTGGCGTGCGGGATGTGCTTCTTGTCGATGCCACCGAGGAACCCGATCTCGGCTTCCCAGTCGGCCTGCAGGGCCAGGGCGTGGTTGCCGTCCTCTCGCAGCGTGGCGAGCAGGTCGAGCCCGCCGGGCGCGTCGATCTTGTAGTTCCACCGGGATTCGCCGTGCTGTGGCGGGTCGTCGCCGTACTGCACTGCCTCGTAGTAGAACTCGTCGCGCGTCGCGGACACCACGCGTCCCTGGTTGTTCGCGATCTGGTCGTGAGTGTCGCCGCCCTGCTTGTCCGGACGCACGTCGAAGCCACCTGCCTCGTCGATCTCCGAGGGGTGCCTGCGGTCCATCCGGTGGAGCGGCTCCCCGTCGACCCGCCAGACCGCGTTGGAGCTGACGTCCTCGAAGTGCAGCTCAGCACCGGGCATGGCGGCCTGCGTGCCGAACGCGCGTGCGGCCGGGTCGTCGATGCCGCGGTGGTCGGTCGCGCCCTCGGCGATCGCCCCCGCACGCAGCTCGGCGCCGTGGTTGGCCCACTTGCTCTGGTCCTGCTGGAACTTCTGCTTCAGGCCGGCGAGGTCACCGAAATCCGGCTCGGCCTTCCGCGCCGGCAGCTCCGGTTCCGCGACTGCTTCCGGCTCGCCACCGACAGGATGACCGGTGTCGGCTGCGGTGTGATCGTCAGGAACTGTCTCGTGGGTGCTGTCGAGTGAGGTGTCGCGGATCGGATCGGAGTCCTGCGGCGCGGGTTCCCGGTGCGGCGTGACCTCGACGCCGTCGCTTCGGAACCACTGCACGTCCGTCCGCAGCTCGGCACGGACCGGCGCGGGGTGCACGGGCGCGGCTGATTGCTCCCACCTGCGTTCGGGAGCCTGCGCGGGCTCGTGCCGCATCGGCATCGGTGGCTGTTGCCGGCCCAGCGGCGGCTGCCACGGTGCCGGCCGGGGAGGCAACGGTGCGTTGCCCCGAGGCCCTTGAGGAGGTGCAGGAGGAGGCATCGGCGGACGCTGCGGTGGATTGCCCCACTGCCGCCGGGGTTGTGGAGCGTGCGTCGGCCGCTGAGGCGGCGGCATGGGAGGGCGTTGTCCTGCCCAACCGGGCGGTGGGGGCAACGGATGCGGAGGACGGGGGTTGCGCGGGGGAGCAACCTCGTGCCAGTTGCCGAAGCTGTCCCGGACGAACTGGCTCAGCGGCTCGCCGCGCCGCCACGCGCGAGGGCGGTTCTCGGGGGTGTTGTCGCCCCAGGTCGGGGTGGTGCCGGGCGGGGTGGCCCTGTCGTGTTTGGTGCTGGTGCCGTCGGGCTTGAAGGTGACCCAGTCGCCGTTCGGGGGCCAGCCGGGGGAGAAGTCGCCGCGCTGGGTGTCGAAGTGGGACGAGCTCGCGAAGACGTTGCCCATGTCGTCGACCCACGCGTCCTTGGTGGGTGAGACGACGTCGACGCCGAGCTCCTGGCTCAGCTGGGCGGCGAAACCGTCGGACTTCGTGCCGGTCTGGCAGGAGATCAGGCGGATGGGCTGCTTGCCGTCCCAGTCGCCGCTGCCGCGGATGATGTCGGCGAGGTCCTTGGGGGACAGGTTCGTGTTGCCGACGCGGACGTTGTCGGTAGAGCCGTGCAGGTCGACGGTGTAGCGGTGGGGGTCGGGGGCAACCGCGGCCGCGGAGTGCGGGTAGGCCTTGAAGTTGTTGTCGTGCAACGACAAGCCGGCCGGGGTGTGCTTGACGTCGTTCTGCAGATGCCTGAGGTTGTCGGGCAGCGGCACCGGGGCCCTGAGGCGCTTGCTCTCCTCCCACGGCGTGCGCGTGGGCCGCTCGTGCGGTGTGGCGGCGTCGGCGGGCGGACGTGGCGCGTTGGCGGCCGGTGTGTGTGGTCCGTTGGCAGGGTGTGGTGGCCCTGCGTGGTGCGGTGTTGCCAGATGTGGTGTTGCCAGATGTGGTGTTGCCGGGTGCGGTGGCGCGGCATGCGAGGGCGGGCCTGCCGGGTGCGGTGCGCGCTGAGGCGGCGGACCGGCGAGCGACTGATGCTGTGGCGACCGCTGCGGGAACGGACCCTGATGGTGGCGAGGAGGTTGGTGCGCCTGAGGACCCTGCGGCGGTGCTTGGTGCCGAGGGGGTGACGCCTGGTGTTGTGGAGCGGGCGCGTTGCCTTGTTGCGGCGGCACATGTGCCGGTGGCTGTTGCTGGGGTGGCGGGGTGTCAGCGGGCGTGCGGTTCGGTGGCGGCGCGAGCGGCGTACCGACCGCCGCCTGATGGACGCCGTCCGGGGACGTGGGCCGCTGCGGGGTGTTCGCCGGTGCCTGGTTCTGGCTCAGTGGTCCGGGGAGGCCGGAGCCGTTGTTCGCGGGACTCGGGCTTCCGGTCGTCGGCGACGAGTGCAGCGGAGCGGGTCCGCTGGCGAGGGGGCCGGCCGGCGTGTGGCCGGGACCCGTGGACGTAGGACTGCCTTGGATCGGGCCGCCGTGGGGTAGGCCGCCTGGGGTCGGGCTGCCTGGAGTCGGGCCGCCGTGGGGTAGGCCGGCGGGCATCGGGCTGCCTGGAGTCGGGCCGCCAGGCATCGGGCCGCCAGGAGTCGGACCGCCGGGCACCGGGCTGCCGGCCACCGGGCCGCCTGGGGTCGGGCCGCCGTGGGGTAGGCCGGCGGGCGTCGGGCCGCCTGGGGTCGGGCTGCCGGTCACCGGGCCGCCTGGGGTCGGGCCGCCTGGAGTCGGGCCCGCTGACGATGGAGTGCTGTGGGCGAGGCCGCCGGGTGCGTGGTTGCCAGGAGCCGGACCTCCCGCAGGCGAGCCTCCGGGAGTTGGTCCCGCTGGGGTGTGGCCACCGGGCGCGGAAGAAGTCGGCGCGGCGCCGGAAGCCGTGCCGAAGGGTGTCTGACCACCGTGAACGGGCGTACTGGCCGGCGCAGGACCGCTGTGGGCAGGGCCCGCGCTGCTCGGCGCCGGGGCGCTCGCGGCTGATGAGTGGCTGCTACCGGCGGGCGATGAGCCGCTCGGTGGCGGACCGCCTGCGCTGGGCGAGTGAGAACCACCGGAAGGCGCCGGGCCTGCTGTCGCGCTGCCCACCGGAGTGGGGCTGTTGCTCGGGGAGAAGCCGCTCGACGGCGCGCTCATCGGAGCCGCGGGCATCGAGCGTGGTGCGGCCGGTGCGCTTTGCGGTGCCGCTGCCGGGGCGGACTGAGCGGGTCCCTGCTGGAAGCCCTGCGGGGGTGGCGGAGCGGAGGAGGCAGGTGCGGTGTCGGGTGCGGCCGGCCGGTGCGCCGGTTGTTCGACGGGAGGAGCCGCGAACGACATGTTCATCGCGTCGGCGGCGCGGGGCGGTGGTGGGGCGTCCGAAGTGGACGAAGACGGCGAAGGTGTCGAAGGCGCCGACGTGGGAGCCGGAGGCGCGTCCATGCGGGGTGGGGCGTCTGGGCGGGACGTGGGCATGTCGCCTGCGGTGGGGACGTCGATGTCGGCGTTGAGGCCCTCGATGCCTGACTTCGCACCCGAGACCGTGCCGCTCACGGCACCCGAGGTGGCGCCGAACAACACGTCCTCGGCCTGGATGCCCTCCTCGCTCAGGGCACCTTCGGCCAAGGCCGTGCCGGCGCCGGTGATCGCTTCCTCGGCGGCGTTGCGGCCGATGGACTTGCCGAGCGAGTCGCCCAGGCCGTCGCCGAAAGCTTTGCCCATGCCGGCGCCGACGCCGGCGCCGACGATGCCGGAGATGAGGCCCGACTTGGCGGCGTCCAGGGTCAGCGACGTGTCGAGGGAGTCGCGGGTGCCCTTGGCCAGCTGGATGCCCTGGACGGCCAGGTCGGTGGCCACCGAGGTGGCGACCTCGATGCCGACCTGCATGGCCAGCTTGCCGATGAGGTTGCGGCCGACCTGCTGCATCAGCTGCTGGACGAGTTGGCGGAAGACGATCTGGACGCCGGCGCGTGTGGCCAGCTGGGCCGGGACGATGCCCGCGGTCGAGGCGCCGAAGGACGCCACCGCCGAAGCGATCATCACGGCGATCTGGATGGCCAGGATCACCAGGGCGATGATGATCGAGAGCTTGGCGTACTCGATCTGCATCGCGCAGTTGCGGCAGGCCGTCGCGAGCTTCTCGGAGACGTCCTTCATCTTGGGGAGGGTGGCTTCCTCGCCCTTGACGAACTTCTCCCAGTACTTCTTGAAGGCCTCCGCGGCCTCACCGTCCATGTGGGACGTTGCCTGCTTGACCGCGTCCTCTGCCTGGCGCATGGCCTCGTCGACGTCGGTCGCGGCCTGTTGCCAGACCTCGCCGAGTCGTTGCAGCGCCGTTTCGTCGCCTTCCGGCCAGCTGTCACCCACCACGATCGGGATGAGCCACTTGACCTCGGCGGGCATCTCGATGCCCATCGCAGCAATCCCCCCAGACTGCTAGCCGCTGATGCCGCGTGCGTTGAAAGCGTCCTGCTGCTCCATCAGGTTCGCGGACTCTTCCAGGTTCTTGCCGATGTCCTGCAACGTCTTCGCGACCTCGGCCATCACCTTGCGGACGCCGTCGGCCGCGGGTACGTAGTCGGTGCCGAACTTCTGGCCCGCCTCGTCGTTGCCCCAGCACTGGCCTTCCGCGTCCAGGCCACGTGCCAGAGCCGAAGCGCCGCCGGCCATGTCCTCACCGGTGCTGACCATCTTGGCCGCCGCCGAGCGCACGCCGGCCGCGTCCATCCAGGTGTGGCCACCGCTCACCACTTGTTGCCCCGCCCCATGATGGAGTCGCCGCCGAAGTCGTCGTCATCGTGCGCTGCCGAAGCGGCACGCTGAACGGGCCGGGCTTCCTTGCGCAGCACCGAGGAACCGAAGTCCTCATCGGACGGTGGCGGCGGTGGCGCGGGCTCGTCGCGCTGCTCGACCTTGAAGATGTCCTTCAACGACGGCGCTCCGGGGACGATGTCCGACAGGTCGACCATGCCCTCTTCCGACGTGAGCGGGGCCATCTGCGCGTTGACCTGTTCGCGCACGTTCAGCGCGGCCTTGCGGGCCACCTGAGTGATCGTCTGCGCCAGCTGTTCGGGTGTCACCCGTTCGAACGCCCGCGGACCCAGCTCCAGTTTGTCCAGCACGCCGGTCGAGTCCACGGTCACCACGACGTTGCCGTCCGGTGAGGACGCCACGCCGGACATCGCCGCGATCGCTGCCTGTGCGTCCCGCAACCCGTCCGTGCGTTGCTTGAGTTCACGCATCAGGTTGTCGAGAGTGCCGCGCAACTCTGCGTTACGGGCGGCTAGCTGATCGTCATCGAGCACTACGGCAACCTACCGAATCCGCACAGGGCCTGTTGGTGGAACGGTCGATCAAGGCTTCACCATGCAGACGGTCCTGGCGGGCTCGGAGAACGTGAGCGAGATCTCCGGGTTCTTGCACTTCGACGTGTCGGACACGTCCTTGATGTTGCTCTCGACCTTCCGCGCGCCCGGTTCCTTGCAGTCGCCGCGGACGAACACCGGTTGGCCGGTGTTCTTGAACTGCTTGGCCACGAAGCACGGCCCGACGTTCAAGCTCGGCAGGTAACAGGTCTTCTCGTCGCCCCTCGGCACCGCGGTGTAGTCACCGGGCGGGCAGGTCGACGCGATCGCCCCGACCTCGAACTCCCTGCCCGTCGACCGCGAGCTCCGCCCTGCGCTGGAGCAGCTGACCTCCTCGAACGTCAGGTCGGCCGCGCTGTGGTTCACCTGCTTCACGCACTCACCGACCTGAGGGTTCGGCGCGAGCCCGCGATAGCCGAAGTAGGCGATCGGTACGGCGAGCACGAGGCCGAAAACGGCAGCGATGACGATGTAATACCGCTTCTCGAAGTTGCGCTTCTGCGACAACTCGTCCCCCCAGGTAATCTTGAACAGGCGCGATATGTCTACTGCACGTGCGCGTGCAGCACCCCCGTTTTGACCCAGGTAGACGTGGGCGGGTATCTTTGCTACTCGTGCCCGACCCATGTCGGGCCGCTCCGCGTGCCCGTGAGGCAGCGGTGTCCTCCACTCGCAGTGGCAGTTGAACTGTTGCTTGCGGACCTTGGGAGCGGGCGACACGCCCGACCTCGGGTGCAGAGAGGGATCAAGAAACACGAGGGTGAACCGCAAGGGGAACCCGCCAAGACGGAAGAAGCAGCCGGCGAATGCCAACGATCCAGCAGCTGGTCCGCAAGGGCCGCCAGGACAAGGTGGCGAAGCAGAAGACGGCGGCCCTCAAGGGCTCGCCGCAGCGGCGCGGTGTGTGCACCCGCGTTTACACCACCACCCCCAAGAAGCCGAACTCCGCACTGCGCAAGGTCGCTCGCGTGAAGCTGACCAGCGGTATCGAGGTCACGGCGTACATCCCCGGTGAGGGCCACAACCTCCAGGAGCACTCGATGGTGCTCGTGCGTGGCGGTCGTGTGAAGGACCTGCCGGGTGTTCGTTACAAGATCATCCGTGGCTCTCTCGACACCCAGGGTGTGAAGAACCGCAAGCAGGCTCGCAGCCGCTACGGCGCGAAGAAGGAGAAGAGCTGATGCCCCGCAAGGGACCGGCCCCCAAGCGGCCGCTGATCTCCGACCCGGTCTACAGCTCGCCGCTCGTGACCCAGCTCATCAACAAGGTGCTGGTCGACGGCAAGCGTTCCGTGGCCGAGAAGATCGTCTACGAAGCGCTCGAAGGCGCTCGCGAGAAGACCGGCACCGACCCGGTCGTCACGCTGAAGCGCGCGCTCGACAACGTGAAGCCGGCTCTCGAGGTCAAGAGCCGCCGCGTCGGTGGCGCGACCTACCAGGTCCCGGTCGAGGTCAAGCCCGGCCGCTCCACCACGCTGGCGCTGCGTTGGCTGATCACCTTCTCGCGGCAGCGCCGTGAGAAGACCATGGTCGAGCGTCTGATGAACGAGCTGCTCGATGCGAGCAACGGTCTCGGTGCGAGCGTCAAGCGCCGTGAGGACACGCACAAGATGGCCGAGTCCAACAAGGCCTTCGCCCACTACCGCTGGTGATGTGACGCCCGGCTCCGCGAGGAGCCGGGCTCTCCCAGCCCTAGTGAGCTGACAAGCTCAAGACAGGGGAAAGACCCGTGGCACAGGACGTGCTCACTGATCTTGCCAAGGTCCGCAACATCGGGATCATGGCCCACATCGACGCGGGCAAGACCACGACGACTGAGCGGATCCTCTTCTACACGGGGATCAGCTACAAGATCGGCGAGGTGCACGACGGCGCTGCCGTGATGGACTGGATGGAGCAGGAGCAGGAGCGCGGCATCACGATCACGTCGGCCGCGACGACCTGCTTCTGGAAAGACCACCAGATCAACCTGATCGACACGCCTGGCCACGTCGACTTCACCGTCGAGGTCGAGCGCAACCTGCGCGTCCTCGACGGCGCCGTTGCCGTCTTCGACGGCAAGGAGGGCGTCGAGCCGCAGTCCGAGCAGGTCTGGCGGCAGGCGACCAAGTACGACGTCCCGCGCATCTGCTTCGTCAACAAGATGGACAAGCTCGGCGCGGACTTCTACTTCACCATCCGCACGATCTCCGAGCGTCTCGGCGCGAAGCCGCTGCCGATCCAGATCCCGATCGGTGCCGAGAGCGACTTCATCGGCGTCGTCGACCTGGTCGAGATGCGCGCTCTGACGTGGCGTGGCGAGGTCCAGAAGGGTGAGGACTACGCGATCGAGGAGATCCCCGCGGATCTCGTCGAGAAGGCCCAGGAGTTCCGCGAGGGACTGCTGGAGGCCGTCGCGGAGACCGACGACACCCTGATGGAGAAGTTCCTCGAGGAAGGCGACCTCACCGTCGCCGAGATCAAGGCGGGTCTCCGCAAGATCGTCGCCGAGGGCACGGCCTACCCGGTGCTGTGCGGTTCCGCGTTCAAGAACAAGGGCGTTCAGCCCATGCTCGACGCGGTGATCGACCTGCTGCCGTCGCCGCTGGACCTCCCGCCGGTCGAGGGCACGCTGCAGGACGGTGAGACGCCGGCGTTCCGCAAGGCCGCCAGCGACGAGCCGTTCTCCGCGCTCGCCTTCAAGATCGCCGTGCACCCGTTCTTCGGCAAGCTGACCTACATCCGGGTCTACTCGGGCAAGGTCGCTGCGGGCACCCAGGTCATCAACGCGACCAAGGACCGCAAGGAGCGCATCGGGAAGATCTTCCAGATGCACGCCAACAAGGAGAACCCGGTCACCGAGGCCATCGCCGGTCACATCTACGCCGTGATCGGTCTGAAGGACACGACGACCGGTGAGACTCTGGCCGACCCGCAGAACCCCATCGTCCTCGAGTCGATGACGTTCCCGGAGCCGGTCATCCAGGTCGCCATCGAGCCCAAGACGAAGGCCGACCAGGAGAAGCTGGGCACCGCGATCCAGAAGCTCGCCGAGGAGGACCCGACCTTCCGGGTCAACCTGGACGAGGAGACCGGCCAGACGATCATCGCCGGCATGGGCGAGCTCCACCTGGACATCCTGGTGGACCGCATGCGCCGCGAGTTCAAGGTCGAGGCCAACATCGGCAAGCCTCAGGTGGCGTACCGGGAGACCATCCGCAAGGCGGTGGAGAAGTACTCCTACACCCACAAGAAGCAGACCGGTGGTTCCGGCCAGTTCGCGAAGGTGCTCGTCACCGTCGAGCCGCTGCCGAAGACCGAGGACGGCGCTCTCTACGAGTTCGTCAACGCGGTCACCGGTGGTCGCATCCCGCGTGAGTACATCCCGTCGGTCGACGCGGGTGCACAGGACGCGATGCAGTACGGCGTGCTGGCGGGCTACCCGCTGGTCGGCGTGAAGGTGACGCTGCTCGACGGCGCCTACCACGAGGTCGACTCCTCGGAAATGGCGTTCAAGATCGCTGGTTCGATGGCCCTCAAGGAAGCCGCCCGTCAGGCGTCTCCCGCGATCCTCGAACCGATCATGGCCGTCGAGGTCACGACGCCCGAGGACTACATGGGTGAAGTGATCGGCGACCTGAACTCCCGCCGTGGCCAGATCCAGGCCATGGAGGAGCGCAGTGGTACCCGTGTCGTCAAGGCGCTGGTCCCGCTGTCGGAAATGTTCGGGTACGTGGGTGACCTGCGGTCCAAGACCCAGGGTCGTGCCAACTACTCGATGGTGTTCGACTCCTACGCAGAGGTTCCCGCGAACGTCTCGAAGGAGATCATCGCGAAGGCGACTGGGGAATAACCCCGCACCGGAGCACCGCAGTTCCACCGCGGGCTCTCCGGGGTTAAGTCCCTGGGGTCCGCACTATCCGACCCTGACGTGTAAGTCCGGCGGGCTGCCACATACATTGCCCGCCGGACCAGCAAAGAAGAAGTCCAGGAGGACAATCCAGTGGCGAAGGCGAAGTTCGAGCGGACGAAGCCGCACGTCAACATCGGCACCATCGGTCACATCGACCATGGCAAGACCACGCTGACCGCGGCGATCTCCAAGGTTCTGCACGACGCGTACCCCGATGTGAACGCTTCGTTCGCGTTCGACCAGATCGACAAGGCGCCGGAAGAGAAGCAGCGCGGTATCACGATCTCGATCGCTCACATCGAGTACCAGACCGAGAACCGTCACTACGCGCACGTTGACTGCCCCGGTCACGCCGACTACATCAAGAACATGATCACCGGTGCGGCGCAGATGGACGGCGCCATCCTGGTGGTCGCGGCGACCGACGGCCCGATGCCGCAGACGAAGGAGCACGTCCTCCTGGCCCGCCAGGTCGGCGTCCCCTACATCGTCGTCGCGCTCAACAAGGCCGACATGGTCGACGACGAGGAGATCCTGGAGCTCGTCGAGCTCGAGGTCCGCGAGCTGCTCTCCGAGTACGAGTTCCCGGGCGACGACCTGCCGGTCGTGCGCGTCTCGGCGCTGAAGGCGCTCGAGGGCGACGAGCAGTGGGGCAAGTCCGTTCTCGAGCTCATGGCCGCCGTTGACTCGGCGATCCCGGAGCCGGAGCGCGAGGTCGACAAGCCGTTCCTCATGCCCGTCGAGGACGTCTTCACGATCACCGGTCGCGGCACCGTGGTGACCGGTCGCATCGAGCGCGGCATCATCAACGTGAACTCCGAGATCGAGATCGTCGGTATCAAGGAGACGTCGAAGAAGACGACGGTCACCTCGATCGAGATGTTCAAGAAGTTCCTCGACGAGGGTCGCGCCGGTGACAACGCCGCGCTGCTGCTCCGCGGCATCAAGCGCGAGGAGGTGGAGCGCGGCATGGTCATCGTCAAGCCGGGCACCACGACCCCGCACACCGAGTTCGAGGCTCAGGTCTACATCCTGTCGAAGGACGAGGGTGGCCGCCACACGCCGTTCTTCAACAACTACCGTCCGCAGTTCTACTTCCGGACGACGGACGTGACCGGCGTTGTGACGCTGCCCGAGGGCACCGAGATGGTCATGCCGGGTGACAACACCTTCATGTCGGTCAAGCTGATCCAGCCGATCGCCATGGACGAGGGCCTCCGCTTCGCGATCCGCGAGGGTGGCCGCACCGTCGGCGCCGGCTCGGTCACCAAGATCGTCAAGTGACCCAGCTGTAGCCAGCAGTACGTCGCAAGGCCGGGCCAACGAGTCTGTTGGCCCGGCCTTCGTCATTGCAGGACCCCGATGTGTGCGTCAGCTCACGTCAAAACCGCGCAGGGTGAGCGCGGCAGATCCGTCGCGGAGATTCCGTTGCCGGACAAAGGAACCGCTGCGACCGTCGCTCCACACGCGACGGACAGGGCGGTTCATCGGCCAAGATCCGCACGTGATCTGCCTCCAACTCACCCACCCCGATTTGGAGTGCCTCACGACCGTGTGGCATCCTTTACGGGTTGCTCGACGAAGGCCGGGTCGCATCCGTGCGTGCCTGAGCCCTTCGACCGAGCGTCCGCGCCCTGTTAGTGAACGCCTCCTTGCGGAGATGGGCATCAGGGTGCATGGGCTGTGGTAGGCCCAATCCCACCGGGGAGACCTTGAGTGGGACCGGTATGCGCACCGGGCGCGACACGCCCGACCGCGTGGACCGGGCACCATGACACTTCAACAGGGGCGGAGCGCGCCAAGAGGCTGTAACAGGCCTCATCCGAGGCACCGCACCGCAGCGGTACGAGAAGCAGAGGAACGGCAAGCCATCATGGCGGGACAAAAGATCCGCATCCGGCTCAAGGCCTACGACCACGAAGCGATCGACGCGTCAGCGCGCAAGATCGTGGAGACCGTGACGCGCACCGGCGCTCGGGTCGTCGGGCCGGTGCCGCTGCCCACCGAGAAGAACGTGTACTGCGTCATCCGCTCGCCGCACAAGTACAAGGACTCGCGCGAGCACTTCGAGATGCGCACGCACAAGCGACTGATCGACATCCTCGACCCGACGCCGAAGACGGTGGACGCGCTCATGCGCATCGACCTGCCGGCCAGCGTCGACGTCAACATCCAGTAAGCGTTGGGCGCGGAGAGTAACGGACCAATGTCTGACAGGCAGATGAAGGGCATCCTGGGCACCAAGCTCGGCATGACTCAGGTCTTCGACGAGAACAACCGGGTTGTCCCGGTGACCGTCGTCAAGGCTGAGCCCAATGTCGTCACCCAGGTTCGCACCCAGGAGAAGGACGGCTACACGGCCGTCCAGCTGGCGGCCGGCGCGATTGACCCGCGCAAGGTCAACAAGCCCGTCGCGGGCCACTTCGCCAAGGCCGGGGTCACGCCCCGTCGCCACCTGGTGGAGCTGCGCACGACGGACGCCGGCGAGTACACGGTCGGCCAGGAGATCACCGCAGAGGTGTTCGAGGCCGGCGCTGTTGTCGACATCACCGGCACCAGCAAGGGCAAGGGCACCGCGGGTGTCATGAAGCGCCACAACTTCCGGGGCCTCGGCTCCAGCCACGGCACCCAGCGCAAGCACCGCTCGCCGGGTTCCATCGGTGGCTGCGCCACCCCGGGTCGCGTCTTCAAGGGTCTGCGCATGGCCGGCCGCATGGGCCACGTGCGCGTCACGACCCAGAACCTGAAGGTGCACAAGATCGACGCCGAGAACGGCCTGCTGCTCATCAAGGGCGCTGTTCCCGGCCCCAAGGGTGGTCTGGTGTTCGTCCGGACTGCCGCGAAGGGTGGTGCCTGATGTCGACGGTTGAGATCCGTACGCCGGACGGCAAGTCCGCCGGCACGGTCGAGCTCCCCTCGGCTGTTTTCGACGCGCAGGCGAACGTCGCGCTGCTGCACCAGGTCGTCGTGGCCCAGCAGGCCGCCGCGCGCCAGGGCACGCACTCGACGAAGACCCGCGGCGAGGTGTCCGGTGGTGGCAAGAAGCCGTACCGCCAGAAGGGCACCGGTCGCGCCCGCCAGGGTTCGACGCGTGCGCCGCAGTTCGCCGGCGGTGGCACGGTCCACGGCCCGCAGCCGCGTGACTACTCGCAGCGGACGCCCAAGAAGATGAAGGCCGCCGCTCTGCGTGGCGCCCTCTCCGACCGGGCCCGCGCCAACCAGGTGCACGTCGTGTCCGGCCTGGTGGACGGGGACACCCCGTCGACCAAGACCGCGCGCAAGGTCCTGGAGTCGGTCACCCAGGCTCGTCGCGTTCTCGTGGTGCTGAACCGCACCGACGAGGTCGCGTGGGTCAGCGTGCGCAACCTGCCGCACGTGCACGTGATCGCGCCCGACCAGCTCAACACCTACGACGTGCTCGTCAACGACGACGTGGTGTTCACCAAGGACTCGCTCGACGTGTTCCTCGCCAGCAAGGCCCAGCAGGGTTCTGGCTCGGCTGAGGGCGCGGCGGTCGTGGTGGACGAGGAGGCTTCCAAGTGATCCCCGACCACAGGGACATCTTGCTCGCGCCGGTGATCTCCGAGAAGTCCTACGGGCTTCTTGAGGAGAACAAGTACACCTTCTTGGTGGCGCCGGGTTCGAACAAGACCCAGATCAAGATCGCCGTGGAGAAGGTCTTCGGCGTGAAGGTCGTCAGCGTCAACACCATCAACCGGCAGGGCAAGCGCAAGCGCACCCGCACCGGGTTCGGCAAGCGCAAGGACACGAAGCGCGCGATCGTGACCCTGTCCTCGGACAGCAAGCCGATCGAGATCTTCGGCGGCCCTGCCGCCTGATGACGAGGACTGCGTAGAGATGGGCATTCGCAAGTACAAGCCGACGACTCCCGGTCGTCGCGGTGCGAGCGTCTCCGACTTCGCCGAGATCACTCGGTCGACGCCGGAGAAGTCGCTGATCCGCCCGCTGCACAAGCTGGGTGGCCGCAACGCGTCGGGCAAGATCACCACGCGGCACAAGGGGGGCGGTCACAAGCGGGCTTACCGCTTGATCGACTTCCGTCGCCACGACAAGGACGGCGTGCCGGCCAAGGTCGCTCACATCGAGTACGACCCCAACCGCACCGCGCGCATCGCGCTGCTGCACTACGCGGACGGCGAGAAGCGCTACATCATCGCCCCGGAGAAGCTCAAGCAGGGTGACACGGTTGAGAACGGCCCCAAGGCCGACATCAAGCCGGGTAACAACCTGCCGCTGCGCAACATCCCGGTCGGTTCGGTGATCCACGCGATCGAGCTCCGCCCCGGTGGCGGCGCGAAGATCGCTCGCTCCGCCGGTGCCTCGGTGCAGCTCGTGGCGAAGGACGGCCCGTACGCCCAGCTGCGGATGCCTTCGGGCGAGATCCGCAACGTGGACGTGCGCTGCCGCGCCACGCTCGGCGAGGTCGGCAACAAGGAGCACCAGAACATCAACTGGGGCAAGGCCGGCCGCATGCGGTGGAAGGGCAAGAAGCCCACCGTGCGTGGTGTCGCCATGAACCCCGTTGACCACCCGCACGGTGGTGGTGAGGGCAAGACCTCCGGTGGTCGCCACCCGGTCAACCCGGCTGGTAAGCCCGAGGGTCGTACTCGCCGCCGCAAGCCAAGCGACAAGCTCATCGTCCGGCGTCGTCGCACCGGTAAGAAGCGCTGAGCAGGGAGGGAGTGAAGGATGCCTCGCAGCCTTAAGAAGGGCCCCTTCGTGGACGACCACCTGCTCAAGAAGGTGGACGTTCTCAACGAGTCGGGCAAGAAGACCGTCATCAAGACGTGGTCCCGTCGGTCCACGATCATCCCGGACATGCTGGGTCACACCATCGCGGTGCACGACGGCCGCAAGCACGTCCCGGTGTTCGTGACCGAGGCCATGGTCGGGCACAAGCTGGGCGAGTTCGCCCCGACCCGCACCTTCAAGGGCCACATCAAGGACGACCGGAAGTCTCGTCGCCGCTAGGCGTCGAACTGAGAAGAGCAAGGGAAAAGCAGCGATGAACGCCCGTAAGGACGCTGAGGCGCCGGAGTTTCCGCGCGCCGTGGCTCGGGCTCGTTACGTTCGCGACACCCCCATGAAGGTGCGTCGCGTCATCGAGCTCATCAAGGGTCGTAACGCCAGCGAGGCCCTGGCCGTGCTCCAGTTCGCGCCCCAGGCCGCCTCTGAGCCGGTCGCGAAGGTGCTCGCCAGCGCTATGGCCAACGCCGAGAACAACCTGTCCCTGGACCCCGACACCCTCTGGGTTGCCGTGGCCTACGTGGACGAGGGTCCGACCCTCAAGCGTTTCCGCCCGCGTGCCCAGGGCCGCGCGTACCGGATCCGCAAGCGGACGTCGCACATCACCATCGAGGTGGAGTCGCGTCCGAAGAAGACCAGCGCGAAGGGAACCCGGTAGTGGGCCAGAAGATCAACCCGCACGGCTTCCGGCTGGGGATCACCACCGACTGGAAGTCCCGCTGGTACGCCGACAAGCAGTACGCCGAGTACGTGGCCGAGGATGTCAAGATCCGCCGGCTGCTCTCGCGCGGCATGGAGCGTGCCGGTATCTCCAAGGTGGAGATCGAGCGCACCCGTGACCGGGTTCGCGTCGACATCCACACCGCCCGGCCGGGCATCGTCATCGGCCGTCGCGGTGCCGAGGCGGACCGCATCCGCGGTGAGCTCGAGAAGCTCACCAAGAAGCAGGTCCAGCTGAACATCCTCGAGGTGAAGAGCCCCGAGTCGGACGCGCAGCTCGTGGCACAGGGTGTCGCCGAGCAGCTGTCCAACCGCGTTGCCTTCCGCCGCGCGATGCGCAAGGCCATTCAGTCGGCCATGCGTTCGCCGCAGGTCAAGGGCATCCGCGTGCAGTGCGGCGGTCGCCTGGGCGGCGCCGAGATGTCTCGCTCGGAGCACTACCGCGACGGCCGCGTGCCGCTGCACACGCTCCGCGCCAACATCGACTACGGCTTCTTCGAGGCCCGCACCACGTTCGGCCGTATCGGCGTGAAGGTGTGGATCTACAAGGGCGACATCGTCGGTGGCATCTCCGCCAAGCGCGCGCTCGACGCGGCTGCGCCTTCGCAGGCCGACCGCGCCCCGCGCCGCGACCGTGGCGAGCGTCCGAACCGGGCCCGTCGCTCCGGTGCCAGTGGCACCACCGCGACGAGCACCGAGGCCGGTCGTGCCGCAGCTGACGCCAACGCTGCGTCTGCTGAGGCCCCGGCCGCAGCAGAGAAGACGGAGAGCTGAGTCATGCTCATCCCGCGCAGGGTCAAGCACCGCAAGCAGCACCACCCCAAGCGGTCGGGTGCTGCCAAGGGCGGCACGAAGGTCACCTTCGGTGAGTACGGCATCCAGGCTCTGGAGCCGGCGTACGTCACCAACAGGCAGATCGAGTCCGCTCGTATCGCCATCACGCGCCACATCCGTCGTGGCGGCAAGGTCTGGATCAACATCTTCCCGGACCGTCCGCTGACGAAGAAGCCGGCCGAGACCCGCATGGGTTCCGGTAAGGGTTCGCCGGAGTGGTGGGTGGCCAACGTCAAGCCGGGTCGCGTCCTCTTCGAGATGGCCTTCCCGAACGAGCAGGTTGCTCGCGAGGCGCTCCGCCGCGCGATCCACAAGCTCCCGATGAAGTGCCGCATCGTTACGCGTGAGGGTGGTGAGTTCTGATGGCAGCGGGTACCACCGCTTCCGAGCTGCGTGAGCTCACCGAGGAAGAGCTCGTGCTGCGTCTGAAGGAGTCGAAGGAAGAGCTCTTCAACCTTCGCTTCCAGATGGCCACGGGCCAGCTCGACAACAACCGGCGGCTGCGCACGGTCCGGCACGACATTGCCCGGATCTACACCGTGATGCGGGAGCGGGAGCTCGGGCTCTCCGTTTCGCCGGATTCCACTGGTGAGGGTGCGGCATGACCGAAAGCAACGAAGTTCAGACCGAGAAGCGCAACGACCGCAAGGTCCGCGAGGGCCTCGTCGTGTCCGACAAGATGGACAAGACGATCGTGGTTGCGCTGGAAGACCGCAAGAAGCACCCGCGTTACTCCAAGGTCATGCGCTCCACCACCAAGGTGAAGGCGCACGACGAGGAGAACACCGCGGGCGTCGGCGACCGCGTCCTGCTCATGGAGACCCGGCCCCTGTCGGCGACCAAGCGCTGGCGGCTCGTCGAGGTCCTCGAGAAGGCCAAGTAATTCCTTTCTAGACAGACCGAGCCCGTCGGGTCGGAAATCCGGCGGGCCAGGAATGGTCAAGGAGCAGGTAAGTGATTCAGCAGGAGTCGCGGCTTCGTGTCGCCGACAACACTGGTGCGAAGGAGATCCTTTGCATCCGTGTTCTCGGTGGCTCCGGCCGCCGCTACGCGGGCATCGGCGACATCATCGTCGCGACCGTCAAGGACGCGATCCCCGGTGCCGGCGTGAAGAAGGGTGACGTCGTCAAGGCGGTCGTCGTCCGCACCGTCAAGGAGCGCCGTCGCGCGGATGGCTCGTACATCCGCTTCGACGAGAACGCCGCTGTGCTCATCAAGAACGACAACGAGCCGCGCGGCACCCGCATCTTCGGCCCGGTCGGCCGTGAGCTGCGCGACAAGAAGTTCATGAAGATCATCTCGCTGGCTCCGGAGGTGCTCTGACCATGAAGGTGAAGAAGGGCGACACGGTCGTCGTAATCGCCGGCAAGGACAAGGGCGCGAAGGGCAAGGTCATCCAGGCCTACCCGGAGACCGGCAAGGTCCTGGTCGAGGGCGTCAACCGGATCAAGAAGCACACCAAGATCACGCAGACCCAGCGGGGCGCGCAGTCTGGTGGCATCGTGACCCAGGAAGCCCCGATCAACGTCTCCAACGTGATGGTGGTCGACTCGGACGGCAAGCCGACCCGTGTTGGTTACCGGACGAACGACGAGGGCAAGCGGGTCCGCATTTCCCGTCGTAACGGGAAGGACATCTGATCATGACTACCGCAGAGAAGATCATCCCGCGGCTCAAGACGCGCTACCGCGACGAGGTGAAGGGCGAGCTGCAGAAGCAGTTCAACTTCGCCAACGTGATGCAGATCCCGGGCGTCGTGAAGGTCGTCGTCAACATGGGTGTCGGCGACGCCGCCCGTGACGGCAAGCTGATCGAGGGTGCCGTCAGGGACCTCTCGATCATCACCGGCCAGCGTCCCGAGGTTCGTCGGGCCCGCAAGTCCATCGCGCAGTTCAAGCTGCGCGAGGGCATGCCGATCGGCGCGCGCGTCACGCTGCGCGGCGACCGCATGTGGGAGTTCCTCGACCGTCTGCTGACGATCGCGCTGCCCCGTATCCGCGACTTCCGCGGCCTCTCGGGCAAGCAGTTCGACGGCAACGGCAACTACACGTTCGGTCTGAACGAGCAGTCGATGTTCCACGAGATCGACCCGGACGCTATCGACCGGCCTCGCGGCATGGACATCACCGTCGTCACCACCGCCACGAACGACGAGGAGGGCCGGGCGCTGCTGAAGCACCTGGGCTTCCCGTTCAAGGAGAACTGAGTCGATGGCCAAGAAGGCGTTGATCAACAAGGCCGCGAAGAAGCCGAAGTTCAAGGTCCGGGGTTACACCCGGTGCCAGCGTTGCGGCCGCCCCCACGCGGTGTTCCGCAAGTTCGGCCTCTGCCGGATCTGCCTGCGCGAGATGGCTCACCGCGGTGAGCTGCCTGGCGTGAGCAAGTCCAGCTGGTAATTCAAAGCTCCATTACTTCGCTGTAGGCCCGCACACGACCGTCCTGTCCCTCCTCCTCGGAGGAGGGCAGGTCTGGACCCTGAGCGGTGAACCGCAGCGAGAAAGGTTGACCAGGTCACCATGACGATGACCGATCCCATCGCAGACATGCTCACTCGTCTGCGGAACGCGAACTCGGCTTACCACGACAAGGTCGTGATGCCGCACTCGAAGCTGAAGGCCAACATCGCCGAGATCCTCAAGCGCGAGGGCTACATCGCCTCGTACCGCGACGAGGAGGGCGAGGTCGCGAAGAACCTCGTCGTCGAGCTGAAGTACGGCCCGAACCGTGAGCGCAGCATCGCGGGCCTCCGCCGCGTGTCGAAGCCCGGTCTGCGCGTGTACGCGAAGTCCACCGGCCTGCCCCGAGTTCTCGGCGGCCTCGGCGTGGCGATCATTTCGACCTCTGGCGGTCTCATGACCGACCGTCAGGCCAACAAGGCAGGCGTGGGCGGAGAAGTCCTCGCCTACGTTTGGTAAGGGGGAGTAGACATGTCGCGCATCGGAAAGCAGCCGATCATTGTCCCCTCCGGGGTCGACGTGAACATCGCCGGCCAGGACGTGAGCATCAAGGGCCCGAAGGGCACCCTGACGCTGACGATCGCTGAGCCGATCAGCCTGGAGAAGGCTGAGGACGGCACTCTCGAGGTCAAGCGCCCGAACGACGAGCGCCGCAACCGCGCGCTCCACGGCCTGTCGCGCACGCTCGTGCACAACATGGTTGTCGGTGTGACCCAGGGTTACGAAAAGAAGATGGAAATCCACGGCGTCGGTTACCGCGTCGCGCTCAAGGGCTCTGAGCTCGAGTTCGCGCTCGGTTACTCCCACCCCGTCAAGGTCGAGGCCCCCGCGGGCATCACCTTCGCGGTGGAGACCCCGACCCGCTTCTCCGTCTCGGGTATCGACAAGCAGCTGGTCGGTGAGGTTGCCGCCAACATCCGCAAGCTGCGCAAGCCCGACCCGTACAAGGGCAAGGGCGTCCGCTACTCGGGCGAGAAGATCCGTCGCAAGGTCGGAAAGACGGGTAAGTGACATGAGCGAGTCGACTGTTACGAAGCGCAAGCCGGTGGGCAAGGACATCTCCACCAGGCGTCGTGTTGCCAAGGCCCGTCGCCACTTCCGCCTCCGCAAGAAGGTCAGCGGCACCGCCGAGCGTCCGCGCCTGGTCGTGCACCGGTCGTCGAAGCACATCACCGTGCAGATCATCGACGACCTGAAGGGCCACACGGTCGCGTCCGCTTCCTCGATGGAGGCCGACGTCCGTGCGCTGGAAGGCGACAAGAAGGCCCGCGCGGCCAAGGTCGGTCAGCTGGCCGCGGCCCGTGCCAAGGACGCCGGCATCACGGCGGTCGTGTTCGACCGCGGTGGCAACGCGTACCACGGCCGGATCGCCGCACTGGCGGATGCCGCTCGCGAGGCGGGGCTGGAGTTCTGACAATGAAGATCACTGGAATTGAGAGGGACGCCTGATGCCAGGACGTACGCGTCGCGAAGGCGGCGGGGGCGAGCGCGGAGAGCGCCGCGACCGTCGTGACGGCGGCCGCGGCGGCGCGGCCCAGGAGAAGACCCCCCACCTCGAGCGCGTGGTTGCGATCAACCGCGTCTCCAAGGTGGTCAAGGGTGGTCGTCGCTTCAGCTTCACCGCGCTCGTCGTGGTGGGTGACGGCGACGGCATGGTCGGCGTCGGCTACGGCAAGGCCAAGGAAGTTCCCGCGGCCATCGCCAAGGGTGTCGAGGAGGCGAAGAAGAACTTCTTCCGCGTGCCTCGCATCGCCGGCACCATCCCCCACCCGGTGCAGGGTGAGAAGGCCGCTGGTGTGGTTCTGCTGCGTCCGGCCTCGGCCGGTACCGGTGTCATCGCGGGTGGCGCTGTTCGCGCCGTCCTCGAGTGCGCCGGCGTGCACGACGTGCTGTCGAAGTCGCTCGGCTCCGACAACGCGATCAACATCGTGCACGCGACCGTGGCGGCCCTCAAGGGCCTGCAGCGTCCGGAAGAGGTCGCGGCCCGTCGTGGCCTGCCCCTCGAGGACGTCGCTCCCGCCGGCATGATCCGCGCCCGCGCGGGCCAGGGGGTCTGATCATGGCTCTCAAGATCACCCAGGTGAAGAGCACCATCGGCACGAAGCACAACCACCGCGAGTCGATGCGCACCCTCGGGCTGCGCAAGATCCGTCAGTCGGTCGTGCGTGAGGACACCCCCCAGGTCCGCGGCTTGATCCACGCCGTGCGCCACCTGGTGGTTGTTGAGGAGGTCCAGTCGTGACCATCAAGATTCACGACCTGCGTCCGGCCCCCGGCGCCAAGACCGCCAAGACCCGCGTTGGTCGTGGTGAAGGCTCCAAGGGCAAGACCGCCGGCCGCGGTACGAAGGGCACGGGCGCTCGCAAGAACGTCTCGCCGCGCTTCGAAGGTGGCCAGATGCCGCTGCACATGCGGCTGCCGAAGCTCAAGGGCTTCCGCAACCCGTTCCGCACCGAGTACCAGGTCGTCAACGTCGGCGACATCGCTGCCTCCTTCCCCGAGGGCGGGTCTGTCGATGTTGCTGCGCTGATCCTGGCCGGACTGGTCCGCAAGGGGCAGCTGGTCAAGGTCCTGGGCGACGGTGAGGTTTCGGTCAAGCTGGACGTCGTGGCCAACAAGTTCTCGAAGTCCGCCGTGGACAAGCTGGCTGCTGCTGGTGGGACTTCCACTGTGCTGTAGTTGGTATTGCGTCTGAAGGGCCCTGAGGCTTTGCCTCGGGGCCCTTTGGCGTTTCTCCGGGGGTGTCAGACCCTCTGAGTACGTTGAGATGTAGGGGTTCCCGGTTCGGGGGGACGCCTGCGTTAGCGAGCCGGTTGGGGTCCGTTGGTGGGGCGCGCCGGTTGCGTAGGTCGTCGCCCTGTTTCGTCGGCGGGCGTCGGTTTGTTGTCCGTGCGGGGTGGCCTTGCGTGCGTGGGGTTCCGGTTTCGTAGCGTTCCCCTGTTGCGTGCTCCCGTTCACCGTGCGTGCTTCCCCTTTGGGAGGCGCCGCCCCCAAACCCCCGCCAATCTGATCTGGGGGTACCACGCCGCTCTCGGGTTGATGGGCACGCCTGTTGCTTTGGGCGGCTGCGCGCTGCGCAGGTGGTGCGTTCGGGGACCCGCCCGCACCGCGTTTCAAGCTTTCAAGCGCCTCGGCTGCGCCATCGGGTCGGCTCGCCTTCGGCATCGCGCTTGAGGGGCCTCGCCTTCGGCTCGGCTTTCACCGCCGGCTTGGTGTTTGGTGGCGTTCAAGTGGGGTTCTGCCGGCGGCTGAAATTTTGGCCTTGTGGCTGGGAACTGTGGGCCGGGCGCAAACGTTCGCGGTGGGCGAAATCGCTGCTCGTAGCACGGATCTGGCGGTTGCGGTACCCCGGATGGCCTAGTGGGGCGGGCAGAGATCAACCGGTTCTAACCTGTGATTGGCCACTGGGTACGGGGTGGACGTGGGGGGCTGTTAGTGTTGCGGGCTGAACCCGGATGTCCTCCGGGTCGCTTGGTCGTGGCTGCCTGCTGCGGCCTGCCAACTACCGCATGTGCCGGTCCCTGGGGGTCGGCAACGCTCAGGAGGTTCGCGTGCTCGGCGCATTCCGCTCGGCTCTCGCGACGCCGGATCTACGCAAGAAGATCCTGTTTACGCTCGGGATCATCATTGTGTACCGGCTTGGTGCGACCATGCCCGCGCCGGGCGTGTCCTTCAAGAACGTGCGGGCGTGTGCCGAGCAGCTTGAAGGCCAGAACATCTACTCGCTGATCAACCTGTTCAGCGGTGGAGCGTTGCTCAACCTGTCCGTGTTCGCGCTGGGCATCATGCCCTACATCACCGCGAGCATCATCATTCAGCTCCTCACCGTGGTGATTCCGCGGTTCGAGCAGCTGAAGAAGGAAGGGCAGTCCGGTCAGGGCAAGCTGACGCAGTACACGCGGTACCTGACCATCGGGCTGGCGATCCTGCAGTCCACCGGTCTGGTCGCCCTGGCGGTGCGCGGGCAGCTGTTCGGCGAGTGCGACCAGGACGTCATTCCTGGCAAGGACAGCATCTTCACCCTCATCGTGCTGGTCATCACCATGACCGCCGGTACCTCGGTCATCATGTGGCTGGGTGAGCTGATCACGGAGAAGGGCATCGGCAACGGCATGTCGTTGCTGATCTTCACCGGTATCGCCGCCCGGATTCCGGCCGAGGGCAAGAACATCCTCGACAAGAGCCCGATCACCTTCACTCTCGTGTGTGTCGCCGCTCTTCTCATCATCGCGAGCGTCATCTACGTCGAGCAGGCCCAGCGCCGCATCCCGGTGCAGTACGCCAAGCGCATGATCGGCCGTCGCATGTACGGCGGCACTTCGACGTACCTTCCTCTCAAGGTGAACCAGGCCGGCGTCATCCCGGTCATCTTCGCCTCGTCGCTGCTCTACCTGCCGGACCTGATCGTGCGCCTCACCCAGGGGTCCTCGACCGAGACGAACTGGTTCTCGACCTTCGTGCAGACCTACCTGGTCAAGCAGTCGAGCTGGGTGCACATCGCGTCGTACTTCTTGCTGATCGTCTTCTTCACGTACTTCTACGTCGGCATCACGTTCAACCCGGACGAGCGTGCTGACGAGATGAAGAAGTTCGGTGGCTTCATCCCCGGCATCCGTCCTGGTCGTCCGACCGCCGAGTACCTCAAGTTCGTGCTGGGTCGCATCACGCTCCCCGGCTCGCTCTACCTCGGCATCGTGGCGATCCTGCCGAACCTGTTCCTGGACCTGACCGGTGACGGGCAGAACCAGAACTTCCCGTTCGGCGGCACCGCGGTTCTGATCATGGTCGGTGTCGGTCTCGACACCGTGAAGCAGATCGAGAGCCAGCTCATGCAGCGCAATTACGAAGGGTTCCTCCGCTAGATGCGACTCGTTCTCGTTGGCCCGCCCGGTGCGGGCAAGGGCACCCAGGCTGAAGTGTTGAGCCGCAAGCTCGGCGTGCCGCACATCTCGACGGGCGACCTCTTCCGGTCACACATCAGCAACCAGACCGAACTCGGCCTCGAGGTGCAGAGCATCCTCGACGAGGGCGCGCTGGTTCCTGACTCCATCACGAACGAGATGGTGCGCAAGCGCCTGGCCGAGTCGGATGCGGAGCACGGGTTCCTGCTCGACGGGTTCCCGCGCAACGTGGCGCAGGCCGACAAGCTGGGCGAGTTCCTGGCCGCAGGTGGCCACGAGCTCGACGCCGTGCTGGAGTTCCGGGTCGACGAGGACGTCGTGGTCGAGCGGCTGCTCGCGCGCGGGCGCACGGATGACAAGGAAGAGGTCATCCGGCACCGCCAGCAGGTGTACCGCAACGAGACTGCGCCGCTGCTCAGCTACTACGCGGAGAAGGTCATCTCCATCGACGCCGTCGGTGAGATCGACGAGATCAGCGAGCGTGCCCTCGCGGCGCTGCACTCGCTGCGCGGCGAGAAGTGACGGGTGGCCGAGGCGGGCTTTGACGCTGGTCGAAGCCCGCAGTGCTTTTCGGGGACGACCCCCGGCCCCGCGTGTTCGGGCGGTGCGCGCCCGAACGTTTCGTGCCTTAGGCGCGCTTAGTTGATCGTTTGGTGAAGGCATGAGCAAGATCGAGATCAAGACCCGCGGCGAGCTGGAGGCGATGCGCGCCTCCGGCCTGGTCGTGGCGCGCGCGTTGCGCAACGTCGTCGACGCGGTGAAGGCCGGCGTGTCCACGTGGGAGCTCGACGAGATCGCCGAGCAGACCATTCGCGACGCCGGCGCCATCCCGTCGTTCAAGGGTTACCACGGCTTCCCGGCGAGCATCTGCGCGTCGGTGAACGAGCAGATCGTCCACGGCATCCCGAGCAAGAAGCAGGTGCTCGCCGAGGGCGACCTGATCTCGATCGACTGCGGTGCGATCCTCGACGGCTGGCACGGCGACTCGGCCGTCACCGTCGGCTGCGGTGAGCTCTCGCCGGCCGACCACAAGCTGTCCGAGGCCACCAGGCTGTCGATGCTCGCGGGCATCGAGGCTGCGGTGCCGGGTGGACGGCTCACGGACATCTCGTTCGCCATCGAGTCGTCGGCCATCGAGTCGGGCGAGCGCGACGGCATCGAGTACGGCATCGTCGCGGACTACGGCGGCCACGGCATCGGCACCAAGATGCACATGGACCCGTTCCTGCCGAACTTCGGCAAGCCCGGCAAGGGCCCGAAGCTCAAGGTCGGCATGGCCATCGCGATCGAGCCGATGCTGACCCTCGGCACGGACGACTCCCAGGAGCTCGAGGACGGCTGGACCGTCATCACGCTCGACGGGACGCGGGCCGCGCACTGGGAGCACAGCGTCGCGATCACCGAGGAAGGCCCCTGGGTGCTCACCGCGCCCGAGGAGGATTAAGCCCTCGAGACTTGGAATGACCCCGTTCGCCGTGAGGTGAGCGGGGTTATTTCGTTTGTCAGCTCGGATATGGTCGAGGTGACGAGCGAAATCCAATGTCTGGGGGCATTGTGCGGGTGCACCGCTTCGTCCTGTCCGCCCTTCTGATTTCCGTTTCAGGCTGCGCTGCCACGAAGCCGGCCACCGACTACACCTACCAGGACGTTCCGCCGGAGCAGATCGCCAACCGGATCTTCCTGGCCGACACCATCGCCGAAGTGGAGAGGTGCGAGCCGCCGTTCGCCGACGTGCGGATCGTCCGGCCCAACTTCCTGAGTCCGCCGCCGGCGGCCGATGGCTGCGGGGGATCGGCCAGGGCTGCTGCCGGGCCGGAGTACGTCGGCGCCGTGAGTCGCATCACGGCACTGCACGACACCGTGGTCCGCGAGTGGGAGGCACGGCTGAAATCCGGGCCGGAGGCCGCCCAGACGCGCGCCCTCTCGGTGACGCTGCTGCACTGCCTCGACCGGGCCGGGTTCACGCAGCGCGGCCCCGGCGACCCGAGCCTCGAGAGCTACGGCATCGGATCCGGCGACCTGGCGCTCGACAACGCAGCTCAGGAGTGCTCCGACGAGACCGGCTACGGCAGCGCGATCGCAGCTCAGCGGGTCCGCACGCTCAAGTCCGTGCTCGGGCTGCACGAGTCGGAGATCAACGAGATCACCCGGCTCAGGGCCCTGCTGGCCAGCCACGCACGACCGGGTGACGGCGCAGAGCGGGGCCGATTTGGGTTGCCGGAGTGAACTGCGTACACTGGTCAGGTGGCGCATCCGTCGCGCCGGTTCTGTCATGCCCTTGCTGGTGAGATCGAGCCGGACTGACGCGCGTCCAAAGGTTATTATCACCGTCACGAAACGCGGAGGACATGGGCAAGAAGGACGGGGCCATTGAGGTCGAGGGCCGCGTAGTCGAGCCGCTCCCCAACGCGATGTTCAGGGTCGAGTTGGAGAACGGTCACAAGGTACTCGCGCACATCAGCGGCAAGATGCGACAGCACTACATCCGCATCCTCCCTGAGGACCGGGTTGTCGTGGAGCTCTCGCCCTACGACCTGTCCCGCGGGCGCATCGTCTACCGCTACAAGTGACCTCCAGTAGCAGGAGATCTCAGGCGTGAAGGTTCAGCCGAGCGTCAAGAAGATCTGCGACAAGTGCAAGGTGATCCGCCGTCACGGCCGGGTCATGGTGATCTGCGAGAACCTGCGCCACAAGCAGCGCCAGGGCTGAGCAGTTCCACTCGCGCTCGTCGAGATCCTCGATGACGCAGTAACGAGAAGCCTCCTCGTACCTGCCGCACGCAGGGCTTCAGGCGTGCGGACACCCCCGGATTCCAGGCCGGGGCCGGGACACCGGTTGTGAGAACAGCCGGAACGACACACAGCGAGTCAGTCACCGGAACTGGACGAGGAGCAGACCTGGAAGTAATCGACAGGAGTTAACCGCCACATGGCACGACTCGCTGGCGTCGACCTCCCCCGCGAAAAGCGGATGGAGATCGCGCTCACCTACATCTTCGGCATCGGTCGTACGCGCTCCAAGGAGCTGCTCGCCGCCACGGAGATCTCCCCGGACCTCCGGGTGAAGGATCTGACGGACGACGACCTCGCCAAGCTGCGGGACCACATCGAGACGAACTACAAGGTCGAGGGTGACCTTCGCCGTGAGGTCGCGGCCGACATCCGTCGCAAGATGGAGATCGGTTGCTACGAAGGTC
This sequence comes from Lentzea terrae, assembly GCF_003265345.1. Taxonomy (GTDB): domain Bacteria; phylum Actinomycetota; class Actinomycetes; order Mycobacteriales; family Pseudonocardiaceae; genus Lentzea; species Lentzea terrae. Next base: position 144,544 of record NZ_QFWW01000003.1, on the reverse strand, counting down.
TTCGGCACCGTCGTGGCCTGCCCGTTCGCGGACAGCGCACCAAGACGAACGCCCGTACCCGCAAGGGTCCGAAGAAGACCGTGGCCGGCAAGAAGAAGGCCGGCAAGAAGTAAGACCTCGCGTCTACTGCCCTCAACTTAGGAGCTCGTTTTGCCACCGAAGTCCCGTCAGGGCGCCGGGGTCAAGAAGATCCGGCGCAAGGAAAAGAAGAACGTCTCGCACGGCCAGGCGCACATCAAGAGCACGTTCAACAACACCATCGTGTCCATCACGGACCCGATGGGCAACGTGATCAGCTGGGCGTCCGCCGGCCACGTGGGTTTCAAGGGCTCGCGCAAGTCCACGCCGTTCGCGGCGCAGATGGCTGCCGAGAACGCCGCCCGCAAGGCCGCCGAGCACGGCATGCGCAAGGTGGACGTGTTCGTCAAGGGTCCCGGCTCCGGCCGTGAGACCGCGATCCGTTCGCTGCAGGCCGCCGGTCTCGAGGTCGGCACCATCCAGGACGTGACCCCGCAGCCCCACAACGGCTGCCGCCCGCCCAAGCGGCGCCGGGTCTGAGGCACGGGGAGGAGTAAGAACTAATGGCTCGTTACACGGGACCTGCGACGCGTATCTCGCGCCGCCTGAAGGTCGACCTCGTTGGTGGGGACCAGGCGTTCGAGCGCCGTCCGTACCCGCCCGGCCAGCACGGCCGCGGCCGGGTCAAGGAGTCCGAGTACCTGCTGCAGCTCCAGGAGAAGCAGAAGGCTCGCTACACCTACGGCGTCCTCGAGAAGCAGTTCGTCCGCTACTACAAGGAAGCGGTTCGTCGTCCGGGCAAGACCGGTGAGAACCTGCTCCAGATCCTCGAGGCCCGCCTCGACAACGTGGTGTACCGCGCGGGCCTCGCCCGCACGCGTCGCCAGGCTCGCCAGCTGGTCAGCCACGGGCACTTTCTGGTCAACGGCCACAAGGTGAACATCCCGAGCTACCAGGTGTCGAAGTTCGACATCATCGACGTGAAGCCGAAGTCCATGCCGACGCTGCCCTTCGAGGCTGCTCGCGCGTCCTTCGGTGACCGCCCGATCCCGGCTTGGCTGCAGGTCGTTCCCTCGAACCTGCGCATCCTCGTGCACCAGCTGCCCGAGCGCGCGCAGATCGACACGCCTGTCACCGAGCAGCTCATCGTCGAGCTCTACTCGAAGTGATCCTCTCCGAGCGACCGTCCACTGCGGACGGTCGCTCGGGTCGGGTCCCGCATCGGCGCGAAGGGTGTGCCGAGTGCGTTTGCCGGTCCTCGTGGCTGGCTGTTGTTGACGGCGTCAAATAGCGGGCGTCGTTGGTGGAAGGAAGAACCCAGTGCTGATTTCCCAGCGCCCCTCGCTCGGCGAGGAAGCGGTCTCCGAGACCCGTTCCCGGTTCGTCATCGAACCGCTGGAGCCGGGCTTCGGTTACACGCTCGGCAACTCGATCCGCCGCACGCTGCTCTCGTCGATCCCCGGTGCTGCTGTCACGAGCATCCGCATCGACGGCGTGCTGCACGAGTTCACCACGGTTCCCGGGGTGAAGGAGGACGTCACCGACGTCATCCTGAACCTGAAGGAGCTCGTCGTCTCGTCCGAGGAGGACGAGCCGGTGACCATGTACCTGCGCAAGCAGGGCCCCGGTGTGGTGACCGCGGGCGACATCGTGCCTCCGGCCGGTGTCACCGTGCACAACCCCGACCTGCACATCGCGACCCTGAACGGCAAGGGCAAGCTGGAGATCGAGCTCGTCGTCGAGCGCGGTCGCGGCTACGTCCCTGCGGTGCAGAACAAGCAGGCGGGCGCCGAGATCGGCCGCATCCCCGTCGACTCGATCTACTCGCCGGTGCTCAAGGTGACGTACAAGGTCGAGGCGACTCGTGTCGAGCAGCGCACGGACTTCGACAAGCTGATCCTCGACGTGGAGACCAAGCCCTCGATCACCCCGAGGGACGCGGTTGCCTCCGCGGGTAAGACCCTGGTTGAGCTGTTCGGCCTCGCTCGCGAGCTGAACATCGACGCCGAGGGCATCGAGATCGGCCCGTCGCCGGCCGAGGCCGACACCATCGCCGCGTTCGCGATGCCTATCGAGGATCTGGACCTCACGGTCCGTTCCTACAACTGCTTGAAGCGGGAAGGCATCCACACCGTCGGCGAGCTCGTGTCGCGCAGCGAGGCGGACCTGCTGGACATCCGCAACTTCGGTGCGAAGTCGATCGACGAGGTCAAGATGAAGCTCGTCGGCCTCGGCCTCGCCCTGAAGGACTCGCCTCCTGGGTTCGACCCGTCCGCGGCTGCTGCCGACTACCACCCCGGTGACACGGGCTGGGGCGCCGGTGCCGGCCTGGACCCGCACGACGACGGTCAGGACTACGCGGAGACCGAGCAGCTCTGACGCTCTGATTCAGAGCTAGAGGATCTCTTTTAGTTACAGGAGTAAGCGATGCCCACCCCTACCAAGGGCCCCCGGCTCGGTGGGTCTCCGGCGCACGAGCGGCTGCTGCTCGCCAACCTGGCGACGGCGCTGTTCCAGCACGGCCGGATCAAGACCACTGAGGCGAAGGCGAAGCGGCTGCGTCCGTACGCCGAGAAGCTCATCAGCAAGGCCAAGGTCGGTGACCTGCACAACCGTCGCGAGATCATGAAGACGATCCGCGACAAGGACGTCGTGCACAAGCTGATCGCCGAGATCGGTCCGTTCTTCAGCGACCGTTCCGGTGGCTACACCCGCATCACCAAGACGCTGGCGCGCAAGGGCGACAACGCCCCCATGGCCATCATCGAGCTGGTGCAGCAGAAGCTCGTCTCCACCGAGGCCGAGGCTGCGCGCAAGACCAAGTTCGCCAAGGACGAGAAGCCGGCTGAGGCCGCTGTCGTCGAGGCCGACGCCGACGAGACCAAGGCCGAGGACGCTGTCGAGGTTGACGGCGAGCCGACCGCTGAGGCCGTCGAGGCCGAGGAGAAGGCGGACGAGAAGGCCGAGTCCAAGAAGGACGAGTCCTGAGTCGTACGACTGCTGACGAGCCCGTCGTTCCCGCTGCTGGGGACGGCGGGCTCGTTCGTGTGCGCTTTGATCTGGGGTATGACGGGACCGAGTTCTCCGGGTGGGCTCGTCAGCCTTCTCGCCGGACCGTTTGTGGCGTTCTCGAGGACACCCTGTCGATGGTGTTGCGTGAGGACGTTGTACTGACTGTGGCCGGGCGGACGGATGCTGGGGTGCACGCGTCCGGACAGGTCGCCCATGCTGATTTGCCGTCCACTGTGGATGTCGAGGGCTTGCCTCGGCGGTTGGCCCGTGTGCTGCCTGCTGACGTGCGTGTGTTCTCCGCGCGTGTGGTGCCTGCTGCGTTTGACGCTCGGTTTTCTGCGTTGCGGCGGCATTACGAGTACCGGATCACGGATGCTGCGTTTGGGGCGCATCCGTTGCGGCGGTTGGACACCTTGGCTTGGCCGCGTCCGTTGGATGTGGACGCCATGAACGTCGCGGCTGGGTTGTTGTTGGGGGAGCACGATTTTTGTGCCTTCTGCAAGCGGCGTGAGGGTGCCACGACGATTCGGGAGTTGCAGCGGCTTGAGCTGGTGCGGTCGGCTTCTGATGGTGTGATCACGGCGTTTGTGTCTGCTGATGCGTTTTGCCACTCGATGGTTCGGTCGCTCGTTGGGGCGTTGCTGGCTGTTGGGGAGGGGCGGAAGGCTGTTGCGTGGCCTTCGTCGTTGTTGTCGCTCTCTGGGCGGGCCAGCGGGGTGACGGTGGCTCCGGCTCATGGGTTGAGCCTGGTTCGGGTGGACTTTCCGGCTGATTCGGAGTTGGCGGCTCGGGCTGAGGCGACTCGGAAGGTCCGGACGCTGTCCTGAGGCCGCCGTTCCGGCGTGTTTGCGCCGGGTTCGTAGCGTTTCCCACGCCGCTCTCGGGTTGATGGCACGCCTGTTGCTGTGGGCGGCTGCGCGCTGCGTAGGCACCTCGCCTTCGGCCTTGCGCTGGAAAGGGAGGAGCCCCCGGCGGGGGGACCGGGGGCTCCGAGGGGTGGGTGGTGTGTGGGTCAGATGTCCAGCGTCCACGAGTCGATGTGGCCCGTGTCCTGGCGGTAGAGGTCGAGGACCCTCAGTTGCCAGGCGCCGTTTGCGTCCTCAGTGGACACGTTGACGTTGTAGGTGGCGTTGATGTCGTCTGCGCTGTCGTTGCCGCTGGAGACCTTCAGGAGCTTCACTGCGCCCGACGGGGCGATCAGGGCCAGTTCCAGGTCGCCTCGGTAGGTGTGCTTGATGGCCACCTTCACGGTCCCCGCTGCGCTGGCCTTGCCGTTGCAGTCGGCGATCGTGATCGACGAGGTCACCGAGGAGGCGTCTGGGATGGCCGTGTCGGTGTCGTTGGTGGCCGATGGGCACTGGCCCGGCGGGTTGCCCGGGGCGGTGCCGGTGATGTGCAGGAGCTTGTTCGGGGAGCCTGCGCCTGGGTTGCTGACGACGTCGGGGCTGGAGTTCTCGACCAGGGCGTCGCGGACCTGTTGCGGGGTGGCCGTGGGGGACGAGCCCAGGTAGACCGCCGCTGCGCCTACGACGTGCGGGGTGGCCATTGAGGTGCCGCTGATGGTGTTCGTGGCGTCGTCGTTGGTCAGCCAGGCTGAGGTGATGTCGCGGCCCGGGGCGAAGATGTCGAGGCAGTTGCCCAGGTTGGAGAACGACGAGCGGGCGTCGGTGCGGTCGGTGGAGCCGACCGTGATGGCTTCCGGGGTGCGGGCCGGTGAGGTGTTGCAGGCGTTGCCGCCGTTGTCGTTGCCTGCGGCCAGGCCGTAGGTGACGCCTGCGGTGATGGAGCGCTTCACGGCGTCGTCGACGGTTTGGTTGGCGCCGCCGCCCAGGGACATGTTGGCGACTGCGGGCTTGTTGGCCGGGTTGTTGTTGACCTGCTCGGTCACCCAGTCGATGCCGGCGATCACGCCCGCGAAGGTGCCGGAGCCCGCGCAGTTCAGGACTCGGACGGCTACCAGCTTCACGTCCTTGGCCACGCCGTACTTGGTGCCGCCCACGGTGCCCGCGACGTGGGTTCCGTGGCCGTTGCAGTCGGTGGCATCGTTGTCGTTGTCCACGGTGTCGCGGCCGTGGACGGCGCGGCCGCCGAAGTCGGTGTGGGAGATGCGGATGCCCGTGTCGATGATGTAGGCGGTGACGCCTGCGCCGCGGTTCGGGTAGGTGTAGCTGTTGTCCAGGGGGAGGGTGCGCTGGTCGATTCGGTCCAGGCCCCAGGACGGAGTGGGGGTTTGCGTGTCCGAAATGCGGACTTCGGCGTCCTGTTCGACGTAGGCGACGCTCGGGTCCAGGGCCAGGCGCTTCGCGTCGGACTCGGACATCTGGGCGGAGAAACCGCGCAAAGCGGACTTGTAAGAGTGCTTCACCTTCGCGCTGTACTTAGCGCTGATGTTCTCGACGCTTGCGGTGCTGACGTCCTTCAGCACGACGATGTAGTTGTCCTTGACCGCGTTGGACGCACCGAGGTTGCGAATCTCCCCCTCGGGCGCAGCGGTGGCGGAGACGGACGTCAGTGCGAGCGCGGTGCTCGCCACCAGTCCGATTCCAGCCGCTCGTCTGAGCCACGATTCTCCCATAGCAGCGTGCTCCCTCGTCGCAGGGTCGTGCGGGTGAGAGTTTTCTTAGTGGCGCAGACGGATTTCGCACAAGAAGGTCCACGGAATTACCTTCGAATGGCGAATCCACAGATTTGCGGGGCCTGTGAATTAGTTGGTGCCGCTGAGCTATGGACAGAACAATTGCGCCCCGAACGGTTCACCGTCCGGGGCGCAAGTTTCGCCTATTTCGTCGAGCGTCTCAATCGCCTCTGCGCACTGCGCCGAGGATCTGCTGTTCGGCGGGCGTGGTGTACAGGCGCAGGTGCGCCCACATGTCCTGGCCCATCGCGATGACCTGGTCGTCCTTCAGCTGGGTCAGCTGCTGGAACATCTGCGGGCGCAGGCGCCACATCTGACCGGCCAGCTGGGCCTGGCCCATCGGGAGGCGTTGCAGCAGCACGAGGTCCGCGTTGTTCGCCGTCGACGAGGCCTGCGGGTGCAGGTACGGCAGCACGTACATCGTGGTCTGCCACGGCGCGCGGGGCGGGAAGAGCTCCTGCGGGACGTGGCCGCCGTCGTGGATCACCAGCAGCGGCATGTCCTCGGTCGGCCTGGGCAGGTCGGCCGGGGAGAGGCGGCGCAGCTGCACCAGCTGGGACGGGCGGCCGTCCGGGCCCTGGCCCGCCGCGCGGACTACGGGCTGCCAGGCCTGCGGGCGGCCCGTCGCGATGATGATGAACGCGCCGGTGGCCATGGCGCGCAACGCGATCTGGCGGGCCAGGTAAAGGCCGCCGACGACCACCATGCGGGTCGGGGTGGGGCGCAGCACGGACACCGACAGCGGTTCGCCCTTGACGCCCTGGCCGAGCATCATGCCGCCGCGGTCGCCGCTCGGGCTGACCACGTCGAGCATGTTCGGCGACACCAGGAACTCCGGTGCCACGCCGTCGCGGCCGCGTGAGTCGAGCAGACGGGACGAGCTCATGCCACACCTCCCAGCGGCAGCGTCGCGGCCAGGCCGGCGAGCTGCATGCCCCGCAACGGGGTCAGCGTGATGTCGAGCTTGTCGCTCAGCTTCGACAACTGGTCCTCCGCGCGGTCCAGCTCGCTCGGCGTGCGGGCGCTCACCCGCACCAGGCCGCGCAGCGAGACCTGACCGTCCTCGCGGGACGGTGAGATCGACATCGCCAGCGTGGACGAAAGAGCGCGCACGCCCGTGAGCGAGTTCAGGTTGCCCTTCAAGCCCTTCGACGGCCAGCCGGTGATCGCGTAGCTGGCGTGACCAACGCCACCCGCGGTGACGCCCGACCACTTCTCCCGCAGCGACACGGGGTTCGTGTTGCCGACGGCGGCGGTCAGCTCGGCCGACGAGATCGCCGCGCGCAGCAGCTCGTCCGAGTCGAGCGGGCGGATCGTCACGCCCGCGGACTCCAAAGCGTTGCGGACACGGGACAACGCGCCGATCAACGCGCGGTGCGCACCGACGACGCCGCCGCCACGCTCCCTGATCGCCTCGCCACACCGGCGCGGGTCGAGCCGCACCGTGATCCACGTGGTGCGCCTGGCCGCCGCGGGCAGCGGGCCGAGCACCTCCATGTACGAGCTGATCGCCGGCGAGTTCGGCGGAAGTGCCGCGCTGCCGGGGTAGCAGTGCCAGATCACGGTGATCGCGTCCAGGACCACGCCGCGGTCCTCCAGGCACGGTGCCAGCGCGCCCAGCGGCAGCGACGGTGCCGTGCCGACCGCGGAGATCAGCGGCGGCGTCGGGTCGACGAGCAGCACCGCGGTCCACACGCCGTCGTGCCACGACAGCGCGAGCGGGCGGCGTTCGTGGTCGACGCCCTTCGCGATCACCAGGTCCGGGATGGCCAGGCGCAGCAACGCGACGCGCGGGTCCTCCGGGCCGAGCACCTGCATCTCGTCGTCACCGGGCTTGGACTCCTGCGGCTCGACGCGCTTCGCCGTCCGGCTGTGCGAACGGAAGTTGTAGCGCAGCCGAACGCCGATCCACTGGGTGAGCCAACGTCCACGCGATCGGGTGAACGCCAGGATGAGTGCGATCAACAGCACACCGCCGGCGATCGACACCGACACGACGTTGAGCGCTCCCGCCGAGTTCTTCACGCCCATGAGGGTGAGAACGAGGAGTGCGATGGCGAGACCGATCTCGATCGTGACTACGTTCGAGACGGGCAAAGAGCCGAGGCTGACGCCGGCACCTCTGCGCCGGACACGCCCGACAGGACGTGGAGGCACAGGTGCCTGCTGGCCAGGAACCCCAGGTCCCTGCGGCCGTGCCATCCCTGGGTTCGGCCGGGGCGGATGTGGAGTGGTGACGGACATCCGTTGTGGTCTCTTTCCCCTCGATGGTCGGTGGGCTTGGCGAACCGGCCCACGGAGCAACCTGCGTCCGGCTATCCTGCCGAACCGTACCGCGACTGGGAGAGCAGCGAGCCGAGAATGGCATCAACACCCACCACCAAGTCACAGGTCCAGGCCTACCAATTCGTCCTGCGGCGGATGCAGTCCGCCCTGGTCCGCAGAGACGCCGTGATGCTGCATGACCCCATGCGCAACCACTCGCGTGCGACAGCGGTGGGTGTGGTCCTGGGCGTCGTCGGTCTGCTCGGCTTCCTCGTGTACGGGCTCTTCAAGCCGGCGCCCCGCCTCGACGAGAACACGCAGATCGCCATCAGCAAGGAGACCGGCCAGGTCTACGTGGTCGACAACGCGCCGAAGCGGCTGATCCCCATGACCAACCTGGCCTCGGCCCGGTTGCTCTGGTACTCGCGCAACAACCCCGACCAGCAGGCCGGTGGCGGCGACGCACCGGCCGGCACCACCGGCCAGAGCCAGGTCGCGGGCGGCGAGCCGAAGCTGGTGAGCGAGGCGACGCTGGCGTCGATGCCGCGCGGCCGCCTCACCGGCCTGCCGGACGCGCCGGACGTGCTGCCGAAGCCGAACCTCCGCATCGACGCGCAGTGGTCCGTCTGCGACACGCTCGACCTGGACGAGTTCCGCGAGAACCAGGCGGCGGAGAACCAGATCAAGACCTCCGTGATCGCGGGCGTCAGCGGAGGCAACCCGGAGCTGGGCGACGAGGCCGTCCTGGTCCAGCAGCGGACCGGCGCGAAGAAGGCGTACCTGATCTACAAGAAGCCCCAGTCCCTGAAGGACATCTCGTCGACGACGGTGCGCGCCGAGGTGGACCTGAAGAACGACAAGGTGCTGAACGCCCTCAAGCTGAAGGGCAAGCAGCCGCGCGCCATCAGCACGGCGCTGCTGAACGCGATCCCCGAGGTCGCACCGCTGAATGCGCCGCTGATCGCGAACCAGGGCAAGAAGGCGACCTACGTCACCGAGACGACGGTCAACATCGGTGAGCTCGTCGAGGTCGAGCGCAATGCGGGCTCGGAGTACATGGTGGCGCTCGAGGACGGCTTCCAGACCGTCGACGAGACCGTCGGCGACCTCCTGCGCTACGCGTACCTGAACAACAAGCAGGCGATCAAGCTCTCGCCGAGCGCGGTCGCGAACAACAAGGACCCGAAGAACCCGATCAAGCTCGACTCCTACCCGATCAAGATCCCGACCACGCTGGAGGCGAACGCCGGCAACTCGGTGGTCTGCCTCGGCTGGAAGGCAGAGAACTACACGGAGGCGACCAAGGCCGAGCACACCTCGGTCACGATCGGCTCCAAGCTGCCCGGCCCGAAGGAGATGACCCCGGTCGAGCTGAACGCGGCGGGTGCCGGTGGCGAGATCATCGACCAGTTCCTGATGCTGCCGGGCAAGCAGGCCGTGGTGCGGGCGAGCCAGGGCAAGGGCGACTTCGGGACCGGCCCGGTGCAGATCGTCACCGGACGTGGCGTCCGCTACGGGATTCCGGACGCGGGCACCGCGGGGGCGCTCGGGCTGGAGGGCGACTTCCCGCCGGCGCCGAACCAGATCCTGAGCCTGCTGCCGATGGGACCGCAGCTCAACAAGAACGAGGCGAACCGCAGCTTCGACGCGATCACCCCGGCCCAGAAGGGTCAGATCAAGGATCCGCAGTCGACCCAGAAGTAGGCCCAGAAGTAGGCGCGGGAGTAGCGGAACCGTTCCGGGTGCATCATCGTCGGATTTGCGACGAGGTGCGGCGGTCACTAACCGCCGCCGCGTCTTTCGCCGGTCAGACGGGTGCGAGGTGCCCTGCTGAGCGCCGAAAGACGTGGTGGTGATTGTGGCCGCCGCACCCAGCACCCGGACGGGTTTTTTAGGGGGAGTTGTGGCCGGTCGCATCACCGTTGATCCGCAGTGGTTGGAGCAGTACGCCGACCGGATCGACGGCACGACGGACGACCTGCGCAGGGTGCGGGACGCCATGAAGGTCTCGCCGCTGCGGCCCGAGTCGTTCGGCGAGATCGGCAGAACGCTGGGCAACTCCCAGGGCTACGCTCGTGCGGCCGAGCTGCTCAACTCACAGCTCGCCCGTGCCTGCGACACGCTCGACGCGGTCGCCAAGGGCCTGCACGAGGTCGCCAAGCAGCACGGGTACCACGACGACGAGGCACTGCAGCTCGTCAAGAAGGCCGATCGGCGCCTGGGGGAGTTGCGGTGACCAAGGACGGCAGGCAGATCGCGGCCGAGGTCGGTCCCGAGCTCGACTACCTCTCGCGGGTGAGCCGCAAGCTCGGTGTCGTCGACCTCGTGCACGACTTCTTCGACCCGCTGGTGGGTGACTGGAACGACCTGCGCGAGGAAGCCGAACGCTGGCGCAAGGCGGCGAAGGTGACCGAGGCGGTCACGAAGCACGTCGCGGCACCGCTCGGCGGCGTCGACGCGCGGTGGGAGGGCAAGGACGCCGACGCGTTCCTCGACCACATGCGCAAGGTGGGCCTCGCGGGCGGCGACATGTCCGACGCGATGAACGCCATGGCGGACGCGCTCGAGGAGACCGCCGACGGGATCCGCGGCATCGTGCAGGACATGGCGCACGTGCTCGCCGACGCCGCCGACTCGGTGTCCGGCACGGCGGCGCTGCCCCTGGAGGGCGACCAGCGCGCGATCAAGCACATCGAGGAGCTCAAGGACCCGGTCCGCGAGCTGCACGAGTCGGCGCGGCAGGTGCTCGAGGCGTTTCTCAAGCTGTGCGACGGGGTTTCCGGTGAGGCCGGCAACTTCTCGTCCGTGCGGATGGAGCACAAGTACCCCGACAAGGACTGGACCTACACCGCGCCCGCCAAGCCGGAGCTGAAGGCGCCGGAGCCGGGTAAGGCCTCCGACACGGCCGCCGCCGCGAGCAAGGGCGGCGGTGCGCCGTCGACCGGTGGTGGTGGCGTTGGTGGCGGTGTCGGTTCGGTCGGTGCTCCCGCCGCGACCGCCGCGCCGTCGCAGCCGATGCAGTTCGGTGGCGCCACAGGCATCTCTGAGCAGCCTCCGCCCTCGGAGAAGGGTGCTGGGGCCGCCCCGGCCGCTGCGGCCGCTGGTGGACGCGCTGGGGGTGCGGCAGCCGGTGCGGGGATGATGGGCGGCGGAATGATGGGCCCGATGATGGGCGGCGCCGGCGGTCAGCAGGGCGGCGACAAGGAGCACAAGCCCAAGCAGCGGCTCACCGGCTCGATCGACGATCTGCTCGGCAAGCCCAAGAAGGCGGCGCCGAAGGTGATCGGCGACGACGACTGACCCCTTCCGGTCGCACCGAACCAAGATCAACACTACGCTGGTCGGCGGTAGCTGTTGATCTGTTCGGGGATCTGGCAATGCGGAAGATCTTGATTGCGGTGGCGGCGGTCGCCGGTCTCGTCGTGGGAGCGGCACCGGCCAGCGCCACCGAGCACAGGGAGGTCATCGGTGGCGTCTACGCGACCTACATGACCTTCTCGCAGGGCAACGCGCAGGGCAGCAACGGCGCGGTGCTGCCCGCCATCTGGATGGACAGGGCGACCAGCAGGAACGCGTCCAGCTGGGACGGGAGGCTGGGCCTGCGGACCAACTCGAACTGGACCGGCGGCCTGCGCCACGAGAACTACTGGTGGCGCACCTGCTTCGAGACGCAGAGCCACAAGATCCTCTGCGGTTCCTGGTTCCACGCATGAGCGGCGAAACGAAAACGGCCCCGACGGAAAGCCGACTTCCGCGGGGCCGTTCAGTTCGTGCTCAGGCTTGTCTGCGCTTGCGGTTCAACGAGTTGCGCACGAACAGCGTCAGCATCAGCAGCGCGCCACCGAGCCCGATGCCCGACAGCGCCACGATGATCGGCGGCCAGTCGATGCCGGGCGGCGGTGTGACCGACGTGTCCATCTGCTTCGGCTGCGGCGCCTGGAAACCCTTCGCCTCCGCCGGCAGGACCGCGGTCAGCGCGGCCACCGGGTTGATCATGCCGAAGCCGACCTTGTTGTCCTTTCCGGACACGTTGCCGGGGTGCAGGGCGGTGGCCTTGAGCCGGTTCATCACCTGGCGCGCGTTGAGATCCGGGAACCGCTCGCGCACGAGCGCGGTGATGCCCGCGACGTAGGGCGAGGCGAAGCTCGTGCCCTTGATGTCGGTGGTGCCCTGCGCGGTGACGTTCGCGTTCGTCAGGCCGGTGCCCTTGGGGTCGACGGAGATGATCTCCTCACCCGGAGCGGCGATGCTGACCCACGGACCCCAGACGCTGAACGACGAGACCGCGCCCGAGCGGGCGATCGACGCCACCGACAGCACGTCGTTGGCGAACCACGCCGGCGACGAGATGGAGTTCACGTTGTTCGGGTCCAGGTTGTCGTTCTGCTTGGGACAACCGGTGCCCTGGTCGCTGAGGTTGCCGGCCGCCGTGACGATCACGGCGTTCTTGACGTCCACCGCGTACCTGATCGCGGCCTGCAGCTTCTGGTCGTCCGAGCTGAAACCCTTGGGAGTGCCGCAGTTCGTCAGCGAGATGTTGATGACCTTGGCGTCCAGGTTCGCCGCGCGGACGATGGCCATGGCCAGGGTGCTCACCTTGCCGGCGGACGTGCGGTTGTCGGGCTTGTACTCGTACCGGTCACTGGTCTGGCGGATCGCGAGGATCGTCGCCTCCGGTGCGGCGCCGACGAAGTCGCCCTCGGTCTTCGCCGCCGCGGCGACGCCCGCGACCTCGGTGCCGTGGCCGTCGCAGTCGTCGTTGCCGTTCTTGCCGCCGGATTTGTCGACGTACTCACCGCTCGGGATCACGCGGTTGCCGAAGCGGGGGTTTCGCGGGTCGACGCCGGTGTCGATGACCGCGATCTTGACGCCCTTGCCCTTCGAGAACCGGTGCGCCTGCTCCAGGTTCAGCTGGACCTGGCCCCAGGGCATGTGCTCGATCAGCTCGTTCTTGGTGTCGGACTCGACGCAACCCTTGGTGGTGCGGACGTACGGGACGTCCGGCTCCCCGGTGTCCCTGGGCACCTCGGCGTTCGGCGGCAGGTCCGGCGGAACGGAGTTCGGTTTCGCCGCAGCCGGGGTGGAGGACGGCTGAGCGGAGGCGTGCGGCAACGCCCCCGTCAGCAGCAGCAGTCCGGCGGTCGCTGCCGCCGTGGTGCGCCTCAAGCCGGTCCTCATGCGTTGATCAGGCCTCGGAACACGGCGTACATGTCCATCACCGCGAGCGCCACCGGCACCACCGCGGCGATCAGGACCGCCTCGACGATGTCGACGGTGCGGCGCAACGGCGGCGAGAACTTCTGGCCGGGGAAGATGACACCGAGCACCAGCGCGGCCGCGCCGATGATCAGCAGCGTGCCGAACACGAAGACGATGCGGTTGAGCTCGTCGGCGTCGACCAGCCAGCCGAGCAGGATGCCCGCGCTGGCGACCATGCCGGTGGACAGCAGCGCCACGGCCTGCGCACCGTTCGCGTACGCACGGCCGCGCATCATCAGCACGATCGCGACGATGATGCCGTAGATCGGGCCCCAGACCGTGTCGGCGGACGCGGCGACGATCGCGGCCAGTGCGGCCACCACGCCGGTGCCGATGATCATGCCGGTCAGGTACTCGTGCGCGACGGCGGTGCGGCGCTCGATGACCGCGAACTCCGGGAAGCCGGTGTCCTCCTTGAGGTCCTCGGCGTTCGTCGGCACGACGGGCGGCGGGATCTTGGCCAGCTGCAGCGTCAGCCTCGGCAGCATCGACAGCGCGGCGAGTGCCACGGCGCCGGTCGCGGCGGCCACCCCGGCGAGCGGGTGGTCGACGAACGTCGCGACGAGGAACGCGAGCGCCACGAGCGTGCCGCCGGTCGCCGCCGCGATGAACACCGTGATGCCCTGGCCGATCAGCAGGATGCCGCCCCACGCGAAGATCATCAGCAGCGCCGAGGCGAGCAGCATCTTCGGGTTGAAGCCGACACCGGGCACGGCGTGGAAGCCGGCCACGAACGCCATCGGCAGCGAACCGCACGCGGCGATCAGCACACCGGTCGACGCGGCCTTGTACGCCCGCGCGATGGTCGCGCCGGTGGCCAGTGCGGCGATGGCGGTGACACCCGCGGCGATGGCGGCGGCGAGCCCGCTGCCCTGACCGGCGACCGTGACCGGGCCGGACAGGAACAGAGCCACCGCGGCTGCGATCAACGCGAGCGCGCCCGCGAGGTGACCGAACTTCTGCGCCGTCTCCTTGGTCCACGGCCGGAACGAGTCCGGATCGGACTCCGCGATCGCGTCGACGACGTCGTCGTACAGCGGCGGCGGCGGGTTCTCGTTGCGGCGTCGCAACTGCAGCAGCTCGCCGTCGACGACGCCGAGCGATGCGAGCGTGCGCGCCGGGTCGAGCGGGCTGTCGCCGAGCTTCGCGAGGCACCAGCCGCCGTGACGGACGCCACCGTCCGGAGTGGCCTCTCTCGCCATGTCCAACAGCATCGGCAGGAGATCGGCCACCGCCACGTCGGCAGGCAGCGCGACGTCGATACGCGTTCGAGGTGCCACCACCGTGACACGGCTGAACACCGTCGTACCGGTCGCCACCAGGGCCCCCTAAGTCAGATCAGCACTTACAAATCTTGGCCCGACCCTATTGGTCCACTCGGACGCTCGTCGGGCGGCCCTAGTATGGCCGCACCGGCTGCCTTTGCACGTGTGGTTCGCAGAACACGTTCGACTGGGTTTTTTTCCGACCCACCTTCGTGGCGCGCGCGGATGCGCAATAGTGTCGGTTGCTACTGGTGGCGTAACGAGAGTCGAAGAGGTGCCTGTCAGTTGAGCACGCTGCAGTTCAAGCGAACGGCACGCCTTGCTGCTCCCCGGCCTCCCGGCGGCGAGGTCCACCTCGAGCCGCCACCCGAGGTCCCCCGGATCATCCCCGGCAACATCATGATGAAGGCGATGCCCGTCGTCATGATCTTCGCGTCCGTGGGCATGATGGGCATGATGTTCTACTTCGCCCCGCGGCAGCCGGCGGCGATGATCATGCCCGGCATGATGATGATCTCGACCATCGGCATGATGGCGAGCGGCATGGGCTCCGGCAAGGGGCAGAAGAAAGCCGAGATGAACGAGGACCGCAAGGACTACCTGCGGTACCTCGGCCAGATGCGCGACCGCGCCCGCGAGGCGGCCGACGAACAGCGCGCCGAACGCGAGTGGGTGCACCCGGACCCGCAGATGCTGTGGTCCCTCGCCACCACCCGGCGCATGTGGGAACGCCGCCAGAACGACCCCGACTTCTGCCACCTGCGCGCCGGCCGCGGCTCGCAGCGCCTCGCCACCCGCCTGGTGCCGCCGCAGACCGGTCCCGTCGAGGAGCTCGAGCCGATCGCGACGCTGGCACTGCGCCGGTTCGTGCGCGCCCACTCGCTCGTGCCCGACCTGCCGATCTCCATCGCACTGCGCGGTTTCGCCGCGGTCGGCCTGCTCGGTGAGATGGAGGACCGCCGCGACCTCGCGCGTGCCCTCATCGCCCAGCTGGTCACCTTCCACGCCCCCGACGACCTGTTGATCGCGGTCGTCAGCGCGGGCCGCACGAAGCAGTTGTGGGAGTGGGCGAAGTGGCTGCCGCACGCGCAGCACCCCACCGACATCGACGGCATCGGCCAGCGCCGCATGATGGCGAACTCGCTCGGCGAGATCGAGGCGATGCTGGACGAGAACCTGCGCGACCGGCAGCGGTTCACCCGCAACGCCCCGCCGCCGCCGGACCAGCCGCACATCGTGATCGTCATCGACGACGGCGACATCAGCCGCGAAGAGATGATCATCCTCGAGGAGGGTCTGGTCGGCGTCACGCTGCTCGACCTCTCCGAGTGCCTCGGCAACCTGACGGCCCGCCGCGGTCTGCGCCTGGTCGTCGAGAACAACCAGCTCGGTGCCCGGTCCGCGAGCGGTGTCGAGTGGTTCGGCGCGCCGGACCGGCTGTCCGTCGTGGAGGCGGAGGCACTGGCCCGCAGGCTCTCGCCGTACCGCATGGGCGCAGCCGGTGAGGCCGGTGGCGACTCCGGCGAGGACCCGTTGGCGATGTCCAACAACCCGCCGCTGCTCGAGTTCATGGGCATCCCCGGCGACCCGATCACGTTCGACGTGCAGCAGGCGTGGCGGCCCCGGCCCAAGCGCGACCGCTACCGCATCCCGTTCGGCATCGGCGAGCACGGCCAGCAGGTCGAGCTCGACATCAAGGAGGCCGCGGAGGACGGCATGGGCCCGCACGGCCTGTGCATCGGTGCGACCGGTTCCGGTAAGTCGGAGTTCCTCCGCACCCTGGTGCTGGGTCTGCTGGCCTCGCACTCGTCGACGGCGCTCAACATGATCCTCGTCGACTTCAAGGGCGGTGCGACGTTCCTCGGTCTGGACAAGGCACCGCACGTCGCCGCGACGATCACCAACCTCGCCGGCGACCTCAGCCTGGTCGACCGGATGAAGGACGCCATCGAGGGTGAGGTGGCCCGCCGGCAGGAAGTGCTGGCGAAGGGCAACTACAAGAACGTCTGGGACTACGAGAAGGCCCGCGAGAACGGCGCCCAGCTCGACCCGCTGCCCGCGCTCTTCATCTGCATCGACGAGTTCTCCGAGATGCTGACCGCGAAGCCGGACTTCATCGACATCTTCCTCCAGATCGGTCGTGTCGGCCGGTCGCTGCAGATGCACATGCTCCTCGCGTCGCAGCGACTCGAGGAGGGCAAGCTGCGCGGTCTGGACACGTTCCTCTCGTACCGGATCGGTCTGAAGACGTTCAACGCGGCGGAGTCCCGCGCGGCGATCGGTGTGCCCGACGCCTACGAGCTGCCGCCGATCCCGGGCTCGGGTTACCTGAGCGTGCAGGGCATGCCGCTGACCAGGTTCAAGGCGCTCTACGTGTCCGGCACCTACCGTCCGTCCGGCTTGCAGTCGGTCGGCGAGTCGGTGGCGGTCCGCAGCGACAAGCGCCCGCGGTTCTTCGTGCCGGACTTCATCGAGATCCCGAAAGAGCCGGAGCGGCCGATCGAACCGGTCAAGGTCGAGGCACCGGCCAAGGACGACGCGAACGAGCCGACCCAGCTCGAGCTCATCGTCGACCGTCTCGTCGGCCAGGGCCCGCCCGCGCACGAGGTGTGGCTGCCGCCGCTCAACGAGCCGCCGACGATGGACACGATGCTGCCGCCGCTCGACGTGACGCAGGACCGCGGTCTCACGTCGCCCGGTTACCCGGCGAACAGCACGCTGCAGATCCCGGTCGGCATCGTCGACAAGCCGTTCGAGCAGCGCCGCGACCTGCTGTGGGCGGACTACTCCGGTGCCGCCGGTCACGGCGCGGTCGTCGGTGGTCCGCAGTCGGGCAAGTCGATGCTGCTCAGGACGATGATCGCGTCGATGGCGTTGACGCACACGCCGCAGGAGGCGCAGTTCTACTGCATCGACCTCGGTGGTGGCACGCTCGCCGCGATGGAGGACCTGCCGCACGTCGGTGGCTTCGCCGGTCGTCTCGACGTCGACAAGGTCCGCCGCATGGTGGCCGAGCTGCAGACCCTGATCACCGAGCGCGAACTGCGGTGGCGCGACCAGCGCATCGACTCGATGACGGAGTTCCGCAACCGCAAGCGCCGCGGTGAGATCAAGGACGACGCCTTCGGTGACGCGTTCCTGATCGTGGACGGCTGGATGAACTTCCGCCAGGAGTTCGAGACGATCGAGCCGCAGGTCCAGGCGCTGGCCGCGCAGGGCCT
Source organism: Lentzea terrae (assembly GCF_003265345.1). Classification (GTDB taxonomy): domain Bacteria; phylum Actinomycetota; class Actinomycetes; order Mycobacteriales; family Pseudonocardiaceae; genus Lentzea; species Lentzea terrae. The sequence goes on along the minus strand of NZ_QFWW01000003.1, from coordinate 126,869 downwards.
GTCCTACGGCGTGCACGTGATCATCGCCGCCAACCGGTGGGCGGAGATCCGCCCCGCGATGAAGGACCTCCTCGGCACGCGGTTCGAGCTGCGGCTCGGTGACCCCAGCGAGTCGGAGGTCGACCGCAAGGTCGCGGTCAACGTGCCGCCCGGCCGGCCCGGCCGCGGTATCACGATCGACGGCGCCACCGGACGGAAGCTGCACTTCCTCGTCGGCCTGCCGCGCATCGACACCTCGCAGGACCCGACCACGGTCTCGGCGGGTGTCCAGGACCTCGGCGTCAAGCTCAACCAGGCGTGGCAGGGCCCGCAGGCCCCGCAGGTCCGCATGCTGCCCGACCTGCTCGACTACGGGCAGTTCATGGCACAGGTCCAGCAGGTCAACCCGAACCGCGGCCACCTGGTCCCGGTCGGCGTCAACGAGGACGAGCTCGCGCCGGTCTACATGGACTTCGACGCGGACCCGCACTTCTTCGCGCTGGCCGACGGCGAGGCGGGCAAGACGAACATCCTGCGCACGATCGTCCGCGGCATCATGACGAGCTACACCTCGGCCGAGGCGTTGATCCTGCTCGCGGACTTCCGCCGCACGATGCTCGGGTTCATCGACACCGACCACCTGCTCAGCTACGCGGTGTCGGGCACCCAGCTCGCGCAGAACGTCCAGGAGATCAAGGGCTCGCTCACCAAGCGCATGCCCGGCCCGGACGTCACGCAGGAGCAGCTCAAGAACCGGTCCTGGTGGACGGGTCCCGAGGTGTTCATCGTGGTCGACGACTACGACCTGGTGGCGCCGCAAGGTGGCACGAACCCGCTGCAGCCGCTCGCCGAGTTCATCCCGCAGGCGAAGGACGTCGGTCTGCACATCATCCTGGTCCGGCGCATGGGTGGTGCGTCCCGCGCGATGTACGACCCGGTGATGGGCAAGCTGAAGGAGATCTCGGCGCCGATCTTCGTGGGTTCCGGTTCGAAGGAGGAGGGCAACATCGTCGGCAACCTCAAGCCGTCGCCGCAGCCTCCTGGCCGGGGCACGATGGTGACCCGCAAGCACGGTCAGCAGCGCATCCAGTTCGCCTGGATCGCACCGGACTAAGCACGAACACCGGACGCGGGGCCCTTTCGTCGACTCGAAGGGGCCCCGCGTCCGTTTGCGCGCAACGTGAAAGGGCCCGCAGCCGAAGCCGCGGGCCCACTCAGGTAGCAGGGGTTCTACCTGCTTCCCCCCATTGCCGGTCCCGGATCCGGTGCGGTCAAGAGGGAGTAGACCGCACCGGCCGGGATTCTTCGGAGGTTCCCCCAGGTCTTGCCCGCCTCCGTCGAACCGGTTGAGGAAGACTTTGCCGGACGCCTCTCTCGCGCTGCTCACGCCTCGATGACATCTGCTGTCGTCGGACGTCAGGGCATCTTGCGGACAAAGTAAAAGGGCCCGCAGCCGAAGCCGCGGGCCCACACCGAACAGCAGGGGACTGTCCGGTTCCCCCATGACCGGATCTCGTCTTCAGGACGACCCACTGGGGAGGGCCGACCCGGTCGGAGGCCGACGATCGTGACACCCCCCAAAACCTCGTTGTCACTCTCGTCGTCCGGCTGAACACCACTGTGCACTGTTGCGCTCACACTTCGGTCACACCGGCTCCACGCCCATAGACTCGACGTTCGTTCTCACCTGGGGGAGGGACGACGTGCGAGTCGAGTACCGCGTGCTGGGACCGCTGGAGGTCCTGCTCGACGGTGTCCCGGTCGCGGTGCCGGCCGGTCGGTGTCGCGTGCTGCTGGCCACGCTCCTGTTGCGCGCCAACGAGTTCGTGTCGACCGATGAGATCGTCGAACGGCTGTGGGACGGCACGCCGCCGAGCAGGGACCGCGCGGGCAAGACGGTGCACATGGTCGTGACCCGGCTGCGGCAGGCGCTCGGGCCGGCGAGCTGCGTGCGCACCGGCGCGGGTGGCTACGCGGCCGTGGTCGAGCCGGAACAACTGGACCTGCTGCGTTTTCGGGCGCACTTGCACAGCGGTGCACACGCGGAGGCGACGGCGTTGTGGCGCGGGCCGGTGCTCGCGAACGTCTCGTCGGAGTCGTTGCACCGCGACGCCGTGCCCGCACTGGCCGAGGAACGGCTGGTTGCGCTGGAGCACCGGATCGACGACGACCTCGCACGGGGCGTCGCGGTGGAGCTGGTGCCGGAGCTGCGGGTGCTCACGGCGCAGTACCCGTTGCGCGAGAAGTTCTGGGCGCAGCTGATCCTCGCGTTGCACCGCGGTGGTCAGCAGGCGGACGCGCTCGCCGCGCACCGTGAGGCCACCGTGCTGCTGGACGAACAGCTCGGTGTCGCACCGGGTCCGCACCTGCGGGACGCCCAGCGGCAGGTGCTGGCCGGGGACGTGCCGAGTCCGGTGCCGCAGCACGTGCCGCGGCAGCTGCCGACCGCCTTGCCGCACTTCGTCGGCCGTGAGTCCGAACTGGACAGACTCGACGCCGTGCTGGCGTCCGGTCAGCTGATCGCGGTGATCAGCGGCAGCGGCGGCATCGGCAAGACGTCGCTCGCGGTGCAGTGGTCGCACCGGGTCGCCGGCCGGTTCCCGGACGGACAGCTCCACGCCGACCTGCGCGGCTTCGACCCGACCGGTGCGCCGGTGAACCCGAACAGCGCGGCGCGCGACTTCCTGCTGGCGCTCGGCATGCCGGCGGACGAGATCCCGGTCGGCACCGAGGCGATGCTGGACAGCTACCGCGAGCTGCTGTCGCGGCGGCGCGTGCTGGTGCTGCTCGACAACGTCCGCGACCTGGCGCAGGTGCGGCCGTTGCTGCCGGGCGGGTCGCGCAGCCTCGCGGTGATCACCAGCCGCAACTGCCTGCGCAGCCTGGCTTCTGCCAGCGCGTTCCCGTTGGACGTGCTCGATCCCGGCGAGTCGATGGTGCTGTTCGGCGGGAGGGTCGGCGCGGAACGGGTCGCGGCGGAACCGGAGGCGGCCACGCGGCTGGTCGAGCTGTGCGCGGGACTGCCGTTGGCGCTAGCGGTGGTGGCGGCACGGGCGACGCTCGACCAGCACCCGCTGGGCATGCTCGTGGAGGAGCTCGAACACGCCGCGTTGGACGCGTTGGACACCGACGATCCGTTGACCAGCGTGCGCGCGGTGTTCTCGTGGACGTTCGGGTGCCTGAGCCCGACGGCTGCCCGGCTGTTCGTGCTGCTCGGCCTGCACCCCGGCCCCGACGTGACCGAGGCGGCCGCGACGAGCCTGCTGGGTTCGCGGTCGGCCGACGCGTTGGACGAGTTGGTCCGCTACAGCCTGATCACGTGCCAGAACGACCGCTACCGGCTGCACGACCTGATGCGGTCGTACGCGACGGAGGAGGCGGCTCACCGGCTGTCCCCGGCGGAACGTTCGGAGGCCCGTCACCGGTTCTTCGACCACTTCATGCACTCGGCGCTGGCCGCCGTCGCCAAGTCGGACCCCTTGCGCCAGCCCATCACGACTCCACCTGCGGCACCGGGCGCGGTCGTGCTCACGTTTCTCACGACCACGGACGCCGACGGCTGGTTCGCCGCCGAACGCGCGGTGTTCGGTCCGGCCGTGACCGCGGCGGGTGAGGCGGGTCTGGACGGGCACGTGTGGCGCACGGTGTGGGCGATCCGCCACTTCCTGCTCGCGACCGGCCGATGGCGGGAAGGCGAACGCCTGCAACGCCTGGCCATCGCGGCCTCTGAGCGGTCCGGTGACCTGGTGGGACAGTGCCGGGCCCGGCGCGGCCTGGTGTCGTTCCTGGTGCCGGAGCGGGAGTTCGACGAGGCAGCGGACCAGCTGCGAGCGGCCGTCGCCCTGGACTCCCAGCTGGGCGACCAGATCGGACTCTCCAACGACCTGCGTGGCCTCGCGTACCTGCTGGGCCGTCAGGGCAAGTACGCAGACGCTCTGGCACCGCTGTCGCGTGCGTTGGAGGTGGCGTCGGCGAGCGGCGACCAGATCGAGATCGCCAGTGTCGCGGCGTCGCTCGGGTTCGTGCACAACGAGCTCGGCGACCACGAGGAGGCGGTGATCTGGGCCGTGCGCGCCCGCGACCTGTTCCTGGAGCTGGTGCCGGACGAGCGCGACACAGCGGTGGCCTCGAACCGCGACACGCTCGGCAGCATCTACCGCGCGCTGGGCCGGTACGCCGACGCGGAGGCGAACTACCTCAGGTCCGCGGAACTCCAGGCCGCGCTGTCGTACCGGCACTACCAGGCCGACACGCTGGTGCGGCTGGCCGACCTGAAACGGGAGCTGGGCGAGCTCGACGCGGCCCGCGGCCACTACCTCGCGGCGCTCGACGTCTACGACGACCTCGGCTTCGCGAAGGCGGACGAGGTGCGCGAGCTGCTGTCCCGGCTTGGTTGAGCTTGGCTGAGCTTGGTTGAGCGGCCGGCCCCGCCGCAGTGAAGAGGGAGGTAACTGCGGTGGGGCCGGCCAGTCATATGGTCTTGTGCGGCGCTCACACTTCGGTCACATGTCGCTCGGGAGGAGGAACCTTGTCCGTCGAGTACCGGGTCCTCGGACCGCTGGAGGTCCTCGTCGACGGCGTCGCCGTGCCGGTGCCGGCCGGGCGCTGCCGCGTGCTGCTGGCGACTTTGCTGTTGCGCCCCAACCGGTTCGTGCCGACCCGTGAGCTGGTGGAGCGGCTGTGGGACGGGGATCCGCCGACGCCGGACCGGGCGCGCAAGACGATGCAGATGATCGTGACCAGGTTGCGCCGGGCGTTGGGTCCGGCGAACTGCGTGCAGACGTCACGCGGCGGCTACCGAGCCGAGCTGAATCCTTCCGCTCTCGACCTGACGCGGTTCCGCGCGTTGGTTTCGAGCGGCGATTTCGCTGCCGCGGTGGGCTTGTGGCGCGGTCCGATGCTCTCCGACGTGCAGTCCGACCCACTGCACCAGCACGACGTCGCTCCGGTGACCGAGGAGTGGTTGCTGGCGCTGGAACGACGGATCGGCGCCGACCTGGACGCCGGCCGAGCCGCCGACCTGGTCGCCGAGCTGCGCGGACTCGTTGTCGCACACCCGTTCCGGGAAGTGTTCTGGGGCCAGCTGATGCTGGCGTTGGCGCAGTCCGGGCAACAGGCGCAGGCGCTGGCGGCGTACCAGGATGTGCGCGCGCTGCTGGCTGACGAGCTCGGCGTCGATCCCGGCTCGGAACTGCGGGCTGTGCACCAACAGGTGTTGTCCGGCTCGGTGCGTGTGCGCGGGCCCATCCCTCGCCAACTCCCGACTGCCGTGCCGCGGTTCGTCGGCCGGGCCTCCGAGTTGGGTGGCCTCAGCGACCTGGTGCGCGGTGAAGACCTGGTGATCGCGGCCATCACCGGCACGGCTGGTGTCGGGAAGACGACCTTGGCCGTGCACTGGGCGCGCGGGGTTGCCGATCGTTTTCCGGACGGCCAGCTGTACGTGAACCTGCGCGGCTTCGACCAGCACCGCGACCCGATGGCGCCAGGCGACGCGCTGAGCCGCTTCCTCGGCGCCCTCGGCATTGCCCCCGACCGAATCCCGCCTGATCTTGAGGCTCAGGCTGCGCTGTACCGCAGCCTTGTCGCCGACCGCCGGATGCTGGTCCTGCTCGACAACGCCCGCGACGCCGAGCACGTTCGCCCGTTGCTGCCGGGTCCTTCCGCCTGCCTGGTGCTGATCACCAGCCGCGACCGGCTCACCGGGCTGGTCGTCAACGAGGGCATGCAGCAGTTGGCGCTGGACGTGCTGAGTCCTGCCGAGGCCTACGCCTTGCTGGTCAGCCGTCTGGGTGCCGAACGCGTCGGGGTCGCCGACGAGCTGATCAAGTGGTGTGGCGGCTTGCCTCTCGCCCTCGCGATCGTGGCGGCACGTGCGGCGCAGTCTCCGAAGCTGCCGCTGTCCGCGTTGGTCGCGGAGCTGGCCGATGAACGCACCCGGCTCGACACCCTGGACACGGGTGACGCGGCGACCAGCGTCCGTGCGGTGTTCCAGTGGTCGTACCAGCAGCTCAGCGCTGCGGCGGCGCGGATGTTCCGGCTCATCGGAGTCCATCCTGGGCCGGACATCACGGTGCCCGCTGCGACGAGTCTCGCGGGCGTGTCCGCGGATGAGGCGCGGGAATGCGTGCGAGAGCTGGTCAGGGCGAACCTGCTGGTCGAGCACGTGCCCGGCCGGTTCGCGTGCCACGACCTGTTGCGCGTGTACGCAGCCGATCGGGTGGCAGCGGAGGAGACCGCCGAAGCTCGCGCAGCCGCTATGGAGCGCACGTTCGACCACTATCTCCACACCTTGATCGCCATCCACGCGACCCATCAGGCGAGTCACCGGCCGCTTCCGAACGAGCCGCTCATGACGCCGGGCACTTGTCCGGAAGTGTTCGAGGACCTCTCGGCGGTCCACGGCTGGTTCCGTGCCGAGCAGAACGTGTTGCGAGCGGTGATCGCGCACAGCGAGGCGCAAAACTTCGATCGCCACACCTGGCAACTGGCGTGGATCGCCTTCGACCTGATCGATCGGTTCGGTCCGTGGCGGGACTGGTTGTGGGTGCTCAGCAGCGCGGAGCTGGCCGCGGCCCGAATCGGTGAACACCAGCACGCCGCGAAGATGATGTTCTTCGGAGCCGTCGTCTGCAGCCGGCTCGGCGGGTTCGAGGAAAGCAAGTCCAGGTTCGAAGCCGCCAGTCGTGCGTATGCAGAACTGGGAGACGTGCCTGGGCAGGTGCGCTGCCAGAGCGGCATCGCGTGGACGCTGGTGCTGCTGGATCGGCCCCACGAGTCGTTGGAGGTCGCCGAGGCGGCCCTTGAGTTGCAGCGCCGGGACGTCAGTGCGAATGCCGCGCGGATCGGTATGGCTCTGCATCAGGTTGTTGAAGGCCTGTTGGCCGTGGGCGACTACCAGAAAGCACTTGAGCGCTGCGCTGCGCTTGAAGCGCTGGGGACGGCCAGGGAGAACGCTTATGACCGGGGGCACGACTTCATGACCAAGGGCGCCATCCTCGTGAAACTCGGTGAGTTCGGCAAGGCCGTCACGGCACTCACTTCCGCCATCGGTCTGTTCGAACGAGCGGGAAGTTGGGCCGATATCGTCAATGTCCAGAGATGGCTGGGCGAGGCGCATCAGGGTGTCGGTGACATCGGCGAAGCGCGCCGTTGGTGGATTGAGGCGCTCGCGACCTACGAGCACCACCAGCATCCGTTTGCGGACAAAGTGCGGGCCAAGCTCGCCGCGCTCCCCGAAAACTGATGAGCGGTGCTGGTGGCCCCCCAGGTCTTGCGCCACCAGCACCGCTGAGGAGAACTCTGCCCGAGGCCGCTCACACTTTGCTCACACTGCCGTCACAGCGCGTCTGCACTGCCCATGACCTGGGTGGATGTTGCGCGAGCCGAGCACCGCGTCCTGACGCCGTTGGAGGTGCTGCTCGACGGCGAGCCCGCATCGCCGAAATCGCTTAGCCCGCCTCGATTTCCTGCACCAGCCGCCGAGCCCGCTCGGCCAGGGCCTGACCACCGCGCTCCGCGAGCGCCAGACCTTCGCGAGCGTGCTCCAGCGCCGCCTGCCGGTCTCCGACACGGTTGAGGACGTCGGCACCGTGACACATGATCTCGGCCTTCTCCCGAACGCCCGCGTTGGCGAGGGTCCCGGAGGCGAAGATGTCGCGGTAGGTCCGCGCCGCTTCGTTCAGATCGCCCAATCCGGCATATGCCTGGGCGAGCGTGTCATAGGTCGAATGTCTCGGCGCTTCCAGCCGTTCCTGCACGGCGAGCGCTTCCTTCGCGACCACGACCGCCTCGGCGAAGTCGCCTCCGCGAACGAGGGTCCACGCGAGGCTGTTCATCGAAACGGACCAGCCGACGTCGTTGCCCAGCTGCCGCCACTGTTCGACGGATTCGCGGTAGTGCAGCTGGGCCTCGTCGTGGCGGCCTTGCCAGAGGTAGGTGCTCGCCAGCTCCGCTTCGGTGACGGCGACACCGCGCTGGAAGCCGATCTCGTGCCGGATGCGGAGCGCTTCCAGCAGAGCCCGCTCCGCTTCCTCGTAGCGGTGCAGGTTCTTGTTGGTGAGACCCAGGAGGTGCAACGCGACGGACTCGCCGTGCCGATCCTGCAGCTGCCGGGCCGCGTTGAGCGCGATGGTGAAGATGCGGAGGTACTCGCCGGTCGTCGCGTGGCGCGACAGGTAGGCCAGCATGGCGTACGGCAGCTTCCACGCGTGTTCGAAGTGCCTCTCGGTGGACGCGAACTCGCAGAGCTCGACGAGCAGGTCGTGCTCTGCCAGGCACCACGCCAGTGCGGTGTCCTTGTCGCTGAAACCGACCGCTTCGACCACTGGGTCACGCTTCGTCAGCGGCTTGTCGGCACCATGCGCGTTGGTCAGGCGACCGGCGTTGTCGATGGAGTGCAGGTAGTGGTCGAGCAGTCGCACGGCGCAGGCCCGTCGCTGCTCAGCGGATTCCTCGGTCAGCGCACGTTCGCGGGCGTGCAGCCGGAGCAGGTCGTGCTGGGAAAACCGTTGAGGTGCCTGCTCTTCGACGAGATGAGCCCGTGCCAGTGCGCGCAACAGCTTGAGCGCCTGGCTGCTCGGCACTCCCAACAGGGCACCGGCGGACATCGGCGTGAAGTCGGCGCGGGGCGCGAGCCCGAGCACGCGGAACATCCGTTGCTGTTCCGGCGTGAGCGCGGTGTAGGAGAGATCGAACGCGGCACTGACCGCCGCTTGCCGGTCGTCGTCGACCTCCAGCGTCGCCAGCCGGTCCTCGGTGCTGAGCTGGTTCACCAACTCGCGCACTCGCAGCTGCGGCTCGCCCACGAGTAGAGACGCGGCGATGCGCAACGCCAACGGGAGACATGCGCACAGCCTGGCGAGTTCGGCGGTGGCCTCGGGTTCCGCCCGTGTGCGGTCCACGCCGATCACGTTCTCCAGCAGCTGCACCGCTTGGTCGAGCGGCAGCACACCGAGCTTCAGCACCTTGGCGTCGTTCAACGCGACCAGGCCGCGCAGATCGGACCGGCTCGTGATCACGACGACGGACCGGTCGCCCGCGGGCAGCAGCGGTCGCACCTGTTCTGCCGTGCGCGCGTTGTCGAGGAGCACCAAGACGCGCCGGTCGGCGAGCAACGACCGGTACACGCCGATTCGCTGCTCGGTCTCGACGGGAATCTCGTGCTTCGAGTGACCGAGGCCGCGCAGCAGCTGGCCGAGCGCGTCGTGCGGGGTCAGCGGCTCCTCGCGGTCGTAGCCGCGCAGGTTCACCGCCAGCTGCCCGTCCGGGAACCGATCCCGCACTCGATGTGCCCAGTGCACGGCGAGAGCCGTCTTCCCGACACCGGCGGAGCCGGCGATCGCCGAGATCACGACCGCCTGTCCGACGGTGCCCGTCGGCAACAGCGCGTCGAGCCGGGCGAGGTCGTCGGTGCGTCCGGTGAAGCGGGCGAGATCAGCCGGCAGCTGCCGCGGCACCACGGCGTCGCGTCGCGTGCCGAGCACCGGCTCGGACCGCAGGATCGACTGGTGCAGGTCGCGCAGCAGCAGGCCCGGATCGATGCCCAGTTCGTCGGCCAGCAGGCGACTGACCTGCTGGTACGCCCCCAGCGCCGCCGCCTGCTGGTCCGAGCGGTAGAGCGCGATCATGAGGTGCGCCCAGAACCGTTCCCGCAGGGGGTGCTCGGTGGTCAACGCTCGCAGCTCCGGTACCAGCTCGGTCGTCCGGCCGGCGTCGAGGTCGTGCTCGATCCGCCGCTCCAGCACCACGAGATGCTCCTCGACGAGCCCTGGTACGTCCTCGCGGTGCAACGCCTCCGAGACGACGTTTCCGAGGACCGCGCCGCGCCACAGCGCCAGCGCCGCGTGCGGCTCGGTGTGCGCCAGTGAGCGGAAGCGCAGGAGATCGAGGTTCTCGACCCCGGCGAGATAGCCGTTCGCGCTGGTGGAGATGCAGTTCGCCGGGCCGAGCGCCTGTCGCAGGCGAAGGACGGTCATCTGCAAGGTCTTGGCCGCCCGGTCGACGGACGGAGGTGAGCCGTTCCACAGGCGCTCGACGAGTTCGTCAGCCGAGACGAACCGGTTGGGGCGCAACAACAATGTCGCGAGCAGCACGCGGCCCTTGCCGGTGGGCACCGCCACCGGTGCGCCGTTGAAGAACACCTCCAACGGCCCCAGCACGCGATATTCCGCCCCCTGCACGCGCGAATTCTATGGCCGGTCGGGCAACCTGCGACGTCCCGCAGGCGTGAAACCGGCGACAGCGACATGTGGATCTACCAGGACTTGGGCAGACTTGTGAACGGATGTCACACTCGTCCACCCGGCGGAAGGGGGACCGTGAACGTCGAGTTCCGCGTGCTCGGACCTCTCGAAGTGCTGCTCGACGGCGAGCCGGTGACCGTCGCAGGTGGACGCGGGCGCGTGTTGCTCGCAACGTTGTTGCTGCGCCCCAACCAGTTCATGTCGGTGGACGAGCTCATCGACCGCCTGTGGGAAGGCGAGCCGCCCACGGCCGACCGGGCGCACAAGACGTTGCAGACGACGGTCCTGCGCCTCAGGCAGGCCCTGGGCGAGGCCAACTGCGTGCGCACGACTCCTGGCGGTTATCTGGCTGAGGTCCGGCCGGAGGAGCTCGACCTGCTGAGGTTCCGCGAGCTGGTGAAGACAGGTGACTTCGCGTCGGCCACGGAGCTGTGGCGTGGTCCGGCGCTCACGAACGTGGCGTCGGACGCGTTGCACCGCGACGACTTGCCGCGGCTCGAAGCCGAACGCCTCGACGCGCTGGAACGTCGCATCGACGCCGACCTCGGCCGCGGCCGGGCGAGCGACCTCGTGACCGAGCTGATCGCGTTGACCAGGCAGCACCCGCTGCGGGAACGGTTCTGGGCCCAGCGGATGACCGCGCTCTACCGCTCCGGACGGCAGGGTGAGGCGCTCGAGAGCTACCGCGAGCTCACCAGGTTGCTGGCCGACGAGCTGGGCGTCGACCCGTCACCGGAACTGAGGCAGCTGCACCTCGCGCTGCTCAACGGTGACGTGCTGGAGCCCTCCGGCCGGAAGTCGGTCTGCCAGCTGCCGCCCGACACCGCCGGCTTCGTCGGCCGGGCGGAGCTGTTCAGCAAGATCGAGGAGAAGCTCGCGGCACCGGGTGTGCCGGTGGTCGTCCTGACCGGTGCTCCCGGCGTCGGCAAGAGCGCGTTCACGATCAAGGCCGCGCATCGGCTGCGTCCTCGCTTTCCCGACGGCCAGCTTTTCGTCCGGCTCAACGGCGCCGGTGGTGCCCCGCGTGAACCGGTGGAGGTCCTCGCCGAGCTGTTGGTCGCCTTGGACGTGCCCGCTTCCGCTTTGCCGGACGGCGTGGAAGCGCGCAGTGCTGCTTTCCGCGCGCGGCTGGCCGATCGCGCGATGCTGGTGGTGCTGGACGACGCGGCCGGCCCCGACCAGGTGCGGCCGCTGTTGCCGGGCACGGCCGGGTGCGCGGTGCTGATCAGCAGCAGGAATCAGCTCGTCCAGGTTGAAGGGGCGCAGAGCGTACGCGTGCCGCCGCTCGGGGGCGACGACGGGATCGCGTTGCTGTCGAGCATCGTCGGAGCCGAACGGGCCGCCACTGACCAGGCTGCGGTCAGCGCGATCGCCGGTGCGTGCGGCGGCCTTCCGCTCGCACTGCGGGTCGCGGGGGCACGCCTGGTCGCGCGTGAGTCGTTGCCGCTGAGCTCACTGGCCCGCCGGTTGTCCGACGAACGTCACCGCCTGGACGAGCTCACCATGGGCGACCTGGAGGTGCGTGCGGCGTTCGGGCCCAGCTACGAGGCGCTGCCGGCCGACGCGGCCACGGCGTTCCGCAGGCTCGGTCTGCTCGGCGCCACGGACGTCGCGTCGTGGGCGGTGGGCGTGTTGGCCGACGGTGATGGCGAGCGCCTCGTCGAACGGCTCGTGGAAGCGAACCTGCTCGACGAGGTGGGCGTCGATGCGACCGGTGAGCCCCGCTACCGCCTGCACGACCTGCTCGCGGTGTACGCCGCCGAGCTCGTGCGGGAGGAGGACGAACAGGTCGTGCAGGCGGCCATGCGCAACTACATCGCGTTGCTCACGACCCTCGCCGACGTGGCCGTCGCGGACTGGGTCGGAGCCGATGCGTTGCCGTTGCAGCCCATCGTGGCCTCGACCGCACTGGATCGCGCCGAGATCGCGCGGTTGGCAGGGGACGACCAGCGGCTCCTGGTAGCCGAGATGGTCAACATCGACCGGGCGATCACGTACTGCCTGCGGGCGAACTGGATCCAGGAAGCCGCTCACCTCGAGGATCGCGCGCTCTACTACCTCGACGTCTACTACTCCCACGAGCGGGTCGTACAGCTCCGCGAACTGCTTCGAGAGGCGGCGTTCGCCAACGGCGACGAGCTCGTGGCGTGGCGCTCACACCTGGATCTGCTCCACCAGCAGGTGACGCGTGGTGTCACCGACGAGAATCTCGCCGGGTACGCGCGATGCGCCGACGCATTCGAGGCCATCGACGCTCAGGCGGAGCTGGCCGTCGCATTGGGTTCGCTGACTTACTACACGATGGTCCACACCGGGCAGCCGCAGGTGGCGCTGGCCGAGCGGGCCGTGGTCGCAGCGCGGGCGAGTGGACTGCGGCAGCTCCTGTCGGGCAGCTTGCGGGAGCTGGGCATGATGCTCGCCGCCGGCGGGCGCTACGAGGAATCGGTGCGACTCATGGACGAGGCGTTGGCGACCGCTCGTGGCGGTGCCCCGGACGAGGCCGCACTCGTGCTCAGCAGGATCGCGTCGAGCGCACTGGCCAACGGTGATCTCGAGCGGGCGAGTGCGGCGAGCCGTGAGGCGTTGGAGCTGATGGTGAAGCTCGATGAGAACAGAGGTACCGCCTACTGCACGACCCAGGTGGCCCAGGTCGATCTCGCGCTCGGAGACGCGGCGCTCGCGCTGGCCGGTGCGCAGCAAGCTCTTTCCCTGTTCGAAGGACTCGGCGAGCGGCGCGGCGCCGTGCGCGCGGTGGCCGTGGTCGTCGAGGCGACTCTGGCGCTTGAGCTGTACGGCAAGGTGATCGACATGGCCACCGCCGCCCTGGAGGATTACGCCGATGCCGGTGACGCAGTTGCCGAGCAACGACTGCGGGCCGCGCTGGCGGAGGCCCGGCGAAAGGCGTGATCGGTGACCGTCGAGTTCCGGGTGCTCGGCCCGCTGGAAGTGCTGGTCGGCGGCGAACCGGTGGAGGTGCCGGCTGGTCGCGGACGGGTGCTGTTGTCGACGTTGTTGTTGCGCGCCAACCAGTTCGTCTCAGTCGACGAGCTGGTCGAACGGCTGTGGGACGGCGAGCCACCGTCGCCTGACCGGGGCCACAAGACCCTGCAGATGGTCGTCACCCGCCTGCGGCAGGCGCTCGGCCCCGCCAGCTGCGTGCGCACGGCCAGCGGCGGCTACCGGGCGGAGATCGGACAGGACGAGCTGGACCTGCTGCGGTTCCGCGCACTGGCGGGTTCCGGCGACTTCGCCGCGGCCGCCGCGTTGTGGCGCGGACCGGTGCTCGGCAACGTCAAGTCGGACGCGCTGCACCGCGACGACGTGCCGCGGCTGCTCGACGAACGGCTCGTCGTGCTGGAACGCCGGATCGACGCCGACCTCGACCGCGGTCACGCCGTTGAACTGGTGGCAGAGCTGCGGTCGCTGGTGGCCGATCACCCGATGCGCGAGTCGTTCTGGCGGCAGCTGATGCTCGCGCTCTACCGCTCCGGTCAGCAGGCCGAGTCGCTCGCGGCGTACCAGGAGATCCGGACGCTGCTCGCGGACGAGCTGGGCGTCGACCCCGGACCGGCGTTGCGCGACCTGCACCAGCGAATCCTCCGCGCGGACGTCGGCCACGTGGATCGCCGGGCGGTGCCACGCCAGTTGCCGGCCGGGGTGCACAACTTCGTCGGCCGCGACGAACAACTTTCGTTGCTGGGCAAGGAGAACGGGATCACCGTGGTGCACGGCGCCGGTGGCGTCGGCAAGACGGCCCTCGCGCTGCAGTGGTCGCATTCGGTGCGGCAGGACTGTCCAGATGGCGACCTCTACCTGAACCTGCGGGGGTTCGACCGCGAGGCGCAGCCGGTCAGTCCCGGCCAGGCGGCGGAGTTCCTGCTGCTCGGGCTGGGCGTGAAGGACCTGCCGGCCGGCGAGGAGGCGCGGTTCGCGTTGCTGCGGACCGAACTGGCCGGGCGGCGGATGTTGCTGGTGCTGGACAACGCGGCCACGAGCCAGCAGGTGTTGCCGCTGCTGCCGGGCACGTCCAGCGTCCGGGTGCTCATCACGAGCCGCAACCAGCTGCGCCCGCTCATGGTCCGGTACGGCGCGACGAGCGTTGCGTTGCAGCAACTGGACAACGACGAGTCGGGTGCGCTGCTCGCCGCGGTGCTGGGGGCCGCACGGCTCGACGCGGAACCCGAGGCTGTCCGCGAGATCGTCGAACAGTGCGCCGGATTACCGTTGGCGCTGCGCGTTTTCGCCGAACGGGTGGCGCGGTTCCCGGACACCCCGCTGCACGAGTTCGCCGCCGAGCTGCGCACCGAGCGGCTCGACGCGTTGACCGACTTCGACGACATCGACGTGCGCGCGGTGTTCTCGTGGTCGTACCGGGCGCTCGACCCCGCATCCGCCCGGATGTTCCGCCTGCTGTCCGTCCATCCCGGAGCCGATCTCGACGTCAGCGCCGCGGCCGCACTGGCCGGAGTGACCGTCGCACACGCACGCCGGCTGCTGGAACGGCTCGTCGCGGACCACCTCGTGCAGACCCGTTCACCAGGTCGTTACGACATGCACGACCTGTTGCTCGCCTACTCTGCCGAGCTGTGCGGTGACGACGAGGCCGCCGCGTTGAGGCTCACGGAGTGGTACGTCCACACCCTCGAGAACGCCGTGGCACTGCATGAGGCCAGCCAGGCGATGCAGGCCGGAGAGAGGTCGACCGATGTCGTGCCGCAGCACTTCTCGACGCGGTTGGACTCTCTCGCCTGGTGCCGCAACGAGTGGGACAACCTCGGTGCGGTGATGTACGCGGCCATCGCTCGGGGTTGGGACCTGCTGGCCCAGATGGTCCCGGTGCACCTGCGCACGCACACCCTCATCGAACGGGTTCGCGATCGTGAGCTCGTGCCGATGTTCGAGGCGGTCCAGGACCTCGGCTCCTCGCGCGAGCGGGGCATGCTCAAGCTGAAGCTCGCCTCGATGTACGTCGACGTCAAGCGGTTCGAGGACGCCCTGCACGGTTTCGAGACGGCGCTTCCACTCGTGTATGAGGCTGGAGAGTTGGTCGCCGCGGCGTCCGGCCTGAACAACATGAGCATCGCGTACCTGTCGACAGGCAGGCGTGAGGAGTCGCTCGACTGCAACCGCCGCAGTCTCGCGCTGGCGATCGAGACCGGTCAGCTGCACCTCGAGTGCATCTGCCTGGCCAACATCATGGGAACGCTCAACAACCTCCGTCGTTACGAGGAGGCGCTCCAGGAAGGGGAACGGGCGCGGGCAGCCCTCCGCAGGTCCGGTGACGAGTACCTGTCCGCACGGACGGAGTCCATGATCGCTGTTCCGCTGGCCGCGCTCGGCAGGCTCGACGAAGCACTCGTCGTCTTGGAACAGTGCATGGTGGGCCTGCGGAAGTTCACCGACGTGCGCACGCAGATCGTGACGCTGGAAGAAGGCCTGGGCCCGGTGCTGTTCCGGCTGGGGCGGCACGACGACGCGGTGCGGGCCTGGGAACAGGCGTTGGAACTGGCTCGTGCCGTGGGCAACGACCGGGCGGCGGGGCTGGAGACGAAGCTCGCGCTGGTGCGCGGACCGGGACCTGAGTGAGTGCGACCTTTGCCATCCGTGATGTCCAGGCCTGCCGCATCGGGTAAGCATGTGCCCGGAAGAGGGGAAGGTGCATGAGCCTGCACGTCGCGGTCGACTTCGGCACGTCGAGCACCTGCGTCGCCGTCTCGGTGCACGGCCGGGAGCCGCAGGTCGTCGTGTTCGACGGCCAGCCGCTGGTGCCGTCCGCCGTGTTCGCCGCCGCCGACGGGACGTTGTTCGTCGGTCACGAGGCCGAGCGCCAGGCCGCGGTCGACCCTGCCCGCTACGAGCCGCACCCGAAGCGCCGCGTCGACGAGGGTGAGCTTCTGCTGGGCAGCACTGTGCTGCCCGTTGTGGATGTCGTGCGCGCGGTGCTGACCCGTGCGGTCGGAGAAGCGCGCCGGGTCGGTGGCGGGGCACCCGTCGATCTGCTCGTCCTCACCCATCCCGCTGACTGGGGAACTGTTCGCACCCGAGTGCTGCTTCAGGCGGCGCGGGGGCTTGGCCGCGAGCTCGTGCTCGTGCCGGAGCCCGTGGCGGCCGCTGTCTTCCACTCCGCGAGCCACTCCGTTCCCGACGGTGCAGCGCTCGCCGTGCTCGACCTCGGTGGCGGAACGGTCGACGCGAGTGTGGTGACGCGCACGGGCAAGAGCTTCCGGGTGCTGTCCGCCAAGGGCGACCCGACCTTCGGTGGTGCGGACGTCGACCAGGCGTTGCTGGAGCACGTCGGCGGGCTGGTCGCGGCCAAGGACCCCGAGGCGTGGCGGCAGCTCGTCGAAGGCCGCGAGATGGCCGACCGGCGCAAGCGGCGGGTGCTGCGCCAGGACGTGCGGGGTGCCAAGGAGACGCTGTCCCGGCACGCCTACACCGACGTGCCGATGCCGCCGCCGTTCCCCGACGCGCACGTGACGCGGTCCGACCTGGAGCAGTTGATCACCGCGCCGCTGAGCAGGGCGGCCGCTCTGGTCGGCGCCGCCGTGCGTGACGCCGGTCTCGCACCTCAGCAGTTGGCCGGGGTGTTCCTCGTCGGCGGGTCGAGCCGGATTCCGCTCGTCGCGCGGATGGTCCACGAGCACATCCGGGTGGTGCCGACGAGCATCGACCAGCCGGAGACCGTCGTCGCCCGCGGCGCGTTGCGGGCCGTCAGCCTCGACCCGGAACGGACCGGCGGTATGGCGCCCCAGGGCTCCCTGCAGACGCCGCCGAAGGGCGGTCCTGGTGAGGTGACCCACAACCTGCGGGTGACCGACGACACCACCCGCAAGATCACCCGCCGGATCACGCCGCCGCCCGTCGCGCAGTTCCCGTCCGCGTTCCCCACCGCGCAGCCGCCTCGGCAGAAGAAGAGCAAAGCACCGCTCTTCATCGCGATCGGCGTCGTGCTGGTGCTCGCGGCGGCCGGCGCCGGCGGTTACTGGTGGCTGAACCGGAAGGAAGCGCAGCAGCAGAACCCGCCGGTCAACCAGATCGCCGTGTACGACTACCGCTTCACCCTGCCGGACGGGTGGGAGCAGACGGGCGGTTTGCCGAAGGACCGGCAGGTGCTTTTGCAACCGGTCGACCGCAAAACGACCGGCGGGGAATCGCCCGCCGACCGCATTGCTGTGCAGGAGCAAACCCTCCAATACAACAGCGATGTGGATCGCCCGCGTGCGCTCAAAGAACTGCAGGACCAATACGACAAGCGCGCCAAGGACGGCGAGAAGGTCTCCGGATTTGCTGATGCGACCACATTCGCGGGCAAGTCTGTTGTTCACTATCGCGAAGAAGTGAGCGGAGCCGGAGTGGACTGGTACATCCAGTTCGTCGGCAAGGTCCAGGTGAGCGTGGGCTGCCAGGCGACCGACGCAGGCAAGGCGGCCGTCCGCAGCGCCTGCGAGCAGATCGTCCGCTCGCTGGACATCAAGCAGCCGCAGTGACGTCAGGGGAGTAGCCAATGTCCGCCACCGAGGCCCTGAGCCGGTTCCGCGCAGAGGTGGGAGCCGCCGTCACCCGTGCCCGTCGCGCCGCCGGTGAGGCCGGTGAACGCAATGCCAAGCTGCGGGAACGCACGAGTGACCTGGCCAGGCAGGCTCGCGAACGCCGGGTCGAGCCCGGCGCATCGGCCACTTCGCCGGACGTGCGTGCAGCGGCCACCGGGTTCCGCGCCGACCGCGGACTGCCCGTCGAGCAGTTGCCGGACGCCGCGGAACTCACTGCTCCACCTGCTCCAGTGCCGGCTGAGACACCGCCGCCGGTCACTCTCGGTTCTGCCGCCGTCGCCGGTCCGAGTGGGCAACTTCCTCGTATGAGTGACGATGACGAGGACTTTTCGCAGTCGCGAATCCTCTACTGACACCTGGTTTCACCCGACACCGTTTACAAGCGCAACTACTTCCAAAGAAGTCGCGACAGGGTGGAACCGACGTGGCAGGGTCCTCGTCGGAAGAGGCGTACGAACCAAGAAGTACGACCTGAAGTTCTAGAGCAGGGGGAATCTCCCATGTCCGGTGGAGCATTTGTAGTTACTACCGCTGACCTCGACGCGCTGGCGAAGCACATCGGCGACATCAGCGACCAGATCCAGGGCGAGGCGCGGACGGTCCAGGGTGCCGCTGAGCAGGTTGCGAACAGCTGGGGCGGCGACGCCTACACGGCCTTCCGGAACCTCATGGAGCGCATGAACACGGACGTCAACAAGCTCAACGAGGCGCTGCGCGAGATCCAGACCCAGATCGCCAGCACCGCCGACGTCTACGCGCGGAACGAGGAAGAGCAGGCGTCGTCCGTCCAGAACATCTCGAGCCGTCTCTGATCTTGACCGTCACTCACGCCGCTTTCACGCTTCAGACTCACTCAAGGGGAGATAACAAATGATCAAGGCTACTTTCGCGGAGATCTCGGCGGCCGCCGCTACGATCTCGAGCTCGTCGAAGGCGATCGACGACCTGAACGACCAGCTCAAGGCGCAGGTCGACAAGACCCTCGCGGCCTGGGAGGGTGCCTCGGGTGAGGGCTACCAGGCCGCGCAGAAGAAGTGGGCCGACTCGTCCGCGGACCTGAACGCCGTCCTCGCCGCGATCGGTACCGCCGTGCAGCAGGCCTCCGAGGCGTACGCCCAGGCCGAGCAGCAGAACACCGCCCGCTGGTAAGGCGCTGCGTCACTGCAAGACTCTCGCGAGCCCCGGAACCACGTGGTCCGGGGCTCGCGTACGTCCGGAGCAAGGGTGTTCGGAGGGGCCGTTTTGGTCCCCGCACCACCCATCCGGTATCTTCTTACGTTGTTGTGCGGTAGCTGGCGCCCGTGTGTGCCGCGCCTGTCTCGGAACCACCGCTTGGCCAGTCCAAGATCGGTCTGGGGCAACCGCCGCAGTGACCCCAGACGCAAGTGACGACGAGGTAGATCCGTGCGCACGTACAGCCCGAAGCCCGGTGAGGTGACCCGCACCTGGCACGTGATCGACGCCCAGGACGTGGTGCTCGGCCGGCTCGCCACCCAGGCCGCGACGCTGCTGCGCGGCAAGCACAAGCCGACCTATGCGCCTCACGTTGACACCGGTGACTTCGTGGTCATCATCAACGCTGACAAGGTCGCTCTGACCGGCTCGAAGCGCGACCAGGAGTTCCAGTACCGCCACTCCGGCTTCCCCGGTGGTCTGCGCAAGCAGTCCTTCGGCGAGGTTCTGGACACGCGTCCGGACCGCCTGGTGGAGAAGGCGATCAAGGGCATGCTGCCCAAGAACCGCCTGGGCCGTCAGATCGCGAACAAGCTGAAGGTCTACAGCGGACCGAACCACCCGCACGCGGCGCAGCAGCCGCAGGCCTTCGAGATCAAGAAGATCGCCCAGTGAGCGACGAGTACACCGAGGAAGTTCCTGTGACCACCCCTGAGAACGAGACCCCCGAGGCCGTCGAGGCCGTCGAGGTCGAGGCCGAGGTCGTCGAGGCTCCCGAGGCCGAGGCCGCCGAGGCTGAGGTCGTGGAGACCTCCGCGCCGGTGGTCGCGCCCTCGCTGAACGGCGCCGCGCACCTCGCACAGACCGTCGGCCGCCGCAAGGAGGCCGTCGTCCGCGTCCGCCTCGTGCCCGGCACCGGCAAGTTCACCCTGAACGGCAAGGCCCTCGAGGACTACTTCCCGAACAAGGTGCACCAGCAGCTCATCAAGGAGCCGCTCGTCACCACCGAGAAGCCCGAGACCTTCGACGTGATCGCCAACCTGCGTGGCGGCGGCATCACCGGCCAGGCCGGTGCGCTGCGTCTCGCCATCGCGCGTGCGCTGATCGCCGTCGACTCCGAGGATCGCCCGGCCCTGAAGAAGGCCGGCTTCCTCACCCGTGACCCGAGGGTCAAGGAGCGCAAGAAGTACGGTCTGAAGAAGGCCCGCAAGGCGCCTCAGTACTCCAAGCGCTAAGCGTCCAGCTCAGCTGTACCTGCGGGAGCAGCAGTTCATCTCGAACTGCTGCTCCCGCAGTGTTTCCCGGGTCTTTCCAGCCGCCTCGCCGTGTCCATTTCGGAGGATTCATGGCCCGCCTGTTCGGCACCGACGGAGTGCGTGGTCTCGCCAACGCCGATCTCACCCCAGAGCTCGCGATGTCCGTCGCAGCCGCAGCGGCACGTGTGCTCGCTGAGCACGACCGTTCTCACCGCCCGGTCGCCGTCGTCGGCCGCGACCCCAGGGCGAGCAGCGAGATGCTCGACGCCGCCGTCACCGCGGGCCTCACCTCGGCCGGCGCGGACGTCCTGCGGGTCGGCGCGCTGCCCACGCCGGCTGTCGCGCACCTCGTCGCCGCGCTCGGCGCCGACATCGGCGTGATGATCTCCGCGTCGCACAACGCGATGCCGGACAACGGGATCAAGCTCTTCGCCGCGGGCGGCCACAAGCTGCCCGACGAGGTCGAGGACGAGATCGAGCAGCTCATGGGCACCGGCTTCGAGCGCCCCACCGGTGCCGCGATCGGCCGGGTGCGCGACGTCGTCGACGCCGAGACCCAGTACGTCGAGCACCTGCTCAAGGTCACACCGCACCGCCTCGACGGCCTCAAGGTCGTGGTGGACTGCGCGAACGGTGCCGCGTCGGTGGCCGCACCGGACGCGTACCGCCGCGCGGGGGCCGAGGTGATCGCGATCAACGCGACCCCGGACGGCCTCAACATCAACGACGGCTGTGGTTCTACGCACATCGACGTGGTGGCTGCGGCGGTCCGCGAGCACGGTGCCGACCTCGGCATCGCGCACGACGGTGACGCCGACCGCTGCCTCGCCGTGGACGCCGAGGGCAACGCCGTCGACGGCGACCAGATCCTCGCCATCCTCGCGCTCGCCATGCGCGACGCGGGCGAGCTGTACGAGGACACGCTCGTCGCCACGGTGATGAGCAACCTCGGCCTGCACCTCGCCATGAAGGCCGAGAACATCCGCCTGCGCACCACCGCGGTGGGCGACCGCTACGTGCTGCAGGACCTCAAGGCCGGCGGCTACTCCCTCGGCGGCGAGCAGTCCGGCCACGTGGTGCTGCCCGCGCACGCCACCACCGGCGACGGCCTGCTCACCGCGTTGCGCCTGATGGCCCGCATGGCCGAGACCGGCAAGTCTCTGGCCGACCTCGCGTCGGTGATGCGCCGCCTGCCGCAGGTCCTGATCAACGTGAAGGTCTCGGACAAGGCCGCCGTCGCCAAGGCCGCGTCGGTCAGCGAGGCCGTGGCCGCCGTCGAGGCCGAGCTGGGTGACACCGGTCGCGTGCTGCTGCGCCCGTCCGGCACCGAGCAGCTCGTGCGGGTGATGGTCGAGGCGACGAGCCACGAAGAGGCGGAGTCGGCAGCGCAACGCCTGGCGGGTGTGGTTTCCTCGGTCCACTGAGGATCTTCGGAGGACTGCTGTGGCTATCTGGTTGGTGCTGTTCCTGCTGCTGGTGCTGGTGACGCTCGGGGTGGTCCTGGTGGTCGTGCTGACCACCAGGCGCAAGCCCGCGCAGCCGCCGTATCCGCCGCAGCAACAGTTCCCATCAGGTCAGCAGGGTTATCCGCACCAACCGGCACCGGGTCACCAGCCGTACCGGTCGCAGGGGCAGCAGCCTCCCGCGCAGAACGGCTGGTGACCGGCAGTGATCAAAATCGGGCCGCTCGAGCTCCTGGTCATCCTCTTCCTGCTCGCGGCCGGCGGCGTCGTCCTGGCGGTCGTGCTCTCCAAGCGGAAGAAGCCGCCGTACCCGCCCCACCAGGGCTATCCGCCGCCTCCGCAGGGGCCGTACCCGCCGCAGGGCCCGCCACCCGGTCAGCAGTGGCCGCCGCAGGGGCCGCCCCCTGGACCGCAGTGGCCCCAGCAACCGCCTGGTCAGCAGCCACCGCCGCCCAATCAGCGGTGATCGTCGGCGATTGCCGCCGAATGGCTGTTTACTAAGGCAACCGACATCACCGAGCTCCGGTCAGCGCATGAGCGGAGCTGGCACTGTATGGCGGAACCCGATGAGGCCGAATTGCGTCAGATCGGGGACAAGGGGAGGCGAGCAATGGCTGGGTTCGGCGTACAGTCCGGCGATTTGACCAAGACGGCGGGGACGTACGAGGCCGAGGGATCACAACTGATCCAGATGAAGTCCTCGCTGACACCGGGCGTGGGGGCCGGTCACGTCGGTCGCAAGTTCCAGGGCCGTGCCGCCGAGTACAAGACCTTCTTCGACAAGCTCGGCGTCAGCGTCGAGAAGTTCGGCAAGGAGGCGACCGGCATCGCCACTCGGCTGAAGGACGTCGCGAAGACGTACGAGCAGACCGAGGACCAGTCCTCGAACCAGTTCAAGGGGTAGCGAGTCGTGGCGGACCAGAACGAGATCAAGAAGCTCCTCGACGACCCCAACGTCAGCCCGGAGACCAAGAAGCAGCTCGTCCCCGCGCTCGCCGGCGCCGGCGCTTCCGACGAGGACGTCGAGCGCTACGGGAAGGCCAACGGTGTCGAGGTCCCGAGCGATCCCGGCGTCGGCAGCTACCTGCTCGGCGCGGCGCTCGCCGTTCCCACGGCCGGCATCAGCATGGGCGTGGTGGCGGGCAAGGAGATCGACCGCGCCGCGTGGGAGACGAAGGGCGGAGACGCCGACCAGCTCGTCCAGAAGGCCAAGAGGGAGCAGGAGCTCGGCGCCGGCCAGAAGGTCCTGAACGAGCAGGGCGACGTGCCGAACAGCAACACGCTGCTCGACGCCGGCTCCGGCGGCCTGCGCTTCTACGAGCTGTTCATCCCGGTCTACCAGAAGGCCGCACAGGCCTGCGGTCACCAGGGCACGGCGCCGACCAGGGACGCCGTCTGCAAGCAGTACGACGAAGTCCGCGACATCGACTTCGCCAAGTTCCGCGAGGACGCGCACAAGCTCGACGAGAACGTCCGCAAGCTGCAGAACCACGACAACACGCTGGGCGCCGCGTGGAACGGGCTCGGCTCGTGGGAGGGCGGCGCCGCAGAAGCCGCGCGCGGCTACCACGACAAGTTCGCGACCACCTCGAAGACGTTCGTCGGGCAGATGGGCGGCGCGCCCGGCGCGATCACCGGCGGCGTCACGAACATCCAGAAGCAGGTCAAGGAGTTCGCGCAGCACGTCCACGACCAGTACTCCGAGAAGTGCGGTGGGCTGACCGTCCAGGAGGCCGAGACGGCCATCAGGCACGCGAACGGCGACCTCTACGAGAACGACGGCGGCATCCTGGACTGGCTGACCGGCGTTCCCGGACCGATCTCCGGCGCCGTGCTCGGTGCGGTCTGCGGTGGTCCCCTCGGCATGCTCGCCGGTCTCGGCTGGGGCAGTTGGATCTCGAGCACCCGTGAAGGGATCATCAACGACGCCAAGGAGAAGCTCAGGGCACTCTGCCAGGAGTTCGACTCCAAGAAGAAGGCGTTCGACGGCTACTGCCAGGCCGTGCAGCAGGGTGTCGACGCCAGCTACACCGCCATGTTCACCGGCCTGAACCAGGCAGCGGGCGAGGACCCGTTCGGCAAGGTCGGCGACCCGCCCTCGTTCAGCGACGCCGGCAAGGACGGCAAGAAGGTTCCACCTGGCGGTGGCGGCCCTCCCGGTGGTGGCGGCGGTGGCGGCACTCCGCCCGGTGGTGGTGGCGGCGGTGGCACGCCCGAGATTCCCAAGCCGGAGAACCCGCTCGACAAGGACGGCGACGGCAAGCCGGACGTCCCCGGTGACACCGATGGCGACGGCAAGCCCGACGACCTCGACGGCGACGGCAAGCCGGACCAGCCCAAGCCGGAGGAGAACCTCGAGACCGTCACGGTCAAGGCCGGCGACAACACGATCAAGGTCACGGAGCCCGACTCGAACGGGCACGTGAAGATGACGATCGACACGCCGAAGGGCGAGCCGAAGACCTACGACCTGGACTTCAGCAAGAACCCGGAGGCCGCCAAGGCGCTGATGGGGCAGAACGGCGCCCAGGCCATCACGAACATGGCCAACACGCTGACCCAGGGCGGGACGCCGGCGCAGGGTTCGCAGGCGCCCGGTGCGCCGGGCCAGACGGGCGGCACGCCCGCGCCAGGTGGCGGCGCGCCGCCGGCCGCCGGACCGCTGGGTTCGGAGTCGAACCCGATCCCGGTCGAGGTCGGCGCCGACGGCAAGATCCACATCGAGCAGGACGGCGTCAACTTCACCGCCGAGGTCAACGCCGACACCGGTGAGATCAACCTGACCGCGGACAACGGCGACGGCACGCCCGACCAGATCGGTGTGAGCTTCGGCGAGGACGAGAACCCGGCCGCGCAGACCCCTGGTTCCGAACCGGGTGAAGGCGGTCGCGGTGGCGAGGGCGGCCGCGGCGGTGTGGACGGGCCGGGCTTGGACGACGGCCTGCGTCTGCCGGAGTCCGAGTTCCCACAGCCGATGCCCGCCGACGGTGGCGTCACGACGTTGCCTGCCGACGCCGGGTTCCAGCCGATGCCGGCCCCTGCCGACGGGTTCCAGCCGATGCCGGCGCCCGCCGACGGTGGCGTCACGACGATGCCCGCCGGAGCCGAGTTCCAGCCGATGCCGGCGCCTGCTGCCGCAGAGCAGCAGATCTGGAGCCAGCCGGCTCAGGACGCCCACTTCGGCCAGCCAGGTCTGGGCGAGCGCTTCCAGGAGTCGATGGGACGCAACTACATCGAGGACAACGGCATCATGCCGAGCCACGGTGAGCCGAAGATCACCGCGTCGGACACCACGTCGACCTCCGGTGTCTCCTTCACCGGCGGTGGCTCCGGCAGTGAGTCGGTGCTCGGAGGCTCCACCCCGGAAAGCGCCTGGAACAGCCCGAGCCAGGGCGACAGCGGCAACGCGTTCAACACCAACGCCTCCGAAGCCGGCCAGCCCGGTTCCGCGAGCCTGCCGTCCATGCAGGACGGTGCCCACGGACAGGCCCCTGCCGGTGGGTCCGCCGGCGGCATGATGGGTGGCGGGATGATGGGCGGCGGCATGATGGGTGGTGCCGGCGCGGGTGGTCAGCAGGGCGGCGACTCCGAGCGGGGCGCCAGCCAATGGCGCACCACGGGCACGTTGTTCGACGACGACAACAACAACCCGTTGAGCACCGTGCTGGGTGACGACCGAGGAGAGGCTCCCAACCCATGGCGATGATCGGGGAAGTCGACCCGAAGATCCAGGCGTTGTTCGACGAGAGCCTCGCCCAGAGCCGTCGGGCCACGGCAGAGGTGACCGCCGAGCTCAAGGCCGACCAGGACCGGCTGGCCGCCGAGGCGAAGGCGCGCGCGGAGAAGCACGAGCGGGCCCTCACCGAAGCGCGCGAGAGTGCCGAGAACGTCGCCAAGCAGGGCGAGAAGCAGCAACCGCGCAAGCCCCAGTGGGAACGCCCGGAGCGCGGGACTGGAGAGATGGCGTTCGGCCCGGAGGACGACGACGGCGGCTACGCGCGCCCCGCGTCTGCCGCGCCGCCGGTGGCACCGCCAGTGGCTCCGCCGCCACCGGTCGCGCCGCCGCCACCGGTCCGTTCGCGTCGCCCGGCGCCGGTGGACGATGACGACGACCTCAGCGGCCAGACCTGGCTGAGCTGACCTGAAGTCAGGCGGGGCGCCTGCGCAGGGCGTCCCGCTGGAAGACGAGGTTCGCGTTCTTCAGGTCGCTGTCGAGCAGCTCGTCGTACGTCCGCTCGCCGGTCAGCACCCGCAGCAGGAACGCGGTCACGAACGCCCGGCCGAGCTTGTGCGACCCGCGCTCGGCCCGGCCGTCCAGCATGAGCTCGCTCCAGTGCCGTCCCTCGGTGAACCCGAGGTGCGAAGCCTTGGGCAGCAACCGGAACTGCACCGGCCCGCCCCAGGCCTGGGCGATCGCCTCGGAGTGTCCGACCGGCGGCGCGATGCGGTCCTCGCCGGCCGCGAGGTGCAGGCCGGGGACGCGAACGTCGCGGGCGGCGTCCAGTGCGGACGGCCGCGTCTCCGTTGCGGCCAAAGTCACAACGGCACGAACGCGCTCGGCTTCCGCGGCGGCCAGCACGGCCGCGCCACCACCCATGGAGTGCCCGGCCAGTGCCACGCGCGCCGGGTCCACGCTGATGTCACCGGATCCCAGCCGCACGCCGGTGCAGATGTCCAAAGTGGTCAGCAGGTTCGCGGCCAGCACTCGGGAGGACAGCAGCGGTCCGCGCTCCACGGCCGGTGCCGCGGCGACAACTCCCCACGAGGCCAGGTGCCGCAAAAGACCGTGGTAGCGGCGGACTGGCTGCATCCAGCCGTGGCCGAGCGCGACGGCGGGCAGGCCGAGACCGGCGGACGGCGTGAAGATCACGCCAGGCAGGCCGACGAGCGCGAGGTCGCCGCGCAGCACGGTGTGCGGACCGGGCCTGCTGAGCTGCTCGAGGGCCTGTTTCGCGGTCAGCGTGATCACGCGGCGAGCCATGGGGTGAACCGTAGTCGATCCTGTCGCGCGCACCACACCCGAGATTGGTCTACACCACATGGCGGCCTGACCAGCGCAAACGCGGCGTGCTCGTTCATTAGGGTTACCGGCGTGGTCTAGCTAGTCTGTTTCTCGTGTGCGGAATCGTGGGATACGTGGGTCACCAGCCGGCGCTCGACGTCGTGCTGGACGGGCTGAGGCGGCTCGAGTACCGGGGTTACGACTCGGCAGGCATCGCGGTCGTCGCCGGCGGCGAGCTCGCCGTCGAGCGCAAGGCAGGGCGGCTGCAGAACCTGGAGACGCGGCTCGACGAGGTGGGCCGCGACAACTTCGCGGGCACCGTCGGCATGGGCCACACGCGGTGGGCGACGCACGGCGCGCCGATCGACCGCAACTCGCACCCGCACCGCGACGCGACGAACCGCGTCGCCGTGGTGCACAACGGCATCATCGAGAACTTCCTCGCGCTGCGGGCCGAGCTCGAAGGCCTCGGCGTCGAGATGACGTCCGACACCGACACCGAGACGGTCGGGCACCTCGTCGCCATCGCCTACAACGACGGCGACACGAAGGGCGACCTGCCTGCCAGCGTGCGCAAGGTCGTGAACCGCCTGGAGGGCGCGTTCACGCTCGTCTTCACCCACGCCGACGAGCCCGACACCGTCGTCGCCGCGCGCCGCAACTCCCCGCTGGTCGTCGGCGTCGGTGAGAACGAGTACTTCGTCGCGAGCGACGTCGCCGCGTTCATCGCGCACACCAAGGAAGCCGTCGAGCTGGGCCAGGACCAGATGGTCGTGCTCACCCGCGACGGCTACGAGGTCACCGACTTCGCCGGCGAGCCTGCCGAGGCCAAGCCGTTCACGGTCAACTGGGACCTCAGCGCCGCCGAGAAGGGCGGCCACGAGTACTTCATGCTCAAGGAGATCGAGGAGCAGCCGGAGGCGCTGGCGAA
This sequence comes from Lentzea terrae, assembly GCF_003265345.1. Lineage (GTDB taxonomy): Bacteria > Actinomycetota > Actinomycetes > Mycobacteriales > Pseudonocardiaceae > Lentzea > Lentzea terrae. Next base: position 99,274 of record NZ_QFWW01000003.1, on the reverse strand, counting down.
CACGCTGCGCGGCCACTTCGCGAACGGCCGGATCGTCCTCGACGAGCAGCGCCTCTCCGACCAGGACCTGCGCGACGTCGACAAGGTCTTCGTCATCGCCTGTGGTTCCGCCTACCACTCCGGTCTTGTCGCGAAGTACGCGATCGAGCACTGGACCCGCCTGCCCGTCGAGGTCGAGCTGGCCTCCGAGTTCCGCTACCGCGACCCGGTGCTCGACCGCGACACGCTCGTCGTCGCCGTGTCGCAGTCCGGCGAGACCGCGGACACGCTGGAGGCCGTGCGCCACGCCCGTGCGCAGAAGGCCCGCGTGCTGGCCGTCTGCAACACCAACGGCGCGCAGATCCCCCGCGAGTCGGACGCCGTCCTCTACACGCACGCCGGTCCGGAGATCGGTGTGGCGTCGACGAAGGCGTTCCTCGCCCAGATCGCCGCGAACTACCTGGTGGGCCTGGCCCTGGCGCAGGCCCGCGGCACCAAGTACCCGGACGAGGTCGCGCGCGAGTTCCACGAGCTGGAGGCCATGCCGGAGGCCGTGCAGCGCGTGCTCGGCACCGTCGAGCAGGTCCGCGCACTGGGCCGCGAGCTGGCCGACTCGAAGGCGGTGCTGTTCCTCGGCCGCCACGTCGGTTACCCGGTAGCTCTCGAAGGCGCTTTGAAGCTCAAGGAGCTCGCCTACATGCACGCGGAGGGCTTCGCGGCCGGCGAGCTCAAGCACGGCCCGATCGCGCTGATCGAGGAGAACCTCCCGGTCGTCGTGGTCATGCCGTCGCCGAAGGGCCGCGCCGTCCTGCACTCGAAGCTGGTGTCGAACATCAGCGAGATCCAGGCCCGCGGCGCCCGCACGATCGTGATCGCCGAGGAGGGCGACGAGACCGTGCGCCCGTTCGCCGACCACCTGATCGAGATCCCGGCCGTCCCGACGCTGCTGCAGCCGCTCATCTCGACGGTGCCGCTGCAGGTGCTGGCCGCCGAGATCGCCCGCAGCCGCGGCTACGACGTGGACAAGCCCCGCAACCTGGCGAAGTCCGTTACGGTCGAGTGAGTGAGAGGCGTCTGGCACACCGAACGCGTCAAGTCCGCTGAAGAAGAGCTCATGGCGGTGGTCCCGCCAGGCTCGCTGATGCGAAAAGCCGCGTTCGGTGTGGCCACTCACGCCTTGCGCTTGCTGGCCGGCCGACGCCGCGTCACGTTGCTCGTCGGTGCCGGCAACAACGGCGGCGACGCCCTCTGGGCCGGCTACTTCCTGCGCCGTCGCGGTGTCGCGGTGTCCGCTGTGCTGCTCAACCCGGCCAAGGCGCACGTCGAGGGGCTCGCTGCCTTCCGTCGTGCCGGTGGCCGGATCGTCTCCGAGGTCGGCACCCCAGACCTGGTGATCGACGGCATCGTCGGCCTGTCGGCGCGCGGTCCGCTGCGGCCCGCGGCAGCCGACCTCGTTGCTTCGGTGCGGGCCCCGATCCTGGCTGTTGATCTTCCTAGCGGTGTTGATCCCGACACCGGCGAGATCTCCGGTCCTTGCGTGCGTGCCCACACCACGGTCACCTTCGGCGTTTTGAAGCCCGTGCACGCGCTGGCCGACTGCGGTGACGTGCACCTGGTCGACATCGGTCTGCGTCCGACGGATCCGGACTTCGTGCTGCTCGACCCTTCCGACATCACCTGGCCGGTGCCGGGCCCGTCCGACGACAAGTACACGCAGGGCGTCACGGGCGTGGCCGCCGGCAGCGCCACTTACCCAGGCGCCGCAGTGCTTTCGACGGGTGCCGCGGTTCTGGCGACTTCGGGCATGGTCCGCTACGCCGGCCCGGCCGCCGACGCGATCCGCGCGCGCTGGCCCGAGACCATCTGCACCGGTTCGATCACCGACGCGGGCCGCGTGCAGGCCTGGGTCGTCGGGCCGGGCATGGGCACCGGGTCGTCGTCGGCGGAGGTGCTGCGGTTCGTGCTGGACGCCGGGGTGCCGGTGATCGCCGACGCGGACGCCATCACGCTGCTCGCGTCGCACCCGGAGCTGTGGGACGCCCGCGATCCGGACGCTGCGCTCGTGCTGACGCCGCACGACAGGGAGTTCGAGCGGCTGGCCGGGCCGGTGGGCGCGGATCGTGTTGCGGCGGCGCGGAAGGCTGCTCAGCGCTTCAACGCCGTGGTGCTGCTGAAGGGACATCGGACCGTGGTGGCGGCGCCGGACGGACGGGCGCTGGTGAACTCGGCGACGTCGTCGTGGCCTGCGACGGCCGGATCGGGCGATGTGCTGTCGGGCATCATCGGCGCGCTGCTCGCCGGTGGGGTGGACCCGTTCCTTGCTGCGGGGTGTGCCGCGTACGCGCACGTGCTGGCGGCCGAGCTGGCGGCTGAGGGCGCTCCGGTGCCGGCGTCGGGCCTGATGGCAGCGATCCCGCGGGCGATCCGGCTCATTCGAGGCCGCTGAGCTGCCCTTTCCGCACCATTCCCGATCTTGTCGGTGCCGCCTGGGAGAATGAGATCAGGGGACCCCCTGGAGGGGACCCCTGCGTCAGCGCGGGCCTGAGCGCTCGCTCACACCTGTTGAGCTGCGCAGTCATGGCACGATGAACAGGTTATGGCCCGTTCAGAAGTGGTAGTCGACCTCGGTGCATTGCGGCACAACGTCGCACTGCTCGCCGGCCTTGCCCCCAACTCCGACACGATGGCTGTCGTCAAGGCGGACGGCTACGGCCACGGCGCGGTGGAAGTCGCCAGGGCCGCACTCGAAGCAGGCGCCACCTGGCTCGGTTCCTGCTCCACGCAGGAAGCCCTCGCGCTCAGAGCAGCCGGCATCCGCGCGCCCATCCTGGCCTGGCTCGACGCCCCGGACGAGGACCTCGCCGCCGGCATCGCGGCCGACGTCGACATGTCCGTGTCGTCCCTCCAGGACCTGCGCCGCATCGAGCAGGCCGCCGAGGAGGCCGACGCCCGGCCGAGACTGCACCTCAAGATCGACACCGGCCTGAGCCGCAACGGCTGCCAGCCGCAGGACTGGCCGGAGCTGGTCGACCAAGCGAAGAAGCACGACGTCGTCGCCATCTGGTCGCACCTCGCGTGCGCGGACGAGATCGGCCACCCGTCGGTCGACCTGCAGGCCAAGCGGTTCGACGACGCCTACGAGATCGCCAAGGCTCACGGCCTCGACCCCAAGCGGCACATCGCCAACTCCGCGGCCCTGCTGACGAGGCCGGATCTGCACTTCGACATCGTGCGGCCCGGCATCGCGATCTACGGGCTCAACCCCGTGCCGACCGACCACGATCTGCGCCCGGTGATGAGCTACCGGTCGCACGTGGCGCTCACGAAACGTATCCCCGCAGGCGAGTCGGTCTCCTACGGCATGACATGGACCGCGCAGAACGACACGACGCTGGCACTGGTCCCTGCCGGGTATGCGGACGGCGTTCCGAGGGCACTCTCCGGCCGGATGGAAGTGCTCCTCGACGGGAAGCGCCGCCCGGTGGTCGGGCGTGTCTGCATGGACCAGATCGTCGTGGACTGCGGGAACGACGAGATCTCCGAGGGTGCGGAGGTCGTCCTGTTCGGCGACGGGCGCCGGGGGGAGCCGACGGCGACGGAGTGGGCGGAGCTGACCGGGACGATCGACTACGAGATCGTCTGCGGGATGTACCGGCCGCGGGTGCGGAGGATCTACACGTGAAGCCGGTGTGGAAGGTCGTCGGGTGGGTCGGTGGTGCGCTCGGTGCCGCCGTCGCAGCCGGTGCTGTCGCGCAGACCGCGAAGGTGTCGCACGAGCGCAAGACGGCCGTCGACAGCCTTGCCGAGGAACCGTTAGGCCAGCTGCGGCCCGATCGCGAGTCGACCGTGGCCGCAGACGACGGCGTGCCGATCTCCGTCGAGGAGGTCGATCCCGCTGACGGTGGCGAGGCCGACATCACCGTCGTGCTGGTGCACGGGTTCGCGCTGGACCGCCGCTGCTGGCACTTCCAGCGCCGCGACCTCGCCGAGCTGATCGACCCGCGCGTGCACCAGGTGCTCTACGACCAGCGCAGCCACGGCCGCTCCGGGCGGTCCGCGCCGGAGGCCAGCACCATCGACCAGCTCGCGCTCGACCTCGACGCGGTGATCCGCTCGGTCGTGCCGAACGGTCCGCTCGTGCTCGTGGGCCACTCCATGGGCGGCATGACGATCATGGCGCTCGCCGAGAAGCAGCCCGAGCTCTTCGCCGAACGGGTGCGCGGCGTCGCGATGATCGGCACGGCGGCCGGTGCCGTGGGTGGCGCGGGGCTGCCGAAGTCCGTGCTGTCGCGCTACAACCCGGTGACGCTGGGCATCGGCCGGCTCGCCGGTGTGCAGCCCGCGCTCGTCGAGTGGGTGCGCAAAGGCACGAAAACTCTTACCTGGAGCGGCGTCCGCGCGTTGGCGTTCGGTGACCGCAAGGTGGCTCCGTCCCTTGTGGACCTGATGGAGAAAATGATCAACGGGACGACGGTGAAGGTGCTCACCGAGTTCCTGGAGACCCTCGGCACGCACGACCGCTACAAGGCGCTCGCCGGGCTGCGGCACTGCGACGTGCTGATCCTGAGCGGCGACGCGGACAAGCTCACGCCGTTCTCGCACGCCGAGCGGATGGCCGAGGAGATGCCGCACGCCACCCTCGTCCGGGCCCCCGGTGCCGGGCACATGGTGATGATGGAGCAGGCTGACCTCGTCAATGACCACCTGGTCGCGCTGATCGAACGGTGCGCGGCCGATCGCGGAGAGAGTCGGAAGAAGTGGTGGCGCCGAGCGTGAAGACCGTCGAACTGCCCCTGGTGGAGGACACCGAGGAGTTCGGCCGCAAGCTGGGTGAAGTCGTGCGGGCGGGCGACCTGTTGCTGCTCGCCGGGCCGTTGGGTGCGGGCAAGACGGCACTGGTGCGCGGGCTCGCGCGCGGCCTCGGTGTGCAGGGCAGGGTGTCGTCGCCGACGTTCGTCATCGCCCGCGTCCACGAGCCCGCGGAGGGCGGCCGGGGCGTGCCGCTGGTGCACGTCGACGCATACCGGCTCGGGGGTCACCTGGACGAGCTAGACGATCTTGATCTGGACACGGATCTGGTCGATGCCGTGGTCGCCGTCGAGTGGGGCGAGGGTGTCGCGGAACGCCTGAGCGAAGATCATCTGCTCATCCGGCTGGAGCGTGGAATCGATGACGTTCGCACGGCCGAGTTGGTCCCGCACGGCGAGTGGGCGGCTCGTAACCTGCCTGTGTGATGTTGTGCAACGCATGGGGTGATGGTCCGTAAAGGACAGAGCGTGACCGGCCGATGACTCTCGCATGATCAAGAAGACGCTTGTCGCGACTGCTGTCATCGGTGGCGCCATGCTGGTCGCCGCGTCCCCCGCTTCCGCTGGCGACGAGGGCCGCGCCGGCGGTCACGGCATCAGCATCGCTGACAACCTGTGTGCCGCTCCGTGGCAGTGGAACGGTCCGGCCTCGCTGCTGCACGAGGGCCACGCGCCCGGCTACGCCGCGTGCAACGACAACCACGCCGGTGGTGGTTCGGACATCAGCATCGCCAACAACGCCTGCTTGCTGCCGTGGCAGTGGAACGGCCCGGTGGAGTTGCTCACGGTCGACCACTCGCCGTCCTACGTCGCCTGCAACGGCAACTCGGCTGGCTGATCGCCGGAACAGTCGCGGGGACGGGCCGTCCCCGCGACTGTCCTGTCAGGACAGCTCGCGCTTGAGCACCTTGCCCATCTCGTTGCGCGGCAAGGCTTCCAGATAACGCACCACGCGCGGCCTCTTGTGCGGCGCCAGCAGCTTCGCCACGTGGTCGGCCAACACGGTCGGTTCCGGCGCTTCGCCCGCCGGCACCACCCATGCCACGATCCGCTCGCCGAGGTCGTCGTCCGGCTCGCCCGTCACCGCCACCTCGGCCACCGCCGGGTGCTCCAGCAGGGCGTTCTCGATCTCGCCCGCGCCGATCTTGTAGCCACCGCTCTTGATGAGGTCGGTGGCCCTGCGCCCGACGATGCGGATGTACCCGTCGGGGTCGCGCACCGCCATGTCGCCGGTGGAGAACCAGCCGTCCCGGAACGCCGCTTCCGTCGCGTCGGGCCGGTTCAGGTACTCCAGGAACAGGTTCGGCCCGCGCACCTCGATCTCCCCGATGGCGCCGCTGCCGACGTCGTTGCCCTGCTCGTCCACCACCTGCACGTCGACGCCGTCCACCGGCAGCCCGACCGCACCGGGCCTGCGGTCGCCGTCGAACCGCACGCTGACGTTCATCAGCGTCTCGCTCATCCCGTACCGCTCGACGATGCCCTGCCCGGTGGCCTTGGCGATCCGCTCGTGGTCGCTGGCCGGCAACGCAGCGGACCCCGAGACCAACAGTCGTGCCTTCCGGAACTGGTCGGCCAAAGCGCCGTCGGCCTCCACCGCCTCGGCGATCCGGTGGTACATCGTCGGGACGCCGAACATCATCGTGGCGCCGGTCGCGAGCTCGTGACCGATGGCCTTCGGCGAGAACTTCACGTGCCGCACCGAGCCGCCGAGCCGGAGCGGGCCGAGGATGCCGATGCCCAGGCCGTGCACGTGGAACAACGGCAGCCCGTGCACCAGGACGTCGTCGGCGGTCCACTGCCACGCCTTGGCGAGCGAGTCGATGTTCGAGGTCAGCGCCCGGCGTGGCAGCACCACGCCCTTGGGCGGTCCGGTCGTACCGGAGGTGTAGATGACCAGGGCAGGAGTCTCGGGACCCGGTACCGGGAACTCGCCCGGTGTGCCGAACACGATCGGTTCGTCGCGCAGCACCAGGTCGGGCTTGCTGTCGCCGAGGATGTGCTCCAGTTCGCGCTCACCCAGCTTCGGGTTGAGCGGCACGATCGCCACGCCCGCGAGCAGCCCCGCGACGACCGCAACGCAGGTCTCCAGCGTTGAAGTCGCCCACACCGCGACCCGTGTGTGCCCGCGTAGCCGCTCCGCCAACGTCCCAGCCGCCTGATGCAGCTCGGCGTACGTCAGGGACTTCGCACCGAAGCGCAGGGCCTCGCGGTCACTCGGTTCAGCGAACATGGACATAGCGTCGTACGAGGTGCTGGAGGACGCATCGGAAGTGTGGGTTCGACCACGTACTACTCTGGACAATCGTGCTAGTGCTCGCCGTCGACACGGCCACCCCCGCAGTCACCGCCGGTGTGGTCGAACTCGCGCCAGACTCCCCGCCGCGCCTGCTCGCGAAGCGGGTGACGCTCAACGCCAAGGCGCACGGCGAGCTGCTCACCCCGCACATCAGCGACTCGCTCGCGGAGGCCGGCAAGACGTTCGCCGACCTCGACGCCATCGTCGTCGGCGCAGGTCCCGGCCCCTTCACCGGCCTGCGGGTCGGCCTCGCCACCGCAGCCGCGCTCGGCCAGGCCCTCAACCGCCCGGTCTACCCGGTGGCCACCACCGACGCGATCGCCAAGGACGCCGCCAGCGGCCACCCGCTGCTCGTCGCGACCGACGCCCGGCGCAAGGAGGTCTACTGGGCCGCCTACGACGCCGCCGGCCGCCGCACCGACGGCCCGCACGTCGAGCGCCCGCAGGACCTCGCCGAGAAGCTGCCGACGCTGGGCGTGCACCACGCGACTGGTGAGGGCGCCGAGATCTATCACGAGATCCTCGGCTTGGAGCTGCTCCAAGCGAAGCACCCGACGCCGGAGGGCCTCGTCGCCGCCGCGGCCGCCGAGGTGCTCGCCAAGGCCCGCCCGGCCGCGCTCACCCCGCTCTACCTGCGCCGGCCCGACGCGGTCGAGCCCACCGGGCGCAAGCGGGTGACCAGGGCATGACCACCGGCACCGTCACGCTCGCGCCGCTGCAGCACGCCGACGTGCCCAGGTGTCACGAGATCGAGCTGGCGTTGTTCCCCGGTGAGGACCCGTGGAGCGAGAACGCGTTCCACAGCGAGCTCGACAACGGCAACTACTACATCGGTGCCTACGCGGACAACGAGCTCATCGGCTACGCGGGGCTCGCCGCGAGCGAGTTCGAGGCCAGCGTGCACACGATCGCGGTGATCGGGCACTGGCAGGGCAGGGGCGTCGGCAAGAAGCTCCTGAAGGACCTGCTCGCCCGCGTGGACGAGCTCAACGTGCCGGTCTACCTCGAGGTCCGCACGGACAACGAGCCCGCGATCGCCCTGTACCTGGCGCACGGCTTCGAGCACCTCGGCCTGCGCCGCCGCTACTACCAGCCGTCGGGTGCCGACGCGTACACGATGGGAAGGCCAGCTCAAAGTGTCTGACAGGCTCATTCTCGGCATCGAGAGCTCGTGCGACGAGACGGGCTTCGGCATCGTCCGCCTCGGTCCGGACGGCTCGCTCGAACTGCTCGCCGACGAGGTCGCCTCCAGCGTCGAGGAGCACGCGCGCTTCGGCGGCGTCGTGCCGGAGGTCGCCTCTCGTGCGCACCTCGAAGCGCTGGTCCCGACCATGCGCCGCGCCCTGGACGCGTCCGGTGTCGAGCTCTCCCAGATCCACTCCATCGCCGTCACCGCGGGCCCCGGTCTCGCCGGTGCGCTGCTGGTCGGCGTGTCCGCCGCGAAGGCCTACGCCGCCGCGCTGGGCAAGCCGCTCTACGGCGTGAACCACCTGGCCGGCCACGTCGCCGCCGACACGCTGCAGCACGGCCCGTTGCCGAGCCGCTGCCTCGCACTGCTGGTCTCCGGCGGCCACTCGCAGCTGCTGCTCGTGGAGGGCGGCCTGGCGAACTCGATCACCGAGATCGGGTCCACCGTGGACGACGCGGCGGGCGAGGCGTACGACAAGGTCGCGCGGCTGCTCGACCTGCCCTACCCCGGCGGCCCGCCCATCGACAAGCTCGCCAAGCAGGGCAACGGCTGCGCGATCGCCTTCCCGCGCGGCCTCACCGGCCCGCGGGACGCGAAGTACGACTTCTCGTTCTCCGGCCTGAAGACCTCGGTCGCCCGCTGGGTCGAGCGCGCCGAACGGGCCGGCGAGGAGATTCCGCTGGCCGACGTCGCCGCGTCGTTCCAGGAGGCCGTCGCGGACGTGCTGACCGCCAAGGCGATCCGGGCCGCGAAGGACCTCAAGGTCGACACACTGGTGATCTCCGGCGGCGTCGCGGCGAACTCGCGGCTGAGCGGTCTGGCCGCCGAACGCTGTGCCGAGGCGGGCATCGAGCTGCGCGTGCCGAGGCCCCGCCTCTGCACCGACAACGGCGCGATGATCGCGGCGCTCGGCGCCCACCTCGTCGCGGCGGGCGCCAAGCCGTCCCCGATGGACATCTCGACCACGCCGGGCCTTCCGGTCAGCACGGTCCAGATCCTCTGATCAGACGCGGTTGAGCCCGGGGTTCCGGTCTTCGATCACGAAGGAAGCCTTCGTGGTGACGGGAGCTCCGGGCTTCTGCACGTAGTCGAGCGCACGGAAGTCCGCCCGCACCTCGCGTGCGGTGAACTTGGTGCGCACGTACCCGCGCCGGTTGTTGAAGTACTTCACGTGCGGGTTCTCCGCGAGGACCGCCGGCGTCTCCGGGCGCTCTTCCGAACCGTCGCCGCCAGACGTGATCGACGTCGACACGAGCTCGGTGCCGATCGTCCGCGACGACGAGTCGTTCCAGCGCTCCTTGATGTCCGCAGCCCACGCGGCGTGCACGTCACCGGTCAGCACCACCGTGTTGCGCGTGTCGCGGAACCCGGCAACGACACGGTCGCGGTTGGCCGCGTAGCCGTCCCACGCGTCCATGTTGTTGCGTTCGCCCGCACCCGGCGTGAAGTCCAGCTGCGAGAAGAACACCTGCTGCCCCAACACGTCCCAACGCGCTCGCGAGCGCTTGAGACCGTCCAGCAGCCACTTCTCCTGCGCCGCACCGGTGATCGACCGCGTCGGGTCGAGCCGCTCCGGGCACGTCTTGAGCCCGTCGCCACAGGCCTGGTCGTCGCGGTACTGCCGGGTGTCGAGCATGTGGAAGTTCGCGAGCCCGCCCCATTGAACGCGGCGGTAGAGCTGCAGATCGATGCCGGACGGCTTGTTCCTGATCGGCATGTTCTCGTAGTAGGCCTGGAAAGCGGCCTCGCGGCGCTTCAGGAAGTTCGGCTGCGGGATCTCCGGCTTCTCGTAGATCTCGTCGGCCCAGTTGTTGTCGATCTCGTGGTCGTCCCACACGACCGACCAGGGCGCCACGGCGTGCGCTTCCTGGAGGTCGAGGTCCGACTTGTACTGCGCGTGCCGCTGGCGGTAGTTGGCGAGCGTCTCGGTCTCCGGGCCCTCGTGGTCACGCGGGTTGCCGCCCGGCGCCACGTAGACGCCCTTCTTGTACTCGTACTGGTAGTCGCCGAGGTGCAGGATCAGGTCCGGCTGGTCCTCGGCCATCCGCCGGTACGCGGTGAAGTAGCCGTGTTCGAACTGCGAGCAGGACGCGAACGCCATCGTGAGCCCGCTGCCGATCGCCCACGGAGCCAACGCGGTGCGCGTGCGGCCGGTCCTCGAAATGTGCCCCTCCGCGGAGAAGCGGTAGAAGTACTCGCGGCCGGGCAGCAGACCGCGCACGTCCACGTGGACGCTGTGCCCGAACTCGGGCCGGGCGTGGGCGGTGCCGCGGCGGACGACCAGCCGGAACCGCTCGTCCAGTGCGATCTCCCACTTCACCTGGACGACGCGGGACGGCATGCCGCCCATGCCGTCCTCCGCGAGCGGTGTGGGTGCCAGGCGCGTCCACAGGACCACGCCGTCGTAGGTCGGGTCGCCGGATGCGACGCCGAGAGTGAACGGGTCGGAGAGGCGATCCGACCCCGCGCCGACGGTGGTGAGCGCAAGTCCCCCGATGAGGAGTGCGCGTCGCGTCACTCGAGTCATGGTGAGACCTTCACCCACCAGGGTGGATGTCAGGTGAACGTTTCCCCTAAAGCCTGTGAAGCCCTGGAACTCGGTCCTCCACGGCGAACGACGCTTTCGTGTGGACGGGCGAACCCGGCCGCGTCACGTAGTCGAGCCCGCGGAAGTCCGTGCGCAGCTCATCGGGCGTGAACCTGGTCAGCGTGTACCCGCGCCGGTTGTTGAAGTACTTCACGTGCGGGTTCTCGCGCAGCCACGCTCCCGTTTCCTCGTACTCCTCCGAGCCGTCGCCTCCCGCGGAGATCGACGTGGTCACCAGTTCGGTCGCGAGGGTCTTCGACGACGCGTCGTCCCAGCGCTGCTTGATCTCGGCGCCCCAGGCCGCGTGCACGTCTCCGGTGAGCACGACCGGGTTTCGGACGTCCGCGAACCTGGCCACGATCCGATCGCGCGAGGCGACGTAGCCGTCCCACGCGTCCAGCAGGAACTTGTCGACGTCACCGGGGATGTAGTCGTACTGCGAGAAGAACACCTGCTGGCCGAGGACGTCCCAGCGCGCCGATGCCTCGCGGAAGCCGTTGAGCAGCCACTCTTCTTGCTGGTCGCCGAGCATCGTGCGGTCGGGAGCGAGCCGTTCCGGGCAGAGCTGCAACCCGTCCCCGCAGGCCTGGTCGCTGCGGTACTGCCGGGTGTCGAGCATGTGGAACGTGGCCAGCGAGCCCCACCGGATCCGCCGGTACAGCCGTGGTGACCTGCGGATCGGCATGTTCTCGTAGTACGCCTGGAACGCCGCTGCCCTGCGGTGGGCGAAATCCTCCTGCGGTGTGTCCGGCTGCAGGCCCGCCCAGTTGTTGGCGATCTCGTGGTCGTCCCACACCACGGCCCAGGGTGCGGCGGCGTGCGCTTCCTGCAGGTCCGGGTCGGCCTTGTACTGGGCTTGGCGGCGGCGGCAGTCGGCGAGCGTCACGGTCGTGGGGCCCTCGATGTGGCGGGCGATGCCGTTCGGCGACTTGTGGAGGCCGGCCTCGTACTCGTAGGTGTAGTCGCCGAGGTGCAACACCAGGTCGGGCTCGTCCTCCGCGAGCCTGCGGTACGCCGTGAAGTAGCCGTGTTCGTACTGCGCGCACGACGCGAAGGCCATCGTGAGCGGCACCTCCAGCGCGCCGGGGGCGGGCGTGGTGCGGGTGCGGCCCGTCCGGGAGAGGTGCCCGAGCGCGGAGAAGCGGTAGAAGTACTCGCGTCCCGGCGCCAGCCCGGCCAACTCGACGTGGACGCTGTGGCCTTCTTCTGGTCGAGCCGTGGTGGAACCCTGCTGGACGATCTTGGTGAAACGGTCGTCGTGGGCGACCTGCCATAGGACCTCGGCCGGGCGGTTCGGCATGCCGCCGAGCCCGTCCTCCGCGAGCGGTTCAGGGGCCAGCCGGGTCCACAGCACCACCCCGTCGGGTGCCGGGTCGCCCGAGGCCACGCCGAGTGTGAAAGGGTCTGCCGGCCGGGCGGACGCGGCGGCCGAGAGCGCTGTGACTCCCGCCACGCCGGCGAGCAGCAGCGTGCGGCGGGTCAAGGTGGGCATGCCTGGAATACGGCTCCCACCGGGTGAGTGGTTCGGGGGTCTCGTTGAAGGGTTGGCACTCTCATGGGTAGAGTGCCAATTGCACGGCACCAGCACCGCCCCGACCCCCGCGACGGCGGGGTGGCAGGAGCCGTAACAACGAAACCTGCCAACGACCCGTGGAGGTCATCCCGGTGAGCGTGAACATCAAGCCGCTCGAGGACAAGATCGTCGTTCAGGCCTCCGAGGCCGAGACGACCACTGCCTCCGGCCTCGTGATCCCGGACACCGCGAAGGAGAAGCCCCAGGAGGGCAAGGTCCTCGCGGTCGGCCCCGGCCGCATCGACGACAAGGGCAACCGCATCCCGGTCGACGTTGCCGTCGGCGACGTCGTCATCTACTCGAAGTACGGCGGCACCGAGGTCAAGTACAACGGCGAGGAGTACCTGATCCTCTCCGCTCGCGACGTGCTGGCCGTCGTCAACTAAGACGCTCGGCTGTCATGTGACGCCCCGGCGCCCCATCCGGGGTTTCCGGGGCGTTTCGCCATTCAGAGAGGCTTTGAGGTAAATGGCCAAGCAGATCAGCTTCGACGAGGACGCTCGTCGGGCGCTTGAGCGCGGCGTGAACAAGCTCGCGGACACGGTCAAGGTCACCCTTGGCCCGCGTGGGCGCCACGTCGTGCTCGACAAGAAGTTCGGTGGCCCCACGGTCACCAACGACGGTGTGACGATCGCGCGCGAGATCGAGCTGGACGACGCGTTCGAGAACCTCGGCGCGCAGCTCGCCAAGTCGGTTGCCACCAAGACCAACGACGTCGCGGGTGACGGCACCACCACCGCCACCGTGCTGGCGCAGGCGCTGGTCAAGGAAGGCCTGCGCAACATCGCCGCGGGTGCGAACCCGACCGCGCTCGGCCGTGGCATCCAGGCCGCCGCCGACGCCGTCGTGGACGCGCTCAAGGCCAAGGCCACCCCGGTCAAGGGCCGCGACAACATCGCGCAGGTCGGCACCGTCTCCTCGCGGGACGAGTCGATCGGCGCGCTGCTGGGCGAGGCCATCGAGCGCGTCGGCGAGGACGGTGTCATCACCGTCGAGGAGTCGTCCACGCTCGCGACCGAGCTGGTGATCACCGAGGGTGTGCAGTTCGACAAGGGCTACGTGTCGACGCACTTCTCGACCGACCTCGAGGCGCAGGAGGCCGTCTACGAAGACGTCCGCATCCTGCTGCACCGCGAGAAGATCTCGGCGCTGGCCGACGTCCTCCCGATCCTCGAGAAGGTCGCGGAGTCCGGCAAGCCGCTGCTGATCATCGCCGAGGACGTCGAGGGCGAGGCCCTGTCCACGCTGGTGGTCAACGCCGTGCGCAAGACGCTGAAGGTCGTCGCCGTGAAGGCGCCGTTCTTCGGTGACCGCCGCAAGGCGTTCCTGGACGACCTCGCGGTCGTCACCGGTGGCGAGGTGATCTCCTCGGAGATCGGCCTGAAGCTGTCCGAGACCACGCTCGACCAGCTGGGCTCGGCCCGCCGCGTCGTCGTGACCAAGGACGACACCACGATCGTGGACGGCGGCGGCACCAAGGCCGACATCGCCGGCCGCGCGGAGCAGCTGCGCCGCGAGATCGAGGCCACGGACTCCGACTGGGACCGCGAGAAGCTCCAGGAGCGCCTCGCGAAGCTCTCCGGCGGCATCGCCGTGATCAAGGTCGGCGCCGCCACCGAGACCGAGCTCAAGGAGCGCAAGCACCGCATCGAGGACGCGGTCGCCGCTACGAAGGCCGCGGTCGAGGAGGGCATCGTCCCCGGCGGTGGCTCCGCGCTCGTGCACGGCGCCAAGGTGCTCGACGGTGGCCTCGGCCTGACCGGTGACGAGGCCACGGGTGTCGCGCTGGTCGCGAAGGCCCTGTCCGCGCCGCTGTTCTGGATCGCCGCGAACGCCGGCCTCGAGGGCGCCGTCGTGGTGAACAAGGTCCGCGAGGGCGAGTGGGGCTTCGGCATCAACGCCGCCAAGCTCGAGTTCGGCGACCTGCTGGAGCAGGGCATCATCGACCCGGTGAAGGTCACCCGCTCCGCTGTGGCGAACGCCGCCTCCATCGCGCGCATGGTGCTCACGACCGAGAGCGCCGTCGTCGAGAAGAAGGCGGACGAGCCCGCTGCTGCCGGTGGCCACGGCCACGGTCACGGGCACGGCCACTGAGTTTTTGAACTCGAAGAAACGGGCGGCACCTCCGAGGTGTCGCCCGTTTCTTTTTAAACGATTGCCAACTGGCGCTTGCGCGCCTTGATGATGTGGTCACGCTCCGATTCCGAGAGCCCGCCCCAAATTCCATATGGTTCCTGCACGGCGAGCGCGTGTTTGCGGCACATCTCCAGCACCGGGCAGGCGAGGCAGACCGCCTTGGCTCGAGCTTCCCGGCGGGATCTCGCGGGGCCCCGTTCGCCGTCCGGGTGGAAGAAGAACGCGCTGTCCATGCCCCGGCACGAACCGCGCATCTGCCAGTCCCACAGATCTGCGTTGGGACCGGGGAGCCTTCGGGTGTCCGCCATCGAGACCGCCTCCGTGACGACTGCTCCATTCGGCTTAACGATGATCCACCGTAGAACCGCGTCAAAACTTGTTCAAGAGGCTGAAGACCCAAATCAACTGATGGGTGACGACACGCGTGTTCGATCACTCACCGCCCGGAGTTGCCGCCCGGATGAGGTGAACGGAACATGGCTCTCGTGATGACCCAGCCGGAGCACAGATCTGCCGGTAGTCACACGAGTGAGCCCCTTCTCTCAGTGGCCGCGGTGGCCAGGCGACTCGGCGTGGCTCCCGCCACCCTTCGCACGTGGGACCGCCGCTACGGGCTCGGCCCGAGCGGCCACACGGTCGGGCGGCACCGCAAATACGGCCCACGCGACGTGGCTCGCCTGGAATTGATGCAGCGCGCTCTTCTTCGTGGCGCGTCATCGGCCGAGGCGGCCCGTTTCGCTTTGGACTCAAAATCCTCGATGACGCACGGCGAGGTTCCCGTCGCACCAACGGGTGGCGGTCGCGGGCTGAAATTGGCCGGAGCGTCTCGATTGGCGCGCGGCCTCGGCCGAGCGGCGCTCGCGATGGACTCCATCGCAGTGCAGGGCATGCTCGCCGACGCGCTCGCGTCCGACGGGGTGATCGCGACCTGGAACGAGGTCGTGCGTCCGGTGCTGACCGCCGTCGCCGCGCGGTGGCAGCTGTCCGGTGCCGGCGTTGAGGTCGAGCACCTGTTGAACGAGTGCGTGCTCGCTTCGTTCGTGCGCGCGACACCGCTCGTCACTCTCGGGCGCAACCATCGGCCCGTGCTGCTGGCGTGCATGCCGGAGGAGAGGCACAACCTTCCGCTCTACCCGCTGGCCGCTGAGCTGGCGCAGCGCGGTGTCGTCGTGCGGCAGCTCGGGGCAGCGTTGCCGGTGGACGCCTTGGCAGCCGCGGTGCGCCGGACCGCGCCCTCGGCCGTGGTGTTGTGGGCGCAGCTGCCCCGGTACGCGGATCCCGGCGTGCTGACCGCTCTGCCGCGCACCCGGCAGCAGGTGCGGTTGTTCGTGGGCGGGCCGGGATGGCGACGCGGGGTGGTCACGGCGCCGGCCGAGCGGGTGGAGGACCTCGCTGCCGCCGTCGACGCGGTTGAGGCAGCAGTGACCTGACGCCCTCGCGCCCGCGCCTTCTCGACCCCGCGCCTCTCGTGCCCCCGCCTCTGGGCTCGTGCCCCGCCTTTCGGCCCATTCCCTCGACTCGCGCCGGCTCCCCGCGCCTCGCGCTTGCGCCCCCGACGCTCGGCCCGTGTCCTCGACCTGGCCGCCCTCGGCCCGTTCCTCCGGTTCGCGCCCTCGCCCCTCCGGTTCGCGCCCTCACCCCGTGCCCTCGACCCGCGCGCCCCTCGCGCCTGCTCCCTACACCTCGGGCCGCGCCCGCCTGTCGGCCCGTGCTCGCGCCCCTCGCCTCGCGGCCGTGCCCTCGACCTGACCGCCTGTGTCCTCGGCTCGTGCCCTCGCCCCGTGCGCTCGCCCCGTGCCCTCCGCATGCGCCCCGTGCCCTCGCTCCCTCGCCTCGCGCCGGCTCCCTCGCCTCGGGCTCGCGCCCCCCGCATCTCGGCCCGTGCCCTCAACCTCACCGCCCTCGCCGCCCGCCGCCGAGCCGCTCGCGACCTGACGGCACACTCTCCGTGTGGAAGAGGAGCTGCGCCGAGCCGCCTTCGGTGACTCACCCGATCTCGACGTCTGGTCCGCGCTCGCCTCCTCCAACTCCCGCGCGAGGTGGCTAGCCGCCGTCGTCCTAGGCGGCCAAGGCCACTACGCGGCGGCGGCGACCGTCTTGGATGCGCTCCGTCACGACCCCGACCCGGTGATCGCGTCCCTCTCGCTGTCCACCCGCGCGTCGCACCACCGTCAGCTCGGCGCCCATCACCTCGCCCGTGCCCTCGACGGCGCCGCGCTTGCCCGCCTGCAGACCACCGGTGGTGGCGATCCGGACGGGATCGACGCGGACAGTGCGCGGACGGACGCACTGCTCGGGCTCGCCGCCGATTCCCTGGGCGCCGGACGCCTGCACGAGGCTCGTCGGCTGCTCGCGCGAATTGAGACGCACGGCTGGAGGAGTGAGGTCCGCAAAGGGTGGGTAACCGCAGAGGTTGAGCTCGCCTCCGGTCAGGCGCACGCCGCGGTGGCTCCCGCCGAGCGGGCGTACGGCGTAGCGACGAGCAGAAAGGCTCTGCGGCACGAGCTCAAGTCGGCGCTCGTTCTGGGCACCGCGTTGGTCGTGTGGGGGACACCCGACGGGTCGACAAGAGGGGTTGAACTGGTCGAGTGTGAGCTAAATCACAGTGTCACGAAGGGGCTTCATCCGTTGATCTGGCCGAGCGCTCTTGTCCTGGTGGGCCATGCCCCCACGGTGGGCGCAGTCGCCATCGACCGGGCGACGGAGGCTCTGAGCTGCGTGTTACGCAGAGCTGATCCCGTCAGCCGTCGGGTCGCCCTTGATTCCCCGTGGGTGCCGAGTGGGCTGCTCCGTTCCGGGGAACCCCCGAACGCAGACCCTCAGATGAACTTCTTGACGGATTAAGCACCGGATCGTGTCAAGGTTGGGCCGCGAGCGTCCGATAGGGGAGATGGAACGTCACTCGGCTGCAGGAAGGAGTCCCCGTGACCACGGTCCTTATTTGCGACGACCGGCGCAGTGTGCGGGAGGGTCTCACCCGCGTGATGTCGGCTGTCCCCGGGGTTAGCCGCATCGACTGCGTAGCGCACGGTGACGAGTTGTTGGCTCGCTTTTCCAGGCAGCCGGTTGACGTCGTTCTGGTGGGAACCCAGCGCGCCGTCCCGACCGGGGTGGAAGCAACTCGGCGACTCGTCTCCGCGAATCCGCAGGCAAACGTCATCGTATTCGGAGCACCCGACGACGCGGGCAGCATTGCCGCCGCGATCGCCGGTGGCGCCCGCGGCTACCTGAGGTGGGACGCGTCGCGTCCCGAGCTTGTGGCAGCCCTCGCGCACACGCTCGCCAGCACCTCGGTGCCCGCGCCGCGTCAGCCCTCCGACCCCGGCGTGCAGCTCACGGAGCGCGAGCTCCAGGTGCTGCGCGGCATGAGCCAGGGCAAGAGCAACGGCCAGATCGGCCGCGAGCTCTACCTGTCGGAGGACACGGTGAAGACGCACGCCCGTCGTCTCTTCCGCAAGCTCGGTGTTCGTGACCGCGCTCAGGCGGTCGCGCACGGCTTCCGGCGCGGTCTCGTCCAGTAGCTCGTCGCCGCACCGGCCCCGCGTCCTCATATGCCGCATGTGGGGAAGCGGGGCCGGTGGCGTGAGACGCCTCACCCGCTGCACCCGGTGGGTCTTCGGGTCGCGCGGTTAGCCCAGCCCGGTGACAATGTCGCCGGGCTGGAGTCATTCGGCGTGTCTGCTGGTCACGCGGGGTGTCCATACCCCTCTGATGAACAAAAGGCGCCGAGACCGGTACGGTGAGATCTGTTGCGACGAGTCGCCGTGAGTGACTCGTGCTGGTTCATGTCGGTACGCCAACAAGTAACACCAGGGCTGTTGTCTGCGATGACCAACTTGGGGGACGGACTGGACGCCGAAGTGGGCGCGGCCGTCGACGGCGACCGCCAGGCGATCGAACGCCTGCTGGCCTCCATTCGTCCTCTTGTGGTGCGGTACTGCCGCGCCAGAGTTGGCAGGCAGGAGCGAAGCTTCGCTTCGGCGGACGATGTGGCCCAGGAGGTGTGTCTCGCGGTGCTCACGGCATTGCCCAGCTACCGCGATCAGGGTCGGCCCTTCCTCGCGTTCGTATACGGGATCGCGGCGCACAAGGTTGCCGATGCACATCGGTCTGCCGCCAGGAACCGCTCCGAGCCCGTTCCAGAAGTTCCCGACGCGCCGGAGACCGAAGCTGGTCCGGAGCAGCGGGCGATGCAGGGCGAACTCTCCGATCGGATGGCTGTACTACTGCGCGTCCTGCCGGAGAAGCAGCGGGAGATCCTGCTGTTGAGGGTGGTGGTCGGGCTTTCCGCCGAGGAAACTGCCGAGGCGGTCGGTTCGACGCCGGGTGCGGTCCGGGTGGCGCAACACCGTGCGCTGGCTCGGCTCCGCAAGTCGCTGGCAGCGGAGGAGGTGGTCTGAGTGGCCGACGAGCACGGAAAGGACGACGAGCAAGTGCGCGGACAGGACGATAGAACCCCGCACGAACCCGTCGCAGACGATCTTTCGGCTGTGCAGGCCGATGACAGGCTGCTGGACGCACTGGGGTCCGCGACACCAGGTGCGGCCGGCTCTCTGGTCGACGACGAGCTGAACGCGTTGCTCCTCGCATGGCGCAACGAGGTGGAGACCGCGCCCTTCGGCGAGCTGGTCGACACCGAAACCGCCGTCGCCACCATCCAGGCTGCCCGCCCGCAGCCGGTGAGCAGGCATCGCTTCCTGATCCCGCTGGCAAGCGCGGCGGCAGTGCTGGCCATCGCCTTCACCGGCGTGAGCCTGGTCGCCCGCGACGCCCAGCCGGGTGACGCGCTCTGGGGGCTCACCCGAGTTCTCTACTCGGAGCACGCGAAGTCGATCGAAGCCGCGGCCATCGTGCGCAGCGACCTCGACTCGGCCCGCCTGGCTCTGCGCGAGGGCAAGGTCAGCGAGGCCCGCGAGAAGCTGGACAAGGTGGAGGCCAGCCTGGGGTCGGTCTCGACCGCCGACGGCAAGGCCCAGCTCGAGGAGAAGCACAAGGAGCTCGAGAACGAGCTCAACACCAACACCTCGACCGCCTCGCCGCCCGCGACCACCCCGCCGGTGACGAAGCCGACCGAGCCCACCAAGCCCACGACGGCCTCCTCGACGCCGTCGAGCGTGCCGACCACCACCACGACGCCGCCCACGTCGAGCACGTCGGAGACCCCTCCGCCACCGACATCGGCCGGCGCCGGCGAGAACCCGCCGCCGCCGCCTCCGCCTGCCGAGCCCGGCACCGGCGAGACGCCTGGTTCCAGCGGTGCGACCCAGGGTGAGTCGCAGGGCAAGACCGGGGGCAACTGACCCTCGTCCCCAATTGAGACGCAGTGTGAACGGCCCCTGATCCTTCGAGGTCAGGGGCCGTTCACATGTCTGGGGTGGTCACACGTCAGGTGGAATGGGCTGCGCCGGAACGCACGCCGACCGCGCCCGGCGCACCACGGGTGCGCCGAATCACGTCGAGGTCGGCACGTCAGCGCGCGGACTCCGTGGCTGTCACGCCGTCCGCATATCCCCGGCAGTACTCCCAGCTCACGTACGCGCCGGGGTCCGGGTCGAAGGCGGGCTCGTGCGGGCGCATCCGCCCGTCGGCCAGCAGCTGTTCGAGTGAGGCTCGCAACAGCGCCCAGTCGTGGTAGTGGGGTTCCTGGCACTCGCCGCAGTCCACGACGATGCCGCGCACCCCGCGGTGTTCGAGCAGCGCCTGGTAGACGGCGAGGTCGCTCAGGTCGCTGACCAGCTCGGCTCGTTCGTCGTCGTCCATCGGGGGATGGTCGTGGTCCGGCTCGCCGAGGGTGAGCGCGGGGTCCTCGGGGTCGCCCTCGAAGGGGTCTGGTGGCAACGCGTCGTGCGGCACGACCCCGCACGGTACCCGCCGTACCCCCACAGCCGTCCAGATACCATGGGCAGCACCGCCTCCGCCTGCGGAAACCTGACCCGCCGGCAGAGTGGCACACCGCACGACGGAAGGCATGTCACCCGCTATGACCAGCGAGCTCAACGCTGACGGAGTCCCGAGCAAGTTCGCCATGCTGGGACTGACCTTCGACGACGTGCTCCTGCTGCCGGCCGAGTCCGACGTCGTCCCCAGTGGCGTCGACACGAGCACCAGGATCTCGCGCAACATCACCCTCAAGATTCCGCTGGCCAGCGCCGCCATGGACACGGTCACCGAGGGCCGGATGGCGATCTCGATGGCGCGTCAGGGCGGCATCGGCGTGCTGCACCGCAACCTGAGCGTCGAGGACCAGGCGCGGCAGGCCGAGACGGTCAAGCGCTCGGAGGCCGGCATGGTGACCGACCCGGTCACGTGCTCGCCGGACGACACGCTGGCCGAGGTCGACTCGCTGTGCGCCCGGTACCGCATCTCCGGTGTGCCGGTGACCGACGGCGACAACCGGCTCGTGGGCATCATCACGAACCGCGACATGCGGTTCGAGCTCGACCACAGCAAGCGCGTCAGCGAGGTCATGACCAAGGGCCCGCTGATCACCGCGCAGGTCGGTGTGTCCGCCGACGCCGCGCTGGGGCTGCTGCGCCGGCACAAGGTCGAGAAGCTGCCGATCGTCGACGGTGACGGCAAGCTGCAGGGCCTCATCACGGTCAAGGACTTCGTCAAGACCGAGCAGTACCCGAACGCCACCAAGGACCCGGACGGCCGCCTGCTCTGCGCCGCCGCCGTGGGTGTGGGCGAGGACTCGTTCCTGCGCGCCATGACGCTCGCCGACGCCGGTGTGGACGTGCTGATGGTCGACACGGCGCACGGCCACTCGCGCGGCGTGCTGGAGATGGTCGCGCGCATCAAGAAGGAGCTCGGCGACTCGGTCGACGTCGTCGGCGGCAACATCGCCACGCGGGCCGGTGCGCAGGCGCTGGTGGACGCGGGCGCGGACGGCGTGAAGGTCGGCGTCGGCCCCGGCTCGATCTGCACCACGCGCGTCGTCGCGGGTGTCGGCGTGCCGCAGATCTCCGCGATCTACGAGGCGTCGCTCGCCTGCCGTCCCGCCGGTGTGCCGGTGATCGGTGACGGCGGCATCCAGTACTCCGGCGACATCGCCAAGGCCATCGCGGCCGGCGCGTCCGCCGTGATGCTCGGCTCGCTGCTCGCGGGCACCACCGAGGCGCCCGGCGACCTGATCCTGGTCAACGGCAAGCAGTTCAAGACCTACCGCGGCATGGGCTCGCTGGCCGCCATGCAGTCGCGTGGCGAGAACAAGTCGTTCTCGAAGGACCGCTACTTCCAGGACGACGTGCTCAACGAGGACAAGCTCGTCCCCGAGGGCATCGAGGGCCGCACGCCGTTCCGCGGCCCGTTGTCGCAGGTCGTGCACCAGCTCAACGGCGGCCTGCGCGCGGCGATGGGCTACACGGGTTCCCGCACGATCGCGGAGCTGCAGAACCAGCAGCTGGTGCGGATCACGGCGGCGGGCCTGAAGGAAAGCCACCCGCACGACATCACGATGACCGTCGAAGCCCCCAACTACACCACCCGTTAGGGTTCTGCGGGCCGTCGAGCGGCTCGATCGTTCTATCGCTTGGAGAGGAACCACAGGTGCGCGATCTGGTCGAGATCGGCATGGGCCGGACCGCGAGGCGGGCCTACGAGCTGGACGACATCGAGATCATCCCGTCCCGTCGCACGAGGTCGTCGAAGGACGTCTCCACGACGTGGCAGATCGATGCCTACCGCTTCGACATCCCGCTGATCACCCACCCGACCGACGCGATCGTGTCGCCGGGCGTCGCGGTCGCGGTCGGCGAGCTGGGCGGCCTCGGCGTGCTCAACGCCGAGGGCCTCTGGGCGCGGCACGGTGACGTGGACGAGGCGCTGTTCCGCCTGGTCCAGGCCACGGAGGACAGCGACGACCCGGCCGCGGCCGTCAAGGTGCTGCAGGAGCTGCACGCCGCCCCGCTGCGGATGGACCTGGTCGCCGAGGCGATCAAGCAGGTCCGCGAGTCGGGCGTCACCGTGGCGGTCCGCGTCAGCCCCCAGCGCGCCGCGGAGCTCACCCCGGACCTGCTGGCCGCCGGCGTGGAGATCCTGGTCGTGCAGGGCACGATCATCTCGGCCGAGCACGTCTCACGCGACGGCGAGCCGCTGAACCTGAAGTCGTTCATCGCGGACCTCGACATCCCGGTGATCGCCGGCGGTGTCGGCGACTACCGCACCGCAATGCACCTGATGCGCACCGGCGCGGCGGGTGTGATCGTCGGCTACGGCTACACGCCCGGCGTGACCACCACCGACTCCGTGCTGGGCATCGGCGTGCCGATGGCCACCGCGATCGCCGACGCCGCGGCCGCCCGCCGCGACTACCTCGACGAGACCGGCGGCCGCTACGTGCACGTCATCGCCGACGGCGGTGTCATGACGAGCGGCGACGTGGCGAAGTCCATCGCCTGCGGTGCCGACGCCGTGATGCTGGGCGAGCCCCTCGCCGCCGCCACCGAGGCGCCGGGCCAGGGCCTGTACTGGACGGCCTCGTCCGCGCACCCGTCGGTGCCGCGCAGCCTGGTCGCCGAGGCGGTGGACCAGGAGCTCGACCTGCGCAAGCTGCTGTTCGGCCCGTCGTCGGACCCGCGCGGCGTGACGAACCTGTTCGGCGCGCTCAAGCGGGCCATGGCCAAGACCGGTTACTCCGACCTCAAGGAGTTCCAGAAGGTCGGTCTGACCATCCGGGGCTGACCCGACTGACCCAGAAGGGCGCGCTCAGACCGGGGCGCGCCTTTCTGCTTTGCTAAGCACCGTGCCGCTCGTTGAGATCACATATGCGCCCGACATGCCCCGCAAAGTGCTGAGGAAACTCGCCGAGATGCTTCCGCACGCCGTTTCCGTGGCGGTGGAGTGCCCGGAGGAGCCCTACGACGGCGACCTGCAGCCCGGTGACGTCGAGCTGTACTTCCGGTCTCGCGAAGAGTTCGACGTCAGCGAGATGGACGTGGTGGTCGAGGTGCGGTCCAGGTGGTTCGCGAGCCGTGCCGAGAACCAGCAGGACCGGGCCGACGACCTGTGCGCGGCCATCGAGGACGTGACCGGGCTGGCTCAGGTCGGCGTCTACCTCAGTCTCCCGATCGCGGCCTGGGCTCAAAGTTGATCTTGCAACCGGCCTGACCACTCACGCGTCCTGAAAGGCATGGACTTGGACTCCCTGTTCGGCGGCAGCACCGAAAAAGGCACGGATCTGGACTTGTTTGACACGGACGCCGAGGTCCAAGACGTCGAAGAAACCGAGGCCGACGAGGTCGAGGAAGCACCGGACGAGGACGAGAACGGCATCGGCTGGAAGGCGCTGGCCCTGTTCATCTGCGGCGGCCTGGTCGTGACGGGGCTCGTCGTGGCGTTCATGGTGTGGGTCATCGAGGGCCTGGTCCTCTGACTCGTTTCGCCGGCTGAACCGATCGGGGACTAGGCGTTACCGGAAGTAACGCCTACTCTCCGGTTCATGAGTGAACTCGCCGGTAACTTCGACGTCGTCATCGTCGGCTCCGGGTTCGGCGGCAGCGTGGCCGCGCTCCGCCTGACCGAGAAGGGCTACCGCGTCGCCGTCCTCGAGGCGGGGCGCAGGTTCGCCGACGACGAGTTCGCCAAGACCAGCTGGAACCTCCGCAAGTACCTGTGGGCACCGCAGCTCAAGTGCTTCGGCATCCAGCGCATCCACCTCCTGCGCAACGTCATGGTGCTGGCCGGTGCGGGCGTCGGCGGTGGCAGCCTCGTGTACGCCAACACGCTGTACCGGCCGCTCAAGCCGTTCTACGAAGACCGGCAGTGGGCGCACATCACCGACTGGCAGGACGAGCTGGAGCCGTTCTACGACCAGGCGAGCCGGATGCTGGGCGTCGTCACGAACCCCACGACGACCCCGAGCGACGTCGTCATGCAGAAGGTCGCCAAGGACATGGGCGTCGAGGACAGCTACCACGCGACGCCCGTCGGCGTGTTCTTCGGCGAGCCCGGCAAGAAGGCGCCCGACCCCTACTTCGGCGGTGCCGGACCGGAACGCACCGGCTGCACCGAGTGCGGCAGCTGCATGTCCGGGTGCCGGGTCGGCGCCAAGAACACCCTGGTCAAGAACTACCTGTACCTCGCGGAGCAGCTCGGCGCGCAGGTCTTCCCGCTGACCACGGTCACCAAGCTCAACGAGAGCAACGGCCGGTGGACCATCGACGCGAAGATGACCGGCGGCCGGGCGACCAGGAGCTTCACCGCGGACCAGGTGATCCTCGCCGCGGGCACCTGGGGCACGCAGCAGCTCCTGCACAAGGCCAAGGCCACCACCCTGCCGAAGATCTCGGCCAAGCTCGGCGAGCTCACCCGCACCAACTCCGAGTCGATCATCGGGGCGGCGCGCTACACGGTCGACCCGGACAACGACTTCACCCAGGGCGTCGCCATCACGAGCTCCATCCACCCCGACGAGATCACGCACATCGAACCCGTCCGGTACGGCAAGGGCAGCAACGCGATGGGCATGCTGCAGACGCTCGCCACGGACGGTGCGCTGAGCACGCCGCGATGGCTGCAGTTCCTCAAGCAGGCGGTCCGCCACCCGCTCAGGCTGTTGCGCCTGCTCAGCGTGCACCGGTGGAGCGAGCGGACGGTGATCCTGCTGGTCATGCAGAGCCTCGACAACTCCATCACCACGTTCCTCAAGCGCGGCAAGCTCACCAGCAAGCAGGGCCACGGCGAGCCGAACCCGGCGTTCATCCCGGCGGGGCACCAGGCGAACCTGTTGGCCGCCAAGCACATCGACGGCATGGCCGGCGGTACCTGGGGCGAGCTGTTCAACATCCCGCTGACCGCGCACTTCATCGGAGGCTGTGCGATCGCGGCCACCGAGGACGACGGCGTGATCGACCCGTACCACCGTGTCTTCAACTACCCCGGGCTGTCTGTTGTGGACGGTGCGGCGATCAGCGCGAACCTCGGCGTCAACCCGAGCCTCACGATCGCCGCGCAGGCCGAGCGGGCGTTCTCGCTGTGGCCGAACAAGGGCGAGCAGGACCAGCGGCCGGAGCAGGGCAAGCCGTACCGGCGGATCAACCCGGCGAAGCCGAAGAACCCCGCGGTTCCCGATCAAGCTCCAGCCGCATTGCGGTTGCCGATCGTGAAGGCGTCCTGACACGGTGGAGGCATGGCCAAAAAGCCCTTCGCCTCCAGCGCCGACCTCGCCAAGAAGGACGAGGTGTTCGTCGAGCTCGCCGAGGGCGTCTACACCCTGACCGCGGAAGGCGACCCCAACGTCGGGGCGATCGAGGCCGAGGACTTCCTCATCTGCTTCGAAGCGCGGGCCACTCCCGCGGCCGCGCGCCGGTGGCTCACGACGCTGCGCAAGCACACGAAGAAGCCCGTCCGCTACCTCGTGCTGAGCCACTACCACGCCGTCCGCACGCTCGGCGCCAGTGCGTTCGACGCCCAGGAGATCGTCGCGCACGAGATGACGCGGGTCCTGATCGCCGAGCGAGGGCAGCAGGACTGGGAGAGCGAGTACGGCCGCATGCCGCGGCTCTTCGAACAGCCGGAGGAGATTCCCGGCCTGACCTGGCCGACGCTGACGTTCTCCGACCGCATGACGATCCCGCTCGGCGAGGAGCGCGGCGACCTCGTGCTGCAGCACCTCGGCCGCGGGCACACGGCCGGCGACATCGTGGCGTGGCTGCCCCAGCAACGCATCCTCTTCGCGGGCGACCTGGTCGAGTCGCAGGCCGCGCTCTACACCGGTGACGCGTTCCACGACGAGTGGGCGACGTCCACTTTGGACGAGGTCGCGGACCTGGGCGCCGAGGTCCTCGTCGGCGGACGCGGCAAGGTCGCCCGCGACCGCATCGAGGTCGAGGCGGCCATCAACCAGAGCAGGCACTTCCTCAACGAGCTGCGTCGCACGGTCGGTGGAGTCCACGCCGACGGCGGCACGCTCAAGCAGGCCTTCGAGCTGGCGCACCAGGCGCTCGAACCCCGCTACGGGCGCTGGCCGATCTTCGAGCACTGCCTGCCGTTCGACGTCAAGCGCTACTGGGACGAGTGCGACGGCAAGGACTGGCCGGAGATCTGGACCGCCGAACGCGACCGCGCCGTCTGGGACGCCCTGCAATGACGGTCCTCGTCGTCGGTGCCGGACCGGTCGGTCTCACCGCCGCGCTCTTCCTGGCCCGCGCGGGCGTGCCGAGCGTGATCCTGGAGAGAGCTCCTGGACGGCAACAGGCCGGCAGCCGCTCGATCTGCGTCCAGCGCGACGTGCTGGAGATCCTCGAACGAGTCGGCGTCGGCCAGGCGGTCGCCGACGCGGGCGTCACCTGGTACACCGGCCGCACCTACCACCGCGACCGCGAGGTGCTGACCCTGACCTTCCCGGAGGCCAAGGGTTTCCCGCCGTTCGTGAACACCCCGCAGACCGTCGTCGAGCAGCTGCTGGAAGAACGCGTCCGCGCCGAGCCGTTGATCGAGCTCCGCTACGGGCATCCGTTGACTGGTCTGACCCAGGACGACAGCGGAGTGTCCACAGAGGACGGAATCCGGGCGAGCCACTGCGTCGCGGCAGACGGTGCGCACTCGACGGTGCGACAGCTCCTGGGCATCCCGTTCGAGGGCTTCTCGTTCGACGACCGGTTCATCATTGCCGACGTCCGCGTCGACCTGGACTTCGAGACACCCGAACGCCGCTTCTACTTCGACCCGCCCTGGAACCCCGGCCAAAAGGGAATCAAACCCAGGCAGGTCCTCCTGCACCCGCAACCGGACGGCGTCTGGCGGATCGACTGGCAGGTCGCCGAGGACGTCCAGCTCACCGACGACCACATTCGCGCGATCGTCGGCGAGAAGCCGTACGAGGTGGTCTGGCAGTCGACCTACCGCTTCCACCAGCGGCGCGCGCAGACGTTCCGGAAGGGCAGGATCCTGCTCGCCGGCGACGCCGCGCACGTGATGAGCCCGTTCGGTGCGCGCGGCCTGAACTCCGGGATCTGCGACGCCGACAACGCCGCGTGGAAGATCGCCGCCGACCGCACCGGCGCGGCGGGGCCGAACCTGCTGGAGTCCTACGGCGTCGAACGCGGCGCCGCGGCCGACGAGAACCTCCGCATCACCGGCGCCACCATGCGTTTCCTCGTGCCGGGCACTCCCGAGGAGCGCGAGAAACGAGAGCGTGCGCTCGAATCCGGCGAAGGCATCGACTCGGGCAAGCTCTTCACCCCGTTCTCCTACGCGAACTCGCCGCTCACCACCGACGGCGGCGAGCTGATCCCCGGCTCGCGCATCGCCGGACCGGGTTTCACGGTCTCGGACGGGCGCGTGATCAGACCGGACGGCCACGTCGCCGGGATCGACTCCGACGACGTGGGGCGCCGCGCGCTGGGCTACAGCTGAATGCCCGGCCTAGATCTGAATTCCGGTGAGCACCGTGATCCGCTCCTCCGTGAAGTCCTCCATCGCCGACCGGACGCCCTCGCGCCCGGTGCCCGAACCCTTCACGCCGCCGTACGGCATCTGGTCGGCGCGGTAGGACGGCACGTCACCGATGATCACGCCACCGACCTCGAGCTCGGCCGCGGCCTCGAACGCCACCTGCACGTCACGGGTGAACACCCCGGCCTGCAACCCGTACTTGGTGTCGTTGGCCTGCGCGAACGCCTCCTCGACGCCGTCGGCGACCGAGACCACGAGCACCGGCCCGAAGATCTCCTCGGTCCACAGCTTGGCGCTGGCCGGCACGTCCGCCACCACCGTCGGCTCGACCGTCGTCCCGGTCCGCTTGCCGCCGAGCAGCACGCGCGCACCCGCGTCGGTGGCCATGTTGACCCACTCCTCGACGCGCCGGGCGTTGTCCTCGTCGATCAGCGGACCGACCTCGACCTCGGGGTCGTGCGGGTCGCCGGTCTTCAGCGCACCCACCGCCGCCACCAGCTTCGGCACGAACTCGTCGGCCTTCGAGCGGTCCACGATCACCCGCTGCACCGCGATGCACGACTGCCCGGCCTGGTAGTTGCCGAACGTCGCGATGCGCTGCGCCGCGTGGTCCAGGTCCGTCCAATCAGGACAGATGATGGCGGCGGCGTTGGACCCGAGCTCCATCACGACGTGCTTGCGCGGCGCGGCTTCCATCAACGACCAGCCGACCTTCGTGGAGCCGGTGAACGAGATGACCGGCAGCCGCTCGTCCTTGACGAGCACGTCCATGTCCTTGCCGCGCACGGGAAGGATCGAGAACGCGCCCTCCGGCAGATCGGTCTCGGCCAGGATCTCGCCCAGCAGCAACGCGCTCAACGGTGTGGCGGAAGCAGGCTTCACGAGCACCGGTGCACCCACCGCGAGCGCCGGCGCGACCTTGTGCGCCACCAGGTTGAGCGGGAAGTTGAACGGCGCCACGGCCAGCACCGGTCCGCGCGGCACGTGCCGGACGATCGCCATCCGGCCCACGCCGTTCGCGTCGGTGTCCAGCCGCTGCAGCCCACCGGTGAACCGGCGGGCCTCCTCCGCGGCGAACCGGAACGTGTTGACCGCCCGTGAGACCTCGATCTCGGCCCACTTGAGCGGCTTGCCGTTCTCCGCGGTGATCGTCTCGGCGATCTCCTCCGCGCGCTCGGCCAGCGTCCGCGACACCTGCAGCAGCGCCTCGGCCCGCACGTGCGCCGGTGTTCGGCGGAACTCCTTCGCGACGGCGTGAGCTGCCGCGACCGCGCGTTCGATCTGCTCTGTGCCCGGCACGGCGACCGAGGCGACCTCTGTGCCGTCGAACGGGTGGAAGACCTCTAACGCCTGCTCGCCCTGCTCGGGGCGGCCGGCGACCCAGCACGGCCTGGGTTGCGGCGTGAACGCGTCCATGGGATCACGTTAGGCCCTATTGGCCTGCACGTACTCGATGAGACCCAGGTAATGAAGATCGTGCCGGTCCGCCCGTTGCTGCACAAACGCCGGATGCTCGCGAATGGTGCGAATCGCGTCGTCCAGACGCACGAGCACGTGCTCGTCGTCGTACGCACACCCGTAGGCCTCGCAGAACAGCTGAGCACGTCGTTTGCGGTCGTGCGGCAGCCCGAACACGAACTGGATGATCGCCCAGCTGACGTCCCACCAGCGCGGACCGGGGTGGGCCGAGTCGAAGTCGAAGACGCCCACGGGCACGCCGTCGCGGTAGACCGTGTTGTACGGCGCGAAGTCGCCGTGCAGCACCACCTCGACGGGCTCCCTGGCGGGGTGTTGCCACCCGTCGCGCAGGTCCACCAGATCGAGTGTCGCGTCGTGCAGCCGCCGCAGCATCAGGGCCGACGCGACCAGCGACTCGTCGTCGGAGGGGAACACGTGGCCAACGTCACCGGGCAGGTAGCTGAGCAGCTCGTGCGACCCGTCCAGTCCGAGTGGAACCGGCGCGATCCCCAGCGGTGCCAAGTGCCGCAACAATTCGTGCACCTGCGGTGCCCACGGCCCGGCCGGCCTGCGCACCGCGTCACCCACCCTGAACACCTGGTTCAGCCCGCCACCGGTCAGCAGCTCCCCGTCCACGCATGACATCCTTGGCGACGTGTCCGACACCAGCAACCGCCCTGTTCTCGTCGTCGACTTCGGCGCCCAGTACGCGCAGCTGATCGCCCGCCGCGTGCGTGAGGCCCAGGTCTACTCCGAGGTGGTCCCGCACACCGCGTCGGTGAGCGAGATCCTCGACAAGAACCCGCTGGCCATCGTGCTGTCCGGTGGCCCGTCGAGCGTCTACGAGGAGGGCGCGCCGCAGGTCGACCCGAAGCTGTTCGAGACCGGCGTCCCGGTCTTCGGCATCTGCTACGGCTTCCAGGCGATGGCGCGCGCACTCGGTGGCGCAGTTGAACAGACCGGCACTCGCGAGTACGGCCGCACCGAGCTCGGCGTCACGGGCGCGGGCGGCTCGCTGCACGAGGAACTGCCGGGCAACCACCCGGTGTGGATGAGCCACGGCGACGCCGTCACGAAGGCGCCCGAGGGCTTCACCGTCACCGCGACCAGCGAGGGCGCGCCGGTCGCCGCGTTCGAGGACACCGAACGCCGCTTCGCCGGTGTGCAGTACCACCCGGAGGTGCACCACTCGCCGCACGGCCAGGAGGTGCTGCGCCGGTTCCTGCACGAGATCGCGGGCATCCGTCCGCAGTGGACCACGTCGTCCATCGTGGACGAGCAGGTCGCGCGGATCCGCGAGCAGATCGGTGAGGGCAAGG
Source organism: Lentzea terrae (assembly GCF_003265345.1). GTDB lineage: Bacteria > Actinomycetota > Actinomycetes > Mycobacteriales > Pseudonocardiaceae > Lentzea > Lentzea terrae. Next base: position 68,531 of record NZ_QFWW01000003.1, on the reverse strand, counting down.
CGATCTGCGCGCTGTCCGGTGGTGTCGACTCCGCCGTGGCCGCCGCGCTCGTGCAGCGGGCCATCGGCGACCGCCTCACCTGCGTCTTCGTCGACCACGGCCTGTTGCGCGCCGGTGAGCGCACCCAGGTCGAGCGCGACTTCGTGGCCGCGACCGGCGTCAACCTGATCACGGTCGACGCCCGCGAGCGGTTCCTGAACGCGCTGGCCGGCGTCACGGACCCGGAGGAGAAGCGCAAGATCATCGGCCGCGAGTTCATCCGCGTGTTCGAGCAGGCCGAGCGCGACCTCAAGGCCGAGGGCGACTACGGCTTCCTGGTGCAGGGCACGCTCTACCCGGACGTCGTCGAGTCCGGCGGCGGCGCGGGCACCGCGAACATCAAGTCGCACCACAACGTCGGCGGCCTGCCGGACGACCTGCAGTTCGAGCTGGTCGAGCCGTTGCGCGCGCTGTTCAAGGACGAGGTGCGCCGCGTCGGCACCGAGCTGGGCCTGCCGGAGACGATCGTGCAGCGCCAGCCGTTCCCCGGCCCCGGCCTCGGCATCCGGATCATCGGCGAGGTCACCCAGGACCGCCTCGACACGCTGCGCCAGGCCGACGCCATCGCTCGCGAGGAGCTGACGGCGGCCGGGCTCGACCGGCAGATCTGGCAGTGCCCGGTCGTGCTGCTCGCGGACGTCCGCAGCGTCGGCGTCCAGGGCGACGGCCGCACCTACGGCCACCCGATCGTGTTGCGCCCCGTGTCGTCCGAGGACGCGATGACCGCCGACTGGACCCGCCTGCCGTACGAGGTCCTCGAACGCATCTCCACCCGCATCACCAACGAGGTGGCCGAGGTCAACCGCGTGGTCCTCGACGTGACGTCGAAGCCGCCGGGCACCATCGAGTGGGAGTGATGTGAAACGGCCCCGGTCAGCTGACCGGGGCCGTTTCTCATTGCCGGGACTTCCGTCTCAAGGAGTTGGTCAGCAGGACCACTCCGACCACGATGGCCGTTCCTCCCAGCGCCCACCGGAAGTCGAACCAGAACGTCCCGTTGCTCAGCACGTAGGCCGCCATCAATCCGCCGCCGATCCCGAAGACCAGACCCAGCGGGTCGATCCGCCTGCGCATTGCGGGCTGCTGCTCAGTCACGGAGCACCCTCACCTCTCCGACGTTCGCCAGAACGTCCAGGTCGATCTTCAACCCGCCCTCGCCGTCGTCACCGAGGTCGGTGCCGCTGACCTGCACGGTGCTGCCCTCCGCCCGCTTGCCGAGGCAGTTGAGCTCACCGATGCCCGAGGCCTCGCACTTGAACGTCACGTCGGCGTTCTCGGGCACGTGCACGACGAGCTCGCCGAGGTCCGCCTCCACCGCGGTCTTCACCGAACCGGAGTCCGGCAGCTCGCGCAGGTCGAGACGCACGCTCCCGACGCTGATCTGGTACCTGTCCTGCACCTCGGCGAGGGTCTGCGGCGTCGGCTTGAGCTCACCGAAGTCGTTGGGACCGTCGAACGTGATCGTCGTCATGCCGAAGCCGACCACGGACAGCGGGACCAGCAGCCAGATCAGGCCACGACCACCGCCGGCGAACGAGCCGATCAGCAGACCGGCCGCCAGCACCGCGATCACCAGGCCGATGACGTGCGGAATCGTGAACCACGGCGACCAGACCCCGGCGATCGCGGAACCGGCGATCACCAGCGTCGCCACGCCCAGCGTCGCCAGACCGATCCGCGGCCCGCGCGGCCGGGGTGCGGGCGGCTGCGGCTTGGGGGCCGGTTCCGGCAGGTCCCACGCGAACGGCGCGGCCCCCAGCGGGTCCCAGGCCGGCGCCCCCGGCACCGGTGTCACGGGCGGCGGGTCAGCGAGTGCGGCTGCCGGCTGCAGGTGCCCGCGGTTCTTCTGCAGCAGGTAGATGCACGCGACCGCCGCGGCCAGCGTCGCCACGACCTGGAACCCGCCGCCCCCCAAGGTGAACGCGAGCGCGGGGAACATCAGGAAGCCCAGCAGCACGGTCTGCGCCTGGGACATCGAGCTGTGACCCTTGCTGATCAGCGACTCCAGTGGTGAAACCGTGTCGCCCTCCTCCGGCAGCAACAGCCAGCCCGCCAGGTACAGCGGAATGCCGACGCCGCCCGACAGCACGAGCGCGACGAACGCGATCCGCACGATCACCGGGTCGATCTGGAAGCGCAGGGCGATCCCGGTGGCGACACCACCGACTTTGCGCCCAGCGCGGGGCCGCACCGGCCGGTGGGCCCAGAACTCTCTGAGCGTGTCCGCCACGCCCTGCATTGCCTTCTCAGTCCCGCTCACGATGACAAGGTTGCGCTGCCACGCCTGGAACCACATCAGGGACCAGCCCTGATTCGCGGAACCGGGGTCATCCCTGATGAACAACAGCCCGGGACGTGTGACGATCGGATGGTGAGTGCACGGATTGAGCCGATGCGCCGTCGACGCACCGGCCGGGTGGTCGCGGGCGTCGCGAGCGGACTGGCGGACCACCTCGGCGCACCGGTGTTCTGGGTGCGCGCGGTTTTCGCCGTGGCCGCCGCGTTCAGCGGGATCGGGATCATCGCCTACGGACTGCTCTGGATGTTCGTCCCGCAGTCGACCGTGGCGGAGCCGGAGACCGACAAGGACCGCAAGGAGTGGCAGCAGGCCGTGGGCCTGGCCGCGCTCGGTATCGGCGTCGCGGTGTTCACCGGACTGCTCAACGGGGCGTGGAGCGGCTGGATCACCGGGCCGATCGCCATCGCACTCGTGGGCGCCGCGGTCGTGTGGCGCGAGGCGGACGAAGCACAGCGCAGGCGCTGGAAGGACGGGGCCTTCGCGCAGGGGAAGACGGGGATCGTGCGGACGGTGGCGGGAGGCGCGCTGGTCGTGGCGGGGGTCGCCGCGTTCCTCGTGGTGAACGACTCCGTGCAGAACCTCTCGACCGTCATGCTCTCCGTGGTCGCCACGCTGGCCGGTGTCGCGGTGCTGACCGTGCCGTTGTGGATGCGCCTGGTCCGCGACCTCGACGCGGAACGCCGGGCGCGCATCCGCACCGAGGAACGCGCCGAGATCGCCGCCCACCTGCACGACTCCGTGCTGCAAACGCTTGCGCTCATCCAGAAGCAGTCCGAGTCGTCGCGCGAGGTGAAGCGACTGGCCCGCGGCCAGGAACGCGAGCTGCGCAGCTGGCTCTACGGCCGCGAGGTGGGCGAGCAGCCGCACTCCATCAGCGTCGCCATCGCCCAGGTCTGCGCGGAGGTCGAGGACGACTTCGCCATCGCCGTCTCCCAGGTCGTGGTCGGCGACTGCGAACTGGAGGACGGGATGTTCGCGCTCGTCCAGGCGTCGAAGGAGGCGGTGGTCAACGCGGCCAAGCACGCGGGGGTGGCCGAGGTCAGCGTCTACGCCGAGGTCGAGCCGGACAAGGTCACGGTGTTCGTGCGGGACCGGGGCAAGGGCTTCGACCCGGACACCGTGCCGGAGGACCGGCATGGCCTTGCGGGCAGCATCCGGGGGAGGATGGACCGGCACGGCGGACAGGTGCGGTTGCGCACCGCGCCTGGTGAGGGGACCGAGGTACAGCTTGAGATGCCGAGGAAGACGGAGGCCAGGACGTGAGCGTGCGGGTGTTCCTGGTGGACGACCACGCGTTGTTCCGCGCGGGGGTGCGGGCCGAGCTCGACACCATCACCGACGAGGTGGAGGTGGTCGGCGAGGCGGGCAGCGTCGGCGAGGCGGTGGCGGGGATCGCGCACCACAAGCCGGACGTGGTGCTGCTCGACGTGCACATGCCCGACGGCGGTGGCGCGGAGGTGCTGCGGCAGATCCGGACCAAGATCCCCGAGGTCACGTTCCTCGCGCTGTCGGTGTCCGACGCGGCGGAGGACGTCATCAACGTCATCCGCGCCGGTGCCCGCGGCTACGTCACCAAGACGATCTCCAGCCAGGAGCTGGTCAAGGCGGTCGTGCGGGTGTCGGAGGGCGACGCGGTGTTCTCGCCGCGGCTGGCCGGGTTCGTGCTGGACGCGTTCGCCGACCGGCCGGGTGCCGCGCCGATCAGCGACCCGGAGCTCGACCTGCTGACCCCGCGCGAGCGCGACGTCCTGCGGCTGCTCGCGCGTGGCTACGCTTACAAGGAGATCGCGTCCGAGCTGTTCATCAGCGTGAAGACGGTGGAGACGCACGTGTCGAGCGTCCTGCGGAAGACCCAGCTCTCCAACCGGTACGAGCTCTCCCGCTGGGCCACTGATCGCAGGCTGGTCTGAGGGGACTTTCGGGGGACTTGATCAAAAAGGTCGCTCGCGGTGCGACCGAGGTGCTCGCGCCGTGGGTCTGGGTGATTTTGCTGCCGTTCGCGGTGGCCGCTGCGTCCGAAGGTCTCTGGAAGACGCTGCTGTGGGGGTTCGTGGTCGCCGTGACGGCGTCCGTCATCCCGATGGCCGTCATCGTGCGTGGCGCGCGCAAGGGCAAGTGGGACGGCCACCACGTCACGAACCGCGAGGGGCGGTTGGTGCCTTTGGTGACCGCCGGTGCCTCGCTGGCGGCCGGCACGGTGATCATGGTGCTGGGCTCTGCACCGTCGAGCATGCTCGCGCTGGCGGGCAGCATGTTCGCATCGCTGATCGTCAGCATGGCGATCACGTTCGGGCTGAAGTGGAAGATCTCGCTGCACGCCGGGGTGGCGTGGGCCGCCGTCGTGACGCTGGCGATCGTCTACGGCCCGTGGCTGCTGCTGGTCGCGTTGCCTGCCGCTCTGGTCGCGTGGTCGCGCGTCGAGCTGGGTGACCACACGACGGCGCAGGTGCTGGCGGGGACCGCGATGGGCGTGTTCGTGGGCGGCGGCAGCTTCTGGCTGCTCAGCTTCCCATCTCCGTGATCGAGACGATCTTCATCTGGTCCTCGACGGCCTTGATCTCGACGTCCCACCTGCCGCGTTTCTGCGCGCCGGCATCGGTGGTCAGCACGAGATCGACGGTGACCACCCAGTTCGGACCGTGTGACCGCACGTTGTCCGGCTGCGTTGTGCACTCGACGGAGCGGTAGCCCTGCCAGCGGGCCACGTACTTCTCCCGCGGCTCGGTGGCCCGCTCGTACAGGTTCTCCCAGGCCTTCTGCGGGTTGCCCGGCAGCAGTGCGTAGTGGCTCTTCGCGAACGCGTTCGCCTCGCTAGCGCTGAAGACGCGGTACTTGCCGCCGGAGTCCGGGAAGCTGCTCTGGCTGGTCGGCGAGTCCTTGGTGCCGCTCCAGTACGCGGCCGCAGCGCCACCACCGATCGCGAGCACCGCGATGACGGAGAGGATCACCAGGATCCGGCGGTTCGGCGGCCTGCGCCTGGCCGGTTCGGGAATGGGCAACGGCTGGGACGGCTGCGGCTCCGCTGCCAGCAGGTCCGCGGCCTCCTGAGCCGTCGGCCGCTCCTTCGCGTCGACGGACAGCAGCCGGTTCAGCAGCGGCGTGAGCTCGCCCGCGTTCTTGGCGTCCCGCAACTGCCCGCTGGCGGCCCGGTAGATCAGCCCGAAGCTGTTGTCACTGGGCCCGAAGACCGACTCGCCCTCGATGGCCGTGTAGATCGTCGCGCCGAGCGAGAACACGTCGGACGCCGCGTCGGGGTGCTCGCCGCGCGCCACCTCGGGTGCGAGGTAGGCGGGGGTGCCCGAGATCATGCCGGTGTCGGTCATCGTGCCGTCACCGCTGGACTTGGCGATGCCGAAGTCGGTGATCTTGACCGTGCCGTCGTGGCCGATCAGGACGTTGCCGGGCTTGATGTCGCGGTGAACGATGCCCGCCGCGTGCGCCGCGGCCAGCGCCGAGGCGACCTTGGCGCCGATGCTCGCCGCGTGAGCCGGCTTGAGCGGCCCTCTCTCGGCGAGGAGTGCCGACAGGCTGTGCGACGGCAGGTACTCCATGACGATCCACGGCTCTTCGTCGTCATTGCCGACGACGTCGAACACGGCGATCGCGTGCGGGTGGTGCAGCCGGGCGGCGTTGCGCGCCTCGCGCATGGCCCGCTGGTGGTCGCCGGTGATGAGCTGCTTGACCGCGACCTCGCGCGCCAGCACCTCGTCCCGGGCCCGCCAGACCACCCCCATCGCTCCGCTGCCGACGCGCTCGAGCAGCGTGTAGCGGCCCCCGATGGTGGTTGTCACACCACGAGACTAATCAATCACCGAGACCGACATTCGCCGATCGCGCTCCCGGGGTGGTGCAGATCGCCGAAACACGACGGTGTGAACGCGATGGCGGCGAACCCGAGTTTTAAAGTACCTTGCAACTATGTCCATCGCGGCTGAGATCAACTTCAGTGAGCTGTCGAACAAGCCTGCGGATTCGGTGCGCAAGCTGCAGGCGGCGCCGAACCAGACCTTGCTCGTGCACCGTCGTGGTGACGAGGAGGACCTGGTGCTGACCACGGCCAGCCGGGCTGAGCAGGTGCGCGAGGTCGTCTCGTTCACCACCTCGCTCTTCGTCGTGCTCATGCGTCACAGCAAGGAGTCGCGAAACATGATCACCGAGCTGGTGCCGACGGTGTTCCCGTGGGTGCGGTTCCTGCCGCCGGAGGAAAGGGAAGGCTTCGTCGTCGAGCTCGTGGAGGTCCTCGAAGCCTCGGATTCCCTGGGCACTCCGGCGCCGGTCATCCAGCTGATCACGGAGTGGAAGCACACCGCCGAGGTGTGGGCCGATCCACGACTGGTTGAGATTTTCACCCGCGATGACGGCGAGGATGACGACGAGGACGAGGCATCTGAGTCAGGAAACACCACCGCGTGAGCCCGAAGAAGAACGATCCGGTCGCGCCCCCGACGATCGGTGAGGAGTGGCACGTCCGCTACAACACCACGGATGTCGTCGGCGGGTGGAATGAGCTGGAAAACCGGGTGGCGAACAACCTGCGTGGCGCCTGGGAGACCATGCGCCATAGGCCCGGAACAGCATCAGAAGAGTCGACCAGCCGCCATCATCCGCTCAGACGTCAGCTGGCGACAGGTGCTCGTGGAGGGCGGGTTCTGCCACGCTGGCAGATCGAAGTTACGGGTGGGGACCGCGTCTGGTACCTGCTGGACGTCGAAAGGCGCACAGTGTGGGTTGACTACGCCGGTGCGCACCCCAAGGCGACCGAGTAGCCCGCGATTCGTCGTAGCTGCCCACAACGACGAACACTGCTGGTGGTCTCCGGTGACGAGCGCCTCGCGTTCCGGCACCTCGCCCCGCGCCCGTCAGACCACCTGAGCCGAGCACGAACTAGTCGATCGTCGACACGAGCTTCTGCAGCTCCCGGTCGAAGTCGATCCACAGGTCCTCCTCGCCCGGCTGGACGACGTCGTAGGAGCTGTCCAGGAACGCCGCCACGTCCTCGGCGACCGCGCTGAGGATGGCGAACCCGGTCGGCGCGTTCAGCTCGACCAGGACGCGCTCCGGGTCGTCGGACGCGGGGCGGACCAGGATGTCGCCCTCACCGGACGGGGTCAGCAGACCGTCGGCCAGCAGGTCGCGGGCGAACATCCACTCGACGCGGCCGGTGCCGGTGTGGAACACGACGGCGACCGCGTACGGGTCCTCCGGGTCGTAGACCAGCTCGGCCTCGACCGGCGCGGGAGCCGCGCCGGGGGCCAGCAGCTGAAAAGTCGTCCGGGTGCTGACCTTCAGGTTGTCGTTGTTCATGTCGATGTCCTTCCCAGGCTGGTCTTCACGTCCGCTCACAAAGAGGAGACGGCCAACCGGCGGGATAAGGACGCGATTCGTCTCGGAACCATCCAATTGGGGGAGACGTGCGTCTCACCGCTCAGCGTTTGACCAGGTCGCGCGTCTCGTTTGGTGAGACGTCCTGACCTGCCGAGACGGGCTGCCTGCGGGTCAGCGCGACGCCCAGGAGCACCACCAGCATGCCGGCGACGACCCTCGCGTTCAGTTGCTCGCCCAGGAAGATCGCTCCGAGGAGCACTGAGACCACGGGCAACAGGTAACCGACGGTAGTTGCGGTGGTGGCGCCCTCGTCCGCGATGACGCGGTAGTTGAGGATGAACGCGACGCCGGTGCCGAAGACGCCCAGGATCATCACGGCGACCACGCCGACCCAGTGCAGGTGCAACGGCTGCAGGCCGCCGAACGGCAGCGCGAGGAGCAGCATGCCCATCGCGGTGGTCAGCTGCATGGCGGCCAGCTGCGTGGAGGTCGCGCCGGTGTTGACCAGCTTGCGGCCGGCGTAGGAGTAGCCGACGGCGTAGCTCGCCGCGCCGATCAGGCAGAGCACCGCGCCCCAGCTGGCGATGCTGTTGGCCTGCTGCCACGGCGCGAAGATCAGCAGCACGCCGGCGAAACCGGTGCCGAGACCGAGCATGCGAACCAGGTTGCTGATCTTCTCGGTGCCCAGCACGAGACCGATGGCCAGTGCGAACAGCGGAGTGGTCGAGTTGAGCACGCCGGACACGCCCGAGTCGACGGTCTGGCCGCCGATCGCGAACAGCGTGAACGGGATCGCGCTGCCGAACAGCGCGACGACCAGCATGTGTCCCCAGATCTTCCGGTCGCGGGGCAGCGTCATCTTCGCCGTGGCGAGCACGACGACCAGCACGAGCGCCCCGAAGAACGTCCGCACGAGCGAGATCTGCAGGGGAGCGAGGCTCCCCAGTGCAAGCTTCATCCACAGGAAGCTGGATCCCCACAGCAGGGCGAGCACGCCCATCCTGATCAACGTTCCGCGTTGGTTCACATGTCAACCATGCGGGCTGCGATCCGTAAACACAATTTAATTGTTGTGACGAACCTTTAAGCAAAGCTGTACGGTTGAGGCATGCTGGACGTGCGACGCATGCAGGTGCTCAGGGCGGTCGTGACCACGGGTTCCATCACCGCGGCGGCGACAAATCTCGGCTACACCCCGTCCGCGATCTCGCAGCAGGTCGCCGGCCTGGAGAAGCAGGCGGGCCTGCCGCTGCTGGAGCGCGTCGGCAGAGGCATCCGGCCCACCGCCGCCGGTCGTCTCCTCACCGAGCACGCCGGTCGCCTCGCCGAACAGCTCGCCGAGGCCGAGAGCGCCCTCACCGCGCTGCGCAACGGCTGCGCCGGCACCCTGCGCGTCCGCTACTTCGCCACGGCCGGCGCTGCCCTCGTGCCGCCCGCAGTGGCCACGTTCCGCGCCGAACGCTCCGGTGTCGAGCTCGACCTCAAGCTCACCGAGCCCACCGACCCGTTCGAGGAGCTCGCCGCGGGGCGCGCCGACGTGGCCATCACCGTGCTGGAGCCCGACGAGCCCGCTCCCGACGGTGTGGTGGCCAGGCACCTGCTCGCCGACCCGTTCGTCGCCGTCCTGCCCCGCGGCCACGCGCTGTCCCGCAAGCGCGTGATCGACCTCGGCGAGCTGGCCGACGAGCCGTGGATCTTCGCGGACTTCGGCGCCACCGGGCCGTGCAAGGACCTGGTGGTGAACGCGTGCGCGGGCGCGGGGTTCGCCCCGAAGATCGCCGTCGAAAGCGACGACTACGCGACCGCGCAGGGGTTCGTGGCTGCCGGACTCGGCGTCACGATCATTCCCCGCCTCGGCCTGAACTACGCGCACCCCGGCGTGGTGCTGCGCAAGGTGCGCAACCCGGAGCCGGTGCGGCACATCCACGTCGTCTACCGCGAGGAAGCCGCGTGGAACCCCGCCGTGGTGGCGTTGGCGGAAGCGCTGGAGAAGGCCGCGAAGGCCTCCTGAGCCTTCAGTAACCGGTGCCGAGCGACTTGTCGGTGTGCAGCAGGAAGTTCGGGCTCTTCCACTCGAACGAGATGCCGCGCTTCTCGGTGACCTTGCCGCCGGTCTTCTTGGTGTACTCGACGTTCACTTCCCAGTAGAACGGCTGGACCTCGCTGGCGTTGACGATCTTGGCCTGCTTGACGTCCGCCCAGAAGCTCTGGAACGCGCTGTACCCACCGGCGTAACTGCCCTGGTAGTTGGCGTTGCCCATCTTCCAGGCGTCTTCCGGCGAACTGGGCGCCGTGCCGTAGTAGTCCTCCAGGAAGCCCCGCATGTCGTCGGGGGTGGGCTGGCTCGTCCACTGACCGGCCTTGCCGGACGACTTCTGGGGCGTCGTCGGCTTGGTGCTGTCCCCGGTCTGCTGGGTCTGCGTGTTGCCGTTCGCGTTGTCGCCCTGGCCGCCGTTGTCCTTGTTGTTGTTCGAGATGATGCTCGCGAACATGATGCCGATCACCGCCGCCGCCACGATGGCGAGCGCGGTGAAGATCGTCGACTTCTTGCTCTTCGCCGACAACGGGCCGAGCGAGGAAGGCTTCGGCCGCTGCGAGTACTGGGGCGCGGCGGCCGGGCGGTGGTTCGACGGCGGCTGCTGCTGGGCCACGGCACGCGGCGGCGTGTGCAGATCGACGCGGGTGGCCGACGGCATGGGCGCCTGCTGAGGCGTCATCGCCCGCGTGGCGGCCTGCTGCTGCGGTTGCTGCTGCACCGGGACACCGCGCCACGACGGCGGGTGCGTCGGGGCGACGACAGCCGGGGTGAAGGCGGGGGCGGCCTGGCCGTTCGCGATCGCGGCGAGCGCGTCGCGGGCCTCGGCCATGGTCGGGCGGTCTTCCGGCTCGGCACGCAGCAAACGCATCAGCAGCGCGGTCATCGGGCCCGCGTTGCGCGGCGGGTCGACCTTGCCGGACGCCACCTTGTGCAGCAGCGCGATGGTGTTCTCGCTCAGGCCGAACGGCGGCGTGCCCTCGATCGCCGCGTACAGCGTCGAACCGAGGGAGAACACGTCGGACGGCGAGCCGGGGTCGTACCCCTTCGCGACCTCGGGAGCGAGGTAGGCAGGGGTGCCCGCGAGCATGCCCGTCGCGGTGACCGTGACGTCACCGGTCGCGCGGGAGATGCCGAAGTCGGTGATCTTGACCGTGCCGTCGTCGCCGAGCAGCACGTTGCCGGGCTTGATGTCGCGGTGCACGATGCCGGCGTTGTGCGCGGCGGCCAGCGCGGAGGCGACCTGCATGCCGATCGACGCCACGTCGCGCGGCGGGAGCGTGCCGCGTTCCGAGAGCACCGCGGAGAGGCTCTTGGACGGCAGGTACTCCATGATCAGCCACGGCTGGCTGTCGTCCTCGGCCACGTCGTACACGGCGACCGCGTGCGGGTGCTGCAGGCGCGCGGCGATGCGGCCCTCTCGCATGGCCCGTCTCTTCGCCTCGTCCGTGTCGGCTTCGGCCAGTCCGGGCTGCAAGAGCAGCTGCTTGACCGCGACGGTGCGGTGCAAACGTTCGTCGTGTGCGGTCCAGACGACGCCCATGGCGCCACTACCGATCCGCTGGCTCAATCGGTAGCGACCAGCGACCAATCGGCCATCGTCGGTCACAGTTGCTCCCCGCTGTGCGGTCAATTGCTCTCTGTTCAACGGCTGAATCACACCATCGGGTTCAGTTCACCCCAACGGTGCGGGTACCCACCTTACGAGATTTCTACGACGTAACTGTGCTTAGCCCTGTTGGGGCGTCGTGGTCGTCGTGACAACCGCCGAGGACGGGGGCTTCGTCGTCGTCGTGGTTGTCGTCGTGGTTGTCGTCGTAGTCGTCGTCGTGGTGGTCGTAGTTGTAGTCGTCGTAGTGCTAGACGTCGTTTCGCGTGTTGTCGTTGCCTCGGGCGTGGTCGTCGTCACCTCAGCGCTCGAGGTCGTCGTCGGAACCACCGAAGAAGTGGACGGCGTCGGCGCCGACGGCGTCTCCTGCTCCTTGTTGAACACGCCCAGCGCGACCAGCAGGCCACCGATGACCAGCAACAACGCCAAGACGACCGCAGCGATCACCAGCGGCCGGTTGTCCTGCTGCTTGCCGGCTGCCGGCACCATCGGCGGCGCGGTGCGCGCCGGCGCGGTGCGGGCAGCCGGCACGACCCTGGTGCGGTCGGGTTCGATCATCGTCGTCGGATCGGGTCCGGCGACCGCAGCCAGGCCGCTGAACGACGGCGAGCGCCCGTGCGCGACCGCGTTGAGCAGCTCGCGCGCCTGGGGCATCGTCGGCCGGTCGACCGGCTCGTAGTTCAGCAGGTACAGCAGCGTGTCGGCGAGCGGGTGGTCGACGGTCGGCGGGTTGATCCGGCCGGCCGCGACGGCGTGCAGAACACCTAGAGTGTTCTCGCTCACTCCGTAGGGCGGTTCGCCCTCCATCGCGGCGAAGAGCGTCGATCCGAGCGAGTAGACGTCGGAGGCCGGCGTCGGGTCCTGGCCCCGCGCGATCTCCGGCGCGAGGTACGCGGGCGTGCCGGCGATCAGTCCGGTCTTGGTGACCGTGATGTCGTCGGAGGCCCGCGAGATGCCGAAGTCGGTGATCTTGACGACGCCGTTCTCGGCGATCAGCACGTTGCCCGGCTTGATGTCGCGGTGCACGATGCCCGCCGCGTGCGCCGCGGCCAGCGCCGCCGCGCACTGGGCACCGATGCTGGCGACCTCGATCGGGTCCATCGGCCCGCCCTCGGCCAGCGCGTCGGCGAGGCTGTAGGACGGCAGATACTCCATGACCAGGCACGGGACGCCGTCTTCCTCGACGACGTCGTACACGGCAATGGCGTTCGGGTGCTGCAGCTTGGCGGCGATGCGGCCCTCGCGCATGGCGCGCTGGATGGCCTCGTCCTGCTCGGCCTCGTCCAGGCCGGGCGCCAGCAGCAGCTGCTTGATCGCGACTTCGCGGCCGAGGCGTTCGTCGTGGGCGCGCCAGACGATGCCCATCGCGCCGGAGCCGATGCGGTCGAGGAAGCGGTAGCGGTCGGCGATCAGACGGCCGTCCGAGGTGTCGGACGTCGTCACAAGACCACCTCGGGGGTGCGGCACAGCACGACTGCGGCTGCGGCAGCAGATCCCACGCTCGTGCTCCTCGTGCGGTAGTCAGTCGTCCCGAATGCCCGCACAGGGTACCCCTGTCGTGGGCGGCGGCTGAGCTACCGGGTTGTGCCCTACTTCACCGGTGCGAAGAAGTCGAAGCCGCCGACGGTGTCACCAACGGTGTTGAGCACCGGGTCGAGCAGACCGAGGTCCACGCTGACGTCGACCGGGTTGGACGGCGTGGGCAGCGGGTTCGAGGCCGGCGGGGTGCTGCTGCTCGGCGGGTTCGCGGACGAGCTGGGCGGCGGAGCGGGCGAGTCGCTCGACGGCGGCGTGCTCGGCTTGCTGCTCTCCGAGGACGGCGTGGTCGTGGACGGCGACTGCGTCGTCTCGGACGTGGGCTGCTGCGTCGTCTGCTGGGTCTGCGTCGGCGTCTGCTGCGTCGGCGCCTTCGGCTGCTGGGTCTGGACGTACGGGGCGACGCGCGTGCGGGTCTGCTCCGTCGTCGGGTCGGCCGACTGGGCCTCGGTGGCGTCTTCCTGCTGCGTCTTGTTCGACGGCAGCTTCACGACGCCCTCGGTGCCGGCGCTCGCGCCACGGGCCTGGGCGCGCTCGTCGAACCGCACCTCGGCGAGCGGGCGCTCGTCGGTCGGGGACAGCCACGAGGAGGCGGCGAAGGCGACGGAACCGCAGAGCACCACGCCTCCGCTGGCCGCGACGGCCAGCTTGCCGACGGTGAACCCGCCGCGCTGCGTGTCGTCGGTGCGGCCCTCACGGCGCAGTAGCTCCGTGATGTGCAGCTCCTTCATGGGCTGCTTCTTGGGCTTGCCCGGCGCCTTGACCGCCTTGAACTTGACGGTCGGCTCGTCGGGCTCGTCGAACATCTCGGGGGTGATGTCGTCGGTGATCACCGGGAACTGCACGGTTTCCGCCTCACGGCGAGCGATCAGCTCGGCGACGGACAGCTGGCCGGTCGACTCAGCCGAACCGTTCAGCCGCCGACGATGGTCCTCAATCGACACCGCTCGTTCACCCTTCCAAGTTCGCGTCTGCGCACTGGCGGGAACATGGATACCGAATCGTGACCCGAGATGTAACCCCTTCGGGGGAATTCTCACGTCGGAAACTAGGTTTTCGCGACGAGCGGTCACCGTTCGACTGCGAACGGCGAGACCAGTTGGGTGCGGCCTAACTCCTCTGCGCCGAAAGGACCTCGGTGCCGATGATCCGCGGCTGGGTCGTGTCGGTGAGCCAGAAGAGCTGTTCGATGCGCAGCCAGCTGCCGTCGAGCTCCTGCATCGAGACGACCGCGAGCACCGAGCCGTCCGGCCGGACCGACGTCTGGTCGACGTTGACCGTCTTGATGATCCCCCAGGACTGGACGAACTCCTTGGGGTTGGCGCCGACGAGGTCCGGCGACAGCAGCTTGGCAGCCTGGTTGGGCTTGGTGGTGAGCAGCTCGTAGAACCTCCGCACCACGTCCACCTGCGGCTGCGGGCCGATCGAGACCTCGGGCGTGCTCGGTTCCGACGTCGCCAGCAGCAGCGCGGACGGCTGCGGCAACGGCGTGTCGGCCGCGGTCTGCAGCGGCGTGTTCTCGTTCGGCAGCTGGGCCGACAGGACGTCGGGCCGCAGCGCGCTCGAGCCGGACAGCGCGACGGGGCGTTCGGAGACGGGGATGCCGCTGTTCGCCGGCCGCTTGCCCGCGAGCATCGCCGCGCCCGCGACGGCGGAGACCAGCACGACCGCGCCGGTCAGCAGGCCGGCGGCCTTGGCGGCGCGGCTCTTGCGGTTGCGGCGGCGACGACCGGCCACGACAGGGATCACCGCCGTGGTCGCGGTCATGTTCTCGGTGGGACCGAGCAGCGATGTGACTAGTGCGTCGGTGGCGGCTTCCTCGTTCGACGGGATGCGCATCGGGCTCGGCTGCTGCTTGATCAGCTCTGCCACGCTGATCGAGCCGGCGCGGGTGTGCCTCCGCCCGGTCGTCGCGGGACGCTGCACTGGCCTGGTCCTCCGTACTCTCCGTGGTCACCAGAGACGTACCGTGGCCACGCGTGACGACGCCAGCATCTCGGCGGACTTCATTCGTCCGTGGCGTTCAGCGGTGCTCGGGATTCGCTCGATGGTGCTACTTACTACGGTCGGTAACTCGGGCCATGACCTTTAGCCACGTCACCCGGTGAGCTTCAGCCGTTCCCCGTTGATCAGCGGCAGGTCGCCGAGCGTGAAGCTCAGCTCGCGCTGCTCGGTGCTGATCGAGCCGTCCTTCTTCGTCACCTGCAGCAGGCTGACCGTGAGGCCCTTGCTCGGGTCGACGACGATCTCCTTGACCTCGATCAGCGAGATGTCGGCGAGCCGGCCCTCCAGCAGCGCCTCGGCGTTCGAGCGCACGGTGTCCGTGGTCATGGCGAGCGCGGTGTCCGCGTTCGTCGCCATCTCGCGGTAGAAGTGCTCGGTCTGCTTGGCGATCGTGGAGCCGTCGACGATCGGTGCGTTGGTCACCGGCACCGTCGTGATCACGGGCGGCGCGGTGCCGGACGGCTTGGTGTTGGTGGCCGACCCCTGGCCGCTGGTGCCCGGCGCGCTCGACCCCGTGCCCGGCAGCGGAGCGCCCCGGCCGGTGTTCGCGGCGGACGGCTTGGTGCTGGTGGCGGACGGGCTGGTGCTGCCGGTGGGCAGCGCGGAGATCATCGGCACGTCCGACGGGTAACCGGGCAGGCCGATCGTCTCGACCGGGCCGTCACCGCCGACCAGCTTGGCCGCGGCGACGCTCAGCCCGACCAGCACGAGCACCGAGGAGATGACGGCGAACCAGGCCGCGCGCTTCCAGGTGCGCGGCGGCGTGACCGAGGCGGGCACCAGGCCGATGTTGAACTTCCGCAGCCCGTCGGTGTCCTGCAGCGGGTCGATCTGGCGGCGGCGTGGCAACGGGATGCGGTCGCCACCGACGACGGGACGCGCCTGTGCTTGCTCAGGCTGGGCGACTCCGTCGTCGAGACGATGTTTGCCCGGCAGTTCGTCCATCCCCGACACCCCTCTGCGACGCAATCAGGGTAGGGCCGTTCAGAGGTGTCGAAGCAACCAAAAGGGGGTGTTCAGGACGAGTGACACCCGAAAGTGTGGTTTGAGGGCGGCGGCCACCGGCCTTCACCGTCTCTTCAGCTCCTCAGCAGGGCGCCTCACGACACCGGCCCCGCACCCCCATATGCCCGATGTGAGGATGCGGGGCCGGCGCCGCGATTCACCCGTCTGAGGGGGGCCGCCGCCCTAGCGAGGCGGCAGTTGGGCTTGACCGCTGTTCAACTGCTTGTGCGTCTTCTGCACGCCGTTGAGGGCTGCGAGACCACTGCCACCCGCGATCAGCGAACCGATCACGTCGGCGCCGAGCGAGTCGCCGTTGGTGATCAGCAGACCGATGACGGCACCGGCGGTCGTGATGATCGCGGTCTTCCAGCGGCTGCGGACGAACTGCGAGACCGGTGCTCCGGCGAGGCCCTTCTTGTTCGCGGCCGAGCCGAGCAAGCCCAGGTATGCGTCGTGCGCCAAGGCGGCGAGCAGGCCGGCGATGGCGATCAGTGCGGCGATGAGGCCCATACCTCCAGTGTGCCCCCAGATTTTTCCGGTGGACCATCCGTGATCGCCCTGATATCCGATTCGGGTGGACATGTTCTGGCACGACGACTGCCTCGAGCACGACGCCGGTGAGGGCCTGTGGGAGCTGCCCGGCTCCTGGCCGTGGCTCGACGTCACCGAACCGCACCCGGAGAACGCGGCGCGGCTGCGCACGTTCCGGCACGCACTGACGCACGGTCCGGTGGCGTCGTACCTGACGTGGCACGAGGGGCGGCATGCGTCCGTTGACGAGCTTCTGCGCGTGCACACGGCGGAGTACCTCGACTCGTTGCGCGTGTCTGAGCGTGTGGCGCTGGAAGTGAACACCGTCGTGGGGCCCGAAACGTGGCGTGCGGCGTGCGCGGCGGCGGGAACGTCGTTGGCGGCACTGGAGTCCGGTGCGCCACTGGCCTATGCGCTCGTACGGCCGCCCGGACACCACGCGCAGCCGGGCCTGGCGGACGGCTACTGCTTCGTGAACAACGCGGCGCTGGTGGCGGAAACCGCGCGGCGGCAAGGGATGCGGGTCGCCGTGCTGGACTGGGACGTGCACCACGGCAACGGCACGCAGGAGGTGTTCTACGACCGCCCGGACGTGCTGACCATCTCGGTGCACATGCGCCACGGCTCGTGGGGCACGAACCACCCGCAGACCGGCGCGCCGTCGGAGGTGGGCGCTGACGGCCGGAACGTGAACATCGAGCTGTCGCTGGGCGCGGGCGACACGGCGTACCTGCGCGCATTGGACGAGATCGCCTTCCCACTGCTGCGCGAGTTCGCACCGGACCTGCTGGTGTGCGCGTCCGGGTTCGACGGCTCCGCGTTCGACCCCAACGGCCGCCACAACCTGACCGCCTCCGGCTACCGCGAGATCGGCCGGCGGGTGGCGTCGTTCGGACCGCGGGTGGTGCTCACCCAGGAGGGCGGCTACCTGCGCGGATACTCGGCGCTGTGCCTGCACGCGCTGCTGGAGGGCCTGCTGCGGCTGCCGGAACCGCTGCTCGAGGACCCGCTGGCCTACGTGCCGGACGACGCCCAGCTCGTCGACGCGGACTTCGAGCACGTCAGAGCGGCTCTGAAGCCTTTTTGGCCCGGCGTGCTGTGACGCCGGGCCCGTGGCTGCTGCCTACCTGCCGAGCGGGCCGCGGCCCATCTTGAGCAGGATCATCGCGAGGTCCTTGCCCTCCGGACCGAGCGGCTTGTAGCGGTTGAGGACGTCGATCTCGCGGTTGTGCACGATCTTCGTGCCGCCGGCTGCCATGCGGGCAGCCCCGATGATCTTGGAGATCTCGACGCGGCGTTGCACGAGGCGCAGGATCTCGGCGTCCAGGTGGTCGATCTCCTGGCGCAGCTCGTTGATGTCCGGTTCGGTGGTGGTGTCCATCGTTTGACGACCTCTCGACTCTTCGAGTCCTTGGCCCGGAAGCGAACGAAGCCCCGGGGTCCGAGGACTCCGGGGCTTCGTGGTGGCTTGTTCAGCGCTAGACGACCACGGGAGCCGGAGTCCGGATCCCGTAGAAAAACTCGAAGAACGTCGCGCGCACGAACTCAGTGTTGCACAGACCCGGCGGTGGTCGCCAAACCCGCCCGGTGGTTGGGAACCGGCACTTCATCGAACACATGGTCGGGCGGTACCGGTTTTGTCGGTGCCGCCCGGTACCGTGGATGGACGATGAGCGCCTTGTTCGACTTGCCCTCAAGTCCCCCCGTTTCCCGCGCGGGCCACCTGCTCGACGACCTGAACCCCGCGCAGCGCCGTGCCGTCGAGCACGCCGGCTCGCCCCTGCTCGTGGTGGCGGGCGCCGGCTCCGGCAAGACGCGCGTCCTCACCAGGCGGATCGCGTACCTGCTCGCGGAACGCGACGTGCACCCCGGCCAGATCATGGCCATCACGTTCACGAACAAGGCCGCCGCGGAGATGAAGGAGCGCGTGGCCGACATGGTGGGCGCCCGCGCCCGCTCGATGTGGGTGTCGACGTTCCACTCGATGTGCGTCCGGGTCATGCGCCGCGAGGCGAAGACCCTCGGCATGTCGTCGAACTTCTCGATCTACGACGCCGACGACACCCGCCGCCTCATCACGCTCGTCGCCCGCGACCTCGATCTCGACCCGAAGAAGTACGCGGCCCGCACCCTCGCCGTGCACATCTCCAACCTCAAGAACGAGCTCATCGACCCGGAGACCGCCACCGCCCAGGCCACCAACGACCTGGAACGCCGCGTGGCCGAGGTCTACACGGTCTACCAGCGCCGCCTGAACGAGTCGAACTCGCTCGACTTCGACGACCTCATCATGAGGACGGTCGAGCTGCTCCAGACCTTCCCGGACGTGGCCGAGCACTACCGCCGCCGCTTCCGCCACGTCCTGGTCGACGAGTACCAGGACACCAACCACGCCCAGTACACCCTCGTGCGCGAACTCGTCGGTCGCTCCGGCGGCGAGATCCCGCCGGCCGAACTGTGCGTGGTGGGCGACGCGGACCAGTCCATCTACGCCTTCCGCGGCGCCACCATCCGCAACATCGTGGAGTTCGAGCGCGACTACCCGGACGCCACCACGATCCTGCTGGAGCAGAACTACCGCTCCACCCAGAACATCCTCACCGCGGCCAACGCGGTCATCTCCCGCAACCCCAACCGCCGCGACAAGAGGCTCTGGAGCGACCTGGGCGAGGGCGAGAAGATCGTCGGCTACGTAGCCGACAACGAGCACGACGAGGCAGCCTTCGTAGCGCACGAGATCGACCGCCTGGTGGACGGCGGCGAGGTCAACAACTCCGAGATCGCCGTCTTCTACCGCACCAACAACCAGTCGCGCGTCTTCGAGGAAATCTTCATCCGCCTGGGCCTCCCGTACCGAGTGGTGGGCGGCGTCCGCTTCTACGAGCGCCGCGAAGTCCGCGACGCCCTCGCCTACCTGCGCACTTTGGCGAACCCAGAAGACACGGTCTCGCTCCGCCGGATTCTCAACGTCCCCAAGCGAGGCATCGGCGACCGGGCAGAAGCCTGCGTGAGCGCCCACGCCGAACGCGAACGCATCAGCTTCGCCGCGGCGCTGCGCGACCTCGACCACGTCCCGATGCTGAACCCGCGCTCCCGCAACGCCATCGCGGGCTTCGTCGAGATGATGGACGAACTGGGCGAAATGGTGGCCCGCGAGGACGACGTGGCCGACATCCTCGAAGCAGTCCTGGAAAAGACCGGCTACCGAGCCGAACTGGAAGCCAGCGAAGACCCCCAGGACCACACGCGGATCGAAAACCTGAACGAGCTGATCACGGTGGCCCGCGAGTTCACCGAGCTCGAACTCCCAGAAGGCGCCGAGCCGGTCCCGTCCCTCCCAGCCTTCCTGGAACGCGTCTCCCTGGTGGCCGACGCCGACTCGATCCCGGACGCCGAGTCCGACGGCGTCGTCACCCTGATGACCATCCACACGGCCAAGGGCCTCGAATACCCGGTCGTCTTCTCCACGGGCTGGGAAGACGGAGTCTTCCCCCACATGCGAGCGCTGGGCGACCCAGCCGAACTGGCAGAAGAACGCCGCCTCGCCTACGTGGGCATCACCAGGGCCCAACGCCGCCTCTACCTCTCCCGAGCCCTGGTCCGCTCGGCCTGGGGCCAGCCCTCAGCCAACCCGGCCTCCCGCTTCCTGTCCGAAATCCCCCAAGAGCTCCTCGACTGGCGCCGAGTGGAACCCTCCCGCTCAGCCCCAGCAGCAGCCACCACCTGGGGCCGCTCAGCCTCAGGCGGCATCGCCTCCCGCGGCCTGACCCGCCCGGCCCCCGGCAAGGCGGGCTGGAAGGACGCCCCGGCCATGAAGCTGGAAGTGGGCGACCGCGTGACCCACGACAAATACGGCCTGGGCCGCGTCGTGGCCGTGGACGGCGCGGGTCTGCGAGCCACCGCGACGATCGACTTCGGCGGCTCCGGCACGGTTCGGCTGATGCTGATCGGCAGCGTCCCGATGACGAAGCTCTAGCCAGCGCTCCAGCAACCCGCCCAACCCAGGGCAAACCGGACCCGCAAACCCCTGCTGAGCAGCAACTTCACGCCCAGCAGAGAAATCTGAAGAAAATCCCAAGAACCAGCGCAACGAAGCCCAACTTCGTACGTCTATGTGGGTGTCGCAAGCAGCACAGCCGAGGAACGTTCGGGGCGGTCCGAGGCAAGGGGAGCAGCCTGCAGACAAGGGGAGCGAAGGGAAGGCGGGGGCCAGAACTTCGCGGCGAGGTGCGGCCGGACCGAACGGGAGAGCGGTCCGGCCGTACTGTCTTCCAGGCCTGTCTTGGCTGTTCAAGCCCAGCTCAGCCGCACTGAGCCCAAAAATTGTCAGACCCCAGGAGCATCATCGACCGCGTGTGGACCCAACCCCGCGGGAGCGCTCTCAATGGATCACGTACTGGCCAACGCACTGCACGAACGCGTGTTCGCCATCCTCAACCAGCTGGAATCCCCGCACACCCCGGAAACGACGCGCCTGACGGCAGCCTGGCGAGCCCTGCTCAACCTCCACGAGCAGACCGACAGCGGCTCCTGCAAGGCATGCGGCCCCCGCTGGCGAAAACACATGTGCTCGGTCTGGCGAACAGCGGCGAACCACTTCGTCCGCCATGAACGCCGCTACAGCGGCGCTTGAGCCGACGAGGCTAATGAGCCTCCTGAGGCCCGTGAGGCCCTTGAGCCACCCACCCCACACCCGGAGGTGGGTCAACGACGAAACGGCCGCGAGAAAGCTGCTCAGCCGTAGTTCAGCGGAACCCGAATCAGACCGTCACGCCGCGAGCGTTCAACCACTGCAGCGGGTTGATCTTCTGGCCGGCGGGGTTCCACACCTCGAAGTGCAGGTGCGGGCCGGTGGAGAAGCCGCGGTTGCCCATGCGGGCGATCTGCTGGCCGGCCTTGACCTGCTGGCCCTCGCGGACGCTGAAGGTGTCGAGGTGGCCGTAGACGGTGATGGTGCCGTCCTCGTGCTGGACGCGGACCCACAGGCCGAAGCCGGACGCGGGGCCTGCCTCGATCACGACGCCGTCGGCGGCGGAGAGGATCGGCGTGCCGATGGGGCCAGCGATGTCGATGCCGAGGTGCATGGTGCCCCAGCGGCCGCCGTAGCCGGAGGTGAACTCGCCGGCGGCGGGGCGGAAGAACTTCGGGCGCTTCTTCTCGGCCTCGACGGCCTCGCGCTGGGTGGTGAGCTGCTGGCTGCGCAGGAGCTTGGCGGCCTCGGCGGAGCCCTGGGACGTGGTCTTGGAGACCGCGAGGATCTGCGGGGCGGAGGCGGTGTCGCCACCCTGACCGGTGAACGAAGCGGCGCCGTCTGCGGTGTTGGCGAGCTGGACGTCCTTGCTGTCGTCCGCGGCGGCCTGCAGGGTCTGGCCTGCGCCTGCTGCGGCGAAAGCGCCTACTGCGACGGCGGCGACGACGATGCGTCCGCGAAGCGCCGACGGTGGCGGGGGGAGCCGGTGGGAGCTGATCGTGCGCGTGGAGGCGCGGTCGACTGCCTCATCAAGCGCAGCACTGCGTTCATGGCCGCCGGGGGAGCGGTGGTGACTCAAAGCTTGCCCTTCCGCCTTCGGGGAGCCTGATCGGTGGACGACCGGGCGGGGGATTCCCGGTGAGTCAGGATTCGGGGTTCTGACTCGGTGTCCTTCTGTGATCAGACCGTGACAACGGACCGGGGGACAGTAACGGCGGGGAGCCTCGGAGGGCAAACCCCAGTTCGTTATGTCCTCCGAACAGGCGGCAACCAGCTGGTTTCAACTGTCAACTGTGACCGTCGGTCACTTCGGGTGGCCGACACGCCTCGCCGCCAGCGGCGATGGGGTGACCCACGGAGTCGTCCGATCGGGTGATGGCCGTCACAACTACGTGAAGCGTCCTCGTGTCAACCGGCAAAGAGAGGTGACCTGAATCACGTATCTGGTGCTCCTCGACGAGCAATGAGGAGTGCTCCAGCCGGGCGTTGCGCTGAGGGACGATGATCTGATCCATCTCCGACCAGACCACGACGAAGCGCGTGCCGCACGGTCGGCAGGGCTCGGCGAGTTCCTGGAGGAGTTCGGAGCCGGGCCTGAGCTGACGAGTCAGCGACGTTGGCATCAGATAGGCGAGCAATGTGCCGTTGTGCGGCGTTCCGAGTGTTACGAGCGTGCGAACGCGTGAGTCGCCGTGCAGCCGTTGTACGTAATACCTGGCGATGAGACCGCCGAGCGAATGGCCGACGACATGCACCTGATCCGCGCCGGTCTGCTCGCAGATCCGCTCGATGTGCGCACCGAGCAAGGCGGCCGAGCGGCGGACATCACCCGTCAACGCCGTCAGCACGCTGTAGTTGATGGCGTGCACCACCCCGAAGCCCCGCCTTCGCAGTGCCCCCGACAGCACCGCGAAGGCGGAGCGGTTGTCCCCGATGCCGTGCACCAACACGATGGGGGTGCCCGCCGCGTCCATCGCCGAAACCACCAGCCCGCGCTGGCGGGGCGGCAGGCCGTCGGTGCGGTAGTGCCGGAAGTGGCCGTCCGGCCGCAGCTGTTCGGTGATCGCTCCCCACGGGTAGAGCACCGCGTGGGCCGTCAGCCAGGCCGCTTCCATCGCGACTCCGCGCACGCCGCCCGGCGTGGCCATGGCGCGCAACGCGACCTTCACCTCTTCTGCGACGTCGCGCGCCGTGTGTACACCCCAATCGGCACGATCGAGGACGGCGTCAGTCAGACGCGTCATCCACGACCGGCTGTTATCGCTCACATGAGCGACGGTAAGTGATGGAGTCACTGACTAGCAGTACCCGGCGGACGTTTTCCACATGCGAACGAATTTCGTCTCATTAGGCAGCGCCAGGTGACACAGAACCCAACGCCGGTCTTGCTAGGTTCGCCCGCGATGACTCGAACCGAGCTCGAGAACCAGACACCTGCCGCCGCTCGGCTGCGCATCTCGTGGGCGCTCGCCGCAGCGGGCGGTCTCCTCCTCGCCATCGGCCCGCTGCTGGGCGTGGTCGACGGCGCGGAACCCGCCTACACGTCGTGGCCGCTCCTCGCCCTGCTCGCACTCCTGCCGCCGGCCGTCGCCGGTGTGCTGCTGATGCGCGGCAGGCCGTTCGTGGCGGCGGGACTGATCGCCGCCGTCGGGGTGTTCGCCATCGGGCGCTTTCTCAGCGACCTCCAGCTCGCGTTCGCCCCGATGGCCGTGGCGCGGCCGGAGCTGTTCCGTCCCACGACCCTCATCGCGGTCACCCCGTCGGCGGGGCTCTGGGTGCTGCTCGCCGGGCACGTGCTGGTGATCGCGGGCGGTCTGCTGGCCGCCGGCCGGGCCGGCATGCCCGCCGACGAGTCGGAGCCGCCGGGCCTCGTGGCCCTGCACGTGATCATCGCCTGCTGGGCCACGGTCGGGTTGCTGGGCAAGCCGTTCTCCTCCGCAGACCCCTTCCAGCTCGACCGCGGGCCGTGGGACCTGCCGGTGCTCGGGTTGACGGGCGGGCTGCTGCTGGCCCTCGCCGCGCCGCTCGCCACCGCGCTCGCGGCCAGCTCTCCTGATCCGGACACCCGCCAGGGCGGGGTGCTCGGCGTGTCGCTCGCCCTTGCCGGTGTCGTGCTGCCGTGGCTGGTGGCCGGCACTGTCGCGACGGGTCTCGGCATCAGCGCGGGCCCGGTGATCGCGTTGCTCGCCGCGCTGACGCTGCCCGTTCTCCCCCTGCTGGCCAGGTTGGTGCGACTGCTGCGCGGCAAGCGCGACGAGACCAAGGACCTGGCGCTGCCGTCGGTCCACCGCCTGCACGTGGCTGCGGGTGCGTTCACGGTTCTCTCCGCGGTCGCGATGCTCGCCGGCGCGGTCCTGCCGCAACTCGTCCTCGCGACGGGTGGGGTGGCACCAGAGCTGGCCTCCGCGAACCTCCTCTGGCCGGCAGGTCTTGCGTTCGGCGTGCTCGGCCTGGCGTTGTTCGTGCCGTCCACCGCCGCGGCGGTGCGTCCGGCGCTGGTCCTCGGCCACTTCGCGATGCAGCTCGCCGCTGCCGGTGCGACCGAGCCGGTGCTGGCGGCGAGCCAGGCCGGCATCGCGCAGCCGGGCGCCGGCTTCTGGCTGATGGTCGCCGAGGTCCCGCTCGGCCTGCTGGCGCTGGTCTGCGCAGGCCTCGCCGGAGCGGTCGAACGGGAGAACACCGAGATCGGCAAGCGGCAGGAGGTGCCGGTCGCCGAACTGGGTGCGGTGCTGCTGGCCGGCCTCTTCGCGGTGGGCGCGTTCGCGCTGCCGACCGTGCGCAGTGACAACTACACAGCGGCGACGCTGGTGCCGGACAGCGATCCGGTCGTCTCGGCATCGCTGATCGCCTCACTCCTCGTCTTGATCATCGCTTTGGTGGTCGCGCTTCGGTCGAGGCCCGCTCGCGGTGCCGCCGTGCTCGCAGGCGGCGTGTTGTTGATGGGCGTGCGCGCGCTGGAGTTGCCGCTGACGGGTGAAAAGGTCGTGGGGGCGAGTGCGGGCCCCGGCACGTGGCTCGCGCTGGCGGCAGCGGCCGCACTGCTGGTCGCGGCCGGCTTGATGGGTGCTCGCGCGACCCGCTGAAACGTGCTTTGCAACATGCTTTTCGCTATATCGCGCGCGCACGCGTGATCGACCTCACCGCCGTTGAGACCGACCTCACCGAAGGTGGCGTGCGAGCGGTAGCCGCAGCTCGATAGTGTCTGGGCCCAGCCGCGTCAAGTGGGTTCGCTTGGCCCCTTGAGGACCACCCAGGCGCGGTGTTGTGTTCCGACACCGACGTCGCAGGAGACCCGAGTGGACCTGTACGAGTACCAGGCGAAGGACCTCTTCGCCGCCCACGGCGTCCCGGTACTGCCGGGCGATGTGGCCACCAACCCCGCCGACGCCAAGGCCATCGCCGCGAAGTTCGGCCAGCCGGTCGTCGTCAAGGCCCAGGTCAAGACCGGCGGCCGCGGCAAGGCCGGCGGTGTGAAGCTCGCTTCCACCGCCGAGGAGACCGAGGAGAAGGCGACCGCCATCCTCGGCCTGGACATCAAGGGGCACATCGTTCACCGCGTGTTGGTGACGCCTGCCTCGGACATCGCGGAGGAGTACTACTTCTCCTTCCTCCTCGACCGTGCGAACCGCACCTTCCTCGCCATGGCGAGTGTCGAGGGCGGCATGGACATCGAGGAGGTCGCGGCCACCAAGCCCGAGGCCCTCGCGAAGATCCACATCGACGCCATCAAGGGTGTCGACGCGGCCAAGGCCAAGGAGATCGCCGACGCGGCGAACTTCCCGGCCGAGGTCAAGGACCAGGTCGTCGACGTGATCGTCAAGCTGTGGGAGACCTTCGTCGCGGAGGACGCCACGCTCGTCGAGGTCAACCCGCTGGTCCGCGACCCGCAGGACAAGATCGTCGCGCTCGACGGCAAGGTCACGCTGGACGAGAACGCCGACTTCCGCCACCCGGCCCACGCCGAGCTGGTCGACAAGCAGGCGGAGAACCCTCTCGAGGCCAAGGCCAAGGAGAAGGGCCTCAACTACGTCAAGCTCGACGGCGAGGTCGGCATCATCGGCAACGGCGCCGGTCTCGTGATGTCCACTCTGGACGTCGTCGCGTACGCCGGTGAGCAGTACGGCGTGAAGCCCGCGAACTTCCTCGACATCGGCGGCGGCGCGTCCGCCGAGGTCATGGCGAACGGCCTGGACGTCATCCTCGGCGACGAGGCCGTCCGCTCGGTGTTCGTCAACGTCTTCGGCGGCATCACCGCGTGCGACGCCGTGGCCAACGGCATCGTGAAGGCGCTGGAGATCCTCGGCGACGAGGCCACCAAGCCGCTGGTCGTCCGCCTCGACGGCAACAACGTGGAGGAGGGCCGCCGGATTCTCGCCGACGCCAACCACCCGCTGGTGACCGTTGTCGACACGATGGACAACGCGGCCGCGAAGGCCGCCGAGCTCGCGGCTGCGGGGGTCTGAGAACGATGGCTATCTTCCTCAACGAGAACAGCAAGGTCATCGTCCAGGGCATGACCGGTGCCGAGGGCACCAAGCACACCAAGCGCATGCTCGCGTCCGGCACGAACATCGTCGGTGGCGTGAACCCGCGCAAGGCGGGCGAGAAGGTCGACTTCGACGGCACCGTCCTCCCGGTCTTCGGCACCGTCAAGGAGGCCATGGAGGCCACCGGCGCGAACGTGACCGTGATCTTCGTGCCCCCGGCCTTCTCGAAGGCCGCGGTGGTCGAGGCGATCGACGCCGAGATCGAGCTGGCCGTCGTCATCACCGAGGGCATCCCGGTGCACGACACCGCCTACTTCTGGGCGCACGCCGTCGCGACCGGCAACAAGACCCGCATCATCGGCCCGAACTGCCCCGGCATCATCAGCCCCGGCAAGTCGAACGCCGGCATCATCCCCGCGAACATCGCGGGCCCCGGCAAGATCGGTCTGGTGTCGAAGTCCGGCACGCTGACCTACCAGATGATGTACGAGCTGCGTGACTTCGGCTTCTCCACCGCGATCGGCATCGGTGGCGACCCGATCATCGGCACCACGCACATCGACGCGCTCGAGGCCTTCCAGGCCGACGACGAGACCGTCGCGATCGTGATGATCGGTGAGATCGGCGGCGACGCCGAGGAGCGCGCGGCCGCGTACATCAAGGAGAACGTGACCAAGCCGGTCGTCGGCTACGTCGCGGGCTTCACCGCCCCCGAGGGCAAGACCATGGGCCACGCCGGCGCCATCGTCTCCGGCTCGGCGGGCACCGCGCAGGCGAAGAAGGAGGCCCTCGAGGCCGCCGGCGTCAAGGTCGGCAAGACGCCGTCCGAGACCGCCGCGCTGATGCGCGAGATCATGCAGGGTCTCTGAGCACTTTGAGCACCTCCAGGGCCGGATTCCGAGTACTTTCGGAGTCCGGCCCTCGCTCGTCTGGCGGAACCGGCATGATCCGGTCATCGTCTGAGCACGTGCGTCAAGTAGCGTTTTTGCAGCATCACTCGGTTGGAGGAGACCTGACATGTCCGTGCCTTACGGCGCACCCCAACAGCAGCCGCCGGGTCCGGCACAGCACCAGGCACCGCCTCAGGCCCACGGCGCTCCTGGCGCTCCCGGCGCCAACAACATCAACCTCGGCCTGATCCTCCCGCTGGTCGCGGCAGGTCTCGGCCTCATCGCGTACCTCATCGCGTTCGCGGACGACGTGAGCAGCGGCAGCGTCACGTACCTGCTGGCCGCAGGCGCGCTCGCGGGTCTCTCGGTGCTGCCGAGCATCCCGAAGGGCTTCGTGCCGGTCGCCGCGATCCTGGCTGCCGTGCAGACGCTCCTGCAGCTGCAGGTCATCATCAAGTCGCCGGCCGTGGCGGGCCTCGACATCGTGCTGCTCATCGTGGCGCTGCTGGAGACGGCGGCCATCGTGCTCGCCTTCCTGCTCGCCGAGGGCATCGTGAAGTTCGAGCCGAAGCCCGCGAACCCGTACGCGGGCCAGCAGGGCCAGCCCGGTGGCTGGAACCCGCAGTCCGGTGCGTTCCCGCAGCAGGGTCAGCACCCGCAGCAGCACGGCGCGCCCCCGCAGCAGGCACCGCAGCAGGGCCAGTTCGGCCAGCAGCAGCAGTTCGGTCAGCAGCCGCAGCAGCCCGCGCAGCAGCCGGGTCAGCCGCCGCAGCAGACCAGCTTCATGCCGCAGCCGGGCCAGTTCGGCGCGCCGGGCACGCCGCCCGGTGGCTTCGGCGGACCGCAGCAGTAAGGTCCGCACACCGTTCGACTTCAGGGGTGGTGCCGGTTGCTTCCGGCACCACCCCTGTCGTATGACCCGGCGTGCCTCACTCGAACGGCCCAGCCGGCCTGACACAGTGGAGAAGTGCCCGTGCTGCAACGCGACGTGACTCGCGAGGTGACCACCGTGCGCCCGCCGGAGTTCTCGCGCTCCGAACGCATGCGCGTGCTCGTGGCGGCCGCGGTCGGGTCGGTGGTCGTCGGGTACGCCGCCGTCGCCGCGGTGCTCGCACTGGTGTCCGCGACGGCCACGTACGCCTCCTTCTCCACGGCCGGCGTGCTCACCGCGGCCGCACCCGCGTGGCTGGCCGCGCACCACGTGCCGTTGCGCTTCGACGCAGGTCAGCTCGGCGTGCTGCCGTTGCTGCCCACCGCGTTGCTGATGCTGCTCGTCGGCCGTACCGCCGCGGGCACGGCCGATCGGCTCGGCCTCTACGAACCACTCCAGGCGCGCGGTGTCGTGCTGAGCATCTCCGGCGCGCACGCGGTCGTCGGCGGCTCGATCGCGCTGCTGATGGGTGAGGGCGTCGTGCGCGCCACGCCCGCCGTCGCGTTCTTCGGTTGCGCTGCCGTGTCCGGTCTTGCCGCCACGCTCGGTGTCGCCCGCCGCTGCGGTCTCGTCGAGATGGTGTTCGACAAGCTCGACCCGGTGGCGCTGCACGGTCTGCGCGCGGGCTTCATGGCGTTGTTCGCACTGGTCAGCGCGGGTGCGTTGATGGTGGCGGCCGGGCTCGCGATCTCGTGGCCGCGCACCAGCGAGCTGTTCGCGGGCGCGGGTCCGTCGGTCGGCGTCGGGCTCGGCGTGTTCCTGCTGTGCCTCGGTTATCTGCCGAACGCGATCATCGCGGGCTTCTCCTACCTCGCGGGTGCCGGCTTCTCCATGGGCGGGGTCGAGGTCACGCCGATGCGGTTCGTCCCCGGCCAGGTGCCCTCGGTGCCGTTGCTGGCGGCGATGCCGGAGGAGGCGTTCGCGTGGAGCCCGGTCGTGCTCGCGGGCGCGGCGCTGATCGGCGCGTTCGTCGGCTGGACCTGCCGCAAGGTGTCCGACCGGCCGAGTTCGCGGTTCCGCGCGGTGCTGGTCGCCGCGGTCACCGCGGCCGTGGGCAGCCTGGTGCTCGCCGCGACCGCCGGTGGACGGCTGGCGGCCGGGGCGTTCGACCCGGTGACGGTGCCGGCCGGTCTGCTCGCGCTGCTGGTGGCGTTGTGGGTGCTCGTGCCGGGCGCTCTGGTGGCCTGGCTCGCCGGCTCGCGGGTCAAGCCCGTCGCGGTGGCCGACGAGCTCGTGGAGCCGGACGACGACGCGGACGAACCGGTCGACGAGGACGTCGTGTTCGAGGACGACGAGCTCACCGACCAGTTCGAACAGCTCGAGGTCGTGGACGAGGACGAGTTCGAGGTGGAAGAGGACCTCGAAGACGACGACTACTACGACGAGGACGAGTACGAGGACGAGCTCGTCGACGAAGAAGAGCTCGACGACGAGCTCGACGAAGAAGAAGACGTTGCGGACGAACTCGACGAAGACGTTGAGGACGAAGAGGAAGACCTCGACGCGGAGTTCGACGAGATGCTCGGCATGGAGCCGGAGGAGGACCTGGACGGCAAGCCGGAACGGTGACGGCCTAAACTGCCCCTGAGCTGCTACAACACGCCACGCCCAGGAGTAGACGCTGAGCACCGAACTTCGGCTTCCCACACCGGCGCGCGTCGTCGTACTCGTCTCCGGTTCCGGAACCCTCATGCAGGCGTTGCTGGACGCCGACCTCCCGATCGAGGTGGTCGCGGTCGGCGCCGACCGCGCGAACATCGAGGGCCTCAAGCGCGCCGAACGTGCCGGGGTGCCGCACTTCGTCGTAAGGCTGCGCGACCACGCCGACCGCGCGGCCTGGGACGCGGCGCTCACCGAGGCGGTCGCGTCGTACGAGCCCGATCTGGTGGTGTCCGCCGGCTTCATGAAGATCATCGGCGAGCGGTTCCTGGCGCGCTTCGGCGGCCGGATGATCAACACTCACCCCGCGCTGCTGCCCGCGTTCGCCGGCGCGCACGGCGTGCGGGACGCGTTGGACTACGGCGTGCACGTCACCGGATCGACCGTGCACCTGGTCGACGCGGGCGTGGACACCGGCCCGATCCTCGCGCAGGAGGCAGTTGCCGTCGAACCCGGCGACACCGAAGAGACCCTGCACGAACGCATCAAGGTCGTCGAACGCCGGCTGCTCGTCGAGACGGTCGGCAGGCTGGCCCGCGAGGGCTGCACCGTGAACGGACGAAAGGTGAGCATTCCGTGAGCACTCCTGCCGAGAGGCGACCGGTACGCCGGGCCCTGATCGGGGTCTCCGACAAGGCCGGCCTGCTGGAACTGGCCACCGGCCTGCACGCGGCCGGAGTCGAGATCGTGTCCACCGGCGGCACCGCGAAGGTCCTCGCCGACGCGGGCGTCCCGGTGACGCCGGTCGAGCAGGTCACCGGGTTCCCCGAGTGCCTCGACGGCCGCGTCAAGACGCTGCACCCGCGTGTGCACGCCGGTCTGCTGGCCGACCTGCGCAAGGAGACGCACGTCCAGCAGCTGCGCGAGATGGACATCGCGCCGTTCGACCTGCTGGTCGTGAACCTGTACCCGTTCACGCAGACCGTCGCGTCCGGTGCCTCCCCCGACGACTGCGTCGAGCAGATCGACATCGGCGGCCCCGCGATGGTCCGCGCGTCGGCGAAGAACCACGCGAACGTCGCGGTCGTCGTCGACCCGGCGCGCTACGACTGGGTGCTGGAGAACGTCCGCGAGGGCGGCTTCACCCTGGCAGACCGGCAGCAGCTCGCGGCCCAGGCGTTCCGGCACACCGCCACCTACGACGTCGCCGTGGCGTCCTGGATCGGCAACGTGCTGGCCCCGGACGACGAGGGCAGCGGCTTCCCCGGCTGGGTCGGCGCGACCTGGAACCGGTCGAACGTCCTGCGCTACGGCGAGAACCCGCACCAGCACGCCGCGCTGTACACCCAGGGCGACGGCCGCGTGGGGCTGGCGTCGGCGCAGCAGTTGCACGGCAAGGAGATGTCGTACAACAACTTCCTCGACGGCGACGCCGCCTGGCGCGCCGCGTGGGACCACGAGCTGCCGTGCGTCGCGATCATCAAGCACGCCAACCCGTGCGGCATCGCGGTGTCCGAGGTGAGCATCGCGGACGCGCACCGCAAGGCGCACGAGTGCGACCCGGTCAGCGCGTTCGGCGGCATCATCGCGGCCAACCGCGAGGTCACCGTGGAGATGGCCGAGTTCGTCTCGGAGATCTTCACCGAGGTCGTCATCGCTCCGTCCTATGCGGACGGTGCGGTGGAGGTGTTGCAGCGCAAGAAGAACGTGCGCATCCTCGTGGCCGAGGCACCCCAGCGCGGTGGCGCCGAGATGCGCCCCGTGTCCGGTGGCCTGCTGCTGCAGCAGCGCGACGCCATCGACGCCGCCGGTGACTCGCCGGCCAACTGGACGCTGGCGTGC
The DNA here is from genome assembly GCF_003265345.1 of Lentzea terrae. Classification (GTDB taxonomy): domain Bacteria; phylum Actinomycetota; class Actinomycetes; order Mycobacteriales; family Pseudonocardiaceae; genus Lentzea; species Lentzea terrae. The sequence continues at coordinate 36,929 of NZ_QFWW01000003.1, read as the reverse complement.
GGCAAGCCCGCGGACGAGAAGACGCTGGCGGACCTGGAGTTCGCGTGGCGCGCCATCCGTGCGGTGAAGTCGAACGCGATCCTGCTGGCGGACAACGGCGCCACCGTCGGTGTCGGCATGGGCCAGGTCAACCGCGTCGACTCGTCGCACCTCGCGGTGAAGCGCGCGGGTGAGCGGGCCAAGGGCGCGGTCGCGGCCTCGGACGCGTTCTTCCCGTTCCCGGACGGCCTCGAGGTGCTGCTGGAGGCCGGTGTGCGCGCGGTCGTGCAGCCCGGTGGTTCGGTGCGCGACCCCGAGGTGATCGCCAAGGCCGAGGAGCACGGCATCACCCTCTACCTCACGGGCACCCGCCACTTCGCCCACTGAACAACGATGAACGGCGCTTTTGTCCACCTCAGGTGCACAAAAGCGCCGTTCATCGTTTTCGGTCAGAGCTTGGCGACCATCTCTTCGGCCATGCCCTTGGCCGCGGCCTCGAACTCCGCGAAGTCCGGCTTCTTGTTGCTGAAGATGCCCGCGTCCCAGCCCGTGTAGTCGACCTCGACCACGCTGTCGCCCTTGCGCACGACGATCTTGATCTCCGTGAACGCCGACGTCGTCTCCCTCAGCACCCCGGTGGCCTGGTCGCCGAGGCCGTCGAACGGCCGCTCCTGGGCCGTGTCCTGGCGGAGGTTGATCTTGGCCTGCGACGCGAGCCGGTCGTACTCCTTCTGCGCGTCCTTCAGGTTGCTCGAGACGGTGATGTTGGTGGTGCGCTTGCCGCTGCCGTCGACGCCCTTGGTCTGGGTCCACGCGCAGGTGGTTCGGCTGCCGCTCGAGCCGTCGCGTTCGGACGAGCCACGCCCGTTCGGGTTCGTGGTGCGCGCCTTGGCGAGCGCGGCCTCGGAGATGTTGCCGCACACGGCGGGCAACTGGTCGGTGCGCTTGCTGGTGCCGCCGTCCTCGTTGGTGTCGAGGTAGACGAACAGCGCGACGAGGCCGCCGCCGAGCACCAGCAGGCCGACGACGATCATCACGATGATGATCGGTGCCTTGCTCTTCTTCGGCGGCTGCTGCTGCGGGTGGCCATAGCCCGGTTGGGGCTGTTGCCAGCCGCCAGGTGGTTGCTGCTGTTGCCAGCCCTGCGGCGGAAGCGGTTGCTGCTGCCAGCCGTGCGGGGGTGGTTGGTTCACCGGCGTTCCCCTCGACTTTCCGGGTGATCCGGCCACCGTAGATGACCTTGTGGGCCGCCGTGGGTCTGTCCCCCAAAAGAGTGACGCTCTGGCATTGACACGGGGGTGCGCAGGCGCGCTACGATCATCTCGTTCGTTCGAACAGGAGTTCGAATAAGCAAGTCGCCGAACTTCCCGCGGCGGCCGTGCACAGGGGTGCGCACGGTCCGAGACGGGAGGTGGGTGGAGTGTCCAGGTCGGCAACGGCGTCGTTGGCCGAGCTCGGGGTGAACCCGGCCAGCGAGCTGACCAGTACCACCACCGACCACGCCACGGGGCGGGTTCTGCCGGTTCGCGGGGAGCTGGCGGGCCTGCTGCCGTGGGGCGGCTTGCGGCGAGGCAGCACGGTGTCGGTGGGCGGATCGACATCGTTGCTGCTCGCCCTGCTCGCCGGCGCGACCGCGGACGGCTGCTGGGCCGCCGTGGTCGGGCTGCCGCAGGTGGGCGTGCTGGCCGCGGCCGAGCTCGGGGTCTCGGTGCAGCGGCTGGCACTCGTCCCACGTCCCGGCGCCGATCCCGGCCCGGTCATCGCGGCCCTGCTCGACGGCATCGACCTGGTGGCCGTCGCCTGTCCACTGCCTCCGTCACTGGCCCGCCGCCTCACCGCCCGCGCCCGCCAACGCCGTGCCGTGCTGATCGCCTTCGGTTCCTGGCCATCGGCCGACGTGGAGCTGACCGCGGAGTCCGTGCGCTGGAACCAGCTCGACGACGGTGCGGAAACGTTGCGGCGCCAGGAGATCAGCGTGCGCAGCGGTGGCCGCGGCTCGGCGGGCAAGCCGAAGCACGTGCTGTTGACGTTCGGGGAAGAAGAAATCGAGCTCCCGCTGGTGGCCGGCGAGCCGTCCGGGTCCGACGAGCCGGCTGATGCCGGTCCGGACCTGCCCGACGAGCTGGCCTCCAGGCGGGCTACAACCCGGGGTCGTCCTGCGTGAAGGACTCCCGTCTCCTCGCGGTCTGGTGCCCTGATTGGCCCGTCGTCGCCGCCTGCACCGCCTCCGGCACCAGCCAGCACGTGCCGGTGGCGGTCCTCGACGGCAACGAGATCGTGGCCACCTCGGCCGTCGCACGCGCCGAGGGCCTCCGCAGAGCCATGCGCAAACGCATGGCCGAGTCGATGTGCCCGGAGCTGGTCACCTTCGACCACGACCCGCAGCGCGACGCCAGGTTCTTCGAGCCGGTCGCGGAGGCCGTAGAGGAGCTGGCACCCGGCATCGAGGTCGTGCAACCGGGCCTGGTCGCGGTGCCGGCCCGCGGTCCGGTCGGCTACTTCTCCTCCGCCGAGCAGGCAGCCGAACGCATCGTCGACCACATCGCTCAGCAGACCGGCACCGAAGCTCAGGTGGGCGTGGCCGACAGCCTCTTCGCCGCCACGAAAGCCGCGCACCGCAACGTGATCGTCCCGCCGAACCAGACCGCGGAGTTCCTGCGGCCACTGGGCGTGCACGAGCTCGACGCCCCGGAGCTGGTCGACCTGCTGCGCAGGCTCGGCCTGAAGACGCTGGGCGCGTTCGCGGACGTCCCGGAGAACGCGGTGGCGTCACGGTTCGGCGGCCCGGCCACGCGACAGCACCGCCTGGCCCGCGGCCTGCCGGAACGTCCGCTCGACAAGCGCAAGCCCGCTCCGGAGCTGGCCGTCACGGAGACCTTCGACGATCCGGTCGACCGGATCGACTCGGCCGCGTTCGCCGCGAAGATCCTCTCGGAACGGCTGCACGAGAACCTCGCGAACCGCAGCCTCGCGTGCACGAGGCTCGGCATCCACGCCCGCACCGAGCACGACGAGGAGCTGCACCGGGTGTGGCGGGCCGCGGAACCGTTGACCCCGCGGGGAATCGCGGACCGCGTGCGCTGGCAGCTCGACGGCTGGCTCACCCGCGAACGCCTCACCTCCGGGATCAGGACGCTCACGCTCGAACCGGTCGAGGTCGTCAACGGCACCGCGCTCCAGCTCGGTTTGTGGGGCCACGACGACGAACGCGCGGTGCGTGCCCTCCTGCACGTCCAGGGTCTGCTCGGCCCGGACGGCGTGCTCACCCCGGTGCTCGACGGCGGCAGAGGACCGAAGGAGCAGGTCAGGCTCGTGCCGTGGGGCGACGAACGGGTGCCGGTGCGCAACCCCGACCACCCGTGGCCCGGCCGGCTCACCAGAGCGCCCGCGACGCTCGCGGACGATCCGGCCGTGCTGAAAGACGCGGACGGCAACGAGGTCGGCGTGACCGGTCGTCTCGAGCTCACCGCGCGGCCCAAAAGCCTTGCCGTCAACGGAAGAACGCAGGAGGTGACGGCGTGGGCCGGACCGTGGCCGGTCGACGAGCGGTGGTGGGCGCCGGACTCGCACCGGGCCGCGCGCATCCAGGTGCAGACGCCGGACCAGGCGTTCCTGCTGATCCGCAGGGACCAGAGGTGGTTTCTGGAAGGGGTGTACGACTGATGCACGACGACCAGTACTGGGATCTGCTGGAGAGCCTGATCCCGTTGCCGCGCAAAGGTTGCTGATGGGCTGGAATAACCCGCCGGTCCGCTGGAAGGAGCTGGAACGCGCTCTTTCCGGCAAGCCGTACGAGCAGAAACCCGACGGTGGCGACGGTCCGGGGTGGTCACGCCACCGCGACCGGTACACCGCGCCGCCGGGTTTCGAGCTGCGCGTGGACGAGGCCGCGGTCACCCGCAAGCGCGTGCCGTACGCGGAGCTGCACTGCCACTCCAACTTCAGCTGGCTCGACGGCGCGAGCCACCCGGAGGAGCTCGTCGAGGAGGCGCAACGGCTCAAGCTCGACGCCATCGCGATCACCGACCACGACGGCATGTACGGCGTGGTGCGGTTCGCCGAGGCCGCGAAGGAGCTCGGGATGCACACGGTGTTCGGCGCCGAGCTCAGCATCGGGCTCAGCAAGCCGGCCAACGGTGAACCCGATCCCGAGGGTGATCACCTGCTTCTCCTTGCACGCCAACAGGAGGGCTACCACCGGTTGTGCCGCACGCTCACCACCGGCCATCTCGACGACGGCGCGGAGAAGGGTAAACCCGTCTACGACCTCGACCAGCTCGTCGAGGACACTCGCGGTGAGGTCGTGGTGCTGACGGGCTGCCGCAAGGGAACCGTCCGCAGGGCGCTCGTGCGGGAGGGGCCAGCGGCGGCGTACCGGGAGATCGTCCGGCTCACCGACCTGTTCGGCACGGGACGCGTCCACGTCGAGCTGACCGACCACGGCCTGCCGGAGGACAGCAGGCGCAACGACCTTCTCTTCAAGATGGCACAGGACCTCAAACTTCCGGTCGTGGCGACGAATGCGGTGCACTACGCCACCGCGAGCCGAGGCCGGTTGGCTGCCGCGATGGCCGCGGTCAGAGCTCGCAGCAGCCTCGACGACATGGCGGGCTGGCTGCCGCCGTCGCCCGCCGCGTTCCTGCGCAGCGGCGAGGAGATGTGGCACCGGTTCCGCCGTTACCCCGGCGCTGTGCACAACGCCGCGTTGCTCGGCATGCAGCTGGCGTTCGACCTGAGGCTGGTCGCGCCGCAGCTGCCGCCGTTCGACGTGCCGCAGGGCCACACCGAGAACAGTTGGTTGCGCAAGCTCACCTACGAGGGCGCGCGGCACAGGTACGGCGACCACAACGAGAAGGCGTTCCAGCAGATCGAGCACGAGCTGAAGATCATCGAACAGCTCGGCTTCCCCGGCTACTTCCTGGTCGTGCAGGACATCGTGAACTTCTGCAAGCGCAACGACATCCTCTGCCAGGGCCGGGGTTCCGCGGCGAACTCCGCGGTGTGCTTCGCGCTCGGCATCACCAACGTCGACGCGGTCCGCTTCGACCTGCTCTTCGAACGCTTCCTCGCGCCCGCCCGCGACGGCCCTCCCGACATCGACGTCGACATCGAGTCCGACCGGCGCGAGGAAGTGATCCAGTACGTCTACGAGAAGTACGGCCGGCGCCACGCCGCTCAGGTCGCGAACGTCATCACCTACCGCGCCCGGTCCGCCGTGCGCGACATGGCCCGTGCTCTCGGCCACTCGCCGGGCCAGCAGGACGCGTGGAGCAAGCAGATCGACAGGTGGGGCCCGCTCAGCACCACCACCGACGACTGCGACATCCCGCGCAACGTGCTGGAACTGTCCGCGCAGCTGGAGAACTTCCCGCGGCACCTGGGCATCCACTCCGGCGGCATGGTGATCTGCCACCGCCCGGTCAGCGAGGTGTGCCCGGTGGAGAAGGCGCGCATGCCGAACCGCACGGTGCTCCAGTGGGACAAGGACGACTGCGCCTCGATCGGCCTGGTGAAGTTCGACCTGCTCGGCCTCGGCATGCTCTCCGCGCTGCACTACGCCATCGACCTCGTCCGCGACCACGAGGGCGTCGAGGTCGACATGGGTGGGGTCGACCTGGCAGATCAACGTGTCTACGAGATGTTGCAGAAGGCCGACTCCGTTGGCGTCTTCCAGGTGGAGAGCCGCGCGCAGATGGCGACGTTGCCGCGCCTGAAGCCGCGCGAGTTCTACGACCTCGTGGTCGAGGTGGCGTTGATCAGGCCGGGCCCGATCCAGGGCGGCTCGGTGCACCCGTACATCCGGCGCCGCAACGAGGTCGAGAAGTGGGACTACGACCATCCGTTGCTGGAGAACGCTTTGAAGAAGACCTACGGCGTTCCGTTGTTCCAGGAACAGCTGATGCAGATCGCGGTCGACGTGGCCGGCTTCACCGCCGCCGAGGCCGACGAGCTGCGCAGGGCCATGGGCGCCAAGCGTTCGACGGCCCGTATGGAACGTCTGCGCGACCGCTTCTACGAGGGCTGTCGTGCTCAGGGCATCGGCGAGGAGCTGGCCGGCCGCATCTACGCGAAGCTGCTGGCGTTCGCGAACTTCGGCTTCCCCGAGTCGCACGCCCTGTCCTTCGCGCACCTGGTGTTCGTGAGCGCCTGGTTCAAGCTCTACTACCCGGCGGCGTTCTGCGCGGCCCTGCTCCGCGCCCAGCCGATGGGCTTCTACTCCCCGCAGTCCCTGGTGGCCGACGCCCGCCGTCACGGCGTCACGGTGCACGGTCCGTGCGTGAACTCGTCGTTGCCGTACGCGAGCTTGGAACCCTTCGAGGGCGCCAACGCCGTCCGCATCGGACTGGAGGCGGTGCGCGGGATCGGCACCGCCGATGCTGAGCGAATCGTTGCGGCACAACCGTTCCATGACATGGAGGACTTCGGCTCACGCGTGCAGCTGACGACGGCCCAGGTGGAAGCCCTGGCCACCGCCGGTGCTTTTTCTTGTTTTGGTCTGGCACGCCGGGAAGCGCTGTGGGCAGCCGGTGCCGTCGCCGCCATCCGGCCCGATCGCCTGCCCGGCACCACGGTCGGTGTCGACGCGCCTTCGTTGCCGGGCATGGACGACGTCGAGCTGGCGGTGGCGGACGTCTGGGCCACGGGCCTGTCGCCGGACAGCTTCCCGACCCAGTTCGTGCGGTCCAAGTTGGACTCGATGGGCGCCCTGCCCGCCGCCGCGCTGTCCTCCGTTCCGCCTGGAACTCGGGTGCTCATCGGCGGTGCGGTGACCCACCGGCAACGGCCGGCGACGGCGGGCGGGGTCACGTTCCTCAACATCGAGGACGAGACCGGGATGGTGAACGTCGTGTGCTCGCAAGGGTTGTGGGCGCGCTACCGCCGGGTGGCACGCAGCAGCGGGGCGATGCTCGTGCGGGGCGTGGTCGAGTCGGCGGAGGGAGTGGTCAGCCTGATGGCGGACCGGTTGCAGCATCTCGACCTGCGCATCCCGTCTCGGTCCCGCGACTTCAGGTGAGCCGGCTGGCATCCTCAGTCCGCGCGTTCCTCCCAGATGCTCAGCTGCACCCGCCTTCCGGTCAGCTCCTCCAGTTCGCCGCGGATCTGGTCGGCCTCCTCGCCGCGCCGACCGGCCAGCAGGACCGGCCTGGTGGCGCGGATGCCGACCCGCAGCTGATCCGCGCCTCTGTCGATCTCCACCGCCGACACCCCGACCGCCCGGTCCACACCCCGCTGCACCGCACCGCGGATCGCGGCGTCCTCCGCGGCTTCTGCCTCGGCGCGCAACTCCTGGTTCGTCACCAGCTCCGACCCGGCGGTCAACCCGGCCACCTCGATCTGGTCCACCAGCAGTCGGCCTGCCATCTCCCGGCGGCCCTGCTCATCGGCAGCGGCGTATGCCCGACCAGCTTCGGCGGTCAGCTCCAGATCCACATGCGAATTCAGGTACACCCGCACCACGACGGGCGGCTGCCCGGCGATCACCATCCGGCGGGCCTCGGTGTACTTCTCCCCGGTCGCGGCCATCCGGGCCCGGACCTGCTTCTTGAACGCGCTGTCGTCAGTCACGCCATGTTCCTCGCGGCGATGCTGCCCCGCGCCCTGATCGCCTGGCTCGGCGTTGACCGAAACTCACCGACAGCGCGAACCAGCGGCCCTTGTCCTCACAGCCACCGCGGACGCGGGCCGCGGACAGCTCGGAGTGCGGCAGGCGCTCCTGCCTGCATCGAGACTACGCGCGCCGACCACCCATTTTCGAGAAGGAGCCTTGGTGTTGTGCCCTGGGGCCAGCATCAGGGGAGAACCGGTGGACATCCCCATGGAGCAGAGCCCGTGGCCACGTGATCGTGGAGGCATGGGGACAACTACGCGAAAACTGCTGGCCGTCAGCACCGTCGTGCTGGCCTGCGTGCCTTTGACGGCAGCCGCCACGAACACCTCGACGCTCCAACGCGACGTGAACGCCTTGTACGCCACCGGCGCCACCGGTGTGCTCGCCGAAGTCAGCGGAACCGCGCGGGCACGTGCGGGTGCCGTCCCGTGGGACGCCAAGCACCGGATCGCGAGCACCACCAAGGCGTTCGTCGCGACCGTCGTCCTGCAACTGGCCGGCGAAGGCAAGATCGGTCTCGACGACGAGGTGGACCAGTGGCTGCCGGGACTCGTGGCGGCGAACGGCAACGACGGCAAGAAGATCACTGTGCGCCAGCTGCTCGGGCACAAGAGCGGCCTGCCCGACTACCTCGACGACCACCCGCTGGAAAAGGCCACCACGCCGGAGGAGTTCAGGCGGGAACGGTTCCGCGCCTACCGCCCCGAGCAGCTCGTCGCCATGGCCCTGCAGCACCCGCCCGTGTTCCAGCCGGAGGAGGACAAGTGGGCCTACTCCAACACCAACTACGTCCTCGCCGAGATGATCATCGAGCAGGCCACGGGCGCACCGTGGCAGCAGGCCGTCCACGAACGCATCGTCGAACCGTTGGGGCTGAAGGACACCATCCTCACCGGCACGTCCGCCTACCTGCCGTCACCGCGGCTCGCACCCCACAAACGCTTGCAGCCGGGCGGCCCGCAGGTCGACGTCTCCACCTACGTGGCAGGCCACGGTGACGCCTCCATCATCAGCACGACGAGTGACGTCAACCGCTTCTTCCGCGCGCTGCTGGGCGGTCGGCTGCTGAAGCCGGCGCAGCTGGCGGAGATGCAGAAGACCACGCCCGCCGAGCAGTACAAGCCCGTCTGGGACGAGCCGGGCTACGGGCTGGGACTGATGAAGCGCACCACGTCCTGCGGCGAGGTGGTCTGGTTCCACGGTGGTGGGTTCCTGAACGCCATCACCGACAACGCCGTCACGGCGGACGGCCACCATGCCGTCACGGTGCTGATCGCCAGTGCGGTGGAACCGGGTCAGGTCCCGATCGCGCAGTACAAGGCGTCTGCGGCGTTGATCGACCACGCGCTGTGCGGTGATCGGTGAGTGGCTCCTCAGGGAGTCGAACCCCGTCCTCCGGATCTTCACCCCGGTGCTCTGCCAGTTGAGCTAAAGAGCCTGGCGCGCCTCACCAAAGAGGCGCTTCGTCGGATGCCCGCGAGTCGAACGCGGTGTGTCCTCATCCCAAATGAGGCGGGTTGCCGTCTCCCTCGCATCCGGTAGCGCTCACGACGGGACTCGAACCCGCGAATCGCCGCATCGACAATGCGGTGCCCTAGCCACTGGGCCACGTGAGCTTCGTACCCCTGCCAGGAGTCGAACCTGGACTTCGGCGTTCGTAGTGCCGCGCTCTCTCCATTGAGCTACAAGGGCGAAATAAATGCGCAGAAAATGAAGGAGCCGCCCTGATCGGTTTCCCGACGGGCGGCTCCCTGGGTGGCCTACGTCAAGCCACTACAAGGAGCTCACCTGCGAAAACGGTCGCGGATCGAACGGTCGTGACACGCGCACGAAGCTGACGCCGCTAAAGCGTCGGAGCTGCTGCTGGCGAGTCATGACGTTCCCCTTCGACTTGGTGTGCTCCAAGTATTACGGGCACCTGCGGCACCCGTCAATCATTTTTAAGCGCGCTCGTAAGTCAGGAACGAAACGCCGCTCTCGAACAACTGCGCATCCGTGCGCTTGAACGTGGTGATGTCGACCTTCCCGTCGAACACCGGGATCCCGCGGCCGAACACGACCGGGTGGATCTTGAAGAGCAGCTTGTCGATCAACGGCAGCAGCTCGGCGGCCAGCTTGCCTCCGCCGCACAGCCAGATGTCCAGGCCGTCCTCTTCCTTCAGTTCGCGCACGCGGCCGACGACGTCCTCGCGAATCACCTCGACGTCGTCCGGGGTGTCGGTCACCGACGACGACACCACGAACTGCCGCAGGTGCGCGTACGGCGACGGCAGGCCGCCCGGCACCTGGTAGGTGTTGCGGCCCATCAGCACCGTGTCGAAGTTCGGGTTCGGTGCATCGGCAAGACCCACCGCCTCCCGGAACGCGGTCGGCACCGTGTCCGGGTACACGGCGTTGATGCCGGCCATGTGGTCGCCTTCGAAGATGAACCCGTCGAAGGTTCCGTCCTCGGCCGCGATGAACCCGTCCAGCGTCACTGCCACGTAGTAGACGAGCTTTCGCATGCAGATCATTCCCCTCAGTGTCTTGAACCACGACAACTGTAGTACTATGGCTGTAGTGGTTGTCAAGGAGGGATCGTGGTCCGGAACGAGGCAAGGCGAACCGCCCTGTTGGACGCGGCGATCGACGTCCTGGCGGAGGAGGGCGCGCGGGGGCTGACGTACCGCGCGATCGACGCCAAGGCAAAAGTCCCCGCAGGCACGGCGTCGAACTACTTCGCGAGCCGCGACGACCTGATGTCGGAGGTGGCGAAGCGGGTCACCGAGCGGCTCATGCCCTCAGCGGAGTCGATCGCGGAGTCGCTGGCCATGCCGCGCGACCAGGCGCTGAGCGTCAAGTTCATGCACGACATCGTCAAACGGGCGGACGCCGACAAGGCCTCCTACCTGGCGATGATGGAGCTGCGGCTCGAAGCCACGCGCAGGCCGGACCTGCGCACCGCGCTCACCAAGACGGTCGCCGACAACCTCGAGTTCAACATCGCGTTCAACGAGGACTCGAAGCTGCCGGGCGACCGGATGACCGTCCTGCTCATGTACTTCGGCATGACGGGGTTGATCTACGAACGGCTCACGCTGCCGGATGTCACCGAGCCGATGGACCTCGACGAGCTCATCGAGGTCCTCGTCGACCGCGCCATCGGCCCGAACTAACGACTCAGCGGGCCGCCGGTGATCGTCAAAGCGACGGCGATCACCACGATGCCGAGCGTGGAGTAGAGGAACGCGTCCATGCCACGGCCGCGGATCTTGATCAGACCGGCCTGCTCGTCGGTCACCAGGATCCGCAGCACTGCCGCCACCAGCAGCGACACGCCGAGCAGCACGGCGCCCTGCCGCCAGTGGTACTGGAAGATCCGCACGAGCCCGAGCACGCCGACCCCGAGCACCAGCGCGAACGGCAGGTGCTTGCCCGGTCCCGACCGCCAGCGCTGTTCCGGCATGAGCGCCTCTGCGTCAGACCGTCGCATGGGCGCGCTCGGCGGCTTCGACGGTGTTGGTCAGCAGCATCGCGACGGTCATCGGGCCGGCACCACCGGGGATCGGGGCGAGCCAGCCGGCCACCTCGCGCACCTCGGGGGCCACGTCGCCGACGAGACCGGCCTCGGTGCGGGTGATGCCGACGTCGACCACGGCCGCGCCGGGCTTGACCATGTCCGCGGTGATCAGACCGGGGCTGCCGGCACCGGCGATCACGATGTCCGCGCGGCGCACCTCGGCCGCGAGGTCCTTGGTGCCGGTGTGGCACAGCGTCACGGTGGCGTTCTCCGAGCGGCGGGTCAGCAGCAGGCCGATCGGGCGGCCCACGGTGACGCCGCGGCCGACGACGGTGACGTTCGCGCCCGCGAGCGGCACGTCGTAGCGGCGCAGCAGCTCCACGATGCCGCGCGGCGTCGCGGGCAGCGCGGCCTCCTCGCCGAGCACGAGCTTGCCGAGGTTGACCGGGTGCAGGCCGTCGCCGTCCTTGGCGGGGTCGATGCGCTCCAGGATCGCGTTCGCGTTGAGGTGCTTGGGCAGCGGCAGCTGGACGATGTACGCGGTGACCTCGGGGTTCGCGTTCAGCTCGTCGATGACGGCCTCGAGCTCCTGCTGCGTGATCGACTCGGGCAGGTCGCGCCGGATCGACTTGATGCCGACCTTCTCGCACGCCCGGTGCTTGCCCTTGACGTACGAGTGCGAGCCGGGGTCGTCGCCGACCAGCACGGTGGCCAGACCCACCGGCACGGGCAGTGCGGCGACCCGCGCCTTGAGGTCCTCGAACAGCGCGTTCCGGGTTTCGTTGCCGTTGAGCAGCGTCGCAGTCACCTGACCATCCTCCCACTGGGCAGCGCGGCGACGCCCACCGACACCAGCGTCAGCACCACGCCGATCACCGTCGGCAACGCCAGGTGCCCGCTCACCCCGTCCAGCAGCACAGCCCCGATGAGCTGCCCGCACACCGCGCACAGCCCGACCATCAGCACCCCGATGAACCGCACCGACACGATCGCGCCGCCCACGCCGACGATGCCGAGCAGCCCGCCGAGGTAGAGCCACCACTGCGCCGGGAAGTCAGCCACCCCGCGCGCCGCGACCAGGTTGACGAGCAGCAACACGAACGTGCCCGTGGTGAAGTTCACCAAGATCGTCGCCACGGAGTGCCCGGCGGCGTCGCGCACCAGCCCGTTCACCGCCTGCTGCCAGCCCATCAGCAGTCCGGCGACCAGCGGCAGCACCGCGAGCCACAACTCGTCCGGCGACGTGAACCGGTGCGACACGGCGACCACCACCGCGACCACGCCGACGGCCGCTCCGAGCACGCGCGTCATCCTCAACGGCTTCGGCTCGCCCGGCCCGAGCCCGCGCCGGTCCACGACCAGGCTGCTCACGACCTGCCCGACGACCACGGCGACCGTGAACACCGCCACACCGATCGTCGCGATCGCGATGCCCTGCGACGCCACCAGGAACGCGCCCGAGATCCCGCCGATGCACTCCCACCAGCGAATCCGGTGGTGCACCAGCGCATCGCGCAAGCGCGCCAGCCCGTCCCTGCCGGACTGTCGCGACAGGACGGCGACCATCAGCACGAGCCACCCGCCGCCAAATGAGATGAGCGCGGCCAGGAATCCGTTCTGCAACGACTGCGCCAACGAGCCGTTGACCCGTCCTTGGACCGCGATCGCCACGCCGCCCAGTGCCGCGAGGAGACCACCCGTCACCTGCGCGGATCGCGACACGGGGCCTCCGAGGTTCTTGATCAGCTTTAACGCGGACACGTACCCAGGTTATGGTCGGGCCTCCACCGTTCGGCGCAGCAGCGGGGGACGTGTGCGATCCGGCGATATGCAGGGGAAGATGTTGGCGTGTCCGAGCCGAAGCCGTTGAACCCCACCGAGCAGGATGCTCTGGTCAAGCAGATCGGCCTCACTCTCATGCGGGCCGCGCCGGAGGACTGGCGCAGCGTGATCGCGCAGTACCGAGCCACCGGCCGGTACTTCGAGCTGGAAGCCGAACTGCGGTTGCAGGACGGCAGCAAACACGCGTGGGCCGTGCCGCAGGACGTGGCCACGCTGTTCGCCAAGCTCCGCGCCGGCATGCACCGCGAGGGCAGGGGCAGCTGGACCAACGCCCGCTACCAGCTGGATCACCCGTCGAGCTACAACCTCGACTTCGACCGCGCAGAGCCGAGCTGGCAGACGCCTCCTCCGCAGCAGGCGTACTTCGACGAGATGCGCTTCTTCCCGCGCGTCGACGAGAACATCCCGGACTGGCTGCGCCGCAGGCTGAACCCGCCGACGCCGGTGTTCCGCACGGTCCGCGTGTTCGACGGCGCCGGTCCTGGCGGGCGCCCGTCGGTCAACCGGCCGCCGGTGCCGGAGCCCGAGGTCGCGCCGCTGCTGACGTACCTGTCGAACGCGCCGGTCGCCGTGGCCGGCCGCGGCTTCGACGCGGACGTCCTGCACCCGGACTCGCCGCAGGTCGTGCCGTCCGGGTTCCAGACCGACGGTGCCTGGATCTGGCCCGCCGGCGTCTCGTACTACCTGCGCAAGTACGGCGTGCCGCCGGAGCAGGAGCTGGTCGAACGGGCGCGTGCCGCCGGTTTCAGCCTGCCGGAGGTCTCCGAGGAGTCGAGGCTCGCCGCCGCCGCGAACCTCGGCGCACCCGCCGCGCCTCCCGGGACCCAGCTGCTCGAACCGGAACCGGAACCGGCGCCCGAGCCCGAACCGGAGCCCGCACCCGCGCCGCAGAACGAGGCGACGCAGTTCGTGCAGAAGCCGTCCTTCGACGATGACGAAGCGCCGGAGGAGTACGACTTCGAGCCGTTGTACCCCGAGCCCAAGGCGGCCGAGGTCACGACCGAGCAGCCGCAGGTCCCGGCAGAGCCCGAGGCGGAGGACATCGGCGTCACGGTCGCGGTTCCGGTGTCGGCGCCCGTGGGCGACGGACCGCCCTATCGGGTGGTCTTCGACTCCGACGGCGTGCCCGACCACGTCGACGACCGGCGCCTGCGCGACACCTACGGCGCGGGGATGGACCTGTTCGCCCCGCACCCGAGCGAGGTCGAGGCGGGCGAGCCCGTCGTCGAAGCCGCGCCCGAGGTCGCTGCCGTGCCGGAAGTCGTCGCCGAGGAGCCGAACGAAACGGTCCTCGACCACGAAGACGACGTCGTGGACGCGGTCGACGAACCAGAGATCCCGACCGCCGGTCCGGACGAGCCGGAGCTCCTCACGCACCACCGCGAGGAGGAGCGCACGGACAGCCTCGTCCCGGAGTCGGCGCCGGTCGCGGAGGAACGCCCGCGCGACGCCATGCAGGACACGATGGCGTGGAGCCCCGTCCTCGACGAGCCGCTGGAGAGCCCGGCCGAGGTGACCGAGGAGCACCCGGTCGTCGCGGTCGCCGACGACGAGCCGGACCTGGCCGAGACCGAGATCGAGTCCACCACCTCGTTCGAGTCCCAGCCGTTCGAGTCGCAGCCGTTCGAGTCCCAGCTCGACGTCCACTTCGACGAGCAGTCGTTCGCGCCGGAGCCCGTCGCCGAGCCCTCGCCGGTCGCGCCTCCGGTCGTGCCGGTTTCGGTGCCGCCGCGGCCCGCTCCCGTTGAGGAGACGACGCAGTTCGACGCGGCGCTGTTCAACGAGCCCGAACCGGAGCCGGAGCCGGAACCAGAGCCCGAGCCGGTGAAGCCGCCGCGCACGGTCACGCCGGAGGAAGACCGCGAACTGGCGGGCACCCGCCGCGCGCTGGACGACCTCAACGTGCCGCACGGCGTGTTCCGGATCGGCGAGCCGGCCGACCGCACGTGGACGCTGCACCTCGACGGCGACAGCTGGGAGGTGTGCTGGTTCGACCACGGCCCGAAGAGCCCGGTGCGGTTCGACAAGGTCGAGGACGCGTCGGCGTACCTGGTCGGCAAGCTGGTGCTGGGCAACTTCCGCACGATCCCGCGGGCACCCCAGCCCCCGCCACCACCGCAGCGGCCGATCAGCAACGGCTTCCGCGAGGAGCCGCGCCGTCCCGTGCCGCCGCAGCGCCCGCCGATGCCGCAGGCCCAGCAAGCGCCGCCGCCACCACCGCCTCAGGTAGCGGCTCCAGCGCCGGCACCGGCACCCGCGCCGGTCGCCGCCGCCGTGGCACAGGAGGAACCGTCGAAGCGGAAGTTCCCGATCACGCCGCTCGCGGGCGAGCCGCCGCTGACGTTGTTCCGCCACAAGCAGATGTTCGAGCTGCCGGCGGGCACCGAGGTCGACCGCTACGGCGACCAGACCGGCAACCTCGTCTACGTGGCGGGCACCCCGTTCCCGGAACGCAGCCTCGTGCCGTCGTGGATCAACCGCCCGTACCGCGTGTACCGGTTGCGCCGCCCGCTCGAGGTGCTGACGGGCGTCGCGGTGCCGTGGTTCGAGCAGCCCGGCGGCGGAACCGCCTACCTGCTGCCGAAGGCGATCGAGGAGATGGTGGCCGACGGCGTCCTGGTGGAGATCACGGGATCAGCTGACAACTAGTGGTGGGCAACAATCTCCGCCGCGTTCTTTCGGCGCTCAGCAGGGCGCCTCGCGGCACCGCTCCCGCGTCCCCGTACAACCAATACGAGGACGCGGGGCGGCACCACGATGCATCCGTCTGACCGGCGAAAGAACGCGGCGAAGGTTAGTTGCCCACCACTAGTCCGTAAGCCGCGGCGAACGCGATCGCGGTGTCGACGTCGATCAGGGCTCCGGCGAGCTTGGCCTGCCGGAGCCCGTTCGCGTCGATCTTCGCCCCGCGCAGGTCCGCGCCCTCCAGCTTGGCGTCGAGCAACCGCGCCCCCATCAGGTCCGCGCCCGACAGGTCGGTGTTGCGCAGATCGGCCTCGCTGAGGTTCGTCTCGCGGAACCGCTGGCCCTGGAGTTTCAGGTCGTACAGCGGCGCCTTCACGAACGACGCCAGCGTGAAGTCCACCTCGGTGAAGGTGACCGGCCGCAGCACGCAGTCCACGAAGTTCGAGCCCATGAGGCTGCACGAGGTGAACGACGACCGCGTCAGCACCGTGCGGTCGAAGGTGCACTGCCGGAACGCCGTCGCCTGGTGCTTCGACTCGCCGAGGTCCGTCCGGGTGAAGTCGCATCGGGTGAACGTGCACCCCGTCGTGACGAGTTCGCGGAGATCGGCTTCGGTGAAGTCGCAGTCGGTGAAAGACCGCTTCTCCCAACGCTCATTGGGCAGATTTGCGTCGGCGTAGTCCTCGCCCACCTCTTCGACCAGGTTGTCCACTCTCACACTCTGCCACTGTCCACGTGTTGGTAACGTGCGGGACGCCGGGCGACCTGCCCGACGTCAACGAGGACCGTCATTCGGGAAGGCTCATGACCCGCACGCCCGTGAACGTCACTGTCACCGGTGCAGCCGGCCAGATCGGCTACGCACTGCTCTTCCGCATCGCTTCCGGCCACCTGCTGGGCCCGGACACCCCGGTCAACCTGCGCCTGCTGGAGATCACCCCGGCGCTGAAGGCCGCCGAGGGCACCGCGATGGAGCTCGACGACTGCGCCTTCCCGCTGCTCAAGGGCATCACCATCACCGACGACGCGAAGACCGCGTTCGACGGCGTGAACGTGGCCCTGCTCGTCGGCGCCCGCCCCCGCACCAAGGGCATGGAGCGCGGCGACCTGCTGGAGGCCAACGGCGGCATCTTCAAGCCGCAGGGCGAGGCGATCAACGCCGGCGCCGCGGACGACGTGAAGGTGCTCGTGGTCGGCAACCCGGCCAACACCAACGCCCTCATCGCCCAGCAGCACGCGCCGGACGTCCCGCGCGAGCGCTTCACCGCGATGACCCGCCTGGACCACAACCGCGCCCTGTCGCAGCTCGCCAAGAAGCTGGGCGTCGCGGTCACCGAGATCGAGAACATGACGATCTGGGGCAACCACTCGGCCACCCAGTACCCGGACCTGTTCCACGCCAAGGTCGGTGGCAAGACCGCCGCCGAGGCCGTGAACGACCAGGCGTGGCTCGAGAACGACTTCATCCCGACCGTCGCCAAGCGCGGCGCGGCGATCATCGAGGCCCGCGGCGCGTCTTCGGCCGCGTCTGCCGCGAACGCCGCCATCGACCACATCTACGACTGGGTCAACGGCACCGAGTGGACCTCGATGGCCATCCCGTCGGACGGTTCGTACGGCGTGCCCGAGGGCATCATCTCGTCGTTCCCCGTCAAGTGCTCGGGTGGCTCGTACGAGATCATCCAGGGCCTGGAGATCGACGAGTTCTCCCGCGCCCGCATCGACGCCTCCGTGGCCGAGCTGGTCGAGGAGCGCGACGCGGTGAAGGGCCTCGGCCTGATCTGATTTCGTGAGAGTGTTGGGCACGTGCGCATTCCATGGGACGTGCCCCAGCCACAGCTCTCCGACGACGTGCATCCTGCGCTCGCTGACGCCGCCCGCGCGGCGTCAGCGGCGTACGGACGCGCCCGATCTCTGCACACGCGCCTCGAACTTCGCGAAGAAGTCGCTCAAGGCGCCGACGGCACACCGACGATGCGCGTCGATCGCATCGTCGAAGACGCGATCCTGGAATCCATCCACCACAATCGCGTGAACCTGCTCTCCGAGGAAGCCGGGTTCGTCGACAACGGCTCCTCGATCACCCTCGTCATCGACCCGGTCGATGGGTCCGCGAACGCCGCGTTCGGCGTCCCTCTCTCGTGCTTCGCCGGAGCTGTTGTCGAAGACGGCACGGCTGTCGAGGCGTTGACGACGTGGTTCGACACGGGCCGTGCGTGGCATGCGCGCGCAGGAGTTCCCACGTCGTTCCGCACGACCGGACGCACGACTTTGAAGGGCGCATCCGTGTGCCTGATGCGACCGAAGACCGGCACGCAGGACGCGTGGCTGCGCATCGCGAACAGCGCCGACCGCATCCGGGTGCTGTGCACGACGTGCCTGGAGACCATGCTGGTCGCGGAGGGCACGGTCGACGCCTTCATCGATCCGGGCTCCGACACGCACCGGATCATGGACCTCGCGACGGCGCTGGTCACCGTGCCCGCCGCGGGTGGCGTGCTGCTCGACCTGCACGGGCGGCCGTTCACGTTCGAACCCGACCTGACCCACCGGTGGTCAGGCGTGGCGGCAGCGACCCCTCAGCTGGCCGAGGAGCTGATCGCGACGGTGCTGGGCTAGATCTCCCCGCGCGGTTCGACGATGCAGTCGGGTCCGGGGAAGACCAGGCCTTCGTGGCCGTCGTTGAAGCGGACCAGGTACGGCGGCTGGCCGTCGGTCCCGCGCACTTCGAGGATCTCGCCCAGGCGCTCCTCGAGTCCTACGGAGCGGCTGTGGACGTGGAGCCTGTCACCAACTGTTGCTTGCATGATGCTGCAACACCTCCGGTGTGCGGCGTGAGGCTTGGCGCAGTGGACGCCGTAAAGCCTAGGCCGACACCGGAGGTGCGCAACAGGGCTCAAGTGCTCATCCGCCGCAGGCGGTGGAGACCTTCTCGACGAGCGCGGCCTTCTGGGTCACCCAGTCCGCCGCGGAGTTGACGTTCTGCATCCCCTTCGCCGCTTCGTCGAGTGCCTTCTTCACCTGTTCGTCGGGCGAGGTGGCCGCGAGCTTCTCCAGCTCGGTGGCCTTGGCCTTGGTCTCTTCCAGCGCCTTCTGCGGGTCGCTCGTGCTCGGCGAGAAGCCCAGCAGCTGGATCGCGTCAGCGCACAGCTTCACCTTGTCCGCGGTTTGGCTGACACCCTGGATCGTGTCGCAGGCCGTCAGGCCACCCAACGCGATGACGGCTGCTGCCAGCGTTCCAACTAGGCGCATTGCTCTCCTTCTTGCCCGAAGTGTCCGTTTACCTTCACTTATGACTCTACCGATGCGCATCCTGCTGGACCTGACGTTGGTAGAGCTTCCGAACAACGTCGTCGATCTCGGGCTCCACGACGGCGAGGTCGTGGACCTCCACCTGCCGCACCACCTGGGTGATCAACTGTGCTGCCGACGTCTCCGCTCGCCTGAACGTGAGGTGGTGTCGCAATCCGTTGGCCTCGCTGCGCACCGCCGTCACTCCGGGGACGTCCGGCGCCGGTCCGGGTTCCCTGAGGTCGATGACCAGCTCGCGCTCCGGGGTGACCTCGGCGCGCAGCTCGTCGAGCGGTCCGTCGGCGAGGACCCTGCCGTGGTCGATCACCATCAGCCGTGGGCAGAGGCGCTCGATGTCGTCCAGGTCGTGCGTGGTGAGCAGGAGCGTCGTGCCGCGGCGGGTGTTGATGTCGGCGAGGAACTCCCGCAGGCGTTCCTTCGACTCGAGGTCGAGGCCGATGGTCGGTTCGTCGAGCACCAGCAGTTCCGGGGCGTGCAGCAGGGCCGCGGTGATCTCGCCGCGCATCCGCTGGCCCAGCGACAGCTGCCGCACCGGGGTGATCAGCAGCTCCTGCAGGCCGAGGAGCTCGACGCACTCGTCGAGCCGTGCCTTGTAGTCCTGCGCGGACACCCGGTAGATCGACTTCAGCAGGTCGAAGCTGTCCCCGAGCGGCAGGTCCCACCAGAGCTGACTGCGCTGGCCGAACACCACGCCGATCCGTTTGGCGAGATCACGTCGTTGCTTCGACGGATCCACGCCGCTGACCCGCAGGTGGCCGCTGGTCGGCACCAGGATGCCGGTCAGCATCTTGATCGTCGTGGACTTGCCTGCGCCGTTCGGCCCGACGTACCCGACGGCCTCGCCCGCGGCGACGGCGAACGTGACGTCGTCGACCGCCGTGACGGTCTTGTAGTTGCGCCGCAAGCCTTTCGACGTGGCGACCTTGAACTCCCTGCGGAGCTCCCTGACCTCGATCATGATCCCGTTCCCCGGTAGTGCCTGACCGCGAAGCGCCACACGAGCCCGGCCGCGGTGGCGGCCAGTGCGGCGACGAGCGGTGATGTCCAGCCGACCCAGCCAGGCAGGCCGAGCGGATCTGCTTTCCCGAGCAGCGCGAGGCTCGGGTAGTACGCGACGAACGCACCCGGCACGACGTACGCCATCGCCCAGCGCAGCGGCCGGGAGTAGACGTTGATCGGGTACGACGTGAAGGCGTTGCTGCCGTAGGTGACCGCGTTCGCGAACTCGCGCCCCTCGACGATCCAGAAGCAGATCGAGCAGGCGACCACCCAGACCGCGCTGTAGATGACCGCTCCCGCCACCGGTGTCAGGACGGTCAGCACGACCTTCGCCGGTGTCCAGTCGATTGCGACGTGCGTCAGCGCGTAGATCATCACGGCGATCGCGCCGGTGATGCGCCCGATCCTTCTGAGCCGGATGTCGGAGCACATGATCTGCGGCAACGTGCCGAGCGGCCGCATCAGCAGCACGTCGAAGCTGCCCGTGCGAATGTAGGTCGGCAGGTTGTCGAGCTGCCCGGCGAAGAGGTCCGCGACGCCGAACGCCGCACCGGCGAACGCGTACATCAGCAGCACCTCGTCCCTGGTGAAGCCGCCCAGCGCGTTGATCTGGCTGAACAGCACCAGGATGACGATCAGCTCGTAACACTGCGCCAGCACCTGCGAGACGAAGTCCACCGCGAACGAGGTGCGGTAGGCCAGCTGGCTGCGCAGCTTCGCGCCGATCAGCTTGGGGTAGATGAACTCAGCCACCCTGCACCACCACCTTGCGCACCGCTCGCTGCAGCGCGAAGTGGCCGATCGCGAGGATCACCGCTGCCCAGAACACCTGGTACAGCAGGAGTTTCCCGACGTTGCCGTGGCCGAGGAACACGTCGATCGGCGCCTGCAGCAACGCGGGGAACGGCGACATCCACAACGCGTCCCGCGCCCACTCCGGGAAGAACGAGATGGGCACGGTCAACCCGCACAGCAGCCCGGAGGAGACGTTCCAGAACCCGTACAGGCCGCGGTTGTCGAGCAGCCAGAACGCGCTGATCTCGACCAGGAACCGCACCCCGAAGCTGATCACCAGCGCGATCGTGGCGCTGAGCAGGAACAGCGGCCACCGGACCGGGTTCTCCGGGAACTGGAACGGGAACAGCAGCATGCCGAACACCGCCGGCGGCGCGAGCCTCGTCAGGAACGCGTAGCCGCCACGGCCGATGTCCTGCGCGAGCAACGCGCCCTGCAGGTGCCATGGCCGGTAGAGATCTACGACGACGTCACCGGATCGCACGCGCTCGGCGAGCTCGTTGTTCCCCCACAAAAGGACGAACCCGAGCAGCCCCTGCCCGATCCAGACGTACGTGTTGGTGGCAGCGATGTCGTAGTCCGCGATCTCGCCGTTCGCCGCCGTGAGCGCGGCGGAGAGGATGGCGAGGCGCAACAGGCCGAAGACCACGTTCGTGGTCATTCCGGCCAGCATCGCTTGTCGGTAGGTCGAGTACCTTCGAAAACCAGAGATGATCAAATCGGCGTGGACACGCACGTCGGTCTACGTTAGTGACCGTCGCAAGTGGATTTGTTCAACTGCCGAAGGCGCTGGTCACGACCTCGCCCGCCCCAGGTTCGGCGCCGAGGCAGAGGAAGTAGTTGCGGGTGCCGTCCTTGAACCCGAGCGCGGTCATCTCCCATCCGGTGGTGTCGACGGTCGCGCGTGTGTTGGCCTTCATCAACGCGGGCGTGCACACGTCCTTCACCTCGGCGGACGCCAGCAGTTCGTCGGAGTCGACCGCGGGGATGTCGCCGGAGAGCCAGCCTCCGCCGAACGCCTCCCAGTAGTGCTCGTCCGCGCAGCTGCCGACCTTGCGCGCGGTGGACGCCATGCCGCCGATGCTGTTGATCCCGCGGTAGCAGGTCGACTTGTCGATGCAGAACCCTGCGTCGCACTTCTTGAGGAACGGCGGGATGTCCTCGGCACCGCCCTGTTGCGTCGTCGCCGGCCCAGGGCCCTGGGCATCTGCTTTTTTGTTGTCGAGGAGGTTCCACGCGAGCACACCGGCACCGATCGCGACGACCGTGGCTGCGGCAGCGACCAATGGCCATGTCTTTCGCTTGGGCGGGGGTGTGACCGGCACGGTGGGTTGCCGCATCGGGTCGAGCAGCTCGTCGCGGAATTGCGCGGCGCTCGGCGTGCGCAGGTTGGCGTCGGGGTGCAGCGCCCGCGCCAGCGTGTCGTGCAGGCCCGCCGGCACCCCGTTGACCGCCGTGATGGGCCTGCGCAGGATCTCGCCGAGCTGGTCGAACGACGTGATCGGCCACGGCACCGGGCGCGGCGGCTTGCCGGCGAGCAACGTGTAGAGCGTCGCGGCGAGCGAGTAGACGTCGGCCTGCGGCGTGGGTTCGGCCATCGCGAACGCTTCCGGCGGCGCGTAGCTGGGACTCAGGGCGTCCCGCGTGACCGTGCTGCCGCCCTGCGCGTCGAGCAGCGCCGCGAGCCCGAAGTCGGCGAGCTTCGGTGTGCCGTAGCGGTCGACGAGGATGTTGCCGGGCTTGATGTCCCGGTGCAGCACGCCTTCCTGGTGCGCCGCGGCCAACGCGTCCGCGAGCTTGACCCCGAGGTCGCGAACCTGCTCGTGGGGTAACGGCCCGCCCTGGTCCAGCTGGTCTGCCAGCGACCCGCCCGTGCACAGCTCCATGACCATGTACGGCGTGCCCTGGGCGGTGATGTGCGCGTCGTGCACCCCGACCACGTGCGGATGCCCGGACAACCGGGCCGCCGCATGCGCTTCTCGCAAAAATCGTCTTTTGTCGCGCTCGTCGACGAGCACCCGGTTGTCGATCTTGACCGCGACGTCGCGGCCGAGCTGGGCCTGGTGGGCGCGGTAGACGGTGGCGAAACCGCCCGCGCCCAACGGTCTCAGGTCGGACAGGCCAGGAATGCGGGGTGCGGTCACGCGCGGCAGCCTAGCTCCGCACCCCGACAATTCCCTGGTTAGCCCGTGCAGTTCAGGGTGCCGCTGCGCAACGCGTGGCTGCCGGTGTTGTCATCGTCCGCCCACAGCACGACCTTCTTGCCGCTGACGCAGCTGGGCGAGATCGCGAACCCTTCCAGGTTCACGTTCGGCAGCCCGGACGGCCGGTTGTACGTGGCCGTGACCTTGAAGTTCCCGCTGCTGATTGCCAGGGTCGTAGTCCGCCCGCTGCAGTTGTTGTCGCAGATCGCCCACAGCTTGCTGCCGTCGAACTCCAGGTCCATGACCTGCGGATGCCCGCTCGCGAACTTGTTCAGCAGCACGGCTTGTTGACCCTGCAAGGCGTACACGTACACCTCACCGGTCGCCTCCAGCCCGACGAAGAACAACCCGCTGCCGTGACCGGGATGGTCCGCCGGGCTGTACGTCCTGCCGCTGCTGTCCTTGAAGCCGTTCCGCGTGAGATACGAGTCGGGCACCCACGAGATGGCCTCGGGCCCGTCGTTGGGGTCGACCTCGGGCATTCCCGGCAGGTCCCACTCCGCGGTGGCGTTGCTGCCGGCGCCGTACTTGAGAATCATCGGCCTGCTCACGCCACTGTCGTCGTTGTCCCGCTCAACGGCGACGAAAAGCCCGTCCGGCGTGTGGGCGACACCCTCGGCGTCGGGATCGCCCTGCCCGTCCGCGAAGTTGAGCGACCTCTTCTGGTCCACCTTCCAGCTGCTGCCGCTGGGCACCAGCCGGTAGAGCGTCGAGGGCCCGTTCTTCACCGCCCACAACACGTTCGCGCTCTCGAAGGACAGCCCGCTGAGGTTCGTCCCGAACACGTTCGTGCCGTCCGCGGTCCTGGTGGTGGAACTGCCCGGCCACGTCGTGGCAGCTTCCGCAGAACTGGCCGTCATCCCGAGCACGAGCACCGAGAACACGCCAATCGCCTTGATGCGCAACGCAACCGCCCTTCTCCGGCGAGAGGAGAACCTCGCTGGGGCTGGCGGCGTACGTCCAGTGGACCAGACGTTGGCCGAGCTGCGCTACTTCTTCGCCGCTGCCTTGGCGGCCTTCTTGAAGTCGCGCACCTCGAGCAACGACTTCTGATCGGTCACGTCGGCAACGCTACGTCGGCTTCCTTCGTCCCCGTAGTGCCCGGCAGCGGCGCGCCACCCGTCCGGCGTGACGTCGAACTGTTTGCCCAAAAGGGCCAGGAAGATCTTGGCCTTCTGATCCCCGAACCCGGGCAACGCCTTGAGCCGCTTGAACACCGCGGCCCCGTCCCCGTCGGCCCAGATCCTGGTGACGTCGCCGTCGTACTGCTCGACGACGAACTGCGACAACGCCTGCACCCGCTTGGCCATGCTGCCGGGGAAGCGGTGCACGGCGGGCGGGGTGGCCATGATCGTGGCGAACTCCTCCGGGTCGGCCTCCGCGATGCGGTGCACGTCCAGGCCACCCATGCGGTCGGCGAGCACCTTGGGGCCGGAGAACGCCTTCTCCATCGGAATCTGCTGGTCGAGCAGCATGCCGAGCAGCAGTGCGAACCGGTCGGAGGCGAGCAGCGCGTCCGCGTCGGGGTTCTGCGCCAGGCACACGGTTCGAGTCATGGCAGGAATGGTGGCACGAACGGACTGGGCTCGCCGGGAGCGGGTCAGCTCTGCACGAGGTGCACTGGGACGCCGAAGCCGTCGCGGTTGCCGAGCAGGTTGCTGATCGCGTCGCGTTCCGAGCTCGAGTCGTAGGTCACCTCGATCAGGGCGCGGTCCTGGCCCGCCGGGCACGGTTTGCCCACCTTGACCGCGGTGCTCTTGCCGAGCTTCTTGATCTCGTCGGCCAGTGCCTGGTTCTTGGCGAGGCCTGAGGAGGCCTCCGCCTCGGTCGGCAGTTGGTCGCACGGCGGGTGTGTGTCGCCACCGCCGCCGAGCACGCCGGTGAACCACAGTGCGCCCACGCTCAGCAGCGCCAGCACTACTACGCCGATGGCGATCTTGGGAGCCAGCTTCATGGTGATCCTTCTAGTGCGATGGTTGGTCTACGAGTCGCGGGGCTGGTGCGCTGGAGCCGATCTTGTGCCGGTGGCCGCACGCGTTGATCATCTCGGGGTCGTGCGTGGACACGATGACCGTGCAGCCCTTCGCGGCGAAGTCCGCGAGCAGGTCGATGACCATCTGCCGGTTGGTGGCGTCGAGCGAGGCGGTGGGCTCGTCCACGAACAGGACGGTGGCTCGCTTGTACACGGCCCTGGCCAGTGCGAGGCGCTGCTTCTCGCCGCCGCTGAGGTGGCTGGCGGCTTCGTCCTGGCGCCCGGCCAGGCCCATCTGTTCCAGCACCTGGGCGAGGCGCTGGTGGTCGCCTGTCGCGCGCTTGCGCAGGACGCTCGACTCCATCGTGACGTTGAAGGCCACGGACTCCTCGTCCATGATCCCGTAGTCCTGCAGGACGAACGCGGCGTGGTCGCGCCAGAACTTCCGCCGGGCCGACGAGCCGTACGCGGTCGCGTCGGCGCCGTCGATCAGGACGCGGCCCCGGTCGACCGGGAGCAGCAGGCCCAGGCTGTGCAACAGCGTGGTCTTGCCCGATCCGCTGGGACCGACCAGCGCGGTCATCGTGCCCGGTTCGCAGCGCACGGACTCCTTGGTGAGCACCGGCCGTCCGCCGATCTCCACGGAAAGGCCTTCGGCCTCGATCAGCATCTCCCCAACTCCGATCAGATTCGACGCTTGCCGACGCCGGCGAAACACCAGCGCGCGGTACTCAGGTGGCTCAACGGGACGACGACGAAGCCGAACACCGCGGCCACCAGCACCGGGCCGGTCGAGCCGAGCCCTTGGAACAGCAGGACAGCAGCTACGAGCACCACGCCGGCGACGAGCTCCCTCGACACCCGGCTTTGCAGGATCCCCGCCCACGAACGGCCGGACAGCCGCAGCGGGAAGTCGCGCTTCGCCTGCAACAGCGAGGTGATCAGCGCGCTGACCACGGCGGCGACCGCGAAGGCGACGAACAGGGCGATCAGCGCGAGGTTCATCAGCCACACCACGTACGCGGTGAACTGTGCGCGCAGGATTCCCTCCTCGGCGATGTAGACGACACCGAGCTCGCCCTTGAACCCCGCGCCGCGCAACGCCTGCGTGGAAAGGCTTGCGCGCTCGAGCAGCTCCTGCGTCTTCGCCGTGCCGGTGAACACGACGTTGGCGGTCGACATCATGGAGGTCAGGTTGCTGTCGTTGAACGCGTCGTGCGCGGACGGCACGACCGCGACCAGCACGTCGTCCAGGAACTTGAGGCTCTGGCCGCTGCCGCCCTCGGACACCGGCAGCTTGAACCCCTCGGCGGGCTGCAGGTACTTGAACGTCGAGGACGGCTTCCCGCCGGACTCCTCGGGGCGGGCCATGATCGCCAGCTGTTCGTCCAGACCGCTGGTGCGCAGCATGTCCCGCACGCGATCGGACGGAACGGGCGAGAGCGACTGCGGCGGCGCGGAACCGGTCATCAGGTCCAGCCAGCGCTGGTTCACGAACGCCACCGCGGAGTACTGGCCGAAGTCCGACTGGAACGTGGACTCCGAGAAGGTGTAGGAGAACGCGGCCTCGCCCCGCGACTCGGCGTCCTGGACCATCTTGCCGATCTTCGGCTCGACCGAGGTCATCTCCTCGTCGCTCATGCCGAAGGTGATGGCGACCTGGTCCGCGAGCTGCTTCCACTGCGCCGTCTCGGCGGCCGCCGCAGTCGAGTTCTGGTACGCCGCCCACGCGGGTCCGGCCGCGGACACCACCAGCAGGAACGTCAGCGCCTGCACGACGACGGCTGCGGTGCGCAGGCTCTTCACCGCTGGCTGCCGGGTGGCGAGCATGGTCGCGCTGGGCCACGCGGAGGCGGACATCGCGAGCGCCGCGAGCAGCGACACGGCGATGACCGCGAGCTCGAGACCGATGAGCGACTTGAGGTACGGGCTGACGTACATCCAGCCGCGCGAGGTGCCCACGTAGACCGCCGCGACCGCGGTGACCACCGACGCCGAGATCAGCAGTCCGCCCGCGAAGCCGCCGAGGTCCTGGGCCTGGATTCGTGTGGTCGGGCAGCCGCCGAGCACGCGCAGCGCCCGGCTGCGCGCCTTCATCGACAGCCAGAACAACGCCAGCGCGGCGATCAGCGCGAACGCGGCGAGGATCGCGGCGCCGAAGCTGCCTTCCTTCATGACGAACTCGAGGCTGCTGGCGACCGACGCCTCTGTGCGGGTCACCCGCACGCCCACCTGCCCCAGCGCGTCCTCGAGCTCGCCGAGCCGGCCGTCGTCGCCGGTGACGAGATAGGTGCCGTCGGGTGGGGAGTTGGCCAGGCGGTCCCTGCCGACCACCTTGCCCGCGGCGTCACCGCTGAACCAGCCGAACGAGGCGGGCAGATTCCGGTCGTTGAGGGTGGCGAACACCCGTTGGTCGCGGTCGCCGGCGAGATCCGGCGCGATTTTGGCCAGGCCGAGATTCAGGCCGGCGTCGAGTTCGGTGAGCTTCTGGAAGACCTCGTTGTCGGACAGCTGCGACTTGTTGAGGTCCACACCAATTCTGGTCTCCGCACCGAGGGCTCGCGGAAAATCGCGGTCGAGGATGTCGGTAACAATGGTTGCCACCAGAGCGAGCAGTCCGAACAACGCTCCTGCGACAATCATTACGACACGTTTGTGCACAGCCCTCTCCCCAGCCGATGCAGTGACCCCACCTCCGATGGTACTCACCCCAGGTGATCAACGTGTCACCTGGGGTGAGCGATGTTCCGTCGCACCGTCAGGTTTGATCAGGACCTGACGGTGGGCGATCAGCAGGTGCGGTAGTAGTACTTCGCCTCGAGTCCGGGCGAGTTGACGGTGCTGATCTCGGCGATCGACTTGCGGCCGGCCGCGGTGTTGACGCTGCGCGAACGGCTGGTCTCACGCCCGTCGATGTAGCGGATCACGGTCGAGCCGTGGCACTTGTTGACCGTGTAGTAGGAGCGCAGCTTGATGTCCCAGAAGCCGTACTCCCACGTGCCACCCTCGGACGGGTGCTGCGTGTGCTTGCCGGGGTTGACCCAGGCCTGCGCGGGTGCGGCGACGGTCCCCAGTACGGCGACCGACATCATTGCGGTGGCGATCGCGGTCTTTACCACTCGTTTCACAGAATTTCTCCCTCAGTGGTTCTCAGGTTTGATCCCGAGCTCAGGAAGGAACCGACTACTGCCCGCATGGCAGCACGAACTGACGCCCCCTGCGGTCAGCGTGGATTTCCCCCCTGTTTCGAAGCGCCTTGCGGCAAAGCCCCCTCAGCTCGCAAGTGCTCTTCGGGATAGAAGGTTAGTTGGAATCTGCGATTTGGCAATAGGTCTCATCGGAGTAACTGCATATTCCACGCGGTGCGGAATAGATGAGGGTTCTACGGAAAAGGGAACAAAGGAAACTGGACAGCCGCGCTGCCGTCGACTAGGCGCCGGCGACCCGGACTTCGGAGACCACCTGGCGCACCAGCACGCGCAGCGCCTCGCGGTCGACGGTGGCAGGGTCGTCGGCCAGCCAGTCGCCGATCTCGCGCACGAACTGCTCCGGGGTCATCGGCGGGATGTCGAAGTCGAGGTCGTCGTCGCAGGTGACCTCGCCGGCGCGGCTCGGGTAGACGATCAGGGCGCCGCGGATCTCCAGCCACGGCAGGAGTTCGGCGAACCGCTCCACGCCGTCGAGCAGTTGTGAGCCGCCGCCGCGGAACGGGTGGCCGTTGCGCCAGAGTTCGCCGTCCTCGTCGCAGTAGTAGTGGCCGGGCAGCCACGACTTCGACTCGATCAGGACCAGGCGGCGGCCGCACAGCAGGGCGTGGTCGATGTCGGTGAAGACGGAGCCGGGCCAGGCGAGGCCGTGGAAGATGCGCACGCCCGGTAGCTGCGTCAGGTACTCGGTGAGCAGTCCGGCGGTCAGCCGTTCGCGTCTGTTTTCACCCGGACGGCCGAAGATGGTGTTCCCGTCGTACTCGCCGGCGAACGCCCGTTCGGCGCGTGCGACGGCCAGGTAGCGCCGCACCAGTCGGAACGCCCCGTAACCGGCGCCTGCCACGAGAGGTAGCCAGACGGCCAGCAGCAGGGGTGACAGGGTCATCGTCAGGGGGATGAGCAGGACGAACCAACCGCCGATCGCGGCGGCCGCCGGGGCGTGGCCGAGGCCCGTGGCGGGGACGTAGCGGACTCGCGCACCCAGGTCGATGCGGTGCCACCAGTCCATCGAGCCGAGGTCCACGCGGGGGCGCGGCGCCATGTAGTTCGGGTCGTCGCCGAAGTCGCGCAACCGGCCCGTGTGGCCCGTTCGACGAGGTCGCGGGCGGGTTGCCGGGCGCACGACGGGAGGCGGGGGAGCGGCTGGTCGGTCGTAGTCGGCGCGTCGGACGGGGTCCTTCAGCGTCTCGTAGGCCTCCTGGAGCAGGCGGAAGCCGCCAGACGTCCCGCCCGCGTCGGGGTGCATGACCTTGGCGAGAGAGCGGTAGGCCGACTTGATCTCCGAGGCGCTGGCGCCCCGGCTGACACCGAGCAACTCGTAGTAGTCGATCCCTGGCACGACACCGTCCAGTCCGAGGTTGGTGCATGAACCTTATTGGGTCCAACACTTTCGCAGGGCATACGGCCCGCACTTCGCCGACTAGTGTGGGGGTTTCGCAGTGCGAAGGGGCCTGTAGCGCAGTGGTCGACGCGCCCTCCGGCACGGAGGGAGAACGCCGGTTCGAATCCGGCCGGTCCCGCTCCCTCGGGAGATTCCTGTTCGCGGAGAGCGCGAACCGCGTCGCTCGCCGTCGCAGTGGGGACACCCCACACCCCGAGGCACACCCGCCCAGCTATCGCCTTTCCTCCTCCTCGTACGGACCGGTCGTGGTCCCGGTTCACCATTGACGGCAGTGGTCTAGTCCACTTAGTTTGAGGGCAGCGCCGCCGCGCCGTCACCCATCGAGGAGACCGCTATGTTCAGGCGCAGAGTCATCGCGGCCGCCACAGCACTGCTCACGGCAGCCACCCTCGCCGCCCCGGCATCCCAAGCGTCCCAGGAGATCGGCGCCCAGGCGATCGCCAACCGCGTCGTCGGCTACTTCGTGCAGTGGGGCGTCTACCAGCGCAACTACCACGTCAAGAACATCCGCACGTCCGGCTCGTCCAGCAAGCTGACGCACATCAACTACGCGTTCGGCAACGTGAGCGGCGGCCGGTGCGTGCTCGGTGACGCCTACGCGGACTACGACAAGTTCTACGACGCTGCGTCCTCTGTGGACGGTACGTCGGACACGTGGGACGCGGGTGCGTTGCGCGGCAACTTCAACCAGCTGCGCAAGCTCAAGAAGCTGCACCCGAACCTCAAGATCCTGTTCTCGTTCGGCGGCTGGACCTGGTCTGGCGGTTTCCCGGCGGCGGCGAGCAGCCCGAGCGCGGCGGCGGCGTTCGCGGACTCCTGCTACAAGCTCGTCGAGGACCCGCGCTGGGCGGACGTGTTCGACGGCATCGACATCGACTGGGAGTACCCCAACGCGTGCGGACTCACCTGTGACACCAGCGGTTTCAACAGCTTCAAGACCCTGATGCAGGCCGTGCGCGCCCGCTTCGGCAGCAGCAATCTCGTGACCGCCGCGATCACCGCGGACGCGTCCACCGGCGGCAAGATCGACAAGGCGGACTACGCGGGCGCCGCGCAGTACGTGAACTGGTACAACCCCATGACGTACGACTTCTTCGGCGCCTGGGCAGCGCAGGGCCCGACCGCACCGCACTCCCCGCTGACCAGTTACCCCGGCATCCCGCAGCAGGGCTTCAACACCGACGCGGCGATCCAGAAGCTCAAGAGCAAGGGCATCCCGGCCGGCAAGATGTTGCTGGGCCTCGGTTTCTACGGCCGCGGCTGGACCGGCGTCACCCAGTCCGCGCCCGGCGGCACGGCAACGGGAGCAGCGCCAGGCACTTACGAGGCAGGAATTGAGGACTACAAGGTGCTCAAGGGCCGTTGCCCTGCCAACGGCACCGTCGCCGGCACCGCGTACGCCAAGTGCGGCAGCCAGTGGTGGAGCTACGACACCCCGGCCACGATCCGCAGCAAGATCTCGTGGGCGAGCGGCCAGAACATGGGTGGCGTGTTCTTCTGGGAGCTCTCCGGTGACACCGCCAACGGCGAGCTGATCAGCGCGATCCGTTCCGGGATCGGCTGACGAACCACGGTGAAAGGCGCAGGATGTTCGGGTGGACGCACTCGAACACCTGCGCCGCCTCTGTCTGGCGCTGCCTGAGGTGACCGAACGCTTGAGCCACGGCGAGCCGACCTGGTTCGTCCGCGGCAAGAAGACGTTCGTGACGTTCGCCGATCACCACCACGACGACCGCCGAGCCTTCTGGTGCGCGGCGGGCCCGGACGTCCAGCAGACGCTGACGGCACAGGCCCCCGAGAACTACTTCCGCCCGCCCTACGTCGGCCACCGCGGCTGGCTCGGCGTGTACCTGGACGTCGAGGTCGACTGGGACGTCATCGCGGACCTGGTCGAGGACGCCTATCGGGTGATTGCCCCGACGACCCTGGTCGCGCAACTCGACCACTCGAGTTGCCGACCCGACTGACCTGGCCCAGGCTTTGCGCCCATGGCGACCTGTGACGTCTGTGGCAACGAGTACTGGATGGCCTTCGAGGTGCGCACTGTCGGCGGCGGCGTGCACACGTTCGACAGCTTCGAGTGCGCGATCCAACGCCTCGCCCCGCGCTGCGAGCACTGCGACTGCCGCGTGATCGGGCACGGCGTGGAGGTGGAGGGCCGGTTCTTCTGCTGCGCCCACTGCGCTCGGTCGGCGTCGGCTGACCTCGGTGCGCAGATCCGCGACACCGTCGGCGCCCATCCCGGCTAACTTGGCGATGTGAAGACCTGGGGGAGCGCGGCGGCAGCGTGGTGCGCGCTGTTCGCCGCACTGCACGTCTACTGGGCGCTGGGCGGCTCGGCGGGGCTCGCGGAGTCGGCCGGCGCTGACCTGGCCGCTCACCGGCCTGCCTGGTTCGTGCTGGGTGGACTGTGGGGCGTGGCCGCGGTACTGCTCGTCGGCGCCTGGATCTGCCTCGACCTGACGCAACGGTGGCGCCGCCTCCTCGCCCTGCTGGGCGGCGCTGTCCT
The DNA here is from genome assembly GCF_003265345.1 of Lentzea terrae. Classification (GTDB taxonomy): domain Bacteria; phylum Actinomycetota; class Actinomycetes; order Mycobacteriales; family Pseudonocardiaceae; genus Lentzea; species Lentzea terrae. Next base: position 4,916 of record NZ_QFWW01000003.1, on the reverse strand, counting down.
GCTCGGCCGCGGACTCGTGGTCGAGATCGCGTTGCTGACGACGGACCTGCCGCACCAGGTGGGCGAGCGGCAGACCCGGTGGAGTCTCTGGCTCTGGAACCCGTGGTTCGTGCTCGGCGGCGTACTCGTGCTCGCGGCCTACCTCAGCACCAGGTCCAAACTGAGCGGCACGGGCGGCGGCAGCGCGTCCGTGCCCGCCCGGAACGCCTCCAGCAGGTAGGCGACCAGCCGCTGCGACGCGGCCACCGCCACCTCCACCGGCACGCCCGCGAGACCGCTGTTGGCCAGGAGCACCAGCGTCAGGTCGTGCGGCGAGAAGTCGGCCCGCAGTTGCCCGCTGTCCTTCGCCCGCTGCACCAGCGCGGCGAACCCGTGCCACGTCCGTTCCCGCACCTCGGAGTGCATGTCGGGAAACGACGCGACGAACGCGGCGGTGAACCCGCGGTCGGTGGCCTGCAGCAGGCACACCTTCTCGAGCACCGTGCGGAACCCGCGCCACGGGTCCGGATCCGTCAGCGCCTCCTCGATCACGGCCTGGCACACCGCGAACTGCTCGGTGAAAGCCTCCAGCACCAGCGACTCCTTGGTGGGGAAGCGCCGGTACAACGTCGCGACGCCAACCCCCGCACGCCGCGCGATCGCAGCCATCGGCACGTCCAGCCCGCGCTCGGCGAACAACTCCCGCGCGACGGCCAGCACCCGCGCGCGGTTTTCCCGCGCGTCGGCACGCATCTGAGACGGTTCAGCGGTCACTTCTTCTCACTTCACGCCAAGTGGACGGGGGCCTCCACTTACAAGGCTACGTTGGTGAACATGAACCTGAAGGGACCGTTCGTCCGCCGCGTCAACAACTGGGTGGTCGGACTGCGCGACGCCCCGCTCGTCGGAAAGTTCGTGCGCAAGGGCATCACCGTCGTGTCCTACACGGGACGGCGATCCGGCCGCACGTTCACCACACCCGTTGGCTACCAGCGCAAAGGCGACGTCGTCGACATCCGGGTGATGATCCCGGACGCCAAGACCTGGTGGCGCAACTTCAGCGGCGAAGGCGGCCCGCTCACCTTGGAACTCGATGGCAAGCAACAGACCGGACACGCGATATCGCACCGTGACGACAAGGGGCGCGTGACAGTGCGAGTGCGGCTCTAGGAACCAGGGCCGAAGTCGGAGGTGGCCGATGGTCGGCTCAGCCAAGTAGCGTCGCGGGGGTGCCGGAGCAAGGAGAGATCATCGCCGAGCGGTACCGGCTGGTGTCGTCGATCGGACACGGGTCCATGGGGGTGGTCTGGCAGGCACGCGACGAGCGCCTCGGCCGCGTGGTCGCGGTCAAGCTGCTCAACGCGGACCGCCGGTCCCCGGACGCGGTCGCGCAGATGCTGCGCGAGGGCCGGGTCGCCGGTCGGCTGCGTCACCCGCACGCGATCAGCGTGTACGAGGTCGTCGAGCACGACGGCAAGCCCTGTCTGGTGCTCGAGTACCTGCCCTCGCGCAGTCTCGCGGCGCTGATCGCCGAACGGGGCGCGCTGCCGCCGGGCGAGGTCGCGGACGTGGGCAGGCAGATCGCCGCCGCGCTGGCGGCGGCGCACGCCGAGGGCATCGTGCACCGGGACGTCTCGACGTTCAACGTCCTGATCGCGGAGGACGGCATCGCGAAGATCACCGACTTCGGCATCGCCCGCGCGGTCGGCGAGGGCACGGTGACCGATGCCCGCTTGATCGTCGGCACGCCGGCCTTCCTGGCACCGGAGGTGGCGGCGGGTGAGACGGCGACGTTCGCCTCGGACGTGTTCTCCCTCGGCGCGACCCTCTACACGGCGCTGGAGGGCACGCCGCCGTTCGGCGTGGACGAAAACCCCTACGCGCTGCTGCAACGCGTGGTTCGCGCGGAGTTCGAGCCGCCGCGGTTGGGTGGTCCGCTCGGCGAGGTGCTGTTGCGCCTCCTGCACCGGGACGAGGCTCAACGCCCGACGATGGCCGAAGCCCACAAGCTGCTCGCCGCGGTCGCGGAGGGACTGCCGCTGCCCGCTGCGCCCCCGAAGAGCGGGACGCGGCTGCTCGTCGTGCGCCGGCACGTGCCACGCCGGGTGATCGCGATGGTCGCCGGTGCGGCCGTCCTGGTCGCCGCCGGCGTTGTGATCGGCACCATCGTGCAGGGCGACCGGCCAGGCAGTGCCCAGGCCAACCCCACCACCACCACCACCACCACCACGACAACCACCACGCCCACGTCCGCCTGCGATGCCCGTTACGAGGTGACCAACTCGTGGCCGGGCGGCTACCAGGTCGAGGTGACCGTGCGCAACACCAGCCCGCAAGGCCTCACCGGCTGGACCGTGACGTGGCAGCCGGCTGCGGGCCACACCATCGGCAACCTGTGGAACGGCACCCTGACCCAGAACGCGACCGCGGTGACCGTCACCAACGCCGGTCACAACGCCGTGATCGCCAACGGCGCGACGACCTCGTTCGGGTTCGTCGCCGCCGGTCCCGAACCCGCCCGCCCGGCCGTGACCTGTTCCACCGCCGGCTGAACTCACCGGTCAGCGGAAGCCAGGCGGCGGGGCTCCAGGAACGCGGCCACCAGGTAGGCGCCGCCGCACAGCACCGCCAGCACGCCGAAGAAGCCGGCACCTGGCACGAACAGGGAGGCGGCAGCGACCAACGCCAGCCAGGTGCCGAGGTTGTAGTGCAACGCGTTGTGGCGCACGGCTCCCTCGGCGATGTAGATCAGGCCGACCACGATCGTCGACCCCGCCGGCCACAGCACGGTTTGCAGCTCGGGTTTGTCGAACACCGTGCTCAGCCCGGTGATCGCCAGCCCCAGCGCCACGAACCCGGTGACCCAGGCCGTGCCGACCAGCTTCTCGGCCCGGCGCCGCTCGGCAGAAGCGTTGCGCTGTATGCGCAGTGACACGTTCATGGCCAGGATCGTGCCGACGACGAGCCCACCGCCGAGAAGCCCGATCGGCAGCCAGCCCGGCATGAGCACCGCGCCGGACTTGGACAGCAGCGCGGCGCCGTGGCCGAAGACGTAGGCGAACGCGAAACCGAGGTAGGCGGCGATCATGACGAGACCTCCGCGACGATGACGACCTTGCCGAGCACGGTGCGCGACTCGGCCAGTGCCAGCGCGGCAGCGGCTTCGGACAACGGGATGCGCGCGGCGATCTGCGGCGTGAGCACACCGGCCTCAACCAGACGCAGCACTGCGGAGAGGTCCTCTGCCAACCGGGCGCGGAACGCGGCGGGACGGAATCGCTTGCCTGCCCAGAAGTTGTAGAAGCCCGCGCGCTTCCCGTTCGGCAGGAAGTTCCACAACAGCAACCGCCCGAACAGCTTCAGCACCGGCAGCATCGCGTTGCCCGGATCGTCCTTCGTCGCGGCCGAGCCGTAGTTGACCAGCGCGCCGCCCCGTCGCAGCAGCCGCCACGACTCCTGCAGGCCGGCACCGCCGACGTGGTCGAACACCGCGTCGACACCGTCGGGCGCGAGTTCGCGGATCCGTTGGTACAGCTGGGGATCGCGGTAGTCGACGGGGATCGCACCGAGCTCGCGCACCGCGTCGTGGTGGCGCGCGGACGCCGTGCCGATCACCCTGATACCTGCGTGGCGAGCAAGCTGCACCAACGTCGAGCCGACGCCGCCGTTCGCGCCCAGCACCACGATCGTGTCGCCGCGTTTGACCTTCGCGGTGCGGTACATCATCTGCCACGCCGTGACGCCGTTGACCACCACGGTTTCCGCGGCGGCCGGCTCGACCCCGTCGGGCACCGGCACCAGGTCGGCGGCCTCGACGATCAGGTGGCTCGCCCACCCGCCGACCTTGGTGACCGCGGCGAACCGGCGCAGCCGCAGCGCCGGATCCACGCCGGGACCGACCGCGACGACCGTGCCCACCACGTCGTAACCCGGCACGAACGGGAACGGCGGCTGGTCGAAGTACTTGCCCAGGCGCATCTGCTGCTCGGCGAACGAGACCCCGGTCGCGTCCATGCGCAGCACGGCCTGGCCCGTGTCCGGCTCCGGCAGGTCGCGGACCTGCACGTGCAGGCCGTTCGGCTCGACGATGCCCGGCAGGACGATCTCGGTGGCGGTGGTCATCGGAAGCTCCTCATCGTTGTGCTGACAGACGTAAGCTAACGCCTGTAAGCAAACAAGTGCAAGACCTAACGCCCATAAACTTTCAGGTGTATGGTTACGGCCGTGACGACCACCGAACCGCGCAAGCGCAACCGTCGAGGCGAAGGCGGCAAGCTGCGGGAAGAGATCATCGCCGCGGCCGTGGCCCTGCTGGACGAGGGCGGCGACGAACGCGCGGTCACGCTGCGCTCGGTCGCGCGCAAGGCGGGCATCGCCGCGCCGTCGATCTACGCGCACTTCGCGGACCAGCCGTCGATCATGCTGGCGGTCGTCCAGCAGGAGATGGACCGGCTGGCAACAGCCCTCCGCGAGGCCGACCAGAACGCGGGCACGGACGCGCGCACCAGGCTGTTCGCGGTCTGCAACGCCTACCTGGACCTCGCCAGGGAACACCCGCAGCGCTACCGGATCATGTTCGGCGGCCTGTGGACGCCGTCGGTGGACGACACCTCGATCAGCGACGCCGACCTCGAGTCACTGGGCGCCGAGGCGCTCACGCTGCTCGCCGACGTGCTCGAAGCCTGTGTGGCACAAGGGATCGCGCACGGCAGCGACGATCCCTACGGCGATGCGGTCGCGTTGTGGCTGGGACTGCACGGCCTTGCGCACCAACGTGCGGTGGTGCGCAAGATGCCGGGACCGGCCGACGTGGCCGAGCGCCTGATCACGGCGCTCGCCCACCTCAAGCCCTAGACGGTATGACCTGACCGCTTGATGTGGAGTGGTTGCGGGCCGGGGCCCCGCTCACGCTTGTTCGTGGGTTGCCGGGCAGGAGT
>NZ_QFWW01000027.1:380-654 GCF_003265345.1 Lentzea terrae | reverse complement strand
GGATGCTGGCTGGCTAGACGTTCGGTTGTCACGACAGTGAGTACTGCTCTTCGGAGCGTGGAAAGGTGTCGTGAGGGCTGAGTGAACGGATCGGTACGCTGTTGGGTCCTGAGAGAACACGCTTTTTGTGTCTTTCAGCAGATCGGATCATCTCAGCGCTCGAACCGCCGGCCTCGGCCAGGTAGGCGAGCAGCACAGACGAGATGATGACCGTTCGTTCTTTGAGAACTGCACAGTGGATGCGAGCATCTTTGTAGCAAGTTAGTAAGGGCAC
>NZ_QFWW01000027.1:0-294 GCF_003265345.1 Lentzea terrae | reverse complement strand
GTGAGTAGTGGCGAGCGAAAGCGGATGAGGCTAAACCGCGTCTGTGTGATACCCGGCAGGGGTTGCATTCGCGGGGTCGTGGGACCTCTTGGTCAGTTCTGCCGGACTGGCAAGCAGTCAGAAAACATTGTGGTTAGAGGAATGCGTCTGGAAAGCGTGAGCGTAGAGGGTGAAACTCCCGTACTCGAAAACCCGATGTCTGCTTAGAGTGTTCCCAAGTAGCAGCGTACTCGTGGAATTCGCTGTGAATCTGGCGGGACCACCCGCTAAGCCTAAATACTCCCTGGTGACCGA
>NZ_QFWW01000026.1:457777-669319 GCF_003265345.1 Lentzea terrae | reverse complement strand
TCAAAGGAATACTCCTGACGAGGAGTATTCATATTACTGGCTGTGTTTCGGCACGCTGTTGAGTTCTCAAAGAACACGCGCTCACCGGTTCCAATCTCCGTTTCCGGAGACTTTCTCTCGGGGCTTGTGTTGAAAGCTTAGCTCGTTCGTTTTTCGCTTGTCAAATCGGCCTCTCGGGCGATTCAGCTCGGCACAAACTCGCTTCGCATTCAGTTTTTGGCTTGGTTCAGAAGTTATCTGAGTGGCTTTTCCGGTGTCAAATCGGGGTCGTTTCAGATCCCGGGCAGCACGGTAGGCCGTTCATTCACTTCTGGGGGTTTGACGCCGCGATACTTTACCCGGCCCGTTCAGCGGTGTCAACCGCTCGTTCCGGGGGTCTCGCTGGCGACTCGAAGAAAGTTACTCACCGGGAGGATCAAAGTCAAATCGCCTGGTCAGCGGGCTGCTTGATCGGCACGGACGGCGTAGGAGCAGCCGGCTTGGCGCCGACCGGACGCGGTCGCAGCCACAGGGTGATGGAACGAAGACCCTCCATCGCCCGCACGATCTGGTCCGGTGCGGCCGCCTGACGGGTCGCCAACGGCACCAGGTCGTAGCCCCAGACGCCGAACTCCTTCAGGACCGTCACCGGATCGTCACCGAACTCGGCAGTCGACGACGCGGAGAACTCCAGGAACACGTGCGGCCGGTCGCGACGCAACAGCCGGACGAGTCCCGCGAGAGCGCGGTGCCCACGTCCAGGCGTGTCGACCCGCACGACGGAGAGCTTCATGCCCTTCGCCAGCTCGATGTCCTCGAGCTCCTTGTCCAGGCGCACCGACTTCACCCGCGCGACGTCCTCGCCGGCATCGGCGGGCAGCGGCGCCACCGACACCCCGCCGGTCAACGTCGGCGAAACAGCCAGCTCGCCGGAGCTTTCCCAGGCGGCACCCTCGATCACGGTCAGCCGCGACGCCACCGCGGCCGGCAGGTTCGCCGAGACGTTGTGCCGAAGCAGCGCCGCGGCCGAAGGATCCGGCTCCACGGCGACGACCGCGCCCATCAGGCCGAGCCGCGACAACACCCTGATCGAGTGATACCCGACGTACGCACCGACATCGAGGAAGATCCCGTCCGGCTCCAGCACCGAGTCGAGCAGCTCCGCGAGGTCCGGCTCCCACACACCGTTGGACGACAGCAGCGGAAGCATGAACGCGTCGTCGGAGGGCAGCCGCATCATGCCCGCGTCGCACAACACCAACGACGAACGCACCTTAGGCGCGTCACCGGCGGCCTCGTGCTGACGAACCACCACGCGGCGCAACGCATCGGCGGTCTGTTGCGCCTGGTGAGCGGTGCGCAGTGCAGCGTCCAGCCGCGAGTCGCGCTCGCGGAACACCTCGACGACCTTCGACTCCAACGAGTCGATGCGGTCCAACGTGCGGTCCAACGCGACCGTCAGCTTGTCGATCCGCTCGGCCAGCACGTCGTCGGACGTGGCCCGCTTGGCCGCCTCGGCCACGACCGCGTCCTCGATGTCGCGCAGCCGACGGCCCTGACCAGCCATGTCCGCGCGCACGCGCACGACCCCGTCGTCGACGCCGACCAGCTGGTCACCGAAGTGCGACTGCCGTTCCGCGACCTGTTCGACCTCGGCCCGCAGCAGCTCCAGCTCGCCCGCGCCGACACCGGCCTTCAGCGCGTCCTGCCGGTCGACCAGCTCGGACACGGTGCGCTCGACCCCGTCGATCAGGGTGTGCAGCACCTGGCGCATGTGGTTGTCGTAGTGGTCCAGCGCGCGCAACACGATCTTGCGCAACGCGGGTGCCATCGGCGTCCGATGAGCGGTGTCTATGTTCGGCTGACGCAGTAACGCGTGCTTGGCCGACTGCAGCGCGAGCATCGGGTCGACCTCGGGCTTCGGCTTCGGCCGGCGCGCCCGCCATCCCCGGTACGAGTGCTCGACGCGTTCCCGGAGCAGTTCCGCCACCCGCGAAACCGAACGCACGGACAGCACGTGTTCGCGAGCAGCAGCACCCAGCGCTTCCGCCGTCGGCAGGTCATCGGCCAACGAACGCAGCAGCTTCGAGGCCGCCTGCACATCGGGTTCGGCACCCTGGTGACACGGCACGAGAACCGCCGTCTTGCCGAACAGCTCGGCAACGGCGCCGTGCCCGGACGCCACGATCGGCACTCCCCGCACCGCCAGGTTGGCCAGGCGCAGCGTGATCCGGTCGTCCGCCCCACCGCGGTGCAGCGACACCACGGCGTCGGCCGTCAAGCACACGTCTTCGTCCTCGACCAGCGAAATGCGCTGGTCGGAGGCAGTGGCCAGGCGCAACCGCTCGGCCGCCTCGGGGTGTTCGAACGCCCCGGACACCGCGATCCGCAGCTCGACGTCCGAACGGTCGGGGAACGCGCTGAGGAACGCCGACACCGCACCCAGCACGTTGCCGGGCCTATCCAACGCATGGTCCGCGATCGCCGCGAACACCACCACATCACCAGATGTGTGCTCACGCGCGCCAACGTCCTGCACCGGCACAGGCACCACACGAACGATGGGCCCGCCAATGCGTTCGGCAGCAGCACGAGACACGTCCGAAGACAGCCAAAGCTCGTTCACGCCCGTGCGGTCGTCCGCAGCAGAGGCGTCCAGCGCGACCTCGACGACGAACCGCCCGGCAGGCACTTCGTCCGCAGCAGAGGTGCGCACCACCACGGGATAGCCGGCCGACGTCGACACCGGCAGCCCGGACGCACGCGCGGCAGCGAGCATCAGCTCCGACAGCGGCCCCGAACCGACAACGGACACACCGAGCTGGTCGAGCAACGCCGGCCCCTCGGACCGTGGCTGCGGCACGGCGGGCACGGGCAACCGTCCGGAAGCCACGCCCACACCGGCGCACCACTCGCGCCAGGCGTCCGCGTCCGCACCATAAGGCGCCGGGAACTGCTGCTGCAGCGAGGCATCAGCGCGCCACACCGCATCGGCCCAACGCGTGCCACCGTTCTCCGTCTGCTCGCACGCCCAGATGAGGAACCCACCACCACCGTCTTCACCGAACGCCGGCAACGGCGTGGGCGAAGCTTCCCGGTACTCGGCCTTGAGCTCGGACGGGATGACCGTCCCGTCGATCAGCGAACCGAACCGGTACGGCACGGGCGCGACGGTCCAGCCGCACCGCACCAGCTCAGCGCGGTACGCGGTGCACAGCTCGGCGACCTCCGCGTGCTCGGACAACAGCACGCGCGGCCGTTCCGCGAAATCGGCGGAAAGCAGCCACGGCCGTTGGGGGTCGAACCCGCGGAAGTGCACGGTCAGCAGGTCTTGGCCCACCACGGCCAACGACCCGGACTCGGTGCGGTGCAACGGCCGATCCGCCACGTTCCACACGGACAAACCGACGCGTGCGTCACGCACGACGTGATGCGGCACGATCGCCGGCATGTCCAACGAGCTGAGGTAAGGCTCGGCGCCTTCACCGACCGCGATGAAACCGGGGTCGAACGCACCGAGCTCGTGCAGCTCGGCGGGCCCCGGCTGCAGCCCGTCCGACGGCAGCGGCCGCAACGTGCGCGGCAGCAACACCACTGGAGCGTTGCGCAACGCTTCCAGCACGAGCTTGGTCAACGACCCGAACACCTGCACCCACGGGTCGAGGTACAGCACGGGCATGCCCTGCGACAGCAACGCCTCCAGCAGCCGCGGCACCATCGCGGCCTTCAGGGCGTCGGCCTCCAGAGAGGTCGCGAGCACGTGCAGCTCGATCTCGGACACGCCGATCTCGAGCGGCGTGATCAACCCGGGACCGGCGTGCTCCGGCTGCGCGTCCACGATCAGCGCGACGAACCGGCCCTCGGGGTGCTCCGCGAGGAACGAGCTGGACAGGACCTTGACCGCGGGCAGTTCCGCCGCCGTGGCGACCGTGCACGCGCAGATCGTCGGCTGGAACTCGGGTACCTCTGTCACGGAGAGCAACGTATCGGCCTCACAGCACGGGAAGAAGACTGCGCAACTCGTACGGGGTGACGCTACGCCGGTACGCGTCCCACTCCGTCCGCTTGTTGCGCAGGAAGAAGTCGTAGACGTGCTCGCCCAGCGCTTCGGGCAGCAGCTCCGAGTTCTCCATCTCGGTGAGGGCCTCACCGAGGTTCTGCGGCAGGTTCGCGTACCCGGCGGCACGACGCTCACGGTCGGTCAGCGACCAGACGTCGTCCTCGGCGGGCGGCGGCAGCTCGTAGCCCTTCTCGATGCCCTTCAGGCCGGCGGCCAGGATCACCGAGTAGGCCAGGTACGGGTTGCACGCGGAGTCCAGCGAGCGGATCTCGACGCGACGCGACGACGACTTGCCCGGCGAGTACATCGGCACACGGACCAGCGCGGACCTGTTCGCGTGACCCCAGCACACGGCCGTGGGTGCCTCACCGCCGACGATCAGCCGCTTGTAGGAGTTGACCCACTGGTTCGTGACGCCGGAGATCTCGCGCGCGTGCTTCAGCACACCGGCGACGAACTGCTTGCCGATCTCGCTGAGCTGGAACGGGTCTTCCTCGTCGTGGAACGCGTTGCGGTCGCCCTCGAACAACGAGAAGTGCGTGTGCATGCCCGAGCCCGGCTGCTCGGAGAACGGCTTGGGCATGAACGAGGCGCGCACGCCCTGCGTGATCGCGACCTCCTTCACCAGGTAGCGGAACGTCATGACGTTGTCCGCCATGGTCAGCGCGTCGGCGTAGCGCAGGTCGATCTCCTGCTGGCCGGGCGCGCCCTCGTGGTGGCTGAACTCGACGGAGATGCCCATCGCCTCCAGCGCCTCGATGGCGTGGCGGCGGAAGTGCGTGGCGGTCTCGTGCGAGGTCTGGTCGAAGAAGCCGCCGTTGTCCGCGGGCTCCGGCTCGCGACCGTCCGCCGGCAGGTCCTTGAGCAGGAAGAACTCGATCTCCGGGTGCACGTAGCAGGTGAACCCGGCCTCGCTCGCCTTCGACAGCGTCCTGCGCAGCACGTGCCGCGGGTCGGCCCACGACGGGGAGCCGTCCGGCATGGTGATGTCGCAGAACATGCGCGCGGAGTAGTTCGACCCGTCCGGCGTCTGCCAGGGCAGCACCTGGAACGTGGCGGGGTCCGGCTTCGCGACCATGTCCGACTCGTAGACGCGGGCGAAGCCCTCGATCGCCGAGCCGTCGAACCCGATGCCCTCGCTGAAGGCGCCCTCGAGCTCGGCCGGTGCGACCGCCACGGACTTCAAGAAGCCCAGGACGTCGGTGAACCAGAGCCGGACGAACCGGATGTCGCGTTCCTCGAGCGTGCGGAGCACGAACTCCTGCTGGCGGTCCATAGGGCGCAGCTTAAGGGCTACTGAGTCTCTACGATCAACGCATGTCCGCCCGTTGGTTGTTGGTTTGCGCACTCGCCCTGCTCACGAGCTGCACGTCCGGTGGAGATCTCCCCGATGGTGCGACGTTGCTCTCCAAGTCCGCCGAGTCGATGCGCTCGGTCAAGAGCGTCCACTTCACCATCAAGGTGGACGGTGAGCTGCCCGACGTGCCGGTGAAGGAGGCCGACGGCGACCTCACGTCCGCCGGTGACTCCAAGGGCACCGCGAAGGTCACGTTCGGGGGCCAGCTGCTGTCCATCGAGTACGTGCTGACCGGCGGAAACCTGCACTTCAAGGGCCCGACCGGCGGGTACACCAAGCTGCCGGCGGCGTTCGCGGGCCAGGTGTACGACCCGTCCGCGATCCTGAACCCGGACAAGGGCGTGGCGAAGGTGCTGGCCAGCGCGAAGGACGCGAAGACCAAGTCGTCCGGTGACGTGTCGGTGGTCGAGGCGACCGTGCCGAAGGACGTCGCCGCCGGTCTGGTGCCCGGCATCTCCGCCGACGTGAAGAGCACGTTCTCCGTCGACAAGGACAACAAGCTCAAGAACGCGCTGTTCGAGCTGCCCGGTGGGCAGAAGGTCGACATCGGACTGACCGACTTCGACAAGCCAGTCACGGTCACGGCGCCTGCCTAATGCGAAAAGTCGCCCTCGCCGCGTCCGGCGCGGCTGTCCTGCTTGGAGCGCTCGACGCGTACGTCGTCGTCGGGGTGCTCACCGACATGGTGCGCGACCTCGGCATCGCGGTGAACGAGTTGCAACAGGCCACGCCGGTCGTCACCGGGTACCTGCTCGGGTACGTCGCCGGCATGCCGTTGCTCGGGCAGCTGTCGGACCGGCTGGGGCGGCGGTTCGTCCTGCAGGTGTCGCTGCTCGGGTTCCTGGTCGGGTCGGTGGTCACTGCGCTGGCCGCGGACGTGCCGTTGCTCGTCGCCGGACGCGTGGTGCAGGGCCTGGCCGGTGGCGCGTTGCTGCCGGTCACCATGGCTCTGGTCGCCGATCTGTGGGAAGAGCATCGGCGGTCGACCGCGTTGGGCGCCGTTGGTGCCGCGCAGGAGCTGGGGTCGGTTCTCGGCACGCTCTACGGCATCGGCGTTGCGTCGCTGTTCAACGCGTTGCCGTTGTTCGAGGCGTGGGAACCGCAGAGCTGGCGGTGGGTGTTCTGGGTGAACGTCCCGTTGGCGGTCATCGCGATGGTGATCGTGCAACGGACCGTGCCGAACACACGGCGTGAGGTTCGCATCGACGTCGTGGGCGGAATGTTGCTCGCGCTCGCACTGTCGTTGCTCGTGGTGGCGCTCTACAACCCGAAGCCCGAGCAGTCCGTGCTGCCGTCGTGGGGCTGGCCGGTGCTCGTCGGCGCGTTGGTGGTTCTCGCGGCGTTCTTCCTGTGGGAACGCCGTGCTGCTGCCCGACTCATCGACCCCGAGGGTGTGCAGTGGCGGCCGTTCTGGGCCGTGCTCGGGGTTTCGCTCGCGGCCGGGGCGGCGTTGATGGTGACGCTCGTCGACGTGGAGCTGTTCGCGCAGACCGTGCTGCGGCGGGATTCCGCGGGCGCGGCCACGCTGCTCACCCGCTTCCTGATCGCGTTGCCGATCGGCGCGGTCCTGGGTGGGTTCCTCGCGTCACGGCTGGGCGACCGCTGGGTGTCCTTCGGCGGTCTCACGATCGCGTCGGCGTCGTACGTGCTCATCGCGCAGTGGCCCGCGGACGTCAGCGGGCTCGTGCTCACGCGTGACCTGGCCATCGCCGGTTTCGGACTGGGCTTGGTCATCGCGCCGCTGTCCGGTGCCGTACTGCGGGTCGTGCCGCCCATCAGGCACGGCGTGGCGTCGGCGTTCGTCGTCGTCGCGCGCATGACGGGCATGCTCGTCGGCGTGGCGGCGTTGTCCGCGTGGGGACTCCACCGGTTCCGCGAGCTCACGGCAGGCCTGAACACCCCGCTGCCGTTCGGGGTCGAGAAGGACGTCTACCAACAACAACTGGCCGAGTACCAGCGCAGGCTCACCGAGGCGCTGCTCACCGAGTACCACGAGATCTTCCTGATCACGGCGGTGATCTGCGCGCTCGGAGCGCTGGGTTCGGTCCTCCTCCCCTCGAAGAAGCGTCAGCAGGCCGAGTCTGTTTCGGGCAGCCTCAAGTCCACCAAGTAGTTCGTGCCCACGCCGTCCACGCAGCCGATGCCCGCGAGGAACGCCGTGTGCTGGTTTCCGTTGTACGTCAGCAACCGCGCGCCGAGCGCCTGAGCGAGGTCCACGCCGGACTGGTACGGCGTCGCCGGGTCACCGGTCGTCGAGATGACCAGGACCTGCGGCAGCCCGCTCACGTTCGGCGGATGCGGTTCCGACGTGTGCGGGGCCGGCCAGAACGCGCACGGACCGAGCGCCGTCTCGTCGGTCGGCACCGTGTCGTTGCCGAGGATCTCCAACAGTCTCCGACGGTTGGATTCCAGCGTGGCGCGGTCCTTCACCGGTGGTTCGTCGACGCAGCGGATGGCCACGAACGCGTCCTGGATGCGCGAGTAGGTGCCGTCCTGGGCGCGGCCGAGGTACTGGTCGGCGAGCTGCAGCAGGGTGTTCCCCTTGTTCTGCCGCAGTTCCTGCAGGCCCTTCAGCGCGGTCTCCCACAGCCGGTCCGTGTACATCGCCTGGATGATGGCGGTGTTCGCGTCCGAGTGGGACAGCTTGCGCTCGCCGACCTGCATCGGAGTCTTCTTCAGCGGCTCGATCATCTGCCGGAACTTGGACTCGGCGGTGTTCGTGTCCGTCCCGATGGGACAGTCGCGTTGTGCGCACCAGCCGGCGAACCGCTGGAACGACGATTCGAAGCCCTGCGCCTGACGGGCCGACGAGGCCACCTTGTCGCCGTTGACCTCCACGGCGCCGTCGAGGACCATCGCGCGCACGTTGCGCGGGTACATCTCGGCGTACAACGTGCCGACGCGCGTGCCGTAAGAGTAGCCGAGGTAAGTCAGCTTCTTCTCGCCCAACGCAGCGCGCAGCACGTCGACGTCCCGTGCGACGTCACGGGTTCCGACGTTGCGCAACAGGTCGATGCCGCTGCGCTCAGCGCACCGCTCGACGAAGTACTTGTTCTCCTGTTCGGTCTGGTTCGCGCTCTCGCCCTTGGGCCGCAGGCGTTGCGCGTCCCGTTCGGCGTCGGTCAGGCACTGCACGCGGGGCTGGCTCGCCCCGACACCACGCGGGTCGAAGCCCACGACGTCGAACCGCTTGCCGACCGGGTTGTTCGGCTGCATGTTCGCGACGTGCGACATGCCCGAACCACCCGGACCACCGGGGTTCACGACCAAGGAACCGACCCGTCGCCCTTGTTCGGCGGCGGGCCGGCGCAACAGACCGACCGTGATCGTCCCCGCGTCCGGCTTCTCGTAGTCGAGCGGGACCTGCAGCCGTGCGCACTGGATGCCTTCGCGCTCGTACAGGCCCTTGCTCTTCGCGTCGGTCGCGTAGGGCTGGCACGCACCCCACGACAACGCCTGCGAGTAGAACCGCTCGATGCCCTTGCGGCCGGCGACGGGCTTGCCGTCGATGCGCGCGTAGGACGTCGACGTGCCGAGCAGAACGATCAAGGCGAACAAGGCGGCTGTGACTCGGGATCGCCTCTTCGTCATTAGGCGCACCGGGTTCCGTCGGCGGGCAAGGTCTGGTCGATCAGGTACTTCACGCCGATGTCGTCGACGCACGCCTCGCCCTGCAGGAAGACCGTGTGCTGGACGCCCTCGAACGTGAGCAGCTTCGAGTTGAGCGCTTTGGCCAGGTTCACGCCCGCCTCGTACGGGGTGGCGGGATCACCGGTCGTCGAGATGACCAGCAGCGGCGGGATGCCGCCGGCCTTGGGCGCCTCGGTGCGGCCGGTCACCGGGGCCGGCCAGAACGCGCACGAGTCGAGCGCGGCACCGGCCGGGTTGCCATCGTCGAGGAACGGCGCAGCCTCCTTGTACTTCTTCGCGGTCTCCAACAGCGCGTTCTTGTCCGTCAGCCGTGGGTCGTCGACGCAGTGCACGGCGTTGAACGCGTCCGTGATGGTCGAGTAGTTGCCCTGGTCATCACGGTCGAAGTACGCGTCGGCGAGACGCAGCAGCGTGGTGCCGCGGCCCTTCTTCAGTTCCGTGAGGCCGTTCAGCAACACCGGCCACAGCTGCTCCGAGTACATCGCCTGGATCGCGGCGGTGATCGCGTCGTTGTAGGACAACTTGCGGTTGCCCACCTCGACCGGCTTCTGGATCAACGGCGTGGTCAGCTCGCGGAAGCTCGCGTTGGCGTCGTCGCCGAGCGGGCAGTCCCGCTGGGCGCGGCACCACTTCGAGAACTCGGTGAAGGCCTTCTGGAAGCCGGCGGCCTGGGCGACCAGCGACGCGAACTGGTCCTGGGTGGGGTCGACGGCGCCGTCGAGGATGAGTGCGCGCACGTTCTGGGGGAAGGTCTCGGCGTACTCGGTGCCTATGCGGGTGCCGTACGAGTACCCGACATAGCTCAGCTTCGCGTCGCCGAGCGCAGAGCGGAGGACATCCATGTCCTTAACTACGTCCCGCGTGCCCAAGTTGGCGAGCATTGCCGCCCCGAATTTTGTACCGGCGGCACACTTCTCGGCATATGCCTTGTTCTCTTGCTCCGTTTGGGCGATTCCCTGCGCGCTCGTATCAACGTCCAGGTCCAAACGCTCGGCATCGCGCTCCGGTCCGGTGAGGCACTTCACCTCCGGCTCGCTCGCGCCGATGCCCCGCGGGTCGAACCCGATCAGGTCGAACCGCTTGCCGAGCTCGGTCTTGCGGTAGTCCGAGACCATGCCGGCGGCCGCCGCCATGCCGGACGCGCCAGGCCCACCGGGGTTGATCAGCAACGACCCGATCTTCTGACCGGTCGCCTTGTAGCGCAGGACGCCGATGATGATCGTGTCGCCGTCCGGTTTGGAGTAGTCGAGCGGCACCTGCAACCGCGTGCACTCGACGTCGCGCTTGTTGCCGTAGGCCTGGCGGCTCGACCCGGTCTTGGCGAACGACGCGCAGTCCTGCCACGCGAGCTGCTGGCCGTAGAACTTCTCCAGACCTGCGGGGACAGTCCCGGCAGGACCGGGTTTCTCGAGGGACACGCCGGGCTTGGCCGCCCCTTCGATGATCGACGTGCAGGAGGCGAGAAGGGGAATGACGAGCAACACGCTCAAGAGACGGACCACAGCCCGATGGTATGGGAGATGATGAGGGCATGCCGCAGCTTCGCATCGCGCTCGCCCAGGTCAACGCCACTGTTGGCGACCTTTCCGGCAATGCGTCGTTGGTCGTGGAGTGGACGCGCAAGGCCCGTGAAGGCGGCGCGCACCTCGTGGTCTTCCCCGAGATGGTGCTGACCGGCTACCCGGTCGAGGACCTGGCGATCCGCACGTCGTTCGCGCGCGCTTCGGCCGAGGCGTTGGAGTCGCTGGCCGCGACGTTGGACTCCTCCGGCCTGGGGGACATCGCCGCGTTCGTCGGCTACCTGGAGCACGACTCCGTCGGTCCGCGCAACGCCGTGGCCGTGCTGTACGGCGGGCGTGTCGTCGCGAAGCAGAGCAAGCACCACCTGCCCAACTACGGCGTGTTCGACGAGCGGCGGTACTTCAAGCCCGGCTCCTCGCTGGACATCCTGCGGATCAACGGTGTCGAGGTCGGCATGGTGATCTGCGAGGACCTGTGGCAGGACGGCGGCCCGATCACCGCGCTGGGTGACGCCGGCGTCGACCTGGTGGTCTCGCCGAACGCCTCGCCGTACGAGCGCAACAAGGACGACCAGCGCCTGCCCCTCGTGGTCCGGCGCGCGGCCGAGGCACACGCCCCGCTCGTCTACTGCAACCTGGTCGGCGGGCAGGACGAGCTGGTGTTCGACGGCGACTCGCTGGTGGTGTCCGCCGATGGTCAGCTGATCGGGCGTGGCCCCCAGTTCGTCGAGCACCTGATGCTGGTGGACTTCGACCTGCCCGGCGACGGCTCGTACGAGCAGGGCCAGATCGGCGACTTCTACGTGCGCCGGGTGTTCGTGTCGGACGCGGTGCCCGCATACGAGCCGTTGCCGACGCCGCGCGTGTTCGAGCCGCTGTCTGATGAGGCAGAGGTGTGGCACGCGCTCGTCACGGGTCTTCGCGACTACGTGCACAAGAACGGCTTCCGGTCCGTTGTGCTCGGTCTGTCCGGTGGCATCGACTCCGCCGTGGTCGCCGCACTGGCCGTGGACGCACTCGGGCCCGACTCGGTGTACTGCGTGTCGATGCCGTCGTCGTACTCGTCCGAGCACTCCAAGTCGGACGCGTCCGACCTGGCGCAGCGGACCGGGCTGCACTTCACGACCGAACCGATCGGCGAGATGGTGTCCACTTATGTGGGTCAGCTGTCGTTGACCGGTCTGGCCGAGGAGAACATCCAGGCCCGGTGCCGCGGCATGCTGCTGATGGCGCTGTCCAACCAGCACGGGCATCTGGTTTTGGCGACCGGCAACAAGTCCGAGCTCGCCGTCGGCTACTCGACGATTTACGGCGACGCGGTCGGCGGCTACGCGCCGATCAAGGACGTGTTCAAGACCCTGGTCTTCAGCCTGGCGCGGTGGCGCAACGACGAGGCCGAGAAGCGCGGCGAGGTGCCGCCGATCCCGGAGAACTCGATCACCAAGCCGCCGTCGGCCGAGCTGCGGCCCGGCCAGGTCGACACCGACTCGCTGCCCGACTACGACCTGCTCGACTCGCTGCTCACCCAGTACGTCGACGGTGACCGCGGGTACGACGACCTGCTCGTGGCCGGGTTCGCCTCCGAACTGGTCGACAAGGTGCTGCGGATGGTCGACAAGGCCGAGTACAAGCGGCGGCAGTACCCGCCGGGTACCAAGATCTCCGTCAAGGCCTTCGGGCGGGACCGGCGACTGCCGATCACGAGCGGATGGCGCGAGGGCTGAAGTAGAGCCTGCTCTACCGCGCACGACCAGGGCAGATGGCTAGATTTGCGCACATGAAACGGATCTGGGCGGCGCTGGTCTACCTGGCGACCGGGCTGTTGACGGCCATCGCGTCGTGGCTCGCGATCGGTGTCCTGCTGCTGTCCGTCGTCGTGCTGCCGTTGCTGCCCATCACCGCGCCGCTCATCCGTCGGATCGTGGACTTCGACCGGCAGCGGCTCGCGCGGTACACCGGGGATGCGTTCCCATCACCCCCGCCGCTCGACGGGCCGTGGCTGCACCGGGCACAACGGGTGCTGGCCGATCCGGACAGCCGCCGCGACGGCATGTGGCTGGTCACGCACGCCCTCTTCGGCACGCTGTTCGGGGCCGTCGCGATCGCCGTGCCGGGGGCCCTGGTGCAGCAGCCGTTCGTGCCGATCATCTGGTGGGCGGTTCCCGGCGGGTTCGAGAACTCGTTCGGCGTGCACGTCGACTCGTGGGCGAAGGCGTTCCTGAGCCTGCCGATCGCGATCGTGCTCACGCTGATCGTGACGCAGCTGCCGCGACTGGCGGACCTGGACGCGAGGTGGGCAAAGGCCTTGTTGGCGCCGCCGCGGGCCTCGTTGGAGAAGCGGCTGGCCGAGGTCGTCGCCACGCGGGCCGCCGCGCTGCAGGCGCACGGGGCCGAGCTGCGGCGCATCGAGCGGAACCTGCACGACGGCACGCAGAACAAGCTGGTCGGCGTGGTGATGATGCTCGGCATCGCGGAACGGACGCTCGCGCAGAATCCGGATGGCGCGGTGCAGGCGTTGCGCCGCGCGCAGGACGCGGCGGGCGACGCGCTCGAAGAGCTCCGCAACGTGGTGCGCAGCATTCACCCGCCGGTGCTGGAGGATCTGGGGCTGGACGGGGCGATCCAGGCGCTCGCGGCGCGGTGCCCGGTGCCGTGCGTGCTGCAGGCCGACCACCTCGGACGGCTGCCGGCGGCGGTGGAGGCGGCAGCGTACTTCGCGGTCGCCGAGGCGTTGACGAACGTGGCCAAGCACAGCGGCGCCCAGCACGCGTGGGTCAGTCTCGGGATTCAGGCGGACAAACTCACCGTCCTGGTGCACGACGACGGCAAGGGCGGCGCGGACGAGCAGCAGGGGACCGGTTTGGAAGGCATTCGCGGCCGGGTGGCGGCGTTGGACGGCACCGCGAGCGTCAGCAGTCCCGAGGGCGGCCCTACCGTGCTCACCGTCGTGCTACCAGTGGGGAAGTGAACATGCGCATCGTGATCGCCGAAGACGACGCACTGCTCCGTGAGGGACTGACGTTGTTGTTGCGCAACGAAGGCCTCGACGTGGCGGCGGCGACCGACAACCCGGACGACTTCCTCGACGCCGTGGCCGAGCACGAGCCGGACATCGCCGTGGTCGACGTGCGGATGCCGCCGACGTTCACGGACGAGGGGTTGAGGGCGGCCGTGGAAGCACGACGGCGCCACCCGAAGCTCGCCGTGCTGGTGCTGTCGGCCTGGGTGGAGCAGAGCTACGCGCACGAGCTGCTCGCCGGGACCAACGGCGGTGTCGGCTACCTGCTGAAGGAACGGGTCGGCAAGGTCGCGGACTTCCTGGAGTCGCTGCATCGCGTGGCGGCTGGTGGCACGGCGCTCGACCCCGAGGTCGTGTCGCAGCTGCTGGTGCGGCGCAAGGCGGACGACGCGCTCAGCGCGCTGTCACCGCGCGAGCGTGAAGTCCTCGGGCTGATGGCGGAAGGACTGTCCAACGCCGCCATCGGCGAACGGCTCGTCATCAGCGCAGGAGCCGTCCACAAGCACATCGGCAACGTCTTCCTGAAGCTCGGCCTCAACAGTGAGGACGGCTCGGGCGACCGACGCGTCCAAGCCGTCCTCGCGTATCTCGATCATTGAGGCCGGACGAAGGGGAACAGCACGCTCTGCCGGATCGACGTACCGGTCAGCATCATCAGCAGCCGGTCGACGCCCATCCCGAGCCCGCCCGTCGGCGGCATGCCGTGCTCCAGGGCGCGCAGGAAGTCCTCGTCCAGCTCCATCGCCTCGACGTCACCGGACGCGGCCTTCAACGACTGCGCCTCCAGCCGGCGCCGCTGCTCCAGCGGGTCGGTCAGCTCGGAGTAGGCCGTGCCGATCTCCGCACCGAACGCGACCAGGTCCCACCGCTCGGCCAGCCGCGGGTCCTCGCGGTGCTGCCTGGTCAGCGGTGACACCGAGGTCGGGAAGTCGATGTAGAACGTCGGCCCGACGGTGTTGGCCTCGACGAACGAGTCGTAGGCCTCCAGCACGAGCTGGCCGTGGTCCCAGTCCTCGTTGATCTCCACGTCCCGTGCGCTCAGCAACGAACGCAACTCCGAAACGGACGTGTCGGGGGTCACCACCGCGTCCAGCGCCTTGGAAACCGCCGTGTAGACCGGAATCACCGGCCACTCCCCCGAGATGTCGAACGCGCCGTCCGGCCGGTGCGCCACCTCCTCGCCGAACGCCGTGCGCGCCGCGTGCTGGATCACCGTGCGCATCAGGTCGAGCATGACCCGGTAGTCCGCATAGGCCTGGTAGGCCTCCAGCATCGTGAACTCGGGGTTGTGCGTGGCGTCCGCGCCCTCGTTGCGGAAGTTGCGGTTCAGCTCGAACACCCGGTCCACGCCGGCGACGCACAGCCGCTTGAGGTACAGCTCCGGCGCGATCCGCAGGTACATCCGCATGTCGTAGGCGTTGATGTGGGTGACGAACGGCCGGGCGTTCGCGCCGCCGTGCACCGCCTGCAGCATCGGCGTCTCGACTTCGAGGTACTCGTACGAGTGCAGGAACTCGCGCACGCTGCGGATCACGTCGCTGCGCAGCTTCAACAGGTGCGCGGAGTCCTGGTTCACCACCAGGTCCAGGTAGCGCTGGCGGACGCGGGCCTCCGGGTCGGTGAAGCCCTTCCGCTTGTCCGGCAACGGGTGCAGGCACTTCGCGGTCATCACCCACGAGGTGGCCAGCACCGAGATCTCACCGTGGTCGGACTTGATCACCCGGCCGGTGACGCCGACGTGGTCGCCCAGGTCGACGTCGGACTTCCAGGACGCCAGCGCGTCGCCGAGCGAGTCGGCCGACAGCATCAGCTGGATCTCGCCGCTGAAGTCCCGCAGCCGCGCGAAGCACAGCTTGCCCATCTCCCGCAGCGCCACCACGCGGCCGGTGACCGACACGTCCTCGCCGAAGCGTTCTCGTGCCGCCGCAAGGAGATCGGTGCGCGCGAAGCCCACCGGGTACGGGTCGACGCCCTGGGACACCAGCCGGTCGACCTTCGCGATCCGGACCCTGACCTGTTCCGGCCTGCGCACCACCTTCGGTTCGACGCGGATCGCGTCGATCTCGGCGACCTTCGCGGCGAACTCGGAGCTCACGTCGGTCTTCTGCAGCGCCCGCTTGCGCAACGACCGCAGCGACGGCACGAACCCTTCCGCGACGCCGGCGGCGATGCTGACCCGCGGCAACGACCGGGAGCGCTGGTAGCAGAGGAACCGCGGCTCCCAGTCCGGCAGGTACTTGGCGTTCGACCGGTAGAGCGACTCCAGCTGGAAGAACCGCGACGCGAGCGACAGCACCTGCCGCCACGCCCGCAGCACCGGGCCGGCGCCGATCTTCTCGCCCTCCTCGAACACCGCGCGGAACATCGCGAAGTTCAACGAGATCCGTTGCACGCCAAGATGTCCGGCGGCGGCCGCGAGCTGGGCGACCATGTACTCGTTGAGACCGTTCTCCGCCGCCCGGTCGCGTCGCATCAGGTCGAGCGACACGCCACGACGGCCCCACGGCACGAACGACAGGAGCCCGCGCAGGGCACCAGAAGCGTCGTAGGCCTCGACCATCACGCAGCGACCGTCGCTGGGATCTCCCAGGCGCCCCAACGCCATGGAGAACCCGCGCTCGGTCTCGGCACCCCGCCAGGCCTCCGCCAGGTCCAAAATGGACGACATCTCGTCCGGCGCGATCTCGCTGTGCCGGCGGACCCGCGTGGTGTAGCCGGCCCGTTCGACGCGCGAGACCGCCTGACGCAGCCCTCTCCGGTCCGGACCGGAGAGCACGAACCGGCGGACGTCCAGGATCGCCTCGTCGCCGATCTCGAGCGCCTTCAGCCCGGCGTCGGTGTAGACCTGCGCACCGCGTTCGGACGCGCCCAGCACACCGGGCGTCCAGCCGTAGGTCCGCGCCTCGGCGAGCCACGCCTGCACGGCTTCCGGCCACGCCTCCTCATCACCGATCGGGTCGGCCGAGGCCAGCGTCACGCCACCGATCACCCGGTACGTCAGCGCCGCCCGCCCGGAAGCCGCGAAGACCACGCTCTTGTCGCGCCTGGTCGCGAAGTAGCCCAGCGAGTCGGGCTCACCGTCGGCGGCGAGCAACCGGCGCACGTCGAGCTCCTGCTCCGGCGTGATCATGCTCTGGGTGCGGACACCGCGGAAGAACAGGTACATCGCGTGGATCGCGACGAGCGTGCCGCCGAGTCCCAGCAGGACGCTCAGCCACTGCGGCCCCTCCGGGATGTCGAGCCGTCCCAGCCGGACGACCTCACCCGTCGCCTGGTTCGCCGCCCACACCAGTTTGTCGGTCAGCTGGACCAGCTTGCCGGGGAAGACCTCGGCGAGGCCCCAGCCGAGGAGCACCAGTCCGATCATGCCCAGCACGAACGACGACAGCGCCCGCCGCCACGCGCCGCGGGCCAGCCGCGCGGGGAACGCCTCCCGCACGATCCACAGCAGCGCGACGAACACCAGCGAGGTCCCGACGCCGACGCCGAGAGACACCCAATGCGCTTCTTCGCCCTCGTTCAAGATTTCTTCAGGCGCTACCGCCAGGATGACCATGGTGAGCCCGACCAGCACCAGACCGACGACCTGGAACAGCAGCAGCGCCCACAGCGCTGCTCGCTTGTGCCTGCGCAGGGCGGCGCCCAGCACGAAGAACACGAGGGCGATGAAGAGGTTTCCGTCGATCGGCAGGCCGAAGACGTACCCGATGCCGTCGGCGACGTCGGTGAACCAGCTGTCCTCCGGCAGGACCAGTCTGAGCAGCGACAACGCGGCTGCCAGCTGCACGACCGTCGCAATCGCGCCTGCCGTCTTCCACTTCCACGCCGGTATCACGTCAACTCCTGAGGTCCGCTGATGACCTCCATGATCTCGTCTTCGGCCGGACGGGTGCATGTCGCCTTCTCCGGGCGTGTCGACCAGCCGGTCGTCGTGCTCAGCTCGGGACTGGGCGGGGCGTGGTTCGACTGGGACCGGACGGTGCGGCTGCTGGCACCGCACGCTCGGGTGATCGTGTTCGACCGGCCGGGGCTCGGGATGAGCGGAGTGGCGCGGCGCGGGCCGTCGCTGGCACGCGAGGTGGCGGTGCTGGACGCGGTGCTGCGCGGGATCCCGCGAGCGGTCCTGGTCGGGCACTCGATGGCGGCTCTGCACGTCGAGGCCTATGCGCGGTTGCGGCCGCATCGGGTCGACGGGGTCGTGCTGCTCGATCCGGACACCGAGACGCCGGGTGCCGGGGCGCCGCTCGACATGTCCGCCGTGGTCGCCCAGGCAATGCGGGCGTTCGGCAGCCGCTGGCTCGGCGCCCGGCTCACCCGGCGGTTCGGGCACTCGTTCCGCAACTGGCTGACCGCGGCCTCGACGCTGGGCGTGACCGATCCGGCGCCCGCCGACCTCGTGGAGATGGTCTACCGGCGGCCGGGCGTGGGGCGGGCGGTGCTGTGGGAGCTCGCGTCGTACCCCGGTCAGGTGGCGACGCTGGAACGCCTGCGCCAACGCCGTGAGCTGCCGCGCGTGCCGTGGCTCGTGCTCACGGCGGGACGGAAGGTGTGGCCCGAGCACCGGTCGTTGGCCGCGCTCGTGCCGTGGGGGCGCAACGTCCCGGTGCCCGGCAGCCGTCACATGATCCAGATGGACCGGCCGGACGCCGTGGTCATGGCCGTCCGGGAGGTGCTCAGGGGTCTGCCCGACCGCTGAGCAGGCAGAACTCGTTGCCCTCCGGGTCGGCGAGCACGTGCCAGCTCACGTCCGGGCCCTGGCTGATGTCGACCTGGGTGGCACCTGTCGCGAGGAGGCGGTCCAGCTCGGCCTCCTGGTCGCGGTCGGTGGCCGTGACGTCGATGTGCAGCCGGAGCTTCTGCTGCTTGCGGTCCGGGTTGCGCAGGAATAGCAGCGTCGTGCGCTTGTCCGGTGGACCGATCTCGGTCCAGTCGTCCTCGCGGCCGAGGATCTCGTAGCCCAGAACTTCTCCCCAGAAGGTGGCAAGACGTTCCGGATCGGTGCAGTCGAGTACCAGTTCAGTGATTCGTGATGCCACCCGTGTGACGGTAACCGCATCTGTGTTCCGTTTCCTGCTGACGGTGTCACTCTGGTGTTCGGCAACCGTGCACCAAGCGCCCGGGGACCCCGTGTGGGCCTCGAGGAAAGGAACGGTCGACGATGACCAATGCCGAAGTTTCCGCGCCCTACGGCACCGGTGCGGGCCAGACTGCGGGCCAGAAGGCCCCTGCCAAGCGGGTTCGCGTGCACCACCTGCGTGAGATGAAGGAACGCGGCGAGCCGTGGCCCATGCTCACCTCCTACGACACGTTCACCGCCTCGATCTTCGACGAGGCCGGCATCCCCGTTCTGCTGGTCGGCGACTCCGCGTCGAACACCGTCTACGGGCACGAGACCTCGCTGCCGGTCACGGTGGACGAGCTCGTACCGCTCGTACGCGCGGTGACGCGCTCGGTCAAGCGCTCTCTCGTGGTCGCTGACCTGCCGTTCGGCTCCTACCAGGTGTCGGTCGAGCAGGCCGTCGCGACCGCGGTGCGGTTCATGAAGGAAGGCAAGGCGCACGCGGTCAAGCTGGAGGGCGGCTCGTACTTCGCGCCTCACATCCGCGCCATCACGGCCGCCGGCATCCCGGTCATGGCCCACATCGGATTCACCCCGCAGTCCGAGCACCAGTTGGGCGGCTACCGGGTGCAGGGCCGCCACGAGAACCACGACGTGGTGCTCCAGGACGCGATCGCGGTGCAGGAGGCCGGCGCGTTCGCGGTCGTGCTAGAGATGGTGACCGCCGAGGTCGCCAAGCAGATCACGCACGACCTGGTCATCCCTACCGTCGGCATCGGCGCCGGTCCGGACACCGACGCCCAGGTGCTCGTCTGGCAGGACATGATGGGCCTGAACCGCGGCAAGGCGCCTCGGTTCGTCAAGCGCTACGCGGACATCGGCAACATCATGCTGGGCGCGGCGGCGGAGTTCGCCAACGAGGTGCGCGGGCACCAGTTCCCCGGTCCCGAGCACACCTTCCACTGACGTTCGTGGTCTAGCGGGTCCAGACCTCCGGGTCTGGGCCCGCCGGCACGATGCCGGTGGGATTGATCTGGTGGTGCGTCACGTAGTAGTGGCGCTTGATGTGGTCCCAGTCGACCGTGTCCGCGAATTCTTCGTAGAGGCGCTTCGCGTACGCCCAGAGGTTCGGCATCTCCGTGAGCTTGTTGCGGTTGCACTTGAAGTGGCCGTGGTAGACCGCGTCGAACCTCACGAGCGTGGTCCAGAGCCGGATGTCGACCTCGGTGAGCTGGTTGCCGACCAGGTAGTTGTTCGTGTCGAGGTGCTCTTCGATGCGGTCCAGTTCCGCGAACAAGTTGGTGTACGCCTGCTCGTAGGCCTCCTGCGAGGTGGCGAAACCGGCCTTGTAGACGCCGTTGTTGACGTTGTGGAAGATCGGCTCGATCCAGGCGTCGATCTCTTCGCGCAGGTGTTCCGGGTAGAGGGTGCTCTCCGGGCGCCAGCGGAGGCTGAAGTCCAGCGTGATCTGCGGGTAGTCGTTGGTGACGACCTTGCCGGTGGTCGTGTCGACGAGCGCGGGAACGGTGACGCGGCCGTCGTAGTTCTCGTCGGCCCTGTCGTAGGCCTCTTTGAGGTAGTCGATGTGCAGGACCGGGTCGGTTTGCGCGAACCGCCAGCCCTTCTCGTCCCTGATCGGGTCGACGACCGCCAGTGAGATGGCGTCTTCGAGGTTGAGCAGCTTGCGGACGATGATCGCGCGGTGCGCCCACGGGCAGGCGAGGCTGACGACGAGCCGGTAGCGGCCGGGTTCGGGCTCCGGCCGGGCGGTGAAGCGGTTCGGCTGCCGGACGAACGCTCCCGTGGCCGAATTCTCTTTCGTGAACTGCGCCATGACCTCGACGATAGGCCCATGTACCCGGAGATCGAGCCCTACGCGTCAGGCCATTTGGACACCGGTGACGGCAACCTCGTGTACTGGGAGGAATGCGGCAACCCGGACGGCAAGCCCGTCGTCTTCCTGCACGGCGGCCCCGGCGGCGGCTGCTCGCCGTCGCACCGCCGCCTGTTCGACCCGTCCGCCTACCGGATCGTGCTGTTCGACCAGCGCGGGTGCGGGCGTTCGCTGCCGCACGCCGCTGTTTCGGGCGATCTGTCGTTGAACACGACCTGGCACCTGGTTTCCGACATCGAGCTGTTGCGGGAGTCGCTTGGCATCTCGCGCTGGCAGGTGTTCGGTGGATCTTGGGGGTCGACGCTGGCTCTTGCGTATGCCGAGAAGCATCCTTCGCGGGTTTCCGAGCTGGTGCTGCGCGGGATCTTCACGCTGCGTTCGTCCGAAGTGGACTGGTACTACCGCGGTGGGGCGGCTCATCTCTTCCCCGACCTGTGGGAGAAGTTCACGGCGCCGCTCGACGGCTTGTCGGGCGATCCTGTTGAGCTGTACGCGAAGTTGCTCGCCTCGCCGGATCCTTCCGTGCACGGGCCGGCGGCGGTCGCGTGGAGCACCTGGGAGGGCGCGACCGTGACGTTGTTGCCGCGGCCGGAGTTGGTGGCGGAGTTCGCTGAGCCTTCGTACGCGCTGGCGTTCGCGCGGATCGAGAACCACTACTTCGTGAACAACGGGTGGTTCGAGGAGGGTCAGCTGATCCGGGACGCTGGTCGGTTGGCTGATGTGCCAGGGGTGATCGTGCAGGGGCGGTACGACATCGCGACGCCCGCGGTATCGGCGTGGGACCTGCACAAGGCCTGGCCGGGATCGGAACTGGTGCTGGTGCCGGATGCCGGGCACGCTTACGACGAGCCCGGCATCCTGTCCGCGTTGCTGGAGGCGACGGATCGGTTCCGCGACTAACGCAGGCGGTTCCACTTCGCGCTCGTCGTGGCGCAAGTGGCAACGGTGACCTGCGCGGTCAGGCACTTGTCCGTGCCGAGGTTGCGGAACTGGAAGGACCTGTCGCTCAACGGGGTGCGGCGCCAGCGCTGGCTGCCGGTGCCGCACGCCTGTGCCAGCACGTTCCCCGCGCCGGTGGCGGTCAGGCACTTGCCGGTGGCCCTGTTGCGCGGAATGTCCGCGTCCGTGACCGGGACGATCCAGTTCTGGTCGAGAACGGCCTCGTTGCAGGCCCTCAGCACGATGTCGCTGCCGCTGTCGGCGAGACAGCGGTTGCTGCCGGCGAGCTGGTAGAGGACGACCGGTTCGGCCGAGGCCGGGATGGCGGTGAGGGTCGTGACGGCTGCGGCGGTCGCGATGATGGCGGCTAGTTTCCCCATGGCGGAGATCCTGGCAGCGTCGGTGGTCGTGCGAATCCACCTACGGTTGTCAACCCTGGCCGTAGTCGAGGGCCTGTTCCAGGCCGGCTCTGGCTTCTACCAGGGACGGGCCGTACCAGGTCAGGTGTCTGCCGTTGACCAGGACATATGGCAGTCCGGGGAAGCTCTCCGGGCCGTCCTCGTGCGTGAAGACGTACGGTTCGTCGGGCAGGATGACCAGGTCAGGGCGTTTCTGGTTCAGCTCTTCGAGGGTTGGGCGCGGGTAGCGTTCTTCGTGGTCGCCGTAGACGTTCTCGATTCCCAAGCGTCGCAACACATCGGTGGCGAAAGTGTCGCGGCCTACGACGACCCACGGGCGGCGCCAGACCGGGATCAGCGCGGTCATGTGTTTTGGCTTCGTGTCGCGCCACAGGTTTTCGGCTTCGTTGAGCCAGTCCGGTTCGAGGTCCCAGGCGGTGGCAAAGAGGCGTCTCAGCGACTTCAGGGACATCGGCACGGTTTTCGGTGCCTCGGTCACCCAGACCTGGATGCCGTTGGCGCGCAACCGGTCGACGTCCTCCGCGCGGTTCTCCTCGGAGTTGGCGATGACGAGATCCGGTTGCAGTGCGAGGATTTTGTCGGTGTCGGGGTACTTCGACCCACCGACGCGTTGGACGTCCAAATCGGACGGATGCGTGCAGTAGTCCGTGGCGCCGATGAGGGCTTGGGGCACGCTGACCGCGACGGCCTCGGTGATGGAGGGAACGAGGCTGACCACGCGCTGGGGCTGGTCGAGCGCTACCGGCTCACCGAGGTCGTCGACGGGCAGCATCAGACTCCCGTGATCTTCAAGCCGGCGTGGGTCTTGTACCGGCGGTTGACCGCGATGAGGTTCGCGGTAAACGCCTCGACCTGGTGGGCGTTGCGCAGCCGGCCGCCGTAGACACCCCGGAAGCCGGGCACCAGTTCGGCCAGCTCTCGGACGGTGTCGGTGGCCTCGCGGTCGTCGCCGAGAACCAGGACGTCCATGTCCACTTCGGACACGTTGAGGTCGGCGAGCAGCACGGCGGACACGTGGTGGAACGCGGCGGTGACCCGGGACTCGGGCAGGAGCAGCTCGGCCTGCTGGGCAGCGCTGCCCTCGGTGACCGGCAGCGCGAACGGCCCCTGCTTGTCGAAGCCGAGCGGGTTCACGCAGTCGATGACGATCTTCCCGGCCAGCTGGTCGCGCAAGCTCTGCAGCAGGTCGCCGTGCCCGTCCCACGGCACCGCGACCAGCACGATGTCCGAGTCGGCAGCGCAGTTCTCGTTGTCCATGCCCTGGACGTCGCCACCGGCAACCTCGACGATCTCCTTGGCCGCCTGGGTGGCGCGCTCGGCGCTGCGGGAGCCGATGATCACCTTGAGGCCCGCCTTGGCCCAGCGGATGGCGAGGCCCTTGCCCTGGGCTCCGGTGCCGCCCAGGACGCCGACGGTGAGGTCACGAATGTCTGTCACCCGTGCATCTTCACACGGGTGGGTGGGGGCGGGCTGTGCAACGTGACCTTGCGCTCGAAGCTCGGCGGGCGTGAACCGGGTGAGCGCAGGCAGCGGTGCGGGTCGGCTTGCTCACGCCCGTTCGAAGCGCACCCGCCGCTGCACCGGGTCCGCCTCCACCAGCCGGACCTTGACCTGCTCCCCTTCCGGCAAACGTTTGCCCGAGCATTTGGCCAGCACCGGCGGGTTCGCGATGAACACCTCGGCCTCCTGCTCCCCCGCCCGCAGCACCACGGCGGAGAACTCCTGGCCGACCCGTCCGGCCAGCACCCATGCCTCGACCAGGTCCAGCGACGCCCGTTCCACCTTCGACGCCAGCGAGTCCGAGGCACCCATCAGCGCAGGTAGCTGGGGCAAGGATTCGGACAGCCAAGGAGGCAGGTCCTGGCCTGCCGAGATCGCCAGGCAGGCCTCGGTGGCGAACCGGTCGACCAGGCGGCGGAGTGGTGCGGTGACGTGTGTGTACGGCGCAGCGACGCCGGCGTGTGTGGTGACTTCGGGGACCGTGCCGTTGAAGGCCGTGTAGCCCGCGCCGCGCAACAGGCGAGTGGCGTCGGTGAACAGGGCCAGCGCTTCTGGTGTTGAGGCATCGAGGTCGGCCAGGAGGGCGCCCGGCGAGACGTCGGCAGGCCATGGCACCTGCAGGGCGGCGGCGGACTTGCGGAGGGACGCCACCGCGGCTGCGTCCGGGTTGGGGAGGGTGCGGAGGATGCCGACGCGGGCGTCCAGCATGAGCGAGGCTGCGGCCATGCCGGTCATCAAGGAGATCTCGGCGTTCCACGCGTCCACTTGGGCCCGTGGGCGGGTGACCAGCTTCCAGCCGTCGCCGTTGGACTCGATCTCCTGCTCTGGCAGCTGCAGTTCGATGGCGCCGCGCTCGCGGGCCAGTGCGCGGCGCAGCGGGCCGAACTCGGCCAGCGCGGCCACGGACGGGTGCGGGTTGCCCGCGTCGAAGGTTTCCTGCACCGCGGCGTAGTCGAACTGGGCGGTGGAACGCACCAGCGCTCGGCGCACTTCGACCGAGGTGGGCACGCCGTCAGCCGAGCAGGTGAACGTCCACAGGACGGCGGGGCGGACGACGCCGGGCAGGAGAGAGGCGGCGCCCTCGGAGAGCACGGTCGGGTGGAGCGGCACGTTGCCGTCGGGGAGGTAGACGGTCTGGCCGCGTTGGCGGACCTCGGTGTCCAGCGCACCGCCGGGCGTCACGAAGGCGCCCAGGTCGGCGATGGCGTAGTGCACGACGAAACCGGACGAGGTCCGCTCCAGGCAGAGTGCCTGGTCCAGGTCCTTCGCGCCCGGCGGGTCGATCGTCACCAGCGGGATCGAGGTGAGGTCGGGGCGGTCGCCCGGCGAACGGGAGACCGCCGCCTCAGCCTCGGCCAGAACCTCGGCGGGAAACGTAGGCCGAAGTCCGAACTCGGTGCGAATGCCGTCGAAGTCGAGGTCAGCACGACCCGTGCGGATCACCAATGAGGCCACCCGCACAGGGTAGTGCCGTGACCGCCAACCATCGCCGCGTCTTCCGGCGCTCAGCAGGGCACCTCGCGGCACCGGCCCCGCGGCACCGTACAACCAGTACGAGGACGCGGGGCCGGCACCACGATGCACCCGTCTGACCGGCGAAATACGGGGCGAAGGCTGACGGTCACGGCACTAAGACGTCAGTCCTCGTCGTCGCCGCGCCACTTCTTCTCGGCCTCGTCCGCGGCGCGGGTCTTTTCGCGGGCGATCTCCAGAGCGCGGGCCGCAGTGGCCTCGTCCGGGTAGGGGCCCATGCGGTCGCCGCCGCGGCAGCCCTTGCCCTTTTCCACGGTCTGGTGGGTCAGGCAGTAGTACCAACCGCTCGTGTCGCTCATACTCGCTCGCCTCCCAAAGGCGCCGGGAATCCCCGCGGCGGCGTTGACTGGTTGGCGTTGGCGTACTCCGACGGGATCGGGTCCAAACACGAGACCAGCACGGTGCGGTCCTCGGCGTTCTCGATCTTACGCCCGGAGCGGTCCCGGTAGACCAGAGAGCCGTCGGAGTCGATCTCCATGATGGCGCCGACCTCGGCCAGCTGGTCCTCGTCGAGGTCGGCGAGCTTCTCGTAGCGGGACGGCACCACCCGGTAGATCGGCCAGTTCAGGTGGCCGTAGGTGCGGTGGAACTCGGCCAGCAGGTGGGTGAAGTGCTGCTGCCACGGCAACGGCATCGCCTCGGCCAGCGCGCGTGGGACCACCACGTAGTCGGGCGACACGCCAGGGGCACCGGCCGCCATGTAGTCACGCACTGGTGTGCTCGACGCCGGTGGTCCGGAAGGCCTCGGGATGGGGTCGTGGTTGAACATGCAGCGCCTCCCCGCGATCTACACGCCCGGCCGGACGGCCAGCGGCATCAACTCGTGATAATTCCAGTTGATCTTGCTGATCTTCACGACGTCACCCGTCTGGGGGGCATGGATGTACTCGTCGTTGCCGAGGTACATGCCCACGTGGTGCACCGAGCGCGGGTCTGCGGTGTTGTACGCCCAGAAAAGGAGGTCGCCTGCTTGGGCCTCGCGCACCGCCAGGTGGGCGCCGCCCTTCTCGTACTGGTCGTTCGCGACGCGTGGGATCTTCACGCCGGCCGCCGCGAACGCCTTCACCAGGATGCCGGAGCAGTCCCAGGCGTCCGGGCCGTTGCCGCCCCACAGGTACGGCTCGCCCAGCTGCTCCCTGGTGAACTGGATGGCGATGCCCGCCGCGTTCGACGCCAGCAGGAACTGGCCCGCGCCCTCGCCGCAGCCGGCCGGGTCGCTGATCTCCCCCAGCTCACCGAGCAGGAACGCCGCCATGGCCTCCCAGTTGTGGTACCTGTCCGGGAACGCCGACCGCTCGACCGCCTGCGCCGAGTCGCCGGGACGCTTGTTCTCCCAGTCCGGCACCTTCAGCAGCACGTCGTAGAACTTGTTGATCGCGTAGGTCGGGTCGATCACCTCTGCTGGTGATCCCCAGCCCATCGACGGACGCATCTGGAAGATGCCGAGCGAGTCGCGGTCGCCGTAGTTCAGCGGACGCAGGCCCGACTCGGTCATGCCCGCCTGGATCGCGATCTGCCACGCGAGCGGCGGCAGCTTGCGCTCCTGGCCGATGGAGATGATGCGCGCGACGATGTTGCGCTGTTCGTCGTTGAGCCGCGACGCGTCGTGGCGGCCCTTGTCGCCGCCGCCCGCGTCCCACGGACCGATGGCGGCGTTGCAGCTCGTGAGCCGCAAACCGTCCTGAGCCGCCGGGTTCGTGGAGTTGCTGATCACCTGCGTGACACCGGACGTCGTCACCGCGATCACGACGACTGCGACGAGAGCACCGATCAGCAACATGAGGCGCATGGTCAGCCCGCCTTCGTGTAACTGTTGACCCGCCACTCGTTGCTCGGCGAGAGCTTGATCAACGTGATGACGACCTTGCCGAGGTCCGTGGTGACCTCGAAGTCAGCCGACGAGACGGTCGACCGCACCGCCCGCACTCCCGGCGTGAGCTTGTCCGGCACGTTCTTGGGGTCGATCGTCGCCATCTGCGCGAGGAACTCTTCCGTCGTGTACGGACGGAGCTGCGCGAGCCACTTGTTGACGTCGTTGTCCGGTGGCGGCTTGATCCAGGTCTCCGCCCACAGCTCGGCGACCAGCTGCGCGTCGGCGGCGGGCGGAGCGGCGGAGGCGGAGGCGGACGGCGGCGGCTGCTTGGTCGGCAGCGAGGCGCCGCTGGACGGCAACTGGCCGACCTGGGTGCCCTGCGGCGACGTGGACGACTGGCCGACGCTCGAAGGCGAGGAAGGCTGGCGGTCCAGGACCTTCGGGATGATGATGCCCAGCGCGACGACCACCACCACGAACATGATGATCGACGCGGCCAGGTGGCGCGGGGAACGCAGCGGCCAGCCCCAGAGCCTGCGGTAGACCGCGGCACGGCCGCGGTTGGTGCGGATAGGCACTTAACGTCCCCCTCTCTAGTTGTCCCGGACTTCGAAACCGCGCGACGGTCGGTAGATCACGTGCACCTGACGCCCTGCCACCACTTCTGTCTCGGCCCTGCGAGGCTCCTGCACCGGCCCCGAGTAGCTGCTGGACCGCGACGGCACGAGCACCGCGTCGTCGACCCGGTCCCACTGCCGGTCGGTGACCGGTGGGCTGTCCACCACGCGTGACCGGCCGACCGGCAACGCCGCCGGGCCCGAACCCGCGGGCAATGAGCCGGCCCGCACGCCGTAGCCGTCGCCGCCGCTCACGATCTGGCCGGGCTGGCCGTTTCGGTCGAGTCGCTGTGCCGTGGCCATGACCGGGCTGGAGGCCTCCGGGCGCACGCGGCCGCGACCGCGCTGCGGGACCTCGTCGCCGTCGGTGTCGTTCTCCCGCACGGACTCCCAGAACTCGTCCTGCGGCGTCGGGCCCGCGGACTTCCTGCGGCCCATCATCTTCGACCAAACGCCGCCGCTCATCGGCAGGACGTTGCCGGCGGAGCCGACCGACATCTCGACCATCTGCCACATGCGGCGCAACGGTTTGCCGATCACGAAGCACACCAGGGTCAGCATCAGTCCGAGCAACGTGCGCGTCAGCAACGAGAGCCCGGTGGCGTTGAAGATCGCCTGCAGCAGCAACGCGTGGACGCCCGCGAGCACTGCGAGCACCAGCACGTTGAACACCGTCACGGCGGCCGCGCGGGCGACCTTGCGCAGCAGGTCGTGGTGGAGCAGCGCGACCAGACCGATGAGCGGCCCGGCCAAGGTCAGAATGCGCAGCAGCAGCTGGGCCAGCAGCACCGCGGCCTTCGCGAACAGCTGGAACAGTGAGAACGCGATGGACTGCAGCAGTGCCAGGAAACCGGCGCCGGTGCGGCTGCCGTCGGTGCCGTCGAAGTAGCCCTTCGCAGTGCCGAGCTGAGCCTCCAACGCCTTCCACTCGGCCTTCTTGGCCTCCAGCGCCGCCTGGTCCGCGTCCTTGTGCTCGGCGATCTCCGACGTCGACCACGCCTGCGTCTTCAGGATGCGCGGGCCGAACTCCGCCGCCTGCGGTGCTTCCGGCGTGCCGAACGCGCCGCGCAGCCAGCTTTGGTAGACGACGGCGTCGTGCAGTTTCGTTGGCAGGACGTGGAGTGTGCCTTGTTCCTCAGGCGCCTCGATGAACCCGGCCTGGATCTCCGATGTCTTGGAGACCAGCGTGTTGTCGAGGAGGTTGTAGAACTGCGGTAGCGCCAAGGTGGACGTCGCCAGCCACATGGCGGCCAACGCCCAGAGCCCGCGTTTGGAGATCGTGGCGAAGTCGCCGGTCCAGATCTGCCGGAACATCAGGATCGCCAGGATCAACGCCACCAGGCCGAACCAGCGCAGGTAGACGTTGTCGTAGACCTTCTGCACGCCGTTCTTCACGGCGTCGTCCAGCGGGACCAGCAGGCCGCGGCCCATCACCGTGTAGTGCAACGCGTTCGTGGCACCGACGATGTTCTTGCCGATGCTGAAGAGCTCGTTGCCCGCCCACGTGTCGATCGTGGCGTTGGCGTCCGGGACGACGTTGCACTTGGTCGTGTAGGTGTGCCAGACCATGCCCGCGTAGCCGTAGTCGAGGTACGGCGAGCCGGGCAGGCCGTTGCCGACGGGCGGGTCGAGCGCGCCGACCATGCCCGCGCCCGGCCGTTCCGGATTTGGTGGGTCGCCACAGGATTGGGCGTGCGCCATCGGGGCACCCAGTACCACCTGCAACGCCAGGATCGCCGCCACGAGGCCGACCGACCTCGTGCGAGCTGACATGCGCACTGCGAACCGCCGCCTCGCCCAGAGCAAGGCGGCGATCGCGAGCACGATCGTCAGCGCCGTCATGCGGCGCCGTCCCGGTGGCGGTTGGTGCCGTCACCGTGGCCCACGAGATGGGCCTCGTCCTCCGTCAGTCCGAGCTCCATGTCCGCCGCCAGTTCGTCGTCGATCTCGTCGGGCACGTAGGCGGGCGGCTGCGGAGCCGCGTGGTCGTCCGTCTTCACGAGCTCGCCGGAACCGTTGCCGCGCTTGGCGTCCGGGGTCGTGTCGAGGGCGTTGCGCAGGTGTTCGAGGTGCGGGCCGCTGAAGTCGATGCGGATGCGCTCGACACCGCCGGCACCGTCACCGAAGACGAACTGCCGCGGCGCGCGGTCGCGTTCGGTCGCGGTGCGCTCGCCACCGGGGCGGCGGCCGAGCGACGCGATCACCTGCTCGTACCCGGCTCCGACCGGAACCTTGAGCAGCCGCAACGCATCCGCCTGCGCCTGGTCGTCGTCGAGCCGGCCGACGAAGACCGAGTCGAGCAGTGCTACGAAGCCCTGGATCCGCAGGAAGTCCGCGGGGATCTGAGATGACAAGAGGACGCGGACGTTCCACTTTCGCGAGTCACGCGCGAAGCGGTTCATCAGCACACGACCGGTCGGGACCTCCGAGAGGAAGAACGCCTCGTCGATCCAGACGCCCTTGCGTTGGTCCTTCGGCTTCTCGTAGATCGAACGCTGGGTGAGCCAGGCGGCGAGGTTCAGCATCTCGACGCCGAGCGACTCCGCGTCCGTCCAGTGCTCGCGGCCGACGCCGTCCTTGGGCAGGTTCAGGCCCGCCATGGTGAGGACGGTGAGGCGGTCGTCGCGCACCTCGTTGTACGGGTCGTGGTTCTCCTCGGGAATCAGCAACGACATGCGCTCGCGCATCTCGTCGAGGAAGTCCGCGACGACGACGGCGTGCTCGTGGTGCTCGGACGCGTCGCGGCGCAACGCCTCGAAGACGAGACCGGGGTGTGCGTCGAAGCGGCCACCGACCGTGCGGACGGCACGCAGCAGCACGATGCGCGTCTGCGGCAGTCGCGCGACCTCGAACGGCAGCAAACCGGTGAGCACGTCCAGCACCAGACGACGACGGGTCGCCGCCGCCAGCGCCTTCTCGCGGCGCCACGCGCGTTCGGGATCTTCCTCGTCGAGGAAGTGCTCGATCATCGGCTCGGCGACCACCCGGTACGGATTCAGAATCCCGGGCTGGGCGTTGAGCAGGTTGATCGGCCGCGCGTACGGGCGCAGCTCCGGCAGGTCGCACAGCGCGGACAGCGGGCCGGACGGGTCGAGCAACGTCCAGTGCGCGCCGGCCCGCAGCGTCTTGTAGACCATGCCGCCGCCGAGGAACGACTTACCCGCACCCAGGCCCGCGACCATCGCCGTCAGACCAGAGGCGTCCCGCAGCTCCTGCGCCATCCACGGGTCCCACGCGACCGGGCGGCGGGTGGCCGTGACGGTCTCGCCCAACAGGATGCCGCGGCGGTCACCGACCTCGGCCGTCGCCGTGGGAACAGCGCTCGCCGCCCACAACACGCTGCCGCGGCGCAGGTACGCACCGTTGGACAGCGGTTCGCCGGGGATGAACTCACGGGCGATCGCGTACTGCGCCTCGGGGTGCTCGATCGCGATCTTCGGCTTGTACAGCTCCAGCAACGACTGGGCGAGCCTCAGCGCCTCGCGCTCGGTCGGACCGGAGACGGCCAGGCGCCACCAGCTGCGCACCCGGGTGCCCAGCGCGGTGAAGCCCGACGTCATCTCGTCGTCGATCTCCAGCACGCGCCCGGCCTGGCGGGCCAGCGACTGCGGCGGGTCGAGCTCGTGCTCGTCGGTGTAGTGGCGGACCTGCGAGCGCACCTTGCTCATCTGGCGCGAGAGCTCGCCGGACACCTCTTCCGGCTTGCGCACGTAGATTCGTGCGGACCACTCCACACTCGCCGGGAGCCGGTCGGCGCGCTGCACCCACGGGTCGTCGACCTCGGGGATCTGCAGGCCGTGCATCAGCCCGACCGTCAGCACCGCGACGTGCCGCTTGATGCCCGCGTTCGAGCCGGTGCGGCCGCGCACGGTCACCGTCGGCGAGTACGGCTCCTGGTGGAAGTCCGCGGCGTCGGTGAAGGACGCGAGGTCCTCCGGTTCCCACGCGGCACCCGGCACGGCGGGCAGGTTGCGCGGCGCGGGCAGGCCCAGCGAGCACGACCGGTGCATCAGCCAGGACATCTCCTCGGCCGTCGCGGGACGGCCTTCGAGTCCCGCGGAGCCGATGACCTGGTCGAGGTGCTCGACCTCGGAGTCCAGCGCGACGAGCTCGGCGTCCACGGCATCCGGGAAGACCTTGCGCAGCACGGGGGCGGCGCGTTCGACGGCGCGGTCCATCATGTTGCGGGTCTGCACCTGGACGCCCAGGTAGACCTCTTTCTCGGCCATCGAACGGCCCATGAGCTGCTGCTGCTCGCCGACCATGTAGTCGTCGAACGACAGCGTGCCGGGCGTGTCCGGCAGGCGCTTGACGGCGTTGTGCACGTGCGCCTCGGCCCACATGCGGATCGGGTACGGCCTCGTCGTCACCCGCAGGTGCATCCAGCGGCCCTGCAGCTCGGCGTACTGGCCCGCGATGGCGGCGATCAGGTCCTGGCGCTGCGAGTCGCTGCGGAACGACCAGCGCTGCGGCGCGAGCCGGTACCAGGCGTAGACCTCCTGGCCGGTGCGCAGCAGGTGGCCGTCGATGCTGCGGGCCGCGATCGACGGCGTGTAGCTCGGCACGGCCTGCTCGCCGGGCAGGCGACGGCCGCGCTTGGAGTACGAGGCGCGGTCACGCTCACGGGGGTCGGCCGCGGCGTGCTGCGCGATGTGCTGGGCGGAGCGACGGTCACGGTCTCGCCGGCGTCCGAACACCGCGAACCTCCTTCTTACGGCTGGCTGACGTCCGGCGGGGCTGCGCCTGCTGTCTCGCCCGTTGTTTCTTGCTCAACTTGGGACGAGGCCGCTGCGGACTGACCCGGATCCGGGCGGCGCTGGCCGCTCCGCCGGCGCTTGCCGTGCGTTCTCGAGGTGCGGTGAGCTCGCGGACCCACATCGACATGACGGCCGTGAGCGGCCGTTCATGACTGATCCGCTGGGTGATGAAGCGAGTGAGGATGATCGTCGCCACGAGGGCCCAGGCCGTCGAGAAGAACCCGAAGCCGACTCCCATCTGGCGTTCGATCGTGAGTACGACGAGGAAAACGACGATCCCGACACCCCACGCGACGTATCGCGCGCGCCAGGGAAAAGTCGCTTTGGGCGGCCCGAGCCAGACGGCGTCGACCCGGTAGACCTCGTCGTCAGTGCGAACCCGCACGTGTCAGCCTCCGACGAACAAGCCGGCGAGCCACTTGCCGATGTTCGAGCCCGCGTCGGTCGTGACGGCGAGGCCGATGATGGCCAGCGCGACGATCACGCCACCGAGGCGGCGCATGACACCCGCGTTGTCACCTTTGCCACCTCCGAGCCAGAGCAGGAGGAGCGCGACGGTGAGCAGGAGCAGCGGAACGATGTTGTCCAGGATCCAGCCGCGGACATTGCCTGTGCCCGGCACCGTCGGCTGCTGCTGAGCGAGTGTCACCAGGTCCATGGCGGTCATTAAGTACTCCAGAGTGCGCTCGGGCTTGCGCTACGAGTAGAACACGAGTTCGTCACGTCGTGTGAAGCTGTTGGAGCGGGCTGTAGATCATCTGGCCGTTCCCCCTGGGGAGAATTACGTCTAATCTGGCCGACACATCATCACCGAGGAGACGTCAGTGGGGAACACCCGGACCAAGATTCTCTCCGTCGCTGGCAATGTTCACCCGACTGCGAACGCCCTGGTCACACACAGTGCGTGCGTCCTAAACATGCGCACGTGTCCACCCATGTGAACGCCCTGATCGGCCGGTTCGCGGCCCCTTGAGGTGCGCGGTCCGAAGCGACGACTCCGAGGAGATTCGCCCATGCTCGAACCTGACCTCGCGCCGGACGGAAGTGTGGACGGAATCACAGCCTCCCCTAGTGCTCCAGGCGTGGACGAGCCTACCGGGGAGGGCGCGCAATCCCGGCGCCGGGTCCAGCGGACGATCAACTTCGACCGCTCGGTGCTCGAGCGCGCGCGTGCGGCGGCCACCTATCTGGCTTCCTACGAGCCTCAGGCCGGGGTGCGGTCCCTGGCCGACATCGTGAATCCCGCGGTGCTGGCTTACGTGACCGAGTTGGAGGAGCTCTACAACGCGGGGGCGCCGTTCCGGCCGGTGCTGCGGATGCCTTCGGGACGCCCCGCCAAGCGCTGAGCCCGGCACCTGAGGAGCAGGGTCAGGTAGATCGCGAGCAGGCCGCCGTCGACGGCGAGGATCACCCAGACGACCCAGTTCGGATTCGCGAGCGCCAGCGGGATGGCCACCAGTGCGGGTGCGGTGGCGATGAGGACCAGCGGGAGGTGGTTCGCCAGCACTCGCTGACCGGGGCGACTCCCGGGTTCGACCGCGGGGATGTGCCATCCGGGCACACCGCGAGCTCCCGCCGACAACGGCTCGTCGAACGTCTTGCGCAGGTACGCCGAGGCCGCCGCGATCTGGGTGTTGTGAAACAGGATGAAGATGCCCAGCAGCAAGGAGATCAGCGGCGACACGAGCAGCAGTGGCCCGCTCCTCTTGTCGACGCCGAAGCCCAGCACGGCGCAGCTGACCGTCACCGAACAGACCACCAACGACGTTCGGTGGTCCATCTTCTTGAGGATCTCGTCGCGCAGGGTCTTGTACTCCGCCAGGGCGAACTCGGCAGCGAACTTCGGGTCGCTCATGAGCGAAGACTCATCACCAGAAGATTCCACGGGTCCCCCGTTCGACACCGCCACAACTTAGCCCGGCCGCTCACACGGGCTCGTCTCTTCACAACTTTGTGAAACATGTGTAGCTTCTGAAGAATGTTACGGTTCCTGCTGCGCCGCGACCGGGTCTTGTTGCCTTCCTGGGTCGTGTTGATCGCGGGCGTGGTCCTCAGCACCACCGGGCAGTACACCCGGATGTTCCCGACTCCGGAAGCCGCCCTCTCCTTCGCACGCGAGGTGGCGGGCAACGCCGCGCTGACCGCGTTCACCGGCCAGCTGACCGCGCCGACCCTCCACGGCCTGATCCTGTGGAAGATCGGCGACATCGCGTTCACCCTGACCGCGTTGATGGCGATCCTCATCGTGCTGCGGCACACCAGGGCCGAAGAGGAATCCGGCCGGCAGGAACTGCTGCGCGCGACGCCGCTCTCCCGGTACGCGCCGCTCACGTCCGCGCTGGCGCTGGCGATGGGTGCGTCGCTGTCGATCGGCGCCCTGGTGGCGGCGATCGGCGGAATCCGGTTCGGGCTCGCGGTGGCCGCACCCGGCGTGGTGTTCGCGGCCGTGGCGGGAGTCGCCGCCCAGCTCACCGAACGGTCCTCGACGGCGCATCTGATCGCGTGCGGCACGTTGGGCG
Organism: Lentzea terrae; assembly: GCF_003265345.1. GTDB lineage: Bacteria > Actinomycetota > Actinomycetes > Mycobacteriales > Pseudonocardiaceae > Lentzea > Lentzea terrae. Next base: position 634,683 of record NZ_QFWW01000026.1, on the reverse strand, counting down.
TGACCTACGGCGTGCGGTTCGCGGCGGACGGCAGCGGCGTGCTGTGGGCGCGCTGGTTCTCCCCCAACGGCTGGAGCCACCTGTTCCTGGTGTCCGGCTGGGTGATCGTGGTGCCGCTGGTGGCCACCGCGGTGCTGACGCTGGTCGCGTTCCGGCTGAACCAGCGCCGTGACTTCGGGGCGGGCGTGGTGCCCGTGCGGCCGGGGAAGGCGGGTGGCGACGTCAACGTGCCGTGGCGGGTGCATCGGACCCAGCTCATCGGATGGGTGAGCGCGTTCGCACTTGCTGGAGCCACCATGGGCGGCGTCGCAGCGGGGATGCACGGCACGATCGCCGGCGCCTCGCCGACGATGAGCGAGTTCCTGCGGCGATACGGCACCGGCGAGCTCGGGGACACGTTGCTCTGGATGATCATGATCAGCCTGGGTGGGGCGGCGGCGTTGTTCCCGGTGCTCGTGGTGCTGCGGCTGCGGGCCGACGAGGTGTCCGGGCGGGCGGAGCTGTTGCTGTCGACGGCGATCGGGCGGATGCGGTGGGCTTTTGGGCATCTGTCCGTGGCCGTGGCGGGGACGCTGGCGATGATGACCGTCGCCGGGCTCGCGGCCGGACGGGGTGATCTTCGCGTGCTGACCGCGGCGTTGCTCCAGGTGCCTGCCGCGTTGGTGGTGGGTGCGGTGGCAATGCTCGCGGTGGGGTTCGTGCCGCGTGCCGCGGCGGCGATCTCGTTCGTGGTGTGGTTGGTGGTCAACATGTTCGGCGAGATCGTGGGTCCATCGCTGGGCATCGAGTACGGCGTGGCGAACCTGGTGTCGCCGTTCCACTTCCTGCCGCGCGTGCTGACCGGGGAACAGCTCACCGCCGCGCCCCTGCTCGGGCTCGCGGCGGTGGCTGCACTGCTCACTTCAGTTGGCGTGGCACGGCTTCGGGTGCGGGACCTCGGTTAGCTGGCGCCGGAGATCCGCCAGAACCAGCCGTTCGGCAGCAGGTCCGGACCGACGGAGCCCTTGCCGTGGAAGTAGTCGTCGATGTTGACGTACTCACCGGTGGCGTACTTGTAGACACCCATCGTCGCCCACCGCACCTCGGCCGGCTGCGTGTCGATGCTGGCCTGTGCCCACGCATCGCGGACCTTCATCGGCTTGTTCCACCACAGGAACGGGTTGCGCCACATGTAGTGCCCGAACTTGCCGCCGTGGTTGGACGAGTTGTAGCTGATCGTGGTGAAGCTGTTGATCTGGTGCAGGCCGCGGAACGCCTGGCCCCAGCGCTGCGCCCAGTTCTGGCCGCCGGTCACGTCCTCGAGGATCAGGCAGGTGAAGAGGCTCATCCACTCAACGTCCTCCTGGCCCCAGCGCGCGTCGGTGTTGGCGAGCTTGGTGTCGTTGTGGTTGGAGCAGCCGGTGAAGTAGAAGCCGGTGCCGGAACCGTGGCCCTGCCAGTAGGTCATGTCGACGTCATCGGCCCAGTCGTTGTCGTCGCCGCCCGCGAACATCGGGTCCTTGAAGTCGCTCTCCCAGGCGTTCTGGTCCAGCCACTTGAAGTTCCGGTTGATGCCGTGCGCACCGGCCTCGGCGTCGAAGCTGTTGATGTTGGCCACGGTGTTGGGCAGGCCGGCGCAGTTGCCGGTGCCCTCCATGCCGACCTCGCGGATCTCCTGCGCCTGCACGGTCTGCTGGCGCGGCGGCTGCGGTTCGGTCGGCTGGGGCAGTTCGGCGCCGACGGCCGCGGGCAGGGTGATGGCCTGGGCCGTGCCCTTGTCGGCGTTGCCGCCGGTGCACCGGAACGACGGCTCGATCTTGTCGACCTTGTCCTCCAGCGGCGGGGCCACGTAGACGTAGTTGGCCCGTGCCTGCTCGCCGAGGAACTTCTGGCACAGCTGCGCGCCGGTGGCCAGGTCGTGCACCTTGACCGTGCCCGCCTGGGCGAAGGTCCGGCTCGCGTGGCTGACGGCGGTCACGCCCAGCGCGTCGAACGCGACGCGGATGTTCGCGCCCTCACCTTCCAGCGGAATACCGCCGAGCTGGAACGTGTACGACACCGCCGTGTCGAGGTTCGCCGTGAGCGCGGTGCGGCCGTTGGTGTCGGTCAGCTCGAAGGTCGTGTGCTGCGCGGTGGGCGTTGCGTTGGCCGGCAACACACCCGCTGCCCGCAGACCTTCCTGCGCGCGCTTCGCCGCCTCGTCGGTCGGGATGGCCTTGATGCGCTTGAGCGCGTCGACGTCGAGCGCGGTCAGCGTCGTGGGCTCGCCGTCCTCGTCGGGCTTGCCCTGTCCTTTGTCGACGGTGGGCACGTACTGGTAGCGCTGCTCGTCCGCGAAGGACACCGCGCCGAACTCGGATCGCTGGACGTCCTTGAGGCCGAACGCCCTCTGCAGTCGCTGGGCCTGCTCCTGGTCGAGACCGGCGCTCTTCACGCCGTAGACGGGGAGTTCTGCGGCGTCGGCGGTCGCGACTCCGACCGCTCCAGCGGTGACGAGGCTGGACAGCGCCAGCACCACGGTCAGTTTGCGTTGCATGTCTTTTCCCTCCCTTGGGGACCACCGGCTGCAGGGGCCGGCCGTCTGACAGGAGGATCTGCCGTGCTGGGCGGTGATACCGAGGGTCGCTCTTCCAGGTGACCGCGCCACTCGAACAGCCGTATTTCTGTAACGCCGTCAGCAGTTGCCCCTATCTAGAGGCGGAGCAGTGGGTACTTGATGCCTGCTCCGGTGTTCAGCACGACGACCTCGTCGTCGGCCTTGAGCCACCCGTCCTTGCGGAGGTTTCGGACGGCGCTGATCGTGGCCGCGCCTTCCGGGCACAGGAAGACGCCCTCCAGTCGCGCGGTTTCGTTGCGGTCATTCAGAATCTGCCCATCATCGACCGCTATTGCGGTGCCATCGGTTTCCCTGATGGCCTGCAGGATGATGAAGTCGCCCAAGGGTTTCGGCACGTTGATGCCGAACGCGGTCGTGAAAGCGTTGTCCCAGAAGGACGATTCGGCCGCACCGTCGTCGAACGCCCGCACGATCGGCGCGCACCCGGTGGACTGCACCGCGACGAGTCGCGGCAGGGGTCCGTCGATCCAGCCGAGCTCGCGCATCTCCAGCAGTGCCTTGTGAATCCCGATGAGGCCGACGCCGCCGCCGGTCGGGTAGATGATCACGTCGGGGACGCGCCAGCCGAGCTGCTCGACGATCTCGTAGCCCATCGTCTTCTTACCTTCGATGCGATAGGGCTCTTTGAGGGTCGAGGCGTCGAAGAGGTCGACGTCCTTGATGGCCTGCGCGGCGTCGGCGATGGTGCCGGGCACGATCCTCAGCTCGGCGCCGCTCGCCTCGACCTCCTCGCGGGTGATCAGCGGGGCGTCCTCGGGCATGGCGATCACGCTGCGGAGGCCGGCGCGAGCCGCGTACAGGGCCCAGGCGGCGCCCGCGTTGCCGTTGGTGGGCATTTTGATGCCGCTGATGCCCAGTTCCTTGGCCTTGGCCACCCCGACAGCAGCGCCGCGGGCCTTGAACGAGCCGGTCGGGATGAGCGACTCGTCCTTCATGAGGATGTTCGCGTCCAGCGCCCGGCTGAGCGCGGGCAACGGGACGAGCGGGGTCATGCCCTCGCCGAGGCTGAACGCTGGATCGAGGTGCGCGACTGGCAGCACGTCGCGGTAGCGCCAGAGCGAGTTTTCCGAGGTCGGACGGCCGACACGGGTGAGGTCGTAGCGCGCCAGCAGCGGCGACGCGCACCCGTGGCAGAGGTTCTGCGGGACCGAGGCGTCATGACGCCGACCGCAGCGGGCGCACTCCAGGTGAGACAGCACAGATTCATCAATACAGGCGATTCGAGCCGCAGATTTACCCCCGAAAGCACTAACGACTCGCACCGTTCGGGTGAGAGCATCGTGGTCCCCTGCTCAAGCCCCTTGAGGAGAGCCATGCGACGACTCACAGTCAAGGCCCTGTTCGCAGCTACTCTGCTCGCCGCCGCCGTTCCCGCCGCCCCAGCCAGCGCCGACACCGCTACCAGCGGATACATCGTGCTGCTGAAGGACGGCGTTGGTGTGTCGAGCGTGACCAACCTGCTCGGCGTGACGGTCGACAACGTGTACGAGTCCGCAGTGCGCGGTTACTCGGGCCGCATGACCGCGGCCACGGCGGCACGCCTCGCTCGTGACCCCAGGGTCGCGCTCGTGCAGCCGGACGGCGTCGCCTCGATCGCGGCGCAGACCCTGCCGACCGGCATCGACCGCATCGACGCCGAACAAAGCCCGACCGCTCGCATCAACGGCACCGACGAACGCGTGAACGTGGATGTCGCCGTGATCGACACCGGCGTCGACCTCGACCACCCCGACCTCAACGTCAACACCGCGGGCGCGAAGAACTGCTCCACCGGCCGCAGCGCTGACGACGGCAACGGCCACGGCACCCACGTGGCGGGCACGATCGGCGCGCTCGACAACGGCTCCGGCGTGGTGGGCGTCGCCCCCGGTGCCCGCATCTGGCCGGTCCGCGTGCTGAACAACGCGGGCAGCGGCTCGTTCTCGGCCATCATCTGCGGCATCGACTACGTCACCGCGCACGCGAGCGAGATCGAGGTCGCGAACATGAGCCTCGGCGGCTCCGGCAGCGACAGCGCCTGCGGGTCCAACCGGGACGCGATGCACGAGGCGATCTGCCGCTCCGTGGCCGCCGGCGTGACCTACGTCGTGGCAGCGGGCAACAGCTCGGCGAACTCGTCGACCTTCGTGCCGGCCACCTACGAGGAAGTCATCACGGTCAGCGCGCTGGCCGACTTCAACGGCCAGCCCGGCGGCGGCGCGGCCTCCACCTGCCGCGCGGACGTGGACGACACGTTCGCCGACTTCTCCAACTACGGCGCGGACGTCGACCTCATCGCGCCCGGCGTGTGCATCCTGTCGAGCTGGAAGGGCGGCGGCTACAAGTCGATCTCGGGCACCTCGATGGCCAGCCCGCACGTCGCCGGTGCGGCGGCGCTGTACAAGTCGACCCACCCGAGCGCCTCGCCCGCGGCCGTGAAGACGGCTCTGCGGTCGGCCGGGAACAGCAACTGGAACACCGCGACCGATCCGGACAGCACGCACGAACCGCTGCTGAACGTCGCGACGTTCTGATTTTCCTGGACGGTGCCGGGGTGTCCCCTGGCACCGTCTCTTGTTCGAGGGGCGGATGAGCCGGCATGTAAGCCGGATCCTGTTCATGGGACTCGCGTCCCACTTGGCGGCCATCCATCTGGGCCTGCCGTTGCCGACAGGCTCTAGCGGCCTACCCGTGAGCATCGGGCGGGCCGCCCTCGAACGCTCACGCAGGCACTCGCGTGCCCTCTTGGCCTTGCTCCGGGTGGGGTTTACCTAGCCGCCCCAGTCACCTGGGGCGCTGGTGGTCTCTTACACCACCGTTTCACCCTTACCTCGGCTCTCGCCGAGGCGGTCTGCTTTCTGTGGCACTGTCCCGAGGGTCGCCCCTGGTTGCCGTTAACAACCACCCTGCCCTGTGGAGTCCGGACTTTCCTCGACAGTCACCTGCCGCGGCCGCCCTGCCGACTCATCCGCATCCACCAGGATATCCCAGCGTCTGGGACCGGTTGTTCACTGGTCCGGACGTTGGTTCACTTCGAGACATGACCCGACGGCGCCACGTCGACTACGGCCGCGTGGCAGCAAGCCTGTGTTGCCTCCGCTGAGCACGCGTTCTCTCACCCGCGACCTCAGGGAGTGCTTGCCATGTCCGATCTGCTGATCATCTCCGGCGCGCCGTCCCCCGCCACCCCGACCGGCGTCGTGGTGTCGCACGTGACCGCCGTGCTCGAGGCCGCGGGACACCACGTGACGTTGCTGAACGTGCGGTCGCTACCGACGTTGTCGCTGCTCACCGAGGACCTGCGCGACCCTTCGATCGCCGCGGCCGTGAGCTCGGTGCTGGCCGCCGACGGCGTCGTGGTCGCCTCACCCGTGTACCGAGCCGCCTACAGCGGCCTCGTCAAGGCGTTGCTCGACCTGCTGCCGAAGAAGGCGCTGCGCGGCCGCGCGGTGCTGCCGTTGGCGACGGGCGGCAGCCAGGGCTTCCTCGTGGCGATGGACTACGCCCTGCACCCGCTGCTCGCGGCCAAGGGCGCCGACCAGGTGGTGCGCGGCGAGTTCGTGCTGGACCAGAAGGTTGGTTCGGTCGAGTCGGCCGCCTTGCTGGACGCCGCGGCCGACCGTTTCGTCTCGGCTTTGACGCCCCGCCTGCGCAAGGTCAGCTGAGATGTGACGTGTCGTTGACGAGCTTCACCGACGCGTGCCCGTCGGGGTAGAACTCGGCGATCGACACACCCGTCAGGTCGAGGTGCATCCGGAACAGGAACTGCGGCCCGACGTCCAGCGCCTGCCGCAGCAACGTCTTGATCGGCGTGACGTGACTGACCACGACCAACGTCTTGCCGCCGAACTTCGCGATGATCTCGGTGCGCGCCTTGCGAACTCTTTGGTTGACCTCGTCGAAGCTCTCACCGTTCGGCGGGTGCACACTCGTGTCGCCGAGCCAGCGCCGGTGGACCTCGGGGTCCTGCTCCGCCGCCTCCGCGAACGTCAACCCCTCCCAGGTGCCGAAGTCGGTCTCGATGAGCCCCTGGTGGGTGACGACCTCCAGCCCGGTCTTCTCGCCGAGCTTCTGCGCGGTCTGCACCGCCCTCTGCAACGGCGACGCGATGATCGCCGCAATACCGTCCACTTTGGAGAGACGTGCCGCAGCTCTTTCCGCCTGGTCCTGCCCGAGCTCCGTGAGCGGGTGATCGCCACGCCCCGAGTACCGTCGCTCGACCGACAGCTTGGTCTGCCCGTGCCTGAGCAGAATCAGCCGAGTCGGTTCGCCGACCGCGCCACTCCAATGCGGCTGCTTGTCGCCTTCGGCTTGCGGCTCTTTCGTCTCGCCGTCCATGGCCTGGTTGGCCAACCGGTCGGCCTGCCGGTTCTGCTCGCGCGGAATCCACTGGTACGTGATCTTGCCGAACGCCCGCGCCAACTGCTGCGCCTCGAGCGCCAACGGCTGCATGGACGGGTGCTTGACCTTCCACCGCCCGGACATCTGCTCGACGACCAGCTTGGAGTCCATCCGCACGTCGACGGTCTCGGCTCGGAGTTCCTGCGCGGCTCTGAGCCCGGCGATGAGCCCCTGGTACTCGGCCACGTTGTTGGTGGCGACCCCGAGAAACCCCTTGCGCTCGGCCAGCGTCTCGCCGGTGAGCTGATCGCGGACAACGGCCCCGTAACCGGCCGGCCCGGGATTGCCCCGCGACCCGCCGTCAGCCTCGACGATGACCTTCACCGGCCGATCCTATCCCCGGTGCGAGGGCCCGCAGATCGTGCTGTACGATCATCCCATCAGTCTGGGTGGCGGAATGGCAGACGCGCTAGCTTGAGGTGCTAGTGCCCGAAAGGGCGTAGGGGTTCAAGTCCCCTCTCGGACACCAGCTTTATCCCTAACGTCAGGGCGGATGCTCGCATCGAGCGTCCGCCCTTCGGCGTTGTAGACGGTCTCAAGCCCGAGCTTCTCATACAGTTTCTGCAGCTCATCGGGCTCGCCACGACGCGTCATGCTCTTCACGTCGCCGAGCGCGTCGATCATCGCGTAGATCGCTGCGACGCTCCGCCGCCCGCCGCGCTTCGGCATGCCGTCCAGCTCAGCTTCCGCCGCCGCGCGCTTCTCCGCTGCCTCGTTGATCGCTCCTACGAGTGCCTCTGGGTTCACACCGGCCGCAATCGCGTCCTGGAATCTGCGCAGCTTCGCTTCTGCCTCGGCGAGCCGCTTCCGTGCTGCCGCCTGATCCCCTGAACCGGGCTTCTCCTCGTCTTGAGAAGCCGCCAGTGCTGAAACCGTGCTGTCGACGTTCTCGGGAGCGAACAGCCGATCAAGCCAGCCGTTGATTCGATCGAGCGCCGCATCCTCGGGGAGGTAGACGTTGGTCGGATGGCCGTTCAACGCGGGCGACCCTGGCACCATCGTCCGAAGTGCACATCGGTAATAGGTCTTACGACCGGTGGGCGTTCCTTCCATGCGCCGCGTGCAATACCCGCACTTCACACGACCGCGAAGCGGGTAGACCCGCTTGGTTCGCTTCGATCCACGCACCAGCTTCTTTCCGGCCGAGAACCCTCCGGCGGCACGTGACCGCCTCAGCAACTGTGACTGAACGAACTCCTCCACAGAGACGATGTGCGGATGTGCCTGCTTCCGGGACCGCACCACACGGTCGGGAGCAGACCGACGAAAACGGACCACGTGCCCCGCGCCGACGTCATCGGGATCGAGCAGCATCTCTTGTCGAGTCCATCGTCCGAAGAACGCAAAGCCCGTGTATCGGGGGTTGTCGAGAATCGCTCGCACAGTGCTGCCCTGCCACCCGTCGGCGAGCCGATGCCGATTCTGATCCGGCCGCCGCGCCGAGGGGCACGGAATGCCGTCCCGGTTGAGGCTGTTCGCGATGGCTCGATCTCCCATCTCACCGGTCAGGTACTGAGCGAAGATCCGGCGCACGACCTCTGCGCTCGGCTCGTCGATCGCCAGCACCCGCAGTCGACCCCCTTCAGCCGCCTTTCTCGGGTTCGGATGGGGACCGCCGTCCACAACGTTGTAGCCATACGGTGCTCGCCCGCCCTGATGCCGCCCGTCGTTCAACACTTGGGCATCCATAGCCGCGCGGACGCGAGCTTGAACGTGTTGGCGCTCCGACTCGCTCATGCCGCCCAACATGCTCATCAGCATCTTGTGCGAGGGATTACGCGAGTCGTACTTGGCGCCGAGTTCCGGAACCCACAGATCAACGCCGTAGGCGGCGAACTTCGGAGCGACCAACGAGAACTGGTTGCCGAACCAGCATCGAGTTCCCTCACCGACGACAATCGCGCTCCAGCCCCGGTTCGAGTCCTTCAGCGCAGCCAGCAGACGAGACGCCTCGGGACGTCGCTCCCACGGCACCGATCGTGACTGCCCGACATCGAAGTACTCGTCAACGATCACGCCGCCCAACGGCTCGATCAGCTTCTCGGCGTTGCCGTACTGCCAGGCGCGCGATGTCCTCGGGTCCTGGTTGTCCTCGGTCGAGCACCGACCGCAGAACGCAACCGGTCCGATGCCGTCCTCAACCGGTGCCGCTACCTCGATCCCGAGCAGTTCGTCGAGCTTGCTCCACGGGTCTCGACTGATATCAACAGTCATCCGCCCTCCCTTCCCGAGACCCGTCAGGGGCCTCGACCTCAGTCAGCCTGATCAGCATGTCTAGCAGTATGCGACTTACCTCCCTAGTCAGAACAGGTAGTTCACTTGGCGGGTTGAACCTGAGTTCACCGTCCTGCACCTCGTCAGCGCTCATCACAGACCGCCTTCAGCGGCACCTGTGGTGCTGATTTCAGCATCAGCGATGCGACCAACTGCCGCGCGGAGGTCGGTGGTCAGGTAGCCGCGCACACGTCGCGTGCCCTCGTCCGTGGTGACGTACTGCCGTGTGGGCCGACACCCCAACTCACCCATGCCCACGCCGAATGCCGTGACCTCAACGTTCAGTGCCTCGACCAGTTCGGCGGAGGGAACAAACTCTCGCTCGTCGAGATCGTCACCGAGGTAGTCGACGACCGACGCCAACGGTTCGGGCAACTCGACGTCAGGCAGGCTCGCCACAGAGCCAGTCCCTATGGCCTTCACGACCGCCGCACGGTCCAGCATCGGTGGCACGTCCTGCCCCGCCGCGTGCCCGCTCAACGTCCCTTCCGCCTCGCGCAGGGCACGGCCGCGCTCGCAGATCTCCCGCCAGTCCTCGTTCGGCATGTAGTAGGTCCGCACGGTCAGCGCGAGTACGTCGGCACCAGCTTGGGTCTCGCCATCTGGTCGCAGGATGCCCACACCGCGATGAGACGGGAGGAGGCGGCTGCTGTCGTATCCGCGCGTGTTCATCTGTTCGCCAAGAATGATGTTGCTGTCGCGGAAGTCCATGACGCGCAAGGCGAACCGGGAGCCGAGCACGGCACGCAGCTTGGTCGGGATGGTCTTGCTGTCCGGCCGCTGCGTCGCCAAAACGAGGATGATGCCGGCTGCTGGAGCCTTCTTCGCGAGCCACGTCAGAAGCTCGCCGATGTACTCCCCCGCCGTGAGCTTCTTCCCTTGCACCTCAACAGGAGTGCGGTCCTCCAACGCGATGTGGACCTCGTCCACAATCAGCGCCGTGATCGGCATCCCCAACGACTGATCACGAGACATGTCCGGCGTCACCTTCGACTCGGGACAAGTGACGTCGTCGAGGTCCTGCATCCGCCGGTAGCGGTTCTGGACGTCGGCGACCAGCTCGACGAGCCAATCCAAGAACGCGAGCACGTGTTCGGCGTCGTCGCCCGCCATGAACCGATGGGCGACCTTCTCAGCGGCTTTCCAGTCCTTCCCGTTCTTGAAGTCGGCAACGTACAGCCGCACATGGGGGTCCAAGATCAAGCCCGCGGCAGCCAACCGTTCGGCCATTGTCTTGCCCTGCCTGGGAAGCGCGCCGATCAGAAGCGACGTCCACACCAGCGGCAGCGTGATCCGCCTGCCCCGTGCATCGGTGCCGAACGGCACCGGCCGCCACGCGTCCCACCGCTCGACCGCGAGCAACGGTGTCCGGATCGGCGGCTTGGCGTACGGGTCCTCGTCGGCAACCCACATCGCGACGCGTCCAGCGTGTCCGCCGTTGCCTCGCACTCGCTCGACGCTGAGCTGGATCTCGTCGACCGCCAGAGCCGACGCCAGGTCTTCCCGGTGCTTCACGACGTCGGCCGCCTTGCGGGTGGCGGGGAGATCGACGGTGACCGCCCATCCCCCGCCCTGGTGCTTCGCTCGCTCGACGAGCCTCAGGGTTTCGTCCTTGCCGATCAGCTTCGCGTCCCGGAACGCGTCCACCAGGATCTGTGGATCCATCGTCCACGCGAGCGAGCGTGGCCCGGCAAGAGCAGCCTTCCGGCCAGGGTTCCCGTCCTTCTGCCTGCCGAGGATCGCCAACGCCGCCGAGCCGCCGACGCCGGCGATCCACAACGCCCGGTGCCCGTAGACGAGATCGAGGATCGCAAGGGAGACAACGGAAACCACGAGCACGACGCCGGTCACCTTCCACCGGAACAACGTCAGCCCACGGATCTCCGCGAACTTGTCCGCCAACTTCTCCGACTGTTCGGCAGCCTCGCGGTAGTCGCGTACTCGCACCCATCCCCGCCAACCGCGCACAGCGACGGCCAGCCCGCGAAAGGTGGCTCGGAGGAAGCGGAACGGCGACCGAACCAACCACGCGACCCCGTCCTTCGCCGCGTACCCGACTGCCTGCCTCGACTTCAACGCCGCCGGAACGAACCGCGATCGCTGCCACCAGCTGACGACGCGATGAGTCGGTGGCGGCTGTACCGCGTCCGCCTGGTCGTCGACGAGTTCACCCTCGAACACCGGTCCCGCCGGAACCATCTCGCCGTTCATGACGGCACCTCGGCGTTCAGCGCCGAAGCGAGCCTCGATGACAGGCCGCGTGAGCACTGCGTCACCTCGCGCACCCATGCGGGCGTGACAGTCACGTCCGGCGTTTGAGCCGCTTTGGCAACCGCGAGGTAGTCGGCGAACGACGTCCTCGGATTCGCGCTCTTCGGTGCTTTCCGTTGTGGACTCGGCGAAGCGTGCGGTTCGGTCTGCACGGCCGTGAACGTGGCGACCGCCGAGCCGAGCTTGTCTCGAAGATCCGTCACGGCCTCGGCGGCGACGAACACGACGAGCGGCGGAACCGAGTGCAGCACCACCAGCGCGGCCGATCCGGCGGCGTACGCGCTCCACGTGTTCATGACGTACGTCGCGCCGAGCGTGAACCACTTCGCCGCCCGCACCCAACCACCCATGCGGATGCCGTGCCGGGCCGTGACTTGCTCGGCTCGAAGGATCGCCAGCAGCACCAGCGACACCATCGGGTCGAGCAGCCACGCGGCGGACCAGGCGAGCGACCACATCGGTGAGCCAGCCGCCGCGAACTGCTGAACGTTGGTCATGGTGAACGCCAGTCCGAGCAGGATGCCGGTCCAGCACAACCGATCGACCTGCACCGCTACGCGCTCGATCGGCTCGCTCATCGCCGTTCACCGCCTCGGCGATGCGGCTCGTACGTCGTCACGGTCAGCGCCTTGGTCAGCGTGTACGACGCGAACAGCGCGGGCACGGCGAGCACCGCAACGAGCAACCAGCCGCTACCGCGTTGGGTGATAACGATCCACTGAGCCACGACGATCAGCGCGGCGTTGAACAGCACACGTCCGGCGAGCGAGGCGAACCGCGCACTCGTGCGTGCGGCGTTCGCGGCCGCTTTCGCACGACGGGATGCCATCCGCCAGACGAGCACCAGCGCCAGGAGCGCGCCGACGCCCGCCATGACCTGAGTCGGAGTGAGAGTGAGTGCGTTCATGAACGCGGCCCCCTCTCGAAGCGCTCACCGCGTCGGAGCCAATGCGGATACAGCTCCCGCCGTTCGTCATCGGTGAGCGCACCCCACACGCCGATGGTGTCCTCACCGGCTGTGCGCAACTCCAGTTCCAAACACTCGTCCTGCACAGGGCATCCGGCACAAGTGCGCTGAGCCAGTTCACGGTCGGTCAGCTCCTCACCGGCGTCTGGCGGCTCGTTCGTGAACGCCCACATGCACAGGCCGTCGCGCTCGACGACCTCGGCGAGCTGGTCGGTGGGCACCCAACGCAGACGGTCGAGTGACCACGCGATGCCGATCAGTTGGTCGTCAGTCACGGAGCACCCCCGGACCGGCGTTGGCGAGCAGTGGGAGGAGCGCGCTCACTGGGATGACGGTCTGGCCGCGCCGACATTCGGCGCGCAGCTTGCCGAGCCGGATGGCACGGCAGACCTCGGACCGGTCGACGCCGAGGAGCCACGCGGTTTCGCGGATGGTGTGGACGTTAGAAGGCAGAGAAGTACGCATGAGGAATAGCCTTTCTGCTTGAAATGATGATTTCAGTTTGATTCGTGCTGATATCAGTCGTCGCGAAGGCATGCGGAGCCGCGGACGACGCGTGAAACGCCGTGTCACCCCGCAGTGCGCGAAACAGTGACTAATCTCGGCGCCGAGGCGGAGCGCGGAGGAAATACGTGTCGGAGGATTGGGCGGCAGTCGCCGAGGCGATCAACCAGCGGGTGGGCGAGCTGGGATTGCGGCAGAAGGAACTCGCCGAGCGGTCACACGTGTCGCTCGCGATCGTCCGCGAGCTTCAGCACAACCTCGTGGAACGCCGGCGGAGCCCTCGAACCCTCGAATCCCTTTCCACCGCACTGGGTTGGCACCCGCAGCACCTGGACGCAGTGCTGCGCGGCCGCAAGCCTCCCGAGGTCGGCGACCCGGTTGTGGACCTCGCCGACACGCTGTGGTCGCGAATGGACCGTGTCGAAGAGCGACTCGAAGACATCACCGAGCGGCTCGACGGTCTCAAATCCGACGTTGCTTCGGTAATGAGCCAACTCGCGGAGCTCGCGAAGCATGTCCGCGGCCGCAGGTAGTTCGTTGTTTGTCCTGGTGGCGCTGCTGTTTTCCACGGCTCCAATTCCACTGCGAAAACGCGCTGGAGCCCATGCAAGATCCCTACACAACAGCGACAACTTCCCTACATATCGCGCTTCGGGGGTAGCGACGAGATGACGTTGCCGAACGGCTGGACCGGTGCCGACGCGTGCGCCTTGCAGGACGCACTGCGGCTCAGCCAGGAAGGGTTCGCTGATCTCCTCGGCGTTCACTGGCGCACAGTGGGCAACTGGCACAAAAAGCCCAGCTCACGACCCAAGCCGGAGCTGCAACAGGCCTTGGACACAACGCTCGATCGAGCGTCCGACGATGTGAAGGCGCGCTTCGCCGAAGCTCGCGCAGGCGTGTCTGTCGCCGCGACCACACCAGTAACAACAGCCAGTGCGGCAGCAGACGCAGAACAGCGTCTCGCCGCCGATCCGAACATCGTCGCCGCACTCGACTGGCTCGACGGTCGCGCGGCTCGCGAACCGGGAGCCGCGCGCCGCGCCGTGGCGTCACGTCTCGCCAAGATCGACGTGAATGCCTTGCGGGACAGGGGAAGTCGTCGCGGACGCGTCGATCAGAGCACCGTCGCTCAAGCACTCGCGAGCTACTACGGCCGCCGCTCCGACGGGTACGGCCGATACGCCGCACGGTTCGGCGACGTCGAGGCGGACACCACCATCTTCACGCGCGCGGACTGGCTCGATCTCGCCTGCCCGATGGTCGCCACCCATGACCGGCTCGCTCTCGAACGTGCGGCCGGAGACGTGCCCCTCGCCATGGACGAGGAGGCGTTCGACCAGGCTGTTCAGCGGCTCGCCGAGTCGCTCTCGCTCGGCATCCGGTTCATGAACATGCCGCTCTACCGCTTGCTGAGCGTCGACATGGGGCCGCAGTCGATCGGCGGATCGGTCGGGCTCACTTCATTCGTGGAGTACATCGTGACGATGGACCTCCTAGAAGGTGAGCTGGTCGACGCGCTATCCACCGGCACGCCCGCAGGCGCTCTACCGCTTCGTGACCGCTACCTGCCGGATCTCGACTCCGTCCTGGACGTGGGCGGACGTCTAACCGCAGGCGGAACGCTCGCGTTGTGCGCATTCGCTCGACCTGCCGACCCATTCCGCGGTCCAGCGGACTACGTTCTTCTGGTGCAGGAGCGCTCAGGTCACGTCATCAACGCCGCGCGCCGGCTTGCGGTGATCCCAAAGGGCTTCCACCAGCCACTGACGGACTTCCGGGCTGATGCTCAGGTGGGCGCGACGATGCGCCGCGAGATGGAAGAGGAGCTGTTCGGCCGCCACGACATCGACAACACGGTGGGCGACCAGCGCAGCGCCGATCCGATGCACCCGAGCCGCCTTTCCGAGCCGATGCGTTGGCTCCTCGGCGAGCCGGGCCGCTTGCGGATGGAGTCCACCGGATTCGGGCTGAACCTCGTGAGCGGGAACTTCGAGTTCCCCCTCCTGATCGTCGTCGATGACGAAGAGTTCTGGCAGCGGTACGGCGGACAGATCGAGGCCAACTGGGAGACGGCGAACCTTCGCCAGTACTCCAGTGCCGATGCCGAGCTCGTCGAGGAGCTCGCGGCCGACGAGGCGTGGAGCAACGAGGGTTTGTTCGCGCTCCTGCAAGGACTTCGCCGACTCAAGGAGATCGGCGGTAGCCGCGTGAATGTGCCAACGATCGAGTGGGAGATACGGTGACCGCGAACTGGAGCCAGGGCAACGCTGCGGAGGACGGAAGCGCCACGCGCGGCTGGCTGGTCGGGCACTTCATCGATCCGTCCGAGGGCGTGCGGTCGTCGAAGGACGTCGAGGTGAAGTGGTTCAATCACCCTGCTGGTGACAAGCGTGTCGAGTGGACCGCGGACGACCAGCGCACGACCTTGGTTCTGTTGGTACAGGGGAACTTCCGCGTTGACCTGACCGAGGGAAGCGCGACGATGACCCGCCAAGGTGACTACGTGATGTGGGGTCCCGGCATCGACCACTCGTGGGAGTCCATTGAGGACTCGGTGGTCATGACGGTTCGCTGGCCGTCCCAGACGTGATCAGTCGCTGAGCCACCACTCGACCGGCGGCAGGCTGACACGGTCGCCGCCGATCTCGCTCAGCCGACGCAAGCCCTGGAGCAACGCGAACAGTCCCTCGTTGCTCCAGGCCTCTTGCGAGATCAACTCGCTCACCAGGTCGCCGTCGAGGCTGGAATACAGCCGCAGTCCGCTTGCTTCCCAGTTGGCCTCGACCTGCCCGCCGAACCGGTGCCAGAACTCCTCGTCTTCGATCACGACGAGGCTCGCGAACTCGTAGTTCCCACTGACGAGGTTCAGCCCGAATCCTGTGCACTCCATCCGCAACCGGCCCGGTGCCCCAGTCAGCCACTTCATCGGATCCGATCGTCGGCTCGGATGCATCGGCGCGGCCGAGCGTGCCTCACCCGCCGTCGCATCGACGTCGTGACGGCCGAACAGCTCCTCTTCCAGCTCGCGCCGGAGCGTCGCGCCCACCGCCGTCTCGGCTCGCACATCGGTAAGCGGCTGGTGGAAGCCCTTCGGGATCACCGCGAGCCGTCCGGCGGCGTTCAACACTTGGCGCGACCGTTCCTGGACCAACAGGGCGTAGTCAGCCGAACCGCGGACTTGATCATGCGGCCGAGCGATCGCGCACAAGGCCAGAACACCGCCAGCACACACGCGGCCCGACAGGTCGTGCACCGCGCCAATGCTCGGCAATTGGTTGTCCCGCAAGGGAGTTCGTCGAGCGAGGCCTCCAGCCGCAACGGCATCGGTCAGTTCGCGTTCGAGCAGATCGGCGGTCAGTGCGTACTCGACGAACGGCACGATGCCGACGCTCCCCTGGACCCTCCCAGGGCCGAAGTCAACGCTTCGCAGGCGATACAGCGGCAGGTTGGCGAAGCGCACGCCGAGCGCGACCGACTCCGCGAGCCGCGACAGGGCCGCCGAGGCCTCAACCTCGTCCAGCGCCCGCCGCACGCCGGTCTCCTCGGCGAGCATCAGCTCATCACGCGCGCCACCGAGCGGGCACGCCAGGTCAAGCCATTCCGCACGACTCACAACGCTGGTCAGGATCTCGACGCCCGCGCAAATCGCCCGGTAGATGCCCTGGTCGCCGTAGTACTCGACGAGCGCGCGAGCCAGCGCCGTTCGCCCCACCCTCGCTCGCCGCGCTCCCCGGTCCAACAGAGCCCCTAGGTCGAGCGCCTCAAGCCTCGTGCGCACCTTCGAACGGCTCGTTCCTGCCTTCCAACCCGCGCGTTCGTCGAGCCAGTCAAGTGCAGCTGCCAACTCGACCGCGTCTCGTTCCGGTCGTTGTTGCCCCACGGCCTCGGGTGGCTTCGGCGGCGACAAAAGGTCGTCGATCCGGATCTCGAAGATACGTTCCAGCAAGCGCGCGGTTGCCGGCTGAACAGTCGGCGCAAGCGGTTCCCCAGAAGCCTTCCGACCAGCGATGAGCCGCTGAAGATGACGCTTGCCGATCATGCCCGGCTCATTGTGCTCACGCGCGAACGCCTCGGCGAAGTCGACGAACTCCTGGAGAGTCTCACGCCGTTCGCGAATCTTCTGCTCAAGGACCGTCCGGAACGTCCGCACGCCGTCCCACCTCCCGAGTCGCCCATGTCGCCTACATGTCGTCACCAGGTCGTTCCGCTGACCAAGTGCTGATGAGACGTTGATTTCAGTTTGACATGGGTCGCTCACAAGCGGCCCCCGAGCCGTCCGGCGGCGTGGACACCTCCTGTCCGCCTCAGCGCCGCCGGACACCTCGCAACGGAGGTCACCGTGACTACGCCTGGCGAACGGCACCCGGCGGCCGAAGGGCTCCTCGGCTCGGGATATGTGGTCACCGTGGTCCGGTCAAGCACACCGATCGAGGCGCACCTCGGCGACGATGACCTGATCTACGTCACGCTGCCCGGCAGTCCGTGCCCGGTGCTGATCGGCTTCCTCCCGCAAGGTGCCGAGAACTTCTCGTCGATGTTGTCGGAGCAGCTTCGCGCGCTAGCCGATCGCCAGGAGCAGCACCGATGACGGCCGGAGCATTGTGTATCTGCGGACTCGACGTGGTCTTGGTGGCGATACTCGCCGTGATCATCGCCGTCGTGTACGGCGAACTCGTCGCGCGCATGGCGGTTCGGCGAGCTTCTTCTGACCAGGCGCGACACCGAGCGCCGGATGCCACGCATCGTCAGCGTGATCCCCAATGAGGGTGGAAGTTCGAACGCCACAGCCTGACGACGATCACGAGCGGATTTTTCGCGCCCGCGAACGATGCGTCAGTTGGCTTTGCGGCCGGTGCGCTCCTGGCTGTACGAGGTGTGTCGATTGGCATTCGCCGATGGCTGAACGGCAGAATGATCCGCCTAACCCGCCGAGCGGAAATTGATCACCGGCCAATTGGTCTGGCAACCGCCGCTCTGTCAGTGAGTTCGGGCGTCCATCAAACCGCGGTTTGCCAAAGTAGACTCGGGACATGACTGACCCCTTCGACGAGGCAGACGCTAACAACCCTGGCAAGGACGACGCCAAGCTCACCGGCAAGGCACTTGCCAAGGGGGCGGCTAGCTTGATCCCAGGCGGCGGCATCGCTGTTGAGCTGTTCAACGGCTGGGAGGAACGCAAACGTCGCCGCGAGACAGCAATGATCCAAGAAGTCTTAAAACTGCTCAATGAGGGCGTGGATCAAGTCAAAGCACGGCTGGATAGCGATGACGAGCTTGCCGCACTTTGGGAGCGAGCGCTCGACGCCGCTCGATCAACCCGCATCGAACGACTCCGAATGATCTACGCAGGGATCATGGCAGGCGCAGTCTACGAGGATCACAACAGCCGCATGCAGGCGAATGTCCTCGTCCGCGTACTCGACCGGCTCGACGAAGAGCACCTACAGGTAATCGCGGCCATCAACATCGAGGCACAGAAGCCGCCCACTATGTTTGAGGATGGCTCACCAGCACCAGCCGGAGCACAACGACACGAGCTCGACGCCAGACTCCCGCACCTGTCGCAAGTACTCGATATTCTTCTCACGTCACTCTTAAGCGACCGGATCATCGAGGATGCACTCAATAATACCTGGGCCGCAGTTCGTGGCGATCGGCGATACACGCTCTCTCAAATTGGGCAGATAGTCCTCGAAAAGCTTTCACCTGAAGCGTAGTCAACAGCCCCACGACAGGCGCTTCCCGAGAACAGAAGCCGGGGCCAGCTTTTGCTATCTTCGCACAGTCGGCGGCAAGACTGACAACAAGATCGAGCAAGCAATCTCAGTCTCAGCAATGCGCCCCTTCTTCCCTATTCTCTTTTCCACCATACCCTTCGCAATATTTCCTGCTGGGTTTGCCGTCGACCGTGCTATCAATGCCCCAGCAGCAGGAACAAGCGCAGAGATCGCATTAATGGCGAGTGAAACCATGCCGCCAGCGCCAAGTCCTCCAATAGTCGTACCCAGCTTCGCACGACTAGCTTGCTTAGAAAGCCTCTCGTAGGTTGGTCGTACGACGTCTTCTGCGCAGCTTTCAATCAGACTCTTAAATTGAAGATATCCAGCTGGCGTTGGTGAGTTCTGCGCAACCCGTAGAAGCTCTTCCATACTGCGTCGCACCTCTTCGTACAGGTCTTCCTGGAGACGAAGCTTCACCATGTCACTGGTAGACACATGACGCAGCGAGGGGGTTCTGTAGCTTATCGAGCGAAGTTCTGATTCGTGCCGATGATCAAACGGCACAGCAGATCCGTCTAGCAAAACCTTCGTGGATCTCGTCAGATGCTCAACTCCAGTCAAGCAGGAAACCATCGGCATGGCCCGCGACTCGCGGTGAAGAAAACCTATCTGAACCGCATCACGAATCTGATCGATGGTAGCATTGGGGTGTGCCGAGACTATAGCCTCTCGACAGAACCTTCCGACATCAGGATTATATGTTGGGTTATCTAGGTAGTAGGAAGCAGCCTCTTGAACGCGCGTCGGATCAGACAGATCCAATGCGTCAAGCTCCCAGGATGGAATGCACTCCAGCTTCTTGACAAGAAGCCATGCCAGATACGGATCCTGCCAGAATATGGACGGGTTCGCATAGTCGTCGATTTCCGTACTAAAACTGAGAGGAAAGCCGTTCCCACCGTCATCCCTATGGTGCCCCAGGACCAGAACTTCTTTTGTCGCTACCGGCACGACGTATCCCTTGCGTATCAACGCAGCAAGCGGAGTTATCGACTCCAAGGCTCCAGCCAATTCCACAGCCACCCGCTCAACGGGATACATCTGGTCATGCGTCGCAAGGAATGCCGTCTCTTCCGCCCAATCGAGCGTGCGATCAGGAAGAATTGTGTGAGCAGAGAACAAGAGGAGGTGATTAAGATCCGGGTCGTCAACTAGGTCGGAGCACTCGTATCCATGCAGATAGATTCTGTCATGAATTGTGCGATCAATCTTTGCGAAAACCTCGTAGTCCTTGTGAATGAATGCGGAACCACATCTTCTACTTAAGGCTCTTTGAAGTCTTCGATTGTGCTCGACGAGCCGATCCGCCAGCTCGACAAGTTGATACAGTGGAGTATCCAGGACGCGTTGCGCAACACCTAACTCAATGCCTTCGCCAAAGAACTCCTCGACAACGGATATCGTACTCGGAGCCTCTTTCGGGAGAATCACTTAAACCTCGCTCAATTTACGTTCGTTCAATAAGATAAGCTCAATTACCGCCAGAATTAGGCGTCTTGACGGCGCCCCAACCCCGTTGACACACATTCAGTTGCAGTCAACCAGGGTCCAAACCTTGGCGTACTTTCACATGCCATGCAGAGGTGGACTGCGTGAGCAGCGCTGGCGCCTCACA
Organism: Lentzea terrae; assembly: GCF_003265345.1. Taxonomy (GTDB): domain Bacteria; phylum Actinomycetota; class Actinomycetes; order Mycobacteriales; family Pseudonocardiaceae; genus Lentzea; species Lentzea terrae. The sequence goes on along the minus strand of NZ_QFWW01000026.1, from coordinate 614,293 downwards.
GCACACCGCTGCCGTCTGAGTTGAGTCAAGTTGCATGGGCGGACTCTAGGATCACCGGACCCGGCGACAGCGCTGTGACACGTCCCGTCCTGCACAACTTGACTCGTTCGGCCGAACATAGCGAAGCTCACGGGACAAGCAGGACGAGGCCATATCGCCTGTCCCGCAGCGAACGTCGAGCTATTCGAGCAGGTCACAGCCTCAGATGCCCGTCCCGTTGGTGTCCTCCTGTGCACCCGTATTGGCGACCAGGACGACACCAACGGGACAAGGGTTCTGCCTGCCCATCACGCCTGGTCGAGCAGCGCAAGCCGTAGGGATAGAGAGCAAGTCGCTTCTCGGACATAGAAGTTGATCAAGCAGAAGAGGTCGTCTACGTGACGGCCTCTTCTGCTTTGCCGTACTTCGGCTCGATGCTGAGTTCTCCGCTCAGTGGCCGCCCCCAGCAGCTGTCCATGCAGGTCGAGGCCGATTGCAGCCTTCCCGCCAACTTGCACCAGCCACCGACTGTCGTAACCGATCGACGCAGGTCGCCCGTGTACGTCACCCCAAGGAGAGCCGTAGGGATAGAGCGCAACTCGGCTCTCGGACACTGAAGACAAAGGGCGGACGCTTGCGAGCGTCCGCCCTTTGTCGTTCACAGCAGGTCGCTCCAGAACGGGATCTGCTTCGGATGACGCCACGGACGGTCCGGATCGCGGATGTAGAACTCGTGGGCAACGTAGTCGAGAAGGTCGAACCCGTAGTAAATGATGTCCGTCTGGTACATGGACAGCACGGGGTTTCCGAAGCTGCCGCGCCCCGCCGACAGGCAGCGATGCGAGTAGATCGGAATCATGCGCGGCACGGTGGCGAGGTGTGCCTTCGCCTGCTCGACTGCCGCGTCGTCGCCCGACGGCCGCTCGCCCCAGCTTTCGTGCCAGAAGCAGTTGTTCTGCACGTCGAACAGCACCCCGGTCGACCGGCCAGGCCGCGCTGCGGCGAAGCACGAGCTCGTCGCCGTTGCGCCAGTCGGGCCATGAAGGGCCGGTGGGGAGCACTTCGGCGAGCATGGAGCGGTGGTCGTCGGCGAACTCGAACCCGTACCTCTCCTCCACCGCGGCGAGCTCAGCCTCGGTCAGACCGGGTTCCAGCGCGACGCCGTCGCGCACACCAGGTCTGATCAGGTGCGCCTTCAGGAAGTCCGCGGCGGCCGATCCGAGCGCCACGCCGTTGTCGGAGTTCATGACGCAACGGTCTCAAACCTTGCAGATCGCGGGCGGGCAAGCGTCGATGATGGAGGCATGCGCGCAACAGACGACGCCGGTGCCGTGCTCAACGCGGAGTTCGAGATCGAACCGGACGGCGACCACCTCGCGTTGGTCATGAAGAGCGCGGGCGGCAAAGTCAACGGAAGCCCGCACGGCCGCAACCACCAGTACAACGTCGCCCTGGAACTGCTGCTCCGGCGGCTTCGCGAGCGCGGCGCAGTACTGGAGAGCGGAGTCGTGGACTCCGCCCCGGTCAGGCATCTGCCCGAGGCCCAGCGCACGATCGTCGAGTCACCGGTCGTGCTGGCGACGACGCCGGACATCGAGGCGCTGCGCAAGAAGATGGGCCGTGCGCAGGGAAAGATCGGCCAGAACCCGGACGGCAACGCCACCAAGCAGATCCGGCTCAGGTTGCGGGTGCCTGGTTACGCCGCTGATGACGCCGACCGGCTGGCTGCGGACCTGACAAAGCCGGCGAACCGCGGTAAGGCACCGGACGCGTTGGCTCTGCTGCGCTCGCTCATCGGAGATCCCATCGAGACGGTGACCGGCAGCGTGAACACCATCGTGGAGGTCAACCAGAAGCAGGTGCGGGTGACCACCGACCGGTCGCCACAGGGGCAGTGGGTCGATGTTCGCGACGTCGAGGCCGGCTTGGAGAAGCTGCACGCGCAGGGGTCGGTGCTCGTGAGCGTCGACGAGCTGGGGCACCGTTCCTCGTTCGTCGGCGCTGTGCTGGCGACCATTCCCGGCACGGTCGTCTCCCGCCGGCCGGCCGTCGTCACGTTGCACGACCCGAAGTTCCCGGTGCGCATCCGGAAGTTCGCCGTGCTCGACGGCAGCGCGCAGGTCACGACCCGCAAGGAGCAGCGGGAACTGCGCAGGTTGTTGCTCGGCGGCCGCACCGCCGCGCCTTGCGACCTGTGCGGACACGACTACCCAGGGGACTTCCTCGTCGCGGCCCACATCAAGAAGCGGTCCTTGTGCACCGACGACGAGCGCAACGACCTGACCAACGTGGCGATGCTGGCCTGCAAGTTCGGCTGCGACAGCCTGTTCGAGTCCGGCCACATCACCGTGGACGACACCGGTCGCGTTCTCTCCTGGTTCGAGGACGGACTTCGCGGCCGGCTGCGCGATCACCTGGACCAGCTGCACGGACGTCCCTGCGGGGCACACCGCGCCAGCTCGCAGCCCTACTTCACCTGGCACCGCACCAACGTCTACCGCGGATAGCGCTGCGCAACGACGTCAGCAACGCTCGTCAGCGGCAGGCCGGGGACTCGGGCTCGCGCCGTGTCCTCCGCGAGCGTCATGTCCGTGACGTCCATGGTGATTCCGAACCGGGCGAGCGCCGCGACCGAGGGTTTGAACGGACGAGTGAGGGTCGCGACCGCTCGGAGCACAGGCAGCGGAACGTGGTTGATCTTCTCTGGAAGGCCGTGTCGAGCCAGCAACGTGCAGGCGAGCTCCTGCAAAGTGACGTTGTCCGGGCCGCCGATTTCCAGCGTCGCGACGGCGAGTTCGGGTGCGCGGGTGGCGTGGTCGACGAGGGCGGCGACGTCGTCGGCGCTGACGAAGTTGATCGGGTTGGCGCCGCGGCCGAAGAGCGTCACGGCTCGCTTGGTCTCGATCATTGAAGACAGGATGCCGAGCCAGGTTTCCAGGTAGACGGTGGGCCGGATGACCAACGTCTCGAGGCCGCTGCGCAAAGCGGCCTGCTCGGCCTGGTGTTTGACTCGGCGCAAGTCCAAAACGCTGTCCGGCGCGGCGCCCACCGCGGAGATCAGGATGAACCGTTGCGCGCCTGCGGTTACCGCCGCGCGGAGCAGGTTCGAGTTGCCGCGGAGATCTACTGCGATGGCACCGCCGGGGTCCGTTCCGGCGAAGCCTTGCACGGCTGAGATGACTGTGGTCACGCCGTGCAGGGCTGGCGGGAGCGTTGCCGGCTCACGGACGTCGCCGACCACGATCTCAGCGGACAGGTGGCTGGCTCGATCCGAGGACCGGGTCAGGACTCGCACCGGTACGTCGGAGAGCGCCCGCACCACCCGTGTTCCCAACGTGCCGGTTCCGCCGGCCACGAGGATCATGGTCTGGCCTCGCCCGTCAGGCGGCGCACGGCGGCGTCGACGTCGTCGGTCGTGGGGTCTACCGGCTCCAGGTAGAAGCGGGCGAGGGTCGCCTGGTCGGCGGGCACGCGCAGGATCACGACGCCGCGCATCAGGAACGGCCGGCCGTCGCGGCGGGTGCCCTTGAACTCCCATTCCGACCAGACCTCGTCGCCGGACACGACGCTGTTGAGGACTTCGGTTCGCAGGTCGGGGACTGCGGCGAAGATCTGCTCCCAGTTGCGCCGCACCTGTTCTGCACCGCCGAAGCTGCGGGCAGGGTGGATCGGCCACACGCTTTGGTAGTCGCTGGTGAAGCAGGCCGCGAGCGCGTCCAGGTCGTGCTCGCAGGTGGCCTTGTTGATCCGTGCTACGACGGCCGTCGGGCCGGTTTCAGGGCGGTCGGTCATGCCGCCCACCTCCGATCAGATACAGTTACCTGTAACCAATACAGGAGTATGTTCCCAACTATGGCGAAGGTCAAGGCGACGAGGAGTTACGACTCCACCCGACGTCGCCAGCAGGCACAGGAGAACCGCGCCGCGATCCTTGCGGCCGCCCGCGAGCTGTTCCTGGCCGACGGGTACGCCACGACCAAGATCAGCGCCATCGCCGGACGGGCGGGCGTGTCGGTCGAGACCGTTTACAAGGCGTTCGGGAACAAGCCTGGGCTGGTGCAGGCGATCGCCGACGCCGCGCTGGCCGGACCCGATCCCGTGCCGACGACGCGGCGGTCGGACGCGATGGGGGCTCATGAGGCGAATCCGTACACGATCATCAAGCGGTGGGCCGGGTTTGCGTGCGAGGTCGTGCCGCGGCTCGGGCCGGTGGTGCTGCTCGTCCGCGCGGCTGCGGTCAGCTCGCCCGAGATGGCCGACCTGCTCGGCCGGCTCGACAGCGAACGGCTCGATCGCATGGACCACCAGGCCCGGCTGCTGCACGACCGCGGCCACCTGCGCCCCGGCGTCGATGTCGCGCAGGCCCGCGACGTGATGTGGGCCTACACGGATCCCGCTCTCTACGAGCTCCTCGTGCTGCGCCAGGCCTGGCCACTCGAACGGTTCCGCGACTTCCTCGCCACCGCGCTCACCGCCGCGCTGCTACCACCTCGGGAGCTGTGATTGACCGAACCAACCATCGATGCCGCCCTGGCGAGGCGGCTGGTCGAGGCGCAGTTCCCGCAGTGGGCCGAGTTGCCGCTGCTGCTGCACTCCCCGGCCGGCTCGGATCACGTGATCTACCGGCTGGGTGAGGAGCTGTCCGTTCGACTCCCTCGGCACGCCGGCGCGATCACGCAGGCGCGCAAGGAAGCCCAGTGGTTGCCCGAGCTCGCCCCGCACCTGCCACTCACGATTCCCGTGCCGGTCGAAGTGGGTGAACCGGACTTCGGCTATCCGTGGCCGTGGGCGGTGTCGCGCTGGCTCGACGGCGAGGTGGCGACCGTCGACGCGCTGTCCGGCTCGCACGAGGCCGCACTTGAGCTGGCCGAGTTCCTGACCGCACTCCACCGGTTCGACGGCGCACCGACCGAGGACCTCAAGAGCTTGCCGCTGGCCGCACGGGACGCGGCGACGCGGTCCGCCATCGCGAAGGTCGGCGACGCGTTCGACACCGCGGCGATGACCGAGCTGTGGGATGCGGCTCTGGCCGCCCCGGAACAGGCACCGGTCTGGCGCCACGGCGACTTCCACACCGGCAACCTGCTGACGACCGGCGGCCGCCTCAGCGCTGTCATCGACTTCGGCGAGCTCGGTGTCGGTGATCCGGCCTGCGACCTGATCATCGCCTTCACCCTCATGTCGGCCGAGACGCGAGCCACCTTCCGCGCAGTGCTCGAAGTGGACGATCCCACCTGGACTCGCGGTCGCGGCTGGGCCCTGGCCACCGGTTTGAACGCCTACCTCGCCTACGCCGCCGTCAATCCCCGCGTCGCCGCGCAGACCACCCGGCAGATCAACCACGCCCTCACCGGCTGAAGGGCAGGATGAGAGACGTGCAATCAAAGCAACTTGCGATCCGCGAGGCACACGACGACGACTGGCCGGAGATCTGGTCGATCATCCGCGACGTCGTCACCGAACAGCAGACCATCCCCTACGACCCCGGCATGAGCGAACCCGACGCCAGGCGGATGTGGCAGTTGCCCGCACCGGCGCGCGTGGTCGTGGCCACCGCTGACCACCGGGTGGTCGGAACCGCGAACATGTACGCCAACCGGCAGGGGCCCGGAAACCACGTCGCTTCCGGCACCCTGATGGTCGCCGAACGAGCACGCGGCACCGGTGTCGGGCGCGCCCTCACCACCGACCTGATCGACTGGGCCCGGCGGAGCGGATTCGCGGCCGTCCAGTTCAACGCCGTCGTCGACACGAACACGGCCGCCGTCCGCCTCTACGAGGGCCTTGGGTTCGTCACACTCGGCGTTGCTCCAAGAGCCTTCCGGCACCCGATTCAGGGACCCGTCGGTCTGCGCATCATGTGGCTGGACCTCTGACGATGTCCGACGCCACCCCGGACCTGCCGGCGATCGCCTCCGCACTGCTGCCCGGCGTGCGGTTGGACGACGCCTTCGTCGCGGCCGACGGCAACATCCACCACGTGCTGCTGATCCCCGGCGTCGCCGCGGTCCAGGTCAGCAGGAGGCCGCTCGGCGCCGCGTGGAGGTGTTGCGGCAACTGGCTTCCGCTGGTCTGCCGTGCCAGGTGCCGGAACCGCTCACTCCCGTGACCATGCCCGGCGACCCCGCCATCGACGCGGCTCAGATGGCTTGGCACGGCTGGGAAAACGTGCGTCGTGCCGTGTCTGCCGACACCTGCCGCCGGGCCGCACCTGGGACGCGTTGTTCGGCGTCGGCTACCTGGTCGCCACCATGAACGGCCGTCCCATGACCAGTCCGGACGGCTGCATCGCCGCCATCGTTCCCTGGCTCGAGGCCAATGCACAGCGCCGCGACCAGTGGTGTTCACCCGGAAGCAGAACTGGTTCCATCGGCGGCGGCTAAACACTGTGCGAACGCTGCGAAGGGAATCCGATGAAGCGATCGCTGTCCGTGCTGCTGACACTGTTGATGACCGTCGTGGTCGGCCCGGTGCCGGGTGCGTCGGCAGGCGGGGTGCAGCCGCTCGAACGTGCCCACGCGCACAACGACTACGAGCACACCCGTCCGCTGTTCGACGCCCTCGACCGCGGGTTCACGTCGGTGGAGGCCGACGTGTGGCTGGTGGACGGGGAGCTCCGCGTGGCGCACGACCTGGTCGACGCGCGACCGGGCCGCACGCTGCGCAGCCTCTACCTCGAACCGCTCGCCAAGCGGGTGCGCGCGAACGGGCACAGCGTCTACCCGCGCTGGCGCGGCACGTTCCAACTGCTCGTCGACATCAAGAGCGACGGACCGGCCACGTACAAGGCAGTGGACGAGGCGTTGCGCGAGTTCCGTCCCATGGTCAGCCAGTGGGTCAACGGCCACGAGCGGCGCGGTGCGGTCGAAGTGGTCATCAGCGGCAACCGGCCGCGCGAGGACATGCTCGCCCAGCGAGTCCGGCTGGCCGCGTACGACGGGCGGATGGGCGATCTCGGCACCGGCACCCCCGCTTCGTTCATGCCGCTCGTCAGCGACAACTGGACCAAGAACTTCACGTGGCAGGGCAGCGGACCCATTCCGGCAGCGGAGCGGGAGAAGCTCCACCGCATCGTCGAGCAGGCGCACGACGCCGGGTACCGGGTGCGGTTCTGGGCCACCCCGGACGTGGCGGGCGCGGCGCGGGATGCGGTGTGGCGCGAGCTGATCGCGGCCGGCGTCGACCACCTCAACACCGACGATCTCGCTGGACTGCGCCAGTTCCTGCTGGCGAACGACCCCTGCGAGCACGCGGCCTGAGCCGAGCACACACCGCCGGGTGAGGGGCCGGCAGCACCGGCCCCTCACGGCGTTACTTCAGCGCGTAGGCGCGGATGATGGTCTGCCGCTGGCTGTTCCCCGCGGGGTCGTCGACCGACGAGCGCAGCGAGACGAACTTCGCGCCGGCCGGGTGGTGGGCGATGACCGTCCACTGAGCACGGTCACGCTGGACCTTCATCGGCGCCCAGGTTCCGCCGTCGTCGTAGGAGATCTCGACGGTCGGCTTGGACACGGTGCCCGGAGTGGTGGTGCCGTTGCGCTGCACCGAAACCGGGATCCGGAAGGACTTCCCGGCGGGTGCGGCGTTGCGGTTGTCGAGGTCCGGGGTGAACCGCACCCCGAGCAACGGCAGCTCGAACGTCTCGAGCGGCCGCTGGCTGCGTTCCGAGGCGAACTTCCACTCCGCCTCGTACTTGGTGGTCAGGCCCGCGAAGGCGGAACGGTCCGCGGTGCTGCGCACGGTGTACTCGGCTCGTTCCGGGCCCACGTCGAACCTGCCGAAGACCGCGGCACTGCTTTCGCCGATGACCTTGCCGTCGCGCAGCAGTTGCGTGTGACCGTCCAACGGGAACTCGCCGTCACGGCCGGGTTGCTGGTCCGACACCGGGGCGATCTGGAAGTGCAGCTGGTCCAGTCCCCGGAACGCCGTGGAACCCGGCCCGCCGTCGGAGAGGGACGGCCCGAACACGCCGCGGTTCCAGCGCACGGTCGTGGTCTTCCCGCGGGAGAACACCATCGGCTTGTACTGGGTGAGCACGGAGAGCCACTGGTCGCCGAGCACCTCGGCGAAGGTGCGGAAGGCCCACGGCACGTCCGGCGTGTAGTACTCGGTCAGGGTGCCGGGCACCGGGATGGCGACCCGGTCGCGGATGCCGGTCGACCCCGGTGTGGTGCTCGCGTGCTCGGACCGCACCTTGGCGAGGTCGCCCGTCTTGTCGTGCCACCTCGGGGTGCGCGGGATGGCGTGGTCGGTGTGCTTCAGGTGGTACAGGTACGGGCTGCCGTCGAACGACTGGCCGTTCCACTTCGCCTTCGTGGTCTGCATGGTGAAGGTGAAGTCCCGGTGGCTGGTGGACGACGGCCGCACGCTGACCCTGTGCAGTTCCCCGGCGAACACCTGCACCGACATGCCGGTGAAACCGAACTCGTTGCGGGTTTTGCGCTCGAAGTCGAGCTGGGTGTAGGTGTCCCGCGCGGACGGGTCGTCCACGGTGATGTCGACGGGCACCGCCTCACGGGCGTCGAAGAGCAGTGCGGTCTTCTTGCTGACGGTGAACGTCGGCTCGACGACGTACGCCTGACGCCCGGTCGCCGCATCCCGGACGAAGCCGGTGTAGAGGTACTCACCCGCCGGCAACCGGACCGTGGTCGGCCCGGTGGCGTAGGACTTGTGGATACCGACCCTGTCGATCGGGACGAACCGGTAGTAGTAGTCGGTACTGGGCGTGCCGTCGTGGGCGATCGCGCTCAGGTCGACGTCGTAGCTCTCGACCTCGCGCTCCATCCCGATCGGTGTGCGCACCACCGTGGCGCCCGCGGTCGCGGTGATGGTTCCCGCGACCGCGCCAGCGGGTCCGTTCACCATGACGTCCGCCGTGACGGTCACGGTGCTCTGGCCTCCGGCCGGGACGGTCACCGCGGCCGGGGTGATGGTGAGCATGCCCTGCGGTGCCGGGGAACCGTTCTGGTGCTTGAGGTCCGCCGCGAGCGTGAAGTTGACCGGAGTGGTGCCGTGGTTGGTGTACGTGAGGGTCTTCGTGATCGTGCCGGTGTCCTGGTACGGCCACCGCACCAGGCCGAGGTTCAGGCTCGCGGGTGAGGCCGACGTGGTCGACCCGACCGCCTTGCCGAGGTCGACCCGGCCCGCGCCCTGGGAGTAGACCGTCTCCCCGTCCTTCGCGGTGGCGCTGCCCATGAGGGTGGCCTTGAGCTGTTCCGCGGTCCATTTCGGGTGCTGTCCTGCCAGGATCGCGGCCGCACCGGCGACGTGCGGGGTCGCCATCGACGTGCCCGACAACGGGATGTGGCTCTGGCCGGGTTCACCCCGGACGCTGTGCGCGGCGCGCGCCGCGACGATGTCCACGCCTGGCGCGGTGAGGTCCGGTTTGACCGCACCGTCGCCGTACCGCGGACCTCGGCCGGAGAACCCGGCCACGGTGTCTGCGCGGTCGACCGCGCCGACGGTCAGTGCCGCGTCCGCGGTGCCCGGCAGTCCGATGACGCCGTCGTTGCCCGCCGCGACGACGAACAACGTCCCCGTTTCGGCGGTGAGCCGGTTCACCGCCTGCGACAACGGGTCCGTGCCGTCGCTCGCGCCGCCGCTCAGGCTCATGTTGACCACGTCGGCGCCCTGGTCCGCCGCCCACTGCATGCCTTCGATGACCGTCGACACGTAGCCGACGCCGTCGTCGCCGAGGACCTTCCCGTTGAGGATCCTGGTGTCCGGCGCGACGCCGCGGTACTTGTCGTGCTCGCCGGTGATGATCGACGCGACGTGCGTGCCGTGGCCGATGCGGTCGTCGGGGTTCTCACCACCGGTGAAGTCGCGGGCGTCCGCCACCGCACCGGCGAGATCCGGGTGCGTGGCGTCGATCCCGGTGTCGAGGACCGCGACCTTGGTACCGGCGCCGGTGTGGCCTGCCTGCCAGGCGGCCGGGGCACCGATCTGCGGCACCGAGTGCTCGAGCGTCGCCCGGACCCGTTCGTCGAGCCACACGCGGTCGGCCGTGCGCGCCACCGGCCAGAACTCGGCGGAACGAGCCACGGAGACGGCCGTCGCGTTCAGGGCGGGCAGTTCCCTGGTGACCTGGGCGGTACCCGTGCGGGGCGCATGCCCGGCGTAGTCGACGATCAACGGCAGGCGGGCGGCAGAGACGTCGGCGAACCCTGCGGCGATCAGGCTGGTGACGTTGAACAACCGCGGGTCGAGGGTGCCCTTCTGCAACGGTGTCCGCGCATCTTCCGGGATGACGTTGAGGTCGCCCCGATCATCGGTGTGGGAGTCGAACAACAAGCGTTCCCTGCCCGGCGCCGGACGCACGTTCACCAGGCGCTTGCCGCTGACGGTGACGGTGTCGCCGGTCAGCAAAGTCACGGTCGTGTTGGCGGCGTCGAGTGGTGCGACCACCGCGGGGTCGGCGGCCGCGGACGGCGCCGACGGCACTGTCACCACCGCGACGAGTGCAAGCAGCCCCGACAAGGCTCGTCTGCTTCGCATCAAACATCTCCACAAGGGTGTTGGGCGCGCACGGCAGTCCCGCGCGTCGCGGAGCAAGTCACGCCATGTCTTCGCCGAGAAGTTGCAACCTTTCGGCGGAGGCATGGCGTGACTAGTCCCGTGAATGCCGGTGTGGAACGGACCATGAACGGACGCGAGGACCGGTTCGCGGCGTACTTCGCCGCCAGATCGGGGGCGATGCGGGCGACCGCGTTCCTGCTGTGCGGGGACTGGCACCGCGCGGAGGACCTCGTCCAGAACGCGTTCGTGAAGCTTTACCTGGTGTGGCACCGGGTCGGCCAGGACGAGAAGCTCGACTCGTACACCCGTCAGATCCTCGTGCGGACCTTCCTCGACGAGAAACGACGCGGTTTCTTCCGGCGCGAGCGGCCGATCTCCGAAGTCGGAGATCGCCCGCTGCCCGAACTGGACGACCACGTCGAGAACCGCGTGGTGCTGGTGCAGGCACTCGCCGCGGTCGCGCCGCGCCAGCGAGCCGCCGTGGTGCTGCGGATCTGGGAGGACCTGTCCATTGAGGACACCGCGAAAACGATGGGGTGCAGCACCGGGACGGTCAAGAGCCAGCTGGCTCGCGGCCTCACGGCGCTGCGGTCACTGGTGCCGGCCAACAGTGTGTGACCAGCTTGGTCTTTCAGAACGAGGAGTCTGCGGATGAACGATCGTGAGTTGCGGGCAGCGATGGACCACGCCGTGGCGGTGGAGCCACCGCCGATGAGGGAGGAGCCCGTGCTGACGGCCGGACGGCGAGCCCTCAACCGGCGTCGCGCGGTACGGGCGAGTGCGGGAAGCGCGGCGGTGGTCGCGATCATCGCGGCTGGGGTGACCGTGCTCGCGCCGTCCCAGGGGCACAGCGGCGAAATACCTGTCGGTGCGCCACCGTCAGCGACTAAGGACACTCCGGCGCCGTCCACCAGCGCGCGTGCCGACGCGACGGCGACCGCCGGTCCTGAGTACGACCGGGCCGCGGCACTGGCGGCCGCGCTGGACGCGCTGGCACCGGCCGGGTACGGGACACCGGGCGATCTCAAGGGTGTGGACGACTACGCCGACCGGACGTTGAAGAGCCACAAGGCCATGTCGGCAGGGACTGTCAACGGCACCGAGGTGTGGAACTACGCCGCGGGCACTCCGTTGACCAAGGGCGAGGGTGTCGGTGAACTCGTCGCAACGGTCTACTCGCCGGGGTGGGCGACGACAGGCGAAGGCTGCGGACTGAGGCCGGCGGCGTGGGACGCCACCCGCGCCAGTTGCGTCGAAGTGGATGTCAACGGCAAGAAGGTCGCCGTTGCGGATGTCGTCTATCCGCCACAGGACGGCCTGACATCAGCCCAGTGGGCCGGCTATCGCCACTCGGACGGCACCGTCGTGTTCGTCATGCAGAGCGCCGGAGTCGCCCGCTCCGGTCGCCCCCACCTGGGCACGATGCCGATGACCGGTCCGGAACTGGCCGCCGCGGCCGTCGACCCGCGCTTCCAGCTCCGGTGATCCTCTGCAAGCACCGTTGCGCAGCACGCGGACTCAAGGTTCCCCGGCCAGCTTCCTGAGCGCGGCGTGCACCTCCGCCCGGTCGGCGCTCGCGGGAAAGACCTTCGCGACGTAGCCGTCCGGGCGGACCAGCACGACACGGCCGTCGACCGGTGCCGTCACGTGCACTCGGTCGTGCCAGCCTTCGGGCTTGATGTCGCCCAGCAGCACGAACCGTCCGCCGCGCAGTGCTTCGTACAGCCGTGTGCCGTCCACGAGAGGTGTGTCCGGCATGCGGGTGCCGACGAGGTCGTGTTCGCCGTGCGGGGCCCGGTAGCGGAAGCCGATGGCGCTCACCCGGCCGATCAGACGGCGGTGGACCGCCGGGATGCGAACCGCGAGAGGCACGACGACGTCGCGGAACGCTCGGGCGAGGCGCGGCTTCAGCACGGCCATGCGGATCAGGGTGCCGCTGAGCCGCAAAACCTGTTCTCCCAACGGATGGCGCTCGTCCTGGTAGGAGTCGAGCAACGACTCGGGTGCGCCGCGCAGCACGGCGGCCAGCTTCCAGCTCAGGTTGGCGGCGTCCTGCAGGCCGGTGTTCATGCCCATGCCGCCGGCGGGCGAGTGGACGTGGGCGGCGTCGCCCGCGAGGAACACGCGGCCCACCCGGTAGCGCGGCGACTGCCGTTCGTCGCTGTGGAAGCGAGACAGCCAACGCGGGTCGTGCATGCCGTAGTCGCTGCCCAATGCGCGTTGCGTGACCGCGCGGACTTCTTCGAGCTCCAACTGAGTGTCGTCGGACACGACGCGGTTGCGGTCCCAGGCGAAGATGCGCCACCAACCGTCGCCGAACGGCGCGATGAACGCCATGGTGTCGCCGGTGCCGTTCACGGTCAGGGTTTCCGGCGGGGTGTCGCGCAGCCGCACATCCGCCAGCATGATCGATTTCAGGACGGACTTGCCGGGGAACGGCAGCCCCAGAGCGTCGCGCACGGCGCTGCGGTAGCCATCAGCTCCGACGACATAGGTCGCGCGGTAGGACTGCGTCGAGCCGTCTGGGCCTTGCGTGTCAACCGATGCACCGGTGTCGTCCTGGCGCACACCACTTACGTGTGTGTTGTGCACGGTGGTCACTCCCGCTGCGACCGCTCGCTCGCGCAGCACGCGTTCCACGTTGTACTGCGCGGTGACCAGCATGTACGGGAACCTGCTCGGCAACCGACCGAGGTCGACCCGCACCCGGCCGAACAACCGCAGTCCGGCAAGCCGGCCCGCACCCGTCCGGTCCAGTTCGTCGGCCAGTCCCCTGGCGTCGAGCACCTCCAGCGTGCGGGCGTGCACGGCGAACGCGCGGGACAGGTTCGACACGTCGCCGCCCCGTCGTTCCAGCAGCGTGACGTCAACGCCGGCCTCGGCGAGGTCGCCGGCGAGCAGCAGGCCGGTGGGGCCGGCGCCCACCACGATCACGTCGGACACGAGTTCTTCTCCCCAGAGTTGTCGTCAGTAGTAGTCGCGCATCAACTCGGTCGCCCACGCCGGTTGGCGCTGCTCCCCCAGCGGTCCGAACTCGGCCATCCACGGTTTGAGGTCCAGGACCGGTGTGCCGTCGACGGCGTCCAGCCCGGCGACGTGGACGTCCAGACCGTCGACACCGAGCAGCCGGCACCGGGACACCCCCAGCCGGTTCGGGCGGTTCTTCCCGCGCTGGGCGAAGATCCCGACGAGTGGCCAGTCCGGGTTCCCGCGCGGGCGCCGGGCACCGGTCTCGACCTTCTCCCGGTCGACGAGGTGGAACAGGAACACCACCTCGACGTGGGAGAAGTCCGTGAGCCCGGCGAGCGACTCGGGGCCGTACCGGTCCGCGTCGAGCCGGATCACCGCGCGTTCGACGGCCCAGTCGTCGTCTTGCGGTTCGGTCCGTCCACCCACGACGGTCGCGATCTGAGTGAGCTGCACGGCTTGAACGCTAGGTAGCCCGCCGGGAAAGCGGATCTGTCACCAGTACCTGGATTCACTGGTCGGGCACCGAGCCGCACAGGTAGCTTCTGCTGGTGATCCACGGCCGCGACGAGGAGAAAGCGCAGCTCGCGGCACTGCTGGAGGCCGATGGCGTGCTGGTCGTGCGCGGCGAGGCGGGCATCGGGAAATCCGTCCTGCTGGAGCACGCGGCCGCGCTCGCAGAGGACCGGTTGCTGCTGCGGGTCACCGGCACCGAGGCCGAGAGCGATCTGCCGTTCGCCGCGCTGCACGCACTGCTGCGCCCGTTCCAGGACCGCGTCGAGGCCTTGCCGCCACCGCAGGCCGCCGCACTGCGCGGTGCGTTCGGCCTGGTCGCGGACGAACGGGCCGAGGAACGCGACCGGTTCCTGGTCGGTCTGGCCGTGCTGACCCTGCTCGGAGACGTTGCCGAACAACAGCCCGTGCTGTGCGTCGTCGATGACGCGCAGTGGCTGGACCCCGCCTCCGCCGACGCGTTGCTCTTCGCCGCACGCCGGTTGCAGGCCGAGTCGATCACGATGCTCTTCGGTGTGCGCGAAGGAGACCGGGCGTTCCCCACGCCGGGTCTCCCGGAGATGTTGGTGCAGGGGCTGGGAAACGACGCCCTGGCCGATCTGCTCGCGGAACACTGCGGCCAGGTCGGTCCGCAGGTGCGCGACCGCGTCGTCGCCGAGTCGGCGGGCAATCCCCTGGCACTGATCGAACTCGCCCGCATGCTCGACGAACGGCAACGGGCGGGCGAAGTGCCGCAGCTCGGCCTCTACACCGAGTCCGCGTCGCCGGTCGGTCGCGTCGAGAACGCGTTCCGCGCGCAGCTCCGGCTCCTGCCGCAGCAGTGCCGCCTCGTGCTGACCGTCGCGGCCGCGGACGGCACGGGCGATCTCGGCCTGGTCCTGCACGCCGCCACAGCGTTGGGTGCCGTTCCGGCCGACCTGGCGCCTGCCGAGGACGCCGGGCTCGTGCGGATCGAGGGCGACCTGCTCACCTTCCGCCACCCGTTGCTCAAGGCGGCCGCCTACCGGGACGCGCCGTGGTCGGTTCGCCAGAACGCGCATCGGGCGCTCGCCGCCGCCGTGGCGCACGAGGATCGGCGCGCGCACCACCTCGCGGCTGCGACCACCGGCACGGACGCCGATCTCGCCCAGTTGCTGGAGGACACCGCCGCCAGCGCGAACCGTCGCGGCGCGCCTGCGATCGCCGCGACCGGGTACGAGCGAGCCGCCCGCTTCACCGAGGACGGGGCCGCGCGGGCAGGCCGCCTGGCGCGGGCCGCAGAGGCCGCCGTTTCTGCAGGTCAGTGGGCCAGGGCAGGCGAACTGGCCGCGCGCGGGCTCCGGCTCACCGATGACCAGGAGATCACGGCACGGCTGGTCGGCGTGCAGGCGGCGTGCGAGTTCGAACTGGGCAACGCGTCGACAGCCGGACGCATCGTGATCGACGCGGTGGCCGCCATCGTCGCCACGTCACCGGCGCGCGCGACGAGGATGCTGGGTGCTGCGGCTGCGTACGCGTGGTTCGCCGGCGACAGCGAGACCTTGCGGCACTCGAGTGCGCTGATCACCGAGGCTGCGCGGCACAGCACCGCACCGGCGGGGCACATCTCGCAGATGGTGCGCGGCACGGAACTTCTGCTGTCCGGCGAGCACACGAACGGTCTGCAGCTGCTGCGTTCAGCGCTGCCGGCAACGGCGGGCTCGTCCATCATGGCGGCGACCTACGCGGTCTTCGGCGCGCTGCGCACCGGCGCCGACCTGGAGGCGTGCGCACTGGCGGAGGAGTTCGCCAGGAACTGCCGGGAAAACGGCCAGATCGGCGCGCTCGCCCACGCGCTGCAGCTCAAGACGCAGGCGCAGATCTTCCTCGGCAGGCACGCTGCGGCAGAGGCCGACGCCGCCGAGGCTCTGCAGCTCGCCGAAGCCACCGGCCAGACCCGCAGAAGTGCCCACGTCCGCGGCGTGCTGTCGCTGTTGTCCGCCGTCGAGGGCGATGCCGAACGCTGCGAGTCGTTGGCGCACAGCGGAATCGAAGGCGGGCTAGCGCCGGGTGCGTCGTGGGGCGGGTACGCGCTCGGCCTGCTGGCGCTGGGCCGCGGCGACCACCGGTCGGCGGTGCGGCAGCTGACCGCGCTGCTCGACGGGCCGGTCGGGCACACCGTCATCGCGCGGTTCGCCGTGCCCAGTCTGGTCGAGGCCCTCGTCCGGCTCGGCGAGGAAGCTGAGGCGTTGGTCGCGTTCGCGCGGTTCGACGACTGGGCGCGGGCGAGTGGCCAGCCGTGGGCGTTGGGCGTCGCACACCGCTGTCGCGCGTTGCTGGATTCGGACCCGGAAGCGCACTACGTCGCCGCCCTCGGTCACCACGAGCAGGCGACCCGGCCGTTCGAGCACGCCCGCACGTTGCTGCTGCACGGGCAATGGCTGCGTCGAGCGCGCCGCAGATCCGAGGCTGCGCAACAACTCCGGGCGGCCACCGAGATCTTCCACCGGCTGGGTGCCGCAGCGTGGCTGGACCGCGCCAACACCGAGCTGGCCGCCATCGGTGCGCGCCGGCCGAGCACGGTCGCGACTCCGAGCAGGCTCGACGCGCTGACCGGGCAGGAGTCCCAGGTCGTCCGGCTGGCCGCCACCGGGGCGAGCAACCGGGAGATCGCCGCGCGGCTCTTCCTGAGCCCGCGCACCGTCGGCTACCACCTGCACAACGCGTTCCGGAAGCTCGGTGTCACGTCGCGCACCGAGCTTCCGCAGCACGTCTGACGTCAGGCGGTCGGTTCGCCGATCCGGACCAGAATGGCGCCGCACTCCTCGCAGCGCACGACCTCGTCCGCCGCCGCTTCCTTGAGCTTCGACACCGCGCCGCGGTCCAGCTCGATCCGGCACGCGCCGCAGCGGCGGGACTGGAAGGGTGCCGCGCCGATGCCGCGCTGCTCGCGCTGGCGGTCGTAGAGCTTCAGCAGGTCGTCCGGGAAGCCCTTGGCCATCACCGAGCGGTCGGCGGTGCGCCTGGTCTCGGTCGCCTCGAGGTCGGCGAGGACGGCGTCGCGGCGGCCGGCGGCGTCTTCCAGCGTCGAGCGGGCCTTGTCCAGCTCCACGCGGGCGAAGGACGCGTCGGCTTCGACGGCCTCGCGGCGTTCCATCAGCTCCAGCAGGTCGTCCTCGAGGACGCCCTGGCGGCGCTGGAGGGTGGCCAGCTCGTGTTCGAGGTCGGTGAGCTGCTTGGCGCCGACCGAGCCGGACTGCATCAGCTTGCGGTCGCGGTCCTCACGGGCGCGGACCTGGTCGATCTCGGTCTCCTGGCGCTTCACATCGCGGTCCAGGTCGCCGAGCGTCGTCTCGACGGCCACCAGTGCGTCCTGCTTCGCGCGCACCAGCTGCTCGGCCTCGGCGATCTCCGCGATCTCCGGCAGCGTGCGGCGCCGGTGGGTGACACGCGCCAGTTCGGCATCGACCGCGGCCAGGTCGAGCAGCCTGCGCTGCACTGCGGGATCGGCTTTCACGCATGTCCTCCTGCTGCTGAGCTCGTCGCCCCTACGGTCCACGGATCGGTCCGGCGGGTGGAGACGAGTACGTCGACCCTACCGCCGAACGCCTCCCGCAGGATTTCCGCCGCCTGCTCGCACCACGGCCACTCGCTGGCCCAGTGCGCCACGTCCACCAGCGCGGGCCCACCGGACTCGATGTGCTCGCTGGCCGGGTGGTGCCGCAGGTCCGCCGTGACGTAGGCGTCGACGCCGGCGCGTTTCGCCGTGCCCAGGTAGCTGTCGCCGGCCCCGCCGCACACCGCGACCTTCTTGACCAGGCCGTCCGGATCGCCCGCGGCGCGCACGCCCTGCACGGTGGCGGGCAGTGCGTCCGCCACGCGCTGGACGAAGACCCCGAGCGGTTCGGCCTCCGGCAGCTCGCCGATGCGGCCGATGCCGGTGTCCACGGGCTCCGCCGCTGGTTCGAGCGGCCCGAGGACCGTGAGTCCGATGGCGGCCGCGAGTGCGTCCGAGACACCGGGCAGGGCGCTGTCGGCGTTGGTGTGCGCGCAATACAAGGCGGCGCGGTTCCGGATCAGCTTGTGCACCAATGCACCCTTGGGGTCGTCGGCCGGAACACCGTTGACACCGCGCAGAAGCAGCGGGTGGTGGGCGAGCACGAGCTGTGCGCCGAGTTCGACCGCCTCGTCCACAGTGGACTGGGTCGGGTCGACGCAGACGAGGATCTTCGTGACCTCCTCGTCCGGATCACCGCAGACCAGTCCCACCGCGTCCCACGCCTCGGCCGTCTTCGGCGGATACGCGGACTCCAGCACCGCGATCACGTCGGCGAGCTTCACGCCAGTTCCTCCATCACTACCCGCAGCGCGTCGACGAACACCGCGAACTCCTCCGGCGGCCGGATCGCCACGCGCAGGTAGGTGTCGTCGAGGCCGGGGAACGTGTCGCAGCGCCGGGCCGCGATCCCCTTGTGCCGCAACGCCTCCCGCGTGCCTTTCGGCACTCTGAGCAGCAGGAACGGCGCTTTCGGCGCGACGACGACCAGGTCCTTGAGCTGCTGCGTCGCGTAGGCGGCGTGCTGTTCGGCTTCTTCCGCGAACCGCTGCGATGCCTCCAGCGCTTCCGGCTCGCAGCACGCGGTGATCGCTTCGAGCGTCAGGCTGCCGACGGGCCAGTGCGGGCGGCCGTGGGCGAGCTCGGCGAGCGTCTCCGGATCGCCGAGGAAGTAGCCCGCGCGCAGACCGGCGAGGCCCCAGGTCTTGGTGAGGCTGCGCAGCACGAGCACGTCCGGGTCGTGCGCCAGGGACTCCGGCTCGCCCGGCACGGCGTCCATGAACGCCTCGTCCACGACGAGCCTGCCGGGCAGGGCCCTGAGGGCTTCCGCGGAGTGCAGCACCGACGTGGGGTTCGTCGGGTTGCCGACGACGGTGAGGTCGGCCTGCACGGACGTCGGTCGCAGCTGGAAGTCGCCGTCGAGCAGCACGTGCTCCACCGGAATTCCGGCGTCGCGGAACGCCACCTCCGGCTCGGTGAAGCCGGGGTGCACGATGGCGACCCGGCGCGGCTCCAGCTTCGGCAGCAGCGCGAAGCCCTCAGCGGCGCCGTTGAGCAGCAGAACCTCGTCAGGCGAGCGCCCGTGGCGGCGTGCGACGGCCGCACGGGCGCGCTCTTCAGCCTGCTTCGAGGGGTAACGGCCGAGGTCGTCGAGCGCCGCGGCCAGCCGGTCGCGCAGCCAACGCGGCGGGTGCGGCACCCGCACGTTGACGGCGAAGTCGGCGAGGCCCGGCGCGGCGTCGACGTCACCGTGGTGGCGCAGGTCTGGGCTGGTCATCGCGGCGATTCTAGGCGACCAGCTCAGAGCACCGCGTCACTGCATGTAGCGGCGGAGCTCAGTCAGGTGGCTGATCAGCTCGTCCAGCTGGAACGCGTCGAGCTGCGCGGACTCACCGGGCGGGGTGCGGAAGCAGACGCGACCCTTCTCGTTGAGGTACACCTCGAACGCACGACGGCGCCCTAGGGCGTCGGTGCACCCGATGATCTCCCGTTGCGGGGGCACGTCGGTACCTGTCTGCATGGGCGGCCTCCATGTCGTTTGTTCGTACATCTTGCGACAACGGTTGAGCGTTACCGTGCGGCGGGGAGTCACTCACCGATCTTCTTGGCCGACAACGTGATCACCGTGCTGCAGTCGACGACCTGACCCGCGGCCACGCTTTGTGCCGTTGTCTCCCAGTTTCGATCAAGAACGAGCATGCGACCACGCCCCGTCGCGTCTTGTTCCAGCAGCAGGTACAGGCCCGCTGCCTGCATCGTGTCCTGAGCGTACTGGTGCACCATCCCGACCACGTTCGGAACGGTGCAGGTCTTGGGCGCGGCGGCAGCGGGTGGCGGCGCGGCCGCAGTGGTGGTGGATGTCGTTTCGACAGCCGCGGGTGTGCTTGCCGGCGCAGCGCCCTGCTGGGGCACGCACGCGGCAAGCGCCGACAAAGCAACGATCGCCACGGCCGCCAGCTGCAGGTTCTTCGTGTTCGGGTGCCGCGCGGCGAACGTCATCGTGAGCTCCAAAGTGGTCCGGCCGGTTCGGCCGGTCCGTCGAGCCGCCAGGCGGTCTCGTTACCCAGGGTGCGCAAACGCCACCCGGTCAGACGATTTCCGTAACCAAATCCCTTAGGCTGCGCGATATGCAGGTCCACGTCTCGTTCGTCTGCACCGGCAACATCTGCCGGTCCCCCATGGCAGCGCTCGTCTTCCGAGAATGGCTGTCGCGCGAAGGACTGTCGTCCTTCGTCACCGTGTCCAGCGCGGGAACCGGTGGGTGGCACGTGGGCGACCCGGCCGACCCGCGGACGATGAAGGCGTTGGCGGACAACGGATATCCCACCGACCACGTGGCCGCGCAGGTCGGCGCGGACCACCTGGACGCCGACCTGCTGGTGGCGCTCGACACGGGACACGCGCGGGCGTTGCGCCGAATGGTCGACCCCGACCGCGTGCGGCTGCTCCGTTCGTTCGATCCGGACGCCGACGACGTGGACGTGCCGGATCCGTACTACGGCGACGACGCGGGGTTCGCGGAGGTGCTGGTCATGACCGAGGCGGCGATGCCGGGGCTGATCGCGTGGGTTCGCGAGCAGCTCTGAGGACGAAGCTCCAGTCACCGCAGGCCACCGCTGCCGAGGCGGCGGGCCTGCGCTGGCTGCGCGTCGAGGGAGGTCCGCCGGTCCCGTTCGTGCACTCGGCGGACGACGGCCGGCTGGTGATCGACGAGATCCCGCACGGCACGCCGAATCTTCAGGCAGCCGTGACCTTCGGACGCCGGTTGGCGACCCTCCACCTGGCAGGTGCACCCGCGTTCGGCGCCCCACCGCCCGGCGGTCCGCGTGAGGCCACGATCGGCATGGCCTCGATGGTCAACGAGCCCGCGTCGTCCTGGCCGGAGTGGTTCGCCGCACATCGAATCAAGCCCTATGCCTCGCGCGCGGGCATCGACATGAGCGAGATCTGCTCGCGGATCACGTCGCTGGCAGGTCCACCGGAGCCGCCCGCACGGCTGCACGGCGACCTGTGGAGCGGCAACGTGCTGTGGGGCGCCGACGGCCAGGTGTGGCTGATCGACCCAGCGGCTCACGGCGGTCACCGGGAGAGCGATCTCGCGATGCTCCAGCTCTTCGGCTGCCCGTTCCTGGACCACGTCCTCGGCGCGTACCAGGAGATCGCGCCGCTGGCCGACGGCTGGCGCTCGCGGGTCCCGTTGCACCAGCTGTTCCCGCTGCTCGTCCACGCCGAGCTGTTCGGCGGCGGCTACCGCTCAGAAGCCGTGGCCGCCGCGCGTTCGGTTTTGCAAGGATGATGTTCATGGACCTCACCGGGTGGACGTGGCTCAACGAGCCGCGGCAGTGGTCGACCGATCCCCTGACCGTGCACGCCGATCCTTCGTCGGACTTCTGGCGGCTGACCGGCAACGGCGTGATCCGCGAGAACGGCCACCTCTACGGCGTCACGCTGGCCGGCGACTTCACCATCACGGCGACGTTCAGCGGTGAGTACGCGGCGCAGTACGACCACGCCGGCATCGGGCTGGTGATCGACGGTGAGAACTGGATCAAGGCCGGGGTCGAGGTGTTCGACGGGAAGCGGCAGGCCAGCACGGTGGTCACGCGCGGGTTCTCGGACTGGAACCTGGCGTTGACCGGGGAGTTCGCGCGGTTCACGATCTCTGCCGAGCGCAAGGGTGACGCGGTGTGGGTCCGGTACGGCGTTGACGACGAGGCGCCTGCCCACGTGCTGCGGAAGGCGTACTTCCCGCCGCAGATCGAGACCAAGGTCGGGATCATGGCGGCGAGTCCCGAGGGTGAGGGGTTCGCGACCCAGTTCCACGCCGTCGAGATCACCCGATAACTCGGTGCCGTCGTCTCGCGAGTCGGGCAGGCTGGCCGGGTGCCCATCTACGTGGACCCGAGCACGCAACAGGCTGCCGACCTGTTGAACGTGTTCCACTCGCACCTCGTCGGTCTGCTCGACGCGGGCGCGATCTCGTGCCACGAGTCGGCGGACACACCCAGGTCGACACCACGCCGCTGCTCGGTCACCTGCGGATCGACGACCTGCGCCGGCAACGAGCAGCGGACGAGTTGTCCAGGCTCACCCAAAACTGGACATGACCCAGTTCCACGAGGTCCAGCTCACGCAACTACCGTGAAGTCGTGCGGTTCAAGTTCCTCCTCAAGCCGGGCTGGCTGGCGCTGACCCTGGCCGTCTGGGTGTTCGCGGGTGCCTGCATCTACTTCCTGTCCCCGTGGCAGTTCGGCCGCAACGACGAGCGCCAGGCGCAGAACGCCGCCATCACCAAGTCGTTGAAGAGCGACCCGGTGCCGTACGGCGCGCAGCACGACGAGTGGCAGAAGGTCCTGATCAAGGGCCGCTACCTGCCGGAGCTCGAAGCGCTGGCACGGCTCCGGACGGTGCAGGGCGAGGCCGCCTTCGAGGTCATCACGCCGTTCGAGACCGAAGGCGGCAAGAGGATCCTGATCGACCGCGGGTACGTGCGGCCGGTCAACGGCATCAAGCCGCCGGACTTCCAGCAGCCGCCCACCGAGACCGTCACGATCATCGGGCTGGCCAGGCCGAACGAGTCGAACGACACGCCCGCGTTCGAGCAGGACGGCAGAAGGCAGATCTACTCGATCAACAACAAGGCCATCGCCCCGAACGTCGAGCCCGGCTACTTCCAGCTGATCGAGAACCAGCCGGGTGCGCTCGCCACGTTGCCGCTCCCGAGGATCGAGTCCGGGCCGTTCTTCTCCTACGCGCTGCAGTGGATCGCGTTCGGCGTCATGGCGGTCGGCGGCTGGCTGTACTTCACGATTCGCGAGGCGCGGCCGGGTGGCGTGCTCCACGAGCCGAGGAAGCGCAAGAAGTCGATCGCCGAGCTACTTGCGGAAGACGGCGACGAAGGCGCTGACCAGGGCGGCACCGAAGCCGACGACTCGGGACAGCTCCACGGCACGCGTCACGTGACCTGAGTCCGGGTTGCGGCCGTGGCCCAGCACCGGGCGTTCCTCCACGCCGTGCGCGTAGACGGTTCGGCCGCCCAGGCGGATCTCCAGAGCGCCCGCGAACGCCGCTTCCACCTGGCCGGCGTTCGGCGACGGATGGGCTGAAGCGTCCCGGCGCCAGGTCTCCAGGGCTTGCGAGGCCGAGCCGCCGACCACCGGGGCGCCGCCGACCGTCAGCACCGCGGCCAGCCGGGAGGGCAGCAGGTTCAGCAGGTCGTCCAGGCGTGCGGAGGCCCAGCCGAACCGCAGGTAGCGCGGCGACTTGTGCCCGACCATCGCGTCCAGCGTGTTCGACGCGCGGTAGCCCAGCAGGCCCGGAACGCCGAAGACCGCGCCCCAGAACAGCGGCGCCACCACGGCGTCGGAGGTGTTCTCGGCCACTGACTCCACGGTCGCGCGCGCCAGACCGGACGTGTCCAGCCGGGAAGCGTCACGGCCGCACAAATTGGGCAGCCTCGAACGAGCTGCCTCCACGTCGCCCTCGGACAGCTCGTGGCCCATCGACGTGCCCTCGGCCGCAAGCGAACGGCCACCGAGCACCGCCCAGGTCGCCAGACCGGTCGTCAACGTCTGCGCCAGCCAGTGCCGCCGGGCCAGCCGCTCGACAGCCACGCCAGCAGCCACGGTCCCGCCCACCAGCACGGCCGTGTAGGCCACCCCGGCGGCTTCGGAGTCGGCGTGCATGCGCTTCTCCAGCGCGGAAGCAGTCGAGCCGAATGCCGCTACCGGGTGAAATCGGCGTGGATCACCGAACACCGCGTCTGCCGCCACGCCCAGCAACAACCCCAACGCGCGACCCGCGCCCACGGCATCCTCCCCAGCTCGTCGTAGGCACGGTAGCGCCGCATCACGACAGCGCGCGCATTAGGGTGGCCGGTCGTGGAGCACAAGCGGCTGAAGTTGTACGCCTATCTGGACGCGCGCGATCACCAGCGCACGTACCTGGCGATCATGCGGCTGTTCACCTCCACGCTGCTGGCCGACCTGTCCGCGGGCGAGGTCGCCGGCGCACTGGCGGGTCAGGAAAGGGAAGGCCGCGTCGAACCCGGCGAGAGCCGCATCGAGAACGTCATCAACCGCCTCAAGCAGCTGGTCGAGTGGGGCAACCTCGTCCAGGGCCGCAGGGAGGTCGTGGCCGCCAGCATCGCCGAGTTCCAGCACGGCAGCGTCCGGTACCAGGTGTCGAAGCTCGCGGTACGCGTCCAGCGTGACGTCGACGAGCTGCTCAGGGTCCCGGAAGGCGCCCGCGAGGTCTCCCGCGAACTGCTCCCCGCCATCGAACGCGGCCTGAACGAGCTGGGCGGCAGCCTCTCGGTCGCCCTGCTCAACGAAGGCGACAAGACCAAGGAACTCCTGGCCGAGCGCGTCACGACGCTGTTCCTGCAGCACGCCGAGCTCGCCGCGACGGTCCGCGACTTCTACGCCTATCTCGGCCAGGTCGTCACGCGGAACCACCTCGCGCCGGACGAGATCGCGGGCTTCCGCAACCTGCTGGTCGAGTACATCCAGCGGGTCGTCGAGGACGTCCTGAAGTACACGCCCCCGATCGCGGAGGCCCTCGCCGGACTCACCAAAGCTCGAAGCGAACTCCTCCGCCTGCTGAGCACCGACCTGGGCGTGAGCGTCGAACGAGCACGAGGCCGCACGCCGGAGGACTGGCAGGAGCTGACGGACTGGTTCGTCGACCGCCCAGGCCGCCCGAGCCAGGTCACGGCGCTGCGAGAAGCCACCGCCCGCGCGATCGGCAGCCTCCTGGCCAGCGTGAAGCGGGCGACGTCCGGCGGCGGGCTCGTCCCCGGCAGGCGGGCCGAACTGCTGAAGCTGGCGAGCTGGTTCGACAACTCGACCAGGGCAGAAGCCCACGAGATCTACGCGGCGGCGTTCGGCCTCTACTCCGCACGCCACCTCTCCCCCGCGCCGGAACACGACTCGGACAACGAGCGCACCCCGTGGCGTGACGGCCCGGTCTGCGATGTCACCGTCTCAGTGCGGACCCGAGGCGACCGAGGAGCGCGCGGCAGGCCGAGCAGAATCCTCGACGACCCCATGACCGAGCAGTCGCTGCTCGCGGAGGCCCGGGAGGCCGACGAGCTCCGCGCCAGGCACGTCGCGGAGCTCACCAAGGCCGCGGGGAACCTGGAGAACACCACGCTCACGCACGGCGCGTTGGAGGTCTTCTGCGAGCTGCTGACGCTCGCGATGGCCCAGCGTGACTCGCCGCAGGACAGCGGATCGGCCAGCGACCCCGTGCGCGGCCTCAAACTCGAGATCGCCCACGGCACCACGACGCAGATCAAGTCCGCCGCCGGGACGCTCACCCTGCACGACGCGACGGTGGCCCTGAAGCAATGAACCACTTGGACAACCTCTCCGACATCGACGCCGCCAACGTGGTGCGGTGCGCCCGAACGTTGCTGCGCAGGCCACTCCTCCGCTCCGATGGCCCGGACGGCGAGCTGCTCAGCCTCGTCTACCGGCACCGGGCGACGCTGCAGGACCTGTTCGCGGGCCTGCTCGGCTACCGGCTCGTGGTGGAACGCCGGTTCGCGCGCCTCTACAAGTCCGGCCCCGGCCGCGACGACACCCGCGGCGTGCTCAGCATGTCCCCGCGCGGCTACGCGTATCTGGCTCTGACCCTCGCCGTGCTCACAGGCATCGGCCGGCAGACCCTGCTGAGCAGACTCGTCGCCGACATCCGTTCCGCCGCCGTCGAAGCAGGCATCGACGCACCGGACGACGTCACCGAACGCCGCGCGCTCACGGCAGCGCTGCGCCACCTCGTTTCCCTTGGCGTGCTGCAGGAGACCGAGGGCTCGGTAGCGCAGGACATGATCCCGCAGGAAGCCCTGATCACGATCGACACCGACCTGCTGGGCCAGCTCGTCACGGGCCCGGTCGGGGAGGCCCAGGATCCCGCTCACCTCATCGAGCTCGCGGCCCGTCCTGGACCGCGTGGCGTCGAGCACGCGGTGCGGCGCAAGCTCGTCGAGACGCCGCTGGTGCTCTACGCGGACCTGCCGGACGACCAGGCCGAGTGGCTGCGCCGCAACCAGCGCAAGGAAACCGCGTTGCTGGAGCAGGCGTTCGGCCTCTACACCGAGTGCCGCGTCGAGGGCGTGCTCGCCGCCGACCCCGAGGACTTCCTGACCGACCTGTCGTTCCCCGGCGTCTCCACGGTCGCGCGCATCGCCCTGCTGGCCTTGCCCGACCTGGTCGACGACGAATCCGAAGACCCGCCCGCCCGGCACCTCGTTGCCACCGAACGGATCCGCGAGGTCTGCGCCGGTCTGGTCGAGGACTACCCTGCGGCGTGGTCGAAGCAGTTCACCGACGACCTCGACCGGCTGGTCGCCGAGGTGACGGAGCTGTTGCGCCGCATGGGTCTCGCCGTGCAGACCGAAGAAGGCTGGTCCATCAGCGCGGCCGCACACCGCTGGCTGCCGGAACCGGACGGCGACCCCGAACGAGAACAACCGGAACCCGTTGTGGTGCCTGAAGTACCGAGCTGGTCCCTGTTCGATGAGGAGAACGTGTCATGAGCAGGTGGCGGCTGCACCGCGGCGGCGTGGTCAACATCTGGCAGTACACCGAGCAGACGTTCGACTTCTCCGGTGGCCGCGCGATCTTCCAGGGCACCAACGGTTCCGGCAAGTCCCGCACGCTGGAGCTGCTGCTGCCGCTGTGCCTGGACGGCGACCTGCGCCAACTCGGCTCCAAGGGCTTCGACACGGTCAGCATCCGGCGCCTGATGCTGGACGACTACGACGGCGGCCCGAACCGCATCGGCTACGCGTGGGTCGAGCTGATCCGCGAAGCCGCCGACCACAGCGGCAACGAGTACCTGACCTGCGGTCTCGGCGTGAAGGCGTCGAAGACCTCGCAGGCGATCACGGACTCGTGGCGGTTCGTCACGCCCATGCGCGTCGGCACGGAACTGCAGCTCGCGGGCCCTGAACGCGTCCCGCACGGCCCGGCACAGCTGCGGGACCTGATCGGCGCGGACTGCATGTTCGAGGAACCGGCCTTCCGCGCGAAGATCGCCGACGCCGTCTACGGCGTGCCGGCAGCGCGTTACGGCGACCTGCTGCACCTCCAGCGCACGCTGCGCAACCCGGACGTCGGCCTGAAGGTCCTGGAAGGACAGCTGGAGCAGATCCTCAGCGACGCCCTGCCGCCACTGGACCAGGCCATGGTCGAGCAGCTCGCGACGTCGTTCGACGACCTGGAGTCGATCCGCGAGAACATCGTGCGACTGTCCTCTGCGGACAGTGCACTCGGCACGTTCCTCAAGACCTACAGCGACTACGCGTTCGGTGGACTTCGAAGCGCCTCCGAACGGGTGGAGTCCGCCGAGAAGTCGGTGACGAAGCTGCGCCGCGAGCAGTCGAAGCTCACGCAGGAGCTGGACGTCACGCGGATGGAACGCGCGGCGTCCGAGCAGGCACTTGTCGACATGGAGACCGGCGAGCAGCAGGCAGAGGAGACCATCGCGGCGCTGAAGGAGCTGCCGGCGTTCCGCGACCTGCAGGACCTCAAGACGCGCGAGAACCTGGTGGCGGAGAAGCGTTCCTCCGCCGTTGCCGCTCTTGAAACGGCACACCGCCAACGTGCGCAGGAAGACGCCGCCGTCGACAACGTGCTGCGGCTGCTGCGGCGCCTCGCCGAAGACCTCCAAGCCGCCGACGCGCTGAGCGATCCGTTGCGCGAGAACCTGCGCCTGGCCGGCATGGACGCCGACCTCGCGCCGGACGTGCCGCAGGTGCCTGCTGCCGAGGCCACGGTGACCACGGACTCCGTGCGCGCCAAGCCGGATCCCGAGGCCGAGCCGCTGCCGATCGAACGCCGCGTGCCGCCCGCCGCCGCGACCGAGGACGTGCTGGCCGCACTGGCGTCGGTGACCGACCAGACTTCCGGCATCGCTTCCCTTGCGCGCCAACGGGGTGCGCTCGCGTTGTCGCTGCACGAGCAGGCGCTCCAGCTGGACGCGCAACACCGCGAGGTGGAGTCGTTGCGGCAGAAGGCCCGCGACGCCCAGCTCGGCGCGACCGAGTCGACCGCGCTGCGCAACCAGGAGCTGCAGGAGCTGGCCGAGGTCGTGCAGACCTGGCTGGAGCAGGTCGAGGTGTGGACGACGAGCGGGCCGTTGCTCGACGAACGTCCGGCAGACGCCCTGACGTTGCCCCAAACCCCGGATCCGGCAGCGGCGAAAGCGTTGAGCGCCACCGCCCGTGAGTGGGTCGGCCCGTTGGTGCAGACGGCTCGCGACGCGGCGCACGCGTTGACGCAGCAACGCACCGAACTGCGTGCTCGCCTGGACACGCTGGACGAGGAGCTCGTCGGCCTGCGCTCGGGCAACGAGCGGGTGCCGGTGCCGGGCCAGTACACGTCCGCGGACCGCGACCCGGCGGTCGGCGCGCCCTTCTACCGCCTGGTGGACTTCGCGCCGTCCCTCAGTGACGACGAACGAGCAGGCCTGGAGGCCGCGCTGCAGGCGAGCGGCCTGCTGGACGCCTGGGTCACGCCGCACAACAGCGACCTGACCGACGTGCTGGCGGTGCCGAGGCCCGCGGTCGACGGCCGCTCGCTGGCCGACTACCTGGTGCCGGCCGTCGAGGGCTCGCCGGTGCCCGAGTCACTCGTCGCGGACCTGCTGCGTGCCGTGTCGCTGGACGACATGGCCACCACCGGCGACTGGCGCACGGGCGTGCTGACCGGCCGCTGGACCAAGCCGGAGGCCGAGTTCATCGGCGCGGGCGCCCGCGAAGCCGCCCGTGGCCGCCGAATCGGGGCTCTGGAAGAGGAACTCGCCGAGCTGCGCAAGCAACTCGGCACCGCGGAGGACGAACTGGCCCGCGCCCACGACCACGTCGCCACCTGGGAGGCGCACGTCGCGGCGTTCCCCGGCGACGGCGAGCTGATCGCGAAGCACAGCCGTGTCCAGGCCGCCGAGGAGTCCGCGGCACGGGCCCTGCAACGGACGTTCGAGCTGCGGGACGCCTTGGAGAACGCCAACTCGCGGTTGGAAGCGGCACGGTCGGAGCTGACCCGCCAGGCAGGCGACGCCGGCCTGCCCAGTGACACCGAAGCTCTCCGCCAAGCCCAAGCAGCGGCAGCAGATGCCCAGCGCACGGCCGATCTGCTCGGCGACGCGGTGAAGAGGCGTTGCCAGGGCACGATTTCCGACCTCACGGACGCCTCGCACCGCTACCACGAGGCCGTCGCGGACCGGCAGACCGCGGAGACCGACGCCGATGCCCGGTGCGTCGACTACGCGGCGCAGGCAGGAACGTTGGCCGAGCTGACCGACGCGGTCGGCGGTGAGGCCAAGGAGATCAGCGAGCAGCTCACGCAGTTGGAGAAGTCGCGCAAGAAGATGCGCGAGGACCTCAAGGGCGTGCGCGAGAGCATCACCACCGCGCGTGAGCAGGCAGCGAAGCTGGAAGCGTTGCTGGAGACCAACTCCACGCAGGTCGCCGAGGCCCAGGACGGCTTGGAGCGCGCAACGGGCAACTTCCAGGCCACGCTCAGGGCACCCGGACTGCTGGCAGCGGCCTTCCAGGAGGTTCCCGAAGAGTCCTTGGTGCGCCAAGCCATCGCGGACGCGGGCGACCGTCGTGGCGGCACCGAGGCCACCGTGATCGCCAAGCTCCAGGCCCTGCAGACGTCCCTCGCCGGCAGCCACGACATCGCCGCCGAACAGCACGCCGGACTGCTCACCGTCACGGTGACCGGCGAGGAGGGCGCGAAGCCCGTCGCCGTCGCCGCCCGCCAGGTCACCACGAAGCTGGCCGAGCAGCGCGGGTTCCTCGACGAGCAGTACCAGGGCATCTTCGCCGACTACCTGATCCGCGACCTGGCCGAGTGGCTGCGCGGCCAGATCACCGTCGCCGAGGACCTGACCAAGCGCATGAACGAGGTCCTCTCCCAGGCCCGGTCCAGCCAGGGCGTGCACGTCAAGCTGGCCTGGAAGTCGTCCAGCGCCCTCGACGACCAGACGCGGCAAGCGCTTGCGCTCGTGCGCCTCCCGTTCGGCGAGCGCACGCCGGAGCAGGACGCCACGCTGCGCCGCGTCTTCACCGAGCGCATCGAGAACGAGCGCGACACGCACTCCGGCGGTTATGCGGAGATCCTGTCGCGGGCGCTCGACTACCGGACGTGGCACCAGTTCACGGTGACCGTCGCCGACACCGGCCCCGACGGCAACCCGCGCGAACGGCGGCTGCGTCAGCTGTCGTCCGGTGAGACCCGGCTGATCTCGTACGTGACGCTGTTCGCGGCGGCGGCGAGCTTCTACGACGCGGTGAGCGACGAGTTCGACCCACTCCGGCTGGTGCTGCTGGACGAGGCCTTCGAACGCCTCGACGACCCGACGATCGCGCGCATGCTCGGGCTGCTGGTCGACCTCGACATGGACTGGGTGATCACCTGGCCGAGCGGCTGGGGCGTGTCGGACAAGATCCCGCGCATGCACATCTACGACGTGCTGCGGCCCAAGAACGGCCGTGGTGTCGCGTGCACGCAGACGACGTGGGACGGCGCGGCGCTGGACCGCATCGACCCCTAGAAGGGCACTTCGGTGCCCAAGGGGGCAGTTCCACGCCCGGAGAGCGCGCGGCAGAACTCAACGGCGTCGAACTCCAGCGAAGGGCCGCCGGAACCCCACGTGCCACCCGCGGGTCCGGTCAGCCTGAGCGTGAACGGCTGACCGTGCCGCGCAGCCCACTCGCAGCCCACTCGCGGACCACGTCGTCGACGAGCACGCCGTCGTGGTCGGCCGTCAGCACCAGCGGAGCGCCGACGGCCCGCGAGATGTCGACGCGGTGCATCCACGGGTCGCGGGTCATGATCACGTCGTTGAGGAAGCCCAGCGTCCACTCCTCGTCCCGGCCGTTGACCAGCTGCGTTCCCGGCATCTTCCGCCCGCGCAGGAACCACGGCGTGCGGCGTCTCGCTTTCGCGGCGCGCGGGGTCACCTCGGCGTACCGGGAGACGATCTGGGCAGGTGTCATCTGCGCGCGTTCGTCGATCTGCAACGCGGTCAGCTCGTCGATGAACACGCCGTCCTGGGACTGGGCGAGCTTGACCTGACGCAGGCTCTCCCGCACCGACGCGGACATCTCCGCCATGCCGAGCAAGTGCGCTGCCATCGCGCGCACGTCCCACCCCGGGCATTCGGTTGGCTTCGCCCAGTCGTCCGGGGCGAGGCCCTGCAGCAGCGCGAGGAACCGTTCGTACTCGGTCTTCGCGAGGCGCATGGCGGTGTCGCGGTCGAGCGCGGAGGTTCTGGGTTTCGTGGCCAATGCGGCGGTCATCTTCTGCTCCTCAGCGGAGGTCCGGGAAGGTCGAGGTCGTCGGCGAGCATGTCGATCACGCGGGGCAGCTGGCTGGTCCAGCGGTCACCGCCGGGGTCGTTGGCGAACTGCCGGTCCAACAGGCCGCCGCCGAGCGCCAGGAAGAGGTCGACGTCGGCGGGGTCGGTGATGCCGAGCCGGCCCATCGCCTGCTGCAGGAGGCGCATGACCTCGACAGACGGGGCGTAGGCGGCCTCGGACGGCACGAAGCCGGGGATGGCTCGCTGGTTCATCAGCTGGTAGCGGGCCACGTCGGCGACCGAGAAGTCGAAGAAGTGGCGCGCCATGGCCAGCAACGCCTCGCGCGGCGCTTCCGGCAGGTTCGCGAAGTGCTGCTCGGCCTGGGCCAGGAAGACAGTCCAGGCGTGGCCGAACATCGCGTCGTAGATCGCGTTCTTCGAGTCGAAGTGCGAGTACAGCGACGGTGAGCGCATCCCGATCATGGCCGCCACCTCGCGCAACGTGACGGCGGCCAGCCCGTCGCGGCGCGCGATCTCCCACGCCGCGTCGACTATCTCCCTTCGGGTAGCCTCACGCCGTTCGGCTTGCCTATCACGATTAGGCAGAACGCTCATGGTTAGGTACAGTCCGCTCGCCCGGACGTTCTGTCAAGGCCTAAGTTGGGCGTCGTGATCGAGTACGACCGTCCTGAGCTGGCCGACTTCTGGCGCCTCGCCCGCGAGACGATGGAGGGCGGCGGACGGTCGGCGTTCAGCTTCCGCGTCGAGGACGAACGCACCGCCACCGCTCTCGGCGAACTGCTGCGCAAGCCGGTCGCACATCCAGCCCGCCGCCAGATCTCGCTGGCCCGCCTCGACGAGCACCTCCGCGCCCACGGCAGCACCCTGCCGGAGGTCCTGGAGTCCGTGCACGGCACGCCGGTCGCCCTGTCCACCTCAGCGGAAGCCTCGACCGCGGACGCCGTCCTGAAGTTCGCCCTGCGCGAGCACGGCCTGCTGCACGCCCCCTGGGCCGCCGAGTGGATCGAGCACGTCCGCAGGTACGGCAAGATCCCGCAGCCCGCGCTGCCGATGATCGCGAACCAGGCCGCGGCGATCCTCGCCCGGCTGAAGCCGTCACCGAGGCAGTGGACGACGAGGTACGCCTTGGCGGGCAACGACCTCGACGACGGCCGCCCGCTCACCCGCATCGTCCACAAAGCACTCACCCTGGCCGGCACCGACTGGGAACGCGCCGGCGTCCTCCCCGACGCCTACCGCAACCCGGTGCTGACCTCGCAGGGCTACCTCACGCTCAACGACACTCTCGAAGCCGGGGAGGTCACCGTCGTGCGCAGCCCGCGCCTGCTCGAGTCCGGCCTGCCCGGACCGTTGGTGGTGCTCCCGAACGGCCTGACCCCGCAGGCCAAACACCACCTCGACGGCAAGACCGTCCGCTGCCACCACGACTTCACGCCCGACGGCATCCGCGTGACCAACGAGATCCTGGCCTGGACGGGCGGCACGGCCTGGCAGATGTCAGCCGACGACTACCGCGAAGCAGTGGCCACGTTGATCGCACGCGGCGTCGAACTGCCGACCCTGAACTCCCGCCCTCCAACGGCCGACTGGGACGCGGACTTGGCCGAGACCATGGCCACCACGGGCTTGATGGTCACCGAGGAGCACGTGCTGCCGTCACTCCTCTGACTGTGACTCTGCCGGGGCGAACCGCTTGACGTCCCACCGACCGTGCCCCTCCATCAGCTTGCGCCCGATCCGGCGCAGGTCGGCGAGGTCGCGCTCGTTCAGCAGCCCGGTGAACTCCTCGGCAACCGCTGACCGGTACACCCGCGCGGTGACGCCCTGGCACGCCTCCTCGCCCGCACTCGTCAGCACGGCGTGGACGAGCCGCCGGTTGTCCGGTGGCTGCTCCCGAGTGACCCAGCCGCGCTTGACCAGCCGCTCGATCAGCCGCGTGACACCGGACGGACTCACGTCCAGCAGCTCGACGAGCTCGGACATCTGCAACCGCCCGCCGTTCCGGAACAGCTGGTAGAGCGCCACGTGCTCGAGCAGCGAGCAGCCGGCGTCCTCTTCCATCCGCCGCCCCATCGCGGCCCTCACGGCGTCCACGCCCTGCTGGACGTACAGCCAGGCAAAAATCGGCTCGGTCACCACCTCATCCTAAATGACGTTTGACGACGGCACGTTTTCACGCTCAAATGTTGAGCATGAAAACGACAGTTGTGGGTGCCGGTCCGGTCGGTCTGCTGCTCGCCTGCGAACTAGCCCTACACGGCGTCCGCACCACCGTGCTCGAACGCCTCACCGCCCAGGCCGACACCATCAAGGCGCAGATGATCAGCGGCCGCACGTACGAGATGCTCGCCATGCGCGGCTTCGGGCACGCCATCGACGCCGCGAGCGAAGCCGACGCCGCCCGCCTGGCCTGGCACAGCCGCGGCTCCACCGGTCACTTCGCCGGACTGTTCAAACTGGACGGTCTGCCGCTCATCATGCTCATGCAGCAGACGCTGGAACGAGCGCTCGAAGCCCGCGCCCGCGAACTGGGCGTGGAGATCCGCCGCGGTGTCGAGGTCACCGAACTCCCGGACGCCGACTTCGTCATCGGTTGCGACGGCGGCCGCAGCACGGTCCGCAAGCTCGCCGGCTTCGACTTCCCCGGCACCGGCCCCAGCCTCACCGGCTACCAGGCCATCGTCGACCTGGACGGCGACCTGCCGTTCGGCTGGCACCGCACGCCGCACGGCGTCCACGCCTTCGGCCCGCTCAAGGGCCGGATCATGCTGATGGAGTTCGACGGCCCGCCGGAGACCAGGGACGTGACCCGCGAGTCACTCGAAGCCGCCCTGCGCAGGGTCAGCGGCCGCGACGTGCGCATCACCGCCGTCCACACCGCCACCAGCTGGACCGACAACACCCGCCAGGCCACCACCTACCGCCGCGGCAACGTCCTGCTGGCGGGCGACGCGGCCCACGTCCACTCGCCGTTCGGCGGCCAGGGCCTGAACCTCGGCCTGCAGGACGCGCTCAACCTCGGCTGGAAGCTCGCCACCGGCGACTCCGCGCTGATCGACACCTACACCACCGAACGCCACCCCGTCGCGGAACGGGTGCTGCGCAACACCATGGCCCAGGTCGCGCTGACCCGTCCGGACCCGCAGTCCCGCGAGCTGCACGCGATGTTCAGCGACCTGCTGGACCTGCCGGAGGTCAAGTCCCGCATCTCCGCGATGATCCAGGGCACCGACATCCGTTACGACACGGGCTGCGACCACCCGCTGGCCGGCACGTTCGTCCCCGGCCTCGACCTGTCCGACGGCAAGGGCACCAACATCGCCCTGAACGGCCTCGAAGCCACCATCCGCCCGGACGGCTACATCGAGCAGATCGCCTGACAACCTTGCTCGCCCGAGGCAAGCCGAGTCGTCTGTCGCAAATGGACGATCAACGGAATGCAGGCGGGACGCCGCGGCCGCAAAGCCGCGGCGTCCGATCGCTTTCGCGGGCGTTACTGCGGGCAGGCGTAGTTGCTGCCACCACCCGGCAGCAGGTCGTCACGGGTCCAGCCGCGCTTGCCGGTGCGGACGTTGCGCAGGTAGGTCCACGTGGCCCTGTCGCTGCCCAGCGTCCAGCAGTAGTAGTCCAGCCGGTCGGAGGGTTCGCTCGCGCCGACCGACGTGCAGGACGTGGACGAGCCCGTGCGGATGCGCGCACCGGAACTGGCGCCCGTGATCGCCGAGATCGGGTCCCTGTTCGGTGGCACCACCGAGCTGT
The DNA here is from genome assembly GCF_003265345.1 of Lentzea terrae. Taxonomy (GTDB): domain Bacteria; phylum Actinomycetota; class Actinomycetes; order Mycobacteriales; family Pseudonocardiaceae; genus Lentzea; species Lentzea terrae. Next base: position 579,210 of record NZ_QFWW01000026.1, on the reverse strand, counting down.
TGCAGGCGTAGTGCTGCACCGACACACCGTCACCCTTCGGCGGTCCCGCTTGTGCCGGAGCCGCGATCAGCACCGTCGGGAGCGCCGCGCACGCGACAGCCGCCGCCAGCTTCGCCATTCCCCTCATGTTCTCCCCCTTCATGGAATTCCTCCTGGCAGAGAGCGACTCTCCTCCCGACGGGTGAACTTCTCAAGACTGTTGCACCAGAACGGAAACGTCGCGCCATCATGGCGATCCGGGGGCTTCGACCAGGGGGAATCTCTTGCTGCGCTTACACTTCACGACCGACGACCTCGTGCGCACGACCGTCGCACCGACCGCGGACCCGCTGTGGGAGGTGCTGCTCGCGGGTCACCGGTTGCGCGACCGCGTTCATCCACCGGTTTTCCACGGCTGGCTGGACGCGGTGCGGAACCGGCTCGACCGCCGCGATCCGGCGCCGCGCCTGCTGCACCTGCTGGCGCCGGTGTCGGAACTGCTGGTGCCGCCGGAGTCGGCCGGCGGACTGGAGGCGGGGCTGGCGGCGCTGTGCGCGACACCACCGCACCGGCTGGCGGCGGTGCTGGACCGCTTGAGACCGTTGCCCGCGTGGGCCGACCCGCTGCTGAGCGGACCACGCGGGCCGACCGTGCTCGCCGACCTGCTGCGGCACCTGCACTCGGTGCTCGTCGAACCGCACGCCGAGGCGGTCCAGGAGAGCGTGACCGCCGATCGGGCTCGCCGCGCCCGCGACCTCGTGGACGCCGGCGTGAACGGCCTGCTCGCCGGTCTGCGCCCGCACGCCCGGTGGGACGGCTCCACGCTGGAGGTCGACACCCCGCACGACCTCGACCTGCACCTGCGCGGCCGGGGGCTGCGCCTGGTGCCGTCGTACTTCGGCCGCCTGCCGGGCACGCTCACCGACCCCGAGCTGCCGCCGGTGCTCGTGTACCCGATCTCGGACGCCGACCGGTGGACGGCAACCGCGCCCAGCGGACTGGACGAGCTGCTCGGCCCGACCCGCCGCGCCGTGCTGGAGTGCGCCCGCACGGGCACCGGTACCACCGAGCTGGCCCGCCGCGTCGGCACGTCACCCGCGTCGGTCAGCCGGCACACCGGGGTGCTGCGCGGCGCGGGCCTGCTCCGGACGACCAGGCACGGCGCGCGGACCGTGCATTCGCTGACCACGCTGGGCGAGGCCCTGGTGTCCGGACGCATGCCGGCGGCCGAGGTGTGAGCGCGGCAACCGGGTGGTGCGTCAGTCCTGCAAAGCCCAGGACTGCAGCATCCGGAACGCGATCGAAGCCCCACCGGCGAGCCCGAGCCCGGGCACACTCCCGGGCTCCTCGATCGCCTTGCGGACATCGGCCCGCGAGACCCACTTGGCCTCGGCGATCTCACCGTCAGCGGGCCGCAACGGCTCAGCAGGATCCGCCACGGCCTCGAAGCCGATCATCAACGACCGCGGGAACGGCCACGGCTGCGACCCGAGGTACCGGATGTCGCGCACGGCGACGCCGACCTCTTCGAAGATCTCCCGTGCCACGCAGGCTTCCAGCGACTCGCCGGCCTCGACGAACCCGGCCAGCACGGAGAACCTGCCCTCAGGCCACTCCGGTCCACGGGCGACGAGCACCTGATCCGCGCCGTCGTGCACGAGGCAGATCACCGCGGCATCGGTGCGCGGGTACTCCTCCCGCCCGCACCCGGAACACGCGCTGACCCAGCCGGACTTCTCGAACACCACGGCCGCACCGCACTTGGCGCAGAACTTGCCGAGCCGATGCCACTGGAACAACGCCGCGGCCGTGGTGAACAACCCGGCCGACGTGTCGTCCAACGTCGCCCCGGCCTGGCGGAGGTCCAGCCACTGCGGCGAATCCGTCAGCTCCGGCAGCATCCAGGAACGACCGACGGGAACTTGCCCGTCCTCCTCCGCCGGCATCAGCACGGCGAAGTAGGCCACGCCGTCCTGCTCCCCGAGCAGCGCGGCACCCAGCGGCGGCTCGTCGCCGAACTCCAGCGCGGACCGGTCGACCACGCGGGTGCCGCGGTCGGCCACCAGGGTCCGCCCGCGCGTGTCGACCACGATCATCCGGGCCTTGGGCCACAGCGCGGCGATTCGCTCGGAATCGCCGCGCAACGGCTCGGACCGGTCGATCGCGAACCGCGACAGCGCGGGCAGACCGACTAGATCGAAGCTCACTGGAACGAAACCCCGCCCAGGGCCGACAGCTTCGGCTTGAGCAGCTCGGCGTCGCCGACCAGCACACCGGTGAAGTTGCCGGGAGCGAAGAACTCCAGCGCCGCCGCGGCGACCTGCTCCGGCGTGACGGCCTGCAGGCGCTGCGGGTGCGCCACCAGCCAGTCGATGCCGAGGCCGAGCGCGACGAGGTTCACCAGGAACGACGCCAGGCCGGACTGCGAAGACGTCGTGGTGAGCAGCGTGCCGATCGCGTAGCTGCGCGCGACGTCCACTTCGGACTCCGTCGGCGGCACCAGGCCGAGCCGGGCGAGCTCGTAGCGGGTCTCCAGCAACGCCGCCGCCGTCACGTCGGAGGCCGTGTCCGCGTCGATCAGCAGCGTGGCGCCGTGGATCGTGAACTCGGGGTGCGAACGGGCGCTGTAGGTGTAGCCCTTGTCCTCGCGGATGTTCTCGACCAGGCGCGACGAGAAGAACCCGCCGTAGACCAGGTTCGCGAGCTGCAGCGCGGGGTAGCGCGGGTCGGTGCGCGGAATCGCCTGTGCGGCAAGGCGGATCTGCGACTGCACGGCACCGGCGCGGTGCACCAGCAGCACGTCGCCACCCTCGACCTCGGGCAGTGGCGGCAGCTGGACGGCCTCGCCGTCGCCCTGCCACGTGCCCAGCGCGTCGCCGATCTGCGCGACGGCCTCCGCGGGTTCGACGTCGCCGACGATCACGAGCACCGAGCCGCGCGGCAGCAGAGCCTTGCCGTGCAGCGCCACCACGTCGTCACGGGTGACGGCGGCGACCTCGTCGGCCTCCGGCATCTCCTTGGCGTACGGGTGGTCGCCGTAGAGGACCTTCTGCAACGCCTCGCGCGCGATGACGCTCGGCTGCGAGCGGGCGATGGTGATGCGCTCGACGAGCCGGGCGCGCTCGCGTTCCAGCTCCTCCGCCGGGTACGAGGCCGAGGTCAGCACGTCGCGCAGCACGTCCAGGACGGTGCCGAGGCCGGTGGCCAGCGCGTTGCCGGTGATGCTCAGGCGCTCCGGGTCGACCACGGAGTCGAGCTCGCCGCCGACCAGCGCCAGCTCGGTGTCGATCTGCACGCGGGACCGGGACGCGGTGCCGGTCAGCACGGTGTTCGCGAGCAGCTCGGCCACCGCGGAGTGCTGCGAGCCCGTGCTCGACGCGGCCGGGTCGGCGAACGGCACGCGCAGCCGGATCTCGACCATCGGCACGGTGGCACGGCGCACCGCGATCACCCGCAGGCCGTTCGGCAGCACGGTGTCCACGGTGGACAGATCGGCGGCCGCCTTCTGCACGCCCAGTTCGGGGAGCGGACGCGGACCGACTTCGGTGCGCCCGATCTCCTCGGCCGAACGATGGGTCTTGGCGGCGGTCACTGAGCTCCTCCGGTGGGCTTGACGAGAAGAAGGGCACGGGCGTCGGGACGCAGGGCCTTGGCCGCTGCGGACACCTCGTCCACGGTCACCGAGGCGATCCGCTCGGGCAGTTCGTAGATCAGCTCGGCGCGGCCGAACAGCAGCTCCGCGGAGCCGAGGCCCAGCGTGCGGTTCGTGAGCCGGTCGTGCTCCTTGTGCATGGTCGACGCCCAGCGCGCGGTGACCTTCGCCAGCTCCTCTGCCGACGGCGGCTCCTGCGCGAGCTTCTGCAGCTCCTCGTCGATCGCCGCGACGACCTGGTCGGGCGAGACCTCGGCGGTGTGGATCGCGGTGATGCTGAACGTGTCCGGGTCGCGGGCTTCCAACGGTCCGAACAGGCCGCAGCCGGCGTTCAGGTCGATCACGATGCCCTCGCGGTGCACGAGGCGCTGCTGGAGGCGCGAGCTGTCGCCGTCGGTCAGCACGCCGGCGAGCACCAGGTACGCGAGGTAGCCGTCGATGTCGGTGACCGGGTCCGGCACGCGGTAGCCGATCGCGATCGCGGGCAGCGGGGCCAGCGCGTCGCCGTGCTCCTGCCGCACCTCGCCCTGCGGTGCGGGCTCGGCGAACGAGGGGCGCTCCGGCTTGGGCCGCGCGGGCACGTCGCCGAAGTGCTTCTCCACCAACGCCTTGGTGGTCTCGACGTCGAGGTCGCCCGCGACCGTCAGCACCGCGTTGGACGGCGAGTAGTAGGTGTCGAAGAACTCCGCGCAGTTGTCGACCGTGGCGCTCTCCAGGTCGACGAAGTCGCCGTAGCCGTTGTGCGCGTTGGCGAACGTCTTGAACAGCACCGGCGGCAGCAGGATCCAGGGGAACCCGCCGTACGGGCGGTTCAGCACGTTGAGCCGGATCTCCTCCTTCACCACGTCGATCTGGTTGCGGAGGTTCTCCTCGGTGAGCTTCGGCGCGCGCATGCGGTCGGCCTCGAGGAACAGCGCCCGCTCGAGCGCCGCGCTCGGCAGCACCTGGTAGTAGTCGGTGTAGTCCGGGTGTGTGGACCCGTTGAACGTGCCACCCGACGACTGCACATGTCGGAAGTGCGCCAGCTTCTCCAGGCTTTCACTGCCCTGGAACATCAGGTGCTCGAAGAGGTGCGCGAACCCGGTGCGCCCCTCCGGCTCGGAGCGGAAGCCGACGTCGTAGTGCACGCTGACGCCGACGACCGGTGCGCTGGCGTCGGGGGCGAGCACCACCCGCAGGCCGTTGGGCAACGTGAACCTGTGCAGTTCGGGTGAGGCCATGCCCGCCAGCCTACGGGTTCGGCGTCCGAAGCGATCGAAGGTGGCCCGCCTGGGCGAGCACGCCGTCCAGTGCCCCCAGGAACGCGGGGAAGCTGCGGCGGAAATCGGAGGCGTTCCCGTACCAATAGAGGTCCTGCTGACCGAACGTGGCGAGCCAGCGCTCGGTCTCGCCGAGCACCACCGCGTACGGCAACGACCGGGAGAAGACGAGCTCGCGGTCGTCCTCCGGAACGTCGTCCGGCGTCACGCCGTGCAGGTAGCCGCGCAGGCCCCGGACGTGCTCCAGCAGCTCACTGCCGCGCTTGGTGCGGGCGGGCATCGACCGGGCGCCGAACGCCAGCGCGACACCGCCGACCGCGACCGCGAGGCCGAACAGCGCGTTGCCGATCGTCAGCGCCAGCACGACCGTGGCGACCACGCCCAGCACCGCGACCACGATGCCGACCCACCAGAACAGGCTGCGCTCGGCGTCGGGCCGGCGCACGAACCAGCGCTTCTCGACGACGTCCGCGTAGAGCCGCTCGCGGACCTGGGCGAGGTCGATCCGCCGGCCGCGCAGCTCGGACACCGTCACCGCGTCGACGCCCTGCGGCAGAAGGGCTTCGTAGACGGCCTTCTCGTACCCGGACAGCGAGTCGTCGGCCGGGTTGCGGCGCACGATCTGCCAGTCGTGACCCTCGACCTCAGCGATCCACAGGTAGTTGCGCACAGCCAGGTCGATCACCGTGGCCGTCACGTCCACGACGTCCACGTGCTCGTCGACGACCGTGCCGACCTGACCGGGCAGCACCCCGTCGGGCGAGGCGAACGCGACCCGGTTGTTCTGGTCGCGCACCAGCACGGAGACCGCGCCGACCTCGCTGGAGAGCGCCGCGACGTCCCGGCCGCGCAGGTACCAGAGCAGCGCGACACCGCCGAGCAGCAACACCAGCAACGCACCGAGCGCGATGCCGCTCACCGGGGTCAGCGCGAACGCGGCGGCCAGGCCGGACTGCTGCACCACGACGGCGTTCGGCGGCACGACCCCGGCGGACAGTCCGATCGCGACATCGACGCGTTCACCGGCGGCGAGCTTGATCTCCTGCGCCCGCACGCCCTTGCCGTCCGCGAGGTCCGCGCTGGTGCACGGCTGCGACGACCCGACGGGACCCGCGAGGCAGTTGACCGACGTCGGCGAGTCGGGTGCGGAGAACGTGACGGCGACCTTGTCGAGCTCGGTGTCCCAGCCGCCCGCGACCTGCCAGCGGACCTCCAGCGCGTCACCGACCGGGGCGACCGCGCCGACGACCGTGTAGGTCAGGGTGGCCTGGCCGCCCTCGAGCTTGACGGAGAACTGGTCGTCGCCGACCGTCGCCTTGCCGCTGCCCTCGACCTTCGCGTCGGTGACCTGGTACTGACGCTCCAGGTCGTTGCCGACGGCGAGTCGCAAAGGGACGGTCCGGTTGACCGTCTTGCCGTCCGGCACGTGCACGGTCTCGGTGACGGTGAGCTTCGAGTCGCGCTCGAGCTTCATCCGGACCTCGGTGCTGACCGTCCCCGGAAGCGGCTGCGCGAGCGCGCCAACAGCCGTTGTGGACGTCAGCGCGGCCGCGGCGAAGATCGCCACTCCCCAGTTCTTCAACACGGCTGCGGACAATAGCGGAGTCCTCATATGCTCCGGCGGACTTTCGAACAGACGCCATCTGGGGGATTTTCGGCGATGACGCAACCACCGTCGCCGGGCAACTGGCCGCCGCCACGCCCGGTGGGGCCACCGCCTGTGCCCGCACCACCGCCGTACGGGCCGCCGATGCCTCCTCGCCCCGCTCAAGGACCTCCGCCCGGCATGCGTCCCGTGGGACCGCCGCCCGCTCCCGGCATGCGTCCGCCGATGGGCCCGCCTCCGATGAGGCCTCTGGGTCCCCCGCCGTACGGCCCGCCGCCCGGCCGCGCTCCCCTTCCCCCGCCGCGTCCGGTGATGCCGCCACCGCAACCCACCTGGGGCCACCACCCTCAGCCGGGGTTCGCGCCGTATCCCGTCATGCCCCCACGCCGCAAAAGCAGCAACGGCCCGATCCTCGCGCTCGTGTTGGGCGGCGTCGTGATCCTCGGCCTCGGCGCAGTCGGCGTCTTCGCGGCCGCGTTCAACAGCAAGGTGAAGGACACGGGCTACTCGGCCTACACCACCTACAGCCCGACCTACACCTACACAACGACGACGACCACGACCACCACCACGACGACGTCCACCCGCACCACGCAGACGTCGAGCACGCCCACGACCCCGCCGGGCCCGAAGGCGGTCTACAAGCTCGCCGACCACCCGATCTTCGGCACCGGCGTCGGCGCGAACGACTTCGCCTCGTGCCCGTTGCCCGCGATGCAGTACAACCCGGCCGGCGAGGAGCGGTTCCTCGCCGCCGCGCTACCGTGCATCGAGAAGGCGTGGCAGCCGGCCCTCAAAGCCGCGAACCTGCCGTACCAGCCGGTCGAGCTGCAGGTGTTCACCGGCACGACGCAGACCCCATGTGGATCACGCCGCAACGACACCACCGCGATGTTCTGCCGTGGCGTCATCTACTGGCCCGGCAACTTCTACGCGAACGAGGGCGCCACGACCCGCCACCCCGGCGTGTACCTCGGCCAGCTCGGCCACGAGTACGGCCACCACATCCAGTGGCTGACCGGCCTGCTGCGCGCCGCCGACCAGGCCCAGTACGACGTCGGCGGCTGGGACACCCCCAAGGGCCTCGAGCTCAACCGCAGGCTCGAACTGCAGGCCACCTGCCTCGGCGGCATGACCCTGGCCCCGTTCTCGCACAAGAACGTCATACCCATGGACGTCGTGAACACCGGTCTGCAAGACGCCGGCCAACGCGGCGACTACAACCGCACGCCAGACCACGGCAGCGCGCCGAACAACCAGCGCTGGGTCATGCACGGCCACAAGCAGAACGACATCAAGGCCTGCAACACCTGGGCCGCGAGCTCGGCGGACGTCTCGTGAACCGATCCCCCGGCCCGCGCGTCTCATGGACGCGGACGGGACGCGTTAGCCCGGTCGGGGGACACGTGATCTCGCTCCGCATATGCTCGTACCCGACCCAGGCTCACCAATGGGGGGACCTCAGGCGATGACGCAACCACCGCCGCCGGGCAACTGGCCACCGCCACGCCCGGTCGGCCCTCCGCCGATGCCCGCACCACTGGGGCAGCGTCCGCCGCAAGGCCCGCCACCGTCGTACGGCATGCCGTCCCAAGGGAATCCACAGGGCCCGCCGCCGCCCCCGTACGGTCCGCCTCCCGGCCAGTACGGCCCGCCGCCGCCCCCACCGGGCCAGGTCATGCCCCCGCCGCAACCGTCGTGGGGCGGTTACCAGCCCGGCTACGCGCCGTACCCGACGATGCCGCCGCGCAAGAAGAACAACGGCCCGATCGTGGCGTTGATCCTCGGCGGCGTGGTCGTCCTCGGCCTGGGCGCCGTCGGTGTTTTCGCGGCGACCTTGAACAACAAGGTGAAGGACACGGGCTACTCGAACTACACGACGTACAGCCCCACGTACTCCTTCACGACGACCACCGAGGCCACGACCACGACGACCACCTCGTCGCGCCCGTCCGCCTCCCGCGCTCCTTCAACCTCCGCGGCCCCGGTGGGCCCGAAGGCCGTCTACACCCTGGCCGACCACCCGTTCCTGAAGCCGAACTTCGGCGCGAACAACGTGAGCGGCTGCCCGCTCCCGGCCATGGACTACTCCGCGGCAGGCCAGGACCGCTTCCTGCGCGCGGCCCTCCCGTGCATCGAAAGCATGTGGAAGCCGGCCCTGGCCGCAGCCAACCTGCCGTACCAGCCAGTAGAGCTGCACATCATCACCGAGACCGCGCAGTACCCGTGCGGCACCGTCCGCCCGGACTCCACCGCGCGCTACTGCCAGGGCGGCATCTACTGGACCGCCAACGCGTACGCCTCGGAACGCAACCCGAACAACCCGAACCACCCCGGCAAGTACCTGGGCCAGCTCGCCCACGAGTACGGCCACCACATCCAGTGGCTCACCGGAATGCTGAAAGCTTCGGACCGCGCGCAGTACGAGGCGGGTGGGTGGGATACTCCGAAGGGCCTCGACCTGAACCGCCGGATGGAGCTGCAAGCCACCTGCTTCGGCGGCATGACGCTGGCCCCTTTGTCGCACGGCGCAATACCGATAGACGTGATCCGAGTAGGCCTGTCCGACGCAGGCAACCGAGGCGACTACGACATCTACCCGACCAAGGACCACGGCACCCCGCAGAACAACGCCAGCTGGGTGGACCGCGGTTACCGCTCGAACAAGGCCTCCGAGTGCAACACCTGGGCAGCGGACCCGGGCTCGGTCTCGTAGGCCCGAAAGGGGAGAACGTGACCCAACCAGCCAAGAACAACCCGGTCCTGCTCGGAGCGGTGTTCGTGCTGGTGGTCGCCTTCGTCCTCGGAATCGGTCAACTGAGCCGCCCCAGACTGGTGACGGGCCACGCCCTGGCAGGCTCCCGCCCAGCGCCTTCCCCTTCCACCGAGCCGTCCACCCCGGTCCGCCCCCGCGCGATCTACCGCCTGGCAGACCACCCGTTCCTGGTCACCCCGGTCTCGGTGGCCCCGCTGACCTGCACGCTCCCCCCGTTCGGCGTCTCAGACCAACAACTGGCCGCCTACTACACCGCAGGCGTCGAATGCCTCGACAACGCCTGGGGCCCGCTGCTGACCGCAGCAAACCTGCCCTTCGAAAAGCCGACCCTGGACGCGTCCCCAGTCCTGAAAGACGGCCCGTGCGGCGCGGCCCCGGAATCCGACCACGCAGTCGCCTACTACTGCGGCCGCAACCGCACGATCTACATGCCCACCGCCCGCCTGCGCGACAACGGCGGCGGCGACGCCCCGGCCACCCACCTGGCGACGCTCGCCCACGAGTACGGCCACCACGTCCAAGCCCTCACCGGCCTGCTCCGCGCAGCCGACCTGAAAATCACCGACGCAGGCGAGAAGACCCCAGCGGGCCTGGAAATGTCGCGCCGCATCGAACTGCAGGCCAACTGCTTCGCGGGCATGTTCCTGACCGGCGCGGCAGGCAAGGGCTCGGTCTCGGCAAACCTGGCCAGGCAGGCGCAGGAAGACTTCCAGTACGCGGTGGAAGAAAAGCCCGAGCACAACGCCCACGGCTCAGCCAAGAACCAGGCCCACTGGGCAACGGCAGGCTTCAAGGCGAACTCAACGTCAGCCTGCAACACCTTCGCCGCACCAGCAGCGCAGGTCGCCTAACCCACATCCCGCGAAGGCGAAGCCAAGCGGCGAGGCCGAAGGCGAGCCGACCCGATGGCGCAGCCGAGGCGCTTGAACGCTTGAAGCGCGGTGCGGGCGGGTCCCCGTCACGAGTCGTGCCTGATCGTTTGCCACCTACGCAACAGGAACTCGCCAACCCAACTGGGGAACGCTACGCACCCGGCGCGCCCGCCAAAGGCGGCCCAGGCAACCAAACCCGAAAAACCGCCCCACCATCAGAAGGCAAACAAGTCAGCTCCCCACCATGAGCCCGAACAACCCCCCGAGCAATGGCGAGCCCCAACCCAGACCCCCCAGACCGCCGATCCCGAGCATCATCCAACCGAACCAACCGGTCAAAAATCCGCTCCCGCTCACCCTCCGGAACCCCTGGCCCATTATCAGAAACAGTGAACCCAGCAGAATCCACCACAATCCGCACAACCCCAGCAGGCCCAGCAGCCTGCCGAGCATTATCCACCAGGTTGACTAAAACCTGAGCCAACCGCTGCCCATCCCCCACCACAACAACCGACTCCCCCTCAGCCGAAATATCAAAGTCGGGAGCCACAAACCGAGTCCGAGCAACCTCAGCCTCAGCCAACGCCAACAAATCCACCGACTCCCGCTGCATCTCATACCCGGCATCCAACTGAGCAAGCGCCAGCAGGTCGTCAACCAACCGCCCAGCCCGCCGAGCCTCCCGCACCAGCAAGAACGACATCTGATCCCGATCAGGAGAATCCACCGGAGCAGCCACCAGAGCCTCAGCCACCGCCTGAACCCCGGTAATGGGCGTGCGCAACTCATGAGCAGCATCAGCAACAAACCGCCGAGTCCGCTGCTCAGACCCCTCCAACGAATCCAACATCTCGTCAAAGGCAGCAGCCGTGCGCCCCAACTCGGTATCCGTGCGAGCAGGATTCAACCGCCCACCCCGATGCCCACGAGCAATGGCCTCAGCCAAGGAAGTCATGGCGTCCAACGGCGCCAGAGCCCGCCGCACCACCCAGATCATCAACACCCCGGTGACCACGATGGCCCCGAGCCCCAGCATGATCAGCAGCTTCCGCAACCGCCCCTGCGCCTGCGAGATCGCCTCGGTGTCGGCGTAGAACGTGTACTTGGCCCCGCGAATCACCTGGTTCTTGCGCTGGAACGGCCCTTCCTCCGGCGCCTCACCGAACCGCGTCCCGTTGGGCAGCTCGACAGTCACATGAATGTTCCGCTTGGACAGCTGCCGGACCACGTCCCGCGGCGCAACGCCGCGCGAAACCAACATGCCCGCACGGTTCCCGGCATCCAGCAGAACGATGTCGACGTCCTTGTTGGACTGCCCCGCAAACGTCCGGTCGACCGAGATGACCAAAGCCACCAGCACGAGGAACAACACCAGCAGCACCGAAACAGCGACCCGGCGCCGCAACGAGACCGTGCGGAGGTTCATTCTTCGGCCCGCAACACGTACCCCAGCCCACGCACGGTGTGCACCAGCCGAGGCCCGTGCTCCTCCAACTTCCGCCGCACGGCAGAAATGTGGACCTCGACCAGGTTCGGGTCGTAGTCCTCATATCCCCACACCGCGGTCAGGATCTGCGTCTTCGACACCACCCGCCCGCGCTGAGCCGCCAAATAGACCAACAGCCGCAGCTCGGTGGCAGTCAGCTCGATTGCCTGGTCAGCCCGCATGACGACGCCGGCGTCAGCGTCCACGACCAGGTCCCCGACCTGCACCGTGGACGGCGTCCGCCCGAGCCGACGCAGCACCGCAGAGACCCGAGCCACCAGCTCAGCCAGCACGAACGGCTTGCCCACGTAGTCGTCGGCGCCACCGGACAGCCCGCGCAGCCGGTCAGGCACCCCGTCGCGAGCGGTCAGCATGACCACGCCCGCCCCGGACGCCCGCCGGATCACCTCGAGCAGCTGGAACCCGTCCCGGCCGGGCAGCATCACGTCGAGCACGACCAGATCGGGCCGGAACCGGCCCAGGTCGGTCTCCAGCTGGCGTCCGTCCAGCCGGTGCTGCACCTCGTACCCGGACTCGCGCAACGCGGACGACACCGCGGCGCCGATCGCCTCGGCGTCCTCGATCACCAACACCCTGGCGGACACCACACCATTCTGCTGATCATCCGGACTTCGGGCGACTCGCCTTCAGCTGACGCTCAGCATGCACGCGCACGCTGATGCCCATGTCGAAGAAATCTGCGTGGGCCGGCGCCATCGTCGCGGCCGTCGGGCTCACCGTCGGCGGCATCGCGGTCGCGACGGCGGCCGACAACTCCGACGGGCCGCCCGGGAGGTTCGCGGAGCGCCACCCCGGCAAGCCCGGCCACCCGGACAAGGTGAAGCTCAAGGACAGCACGCTCGTCGTCGGACGCGTGAAGTCGGTCGAGACCGGCAAGCTCACGATCACCAAGGACGACGGCAGCGAGGTGTCGTTGACCACTGACAGCTCCACCAAGCTGCGTGGCGGTGACCTCGCCGGGCTCAAGGCGGACCAGCGCGTGACCGTGCGCGTGAAGGACGGCAAGGCGCTGAACGTGGCGCTGGCCAAGGCCAAGGAGCAGGGCACGGTCAAGGACGTCAACGGCAACAACGCCACGTTGGTGCAGCTCGACGGCCTGCAGACGCCGCTCGACCTGTCCGCGGTCAGCGAGAAGCCGAAGAACGGCGACCTCGTCGCGGTGACCGGAACGGTGTCCGACGGCAAGACCATCAAGGTCGAGCAGCTGCGTCAGCTGCCGAAGTAAACCTGGGCTCCACGCGGACCGCCGCGTCTGCGAACATCGCAGTGTGGCGGTTCCGCGAAGCCCGAACAGATGGGTGTTCATCCTGCTGGTCGTTGGACTGGTCGGGATCGGGGTCGCGGTCGCGCTTTTAGTGCCTGCCAAGGTGCTCGGCGCCGAGGAACCCCCTAGACCCGTGGCCGCCACCGTCGTCGAGACGGGGTCGTGCGGCCAGGGCATGGACACCGTCGAGTGGGATGCCAACGGCGAGAAGAAGCAAGCCAAGCTCGACGGCTGTGGTCACCGCAAGGGCGAGACCGTCGAGATCATCAACACCGGCAACGACATGGTGTCGTCCGCCGCCTCGGTCCCGGCCGGACTGCCGGTCGGACGCCGCCTCACCGCACTGCTGCTGTGCATGGCCGCGCTGGCCGGTGGCTTCTACGCGTTCCTCTTCCGCTACGCACCTCTGCGAGCGCCCGCGGTCCTGCCCACGCCCCGCCAGGAGCCGGTTTCTTAGCTCCGTTCGGCCTATTCCACGCCACACGATCGCCCCCTATTGTGACGCTCGGACCGCAGATGGGGGCATCGAGGTCCTTCAATCAGCCTGGGGGGCTCTGTGAAGCGTGTACGTGTTCGCATCGCGACCATTTTTTTCGGAGTGCTGGTCGCGCTGACCGGCGCCGTCCAACCGGCCGGCGCGGCCGATCTCAACAACGCCTGGCTGCAGAACCTGCACACCGGCAAGTGCCTGCTGGCCCGAGGTGGGGCCGACCACGAGCTGGCCGTCCAGTACCAGTGCCTGCCCTACGCCGACCAGAAGTGGACTCTCGTCGAGAAGGGCAACGGGCAGTTCCAGATCCGCAACGTGAACAGCGGCAAGTGCCTGCTCGTCTTCGGCACCGGCAACGAAGCCGCGGCCATCCAGTTCACGTGCCTGGACTACGCGGACCAGTACTGGCGCTTCAACGACTACCCCGGTCGCCCGGACTGGTTCTGGGTGCAGAACGTCAACAGCGGCAAGTGCCTGCTCGCCCGCGGCGGCGACAACACGCAGCTCGTGCAGTACGACTGCCTGGAGTACGTCGACCAGGCGTGGGGCCTGTACATCTGACCTCGGACAGGTGCCCGCCTCCGCAACTCGAGGCGGGCACCCGGCCCTACTCCCCTGCGGGAGTCACCTTCTTGACGTAGAGCAGCCGGTCACCCGGCTCGATCGCGTCGGCTTCCGGTGCGTCGACCCGGTACAACGTCCCGCCGCGCACCACACCCAGCACTATGTCCGACAGGTGCCGCGGCGACCCACCGATCTCGCCCGGCTCGACGTCGCGTTCCGCGATCGCGAGGCCGGCGTCCGGCGTCAGCAGGTCCTCCACCATCGCGACCACGGTCGGCGTCGCCGTGGCCATGCCGAGCAGGCGACCTGCCGTTTCCGACGACACCACCACCGAGTCCGCACCGGACTGCTTCAGCAGGTGCTCGTTCTCCCGCTCTCGCACCGAAGCCACGATCTGTGCTTTGGGCGCGAGCTCGCGGGCGGTGAGCGTGATCAGCACCGCCGTGTCGTCCCGGTTCGGGGCAACGACGATCGCGCGCGCTCGGGCCGCACCGGCGACCCTCAGCACGTCGTTGCGCGTACCGGAACCATGCACGGTCACGAGCCCGATGGCGGACGCGGCGTCGAGCGACTCCTGCACGGTGTCGACGACGACGATCGAGCCGGGCTCGACACCGTCGCCCATGAGGGCCGCTACCGCTGAGCGTCCCTTGGTGCCATAACCCACGACCACAACGTGGTCCCGCACGACCCGCCTCCACTTCTGAATGCGCAACGCCTGACGGGAGCGCTCGGTGAGAACTTCGAGTGTCGTGCCGACCAGCACGATCAGGAACAGGACCCGCAACGGCGTGATGACCAGAACGTTGACCAGCCGCGCTGACGACGAGGCGGGCGTGATGTCGCCGTAGCCGGTCGTCGAGAGAGACACCGTCGCGTAGTAGAACGAGTCGAGCAACGAGACGCCATCCCCGTTGACGTCGCGGTAGCCGTCCCGATCGAGATAGACGATCAGCACCGCGAGCAACAGCGCGGCCGACGCCCCGATCACGCGTTTGACGATGGCACGGACCGGGCTCTGCACCTGGTCGGGCATCCTGATCACACCGACGAGCGAATGCGACGCTTCGTCAGACAGGCTCATCGAGTCAACCTCTCGGGCAGCATCCGCCACAGGTGAGCCGCCGCTTCCGCACCTTTGAGGAGCAGTGGCACTACAACGCGTTCGTTCGGCGCGTGCACGCGATCATCCGGCAAGGTCGCGCCGAGGTAGACGAGGGGCACCCCAAGCCACGCCTGGAGCACTGCCGCAGGACCCGATCCGCCGGCCCGCGCGAACTTGACGGGCTGGTCGAACGCGAGCTCCATCGCCTCTTTCACGGCGGCGTTGGCCGGGTCGGCCGGGCTGATCGCGTACGGCGGCACGCCCTCGCCGCGGAAGCCGACCTCGGCACGAATGCCCGGCGGTGTGTGCTTGGCGACGAACTCCTTGAGCTGGTCCGCCACCTTCTCGGGCAGCTGGTCGGGCACGAGCCGGAAGCTGATCTTCGCCGTGGCGGTCGCCGGAACGATCGTCTTCAGGCCGGGGCCGGTGTAGCCGCTGCTCAGGCCGTTCACCTCGGCGGTCGGCCGGACCCAGATGCGTTCCAGCGTGGTGTAGCCGGGTTCGCCCGTTGTCGTCTGCGCGCCGCCTCCGTTGTGCGCCAACCACTTCTGCTCGTCGAACGGCAGCTCGGCGTAGTCCTGCCGCTCCCGCGCGGACGGCTCGTTGACGTCCTCGTAGAAGCCCGGCAGCTGCACCCGGCCTTCGTCGTCGTGCAGCGCGGCGATCAGTTTCGCCAACGCCGTCGCGGGATTCGGGATCGCGCCACCGGCCCGCCCCGAATGCACGTCGTCGGTGCCGCCGAAGAACGTGATCTCACCGCCGAGAACACCGCGCTGCCCGGTGTTGACCGTGGGCGCGTCGCGTTCGTGCAATGCGGTGTCGGTGAACACCACCAGATCGCAGGAAAGATCATCTTTGTGCGCCTCGAGCAGCTTTCGCAGATGCGGCGAACCCGATTCCTCCTCACCCTCGATGAAGAGTTTCAGCGTGACGCTCGGCGCATTCTGTCCGGTGGCTGCCAGATGCGCTTTCACCGCGAGCAGGTGCATCGCGACCTGCCCCTTGTCGTCGCTCGCACCCCGGCCGTGCAGCTCGTCGCCGCTGGTCACGGGCTCGAACGGCGGATGGTGCCAGCGCTCGACCGGGTCGACCGGCTGCACGTCGTGGTGACCGTAAACGAGCACGGTCGGCGCATCGGGATCCTCGGCTCTCCAGCAGGCGTAGACAGCGGGCAACGCCGGCCCGTGGTCCCAGATTTCGATCTCCGGCCAGCCGTCCGCTGCCAGCTGCCCGGCCAGCCACTCGGCGGATCTCTGCACGTCGACGCGATGTGCGGGATCGACGCCGATCGACGGAATCGTGATCCACTCGCGAAGACCGGCGACGAAGGAGTCGCTCAGCGCGGCCACCGCGGCGCGTTCGGGATGATGAGAATCACCTGCCACGCCCGTGGAGAATAGGCCAGCCCCACCTCGCCTACGCCGCGTAGGCATGACAGGGTGACGGCATGGAACCGAACCGTTCCCGAGCGCGGTCGGCGTGGGCGCTCGCCGCACTGCTAGGCCTGGCGGGCACAACCCACTTCACCAGGCCGAAGTACTACGACGCGATCGTCCCGCGCACCCTGCCAGGCACCCCGCGGCAGTGGACCCACATCTCGGGCGTGGCCGAGTTGGCCCTGGCCACGGCGGTGGCGGTCCCGCGAACACGCAAGCTGGGCGGCGTCGCAGCCGCCGCGTTCTTCATCGCGGTGTTCCCAGCAAACGTGAAAATGGCTCTGGACTTCCGCTCCAAGTCGCCAAAGGCGCGCGCACTGGCGTATGGTCGCCTGCCGCTGCAGATCCCACTCGTCGCTTGGGCCTGGAAAGTGGCCAAAGCGGCCCCATGACCACCCTGGGTAATCCTTAACCAAGTATCCCGCAAACGCTGTCATTTTCCGCGCGAGGAACCCTAGGATGCGCCCTGTGCAAACGCTTCTTCAACGCGCCGCGCACGCGCTCGCCTGGGACGGAGTCGTCGTACCCGACGTCGCCGTGCTGGGCCAGCAGGTGTCCGCGGTGGTGCGTTTGCTGCCCGAGGTCCACGAGTGGCGAACCCAGAACGGCTGGCCACCACGCGCCGACCCGTCCTGGTTCCGCTCCTGGTTCGAGCCAGAGGCCCACGACCGCCTACCCGTCGCGGCCGTCGAACTCGTCGGCGTACTGGTCAGCGAGTCGACCACGGACCGCGCCCTGCAGTCGTGCGGCACCCTGCTGACCCTGGCGCCCTGCGCGGTGCTGCTTCCGCGCTCCGACGAGTCGCAGGCCTGGTCGTACATCGAACTCGACTACTACGGCATCGGCGTCGTGGTCGCGGACGACTCCTCGGCGGACCTGATGGTGCCGCCGGAGGACCGGTCGCCCGAGTTCGGGCCTTCGCTCTTCGGCCGGTGGCTGCTCGAGGTGTTGTACGAGCGAGTGCTGAAGGAATCGCACGCACCCGCGAGCACCTGAGCCGCACCGGGTCACTCCACAGTCCGGATCAGGTCCTTCAACCCCTGCTCGTCCAGCAGGTCCGCCGGCCGCAACGTGTGGTCGTGCCGCACGTAGTGGAACGCGGCCCGGACCCGTTCCAGCGGCTCCCCCACCAACGCCGCCCAAGCCAGCCGGTACGCCGCGAGCTGCACCGACAGCGCGGGCAAGGCGTCCGCTTCCGGCACCGCGCCGGTCTTCCAGTCGACGACGGTCCAGCCGTCCGGGTCCTTGTAGACGGCGTCCATTCGACCGCGCACCGAAATTCCGTCGAACTCCGCCTCGAACGGCACCTCGACGTCGTATGGCGTTCGGTCGGCCCAGGCGCTCTGCAGGAACGCCTCCTTCAGGCGTTCGAGGTCGGCGTCCGGTGCGGCGTCGGCGTCGCCGGCGCCCGGTAGCTCGTCGATGTCGAGCAGTCGCGTGGCGCCGAAGCGGTTTTCCAGCCACGTGTGGAAGGCCGTGCCTCGGCGGGCCAGCGGGTTCGGCGGGAACGGGAGTGGGCGGCGGAGGCGGCGGGCCAGCAGGTCCGGGTCCTTGGCCAGCTCGACGAGTTGGCTGACCGACAGGTGGTCGGGGAGCTCCACCTGTTCGCGGCGGTTCATCGAGGCCGCGCGTTCGGCCAGCAGGACGTCCACGTCCGCCGCCCAGCCTTCCGGGTCGTCCGATTCCGGCATCTCCGGGTCGTCCGGGACGACGTCGTCCGGTAGCGGTTCGGGCTCTGGCGGGAAGTCGTCGTCCGGTGGCTCGTCTGGTGGCGGGTAGTCCTCGGAGACCACCTCGGAAGGCTCGTCGAAGATCAGCGGCAGCGGCTCTGGCGGGGCGTTGCGCAGGGCGTCGAGTGCGGCCAGCACCATCTCGGCGCCTTCGACCACGGCGTCGCGGCGCTTGCCTAGCGGGTCGGCCGGCCACTGACGCGTTTTCACGTCTTCGGCGAGGGGGTTCGGGGTGTCGGCTTCCGGTTCGGGCGCCCACGCGCTGATGTCGCCTGGCGGGTTGTCGCGGCTGAGGACCTCGTGCATTTCCTGCAGGAAGACCGAGGGGCCCTTCGGCTTGTCGCCCGCCTCTGCCCACCAGTGGCCCGACATGAACAGCGTGTGCTCGGCTCGCGTCACGCCCACGTAGAAGAGGCGGCGTTCCTCGACGAGCCTGCGGTCCTCGAACTCCTCCGCGTGGATCGTGAGCGCCTCGTCGACCTCCTTGCGGTTGAATCCGGCCGACAATCGAAGCTCGGGCAGGTCTTGTGCGTCACCCCGCAGGTCCGCCGGCAGCTCGGTGACCGCTTTCAGCCAGCACGACGACTTCTTGCGGCCGGGGAAGACGTCCTTCACCAGGTGCGGCAGCGCCACGATCCGCCACTCCAGCCCCTTCGCGGAGTGCACGGTCAGGATCTGCACGCGGTCCTCGGACACCTCGACCTCGCCGGGCTCCAGTCCGTCCTCGGCGTGCTCGGCCGCGTAGAGGTAGTCCAGCAACGACGGCAGCGTCGCCGACGGACTGGCTGCCGCGAAGTCCGCGACGACGTCGGAGAACGCGTCGAGGTGCGCCCGGCCGACCATGCCGGGCCGCGACATGGCCTCGATGTCGAGCAGCAGCGTGCGTTCCACGTCCGCCACCAGTTCGGACAACGGCTGGGTCAGCCGGCGCCGCAACGCCGCCAGCTCGCCGCCGAGTCGCCTGATTCGCCGGTAGCCGTCCTGCGAGTACGCGTCGGGGTCGCCTGGATCGTCCAGCGCGTCGGCCAGGCCGGCCTGTTCCGCGTGCTCGCCGGGCAGCGCGTCCGCCAGCACGAGCAACGGATCGTCCACAACGGACTGTCGTGATTGGACTCCGGCGAGATCGCGAGCCCGGTTCCACAAAGCAGCCAGATCCCGTGCCGCGAGTCGCCAGCGCGATCCGGTGAGCAGCCGCGTCGCCGCCGTGCCCGCCAACGGATCGACCAGAACCCGCAGCGCCGACACCAGGTCACGCACCTCTGGCTCGTCCAGCAACCCGCCCAGGCCGACGACCTCGACCGGTAGCCCGCGTTCCCGCAGAGCGACCGCGATGGCCGCCATGTCCGACCGCCGCCGCACCAGAACGGCCGCGGTCGGCGGCACGCCTTCTGTGTCGAGGTGCGCTTCCCATTGCGCCGCAACGTTGTCCGCCATCCAGTCGAGCTCCTGGCGGATGTCCTCGTGCAGGGCGAGCCGCACGTCGCCCGGGCCGGCACCCGGCCGGGCCTTGAGCTCCTCGACATCCAGCCCGGCTTCCCGCAGCGGCAACGACACCGCGTTCGCCAGCTCCAGCACCTCTGGCGGGTTGCGGAAACTGGTCAGCAGCCCGAACTTCCTGGTGGGCGGGAAGTCGTCCGCGAACCGCGGCAGGTTCGCGGCCGAAGCACCGCGCCAGCCGTAGATGGCCTGCGCCGGGTCGCCGACCGACGTGACCGGCATCGGCTTGCCCTCACCGAACAACGACCGCAGCAGAACGCGCTGCGCGTGGCCGGTGTCCTGGTACTCGTCCAGCAACACCGCGCCGTACCGTTCGCGCTCGCCCTCCGCGACCTCCTTGAACGCGGCGAGCTGCGCGGCCAGCGACATCTGGTCGGCGAAGTCGAGCGCGGCTTCCTTCCGCTTGCGCTGCTGGTACCCCTCCAGCAACGGGAGCAGCGCGACGCGCAGCCGTTGGGCGCGGACGATCTCCTGCAACTTCTCCGGCAACCCGTCACGCTGCCTCGGTGCACGCGGGGCGTTCTCGATCAACGCGCAAAGCCTGTCCGCGTGGTTCTGCAGCGCTTCCGGCGTGACCAGATGCTCGCCGAGCTCGCCCGCCAGCGCCAGCAGATATCCGGTGATCGTCGCGGGGACCTTGTCGGTGTCGAGGTCCTTCGCCCACGTCGACACCACCCGGTGTGCCAGCTGCCAGGACGCCGTCTCGGTGAGGAGCCGCACGCCCGGCTCGACCGGGAGCCGCAGGCCGTGCTCGGTCACCAGCCGGCCCGCGTAGGCGTGGTAGGTGAGCACGACGGGCTCGCCGGTGAGGACGGCCATCTTGCGCTCGCCGCTGGGATCGAGCTCGTCGAGGAGTTGCGATCCACCCAGCCGCCGAAGCCTGGCGCGCACGCGGTCGGCGAGCTGGCGCGCGGCCTTGCGGGTGAACGTCAGGCCCAGCACCCGGTCCGGCAGCACGATGCCGTTGGCCACGAGCCAGACGACGCGGGCGGCCATGGTCTCGGTCTTGCCCGCGCCGGCACCGGCCACGACCAGCGCCGGTTGGGTGGGCGCGGCGATGACCTCAGCCTGCTCGGGGGTCGGTTTGTTGAGCCCGAGCGCTTCGGCGATCTCGAACGGACTGACGGTCATCCGGCACCCAGTCCACACGTGACGTCTCTCCGCACGTCGCGCGGGGCGACAGCACGGTCACAGGTCCTGAACAACGTCACCAACACATCTTCCTACCTGGGCCGCGAGCGTTCGCAGCACCCAGGCCGGTGTGTTCGGACGCGGGAAACACGCAGGTCAACGACTACTCGCTCACCTGACGCCCCGACGGGTGCACCGGGCACGTGGTGCGCGCCGGGCAGCGGTCGCAGTCGGCGTTCTCCCGCGCCGTGTAGTCCGGGCCCAGCACCGACTCCGCCGCGCCCTGCACCACCTCGAGCCACGCGCGGACGCCCTGCTCGTCCAGCGGGGCCTGGGTGCGTTCGACGGCACCGGTCTTCTTGTCCTCCTTGGCCACGTAGAGCAGGCGGGCGCCGCCAGGTTCGGTGCCCAGGCCGATGTGGGTGAAGCCGCCCAGGGAGGTGGCCAGCTGGTAGACGGCCAGCTGCGGGTGTTCCTGGGAGGCGTCGCGGGACACCGGGTTCTTGCCCGTCTTGATGTCGATGACGACCGGGCGGCCGTCCTCGTCGTGTTCCAGGCGGTCGACCCGGCCGCGGACCTGCAGCCACGGGCCGCCGTCGCGTTTCGGGACCTCGACGACCATCTCCTCTTCGACGGCGACCTGGGTCAGCTGGCTGCGGCTCATGGTCAGCCAGGCCAGGAACGTGTCGAGCATGCGTTCCACCCGCAGGCGTTCGCGGCGGGAGAACCACGGCGCGCCGGCGTCCACGGCCGCCCAGGCCTCGTCCAGCTTCACCCGCAGCTGAGCCGAGTCCGCACCCGAGGCTGCCGCTTGAGCGAGGGCGTGGACCAGGGTGCCGGTGACCGAGGCCAGCTCGGCCGGGTCCTGACCGCCGTGCCGTTCCACGACCCAGCGCAGCGGGCACTTCGTGATCACCTCGATGGTCGACGGTGTCACGCTGACCTTCTGCTCCTCCGTCCACAACGCGTCCAAAGTGGACACCGAGGCCACGCCGTACCAGGACTCCGGGTGCGCGCCGGGCACTCCAGCCTCGGCCAGCCGTGCCAGCTGAGCGGCCGCGCGCGAACGACGATCAGGATCTTCAGTGTCCGAGCAGACCACGCGACGCAGCTCGCCGACCAGCTCGGCGAGCACCAGGCCGCGTTGGGGGCGGTGCAGCTTGCGTTCGTCCTCAGCGGAAGACTCGATCTCGTCGAGGAAGCGCGACGGCTGCTCGTCCTCACCGCGCACAGCGCTGATCAGCAGCTTCGAGCGGGCGCGGGAGGCGGCCACCAGCAGCAGCCGGCGTTCCTCTGCCAGGATCGGGGCCACCGCCGACACCGACGGTTCGAGGCCCGCCAGCACGTCCACCATGCGCTCGACGCCGAGGACCGTGCCGCGCAGCCGCAGGTCGGGCCAGCTGCCCTCCTGAACTCCCGGCACGGCAACGACTTCCCACTCGCGGCCGGCCGCGGAGTGCGCGGTCAGGACGGACACCGCCTCACCGGTCGGCGCCGAGGCAGCGAGGGTGTCGCCGACGATCCGCTGGGACTCCAGGTAGTCCGCGAAGCCCGCCACGCCAGAGCCCGGCAGGCGGTCGACGTACTTCGCGGCCGCCTCGAACAGGGCCACGATCGCGTCGAGGTCGCGGTCCGCCTGCATGCCCGGCATGCCACGGCGGGCAGACTGCGCCACCCAGCGGTCCTGCAGGCCCGTCGCGGTCCAGAGGTCCCACAGGACGACCTCGACGGACTTGCCGTCAGAAACAGCCTTGCGCGCCAACGACAGCAGGTGCGAGATCCGCCGCGCGGGCAGCGACTCCGCGTCCTCCAGCGCCGCCAGGCGGTCGGCCGTCTCCACCACCTCGACCAGCAACTCGCCGGACGGACGATCACCTCCCGCAGCCATCTCCAGGCGCCGCAGACCACGTCGCAACCGCCGCAGCGCCAACGGATCCGCACCGCCATAAGCCGACGACAGCAGCATCGCCGCCGTGTCCTCGTCCAGCGAACCCGGCACGGCCGCGGCACGGATCAGCGCCAGCAACGGGCGCACGGAAGGCTGCTGCGCCAACGGCAGCTCGTCCGACGGCACGGCCACCGGCACGCCCGCGGCCAGCAGAGCACGTTGCAGCACGGGCAAGGACAACGTCGCCGAACGCACGATGACGGCCATCTGCGACCACGGCACCTCGTCGGCCAGGTGGGAGCGGCGCAGCTGGTCGGCCACCCACGTCGCCTCCTGCGCGGAGGACGCGAGCAGCCGCACCTGCACGGAGCCCTCGCCATCAGCAGGCAACACCGTGCGCGCGGGAGAAGCACCGGGCAGCCGAGCGGCCAGCCGCGCCACCGCGTCCCGGATCTCCGGCATCATCCGGAACGACTGGGTCAGCACCACCGTCTCGCCCTGCACGTCCCGCAGGATCTCCGGCGAGGCGCCGCGGAACGTGAAGATCGCCTGGTCGGGATCGCCCGCCAGGACGAACCGCGCCGCCCCGGACCCCAGCGAGCTGATCAGCGAGTACTGCATCGGGTCGAGGTGCTGCGCGTCGTCGACCAGCAGATACCGCACCCGCCGCCGCTCACCGAAGAGCAGCTCCTCGTCGTTCACGAACGCGGCGTACGCGGACGACACCAGCTCGGCCGCGTCGTACGCGGGCGCGAAAGCCGTCGCGGAGTCCATGCCGGACAACAGGTTCACCGACTCGTACTGCTGACCGAAGAGGCCGGCCGCCACCCACTCGTCGCGGCCGTGCTCCTCGCCGAGCTCGATCAGGTCCTCCGGGCCCAGCCCGCGCTCGGCCGCCCGCAACAGCAGGTCGCGCAGCTCGTGCGCGAACCCCGGCAGCTCCAAAGCAGGCCGCAACCGCTCCGGCCACTTCAGGGCGCCCAGCTCGACGTCACCGGCCAGCAGCTCACGCACCATCGCGTCCTGATCGGGCCCGGACAGCAGCCGCGGCGGCGGCTCGCCCAGCAGCACCGCCTGGTTGCGCAGCACCGCGAACGCGTAGGAGTGCACGGTCCGCACCAACGGCTCGCGGATGGTGGAGAACCGCCCTGTGAGCAACCGCGTGATGTGCGCGCGCAACGCCACGGACGCGCGCCGGTTCGCGGTCAGCACCAGCACGTTCTCCGGTGAGGCCCCCTCCTCCAGCACGACGTGCGCCGCCAGCTCGGCCAGCAGCGTCGTCTTGCCCGTCCCCGGACCGCCCAGCACCCGCAGGAAGCCGGACTGCGCGAAGACCCGCTGGGCAGCCGCGTCCCACCGGGGACGCGGGCGCGTCTCCGGCTTCCGGCGGACGAGCTGAGGTGGAAGTGCCACGTCTCGATTTCACCACGCTGCACCGACAAGATCAGTCATGCCCGCCGGACGGAGCACAGCAGGATTTCGTCTACCTTCTTGACAGAACCAGGTGGTCTAGTCCATTTTTAAACACGTTGTAAGCCCCCTCGCTGCCAGCTCCGCCGCCCTGGACCGAGCAGTCTTGGAGGAGAAGATGAAGCGGTTCCTCGTCGGCGCTGTCGCTGCGACCTGCGCGGCGATGCTGCTGCCCACGACCGCGCAGGCGGCCGTCAACCCGGTGCTCGCGGCTCCGTACCTCTACCAGTGGGGCGGTCAGCCCAACCCCGCCACGGTCATGCAGCAGACGGGCATCAAGGCCTTCACCCTCGCGTTCATCCTCAGCGACGGCGGCTGCAACCCGAAGTGGGACGGCACCCGCGACCTGAACGGCTCGGACAAGACCCTGATCAACAACATCCGTGCGGCCGGTGGCGACGCGGTGCCGTCGATCGGCGGCTGGTCCGGCAACAAGCTCGGGCAGAAGTGCTCCAGCGCCACCGCACTCGCCGGCGCCTACCAGAAGGTGATCAACGCCTACGGCCTCAAGGCGATCGACATCGACATCGAGGCGCAGGAGTTCGAGAACGGCACCACGCAGGACCGCGTGCTCGGCGCGCTCAAAATCATCAAGCAGAACAACCCTGGCGTGAAGACGGTCATCACCATGCCGACCGACCGCACCGGCCCGAACTCGTGGGGCAAGCGCCTGGTCACCCGCGCCAAGGAGCTCGGAGCGCCGATCGACACGTGGGCCGTCATGCCGTTCGACTGGGGCAGCGGCGGCGACATGTTCGCCTACACCAAGAGCGCGGTCGACGGCCTGAAGAACCACGTCAAGGCCACCTACGGACTCACGGACGACGCGGCGTACCGGCGCAGCGGCCTGTCGTCGATGAACGGCAAGACCGACACCGGCGAGACCGTCACCCCGCAGAACTTCCGCGACATCGTGACGTGGGCGAACTCCAAGCACCTGGCCCGCGTCTCGTTCTGGGCCGTGAACCGCGACCGCGGCAACTGCGGGGCGATGAGCTCCTCGTGCAGCGGTATCAACCAGCAGACCTACGAGTTCACCAAGGCGCTGGCGAAGTTCACCGGGTAACAGACTCCTCCGGTGGCCGGACGTGTCCCCGACCCCGTCCGGTCACCGGGGTTCCAACGCCCCCAGGAAGTCGCCCGGCGCAACAGCCGCGCCGAAGTGGTCGCCGGTCGCGAAGTCCGCGCCGGCCGCACGCCACCACGAAGCTTGTTCAGCGCTGGTGATCCCGTCGACCGCGACCGCCACGCCCTGCTCGCGCACCAACGGCAGCAGCGCCGCCACGTACGGAGATCGGGTCTCCACCAGGCCGCGCGCCACCCGCACCGCCTGCACCGGCAGCTCCGACGCGAGCTGGCCGAAGTCCAACGGCCCCAACCCGAAGTCGTCGATCGCCGTCAGCACTCCCAGCCGCGCGAGCACCGTGAGGTTGTCGGCCGCGTCGGCCACCGGCAACACCGCGCCGGGCATGCTGACCATCAACTGGTCGGCCGTCAGCCCGGTCTGGTCGAGCACCCGCACCACCCGTGAGACCAGGTCCGCGTCGGCCGACTGGTGCGCGGTGAGCCGCACCGCCAGCGCCCGTTCGAACTGCCCGCGCTGCCGCCACCACACCGACTGGCCGCCGGCGGTGCGCAGCAGCCACTCGCCGAGCGGCAGGATCAGCCCGGTCTCCTCGGCCAGCCCCGCGCACCTGTCGTGGTCCAGCACGCCGAAGTCCGGCCGGTCCCAGTGGAACGCCGCCTCGACACTGCTGACCGCGCCGCCGGCCAGCGCGACGACGGGCCGGTACCGCACGGTGATCTCGCCGTTCTCCCACGCGGCCGGCATCGCCACGGCCAGCGCGTCGTCCCTGCGGTCCTCGGCGTCCTGCGCCGGGTGGAACAGCTCCCACTGGCCACGCCGGCCCGACTTGGCCTTGCACAGCGCCCGTTCCGCCGCTCGGAGCACGTCGGTCGGCTCCGCGCCGAAGTCCGGCCGGTGCACGACACCCGCGCTCACCGACACCGCCAGCCCGTGACCGTCCACAAAGGTCGGTTCGAGCAGCAGGTCGTCGTTGACGCTCTTCATGATCGCGCCTAGGCCGGGCGTGGCTGCCGTGTTCTCCACGAGCACGCCGAACTCGTCGCCGCCGAACCTTGCGATCATGGTCTTCTCGCCGGCCAGCAACAGCTTCAGGCGCTGCGTCACGTGCTGCAGCAGCCGTTCGGCGACCCGGCCGCCGAAGCTGTCGCACACCATGCCGAACGCGTCGATGTCCAGGTGGAAGACCGTGATGCCGTGCGCGGGATCGGCCTTGCGCAGCGCGATCTCCAGCTGCGTGGTGAAGAACTGGCGGTTCGGCAGCCCGGTCAGCGCGTCGTGCAGCGACTGCCGCCTGAGCTCGTTCTGCAGCAGCTCCAGTTCGGTGCCGTCCTCGACCACCACGACGAAGTGGCTCGGCTCGTCGTCGGCACCGCGCAACAGCGACGCCGTCAACGACAGCCGCGCGATCTCGCCGTCCTTGCGCAGCATCCGTTGCGACTGCCTGATCCGCTCGGTGGCACCGCTGACCAACTCGGCCATCGCGTCGCTCAGCATCTCGTCGTGGCCGGACGCGACGAGGTCGAGCAGCGGAACGCCGGTGAGCTCGTCCGGGGTGTGGCCGAGGATCTCGCCGATGGCCGCGTTCGCCTTGAGCAGCCGGCCTTCGAGATCGACGATCAGCACACCGTTGGTGGACGACGTGACGACCTCGTTGTAGCGGGCCTCGCTCTCCTTGAGGTTCCAGTTCGCGTCGCGCACGGCCTTGAGCAACGACCGCTGCATGCCCTCCTGCTGCACGAGAACGGACTCGGCGTTCGCAGCGGTGAAGCCGCTGCCGAGCGCGCCGATCACGAGCGCGACCCGTTCCGCGTACCGCTCGACCGGCCGGAACTCGGGCAGTGCGAGCAGGCCCTTGCCGAGCACGTCGGTGGTGCAGCGCAGGCCGTGCTTGCCGAGGTGCCCCAGTGCCGCCAGGTCCGCGCCCGCCAGCTCTGCCGGATCAGCCGTGAACGGCTCGGCGTGCAGCAGCTCGCACAGCATGTCGAGCCTGCCACTCAGGTCCGCGTCGAGAGCGCCCCGGTCCATCGGGATCGCGACGGTGCATTGCAGCAGGTACGCCCATTTCCGGGCGAGCGTCATCCGCGCCCGGGCAATGTCCTGGGGCGAAGGCGTGACGTCCGGTGTACGTCTCGGCTCGGGCATTCGGGGCTGCCTCGCAATGGGCTCAGATGTCCGGCAGTTTACCCACGCGCTGTCGGTCTCTGCTCAACCGGCAGTGTGAATCAATATCACTCTATCGGGATTCCTTATGGCTTACGAGCGACCCCGGCGTAGGCGATCCCATTCATCCCCGGATCGGCGGAGATGTCGCCGGGCCCGGACGGCCGCCATTCGGCGAAGGTGACGAGTCCCGGCTCGACCAGCTCGAAGTCACCGAAGAAGGCGGCGATCTCGTCCCGGCCGCGCTCGACGACCTGGTCACCGCCCGCCTGGTTCATCATGACGGTTGCCGCGTGGACCGCCTCGTTGCCGTGGTCGTCCGCCATGTGCGTGATCGCCAGATAGCTCCCGCTGGGCAGCGCCTCGCGGTAGTGCTTCATCAGCCCCCACGGGTCCGCCTCGGTCGGCACCCAGTGCAGCATGAACAGCAGCAGCAGGCCGATCGGCTCGTCGAAGTCCAGCAGCCGGCGCACCTCGCCGCTGTTCAGGATGCTGTCCGGGTCGCGCAGGTCTGCCTGCAGCACGGCGGTGTGGCTGTTGCCCGCGAGGATCAGCTCGCTGTGCGCCACGGCCACCGGGTCGCGGTCGACGTACATGACGCGGCACTCGGGATCCAGCTCCTGCGCGACCTCGTGCACGTTGGCGACGGTCGGGATGCCCGAGCCGATGTCCAGGAACTGACGCACCCCCTGGTCGACCATGAACCGGACGGCGCGGGCGAGGAAGGCCCGGTTGATCCTGGCGCCGCTGCGCACGTGCGGCAGGTTGCGCTCGATCTTGTCGCCCATCTGGCGGTCCACGGCGAAGTTGTGCGCGCCCCCGAGCACGTAGTCGTACACCCGCGCCGAGCTGGGCACGGAGACGTCCACGCTCTGCGGAATCCAATTCTGCCCATCAGCCACGGCGACCACCTCTTCGGGTTGTAGACGCACAAGCTTAGGCAGGCACCAAGTGCACACGGTTGGTCCAGCGGTGTGAACGCACACCACCCGATCGGGCACTGTCGTGTTCACCCAAACGAACCCTAGGGTGGTCCATCTCTTTCCACGTCGCGAGGAGCGATGATGTCCGTCCCGGTGGCGCCCGGCAGGCTGCCATTTCTCGGGCACACTCTGCCGTTATTGCGGAAAAGATTCGAGTTCACCACGAATTTACGAGGTCAGGGCGATCTCGTAGAAGTCTATCTCGGGCCGATGCGAACTTTGTTCGTCACCAGCCCTCAGTTGATGCACCAGGTGCTCGTTACCGATGCGCCGAAGTTCCACAAAGGGCGAATGTTCGACAAGTTCCGCCCGTACATCGGCAACGGGCTCGCGATGTCGAACGGAGCTTTCCACCGGCGCCAGCGCCGGATGCTCCAGCCGGCGTTCCACCGCGACCGGATCGCGGGCTACGCGGACATCATGTCCCGCGCGACCCAGGGCCTCGTGGACGCGTGGCGGCCGGGCGAGGTGCGCCAGGTCGAGGAGGACATGCAGACCCTCGCCATCACGATCGTCGGTGAGGCGCTGTTCTCCACCGAGATCGGCAAACGGGTGATCGACGAGACCCGCCGGTCGATCTTCGTGATCATCAAGAACGGCATGGTGCGCGCGCTCTCGCCGGGGTTCGTCGAGAAGCTGCCCATCCCGGCCAACCGCGAGTTCGACGAAGCCATCGCCCGGATGCGCACGATCGTCAACGAGGTCATCGCGAGCTGGCGCGCCGACGGCACCGACCAGGGCGACCTGCTGTCGATGCTGATGCTGGCCAGGGACGCCGACACCGGCGAGCCGATGACCGACCAGCAGGTCTTCGACGAGGTCATCACCCTGCTCACCGCCGGCATCGAGACCACCGCGCTGGCACTGGCGTGGATCTTCCACGAGATCGCCGCGAACCCCGAGATCGAACAGCGCGTGCTGACCGAGCTCGACGAGGTGCTGGCCGGCCGCCCGGTGACGTTCGACGACGTGCCGAAGCTGACCTACCTCGGCCAGGTGGCGAACGAGGTCCTGCGGAAGTACTCGCTCTGGCTCCTCATGCGCCGTGCGGCGGAGGACGTCGAGCTCGGCGGTGTCCACCTCGAGCCCGGCACCGAGGTGATCCTCAGCCCGCACGCGATGCACCACAACCCCGCGAACTTCCCCGACCCCGACCGCTTCGACCCGGACCGCTGGACGCTCGACCGCGCCCGGCAGCTGCCGAAGGGCGCATTCGTCCCGTTCGGCGGCGGCGTCCACCAGTGCATCGGAAACCACTTCGCGCTGACCGAGATCGTCATCGCGGTGGCGACCGTCTGTGCGCGCTACCGGCTCGTCCCCGACCGGCCGGTGCGCACCAAGTTCACCAACGCCGTCTACCCCATCGGCCTCTTCATGACGGCCGAGCCCCGCTAGTTGGAGGTTGTTCCCCGATGCGTCTCCGTCGGCTCTGTGCCGCCGCATTGCTCGCATTGCTCGTCCCCGTGCCCGCCCCGGCGAACGCGACCCAGGCCGGCTGCCAGGACGTGTACACACCGGTCCAGTTCGGGCTCACCCGCCAGACCATGTACGGCAAGCTGTGTGTGCCGCAGGGCGCCACAACGGTCCAGGTGCTCGTCCCCGGTGGCACCTACAACAGCTCGTACTGGGACATCCAGCTCGACCCCGAGGTGCACTCGGTGCGGCAGGCCATGAACAAGGCCGGCATCGCCACCATGACGGTGGACCGGATCGGCACCGGCAAGAGCAGCAAACCGCTGAGCCTGCTGGTCGACACGCTGAACCAGGCTTCCGCCGTGCACCAGGTGATCCAGACCCTGCGCCCCCGGTTCCAGAAGGTGCTCGTCGGTGGTCACTCCGTCGGCTCTGGCATCGCGATCGTCGAGGCCGCCACGTACCGCGACGTCGACGGGTTGCTCGTCACCGGCATGACGAACCAGTGGGACTACACCAGGATCGCGCCGCCGCTGACCAAGCTGATCCCGGTCACGCTCGACCCGAAGTTCAGCCGGCTCGGCCTGGACCCCGCCTATCTGACGACGGCGCCGGGTGCCCGCTACGACATGTTCCACAAGCCCGGTCTGCTGAACCACGCCGTCATCGACTACGACGAGTCCACAAAGGACGTCGTCGCGCCCGGTGAGGCACTGAACACCATCCTGTTGAACAACATCCTGATCCCGGCCAGCCGCGGCGTCACCGCGCCGGTGCTGACCGCCCAGACGACCACGGACTACTTCTGCGGCACCCCGCCGCTCGGCGCCGACTGCTCGTCGGCCCAGGCGCTGGTCGCGTCCGAACGGCCGTTCTACCCGCAGGCGGCGCGGATGGACGCGTACGTCCTCACCGACTACGGCCACTGCTTCAACTACGCGCCCAACCCGTCCGCGTACCACGCGGCGGTCGTCGCGTGGCAGCGCAGCATCTAGAGCTTCTTGAGGAACTCTCCCGCGTCGAGCGGGGAACCGAAGTGGGCGCCGATCGCGAGGTCGGCGCCCACTTCCGTCCACCACGTCGCCTGCTCGGCGTTCTCGACGCCGTCCACGCAGACGTGCACGCCCAGCGCGTGCACAGCCTGGATCAGCACCGCGGAACACGGATCCTGACGCCGCACCAGATCCTTCGGCACCAGCACGGACGTCACCGGCAGCTCCGAGAGCCACGCGAGATCCCGCGGCCCCAGCCCGAAGTCGTCTAGCGCGGTGCGCACCTCCATGCGGGCGAGGACCGCGAGATTGTCGGCGGCGTCGGCCATCGGCAGCACGTCGCACGGCATGCTGACCATCAGCTGCCCGGCCGCGAGCCCGGTGTGGTCGAGCACTCCCACCACCCGCGAGACCAGGTCCGCGTCGGCCGCCTGGTGCGCCGTGAGCCGCACGGACAGCGGCCGGTCGAACTGGGCCCGCTGCCGCCACCACCGGGCCTGGCCGCCGGCGATCCGCAGCAGCCACTCGCCGAGTGGCAGGATCAACCCGGTCGCCTCGGCCAGTCCCGCGCACCGGTCGTGGTCGAGCGCCTCGCGTTCGCGATCCCAGTGCAGCACGGCCTCGACACCGTTGATCGCGCCGTCGGCCAGTTGCACGACCGGGCGGTACCGCACGGTGATCTCGCCGTTCTCCCACGCCGCCGGCATCGCCACGGCCAACGCGTCGTCACGCCTGCCTTCGGCGTCCTGGCCCGCGTGGAACACCTCCCACTGCCCGCGCCTGCCGGACTTCGCCTTGCGCAACGCCCGTTCCGCCGCCCGCAGCACGTCGATCGGTTCCGTGTCGCGGCTCGGCCGGTGCACGACGCCCGCGCTCACCGACACCGCCAGCCCGTGACCGTCCACATAGGTCGGTTCGAGCAGGTCGTCGTTGATGCTCTTCATGATCGAGCCGATGTCCGGCGTGCTCTGCGCGTTCTCCACCAGGACACCGAACTCGTCGCCGCCGAACCGGGCGATCATCGCCTGCTCGCCGACCAGCAACACCTTCAGCCGCTGCGCGACGTGCTGCAGCAACCGTTCGGCGATCCGGGCGCCGAAGGTGTCGTACAGCATGCCGAACGCGTCGATGTCCAGGTGGAAGATCGTGACACCGTGCTCGGGATCGCTCTTGCGCAACGCGATCTCCAGCTGCGTCGTGAAGAACTGCCGGTTGGGCAACCCGGTCAGCACGTCGTGCAGCGACTGCCGCTTGAGCTCGCCCTGCAGCAGTGCCAGTTCCGTGCCGTCCTCGACCACCACGACGAAGTAGCTCGGCACGTCGTCGGCACCGCGCAGCAACGACGCGGTCAACGTCAGCCGCGCCACCTCGCCGTCCTTGCGCAGCATCCGTTGCGACTGCCTGATCCGCTCCGCCACCCCGCTCACCAGATCGGCCATCGCGGCTCGGAGCATCTCGCCGTAACCGGGGGCGGTGAGCTCGACGAGCGGGATGCCGACGAGGTCCTCCGGGGCGTGCCCGAGGATGTCGCCGATCGCAGCGTTCGCCTTGAGCAGCCGCCCGTCGAGGTCGACGATCAGCACACCGTTGGTGGACGACGTGACGACCTCGTTGAACCGGGCCTCGCTCTCCTTGAGGTTCCAGTTCGCGTCGCGCACTGCCTTGAGCAGCGACCGCTGCATGCTTTCCTGCTGTGCCAGCACGAACTCGGTGTTGGCACCAGTGAAGCCACAGCCGAGCGCGCCCATCGCGACCGCGATCCGTTCCGCGTACCGCTCGGCCGGCTGGAACTCCGGCAGCGTGAGCAGACCCCTGCCGAGCACCTCGGTGGTGCAGCTCAGACCAGGCCGGCCGAGATGGCCCAGCGTCACCAGTTCCGCGCCGGCGCGTTCGATCGGAGCGAGGTGGAACGGTTCTTCGTGCAACAACGAACACAGTGCAGCGAGCCGGGCACCCAGTTCCACGTCGAGATCTTCGCTGCCCATTGGAATCGCGACGGCCTTGATCAGCCGGTAGGCCCATTTCCGGGCAAGCGTCTGGCGCGCCCGCACGTGGTCGTCAGGCGATGATGGGACGTCTGTTCTTCGATTCGGGGTCGGCATTCGGGGCTGCCTCGTCAGGGGCTCAGATTGCCCGGCAGTTTACCCACGCGCGGTCGGCTTCCTTTTCGACCGACAGCGTGAATCGGCGATTGCTCTATCGGGGATTCCTATGGCTTGCGACCGACACCGCCGTACGCAATCTTGTTGGTGGCCGGATCGTCGGACATGTCACCCGGTCCGGACGTCCGCCATTCGGCGAATCCGACGAGTCCGGGCTCGACCAGCTCGAAGTCGCCGAACATGGCGGCAATCTCCTCCCAGGTGCGCGGAACGACCTGATCCCCGCCCGCACGGTTGATTCGTGCGGCGGCGTTGCTGGAATCCTCGTGTTCGCGGTCGGAGGTGAAGTGCGTGATCGCGAAGTAGCTGCCACTGGCCAGCACCTCGCGGTACTGCTTCAGCAGTCCCCACGGGTCCGCCTCGGTCGGCACCCAGTGCACCATCAGCAGCATCAGGAGACCGATCGGCTCGTCGAAGTCCAGCAACCTGCGGGCCTCGTCGCTGTTCAGGATGCTGTCCGGGTCCCGCATGTCCGCCTGCACCACACCAGCGCGGTCGTTGTCGGCGAGCAGCAGCTCGCTGTGCGCGACGGCCACCGGATCGCGGTCCACGTACACGACCCTGCACTCGGGGTCCGCCGCCTGCGCGACCTCGTGCACGTTGGCCACGGTCGGAATGCCGGAACCGATGTCCAGGAACTGCCGCACCCCCTGGCCGATCATGAACCGCACCGCACGCCCGAGAAATGCCCGGTTGACTCTGGCGCCACTGCGCACGTGCGGCCATGCGAGTTCGACCTTGTCGCCCATCTCGCGATCCACCGCGAAGTTGTGCGCACCGCCGAGCAGATAGTCGTACAGCCGCGCCGCACTCGGCACGGAAACATCCACGCTCTGTGGAATCCAGTTCTGCCCGACGGACACGACGACCACCTCTTCAGGTTTGTGGGCGCACAAGCTTAGTCACGCACGTGGCCCAAACGACTGGGCCACCAGTGTGAACAGACGCCACCCGTTCGGGCACTGCCACTTTCGGCCGAACGACTTCTATCGTGGTCCACCTCCTTTCCGCGCAGAAAAGATTCGATTTCCCACGAATTTGCGCGACCAGCAGCAGTTGGAGGTTGTTCCCCATGCGCATCCGTCGGCTCTGTGCCGCCGTATCGCTCACATTGCTCGGTCTGGCGCCCACTCCCGCGAACGCGGTCGAAACCAGCTGCCAGGACGTGTACACCCCGGTCCGCTGGGGGCTCACCCAGCAGACCATGTACGGCAAGCTCTGCGTGCCGCAGGGAGCGACCACGGTCCAGGTCCTCATCCCCGGCGGGACCTACACCAGTGCGTACTGGGACATCCCGGTCCAGCCCGAGATCCGCTCGGTGCGACAGGCGATGAACCACGCCGGCATCGCCACCATGACGGTGGACCGGATCGGCACCGGCAGGAGCAGCAAACCGGTGAGCCTGCTGGTCAACACCGTGAACCAGGCGGCGGCGGTGCACGAGGTGATCAGCGACCTCCGCCCGCAGTTCCAGAAGGTGCTCGTCGGCGGCCACTCGGTCGGCTCGGCGATCGCGATCGCCGAGGCCGGCACGTACCACGACGTCGACGGCGTGCTGGTCACCGGCCTGACCAACCAGCTGAACCACCTCACCGGGCTGCCCGCGCTCACCAACATGATCCCGGTGACCCTCGATCCGCAGCTGAGCGGGCTCGGGCTCGACCCCGGCTACCTGACCACGGCACCGGGAACGCGCTACACCACCTTCCACGCGCCCGGCGCGCTGGACACCGCCGTGATCGGCTACGAAGAGTCCACAAAGGACGTCTTCGCGACGAACGAGGCAGTCACCACCGTCCTGATGAACAACATCGTGATCCCGGCCAGCAGCGACATCACCGTGCCGGTGCTGACCGCCCAAGCACAGGCAGACCACTTCTGCGGCACCCCGCCGCTCGGCGCCGACTGCTCGTCCGGAGAGGCGCTGGCCGCGTCCGAGAGGCCGTACTTCCCGGACGCGCCGCGAGTGGACGGGTTCGTCCTCACCGGCTACGGCCACTGCTTCAACTTCGCGCCGAACTCCGCTGACTACCACACGGCGGTCGTCGCGTGGCAACGCAGCATTTAGCTCTCGTTCAGCTTCTTCAGGAACTCGCCCGCGTCCAGCGGAGAGCCGAAGTGGGCGCCGATCGCGAGGTCGGCGCCCGCTTCCGTCCACCACTTGGCCTGCTCGGCGGTCTCGACGCCGTCGACGCAGAGGTTCACGCCCAGCTCGTGCACGGCCTGGATCAGCGCGGCGGACCGCGGATCCTGCCGCCGCACCAGGTCCTTCGGCACGCACACGGACACGATCGGCAGTTCCGAGAGCCACGCCAGGTCGCGCGGCCCGAGCCCGAAGTCCTCGAGCGCGATCCGGATGCCCGTGGCCGCCAGCGTGTCCAGGTTCTCCGCCGCGTTCTCCACGTCCAGCACGCCGACCGGCATGGTCAGCGTGAGCCGCTCGTGCGGCATCCCGGTCTCCTCCAGCACGTTCGCCACGCGGGACACCAGGTCCGCGTCGGTCGCCTGGTGCCGGGTGAGCCGGATGCCGAACTGCTCGTCGAGCTCACCGCGTTGACGCCACCACTGCGCCTGGCCGGCCGCGATCCTGATCAGCCACTCGCCCATCGGCAGGATGAGGCCGGTCTGGTCCGCGAGCTCGGCGCACCGGTCGGAGAGGTCCCAGTGCAGCACGGCCTCGACGCCGGCCAACTCACCGGTCGCGAGCACGCGGACGGGCTGGTAGGCCACGCCGATGTCGCCCTGTTCCCACGCTCCCGGCATCACGACGGCGAGCGCGTGGTCGCGCCTGCGTTCGGTGTCCTGGTTGCCGTGGAACAACTGCCACTGACCGCGCTGGTCCTTCTTGGCCTGCCGCAACGCCAGGTCCGCCATGCGCAGCAGCTCCACCGGATCGACGTCCGGGGACGGCCGGTGCACGACGCCGGCGCTCACCGAGACCGCCAGCCCGTGACCGTCCACATAGGTCGGTTCGCCCAGGTCGGCGTTGATGGTGGCCATCGTGTTCGCGACGTCCGGCGTGAGAGCGGTGTTCTCCACGACGATGCCGAACTCGTCGCCGTTGAACCGCGCGACCATCGCCTGCTCGTGCGAAAGCAACGCCCGCAGCCTGCGTGCCACGTGCTGGAGCAGGTGTTCGCCGACCCGCCCGCCGAGGCTGTTGCAGACCAGGCCGAACGCGTCGAGGTCGAGGTGGAAGATCGTCACGCCGAGCTCGGGGTCGGCGCGGCGCAGCACGGTCTCCAGGTGGGTCGTGAAGAACTGCCGGTTCGGCAGCCCGGTCAGCACGTCGTGCAGCGACTGCCTGCGCAGTTCTCCTTGCAGCAGCGCCAGTTCCGTGTCGTCGTCGGCGATCACCAGCACGTGGCTCGCCTTGCCGTCGTCGTCCCGCAGCAGTGACGCCGTCAGCGTCACCTTGGCGAAGTCGCCGTCGCCGCGGACGAGCTGCATGGGTTCCCGCTCGAACTCGCCGGTCTCGGCGAGCACCCGTTCCATCATCTCGCGGAACACCACGACGGAGGTCGGCGCGATGAGCTCCGCCAGCCGGGTGCCCGGCTCCGGCCGGTGTCCGAGGATGCTGCCGATCGCGTCGTTGCCCCAGGCCAGCCGGCCGTCGAGGCCGACGATCAGCACGCCGTTGGTCGACGAGGACGCGAAGCCCTCGAACTTCGCCTCGCTCTGCCGCTGGTCGCGTTGCGCGTCGTTGGCGGCCTTGAGCAGCGAGCGCTGCATGCTCTCCTGCTGGTCCAGGATCGAGCGCCCGCGCGCCGCGGCGAACCCGCACGCGAGCGCGCCCATGCCACCCACGACCCGGACCGTGTGCTGGTCCGTCGCCTGGAACTCCTCCAGCGCCAGCAGGCCCTTGCCCAGCACGTCGACGGTGCGCTGGAGTCCGGGCTCGTTGACGTAGCCGAGAGCGACGAGTCGCTCGCCCACCTCCTCGAACGGGGCAGGGTCGAACGGCTCGTTGTGCAGCGCCGCGCACAACGCATCGAGCTGGGCGCCCAGTTCAGCGTCCAGCTCGTCTCTGCTCAGCGCGACGACGATGACGCTGCTGACCAGGTAGCTCCACTTGCGCGCCAAGGCTTCTCGCGCGCGGACGGCGGCGGTGTCCGGTGGCGGAGCGGCATCGGGTCTTCGGCTCGGTTTCGTCATTCCCGTTGCCCTGTATGGGTTGGAGAGTGTCCGGCAGTCTACCTACCGGGAGTCGACGCTCGCTGCGCCGACGGAGTGAACCTCCGACACTACAGGGTGGTTTCAGCCCTTACGACCGACCCCGGCGTACAGGAACATGTTCATGGACGCCTCGTTCGCGATGTCCGCAGGCCCGTCCGGCCGCCACTCGCCACACCCGACGAGCCCGGGCTCGACCAGCTCGAACCCGTCGAACAGCGCGCTGACCTGCGCGTGTGTGCGCATGTGCATCTGGTCCGCGCTCTTGCTGCGGTTGACCACCGCGGCGGCCTGGTCGACGCTTTCGTCGATCTGGTCCTTGGCCACGTGCGTCATCGCCACAAAGCTGCCGGCGGGCAACGCGTCGCGGTAGGTGGCGACGAGCTTCTGCGGGTCGTCCTCGTCCGGGACCCAGTGCAGCATCAACAGCATCAGCAACCCGATGGGTTCGTCGAAGCGCAGCAGCCGGTTGACCTCGGGACTCGCCAGCACGGCATCGGGATCGCGCATGTCAGCCTGCACGATTGCAGCATTTTCGTTGTCAGACAGCATCAACTGGCTGTGCGCGACGGCAACGGGATCTTTGTCGACGTAGACGATGCGCGCGGCCGGGTCGCGTTCCTGCGCGACCTCGTGCACGTTCGCGACGGTCGGGATGCCCGATCCGATGTCGAGGAACTGGCGAACTCCCTGGTCCATCAGGAAGTTCACCGCACGACCGAGGAACCGCCGGTTGAGTCTGGCCACGCTGGGCAGCCCTGGCACGAGCTTCTCGATCTGCGAACCGACTTGCCGGTCGGCGGCGAAGTTGTGGGCGCCGCCGAGGATGTAGTCGTAGACGCGGGCCATGCTCGGCACGTTGGTGTCGATGCCGAGCGGCACCCAGTTCTGGGTCTCTGCCACGGTGAACACCTCTTCGGTTCGAGGGGCAGGTTCGGGAGACGAACGAGCTTAGTCACCCGAGCGACCAACGCGCTGAACCATCAGAGTGACCCGGAACCACCCGTTCAGGCACTGTCGTCTTCCCCCAAACGGCTCCTAGGGTGGTCCGTCCCCATTCGGTCCAACTCTGCAGGAGTCTGGATGCCCGTACCGGTGGCACCACGCCGCTGGCCGTTACTCGGGCACACCCCGGCGATGCTCACCCAGCGCGCCAAGTTCACCGACGCACTGCACGAGCACGGCGAGGTGGTGCGCCTCGACCTCGGCCCGCTGCACGCCTACTTCGTCACCGACCCCGCACTGACCCACGAAGTGCTCGTCTCCCAGGGGTCGAAGTTCCGCAAGGGCGCCATGTTCGACAAGTTCCAGCCCTATCTGGGCACGGGCCTGCTGCTGTCGAACGGCGAGCACCACCTGCGCCAGCGCCGACTGATGCAGCCGGCCTTCCACCGGGAACGGATCGAAGCCTATGCCGCGACGATGGCTCGTGCTGCTGCTGCGCTGGCTGCGCGCTGGCAACCAGGCGAGATCCGCACCATCGAGAACGACATGCAGGAACTCGCGGTCACCATCGTCGGCGAGACGCTCTTCTCGACGGAGATCGGCCGGCACGCGGTCGAAGAGGTCCGCCGGTCCATCTTCACCGTCATCCAACAGGGCATGATCCGCGCCCTCTCGCCGTCCTTCGTCGAAAAGCTCCCGCTCCCGGGCAACCGCGAGTTCGACGCCGCGATCTCCCGCATGAAAGCCGTTGTCCTGCAGGTGATCGAAAGCTGGCGCGCCGACGGCACCGACCACGGCGACGTCCTCTCGATGCTGCTCTTGGCCGGCATGACCGACCAGCAGACCTACGACGAAGTCCTCACCCTGCTGACCGCCGGCATCGAGACCACCGCGATCGCCCTGGCCTGGGCCCTCTACGAGGTCGGCAGCAACCCGGAGATCGAAGAGCGCCTCCACGCCGAAGTCGACTCGGTGATCGGCGACCGCCCGGTGACGTTCGCCGACGTCGACAAGCTGACCTACACCACCCAGGTCGTGCAGGAAACCCTGCGCCGGTACCCGATCTGGTTCGTGATGCGCCGAACCCTGACCGAAGTCCAGCTGGGCGGCGCCACCCTCCCGCCCGGCGCCGAGGTCATCATCAGTCCCCACGCCCTGCACCACGACGAGCGCTACTTCTCGTCCCCCCACCGCTTCTCGCCGGACCGTTGGACGCCTTCTTTTGCGGCTTCCTTGCCGCGCGGCGCGTTCATCCCGTTCGGCGGCGGCAACCGCCAATGCCTGGGCAACACCTTCGCCCACACCGAAATCGTCATCACCCTCGCGACCGTCGCCGCACGCTGGCGCCTGGTCCCCACCCGTCCGGCGCGCGTGAAGTTCACGTCCGCCCCGTACCCCGACGGCCTGCTGATGAAGGCCGTCCCCCGCAACTAGTCGGAGGTAGTACCCCCATGCGTTTCCGCAGGCTGTGCGCCGCGGCCCTGCTGCTGGCCACCGGAACCCTGCTGGCCCCGCCACCCGCCTCAGCCGCCGTCTCCTGCCAGGACGTGACCTACCCCGTGCGAGTCGGCCTGACCCCACTGGTGCCCTCGCTGGAAACCATGGCCGGCAGGCTGTGCGTGCCCACGAACGCCGCCACGATCCAAGTCCTGATCCCCGGCGGCACCTACGACCGCTCGTACTGGGACGTCGCCTACGAGCCGACGACCCGCTCGTTCACCCAAGCGCAGAACAAGTCCGGCATCGCCACGCTGGCCCTGGACCGCCTGGGCACCGGCAAGAGCTCCAAGCCCCTGAGCGCCCTGGTGACCGCCTCCACCCAGGCCAGCGCAGTGCACCAGGTCATCTCCACCCTGAAGCCGCGCTTCTCGAAGGTCATCGTCGCGGGCCACTCCATCGGCTCCGCGATGGCCATGATCGAAGCAGGCACCTGGCACGACGTGGACGGCGTCCTGGTCACCGGCTTCACGCACAAGATGAACTACATAACCGTGGTCCCGGTACTGGCCAACATGATCCCGGCGGGCCTGGACCTCGGCTACCTGACCACGATGCCCGACACCCGCTACAACGCCTTCCACAAACCGGGCCCGCTGATCTCCGGCGCGATCTCCCACGACGAGTCCACGAAGGACGTCTTCGCCGCCACCGAGGCAGTGGACACCATCCTCCTGAACACCGTCATCATCCCGATCTCCCGCCAGATCAACGTGCCGGTGATGATCGCCGTGGGCAACGACACCCACTTCTGCAGCTCCGGCCTCCCGCTGATGGGCAGCGACTGCTCGTCCGCAGCGGCGCTGAAGGCCGACGAGGGCCAGTTCTTCCCGTCGGTGCCCCGCCT
Organism: Lentzea terrae; assembly: GCF_003265345.1. GTDB lineage: Bacteria > Actinomycetota > Actinomycetes > Mycobacteriales > Pseudonocardiaceae > Lentzea > Lentzea terrae. Next base: position 538,725 of record NZ_QFWW01000026.1, on the reverse strand, counting down.
CGACACGTTCATCCTCAACGGCTACGGCCACTCCATCAACTACGCCCCGAACGCCCCCGACTACCACTCCGCGGTCGCCGCCTGGTCCAAGACGATCTGACTTCGACACAGACCCTAAACTCGGGGGATGGACGAAGAGATCCACGAGCGAGTCCGCGACACGATCAAATCCATCCCCCGCGGACGAGTCGCCACCTACGGCGACATCGCTGATCTCGCCAAGGCACCGTCGCCACGGCTGGTCGGCCGCATCCTCAACGAGGACGGGCACGACCTGCCGTGGCAACGCGTTCTGAAGGCCGACGGGACCTGTGCACCACACCTCCGCGACACGCAGCTGCAGATGCTGCACGAGGAGGGCGTGCCGAACCTGGACGGCAAGGTGAACCTGCGCGAGTACCGCTGGGAGGACGCACGCAAGGAAGAGGCACCCGGTCTCTGGTAGCCGTCAGCGCGAGCGGCGTCGGACGGCTACCAGGACGAGAGCGATGTGAAGCGGCTTCACGGTGGTCCTCTCTCGCGGCCCGAGGTCTTGGTGTCCTCGGGGACAGATCACCGCAAAACCGAGCTGTGGTCACGCCGACCGGCGCAGCACCGCCCGAGCCTCGTAGTACTTGCGCAGCAATGCGTCGACCACCAGAGGGTGCGCCCCGATCGGCGCGGAAACCACGTCCGCGCCGCACTCGGCGAGCGACCCGTGGAACAACCCCGGTGCGAGGAGCCACGAAGCCACGGCCACGCGGCGTCCCCGGAGTCCGGCCACCACGTCGGCCACGCGGGGCGTCGCCGTTGCCACGTACCCGACCGCGGAGGCCCCCAGCAAAGCCGCCGCCCGCCGCACGTCCGCCAACGCCCGAGCGTCCGACGAACCCGCCGCGGCGAGCACCACTGCGTCGCCGCGGCGGAAACCCGCTTCCCGCAACCGATCCCGCACGGTCGGCACCGCGTCCATTCCGAGCGGCGAGGTCAGCACCACGTCCGGCCGGTTGCCGATCTGCTCGGGGATGTCCACGCGAACGTGGTACCCCGACGCCAGAAACGCAGGCACCACGACGCAAGGCCCGTCCACGACCGAGCGGACGTCCGGCTGTCGCACATCGGCGTAGGCAACCTCGACCGGTACGTCCACAGAGGACTGCACCATCGATGCGATCTCTTCACACACCACGGCCCCGCGCGGGTCGCGCGTTCCGTGGAAAGCAAGTACAAGTTTCATGCGGGCTCCATGGCAAGCCGGTAACCACGCTTCACGACCGTGCACACCATCTGCGGCGACCCCAACGCAGTCCGCAACCGCCCGATAGCAGTCTCCACCGCGTGCTCCTCGCCTCCAGAAGGCAAGGCAGCCAACAGGTCCTGCCGAGAGACGACCCGGCCCCGTGCAGCGACGAGAGTCCGCAACACAGCCATGGGCGCAGGAGCAACGGGCCGGAGTTCACCGTCGATCACGACAGCCTGAGCCCGCATCTCCATGTCCCGGGAAGCAATCCGCAACCGAGTGGCCCGAGAAGGCAGCTCCACGGCAAGCTCCCGAACCATCGACCCGATCCGCGACCGAGCGGGCTGCACCACCGGAATCCCGGCGGCAACCAACGGCCCGGCGGTGATCGCCCCGACGCCGACCACGAGAACGTTGCGCCGCAACGCTTCTACCAGGTCACCATAACGAGCACCGGCAGTCCGCAGAACCGACGAGGCAGCCGGCGCACTGGTGAAGGTGACCGCATCCACCTGCCCGGCCAAAGTAGCGTCGATCAACCGCTCGAGCGGCCCGATGTCGGCCGGCGGTTCCCAGCGATACACCGGGATCTCGACCACCTCGGCGCCGGCCGCACGCAACGTGTTCACGAAGTCGGGCAGCGGCTCACCGTGCAGTTGGACGGCAACGCGCTTGCCGGAAACACCCATCCGCAACAGGTACTGCAACAGTTCGGCGTTCGACTCGGACTCCGGCGACCAGGTCTCGACCAGGCCGGCCGCCCGTACCGCACCCTTGGCCTTCGGGCCCCGCGGCAGCACCACGGCACCCTCGAGGGCACGGTGCAGACGGCTGGCCAGTCCCCACCCCTCAGCGGCTTCGAACCACCCGCGGAACCCGATCCCGGTGGTGGCGACGACGACGTCGACCGGCGCGGACACCAGCTGCGACGTCGCCACGTGCAGATCGGCGTCGTCGGGGAGCGGCACGATCCGGATCGCCGGACCGTGGATGGTGGTGGCGCCCTTGCGTTCCAGCAGGCCGATCAGCTCGTCGGCGCGACGGGCCGCGGTGACGCCGATGGTGAAGCCCGCCAGCGGCGCGTTCATGTCAGCTCCACGACGCCGTCACGCACACGCACCGGATGCACCGCAACGGACACGGACGGCTCTTCCAGACACTTGCCGGTCGCCAGCTCGAAAGCCTGCTTGTACACCGGCGAGACCACGACGGGAACGCCACCGCGGTCGCCCACGATGCCGCGCGACAGCACCGCGGCACCGCTGAACGGGTCGATGTTGTCCAACGCGTGCAAGGTCCCGTCGGCGGTCAGGAACACCGCCACCTGCGAGCCGTCTGGCAGCAACGCCGCGACACCCTGCTCCGGACGCAACACCTCAAAGTCACAGACGACGGTCACCTGACGACCTCCGGAATCCCGAGCTGGACAGGAACGCGCTGACCACGCTCAGCGCGGAACGAGATCGTGGGGTCCGGCGTGCCCGGCGCGTTCACGAACGACGTGAACCGCGCCAGCTTCTCCGGGTCCTCCAGCACACCGCGCCACTCGTCGGCGTAGTCGTCGACGTGCGCGGCCATCGCGGCTTCCAGGTCGTCGCAGATGCCGAGCTTGTCGTCGACCACGACCTCGCGCAGGTGGTCGAGCCCGCCGTCGAGCCCCTCCAGCCACGCCGAGGTGCGCTGCAGCCGGTCGGCGGTCCGGATGTAGAACATCAGGAACCGGTCGATCACCTTGATCAGCGTCTCGGTGTCCACATCGGACACCAGAAGGTCCGCGTGGCGCGGCGTGAAGCCGCCGTTGCCGCCCACGTAGAGGTTCCAGCCGTTCTCGGTGGCGATGACGCCGAAGTCCTTGCCGCGCGCCTCGGCACACTCGCGAGCGCAACCGGAGACGGCCGACTTGAGCTTGTGCGGCGAACGCAGGCCGCGGTAGCGCAGCTCCAGCTCGATGGCGAGCCCCACCGAGTCCTGGACGCCGTAGCGGCACCAGGTCGTGCCGACGCAGGACTTCACCGTGCGCAAGGCCTTGCCGTACGCGTGGCCGGACTCGAAGCCCGCGTCGACCAGACGGCGCCAGATCTCCGGCAGCTGGTCGACGGTCGCGCCGAACAGGTCGATGCGCTGACCGCCGGTGATCTTCGTGTAGAGCCCGTAGTCGCGGGCCACCTCACCGATGACGATCAGCTTCTCCGGCGTGATCTCGCCGCCGGGGATGCGCGGCACGACCGAGTACGTGCCGTTGCGCTGCAGGTTCGCCAGGAACCTGTCGTTGGTGTCCTGCAACGAGACCTGCGTCTCGCCGAGGATGTGCCCGTTGTTCAGCGAGGCCAGGATCGAGGCCACGGCAGGCTTGCAGATGTCGCAACCACGCCCGGTGCCGTGCTTCTCGACCACCGCCGTGAACGTGGTGATGCGCGTCGCCCGAATGATCTCGAACAGCTCGGCACGCGAGTACGTGAAGTGCTCGCACAGCGCCTTGGACTGCTCTACACCGCAGTCGGTGAGCAGCTTCTTCAGCATCGGCACGCACGAACCACAACCCGTGCCGGCCTTGGTGCACGCCTTGAGCTCGGCCACGTCGCACGCGACACCGGACTGGATGGCGTCGGTGATCGTCTGCTTGGTCACCGCGTGACACGAGCAGACCTGGGCGTCCGCAGGCATTTCGAGGTCGACGGACCCACCCGGCTGCAGCAGGGCGGCCGGAACTTCCTTGCCCACCATCGGCCGCAGCGACGGATACGCCGAAGCGTCACCGACGAGCACGCCACCGAGCAACGTCTTCGCGTCGTCCGACACGACGAGCTTGCTGTAGGTGCCGGCAACCGCGTTGTTGACGACGACTTCCAGCGCACCCTCAGTAGTGGCGTGCGCGTCACCGAACGACGCCACGTCCACACCGAGCAGCTTCAGTTTGGTGGACATGTCCGCACCGGGGAACACCTTCGTGCCACCGGAAATCTGGTCCGCCACGACCTCGGCCATCGCGTAACCGGGAGCGACGAGCCCGTAGGCCACGCCCTCGACGGAGGCGCACTCGCCGATCGCGAACACCCGCGGGTCGGCGGTCCGGCAGGCGGCGTCGACCAGGTAACCGCCCCGCGGTCCCAGCTCCAGCCCGAGGTCCAGATCAGTGCGCGGCCGGATGCCCGCGCTGAACACCACGACGTCGAGGTCGAGCTCGACCCCGTTGGCCAGCTTGGCGATCAGCCGCGTGCCGTCGCGTTCGATGGAGGAAGCCGACGTGCCGGTGTGCACGGTGAGGTCGAGCTTCTCGACCAGCCGCTTCAGCAGCCCGGCACCGCCGTCGTCGACCTGGATCGGCATCAGCCGCGGCGCGAGCTCCACGACGTGCGGCGAGACTCCCATGCCGCGCAACGCGTTGGCCGCCTCCAACCCGAGCAGGCCACCGCCGAGCACCATGCCGGAGTGCCGGCCTGGCCGGTCAGCGGCCTCGACGGTCGCCCGGATGTCGTCCAGGTCGTCGATGGTCCGGTAGACGTGGCAGCCGGGCAGATCACGACCGGGCACCGGCGGCACGAACGGCACCGAACCGGTGGCCAGCACCAGCGCGTCGTACTGCACCTCGACACCGGACGCACCGACCACCACACGCCGTTCCCTGTCCACGGAAACAGCCTTCTCGCCGAGCCGGAGCTCGCAACCGGTCAACGGCGCGAGCTCCAGGTCGGCCGAGCTCCACGTGTCCACATAGGACGACAGCGCGACACGGTCGTAGGCGGGCCGGGATTCCTCGCCGAACACCACGATCCGCCAGGACGAGTCGCGGAGGATCTCAACGAGCCGGTGGCCGACCATGCCGTTACCGATCACGACCAAGGTCTGAGTCATCGGGCATCCCTCCTTCACCCGGTATGCTCACCGGGCGGCGTGTCATCCCAAGGTCCGCAATATTTCGCGGTTGTTAAAGGAAACTCTCTCCGCAGGTCAGCGCGATGTGCGTCACACGCCCGCGTAGGCGAGCGAAGGACGCTCCGCGAACACGGTGCGCCGCAGGTAGAACCACCACGTCGTGACCAGGCACAGCCCGTAGAAGACGAGGATCGCGGTCAGCGCGGGCGTGAGCGTCTTGCTGCCCTCCAGCGAGAACTTGAAGACGAGGTTCACCAGCACGCCACCGGCCGCGCCGATCGCACCCGCGATACCGACCACCGCGGCGGCCTGCCGCTTGGCCGACTTGTCGTCGTCCGACTGCGTCTTGAAGATCGCTGGGATCATCCGGTAGGTCGAGCCGTTGCCCACGCCCGCCAGGATGAACAGCGCGATGAACGAGGTGAAGAACAGCGGGAAGCTCTTCATGTCCACGCTGGTCATGACGCCGATCGTGCCCAATCCAAGCCCGACGAACGTCCAGAGCGTCACCTTCGCGCCGCCGATCCGGTCAGCCAGCCACCCGCCGGCCGGACGGGCGATCGAGCCGATCAGCGCGCCGAGGAAGGCCAGCGCCACCCAGCCCTTGTAGTCCACAAAGCTGATCTTGATCAGCGACGGGAACGCGAACGAGAACCCGATGAACGACCCGAACGTGCCGATGTACAGGAACGACATCACCCAGGTGTGCTTGTTGGACATGGCCAGCTTGTAGGACTGCCCGTCCGGCTTGGCCTGGGTGAGGCTGTCCATGAAGAACCACGCACAGGCGGTGGCGATCAGGATGAACGGCATCCAGATCAGCGCGGCGTAGGCGAGGTGGATGCCGGTGCCGATGGTGATGACGATCGGCACGAGGAGCTGCGTGATCGCGACACCGAGGTTGCCGCCGGCCGCGTTCAGCCCGAGCGCCAGGCCCTTCTTGCCCTCCGGGTAGAAGAACGAGATGTTCGCCATCGACGACGAGAAGTTGCCACCGCCGAGGCCCATCGCGGCCGAGGTGAGCAGGAAGAACCAGTACGGCGTGCCCGGCGTCGTCACGGCGTAGGTGAGCATCGCGCACGGGATCAGCAGCAACCCTGCGCTGATCGTCGTCCACACCCGGCCACCGAACTTCGGCACCGCGAACGTGTAGGGCACCCGAAGGGCCGCACCGACCAGGTTCGGCACGATCAGCAGCCAGAACTGCTGGCCGACGCTGAAGTTGAAGCCGACGGAGCCCAGGCTCACGACGACGATGCTCATCAGCACCCAGACGCTGAACCCGAGGTTCTCCGCGAGGATGGAGAACACGAGGTTCTTGCGGGCGATCCGCTTGCCCTTGCTCTCCCAGAACTCGGGCTTCTCCGGCTCCCAGTGCTCGATCCAGCGGCTCATGTATGTCCTCCACAGGGGTCGGCGGTTGCCGAAAAAGCTAAGAACCGCGCATTACCAAGGGGTTCTGGCGGATGACGGCGGAGGCAACTCCGCCGCACATCACGCGATCTGCGGTTGTGAGGCCGACAGCCAGTCAACGAGCCCGCACACAGCGTCCTTGCACCCACCACAACCGGTGGTCGCGCGGGTGGCCTGGGCGATTTCGGGCACCGTCTCCGCGCCCGCACGCCAGGCCGACACGATCTGTCCCTTGGAAACGGTGTTGCACCGGCAGATCACCGCACTGGACGGCAGATCCGCCGGGCTGGCCGCTTCCGCAGGCAACGCACGGCCCAGCAGCAACGCGAGCCGGTCGGTCGGCGCGGGGATGCCGCGGTCGTAGAGCTGGGTGATCGTCGCGGCCGCATCCGGTGCGCCCAGCACGATCGCGCCCGTCACCCGGTCGTCGCGGAGCACGAGCTTCGCGTACCGGCCGCGCGAAGGTTCCTGGAAGCACAGGACTTCGGAGTCGGGGCAGTCCACGTCGGTGTGCACGTCGCCGAGCGCCGCGAGATCCACGTCACGTGCCTTCAACCGCGTCACCACGGACGTGCCGCGGTACCGGGACGCCGGGTTGGCGCCGGTCAGCCGGTCGGCGAGCACCGCGGCCTGGTCCCAGGCCGGCTGCACCAGGCCCGACACCGTGCCGGGGTGCTGGGCGCAGTCGCCGATCGCGTGGATGCGCGGGTCGCTGGTGCGCAGGGTGTCGTCCACGACGATGCCGCGGTCGACCTCCAGGCCTGCCTCGACCGCCAGCGACGTCTCGGCGCGGACACCTGCGGAGACCACGACGAGCTCGGCGGGCACGTGGGTGCCGTCGTCGAGGATCAGGCCGTCGCCGGGGAGGTACTTGGCGGCCAGTGCGTTCAACTTGAACTCGATGCCGAGCTGGCCCAACGTCCGGGCGAGAACGCCGCCCGCACCGGGGTCGAGCTGGCGTTCCATCAGGTGGCCGACCGGGTGGACGACGGTGACGAGGCAGCCGCGTCCGGCCAGGCCGCGCGCAGCCTCGATGCCGAGGAGGCCGCCGCCCAGGACGACGACGGGTGCGCCCTTGTGGGCCTTGGCCTCGATCTCGGCGCAGTCGTCGAGCGTCCGGAAAGCCACGACGCCGGCCGCGAGCTTGCCGTCTTCGAGGAGACCTTCCGCCGGTGGAACCCAGGGGGTGCTGCCGGTCGCGAGCACCAGTGCGTCGTACGGAATGGGCTCGTCGGAGACCGTGACGGTTCGACTCGCCCGATCGATCGCCTGAACGTCCTGGCCCAGCCGCAGGTCGATGTTGTGCTCGGCGGCCCACTTCTCGTCGTGCAGCCGCGTCGACTCCGGTGTCATGGTCCCGGCGACCACCGTCGAGAGCAGCACGCGGTTGTACGCGGCGTGCGGCTCGGCGCCGATGATGGTGATGGAGATGTCCTGGTCACGACGACGCAGCTCGTCCGCCAACCGAGCGCCCGCCATGCCGTAGCCAACGATCACGATTCGCCTCATGCCCGCTCCAATCGCACCGCGCAGACCTTGAACTCGGGCATCCGGCTCGTGGGATCGAGCGCGGGGTTGGTGAGCAGGTTCGCCCGCCCGTCACCGGGGAAGTGGAACGGCAGGAACACCGCGTCGACGCGCATGCTCGGCACGCACCGCACCATCGCGGTCACTCGGCCCCTCCTGGACACGACGTGCGCGGGCTCGTTCGGCGTGAGCCCAGCCCGTGCGGCCGTGTCCGGGTGCACTTCCACGTACATCTCGGGAACTGCCTTCACCAGTTCGCCGATCCGCCGCGTCTGCGCACCCGACTGGTAGTGCTGCAGGACCCGCCCAGTGGTGGCCTGCAACGGGAACTCCTCGTCCGGCGGTTCTGCCGGGCCGCGGTGGTCGACCGGGATGAACCGCGCCAGGCCGTCGGCGTGCGCGAACCGGTCGAGGAATAGCCTTGGTGTGCCTGGATGATCGACGGACGGCACCGGCCAGTGCAGCTGCTCTTCGTCCAGCCGCTCGTAGGTCACGCCCGAGTAGTCGGACGGGCCGCCGGCCGACGCCCTGCGCAGCTCCTCGAACACTTCCTTCGGCTCGGTCAGGAACTTCTCCGCGCAACCGAGGCGCGCGGCCAGGCCGTGGATGAGGTGCAGGTCGCTGCGCACGCCGGCCGGTGGGTCGAGTGCCTTGCGGCGCCTGATGATCCGGCCTTCGAGGTTGGTCATCGTGCCGTCTTCCTCGGCCCACTGCGTGACCGGGAACACGACGTCGGCCATCGCAGCGGTCTCGGACATCACGAAGTCCGCCACGACCAACAGGTCCAGTGCCTTCAAACGCTCCGCGACGCCGGACGCGCGCGGCGCCGACACCACCGGGTTGCTGCCGAACACCAGCATCGCCTTGAGGTCGTCGGCGTTCAGCAGCTCGTACGCGCTGCGGCCAACGCCAGGCAGCCAGTCGACGCCCCAGACCTCCATGATGTGCTTGCGCGCCACGGGGTCGTCGAGCTTGCGGTAACCGGGCAGCTGGTCGGCCTTCTGGCCGTGCTCACGGCCACCCTGACCGTTGCCCTGGCCCGTCAGACAGCCGTAGCCGGAGCCGACTCGGCCGGGCAGGCCCAGCGCCAGCGCCAGGTTGATCCACGCCGAGACGTTGTCGGTGCCGGACGCGTGCTGCTCGGTGCCGCGGCCGGTCAGGATGTACGACCGCCCGGCCAGCATGTGCACCGCAGCGCGCTGGTCAGCGGCGGAGACGCCGGTGACGCGTTCGGTGTGCTCGGGCCACCACTGCGCCGCGATCCGCCACGCGTCGTCGAAGCCGGAGGTGCGCGAGGAGATGAACTCCTTGTCGATCACGCCCTCGATCACGGCCGTGTGCAGCAACCCCAGCGCCAGCGCCAGGTCCGTGCCCGGCGCGGGCTGCAGGTGCAACGTCGCGCGCTCGGCCGTCGGCGTGCGGCGCGGGTCGATGACGATCAGCCGCGCGCCCTCCAGGTGGCGCAGGAACGGCGGCATGGTCTCGGCCGGGTTCGAGCCGGCCAGCAGCACCGTGTCGGCGGAACGCAGATCCGAAAGCGGGAACGGCAGCCCGCGGTCCAGCCCGAACGCCTTGTTGCCCGCCGCGGCCGCGGAGGACATGCAGAACCGGCCGTTGTAGTCGATCTGCGAAGTCTTCAGGGCTACCCGCGCGAACTTGCCGAGCAGGTACGCCTTCTCGTTGGTCAGCCCACCGCCGCCGAACACGGCGACCTCGTCGGGCTCGAACTCCTTGATCCGGGACGCGACGAAGTCCAGCGCCTCGTCCCACGAGACGGGCTCACCGTGCAGCAACGGCGTGGTGAGGCGGCCTGGATGGCGCAGCAGCTCCCCCGCCGTCCAGCCCTTCTGGCACAGCCCACCGGGGCCAGGGGCTACCTGGCCGTCGATGACGCTCATGGAGCACTGCAGCGCGCAGTAGGGGCAATGGGTCACGCCGCTGACGCTAAGAAGCGCCTGTTAACCCGAAGCTCCGCAATGTTTCGAACGTGGAAAGTTGTCAGCTCAGAGCAGTGCTGTCACGTGGTGAGCAGCTCTTTCCAAGCCCGCAAAGGACTGTGACGTTGACAACGGGTGCAAAGCATGCACTGCCAACCGGAAGAGGGTCGCGCGCACCAGCACCTGCGTCCACTCGCTCAGGTGGCTCCAGCGCTTGAACAGGCCGGGGTCCGCGCCACCCCACGCGACGGCGTCCACCGCGATCACGGCGGCGGCCCACTCGGCGGGGCGCCAGTACGCGGTGAAGTCGATGACGGCGGGCGGCGCGTTGCCGGCGAACAGCACGTTGCCGAACAGGTCGCCGTGCACGACCTGAGACCTCAGGTTGAGCGGCTTCTGCGTGTCCTTGAGCAGGTCGAACAGCCTGCCGCCGAGGTCCGCGTCGAGCGGCACGTCGTCCTCGCCCCACGCCTTGCGGTCGGCGACGGCGAACACGTCCGTGCGCACGTCGAGGAAGCGGGGCTTGGGCAGCTCGGCCGTGGCCTGGTGCAGGCGCTGGGCCACGGCGATGACCTCGTCGTGGCGTGCCTCGGCCCGACCGGCGAGGAACTTGGTGGCCGACCAGCCGCCGACGACGTAGCGGCCGTCGGTGGATCTCAACGGTCTGCCGATGCGCAGGTTCGGCACGTCCAGGCCGTCGAGGGTCTTGGCGATCCAGGTGGCCTCCGCCGGCTTGGGCGCAGGGCGGATAGTGGCGTCGCCGCAGCGCCACGCCGGGCCGCCGTCGATGAGCTCTGGCTCGGCGTCACGGGCCCCGAACGCCGCACGCACGTGCGCTGGGGGCGGTTCGGGGGACCGGGTCACGATCGGGCACGCTACCTGCTCGGACCACCCGGTTGGCGGAACGCGACACGCGGTGATTCACGCCACCACCCGAACAGCCCAGCGGTTGATGAGTGCTTTCGGGCACCGAAGCACCCGAAAGCACTCACCACCTCTAGTACGTCGGCAGGGACGGGTCGACTTCCCGCGCCCAGGCCAGCACACCGCCACCGACGTGCACGGCGTCCCGGAAGCCCGCCTTGTGCAGCGCCGCCAGCGCCTCCGCCGACCGCGCACCGGACTTGCAGTGCAGCACCAGCGGCTTGTCCTGCGGCAGCTCCGAGAACGCCTCGCCGGACAGGATCTTGTCCTTCGGGATCAGCACCGAGCCGGGGATCTTCACGATCTCGTACTCGTGCGGCTCGCGAACGTCCACCAGCAGGAAGTCCTCGCCGGACTCCTGCTTGTGCTTGAGCTCGAGCGGCGTGATCGTGTTGCCGGCGGCCGCCTGCTGCGCGTCCGTGGACACGACACCGCAGAACGCCTCGTAGTCGATCAGCTCGGTGATCTTCGGCGACTCCGGGTCCTTGCGGATCTTGATGGTCCGGTACGACATCTCCAGGGCGTCGTAGACCATCAGGCGGCCCAGCAGCGGGTCACCGATGCCGGTGAGCAGCTTGATCGCCTCGGTGACCATGATCGACCCGATGGACGCGCACAGCACGCCCAGCACGCCGCCCTCGGCGCACGACGGGACCATGCCGGGAGGCGGCGGCTCCGGGTAGAGGTCGCGGTAGTTCAGGCCCTGGCCGTTCGGCGCGTCCTCCCAGAAGACGCTGACCTGGCCCTCGAACCGGAAGATCGAGCCCCAGACGTACGGCTTGCCCAGCAGCACCGCGGCGTCGTTCACCAGGTACCGCGTGGCGAAGTTGTCGGTGCCGTCGAGGATCAGGTCGTAGTCGCGGAAGATGTCCAGCGCGTTCTCGGAGTTGAGATGCGTCTGGTGCAGCACGACCTTGACGAACGGGTTGATCTCGGCGACGGAGTCACGGGCGGACTCGGCCTTGGGACGGCCGACGTCGGACTGGCCGTGAATGACCTGACGCTGCAGGTTCGACTCGTCCACGACGTCGAAGTCGACGACGCCGAGCGTGCCGACCCCGGCCGCGGCCAGGTACAGCAGTGCCGGGCTGCCCAGGCCGCCCGCGCCGACGACGAGGACCTTCGCGTTCTTCAGCCGTTTCTGCCCGTCCACCCCGACGTCCGGGATGATCAGGTGCCGGCTGTACCGCGCGACTTCTTCCTTGGTCAGCTCCGCGGCTGGCTCAACGAGCGGCGGAAGCGCCATTTGCTCCTCCTCGACGAACTGCATGCCTCTGTACCCGAGACAACGTCAACCTTGCCTCGACTCTTCCTCGTTGGAAAGCCGTCTCAGCCAGCGGGAAACGGGTTCGGCGTGCAGACCTTGCCGTCGGCGGGCACCACGTCCAGACCGGCGTTGAGCTGCGAGACGAAGTTGTTCGCGACACCGAACGTCTGCTGCATCATCACGGGGGCCGGTGCGCCGTTCTCCGGGCAGGCCGCGTGGTTGTTGCCGAGCGCGTGGCCGACCTCGTGGTTGATCACGTACGTCCGGTACGCGGTGACGTCGGGCTTGTAGACCATCGCGCCGCGCACCCAGCGGGCGACGTTGATGATCACCCGCTTGCTGGGGAAGTCCCAGCAGGAGGTCTCGAACGGGATCTCCTTGCCGCAGACCGTGTGCGTCGTCTTCGTGCTCGCCAGGACGACCGTGAAGTCCGGGTTCTGGTTCGCCTCGACGCGCTGCAACGCGACCTGCTTCGTGCCGATCCAGCTGCGCGGGTCGGACAGGATCCCGTCGATCGTGCGCCCGAACGCCGCCGCGTCGTCGTTGTAGTCGACGGGCTTCACGCCGTCCTCGATGGCGATCGCGTACTTGCGGAACTTCGCCGCGTTCGCCTCGCCGACCCGAGGGCCGCTGCCGGGCACCGCCTTGAACGTGCCGACGCCGTCCTCGGAGAACGCCGGTCCGGCCGGCAGCTCCGCCGTGGGGACGTCGAGCTTCGGCTTCTGCGCCTGCAACTCGGTCGCGGGCGCTTCCGGTGTGGTGGTGGTCACGTTGGACGGATCGCCCGCACTGCCACCGGCCGCGGGCGACTTCGGCTGCACGGTGTCGAGCACCACGAGCGCCGTCAGCACGATCAGCACCGGAATCGCGTAGATGCGCCAGCCGTAGTTGGCGACGAGCTTCTTCACCCCGCGCTTGCGCGGACGTCTGTGCTGCGCCGTACCGTCTGGTTCCCATGCGGCCGCGAGCGGTTCCGCGCTGGTCCGGCGCTCGCCGCGGCGGTAGCGGTCAGAGGGCGGAGCAGGACGTCCTCGCTCGGGGGCGCGATTCACGTCGCCCAGGGTCCCACATCCCCCGGATGGCCGTCGTTCATCACCATGTGTGTCGGTCGACCGCCTCCCACATGCCCAGCACGGCCCTCGCAACGGTGGCCGGCCGTTCCATCTGGGCTACGTGGCCGGTGCGCGGAAGCACCAGCAGTCGCCCTTTGGGCAGCAGGCGCGCCGTTCGTGGTCCCTTCCGGACGCTGACGAGCCGGTCGTTCTCCCCCCACAGAACCAGCGTGGGCGCCTTGACCAGCGGAAGGATCCGCCAGAGCGACTTCGGGCCCGGCAGCAGCCAGCTCTGCATCAACCCGAACGTGCTGCGGTTGAGCGCTTGACCGGCCCACTCCTGCCGGGCGCGCTCCTCGTTCTCCTTGATCGACTCCTCGATGCGGTGGTCGGGCACCACGCTCGGGTCGGCGAAGCACAGGTCGAGCATCTGCCTGGTGCGGTCGTGCGCGGTCAGCTTGGCGAGCTCGCGGCGCACCTTGGACCCGATGATCGGCAGCAACGCCAGCGCCATCCGCGGGTCGGACATGCGGTCCAGGCGTGGCCTCAGGTCGGGGACGGCCGGGCTCACCAATGTGAGCGTTCTCACGAGATCAGGCCTGGTCGCAGCCACGATGAGGGAGATCGCGCCACCCATCGAGTTGCCGAACAGGTGCACCGGCTCACCGAACGTCTCGATGTACTTGATCACCGTCCGGGCGTGCGTGGCGAGGCTGAAGTCGTAGCCGGGAATCGGCTCCGACCGCCCGAACCCCGGCAGGTCGACGGAGTACCCGCTGACATGTTCCCTGAGCTGGGCCGAAAGATCCGTCCAGTTGGTCGCGGACCCGCCGAGCCCGTGGACGTAGACGGCGGGCGGCCCGTCTCCCGGTGTGACCCTGACGTGCACCTGGTGGTCGTCGACCTGGTGGAACTCACCTGGCCACGGCGTCTGCGACTTGTCCAGCGGCGGTAGTGCGACCGTGGACAGCGGGGCGGGGATCAGCGTGCTCACCAGACCAGGATGCGGGAAAGAAGACGCAAGTGGTTCCCGGATGTGGGCTACTAGCGAGTAAGGTTGCGTCCACGCCTCGGTCAGGCAACCCCTCTCCGACGGCAGGATGACTTGTGCTGGAGGCACCATGACGGAGACGGCGCAGAGCGCACCCGCAGGCAGGGGCGTTCGACTGCCGCGCACCGCCCGCCGCGCGCAACTGCTGGCAGCGGCGCAGGACGTGTTCGTCGCCAACGGCTACCACGCCGCGGCGATGGACGAGATCGCCGAGCGCGCGGGCGTGTCCAAGCCGGTGCTGTACCAGCACTTCCCCGGCAAGCTCGAGCTGTACATGGCCCTGCTCGAGTCCCATGTGGACGAACTGGTCGGCCGCGTCCGCACCGCCATCGGCTCGACGACGGACAACAAGCTGCGCGTGCGTGCCGCCGTGGCCGCCTTCTACGACTTCGTGGACGGCGAGGGCCAGGCGTTCCGCATGGTGTTCGAGTCCGACCTGCGCTCCGAGCCTGCCGTGCAGGAGGCCGTCGAGCGCGCGACGACCGACTCCGTGGACGCGATCACCGAGACGATCACGGCCGACGCCGGTCTGGATCCCGAACGTGCGCGCCTGCTGGCCGTCGGGCTTGTTGGCTTGTCGCAGGTCACGGCGCGTTCGTGGCTGGCCGACAACCGCCGCGTGCCCAAGGAGGACGCCGTCGCGCTGATCTCCAACCTGGCGTGGCGCGGTATCGGTGGCGGTTTCCCGCTCCAGCACTGACCTCCACGAAAAGGGCCCGCGAGCGCGGGCCCTTTTCGCTACATCAGCGCGGCTATTCGCCATGCCACGTCCTCGGACCGTTCCAGCGGCAGCATGTGCCCCGCCTTCGGGTAGATCAGGAACTCCGCGCTGGGCAACGCGTCCGCGATGGCCCGTGCGTGCCGCATCGGCGTCAGCACGTCCCACGAACCGGCCATGACCACGGTGGGGATGTTCGCCAGCACCGCCAGCGCCTCCCGCCGTTGATGCCGGGTCAGCTCCTCCCGCACACCCACGAACGCGGTCCCGGTCGTGTTGCCCGCCATCGCCGCCGCCGCACGCACGTCAGCCCACCGCGGGCGCCGGCCGAACGTGACGCGCAGGCCGGGCGTGATCAAGCGGCCGAACCCGACCTTCGGCCGCTTGACCAGCCAGCGCCCGGCGAGCCGCTCCACACCGCTCAGCCCGGGCAGGTCCCCGCACGACGTGGCCACCAGGGCCACCCCCGTGACGCGCGAGAACAACTCGGGGCGCTGCTCGGCCAGCGCCATGATCGTCATGCCGCCCAGCGAGTGGCCGGCCAGCACGATCCGTCCGGAGGGCACGAACTCCTCCAGCACCGCAGCCAGGTCGTCGGCCAGCTCGGACAGCGTTGGTGGACGCCCGTCGCAAGCCGAGTTGCCGTGGCCGCGCACGTCGTAGCGGACCACCCGGCCAGGCAGCGCCGACGCCACGCGGTCCCACGTCGTGAGGTCCATCGTCCAGCCGTGCAGCAGAACCGCGGTCACGTCAGAGGGCGAAGACTCCGACGTGACGACGTTCAGCCGATCAAGAACGAGCGACGCCATGAGCGCATCCCCGGCCTTCCGACTAGTCCGGCCTCGTCCAGGAACGACATGATCCGTTCCCCCGACCAGCGGATGGTCTCCTGGAACCGCGGGTTGGCCAGCGCCTGCCGACGAGCCTCGCGGACGTCCAGCCCTACGGCCGCGTACACGGCGGGGTTGATGATCGTGCGCGTGATCATCATCGACACGTACCCGACCAACCACTTCTGGTAGGGCAGCTCGTAGCGCTTCAGTTCCGACATCCCGCGCAGGAGCTCCTCGCGGGCGAACCGCACGTGCCGCGCCTCCTCCAGCACGTGGATGCGGTTCACCATCCGCACGATCGGCTGGATGGTCTCGTCGTTCATCGCCTCGCGCTGCAGCCGGTCGAGGATCTCCTCGGCGACCAGGATCGAGCCGTACATCGCGGGCCCGTAACCGATCGTCGGCAGCAGCTTGCCCAGCCGGTGGGTGTGCTTCGTGGGTCCGTACGGCGGGCAGCCGATGCGTTCGACCAGGCGCGCGAACATCGTCGAGTGCCGGCACTCGTCGGCCACCTCGGTCAGCGCGTACTGGGCGTGCCGGGAGGTCGGGTCGGTGTTGTAGACGACCTTCACCAGCATCTGCATGAGCAGCAGCTCGAACCACAGGCCGACGGACGCGATCGACGCCAGCTCGTGCTTGGACAGCTCGATGCGCTGCTGAGGGGTCAGCGAGTCGTACAAGGGCGTGCCGTAGAGCGAAATGCGCTGTTCAGGGATGTAGAAGAGACCCTCGACCAGAGGTGCGGACCAGTCGATGTCCACCTCGGGGTCGTAGAACTTCTCCGCGGACGACTTCAGCAGCCTCTCCGCCGTCTTCTCCCGATCGGCCACCCTCATCGGTTGCCCTCCCCGGTAAGTGTTACTTGAGGTAACGGTTACTTCTGGTAGCGTGCGTCACATGGCACGCACTGTCAAGGGGCCGGACGCGCGACGCGAACGCTGGAAGGGGCATCGCGAGCAGCGCAGGGCGGAGTTCGTGGAGGCCACGATCGCCGCGGTGGCCAAGAAGGGCCCGGACGTCGGGATGGAGGACGTCGCCGCGGAGGCGGGCGTCAGCAAGCCGGTGCTCTACCGGCACTTCACCGACAAGTCCGACCTGTACCTGGCGGTGGGCCAGAGGGCCACCGAGCTGCTGATGGACCGGATGGGTCCCGCACTGGCCGCCGACGGCCCGATCCGCGCCCGCATCGAACGGATCGTCGACGCGTACCTCTCGGTGATCGAGGAGAACCCGAACCTCTACCGGTTCGTGGTGAAGGGGTCCTTTGTGGACCGTCCGGTCGAGAAGGACGTCGTGGCGGAGGACAAGAACCTCATCGCCTCGGCACTCGCCCGCATCCTCGGCGACTACCTGCGCGCGTTCGACATGGACTCCGGCGGCGCCGAACCGTGGGCGCACGCGCTCGTCGGCATGGTGCAGAACGCGGGCGACTGGTGGCTCGAACGGCAGACCATGTCCCGCGCGAACCTCAGCGACTACCTCGCCACGATCATCTGGCACGCCGTCGACGGGCTGTTGCGCTCGGCCGGCGTCCAGGCAGACCCGGCAAAGCCACTCACCCCACTCCGATTGGTGGACTGATGAGCGAGCACGACGAAGAGGGCTACACGGGTTCGGCGACCCTCGTCTTCGGATCGGACGAGGTGCAGGTCGAGGTCGAGCTGCGCGGCTACTTCCAGCCGATCGACGGCCGCTACCACTGGTACGGCCGGATCAAGCAGAACGACGACATCACCGCCCGCGTGGAGGCCGGTGCCCGCACCGCCCTCCTGCGCACCCCGACCGACCAGGCCGAGGGCACGCTGACCGACCCCGACCCGTGGGGCCGCTACCGGGTCGGCGGCATCTCGACCCCGCCGTACAAGATCGAAGAACCAGCAGAGCACTAGCAAAAAGCCCCGGTCAGAACCTCTGACCGGGGCTTTTTTCAAGAACTTCAGGCGCCGAAACCGACCTTGCGCGAGTCCTGCGGGCCGATCTCCACGTACGCGACGCGGCCAGCGGGCACGACGAACCGCGCACCCTTGGCGTCCACCAGCGACAGCACGCTGGACTTGCCGGACACCGCGTCCGCCACCAGAGCCTCAACATCCGACGGGTTGAGCTCACTGGTCACGACGAGTTCCCGCGGGCTGTCCGCGACGCCGATCCTGACCTCCACGCTGACCTCCGTGCTCAAAGAGAAAATCCAGGACCGAGCCTACCTAGCCAAGACCCAGCTGCGTCATGCGCCGCGCGTGCGACTGCTGGAGCCGGCGGAACAGCTGACCGATCCCGGCGAGGTCGCCAGACCCCCGCACGATGAGCTCCGAGAGGCCGTCCCGCTCCGCCACCACGTACTGGGCCTGCGTCAACGCCTCGCCGAGCAGCCGGCGGCCCCACAGCGCGAGCCGGTCGCGGACGCGCGGATCCGACTCCACGGCGGCCAGGACTTCGCGCTCAGCGAACGCCGAGTGACCCGTGTCCGCGAGCACGGCGAGCACCAGCTCGCGCGTCGGCTCGTCGTCGAGCCACGAACCGACCTCGCGGTAGAAGTCCGCGGCCAGGCCGTCGCCCACGTACGCCTTCACCAGTGACTCGAGCCACGACTTGGGACTGGTCGACTCGTGGAAGGCGTCGAAGCCCTTCACGAACGGCGCCATCGCGTCCTCGACGGCGATGCCCTCGGCGGCCAGGAACTTCTGCAACAGCGTGAAGTGACCGATCTCCGCGGCGGCCATCTGCGCCAGCGCGGCGCGCCCGGCCAATGTCGGCGCCGTGCGCGAGTCCTCCGTCATCCGGTCGAAGGCCGAGAGCTCGCCATATGCGAGCGCTCCGAGAAGATCGACAACACCCTCCGCAACACCCATGAAAACGAACTCTAGTGGTCAACGGGGTCTCGCCAGGTAGAATGGCCCGAGACGCCCGGCGTGACGAGTGTGACGAACCGCCGTGAGGCGCACGAAATGGTGCGCGTACACCTTTCCCGCAGCTGATTCTTCAAGCGCGGTCGAGAGGCCCGGCCAGGGCTCGTACGCGCTTGGTACGAGAGAGGCTGATCATCCTGACCGCTGACGTAGAAACACATCTGGACCCGATCGCGCTGGAGCACAGCGAGGCGGGAGTTCCCGAAGAAGACCCGTCGCACCCGCTGCTGGCAGACGCTCCGGTGGCCAACACCGCCCCGACGTTCGCCGAGCTGGGAGTGCGTGACGAGATCGTCAAGGCGCTCGGCGAGGCCGGCATCGTCCGCACGTTCGCCATCCAGGAGCTGACGCTCCCCATCGCATTGTCCGGCGACGACCTGATCGGTCAGGCGCGCACCGGCACCGGCAAGACCCTCGGCTTCGGCGTGCCGCTGCTGCACCGCCTCGACACGCCCGGCGACGGCACCCCGCAGGCTCTTGTGGTCGTTCCCACCCGTGAGCTGTGTCTCCAGGTCGCGCACGACCTCACCGACGCGTCGAAGCACCTCGGTGTGAAGGTCGTCGCCATCTACGGCGGCATCCCGTACGAGCGGCAGATCGCGCAGCTGCGCAAGGGCGTCGACGTCGTCATCGGCACGCCCGGCCGCCTGCTCGACCTGGCCGAACAGCGCCACCTCGTGCTCGGCAAGGTCCGCGCACTGGTGCTGGACGAGGCCGACGAGATGCTCGACCTGGGCTTCCTGCCCGACATCGAGCGCATCCTGAACATGGTCCCCGACCAGCGGCAGACGATGCTGTTCAGCGCGACCATGCCGGGCCCGATCATCACGCTGGCCCGCACGTTCCTGAACCAGCCGACGCACATCCGTGCCGAGGAGAACGACGCCGGCCAGACGCACGAGCGCACCAAGCAGTTCGTCTACCGGGCGCACTCGATGGACAAGCCGGAGATGCTGGCCCGCGTGCTGCAGGCCCGTGACCGCGGCCTGTCGATGATCTTCGCGCGCACCAAGCGAACCGCGCAGAAGATCGCCGACGACCTGACCGAGCGCGGGTTCGCCGCGGCCGCCGTGCACGGCGACCTGGGTCAGGGCGCACGGGAGAAGGCGCTGCGGGCGTTCCGCAGCGGCAAGGTCGACGTGCTGGTCGCCACGGACGTCGCGGCGCGCGGTATCGACATCGACGACGTGACGCACGTCATCAACTACCAGTGCCCCGAGGACGAGAAGACCTACGTGCACCGCATCGGCCGCACGGGCCGGGCCGGACGCGAGGGTGTCGCCGTCACGTTCGTCGACTGGGACGAAGAGGCGCGCTGGAAGTCGGTCAACGAGCTGCTCGACCTGGGCCAGCCGGAGCCGATGGAGACCTACTCCACGTCCGACCACCTGTTCGAGGACCTGGGCATCCCGTCCGGCTCCACGGGCAGGCTGCCGCTCAGCCACCGCACCCGTGCCGGTCTGGACGCCGAGGAGGAGGAGAAGCTCGACAACGGCAAGCGCAAGCGCCGTCGTCGCAGCGGCTCCACCCGTGGTGGCGCCGAGCAGGCTGCTCCGGAGGCGACCGAGGAGACCAGGCCGAAGCGGACCCGAAGCCGCACGCGCAGCCGCTCCGGCGTGCCGGTCGAGGGCCAGCAGGCGGAGGCGCCTGCTCCGGAAGCAGCTGACAAGCCTGCTTCCGACAAGCCCCGCAGGCGCCGGCGTCGACGTTCCTCTGCCGAACAGGCCGCTCCTTCGGCAGACTGATCACATGTCGTCCCCCGGTTCCGACGTCACCGACATCGAGGACGTCCTCGACGAGCCCGCGCACGAGCACGAACCCGCCGCGCACGAGCCCGTCGAGAAACGTCCGCCCGCCCGATCGTGGCGCACCCGCCGCGACTTCATCGCGGTCGCGCTGATCGCCGTGGTCTCGGTCGTCGCGTCCGTGCTGACCTGGGCGTTCAGCGATGCGCGGGCCACGACGTCGGTCACCGGGCCCGCGACGTGGGACCAGCTGCCCGAGGTGGTGGCGCTGCCTCCGACGCTCGCCGAGGTGTGGCGCGCGAAGAGCGGCGCCACGCAGTCCCCCGTGGTCGTGCTGACCCCGTTGAAGGAAACGGGCGAGGAGAAGCCGTCGACGGTCGTGACCGGTGACGGCGGCGAGGTCACCGGGCGCGACCCGCTGACCGGCGACGTGCGGTGGTCGTACCAGCGCGACCTGCCGCTGTGCGTGGTGAGCACCGCCTGGGCACGGGCGATGGCGCTGTACTCCAAGGGCACCAACTGCTCGGAGCTCACCTCGCTGGACGGCGTCACCGGTGAGCGGCGGGCGCAGCGCAACGGCGACGCGGAACCGGGCACGGCCCTGCTCAACGAGGGCTCGCACCTGATCACCACCGGGTCGAAGTACCTCGAGGTCTACCGGCGCGACGACCTGGTGAAGTCGCTCGAGTACGGCGGCCTGCGCGCGATCGTGAACCCCGGCAAGCAGCCGCGCGTCGGCTGCACCTACGGCTCGGTCACGGTGACGTCGGGCAAGTTCGCGATGATCGAGCGGTGCCCGGACGACAGCGCCGACCGGGTCTCGGTGATCAAGCCGAACCCGGACAAGTCGGACGACCCGAAGGTGTTCGCGAGTGTCCTGACCGGCGGCAGGAACGCGCAGGTCGTCGCCGTGACGGACAAGCTCGTCGCGGTGGCGCTACCGGACCCGAGCCGCCTCGTGGTGTTCGACGCCGAGAGCGGCAACCAGATCACCGAGGTGCCGATCGACGTGCCGGCCGCGGACTTCACCGACCCGCCGCACCACGTCACGCGCGGGTTCGCGACCAAGACGAACGTCTTCTGGTTCACCGGTTCCAAGACCATCGCCCTGTCGCTGGAGACGCTCACTCCACTGTGGACGGCGGAGGGCACGCTGGGTGCCGGCACGACACTCGCCGGCCGCGCGGTCATCCCGGTCAAGGACGGCCTGCGGGTGTACGAGCAGGCCACCGGCGCCGTGGTGGGCACGATCCGGGTGAACCGCGAGGGCCACACCGGCCCTGTGCAACTCGCCACAGCCGGTCCCGTCGTGCTCGAGCAGCGTGGCGAAACCCTGGTCGCACTGCGATAGTTCCCTGGTGTACTCGCAGCTCAGCCCGCACCGGGCAGAACGTGTCGACCTGCCGGGCCGCTACGGCACGATCGCGGCGCTGCGCGCGCCCGCGGTGGGCGACGACGCGTTGCGCACGACGGCGCTGCTCGTGCCCGGCTACACGGGTTCCAAAGAGGACTTCGCGCCGATGATCGACCCGATCGCGGACGCCGGTTTCGAGGTGCTCGCGATCGACCTGCCCGGCCAGCAGGACTCGGCCGGCCCGGACGACGAGGCGCTCTACCGCCCGGCTCCGCTGGGGTCGGTGCTCGCCGAGCTGATCGGGAAGATCGCCGCGGACGGCCGGAAGGTGCTGCTGCTCGGCCACTCCTACGGCGGTCTGGTGGCACGGGCGGCGGTGTTCGCGGGCGCCCCGATCGCGGGTCTCACGCTGATGTCGACCGGCCCGTCCGAGCTGCCCGCCGGTGAGCGCCGCATGGTGCTGGAGGTCGGCGAGCACGTGCTGGCCGAGCAGGGCGTCGAGGGCTCCCAGAAGCTGAACGAGCTGCGGTCGGCGCAGAACCCGGCGTACAACGCGCTGCCGCAGGAGCTGAAGGACTTCTACCGCAACCGGTTCCTGGCCTCGCCCGCCGCCGCGTTGCTCGGCATGGGCAACGGTCTGCGCTACGAGCCGGACCAGGTCGCGAAGCTCGCCCGCGCGTTGCGGTCGTCCGGCATCCCGGCCCTGGTGGTGTGCGGCGACTCCGACGACGCGTGGAGCCCAGCCGCTCAGCGCGACATGGCCGAGCGGCTGGACGCCGACTTCGCGGTGCTGCCCGGCGTCATGCACTCGCCGAACACCGAAGCACCGCACGAGCTCATCGCCACGCTGTTGCCGACGTGGCGAGCCTGGCTGTCGTCGTGATCAGTACTGGAGCTTGATCTCGCGCGCGTCGGTCGCCGGCGAGTTCGGGTACGCGTTGAGCTCGGCCTTCGCGGACGTCTCGATCGGCCAGAACGCGAGGTTCTGCGCCTGGATGTAGAGCGTGGTGGTCTCGAACCCACCGGTGCAGGTGAGCTGCTGGGAAGCACCACCGGAAGCGATGCGGCCCAGCACGTTCTGGCTGAGGCTCACGTTCAGGTAGGCCGACGAGTACCGCGGGCACACGTAGGTGACCTGCACGTCGACCGCCGCGCCCCACGCCTTGAGCTTCGCGGGCGACTCGACTCTCACCAGCGACGTGGAGGGCGACTGAGCGCTTACGTCCGCCATGACCGGAGCGATGGAGGCGGCGATCGCACCTCCGGCGACGGCCACCACGGCCAGCGTCTTGCCCCCGGAAAACTTCATCATGCCCTTGTCCCCTCAACTACTCCGTCCCTTGTGGACGGAAGACCCAGACCGGCGCAGAGGCCGGCGACGACGAGCACGACCGGCAGGTGCCAGAGGAAGTCGAAGCCGCTGTGCACCAGCACGACGACCACCGCTGCCAGCGCCCCTGCCCACAGCGAGACGCCGCGCCCGCGCCACATGACGACGAGCACGGCGACCACCACCCCCAGCGCGAGCACCAGCCCGACGACCCCCAGCTCGACGAGCACCTGCAGATACTCGTTGTGCACGTAACGCATGAACCGGGTGCCTTCGTTGCCCCGCTCGAAGAAAAAAGATCCATTGCCTGGTCCGGCACCCAGCAGCGGCGACCGGGAGACCAGCTCCAGCGCGGCTCCCGTGGCGCTGCTGCGGTCCGGTGAGCTGAACGAGACGCGCGTGGACAGCTGGTCCGCGAACGCGAACGAGGCAGCCGCGCCACCGGCTGCCAGCAGCACCGCGACCGGCACCAGGAACCGTCCGACCCGGTGCAACCCCAGTGCCACCAAGGCACCCACGAGCAGTCCGGCGACCGCGATCAGGACCTGCGGCTCGTCGGCCATCCGCATCGTCGGCAGCAACGCCGCGACCGCGACCACGGCGCCGAGCAACGGCGGTGCGGCCGCGGCGACGGTCGTCTTGACGCCCTGGCACACGCACAGCACCAGCAACCCGGCCGCGAGCGCGAGCACGCCCGCGCGGCTCATCGTGGCGCCGATTCCGGTGCACAGCAGGAAGGTCATCACCGCGGTCAGCAGCGTCGGCCGCAACACCATCGCCAGCACGGCCGCCGCAGCCATCACCGCGGCGGCGGCGTTCGGATAGGTCAACGTGGACGCGGCGCGCAGCAGCCCTTCCGCCACCGTCGTCCAGGACGGGATCCGGAACACCACGGCGACCCAGCCGGTGAACGCAACCAGCGAGCCGACGCCGACGACCACGTTGGCGAGCAGCTCGCGTTGCTGCTGATCAGCCTGTGCCGCAACGAGAACAGCACTCACGAACACGCCGGCGGCGGCCGCGGTGGGCACCGCGGACAGCACATCGCCTTCGAGCAGCCCGCGCACGACCGCCCACAACGCTAACGCTCCGCCAAGTGCCGCAAGGAGATTCGGCCGCGGGCGAGCGAGCACCACGGCCACGCCGACCAGCAGGCCGGACAGCACCCGGCCGGGCAGGTAGTACCCGCCCTGCGCGACCACGGCGGCCGCGAACCCGGCGACGACCAGCAACACCGGCAGCGGCAACGTCACCGATTCCCGGCGCGCGCCGACGACATCCCCTGCGACCACGGATTTCCCCCAGCTTCGAACCCGCCTCCCCAAGCGGATTGAGAGCACACTGTAGGTGTCTGGAGGTTCCGGCGGAAGCCCGAGTTCCTGTCAGCTGAGCATCACCGCGGTGAACGCGCCGAGCAACATGAACGGTCCGAACGGGAGTGTGCTCTTGAGGGTGACCCGCCGCAGGAGCAACAGGACCAGCGACACCACGGCCGACAGGACGAACGCCAGTGCGGCGCCGAGGAGCAGCACCGGCCAGCCGAGCCAGGCCAGCGCCATGCCGATCACACCGGACAGCTTCACGTCGCCGTAGCCCATCCCGGCCGGGTTGATGAACTCGAGCACCCGGTAGACGAACGCGAGCAGCAGCCCGCCCAGCACCGCGCGACCGAGCGCGCCGACCGTGCCGCCCGTCAACGCGGCCACGGTCAGCAGGATCAGCACCGCCGGGTAGGCGGGCAGCGTCAGCACGTCCGGCAGCCGGCGCACCGCCGTGTCGATGAACGCCAGCGCGACCCCGACCGCGCCGAGGCAGGCGAACGCGAGGACCTCCACCGAGCCGGCGAACTTGGTCGCGAGCACGGCCAGCACCACCGCCGACACCAGCGGCAACGCGACGCCGACGCGGGTGAACCGGTTGACCAGGTCGCGCAACGCGACACCCGACGCGAGGCCGGCAACCGCGCCGCCAACAGCCCAAAGAAGAGTCATGCGGCCGACGGTAGATCGGGCGCGAAAGCAACGGAACGTAACCGAGTCAAGTCTAGCCAGCGGGCCGACACCGTGTCCCCCGATCGACCGACGTGTCCCCCGAAGTGCACTTCCGTTACACCTCTTCACCCGATACCAGACCAATCCCGATGTGACGCAGAGTTGTGGCGTCCCAAACCGGATCCCACTCCAGGAGACCGAAATGCTCACTTTCATCAGCTACGTGCAGACCTTCCTCACCCGCAACCTGCGCCGCGAGGACGACCGCGGTGCGACCGCCGTGGAGTACGGCCTCATGGTCGGCCTCATCGCCGTCGTCATCATCGCCACGGTCATGGCGCTCGGCCTCCGCCTCGACGAATTGTTCGCCGAGGTCGAGGCCCAGCTCGACGCGGTGTGACCTGAGGCACCTGGTGTTCGCGTTGCTCGACGTCTGAAGTCTCCTGTCCCGCGCGGCCGGACGGCAGCCCCCTCGCCGCTGGCCGCGCGCCAACCTGCGGAGCGGTCATGTCCACAACACCCCGCGATCGCGGTGCGGCCGCCGTCGAAGTCGCGTTGCTCCTGCCGATCCTGCTGGTGCTGGTCATGGGGATCATCGACTTCGGACGCGCGCTGCACGCGCAGATCACCCTGACGCAGGCGGCGCGCGAAGGCGTGCGCGTCGCCGCGTTGAATCAACCCAACCCCACCGGTCGCACGCAGACCGCCGCGGTCGGCCTCAGCGGTGTCGGTGTCGCCGTCACCGCCTGTACGCCCAGCGACCCGGACGACAGCGCCGAGGTGGAGGCCACCTACACCTTCGAGTTCATCACCCCGGTCGGCGGGCTCGCCGGGATCTTCGGCAGCGGGGACTTCGGTGACCCGATCGAGCTGAGCGCCAAGGGAGTCATGCCGTGCGAAGGATGAGAAAAGACGACCGCGGTGCGCTCGGGGTGCTCATCGGCATCCTGATCGGCGCCGGCGTCCTGTTCGGCATGGGCGCGATCGTCATCGACGTCGGCATGATCTACCAGGAGCGCGCCGAGTTGCAGAACGGTGCCGACGCGGGCGCGCTCGCCGTCGCCCGCGGCTGTGCCACCGGCGCTTCGACCTGCTTGGTCACCAAGGCGAACTACTACGCCAACCACAACGCCAAAGACGGTGTGTCCACTGTGGATGTGGTGTGCGGGTACGACGGCAACGGAGTGCTGACCTCGTGCCCCACGTCGACGGGCGAGATCACCGATTGCCCAGCCGCCCCCGCCGCGGGCAAGAAGTACGTGGACGTGCACACGTCGACGCAGACTTCGGACGGCGCGACACTGCTGCCTCCGGTGCTGGCACGAACGTTGGCGGGCGGCGGTGCTCACGACGGCTCACGTGTCGGTGCCTGCGCACGTGCCATGTGGGGACCGCCGAAGACCGCGACCACGATCGCGTTCACGATCTCGTGGTGCGAGTGGTCGACGGCAACCTCGAACGGCACCGCGTTCGGCCCGACACCACCGGCGACACCGCCGCTGTCGGTGCACCAGGTGCTCAGGCTGCACGACCCGAAGACCACGACGACGTGCCCGAGCGGTCCCGCCGGGTCGGACGGTCCCGGTGAGTTCGGCTGGGTCGACGACACCGGCACCGACTGCTCAGTGGCCATCACCGACAACACCTACAGCTCGGACACCGGTGTGTCAGCGGGCAAGGACTGCAAGACCGCGCTCGAGGCCGCGTGGAACTCGCGCAAGCCCGTCTGGCTGCCGATCTACACGAACGTCAGCGGCACGGGTACCGGCGGCACCTACACGCTGGCCGGCTTCGCAGGTTTCGTCATCACCGGGTTCTGGCTGCCCGGCTCGCCCGGCCCCTGGGAGAAGGACTGGCTGACGGGCAAGAAGGAGTGCACGGGCTCCGAGAAATGCATCGCGGGCTACTTCGTCCAGGGCCTCATCCCGACCACCGGCACCATCGGCGGCCCCGATCTCGGTGCCCACATCGTCCAGCTCACCGGCTGAAACCAGGAGTTGTCATGAAGAACCGCGCTTTCATCATCATCCTGGCGGTGTTGCTGGCCGTCTGCGGCAGCGCCGGGGTGTTCCTCTACGTCCGCAGCGCCGACTCGCGGGCCATCGCCGGCCAGCAGGCCGTCGCCGTGCTCGTCGCGAAGGACCGCATCCCCGCCGGCACGTCCGGTGACTCGCTGGCAGACCTCGTGGAACAGCAGCAGATGCCCAAGAGCAGCGTGCCGGCGAACACCCTGTCCTCCGTGGACACGACGGTGGCCGGTCTGGTGACGTCGTCGGAGATCGCCGCGGGTCAGCTGCTCACCAAGCCGCTGTTCACCGAGGCGGCCTCGCTGGCCAAGGGCATCTCGATTCCTGACGGGATGATCGCGGTGACCGTGCCGACCGAGGCCTGGCAACGGGCCGGTGGCCTCATCCAGAAGGGCTCGAAGGTCGCGGTCTTCGACACGTTCACCATCCTGGAGGGCAAGGGGAACACCCCGTCCGGCGACGGCCTGTCCAAGCAGTACGAGCGCAACCAGTCCACCCGCCTGTTGCTGACCGGCCTCGAGGTCCTCTCGGTCGTCGACGAGAAGCAGGCCTCGGAGAGCGGCGACGTCGGCAAGGCCATCGTCACCGTCGCGGTGAAGCAGGCGGACGCGGAGAAGCTCATCCACGGCCAGCAGACCGGAACGCTCTACTTCGCGCTGCTCGGCGGCAAGTCCGAGGTCGCACCCGGCAACGGCGTCGACAACCGCTCCCTGTTCGGAAACTGAGGCGTGCCATGACGATCCTTTGTGAGCCGGCCGCCAGGGCCGGACAGCTCTCCCCCGCGCTCGGTGACGAGGTTCGCGCCGCGGAGACGCTGGACGACACCAGCCGGTTGCTCGCCTCCGACCCCACCGAAATCCTGGTCGTCATCGGCTCGGCGATCGACCTGGACCACGCGCTCGCGTTCACCGCGGCCCTGCGGGTCGAACGCCCCGCCGTCGGCGTCGTGCTGGTTCGCGACGTGCTCGACATCGCGGTGCTGACGAGGGCGCTGCGCGCCGGTGTGCGGGAGGTCGTCGCGCGGGACGACCTCGCCTCGCTGGTGGACGCCTGTGCCCGGTCCAGGGCGTTGTCCTCGCAGGTGAGCGGCGTGCCGGAGCCGCGGCAGGACGACCGGCAGGGCCAGGTCGTCACCGTGTTCGCGGCGAAGGGCGGGTGCGGCAAGACGACCGTCGCGGTGAACCTCGCCGCGGTGCTCGCAGCCGGTGGCCAACGGTCGGTGTGCCTGGTCGACCTCGATCTCGCGTTCGGCGACGTCGGGATCTGCCTGCGGGCCGAGCCGGTCCGCACGATCATGCACGGGCTCGGGATGCTCGGCCACGTCGACGTCGCTGGCGCCTCGTCGTTGCTCACCGCGTGCCGGCCGGGGCTGAGCGCCCTGCTCGCGCCGGTGGAACCCGGTGACGCGGAACGGATTCCGGCAGCGCTTGTGAGCGAGCTGCTCGAGGTGCTGCCGACGATGTTCGACTTCGTCGTCGTCGACACGCCGTCCGCTTTCACCGAGCACGTGCTGGCGGCGATGGACGCCTCGCACCACCACGTCCTGCTGACCACGCCGGACGTGCCCGCGTTGAAGAACCTGCGCGTGACGCTGGACATGCTCGATCTGCTGTCCTACGCACACGACATCCGGTCGGTCGTGCTGAACCGATCCGACGCGAAGGTCGGCCTGACGATGGACGACATCGATCGCGTTGTGCGCAGCGACATCCGCGCGCACGTGCCGTCCAGCCGGGACGTGCCGATCTCGGTCAACAAGGGCAACCCGATCGTCCTGGACCTGCCGAAGCACCCGGTGACCGAGGCGATCACGCGGTTCGCCCGCGAGCACGTGCTCGCCGAGCCCGCCGTCGTCGCGGCCAAGTCAAAGAGGTGGTTCCGATGAGCCTGGCCAACCGCATCGCCGCGCAACGGGAGTCCGGCTCGCCGACCCCGCAGCTGCGCAGGCAGGCCCGCACGGCGGACCCGTTCGCCGAGGTGAAACGTAGCGTGCACGCGGGCCTGCTGGAGGTGTTGGGCCCCAAGCTCTACGACGCGCACCTCGACCAGCGCGAGCTGGAAACCCGCGTGCGCCAGACGTTGCAGTCCGTGCTGGAACGCGACGAGACGCCGCTGACCAACGCCGACCGCGCCCGCATCGCCCTGGAGGTCCTGGACGAGATCCTCGGGCATGGCCCGCTGGAGCCCTACCTGCGGGACCCAGGCATCTCCGAGATCATGGTCAACGGCCACGACCAGGTCTACGTCGAACGCGCAGGGCGCCTGGAGCCGGTGCCCGTGGCGTTCGCGGACGAGTCGCACCTGCGCCGCACGATCGACAAGATCGTCGCCAAGGTCGGTAGGCGCGTCGACGAGGCCTCGCCGATGGTCGACGCCCGTCTGCCCGACGGCAGCCGCGTCAACGCCGTCGTGCCGCCGATCGCGTTGGACGGCTCGGTGCTGACGATCCGCAAGTTCGCCACCGACCCGTTCACTGTCGACGACCTGGTCAACTTCGGCACGCTGACGCCCGCCACCGCGTACCTGCTGCAAGCGTGCGTGCACGGGCGGATGAACGTCCTGATCGGTGGCGGCACCGGCTCGGGCAAGACGACGTCGTTGAACGTGCTGTCGTCGTTCGTGCCGCCCGACGAGCGCATCGTCACCATTGAGGACGCCGCCGAGCTCCAGCTGCGCCAGGACCACGTGCTACGCCTGGAAGCCCGGCCGCCGAACGTGGAGTCACGCGGTGAGATCGCGGTGCGGGACCTCGTGCGCAACGCACTGCGCATGCGGCCCGACCGGATCATCGTCGGCGAGGTTCGCGACGGTGCCGCGCTGGACATGCTGCAGGCGATGAACACCGGTCACGACGGCTCGATCACGACCGTGCACTCGAACTCGCCGCGCGACTCGTTGTCCCGCTTGGAAACCATGGTGCTGATGGCGGGCGTGGACCTGCCGGCGCGAGCGATCCGGGAGCAGATGGCGTCGGCGATCGACGTGATCGTGCACCAGTCGCGGTTGAAGGACGGCACGCGGCGGATCACCCACATCACCGAGGTGATCGGCATGGAGAGCGAGATCGTGACGCTGCAGGACCTGTTCCTGTTCGACTTCCACGCCGGCGTCGACGAGCGCGGGATCTACCGCGGTTCATTGCAGTCGACCGGGCTGCGGCCGCACTTCCTGGAACGCCTGAAGGACCGCGGCATCGACGTGCCGCCGCATCTCTTCGCAGGAGGACCGCGATGATCCGCGTGCTCGTCGGCTTCCTGATCGGCGCTCTGCTGACGCTGGTATCCAGCGTCGCCGCGTTTGCCGCACCATCTCGTGGCGTGGTAGTGGTGCTCGACACCAGCGGCTCGATGGCACCGGACCGCATCGTCGTCGCGCGGCAGGCGATCGCCACCTACGTGGGCAGCCTGCCGCCGGACGTCCAGGTCGGCCTGGTCACCTTTTCCACCCAGCCCTCCCTGGTGATGGCACCGACCGCCGACCGCTCCGCGTTGCTCGGCGCGCTGAACACGGTGCAGGCCAAGGGCGACACGTCGTTGTTCGACGCCGTCCCGGTCGGCCTGTCGGCCCTGCGGGGCATCTCCGAGCGACGGATGGTCATCGTCTCGGACGGCGAGGACACCGCCAGTAGGTCCACAGTGGACAGTACGGTGGGCGCGCTGTCCGGCAGCGGAGTGCCGACCGATGTCATCGGCTTCCAGTACAGCGACGAGTCTCTGCGCCGCATCGCCGCCGCCGGTGGTGGCCGGCTGCTGACCGCCTCCGACGCCGCCGCCCTCGCCGCCGCCTTCGCCGCACTCGCCGTACCCTCCCCCGTCGTCAGCACCACGGTCGCCGCGCCAGAACCCGTTGCGACGCCCGCACCTGCACCCCCACCCGTCGCCGCTCCGGTGCCGGGGTTCAACTGGCAGGTCGGCGGGCTGATCGCCGGCACGTTCCTGGTGCTGTTTGTCGTAGTGCTTCTGCTGCTGACCCCGCGCCGTTCGGCGGCGGTCCGCAAGCTGGAGCAGCATCTCGACCACTACGGCCCCCAGCGACCCGGTGAGCCGGAACAGGAAAGCCAGGCCGCGCAGACCGCCGTCGTGTGGACCGCACGGGTGATCGGTGCCGACCAGTCCAACCGCATCGCGGACCGCCTCGAGCTTGCCGGCATGAAGGCCACCGCGGCGGAGTGGACCCTGCTGCGGGTCTGCGCCTCCGCCGGGTTGGCCGCGCTGTTCACCCTGATGACCACCTGGTGGCTGGGCATCCCGCTGGGCGTGGCCGCCGGCTGGTTCCTCACCTGGCTGATCGTCCGAGTGCGCACCACCAAGCGCCGCGCGGCATTCGCCGACCAGCTCCCAGACGTCCTGCAGCTGATCGCGAGCTCGCTGCGTTCGGGTTTCTCGCTGGCCCAGGCGATCGACGCCGTGGTCCGCGACGGCACCCAGCCCACGGCGGGCGAGTTCTCCCGTGCGCTCGCCGCGACCCGCATCGGCGCCGAGCTGGAAGACGCCCTGGAGCGAGTGGCCCACCGAATGCGCTGCGACGACCTGGCCTGGGTGGTGATGGCGATCCGAATCCAGCGCCAGGTGGGCGGCAACCTCGCCGAGGTGCTCATGACCACCGTCACCACCATGCGCGAGCGCGCGCAGACCCGCCGCCAGGTGCGCACCTTGTCGGCCGAGGGCCGGCTGTCCGCGTACGTCCTGATCGGCCTGCCGATCGCTATCGCCCTGTTCCTGTTCTGGGCGCGCGGCGACTACATGCGCCCGCTGTACACAACGCTGACCGGCATCGTGATGCTCGTGGTCGGCACTCTGCTGCTCGTGCTCGGCTCTCTGTGGATGCGCAAGCTCGTGCGCGTGGAGGTGTGACATGGTGCTGTTCGCCGCACTCGGCTGCCTTGCGCTGGCCCTTGGGCTGGGCGTGTTCGCACTGGTCTCCGGGCGGCCCGCCACCGCGGCGGGGTCGTTGGCCCTGATCGAGTCGTCGTACTCGGCGGCTCCGCCGGCCACGGCGGAGACCGCTCACTCATCGCCGGGCTGGCTGCGCCAGATCGCCGCGCGGCTCTCACCCGCGGGCGTGGGCGCGACGTTGCAACGCAAGCTCGACCTGGCAGGCAACCCACCGGCCTGGACACCAGACCGCATACTGGCCGCGAAGGGTCTCGGGTTGCTCCTGGGGGCCGGGCTGGGCGCGCTGCTCGGGTTCCGCTCGGTAGGCTGGCTGGTGCTGTGTCTGGCCGTGGGCGCGGTCGTCGGCTTCTTCCTGCCGGACCTTCTGCTCTACAACGCCGGCCAGAAGCGTCAGACGTCGATCCGGAAAGCCCTGCCGGACGCACTCGACATGCTGACCGTGTGTGTGGAGTCGGGCCTCGGCTTCGACGCGGCCCTGGCCCAGGTGGCCCGCAACACCCGCGGTCCGCTGGCCCAGGAATGCGCCCGCGTGCTGCAGGAGATGCAGATCGGCAAGTCGCGCAACCAGGCATTGCGCGCACTGACCGACCGCACCACCGTGCCGGAGCTCCGCGCCTTCGTGTCGGCGCTGGCCCAGGCGGGCGAACTGGGCGTGCCCATCGCCCAGGTGCTCCGGGAACAGGCCCGCGAGATGCGCCAGCGCCGGCGCCAGCGTGCCGAAGAACAAGCCCACAAGGTGCCGGTGAAGATCCTCTTCCCGCTGATCTTCTGCCTGTTCCCCGCGATGTTCGTGGTGATCATCGGTCCGGGCGCGATCAGCATCATGAAGGTGTTCTCGTCCCTGTGACCCGCTGTTTCAGCCGAAGAGCACGTCCGATCCTGCTGGCGGATCGGACGTGCATTTCGTTCTGGTCGAGCAGGGCGTTACAGGTTTGCACGGGGGTCCCTGGCCGGGCGGGACCAAGTGCTCTATTGGGCCGTTCGGTGTAACTATCGGCGACTACCGAAACGACATGCGGGTTGAACCTTCAACCGAGAGGTCAGCCCATGGCGATCAGAGTTGTCGTCGTCGACGGACACACGCTCACCCGGTTCGGCCTGACGACGCTCGCCGCCGCGCATTCCGACCTGGAGGTCGTCGCGGAGGCGAGCACGGCGGCCGAGGCCTCCGGTCTCATCGCGTCCCTGGCACCGGACGTCGTCACCGTGGCCGTCGGCCTGCCCGACGCCGACGGCCTGCGCCTGGCCCGCGAACTGCGTGACCACTACCCGGCACTCGGCATCGTCGTCCTGACGTCGCAGGGCGAGGACGACGTCCTGTTCCGCGCCCTGGAGACCGGAGCCTCCGCCTTCGTCGGCAAGAGCGCCCCGATGGAAGAAATCCTGTGCGCCATCCGGCACGCGGCCGTGGCGGCCTCGTCGTTCACCGCGGCAGGCCTGGCCACGGCCATGGCCCGGCGCCAGTCCACCGCCGCCCGGCTGGCCCTGTCGCCCCGCGAGCGCGAGGTGCTGATGCTGCTGCAGGACGGCGTGTCGATCCCGGCGATCGCCCGCACCCTGTACGTGTCGCCCTCGACCGCCAAGACCTACGTGTCACGCCTCTACGACAAGCTCGGCGCCTCGAACCGCGCCCAGGCCCTGATGGCGGCACTGCGCAACGGCCTGATCCGCAGCGACGCCGCCTCCGCCTAGGCCCACCAGAAGGTCCACAGCGTCGCCCCGGCGATGACGAGCACCCCGAGCGACGCGACCGGCGCCTTCCAGTCCGCGTACCGGTCGGCCACGATCTGGCCGGCGATGGCGAGCACAGCCGCCACCACGTGCGCGGTGACCGACAACGTGCCAGGCCCAGGCAGGTCGCGGGAGTTCGCGTAGAACTGGACGCCGATGTTCCCCAGTGCGAGCAGCACCAGACCCACCGCGAGCACACCGCTCACGGCGCGCAGGATTCCGTAGGTCCGCGACGGCCGCTTTGCTACTTCCACGTCCACCCCAGCCACCCTACGGGGCCGCGGCTGCCGGTGCGTCGAGGGTCAGGGGCCGCAAATCGCCGGTTGGCAGCCAGGCCTGGTGTGTCGAGGTCGTGCTTCAGGTTCTGGCAACGACCCACAGCTCGGCGCGAGTGGCAGCCAGGGCCCTGCGCCAAGACCCGGCTAAAGACGCCAACAGCTCGACCCAGCCGGAGCCGATGCCACGACCGGCTCCAACCTCAAGATGCCAACGGCGACCACAGCTCGACCCAGTCGACGCCACTACCCCGACCAGCCCCAACCTCAAGGCGCCAACAACGACCACGGCTCGATCTCCGGAGCAGCCGCCCGCCCCTCAGGACAGCTCCGCCGGAAGTCGCACCACTGACACTGCCGCCCGGTGACCGGCGGGAACAAGATCTCCTGATCCCCGCCCGCCTTCAACGTCTCCGAAGCCAGGTCGATCTCGTCCGCGGCCTCCTCCGCCCGCCGCACGTGCCGGGCCAGCGACTCCTCCGTGTGCTCCCACACCGCCACCGTCCCGGACGGCAGGTGGTGCAGCTCCACCCGCCGGCACGGCTTGCGCAACGTCCGCCGCGCCGCCAGCGCGTACAACGCCAAGGCCTGCGAACCCCGAGCGTCGTCGGAGGTCAGCACGTGCCGGCCGGTCTTGTAGTCGACGATCACCAGCTCGCCGTCGCGGTAGTCGATGCGGTCGACCCGTCCCTCGGCCACGATCCGCTCGGTCGGCGACGACACCCACCGCTCGACGCCGAGCGGTTCGAAGGCCACGTCCAACGAAGCCACGTAGTCGTGCACCCAGCCTTGAGCTCGCGACCGGTACTCGGCGGCCTGGTCCACGTCGCGGAAACCCTCGGACTTCCACTGCCGGTTGACCAGAGCCACGGCCTGGTCCGGCGTGCGGCGGTCGGGCGGCAGGTCGAACAGCGCCTTCAAGGCGTTGTGCACCACGGCACCCAGCGTGTTGTGCGCCCAGGCGCCGCCGCGGGGTGGCGTCGGGCGGTCGAGATACGTCATCCGGAACCGGCGCGGGCAGTCCGTCCACGTCGCGAGCTTCGCAGGCGTCACCCGCACCAGCCGCCGGGGCTGAACACCGAAGTCGAAGCCGAGTTGTTCCACCCCGTCCAAGTTACTCAGGACCCCTGACAGAAAATGAAGGGCATGGAGATCTGGCACAACCCGCGCTGCTCCAAGAGCCGCGCCGCAAAGCAACGCCTCGACGACGAGGGCATCGAGTACACCGAGCGCCGCTACCTCGACGACGCCCCCACCGAGGAAGAGCTCGACCACGTTCTCAAGCTCCTGGGCAAGGAGCCGTGGGAGATCGCGCGCACCAAGGAACCGGCCTATCCCAAGCTGCTGGAGCACGACCGCGCCAAGTGGATCGCGCACATGGTCGCGAACCCGAGCCTGATCGAGCGCCCGATCATCATCGACGGCGACCAGGCGCACATCGAGCGCTAAGCGCCGGAGATGAAGCCCTGCACCGAAGACGCGACCAGCTGCACGGCGATCGCGGCCAGCAGCAGACCGGCGATCTTGGCCATCAGCAGGATCCCGCTCTCCTTGAACACCTTGATCAGCAGGCCGGCGGACCGCAGCGTCCCCAGCAGCACCAGGTGCACGGCCACGATCGCCGCGGCCAGCGCGAAGTATGAACCCCAAGCACCATCCGCCTGACGCACGAACACGATCGTCGCGGCGATGGCACCGGGTCCGGCCAGCAGCGGCGTCCCCAGCGGCACCAACGCGATGTTGACGTCCTCGACCTCCGGGTGCTGCGTCGCACCCTTGCCGGTCAGCAGGTCCAACGCGATCAGCAACAGCAGCAACCCGCCCGCGCCCTGCAGCGCGGGGATGCCGATGTGCATGTACGCCAGGATCGAGTTGCCCGCGACGGCGAACAGCGTGATCACCAGGAACGACACCAGCACGCCCTGCCGCGCCGCCCGTTTGCGCTGATCCCGCGACTTGCGGCCGACCAGCCCCAGGAACACCGGCACGGTGCCCGGCGGATCCATGATCACCAGCAGCGTGATCGTGGCCTCGATGAACAGCCGCACGTTGAACACGAAGCCACCTATCCCACGAGGATCTTGCCGCCGGTCGCCCGCTCGGCCAGAGCATCCAGCATCTCCGGCGCCGTCGTCTCCGCGCCGAGCCGCACCGTCTTGTTCGTGCCGTGGTAGTCACTCGACCCGGTGACGATCAGGTCCAACGAGGACGCGAGCGACCGCAACGAGGAACGCGTCGCAGCATCGTGGTCCGGGTGGTCGACCTCGACACCGGCCAGACCGGCGGAAGCCAACGACCGCACGACGTCAGCGGTCACGATCGGCCCGCGCGACACCGCGAACGGATGCGCCAGCACCGTCACGCCACCGGCCTCGGTGATCATCTCGATGGCCCGCTCGACGGGCGTGTCAGTCCGCCCCACGTAATAACGCCCACCGGTCAGGTAGGTCGCGAACGCCTCGTCGACGGACGACACCACCCCGGCCCGGATCAACGCCTGCGCCAGGTGCGGCCGACCGGCGGGCGCGTCGAACGGCAACCGCTCCATGAGGTCGACCGGGTCGATCGGAAAC
Source organism: Lentzea terrae (assembly GCF_003265345.1). Classification (GTDB taxonomy): domain Bacteria; phylum Actinomycetota; class Actinomycetes; order Mycobacteriales; family Pseudonocardiaceae; genus Lentzea; species Lentzea terrae. The sequence goes on along the minus strand of NZ_QFWW01000026.1, from coordinate 502,084 downwards.
CCGTCGGCCTTCATCATCTCGGCCATCTTCTGCAGCCGATGCCGCCGCTCGAGCCGCAGCCGCGACTGCTCGACCATCAACGCCGCGTGCGTCGGGTCGTAGAGATAGGCCAGCAGGTGCACGGTGATCGTGCGGCCACGGCCGTCCGGGCAAGCACAGGAGAGCTCGGCACCACGCACGAGTCGCAGGCCAGGAGGCAATGCGGCAGCCGCCTCGGCCCATCCGGCCGCGGTGTCGTGGTCGGTGATCGCCACCGCGTCGAGTCCGGCTCGCGCCGCCGCCCTCACCAGTTCGGCAGGGCTGTCGGTGCCGTCGGACTCGGACGAATGGGTGTGCAGATCGATGACCACGTCGTCCAGTGTGGACGACGCCCTGCACGGTCCGTGTTACGGGCCGGTGCTCGGTCGTTCGGGGCGTGAAGGTCCCCGTTTGACGGATGAAGGGCCAGGCAGCACCCAGGACTCCTGTTGCATCCTTCACCCGTTCGAGCAAAGGCACTGGTCGGTACCGTGCACGAGTGCACCTCCGGTACAACTACCGGCTCTACCCGGATACCGCCCAGCGTGAAGCGCTGGCGCGGTCGTTCGGGTGTGCCAGGGTGGTGTTCAACGACGGGCTGAGGGCACGGCAGGACGCACGAGCCAATGGATTGCCGTACTTGCCGGATGCGGAGTTGTCGAAGCAGGTCACCGCGGCGAAGGCCACGCCGGAACGGGCATGGCCGATCTGAACGTCGCGTACCGCAACTTTCTCGCCTCGCTGTCCGGCAGGCGCAAAGGTCCCAAGGTGGCAGCGCCTCGCTTCCGGTCACGCAAGGACAACCGGCAGGCAATCCGCTTCACGAAGAACGCCCGGTTCAAGGTCTTGGACAACGGCCGCCTGCGGCTGCCGAAGATCGGCGACGTGCCCGTGCGCTGGTCACGCCCACTCCCGGCCGAACCGACCAGCGTGACTGTGATCAGGGATGCGGCCGACCGGTATTTCGCGTCGTTCGTCGTACGGACAACGAACGATGTGCTGCCGCCCTCGGACTCCGCGATGGGTATCGACCTGGGGTTGACACACTTCGCCGTCTTGTCGGACGGCACCAAGGTGGCAGCGCCGAAGTTCCTGCGCCGCGCGGCCCGCAAGCTCAGCCAGCTGCACCGGGCGCTGTCCCGCAAAACCAAGGGATCGAACAGGCGAAGGAAAGCCGCCGTGAAGGTAGCCCGCGCCCATGCGCGGGTGGCGGATACCCGACGTGACTGGCAGCACAAACTCTCGACCTCGATCATCCGCGACAACCAAGCGGTGTACGTCGAGGATCTGTGCGTGGCCGGTCTCGGAAGGACCCGGCTTGCGAAGTCCGTGCACGACGCCGGTTGGGCGTCGTTCACAGAGATGCTGGAGTACAAGGCAGCCCTGTACGGGCGCACGTTCGCCAGGGTGGACCGGTACTTCCCATCCACCCGGATGTGCTCGGACTGCGGCAGGATCAACGACAAGTTGATGCTCGATGTCCGATCGTGGGAGTGCCCGTGCGGCAGCACCCACGACCGTGACATCAACGCTGCCAAGAACATCAAGGCCGCCGGGCAGGCGGACTTCAACGACCGTGGAGCGCAGGTAAGACCAGCAGCGATGCCGGCACCGCGCGGCGAAGCGGTAACCCACCCGCACGCCGTGTGTTCAACACACAGCGTGGAGGGAATCTCCGTCCGTCAGGGCGGAGAGGATGTCAAGGGACCATCTTCTTCCCGCGTGCGGCGCGCTGTGCCTTGATCATCGAGAACCGCTCGGCCTGCGCCTTCTTGTCACCGAAGGTCAGCTCCGAAATGGCGTCGTACACCTCTTCGGGATCCGGCAGGTACTCCAGGCGGTTCAGCGCCTGGATCTGACCGGCCGACTCCACGATCAGCGTGCCGTAGCCGAGCATGCGCCCGCCGACGGTCCGCTCATAGGTGAGGTCGGTGACCTTGCTGATGGGCATCATCGCGACCTTGGTCTCGAAGACGCCCGACGTCAGCATGAACCGCTTGTCGGTGACGACGATGCGCTCGACCCACCACTCGATGATGAAGTAGGCGAGCCGCAGCAGGACCAGCAGCCCGCCGTACCACAGCACGTTCTGGATCACGCCGGCGTTGCTGGGGAGCAGGTAAGAGATCATCATGAAGCCGGCGAGCAGAGCCGCCGCTTCGAGCACGTCCCAGATCAGGTAAGACCAGTGCCTGCGCACCCGGATGACCCGACGCTCGCTCGACAACAGGTAGTCGTCCGGATCCCGTGGTGCGAACATGCGCTACCAGCCCTTCCTGGTGCCAGCCAGTGCCCTGTCCCCGCTCGCCCGTGCAGCCGGGTGAACTAGAACAATTGTCGCACGAAGGTGATCAGGGCCTCAGCCGCAGTTCGCAGCGAGTTGAGGATGTTCTGCACCAACTGCGCGGCCTGCTGTGGCTCCGCAATCAGGAAGAACAGCAGCAAGGCGATTCCGGCGAAAGTGAGGATCTTCTTCAAGTTCACGGTGTCCACCCCGTCCGCGTTCGCACCCGTTTGGCGCCGTTCGTGACCGTTGTACAGCACGACCCAGCGCCTTGGGAGATTTGTACCGCAGCCGGGGTAGTCCACTGCACCGCCGTTGAGGGGTGACTACGCTTCGTGTTCGTGACGGTCAGCAGCGAGCGCACGATCCGTTGCGTCGGAGCCATCGTGCATGACTCGAACGGGCGACTACTGCTCGTGCGACGCGCCAATCCGCCTGGTGAGGGCATGTGGTCGATACCGGGCGGCCGCGTGGAGCCGAATGAGACGGACGAGGCTGCCGTGACTAGGGAAGTCTCCGAAGAAACGGGACTCTCCGTTACCGTTGGACGCCTCGTCGGCAGCGTCGAGCGAGCGGCCCCGAACGGGGTTTTCTTGATCTTCGACTACGAATGCCAGGTCACGTCGGGTGTGCTCCAAGCGGGCGACGACGCATCGGATGTCCGGTGGGTCGACAGTGCGACGTTGGCCACACTTCCCACCGCGGACGGCCTCCTGCAAGCGCTTTCCGAGTGGAACTGCCTGCCCAGAGCCTGATCAGGGTTCACGCGATCGAGGCCGGCGTTCAGCGCCAAACGAGACGTTGCCCGTGGGCCTCGGTGGTGGCCAGAGTGGACGTCTCCACGCCCGCGTCACCGACCCGGATGAGCCGCAGCTCACCGTCCTCGTGCGCAGCCCACCAGGCAGGTCTGCCCAAAGCGGACAAGGCGGGCACGAGGTCGAGCCCACTACCGCTCGAGATGACCACGAGCGGAGCGTCGATCCCCTCGACCGCCTTGGCGAGGTCCGCCACCGGGTCGCCGGCCACCAGCCGGGGCGGGTTCTTGCGCAGCACCCCGCTCGCCACCCCGAACAGCCGCAGCCGCTCCGGTTGGTCGGCCCACACGCACGCCTCCAGCCAGGCGTACGCGTCCTCATCGGCCAGGTCGGCGGGTGCCACGCCGATGCCCGCCTTCGCGGCCACCTTGACCGTCTTCGGCAGCTTCGGCAGCACCGCGCCCGGCGCCAGCTCCAGCGCGCAGTGCAGGCCCAGCGCGGCCTTGGCGGGCCCGGCGACGAGCTGGCCGGCCTCCTGGGTCTGGTAGCGGTACGAGTACTGGTCGAGCCCGAGCAGCAGGCCCGCGGTCGTCGCGGCCTCCACGAGTCCGATCGGTCCGCCGGCCTGCTTCGCCGCGGCGGCCACGGCCGGGTACAGCAGCGCGGCCCTGCGGACCTCGTTGGTCTGGATCACCTGCGAAGCCACCAGCGCCCGCACGCGGTCACCACGCTGCAGCAGGAAGTCGCGGAAGAGCGGCCAGGTGCTCTCGTCCGCGCCGTAGGTCCCGCCGAGCGACGGGTAGTAGTTGGAGAGCTGGTGGAACGGCTCGGCCTGGACGAGCCGGTGCGCCGCCGCCAGCAGGAGCTCGCCCGTGGCGTTGTCCTCACTGGCGGCGGTCAGCAGATCGGCGATCTCCGGATCCTCGGCAGCACGCGACGCGAGGTGCTCGTAGAGAGGCGAAATTCCTGCTGCCTCCTCCGCGAACGCCCGCAAACGTTGCTGTGCCAGATCCAGAGAAGTCACGTCACTCCTTGGGTTCAGGGCGTCCCGGCTGCTCGCCGCCACGTGCGTCACCGTAGGACTTCTTCGGCACCATGACCTTGCGCCGGAAGATGCACACGACGGTGCCGTCCTGCTTGTAGCCGCGAGTCTCCACGTAGACCACGCCCCTGTCGTCCTTCGACTTGGACGGCGTCTTGTCGAGCACCTCGGTCTCACCGTAGATCGTGTCACCGTGGAACGTCGGCTTCACGTGCCGCAGCGACTCGATCTCCAGGTTGGCGATCGCCTTGCCGGAGACGTCGGGCACGGACATGCCCAGCAGCAACGAGTAGATGTAGTTGCCGACCACGACGTTCTTCTTGAAGTCGGTCGTGTTCTCCGCGTAGTTCACATCCATGTGGAGCGGATGGTGATTCATCGTGAGCAGGCAGAACAGGTGGTCGTCGTACTCCGTGACCGTCTTGCCCGGCCAGTGCTTGTAGACCGCTCCGACCTCGAACTCCTCGTAGTACCGACCGAACTGCACCGCGCCTCCAACTACGTGTGATCGAGATCTGTCTCGGGTGGGGAGACAGTCTTTACGCGGAGGGAGTACCCTCGGCAACCGGTGTGTGAGGATTTCCACCACCAGTGACCTTCGCCCCGAGGAGGTGAGGACCCCTAAATGAGCAAGGACCCCCACCCTGCCAGTACCAAGCGCGTCCTCACCGAGGTGGCCGGCTAGATCGTTCTAGACCGTTCGAGTTTCCCCCGGTAGGGACGCCCGTCGTGCTTGCGTGCACCTGAACGACGACGTGTGGCCCTGGAGGAACTCACCATGCCCAGCTTGCCCTCGATCCGCGGACGCGGCGCTCAGCAGCGCCCTGCGCCGCATATCACCGTGCCGTTGTCGCACTATGTGGTCGACTGCGCGGTCTACGTCGACGGCAAGCGCTTGCCCGGCCGCTGGACGCACGCCGACGCCGTCAAGGAAGTGCGCAAGCGCAAGGACGGGTTCGTCTGGATCGGCCTGCACGAGCCGGACGCCGAGCAGATCGAGGGCATCGCGGAGACGTTCGGGCTGCACGAGCTCGCCGTCGAGGACGCGGTGCACGCGCACCAGCGCCCGAAGCTCGAGCGGTACGACAACACGCTCTTCATGGTCTTCAAGACCGTCCGCTACGTGACCAACGAGTCCCCCGACACCGCCAACGAGATCGTCGAGTCCGGCGAGATCATGGTGTTCCTCGGCAAGGACTTCGTCATCACCGTGCGGCACGGCAACCACTCCGGGCTCTCCAAGCTGCGCCACGAGATGGAGGCCGACGCGGAGCAGCTGGAGATCGGCCCCGCCGCGGTCCTGCACGCGATCGCCGACCACGTCGTCGACAACTACCTCGAGGTCACCGACCACATCGAGGACGACATCGACCGCATGGAGGAGCGGGTCTTCGCGCCGCGCACCGAGGTCAGCGCCGAGCAGATCTACATGTTCAAGCGCGAGGTGGTCGAGCTGCGCCGCGCGGTGATGCCGCTCGCGAACCCGTTGCGCCGCTTGGCAGAGGGCTACACGCCGCTCATCCCCGAGCAGGTCCGCGCGTTCTTCCGCGACGTCGACGACCACCTCACCGAGGTGTCCGAGCGCGTCACGGCGTTCGACGAGCTGCTGACCACGCTGGTCGACGCGACGCTCGCGAAGATCACGCTGCAGCAGAACACCGACATGCGCAAGATCACCTCGTGGGTCGCGATCATCTCCGTGCCCACCATGGTCGTCGGTGTGTACGGCATGAACTTCGACTACATGCCCGAGCTCAAGTGGAAGTTCGGCTATCCCCTGGTGATGAGCCTGGTCCTCATCGCCTGCCTGACGCTCTACCGAATATTGCGCCGAAATCGCTGGCTCTAGTCCTCGTTTTCGCTCGCTTTGTTCGTCGTAGGGAGGCTTTGTCATGACCAGACTGCTCACCAACATCCGCTTCTGGATCCTCGCGTTTCTGCTCTGCTGGATCACCACCGTGTTCGTGCTGATCAGCGGAACGCCCTGACGTGCGCCGTCAGCTGAGCAACCTGCGCTTCTGGATCCTGGTGTTCGCCGTCAGCTGGCTCACGATGGTCGTCATCTCCATCGCGAGCTGGCCGGACCCCGGCGAGGACTCACCGGAACAGTTGGCGGCCGAGGTGACCAACGCCTTGCGCGCCAACGACTTCCACCAGCTGCAGCCGTTGCTCGCCATTGGTGGTGAGGACGTCGCGAAGTCCACCACCGAGCACTTCTCGTCCGCTCGCGTCGAGGGCGGTTTCTACCGTGACGGTGCCGTCGTCGTGCTCTACACGCGCGACGGCATCCGTTCGGAGTTCAAGCTGCCCGTCGAGTCGCAGGACGGGCGCTACGTCATCAACCCGGTGATCACTCCCAGGGGGTGACGTTCCAGGTGAAGGGGATGCCGTGGCCCTCGCCGACGCCGAGTGACAGCGAGATCCCGGCCGGCCAGAGCTTGAGCATCAGCGCGAACTTGTAGTCGATCTCCCTGCGCGGCTCGAACACCAGCAGCGCCAACGGTGTCGTGGGCGTGGCCTTCGCCGCCGCGTCGGCCAGCACCGCCCGTCCCATCGCCCGGTCGGCCGGCGAGACGTACTGCCACACCACGGAATGCCACACCACGGTGAGCACGTCGCGTTCGACTCTGGCGAGCTGTTTCGCGAGCCATTCGGGGCCCGCCGACTGGTCGACCTTCACCGGATCCGTCGCGGCGAGGTCCAGCGCGTCCCTGAGGCGGTTCCACCGGTCGAGCTGGTCCGCCCAGACGAACGAGCTGAGGTGCAGCCGTCCGTCCTCTGTGGACACGTCGACCGGGTGGAGGTCGCAGCCGGCGCGCCCGACGACGCGCAGCCGGTGGTCGAGGTCCGCCGGTGGCCTGCCGGTCCACTCGGGGTCGAGCACGAGCAGGCTGTCCGGATCGCCGAGGACCCGGTCCTCCAGCTGGTAGCCGGTGTGGTGCGGTCGCAGGTTGAGCCCGCCACTCGCGCCGACCTCCAGCAACCGCACGCAGAACGGCACGTGCCGCCCGGCCGCTCGCGCCGCCTCCTGCGCGGCGACCAGCAGGCCGCCGTAGAGGGGCGCGCTGCGGCCGGGTTCGTTGGTCTGCACGACCGTGGCGGTGATCCGGTACCGCAGGAGGTCCGCGTGCTCCTTGAGCGCGGGCAGCGCGTCCTCCCACAGCGTCGGCAGGTGCGGCTGGCCCCCGACGGACGGGTAGTGCTTCGCGAGCTCCGGTGCGAGCCCTTCGAGGACGAGCCGGTGCACGGCGCCCGCGAACCGCAGACCGGGCACGGAGCCCTCCCGGTCGCGCTCGGAGCCCGCCATGATCTTGGTCGTGACGCCGCCCTGCCTGAGGTCGTCGGCAGCGTCGTCGAGGAGTCGATGGGTCAGCGGACTGCGGTCGCGGCATCCGTTCGCGGCCGCGGCGAACAGCTCGGCAAGCACAGCGTTGACGCTAGTGGCAGGGCTGTCCCGCGTCATCTGGGGAAAGCTTAATTACGCTGCTGGGATGCCCAGGATTCTGGCGGTGGCCGACGAGGTGGTCGAACAGCTGTGGACCGATCAGGTGCACTCGTTCGACGTCGACCTGATCGTCGCGGCCGGCGATCTCCCGTTCGACTACCTGGAGTTCCTGGCCAACGCGCTGGACAAGCCGCTGGTGTTCGTCCCCGGCAACCACGACGTGGACCTCTCCGGCTACTCGAACGTGCGCGGCCTGTGGACCCAAGCAGGTGTCCCGGTGCGCTGGCCAGGTCCAACCGGTGCGGTGAACGCGGACGAACGCGTGATCGACGTCGCCGGCCTGCGCATCGCCGGTCTCGGTGGTTCGATCCGCTACAACAAGGGCCCGAACCAGTGGACGGAACGGCAGCAGGCCCGCCGCGCCCGCCGGGTGTCCCGGCTGGCCGGGTGGCGCAGGCTGCGGGACGGACGTGGCGTGGACGTGCTGCTGACCCACTCACCGCCGTTGGACTGCGGCGACGAACCCGACGCACCGCACCGGGGCTTCGCTTGTCTTGGTTCGCTCGTTTCGCGGCTGCAGCCTTCGTTGCTGCTGCACGGCCACATCCATCCACACGGCGTACCGCGGCCGGACAGGGTTCTGGGCTCGACGCGCGTGGTGAACGTGGTCCCGTACAAGGTGCTGGACATCTCGGGAGCTCGCGATGAGACGTGACACCGGTTTCCCCGTGGCCGACGCCGAGAACGACTTCCTGCGGGCCCGCCGTCGTCAGGTGATGTCGCGCCTGGCGGCCTGGCTGCGCCGTGAGCCGGACGACGTGAACATCATGCTGCCGTTCCACGAGGTCGTGGAGGCCCTCGGCATGGTGTCCGAGAAGCGCCTCGGCCTGCAGTCGATCCGGCTGGACTCGATCGTGGGCAGCGTCGACCGCACCCGCGACTTCGACCGCCGCTTCCGCCCCACCTCCGGCCGCGTGCGCGAGCGCTGGCAACGGCTGGCGCTGGCCGCGCGGCGAGGTGAGAACGTGCCGCCGATCGAGGTGTACCGGATCGGCGAGCTGCACTTCATCATCGACGGGCACCACCGCGTGTCCGTGGCGCACGCTTTGGGCCTGACGGTGATCGACGCCTACGTGACCCAGGTGATCACGCGCGTGAACGCCGCCGGCATCCGGTACCGCGGCGACCTGATCGTGAAGGACTACCGGCGGTTGTTCCTGGAGCGGGTGCCGTTGAGCGGCGAGTCCCGTGCCGCCGTCGTGCTGTCCGACCCGTGGGACTACGCCGAGCTCGGTGAGCACATCGAGGCCTGGGGCTTCCGGCTCATGCAGGACTCGGGTTCGTTCCTGGACCGCGGCGAGGTCGCGCGCCGCTGGTACGCCGAGGAGTACCAGCCCGTCGTCGCGATGCTGCGGCAGGCGGACATGATCGGCGACCGGACCGAGACCGAGGCCTACATGTGGGTGGCGGCGGAGCGGTACCGCCTCATCCGCACGCACCGGTGGGACGCTGACGTCATCAACGCCGTGCGCGAGGAAACGCAGTCACACGGCCGCCGAGGTTAAGGCTCTGGGAACTCGCGGTCCAGCACCTCCGGCCAGTCCCAGTTCGCCAGGCCACCGTTCATGAGCACGTCGCGCCAGTCCAGCGCGCTCAGCTCGACGGCCTGCCACAACCGGTCCATGCTGCCCTCCGCCATCAGCACGAGCGCCGCGTGGATCCGCTCCACCTCCTGGCTGCCGGTCTCGGCCAGGGCCAGCGCTTCGAGGGCCTCACCCGCCGCGGCACCGAAGTCGCGGCCGACCCGCGCCGCCACCCGCTCGGACACGCTCATCGCGGCGCCACCCGAGGACCGTCCGGCGCCTCCGGCAGCGGCCGCGCCTGGTCCAGCACCTCGTCGGTGTACTTGTCCAGCAACCGAGTGCCGATCTGTTGTGCGTACCCGAAGATGACCGCCCACAACAGCAGCGCGGCCGCCGAAGGTATGCCGATCAACCCGCTCGTGACACCGGCTCCGAGCGCCAGAATCCCGACCACCGCGAGTGCCGCACCGAGCATGATCTTGATCAGCGCCTGGTAGCCGATCATCACGTACGGCGAGAGCGATGGCCGGCGGCGTAAGAGCAGCACGACGGCGGCCAGCACCGCGCCGAACGAGCCGAGCACCTGCACCAGCCACACGTCCACGCCGGACGCCTTGGCCGTCCCGCCGGGGCAGACCGTCGGCAGCGCGTTCTCCTTGGGATCGACGCAAAGCGGGATGATCCCCGGCTTCACGATGCCCACGACGCCCAGCACCGTGTTGATGACGAACAGCACCAGCGAGGCCGCGATCAGCTTGTTGCGCAACGCCCGCGAGCCGGCGTGGGCGAAGTCCGAGTTGTCGTAGGCCGCCCGCAGCGCGTCCACCACGATCGCGCGCTCCACCGCGGGCGTGAACTCCCCCGGCCGCAACGCCTCCAGCGCCCGCCGCCGCGGGTCGTCGTCGTCCAGGTACTGCGCGACCCTCGCTTGCAACCCCGGCAACCGCCCCAGAAACCCGCGCTCGGCCGAGATCGCCGCCACCTCGGCCTCGTGCAGGGCGCGCCAGGCCCGTTCGATGTGCCAGCCCGACCACCACGACGGCACCATCCGCCACCACGGCTCCCGGGCGCTGAGCATCGCGTCCACCACCGCCGCCTGCTCCACGGCCGTGCGCCGCCACACGTCGCCCTCGGGATCGACCGGGTCGGACGGTCCGAGCGCAGCCAGATCCGCGCGGACCCGGTCCAACCGGGACTGCACGACGAGTCGCCAGTCGGTGACTCTGGGTTTGCGCTCAGCCATGCCCCGATGGTGACAGCCAGGTCTGACAATTTCCGCAGCCATCCGTGTGACGTGCTGAAACACGACCCGGCCACCCAGGTGGTGATCAACTAGCTCGGTGACCAGAACGTGGCGGCGTCCGCCAGCTCGTCCTTGTCGAACCGGTACAGCCCCGCCACCCGCAGGCGCCCCTGCAGCCACCCCAGCAACACGTCGGCGAGGGGTTCGGACAACGGAGGCCCCTGCTCAGCGTGCCGCGGCACGAGCTGCAACCGCCACTCGTCCGGCGAGCCGGACGTGAGCCAGCCGATCTGGTCACCGTCGATCGAGTCACCGAACGGCAACCAACCGCCGGACTCCGGCCCACAGAGGCAACGGGTGGTACTGCGGAACCGTCTCCTTCCCCGCCCGCTCGGCAGCGAGAGTCACCGCCGACCGCGCCACAAGCCCCAGCTCACCGGGGTCGAGCGAGGCCCACAGCCGCAGCCACTCCGACCACGCCCCGCCGCCGTAGATCTCCATCAGTGCCACGTAGTCGGCCGGAAGCCGCGTTCCCAGCTCGCCAGCGAGCCGTTCCCAGGAACGCTCCCCGAGATGCGGCTGCTCAGGTGACGGGACCAGCGCTTGCAACCTCGCCAAACTGTCCACGCCACTGGTATACGTTTGCGCTTATATAAGCCTGGCGTTATCTTCCGTTCGTGGACGTCTTCGAGGCCGCGGCCGAACCCAACCGCCGCCACCTGCTGGGCCTGCTGGCCGAACGCGACCGCACCGCGGGCGAACTCGTCGACAGCTTGCCGACCCTGACCCAGCCCGCCGTGTCGCGCCACCTCCGCGTGTTGCGCGAGGTGGGCCTGGTCGAGGTCCGCCCAGACGGCCAGCGCCGCATCTACGCCCTCAAACCCGATGGCCTGCAACGCATCGACGACTGGATCACCCCGTACCGCCGCTTCTGGCGCGACCACCTCGCCGCACCGCGACTGGAGACCCCATGAACGACCTCGGCCACGGATAGAAGTGTTGCCACCCGACGATCAGGTGGCAACACTTCTATCCACCGAGCTAGGCGGTCTGCGAAGGCTCCACCAGCGCACGCAGCCGGGGAGGCATCCTCTTCTCCAGCCCGTACGGTTCGAGGTGGGCCTGCAGCACGCCCGTGAACGCCCGCTCCACCGAAGCGGTGTCCCAGTTGTCGCTCTCCAGGATCGGCTGCTTGAAGTACGGCTGCCCCACGATGTGCAGCTGACGCCCGTTGCAGCGGATGACCTGACCGGTGATGCCCTCGGCGCGGTCCGAGAGCAGGAACAGCACGAGCGGCGCCACCTTGCCCGGCGTCCGGTCGGCTGGAATGGCGCGCAGGGAGCGTTCCGACTTCCACACCATCCGCGTGTGCGCGACCGGGCACACGGCGTTGACGCGGATGCCTTCCGACTCGAGGTCGAGGGCCCACGAGTAGCTCAACGAGGCCACCGCGCCCTTGGTCGCGGAATAGGTGGCGAGTTTGCGCTGACCGAAGGAGGCGCCGGACGAAATGTTGATGATGGAACCGCCGCCGAAGCCGCGCATCGCCCGCATCGCCGCGATTCCGACGTAGATGACGCCGAGGACGTTCACCTCGACCACGTGCTTGATCGTCTCGGGATCGTCTTCCCACGGCGCGGTCTCGTAGTTCAGGCCCGCGTTGTTCACCAGGCCGTCGATGCGGCCGAATTCGTCGACGCACAGGTCGACGATCTTGGCTGCTTCGCTCGGGTCGGCGACCGTGTGGGTCGAGGCGACGGCACGGCCGCCGTACCCGCGGATGTGCTCCGCGACCCGTTCTGCCAGGTCGCCGTCGTTGTCGTTGACCACCACCGATGCACCCGCGAGGGCAGCGTGCATCGCGTAGGCCTCACCCAAGCCGCGGCCGGCCCCCGTGATGACTACCGCTTTTCCGTCCAGGATCCCCATTGCGCGCTCTCTTTCACTCGGCGGCGGTTCCCCGGAACCCCCCTGTGGTCCTGTACCCGCCTTCGACAAGCGTGCGGACGAACCGGAGCGATGGATCGGATGTTTCGATGAGATGTCGCTGCCGAGCGCCCAATGGCGAACCGAGTTCTGCCCGGCAGTTGGCCCCGACTGGTCAGCCCGTCCGGACCAAGGGCTTTAGGCCTAATCCGATCGAGTGACAAAAGAGGCCGCCTTCCCCGTGCGGGGAAGGCGGCCCGGAAAACGAGAATTCACCGTTCCGTGTAGGTCAGGTTCCTGCCGCTGGACGGGTCGAAGAGCTGCACCTTGTCCGCGTCGAACCAGATGTCCGCCGAGGCTCCCTCCACCGCGCCGGACGCCGACGACAACCGCGTCACGAGCGAGATGCCGTCACCCGGCACGTCGTCCGATCCCGCGTCCGCCGCCAGTTCCTGCAGCTCGGCCGACGCCGCCTGCTCACCGGTGAGGTTGAAGTAGGCGTACTTGTCCGAGCCCATCGACTCCAGCACGTCCACCTGGGAGGTGAACTTGCCGCCGGCCGCCAGCACGGCGGCGTCCACGAGAGCAGCGTCCTCGAAGTGCTCAGGGCGGATGCCCATGATCACCTCGCGGGGCGCGTCGGCACCCTCCACCAGTTGCCGCACCCGGTCCGTCAGCGTGCAGTCGCCGAGGACCGAGCGCAGCGAGCCGTTCTCCAGCGTCGCCGGCACGAAGTTCATCGACGGCGAGCCGATGAAGCCCGCGACGAACAGGTTCGCCGGGTGCTCGTAGAGGAACTGCGGCGCGCCGATCTGCTGCACGACACCGCCGCGCATGACGACGACCCGGTCGCCGAGGGTCATCGCCTCGGTCTGGTCGTGCGTCACGTAGACGGTGGTCGTGCCCAGCTGCTTCTGCAGGCGCGACACCGAGGTGCGCATCTGCACGCGCAGCTTTGCGTCCAGATTGGACAGTGGTTCGTCCATGAGGAACGCCTTGGGGTTGCGCACGATCGCGCGCCCCATCGCGACGCGCTGCCGCTGACCACCGGACAGGTTGGACGGTTTGCGCTCAAGATGTTGCGTGAGGTCCAGGATCTCGGCCGCCTCGCTCACCTTGCGCTCGACGGTCGCGTTGTCGACCTTGGCCAGCCGCAACGGGAAGGCCATGTTCTCCTTCACCGTCATGTGCGGGTAGAGCGCGTAGGACTGGAACACCATCGCGATGTCGCGGTCCTTCGGCGCCTTCTCGTTGACGCGCTGCCCGCCGATGCGCAGCTCGCCCTCGGTGATGTCCTCCAGGCCCGCGATCATGTTGAGGGTGGTGGACTTCCCGCAGCCGGACGGCCCGACCAGGATGATGAACTCGCCGTCGGCGATCTCGAGGTTGACCTCCTGCACGGCGAGCGCGCCGTCGGGATACCTCTTGCTCACCTTGTCCAGAACGATCTCTGCCATTTGTCAGCTCACCCCTTGACGGCGCCGGAGGTCAGGCCCGCGACGATGCGGCGCTGGAAGAACAACACGAAGAGGATGATCGGGATGGTGATCACGACGGCGGCCGCCGCGATCGAGCCGGCCGGGTCCTCGAACTGCGAGCTGCCGGTGAAGAACGACAGCGCCACCGGCACGGTCCGCGACTGCTCGGTCGAGGTGAGCGAGATCGCGAACAGGAAGTCGTTCCAGCAGAAGATGAACACCAGGATCGCCGTCGTGAACACGCCCGGTGCGGCCAGCGGCGCGATGACGCGACGGAACGCCTGCCCCGGCGTCGCACCGTCCATCTTCGCCGCCTTCTCGAGCTCCCAGGGGATCTCGCGGAAGAACGCCGACAGGGTGTAGATCGCGAGCGGCAGCGCGAACGTGATGTACGGCAGGATCAGGCCGGGCCACGTGTCGAACAGGCCGAGCGAGCGCTCGATCTCGAACAACGGCGACACCAGCGAGACCTGCGGGAACATCGCGATCAGCAGCGAGACGCCGACCAGCAGGTTCTTCCCGGGGAAGTCCAGCCTGGCGATGGCGTAGGCGGCCATCGTGCCGAACACCACGGCGATCGCGGTCGCGATGAGGGCGATGCCGATGGAGTTGATCAGTGCCCGCGTGAACTCGGTCGTCGAGAAGATGTTCTGGTAGTTCTCGAAGCTCCATTCGCGCGGGATGAAGTTGCCGTCCGCCAACGTCTTCGACGACTTGAACGACAGCGACACGATCCACAGCACCGGGAACAGCGCGTAGATCACGACGACCGCGTTGAGCAGACCCCAGCCGACCCTCTTGCCGGTGGTCTCGGCTCCTCCGATTCCAGCCATCAGCGCTTCCCCCCGTCGTCGCTGCCGGGAGCAGCGGTGCCGAAGAGCTTGATGAACACGAACGCGATGACCGCGACCATGATGAAGATCAGCACCGACATCGTCGATCCGATACCGAGGTTCAAGCCCTTGATGAGGTTGTTGTAGGTCAGCATCGACACCGACGACGTGCCCTGCGAACCCGCGGTGAGCACGAAGAGGTTGTCGAAGATGCGGAACGCGTCGAGCGTGCGGAACAGCAGTGCCACCAGGATCGCCGGCTTCATGATCGGCACGGTGATCTTGATGAACCGCTGCCACCCGCTCGCGCCGTCCATCGCGGCGGCCTTGAGCAGGTCGTCCGGCACGAGCGCGAGGCCTGCCATCAGCAGCAGGGCCATGAACGGCGTGGTCTTCCAGATCTCCGCGAGACCCACGACCAGCAGCGCCGGGATCTTCTCGGTGAGCACGGGCTCACCGCCGAGCGCCTCGGCGAGGTAGCCGGTGCCGGGCGTCCAGGCGAAGCGCCAGGAGAACGCGGCCACGACCGTGACGATGCCGTACGGGATCAGCGTCGTCGTCCTGACGATGCCGCGACCGACCAGCGCCCGGTGCATGATCAGCGCGAGCGCCATGCCGAGCACGAGTTCGACCGCGACCGTGACCACGGTGAGCAGCACCGTCACCCACACCGCGTTCCACCAGTACGGGTTGCTGAGCACTGTGACGTAGTTGTCGAACCAGATCCACTCGGTGCGGTCCGGGAACTTCAGGTCGAACCGCTGCATCGACAGCAGCAGCGAGTAGAGGATCGGCCAGCCGGTCACCGCGATCATGGTGAGCGCGGCCGGCGCGCAGAGCAGCCAGCCGAGCTTGCGCTCGGCCCTCTTGCCCTCGCTCAGCGCGGCTTTCTTCTTGGGGGCAACGGATTTCTCCGGCGCTGTCCCGGTCGTCGCCGTGTCTTCTGTGGTCGCGTGACTCACGGCAGCACCCCCTTCGAGTCGAGAGCGTCCTGCAGTTCCTTGCGCAGCCGGTCCGCCGTGGCCTGCGGGTCGATGCTCGCGGGCGGCGACAGGATCGTGGAGATGACCGTCGAGACGTTCTGGTAGGCGGGCGTGCGCGGCCGCACACTCGCGTTCTTGAGCGTCTCCTTGATGTCGTCGCGCATCGGGTACGCCTCGGCCATCTCGGGCTCGTCGTAGACGGCCTCGATGGTCGGCGGCACACCGTCCTTGAGCGCGGCGAGCTTCTGGCTTTCCGCGCCGCGCAAGCACAACACCGCGTCGAACGACTCGTCCGGGTGCGTGGTGTAGTTGCTGACGGCGTAGTTGATGCCGCCGACGGTGACCTTCGCCTCGTCACCACCGAACGCGGGGTACGGCGCCCACTTGAAGTTCTTGGCGAAGTCCGGCTTCTTCTGCGCGGCCGCGTAGACGTACGGCCAGTTGAGCTGGAACGCCGCGTTGCCGCCTTCCATGGCGAGCCGCGCGTTGTCCTCGGCCGCGTTGGAGAACGACGGGTCGATCGCCTTCGACGTGGCCAGCTTCTTCAACGCCGCCAACGCTTGCACGGCCTTGTCGTCGATGATGGCCTTGGTGCCGTTCTCATCGAGGATGGTGCCGCCGTTGGAGTTCACGAGGGTGTTGAACAGCACGACGAGCCCTTCGTACTGCTTGCCCTGCCCCACGATCCGGCCGGGCTTCCCCTCCGCCACCAGCGCCTCGGCCATGGAGATCATCTCGTCCCACGTCTTCGGCGGCGTGGGCACCAAATCCGAGCGGTACCACAGGAGCTGGACGTTCGTGTTGTCCGGCGCTCCGTACAACTTGCCCTCGTAGGTCGCCGTGTCGAGCGGCGTCTTCAGCGTGCCGGTCTCCACCTGCGACTTGACCGAGCCGGTGAACTCCTTGATCCAGCCCGCTTTCGCCAGCTCCGCAGTCCACGTGACGTCGAGCCCGAGCACGTCCATGCTGTCGTCTTCTGCCGCAAGTCTGCGCACCATCTGCTCGCGCTGACCGTCGGCCTCACGCGGCAGCTTGTTGTAGACGATCTTGTAACGCCCACCGGCCTTCGAGTTGCAGCTGTCGACGATGGCCTGGAAGTTCTCCTGGGGATACTTGTAGACGTTGACGGTGATGCCGCCGTCGCCCGACCCGCACGCCGTGAGGGTTCCTGCCGCGAGCACCGCGGCTCCCACTCCGGCGGCAAGTCGATAGCGCCGTGTCCCACCCATCGGCCCTGCCTCCTTCCCGACTACACGGAGGAGCCAGACCACCTTCTGCCCGGCACCTCGTCGTGCCACCGGCCGCACCGGGCAGACCGGTCAACCGAACCTAGGCCCGGTGATCAGGAGCCGCAACCAAGGGAAGCAACGATTCAGAACCAATGAGCGTGTTGTTATCTCAATTGCCAGGGCTCCCAGGCCGCATCGCGAGCTTCGCGAGCAGGTCACGGCCCTTTTCCGCCGATTTCGGGTGGCAAAGCACGTCGTACCTCCCGGCCACCAGCTGGCTCGCACTCTGGAAGTCCCGCTTGCCGCGCGCCGACCCGTACCCGACCGCCGCGAACACGAGCCCGAAGAACACACCGGTGATCAGACCGGTCAGCACGGGCCCGACCGTCACTCCGGGTTCCGGGCTGAAGAGCGTGAGCAACAGGCCCACGAAGAGACCGAACCAGGCGCCACTCGCCGCGCCCGTCATGAGGACGCGCCCCCACGTCAGCTTGCCCGTGACCCGTTCCACGAGCATCAGGTCGACGCCGACCACGGTGATGTCCTGCACCGGGAAGTCTTCAAGGGCAAGGAAGTCGACCGCGCGCTGCGCCTCCTCGTACGTGGCGTACGAGCCGATCGGCCACCCCGTGGGCGGGGTGGGCAGGCGGGGCGGGACGCCGGGCCGGTTCGGGTTGGCGAACGGACTCGTCACAGGGACCACCTCTGTCGGACGCGCTGATCGTTCCATCCTGCCAGTGCCCGGTGCGGCGTGCTGAGACGCCTACGGGTACTTTGCCGGGTTCACGTTCGGTCAGCCGCGAAACAGCAGCTCGAACCGGTGCGCGAACGACCGGTAGGACCGCGCGTAGACGTCCGAGTGGTCCGCCACGCGCTCGCGTTCCTTCTTCAGCACCTCACGGGCCGCGCCCGCGTTGCCGTTGAGCACGTGGATGATCGAGAGCTTGCGCGCCCGTTCGAAGTCGAGCAGTGACTCGGGCTTCGCGACGAGCTCGCGCGCCAACGTGTCCCACTTCGCGTACGTGTCGATGTACGGCTTGCCGTGCTTCAGGAACGCGCCGACCAGTGCCTCGGCGACGGGTGCGTGGTCGCCGCCCGGCTCGAACGTCCACCGCCAGACGGGTTTCTCGCCCATCAGGCAACCGAGCGGCGTCGAGATCAGCGGGGTGGTCGCCGTGCCGCCGAGAGCGCGGCAGACCTCGTCGTAGCGCTGGAAGCAGACGCCGACCAGCGGGGTGAGGTCGAGGGAGCCCGAGATGCCGAACCCGAGCCAGCCGAAGGCGCCGTCGCCGCGGTCCTGGAGCCAGACGTGGCCGCGGCGGACGAAGCCCGTTGGCCGCAGCGCGGTGTCCACGGCCACCAGGACGTCGGTTTTGGGCGAAGGCCTCATCAACCACAGAGTGCCAGGGCCGACGGAATCCCGCCTGTCAGCGCGCCATCTCCAGGAACTCCAGCGCCTCGAACTCGGTCGCCGCCTGCCGCATCGCCCTGTAGGCGCCCTCGTGCGTGGAGGAACCGAGGATGTTCCAGTCGTCGTCGCAGTGCAGGAGCCGCCAGGTGTCGCCGTCCCTGGTCACGGCGAAGGCAGTGGCCGGCGAGGTTCCCCGCGGTCGCTGCAGCGGGCCGACCAGCGCGAACTGGTCCACCTGCGCGCCGTCCAGCTCACGCGGAGGCTGCCGGGCCGGCGCCGGAAGGGTGGACCGGTGCGTCTCGTAGTTGAGCGACATGAGCAAGCGGCCGTTCGCCTCCACTCGACGGTCCGTCAAGTTCACCTCGCGAGCGGAGACTCGGCCGCACGAGATGTATCCCGTGCGGGACGGGCTTTCCAGTGCCAGCCAGAGCTCGTGCCGCCACTCCAGCTCGCGGAACTCGTCGATCTCGTGGTCCCCGGCCAGCCGCAGCACCGCGTCGGGGTAGGAGCGCGTGCTCAGCTTGATCATGCCGGTGCCCTCGAACAGGAGCATCACGCCGATGCGGTGCTCAGGACCTGTGCGGGCGAACATCCTCAGCTCGGAGTGACCGGCACCGTAGCTCCGGAGCCCGAACATCAGGCCGGTTCGCCAAGGAAGCTCTTGCAACGGAATACCCCAGGTTCAGTGCAACACCGGCGCCAGGAACTTGGCCAGCGCCTCCACCGCCTCCGAGGGTACGTCGTCGAGGTGCTCGGTGAGCTGCAGCAGAATCCGCCCGCCGCCCAGGTCCGAGACCGAGTGGCAGGGCGCGGTGGAGCAAACCTGTTGCACACCACCCAAAGCAGCGACTTGACGCGGGCCGAGCAACGTGGCCCAGTGCGCGCCGCGCGCCAACTCCGCTGCCATGAAAAGAGATTCGTCGAGGCCGACGCCCACGGAGACCTCGTGTGCAGTGCGCACGCCGACTCGGTCCAGCGTGATCCAGCCGCCCGACGCGCGCACGAGCGAGGCGCCCGAGCGAAACATTGAGAGCCAATCTTGTTGTACGGCATGGGAAATCCAGCCGCCGAACAACGAGCCGGAGGCGGTGACCACGACCTGGTGCGGGAAGGCCGGATCGTCCTTCAACAGGATCTCCGCGCACCAGCCACCGTCCACCAGGGGCAGGCCCTGGGAGTCGAGTTGGACGAGCTGCACGCGCAGGAACGAAGGCAGATCCGACAGTGCGGCTTCCCACGACGGACGGGTGAAGTCACCCGAAGAGAGCAGCAGGCGGGCGTAACCCGGTGGGCCCCAAGGAGTTGTGTCGGATGGGCGGTAGTCGCGCGCCACCGAGACGAGCTCCTCGACCGAGGCCGGGCAGAGGGGCGCGAGCAGGTCGGTGAACACGGCGCCGAACCAGGTGGCCAGCGCGGGACGGTCGACGACGGAGAACGTGTCCAGCTCCATGCGGACGACGTGCGGCGGCGACACAGGTCTCGGAAGCGTCAGATCTGTGCTCAAGGTGAGCGAACCCTATGGCCCGCAGGCAAAAACCGTTAGGGGCCACTCTCGTGAAAGAGTGACCCCTAACGGACGAATCCGCTCTAGCCGCGCGACTGGTAGTCGCGGAGCAGGCCGCGGGAGATGATCGTCTTCTGGATCTCCGAGGTGCCCTCGCCGATCAGCAGGAACGGGGCCTCGCGCATCAGGCGCTCGATCTCGTACTCCTTGGAGTAGCCGTAGCCGCCGTGGATGCGGAAGGCCTCCTGCGTCACCTCGGCGCAGTACTCGGACGCGATGAGCTTGGCCATGCCGGCCTCGACGTCGTTGCGCTGGCCCGAGTCCTTGAGCCGCGCGGCGTTGACCATCATCAGGTGCGCCGCCTCGACCTTGGTGGCCATCTCGGCGAGCTTGAAGGCGATGGCCTGGTGCTCCGCGATGGCCTTGCCGAACGTCCTGCGCTGCTGGGAGTACTCGATCGCGAGCTCGAAGGCGCGGATCGCGATGCCGCACGCGCGGGCGGCCACGTTCACGCGGCCCACCTCGACGCCGTCCATCATGTGGCGGAAGCCCTGGCCGGACACGCCGCCCAGGATCTGCTCGGCCGGGATCTCGAAGCCGTCGAACACCATCTCCGTGGTGTCGACGCCCTTGTAACCCATCTTGTCGATCTTGCCGGGGATCGTGAGGCCCGGCAGGACCTCGCCGTACCCCTCAGGCTTCTCGACCAGGAACGTCGTGAGGTTCTGGTGCGGCTTCTCGGCGCCCTCGTCGGTCTTCACGAGCACCGCGGTCAGGTTCGACGTGCCACCGTTCGTCAGCCACATCTTCTGACCGCTGATGGCGTACCCGTCACCGGACTTGGTGGCCCGCGTGCGGATCGCCGCCACGTCGGAACCCAGCTCGGGCTCGGACATGGAGAACGAGCCGCGCACCTCGCCGGCGGCCATGCGCGGCAGGTACTTCTGCTTCTGCTCGGGCGTGCCGTGCTGCTTGAGCATGTGCGCCACGATGAAGTGCGTGTTGATGACGCCGGAGACGCTCATCCAGCCGCGCGCGATCTGCTCGACGACGAGCGCGTAGGTCAGCAGGGACTCGCCGAGGCCGCCGTACTCCTCCGGGATCGTCAGGCCGAAGAGGCCCATCTCCTTCATGCCCTCGACGATGTCGGCGGGGTACGTGTCGCCGTGCTCCAGCGTCTGGGCGTGCGGAATGATCTCCTTGTCCACGAACGTGCGAACGGTCGCGAGGATTTCTTCCTGGATGTCCGTGAGACCCGCGGTCTGGGCGAGGCGCGCCATCGCACTTCCCTTCCAAGGCTTGAGTTACCGGCGAGTATGGACCGGTTAACGCCCGTTTGCGACCGCGATGTGCTCTCCACAACACAGTCACGTCCGCTGTACCGAGACAGCATCCCTGACTGGTGGAATCGCGCACCCACACGCGACGAACTGGAGCGACGGACCTTAAGATCCCGGCTCACCACTTACAGGGGGAGCAGCGATGACGCACGACCCGTACAACCCGAAGCAGCCGGGCGACCCGTACGGCCAGCAACCGGGCCAGCAGCCCGGCCAGCCCTACGGCCAGCCGATGTACGGCCAGCAGCCCATGTACGGCGGCTACGGCTACCCGCCGCCCCCGCCCAAGTCGCAGACGAACGCGATCCTCGCGCTCGTGCTGTCCTGCATCGGCCTCGCGACCTGCGGTGTCACCGCGATCGTCGGCGTCATCTTCGGCCACATCGCGATGGGCCGGATCAAGCGGGGTGAGGAGGACGGCCGCGGCATGGCGCTCGCGGGCGTGATCATCGGCTACGTCGTCATCGTCGGCTGGGTGCTCTACGCGGCGATCATCCTCATCGCGATCATCGCGGCAGCAAACTCGAACACCTACTGAGCTCAGCCCGCGAGGGCGATCTCCAGCGCGCCACCGCAGTGGCGGCAGACGTCGGCGAACACGTGGACGTCGGCATCGCATCCCGGGCAGCTGCGGAAGCTGCGCTCGAGCAGGTCGTCTTCGCGGCGTTTGAAGAGCCGCAACCGTCTGCTCGCCTTGCCGTTATTCGAACGTGACATGCCCCGAGCATGCACCGCACCCCGGGGCCGATCGCAAACTTCGGTGACGGATTGTGCGCCACTTCACCCGTTTTGAATGCAACCTGTGACGGTCGAACACGTCCTGTAATGGTTCAGGTGAAGTAGCGCACAATCCGTAACGGAAACCGAGGAACTCAGTCCTCCGGCGGGGTCCAGATGTTCGAGCGCGACATGCCCGCCGCGCGCCCCTTGCCCGAGATCACCAGAGCCATCTTCCGGGACGCCTCGTCGATCATCTCGTCGCCGAGCATGACCGCGCCGCGCTTACCGCCCGCCTCGGACGTGAAGTAGGCGTACGCGTCGAGGATGTTCTCGGCGTGGTCGTAGTCGTCCTGCTTGGGGCTGAACACCTCGTTGGCCGCGTCGATCTGGCCGGGGTGCAGCACCCACTTGCCGTCGAAGCCCAGCGCCGCGGAACGACCGGCGACGCGCTTGTAGCCCTCGACGTCGCGGATCTGCAGGTACGGACCGTCGATGGCCTGCTTGTCGTGGGCCCGCGCGGCCATCAGGATCCGCATCAGGATGTAGTGGTAGGCGTCGCCGACGTCGTAGCCGGGCGGCTGCTCGCCCACGACCAGCGACTTCATGTTGATGGACGCCATGAAGTCGGCCGGGCCGAAGATGATCGTCTCGACGCGCGGGGACGCGGTGGCGATCGCGTTGACGTTGTTCAGGCCCAGGGCGTTCTCGATCTGGGCCTCGATGCCGATCTTGCCGACCTCGTAGCCCATCGTCTTCTCGATCTGGGTGATCAGGAAGTCGAGCGCGACGATCTGCTCCGGCGTCTGCACCTTCGGCAGCATGATGCAGTCGAGGTTCGCACCGGCGCCCTCGACGACCTCGGTGACGTCGCGGTAGGTCCACTCCGTCGTCCAGTCGTTGACGCGCACGACGCGGGCCTTGTCGCCCCAGCCGCCTTCGTTCAGGGACGCGACGATGGTCTTGCGGGCGTCCGGCTTGGCCAGCGGGGCGCAGGCGTCCTCCAGGTCCAGGAACACCTGGTCCGCCGGCAGCGTGCGCGCCTTGTCGATCATCTTCTGGCTCGAACCTGGAACCGCCAGACACGAGCGACGGGGACGCTGCTGGTCGACCACTGGAGTACCTCCTCGTACCGGCCGGTAACTATGTGCGCCACAGTGGCACGCATCATCTCCGGGCGCATATTCGCTGAGTCCCGTTTCACAAAGCCTGGCAGGCTGAACCGGTGGAGATCACTCGAGTCCTCGACGCGGCCCTGCGCAAAGCGGCGGCCGTCTGGATCACCTCACCCGGCCACGAACCCCGTCTCGTGCACGCGCATTGGCGTGCCGACGCGCTGTGGGTCATCACCGGCGGCACCGAACAACAGGTGCCGGGGCTGACCGAAGGAGCGCAGGTCACCGTCACCGTGCGCTCCCCCAGCACGCACTCGCACCTCATCGACGCCACCGCCACCGCGCACCTCACCGAGCCGGACGAGGAGACGGCGCAGGCGCTCAGAACCGCCCGCCTCAACACCGAACCGGACTGGGAAGCGGTGTACCGGCTGGAGTTCAGCGCATGATCACCGTGCCGGAGGGCTTCGGCGAGGGTCTTGGCGACGGTGCCCCGGAGTGGGTAGCGAGACTGCCCAAGCTCGCCACCAAGGCGTGCGCGCAGTGGCAGCTGACCCCGGACGGCGCGCTGATGAACGGGTTCTGCGCGATCGTGCTCCCGGTTCGCCGGGCGGACGGGCACCCCGCAGTGCTCAAGCTGACCTGGATCGACGAGGAAACGAAACAGGAGCCGCTCGCACTCAGGCTCTACGACGGCAACGGCGCCGTGCAGCTGCTCGACTTCGACGAGGAGCTCGGCGCGCTGCTGCTGGAACGGCTGGACCCGCACTCGCTCGACGACGAACCGATCGAGCTGGCGGTCGGGGTGATCGGCGAGCTGCTGCGCCGGCACCGCGGAATCCAGGCGCCTGACGAGATCCGCCGGTTCTCGAGCGAGCTGGCGGACCACCCGGCCATCCCCCGCAAGCTGCTCGACGCCGCACGTGACATTGCCGACAACAGGCCGATGGGCACGACGCTCGTCAACGAGGACCTGCACTACGAGAACGTGCTGCGCGGCGACCGCGAACCGTGGCTGGTGATCGACCCGAAGCCGCTGTCCGGCGATCCCGAGTACTGCATGATTCCGTTGCTGTGGAACAGGTTCGACGAGCTGGACGGCCGGAAGGGACTGACCGACCGGTTCCTGGCGCTGTGCGACGCGGGCGAGCTGGACGTGGCGAAGGCGCGGGACTGGACGCTGTACCGCGCCGTCGCGAACTGGATCTGGGGGCTCGAAGAGGACTTGCCGGACGTAGCGGAGAACTGCGCCGAGATCGCCGGGTGGGCGGTCAGAACCTGATCTAGCCTGGTCATGTGGTGGCAGTGAACCGGGTTTACATCGCTCAGCTGGCCGGACTTCCCGTCTTCGGCCCCGACGGCGAACCCGTCGGCAAGGCCCGCGACGTCGTGATCAGTCTCCGGATCGACCGCCAGCCGCCGCGCGTGCTCGGCCTGGTCGTCGAGCTGGTGACGCGTCGGCGGATCTTCGTGCCCATGCTGCGGCTCACCTCGGTCGAGCCGAACGCCGTGACGCTCGCGACCGGGTCCGTGAACCTGCGGCCGTTCCACCAGCGCGTCAACGAGGTGCTGGTGATCGGCGAACTGCTCGACGCCAAGATCGAGCTGGAGGACGGCTCCACGGCCGTCGTCGTGGACGCCGCGATGGAGCTGACCCGCACCCGCGACTGGCGGATGGTGCGCGTCGCCGCCCGCCAGCGCACCGGCAGGTTCGGTTTCAAGGGCCCGACGCAGGTGTTCCGGTGGGAGGACGTCGGCGGCCTGAGCGTCAACGAGCTGGCGGGCCAGCCGCAGGGCGCGCAGCAACTCGTCGCCGTCTTCGAGGGCATGCGCGCCGCCGACGTGGCCCACGCCCTGCACGAACTGCCGCCCAAACGCCGCCACGAGGTCGCCGACGCACTGGACGACGAGCGGCTCGCGGACGTGATCGAGGAACTGTCCGAAGAGGACCAGAAGGACGTCCTGTCGCACCTGGACGAGGAACGCGCCGCGGACATCCTGGAGGCGATGAACCCGGACGACGCGGCGGACCTGCTGGGCGAGCTGTCCGAGGGCACCAAGGACCGGCTGTTGGAGCTGATGGAACCGGAGGAGTCCGAACCGGTCCGCCGGCTGCTGGAGTACTCGTTCGACACGGCCGGCGGTCTGATGACCCCGGAACCGATCATCCTCACGCCGGACGCGACGATCGCGGAAGCGCTGGCACGAGTGCGAAATCCCGACCTGACTCCTGCTTTGGCGTCGATGGTGTTCGTGTGCCGCTCGCCCTCCGCAACCCCGACGGGGCGATACCTGGGCTGCGTGCACATCCAACGGCTGCTGCGCGAACCGCCGTCCGACCTGGTCGCCGGCGTGCTCGACACGTCGCTCGTGCGCCTGCCACCGGACGCCTCGCTGAGCGACGTCACGCGCTACTTCGCCACCTACAACCTGGTGTGCGCCCCGGTCACCGACGAGGCGGAGCACCTGCTCGGCGCGGTGACCGTCGACGACGTGCTGGACCACCTGCTGCCGGACAACTGGCGCGAGACGGGACTGAGCCATGCCTGAACTGCTGCCGCGGCGCAGACTCGACCAGCCGCGCGAGCCGCGGGGCTTCCGCTTCTCGGTCGACCCGGAGACGTTCGGTCAGTTGTCCGAACGGCTCGCGCGGTTCCTGGGGACCGGGAAGTTCCTGTTCTGGCAGACGCTGCTCGTCATCACCTGGATCGTGCTGAACCTGTTCGCGCTGTCCCTGCAGTGGGACCCGTACCCGTTCATCCTGCTGAACCTGGCGTTCTCGACCCAGGCCGCCTATGCCGCGCCGTTGATCCTGCTGGCGCAGAACCGGCAGGACGACCGGGACCGGGTGTCGCTGGAGGAGGACCGGGCTCGGGCGGCGCAGACCAAGGCGGACACCGAGTACCTGGCGCGGGAGCTGGCGGCGGTGCGGCTGGCGCTGGGTGAGGTGGCGACGCGCGACTTCATCCGGGGTGAGCTGGAGAAGCTGGTGAAGGAGCAGAACAACGTGCGCAAGGTGCGGCCGTGACGGTCGAGGAGTTCGGCGACGTCGTCGCGCTCTGGTCGGTGCAGGAGAAGTCAGCGGGCGATGTCGTGCTCGCGGCGTGCGATCTGCTCGTGGCCGGCGTCGACGGTCCTGCGGTCAGCAGGCTCGCCGCCGCGTCCGTCCGGGAAGGCTTCGACATGCACGTGCTGGAGGAAGCACTGCGAGAACTCGGCCTCGAACACCACGATCACGGCACCGAGGCCGGGAAAGAAGCCGGTCTGCGGGCGATGGCCCGCCGCACGCTCTCCGGCGAACTGGCACCACGAGACCTGACCAGGTGGGTGCACCGCACGTGCGGCCACGACCGGATCGCACTCGCCGCCGAACTCGCCCTGCTGGACGACGTCTACGACAGCCTCGGCGTCACGACGCTCAGCGAGGCCGATGTGGACGCCGACGTGATGGCGGAAGTGCGCCGGATCACGCGCTGATCTGTCCACTCGCGACCAGGTCTGCCAGGACCTCGTGGATCGCGGGCGCCGTCTCCACGTGCGACCGGTACTCGTCCCGGTTCACATAGGTCAGTTCGGCGATCTCGCTCGTCGGCCGCGGTGTGCCCTGAAGCCGCGCCGTGAAACACGTCATGTCGACCATCGCACCCTCGCCCTCCCCGTACGCGGGGGCGACGTAGCGCTTCAGCACGACCGGCCGCTCCAGTTCGATCCCGAGCTCTTCCTTGACCTCCCTGCGCAGGGCGTCGGCGGGGGACTCGCCCGGCTCGATCTTGCCGCCCGGCAGGTAGAAGGCCTTCTTGTTGCGTGAGCGCACAACGAGGAGGCGGCCAGCCTCGACGTGCACCAGCCCCACCACCGTGATCACGGAAACACGTCGTCCGCGGCCAGGCGGTCGCACGTGCGGCCGAAGGCCTCGAGCTCACCGGGCCCGAAGCTCTCCCCGAAGTGCTCGGCGACGCCCGCCAGGTGGGTGGCGGACGCACTGCGCAGACGTTCGGCGCCCAGCGGTGTGAGCACGGCCACGATGCCGCGTCCATCACCGTCGGCGCGTTCGCGTCCGACCAGACCCGCCCGTTCCAGGCGGTCCACCAGGCGGGTCACGCCGGAGCGGGACAGCAGGACGGCGTCGGCCAGTTCAGTCATGCGCATGCGCATGGAAGGCGTCTCGGCCAGTTGAACCAGCACGTCGTACGCCGCGAGCGAAAGGCGCTGCTCAGCAATCAGTTCGGCCTCGAGGACCCTCGTGATCCGTGCATGCGCGCGGAGAAACGATCGCCACACCCCGAGCTCGACACGGGTGGGCAATCGGGAACTACCCGTTTCCGGCACGGACGTCGATGTTACGGACAGCGCCGACCCCACTACGACCTGGGCCTGTGCTCGAAAGTGACCGGCCGGTAGGACGGGCGTGAACCGGACGTAGCATGGCTGGGTGACCACCACGCAGCCCCTCCCCACCGTCGAGGACGTCCGCAAGGCGCTCGCCGGTGTGCAGGACCCCGAGATCCGCCGCCCGATCACCGAGATCGGCATGGTCAAGGACGTCGAGGTGGGCTCCGACGGCAACGTCGTGGTCGGCGTGTACCTGACCGTCGCGGGCTGCCCGATGCGGGACAAGATCACCAAGGACGTCACCGCGGCCGTCTCGGCTTTGGACGGCGTCTCCTCCGTGCGGGTCGACCTGGACGTGATGAGCGACGCCCAGCGCACCGAGCTGCGCAAGACGCTGCGCGGCGGCACGGAAGAGCCGGTCATCCCGTTCGCCCAGCCGGGCTCGCTGACGCGGGTGTACTGCGTCGCGTCCGGCAAGGGCGGCGTCGGCAAGTCGTCGGTGACCGTGAACCTCGCCGTGGCCATGGCCGCGCGCGGCCTGTCGGTCGGCATCGTCGACGCGGACATCTACGGCCACTCGATCCCGCGCATGCTGGGCGCCGACGGCAAGCCCACCCAGGTCGAGAAGATGATCATGCCGCCCCAGGCGCACGGCGTGAAGGTCATCTCGATCGGCATGTTCACGCCGGGCAACACGCCGGTCGTGTGGCGCGGGCCGATGCTGCACCGCGCGTTGCAGCAGTTCCTCGCGGACGTGTTCTGGGGCGACCTGGACGTGCTGCTGCTCGACCTGCCGCCCGGCACCGGTGACGTCGCGATCTCGGTGGCGCAGCTGGTGCCGAACGCGGAGATCCTGGTCGTGACCACACCGCAGGCCGCGGCCGCCGAGGTGGCCGAGCGGGCCGGGTCGATCGCCCTGCAGACGCGTCAGCGGGTCGCGGGCGTCATCGAGAACATGTCCTACTTCGAGATGCCGGACGGTTCGCGCTCGGAGATCTTCGGCTCGGGCGGCGGACAGGCCGTCGCGGAGTCGCTGACCAAGAGCATCGGGTCCGAGGTGCCGCTGCTCGGCCAGGTGCCGCTCGACCCGCGGCTGCGCGAGAACGGCGACACGGGCACGCCGATCGTGCAGGCTGTGCCGGACTCGGCTGCGGCTCAGGTGCTCAGTGATGTGGCGAAGAAGCTGACCGTGAAGTCGCGCGGGCTGGCGGGACGTCTGCTGAACGTGTCGCCCGCCGGCCGCTAGACGGATCGCGCGATGTAGGCGCGCTCCATCTCGGTCTGCCACTCTGCCTCGGTCAACGGTGGTGGCTGTTCGGCTTGCACGAACCCCTGCCGAGCGCCGACTTCATCGAGCAGCCGGACCAGCCACTGCTCGGCCAACGCGTCCGCCGGTTGCTGACGAGTACAACGTTTCGCCGGACGGGGAGCCGGAGAGACCGGCTGCCACGATCTCGGAGGCGTCCTCCGAGGTCAACGCGTGCGATTCCCGCCAGTTCGCCATGTGGGCGTCGAGGAAGCTTTCAACCTTGAGACGATCCAGGCGCGGCAGCCGCACATAGATGTCGCAGCAAGGAGCCACCCGGTCAGGTCGCGTCCGGGTCGTACGGCGGACGCTCGCCAGGTGCGAGCGGCCGCTGTTCCGGCGCGGACGGCGTGGACGGCGTCGGGTAGCCGTTCGACTTGGTCGGCTCGGGGTCGTCGAAGAGGTGCTTGGTCACCGCGCGCTTCGGGTCGAAGTTGCGCAGCTCCCGCAGGTCCTCGAGCGGCTTGCGGAGCGACTCGAACTCCGGCCCCATCTCCTGCTTGAGCTGCTCGCGCGCGCCGGTGGCGTACTCGCGGACCTGGCGCACGGTCTTGCCGAGCCAGGCGGCCGCGGACGGCAGGCGTTCGGGGCCCAGGATGAAGAGACCCGCGACGACGATGATGAGGATCTCTACCCATCCGATGCTGTCGAACACGGGTCCCAGCCTACTTGTCAGTCGCTCTTGAGGGTTACGTCGAGTTTCAGCTCACGGCCCTGCCGGGCGAGCGTGACCTGGACCGTTTGTCCGATCTCGTGCTCGCGGACGGCCACGACGAGCTCCGCGGCGTTGCGGACCATGCGGTTGCCCACCTTGGTGATCACGTCGCCCTCCTGGATGCCGGCTGCGGCCGCGGCACCTCCGGCGGGCACGTTCTGCACCTGGGCGCCTTCCGAGGTCTCGGCGGACACGGACTTGACGTTGACGTTCATGTCCGCGTGCTTGACCTGACCGCTGCGGATCAGCTCCTGGCTGATCTTGCGGGCCTGGTTGCCGGAGATCGCGAAGCCGAGGCCGACCGAACCGCCGGTCTCGGTGCGGATCGAGGAGTTGATGCCGATCAGGGCGCCGCGCGAGTCGACCAGCGCGCCGCCCGAGTTGCCCGGGTTGATGGCGGCGTCGGTCTGGATCGCGTCGTAGGTGACCTGGGGGCCGCCGTTCTCGCCCGCCGCCGTCACGGGGCGGTGCAGGGCGGAGACGATGCCCTCGGTGACGGTGTTGGAGAGCTGCAGCGGCGAGCCGATGGCGATCACGCTGTCACCCACCTGGAGCTCGTCGGAGTTGCCGAACTGCAGGACGGTCGGGTTGGTCACCTCGACCTTGATGACGGCGAGGTCGGTCTTCGGGTCGCGGCCGACGACGCGGGCCGCGGCGCGCGTGCCGTCCGTGAAGACGGCGCTGAGCTTGGCCGACGAGTCCTGGGTCGCGGGTGCGACGACGTGGTCGTTGGTGACGATGTAGCCGCCCGCGTCGATGACGACACCGGAGCCGACGCCCGCCACGTTGGCGCCCTTGAACTCGATGGACACGACGCTGGGCGTGACGCGCTTGGCGATGTCCGAGATCGAACCGGCCGGCCGCTCCTTGCCCTCCGCGACCTCGGCCAGCGTCACGGTCGAGTCGGTCAGCGGGTTGCCCGCGCGGCCGATCAGCCAACCGACGAGGCCACCGGCCGCACCGACGAGCAGCGCGACGACGACCAGCAACGTCAGCGCGGTCGGCTTGACGCGGCGACCGAAGATCAGCTCGGGGATGCTCAGCTGCGGGCCCGGCGCGGGCTTTTGCTCAGGTTCACCTGGCGGGTCCTCGCCCACGGCCGGCGGACCGATCACGGCGCCGGAAGCGGGGTCGCGCCACGGGTCGCCCGCGGGCTTGTCGCCCCAGAAGACGGGGTCGATGTCGGGGTCCGGGTCGGACACCGGTTGCGGCGGCCGCTGCAGCAGCTCCGCCGAGCCCTGCCGGCCGAACGCGGTGGCGAGCGACTCCGGAGGCGGCGGCGCCGACTCGACGGGGGAAACGGGCACGTCACGCGTGGCGAACGCGCCGGCGACACCGTCCGGGCGGCCGAATGCGGAGGCGTACGCGGGGTCGACCGGCGGCTGCACCAGGGGCCGTGGCCGGAGCCTGCGATGCGCTCCGTCGTCCACTCCGGAAACGGGTGTGGGCGTCTGGCCGTTGGGCGACTGCTGGGTCATCTCTCCCCGAATTTTCCGCTAGGAGTTCTGAACTACAGCGTGCCCCACGAACGGTGAAATGACTGTCAGGGGGTCGTTGCGAAGACCGCGCCGGCGTTCTGCGGCGAAGGCGGGGCAGGCGCGTCGCTCTCCGGCGTGGTGAACGCGAGCGCGCCGAGCAGCATGCCGCTCACCACGACCCCGGCGCCCTGACGCGCGCGGCGGCCGCTGAACCAGCCGTTGCTGCCCAGCGGTCTGGACGACCCCAGCACGGGGCCGGAGCCGAACGCGGGCTTGTCGGTGCGTTGCACGGCGACGAACTGACCGTCCTCGGTGATCGCGAGCCCGTCCGGTGCGGACGGCAGGTCGACCTCCTGCGGGATGGCTCCGAGCCGGTCGAGCAGCGACGCCGACGCCGTGGGCGCCGATGCGGTGCGCACGGCTGCACGCGCCTGCTGCTGCGTGTAGGTCTCGAAAGCGCAGAAGCCACAGCGCTGGATGTGCGCGGAGGCACGCTCGTGTGCGACCGAGGACAGTTCCCCGTCCACGAACGCGACCACGGCGTCCGGCAAGAGGTGCTGCTCAGGCAGGCCCCAACCACGGAGGTCGGTCATGCAGAGTCCTCCAGCAACGATTCCCGGCGACGACGTTCGAGCGCGACCTTCAGAGCCTGGCGGCCCCGATGGATCCTGCTCCTCACGGTACCCATCTTCACCCCGAGCGTGGCACCGATCTCCTCGTAGGAGAGTCCTTCCACGTCGCACAGGACCACCGCGGCGCGGAACTCCGGCGGGAGCTCGTCCAGCGCGGCCTGCAGGTCGGGGTCGAGATGGTTCTCGTCGTAGATCTCCTCGGGGGACAGGTCGTCACCCTCGAGGCGGTCGTTGTCCTCGGGCAGCGCCTCCATGCGCACGCGCGAACGCCTGCGTGCCATGTCGAGGAAGAGGTTGGTGGTGATGCGGTGCAGCCACCCCTCGAAGGTGCCCGGCTTGTACGACGCGAGCGACCGGAAGACGCGGATGAACGTCTCCTGGGTCAGGTCCTCGGCGTCGTGCTGGTTGCCGGTCAAGCGGTACGCGAGCCGGTAGACGCGGTCCGCGTGCTCGCGGACGATGGAGTCCCACGAGGGCGGCGTCCAGTCGGCCGTCTCGATGGGCGCGACGGCCTCCGGCGAACTCGACTGCGTGCGCATCAGGTGTTTCGGCACCTCCAGGTGGGCCGCCCGGCGACCCTTATGCGGCTCAACGGGCGACGGGTCCGGCTTGTTCCCGACTAGAGCCTGGCTTCTTGCTTACGTACCTTCTCCTGCTCCCTTTAAACGATCGTGAGAGCAGGCTGAGAGCACCCTGAGAATCTCGGTTCGGGCCGTGTTCACCCGTTTTGGGCACGCCTGGCACTAACCTGCGTACCCGTGACAGCGGAATCGGCCCTGCGGGAGTACGTCGAGCAGTACCTCCCCGAGGACGACGTGCACCTGGCAGCACGAGCACGCGGCCAGGAACTGGGCTGCGTGCCCATCGGTGCCGGCGGAGGTGCCGCGCTGCGGTTCCTCGCGACGGCACTCCAGGCCCGCGCGGTGGTCGAGATCGGCACCGGAGCGGGCACGAGCGGCCTCTACCTCCTGGCGGGCATGCCTGCGTCGGGCATCCTGACCTCGATCGACGTCGCACCCGAACATCAACGCGCCGCCCGCGAGGCCTACGCGGCCGCCGGCATCTCGCCCTCGCGCACCCGCCTGATCATGGGCAAGGCGCTGGACGTGCTGCCCCGGCTGACCGACGCGGCGTACGACCTCGTGTTCGTCGACGCCTACAAACCCGAGTACCCGCAGTACCTGCAGCACGGTGTCCGCATGCTGCGGCCAGGTGGGGTCATCGCGTTC
Source organism: Lentzea terrae (assembly GCF_003265345.1). Lineage (GTDB taxonomy): Bacteria > Actinomycetota > Actinomycetes > Mycobacteriales > Pseudonocardiaceae > Lentzea > Lentzea terrae. The sequence goes on along the minus strand of NZ_QFWW01000026.1, from coordinate 469,486 downwards.
GACAACGTGCTCTGGCACGGCGCCGTCGTGGATCCCAGCAAGCGGGACGAGTCGACCCAGGCGATGCGGGACATCGCACGGCTGGTGAAGGAGGACGACCGCCTCGTTCCGGTCATCCTTCCGCTGGGCGATGGACTGCTGGTCGCCGCACGCAAACCCTGAGTGCGCCGATAAGCAATTCGGTTGGCCCACCTGAGTGATGCGGTAACAGCGCATCGCGGCAATTCGACGTGCCCTCTGCAGGGTCGGGGATCGTCCATTCCCCGAAAGGGGCTCAGGTGAAACTGAAAACAGTACTGGCCGCGGTGACGGCTGCCTTCATACCGATCATCGGAGTCACCACTCCGACAGCGCTCGCCAACCACACCTGCTGGGTCGACGGCTTCAGCATGCCCACCTCCACACCCGGCGGGAGCTGCCGAAACTCGTTCGTCCTCGATCCGGGCTACGACCAGCTGCTGTCACGCGAGGACATCATCCGGCACGGGGACTACTACCAGGCGAGGGGCTTCCACCCCAATTTCCTCTGGTACGCGCGCCTGGAGGACCGGCAGTTCAACGACCACAACAGCGTGAATTGGTCGGGATGCAAAGACGGCAACTCGACGGTCGACGTGCCTTGCGCACCACACCTGTTGGAATTCCACCCCGTTGTGAACCCTTTCCACAACCGACCCGTCACCATTCCCGCGCTCAGCTTCGGCAGCAGCTTCATCGGCCGGGCCTGCGGCAACTTCTCCGCGGACACGTCCGCGAAGCCCGTGCCGGTGATCAGCGGCCACAAGTACCACGACGCCAACCGCAACGGCGTGCGCGACGCCGGTGAGCCCGGCCTCGCCGGCTGGACGATGACGCTCCACCGCGACCGCACCGACGCAGGTCAGGGCACTGGTGTGGTCACCACGACCACCACCGACGGCAACGGCTACTACGAGTTCCGGATGGACGGGCACCTGCCCGGCGACTACGCGATCACCGAGGAGAACCGCGCCGACTGGACCCGCACCTCAGGTCCTGAACGCCACGGCGTACACGTGCCGATCGGTGCCGGCGCCGCCGAGTACCGGGGCCGGGACTTCGGCAACGTCGAGACCAAGGCCGACGCGGTGAAGGTCGCGTTCGAGTTCGTTGACCCGCCGGCCGAGATGACCGCGGACACCACCCACACGCTGCGAGTTCGCGCATTGCTGGAGAACCGAGGTCCTGCGCCGATCATCGATGTGGTGGACGCGATCACGGCGGCGGTTCCACCGGACTGCTCCCTCAGCTACCTGACGCCCCCGCAGGTGAGTCGGCAGCTGGTGCTCGGCAGACCCGTCGAGGTGATCTTCGAGCTGGGTACGGCCTGCTCCCAGCCGAGCTTCCACCGCTTCGAGTTCTCCAACACGCTGGTGGTCGTCACACCTGGCGTGACTGATCCGGATGTGTCGAGCAACCACAGGATCACCGGTGCCACCATCGCGGTGATCGACGAATCCGACGTCGGCATCGACAGCACCCGGCTCGACTGCGCGAGCCGCACCTACGTGCAGGACCACTTCGAGTGCACCGTCACGGCCGTCGCGATCAACCGCGGTGACCACTACCCGGCGAACACCGATGTCAGCCTCGGCCTCACCGGCCCTGCGGACTGCACGTCGACCCCCGCCACCGCCACGGGCCATGAGGTGTCGATCGGCAGAGACCCGGTGACCGTCTCGTCGAAGTGGGACGTGACCTGCGCCAACCGCAGCTACCACGACTTCGCGGCAACCTCGCGTGCCACGCTCGACCACCTGCACGTCATCGATCCCGACGCCACCAACAACGAGGGTTCGGCGACCGACCGGGTCGAGGTGTTCGAACGGGTCGACCTCTCGGTCAGCGACATCCGCCTGACCTGCACCGAACGCCAGTACCAGACCCGGACGTTCGACTGCACGACCACGACGACGGTCGCGAACGCCGGACCGGCCGACGCGGTGCAGACCCTGACCACGGTGACGTTCGCAGCACCGGCCGACTGCACGATCACCCCGAACACCGGCCAGCAACAACAACATGTCCTCAACGCCGGCACGACCGCCACGTTCACCAAGGACTGGGCGGTGTCGTGCACGGAGGACCGCAGGCATCTGCTGTCCACCACCGCGGTGATCGCCGCGAACGAGCCGCACCCCGAGGACACGAACCGCGCCAACGACGTCCGCTCGATCGACTGGGTGCCGCCGGACGTGAAGCCGCGCAGCTTCCCCAGCTCGATCAACATCAAGAAGGAGGGCCTCGTCCCGGTGGCGATCCTGTCCACCGCGGAGTTCGACGCCCCTACGCGAGTCGACCAGACGAGCCTCACGTTCGGTGCCACCGGCCTGGAGCAGAGCTTCGTCCGGTGCGGGGCGCCTGAGGACGTCAACGACGACGGCCGGGCCGACCTGGTGTGTCAGTTCGACACCGCCAAGACCGGTCTGACCTGTGGCATGACGACGGCGACCCTGATGGGCCGCACGGTCGACGGCCGGCGGTTCGAAGGTCAGGACGACATCAAGCTGACGGGCTGCTGACTAATAAGCCCGGACGCCCTTGCCGAGGACCGTGACGCCGCCCGCGGAAACGGTGTAGCGCTCACGGTCCATCGGCGCGTCCACGCCGATCAACGCCCCGTCGGGCACCACGACGTTCTTGTCCAGAATGGCCCGCCGGACCACCGCGCCCTTGCCGATCCGGACGCCGGGCAGCAGCACCGAACCCTGCACCACGGAGCCGACCTCGACCGTCACGTCCGAGGAGATCACCGAGCCGTGGATCTTCCCGGAGATGATCGAGCCGGGCCCGACCATCGAGTCCTCTGCGGACCCACCGGCGATGAACTTGGCCGGCGGCAACGGCGGCGTGGCCGTGCGGATCGGCCACAACTGGTTGTACAGGTTGAAAATCGGATGGACCGAAACCAGGTCCATGTGCGCGTCGTAGTAGGCGTCGATCGTTCCCACGTCACGCCAGTAGCCGCGGTCGCGGTCGGTGGCGCCGGGAACCTCGTTGTCCTGGAAGTCGTAAACGTGCGCCTTACCCCGGTCGACGAGCATGGGGATGATGTCGCCACCCATGTCGTGGTCCGAGTCCGGGTTCAACGCGTCGCCGCGCAAAGCGTCGAGCAACGCCTCGGTGGTGAAGACGTAGTTGCCCATCGAAGCGAAAGTCACGTCCGGATCGTCCGGCACGTGCGGCGGCTCGGACGGCTTCTCCAGGAAGCGCGTGATCTTGCCGGACGCGTCCGAGTCGATGCACCCGAAGGCCTTGGCCTCGGTGCGCGGCACTCGGATACCGGCAACCGTCACGGCCGCACCGGACTCGATGTGCTGCGAGATCATCTGACCAGGGTCCATCCGGTACACGTGGTCGGCACCGAAGATCACCACGTGGTCCGGCTTCTCGTCGTGGACGAGGTTCAGCGACTGGAAGATCGCGTCGGCGGATCCCGTGTACCAGCGTGGACCCAGACGTTGCTGGGCCGGCACCGGGGTCACGTACTGACCGAGCACATTGGACAGGCGCCACGTCGTCGAGATGTGGCGGTCCAGCGAGTGCGACTTGTACTGCGTCAGCACGCAGAGCTTCGCGAGCCCCGCGTTGACCAGGTTCGACAGCACGAAGTCGACCAGCCGGTAGTTGCCCCCGAAGGGCACAGCCGGTTTCGCGCGGTCGGCCGTCAGTGGCCACAGGCGCTTGCCTTCACCACCGGCAAGCACAATTCCGAGAACGTGCGGCTGCCCCTTCACGGTATGTGACCCTATCTGTGCGATCGAGCTTCAACCAGACGCAAACGGCTTTGTCCCAACAAGTACCGCTGTGATCTACGGTGGGTGCGTGCGAGTTGCGCTCATGACGCGGGAGTACCCGCCGGAGGTCTACGGCGGCGCTGGTGTGCACGTGGGATTCCTCGTGCCCCATCTTCGGGAGCTCGTCGACGTCGACGTGCACTGCTTCGGTGCGCCCCGCGGAGACGCGACGGCTCACAATCCACCGCACAGCCTGGAGCAGGCGAACGCGGCGCTGACGACCCTCGCGGTCGATCTCGAGATGGCGCAGGCCGTGTCCACGGCGAACCTCGTGCACTCGCACACCTGGTACGCCAACATGGGCGGTCACCTGGCCAAACTGCTGCACGGGATCCCGCACGTGGTGACGGCGCACTCGCTCGAGCCGCGCCGGCCGTGGAAGGCGGAGCAGCTCGGCGGCGGGTACCGGATCTCGTCGTGGGCCGAGCGCACCGCATACGAACACGCCGACGCGATCATCGCGGTGAGCGACGGGATGCGCGCCGACGTACTCGACGCCTACCCCGCGCTGGATCCCGCGAAGGTGCACGTGGTGCGCAATGGGATCGATTCCACCGCGTACCACCCCGTGCAGGAGACGGATGCGCTCACCACCCGCGGCATCGATCCGGACAAACCGATCGTGGCGTTCGTGGGACGGATCACCCGGCAGAAAGGTGTCGGGCACCTGGTCGCCGCCGCGCACGAGATCGACCCGAGTGCGCAGATCGTGCTGTGCGCCGGCGCGCCGGACACCCCGGAGATCGCGGAGGAGACCCGGCTGGCGGTGCAGGAGCTCGCCAAGGCGCGGACCGGCGTCTTCTGGATCCAGCAGATGCTGCAGCCCGCCGAGGTGCGGCAGATCCTCAGCCGCGCGACGGTCTTCGTGTGCCCGTCGGTATACGAGCCGCTCGGCATCGTGAACCTGGAAGCGATGGCGTGCGGCACGGCGGTCGTCGCGAGCGACGTCGGCGGCATCCCCGAGGTGGTCGTGCACGGCGAGACCGGACTGCTGGTGCACTACGACGAGCGTGATTTGTCGACATATCGACACGGCTTGGCGCAGGCAATAAATGAACTCATCTCGGATTCCGCACGGGCCGAGCGTTTCGGCGCCGCTGGGCGCAAGCGCGCTGAGCAGGAGTTCTCCTGGTCGACGATGGCCGAGCAGACAGTCGAGGTATACCGCAGCGTGATTTGAGTCACATTCACAGAGGGCAACCCCAAGGTGTGAACGCCGCCTTTAACCAGTAGTGACGTTTCGACTTCAACTGGTGAGGGGCGCGAGGACTGTGCGTTGTGCGGTGCTGGGTCTGGCGGTCCTCCTCGCAGTGACTGGTTGCGCCGCCACAGCCCCCAAGCCACAGCCCACAGCCGTCCAGCTCAGGGTCGACGGCATGAAGCTCGCCGACGCCGCTGACTTGCAGGCACAGGCCGAGGCGCAACTCGCGTACACGCTGGAGTACGGCTACGTGGCACGGGCGGGAGCGGCGGCGGTCAGCTGCTGGTTCGCCAAGACCGGCGTGGAGTCCGAGGTGGACAAACGGCTGTGGTGCGGGCCGGTCCAGGTCCCCGGCACCGGCGCGAGCACCGACTGGGTGCCCGTGCCGTTGAAGGAAGTCGCCAAGGACGGTGACGAGGTCCGTTACGAGGTCCAGTCGCCGCAGGTGCCGGAGAAGGGCCACCGCAGCACGCCGGGCGGCAAGCTCGTGCGCACCGACGGCAAGGAGTTCGACCCGTCGAAGCAGCAGGACCTCACGGCCGGCCGCGACTTCCTCGCCGTGCTGCCCGACGACGGCAAGCGCCCCAACGCCGACCTCGGTCTTGGCAACGTTGACATCAAGCTGCGCGACGACCTGCTGGCCATCTCGGCGACCGGCTGGGCGAACCCGGACATCTGGTACACCGCAGAGGGCACCCTGCGCGCCGAACCGGGTTCACGGCTGCGCGTCGTCCGGATGAAGGTCGAGAAGCTCTGGGAGATCGACAGCGGCTTCCACCGCACGAACTGGCAGGGGTTCGCCCCGCAGCCGTCCGAGCTCGCCCTCGAGGTGCCCGGCAAGCGCCAGCTCCTGCCGGCCGACCGCCTCCCGGCCAACGGCTCGGTGTTCGTCGTCTACACGGTCCCCGACCCGCAGGAGGGCACCGAGGTGCTCGCCCTCGGCTCGCTCGGCGCCAAGTCGCTGGAGCAGCGGGTCGAGATCCCGACCGGCAAGCGCACCGACAACCCGCCGCACGTGCTGCGGCGCGCCGCCGGTCCCGCCCAGTTCCAGGAGCCGACGCAGAAGATCCGCTTCGGCGGCAACGCGATGGGCATGAAGATCACCGGCCTGAAGCTCGGCAGGCAGCGCCCGGTCAAGCTCGGCGAGAGCCAGTACGACCTCGCCACCATCTCCGCGCCGGACAAGGCGCTGCTGGAGGTGCGGATCGAGGCCACCGGCGACCTGCCGGACACCGCGGGCGGCAACGTGACCAAGGACCTGATCACCGTGACGCTGCCGGACGGCTCGACCGCCCAGCAGGTCGGAGCCCGCTACGACGGCGGCCCGCTGCCGTTCGCGGTCGTGGTCGAGATCCCGGCGGACACCCGCTCGGTCTCCGTGGGCCTCGCGGAGGGTGCGGTCGAGCTGCCCAGGCTCGGTCGCCAGCTGATCTCACCGGTCGACTCGCGGATGACCCTCGCGTTGGAGTTCTGAACCAGCATGGCCGCCAGGACCAGCCACCCGATGATCACCAGCACCAGGCCGATCCAGCCCCACTCGCCGTACGCGGTGCTGCCGGACGTGCCGCCGATGCTGCTGCCCACGTAGAACCCGCACAGGTACAGACCGGCCGCGTGGCCGCGCGCGTTGGCCGGCGCCCGCGCGCCCACCCAGCTGCTCGCGATGGCGTGCGCGCCGAAGAACCCCGCGGTGACGACCGCCAGGCCGAGCGGCACCCACACCAGGCTCGCCAGCGTGCCGAGCGCGACGACGCCGATGGCCATCAGCAGCACCCGCCCGCGGCCCAGCCGGTCCGACAGCCTGCCCGCGAACGCCGCCGAGGTGCTGCCGAACGCGTAGAACAGGAACACCAGCGACTCGAGCCACGACGGGCCGGTGAGCTGGAAGCCCGCGACGTTGTAGAACGAGATGAACGCGCCGACCAGCAGCACCGCGACGACGTACAACGACAGCAGCACGGGGTCTTTCAGCGCGGCCTTCATGCCACGAGGAGCCTGCTTCGGCCTGGCCTGAGCGCGCGGCAGGAAGAAGACCACGACCAGCGCGGCGACGAGTCCGATGACCCCGCTGAGCAGGATCGAGCCCCGCCACCCCAGCCAGTCGACCGTCGTGCCCGAGAGCAGCCGGCCGACCATGCCGCCGATGCTGTTGCCGGCGATCATGGCGCCCATCGCGGCACCGAGCTTCTTGCTGCTCAGCTCGTCCGCGAGGTAGGCCATCGACGCCGCCGGCACCCCGGCCGCCGCGACGCCCTGCAGCACCCGCAGCACCAGGAAGAGCTCGTAGTTCGGCGCGAACGGCAGCACCACGCCGAGCACGCCCGCCAGCAGCACGCTGACCACGATCACCGGGCGGCGGCCGATCCGTTCGGACAGCATGGCCACCGGCACGACCACCACGGCCAACGCCAGCGTCGCGGCGGACATCGCCAGCGACGCGCCACCAGGCCCGAGCCCGTACTCCGCCGCGATCTGCGGCAGCACCGGCTGCGGTGCGTACAGCAACGCGAAACTCGCGAGCCCGGACGCGGCGATGGACGCGGTCAACCTGTTCACACACTTGACGCTAAGCCATACGTCCAATACGGAAATGCGGCAAAATCAATTCATGGATGAATTGGAGCTGGCCCCGAAGCTGGCGGTGCTGAAAGCGCTTGCCGCTGACGAGCACGTGACTCGCGTCGCAGAACGCGTCGGGCTGCCCCAGCCGACGGTCAGCCGCTGGCTCGCGGAGCTCGGCGATCAGCTCGGCGCCCCGATCGTCGTGAAGACCGGACGCAGGGTGCGGCTCACCCGCGCCGGACGTCTCCTCGCCGACGCCGCAACGCGTTCGCTGGCCGCACTCGAACCCGGTCTGCGCGAGGTGGAGGAGGAGCTCGACCCGGAGAAGGGCAGGGTCGTGCTGGGCTTCCTGCACATGCTCGGCCGGTCGCTGGTGCCGGAACTGGTCCGCGGCTTCCGCGCCGAGCACCCGCACGTCCGGTTCGGGCTGGTCCAGAACGCCCGCTACACCGTGGTCGAGAAGCTGCGGCAGGGCGAGATCGACCTCGCCCTGGTCGCGCCGCCGCCGGACGGTCCCGAGTTCGAGTCGACGGTCCTGTTCGAGCAGGAGCTGATCGTCGTGGTGCCCTCCACGCACCGGCTCGCCACCAGGAAGGCCGTGCGGCTCAAGGACTTGGAGCACGAGGACCTGATCCTCTTGGAGCACGGCTACGGCCTGCGGCAGATCACCGACGACATGTTCGCGGCGGCCGGATTCTCGCCGAAGATCGCGTTCGAGAGCCAGGAGATCGAGACGGTGCGCGGCCTGGTGGCGGCGGGTCTCGGCGTCGCACTGCTGACGCACGCCGAGACCACACCGCCGGCCGGACTCCGGGAACTACCGCTGACCCCGCGAGCAAGTCGCGTCTTCGGGCTGGCGTGGTTGAAGGACCACCCGTTGCCGCCCGCGGTCCGTGCGTTCCGCGAGCACGCGCTCAGGACTCACGACGTCCAGGCTTGAGTTCCTGACCACGTCCGCAGGTACGACTCGGCACCGCCGAGCATGTCCTGGACGAGCTGGTCACCGCCGAGCTGACGGACCTTCTCGACCCAATCCGGCAACAGACCGATGTGCGCGCCGCCGTCGACGTTGATGTCCCAGACCCGCTCGCCGGTGCGCTGCCGGTCGACCAGCGGGCCCTCGGGGTAGCTGCGGAACGGGTAGGTCACGCCGGTCTGCGGTGCCGGGTGCGAGCCGACGCCGTTGTAGTCGGAGCCGAACCCGATGCCCACGTCGTACTTGCGCCGCAACGACTCGTACGCCCCCGCCTGCGCGACATAAGTCCCGGGGTCGTTCTCGTAGCCCGCCACGAACCCGCCGAGCTGATAGACCTTCTCGGTCCACTGCGCGTCCATCCAGCTGTGGCTGGAGACGATGCCGGGGTACTTCTTCTGCGCGGCCAGTTCGAGCGTGCGACCGGCGGCCTTCACGCTCATGTGGTCGATCTCGATCATCATGTGCCTGCGCATCATGCCCTGCACCGCGTACTCGCCGAGCGACGTCAGACCGCGCACGTTGCACCGCTTCGCCGGGTCGTAGGCCGGCGCGACTGCAGAGGCCGGGATCAGCGCGTTCGGGCCCACGGTGCCGATCGGGTTGTCCTGCTGCGGTCCCTTGCACACCTCGGTCTGCCACCACTGGCCGGTGCGCAGGAACTGGCCGGCGTTGATCACGCCGCCCTGCGTGCCCGAGTCGAACCGGACGCCGCACAGCGCGTTGTCGAACTTGTGGCACAGGAACGCGCTGCGCACGCCGAGCGCGTACACCTCGTCGAGGCCGCGGTCGATGTCGCCCTTGCCGCACAAGGGGATGTCGAGGAACGTCCGGCAGCCGAAGAGCTCAGAGGTCTCGATGCCCAGCACCACCGCGAGCTTGCCCTGCTTGATCACGTCCCTGGCCTGCTCGGACGACGTGACGATGCGGAACCAGCCCTTGCCCGGCCCGCCGAACATCTTGTCGATGAACGCCTGCAGCTCGTACGTGCGCTGGGCCTGCAGCCGCACCGAGGCCATCTCGTCGCACGGCCGGTCCTTGAACGGGTGGATGATGCACAGCGTCGCGTTGCTGGTGAGGTCCTGGACCAGCACGCGCTGCCCGCCGCGCCACGCCCGTTCCAGCCAGGCGTAGTAGTTCTGCTGGTGCGAGACCGTCGTGTAGGACGGCCAGTGCTTGAACGTCGGCCAGCCCACCGGGTCGTGGCCGTCGAAGTCGCCAGTGACGATCGCCTCGAAGATCGCGCCCAGCCCGGCGGGGTGGTGCTCGGGACAGTCCTTCAGCGCGTCCGCGATGCCCTGCTCCGAGAACGGCTTGCCGCAGATCAACCGGCCGCCGAAGCCCTCGTTGGTCATGAGGTGGTTGTGCGCGTCGACGAACCCGCGCACCTTCCCCGCGCCGTCCGTGCCCTTGAACGGCTCGCCCGTGACGTTGATCTGCGAGTCCGGCGCCGGTCGTGCCACCGGCTCCCACCAGGGCGCGCTCGCGCTCGCGGGTGTCAGCGCCGATAAGACCAACGAGGCGGCGAGAGCCAGGCGAAGTAACACGAGCGCTCCTCTACGACGGTGTGAAGGCGCTCACATCATGCCGTGGAACTTCGCCGTCTCGTATGGCCGATCGTAGGGACTAACGCGAAAAGTTTTCGGCAAGCTCGATCAGCGTCCGCGCCCCGAAGCCCGTGGCGCCCGCGACGACCTCGTCGTAGACCTTCTCCGACCGAGCCGGGCCCGCGATGTCGAGGTGCGCCCACGGCACGTCACCTGCGAACTTCTGCAGGAACAGCGCCGCCGTGACGCCACCCGGTCCTGGCGGGCACTGCTTGTAGTCCGCGATCTCGCTGGTGACGGCGTCAACGTGCTCCTCGAGCAACGGCATCCGCCACCACTTCTCGCCGACGTTCGCACCGGCGTCGATCACGCTCTTGGCGATCTCGTCGGACGACGTGAACACCGCACCCGTGCGCAGGCCGAGCGACACCTTCATGGCACCGGTCAGCGTCGCCACGTCCACGATCAGGTCCGGCTTGAGGTTCTGCACGGCGTACGCCATCGCGTCGGCCAGCACCATGCGGCCCTCGGCGTCGGTGTTCTGCACCTCGGTGGTCGCGCCGCCGTAGTGCCGCACGACGTCGCCTGGGCGGTACGACGTGCCGCTCACGTGGTTCTCCGCGCACGGCACGAGGCCGGTGACCCGGATCGGCAGCTGCCGGCGCGCCACGGCCAGCAGCGCGGAGATCACCGCGCCACCGCCGGCCATGTCGGTGCGCATGAGGTGCATGCCGTCGGCGGGCTTGATCGAGATGCCGCCGGTGTCGAACGTGATGCCCTTGCCGACGAACACCAGGTGCGGGCCCGTGGTGCCGTACTTGAGCTCCAGGAACCGCGGCGGCCGAGCCGAACCGCCGCCGACCGCGAGCACGCCGCCGAAGCCCTGCTGCTGCAGCCACTTCTCGTCGCGCACCGTGGCGGTCAGGCCGTCGACCTTGTCCGCGAGCTTGCTGGCGGTGGTCGTGAGCCAGCGCGGGTCCTTGACGTTGGACGGCGTGTTGGCGAGGTCACGCGCCAGCGAGGTGGCGGTGGCCAGCGCGTGGGCCTTGAGCGCGGCCGAGGTCAGCACCTCTTCGAAGCCGGTGTCCGGCGTGATGAGCCGCAGCGAGCCGACCCGCTTGGGGCCGTCCTCACCGGTGACCTTGAAGCGGTAGCCGCCGAGCGCGGCGCCCAGCACGAACGCGCGCACCTTGTCGGCGTCGAAGTCGGGGGTCAGCAGCACGTCGGCACTCTTGGGGGCGTCCTCACCGCTCAGCGCGCGCACCAGTGCCGCGCCGGCCGTGCGGTAGTCGCTGTGGGTGCCGATGCCCACACCGAGCGTCCAGGCCTCGCCGTGGCGGACCGTCTCACCCGCCTTGCCGGTCAGTTCGGAGACGTCGATGCCGTCGCCGCCCGGTCCGAGCGCCGGTCCGGTGGCCGCGAGCACGACCGTCGGAACGTTGCGGCGCGAGGTGGTGGCCACCTCGACGTCCACGAGCTTGGTTGGCACTGACGGAACCGTCGACCCCACGACTGACCCTCCCCTATGGCATTAACGACCGTTCAGTCAACACCAGGTGCTGTGGCCGCCGACTTTCGCCCCGTATTTCGACGTTCAGACGGGTGCATCGC
>NZ_QFWW01000026.1:429886-457726 GCF_003265345.1 Lentzea terrae | reverse complement strand
TGCCGGCCCCGCGTCCTCGTACTGGTTGTACGGGGGCGCGGGGCCGGTGCCGCGAGGTGCCCTGCTGAGCGCCGGAAGACGCGGCGAAAGTCGGCGGCCACAGCACTGGCTGGACGAAGCGATGCCCCGGCCTCCACAGTGGAGACCGGGGCTCGGTGTTTCGTCCTCGCCGGGTGCCTCAGCCGGCGGCGGCCTTCAGCGCGTCGCCCAAGGCGCTGGCCTCGTCCGCCGACATCTCGACGACAAGGCGCCCACCACCCTCGAGCGGCACGCGCATGACGATGCCGCGTCCCTCCTTGGTGACCTCGAGGGGACCGTCGCCGGTCCGGGGCTTCATGGCCGCCATCGCGTGCTCCCTCCGTCAACATCTTCCCCGTCCGGCCAGGCCGGATCTGCTCCATTCTCCCCTATCGCGACTCAGGGGCGAAACCGAACCGATCTTTTGGCGAGTTCGGGTGACTTTTGTTGATCTTGATTTCATCCTGATCAGTACCCGTTTTCACCGACAACGCAACACTTTTGGACCGACTGGACACCACCGAGGGCACGGCGTGACAGACTGGGCCGGGTGCGAGCCCGTTCCGCGCTGTTCGACGTCTACGGGGGCCACCTGCGCGAACGCGGTGGCGCCGCCACCATTGCCGCCCTCGTCCGGCTCCTGGACCCCCTCGGATTCGCCGCACCGGCCGTGCGCACGGCTGTTTCCCGGACGGTCAGGCAGGGCTGGCTGCAGCCGACCAGGCTGCCCGACGGGCCGGGTTACGCGATGACACCTCGCGGGGAACGAAGGCTCGACGAGGCCGCCGCCCGCATCTACCGCACCCGGCCGTCCACGTGGGACGGACGCTGGCACGTCGTGGTGCTGGAGGAGATGCCCGGCCGCGACTCGCGCGATCACCTGGCCTCCGAGCTGCAGTTGCTCGGCTACGGCGCGCTCGGTCCTGTGACGTGGATCGCGCCCAGGCCGTCGCCGGAGCTGGCCGACGTGCTGGCCGCGGAAGAGGTGTCCGCACGAACTTTTCACGGTTCACACGACGGTGCGGACGTCGAGCTCGCGGCGAAGGCCTGGGACCTGGCCGAACTGGGACGCGACTACGCCGCCTTCGTCGCGCATTGGCTGCCGCAGGTGTCCGTTGTGGACGAAACCGACGACGCGGCGGCGTTTGCCGCGTCACAGCAGTTGCTGCACGCGTGGCGGAAGTTCCTGTTCCGCGATCCCGGTCTTCCTGCTGAACTGTTGCCACCGGACTGGCCGGGGCACGCGGCAGCGTCGTTCTTCGACGAACAGACACTGCGGCTGGCACCGGGCACGAGTCGGTTCGTCGACGAGTGCCTGCGGCCGGTGCGCAACGTTTCCACTGCTTGATGGAGGTCCAGTGTCCGAGCTCCTCGTCGACGACGCCGATGGTGTGCGCACGTTCACGTTCAACCGCCCCGACTCGTTCAACGCCTTCACCATCGCGCTGAAGGAGTCGTTCCTCGACGCGCTGCGCGAGGCGTCGGCCGACCCGTCGGTGCGCGCGGTCGTGATCACGGGTGCGGGCCGGGCGTTCTGCGCGGGTCAGGACCTCAAGGAGCACATCGGGTTGCTGCAGGCCGGTGACCCCGCGCCGCTGCACACCGTGGAGAAGCACTACAACCCGATCGTGCGGGAGCTGATCGGCATGCCGAAGCCGGTGATCGCCGCGGTCAACGGCAGCGCGGCGGGTGCGGGCGCGTCCCTCGCGTACGCCTCGGACCTGCGCATCGCGGGCAAGTCGGCGAAGTTCCTGATGGCCTTCGCGAACGTCGGCCTGACCGCGGACTCCGGCGCGTCGTGGACGCTGCCGCGGTTGATCGGGCACGGCCGCGCGATGGAGATGATGCTGCTCGCCCAGCCGGTCGGTGCCGAGGAGGCGTTGCGGGTCGGCATGGTCAACCAGGTCGTGCCGGACGAGGAACTGCAGGAGACCGCGCACCTTCTCGCGGCCAAGCTCGCCGCCGGACCGACCACCGCGTACGCGAAGATCAAGGAAGCGCTGGCCGCCGCCGCGGACGGGACTCTCGAGGACGCGCTGGAAGCCGAGCGCCGCACCCAGGCCGACTGCGGTGCGACGGAAGACCACCGGGAAGCCGTCGACGCCTTCGTCAACAAGCGGGCGCCGAAGTTCATCGGGCGCTAGACGGACGCGTTCGTCACTTCCCGCGGCCCGAAATCATCGGCCGTTGGCGCGGAAGCACGTCGCGATGTGGTCGTCCACCATCCCGGTGGCCTGCATGAGCGCGTAACACGTGGTGGGGCCGAGGAACTTGAAGCCACGACGCTTCAGTTCCTTGGCCATCGCCTTGGACTCGGCCGTGATCGCCGGCACGTCCGCGATCGTCGCCGGCCGCACGTGCTCACTCGGCGCGAACGACCACAGCAGCTCATCCAGGTCGACGCCCTCCGAGACGATCACACGGGCGTTGTGGATCGCCGCGTCGATCTTCATCCGGTTCCGGACGATGCCCGCGTCCGCCATCAGCCTTTCCACGTCGGCCGGCCCGAACTCCGCCACCAGCGCGGGATCGAAGTCGCCGAACGCGGCACGGAACGCCGGCCGCTTGCGCAGGATCGTGATCCACGACAGCCCGGACTGGAAGGCCTCCAACGACATCCGCTCGTACAGGGCGTTGGTGCCGTGCAGCTCCACGCCCCACTCGGTGTCGTGGTACGAGATGTAGTCCGGGGTCGACTCACCCCAAGGGCAGCGGACGATCACCGGTACTCCTCGGCGAACCGGGCGAACCGCTGCAGCGACCGGCGCAGCATCAGCACGAAGAGCGGTTTCACCAACGGGTAGAAGAACGGCACGTCGAGGCGTTCCGTCCACACGAAACGGCTGCCGCGCACGGCGAACACACCCGTCCCGCGCACGACGCGGCCGAGGTGTTCGACCTCGACGGCGTGCGGCGGGTCCCAGCGCGTGATCCGCATCCGGTCCGAGACGCCGAACGTCCTGGCGTCGATCTCGCTGCCGACCGACTGCCCGTCACCGGCCACCACGGACACGCGGGTGCCGAACACCCACTCCGACTGGCGTTCCCAGTCGGTCATCGCGCGGAAGATCGTGTGGGGCGGCGCGGCGACCTCGACCGTCAGCTCAAGCTCGGTCACTGCTCTCCAGCTCCTCGACGCGGGCCCGCAGCTCGCCGACCTCGGTCGCCAGTCGCTGCAACACCCAGTCGACCTCACTCATCTTGTAGCCGCGGAACACCTGCTGGAACTTCAGCTCGCGGACGTCCTCCGCGGTGATGTCCTCCGACGGCAGCCGCGTCGGCGAAGCGCCGGGCGGCAGCGGGGCGAGCTCCTCGCCGCGCCCGAACACCAACGCCGCGAGCAGGAACACCACTGCCGCGACGGCCACCATCACGATCAGGTAGAGAAGGGCGTTCGTCACCATGTCCTCCGAAGGATGCCCCTGCCTTCAGACCGGGGAGGAATTCGGACTCCGGCACGAGCTGCCCGGCGGAGCCGGGGCGGTTCGAGCGCAGCATGGTGGCAACGTTACTGAACGGTGGTGCGATGTCCGCGACCACCTGACAGTGCCGAACATCTGTTCGATAAGGTCGCCTGCGTGGCGGATTCGGTGAGTGTGACCCGATATTCCTACCGGCTGCGCTTGTCGTCGTCCGCCGGCCGCGCGTTGCTGGTGGAGTGGGATCGCTGCCGCTGGGTGTGGAACCAGTGCGTCGCGCAGTCGCGGGAGACCCATCGGCACAACCGCGAGAATCCAGAAGATCCGCGGACGTGCGGCCCGGCCCAGTTGGACAAACTGCTGACGGGCTGGCGTGCCGAGCATGTGTGGTTGCGGGCGGGGTCGTCGGTGGCGCAGCAGCAGGTCGTCCGGGATTTCGGCAAGTCCCGCGCCAAGGCGCTCAAGGATGTGCGGGAGCGGGTGCCGCAGTGGCGACGTGCCGGGATGCCGCGGGTCAAGAAGCGGTCGCTGGCCGAGCCGACGCTCAACTACACCCAGCGCGGGTTCCGGTTGCGTGATGGCGTGCTGCAGCTGGCGGGCGGGATCGTGGTGCGGCCGGTGTGGTCGCGGGAGTTGCCCGCCGCGCCGTCGTCGGTGCGCGTGTACCGCGACAGCCTCGGCCACTGGTACTGCTCCTTCGTCGTCCGCACGCGAGTCCAGACGTTGCCGGTGACCGGCCGGGTGATCGGTGTCGACTGGGGCGTGAGGGAACTCGCCACCACCACGAGCGACGCGTACGACTTGCCGCACCCTGAGCACGGCAAGAAGGCTGCGAAGGGCCTGGCGAGGTATCAGCGGATGATGGCCCGTCGCCGCCCGGCCAAGGGCCGGCCCGGTTCGAAGGGCTACCAGCACGCCAAGCGGCAAGCGGCGAAGATCCAGCAGAAAATCGCCCGGCGTCGGCAGGACACCGGCCGAAAGTGGGCCAAGCGGGTTGTGCGCGACCATGACGTGCTCGCGGTGGAAGACTTCCGGCCGAAGTTCCTGGCGAAATCCACGATGGCCCGCAAAGCCGCGGACGCCGCGATCGGCGCCACCAAGCGTGAGCTGATCACGATGGCCCGCAAACACGGCCGCGAACTGCGGCTGGTGGACCCGAAACACACCACAATGGACTGCGCGGCATGCGGTGGAGAACCAAGCACGCATTGCCGCTGTCCGAACGCACCTACACCTGCACGTCGTGCGGAGCCGTGTCCCCCAGGGACAAGAACTCCGCGGCGGTGATGCTGGTCCGGGCAGGTTTGAACCCGGTCGGTGATGAAGGGCACAAGACCTGCTCGTCCGCCGGACGAGCAGGCAGCCTGAGCCGAAAATCCCCACATAGCCCGTACAGGGCGCGGGGAGCATTCAAGCGACGATCGTGGCACAGCTCAGGCACCGGCGAGCGAGCAGACCGAGTCGAATGATCACGATCCAGGTGATCAGGCTCGCGATGCTCATCGGCAACGACTGCATCAGCCTGGCGACGTCCACGTGCGCGGTCGCCGCGATGATCGCGACGTTGCCCAGCAGGACCGCGCCGACGGCCAGGATCGCGATGGACGCGGCGAGCTTGGCCAGCAGTTTCGTGTCGTACTTGCGGGCGAGGATCCGGCCGAGCACGAGCGCCACCAGTGCCACACCCGACGCGGCACCGCTGGTCATGTCATTGGCCTTGGCGACGACGAGGTACCACGACGGGGTCGGGGTGCCGAGGTCCTGCCACGGGCCGACGAGCAGCATCCGGCCGTACTCCCACGCCATGTGCATCAACGGCAGCACGATCGCGAGCCAGACGAGCGTCCGCGTGCCGTACGCGACGGCCAGCTCGGCCTGGTACTCGTTCGCGATCTCCTTGACCGGGCCGAACTCCTCGACGGCGCGGGTGCGGGCTTCGTCCTCGGACAGCCCGCGGTCGAGGTGCGCCTCGGTGGCGTCCTCGAGGCTGTCGCGGGTCTCCGTGAGCAGGTCGCGGACGTGTTTCTTCGAGCCCTGGAGCCGCGACCCCAGGTCGGTCACGTACCTGTCGATCACGTCTGTGCCCATTTGCCGCCACCTCCCAGCACCCCGTCGATGACCGTCGTGAACTCCCGCCACGCACTGCGCTCGGCGTGCAGCGCCTTCTGGCCCGCCTGGGTGAGCCGGTAGGTGCGGCGCTTGCGGCCGCCGACCGTGCTCCAGTCGCTGACGACGTGACCAGCCCGCTCCAGCCGGCGCAGCGCCGGGTACACCGTCCCTGTCGGCAGGTCCAGCGCACCCCCGCTGACCTGCTGCAACGCCTCGATGATCGCGTAGCCGTGCAGCTGCCTCCCGTCGAGCGTCGCCAGCAGCAACGCGTCGAGGTGGCCGCGTAGGGCGTCCGGTTTCATGGGTAGTGACTCTACTGATCAGGCCCTCCGAGCGGTCCCTGAGATGTCCCTGATTTCGGGCGTTCGGGGTGGTGCGCTCAGGCCTGGATCTGTTGCCCTGGAACCGGATTCGGAGGCCTTCAGGTTCCCTTCAGGGTCGGCCCTGAGATCACCCTGATATCCCGGCTCAGCCGTTCATAAGTAGCGACCCTACATATAGCGTCCCTACCTATGAGCGCAGTAGACCTCGCCCGGCTCCAGTTCGCGTTGACGACGTCGTTCCACTTCCTGTTCGTGCTGCTCACGCTGGGCCTGGTCACCCTGCTGGTGATCATGCAGACCAGGTTCACGGTCACCGGCGCGCCCGTGCACGAGCGGATGACGCGGTTCTGGGGCCGGATCTACGTGATCAACTACGCGCTGGGGATCGTCACCGGCATCGTGATGGAGTTCCAGTTCGGGCTGAACTGGTCGGGTCTCGCGACCTACGCCGGCGACGTGTTCGGGGCGCCGCTCGCGCTGGAGACGCTGATCGCGTTCTTCCTGGAGTCGACGTTCCTCGGCTTGTGGATCTTCGGCTGGGGCAAGCTGAACCGCTGGGTGCACCTGGCGTTGCTGTACCTGACCGCGCTCACGGCCTACGCGTCGGCGTTCTGGATCATGGCGGCGAACGGGTTCCTGCAGCACCCCGTCGGCTACCGAGTCGAGGGGAACGTGTTGCGGCTGGACGACTTCTCCGCGCTGTTGAGCAACCCGACGTTCAACTCCGCGCTGATGCACGTGATCTTCGCGTCCATCACGGTCGGCGGGGTGTTCCTGACCGGGGTGTCGGCGTACCACTTCATCAAGCGCACACCCGAGGTCGACTTCTTCCGGCGGTCGCTGCGGATGGGCGTGATCACCACGGCGCTGGCCACGCCGTCGTTGATCGGCGCGGGTTTCGCGCAGTTCCCGATCATCGCGAAGTTCCAGCCGGACAAGAGCGAAGCGGCGCCGTGGATCGGCGCGCCGCTCGGATTCATGATCCTGATCGGGATGACGCTGACGCTGGTCAGCTGGCTGACGCTGCCGTTGCTGATCAAGGATGCGGTGGTCAGGCTCCGCTTCCCGTTGTACCTCATGGTGATCGGCATTCCGCTGCCGTTCCTGGCCGCGATCTTCGGCTGGATGTTCCGCGAGATCGGGCGACAGCCGTGGCTCGTCTACGGGCTGCTGCGGACCGAGGAGGCGGTGTCCCATGTGGACGCCTCGCAGATTCTGTTGTCGCTCATCGTGTTCACGTCCCTGTTCGTGCTGCTGGCCTGCGTTGACTGGGCGTTGATCGCACGTGCGGTCCGTCGTGGTCCGGACGTCGCGCCCGCTCCCGTTTCGCCGCTGGTGGTGACGCTCTGATGGAAACGCTCTGGCTGGTCGTGCTCGGAACCCTCACAGTCGGCTACTTCGCGTTGGCCGGCTTCGACTACGGCACCGGGTTGCTGCTGCCGTTCCGCAGGAAAGACGAAGCGCTGCAGCGGATGACGCCCTTCTTCCTGGGCAACGAGGTGTGGCTGGTCGCCGCGATCGGCGTGCTGTTCGCGGCCTTCCCGCGGCTCGAAGGCGAGCTGCTGTCCGGCGCACATTCGGTGTTCACGCTGGTCCTGGCCGGACTGGTGCTGTTCATGGCCGCCGTGCAGC
This sequence comes from Lentzea terrae, assembly GCF_003265345.1. Classification (GTDB taxonomy): domain Bacteria; phylum Actinomycetota; class Actinomycetes; order Mycobacteriales; family Pseudonocardiaceae; genus Lentzea; species Lentzea terrae. Next base: position 450,225 of record NZ_QFWW01000026.1, on the reverse strand, counting down.
TGCGGTTGTGGTGGTGGCTGGCGTTCACGGGTGCGCTGATGGTTTCCGTTGGCTGGGGCCTGTTCCTGGCGCACCTGCTGGAGGCGCCCTGGCCGGTCGCGTTCGTCATGCCGGCGCTGTTCGCGGTGCACGGCTGGGTGTTCCAGAACCGGCGGTGGACGTTGTTCCCGTTGACCGCACTGCTTTGCGCGCTACCTATTCCGCTCGCGTTCAGCTCGATCGACGTCACCGGGCTCATGGCGCACTCGGACACGCTCGGCCTCCTCGCGTGGGTCGCGATCCCGATCATCCCGCTGGTGGTGTTGCTGCAATGGTCGATCGTCGCCATCTCCTCGCGCTGATCCCGATCCCGTTCCTGGTGCTCGCCCAGGCCGAGCTGCTGGCGTCGGTGCTGAGCGGCGGTTCCGGATTTCTCCTGCTGTGCCTGGTCATCGTCCTGCGCGTGCTGGTGTGGTGGGTGCACCGCGCCATGGCCCACCGCGCCGCCGAACGCACCCGAGCACGCCTTCGTGAGGCCTTCCTGCGCTCACCCGGCATCAAGGCGGGCGAGGTCGCCACGTTGGTCACGCGCGGCGTGCACGACGTGACGCCTTACATCGTCGGCTATCTGCCGCAGCAGATCCTCGCGGTGGTCGTCCCACTGGCGGTGGTCACGAGGTTGGCGTTCGCCGATCTGGCGGCCGCGCTGACGATCCTGCTGACGTTGCCGTTGATCCCGATCTTCGGCGCGTTGGTCGGTGCGCACACCCGCGAGCGAACGGCTCGTCAGTGGGCAGCGCTGGCCACGCTCGGCGGACATTTCCTCGACGTGGTCAAGGGCATCGGCACGCTCCGTGCGTTCGGACGGGCCGAGGCGCAGTCGACGACGGTCCGGCAGCTGGCCGCACAGCACATGACCGAGACGATGTCGGCACTCAGAGTCGCGTTCCTGTCGGCGTTCGTGCTGGAGCTGGTGGCCACGATGTCGGTGGCGCTGGTCGCGGTGCCGGTGGGGCTCAGGCTGCTCGACGGCGGCGTCCCGCTGTACACGGCGCTGTTGGTGCTTTTCCTTGCCCCGGAGGCGTTTCTGCCGCTCAGGGCCGCTGGAGCGCAGTACCACGCGAGCGCGCAGGGCCGTGAAGTGCTGGCCAATCTGCCCACCGCGACCGACCACAGCGGCGTGACCCCACCGGATCTCGCCGGCGCCGAGATCGTGTTCGACAACGTGAGCGTCCGCAGCCTCAAGAACTTCTCACTGCGGATCAAGCCGGGCGAACGGGTCGCGCTCGTCGGGCCGAGCGGCGCGGGCAAGAGCACGATTCTGGGGCTGCTGCTGGGGTTCGTGCAGCCCGACGACGGTCGCGTGCTGATCGGCGGTGTCGACCTGCGCGAGATCGATCGCAAGGCTTGGCTGGAGGCGCTGTCGTGGGTCCCGCAGCGGCCCACGCTCGTGCCGGCCGATCTCTCGTCCGGTGAACAGCAACGGGTCGCGCTGGCCAAGGCGCTGGACCGGCAGCAGGCCGGACTGTTCCTGCTGGACGAACCCACCGCACACCTCGACGCCGAGACGGAATCCCTGGTGCTGCAAGCGACTCGGGAGTACACCCGCGGGAGGACGGCCGTGATCGTGGCGCACCGGCCGACGTTGCTGAACGAGGTCGACAGGGTGGTGACGGTATGAGACTCGCGATCTTCGTCGGTGTGCTCGCCGAACTGGCCGGCGTCGGCCTCACCGCGACGGCGACCTGGCTGATCATGCGCGCCGCCGAGCACCCGCCGATGCAGGCGCTGACCGTGGCGATCGTCGCGGTCCGCACGCTCGCGCTGGCCAAGGGCGCACTGCGCTACCTCGAACGCCTGACCAGCCACAAGGCCGTGCTCAGCGAGGCCGTCGAACTCCGCGGCCGGGTCTACGACGACCTGGCGCACCGCAGGCACATTCCGTCAGGGACGGCCCTCACCCGCATCGTCACGAACGTCGACCAGCACCTCGACACCAAGCTCCGCGCCACCCTGCCGTGGATCATCGCGGCGCTGGTGAGCGCCGTCATCGCGGTCGTCTCCGGCTTCTCGCTGCCGCTCATCGGCGGCCTGCTGATCAACCTCGCGCTGCTCCCGTGGCTCGCCCTTCGCAAACCGGAAGACCTCACGCCGTTGCGGGCCAAGCTCACCGAACAAACCACCGAACTGGTGCACAGCAAAGAAGAACTGATCGCCTACGGCTTGTTCGACGAGAAACTCTCCGCCGCGACCGCGACCGCAACGGCGTTGTCCCGCAAGGAGCGCACCCGCGATCTGACCCCGTTCGCGATCGCCGTCCAGTTCGGCGCGGCGCTGCTCATGCTCGCGCAGAACGAGCCCGCCTGGCTGATCATGGCGGCCATCGCGACGTTCGAGATCACCATTCCGCTGACCGCCCTGACGAAGCCGATCCCGGAGCCGACCACCGAGTCCGAACCGGCCCGAGTCACCGAAACCCCAGACCTGCAAGGCAGAACGGCGATCGTCGGCCCGAGCGGCAGCGGCAAGACCACGCTGCTCAACACCATCGCCCACCAGCTCGAACCGAGCAGGGGCGCGCTGGCCGGCGCGCACGTCTTCCACACCACGGTCCGCACCAACGTCCTGCTGGCCAAACCCGATGCCACGCAGGAAGAACTGGACCGGGCTGCCGAGATCGCCGAGCTGGACCTCGACTGGGACCAGATCGTCGGCGAACGCGGCGAGGAGATCTCCGGCGGCCAACGCCAGCGCCTGATCCTCACGAGGTCAGTGCTGGCGAACCCGGAAGTCCTGCTCATGGACGAGCCAACCGAAGGACTCGACCCCGAGCAGGCCGACCGCGTGCTGGCCAAGGTCCTCGACAACTGCCAGGGCACCGCACTCGTCGTGACGCACCGCGAAGAGCAGCTAGCGCTCTTCGACCACGTGCACCATCGGGGGCCGATCCGCCACGAGCACGTCGGTCGAGTCGGGTAGCCACTCGCCGTCCACCTGGACGAACTGGGTGAGGGGCCCGGAGTCGGCAGCAACCCCGCACCGGGCCAGCGCGGTCCCCATGATCTGCGAGGACATCACGCCGAGCTGCAGCAGCGACCGGTTGCGGTGCTTCCGCACGCCCAGGTTCACCTGAGCCAGCGCGGACAGCCCGTACCTCCGGTGCACGTCCAGCAACAGCCCGATCTCCACGCCGTACCCGGCCGCGAACGGCACCGACTCCAAAAAGGACCGAGTGGCCGCGTACTCGCCGCCGAGCGGCTGCACCACACCGGACAGCTCCGGCCGCAACGTGTTCAGCAAGGGCCGCGCCACCAGTTCGGTGACCCGCCCGCCACCGCTGCTCTCCAACCGCAACGGCCGCCGGTAGAAGCCCTTCACCAGGTGCACGTCCGGGACGTCCAGCAACGGCCCGAGCAACGCCGTGACGAACGCGGTCTCCGGATCCACCAGGTCGGAGTCCAGGAAGACGATCAGATCACCAGAGGTCGCGGCGAGCGACCGCCACAGCACCTCACCCTTGCCGGGCAACGGTTCCAGCCACGGCACGACGTCCTCGCGCCGTACCACCCGTGCGCCGGCCTCAGCAGCGACCTCCACAGTCCGGTCCGTGGACCCGGAGTCCATCACCACGAGCTCGTCGACGAGCGTCCCGAGCAACGGCCGGACCACGCCGACGACGTCACCGACGGTCGCTTCCTCGTTCAACGCGGGCAGCACGACGGAGACGGTCCGGCCGCGCTTCAACGCCACCAGCTCGTCGACCGTCCAGGACGGCTGCTGCCAGGTGTGCGTGGCGAACCAGGCTTCGACGGCGGGCAGCATCAGGCGAGCGCCCGCACCGCTCGGGCAGGCGGACGGGTTCCCGTCACGCTCGCAACCATCTCCACGACCTTCCTCGCCTGCCGCACGTCAGATGCCCTAATCGCGCGTGCTCCGGACATCGCAGCCACTGTGGCAGCCGCCAGGGTGAAATCCTCATCCCCTGGCGGGATCGTCACCACATCCAACGTTTCGGTGAGCAACGGCAATTCCAGCTCGCCGTCGAATTCCACGACGTCGGCGCCCTCGTTAATGGTCTGACCCAAAACGTCTGCGCTGGTCAGCTGCGCAACGACCAGCACCCGGTCTTTCGGCAGCTCAGTGACGCGGAATCGGTTCACGCCACCCAGCGTAAATCAGTGAGCTGGCTCACAGCTTCTTGCTACCCGTGAGTAGGTATCTGGTTTACTCCCCGGTAACAACCCTGTGTGATCTACGTCATGGTCAAGGAGGACCAGCGTGCGACGATCACTTGTTTTAGTCCTGGTACTCCTCACATCCCTGCTCGGTGCTCCAGCTGCCATCGCGGCTCCTGGGCACTCCATCACCTACAAGTCGATCTCCGGCGTCGGTGGCACCGCCCTGAAGGCCTTCGTCGTCGAACCGACCGGCCAGGGCCCCGGCCCGTTCCCGTTGCTCGTCATGCCGTCCAGCTGGGCGGTGCCGAACATCGAGTACGTCGGCGCGGCGGCCAAGCTCGCCAAGGAGTCCGGCTACGTCGTGGTGAGCTACACGAGCCGCGGCTTCTGGGACTCCGGCGGCGAGATCGACATCGCCGGCCCGGACACCGTCGGCGACGTCAGCAAGGTCATCGACTGGGCCATCGCCAACGCGCACGCCGACGGCACGAGGGTCGGCGCGGCCGGGATCTCCTACGGCGCGGGGCAGTCGCTGCTGGCGGCGGCGAACGACAAGCGCATCAAGGCCGCGGCCGCGTTGAGCACGTGGACCGACCTGGCCCGCTCGCTCTACCCGAACAGCACGGTGAACAAGCAGGCCGTCGAGGTGCTGCTGGCCGCGGGGCACGCCACCGGACGGCCCGGCCCCGTGCTGCTGGAAGCCGAGGACGCCTACCGCGACGGCAGGTTCTGGGAGGTCGTGCCGATCTCCGCGGGCCGTTCCGCCGCCTCGAAGATCTCGCAGATCAACGCCAACGGCACCGCCGTCATGATCGGCAACGCCTGGAACGACGGCATCTTCGCGCCGGGCCAGGTCGCGGACTTCTACTCCAAGCTCACCGGTCCCAAGCGACTCATGCTCTCGCCGGGCGACCACGCCACCGCCGAGCTGTTCGGCGCGGCCGGTCTGCCCAACGAGATCTGGGAGTCGGTCGGCCGCTGGTTCGACCGCCACGTCAAGGGCACGGCCAACGGCATCGACGCCGAGCAGCCGGTGCAGCTCAAGCCGAACAACGGCGGCACGTGGAAGAAGTTCGGCGCGTGGCCGTCCGGCGCCGGCGACACGGTGCAGCTCGACGGCAAGAAGATCTACGCGGGCTGGAACACCGTCGCCGACAGCGGCACGATCCTGCTCTCCGGTGCGCTGCAAGGGTTCCTGAACATCCCGACCGGGGTCTCATTGCCGTTCGTCGACCGCAACCTCGCGGGCGTGTGGGGCGGTCCGCAGTACCCGAACGGCGCAACGCTCGCGGGCACGCCGAAGCTCAAGCTGACCGTGACGCCGAGCGCGGAGACCACCACGTTGTTCGCGTACCTGTACGAGGTCGGGCCGCTGGGTCTGGGCTCGCTGATCACGCACAAGCCGGTGAAGGTGACCGGCGCGGGCCGCACGCAGACGCTCGACGTCGAGCTCGAGCCGACGGTGTGGAACGTCGGCGCGGGCAACCGGATCGCACTGGTGATCGACACGGTGGACCCGCGCTATCTAACGGAATCGACACGGGGATCGTCCGTCACCTTCGGACCGTCGAGCCTCACGGTTCCGAAGGCGTAAGAATGTCCGGGTGGACTTCACCCGGCAGCAGGTGCTCTTCCACCGGATCCATCAGCACGAGCTGGACCGGCGGGTCTCCGACGTGGCCGAGCTGGCGGTGTTGTCCCTGGGCGTCCAGGACAACACCTCCGGCTCGGCCCTGCTGAGCCTCGCCGCCCGCCTCCACGATCCCTCGGTGGACGACTTCGTCCTGACCTGGTCCGTGCGCGGTGCTCCCCATCTGCACCGAGCCGGTGAGCTGAAGGCGTTCTCCCGCGCGCTGTGGCCGTGGAGCGACGCCGACGCCCGAGCGCGCGCCTCCCGGCCGAAAGTCGACGACATGGTGGCGTCACTCAGGCACATCGCCACGGCGATGCGGTCGATCGTCACGAAGCCGATGACCAAGGGCGACGTCAGCAAGGCGCTGACCCCGTTGGCGCCCAAGCAGACCGTCGAAGCGTGCCGCGGCTGCGGCACCGACCACGTCAGCGACCCGATCTTCCGGCTCGGCGCGCTGCCCGCCGGCCTGCGGATCCTGCCCGGCGAGAAGACCGTGACGTTCGAGCGGATCCACGGCTGGCCGGGCGTCCCGCGCAAGACCGCGGGCTTTCACGAGCTGGTGCACCGCTACCTGACCCTGCACGGCCCGGCCGGACCGTCCGAAGTGGCCAGTTACTTCGGCACGACCACCCGCGAGGTCAAGAAGCAGTGGCCGAAGGAAGGCCTGGTCGAGGTGACCGTCGAGGGCCAAAAGGCGTGGCTGCCGGAAGATCTCGAGATCGCCGACGCCGAACCACCGGACGTGCGCCTGCTCCCGCCGACCGACCCGTACCTGCAGGCCCGCGACCGGGACCTGCTGCTGCCGGACAAGGCGGCGCAGAAGGACATCTTCCGCATTCTCGGCCGCCGGGGCGCGATCCTGGTGGACGGCGAGATCGCGGGCTCCTGGCAGGGCAGGGTGGTGTCCGGCAAGCGGTTCGAGGTGACGGCCACGCCGTACCGCCCGCTGCCGGATCTCCTGCCGGAGACCGAAATCCTCGCTCAGGCCAAGGGACTAACCGACGCAAGCGTCAAGAGCAACTGACACGTCGTTCGTCACCACGAGCGACTGCAACGCGGCGTGCGACACGAATCCCTTGTCCCGCAGGTGCGTCAGCCAGTCGACGAGTCCTTTGTAGTGGTCGTCGACGTCGAGCAGCACCACGGGCTTGCGGTGCATGCCCAGCACACCGGCCGTCCACACCTCGAAGAACTCCTCGGCGGTCCCGATGCCACCGGGCAGCGTGAGGAACGCGTCCGCCTTGTCGTCCATCATCTTCTTGCGCTCGCGCATGGTGTCGACGACGTGCAGCTCGGTCGACTCCCGGTCCGCGATCTCCCTGGTGGCCAGCCCCTTCGGGATCACCCCGTAGGTGTGCGCGCCACCAGCGCGAGCCTCCCGCGCCACCGCACCCATCATCGACGTCTGCCCGCCACCCCAGACGAGGTTCCAGCCGCGTGCCGCGATCTGGCGCCCCACCTCGGCAGCGAGGTCGATGTAACTTTGCGGCACGGTGGAAAGGCTGCCGCAGTAAACCGCCACGTACATCAGTGCGCGTCCGCCCATGCCTGGTGCGCTTCCTTGACGACGCGCACCGCGTCCTCGATGTCGTCCGTCAGGTGCAGCAGCGCGAGGTCCTTCTCGCCCACCTTGCCACCCTCGAGCACCGAGCTCTTGATCCAGTCGTACAGCCCCTGCCAGTAGTGCGTGCCGAACAGCACCACCGGGAACTTCGTGACCTTCTTGGTCTGCACCAGCGTCAAGGCCTCGAACAGCTCGTCCAACGTGCCGAACCCACCAGGCAGGCAGATGAACGCCTGCGAGTACTTGATGAACATCGTCTTGCGCACGAAGAAGTACCGGAAGTTCACCCCGAGGTCGACCCACGGGTTGAGCCCCTGCTCGAACGGCAGCTCGATCCCGAGCCCGATCGAGAACCCACCGGCCTCCGAGCACCCCCGGTTGACCGCCTCCATGGCACCCGGCCCACCACCCGTGATGGCGGCAAACCCGGCCTGCGCCAACGCCGCACCAAGATCCCGCCCGAGCTGGTACTCGGGATGATCCCGCCCAGTCCGCGCCGACCCGAACACGGTCACCGCACTCGGCACCTCAGCGAGCGCGCCGAAGCCCTCGACGAACTCGGCCTGAATCCGCAGCACCCGCCACGGATCCGTGTGCACCCAGTCCGAGGGCCCCCGCGAATCCAGCAACCGCTGGTCCGTGGTGGTCAACTCGTCCCGACGTTCTCTGCGCAGCACAACGGGCCCGCGCATCTTCTCTTTGGGGTGCTCGTCCACGACACCGTTCTCGTCTTCCGTCATCACTGAGATCCTAGTGATCAGGCAAGCAAAAATCGCTTAAGCACGTCGAAACACCCGGTGATCTGCCGGACCGGTACGTGCTCTTCCCGCGTGTGCGCCAACGTCGGATCCCCAGGTCCAAAATTGACCGCGGGCATCCCCAACGCCGCAAACCGCGCAACGTCCGTCCACCCGAGCTTGGCCACCGGCGTACCGCCCGCAGCCTCGACGAGCTCCTGCGCCGCCGGAGCGTGCAGTCCAGGCAACGCACCCCCGGCAAAGTCCGTGACGACGACGTCGAACCCCTCGAACACCTCACGCAGATGCTGCTCGGCCTGCTCAACAGTCCGATCAGGCGCAAACCGGTGGTTGACCGTGAGCACAGCCTCATCCGGCACCACGTTGCCGGCGACCCCACCCGTGATCTTCACGGCCTGCAGCCCCTCGTGGTACCGACATCCATCAATCTCCGGCTGCCGCGGCACATACGCCTCCAGCCGCCGCAACGCCTCCCCCATCCCGTGAATGGCGTTGACACCCATCCACGCCCTGGCGGTGTGCGCCCGCTTCCCGCTCGTCCTGACCTCGATGCGCATAGTCCCCTGGCACCCGGCCTCAACCGTCCCGTTGGACGGCTCGCACACGATCGCCAGGTCCCCCTGCAACCACTCCACGAGGTCCCGCTGAATCCGCGTGAGCCCGTTGCGCTCAGCCTCGATCTCTTCGCAGTCGTAAAACACAAACGTCAGATCGTGCCGGGCGTCCTGGCTGCGAGCGGCGATCGCAAGCATCACCGCGTCGCCACCCTTCATGTCCACAGTCCCGCACCCGTGCAGCACGTCCCCTTCACGCCGACTGGGAAAGTTCTGGTTGATCGGCACCGTGTCCAAATGCCCGGCCAGCACCACCCGTCGCTCTTTCCCGAGATTCGTGCGGGCAAGCACCGCGTTCCCCGATCGAGTGATCTCGAGGTGCGGCGCATGCAACTCGAGCGACCGCTCCACGAGATCGGCGATCTCCGCCTCCTCCCCGGACACGCTGCGCACATCCACCAACGCAGTGGTCAGCTCAATCGGGTCAGCAAGCAGATCAAGGGTGTCGGACACGCCGTTCACCCTACTCATTCCGTTTTTCGGCTAGGCCATTCAGCCGATATCGTACTCCGCGTGATCAAACGCACACTCCTGGTCATCTCGCTGCTCCTCATGGCAACGGGCTGCGGCGAGGCCCCCGCCGCCTGCGACCGGCAGTGCGGCGAAATCCGCACCCTCTTCACGGCCCCGTGCGGCTCCCAGCACAGCGGCACCCCAGCCGACTGCGCCGCCTGGGTGGCCAGCGTCAGCTCGATGACCCGCAAACTCGACAGCTCTTTCCAGGGCAAAGAAGTCGAGGACGACGTGAGCCAGGTCCTCCCCCGCCTGATGACCGCAGTAGGCGACTTCGAGACCCACAAGTGCAGCGACGTGAACGTCGACAACGTCTCCAGCACCGACGCCCGCCAGTCGAAGTGCAACGAGGCCTTGATCGCCACGAGGGGCGTCCTCGGTTCCCTCTACTTCTCCGCAGAGGTACCGGGCTAGCCCCAACGCCAACGCGCACTGGGAGTCAGCCAGAAGCACAGAAATCCCCAGGCCGTTGACCTGGGGGTTTCTTGTTGCACGGGCCTGGCGTCGACATCCTTCGAGCTACCAAGAGGCCCTGTTTCCATGCCCGGTGGACCTGGCCGCACTCGACCGATCGATGGACCATCGCTCAAGACCGGAATGAATTGGCTTCTCACCGTGGCAGGCGTCGGTCAGGGCGAGTAGTAGCCGGTGTACCAGCCGTCGTTCCAGTTGGACCGATTGACCGCGATGGCCTCGTAGTGGCAGCCGGACTTGAGTACGACGGCGGAGGTGTAGGTCGTCGTGTCGATGTCCTTCTTAGTGCTCCCAGTGTCGTTGGAACGGCAGTTCGTAGGGGCGCCAGGCATGCTGGAGCTGGCGACGACGAACTTCAGGTCCCATCCCGCGTTCAACGTCGAGTCGGGGTTGGAGACGCGTCCCCAGAGGTAGGTCTTGCCGTCGTACTTGCCCTTGCGGATCTGCAGGGTGCCGTGACCGGTGTTCGTGGACTTCACGGTCGTCACACCCGTGGCCTTGGTGGGCACGCTGCTGTAGAAGGTTGCTGCGGCGTTCGCGGACGGCGCGGCTACCAGGCCGGCCACCGCTACCGCCGCCCAAACCAACCCCAGGCGTGCGACACGGCTCGTGATTTTGCTCATTTCTTCCCCCCTCTGACCTTGCCGAATTCAGATCGTTGTTCTGCGACCGAACAGGTTCCAGCACTGTCGATCGCCATACCCCTGTCAGGGTGCGAAACGAGGTTGTGTTCGATCTGACGGCAGCTTTCTGCTGCCTCGCGGAAACGGGTGTCTGTTACTCCGGTGCCGGGCAGATACCCGCGTCGGTGCCGCGGCTGATCACCAGGATAGGAAGACCATGACGCCACCGATGTCAGGTGAACACCCGACAAGGGATCGTGATCACCGCGTTGACCGCGCCGAAGGCGTTCCGGCCAGTCCGCGCCCCCGAAGGAGGTGCGGACTAGGCTGACCCCCTGTGAGCACCGCATACGGCATTGGCCTGGCCACAGTGACCCCGGACGGCACCGTCCTAGACACCTGGTACCCGTCCCCTGCCCTGACGGAAGCCCCAGCAGAGGTAGCAGCCGAGGTTGCCGCAGAAGCAGTCGGCCTAGCCACCACCCGCCTCTCCTCCGCAGAAATCGCGGAAGCCCTGGGCGAGTCAGCGGCCAAGCTCCTGGGCGAAGACCCAGAACGCAACGTCGAAGTAGTCGGCGTGAAGGTCACCGCAGACCTCACCACCGCCCCCCGAGACACCTACGACGTCTGGCTGAGGCTCCACCTGATCAGCCACCGCCTGATCAAGCCCCACGGCGCGAACCTGGACGGCATCTTCGGCCTCCTGACCAACGTCGTCTGGACCAACCACGGCCCGTGCGCGGTGGAGGACTTCGAACAGACCCGCACCCGCCTCCGCCCAAGGGGCCCGGTCACGGTCTACGGCATCGACAAGTTCCCCAGGATGGTCGACTACGTGGTCCCGACCGGCGTCCGCATCGCCGACGCCGACCGCGTCCGCCTGGGTGCCCACCTCGCACCGGGCACCACGGTCATGCACGAGGGCTTCGTCAACTTCAACGCCGGCACGCTGGGCAACTCGATGGTCGAGGGCCGGATCTCCGGCGGCGTCGTGGTCGGTGACGGCTCGGACGTCGGTGGCGGCGCCTCGATCATGGGAACGCTCTCCGGCGGCGGCAAGCAGGTCATCAGCGTCGGTGAGCGCTGCCTCCTCGGCGCCAACGCCGGCCTGGGCATCTCGCTCGGCGACGACTGCGTGGTCGAGGCGGGCCTCTACATCACCGCGGGCACCAAGGTCACGCTCCCCGGCGGCGAGGTCGTCAAGGCGCTGAGCTTGAGCGGCCGCAACAACGTGCTGTTCATCCGCGACTCCGTGACCGGCACGGTCATGGCCAAGCCACGAAAAGGCACCGGCGTCGAGCTCAATTCGGCGCTGCACGCGAACGACTGAGGCAAACTCAGTGTCTGGGGCCCGGTCTGCTGAGGCAGGCTGGGCCCTTGCCAACTCAGGGAGGTGCACGTGCTGAAACAGCGACTCGAGTTGAACGCTCGCGCCGCGATCGAGCGTGCCCTGGAGGGGGCGCAGTCGGAGGACTCCTTCGTCGAGTTCAAGACCCAGTGGCCGGTCGACCACGGCAAGGCGGCGAGACAGATCGCCGCCCTCTGCAACGCGGCCAGGGGTTCCGAGGCGATGTGGATCGTCGGCGTCGACGAGAAAGGCCGGTACGTCAAGGGTGCGCCGGCCGAGGAGCTGTCGAGCTGGTGGCCCAGGGTGGAAAGCCACTTCGACGGTGTCGCGCCGGGACTCACCACGGTCGCGTTCGACTGGGCACCGCGCAGAACCGTCGTCGTCCTGAGCCTGCAGACCGACAACGCGCCGTACGTGTTCGTCACGAAGAAGGAGCCCTACAGCAGGGAAATCCCGTGGCGCTCCGGCGAACGCACGAGATCCGCGCGCAGAGGCGAGGTCCTGGAACTGCTGGTGCCCAAGCTCGACATGCCGGGCTGGGAGTTCGTCAGCGCCAGAGCCACCCTCAGCCAGCACTCGCCGACGCTGCGGTTCGAGGGCGACCTCTACCTGGAGACGAACCAGCCGTTGTCGCTGCCACACCACCGGTGCCACTCGTACGCGACGTACGGGCTCGACAGCGAGACGGTCGACCTGGCGTTCAGCTTCCGCACGAACACGCGGGACGTGCGGGCGGTCGAACGGGTCGTACGGGTCGCGGAACCGGCCGTGCTCCACGTCAGCGCGGACGCCGACGTCGAGCTGGACGCGTTCCAGGACCTCTGGGACCTGCACTGGCACCTGGTGCTGGGACTCGGCCTGAGCGGTGACTCGATCAGCACGAGCGTCCGGCTCACAACGGACGCGGTGCCGCCCAACCAGTTCACCCGAAGAGTCTGGTCAGCCCTCAAACCCTGAAGATCAAACCCTGAGGCGCTCGGCCGCAGCCGCGATCCGCTCGTCGGTCGCCGTCAACGCGATCCGCACGTGCTGGGCACCAGCCGGCCCGTAGAACGTCCCCGGCGCCGCGAGGATGCCGCGATCGGCCAGCCAGGAGATCGTCTCCCAGGCGTCCTCACCGCGCGACGACCACAGGTACAGCCCCGCCTCGGAGTGCGACACCGTGAACCCGGCCGCCTCCAGGGCGGGCTTCAGCACCTCACGCCGGGCCAGGTACCGAGCACGCTGCTCGGCCACGTGCGAGTCGTCTTCCAAAGCGGCCCGCATGGCCTCCTGCACCGGCCGCGGCACGATCATGCCCGCGTGCTTGCGCAGCTCCAGCAAACCTGAGATCAGCTCCGGGTCGCCGGTGATGAACCCGGCCCGGTAGCCGGCCAGCGAGGACGACTTCGACAGCGAGTGCACGGCGAGCACCCCGTCGAAGGAGTCCACAACGGACGGATGCAGCACCGACACCGGCGAGGCTTCCCACGGCAGCGCCAGGTAGCACTCGTCCGAAGCGACCACGGCACCAACGGCACGGGCGGCGGCAACGGCATCGCGCAGCTGCGCGGCCGACAGCACGCGCCCGGTCGGGTTCGACGGCGAGTTCAGCCACACCAGCCGAGTGCCGGCCGGCGGCAGCTCCCCGTCGGCCAGCCGCACCACGGTGGCACCCGCCAGCAGCGCGCCCACCTCGTACGTCGGATACGCCACGGACGGCACGGCCACGATGTCGCCGGGACCGACGCCGAGCAACGTCGGCAGCCACGCCACCAGCTCCTTGGAGCCGATCGTGGGCAGCACGGCCGCGGGCGACAGGCCGACGATGCCGTAGCGGCGTTCGACGGCGGCCACGAAGGCAGCGCGCAGCTCGGGCGTGCCGTGGGTGGTCGGATAGCCGGGGATGTCGGCGACCGACGACAGAGCGGACTGGATCACCGCGGGAACCGGGTCGACCGGAGTGCCGACCGACAGGTCGACCACACCACCGGGGTGCTTGCGCGCCTTGGCGGCGTGGTCAGCCAGCGAGTCCCACGGGAAGTCCGGCAGGGCCGGACCCCGGCGTTGGATGATCAATGCCCCTCGGCCTGCGGCTCGAGCACCTTGATGAACTCGGGGTCGGCGCTGACCTTGCCGACCTTCGAGGCGCCACCGGGCGAGCCGAGCTCGTTGAAGAAGTCCGCGTTCGCCTTGGTGTAGTCCTTCCACTCGTCGGGGACGTCGTCCTCGTAGTAGATGGCTTCCACCGGGCACACGGGCTCGCACGCGCCACAGTCCACGCACTCGTCGGGGTGGATGTAGAGCATCCGGTCGCCTTCGTAGATGCAGTCGACGGGGCACTCTTCGATGCACGCCTTGTCGAGCACGTCCACGCACGGCTGGGCGATCACATAGGTCACTGCGCTCTCCAACTTCCTCTGGTCCACACCGCGCAAGCCGGAGAGTACGCGGCACGTTCGAGTATCACCCGGTCAGGCTTGCCTTAGCTGCACGGTGTGCCACGTCACTCCATCTGCTGAGACGAGCTTGGGACAGGATGAACGGGTGCACACCGAGGATCACCTGGAATCGCTCTGCGCGCGAGCATGGCCCGCGCTGGCAGAAGTCCCGCTCGGGGACTGGTTGATGCGCGCCGCCGACGGGTTCACCGGCCGCGCCAACAGCACGCTGACCTGCGGCGATCCCGGCATTCCCGTGGCGGAAGCGTTGGCCGTCGCCGAAGGGTTCGCCCGCGAGCACGGCATCAAACCCACGGCCCACGTGATCAACGGCTCAAGGCACGAGCGCGCGATTCGGGAAACGGGCTGGCAGGTGGACCTCGACCACCCCGGCGGCGCGGAGTCGCTGGTGATGACGGGCCCGCTGGAGAAGTTCGCCGACGGCGTAGCCGGAAACCACGATCTTCCCGGATGGTGGGAACTGACGGCCGGATCCGAGGTCTCCGCCGCCCAGCGGCACGTGCTCGGCAGCGGTGGAAACGTCTGCTTCGCGAGCCTCAGCGACAACGGAGCGGTCGTCGCGGCCGTCCGCGGCGCCGTCGTCGAGGACGTCCTGCACATCGCCCGCCTCGCCGTGCGTCCGACGCACCGTCGCAAGGGCCTGGCGAGGCAGCTGATGGGCGAACTGGCCGGTTGGGGCCTGGAGCAGGGCGCCACGACGTGCGCGCTGCAGGTGGCCGAGCACAACGAGCCCGCGATCCGGCTGTACGAGGAGCTCGGCTGCACCGAGCACCACCGCTACCGCTACTGGGTGCCCGCGGTCTCGTAGAGGCCGGGCCGGTGCGCGGCGTTGCGCGCCATCACCGCGCCCACGGCCACCGCACCCGTCAACGCGCCACCGGCGAACATCAGGAGACCGCGCCAGTCCTGCAGCAACAGGACCGAACCTGTCACGCGCCCCGGCTCGAAGTAGCTGAACACCATCATCGTCAGGAACCAGACCAGCAACGGCGACGCGGCGGTCAGCACCCGTTCGGACAGCGAGGCCGCCCAGGACACCAGCACCGGCATCGTGAACGCGGCCACCAAGATCATGATCGGGAACGGGAAGTCGCCCAGCTTCGGCAGCAGCGTGCCGTCGAAGCGCAGCGGCAGGAAGATCGTTTCCAGCACGGCGAGCACTGCCGCCTCGACGCACAGAAGCAGCAGGAAGACCACTCGCCAACTACCGGTCACTCAGTCCTCCGAACAGGTCTGTGGCCGCGCCGTCCGCCGAACCCTTGGCCAGCACGTAGAACTCACCGCCGACCAGCGGCTGTGCGATGTTGTTGGACAGCGCATACCCGTCGTCCCACACACTGACCTGCGTCGAGTGTGCACGCAACGCCCGTCGCTTGGCCGTCAGGTGCTCGGACACGTCTACAACCGTTGTGATCTCTTCATCCGGCGTGACCGGCAGCTCACCGGGCTCCGGCAGCCGGAAGGCCTCGGGCACGTTCTCCAGCGCGGCCACGCCGGCCTTGGTGGCGTCGCGGGACGTCACGGCGTAGAAGACCCGCTCGACGTCGGAGACCTGGGCGCACGCGGCCACCGTGATCTCGTGCGCGCGGATGTGGTCCGGGTGGCCGTAACCGCCGAACGCGTCGTAGCTGACGACCACCTGAGGCTTGACCTCGCGCAGGATCTCGACCAACTGGGCGGTCTGGTCGTCCAGCGAGCCCTGGATGAACGCGCGCGGGTGCGCGTTGGACGGCACGTCGACCATGCCGGAGTCGCGCCACCGGCCGATGCCGCCGAGGAACCTGTGGTCGGTCACGCCGAGCGCGGCGCAGGCCGATCTCAGCTCACCCACGCGGTATCCGCCCAGCTGGTCGGCGGCGTCGGCGGCCAGGTTCGCCAGTCCGGGCGGGATGATCTCGCCCTCTTCCCCCAGCGTGCAGGTGACGACAGTCACGTGCGCGCCCGCGGAGGCGTAGCGCGCGATGGTGCCGCCCGTCCAGAGACTCTCGTCGTCCGGGTGAGCGTGCACGAAGAGCAACCGTGGTGGGGCAGTCAGCGTCACCGGAAAAGAGTAAAGGCCGCCTTCATCGGATGATGAAGGCGGCCTTTGCTAAGGATCTCAATTGGTCTGTGAACCTTCTAAACCACCGAGCGTTCCTCCGCGAAGTGGCACGCGGACAGCGTTCCGTCCGGTCCACCCCGCAATTCCAGCTTCGGTTCCTCGGTGGCGCAGATGTCCTGCGCCTTCCAGCACCGCGTGCGGAACCGGCAGCCGGACGGCGGATTGACGGGCGACGGCACGTCACCGGTCAGCACGATCCGCTGACGCTGGCGCTCCTGCTTGGGATCCGGCATCGGCACCGCGGACAGCAACGCCTGCGTGTACGGGTGCATCGGCCGGTTGTAGATGTCCTCGCGATCACCCATCTCGATGATCTTGCCGAGGTACATCACCGCGACCCGGTCCGAGATGTGCCGCACCACCGAGAGGTCGTGCGCCACGAACAGGTACGCGAGCCCGAGCCGTTCCTGCAGTTCCTCCAACAGGTTCACGACACCGGCCTGTACCGAGACGTCCAAAGCGGACACCGGCTCGTCCAGCACCAGGAACCGCGGGTTCAACGCGAGCGCCCGCGCGATGCCGATGCGCTGCCGCTGACCGCCGGAGAACTCGTGCGGGTAGCGGTTGCGGTGCTCGGGGTTGAGACCCACGAGCTCCATCAACTCGTTGACCCGTCGCTGCACGCCACCTTCGACACCGTGGATCCGCAATGGTTCCGCGATGATGTCGTTGACCTGCCACTTGGGGTTCAGCGAGGCGTACGGGTCCTGGAAGACGATCTGGATGTCCTTGCGCAACGGCCGAAGCTGCTTGTTGCTCATGGACGTGAGCTCGCGGCCCTCGAACTTCACCGAGCCCGACGTGGGCTTGTGCAGCTGGAGGATCGCGCGCCCGGTCGTCGACTTGCCGCAGCCGGACTCGCCGACCAGACCGAGCGTCTCACCGGCGCGCAGCGAGAACGACACACCGGACACGGCCTGCACCGTGCCCACGTTGCGCGGGATGATTCCCTTGCCCCGCACGGGGAATTCCTTGACGAGGTCGGTGACCTCCAGCAGTGGCGCGGTCACTTCGCCTCCTCATCCTTCAGATCCGTGAGCAACGAGCCGTGCACTGCGGTCACTTCGAGCGAGTCGTCGGGGTTGGCCGCGGCGAACACCGCCGGGTTCTCCACCGTGCCGATCTCGTCGTGCAGGAACAGCCGCTGCGGCTGGTCGATCGTCGCCAGGTGCTCCCAGCGGTGGCAGCGCGTCGTGTGGTTCGGTGCGCCGGCCTCCTCCAGCAACGGCTCCCACTCGTGGCACACGTCGGCGACGAGCGGGCAGCGCGGCGAGAACGAGCAACCGGTCGGCAGGTTCACGAGCGACGGCGGCGCACCCTTGATCGGGGTGAGCCGCTTGCCGAGCGTGGCCGGGTTCGGGACCGAGCCCAGAAGTCCGACGGTGTAAGGCATCCGCGGGCGTTCGAAGACGTCGTCGACCGGGCCGGACTCGACCACGGTGCCGCCGTACATCACCTGCACGCGGTTGACCATGCCCGCGACCACGCCGAGGTCGTGCGTGATCATCACGATCGCCGCGTCGGTCTCGGACTGGATGCGCAGCATGGTGTCGAGGATCTGCGCCTGCACCGTCACGTCGAGCGCGGTGGTCGGCTCGTCGGCGATGATCACGCTGGGGTCGTTGATGATCGCCATCGCGATGACCACGCGCTGCCGCATGCCGCCGGAGAACTCGTGCGGGTACTGGGCCGCGCGCTTGTCCGGCTGCGGGATCCCGACCAGTTCCAGCGCGTCGATCGCCTTGGCCCACGCCGCCTTCTTGGAGACGTCGTGGTGCGCGCGGTAGGTCTCGGCGAGCTGCCACCCCACGGTGTAGACGGGGTTCAGCGACGTCATCGGGTCCTGGAAGATCATCGAGATGTGCTTGCTGCGGAACGGCTGCATCTGCTTGTAGGTGCGGCCGTTCAGCTCCTCACCGCGGTAGCGGATCGAGCCTTCGACGATCGCGTTCTTGGGCAGCAGGCCCATGATCGCCATGGAGGACACCGACTTGCCGGAGCCCGACTCGCCCACGATCCCCAGCACGTCGCCGGAGTTGAGGTCGAACGAGACGTTGCGCACGGCGCGGACGTCGCCGTCGTCGGTCGGGAACGTGACCGAGAGGTCCTTGACCGAGAGCAGCGGCGAGGTGGTGTTGGAGGGCAGGAAGTCCTCCGACAGTTCGGAAACACTCGTCATCAGGCACGCACCTTCGTCTGCCTCGGGTCGAACGCGTCGCGCAGGCCGTCACCGATGAAGTTGACGGCCAGGGAGAGCGACACGAGCACGATGAACGGACCCCAGAACAGCCACGGCCGGTTCAGGAACTGCCCGTAGTTCTCCAGCACGATCACGCCGAGCGAGGTGTCCGGGGGCTGGACTCCCAGTCCCAGGAACGAAAGCGCGGCCTCGGTGAGCACCGCGGTCGCGATCGCCAGCGTGGCGTTGACGGTGATGCTGCCGATCATGTTCGGCACCAGGTGCTTGAAGATGATCCGCGGCGTCGATGCGCCACAGGCCCGTGCCGCCTCGATGAACTCCCGTTGTGCCAAGGAAAGCGTCTCACCGCGGGTGATGCGGGCGATCTGCATCCAGGCGAACGAGGCGAGCACCAGCGCGACGACGTACCAGCTGCCGGAGAAGCCCTTCACGACGATCGCGGCGACCGCGATCTGCGGAATGATCAGCAGCAGGTCGACCAGCCGCATCAGCGCCGTGTCGACGAAACCGCGCAGATATCCGGCCAGCGCACCGAAGATCACGCCGATGGCGGTCGCGAGCGCGGCCACGATCAACGCGATCTGCAGCGAGTAGCCGGTGCCGCGCATGAGCAGCGCCAGCATGTCCTTGCCGACCTGGGTGGTGCCGAGCGGGTGCGTGCCGCTCATCGGCTGGTACGACTTGCTGGACACGTCCTCGAAGTCGTAGGTCCAGATGAACGGACCGAGGAACGCGAAGAGGACGAGGAGCACGAACACGCCGAGGCTCACCATCGCGAGCCGGTGGCGCAGGAAGCGCCCCAGCACGAGCTGGCCCTGCGTGCGGGTCTTCGTGGCGTCGAACTCGTGCGAGTCGGACTGGGGAGCGCTGTTCACCACGCCGCCCTCGGACGCCAAGTTGATGTTAGCCAAGGCGAATCCTAGGGTCGAGGATGCCGTACACGATGTCGGCGATCAGGTTGAACAGCACGATCAGGCTCGCGGTGACCGCGAGCCAGCCCATCAGCATGGGCGGGTCGAACTGCCGCACGGAGCTCACCAGCAGCGTGCCCATGCCGGCCCAGCCGAACACGGTCTCGGTGATGATCGCGCCGGACAACACGGCGCCGAAGTTCAGCGAGAACAGCGTGGCGACGGGGATGAGCGCGTTGCGGAACGCGTGCCGGAAGATCACCCTGCTCTGCGAGATGCCCTTCGCCCGCGCGGTGCGCACGAAGTCCGAGTGCAGGATCTCCAGCATGGAGGCGCGTTCGAACCGGCTGTAGGCGGCGAAGCTGATCAGCATCAGCGCGATCGTCGGCAGCAGGAACGTGCCCGTGTACTTGAAGATGACGTCGCCGATGCTGCCGCTGAAGCCACCTGGCCGGGGGCCGGCGGTGGTGAGCCAGCGCTCCAGTCCCATCGACTCCAGGACGTTGTTGAACTGGATGCCGTAGTTCTTCACGATGACCGCGACGCAGAAGATCGGCATCGAGAACATCAGGAACGCGGTACTGGTGGCGAGGTAGTCGAAGATCGAGTACTGGCGCACGGCGGCGAGCACGCCGACCGAGACACCCAGGGTGAGAGCGAGCAGCTCTGCACCGATGACGAGCCGTCCGGTGGTCCACAGCGCGTCGGTGACGGCGGGGAAGACAGCGGTCTTGGCCTGGCCGAGGGCGATGCTCTGGCCCCAGTCACCGGACAGGAAGTCCATGAGCCAGTTCCAGTAGCGGATGACGACGGGCTTGTCGAGGCCGAGGGAGGCCTCGGCGGCCCTGATGTCGGCGTCGGTGACGCCGGGCCTGAATCGCATCTCCGCCAAGGGGTTTCCGGCGGTCGCGACGAGGACGTAACAGGCGAAGCTGCCGATCAGCAGGATGGGTATGGAGATCAGCAGGCGCCGAATGATGTAGCGGATCACGGGCGGGCTCC